>CAWEGV010000001.1:0-116069 GCA_963808615.1 uncultured Actinomycetota bacterium
AGCTGCCCGTGGATGACCACAGCCATCATCGCCGTGGCGTGGGCCAGGAACCCCGAACCACGGCTACGTAGGAGGCCCGATGCGTCTTGCGGCCCTGTCGTCCGACACGATGACCCCGGAACAGGTCGGCCTGTACCGGGAGATCCTCAGCGGTCCGCGCGGGCAGGGCCCGCGCGCGGTCTTGCTCGCTACCGGCGCCGGCGGCCTGGCCGGCCCGTTCAACGCCATGCTTTACGCCCCCGAAGTCGGGCGCGCGCTGCAGGAACTTGGCGCGGCGATCAGGTTCCGAACCAGCTTGACGTCCCGGATCCGCGAGACTGCCATTCTGGTTGTCGCGCGGGCCTGGGACAGCGCCTACGAGCGGTCCTCGCACGAGCTGATCGGACGGGACGCCGGGCTCACCGAGCCAGAGATCGAGGCGCTGCGGGCCGGAACCGATCCCGGGTTCGCCGACGAGCCGGAGCGGGTCGCCTACTCGGTCGTCCGGTCCCTGGTAGGCCCGGCCGACCTGCCTGACCAGGAGTACGACCTCGCGGTCCGCACGCTCGGCGAACAAGCCCTGGTCGAGCTGTCGACCCTGGTCGGCTACTACTCCACCCTGGCCCTCCAGCTCCGCATCTTCCGCGTAGACGCCCAGTAGACCCGCTCAGTAGACGGGCGGTTAGACCATGCCCGCGTATGGTGGCCGATTCTCCCGGTCAGTGGGCGCGTCCGTTAGCTTCGGACGAACGCATCCCCGATGGAGTCGCCGGCCACGCAGAACATGGCGGAGCGACAGGACACCGACATGAGGAACACCAGGACTGGTCCGTTGACAGAGTTAGCAGCCTTTGAGTCGATGGTGACGGGCGCGGTCCAGCTACTGCCGTCGAAGGTGACCACGTTCCCGCCGCCGCCGTCGACGGCGGCGCAGAAGTTGGTGGTCGGGCAAGACACCACAGGCCAGGAGACACCGCCCTCCCCCATGCTGAGGCCGTTCGGATCGGCGTTGACGGGCGCGCTCCAGGTGCTGCCGTTGAACGTGAACGCGTTCCCTTTGCGATCAATGGCAACGCAGAAGCTGGCCGATGCGCACGACACTGCCTGTAGGTAGCTGCCTGGGTCGATGGCGGATGGCTTACTCCAGGAGGTGCCATTGAAGGTGACCACGTTCGGGCCGTAGTCGACGGCGGCGCAGAAGCGGCCGCTCGGACAAGACACCGTGCTCAGTTCGTGGCCAGGATCTATGGCCGTGGCGAGGCTCCAGGAGGTCCCGTTGAACGTGAACGCGTTGGCGCCGTTGTCAAGGGCGGCGCAGAAGCTCGGTGACGAGCACGATACCGATGCCATGCCCATCTGGGTGCTCGGGACAGGATCGTCAATGCTAGGAGCAGGGTTCCACGTGCTGCCGTTGAACACGAAGGTGGATGAATCCTGCGCGTCTACGGCCATGCAGAAGCTGACGGTCGGGCATGACACGGAATCAGGCTCGCTGGCGGAGGAAGGCAGCCTGGTGGGCTGGCTCCACGTGGTTCCGCCGTACCTAGCCGCGTAGCCCGATCCGAGCACGGCCATGCAGAAGCTGGCGGATGGGCATGACACCGATGTCGGGTCTTCGCCGCCTTGGCTGTAGTCCAGGTGTATCGCTGCTCCCCATCCCGGCGCAGTACTGGACCGTGAGGTAGCGGGCTGGCCGCCTGCAGGGGAGTTAGCTCCTGACTCGGGTGGTGCCGACGACCCGCTACACCCGGTAGCTGCGCCTATTAGCAGAATGGATACGCAAGCAAACGCCAGCCGGATTCGGCCTATGGTGTGAGGCCGTCTGGTAAGCGACGTTACCGTCAACGCGGTCCGGCATGCGCCTGTTCTTTTGTTTATCGGCCCTGTCTCCACGGTGAGACTCTCTCCGTTCCGTTATCAGACCGGATGGCGTGCGCGTGCCCGCCGCCGTGACGCCAGCTGTCATCTTGACCTGGGTACTTCCCAAGCAGCCAGGAACGTGCCAGCCACGTGCCAGGACGAGGCGGAACCGGAGACATCGAGCTGTAGCCAGACGATGAGCAAACCGGCTCTCACAGGAAGATAGCAGGTTGATCCCCGGCGTGAAACGGGACGTTCCCAATTAAAGGTCTTTAAGCTTTAAGCGGCATTGCGCTCTAGCGTTGTTAAAGTCCAGGTTCAGCGCAGTGGCAGCCGTCGGCGCCGCTAATTCACCAGTTCTGCCTGCGCGAGTTTCTCGTTGCCACTTAGGAATAACTGGCGTGAAGAACAGTGCCCGGAATGGCGAGGAAACAGCGGCTATTCATCTCGGTAAACCGGCCCGCGGGGCGGCTCACCACGGTCATCGACCCGAACCGGCGCGGATACCGCGCGCAGGTCACCGAAGCCGGGGCCGCCCGCCGTTTCGCGTTCCCGGCATCGGCTAGGATGCCGCAGTGGTGTCGGTTTTGTTCGCGCTGCTCACGGCGTTCTTCAACGGCCTGGCGTCGGTCCTGCAGCGGATGGCCGCCGCCGCCGCGCCTGCCAAGCTCGCGCTGCGGCTGTCGCTGCTCGGCTACCTGGTTAGGCGCAGGGTGTGGCTGCTCGGCATCGCGATGGTCATCTTCGCCGCGGTGTGCCAGGCCATCGCCCTGGCCACCGGGCCGGTGGCGCTGGTGCAGCCCATCTTCATCATCGAGCTGCCGTTCACCCTGCTGGCGGCGAGCAGGCTGGCCCACCGTCGGCTGCCGCGGATGACCTGGTGGGCGGTGGGCCTGGTCACGGTCAGCCTCGGGGCCGGGCTCGCGGCCGCGGCGCCGTCCGGCGGATCGGCAGAGGCCAGCACCAGGGTATGGATTACCGCGCTGATCGTCACCGGCGCATTTGAGGCTGTGGTGATCACCGCGGGCGTCCGGGCCACGGGGAACGCCAGGGGGGCGGCGCTCGGCCTGGCGGCGGCCTGCGGTTACGCGCTGACCGCGACGCTGATGAAAAGCGCCGTGTCGGCCCTGGACCGGGGGGTGGGAGCATTCTTCAGCTCCTGGCAGCTGTACGCCACCGCCGCCGCCGGAGTCGGCGCGCTGTTCCTGTTGCAGAACGCCCTGCAGGCTGGAACGCTCGTCGCGGTTCAGCCGCCGCTGACCATGGGCGACGCCCTGATCAGCGCCTGCTACGGGGTGACCGTCTTCGGGGAGGAGGTGCGGACCGGCGGCTGGCTCCTGGTGGTCGAGATCGTGGCCGTGATCGCGATCGCGATTGGCTGCGTCCAGCTGTCCCGCTCGCTGGACGCCGTGCACAGCCCATGGCAGCCCGCCCCGGCCGCCGGCGGAGCTGCGCCCGGGGCGCAGACCAGCGCCGCGCAGCCGAGCGGCGCTGTGCAGCCCGGCCCGGCCGACGGCCGGACTACGGCCGGCGAATGATGACCGGCTCGCCGGGGACCTTCACCAGCGTGTGGAAGAACGCCGCGATGTCCATCGGGATCCTGACGCAGCCGTGCGAGACGGGCGCCAGCGGGACGTAGGTCTCGCCGTGGATCGCGTACGCGGTGCCGATGAAGAACACCGAGTTGTACATCTCGCCCAGCGGCACCTGGAGCCAGCCTGGGAAGAACGAGAGGGTCCGGAAGTTCCCGGTCGGCGTGATGGCGACCCCGCAGCCGCCGGCCGGGGAGCAGAAGTAGTAGCCGCCCCCGGTTGAGACGTGGCTGATCAGCTCGACGCGGTTGTTGTGGTACAGGACGAGGACCTCGGCGGCCAGGTTGATCTCGATCCGGTTGGGTCCGGCGGCGCGGTCGAGCACTCGCGGTGCCCGCGGATGGGCCAGCGCCCGCTCCATCGCCGCGCTCACGAAGTCCTCACCCGGCAGCCCCTGGACCTCCTGGAATGCCCATACGGCCTCGAGGGTGTCGGTGCTGAAGTGACCGTCGATCGGCCCCGGGTAGTACTTCAGAGCGGCCAGCCGGTGCTGCAACTGCCTGGTCGAGAGGCCGTGGTCGCCTATTTGCACGACCTGCCCGGTCTCGGCCGACGTCGCCCTGGCCGAGACCGATGGTGCAGCCGGGGCCGATGGCGCGGCCAGGGCCATGGCCGGTACGGCCAGCGCCACCGCTGGCGCGAGCAGAGCAGACATCCACAGGCGTCGCATGCCGACCTCCGCGCTCACTGCGAGGCATCATTGGCGCCCCGCTAGCCGCTTGATACCCCAAGATTAGGCCCGGGTACCACGAACCCTCAGGATCCACATATCTCGATCTGGTCGCAGCTTCGTCTCACTTGGATCGGCGAGGCTATCCGAACACGTAATGGCCGGGCACCGGGTCGGCCGGGCCTGGCCGTCACCGTGTGACTCTGCTCAAGCTTGACAAGCCAACCGCTTGCTAGATATAGTTAGCAACGAGAATCTGACGAGGAGGAAGAAAATGGCCAGCAACCCCGCCGAGCAGATGCAGGAGGAATTCCTGTCTGCCATCCGCAAGAGCCAGGACGTGGTGCTCGAGGCCATCAAGACCTGGGTCGAGTCCACTCAGGCCGTCACGTCGAAGGTGCCCTCGGTCCAGCTGCCTTTCGCCGACCAGCTGCCCAAGCCCCAAGACGTCGTGTCCGGCACGTACGACTTCGCCGAGCAGGTGCTCGCCAACCAGCGAAAGTTTGCCGAGGAGATCCTGGAGGCGACCACCCCGCTGCTGCCCCACGACAGCAAGGGCGCATGACCACCCGCAGCCAGCCAGAACCCGCCAGGCCAGTACGCGGCAGCACCGGACCCCTCCCGAGCTGCCGCGTACTATAGTTTGCGATCACGAGGAGGTGGCCATGCAAGACCCCTGGCAGGCGCAGCGGGAGGCGCTCGGCGCCTTCATCCGCAGCCAGCGCCGGATGGCCAACCTGTCGCTCCGCCAGCTCGCGGAGCTGACTCACCTGTCGAACCCGTACCTGAGCCAGGTCGAGCGTGGCCTGCACCAGCCCTCGGTCCGGGTGCTCAAGGCCATCTCCGACGCGCTCAACGTGTCCGCGGAAACGCTGCTCGCCCAGGCCGGCCTGATCGACGCGGTGACCGCCGACCCGGCGTCCGCCGACGCCAGCCAGGCCGACGCAAGCGCCCCGCTGACCGAGGACGCGATCCGCGCCGACGGACGTCTCACCCAGGAGCAGAAGGCCGCCCTGATCGCGGTCTACCGCAGCATGCTCGGATAACCTTCCGAACGGACCCCGGAACCCCCGTCCGGCCTCAAATCCGCCTGCGGCCTCCACCCTCCCGGGGACTTACTCGCCCGTGCCGCAGAACTACCTCAGCCTGCGTCCGCGGCCGCCTCGGTGACGTGCTGGAGGAGTAGTGCCGTGGTCACCGGGCCGACACCTCCCGGCACGGGGCTGAGCGCGCCCGCGATGCCCGCCACCTTCGGGTCGACGTCTCCGGCCAGTCCGCCGTCCGGCGTGGCGCTGGTGCCCACGTCGATGACGGTGGCGCCGGGGGCCACGTAGTCCGGGCCGATCAGACCGGCGCGGCCCGCGGCCACCACGAGCACGTCGGCCTGCCTGGTCACGGCGGCCAGATCCCGGGTGCGGGAGTGGCAGATGGTGACGGTGGCGTTGCGGTCCAGTAGCAGCTGCGCCACCGGCTTGCCGACCACCGCGGAACGGCCGACCACCACCGCGTGCCGTCCCTCCAGCGCGATCCGGTGATGGTCGAGGAGCCTGAGCACCGCCTCAGCAGTGGCCGGCGCGAAGGCGGGCAGGCCGGTCATGACGCGCCCTAGCGAGACGGGATTCGCCCCGTCCACGTCCTTGGCTGGGTCGATGGCGGCCGCGAGCTCGGCCAGCCGCGCCCCGCCCGGCAGCGGCGTGGTCAAGATGATCGCGTGTACCGTCGGGTCACCGCTGAGCGCGGCAAGCTGTCCGCCGATGGCGGCCGCGCTGGCCGCCGGTCCGAGGTCCTCGACCTCGCAGCCAAGGCCGGCATTGGCCGCAGCCCTGGCGATCGACCGGACATACCAGGCGGTGGCGGAGTCATGTGTGGCCGTGACCACGGTCAGCCGCGGCGGCCGCCGCGCGGCGGCCAGTTCCGCGGCCTGAGCTGCCGTCCGGGCGAGGATGTCTGCTGCGAGCTCCCGCCCGGACAGGACCGTCACTGGCTGATTTCCTTGCGGACCGCCGCGACCACCCGGTCGGCCCGCGTCGTGACTTCGTCGGTGACCGAGGCCATGGCCGCGACCTGGGCCCGAACCGAAGGTTCCGGGTTGCCGCGCAAGTTGACCTCGATGATCACCTGAGCGGTGACTGCGGCTGCGCGGGCGGCCGCGGCCGCGGCGGCCACGTCGGTGATCATGTTGCGATTCCCGGTGTTCAGCAGTTCCTCGGCGAAGCTGACCAGGAGCAGCGCCAGCCGGACCACATCGGCCGGCGGCCGCGCGGCCTCGGCCTGCGCGGCGGCGATCGCCTCCGACCGGTCTACCCGCTGCTCGCCGGTTTCCTTCGGCAGCCGGTAGGCCTCGGCTACCGCAGCGAACGCGTCCTCGTCCGCCTCAGCCAGCGTCAGGGCGTCGTTCCTGAGCTCGTCGGTCTCGGCGATGATGTGGGCCATCAGCTTGGCGTCGTAGGTAGCGGCGTTACTGTACCTGGC
The DNA here is from genome assembly GCA_963808615.1 of uncultured Actinomycetota bacterium. Classification (GTDB taxonomy): domain Bacteria; phylum Actinomycetota; class Actinomycetes; order Streptosporangiales; family Streptosporangiaceae; genus Palsa-504. The sequence goes on from CAWEGV010000001.1 coordinate 6,574, forward strand.
CACCATGGCGAGCAGTGCCGCCGACTGCGCGGCGAGCAGGGCCGCGGTCGCACCGCCGCCCGGGGCGGCCACCCGCGCCGCGAGCTGATCGAGGAAGGCCGAGATGGTCTGGTCGCGCATTCCGTGAGATTATCGCGCAGGCCTTACAGTTGGATCATGCGCGGGTATACGCAGGATAGGGACGCTTACCTCAAGCGGTTGCGCAGGATCGAGGGTCAGGTGCGCGGGCTGCAACGCATGGTGGAGTCCGACGTCTACTGCATTGACATCCTGACCCAGGTATCCGCCGTCACGCGGGCCCTGCAGGCTGTGGCCCTGGGGCTGGTCGAAGATCACCTAGGCCACTGCGTCGCGCAGGCCATCGAAGAGGGCGGCCCGGAAGCCAGCGACAAGGTCAAGGAGGCCTCCGAGGCCATCGCCCGTCTGGTCCGGTCCTGAACGCTTGTCAACAGCGTTACGCCTGGTTGACGCCCGGTTCTTCCGGGCGGGTCGCCCGGGGCTGGTTACCCGGGGCGGGGCGGCGGGCTGTGGCTGCGGATGATCTTCCCGGCGGGGCTGCGGACCTGGCTGGTGCCGTCCGGGCGGACGGCCAGTTCCCAGCCCAGCTCGTGCAGCACCACGTGATGGTGCCACCAGCAGTAGTCCTTGAGGTTGCCCAGGCTGGTCCGGCCGCCGTCGGCCCGGTGCACCACGTGGTGCGGCTCGCACCCGGCCGCGGGCTGGTCGCACCCGCCGGGGTACTGGCAGCCCTGGTCCCGCAGCGCCACCAGCCGCCGCAGGTGGGCGGGGATCTGGTCGCTCTGGCCCACGTCCAGCGGCAGCGACGGGCCGTTCAGGCCCTGGCCGAGCAGGTTGGTGCGCAGGAACGAGGCGACGCCGCCGGGGCCGGAGACCACCGCGATGACCGCGGCCAGGATCTGCTGTTCCAGTATGGCCAGCACCTCGGCACGGCCATGGCCGGCGCCTGCGCCCTGCGCGGCATCCAGGCCAGCCGCGCCGTCCTGGGCGCCGGTGCTCCCGGTGCCGTCCTGGGCGCCGGTGCTCCCGGTGCCGTCCTGGGCGTCCGGGCTGCCGATGCCGTCGGAGCGGCCTGCGCCGTCCCGGCCGCCGCCGGTGCCGTCCGGGCTGCCCGGGCTGGGCTGGGCGCCGGTACCGTCCGCGCGGCCGGCGCGGCCGGCTTCGGGGCGGCCGGCGTGGCCGCGGATCCGGTCGTAGTGCACGCACAAGCCGACCAGCTGGTCCACCGCGCCCGGGTCCAGGTCGCCGGTCACCACCGGGATCACCATCGCGTCGCAGCCGATCGTGCGGGCGGCGTCGCCGTCCAGCCAGGCCCCGCCGTCCCCGGCGGCCACCGCGGCGGCGGCGCGGTGCGCGGCCCGCGCGGCCCGGTAGCCCTCGACCCACTTGGCCTGCAACGCCGAATCGGCATCCAGCTCGCACAAGTCCGCGAACGAGACATGTACCAGGGCCTTGACCGGCTGCCCGGCCCGCTGGGGCAGCAGGTCCGAGGCCAGCAGCCGCCGCATGCGTTGATCTCGATTTTGCATCATGGTTGACCTATGAGCGACGCACAGGCAGACCGGGCGCAAGCCCAGCTCAGGGCGGGTGTGTATGCCCGGCTGCGCGAGACCTACTGTTCTGCTGCCAAGCCGGAGCAGTAGCATCACAGCATGCCTGACCCGGTGAGCCCAGGGGATGACGCGGCGGCGGGTCCTGTTGTCTACTCACTGGGCAGCAGTCCCGCGGAACGTGACCGGCTCCGGCGTCAGTCCGGCGAGCTACGCGGCCACAGCGCGCTGCTGCTGGACCGGGTTGGGGTCGCCGAGGGGTGGCGGGCGATCGACCTGGGCTGCGGGCCCAGCGGGATCCTGGATCTGCTGGCCGATCGGGTCGGCCCGGCAGGCCAGGTCGTCGGCCCGGACTTCGAACCGGCCAATGTGGCCCTGGCCCGCGAGTTCGCCGCACAGCGCCGCCTGGCCAACGTGGAGGTGATGCAGGGGGACGCCCACCGAACAGGTTTCCCCTCGGCCTCCTACGATCTTGTCCATGCCCGGACACTGCTGATCAACATCCCGGACCCGGCGGCGGTGGTCGCGGAGATGGTGCGGCTGGCCCGGCCTGGAGGCTGGGTCGCGGTGCTGGAGCCGGATGGCGGCGGGAGCGTGTGCTACCCCGCGCACCCGGCCTGGGACCGGCTGACCCAGATATTCTTCAGCGCCCAGCAGGTGGACGGCGCTGATACGTTCATCGGCCGCCGCCTGCCCGAGCTGCTCCGCCAGGCAGGTCTGGCCGACATCGGGGTGGAGGCGAAAGCGGACATCTACCCGGCCGGGCACTCACGCCGCACCATCCGGGCTGACCTGGTGCGCAGCATGCGCCCCAAGATCCTGGCGGCGGGCATCGCGAGCGAGCGTGAGCTGGATGAGGTGGACCAGGCGGTCCGTAAACACCTCAGTGATCCCGGCACGCTGATGCTGCCGCATCTGCTGTTCCTGGCCTGGGGCCGCAAACCGGACCACCCGGCTACTCCTGGCAAGCGCACCACGCGAGGCAGCGAAAGCTGATGAGCGGGCACGGGATCGGCCTTGCGGATGGCGGCGCGTTCCTCGGCGCTCATCGCTGCGGTGGCGGGCCGCTGGTGCTCGCTGTCCGGGGCGGGCGTGCGCTTGGGCCGGCGGGTCATCGCGCTCGCGGGTGACGGTGCGTGGTTGTCTCAGCGTTTGTCTCAGCCGGCGTGTACGCGCGTTTACGTGCAGACGCGCGCGCGAGGCGTGAGGTGAGACGACCCGTGAGACGATCACTCACCGTGAGGCTCTTCGGTAGTGACCGCGCGCCCAGCGGCCACGGCTGACCTGGACGCTGAAGTGCGGCAAGCGCGAATGGCCCGATCGGAGACCTGTGGTGTAGAACTCACGTGCGAGACGAGCCGACCCTGCCTGACTTAGGCACCTCGATTGCTACGCCGATGTGACGTACTTCACGATGCATTTTCCGAACCAGCGCATCTCCGCGCAGATCGCGGCCAGCTCCCGCAGGCCCGCCCCGGCCACCACGATCTCCTCAGCCTGCCCCCGGTACTCCCCGGGGATCCCGGACGTCCACTTGGCCAGCCGCAGCGCGACGGACTTGGTGATCACGCCGCCCTCGCGCAGCCCGGCCAGCAGCGGGGCATGGCCCTGGGCCAGCGCCTGCACCGCCTTGTGCTCGGCGGCCTGGCCGCGGGTCACCCGGGTCGTGTGCAGCAGCCAGGTGCGGCTGGTCCGCTGCCCGTCGCCCAGGGGGCCGCCGGCCGCATCGAACCCGGCCAGCAGCCGTCCCCGGGCGGCGGCCCCACGGCGTCGGCGCGCTCCAGGCCGCGCAGGCACTCGGCCATCACCTCAGCTGACAGGCCCGCCGGATCCAGGTCGGCCAGGTATCCCATCGCGGACTCCAGCATCCCCAGCGCCTCACCCGCGTTGGCCGGATTGGCCGCCGTGCTCACGTCATGTCACCTCCCCCAGGCGCTATTCAGACCATGTGGCTTATGCGAAACCCCGGCTATTTCTAGTCCACTGACCCTTGTCCGGCATGTTTCGGAACATGGCGACACGCCGTATCAAATAACAAGCAACGGCCTCTCCAGGCGACCGAGGCACCCATGGACAGTCCGGCCAGAACCGTCTCCGGCGGCCACCCAGCCAGTGCCTGCCGGGCCCGCCGCATGATGGTCTGCCACCCCACCTGGTCGCACAGGGCAAATCCGGCCTCGGCGGTCGCGGCCAGGCGCCCGCCGTACAGGTCGGGCGCGGTCACTGTATGCCCAGCGGCCCGCAGCCGGTCGGCAGCGGCGAGCACCGCTGGCCGTCGGCCGTACACCGAATGAAACAGCGCGACATGAGCCATCAGCTCATCATCCCGCCGCCCTGAGCCATCTCGACCAACAGAAGGATCCGTCACGCTGCACCCAGAACCCCGCGGCGCGAGGCAGGCCGACCGAAGTTCTTTTTCCCGAACGATTCGTGGTTCGTGCCCAGCTCACCGCGGGGCTCCCCGTGGCCCGAGCGACATGATGGCCAGGGCCGCCCCGGACCGTGGCCGCGCGGCCGGCCCGAACCTGGCGATCGCGGTACCGATGAGGGTGGCCTCCACCACATGGTCGTGGCGGCCCACCGTTTCCGGGCAGTCGCGCATGTGTACCTGCATGCTCATGGCGGCGATGACCACGCCCTCGGCGCCGAGCCGCCTGACGTCGCTTTCCAGCTGGATCCTGGCGTCGTGCCGCGAGGAGCTGACCAGCTCGGTCCAGCCGGCCACCTCGGCGTTGCCTGACGTCCAGCGGGCCTGGCGGGCCGTAGTCCGGTCATCGTGCCGCGACCCGATCGAGATGCCGAGCACCAGCCCGACCGGCACCCAGCCCGTGGTGAGCAGCTTGGCGAAGTCCTGCCCGGACAGGTCGGAGGTGAACGGCTGCGGCGGGCCGGGGGAGGGGCCCGGAACCCGGACCGCGGTGCCGATGGCCCTGAACTCGGTCCCGCCGAACGCGAACGACCCCCTGGACAGCCGCACGCCCACCACTCCGTTCCCGCCCAGCTCGGCGCATTCGGCCGTCATCCGGTCGATGGCCGCGTGCCGCGCGGCGTACATGGCCTGCACCAGCGGCCCGAACGACCCGGCGCCGCCCTGCCCGGACACCTGCGTCGCCGGCCGGGGCGGCGCCCCCTCCCCAGGCGGTCTCCAGGCTCCGGGGCAGCGGTACCCGGTGTCCCCGGCGCCGTAGACGGCCGCGCCGAACACCTGGCCGACGGGTTCGAAGCCCACGCCGCGGATGGCGGCGAATTCGTCCGTGGTCAGCGCCGACCCCCACGTGCCGCTGGACCGGATGCTCGCCATCCGGGCCCGGGCCGCCTCGGGCAGCACTTCGCTCACCTGCCCAGCCTAGGTCGGCCCCGCCAGGGCTAATCGCGCCTCAATCGCGTATCAAGCGCGCGGTGCCACGCTCCGACCTAAGCGAAGCCACCGAGGGGGGACCCCGTAATGCGGATCTTGCTCATTGCCAGCGCCTACAACAGCATGACCCAGCGGGTACACGCCGAACTCGCCGACCGCGGGCACGCGGCGTCCATCGAGCTGGCCCTGGGGGACGAGGTGCTCAGGGACGCGGTCGACCGCTATGACCCGGACCTGATCATCGCGCCGATGCTGACCGCGGCGATTCCCGAGGACATCTGGTCGGCGTGCCCGAGGTCCTGGCGGCGCTGACGCCGCCGCCGGGCCGGCGCACCTACCAGCAGATCCGCTACCGCGAATCCGGCGCCGTCGGCTACCTGGAGTTCGCCTTCCCCGGCGGGGCCATGAGCACCGGCCAGTGCCGCCGCCTGCTGGCCGCCTACCGGCACGCCCAGGCCCGCCCGGTGAAGGTGATCGTGCTCGGCGGACCCAGGCTTGCCTGCCGGTCCGCCCCGCCACCGCGCTGCGGTCCGGCCTGGTCGACCAGGTGATCGCCGGCGACGCGGCCTGCTTCCGCGCGGAGGTGGCGGCCCTGGCCGAGCAACTGGCCTGCGGTTCCGGTTACCCGGCCCGGCTGGCCGCCAAGGCCAGGCAGCTGGCGGCGGCCGAGAAGCAGCGCCCGCTGGCTGCCTACCGCGCCGCCGAACTGGCCGTCATGAGCCGCAATTTCTCCGGCCCTGGCCAGCCGTACCACGGCCTGCGCCGGGCCTTCGTCTACAAGGAGAAGCCGTCACGCACCCCGCCGCACCTGGCCCGGCATCGGACCCACCCCCAGGATTCCCAGCCGACCCACCCCCAGGATTCCCAGCCGGCCCGTCCCCGGCGCGCGATCGCCGCTGCGCTCAGCGCCTGACCGTCCTCCCGGGCGACCTGAGATAGATGCCCACCTGTGCGTTATGCCAGGATGACGGGATGGCCGCTGTGGATCACGTGCTGCTGCCCGATGGCCGCCGCCTCGACCTGCGGGTCAGCGGGCCCGCTGACGGGCTCCCGCTGGTGTTTCACCACGGGACGCCTGGTGCTGTCACCCCGTTCCGGGCCCTGGAACGAGCGGCGCATGCGCGCGGGCTCCGCCTGGTCACGACGTCACGGCCCGGATACGGAGGCTCAAGTCCGCAGCCGGGCCGCCGCGTCGTGGACGTGGCCGCTGACACCGCCACCGTCCTGGCCGCCGTCGGCGCTGACCGCTGCCTGATTGCTGGCTGGTCCGGCGGCGGTCCCCATGCCCTGGCCTGCGGAGCCCGGCTCGGCGCCACCGCGGCGGTGCTGGTGATCGCCGGCGTCGCTCCCTACGGGGCGGAGGGCCTGGACTGGGCGGCCGGCATGGGGGAGGAGAACATCGTCGAGTTTTCCGCTGCGCTCGACGGCGAAGACCGGCTGCGGCCATACCTCCTCGACCAGCGCGAACAGCTCAAGGCGGCCACCGCCGCCGACATTATCACCTCGCTCGAGACACTGCTCCCGGACGTCGACCGAGCCGTGCTGACCGGCGAGTTCGGCGAGGACCTCGCGGCCAGCTTCCACGAGGCTATGCGCACGGGCGTGGAAGGGTGGTTCGAGGATGACATGGCGTTTACCAGATCGTGGGGCTTCGAGCTGGCGGAGATCTCGGTCCCGACCATGATCTGGCAGGGAAGCGCCGACCTGATGGTGCCGTTCGCCCACGGCCAGTGGCTTGCCTCCCAGCTTCCGGGCGCTTCGGCGCACCTGGAAGAAGGAGAGGGTCATCTTTCCGTCGCGCTCGGCGCACTCGACCGCATGCTCGACGAACTCCTCAGCGCGGCCGGCCCGCTCTAGGGCTATCGTCGCCCGGCGCGGCTGGTACCAATAGGGACATGGCCGCGAAACTGATATGCGTGCACAGCCCGCTGGTCGGATGCGGGACCTGGGATCAGGTCGCGTCTGAGCTGTCCGGACGGGGCTACGAGGTCGGCGCCCCCGACCTCGCCGGCACCGTCATGGCCGGGCCCCGTATTGCGTGCGTCAGGCCGAGGTGATCGCCCGCAGCGCATCCGGCCAGCCCGCGGTGCTGATCGGTCGCCGAGTCGGTGCACGGGCTGCTCGGCCGGCTCGGCCAGGAGAAGTGAGACCGTCACGCCGGACCGGCTGGGCGCCGCCGCGCCCGGTGGAGGATGGTTGCGCCGTTACACGCCTGTCCGCGACAGTAGGCACGACGCCTAGGCCGAGATAGGAGTGCCGCTCATGCCGCCAACCCGTGCGCCAGCCCCGCAGGTGACCGATGACTAGCGTCATCACCTGGTATGACGTGCTGGGCGTGCTACCAGACGCCACGGCCGACGACATCCGTGAAGCATGGCTGGCAAGAACGGCCGCGCTCCAGCCGGCCATGTCGGCGGGGGCTCCGCCGGACGTGGTGGACCGGGCGCGGCAGGCGGTGGCGGAGGCCTGGCGCGTCCTGGCCGACCCAGCCGCCCGGGAATCGTATGACGTGCACGTCGGTGTCCGGCGGCCCGGGGAGGGCCTGGCCTCGCCATCACGGGGGCCGCTGGGGCCTGAGGCCAGCCTGGGCGAGGGCTGGTCCACGGCGGACGAGGAGGCGCTCGAGCCCTATCCGGATCCGCACGCCAGGATGGTGGTGCCGGATGTCACGGGGCTGTTTTTCCGAGCGTGCATGGAAGTGGCCGGCCGGGTCGGCCTGCACGTGTCCCTGATCCAGCTGACGCCGCACGCGATGCCGGTGGAGGGCCTGGTCGTCGGCCAGTCGCCCGCCCCGGGCGAGCACCTGCACCGCGACAGCACGCTGACCGTCCAGGTGTGGCATCCGTCTCAGCCAGGTCCGGACCGTGATACCACGGCCCGTTCGGATTAATTGAGATTCTTTTCTACCTAACGGACCGTGCTTTCCCGCGTCCAGGACTCGGTCGGCGCTGACGGGATCAACGGCGTCGAGAAGGCACGCGTTCCCGTTACCGGGCCCCGCTGGCCAGCACGGCCGTGACCGGCAGGACGACCTGGCCTGCTTCAACCGCATACCGCGCGATCAGGCGGTCGAACTCGTTCTTGATGCGCGCCACGGTGGCGGTGTCCTGCCGCCCGATCACCAGGCCGTTGGCGCCCACGCCCGACAGGTATACGTCCTTCCACCACTGCCCGGGATCCACCCGGTGCTCCCAGCTCAGCGGCCGCGCGGTGGCCCCGGTAAAGCCCGCTTCGGCCAGCAGGGCCGCGAACGCCTCCGGCGAGCTGTAGGCCCGGAACGGCGGCAGCGGGACGTCGTCCGGCCACGGCACGCCTGCCGCCGCGATGGCCTCCGCGGCGACGCCGAGCGCCGGCGGTGGCGGGTAGCTCCAGCAGGTGAGCGCCAGCCGCCCGCCCGCGCGCAGCACCCGGCGCAGCTCCGCGAGCGCGGCCGCCGGGTCCCCCATGGCGTTGATGACGAAATTGCCGGTCACCGCGCCGAACACGCCGCCAGGCAGCGGCAGGTCCGGCAGCAGCCCCACCCGGACGTCGAGCCCCGGCATGTTGCGGGCGGCGGCTTCCGCCATGCTGGGCTCGGCGTCGACGGCCGTTACCCGGGCCCCGCGCGCGACCGCGGCCCTGGCCACCACGCCGGGACCGGTCCCGACGTCAAGGAGCCTGGTGCCCGCCGCCACCCCGGCCGCATCCAGCAGCGCCCCGGCCGTGTGCGCGGTCAGCCGCGCGAACCCGCGCTCGTAGGCCGTCCCCCGCCCCGCCCACAGCCTGCGTTCGTATGCATCGAAATCCATGCCAGGATCACAGCACATCTCGCCGCCGTCGGCCGGGTCTGTCACGGCCTGGGACCGCACGATCACGGCTGGTTCGGGATCATGCGGCCGCGCGGGCCAGGCCCTGGGTCAGCCAGGTGAGCATGGACGGGATCTCGGCCCGCCAGGTGGTCATGGTGTGCCCGCCGCCCGGGGTGAGCGTCAGCGCCACCTCCGGCTGCCGCGGCCGCAGATCCTGCAGGAAGGCCTCGGTGTCGGCCACGGCCTGCCCGTCGGCGGCCCCCGCGGCCAGCCAGAACCTGGGGATGACCGCGGCCGCGGGCAGCGCGCGGATCTCGTCGAGCGGGGTGTTCTGATCCCGCAGCCTGCCATTGCCGCCGAACGGGCTGACCAGGCGGCCCCCGGCCAGCTGGTTGTCTTCAGGCGTGAAGTAGCCGCTGAGCACCCCGGCGAACCCGTAACGGCCCGGGTAGCGCAGCGCCATGTTGGCGGAGCAGAACCCGCCCTCGGAATAGCCGGCCACGCCCCACCCGGCGCCCGGCGGCGCCACCCGCAGGGTGCGTGCGATCTGGGCCGGCAGGTCGACCGCCAGGTAGGTCAGGTCCTGCGCGCCGCCCGCCTGGTTCAGGCACTGCAGCGAGATGGACCGGCCGCCGTTCGCATCCGGCATGACCAGCACGGCGGGCCGGGCGAGCTTGTCCTGCAGCATGCGGCCGAAGGTCTGCGTCACGCCCGCCACGGTGATCCAGTCCTGCGGCTCGCCGGGCTGGCCGTGGATGAGCTCGATCGCCGGGAACCGGTAAGCCTGGTACGCCGGCTGGAAGTACTGCGGTGGCAGATAGACGTACACCAACCTGGTGATGCGGCTGCGCTGACCGGTCACCATCAGCTGCAGCACGTATCCCTGCCGCTGCGCCTGCCCAAGGTAGCCACGGCTCCCGTCAAGCGTCCCGGGCTGCACGCCGGACTCCAGCTTGACCTCCGGTACCCCGGACGCCGCGCCGACACCCTGCTGCGTGAGATCTGCCGTCATCGCGGCCCAGGTCTGGTAGTAGTCGTAGTACCTGTTGACGGCCAGCACCCCGAACACCATGGCGGTCACGAAGGCCAGGGACGCGGCCGTGACCCGCAGGACCACGCGACGGCCGACCATGATCCGCCACACCAGCGCGCCGAACATCACGATCAGCAGCGCGAACACCATCGTGCTCTGCGGCTCCAGCATGCCGGCCTCCGGTCCCCGGGGGGCCTCATGCGTGGCCGGACGCAACGTCGGACGCCCCCGCTACCCCCGTGGTTGGCGAGTTATACACCCATTCGGAGTGCTCACGGCTCCTCCTGATACCCCCGGATCGGGGACCGGATGTAGGCGAGGCAGGCCGGCTAGCCGGTCAGGAAGAGGGGAGGGCCGACAGCCCGGCCTGGGCTATCTCCATGTCCTGGCTGTAATGGCCCCCGCTGACGCCGATCCCGCCGGCCACCGCACCCCCGACCTTGATCGGGTACCCGCCGCCGAACACGATCAGGCGATCGATCCCCGGGGCGGCGCCCAGGGCCAGGCCCCGGTCGCCGCCAGCAATGTGCTGATCGGGAAGATAACGATCCGGTAGCCCAGCTCGGTGATGCGGTCCAGGCTGATCGGCGGGGTCTTGCCGCCTTCGGCCCAGTTGAACAGGAGCGGCACGCCGGGAAAGGCCCGCGCCGCCTCCTCGGCTTCTGCCTCGGTGGTCACCGCCTCGATGAACAGCGCATCGGCCCCGGCCTCCCGGTACATCCGCGCGCGCTGCAAGGCTGGCTCCAGGCCTTCCACCGCCCGCGCGTCGGTCCGGGCGATGATCATGAACTCCGGCTGGGTCCGGGCCTCGACCGCCGCCCGGACCTTCTCGACCATCTCCTGGGCCGGGATGACCAGCTTGCCCTCCATGTGCCCGCACTTCTTCGGCGCCGCCTGGTCCTCGATATGGATCCCGGCCACCCCGGCCGCCTCATAGGCGCCGACGGTCCGGATCACGTTCAGCGGGTTGCCGTAGCCGGTGTCCGCATCGGCGAGGACCGGGATGTCCACGCAGGCCGCGATGCGCCCGGCATTCCCGGCCATCTCGGTCATGGTCAGCAGGCCCACGTCGGGCCGCCCGATGAGCGCCGCCGAGGTCCCGAACCCGGTCATGTACACCGCCGGGAACCCGGCCTCCTCCACCAGCCGGGCCGACAGCGGATCGAACGCCCCCGGCGCCACGATGGTCTGGCCCGAATCCAGCAGGGCCCGCAGCCGGGCCGCGCCGCCCGGGCGCCGGGTGAGCCGGGCCGTCACCGGGCGTCCTTGTCGGCCCGGCCACTGGCGATCTTCATCAGGCTGTTCTCCGCTCTGGTAGGACCCACATGATCACCTTCCCTTGACGGAGATTAGCGATCTTCGGTGATTCTCCCCAGGCCCGGTTCGATCCTGTGCTGGTCCTGGCGGTGTTCATCGGCCCGACGCTGGCCATCGCCTGGGTGATTCCCGCGGGTCAGATCAGCTTCACCACCGGCGTGATGCAGGCCTTCGACAGCCTCTTCGATCACTTCGGGGTCGGGTTCGGGTTCATCTCCCCGTCGCAGTTCGGCCACTCCAACCCGCTCGGGTACGCCCTGCTGATCCTGGCCGGGCTGCTGGCCATCGGGATCCTACCGCCGCTGCTGATGGACCGGCTCCGCAAGCCGGGCTGGAAGGCACCCGGCACGTCAGCTCCCCAGCCTTAGCCCGGAACCACTACCGGCCGGCCCGGTCGCCTACCCTCGTACGGTGGCCGTTCACGAGCTTTCCCGCGCCGATGCGCGCCGCATCGCCGTGCGCGCGCAGCTCCTGGACCGCGACCGGCCCGCCGGGCTGCTCGACGCGGTGCGCCGCCTGACCCTGCTGCAGATCGACCCGGTGGCCGCGATCGCGCCGAGCGCCGACCTGGTGGCCTGGAGCCGCCTCGGATCCTCCTACGCACCGGCCGACCTGGACGCGGCGCTGGAGAACCGGGACCTGCTGGAGCTGATGGCGATGATCCGGCCCGCCGAGGACCTCGCGCTGTACCGCGCGGACATGGCTGGCCGGGACCGGGTCGAGCCCGGGGAGCTGACCGGCTGGCGAGCCTTCTACCGCGACTGGCTGGAGGCCAACGACGCCTGCCGCCGGGACATCCTGGACCGGCTCGGTTCGGAGGGGCCGCTGCCGTCCCGCGAGCTCCCGGACACCTGCCAGGTGCCGTGGAAGTCGACCGGTTGGACGAACAACCGCAACGTCACCCGGCTGCTGGAATTCATGGTCCTGCGCGGCGAGGTCGCCGTGGCCGGCCGCACCGGCCATGACCGGCTGTGGGACCTGGCGGCGCGGGTCTACCCCGACGACCCCGTGGTCCCGGCCGGCGAGGCGCTGCGGCTCCGCGACGAGCGGCGGCTGCGCGCCCTGGGCATCGCCCGCGCCCGCGGCCCGGAACACCAGGTCGAGCCGGCTGACGTGGGCCAGGCCGGCGAGCAGGCCGTGGTCGAGGGGGTCAAGGGCACCTGGCGGGTCGACCCGGCCCAGCTGGGCCAGCCGTTCTCCGGCCGCGCGGCGCTGCTGTCACCCTTCGACCGGCTCGTCCACGACCGCAAGCGCACCGTCGAGCTGTTCGGGTTCGACTACCAGCTGGAGATGTACAAGCCCGTGGCCAGCCGCCGGTGGGGCTACTACGCGCTGCCGATCCTGTACGGCGACGCGCTGGTCGGGAAGCTGGATGCCATCGCCGACCGCAAGGCCGGGGTGCTGCGGGTCCACGCCATCCACCAGGACGTCCCCTTCACCAGGGCCATGACCTCGGCCATCGGCCGCGAGATCGAGGACCTGGCCCGCTGGCTCGCGCTGGACCGCGCCCTGGACCCTGCCCTGGCCCGCTGACCGGCCCCGTGACCGGCCCCGCTGACCGGCCCCGCTGACCGGCCCCGCTGACCGGCCCTCGGCCGCGTGCCCGGTTCAGGCGGGATCGAACCGGACCGGCAGGTTCGGGGGCGAGCGGAACAGCAGCCCGTGAATGTGCGGGTCTTCGGCAGCCGGATCGAGACGCAACCCCGGCAGGCGGTCGAGCACCGCGTTCAGCAGCAGCCCCATCTCCAGCCGGGCCAGGTGCATGCCCAGGCACTTGTGCGCTCCGTCGCCGAACGAGACGTGCTGCTTGTCGGCCCGGAAGATGTCGAAGGCGTCGGGGTCGGGATACCGCCCGGGGTCACGGTTGGCCGCGCCGAGCGAGACCGCGACCAGGCTGCCCTCGGGAATGCTGACCCCGCCAAGTTCCACGTCCTGGGTGGCCGTCCGGGCGACGGTCAGGGCCGGGGTCTCCCACCGCAGCGCCTCCTCGATCGCCTGCGGCACCAGATCCCGGTCGGCGCGGACCGCGTCCAGCAGGTCGGGCTGCCAGAGCAGGCCGAGCAGCAGGTTGCTTGACGACCGGTAGGTCGTCTCTGCCCCGGCGGGCAGGAGCAGCAGCAGGAAGGGATAGATCTCGTCGTCATCGAGCCTGCGCCCGTCGACCTCGGCCTCGATCAGCTGGCTCACCAGGTCATCGCGGGTGTGCCGCCGCCGGTCGGCGATGATCTCGGCAAAGTAGCCGCGAAGCTCCTGGCTGGCGGCGACGGCGCGGTCCCAGTTCCGCATGACCGCGATCAGCTCGGTCGACAGCCGCAGGAAACGGGGCCAGTCGGCCTCGGGCAGGCCGAGGATCCGGGCAATGACCCGGACCGGGAACGGGAAGGTCAGCTGCGGGACGAGGTCAGCGTGGCCGTCGCCGGCGAAGGCGTCGATCAGCTCGCTGATGGTGGCGCCGATGATCGCGTCACTCCACTGGTCCAGCACGCGGGCGCGGAAGGCCCTGGCGACCAGGGCGCGGTGGTGCAGGTGCTCGGAAGAATCCATCTGCAGGATGCTCCGGCCCAGGACCTGCCCGATGGTGGTCGCGTACCCGGCCGAGGAGAACCGCACGTTGTCGGTGAGCACCTGCTGCGCGAGCTCGTGGCTGGTCACGGTGAACAGGGATGTCACGTGCGGAGCCTTCGGGTCCAGCTGGGAACTGCCGCCTGACCGCGGATCGAGGTGGACCTGCAGGACCGGGTGGTCCGCCCGGATCCCGGCGAACATCGGGTACGGGTCGCGTACGTCCCCGGCGAGCTCGGCGAACTGCCACATCGGATCGTAGCTGGCCTCAGGAGAACCATCCTGCTGGGACGCCGTGACCAACCCCTTCCAGCTTCATGACATGCCGCCATCTCAACCTACCGCCAGGCCGCCTCACCCCCGTGCTTGCGGCGGCACGGTAGGGTCAGCGGCATGACCCATCGTCGTCACACCGGAGTACAACCACAGCATTCCTGGCGGCCTGAAGAACGCCATCGATACGCCAAAGGCTGACCTCGATGTCCGGTTGACGTCGGGCTACGAGTAAGGCTACGCTTACGCGTTAGTGAGCGCTTATGCGATTAGTGGATGGACGGCGCTCGGTGATCCCACCCGGCGCGCGATCTTCGAGCGCCTCGTCGAGCGCCCGCGCGCGGTGACCGAACTCGCCGATGAGCTGCCGGTCAGCCGCCCCGCGGTCTCGCAGCACCTCAAGGTGCTGAGGAGCGCAGGGCTGGTGGTCGACCGGCAGGTCGGCAAGCAGCGCATCTACCAGGTCGACCCGGACGGCCTCGCGCTGCTGCGCGCCGAACTCGACCGGTTCTGGAATAGGACACTCACCACGTACAAGACGGTGGTAGAGAAGCCAGCAAAGGAGATCTTGATGAGCACCCAGGCGGCAGCGACAACATCAGTGCAGGCCTCGATCGTCGTCGAGGCGCCGATCGAACGCGCCTTCCAGGTCTTCACCAGCGACTTCGACAGCATCAAGCCGCGCGAGCACAACCTGCTCCAGGTCGAGGTGGCCGAGACCGTGCTCGAACCACGCGTCGGCGGCTACATCTACGACCGCGGCGTAGACGGCAGCGAGTGCCGTTGGGCACGCGTGCTCGCCCACGAGCCACCGCACCGCCTGGCGTTCAGCTGGGACATCGGCCCGACCTGGCAGATCGAGTCCGACCCGGCGAAAACCAGCGAAGTGGAGGTGCGCTTCATCGCCGAGACGCCCGGCCGGACGCGAGTAGAGGTGGAGCATCGCCATCTCGACCGCCACGGCGAGGGCTGGGAGGGCGTCCGCGAAGGCGTGGCCAGTAACGAAGGCTGGCCGCTCTACCTGCGGCGGTACGCCAAGCTGCTGGCCCCAGAGGGCTGACGTAGGTCTTCTCGGCCCGCTCCGGCCGGGTATAGCTCGCAGGACCACCAGGGACCGGACGCCGGATCCGTCGGGTTCACGCCGCACGGCGTAGGACCGAGTTGAACAATGGGCTGGTGGTCCAGGTCGAGCCCGATCGTTTCGAGGAGATGGTGGCCGAGGCGCTGGACGGGCTGCCCGAGGAACTCGGCCGGCTGATGCGCAACGTCGCGGTGACGGTCGAGCATGGTCCCGGGCCACCCGGCCTGCTCGGCCTCTACCAGGGCGTCCCGCTTACCAGCCGCACCTCGCAGTACGCCGGGGTGCTACCGGATCACATCACCATCTACCGCCTGGCCATCTGCGCGATCTGCCGGACCGAGCAGGAAGTCGCCGAGCAGGTCCGCCGGACCGTCATCCACGAGGTCGCCCACCATTTCGGCATCAGCGACCACCGGCTCCGAGAACTCGGCTGGTAGGACCCCTGGATACCGGAAGGCAGCGGGAGATGGGCCAGCACGCACGTCACGGATCGTTCGGTAAGAAAGGCTTTTATTGCCTAACGGACCATGGCGCGACGGCTGAACCTGGCTGGTCGGCACCGGTGGGTGACGCTCGCCTAGCTTGACTCCGGGTGCTCGATCACCGCGTCGGGTCCGGGATAGACGAGCCGCGTGTGGCCGTCGTCGAACTTCACCAGGTAGGGCGGCTCTCCCTGGGCGCCGTGCACCTCGACGATCTCGCCGTTCTTGTCCGGGTGCCCGACCACGTTGCCGTGAATGCAGATGCGGTCGCCGATGGTCGCCTGCATATCGGGATCTCCTCTCCGTACCGAGCGTTGTGCCTACAGGCCGGCAGGTTCAAGCCTAGGCGTTTCCCGCCCCGAAGTAACGGGCCCGACGATGCGCATGCGCCCGGCTGACCCCGACGGCGCCGCAGGTATCGTAGGGCCGTCTTGCCCCTCGGATCCCACACGCTGGAGGCTCGCGATGCGGTTCACCAAGCTCGGGCACTCGTGCGTCAGGCTGGAGAAGGACGGCGCCGTCCTGGTCATCGACCCGGGCACGTTCACCGACGCGGCCGCGGCCCTGGCCGGCGCGTCCGCGGTCCTGGTCACCCACGAGCACCCGGACCACCTCGACGCCGACGCGATACGCGCCGCGCTCCAGGCCAACCCGGACCTGACGCTGTGGGCCAATCCGTCGATCACGGTGCAGTTCGCCGAGTTCGGCGGCAGAGTGCACGAAACCCGCCATGGCGACGCGCTGTCCGCCGCCGGTTTCGAGGTCCACGTCTACGGCCGGGACCACGCGCTGATCCACAAGGACATCCCGCTGGTAGTGAACACCGGTTTCCTGGTTGACGGCGAACTTTTCCATCCCGGCGACTCGCTCACCGTCCCCGAAGAACCGGTCCGCACTCTCCTGCTCCCGATCAGCGCCCCCTGGCTGAAGGCCGGGGACATGATCGACTACTTCCGCGAGGTCGGCCCCGCCCGCGGCTACGCCATCCACGATGCGATCCTGAACGACAACGGCCTGGCCCTCGTGACCAGGCTGATGTCGCTCGCCGCCGCTCCGAGCGGGGTGCCCGTCGCCCGGCTGGAGCCCGGGACCAGCCTGGATCTGTGACCCCGATCGGCAGGTCAGCGACCGGTCCCGATCCGGTCGCCTGACCGAACTCGCTCCGATAGGCTACCTATCGTGATGATTCGGTCTCTTTGCGCGACCTGCTTCGGCGTGGGTCTGTTACGAGGTCCGGTGGGAATCGACCGCCCCGATGACGCTGACGTGCCATCAGACGAGCCCTCAGACCACCCGGCCGACCGCGCGGACCCGCCTGCGGCCGATGGCAGGCAGTCCGGTCGTCCTCCAGCTGAGACCCGGTTCCGCCAGGAGTACGACGCAGACCTCCGCGCCGCTGAGGCAGAAGAGCGGGCTAAGCCAGGAGCACGCTCCAAGGCGGAAGAGTCAGCCGAGAACGAACGGCAAGTTAAGCCAGCGGCGAGCTGGGAGGACACGGCGAAGCTGGCCCACTGGATGTGGGGCGAGTACAAACGGAGGTGGCCGCCCGAGGAACGCCCTCCTGTAGACCGGTCCAAAGACTCACCGGGCTCATGGCGCGGGGACGGCGATAGAGTCCTGGAACGGCCAATAAACGAACGGATTGAAGCAGAGTGCGACCGTATAGCAGAACGGGAGGAGCAAAGGATCACGCCAGCTTTGCGGGCGGTGGAAAGCCAAGATCCGCATCGCCACCTGGTCGGGTTCGACCACTGCCGCAAAGAACGCGATCGCATCAAGGAAAAAGTCTTCGATAACATGAAAGAGTACAGGCTCCCTGCAAATGAAGCTGTTTCTCTTGTGCCTGACGCGATCCGATACACCTTTGGGTACAATGAGGCCCGCTATACTCAGGGCGTCTGGGCTGACATCGCACGTATCAGCGAGCAAGGTTTCAAGCTGGAGATACTTAAGAATTACTGGTCCGATGATCAGTACAAGGGCATCAACAGCCAGTGGATCGACCCGGATACCGGCCAGCGGTTCGAAGTGCAGTTTCACACGCGCATCAGCTTCGAAGCAAAGCAGATTACACATCCTGCCTACGAGCGACTGCGCGCGCACCAGGCCGACGTATTCGAGGAGCTGGTGCTTGAAGCCTTCCAGAGGAAGGTCACCGCTGAGGTACCGGTTCCGCCCGGCGCCGCTGACATTCCCGACTATCCGAAGAGAGGCACAGATGCCAGATAAGGTCACGTACTACGCGGTGGTGAACGCTCTGAGTAGCCGTAAGCGGCCCGCGGGGGTGTTCCGGCGAACCTACTTCGAAGCTGGCGGCAAGCGCGATGAAGCATTTACCCGGAATCTCATCTGGGAACGCAGTTCGTCGCTTGTCTCCGCCGAGCGTGGCGATCTGCAAAACGAGTTCGTCGAGATCACGGAGGACGAGGCGAACCAGATCGTGGAGAGGATCCGGGAGACGGTGACCGGCGCGGGCAACGGTTAAAGATCGTTAATTGTGGGAGTTACTGAACGGTGGAAGGTCGAGTCCGGTGCTGGCCGGGAAGCCACTGGGCAGACTGGGCACACTCACCGCCCACGGCTGATGCCCCGGCCGGCGCGAGCCTGGATAATGCCTCTGATGTCTACCAGGCGGGGCAGAAGGGCTGGCGGGTATGAACAGACCGGCGCTGCCCGCAGTGCTAGCGGCAGCGGCCTGCGTACTGGGACTGGCCAGCTGCAGCGGACAATCCGCTAGCAGGCCGCCGAATGCAGCCTCGCCCTCAGCCACGGCCAGCCCTGCGCCGTCCACGTCTGTTAGCGCCGCCTCAACGTTCGCGCTCACCGACCAGGCCATCCCGGCGAAGTGCCCGCCAGGCTCGCCCGGGTCCGCGCAGTGCTTCGTCATCACGCTGGCCGGAACGCTGGCTGGATATGGCACGCTGCGCTCTGGCGGGTGGTTTGATGTGGAGGTCCCGCAGTCGAGCCCGGCCTGCGGCAAGCCCTGGACTTACACCGAGTCGCTGAACACGGCGACCGGGTCGCTTGTGGTCCGGGCCACCGGCCCGCGGCTGTGCTTGGACCAGGTGACTACGGTCCTCCGCCACTACACCGTTGTCCGTGCCACTGGCACCCTGAGCCATCTGCACGGCGCAGGCACGATAACCCTGGCCGTACTGAGCGTCGGCGCGGCAGAGACCTGGACGCCGCCAAGGTGACCGCGTGCCGCGTCGCCACCAGCCCCGTAACCCTCGGCATTAAAGATCTTCAGGAACTGCGCGTCTGCGCTGCCGCAGGGACACTCGCCGCCTCGCCGGGCGACGCGGCTGACCCGGGCTCCGCGACCGGAGCGGCCGCCGCGGCCGTCAGCAGCGCCGCGGCCACGATCCCCGCGGCGGCGAAGAACGCGATGATGAGGACCACCCCGTACCGGTAGGTGGCCACCGGGTCGGTCAGCGACATCCGGGACAGGATGGCCACCAGCCCGGCCACTCCGAGCACGGTGCCGACCTGGCGCGCCGTGTTGAGGATCCCGCTGCCGGTGCCGAACCTGGCCGGCGTCAGCGACGCGCTGCCCGCGCCGAGCAGTGACGGAATGGCCAGGCCGACCCCGGCGCCGCCGAGCAGCTGGACGGGCAGCAAGTGGGTCAGGTAGGCCGGCGTGGCCTGGATCTGGTACAGCCAGAGCAGTTGCGCGAGCGCGTTGACCGCGCAGCCGATCACCGCGACCCGGCCGGGCCCGCCGAGCCGGGCCGCCAGCCGCGGCGCGACCACGCGGGCGAACGGCAGGACCATGAGCGGCCCGGGCGCGATGGCCAGGCCGGCCAGCACTGCGGAGTAGTGCCACACGCCAGTCAGGAACTCGACCGCGCTGAGCACGAACGCGCCGAACCCCGCGTAGTACAGGATCGAGGCGCCGAACGCGCCGCTGAAGGTCCGCGAGCGGAGCAGTTCGAGCTCGAGGACCGGGGAATGATGCCGCCGCGAGCGGGCCACCATGGCCGTGCCGCAGGCCAGCGAGGCGGCCAGCAGGCCGAGGAAGCCAGCCGAATCCCATCCCCAGCCGGAGGCCTTGACCAGGGCCAGCGCGACCAGGCCCACGGCCGCGGCGAGCAGCCCGGCGCCGATGAGGTCGGGGCGGCCGAGCGCCCGTTCGTCCTTGCTCTCCGGCACCACCCTGACCGCCAGGACCATGGCGGCCAGCCCGACCGGCACGTTGATCCAGAACACCCAGCGCCAGTTCACCTGGACCAGAGCGCCGCCGATCACCGGGCCGAGCGCCGCGCCGAGCGCGCCCAGGGCCGACCAGGTGCCCAAGGCCTTCGCGCGACCGGGGGCCGGGACGGCGGCCAGCACCAGCGACAGCGACGCGGGCACCATCGCTCCGGCTCCGGCGGCCTGAACGACCCGGGCCGCGATCAGCGCGGTCACCCCCGGCGCCAGCCCGCACAGCACCGACCCGGCGGTGAACCCGACCAGCCCGGCCACGAAGACCCGGCGCCGCCCGACCCGGTCCGCCCACCGGCCGGCCGGCACCAGTACCGCCGCGAACACGATCGTGTAGGCGTTGAGCACCCAGGACAGCGAGCTCAGGCTGGTGCCGGGGTACTGCCTGCTGATGTACGGGAAGGCCAGGTTGACGATGAACAGGTCCAGGCTGCTCATGAAAACGGCCAGGGACAACACGCCGATCACGGCGGTCACCCGGCGGCTGCCGGGTCCTTTCGCCGTCACCAGGGGAGTGGCGCTCACCGGCTTGCCTCCTATGTAAGTCCGAAATCTGGACTTACCATAACCCGATACCGCATACTAAGTCCAGAAAACCAACTAACTGAGTTCAAAAAACTGACTGATGAGGTAGACTGCGATCATGGCCAGTGTCCCTCCCGAACCGCGGCCCTGTTCCATCGCCCGCACCCTGGACGTCGTCGGCGAGAAGTGGGCCCTGCTGGCCGTGCGCGAGGTCTTCCTCGGCAACCGCAAGTTCGACGAGATGGTGTACCGGACCGGGGCGCCGCGTGACACGCTCGCCGCCCGGCTCCGCACCCTGGTCGCCACCGGGGTCCTCGAGCGGCGGCAGTACAGCGAGCACCCGGCCCGCTTCGAGTATCACCTGACCGCAGCGGGCCGCGACCTGTACCCGGTCATCGTCACGCTGATGCGCTGGGGCGACCAGTACCTGGCCGGCGACGGCGGCCCGCCGATGATCCTCCAGCACCGCTGCGGGCACCAGCTGACGGCCCAGGTGGTGTGCGAGGCGTGCGGGGAGCCGCTACACGCCCTTGACGCCCGGCCGATGACGGCCGGCGCCTCGCCCGCCTGAGCCTAGCCGCCCAGGCTCCGCTGCTCGCTCATCACGATCGCGCCATCGAGCGACCGCACCAGCACGAACCGGGTGAACCCGGCCGCCTCCAGCCGCTTCAGCTGCGGCCCGATCTTCCCGCTGCGCCGCACCGTCTCGACCACCTGCCCCGGCCCGGCCGCGCCGCGGAGCTCCCGCGCCACCTCCAGCGCGTCCGCCACCGGCACGTCCGCCTCGACCAGCACGGCCAGCGCATCCCGCGACGTCCGGCTGGCCAGCAGGTCCACGATCCGCTCGAACCCGATCGAGAAGCCGCACGCCGGCACGTCGCGCCCCAGCGACCGCCCGATCAGCTTGTCGTACCGCCCGCCGCCGGCCACCGATCCGCTCATGTCCGGGTGGATGATCTCGAACACCTGCCCGGTGTAGTACCCCATACCGCGCACCAGGGCCGGATCGAACCGCCAGGTCAGCGGTCGCTCCAGAGACAGCCGGTCCAGGCATGACGCGGTCGTCGACAGATCGTCGAGTACCGGTCCAGGCAGCTCGGGCAGGCTGTCACTCAGCACGGCGGCCAGCGTTTCCGCGGAAACGTCCATCAGCTTCTGGATCTTTTCCTCCACGGCCGAGACGGAAGCCGCAGGAATATTCAGGGCCAGCAACTCGGAACGAACACCCTCCCATCCGACCTTGTCCAGCCGGTCCAGGGCGATGAAGAACGCATCCTGCGCTTGCTCCGGGATCTCGGTGTCGGTGGCCAGCGCCGCAAGGAACCGCCGGTCCGACAGCCTGATCGTCGTCCCGGTCAGCCCGATCGCGGCCAGCGCCTCGCTGGTGGCCTCGATCAACTCGGCCTCGGCCAGCACGCTTGGCTCGCCGATCATGTCGATGTCGCACTGGTAGAACTGCCGGTAACGCCCCCGCTGCGGCCGTTCGGCCCGCCATACCGGCCCCACCTGCAGCGACCGGAACGGCGAGGCCAGCGAAGCGTGATTGTGCCCGTAGAACCTGGTCAGCGGCACCGTGAGGTCATACCGCAGCCCCAGGTCCACCAGCTCACGCAACGGGGTGCCAGCCGCGACCTCCGGAGGCAGGCCTCGCCGCAGCACCTGGTAGATGAGCTTCTCGTTGTCCGCGCCCTCCCCGCTCTGCAGCCGGCCGATGTTCTCCAGCGCCGGGGTCTCGATCCGCTGGTACCCGAACCGCCGGTAGACCGCCATGATCGACTCGAGCACATGGTCACGGACAGCGACGTCGGCGGGCAGCAAGTCCCGCATTCCCCGGGCCGGACTGTTGTCGATGTTCATGAGGCCTTCCTGCGGGAACGGAACCGGGCACCCCCGGGCCGCCCGCTCGGGGGCGGCACATGCTCATGGTACGGGGCCGCAGCCCCGCGGCCGTGATGATTAACGGGCCGCCGGCCCCAGGGTCGGGCCGCCCGCGTCGCCCGCGCCGCGCCGGGCCAGCAGCAGGGCGCCGACCTGGAAGCCGAGCACTACGGCCAGGACGGCGGGCACCAGCACGTCCCGGACCCCTGGCACCCAGCCCGACGCCAGGCTGCTCCCGGTCACTCCGCCGATCACCCCGTACAGCACCGCGCCCACCGCGGGCCAGATGACCAGCCCCGCGCGCTTGGACACCAGGTAGCAGTGCTCGGGGGAGCCGATGTGGATCGGTATTCGCGCGTCCGCGGCCAGCGTGACCGCGGCCCGGCCCGACGCCGCGATCATCGCCAGCACCAGCACCCCGCCCACCGTCAGCGACGCCACCATAGAAGCCCAAGGCTAGCGCCGAAAACTCCAGTCAGCGCGGGAACCGGGGGATCGCCCAGGCCACCTGGCCCCGAGGCCGCCGCCGATTGCCGCAGGTAGCAACTGCTAGCGTGAAACCGTCAACCAAGGGGAGCAACCGGAGGGAAGGAAGATCCATGCCAGATTGGATGGACGAAGCGAAGAATCTCGCCGACGATCACTCCGACATCGTGGACAAGGGCCTGGACCAGGCTACGCAGGACGTAGACAACAAGACAGGCGGGAAGTTCGACAGCGAGATCCAGGGCGCTGAGCAGCACGCCGAAGGCGCGCTGGGTACCGACCAGCAGGGCCAGCAGGGACAGCAGCACCAGCAAGGTCAGCAGGACCAGCAGGGACAGCAGGACCAGCAAGGTCAGCAGGACCAGCAAGGTCAGCAGGACCAGCAGGGCGGAAATCGGTAACCCAAGGACCAACACCCCGGCCGCCGGGCCAGGAAGACAAGCGGAGCGCCGCATAGCGCCCCTTAGCGTTCACTCCGAGGTCTGGTCCTCGACCACCGCATCGGCCGCATTGTGCCGGACCGACTCGATGCCCTTGAGCGCGGATTCCTTGCTCTCGTAGTGCTGGCTGCTGGCGATGACCTGCCCGTTGGCTGCATGCAGGTTGAAATGGTATCTGCCCGTGCTGCCCTTTTCCAGGACGAACTTTCCGGCCATTGAATTCCCCTCAGGTAACGGCTACCCTTCGCTGGCCCGGTCAGTGTAACGGCGCGGCTCACACCCGGCAAGAGCCGATCCCGCAGGCACCCATCCGCTTACAGCTAGGCTGTCATGGTGCCGAACTCGCTCACCTCACCACCCGTCGGTCCTCTCCTCGACCGCCTGTTCCAGGCCGCGGAGGGCGATCCTGCGCGCTCGGCAGGCCTGGCCGACCGTTACCCGAACGGGTTCTCGGCCGCCTCGGCGCGCGAGCAGGCGGACGCCTACGAGCAGCTGTACATCCCGGTCTCACCCGAAGGCGGCAGGCTCCTGTACACGCTGATCCGGGCCAGTCGGCCGTCGACCGTGGTGGAGTTCGGCACGTCGTTCGGCATCTCGACCATCCACCTGGCCGCAGCCGTCAGGGACAACGGGACCTGGCCTACGTCCGGGATCCCGGCCACGGCTACCTGTCGATAGCCTTCCCCGAGTCCGACGGCCTGGAGATCACCTGCCGGGCCTGACGGAAGGACGGCGAGTGGGAGCGCACCGAGTACCTGCGGCAGGCCCGCTAGGCAGTGATCGTCACCGACCGCGGCGCGAACACCTCGTGCGCGTCCTCCAGCCAGCCGACCTCCGCGCGAACCTGGTCGTACTGCTCCTTGGTGACGCCAGCCAGGACCACATGCGCGACGACAGCCATCGCCCCTCCCTTTGCAGCTGATCCCCGGGGATGCCCCGGGCACCTGTTGGATGCTGCTCATCCCTGGTACGTCACCGGTGCTGGTCGCGGATCACCACTCCCGGTCCCGACCTGCTGTATATGCCAAGCATCACGCTTGACATCTCAATCATGCTTGATATAGTTAGCAACAGGAGTCATGAGGAGGAAAAGACAATGACCAGCACGCAGACCAAGGAACTCGAGGAAGGGTTCCTTTCCGCCGCCCGCAAGAGCCAGGAGATCGTGCTCGAGGCGCTCAAGACCTGGGTCGACACCGTCCAGGCTTTCACCCCCAAGGTGCCCTCGGTGCAGATCCCGTTCGCCGACCGGCTGCCCAAGGCCGATGACGTCGTGGCCAACACCTACGACTTCATCGAGCAGATCCTGGCCAGCCAGCGGAAGTTCGCCGAGGAGGTCGTGAAGACCACCGGCGCGCTGCTGCCCAGCGAGAAGAAGGCCCCCGCCGCCAAGTAGCAAGATCCCGCCCCGCGGAGCCTGCGGCCAGCGGGGCGGGCACGGTACGCGGCAGCCCACCCCGGGCTGCCGCGTACTTTAGTTTGCGAGGGCCCGAGCCAGGCCGGGGCGGGACCCCGGCACCGCAGGACAACGCCGCCATTCCTGGTCCATAGTCGGAAGGTGAGGTCCGCTTACCGCAAGGGTCAGCCGGGGCATGCAGGTCGTTGAGCTGTCCAACCACCCGGGCGACATGCTGAACGACGTGTCGCTGCGGCGGCGCGCGGCCAGCCAGCGGGCCCAGGACAGATACGCCGACGAGCTCATCCAGCACCAGGCCCGTGTCCAGACGATACGGGTCAAGCGCGACCGGGCCCGCAGGCAGCACCAGTGGTGGACGTGGCTGCGGCTGGCCTTCGCCGTGGCGGCCGAGAAGCGGCGGGCGCCGCGCCCGCCAGTCGCCGACACCCATGACACCGATGCGGAATCCAGGATCCGGGCCGGGATCGCCGGCGAGGATCTTATCGCCGCCCAGCTGGGCCGGGCTCTCGGCGACGACTGGACGCTGCTGCGCGGGTACCGCAACCGGCGCGGCGAGATCGATGACCTGCTGCTTGGCCCCAGCGGGCTGTTCGCCATCGAGGTCAAGAACCTCAATGCCACCGTGCACGTCGACGGTGACCGCTGGCGGGCCGACAAGTACGACAACTACGGCAACCTGGTCGAGCAGTGGCCGATCACCGACCGGAAGGGCCGATCGCCGAGCCAGCAGGTCAACGAATCAGCCGACGAGCTGGAACGGTTCCTGCACGAGCGCGGCCAGCAGGTCACTATCCAGCGCGTGGTGGTCCTCACCCACCGCCGGTCCCGGCTCGGCCCCAGCCGCCACCCCACGGTCCACGTCGGGACCTCGACCGACGACGTGCTGCGCCTGGTACACGACTCACCCGGCGACCTCGGCGACCGGCAGCGGGCCGAGATCGGCCGCCTGATCCGCCGCGACCACGACTTCCACAACAAGGCCGGCCGCTCCGGACCCCAGGACCCGGCCGGCCCGACGGGCCGGCGCCCGCCGACCCGCAGCCGCTGACAGCAGGCCCCGGTAGTCTGGGGGACCGTGACGGACGGTCATCAGCTGCGGCTGTACAACTCGCTGGGCCGGCAGCTGGAGGATTTCGTTCCTTCGGCCGACCCGTCCGGCATGTACAGCTGCGGGCCGACCGTGTACGCCTTCCCGCACACCGCCAAGGATCCCCGCTACGGCGAGCTGGCCCAGCTGCACGCGGAACGACAGCGCGAGGCCGCGCGGCTCGAGCAGGTGCCGGGCAACCAACAGGAGCTGGCCCCCGACGAGCGGCACGCCATCGAGCAGCTGGTCGCCGAGCGCACCCAGGCCCGCAAGGAGCGCGACTGGGCCCGCGCCGACCGGATCCGCGCCGAGCTCGACGAGCGGGGCGTCCAGGTCACGGACACCCCGCAAGGCCCGGTCTGGCAGCTCCGCTAGCCCGAGGCCGCGGTCAGCGGAACGGGTGCGGTTCCTGGACGTCGAGGCTGCGGGCGATCGAACGCCGGATGTCGTCGCTGATCTTGCCGTTGCGGTAGAGCTCGGCGAGCTTGTCCCGCTGGGCGCGCAGGAGTTCGGTACGGAGCTCGCTGGTGTCGGGCACGTCGTCCGCGCCGGCATCGCCCAGCGCCGCGCGGACCCGTTCCAGCCGCATCTCCAGTAGCTGGCGGTAGACGTTGGCGGTGTCCTCGTCTACCTCTCCCGCCTCGGCCAGCTCGTCGAGGCGGGCCAGCCCGGCCTCGGTGACCTTGGCCCGCGCGGAGGCCTCCGCCCGCTGCCGCTGCTCGCTTTGGGCCAGGCCCAGGGCGCGCACCAGCGGGCCGAGCGTCAGGCCCTGGCCGACCAGCGTGGCCACCACCACGACCGCGGCCAGGAAGACCAGCGTGGACCGTTCGCCGAACGGCCGCCCGTTCAGCGTCACGGGCAAGCTCAGCGCGACGGCCAGCGAGATCGCGCCACGCATCCCGGCCCATCCGATGACCAGCCGCTGCCGCCACGGGTTGCGCACGAACGTGATCAGCCGTCCGGGCAGGAACCGGGTCAGCGGCGCGACGATCAGCTCCCAGCCCAGCCGGATCGCGATCACCGCGGCCACCACCGCGGCGCCCGCGCCCGCCAGCCACGCCGCCGCGTGCACGCTGGACAGGTGCTCCACGATCGACCGCAGCTCCAGGCCGAGCAGCACGAACAGTACCGACTCCAGCAGGAAGATGAGCATCTGCCAGAACATCGTTCCGGCCGCCCGTGAGGCCGGCTGGATCAGGCCCTCGGTCCGGGTGCCGAGATAGGCCCCGGTCACCACCGTGGCCAGCACGCCGGACACGTTCAGCTGCTCGGCCGGGATGAAGGCCAGGAACGGGGTGACGAGCGAGACCAGGATCTGGATCGCCGGGTCGTGGATGTGCCTGCGGAGGCGTCCGATCACCACCGCCACGACCAGCCCGTAGGCGATCCCGCCGCCGACCACCTCGACCAGCCGCGCCGCGCCGTGCCCGAACGTGGCCGGATGCGCCATCGCCTCGACGGCCAGCCCGAACACGGTCAGCGCGACCCCGTCGTTGATCAGGCTCTCGCCTTCGACGATGGTAACCACGCGGTGCGGCGCGCCCAGCCGGGCCATCACGGACGTGGCGGCCACGGCATCGGTGGGCGCCACCGCGGCAGCGAACGCCAGCGCGGGCGCCCAGCCCAGGGAGGGCAGCAGCAGCCGGGTCACCCAGCCCACCCCCACGATCGTGACCGCGGTCGCGCCGAAGGCCAGCCCGATGATCGGGACCGCGTTCTCCCGGCTCTCCCGGGGGGCGGACAGGAATGCGGCGTAGTAGACCAGCGGCGGCACGAACACACCCAGCACGATGTCCGGGTGCAGGTCGATGACCGGCATCCGCGGGATCAGGCTGGCCAGGATGCCGAGCACGACCAGCACGATCGGCTCCGGCACCTCGAGCCGGTTGGCCACCGCCCGGCCGACGATCATCACCCCGGCGATCGCCACGGCCAGCGTAAAAAGGTCCTGCTCTCCCAACCGGCCTCTCCCGAAGCGCCGCGATGTTCATCGAGAGCACAATCCTAGGCGCCGCACAGCCGGGCCCGCCGGGCAAGAATGGGGCTACGAGGGAGGCCTGACCCACCATGAGCGAAAACCAGACCGGGGGACGACTCGCACAAGTCATAGCGACCAGAGGCGGCCAGGCGCCGCCCGAGGCGCCGTTCGTGATCGAGCACCGCGAGGCGCTGTACTACATGCTGTGCGAGGCCGCCGAACTCGAGCACGGCATCATGTGCCAGTACCTGTACGCCGCGTTCTCGCTGAAGCAATCCGAGGACGAGGGACTGACCGCTGAAGAAGCCACAGCGGTCCAAGGCTGGCGCAAGCGCATCAGCCACGTGGCCACGCAGGAGATGCTGCACCTGTCCCTGGTGCAGAACCTGCTGTCCGCCATCGGCGGTGCCCCGCACCTGGCCCGGCCGAACTTCCCGCACCCAGCCACTCACTACCCGGCCGGCGTGCACCTGACGCTGCTGCCGTTCGGCGAGGCCGCGCTCCAGCACTTCATGTTCCTGGAGCGCCCCGAGGGCATGGACATCGACGACGCAGAGGGCATGGCCGCCTACGGCCGCGCGGCCCCAGCTATGCAGGCCGGCGAGATCGTCCCCCGCAGCCAGGATTTCAAGACCGTCGGGCACCTGTACCGGTCCATCGAGGCCGGGATCGCGCACCTGGCCGACACGCTCGGAGAGCGGTGGCTGTTCGTCGGGCGGCCCCGAGCCCAGGCCACCCAGGAGTACTTCAGCTGGCCCGAACTGATCGCGGTGACAGACGCCGCCTCGGCGCAAAAGGCCATCGACGAGATCCTCGAGCAAGGCGAGGGCCCCCGCGGGAACTGGAAGGACGCGCACTTCGGCCAGTTCGTCGAGATCCTGGACGAGTATCTCCAGCTCCGCGAGGCCAATCCGGCCTTCAACCCGGTCCGCCCGGTGGTCACGGTCAACGTCAGGCCCAGCGAGCGCGACACCGGAGTCCCGCTGGTCACCGACCCGCTGACCAGCCAGGTCATGGACCTGTTCAACGTCAGCTACGAGGTCCTGCTGCTGATGCTGCAGCGCTTCTTCGCCCACACCGAGGAGACCGACGCCCAGCTCAAGGCCCTGGCCGACGCGACCCTCGGCCTGATGTTCCGGGCCATCAAGCCGCTCGGCAACCTGGTCACCACGCTCCCGGCGGGCCCGGACTACCCGGGCCGGACGGCGGGCCCCAGCTTCGAGCTGTTCTACGAGTCCGACACCGTGCTACCGCACCGCGAAGCCGCCTGGATCCTGCTCACCGAGCGCATCCGCCAGGCCGTCGCGTTCTGCGAGCCCGGGATCCCGTGCGCCCCTCCGGTAGCGGACCGGCTGGCCACCGTGCAGTCCGGCCTGACCGACATCGCCCGGGCCCTGGAGGCCCACATGCCGGCCCGCGACGTCCGCCCGTCCGGGCCAGACCAGGCGCCGGGCTCGGCCCCTGCCTCCCTGCTGGCCCGCGCCGAAGATTTTTACCGAACGGGCCGTGGTTTCACCGGTCATCCCGACCCCGGGCTGTCCGGCCTGGCCGACTTGATCGCCTCGGCTTACCCGCTGGTCCTCGCGCACACCGGAGACGCGCAGGTGGCCGCGCGCCTGGTCAACAGCGTCCTGCGCCCGCTGACCGGGGCCCTGCCCGCGCAGTCAGACGCCGCCCTCGCCGGCGACGCCGCTCCCGCCCCTGACGCCGTGCCCGCCCCCGGCCCGGCTCCGGACGCCGCCGCGGCGGCGCTGTGGGACGCGGCGCAGCAGGCCACCATGCTGCGGGCGCGGCTGGCCGAGGCCGCTCCGCCTGGCCTGCTGGAGGCGGCCGCGGCGCTGCAGCACCTGGCCTGTGATCAGGCGTCGCCGGGGGAGCGGGCCAGCCGCATCGTCGCCCTGGCGGGCCTGCAGCGCGGCCTGCGACCGGTGGTCATGACCGCTAGGAACGGCCCCTACCTGGTCACCAACGTTCCGGCCGTGCGCACCCATCTCGGCGAGCCGATGACCGTGCCGCCCCAGCTGGCCCTGTGCCGGTGCGGCAGCTCGTTGATCAAGCCGTTCTGCGACGGGGCCTGCGCCGCGAACGGGTTCACCGACGACAAGGACCCCCACCGGGTGCCCGACCGGCGCGACACCTACCCGGGCCAGCAGCTGACCATCTTCGACAACCGGGGCATCTGCCAGCACTCCGGCCTGTGCACCGACCGGCTGGCCACCGCGTTCCGCACCGACTCCGAGCCGTTCGTGGCCCCCAGCGGCGCCCGGATGGACGAACTGGTCCGGGCCGTCCGCGACTGCCCGTCCGGGGCGCTCAGCCTGGCCTTCGACCGGCACGAACAGCGCAGCCTGGTCGACTGGCACGGCCGGCGCGAGCGCGCGATCGAGATCACCCAGGACGGCCCCTACCGGGTCACCGGCGGCGTCCCGCTGGTGGACGCGGCGGGCACGGACGTGCCCCGGGCCGAAGGCTCCTCACGCGAGCACTACGCGCTCTGCCGGTGCGGTCACTCGCAGAACAAGCCGTTCTGCAGCGGTATGCACTGGTACGTCGAGTTCCGTGACCCGGTCCGCCCGCCCGGCGCGGAGCCGACCCTGTTCGAGTGGGCGGGCGGGTTGCCCGCGCTGACCCGGATGACCCGCCTGCTGTACGAAACGCACGTGCCCGCCGACGACCTGCTCGCGCCGCTGTTCGCCACCATGGCGCCCGGCCAACCGGAGCGTGAGGCCGCGCTGCTGGCCGAGGCCTTCGGCGGGCCCGCGGCAGGCCAGGACGGAGCCGTAGCGCGGCCAAGTTTCACCGAGCCGCAGCGCGCCCGCTGGGTCTCGCTGGCCAGCGAGGCGGCCGACGAGGCCAGGCTGCCCGCCGACCCTGCGTTCCGCGCCGCGCTAGCGTCCTACCTGGAATGGAGGTCGCGCGCCGCCGACGCGGCCGCACCTCGATGGGACTGGGGCCCAGCCGGGCCGCCCGCCGAGGAGCCCGTGCAGGCCGCCGCCGGCGACGACACCGAAGAGGTCACCCTGCCCGGACCCGACGAGACGGTGAGCTTCGAGGCCCACATCAAGCCGCTGTTCCGCGAGCACGACCGCACGTCCATGTCGTTCGCGTTCGACCTGTGGTCGCAGGCCGACGTCCAGCAGCACGCCGCTGGGATCCTGGACCGGCTCCGCGACGGCAGCATGCCCTGCGACGGCACCTGGCCGGCCGACCGGATCGAGGTGTTCCGGCGCTGGACCGAATCGGGCTTCCCGCCGTAACCGGAGGCCGGGCACGGTTCTCCCCGTCCAGCCCGGCGCGCCGGGGCAGAATGTACGGCGTGGCGCGGCGAAGCAGCGGGGACCCCATCGTGATCATCGGCGGCGGCCTGGCGGGCGGCAATGCCGCGGCGACCCTCCGGGAAGAGGGTTTCCCCGGACCAGTCGTGGTCATCAGCTCCGAGCCCGGCGTCCCGTTCGGCCGCCCTCCGCTGTCCAAGACCTACCTGCGGTCCGAGGAGGATCTCGCTGGCTGGTACGTCAGGCCCGCAGGCTGGTGGGCCGACCACGACGTCGAGCTCCGTCACGGCTGCACCGCGATGACCGTGGACGCCGCCGCGCACACGGTCGTCCTGGACTCGGGCGAGGAACTCGGCTACGGCCAGGTCCTGATCGCCACCGGTGGCCGGAACCGGCGCCTGGCCCTGCCCGGGGCCGACCTGCCCGGGATCCACTACCTCCGCAGCGTCGGCGAGTGCGACGCGATCAAGCAGGAGGCGGTGCCGGGCCGGCGCGCAGTCGTGGTCGGCATGGGCTTCATCGGCTGCGAGGTCACGGCCTCGCTGACCCAGCTCGGGGTGCACGTGACCGCCGTCTTCCCCGGGCCAGCCCCGCTGGACCGGGTGCTGGGCGGCCAGGTGGGCGCGCTGGTCGCCGCCATCCACCGCGCCCACCAGGTCGACCTGCGGCCCGGAGAACAGGTCGCCGCCTTCGAGGGGACCGAACGCCTGGACGCGGTCGTGACCGCCGCCGGGGATCGCATCGCCTGCGATTTCGCCGTCGTGGGCGCAGGCATCCAGCCCGTGGCCCCGGCCGTCGCGGTCGGGCACGAGAACGGGATCCTGGCCGACGAGCTGTGCCGGGCCAGCGCGGCAGATGTCTACGTGGCCGGGGACGTGGCCAACCAGCTCCACCCGCTGTTCGGGCGGGTCCGGGTCGAGCACTACAACAACGCCGAGAAGCAGGGCGCCGCGGCGGCCAGGTCCATGCTCGGCTCGACCGACCCCTACGACTACCTCTTCACCTTCTGGTCGGACCAGTACGAGCACAAGATCGAATACGTCGGCCACGCCGTGACCTGGGATGAGTTCGTGGTCCGCGGCAGCCTGGACGAAGCCAGGCTGATCGGCTTCTACCTGGTCGGCGGGGTGGTGCAGGCGGCCGTCGGCCTCGGCCGCGGCGGCGATCCGGAGCTGGACCTGGACGGCGAGATGGCCGCCTGCGCCCGCCTGGTCGCCGGGCAAGCCCGCCCGGCCCCCGGCGTACTCGCCGACGAGCGCACCGACCTGTGGTCGCTGGCCCAGCGGTCGTAAGGCGGCCCTGCGCTCAAGCGTTGGAGAACAGCGGGATGTTCGCCCCGCTCGCCGCGGCCAGGGGACTGTCCAGCAGTGCGACGATCAGCTCCGCGACATCGTGCGGGGTGAGCCCGGGACGGAGCGCGGGATTGGCCCGGCGCAGCATCTCGGTGTCGACGGCGCCCGGGCTCAGGCAGACGGCGCTGATGCCGTGCTCCTTGCCCTCGACCGCGATGGCCTCGGTCAGGCCGATGACCCCGTACTTGGACACGTTGTACGCGGCCAGCCCGGGGAACTTCTCGGTGGCGTACACGCCGGACAGCGAGGCGATGTTGACGATCCGCCCCTGGCCGGCGCGGGCCATGACGGTGAACGCCGCGCGGCAGCACAGGAACGTGCCGGTCAGGTTGACCCCCATCGTCTCGTCCCACACCTTCGTGGTCGTCTCGGCCAAAAGTGCGGGCGTCAGCACCCCGGCCGCGCAGACCAGCGCGCTCAGCGGTCCGACCCGCCCGGCCTCGGCGCCCCTCTCCGCCTTGGCGCCCCTCTCCGCCTCGGCG
Source organism: uncultured Actinomycetota bacterium (assembly GCA_963808615.1). Taxonomy (GTDB): domain Bacteria; phylum Actinomycetota; class Actinomycetes; order Streptosporangiales; family Streptosporangiaceae; genus Palsa-504. The sequence continues at coordinate 39,162 of CAWEGV010000001.1, forward strand.
ACCCTCTCCGCCTCGGCGAACAGGCGCTGGACCGCGGCTTCCTCGCTCACGTCCGTGGGCACGGCCGTGGCCCGGCCGCCCGTGTCCTTGATCCGTTCGGCCACCCGGCCGAGAGCCTCGTGATCGCGGGCGGCCAGCACCACATGAGCGCCGGCCGCCGCGACGGCCTCGGCGGTGGCCGCGCCGATCCCGCGGCTGGCGCCCGTGACCACCGCCACCCGTCCCTTCAGCCAGTGCACGTGATCACCCGCCAGCCACCTTCCGGTAGAGCCGCTCGTGCGCGTCCAGGCTCAGTTCCAGGTCAAGCCGGTCCTCGGCGTGCTCACGACAGGCCCGCCGGGAAAGCCCGGCTGCCTTCCCGGCCGCTTCGGCGGCGGCCTGGACGTCATCGGGCGGCACCAGGAAACCGGTCACGCCGTCCACGATCACCTCGCCGAGCCCGCCCCGCTCGAACGCGACGACGGGCGTCCCGCACGCCTGTGCCTCGGCCGCGGCCAGCCCGAAGGGCTCGTCCCACCTGGACGGACACAGCACCACGGCGCGGCGGGCCATGACCTGCCACAGCGATGCCCGCGGCATCCCCTGATGAACGGTCACGTCCGGCCAGTCCCGCCTCGGGTCTATCTGTTCGCGGCTGTACCCCGCATCGTAGACGTCGCCGTACACGTCGATCGGCAGTCCCGCCGCGCGGGCGATGTCGATCGCCTCGGCGGCGCCCTTCTCCGGGCTGAAGCGGCCCGCGAACAAGGCGCCCTGACCAGGCGTCCCCGACCATCCGATGACCTGGGTGGGCGGGTACGGCGGGAGGATCGCGTCGACCCGGACGTCCCGGCGCCAGGCGCTGGCCTGGAATTCCGATACGGTGGCCACCGCCGGCGGCGTGCTGCCCCCGGCCACGTGGCGCAGCGCCGACGCCACCGCCTGGTCGGGGGGCAGGTGCAGCGTGTGTACCGCCGGTGCCTGCGGCACCGTCGCGAGCCGGACGGCGGGCGCGTCGAAGGCGTGATTGTGGACGACGTCGTAGCGGTGCGCCCTCATGGCCAGGTAGGCGGTGGTGAAGGCGGACTCGGCTGCGGCCGCCGGCGGCCCGGTCTCGCCCGGGTCGCCCGCGGCAGGCCCGAACGCCCGGTACAGCGTGCCCGCCAGAGACCGGGGATCGACTCCGGTGTCGATCACCTCGACCCCGTCGATCTCCGACCCGGAGGCGGCGTAGACGTGCACCTGGTGGCCCCGGCCGGCCAGCCCGCGGGCCAGGTCAGCCACGAAGGCCTGCGAGCCGCCCCGCTGGGGCTCGCGGATGGCCGTCACGAGCGGCGCCATGATCGCGATCTTCACCGCGGCATCACCTTGAACGCCAGGTCGCGAGGCGGGTTGATGCCGAGCATCTCGAACGGAACGGTCCGCAGGCCGCGCTGCCGGACCTCGCCCGCCGCCCCGGGGTAGAAGATGCCGGTCAGCTCGACTGCCTCGTGATAGCTGCCGAACGCGACAGACATCGGTCCGGGAAAGCAGACGTACTGGTAGCCGCGTGCGGTGAGCCAGTCGGTGCGGTTCGGCCAGATGATGACCACGTAGCCACCTGGCCCGCACGCTCGCTCCATCTCGGCCAGCCCGGCCTCGCCGCCGTGTCCCGCGGCGGAAGTGAAGGCCGAGCAGGCCACGACCAGGTCGGCGTAGTCGTCGGGCAGCGGCAGCTGGTCGAAGAATCCGTGCCTGACCCGAGCCCGGCCGCCGTGCTCGGCGGCCGCCAGCTTCCGGGTCAGGATCTGCCGCAGCGGCCTCGCGGGCTCAACCGCGACCACCTGCCGCGCCCGTCCGATGAGTTCCATGGTCAGCCGTCCGGTACCCGCGCCGACCTCGGCGATCCGGTCCACGTGACGCGGCAGCCAGCCCACCACACCGGGATGGAGCCGCTCGACGCTGGCCAGCCGGTCATACAGCTCAGGTTCGAGCCGGTACAGCAGCTCCCAGGCCAGGACCACGTTGGTCCGCGGATCGCCGTCCCCGGGCGAGACGTACCGTCTCGCCTCATCAGCGGTGAGCACGCCCAGATCCGCGGGCGTATACCGCATGCGCAGCTCCAGGCCTGCCCGGGCCGGTGCCTCAGGCCTGGTCACCGACCTCGGCCCAGTTCTTGTCGGTCTCCCAGACCCGGACCGACCGCAGCAGCCCATCGGGAAGCTCCGGCCGTAGCCGCTCCCAGAACGCCAGGGCCAGGTTTTCCGCGGTCGGGATGTGTCCCTTGAGCCACGGCACGTCGGTGTTCAGGTTGCGGTGATCCACGTCCCGGATGATCTGCCTGCCGATGACGTCCGACAGCAGCTTGAGGTCCAGGACGTAACCGCTGGCCTGATCGACCTCACCGGCCACGACCACCTCCAGGACGTAGTTGTGCCCGTGCAGGTTCGCGCATTTCCCGAACCGCTGCCAGTTCGCCTGGTCGGACAGGTCCGGGTCCCACAGCTGATGCGCGGCATTGAACGATTCGCGGCGGCCGACCAGAACGGTCATCGGGCTCGTCCTCTTTCGCGAGTTTTCACTAACGATAGAATACCTCGGTGAGGTTCCGCCGGGCGAGGCGGACCCGGACAGGGAGCGCCATGACCCACCAGCTGCTGGTCGCCTGCGAGCCCGCGGCCATCGACACCGACGGCGTCCGGCACCGGGCCGTGGGTGCCGGTGCCGAGGGGCGCGCCGTGGACCTGGAGGCCGCGGAGCGGGCCGCCGGGGACTTCATGACCGCGCTCGGGATCGACATGGATGCCGAAGAACGGAAGGAGACGCCAGCCCGGATGGCCCGCGCGTATGCGGAGTTGTTCGCCGCCGAGCCGTTCCGCTTGACCACCTTCCCCAACGACGAGCGCTATGACGAGCTGGTGCTGGCGCGCGAGATCCCGTTCCGTACCGTCTGTGAACATCACATGCTGCTGTTCACCGGCGTCGCGCACGTCGGCTACCTGCCTGCGGAGCGCATCCTCGGGTTGTCCAAACTGGCCCGCCTCGTCGACCACTACGCGGCCAGGCCGCAGACCCAGGAGCGGCTGACCATGCAGGTCGCCAGGTGCCTGGAGGCGTACCTGCAGCCACAGGGTGTCGGCGTGGTGCTGGAGGCCGAGCACACCTGCATGACCCAGCGCGGCGTCCGCGCCCTCGGCGCGAAGACGGTCACCTCCGCCCTGCTCGGTACGCTGCGCACCGACCCCCGCTCCCGCGCGGAGTTCTTCGCCCTGACCCGCGTGCCCAGCTGACTGCGGGGGCGACGGCTCCAGGCCGCCGGTTGACATCGCCGCGCCAGCCACCTGCAATGATGAGGTGACGGTCGGCGGCACGCGTGATACAGACGCCGATGTCATCGCGTCCGGACCTGAACCGCGACGACCCGCCTGGCGGCCGGGACGCCTGATCTGCCTGCTGGTCATCACCGAGACCGTGGTGCTGGCCGTCTCGGTCGTGATCGCGCTGCACTACCGCAGCCTGGTCGCCGGGCCGCCGCGCGGGTCGGCTACTCCTGGGCCGGGGCGGTCATGGACCGGTACTGGCTGACGCTGGACCCCTCACCGGTCAGCGCTCCGCCGGGCCTGCATGGGCAGTTCGCCGAGGGGATGGCGGCGCCGTTCACGGCCGGCCAGGCGCCGCGCGCTGGTACGCCGTGACGTCGCCGGATCCGATCCGCAGGCTGACACAGAACAGAACGCAACGTCGAAGTCGGCCTGGTTATCAACACCGATAACGACGCGGTGCAACGTGACCTGCGACATTAGCGCGAACTAGTCCGCAGGCGCCGGCCAAGTCAAGATTTGGCAACAATTGACGTCGTTTGCAGCAACAACCGAATATACGGACATGTGGATCCTTGACGGTTCCTCCCAGTGCTTGTTAGATAGCGCTCTGAAGCGTCTCATCCCGCGGACGGTCACACCGTCGTGTCCAGCGGGTCATGGAGGGCAGACCGGCGGTCACGCACCAATGAGAGGAATCCTGCATGCGTACTGTCTGGTCAGTCATGTCCGGGCGCGGCTCGCCCGGCCGCAGGCGGCGGTGGCAGCTACTGCTGATACCCGCAGTGGGGGCCGCGGTTCTCTGTCAGCTCGGGCTGGCCAGCGCGGTGGCCGCCAGTGCGGCGACCACCACGGCGACCACGAAGGCGCCGGCGCCCGCCCGGACCTGGACCAAGCCGACGACCGGGGGCGGCATGGACTGCAACGGGATGAGCCCGGCCTACAAGACCATCAAGTTGGCCAATGCCTGCACCGACATCCGGGGCATGTACGGCGTGAACAACAGCAACACCTGGGACGGCCGCTTCTACGACAACGGCCGCTACATCGGGCACGACGAGCCGGACACCAGGTACCTGTCCTCGGTGCCGGGATCAGGGAACAACGTCACCTGGCACGAGACGCTCGGCGTGGATCCGGCCGCCGCGCCGACGGTGAAGACGCCCGGCAAGGACGTGAACCACTATGCCGAGCTGACCATCGCGCCGTGGTTCTCGATGGCGCTGTGCAACCCGTTCTCCTACCCGCTGCTGCCGTGCAAGCCGAACAGCGACGTCAACCAGCCCGCGACGGTCAAGGCCCCGGTTCCGGCCGGCGTCTACCCGGGGGGCGGCAGCTCGTTCCTGGAGATGCAGTTCTACCCGCCGGGGATGGCGCCGTTCGCGGACAACATCAGCTGTGACAACACGCACTGGTGCGCCTCCCTGCACATCAACGACCTGGAGTGCACGCTCAACTTCGCCAGCTGCAACACCAACTGCGAGGAGACGACGAACTTCGCCTTCATCCAGACCAACGGCGTGCCGACCGGCCCGCCGAGTCCTCAGCTCTCGGACCTCGCCACCAGCACGCCCAACGGCAACACCCTGCTGATGAACCCTGGTGACAAGCTCACGATCCACATCTCGGACGCGCCGGTGCCAGGCCATCCCGGCCAGAAAGCACTCGTGACATCGATCAAGGACAACACCACGGGCCAGTCCGGTTTCATGCAGGCATCGGCCGCCAACGGGTTCATGGCGACCAACATCAACAACTGCAGCGGCACGCCGTGGAACTACGAGCCCGAGTACAGCACCTCCTCGGTGAGGAGCATCACCCCGTGGGCGGCGCTCCAGGTGGACGTCAGCACCGAGTTCGAGATCGGCCACTTCGAGGCCTGCACGGGCCTGGCCCAGCCGATCGTTCTCAACCTCGCTCCGGGCGTCACTGACACCACCTACAACCAGTGCAGCGGTCCCTACGAGGCCTCCGCTACCGCCCCGGAGTCCCTCGAGCCCGGTGATGCGGTCTGCTACTTCGCGGGTGATACCCACGGGAGTCTGAACGCACCGCCCAACATCGTGACCGGATGCGAGGACAACCTCTTCCAGAACGGCGACCTGGACTTCGACGGGAACCCGTACTGGCCTGACTGGCCCACGTCGACCACGCCCAACCTGTACCCGTCTACCTTCCAGCAATTGGCGCCGACAACGGTCAGAGGCCTCGGCTACCCCCGCTTCCAGATCCAGACCGACGCGGCTCTGAGCGAGTCCAGCTGCGCGTACCCGAACACCTCGGGCTGCAAGGTCCCGCCGCCGACCGCGCCAGGAAAGTTCTACCCGTACTGGACGCTGACCAAGGCCTGCGTGCTGGAGTTCGGCAACATGAGGAACGGCAACACGTTCGGCAGGTTCGCCCAGTACGGGACCGTCCCGCCGGGCCTGGGCTACCCGGAGCTGTTCGGCCCGATCATGAGCAATCCGTGCCGTTTCTGAGGAGGCTGATGCCGGGCTCGGGCACGCGTGCCTAGCCCGTTCCTGAATCGGCCAAGCGGCCGCCGGGCTTCCCGGCGGCCGCTTGACATCTATTGCCGCCAGCATCAGCGCTGCTTGTACGCTGTGCACTGCACACGACGATGGAGGTGACCTGTCCGTGGCTGCGGGCGACGACTGGGTGGCGCGGACCGCGGGCCTGGTGCGCGCCGAGGGCCAGCGCAGGCATCCCGGCGAGGTCCCGACCTGTGCGTCGGGGATCAGCCCGTCCGGCCCGGTGCACCTGGGGAACCTGCGCGAGCTCATGGTCCCGCACCTGGTCGCCGACGAGGTGCGGCGTGGCGCCGCGCCGTGCCGGCACATCTTGTCCTGGGACGACTACGACCGGCTGCGCCGGGTCCCGGCCGGCTTCCCCGAGGAGTTCGCCGAGTACGTCGGCCGCCCGCTGACCGGGGTGCCCGACCCGTGCGGCCAGCACGCGAACTGGGCCGAGCACTTCAAGGCGCCGCTGCGTGAGGCGCTGGCCCGCCTCGAGGTCCGGGTCACCGAGATCAGCCAGACCCAGATGTACACCTCGGGGGCCTACACGGCATCGATCATCACCGCGATGCGGCGCCGAGCCGACATCGGGGCGATCCTGGCCAAGTACCAGACCAGGCGCGGCGCCGAGAACGATGACGATGACGGCGAGCCGCAGGCGGCGGACTACTACCCGTTCCGGCCCTACTGTAAGGCCTGCGGCCGTGACGACACCACGGTGACCGCCTTCGACGACCAGACCACGGATATCACCTACACCTGCGCCTGCGGCGCGGTGGAAGGTCCCACCCCGATCGCGCAGGTGGCCGGGAAGCTGGCCTGGAAGGTCGACTGGCCGATGCGGTGGGCGTACGAGCACGTGACGTTCGAGCCGGCCGGAGTGGACCACTCCTCGCCGGGATCCAGCTTCACCGTGGGCCGGGGCCTGGTGACGGAGATCTTCGGCGGGGAGATGCCGCTGCATTTCGGGTACGCCTTCGTCGGCACCACCGGGTCGGCCAAGATGAGCGGCTCCCGCGGCGGCGCGCCGACCCCGGCAGACGCGCTGGAGATCTTCGAGGCGCCGGTGCTGCGCTGGCTGTACGCGCGCCGCCGTCCCGAGCAGTCCATCACCCTGGCCTTCGACGCCGAGGTCGGCCGGACCTACGACGAGTGGGACGCGCTGACCCGCCGGGTCGCGGAGGGCACCGCCGAGCCGGCCAGCCGGTCGGTGTTCGCCCGCGCGTCCGGCACGTCCGACGGGCCGCTGCCGGTCACGCCGCGCCCGCTGCCCTTCCGCAACCTGGCCTCGGTGGCGGACATCACCGCCGGCGACCAGGCCCAGATGCTGCGCATCCTGCGGGATATGACCGCCGCGGATCCGATCGCCACCCTGGACGAGGTGCGGCCGCGGCTGGACTGCGCGCAGGCCTGGGTCACCGGGTACGTCCCGCCCGGGGACCGCACCCGGGTCCGCGACGAGCCCGACACCGCCAGGCTCGCGGCGCTGACCGCCGAGCAGCGCGACGCGATCAAGCTGCTGCTCGACCGCATGGCCGGCGACTGGTCCTATGAGGGCCTGGAAACCTTGGCGTACGGCATCCCGAGGCTCCAGCGCGGGCTGCCCATCAGCGCCCCGCCGACCGCCGAGATCAGGGTGGCCCAGCGAGCCTGGTTCGTGCTGCTCTATGAGCTGCTGGTCGGCAGGGACACCGGCCCGCGGATGCCCACGCTGCTGCTGGCCCTGGGCCAGGACCGGGTCCGCTCGCTGCTCGCCCCGGCCCGAGGCGGAATCGCCGGTCGATAGCGTCTCGTGGGTCAGCCTGCGGTGGTGCGCAGGAACCGGTCCATGACCAGCACGCCGGACTCCAGCGCGGACAGCGGGATGCGCTCGTCGGTGCCGTGGAACATGGCGTAATAGTCGTAGCCCGGCGGCAGCACCATGGGCGTGAAGCCATAGCAGCGCATCCCCAGCCGGGCGAACTGCTTGGCGTCGGTGCCGCCGCTCATGCAGTACGGCACGATCGTCGAGCCGGGATCGGCGGCCAGCAGGGCCTGCGTCATGCTGGCCAGCACCGGGGTGCCGAGCGGTGCCTCCAGCGGTCGTTCGGTGTGGGCGTACTCCCAGCTCACCTCGGGCCCGGTCAGCTCGTCGAGCGTGGCGCGGAATTCCTCCTCGCAGCCGGGCAGGACCCGCCCGTCCACGTAGCCGATCGCCTCGTCCGGGATGACGTTGACCTTGTAACCCGCCTGCAGCATGGTCGGATTGGCGCTGTTGCGGATCGTTCCGGCCACCAGGGTCGCCGCCGGGCCGAGGTAGGCCAGCAGGTCGTCGGGCTCTAGGGCACCGAAGCCGCCGGTCGGCTCTGCCCGCCCGGCCGCCTCCGCGATGGCCGCGACCGCGGCGCGCACGGTGGGGATCAGCCTGACCGGCCAGCGATGAGCCCCGATCCTGGCCATCGCCGCGCTCAGCCGGGTCACCGCGTTCTCCGGGTTCGGCTTGGCGCCGTGACCGGCCTGGCCCCGGGCGGTCAGCTTGAGCCAGGCGGTACCCCGCTCGGCCGAGGCGATGGGGTACAGCCGCTGCCCCGGCCCCGCGTGGTAGGTGAAGGCGCCCGATTCCCCGACCGCTTCCGTGCATCCGTCGAACAGCTCCGGATGCCGCTCGACCAGCCACCGGGCGCCGAACTCGGCGGTGTCCTCCTCGTCGGCGGTGAACGCCAGCACGATGTCGCGCCGCGGCCGGATACCGCCGCGGGCCCACTGGGCGACCACCGCCAGCAGCACGGCGTCGGCGTTCTTCATGTCCACCGCGCCGCGTCCCCACAGCACACCGTCGCGTATCTCACCGGAGAACGGATGCACCGACCAGGACGCCGGGTCGGCGGGCACCACGTCCAAGTGCCCGTGGACCAGCAGCGCCGCCGCGCCGGGCTGGGTGCCGCCGATCCGCGCCACCACGTTCGCGCGCCCCTTCGCGGATTCCAGCAGCGCCGGCTCCACCCCGGCCTCGGCCAGCCGCGCGGCCACGTACTCCGCGGCCGCGCGCTCCTGCCCGTCCCCGCCGCCCCGGTTGGTCGTGTCGATCCTGATCAGTTCCGCGGCGAACCGCGCCGCCGCTTCCCCGGCCACTGTCATCGGAGTACGTCACCGCAACCTGCCACGATCGTGCCGAGCCCTCCGATGCGTAGGTGGTCTGCGGGCAGGCTATGTCACTGCCGGGTCTCCCGCCGGGAAAGCACCTGCGCGGCACGTGCTCATCGCGCCGCATTCACTACACTCGGGGGATTTCCTCGCCGAACCGGCAATCATCCACGGCGTCACCTTCCGTCCTCAGCAGGAAACGCCCGCATTGCACGCGGACCTGATGTCATACCCGGTGACGCTGAACTTCTCAGGGCCGGGGGTGGAACAGATCTCAAACCCGTAGTCGATCTGGTTGAGCCCCGAGCCCTGGGGCACGTAGCCGTGGTTTTCCAGCCAGGTGAGCATGGCCAGGATGTGCACGGTCCCCGACTGCTCATTGCCGTCCAGGTACCAGATCAGCTCGGTACCGCCGTACTCGCACAGCGTCCAGTTCTGCCTGCCAAAGCTGGCATGCGCCTTGACCGTGGCCCCGCCGCACGTCCCCCGGTTCACCTGATCGTTCCAGATCATCACCTCGTTCCTATAGTTGGTGGCCGAATTCTGGCCGAGCCAGATGTCATAGGCAGCCTCCGCGCTGGTGCTGCCCTCCGTCGACATGGCCTCGGCGAAGGAGGACACGATGGAATGGAAACCGGACAGCGGATCGGGCGTGTTGTCCTGGCGGGTATAAAGCTCCTGAGTGTCCGGGTAGGTCTGCACCCCCGTGTACCCCGGCGGCTGCAGGGCCGCGACCACGCTCCAGTCCTTCGGGCTGACTGCGGTAAGCGTCTGGGTGGTGCCCGACTCCGCGCCCCACATGTTGTTGATCACATAAGTGTTGTAGCCACTGCTGCCGGTGATCTGAGCATAGGTATATGGCCCGCAGTTTCCCTTGTGGTGGTGACGCCAATGCCTGAGCCGTGGCTGATCCACTTCTTCCAGCGCCACAAGAACGATGACCCGGCTTGTCCGGTGCCCGCCATGGACTTCCTCGATGGGCTGCCGGACAAGGTAGCTGCCGAGATCCAAGCGGTTCTGGAGGCAGTGGCCGCAGCCCCGCCGCCGTCCTTCTCAGGCGGCGGCAAGTGGGAGGCCATGCGCGATGACATGGCCGGATTCTACGAGGTACGGGTTCATGGCGGCGGCGCTAACCACCGGCTGTTTTGCCTTCTTGACCGCAATGCCCATGACCTCGGCGGTCCTTCCCTCATATGCCTCGACGGGCTGAGCAAGCCGGTTCGGTCCGCGGCCAGCCCGCGCGATTACCGCCGCGTCAAGCAGTGCGCCGACGAGTTCCGGAAACGCCGGACTGTGTACGTTCAGCCGGAGCGCTGATCGTGACGTCCATCGACATCGCACTCGCCAGGGAGATCACCGTCGACAAGGTCGGATTAGCCGGACCAGCGCCCAATATCCGTCGGACCACCTCGGGGCGCATACCGGCCTGCCGGGCCAACTCGGCCTTCGACAGCCCGAGATCCCTGCGCCGCTCATCCAGCGCCCTAACCACCCCATCAACAGCGGCGATGCGCGTACGGGCAGCGTCAAGAGCTTGCCGGTATTCCGGGCTCTTGGCCGCTCGTGCCTCGAAGTAACGCTCTGCGCCAGTGGGCCGTACCATGCATTTAGCGTAACATAAAAGTCGCGTATCGGCCAGCGGCACTGGTGAAGCAGCATGTCAGCCGGTCCTGCTCCCAGACACCAGGTTGCGGGTCAGCCGCACGATCACCACATCGACCTGGTTCGCCTCGATGGCCGCGATCAGCTCCGCAAATCCGTCACGGGTGATTTCCTTGGACCCCGAGTAGCCGTCATCCTTGAAGGTGACCGCGACGTCCAGCCGCGTCGGCCCGCGTGGTCGGTGCCCCGTTGAATCTGGATGGGCACCGACTCCGCCGCGTCGTGGTCTTGTCAAACGGGCATACACAGCCGCCCGAGCTGGGTTTCCGCTCGTTTTGCCTCTGAGTTGTTCATGAGTCCGATCATGATGCAAAATCACAGCGGACGCATGCGGCGGCTGCTGGCCTCGGACCTGCTGCCCCAGCGGGCCGGGCAGCCGGTCAAGGCCCTGGTGCACGTCTCGTTCGCGGACTTGTGCGAGCTGGACCAGGACTCGGCGCTGCAGGCCAAGTGGGTCGAGGGCTACCGGGCCGCGCGGGCCGCGCACCGCGCCGCGACCGCGGTGGCCGCCGGGGACGGCGGGGCCTGGCTGGACGGCGACGCCGCCCGCACGATCGGCTGCGACGCGATGGTGATCCCGGTGGTGACCGGCGACCTGGACCCGGGCGCGGTGGACCAGCTGATCGGCTTGTGCGTGCACTACGACCGGATCCGCGGCCACGCCGGCCGCCCCGAAGCCGGCCGCGCCGGCCGCGCGGACGGTACCGGCGCCCAGCCCAGCCCGGGCAGCCCGGACGGCACCGGCGTCCCTGACCAGGCCGGCACCCAGGACGGGATACGCGCCCCGGACCGCACCCCGGCCCCAGTCGTCACCGACGCCGGCGGCCCCGGCCCCGGGGATAGCGCGGCCGGGGTGCTGGCCATGGTGGAGCAGCAGATCCTGGCCGCGGTCATCGCGGTGGTCTCCGGCCCCGGCGGCGTCGCCTCGTTCCTGCGCACCAACCTGCTCGGCCAGCGGCCTGAACGGGCCGTCGCTGCCGCTGGACGTGGGCCAGAGCGACCAGATCCCCGCGCACCTGCGGCGGCTGGTGGCGCTGCGGGACCAGGGCTGCCAGTACCCCGGCGGGTGCGACCAGCCCGCGGCCGGGTGCGAGCCGCACCACGTGATCCACCGGGCCGACGGCGGCCGGACCAGCCTGGGCAACCTCAAGGACTACTGCTGGTGGCACCATCACGTGGTGCTGCACGAGCTGGGCTGGGAACTGGCCGTCCGCCCGGACGGCACCAGCCAGGTCCGCAGCCCCGCCGGGAAGATCATCCGCAGCCACAGCCCGCCGCCCCGCCCCGGGTAACCAGCCCCGGGCGACCCGCCCGGACAATGATCATCCCGGACGGTTCTCGCCTTATATCTCCACCCGCTCTAGCCTTCCATCGGCACGCGGCAAATCAGTGTTCACCTTAGTATCATCTTCAACTTCCGGCATGTTACTTTTGTGGCACCACAGGGTGAGCCTGCGTTGCGCGGACCGGGAGTTGAATCGTGAGCCAGGGTGACGGTCCGATAGCCCTGGTCAGCGTCGGCTCCCGCGGCATCGGCGCGGCCATCGTCCACAGGCTCGCCGCGAGCGGCTGGGACGTCAGCTTCGGCTACGAGGGCGACGAGCACTCCGCCCGCGAGGTGGAACAGGCCGCCCGCACGTTCGGCACGCGCGTCAGCGCAGTCCGGGTCGACATGACCGACCCCGCGGGGGTCACGACCTGGGTACGACAGGCCGGAGAGCAACTGGGTCCGGTCGATGCGGCGGTGAGCTGCGCGGGAATCACCAGAGACCGGCCCCCAGCCTTGGTCCAGCCCGCGGACTGGCGCGCCGTGACCGACATGGACGGCATGTTCCACCTGTGCCAGGCCGTGCTGCCCATGATGAGACAGCGATCGGGCCGGATCGTGGTGGTGTCTTCGGTGGTCGGGGTGTACGGTCACGTCGGCGAAGACCTGGCGGCCAAGCCAGGGATCGCCGGGTTCGTCAAGGCGCTGGCCGGTCAGGTCGGCCGGTTCGGGATCCAGGTCAACGCCGTGACGCCCGGCTCCGGCGGCCGCGAGATGACCGCGGTCGTGCCGGAACGCATGCATGCTCGCCTGGTCGAGACGATCGCGCTGCGCCGGTTCGCCTGCACAGGCGAGGTTGCCGATCTGGTCGCGTTCTTGCTCTCCGACGAGGCCTCCGAGATGACCGGGAACGTCCTTGAGGTGCGCAGCGTCGTGACCGCCTGACCGTCACACTCGGTCGAAGCGCTCGGCGTAGCGGAATGTCCCGGTCAGCGGCCCCAGAGCCAGCACCGGCGCCTGGTCGACGTGGGCCCGCGTGCACAGCACGTGGCCGATCACCTCGGCGTCCGGCCCGGTCGCCACCAGCGACAACGCCGGGAGCCAGGCTTCGCTCTCGCGCAGTTCGCCGACCAGCCTGACCTCGGGCGGTGCCTGATCCGGCCGTTCCGGCCGCGCGAACGCGGCGGCCGTAATGGCGCGGATCGCGTCCGCGTCGCCGACCGATTCCCTTCTGATCAGCACCGCTCCACCATGGACCGTGCCGTTCGGCCCGGCAACCGAAATACACACCGTGCCGTTCGGCCCGGCAACCGGAATACATCACACCGAATCGGCCTAACCGCCGGGCCGGGCCTCCGCACTGTGTGGTACGCCGGCCAGGCGGGGCCCGTCGTCCTCGCGGGCCGGACCGGCCGGTGGAGCTCCGCGGTAGGCGCGCCAGGCCAGGTAGGCCAGGAACGCCAGCCCGGCGATCAGGTAGCAGTTGGCCACGGCCGTGAGCAGCCCGTGGAAACCGTATTCGCGCGGGCCGCCGGAATGCGGCGTGTACCAGAACGGCGCCAGTGCGAACAGCAGGTACCCCAGGCCCGCGGCCACCCGGTGCCCGGAACGTACCAGCAGCACCAGGGCAGGCAGGATCCAGACCCAGTGATGGGCCCAGGAAATCGGCGAGACCAGCAGGCCGGTGGTACCGGTGGCCGCCGTCGCGCCCAGCCAGTCGCCGCGCCGCGCCAGGATCGCGGCCGCGGCCAGCCCGATGGCGGCGAACGCGAGCGGGATCACCACGTACCACAGACCGATGTGGGCCGCTCCGTCGGCAATCCGGATGGCGGCCGCGTACGGCGACTGGTTGCTGATGTAAGGTGCGCCGACGCGGCTGGTGTCATGGGACAGGTGCTCCCAGTACATCTCCGACGCGCGCGGCGCGACCAGCAGCCCGATGAGCCCGCAGCCGACGAAGGCGGCGGCCGCTATGAAGGCCGACTTGGTCTTCCTGGCCAGCAGGAAGAACACGATGAAGATGGCCGGGGTCAGCTTGATCGCGGCCGCCACGCCGACGCCGATGCCCGCGGTGCCGCCACGGGACACCCGCCAGACGTCGGTCAGGATGAGGGCCAGCAGGATCAGGTTGATCTGGCCGAGGAAGAGCGTCTCGTATACCGGGTCGAGCGCCATCGCCGCCGCGGTGACGCCCGCGATCACCAGCCTCGACGGCTGGTACCCCGCCAGCTTGAGGATGAGCACCACGGAGTAGGCCAGCGCCGCGACCGACACCAGGTCCCACAGCACCCGGGCGACGGCCAGCGGTATCGCCGCGATGGGCACGAAGACCAGGGCCGCGAACGGAGAATAAGTGAACCAGTGGCCGTAGGCCAGGGCGAGGTACAGCCGCGTATCCTGCGTGACGGCGTGCCCGCCCCACATGTAAATGCGGAAATCCAGCGCGTTGTATGTGGCGGCAAACCCGATGACCACGGCCAGCTCGAGGCCGAGGACGCCATAAATGACCGGGGCAACCCATCGCTTCCTACCCGCCTGGCTAGGAATGCTGCTGACGGGCTCCGAAGCCCCCAGGTCGCTGGACACTTCCCGAATCCTATATGGCGGGTGCCCGGCCCAGCGCCGGTCAGCCAGCCAGCAACAGGTCGGCGCAGGCGTCGGCCAGCAGCTGGTGGCCGCTGGCATTGGGATGAATCCGGTCCGGGGCGAACAGCCGCGGGTCCGCCGCGACCGGCATGGCCCAGACGTCCAGGCACAGCGCCCCGTGCGCGGCCGCCTGATCCCTGATGATGTCGCTGGCCTGCCGCATCAGCTGGCGCGCCGGGCCGATCAAGTCCTCGGGCAGGGACATGATCCCGGCGATGTCGGGAAGCGTGCAGGTCAGGATCGTGGCACCGGTCACGGTCAGGCCATGGAGCAGTCGCCCGAACCCGGCGGCGAAACGGTCGGCACCGAAGCCGGAGTCGCGGACGTCATTCACGCCCACGGTGACGCTAACCAGATCCGGGCGGAGCCGGGCGACCGCGGGCAGCTGCCACTCGACCACAACGGCCACGTCGGCGCCGTCCTCGGCCAGGTTGGTCAGCGAGCAGGGCACGCCGGTCCGTGTGCCGAGGATCGCGGCCAGCCGTCGCGCCCAGCCGATGCGTCCCCCTTCGGTGCTGTAGTCGTCGCGGCCGGCGGTCAGGCTATCGCCCAGCGCGACGTAGTTCGGCCAACCAGGCAAGGTGCGCCTTCCGGGTAAAGCCCCTCAGGGCATGAACACCATCCGGCCCACCGTGCTGCCGTCGGCCAGCCGCTGCACGCCGTCGGCCACGTCGGCCAGCCCGAGCCGCTCGCCGATCAGCGGCCGGATCAGGCCGTCGGCCACCAGCTTGCCGAGCTCGACGTGGCAGTCCCGGATGGCCTGCGGCTCCTTGGTCTGGTACAGGCCCCAGTGCAGCCCCACCACCGAGTAGTTCTTGAGCAGCACGCGGTTCAGCATGGCCGAGCTGATCTCGCCCCCGGCGAAGCCGATGACCAGGATCCGGCCCTCGAACGCGATGCACTTGGTCGACCTGGTGTAGGTCTCGCCGCCCACCGGGTCGTACACGACGTCGGCCCCGCGGCCGCCGGTGACCTCCTTGACCACCTCGACGAAATCCTGGCTGAGCCGGTCCACCACCACGTCCGCGCCCAGGGCCCGCGCCACCTCGGCCTTCCGCTCGCCGCCGACCACGCCGATGACCCGGGCGCCGGCCGCCTTGCCGAGCTGGACGGCACCACTGCCGACCCCGCCCGCCGCGGCGTGCACGAGCAGCGTCTCGCCCGCCGCCAGACGCGCCCGCCGGTGCAGCCCGAACCATCCGGTCTGGTAGGTGATGAAGAACGCGGCGGCTTCGGCGTCATCGAGGCCCTCCGGGGCCGGGAAGACGGTGTCCGCGTTCATGACCGCGAGCTCCGCGTAGGCCCCGAACGGCAGCGACGGCCCGCCGAGCACCCGGTCGCCGACGGCCCACCTCGTCGCCTGGTGGCCCACGGCCACGATCTCGCCGCACAGCTCGATGCCCGGGGTGAAGGGCAGCGGCGGGCGGACCTGGTAGCCGCCGCGGCACATGAGCACGTCGGGGAAGTTCGCCGCGGCGCCGCGCACCCGCACCAGCACCTGCCCGGGCCCGGGTTCGGGATCGGGGACCTCCGCCAGCCTCAGCACGTCGCGCGGCTCGCCGAGCTCGTGCACCTGCCAGGCCCTCACGGGGTCATCAGCTCCTCGATGCGCTGCTGCATGCGGTTCATGCCGCGCAGCCATCTGTCGGTGTCGTCGGCCCGCATCGTGTAGTACTCGTGCACCTGGGGGTGCGGCAGGATCAGGAACCTGCCGTCAGCCAGGCCGTCCCACAGCGCCTGGCCTACTTGCTCGGGCTCGATCGCGGCTTCTTTCAGCACGACCTCCCCGGCCTGGCCCGAGGCGGCCAGCATGGCCGTCCGCACCCCTTGCGGGCAGATGCAGTGCACGGTAAGCCCGCGGTGGCCGTACGTGGCGGCGAGCCATTCCGCGTAGGCCTCGGCCGCATGCTTGGTCACCGAATACGGCGCGGCGCCCAGCATGGTCAGCAGCCCGGCCGCCAACGCGGTCACGACGAAGCACCCGTATCCGCGCTCCAGCCAGGCGGGAAGCAGCTCGCGGGACGCGCGGACGTGGGCCATCACGTTGACCTCCCAGGCCCGCTCCCAGGTCTCATCCGGGGTGTCGGGCCCGGTTCCCGCGGCTATCCCCGCGTTGGAGCAGTAGATGTCGATCTCGCCCAGGTATCCGCGGGCCGCGGCGACCAGGTCGCGTACGCCCTGCTCGGTGGCGGCGTCCCCGGCTACGGCGTAACCACCGATCTCCACGGCCACCGCCGCCGCGGCCCCGGCGTCCAGGTCGTTGACCACCACCTGCGCGCCGCCCGCCGCCAGCCTGCGGGCCAGGGCGCGGCCGATGCCCGCGCCGCCGCCGGTGACGACGACTCCCGACCCTTCGACAATTGTCACGTCCGCCACCCCTCAGCATCGTCCCTCGCACATTATCGTGACCCGCGCCGACCCCAATGGCCGGTCTCGCGGGCCGGGGAGCTGGCGCTGCTGGAAGGGTGAGGCTGTCAATCATGCCTTCCGGGTGATGACGAACGCCCTGGCGTCAGCTGAAATGGTGGCCCAGGGCGAGGGGAGGGCCGGATGAGCCAGGTAGTGCGATTCCAGGAAACCCTGCGCAGGCTGGCGATGATCGACGAGAGCTTCGTCGAAGACCAGGCTGGCCTGGGGCTCGGCCTGCCCAGCCTGGCGGTCGTCGATCAGAAGACCGCGGCGCTGCTCCAGCTCGGCGCGTCGGTGGCGCTCGGCTCCCCGGCCGTCTGCTTGGAATGGGGCACCACCCGGGCCCTGGCCGCGGGCGCGACCGATGATGAGATCGCTGATGTGCTCCTGGCCATCGCCCCGGTGACCGGGCTCGGCCGGGTCGTTTCCGCCGCGGCTGATGTGGCCGGCGCGCTCGGATACGACATCGTGGCCGCCCTGGAGGACCCCGACGGCCCGTAAGCCGCCCTGGAGGACCCACGGCCCGTAAGCCGCCCTGGAGGACCCGATGGCTCGTAACCCACCTCGTACCATCCCCAGCCGAGCGTTATCATCGGGTCAGGTGGTTCCGGCCGCCTCTGGGTCCGCGGGCAGAGCTGCAAGCTCACCGGTTGCACGGCTTCGATCCACGGCGAGTCTTTCCCGCCCTTGGCATGCGGACCGCGGGCGCGAGGGAAGGACTGCCATGCCCGGTGGGTCACGCGCACTGCTCGACCGGCCGAATCTGCGCTACCTCAGGCTCGAAGCCAAACGCCGCCTGGCCGCGGGCGAGTTCGCGACCCTGCACGACGCGCAGGCGGCCATCGCCCGCGAGCACGGCCAGCCCAGCTGGGCCGCCCTCAAGCAGCTCGTCCAGACCGGCCCGGCCAGGACCGGCCTGCGCGGGCTGCCGACCGGCAGCAGGCTCCGCGATCCCCGCACTGGCCAGCCCGTCCCGCAACGGACCCGTGGCGACGTGCCCGCCGGGGTGCCAGCGCTCGCGGACCAGGCCTTCGCCGAGCTGGGCCTGCCCGCCCTGCTGCTGGCCGGCGCATCACCGCAGAACCCGGAGCCGTGGCTGCTCGCCGGGGGCTGGGCCGACCTTGACCGGGGCGAGCCCCTGGACCCCCGTCACCGGTTCCCCGCACCCGGCCTTCGGGCGCGGTCACCAGTTACCACCTCACGCCTGAAGGCAGGTTCGAGCCGCCTCGGCTGGCTTATCAGCCCGCGCGGCGACATGGCCGCGCATGCCGGCGGCGGCCTCGACGGCACCGCGACGCTGGCCATCCGCATCCGCGACAACCGGACCCACCTGGTGCTGACCAGCCGGCTGATCCCGGTCAACTCGATCGACGCCGCCCCGCGGGGCGCCTGGACCAACCCTGAGGAGTGACATGTACCAGCCCTACCCGACCGGCGCCCAGATGCCGGAGATCGAACGCCCGCCCGTCCCGTCCCAGGTGGCCAACGCCGTCAAGGTCATGTACGTGGGCGCGGCCACCAGCATTCTCGGCATCATCATCGACATCCTGACCGTCAACGCCACCAAGAGCGCGATCGAGAGGCGTTCCCACAAGCTCACCGTGAGCCAGATCGACGCCTCCCAGCACGCCCTGCTCGCCGGGTTCATCGTCGGCGGCCTGATCGGCGCCGCGGCCTGGATCATCGTGGCCCGTAACTGCCAGGGGGGTAAGAACTGGGCCCGGATCACCGGGTCGGTGCTGTTCGCGATCGCGACCATCGACACGATCGTGGGCGTCACCGCCCCGCTGGCCGGCGCGGTCAAGATCTGGGGCGTCGTGGTCTGGCTGGTCGGGCTGGCCGCGGTGGTGCTCCTCTGGCAGCGTCCCTCGACCGAGTTCTTCACCGTGCCGCGACCGTCATGATCGAGGTCGACCGGCTGACCAAGCGCTTCGGCCGGGTGACCGCGGTGGACGGGCTCAGCTTCACTGTCCGCCCCGGCCACGTGACGGGCTTCCTCGGCCCGTCCGGCCGCTGCCTAAGTCCCCGAGCCTAGACCCGGCACACGGTCTCCCCGTGCGGGATACGTCAGGCTCGCCGCCCAGTGCCCGGGCCACCGCCCGGTACAGGGCCAGCCACTCGGCCAGCTCGGGCTCCTCGGGGAACCAGAACATCCCGCCGTAGTCGCCGTCGCGGGCCGCGACCAGGCCGCCCGGGCGGCACACCCGCCGCATCTCGGCCAGCGCCCGGACCGGGTCGGACAGGTGCTGCAGCAGCTGGTGCGCGTGCACCACGTCGAACGTGCCGTCGGCGTAGGCCAGGCGGTAGACGTCTCCGGTCTCGAACCGGACGTTGGCCTGGCCGCGCCGGGCCGCCTCCTGCCGGGCCTCGGCCAGCACGTCCGGCGCCGCGTCGATCCCGGTGACCTGGCCGCCGGGCACCCGGGCCGCCAGGTCCGCGGTGATCGTGCCCGGCCCGCAGCCTGCGTCGAGCACCTGCGCGTCCGCGGGCAGGTAGGCCAGCAGGTAGCTGGCCGAGTTTTCCGCGGTCCGCCACCGGTGCGACCGCAGCACGCTGTCGTGGTGGCCGTGCAGGTAGGTCTCGGCCATCAGCCGCCCCGGCTGACCGGGATCTCCGCTGAGTCGGTCAGCCGCAGCTTGCGCCGGGCCCGCTCGTAGAACGTGGTCCGGCCTAGCCGCACGACGCGGGCGGCGCCGGGGCGCGGGATGAGCCGGATCATGTCGCCGGGCCCGACGTTCGCGGCGAGGTTGCCGTCCGCCTCGACCGCGAGTTCCCCGCTGCCGGGCAGGATGTGCAAGGCCAGCTGGTCACCGCAGGCCACCACGAGCCCGCGGTTGTAGGCGGAGTGCGGCGCGACCGGGGTGATGACCAGCGCCTCGACCGCCGGGCTCACGATCGGGCCGCCGGCCGAGAAGCTGTACGCGGTCGAGCCCGTCGGGGTCGACACCACCAGCGCGTCCGCGGCGTAGCTGACGAACCTGTCGCCCCCGGCCCACACTGAGACCGCGGCCGTCTTCTGGCCGGGGAACCGCACGAACGCTACGTCGTTGAACGCGGTGACGACCTGATCCCCGATGGCGGCATCCACGGCCAGCCGCGGCTCGACCGTGAACCTGTGCTCGTCGATCGCGGATAGCGCGTCGGCCAGGTCTGGCACGTCGACCTCAGCCAGGAACCCCAGCTTGCCCAGGTTGACCCCGAGCACCGGAAACCGCTGCCCGTCCGCCAGCCTCATGGCCCTCAGCATGGTGCCGTCGCCGCCCATGCTGACCAGCAGATCCGCCCGCCGTCGCAGCTCGTCGGGAGTGACCGGATCGGCCGTGCAGGCCAGCCTGCTCAGCTCGGTTTCGATGCCGAGGACCTTGATCCCGCGCCGGTCGGCCCAGTCCAGGACCGAGCCGACCGCCCCGCTGCAGTCCCGCTGGGGATGCAGCACCAACCCCACGACATGCATCTCAACGCCCGTCCCTGGTCGACATGGGCTCAAGCTACTCCAGGCTTGCGGCCCGGGCCAGGACGAGGCTGTGCCCGGGGCCCCCGGATTCGGGGACGAACCGGTCCCACAGCGGGGTGAGCCCGGCCTGTTCCAGCCAGCCCAGGTAGCTGCCGGTCCCGGCGTGGTCCCAGAACATCTCGGCCCCGTGGAACTGCTCGGTCCCGGTCCACGGCTGGGCACCGACGATGGCCAGGAACAGCCCATCCGGGCGCAGCCAGTCCCTGATCCGGGGCAAGAGCGCCCGTTGGTCAGCCAGCGGCAGGTGGATCAGGGCGTAGAAGCACACCACCGCGTCCAGGCTGGCCGGGCTGAACTGGAGCGTCGCCATGTCGGCCTGCACCAGGCGGGCCTCAGGGACCAGCCGCCGGGCGCGGCCGAGCTGGACGGCGGAGAAGTCGACGCCGATCACCCGCAGGCCGCGGGCGGCCAGCTGCCGGGTGGCCGGGATCCCGGCCCCACAGCCCAGATCCAGGACCCGGGCCCCGGGCCGCAGCCGTCCGGCCAGTCCCGCGACCCAGCCCGCGTACCGGCTCGTGTCCGCGTTCTGTGCCCCGGCCGCCCGCCCGTCATCGTCCCGGTAGGCCTGCGAGACGGCGTCATAACCGCGCCGGACCAGGGCCCGCTGCCGGGCCCGCGCGCCCGCCCCATCCTCCTCCACGGCTCCATTGTCCAGCCCTGGGCGCGGTGGCGCCTCCCGGAATGTGGGACCGTGTCGGTGGTGCTGACCGAGGACCAGGGAGAGCGGACATGCGGCTGGACCTGAGCTGGCGCGACGAAGAGGGCCTGCGGCTGCCGATGGCGCTGTGGCATCCCGGCCCGGGATACCGGATGATCAGCAGCGGCATCCTGGGCGGCGGCCTCGGGCCGCGCGAGTGGGTGCTCAACGCCCAGGTCGCCAGCGGATACACCAGGACCGACCCTGCGCCGCACCTGCGCGAGCTGGCCCGCGGCCTGGGCCTGTCCGGGCCGGGGATCGGGCTGCTAACCGCCGCGCAGGTGAGCGACGTGGTGCGGCGTGAGGACCGCGGCGTGCACGCCGCCGCCACCGTCGGCCTGAGCGCGCCGGCCTGGGCGGTCCCGGCCCGTAGACCCGGCGGCCCGGACCATGAACTCGCGCCCGTCGACCGCGATGTCCGGTCACGGCCGGGCACGATCAACGTCATCGTGGTGGTCCCGGTACCGCTGGCCGACGCGGCCTTGGTCAACGCCGTGGTCACCGCGACCGAGGCCAAGGCCCAGGCCGTGCTGGACGCTGGGTTCGCCGGCACCGGGACGGCCACCGACGCGATCTGCATCGCCGCGCCTGGGGAACCCGGCGGCGCGCCCGTCGAGGAGTTCACCGGGCCGCGGTCGCCGTGGGGGGCCAGCATCGCCCGCGCCGTGCACGGCGCCGTCCACGCCGGAGCGGCCGGTTACGCCGCCGCGCTGGCCGGGGCCAGGCCGCGGTGACGCCCGGCTGTGCCGGGGTCAAGCTATGTGCCGCCATGTCGTGCCGTTGACGGCCGCCCAGGCGCTCACGTCGCTGATGCCGAAGTCGGCGGCCAGCTGCCGGTACGTCAGTCCCTGCGCGCGCCGGGCCCGCAGCTGCGTCACTTTCTCGCCGGTCAGCTTGGCCCGGGGATGGCCCTCGCCGACGGCGCCGTCATAGCGGCGGTGGCACGTCCGGCACCGTGGCTTGAATCTGTCCTGGACGTCGCGGCTGGGTGGATTGACCGTCGACCAGTCTTCCGCCGGTTCACCGCAATCAACGCAGGCGTACTGGCTAGCCGGTCCGCGGGCTTTCGTGACACGTTTGTGCCACACGTCATAGGACGGGTTTGCTGCCTGCCGGGCGGCCCGGGCCAGCTCATATCCGCACGCGCGGGAGCAGCTTCGGTGGTCGCGCCGGATCATGGCGAGCGCTCCGCAGACCGGGCACTCCTTCTGCTCATATCCGGGTTGGCCGCGCGAGCAGCCGCAAGACCGCGCATCGCCTGAGATAAGAGAGCTGATGCGCGGGGTGACGCGTTGTCCGCAGTCGCACCGGCACAGCGCCGCCCGGTAACGCCTTCCGCCCGCTCCGGCCTTGGGCAATTCCCGGATCACGGCAAGTCTTCCGTACCGTTGTCCCCGTTTGACAACGTGCCTCACAATCCGGAATTTACCCGCAAAATCGACATTCTGGTGAAGCCACGCCGATTAGCGAGGTACAGGAATGTCCAATGACATAAAGCCCAGAATGGCCATTACGGCGCGCCTGGTGCAGGCGCGTCCAGCGCCGCAGAGCCGGCCACCGCACCGGATCCCGGTACTCCGAGCCGACCGCCCGCCGCCTATGCTGCTGCCGCCTATGCTGCTGCTAGCTATGCTGGCGCCGTGCATCTGGGCCTCATCGCGGTTGTGGTCAGCGAGTACGATCCGGCGATTACCTTCTTCGTGGACGCACTGGGCTTTGAGCTCGCGGAGGACTCCCCGGCCCTGACCAACGACGGCCGCCCGAAGCGATGGGTAGTAGTCCGGCCGCCTGGTGCCGCCACCGGCCTGCTGCTGGCCAGGGCTGACGGGGACGACCAAGCCGCCATCGTCGGGAAGCAGGCCGCCGGCCGGGTGGGCTTCTTCCTCCAGGTCGAGGACTTCGACGCCGCGTACGCGCGCATGACATCCGCGGGCGTGCGGTTCCTCACCGCACCACGCGCCGGACCCTACGGCCATGTCGCCGTGTTTGCAGACATCGCCGGCAACACATGGGACCTTATCGGCCCCGCGCCGTGAGATGAGGAGCGCCTCATGATCAGCTTCCGCCACGCCACCGTACTGGCCTGCACCGGCGCGGACCCGGTCGACGACGCGACCGTGATCGTCGAGGGTGCGTTCATCAAGGACGTCCTGACCAGCGCGCGTGAAGCCACCAGGGTCGGCGGTGAGGTGATCGACTGCCGCGGGCGGACGGTGATGCCCGGGTTGATCGATGCCCACGTCCACGTCTGCGCGGTTGAGGTGGACCTGGCCGCGCAGCGCCGGGATTACCCCACCAGCCTGCTGGCCTACGCGGTCGCGAAGATGATCAGGCAGGCGCTGGATCAGGGTTTCACCACGGTCCGGGATGCGGGGGGCGCTGACTGGGGCATGAAGGAGGCGGTCGACCGCGGCCTCATCCCCGGGCCGAGGATGTTCGTCAGCGGCCACCCGTTGAGCCAGAGCGGCGGCCACGGTGACTCCAGGACCAGGGCCGAGCACCAGGTGGGCTGTTGCTGCGGCGCGGAGATCGGGATGGTGCCGAACATCGCCAACGGCGTCGATGAGGTACGCCGCGCCGTGCGTACCCAGCTGCGGCGGGGTGCCGACGCGATCAAGGTCATGGCGGGCGGCGGCGTCGCTTCGCCGGCCGACCGGCTTGAGTCTTCGCAGTACCAGCCGGACGAGCTGGGCGCCGCCGTCGCCGAGGCCCAAGCGGCGGGCACCTACGTGCTCGCGCACGCCTATACGCCCGCGGCGATCCGCAACGCCGTCCAGGCGGGCGTGCGGTCGATCGAACACGGGAACTTCCTCGACGAGGCAACCGCCAAGCTCATGGCGGCCAGCGGGACCTTCCTGGTGCCCACGTTCGTCACGTACGAGAAGCTGCACGAGCAGGGCCGCGAGCGCGGCCTGACCGCAGCGCAGCTGGCCAAGCTCGACCTGGTGCTCGGCCGCGGGCTTGACGGGCTGCGCCGGGCTCGCGACGCGGGCGTGCGGATCGGATCCGGCTCCGACCTGCTCGGTCCGCTGGCCCGGCATAAGGCCCGCGAGCTGGCCATCAAGGCATCGGTGCTCGGAGCACACCAGGCCTTGATCGCCACGACCAGGACCAACGCCGAGCTCCTCGGTATCGGCGCCGAGACGGGAACCATCGAACCAGGAAAGCGGGCGGACCTGCTCGTGGTCGAGGGCGATCCGCTGGCCGACATCGCCGTGCTGCAGGATCCGGATCACCTGATGGCCATTGTCAAGGCGGGGGAGTTCCACAAGCGCCAGATATAACCGCCCGCCGTTGAACCGGACTTCCTCCCCGAGCAGGCAGCTCGACACCCCGACCCGCGGTCGGCCAGGCACCGCATCAGAGCCGGCGCCACGCGTCATAAGCCGACTTTATCCGGGTCGGAGCCCAGGACCAGCTGGCCGGTTTCCGAGTCGTATTCGAACAACTCGCCGTAGCGGCCCCAGTCGATGGCGATGTCGAGCTGGCGCCGGGCCTCCTCGGCGGAGAAACCGCGGCGCAGCAGGTCAAGGAAGAAGCCCTCGCGCAAGGTCCCGTCGGTGGTCGCCTGCAGCGCCCGCATGATCGCCTTGATCAGCGGGGCACGCTCGGAGATCACCTGGCCGAACAGGATCTTGCTGGGGTCGATGTCGGCCGTGGCGAACTCGCGGCCCACCTCGGTGATTTCCAGGTCCGCATCGTGCACCTCCGCCATGCCGAGCATGACGGCCGCGTCGACCAGCGGCAGCAGGTCGTCGACCTCGAAGCTGAGCTCGTCGGCCAGTTCGGCCAGGCCGTCCCGCCCGCCCCGGGCGGCCAGGATCTCCAGCAGCCCGGACAGCCCGGGGCCCGAGACCTCGGGCAGCGGCAGGTCAGCCGGGGTGAGAGCCGGCGCCTCCGCGGACCCCTCGGCGGCGCCGGCCGCGGCGCGCTCGGCGGCTCCTCGCGGCCGGTCAGGATGCCGTAGACCGCGTCCACGATCTGCTCGAACGCGGGATCGTGCCGGTGCCTGGGCCGGGTCAGCGCGACCGGCAGCTCGGCGCGGATCTTCCCCGGGTTGGAGGACAGCACCAGGATGCGGTCGGCCAGCTGGACCGCTTCCTCGATGTTGTGCGTGACGATCAGAACCGCCTTGGTGGGGAACTCCCTGTTATCCCACAGCCGGGTCAGCTCGCCGCGCAGGTTGGCCGCGGTGAGCACGTCCAGCGCGGAGAAAGGTTCGTCCATTAGCAGCGCGTCCGGCTCGACGGCCAGCGCGCGGGCGAAGCCGACCCGCTGCCGCATGCCGCCGGACAGCTCCTTGGGGTAGGCCGACTCGAACCCGTCCAGGCCGATCAGGTCGATCACCCGCAGCGCCTTGTCGTGCCGCTCCTCCTCGGGCACCTCGCGGGCCTGCATGGCCAGCTCCACGTTTTGCTGCACGGTGAGCCAGGGCAGCAGGGCGAAGGACTGGAACACCATGGCCACGCCCGGGTTCGCGCCGTTCAGCGGGGTGCCCCGGTAGGCCACGGTGCCGGCCGACGGGGCGATCAGCCCGGCGATGCAGCGCAGCATGGTCGACTTCCCCGATCCGGACTTGCCGAGCAGCGCCACGATCTCGCCCTCGCGCAGGGTGAGTGAGATGTCGTCAAGGACCGGCAGCGCCCGCCCGTCGGGGGTGGTGAACGTCTTGGTCACCCCGGTGGCCTCCACGATCACCGGGCCCGGAGGGACGGGAGGAGCATGAGGGGTCGAGGGAGCCGAGGGAGCCGGGGACGCCGCGCGCCCCGCCGTGGTCGCGGGTTCGGTCGTCAAATCGAGTACCTCGTTTCCGCCAGGTGATACAGCCGCCGCCATACCAGCCGGTTGAGCCCGACCACGTACACGCTCATCACCGCCACGCCGATCAGCACCTTGGGGAAGTCCCCCACGGCGGCCGCCTGCGCGATGTAGGCGCCCAGGCCCTTCGCCACCAGGTTATGGTGGCCGTACTCCACGATCTCGGCCACGATCGAGGCGTTCCATGCGCCGCCCGCCGCGGTGATCCCGCCGGTGACGTAGGCCGGGAAGATCGCGGGCAGGATGAACTTGGTCCAGCGCAGCTTGCCGCGCACGCCCATCAGCCGCATGGCCTCACGCAGGTCGCTCGGGATGGCCGACGCCCCGGCGATCACGTTGAACAGGATGTACCACTGCGCGCCCAGCGCCATCAGCAAGATGCCGCCGATGTTCAGGCTCAGGCCGGTCACCACGAAGAACGCCGCCGCGAACGGGAACAGCGCCGGGGCCAGCCGCAGCAGCCCGAACAGCAGGGCCAGCAGCGCGGCGAACACGATCAGGTCCACCGGCCGCAGGTTGGGGCGCCGCCACACCCCGCGAGACGGGAACGTCCCGGCCATGCATCACCCCCTCCGTCTCGCCCCCAACCCAGTCCGCTAGAAGATTCTCACGGGCACGCTGCGCCAGGCCACTATCCGGCAACCGAAAGGAGGCGAGTAGGTGAACACTTGGTGGCGGAACCGTGGCCCGCCCGCCGGCCCGGCCTCATCGCCGCGCCGCCGATATTGGGACGGCGGCGGAGCAATCCGGACGGGCCGGTGCCTCGAATGGGGGGCATAACCAGGCCGGAGGTGACCTCGTGAAGCTCATGCGCGGCGATGACCTGCACATCCTGACCGGCAGCTACGCGCTGGACGCGCTCGCCGGGCCGGAGCGGAGGAGCTTCGAGCGCCATCTGGTCCACTGCGCCGCCTGTCAGGCCGAAGTCCGCGGGCTCCGCGAGACTGCGGCCCGGCTGGCGATGGCCAAGGCCCTCCGCCCGCCGCCGCCCCTGCGGGACCGGGTGCTGGCTGCCGCCTACCTGACCCGGCAGCTCCGCCCGCCCGAGTCGCCGACCACCAGCCGGTCATCTCGGCGTCCGTCATAATGGTCCTCCGCGACAGTGTCCCGGCTCGCCCCCTCGCCCTTTCCGGGCACCGTAAACGACCGGCTCACCTGCCGGATGCTAGCTCGCGCAGCCGGTCATGGCCAGCAGCCGTATTCGTGCCTCCTGGGGTGCGGAAATCGGATAGCGCCCACAGCAGGTGAATAATCGGCGTCCGGCAGGTAACGGAAAAGAATATCCAGGTCACGCTGCTATGGTGTGGCTATGCGGGCCGTCACGGTCATTCCGGGCAAGCAGGGGTCTGTCGCGCTCACCGACATGCCGGAGCCGCCGGATGCCGACGGGCCGGTCCTGGTCCAGACCCAGGCGGTCGGCATCTGCGGCACCGATCTGGAGATCATCGACGGCGATTTCGGGTGGGCCCCGCCCGGGCAGGACCGGCTCATTCTCGGCCACGAGTCGCTGGGCCGGGTCATCGAGGCCGGCCCGGAGACCGGCTTCGGCCCCGGGGACCTGGTGGTCGGCATCGTCCGCCGGCGCGATCCCGTGCCGTGCCCGGCGTGTGCGGCGGGGCAGTGGGACATGTGCACCAACGGCCAGTACACCGAGCGGGGCATCAAGGAGCGCCACGGCTATGCCTGCGAGCGCTACCGGATCCACCCGGAGTACCTGGTCTCAATCGATCCCGCCCTCGGGATCCTCGGCGTGCTGCTCGAGCCCACCACCGTGGTGGCCAAGGCCTGGGACCACATCGAGAAGATCGGCCAGCGGGCGGCGTGGGCACCCAAGACGGCGCTCATCACCGGTGCCGGGCCGATCGGGCTGCTGGCCGCCTTGTTGTCCGTGCAGCGCGGCTACCGGACCTACGTGCTCGACCTGGTCACCGAGGGCCGCAAGCCGGACATGGTCCGCCGCCTGGGGGCCACCTACGTCCACCGCGGAGAGCTCGGCGAGGCCGCCGCCGAGGCCGACATCGTCATCGAGTGCACCGGCCACATCCAGATGCTGCTCGAGGTAGGCCCGCAGCACGCCCGGTCCCGGATCATCTGCCTGACGGGGGTATCCGCGGCCGGCGCCGAGACCACCGTCGACCCGGGCCTGGCTCAACCGCAACATGGTCCTGCAGAACTCCGTCATATTCGGCTCGGTCAATGCCAACCGGGACCACTACGTGATGGCCGTCGGCGCTCTCGCCCAGGCCGACCCCGGCTGGCTGGCCGACCTCATCACCCGCCAGGTGCCACTGGCCCAGTGGGCCGACGCCTACGCCCGCCAGCCTGACGACATCAAGACGATCCTGGTCTTCCCGGACGGCTCGTCCTCGCGTGCCGGTTTAGCGGCTCTCACTATATCGTCTTGCGGTATAGCGGATCACGTTATAGTGTAGCCCGCTATAAGGACCTGGGCGCGGGAGGAGAGCGACGTGGGAGATCAGCTGGACCGCTGGGCTGATCCGCCGCTACTGGTGCTGGCCAGCCTGGCTGACGAGCCGAAGCACGGCTACGCGATCACGCAGGACGTGGCCGAGACGATGGGGGTGCGGCTCAGCGCGGGAACGCTGTACGCGGTGATCTCGCGCCTGGAGGCCCGGGGGCTGATCGAGCCGCTGGCCTCCGATGACCGGCGCCGGCCGTACCGGATCACCGCGGCCGGGGCGCGGGAGCTGGCGCGGCAGTCCGAACGGATGAGCCGGGTGGCCTCGCTGGCTGCCGAGCGGCTCCGCGCCTACCTGGGCTGGGCCGGAGCATGAGGGATCCAGGGACCCCGCCCAGCGCCACGATGATGGCTCGCGCGGCGATCGCGCTGTACCCGCCGTCCTGGCGGTCCAGGTACGGCGACGAGGTGTACGCCCTCCTGGACGAATCCGGCGGTGGCGTGCGCGCCATCGCCAGCGTGGCCTGGCACGCGCTGCCCGCCTGGATCCGGCCGCCCCGGCACCTGTACGACCGTCCCGCCCGGATGCGGGCCAGCTTGGCCACCGGGCTAGTGGCCTGGTCGTTCCTGGTCGGCCTGGGGCTGGTCTTCGCGCAGCTCACCCAGTTCCAGGGCTACCGGCCCGGCGGTCACCCGGTCATCGCGTGGTCCTACCTGGTCTTCGACGCGGCCCTGGCGCTGTCGGTGCTGGCCGCGGGGCTCGGCGGCCTGCCGTTGTGGCTTTTGATGCTCCGCCGGGCCCTGCGCGAGCGGCGCCGGCGTAACACGGTCTACCTGCTGCTGCCGCTGATCGCCCCGGCCGCTTACCTCGTCGGGCTGAGGGTGGCGCTCCAGTTCGCCGGCGGCACCCAGGGGGTCAGCCCGTCCTGGTTCGGCATCATCATGCTGGCCGGCTTCGCCGCCGCGGGCGTGGCCGCGGCCGGGCCCGGCCTGGCCCTGCGCAGCCTCCGGCCCCGCGGGCCCGCCCTGCGGCTGGCCGCGGCCGCGGGCGGCGTGGCGGCAGCGGCCATCGTGGTGGCCGCCGTGGCGATCTTCGTGGCGGTCATCGGGCTGTCCCTGTGGGCCCGCGGATTCGCCGGCTACCAGCAGCACACCGTGCCCGGTGTCTACCTGGCCCTGGTGGTGGCGACCGCGGCCGTCACCGCGGTCAGCGCGGCCCGCGGCGCGCGCGCCGCGCTCGCTAGCGACGCACCGGGCACCTCGTAACCCCGACGTCCCCCCTCCGCCGGAGCGAATCGGCTCTGAGTGCGATTTGGGTCGTCCCAACGGCACGAATTGCACTCAATATCCGGCTGGAGCCGGGCGGGAGCCGCGCGGGACAACCGCGGGCATACTGGGGCGGGTGACCTCCAGCGTCCCCGAAGCCGCGGCCCGCGCCGCAGTCACGGTCGCGGCCCGCCTGGGCATCGCCAGTACCGCGCCCGTGGTCCTGGCCGACGGCGCCAACGTGATCGTCCACCTGAGCCCGGCGCCGGTGGTGGCCAAGGTGGCTGCGAGCACCCCCCCACCACGGCGACGGCCACGTGATGTCGTTCTGGCGCTACCTGCCGCCGGAGCACGCCGGCACCGGCGTCGACGCCGCGCAGCTCGCGGTCTGCCAGCAGCTGCGGCGGCTGAACCTGACCATCTGGTATGCCCTGTACGCTGAACGTCTTCCCGAGCTCCGCCCCCGGTCCGCCGAACTGCTGGCCGCCTGGCCTGCGCCGTAGCGCCGGCCGGGACGGCACTCGCCACCGTCCGTTAGGTAAGAATTATTCCGAACGGACCGTGGTCCGTGCCCCTGTGACCCATCCGGGCGCATCCGTGCACCAGGCCAGCCTCGGAGGATGTAGATGAACCCTCGGACGAGGAGCTACACGACCTATAGCATCGCGGTCGCGATCGTGTGGGCCGTGATACTGGTGCTGGCCTCGCTGTTCGCCTCGGCCACCAAGCGGCACGACATCTTCGCGGTCTTCGGAGGATTCGCCATCGGCTGGCTGTCGGCCACGATCGCCCGCTACGTCTACCCGCCCCCCAAGAAGTACCGCCGGGACGCCGGCCAGGCGCCCTGAGCCCGCGATCCGCGGCGATCCCCTCAGGGTACCCAGGGACCTTCAGCCCTAGTGCGCCGGCTTCGCGATGGCCTGACTGGAGGTGCTAGGGAGGAAGCGATGGAGACTGTGGAGGAACTGCTCGCCCGCCACCCGTTCTTCGCGGGGCTGGGTGGTGACGCGATGCGGCTCATCGCCGGGTGCGCGTCCAACGTTCATTTCGCGGCGGGCGAGTTCATCTTCGGCGAGGGTGAAGCGGCCAGCCGCTTCTACGTGATCCGGCACGGAAGGGCCGCGCTGCAGGTGCATTCGCCCGCCCGTGGCCCGCTGGTCATCGACACCATGGACCAGGGTGAGGTGCTCGGGTGGTCCTGGCTCGTCGCGCCTTACCGCTACTTCTGTGACGCCCAGGCGGTGACACCGGTCAGCGCGACCGCGCTGGACGGCGATTGCCTGCGCGGCAAGTGCGAGGCCGATCCTGAGCTTGGGTACCAGCTGCTCAAGCGGGTCACGGCCGTGATGTACGAGCGCCTGCAGTCCACCAGGATCCGGCTGCTCGACCTGTACGGGACCGAACCCGCCAGAACCTGACGCCGGCCGGAACCTTGGTCAGCGACCGGACGGACCCGGTCGACGTCACCGGACGGCACGCTGCGGCTAGCGTAGGGATGAGCACCGCCGCCACCCGCAGGACCCGGCGGCGGCCACGTCTGGCACGAAGGACCTTCGGCATGGGGATGAAGGCGGGACGGCGGCCGGAGACGGCCGGGTCCGTGACCGGCATCGTCGTGAACGGCCAATGGCACGAGCTGAGCCCGGCCACGACCGGGACCCTGCTCGCACTGCTGCGCTCCGGCCTCGGCCTGACCGGCGCCAAGCCGGGCTGCGGGGAAGGCGAGTGCGGCGCCTGCACGGTGCTGGTCGACGGCACGCCGGTGCTGGCCTGCCAGACGGCAGTGGCCGAGGTGCAGGGCCGTTCAGTCACCACCGTCGAGGGGCTGGCGGACCGGCAGCGGCTGCACCCGGTCCAGCAGGCCCTGGCCACCGAGCGCGGCTTCCAGTGCGGGTACTGCACCCCGGCCATGGCCCTGCGCGCCGCCGCGCTGCTGGCCGACCATCCCGACCCGGACGACGCCGCCATCGCCGCGGCCCTGGAGCCGAACCTCTGCCGGTGCGGCTGTTACCCGCGGATCACCCGCGCCGTCCAGCGGGCGGCGGTCCTGCTGCGCGACCCCGGCCAGCAGGGAGCCGAGCCGCTGGCCGGGCCGGCCGCGCCGCTCGCCCGGCCGGGCCGTCCCTGGGATCTGTGTTCTCCGCAGGACCGCGAATGGTTCGACATCCTGGGCGACGGGCTGGTCGTGGTGTGGCCCCCGCCCGGTGCCCACGGCGGCGCCTGGGTCCACCTGGCTCCGTCCGGCACCGTGACCGCGTTCACCGGCAAGGTCGACGTCGGACAGGACAACCGGGCCGCCTTCCGGCTGCTGGTCGCGGAGGAACTGGCCGTCGATCCCGGCTCGGTGCGGGTCGTGCAGGGGGACACCGACGTGTGCCCGTCGGACATAGGAACGTTCGGCAGCCGGTCCATGCCAGAGGCGGGCGAGTGGCTGCGCCGGGCTGCCGCGGGAGCACGGGAGGCCCTGCTGGACCTGGCCGCGCAACGCTGGCGGGCCGGTGACCCGGACCGGGGCCACGCCGGAGACGGCGACCGGCCGCCCGCTGCAGGCGCGGACCCGGATCAAGCCCGGGACTGGCGGACGGGCCTGGCCGTGTCCGGGGGAGCCGTGACCGGTGGCCCCGGTGGCGCCCGGCTGGCCTACCGTGAGCTGCTCACCGGCCTGCGCCAGCTGGACGTCCTGGATGCCGAGCCGCCGCTCACCCCGCCCACGTCCTGGCGGATCGCCGGTTACCGGCCGATGGCCGCCGGGCCGGGCGGCTCGGGCGCGCCCGACGGGCTCTCCGCTGCTCACGAGGGCCTGGCCGGCGACATCGCGGGCCGGCTGGACGTGGTCACCGGCGGCCGCCGGTACGCCTCTGACCAGAGCCGGCCCGGCATGCGGCACGGTGCTGTGCTGCGCCCGCCGGTGCGAGGGGCCAGGCTGCGGGCCGCGGATACCGGTGCCGCAGCCCAGATACCTGGCGTCATCATCCTCCGGGAGGGGGAGTTCGTCGGGGCGGTCGCGCCCGACCTGGCCACCGCCCGCCGGGCGGTGGCGGTCATCGAGGCGGACTGGGAAATCCCGGCCGCGCTGCCCGGCCCGATGGCCGACTACCTGCGCTCGCATCCGGCCCCCGGCCAGGGGTGGCAGCAGCCGGTCGACCACGGCGTGGGTGAGGTCGAAGCCGCCCTGGCCGGGGCGGCCATCACGGTCCAGGCCAGCTACCGCACCGCCTACCTCGCCCACGTCCCGATGGAGACCAGGGCGGCAGTGGCCGAGTGGGCCGATGGCCGGCTGACCGTCTGGACCGGCAACAACGTCCCGTTCCCGGTCCGCGCCCGGCTCGCCGAGGCTTTCGGTCTGCCCGAGCACGACGTGCGGGTCATCATCCCGCCCACCGGCGGGGGGTTCGGCGGAAAGCGCGGCGACGAGGCCATCGAGGCCGCGCGCCTGGCCCGGGTGGCCGGATGCCCGGTCAAGGTGCACTGGAGCCGCGCCGAAGAGTTCCAGTTCGGCTACGTCCGGCCGATGGCCGTGATCGACATCCGGGCGGGCCTGGACCGCGAGGGCGCCATCACCGCCTTCGACCTCATCGACATCAATGCCGGGCCGCAGGGCACCGCCTTCCCCTACGCCGCCGCCAGCTGGCGGCTCCGCTACACCCCGGCCGCCTCGCCGCTGGCCCAGGGGCCCTACCGGGCCCTGGCCGCGACCGCCAATACCTTCGCCCGCGAATCGGCCATCGACGAACTGGCCCACGCGGCCAGCTGCGATCCGCTCAGGTTCCGGCTGGACCGCCTGGCCGACGACCGGCTCGCCGCCGTGCTCCGCGCCGCCGCCGGATCGGCTGGCCGCGATGATCTGGGCGCCCGGCGGGGCCTGGGCTTCGCGGTGGGCCGGGAGAAGGACGGCCGCGTCGCCACCCGCGCCGAGGTGGCCGTGGACGACGACGGCACCGTGCACGTGACCAGGATCGTGACCGCTTATGAGTGCGGGGCGGTGGTCAGCCCGGCCACCGTGATCAGCCAGATCCAGGGCGGCACCGTCATGGCGCTGGGGGGCGCCCTGTTCGAGCAGGTCACGCTGGCCGATGGCCATCAGGACACCAGATCGCTGGCCGGCTACCGGGTGCCGAGGTTCAGCGACATCCCGCGGATCGACGTCGTGCTGGTCGACCGCCCGGACATCCCGTCGGCGGGGGCCGGCGAGACGCCGCTCATCGCCGTGGCCCCGGCCATCGCCAACGCCATCTTCGCCGCCACCGGCCGGCGACTGCGGGCGCTGCCACTGCTGGCCGGTGATGACCCGCTCCGGACAGAGGAAGATCCCGCCGGTGGATGAGGACGCGCCCGAGCCGACGCAGGCGGTGCGGCAGGCGGCGCTGGCGGCCGGCTGGTCACACCGGCATCGTGACGTGTCCGGCGGCCGGCTGCGGCCGACGGTGTTCGGCGCGGTGGACGGCCTGGTGACGAACGCCTCGCTGATCGCCGGGCTGGCCGGCGGCGGGGCGCCGCCGCACATCGTGATCCTGACCGGCGCGGCCGCCCTGGTCGCCGGGGCGTTCTCGATGGGCACCGGGGAGTACATCTCGGTGACCAACCAGAACGAGCTGGTCCAGGCCGAGGTGGCCACCGAGCGCCGGATGCACGCCCGGTTCCCTGATGCGGAGGAGGCCGAGCTCGCCGATACGTTCCGCGGCTACGGCGCCGACCCCGATACCGCGTCCCGGATGGCCCGCGCGGTGTCGCGGGACCCCGATACCGCGCTGCGCCTGCACACCAGGGAGGAGCTCGGAGTCGACCCGTTCGCGCGGCCCGCGGGCACATCTCAAGCCTGCGTCTCTCCCGTCGCAGGAATCGCACGTGCGCCCTCAAGGCCCGGACGTAAGCTGATCAGCCAGGTGAACGAAATCTCCCGGCGGCACGTGATCCCTAACGGGAGATCAACACGGTGGGAGGAGAACCTTGCGAATGAGACAACTATGGGCCTTCACGGGCCTGGTTATTGCCGTGCTGCTCGTGGCCGCGTGCGCGAGCTCGTCCAGTTCCCCGGCCTCGACCGCCACCAGCAGTAGCGCGGCCGCGGGCGCATCGTCCGGCTCCTCAGGGACCGCGCTGGCGAGCAGGACGATCAACGGAACGCAGGTAGTGACCAACTCCGCGGGCTACACCTTGTACTGGTTCGTCCCCGACACGTCAACCACGTCCAAGTGCACCGGCTCCTGCGCGACCTACTGGCCGCCGGTCAAGGGCCCCGCGACCGCGGGTTCCGGCGTGACCGGCACGCTCGGCACCATTACCAGGTCCGACGGCACCACCCAGGCCACCTATGACGGGCACCCGCTCTACACCTACGTCGGCGACCATGCCCCCGGCCAGGCCAACGGCAACGGGCTCAACCTCTCCGGCGGGGTGTGGCACGAGGTCACGGTATCGGGCTCGGCGCCCGCGGCCAGCACCTCGCCCAGCAGCGCGGGCGGCTACGGGTACTGACCCGCAGGGTCAATCGGCCAGCAGGTCGACTAGTTCGTCACCCGCGGGCGGTCCGGCTCACCACGACGCTTGACCCGCGCCGCTCGCAGCTGACTAGGCCGGCCGCGGCCAGCTGGTGAACATGGCAGGTCGCGGTGGTCGGCGCGCACTGCACCGCCGCGGCCACTTCGCCCACGTTCAGCGACTGGCGGAGGGCTCGCAGGGCGGCCGCGCAGCGGGCCGAGGATCAGCGCGAGCGCGCCGTTCGCCGCGGTCAGCGCCAGCGCATCGGCATCGCCCGCACACTCGCGCTGCGGCCCAAGCTGATGGTCAACCCCTCGTACCACCGAACCACCGGGTTCACCATGCCAGAAGCGCTGCTTCCCGCGTTCCGGGCTGCGGTCAGGCAGCTGTGACCGGGCTAGCGGACCCCGTGCGTTGTCCTGGCCATGCCGACCAGCACGTAGACCGAGTCGGGCGGGGCCGCGGGCGCGTCGTTCTGGCCGTGTCGCCAGTTGTGCGCCGCGACCAGTCCGGGTGGCACGAGCTCCAGGCCGGCGAAGAACCCCTCGATGTCGGCCGGCGCGTGGTTGTAGGCCGACGCGGCCGTGTAGGCATTCCGGAGCCGGTCCCACAGCGACTGGTCCTCGCACCGGCCGCAGGAGACCACCAGGCAGCTGCCCGGCGCGGCCCGCCGCGCGTAGCCTGCCACCACGTCCCGGGCCAGCGCGGCCGGGACCAGGCCGAGCACCAGGCCGAACAGGAAGCACACGGGCTGCGCCAGGTCGATGACCGCGCGCAGCCGCCGGTCGGCGAGTACCGCCTCCGGGTCGGTCAGATCCGCCGCGGTGACCGCCACGCCGCGGGCGCGGGCCCGGAACGCCCGTGAGTGCGCCAGCACGACCGGATCGTCATCGACGTAGGCCACCCGTGCGGACGGGCTGGCCGCCTGGGCCGTGACGTGCGTGTCCTCCAGCAGCCCGGCCGTGGCTTTCTGCACCGGCGCCCCGGCCCCGAGGTCGACGAACTGGGTAATGCCCTGATGGGCCGCCCAGGTGACCGCGTGAGCCAGGAAGTACCGGTTCTCAAGGGCCGCGATGCCGAGCGAGGGGCAGATTGCCAGCAGCCGGGCCGCCTGCTCGCGATCGGCGTGAAATGCCTCCATGCCGCCGAGCAGGAAGTCATACACGCGAGCGACATTAGGCCTGCCCGCGTCGATGCCCGGGTGCGCCATTCGGCTTTCGCCCCCTTTCCCGGCCCGCCACGGGGGCTTCCCCCTGAGGATTCCGGTGCCGCCTCCGATCATCGCATCATGGAGGAACCACGGCCGGGCTTGCCCTTCCCCGCCCCCGGGGGCCGGGGCGGCGGCGCGGTCAGCCGACCCGGCCATCCAGCTCCCCGGGCGCGGGCCGGAGCTGGCCCAGGATGGTGCGGCCGAGCGGGGTCAGCGAGTGCCGCACCGAGCGCCCCTCACGGCAGGTCTGGATCAGGTACGCCTCGCGCAGCACCTTGGCGTGCTCGGAGGCCGAGGCCGGGCTGATTCCCACCGCGGCGGCCAGGTCCACCGTGCCGCGCGGCTGCCGCAGCGCGCGCAGCACGGCGGCCCGGGTCGGGCCGAGCAGCGCGGCCAGGGTGTCGCTCCCGGCCAGGCCGGCCAGGATGTCGCCCGGGCCGGAGGGCTGGCCGTTGGGCTGGGCCGCGTACAGCAGCGTGTTGCCCACCCGTGCCCCGTCGCCGATTGCGAACAGCGGCGGCCCGGACCAGAACGCCGAAGGTATCAGCACCAGGCCGCCGCCGCTCAGGCCCCACTCGCCCTCGTAGCCCAGCCGGTCCAGCCCGTCGTCCCGCCAGCGCAGCTGCGGATGCAGCGTGTCGAACAGGGCCTGGTGACCGCCCGCGGCGAGCACGGGCATCCGCCTGGCCACGTCGGCGTGAAACGAGGCCACCACGCTGTCCCAGCGCGGCGCGACGACCGCGCCGTAGAAGTCGCGCAGCGCGCGCACCAGCACCTCCAGCGCGTCGGCGTCGCCGTCGGCCAGGTCCCGCAGCCAGGCCGGGGGCCTGCCCCCCCGGTCCTGCCATATCGAGGCCACTTCGGAGCGCAGGTACTCCCGGGGCGTGCCGCGCACGAAGTCGAGGGCCTCGGTCAGGTCGGGGGCGAGTGAATCGATGAAGTCCGGCCACGGCGGGTGGGTCCCGAACAGGTCGAGCAGTGGCCGCGCGCTGGGCGGGAACGCCTGGCCCGCCCCGCGCAGCCACGGCCGGGTGCGCAGCCGGCGGCGATCGACCCCCGCGCGCCGGAGTTCCACCAGGGCCAGCCACGTCTCCACCAGCGGGGCGGGTGCCGCGCTGAACCGGGTGCGCGCCAGGTCATCGGCGGTGAAGTTCACCCGTACCACGGTTGCCTCCCGGTGCGCTGCTCGTCACCCCGTCCCGGTCGGTCCCTCCCCGGCTCTGGCGATTCTTCGGCTGTGCCCGAATTGATTGTCCAGGACGCACAAAACGATTTCCCTATATCCAGAGTCCACCGGAATCTCGCCAGGCCAAAGCGCACTTCATTACGGGATAACAACGATTTAACCGATGACTTGATAACAACGGCCACGAGCGGCGCCGATATTTCGACGGGGGCCAAATCATCGGGTTTGTTTTCTGCCGTCCGGGAGGAAATCGGCGGTGCCCGTCGTCAACTCCCGGGAGGGCGCGGCTGGCCCCGGCGCCCTCCCGGGCCGGCCGGGAGGCCCGCACCACCGCCCGTTAGGTCACAATCTCTATGATCCCTAACGAGCGGTGGTGTCACGGTCCCGCCGCTGCGTGGCCGCCGAAGGGAGGGCCGATGGCGGGAGGAAACGTCCGGGTCCGCCGGGTGTACGAGGACCCTGACCGCGATGACGGCGTCCGCGTGCTGGTCGACCGGATCTGGCCGCGAGGGATGACCAAGGCCAGGGCGGCACTCGACGAATGGTGCAAGGACGTCGCGCCGTCGCACGAGCTGCGCACGTGGTACGGTCACCAGCCGGACCGGTTCGAGGAGTTCGCCCGCCGCTACCGGCTGGAGCTGGAAGATCCCGCCCGCGCCGGAGCCCTGGCCCATCTGCGGGATCTGGCCAGGGACCGGCCGGTGACGCTGCTCACCGCGACCAGGGAGCCTGCGATCAGCGAAGCCGCGGTGCTCGCCCCCCTGCTGGCCGGCTCAGCCTCTCCCGCCGCGGATCACTGAGGGTGCGGGCCGCCGGGGTCAGCACGTCGCCGACCGCCTCGACCAGCAGGGTCATCTCGTAGGACACCAGGTCCGTGTCGCACTCCGGACCGGCCAGCACGGCCAGGCTCGACCCGTCGCTGATCGCCATGACCAACATCAGCCCGCCGTCCATCTCCACCAGCGCCTGAGTAGGCGGGCCGGCCTCGAAGATCCTGGGCCACACGGCCGCGCCGGAAGCTCCGCGGGCCGCGCAAAGCAGGATGTGGCGGTCAGGCCTGGGCCGAACGAGCCGCAGCTGCGCCTATGTGCACAATGAGCGATTCCACGTCGATCGGGCTGGTGGTGCTGACCTCGATCACGGGCCAGCCTCCGGCAACCGGCCGGGCTACTTCGTCATTCCACAGCTCCGCGGGCATCCGCACGGCGTCAAAGTGACCCGCGTTCCGGGTACCTGCGCGCAGCGCATATCGCCGTTGCGCGGTCTGGCGATCGCAGCGGCAGAACACCTCCACGATGTTCCCCGGCAGACGGCGAAGGTCGGCCAGGGCGCGGCTGCGATGCCAGACGCTTTCCAGGACGGCACCTGACGTCTCTGCGGCCACCGCCAGCAGCGCTGCCACGCTCGCCGAGCCGATGATGCGGGAGGTCTCGATGTCGGGCACCGGCAGGACCGTCATCAGTGCCTGCTTGATGGTGTCCTTGGCGATCAGCGGCCGGTCCAGAGCTGGCGCGATCGTTCTGGCCAGGGTCGTCTTCCCGCTTGCCGGGGGTCCGGACACCACCACGAACGTGCCCGGCGGCAACCGATCGGCCACCTCGCCATTATGGCCCGTCCAGTGCCTGGCCCCTGGCCCCCGCAATCCCCGCCGTGGCGGTCCGGCGCACCGGTCAACCGGCCGGCTGCCACAGGCGGAACGTCGCGCCCTGGTCGTCGACGCACTCGGCGAGCAGTCCGTACGGCTTGCGGTCGGGCTCGTCCGCGTGGCCGCCGGCCGCCCGGACCCGCCCGACCGCGGCCGTGATGTCATCGACGCGGTAGGACAGCTGCACCCCGGGCTCCGCGCCCTGCGACGACAAGATGCCCAGCGGCGGCCTGGTCTGGTCGGTGCGCCACGCGCCGGGATGACCGGAGAAGAACCGCGCCTGCAGCACCGCCTCGTAGAACTCCTTGGCCCGGTGCGCATCCCGCGCCATCATCGTCACGTTCGCGACGTCGCCTTGGCGTAGCCTGCCGGGCGGTCGGTCGGGGTCGGCTGGTCGGGCACGTCCAGCCCGCGCCGGCGGCCTGAGCAGCATCCAGCGGTGCCCGAACGGGTCGACGATCACCGAGCCGCGACCGTAGGGCTGGTCGGTCGGCTCCCGTTCCACCGAGGCACCGCTGCGCCGGGCCCGGTCGGTACTCGCGTCGACGTCGTCGACCTCCAGGTGGAGGGTGTGGCTGAATGTCGCGGGGGATTCGGGTGCGCGCACGGGCACGTCGGGCCAGAGGTCTGAGGCTTCGGCGAACATCAGCACTGCGTCGCCGATGCTTACCTCGGCGTGGCCGATGGTGCCGTCCGCGTTGACGTGGAGCTCGCCGCGGCGCTGCGCGCCGAACACCTGGACGTACCAGTCCATGGCGCGCCGGGCGTCGGACACGACGATGTAGGGGGTCAGCGTCGGGGGCCAGGCGGGCTCGCGCTCGGCTCGGGTCGCGGCGGCTTGCTGGGTCATGGTTCCTCCTGCGGGTGCGAAGACCTCCCGGGTCAGCCGCGTCCGCAGCCGCCCGGCAAAGCCGGGGTCGGGATGGACCGGCGTGACGGGCTCGCGCAGAGCTTCGAACGGATCGGTCACATCTATATCGTCGTCCGGGCGGCCGGCACTCCGACGGGCAGTGCCGGGCTTTCCCCGGCACCGGCGGTTAGCCCGGCCGGTCAGGCGGAAGGGCTTGCCTGAGCCGCACCGCGATCAGCTTTTCGACCAGCGGCACCGGAAGCGGCTCATCGATGCCGAAGCGCAAGGCCCCTGTAGAGGTTGTGTAACCCTTGAGCTCATCCTGCAGCTGGGGGAAGACCGAGCCGCTGTGCGGCAGGTAGCTCAGATGGTTCTTAAACGCGGCGAACCCCGCGATGGTCTTGCCCCGGACCTTGAAGGCCGGCAAACCGTAGGAGATCCCCTGGTCGGCCTCGGGCAGGATCTGCAGGATCGTCTGCCGCAGCCGGGCCAGCGTGGTGCGCTTCGGTTCCTCCAGAGCATCCAGGTACTGGTCGACCTCCTGAGCAGACACCGCTCCATTATGCTGATCGATCAGCCTCAGCGGCAAGCAGCCCCACATCGGCAACCGGTGCCTGGCCGGTCGGCGGCCGCTGCGCAGCTCCTCCGCAGCAAGTCGCCCCCGAGCGGGCACTGGCGGGCGGGAGGCGGCCTGAGATGGCCCTCGCTACCGATCTCCATAGCCCCGCCCGAGCGCTTGATCATGCCGCCGATCGAGCGGTCAGCATCCGGCGATTACTCAGGCAGAGTAAGCCGCCCGGCTGAGTCGCGGCGCACGGTAAGCACGCCGGTCACCGCATCCACCGCCAGCGCACCATAGATATGCGGGTACTGCTCAGCTCCGGGTCCGGGAGCTTCATAGCGCACCGGAGCTGGCAGCCTGTCGCTGTCAATGACGAGGATGACAAGATCGTCGGCGTCGCCGTAGACCAATTCGGCCACGCCGCGAAGCTGGTGACGCAGCGAGCAGTGAATATAGCCCTGCTCCTCCAGCGTGACACCGCGGGTCGACATCCTGTATTCACGTGCTGGGACGGCCTGCAGCCAGGCCACGCGCTCGGTGATGTGAAACAGCTCCGCCACATTCCAACGGTAGCCGTCGGCCGAGGCCGGCCAGCACAGGCCGGC
Organism: uncultured Actinomycetota bacterium; assembly: GCA_963808615.1. Classification (GTDB taxonomy): domain Bacteria; phylum Actinomycetota; class Actinomycetes; order Streptosporangiales; family Streptosporangiaceae; genus Palsa-504. The sequence continues at coordinate 80,313 of CAWEGV010000001.1, forward strand.
CTGAGGCCTCAGCGGAGACGTCCGGATCTGCCCCCGGGTGCGTGGCTGGTCAGCTAGGCCTTAGCTGCTGCCTGGGCCGGGGACGCCGCACAGGTCGGCTAGCACCTGGGAGGCGGCGTCTACGGGCAGTGCCCAGGTCTGCAGGCCGACCACGCCGTCGACTCCGATGCCGCCCGTCTGCTGCGCTCCCCGGACCGCGGTGGCGGTCTGCGCGCCATAGATGCCGTCGGTGGCCAGCACCGGGTTGGACGCGGGCGCGAAACTGCCCCGTCCTTCGTTCAGCGCGGTCTGCAGCTTGGCGACCACCGGGCCGTGCGATCCTTCGGCCAGCGTCGGGGGCTCCGGGCCGTCGCCGCCGAGCGCGGCCCAGGTGACCGGGCCGACGATGCCGTCCACAGCCAGGTGGCGGTAGGTCTGGAATTCCTCGACGGCCGCCTTGGTCACCGGGCCGAAGATGCCGTCGATCTGGCTGTCGCTCAGGGTCCGGCGGACCAGGAGGTACTGCGCCCACCGGACGACGGGCCCGGTCGCGCCTTGGGAGATGGTCGGGGGAGTGGTCATGGCTGGCTCCGATCGCGGGTGGTCAGGCGGCCTGACTCGCTGGCCGCTGAACGAGCCGGCAGCCAGGACAGGCCCAGCCGCCGTCACTTACCCCGAGCAACCAGCGCCGTGCCTGATACATCCGCCGGACCTCCGCATCTGGTGCCGTTGGTGAGGCGTGTTCCCCGCAGTGTCCCGAGTAGCGTCATCGCCTTGGTGACGTTTGGGCGTCAGCTTGCAGGCCAGGTCGTTAGGCAGCGGGCTGTGGAGGCCCCAACGCAGAGAAACCAGACGCGTCGTAACGACCACGGCGAACGCGAAGGCTTGCCTGAACCCGGTGGGGGCGTCAAGGTCGGCGAGCACTGCGTAGAAGACGGCGCCGGCCAGGGCAGCATGCAGCATTCCGCTGGTTCGCGCGTCATATGAGCATGAGGGCTCTCACGCAGCTGTTTTGCGCTGATGGCACCGATAACCCGGCGGCGCTTGCCTACTACGAGGGCGGCTGGGTCAAGGGCTTCACCCCGAAGGTGCTCGTGCTGCCCGCGACCGCCAGCTACGGCCAAGTCGTGGGCGCGGTGTGCGCGGACATCTTTGGCCATGGCTCACCGATGGGCCTGCAGGCCGAACAGCAGGCCTACGACCTAGCCGCGAACCGCGCGGGGTGGCGGTATCACATCAACACGGTGAACGGCCTGAGCTGCCCGGGGGCCGGCACCTCCTTAGGCTCCGGGCGTGCAAGGTACGGCCATGGCCTGGCCGCGCCGCTGCCATCCAGGTTGCCTTACCCAAGCCCGGTCCATGCCCGTGACCCACCGCCGGTCATCTACCCGGCGACCGCGGATTAAGGTATCCAGCCTGGGGGTACCGCTACGGGCACACCATCAGCCGCGTGCCAGTGCCGGGGAGGCTCGATGCCAATCAGCGATATACTTCGCGTCAAGGGCACCCAGGTCGTCACCGTCACTCCGGACACCAGGGTGCGGCGTCTTCTGGCGGTCCTGGCCGAGCACCGGATCGGTGCGGTCGTGGTCTCGCGCGACGGCTCCGCGGTCGACGGAATCGTCAGCGAGCGGGACATCGTCCAGGCGCTGGCCCGGCGAGGTGCCGCAGTGATGTCTGAGCCGGTCACGGCCATCTACACAGCCGAGGTGCACACGGTCATGCCGCAGACCTCGATCGAAGAGGTCATGCGCTTGATGACCGAACGCCGGATACGGCACGCACCGGTCGTAGTTGATGGCCGCTTGCAAGGGATCGTGAGCATCGGCGACGTAGTGAAGATCCGTATCGGCGAACTCGAAACCGAGCGAACCGCACTGACCGATTACATCACCGGTACCCGCTAGCGCGCCGGCTCAGCCGTCAGACGCCTGCGGGTCAGCGGCGGACTCGGGCCGTGGCGGCGGCCTAGCCTGGCCGTGCGGGCGCCGCTGTCGCGGACCTGGTCGTGGCCAGCCTCGCGGTCAGCCGTCGGGTCCTGGCACGGCGAGATAATGTCGGATAAACTTGACATCCGATGAGCCGGATGTCAGTATCCCTGGAGAGCTCGGTGGCTTCGGTCCGCCGGGCGAAAGGCTGGACCCAGCAGCAGCTCGCCGGGGCGGCCGGGGTCAGCCGCCAGACCGTAGTGGAGCTGGAGGCCGGCGGCTACAATCCCTCGGCCGTCCTGGCCCTGCGGCTGGCCCTGCTGCTTGAGGCGGCCGTGGAGGACCTGTTCGCCCTCCCGGCCGAGGACGCCGCGGATATCGCGGCCCGGCGCGCGCACCTGCGTGCGGGGAAGACTCATCAGGAGGTCAGCGGTGAAACTGCATGAGACGTGGCAGGACGCCGGGCGGACGCTGCGGGCCGAACGCGACGAGCGAGCCGAGCAGGCCTGGCTGCGGGTGGAGCGGCTCGTGCTCCGGTCCGCCGGGCCGGCTGTCCTGGCCGTCTTCGTGGTGCTAGTCATGGTGCCGATGTCCGATCATCTGCGGACCGAGCTGATCGCGCCCATGGTGCTGCTGGTCTTCGTCGCGGCGCTGACTGCCTGGGCCATCGGCATGCGCCGGTACCGGCCGGACACGTCGGCGGCCAAGGCGGCTGCCGCGACGCGCGCCATGATCATGATGCCGCTCTCCGCGGCGGTCTACTTCGGCTTGCAATGGGTGACCAGCGCTGACCACCGGATCCTGCCCGTCGTCATCAGCGCTGCGGCCTGGGCGATCCTCATGCTGGGGGTACTACGCCTGGCAGCGGCGCCGCAGCGGTGAGTAGGAGCGCGGTTAATGCGCGCCGGTCATCCCGGCTTCTTCGACCAGATCGAACGTCATGAATTCGGCGCCTTTCGCGAGATACCAGCGAATAGCCAGATCCTCCGGACGGTGAGGATCTATCGAGCAGCCACCGGGGAGCACGTGGGGGGCAAGTGAGGATCCGGCGACCTTGGCGGGGGACCGCAGATCCGCTTACAGTTTCGGTCAGGAGGAGGAGTATCGATGAATGGGCACCCGGACGCCGCCCGCATGGGCGGGGCGTTTGATTTCGTCGTGGTGGGGGGTGGTTCGGCGGGGGCGGTCATCGCGAGCCGGCTGTCCGAGGATCCGGGGTGCCGGGTTGCACTGTTGGAGGCGGGCGGCCCGCCCCCGCCTGCGGAGCTGATGCCCGCTGCGTGCCCGGTGTTGCAGCAGAACCCGCAGACGGACTGGATGTACACCGCGGATGCGGGCGGCTGCGGGCGGGGATTGACCGGTGGCAGGATGATGGTGCCTCGCGGCAGGATGCTCGGCGGGTCTTCGGGTATCAACTACATGGCCTACGTCCGCGGTCATCCGGGCGATTTCGATTCCTGGGCTGCGGGCGGCGCCGCCGGGTGGAGTTATGACGAGGTCCTGCCGTATTTCAAGAAGAGCGAGGGTCTGGCGCCAGGCGGCGACATCATTATCGACGCCGGGGCGCACAACGCGCAGGGTCCTGTTGGCGTGTCGGTGCGGGCTCCGGTGCTGGCCGCCGCCGAGGAGTTCGTCGCTGCCGCCGTGGCGGCCGGGATCCCCCGCGGTGATTACAACGGCCGCGACCGGGGCGGCCCCGGTGGGGTTGTGTCGCTGTTGCAGACCACGACGCGCGCTGGCAGAAGGTCCAGCACCTACCATGCGTTCCTGGAAGGGGAGGCCGAGCAGCGGCCGAACCTCGAGGTTATCTGCGGCGCGCAGGTCACCAAGGTGATCCTGGAGGGCGGCGCCGGCGGGCTACGGGCGACCGGGGTCGAGTACCGCAGCGATGACGGCGCGACCGTCGTCGCCCAGGCCGCCAAGGAGGTGATCCTGAGCGCAGGAGCCGTGGGTTCACCGCAGATCCTGATGCTGTCCGGTGTCGGGCCTAAGGGCGAGCTGGAAGCGGCGGGCGTGGCCTGCCGGCTGGAGGCTGCCGAGGTCGGAAAGCACCTCAAGGACCATCTGCAGGCCGGCCTGCTTTTCCCGGCGCCAGGGGCGGGGATCTCCATGATAGAGATGGGCCTGTCGATGGGCCCTGACGCGCTGCGGGCGCCCGCGGGACCGTTGCCCGCCGACCCGGCCGAAGATGCCAACTTGGGCGAGGAGCTCATGGCGCTCAAGGCTGAGGCCGAGCGGCGCCTGACCGAGTGGGCCACCACCGGCCGCAGCCTGGTGTCGTCGTCGCTGTATGAGGCGTGCGCCTGGTATTCGACTGGCCTTGGCGACCACCACACCCACGACGCCCAGCTTGCTCTGTTTGCCTGCGGCTATAACCGGGACATCTGGCAGCGCTGCCTGAGGGTCGACCCAGACCAGTACTTCGATAACGCTGATGAGCGCCTGGCCCCGGGGGCCGAGACCGTGATCATCCTGGCCAACCCCGTACAGCCCCGCAGTGAGGGTGAGATCGTTCTGGCCAGCGCCGACCCGCTCGATCATCCCGACATCCGGATGAACTACTACCGTGACCCCTACGACATGCAGGTCATGGTCGCCGTCCTGCGGCGGGCACTCGAGGTCGCCAAGAACTGGCCCGCGCACCGGCAGATCGGCCCGCTGCTGGTACCGCCCGGCCTGGCAGCCAAACACGGACACGTCACAGGCGACACTCCAAGCGACGCCCTACTGGAAGACCTGGCCCGGCACTATTCATTCACCGTGTACCACCTGACCAGCACCTGCCGCATAGGAAGCGTGGTCGATCCCCGTTTGCAGGTCATCGGGGTGGCTGGCCTGCGAGTGGCCGATGCCAGCGTCATGCCGAATGTCACCAGCGGCAATACCAACGCCGCTTCGATCATGATCGGCGAAAAGGCGGCCGAGATGATCGCCGCCGACCACGGTGTCCAGCTGAAAGAGTTCGCAGGGCGACCGCGATAAGCCGGCCCACGGACCGGGTGAGTCCAGGACGTCGGCCGAACGCCGGGAACGCCGCTAGCTCGGGACGAAGAGGTCCCGGGGGCTGGCGAGCCGTGTAATGGGACTCGATGGCTCGCCGTCGGCGGGTTACGCGGGCGGAGCGAACAACTCAAGCGCGATGTTGTCAGGGTCGCGGAACGACAGGCCCGAACCATAGCCGGCGTCCACGATGGCGCTGTAGGCCACGCCCAGCTCGTCTAGCCGGGCTGCCCATTCGGCGAGCTCATCGCGGCTTGCGACGCCGAAGGCGATGTGGTCCAGTCCGGGCTTGCGCTCGTTGAAGGGCTCGGTGCTGACCAGATCGGGGAAGCCGTGCAGCCCGAACAACGTATTCCCGAGCGCGTAGACAATGTGACGGAAGGGCCCGGTGTCCTCGTCGAGCACCGGCTTGACGCCAAGGACCTTCGTATACCATGCCTCGCTGGCAGCGAGGTCGGTGACAGTCACGGCGACATGGGTAATGGCGGGCATCGTTGCGTTAGCCATTGTCGTCTCCTTGTTGCTCCTGGCCACGGGTCACGTGGAGGTGCCCTCAGATGGCAAACGGCAGCCCGTCCCGCCATCGACTGAGCCCTCGCGAGCTTCTCACAACTTGCGCCCGAACCGCCATATGTTACGTACGCGAGCCGCACGCGGCACCCGTGGGATGACCTTGGCTGATAGGTCGGCGCACATGCTGAAGGTCCGCAACAAGCGAGGGCTTAATCAGCATGGGGAACCATCGGGACTGAAACAGCAGGCGCGGCACCTATAGAACAGCAGGCGCGGCACCTATTAGCTTGCGATTAGGGCAGTCAGCTACGGACCGTCGGTGGCCGACATCAAGCTCATTTCGCGAAAGCTAACAGACGCATTCTTTTGCTGCCGGCCGGGCGAATCTTCAGGATGCCATGTCCGGTAGTTCTCGGCAGAAGCAGCTTGTGCATGCTTTCACAAAGCGCTTCCGCGGAAACGTCTCGCGCAGTCGAAGGTGTCCGCGGAGGTGTCCGGCACCGATCACCGCGGCGTGCCCGCTCACCCCTCGAGCGGTAGCTGGCCGCCGCGTGGCGGGAACGGCGGCGTGAGTTGCTCGTTATAGGGCGGAGGGGGAGTTTCCGGCCGTGGCGCGGATTGTCTGGGAGGTTCTGGTGAAGTTCGGGGTAGCGGCGGCACTGGGGACCGCCGCGCTGTGCGCCGCTGTCGTCTCGTGCTCGTCCGGATCGGCGGCGACAGCGAGCACGCAAGCACCTCCGGTCACGGTGCTGACCAGCGGCGCGGACAACGGCAACGGCGACATCTTCCTGGCGCCGCAGAGCGGCCAGTACGGCAGCGGCCCGGAGATCGTCAGCATCACCGGCAAGGTGCTCTGGTTCCACCCGCTGCCAGCGGGCACGTTCGCCACCGACTTCCGTACCCAGACCTACCAGGGCAAGCCGGTGCTGACCTGGTTCCAGGTCAGCACCGGCGCAGGCGGCGGCGAGGGCATCATCTACAACGCCCGCTACCACCAGATCGCCACCGTCAAGCCGGCGAACGGCTACGCGGCCGACTTCCACGAGTTCTTCATCACGCCGTGGAACACCGCGCTGATCCTTGCCGACAAGCCCGGGACCGCCGACCTGACCTCGCTCGGCCTGTCCGCGCACCAGCCGGTCAACGACGGCGTCGTGCAGGAGATCGACATCAAGACCGGCAAGCTGCTGTTCCAGTGGGACAGCGCCGGCCACGTACCCTACGGCGACAGCCACGCGCCGCTGCCGCAGCCGGGCCAGCCATGGGACTGGTTCCACATCAACGCCGTCCACCTTGATACCGACGGCAACCTGCTGATCAGCTCCCGCTTCACCTGGACCATCTACAAGGTGAAGCTGCGCACCGGGGCGATCATGTGGCAACTCGGCGGCAAGCACAGCACATTCGCCATCAAGGCCGCGCCCGGCCAGAAGCTGGACAGCGCCGGCGAGATCTTCGCGTTCCAGCATGACCCCGAGGCGCTCGGCGGCAACGTGTACACGGTCTTCGACGACGAGTCCGACGGGCAGTCCACCCTGTACTCGTGCAGCCGCGCGGTCACGATCAGCCTGGACCTGGCTACCGGCACGGCGACGCTGATCAAGTCCGTGAACCAGCCGGAGGGCCTGACGGCGGCCGCGACCGGCAGCGCGCAGACGACCAAGAACGGCGACCTATTCGTCAGCTGGGGCGGGCTATCCTACTTCTCCGAGTTCAGCCCGTCAGGAAAGCTGCTGTTCAACGCCAAGCTCCCCGACGGCGTGGGCACCTACCGCGCCTACCGGCTGCCGTGGAATCCGGGCCGCCAATCGTCATGATCTGGCCTATCTGCGCATCACCGCGGTTACCAAGAGCCCTCCGGGCCGTGGGCTGGATGACAATCGCGGCCAAAGCCTGGCGGCCAGGCGCTCCGGGCGCTGCTGAGCGGGGCGGCGCGCCCGCGGGCGGATGGGCCGCTTCGGGGTGAGCGCACTCATCACCTCAGGCAGGATGCTGTACGGGCCTGGCCCCTTGAGCAGGCGGGACGGCAGCTAGGACAGTGATTGCGATGGGACGTGCCGGGGGCGTCCAGTGAGACGTCTACGCCGCAATGGCCGCACACAAAGGAGCGAGGAAACGGCAAGTCTGGTGACCTTTCAAAGCAGGGCTTCGGAACTGGGCAGACATTTCGCCTCCTCTCGTGCTCGGCGCGCAGCGCCGCTGGGCCAGACGGACCAGCGATGACCCCATCCTCAGCAGCAGCAAGCCGTCCGTCAAACAAATATCCGTTAGCATCCTCACCTGCCGATCCACGTACGCCGCTTCAGCCGCCCGTGGGTGTCAGCGGGCGCCGGTATGGAGCCGTGCTGTCTGCAATCTCATCCGGTGCCCCGCGCACTAGCGTCCCGGCGTCCGCGCCCACTCGCCCACGCCTCCCGGCAACGGTCGTCCGATCAGCCAGTGGTGGCCGAACGGATCGGCCAGCCGCCCCTGGCGCAGCCCGTAGGACTGGTCGGCGATCGCAGCGACCTGGCTGGCGCCGTTCGCGACCGCCCGCGCAGCGAACCCGTCCGGATCACCCACCAGCAGGTTGATCCTGACCGTAGTGCCGTTGAGCGTCTGCGGGCTGAGATTGGCCGCTTCTGGCGCCTCGTCAGCCACCCGGAAACGGGCATGGCCGACGGCCATCTCGGCGACGATCCTGCCGTCGGGGTAGGTGTTCCGGTAGATCTGTTCGGCCCCGAAGGCTCGTTCGTAGAAAGCAACCGCCTGCGCCGCGTGTCGCACGGTCAGGACCGGTGTGATGGTGCTACGGAACTCTTCCACACCTGCAGTATCCTGCGAGCCGGACGGCCGCCGGCGCCGCCAGATGACCGCACATGCTGCGACCCTCCGCCTAGGTCTGCGGTATGCGCCTGATTATTCCCTGCGGGTGCGGTGCCTCGGTCAGGTCGGTCAGCGCCTCCGGGCTCGCGGTGGCGATCACGTCAGCTGCCTTGTCCAGGGCCTCGGTCAGGTCGAGCGCGAGTTCCCGGCCCCGGGCGGTGAGGCTGTAACTCGGGGGTGACATGGGATCGATGTCGAGGGCTTGACGTCCGCGGGCGTACGACGTGAGCCAGGCAGGCAGGCAGGACAGCAGCGCCCGGTACCTGACCCAGCGGTGATTGTCCCAGCCGGTGGCGGTGGGCGCCCGGGTCGGGTAACGCGGCTGCGTGAACTGTTCGACCATGACCTGACCGGCGGCGCGGCCACGGTCAGCAAGCCCGCTGATGGTCGGGCCGTCCATGTACAGGTTGAGGCCGCCCTCATCCTTGGTCTGCAGGACCCGGACGATCCGGTCACGGGAGCCGGGGAAGTCAAGGAGTGAGCCGTCTTGCCAGTTCCGGGCCGTGTTGATCGCGGCACTGGCGAAACCGCCGACGGCGCCGAAGCCGCGTTCTGGGATCGCGAAGTAGGGAGGCAGCAGGCCAGAGCTGTTGCTGCGCGCGTACTCCACGTTCTGCGTCTGGTCCGGGCTGGCCGTCCTGCCTGGAGGAAACGGACCGAGGTTGATCGCGAACGTGGGCAGACTGGCGAGGGCGGCGTCGAACAGATAGACCGGGAAGTTACTGCACAGCCCTCCGTCGGTGAACCACAGTTTGGAGAACTCCAGTCCCCCGCCAGGTGGCTCGGTCTGGTTGGCGCCCGCTTCCCGGAAAGCCTGTGTCGCCTGCTGGGTTTGCGGGCTGTCGCGGTTAATCGTCCACAGCGGGACTGCCGAGATCAGCAGAGGGAAGCTCAGCGACATCCGGGTAGCGACGATGACAGGCAGGAATGCGGGGTCAGGGAGCCGCGCCAGGGAAGGGGTGTGCGCCTTGGCGGCCTGTTCCTCCCAGCGCCATTCATCCGCGTCGCTCGCACCCGGCAGCGGACCTGGAGGAGGTGCCGCCAGGAGCGCGTCCACCACGTATCCGGGGAATAGCGTCCGCCAGGTCTGCGGGTCATAGAAGAACGTGCGCGCATGCCACGGCAGCTCGTATGGGCGGCTCTGGCTCAGGCAGGTGCTGATCATCCGCAAATCGATGTGCCTGTCAGCCGGGTCGACGCCGTCCGCGTCGGCGCTGGCCAGGTCCACGTCACCGGTCCACAGCTGTCCGAACCGCAGTGGCCGGGCATCCTGCGGCAGCCCGGCCACCGCGTCGATCTGGTCTGACAGCCAGTCGGTGAAGCCGGGGTGATCGGGATCCGCGCCGAGCCCGCGGCATATGCCGAACAGGTTGGAGGGCACGTCAACAGTTAGTTTCCTGATCAGGCGGATCCCGACGGCGGCCGCCCAGCCGCCGATGGCCAGCAGGAGGCCGACGATGATGAGCAGGATCCCGGGCGCTCCGAGGATGACCGCGCCGTAAGCTACCAGGGCGATCCCTGGCGCCAGCCCGCCCAGGCTGGCAAACGGGAACGCGGCCAGCATGGCGGTGGTGAGCGCGGCGTACTTGCCTAGCCCGCTGCGATGAGCGCCGGGACGGTCGTTACCGGTTACTGTGAGCATGAGTAGCAGTAGCTGCTGGGTCGATGCTTGCGGCTGAAACAGGGCGGCGAGTCGGCCGTTTCCGAGCTGACTTGGGAGCGCGGCCATCCGTGCGAAGCCTCCCGAGGACCGCCCGAGTTCGGCGGCGGCACCAATCGCCGCCCCGATAGCCCCGGCGGATGCCCCGCCGACGCCGCGGAACCGGTAGCTGGCTCCTATCTCGCCGAGGGCTTCCGGGTAGACCACCCCCGAGGTGATCCCGCCCTTCATCACCACGTCGCACTGCGCCATCGGCATGTCCTGGGTCTCCGACGTGCTAGTGCTGGTCATTGTGTCCCTCCTGAAATGTGACAAGGGAAAGGTCATCCGGCCCGGCAGGTTCGAAGCTGATCGTCAGCCCGTCGATGTCAGAACCATTGGTCGCCATGCCATGTCAAGAACATACGGTCATTCGGCATCTTGCCGCGCGGCGCAGGAATTTACGCCACTCGGCCTGGATATGTTCACAGTAGTTGCTGGCATCAGAGTGCTTGCTGATAATGACCCGGCCAAGGGGCCTCATGGACATTGCAACAGACTTTTCCTTTCAGCCGCTCACCTGGTCCACCTTGACCAGGAGGGCATCGCCGTCGCAGTCCAGCGCCACCGATTTCACCCACTGCTGGTGCCGAACCCGTTCCCTGAGATCGCAAATCCGCTGGGCCCGCTGGCGGGGTTCGCGGGGAAGTGGGCCGGGCGGGGCTTCAACGTCATCTGGCGGCCGGACAGCGTGTCCGGCCAGGACCGTTTCCTCGAGCTGAATGTGACGTCTGACCAGTTGGAGTTTTCCCCGATCAGCGGGCCGATCCCCGACAGCGGGTTCGACTTCCCGGAACAGACGCTGAGCCAGCCGACCGATTCCGGACCGACGCGCCGGGCTGACCGGCGTGACCCTGGCCATGGTTGACAACCCCGATACGGTCTTGCACGCGGCGGTCGCGGGCCAGCACATCACGTCCACGATCACGCTGCACGTCTCCACCACCGACAACCCGGTTCCCAGGCGGGACGGCGAATACCACCGTGGCCTCCCGGCAGACATCCACATGCCCGCCCAGGAGTTCCCCGCTCCGTCATGATGGAACGGGTACGCGCCGCTCCCGGCCCTTATCTGCCAGATTTGAGCCTGCAAGCCTATAAGAGACGTAATAGCGCTGGTTCCTCGCGCACTCCTTGAGGTCACGCTCGCCGGACCCGCACCATCTGGCAGTACTGGCACGTCCCGGCTTTGTCGGGACTGCTCTCACCCTCACCGGCGCTTCCCGGCTCAGGCTGCCCCCAGCTTCGCCGCCCTGCTGCGACAGGGACAGCGGTGAAGGTCTCTCACCTCCACTCGAATCGTCAGCGCCTCACGGCGCACGTGGATCGAGGCTTAGTCAGGTGTGGGATGCAGCCTTCGAGGAAGGCAGACTCAACGCACTGGACGAACTGCAGGACCGGTTCTGCGTCTGCATGAAGTAATCGCGTTAACCTGGCGGCCTGCCCCCAGGGGGCGACCCAGTCTTCGTCTAGCAGGTCGGGCCGGCGCAGGTAGGCCATCATCAGCTCGACCGACTCCCGCACGTCGCGCGTCAGCCGGAAGCACTCGGCCGCCGAGCCGCAGCTTTCCGGCGCGAACGGCCTGGCCATTGCCACGACCATGTCCGCCAGGCCGCTGAGTTCGCGGGCGTCTTCCGGGTCGAGAGGCCACGCCTGGTGGCCGGATGCGGTGCCCGTGCTGGCCACCTGGTCGTGCAGCCAGTCCCAGGGGCTGGCGGTCAGCACAGCATCCCAGGTCCTGGGGCACGGCTCACTACCCGAGAACTCAGGGTGGAAGTGGCCGACGCCGTAACTGCCGGGCGAGTCATTGAAGCGGTCGAACAGGTCGGCCCGCCACAGCGGGCGGTCCACGGTGACGATCTGTGCCGCTGACTCGCTGCCGCGGTGTTGCTGCGGCACAAGCTCGCGCAGTTCGATCCGGGCGCCGTGCTCCATGGATGCGTCGTCAAGGTCGATCTCGAACCAATGCCGCGCGATGACGGCGCAGCGCGACAGGGCGAGGATCTGCTGCACAGTGCCTCCGCAACGTAGGGGCCGACCGGCGCACGCCGGCGTTCACGATCGTTCAGGCAGCCGGCGGCAGGAGTCTGCCCTGATCGACCCTGGACTCATCGCGGTTGCCGTACCGCTCGCGCAGCGCCTGCCAGGCCGCCAGCTTCTCCGGGCGCATCCGCTGCCCGTCATACAAGTCGTGCACGAAGCAGTGCAGCAGGCTCTCCCCGCCTGGCCCGAGGAATTGCACGCTCAAGACCTCCTGCCCCGGCCACGCCGGGAACAGGCTGGGTCGCCGCGCGAACCGCACGCCGGTGACCTCATCGACCCGTACGTCTATCGCCTGGCTCGCCGCGTCGTCGCCGAGTTCGAAGTGCCACCAGCGCCGGTCAGCCGGTCCGCGGAACACTGGTGTTGTCACGTCGGCGAGGTGCGCGAGGTGACAGTCGACGCCAAAGACGAAGACGCCCTGCAGCCCGGACCCCGACAGCTCGGCGATCAGACGTTCCAGCTCGCTGGCGGGCTTGCTGATCTCTGCGGTCGTGCTCATCTTGTGCTCCTCACCGCGAGTCGGTGCTGTTAGTGATGGGCAACAATGCGCTGCGCAGGATCGATACCCGAGCGTGGCTCCCAGCGGATCACGGTCTTGACGCTCCTGAAAGCGGCACCCGCGCGGCGCAGTACCAGCTGCGAACCCCGTGGGGAGCTCGTCCCCACAGCTCGATGGCATCGAAACAGCACGTCAACGGCAAGGACAGGTCGAGGTCGGCGATGATTGGACGTTTGTGGTCTTCAGTCATGTCGGAATACAGCAGGCTCAGGTGCGGCGCGGGAGGCAGCCGGTCCAGCGCGAAGGCTTGCCGTCCCGCTTCCTGCAGTGCCTGGAGCTGCATGGACGGCGCCGCGTGCAGATATAGCGAGCGGAAGTACGTCTGTTCGTGCCCGATCGCGGTGAAGGTCAGCTCGACCGGCGGCATGCGGGCTACGAGCGATGCGAGCTTCCGGGCCGCAGCGTCGCAGGAAGCGTCAAGGGTGACAAGAACGGTGACGTGGGGCTGGAATCGGGGAGCATCATGACCGGCGGCGAGCCTGTGGATGGTGGCGGCGAGCTGGTCGCGCGTCGTCCCAGAGGTGGGCATGAGCCAGGTCATGAGAGCAGTCATCGTGGGCGCAGGATATGCGCCTGGCGGCTGAAGCGGAGGGCATGGGATTTCGAGCATCTTCGGGGCGCGCTAACGGGCCTGATGAGCGGCCATGGCAGGTCGTCGAGGCGTGAGGAGGACTATGCCAGCGATCATCGATCTGGCATGCGTGGTAGTCGACTGCGCGGAGGCCGCGCCCGTGGCCGCCTTCTATCAATCTGCCTGCGGCGGTGAGATCTTCCGCAGCGACGACAGGTCTGCCTGGCTCAAGCTGGCCGGAGTGATCATCATCTTCCGCGAAGTCGACCAGTACCAACCGCCCACGTGGCCATCGGCCGGGCTGCAGCGGCCTGCCTATCCGCAGGTGAGTCGGCATGCTGGACTGTCCGCGCGTGACCCCTGATTACCCGACGATTCCCTGCTCATCAGACGCACGCAGCGAGCCCGGCCTCTTCGTCCCGAACTAGCGGCGCCGCTGGGCGTTTGGCCGTCGTCCCAGCTAGGTCGGTGTGCTGGCGGGCGTGCGGGCTTGTAGGTCGGTGTTGCTGCTGCGCTGTCGGGCGGTCCCGTAGGATCGGCTTGATGCCGGGCGTTGTGTGGTGATCGGCGCGAAAGGTACGGCGTGACCGGCCAGCTCGGCCCTGCCCTTTTGCGCGTGGACGCCAGGTTGCCAATGGAGGCCGAGGCACGGATGGCCGAAATCAGGGGCAGCGGGACGTGGGGCAGCGCGCTGACTGCGGATGAGTTCGCCGTGATCCGCAGCGTCGGCTTCGAGCCTGTGGGGCAGGTGCTCGGCGCCGCGGTCTACAACATCGGCAACACCGGCGGGTACAACTGCCCCGGGCCGTTCGGGGACGGTATGGTCAGCCCCGACCGCATGATCACCCAGGTGTCCGGGCGCGGCGGCCAAGGATCGTTCGGGCCGCTTGTGCAGGCCCTGTACAAGGCGCGACGCACCGCCATCGCCCGGATGAGCGCCGAATGCGCCGCACTGGGCGGCCAGGGTGTCGTCGGCGTCCGGCTCACCGTCGGAGCGTCCCCTACCGGGGGCCAGGAGTTCAAGGTGATCGGCACCGCGGTGCGAGCGCCGGGCACAAGACGGCTTAGGCGGTCGTTCACCTGCGACCTGTCCGGCCAGGATTTCACCAAGCTGATCTCGGAGGGCTGGGTACCCGTCGGCCTGGTGTTCGGCATCTCGGTGGGGGTCCGGCACGACGACCGGCTGACGCGCGGTCAGACCTGGTGGAGCGCTGGCAACGCCGAAGTGCTCGGTTATACCGAACTCGTGAACGACGTCCGGCACGATGCCCGGAGTCAGCTTCACCGGGAGGTTCAGCGCCTGGGTGCCGAGGGCGTCGTCATCGCCGACATGAGCCTGCAGGTCAGGGAGCGCGGCTGCCCGGTGAAGGAGGTGGCTCAGCGTGACCACATTGCGGAGGCGACGATCACCGGCACCGCCATCGCCCGGTTCTCCCGTGTCGCGCGACGGCAGGGCCCGTCGAGCCTGTCGATACTGTCCCTGGACCCGCAGCGTCGGCAGGCGGCGCGCATGGGAGATCCGATGACGCGGGAGGAAGCCAGCCGGGCGGTGCCGTTTGCGCCTTCCAAGCCGGGCGTCCCACGGCCTTTGCGGCCTGGGGCCTTCATCGTCTTGAGAGGTAGATCACAAGGGAGCGGCCAAGGGCGCACTCGGAGGGACCCGAACTCCCCGCCTTCTGACCCGTAGTTCCATGTGCAGGCATCCGGACCCGTTCATGTAAGTCCGCGACCTCGGACGCATCCCTGCCCGCTGTTCATGTTCGTCCGGATCACCCCAAGGTTGTACACCCCGGTGGCTCCCAGCGTAGCTCCCGGGCCAATCAGGTACGCGACGGACACGGCTGCACGATCCGGGGCCACCGTGATAGTGGCCTGCATGATGGTCCAGCATCCCGGTTATAGAGAACAGCCCGTAACGATCCCGGAACGCTCCGCCCGTAGGTTTGGCTCATACTGGTTGGCCCCCCGAGGGGGCGGGCGTGCAGGACCACAGCCGCCTGACGAACGCGTCGGCCCAGGCGCTGAATCTGCTCCAGAACGATCTCTTCCTGCCCATTCTCGTCGGGTTCGCCCTGTTCGGCATACTGACCGGCCTGGCCGTCGTGGTCGGCCGGATCCTGCCGAAGTGGATGGGCTGGGTCATGTCGCGTTCGGCCTGGCCTGCCTGGCCGGTCCCATCGGGTTCTTCGGCACCCTGGCCACGATGCTGTGGGTGCTGGTGGCTGGGATCTGGATGGTGAAGCAGGGTGCGCCGGTTCCTGAACGCGCGGCAGTGCTGGCCGAGGATCACGTCGCGGTCTGACTCAACCCGGCGGGCGCGGTGCGCCTTCATGGTCAGCTACGCTCGCCACGACCAACGGTTCATCCGGAGCGCCGAAGTCATCAGCCTCAATGACGCGTGGCGGTCCAAAGATCCAGTGACCTCTTCTGTGTCGGGTCACCTCGGCGACCAGCCTCAAGTGGTTAAAACCCAGATCGCGCCGCCTCCGGACTTGTCCAAAAGTGGCGGTGATAGCGCTCGGTCGACCACCTCATCGGGCACGACCACAGACTCGTAGGAGCGGGCACGTTGTCCAGGACCGTCCGCCGCGGTCTAAGGCTTTAGCGACAGAATTGGCAGCCACCGGGGCGGCACCGCGCAGCAGTGCAGGGAATGGCCCGCGTCCGGTCCGGGCAGGCTCCCGCCTGGCCCTTGGTTGCTGGCCGGATACTCAGCGGGCCGTCCCCGGACCTAAGCCCAGCTCAACAGCGCGGCCCGGATGCGAGGACGGCACCGTACCCTTAGCGGTCTGCGTGTTAGTCCCATGTCCAGCCGTAACGTTCCCGGAACGGTGCGGGCGTAGCATGCGGTTCGTGGGCGAGGTGCAGCTACCGCCCGGCCGGGCGGCCTTGACCGGCGGCAGGGAATCCGGATGAGAGCCCGGACTGCCCAGCTGGCGGCTGGGTGTGTCGCGGCGGGATCACTCGCGCTGATGATCGGCGGCTTGATCCTGGCCTACGCGGACCGGCATCTCGTACCTGCCGACGTGACTTACTGGGACTTCTCCGATGTCTTCGGGGACGTAGTGAACATGGCGCTCCCGGTGGGGGGTTTCGTCCTCGTCTCCCGGCGACCCGGGAACCGGATCGGCTGGCTGGCCCTTGCGCTCGGCCTGACGCTGGGGCTGCGCAGCTTCGCAGACCAGTACGAGCAGCGCGTGCTGGTCGCGGCGCCGGGGTCCTGGCCGGCCGGGCCGGCGGCGCTATGGGTGTCTGAGTGGATCTGGCTTGTCGCCCTCGCGCTGGGTGTTTTCCAGTTCCTGCTCTTTCCGACGGGACGGCTGCGCTCGCGGCGGTGGCGGCCCGCCGCGTGGTTCGTGGGCGCTGTTTTCGCGCTGAGCACGGTAGCGGTGATGGCCGGTGCTGCCCGCGAGTGGGCGCGCCCGTCCGCCTCCCTCGGCCAGTTGGTGAGCGCGCCGGTGCTGGCCGCGATGATCCTGTGTTTCCTGGCCGCGCTGGCGGTCAGCGGCGCGGCGATCGTGGTGAGGTTCGCCCGGTCGGCGGGTGAGGAGCGGCTGCAGCTGAAGTGGTTTGCGGCGGCCGCGGTGCTGGTGGTCGTCACCTTCATCGCGGTGATCCTGACGGGCTCCAATTCGGTGGCCGCGGTCATCTTGAACAACCTGGCGCTGCTGTGCCTCGATGTGGCCATCGCCGTCGCGGTCCTGAAGTACCGGCTGTATGAGATCGACAGGATCATCAGCCGGACGCTCGCCTATACGATCGTCACCGGCCTGCTGGTCGGGCTGTATGCGGGCCTGGTCCTGCTGGCCACGCGGGTGCTGTCGTTTTCCTCCCCCGTGGCGGTGGCCGCCTCGACGCTGGCCGCGGCGGCGCTGTTCAGCCCGCTCCGCAGGCGGGTGCAGCGGGTCGTAGACCGCAGGTTCAACCGGGCCCGCTATGACGCCGACCAGGTAGTGGCCGCGTTCGCCGTCCGGCTGAAGGACACCGTAGACCCTGACGCTGTGCAAGCCGACCTGGCCGGCGTGGTCCAGCGGGCACTGGAGCCTGCTCATGTCTCAATGTGGATGAACAACGGCGGCCAGGCTCCCGGGTCCGGTCCTTCCTCGTCGTTGTCGCGGACGTCAGTATCTTTCCGAACCTGATAGCGGGTCAATGCGCAGCGTCACCTCCGGGATCAGATGAGAGAGCATAATCCAAAGTCAAGAGCCATTTTCCGAAATCAGGCGGAGGCGTGGGATCGGAACCCGCGAGGACGCGTCAACGCCCTAATGGTTTCAAGAGCATCCATGATTCGCATGTCACCTCGGCTGCTACCTGCGCTTTGGCGTCCTCATAACTGCCCGATACATAGCTCCTGCATGGGTGTGAAGATGCCCCCGGTCGGGCAGTTCGGCGGCGGTCCCGCAGGCTGCGGCTGGGAGTTTGGAGCTGACTTAATCCCCGCCCATAGGCCGATGCTGAGCAGGACCAGGATGATTCCTCCAATCCCAATCCACCGATTCACTGGCTTCCTGGGCGGCTCCGGCGATCGCTTCGGCAGGAGTTGCGCGAGCAGGTAAACGAGGCCCCCGATGATGAGCAGGACGCAGAGCAAGATCGCAATCAGCAGGACCGAGGCCGCAAGTCCTTCCATGTCCCGAACGTTACACCGTCCACAGCGGACTGGGTCAGGCCAGTATTGGACCGATCCCGGGAGCAGCTGGCCATCGAGGGTCCGGATGTAGCCGTTTCGGAGGGCGTGAGACCGGACGGCGGCGGCTGATGCGGCTGTGCGCGCTGACAGGCGTGGTCAAGCAGGACCGCGGAGTGTGCCCGCAGGGCTTGCGACTGTGCCCGCATGGCGGCGCTGAGACGGCAGGATCCGGACCCATCGGACACGTGACGGGCACGCCCGAGCTGCTGAGTAGGATTTGCCGGTGCCCGAGTTGCAGCGCCTGCGCGCTGATCATGCCCCGGCGGTCCTGGCCTTCGAACTGGCGAACCGGGCCTACTTCGCCACGTTTATTTCCGACCGCGGCAATGACTTCTACCATCACTTCACCGAGCAGTACAACGTCACCCTGGCCGAGCAGGAGGCTGGCATCTGCATCTTCCATGTGCTCGTTGGCGAGGATGACACGGTGCTCGGCCGGTTCAACCTCTACCGTCTTGAGGACGGCACGGCCGAGCTCGGGTACCGGGTTGCGCAGCACGTCGCGGGTCGCGGCGTGGCGACCGCGGCCGTGCAAGAACTGTGTCGGCTTGCGGCCGGGCAGTACGGGCTACGCGTGCTCAAAGCAGCGACCACCCATGACAACGTCGCGTCCCAGAAGGTTCTGACCAAAGCCGGGTTCGTCCCGGCTGGGCCGGCCGAGCCCGGTGGTCGGCCAGGCGCCTGGTATCAGCGTGATTTGGCGGCCAACTGACGTGGAGACGGTGCTGCTCCAGCGCCTGCATGTGCTGTTCGTGATGGAGATCCAGACCCGAGCCGCCACGATGACCACCTGTCTGGCGTAATTCGAAAACATCGTCGTCATAACCCGGCGAATTTCGCGGCGGTGCGGACCGTATGCGGATCCGGTCCGGCGCCTGCGGTACCCGGGCCACGATCGCGTTCAACCTGCCCGCCCTAACGGCCAAGCACTCTCGGCCGCGGCTGCGGCGTTCGTTATCCAGAACGCGGTCCGGGCCGGGGCCCGGCCCGATTCCGCGGGACCGCGTTGGGCGGCCACCTGGGCCGTGAGTGCCGCTTGGTCCTGGGCAACGTAAGCGGTAGAGGTGCGAAGAGTCCCGGCGAGGTTAATCCGGGCAGGGCTGGGCAGTTGGTCGAGGACGCCCGCACGGGCGAGCGTCCCTAAGAAAGGGAAACAATGTATATCGGCATCGGAACCGTCGTTCTCATTGTGATCATCGTCCTGGTTGTCCTGATGCTGCGCCGCTAACCGGGCGCTGAGGTCCAGTCCCTGGCCACCCGTAGCTCCCGGGGCGCCCTCGTCCCGGCAACCGATGGGCATCGTCTGACGTGCCGGGCTGCGGCGGCAGGTACTGGCCACCAGCAGGATGAACTTTGTGAGAACGCAAACGATCGCGACGCCGCCCTGGCGGTCGTCACGCTGCCCAGTGAGGCGGTGGCGCGTTGCAGCCGCGGCGCAGTGAGAATGCAAGCCGGCAGCTGGGCCAGAGCCCGCACCGGGCGGTACACCGTGTGATACGCCAGGGCGCCGAGCTGGTCTGGCGCGATTTCCGGCTCAAGGACCTCTACCGGAGCGGCAAAGAGTTCGAGCTGATGAGCCGGGCCATGGGCTTCGCCGCCCTGGCCATGCTCACCGTGATCCCGCTGCTGGTGGTCGTCGCCGCAGCCAGCGCTGCCGCGCATCATGGCCTGGCCGTTTGGGTGGTCTACGGCATGGGCCTGACCAGGTCCTCAGCTGGCGCAGTGGTACAGCTGTTTTCCGCGCCCGCTCGGGTGCTGGACACGACGAGCGTGTTCAGTGCCGTGCTGCTGGCGCTGTTCGGGGTGACGTTCGCGGGCAGTGTGCAGGCCGGGTTGGAGAGGGTCTGGGGCCTTCCCGCCGGCCCGTGGCACAAGGTCTGGCGCCAGGTGGTGTGGCTGGCCGTCCTGATCGCCTACCTCTACTCGGCGGCCACGGTAGGCGCGGTGACCCGCCATGCGCCGGCCGAGACGGTGAGCCGGGTGTCGGTGGCGGTGGTGCTCGGCATGGTGTTTTTCTGGTGGGGGCTTCGTTTCTTGGTCGGCGGCCGGGTGAGCTATCTGGCAGCGATGCCCGGCGCGGTGGCCACGGTGGCGTTCCTGGCTGGCCTGCGCGCGTTCTCCGTCCTGGTCTTCGGGCCGCTTATCGCCGCGAACGCGGTCACCTACGGCGCAGTGGGCACCGTGTTGATCGTGCAGTCGTGGCTGATCGGCGTCGGCTGGGTCATCTATGGCGGCCAGCTGTTCGGGCGCTGGTTCCACGACGGCTGGCTCAGGGCCTGGGCGGAAAGCCGCAGGGGGCGCCGGGAACCGGCCGGCGCGCAGGTGGCCGAGCAGGCGATCGGTGGCCAAAGCGCACCGCCTGGGTAGCTAGCCCGCCTGGAGTCTCCGCAGGCGGGGCTGGTGGTGCCCGGCCTGGCCTATGGCAGGGGGAGAACACGATCGCATACATGCCAGCGATCACGCCGCGATCCGGGGCGCCGCCCGCCCAGTGCCGTGTCTTGCCGCGCAACAACTCGCCGATCAGCGCGACTCCGCGCTGTCATGCGGGGTCGCCGCCTGCCAGGGTCATCCTCACCAGGGCCTCCAGCGGGCCGGTGAGGTCGTGCTCGGCTACCAGGACAGCGCGGTGGCCGGAGTGGATAACGTAAATGGACCTGCCCGGCGCCGCCCGGTATTGCGGAGGGGAGGCCAAGATCTGCTGGATGAGGGTTTCCCAGCGGTCAGCGCCGGGCAGCTGCCAGGTGTCGAGCACCCGGCGGCTGATGGTTCCATCCCACCCGATCTCGGTGACCGTCACCCTCACGTAGATCAGTGTGCTCCGCACGGGTGCTGGCGCGCTTCGCCTGGCCGGGGATCGGCTAATTACAATCGATTGATTCTTAAATGCGGGACTACGACCTCGCGTAATTGAGCGTAGCGATCCAGGCCTGGCCGCCAAGGGAGCACGGCGGTGTCCATCGGCACCACCATGACTGAGGCCCGCCGCCCGGCTGGTCTTACCCTGACGCAGGTCAGCCAGCAGACCCGCCTGAGGGAAACGATTATCCGGGGCATCGAGAGCGATGACTATTCCGCGTGCGGCGGCGACTTTTACGCGCGGGGCCACATCCGCGCCATCGCCAAGGTGGTCGGAGCTGATCCCGCACCGCTGATCGAGGAGACCCGACGCATGAACTCGGGCGGGAGGAACCGGTCTTGGGTGCCAGCACGAACCGGGTCGGCACCGGCGGCCATGCCTCCAGCGGCCACGGCGCGTGGCCGGGAGTGTCTGACTGGTCGCGCGCGTTGCCGCGGGCCTGCTCGGCCAGGGCCGGGGGGCGTCCTGGTAGATCAGGTCCTGTCCGGCATACCGCTTGCCCAGCAGCTGACCGGCCAGCTCCTCATCCACCAGCGGATGCGGGACAGGCCGGCCATGGTCAGGCGGATCGGCTGTCGAGGTAGCTGGCCATCCGGGTCAGCAGCCCGGCAGCGCGCCGCAGGTCGGGGGACGCGGGCGGAGGGGGGCCGGCGGCAATGAAGTCTGACAGGCTCAGGCCGGGGCTGAGCGAGGCGGCCAGCCGCGCGCACGTGATAGCGGCGTCCCGGACCACGCGGGGATCGAGGGTCCACACGACCTCGAAGCGCCGGCTGGCGTCGGCCACTTGGTGCTGGCCGGGCAACTCCCATCCGGTCAGGCACGCGGAGTACGCACTGCCCTCGCAGACCAGCGCCCATTCCCGGCGCAGCGGCGACCCGGCGGGCAAGGCAATCCGCACGGGCACGCCCTTGCCTCCGCCCGTCCCGGCGAAGTCGGCGAAGACCACGACCGCCCGGGCGGTGCTTGCGAGCTCATTCCATCGCTCTTCGGAGCGGCGGTAGAAGCGCTCGTGCTGGAAGCTGGCGAACAGCACCGGATGCTCGGCGCGGGCGCAGTATTCGTCCTCGATCGCCCGGGTCAAGGCGAGCAGCGTGGCCTTGCGCAGCACCTGGGGCTGCAGGCCGGGATGACGCTCGCGCACGGCGGCGAACACCGAACTGCCCCCCTGCCCGGTGCTCGCGGTGGCCCGGCTGATGGCCGCGGGCAGGCTCAGCCCGGCGGCGCGCTGCCGCAGGACCTCCTCGATCAGCGCGACGTCACCGGGTGCGTAGCGCCGGTGGCCGGCGCTGCACACCGGGCCCTCCGCCTGCCAGGCCAGGGATTTCCTGTCCTGGGCCGCCGCGCGCGGCCACTGTCGGCGGCTGACGATACAGGTGCCGCCGCGCGACCGGCCCGGCCCTCGGCCAGGACCAGCGCTGGGTACTGGCCGCCCGGCTGCTGCGCGACACCGCGCTCGACCCCACGGACCGGGTCGCCGGCTGCCTGCTGCTGCTCTACGGCCAGCCGTTGTCCCGCATCGCCGCCATGACCACCGGTCAGGTCACCCGCCGCGACGGCGAGACGTTCATCCGGTTCGGACGGCACGACGTGCCCGTCCCCGGCCCGCTGGCCGACGCTGTCCTCCAGCTGATCAGTGACGGGCGCAGCTACCGCGGCGTCGGTTCCCCGCCCGCCACCGCCTGGCTGTTCCCCGGGCACCTGCCCGGCCGCCCGATCACCCCGGCCAGGCTCGGCGAGCGTCTCCGGCGCATCGGCGTCTACGCCCAGACCGGACGCCGCGCCGCGCTGCTCGATCTGTCCGCCCAGCTCCCCGCCGCGGTCCTCGCTGACCTCCTCGGGCTGCACCAGACGACCGCAGCCAAGTAGATGCACCAAGCTGGAGGCGACTGGTCTCGGTACGCAGCAGAGCTAGCCCGCAGTCATCCTCACCAACCCTGACGAATACCTCGCCGCACCCAGTGACCAGTTAGAGGCATTCAGCAGGGTTGGTAAACCGCTCCCTACCAGTTTCAATGCGGGCATGTCGCTGCAGGCGCTGATGGCCCTGCTCGGCCACGCCTCCGCCGAGATGACCCTGCGCTACGCCGCGCTAGCCGCCCCGGCCATCCGCACCGCCTACGAAGAAGCGATGAGCAAGGCCCGGGCCCGGCTGACCCTTCCCATCACCCCGGCCGGCCAGCCCATCATTCCCGGCCGGGTCGAATGGCTACGCGCCGAGATGCTCAAGACCCGGGTCGCGCACGGCTACTGCTCCCGCCAGCTTGCCGCCGACGCCTGCCCCTACGCCAACATCTGCGAGCAATGCGACAACTACGTCACCGCACCCGAGTTCCTCCCGCAGCTCCAGGCCCAGCTCGCCGACATCACCGCGCTCCGCGACGGCGCCGCCGGACGCGGCTGGCACACCGAGGTCGCCCGGCACTCACGCGGCATCGCCCGCTTCCAGGCACACCTCCAGCGCCTCACCCGAATCGCAGAAACCGGGCATAATGGCTGATATCCCCCAAGGCCGGTTAATGGAAATCGTCTTCTCCGTCATCCAAAAGAAAGTCCTCACGCCCAACGACTTCGCCAGCACCGGCAAGCTCAGCCAGGCCCTGCTGGCCTTCGTGGACCGCTACAACCTCACCGCCCGGCCGTTCAACTGGAAGTTCTCCGCCGATGACCTGACCGTACTTCTCCGCCGCATCAGCCAGCGCGAGCGGGCACATGCGGACATCCCCCAGGCTGCCTGATAACCCCAGACGGACTTACGGTGTTACCCACTAAGTCATGCGGGCTGAGCCGGCTGGCGAATCACAGTGGTACCTGGCGGTGTTGGATAGGGGTGGCCGTGACGAGCAAGAGGAGATGATCTCGGGTGAAGCCTGTACTGGATAGCACCGTCGCGCTGGTGACCGGGGCCTCGAGCGGCATCGGCGCGGCCACCGCGGCTGCGCTCGCCGGCCAGGGCGCGGCGGTGGCGCTGGCGGCCCGGCGCGCAGGCCGGCTGGAGGCGGTCGCGGCCGGCATCACCGGCCAGGGCGGTACGGCGCTGGTCCTGGAGTGCGACGTCACCGACGAGCAGCAGGCCGCCGGCGCGGTGGAGCGCACGGTCGCCGAACTCGGCCGCCTGGACACGCTGATCAACAACGCCGGGGTGATGCTGCTCGGCCCGGTGGCCGGCGCGCCGCTGCCGGAGTGGCAGCAGATGGTGCAGCTGAACGTGCTCGGCCTGCTGTACTGCGCGCATGCGGCATTGCCCCACCTGCTGCGCGCCGCCGAGAACGGGCCGCGGCAGGTCGCCAACATGGTCAACATCAGCTCGGTGGCGGGCCGGGCCGCGCGGAACGGCAACGGCGTCTACTCTCTGACCAAGCACGGCGTCGGCGCATTCAGCGAATCCCTGCGCCAGGAGCTGGCCAGGCGCTACGTCCGCGTCTCGCTGGTCGAGCCGGGCGCCACCGCCACCGAGCTGGCCAGCCATAACCGCCCTGAGGTGCTCCAGAGCATCCGCAGTCAGTTCGGGCAGACGATGCAGGCCGGGGACATCGCCGACGCGATCGCCTACATCGTCACGCGGCCGCGGCATGTCGCGGTCAACGAGATGCTGATCCGCCCCACCGAACAGGAGCGGTAACCCGGCACTGGAAGGGAGTGCTCAGCACAGCTGCTCCACGCGCCTCGCGGTGGCCTGCACAAGGTGTACACCGGGCCCCGGTGAGACGCGGCGGCCCGCTCCGCACTCCAAACGTCCGGGGTCGGCGGCCCGGCCAAGTCGGATAAGCCATATCCGCTCATTATCAGCGGCTAGAGTACGCACGGTCAGAAGGGTACGCACGGTCAGCGGATCAATTCGGTCGTTGCCGCCTGCTCTCGGCGTTGTGTCTGTGACCGTACCCAGCACTAGACGGTGCCCAGCACTGGGAGGTATTCGCTGCTGCGTGTGGCATCGGAATCTGGCGATCAGCAATGGACGCTGACGAGGCCGGGAATGGTTGATCGCGGTCACTGATCACGACGGCAGTAGCCGGAGCGTCCGCGGCCCGATTACCTGGCGCTGATGAGGCCCAGGGAGCGGGCCCGGCTGACCGCCTCGTCCCGGCTGTGGACGCCGAGCCTGTTATACAGGCGTGCCGCTCGCTCTTTGGCTGCTGACCGGGAGATGCCCAGCTTGCCGGCGATAACGGAGAAGGGAAGCGGGCTGGGGAGGTACCGCAGGACCTGGGCCTCTGCCATGGTGATGGACGCTGCCCTGACTCGTGCCCCGGCTTCGCCGGTCGCCTCGGCGGCTATCTCGCCGGCGGCGGCAACGGTAATGAGGGAATCCGCCACGGACCCGGCGGCCACCTCGCCGGCGGCCTCTATGGTGGCGATGTCGTCGGCTACGGCGTCAGCGGCGGCCCGGTCGGCGGCGGCCACGATGAGGCCGGCGGCGGCCAGCGCCGTGACCGCCTCGTGGGCGGCCGCCTCTTCGATCAGCCCGGCCGTGATCAGCGCCCGGACGGCGTCGGCGGCAGCGGCAGCGGCGATCCGCTGCGAATCGGCCACTGCCTGGGCCGCCTCGGCCTGGGCCGCAGCCGCCGCGAGCAAGGCGACGGCCTCTTCGGCCTGGGCTTGGGCGATCACTTCAGCTGCCTCCTCCATGGCGGCGACCTCGGCTCCCACCAGCAGCCCCGTCTCGGCGGTCAGGAAGCCCTCGCCGATCAGCGTGCCGCCGGTCTCGGCGATCGCGCCGAAAAGCGGGGCGGCCCACTGGTGCTCGACGAGCAGGAAGGCCAGGGCGGTCCCAGGCTCGAGAGAATCGGCCAGAGCCCGCGCATCGGCCTGGTCAAAGGCCGCCGAACCGTCAGCTGGCACCGGCACGGCCGCACCACCGCCATCCGCGACGGGAACTACCGCCGCCAGCAGCGAGCCGAAGTCCTCGTCCTCACCAATGGTCAGGCGCTCGATGGTGCCGTCCTGGCTTTTGGCCACGAAGACCATGTCGAGCAGGCGGAGAACTCCCCGGCCGCGCAGACGGTCTACCTCAGCCAGGATCCTGTCCTCCGAACCGGCATCGCGGCTGAAGCTCAAGGCGATCACCTGCAGCGGTGCGGTCATCGTTGCCCTCCTTGTCCTGGCCCGTAACATCGCCGACGGTACCACCAGGCAGCGTCACCGCCAGCTGGCGCATCCCCGCCTCTCCTGGCAGGAGCTGGATCAGTCCCCGGGACCTCACCGGCGTAGTTGAAGACCGCCCCTGACGACCGCGCGGGCCGGAGTTGCTGACCGCGGCGCGCATATATGGGTGATCCGCGCACTCATCCGCGTAGTCGGACAGGCTGGTCCTGCACTTGGTGGTGCCGGTGTCGGGTGATCCGCCGATCGAGGTCAGCGACACCGGACGCTGAGCTCGGTCGGCTTCACCGGATCAGGGTGCGGGCGCCTTCGATGATGCCGTCATGGCTGGCCGGAAGTTGCGGGCCTGTCCCTCGTAGTCGTGGCTTTGCTCGGCCTTTTCGCGATGAGCAGTACTGCGAAGGCATGCTCGAACGGGCCGCCCGGGATTGACAGGGCCACGCGGACGTTGTGGTCGGGGATCTCGAGCATCTGGCAGGCCGCTGCACCGCCAGCCAGCCACACCCTGGAACCGGCCGGCGTACTGATCGCCTCGGCCCCGGGGCACGCGCAAGGCCGGCTGCATAGCTGTCACGGGCCTGCCGCGAGGATCCGGTCAGAACCGCGGTCGCCCCGGGTCCGGCGCGGCGCGTGCCTCCACTGACGGGCGGAAGGGGTTCCCGGGCAGAGGGGGCGGAAGCCGGTCCTGCGGCTGCCGGCCTGATCAGGCGTCCTGCTTCTTGCCGGTAAGGTTCTGGGCGATCGAGGTCGTCTCGCCTTCGCCGGGGATAATCACCCACGCCGCCAGGTAGGCCAGGACGCCCGCGCCTCCGGTGATGACCGAGACGACGGCCACGATCACCCGGACCAGGGTCACGTCAAGGCCGAAGTACTGGGCGACTCCCGCGCAGACGCCGGCCACCATCCGGCCCTTCCGGTCGCGCACCAGGGCCTTGGTTCCGTTCCCGCCGTTCATGTGAGCCATCCTTGCGGTGACCCCGGGGTAGCGGACCGCCGTCGGCGTCTGATCCCGGTGCCTGCCCCCAGCCTACATTTGAAATCTGAAACTAGCAATATTTTTCTGGAAATTAGAGTACAGTTATTTGTATGGCGAGCTGGGGTTTCTTGACCAACCACGCCCGGGTGCTGCTGTGCATCGCGCACGACCCGGGCGTGCGGCTGCGCGACATCGCGGCCAGCCTGGGCGTCACCGAGCGCCGCGCCCACAGCATCGTCACCGACCTCACCCAGGCCGGCTACCTGATCCGGCAGAAAGACGGCCGCCGCAACCGCTACCAGATCCAGGCCCACCTGCCGCTGCCCGGACCCGGCACCCGCGAACCCGCCATCGGCGAGATCGTCGCCCTGTTCGCAGCCCAGGGCCGGCCCATCACCGGCCCGCCCGGGCGGGTGACGCTGATGCCAGCGGCATCCGGCAGGCGCAAAACCCCCTGACCTCGGAGCCGGCAGGACCCAGCCAGCGGCCCCGCCGGTCCGAGGCGATCGGCTCCTACTCGACTGCGGAAGTCAATGGACAACGCGGCCCGGGCACGTCAGCGGGTGCTAGCCCTTTTCCTCCCCCTCGCCGCCGTGCTCTACATAAGCGCCGAGGCACTGAGCCCCAAGGGCACCGACCAGGTGATCACGACCACGGCCACCGCGCTCAAGGTGCTGCCCATCGCGGCCAAGCACCCGGCTCAGCTCTACGTCGCGGGCTCGCTGGCCATTCTCGCGCTCGGGGCGCTGGCCGTCTCGTACGCGGCGATCGCCACGCTGGCCAGGAGCCGCGGTTCGGCCCTGGCCACCGTCGCCGCGCTGATCGGGGGATCGGTGCCTTCTGCGGGGCCATCGTCAACGTCCTGGTCTATCCCAACCTCGCCGCCGCCGCGACGGCACCCCTGTCAGCAGGCGCGGCCGCGCGGTTCCTGGTGACAACCTTCAACTCGGGGTTCGGCCACGGGTTCTCTTACGCCTATTGCATCGGCATCTTCGCCGCGCCGGCGAACTGGCTGAGATGTACGGCGCGACGATCACTGTGACCTATTACCCCCGGAGGAACCCGGACGCGCCGGGGAGGACGGTGAGCGTGCCAGAACCGGGCGATTCATGGCCCACCGCGACCGGCGACTCCGACGCTGGCCTCACGGCCGTAGTGAGCGCGGGCCTCATTGATGCCATCACATCGCGCTAGCAGCCCTGGCGCGACCATCGTCGCCGGGACGAGGATCGTCCCCCGGCCGGTCCGCGCCGGGCCCGTCGTCATCCTCCCGGCCGCCGGGGCCGCTGGCCCGGGTGGTGATGACATCCGCGGCAGCCGCCGGGCTGGCAAGGCCGTCCGTGTCTCCCAGCAGGACGGCGAGGACCTCGCCGACGGCGGGTTCCCGGGTGCCGGGCTCGGGCAGCGGCAGGTGCGCCTGGATCCGGTAGCGGTTGCGGCGGCCGTCCTTCTGCTTGACCACGTAGCCGGGCCTCGGCGAGGTCGGTGATGATGCCGTGGGCGCGGCGCTCGGTGATGCCCAGGCTGGCCGCGATGTCGCGCAGCCGCACGCCCGGGTCGTGCGCGATGCACAGCAGCACCCGGGCGTGGTTGGTCAAGAAACCCCAGTCCGCCACGCCCGTAAGCTAGCACAGCTCGTTTCCGGAAACACGTTGCTGGCTTTTAGCCGGGGCCGGAGAGGAGGCCGAAGGCGCTCCGCTTGGTGATGCCCGGTGTCGTGGCGGTGTCACCCTGGCGCACCCGGGGGCCCGGGGGATGCGCGCGAGGGCCCGGGCATGGCTGGTCAGGGACCTCAACTCCGGCCCGCGGCGGAATCAAGATGAATATTTCTAGAAATTTATTGCTTGTTTTCTGAGACTAGCGTAGCGTTGCTGGCAGAACGTCGAGGCTGGGCTGCCGTCGGCCGCCGGGTTACTCGAGGACCATCGAGAGGGGCCTGGTCAGGGGCGAGGACCGCCTGCACGTCGTGTTCGGGACCGGTCAGGTCGGCAGCGCCCTGGCCGCTCACCTGGCCGGGATAGGGATCGCCGTCCGAGCGGTGTCCCGGCACCGGCCGCCCGCGCTGGCCGCGGGCGTTGACTGGCGCGCCGCGGATGCCGCCGACCCCGAAGCCGCCGCCGACGCGGCCAAGGGCGCATCGGCCATCTACCAGTGCCTGAACGCACCGTATACCCAGTGGCCGGAGCGGTTCCCGCCGCTGCAGCGGGGGGTGCTGGCCGCCGCCGAGCGCACCGGCGCGCTGCTGGTGAGCCTGGAGAACCTGTACGGCTACGGCCCGGCCGGGGGCAGGCCGATGACCGAGGACCTGCCGCTGGCCGCCACCGGCGTCAAGGGCCGGGCCCGGGCGGCGATGACCGCCGAGCTGCTGGCCGCCGCCGGCGCCGGCCGGGTCCGGATCGCCATCGGTCGGGCCTCGGACTTCTTCGGCCCCGGTGTGACCGCAGGGTCTGCACTCGGTGAGCGGGTCTTCGGCAACGCCCTGGCTGGCCGGCGCGCCGACTTCATCGGTAACCCCGGCCTGCCGCACACCTACAGCTACGTCCCCGACATCGCGGCCGGCCTGGCCATCCTGGGCACCGCCGCCCGCGCCGCCGGGCACCGCACCCCGGCCTGGCCCGGAAGCCCGGCGGATCGAGCGGTCGGTGACCGTGGCCACCGTCATCGAACTTGTCGCGGCCTTCGTGCTGCCCGTCATCGTCATCGCGGCCGGCCGCTCGGACTGGGTGCTGCCCTCCATCGTGATCACCATCGGGCCGCTGCTGCTCTATCTCGATCACCTGGTCCATATTCCCCGCTACCGCCCAGTCGGCTGGGCGCTGATCGCCGGGCCTATCATCCTGGTCGCCGCGATGTCCGGCACCGCGCTCGCCGTGACCACCGGCATCGCCGTCGGCCTGGTGCTCCTGGGTACCGCCACGGCCGGATTCCACGACCTGGCGGGCCTGCGGCCGCCAGGCCCGGCCCGGCTCCGCACGAAAGCCTGATGACCATGTCCCAGGCCGATAGTCCCGTGACCGGCTTCCGGCCCTACTTCAATCCCGCCACCGGCGAGTGGATCACCTACACCGCCCTCGCCGAGGACAGCGGCGGGCAGCTGGTCCGCTTCACCTGGCGCAGCATGCCCGGCGGCGTGATCACCGAGCACGTCCACCCGCACCAGGAAGAGCGGTTCACCATCCTGGCAGGCCAAGCCCGCTTCACGCTGGCCGGTGAGGAGCTCGTGGCCGGAGCGGGCGAGACAGTGGTCGTGCCGGCCGGCGTCCCGCATTCGGAGGGCAACCCCGGACCGGCCGAGATCGAGGGCGTGGTCGAGCTGCGCCCGGCGCTGCACACCAAGGAGTGGCACGAGGCCCTCGCCGGCCTGGTCGCCGACGGCAAGACCACATCCAGGGGCGCGCCGCGCAACCCGCTCCAGCTCGGCGCCACCTTCTGGCATTTCCGCCGCGAAAGCCGGGTCACCTCACCGCCCATCTGGGCCCAGAACCTCATGCTCCCCCCGCTATGGGCACTGGCCAAGGCCTTTGGCATCCGCCCCTACTACGACCGCTGGGACAGCCGGATCTGACCAGTCGGCCTGCCTACCGGAGGAACACCGAGATGAACCAGAACGACCCGATCCGCCGGGTGTCGGTGGTAAGCACAGGCCAAGTGCAGATCCGTCCCGACCACCTGGCCTCGACCTGGCGGCCGACCGCCTGGTGGCTGCTGGCCTCCCGGCGCTGGACCGGGCCCCGGCCGATCAACGCCTACGTCATCGAGCACCGCGATGGCCTGGTGCTGTTCGACACCGGGCAGGACCGGGCCTCGGTCACCGACCCCGGCTATTTCCCCGGCGGCATGACCGGGGTGCTGTACGGGCGCCTGGCCCGGTTCGAGATCGGCCCGCAGCAGACCCTCAGCGCCGGGCTGGACCGGCTCGGCTACGCCGCCGGCGACGTCAGGACCGCGGTCCTCTCCCATCTCCACCAGGACCACATCGGCGGCCTGGCCGAGCTGAGCCACGCCGGCATCATCGTCAGCCAGGCCGAGTGGGACACGCTGTCCAGCCCGCTGCCGCAGATGCGCGGGCTGATGCGCCGCCACATCGACCTGCCCGGCCTGCGTTGGCAGCGGATAGAGCCTGAACTGACCGGCGACCCTGACCTTGTCCCGTTCCAGGCATGTCACGACCTGTTCGGTGACGGCAGCCTGGTCCTGCTGCCCACCCCCGGGCACACGCCCGGCTCCATGTCGCTGCTGGTGCGCCGGCCGGGCCTGCCGCCGCTGATGATGGTCGGCGACCTGACCTACGACGCTCACCTGCTGGAGATCGGCCACGTACCCCGGAGTCGGCAGCCGGCGTCACCTGCGGCAGGCCACCGCCATGATCAACGCCATACGCCAGCGTGATCCGGGGCTGGTGATCCTGCCCGCTCATGACCGGGAGCCGCCAGCCGCCTGGCCCAGGCCACCGGCCAGGCTCCGACGCTGGCGACCGCGTAGCAGTTGCAGTGCGCAACCCGTCCCCGCAAGACACGAGCAGCCATGCACCTGAGATGCCGGCGACCTCACCGGCATGAACATCCGCACATCACCCCGCACACACGTTGAGAGAAACCCAATGGAGATCGATACCCTGGACGCAATCAAGGCCGGCGGCACCACGCAGTGGATCCGGGTTCGCGGGGCGGACGCGTCCAACCCGGTGCTGCTGCTGATCCAGCAAGGTCCCGGCCTGTCGATGATCAACGAAGCGCGCCGCTTCGGGCGCCTCCTGGGGCTGGAACAGGCCTTCACCGTCGTCTACTGGGACCAGCGCGGCTGCGGTCGTCTTCATCGGCCTGGTCCTCGCGTTCGGTGTGCCGCTGGCGAACGGGATCACCCACCTGGCCGACCGGATGCCCGGCTATATCGCCAGCGCGCAGCATGGCAAGGGCTGGATCGGCCACCTCGTGGCCAGGTACCACGTCCAGAGCTGGGTGCAGCGGAACACGCCCAAGCTGGCCGGCTACGCCCAGTCGCTGGCCAAGCCGGCCCTGACCGTCGGCAAGGGCGCGGTCTCCCTGATCATCGAGCTGTTCACGATCTTCGTCCTGGTCCTGCTCCTGCTGCTCGAGGGCCCGAAGATGTGGAGCTGGACGCTCGCCCAGATGACCCCGGGCCGCCAGGCCACCGTCACCCGGGTCGCGGGCGACGTCAGCGGCAAGGTCACCGGGTACATGTTCGGCGACCTGCTGACCTCGCTCATCGCCGGGATCGTGGTGTTCGTGACGATGCTGATCCTCGGCGTGCCGTTCCCGTTGCTGTGGGGCCTGTGGGTGGCCCTGGTGGACTTCCTGCCGATGATCGGCGGGGCCCTGGCCGGTATCCCCACCGTCCTGTTCGCGTTCATCCACGGCTTCACCGCGGGCATCGTCACCGCGGCCGTGTTCCTGATCTACACCCAGATCGAGAACCACGTGCTGAACCCGGCGGTCATGAGCAAGACAGTGCGGATCAACCCACTGCTGGTGTTCATCGCGGTGCTGGCCGGCGCCTCGCTCGGCAGCCTGATCGGCGGCATATTCGGCGGGTTCGTCGCGGCGCTGCTGGCCATCCCGACAGCCGGCGCGCTGCAGGTGCTGGTCAAGGAGGTCTGGCAGGCCACGGCCCCGGAGCAGCCCCGAGAATCCCCGGCGCCTGCGGCTGTGCCAGCAGACGAGTACGGTAACCCTGCCGCCCGACACCGACCCCATCCGACCGCCCAGGCCGACGACCTGAACTGACGACCGTGTCGGCTCTCCCTGACTGGCACGACAACTGGTCCCTGCGGGCGCGCAAAAGCGACCCTGGCCTGAGCGTGGCGTGTCCGATGACACGGCTAGCTTGTCCGGCGGGCGGAGCGGAGTGTCTCGACTGCCTTCTGGCGGGGATGGCGACGCAGGCTCGTGGCATAGGCGCGGGCTATGCGGTGGAGTCGGCCTCGCTCGGCGTGGCGCGCCGGGGGAGTGCCCGCCCGTAGCGGTGGCGGAACAGCAGGTAGGCCGGCGGCCCGGCGAGCAGGGGGAGCCAGTAGGAGGCGATCCGGTACGCCAGGGTGGCCAGAACGGCGTAGCTCGCGCGGACGCCGGCCAGGATCAGCAGGCCGCTCAGGCTGGCCTCCACGATGCCCAGCCCGCCCGGGGTGACCGGGAACAGCGCGACGATGCCAGCGGCGGCATAGGCGAGCAGCACCAGAGAGGGCTGGGGGCTGGCTCCGGTGGCGCGCAGGGCGGCCAGCAGGCAGCCGCCGTTTCCTCGCCGGGGACGGGGTGGGCGAGATCCAGGACTTCACGCCGGTCGGCGGCGCGGATGAGCAGTGGCGCCACCAGCTGATCCGGCGGGTGCTGTGCGTGCGGGGGACCATGCCGTTCCGGGCGAAGGTCTCGCCGCGGTTTGTTTACGGCATGGACCCGCATGCCCTCACCGAGGTGACAGCCGGCGTGGTTTTCACCGCGTCCAGCCTGACCGTTGGCCTGACCGCGACGGTGCCGGTCGTACACGACGACCGGGACGTGACGGCCGAGTTCGAGCTGGCCGAGGGCAAGTCGGCGGTGTTCGTGCTGGAGGATCTAGGCAGCGGCGCAGCGCCGCGCCCTTGTTCCGGCAGGGAGGCGGAGGAGCTGCTGGCCGCCACCGTCGCGTTCTGGCGGAGCTGGCTGTCGGCGCCGCGGTACCGGGGCCGGTGGCGGGAGGTGGTACACCGCTCAGCGCTGACGCTGAAGCTGCTGACCTACGTGCCGACCGGAGCCATCGTGGCCGCGCCGACGACCAGCCTGCCCGAGCAGATCGGCGGGGAGCGCAACTGGGACTACCGGTATGTGTGGGTCCGCGACACGGCCTCCTGCGTCTATGCGCTGCTGCGCCTGGGATTCACCAGCGAGGCCGACGCCTTCGCGTAGTTCATCCTCAACCACGCCACGGCGAGCCGGCTTAGCGCCGCTGGCCCGTTGCAGGTAATGTACGGCATCGACGGGCGCACCGAGCTGCCCGAGCGGGAACTGGGCCACCTGGCCGGCTACCAGGGGTCACAGCCGGTGCGGATCGGCAACGCCGCCGCCACGCAGCTTCAGCTCGACATCTACGGCGAGCTCATGGACTCGGTCTACCTCTACGACCGCTGGCACCAGCCCATCTCCAGCGCTCAGTGGGACACGATCATCACCGGGGCCGAATGGCTCTGCGACCACTGGGACCAGCCCGACGAGGGCATCTGGGGAGACTCGCGGCGGCCCCAGGAAGTTCCGGTACCCGCAGCTCATGTGCTGGGTGGCGATGGAGCGGGCGATCCGGCTGGCCATCCGCCGGGGCCTGCCCGCCGACCTGGACCGCTGGCGGACGGCCCGGCGGCCCTGGCCCCTCTGGAAACGGGCCGCTGCTGGCCGGGATGGCCAGCCGGATCGGCCGGAGGCAGACGCTATCCGGAGGCCAGGTGGTCCAGGGCGCCAGCCACGCTGGGGCGGCCATCGGCTGCGGAGATCGTCCAGGTGACGAACTTCGTGGGTCCCATGTGTGGCTTGAGCGAGGTCATCAGCTGGACGTGCGGAGGGGTGCGCATGAACTCCCGCAGCGCGGTGTTGTCCGTCCAGACCGACAGGGTCCAGTAGCCGCGGGCCAGCGGTTTGGCCCGCAGCGTGTAGCCGATCAGGCCGTCTGCGGTGGCCAGCTGCTTGCGCACCGCGAAGACGGCCCGGAAGAAGCGCACCGTGGCGGTGATCCGCTTGAGCGGCAGATGGGAGGTCATGACCAGGTAGCCGGTTCCGGGTTCCATCTCCGCGCGGGCTGTCCAGGGCAGGTCGGGCACGGCTATGAACCTATCAGCGGGGCGAACCGCCCGCCGCGGTCGGCCCGGCTCAGCGTCGCCGGGTAACCGGCCAGACTGTGTTCTCCGGCATGGCCCGGTGATGTCATGCCAGGCAACCCTGCCGGATGGGCCAGCCGATACGATCACGGCTCACCGGCCGTAGCCAGCAGCCGGCGCCCGACCGGCGCGGCTATCAGCCAACCGCGCCGTGGCGTGAGAACCGCCCGCGGCTGGCCATTCGGTGCGCCGCGGATCGTGCGACATGCCCGCGGGCATGCGGGCCTGGTTACGGATAGCCCCGGGTGGTGTGGCGGTAGCCGTCGCGGGGGGACCAGCGGTGCACGGTCATCAGGGCGCGCCCGATGTCCCATTCGATGAACAGCGCTGTGGCGATACGCAGCGAGAACACCGCCGCCTGCTCCCGGGGCTGCCCGGACCACCACGCCCGGGCGGCGGCGGCCCGAAGACCTGGGCTGGCCTGGACGGCGGATCCGTGCAGCTTGAGCTCGCCCTCGCCGCTATCTGGGCCGGTCACCGTGCTATGCAGCACATACCGGGGGTCGCGGTGCAGGTCGGCCGCCTTGGTAAACCAGGTCATGGCGCCTACCAGCAGCTGCCCGCGCACCAGGTGCGGCTCGACGGGGCTGATCCGCGGGGATCCATCTGGCCGCACGGTGCCCAGCATCGCCACCCCAGCGGCATGCAACCGGGCCAGGCCGAGCCGGGCCAGCTCCGGCGCGCCCTGTTCCAGATCACGCCAGTCTGCGAGGCCGGTCACCGCGGTCATGGCACTGACGCTACCGCGCGTCCCTGCGGCGGTATCTTCTGTCGCGCTAGCCGCGACCAGGGCGCCTGGCCACGAGCCACACGACGATGAAGACGGCCATCGCGATCAGCCCGATGATGAGAAACGTCTTGAGCGTGGCGAAGATCCCGCCCGCAGCCATGACGGCAAGCCGGGTGGCGAGGATCGCGCCGAGGATTGTCCCGATGATCCGGCCCATGTCCCCAGTATGCGCCCGGGGCTTTGGCCGGGACGGCGCTTGCCCACAGGTGACAGCCCAGCCGACGCCAGGCGCGTGATGATCTCCGGCCCGCCAGGTCCGGCGAGGACGTTCTGGCCGGGACCGGTCACTGCGCCGAAGATCGCTGTGCGCCGCATCGCGCCGGCGG
>CAWEGV010000002.1:0-257505 GCA_963808615.1 uncultured Actinomycetota bacterium
GGGCTCGCAGAGGATTAACCCGTAGCTTCGCGTTCTGGCTGTCATTGTTGTGGTATGCGAGTTGCGGAGGGGTTCGAGGAGCCGCTGGCGGCGAAGTTCCAGGTGCTGTTCCCGCACCTGGATGAGCGTCAGCGCCGGCTCCTGATGGGGGCCGAGGCCCGGGTACTGGGCCATGGCGGGATCCGGCTGGTGGCCCGGGCCGCCGGGGTCAGGGAGGCGACGGTGGCGCAGGGCGTGACCGAGCTGGACTCCGGGGCGGAGCCGCTGGGCCGGGCACGCCGGCCGGGCGGGGGCCGCAAGCGGGTGGCCGACCTGGACCCGGGGCTGCGGCCCGCACTGCTGGCCCTGGTCGAGCCGGGCTCCCGGGGTGATCCGATGTCGCCGCTGCGGTGGACGACGAAGTCGACCCGCAACCTGGCCGGGGAGCTGACTCGGCAGGGATACCGGATCTCGGCGGACACGGTGGGCGATTTGCTGCGGGAGGAGGGCTTCAGCCTGCAGGGCAACGCCAAGACTATCGAGGGCCGCCAGCATCCCGACCGCGATGCGCAGTTCCGCTACATCAGCGGTCAGGTGGCCGGGCACCTGACCGCCGGGCAGCCGGTGATCAGCGTCGATACCAAGAAGAAGGAGAAGGTCGGCAACTTCGCCAATGGCGGAGCGGAGTGGGAGCCCGAAGGCCGGCCGGTCCAGGTGAACGACCACGACTTCCCTGACGAGGAACTCGGCAAGGCCGTCCCCTACGGGATCTACGATGTGGCGGCCAACACTGGCTGGGTGAACGTGGGCACCGACGGCGACACCGCGGCGTTCGCGGTCGAGTCGATCCGCCGCTGGTGGCAGGCGGCCGGCCGGCTCAGTTACCAGGACGCCACCCGGCTTCTGATCACCGCCGATGCCGGCGGGTCCAACGGTTACCGCACCCGCGCCTGGAAGGCCGGGCTCGCCGCGCTGGCCGCCGAGACCGGCCTGGACATCACGGTGTGCCACTTCCCGCCCGGCACCTCCAAGTGGAACAAAATCGAGCACCGGCTGTTCTCCGCGATCTCGATGAACTGGCGAGGCCGGCCGCTGACCAGCCACGAAGTCATCGTCCAGACCATCGCCGCGACCACCACCCGCACCGGCCTCACCGTTCATGCACAGCTCGACGACAGCCTGTACCCGACCGGTGTCAAGGTCAGCGA
Organism: uncultured Actinomycetota bacterium; assembly: GCA_963808615.1. GTDB lineage: Bacteria > Actinomycetota > Actinomycetes > Streptosporangiales > Streptosporangiaceae > Palsa-504. The sequence goes on from CAWEGV010000002.1 coordinate 1,188, forward strand.
CCAGCAGATGGCGGCCCTGGCGATCACCCGCCACGGCTTCCATAGCGACTGGAACTACACCCTGCATCCGCACACGGGCCAGGCCCGCGGGCCTGCCGAACCAGGGCCGCAAGCCCCCAGCGGATGGGACCGCGCCACCCTGGCCCACCCCGCGCTGACCGGGCTGCCCCGTAAAGATCTAGACGATCTGGTCACCGCGCTGGAAGGCCCGTGGAGAACACAGCGGGAGCAGGACCGGCACCAGCGGCGGGGCGGCGACCGGCAACGAGCACCAGGAGCCGGCCCGCCTCCCAGGCTGCCGCTCGCCGACCGGGTCCTGGCCACCCTCCTCCACCGGCACCTCGCCCTTCCGTACCCCCTGCTGGCTCAGCTGCTCGGGGTGAACCGGACCACCATCAGCCGGGCGATCCAGCAGACCCGGCCGCTCCTGAACCAGCACGGGCACGCCACCGCCGAACCGCCAGCAGCCCGCCTGCACACACTCGCCGACATCGCCGCCTACGCCGCAAGCCAGGGCATCATGCCCCGTGCCGGAATCGAAATCGGCGCGTTAATGATCTGCGAACCCTTAGGCCTTCCAGGCCGTAGCGGTGCCCGCCCGTCGTCAGGTTAGGGCCGATGCGATCTCTGTCGCGGCGCTCCGGAGCGGCTGCGCGCTTGTGCGGCCTGCCGTGCCTATGATGGTGCGCCAACGTGAGAAATGGGGCAGCCGTGGCCCAGAAGGTGCAGACCCTGTTCATCGACGACCTGGACGGCAGTGCCGCCGAGGGTACAGTCTGCTTCGGGCTGGACGGCACGGAGTATGAGATCGACCTGAACTTCGGGCATGCCCAGCAGCTGCGGGACGCGCTGGCGGCCTACGTGAGGGCTGGGCGGCGGGTTAGCGGTGGCTTCCGCCGACCTGCCCGCGGCGAACGCAGGGGACCGGCGAGCATGATCAGCACCACTGAGGTCCGTGAGTGGGCCAAGGCGCAGGGAATCGAAGTGAAAGACCGCGGACGGGTACCCGCTGAACTGATGGTGAAGTTCAAGTCGGCGACAAGCCAGTAGCGCAGCACAGCACGCCTCGCTTCACGGCGCAATGGCATCTTACTCACATGCCGAATTGAGGGCGTTGTCGTGGCGCATATCTATCCATGCATTGGAATACTCACTCACGATCTCCCCGCTTTACGGGAGCCCGCCGTGGAGTATTTTCTATCGTTCTGGTAGGAAATCAGATCGCTTAATACACGGGTGATCCGTGTCGCTCCGTTCGTTCGGCCGGACCCGCGCGGTACAGGCGGTTCTGGGCGGCCCGGGTCGGCGGATTTTGTGGGCGGGACGGGCGTGGATGCCCGGCGGCGTTGGGATTGCCGAGGTCGCGCGACCATCACCAGTGACCGGGCTGTGCTGACAGATCAGGAGGACCAGCCTGCCCTCCGCCTTCTGGCCCGCCACGTGGCTGTCCGGGAGATGCCAGCCTGGGCGGGCCGGCCGGGTTGCGGCTGCTCCAGTCGGGCTCGCTGGTCCAGAGCCAGAGATGAGCGGGTTCCAGTGCCGCCTGCACCACGCTGGCCAGGTCGCCGCGGACGGCGTCTATCTCGACCGCGTCCTTGAGCCGGGCCGCGAACGCGGCCACCGTGGCCTCGGCGTCGTACCGGGCCCGGTTGAACCGCCGGTCCAACCGGTGCTGCACCCGCTTCCGGACCGGGCTGAACAGGGCCGCCACGGCCAGCGTGGCCGCGGCCACCGCCACCGGGGCCCGCACCCCGAACACTCCGGTGACCAGCAGCACCAGGCCGGCGTAGACCCCGGCCAGCAGGCCGGTGACGATCGCGTAGGCCAGCGTCCGGGAGATGACCCGGTCGATGTCATACAGCCGGTACTTCAGCACGGCGACTCCGATTGCGGCGGGCATCGCCAGCACGGCGGCGAACAGCGCGCCTGACGCGACCCGCGCGGCCGTCCCGGGCGTCAGCGACAATACGACCGCGGGCGCCAGCGCCACCGCCACCAGGCACCCCGACCAGGCCAGCCATTTGATCTGCTGCCGCTCGGTGGCCGTACTCCGGCGCCGCCGCGCGACCAGCGACCATACTGCCAGCACCACACAGCAGACCAACCCGGCCAGCCCGGCCACGGCCGCGCCGGAGGGCACCGCCGCCAGCGCCACCCCGAAGGGATTGCTCAGTCTCGGCAGGTCGGGCCGGTCCGACCCGTGCGAGGCGGCGAGCCCGGCGACCGCGATGACCGCAAACCCGCTGGCCAGCCAGCTGACCGGCCGCCACCGCGGCGAGGGCGGCCGGCCGTCCGGGAACAGCAGGACCAGGTACACCGCGACCAGCGCGACGAACGGAACCCAGATCCACAGCTGGACCCAGCCGGCATACGCACTGCCGGGCAAGCTGCGCCCCGCGGAGGCCGCCAACCCGTACTCGAAGGTGGCAAAATCCACCGCCTCCGCCAGCCCCGTGGCGGCCAGGATCCAGCCCACCATGTGGCCCGGGCGGCGCCAGGTCAGCACGGCGCCCACGCCGCCGAACCCAGCCGCATACAGGCCGGCGAACCCGCGGATACCGAAGAATCCCTTCGGCACCGGGGTCGACCAGTCCCAGGCCATCAGCGCCAGCCCGGCCGCAGCGATCACCAGCGTGGCCGTCCCCAGCAACCATCCTGACCTGCAAGCCCATCGCATCGCGCTCACTCCGGCTTCGAGGGCAGCCGGCGAATCCGCCCAGCCGCGGCCCGGCACGCGGGCGGACCTGGACGCCGGCCGGGTGGTATCGGCGAACCGCGGTTCATAGCGGGAGGGGGTTGGCGAGCAGGCCGGTTCCGGGAGCGCGGCCGGAGATGGTCCAGGCCCAGTCGGTGGCGTCGATCTCAAGATGCGGGCCGTCGCTGCCGCGGGCGTAGCTGCCGCCGGCGGGCCCGGTCAGGTGAAGTGCGAACGCCTGGTGGTGGGTGGCGGCCCAGTCGGCGACCATGTCCGCGATGATCCGGCCGTCGTGTCCGGCGGTCAGGACGGGCTGGCGGCCGGTGGCGCGGGAGATGTCGATGCGGTGCATCCACACGTCGCGGGTGCAGACGATGTCCATCAGGTAGCCCAGCGGCCGCCGACCGAGCGGCGGCTCGAAGCCGATGCGCACCGGGCGCAGGAACGGCGGGAACCGGCGGCGGCCGCGCAGGGCGCGCGGGACGGCCTGGTCCCACCGACTGATCAGCCCGGCGGGGTCCAGGTCGGCGCGTTCGCGGATCTGGACCTCGTTGGCGCCGTGCACGATGTGGCCCAGGCCAAGCTGGCGCTGCACCCGGCGGCCCAGGCGCATCTGGTGGATGTTCTCACCGACCGAGGCGCAGGCTTCGGCCGCGCCCAGCACGTGGACGGCCACAGCCCGCACGTCCCACCGGTCGCAGACCGTCGCAGGTTCCCAGTCCCCGGGGGCCAGGCCGCGCAGCAGCGCGCCGAAGCGTTCGTACTCGGCGGCGGCCAGGTCCATCGCCTCCTCATGCCGGATCGGCGGGATGTCGCGCACGTCGGTGGTGGTCAGGGTCATGATCGGGTCCTCTCGCGCGTCCGGCCGGTCGTTCCGCCGGCGGCCTCGATGTAGGTGAGGAACATGTCGACCGCGGCGTCCACGAGGCGGACCCAATGGTCGCCGCCGGTGTCGTTGGCGATCTGCTGGCCGGCCAGGCCGCCCATCAGCGAGGTGAACAGGTCCAGCGCCCCCGGAGCGGCAAAGCCGTTGCCGTCGAACCACGCCCGGGTGCGGTCCAGCTGCTGGACCGACACCGCGTAGGCCTCCGGGCTGGGCGTGAACCCGGGGATGGTGCGGTGGAACAGCAGCAGGTACCGCGCGGGGTCCTCCACCATGAACGCCATCGCCCGGTGGGCCCCTGCCCGCAGCCCGTCGTCGCCGGGCAGTTCCTCGGCCTCGGCGATGACCGCGGCGAACTGGCGGTACCCCTGGGCGAACATGGCGTCGTAGATGGCGTGCTTGGAGGCGAAGTACTCATACAGGGACGGGGCCCGCATTCCGATCCGCGCCGCGAGGTCCCGCAGGTTCAGCCCGCCCAGGCCCTGCTCGCGCACCAGGTCCCAGGCGGTCTCGAGGATCTCCGCCTTCGTTGCCTCACGACGTTCGGCTTTCCTATCCCTTATAGGTACCTCTACCATAGATAGGATCATGCGCCGGACGCGGCCGGGAGTCAAGCCCTGCTCCCCGACGGCTCTAGGCGCCGTCCATGCATTCACGCGTGGTAGGCCTAGTCATCGGACGGCGACAGGTCGCCACGCCCGTCATACGCAGCCAGGTAATGCGGGCGAAGTGGACGCCGACCAGATGCGGCGGTTCGCGCTCAGCCTTCCCCGGGACCGAGGAACACGATCACGGCGGGCGCCCGTCCCTCCGTGTTCACGGCCGGCCGCGTTCCGCCAGTGGCCTGGACGATGAGGGGATCAACCTCACCCTCAGCGAGAAGTCCATCGCAGAAGCCGTAGCCGAAATGGCCGCATGCCTGCGCGGAAGACCGGCATGGCCCGCGGCTGGCCGCCGTCCGCGTCGCTTACCCACCCCGGCCCGACGGCATCCTCAAGGAGCCCACTACCAACGCCCGGACACGCCCGGGCTTGGAGGCGATTCATCCAGGCTCACCAGGCCACAGCCCGGGCCCAAGACGGTTGATACCGAACATCGCGATCTGCGCGACACCCCCAACGTGACCATTCGCCATCACCGCCAATACAGATCGGCGGCTACGCGCGCGGTTATCACGACCTTTCTGCGTCGTTGGCCGTTTGGCAGATCCCGTTACGGCCCCACAGGCTGGTCCGCCAGGCCGTATTTTTATGCATCGGCGCTCTTGTCGCGAACGTACTCATTTGCCGCGTTGAGGTACGTCGGCCCACAAGTGCCGTGGGGAGCCATGTCACGTGGAGCGCGACATGCATCCTGTGCGCGGGCTCTCAGGGCTAGAACATTACGCAGCGGCGAGTTCGTTGATCAACTCGGAGACATCGTTGGGCATCCAGAAGTAGTACTCGCCGTCGTCCTTGCTCTTCACATACGGCGGATAGCCTTTGCACCGGCGCTCGGCGGCACCGAGCATGCCGGCCGCCTCGGTGTTCTTCAGACCGAGCGCGCGGTACAACTTCGGCCAGTGCACCCAACGCTCAGGCTCGTGTGCCAGCAGCTTGAGGAACGGCCGCCAGTACTCGCTGTCACCGCCGGCGTAATTGCGCCGGACAGCGTCACTGGTCAGTCCGGGACCGGCGGCGTGCAGTGCATCAGGGTGCACGCCTTCGCCGTCCAGCTTGGCATCCGGCAGAGCGGGCGGGGCCGGGGCAATCGTGGGGGGCGGCCCGAATAGCGTGGCCACGAAGGCTGCGAGTTCGCCGACTCGACTCTTGGGAACGGTGGTGGTGAACTCAACGAGGGTGTCCTCGGGGGTCATGAAGGTACCCTCCTGCGTAACGGGGCGGCAGCTGCCACTCGCCCGAAGGCTATCACATCGTATAGCTTCTATGCCACAAAATATGGCCTGTAAGCCTTTGAAGCTGGCTAGCAAGCTATGTAAGCCCGGAGTGCCGTCCGGTAGTGCCAGCCGCAGCGCCAACGACAATGCTGGGCTGATGAGGTACGCAGCCAGGGCACCATGCCGCAAGGCACGAGGCGGGCCTGGCCTCGGGGCGACGGCCTTCCGCCCTCATTTGCCGCCGTCGGTGCGCGATGTCCGGAGTGGCGATCTTGCCGATGACGGGGTGGTTAGCGTCCGGCCCTCCGAGGCCGCACAGCGGCACCTACCGATGGCTGCGCCGGCGCGGTCGAGCTCGCCGCAGGCACAGGCTTGTTCACCGGAGCCCTGCCAAGGCTGCGCCGGGCTGGTTGTTGCCTTTGAGCCCGACGAACGGAGGCAGCATGCACGCGCGGCGCGCTCACCAGGCGCGCAGGTCTTTGGCGGCCGGCCTGAGGACACCTCGGCCTGCGGGCCATCCAGGATCTCTGCGGGCAGCTGCGATCCTGCCCTGGTGGGCAGTTCGGCCACCCGTATCACTTACTTGACTCGACCGTGAGCCCATATAGCGCAGGCCGGGCGGTCCGGCCGCCGGTGCATCACCGCCGCAGTCTGCGTGGTGACCGGTCCGTGGCTTCCGGCTCGGCGAAGAGTGCGCTGAGATCGTGATCGGCGCCGGTCGATCCGGTCGCATGCGGCCGGCACCCGGCCAGCACTGAGTCGGCAGCGGACGAAAGGTCAGTCGTCAGAACGTGGTGCTTGCCAGCCAGCCATCCACCACGGCGCTGTCTCCGTAAACGGTCACTGCCGGATCGGAAACCGGCCTTCGCCGCATCAGCACGAGCAGCAAGCTGGCGGCCGGGCCGCTAAGGGCGGCATCGCCCTTGCCATGACCTGGCTCAACTGTCAGACCGCCCGTGTCATGCCGGATCATCCACTCGCCGCGGCCACCAAGTCCGTCATCGGTTGCGTGTATGTGCAGGCCAGCACTGGCGGGCAGCGCCTTGGTCCGCTCGTCGGAGTTGCCGAGCCCGCCCGTTAGAAGCATCAGCCATTCATCGATGGCATCGGCGGCTACCTCCGCTTCAATGAGTGGCTCGGGCTCGGCACCCGCAGCGAGCTGGGCGTCGGCTCGGTGCACGAGCGTCTCGTGCGCCATCCGGCGTATCCAGAAACCGGCAGGCGCCGGCCCGGTGAACGACCAGACGAGATCACTGCCCGCCTCCCGCACGGCGTCGACTATCCGCGCCGCGCCGGCACGCAGCCACGCGCACTGCTCGGCGCGATCATCCGGCAGCTTGCCGTCCGGTACCTCACGGAACGGAATGAACGCGTCAGATCTCGTACGCGTGATCTCGGCCGCCCACCGGTGCGCCCTGCCAACGTGCGTGACGAGCTGACGCAGTGTCCACTCGGGGCAGGTGGGGATCGGCAGGCTCTGATCATACTCAGCCAAGATCTCCGCCAGCCCTGCCGTGCTTGCCTCGATCTCAGCGGCGTACTGGTCGGCATTGAGCTGCGGCATGGCGTTCCTTCCTGGTGATCTGCGGCGGCTAGCCTATCCACGCCTTGACTGTAAGCCCTGTCCAGGCTCCACAGGGGCCGCGCGCTGGCTGATGAGCAGGGTGCGGGTTGCGCTTGCTCGCGCTCACCAGGCGGCAGCCAGCCTGAGCCCATTGCCCGTACTAATGCGATGAGGGTGCAACGCGCCGACAGCGTGCGCCAGAACCGGACATTCTGCGCGGGGCGCGTAGTCCATCGTCGCGGCTGTTGGTAGCGACAGAGTCGGCATTAGGCGCGAACTCGGCGCCCGCCGGGCCGACCGAGTCAATCATGCTCCGTGATAGCCGTCATGGAAACGCGATCTAACACGATCACAATCCCACCCTGCCGTCGATGCGCTCCCGCAACAGGTCGGCATGGCCGATGTGGCGGGCGTACTCCTCGATCATGTGGACCAGCACCTCACGCAGTGACACCTGGCCTTGGTGCCCGCCGCGGCCGATGTAGGGCTTGGTGAGGCCCAGGTCGCTGGATTCACCAGCGAAACGCTCGGCGAAAGCGACCTCGGCCCTCCAGTTCTCCCAGGCCAGCGTGACCGCGGCCGGATCGGCGGCGGCGTCGCTGAAGGCCCGGTCGTGGTCATCGCCGGCGCTCTGCCGGTAGCGAGCCGGAGCATCCTCGCCAGCCATCACCTGGCGGAACCAGTACCGCTCGGCGTCGGAGAGGTGACGCACCAGGCCGAGCAGCGACAGGTCGGACGGCTCGACCGAACGGCGGGCCATGGCATCGGCATCGAGGCCTGCGCACTTGAGCTCCAAGGTGAGCCGGTAGTCATGCAGGTACCCGGCGAGCACGGTGCGCTCGTCACCGTGATGGACGAAAATGCCGCCGATCCCCCGCGGGTCGGCATCCGGGCCGACGAACATGTCCTGCCAGCCGAACTGCCGCTCAGTTTCGTCGCCAGGCCGTTGTGCTGTGGCTGTCATCTTGAACATCATGGCTGACCGGGCGTCGCTCTTCTAGGGGAGCGAGGCGCCAGTTTGCCGGGGAAGCCCAAGTCGAAATCCAGTTGGGCGCACCGAATAGGTGATCGATGATCACCGGCCCTTCGGGCCGTAACGCTGGACATACGGGTGGCCATCGCTGATTTTTCGTCCGATATGCGGAGCTGATCACCGGTGTATCACTAGCTGTGTGCGTTGCCTTGGCTTTGCTGGGTCATCGACGCATCGCCCGGCAACGGGCATTGTGTGGTCATGACGTTGAACCCGCCGGGGCAGTATGCCGATGACCGCAATCTGCGCGCCAGGCAGCGTCTGTGGCGGCAGCAGGTCCCGTTCTTCGACGTGGTGAGGTGGGTGGTGGGGCTGGCCGGGCTCTCGCCGGGAATGCAGGTGCTGGATGCCGGCTGCGGCAATGGCCAGTACCTGCGCGCCCTGGCTGCGCACCCGGTCCGGGCGGCCGGGTGTGACCTGTCGATGGGGATGTTGCGATCGTCGGCTCACCCGGCGCTGTTCTGCGCCGATGTCGCCGCGCTGCCGGTCCGCGACGGGGCGTTCGATGTCGTGCTGGCGGCGCACATGCTGTATCACGTGCCCGACCGCCGGGCGGCAGTTCGTGAGCTGCGCCGCGTGCTGGCACCGGGCGGAACCTGCGTCGCCGTGACGAACGGCGCGAACCACCTGCTCCCGCTGCGCGGCCTGGTCGAGCGCGCGGCGAGCAGGGCGGCGCCCGGCTGGCACATGGAGCCGGCAACGCGTGCGTTCACGGCCGAGAACGCGGCGCGACAGCTGGCTCAGGCGTTCGGCTCGGTCAGCTGCGTCCGCCCGGCCCGCCAGGCACCCGTAGTGATCCGGGACGCGACAGTGGCCGCGGATTACGTGGCCAGCTGGGCCGGTTTCTACCAGGACCAGGTCCCCCGTCCCTGGGCCGACATCGTCACCGAGGTGCGGCAGGAGGTGCAGGGCGTGATCGACCGGGAGGGCGCCTTCACGGTTTCCGGTGACCTTGCCGCCTTTGTGTGCCGCCGAAGGCCGTAGCCTGTGCCTGCAGCGCGGAGCTCCGCCCGGCGGCCACAACCGTCAGGCAGGCAAACCCGGGTCTTCCAGGAAAACGGCCAGGAAGCAGTCACGGATTTGCGACCTCAGAGTGAGCGCGAACCGCCGTTCGGTGTGGGTGCAGGATCCTGGACGATGTTCCGCTGAAGCGTGCAGAACGGAATGATCTGCGTGCCCGGCAGTTCCCGTAACCAGCGCCTCATGCCGCGCGATTGCCGCGCGGGAGGTGGGTAATGTTCCGGCATGGCTGTCTCGTCACTGATGGTCCCGCTCGGCACGCAGGCGCCCGGCTTCACCCTCCCCGACACCAGCGGTGTGATGACAGGCACTGACGACCTCGCCGCCGCGCCCGCATTGCTGGTCGCGTTCTTGTGCAACCACTGTCCCTATGTCCGCCACATCGAGACCGCGCTGGGCGCGCTGCTGTCGCGCTACTCTGACCTCGCCGTGGTGGGCATCTGCACCAACGACGCCGATGCCTATCCCGGCGACCGGCCGGACGAGCTTGCCGGGCAGGCCCGGCGCGCCGGCTGGACCTTCCCGTACCTGGTCGACGCCGGCCAGACTGCCGGGCGGGCCTACCATGCCGCCTGCACGCCGGACTTCTTCCTCTACGACAGCGCGCGCCGGCTGGCCTACCGCGGAGCGTTCGATCAGTCCACACCCGGTAACGGCAAGCCGGTCACCGGCGAGCTGCTCCGCGCGGCCATCGAGCTGACCCTCGCCGGCCAGCCGGTGCCCGAGCCGCACCGGCCCAGCATGGGCTGCTCCATCAAATGGCGGTCCTGACCGTCTTCATGCTCAGCGCAGCCCCGGCGCCGGGCCCGCTGGCCTGGCATCGCCTGCCGGCATGCCCGGACGCCCGTGCCGTTTCAGGATCCGCCTGCCTGCCGGGCCTAGGATCGAGTCACTCCGGGTGACCGGCCTCGGCCGGGGGCCGGTGAGCGCAGTGCCGCCGGCCTGCTCGACAACCTGGCCGCCGAGGTGACCGCCCGAGGCCGCACCGAACCGGGTGACTTGTGTCCGGCGGGCGTATGGCCCGCCCGCCGGTCACAGACGCCCGGATCTGCCGATGAGAGTGCGCGAGTTCTGCCCATTATTGTTGAGCGGCTCTTCGCGGAGTTTCTTTGCTAAGTGTGTTACGCATGACAGGATCTTGTACTGTTACGGCAGTTGTAGATCGTGACCTTGGTTTCATACCTGCTGGTCAAGAGGGTCTTGCAGGCGGGGGGTCACGTCGGCCCAACACGCTGGTAACAGGTGGCCGAAGACGCGGGTAGGCAGGCGCGGCTGCCGTGATCATGCCAGTTTGTGGAAAAGACAAATCCGACAGCCGCTGATGCCAGCGTAGATGATGACGATCACCAGGACCTGCTCGATGACCTGATGGCGCAGGTCGCGCCGTGCTTCGCCCGACGGGAGACCCGTCTTACCTGCAAAGACATGGTGCACGGGCTGCTGGCCGAGCTCGAGGACCGCAACTGCTGGACGCTTGCCGAGGCGGCCGGGCACGCCTGCCCGTACCGGATGCAGCACCTGCTGTCCCGCGCCCGATGCGACGAGCAGCGGATGCTGGACACCGCCGCAGGCTGGGCCGTCGGCCGTCTTTCCGCAGGCCAGGACGGAGCGGACGCGGTACTGATCGTGGACGAGACCGCCGACGAGAAGTCCTCGGACAGCTGCGCCGGGGCATCGCGCCAGTACAGCGGCACCGTCGGCGGCACCGCGATGTGCCAGGTCGCGGTCACCCTCACCTGGGCGGCCCCGGCCGGGCACGCCCTGATCGGCCGGGCCCTGTACCTGCCTGAAGGCTGGGCCGCCGACGAGGAGCGCCGTGAACTGGCCGGAGTTCCCGACGAGATCACGTTCAAGACGAAACCGCAGCTCGCGGGCGACCTGCTGCAGCACGCGCACGACCAGGGAATCCGCGCCGGGTTCGTCGCCGGCGACGAAGTCTACGGCGGCCGTGACCTACGCAAGAGCATCCGCGCCCGCGGCACCGGCTACGTCCTCGCGGTCCGGTCCAACTACGCCGTTACTTTGCCCTCCGGCCGCCGCCTGTCCGCGAAAACCGCCTCTAACCTGGTGAAACCTGCCATGTGGCAGCGGATGCGCACCGGCTCGGCCACCAAAGGCGCCAAAGACTACGACTGGGCCATGATCGGGATCCTGCCCGACGACACCCCCGACGGCCAGAAGGACGGCGGGCACGCGTTCCTGCTGCTCAGGCGGCACCGCTACACCGGCACCGTCAGCTATTACCTGTGCTGGAGCCCGGGCCCGGTCCCGCTGGCGAAGCTGATCTCCGTCGCGGTCGCCAGATGGAAAATAGAGGAAGATCACCAGCAGTCCAAGCAGGTCAGCGGGCTGGACAGCGGCCAGGTCACCACCTGGACCTCCTGGCACCGCTGGACCGCGATCTGCCTGCTCGCCTATATCTTCCTCGCTGTAGCCGCCGCCTTCCAGCGTGCCCGGGACGAAGACGCCGGCATCCTCGGGCTGATCCCCGTCACCATCCCTGAGCTGCTGCGACAGCTCCGCGGCACCGTCATCCCCGAACCCCGCCGCGACCGGGCCCACCGCGACGGCTGGTCGCTATGGCGCCGCCGCCACCAGTACCGCGCCCGGCAAGCACACCAGCACTGGCAGGCCTACGCCGATGCGCTGCCCAAATAACGATCTACAACTGCCGTAACTGTTCCGTCCATATGGAGCGTGATGTTCTGGTAGTTTTTCATATTGCCCGCCTGCCCATCCGTAAGCCGGTTCACTCGCATATAAATAGGTGCTGGTTACTTCGGCTTCTCCGGAGACGTGGCCGGTATCCGCGCCGGCGCTATGGGCTCGACGCCGCGGTGCGGGGGGATGGTGATAGGTCCGGGCGAAGCCGGTGCTTCCTCCCCGAAAAACTCGGCAATCATCCGGACGGCGGTCAACGCTCTGGGGTTGAGTCGTACGCCTGAGACCAGGGTGGCCCGGATGCCTCTCAGGATAAGCGTCGCGAACGCCTGGCGGGTGTCCTGGCGCGCTAGCTCATTCGGATTACGCGCGATGACGGACTCGGTGACCGCGGTTATCTCGGAGACTGGCAGATGAAGCGGGACCGGCCGGCCTGATGCCGGGGAAGCCAGCTGCGCGTAATAGTCGGACAATATCATGTGCCTGCTATTGTATTCCTCCACCAGCCTCTCAGCCATTGCTTCGGCCGTCGGTCGCGGCAGGCCGATACGGCGCAGCAAGGAGGGCATCCGGCCGGCCGCCTCGTCTAGGCCGGCTGCCTCAGCCATAGCGCTGAATGCGATCATGGGGACCACTTCCAGCAACTCGCCCTTAAGCGGGAAGGGTTCCAGGTCACTGACAGCCATCGGAAGCGGCTCAGCCAGCAGGCGGTTGCGGATCTTGTCCCCGAGGCCCGTGCCTTTCAGGGCGGACTCGAGAACTACGCGGCTGTCAGCTGGGATGGAGCCGTCTGGCGCCCGGGCGGCGACCCCGACTACCTGGCAGATCATCCGGGCATCGCCGATCCGTGCCTTCCGGTCCTGGTACCTTTGCATCCCCGTCATCGCCCCGGCCACCAGCAAGTGCGCGAGCGTTCCCGCAACGAGTGCACCGGTCCTGACGGTGAAATCCTCCTCGGCCCGCCGGCGCGGCAATGCGCCGGCCCAGCGCTGGAGCCGCGGGCGTTTCGCCTCGTTCCGCCGCCGGATGGCGATAGCCGACGCGAACGCTGCTGTGACTCCCGCTACCTGGGGCGCGGCGGCAGGATTCACTGCAGGGAACCGCCGGGAAATCCCGGTCGTGCTGGGGACGCTCACCTGAGCGTCCTCCTGTCCCGCATGATCACGGTCCGGGTAGCCGGCCGCCAGCGGATCGTCAGTGCCGTCGTCGCGGCCATCCTCTGCAGTGTTGACGACCATCGGCACATTCCTCCGATCGGTTAACCTAATCGAGTATTATCTTAAGTAGCGGCGATGCCCTCGGCAAGCTCCCCGCCCGGACGCGGCGCCAGGAGGGGTGAATAACTTACTGCGCCGGCCTTCGGCGTCGCACCGTACCGCACGCTCCTCAGTAAAATCACGTCATAATTGCTCATGCTTTATGTTACGCAACTCCAGCCGCCCCCTGCTAGAGCATTGCGCCTTCTGGATGAGCCGTAGATTAACCAGCTCTTCGAGATTTTCATGCCAGGGTTCATAATCCCAGTAGTGATATTCGCACTGCCCCCCTTTGCTCCGCTGGTATGGCAACCAAAAGTCAGAGCATTAATAGAACCGCCCTCGAGCCTGATACTGATCGTCATCGGCAGCCGCCAGCGACGCCATATGGGCTGGTGCGCAAGGCCGCGGTTTAGGGTTCTTGATCAGGTCGGCTGGGCTGCCGGTCGCTGGTAAACAGGGACCGTGACCGAGCTGGCGGTGGACTATGCAGGCCTGGTGGGAGACCTCAGCAGGCCGCTGACTGCGGTAGTGGTGGGCCAAGTGCTGCTCGACGCGGCGGGGGACCGTTACCAGGGCGTATGCACGCGCTGTTCTCTGGTGCAGTTCACCCAGTCCGGGGCAACGTACCTGTTCGACTTCGCCAGCGCCGTGGACGCGGAGCAGGAAGATCGCACGGTGGCGGCCTGGGCCGTTACGCCTGCTGTAGCCAGGCGGGACGTCTCTTATCAGCGTGGCTTTCCGCTTGCTGCCGACCTGGGTGGCCCCCCGGTCGACCGGGGACACCTGATGCCGCATCTGTCCGGCGAAGAGTTCGGGCCGAACATCTTCCGCCAGGACCGGGCTCTGAACCGGGGCTGGTCAGATGAGGGCAAGAGATTCCGGGGCCTGGAACGGGAAGCGGCCGCCGTTCCTGGCACCTTCTATTTCGGGCACCTGCTCTACCAAGATGACACCGCCTATCCGATGGCGATAGAGATCGGGATACTCCGCGATGGCACGCTGCACGTCGATCGCTTCCAGAACAGGTTCCCACGCGGCCAATCGACCTGATAGCTAGGCGTGCAGGCCTTTATCCTTGCGAAAGCTTGACTCCGGCGTCCTACCGGAACTCACTCTCATGCCCCTATAAGGGCCGGGCCTCTTCCAAGCTCAGCCCGGTTGCAGGACGCTCCGGGTGAGAGATTCCAAGCTCGGGAGAGGAGACCCGGCAATGTCTGTTTACGTCGGAATCGATGTGCATCGCAAGCGCTCCCAGGTGGCGGTGGTCGCCGAGGACGGCCAGGTGCAGGTGAACAAGAACGTGGTGAACGGCTCCGAGCCGTTCCTGCGGCTGATCGGGGATCTGCCCTCGGGGACGCCGGTGGCGTTCGAGGCGGCGTTCGGCTGGAGCTGGCTGGCCGAGCTGCTGGAGAACTACGGCTTCGACGCGCACCTGGTGCATCCGCTGCGGTGCAAGGCGATCGCCTCGGCGCGGCTGAAGAACGACAAGGGCCGGCGCGGCGATCTTGGCGCAGTTGCTGCGCGCCGATCTGCTGCCCGAGGCCTGGATCGCCCCGGCGCAGGTGCGGCAGCTCCGCGCGGTGCTGCGGCACCGGATCAGCCTGGTCCGGCTCGGGACCCAGCTGCGCAACCGGATCCACGCGGTGGCCGCTGACCACGGCTATGACCGGTCCGCCAGCTACTGGACCGGGCCCGGCCGGGGCTGGCTGGCCGAGCCGGACCTGCCTGCGGTGTCGCGGGAGATCGTGACCGACTGCCTGGCGGTCATCGACGGCCTGGCGCCGGTGATCGAGCGGCTGGATGGCGAGCTGCACCAGCACGCCAAGGCCGACCCGCGGGTCAAGGCGCTGCGGACGCTGCCCGGCGTCGGGGAGTTCACCGCCCTGGTGATGGTGGCCGAAATCGGCGACATCTCGCGGTTCGGAAACTCCCGGAAGCTGGCCAGCTGGGCCGGGCTGACCCCGACCGTGCACGGCTCGGACCGGAAGGTCCGGCACGGGCACATCTCCAAACAGGGCTCAGTGTGGCTGCGGTGGGCGCTCAACCAGGCGGCGCAGACCGCCAAGCGGTCACCTGAGTTCGCCGCCAGCTACCAGACGATCGCGAAAAAGCGCGGGAAGAACATCGCCACCATCGCGATCGCCCGCAAGCTGCTGACCCGCGCCTGGCACCTGCTCGACCAGATGCAAGGCGCCGATACCGGCACGCCGTTGCAGCGGCCGTGAAGACGGGAGGGTCGCTAAGCCCCGGGTAAGCTCGCCCCTGCGGCATGAGCCGGCGCTAGCGCCGCGCTCGATCTCATGACTGAGCAGCCCGGTCCCGGACACATGGTCATGGCAGCCGCCCGCACACTGGCGCGGCGCCGGATGGGTGCTTGTGAGACCACTCCGTCAGCCCAGCACCGGGAACACGCACGCGACCCCTGATACTCCAACCGCAACCGGCCCTTCCTCGCCCTCGATGATCTTCCGCCGCTTGCCGGCCTCAAGCTCGTTCGTCCTCGCCGCTGCGCGGCTGCGGGCGCTCCAGCTTGACCCCCGGGCCGCGCGGCGCGAAGACCCGGGCAGCTGCGAGGAAGATCCAGAAGAACAGTCAGCCCAGCCCGACGGCACGCGTAGTCACCGGGCCAGATTCGTATGCCCTCTTGACAGCGGTGGCCCTTATGGGTGCCGCGAGTCGGGTGTTCGTTTGACTTTGCCCGCCGGGTGGTCCGGACTCACTTGCAGCTTGGATCACCGTCGTTGTGGAACGTGACCGTTCGTGGGGCCGAGGCTGGGCTGACCATAGCTGCGAGACGAAGCGGCTGCCCAGTGGATGGCAGGTTCGCCAGCGGGCAAGTCATGGCGACGATCAGGGACCCGCGGACGCGCGATGACGGCAGCTGAGGCCGGTGATCTGCAGGCTTTCTACCGCAAATGGGGCTGGCGCATGGTCGCCCGGAAACGCAATCCTCTGATCCCTGGCAACCTCCGGCCCGCGCCGCTCGTACTTGATGGGTGACAGCGACAAGAGGAGCCTGATGGACGGCGAACAGCCCGCCGACGTGCTCGAGGAACTGCTTGCCGTCAAGGGCAAGCACCTGCTGCATACCGCCGTCCTGCTGGCGGGCAGCCAGGACGATGGCGAGGACCTGCTCCAGGCGGCACTTGAGCGGGTGTTCGGCCGCTGGCGGACGATACGCGGCAACCCTGAGGGCTACCTGCGGCGGACGCTTTACCACCTGGCCGCCGACGGCTGGCGCCGCAAGCAGGCCTGGCGGGCGCGCCTCGGCCTGCTCGGCCAGCCCGGGGCGCAGCCGGACGATACCGGCGCCGTGGACAACAAAGACCAGCTGCTCCGGCTGCTGCGCCAGCTACCGCCCAGGCAGCGCACCGCGATCGTGCTCCGCTACTGGGAAGAGCTCAGCGAAGCCCAGACCGCGCAGGCCATGGGCTGCTCCCCAGGCACGGTCAAATCCGTTACCTCGCGCGGCATGCGCAGGCTCCGCGAACTCAGCGGCCTCGGCGAAAACGATGGCACACCGCAACCAACAGGGAGAACGTCATGAGCACCGACTTCGAGCAGCGCCTGCGGGCGGAGATGGAACAGGTCGCCGTGCGCCCCCGGCCCGGCCTGGTGACGGAGGCGTACCGCAGCTACCGCGGCAAGCGCCGCATGACCCGGGCGGTGGCCGCCGCCGGCACCGCCCTGGCCATCGCCGCCGGGACCGCGATTGGCGTCGCGGCGGCAACGACGTCCCCCGCCGCGATCCCCGCGCAGACGACCGCCTTCATCGTCAGCCACGTCAGCAGCGCGCTCGCCGCCACCGACGAGATTTCGTACACGATCATGACCGTGAGCTTCGGCCCACCGGACAACACCCGGTTGGTCACCTATAGCTGGCAGTACGGCACCCGGGGCCGGCAACTGGAGGAATCGGCCAGCGGCCAGCCGCTGGAGGACGATTGGGGCCAGATCGGCCACGGCAGCATCATGGTTGACTACCGGCAGCGGTCGTGGGTACGCACCGGACCCGGCACGGGAGGGCCGTACCAGCCGTCCCCCTGCCAGGCACACGGAGCGCTCATCTTCGTGCCGGGTGCCACGGCGGCAGACTTGAAGCCGGTCATCGAGGCAGGATTGCGGTGCGGCCTGTTCCACGTGGCCGGCCACCAGCGGGTCGACGGCATCGACGCGATCAAGCTCACCGGCAGCTCCGGTCGCGGCGGCATCGCGTTTGGGGATGGCGGCATCACTCTTTGGGTCGACCCGCACACGTACCTTCCGGTGCAGATGGCGGGGGACCAGTCCCCCCCGGGGTCTGAGGCGGCGCTATGGATCCAATTCCGCTGGCTGCCGCCGACGCAGGCCAACCTGGCCCAGCTGACCGGGACGATCCCGCCGGGGTTCCATCGCACTTAACCCCGCTGAACCCCGCTGACGTCGGCGGCCCTTCCGCGGGCTGGTATCAACTACGAGCGGCTGTACACCTACGACCGACCGCATGTTTATGCATCGGCGCGCTCCGGGCGAACATCCGGATCTGCCGCGGACCGGATTATTTCTCGTTAGATCTCGCCGAAGAACGCCACGTCGATGGAGACGTCTTCGACTGTCCGTGTTGTCGTTCGGACGCCGAGGTCGTAACGCTTGAGAAGTTCGCACAGACGGTCGCCGTCGATCAGGTCGATCGGTGGCGCGCCATCGCGGGTGGCTTCCTTCTTGGCGTCCGCGGTGAACGTGCCCGTGGTGATCAGCAGGCCTTTGTCCCCGCGTCCCGCCATTGCGCCGCGGAAGTCGCGGACCGCACCCGGGCCTACGCTGCCCCGGTAGCGCTTGCACTGGAAGAAGACCGGGAAGCTGACGAGGCCGAGCCGGTAAACGCCAAGTCCATCGATGCCGCCGTCACCGCTTTTGCCGGTGACATTGACGCTGTTGAAGTCGGCCTCGCGCAGCAGCCGCTGAGCGAGCCGCTCGAACGCATCTGATGGCATATCCATCAGCTGATCGAGCAACAGTTCCTTCCAGCCCCGCTCTGCGGCCAGCTCGGCCGTATCCGGGTCACCGGCATCCTGTGACGGCCGCGTCTTGCGTGCCTTGCGCGTCTCCACCAGGTGAGCCTGCCAGAGCTCCCGGATCCTCTCGCGACGCTGGTTGTCGGTGACGGCAGGGTCGGTGACCAGTGCGGTGCCTTCGTCTGTCAGCGACCAGATGCCCCGAGCACTGTTGGTCAGCAGGCCCATTCCCTTCAGGTACGAGCGGGCCCACGCGAGCCGGTAGCCGATCTCGGTTTCTGGTCCGTCGTTGTGCAGCACAGCCTGCTGGGCGTCAGTGAAGCCCTGGTGCTTGATGACCGTCTCCACGATCTCACCTATCGACGCTGACCCGCCGAGATCAGTCACCGCCTGCAGTATGGGCCAAAGCAGCTCGTGATATGGCGGTACATCAGCTGTAGCCATGTTTGCCATTCCCGTCTACCCGAAGTCCGTTCTTCTCCATCATGCTGACAGCAGGTCCGATGTTCAGCTATTTGCCGCAGATCCGCTCGCTCACGCCGGAGTTGCGTGGCTGGTGGCGCGAACTGTTCCCGGCTGCCTATCGTGATGGGATGCGCATTGGCCCGGGAGCACATCACGAGCGGAAGAGCGTGAGCAGTGCAGCTTGGCCGGAGGTGACCGTGAGCAGAGGGTTGCCGGTTGCGGGGTAGATCTCGGCGGCGGCCCACTGGCGCTTCAGGACGCTGGATGCGATGCCTTGTTTTGCTCCCCGCTCGATCTGCTCAGCGCGGAGTTGCCGCGCATCGAACAAGAACACCGCCTCAATGCACCACGGGCGGATAGCGCCCCGTGAAGATGCCGCGGCGGAGGGCGGCCCGGCCAGAACGAGGTAGTAATCCAGCTCGTCAGACTCGCTCATGTCCAGCACGCCCTCGCGTTTGAGGTACCACTTGATGTTGACGGTGCGGCCTTGCAGAGGTCCCGAGCGGAATCTTCCGTCAATGGCCGCCGCGACGGCCGACGGCTCGAGCTCGATGTCGAAGACATGGGAGGCGATCCACTCACCGAGGTGCCCGGAGGTCATCGGCCGGTGCATGATAGCGCCAATTTCCGCGTCGAGGGCGTTCCGCTCACGCAATAGCTCAGCGATGCGCTTAATCGGCTCGTCCTGCACGTCAGGCAGTGTTGCATGGGAATTCGGCGCGCTCAACATCCAGAATCTTCCGAACCAGACCCGCGGATCGACCGCTCAAGCCGCGATGAGGAACACATGCGGTCGGCTCACCACGGACCAGTCGGATTTCGCCGGGGTCAGTTGTATGTGGGAGCCGACTTGGAGCCGTGTGAATCCGGCGTTCCGGGCGCCTTGCGCGTCCGTGACATCCCAGCGCGGTCATCTTCGTGCCGATGGCCGATCAGGCAGGTGCGAAGTCACTGCAGCGGCTCCTGCCGAGTTGATGCTCGCGATCCTGTCACTGGCAGGCGGGGCCAGCAGCGCCGTCGCCGTGCTCACGATGGGTTGGCGGTAGATGTTGATCGCGAGCGTCGCGTTACAGCTGGCAGGTTCGGATCAGCCGCCGACTACGAGCCGGGTTGTGTCGCCGGGCCAGACGGTTCGGGTGAAGTCGACCGGGCTTCCGCGCCGGTCCTCGTAGATGTCCTCGCGTACCAGCACCGCGGCGTCTGAGGGTAGCGCCAGCGCGGCTGCCTCTTCGTGGTTGGGGTGGCGCGCGGTGACCTGGCTGCTGGCTAGGCGGACCTGCTTGCCGAGGTAGGTGGTCAGCGCGGCGGGCCATTCGTCGGGGATCGCTGGGGGCTGCGCGATCGGGGTGCCCTGGGCCAGCTCGGCCGGGACGTAGCTGACGCGGAACTGGACGGGGGTGTTGTCCGGGGCGGCCGCGAGCCGGCGCCTCACGATCACCTGCCGCGAAGGATCGGTGATCCCCAGGGCCATAGCAGCGTCGGCGGGCGGCCGCTCCGCACGGACATCAAGTGCCGCAAGCCCGTTGCCGTCATCCGGGCCGATGCTCCCGTGAGCCGGGATCGCGTGGACGGGCCAGATGGTCAGCCGGCCGGGGACGGCGGCTGATCGCCGAGGCCGTCTCCGAGGAAGCCCCGGTGGCGCCGTTGTTCGCTGCGATGGCCGCGGAGATCCACTGGGTCGCCGCCCAGCTCGGCCAGGCGTCGCCGTCAGGGCGGCTGGATCCGCCGCTGCTGATGGGCCTGGACGAGGTGACCCAGATCTGCCCGGTGCCGCTGCCGTTCTGGCTGGCCGACTCCGGCGGCAAAGGCATACAGGTCTGTGCTGTCGTGCATGGCGAGGCCCAGCTGACCGGCCGCTGGGGGGATTACGGACGGCAGGTCGTGCTCGACACCTCCTCGGTAAAAGTCTTCTTGCCCGGCATCACCGATGTCACCACCCTGCAGGCCGCCAGCACGCTGTGCGGGCAAGCCTCGTGGAAGGTCCGCGGGCAGGACCACGCCACCCGCCACGACGTCGCCACTCCGGACATGATCCGTCAGCTTCCCGCCGGGTTCGCCCTGGTCATCCGCGGCGGCTGCGCCCCGGTCATCGCCCGGCTGCCCCGCGCCTGGAAAAACCCCGCTTACCGCCGGGCCCGCCGCTTCGGCCAAGTGCCCGCGGAGCTTGCCGCCGAAGCGGAGTGGCCAGAGCCGGACCTCCCCGACTACGTGCCCGCCGAATGGCTCCGCGGCGACGGCGGCACCTTCCCCTGGAGCTGACCATGGCCGAGACCGACCCGATCACCGCCATCGTGGACCAGCTCGCCGCCCATGCCGAGCAGCTCACCCGCCTGGATGCCCGCCACGCCGACCATCACGCGGCAGTCAGCGCCCGGCTGGCCGAGCTCACCGGTCAGACCGCCGCCCTCGGCCACGCCGTGGAAGAGCACGCTGCCGCGCTCACCCGGCTCACCGCACCCAGCCAGACCGGCCCGGACGGCGACCGTTACCACCCAGACCCGGCGCCGGCGTGGTGGAAGCTGGCGGCCGCCGACCGCCCCGAACCCATTGCCCGGCTGCGGGCCTGGGTCGAGCAGGTCTACCGGCCCGGCTACGGGCACCTGGCCGCCACCCTCGGCCCCTGCTGGCCCGCCCACGACCTGTGCCTGTATGGGCTGGACATCGCCTCCGAGCTGTGGTCGGTGCTGTACCTGCAGCCGGGCCGCAGCCCCGCCCTGCTGTCCGCCCAGGCCGAATACCAGGCCCGCATCCTGCCCGCCCTGGCCGGCCAGCTCCGCATCGAGACCCAGACCTGCGGCCACCCCCGCAACCCCTCACCGCCCGTCGGCCAGCCCTGGACCATGCCATGACCGGCGCGACGTTCCGCCAGGCCGTGGCCTTCGCCGGCCGCGGCTGGCCGGTGCTGCCCTGCCAGCCGGGCCAGAAGATCCCGGCCACCCGGCACGGTGTCTGCGACGCCACCACCGACCCCGGGCAGATCACCGCGTGGTTCGGCCGTCACCCCGACTGGAACCTCGCGATCGCCACCGGCGCTCCCGGACCCGACGTGCTGGACGTCGACCAGCACGGCGAGGCCGGGAACGGCTACGCCGCCTTCCGCCAGCTGCGCGAAGCCGGGCTGCTGGACGGGGCCCGCGCCTACGTGCGCACCCCCAGCGGCGGGCTGCACGCCTACTTCACCGGCACCGACCAGCGCAACGGCCACCTGCCCGGCGACCACCTGGACTTCCGTTCCCGCGGCGGGTACGTCCTCACCCCGCCCTCCCAGGTCGACGGCAAGCCCTACCAGCTGGTCAAGACACTCCGCGGCAGCGGCGCCCTCGACTGGGACGTCGTCATCCGGCACCTGCAACCTCAGCGCGAGCCCGCGCCCCGTCACCCTCAGTCTGGCCGCCAGGACCTCAGCGGCCTGGCCCGGTGGGTCGCCAGTCAGGGCGAAGGCAACCGTAACGCCGGATTGTTCTGGGCCGCCAACCGCGCGCTCGAAGCCGACCCGGCCGCCGACCTCAGCCCCCTGGCCGCCGCCGCCCGCCACGCCGGCCTGGGCGAGCGGGAGATCACCCGAACGCTCGATTCCGCGCGGAAAACCGGTCCGGCCCGCACGCACGCCGACCACCAGGCCGAGGCAGGTGACCAGATATGACCGCCCCAACCGTCCCGCCCACTGGCCGCAACCCGGCCAGTCCGGGTCACCCGGAGGCCGCCCGCGATCACGTGACAAAGCTTCGGCAAGACGGTGGGACCTACCGCTCGATCGCCGCCGCAGCCGTGCTCTCCCCGGCCACCGTCCGCAGCCTGACCTCAGGCCGCAGGAGAGCACAACCGGGCACCGCCGCAGCCGTACTTACGGTGACCAGCCCGACCCTGCCGCGGGCCCGGCTGGACGCGACCGGGACCCGGCTGCGGCTGCGGGCCCTGCACGTCATGGGACACGGCTCGGCCCGCATCGCCCGTGCGGTCGGCGTTCACCCGGTGACGATCCGCAAGCTGGTCCGCGGCGAGGCCTGCACCGCCAGTGCGCAGCTGCGCGACGCCATCGCCGGTCTTTACGACGCCTGGTGGGACAAGCGCGCCCCTGGCCGCACCCGCTTCGAGCGCGCCGCGGCCACTGCCGCTCGCAAGCGCGCCATGGCCGGGGACTGGTGCGCCGCGGCCGCCCTTGATGACGACTGGCTCGACATTCCCGGCTACCAGCCCGAGTACGGCTGGAAACCCGCCACCGGAACCGGCACCGCCCTGGACATCCACCCGTCCGCACTCCAGCAGGAAAAGGAGCGGCACATGGCCGACGACGAACGTTTGACCTGGGGCTTCATCCTCGAAGTCCTCGACGTCATGGAACGCCACGGCTACCGCCGCAGCGACAGCGAGCACGCCGGCCAGGCCATCGGGCTCATCCGCCATGTGGCCCGGGTCTACGAGGGCACCCTGGACGCTCCGCGCGGCGGCTACGTCGTGGTGCCGGCATCACCGCCGACGGCACCTCAGCCGCCCGGCCCGCCTGGCCAGGATGCCGTCATCGTCTCGGCTGACGAGGTCAAGACCCTGCTGGCCGCGCTGGACGATGCCGCCGGATACAAGCGGGACCGGGCCGAGACGTGCGCCGACTGCGCCGATCAGTCCTGCACCACCTGCCAGTGGCGTCTGCAGGCCGCCGATACCTACGACCAGGTGGCCGGCCGCATGACCCGCGCCGCCGAGGCCTCCGCCGGGCAGCACGCCCCCGGTCCTGCGGCGCCTCCCAGCGTCGGCCCGCACGCGGCCGCAGACAAGGAGGCCGGACAGTGACCTGGCACCGGACAGCCCTTGCCTCGTGCAGCACCGGCCAGACACGGCGGGTGGCGGCATGAAGCAGCCCGAAGAAAGCGACTCGCGCCGCGCTCCCGGTAGCAGGAGACCTCCTGAGTACGTGGTCGTCGTCAGTGCCAGCGAGTGGGTCAAGGAACACTTCCCGGCCGCCGGAGCCAACCTCTGGGACGCCCTGCACACCGGCCAGGAACACCACCGCGACCCCGAGCTCGACCTGGAAGCCGAACCATGACCCCAGTCCCGGAAGTGACCGCCATGAGCCTGACCATCACCGACACCACCATGACCAGCGACCAGACCTTCCACACGGCCCGGCCATCACCCAACGGGCACGGCTGGGAAGTGTCCTGGCTGCCCGGCCAGATCCTGGACCGCAACACCGCCATCACCGCGATGACCCTGGCCGACACCGCCGCCGAACGCGACCTGCACGAGGGGCACCGGCTGTGGCCCCACATCCAAAGCTGGGCCGGAGAACTCGGCCTGACCGCACCCGACGCGATCGCGCAGGCCTCCCAGCCGCCCAGCGACATCAACCGCCAGCAGGACCAAGCCAGTCGGCAGCCGGACCGCGAGGCAGCCGACTGAACAGCAAGGCCCGGCCTCGAAACCAGCACAGCTCGCCCGCATCACCAAGCGGCAGCGGGCTCGATTCCCGAGAAACACCGCATGACCGATGTATAAGACCGATAACGGCGTAGGACCTCCGGCAGGACCCGGCTACCGGCTGCCTCAGGACGGGCCGCTCCCCGACCTTGCCCTGTACGAGCGTCTCATCGACGACGGCATCGCCGAAGCCGACAGCCGCGGCACCATCGTCGACCACCTCACAGCCCGGCGGCTGGCCATCTGGCTGGCCGCCCGGCCACAGGCCCCCGACTTCGCCCACGGCCTGCTCCGCTTCGTCGAAACCGGAGCGCTCCACCCGCACCTCAAGGCCGAGCTGCGCAAACGCGCCCGCTCGCCCGCCTTCCCCGACCAGCCGCAAGCCGCCAGGCTCCTGAGGTACTGCAACAACCGGGGCGCTGAACTCGGCCCGATCGGCGAGAACTTCGCCGCCGTCTGCGACCAGATCGACCGCGCTGACGTGCAACTCGCCCAGTTCCACGACCGGGTCCGGCACGGCCGCGTCCATCCTGAGCAGGTCTGGCCCGAGACCGACGGCCCCCGGATCCTGGCCCTGGCCCGCCGCGACCCTCAGACCCAGACGGTCACCATCGTCCTGGACGACACCACGGCGAACATCGCTATGTTCGCCATCGCCGCGCACGCCGACGAGCGCGAGGCCCACGTCCGCGAGGTCGAACGGTCCGGCCGCAGCCTGCCCGAAGGCTCCTACGGCCAGCGCAACCGCCAGGCCATCGCCGCCCGCGATACCAGGGTCGCCGCCCGGCTGCGCGCCGTCGAGCAGGCCTACCGCACCGCCACCGAACACGACACCGCGCCCAAGCTGAAGGAGCCCACCCGGACGCCCCGTTCTCTTGAGCTTCAAGCCGCCAGCCAGATCGACCTGGAGGCCGAGCCATGACCCACGAGACCGCGGCCATCAACCTCGGACGAGATAGCAACGGCGCTGCCGGGCGACCAGCTCCGCCTCAAGACCCCCACTGGGACCTCGACCTGCTCACGCCCGACGACGTATGTGCTCTGCTGAAGGTGAAGAAAAGCTGGCTCTACGACGCCGTGGAAAACGGCGCACTCGAGGCCATCCGACTAGGCAAGCAACTCCGATTCCGCCCATCAGCGCTCGACCGTTACTTGAAGGAGCGCGTGAGTAACGGGAATGGGAGCGCAACTTAACGCTGATGCGCTGAGCTCGGCTCGCTGCATGGGCGAGCGCGGCTTCGCGCTGCTGTCCCAGCGCTGGCAGACCCTCCAGGACGTCACCGCCAGTCCCGGGAGAATCGGCCTTATCGCCTGCGTCGCCCTCGTCTTGGTTATCTGCGGGTCCACGCCGGCCAGTGCACCGGTGGACCATCTGGGTCACTGGAGGACCGGACGCGCTCCGCAGGCCAGTCGGGAGCGCCCTGAGTCACCACAGACACCAAGCTCCAGGCGCGCGTGCCGGCCTTCTCCACCGCGAGCACGCCCGACCGTATCAGCCTTGACACTTCACACCGCAGGACGGCACCACACGCCACGAGACTCCATGTGATCGACGTCACACAGGTGTCCTAACAAAAATCCTAACAAGCCGGTTATGAAAAACTTGGTGCTCCTGCCAAACCCGCAGGTCACCTGCTATACACGATGGGGTGAGCGAGGGGACTCGAACCCCCGACACCCAGGACCACAACCTGGTGCTCTAACCAACTGAGCTACGCCCACCATCGCCGCCCGGGCCTGCTGCAGCCGGGCGACAGAAGAACGCGCGCTGCCCCGAGGGACCTCGCGCGGCCCAGCAGAAGTATAGCCGCCCCGGCCTTCCTGCGCGTCAGCTGTCCGGGCCGTCGGCCGCGCCCTCCGGGCCGGGCTGCGTGTAGCGTGCGGCGATCTCGCGGGCGGTCGCTGAATCCGGCCCCGGCTTCGGCACGAACACCGCCTCCCGGTAATAGCGGAGTTCCTGGACGCTTTCCATGATGTCAGCCAGCGCCCGGTGGCCGCCGTGCTTGGCGGGGGAGGCGAAGTACGCGCGCGGGAACCAGCGCCGCACCAGCTCCTTGATGCTGGACACGTCGATCATCCGGTAGTGCAGGTACGCGTCAAGCTCCGGCATGTCACGGGCGATGAACCAGCGGTCGGTGGCGATGGAGTTGCCGCACAGCGGCGCCTTCCTGGGCTCGGTGACGTGACCGCGCACGTAGCCGAGCACGCGCTCGGCCGCCTCGGCGACCGGGATCCCGCTCGGCAACTCGGCCAGCAGCCCGGATGCGGTGTGCATGTCCCGGACCACGTCCGGCATCCCGGCGAGCGCCTCCGTCGGCGGCTTGATGACCAGGTCCACCCCCTCGTCGAGCAGGTTGAGCTCACCGTCGGTCACCAGGCACGCGATCTCGACCAGGGCGTCCTGCTCGATATCGAGCCCCGTCATCTCACAGTCGATCCACACGAGCCGGTCGTTCACACTCACAGCGTACGGCCTCGACTTCCGTGCGTTGCCAGTTAAAGATCTTTACCGAACGGTCTTTGGTTTCACGCGCCTCGCTTACCGATGTGCGGCGGGACGGCGATGCCGGGACGCAGGGCCGCGTCCGGCTCCGGCTCTCCGAACGCGGTCGTGATGGGCAGCACCCCGGCCCACACGTCCAGCTGGTAATCCTCCGGCTCATCCGACGGGCCGCCGGTCCGGATCTTGACCGAGGCCTCGGCGAGCGGCAGGACCAGGGCCGACGTCGCGGCCAGCTCCTTCTTGGTGGGCTGGCGCACATAGGACCACTGCCCCGGGGTCAGGTGCTCGGTGATGGTGCGCAGGGCCAGCATCTGCTCCGCGGGATCGGTGACCAGGCGGGCCACCCCGAAGATCATGGCGCTGCGGTAGTTCATCGAATGGTTGAAGACCGACCTGGCGCAGACGAACCCGTCCAGATGGGTGACGGTGACGCACACCTCGTGCCCCGCCCCGGCCATGAACGTTGAGTTCGCCGACGACCCGTGCAGGAAAAGGGTGTCGCCCAGCCGGCCGTATCCGGTGGGCAGCACCCGCGGGACACCGTCGGTGATGACCCCCAGATGGCAGATCAGCCCGGCGTCCAGGACGGCGTACAGGTCATCGCGGTCGGTGCGGCCGCGCTCGCGGTGCCGGTGCAGCTCGGTGCGCGGGGTGCTCGAAAGGTCAGGCATAGCCACATGGTCCCGCCGGCTCAACTGTCCCGCTCGCCCCAGGGGTGCCGTTAACGCCCTGCGGCGCGTGGGGTAAGACGCCCGCGGCGCTGAGCGCGCGGGGGCCCAGCCGGATCGGGGTCGGCTGGGCGAGCGACGGTTCAGGCAGCTCGGGCGTGATCGTGTCCGCCCGGATGAGCTGGTCGATGTCGATGCCGCCGGGCCCGATGCTCTCGCAATCCGGCACCTGCGAGGCGCCGAAGTGCCCGCCCAGAGCCCACAGTGCCCGGCTGCGCGGCCTGGTCGCTTGCCGGAACGGGGCCGGCGGCCGGCCGGCCAGCGCCGGGGGATCTGCCATGAGTCGAGCCAGCCCAGGATCTCGCCTAGTCCGATCATCTGGTAGCTGGTGAACGGATCCCTGGCCGAGCCGAGCACGGCGATCTGGACGCACAGCCTTCCCTCACGGCTCACGCCCGCCTGGCGGTGCGGAAGCTTGTCCGGCGCGTACTCCAGGTCCTCGGGAGTGCCCAGTGCACAGCCGGCCCTGACGATCGGCAGCAGCTGCGCGATGTCACCGGCCAGCGGATCCCACACCAGGTGAGGAGCCCGGTTCTCCTGGTTGAGCCGCTGTGCGGCCGACCAGGCCGAAACGACCCGGGGATCAGCCGCCAGGGTCAGCCAGACGACCCGCGGCGCGCCTCCCATCAGTTGTCCCCCGTCGGTCTCCGCCCGTATGCACCTCGCGCCTGGCATCCACGCGTCTGCCACGGGGTTCCTCCCCAAAGATCGAACGGTCTAGACCTTCTAGGTCCCTCTACTTGCTTACGTCAGCGTCGGCGATTAGTCCAGGGGTTGCGTCGTTAGGATTTTGCATACCGTCCTCCTACTATTCGGAAAGTCATGGTCGTTAGCAGCACTCCGCCTGGAATCTCCAGCCTTGCTCGCCTGGCAGGCTGGCTCAACGACAACATCCAAGGTGAGCCGCTGGAGCTGACCGACGTCGAGCTCATCGCCGGCGGCCGCTCGAACCTGACCTACCGCCTGACGGTCTCGGGGCCGTCCGGGAACAGGCTGCTGGTGCTGCGCAGGCCGCCGCTCGGCCATGTGCTGCCCACCGCCCACGACATGTCCAGGGAGTTCCGCGTGCTGTCCGCGCTGGCGGGCACTGCGGTGCCGGTGGCCCCGCTGGTGGCGTCCTGCACCGACGAGCACGTGATCGGCGCTCCGTTCTACGTCATGGAGCACGTGCCCGGCGTGGTGCTCCGCACCCGCGCTGATACCGCCGTGCTGACCGAGCCGCAGGCCGCTGACCTGTCGCGGTGCCTGGCCGATATGCTCGCCGCGATCCACGGCGTCGACGTGGCCGCGGTCGGGCTCGGCGACCTCGGCCGGGGCGCCGGATACCTGCGCCGCCAGCTTGACCGCTGGCAGCGGCAGTGGGACCTGTCGGCGACCAGGGAGATGCCCGGGTACCGCGAGCTGGTGGACCGGCTCACCGCCGCGCTGCCCGCCGAAGGCGACATGACGCTGGTCCACGGAGACTTCAGGCTGGACAACGCGCTGGTGACGCTGTCGCCTCAGCCGCGCATCGCCGCCGTCGTGGACTGGGAGATGGCCACCCTGGGAGACCCGCTGGCGGACCTGGGCCTGACCCTGGTCTACTGGACCGATCCCGGCGAGCAAGGCTGGCTCGCCTCGGTCGGCGTGCCCGCCGATGCCCCCGGGCTGTCCACGGACGCCACGGCCACCCCCGGATTCTGGACCCGGGCCGAGTTCACGGCCGAGTACGCCAGGCGCACCGGACGTGACATCTCCAGGATCGGTTACTACATGGCGTTCGGCTACTTCAAGCTCGCCGTGGTCCTGGAGGGCATTCATGCCCGCTACCTGCAACACCAGACGGTCGGCGAAGGCTTTGAGCGAGAAGGCCTGGCCGTCCCGGTGCTGATCGCCCGCGCCCACGAAGTCCTGGACGCCCAGCCCCGGCCAGCCTGAACGGGCCGCGGACCAGACCCGGCGCCCCGCTCGCACCGGCCAGCTATCCGGTGCCCCGCTCTCGCCGGGCCTGCCGCCCGGCACCCGCACGATTGCCGAGCTGATTTGAGGCCCGGCGCCCGCTTTCGCCGGACCTCATACACAAGACGCCCCACCCCCACCGCAGGTTCACGCCCGGGATGCTCATCGTGGACAGTTGCCCTCAAATGAGCCCGGTGCCGCGACTCAGGGCGCGGGGAACTCGGCGACCACGTCGGCGATGGCGGCGGCGGTCTCGGCAGACGGGGGGTCGACGGTCATCCGGGCGGCGGTGCCGCCGAAGCCGCGTAGGGCCAGTGCGTGCTTGACCCGGCCGATGCTCGCCCCGAGGGCGACGATCCGGTCCAGCATCCGCTGGTGCCGCGAAGCAGCATCCGGGTCGGGCGCGTTGAGGGCGGCGGTCAGTGCCGCGTAGATCTCCGGGTAGGCGCCGCTGCGGCCCGAGACCACCCCCGCCCCGCCGGCCCGCTTGGTGGCCGCGGGGTTGGTGTCGTCGCCGGAGAACATCCGCAGGCCCGGCGCGGCCGCCACGTAGTCGGCCAGGGTGGCCGCCGAGGCACCGCTGATCTTGGCTCCGGCCAGGCCCGCGTCCGACGCCACCTGAGCGAACAGCGCAGGGGATACGGGCAGGCCGGTCCGTTCGGGAAAAATATAGGCATAACACTCGGTGTCAGCTGCGGCGTCACGGATGCGGCAGAAGTGGGCGGTCAGCTCGTCCGGGCGCGCGGGCAGGTAATACGGCGTGATCGCCGCGACGCGCGTCGCGCCGAGCCCCACTGCGGCCCTGGCCAGCCGGGCGGAGTGGCGCGCATCCGGGGCCCCGATGTGCGCGATGACGCGATCCGGGCCCGCCTCGGCCAGGGCCAGCTCGATCAGCGACAGCCGTTCGGCGTCGTCCAGGGCCGGGAACTCACCGGTGGACCCGGCCACGAACAGCCCGTCAAGCAGCCCGGCCACGAACTTGTACAGCGCGCGGTTGGCGCCGGCGTCGACCTCGCCGTCGCCGTCGAACAGCGTCGGGACGGCAGACCAGGCGGAGAAGACGACGGCCGAACTCACACCAAGTCCGGCCGCTTGAAGAATGCGGTCGATTCTGGCCGCCACAGCAGCCAGACCGCGCCGCCGCCGACCAGCCAGACCAGCACGGGGAACACCAGGCCCAGGACCGTTTTCGGCTGGCTGAACACGCCGACCAGGTCCAAAGTGGCCAGTCCGAACAGCACCGTGGACACAATGCGCGCCCAGTTCTTGCCCTGGCCGTTGGCCCGTGCCATCCACAGCCACAGCGCGATCCCGACCAAGCCGGACACGATGGCCAGGCCGATGATGAACGTGTTGAGCTGGCTGACCTGGGCCGCGGTGAGATCTGGCCGGGCCTTCTTGATCGCGGCCTTGGTGCCGCTGATGTCAACCAGCGAGATGATGAGGCTGACGGTGCTGACGGCCGCCCCGGCGTACATGAGCTTGACCGCGTTCAGCACCGACGGGGGAGCAGGAGGCCGCTCTGCCTCGGTGAGGGGCTTGCCGCTAGACGGATAGGGCTGAACCATGGTGACCTCTGGTAGGTGAACGCGCGAACGGGCATCCCCGGTGATGACGAACTGAGCTTAGTGGCTCGCCTGACTGCGGGCCATTCGGGACCACGCGCTCCGGCGCGGACAGGGCATCGCAGCGGCCGGGCCATACTTGGAGAGCCATGATGGAGGAGACCTCGACGAGCTCGCGTGAGGACGCGGCATCCCGCGCCGCCACGCCCCCCGTCCCCGTCCCGCCGTCAGCCGCAGCACCGTCGTCAGCGGCCGGGCCGCCGTCAGCCGCAGCACCGTCGTCAGCCGCAGCACCGCAAGCCGCCACCGCGACGCTCGGCCTGCCGCCCCCTAAGCTGCTGCGCTGGGAGATCGTCTGCGTCTTCGCCGTCTCCCTGGGCGCCAGCGGCGTCTACGCCCTGGTCCAGTACATCGGCTCGCTGACCGCGCAGCAGTCACTCAGCAGCCAGGCGGTGATCGTGCACGGCACGCTCGCTCCCGGCCGCCCGCTGCTTGACCTGTTCCTGCAGCTCACCAGCGTTGCCATAGCGCTGGCCCCGGTGCTGCTGGTGTTCTACCTGCTGGCCCGCTCGGGCGAGGGGCCGTCGGCCATGGGCCTGGACGCCAGCCAGCCGGGCCAGGACCTGGCCTGGGGCGCAGGGCTGGCCGCGGCGATCGGCGGCGCGGGCCTGGGCCTGTACCTGATCGCCTATCACCTCGGCGTGGAGCTGAACGTCGTGGCCGAGAACCTGCCCGACGTCTGGTGGCGCATCCCGATCCTGCTGCTGTCCGCCGCGCAGAACGGCATCCTGGAAGAGGTCGTCGTGGTCGGGTACCTGCTGAGCAGGCTGGACCGGCTCGGGGTCAGGCCGTGGCGGGCGATCGCGATCAGCGCGGTGATCCGCGGCTCCTACCACCTGTACCAGGGCATCGGCGCGTTCCTCGGCAACGCCGCCATGGGTGTCATCTTCGGCATCTTCTACCGCAAGTACGGCCGGATCACGCCGCTGATCGTGGCGCATGCGCTGATCGATGCGGTGACCTTCGTCGGGTATGCCCTGCTGGCCGGGCACGTACCCTGGCTGCCCGCCCCGTGACCGGCCCCGCCACCCAGACGCCGCGATGAACGTCCTGGACCGGCTCTGGGAACGGGTGTCCGGCAGCCAGGCCCTGCCGCCCTCCTGGGTCGTGGCCGTGACCGGCCTGGCCGCCCTGCTCATCGTGCTGGACGCCCACTCGTGGCGGCTGGCCTCCAAGGTGATCACGATCGCGCACGAAGGCGGGCACGCGCTGGTGTCCGTGCTGTCCGGGCGGCGGCTGGAGGGGATCAGGCTGCACGCGGACAGTTCCGGGGTGACCTACTCGCGCGGCAAGCGGCACGGCCCAGGGCTGGTGCTCACCGCGGCCGCGGGGTTTGTGACCCCGCCGCTGCTGGGCGCGGGCGCGGCGCTGCTGCTCGCCGAGCGGCACGTGACCGCGATGCTGTGGCTGGCCCTGGCCCTGCTGGCCGCGACGTTCCTCGCTGTCCGCAACGCGTTCGGCGCGGCAGCGGTGCTGGCTACCGCGGCCGGGGTGTTCGCGATCAGCTATTTCGCCTCGGCCGCGGTACAGGCCGGGTTCGCCTACCTGGCCGCGTGGTTCCTGCTGTTCGGCGGGATCCGCCCGGTGCTCGAACTGCCGCGGCGCCGGCGCCGCGCGTCCCGCCGGTCCAGGCCATCGCGGGGCGACGTCTCGGACGCCGACCAGCTCGCCCGGCTGACCGGCATCTCCAGCGGCATCTGGGTGGCCCTGTTCGTGCTGGTCTCGGCCGCCGCCCTGGCCCTCGGCGCCCGGCTGCTCATCCCGGTCAGCTAACCATATCGCAGCTATTGCGCACACCTTCGGGTCGACAGGTTGACCGTATCCACAATCGATTGTTATCGTCTGCCGATACTCACGTTCTGACCAACTGAGAAGGGATCGATGGCCAGAGCTTCGGCAGTCAAGATGCCTCCGGAAGCAAGCGCCGCGCACGGCTGCTGAGGGAGCGCGTCGCGTCCTCGCCCTGATGCTGGCCTTCTCGGCAGACAGGAACACCCTGACCGCGCGCGACCTGGCCGCCGCCACCGGCATCGCGCTGCCCAGCGTCTACCGGTACATCACGCTGCTGCGCGAGACCGGGCTGCTGGTCGGAGACGAACGCGGCAGCTACCGGCTGTCGGCCCGGCTGATCGGGCTGGCCCGGGCGGCCGAGGCCGCCGAGAGCATCATCGACATCGCCGACCCGGTGATGCGCGAGCTGGCCGGGCAGACCGGCGAGACCGTCATCTTGGTCCGGCTGATCGGCAGGTCCGCGGTGTGCGTGCACCGGGTCCAGTCGGCGCAGCGGCTGCGCATCTCATTCGAGCCCGGCCAGCCGCTCGGGCTCGAGCGCGGGGCCAGCGCCAGGCTGCTGCTGGCCGGGCTGCCTCCGGAGGTCCGCGGGGAGTACCTGGCCCCGCTGGCCAGCCGTGACCCCCAGGCCGCCGCCCGCCTGGAGGAGCGGGTCGCCGCCGCGGCGCAGCAGGGGTACGCGACCAGCGAGGAGGAACTCGAGATGGGCGTGTGGGCGGTATCCGCCCCGGTGTCCCAGGGCAAGCGCATGATCGCCGCCCTCACCGTCCCGTCCCCGCTCGTGCGGGCGCCCGCCGCGTTGCAGCAGCAGCTGATCGGCCACGTCCGCCGCGCCGCCCAGGCCATCAACGAGGGGCTCCGCGCCACTCGCCGCTAAACTTCCGCTCCGGCGCGTGACCGCCCAGTATCCCTGCGGGCGTCCGCACCGTTATCCTTCCGGCATGCCGGATTTCGATGACGTGATCCCAGGTACCCAGATCAGCGCCGGCCAGGCGTCGCTGACCGAGTTGCAGGCGGCGCTGGCCTCCGGCCGGCTCAGTTCCGCCGCGCTGACCGCCTTCTACCTCGAGCGCATCGAACGCCTGAACCCGGCCCTGCACGCGGTCATCACGGTCAACTTCGATGCCACGGACGAAGCCGCCGCCAGTGACGCGGCCCGGGCCGCGAACGGGCCGCGCGGGCCGCTGGACGGCATACCCGTGCTGGTCAAGGACAACGTCCAGGTCGCAGGCATGCCGACCACCGCGGGCTCGCCCGCGCTGCTGGCCGCGTGGCCCGAAGACGCCTTTGTCGTCGCGCGGCTGCGCGCGGCCGGCGCGGTCATCATCGGCAAGGCGAACCTGTCCGAGTGGGCGAACTTCAGGTCGACTCACTCGACCAGCGGCTGGTCAACCCTGGGCGGGCAGACGGCCAACCCGTACGCGCTGGACCGCAACCCGTCCGGGTCGAGCTCGGGCTCGGCGGCGGGGGTGGCGGCGGCCCTGGCGCCGGCCGCGGTGGGCACCGAGACTGACGGCTCGATCGTCTGCCCGGCCAGCGCCTGCGGGATCGTCGGCATCAAGCCGACCAACGGGCTGGTCAGCCGCCGCGGCATCGTGCCCATCTCGCCGGTCCAGGACACCGCCGGGCCGATGGCGACCTGCGTCGCCGACGCGGCGGCCCTGCTGTCCGTGCTGGCCGCCGCCGACCCCGCCGATCCCGTCGCACCTGCCGATGATGATGATGCCGAACGGGCCAGGGTGGCCAGCACCTGGGACTCGTTCACGCAAGCCCTGGATCCGGCGGCCGCCGACGGCGCCCGGCTGGGGATCTGGCGGGATCCCTCGGCCCCGGCCGGTGCCGCCACCGGCGCCGTGCTGGACGCGGCCGTGTCCACGCTGCGCTCGCTGGGTGCCGTCGTGGTCGATCCGGTGACGCTCCCCGGCATCGATGAGGTCAGAGGGCCTGAGTTCACCGCGCTGAGCTACGAGTTCAAGTACGGGATCAACGCCTACCTGGCCTACCTGGCCGACTTCGGGTTCGCCGGATCGCTGCCCCGGACCCTGGGCGAGCTGATCGACTTCAACAAGCGGAACGCGGACCTGGTGCTGTCCCGGTTCGGCCAGGAGGTCTTCGAGCAGTCCGAGGCGACCAGCGGCAACCTGGCCGACCGCGACTACCAGGCCGCCCGGCGCGAGGCCACCCGGCTGGCTCGCACCGCCATGGCCACGCCCATGGCCGAGCACCAGCTGGAGGCCATCGTGACCCTGACCGCCAACCCCGCCTGCCTGACCGACTACGTGCTCGGCGACCACGACGTGTTCCACACCTCGGGCCCGGCCGCGGTGGCCGGATGCCCGTCCGTCACCGTGCCCTGCGGGTACGTGTCCGGGCTGCCCGTCGGCCTGTCGTTCTTCGGCCCGCGCTGGTCCGAGCCCCGGCTGATCGCGCTGGCCTATGCCTTCGAGCAGGCCACCGGGGTCCGGCAGTCCCCGGTCCTGGCCGCGAGCATTGGCTAGCCCAGGGGGGACGACCCCCCTGGAACCCCCCGCTGCGCTTCGCGCGCCCGCTGCGGTGCTCGCCGATACCCCGACCGCTCACCCGGGCGCAGGGCCCGGGTTCGCTGGCCGGTCGGAGCTTCGCTCCGGTCTCCCGCCGTAGCCCGCGTACCACTTCCCCATCCCCATCTTCCCCGCCCCTCACATCTGCGCGGCTGGGAGGCTCTGCTGCTCCCATGAGTCCATCCGGGGGCCCCGCGGACCGCGCGATAGCCTGACGGACATGGATTCATGGCGCCGTGCGGATGTTCCCGTGCTCCCGGGCAGCGGCCCGGCGCCCCGGCTGCACGACACGGCCACCGGCGCGCTGGTCCTGGCCTCGGCGGGCCCGGTGGCCACGCTGTATGCCTGCGGCATCACCCCGTACGACGCGACGCATATCGGGCACGCCGCCACCTTCACCGCCTGGGACCTGCTGGTCCGCGCCTGGCTGGACGCCTCTCCGGAGGGGGCGGAAACCCCGGGGACGCCGGGGGGCTCCGCGCCGCCGCCGTCCCGGTTCTCGGTGATCTACGTGCAGAACGTGACCGACGTCGACGATCCCCTGCTGGAACGGGCCGCGCGGGACCACGAGGACTGGCGCGAGCTGGCCCGCCGTGAGATACAGCGCTACCGGTCCGACATGCAGGCGCTGCGCATCCTGCCGCCCACCCACCTGGTCGGGGCGGTCGAGGCGCTGCCCGTCATCGAACGGTTCACCGCCCGGATGGCTGACCGCGGCGCCCTGTATGAGGTGGACACCGATCTGTATTTCGCCAAGTCCTCCGACCCGGCCTTCGGCGCGCTGTCCGGGCCCGGCACGTCCCTGGGGTACGACCCCGCGCAGATGGCCGAGCTCGCCGCGGAGCGCGGCGGCGACCCCGCCCGGCCGGGCAAGAAGGACCCCCTAGACGTCCTGGTCTGGCGCGCGGAACGGCCCGGCGAGCCGGCCTGGGACTCACGGTCCGGCCGCGGCAGGCCGGGCTGGCACGTCGAGTGTGCCGCCATCGCCACCGATTACCTGGGCGCCTGCTTCGACGTCCAGGCGGGCGGGACCGACCTGGTGTTCCCGCACCACGAGCTCAGCGCGTCGCACGCCCGGGTCGCATTCGCCCCCGCGGAACAGGCCTTCGCCCGGGTGTACGTGCACGCCGGGATGGTCGGCTATCACGGCCAGAAGATGTCCAAGTCGCTGGGCAACCTGGTGTTCGTCAACGTGCTGCTGGCCAGGGGCGTGGACCCGATGGCGCTGCGGATGGCGCTGCTGGCGCACCACTACCGTTCCGACTGGGAGTGGACCGACGACGTGCTGGCCGAAGGCGACGCCCGGCTGGCCCGCTGGCGCGCCGCGCTGAGCCACGCCGCGGCGGCGAGCTCCGCCGCGCCCGGCACCGCCCCGGCCGGCGCGGCCCTCGAGGCCCTGGCCGGGGTCCGCGCGCGCCTGCGCGATGACCTGGATGCCCCGGGCGCACTGGTCGTCGTCGATCGCTGGGCCGACCGGCTGCGGGCCGAGGCGCCGACCCGGATCACCCCGTCCGACGTGGCCGGCGCCCGGCTGGTCAAGGACACCGCGGACGCCCTGCTGGGCATCCGCCTGTGACCTCCCCGGCCGCGCGCGGGCGCGAGGCCGTCCTGGCCTACTCGGGCGGCACCCTTGACCGCGCCGGCAACCAGCGGGCCGATCCCGGCTTCCTCGACGCGACCCTGGCCGCGGCCGGGACCCGGCTGATACCGATGTGGCGGGACCAGTGCATCGTCTCCGGCGAGGCGGCCGTCCCGGTGATGCTGGCCGCGGCCGAGGCCGGAACGGTCCTTGAGGCCGCGGCCGAGACGGTGTTCCTCGGGCTGGACGATGACGTGGGCATCTTCGCGGCTGACGTGTCCGCGCTCGAGGAGTCCGCCGCCGTCGAGGCCGCCGGCGGCGACCGGGTCCTGGACGTGCGGGGACTGGTCGGCACCCTGGAGCATCGCGATGCCGCGCTGCTGGGTTACGCGCGCGGCCTGCTGCACTGGAATCGCCACCAGCAGTACTGCGGAACCTGCGGATCACCGACCCGGAGCGGTCACGGCGGGCGTCTGAGAACGTGTGAGAACCAGGCGTGCGCCCGCCTGCACTTCCCGCGCGTCGAGCCGGCCGTGATCATGCTGGTCGAGATCCCGGGCACGCCCGCCAGGTGCCTGCTGGCGCGGCACAAGGGCTCGGCTCCGGGCGGGTACTCGCTGCTGGCTGGCTTCGTCGACGTCTGCGAGAGCCTCGAGGACGCGGTGCGGCGCGAGGTGGCCGAGGAGACCGGCGTGCGCGTGGACCAGGTGACCTACATGGCCTCGCAGGGCTGGCCGTTCCCGTCCGGGCTGATGGTGGGGTTCCGGGCCACCGCGGCCGCCGAGACGGTCACCGTCGACGGGCAGGAAGTGCTCCAGGCTCGCTGGTTCACCCGGGCCGAACTCCTCGAGCACGCCGCCGCGGGCGGCCGCCTCGGCCGTCCCGACTCGATCGACCGCTACCTGCTGCATTCCTGGCTGGCCGAAAGCGGCTAAGGGCGCGACGCGGCGACGGTGCGGATCGCCGAGTCTTCAGTCGGCGCGCATACGTCACAGCAGCAATTGCTGCGCAACCTTTTCGTGTAGACGAATAGAGCCAGATGGCTGGATAGCGTTCACCGTGCCGGCTCGGCGTGACGGGGGTTCGGCGCACCGAGCCAGCCGGTGAATGCGGTGGCCCGATGCTCGCGCGAGAGGCCCGGATCTGGTGGACGGTCACGTCGAAGAACTCGCTGCCGTTGTGGCCGGGCCGGCGGCCATCGGAACTGCGCCGGACCGCATGACGGGCGCTGGCCGAGAGCAGGATGCCCTGGGTGCCGGGGTCGAGCGGGATCTCGCGTGTGTTCTGGCCGGGGCTTTTCCACAGTGCGACCACAGGCGACGGGTTCTGCCCGGGCCGCCGGGAGCGCTGCGCCAGGCCGAAAGACGTTAGTGTCAGCACGGCCGAGCCGGGGTCATCGGCCAAGACGGCAGCATACCGGGCTCCCACCGGGAGCTGAGCTGCGGCCCGTCGAGGAGGGGAATCACGACGATCATCGGGCCGACGGCACGCATGACGCTGGCTACCTCGTCGGACTGGGCGAGGTCTTCGCATACCAGTGAGGCCAGCGTGACCTCATTACCGAGGTCTACGAACTGGACCGATCGGCGGGGCAGCTCGGCTTCCCGGCCGACGAAGCTCGACACCTGCGCCGGCAGGTTGGTCAGCAACCCGGGGTCATCAGCCACACGCGGCCAGGCCCGCCCGGATCAGCCGGTAGTAACCGGCTCCCAGTCCCGCCGCATACGCGTCCCCCAGCCGCCGCACGCTGAAGGCGACAGCCACGGCCGGCGTGCACCGGGCGAGCTGTCCGGTGTTGCTGCAGCCTACATGGCTTGAACTGGCTACGCCGATGCGCCAGCGCCAGGCCGGTGAGCGACATGGCTGACGGTCATTGGGCGTATTCGACCAGCCACGCGATAACTGGGGGCTGGTAGCTGTCCGAGGGAGTTGCGTCGCCTTCTGCCACGGTTCGGATTATCTCTGAATACCAACCGGCCTGGCATCCTCAATTGCCGCCTGGCGGGGTGGCCCGGGCGGCTGTTTCGTCGCGCGGATGGTCGATGCTCTGCGCGCCGAAGGGCTGAGCTGATCCGGCCGCGGGCGGCTGCGCGAGCGCGGCCGGTCAGCCAGGTGTCCGGCATGGTGTTTAATGGGTACTGGTTGTAGCCGAAATTCGTTACGTGTACCTGCGCCTGCGAACTTCTGACAGCGGGCGCCGCGAGTACACGGCCAGGTCTTCTGGGCAGGCGGGCGGTCGCGACAACCCGGGGCCGCGCACACGCGCCTCCCGAACGATTGTGTGTACAGGAGAAGTACATGGCTGAAGGCACCGTCAAGTGGTTCAACGCCGACAAGGGCTACGGCTTCATCGCCCCCGACGACGGAACCGCCGACGTGTTCGTCCATCACTCTGCCATCCAGGCTGACGGCTTCCGCAGCCTGCAGGAAAACCAGCGAGTCGCCTACACCGCCGGACGGGGACAAAAGGGCCCCCAGGCCGAGGAAGTTCGCCCGCTCTGACCGCCTGCGACCTCCCTCCGCGCGGTTACCGGAACCGGGACGGGAGTAACCGGGCGCGCAGGATGCCCGCCCGCACCTGGGCCGTCAGCGGGCCTGACTGAGCGATGCACACGCAGTCAGCCAGGGCACGGCCGCCGACGGCGGCTGGGATCGCGGCATGATCACCTGAATGCGCGCCATCGTGTTCTCGCCCCCGGAAACTGGAGAAAAGGGGTGCGCGTCAATTTTGTAGGTAACTAAGATCATCTTCGGCTGGGTGCTGGTCAGGCGGTGTCCGTCTGGTTGTGCGGCCTGTTCCAGATGGCTTCCTGCTGGCTGCTGGCCTCGCGGCAGCGCAGGGCGGTGATGGCGCTGGCGCCGGCGACGGTCCATCTCATGCCGGAAGTTTGAGGCGCTGCCCGATGACCGCTTTGCAGCTGGACTCGACGGCGCCGGAGCCGACGAACAGGCCGCGGGAGCGGAACCAGTGGTAGCGCGTGCGGGGCGCGTTGTGCTCGAAGTAGCCCAGGGCGGTGTCCAGCTCGTCTTTCTTGACGCCGAGCAGGGGGTAGATGCGGGCGGCCTGGCAGATGCCGTCGATGTCGCCGTAGTCGAGGTCTTCGAGGCGGGCGGCGAGCCATTGGTCCTTGCGGTCGCCGAGCATGAACTCCAGGAGGCGGGCCAGGTCGTGCAGGTGCTCGCGGGCGTGGAACAGGTCCACGATCTGGGTGGCTTCGGGGAACTTGCTGCTGGCGATGCCCCAGATCCAGGCCGCGCCGTCACCGAGGATGGTGAGCTGGCGGACGTGCCCGGCGCCGCGGCGGATGCCTTCTGCCTCCACCAGGTCCGCGAACACGGCGGCGGGCTCGAAGGTGGCGATGTAGCTGGAGGAGCCGGGGTCCCGGACCGGGTAGCCGTCCTTGTCCAGCTTGTCCTGGGTGAAGAACACGCCGAGCTTGACCTCGCGGGTGCGGGCGCGGCCGTCAGCGGCCTTGCCGTCCCGGCCCGCGGTCTCGGCGGCGACCATGGGCACGCCGGTGCCGTCGATCGCGGCGTACAGCTTGTCCGGCAGCGGGGACCGCGGCAGCGGCACCAGCTTGCGGGCGGTGATCAGGGCGGACCGCGCCCGGACGGCTCCGGCGGCCGCAGTGCCGCTGGCCTCGGCGGCTCTCTCCACGCGCTTGGCGCTCAGCCGGACCCCAGCCAGGTCCTCCAGCAAGGCCGCGGCCTTCGCGAACGGCCCGGCGGCCGCGACCGTGTCGTTCATCACCGCCAGCCCGGGCGACATCGACGCCCCGGCCACGCCCAGCTCGGCGTCCCGCGGCGCCAGCCCGTGCCCGCAGGCCGCGCAGTGGTACCAGGCCCGGGAGAGAGTGACCGGCCCGAGCACGGTGTCGATGACCTTGTCCCGGTAAGAGACGGACTCCGCCTCATGTCCCTGCCCGCACGGCACCCGGGGGCCGCGGTGCCCTGGATCGGCGGCCAGCAGCTGCTCCAGCATGCCGCAGCCCGCCTGCAGCATCCCGGCACGGATCACCGCCTCGGCGGCCTTGAGCCCGGCATCACCGCAGCCCAGCGACCGGGCCGCTTCCGCTGCCCAGTGACCAGGGACCGCCGTCGTATAAGGTTCTGGCCGCGCTGGCTGCCCAGACCCGAGGGCGCGCGGGCTGCCATCGCCGAGCGGGACGGCCCGTTCAGCGATTACAGCCAGACACCAGCGGACCGGCGGCCGAACCTCGACCACGTGATAGCGCCGTAGCAGACGCGACGCTGGCATTCCCCAGCCAGGGCTCATGCTAGCGCCGGTTCCGGTCACATGCGGCACAGCGCGCCGGCTACGGGTGGCTGGAGGCGTCGCATGCAGCAAGGAGTAACGGCACGCGATGACCACCGGCGGGATGAGCCCTGCATTCGTGTCTTGCACCTGCCTGGTCGTGGGTGGCAGCACTGTCAGACCGGGCATCTACCCTGCGAGGCACCGACGCATCTGACCCAGGGAAGCTACTGGCATGACGAACGACGTAAATTACTTCGAGATCGGATCCCCGGACCCTGAGACATCCAGGGCTTTCTACAGCGCTCTCTTCGACTGGACTGTCGGCGAGCCCTCAATGCCAGCCCGGTACAGCATGGTCAACGAAGATCGCGGCGGCCTGTGGGACACCTCAGAAATGGGCGCGGCGAACTGGGCGATCTTCTACGTCCAGGTTGAGGACGTGCAAGCCGCGATCGAGCGAGCACAAGAGCTTGGCGCGGCTGTGATCGTCCCGCTCGTCGACAACGGAGCGATCGAGTTCGCCCATCTCACCGACCCGCTCGGAAACCGGTTCGGGATCTGGCGTCCCAAGGCCGCTCAGTGAGCCAGCACTGACGCAGGCCCAGGTGCGCCCGCCTACGCTCCGACCTGAGGGCGCATCAGGGGCGGCCCTGCCGGGCTGGCCGTTTGCGATCGCAGCCCTCGGTCACCGCGATGGCGTGAACGCAGCTGAGGCATGGCATGCGGCCAGTGGTCCGCTGGCGATCTTGATCCGGGTGATGCCGGGCCGGGCGTTCGGCGCTGGCCGCTTTTACGCGTGGCCAAGCCCGTATTTGGCGAGCTTGCCGAAGATGTGCATGCTTCCTGCGTGCGTAGGGTCGGAGTGTGAAGCTCGTGGGAGTGCGAGCAGTTTCCGCAGGTAGACGGCCGGCTGGACGAGCGCTTGTCAGCATCAACTCAGCACCACGATTTGGCCCGCGGCGGCGGTGGTTGGGGAGCCTGCCAATCGCGACGTACCGTCACGGGCATGACGGCGCGTCCGATCCCGGCTCGGCCGATCCCGGAGCGGGTCGTGGTGGTCGGCTGCGCTGGCAGCGGTAAAACGAGTCTGGCGCGCGAGCTTGCCGCGCGGCTGGACGCGCGGCACATCGAACGCGACGCACTCGGCGATGACGAGGCGCCGGGCTTCGCGACGCAGGTCGCTGCCGCCGTCGAGGCCGCCGGCCGGCGATGGGTGTTCGACGGCGCGCCCTATAACGCTGAGGCGCTGGTGTATCCGCACGCCGACGCCCTCGTCGCCTTGGACTATCCGCGCCGGGTCGTATGGCGCCGCGTTATGGCACGTTCTCTCCGACTCTGGCTTACTCGGCGGGGCGACGGGGCGCACACCTCGTCCTCCCCGCCCTGGAGATGGTGGGCGCCCAGCCACCCGGTGCGCTGGGCCGTGCAGACGCACGCCGTGCGGCACGCGGAGATTGCCGTCCTCCTTGCGCGGCCAGAGGTTGCCCACATTCAGCGACTCTGGTTCACCTCTCCGCGCCAGGCCGCGACATGGCTCACCGGCCTTCACCGCTGCGACACAAGTTAGGGAAC
The DNA here is from genome assembly GCA_963808615.1 of uncultured Actinomycetota bacterium. Classification (GTDB taxonomy): domain Bacteria; phylum Actinomycetota; class Actinomycetes; order Streptosporangiales; family Streptosporangiaceae; genus Palsa-504. The sequence goes on from CAWEGV010000002.1 coordinate 43,587, forward strand.
GTGAGCTTTAGCGACGGGCGCTCGCTGCGCACTTCCGGCGACCCACGACATCAGCCAGGATCAAGGCGTTGACGGCCACCAGGAGCCGGCCGCTTCATAATGACTATTTGAGCGCCTCAAATGCGCCTGCTCAACGCCGCCTGGGCTAAGGCCCTGAGCTTAACCTCCCATCCTGCGGCGCGAACGGGTACACGGGCCCGAGCTGGCCAGCCACCTTGCGCTTGAGCGGCGACCCGCGGATGGCTGAGACCTCGGGTGTGGCGCCCGCTGACGTGGCTTCCCATTGGAGCTGCGGCCTGTTTCTGGCTGACGATGAAGCCTGCACGGTGGGCCACCGGATTGCTCGTGCGAGGCACGGCTACGCGCCGTGAGTGCACGAAGCAGCAGCGGCTTCTCCCGGCCGGGACCGTCCCGCCCCGGCGTGCCGGGCACCGCGGGTAAGCCCGCGAGGCACCGCCAGGCCGAGTGGCTGAACCTGTTCGAGGCCGCCTGCGGCCCGCCGGCCAGCACGGCCTGACCAGCCCGCATCAGGTCAGCGCACCCCCAGGCCTGCGGCCGCCCGCCCAGCCAGCCATCCATCCATCAGGACATCCCGCAGAAACGTGCGCGGCCAGGAAAGCACGCCCGCGCCGCGGCCAAGGTCACGGCCGCCCGGCCATACTCATCGGAAACGATCACGCCCTATTGACGCGGTGGATCGAGGCAAAGGCAGGGCAGCTCATGGCTGCGGCATCGGGCGGGCGTGGTGCGGCAGCTTCTTTCGTTGCGCGCAGGTGGAGGAGCGAGCGCTGCACGCGAGCGGAGGCTGCGCTGGCGTACGGGCACCGTCGTCGGACCGAGGCCCGTCCAGGCCTCGCTGGTCCCTCAAGTCGAGGACCACCAGGCCGAAGGCGGGGTGGTAGAAGCTGTACGGAGTCCGCCGCGCTAAGCCCGCTCCTTGGTCTGACTCGGATTCTTTGCCCCGTTTCGCCGATGATCGCCGCTTGATGCCTGAGGCGGGGCGCGGAAGGATTTGGGCATGGGCGCCCGCGGACAAGTCGGGCTGGCGTGGACAGGTGCCGTCGCTCTTATCCTCTGCGTCGCGGCAGGGTGCACGACGCCCGGCCACGTCGGTCGCAGTTCGCCCGCGGAGCCCGGCGGGCCTGGGGCCGGCCGGCAGCGGCCGAATCCGGGAAGCCTGATCGACCGGCCGGTCGCCTCGACTGGCTGCGGACGCCAGGCTGGCATCCGGCCGGGAACCACCGCGCAGCTGACCGTTGCGGTCCCGCCAGCCCGCGCGGCCGGAGCGAGTCACCGCAGCTACTGGCTGCACGTCCCGCACGGTTATTCCGCGTCCCGCCTGACGCCGCTGGTGCTCGCGTTTCATGGCGGCGGCGGAACCGCGGTCGGCATGGAACTAGCCAGCGGCTTGTCCGCGGCAGCCGACCGGCGTGGATTCCTGGTTGCCTACCCGCAGGGCCTCCGCCAAGACCACGGCCGTGCTCCGCCTGGCTGGGATGTCAGCGGGCCGAGGGACCCGTTTGCCGACGGCATCGACGACGGGCTTTACGTCAGCCATATGCTCAGCGAGATTCAGGCCGGCTACTGCGTTGACCCTCGCCGCATATGGGCAACCGGCATTTCCAATGGCGGCAGCATGGTCGGCTACCTCGCGTGCGTGCTGGCCGGCCGGATCGCCGCGTTCGCACCGGTAGAAGGGGTCTTCTTCCAGATTCCCGGTGGCTGCCGCCCCGGCCATCCGGCCGCGATATTGGACGTACATGTCCGCACCGATCCGGTCGCTCCGTACGCGGGCGTGCCGGCCCGCGGTTCGCCGGACTACTACGCCCTGGCCATCCCGGCTTGGCTGCGCGACTGGGCGAGCCGGGACCGCTGCAGCCTGGTCCCTGAGCCAGTCCCCGCAGAGCCGGGGATGACCGGGGAAGCCTGGACGCGCTGCCCCGCCGGGGTCAGCGTCGCAGGCGACGTTTTCCCTGCCGGCGGTCACACATGGTTCCGGTCGATCGGCGCCGCAGCCGGTGACAACCTGCTGCTTGGTTATTTCCGGGAGCACTCGCTGCGGCCCTCACCACCGTCGTGGGTGCCACGCGCGGCACCGCCCGTTCCCTCCCCGATCGCCCCCATGATCGCGATCCGGTCGATGCGGGTCTTCCGGTTGCCGGAGCCTGGCGCTGAGCCGTTCGATATCGCCGCGGGCGCGGACGGCGCGATGTGGTTCACCGAGTTCGCCGCCGACAAGATCGGCCGGATCAGCCCGGCCGGGGTCATCACGCAGTTCAGCGTGCCGACGCCTGGCGCAGGGCCGTACCAGATCACGGCCGGGCCGCACGGGACGATGTGGTTCACCGAGTACAACACCCGCAAGGTCGGGCGCGTGACCGCGGGCGGGCGGGTGACCGAGTTCACGGTCCCGCGGCCGTCGTACGGCCCGGCCGGGATCACCGGCTCCGGTACCGGGCCGGTATACGCCGCCGATCCGACTGGCTTCATCGACACGATCCGCGCGGACGGCCCGGTCAGCCCCGCCCGGGTGTCATCGGCGGCCGGGCTGCCATTCGCCATCGCCCGGCTGCCCAGCGGCATTGTGTGGATCAGCGAGCTCAACGGCTATTTCGAGTACTCCAGGCATCTGCTCAGCTTCGCGCCCAGGACCGGCAAGCCGTTGCGCACGATCACCCTGCCCGACCCGCTCAGCAACGTCGTCGCGCTGGCCGCGGGGCCGGCAGGCACCGGCACGATGTGGTTCGCCGACTTTGGCACCGGTAATGCGGGCGAGGTCAGCCCGGCTGGCCAAATTTCATTCTTCGCCGTGGGCACGCCAGCCTCCGGCCTGAGTGACATCGCCGCCGGCCCCGACGGGGCGATGTGGGTCAGCGCCCAGGACGGGATCATCGCCAGGGTTACCCCGAGGGGCGCTGTATCCGAGCTCGTGCTGCCTGCGCCCGGCAGTAACCCCGATGGCATCGCCGCGGGTCCGAACAAGTCGATCTGGGTGACCGAGACCGGCAGCGACGCCATTGTGGAGATCAGCCTGCGGTAGTGGCCAGGCTCCGGCCTCGGCCTCTCCGTCGTCTGGCAGATCGCCGACACCAACGGCGGGACGATCATTGCCCAACCCCACCCGACGCCCGTTCTCGGCAGGTCCGCAGACCACTCTGCTGGACGTAGCTCCGCACCGGTTTGCGGGATACTAGGGCACACGGATGCGACCGTGAGGCCTGTGCCGATATGAACCGCAAATCGCTACTGCTTGCCGTTCTCGCTGTTGCGTTGGCTTCAGCGTGCACGTCTACAGGCCACGACGGCTCGGCGAGCACGCCGGCCAGCACTGGGCCGCGCGCGCAGCTGACTCAGTCGCACCCTTGTGCGGCCATCGCCGGGTTCGTCTGCTCGACTCTGGCGGTTCCGCTGGATCACAGCGGCCACACTCCTGGCACGCTGAGCTTGCAAGTCGCGGCAGCGGACAACGTTAAGGCCCCGCGGGGCGTGCTGTTGTTCCTGACTGGCGGGCCTGGTCAGCCGGGCGTTCCGTTCGTGCCGCGCATCGCCAGTCGGATCGCCCCGGTCCTGGAGGACTACCGCCTGGTCATGTTCGACCAGCGGGGTACCGGCCAGTTCGGCGCGATCAACTGCCCAGCCCTGCAAGCCGCGGTAGGCAGCTCCGACATCACTGTCCCGCCACGGCGCGCGGTAGCGGATTGCGCGAACACCATCGGCCCGGACCGGCGCTTCTACTCCACTGCGGACACCGTCGCCGACATGGACATGCTCCGGCAGGCTCTCGGCGTGCAGAAGATGGCGGTCGACGGCGTGTCATACGGAACGTTCGTGGCCGAGCATTACGCCCTCGCCTACCCCACGCACGTGTCCAAGCTCGTCCTGGACTCGGTCCTGCCGCAGGTTGACCCTGGCCGCACCGACGCCTTCTACCTGGTCGGGCTTCGCGCTGTCGGCCGCGTCCTGCGGGCGGCGTGCCAGGCCAAGCCGGCGTGCGGCTTCGACCCGGCATCGGATGTGGCCTGGCTGGTGCGTCATCGAGGTGACGGCGTGCAGATTTTCGACATGCTGGTCACCTACGAGTTCATCGACCCCACATACCGGAACCCGAACCCTGCGCAAGTGCCACCAGGTTTCGGCGATGTGATCGGTGCACTGCACGCCGCCCGGCTTGGCCAGGCAGCACACCTGGATCGGCTCATCGCAGGACTCAACCAAGGAGGCGGCTCGCCGGCTGAGTTCAGCTCCGGCTTGCACGCCGCCACCTTCTGCGCCGACCTGCGATTCCCCTGGGGATCCGATGCCGTCCCGGTTTCTCAGCGCATGCCCGCGCTCGCGGAGGCAACCGCCCGGCTGACGACCAGCCAGGTCTGGCCGTTTGACGCCAGGACTGCCGCCGGCGACGGCATCATGCAGACCTGCCTTGACTGGCCCGTCACTCCGCCAGCGCCGGAGGCGTCACCGAAATCGAGATTGCCGGCTGCTCCCACGCTGATCCTGGCGGGTGACCGTGACCTCAGCACGCCTCTGGAATGGGCCCGGGAAGAAGCCGCGAGCGCGCCGCTGGCACAGCTCGTGGTTGTGCGCGGCGCTGCACACTCAATCCAAACTCGCGAACCCGGTGACCAAGGCCGCAAGGCACTGTACGCCTTTCTTCTCGGCTAGCGTGCCGCCTCGGTGCTGTGCTTCGCCGACCCGCGTCAGCTCGTTCCCGACGCCTACGGCGTGGTCGTCCAGGTCGCCCGGAGCGCCGGGAAGGAGGACGTCACGCTGCACACCACCGAGCAGATGGTGGCCGCGCAGCGTATCTACCGATCCCTAGGCTTCCGGCGTGACCGGTCTCGCGATATCGAGCTGCACCCTGATCTGGTCCTGCAAGCCTTCCGGCTTCCACTCCAGCCACCAGGCTGAGAAAGTGCGCATCATGGCCAGTCATCCTGGAGCTCATGCACGCAGGCCGGCACGGTCGGCCGGGCCGGGTGATCTGAGTCTCGGGCGCTGCTGCCGCTGATCAGATGTGGGGTTGGGCGTGAACGGCACCAGTCTGCGAGATTCCTCGCCGCTCACGGCCTGCAGCCCTGATCTGGCGGAGGGCAGGTTCCCGCACGAGTTCACTTCCTGGTCTTAAAGCGGCGATGTCACACTCCGTGGGCCTGTCTCGTCCCTGTCCGTCAGCAGCAGATGGTGGCGGCAGGGGTGAGACGGATGAAAATCGCGGTGGCTGGCGGGACGGGCGTTGCCGGGCGCTGGACGGTGGATGCGTTGCGCGCTGGTGGTCACGAGGCGATCGTGATCGCCCGTTCGGCCGGTACTGACCTGGTCACGGGTGAGGGCATTGAGGCCGCGCTCGCGGGCGTGGACGCGGTGATCGACGCGACCAACGTCGCGTCGACGGGCAAGCGGGTCAGCAGCGAGTTCTTCGAGGCCACGGCGCGGACGCTGATGCGCACGGCGGCCACGGCGGGCGTGCGGCATATCGTCGCGCTGTCGATCGTCGGGATCGACCGGGTGCGGTATGGCTACTACCAGGGCAAGCTGCGCCAGGAACAGGTCCTTCAGGACTCGCCTGTGCCGGTGAGCATCCTGCGGGCGGCGCAGTTCCACGAGTTCGCGGGGCAGTACCTGGCCAAGGTGCCCGGGCCGGTCGTGATCGTCCCCCGCTGGCGTGCCCAGCCGGTGGCGGCCCGCGAGGTCGGCGCGGCGCTCGCCCGGATCGCCGTCGGCGATCCAGTGGCCATGTCTGAGCTGGCGGGCCCGCGGGAGGAGATAATGGCGGACATGATCCGCCAGGTCGTCCGCGCGCGCGGGGACAGGCGCCTGGTCGTTTCGGTGCGGGTGCCCGGCGCGGCGGGCAAGGCCCTGGCGGCGGGCGGCGGCCTGTCCGGCAGGCCGGCGCTGCGCGGGACGCAGACCTTTACGGATTGGGTGGCCGAGCAGCGGGCGCGGGGCACGTTGTGAGTACCGGCACCGACCTGCTGGCCGCTGCCTTCAGCCAGGCGCGGCCGAGGCTGGTCCGGGTGGCGTACGCGATCATCGGCAGCCACAGCGAGGCCGAGGACGTCGTCGCGGACTGCTGGTTCCGGCTGGCTGCCGCCGATCAGGATGAGCCAGTGCGCGATGTGGAGGCCTGGGCGGTCGTGGCCGTGTCGCGGATGGCGCTTGACGTGCTGCGGTCCGCCCGGGTCCGGCGGGAACGCTATGTCGGCCCGTGGCTGCCCGAGCCGGTGGTCGCCTCACCCGGTCAGGCGGCCGCGGACCCGGCGGATCAGGTGACGCTTGATGACGAGGTCAGTTACGCGCTCCTGGTGGTGATGGAGACGCTGTCGCCGGCGGAGCGGACCGCGTTCGTCCTGCATGACCTGTTCGGCGTGAGCTTCGATGAGATAGCGGCCATCGTGGGCCGGACCCCGGCGGCCGTCCGGCAGCTCGCCTCCCGCGCCAGGCGGCATGTCCGCGGGCAATCCCCCTGGCCAGCTGTCGGCGCGGCCGGGCACCGGCGCGTGGTGGAGGCCTTCGCCTCAGCCGCGGCCTCAGGCGACCTGGCTGCGCTGATCCGCGTGCTCGACCCGGACGTGGTCCTGGTCAGCGACGGCGGCGGCCTCGTCACCTCCGCCCGCAGGCCCGTCCTCGGCGCAGACCGGGTCGCGCGCTTCCTGCTCGGCATCCTCGCCAGGGAACAACCAGGCGACGCGATCGACCGCGTCGTCGTCAACGGGGCACTGGGGTTCGCCGTCTACCAGCAAGGCCAACTCGTCACGATCGTCTCCGTGACGGCGGCCGCCGGCTGGGTTACCCGCCTGGACCTGATCCGGGCGCCCGGCAAACTACCCCGCCTGGCCAGGTAACAACGTGCTGAGGGGACGGGGCCTGATCCGCAGGCGGACATCGGAACCGTCCGGAGACGGCCAGCCTGGCCACGGAGCATGGCTGAGTACCAAGTCGCGGTCGCTCCTGATCCTGCCGATCTGGACGGTTCTCGCGCCTCGGCTCCCTGCCTTCTCGGCCGCCCATAACGGGTCATTCTGTGCGGGCCGTGCGGGCATTGGGGTCGTGGCCGTTTGCTCCCGATGCGGGCCGTGGTACGACGCGGAGGTGCCGCGCTTGGTGCACCTTGTCCGCCGCGGAGGACTGGCTGGGTCGATTCCCCGGTTGTCCGCACATGCCCAGGCATCCCGGATGAGGTCGGGCGCGGGCTGCTGGGCCGTGCGGGGGCCGAGTGCTGAACAGCCCGGATCGATGCACCTATGCCGCAGGCATCAGCGTCCGGGTCAATCCGGCAGTCGCTGCAGTCGTGGCGGGCTCGGGCCGTCACTCATCCTCACGTGACACGGTGGTCCGCGTTGACGACGAAACGCGGCTTGTGGGACGTTCGACTACCTCGTGAGACCGCTCCTCCGCCGTGACAGTATGGGAGCCATGGCCGCCGTCTTCGTCCATGGAGTGCCCGAGACACCCGCCGTCTGGCACGGCCTGCTGGCTGCGCTCGACCGCCCCGACACCGTGGCACTGCCGCTCTGGACCTGGCGTCGCACATCAACCGCACCATGGCTGATTGCATCCTCGAGCTCTACCGTTCGGCCGTGGACGTCGGAAGGCAGTGGGGCCCGGATTTCGCGGCCATCCCAGCCCCCGGATTGGTGATCATCCCCAGCGAGGATCCCTTCCTGAGCGCAGCCTCGGCGACCAAGGCCGCCGCGCGGGCCGACGCCAAGACAGTCGCCCTTGACGGGTTCGGCCACTGGTGGATGCTCCAGGACCCTGCCCGGGCGGCGACCGTCCTGCGCGAGTTCTGGGCCACCCTGGCCTGACTGCGCCCGCTTCGAACCGGGCCCGGCCTTGCGAAGGCTGGTCCGCCTGCGGGTTGAGGCGCTTTCCTGTCCGATCCGGCGATCAGGTCGCTCGCACTCCGGACGGGCTATCACTCTGCGTCACAGTCGCTGGTTGCCGCCGCCATGCGAGATCCGCCTAAGAACGGCAGCAGGAATCTCGGCGTCCATCCGCTGAGGCGCACAGAACGGATATCCGGCGTGCTCTGCCTCGAGCAGGCGTCGCGAGGGCCGCTTTCACGCAAACGTCGTGGCTGACGGCCGTTCAGGATGCCGGGGTGTAGTTGAGCATCCAGCGGATGCCGTAGCGGTCCAGGGTGACGCCCCAGTAGGCGCCCCACGGCATGTCGGCCATCGGAGATCCTTCCGAGCCGTCCTCGGATAGGGCGCCGTACAGGCGGTCGGCCTCTTCCCTGCTGTCTACGTCGAGGCAGAGGGTGGTGTTATTGCCGATACGGGTCTCCTGACCCATCGACTGGAGCATGTCCGTCGCCATCAGCAGGTGGCCGCTGATGATCGGGAGCTCAGCGTGCAGCACGAGGTTCCGCTCCTCGGCGGGCAGCTGGCCGGGCCCGACGGCGGGCATGTCCGAGTAGCGGCTGAGCATGGTGACCTCAGTGCCGAAGGTCTTGGCGTAGAAGGCGAACGCCTCCTCGGTCTGGCCCTGGAAGTTGAGGTATGTGTTGACTCGTGCCATGGATGGCTCCTTCGTCGGAGACGCCCCACGGGCGCCCGCCTTATCGTCTGCCAGCGCAGACGCCCGGTCCGCCGGAAATTCATCGCCGTCCCGGACGCTGCGGGTAAAGGCCAGGTCGCGGCGCACGATCAGCGCCGGAACAGGGGCTCGATCGTAACACCACATCGCCGTCGATCGAGGGCGGCGCCTGGGAGGCGTCGGCAGCCCATCAGCGCAGACCGGGATGTTCGGGGCGAGCTTGTAACCCCAGGCCCGAACTCCGGGCGGGCGCCTGATCGGCAGGCTCCTTGATGAGTGACGGGTCCTCGTCGCGCTGGGTAATCAGCCCTCGTATCTGAGCAACGCGCACACTGCCGCCGTTCGGCTCGCCTGTGCTGTTGATCATCGGCGGGCCGGCGACCTTGCATAAAGGGCTGATATGTGCGGCGGCAGCCCAGGCATGATCGGTTTCCGCTGCCGGAGATCCGCCTCTCATCAGTCTGCTCCGGGCCGGTCTACCCGATCCCTGCGACGTGAGTTCGCCGATGGCCCTGGCGAGCGCCCGCTGGATGTGGCGGACCAGGTGGCGGGTTTTCATCTGACCTGGCGAGGATGTGGTGTCTGGTGCGTCGGGGTGCACACGTGCCGAGCTCGGGGTCATCTCCTCGAGTGACGCTTCGATGTCGGCGTCGACTTTTCGTGTGTCCGTCGAGTGGGATCTGGCTCTAGCTAGCCTCTGGGTCGCTAGCCAGAGGACGCGCCGCGCGCCGCGTCCCGGGGCCGCCGATGAATTCCGGCCGGCCGCAGCGTCTGCCCTCCGGGAGGGCAGCGGCCCTTCCGCTGCCGGGGACAGGGAAGGAGCGGCCGCCATGGCGGACCGCTGCGAGGAGCATCACCGCCAGGTTTACCCCCGGACTCCGCGCCGAAGGAGCACCAATCATGGACACAGCGGCCGGCGATTATCCACCCGGCGACCCCGGGGCATCCGGCGCCGGCCGCGACCGGGCGCTGCCCGGGCTGAGCAGGCCTTCCAGGCCGGCCCGATCCCCGCCGCCGAATCCGGCCAGCGATCGGGGCAGGCCCTGCGCGCCGCTGCCGTGATGCCGGTCGCCAGCCCGTTCGACCGGCGCGTGATCTGGGTTGGCGGAATCGTCTTCGCCGTGCTGATGGCGTTGTCGCCGCGGTATGGCTTTGACCGCGATGAACTGTATTTCCTGGATGGCGCGCGGCATCTGCAGGCCAGTTATGTTGATCAGCCGGTGCTCGGGCCGCTGTTGGCGTGGGTGTCACTCAAGCTGTTCGGCGTGTCGCTGCCCGGGCTGCGGGTGTGGCCCGCGCTCGCGGCGTGGGCCATTGTGGTGGCCGGCGGGCTGATCGCCCGCGAGTTCGGTGGCGGCAAGCGGGCGCAGCTGCTGGCGGCGATCGGCACCGCGACGATGCCGGTGCTGCTGGGGGACGCTCATGTGGCCAACACGACCGCCTACGAGCTGCTGGCGTGGGCGGGCCTGGCACTGGTCGTGGCCAGGATCGGGCGGACCGGCGAGTGCCGCTGGTGGCTGGCCGGAGGCCTGGTCGCGGGCCTCGGTGTGGCCGACGACCACAGCATGAGCTTCTTCGCCATCGCGCTGGTCATCGGCGCGCTGCTCAGCGGCGGCCGCCGGATGATCTGGAATCGCTGGTTCCTGGCCGGCGCGGCGATCGCGGTGGCTTTCGAGGTCCCCGACCTGTGGTGGCAGGCACAGCACGGGTGGGCGACCATCGCCATGACCTACGCGCTGAACCGGGAAAACGGCGGCCTGGCCAATATCGGCACCCGGGTCGTCGGCCAGCTGGGCATAGTGACGCTGGCCCTGGCCTGGGTCTGGGTGGCCGGGCTGCGCTTCCTCTGGCGGTCCGGCCGGCCGCTATGGCGGGCGATGGCCTGGGCGTACGGGCTGCTGTTCGTGCTCTTCGCGGTCACCACCGGCGCGAAGACCTATTATCTGGGCGCGGCGTATGTGTACCTGCTCGCCGCTGGCGCCGTGGCCATTGACGGGTGGCTGCAGGCGCGGCGCGGCCGGCTGCGCAATCTTCTGCTGGCGAGCGCGCTCGCCACCGCGGTGGCCGTCCTGATCGTCTTGCCGGTGCTCCCGGCAGCTGACATCGCCTGGACCTACAAGACCAACCCGACCCTGGGCGAGACCGTCGGCTGGCCCCAGTTCGTGCGGACCGTTGACGGGGTGTGGAAGTCGCTGCCGCCGCGCCAGCGTGCCAGCGCGGTGATCTTCACTGGCGACTACGGCGAAGCCGGCGCCATCAACGAGCTCGGCCGGAGGACCGGGCTGCCGACCGCCGTGAGCGGGCAGAACAGCGAATGGTGGTGGGGCCAGGAAACCCGCGCGCCACCACCGTGGTGGCCGTCATGCCGGGGCCCGTCGACGTCACAGGCTTCGGCGCCTACCTCTACCTCATGCAGTTTTTCACCAGCGTGCGGGTGGCGGCCACCCTGTCGAATCCGTACGGCCTCCACAACCAGGAATGGGGCGGCCACGTCTATATCTGCACCGGCCCACGCCAGCCGTGGGCCCTTATGTGGCCACAGCTGCGCCACTACGACTGACAACAGAGCGCCGCAATCGCGGAACCCGCGCCTGCGCCGGGCAGGCCGAGCTGCCGTGGTCCGCCGGCCTGGCCTGCGGGCCGGGCCATCACCGAGCCAGCACGATCGCGCACACCCGGACACCACACGTCCGCCCCGGTCAGCTGCTCCCGGAACACGAGCCAGAGCCGGACATTCTGCGCGCGCAGCGCACGGCGCATCAAGCGCGATCGCCACTCACGCCGAATCGGCGTTCCGTGCTCCCTGTCCGCCCGCGACATTCCGGCGCGGTCACCCTTGGTAGCGATTGTCGGCCAGGCGCGCAGTCACGGCAGCGGCTGTTACCACATTGGTGCTCACGGTCCCGTCGGTGGCCGGCGGTGCCGGGCCGCCTGCGCAGCGCGGGCAAGGTATCAAATGCTGTGAGCCCCCGGCTGTCAAGCCGCGCCGCCAGGCTTGTGGATAACCTCGTGAGTTATCCACAGGTCGATAGCGGCGGGTAGCGGGGCATGCCGTCCGGTCCGCACGCTGGCGGAATGATACAAGCCATCACAGCGGGTGACGACACCCCGCAGACACCCCGGAGCTCCCGGACCACGCAGCCAGGCATCGTGGTCCGGATCGACTCGCCTGCGGCGCTGCTGGCGGTCATCCCGCACCTGCTCGGCTTCATGCCCCAAGCCAGCGTCGTGGTGATCGGGCTCACGCCGCCGCGCGGCCGCGTCCGGGTCACGCTGCGGTATGACCTGCCCGACCCGCCTGAGGCGGACCTCGCCGCCGACATCGCCGGGCACGCGGTCGGGGTCATTAGCTCACAGCAGCTGACCGCGGCGATCGCCGTCGGATACGGCCCCGAGCCGCTGGTGACACCGGTGGCGGGCGCGTTGCGGGACGCGGCGCAGCGGGCCGGGATCGACCTGCACGACGTCCTGCGGGTCACCGGCGGACGCTACTGGTCCTACCGGTGCGGCGACGCGGCGTGCTGCCCGTCCGCCGGAGTGCCGTTCGACCCGGCCGCTCATCCCGCCGCGGCCGATATGGCCGGCGCGGGGAAACAGGTGCTGGCCGACCGGGCCGCGGTGGCCGCCCGCGTAGCGCCGGTCGGCGGCATCGCCGCGGAATCGATGCGGCAGGCCACCCGCCGGGCCGAGCGGCACGTCGCCCAGTTGCTCGCCAAGGTCGGCAAGTCCTCCCGGATCGGCGCCGCGCGGCACATGATCGCCGCCGAGGGCCTGGCCGCGGTCGGCACCATGATCGCCAGCTACCGCGGCGGCGGCCGGTTCAGCACGGACTACGAGATCGCACGGATCACGATGGCCCTGCGCGACCTGAGAATCAGGGACGACGCCTGGGCCCGGATGGACCCGGCGCACGCCGACGCGCACCTGCGGCTGTGGATCGACGTGGTCCGGCGCGCCCAGCCCGGGTACGGGGCCGCGCCCGCGGCGTTGCTTGCCTTCGTAGCCTGGCAGACCGGCGACGGGGCGCTGGCCAACGTGGCGCTCGACCGAGCCCTGGCCGACGATCCCAGCTACTCGATGGCCCTGCTGCTGCGGCAGGTGATCGACGCGGGCGTGCCGCCGGCGCTGGCCCGGCTTCCGATGACCCCTGAGGAGGTGGCCGCCAGCTACGACGGCGCCGAGGACGAGGCCTTCCCCGCTGGCGAAGACGATGACCACGACCTGGACATCGACGACCACCAACCGGACCCGTACGACGAAGGCTGAGGTCACGGCCGCTCCATCGCGGCGGCCGGCGGGGGATGACCCGCTGATCCGGTTACACTGCGCGTTATGAGTCGTTCGTGTCATTCAGTTCTGCTGTGGTACTCGGCGCACCTTACGGGCACCGGTCGCTCGCACGGGCTCAATCGGCCCGTGCTCGCTGACCGGTTCCGAATGACACTCACCGGCTGAAATGTCCGCTTGTTCAGTACGGCCCCGCGTCTGCCGGGCTTTACCGTCCGTCCCCGTCATGGAGAGCAGGTCGTAACCCGTGGAGCAGCCCCGCATGACCGCCGACACGCACGAGGCCGCAGTAGCCAGGCTGCGTGAGGCCTACGCGGCCGCGCCGCCGGGGACGCCGGTGCGGCTGGCCAAGCGCACGTCCAACCTGTTCAGGTTCCGCGAGGCCCCGCAGGCCGGGCTGGATGTCTCCGCGTTCAGCCGCGTGCTGCGGGTTGATCCGGCCGCGCGTACGGCCTGGGTCGGCGGCATGACGACCTACGAGGACCTGTGCGACGCCACGCTCGGGTACCGGCTGATGCCGCTGGTAGTGCCCCAGCTCAAGACGATCACCCTCGGCGGGGCGGTTTCCGGGCTGGGCATCGAGTCCACCTCACTGCGTAACGGCATGCCGCACGAGTCGGTCACCGAGATGGAGATCCTGACCGGAGATGGCCGTGTTGTCCGCGCCACCGCGGACAACGAGCACGCCAGCCTGTACCGCGGCTTCCCGAATTCCCTGGGCACGCTCGGCTACGCCCTGTCGCTCACCATCGAACTGGAGCCGGTGCAGCCCTTCGTGCACCTGCGCCACTTCCGGTTCGCGACGCCGGAAGCCTGCCTGGACGCGGTGGCCCAGATCGCCGCCGAGGGCAGCTTCCGTGGCCACCGGGCCGACTTCCTGGACGGGACCGCGTTCGCGCCGGACGAGTTGTACCTGACGGTCGGCGCGTTCAGCGACGTCGCGCCCTGGCGCAGCGACTACACCGGCCAGCAGATCTACTACCTGTCGGTCAGGCGCGACAAGGAGGACTTCCTCACCATCCGCGACTACCTGTGGCGGTGGGACACCGACTGGTTCTGGTGCTCCCGGGCCTTCGGCGTCCAGAAGCCTCTGGTCAGACGGCTATGGCCGCGCCGTTACCGGCGCTCGGACGTGTATCGCAAGCTCGTCGCCCTGGACCGGCGCTACCGCCTCACCGCCACCATGGACACCAGGCGGCATGCCCCGCTTCGTGAGTCGGTCATCCAGGACGTGGAGATCCCGGTCGGCCGCGGCGCCGATTTCCTGCGGTTTTTCGCCGCGAACGTGGGGATGAGCCCGGTCTGGATGTGCCCGGTGCGGGCCCGCAGCGACCGGGCCTGGGCGCTGTGGCCGCTCGAGCTCGGCGAGGTCTACGTGAACTTCGGCTTCTGGGGGATGGTGCCGCTGCCCGAGGGAGAGGCGGACGGGTACTACAACCGCCTGGTGGAGGACGAGGTCGCGAAGCTGGACGGGCACAAGTCGCTGTACTCGACCGCGTTCTACCCCGAGGACGAGTTCTACCGGCGCTATGACGGCGAGGCGTACCGGGCGCTCAAGCACGCCTACGACGGCGAGGGGCGCCTGCTCGGCCTGTACGAGAAGTGCGTCCTGGGACGCTGAGGCAACCGATCAACGGAAAGGAACGCGCAGCATGGCACTCGCGGAGGCCTTCGAGTCATTCGCCGGGCCCGACGCCCCGGTGGAGTTCACGGCCTATGACGGCAGCCACGCCGGCACGCCGGGATCTCCGGTGAAGATCACGGTCCGCTCGCCGGTGGCCGTGGCCTACCTGGCGCAGGCCCCCGGAGCACTCGGGCTGGCCCGGGCTTACGTCGCCGGGCACCTGGACGTCGACGGCGACATGTACGAGACTCTGTCCCGGATGACCAGGGTCCAGTCCATGAGCATGAGCTGGGCGGAGAAGGCGCGCCTGCTGCAGGCCCTGGGCGGCCCGAAGTTGCTGCTGCACCGGATGCCGCCGCCGCCCCAGGAGGTCCGGCTGCACCGGCGCTGGCTCGGCGGCCGTTTGCACTCCAAGGGCCGCGACGCCGGGGCGGTCTCGCATCACTACGACGTGTCCAACCGGTTCTACGAGTGGGTGCTCGGGCCGACCATGGCCTACACCTGCGCCTGCTACCCGCGCGAGGACGCGACGCTGGAAGAAGCGCAGGTGAACAAGTTCGACCTGGTCGCGCGCAAGCTCGGGCTGCGCGAGGGCATGCGGCTGCTGGACGTCGGCTGCGGCTGGGGCGGCATGGTGATGCACGCCGCGCGGGAGTACGGCGTCAAGGCGCTCGGCGTCACGCTGTCCGCACAGCAGGCGGCCTGGGGCCAGGCGGCCATCGAGCGGGAGGGCCTGTCCAAGCTGGCCGAGGTCCGGCACCTGGACTACCGGGACGTGCCGGAGACGGGCTTCGACGCGGTCAGCTCGATCGGGCTCACCGAGCACGTCGGCAAGCAGAACCTCCCCGGCTACTTCGCGTTCCTGCTCGGGAAGCTGAACGTCGGCGGGCGGCTGCTCAACCACTGCATCACCCGGCCGGACAACATCGAGCCGTCCATGCGCAAGACCGGGTACATCAACCGGTACGTGTTCCCCGATGGCGAGCTCGAGGGACCCGGTTACCTGATCTCGCTCATGCACGACACCGGCTTCGAGGTGCGGCACGAGGAGAACCTCCGCGAGCACTACGCCAAGACCCTGGCGGCCTGGTGCGCCAACCTCGACGCGCACTGGGATGAGGCGGTGGCCGAGGTCGGCCAGGGCACGGCCCGGGTGTGGCGGCTGTACATGGCCGGCTCGCGGCTCGGTTTCGACCGGAACCACATCGAGCTGCATCAGGTGCTGGGCGTGCGGCTGCAGGCGGACGGGACGTCGGGCATGCCGCTGCGGCCCGACTGGGAGGTACCGCGGGTCCTGGCCAGTTCGTGATCGCAGCGGACCGTAATACTCGGTCCTGCCGGCAGGTCCGCGGCCCGGCCTGCACGTCTGGTCGCTGATCAGCCGTTGATCCCGCAGCCGGCCGGGGGCGCTTGCGCCGGCCGTGCGCTATCCTGTGCCCATGCGTGCCGTCCGGCTGCTTCTTACCTAGCCGCGCCGACCTACCGTCGTTGGCGCGGCTGCCCCTCGTGTCGAGGGGCATTTTCATTGGCGGTGCTCAAACACCCCGACCGGCCGGACCGATTCGATGGCGAGGAAATAATGACAGCGGCCGAGAGCGTCGATCTGGCGCAGCGCTACGACCCCCGCGATGTCCAGGAGAAATGGCAGGCGCGCTGGGCGGACCTGGATCCCTTCCGCGCCAGCGAGGATCCCGCCGATCCGCGGGAGCACTTCTACCTGGTGGACATGTTCCCGTACCCGTCGGGTGACCTGCACATGGGCCATGCCGAGGCGTACGCCATCGGTGACGCCCTGGCCCGGTACCAGTTCCTGCGAGGCCGCAACGTGCTGCACCCGATCGGCTGGGATGCCTTCGGCCTGCCCGCGGAGAACGCTGCCATCAGGAACAACTCGCACCCGGCCGACTGGACGTACGCCAACATCGAGACCCAGGCGGCGTCGTTCCGCCGGTACGCGACCTCGTTCGACTGGAGCCGGCGCCTGGCCACCTGCGATCCCACCTACTACCGCTGGAACCAGTGGCTGTTCCTGCGCTTCTACGAGCGGGGCCTGGCCTACCGCAGGGACGGCTACGTCAACTGGTGCCCGGTGGACCAGACCGTCCTGGCCAACGAGCAGGTCATCGCCGGGAGATGCGAGCGCTGCGGCGCCGAGGTCATCCGGCGGATGCTGAACCAGTGGTACTTCAAGATCACCGAGTACGCCGACCGGCTGCTAGCCGACGCCGAGCAGCTGGAGGGCTGCTGGCCCGACCGCGTGCTGCTCATGCAGCGCAACTGGATCGGCCGCTCCGAAGGAGCCGACGTCCGCTTCATGGTGGAGGGCCGGGATGAGCCGGTCACGGTCTTCACCACCAGGCCCGACACGCTGTACGGGGCGACGTTCTTCGTGGTGGCGGCGGATTCGCCGCTGGCCGAGCAGGTGTGCGCCCTGGAGCGCCTGCCCGAGCTGCGGGCCTACACCGAGCAGGTCCGCAAGCTGACCGACATCGAGCGTCAGTCGACCGACCGGGAGAAGACCGGCGTTTTCCTCGGCCGGCACGCGGTCAACCCGGTCAACGGCGAGCTGATCCCGGTGTGGGCGGCCGACTACGTGCTGCCCGACTACGGCACCGGGGCCATCATGGCCGTGCCCGCGCACGACCAGCGCGACCTTGACTTCGCGCGCGCCTACGGGCTGGACGTCCGGGTCGTGGTCGACACCGGACAGCCGGACCCGGCGCAGACCGGGATCGCCACCCCGGGCGACGGCACGCTGGTGAACTCCGGCCCGATCAACGGGCTGCCCAAGGCGGAGGCCATCGCGGCGATCACCGCCATCCTGGCCGACAAGGGCCAGGGCCGCGCGGCCGTCAACTACCGGCTCAGGGACTGGCTGGTGTCACGCCAGCGGTTCTGGGGCACTCCGATCCCGATCGTGCACTGCCCGTCGTGCGGTGAGGTGCCGGTTCCGGATGACCAGCTGCCGGTGGTGCTGCCCGACCTGCGCGGCCAGGACCTCGTGCCCAGGGGCGTGTCCCCGCTGGCCGCGGCCGAGGACTGGGTGAACGTCGACTGCCCGCGCTGCGGTGGCCCGGCCAAGCGTGACACGGACACCATGGACACGTTCGTGGACTCGTCCTGGTACATGTTCCGTTACTGCTCGCCCGCCGACACCGATGGTCCGTTCGAGCCGGCCGGGGTCCGCCGGTGGGCGCCGGTGGACATGTACGTGGGCGGCGTCGAGCACGCCATCCTCCACCTGCTGTACAGCAGGTTCTTCACCAAGATCCTCTATGACATGGGCCTGGTGGATTTCACCGAGCCGTTCAACCGGCTGATCAACCAGGGCCAGGTGATCAACCGCGGCAAGGCGATGTCCAAATCGCTGGGCAACGGCGTGGACCTCGGCGAGCAGATCGAGCGGTTCGGGGTGGATGCGATCAGGCTGACCATGATCTTCGCCAGCCCGCCCGAAGACGACATCGACTGGGCCGATATGCATCCCGAAGCGATGGTCAAGTTCCTCGGCCGGGTCTGGCGGATCGCGGCCGACGTCGCCGCTGCCGACACCGGAGCCAGCGACACGGTCCGCGCGCCGGGGGACGGCGAGCTGCGCAGGGTCACCCATCGCACCATCGATGAGGTCACCCGCCAGGTCGAGGGATACCACCTGAACGTAGCCGTGGCCCGGCTGATGGAGCTGGTCAGCGCGACCCGGAAGGTCATCGATTCCGGGGGGTCCCGCGGGGCCCAGAGGCTGGGTGCGGCCGACCCAGCGGTCCGCGAGGCGGCCGAGGTCCTGACCGTGCTGCTGTCCCTGTTCGCGCCCTACACCGCCGAGGAATGCTGGGAGCTGCTCGGACACCAGCCCTCGGTGGGCCGGACCGCCTGGCCTGTCGCCGACCCGGACCTGCTGACCCAGGAGCGGGTGACGTGCGTGGTGCAGGTCAACGGCAAGGTCCGTGACAGGCTGGAGGTCCCGCCGGCCATCACCGAAGACGAGCTCCGCGAGCTCGCGCTGACGGCGCCGGGAGTGCTACGAACGCTGGGCGGTCAGCCGGTCAGCCGGGTCATCGTCCGCGCGCCGAAGCTGGTCAGCATCGTCGCGGCCTGACCGTGACCCGCTCGTCCCGTCGCGAGCGGCGCCCCGGCCGGGACCGTCGTGGGCTCGGACGCGGCAGGATCAGGCGCGGCAGGTTCAGACGCGGCAGGTTCAGACGCGGCAGGTTCAGACGCGGCGGAGCACGGCGACGACGCGGCCGAGGATGCTCGCCTCGTCACCGAGGAGCGGCGTGTAGGCGGGGTTGTGCGGGATCAGCCAGGCGTGCCCGTCGCTCCGCTTGAACGTCTTCACCGTCGCCTCGCCGTCGAGCATCGCGGCCACGATGTCCCCGTTCTGCGCATCTTCCTGCTGCCGGACCACGACCCAGTCCCCGTCCGCGATGGCGGCGTTGATCATCGAGTCGCCGACCACCTTGAGCAGGAACAGCGTGCCCTCGCCCACCAGCTGCCTGGGCAGCGGGAAGACGTCTTCCACGTATTGCTCGGCCAGGATCGGCCCGCCCGCGGCGATCCGCCCGATCCACGGGACGTAGGCGGCTTCTTGTGACGCGATGTCGATGCCGGGAATGTCGGCCGGCGCTTCGGCCTCGCGCTCGCGGCCCGGCTCCGGCCGCACCGCCGGGTGACCGGGCAGGCGCACTTCGACCGTCCTGGGCCGGCCCACGTCGCGGTGCAGGTAGCCCTTCTTCTGCAGGGTGCTGAGCTGATACGAGACACTCGAGGTGCTGGTCAGCCCGACCGCTTCCCCGATCTCCCGCATCGACGGCGGGTAGCCGCGCTTCTGAACCGAGTCGCGGATGACCTGAAGCACCTTGCGCTGCCGCCAGGTCAGCACGTGGTCGGGATCGGGCCTGTCCGGAGTATCCAGGGGAATCACGGGCACGCTGCCTTTTGGTTTGCGCCCTGGCCGTCCCTTCGGTCTGGGGGCGTCGGTGCCGGAAGTGCCCGTTGTGGTGCCTCCCATGGCGGTTTCCTCCATCTGATGACCTTCCGTGTCCGGAATCTTGCGTACTGATGTAGAGAGTAGCGTTCCTCGCCCGATATCCCAAACATCTGTTCGACGTGTCGCGAAAATGTCAGGCCCGCGCGATACAACGATGTAGTAGGCGTTCCGCTCGAACAGGAATACGATCGAACGAAGGTGCGATCGAACATAGTATAGCTCGAACGAAAGTTTGATGATGGAGGTCGTAGTGAGCGCGCTGCACGCGATGGCATTGCCGGAGAACGACCCGGACAGCCGGGCGACCGCTATCTGCAGAGCCCACGGCCGGGCAGTACACCATCGGGCCGCCCGTGACCGGGCCGCACGCGGCCGGGCGGCGCGTGACGAGGCGGCACCTAACCAGGCGGCACGCGGCCAGGCGCCCGCCGACTGGACGGCCCGCGGCCAGGACCCTTCCAGCCGTGTGATCCGCGGTCGCGCGCCCTCTGGCCAAGCAGCACACCACCAGGCGGCACCCGGTCAGGCGGCACCCGCCCAGGCAGGGCCCGGTCAGACGGCACGTGCCCAGGCAGCACGCGGTCGGACGGCACCCGCCCAGGCAAGTCCCGGTCAGACGGCCCGCAGCCAGGCAGCGCGCAGTCAGACAGCGCGCGATCAGGCGGCACGCGGTCAAGCCGCACAGGCCCAGGCCACGGACGTGCCGCTGCGGCTTACCAGGCGGGGGCGCGTGGTGATAGCGGTCGCGGCCGCGATCTTGGTGGCCGCCGTGTCGCTGATCGCCGCCGGGGCGGTGCAGGCCGCGGACCGCCCCGCGCCGCCCCGCGTGGCAGAGCAGAATCTGGCCCGGGTGGTCGTCCGGCCGGGCCAGAGCCTGTGGTCGGTCGCGGAGAGAGCCGATCCCGGAGCGGACACCCGCCAGGTCATCCAGCAGATCGTCGAGCTCAACGACCTGACCGGCGATGCGGTCGTGGCCGGCCAGTTGCTGTGGGTGCCCCGCGGCTGAGATCCGCCGCGCCCGGTGCCGGGCCGTCCACCCGTTGCGCCCGGCCGCCACAGGCTGTGACACAGGCCCGCGCACCCCGCGACACGCCGGCGCCGTGGCCCGGAACGGCATGCTAACCGCGATTCCGGATCGAGCGCTCGTGTCGTCTTGCCTAAGAGCGCCGCGTCGACTAACGTAACCACAACATCTAGTACTTACATCACTGTATTTTTTCCACAAGTTGTGTTCGCAGGCCGAAACTGAGAACGCGCGGGGACGCTGGGGAGGTGATCGCGTGCACTGTCCGTTTTGTCGCAATCCGGACAGCAGGGTCATCGACAGCCGGACCGCCGATGACGGTGTCGCGATCCGCCGCCGGAGGTCGTGCCCGGAATGCGGGCGGCGGTTTACCACCCAGGAGACGGTCATCTTGATGGTGGCCAAGCGCAGCGGGGTGACCGAGCCGTTCACCCGCGACAAGATCATCCGCGGCGTGCAGCGCGCGTGCCAGGGCCGGCCGGTCGGCGAGGACAAGCTGGCGATCCTGGCCCAGCAGGTGGAGGAAACAATCCGGGCCCGCGGCCTGGCCGAGGTCCCCTCCCACGAGGTGGGCGTGGCCGTCCTCGGCCCGCTCAGGGAGCTTGACGAGGTTGCCTACCTGAGGTTCGCCTCGGTCTACCGGGGCTTCGAGTCGCTCGCCGACTTCGAGGACGAGATCGAAACCTTGCGCCAGGAGCGACGCAACGGTGCGCGACCCTCCGCGGGTAAGGAAACGTCGCCGTAAGACAGCACCACAGTTTGTCATCGTCGCAGTATGGCCAGGCAGGGCCGGGACAGGGATCCGCAAGGATCCCGGAAGGGGAAGACATGACCGAGACGGCGAGCAGCGCGTCGGCCCGCAAGGGGAAGGGCTCCCAGGAGCCCCAGGTGCCTGCGGACGACCAGGCCCAGGCAGCCAAGCGCGGCGGGCTGACCATGGCGCGCATTCACACCACGCCGGGCGTGCATCCCTACGACCAGGTCACCTGGGAGCGCCGGGACGTCGTCATGACGAACTGGCGGGACGGATCGGTCAACTTCGAGCAGCATGGCGTGGAGTTCCCCGAATTCTGGTCGGTGAACGCCGCCAACATCGTGACCACCAAGTACTTCCGCGGCGCGGTTGGCTCACCCCAGCGCGAGTGGAGCCTCAAGCAGCTGGTGGACCGGGTGGTCGGCAGGTACACGCAAACCGGGAAGGAGTACGGCTACTTCGCCACCGACGAGGATGCCCAGATCTTCGATCACGAGCTCAAGTACGCCCTGATCCACCAGATCTTCAGCTTCAACTCCCCGGTCTGGTTCAACGTCGGCACCGCCTCCCCCCAGCAGGTGTCCGCGTGTTTCATCCTTGCCGTGGACGACACGATGGACTCCATCCTGGAGTGGTACCGGGAGGAGGGCCTGATCTTCAAGGGCGGGTCCGGCGCTGGCGTCAACCTGTCTAAGATCCGGTCCAGCAAGGAGTTGCTGTCCTCCGGCGGCACCGCGAGCGGCCCGGTCTCCTTCATGCGCGGTGCCGACGCGTCAGCGGGCACGATCAAGTCCGGCGGCGCCACCCGGCGCGCGGCCAAGATGGTCGTGCTCGACGTGGACCACCCCGACGTGGCCGATTTTATCCAGACCAAGGCCCGCGAGGAAGAGAAGATCCGCGTGCTCCGCGACGCCGGGTTCGACATGGACCTGGGCGGCACGGACATCGTCAGCGTCCAGTACCAGAACGCCAACAACTCGGTCCGTGTCTCGGATGAGTTCATGCGCGCCGTCGCGGAAGGCAAGGAGTTCGAACTGCTGGCCCGTCGCACCGGCGAGGTGGTCGAGCGCGTCGATGCCAGGAAGCTGCTACGGAGCATGGCGCAGGCCGCATGGGAGTGCGCAGACCCGGGCATCCAATACGACGGCACGATCAACGACTGGCACACCTGCCCTGAATCCGGTCGGATCACTGCTAGCAATCCCTGCAGTGAATACGTTCACCTGGATAACTCCAGTTGCAACCTGGCCAGCATCAACCTGCTCAAGTTCCTCCGCGACGACGACACTTTCGACGCCGAGCGGTTCCGGAAGATCACCGAGCTGATCATTACCGCGATGGACATCTCCATCAGCTTCGCTGACTTCCCCACGGAGAAGATCACCGCCGTTACCAGGGCCTACCGTCAGCTCGGCATCGGGTACGCCAACCTGGGCGCGCTGCTGATGGCCACCGGCCACGCCTACGACTCCGAGGGTGGCCGGGCCATCGCCGCCGCCATCACCTCGCTCATGACCGGCACCGCCTACAAGACATCGTCTGGGCTCGCCGCGGTGGTCGGCCCCTACGACGGCTACGCGCGCAACGCCAAGCCGCATAAGCGCGTCATCCGCAAGCACGCCGACGCCAGCGACGACATCCGCCCGGTCGGCACCATGGACCGCGTGATCCTTGATCTGGCCAAGCAGATCTGGCAGGAATGCATCGAGCTCGGTGAGACAAATGGGTACAGAAACGCCCAAGCCAGCCTATTGGCCCCTACAGGCACCATAGGCCTCATGCTCGATTGTGACACCACTGGTATTGAGCCCGACCTGGCCCTGGTCAAGTTCAAGAAGCTGGTCGGCGGCGGGTCCATGCAGATCGTCAACCAGACCGTGCCGCGCGCGCTGCAGAACCTCGGCTACCCGCATGAGCAGGTCGAGGCGATTACCGAGTACATCGCCGAGCACGGCCATGTGGTGAACGCCCCGGGCCTGCGGCCCGAGCACTACGAGGTGTTCGACTGCGCGATGGGCGAGCGCGCGATCAGCGCCATGGGCCACGTCAGGATGATGGCCGCCGTCCAGCCGCACCTGTCCGGGGCCATCAGTAAGTGCGTGAACATGCCAGAAAGCGCCACCGTGGAGGACATCGAGCGAATCTACTTCGAGGGCTGGAAGCTCGGCCTGAAGGCGCTGGCCATATACCGCGATAACTGCAAGGTCGGCCAGCCGCTGTCCGACGCGAAGAAGAAGCCCGCCGAGGCGGGGAGGCCAAGGCCGAGAGCCAGCCGCACGAGCAGCGGCCGGTCCGCAGGCGGCTGCCCCGGCAGCGGCCCGCCACCGTGACCAGGTTCTCCGTGGCCGGGGCCGAGGGCTACATGACGGCGTCCAGTTACCCGGACGACGGCATCGGCGAGGTGTTCCTCAAGCTCGGCAAGCAGGGCTCCACGCTGGCCGGGGTGATGGACGCCTTCTCCATGGCCATCTCGGTCGGCCTGCAGTACGGCATCCCGCTGGAGTCCTACGTGGCCAAGTTCACCAACATGCGGTTCGAGCCTGCCGGACTCACCGACGATCCGGACATCCGGCTCGCCAGCTCGGTGATGGACTACATCTTCCGCCGCCTGGCCCTAGACCACCTGCCTTTTGAGTCCCGCGCCGAGCTCGGCATCCTGTCCGCCGCCGAGCGCACTGTCGAGGTTGCGGGACATGACCCCGCCGGGCCGGGCGACGACCCCGATCCGACGGAACTTGCCCAGTCCGCCGCCGTTGAACAGCCTGTTCATACCGAACGGGCCGTGGTACCACCCCCCGTCCAGGCTCCTGAGCCCCCCGCGCCGTCGGCTTCCGCGGGCGGCCGGGCCGCACAGCTCCACCGAGCTGATCGAGTCCCAGCAGGGCCGTACCGCGGACGCTCCGCTCTGCCTCACCTGCGGCACAAAGATGCGCCCCGCCGGCAGCTGCTACGTCTGCGAAGGCTGCGGCTCCACCAGCGGCTGCAGCTGACTCCCCGAAGTGATCCGGTCAAACCGGAACACAGCGCATCGGTGATGGTGAAGGCACTGTTATTTCAGCATAGGGTCCGGCCCTGAAGGACGGACCGCCCGGGGCAGCTGGGCTGTCCACGAACATCAGCGGGCAGCTCAGCGCCGCCAGTTCCGCGGCGCTGTCCGACGAGGCTAGCTCGCGCATGATCGGTTCGGCGCGATCACGCCGCCGGAGCGCGGCACGCCAGCCTGCGTCCGCAGCACGGCGGCGGGATCGGCACATACATCAACACCAGCCGCCCGGTGATCGCGTCGAAGGGCCCGTCAGGCGCTGGGTCATGGATATCACCGGGAACGAACCGGACGTTGGATAGGCCACGCGACCCGGAGCCAGCTACCTAGACGCTGCGCGCCGCGCGACATCGGGTGACTCAGGTGTACAGCCGCTGAAAGACCCCGGCCTGGCCTCGCCGCTGAACTCCTACGTGGCCCTTGAACCGACAGGAATTTCTGTCTAGACTGTCTAGATAGAAGTGGAGGCTACGATGCGCGATCGCTGGCAGTTGCAAGAAGCCAAGCAGCGCTTCAGCGAGACTCATCAGGTCGGTCGAGGCTGATGGACCGCAGGGTCGTCACCAGGCACGGCGAGGACGTGGCGGTTGTCATCAGCATCGCCGAGTACAGGCATCTGCGCCACGAGGGGGAGAACTTCAAAGTATTCCTGCAGTCCGCTCCCGACCTGGACCTGGAGATAAGCCGACCGGTGCAGCCCGCCCGACTTGTCGAAAGCATGGGCGAGGAAGAGTGAGCTACCTCCTTGACACCAACGTGGTGTCCGAGATCAGGAAGAACAAGCCCGACCCAGGTGTCTCTGCCTGGTTCGCTTCGGTACCAGACGATGAACTGTTCCTGAGCGTGCTGGTAGTCGGCGAGATCAGGCAGGGCATCGAGAGACTCGCCCGGCGAGAGATGGCTCAAGCAGAGATCTTTGAACAGTGGCTCGGCCGACTGGTTCACGCCTACGGCGACCGCATCGTCCCTATCACCGCCCGCGTTGCCGAGGCATGGGGGCGCCTCAATGTCCCTGACCCCGTGCCAGTGGTTGACGGCCTGATGGCGGCAACTGCACTCGTATATGACTGGACCCTGGTCACACGCAATGTGAACGACGTCGCATCTACCGGTGTGCGCCTCCTGGATCCGTTCGCCAGAGAGTCAGGCAGGGGAATAGCGCACAAATCGGATACGGGCACTCTGCCAGTATTCCGGGCCGGAGCATTTGCCTAGCGGTGACGGGCAGATCAACTTGTCACCTGCTTTCGGTCTCGCCTGTGGCGGCTCTAGCTTCCAAGTAGGGTCGTCGCAGCAAGTCTCTGCATTACCTGGCGTTCGACTAGGCGCCAGCCGTCATTGCTAGGCACGCCTGTGCCGCAAGGCCATACACCAGTCAGTAGAATCTCGATTGGCGCTGAGAGGGGAAATTCCCACCGCAGCCACTCGGGGTCCGCTCAGTCGCGCTGGCTGGTCCAGACCCGGAGGTGGGCGGGTTCCAGTGCCGTCTGCACCACGCTGGCTAGGTCGTCGCGGACGGTGTCCAGGTCGACGGCGTCCTTGAGCCGGGCCGCGAACGCCGCCACGGTGTGGCCTCGGCGTCATCCCGGGCGCGGTTGAACCGCCGGTCCACCATCCGCTGCACCCGCAGCCGGATGGGGCTGAACAGGGCCGCCGCGGCCAGGGTGGCGGCGGCGACCGCGACCGGGGTGTGCAGGCCAAGGACCTGGGTGGCCAGCAGCACCAGCCCGGCGTAGACCCCGGCCAGCAGGCCGGTGACGATGGCGTAGCCCAGCGTCCGGGAGATGGACCCGGTCGATGTCATTGCAGCGGGTACTTCACCACGGCGACCGCGACCGCGGCCGGGACGCGCCAGCACGGCGGCGAAGGCCGCGCCTGCTGGGCGATCCGGGCCGGGGTGCCCCTGGGGTCAGCGACAGGGCGACCGCGGGCACTAGGGCCAGGGCCACCAGGCAGCCGGGTGTAGGCGAGCCACTTGATCTGGTGCCGCTGCACCGCGGTGCCCCGCCGACTGCGCACCGCCAGCGACCACGCCGCGAGCACCGCGCAGCCCAGCAGCCCCGGCCAGCCCGGCCGCGACCGCGTCGAACGGCACCGCCGCCGGGGTCGATCCCGAGCGGATTGCGCAGCCGGGGCAGGTTGGGCCGGTCCGGGGCCGGGCAGAGAACGCCAGGCCCGGCGGTCGCGATGAGTGCGAAGGCGCCGCGGCCAGCCAGCCGACCGGCCGCCACCGCGGTGAGGGCAGGTGCCCGTCGGGGAACAGGAGGAACAGGTAGACGGTGATCAGCGCGATCAGCGGGACCCAGATCCACAGCTGCACCCACCCGGCGTACTCGGCGGCGGGCAGATGACGGCGGCCTGCCGACCCCGCCAGCCCGTACTCGATGGTGGCGAAGTTCAGCGCGCTCACCAGTCCGGCCCCGGCCAAGATCCAGCCGACCGGGTGGCCGGGGTGGCGCCAGGTCAGCAGGGCGCCTACGCCGCCGAGACAGACCGCGAACACGCCGTCGAACCCGCGGATGCCGAAAAAGCCACCGGCACCGGGGCCGACCAGTCCCAGGCCAGCAGCGCCAGGCCGGCCGCGGCGACCACCAGCGTGACGGCCCACAGCAGCCATGCTGACCCGCGCGCCCAGCGCATCGCACGAACGTCGCTCACTGATGCCTCCAGCACGGTAAGGGGGGCAGCGGCCTTACCTGCGACTGCATCGAGGCACCGGTGGCTTCCGCCCTGTCTCCGGACCCGCAGGCCGCACCGACGCGTGCGGCAGGTCATGAACGGACCGCGTCAGGTACGGCGTCTAGTTCGATCGGCGGCCCGACGATGCGGCCGGGATCGCAGGCCCAGATGGCCGCGAGCCGCTCCGGGTCTGGTGGCCCCTGCAGCTGGGCGAAGTAGGCGCCCTGCGCGGCGAAGAACTCCTCGATCCCGCCCGGCACGGCGCCCCCGACCAGGTGCACCGGGCTGGCGGAGACGTTGGCGAAGGCGTGCGGGACCTGCCGGGGCAGCCAGGTGAAACAGCCCGGGCCCAGATCATGCCGCTGCTCGCCCGCCTGGACCAGCAGGTGGCCGTCGATCACGTACAAGAACTCGTCGTCCCCGTGGTGGACGTGCAGCGCCGGACCCGGGGTCCGTGGTGGCATCACTTGCTCACAGAAGGTGAACAGGCCGCCGGTGTCAGCCGCTCCGGCCTTGATCGCCGGGATGCTGCCCGGGTGGCTGCGGGCCTGGCCCACCGGCAGGACATATGGTGCTGCTCGCTGTTCCATGAGAACCTCCTTGACAGGTGTCAAGCGCCAGCCTAGGTGCTATACTTGACAGGTGTCAAGCACGAGGGCGCGGATTCTCGATACCGCCCGGGAGATCATCGAAAAGCAGGGCACCGTCCCTACCATGTCGGCGCTGGCCCGCACGGTGGGCATCTCCCGGCAGGCGCTGTACCTGCACTTCCCCGACCGCGCCCAGCTGCTGCTAGCCCTGGTGGCGCACGTTGACGCGAAGGAGCAGCTCCCGGCCGGCATCGCCGCCGTCACCCAGGCCGCCGACGCCGCCGCGGCGATCCGGGCCGCGGTTCACTTGCAGACCTGGCACAACCCCAAGATCGCGGCACTGGCCCGGGCCCTGGACGAGACCCGGCACGCCGACCCGGCCGCGGCTGCCGCCTGGGCCGACCGAACCGGCGACCGCATGCGCGGCGCTACCTTCATCGTCGAGCGGCTGCGCGCCGAAGGGCGGCTCGACCCGACCTGGACCATCACCGAGGCGGCCGCCCTGCTGTGGGAGCTGATCTCATTCCATGTCTGGGACGACCTGGTCAACGACGCCCAGATCCCGCCCGACCGCTACATCGAGATCATCACCGCGGCCGCACTCAGCGCGCTCGGCGTCCCCGTACGCCGTAGGCCAGCCACAAGGACACGCCGGCCAGCCACAAGGACACCTAAGTACTAGGTGTCAAGTACGTCTGCGCTCCGTCCGGGAATCTTCAGGCCGCCTCGGGCCGGGCGTCCTGGCCGGGACCCAGGCGAGCTTGCCGTCGGCAAAGGTCGCTCCGGCGCGGACGAGCGCGACCAGGTGCGGGGCGTCGACCATGCGCCAGCGGCGCTGCGCGGACTCGATGAGCTTGAACGCCATGGCCAGCCCGGCGGCCTTCGAGCCGTGCCCCTTGGTGACCTTGGTCCGGAGCCTGACGGCAGCCCAGGAAACGGTATGGCCGATACGAGTTCTAGCCGAGGCGGCTCAGAGATCTCGCCGAACAGCCGCATGCCTGTACCGGCCAAATACGGGAAGACCGAGATGCGCTATTCACCAACGAGGTCGTGCTCGATGAGCGACATCCAGACGCCGACGCCGCCGTGGGCGACGACGGCACATGGGCCGGATTCCTAGGCCAGGCACTTGGCGAGGCTGTCGCGCATCTCGCTCGTGCCCCCTTGGCGCAGCCGCGATGCGTCCTTCCCCGTCAAAGCCGTCGAGGTAGGCGCCCTGCTCAGTCCAGGTCAGCCTCGTGCTGTCATCCATCTCGACGAACTCGATCGTGGCGATGGAAACCGAGATGCGCGGCACTGTCGGCGTACATCTCGTAGCTGTAGACAAAGCCGCTGGCCGGGCACGATGTCGTAGTAGATAGCGTCGTACGTGTAGCTGACGCCTTGGTAGATGTGGCCGAACCGCTCGTGCCCGCCGATCCGGAAGTCGAACTCGACGCGGACGGTGGCGGGGCTCGGCCTCAGCCATGTCTCCTGTGTCGCCCCAGGCGTCCTTGGCTTCACGGGATGCGAACGCCGCGAACACGCGTGACGGGGCTAGCCGGGTATGTCCGCTCGATCACGAACGTGTCGTGGATGACGGAACGCTCTGTCATGGTTTCCCTCCTGGTTCATTCCGGAGTAGGCGGTGCAGCTGGACCGGTCTGCCCGCTGCCGGCTGGTCGGCGGTACTGGGCCAGGTACTCGCCAAGTCGGTCGAGCCGCCGCTCGACGGGATGTCCGGCGCTCGGAGATCCAGCGCTCGGCCGACCGCAGGGTCCCCGCGTTAAGGCTGCAGGTTCGGGTGCGGCCGAGCTTCCGTGACTGGACAAGTCCGCTTGCCTCAAGGATCTGTACGTGCTGCAGCACGGCGGCGAGCGACATGGCCAGCGGCTTCCCGAGTTCGCTGACCGACGCCGGACCCTGGCTGAGCCGCTCAAGCATGCGCCGACGGCCAGGATCGGCGAGTGCGTGGAAGACCCGGTGCAGGTTGGGCTGTGGATCCATCACATTGTTAAGCACATGCTTGAGTATGGCGCCCCATCAAATCATAGTCAAGCAACCACTTGAGCATGAGGTTGATGGCGCGACAGGCGTCAGCCGAAACTGGTTACCGTGAGGTCCGGCCGCGTACCGTTCCGGCCTTGACGCAGGCCCGGCCGGAGGCCTTCGCGGTCTTGGCCACGAGGGAGGCCTGCCGCCGGGCCGAACGGTTCGCGTGCCGGGCGCGCCAGGCCAGCGACGGGCGGCCCTCCGTGTCTGCCGCGGCGATCAGCAGGCCGCCGAACATCGTCAGGTTCTTGAGGAAGTGGATCCGCTGCTGTCTAGCCGTTCCCTCGTCGCCGGCCTCCCAGAACCGGTGCCCGGCCATCGTCGTGGGCACGAGAGTCGCGGCGATCGCGAGCGCGGACAGCCGCGGCAGCCCGGCCCAGGGCCAGCAGTGCGCCGGCCGCCAGCTGGATGGCGCCGTTGATGCGCACGGCCTGCTCGGCCTCGGCCAGCATGGCAGGCACTCTTTCGGAGAGCTGCCCGCACCACCGGTTCGGCGGTGCCGCTGCCACCCGAGCGGGATCGCGGAGCGTGTCGTAGCCCTGGATGATGAAGATGGACGCCAGCATGGGGCGAGCAAAGAGCTCTAAGTACAGGTCATCAACGGCCTCTGCCCATCGGACCCGGTTTGTAACATGGCGGCCCCGCAAGCGGTCCCGCGGAGACCTGCTTATTCCCTGGAGCGGCGGCATAATGGCGGGGTGACCGAGCCGGAGATCACGATCAGGCCGGTCAGCGAGGGCGACCGGCCGATGCTCGCCGTGGCTCGTGGCCGAGCTGTGGGGGGCGGAGGTCGTCGCGGTCCACGGCACCATCCTGGTCTGCGCCCGGCCGAGCTCGGCCGGCTTCATCGCCGAGCGGCTCGCACGCGCCTGGCCGGGCTGCTCACCTACCAGCTGGTGCGGCGACGGGATCATGGAGATCGTCACGCTCAACGCGATCGACCGCCGCGATCGGCATCGGGACGCATGCTCATCGAGGCCGCGGCGGGCGACGGCGCGGCGGTTCGGCTTGCCGCGAGATCCGGCTCACCACCACCAACGACAACATTGACGCGCTCCGCTTCTACCAGCGCCGCGGCTTCCGGCTGGCCGAGCTCCGGCCCGGTGCGGTCGACCGGTCGCGGCACTACAAGCCGGACTCCCGGATCGGCGGCTACGGCATCCCGCTGCGCGACGAGATAGACCCCACGCTGCCCGCGTGACGCGCCGACCGCGCACCGGGCCGCGGGACAGGCAGCCGGACCAGGCAGCCGGACCAGGCAGCCGGACCAGGCAGCCGGACCAGCCAGCCGGACCAGCCAGCCGGACCTGCACCTGACGGGGCGCTAGGCGGCCGCGCCCTTGACCAGCCGGCCCGGCCCGACACGGGTGATGCGGCGCGGGTCGGCGCGCACGCCGATGTCGGCCAGCGGATCGGCGTCCAGGGTGATCACGTCGGCGTCGTAGCCGTCGGCGAGCCGGCCGGCGTGGGGCTGGCGTGCCGAGGTGAGGGTACGGCGAACGTCGATGCGGGTCGGCCCCCGGGAAATAAACACCACCCATCTTGGCGTGCCGGCGCACGTGCGGTCCATCGCCCGGGCCCGGTCGCGTTCGCCGGCCAAGGCCCGGACCAGTCCCACGATGAGGATTTTTCACGGACAGTATCGACGTGCATGCTGTCACGATCATCGGTGATGCGCTATACAAGGACGTACGACTGTCCGGCAACCGGGTGCGGGCGGCACGTGCCAGGCGCCCCGTGTCCGGGCAGAAGGCGAGGTTGCGAGGCATGGACTAGGTGCGAAGAAGCGAGATGCTGCCAAACGACAGGGCCCAGCCCGCCGCGCCTGACAAGCCAAGCCTGGGTACTCGCACGGTCCGCGCGTACCGCCGGGCCCCGGGATGGCTCAAGGTCGCCGTGGTCGCCGCCGCCGTCTTGTTCTTCCCGGTCACGCTGGGCCTGATCATTCTGGCCGTGCTGGTCTACGCGATCGTCGCGGTGGTCCAGGGCCGGCGCACCGTCGGGGCTTCGGTCTGCGTCGCGATCTGGGGCGTGGCCGTCTTCTCCGCGCTGGATACCGGCAACCGGACCTGGCTGTATTCCCTGTTGCTACTGCCCTTCGTGGTCGTGGCGGCCGCGCACACCAGGCCGCTAGCCCGCTGGTTCGTGCCGTGCCGCACGGTCGCCTGGGTCCTGGCCTGGTCGGTGCCGGTCGGCGCCATCGCGGTGAAGGCGCTGCCGCACCAGCTGTACATCGGCACCATCGGCGCCTGGCTGCTTGCCGCGGTCGTGCTCGGCTGGCGGCTGGCCAAGGGCATCGGTGAAGCGCGGATGTACGGCCCGGAAGGGCCCGGTCAGCCCGTCAGTCCCGGCGCGCTCAGCGCGGCGCAGGGCACGGCCCACCTTCCTGCCGCCACGAACCCCGGCGGGCGCTACGCCGGCCATCCGGGCCCGCCGGGCCATGGCGTCCGGGCCCAGGCCGCGGCGCTGCCCTACGCCGAGCACGCCGTGCGCGACCACCAGTCAGCGCCGCCCCGGCCCAGGCCGCAGATCTCGGTCGAGGACGCCATGGCGGAACTGGACGCGATGATCGGCCTGGCGCCGGTCAAGGAGCAGGTGCGCTCGATCGCCGCCTCCATCGAGGCGGCCCGGCAGCGGGCGATAGCGGGCATCGCCACCGGCAGGCCGATGCGGCACTTCGTGTTCCTCGGCCCGCCGGGCACCGGGAAGACCACGGTGGCCAGGGTGCTGGCCAAGATCTTCTACGCCTTCGGCCTGCTGGAGATGCCCGAGGTCATCGAGGCGCACCGGGCCGACCTGGTCGGCGAGTACCTGGGCGCGACCGCGATCAAGACCAACGAGCTTGTCGATGCCGCGCTGGGCGGGGTGCTGTTCATCGACGAGGCCTACGGCCTGGTCAACGAGGGCGACGGGCAGACCGACAGGTTCGGTGTCGAGGCGGTGCAGACCCTGCTCAAGCGGGCCGAGGACGACCGCGAGAACCTGATCATCATCCTGGCCGGCTATGAGAAGCAGATGGAGACGTTCCTGGCCTCCAATCCCGGGCTCGCCTCGCGGTTCGCGACCCGGCTGAAGTTCGGCAGCTACTCGCCGATGGACATGATGAGGCTGGCCGACTTCGCGCTGGACCGCCGCGGCGAGGAGCTCGACCCGGACGCGCGGCCGGTGCTCCTGCACATCTTCGAGGACGTCGCGCGGCGCCGGATCACCGACGAGCTCGGCAACGGCCGGTTCGTCCGCAGCCTGCTGGAGAAGGCCGGCGAGGCCCGCGACGTGCGGGTCATGGCCCGCAGTACCGAGCCCTCGCGCGCTGACCTGGTGACGATCCGCGCAGACGACCTGGAGCGGGCGTTCTCCGAGCTGACCTCCCGGCTGCGGGGCTACGAGGACACGCCCACGGTGGAGGGCGCGATCGCCGAACTCGACGAGCTGATCGGCCTGGAGCCGGTCAAGCAGCAGGTGCGCGCGATCGCCGCCCAGCTGCGGGTGGCCAAGCTGCGCGACACCCACGGGCTGACCAGCCAGCCGCCGGCCAGGCACTTCGTGTTCACCGGCCCGCCCGGCACCGGCAAGACTACGGTGGCGCGCATCCTGGGCCGGATCTTCGCCGCCCTGGGCCTGCTGGTCAGGCCCGAAGTGGTGGAGGCACACCGCGGCGACCTGGTGGGCGAGCACCTCGGCTCGACCGCGATCAAGACCAACAAGCTCATCGACTCGGCCGTGGGCGGCGTGCTGTTCATCGACGAGGCGTACTCCCTGCACAACGACGGGTACGTGGGCGGCGACGCGTTCGGCGCTGAGGCGGTCCAGACGCTGATCAAGCGGGCCGAGGATGACCGCGACCGGCTGGTGATCGTGCTGGCCGGATACCCGGACGACACGGACAGGTTCCTGCACAGCAACCCCGGCCTGGCCTCGAGGTTCAGCGCCCGGGTCACCTTCCCCAGCTACCAGCCCGACGACCTGGTCCGGATCGCCGTGCTGCTGGCCGAACAGGCCGGGGACATCTTCGACCCGGCCGCGGTGGACGTCCTGGGCGGGATCTTCGCCCGGGCCTGCGCGGCAGGCCGGATCGACGAGCTCGGCAACGGCCGGTTCGCCCGGTCCCTGTACGAGCGGGCCTGCGCCTACCGGGACGTCCGGGTGGTGAGCATGGGCGAGCAGCGGGCCACCGCGGAACACCTCACCACGGTGACCGCCGCTGACGTCCAGGCCGCAAACCAGGACCTGGACCCGGCCGCACCGCCGGACCAGGGCTAGTCGCCCCGGCTGCGGCGCGCGCAGCTGGGGTACGCTCGGCCGGTGGACGGACGCTGGGAATTCTGGATCGACCGGGGCGGTACGTTCACCGACATCGTCGCCCGCCGGCCGGACGGGCGCCTGATCGCGCACAAGCTGCTGTCCGATAACCCCCGGGCCTACCGGGACGCGGCGGTGGCCGGGATCCGGCAGCTGCTCGGCCTCGGGCCGGACGAAAAGGTCCCCGCCGAGAAGATCGGCTCGGTCAGGCTCGGCACCACGGTGGCCACCAACGCCCTGCTGGAGCGCGCGGGCGAGCCGACCGTGCTGGTCATCACCGAAGGCTTCGCCGACGCGCTGCGCATCGCCTACCAGAACCGGCCGCGGATCTTCGACCGGCGGATCATGCTGCCCGAACTGCTGTACGAGCGGGTCATCGAGGCCCGCGAGCGGGTCGCCGCCCACGGCGAGGTCCTCACCCCGCTGGACGAGGACGCCATCGCGCAAGCTCTCAAGCAGGCCTACGACGACGGCTTCCGCAGCGTGGCCGTGGTCTGCGTGCACGGGTACCGGTATCCCGCACACGAAGCGCGTATCGGCGAGATCGCCCGTGCGGCGGGCTTCACCCAGGTCTCGGAGTCGCACCGGACCAGCCCCGATGAAGCTGGTCTCGCGGGGCGACACCACCGTGGTGGACGCGTACCTGTCACCCATCCTGCGGCGGTACGTGACCGAGGTGGCCCGCGAGCTTCAGGGCGTCAAGCTGCTGTTCATGCAGTCCAACGGCGGCCTGACCGACGCGGCCAGCTTCCGCGGCAAGGACTCCATCTTGTCCGGCCCGGCCGGCGGCATTGTCGGCATGGCCCGTACCGCCGCCCAGGCCCTGGTTCTTCCAGGGTCATCGGGTTCGACATGGGCGGCACGTCCACCGACGTGTCGCACTTCGCGGGCGCGTTCGAGCGCGAGTACGAAACCCAGGTCGCCGGGGTGCGGATGCGGGCGCCGATGCTGTCCATCCATACCGTGGCCGCGGGCGGCGGCTCGGTGCTGCATTTCGACGGCAGCCGGTACCGGGCCGGGTCCTACTTGGCCCGCGCCGACCCCGGCCCGGCCTGCTACCGGCGCGGCGGCCCGCTCACCGTCACCGACGCCAACGTGCTGCTCGGGCGGATCCAGCCCGGCTACTTCCCGCGCGTGTTCGGCGAGCACTCCGACGCCCCGCTCGACGCCGGAGTCACCGAGGCGAAGTTCACCGAGCTGAGCGAGCAGATCACCGCCGCCACCGGCGACCGCCGCGGCCCGGATCAGGTCGCGGCGGGCTTCATCGAGATCGCCGTGGCCAACATGGCCAACGCGATCAAGAAGATCTCGGTGCAGCGGGGTTACGACGTGACCGAGTACGTGCTCAACGTATTCGGTGGCGCCGGAGGCCAGCATGCCTGTGCCGTCGCGGACGCCCTGGGCATGTCGAAGGTGCTCATCCACCCCCTGGCCGGGGTGCTGTCCGCCTACGGCATCGGGCTGGCCGACATCGTCGCCATGCGCGAGCAGGCCGTCGAGGCGGCGCTCACCGACGACCTGGTGGCCAGGCTGCCCGCCATCACAGGACCGCTCGAGGCCAGCGCCCGCGCCGAGGTGGCCGGCGAGGGGGTGCCCGGCGACCGGATCACCGCCGCGCACCGGGCCCACCTGCGCTACGGGGGCACCGACACCGCGGTCATCGTCCCGGTCGGCTCGGTAACCGCCATGACCCGGGCGTTCGAGACCGAGTACACCAGGCGCTTCTCGTTCCTGATGCCCGACAAGACGATCCTCGTCGAGGCCGTGTCCGTCGAGGTCATGGGCGCCCAGGAGCAGCTGAGCGCGCCCACCACGGACCGTTCGGCCGCACTACAAGATGCCGAGCCGGAGCGCCGGCCAGCCACGAGAAGGTCCGGATGTTCATCGCCGGGGGATGGGCCGAGGCGAGCCTGTTCCGGCGGGCCGGGCTGCGGCCCGGGCAGGCCATCGACGGCCCGGCGATCATCGCCGAGGACCTGGCCACCACCGTGGTCGATCCCGGCTGGCAGGCCGTGGTGACCGGTGCCGGCGACCTGCTGCTGTCCCGCGTCACCGCCCGGCCCGGCCGCGCCGCGGTGGGCACCGCGGCCGACCCGGTGATGCTGGAGATCTTCAACAACCTGTTCATGTCGGTCGCCGAGCAGATGGGCGTGCGCCTGCAGGCCACCGCGCACTCGGTCAACATCAAGGAGCGGCTCGACTTCTCCTGCGCGCTGTTCGACGCCGAAGGCGGCCTGATCGCCAACGCCCCGCACATGCCGGTGCACCTGGGCTCGATGGGCGAGTCGATCAAGATGGTGATCCAGCGCAACCCGCACATCCGCCGCGGCGACGTCTTCGTCCTCAACGACCCGTACCACGGCGGCACTCACCTCCCGGACATCACAGTCGTCACCCCCGTGTTCGCTCCCCGCCGCGAACAGACCGCAACGATGTCACAACGACGCGGCTATAACCGCCTCGATGTCACATCGTGCCGCCCAGACCCCGATCCCGGGAACGAAGAGCCCTGGTTCTACGTCGCCTCCCGCGGGCACCACGCCGAAATCGGCGGTATCTCGCCCGGCTCGATGCCCGCCGCCAGCGCCCGCGTCGAGGAGGAGGGGGTGCTGATCGACAACTGGCTGCTGGTCCAGGACGCCAGGCTCCGGGAGGCCGAGACGACCGCCCTCCTGCAAACCGCCGAGTACCCGTCCCGCGACCCGGCCACCAACCTGGCCGACCTGCGGGCCCAGATCGCCGCGAACGAGCGCGGTATCGCCGAACTGCACAAGATGGTGGACCACTTCGGCCTGGACGTGGTCCGCGCCTACATGGGCCACGTGCAAGAAAACGCCGCGGAGTCCGTGCGCAGGGTCATCACCGCGCTGCACGACGGCGAGTACGAATACGAGCTCGACAACCAGGCCCGGATCAAGGTCGCCGTCCGCGTCAGCGCCGCACAAAAGACCGCCGAGATCGACTTCACCGGCACCTCTCGCCAGCTGAAAGACAACTTCAACGCCCCGTCCAGCGTGGCCATGGCGGCCGTGCTGTACGTCTTCCGCACCCTGGTGGACGACGACATCCCGCTCAACTCCGGCTGCCTGCACCCGCTCAAGGTGATCATCCCGCCCGGCACCATGCTGTCGCCGGAGTACCCGGCGGCCGTCGCGGCCGGCAACGTGGAGACCTCCCAGGTGGTCACCGGCGCCCTGTACGCCGCGCTCGGCGTGATGGCCGAGGGGTCCGGCACGATGAACAACGTGACGTTCGGCAACGAGGAGTACCAGTACTACGAGACCGTGGCCAGCGGGTCCGGCGCGGGCGAGGGCTTCGACGGCACCGACGTGGTGCAGACCAAGATGACCAACTCGCGGCTCACCGACCCCGAGGTGCTCGAGTGGCGGTACCCGGTGCTGCTTGAGTCCTACCGGATCAGGCCCGGCAGCGGCGGCGCGGGCCGCTGGCACGGCGGCCGCGGCGGCATCCGGCGGCTGCGGTTCAACCAGCCGATGACCGTCAGCACGCTGACCGGGCACCGCCGCATCCCGGCGTTCGGCATGGCCGGCGGCCAGCCCGGCGCGCTCGGCCGCCACTGGATCGAGCACCCGGACGGCACGGTCACCGCCATGGGCGGCTGTGATTCGGTCACCGTCCGGCCCGGCGATGTCTTCGTGATCGAAACCCCCGGCGGGGGAGGCTACGGCCCGCCGTAACCCGGTTTTTAGGCCGAACGGTTCGTGGTGCATGACTCACGCAACGCAGATTCGCCGCGGTTGGCTTGAGCGCCAGCCGTGCCGCCCCAGGATGAGCGGCAGCCCTCAGCCTACGGTTCGTCGCCCTCGAGTTCGCACAGCACCGCGACCAGGGCGGTCTCGTCGCCGCTGGTGTGATCGAGCACGGCCATCAGCGCGTGCAGCACCAGGTGCCGGTCCTGGCCCGCGTCGAGCAGGCGCTGCGCCGCCTCCCACAGCTCAGGCGGGTCTCCCCGCCACAGCCGGTCGGCCAGCGCCAGGTGCCGGTCAATGTGAGGGCCGACGCCGCCGGGCGCCGGGGTGGCGTGGTCGGCGGCGATCAGCGTGCGGCGGTCCCCGGGATCGGCGGGGTCCAGGCTGCTCAGGTCGGTACCGTTATGCCAGCCCTCGAGCACGCCGAACGCGAACGCGCGCCGCGGCAGGGCCTCCAGTTCACCGTCCGGCAGCAGCCGCCTGACCAGCACGTAGTCCAGGCCGAACTCGGCCGGATCGCGGTAGGCCCGGGCGAAGATGCCCATCGAGTTGAACACCGCCTCCAGGGCCTCGTTCACCACCGGGTCGGGCAGCCCGCGGCGGCGCCCGGCCCAGCGGACCCAGGCGGCCAGCACGTGCGGCATGGCGTCCTGCTCGGCAAATGACAGCATCACCTTGCGCGGCAGCCAGCCGAGCAGGAACGTCTCCACCTTGGCCGGGCTCATCCGCAGCGGCCGCCCGAAGTCCTGGTCGCAGCCGAAGTCGATGATGCGGTCCGCGCAATGCGAGGCCGATCCGCGGTCGGACAGGTCCTCGGCCTCGTCGGAGGCCAGGAACTCGGCGGCCAGCATGGCCCGGCGGTCCTTGCTCCACAGCTGCCGCCGCGCCCCGGTGGCCGACAGCGAGCGGCCCCGGTAGGGCGGCAGGGCCCTGATGCGTGCCCTGATGAACGCGTGGTAGGAGGCGAACGACTCGCTGACCGGCGGGTCGGTCGCGGTGTCGGTCACGGCCAGCGCGGTCTCCAGCATGTGCCGCGCCTGCCCGGCCTCCAGCTGCCGGAACGCCTGCCTGCCCTCGGGCGCGGCCTCGGCCCGCTGGCTGCTGGCCTCGCGGCAGTGATCCAGCAGCTTGTCCACCCGCGAGGTCACCCAGCCGTCGCGGAGCATCCCCTCGGCGTTGTAGTCCACCACCGCGACCAGCGCGTGCGGCTCTTCGCCGTCGTAACTGAACACGGTGATGACCTCGTCCTGGTCGCCGAGCAGGTCGGGGTTGACGTAGCACTCGCCGGCCGTCACCGCGCCCAGGTGCTCGGCCCAGCCCGGACACGGCACGCCCGCCTCGATCAGGTCCAGGGCCGCGCGTTCGGCCTTGGCCGCCTGCCGGGGGGTGCCCAGGCAGGCGATGCCGGACAGCAGGGCCAGCGCGGCCGGGCTGCGCTGCCCGGCCGCGTAGTCAACCAGTCCCTCGCCGACCAGCTGCTCCACCGTGGCGCCGCCCCGGCCGCGCCGCCGGGGGGCGCACTGCCCCCACCAGGTGCCGAGCAGCTCGCTGACCATGAGTTCGGCATCCAGCGGGCTGCGCACGGCCAGCAGCTCGCGCGCCGCGCGCAGCATCTCGGCGAACAGCGCGTTCGGCGGCGGGGCGGCAGCACCTGTCCCCTGGGTTCCCCGCCCGTGCCGGCCGCCGCCTGATCCGGTCGGATCGCCAGGGGATTGGCTGCGTCGGCTCTGCGGGCTCACCTTGATAGCCTCTCAGATCTGAACATGCGGACGCTATGCTACGGTGCCATGCCCGCCGCTGTTCCGCCTCGTAAACGGTAAGCGACACGCGGGCACACCTGACGTGCATGGCAAATCGCCGTTCGCTTTCCGCGAATCCGCTTTCCTGGCCGCACCAAATGCCGGATTGTGGCACGCTTAATTAGTTGGGTGCGGGAGCGATCCCGGGGAAGGAGCCGCCCATGGCAGCCCCCGGTGCGGTGGGTGGGTGCCCGCTGTGAGC
Source organism: uncultured Actinomycetota bacterium (assembly GCA_963808615.1). Classification (GTDB taxonomy): domain Bacteria; phylum Actinomycetota; class Actinomycetes; order Streptosporangiales; family Streptosporangiaceae; genus Palsa-504. The sequence goes on from CAWEGV010000002.1 coordinate 83,154, forward strand.
ACGGACACTTCGGTGCCCAGGCCTCGGGACGCATCCGACGCCGCTCTGGTGGACATGCTCATGCTGGAGGCGCCGGTAGGCCTCGCGCTCTTCGGGCCCGACCTGCGCTTCCGCTGGGTGAATGCTGCCCTGGCCCGGCTCGAGGGAACGGACCCGGCCCGATACGCCGGCCGGCTGCCGTCCGAGGTGTGGCCGGAGGAGCTCGCGACCCGCGCCGAGGCCGCGCTGCGCAAGGTCCTGGCCGACGGCGCGCCGGTGCTTGCCAGGGGGGAATGGGGGGGCGGGCAGCCCCCCCATGATCGGGGGGATTCCCAAGGGGGGTCCGGGGGGATGGGTCCCCCCGCTAGAAATCAGTCGTCCCCCCGGGGATACACCGCATCCTGGTTCCCCGTGCACGACGCGGCCGGGGAGATCGGCGGCGCCGGGCTCATGCTGCTCGAACTCGGCGGGCACCCGGCCGAGGAGGAGATCAGGCGCAGCGAGGAGCGTTACCGCTCGCTGGTCCAGGGCGCCGCCCAGGTGGTCTGGGTGGCGGCCCCCGACGGCGCCATGAAGGAAGACTCGCCGGAGTGGCGGTGGATCACCGGGCAGTCGACCGAGGACTACTTGGGCCACGGCTGGCTGGCCGCCGTGCACCCCGATGACCGGGAACGGGTCGAGCGCGACTGGCGCGAGTGCGTCCGGACCGGCAAGGTGTTCGACGACCGGTACCGGATCCGGACCAAGAACGGCTCGTACCGGCACTACGACGTGCGGGCGGTCCCGATCGAGCGGGACGGCAAGATCGTCGAATGGGTCGGGGCCACCAGCGACGTCACCAGCCAGCGTGAGGCCGAGGAGATGCGCGGGCGGCTGACCGAGCAGCTGTCCGCGGCCGCGCTGCGCACCGCGCGGCTGCAGCAGGCCACCTCGATGCTGGCCGAGGCGCTCATCGTGGAGCAGGTGGTCGAGGTCATCACCGAGGTGGGCCGGACCGCGATCGGCGCGCTGCGGTCGGCGGTCGCTCTGCTCGAACCGGACGGTGCGCGGCTGCGGGTGGTCAACGAGGACGGATTGCCGACCTCACCGGACTCGGCGGCCGGCCCGCTGACCCTGCAGTCTCCCAGCGTGATGACCAGGGCCATCGCGACTCGGCAGCCGGTGCTCATCGAGGACCCGGAGGACCTGCGCAGGCAGTTCGCGGGTGAGCTCGACATCTACCCGGCCAACGTGGTGGCGACGTCTGATGAGCGCTCCTGGGTCGGCCTGCCGCTGATCACGGCGGGCGCGCCGCTGGGCGCGCTGCGGTTCTCGTTCGGCCGGGCCAGGAAGATCACCGAGGAGGAGCGGGTCTTCCTCGAGGCGCTGGCCGGCCAGTGCGCGCTGGCGGTCGAGCGAGCGGGGCTGTATGAACGGGAGCACACCACCGCCGAGACGCTGCAGCGCAGCCTGCTTCCCGACCGGCTGCCCAGCGTCCCCGGCCTGGTCCTGACGGCCAGGTACCGCCCGGTCGGGCGGAACATGGAGATTGGCGGCGACTGGTACGACGGGTTCCGGCTGGCCGACCAGCGGCTGGCGCTCGCGGTCGGCGACGTCATGGGCAAGGGGCTGACCGCCGCGGCCGGCATGGGCCGGGTCCGCAACGCGCTGCGCGCGCTGGCCCTGACCGACCCGCGCCCGGCCGCCGTCCTGGGCGGCCTGGACCGGCTGTTCAGCGCCACCGAGGAGGAAGAGCAGGTCACCACCGTCGCCTACCTGGTGATCGACCCCGCCACCGGCGAGGGCATGCTCGGCAACGCCGGCCACCTGCCCGCCCTGGTGCTCGAGGCGGGCACCGCGCCGCGGTTCGACCAGGTGGAGGCGGGCACCCCGCTCGGCTGGGCCAGCCCGCGCAAGCAGCACGTGTTCAGCCTGCAGCCGGGCAGCACCGCGGTGTTCTACTCCGACGGGCTGGTCGAGACCAGGAACCGTGGCCTGGACGCCGGCCTGGATGACCTGGCCGCGGTGGCCGCCCGTGCCGACGCGGATCTGCTCGGCCAGCCTGAACGCCTGCTCGAATACCTCGTAGACCGCATGCTCGCAGGTCACGAGCAAGACGATGACGTCACCGTACTGGTCATTCACCGGCCTGCCGGGGGTGCGCAGTGACCGATGACCCGGCGCAGGCGTACAAGTCACTCCCGGCCGCAGCCTATGGTGATGATGTGGGAGGCATGCGGTTGAACCAATCCCGAGTTGCATCTACCCAGCGAAGGAAGGGGTGACCGTGGTCGTGAGCGCTGCTAACTCCGCAGCGCGGAAGCGCCCCAGGACGACGGGCCAGCAGCCCGGGACCGCCGAGGAGCAGGCGGTTCAGGCGCCTGCACCCGAGGACCCGGACGAGTACGGTCCCGAGGTGCGCTCCGGCGCGGACGCCAACCCCATGGGCCTGGCCCCGGCGGGTCTCGGTGACGACGTCGACGAGCTGGAAGGCCCAGGACTCGACGAGCTCGACGCGTCCGACGCGGACATCCAGGCCGCGCTGGCCCAGGGAGACCTGGACGAGCCTGACCTGGCCGACGTGGCCGCGGCCGCCGAGGACCTGGAGGGCCCCGACGGCCTCGAAACGACCGAGGAGCGGGAGCCAGACCAGCCCGCAGGCGAGGCGGACGCCGAAGCCGGAGGGCCTGAGGGTCCGGACGCGTCAGGCGCGCAGGTGGTCAAGATCGCCCCGGAAGCCGGCGAGGATGAGGAGATCTTCGTCTTCGGCGACGACGACGATGACCTCCCGGCCGCGCAGGTGGCGGTGGCGGGCGCGACCGCGGACCCGGTCAAGGACTACCTGAAGCAGATCGGCAAGGTGCCGCTGCTCAACGCCGAGCAAGAGGTCGAGCTGGCCAAGCGGATCGAGGCGGGCCTGTTCGCGGAGGAGAAGCTGGCCGAGGGCCGCCACACGCTGACCACCGACCAGCGGATCGACCTGGAGTGGATCGCCGAGGACGGCACCCGGGCCAAGAATCACCTGCTTGAGGCCAACCTCCGGCTGGTGGTGTCGCTGGCCAAGCGGTACACCGGGCGCGGCATGCTGTTCCTGGACCTGATCCAGGAGGGCAACCTGGGCCTGATCCGGGCCGTGGAGAAGTTCGACTACACCAAGGGCTACAAGTTCTCCACGTACGCCACCTGGTGGATCCGGCAGGCCATCACCCGCGCCATGGCCGACCAGGCCCGCACCATCCGGATCCCGGTGCACATGGTCGAGGTCATCAACAAGCTGGCCCGGGTGCAGCGCCAGATGCTGCAGGACCTGGGCCGCGAGCCCACCCCGGATGAGCTGGCCATCGAGCTGGACATGACCCCGGAGAAGGTCATCGAGGTGCAGAAGTACGGCCGCGAGCCGATCTCGCTGCACACCCCGCTCGGGGAGGACGGCGACAGCGAGTTCGGCGACCTGATCGAGGACTCCGAGGCGATCCAGCCCGGCGAGGCGGTCAGCTTCACGCTGCTGCAGGAGCAGCTGCACTCGGTGCTGGACACGCTGTCCGAGCGCGAGGCCGGCGTGGTCTCGATGCGGTTCGGCCTGACCGACGGCCAGCCCAAGACCCTGGACGAGATCGGCAAGGTCTACGGCGTGACCCGGGAGCGCATCCGGCAGATCGAGTCCAAGACCATGTCCAAGCTCCGGCACCCCTCCCGCTCCCAGGTCCTGCGCGACTACCTCGACTAAGGGCAGCGGCGCAGGCAACACCTCCCGCCCGGAGATCCCCCGGTCCGCTTGGTCTGGCCAAACAAGGTCATCTTGGACCTCGACGGCAAGCCATCCGGCTCCCTATGGTGGTCTGGTACGTCCGGTTCCTGCTGCCCGGGGAAAGGCGGCGCTGACGGTCCCGGCGTGCGGTGCTTTCCGGGGGCAAGTGAGAGGGGATCACCGATGCAGTGGCGTGATGCCACCGTCGGCGGGATGGGTGCGACGGGGTTCGAGTTGCGGGTGGTCGGCTCGGCAGCCGCGCTTGCGGCAGGATCTGATCTTCCGTGTGCGCGGGATCCAGAGCTGTTCTTCGCCGAGTCTCCGCGGGAGGTGGAGCAGGCGAAGGCCATGTGCCGGGGCTGCCGGGTCAGGACCGGCTGCCTGGCCGGCGCGCTGGAGCGCCGGGAGCCGTGCGGTGTGTGGGGCGGTGAGCTGTTGATGCGCGGGGCGATCGTGCCGCGCAAGCGGCCTCGCGGGCGCCCGCGCAAGACCGAGGTGGCCGCGTAGCGACGGCTCCAGCGGAATGAGTGCAGTTCGCGCTGCAATAGCAGCACCGATTGCACTCAGGCTTGATCACTTCGCGCGAGGCGATGATTAAACGGCGTGGCCGGCCGGGTGCTTACTCCGGCTGCGACTCCGACAGGCGGTTGCTCTCGTCCTGGATGTCGACCGCCACCTTGGCCAGCGCCTCGGCGTGCACACGCCCGTGGTGCGCGCAGAAGAGCAGTTCTCCGCCGTGGGCGAGCAGCACGCGAACATACGCCTGGGCGCCGCAGCGATCGCAGGCGTCCAGCGCGGTCAGCGGCCTTGTGGGGGCTATTGCTCCGGTCAACGTCGCCTGCCTCGCGTCGTGCCTCCGGCTTCTGTATCCGTCTGGCTCCGGTGTACTGCCGTACCGCTCAGTGCAACACATACCCAGGCGCTGGCGTTCCTCGCGCCGCGCGGTGTACGCCACAAGCGAAACCGCGACTGATGCCGCTTGTTCAGTTGTCCCGCGGCGACCCTGCCCCTCTTGCTGCCCTGACACGCGGTGCCCATGTCCCGCCGGGCGCTGGAGTATCCTCGGCGGCACACAGGCACCGGGTGTCTACCTCCAGATGTACCCACATCGGGGCCGGCCCAAGCATCCATCACCGGCGAGCCGGGGAATTACCGCGGCTTTGCCGCGTGGCATGCGCCAGGCAACCGGCCGGGAACGCTAATCTGTTCGATGAAGCCCCCGCAGGGGGCAGGTAAAGCTCGGAAGGAGCCCGGCGACCGTGACCGCCCTCACCACCGCCGCCGCCCGGATGCCGGCCGGGGCCGTCGCCGACGCCTACACCGCCCGGCACCTATCGGTCCTGGAGGGCCTGGATGCGGTGCGCAAGCGTCCCGGCATGTACGTCGGGTCCACCGACAGCCGCGGCCTGCAGCACTGCCTGTGGGAGATCTTCGACAACGCGGTGGACGAGGCGCTGGGCGGGCACTGCTCGCGGATCGAGGTGATCCTGCACGCGGACGGCTCGGCCGAAGTCAGGGACAACGGCCGGGGCATCCCGGTGGACGTCGAGCGCAAGACCAAGCTCAGCGGGGTGGAGCTGGTCATGACCCGGCTGCACGCGGGCGGGAAGTTCGGCGGCGGCTCCTACACGGCCTCCGGCGGCCTGCACGGCGTGGGCGCCTCGGTGGTCAACGCGCTGTCCGCCCGGCTGGACGTCGAGGTGGACCGGGACGGGCGGACCTGGGCGGCCAGCTTCCGGCGCGGCGTCACCGGAGAGTTCGCCGGGCCGGGCCCCGACGCCGACTTCACCCGGAAGGCAGGCCTGCGCCCGCTCGGCCGGCTGGCCGGAACCGCCCGCGCGCGGAAGGCCACCGGGACCAGGATCAGGTTCTGGCCGGACCGGCAGGTGTTCCTGCGCGACGCCAGTTTCGGCTTCGACGCCGTTGCCGAGCGCGCCAGGCAGACCGCCTACCTGGTCCCCGGCCTGGCCATCACCGTCTGCGAGGAACCCCCCGGCAGCTCAGGACCAGACGAGCCGCGTCAGGTCCAGTTCCGCTTCGACGGCGGCATCAGCGAGTTCTGCGCGCACCTGAGCTCGGCCGAGCCGGTCACCGACGCGATACGGCTGACCGGATCGGGTCACTTCACCGAGACCATCCCGGTGCTCGATGACCGGGGCCATATGACGCCCACCGAGGTGGAGCGCGAGCTGACCGTCGACGTCGCGGTGCAGTGGGGGAGCGGCTACGACACAGTGGTCCGGTCGTTCGTGAACGTCATCGCCACCCCGCACGGCGGCACCCACGTGACAGGCTTCGAGCGGGCCCTGGTGCGCACGCTGAACGACCAGCTCCGGGCGGCCCGGCTGCTGAAGAACGGTGACGAGCCGGTGACCATCCAGGACGTGCTCGAGGGCCTGGTCGCGGTGGTCTCGGTCCGGCTGCCCGAGCCCCAGTTCGAGGGCCAGACCAAGGAGGTGCTCGGCACCCCGGCCGCGTCCCGGATCGTGGCCCAGGTGGTGGGCGCGCAGCTCAAGACCTACCTGGAGACGCCGCCGCGGGGCGCCAAGCAGCAGGCCCGCTCGGTGCTGGAAAAGGTGGTCTCGGCGGCCAGGACCCGCATCGCCGCCCGCGAGCACCGCGACAACCAGCGCCGCAAGTCGGCGCTGGCCAGCTCGTCGCTGCCCGCCAAGCTGGTCGACTGCCGGTCGGCCGACGACCGCAGCGAGCTGTTCATCGTCGAGGGCGACTCCGCGCTCGGCACGGCCAAGCTGGCCAGGGACTCGGAGTTCCAGGCGCTGCTGCCGATCCGCGGCAAGATCCTCAACGTGCAGAAGGCCTCGCTGGCGGACATGCTCAAGAACACCGAATGCGCCGCGATCATCCAGGTCATCGGGGCCGGCTCGGGCAGCTCCTTCGACCTGGACTCGGCCAGGTATCAGCGGATCATCATCCTGGCGGATGCCGACGTGGACGGGGCGCACATCCGGACCCTGCTGCTGACGCTGTTCCACCGGTACCTGCGGCCGATGCTCGAAGCCGGGCGGATATTCGCCGCGGTTCCGCCGCTGCACCGGATCGAGCTGACCAACCCGCGCAAGGGCCAGGAGAAGTACCGGTACACCTACTCCGACGCCGAGCTGAACCGGACGCTGCTGGAACTGGAGCGGCGCGGCCAGCGCTGGAAGGAGCCGGTGCAACGGTACAAGGGCCTGGGCGAGATGGACGCCTCCCAGCTCGCCGAGACCACCATGGACCCCAGGCACCGCACGCTGCGCCGGATCAGGATCGAGGACGCCGCCGCGGCCGCCGGGATATTCAGCCTGCTGATGGGCACCGAGGTGGGCCCCCGCCGCGACTTCATCGTCAGCGGCGCCGCCGAACTGGATCCCTCCCGCATCGACACCTGAACGCCGGCCGCTCACCGTCGCCGAGCTCCGCTGGCCGGGTCGAGGGTCAGCGCCGTGCGACGGAGTGCACCGGAACGCGACCGGCGCACCGCCGATGACGGCCAGCTGACGGCGCAGCGCCACCCCGGACCCGTCGCGCCTGCCCACCGGGTCCGGCAGGTCGACCGGGCGGCCGGCGTCGGTGGCGCCCGCCGCCGGGGCCGGCCCGGCCCAGGCCATGACCAGCACGTCCTCGCCCTTGAGGAACCGATGGCAGCGCACCCCGCCGGTGGCCCGGCCCTTGCCGGGGAACTCGTGCAGCGGGGTCACCTTCACGCTGGCGGCCGCCGTGCCGGGCAGCGCGCCGGCGGCCCGGCGACGGTGACCACCACGGCGGGGAGTAGGTCCCCGGCGGGCCCACGGGGACACCTGCCGCCGCGGCCGCGTCCACCGCGCCGAACCAGACCACCGAGGCGCCAGCAGACAGCCGGACCCCGGCCATCCCGCCCGCGGCCCGGCCCTGCGGCCGCACCGAGGATGCCGGGAAGCGCAGCAGTTGCGCGTCGCTGGTGATGAACACGAGCTCTGCCGACTCGCCGGCCAGCTGCGCGGCGCCGACCACCCGGTCACCGGGCCGCAGCGTGATCAGCTCGAACTCGTCCCGGTTCTGCGGGTAGTCCGGCAGCACCCGCTTGACCACGCCCGTCGGCCGTGCCGAGCGCCACACCCGTGCCGTTCACGGAGCAGAGCCCGGCCACCGTCTCGCCCCGGTCCAGCACCGCGAACTCGGCCACCGGCGTGCCCCCGGCCAGCGAGATCGCGCCCGCGCCCGGCGGCAGCGCCGGGATCTCCAGCACGTTGACCTTGACGCACCGCCCCGCCGACGTGACCACGCCGATCGTGCCCCGCGCCGTGGCCCGGACCGCCGCGGCGATCACGTCGTGCGCTGAGCGCGCCAGGTCCCCGGCCGGGGGAACCAGGGGCCGTTCGGCATAAATATCCGAAGCACCGTCGGTACCCTGATCGCCCACGGCCACCCGTGCCACCCGGCCGGTGGCCGACATCAGCACCACGCACGGGTCGTCGGTCACCTCGAGCGGGACGGCCGCGGCCGCCGGAGCCTCCGAGCCTTCCAGCAGCACGGTGCGCCGCGGGGTGCCGAACTTCGCCGCCACCTCGGCCAGCTCCTCGCCCACCACCTCGCGCAGCCGGGCATCGGAGTCCAGGATCGACGTCAGTGAGGCGATCTCGGTACGCAGCGTGTCCTGCTCCCGCTCGAGCTCCAGCCGGTCGTACCGGGTCAGCCGGCGCAGCGGCGTGTCCAGGATGTACTGCGCCTGGATCTCGGACAGGTCGAAGATCGCCATCAGCCGGTCCCTGGCCGCGGCTGCGTTGTCGGAGGACCTGATCACCTGGATGACCTCGTCGATGTCGAGCAGCGCCATGAGCAGGCCGTCGACCAGGTGCAGCCGCTCCAGCCGCTTGCGCCGCCGGTACTCGGTCCGCCGCCGGGTCACCTCCAGCCGGTGCGCGACGAAGATCTCCAGCAACTCGCGGAGCCCCAGGAGCCGGGGCTGCCCGTCGACCAGGGCCACGTTGTTGATGCCGAACGTCTCCTCCATCGGCGTCAGCCGGTACAGCTCGGCCAGCACCGCGTCCGGGTTGAAGCCGCTGCGTACCTCGATCACCAGGTGCAGGCCGCGGTTCCGGTCGGTAAGGTCCTTCAGGTCGGAGATGCCGTTGAGCTTCTTGGCCCCTACCAGGTCCTTGATCCGCTCCTTGACCTTTTCCGGGCCGACGGTGTACGGCAGCTCGGTGACCACGATGCCGGTGCGCCGGGGGGTGATCTGCTCCACCCGTGCGGTGGCCCGGGTGCGGAAGATGCCGCGCCCGGTCTCGTAGGCCTCCCTGATGCCCTCCAGGCCCACGATGCGTCCGCCGGTGGGCAGGTCGGGTCCCGGCACGAAGCGCATCAGAGCATCGAGCGACGCCTCCGGGTGCCGAAGCAGGTGCCGCGCCGCGGCGATCACCTCGCTCAGGTTGTGCGGCGCCATGTTGGTGGCCATGCCCACCGCGATGCCGGCCGCGCCGTTGACCAGCAGGTTGGGCAGGCCCGCGGGCAGCACGTCGGGCTGGGTCTCGCTGCCGTCGTAGTTCGGGACGAACTCGACGGTGTCCTCGTCGATGGCGGCCACCATCTCCATCGCGGCCGCGGTCAGCCGGGCCTCGGTATAGCGCATCGCGGCCGGGGCGTCGTCGCCGCCCAGGCTGCCGAAGTTCCCGTGCCCGTCGACCAGCGGCAGCCGCATCGCCCAGGGCTGGGCCATCCGGGCCAGCGCGTCGTAGATCGCCGAGTCGCCGTGCGGGTGCAGCCGCCCCATCACCTCGCCGACGACCCGGGCGCACTTGACGTGTCCGCGGTCCGGGCGCAGGCCCATCTCGTTCATCTGGTACAGGATCCGGCGCTGGACCGGCTTCAGGCCGTCCCGCGCATCGGGCAGGGCGCGGGAGTAGATGATGCTGTACGCGTATTCGAGGTAGCTGCCGCGCATCTCCTCGGCGACGTCGATGTCGACGATATTTTCTTCGAAATCCTCCGGAGGCGCGGGAGGACCGCCACGTCGTGCTCTTGCCATCAATTCGGGTTCCTGCTTTCTGCCCCACCCCACCCCCCCCCCCCCCCCCCCCCCCCCTCCCCCCCCCCCCCCCCCCGACGACATTCTGCCCTGCCCGGGCCGCCACGCAAGCCAACGCCGCGCTTACGTCGCGGAGAAGCCGCCGTCCACGTAGATCGTCTGCCCGGTGACGTAGTCGCTCGCTCGCGACGCGAGGAATACCGCTACCCCGGCGAAGTCCGCGGGCTGGCCGTTGCGGCCCACCATGGTCCGCGCCGCCAGGGCCGCCATCCGCTCCGGATCGGCGGCCACGGCCGCGTTGAGCCGCGTCGCGACGAACCCGGGGCACACCGAGTTGCAGCACACGCCGCGGGCCGCCCACGCCTCGGACTGCGACCGGGTCAGCGCGGCCAGGCCGCCCTTACTCGCCCCGTACGCTCCGCTGTTGCCGAACGCCCGCTGGGCCTGCTGCGAGGTCACGTTGACGATCCGGCCCCAGCCGCATTCGGCCATCACGGGCCCGAACCGCTGGCCGAGCAGGAACGGCGCGGTCAGGTTGACCGCCATGGTCAGGTCCCAGTCCTGCTCGCTCAGCGAGGCGAGCGGCGGCCGCAGGTTGACGCCCGCGCAGTTGACCAGGATGTCCGGCGGCCCGAACACCCCGGCCGCCTGCGACGCGGCCCGCTCAACCTCGGCCCGCGAGGCCAGGTCCGCGCTGACCCAGCCCGCCTGGCCACCCGCCGCCTTTATCTCGTCCGCCGCCGAGCCGAGCCGGGAGGCGTCCCGCGCCACCAGCACCACCTGGGCCCCGGCCCGGGCCAGCGCCATCGCCATCTCCGCGCCGATGCCCGAACTCCCGCCGGTGACCACAGCCACCCGGCCGGCCAGCGAGAACAGCTCCTCGAGATAACCCACGCTCACAGTGTCTCTTTCAATGTTCGCGTTATTCAGACTTACGTCGGGTCCTCGTCGGCCCTTGCGTTTACCGACCGCTCGCACGGCTCAAAGGGCCCGTGCTCGCTAGCCGGTTCTGAATAACGCTCACAGGACGGGACGGGCGCCGATCAGGCCGAGGGCGTGCGCGGCCAGCCGACCGCCGCTGGCCAGCGCCTCACCTGGCGGCTTCTTGTCCAGCCAGGGCGGGACGAAGCCGGCGATGAACGCGTCACCCGCCCCGGTGGAGTCCACGATCCGGTCCACCGGCACAGCGGGCGCCCGCACCGGCGGCCGCCCGTTGGCGTAGAACAGCGCCCCTTCCGTGCCGAGCTTGACCACCACGTGGGGGTACCAGGCGGTCAGCACCCGGGCCGCGGCTTCGGGGTCTTCCCGGCCGGTGAGCACCTTGGCCTGGGCGGCGTTGACGAACAGCAGCACCGCTCCGGTGGACAGCTCAAGGAACGGTTCCGCGCCGGTCCGCTCCAGCGGCGCGGCGGAGGCTGCGTCGACCGAGGCCGTCATGCCCGCCCGCCGCGAGTAATCGATCGCGGCCAGCCCGGCCGCCCGCGATCCCTCCGACAGCAGCGTGTACCCGGAGACGTGCAGGTGGGCGCCGGGCAGGAACAGGTCGTGCGGCAGGTCGTCGGGCGACAGGGCCGCGTTCGCGCCCGGATCGGACAGCATGGTCCGCTCGCCCTTGTGGGTGACCATCACCACGCAGGTGCCGGTGGGCCGCTCCGGGTCCATCACCAGCCGGGCGTCCACGCCGTAGCCCATCAGCTCCATGTCGCGGTTCCGCCCGGCGATGTCCGCGCCCCGCCGCCCGATAAAGGCCACGTCACCGCCGTCGGCCGCCATCCACGCTGCGATGTTGGCCCCGGAACCGCCGCCGTGCATCGTCACGCTGGCGGGCGTGTCGCTGCCCCGGGCGAGCGGGAGCATAGCGTGGGCGACCGTGTCCGTCATCAGGTCGCCAATGACTACCACCCGCGCCATACCGGTCCTCATCTCGCTGTGCTAGCCCGGGAGTCGCCCCCGGGTTCCCGCGAGGGGCCCGTCCCCCTCGGATGAGCCACCAGCAGCGGGACAATCTACGGTAACCGCCGGCAGCCGTTACTGACCAGCGCGCGGCGCTTACAGTGCGCCGGATGAGCGCGGATTGTGGCGGGAACGCCCGATTGTCACCCGACTGTTATACGGCCGCGCCGTCCTCAGGCCAGCGGGAAGATCCGCCCGGCGACGACCAGTTCGGTCTCTTCGGACTCGGCGGCCAGCAACTGGTTGAGCTGCCCCAGCTCGTCACGGAACAGCCGCCCGGCGGGCGTAGCCGGCACCACGCCCAGGCCGGCCTCGTCGCTGACCGCGACCACGTAGGCCTGCGTCTGCCGCCAGGCGGCGACCAGCCCGGCGATCCTGGCCGCCACCCGCGCGGCCGGCTCAGCGGACCCGTCCCAGCCGCCGCATTCGTCCAGGACCGAGGCCAGCCAGGTGCCGATCCCGTCGATCAGCAGCGTCGCGTTCGCGCCCCGTGCCGAGTTCAGCACCCCAGCCAGGTCGGTGGTCTCCGCCGTCCGCCACCAGGCAGGCCGCCGCGCCCGGTGCGCCGCCACCCGCGCCGCCCACTCCGGATCCGCCGGGTCCCCGAGACCCGCCCGGGTCCCCGCCGGGCCGCCTCCGCCCGGGTCCCCGCCGGCCGGCCCTGTCGCCACGTAGGTCACGTCCGGCTCACCCGCCAGCCGCAACTCCGCCCGTTCCGATTTACCCGAACGAGCCCCGCCGAGCATCAGTACCCGCCAGGGCAGCCGCCGCATGGTTCCAGCGAGGTCTTTTTCACCCCTTTTATCCGAACGGTCCGTGGTGACCGTGTCCCCGTCACCCGGCACCGCCGCCCGCCAGAACCCGCAGCGCCGCCAGAGCTCCGGCTCGGACGGCACGCGGTGATCGGCGAACGCCACCATGGTGATCGTGTCCGCGGTGACCAGCCCCCGCGCCCGGAGCAAGCCAAGCTGTGTCGGCTCACCCAGCAGGTCAAGAAACGCGATGTCGTACGGTCCGGCGTCCCCGTCCGGCTCCGGTACCGCCCCGGGACGCCGCGGGTACAGCAGCCTCCCCCCGTCCGGCGCCGTCACGTCCCATCCGCCGGTCCGCCCTGGGTCCCGCGCGTCCGCCAGCCGCCGTACCAGGTATCCCTCGGGGATCTGCTCGTCTCGCGCGCCGCCACCCCTAGCGTCGCCACCTCCCGTGTCGCTGCCCCGAGCGCCGCCGCCTCCCGCGCTGCCCCGAGCGCCGCCGCCTCCCGCGCTGCCCCGAGCGCCGCCGCCTCCCGCGCTGCCCCGAGCGCCGCCAACCCCAAGCGGCACGACAGCATCGACGACTATGGTCGACCGCTTTCGCAGGCTCCCGTCCATGACCTGATGCAGGCAAGAGGCGCACCGGCAGCCCGGCTCGGGCCAGCCGGAGGCCCCGCCCGAGCCCTCGACCAGGACCCGCATCAGCCGAGGAAAGACAGCCGGACCTGGCGATCCGGGTTGTCCACGTTGAGGTCGAGGAGCGCTACCGACTGCCAGGTGCCCAGGGCCAGGCGGCCGGCGATCACCGGGATGGTCGCGTACGGCGGCACGAAGGCGGGCATGACGTGTGACCGGCCGTGGCCGCGGGATCCGTGCGCGTGCCGCCAATGGTCGTCGGCGGGCAATAGTTCGGCCAGGGTGGCCAGCAGGTCACCGTCGCTGCCCGCGCCGAGTTCCATCAGCGCGACACCCGCGGTCGCGTGCGGCACGAACACGTGCAGCAGCCCGTCGCCGCCGGCCGCCGCCTCGGACGCGAACGCCGCGCATTCGCGGGTGATATCCCGGACCGTCTCACGCCCGCCGGTATGTACCTCGATGATCCTCGTCTTCATGAGCCGGATCATAGAGTGTCAGGCATGACAGAAGTCCCCTCGACGGCGGGGACCCGGCTGCGGCTGGCCCGCCAGGCCCGCGGCCTGTCCCAGCAGCAGCTGGCCGGGATGGCCGCGGTGACCCGGCAGGCCGTATCCGCCGTCGAGTCCGGCCATTCAGATCCGTCGCTCCGGGTCGCGCTGGCGCTGGCCAGCGCGCTCGGCATGACCGTGGAGGACCTGTTCGGCCCCGGCGGCCCTGCCGATCCGGTGCTCGCGCAGCCGGTGGCCGCGCTGGGCGGCGCGGGCTCCCGGGTCACGCTCGCCACCATCGGCGACACGTTCGTCGCGCTGCCGCTGCACGCCGACACCGCAGCCCGGGTCGGCTTCGGCCCGGCCGGCGGCCTGGTCGCCGGCCCGCAGGCGGAAGGCGTGGTCGCTGGCCCGCCGCCCCGAGGGGGCCCCGAAGCCTCGGCCCCGGGCCCGGTCCCGGTGCGGCCCATCGGGCCGCCCCGGCCCACGCTCATCGTGGCGGGCTGTGACCCGGCGCTGCCGCTGCTTGAGACTCCGCTGGCCCTGCTCGACCCGCCGGTGGGATTCGCGTGGTGGCCGTGCGGGAACGGCGAGGCGCTGCGCCTGGCCGCGGCCGGGCTGGTGCACGCCGCGGGGATACATCAGTCAGGCCAGCCCGGTGACGCGATCGACATACCCGGCGGCGCCGGGGTGGTCGGGTTCACATCCTGGCGCGAGGGCCTGGTGATCCGGCACCCGGCCCAGGTCACCGGGCTCGGCGACGTGGCCAGGGCAGGCCTGCGGCTGGTGAACCGCGAACCCGGCGCCCAGGCGCGCGCGCTGCTCGACCGGGAGCGCCTGCGCCTGCGTCTGGACCCGGCCGAACTGCCCGGCTACGGCACCCAGGCCGCTGGCCACCTACAGGTCGCGGCGGCTGTCGCGGGCCGTCTGGCCGACGCAGGGGTGTCGAGCGAGCCGGCCGCGCTGACCTACGGACTGGGCTTCATCCCGCTCGCCGAGGAGCGGTTCGACCTGGTTCTGCCCGCCAAGCACGCCGCGTCCCGGGAAGTCCAGGGCCTGCTGAAGGTGCTCACGTCGCCGTGGCTGCTGGCCCAGCTGGCCAGTCTGCCCGGCTACGACCCGGCCAGCTGCGGCGAGCGGTTTGAATAACCAGCGTGATCAGTAGCCGTAAACGGGGACCATCACGGCGCGGGCAATGGTGTGGAAGCGAAGGTTGAAGCCTGCCACGGCAGGTGAGATCTCGTCGTTGACATCCAGCGATTCCACGTCGAGCGCATGCACGGCGAATACGTACCGGTGCGGCGGATCCCCCTCCGGCGGCGCTGCCCCGCCGAAATCCTTGGCCATGTAGTCATTGCGGACGTGGAAGGCGCCCTTGGGCAGCCCGCTGCCGTCGGTCCCGGCCGCGTTCGTCTCGAGTTCGGTCACCGACACAGGGATGCCCAGCACGACCCAGTGCCAGAAGCCGGAGCCGGTCGGCGCGTCCGCGTCGTAGCAGGTGACCGCGAAGCTCTTGGTCTCTGCGGGGAAGCCGGACCACTGCAGCGAAGGGGAGATGTTCCCGCCGGTCATGCCCCACCCGTCGAAGACCTGGTTCTCTCCCATCATCTCGCCGTCGGCGACGTCATCGCTGCGCAGGTTGAATGACGGCACGGGCGGCATGAAGTCATAGGGAAGCGGCGGACGGTCGGTCATGACATACCTCCTCATCGGGGGAATGATTCGGGCACATGCGGATGCGTCCTAACGTTATCGGTTAGCCTCGCAGCCCACCGGCTGCGGGCCGGAACGCGGCCTCCGGGGGCCCTGGTATCTCCTACGGTGGAGTCGTGGGGCAGCAGCCGGGACGCAAGGTCTCCAGCCGAGCGCGCCGCCGGGCCATGAACCGCTTCTTCGGCCGGGTCCGCCGCCGGGTCGCCCGCGGGTTCCTCGGCCGGATCCACCTGGGCACGGCGGGTCCCTCCCCGCGGCTGCGCCGCTGGGCGCTGGCCGCGGTTCTGCTCGGCGTGGCCCTGGTGCCCTACCCGTCATCCGGTGCGGTCAGCGGGGCACCGGTCTCCGCGTGCCGGTCCGGCTGCCGCCCCGGCTCAGTGCCGAGCATGATCAGGTGGATCCGGCCGCTGCCCGGGTCGTGGCAGGTGATCTCCGGGCTGGCCGGCACGGTGCCCGCGTCCGGCCTGGCCTACGTGTCGGTCGGCTACGGCGTGGCGGCCGTCGGCATCGGCCTGACCGTAAACGGCTACTCATCGAAGAACGGCGCCCCGCTGTGGAGCGATACGCTGACCGGCTTCCCGGCGGGCGCGGCCATCGTGTCGGTGCGCACCTGGCCCGGCGAGGTGACCGCGGGCGTCACCTACCCCCGCGCCGGGCACCTCAAGCGCGTCGAGGTGGTCATCTCCGGCCCGGCCGGCATCCCGTCGGGCCGCTACCCGGCGGCGGTGTACGGCGGGGCGGTCGAGGGCAGTGCCCAGTCCACCGTCATCGTGGGCGCCAAGGCCGTGACCAGCTACGACAACGCCACGGGACACGTCCGCTGGACCGTGCCCACCGGCCAGGTGCCGCAGGCGTGGCGCGCCGACGATGGCACCCTCTACGTGGCCCAGTCGACCGGCGGGTTCCTCGGGTCCGCTCCGGTCACCGCGCTGCTCAAGGTCGACATGGCCACCGGCGCGGAGATCACGGTCCGGCCGCTCGAAGGCCTCTCATACGCCGGCACGCTCAGCGCCGCCTTCGACGGCATGGTCCTGTTCTCCTCCGCGGACGGGGTGACCGCGTACGACGGCACCACCGGAGCCTCGCTCTGGTCCGTCCGCGGGGCGGTGCCCGAAGGCACCGACCCGCGCAAAGACCGGATCTACCTGACCGCAGGCTCGAACCTCATCGCGGTGAACCCGGCAACCGGCCGCGTCACCGCGACCGCCTCCGGTTCCGCGGTTGACGCCTCGGCGGGCACGTACGTGGTCAGGGACGGGGTGGTCCTCGGGCTCGACCAGGGCGCGGGCGGGGACGCCTGGGGCTACAACCTCGGCGCGCAGCGGGTCACGCTGGCTGCGGCCGGGCTGCCCTGGCCGCACTATTTCATCGATCTCAGCGGCGTCGGCGGCAGCGCCGACCCGGTCAGCGACCTGGTGGTCATCGCGGCCTGCGCGCAGCTCGCGCCGGCCTCCCCGAGTTCCCCGGGCTCCCCGACCACCTCGGGCTCCCCGACCACCTCGGGCTCCCCGACCACCTCGGGCTCCCCGACCACCTCGACCACCCCGACGCCAACCGCCTCCTCGGTCCCGTCGGGCCCATCCGCCACCGTCGCGGCGACCCCGGCCGTCACCGAAACCGGGTCGCCGTCCAGATCCGCGTCCGTAAGCGACACCCCGAGCCCGGGCGCCATGGCCGCCGCGGGGCAGGGCTGCCTGCGCCCCGAACTGGTCGCGCTGAGCCTCTAGCGCCGGCCTTGAGCACGAACTAACTGGGTAGAGGATCTCCGCTATGAACATGATCAAGAGGCTCATCGCGGCCGTGGACGGCCTGCAGCAGCGGCATGCGTGGCTCGCCGTGCCGGTCGCGGTGTGGAAGAAGTTCGGCGACGATCAGGCCGGCAACCTAGCCTCGCTGATCGCCTACTCCGCCCTGGTCGGGATCTTCCCGCTGCTGCTCGTCCTGCTCACCGTGCTGGACAAGGTGGCCAAGTACAATCCCAGGCTGACCAGGACGGTGGAGTCCGCGCTGAAGGATTACCCGGCGATTGGCCCGTACGTCGAGCACATCGGGCGTCTGCATCAGACCGGGATCGCGCTGGTGGTCGGCCTGATCGGAACGTTCATCGGGGCGCTGGGGGTGGCGAATTCGCTGCAGAACGCGCTCAACACTGCCTGGGAGATCCCTTTCGACCGCCGCCCCGGGTTCCCGTGGTCGTGGCTGCGCAGCGCCGCCCTGATCGTCGTGGTCGGCACTGGGTTCATCGCCACCACGGTCCTGTCCGGGCTCGCGGCGGGCGCCGGGCACGTCTTGGCTGTGGCCGGTGAGTCCATACCGGCCATCGCGGTGTCGCTGCTGCTGAACTTCGGTTTCTTCTGGCTGGGCTTCCGGCTTGCCACCGCGAGTGAGATCACCTGGCGGCAGCTGTGGCTTGGCGCCGCCATCAGCGCGGTCATCTGGCAGGTCCTGCAGTTCATCGGCACCAGGTTCGTGGCCCATCAGATCGCCCACGCCTCGCCGCTGTACGGCACGTTCGCCCTCGTGCTCGGGCTCATCGCCTGGCTCTACCTGCAGGCCCAGCTGATGTTGTACGCGGTCGAGATCAACGTGGTGCGGGCCTACCGGCTGTGGCCGCGGAGCCTGGTCCCGCCGCCGTACACGGAACAAGACCGCCATGCGTTCCGGCTATACGTAGAGCAAAGGCGGAAGCAGATGGAAATCGCAGCGGGGGCCGGAGGCGGGAACCATGGCGAGACGACATCAGGATGATCCGGGCGCGCCGCACGTGGTGATCTGCGGCGCAGGATTCGGCGGCCTTTCCGCCGTTGACCGGCTCTCCCGCGCGGGAATGCGGGTGACCCTGGTCGACGACCACCTGTACAGCACCTTCCAGCCGCTGCTCTACCAGGTGGCCACCGCCGGGCTGAACCCCGGCGACGTCGCCTACCCGGCGGGCGGCTTCGCGCGGCGGCACGGGGCGGTCTTCCGGCGCGGCGAGCTGGCCGCGATCGACTTGGCCTCGCGCCGGGTCGAGCTCGGCAACGGCCTCGAGCTCGGCTACGACTACCTGATCCTGGCCACCGGGGTGTCGGCCTCGTACTACGGCATCACGGGCGCGGCCGAGCACACCTTCGGGCTGTACACCCGCACCGACGCGATCGTGCTGCGCGATCACCTGATGGCCGGCTTCGAGCGGCTGAGCGTGGACGACGACGATCTGGCCATCACCGTGGTCGGCGGCGGGGCCACCGGTGTCGAGCTGGCGGGCACGCTTGCCGAGCTGCGCCGCACCGTGCTCCGCGCCACGTTCCCCGACGTCGACCCGTCCCGGGTGCACGTCCGGCTGGTCGAGATGGCGCCCGCGCTGCTCGGGCCGTTCCATCCCAGGTTGCGCGAGTACGCCCGGGTGCAGCTGGTCAAGCGCGGTGTCGATGTCAGGCTGGACACCCGCATTGCCGAGGTCACCGCCAGCCAGGTGCTGCTCGCCGACGGCGAGAAGCTGCCCAGCGGCATCACCGTGTGGGCGGCAGGGGTGGCCGCGCCCGCGGCCGTCGCGGGCTGGGGCCTGCCGCAGGGCAAGAACGGCCGTATCGTGGTCGGAGCCGACCTGCGGGTCCATGGCGAGGACCGGATCTTCGCCGTGGGTGATATCGCGGTCAACCCCGACGATCCCACCCCGCAGCTGGCCCAGCCCGCCCTGCAGATGGGCCGACACGCCGCCGCTCAGGTCGTCCGGCTGCAGCGCCAGCAGCCGACCAGGCCGTTCGCCTACCACGACAAGGGCCTGATGGCCACGATCGGGCGCCGGTCCGCCGTGGTCCAGCTGGCCGGCCGGCTGCGCTGGCTGCGGATGCGCGGCACGCTCGCCTGGCTGGCCTGGTTCGCCCTGCACCTGGTCTACCTGCTCGGCGGGCGGAACCGCGTCTCGACGCTGGTTAACCTGACCTTCCGCTACGTCGCCTGGGGTCATGGCGGCGCGGTGATCGTGGGAGACGATCCCGGTGACTCCGCCAGGCTGCCTGGTCCGCGGGCCGAGATAGGCCGCGACAGGACGTCACTCTACGAAGGCCCGTAGTAGATCACAGCAGGCCGTCTTGGCCATGACGACCTTCCGCACCGGCCGGCCGCTGATCGCTGCGGCCGCGCTGACCGTCCTGGCCGGGATCGCGGGTCTGGCCGGATGCGGCTCGAGCGCCGCCCGCCCTCATCGTCGCCGTCAGGCACGCGCTCAAGCCCTAGCCGCTCCCGCGGTCACCATGTCCAGCAGGATGCCGGTGGCGTCCAGCTGGCGGGGGGATGGGGCCGACCGCCCTGACCGGCAGGTACTGCGGCCCGCCGGGCCAGCCGTGTCCGCCGCCCTCGATCCGGTACACCACCACCGGCGGGCACCCGGGAGCGGACCAGCTCAGCCGGGTCACCGGCGGATCCCCGGGCGCAACCCCCCACCGGTGTGCCGCAATCCCCGCAGAAGCGGTCGCCCTCTCCCAAAGACGCACCGCACTGCCCGCACGTCACGAACTCTGCTTACGCTGACGCCCCGATCCTGTCAAGCTTTCGCGCCGTCGGTCATTGCAGGTCTGGCAGGCACTACGAGTCGGCTTGAGCCGTCTGCCATGTGCTGGCGCCGCGGGAACTGACGGCCGGCTCTTTCCGGAGCCGGGCCGCCGGACCGGGTTGACCGCTTGGGTTCGGATCGGGCCGAGGTTAGCGTGGTCTGGTGACCGCTGCCCGTATCCGCGGAGCCGCCCTGCCCGACGGCGAGCCCGTCGGCTACGACGCCGGCTCCCGCCTGGACCTGGGCCAGCTGAATACCCCAAGCGCCGTCATTCTCCGCGGTCGGCTGGTGCGGTGAAGACCGATGCCCTACACGCCTTACACGTATACGAGTCCGGATGATCCCGGCCGGGAAGACGAGGGCTTGTTCGGTCCCGAGTCGGTGACCTGGCGCGTCATGAACAGCCGGATCATGTGGGCAGCGGTTGTCCGCGCCCTGTACCTGCAGGCACTGCATCCGCGGGTGATACGTGGCACGTTGCAGAACGCCGCTACCATCACGCAGCCAGTGGATGCCTGGGCCAGGCTGCACCGGACCAGGATGTTCATCGAGACGTGCACGTTCGGGACCATCGCCGAGGCGGAACGTGCGGGACGCCGGGTGCGCAAGGTCCACGCGTCGCTCACGGGAACCGACCCCGACGGCACGCGGTATCGGGTGGACGAACCCGAGTTGCTGCTGTGGGTGCACTGCGGTGAGGTCGCCTCCTGCGTCGACATAGCCCGGCGAAGCGGACTGCCGTTCTCCGCCGCGGAACTCGACGCCTTCGTGGACGAGCAGCGCACAAGTGCAGAGCTCATCGGCGTCGACCGCGCGGCAGCGCCCGCCTCGATGGCCGATCTCGACGCCTACTACGAGGAGATCAGGCCGAGGTTGTACGTCTGCGACGAGGCGAGACAAGCGCTGCGGCTGACCCTCCATCCTCCGGTGCCCGACGGCAACCGCGTCCTGAAGCTGGGGCTGCCGCCGGTCAGCGCCCTGGCGTTCTCGGCGCTGCCGCGCTGGGCGCGGCGGATGTACGGCACGCCGAGCGGCCCGCTGAGCGACATGGCGGCCACCGCCGGGCTTCGGGCCGCGCACCTGGCGTTCAGTCAGCAGTGGCTGTTCCTGGGCGCCATGCGGGCCATACACCGGGCCGAATGGGCAGGCGAAGCCAGGCCCGCTAGCGACCGCTAGGGCGGCGTATCTCATAGATCTTCGTGGCTAGATCCTGAGATGTATCACAGGCGCCGGGCGGTGCTCAGGGTTAGCAGGGACCTCTACAAGGGCGTCCCACGGGGTCTTTTCAGAAGCATCAGCCGAGGAGGTCGAGATGCAATCCGCGCTTTGTGACCTCAGCAACGGTGCTGCTCGGGCCGACGCGCTGTTCGCGTCGGCGCTGCAGCGCTCCGATGAGCCCAACGCGAGGCAGGTCGAGCATGCGATCGCCGCGGCCATCGGCGTCCTGGGCGAACTGGGCTGCGCCGCCCGGGTCGCGCAGGCCTACGGCGAGGACCAGCAGACTGCAGTTACCCGGATGCGCTGGGCGCGTACGGCGGTGGCCGACGCCTTCGGCACTGGGCAATCAGAGCCGGCCAGCGGTCCGGGGGTCAGCCAGCACACCATCCCGGGTGGCGCCCCATGGACATCCGGGCGCGGCAGCCTGAACCCGCTGGCCCTGGCCAGCTTAGAACTGGGACTTGAGGTCCTCGATCTCGCGTGCTCGCTCGCGCAGCTGGGCGTAGGCGGGCCGCTCGCGGATCCGGGCTAGGGCCCAGCGGACGGCCTGCGCCCGGTTGGGCGCGATGCCCGCGGTAATGAGCGTGTCCAGGGTCTCCAGGTCGGCCTGTCCCAGCCGGGCCATCACCGGGGTGAGGTCACCCGTCGGCTCGTCCGGCCCGGGAAACCGCAGCATGAACTTGGGGCCCTGGCCCTGGCCTGTGGTGAGCTTGAACCGGTTGGCTTGAGGCCAGCGCTGCGGGATATCCCGCTGGAGCTGGCGGATCACGTCCCGGTGGGTCCGGTGGAACGCCGCGAGAGAATCCTCCTCGCCTTCCAGCTCGGTCGCGGATTCGACGGTCACCTCGATCACGACCTGGCCAGGCTCGACCGCCGGGTCGTCGCCGTACTGCAGTACCGCGACGCTGCCAAGCGCACCCTCAGGGAACCGCCCCCGGACCTCCTGCTCGATGAGGTCGGTGGTGGCCTGGTCCAGACGCTCCATGGCAGCCTCCTTGATTTCTTCAGAAATCATCGTAACACTCGTTTCCGAAGTTTCCCAAGAATCGCGATACTTCACGGAGCCGCCCGGCCAGGGCTTCCGCGGGCGGCCTCATATCCCGAGGATGGGCAGCAGGTCGCGTAGGTCCGTGATCGTGTAGTCGGGCACGCAGTCCAGGTAGGCCTTCTTGCCCTGATCGGAATCGAACATCACGGTCTTCAGGCCGGCTTCCCTGGCCCCGAAGATGTCGCGGTACATGTCGTTGCCGACATACAGCGCGTTCTCGGCCGTCACCGCCATCCCGTCGAGCGCGAGCTGGAAGAGCCGCCGGTCAGGCTTGCGGTATCCGTGGTCGCCGGACACCACGATCGGGTCGAAGTAGCCGAGCAGGCCGACCCTGTGCAGTTCCCCGCGGGCATACGTGCTCTGCGCATCGGTGACGAGCGCGAGCGGGTAGCGCTCGCGCAGGGCACCGAGCACCCTGCGGACATGCGGGTACAGGCCCAGCCGGTGGCGCGAGATGCCGCGGCACATCTCGGCCAGGAACAGCGGCATCTGCTCGAGCTTCGCAGGAGGCAGGGTGCGGGTGAAGGCCGTCTGGTGCGTCTCGATGATGGTGCGCCAGATGCCCGCGGCGTCGAATTCCGGATGCTCCTCCGGGCTCGCATGCTGCTGCTCGGACATGATCCGGAAATACAGGTCCCTGACCTGTTCCCGGCACAGGTCTATGCCCTGGTAGGTGAGGAAGTGGCCCGCGGCGCGGAAGATCTCCTCCGCGCCGTCTTCGGTCAGGATCCTGACCAGGGTGCCGTTCGCGTCGAACGCGACCGCTCGGATGTCCATGCTTGCATCTTGCCGAACGGGACTCGGCAATTGGTAGCACGGGATCCAGGCGCTCACGCGGCCTGAAGCAGCCGCTTGGCCTGCCTCACCAGCCTTGCGCCGTAGTCCTGGCCGATGTAGTCATTCCGGGCGATCCGCAGCAGGTTCAGCGCCATGTAGTACGGCACGCGGGCCGTGATCGACTCGAATGCGGCATAGCGATCCGGGAAATGACAGCTGTACTCCCAGAGGAAATGCCCGATGAACGGTTCCGCGCGCTGCTTGTCGCCTACGTCGCGCATGAATGCGTGCTGAAGCTCGCCCGCGACCCGTCCGACGTCGAACATCCGGTCCCCGCGCTTCATGCGTTCCAGGTCGATCGCCGCGACGTCCAGGTCGTCGCCGAACAGGAAGTTCGCCGGGGTCGCGTCACCGTGCAGCCAGACCTGCTGGTCCTGCCACATCTGCGGTTTGTCCCGCCAGCGGTCGCGCAAGGCGGAGAACTCGTCGATGTCGCACGGCCCCAGGCGGCGGGTTTTCCTGAGCCTGCCCGCGACCGTATCGAAGTACCTGCAGTCGTCGTCGAAATCGACCTGAGTCCCGTTGGCCGTCCGGTTGTGCTGGGTGGCGAGGAAGTAGGCGAGCGCCTTCAGCCGCCAGAACAGGTGGGCGTCGTCCTGGTGGCACGTGGCGCGAGCGATGGAGTGGCTGAATTCCTCGCCGGGATAGTATTCGAGCGCGAGCACGCCGTTGATGTCACGGTTGAAGCCCAGCGGGCGTATCACGTGGTGCGGCGAGCCGATCAGGTGATACCGGCGCAGCGTCTCGAGCATCTCGTACTCCTGGCGCGCCTTCACCGCCGCCTTGTCCCAGTCGGGCGCGAACCTCGGCCCGTAGAACTTACAGATGATCTTGATGCCGGTGAACTTCTCCTCATAGGCGTAGACCACGTTGCTGCCGGACAGCCGGAAGGCGCGGAACACCTGCCGCGGCTCGCGCACGTCCATGAGATCGCGGGTGATCTGGCTGAGGAAGCCGTGCAGTGGATCATGACCCGCGACATAACCGACATATTTCCCGTTCATCGGAAGCCGTTCCTTTCCCCGCTGCGCGGCCCCGGTCAAGGTCCCCGTTACCTGGTAGTCGCCGCGCCTTAATCTCATGGAGGACCCCGGCCGGCCCCTGATACATAGCTGCGACATACGCATGGCTCGCCCGGGGGACGGCTCGATTTGACATAACCGAACTTATGTTCGATCCTTGCCAGGATGGGGAGCGGGTCTGCGGAAATCAGGCGGATGCCGGCCGACCAGCCTGGATCATCCGCGACCATGGAGATCCCTGCCGGTCATCCTGGTCCTGGTCCTCGCCCCGCCTCCACCCTCGTGGTCCTGGACCCTGCCCGCCAGAGGTGCCCGGGATCCGATACGTTGCCGGTCCTGCCGGCGCTGCGCGGGCTACTGCCGCGGGACGGCCTTGCTCGCGGGTCGGTGGTGACCGTGGCGGAGTTCGGCATACTGGCCCTGGCCCTGCTGGCCGCCGCCTCGGCCGCCGGGACCTGGTGCGGGATCGCCGGAATACCCGAGGCCGGCGTGCTGGCCACGGTGGGCCTGGGCCTGGACGCCGAGCGGACCCTGCTGGTTCCCGATCCGGGGGACGCCTGGCCGCAGGTGGTGGCGTCGCTGCTCGACGGGTGCGAACTGGTCTTGCTGCGGCCGCCCGGGCGGGCCCCGGCCCAGGTCCGGCAGCGTCTTGAGGCGGTACTCCGGCGCGGCCGGGGCGTGCTGCTCGTGGCCGGGAAATGGCCGGGGGCGCAGGTCCGCCTCCGGGTGGTCATCCAGGGCTGGACCGGACTCGGTGACGGGCACGGTCGGCTCCGGGCATGCTGCGCTGAGGTGGTGTCGGACGGCCGCGGCGAGGCGGCCATGACGCGCACCAGCTGGCTCTGGCTACCGGGCGAAGACGGCGGCGTCACCCTGGCGGACCCCGCGAATGTCCCCCCGGGGAAATATCTTCCGCCCGGGCTGGCCCTGTGAGGGCACGCCAGCCTGGTGCCCTGATACCGGAAACCCCGCGGATCATGGTCCTGTGCTGCCCGGGGCTGTGCGATTCCGGCGCCCCAAGCCGTCCCGGCGCCCCAAGCTGTCCCGGCGCCCCAAGCCCGCTGGCCGCGCCCGGGCCGCACGCCGCGAAACTGTTCGAGCAGGTGATCGCGGCGGTGACCGAGTTCTGCCCCAGGGTGGAGGCGGTGGAGCCCGGCGTGTGCGCGTTCGGCGCCCGCGGGCCCGCGCGTTACTTCGGCGGCGAGATGGCTTTGGCTGGCCGGATCATCGCCGCGGTGGCGGAACTCGGCGTGGAGTCCCGGGTCGGGGCGGCCGATGGCCTGTTCGCCGCGCTGCTGGCCGCCCGCGGCATCGATCCACCCCATACCGGTCCGCCCCATGCCGGCTCGCCCCACGCCCGCCGGAGCCCGGTCTTCGTGATACCCCCTGGCCATACGGCGGAGTTCCTGGCGCGGCAACCGGTGAGCGTCCTGGAAGACCAGGACCTAGCCGGGCTGCTGACCCGGCTCGGCCTGCGTACCTTGGGGGATCTGGCCGCCTTGCCCGCCGGTGACGTGGCCGGCCGGTTCGGCTCCGCGGGGGAGACCGCGCACCGGCTGGCCAGCGGCCAGGGCTCACGGCCGCTGGCGGCTGCGCCGCCCGCCGAGGACCTGTCCGCGGTCCGGGAGTTCGACCCGCCGGAGCCGCTGGCCGAGCCGGTGGTGTTCGCGGCCAAGGCGCTCGCCGAGCAGATGCACGACGGCCTGTCGGCCCGCGGGCTGACCTGCGTCCGCGTCCAGGTCCAGGCCACCTGGGCGGACGGCCGGGAAAGCCGCAGGCTGTGGCGGCACGACGGGCTGCTGTCCGCGACCGCCCTGGCCGGCCGGGTCCGCTGGCAGCTCGACGGCTGGCGGGGCGCGGCAGGCGACACGGACACGTCCGGCGGGGGCATCGCGGTGCTCCGGCTGGTGCCGGACCAGGTGGTCCGCGCCACCGGGCACCAGCTCGCCCTGTGGGGAGAGACCGTGGTCAGCGACCGGGTGGCCCGGGCGGCCATGCGCGTCCAGGCCATGCTCGGGCACCAGGCGGTGCTGCGTCCGGTCCCGGGTGGCGGGAGAGATTTCTGCGAGCGGGTCACCCTGGTACCGTTCGGCGAGAAAACAGAGCCCCGCCTGGCCCCGGGCCCGCCTTGGCCTGGGCGGGTCATGGGTCCGGCGCCTGGCGTGGCGTACCCCTTCGCCCGCGAGGCGGACGTGACCGACGAGGCCGGAGCTCCGGTCACCGTGACCGGCCGGTGCATCATGTCAGCCGCGCCAGCCTGGCTGGCGGTCGATGATGACCCGCCGCGGCGGATCACCGGCTGGGCCGGCCCGTGGCCGCTGTCCGAACGCTGGTGGGATCCGGTCGCCGCGCGGCGGCGGGCCAGGTTCCAGCTCCTGACCGGCGACGGGCGGGCCTGGCTGGCCGCGGTGCAGGACGGCCGCTGGCTGATCGAGGCCGGCTACTGGTGAAACACGCCAGGGCGCAGTCCCCGAACCACGTCGTTGTGACAACCACGTGGTCTGGTGCACGTCGTTGTGACAACGACGTCGTTGGATCCGGGGCCAGAGGTGGGCTGGGATAACGCGCCGGTCCCGTGGGCCGAGCTCCGGCGCCGCATGTCCTGGCGTGCCGAAGGTCAGCCGCCCCAGGCCGGGTCCGCTGACCCCGAGGCGCCTCACCATGCCGGGCCCGCCGGTCCCGAGACGGCGACGCCCGTCCCGAGCGAGCCGGTCAGGCGGCCGGAAGCCGGCCGTGTCCCCTGGGCCGAACTGCACTGCCACTCCGCGTTCAGTTTCCTCGACGGGGCGGCCGCTCCCGGTGAGCTCGTCGCCGAAGCGGCCCGGCTCGGGCTCGAGACGCTCGCCATCACCGATCACGACGGCATGTACGGGGTTCCGCAGTTCGCCCAGGCCGCCGCCCGGCTCGCCGAGCACGGCGCCCGGCTCCGCACGGTGTTCGGCGCCGAGCTCAGCCTGCCCCCCGGGTCAGGGGGGTACGGGGGGGCGGGCAGCCCCCCCGTGCGCGGGGGGTCCAGGGGGGTCGTCCCCCCGGACCAGTCCAGCCACCTGCTGATCCTGGCCCGCGACCCGGAGGGGTACCGCAGGCTGTGCTCTGTGATCAGCGCGGCCCAGCTGGCCGGCGGGGAAAAGGGACGGCCGGTCTACGACACCGGAGCGCTGGCTAGCGCGCACGACGGCCACTGGGTGGTGCTGACCGGCTGCCGCAAGGGGCAGGTTCCCGTCGCGCTCGCCGCCGGCGGCCCGGACCCGAAGACCGCGGCCTGGCGGGAGCTGGCCGAGCTGACCGCGATGTTCGGGCACGAGAACGTGATGGTCGAGCTGAACTGCCGTCACGATCCCGGCGATGACGAACGGAACGACGCGCTGGCCCGGCTCGCGGCGGCCGCGGACGTCGACGTGATCGCGACCGGCAACGTGCACTACGCGGTCCCCGGCCAGGCCCGGCTCGGCCAGGCGCTGGCCGCGATCCGGGCCCGGCGGTCCCTGGCGGACCAGGACGGCTGGCTGGACCCGGCGGGCACGGCTTACCTGCGCTCAGGCGCGGAGATGGCCGCGCTGCTGCGGCGCTACCCGGGCGTGCTTGAGCGGACCGTCGCGCTGGGACGCGAGTGCGCGTTCGATTTCCGCGTGATCGCGCCGAGCCTTCCCGACTTCGGCGTCCCGGCCGGCCACACGGAGGCGTCCTGGCTGCGTGAACTGGTCGCGCGGAAGGCCCCGGCCCGGTACGGGGCGCCCGGCCGCGAGCGGGTGCCCGGCGCGCATGCGCAGATCGCCAGGGAACTCGACGTCATCGAGCGGCTGAAGTTCCCCGGCTACTTCCTGATCGTGCACAACATCGTCGAGTTCTGCGAGCACGAAAACATCCTGTGCCAGGGCCGGGGATCGGCGGCCAACTCGGCGGTGTGCTACGCGCTCGGCATCACCAACGTCAACCCGGTCTCGCACCACCTGCTGTTCGAGCGGTTCCTTTCCGAGGGCCGGGACGGCCCGCCCGACATCGACCTGGACATCGAGCACCGGCGCCGGGAGGAGGTCATCCAGTACGTCTACCGCACCTACGGCCGGGAGCGGGCCGCACAGGTCGCCAACGTGATCACCTACCGGCCGCGGCTGGCGCTGCGGGACGCGGGCCGCGCGCTCGGCTACACCCCGGCCCAGTCGGACGCCTGGGTCCGGCAGATCGGCCCGGGCGCGGCTGCTGACGGCGAGTCGCTGCCGGCCGATGACCGCGACCCGGACGCGGTTCCCCCGGCCGCGGCCGACCTGGCCGCTCAGATGCAGCGGCTGCCGCGCCACCTCGGCACCCATTCCGGCGGCATGGTGATCTGCGACCGGCCGGTGGGGGAGGTCTGCCCGGTGGAATGGGCACGGATGCCCGGCCGCAGCGTGCTGCAGTGGGACAAAGACGACTGCGCCTACGCGGGCCTAGTCAAGTTCGACCTGCTCGGCCTGGGCATGCTGGCCGCCCTGCACGACTGCCTTGACCTGGTGAACAAGCACTACGGAGAGCACTGGTCGATGTCTTCCATCCCGCAGGAGGATCCGGCCGTCTACCAGATGCTGGCCGAGGCGGACACGGTGGGAGTGTTCCAGGTGGAATCCCGCGCGCAGATGGCGACCCTGCCCCGGCTGCGACCTAAGCAGTTCTACGACCTGGTCATCGAGGTGGCGCTGATCAGGCCGGGACCGATCCAGGGCGGCTCGGTCCACCCGTACCTGCGCCGGCATGACGGCCATGAGCCCGCCACGATGCCACACGAGTCCATGCGCCCTGCGCTCGGCAAGACACTGGGCGTGCCGCTGTTCCAGGAGCAGATGATGCAGCTGGCCATCGACTGCGCGGGATTTGATCCCGCCGAGGCTGACCGGCTGCGCCAGGCGATGAGCGCCAAACGGGCTCCCGAGCGGATCGCCGAACTCCGCCAGCGGCTGCTGGACGGGATGGCCGAGCGCGGCATCAGCGACGCGGTCGCGGAAGACATCTACGTCAAGATCCTCGCCTTCTCCAATTACGGGTTCCCCGAATCGCACGCGATCAGCTTCGCGTACCTGGTCTACGCCAGCGCGTGGCTGAAGCAGTACTACCCGGCCGCGTTCACCGCCGCCTTGCTGCGCAACCAGCCGATGGGGTTCTACGCCCCGCACACCCTGATCAACGACGCGCGGCGGCACGGGGTCGTGGTCCTAGGCGTAGACGTGAACGCCAGCGAGGCCCTGGCCAGCCTCGAAGGCTTCGCGGGTGCCTGCCCGGCCGGCGTCAAGAGACCGGCCATCCGGCCCGGCCTGTCCGGGGTGCGTAACCTGGGCCTCCAGGCGGCCGAGCGGGTGGCCGCCGGGCGGCCCTACCGGGACCTGGAGGATTTCGCGGCCCGGACCGCGCTGCCGGCCGCCGCGCTCGAGGCGCTTGCCCTGGCCGGGGCGTTCGGGTGCTTCGGGCTGAGCAGGCGCGCCGCGCTGTGGGCGGCGGGTGCCGCCGCCACGGTGCGCGAGGGGCAGCTGGCCGGCACTACCACCGGGCTCGATCCGGAGAGCCCGGGGGGCAAGGGGTCCGCGCCGCCGCTGCCCGCCATGACGCCGGTCGAGGAGACGTTCGCCGACCTGTGGGCCACCGGGACCTACGGCACTCACCCGGTGGCGCACATCCGGGCCTGGCTCGCCGAGCGGCAGGTGCTGACCGCGGCGGCGGTCAGGTCAGCCGCCGCGGATTCCCACGTGACCGTGGCCGGCCTGGTCACTCACCGGCAGCAGCCCCCGACCGCACGCGGGGTAGTGTTCATCAGCCTGGAGGACGAGACCGGGATGGTGAACGTCATCTGCCCGCCCCAGGTCTGGGCCCGCCACCGCCGGATGGCCATGGTCGCGCCTGCGCTGCTCATCCAGGGCCGGGTCGAGCGCACCGGCGGACCCCGAGCGCTGACCAGGCGGCCCCGAGCGCTCTGAGGGCACCGAGCGTACCGGCGGCGCCGTCAACCTGGTCGCCGCCGCGCTACGCCCGCTCCAGGTCGCCGCCGTGCCCAGCCGTGACTTCCGCTGACCTCTCTTCCCGGGCCGTCGGCGGCAGGATGGGAACCGTGCGATCAATCGAGGATGTCCTGGAGGGCCTGACCGAGGCGACGGCCAGGCTGATCGGTGACGTGGGTCGGCTGACCGATGCTGACGTGCGGGAGCCTTCACTGCTACCTGGCTGGACACGAGGGCATGTCCTGACGCATCTGGCCGGTAATGCCGAGGGCGGTGCCCGGCTGCTGGGCTGGGCCCGGACCGGGATCCCCGGCTACGAGTATCCGAGCGTGGCGGCGCGGGCGGCCGCCATCGAGGAAGGGGCGGGCCGCCGGCTGCTGTCCTGGTAACCGACGTGCGCGCCACGGCGGCCGCGCTGGCCGAAGCGGCCGAGCAGATGCCGCCAGGCGCCTGGCAGAACCTGGTCACCTGGACGACCGGCCAGCAGACTCCGGCGGAGATGGTCGTGCGGTCCCGGCTGGCTGAGGTGCTGATTCACCATGTGGATCTTGATTTCGGTTACGGGCCCGGCTCGTGGCCCGCGGCGTTCGTCCGCGAGATGCTCACCATCGTGGTCCAGGCCCTGAGCGACCGCCCGCTGGCCCCCGTAACCGCGGGTCTTCATGCCACCGATACGGGCCGCTCATTCCAGCTCAGCGGCGCCGCGGCAGATGCCGGGCCGATCAGCGGGACCGAAGCGGGGCTGCTGGCCTGGCTAATGGGCCGTTCCGATGGCGCCGACCTGGCCAGGGCCGATCCAGGCCTGCTGCCGCCGGTCCCCAGCATCTACCTGACGTGACCAGTTGTCCCGCCGCCAGCGCCAGGCTGAGCTCACTCAGGCACGCAGTTCCGCGAGCATGGGTCGCAGGCGAGCGGCCAGCGGGGGATCGGATCGCTGGAGCTCGTCCGCTGCGAGGTTGATGGTGGCGGCCAGGGCACGGCGCAGTTCTGCTTCGGTGATTGAGCGTGGTCTCCAGCGGTGCCGTCAGATCATCGGGCAGCAGATGGGCTCCCTTGGCGTAGTAGGCGGGATAACCCAGCCGCACGCGGGCCAGGGTGATCGCATGGTCGCGCATGGCGTTGATCCAGTGCTCGGCTTGCCACCAGCGGCCACGCTCGATGCAGACCCGGGCGTGCAGGGCGTGATGCCAGATGAGACCGGTCAGGTGCCGCGGGTCCGGTGCCGGGGAGGGGGCAGGTGACTGCGGCTTGCCGAAGACGGTCCGCCACCCCGCCGATCATCAGCAACAAGGTCGGCGGCAGCGCCCTCCACAACACGGTGTTGACCGACAACCCGACGGTCAGCGATTCGCCGAGGTGGCCGTGCAGCAACCGCAGCACGTAGTGGAAGTACTGCCAGGCGGCGGGCTCGCCCTGGCCGAGCTGCGTGTCGATCTGCACGCGGGAGGCCGGGCTCGCACCCCCGGCCCGGAACAGCCCGAAAGCGGCCAGGGTCACGGCCCATACCAGGACCACGATCCCCAGCCGCCTCCGGACCAGGAAAAGAGCAAAGCTTGTCACTTCGCGCGCAACCTCGCATCACCGGCGCCTGGACCGTGGCTAGCCTGGACGATCGACCGGCCCGGGCGAGAAATGCCCTCTCCTGAGAACCTTATTGGCCAGCCTCACCCGGCGCGGATGCCGGTGGCCAGCAGGTGCGGGCCGACGCCGAGCAGTTCGGGTACCCGCTCCAGGGCCCGGGCGCTGTCCAGGACCATGACCCGCGCGGCCGGGTCGTCCAGCCGCTCGGCCAGGTCGGCCAGCAGGAAGGCCGACCCTTCCACGCAGACCAGGTCCGCGACCGCCAGCCCGGCCGCGCGCAGCTCGGCGCGCAGCTGCGCCGGCCGGTGGCAGAAGCCGCTGAACGACCCGGGACCGAGCGGCAGCTGCCCGGTCCGCTCGACCTGACCGACCAGCTCGGGCATATGCGGATAAGTCTGGTACAGCCGGCTCAGCAGCACTCCATCGATCCGCGGCGCCCAGCGGGAGATCGCGGCCACGAACACCGGCCCGCCGGGCCGGACCACCCGCCGCGCCTCGCCGAGCGCACGGACTCGCTCGGCCCGTCGGCGCAGGTGATACAGCGGCCCGAGCAGCAGGACCGCATCCACCGAGGCGTCCGCCAGGTCCAGGTCGCGAGCGTCGCCCACCGCCGTCCGCAGCCCGGCGATGCCGTCGGCGTCTTCGCGCAGCTGCCGGACGTGCAGCGGCACCAGGTCCCGGTGCTCGACCCGGTAGCCCAGCCCGGCCAGCCACAGCGCATAGCGGCCAGGCCCGCCGCCGATGTCGGCGACTAGCGCCGGGCGGCCGGCAGCCGCCGGAGGATGATCTCGGTGGTCCGGGCGAACTCCAGCCGCCCGTGGCCCTCGGCCAGCCGGCCGCGTTCCTCGCCGCGCGCGTAGTGCTCGTGCAGCTCGGCCTGGTGCGCATCCTCCATGACGCGTCACGATGACACGCCGCGCGCCCGGCCGTCGACACGTTTATCCGCCCAGCCGTCCAACTCGCAGGAACTCTCCGTCCAGCCTCGCGTTCACCGCTCACCCCCTACAGCCATGCAGACCACCCCCGGCGTGCGGAAGGTTGCATGGGACGGGCGCTTTCTAGCGGACCCCGCGGGGACGGAACTGCACGCTGATCCGCGGCCCGACGGCCTGGGCCGTCTTCGGCACGGCGTGCTCCCAGGTCCGCTGGCAGCTACCGCCCATGACCAGCAGGTCGCCGTGCCCCACCTCATAGCGCAGGGACTTTCCCCCGCCCCGCGGCCGCAGCAGGAACCCCCGCGGCGAGCCCAGCGACACGATCGCGACCATGGTGTCTTCGCGCCGGCTCCGGCCAGTTGTGTCGCCGTGCCAGGCCACGCTGTCCCGCCCGTCCCGGTACAGGCACAGCCCCGCGGTCCGGAACGGCTCGCCGAGTTCCGTTCCGTAGTGCGCGTTCAGCGCCTGTAGCGCGCCGGTCAGCACCGGGTCGGGCAGCACCGCGTCCTCGCCGTAGAAGCAGGTCAGCCGGGGCACGTCCACCACCCGGTCGTACATGTGCCGTTTCTCCGCCCGCCACGGCACCGTCTCGGCCAGCCGGCCGAACACCGCGCCAGAACCCGACAGCCATCCCGGGCGCAGGTCGACCCAGGCGCCGCGGGCCAACGGCGTCCGCCGCACCGTGTCCCCGAGTGCTCCGAGCACGGGCTCGTCGCCCGCGTCCAGCAGGGATTCCTGCATGCTCACGCTCACCAGGACATTCTATCCCACGTCCAAACGAATATTCGATTGGCAGGCACGACGTAAGCCGCCACCGAGGCCAGGCCGCCCCGGAGCTGCGGCACGAGATCACCCCGGTCGGCCCGGCCGGCTGAGCGGCCGGCCATGGCCAGTTCCCGCAGCCGGCGCCGGGCGACCTTGCCAGTGGGTCCCGCCGGCAGCTCCGGAACCAGGCAGAACACACTCGGCCGCTTGGCCCGGGGCAGGGCCTCCTCGCACGCCTCGCGCAGTGCCTGCGCCAGCTCGGCCTCCTCGAACGGTCCGCCGGGCCACGACCCGGCCGGGACGACGTAGGCCACCGGGCGCTCGCCGAGCACCTCGTCCCGGACCCCGACCACCGCGGCCGAACCGACGCCGGGCTGCGCGAGCAGGACGTCCTCGATCTCCCGCGGGTAGATCTTCTCCCCTCCCCGGTTAATCACGTCGTCGGACCGGCCGGCCAGGAACAGGTAGCCGTCCTCGTCGAAGTGACCGAGGTCGCCGGTGTCGAGCCAGCCCTCAATCCATGCCACGCTGCCGGACCATCGGTTCAGGACCAGATCGCCCGCTGCTGTAATGATCTGACTCGCACGTGGGACAACGCCGGAAGGCAGCGGCCCTTTCGGCCAATTCCGCATTTGCCTCGACCACCGCGTCGGCCCTCGCGGCGACCCCTCCGCTTTCGCGAGTCATGGGAGGTCCTTGCATGTGCGGGTGCGCGATCGCTTTGGGCACGCGCCAGACGCAAAGGCCTGACTGGTCGTCGTAGCCGAGGTACACCTGCGTCTGCATTTCGGCGGCCCGTCGCGTTTTCCCGTCCTTCGGGTAGGTGACGCCGAGTGACTCCTCCTGACACCTACGTTCGACATGGAAAATCGAATACTTCAGCGTGTCAGGTCACGAAAATGTCGGCGGCGCCTGCTAGTCTAAGTCTAGAAAATAATTCCGAATAACGACTGTCAAGCCGTACCCACGGCCAGGCCAAAGCCCGGCCCGCGCCCGGCCGAGAGGAGGTGAGACCGGCGCCATGAGCACCGTGACGGTCCCGGCGAACGCGGCCGAGGCGCTGCGGATGCTGCAGTGCGCGGCGGGGTTCTTGGCCGACCTGGACGCGGCCCAGATGCCGGCCGAGGCGATCTCGGAGTGCCTGCGCGGCCTGGAGCAGGCCGACGCGGTGCAGGCCGCGGCCCGGGGACGGCTGCTGGCCGGGTTCGATGCGGCCGGCGGCCCCGTGGGCGACGGGCAGCGGACCAGCCGCACCTGGCTGGTGCACACGACCCGGGTGACCCGCGGGCAGGCCGCCGAGCACACGGCGGTGCAGGCGCTGGCCCGGGCCCATGCCCCGCTGCTGGCCGGGCTGCGCGAGGGCGGCGTGATCACCAAGTCCGTGGCGCTGCAGCTGGCCAAGTGGACGTTCGGGATCCCCGGGGAGTACCGGGGGCAGGCTGAGGAGATCGTGGTGGCCGCGGCGCGGGCCGGGGCGGGCCTGCGGGAGCTGGCCGCGATCTGCGCGGAGATTCGCTACCGCACCGCCCCGTCCGACCCCGACGGCGACAACGACAAGCACCTGGACCGGGCGCTGTTTCTGGACACCACGCTGGACGGGGCCGGGGTGCTGCGCGGCGACCTGACCCCGCAGTGCGCGGCGATGGTGCGGGCGGTGCTGGACGCGCTGTCGGCCCCTGAGGGGGGCGGGGACCTGCGGACCCGGGCCCAGCGCTACCACGACGCGCTGGCCGAGGCGATGCGGCGGCTGCTGGCCTCGGACCTGCTCCCCCAGCGGGCCGGGCAGCCGGTCAAGGCCCTGGTGCATGTCTCGTTCGCGGACTTGTGCGAGCTGGATGCCGATTCGGCGCTGCAGGCCAAGTGGGTCGAGGGCTACCGGGCCGCGTGGGCCGCGCACCGCGCCGACGCCGCGGTGGCCGCCGGGGACGGCGGGGCCTGGCTGGACGGCGACGCCGCCCGCACGATCGGCTGCGACGCGATGCTGATCCCGGTGGTAACCGGCGACCTGGACCCGGGCGCGGTGGACCAGCTGGTCGGCTTGTGCGTGCAGTATGACCGGATCCGCGGCCACGCCGGCCGCGGCACCGAGGAGGCCGGCAGCCCCGAAGCCGGCGGCGGCCCGGACGACGCAGGCCGCTCCGACGGCGCCGACGGCGCCGGCAACGCCGGCGCCCAGGACGGCACCGGGAGCACCGGCGCCCAGGACGGCGCGGCTGGCCTGGATGCCGCGCAGGGCGCAGGCGGCGGCCATGGCCGTGCCGAGGTGCTGGCCATGCTGGAACAGCAGATCCTGGCCGCGGTCATCGCGGTGGTCTCCGGCCCCGGCGGCGTCGCCTCGTTCCTGCGCACCAACCTGCTCGGCAAGGGCCTGAACGGCCCGTCGCTGCCGCTGGACGTGGGCCAGAGCGACCAGATCCCCGCCCACCTGCGGCGGCTGGTGGCGCTGCGGGACCAGGGCTGCCAGTACCCCGGCGGGTGCGACCAGCCCGCGGCCGGGTGCGAGCCGCACCACGTGGTGCACCGGGCCGACGGCGGCCGGACCAGCCTGGGCAACCTCAAGGACTACTGCTGGTGGCACCATCACGTGGTGCTGCACGAGCTGGGCTGGGAACTGACCGTCCGCCCGGACGGCACCAGCCAGGTCCGCAGCCCCGCCGGGAAGATCATCCGCAGCCACAGCCCGCCGCCCCGCCCCGGGTAACCAGCCCCGGGCGACCCGCCCGGAAGAAGCGGGCATCAAACCAGCCGCCGCGACCAGCCGCGGCCCGTGATGGTGGCCACGTCAACCTCGTTGCCCTCGGCATCGGCCAAGGTCCAGCGCATCGGCGCGTGCTCATCGCTAACCAGGCGGCCTCCGGCGGCCAGAGCCGCCCCGATTTGATTGGTCCCATCGGGCGGGTCTCCCGCATCGAATCTGTACCTGTTTCGCCTCAAGACATGGCGCCGCTGATCACCCCGATCCGCGCGCTCTCTTAACCTCTACTGGTGAGCCAGGTACGACAACGCCGCTGCGTGGTGATCGGCGCGGGCGTGCTCGGCGCCTCGGTGGCGGTCAGGCTGGCCAGTACCGGAATGCACGTGACCCTGCTGGATCAGAACCAGCCGGGCCGCGCCACCAGCCGGTGGAGCTTCGCCTGGCTGAACTCCAACGACAAGGGCCCCAGGCCCTACCACGAGCTCAACCAGGCCGGGATCCGCGCCTGGGCGGACCTGGCCCCAGACCTCGAAGGCCCCGCCTGGTACCGGCCTGTCGGGAACATCGAACTGGCCACCGGCGACCCCGAACGCGCCGAACTCATCGCCCGCGTCCGCCGCCTGACCGAGTGGGACTACCCCGCTCACCTCATCGACGCCGCCGAGGTGTCCCAGCTTGAGCCGGCGCTGCGACCCGCCGCCCGCGACACCACGGCGGCATGGTTTCCCGGCGAGGGTTACCTGCTGACCGAGCCGCTGATCGCGCGGTTGGTCGCCCACGCGACGAGCCGCGGCGCGGTACTGCTGACCGGCGAGCCAGGCCGGGTCGTTGGCTTCGGCACCAGCCCGACCCGGGTTCGCACCGCCACCGGCGACGTCCTGGAGGCCGACGAGGTGGTGTGCTGCGCCGGCCGCTGGGTGCCCGAACTGGCCGCGCTGGCCGGTGCCGCCTCCGCCGTACCCGCGGCCGACGCCGCCTCCGCCGTACCCACGGGCGACGCCGCGCTGGTCCCGCTCGAAGGCTGGGCCGAGCCTGGGGCGAGCGCACCCGGGTTCGTCGTGCGGGTTGGTCCCGTGACCGGCGCGGGTCCGCAGCGGGTGGTGCACGCGCCCGAGATATACCTGCGTCCGCACTCCGGCGGGCTGGTCCACCTGGAAGCCCCGGACGCGGCCGTGGACCTGCACACCCCCGAGCCCGAACTGCGCCGCTGGGCCGGCGAACTGCTGAGCCGCGCCCGCCGCACCGTCCGCGGCCTGGACGACGTCCGCGGCCTGGACGACGCCCGCGGCCTGGACGACGCCCGCGTCGTGGCGTACCAGGTGTGCGTCCGCCCCATGCCCGTCGACGGCCAGTCCATCGTGGGCCGCCTCCCCGGCGCCGAGTGGCTCTACGTCGCGGTGACCCACAGCGGCGTTACCCTGGCCGCCCACCTCTCCCGGCTCATCGCCGCCGAGCTGACGACCGGCGCCCCAGCCACCAACGCCCCAGCCACCAACGCCCCAGCCGCCGAGCTCGCCCCCTATCACCCAGGCCGCTTCCAGCGCTCTCCATACACCTAGCCGGCCAAAGCACCGTGGCCGCGATCCGTGGCGCCGCCGGAATCTGAGCCCGGGACCTGTCACGGGCACGGCATGCTGGTAGCCATGACGAAAAGCCCGCGCCCGGCCGCGCCGGACCTGGCCGCGGCCCGGGACCGCACCATCCCCGACGTGCTGCCAGAACCGGGAGCGGCCTTCCGGGTGCTGTTCTGTGGCATCAACCCCGGCTTGTACTCTGCCGCCACGGGCTGGCACTTCGCGCGGCCAGGCAACAGATTCTGGCCCGCCCTGCAGCTGTCCGGTTTCACCCCGCAGCTGCTGGCCCCGAGCGAGCAGGACCTGCTGCCCGGCTTCGGGCTCGGCATCACCAACCTGGTCGCACGGGCCACCGCCCAGGCCTCCGAGCTGGACGGCGCCGAACTCCGCGCGGGCGCCGAGCACCTCAGAGCCCTGGTGGAGCGGCACCGGCCGCGGATCGTGGCCATCGCCGGCGTGACCGCCTACCGGACCGCGTTCGGCCACCCGCGGGCCAGCACCGGCCCGCAGCCGGAACGGCTGGGCCAGGCCCGGCTGTGGGTAGTGCCCAACCCCAGTGGCCTGAACGCGCACTGGTCCCTGGCCGGGATCGCCGAAGCCTTCCGGCAGGTCCGGACCGCCGCGGACGGCGAAGATCACGATCATTAGCCCGAACGGTCCATGGTGCCCGATCCCGCGCCAGCTGATGCGCATCCGGGCTAGGAGCCAGATGGGTGCCGGACCTGTTGTTCCCTGGTGACCAGGTCCCGGCACGCCATGGGGCCGCGGTCCCCCAACCTGCTCCCCACCGTATGAGCGGGGTGGCCTGCGGCGGCCAACGCTTTTTGGGAAGATTTCTCCTGCGATCAATGGCAGCGGAGGGGGTGCGAGAGTGGCGGACTCCCCTGACCCGGAGCCGGACGGCGGCGGTACCGACGGTACCGAGCCCGATCCTCGGTTCACGTTCGCGAACGAGCGTACCTTCCTGGCCTGGAGCCGGACGGCGCTCGCCCTGGTGGTGGCCGGGCTCGGGATCGTCCAGCTGCTGCCGCCGTTCCCTGGCGTGCCGGCGGGCCGGCATGTGCTCGGCGTGCCGCTCATCGCGTTCGGCGCCGTCGTGGCGGTGACCGCGTACATCGAATGGGCCAGGAGCCAGCGGGCCATGCGCCACGGCCAGCCGCTGCCCAGGTCGGTGATGCCCTTGATCATGGCCGTGGTCGTGGCCACCATGGCGGTGGTGTCCGCCGTCGTCGTGTTGATCTCGGCGCTGCGGTTATGGCCGCTCCCGGCGACCCGAGCGCTCCCGAACCCGGCCTGGCCCGGGAGAGAACCACGCTGGCCTGGACCCGGACCGCGATCTCCTTCGCCGCCGTCGGCGGCGTGGTGCTGAAGAAGGATGTCGTGCCGGGCCTGATCCTGCTGGCCGTCTCCGTGGTGATCTGGCAGATCGGCCGCCTGGCCTACCGGAGCCCGGGAAAGCTCAAGCTGGTCACCGCGACCATTGTCGCGGTGGCGCTGGTCGCCCTGGTGGTGGCGCTCACCCACTGACCCGCGGGGCAGGATGACGAGCGGCAGCGTCCCGTGGGCGGATGGCGGGGTATCAGCTCTGTTTCCCGGCCGTTAAGCACGGATGGCGGACTGACGAATTCTGGCGTGTCGCTCCCGGCGAAAATGCCGCCGTCCGGCAGAATATGACCAGGCCCCCTCCACGTATGAGATGGAGGGGGCCTGGCCAGGCCAGGCCGTACCGGTTCGGCGGCCAGTTGCCTGGCTTTTCCCGGCACCGCGGGCCTCCCGCCAGTGCCAGTCACCCGCGCTAAGCACCGGTTTCCCGGCCCTTCTCACGTCCCCGGAGTCTCCTCCGGCAGTGGTGCCCGTTTCAGCGGTGAGGTATTTCTACTGCCTCGTCAAGACGCCACGCAAGAGCGCGCGGACATTTATTTTTTTCTTTTTCGCCATCCACGCGATATCCACAGAAATCCAGCGGTTGTCCGCATCTACCTGCGGTTTTCCACTAGCTTATGCACAACTAATCCACAGGTTACCGGACGTGATCCCGGGACGACCATGATCACGATTGCCATCGGCTGGTTTATAACAATTTCGCTAATCACCCGACACGCCGGGGGGGACACCCCCCCGCGCGCCCCCCGGCGCGCCGACCGGCCTCCCAGCGCGCCCCGGACTACCGGCCCGCCGAGTCCTCGGCCAGTTCGGCCACGTACGGCTGGCCGTCCCGCCAGGCCGCTATCTGTTCCGGGCGGCCGTAGGTCCCCAGGTAATCCGCCACCCGGTCTTTGACGTGATCCCACACCAGGACCGGCCCGATGGACGAATCCGCCGCGAACGGGCCGAACGGCTCCACCACCACGTCCAGCGACGGATACACGAAGACCGCGGTCGAGCGCCGCGTCACCGCGCCGCCCGCCACCACCCGGTGCCGCCCGGGCCGCAGCCGCCCCCCGGTCCACCGCGCCAGCAGCGTCCCGGAGAACACCTGCAGCGCGCCGGGGATGACGGGCACCCCGATCCAGGTCCCGTCGGGCGCCTGGACCTGCAGCCCCTCGTAGTCGCCCTGCTGCGCCAGGATGGTGACCGCCGAGTCATCCGCGTGCTCGAGCAGCAGCAGCTTGTCCTCGTCCGCGGCCGTTTCCGGATAGGTCCAGATCGGGTAGTCGTTCACGGTCAGCCGGACGTGCGGCAGCTGGCCCATGGCGAACGCGTCCTCAGGTACTGACTGGGCCCGCGCGTACAGACCGAGCATCCGCTCCGCCAGCCCCAGGCACGCCGCCAGGTACCCCAACGCCGCCCCTCGCAGCCCAGGGTCATCGGCGGGCCAGACGTTGGCGTGCGCGAACAGGCCCAGGTACGCCTCGGGCACCCCGGCCTCGCTGGCCGCGGCGACGTCGTCGAACTGCGCCACGTTGAACCGCTCGAGCTCCAGCCGGCCGAAGTCATCCGGCCACTGCCGCCACCCCCGGTACGGATGCGGGCTGGCCAGCTTGGCCTTGTCCGCTCGCGGCCGCCCCAGCAGTCGCGCCATCCGCCGCTCCAGGTCGCCGATGAGTTCGGCCGGCACCCCGTGGTTGACCACCTGGATGGCCCCCAGCTCCTCGGTGCCCGCCCGCACCGCCTCCAGGTCCACGTCGTCCAGGTCCACCACCGGAATCGCGTGCTGCATCGGCTCATCTCCCACGTCCAGCAGAACCCTTCCTATTATCCCGAACGGTCCTCGGTTCTCCCGTCCCGTCTCGTGCCTGCTGCTCCAGGCTCAGCCCAGGCTCAATCCCTGCTCAACCCGGCCGCGATACCAAGGTTGCGTAGACGGCCGGTTCCCGGCGCTGGTGGGGGTAACCCCCCCGGCCAGATCCGGGGGCCAGCACCATCGGAACCTCGCGGCGCGATCTCTACCGTAAAACGCAACGGGGTTCGATCGGGGAAACGGGTGCGGAACATGACCGCGATAGTAAGCAGCTCACGGGCCAGGTCGACCTGGTTCACCGGCGCGGCAGGCCTGCTGATGCTGGTCGCGGCGGTCGTGATGATGGTCTGCGCCGCTCCGCGGATCCATGCCGTCCGGCACGAGTCCCCCGCTCGCGACCGGCTGGCCTCGTGGGTCTGGACCACTCCCGAGCACTGGGTCCGGGGCACGCCAGGCAGCGACCACGGCTTCACCAGGACCGTCTGGGCGCCGGTTCCCTGAGTCGGGCGACGAACACGTACTCCCGGCTCTCGTCGCCGAACGGCTCCCGGCCGAAGCCCCCGTACAGCGCCTCGACCTCGAGGCCGGCCACGTCGAGCAGCCCGAGCCACTCGTTCCTGGTCGCCCACCACACCGAGCTTCGCGCCCCGCTGTCCAGCGTGAGATCGATCCGGTTGTCGCCTACCGCGTACCGGACGGTGTGCGGTACCGGCCCGGCCTGCGGCCGGCCGTCCAGCCGCGCCGCGATCGCGTGGTCGAAGGCAAAGGCGTTCCACGCGAACCGCCCGGACGGGCGCAGCGCGGCGGCCACCCGCTCGAAGGTACGCCGCCGGTCCTGCCACGCCGGCAGGTGCAGAAGCGCGCGGAACGGGCAGTAGATGAGCCCGGCGGGCTCGGTGAGCGTGAAGTCCCGCATGTCGCCCTGGCGTAGGTCCAGCGTCACGCCCGCGGACGCCGCGCGGTCCCGGGCCTGAGCCAGCATGGCGGGGGAGGAGTCGATGCCGATCACCGGTCGGCCGGTGGCCCGCGCCACCGGAATGGCGACCCTCCCGCTCCCGACCGCCAGCTCGACCAGCGGCCCGTCCGCCTCCCGCGCGAGCCCGACGTAGAAGCCGACATCGGCGGTCATCTCCGCCGACCACTCGTCGTACCGGTCCGCGAACGCCTCGTCCCAGCTCATGGTCCAAGCGTAAGGCCGGACGTGGACGAGGACCTGCGCGCCGCTCTCCGGAAGCCCGGATCCGCCAGGCCTCGCGTGGTGAGCGCGGCAGTGCCGGTCCCTCAGCGTCGGTCCCTCAGCGCAGGCCGAGGCCGGTCACGCCGTCCAGGAACTCGCGGGCGATCTCCAGATGACCCGAATGCGCCGCGGTCTCCTCGATCATGTGCAGGATCACCACACTGACGCTGGGTATCTCCTCGCCGACGTGGCGGCCACGCGGCACATCCGACAGGCTGAGCCCGGCGAGTATCTCATTGGCCCGGTCACACTGCGCCCGGTAATAGCCGAGCACATCTGACGACGGGCGATTGCAGGTGAAGGTCATGTTGGGGTGATACGGCGGCCGGCCCTCATCCCACGGCAGGTCGGGATACACCCCCGCGACTACCTCCTGGAACCAGTGCCGCTCCGCATTGCCCAGGTGCTCGATCACGCCCGCGACCGTCCAGCCCGACGGAACGACCGGCGAATGCCAGGCCTCCTCGGTCAGTCCCTCGACGATGGCTCGCACCGAGGACCGCTGGTATTCCAGGCATTCGAGAAGCTCGCCCCTGATGTCATGGTCAGTCATCTTCGCCTCCTCGCTCTGGCCTAGGTCAGGACGCGCGCACCATGGCTGTTTCATCGCTCGGTTACGGCACCATTGTCGGCTGGCGGGCCGTGAACCTCAGCTGCTGGCCTCCCTGACCGGGCTGAGCGGCCGGGATCCCTCGCCTTTAGTCGATCCAGGATGCCAAAATGACAGAATGTCACGGCGAGTCGTCACCCCGACGGGCCCGCGGGACTGGCCCCTGCGTCCCCCATGTCCGCCGTGGCCCCCATGACCCCTACGGCCCCCGCCCGCAGCCGCCGGGCCGCCGAGGC
This sequence comes from uncultured Actinomycetota bacterium, assembly GCA_963808615.1. Lineage (GTDB taxonomy): Bacteria > Actinomycetota > Actinomycetes > Streptosporangiales > Streptosporangiaceae > Palsa-504. The sequence goes on from CAWEGV010000002.1 coordinate 125,842, forward strand.
CTGGCGGGTCGCCGCGGTCGCGATCTTGCTCGCGGTCATGGCGGCCGGGCTGCGGGTCCGCGGCACCTTCTCGAACGGCTCGAATCCGACCACGCTGGGCGCCAGCGGGGCGGTCCTGGCCACCGCGCTGTACGCCGCCGAAGGCGTGGCCCTCGCGGCCTTCATCATCCTCCTGGTCTCGGCGCGGCCGCAGCGCAAGCCCAAGCGCGACGAGACCGAGCCCCCGCGGCCGCCCCTGCCCTGGTGGGCCAAGACCCTCGGCCTGCTGCTGGCCGTGGTCGCGATCGTCACCCCGTTCGCCGTGCTGTTCACGCGGCACACCCGCAAGACCCCCGTGCGGCCGCTGCCGGGCGCCCCGGGCAGCGGTTCGTTCGGGCTGACCGCGCCGCAGGCCCCGGGCTCGGCCTGGCCGGTCATCGCGGGCATGGTGGTCGCGATCGCCGTGGTGCTCGCGCTGACCGTGCTGTCCCGCCGCAGGCGCGCGCCCGACGCGCCGCGGGACCGGGACCGCAGGCTGGCGGGGCTGCTGGAGAGCCTGGCCGCCGGCCGCGGCGCGCTGATCGCGGGCAGGGAGCCCAGGGAGGCGATCATCGCGTGCTACGTGGCCATGGAGCGCGGGTTCGCGGCGGCCGGATCGGCGCCGGCCGCCGCCGACACCCCGGCCGAGGTGCTGACCCGGGCCAGCGAGGCCGGGCTGGTCAGGTCGGGTTCGGCCGGGACGCTGACCGGCCTGTTCCGCCGGGCCAGATACAGCAGCGAGCCGATGACCAGCGCCGACTCGGCCGCGGCCGCGGCCGCCCTGGACCAGATGCGCGGCGACCTCACCCAGACCGCGGCCGTCCCGTCATGAGACGCCCCCGCCTGGCCGCTGCCGCCGCCCTGACCGGGACCGGCGCGGTGCTCGCCGCGGGGTACGCCGCGGGCGGCCCCGCCGGGCTGGTCGACGCGGCCTCGGTCGCCACCCTCGGCGTCCTGATCGTGGCGCGCGGGACCTTGCGGGGGCCCAGACCACGGCCCGTTCGGCTTAAAGACCTGCGGCGAGATCCGCAGCAGCGGCCGGCGGTCCGTGCGGCGGACTTCCCCGCGTTCGCCAAGATCTCCTCGGACCTGGAATGGGCGCAGCTGTCCCGGCGCGACTACGAGCACCTGCTGCGCCCGACGCTGGCCCGGCTGGCCGCGGCCCTGGGCCGGGAGCAGGCGGTGGACCTGGCCGGGCCGCCCGCCGGAGACGGCGACGGGCCCGGCGTGGACCGGGCCACGCTGGAACGCATCGTGGCCCAGCTGGAAGGGGGGCAGCGGTGACCAAGGTAGCCACCGGGCCGGTCGCGGAGACGGCGCTGCTGTGCGGCCGGGTGCTGGCCGAGGTGGAGCAGGTCATCGTGGGCAAGCCGGACGCCGTCCGGACCGTGCTGCTGGGCGTGCTGGCCTCGGGTCACATCCTCATCGAGGACCTGCCGGGGCTGGGCAAGACGCTGCTGGCCCGCACGTTCGCCGCGGTGCTGGGGCTGGAGTTCACCCGGGTGCAGTTCACCCCGGACATGCTGCCGGCCGACCTGACCGGGGCCATGGTGCTGGACCTGGGCTCGGGGGAGGCGGTGTTCCGGCCGGGGCCGGTGTTCACCGGGCTGCTGCTGGCCGATGAGATCAACCGGACCCCGCCCAAGACACAGGCGGCGCTGCTGGAGGCGATGGCCGAGGGGCAGGTCAGCGTGGACGGGGTGACCCGGCCGCTGCCGCGGCCGTTCGTCGTGCTGGCCACCGATAACCCGATCGAGTACGAGGGCACCTACCCGCTGCCCGAGGCGCAGCTGGACCGGTTCACCGCCCGGGTCAGCCTGGGCTACCTCGACGCCGGCGGGGAGGCGGAGATGGCCCGGCGGCGGCTGGCCCGCGGGTCCGCGCCGCCAGCCCCGGCCCAGGTCACCGACGCCGGGCGGCTGCTGGCCATGCGCGAGTCGCTGGAGGAGGTGCAGCTGCACCCGGACCTGCTCGGCTACGTGGTGGCCCTGGTGCAGGCGACCCGGGCCCACCCGCAGGTCTCCGTGGGTGCCTCGCCGCGCGGCACGCTGGCGGTGATCCAGCTGGCCCGCGGCCACGCCGTGCTGGACGGCCGCGACTACGTCACCCCCGAAGACATCAAGGCCGTCGCGGTGCCCGCCCTGGCGCACCGCATGGTGCTCCGCCCGGAGATGTGGGTCCGCCAGATCACCAGCCAGGACATCACCGCCGAGGTCCTGGCCAGCACCCCCGTCCCCCGGGGACCCGCGTGAGACGACCATTTCTTAACCGAACGATCCGTGGTGCGTCCGGCCCGCCCCCTGGCCCCGAGCCCACGGCCCGAACGGTCCCCGGCTCGACGGCCCGCTGGTACCCGGCTGCCCGGGCGCGGAGCATGGCCACCGCGGCGCTGCTGGCCCTGGCCGCCGCGATCGTGACCGGCCACGCCGCGCTGGTGCTGCTGGCCGCGCCCGCGCTGGCCGCGCTCGCGCTGCTGCCGCGCCGCCGGCCCGCCGGGCTGGCCGTCGACGTCACGCTGTCCGGCACGCGCTGTTTCGAGGGCGAGGACGTGACGGTCACCGCGACCGTCCGCGTGGCCGGCGCGCAACCCCTGGACGAGATCACGATCGAGCTGCAGACCGCGCCGCAGGTCAGCCTGGCCGACGGTGAGCCGGGGCCGCGGACCCGGGTCTACGTGCGCGCCGGGCAGGCCACCGCCCGGTGGGTGGTGCACGCCGACCGGTGGGGCCGGTACCCGCCCGGCACGGTCCGGGTCACCGGCCGGGCCGGCGCGTTCGAGACATCGGTCTCGGCTGGCCTGGACCCGCTGGAGGTGTTCCCCCGGCCGGCCCGGCTGCGGCCCCGGCTGGTGCCCGCCGAACTGCTGCGCCGGATCGGCGAGCACACCGGCCGGGCCATCGGCGAGGGCGTCGAGTTCGCGGGCCTGCGGCCCTACCAGCCCGGCGACCAGCTGCGGGACGTCAACCGGGCGGTCAGCCTCCGCCGCGGCCAGCTGCACGTCAACCAGCGGGCCGCCGCGCGGGCCGCGGACCTGGTGGTGATGATCGACGCGTTCGGCGATTCCGGCCCGGTATCGCAGGCCTGCCTGGACGTGGCCGTGCACGGAGCGGCGGCGCTGGTCACCGCCTACCTGCGGGTCAGCGACCGGGTGGGGCTGGTGGTGCTGGGCGGCATGCTGCGCTGGTTCGGGCCCGCCGCCGGCGACCGGCAGTTCTACCGCATCGCCGAGATGATGCTCGCGGCCCGCTACGACAGCTGGGTCACCCCCGATGTCGGCCGGATTCCGCGCACCGCGCTGCCGCCGGGCACGCTCGTGGTGGTGTTCTCGCCGCTGCTCGACCCCCGGGGGTTCGGCGCCATCAGTGACCTGCGGCAGCGCGGGTTCCCGCTCATCGTGGTGGACACGCTGCGGGACGAGCCGCCCGCGGGCAGCCGTCCCGACACCCGGCTCGCGCTGCGGCTGTGGCGGCTGGACCGGGCCGCCACCCGTTCGGCCCTGCGGACGCTCGGGGTCCCGGTGCTCCGCTGGGAGGCCGGCACCGAACTCGACAGCGTCCTCGCCCCCCTCCGCCAGCCGCCCCCGGGCGCCCGTCGCGCCGCCCTCACCCCGGCGGCCCGGCCATGACCCACCCGACCCCGAGCCCGACCCCTAGCCCCAGGCCTGGCGGCCCGGGCCCGAGCTCGACCCCCAGCCCCAGCCCTAGCCCCGGCGGCCCGCGCCCGACCCTCAGCCTCAGCCCCAGCCCCCCCGGCCCGCGCCCGCGCCTGTTCATGATCACGAAGGGTTTTCGGTCTGGCCGGACTCAAAAGTCTTCGCGATCATGGAAAATCACCGTTCGCGGCGTGGGCGTGGCGCTGGGCCTGCTCACCGTGGCCTGGCCGCTGGCCTGGGCGCCGGCCGGGGCGTACGCGGTGGCCGTCGCGGGTGCCCTCGCGGTGCTCGGCGCGGCCGTCACCGGCTGGCGCAGCGGCCCCGCGCTCGCCGCGGCGGCCGCGATCGTGGTCTCCGCCTTGTCCCGGGCCGGGACGGCCGTCCTGGCCGCCGAGGGCCTGTTCATCTTGTGCTACCTGATCGCGGCCGACGCCCCGCGGGGCCTGAACCACGGCGCCTCGGGAGCCGGGCCCGGCTCTTCGGCGTCGTGGGAACGGTGGCTCGGGAGCCAGGTCCGCCTGGGCGTGGCCGGCCTCATCGGCAGCGGCGCTGTCCTGGCCGCGCTGGCCTTGCACCAGGCGAGCGCGGCGTGGCTGGCCGTGGCCGGGCTGGTCGCCGCGGCCGCCGCCTACCTCATCGCCCTGCCGCGCTCGCCGACCTGAACCCTTGCCTCACCCCAGCTGACGGTCCCGGTAGGCGCGCATCTTCGACCGGGCGCCGCAGACCTGCATGGAACACCATCTGGACCGGGCGGACGCGGACCGGTCGTAGAACGCCCAGCCGCACAGCTGGCCCGGGCAGCTCTTCAGGCGCTCCCACGTGCCGACGGCGCCGGCCTCGGCGATCGCGATGGCCACGCTGCCGACGACCCGGGCGAAGGGATCATGATCGGCGCTCACCAGGGCGACCCCGCCCGCGGGATCGATGGCCGGGGCCAGCCGGCAGCAGGCCAGGGCCACGCTCAGGCGGCTGGCGGCCTCCGCGTCCGCCCGCCCGTCGGTGTGCGCCGCGAGCACCTGCCTGATCGCCTCACGCAACTCCACCAGCGCGCGGTGTTCCGCCCCGGTGAGCGGCCCATCCGCGGACCGCAGGCCCCCAGCCTGGAGCCATCGGGTGGCGTCCGCTGCCGTGCCGAGCAGGTCCTGGCCCAGTTCCGCGTTCAGCGTGTTGACCAGCGCCTGGACCAGCCGCAGCGAGCCGGGGGCGGGCGCCCGGGAGCCGGGATCGCGCCCCGCTGTGAGAAGCGCTGTATGGTTACCCGATTTCATTTCTGTACGGTAACTGTCTCTTCGAAACCTCGACCGTCATCACGTATTTGGTTACCCTATATGAGTAATGTACGGTAACCACGGCAGTCAACGGGGGATGACGTGCTAGCCGGTACGCCACGCGCTGCCGTGGTGACCGTACTGGGCGGGTCGCTGTTCCTGGCCGCCTGCGGTCACCCCGCCGCGCCGGTCCCGCCGCCGGTCACCATGTCCTTCTGCGGCGGCAACCCTCAGGCCACGCCCGACGTCGTGCTGGTGGTCTGCGGCACCAACGACATCACCGCCAGGGACCTGACCTGGACGGCCTGGGGGACGCCGGCCGCCACCGCGACCGGCACCGCCGTGGTGGACCTGTGCGCCTACACCGACTGCCACACCGGTGCCTACGGCACGGTGCCCATCAGGCTGACCGCCTGGAAGATCGTCCGCTGCGCCGGGCAGGCGCGCGCATACTCCAGGCTGCGGTACAAGTTCCCGGACGGCACGCCCTGGCCTGGCGTACCCGCCGATACGAATACCTCGGGCTTCATTACCGGACCCGATCGGGTCCTGCCGCCCGCCGACCAGACGGTCGACCTGGCCTGCTAGGGCGTTCCCGGGCGCGCCCGTTCCGCGGCGGTCCGGTGCTAGGCCTGCTCGACGCGGACCATGTTGCCCGCGGGGTCGCGCACGGCGAAGTCGCGGACGCCCCAGAACTGGTTTGCGGGCTCCTGCAGCACCTCGACGCCGGGCGCGCCGGTGATCTTGTCGAAGGTCGCGTCGAGGTCCTCGCAGCGCAGCTGGATCATGGGCAGCGCGCCCTTGGCCAGCAAGGCCGCGAGCGCGTCCCCGTCCTCCTGGGAGCGGCCGGCATGCGGCTGCGACAACACGATCGCGACCTCGGGCTGGCTGTCGGTGACCAGGGTGATCCAGCGGAAGCCGCCGTTGGCGACCTCGTTGCGCACGGTCAGGCCGAGGGTGTCCCGGTAGAAGCTGAGGGCGGCGTCTGGGTCATCGACGGTGACGTGCACGCCGCTGAGTGAAGTAGTCATGGCACCGATGCTAGGCGGGTGCGGTGACGGAGCGCTTCTCGGAAACTGCTCGGTTCCGCTCGCCCCTGGCCCCCGCCTTGCGCGGGCGGGTCAGCACCATCGCCTGGCACGGGGACAGGCCGCGAAGCTCGTCGTGGCTGCGGGCACGGTACATGGACGGCGTCTCGCCGACGAGCTCGGTGAACCGGGCGGAGAAGGAGCCGAGGCTGGTGCAGCCGACCGCGAAGCAGACATCGGTCACGCTCAGGTCGCCGCGGCGCAGCAGCGCCTTGGCCCGCTCGATGCGCCGGGTCATGAGGTAGGAGTACGGAGTCTCGGAGTACGCCTCGCGGAAGCGGCGGCTGAAGTGCGCCGGCGACATCAGCGCCGTCCGGGCCAGCGCCGGGACGTCGAGCGGCTGCGCGTACTCGCGGTCCATCCGGTCGCGAGCCCGGCGCAGCCGGCGCAGCTCGTCGAGGTCGGCCCTCATGGTCCCATTCTGCACTCCTGCGCTGACCACCGGGGCCAGCAGGGGGCACGTGCGCCGCGGCCCGGCGCACCGCCTCGTCGTAGCACGCGGTGAGGAGCCGCCGGGTTTCAGAACCCGGGTGACGGCCGAGTATGACCTGACGGAGCCGGTCGTCAGCTGGCAGGCGCACGGCCGGACTGACCCCGGCGGACCAGGACACCGGGGTCAGCCCACCGTTCCGGGAGCGGGCACGCCGATGGGGCTGGGGTAGGGCATCCCGACGGCGCACGCCTGCGCGAGCGGGGTGAGAAGCGTCGCGAGCGAGCCCGCCGTCTCGGCGCCGAGGCGGCCCCAGGGCCGCGCCGCGGCCCGGTCGGTGGCCGCTTCCACGGCGGCATGCGCCTGGCGCCCTGCGCTGGTGAGCTCGCCTCCCGGCCCGACCCAGCCGCGCTCGGCCAGCCGGGCCTGTGCATCGGCCCACTGCTCATCGGTCCAGCCCCGGATCGGCTGCATGTCCTCCCGCTGCAGATCCAGACCGCAGCGCAGGACCACTGCCTCGCAGCCGTCGATATCGGCCGCGGCCAGGGCGGCGAAGTGCCCGTCGCCGCGGTGCTCGCGCAGCACGGTGGCCGCCTGCCAGAGCCGGGCCAGACCAGAAGATTCTTCAGGCCCGCCCTCTGGGGTCAGCCGCGCGACGTTGGCCGCGGCCAGCACCCGGCCCGCGCAATCCAGCTCGCCGACCGCCCGCCACAGCAGGTCGGCGGCCGCCGCCACCCGCGACTCCCGCCCGGTGAGCAGCCCGCCCAGCGCGTCGACCGCGCCGGCCAGGCGGGTGCGCAGGGCCTGCTCGGGCGAGATCAGCTGCCACACCCCCGGGATGGCCCGGCTGACGAAGGTGGGCGCGAAGTTGAAGAACGACGCGCCGACCACCGCCGCGTCCACCGGCCCGAGCGGCGCGGCGCGACCCGCGAAGTAGCCGCGCCAGAACCCGCGCAAGCCCGCCTGCTCAAAGGCCGAACGGGCCTCGGGCGCGAAGTAGGTCACCGCGTGGACGGGCTCGAACAACGTCCACATCGCACGAGCCATACGTGCCGAGTCAGCCACGACCGTCCCCTTCCCGGGTTCCGTCCGCAGGATAACTCCCGGGTAGTCCGCCCGGTTGTTACGGCCTGCCCGCCGGCAGCGGCTGCTCCGACCTGCTGAGCGGCCGTGCCGTCCACGGGCACTGACCTGCTGAGTCGCCGCGCGGCGCGGACCCCCTGACGCCAGCGGCCATGATTTCTTAAAATTCTGCCTGTCCCCACCCATCCGATCTGACCCCGGCCTCGAAGGTGTCATATGAACCCGAGCGATTCGGACGCGTCCCGGTTCAGATCGGCGTCTACGGATAGGAGGGGAGAGCGGGACCTAGACGACCTGCTTGTTCACGTAGCCCGTGGCGACCAGGTTGCGTTCGAGGCGGTGTACGACCGGATGGTCGGCCCGGTGTACGGCGTGATCCGCAGGGTTCTTCGGGATCCGTCCCAGTCCGAGGAGGTCGCCCAAGAAGTCCTTCTCGAGGTGTGGCGGACCGCGGCGCGGTTCGATCCGGCCATAGGTGGCGCGGCGACGTGGGTGATGACCATCGCCCACCGCCGCGCTATCGACCGTATCCGGTCCACCACGGCGGCGGCCGAGCGCGAACACAAGACGGCCGACGTCCGCCCGCCACACGACGAGGTGGCCGAGGCAGTGGAAGCGAGCCTGGACCGCGAGCGGGTCCGGCGCTGCCTGGACAGCCTGACCGATATCCAGCGCGAGTCGATCACCCTGGCCTATTACGGCGGGAACAGTTACCGCCAGGTGGCCGAACTGCTGAACGTCACCCTGGGCGCGATCAAGACCAGGATCCGCGACGGGCTGATCCGGATGCGCGACTGCCTGGGGGTGAGCGCATGAGGCTGCTCCGCCAGGACCTGCACGCTCTGGCCGGCGTCTACGCCCTCGACGCCCTGGAAAGCGGCAAGGAGCTCAGCCGGTTCAACCAGCACCTGAACCGCTGCCACTCGTGCGCCAGCGAGGTCCGCGGGTTCCGCGAAGTCGCGACCGCGATGGCCTTCGCCGCCTCCACGGATCCGCCGCCCGAGATGCGCGACCGGGTGCTGGCCGCCGTGGCCCGTACCCGCCAGCCGCCGCCGGAGATCAGGACCCACGCCCGTCCGCGCCGTACCCGTACCCGGGCGCCGTGGGTGCCCTGGCTGTCCGGGGTGGTCGCCGCGGCCGCGATCGTGGTCGCGGCGCTGTTCGGCGTGGCGCTGGCTCACACCCATAGCGAGCTCAACCAGGCCCGGGCGCAGAACCAGGCACTGGCCGTGGACAAGGCCCGCATCACCGCCGAACTCAGCCAGGCCCGCGCCCATGACCAGGCGCTCGCCGCGATCCTCGGCGCGCCGCACGTGACGCTGCTGTCTCAGCGGACGACTAAGGGCGGCGTAGCCGTCGTGGTGCTAGACGCGGCCAAGCGCCAGCTGATCGTGGCCACGTCCGGGCTGCCCGCGCTGCCGTCGGGCCAGGTCTACCAGCTGTGGCTGATCGGCCCGGTGAAGATCGTGTCCGCGGGGCTGCTGCCCGCGGCCAAGTCCGGGGTGACCCCGCCCGTGGTGGCGACCGGGATCGTCAAGGGCGACAAGCTGGGCCTGACCGTTGAGCCCGCCCCGGGCACGGCCCAGCCCACCACCACGCCGATCCTCGCCCTGCCACTGCCCGTCTAGCTGCGCCGGGTGGCTCCGCGGGCTCAGGCCGGCCAGTTGCACGTGGCGAACCGCTGCCCAGGTTGGCCGCTGGCCTGCCGCCGCTCAGGCCGGCCAGTTGCACGTGGCGATCTGGCCGCCGGTGATGACGACGGTCGCCGCCGCATTCTGCTGGTCGCTCCAGATCGTGTAGGTCCCCGCGCGCAGATCGGGGTAGACGGCCGCGTACGTGGTCGCGTCCGCCGTGTCACGCCGGCGGACCTGCGAGTGCGTGCGCCGGGCGCCGGGATCGTCGTCCCGGCTGATCTCGATCTCCCGGCCGTCCAGGCCGGCCGGCGTGTACAGCACCAGGGCGCCGATATCGCCGCCGAGTTCCATCACGACGGTCCCAGGGCCGGACGGCCCGGCTGCTGGCTCGGTCATGGCCGCGCTCCTTTGCGATCAGCTGCGGGGTCAGAATCCGGGGCCTCAGGCATCACCGGTGGCCGGGGCCTCGGGCATCGCCGGCGGCGCCGCGGGTCCGGTGCGGTCGGACCCGCGGCGCGTTTGGGTGTGGTCAGGACGGCTCGTCGTAGCCGCTGTACGGGACCCCCAGGTAGGGGAACTGGCCGAGCGGGGAGGCGTGGACGCTGGACGGGGTCAGCCCGTCGGTGATCTCGCCCGCGGCCGCATCCGGCTTGTACGAAGGGGCGACCAGCGGATAGGTCACCCCGGCGATGGCCCGCAGTTCGATCGTGACCACGTCGTCTGTGACCCGGCGCCCGTTCGGGAAGCCGGCCAGGTCGCCGCCGACCACTCCGAGGATGTTGGGGTTCTTGGCCGGCGGGATGGAGGTGTTCAGCCGGAGCATGTCGGCCAGCACCGTCCCGGTGAAGTTCGTGAATCCCTTGATGATCCCGGACGGTATGCCGGTGAGCAGGATCGCCTCCAGGTCGGCCCGCGGCGCCCCTGACTTGACCAGCGCGGCCAGGTGAGGGAACACGCCCGGGTACAGGACCGGCAGCAGCGCCGCCAGGCCGGGCTGGGTGACGTAGCCGGCGAACCGCTTGTCGTCCGCGGGCGGCAGCGAATTCCAATAGTCCTTCTGGCCCAGCGGGATCAGCACCTCGTTGACCAGCGGGTTACCCAGCCGCGACACCTGCCGGAACGGTCCTGAGTTCACGTTCTCGCCGCGGTCGGCGTCCCACAGCGTGACCCGCTGACGGCTGGCCGTGGTCCAGACCCCGATGGTCCGGTGGCCCTTCCTGGTCACCGAGGAAATCGGCACCTGGATGGCGATGGAGCTCACGTTCAGGTTGTTGGTCGCGTTGACCCCGGGCATGTTCTTGAGCAGGCCCGGCGGCGCGTGCAGGGCCTGGAACGGCCGCAGGTTACCCAGGTCGAAGATGGAACCCAGGTCGACGTAGAACGCCTCGGCCCGCTGCCCGGCGAACACGCTGATCCCGCCGCCCAGGTGGTTGACCGCCGCGGCCGCCAGGCCGGCGTAGTCCGGCGTGGACAGCGGCCCGATGTTGCACGGCGGGCAGGGCAGGCCGCTGCCCAGCTTGCTGAACGAGCCGCCGGCGACCACGGCGACGTCATAGGTCTGCACGCGGTTCCAGGTCGGGTCGCTCAGTGACTCGATCGGGCCCGTGTTGTACAGGAAGGTGCCCGGGTCGCGCACGATGGTGCGGAAGCGGAACTGGTAGGAGATGTCCGCCCGGCCGTCCCCGTCGTTGTCGATGTGGATCTCGTAGAGCACGTCGTCGCCGAACTCGTAGAAGTTCGGCCCCCCGGAGGGCAGCTGCAGCGGGATGTAGTTGGCGATCAGGGTGACGGTATCCGGCTGATCCGGGCTGACGAACGCGTACACGTCGGTACTGTCGGCCACCGGGTCCTTGGAGATCTCTGGCGCCTCGCGGTGCGATGACATGAATTACCTCACTGGCTCGAAGACTGGCTCGAAGCTGGCTCGAAGCTGGCTCGAAGCTGGCTTGAAACGGCAGATGGCAGGGCAGGCTTACCCGATGGCCCGGGCGATCCGGGCCGCCAGATCCTTGTCGCGCAACCGGGTCTGGCTGGTCCCGGAGAACACCTCGATGTCCCCGGACCTCGCATCGCGCACGTGCACCACGAGGGATCCCGACGCCGCCTTCGCGGTCCCGCCGGCCCGCGGCGATGACTGGCTAGCGCCAGGCTCGGCCGCCGCGGCCGGGCTTACCGCGGCTCCCAGGGCCGTGGCGGCCAGGCCGACCGCGCCTGCGGTCGCGACTCCCTGCAACACCGAACGCCGGGACATGCGCCGCTCCGGTGAGCCCGCCAGGGCATCCGGGTCGCCGGCACGCTCGGCCGACGCGCGCTGTGCATCGTGACTGGGCATGACGATCCTTTCGGTGGCTGGTTGGCAGGCACGTCGCCGCACACGATGAGCACGCCAGAGAGGGAACACAACACGTGTGTGCTTCGCCGCGGACGGGGCGGCGGATGGGTCGCCGATGAAAAAAGTTCGGTAACGTTCCGGCTTCGCCGGGCCGGGCGCTCAGTCCTTCGGGCCGGTGGCCGCGAGGCTGATGCCGAGCCCGATCATGACCAGCCCGCCGGCCCCGCCGATCAGGGCCAGTCGCCGCGGCGTGCACGCACAGGCCGAGTTCGTTCCCGGCGACGGTCAGCAGCGCGGACCGGCGGCCGACCGTCAGTGCCCGGCTGATGGTGAACAGCACGCTCGGGCCGGGGATGGCGATCACGACGGTCACCACGGCCGCGAACGCCAGCACGTGACCGACCGGGACCATGACGCTCACGCTACCCAGCGCCCGCCGGGTCGTCACCCGGTTAACTCCCACCGGCCAGCCCCGCTGGAGGGGCTGGTCATGGGCACCCGTTCCGGCGATGTCGATCCCGGCATGTTCGGGTACCTGACCGACCGGGCCGGACTGACCGTCGACGAGGTGACCCAGGCGCTGAACACCGCCAGCGGCCTGGCCGGGCTGTCCGGCGTCGGCCACGACATGCGAGCGGTCGAGCAGGCGGCAGCGGCCGGGAACCAGCGGGCGCGGCTCGCCCTGGACGTCTTCGTGCACCGGCTGGCCAGGGCGGTCGCGGCCATGGTGGTCGGCCTGGAGCGGCTCGACGCGCTGGTGTTCACCGGCGGCATCGGCGAGAACAGTGCCCTGATCCGCGGCCAGGTGCTGGCCCGCCTGGGCTTCCTCGGCCTGGCCGAAGACGCAGAGGCCAACGCCCGCCACGGCCGCGCCACCAGCGGGCGCATCAGCCCGGAAGGCCCGGTCCTGGCCCTGGTCGTGCCGGCCGACGAGGAACTGCTGATCGCCCGGGACACCGCGCGGCTGATCGCGCCCGGCTGAGGTCCCGGGCCGCCAGCGCCCGCGCCGGCCTCGGAACGGGGCGCCGTGCGTCCCGGGCCCGCCCGGGGCGTACCTTCTGCTTGTGGTCCGCTATCGGGTCCTGGTCTCCGGCCGGGTCCAGGGTGTCTTCTTCCGCGATACGTGCCGGCGGCTGGCTATCGAGCATGGCGTGGCCGGCTGGGTGCGCAACCTGCCCGACGGCCGGGTCGAAGCGGTCTTCGAAGGGCTGGCCGATGATGTCGCCCGGCTGATCGAGTGGGCCCGCCACGGTCCTCGCCTGGCCGTCGTGGAGAATGTCGCGGTCCAGCCTGAACCATCGGAAGGGCTTGCCACCTTCCAGGTCAGGTGACGGCCCCCGGGGTTTCCGATTCGCCCTCCCGGCAGGTCTTGCGCTTACATGGACCAGTGGCTGAACAGCGTCGGCGAGCTCCAGGGAACGCCGGCCTGGCCAGCCGGAGCACCGATCTGCTCAGCCTGGGCAGCTTCGTGGTCCTGGGGCTGCCCGATGGCATGCTCGGCACCGTGTGGCCGTCCATGCGCGTCACCTTCGGCGCGCCGGTCGGCGACCTGGGCCTGATCCTGCTCATCGCCACGGCGGGGTCTGTGCTCGTCACCGCCTTCGTCGGGAGGCTGATCACGCGCCTGGGCGTACCTGTCCTGCTGACCGTGTCCGGGACGTGCAGCGCCCTGAGCGCGGCCGGATTCGCGCTCGCCCCCGGGTTCTGGCTCGTGCTGTGCGTGGCCGTTCTGGCCGGGGCCGCGGCCGGCATGATGGACGCCGGGCTGAACACGGCGGTCGCCCTGACCGGCCGGACCCGCCTGCTCAACCTGCTACACGGCGCGTACGGCGTCGGCACCGCGATCGGCCCGCTGGTGGTCACCGCCGCCATCCTCACCGGTTCGTGGCGGCCTGCCTATCTGACGCTGTTCGTCCTCGACCTGGTCATTGCCGCCTCGTGGCTGCGTCACCGGCGCCGCGGCGGCACTAGGTCCGCGTCGGCCGAGCGGGACCATACGGTGGAGCCGCAGCCGGGCGCGCAGTGGTCCCGGCGCCGGTACCGCTGGGCGGTGGCCATGGGCATGGCGGTGTTCTTCCTCTATACCGGCCTGGAAGTCAGCGCGGGGGAGTGGGAGGCAAGCTTCTGCCGCGGGCTCCTGAACATGTCGGCGACCGCGACCGGCCTGGCCACCTTCGGATACTGGGGCGCCCTGACCGCCGCCCGGATCGGGCTGGCCCTGTGGCCCCGCCTGGTCCCGCCCGGGGCGGTGGTCCGCTGGGGCAGCGCCCTGGCCGTGATCGCCGCTGCCCTGATCTGGGTGCAGCCCGGCACGGTGCTCACCGTGATCTGCTTCGTGATCCTCGGCGGTGCCCTGGCCGGGGTGTTCCCGGCCATGGTCTCGCTCACTCCGATCCGCATCGGCTCGCAGCGAGCCCAGCACGTCATCGCTTGGCAGGTCGGCGCCGCGGCCGCCGGGGGAGCCGGAATCTCCGCCCTGGTCGGCTTGCTCATCGGCCGGACCAGCCTGGCCATCCTCGGCCCGTCGCTGACCGTCCTGGCGGTACTGCTCATCGGCACCGAGCTGATCCTGACCCGGCTCGCCCCATCCGGCCCAGGGCAAGCAGCTGACCTCCTCTTACGGGCCGGACGGCCCGGGGGGTCCGGTCCCTACATGTACAGCCCGCCGTTGACCGGGTACACCTGGCCGGTGATGTAACCCGACTCGGGGTCGGCCAGGAACTCCACCACCCGGGCCACCTCGCCGGGCTCGCCGAGCCGGCCGACCGGGATCCGGTCGATGATCTTCTCCATCACGTTGTCCGGGACCGCCGCGGTCATCTCGGTGGTGATGTACCCGGGCGTGACGGTGTTGACCGTGATGCCCTTGCGCGCCGTCTCCAGGGCCACGCTCATGGTCAGCCCGAACATCCCCGACTTGGCCGCGGCGTAGTTGGCCTGCCCGAACCCGCCGGCCGAGCCGATCACCGAGGAGATGTTGATGATCCGGCCGTGGCCGCGGTCCAGCATGTGCTGCAGCACGGCCCGGGACAGGTAGAACGCGCCGGACAGGTTGACGTGGATGACGTGGTCCCACTCCTCGGGAGCCATCTTGCGCACCGTCTTGTCCACGGTGATGCCGGCGTTGTTGACCAGGATGTCCAGCTGCCCGTGGGTCTCGATGACCTCGTCGATGACCCGGACGCAGTCCTCGTTGCGGCCGATGTTGCCCTGGTGGATGCTGACTCCGCGATCGGCGTACTTGTCCGCGAACTGCCGGGCCTGGTCGTGCCGGCCTGCGTAGCCGGCGGCGACCTTCACCCCCCGGTCGATCAGCCGTTCGCAGATGGCCAGCCCGATGCCGCGGGTCCCGCCGGTGACCAGCGCGACCTGCCCGTTCATGTCGCCCATGATGTACCTCCGATGCTGTCGGTGGACGAGCCCGGGTCAGCCGAACACGTACTCACCCGGGGCGTCGCCGATGGCCCGGTGCCGCCTGCCGCCCATCGCGGGCGGCTTTATGCGTTCGCCGGCCCGATCGTCGGCCCACGTCGTCCAGTCCTCCCACCACGACCCGCGGTGCTTACTGTTTGCCTCGCGCCAGGCCTCGGGGCGGGGCCCGGCGTAGTCGGCCGCCTCGTACCAGGCCTTCGGCCCGGGCGGGTTGACGATGCCGGCGATGTGGCCGCCGCTGG
Source organism: uncultured Actinomycetota bacterium (assembly GCA_963808615.1). Lineage (GTDB taxonomy): Bacteria > Actinomycetota > Actinomycetes > Streptosporangiales > Streptosporangiaceae > Palsa-504. The sequence goes on from CAWEGV010000002.1 coordinate 141,021, forward strand.
ACAGCACGTAACGTACGTTGCCGCCCATCAGGCCGCCGGTCTTGTACGACCCGTGCCAGGGCACGATGTGGTCGTTGATCGCGCCGACCACGTACGTGTCGTTCCGCACGTCGGACAGCGATAGCCGCTGGCCGGCCAGCTCAAGCTCGCCGCGGGCCAGCTCATTGCGCATGTAGAGGGACCGCAGGTAGAACGAGTGCATGGCGGCGGGCATCCGGGTGCTGTCGCCGTTCCAGGCCAGGATGTCGAACGCGGGAGGGTCCTGGCCCATCAGCCAGCTCGACACCACGTAATTGAAGATGAGGTCGTTGGCGCGCAGGATGTCGAACGTGCCCGCCATCTGGCTGCCCTCGAGCACTCCCGTGGCCGCCATCTGCCGCTCCAGCCGGGCCACCGTCTTCTCGTCGGCGAAGGTCCCGAGCACACCGGGCTCGCTGTAGTCCAGCAAGGTGTTGAGCAGCGTGATGGAGCCGATCCGGTCGTCGCCCTTCTCGGTCAGGTACGCCGCCAGCATCGCGGTCAGCGCGCCGCCCAGGCACAGCCCGATGATGTCGATCTTCGGCGCGCCGGTGATCTCGCCGATAACATCCAGCGCTTCCCGCGGGCCGTGGATCAGGTAGTCGTCCAGGGTCACGCCGCTCATCGAGGGGTCCGGGTTGCGGTAGGAGATCGCGAACACCGTACGCTCGTGCTGGACCGCCCACTCCAGGAAGCTGCGGCCCGGGGCCAGGTCCATCACGTAGTACTTATTGATCCACGGCGGGCTGGCCAGCACCGGGACCGCGCGGACCTGCTCGGTCTGCGGCGCGTACTGGATGAGCTCCATCAGGTCGTTCTTGAACACGATCTTGCCGGGGGTGGCGGCGAGATTCTCCCCGACCCGGAACGGCCGGGTGTCCACCTGGCGCGGCCGGCCGCCGTTGGTGAGCAGGTCGCTGACGAAGTTCCTGGTCCCGCGGGCCAGGCTGGCCCCGCCGGTCTCCAGCACCCGCTTGAGCGCGGCCGGGTTCGTGAACAGGAAGTTCGTCGGCGCGAGCGCGTCCAGCAGGAAGCCCGTCGCGAGGGTGGCCTTGGCGTCGTCGACCGAGTCGCCCGCCCCGGCCGCGAGCAGGTCGTGCGCCAGTTGCGACGCGGCCAGGTAGCCCTGCCGTACGGCGAAGAACGCCGGGTTCTCGGTCCACGTCGGGTCCGCGAATCGCTTGTCCGAATCCGGCACGTGTACCGGCGGCTTCAGGTCCCTGCCCAGCCAGCGGGCCGTGGCCACCGGGCCGGCCAGCGCCACGCTGGCCCAGAAGCGCGTTGTCGCGACCGCCGTGGGACCCGGCTGCAGGGCAGCGCGTCCCAGCACCGCCAGCGTGGCCTGGGCCAGGCCCGCAGAATCCACCGAGGCCAGCATGTCCGCCTCGGGTCCCAGCACTGCCGCCGCCGACTCGGCCGCCTGCCACGCCGTCTCGGTCATATCGTGCCCTCCGGAGTCCGCCTGCGCCTCCGACGCTACTGGCCGCCGGCACCTGCGTAAAGCTGACCGCCAGCCCGGCGGCGTGAATGTACCACAGGCCCCGCCCCCGCGGGAGTCATCCGCGGGCCGACCCGAGCGGGCTGCCCGCGGAGGCCAGGTTGAGGAAGGCCGCCGCGCTCCGGAACGTCTCGCCCACGGCCCGGCCCGCGAGATGGGCCTGGTACTCCCGGTACCTGGTCATCTCCCATTCCTGCCCGCGGGCCGGCAGGCCCGCGAGCACGGGTTCGGGCAGCGAGCGCCAGGTCCAGCCCGCGACGGGCCCGGCATCCGGGTGGTCCGGGTCCGGCTCCGGCCGGATGAAATCGGCGTGGTCGGCGTGGTAGCCCATCCAGTTCCGCACGAAGCGCAGCCCGCCGAACGTCCCTTCGACGCACAGGCGCTCCTGCGGGCCGCGGCGGGCCAGGACCGCGTCGTAGGCGTCCGGGTGGTAGCGCACCAGGGTGGCATCGACCATGGTGATCCACCACACGGCCTCGCTGATGACCGCGAAGGCGTGCGGCTGGTCCAGGCGCCCGGCCCGCAGCAGCCGGTCGATGGCATCCTGCATGGCCGTGATGGTCCAGCCGAGCGCGCCGGCCGCGGTCGGCGGATCCCCGACGTGCTGGCGGTTCCACGTCACCCGGCACCGGGCCGAGCAGAACCGGGCGTGCTCGCGCCGCGGCACGAACGAGGTGCCGCACTGCTCGCAGTTCCGGGTGTCGATCACGGCATTCACCATGGCCCATGTTACGCGTAACAGCCGCCCCCGGCCCCGGGGTCACGGCACCGGCCGCGCCCGCGCGCGTGCGGGCCGAGGGTAACGCAGGCATCCCAGGTATCGGCATCGAACGCCGCGCCCGCGCGCGTGCGGGCCGAGGCCGCAAACGGCTTGCCGAAATGCCCCGACTGGCCGGACAATAGCGCCGATGCGACCCTTCGGTTGAATCTGAGCCCCTGGCGCCCCCGCCCGGGCCGTCGGCGTGTCATGCCAGCGGCCCGTCTGGCCTGCGCTCTGGCCTCGGCGAGCCGACCGCGAGCCTGCTCCGGCGCGTGCGCCTCCCGGCGGCCGGGGCCGTCAGGCCCCTCGGCCGGGTATCCCAGGTTCCCAGGAAGAGGCTGGCCATGTCCGAGCAGAACGAGTCGGTGGTCCGCGCGGCCTACGACGCATACGGCCGCGGCGACCTGGCCGGGATGCTGGAGATCATCGATCCCGGCCTGGAGTGGACCTATCTCGATCCCAGCCTGCCCGATCCCGAACCGCAGACCTGCCATGGCCGCGATGAGCTGCGGTGGGCGTTGCAGCGCCAGGCCGAGCAGGGCCTGCGTTCAGAAGTCACCGAACTCGCCTCCAGCGGCGACAAGGTCATGGTCGTGCTCCGCACGCCGGGCGTCGACCGGCACCGCATGCGACCGGCCGACGACCAGAACTTCCTGGTCCTGACGCTCCGGCAGGGACGGGTTGTCGCCATGCGGGCGTGCCGGGACCGGGCGGAGGCACGAGCGGTCGCGGGCCTGGGGTAGAACTCGCGGCGCACCACTCCTGCCACTGAGCGCAGCGTACCGTTGACGCAACCGATCGGTTGCCATATTATAGCAACCGATCGATTGCTACTTGTTGGAGGCCGTCATGGGTTTTCCTGATCGCATCGAGCGGACCGTCGAGGTCGCCCACCCGCCGGCCAAGGTATGGGCGGCGCTCACCACGGCCGAGGGCCTGGCCGCCTGGTTCGGCGACGAGGCCAGCATCGACCTGCGTCCCGGCGGGTCAGCCCGGATGAGGTGGTCCGGCGGGCCCACGGTCGACATGCGGGTGGAACGGGTGGACGAGCCGGAGGTGTTCGGCTTCACCTGGCCGATCTACGGGCTGCCCGAGGGCGATCCGCGCCGGACCTATGTCGAGTTCACGCTCGAGCGGCCGGCCCGGGCACCCGGCTGACGGTGACCGAAACCGGGTTCGCCCAGCTGCCGGAGGACGCCTACCGCAAGGCGTACGACGGCAACACCCAGGGGTGGGCCAGCGAGCTGGCCGAACTGGTCGTTCACCTCGATGCCGCGTGAGATCACCGCGCTCGCCGAACCTGACATCGAGGCGACCGCCGAGCAGGTCTTCACCGCCCTGGCGGACCCGACCCGGCGGGCCATCCTGGCCGCGCTGGCCTCGGGCGGCCCGGCCACGGCCACCGACCTGGCGGGCCGGCTGCCGATCACCCGGCAGGCGATCGCCAAGCACCTGGCGCTGCTGGCCCAGGCCGGCCTGGTCAGGCCGGAACCGGGGGAGCGGCGCCGGGTCCGCTACCGGCTGCGCTCCGTGCCGATGCAGGTGGCGCAGCAGTTCCTGGCCGCGCTGGCCCGCGACTGGGACGGTCCGCTCGGCGCACTGAAGGACCACCTCGACCGGTCTGCCCGCGGGCAGGCGAAACCAGATGAAAGGTGAACACCACGATGAAAACGCCCCCGATCGTCTCAGCGCAGGAGTGGGAGGAAGCGCGCCAGCAGCTGCTGGTGAAGGAGAAGGAGCTGACCCGCGCCAGGGATGCGCTGGCCGCCAAGCGCCGGCGGATGCCGTGGCTGGCGGTGGAAAAGGACTACGTATTCGATGGACCAGAGGGTAAGGCGAGTCTGCTCGACCTGTTCGACGGCCGTCGTCAGCTGATCGTCTACCGCGCCTTCTTCGAGCCCGGGGTCTACGGCTGGCCCGACCACGCGTGCCCAGGCTGTTCGCTGATGGCCGATCAGGTCGCCCACCTCGCCCATCTGAACGCCCGGGACACCACGCTGGTCTACGCCTCGCGCGCGCCCCAGCCGGACATCGCGCGCCTGAAGGCGCGGATGGGCTGGGCGATTCCCTGGTACACCATGACCGACGAGTTCGACACCGACTTCGGTGTGGACGAATGGCACGGCACGAACGCGTTCATCCGCGATGGCGACCGGGCGTTCCGTACCTACTTCCTCAACAACCGCGGCGACGAGGCGCTGGGGAGCACCTGGAGCTTCCTGGACATGACCGCTCTCGGACGGCAGGAGGAGTGGGAGGACTCGCCCGAGGGCTATCCCCAGACCCCGCCGTACCAGTGGTGGAGGTGGCACGACGCGTACAACGGCGCCGAGCCGGCCCGGGGGTGACCGGCCAGACTCGCGGTCACGCGTCCCGGGTCATCATCCGCCAGGCCCCGATGACGGACCAGCCGACGATCCAGCCGACGATGACGGCGATCATGGCCCAGGTCGGCATGGGCGGAATGCCCAGCACTGCCCGCCCGCCGAACAGTACGTGTCCCGGGCCCGGGCCCGGGCCTCCGGCGCCCGCCGCCCCCAGCCCGGCCGGCCGGAGCTGGTCCAGGGCGATGCCGACGACCAGCCGCTGGCCGTCCAGGAAGTAGGGGATCGCGACTCTAGCGAGGATGGGGGTCACGATGATCTCCAGCGCGATCATCAAGATCGTGGCCACCGTACGCTGCCCCAGCAGGGAGCCGAGCCCGAGGCCGACCAAGAACGCGACCCCGATCACGAGCTCGAGCCACAGCCCGATCTTGATCATCTCGTTGATCGCCGGGTTCTCCTGGGTGAGCTCATCGGCGGTGTAGTTGCCGTAGATCGCGGCGGAGTGCTGTTCGACGAAGGCGGGGGTCACAGCCGCGGTGGTGCATGGACCGGATTGACCGGATTGGGGGCCCGGACCGCATTGGAAGACAGCCGCCTCCTGCTGCGGGTGTTGCACGAGCCAGGTCGCCAGCTGCGCCTGGTCAAGGCCGGCCGGGACGGACCCGCTGTTGATGGCGATCGTGGTCGGCTGCGGGGTGCCCGCGTAGCTCGTCACCAGGCAGACCATCGCGAACGCCACCCCGACCAGCGGCACGACGATCGCCAGGCCCGAGGGGATCCGCGCGAGATACAGCGCCAGACGTGACCGGCCGGTGACCACGAGGTGGCGGAACATGCCGTCGGTGAGGTCCGTGGTCCCGGCCGCGGTGCCCAGCGTGGCCGCGGCGATGAAACCGAACTCGGCCATCGCGTTCACCAGGCCGGAGAAGATGCTGGGACTGCCCGCGGGCCCGTAAGTCTTCGGGTCAACCGCGTGGAACAGCAGCCGCAGGCCCAGCACGAGAACGGGCAGCGCCATCGTCAGGATGACGAGGGCCACCATGAGGCCACGTCGCTTCCTTAGCTCGAGAAACTTGGTCTCGATAAGCCCCCAGGTGGGCATCCACGAGCCGAGACGACGCAGGATCGCGTTTCCTGCGCGATCGTTCCCGGGGGACGATCCGCCCGCGGACGTCGACAGGCCCGCGGCCGCTGAGACCTCGGTCATGGCTTATCCCCCAGTCGGCTCGTCACGGACAAGAACCAGTCCTCCAGAGATGTCCTGACCTCCTGCAGGCCGTACACCGAAATGCCGCTTCCGACCAGCCGCCGGTTAATCTCCGCCACGCTCTCGCGCGGGGCTCCGGTCGGCAGGGTCACGGTCAGCCCCGCCTCGGCGATGGTCGTGCCCGCCGCGATTCCGGCCTGCTCGATGACCCGGGCCGCGGCCGCCGGGTCGGAACAGTCCACCCGCACGACCGTGCCGGCCCCACGCACCAGCTCGTCGATCGGGCCCTGGCGGATCACCCGCCCGCGGTCGACGATCGCCACCGCATCGCAGGTACGCTCCACCTCGTCCAGCAGGTGCGACGACAGCATGACCGTGCGCCCCTCGCTGACCAGGGTCTGGATCGTTGTCCGCATCTCGTGCATGCCGGCCGGGTCAAGCCCGTTCATCGGCTCGTCCAGGATCAGCAACTCCGGATCACCGAGCATGCATGCCGCCACCCCCAGCCGCTGGCGCATGCCCATGGAATACGAGGCGACCTTGTCATCGGCGCGGTCAGCGAGACCCACGCGCGTCAGCGACGGGCCGATCCGCTCGCCGGCCTCGCCTCCCCGTGCCGCGGCCAGCAGACGGAGGTTCTCCCGCCCGGTCAGATGGGTGTGAAAGCGGGGTTCGTCGACGATCGCGCCGACCCGGGCCAGGGCCCTGCCGCGCTCGGCCGGGACGGGAATCCCGAGCAAGGACATCGTGCCGCTGTTCGCCCTGGTCAGCCCGAGCAGGGTGCGGATCAGTGTCGTCTTGCCCGCGCCGTTCGGCCCGAGGTAGCCGAACGCGCACCCTCGCGGCACGAGCAACTCGACGTCGTTGACGGCGACATTCGGGCCAAATCGCTTCATGAGTCCGTGCGTCTCGACCGCCCACGCGCCGCCCGCATTCCCGAGGGTGAAGCCCGGGCGAACCATCCGCGGGACTCGCTCGTCGGCCGCGGCCGGCCCCGGCACGGCTGCGGCCAGACGCGCATCGGCCGGCACCGGACGCTCTGCTGCCGCGACCGAACCCTCATCGACCGCCACCCGGCGGCCGGCGGGACCGTCGCTGATCCCGTCGCCGGGTGACGCCGTCCCGTGCGGCTCGGTCGGCCATGGCTCGGACTGCTCCGGGGAACGCCGCCATTCCTCGTCGCGGACCTGCGCGTCCTTCCGGTTCCTCAGGCGCACGAACCCGAAGCCCAGCGCGGCGATGACGAGCAGGATGAGGATTCCGAACCCGCCCCCGAGGTGGAAGCCTCGACCACCGGAGGCAGCGAGGATGATGTTTGGCGCGATGGCGTGCGCTGGCATCACGTCGCCTGAGGTCGTCGGCGATACAGGCAAGCCATCTTGCCGCAGAGCTGGGTGTCTTTCATGACACCCAATCGTGGAGCATCAGCGATCGCCCGTCGTCGCCCGCAAGGATCATTTTCGCGTCATCCTCGAGACGGATCTCCCCAATCCTTGAGGCGGACCTCGCCCCGAGTCGCGCCGGACGATGTCGCGTACATCTCCAGATGTCCCGACCCCGGGGCCGCCGCGCGATCCTCATGCCGCGCGCGAGGTCGTCGGTCCACAATTCTGGAATGCCCCTCTATTATTAGCGTGTGAAGGTCAACCCAGCAGGCGCTGCGCTCGATGAGCGGCAACTCGAACGGATCACCGAGCACCTCCAGACCCGCTACATCGACGCCGGGCGCATCGCCGGCTGCCAGGTCGCCGTCGCCCGCCACGGACACGTCGGCTACTTCAGGTCGTTCGGCGCCCGGGATCTCGAACGGTCCGCGCCGGTCGCGGAAGACACCATCTGGCGCATTTACTCGATGACCAAGCCGATCACCGGCGTGGCCCTGATGTCACTGTATGAGCGCGCGATGTTCCAGCTGAATGACCCGGTGACGCGCTTCATCCCGGAATGGCGCGACCTGAAGGTCCGCGAGCGTGCCGAGGACGGTTCGGAACGGCTCGTCGAGCCCCGGCGTCCCATGACAGTGCGCGACCTGATGACCCACATGTCCGGCCTCGGCTTCGCCAGCGGCGGGCCCTCCGGGAGTTGTTGTCATCCGGCCGCCTCGAAGCGGGCCTGGGTTCGCCCGGCCGGGGATACGGCCCGAACGCCACGCTGGACACCATGGTGCAGCGCTACGCCGGTTACCCTCTGGAGTTTCATCCCGGCACGCACTGGCTCTATTCGATATCGACGGACGTATGCGGGCGGCTGGTAGAGATCATTTCCTGTCAGCGCTTCGATGAATATCTGCGAGACGCCCTTTTCGAGCCGCTCGGCATGAACGACACCGGGTTCATGGTGCCCGACAGCAAGGTGGACAGGTTCGCTGCCTGCTATCGCCGCGACGCGAACAAGAAACTCGTCCTGCTCGATGATCCCCAGCGCAGCGGTTTCCGCGAGGAACCCACGTACACCTCCGGTGGCGCCGGGCTGGTCTCCACGACCACCGACTACCTGCGTTTCTGCCAGATGCTGCTCAGCGGCGGTGAACTCGACGGCGTGCGCATCCTGGGCCGGAAGACGATCGAGCTGATGACCTCCAACCACCTGCCCGGAGGGGCAGACCTGCAGTCGGTCGCTCTGCCCGGTGAGTACGGCGAGGTGGGGTTTGCCGGCATGGGCTTCGGCCTTACCGTGGCGATCGCCATGGCCCCCACCGCCACGCAGGTCATCGGCTCGCCCGGCGAATACATGTGGGGCGGGGCGGCGTCGACGATCTTCTGGGTCGACCCAGCCGAAGACCTCACCGTGGTTTTCATGACCCAGTTCATGCCCTCCGGCACGTTCAACTTCCGCGGCCAGCTCAAAGCGCTGGTGTATCCCGCGATCGCCGACTGAGAAAGCTGTGTCCGGCCCCAAGAGTGCCGCGTGCAAGTTGGCTCACCGGCTAGTGCCTCGCTGGGCCGCACCGCGGACGCCTGAAGCATCAGCCGTCCGCCGCGGAAAACTGTTAAGCCGGCCCGCCGGGACCGATAACCTGCAACCGTCACGCCAGGGGAAGAGAGGCCAGCATGTCCCGCAGGACCAGCCCCCCGTTCCGGGCCGATCACGTCGGCAGCCTGCTGCGCCCGCCGCGGCTGCTGCGGGCTCGCGATGACTTCGCCGCGGGCCGGATCACGGCCGCTGAGCTGCGCGCGGTCGAGGATCAGGAGATCTGCGGCGCGATCAAGATGCAGGAACAGGCCGGGCTGCAGTCGGCCACCGACGGGGAGTTCCGCCGGGCTTCCTGGCACATGGACTTCATCTACGCCCTGGGCGGTGTGTCCAAGGCGCCGGGCCACATGGCGGTGAAGTTCCGCAACCCGTCCGGGACCATCGAATGGACTCCCGCCTCGATCCGGATCGACGGGAAGATCCGGATCGAGGACACGATCTTCGGTGAGGATTTCACGTTCTTGAGGGATCACGTGAGCACGGCGGTGCCCAAGCTGACCATTCCCTCGCCGAACATGGTGCACTACCGTGGCGGCCCGGCCTCGGTCGACCCCGCGGTGTATCCGGACATGGAGGGGTTCTGGGCGGACCTGGCCGCGGCCTATGCCGGGCAGGTGCGGCGGCTGGGCGGGCTGGGCTGCCGTTACCTGCAGTTCGATGACACCTCGCTGGCCTACCTGAATGACCCGGCGCAGCGGGCCGAGATCGCCGGGCGGGGCGAGGATGCCGAGCGCCTGCACCTGCGGTACATCGGCCAGATCAACGCGGCGGTCAAGGACCGCCCGGCCGGCCTGGCGGTGACCACGCACCTGTGCCGGGGGAACTTCCGGTCCTCCTGGGTGGCCTCGGGCGGGTATGACTTCGTGGCCGAGGCGCTGTTTTCCGGGCTGGAGGTGGACGGGTTCTTCCTGGAGTACGACGACGAGCGGTCCGGGGGGTTCGAGCCGCTGCGGTTCGTGCCCCCGGGCAAGATGGTGGTGCTGGGGCTGGTCACCACCAAGCGGCCGGCCCTGGAATCAGCCGATGAGCTCAAGCGCCGCATCGACCAGGCGGCCCGGTTCGTGCCGCTGGATCAGCTGTGCCTGTCGGGCCAGTGCGGGTTCTCCTCCACCGTGGAAGGCAACGCGCTGACCCGCGAGGAGCAGCTGGCCAAGCTCCGCCTCATCGTCGACGTCGCCCGCGACATCTGGGGCGACTGAGCCTTGTTCCTGCCCCAGGGTCCGCTCGTAGTGTGGTCGGACAGACCGTAACCGAAGGCGGAAGAGGCCAGGATTGCTGACCGCGGATGGCGTTCCTGGCCCAGCCGGGCTACGCTGTGCCTGCGCGGAGGGCCTTGGAGGTGCCGGTGACGACAGACCCGGACGAGGTGGCGGCGGGCCGCGGTCACATGCGGGCCGCCCACGCCGACCGCGAGCGCGTAGTCGAGTCGCTCAAGGCCGCGTTCGCGCAGGGCCGGCTGGACACCGACGAGCTCGATGACCGCGTGGGCCGGGCGTTCGCGTCGCGGACCTACGCGGAACTCGCCGCGCTGACCGCCGACATCCCGGCCAGCCAGGCCAGCGCCGGGCAGACCGTCGCCGGGCCAGCCGTCGCCGGACCATCCGGCTCACCCGCCCGGACGCTGGCCACCGCGGCCCGCCGGGCCGGGCTGTGCATTCTCGTCGCGCTCGCCCTGGTGGGACTGACGGCCCTGACCAATATGAAGTTCTTCGCCCTCCTGGCGTATTACGGCGGGATTCTGGCGGTGATCGCGGCGTCGGGTTTCCTGGGGTACGGGGTGGTCGACGCCTGGCATGAGCGGCGCTCCCGGGAGCACCCCCCGGCCGCGACCGCACGGCGCACGGGCAGCCCTGCCCGGCCGACCTGATCGCAGCGGCAGGCCAGGACAACCCCCGGTGAGGCGGGCGCCATAACCCCGCCACCGGCCGCAATCCCTGATGTGTGTAGTCCGAACGGTCCGTGGTACCACCGCCACGGATCCATCGCGCCCCGCTCGGTATGGTCGGGACAGCGGATTACAGCGCAGAGGAGCAGCCCATGATCGGAGGTACCGGGGCCGGCGCGGGACGGATCGTCGTCGGCGTGGACGGATCAGCCAACTCAGAGCGGGCCCTGCGGTGGGCCGCCCGTCTCGCCGCGGACTTCGGCGCCCGGCTGGAGGCCGTGACCGCCTGGGATTTCCCGGCCTCGTATGGATTTGGGTCCGTACCGCAGGACTGGGACCCGGCCGGGGACATGCGGAAGGTTCTCGATGAGACCGTGCGCGCGGTCTTCGGAGATCACCCGCCGGCCGGATTGCAGCGGCAGGTACGCGAGGGAGGGGCCGCCCAGGTCCTCATCGAGGCCAGCCAGGGCGCGATCATGCTGGTGGTCGGAAGCCGCGGCCACGGAGGTTTCTCCGGGCTGCTGCCCGGCTCGGTCAGCGCGAACGTCGCCGAGCATGCGCCGTGCCCCGCGCTGGTCATTCACGGCGATCAGGGCCCCCCGGGACCATCCGCGTGACCCGCGCCGACTGGCCTACCTCACACGGGCCAGTCGAGCTGCGGCTCAGGGATCGCCAGCTGGCGGCCGTGGGCCTGGGCCTCGGCCCGGCCGGCTTCGTCCCCGCGCGGGTAGCGGAACGTCCGGCCGGGGAACACCACGAAGGTCTCCGCCGGCGACCGGAAGTCCACGTACCAGCCGGGTGAGTCCAGCGCCCCGGCGAAGGCACGGGCGAGTTCCTCGGCTTGCGCTTCGTCCGCCTCGAAGTCGAAGGTGGTCCAGGTATCCGGCTGGTCAGCCGTGGTGCCCTGGGCCCGGTACCTGCTGATGGCGCGGATCAGCAGCCCGAGGTTCTGCAGGTTCGTCCCGGGGCGGAGGCTCTCCGCGATGAGCGTCCCCTCGATCACCGGCATCTCCTCTCCGATGGCAGCGCGGCTGATCCTCGGATTACTGTAGCCGCATGGACGATTCGTCCATGCGGGTGTCAGACGCGGACCGCGACGAGGCTGTCGCCGTGCTCCGCGAGCATCTGCTGGCTGGCCGCCTGACCCTTGAGGAGTTCTCCGAGCGGGTTGAAGCCGCCTTGCAGGCACGGTTCGGCACCGAACTAGCCCGGGTCCAGGACGACCTGCCCAAGATCTCGCTCGCCACGGGCGACTCGCGCCGCAAGCCCGCCCGGTTCACCGCGGCCGTGCTCAGCCATGTGGTGCGGCGCGGGCGTCTCCGGTTGCACGGCTGGACCGCGGCCGCGAGCGCCTTCGGAGATCTCGACCTCGACCTGCGCGACGCCACCATCGACAAGCGGCAGACGGCGGTCACCGTCCTGGCGGGGTTCGGCAACGTCGACGTCTACGTGCCGGAGGGCGTCGGCGTCGACGTGACCGGGCTCACCGTCTTCGGTCACCGCCGGGACTGGGGCGAGGACGTCGACCGCCCGGACGCCCCCGCCGTTCGCATCCGCGTGATCGGTTTCGTCGGCACCATTGACGTCTGGCGCGTACCGCACGATCTGCACGCGGCCAGCTATAGCGACATCATGCACCGGCTGCACGACCGTCGGCGCGAGCTTCCCGCCTGAGGCCGGCTCAGGGGCTGTTGGTGACCAGCGGGGCCAGGTAGTGCTGGCGCAGCCACAGCGTGGTCGTGAAGGCGAGCCCGGCGTACACGGCCAGGGTGGCGGCCATCGCGGGGACGATGCGGCGGATGAGCATGCCGGCCAGGGCGCCCATCGCGAAGGCGGGCAGCGTCCAGGCGGCGAATGCGACCCCCTTCAGGTCGAAGATCTCGCCGGCGAGCGAGCTTTGCTGGCTCACGGCCGCGGCCAGGAACGGCCGGATGTACCACGCGTACAGCACGCTGAACGCCCCGGCGGCGGCTGTGACCACGACCGCGAGCATGGTCAGCTTGGCCACCGCCCAGCGACCAGCTCGGGCGAGGGCCGCGACAGGTGCCACCACCGGCAGGTCCCGTCGGTGTAATGGTCGGTCACGGCCGCCTCCCGGCACACCGTCCGGGCGGACGGCCCGGCCCCGCCGCCACGCTCACTCCGCGCCGTCGCGCCGCAAGCCTTCCTCCGCGTATTCGGCCAGCAGGTCGCTGACCGACAGCCCGCGCCGCTCGGCCCGGTCGGCCAGCCGCTCGGCCAGCACGGCGGGCAGCACGATGGTACGGCGCACGCAGTCGTCGCTCTCCCACACCTCATCGAGCCCCTCAGAACACGGTCGCTCCTCTCAGCACCCGGGCGGGCCGGCTTCCCCGGACAGGCCAGCGGGACATAGCGGCGCAGGATGCGGTCGCTCAGCAGGCCCAGGCAGCTCAGGTTGGGGAAGCCGGGCCCCTGGGCCAGCCCGGCCACCACCGGGAGATGCAGCGGCGGGCTCAGGCCGGCCACCGACAGGTCCGGCTCGATCCGCCGCTCGAGCTCAGCCCCGCCCAGCGCGCCATCCAGCAGGCGTCGCGCCGCCTGGCCCAGAAATCCCTCGAACCACCGGTCCTGGAAGCCGATCGCCACCACTACCAGGTCATAGGCGACCCGCTCGCGCTCGGTTCCGTACTCGATCTCCACCACGACCTGCCGTTCGCCGGCCTCGATGGCCACCGCCCGGCCGGCCAGGGCCCGGAAGCCCCGCGACTGATTGAGAATCGCCTCGGCTTGCCGCGAAAACACGCCCCGGTCGGTGCGCAGCAGGAACTCCCGCCGGTGCGACTCGGCCAGCCCCGGCCAGTCGCCGGGGTCGGAGTACAGCCGGTTCTCCTCGTAGCTCTCGCCCCGCGAGTACAGCACCCCGCGGCTGGTCACGACGTCGATCGTGGAGCGCTTGGGCAGCTTGCTCACCAGGCTGATGACCACCGAGGCCGCGGTCTCGCCGCTGCCGATCACGCACGCGTTCTGCGCCACGTGGGAGCTGACCGCGGGCTCGTGCAGCCAGTAGCTCCGGCCGTCAAGCACCCGCGGGTGACGGTCCGGCTGGCCCGGGACGCGGATCGACGGCCCCGCGCCGGTGATCACCAGGCCGTCGGCCCAGATCGCCTCCCCGGGTTCGACCGCCAGCCGCCACCGCCCGCCGGTGGCCTCCAGCCCCGTCACCTCGGCCGTGATGATCTCGGCCGCCGCCTTCTCGGCCACCTCGCGCAGGTACCAGCTCCACTGCCGGTGCGTGGGCCGCAGCCGTCCGCGGTCCACCCAGTCGGCGTACGCGCCCCGCTCGATCAGATGCCGCTGCCAGCTGAAGTCCGCCATCGCGGCGGTGACCGCCGGCATGGCCGGCCCCCAGCTGTCCGCGTAAGGGAACCCCACGTCTTTCTCGGCAGGGGTGCCCAGCGGCAGCAGGCCGCTGGTGTAGCCCTGACGCCCGCTCCAGTTCCCGGCCACCGGGCCCTTGTCGACCAGCATCACCCGCGGCGCGTCCAGCCCCGCCACGGCCAGGGCGCGCGCCTTGGCGGCGATCGCGATTCCCTTCGGCCCCGCACCCACGACAGCCAATGCCGGCATGACCGTGAGGATAGCCGTCAGCCGCCGGGGAAGACGCCCCCGGAGTCCTGCACCGGTATCCCGCCCACCACCGTAGCCAGGACCCCGATGCCCGGGATCTGCTCGGGGTCGATGTCGAGCGGGTTCGCGTCGAGCACCGCGAAGTCGGCCAGCTTGCCCGGCTCCAGCGAGCCGATCTCATCCTCGCGCCGGGCCGCGAACGCGGCCCGCGTGGTGTACAGGGCCAGCGCGTCGCGGGCGGTCAGCCGTTCGGCGGGGCCGAGCACGCGGCCGTCGCCGGTGCGGCGCAGGATCGCATCGCGGATGCCGAGCCGCGGGTCGGCGGTGATGACCGGGGCGTCGGAGGATCCGGCCACGGTAATCCCGGCCCGCTGCCAGGAGCCGAAGCTGTACAGCTCGTCGCTGCGATCGCCGAACGCCTCGGCGAACCCGTCACCCAGCGTGGACAGGAACCCGGGCTGGCTGACCACCACGATCCCGAGCGCCGCGGCCCGCGCGGCCAGCGGCGGATACAGCGCGCCGCCGTGCTCGATCCGGTGCCGGAGCGGATTGCCCGGCCCGCCCGCTCCGGCGGCCAGCGTCGCGGCGTACGCGTCAAGCACGGTCTCGATGCCCCGGTCACCCTGGGCGTGGATGGCGACCTGGAAGCCCCGGGCGTCGAAGTCACGGACCATCTCGGTCAGCTCGTCGCGCTCGAAGTACAAGATGCCCGAGCCGTAGGGCGGGACGGGGTAACTGCCGTGAATCGCGGCGGTCCGGCTGCTCATCCCGCCGTCGGCCCAGATCTTGACCGCCTCGGCGGCCAGCCGGTCGGACCGGCGGCCCCGCAGGCCGGACGCCAGCAGCCAGTCCACCTGGTCGTGCACCACCAGCCCGTAGATCCGCAGGCCGAGCAGGCCGGCCGCGTCCGCCTCGGCGAACGCGGGCAGGCTGTCCTGGCGCATATCCGCGTCACACGCCGCGGTCAGGCCGAACGCCGCCAGCCGGCCGCTCGCCATCTGGACCAGCCGGGCCCGGGCGGCGGCGTCCATCCGGGCCAGGTCAGCGCGCAGGTTCCGCACGAACAGCTCGAACATGGGTCCCTCGTACACCACCCCGTCGAGCCGGCCGTCGCTGTCCCGCCCGAAGGCGCCGCCCGGCGGATCCGGCTGCCGGTCGACGAGCCCGGCTTCGGCCAGCGCGGCCGTGTTCAGCACGCAGGCGTGCAGCGACGTGTGGTACAGCACGGCCGGGCGGTCCGGTACGGCCTGGTCCAGGTCGGCGCGAGTGGGATGCCGCCGCTCGCGCAGCTTGTACTCCACGTACCCGCTCCCGGTCACCCACGAGCCCCGCGGCGTCTGGCCCGCGGCCTCCCGCAGGCGCGCCTGAACGGCCGGGATGTCAGGCGCGGACGGCTGGCTGCAGTCGGCGCCCGCCGCCAGGTACCCGACGTCGGCGACATGGCAGTGCGCGTCGATCAGGCCGGGCACCACGGTGGCCCCGTCCAGACGCACCACCCGCGCGCCCGGCGACGCCTCCGCGCGGACCGCCGCGGCCGGGCCCACCGCGGCGATCCGGCCGTCCCGCACCAGCATGGCGCCGGCCGGACCCGAAGGCCCGGTGTCCTCGGCCATGGTGACGAATACGGCCTCTTCGACCAGGAGTTCCATCGCTGCGCCCCTCATCCGATCGCTGCGCCGGCGTGCCCGCCGCACCCGGCCGCCGGCCGTTACGATTCATTTTTCTGCCGAACGGTCCGTGGTACCAGCGCCAGAGACCCGCTGCCGAACGGTCCGTGGTATCAGCGGCACCCGGCTGCCCGGCCCGTCAGGGCCGGGCAGCGCGGCGGCTGCGGAACCGGTTGATGCCCGCTACCGCGGTGGCGGCCGCCTCCGGACCGCTGGCGGCCTCGGTCTCGGCCGCCATGGCCTGCTCGATCGCGGCCAGCGACGGCCGCAGCAACCGCAGGTGCGCGGCCGTGGCCGCGCCCGGCTGGGTCCACCGGTGCACCAGCCCGATCGCGGTCTCGATCAGGTCGGCCTGCTCGACGATCTCGTCCAGCAGGCCGAGGGCCAGGCCCTCCGCGGCCCCGATCCGGACCGACTCCATGACCAGGCGCATCGCCTGGCGGCCGACCAGCCGCGGCAGCAGCACGCTGGATGCGTTGGAGATGGTCAGCCCGATGGAGTTTTCCGGCAGGAAGAACTCGGCCTGCGGGGTCCCGATCCGGGCGTCGAAGCACAGCGTCATCTCGCACGCGCCGCCCACCGCGATCCCGTTGAGCGCGCCGGCCACCGGCACCTGCGCCTGCAGCGCGGCTCGGGTGATGTCGTGGAACAGCTCGCCGTCTTCGGGACGATGTCCGTGGCCCACCGCGGCTTCCGCCGCCCGGGCGAGAACTAGGCAGGTAAGGCCAGCCGCCGCTCGGTGGCCCACCTGGTCAGCTGGTGCCGGGACGACAGCTGCAGCTTGCGCAGCACCGAAGACACGTGGCTCTCCACCGTCTTGACCGAGATGAACAGCTCGCGGGCGATCTCCTTGTACGTGTAGCCCTGGGCGATCAGCCGCAGCACCTCCCGCTCACGCGAAGTCAGCTGGTCCAGCTCGGGATCGAAGGACGGCTTGACCGCCCCGGGCGCCGGCGTGGCGGCGAAGGCGTCCAGGACGAATCCGGCCAGCCGGTGCGAGAACACTGCGTCGCCCGCCGCGACTCGGCGGATCGCGTCGGCCAGTTCGCCGGTGGAGATTGTCTTGGTCACGTAACCCCGCGCCCCCGCCCTGATCACCGCGATCACGTCCTCGGGCGCGTCCGAGGCGGACAGGGCCAGGAACCGGACCTCGGGATGCTTGGCCTTGATCGCCTCGACCACGGCCTGGCCGCCGCCGCCGGGCAGGTGCACGTCGAGCAGCACCACGTCGGGCAGCACCGATCCGATCAGGTCGATCGCGGGCTGCACGTCGTCCGCCTCGCCCACCACCTCGACCTGGCGGCCGAGCTCGGCGCGGACTCCGGAGCGGAACAGGCCGTGGTCGTCTACCAGGACGACTCTCGGGACGCTCATGTCCGGCCCGCAGGATGCGCGACGGCCCGCGGCATCTTCAGCGAGACCTTGGTTCCCTCGCCCGGAGCGGTGCTGACGTTGGCCGTGCCGCCGCGGCGGGCCATCCGGCCATGGATGGACTCGGTCAGGCCCTTGCGGTCCTGCGGCACCGCCCCGGGGTCGAAGCCCTGCCCGCGATCCCGCACGACCAGCAACACCTCCGCGGGCTCGACCTCGGCGAACAGTGAGATGACGCTGGCCCCGGACCACTTGGCCGCGTTGACAGTGGCCTCGCGGGCCGCCGCGAGCAGCGCATTCAGGTTCTCGTTGAGCTCGCAGTCGCCGACGGTCACCGCCTCTACCGGGACGCCGTACCTGGACTCGACGTCCTGCTGGATCTGCCGCACCCCGGACGCGAGCGTCATATCCTCATCGGCCTCGTGCGGCGCCCGGCCCTCGAACAGCCAGGAGCGCAGCTCGCGTTCTTGCAGGCGGGCCAGCTGAACCACCTTCTGCGGGTCCTCCGCCCGCCGCTGGATCAACGCGAGGGTCTGCAGCACCGAGTCGTGGACCCGGGCCGCGATGTCGGCCCGTTCCTCGGCCCGGACCCTGGCCTGGCGTTCCACGACGAGGTCGCGCGCGATCCGCAGCCACCATGGCCCGAGGCACAGCACGATGCCCGCGATCACCAGCACGACGCCGCCGAGCGGCCGCAGCAGGGCCAGGCTGGCGTGCATCGTGCTCAGCCAGGCCGCGCCGCCGACGATCAGCAGGCACCCGATCGTCAGCCGGATGGCCGCCCGCCTGCCCGGCTTGGCGGACCCGGCCGCTGCACCCAACGGCTCGGCCAGGCGCCGCAACGCGGCCTGCTCGTCGGGCGTGGCGTTCCGCCATATCAGCGCGAGCCCGGCCACGCTGATCAGCTGCGGCCACGCCCAGCTGGAGAACCAGCCGTCGTTGAGCGCTCCCGCGACGAGCAGCACGAGGACGAGCAGTGAGGCCAGGCCCGCCGCGAGCGCGATGCCCCGTGAGTCGGACCTGGCCCTGCTGCCGATGCTGGTGTCCTCGTCGGCCGCCGGTATCAGCAGCCACGCCACCACGTACACCGGCACGAACCATCCGACGGTCACCAGGGCCAGCAGCACGAAGACGATCCGCACGGTCGCGGCGCCCAGGCCCCTCCAGGCCGCCACGCCGGAGGCCACGCCGCCGGCCAGGCGGTCAGACGGGTCACGGCGCAGCGGCCCGCCGGAACCGCGCCGGCGCCGCAGCCAGAACGGCCCGTCGTGCCAGTGCGCGAACTGGTCGCGGTCGCGGTGCCAGCGTGCTGGGTGTCCCACGTACCCCATCATCGCTCCCTCACCCCGAGACCGCCATCCGGAGCAACCCTGAGTCATCCCCGACCTGGCTGGCCCGGGATCAGGGACGCACCGGTGATCTACCCGATGTGCCGGGCGGGCCCGCGGAGCCACGCTAGGGGCATGAACACGAACACCGTGAACCCAGAAGACACCACCAGTGAGGCCGGGCAGCCTGCCCAGCCGCCGTTCCAGCCCGGAAACCCCGGACCGGAGCGCATCCTCCTCCGCCGGTCCTACACCGACCACATGCTGGCGGGCGTGGCCGGGGGCCTGGCCCGCTACTTCGGCGTGGACGCCACGATCGTCCGGATCGCCTTCGTGGTCCTGACCCTCTTCGGCGGCGCGGGCATACCCCTCTACCTGGCCGGCCTGCTGCTGATCCCGGAAGAGGGCAGCGACCAGTCCATTGCCGGCTCGCTCATCGAGTCGCTGCAGCCGCGGTCACGGTAACCAGACAGGAGAGCATCATGTCAACGCAATCCAACGACCCCCGGGACAGCGATCCCCAGGGCGGCTATGCCTGGGGCAGCTACCCCTGGGGCGGTCCGTACCGCGGCCGCGGCTTCTCGCCGCTGTTCCGCGGCATGTACTCCGACCAGCATCTGCGCGTCTCCGACGCCGAACGCCAGGCCGTCACCGACCGGCTGTCCGAGCACTTCGCCGCCGGCCGCCTCGACCAGGCCGAGTTCGACGAGCGGGTCGGGCGGGCCATGAGCGCCAAGACCAGGGCGGACCTGAGCGGGCTGTTCGCCGACCTGCCGGAAACAGGGGCTCCGGCAGTGCCCGGATACCCGCGGCGCAGGCACCGGCACCCGGTTCTCCTGGTAGCGCTGTTCGTGGTCCTCGCGATGATGGCCGTGCACGTGCTGTGGTGGGCCACCGTGCCCGTGCTGTGGCTCGCCTTCCTGGTCGTGGTGGTGCTGTTCGCGACCGGGACCGTCGGCCGCTCCCGGCCGCGCCGGGACCGCTAGGCGCCGACCCGTCCTACCAATTTCACAGACATTTGGCCGAACGGGCAGTGGTTCAAGCCACGGGGGACGTACTCCGCTTGCCGCCACTGCTCTCGGCCGTTTCACCTGCTGTTGTCACTTGATGGTGTCGGAGCTGGTGACGACACTGGGGTTTGTGTCGCGGTGATGGACTTGCTGAGCGTATGGTGAGCGTGCTGGAGAACACGATCTTGGGGATGTCGTTCGTCGGCGCCGCGTACGGTTCCGCTGAGTGCGGCCAGTAGGCCGCCATCTCCTGGTAGGTCGTGCAGCCCATGAGGTGGGTCCCGCCTTGGCTAGCCGGTTTACCTTCCACCTGATGAGTTCGGCGTCCTCAGGAACTGCCATGCCGGGATGTTGCCTGTCGCTGGCCACGTATCCGTCGAGTGAGTGCCCATTTGCAGTGTTACCTGTCGCATGTGGGTCTCAAGCTAGGGTTCGGGGACGGGGTTGGCGGCGATCCCGGCCGCGAGCATCGGGGCCATGAACATGTCTTGCACTCGCCGCCGACGGCTTGCCAGCTGCGCAGCACCGCATCGCGGCGGAAGCCGGTCTCCTCCGCGGTCCGGATCGCGGCCTGGTTCGACGGCTCGACGCCCAGTTCAGGGGGCATGGGAAGTGTGATCAGGGGGATGTAGGGATCGGGTGAAGCGTCGTGGACTAGGTCCACGCCGGTCAGCTGGAACGGGCGCAGCCGGAGCGGTCCCGCAGGCCTTATCGGGACAATCAGCTCGCTGGCCATGGGTGGCGTAACCTTCTCGTGCGCGGGTTGACCTGGCGGGACCAGTGCGCCGCAACTGATTCCATGGCGACGGGGATCCGGGAATCGATGCCACCTGGCTGCAGCACGGACTGCTCGGCGGCGACGGCCCGGCAAAGGCGATGACGCGCTGGAGCCTGGACACTGCCGGGTGCCCATGCTGGCAACCCCTGTTCCTGAGATTGGTGGGAGTAGACCTCTGTGCTTCTCTCCAGGGCAAGCCCGGTCACCATCCCGGCGGTGCCGCTGATGTAGACCGCCGGCGCAACGCCGGGTTGCGCGCTGGAATCGAAGATCACAATGCTCACCAAGGGGCGAATTTCGATGTTGTGCGAGTGCCTCGCCAGGGGATCGGACACCCAGAAGAATTCGCGGTAGCCCTCGTGGGCGTACCACAATGGAGAGACCCATGGGACACCGTGCTGGTCCGCCGTGGCCAGCACGAGATACCGGCTGGTGTCGATGATCTGTGCCGCCATGACGGCGAGCTGGAGATCGTTTGTCATGCGGCCTTGCCCGCGTTCTCGCCAGCCATTACCAAGCGCCGTGCACGCGGTACCTGAGGTGGGTTATGTCGCGCGCCTCCATGCGCCGCACCAGCTCGAGCTCGATGCGGCCAAGCTCCAGTGCGCTGAACAGTCGCCGGCGGTCGCCTAGCAGGACCGGGACGAGGTGGATCTCCAGCTCGTGGAGTAGCCCGACCCGAAGCAGGGCCTGCGCCGCGCTGGCGCCGTGCATCTCACGTCGCGGTCGCCGGCGGCGGCCCTGGCCTGTTCGGCGCATGTCTCGACGTCGGTGACGAACTGCGCGCTGAGGCAGAACATGCGTTCCTCCTACCGGGTTGGCTGAGGATCAGATGGCTTGCGGGAAGCGGAAGAGCCGGCCGGGATCGTAGGCGTGCTTGACCGACACGAGGCGCCCGAGGTTGCCGCCGTAGTAGGCGGCTGCCCAGCCGGCCAGCTGCGGGTCGGGAAAGTTCGGGTAGACCCGGCCGGATCCGTGGGCGTGCGCGATCGCCCACGAGCGGTCCACCCAATACGGATCGTCGTCGGCTGCGTGCTCGAGCAGGAACCGCTCGCCGCGGTGGGCGAACGCGGTAGCGTCGGCGGCGACCCGGTTGTACGCGCCGCCCAGCGCGGTGAAGTTCAGCTCGCGCCGGCGCGCCGATCGCCGCCAGTGAGCTCGTCGAGCAGCGCGCTGATCGCATCGGCCGGCAGCGGGCGGGCGAAGAACTCCGACCGGCCGGTCGTCACCACCGCGCCTTCGCCGGACCCGGCGAATGACCGCTTGAGATCGCGGAACGACATGCCGCCACGCAGGTCCGGCCCAGGACGGGTGCCGACCTCGGCGGCCAGCTGGTCCAGCAGGGCCGCCGTCGGCCCGGCGTCGCGCAGCGCGGCACCGAAGACCACAACCCGCACCGGGCGGCCGGGTTCGGCGACGACGGTCAGGTTGGCGGTGACCTCGTCCGGCGCGTCCGGCGCCCAGTCTTGCCACGCGGCGACGGCCGCGGCCGCGGCAGCCTCCGGCCAGCACAGCTCGAAGCGGGCCGCGCGCGGCTCGGGAACGTGGCGAAGACCAGCGAGGTGACCACGCCGAACTGCGCGCCGCCCGCGCCGCGCAGCGCCCAGAACAGCTCCGGCTCGCGGTCTGCGTCACAGTAGACCAGGCGGCCGTCGGCCAGGATGACCGCGCCCCGGCCAGCGCGTCACAGGTCAGCGCGTACGCCCGGCCGAGGAGGCCGAGCGCGCCGCCTAGGGTGAGCCCCGCGATGCCGACTGTTGGGCCGCAGCTGGCCGGGACGGCCCGGCGGCGGCGGTGCAGCACGTCGTAGACCTGGGCCAGCCGCGCGCCGGCGCCGAACCATCGCGCGCCCGTCAGGGCAGACCTGATGGCATCGAGGTGGCTAAGGTACAGCACCAGCCGCTCGGTTGAGGAGCGGCAGGCGAAGCAGTGCCAGCCGCCACGCGGGACGACGTGCGTGCAGGTGTCACGTGCGTAGGCGATAGTGCGGGCGACGTCCCGCGCAGACGCGCAGCGGACGACCGCCGCGGACGCACGTAGGTACTGGGCCATCGCAGGACGCAGGGCGGTGTAGTAGCAGGGCGAGGTAGGCGTGAGCAGGTAAAAGTACAGCGCCGCAGACAGAGAGCAGAGATAGTTCACAGAACAGACGCTAACGGCGACGCAGGGCAGGTGGCTTGAACGAAACGTGCGTAGTCAACGGTAAGTGCGGCCAGCGCACGGACGGCGAGGAACGGAACGTAGGAGGCAGAGTGGTAGTGCGAGCACGAGCACCGGTAGGGTTTGTAAACAGTAGATCTAGTGGCGTGAGGCCGGTCAGGCACAGGCATTAGCGGCTCAGGTGGGACTGATAGGCGTATACTGCCTCGGCGGCGAGGTAGGCCAGCGTGCTGCCTGGCATCAGCGCGCAGGGGGCCGAGGCTGCTGGGCGAGCGCGAGGTAACCTGGAAGCGCAGCGTTCGCTGCAAGGTATTGGGTAACACACGCACGACGGCCTGGAAGAGGCGCGCAGCTGGCTCGCAGAGATACACAGGTGGGCGGCAAGCGAGCAGACCTCGATAGGCTGCCACGGCATCAACGGCGCGCGCCTCGGTTACCAGCGGGTAAGGCAGATAGGCACGCGCCTGCCGGTGCACGAGATAGCGCTGCAGCAGCTACAGCGCCGCATCCGATCGCGGCGCGCGGGCGAGCAGCTCGCAGAGCGCGCGCGGCGCCGCTCCAAACTCATAGAGAGGCACGGTAAGGTAGAAGAGCTAAACAGAGGGAAAGAAGAGCAGAGGAGAAGAAGAGAGAGGAGAGAAAAGGGAGAGAAAGACGTGGTGTGAGGGGGAAGCAATGGAAGATGGAGGAGGTAAGAGGAGAGAAGAGAGGAGGCAGGGCAAAGAAAGGGCAGTACAGATAGATGAAGACGGTGGGAAGGTTGAGCTGCAGGTATGGTAGAGGAGAGGTGAGATGGAAGAAGACAGTGCGCAAGAGGGCAGCGAGGGTAGGCAGCGGGAACTGCTAGACATAGGTCTGAGAGAGATAGAAGGAAAAAGCATAAGAAGATAGAGCTAGAGGGAATACAAGGATGCTGGGTTATAAAGCAAAGGTGTACTGTAAGGGCACAAAGAGACGATTAGGTGAGAGTAGAGACTGGACTGGTAGAGATGGTAGAGTGGGCGGTACGGCTGGTCACTGCGATCGAGGGCGGGTTCACGATAGGATGATGAGGGTGGGAATAAGCTGAGGGCTGACGGAGATGGTGAGAGTGAGGTTAAGGATAACAGAGGGGATGGAGGGTGGCAGTGGGTGGAGGTGGAGGAAGTAAGAGAGACTGCTGCTACAGAGGGGTATAGAGGAAGATATGGGAGTAGGCATAGAAGTGCTAGAAGATAAGCTAGAGCAGTGATGACAGGTGAGAGATAGAGGAGGAGAGCAACTAGAACATGGTGCATGAGCTGCCGCTGAGAGGATGGATATCAACAATCTACGGGAAGTTCTAGGCGGCAGAGGTCTTTAGCAGGCATCGGCTAGGGTGGCAGTGAGCTGGATGAACGAGGTCAGTGGCAGATAGGAGGCAGCAGGGCTGATAAGGGAGTGGTAAAACTAGATGACAAAGCTTTCTTACAGGCGGCGGATAAGAGATGACACTGAAGGGGGGGACAGGTTCACGCGCTTGGCGATCTGGTTGAACGAGAGCTGTGCATATAGCTGAACCTCAGAGATGATGGCTCAGT
The DNA here is from genome assembly GCA_963808615.1 of uncultured Actinomycetota bacterium. Classification (GTDB taxonomy): domain Bacteria; phylum Actinomycetota; class Actinomycetes; order Streptosporangiales; family Streptosporangiaceae; genus Palsa-504. The sequence goes on from CAWEGV010000002.1 coordinate 165,150, forward strand.
AGATCGGATATAGTTCTGAGAAAATGAACGAAACAATAACTGGCAAAGGATATAGAGAACAGAACGTCATGCTCTCACATGAGTTTAGTTCATGATGGCGGAGGCGCCGCAGGCTTGGCTAAGGTTCAGCAGGTGAGCAGGTGAATAGGAGATGCGGCTGCGGTGCCGGCGCCAGGGACGTACATTAACCACGAGGCGGACGATGATGGTGGTGATGGCTAGAAAAGAGACTTAGAGGAAAAAGTATGGAACGACGGATGGCCGAGGAAGAATGGCAGCACCATGATCTTGGTGACGGGAGAGATTGGTATTATAGGAGAGCATACAGTTAGTGCTCTGGCGGGACTGGGCCAGCTAAGCGTGGTTCTCACTAGTAGGCCGGTACAGGAAGGGAAAAGTTAGAAGATATGGGAGACATGGTGAAGGTAGTGCAGGCAGATCCCGAGATAGATAGTAGCTGAGGCGAAAAGGGGCAGGGCGACAGATAAGCGGGATTATAAAACTGGAGGAGAAGGTAAAAGGTAAACTGGGTGAGAGGTAGGAGTTCGTGAGAAAAAGAATAGATGAGTTGCTAAAAGTGATGGGTGCTGAAGCTGACTGGGGTGTGAAGCGGGTGTAAGTAGCGAGCTAGGTGGGTGTGTACCAGGGCGTGCCGGACGAGCTATACAGAGAGGAAATGCGAATGAGGCAGTTGCAGATAGAAAAGATAAAGGCTGTGAAGAAAGACTCAGAAATACTAGAGGGTGTAGTGAAAAAATAGAAGTGGCGCAGATGGTAAGACTGCGGATAGAGACGATCTGGGGAAAGGGAGACAGCTCACGGGCATAGGTGGTGCCGAATCTGGTAAAAGAAGAGATGCGAGGAGAGATGGTGAGGCAGAAGGACTACGCAGATGAAGGGTAAGACTGTGCTATGTGGAAGACTGCGCGCGGGAGATAGATTTGCTAAAATGAGAGCAAACACTGATAATAAGAGCTACAACGTAGGATAAGGACAAAGAAAAGAAAAGAGCAGGTTCGTGATGAGCTGTGAAGCATAGTACAAGGCACAGAGCTGGAGCTAAAAAAAGGAGAGATAAAGGAGGAAAGGGGCATGAAAAATGGCTGGACATAAAGAGGCTGTGACACGAAAAGGGCTATAAGAAAGCTTACAGATTTGAAAGAGGGCTGAGAGAATAAGTAGGCTGGCTGCATGAAGGACTAAGGCTAGAGATGGGAGAAGAAACAGCTGGGAAGGAAGGAGCAGGGTTAGAGTAGGACTGAGGATAAACAAAGAGAGAGGTAAGGAGGGAAATGGCTAATTCCCGCAACGTATCGCAAGGGGAACTGCGCGTAGACTGGACAGGCTGGTTAAGGGAAAAGTGCTGTGCGAGGGTGAACAGGAGTATGAGGAATCACGAAGAGTGTTAAACGAAATGATAGAAAGGCGGCAGACTGCGATTCTCAGGTGCTCTAGCGTAGAGGAAGTAGAATACGGCGTGGCAGTAGAAAGAGAATACGATCTCTCACTGTAGGTCAAAGGCGGCGGACACTCGGTAGCGGGAAACGCGGTCTGTGACGGCGGGCTGATGCTCGACATGTACTCGATGAAGGCGATCTCCGTAGACTCTGAGCGCGGACTGGCAGTCGCTCAAGCCGGGCTGACGCTGGGTGAATAAGACGCCGACACCTCGCGGTATGGGCTGGCGACGACTCTCGGGGTGGTCTCCATGACCGGCATCGCCGGTCTCACTCTCGGGGGCGGAATCAGCTGGCTGAACGGAATGCACGGCCTGGCCTGTGACAACGTCCTGTAGATGGACGTGGTAACCGCCGACGGCCAGCTGCGTACGGTGAACGCCGGCGAGCACCAGGACCTGTTCTGGGCTCTGCGGGGAGGCGGCGGCAATTTCAGAGTCGTTATGTACTTCACCTACCGCCTGCACCCCGTCAACATGGTGCTAGCGGGCTCGATCAGCTACACGCCGGAGCGGACAGCTGACGCACTGCGCCTTTACCATCAGATAGCCACCAGCGCGCCCGACGCACTGGCCACCTCAGCCTCGGTGGCACGCGGCGCTGACGGGGAGCCGTCCCTATCCGTAATGGTCTGCTGGTCTGGACCCGTAGACGAGGGTGAGCGCGTCCTGCGTCCTCTGCGCGAGTTCGGGCCACCGGTCGCGGACGACGTCGGTTTGATCCCTAAAGCGAACTGCAGTGAAGGTCGGACCGGGGCTTCCCGTCGGGTCGGCTTCATTACTGGAAGGCGAGCTTCCTGGACGACCTGACAAGCGAGGCGATCGACACCATAATTCGCTTCTCCGCCACGGCGGCCTCACGGTACACGGAGATCGGGTTGCAGCAGATCACAGGTGCGGCCAGCCGCATCACCCGGGCCGCCACCGCCTTTGCGCACCGCGGCCGCAGCTATGACTTACTGATCTTGTACCAGTGGGACGATCACTCAGACTCGCCGTACAATATGAGATGGACTCGTGAGCTCTTCGACGCCATGAGCTCTCACTTCCGGGGCGTGTATGTCAACAACCTCGGTGAGGAAGGCAGCGACAGGGTCCGGGACGCCTACGGCATCAACTACGACCGCCTGGCCGGCATCAAGGCCGCCTACGATCCGGAAAACGTCTTCCGGCTCAACCAAAACATCCAGCCAGTGGGCGGAGGGGCAGCGTGACGGTCTCCGCCAGCCGGAGATCAGGTCCTGGAACACCACCGATCGGGGCTGGCCAACCCTTGCCCGAGCCGACGGTTCTGCAAATCGCTCAGATTCACTGGCGACAAACCGGAGACCAACGCTTGCAACGGCGGGAGGACCTGGAAGCACGACTTCGATCTCGACGACAAGCGCACACAGAGCCGTGGCCCGTCACGCCAGGAGTTTCGCGGTGACGCCCATCCCTTGCAGGCCGGTTACCCGCCGGGTCCCGAGGGCCAAGCTAAGAGCATAGACAGGAGGTACATCAGATGAGCAGGGTAATCGCCGGGTTTTCGATGTCACTGGACGGCTTCGTCGCTGATCCGGATGACGGGACCGACCAGGTCTTCAAGTGGTATTCGGCGGGCGGCATGGACGCCGAGGTCATAGTCGGCGACCAGGCGTTCGGGATGTCGCGTGAAGGCGCGAGTTCATAGAGGAAGCCGGCCGGGGCGCGGTGTGCTGGTGACCGCGCGGCGGACCTTCGACATCGCACACGCGTGGGGCGGCAGGCACCCGATGGACGTGCCGATGGTCGTAGTGACCCACCGGGTCCCCCAGGAATGGGTGAATAGCGTAGGATCGCCTTCACGTTCGTCACCGAAGGAGTCCAGAAGGCCATCGACGTGGCGCGGGAGATCGCAGGCGACAAGGACGTCGTGGTCGGTGCACCCAGTGTCACCCAGCAGTGCCTGGAACTGGGGCTCCTGGATGCGATTCACATCGACCTTGTGCCGGTGGTGCTGAAAAGCGGGATCCGGCTGTTCGATCATCTGACCAGGCCGGTCGAGCTCCTCGTCACCGAGGCTTCCGGGAGCCCGCACGTCACGCACATCACCTACCGGGTCATCAGGTAGCTGTGAGGCATCCTGCTCAGCTATCGAGGATGATCCTAGGCGAACCCGGCTCCATCACCCCTGCCATCAACCGAAGCGGCCAGCCAGCAGGGCTGGCCGGCCGCTCTAGGAGGAACTCGATGATCTGCCCGTTGCTGACCTACGCCGACATGCGAAAGGCCATGGCCGAGCTGGCCGAGGTATACGACCTGCAGATCGTCTGGTTTGGCGACAGCGTTGCCGAGATCCGATGGAACGGCGGAGTGGCCGTGGCGCAGAAGGATCAGCCAGAGGCCTTGCACGGCAGTCACGTCGGCGAGGGCTGGACCTACGTACGAGTCTCCGATCCCGATGCGCACTACTCGGCCACACTCAACCGTGGCGGTCACGTCCTTAACGAACCACACTCGACACCCGACGGCGCGCAGCGCGGGTACAGCGCCCGCGATCAAGAGGGCAACATCTGGACCTTCGGATACCACGAGTTCGGCAGCTAACCGTCCTTAGTGATCTTCGATTGCGAGCTTTGTGGTGCTGACCTGGGGTTTTAACATGCTGAAGCTTCTGCAGGGCGGCTCCGTTCGTGGCTACGGCGGTTACTTACGTCGAGGCTGAGCGGGATGGGCTTGCAGAGGAGCTCGAAGACGCGGCGCTGTTCGGGGATCAGCGTTGTCAGTTTTTGGAGGCGTCTCCGGCGAAGCTGACGGTATTTCTGGTGAGTGTGGCCAGTAGGCGACTAGTTCGTGATATCCGCGGACGGGCAGCTTATCCGGGGTGATTTTCGCGGTGTCTTTCGCGACCGCTGCGGCGGATCTGCGGGACGGGATGACCGGGTTTCGCGGGCGGGCTTGTTTTATCGGGAAGGTGAGCGGCGCCAGTGCCTGGCGCAGGTGCCAGGTGAGATAGGTGGAGAGCATGCAGATCAGCAGTGACCGCGGACCCGGTTTTCCAGGTAGTGGTAGATGGGACGCAGGTCGATGTCTTCGGCTTTCATCGACCAGAAGTCGCGTTCGAGATTACCGAGGTCTTTGTAGGCCTCGACGGTCTCGCCGGTGGCGAGCTTATCCGCTGCGGCGCTGGTGCGGATCACGTAGATCCCGTCCAGCGCCGCCTCTGCGTCGATCTTTTCCTGATCGCGCCGGAATTCCAGCTGGCCGTCTGCGATGCTGGTGATGAAGTGCTTGCCGACCTTCCGCTTATTGATGACCTTGCCGACCTTGACGCCGATCTTGTCGGAGTCTTTCAGCCGGCCCGCCTGCACCGACGCCCTGATTTTGTCCAGTTCTTTTTCGGTGGCCGCCAGCAGGGATTCGCGCTTGGCGGCGCGCTGCGCGGCCAGCGCGGGATTGCGGCAGCAGATCAGCCGCTCGCCGGGGTAGCGGGCATCGCTGATCTCGGCGAAGTTCTGGTCATCGAACAGCGACATCTGCAGCGGCCCGTCGTCGCGGGCCAGGGCCGCGATGGAGGGGGCGCGCAGGGCGGTGATCCAGCCGCGCCGGGCAGCGCCTGCAGCTGGCCGATCCGCACCTTGGTGACCGAACCGCGGTCGCCCACCAGGATGACCTCATCGAGCCCGAATTTGTCGCGCACGACCGGGATGATTTCCCCGAATGCCACCGAGTCGGAGGTATTGCCGGGAAAGACCCGGACCGCGACCGGGATCCCGGCCCGGCTGGTGACCATGCCGAACTCGATCTGCTCGCGGTTCTTCTTCCCGTCCCGGGAATGCCCGAACGCGCCCAGCGGGCAGCTGCGCCCTTCCAGCCACGCCGACGACAAATCGAACAATGCCAGGCCGCCGCGCTGAAGGTGGCGTGCTGCCAGTTTCTTTTCGATCGCGTCCTGGCGGGCTAGCAGCCAGTCCATCGCCGCATACACCTCATCAGTGCTCGCACTGGCGATGCCCAGGTCGATGCCCAGCGTGGTGTCGGCCCACCAGCGCGTCGTGGCCAGCTTGGAGGCCGGCGCGACCGCCCGGGCGATAATCAGCCCGTATGCCAGGTCCCGCTGCTCGCAATCGGGGCCCAGGAGCTTTTTCAGCCCCAGCCGTGATGCCATCACGTGCGCCGCGGCGACATGCCCGTGCGGCAATGACCGCTCGATTTCGAACATATCGCCCGCGTCCACCAGCACCGACCCGGCCAGCGACGCCTTCAGCGCCGCGATCGCGGTATCCGGCAGCGCCGACAAATTCGCCAGCGTTTCTTTCTTCACTTTCCCGCCGTCGCGGTACGAGCGGCGCAGCAAATGCGTCCGGTACGTTCGCGTCTGGCCGTTGCGGGCCCGGTAGGTCTTTGACGGGCTCTCGACGTACATCCCTGCATGCCGTGGGTCCTTCACACGTCCATTATCGCAGCTCAGGTCCATGATGTCTAGGATATTTCGTGGGTACATTGCGTAATATGCTGAGACCAGTTCCCGCAGGTTATCCTGGCCGGATTAACAGAGAGTCACGGCAAGATCGGTCTAACACAGGAGTAATCCCGCCACGACGTGCCGGTCTTCGTATTCAGTCGCGGTAAGTCCACCTGGCCGGAAAACCGGCCCGCGAAGGCCAGGCCAAGCTTCCCCGCATCACCTTCGACGGCCGCCGAGCACGGGCAGAAACATAGCTATTACCAAGGGAGAGCCGACCCACGCCGCTGGCGGGGCCAGGTATGTGCACGTAGCCTGCACCGCCTACCTGACGTGCATGCGCACCGGTGACCGGTCCGCGGAGGCGATCGACGCCAGGCGGGTTCTCCCCGGCTAGATGCAGGTGATCGTGAGGCGCCAGGACCGACGGCACGGTGCCGGGATCACCGGCATAGTCCGGTATTAATCCGGCCCGGGGGGCAATGTGATCCCCGGGCCGTCGGCACGATGCACCTGCCGGGAAAGCCCACCCGGCCAAAGACGCTGCGGCACTATCCTGAGCGGGCCGGGGAGGCGGCACGCGAATAGACAAACTTCCCGTTGTGGATGTGCGCAGCTCACTCACGGCACAACGCGGACGACTGCTGAGCCTGCTCACCTCGCTGAGCGATGCGCAGTGGACCTCAACTCATGGCACCGCGATGGTCGGTGAAGGACATCGCCCTGCACCTGCTCGATGTGGACCTCGGCTGGCTCGCCCGGGATCGGGATCACGACCAAACCGGGATCATTACAGTTCCTTCTGATTATGAGGAGTTCGTCCGCGGGCTTGCTCAGCGTAATCAGCGGTGGGTCGACGGCACCCGGATTCTGAGCCCGCGCCTGATGACCGACCTGCTCCGGTGGTCGGGTGAGCAGCTTGATGCCTACCTCGCCACCGTCGATCTCGCGGACTCGTGCTCGGTCTACTGGGCTGGCCAGGTCCCGATGTGGTTCGACCTTGCCCGTGACGGAACCTGAATACTGGATCTGGATCTGGCCCATATTTCGTGATGATCTCGACCCCTCCGATAAGGCGGTTAGCACAGGAGGACGCCTGCGGAGCAGGGCGAATCCGGCGCGTCCGTACATCTGGCGTTTGAGCATCTGGAGCCGGTTAACGTTGCCTTCGACCGCTCCTGAGCTCCAGGGGAGGGTCAGCCCGTTGAGCACGGCGTCATAGTCGCGCTTGAGCCCGGTGGTGAAGGAGTGCAGGTCGGGCTGGTCATCGGCCTCGACGGCGGCGATCCAGGCAGCCAGCCGGTCGCCGTGCCGGCCGGTGAGGATCTTGGCGAACTCGGTGACGTGCCCGGCGAGGGCGTCCAGGTGCGGGCAGCGGTCCTGGATCTGCTTGAGCTTGAGTTTGTCGTCCTCGTGGAGGGAGTCCGGGTCGCGCAGCAGCCAGCTGGTGACGTCGCGGACCTTCGGCGGCACTGGGGTGGCCGGCGGGGCGGCGGCCAGGGCGCGGAACGGCTGCAGGTAGTCCCGGACGGTGCCGTAGCCGCCCCGGTATCCGCGGCCGCGGATCTCGGCGTGCAGCTGCCAGACGTTGGTGCAGCCCTGGTTCCACCGCTGGTGCAGGTAGGGCTTGTAGTCATCGAGGATGGACGGCCTGCGGTCGCGGGTCTTGGCCAGCAGCTCATCGGCACTGGTGGCGCGGTAGAACCGGCGCACGGTTTCCTTGGCCAGGTCGAGCTCCCGCATGATCGGCTTGATCCCTTTCCCTGGGCGCGCAGCGCCTGGACCTGCTCATAACGGTCCCGGGTGCGCCGGGCCAGGACGGATTGTTCTGTCCGCTCGGCGGCGGCTGCGGCAGCGGCCCTGGCCAGATCGGATGCCGGATCACTGGCGGCAGCCGGGCCGGGCCCGGGCTCCGGCTCCGGTTCGGCCAGGCAGCCCCGGTGCCGGGCGACTGCCTTCTCCACGTGTTCGGCCAGGTTGTGCCACAGGTGCCAGCGATCGGCTACTTGCAGGGCATCCGGGGCACCGTTCCGGGCGCCCTCAGCGTAAGCCCCGGCCCGGTCCCGGCAGATCACCTCGGCGCCGGGATGGGCGCGCAGCCAGTCCGCCAGCGTGCCCGCTTCCCGGTCGGGCAGCAGGTCCACCGGCTTGCCGGTCTGGACGTCGATCAGCAGCGTGCCGTAGACGCGGCCCCTGCGGAACGCGAAATCATCCACGCCGAGGACGCGCACCGGCCCGGCCGGCGGGCCGGGTAGCGCCATCACCAGGCGCAGCAGGCTGGACCGGCCGGCCAGCATGCCCAGTAGGGCGGCCAGCCGGGCCCCGGCCCGCCCGGCAAGCACGGCGGCGACTGCGCCCAGCATCGCCGTCAGCGGCGGGGTGCGCCGCGCATACCGCGAGGTCAGGCCTTCGACCTGCTCCGCGAACGTGGTGACCGGGCAGTCCGGGTTGCCGCAGAACAACCGCCGCACCGCCAGCCGGATCAGCACCCGTCGGCCGCCGATCGCGGCATCGGCCAGCCGCCGCCAGTACCGGCTGTGCACCCGGCCCGAGGACCAGCCGCACGCCGGGCATGTAACCTGCTCGGCCCGTGCGCGAGCCCAGATACACAGCCACGCGGCCGCCAGCTCGGTCTTCTCCACAACCACCCCGGCCAGGTGCGGCAGGAGAATCCCCAGCTCAAGGCCGGGCTGGCATGACAAACACCCATCGTCTTGCGACAATGACACGGCGGACTCCTGGTGACCGGATGGCTTCGACAACCGCCGGACTACCAGGAGTCCCTTCACTTTTCACGGAGGCATGCCGGCCACACCGGTAAGGCTGGCTCATCCAGCCACGTAGGCGCCATCCGTCACAGACACGGGCCAGTTACCGTCACGAAATATGGGCCAGATCCAGGATTCGGTTGCCGTTGACAAGTGGGCGATTGCGCGCGACTGTAATCGCGATCTACGGACACGTGAGCCTTTTCATCCTCCGATTTCGCGAGTCTGACCCGAGTTGGCTGTCAGTGCACGTCGGCTGATCCCGGTTGCAGCTGCGTTTTGTCAGTCCGCAAGCAGTCGCGTGGCTGTGTGACGATGTTCGGGTGAGCGACGAGGTTCTGGCTGATCAGGTTGATTACTACCGTTGCCGGGCGGGCGAGTACGACGTGACGGCGTACGGTGACGACGTTGCGGCGGCTCGTGCACTTATCGGGGGGCTGGTCGCGGAGATGCGGCCGGCCGGAAGCGTGCTGGAGATCGCGTGCGGGACTGGCTTGTGGACCGAGGCGCTGGCGGGGTGGGCTGACGCGGTGACGGCTATTGATGCGGCGCCGGAGATGGTGGCGATCGCTCGTGACCGCGTGCGGCCGGCACGTGTCAGCTTCGAGGTTGCCGACGTGTTCTCCTGGAACCCGGGTACCCGGTTCGACGTGATCTTCTTCTCGGCGTGGCTCTCGCACGTGCCGACCAGCCGGTTCGGGCAGTTCTGGCAGCTGCTGGGGAGATGGCTGGCCGGGAACGGACGGGTGCTGTTCATCGACGAGCACGTCGATGAACGCGGGAAAGAGGCCTATGTCGCGGATGAGGTCGTCGAGCGGCAGCTGGGTGATGGCAGCACGTTCCGCGTGATCAAGAACTTCGTGGACCCAGAGGAACTGGAGCTGCGACTGCGCCGGCTGGGCTGGGATTGCGCGATCCGCCGGGTCAGCAGCCGCTGGGTCTGTGGCGAGGCCCGTCTGGTGAGGTAATGCGGCTTGCTTGGGTCCCGGCCATCAGCACGGCGCTGGCGGGTGCGCCCTCGCGAACCCGGGTTCGCGAGCCGGGTCATCCTGCGATTTCGCGGATCTGAAGGACGTGGACGGCCTTGGCCAGCTGCCCGGCCCGCCAGGGGCAGCGGCGGAGCTTCCGCAAGATCAGCCAGGATTTGAGCTGGGCATTGGCGCGTTCGCCGGGCGCGCGGAGCCGGGCATGCGCCCGGTTGGCGTCCTTCTGGAGGCAGGCTTATTCCGTCCCCGGTACGGCGTCCCGATGTCGTCCTCGCCGAGGTAGCCCTTATCGCCCAGCGTGATCAGGCCCGAGGCGGCCAGGGCCTGGATGATGCCCCAGATCCGGGCTGCGGTCAGGTCGTGCACCGCGCCGGGCAGCGGCCCGGAGACCCACACGATGTCGCCGCCGGGGCTGGCGATGGGTGCAGGTTCATCCCGTGCTTGCGGTGCTTGCCGGAGTAGAACGGCCGGTCGGCGGCGACCCGGCCGATGGGGATCAACGTGCCGTCGATCGCCAGGTAGGTATGCCCGGCATCGTTGGCGTCCCGGAGCGCTCGGCGCAGCTTCGGGGCCCGGGCGGCCAGCAAGGCTACGGTCTCGGTGACGTATCTCCAGGCGGTGGCAGTGCCGATGCCGAACCCGGCGGCCAGCTCGGCGAACGTCTCACCCTTACGCAGGTAAGCCAGGACCAGCAGGGCCTGCTGGCTGCAGTTGAGCTTGCGCCAGGGCGAGCCGGCCTGCCGGCGGTGGCGCGGCGGATGACCCCGGCGGTGTAATCGACGGTCTGGGGGGACAACGGAAGCGCGGCAGGGTACAAAAGCATCGAAGCCCCTCGGTGGCGGATGCGGACCTTGGTCGATCGCTTCATCTACCAGGGGTATGACCCAAGCCGACACGCCGTACTGATCAGGATGCATGGCCTAAGGCTCCAAAATCAGGATGAAAAACGTTCGGTGGTTCGAATCCATCCCGGCGCACTCGAAAGGTCTCATAGCTCAGTGGACAGAGCACTGCCCTCCGAAGGCAGGTGTCGGCGGTTCGAGTCCGTCTGAGACCACGGCGGTATGGCCGAATGGCATAGGCGCACGCCCGCAGAGCGTATTATCCGGGTTCGATTCCCGGTGCCGTCTCCGGTGGCCTGGTGCTCACGCTGTGGTTTTCCGCAGACGAATAACCGTGCAGCGGCGGCGGCGGCGGGATCGCCGAGCGCGACAGGTCATGGCTGGGCGGCGGCGGGATGGCCGAGCGCGACAGGTCGTGGCTGGGCGGCGGCGGGATAACCGAGCGCGACAGGTCGTGGCTGGGCGGCGGCGGGATCGCCGAGCGCGACAGGTCGTGGCTGGGCGGCGGCGGGATAACCGAGCGCGATGGATCGATGCGCGGCGGCGGCGGGATAACCGAGCGCGATGGATCGATGCGCGGCGGCGGCGGGATCGCCGAGCCCGCGCGCGTGGTGCGATCCGCACCGGACTCCATAGAACTATGCTGCGCTCTTACGCCCGTTCCGTCACGGCCGCGGCCGAGGAAATTTTCCGGCCCCCTCTGACCAGCCAGATTTTGCCGAACGGACCAGGGTTCCACCGGCAGGGACCCGGGCCGCCCGCCTCGGGGTCAGATGTCTCCGGCCAGCTCGGATGTCCACACCACGACCCGGGTGCGGTCGCCGCGGAACAGGTCACGGGCGAACTCGAGCGGCTCACCGGTACGGGCGTAGGCGGTCCGCTCCACCAGCATCAGCGGCGCGCCCTCCGCCACCTCGAGCGCCTCGGCCTCGCGCACCCCGGCGGTCACCGGCTCCAGGCTCTCCCTGGCCCGGTGCGGCCGCAGCCCGTACCTGACCTCGAGCAGCTCGTACAGCGAGCCGTCGAGCCGGGACTCCAGCATGCCTGGGAACCGGTCGGCGGGGAACAGGGAGCGCTCCAGGACGAGCGGCCGTCCGTCGGCGAGCCGGATCCGCCGGATCTCGTAGGCCTGACCGCCATCGCCGATCTCCAGCGCGGCTCCCGCCGTGGGCCCGGCGGACACCAGGCGAGCGGACAGCACCCGGGCGCCGGCCACCATTCCGTGACGCCGCAGCTGCTCGGAGAATCCGGCCAGGGTGGTAAGGTCCTGCTCCACTTTGGGTGCGCCGACGAACGTCCCGCCGTGCCGCCCGGTGGTCCTGGTCACCAGGCCCCGCCGGGCCAGTTCGGCCAGCGCGTGCCGCAGCGTCATCCGGCTGACGCCGAACCACGCGGCCAGGTCGTGCTCGGTCGGCAGCCGGTCTCCGGGGACCAGCGCGCCCGCGGCGATCTGGTCGGCCAGCCAGTCCTCGATCTGCCCGTGCACCGTGGTTCCCGGCCCGCGCACGATCTCCGGCGGCTGCCGGGCGCTGGTCCGTAGCGCGGGACGGACGCGGCGACGCCCGGGCCTCGGCTGCGGCGCCATGCTCGCAAATGTACGGCCGTAGCCCTTTAACTGTCTAGACTCTTTAGGCAGAGTGGCATTACCGTGACCTGTGAAGGCCCTCAGGGTCTAGACCCTAGAGAGGGAGGGGATTCCCGCGGACCTCGACGCCCTGTTTGACCGGACCGCGAGCCTGGCCGCCAGGCCGCGCACCGTCGACGAGCTGCCCGGCGGACTGACCAACCGCAACTACAAGGTCACCACGCCAGACGGGAGCTTCGTCGCGCGGATCTCCTCCAGCGGCACCGAACTGCTCGCCATCGACCGGGATCGCGAGTACCAGAACTCGGTGGCCGCAGCCGAAGCGGGCGCGGGGGCGCCGGTCATCGAGTACCGGCCCCAGGACAGCCTGCTGGTCGTCGGCTACATCGAGGGCCGGACGCTCACCGCCGCGGACGTGGCCGCGGCCGAGAACATCCCGCGCATCGCCGCCGCCTGCCGCCGTCTGCACGGCGGAAGGCGGTTCGGCAACGACTTCGACATGTTCGAGGTCCAGCGGGGGTATTTGTCCGTGGCCCGGAGCCGGGGCTTCAAGGTCCCGGCGGGCTACGAGGACCTGCTGCCTGCGGTCGGCGCGGCAGAAAAGGCCCTGGCCATCCGGGCCGAAGGCACCGTGCCCTGCAACAACGACCTGCTGGCGGCCAACTTCATCGACGACGGAGACCGGCTCTGGCTGATCGACTACGAGTTGTCAGGCAACAACGACGCCTGCTTCGAGCTGGGCAACATCGGCGCGGAGTCCCGCCTGTCCCGCGACGCCCTGGCCGACCTGGTCACGGCGTACTACCGACGGCCGCGGCTCAGCCGGATCGCCCGGGCCCGGCTGCTCGGCCTGATCGGCATGTACGGGTGGACCCTGTGGGGCGCGATCCAGAACGCCGCGAGCCCGCTCGACTTCGACTTCTGGTCCTGGGCCATGGAACGGTTCGAGGGCGCCGCGGCCGGCCTCACCGCCGATGACTTCCCTCGCCTGCTCGAGGACGTCCGGCGAGATGACTGAGCCCCGGGAACCGTCCGCCTCTCAAGGCTCACTCGCATCTCCAGCCCCGCCCGCCCTGCCCGTCCGCGCCCGGGTCGTGATCATCGGCGGCGGCGTGATCGGCGCCAGCGTGGCCTACCACCTGGCCGCGATGGGCTGGACCGACGTGCTGCTGGTCGAGCAGGGGCGGCTTTCCTGCGGCACCACCTGGCACGCGGCCGGCCTGGTCGGCCAGCTGCGCGCCTCGGAGAACGGCACCCGGCTGGTGCAGTACTCCACCGAGCTGTACTCCAGGCTGGAGCGGGAGACCGGGCTGTCCGCCGGCTTCCGGCGCTGCGGGGGTGTCACCGTGGCCCGCACCCAGGACCGCCTCACCCAGCTCCGGCGGACCGCTGCCGCCGCCGAGGCCTACCAGCTGGAATGCGAGCTGATCAGCCCGGAACAAGCCCGCGAGCTGTACCCGGTCATGCGGATCGACGACCTGGCCGGCGCGATCTGGCTGCCCGGCGACGGCCGGGCCAACCCCACCGACCTGACCGCCGCGCTGGCCCGCGGTGCCCGCGACCGCGGCGTCACGATCAGCGAGCGGACCCGGGTGACCGGCATCATGTCCGCCGGAGGCGCGGTAACCGGCGTCCGCACCGAGTCCGGCGACGTCGAGGCCGAAGTGGTGGTCAACTGCGCCGGCCAGTGGGCCAAGCAGGTCGGCGCGATGTGCGGGGTGACCGTGCCGCTGCACTCGGCCGAGCACTTCTACGTCGTCACCGAGCAGATCGACGGGGTGCACCGGGACCTGCCGGTGCTGCGCGACCCCGACGGCTACACCTACATCAAGGAGGAGGTCGGCGGGCTGGTCGTCGGCGGCTTCGAGCCGGAGGCCAAGCCCTGGGTCGCGCCCGACGCGCTGCCCTACCCGTTCGAGTTCCAGCTGCTGGACGAGGACTGGGACCATTTCGCGATCCTGATGGACAGCGCCATCGCCCGGATCCCGGCGTTGGCCGAGACCGGGATCAAGATGTTCTACAACGGGCCGGAGAGCTTCACCCCGGACAACCAGTTCATCCTGGGCGAGGCGCCGGAGCTGCGGAACTTCTTCGTCGGGGCCGGCTTCAACTCGGTCGGCATCGCGTCGGCCGGGGGGGCCGGGCGGGCGCTGGCCGAGTGGATCACCGAGGGCGAGCCGAGCCTGGACCTGTCCGCGGTCGACATCCGGCGCTTCGCCGCCTTCAACGGCAACAACCAGTGGCTGCACGACCGGGTCAGCGAGGTGCTCGGCCTGCACTACGCGGTGCCCTGGCCCAACCGCGAGCTGGACACCGCCCGGCCGTTCCGCAGGTCCCCGGCCTATCACCTGCTCAAGCAGGCCAACGCCGGATTCGGCAGCAAGATGGGCTGGGAACGCGCGAACTTCTTCGCCCCGCCCGGCCGGAGCCCGGTCATCGAGTACGGCTGGGGCCACCAGAACTGGCAGCCCTGGTCCTCCGCGGAGCAGCGCGCCGCCCGCACCGCCGTCGCCCTGTTCGACCAGACCAGTTTCTCCAAGTACCTGGTCGTCGGCCGGGACGCCGAGCAGGCGCTGCAGTGGCTGTGCACCGCGGACGTCGCGGTCGAGCCCGGCCGGACCGTGTACACCGGCATGCTCAACGCACGTGGCACCTATGAGGCCGACATCACCGTGACCAGGCTCAAGGCCGACGAGTTCCTGCTGGTCAGCAGCGCTGCCACCACCGAGCGCGACCAGGATCACATCACCAGGCGGATGCCCGCAGGATGCCACGCCAGCGTGGTCGACGTCACCTCGCAGTTCGCCGTGTACGGCGTCATGGGCCCCAGGTCACGCGAGCTGCTGTCCCGGCTGTCCCGCAGCGATTTCCGCGACGAGGCGTTCCCGTTCGGCTCCAGCCGCGAGATCGACCTCGGCTACGCCACGGTCCGCGCGACCAGGATCACCTACGTCGGCGAGCTCGGCTGGGAGCTGTACGTCCCGGCGGAATTCGCCGTGGGCGCCTACCAGGACCTGATGGCCGCCGGCGCCGACCTCGGCCTGGTCAACGCCGGCTACTACGCGATCGAGTCGATGCGGCTGGAGAAGGCCTACCGGGCCTTCGGCCGCGAGCTGACCCCGGACTACAACCCGGTCGAGGCCGGCCTGCTGTTCGCCTGCAAGCTCCAGGCCGGCCTGGAGTTCCTGGGCCGGGAGGCGGTCGAGAAGGCCCGGGCCGACGGGCCCAGGCGCAGGCTCGTCTCGCTCGTGCTGGACGAGCCCGGTGATCCGGACGTCATGATCTGGGGCGGCGAACTGGTCCTGCGGGACGGCGTCGCCGTGGGCCAGGTCACCTCGGGGGCCTGGGGCGAGTCCCTCGGCGCCTGCGTGGGCCTGGCCTACGTCCGCCATCCGGGCGATGCCGTGCTCACCCCCGACCTGGTGCGATCCGGCGCGTACCAGGTGAACGTGGACGGCGGCCTGTATGCCGCCTCCGTCGGCCTGCGCCCCCCCTTCGACCCCGCCGGCGATCGCGTCAAGGGCCGCTACGGCCCCTGACCCTCGCCGCGCAGGGTCCTGCTGTGCCCGCGCATCTCGGCCAGAACCTCCCCGTCGGCGCGGCGGACGCTGACGTCGTAGATGCCGCTGCGCTCCATCCGCACGCGCTCGGCGGCGGCCGCGATGAGCTCATCGCCCTCACGGGCCGGGCTGAGGAAGGTGATCTGGCCCGCCTGGGCCACCGTCACCGGACCGTAGCTGTTGCAGGCGTAGGCGAAGGCGGTATCGGCGAGCAGGAAGATGTAGCCGCCATGGGCGATGCCGTGGCCGTTAGTCATGACGCTCGTCACCCGCATCCGGGCCGTGGCCCGTCCTGGACCGACCTCATCGATGCTGATCCCGAGCGCCTGGCTCGCCCGGTCATCGGCATACATCCGCGCCGCGCTCCGCAGCGCCAGCTGCATCGCCTCGTGGTCGGGCCCGCCATCGGCGTGGCCGCTATCCAGGGCAGAACCTCCTGGTCCTTAGCCTTCCCGGAGGAAGGCGGCGATCACCGGCCCCACCTGATCGGCGCTGTCGAGCAGGACCAGATGCCCGCCGCCCCGCACCGTGGGCAGCCGGGCCCGGGGTATGAGCGCGGCCATCACCCGGTGATTGACCAGCGGGGTCACCGGGTCGTCGTCGCCCGCGATGACCAGCGTGGGGTGGCGGATGGTCCACAGGCACGGCAGGCTGGTCCAGCCGAACAGGGGGCCATCCGGTACAGCGCCGCCATGGTATCGGTAGGCCGGCGGATGTGCATCGAGCGGACCAGTTCCGGCTCTTTCCGCAGCCTCCCGCCGAACATGTCGCCGGCCACCTGCTCCAGCCGTTCCGGATGGTAGCTGCGCGGGTGGATGAAGTGCCACAGCGCTTCTAGGCGGCCGGGCACGGCGAAGCCGCCGAAGGTGTAGGCGCGAGCACGAGGCGGCGCACATGGCGGGGGTGGGAGAATGCCATCTGCTGGGCCACCGCGCCGCCGAACGACGCGCCGAGCACGTGGGCGGAGGCGATGCCGAATTCATCGAGGACCGCGGTGCCGAACCCGGCCAGTCCCCACATGCTCAGCGGGAAGGCGGGCATCTGCGACCGGCCGATGCCCGGCGGGTCGAACGCGATCGTCTGGAATCCATCCAGGTGGGGGAGTAGCCGGTCCCACAATCCGACCTCGCCCCAGATGCCGGAGTAGAGCAGCAGGGGCTCGCCTTCCCCGCGGATCTGAGCGTGGATCCGCAGGCCCCTGATGCGTAGCTGCTCGTGCCTGACGGGCACGGCGGACGGATCGGGCTGGGCAAGTCCGAGGTGGCGCCGGACAAGGGGGACAAGCGCTTCGCCGACCCGGCCTGGCAGCACAACCCCCTGTTCAAGATGACCATGCAGGCGTACCTCACCTACAGCGCGGGAGCCGACGCCTACGTCGACCACCTCGGCCTGGACGGCATGGGCGCCGAGCGCCTGCGCTTCGGGCTGGTCCTGGCCCGGGATGCCATGGCGCCGACCAACTTCTTCTGGGCCAACCCCGCGGCCATCAAGCGCTGCTTCGACAGCGCCGGCGGCAGCGTAGCCAAGGGCATGGCCAACTGGGCCGGCGACCTGGTCCGCAACCACGGCATGCCCTCGATGGTCGACCGCAGGCCGTTCAAGATCGGCGAGAACCTGGCCGCCTCGCCCGGCGCGGTCATCTACCGCAACGAGGTCCTGGAGCTGATCCAGTACACGCCGCAGACCGAGACCGTCTACGACCGGCCCATCCTCATGGTCCCCCCGCAGGTGAACAAGTACTACGCGCTGGACCTGTCGCCGGGCCGCAGCCTGTACGAGTACCTGCTCCAGCGCGGCATCCAGGTGTACGGGATCAGCTGGCGCAACCCGACCCGGGCGCAGCGCGAGTGGAACTTCGACACCTACGTGCAGGCCACGATCGACGCCATCGACGTCGTCCGCGAGATCTCAGGCTCGCCGGACGTGAACCTCATGGGCGGCTGCCTGGGCGGGATGACGGCCGCCCTCACCCAGGCGCACCTCGCTGCCCTGGGGCAAGAGGACCGGATCGCATCCTCGACGATGTTCGTCACCCTGCTGGACTGCGAGTCCGAGGGACGCATGTTCCTGTTCGGGACGCCGGCCACGCTCTCGCTGGCCAAGCTGGTGACCAGGCCCACCGGGGTGATCGACGGGTGGCAGATGGGTTCGATGTTCGCCTGGCTCCGCCCCAACGACCTGGTTCTGGAACTACTGGGTGAACAACTACCTGCTCGGCCAGGATCCCCCGGCCTTCGACATCCTGGCCTGGAACGCGGACACCACCCGGCTGACGCGCGGCTTCCACCACCAGCTGCTCGACATGGTGGAAGGGAACCAGCTGGTGCGCCCGGGTGCCATGACGGTCCTCGGCACGCCGGTCGACATCTCCCGCATCACCACCGACACGTATGTGGCGGCCGGGCTGACCGACCACATCACGCCCTGGCAGACCTGCTACCGGACCACCCAGCTGGTCTCCGGCCACACCCAGTTCGTGCTGTGCTCCAGCGGCCACATCCAGACCGTGGTGGCCGACCCGAAGCACCGCGGACTCGGGTACTTCGTCAACCCGGACGTCCCGCCCTCGGCCGATGAATGGCTGAAGGCCGCGGAACGGCACGAGGGATCCTGGTGGGAGCACTGGGTCGCCTGGCTGGCCGAACGCTCCGGCCAGCGGAGCGCCGCGCCGCAGGCCCTGGGCAGCACCCGCTTCCCGCCCCGGGAGGCAGCCCCCGGCACCTATATCTACCTGTAACCGGACCCACCCCACAGGTCCCGGGCCCCTGAGGTCCCGCGTCATGCTGCGGCTCCGTCGGCGGTTACATTCCGTTCTGCCGAACGGTTCGTGGTATCCCGCTCCGGACATGAATACCGGTTTGCGTAAGTACGCGAGAACGGGCATGCTGGGGCCCGGTAACAGGCTGAGCGCCCGGCACCGGGCGCCTCCCGGTACGGGGAGTAGACGTGACCGAGGCAGCAGGCCTCATCGAGGCGCACGAGCTGACCAAGAGGTTCGGGGACACGGTGGCCGTGGACCACCTGTCATTCACGGTCGAGCCGGGCCGGGTCACCGGTTTCCTCGGCCCCAACGGCGCGGGCAAGTCCACCACGATGCGGCTTATCCTCGGCCTGGACCGGCCGAACGGCGGCACGGCGACCATCGGCGGACTGGCCTATCGCCAGCTGCACCGGCCGCTGCACACCGTCGGCGCGCTGCTCGAGTCCCGGTCGGTGCATCCGGGCCGCAGCGCCCGTAACCACCTGCTGTTCCTGGCCGAGACGCAGGGTTTCCCCGCCCGCCGGGTCGATGAGGTCCTCGATCTGGTCGGCCTGCGCGCGGTGGCAGGCAAGCGGGCCGGCGGCTTCTCGCTCGGCATGACCCAGCGGCTCGGGATCGCCGCGGCGATGCTCGGCGACCCCCGGGTGCTGCTGCTGGACGAGCCGGCCAACGGCCTGGACCCGGAAGGCATCCGCTGGGTCCGCACCTTCATGCAGCAGCTCGCCACCGAAGGCCGCACGGTGTTCGTGTCCAGCCACCTGATGAGCGAGATGGCCGTCACCGCCGACCACCTGATCGTCATCGGACGGGGCGCTCTGATCGCCGACTCCTCGACCCAGGAGTTCATCCAGCGCAGCTCGGAGCGGTCGGTACTGGTCCGCACGCCCGACCACGCGCGGCTGGGTGAGCTGATCACCGCGGCGGGCGGCGAGATCCAGCCGGAACGGACCGCCGCGGCCGGCGGCCACGGGGGCGACGGTGCCGACGGGGCGGCCAGCATGGTCGTCACCGGACTGCCGGCGCAGCGGATCGGGGAACTGGCGGCCTCCGCGTCGGTCGTGCTGCACGAGCTGACCCCCAGGCTGGCTTCGCTGGAGGAGGCATTCATGGAGCTGACCGCGGACAGCGTCCAGTACGGCAAGCCCTCGGCGCCGGGCAGCGAGGGCCGCCAGCCGGACGAGCCCCGCGAGCCGGACGGGCCCCGCCAGCCGGACGGGCCCCGCCAGCCGGACGAGCGGAGCGTGCGATGACCGCCGCGCCTGCGCCCAGCGCGCCGGCGATCGGGGGCGCCGTCCCGGCCGGTCCGTCCCGGCCCGGCTTCGGCCGCCTGCTGATCGCGGAATGGACGAAGGTCCGCTCGGTGCAGTCCACGCTGTGGTCGTTTCTCGCGTTCGTGGTGGTGGCGGTCGGCTTCTCCACGCTGATCGCCGTCGTCATCGCGCACGACTGGAACGCGCCGGGCAACCATCCCAACCACGCCAGGCTCCTTACCGACCCGACCGCGGTGATCTTCGGTGCGGGTCTCGGCCTCGGCCAGCTGGCCATCTGCGTGCTGGGCGTGATCGTGATCACCAGCGAGTACAGCAGCGGCACCATCCGCGCGTCGCTGCTGGCCGTGCCGCACAGGACTTCGATGCTGGCCGCCAAGGCCCTGGTGTTCGCTCTGCTCGACTTCGTGATCAGCGCGATCACCGTCTTCGTGGTGTTCTTCATCACCACCGCGATCCTGCGCAGCCACGTCTCCATCACGCTCAGCCAGCCGGGCGTGACCAGGGCGGTCATCGGGGCCATCTTGTACCTGACCGTGCTCGGGTTGTTCGCGATGTCGATCGGCGGCCTGATCCGGCACACCGCGGGCGCGATCGCGATCGTCATCGCCACGGTCATCGTGGTCCCCCCGCTCGTCGGCCTGATCCCCGGGACCATCGCCAATCACATCCACGGCTACCTGCCCACCGTGGCCGGCCAGCTTGTCGCGCAGGTCACCCAGGAGTCAGGGGACGTGCTGTCCGGCTGGCAGGGCTTCGGCGTCTTCTGCCTGTGGACCGCCGTGCTCCTAGGCCTCTGCGGCTGGCTGCTCGTGCGCCGCGACGCCTAGCGCAGCCGGCTGCCGCGGGCGGCCAGCGGTCAGTCGACGTTGTTCTTGCGGCCCTGGCGGACGTAGTCGACGGCCGAGGCGATGTGCTGGCCGCCGTGGACCGCGCGCTTCTTGGCGATATCTGGCCGAGCGAGCGGTGGTTCTGCACGCTGAGCTGGACCGGGCCGCCCGCAGTGTGCGCCGCGACCAGCTAGCGGCTGACCGTGCAGCCCCGGGATGCGCCACGGCCCGGAGTCGGTCCGGCCTGGGTCAAATATCGGTCAGCTGACCGATGTCTCTTACTGCAACTTGCAGCACCATTTTTCGTGCAATCAGCGCCTGGCCGTTCAGCATGGTGCCGGACCCGGCCCGGGCCTTATGCGGGGTGACGAGCCCTGGCTCGGACCCTCGAAGCGGCCGGCCAGGCAGCGCGGGCGGACGATTGCGCCAGCCCGTCCGCCCGCGCTGCACCGGTGCTGCGTCTGGGTGAGCACGGGACCGGCCGCGTCGGCGGCGCCCGCTGCAGGGTCCTGGGGCTCTCTGACCCGGGAGGTGCGTGTCACCCCGAGGAGGGAGGAACTGGCGATGGTACGTAGGTTCACGCGGGCCGTCCGGACCGTGGAGATGCTGGGCGCCGTGGCGGCCGTGGCCATCTTGGCGATCCTGTTCCTGCCCAGGCTGGTCGGCGGCGGGGACGCGGCCCCGTCCGTCATCGAGCAGCCGGACCTGAATGTCGCGGTGGTGCCCGCCGTCGATTCCGCGGGCTTCTTTGTTGCCCTCCACGAGGGCCTGTTCGCGGCACGCGGCCTGCACGTCACCTTCATCCCGGCGGTAAGTTCCGAGACGGTCATCAACGCTCAGGCACTTGACGAGCCGGGCGACCGGATCGACATCTCCTGCGGCAACTACGTCAGCTACATCCAGGCGCAGGAAAGCTACAACCAGGGCAAGCGGCCTTCCTCGGTCAGCAGCGCCATGGTCGCCGCCGACCTGGATATCTTCGCCGAAGGCTCGGTGATGGAACCGGGAGCCCAGGGCCTGTACGTGATGCCCGGCTCGCCCATCCGGGCCCTGGGCAGCTTGAAAGGCGAGATCATCGGCGTCAACGCGCCGGGGAACATCCTGTACCTGCTGGCTGCCTCCGCGCTAGCCGATCACGGGCTGAGCGTGTCAGGAGTGCGTTTCGCGTACTACCCGCTGCCCGAGATGGCCGCGAAGCTCAAGGCCGGAAAGATCGCGGCGGCGGTGTTGCCCGAGCCTTTTGCCAGCCAGGCTGAGCTGTCGATGGGTGTCACGCTGCTCGCAGACCTGGACCAGGGGGCGACCACAGCGTTCCCGGTCCAGGGCTGTGCGGTCACCAGGCAGTGGGCTGCCGTGCATCCGGTGACGCTGGCCGCGTTCCGTGCCGCGTTCGAACAGGGCCAGGAGATCGCGGACACCAACCGGGCCGCCGTAGAGCAGGCCATGGAGGCGCTGCCATCGCCGTTCGGCCTGAACGCGGTGCAAGCCGCGACCATGGCGCTCGATTCCTACCCACTCGGAGCGGTCGACGTGACCCGGCTGCAGCGAGTGGCTGACGTCATGCACCAGTTCCTGGGCTTCCCGTCCTTCAGCGTCCGTCAGATGATCGGGACGTGACCGCCCCAACCGGGCCCGGGCTACCCACGCCGGACCATGAGGTCACATCGAGCGTGCGGACCGCTTAAGCGTCTGGCCCGGGATCTGCGTCGGCCACCTCGAGATCGGGATCGACCCCGCCTTCCCGGTGCCGTTCTTGCGCGCGCATCACGGCCCGCATCTTCTCGGCGATCTCATCGTCGTCGGCCACCTCAGGCTCGCTGCCATGTTGGTCGTCGGCGTCCTCCGGCACAGGCCTGTGGTCAGTCATGGCCAGATCCTCCTCAGGAGCTGAACTGTCGAGCCACGTACGGTATGGAACCTAACACCGTAGTCCGGGCGCGCGGCCAGCGAACGCCTCATCCCGCGTGTCTGGTCACCCAGGTCAAGGACCAGGGTCTGAGGACTCCGGCGTGGTCGCGTCGTGGCCAGGCACTGAACCCGGCCGAGTGTCCGGAGTTCTGCATGCGCCTGGCGAGACGGAGCACGAGAGATTGCATGGTGTAGTTATCTGTGCCTCTTGGGTAATTCCGCCGCTTGGTACCTGCGTGTGGTGGCAGCCTGGTGCACTAACAGCACCCAGCGTGCGGGCCCCGGGATCCTGTCGCCGTACACCCGCGTAGCATCCACTCGCCACTGGCGATGGGAGTGGCCAGGCCAGCGCCTGGGTGACGACTGAACGCGTTCGCCGCGCCCGACCGGAGGCTCGATCGTGTCCCGCACGTCCGCCCGCTACGACAAGCCGTCACCGGCTCGCCCCGGCGCGGCTTCCCGGCACCGGAAGCCGCCACCGGCCGTGCCTGCGTTGCGGCGCAGGGTCGCCCTGGTCGTAGGGATCGCCGTTGCGGTCTTGGCTGTGCTGCTCTCCGGCTGGCCTGCCGCAGCCCGCTGGGTGGCACGAGCACCCGACATGGCCTGGGTGGACAAGGCTGATTCGCTGGGCCTGAAGCTCGCAGCCTCGCTGGCCGTATACGGCAACCCGCAGGCCGTGGTGGTCAGCCAGGGCGTCGCCGTCGTACCGCGCTACTACGACCCTCTCCGTGGCATCAATGGCCTGGTTCTCGAGCGCATCGACATGGGCGTCGACTTCGCCGGGTCGGGCCCGATCTATCCTCTGGGCTACGCGGTGATCACCAGCGCGACCGGGAATGCCGATGGATGGCCTGACGGGGGGTGGATCACCTACCAGCTGACCAATGGCGCTGACGCCGGGCTCATGGTCTACGTGGCCGAAGACGTGGTGCCGACCGTCCTGCCCGGCACGCGCGTGACGCCCTCGACCGTGATCGGCGAGATGTACGACGGATCCGACGGCATCGAGACCGGATGGGCACAGCCGGACGCCGGGCAATCCGAGCTTGCCGAAGCGGCGGCTCCGGAAGCCGGAGGAGTCGGCCCGTTCCCGACCGCGATCGGGACTAACTTCGACGAACTGCTCCAGTCCCTGGGCGTGCCGCCGGCGCCCAACTTCGGCCAGCCCACTTCCGGCGACGTTCCGGCGAACTATCCGCCGGACGGTGGCGGATAATCCCAGGCTCAGCGGGCGCAGCCACCTGGCTGACCGCCGACGTTCCAGAGCCTCAATAACAGCCGCATGCCAGCCGACCAGGCGGCATCACGCAGGTCGGCCAGCATCCTGGTTAGTCCCGGAACACTTCCTCCTGGAACCACTTCCAGGTCCGGGGGATCCCGGCCTCGCGGGCGACCGATGGCGCGTAGCCGAGCATCCGGTTCGCCAGGTCGTACGAGGCGAAGTTGCGGCCCACCTCCCCGGCCCGCTTGGGCCGGTACTCGATCGGGTGGTCGGGAACCCCCGCCGCCCGGCGGCACAAGTCGGCCAGATCCCTGACCGCGGTCTCGACGCCCGACGCGGCATGCAGCACTGTGCCGCCCGGGACGTCCTTCTCCAGCGCGAGCTGGAGGGCATTGGAGATGTCGTCCACGTGCACGTAGTCGCGAGACGCCGACCCGTCGCCGTAGATGATCAAAGGCACGCCCGAGTGGATCGACTCGAAGAAGACGTTGAGCACGCCGCGCTTGCGTGCGCACCATGGCCCGTAGACGTTGCCGAACCGGATGGCGACGGTGCGAATCCCGTACGTCTTGGCAAATGCGTGCGCGTAACCCTCGCCGGCCAGCTTGCTCGCCCCGTAGGGCGAGAGCGGCTTGGGCAGCGACCGCTCGTCGACGGGCGGGGTGGTGTCCCCGATCAGCGCCCCGCCGGTCGAGGCCTGCACCACGCGCTCGACGCCCGCCCGTCGCGCAGCGTCGAGGACGCGGAACGTGCCGAGCACGTTGACCTCGAAGTTCGTCCCCGGATCCTGTACGGAACCGATCACCGAGCCAGCGGCGGCCAGGTGGATGATCGCCCTCATGCCCTCGAGGGCCTCGTCCAGCGCGGCCGCATCGCGGATGTCGCCCTTGACCAGTTCGGCGTCCACGCCAGCCAGGTGCGCGGCGTCGCCGGTGCTGAGGTTGTCGAGCACCCGGACCCGGTAACCGCTCGCCACCAGCCGTCGCACCAGCGTCGCACCCACGAAACCGGCACCGCCGGTGACCAGGATTCCGTCGCAAGCACTCACAAGAGAGGGAGTGTACCGTCGCCCCGCAGGCCGCATTCCCAGTTCGCGGCGGCGTCAGCGCGGCTGGCGGCCGAGGACGAGCACGCCGGCCGTGGCGAATGACCCGCCGTTGCCGAGCACCACGCTGATGTCCGGGGACTCCACCTGGGCGGCTGCCTCGCCGCGGACCTGGCGGACCGCCTCGGTGATGGCGAACATGCCGTACATCCCCGTGTGGGTGTAGGAGAGGCCGCCGCCGTTGGTGTTGAGCGGCAGCCGGCCGCCCGGCTCGGTGTTGCCGTCGGCGATGAACGCCCCGGCCTCGCCCTGGCTGACGAACCCGAGCGCCTCCAGGCCGTAGATCGGCACGTGCGCGAACGCGTCGTAGACCATCAGGTGGCTGACGTCGGAGGTGGTGACGCCGGCCTCGGCCAAGGCGGCCCGGCCGGCCAGCCGGAAGGCCCGCGACTCGGTGAAGTCGGCCAGCTGCGAGATCATCGGGGCTTCGGCCGACTCGCCGGTGCCGAGCACGTGCACGGCGGGCTTGGGTATCTCGCCCGCGCGATCGGCGGACATGATCACCAGCGCGCCGCCGCCGTCGGTGACCAGGCAGCACTCGAGCAGGTGGAACGGGTAGGCGATGAGCCGGGAGGCCAGTACGTCCTCGACCGTGATCGGGTCGCGGTACGCCGCGCGGGGGTTCTTGGCCGCCCACCGGCGCTGCGCCACCGCGACATAGGCGAGCTGAGGCTCGGTGAGCCCGAACTCCTTCATGTACCGCAGCGCGGTGATGGTGAAGGTGGTGGTCGGGCCGAACGTGCCGTACGGTACCTCGAACTGGCCGGCCGGCGAGGACGGGGCGTTCCGGAACGACGCCTCGCCGACCCGGGATCGTCCCGATTGCCCGTGCGTCACCAGCACGGTCTGCGCGTAGCCGGCCCGGATCGCCGCCGCCGCGTGCCTGACGTGCAGCAGGAACGAGGTACCGCCGACCCCGGTGCCGTCGATCCAGCGCGGGGTGATGCCGAGCGCGTGCGCGACCTGAGCCGGCCCGGGGAGGAGACGGTGGCGATCCCGTCGATGTCCCGCAGCCGCAGCCCGGCGTCCCGGACCGCGTTGACCGCCGCCTCGGCGTGCAGCGCCAGCGCGGAGTAGCCAGGCAGCCTACCGACCTGGTCGGTCTCCGCCGCGCCCGCGATGATGACCCCGCTGCCGCGGCTCATGGGCCGGCTCCCTCCCGAGCCGGAGTGAACAGGGGCAGGTAGACGTCGCCGCGCCGCTCGAACGTCACCCGCAGCGGCATGTCAAGCACCAGGTCCTCCGGGGTGTTGGGCACGCCGACCAGGTTGGTCATCATCCGGGGCCCCTCGGCCAGCTGGACCACCGCGATGGCGTAGGGGCCGTCGTCCTCGAAGCCGGGCGCGGGCCGGTGGTTGATCACGTAGGAGTACAGCGTGGCCCGGCCGCTGGCGGTGACCCACTCGACGTTGACCGAGCCGCAACCCGGGCACACCGGGCGGGGGTCGAAATAGGCCTGGCCGCAATCCGCGCACCGCTGGATGCGCAGCTCGCCCGCGGCGCAGCCGTCCCAGAAGGGCTGCGTGTCCGGCGTGGGCACCGGCACCGGCTTGCCGGAAATGGGCACGGTCATGACCCCGGTCGGCCGAGCGCGGGCCCGAACGAGCGCTCGATCTGCGCCGCCAGCGCGTCCAGCGGCCAGGGCTCGGTGCCGATCAGCCGGATCACCGGCTGCGGGTTGTTATAGAGCGCAACTTCGTATCCGGCGGCGTGCACGATCCGGCCGGTGATCCAGCCGGATCGCTCGCTGGCCAGGTAGGCGACCAGCGGCGCCACGTTGTCCGGCGAGCGCTCGTCGGCCGTCCCTGGCCTGGCCCGGCGCCGCTCGTCCGGCACCGATTCGGTCATCCTGGTGGCCGCGCCCGGCGAGACGGCGTTCACCGTCACCCCGTACCTGGCCAGGGAGTTGGCGGCGGAATAGGTCAGCCCGACGATGCCCATCTTGGCCGCCGCGTAGTTCGGCTGCCCGGGGTTGCCGTGCAGCCCGGAGACCGAGGTGAAGTTTATGATCCGGTTCTGGGCTGACTCGTCGCGCTGCCCGCGCCAGTGCGCGGCGGCGAACTTCGTGGTGTTGAACGCGCCCTTGAGGTGGACTCGGATCACGTCGTCCCACTCCTGCTCGGTCATGTTGAAGACCATCCGGTCCCGCAGGATTCCGGCCGCGTTGACCAGCACGTCGAGCCGCCCGAACTCGCTGATCGCGGTCTTGATCAGGTCTTCGGCCGCCGCGTGATCGGACACGTCGGCGCCGTTGCCCACCGCGCGGCCCCCGCGGCCGCCGATCTCGTCCGCCACCTGCCGCGCCGGACCCGCGTCGCTGCCGGAGCCGTCCAGCGCGCCGCCCAGGTCGTTGACCACCACGGACATTCCCTCGCTGGCCAGCAGAACCGCCACCGACCGGCCGATGCCGCGCCCGGCACCGGTCACGATCCCTACCCGCCCGTCCAGGCTTCCCATGCCGCTCGCCTGGCCTTCCCGCCCGCAGGCCGCCAGTACCATCCCGGATTAGAATTACCTTCTGGAATTAGCTTCTAGGCCAGAATCCCCGGGCGTGTCAAGGCCCCGGCCAGCGGATCGGTGAGGGCGGGATGAGCAAGCAGTCGCCGGCTCAGCCGGGTCGGCGCGAGCAGCAGGCGGGCGGGACCTGGCAGTGGGGCAGCACCCCGAAAACCCGCCAGGTGCTGCTGGACGCGGCGCGTCAGGTCTTCGCCGAGCAGGGATTCTCCCAGACCAGCATCGCCGACGTGGTGGAGCGGGCCGGCTCGAGCGTGGGCAGCCTGTACCACCACTTCGGCGGCAAGAGCGAGCTCTTCCTGGCCCTGTGGCAAGAGCACCAGCGCACCCAGGAAGAGGCGGCCAGCCGGGCGGTGTCCCGGCTGCGGAAGGCCGCCGTGACCGATACCACCGAACTGTTCTGCGCCGGCGCCCGGGCCTACATGGAGGGCAGCTGGCTGCGCCGGGACCTGGCGCTGCTGTTCTTCTCCGGTGACGGCCCGCCGGAGTTCGAGGTGGCCAAGCGGCGCCGTGGCAGCGAGTGGGCCGCCCAGAACGACGTCCTGCTCGGCCTGTCGGACTCCCCGCGGGACCGGCTGTACGCGGCGATGCTCACCGCGCTGGTCGCCGAGGGCGCTCGCCAGGTGGCCTCGGCCCCCAACCGTCGCCACGCCCACGAGACCATCGAAGCGGTCCTCGAGTACGCCCGCCGCCTGCTGTCCGGCGGTCCCTGGCGCCCGGCCGACGCCGCCAGCATATAGACGGCCCGTACGTCGTTCTTTTCTACATAACGGGCCATGGTGCGGGCTCCGGAGCCCGTCCCCGATCACCAGCCAGAACGACGTCCCGGGCGTGCCCGGCTGACCATGACCGGATTCCTGCGAGGTCATGCTCGGTCGGCCCGTACCGCGGATGCTGCGGGCGCCAGGATCGCGGCCCGGTCCAGCAGCGGCTGGCAGCGGCGGTGAAGCTCTCCACCAGGCTGATCATCGATTGGTGCTGGGGATCTTCGCTGGCGCGCAGGTCCTTCAGTCCCGCCAGGATGGTCTGGGCGGTGACAGTACGGCTCGCGCGCTTCGGCGAGTCGGCCCCACATTCGCAGCGCCTGCCCAGCGATGGCCCGGGCGCGCGCGGCCGCCCGGGCAGGTCCCGGGCCTCCGACAGCGGGGTGAACCCCACCAGGTCACAGAACAGCACCGAGCACACCCGCCGCTCGGCCACCGGCCCGTCGGCCTCCGCAACATCCGGCGGTACCGTCGCAGCCACCGGCGAGGCCGCAGCCACCTCGGCCAGCGCGTGCCCGCACGCATGACAGAACTGGTTGCCGGCGATAACGGACTCACCACACCCCGGGCATCTCCCAACGGGGGCACCGCAGTTCCCGCAGAACCTGTGGCCCTCCCCAAGGGACGCGCCGCACCGCGCGCACCTGTCCACCAGGCATTTATACCCCCGGCACGCCGCCGCGTACACGGCCGGGCGCCAGGCGCACGGTCCGGCGCCCGCCCCTTGACAACCGGTCCCGCCCTGAGCTTCGATCGAGACTAGAATCCTATTCTAGGATTAGCGATCAGAACCAGCTCGCGGCCTGGGTGCGGAGGCTTGCCATGGATCTTGACCTCGGCCCGGAAATCGGGCAGTTCCGCCACGAGCTGCGAGAGTGGATCGCCGAGCACGCGCCGGCCGCCCTGGCTGGCCTCATCGACTGGCGGATGGTCGGGACCCCCGGCGGCGGCTACCCGGCCAAGGGACTGGCCGAAGCCCTGCGGCACCCCGCCTACGCGCAGTGGGAGCGCGCATTGGCGGGCGCCAGGCTTATCTGCCCGCAGTGGCCGGCCGAGTTCGGCGGCCAGGACATGGACGCGGTCCGGATCGCGGTGCTGAACGAGGAGTTCCACCGCGCCGGGGTACCGCGGGTGATCCGCGGCATGGGCGAGACCCTGGTCGGACCGGCGGTGATCGTGCACGGCAGCCAGGAACAGCGCGCGCACTTCCTGCCCCGCATTGTCAGCGGCGAGGACGTCTACTGCCAGGGATTCTCCGAACCCGGCCACGGATCTGATCTGGCCGGCGTCCAGACCCGCGGCGAGGTGGACGGCGACGAGATCGTCATCACCGGGCAGAAGGTGTGGACCTCGGGCGCGGGCCGGGCCACGATGATGTTCGTCCTGTGCCGGACGGACCCGCGCGCGCCCAAGCACCAGGGCCTGTCCTACGTGCTGATCCCGTTCACCGGGCCGCAGGTGCGCTACCGGCCGATCAGGCAGCTGTCCGGGGCCGCGGAGTTCTACGAGGACTTCCTGGACGGAGTGCGCGCCCCGCTGTTCAACGTGATCGGCGGCCTGAACAACGGCTGGCGGGTGGCCATGACCACGCTCGGCCACGAGCGCGGCGGTTCCGCGACCGTCCAGCACCTGCGGTACGAGCGGGAGTTCTGGGACCTGGTCGAGACGGCCCGCCAGCGCGGCCGGATTACCGACCCGCTGGTCCGCCAGCAGCTGGCCCAGGCCTACACCGGCGTCCAGCTGATGCGCTTCACCGGGCTGCGCACACTGGCCCGGGTCGCCGCCGGACGGCCGCCTGGCCCGGAGGCCTCGATCAGCAAGCTGTTCTGGAGCGAGTACCACAAGCGGCTCGGCGAGATCGCGATGGGCATCATCGGCGCCGACGGCCTGATCCGGCCCGACGGAGACGGCTACCCGACGTCCCGCTGGCAGAACGTCTTCCTTTCCAGCCGCGCGGGCACCATCTACTCCGGCACCAGCGAGATCCAGCGCACCATCATCGGCGAGCGGGCGCTCGGCCTGCCCAAGGAGCCGTCCCACCAGCCGCCCAACCAGCCGCCCAAGGAGCCGTCCAACCAGCTGCCCAACCAGCCGCCCAACCAGCCGCCCAAGGAGCCGCCCAATCAGCCGCCCAAGGAGCCGTCCAACCAGCCGCCCAAGGAGCCGTCCAACCAGCCGCCCAAGGAGCCGCGGGTGGTGAACTGATGGCCGAGCTCGTGACCACCGACCGGCTGCGGGAGTTCTTCGCGCCGCGCAGCCTGGCCGTGGTGGGCGCGTCGGACACCTCGGGCTGGGCTCAGTTCATTGCCGCCAGCAGCGCCGCGACCGGCTTCACCGGACCGCTAATCCCCGTGCATCCCCGGCACGAGACGGTGTTCGGTCGGCCGACCGTGCGCAGCCTCCGGGACCTGGCCGAGCCGGCGGACCTGGCCTTTGTCATGGTGCCGACCCAGGCCGTCGAGGACGTCATCGACGACGCGGCGGCTGCGGGCGTCCGCAACGCGGTCGTGCTCGCCTCCGGCTACCGCGAGGCCGGCCCTGAGGGGCACGCCCGGCAGGAGCGGCTGGTGGCCCGTGCCGCCGCGCATGGCATCGTGCTCCTCGGCCCGAACTGTCTCGGCTTCATCAACGCCCACTCGGCGGTCGGGCCGTTCGCACTCAGCGTCCCGCTGCCCCTGATACCCGGACCGGTCGGCATCGCGCTGCAGAGCGGCGCGCTGGCCACCGCGGTGCTGGCCTTCGCCCGGTCCCGGGCCATAGGCGTGAGCACCCTGGTCACCATGGGCAACGAGTCGATGATCACCACGGCCGACGTGCTGGACTACCTGGTCGAGGACGAGCACACCCGGGTGATCTGCCTCTTCCTGGAGGAGATCAGCCAGCCGGACCGGTTCGCCCGGGCCGCAAGACACGCGGCGCGGGCGGGCAAGCCGATCGTGGCGCTCAAGACCGGATCGAGCCCGGCCGGTCAGGTGGCCGCGCTCGCGCACACCGGCTCGATCGCGGGCGACGACGCCATGGTAGACGCGGCGCTCCGGCAGTTCGGCGTGATCCGGGTGGCCAGCATCGAGGAACTGCTCTGCACCGCGGGGCTGCTCGGCTACGACCGCTGGCCCGAGGGGCGCCGGATGGGCGTGCTCACCGCGTCCGGCGGTGCCTGCGGCATCATCGCCGACCGGGCCAGCGCGCAGGACATCGTGATCCCGCCGTTCGCCGCGGACACGGTCGCGGCGATCAAGCGGCACCTGCCTCCGTTCGCCACCGCGCGCAACCCGCTCGACGTAACCGGCTACGTCCTGGCCAACCCGCGTGCCACCGCGCTGACCGCGATCGATCATGCGCTGGACGCCGCGGTGCACGATCCCGGACTCGACTTCGTGCTGTTCTACGGCGTCACCATCCCGGATGTGCGCCCGCCGGACGAACGCCTGGCCGGCATGGTCGAGGAGCGGGTGCGCTGGCTCGGAGAGCGTATCGCCTCCGCGCCGATCCCGGTCATCCCGATGGGATCGACCTGCGTCGACGTGTCAGGCTACGCCCGGGACCTGCTCACCAGGCATAACATCCACCTGCTGGGCGGCTTCGAGCTGGGCGTCCGGGCCATCGGCCACGCGCTGCGCTGGCTGGAGAACCGGGGATCGGTCAGGCCCCCGGCGCGATCGAGCGTCCCCCGCCGGACCGATGCCCACCCGGTGACCGGGACCTGGTCGGAGGCCGCAGCCCGTGACCTGCTCGCCGCCTGCGACGTGCCGCTGGTACCCGCGGAGCTGGTGACCTCGGCCGCCCAGGCGGCCCAGGCGGCCCGGCGGATCGGGTCGCCAGTGGCGCTCAAGGTGTGCTCGGCGCACATCACCCACAAGTCCGATATCGGCGGCGTCGCCCTCGGCGTGCATGGCGACGCGCAGGTCAGGGAGGCTTACCAGCGGGTACGGGCCGCCGGGGATGCCGTGCCCGGGGCCGTCATCGACGGG
Organism: uncultured Actinomycetota bacterium; assembly: GCA_963808615.1. Lineage (GTDB taxonomy): Bacteria > Actinomycetota > Actinomycetes > Streptosporangiales > Streptosporangiaceae > Palsa-504. Next base: position 197,116 of record CAWEGV010000002.1, read on the forward strand.
GTGCTCGTGACCCCGATGCGGACCGGCGGGGTGGAACTGCTAGCCGGGGTGACGGTGGACCGGACGTTCGGCCCGGTGCTGGCGGTCGGGCTGGGCGGGGTGTGGGTGGAGCTGCTCGCGGACACCAGCCTGCGCGTCCTGCCGGTCACGGCCGATGAGGTCAAACGCATGCTCGGCGAGCTGCGCGGCAGCCCGCTGCTGGCCGGGGCCCGTAGCACCCGTCCGGCCGACCTCGACGTGCTGGCCCGGGTGATCAAGAACGTCGGCGAAGCGGCCATGTCGCTCGACGGATCCCTCCGCGCGCTTGAGATCAACCCGCTGTGGGTGAACGGGGCCACGGTCGAGGCGCTGGACGTGCTCGTCATCACCGGGCCGCCAGCACGGAACGGAGCTGGGCCATGAACCTCGATGAAACCGCGGAGCAGCGGCAGTTGCGCGAGTCGGTACGCCGCTTCCTGGCCGACCGGGCTCCGCTGGCGCGGGTCCGCGAGCTGATGGAGACCGCGGACGCGACGGACGCCGACGTCTGGCGGCAGGCCGCCAACCAGCTGGGCCTGCAGGGAATCGCGATCCCGGAGGAGTACGGGGGAGCGGGGTTCTCGTTTGCTGAGCAGGCCATCGTGCTCACCGAGCTCGGTGGCGCCTTGTACAGCGGGCCGTACCTGGCCAGCACGGTGCTGGCCGCCACCGCGCTACTGGCCAGCGAGGATGAGGGCGCCCGGCGCGGCCTGCTGCCTGGCATCGCGTCCGGGGAGACGATTGCCACGCTGGCCTTCACCGAGGACGACGGATCCTGGGACCCGTCCTCGATCCGGCTGGCCGCGGCGAAGAACGGGCCCAAGGGTCCGGGCTGGCGGCTCGACGGGCACAAGAGCTTCGTCCTCGACGGGCACGGGGCGGGCTCGATCCTGACGGTCGCCGCCGCTGATATCGGCTTGTCGCTGTTCGCGGTGGACGGCGCCGCGGCGGGGCTGGGGCGCCGTGTGCTGCCCACGCTCGACCAGACCAGGAGGCTGGCCCGGCTGGAGTTCAGCGAGGTGCCGGCCCGGCTGATCGGCTCACCCGGCGAGGCCCGGGCCGTGCTCGACCGCGCGCTGGACGTGGCCGCGATCGCGCTCGCGGCCGAACAGCTCGGCGGCGCGCAGCGAGCGCTCGACATGGCCGTGGAGTACGCCAAGATCAGGCAGCAGTTCGGCAGGCCGATCGGGAGCTTCCAGGCGATCAAGCACCGGTGCGCCGACCTGCTGCTCGAGGTGGAATCGCTGCGATCGGCGGTCAGCTACGCGGCGGCCGCCGTGGCCGCGGGCTCGACCGAGGTCCCGGTGCTGGCCGCTCTGCTCAAGGCCTACGCCTCGGAGGTGTACTCCCATGTCGCGGGGGAGAACGTCCAGATCCACGGCGGCATCGGCTTCACCTGGGAACACGACGCGCACCTGTACCTCAAGCGGGCCAAGGCCAGCGAGCTGTTCCTCGGGGACGGCAGCTATCACCGGGAGCGGCTGGCCACCCGCATCGGCCTGTGACCCGGCGGTGCGTCCGTCGTATCACCGGGTGCCGGGCGCGGGAATGCCGAACTCGGTGAGCAGCTCCTGCGAGTAGGCGATCCGCCCGGTCAGCGTGCGCGGCTCGCGTTGGCACAGGAGCAGCGCGGCCTCGGCCATCACCGCAGGCGGCTCGGCCTCGGGATCGTCCGCGGTGGTGAGGTGGTGGAAGATCGTGCCCGGTGTCGGTACCACCCTGGTCGGGGAGAGTGCGTTGACCGCGATGTTGTCCTGGTAGAGCTCGGCCGCCAGGCCGCTGGAGAAGCGCTCGAGCGAGGCCTTGCACATCCCGTACACGGTGCCGCCGCGGCCCGCCCAGGCGTTAGGCGGGATGACCGGATGGCGAGCCGCCGCGGAGGAAATGTTGAGGATCCAGCCCGCGCCGCGCTCGCGCATCCCGGGCAGCACCAGCGTGGCCAGGTGGAACGGCGCCTCGACCTGGACCGCGAACATCAGCGCGTAGCGCCGCGCGGTGAACTCCTCGACGCGCGTGAAATAGGTGACCGCCGCGTTGCTGACCAGGATGTCGGGCGCGGCGAGCCGCCGGGTGGTCTCCTCGACCAGCCGTTCCCTGTCGGCCGGCTTGGACAGGTCGGCCGCGATCGCGACGGCGGTGCCACCCGCGCGGCCGATCTGGGCCGCGGTCTCGTCAATCGTGCCCGGCAGCCGGGAGGGACCATCGGCGGTGGTACGCGCCGCCACCGCCACCGCCGCTCCCTCCTCGCCGAACCTCCGGGCGATCTCGGCCCCGATGCCGCGGCTCGCGCCGGTCACTAGGGCCACCTTCCCGTCCAGTGCACCCATCTCGGCCGCCTTCTCTGAACCTGGACATGAACTGTCTTGAGTCAAGAATTGGCAGGGTCGTCTCGTATCGCAAGCGGATCTCTATCCGGGCGTCCCGTCGCGCTCTCTTTTCCGGGCGACGTGCTGTAGTTGCCGTTCATGCACGCCGGGCAGCCAATCCTCGCCGAACGTGGCCGATGGGCCGACCCGCGGGTCGCCGGGAACGCCGGCCTCACGCAGGGCATGCACGTACGCGCGACCTGTTCGATCCGTGCGCGTACCTGATCAGCTCCGCCGATGGACCCGTGACCCGGGACGAGGACATCAACGTCGTCCGCCGTGCCCTCGAGCAGCCGCAGCGCGGCGAGGTAGTCCTGGATCGGGTCCGCGGCGTTGTTCAGGTCGAGCAGTCATCTCGCAGCCGAGCACCCCAGCGTCGATGAGCAACACGCCGGCCCGGCCTTGCACCACAACGGCGTTGCTCTGGCAGAACTCGCTCTGCTGGATCAGCACACCCTCCGCGACCTGCCTGAGCACGGGACTCCTTCCGCTTGTGGTTTGCCACCGCTCGTCGAGAGCGTAGTGCCTGGCGACCGGCTCAGGGGAGGGGATCACCTCACATAGTCTCGCCGCCCGGCCATCCTCGGCCAGGCAGGATTCTCACTCGAGTTCCGGCGTGCAGCTGGACTCGGCACGTCCGAAGCTTGCTGCGCCTGCGGAGCGGGTAGGACACTGATCCTCGGGCGCCCGGTGATTCAGCAGCGGGCTGCGGTACCAGGGACAAGGGGCGCGTGATGACGCCGACGAGCAGCCATGTTGTCTTCATTCACGGACTGTGGATGCATGCGAGCTCGTGGGCGCCGTGGACGGAACTGTTCCAGGCAGAGGGCTACACGCCGTTGGCACCGGACTGGCCAGGAGCCTCGGACACTGTCGAGGAAACCCGGAGCCACCCCGACCGGGTGGCCGGGAAGGGCATCGACAACGTCGTCGAGCACTATGCGCAGATCATCGGCGGCCTGGACGCCCCGCCGATCGTGATCGGCCACTCCTTTGGCGGCCTGATCGTCCAGCGACTGCTGGGCCAGGACCTCGCGGCCGCGGGAGTAGCGATCGACGCGGCGCCGATCAAGGGCGTGCTCTACCTGCCGCCGTCGGCGCTGCGGGTCGCCTCGGTCGCGTTGCGCAATCCGGCGAACAGGAACAAGGCGGTAGCGCTGACTCAGGAACAGTTCCACTACGGCTTCGGGAACGCGCTGTCCGCGCAGGAGTCCGCCGAACTGTACCAGCGGTGGACGGTCCCCTCTCCGGGTAAGCCGCTGTTCGAAGCCGCCACCGCGAACTTTTCTCCGCACTCGCCGGCCAAGATCAACACCGGCAACAAGACTCGCGGGCCCCTGCTGCTGATCGCCGGGGGCCACGACCATACGGTTCCGGCGGCGATCACCCGGTCGACCCGCAAGCTGTACCACAAGTCGCCGGCCATCACCGACCTGCGGGAGTTCAACGACCGGGGTCACTCACTGACCATCGACCACGGCTGGCACGAGATCGCCGACGAGGTGCTGAGCTGGCTCAGCCAGCGAGTTAAGTAACCAGCAGCCCGGATCCGCCCGGCGTCGCTGGCGCCCTGCTCGGGTGTGCAGGCCCTCCCCCTCTGAACCGAGAACCTGATGTATGGCGCAAGCGGTGCTCAGCGCTGCTTATCTTGGTGGCCAGGGGCCCGACATATCAGGGAAATACGAGGGTGCTGAATCATGAGCGATTGGCCGGAGGGGTGGTACCGGGAAGATCCCGGGCAGCGTGGGTCATCTCAGGCGGCACGCCCGTCCGGCTGGCCGGCGCAGCCGCCGCCGGTTTCGGTACCGCGGCCAGAGCAGCCGCGCGTGCCCTCCACGGCCGGGCGCCGGTGGCGTTTTTGGGGCCAGCCGGGTCGCCGAGGGCGGCGGATAGCGCTGATCGCGGGAACGGTCGTTGTCGTCCTGCTCGCCGCGGCGGCTGGTTCGTACTTCTGGCTGGACTCCAAGCTGAACCGGTCGGTCACGCTGCCCGCCTTCTCCGGGTCGTCGGCCGGCCAGAACTGGCTGATCGTCGGCTCGGACACCCGTCAGGGGCTCAGCAGGCAGCAGATCGACGCCCTGCACGTGGGGTCCATCGGCGCGAACGCCTCCGACTCGCTGATGCTGCTGCACACGGGCACCGGCAGGGCGGTGCTGATCAGCATCCCGCGCGACTCCTACGTGCCGATCCCCGGGCACGGCTACAACAAGATCAACGCGGCCCTCAGCTTCGGCGGCCCGCCACTGCTGGTCAAGACCGTAGAGAACGTCACCGGGCTGCACATCAACCACTACATGGGCATCGGGTTCGGCGGGCTGGTCAGCGTGGTGAACCAGGTCGGCGGCGTGACCATTTGCCTGCCGACCGCCCTGCACGACCCGGATTCCGGGATCAACCTCAAGGCAGGCTGCCAGACGCTGAACGGCGCGCAAGCGCTGGCCTTCGCCCGTGACCGGCATTCGTTCGCCAACGAGGACCTGCAGCGGATGCAAGACCAGCGCGTGTTCCTCAAGGCGCTGCTGGACAAAGCCACCAGCCCGGGCGTCTACCTCAACCCGTTCACCGCCCTGCCGTTCGGCTCCTCCGCCGCCGGCGCCATCTCCGTCGACCAGGGCACGCACCTGTACAGCCTGATCACTGCCGCACTGGCGCTACGTGACCCGCTCACCGGTACCGTGCCGATCGCCGACGCCAACTACCACACGTCGAACGCGGGCGATGCGGTGCTGTGGAACAGTTCCCAGGCCCTGGCGTTGTTCAACGCACTGAAGAACGGCCAGACCGTCCCGCCGGGCCTGCTCAGCGGAACGACGGTCGGCTGAGGAGCTGCGCTAATCACCGACTGGGAGGATCCGCGGTGGCTCGCGCAGCACCTGGGCGGCCAGCGACCGGGCGCGCCGCAGGTTCTTGCCGCTGATCGTCACCTCGGCTAGCACGGTCGCGAACGTGTTGTCGCGGCCGGCAACGTCCTGGCCGATCTCGCCGAAGATGTCCACCTCGACTCCTAGGTTGCCCTCGGGGGTGACAGCCGCAAACGGCAGGCCAGCCAATCGGCCTGTTGCCGGGGCGTACACGATGGAGTTAACCACCGCGCACCGGGGCTTACGGCTCGGCTTGAGCGTCTGGGGCAGGTCAAGGCTGCTGCGAAGCTGGGCCTCGATCAGGTCGACGCCCCACACCGCCTCGACCATCTGGTGGATCCGCGTGCCACCCATCCGGGAGTTCACCTCGACCACGCGCGGGCCGCGGCTGGTGCATTTGCCCTCCACCTGCAGCACCCCGCGGCGGAACCCGAACGCTTTAACTGTCTGCACGCTCAGATCGACCAGCCCGGCCACGGCCTTCTTGTTGTGGTCAGCCGGCAGGTGCAAGCCGGTCTCCTGGAACGAGGGTTCGGCGGTCGGCCAGTTCTGCGACACGCTGGAGAACACGCACTCGCCGTCCTGCATGACCAGATCGACGTCGAACTCCACCCCGTCCAGGTACTGCTCCAGGAGCAGGTCGCTGCCAGCGCGGAAGATCGTGTTGTACTCAGGGGTCACGACCGCGCGGACGAGCTTGTACACCCCGGGCAGCGACTCGAAGCCGTCAACCCGGACGCACCCCATTGACTCCGCGCCGAACTCCGGCTTGACGACAGCGGGAAACCCCACCTCGGCGGCGGCGGCGAACAGCTCATCCAGGGATCGGACCCGCAGAGCCTTCGGTGTCGGCAGCCCTAGCCGCGCGGACAGCTCGCGGGTACGGACCTTGCTGCGCGCCGAGTCGACCACCTCAGGCGGGTTGCCCGGCAGCCCCAGCGCCGCGGCTACCCGCGCCGCTTCAGACGCGGAGTCCTCCCAGAACGTCAGCACACCATCGGCCCGCACGCCCGAACGCTCCAAGGCGCCGAGGATCGCTGCGGCATCCACGTCCGGGTCACCGCTGAACGGCGTTGCCACCCACCGTGTCCCGGCGATCTGGCCTGCGAGCGACTCCGACCAGTGCCCTGGCTCCTCGACGATCACCAGGCGCGCGCCCAGCCTGGCCAGCCGCTCGTAGTAGCGGCGCTTGCCCTCGTAACCGGCCCCGACCACGACCACGGTGGGCCCGTCGATGGTCATGCCTCGCTCCAGCGCGGGTCGTCCACCACCGCCGTCTCACCCGGCGGAACCTGCACTCCAGGCGCGGTGCTGCTCAGATCGAGCGCGGGCCGTAGGCCTGGCGCCGCCTCCAGGGCGCCGAGCAGCGCGTCGCCTTCCACGCGGAGCAACGTCGTGTCCATCTCCGTGGTCACGGTGGCGTTGCGGGGGGCCTGGTCGAGCAGGCCGCGCTCGCCAAAGCTGTCGCCAGGACCCAGATGCACCACGGCCTTGCCATCTCTGTGCACCGCGACGCGGCCATCCACCACGGCATAGAAGGCGTGCGCCGGAGCCCCCTGCACCACGACGTCAATCCCCGGTGGCAGTGGGCAGAACTGGGCGGCCGAGGCGAGCTGCTCCAGCACGATCTGCGGCACGCCCGCTGTGACCGGAAGGCCTCGCAGGACCGTCACCCGGGAGGCGAGCGCGTCGGCGCTCCGCGCGTTGAGCGCATCGAGCCCGCGCAGGCCCAGACGGCACAGCAGGGTGACCGCCACGGCGACGCCGCCGAGGATCAGCAGGCTGGCCCGCAAGGATGTAGCGGTCACCAGAACCGACGCCAGCACTGCGCCAGCGATCGTCGCGGCCACTGACACGGCGTCGAAGATCCCGATCACCCGCCCGAGCGCCTCGCGCGGGGCGATTCGCGCCAGTGCCGTCTCGCCGACCACCTCGCAGGAGACGAGGCCGGCGTTTCCGATCACGGTGACTGCCAGCGCGATCGTCAGCACCTGGACGCCGGCGTAGGCGAGCTGGGTGGCGCAGGCCAGCAAGCCGGTGACGACGACGATCAGGGATACCCGCCTGTCTGTGGACAGTCGGCCGTTGACCAGCGCGCTCACCAATCCGCCGGCGCCCGCGGCCGTCAGCAGGACACCGTAGCCGCCGTTTCCGAGGCCAAGTGAGTGCGTGGCGTACACCACGAGCTGCACCGTCTGGGCTCCGTAGGTGAATTCGACCATCGCTACGATCACGATCAGCCACGGCGCGAATGCAGTTGCCCGCACCGTCCGCAGACCCCCGGCCAGCTGGGCAACCCCGGACGCACGCCCGCGGGCCGGAGCCGTGTCGGCGCGCATCGTCGAGATCAGCAGCGCGGAGATGGCGAATGTCGCCCCGTTGGCCAGGAATGCGACCCAGGCGGGGGCCACTGCGAGCAGGATCGCGCCAATAGCCGGGCCGATGAGGATGCCGAGATCCTGGACCGTGTGCAGCAGCGCGTTTGCCGGACCGAGGCGGCCCTCACCGACTAGACGCGGGAGGAGCGCCATCGTCGCCGGTCGCTCCGCGCAGCCCGCGGCCGAGGCCAGGGCGGTGAACGCGATGACCAGCGCTACCGGGCCAGCGCTGGCGGCCGTCGCAGCCAAGGCAGCCATGACCAGCACACGCAGGACGTCACCGGCCAGCAAGACGGCGCGCCGCCGATACCGGTCGGCGATGGTCCCCCCGAACGGGCCGAGCAGCACGTACGGCACAAGTCGGCAGATCGTGGCGGCACCGACCCAGACGGCCGAGTGGGTGGCGCTATACACGTATCCGAGCAGCGCGGCGTTGTACAGCCAGTTACCGATCTGCGAAGCGGCGCTGGCCCCGATCAGCGCGCGGGCAGCGGGAATCGCCAGGACGTCTCGATACGCCCGGGCAGTCGGCTCAGCCATCGCCTGCCGCTGCGGTTTGCTCCGGCCCGGGTGCCGTCATCATCGGGCCTTGATCCGTGATTCTGTGCGGGACAGGTCAGCGGCGCGGCCCAGCAACGGCTGGCAGCCCAGCCGCTCAGCGATGTCGCGAGCTTCGCCGATCGCGGCCCCGGCGGCATCGTGGTCCTCCATGCGGAGCAGGTAATCGGCGTGATCGAGCAGCCCGTGAGCGAGATGGTATGGGGTGGACTGCTGGCGCAGGCCGGCGATCGCGGCCGTGAATGCCGGGCCGGCGGCCGGATCGCCGTCCCGGGCGGTGAGCCTGACCCGGGCCAGGTCGCGTTCGGCGCGCTGCATGGGGACCAGCTGACCGCCCGGGTAGCCGTCCAGCAGGGCCAGCAGTTCGCGGGTGGTGGCGGTGTCGGCCAGGTGGTGGGCGGCGCGGGCGGCCAGCGGCCACGCCCACCGCAGGTACTCGGCGCTGATCCCCATGACGCCAGCCTGATCGAGGGCAGTGCGGGCGTGGCGAAGCGCGGCGGTGAGCTGGCGGCGGGCGGCGGCGGTGAACGCCTCCGCGACCGCGATGAGCGCCTGATCCTGGGGGTCTTCGGTGGCCCGCAGGTCGTCCAGCCCGGCCAGGGCCGCCTGGGCGGCGGGAACCTCGCCACGAAGCGCCGCCAGCCAGGCCCGGCAGCAGACCAGGAACTCGATTCCGGCCAGGCCGTCGGCGTCGAGGGCCTGGGCCAGCTCAGCGTCGGCGGCGTCCCAGTCGCCGGTCATCAGCAGCGCCTGGGCCAGGTTCTCGACCGCGACCGCGAGCAGGGTGCGGGCGCCGACCCGGCGCAGCTGGGCGACGGCGGCGCGGGCGGCCTCCGCGCCGGCGGCCGGGTCGGTACCGGTCACCGCGTCGGCCAGGTTGAGCAGCGCACGGCCCAGAGCCAGGCTGTCGTCGGCCTGCCCGGCCAGCCGGGCGGCCTCCCGGAAATAGGCAGCCGCCTCCGGTCTCCGCCCGACGTGGCCGTAGCTGATCCCGCGGGTGGTGAACAGGCTGGCCAGAGTGGCGTCATCCACGGGCAGGTCCTGGCCCAGGGCCAGGGCCTCGTCGGACAGCGCGTTCGCGGCGGGTGATCCGGCGTGTACTTCAAGCGCCGCCATTTCTCTCATGGCCCGGACGGTGTCGGCGTCCGGGTCGGCCCGCAGCACAGCCAGGGCGGCGGTGAGTTGCTCCCGTGCCTCGCCATACCGGCCCCACTGGCGCAACGCCTCCCCGGCGATCACCTGGGCGCGGGCAGCCGAGCGGGCATCGCCGCCCTGCCGGTACAGCTCCCCGGCCTGGCCAACCCGCTCGACCGCCGCGGCGTAATCGGCTGTGGTGAGGGCGGCCTGCGCAGCGTATTCCCACAACGCCGCGGCGGCCGTTTGCTGCCCGTCGACGGCATCGGCCTGGGTCAGCTGGGCGGCGGCAGAGTAGCTAGCGGCGGCCAGCGCCGGGGCCCCGGTCCGGTCGGCTCGCTCGGCAGCGCGGGTGAGCGCGGCGATCGCCTGGGCGCGGATTTCCCTGGCGTGAGGGGCATCTGGAATCGCCTCCAGCGCGTCGAGGTAGTGCCGGGCGATCACCTCGGCCACTTCCTCGCCGTCGCCGGGGAAGACCGCGCGCAGGTGAGCGGCGACCTTCAGGTGCCGCTCCTTGCGGTCCCGGCGCGACAGGGTGTCGTAGGCGACCTGCCGCAGCATCTCCTGGGCGAACCCATAGCTGCCCTTTTCCGGCGACAGCGGGTCGGCGGACACGGTGAACACCTCGCGGCGCACCAGCTCGGCCAGCGCCGCGCGCACCACGGGTTCCTCCTGCCCGGAGACCGCGGTCAGGGCCTCGGCCGGGAAGGTGGTGCCCAGCACCGCCGCGTCGGCCACCAGCCGCCGCACCCCGGGGTCCAGGGCATCGAGCCGGGCGGCCAGCAGCGCGTGCAGGCTGTCCGGCACGGCCAGCTCGCCGACGTCCCCGGTCAGCCGGTAAACCCCCTCGACCGGCTGCACGATGTCCCGGTCAACCAGCGACCGCACCGTCTCCACCGCGAACAGCGGGATCCCCTGCGCCTGGGCGGTAATCTTCGCCCGCGCCGCCGCCGGCATCCCCGGTACCAGCGCATCCACCAGCGCCTCCATCGACGCCCCGTCCAGCGGGTCCAGCGTCAGCGCGGTTCGGTTCCGGCCGGTGCCGAAGCCCGGGCGGGCCTGGCCCAGCTCCGGGCGGGCGAACACCAGTACGTACACCGGCAGGTCCCGCGCCCAGTCGACCAGGTAGTCCAGGAAGTCCAGCAGCCCCGCATCGGCGTGCTGGGCATCCTCCACCAGCAGCACCACCGGGAGCTCGGCCGCCAGCCGCTCGAAGAACAGCCGCCACCCGGCAAACAGCTCCTCCCGCGACAAGGCCCCCCCGGCATCCCCGTCAGCCGCCACGCCGAGCAGCCGACCCAACCGCACCCCCACATAGGCGCGCTCACCAGGGTCCGTCATGTACCGGGCCAGACCCTCGGCCAGCTTGCCCGCGACCACGTCCGCGGAGTCTTCCTCGGCGATGCCCAGCCGCTGCCGGACGATCTGCGCCAGGGCCCAGAACGAGACGCCTTCCCCGTAGGACAAGCACCGGCCCCGGTGCCACCACATCTGCGCCTTGAGCCCGTCGGCGTACTTCTCGAACTCCCAGCCCAGCCGCGACTTGCCCACCCCGGCCGGCCCGGACACCAGCACCAGCCGCGGCACCCGCCGGTCCGCCGCCGCATGAAACAAATCCTTGACCGTCCGCAGCTCCGCATCCCGCCCGGTCAGCGGCGCCTCCAGCCCATCCACCCGCTGGCTCCCGCCCACCGCCGACAACACCCGGGTCGCCCGCCACAACTGCACCGGCCCGGCCTTCCCCTTCAGCGCATGCTCCCCGGCATCAGCAAACCCGATCGCGCTGCCAGTCAGCCGCTGCGTCGCCCCGTCGGCCAGCACCCAACCCGGCTCGGCCGCCGCCTGCACCCGCGACGCCGTATTGACCGCATCGCCCGCGACCATCCCCTCGCCGACCGCGGCCAAGGTCACCGCCACCTCGCCGGTCACCACCCCGGCCCGGGCGGCCAGCCCCGGCAGTCCTACCTCGGCCCCCAGCTCGGCCACCGCGCTCACCAGGTCCAGCGCGGCCCGGACGGCCCGTTCCGCGTCTCCCTCGGTGGCGGCCGGGGTGCCCCAGACCGCCATCACCGCATCCCCGATGAACTTCTCCACCACCCCGCCGTACCGGGTGATCACCGTCCGGGCCACCGCGAAGTACTGCGACAGCAGCTCGCGGACCGCCTCAGGATCTCGCGCCTCCGACAGCGGGGTGAACCCGACCACATCACAGAACAGCACCGAGCACACCCGCCGCTCCGCCGCCGGCTCCGGGCCCGGCCCCGAACCCGCCGCCGCCGAGGCCGGTGTCGGCACAGCCACAGGTGGTACCGCCGCGATATCGGTAAGCGCGAAGCCGCAGACGCGACAGAAACGCTTACCGGGAGTAAACGGCGCACCGCACCCTGGGCAGCCGCCCACCGGCGCGCCGCAATCCGCGCAGAACCGATCGCCCTCCTCCAGCGTCGCACCGCACCGTCCACACCCCACGCAACGCTCCCCACGCCCGGCACGTTAACCCTGGTCAAACCTGCATGTAACCGACATTGTAGGTCCTGGCCGCTCAGCCGGTAATAGCTCCAGAGATCCGCAGGGGTTTCTTTGTCTTGCTAAAGGGCTCAGCATTGATCGAGAGCCTTGGCCGTCGCAACGCCGAGGAGACCCCTAACCCCAGGACCATCCGGCCGCCGCATGAGCGTGTCAGGAATGCACGGATCGAGCGCATACAGCTCCCGGGTTGCCGGCAGCGTGCACCGGACCCAAGCACGTTCCGGCTCAGGCGAAGTCGGCCTCGGTGATGCCGTCGGCATGGCCGTCCGGCCACTGCACCAGCTCGATCCGGTAGCCGTCCGGGTCGGTGATCCAGCTGGTCCGCGGCCCGCTCTCGCCGGCGGGCAGTCCGGGCGGCTCAGCCACGATCCCCTGCGCGGCAAGATCGGCCACGGTCGCCTCCAGCGACTCGACCTTGATGACGAGATGGCTGATGCCGGTGCCGAGGTCGACCGCGCCCCTGGCCGCGTCGTAAACCAGCTCTATGGTGACGAAGCCGTCGCTCGGCAGCCGGAGCATGGTCAAGCTGCCGGACGCCGTCCCTTCCACGGTCCCGACGACCGTGTAGCCGAGGGCGGTGTAGAACGCGAGTGACCGCTCCAGATCGCTGACCCGCAGGCCGACGTGCAGGGTGCGCACAGCGGGCAACTCTAGTCGACTGTGAGTCAGGCCGAACCCTGGTGGAGGGCCTCCTGTGCAGCGTCCCCGCCATGTCGACGAGGACCAGCCAGTTACCCGGCGAGCCCCGGGTTCGGGTCTTTGCGGCCGGACAGCCGAAAGGACGACCAGTTTGGCCAGGCCGGCGAATGGTAGCCGCCTTAGGGCCTTATCCCGGAGACCCCGTCCGATGGGAGGGCGAAATGGCTTGGGTTGGGTTTGCCGCCCGGCGCCGGATCTTGCCGCCGGAGACAGCCTGTGCCCGATGCGGACACGCCGATACATTTCACTTCAGGAAGCCGCATCTCGGAGCGCGATCCGTGCAGCTCATAGGGCTTTGCTCTCCGCCCTGCGGGCGGGATACGGTTGGTCGTCATGGCCGATCCTGTGGGCAGCGAGTTCTGTGTGCTGAGGCCGCGATGACGCTCAAGCTCGCCACCTTGACGTGGGATGCGTCCGAGCCGTTGCGTCTGGCCAGGTTCTGGGCCACGGCGCTGGACTGGGAGATCTCCGGCGAGACGGACGACATTGTCGGCCTGGTGCCGACGGACGGGACCGGTTTCACGTTCGATTTCGCTCCTGGGGCGGGGAAGGAGGCCGGAAGGAACCGGATCCATCTCGACCTGAGCAGCCGGTCGGCCGAAGACCAGCACGCCACCGTGGCCCGTCTGACTGGCCTGGGCGCCAGCGAGATCGACATTGGTCAGGGGCCGGATGCCCCTCACGTCGTTCTGGCCGACCCGGAAGGCAACGAATTCTGCGTTCTGGAGCCGGGCAACAGGTTCGTCACCTACGCGAGCCGTGTCGGGTCCCTGACGTGCGACGGCTCCCGTGCCGTGGGATACTTCTGGAGCCAGGCGCTGGGGTGGCCGCTGGTCTGGGACCAGGACGGGGAGACCGCGATCCGCGCGCCGGACGGCGCGGGGCAGTTCATTACCTGGGGTCCGCCGCTTGCGCCGAAGCGTGGAAAGAACCGGCTGCATCTCGACGTGGCGCCGCCGCCGGACGGGGACCAGAGGACCCAGGTGGAGCGGATCTTGTCGCTCGGCGCCAAGCGGATCGACGTCGGGCAAGGCGAGGTGCCGTGGGTCGTGTTGGCCGACCCCGATGACAACGAGTTCTGCGTCCTGACTCCGAGATAGAGGCGCATCTGGGGGCTGCGCCGGGGCTCCGGTGCAGGCTCTGGTGACGGCGTGCGTCGCGCGCTATGCCAGGATCATGAGGTATCCCGACGGCGGCGGGCTGACCGCCGCAGACGGGCCCGCCGCGAGCGGTTGCGGCTGGCTGCCGCGGAGCTGATCGAGGCCGGGGCCAGCGACCGGCAATGCCGCTGATAAGTTCCGCCAGGCCGGCCACTACGTGGTGCGAAGGCTCCGCTCTTTGATGATCAAGAAGCGGGGCCGGACCCTGCGCGCAGGCCAGGCCCAGGCGTGGACCGGGGAGTGGTTCAACGGGCACGGCCTGTACCGGCTCCGCGGCACCATCCGCTATCCGAAGGCAGCGTAACCATGCCAGGAAGATCATCGGTAAGCCGTATGCGGGAAAACCGCACGTACGGATTGAAAGGGGGATGGGGAAACGGGCCGCTTGCGGCACCGCGCCCCTGACTACCAATGACGGAAGGGGCAGTCAGCGGGCAGGCCCCGTCGACGCAGGTCACAGGGCGCCGTTTGCGGCTGGCGTCTCCGGCGATGGCGACGGTCCTGGCTGTCCTGGCGCTGATCCTGATGGCCGCCGTACTGGTGCTGACCGCCCTGGTCGGCCAGCTGTCGGTCCTGGGTGATGGGCCGCTTGTCCCCATCGTGGTGGTCTACGCGGCGGTGGGCTTCGTGGTGGCCCGCCGCGAGCCGGGCAATCCGATCGGCTGGATCCTGATCACTTTCATCCTGTTCTTCTTGCTGGCTGGCGTTGCCGGCGGGTATGCCGTGCTGTACTACCGGTTCGGTCACCACGGCCTGCCGCTGGCCCCGGTTGGCGTGGTAATGCAAGGGTTGTGGGCGCCCGCGGTGCTGTTGTTCCCGGTGGTGATCTTGCTGTTCCCGGACGGCAGGCTGGCGGCGCGGCGCTGGCGGTGGGTACTGCGGGCCTATGCGGCGGCCGGAGCGACCGACCACGCGGCGGGCACGTGGGCGGCCACCATGTCCGGGCTGAAGCTGTAACAGACCGCCGCAGCCAGCCGCGGGCCCACCGCGCCGAGCGGCGCCAGCCGCCAGGCGAAGTAGCTCGGCCAGCGCGTCTGCACGTCGTATCCCAGCCCGGCCGCCTCCGGCGCATACCAGAACACCGCGTGCACCGGCTCCAGCTGGTGCCACATCCGCCGCGCCGGCCCGTAATCCTCAGCTGTCATGACTGCTGGCCACCTTTCTCAGGCGAGCATCTCGAAGAGCATCGAGTTTGTTCGAGAACTCGCCCGCCGCCACGGGCAGACCGTGAAGGCGAAATGGCGGCCCGGGATGACGGTGCGATGCGGACACCGGGCAGTGCTATCTGGAATCCTCGCGCCATGGCTCACCGACCCCAGCCGCACCCCTTCCGCCGCCGGTCTCGCCGACGCCCTCCAAACGATCGCCGAGGACATCGGCCCACGCTGACCAGCCTCGGCACGCCACCTAGCCGTCTGCCAGGGAGGGCCAGCGGTTCGCTGCCCATTCCGGCCAGCCCGGCCACCCGGCAGGCGGCCCGGGGATCTCATTGCCATCCAGTTCGGCAGCGTCAGGCGCCTGGAACTGTTCACGCCATCTGTCGACGTCGACCTCGGTCATCAGGTAGGTCTGGTGCGGTGCGGAGAGCTGACGACGCGCGATCCGGGCGAGCTGGACGTCCCTGTCCACAGGGAGGTAGACCACCTGGCATGATGCTCCGGCCGATCGGGCCAGCCAGCGTAGCGATGACCGTTCATCACGGCCCCAGAACCCGAAGTCCAGCACCACGCTAGTTTCCAGCCGCAGCGCCTGCAGAGCGATCGAGATGAGCCGTCCTTCCAGCACGTCGCGTTTGCCGCTGGCCGAGGGCTCACGCCAACGGAGTCCGAACAGCGGGATCATCCACTCATCCGGGGTGATCCGGATCGCGTGGTGCTGTGCGGCTAGCTCTTTGGCCTTCGTGGTCTTCCCTGCCCCGGGAAGTCCGACTATCAGGACCAGCCTCGCCACGCGGCCATATTGCATCACGCCGATGCCAGATCGCACCCCGTTTCGCGCCTATCAGTCCATTTGCTTGGCGAACCACTCGAGCATCGGCTCAGGATGGCGCTGGAACTCCAGGTATCCGTCCCAGCGGCGCGCGGAGGAATGCGATGAACGCCGGGAGGGCTTGCGGGTCTTGGAACAAGAACCCGTGGCCGCCCTCGTAGCCGTGCAGCTCGGCGCTGCGGTGCGCGATGCGATTTTTTCGCGTTGCGGGACGGTGCGATCCCGTCGTATTTGCCGTAGCCAACCAGGGTCGGGCAGGTGATCTCGCCGAGCCGGTCCCACACGTCATGGCCTTCGCGCGCCTGGAGCTGGGCCGCGTAGGCGGCCGCGGCGGCCGAGTCCTGCTGATCTTGCCCCGCGGCGGTCATCCCCTCGGCGATCGCCCGATCGACGGGGTGGGCCTCCAGCCATCGCTGGTCCCAGCGGCTGTCCACCAACTTCAGCTCCGCCGCCACCCGCTGCCCGGGCGGCAGTTCCAGCAGCTTTTGCAGCGGATAGGACGACCCGCCTTGGCCACCGGCCGACGTGCACGCCAGAGCCAGGCGCTCTACCCGCTGCGGGTAGGTGACCGCGAACTCCTGGGCCACCATGCCGCCGAAGCTCGCCCCGACCACCCGGCAGGACTCCCACCCGATGACCTCCAGCAGGCCAGCGGCGTCGGCCGCGACTTCGGCCATGGTGTACAGGCGCGTCACCGGGGCGCTGCGGCCAAAGCCGCGGTAGTCCCACGCCAGCAGATCGAAGCTGCTAGCGAGCGGATCAAGCAGCGGCCGGACGTCTTGCAAAGCCAGCCCCGACCCGTTACAAAACAGCAACCGGGGACCATCGCCCCGCTGCTCCCAATACAGCTCAACCCCGTTGACACGGCCAACCGGCATCGCGCTCACCTCGCCGACAATGATCACTCAGCGTATTCAGAGGCCCGCCGGTCTCGGGCCGGGTCTGCAGGTGCTGATCAGCAGGCTTGGCGCTGGTTAGTAACCTGGCCAGGTATGCCGCTCGGCTTCCCCGTCGGCGCGCAGGATGGGTCCGGTTCGTCTTCTTTGCTGGTCCATCGGGCGCAGCTGAGCCGCCGCGCGCGACGTCGTGGCCGGCCTGCTGGCCGGGCTCGACGATGTCACCGTAGTGCGCGGGCCTGCGGCCGGGATCGGAGCGGCCCGGGCAGCGCCGGCGAGCGAGGAGGATGCCGTGAGCGAACTGGACCGGCTGGAAGCGGCGATGAGCGAGTGCCGTGAGATGATCCGCGAAGCCCACGCCGCGACCAAGGATCTGCGCGCCGCGGTGCGTGAGGCAAAACAGGAGGCGCGCGCCCTGGCTGCTGACGAGGTGGCCGCTCAGATCCATGCCGAGGTGTCCAGGCAGCTGGAGGAGCTGGGCGAACGGACCGGAGAGGCCGTTACCGCGGCGACGCAGAAGGTGATCGCCGAGTTCGACCGATTCGGTGAGGCGTTGCTGGGCAAGGAGACCTACTGGCAAAAGGCCAGCGGTCGCCGTTCCGCGGCGCGCCCCGACACCGATGTGGTGCCACCCGGCATCCTGCCCAGCGAAGACCAGAGCTGATGCGCGGGCCATTACCTCATCAAGGCCGCCCCAGCAGACCCCTTGGCAGGCGTGGCCGGAGCACGTCCAGGTCAACCTCATCCGTGCTGACGCAACGGGTTCTCGGTCACGGTGAAGATGGACCGAAGATCGCCGCGGCCATCGCCGCCATCGGCTAGGCGTCTCGGGCGGGCTCGCCGTGGCTGGCGTTGGCGCGGCCGCGGCCCCAGTAGGCCTTGGGTGACATCTGGTCCTGGCCGAGCCCTCGCCCGGCCAGGACCTCCCGTAGCCGGGACACCACCGTCGCCTCGCCGGATAGGTAGGCGTGGCCGCGGCCGGGCGGCAGCTCGATCTCGGCTGCCCCGGCGGCCAGGGCCGACGGGTCGCCAGCGGGCGCGCCGAGGCGGTGCAGCCAGGAGATGCGGATGGTCGCCGGGGCATCTAGGTCCTGCTCGTCGCTCTGCTCGGGGATCTCAAGCACGAGCGTGGCCGGGCGGTCGGGCGGCAGCGCTTCGGTCATCGCGAACATCGCGGGCAGCGCCGACTCATCGCCCATGAACAGGTGCCAGTCGGCCGTGGCCGGCGTGGTGATCTTCCCGCGCGGCCCGATGCCCTCGATCTTGTCGCCGGACCGCGCCGACCGCACCCAGCGCTCGCCGGGACCGTCGCCGTGCAGCACGATGTCGAGCGTGAGCAGCCGCGCGGCCTGGTCAAGCTGCCGGATCGTGTAGCGCCGCCGTACCGGGCGGTTACCCTCGGCCGCCACCAGCAGCATCACGTCCTGGCCGGGCAGGTAGCCGAACCCGTCGAGCTGCGGGGCGGTCAGCCTGAGCCGCTGCATGTGCGGGGTGAGCCGGGCTGAGTCGACGACCTCGAAGTCCAGCCGGGTCGCGCTGGCCAGCGGCCCGGTCAGCTGCGCGAACGGATCGTCCAGTGCCGCGAGAGTCGGTTCCGGCAGTGCGTCAGCCATGAGACGGCCAGCCCTTTCCGCTTGATGCTCGTGTCCCGGGGGAGGCGGGGATGCCGCGCCGTCGGCTAGCCTTCACCGCGAACGCTGGCCAGCCCCGTGCCACCATCAACGCTGCCTGGCTTCGCCTGCTTCCCGGCCCAGGTGCGGGCGGCGGTGATGACGGACCCGTGCGGTTGCGGTCGTTTCGGTCGTTAGCCTTGGGATATGTCCCGGCTGATCATCGCCGCCAGTTCTTGTTGCAGCGGTTCTAGGCCTGCCCAGCCCACGCAGGGTCGTCCATCGGATTAATACCCAGCCATACCGGCAGCCGCGCCGGCCGCGAAGACACCCAGTGCGCGGTCCAGGGCAGTTAGCCTGCTTGCGGTCCCGGCTCCGGCCTGATGGCGCGGATGGCGAAGTAACCCGGCATGTACCGCGCTCTGGCGTCCGTGTGATGCGGGGCTTCGACCAGGCGGGTAAGGGTGAAGCCAGCGGCCAGCTGGCTATCTGTCGGGGCGCAACTGGAGCGCTAGGTCAGGCAAGGCCGTGCGCGGTGGCCGTCGGCGCCGGCCCGCGGCACCCAGGTGGTGCCCAGCCCGGCCGCCTCGGTAATCGCGCGGAACTCCCGGCGCACATTGTGATGTCCAGCGGCGTCCCGACCGCCGAGGCGAACACCAGGTTGTGGTCCTGCCACAACGGCCCGGCCGCGAGCCGGTCCTCTGACTGCGGCACTCGGTGCTCCCGCAGTACCTCCGCGCACCGGCGCGGCAGCGCCAGCGTCCTGCGGGACTTCGGCGTCTTCGTAACACCTCCGGCCCGATCGGAGCGCCACACGAACACCGCCAGCTGCTCGTGGTCGAATCCCGCCTCGGCGACCGGCTGCCACTGGCCGCCAACCCAGGCCACCACATGATCCCAGCGCAGCGCCCGGACCTCCTCGGTCCGCAGCCCCGTCATCAAAGACAGGACGACGTAGGCATCCAGCCGCGTCCCCCGAGCCGCAGCCATCAGCGTGACCGCCTGCTCCAGGGTGAGCGACTTCGACGGGCGCCCGGCCCGCTGGCCCCTGGGCGGCTTGACCAGCGCGGCCACGTTGCGGCCCACCAGGTTGTCGCGTTCGGCCTGCCGGATGGCCCGGACCAGCACGTTGTGCGCGATCTGCACCGTCCGCGTCGACAGCCGCGCCGCCATAGCCCGAAGCGTGGCCTGGACACGTCCCGCTGTGAGATCGGTCAGCCGGATCGTGCCGAGTTCCTCCCGGAGCGCCTTCGCGATCGTGCGCTGGTACAGGGTCACGGTCGAGGCCGACAGGCCGTTCAGGCGCTGCGCCAGCCAGTCATCCAGCGCATCATTCACCGTGTAGCGCCGCTTGGGCCGTAGTCCGCTCTCGACCTGGACGTGCAGTTCCTTGAGCTTCTCCCGTAAATACGCTCTGGCCTGGCTGGCGCGCCCGGCAGGATTCGAACCCGCGACCCGCTGCTTAGAAGGTACCGCTGGAGGGTCGCGCGACGTCGCCTGGCGTCGCTCTACGGGCCATCTAGCAGCAGTTACTGCGGCTGACTGTCGGAGGATGTCGCTCGGCATCGGTCTCCATTGGCTCACCTGCTGGCTCACCAAAATTTAGTTGTCTTTGCTAACGTTCGAATAATAGAAAGTGGTGGCGAACACGAGTGAAGTGATCTCAGCGAAATTCATGTGATGTGGCCGTACTCGAAATGGGTGAGAACCAGCGCAGCGCGGGCGATATCGCCGATCTTGCTGGGGCTGGCGGTGACGTGCTGGAGGGTGCGCCAGCGGCCGGTGAGCAGCGCGAACCCGCGTTCGCCCAGGCAGCGCAGAGAACGCTGGATAGCGTTGCGGGTGCGGGTATCGGCATCGAGCTCCTGGCCGCCAGCGGGCTGTTTGACGGGAATCAGGATGCCGATGCCCGTGCCCTCGTAGCCGAGATCGGCCAGGGTGGGCAGGCCTGCTGCGGCCGCCCGGTAGAGAGCGGGCAGGGCGTGGGCGCGGGCGGCGGTGATGTCGTGCACCGAGCCGGGTTCCACATCGGAGACCCATAGCGGGAACCCGTCGGGGGCGAGGACGGCCAGGATGTTGCCGCCGTGGGTATGCGCCTTGCCCGAATACCACAGGTCGATGACCTCGCCCTTGACGCTGACTGCCGGCTCTTTGCACCGGTCGCGGGGAATGACCGTGCCATCCAGGATCACATGCGAGAATCCCTTGTCGTTGGCCCTTTCCAGCGCCTGGCTCAGCGCCGGGGCCTGGTCCGCCAGCACCGTGACGAACTCCTCCACATACCGGTAGGCGGTGGCCCGGGATATGCCATGGTCACGGGCCAGAGCATCGCAGGTAGTGCGGTCGCGGAACCAGCGCAACCCCAGCACCGCCTGCCAAAAACAGGTCAACACCCGGCTGCCGCGCGGGGTGCCGCGCCGCCGCCGCTCGGCCCACAGCAGCTTCGCGGCGAACTGCACCTGTTCCCTCGGGACGTCGAGCGTGGCACGATAGACGATCACGTGGAGCCTTCCGTAGAAGCTGATCTTGGGTGAGACCTCTTCTACTGGGGCTCCACACCCATCTCCGCGCCGCCCGGTTGTCCGCGTGTCTGCCCAGGAGCGTCTTACCTCCTGAGCTTGGGCTGCCAGGAGGCCGCCCGCGCCGTGCTCGCCGACCCCCGCCGGGCCGTCTTGACCGCCGCCGGTCACCCCGTGCCTCCTGGGTTTTGCTGGCTGCCGGCTTCCTCCCGCAGGGCCTCTTTCCTGTTCAGAGTTCTCTTGCCGGGCGAGGGCTTGGCTGGGCGGCCCTTCTGGTCAGGGTCTGTTTCCGGGCCGCTGGCCGGTGGCGTGTGAAGCCGCTTAAGCAGGGCACCAAGCTGCTGGCGCTCGGCCGGGGTGAGCGGCGCCAGGTAGCGCCGCTGCTGCTCGTCCAGGATCCGTATCGCCGCGGTCTTCGCCGCGCGGCCGGCCCCGGTGGGGTGGACCAGGAAGGCGCGCCGGTCACGGGGATGCCGCTGGCGGGTCACGTATCCCTTGTCTTCCAGGTCGTCGATGAGGGCAACCATCGTGGTCCGGTCGATCCGCAGCGCGTCCCCCAGGGCCTTCTGGGTCATCGGCCCCAACTCCGTCACCATGGTCAAGATCCCGGCCTGGCGAGCGCTGAGATCCACCTCGCCCAGCATCTGGTTGGCGAGGGCATGCGACGCCTCAGCGGCCCGGTAGAGAAGGAACGGGATCCGGTCGCGCATGGAAGGGGGCAGTTCGTGAGTCTTGCTGCTGGGCGGCCAGGCCATCCCGCGCTCACCTCCCCTCCGGAGCCACGCTGCGGGGATACCCCGGCTTATCGTCAGTGCTAAGATAATCAGGACTCTGATGATATCTGCTTTGCCTGGCCGGAGGATCGGGATGAACGCGAGCAACGAGAGTCACCTGGCCGGGCCGATCGGCGTTTACCACGGGTTCATCGGCGCCGTGAACCGGCAGGACCTCGATGAGGCGACGAAGTTCGTTGATCCGGTCCGCTACCGGGAGAACTGTGTCGGGTTCACCCATGGCTTCGTGGACTGGGAACAGGCCAAGGAGTCGGTCCGCCGGGTCTGGAAGGGGCTTCCCGATCTGCGGGTGGAACTGGCGCAGGTCACGGCCGACGGCGACGTCGCGCTCGCACACGGCACGGTCCGCGGGACGGCAACCGGGCGGCTGTACGGCGCCCCGGCCACCAAGCGCTCGTTCGAGGCCAGCTTCTTCGATTACATCCGGGTCCAGGACGGGCTGATCATCGAGCGCGTCCAGCAAGCCGATGTGCTCGGCCAGATGCGCCAGCTCTACGGCAGAGCGCTGGGCTTGGTCGGACTTGCTGCCATGTTCCTGCGGCTGTGATACTGCCCTGCTCCGGCGGCCGACGCTGGCCCCGCCGCAGCCGCGGAGACCACCAAAGGTAGTGCCAGGTAGCAGGGATTGCGTCCTGATTGCCGTGAAGACCTACCCGCTGGGAAGGATAAAGACCGGCTGCCCGGCTTTATTTCGCTGAGATCACCTCAGTTACTTCGGTCGTTCCAACCCGCGAGCTCACCATTCAGCTCGTGACAATGTTTCATCGACGGTCTCGAGGAGTGCGCGCGCGTAGCCGCCGATCTGGCGAAGCGGCCTTCCACCTGACGTGGGTGACCGGGGGCGCGCAGATCTGGCAATTATGCTACGTCGTTCCGTGAAATGGTGGTTGCGTGATTCCGCTGGAAATACCGGTCGCTCTCGCCGCCGGCACGGATACGATCGCGCTCGCCGAACGCGCTGACCTGCGCCACGATCCCTTCCACCGCCCGTGCGCCGCGATCGCTGCCCGGCTGGGCGCCGAGTTCGCCGAGTTCCCCGGCGGTCACCTGGCTCCGATGGAACTCCCGGCGCCGTTCGCGGCCGGGCTGCGCGACGTCTTCGGGCGGCTCTAGGCATGCCCGCGCAACCGCCGGCACGCGCCGGCCAAGCAGACATCGTGATCGCCGGCGGCGGACCGGTCGGACTCATGCTGGCCTGCGAGCTCCGGCTGAGCGGCACCGACCCGGTGGTGCTGGAGCGACTGCCCGGGATCGACGAGACCCCCAAGGGCAACGGCCTCGCGGGCCAGATCGTGCCGATGCTGGACTACCGCGGCCTGCTCGACCGGCTCCGCCAGGAGGCCACCTTTGCCGGGCCGGTACCGCGCTTCTCGTTCGGTCCGCTGCAGCTGGACTTCTCCAGGCTCGGCACCAGCCCGGTGCACATCCTGACGGTGCCGCAACGCCGGCTGGAGGAGGTGCTGGAGGCGCGGCTCACCGAACTCGGCGGGACCGTCCGGCGCGGGCACGAACTGACGGCGCTGTCCCCGCATGACGACGCGGTCACCCTCGACGTCCGCGGTCCCGGCGGCGACTACCAGCTGCACGCACGCTACCTCGTGGGCTGCGACGGCGCGCACAGCCTGGTACGCAAGCAGGCCGGGATCGGTTTCCCCGGCACCACCTCGGCGGAGATATCCCGAATCGGCACGGTGCGCCTGCCGACGGCGAAGCTCACCTGGCGCGGCGGCGCGGTGAAGGTACCGGGGATCGGCCGCCTGAAGCTCATGGGGCAAGTCCGCACCCCGCGAGGCACCTACTCGCTCGCGCCGCTGGCCGTCCTCGACAAGAACGCTACTGCCGGCGTCTTCATCGTCTACACCAGCGAGGACGACCCCACCGCCGACCTGAGCGCCCCGATGCCCCTCGAGGAACTGCGCGCCAGCGCCCGGCGGGTCCTCGGCGGCGACCTGCCGATGACCGATCCGCAGCGGCTGACCCGGCTTGTCGGGAGCAGCCGGCAAGCCGACCGCTACCAGGCGGGCCGCATCCTGCTGGCCGGCGACGCCGCCCACGTCTTCGCGGTATCGCTGAACACGGGCCTGATCGATGCGGTCAACCTCGGCTGGAAGCTCGCCGCGCAGGTCCGGGGCCGGGCACCGGACGGCCTGCTGGAGTCCTACCACGCCGAGCGGCACCTCGCCGGACAGCACGCCATCCTGCAAGCCCGCGCCCAGAAGGCCCTGACCGCCATCGGCCAGGGCGGGACGGGCGAGCCTGGCGAGGTGAGCCCGGAGGGGGCCGAAGCGCTGCGCGAGCTGTTCGGCGACGTACTCCAGCACCCCGAGCCGCTACGGCACATCCGCGAAATGCTCCGCGAGCCCGGGCAGCTGCATCACATCGGCGAGCTGATCGAGGGCTCCGATGTCCGGTACCCGATGCCGGCCAGCGACGCCTCCCC
Organism: uncultured Actinomycetota bacterium; assembly: GCA_963808615.1. Lineage (GTDB taxonomy): Bacteria > Actinomycetota > Actinomycetes > Streptosporangiales > Streptosporangiaceae > Palsa-504. Next base: position 221,067 of record CAWEGV010000002.1, read on the forward strand.
GCACCCGCTGGTCGGGAAGCTCGCGCCAGATCTCCAGCTGGAAACCCGTCACGGCCGCACCCGGGTCGCCGAGGTCATGCACGCGGCCCGGGGCGTCCTGCTCGACCTCACCGCCGATTCCGCAGTCGCCGAGGCGGCCCCAGACCAGGCCGGCCTGGTCACCGTCATCACCGCACGCTGCCTGACCGAGCCCGCCCCGGCCGCAGCGCTGCTAATCCGGCCCGACGGCCGCGTCGCCTGGGCTGCCGGACCCGGCACGCCCGACCCGGCCGCCGGGATGAACACGGCCCTGCGCACCTGGTTCAGCCCGCGCACGCCTCCCCAGACACGGCACTAGCGTCCGCCGGGCCGCAAACGCCGGGCAAGCGCGCTGAATGAATCAGTCAACCGCCCAGCCTGTGAGGAATCCTCCGCAGGCCAACCGCAACGTGCAGAACTGGATTGTCTGCGCTCCGCCAGCAGCGTTTCACATGACGAGGATAGGGTGCCGAGTCGGCGATATGTGCGGATTGCAACTAGTTGGTTACAGTCCGCTAGCCGCATTCTGTCAACGTACCCGCTGCTGCCCCATCTCAAAAGGGGTCGTCCGCCAGATCACGGAGCCGGCCTCTGCGTCCGGCGGACACGCTGATCGCCAGATCCCTCCGGCAGTCGTGCCCAGAAACAGGGGCGGCGACCGCTGTCCTTGGCCATGAAAACCAACAGGGGCCGTTGACAACTGGGGATCAGCCTGGCCGGGCACCGGATCGGCCGGGAGCAGATCCGGTGCCCGGACTCACCTGCGGCGCGTCAGGGTACCGACACGGTCATCTTGCCGCCGGCCATGCCTGATTCCATCACCTTGTGCGCCTCGACGATGTCATCGAAGCCGAATACCCTGGCCGGCTTGGCCTGGTAGCGGCCGGTTTCGGCCTTGCCGATCATCTCCGTGATCGGGATCTCGGTCAGCGGGAACTCAGGCGTGCCGAGCACGAACGCGCTGCCGTAGAAGCTGAACTGCACGCCGCTGGGCAGGTCGGCGATCGGGTTGAAGCCGGCCACCGGCTCGAGCCCGCCGAGGAAGCCTAGCTGGCACACCCGGCCGCGCGGGCGCACGACGCGGAGCGAGTCGCGCAGCACGCTGTTGCCGACCAGGTCGAAGACGCAGTTGACCGAGCCGGCCTGCTGGCCGGCCAGCCGCCCGTCATCGATCAGGACGGTCGCGGCGCCGATTCGTTCGAGCAGGGCGGCGCGGTCTGGCCTGCGGGTGGTTGCGATCACGGTGGCTCCGTGCTCGGCGGCGATGTTCACCGCGGCCTGGCCGAGCGCCGAGGTGGCCCCTCGGATCAGGACGGTCTGGCCGGGTTGCAGGTCCAGGTTCTGGCGCAGGCCTGCCACGCGGTCGCGTAGACCTCGGGCAGGGCGACCAGGTTGGTCCACGGCAGCGGCGTGCTGACAGCGACCACGTTGCTGGCCGGCACGGTGACCAGTTCGGCGTAGCTGCCGTTGCGGGTCCGTCCCATGCCGCCGAGGATGGCGACTACCGAGGTTCCCTCGGCCAGCTGGCCGCTCGGGTCGGCCGCCACGGTGCCTGCGCACTCGATGCCGGTGACCGTGGCCACGTCGCCCATGGCTCCGCTGCGCATGTACGCCTCGGCGTGGTTCAGCCCGAACGCTTTTACGGCGATCAGCACCTCGCCGACCGCGGGTACGGGATCGGGCAGCTCGGTGACGGTGAGCACGTCAGGGCCGCCGTAGGAGCTGATGATGATGGCTTTCACCTTCTTCCTTCTTTCTTGAGTGATCGTTCATCTATTGCGGCGTAAAAGAGGCCGCCAGGCGGCGGCCAGGTTCGTTACATCAAGCGAGCGAAGGCGTTATCGACGATGATCCGCAGCACCTCCTCGTCCGGGTTGGCCTTGCCGATGACCATCAGGCCCGAGGCCGTCGCGACCAGGCCCTTGGCGACCGCGGTCACGTTGACCGACGCCGGGATCTCGCCGAGGCCGGCGGCCGTGCGCAGCGCGCCGGTGAAGCAGCGCTCGACCCGCGCCATGTGGCCGCGCACCACGGCGGCCACCTCGGGATCGGCCGCCGCGTTCTCGATCGCGCTATTGATCAGCAGGCAGCCCTGGCGAACGCTCGTTCAAGAACAAGGCCCGGGTGAGACCGACAGGCCGCGACCTGCCGGCTGGATGCGATCCGGGCTGGCGCCACGGCAGGCGATGGGCGTCGTGCGCTCGACACCCATGAACGACCGGGCTGGCATCATCAGGCAGCACTGTCATGCCGCGATGAGGAATGCCGGATCACCCTGTTTCTGGCCTGCGGGCACCGGCATGGGGACGCGAACGTCCAGGCCGCAAGACAGTGCAGCACGGACTGCCGCGGAGTCGGACCGTGAAGCTGATGCCGATCACGGTACGTGGTCGAGTTGCCGCGGCAACCCGCGCGCGTACCCGCCTGATATGGGTGCCGACCTGGTCGCCAGCATGGCCGCCGGTGCCGCGCCAGAACGGGTGATCTGTGTGACCATGCGCATGGCCGGCACGGCTGACCGACGTCCGACTCTGCGAATTGAGTGCATTGCCTGCACGCATATTCATTCACCGGCCGGGATGCTCAGTCGTAGCCCAGTCGGCCTGGCCAGAGTTTCGCAGGGATTGGGCGTAGCTTCATGACTACTGAGCAGCCCTGCCGACTATGTGCGGGTCCTCGCTCCTGGTCGCGCTGCTGCTCGGCGCGGCCATTGTATGGCTCGTCCGGCACCGGCGCGCGTGATTAACCCGCGGCGCATTTCTGGCGTTACGAGCCGATGCGCCAGGACTCCAGGTAGGCCCACTGGCCCGGGGTGAGGACGTCGATCCGGGGTGCCGATTACGTCACCGTCTTACTTCACCGTCGCCGAGCAGGTGGCCCGGCGCTGGAACTCACCGCAGTGGGCAGCTGACGCGCGAACCGCCCTTAACGCGGTCCGGGCGGCGGCGCCCAGACGATCATCCAGCGAGAGAAGGCGCGGAGCGGGAATTGCTGCCAGGTCCTGAATGACCCGGGCGATGGCCCGGTCGAGGACGGCCAGCACCTCGTCGCTGGTACGTCCCTGGGCGTCGTTCCAGCGGGTGAGCGCCTGGGTGCTGGCCTGCCGGACCTGAGGGGAGGACACCATCAGCAGGCCAGGCCCGGGCGTCGCGGCGGCCTGGCCGCGGGATTCCCAGAGCGCGTCGTACACGGCGTCGATGGCCCGGCCAGCCTCGGAATCCCCGCCCTCCCCTGAGCCCGCCCGGATCAGGGCGCCGACGAGACAGACGCCGCCTACCCTTTCCGGAGCGGACGGGCCGGCGGCGAGGCCGGTCAGCAAGATTTGCCGTCCGTCGCGGGACGGCGTAGACCACCAGCCGCCCTGCACCCATCCGGACGATAGTTCGGCGTGCGCCGCCTCGAGCAGGGCGAGCAGCCGCTCAAGGCCTGCGCGCTGAATCTCCTGCGGTGGCTGCGGCGCAGCAGGGGTCAGCAGGCGCCGCCACCGGGGACGCTCGCGGCGCGCGGGCGTGTGGCCTGCGCCGGTGCCCGTGCTGGTCACCACCGCTACGGCAGAAAACGCCGGGACGCTCGCTTCTCGCGGTGACGTGGAACGGAACATAGTGAGGCTGGCCATAGCACCAGCATCGCTCCGCTGGACTCCGGAACGCCAGGGGGTGGAGATGTATTGACAGAAGCGATTCCCGGGATAATCCTCGAAGTTGATCGTTCCACCATGAGGAGAACGTCAGTAAGTCTCCCAGGTAGGAGGCACGGTCATGAAGCCGAGAAGACTAGCGGTGCCGGCAGTGCTGCTGCTGATTCTGTGCTCACTGGCGGCCTGTTCGAACCAGGGCACGGCAGGGACTTCCCCGACGAATTCGGTGGCGGGCTCGCGGATTACCGTGGCGATGGTGACCCACGGGCAGGCGTTTGACCCATTCTGGGCGCTGGTGCAAAAGGGCGCACAGACGGCGGCGGCGCAGTTCAACGTCAAGCTCGAGTATCAGTCGCCGAATACCACCGATCCGCAGGCGCAGGCGGCGATGATCACGCAGGCGGCGGCGCAGAAGCCAGCGGCCATGGTGGTGACCATTCCCGACCCGGCGGTGCTGGCGAGCCCCATCCGGCAAGTCTCGTCCGCTGGCATACCGGTGGTGGTGGTCAATGTCGGCGACAGCGTGTATCAGAGCGTCGGCGCGCTGACCTACGTGGGCCAGCCCGACTACCAGGCCGGGGAGCAGGCGGGCAAGGTAATGGCGGGGGTCGGCGTCCGCAAGGCGCTGTGCGTCATCCACGAGGCGCAGAACACCGCGCTCACCGACCGCTGCGCCGGGTTCACCAGGCAACTCAGCGCCAGCGGCGGCACGGTGCAGACCCTGCACGTCAACGGCGCCCAGCTGCAGCAGGCGCAGAGCGCGATCGAGCAGGCGCTCCAGCGGGACCACAGCATCAATGGGGTGCTCGCGACGGGCATCATCGGGTTCGAGGCTGCCGGCGGCGCCCTTCAGACCCTGAACGACTTCGGGCGGGTCAAATTCGGCACGTTCGACGTCTCCTCCGCCGACCTGACCGCGGTGCAGAACGGCCAGCTGCTGTTCGTGATCGATCAGCAGCCTTTCCTGGAAGGCTACGCTGCGGTGCAGGTCGCAGCGTTCGACGTCCGCTACGGGCAGCACCCTTATCAGCCGATCTTTACGGGACCGAGCTTCGTCACCAAGGCCAACGCGGCCAAGGTCGCGCAGCTGTACAAGAACACCGGGGTCCCGCTATTCCAGGGCGGTTACCCGCAATGAGCTGTGTGCTGGCGCTGGACCGACGGCGGTTAGCCGCGATCCGGCACCGCATGACACCCGGAGATGGCGATGACGATGACACTTGCGGCGGTCGCCCCGCACATTGAGGCAGCTGGCACGCTCAAGCTAGTGCTCAGCCCGCTGGACCTGACCCTTATCGTCATCTATTTCGTGTTCGTGATCGGCATCGGCTTTGCGTTGCGGCGGCTGATAACGACCTCGACCGACTTCTTCCTGTCTGGCCGCTCACTGCCCGCCTGGATCACCGGAATTGCTTTCATCTCGGCCAATCTCGGTGCCATCGAGATTCTCGGGATGTCCGCTAGCGGCGCCCAGTACGGCATCAGCATCGTGCACTACTACTGGATCGGCGCTGTACCCGCGATGGTGTTCCTGGGTATCGTGATGATGCCGTTCTACTACGGCTCACGGGTCCGGAGCGTCCCGGAGTATCTGCTGCGCCGCTACGATAACAAGACCCACCTGGTCAACGCCATCATCTTCGTCCTGGCTTCGGTCCTCATCGCAGGCGTGAACCTATATGCCCTGGCCGCCGTGTTGCAAGCCCTGCTCGGGATCCCGCTGGCCTTGGCCATTGTCGTTTCGGCGCTGTTCGTGCTGTCCTACATCCTGCTGGGCGGCCTGTCGAGCGCCATCTACAACGAGGTCATGCAGTTCTTCGTCATCTTGGCCGGCCTTGTCCCGGTGGTCATCGTCGCCCTGAAAGAAACCGGCGGCATCGGCGGCTTGTTCGCCAAGCTCAGCACCAACGGCCACGACTTCACCTCGGCCTGGGCCGGAGTCGGGCTCGGTGGCCACAACCCGGTCGGCGACTGGATCTCGCTCGTTTTCGGGCTGTCCTTCTGCCTTTCTTTTGGCTACTGGACCACCAACTTCGCCGAGGTCCAGCGGGCGATGTCGGCCAAGGACGACAACTCCGCCCGGCTCACGCCCATCATCGGCGCCTACCCCAAGGCCCTCATCCCGCTCGGCATCGTCATCCCCGGCATGGCCGCGGTCCTGCTGATACCCGGCCTGGGCGAGGGCGGCGGCCTGCCGTTCAACGACGCGATCCCGGCGCTGATGAACAAGTACCTGCCGGCCGGCGTGCTCGGAGTCGCGATCACCGGCCTGCTCGCCGCGTTCATGGCGGGCATGGCGGCGAACGTCTCCTCCTTCAACGCGGTGTGGACCTACGACATCTGGCAGAACTACATCCGGCCAGGCCGCCCGGACAGTTACTACCTGCGGGTCGGCCGCTTCACCACGGTGGCGGGCGTGTTCATCGGCATCCTCACCGCATTCATCGCGGCGGGATACAACAACATCGCCAACTACCTCCAGACGCTTTTCTCATTCTTCAACGTGCCCATCTTCCTCGCCTTCATCGTGGGCATGGTATGGCGCAAGGCGGGACGCGGTTCCGGGTTCTGGGGCATGATCGTCGGCACACTGTTTGCCTTCGGCACCTGGCTGCTCTACAAACAGGGCGTCCTATCGTTCCGCAGCGACCTCGCCGAAACCCAGTGGGGCGCCATCATCGGGTTTTCCTCGGGCCTGATCGCGATGCTGATCGCCACCGCGTTCAGCACGCCGAAACCGCTGGCCGAGCTCAACGGCCTGGTCCTGGGGCTCCAGGAGCAAGACGTGCAGACAACGGCACGGGTCCCCTGGTTCAAGTCACCCGTACTGATCGGGACCGGCGCCCTGGTCCTTTGCGCGCTTCTCTACGTCTACATCGCCGTCGTATGACCTGGCCGGCGCCCCGCCGTACACGGCAGAACAGGGAGAACGTTACATGGCAGCCAAGATAGAACTAACCCCCGAAGAAGCCCGCAACTGGCGGCTGGCCAAGCTGTTCGATCTCCGCTCGTTCATCGGCTCGCTGTTCGTGATCTTCGGGGTCCTGGTCACCATTGCCGGTATCGCAGCGAGCCCGGCCACGATCGACAAGGCCGCCGGCATCAACCTCGGGCTGTGGGTGGGCCTCATCATGCTGGCCATGGGCCTGCTGTTCCTGGCCTGGGTGCTGCTCAAGCCACCCGCCCCCATCACCACCGCCGAGGCCGAGGCGACCCGCAAAGCCCGCGAAGAGTTCGGAACCCAAGGCCCCGGCGGCCACTAGGCGCGATCGCCGCGGATGTGGCAGCGTCGGGCTGCTGGCTGCGCCGCCGGCAACCGCCACACAGCCGGCCGCTGGCCCCACCACCAGCGGGAGGCGATTTCCGGGCGCTGGTGGCCGCCGGCCGCCGCCACATCGTCGTGCCGTTCACCGCCGGCGGTTGCGTGCGGGGCGCCACGCTGACGGCTGCCGAGAGGGTCTCGAAGGTCGCGTGTGATCCTGCGGCAGATGATCTAGGGCCCCGTCTGCCCGGCCGACCTGGCCATCGGGACTGCGGCCGTAGCCGGCCGGTCGTGCCGTAGACAAGGGACCGGCCGGCGAGCGGGTGGCGCAGCACTTAGGTCTGCGGCGCCGTTGTTTCCCTGTCCCGTCGTTTCGTACGTTCTGCGGCCCGGCCTGCGGGTTCCTCGCTCAGGGCGGCTAGCGTCATGAGCTCGGCGGTGGTTGGCTAAAAGACGCAATGTGGGCGACCCCGCAGAGGCAGTCGGATCAAAGGAGCGGTCACTGGTGATCACGGGCCCTTTTAGCACAGCCGGCAGTCCTCACAGCGCAGTTGGCCCTGCATTGCGCCGTGCGACGGCGGCAAGCGCCGGAGGTGTTCATGGTGAATGACATGAAAAGCCGGGCGAGTCGCAAGGTGGCGGTGCTAGGCCCGATCCCGCGCGACCAGATCGTGACCCACGCCGACGAGCGGTTCGAGAAGTACGGATGCGTGTTGTATACGGCGGCTGCCCTGTCGGCTCTGCTGGATGCCGGCGACACGATCGTCCCGATATCACACGTCCGTCGGCGGGACGAGGGCCCGATCAAGGAGATCCTCGGGTCCTTCCCGAATATCGACACCTCCGGTATAACGTCGCAGGCCGACCAGGGTGACGTCGTTCGAGCTGCGTTATGTCGAGCACAATCGTCGCGTCGAGCGGCAGATGAGCTTCATGAACCCGATCCTGCCGGCCGACGTCGACCGGGTGCTCGACGCCGACGTGTTTGTCTGTGTCCCGATCACGGACTATGAGGTGGGGCAGCCGACGCTGCGGCACATCAAGGAGCACAGCCGGGCAACCGTGGTGCTGGACGCCCACGGCCCTACGATGACGCTGACCCGCAGCGGGGAGCGCCATCCGCGGGTGTGGGCCGACCGAGACGTATGGCTTCCGTACGTCGACATCCTGAAGATGAACCTTGAGGAAGCGGGCTCGGCGTGGCTCGGTGAGTCGGCGGAGGTGACGGCTGATCCGCCGAGGCTGGGCGATGAAGAACTGCGCGGCCTGGCGCGTCACTGTCTGGACCGCGGTGTGGGGGCGGTATGCGTGACCCTGGACGAGCGTGGCTGCGGGGCCTTCTACCGGGACGGCTCCGGCGGGATCGCCGGGGAGTTCGTCGATCGCATCGAGGTGGAGCATGTCGTGGACACGACCGGTGCCGGCGACTCGTTCGCCGCGGGGCTGGCCTACGGTTACCTCGCGTACCGGGATTACGTCGTGGCCTGCCAGTACGGGAACGCGATGGGCGCTCAGCGCTGCACCGGCGCGGAACTGAACGTCTACCTGTCACGAGAGGAAACCGAGCGGCAGATCCTCGCGACGTACGGTCCTCGATCGCAGTAGGAGAAGTCCCATGAACGCCGATCTCGACGGCGAGGATTCCCGTTGGCTGATCGTCGAGGACGGCTTCACGGCGGCGCTGGCCAACACCTACGAGACGCTCTTCACCACCGGCAACGGATACCTCGGGGCGAGGGGCTCCCTGGAGGAGAGCCATGAGGGTGCACTGCCGGGGACCTTCCTGCGCGGTGTCTTCGATCACCACGACTCCGCGGTCATCGACCTGGTCAAGGCGCCCGACTGGCTGACGTTGGCCGTCGTGGTCAACGGCATCAGACTGGACGTGACATCGGTCTCAGTCGTCCGCCACCGGCGAATACTCGACATGCGGGAGGGCGCGGTGTTCCGCGACACCGTGTTCGAGGACTCCGAAGGCCGCCGGACCCGGTTCGAGAGCGTCCACTTCGCCAGCAGTGCCGACCAGCATCTATGCTGCCTGCGGGCCCGGATCACGCCGGAGAACCACACGGCGCCGGTAATTGTCCACAGTGGTATCGACGGCACGGGATACAACCTGGACCGGCGGCCCATATACACCGAGCCGCCACCGGACGATCCGCACATGAAGTGGCACAAGTGGGCCCAATCTAAGCACTTCGACGAGGTGGCCCGCGAACAACTCCCGGACGGCATCTACCTGGAGACTCGGACCATCGACACCGGCATCACCATCGGGTACGCCGCAATTACGACGGTGGCGCCGTCAGGCGGGTCCGGCGTCAGACAGCGGTACAAACACATCGAGCAGGTCTCCCGTGCGCAGGTGGCCGCGGGCGACACGCTCACCGTGGAGAAGCTTGTCGCCGTCTACACCTCTCGCGACGTCGCCGCGGCCTCGGTCCGCCAGGCGTGCCTGGACGAGCTCCGCCGCCATACCGCGGCCGGATTCGTGACGTGCCGCGAGCGGAACCGTGCGGCATGGCAGGCAAAGTGGGCCGACTCCGACGTCACGATCGACGCAGACCCCGATGCGACCCGCGCCGTGCGGTTCAACATCTACCACCTCCTGATCGCGGCGAACGAGTCGGATCCGCGTGTCAACATCGGGGCGAACAGCCTGTCGGGTGAGCGTTATCGGGGGCACGCGTTCTGGGACACCGAGGTGTTCATGCTCCCGTTCTTCATTTACACGCAGCCCGAGACGGCCCGCGCACTGCTGCTGTACCGCTACTACACCCTCGACGGCGCCAGGCGGAACGCGCGCGACGGAGGATTTCGCGGCGCGCGCTATGCGTGGGAGTCCGCCGACACCGGGGTGGAGACCACGCCGAAGTGGACGGTGGACGGTGTCCACCGGCTGTGGATGGGAGAGGAGGAGATCCACGTCACCTGCGCGGTCGCGTACGGCCTGATAGCTTATGTCGCCGCGACGGGCGACCACGGGTTGATGACGGCCTACGGCGCGGAAGTCCTTTTCGAGACGAGCCGCTTCTGGGCCGACCGCCTGGAGGCGATGCCGGACGGGCGGTATGCGCTGAGCAAGGTGGTCGGCCCCGACGAGTTCCACGAGCATGTCGACAACAGCGCCTACACCAACTACCTGGTGCGGTGGCACCTGCAGCAAGCCGCGCACGTCTATGCCGATCTCGCGGTCACCCACCCCGGGGAACTGGCCAGCCTGTCCGAACGCATCGGGCTCGGACCGGATGAGGTTGAAGAGTGGCTCACCAGGGCCGAGCAGATTCGTCTGCCCGCCCGAAACGACGACGGAGTGATCGAGCAGTTCGACGGATACTTCGGGCTGGAGAGCCTTCCGGTAGCCCACGACGAGAACGGCATGCCGAAGTACCCTCCGGGTTATCACCATTACAACCTGGCGGGTACCAGGCTGCTCAAGCAGGCCGATGTGGTGATGCTGACCTACGTGCTTCCGGACGAGTTCCCGGATGACGTCAAGCGGGCCAATTACAACTACTATGAGCCGCTGACGCTGCACAAGTCGTCGCTGAGCACTGCGATCCACTCGATCATGGGCATTGAGGTCGGTGACCCCAGCCGCGCCGTCCAGTACTTCCGCCGGGCGGCATTTGTCGATCTCGTCGACAATCAGGGGAACACCCAGGAGGGCATTCACATAGCGTCCGCGGGCGGAACTTGGCAAATGATCGTCTGCGGATTCGGCGGATTCCGTGTGCGCAATGGCCAGATGACCTTCAAGCCATGGCTCCCGCCTGGCTGGAACGCCGTGGACTTCCGGCTCAAGTGGCACGGCAATACCGTATCGGTGTCTGCGAATCACACCTCCGCGACATTCGTGCTGTCGGGTCCGGAAGGCTGTCGTGAGATGATCATCATCAATGGTCACGAGATAACACTTCAGGCCAATGCGAAGGTAACGGTTGACCTGCTGCGGGCACGACCCTGATAGCCCGGCACCCATCGTCCACCCGGGCAGCACGACCCTGGTACGGCTGGGCGCACTCGGCCGCGCGTCGCCGCACCGCCGCCTCGACGGCCATGCGCCCATCCGGGCGGCCGCATACCCCGCTTGCACCACCAAATTCAGACCGGAACGCGCCGACTGACACAGGCCTGGCGTCACAGGCAGCGGATGGCGTCATAACTGGGCGTTCTGCACGCGCGTGTCCCATCACGATGCTCAATTCCCAGGCACACAAAATCGGCGTTCTGTAATTGTTTGAACCAAGAACAAGGTCCCGCTTGTCACGCTACGCAAACTGCGAAGAACGCTAACCGAGCCTGTTGTAACCGGCCTGAATCGCCATCGACGATATGATCTTCCGTTTTTCAGGAGGTCTATCATCCTGAGAGCACTTACCCGGGAAAGGCTCCAACAGCCCAGCTCAGGCGCATCGCCGCTGCTGGCCGGCTATTCCCTGTGGCCTTAACACGCATTAACAAGTGTACCGGAGTGTGCCGTTTCGTCCGTGGATTCCTGTGGGGATCGGCCACCGTGTCGCGGACTTGTGGGGTTTCTGTGGGGCTCGCAGAAGCCCCTGACTTGCCTGGCCGGACCGACACGGGGCATCCCCCAGGGCTGTGACCATTCAGGCAAGGAGTTTCGTCACAGGTCGGTATGCGTAGCGGGTCAGCCTGCCTGTCCGCAGGTGAATCGGTGTACCGGGCTGTCCGGAAGTGACCGTGAGTACCCGGCGTTTACCGGCCGATCGGGCACGCAACGGGCACGGGCTTGCTTCGGGGAGCATCTGATCCGTAGGAGTAGGCGGACTGTCCAGGGCTGTCCAGTGGTGGCTGTCTGCTGGCCTGATGTTCCAGGGCCGTCGTCCTGCGTCGGTAGCTGGCTACCGTCTTGGCTACAGTCGAGAGGCTGGCCCGCAGCCCGAGCGCTCGAACCCTAACCGCATTAGCAGCTCGGATCGCGGTCGTCCGGATCGGTTCAGGCTGGACCCGTGTCCTTGCCCGGTCCCCCTGGACGGCGCCGCACGGTGGTGAAGTGCAAGCGAAACTGCAACCACGCGAGCGACCGTGACTCACCGCTGACCACACCATCAAACCATCACGTTAAGAGACGACGCTCCTAGCTGAGGCGCCGAAGAGCGGCCGGTCAGATGAAGGGTCCCTTCATCTGACGGGCGTTGCCCGTTCCGAGGTTCGCTCGGTCGCGGAGCACGGACTCGAACGCGTCGGGCCTTTCGGGGGTGACGATGGGACTGACCTTGCCTCCGAGGTCGACGACGAAGCCGGCCTTCTTCTTCGGTCGCTTCGTGTCGAGGTTGGCCCAGTACCGCGGGTTGCCCGTTCCCCAGATGCGCCACTTGCCGGACCAGACGCCCTTGATCTCGATGCGTTGGAGGCCCTTGACCTGCGTGTACGGGATGCTCTTGGTACCGAATGGGAAGTAGTAGGAGTGGATCTCCAGCCGGTCAGGGCCGCACACGATCGTGCCGTCGTCATAGGTGTCGGTCACGTTCGAACCTCCTCCATAGAGCTCCTCTATGGTGATCACAATGATGTACTCCTGCGGGCCGATACGCAGCGGCAGCCTGCGGCAGCTGCTCAGGCACAACCTCAGGTGCCGCGTTGCTGGCAGCCTGGCCATCGGCAGGCCGCCCGTCACCATGGCATGGGGGTAGGAGGAGAAGGAAAACCGCCGTGCTCACGACGGATGTCGGCGTCATCGAGTACGGTAGCCAGTCTGGCCAGGTGTCGGCGTTCCCGCTGGTCTGCGGTCGGCTAAGGATGTGAGTCTCCTACTTTCCCCCGTCCTCCTCGTAGGCGCCGAATCCTTGTGAGCGGTCGCCGGGTCTAGGGGCGGCGAAGCCGATCGCATGCGACGGCCCGGAGGGCCGCCCTAGACGCGGTGGCAGCGAACTGGACAATCGGGAGCGAGGAAGACGGCCTCCGCGCTGCTCCTGATCAGTGTCGCTTGAGCCACCTTTGATCACCGTGCCCTGCGGTGTGTGGCCCGGCGTGCGCCGGGCGGGCCTCGGCAAGGCTGAGCCCGGCGCTGACGCCGGGCCAGCGGCGCCGCAGGCGCCGCCTTGAGTACGCCCGGCATGGGCGATCGCTTGGGGGGGAAAGTTCCCTGGAGGAAGAGGTGATGCTAACTCCGAGCCGGAGGCAACTGCGTCGCCGTGAGGCGGGGTGGGAAGGAAGCCCGAGGCGAATCCCTGTACCGGGGAACACGAACCGCGTAGGAGGCGGGGCGATCTGGGTGAGCCTGCTCAAGGAGGTAAAGCCCGTCATCACCGACAGGGTCGTCACGTAAACGCGGCGGGCGTAGGGGGAAGGTGGTCGTTCTTATCCGGGGAGGTCTGCCTGGGTGCCGGTTGTGCTGTGGTGTCGCCGCGCCGGCGGCCTCCGCTGCGAGGCGGGGGCTGACCGGGCAGAAGTCAGCAGAGGTCGTAGTACCGGCCGGGATCAGGGAAGGGGCCGGGAAGGGCCGGACGTCAGGTGAGACGGAGGAATCGGTGTTGCTCGTGCTGGCCGCGGTGATCGCAGCCATCCCGCCGAGGCGGGCCAGCTGCGGGGGGAGACGGTGAGTTCCGTTGAGTACCGCAGCTGAGCGTAGCGGCCGGCCGGCGCGCCCCGGGGATGCTGTCATCCCCGGCCTGGAGGTTTCCTTGTGGGAGCGGATGCTCTCGCCGGAGAATCTGGGCCGGGCGTTGAGGCGTGTCAGGGCCAACGGCGGCGCGCCTGGTGTGGACGGCATGACCACGGAGGAGCTTGTCCCGTGGCTGCGCGAGCACTGGGCGCCCGTCCGGCAGGCCCTGGACGCGGGCACGTACCGGCCGTCGCCGGTCCGCCGGGTGGTGATCCCCAAGCCCGGGGGCGGCGAGCGGTTGCTGGGGGTGCCTACCTGCCTGGACCGGCTGATCCAGCAGGCTATCGCGCAGGTGCTCACGCCGGTTTTCGACCCGGGTTTCCCGGGGTCGTCGTTCGGGTTCCGTCCCGGCCGGTCCGCCCGCCAGGCGGTGCGGGCCGCGCGGCGGTGCATCGCCGACGGCCTGGTGTGGGTCGCAGACATCGATTTGGACCGGTTCTTTGACCGGGTTCAGTTCGATGTGCTGATGGCGCGGGTGGCGCGCAAGGTGGATGACCGCAAGATCCTCAAGCTCATCCGGAGCTATCTGGAGGCCGGGGTGATGGCCGGCGGGATCAAGCAGGAGACGGCGGAGGGGACCCCGCAGGGTTCTCCGCTGTCGCCGGTCTTGTCGAACATCATGCTGGATGATCTGGACCGGGAGCTGTGGCAGCGTGGTCACAGGTTCGTCCGTTACGCTGACGACCTCCGGGTCTTCGTGCGGAGCGAACGGGCTGCTCAGAGGGTGTTCGAGAGCGTCTGCGGCGTGATCGAACGGCGGCTGAAGCTGAAGGTGAACCGGGAGAAGTCCTCGATCCGGCACGCCGCGCAGGCGACGCTGCTGGGCTTCGGGTTCTTCTTCGACGGCCCGCGGGCCGGGATCCGGATCGCCCCCAAGGCGATCCAGCGGCTGAAAGATCAGCTGCGGATGCTGACCCGGCGGCGCTGGAGCGTGTCGATGGACTACCGCATCGGCAGGCTCAACCGGCTCATCACCGGCTGGATGGCCTACTTCCGGCTCGCCCAGCGCGTCAGCGTGCTCGGCAAGCTGGACGGATGGCTGCGCCGCCGCCTGCGGCAGATCCGCTGGAAGGAATGGAAGACCACCGCCGCTAAGCGGCACAACCTGCGAATACGCGGCATCTCCGAAAGCGAGGCCCGGAAATGGGCCGGTGTCAGCAGGAGATACTGGAAGGTCGCAGGCTCCCAGATCCTCCAGGTATCCCTGCCCAACTCATACTGGCACCGTCTCGGCCTGAAGACCCTGAGCCAGACCTGGCAGCGTCTCAACCCAACGGCCTGACGAACCGCCGGATGCGGACCCGCATGTCCGGTGGTGTGAGAGGGGGCGGGGCGACCCCGCCCCCTACTCGATTCCTAAGAACGGCCAAATTCGGCAATGCAGCGCCTAACCCTAACCAAGGGCTCCTGCCTTGGCTCACGATCATGGGTTCGCGGCGGCCAAGTCTCGCTGACCTGTGAGTTTGCTGTTCGTGATTGCTGAAGTTGCGCACTAAAGCGCTGGCCGTAGGGTGGTGGCCTGGTGCCATATGTGCGGACAGTGAAGACGGTGTGGGACGCGATGGCCGCGCAAGGTCGTGTACTCGTCGCGGCGGGTCGCGGGATATCGAGCACATCGGGTCGGACGGCGGCGCGGCAGCGGATGTCTGGCTCCGGCCGGAGCTGGTTTCATCACTCGGCCATGTGCTTGCCGGTGCCAGGACGCCAAGGGTCTGGCCGCCTATTAGCGGGATCCTTGATCCCCGATCGGACGCCCTGGTTGGCCATCGGCTCGTCATCGAAGCGCGGGATGACATGCAGGTGAGGGTGGAGCCCGTTGTCGTTCCAGCCGAGCGTGTAGCTGTCCGGAGCGAGCCGCTTGTGCAGCTCGGTTCGAACGAGAAGCAGAAGTTCCCGCGTTGCTGCCCACTCCTCGGCGGTCAGGTCGAACAGAGAAGCCCGGTGAACTTTGGGGACGATGCCGCCGCAGCCTGGAATGACGTCGGGCGGATCACGGGGGTCTCTGGTCGAGGCGTAGATACAGAACTCGTTCTCGAAGTACAGGTCCGCCTCGCGCAGCCTGTCGTGATCGCAAAAGACACAGCCTTCGGTCATAGGACCGTTCTACTCGCCGACCGGGAGTGAGTAAACGAATTGAGCCATCGTCTCGCCGCGCGACCATCCCAGATGAGATAGCTAATTTGAGCCACGTCAGGTAAGAACGGCCAAATTCGGCAATGCAGCGCCTAACCAAGGGCTGGTCCGGTGGTGCCGGATGTCGTGCGGCGGCTCGTAGAACATGGTCTGCCAGTGCTCGGCGTGGCACGTGTCGCACGAGATCCAGAGGTGGCCCATGCCCCGACCGCGCTCGGCGGCGTCGCGGGCTGGTGTGCAGATGCAGGGCATCCAGCCGATTCGCTGCGGCATGCCTGGTGCCACCGAGTGACCGAACGGGCACTGCTCTGGTCTGTGTTCGAACAAAGATACGGGCATGTAGATGATCATGCCCGGCCTGGCGACCGGTAGTCATGGGTCCCGGCCACGACTACGGCTCCGAGGCGCGCTGTGCGCTGTCGTAGGGTGGCTGGCGTGATCGGCGCGGTGGTCTTCGATGTCGGTGAAGTGCCTGGTGGATGAGACTCGGGAGTACGGGACCTGGGCGGACTGGCTGGGCGTCCCGCGGCATGTGTTCTCGGCGGTCTTCGGCGCGGTGATCGCGCGTGGCCAGGACTACCGGGAGACCTTCCAGGTCTTCCAGCCCGGGTTCGACCTGGACAAGGCCCGGCAGCAGCGGGCCGATGCGGGCAGGCCCGAGTGGTTCGGCGAGGATGACCTGTACCCCGATGCCCGGCCGACGCTGGCCCGGCTCCGGGATCAGGGCCTGTGGGTCGGCATCGCCGGGAACCAGACGGCCCGGGCGGGCGGCCTCTTGCGTGGCCTCGGCCTGCCTGCGGACATGATCGCCACTTCGGATGACTGGGGCGTGACCAAGCCCGATCCGGGGTTCTTCCGGAAGATGATCGAGGTGTCCCCGTGCGGTCCGGGCGGGACTTTGTATGTGGGTGACCGGCTGGATAATGACATCGTGCCTGCGGCGCGGCTGGGGTTGCGGACGGCGCTGATCAAGCGCGGGCCGTGGGCGGTGATCTGGCAAGATGACCCGGCCGCGGCCCGGGTGCCGGCGCTGCGGATCGATTCGCTGGCCGAGCTGTCCGGCAGGATCGCGGCGTGTAACGCTGCAGCGTGCTGAGGGTGGCCTGCCAGCCGTAGAGCAGGTCATCGAGCCGCTGTACGCACTCCAGCTCGGCGTCGGGCTGGAGGGCCTTGCGGACGTCCAGGACCCGGTCCATGCCGGTGGCGTACCAGCTGGTGCCGAGCAGCTCCAGGGCTTGCTCGGCGTGGGCGCAGGCGGCTTCGGGGTTGTGCTGGGCGGCTTCGACGGCGGCCAGGTCCCCGAGGATCACGCTGCGCCCCCTGTTGCCCGCGACCGACGGGTCATTCAGCGCGGCTTGAAGGGTCTCCTTGGCTTGCGGCAGGTGCCCGGCTTTGAGCTGGGTGTTCCCTTTGAACGCGGCGAGCCGGGCCGGGGAGAACCAGGTGAACCAGTCCGGTGAGGCGTACTGGCTGCCCGCGGCCATGACCGATTCGGCGTGGTCGATCAGCCGCAACGCCTCGCGGGTGCGTCCGCTGATGGTCTCGCATTCGGCTTCGACCGCATCAAGCCAGGCTAGGAACTCGGCTGAGGCTGGTCCCCGGCGCGCGTAGGTGCGGGCGGCGCGCATCCGGTTGGCTGTCTCGTCGCGGTGGCCGACCCAGCCGGGAATGAAGGCCGCGTGCGCCAGGATCGCCGATCCGAGCAGGGCGTCGTCGGCCTCACCGGCCGCCTGCAGGGCGCCGGACAGGAACGCTCGCCTGAGCGGCCGGTCCTCAACGTTGCCCAGGTCTACGCCGTGGCCGATGCGGTCGGTGGCCGCTACCGCGCCCTGGTGCTGCTCGCTGTTTTCGGCAGTCTGCGATGGGGTGAGCTGGCCGATCGGGCACGCAACGGGCACGACGACGGGGCAGGGCATAAAGAGCATTGACGGTCAATCTGACCGCATACGTGCTGACCTGGTGTTTCGGTCGAGCGCGCCCGGCAGGATTCGAACCCGCGACCCGCTGCTTAGAAGGTACCGCTGGAGAGTCGTGCGACGTCGCCTGGCGTCGCTCTACGGGCCATCTAGCAGCAGTTACTGCGGCTGACTGTCGGAGGATGTCGCTCGGCATCGGTCTCCATTGGCTCACCTATTGGCTCACCAAAATTTAGTTGTCTTTGCTAACGTTCGAATAATAGAAAATGATGGCGAGCACGAGTTACTTCGGTCGTTCCAACCCGCGAGCTCACCACTCAGCTCGTGACAATGTGTCATCGACGGTCTCGAGGAGTGCGCACACTCCCGCCGATATGGTCGGCGACGAGGCTTGGGCTGTCCTTCCGCCTGGACGCGCAGATCAGACTGTTCGGTGCGGCGAGGGCGGGCCGGTGCTTTAGAAGAGAGACTGTCCGGCCTGGACTGCCGTGCGCACTGGCCTGCGCAGGCTGTGGTGCAGCGTCGGTGACCATCGTGAGCTGGCGATTGCCGTGATCGCGATCACGGGTCCTGTCTAGATCCTGCGGATAGCCGGGTACCGTTGACTTTATAATACTATCGGTATTAACCTACCGATGTTATGAAGCGTCTGACCCGGGCCGAGCAGTCTGAACGCAACCGGGGGCTGGTGCTGGCCGCCGCCCGGCGGGTCTTCTTGGACCGCGGGTATCACGGGGCGACGCTGGAGCAGATCGCCGATGAGGCGGGCTTTTCCAAGGGCGTGGTGTACTCGCAGTTCGAGAGCAAGGCCGACCTGTTCCTGGCCCTGCTGGAGGCCAGGATCTCCGAGCGGGCGGCGGAGAATGCCAGGCTTGCCGAGTCCCTGCCCGACGGAGACCTTGTGGGCCTGATCGATCACTTCACCCGCGGTGACCAGGCCACACCCGGCTGGCAGCTGCTGGTGATCGAGTTCCGGGTGCACGCCGCGCGGGACGCCGGGCTCAGCCGCCGGTACGCCGTGGCCCACGCCCGCACCGTCGAGGCGCTGGCCGGCGTGCTCGCCACGGTCTGCGCGCGGACCGGGCAGGCGCCCGCGGTCCCGCCGCGCCGGCTGGCAGAGCTGGCCCTGGCCCTCAGCGTCGGCGCCGCGCTGGAGCAGGCCGCCGACCCGGACGCGCTCGGCGGCGGCCAGGTGGCCGCCCAGGTGGCCCGGGTGCTTGAGCCGCTGGTGCGGCCGCCGGCAGCGGTTCCGGCGGTGGGATCAGCCGGGCCATGACCGCGATGACCGTGCCCGCGCGGCACGCCTCCTTGCCCGCCCGGGTGTCCGCGGAGCTGACCTGGCGTCTTGCCGAGCACACGTGGCGGCTTGGCTGGGACGCCGACCAGCTGGCCGCCCATCAGCGGGAGCGGCTGCGGGTGCTGCTGGCGTACGCGGCCGAGTATTCCCCGTTCCACGCCGGCCGCCTGCGCGGGCTGGATCTGAGCCGGTTCGAGGTCGGGGACCTGGCCGGGCTGCCGGTGATGACCAAGGCGCAGATGATGGCCGAGTTCGACGATGTCGTCACCGACCGCCGGCTCAGCCGCCGCCTGGCCGAGCAGCACCTGGCCGCCTCGGCGCACGCCCCCGGCCTGCTGCTGGATGAGTACGTGTGCCTGGCCTCGGGCGGCAGCTCGGGCCTGCGCGGCGTCGTCGTGCAGACGCTGGGCGAGTTCACCGATTTTGTCGCCTCGCTCATGCGGCGGGGATATGCCCGGGCGCTGGCGGCGGGCGGTCCGCCGCCACCTGGCCTGGTGCTGGGCCAGGTCGCCGCGGCTTCGCCGGTGCATTCCAGCGGCTTCGGCGCGGCCGTCGCCACCGGGCCGCCGGTCCGGCTGATCCCCGCGCCGGCGACGCTGCCGCTGGCGGAGATCGTTGCCCGGCTCAACGCCGCCCAGCCGCCTGCCCTGCTCGGTTACGCGTCCAAGCTGGCCGAGCTGGCCCGCGAGCAGCTGGCCGGGCGGCTTACCATCGCCCCGCGGTCGGTCACGTCGGTCTCCGAGGTGCTCACCGCGGCGGACCGTGCCGTCATCGAGCGGGCGTTCGCGGTGGCGGTGATCGACTCGTTCGTGTCGACCGAGGGGCTCGTCGGACACAGCGAGCCTGGCGGGTCGGTGATGAGCTTCGCCAGCGACATGTGCCTGGCCGAACTGGTCGACGACGACGACAACCCGGTACCGCCCGGGGTGCCCTCGGCCAAGGTGCTGGTCACCAACCTGCACAACCTCACCCAGCCGCTGGTGCGCTACGAACTCTCCGACCGGTTCACCATGCCAGAGGGCACACTGGCGGCCGGCTGGCTGCGCGCCAGCATCGAGGGGCGAGCCGATGAGGTATTCCGGTACGGCGGCGTGCCTGTCCACCCGCACGTGATCCGCAGCGCCCTGGCCGCCGAGGGCACGGTTCGCGAGTACCAGGTCCACCAGACCGAGGCCGGCATCGATGTTACCTGCGTCACCGGCGGCCACCTGGCCACAACCAGGCTGGCCGCGCGGCTGGAGCACGCCCTGCGCCAGGCAGGGCTCACCGAGCCGCAGGTCAGCATCAAGCTGGCCGAAACAATCACCCGCGACCCCCAAACCGGCAAGGTCAGCCGCTTCATACCAGGGGAGGCCAAATGATGTTCCTAGACTGCCCCGCCTGGCTGGACGAGGAAGGCGCCATCAGATGCGGGCTTCCCGCCGAGGTCAGGCACAGGTTCATCACACGCTCAACCGGCGGGCCCCTCGAAAGCGCCATGATCAGGTGCCCTGCCGGGCACTGGTTCAACGGGCCCATCGAATTCCTCACCCGGGAAAGCAGCGACAAGCATCCGCAGGGCCTTGCCGGCGCACGCGCGGCGACGGGCGGCTACGTGCACGCGAACGCGGCTTTCGACGATGAACTACGCCGGCTGCGCCTGCTGGAAGCGCGCTACGACCCCCACACCTTCCGCCGGCTGGCCAGGTTCGGCCCGCTGGCCGGGACCCGGTGCCTGGAGGTGGGCGCCGGAGCCGGCTCGGTAGCCCGCTGGCTCGCTGCCCAAGTCGGCCCCGCTGGCCAGGTCGTCGCCACCGACACCAACCCCCGGTTTCTCGCTGCCGCCGAAAAGGCCGGGGTGGAGGTCCGCCGCCACAACATCCTGGCCGGCCCGCTCGAACCCGGCCGCTACGACCTAGCGCACTGCCGGGCCCTGCTGCTCCATCTGGCCGACCCGCGGCAAGCGGTCCGCAACATGGCGGCGGCACTACGACCCGGCGGCTGGCTCCTCATCGAAGATGCCGACTACGTCTCGCTTGTCGCGGCCAACCCAGCCCACCCGCGAGCCGCCCGCTTCGACCAGACCGTCGGAAAACTAACGACGTTCTTCGCAGCATCAGGGGCCCTTGACCACTTCCTCGGCCGGCGCCTGCCCTCGCTTGTCACCGCCGCCGGCCTGGCCGAAACCGGATCCGAAGCGATTGCCTGCCACCGGCACGGCGGCAGCGGGGAGGCCGAGTTGCTGCGCCGCTCACTGGAACGGATGAACTCCCTGGCCCTGAGCCACGGCGTGGCCCGCCAAGAAGAACTCGACGCGGTGGCCGCAGCCACAGCCGACCCCTCATTCACCTTCATAGACGCGCTGAGCGTCGCCGCCTGGGGCCGGGCTCCCCGCTCAGGTGCCGCGCGGCAGACGCGCGAACGCAGCCGATCAGGCAAACCATGAGGCAAGCACAAGGTTGCCGGCAGGCATTCCTTGCCGCGCACCGGGCGCTGTCGGCGAGGGCGCGCTGGGCTGACCGGGATGGGGTGCGCCACCGGGCTGCGTTAGGCTCGCGGCCGTGGAGCGGTATGTGATCCGGGGCGGGCGCGAGGGATACGACCGGCTGTTGCTGCTGGCGCGGGCGAGCTGGCCTGCCACTGCCGCCTTGTTCGGCCGGGCCGGAATCCGGGCGGGCATGCAGTGCGTGGACCTGGGTTGCGGCGGCGGGGAAGTGACCTTTGAGCTGGCGCGGCTCGCCGGTCCCGGCGGCTCGGTTACCGGCGTGGATATGGACGAGGTGAAGCTCGGCCTGGCCCAGAAGGCCGCGGTGGAGCGCGGCGTCAGCAACGTTGAGTTCCTCGCGGGGAACGTCAACGACTGGGACGAACCGGGCGCCTACGACGTGGTGTATGCGCGGTTCCTCCTGCAGCATCTGAGCGAGCCGGTGGATATGCTGCGCCGGATGTGGGCCGCGGCTCGGCCCGATGGCCGCGTGATCGTGGAGGACCCGGATTTTGACGGGTGGTGCTGTCATCCGCCCAATGAGGGCTTCGATTTCTTTGTGCGCGCCTACACGGAAGTAATCCGGCGAAGGGGCGGTGACCACGCCTCCGGGCGGAAGCTGTACCGGTACTTTCTTGACGCGGGGCTCCCGGCGCCGCAGGTGGCCCTGGTGCAGTCGGTTGTCGTGAGCGGAGAGGAAAAGGAACTGGCGTGGTCGACGCTGGATGCGACAAGCGAGGCGATCCTTGCCGAGGGCGTGGCCACCCCCGGCGAGCTGGCCGCCGCCCTGGCCAGCCTCAGGCAGTTCACCGACGACGAGACGACGCTGATCGCCCGTCCCCGCATCTTCCAGGCGTGGTCGGCCAGGGAACCAACGTAACTGGCCGGCAGCCACCAGGGACCGGCCGGCCGGCATATGCGCCAATGTGTATTCACCTGGACCGCGGAGGGCGCCGGTATCGGCCGGAACCGGCCAAGGCCACCAACCGGCACATGATCGCGGCGTGCGGCGTCTTGTCAAGACCACTGGCACCAGGCCCCATTCAGACCTCGGCAACCTCACTCCCGGCCTTGCTCGTTGCGGCGAGTGACCAGGCCAGATCCCGAACTGGACGCGCACTGCCGCCGTTCGGCGCGGCCGGGTCGGGCGTAGCGCCATCGCCGCGATGAGCGCAGAGTTGGGCTATGTGCACGCTGGCGGCGGAGCCGTTCAGCGGCGCGGGCTTGTCTTGCACAGTGGCTGATTGGGCTTCAAGATCCCTTAGTGCCAGGCGGTGCAGGAGCCCGTGGGCTGCGACTCGATGCCTTTGTGCCCCACTCGGCAGCCGACCTGAGCCTGCCCGGTTCAGCCGGGACCGCGCAGGATGCCCGTGATTGTCTGGGTCGGTACCGGCTCGGCTCACTGCAGAGCACCTCACGCCGGTGGTGCGGAAGCTGGGGCGGGCTGTCGTCCCCTGGTGGTCCCGAACAGCCGGTGCAGGTAATCGAGCAGGCTGTCTGGTCTGGTCACGGACCCGCGTACTGCCACATAGCCGTCGGGCCGAAGCAGGTAGACGTTCTCCGCTGGGCCGAGGCCGGGCCAGTCCGTGCGGCTGTTCTGTTGTGTGACCACATCTATCTGGTCCTGCCAGGGGTGCATCTTTGGCGGCAAGTCTCCGCCGGGGCCTGGGCCGGAGATCAAGAGCACGTGCCGGCCGTGCCGCAAGACCTCGTAGAGCCGGGTTTTTCCTTCATTGCCGGTCACTTCGAGGTCTGGTGCCCGTTCGCCCGGTTGGAGGCCGTGGCGCCTGCGGCCGGGATGCGTCAGTGTGCTTGAGGGGTAGGCCACGTTGATGTGGCTTATCCGGCGGACGGCCCGGCGCTGGATTGGCGTCAGGCGGCCGGCGATCGGGACGATGGTGTTCCGGAGGGCCCGCTGCACGGGGTGGGTCATGGTGCCGAGCTTGACCAGGTTGTGCGTCAGGGCTAGGACGTCTGCGGCCACCGGGCCGCGCTCCTGGCCGTAGCTGTCCAGCAGCCCGTCTGGTGCCTGGCCGGAGGCCACCAGGGCCAGCTTCCAGGCCAGGTTATGGGCGTCCATGATCCCGGTGTTCATGCCTTGCCCGCCTGCCGGACTGTGGATATGGACGGCGTCGCCGGCCAGCAGGATGCGCCCGCGCCGGTAGATGTGGGTGGAGCGCCGCTGGGTCTGGAAGGTGGCGAGCCAGGCCGGATCGGCCACGGGCACTGGCTCCGGTGCCCTCTGGCCGACGAGCCGCTGGATCTCCTCCAGCGTCGGTGGCCGCCGGTCGCGCTCCCCGGCGTAGGGGAGGATCACCCGCCAGCGGTGCTCACGCATCGGCATGCAGATCAGCGGCCGGCCATCGCGCCGGAAGAACGCGTGCATCTCATCATCGGGACGGTCCCAGCCCAGGTGGACGTCGGCGAGCAGCCAGTCCTGCGCGTACGGGTGCCCGCGGAAGTCCAGGCCGAGCTCGCTGCGAACACGGCTGTGTGCGCCGTCGGCGCCGACAACGTAATCAGCTGTGACAGTCCGCGCAGTGCCTCCCAGCTCGATGACCGTGGCGGTGACGCCGCCGGGGGCCTGGCGGAGACTGCTGAGCTCGGTCCCCTCCTCGACGCTGCCGCCCAGCTCGCTGACCCGCTGGCGGAGAATCGTCTCGGTCACGTCCTGCGGGACGTCGAGCATGAAGCCGAACGCTGATCCATTGCGGGCCAGTTCCAGGCGGACCAGAGTCTTCCCGTCGGTGTACATGTGGAAGCGGCGGACCACCTGGCCGTGCTCGGCGAACCGCTCCGCCAGGCCCATCATGTCGAGCACCTCGAGCGTGCGTGCGTGAATGCCCAGGGCGCGGGTCTGCCGGACCACACCGTCACCCTTATCGATGATCCGGGCCCGGATGCCGCGGGCCAGCAGCTCGCAGGCCAGCACGAGCCCGGTCGGCCCCGCGCCCACGACCAGGACCTGGCACTGGCGACGGCTGCTCTGCTGGGACTGGCTGATGCTTGTCATGACCGCAGACTGGACCCGGACGCGGCGCCGGGGCATCGGAAGAACTACCGAGGCCCTACGTATCTTTCGGCGCCATCCCGGACTCATACGCCCAGGCCACCAGCTGCGCGCGGTTGCTGAAGCCGAGCTTGGTCAGGATGTGGTCGACGTGCGTGTCGACGGTGCGGACAGAAAGGTGAAGCTGGCCGGCGATGCCCCGGTTGGTGAGACCCTGCGCGACGAGGGCCGCTACCTCCAGCTCGCGCCGGGTGAGCGTCCGGCGCGGCCCGCTGTGCCAGGCCTCCTCGGGCTCGTCCGCCAGCGCGTAGGAGACCGCCTCGGCCAGGCTCATCCGCCGTCCCTCGGCCATCATCTGCGCCGCCGCCGAGCCGAGCCGCTTCCTGGCCGGCGCCAGCAGCTGCTCCAGCCGTGCCTCTCGCACCGCCGGCATGCTCGAACTGGCCGGCCTCGCACAGCCCGCGCACCACTCCCGCCAGCCGCAGGGCCCGCCGGGGCCTGCCGGTGTGGAGCGCTACCCCGGCCAAGCCGGCGATGACCAGGGGGACAACCCAGCGGTCCCCCAATTCCAGGCACGTCGGCAGGGCCTCCTCGAACGCGCCGCGCGCCCCGCGGATGTCGCTCAGGTCGAAGCGAGCGTGGCCGAGCATCTGCAGCGAGCGCGCGCCCACCGACCGGAAGCCGATCGCGCGGCATAGCTCAACAGACCGTCCGTACCGGGCGCAGGCCTCCTCGACCTGACCGGTGAAATGCGCCGCCAGACCGGCGTACAGCAGCGCGGTAGCGAGGGCGGCCGGATCATCCAGCCCTTCCAGCAGCCGCAGGGCACGGTCCACATGCGGTCCTGCCTCGGCCGGGCGTTCGCCCGCGACCAGGCTACGGCCCAGGTAGACCTGGGCCATCGCCTCGCCGCGCCGGTAGCCCAGCTGCTGGCTCAGCCGGATGCTCTGGCCGAGCAGGTCACGCGCACACTGATAGTCCCCTTGGTCGATCGCAAGCGACGCCGAACCGTTCAGCGCCTTCACCCGCGTGGCGGTCCCGTCCCCGTGCACGCCGAGCAGGGCCTCCAGCCGTCCGCGCCCCTCCGTGAAATGACCGCGGACGCCCCAGAAGCGGGACATGGCCACGGCCAGCCGCAGCGCATCGCGGGACTCGTGCTGCTGGTACCAGTCGATGGCGGCGCGGATATTCTGGTGCTCGACCTCGAGCCGGTCAAGCCACTCCAGCTCGCCCGGGCCGCGCAGCTCCCGCGCGGCCGTTTCGGCCAGGGCCAGGAACGTAACGGCGTGGCTCTTCTCGACCCGGACCCGCTCCGGCATCTCGGCCAGCCGTTCAGCAGCGTACTCGCGGACCATGAACAGCATCCCGAACCGCGGGCCAACCGGACCCGCAAACCCCTCGATCCGGCGCAGCAGGCTCTGGTCGACGAGCTCCTGCAGCCCATCCAGGACCTCGACGCCCAAGTCGGTGACCGGCGCACAGACGGACTCGGCGGCCTCGAGGCTGATACCACCGCGGAACACCGAGCAGGCCGCCAGCAAGCGCCCGGCGCCCGCACCGAGCAGCCCGTAGCTCCAGGCGATCGTGCCCCTCAGGGTCTGCTGACGCTGCGGCAGGTCACGGGCACCGCCGACCAGCACAGGCAACGACTGCTCCAGCCGGGCGAGCAGCGACGCGGGCGGCAAGACCTTGACCCGCGCCGCCGCCAGTTCAACCGCGAGAGGCAAGCCATCGAGTCTTCGGGCGATCCCCGCGACCAGGGCCGCGTTCTCCTCGTCGAGGACGAAGCCCGGCCAGACGGCCTGGGCGCGCTCGGTGAACAGCCGCACCGACTCACAACCCGCGACCGCGGCGACCGTCGCGCATTGCGGGTCGGGCACCCGCAGGGGAGGGACTTCAAACTCCTGCTCGCCGCTCACATGAAGCGGCGCCCGGCTGGTCACCACGATCCTCAGCGCCACCGTTGCCTGCAAGATCTGCGCGACCACGGGAGCAGCCGCGATCAAATGCTCGAAGTTATCGAGCAGGATAAGGACCCGCGCGTTTTCGAGGTGGCTTCGCAGGCGATCCAGCAGCGGCCGGTCGCCCACATCCCGCAGCCCGACGCCCTGCGCGATCGACGACAGGACCAGATCCGGGTTCCCGACCGGGGCCAGCGCCACAAAGTACACACCGTCCGGGAAGCCGCCGGTGACCTCGGCGGCCAACTGCAAGCCAAGCCGGGTTTTGCCACTGCCACCCGGGCCCGTGAGAGTCAGCAGTCGGCTGCGTCCCAAGAGCTCCGTCAGATCCTGCAGCTCCCGCTCCCGGCCGATAAAGCTGGTCAGCTGGCGTGGCAGGTTAGCGGGAAACCGATCCAGCGCGCCCGTCCAGGGCATGCGGCCATTATCACACCGAAACTCACCCCCAGACGAGCCGGGAACCGCTGAAGGACGGTCTGCGCTGATCACGTCCGGCCTGCTGCACGGCTCTTCCGGACGTTGCCCGTCACCGCAAGGGATCGTCTCACTGGACAGCGCAGTGCGAGTGCCGCCCGCCGAGCGCATCAGGCAACTCGCTTCTGGCACCCCGAACGTCCTGATCGGGGCGGCTGCGGCTAGCCGGCAAGTCGGCTCCATGCGCCGCCGCGAATCGGAAGGGAGGATCCGTATCCGAGTCGCGCTGCTCCTATGTCACGCCATGTATTCGGCCGAGCTCGCGGCCTGTAGAGAAATATCCGCAGATATGCTCGGCTGGCGGTCATCATGTCGGTGCCGTCGGGCCGCGGGAATGGGTGATATGCCGCCCGAGAGGATCTGAGCTTGACGTCTTCGACGGGATTCGCGATATCCCCGGGGGCTGGCCGTCGGCCGGGTTCTGCGGTGGGGTGAGGGGTGCCGTCCAGAAGCCGGGCCGGGTTATGGTCTAGCCATGCCGGTGTCCAGTTCAGCCATGCCGCTGCCTGCCGTGCGGCGGTTTACCTCCGCGAGGGCGGGGCTGGCCTACGAGGTCATGGGCGCGGGGGATACGGCCTTGCTGGTGATCCCGGGCTGGGTGTCGCACATTGATTACGACCTGTTGCGGCCGGAGATCTGCTCCTTCTACCAGCGGCTGGCTTGCGGACGCCGGCTGATCCGCTACGACAAGCGCGGTTGCGGACTGTCGGATCGAACCGCCGAGGCGAGCGCGCTGGGTGTGGACGCCCAGGTTGAGGATGCGGTCGCGGTCCTGGACGCGGCGGGAGTGCGGCGCGTGGCTGTCCTGGCCTGGTCGGCGGGTGGGCCGGTGGCAATTGCCCTGGCCGCGCGTTACCCGCAGCGGGTTTCCCGCCTTGTCCTTTACGGCACGTACGCGCGGCTCGTGGCCGCCCCCGATTACCCGTGCGGGCAGCCACCTGAGGTGGTCCAGAGCCTGCGCCTGCTGGTGCTGGCGGAATGGGGCCTGGGCTCACGGTTGCTGGCGAATGTCGTCGTCTCCGAAACCGACCCTGGCTTCGCGACCTGGTTCACCGGCTACCTGCGGTCGGCGAGCTCAGCCGAGGTCGCGGCCGACCTGCTGCGGGCCGTTGCCGAGAGTGATGTGCGCGTCCTGCTGCCTGTTATCGGCGTGCCGGTGCTGGTGATCCACCGGCGTGATGATTGCAAGGTCGACTACCGGGCGGGAAGCTACCTGGCCGAGCATCTGCCGCGCGCCCGGCTGGAGCTTCTGGAAGGCGTCGATCACCTGCCCTATAGGGGGGACTCCCAGGCGGTCACCAACGCCGTCGACCGGTTCTTGTGCAGCGCGGATCCGCAGCACCGGCCGTCGCGGGCCTGCTTGAGCCCCAGAGAATGCGACGTACTGCGGCTGGTTGCCGAAGGCCTGCGCAACCGCCAGATCGCGGCCGAGCTTGGCCTGAGCCCGGCCACCGTAAGCCGCCACCTGGTCAACATTTACGGTAAGCTCGGCATTGCAACCCGCGCCGGCGCGGCCAGCTTCGCCATCCGCTGTGGCCTGGTCTGACTGCACCAAACGGTGCACTTCGGCGCTAGCGCTGAGCGGCGAATTTGCCGCGTTCGGAGGATGCGGCTGCGGGCGCCCGCCGCGTAGCTTGGCGCCATGGTCACGGTGTCGGCACAGCCTGCATCCGCGGCGGGGACGCCTGAGGCGATCACCACGGTCGCAACCGGCTTCATGGCGGCCAAGCACCTGTTCACCGCGTCGGCTCTCGGCCTGTTCGCGCAGCTGGGCGGCGGTCCCCTGCCGCTGGTTCAGCTGGCTGGGCGCTGCGGCATACCGGCCCGGTCCGCGCGTATCCTCGCCGACGCGATGGTGGCCCTCGGCTTCCTGGAGAAGGCTGAGGCGGGCTATGCCAACCGGCCGGTCGCGCAATCGTTCCTGGCCGGAGGCCCCGAAGAGGGCCTGCGCCCGTTCCTCAGCTTCTGGGATCAGATCAGCTATCCCGCCTGGATGAACCTTGAGGATGCCACCCGCACCGGGACGGGCGTGGGCCTGCAGCTCAACGACGCACAGCAGCAGATCTTCAGCGCCGGGGTGCAGGCGCTGACCGCGGGCGCCGCACGCTCCCTGGCCGGCGGCTACGACCCCGACCGCCACCACCGTGTTCTGGACGTCGGGGGCGGTACCGGATCCTTCCTGGTCGCGATGCTGTCCGCCCACACCCAGCTCCAAGCCACCCTGTTTGAGCTCCCCGCCGTCGCCGGGGTCGCCCGGCAGGTGCTCGCCGGCACCGCGGTGGCCGATCGCATCACGGTCGTGGAGGGAGATTTCCTGCGCGACCAGCTGCCATCCGGCCACGATCTGCTCCTAATCGCCAACGTCATCCACCTTTTCCAGCCGCAGGTCAACCGCGAACTGCTGGGCAGGCTGCGCAAGGCCGTCGAGGTGGGCGCCCGAGCGCTCCTGGTCGACTTCTGGACCGACCCGAGCCATACCCAGCCCCTGTTCGCCGCGCTGATGGCGGCCGAGTTCCTGGTCATCGCTGGCGGCGACGTCTACAGCGCCGCCGAGGTGCAGGACTGGCTGGCCGAGACGGGCTGGAGCATGGCGGGCCAGCAGCCGCTGGCCGGGCCGGCGAGCCTGATAGTGGCCGAGGCAGTGTGAACGAAGGGACAACCAAACCCGGGGCCCAGGGTCGGCGCGCGGCGCCCCCGCCATGATCGTGGCCAGTCGCGGCCAGACCCGCCAGCGCGATGCCTGGCGGATCCGGCACAGCACCAACAACAGCACCACGGGCCCGCCGAAGACGACATCGAAGGCCGCACCGAACAGAACAATCTGCGCGCGCCTCGCCGTTCGGCTGCTGACTATCGGCTCCGCGAATACTCGGCGATCTGTAATTGTTTGAGCCGGCTGCAATTCACTTGCTAGTCGCGGGCCGTGACGGCAGGTGGGCTGCGATGCGGATCTGTCAGCTGCTCCAGAGGCGCCGTTCGCTTTGATGATCGACGCCTCCGCTCGGTGAGTTCAGGAATCCCGGTTGGCGACTCGCTGTCCTGTGTCATCGAATGTGAGCTACCGGCAAGCTCTGACCTGCGGTGGCTCAGTTCCAGTGGCAAGGATTTGCGTGGTGGCGGGCGCTCGTCTGCCAGTGAATCTGAGCCACTTCGTCGCGGTCTGCTGACCGCTGCGGGGCCAACATCTCAGTAGAGGCGATACAGCGGAAACGTGCCCGCGTCAGCGGGGCGCTGACACCTTGGGCTCGGGCCGGGGACACTGAGGCGGTGGACTGTCAGCGGGCAGAAGCTCACCTGCGGCTGCTGGCCGAGGAAGAGCTGCGCCGTCCCGCATGGGAATGGGGTGCGCGCCGGATCCGGGTGGGCAGGGTCGCGCAGCTGCTGACGGTCATCGGTGCGCTCGATGACGAGGTCGCCGACCGGATCCTGGCGGACTTCCACCTGGCCCTGGTCGCCCGGCAGGCCGATGTCCGGGGCCGGGGGAGCCTGGCCGGGAGACCGCCGGGGCGGTCAGCCGCCGTGCCGTCCCGGCTAGCCACGCCGGTGAGCTCCCCGTCGCCGGCGTCCGGCCCGGTACCGGGCCGGCTGGTCCGGCTGGGGCAGGTGATCCCACTGCGCGCAGCGCCCGCCGGCGGTGAGGTGTACCTGCTCTCGTACGCGCAGACGGAGGCCGGCCCGCAGCTGAGCCTGTTCATCCGGTCCACCCGCCAGGACGGCCCGTCCGGACCCGAGGCCAGGAGCCTGGAGCAGTTCACCGCCACGGACGACCGGGGGACCCGCTACCAGATGATGGTCCGCGACCTGGGCGGCGGCACCGACGGGTGGACCCTGATGCTGCGGCCCAGCCCGCCGTATGATCCGCAGTGGCTGGACCTGATCACCGCCCCCGGCCAGCCCGCCGTCCGGATCAACCTGGACCCGTCAGCCCGGCCGCCGCAGGACGCCACGGTGACGGCCGGCCCGGTGACCGCCAGTCCCGGCGATCACCTGCTGCACGCCGTCGCGGCCCGGCTGCTCGCCAAGGACGGCCCCGACGGCTTCACGCTGGGCGACAGCGCGCCACGGCCCGGGCCGCTGGCCCCCGACGACGCCGAGGGGTTCGGCGACGTCCTCGCGGCGCTGCAGGCGGCTGGCGCGTTGTCCCCGCTCAGCCCGGTGCCCGGGCAGGTCGCCGCGCTCTGCGCCCGCCTGCACCTGTCCGGCCACGGCATCACCGCCCCGCCCGCCCGTGACCTGCCCGAACCGTGGCTGAGCGTGCTGGCGCACGACCACCGCGGGCAGGCCCGGACGGCCCCGGCGGCCGACGGCGGCGCCGCCGCGGCCGTCGCGCTTCCCGACCTCGACCAGATCACGCTCGCGATCCTCGGCCTGCACAACTGCCTGGGCCGCACCGTCGTGCACATGCACGCCAGCGGCCCGATGAACCAGGTGAGCTACTCGCCAGCCGAACTGTATTACTGGCCGGTGACCTGGATCCGCGACAACGGCGGGTCCTGGCACGCCACGCGCATCCTCGGCCGGAGCGGGAGCGCCGGCGGGACCGCGCTGCGCGTGGAGGTGGTGCCGCCGCTGAGCCGCGCCACCACCGGGATCAAGGTCATCACCACCGGGCGTTCGGCCGAAGCCCGCGCCAGGCTGCCGCTGCGCTGGGAGTAAGAGCCGGGCCTGGAAGGCGGCCTCAGTCGCGATAGCTGAGCCCGCACTGACCTGCGCTCTGGTTGCATGGCCTGCCCGGCTGGAAACCGCGCAGGCAGCTGCTCACACGGTCCGAGCCGCGTGACGAAGCCAGCGACAATCTCCACCGGCAGCGACACACCAGAGGAACACCCTCGATGGCTCAACTTAGATGGCAGAAACCTGCAAATGGCTCAGACACGCTGGCAATGGCTCAGACTCGTTGGCAAAGGACATGCCCGTTATGACCGTTTAATCCCTTTCTCATTTCTGATCTTGACCGGCCGTTTTGCCACCCTGGATGCGTGACCGACCTGAGCTCCACACCCATGCACCATGTGATGAGCATGGGAAGTCCTGCTCCGGCTGGCGGGGGATTAGCCGGTGGCGGTCGTCGCGACCCTGAGCAAGGGGTACGACCTGGACTACGTCTGGAAGCAGGTGGACCGCGGTCCGGTCAAGGTTGCGGCCAGCTACTACCTCCAGGCCAGCGGAAGCGGGGGAGAACCGCCCGGCCTCTGGTGGGGCCCAGGCGCCAAAGCTCTTGGCTTCGAGCCTGGCCAGGTGGTCGAGCGCGAGTCGTATAACCTGCTGTTCGGCCAGCGCAAGGCCCCGGACGGCACCCAGCTGGGCAGGCCTCCAGACCGCGGTCGCAAAGCCGCCGACCTGTACGCGAAGCTGCTGGCCGCCGAGCCGCACGCCAGCGCCGACCGCAAGCGCGAGCTCCGGATCGAGGCGGCCAAGCAGGCCCGGCAAAGCCCGCTGTTCTTTGACCTGACGATCTCGCTGTCTAAGTCGATCTCGATTTTCCACGCCTCCCTGGGCGAAAACGCCCGCCTGGCCCGCCAGGTCGGCGACGCGGCGGGGGGCGAATACTGGTCTGCCCTGGTTGCCGAGGCCGATGACATGATCTGGCAGGCCGTCTGGGCTGGTTTCGAGTACTTCCAGCGGGAAGCCGGGTACACCCGCACCGGGTCGCACAACACGCGGGTGCACGGCCGGGAGACCGGCCAGTGGCACGAGGCGGACTTGGCGGTGGCGCACTGGCTGCAGCACACTTCCCGGGACGGCGACATGCAGCTGCACGTCCACTCCCAGATCGCCCACGTCGCCCGGACGCTCATCGACGGGAAGTGGCGTGCCCCGGACTCCCTGGGCTATAACGAGCACGTCGGCGCGGTGGCCGCGATCGTCTCCCAGCACCTGGAGGAAGCGCTCACTGCCCGGTTCGGCCTGGAATGGACCGCCCGCGATGACGGCCACGGCTTCGAGATCAAGGGCATCAGCGGGGAGATGATGCGGCTGTTCTCCTCGCGCCGCGAATCGATCACCGCGGAGGTGCGGACCCGCGCCGCGCAGTTCGAGCAGCGCAACGGCCGCGCGCCGTCGCAGCGGGAGCTGGCGCGCTTGGCGCAGGCGTCGAACTTCGCCACGCGCACGGCCAAGACCGGGACGCTGGATGTTGCGCAGGTGCACGCAGGCTGGGCAGACAAGCTGACGCGGATCCTCGGGGTGAGCTTGGCGTCGATTGCGCCGTCGGTGTGGTACGGCCGCGGCGGGAACCACGCGGACGCGCGCGGTGCGGGCGCACCCGGCGCGGTTCTGTCCCACGGGGAGTTGGCTCGCGCGGCGCAGAAGGCGGTAGCGCTGGCGCAGCAGGATAAGTCCGCGTGGACGCGCGCCGATGTGATCAAGTACCTGGGCCGGGTCCTGCCGCGGTCTGGGATGGACCCGCCCGCGGCCGCCGCCCTGCTGGAGGACCTGGCCGACCGTGCGCTGGCCTCGGAGTTCGAACCGGTGGCCTGCCTGGAGGCGCGCGAGCCTGCCGAAGTGCCGCGCAGCCTGCTGCGCGCGGACGGGCGCAGCGTCTACCAGCGGCACGGCGGCACCCGGTACGCCACCCACGCGCAGCTGACCATCGAACAGCGCATGCTCGCGCTCGCGCGCGCCGTTGGCGCGCCGCGCATGGACCGCGCCGACGCCGCGCGGGCGCTCGGCGCGGACCTGGCGCAGCTGGAAGATGCGCTGGCTGGCCGCGCGCAGGACACCCACGGCCCGCGCACGCCGAGTGGGCTGCGGGTGGATCAGGCCGCCGCTGTCCTGTCGGTGCTGACCGATGGCCGGCGTGTCTCAGTGATAGATGCCCCGGCCGGGTCGGGCAAGACATGGGTGCTGGCCACGGCGGGCCAGGTGTGGGTCGCGGCCCGGCTGGGGCGGGTCATCGGGATAACGCCGTCTCAGTCGGCCCGCAACACCCTGGCCGTTGGCGTCCCGGTGTCGTTCAACACCGCCCAGTTCCTGGGCCATCTGCCCGGGCAGCGCGGGGCTTGCGGACCTATCCGGCTGCGGCCCGGCGACCTGGTTGTAATGGACGAGGCCTCAATGGTGGCCAACCCGGACCTGGCCGACGTAATCAGCCAGGCCGCGACCACCGGCGCCAAGGTGATTCTCGCCGGGGACACCCACCAGTTGCAGGCGGTGCAGAACGGCGGCGGCCTGTCCCTGCTCGCGGAGACGCTCGGCTACGTCCGGCTGGCCGAGCCGGCCGGTTCAACCACGGCTGGGAACAGGCGGCCAGCCTGCGGCTGCGCGACGGTGACACTACGGTACTGGCCGAGTATGACCAGCACGGCCGGATCATCGGGGGAGACCCTGAGCAGATGATGGACGCCGCGGCGGTCGGCTACGTCGCCCTCACCGCGGACGGCGCCGACACGCTGCTGATGGCCGCCGACCACGCGCTGCGCCGGGAACTGTCCCGCCGGATCCGCGACGAGCTCATCGCTCTCGGCGTCGTCTCGGCCGGGCCCACCGTCCGTATCGCCGACGGCGCCCAGGCCAGCCCCGGTGATCTGATCATCTGCACTCGCAACGACCACAACGTAGAAGCGGGCGAGCCCGGCCGGGCGCTGGCCAACGGCGACCTGCTCCGTATCGAGGCCATCACCCCCCGCGGGCTCACCGTGCGCCGGGGCTTGGACGCCGACCTGCAGACCGGCCAGCGGCGATGGACCGACCGCACTTTCTTGTACCAACATTTCAGTGATGCCGAACTCGGGTACGCGGTCACCGATCATGTTGCTCAGGGCCGGACTGTGCATACAGGGCTGGCCGTGTTCACCGGGTCCGAGGACCGCCAGCACGCCTACGTGGCCCTGTCTCGTGGCACCGAAGTCAACCTGGCTTACGTGTTCACCGTGTCCCCGAAGCTCGCCGATCCGGTGCCGGGCCCGCGCCCAGCTCCCGAGCTGGCCCGCTACGACCGCCGCGCCGCCGGGCCCGCGGCCCAGCCCGACCCGCCACCGCCATCCGGGAGGCGCTGGCGGTGCTGGCCAACGTGCTGGACCGCGACGGCCAGCAGCGCTCGGCCTCCCAGATCCGCAACCAGGCTCTGTCTGACGCCGACCACCTGGCCCTCCTGCACGCGATCTGGGCCGCTGAGACCACCCCGGCCCGACATCGGCGGTATCAGGACCTGCTGATGGCCACTTTGCCGCCCGGCTACCGCACCGAGCCGGGCCATCAGGCCAGATGGTTGTGGCGGACGCTGTACGCCGCCGAACTGGCCGGCCTAGACCCCGGCCGGGTGCTGGCTGAGGCGGTCGGCGAGCGGGACCTGGCCCGCGCCAGCGATGTGCCCGCCGTCATCGACGCCCGCCTGCGTTACCGGCTCGGTACCCCGGTCCCGCTCCCGGCAGCACCGTGGTCCGCGCAGGTCCCCCAGATCGCCGACCCCGGACGCCGCGCCTACATCGGGCAGATCGCCGCGCTGATGGACGCCCGCAAGGACCGCATCGGCGAGTACGCCGCCGAGTACACCCCGCCCTGGGCGGTCACCGCGCTCGGCCCGGTCCCCGCCCACCCGCTGGACCGGCTCGACTGGCAGCGGCGGGCCGCCTCTATCGGCGCCTGGCGGGAGCTATCCGGCCACCAGCACCCCGCCGACCCGATCGGCCCCGAACCGGTCGCGGCCGTCCCAGACCTGCGGGCCGCCTGGCACGAGGCCTTCGCCGTGCTCCGCCCCACCGACGGGCCCGACGTGCGGGGCATGCGCGACGGGCTGCTGTGCCACCTGCGCGACACCTACCCGCCGAAACCGCCTGGGCCCCGCATACGTCGGGGACGAGCTGCGCCAGGTCCGCACCGGCGCCCGGGATGCCCGCCTGGCCGCCCTGCGCGCCGCCGCCGAAGCCCGTGCCGCCCAGCGTCGCGGCCAGCACGACGAAGCCGCCCGCCAGCACGCCCTGGCCGCTAGCTACCAGGCCCTGCACGACGCCTACGCCGCAACGCGAAGCGACGTTCGCCGCCACCATGGCCGACCGGGCCGAATGGGAGCCGCTACCCGCGCCCAGCGCCACCTGGCCGTGGCCGCCGATGCCGAACTGCGCCGCCGCCACCCCGGCCAGCACCACCCGCCGCTGCGCTCGGCCGAACCCCAGCCCGCCGCCCATGCCCAGCGCAACCAGCTCACCCCGGCCGTGGGCCAGCCGCCCGGCGAAATGCCCCGTGGATCAAGGAGGTGGCAGCTGCCCACCGAACCTTTGCCGAGCGGCTCGCGGACCGGCAGAGCTTGGGAATCCCCTCCCAGGATCCCGATTACGGCGATCTCGGGCCGGCGTTCCCGTCCTGGCCGGTACAGGGCAAGGAGCGATGTTAACCGCCCAAGCCCGAGATCCCGCCGTCGCCGCAGGTCCTGGAGCGCGTCGCCGGCCGCGACGCCGACTGGGAAGCGGCCGGTATCGACCGGGGCCGGGATGACTGCGAGTCCGGCCAGCGCCAACGAGACACGGCTGAGAGCTCCAACGGACCGGACCACCCTCAGAGCCAGCAGCGAAGCGAGGTTCCAGCTGAACGACGAAGGTATGGCCAGAAGGTTTAACCGGACATCGAAGCCTTCTCCGAACAGGACAACACATGTCCCGTTATATCCGTTTAGTCCGTTTCATCTTTCTGATCTTGATCGGC
>CAWEGV010000003.1:0-139904 GCA_963808615.1 uncultured Actinomycetota bacterium
CCGATGGCATACGCTGCCGCCTCGGCATCAGTGACGACCCGCCCCTTTTTTCCCTTCGCACTGCGGAGGATGGCCCGATCGGGCCGCGTTAGCTGCCGTTCCAGAAACTCCAAAGTTCATCCCGGCTCACATCCTTCTGCTTGTGCCGGCGGGTAAGCTTGGCCAGTTCGTCTTGTAGTCTCTTCGCCACTCCTTCTTTGAACGCATCCCAATCTTTTATGTCATACTGCTTGATGATTTCGGCTTTTTGCTCAGGATCATCCATCGCTTCAAGGATGTTTTCTTCGCCTCCTTAATCGTCGCACGCCTGGGCGACCATTTATCCACCAGTTCACGCGGGATGCCAGCGATGCCAAAGCCGACGATGCCCGTTTCCGGCTCACGGGTGATGCCGTAGCCAAGCTGCCGCACCCGGCGGGCCAGTTCATTGTGAAATAGCGGCATCCAGAAATCGGCATTTTCTTTGACCTTGCCGATTTGCAAGGCGGTGATGCGATCCGCCTCCTGGTCTTTGGTCAGGTTGAACACCGATGATGCCGGTGAATCTGAATGACCGGCATGTGCGTTTTGTCATCCGGCCGCGAATCGAATTGCAGCCATCCGGCATAGCCCCAGTTTCCCGTCTTGCGGTCATGGTCAGCACCGCCGGGCGCACTCTGGTAGCGGCGTCGGGTTCCATCCAATTCATGATCCAATCGCAGTTCCTCGAACGCCTTCAGCAGCCGCTCATCCTTGGTTTCGAGATAAAGCAGGCTGAAAGGCTTTGGAGCCGAGATGGTAATGTCGTTAGCGGAACGGCGGTTTTCGTTACGCCGCAGCACCAGGTCTTGGCCAGTGATGGGATGATAGCCTTCGGCCAGGCGGTCAAAATGCTCCTTTTGTACTTCACCTTCCAGGCCGAACTCCCTGGCGAGCTTGCCGCCCCACATGCCGGGCGGATTCTTGCTGTCGATGTAGTAATCGTGCCCGCCTTCCTGGAAATACTCCGTACCGCGCAAGCCGTCATCGCTTTAGAGATGTAGAGCATGTCTTATTGTTCGGTCAGTTCACATAAAATCAAGTCTCAGTTGAAAAAAATCATTTCCTCACATCTTTCAGTATCATTCAAGTCATGATTACAATTAGGCTCTTCGCGTTTTAGTGTGGGTGAATTTATCGGCAAATCAACCTAACTCCCGACTTGGGCAGCATGCACGTCAGGATTTTCAGCCGCAGGTATTCCTCGTCCCGATAGCCATAGGCGCGGCGTTGCAGCACGCGGAACTTGTTGTTCAGTCCCTCAACAAAGCCCAACGCCACTTTGTTCTCCAACGGGCAATGAGCCACGATGCCATCCCAGTGGGCGTCGATCATGGCGGCGAACTTCTCGTAGGGCTTCAGTCGCTGCCATCTCAAGGAGTCACGCCAGTTCTCGAAGAAGCGCGGGCCCAACCGGCGACCTCATAGTCCCAGAGCCGCTCGAAGGACTCCTTGAGGAGGTATGCTGTGTAGAGCCGCTTGTTGGCGTTGAACAGCAAGCGCAAGCCCCTCTTCCCCGAGAGGGTCAGATCGCCAGCGCGACAACAACGCGAACCGCTGGCCCTTGATGAAACGCCGACCCGGCCCCGACAAGCGACCGTATTCACGCTTCGCGCACCTTGTCCATCGCCTCGTGCAGATGACGCAGCACATGAAACTTGTCGTACAAGATCGTGGCCTGCGGAGCGTTCTGCGGTTTCCGCGTCGAGGAGCGAAACGCCTTCCACATGTCCATCACTGCCAAGCGGATTTCCTTGGATTTTTCTGGGCCGAGCCAGGCATAGAAGGCGTCGAGGCTGGCCTCCGATCGATCCTGGCCACCGAACCAGATCGGCCGACCTTCGCGGAGATCGCTGACGACGATGCGGTAGGTGTGCCCATGACCCATCGAGATCCCGTTGATGCCAACGACCGTCGGATTCGGGGTGGCGCACGCCGCAATTGCTCGTGCATGTAGAGCTTGTCGAGTTCCTTGACGGTGTGCCAATCGAGCCATAACTCCTCGGCCACCACCTTCACGGGGGTGTCGTGACAGTAGGCACCGACGAACAGGGCAAACCGCTGGGTGTAGTTGGGAACTCGGACAACCACTCCAAGCGCTGGTCTTGACCGCGCGCAACGCCGGCAGTCCAGGCGGCGAACATTCACCGAGAGGTAGACACGCTTGTCGCCAGGACAGGTCGCGAATCAGACGCGGATGCTGATCGTAGAAGCTGCGATGCACGTGGCCGCACTGCCCGCAGCTCGTTTTTTTCGGCGGCGGCGCAGCGGCAGGATAATGGCACCGGGTCTCCTGGGTAGCCGCACCGAGGCCGACGGCACCAAGCCGGGAACCGGTAAACGTCACGCAGGTGTCGAGGAATGTCCATCGCCTGATCGTGACAAGTTTTTCAAGCGAAGGAAACCGCGTTTTCCGCATAATTTTCCAGGCCGGAACGATGTCGGAGGGTAAAATTTACCCACACTAAAACGCGAAGAGCCTACAATTATTTCCATACATCTTTCACGATTCCCACAGCACGGAATTGACCACGCGGGCGATGCTGCCTTGCCGGGGTCAGCTTGCGGCACTGCGCACTTCCGGGCAACGTAAACACCCCTCGCTGCAACTATCCGGCCGCGACGCCGCCCCCGCCGTGCTTCCCGCACGCCTTTCCTCATGCCGCTGCCCACTTCAGTCCTGCCGTGTACGCCGCCAGAATTTCGCCAATGCGTTGCCGCAGGCCGCCGATGCGTTTCGTGCAGTCGGTTACTTGCCGGATTCTCCTTTCGCACGCTTCACACCCACAAGGGCCGATTCGTCACGCTGAAGCAGCAGCCCATCCGCTCAACCTGCCAAGGCCGTTTCCACTTTGGGAGCCTCGGCCTTTCGGTTGCCCGGACAGGCTCCCAGCCGCTTCGGTCGCGGTGACATCGGCCCCACGGTGGGGCTGAATTAACCGAGAAAGGAGAACAACATGTCAAACAACCCGCACACAAGTTCAGCGACGGCGTCTTACGGGTAACGATCTGGAGGAACAGCAGCGACAAAGGCAGGTTTTACACGGTGACGCCCAGCCGGGGCTACAAGAACGGCGATGACATCTGGAAGGAGACGGACTCGCTCAATGACGACGATATCCTTGCGATGGCCGAGCTTCTCCGCGAAGCCTACGCATGGATCAGGGCCCAGCGCCGAGCCGACGCCAGGGCCCGCAAAGAGCAGGCAGCCGCAGCCTGGCGATCGCGTCCAGGTCGAAGGCCTTGTTGTAGCGGGTGGCGGTATAGGCGTAGCGGGCGTTGTCGACCGGATGCTTGAACGGCACCAGCACCGTCTCCGGCACCTTTAGCCCGAGCCTCATCATCGCGCAGTAGGCTGCGTGCTTTTCCATCGACTGAAACGTGAACGGGCTGTTCAGCAGGTAGACGCCGTCCATCATCGCGATCTTCTTCAGCCACTCCCTGGGGTGGTAGTACCAGTACGCGAGCCGGTCGATGACCAGGTTGTAGCGGGGCCGGTCGCGGAGGTTGAACGGCTCGATGGTGATCCGCTCGGTGTCGAAGGCGTGCCTGCCGCCGCCCGGCCGGGCCACCGGCCCGAGCCGGCGCAGGATCTCTTCGAACGCCGTCGGCCAGTCGTCCTCGGTGCCGAGCAGCAACCCGATCAAGTGCCTGGTGGCAGTGTGCTTTTCCGGCAACGGAGGCTCCCTCCTCAGCAGTACCGCGGCATGTGGTGGGCCACCTGGGCGCGCCAGGAAGGCCAGCCGTGGGGAATGTCATACCCCCGCACGTCAAGTTCGTGCCTGATGCCCTTCTCGGCCAGCAGCGCGGCGAACTTACTGGAGCTCTCCAGCGTGCCGGTGGTGTCCTCCCACTGACCCTGGCCGCAGACCAGCAGCAGGCTGACCTGGCTGCGGAGCCAGTCGAGGTGATCGCCTTCGGCGTGGCCGACGTAGTCCATCGGGTTGTTGAAGTAGGCCTCGCTGCCCCGCTCACCCCATCCGTTCCAGCTGGCCGGGTCGTAGTTGCCAGAGAAGCACATCGCGAGCGGGAACAGGTCGGCCCGCTTGAGGGCGAAATTGGCCGCGTGGAACGCCCCCATGCTGCAGCCCAGGGTGACCACCTCGGCCGGGGCGCCGCAGTCCCGGTAGATCCACGGGACGACGTCGCCGACGATCCACGACTCGTAGCGGCCGCGAAGGCGCGCCCGCTCCTCGAGCGGGATCTGCCGATCGGACCAGGACGCGGCGTCATAGCTGTCGACGCAGTAGAGCTTCAGGCGTCCCGCCTCGATCAGGTCGGCTACCGCCCCGACCATGCCGTTGTTCTCGAAATCGGCGGGCCGCCCCCGCTCGGTAGGGAACACCAGCACCGGGCGTCCCCCGTGGCCGTAGCGGATGACCGTGCCCGCGGCGCCGATGGCGGCCGACCACAGCTCGGTCATCTCCCGGTTCACGCGCCGACCTGCCCGGGGTGCGGGCCCGCGCACGGGAGTTCCGGGATACCGATCATTCGCACATGGTGCCTGGTGCGCGCGGGCGATGACAATAGCGGGCGTCCCGTCGGGGACGCCCGCTATTGATCACGTCAAGCCTTCGGACCGCCAGAAGGGCCCGGCGGACCGGTAACCAGCGGTACCAGCGGCTTCTCGACCCGCCCTCACCCACCCGGATGAGGAAGCCGAGCACCCAGACCACCAGCACGATCAGGGCGATCCACCACAGGATGTGCACCGCGAACCCCAGCCCGCCCAGCAGCAGGGCAAGCAGGAGAACGAGCAGAATGAGCGCCATCAGCTGGCTCCTTCTCTCTCGATGGCGGCCCAGGACCGCCTTCGAGTACCCCGCCTTCGGTGCTGCGCACCTCGAGGCCGCGACGGCTGTTGACGCCGCCAGAAAACCAGCTGTAACGTCCGGGGGCCGGGAGGCCTGAATGAGATACCTGTTCATCACCCTCGACGGCGGAGGCAACCTGTACCCGGAGCTGGCCCTGGCGGGCCGGCTGGCCGAGCGCGGGCATGACATCAGGTTCCTCGGCAGCCGCTCGCAGCGGGCGATCGTCGAACGGGCCGGCTTCGCCTTCGCGGCCTGGCGCAGCGCCCCCGATTTCGACGCGTCGGCCGCCGAGGCCGCCCCGGTCAAGGACTGGAGCGACGATCCGGAGACGGTCTTCGCCGGCCTGTGCGATCACATCTGGTTCGGCCCGGCCGACAGATTCGCCCGGGACGTGGCGGCCGAGCTCGAGCACCAGCCCGCCGATGTGCTCGCGGTTGACTATTTCCTGTACGGGGCGCTGGCCGCCGCGGAGCGCGCCGGCCTGCCGACCGCCGTGCTGTGGCATACCACGTTCGGCGAGTTCGACGCGCTGAACGTGGGCCTGCCCGCGCTCAACGCCGCCCGGGCCGGAATCGGCCTGCCCCCGCTGGCCACTGTGTTCGAGCAGTTCCGCCGCATGGACCGGTCCTGGTCCTGACGGACGAGCCCTTCGACTTCGCGATCACGCCGGCGGAGCTGCCGGCCAACGTGCGCCACGTGGGACCTCAGCTGCCGCCGGGAGCCGGCCCGGCCCGGCCGCATGACGAGCCCGGGTCGCCGCCGCTCGTGCTGGTCAGCCTCAGCACCAGCTACCAGGCCCAGGAAGACGTGCTGCGCCGGGTCATCGCCGCTCTGGGCACCCTGCCGGTACGCGCGCTGGTGACCACCGGCCCGGCCGTCAGCGCGGACCGCGACCTGCCCGGCCACGTCGAGGTGAGCGCGTGGACCCCGCACGCCGACGTCCTGCCGGGCACCGCGCTCGTGATCACGCACGCGGGCATGGGCACGGTGATGGCCGCCATGGCGCACGGCGTTCCGATGCTCTGCCTGCCGATGGGACGCGACCAGGACGGCAACGCGGCCCGCGTCGAGCGCCTCGGGCTGGGCCGCGTCCTGCGGGCGGACAGCAGCGCGGCCGACATCGCAGCCGCGATCCGCGGCGCCCTGGCCGACCCCGCGCTCCGGCGGAACGCCGTGGGCCAGGCGGAGCGCATCCGGGCCGACATCGCCGCGGACCGGGCCG
This sequence comes from uncultured Actinomycetota bacterium, assembly GCA_963808615.1. GTDB lineage: Bacteria > Actinomycetota > Actinomycetes > Streptosporangiales > Streptosporangiaceae > Palsa-504. The sequence continues at coordinate 6,055 of CAWEGV010000003.1, forward strand.
TGGCCGAACTGGAAGCGCTCGCCCGATGCCAGGGGGTCAGCAGGTGAGGCTCACCGTCTGGTTAGCGGGCGGGACGGGCTGGCCCTGGCCGAAGTATCCGCCGCCGGTGCTGCTGGCGGACACGCCCTTAAACGGTGAGCCATGCGGGAACGTGTACCGCAGCACCGAGTACGCCCGCGCCTGCTTCGAGCAGCGCACGATCTTCGAGACGGTCATCGCGATCGGGACCGAGACGTAGTCGCCGCTGGCGCAGTCGGTATAGGCGCACAGGTTCACCGTGGCCGAACCTCGGGCGGTCGCGGTCTGCTTGCCCCAGTTCGACCAGACCAGATTCACGGCGGTGATGTCGTCGGTGTTGCAGACCACCAGCACCACGTCCGGCCTCACCTGGAGGTTGCTGCCGCAGTAGCCCAGCGTTACCGGCGGCGGGGCGGGCTGGGCGGCATGACTGCACGCGGTGAGGAGCAGCAGCACGGCGGCCACCACCTTTCGCGCCCCGCTGGCCAGCACGCCCGGTCCGGAGCGCGGCATCGGACTGCTCATCTGCGCCTCCGCCCTCAATCTTCTCGCAGTCGCACCGGCGGGATCTACTCCGGGTGGACGCGGGCGACCGCGGATATCCGCGGCACGATGAGGCGGGTCAGTCCCGCCGCACCGAGCGTGACCAGGCTGGCGGTGGCGGCCACGGTGACCAGGCCTGCGGCCTGGGCTAGGAACGGCCCGGCGGCGGCGCCGAACAGGGTAGCCGCCGTCTCGCAGGTGAGGAACACGGCGCTGACCCGGCCGAGCGCCTGGTTGGGGATCACCCGCTGGATGACGGTCTGCGGGACCACTAGACCTCGACGCCGATGTGTGCTCGGCTCAGCTCGTGGCCGGGCTGGCGATGCTCGCCCAGGCCCTAGGCAAGGATCTCGCCGAAGCGGACTGGTGGCGCCTGCTCGACGCCCTGCTGCTGATCGCCACGTATCCCGCGGTCTCGCAGGACGCGGCGCGGTGAGCCGCCGGCGGAAGCCGGGCGTGATCAGGGACTCCGGTCGCGTGCGCGACGAGAAGCGAGCTCAGGTCGAGATCACGGTAAGGGCGGTGCGCCCGATCCTGATCTTGTCGCCCTTCCTCAGCCGCTGGGCGGCCAGGACACGGCGACCGTTGAGGTAGGTCCCGTTGGTGGAGCCGAGGTCTTCCACGTACCAGAAGCCGTGGGCGTACTGGAAGCGGGCGTGGTGGCTGGAGGCATGCTCGTCGCTGACGGACAGCGTGCCCTGGCGCCCCGCGGTAAAGGCGGCGTGGAAGACGTGGGTCCGGTCTCCGGCCTGGATGACGAGCGACTGAGCGGGAGCCCCATCGGTGAGGGTGGCGTCGCCCGGCCCGGAGACGGCGGATGCGACGGCCCTCCAGGCCTGCCGCTCAGGCTCGCTGATGTCATCCCACGGCGGGACAGATCCCTGCCGAGAACTCCGGTAGGCCTCATAGGCGGTTCGTGCGCGATGTTCAAGGTCGGAGCTGGTCACTCATCGATCATGCCAGAGGGGTGAGCGGGTGGCTCCCCGTCCTGGTTGACGGGCATAAGAAGAACGGGATGGATAGGACGTTCCTTACCCTCTGTTTGGCGTAGCCTGCGGGTATCGCGGACGCCGCGGCCCACCAGCCCGGAAGCTTGTGGGCCCATATCTGACGGGAGCGAAGGAGTCCGATGACACATGGCTGATCCGCCGGGTGAGGGGCCCGGGGACGGATCGTCCCGGCCCGAGACCGGCAGCGCCGGGGCATTCACGAAAGGGAATGCCCCGCTAGGGCTGGCGGGCCGGTTCGAGCAGGTTCTGAGCTGGTCTCGGATCGTGGTCGTGGTCCCCGTGATCGTCCTCCTGCTCTCCGCCATCTCGTCGTTCGCGTACGGGACCGATGTCTTCGTCAGGTCAGTAGCTCGCGTCGTGCAAGATCCCGAGCTGACCAGCCATAACCTCGGCTTCCTGCTGCTCCTGACCGACCTGTTCCTGGTCGGCGCGACCCTCATGATCGCGGCCTTCGGCTTCTACGACCTCTTTATCGCCAGGATGGGCGGAGACGGCTCGTCACTGCGCCTGCCTGGCTGGCTGCGGATGCGCGATCTCAACGACCTCAAGGCCAGGGTGATCTCGATGGTCGTCCTGGTGGCGGCGGTCACCTTCGCGGATGTGGCGGTGGAGTCCGAGGGCGGGCTGAACACGCTCTACCTGGGTGCGGCGGTGGCGTTGGTGATCATCGCGCTGACCGCGTTCGTCCGCTTCGTTCGCTGAACGCCCGCGCATCCCGACCTGGCCATGTGCGGTCAGTGCAGCTAGCCGCGGCACGAACGCGCCCGCGCCCGGCCGATGACTTAACGGCCGCCGAGCCGTCCAACCTTTAGCACGACATCCAGGGACGATGCCATGAAGTGAGTGATGGATCATGATGCCGTACAGCAGCTACCGGCTCTACCAGATCGAGCGCGCGAAGAGTCCCGCTGAGATCCGGCACGCCGATGAGCAAGCGGGCCGCCTGGCATCGGCCGCCTCGTCGGTGTTTCGCAGCATCACTCGGCCCTTCGGAGTCATACGACGGTCATCCCCCGCCGGAACGTGCCGTCTGCCCCGCCCGGCATGACGGCACTACAGCGCAAGCGAAACGGCGACACCGCCGTGGGAATCAACCCTAGGCAGGCGATAGGGCGGGCAGCGGGATCATAAGCTGCGTATCCACTGGCGAGCGGTAACGTTCTCGGGACGCTTCCGGCGTACCGTGGCCCATATGAGGGAGGGGAGCGCGGCGGCAGGTAGGGCCGCGTCGAGCCCGGGAGCCCGCCGCTTCCGGCTGGCATGGCCGAAGACCGTGCTGGTGGTTCTCGGCTGCTTCGTGCCCAGCCTGCCTGGGCGCCCGGGATCCTCCTGATCGGGCTGGCGGTTCTGCTCTTCCCCGACGGCACGCCGGCCTCGCCGCTGCTGCGGCGGGTGCTGTGGCTGTACCTCGCTCCGGCCCTGCTGTGGGTGATCAGCGCCTACGCCCTTACGGCCGACGCCATCATCGACCACGACATCCGGGTGGATTCCGGCGGGAACCTGCTGTCCCTCGACAACGGTTCCAGCTCGCCGGGCTGGTGGAACGTGCTCCAGTACGTGGTCTTCGTGGTGATTGCGCTGGCTTGGCTGCTGTCGCTGGCCGGGCAGGTGGCTAGCTGCAGGCGCTCGTCCGGCGAGCGGCGGCAGCAACTGAAGTGGCTGCTGGGCGGTCTCGCGGTCAGCCTGGCCGGCCTGGCCACCGCGATAGCGCTGGGGCGCGACTGGCTTCTGGGGCGTCGTCGCCCGCGTCGCCCTGCTGGCGGCCGTCTTCGCGGTGCCGGTCAGCATGGGTGTGGCCATCCTGAAGTACCGGCTGTACGACATCGACCGGATCATCTCCCGCACCCTGGGCTACGCGATCATCACCGGCCTGCTGGTCGGGATCTATGCCGGTCTGGTGCTGCTGACCACTCAGGTCTTCAGGATTCACACCACGGTGGCGGTGGCCGCATCCACGCTCGCCGCCGCAGCGCTGTTCAATCCGCTGCGGCGGCGGGTGCAGCTGCGAGTGGACCGGTGGTTCAACCGGGCCCGGTATGACGCCGGCCAGACCGTGGCCGCGTTTGCGGCGCGGCTGAAGGACACCGTCGATCTGGATTCCGTCCGCGATGACCTGACCGGCGTCGTCCACCAGGCCCTCGAACCCGCCCATGTGTCGATCTGGATAAACAGCGGACGATAAAGGGAAGGAGGATGCCACTCCCTTCCATTTTCAGCGTACCGCGCACCGGGGGGCTTGCGGCAAGGCCCGGGTCATGCCGCACAATGGCTGGCCGGGGCCAGAACATGGCGGAAATGGGGGCGCGGAATGCGTGTGTTGTGGGCGCCGTACGGGCCGGGCCGGACGCGGTTCAACGCGGCCCGCACGGAGACCGGGGGATGGGCGGCGCGCGTAGCGGCCGGGATGCAGCGATGACCGGCCGGGCCGTGGTAATCGCCGGCGGAGGTCCGACCGGGCTGATGCTGGCGGGCGAGCTGGCCCTGGCGGGGGTCGACGTCGCGATCGTCGAGCGGCGCGCCGGCCAGCAGCTCGACGGCTCGCGCTCGCGCGGCCTGCACTCGCGGACCATCGAGGTGCTCGATCAGCGCGGCATCGCCGACCGGTTCCTCGCGGAGGGGCAGACGACGCAGGTCCTGGGATTCGCCGGGATCCTGTTGGACATCAGCGACTTCCCCTCCCGCCACAATTACGTGCTCGCACTGTGGCAGAGCCACTTCGAGCGCATCCTGGCCGCCTGGGTCAGCGAGCTGGGGGTGCCGGTCGCCCGCGAACGTGAGGTGACGGACTTCGCGCAGGATGAGTCCGGCGTCGACGTCAAGCTGTCCGACGGCCAGTCGCTTCGGGTGGGCTACCTCGTCGGGTGCGACGGGGGACACAGCGTGATCCGGAAGGCGGCCGGCATCGGGTTCGCCGGGTGGGATCCGACGACCAGCTGGCTGATCGCCGAGGCCGAGATGGACACCGAGCCGGAGTTCGGCATGCGCCGCGAGGGTGGTGGCATCGGCCGGGCGGCGGACGGAGGGCGGGTACAGGTCGTGCTGACCGAACAACACCTCGACCACGCCGGCGAGCCCACCCTGCGCGATCTCAGCGAGGCACTCATCGCCGCCTACGGGACGGACTACGGGGTGCACAGCCCGACCTGGATCTCCCGGTTCACCGACATGACCCGGCAGGCGACGTCCTACCGCGAGGGACGCGTGCTGCTCGCCGGCGACGCCGCACACGTGCATCCCCCGCAAGGCGGGCAGGGCCTCAACACCGGAGTGCAGGATGCGGTGAACCTGGGATGGAAGCTGGCCCAGGTGGTCAACGGGACATCACCGGAGGACCTGCTGGACACCTACCAGGCCGAGCGGCACCCGGTCGCTGCCCGCGTGCTGCGCAACACCATGGCCCAGGTCGCGCTCGGCCGTCCCGACGACCGTCACCAGGCCCTCCGCGACACCATGACCGAGCTACTGAGCATGGACGAGCCTCGCAAGCGGATCGCCGGCATGATCTGCGGTCTGGACATCCGCTACGACCTCGGGGACGGACACCCGCTGCTCGGGCGCCGCATGCCCGATCTTGACCTAGTCACTGCGGACGGCCCGCGTGGCGTGTTTGCGTTGCTGCACGACGCCCGGCCGGTGCTGCTGAACCTCGGTGAGCCCGGGCGGTTCGACATCACGTCCTGGGCGGACCGGGTGCAGCTGGCCGATGCGGCGCATGCCGGGGTGTGGGAGCTCCCCGTGCTGGGCGAGGTCACCGGCCCGACGGCCGTGCTGATCCGGCCCGACGGACATGTCGCCTGGGTAGGAGACCTCACCGACCCGGGGCTCCCCGATGCCCTGACCACCTGGTTCGGACCGCCGGCCCTGGCCTAGTCCGAGGCACCATACGACCACGCATTCGCTCGTGCAGACATGGTGCACTACGCATAACGTACAAACGCGGTCAAGATGAGCCGGAGGAGGAGAGGGTGACCACCAGGGGCTTCTCGTCGAGACGGCTGGCCCGCGTGCGAGACATGCTCTCTCGTCACCTCGACGCCGGCTACGTCCCGGGTGCGGGCCGCCGTCGTCGCCCGCCGCGGCGAGATCCACATAGAGGCAATGGGCAATCTGGCCTTCGAGGGCGCAGGCTCGAGGACGCCGATGGCCGCCGACACGATCTGCCGCATCGGCTCGATGACCAAGCCGGTCGTCGCCGCCTGCGCGATGACGCTCGTCGAGGACGGCACGCTTCGTCTCGACAACGCGGTCTCCGGGTTCACGCCGGGGTACTTTGACGACATCGGCTGGGGCTTCGGAATGTCGGTCCGCACCCGCCGCACGCACCTCGGACCCTCACCGGGCGTGTCATATCCCTGGGCCGCCTCGGTCGGGAGCTACGGATGGCCCGGCGTATACGGCACCGGCTGGTACAACGACCCCGCCGAGGACATGACGACAATCCTCATGATCCAGCGGGCGCCGGCGCCGGCCGGGCTGCCGATCTTGCTCGACTTCTGAAAGGCCGCCTACCAGGCGATCGACGACTGACCGCGACGCCGGTTACCGTGGCTCGCTAGGCACGCCCCTCCATTCATCCATCCATCCTGCGGGGCGGGTACTCAGTGGTCATCTACTTTCTCCATGGCGGTCGCTGCGGTCGGATCATGCAGAAGGGTGTTTCGAAGCCAGCGGGTAGACGACCTCCGACCAGATCTGCTGGCCGAGACCGCCGCAATGGCCATCAGCCCCGTGGTACCCGGTGAGCTGAACGAGCTGGGCCGGGGCCGCCAATACGTCGATCAGTGCCTGGCCGCCGCCGCCCGCGAAGTCGCGCTCGGCCTCGATGATGAGAGTCGGGCAGGCGACCCTGGCACTCACATGGGCTACGCGCTATCTCGTAACGCTCCCGGAACGATCCGGACGTAGGGTTCGGTCCATGAGCTTCGGCCTGGGGCCACCACGGGTGTGCAGGATGGTACTCGGCATCCTGGCCGTCCTGTCTGGCGCGGCCATGATCCCGCTCGCCGTGCTGGCACGCCCGGCGGGCAGCCTGGTCCTGGGCAACCTGGCGATTGCGGCCGCGATCGGCATTCCCTGCGCGGCGGTGGGATGGCTGGCGGCGCGACGCCAGCCGGGCAACCCGCTGGGCTGGCTCTTCCTGGTGATCGCCATCTGCCTGTTCCTCAGCACGGATGGCGGCGAATACGCCGCGGTCAGCTATCTCCTGGGGCACCACCTGCCGTTCGGCCCGCTGGGACTGGTCCTGGATGACATCTGGGGTCTCGCCCTGACGCTGTTCGCCCTCGTCATCCTGCTCTTCCCGGACGGCAGGCTACCGTCGGCCCGCTGGCGGTGGGCGTTGCGGGCCTACCTCGTGGTGTTCACGGCGTATCTGGCCGCCACGGCGGCGGCGATGGCCGGCGCGCTGGCTGAGCACCCGATCCGGGTGGACTCCTCCGGCGGGCTGGCCGCCGTGGATCATCCGTCCGGCTGGTTCAACGCCGTCCAGGGCCCTATCGCCGTCATCATGATCGGCTTGTCCTTCGCCTTCATTGCCCGGCAGGCGCTGAGCTGGCGAGGGGCGGCCGGGGGGCGCCGCCAGCAGCTGAAATGGCTGGCCAGCGGGGCCACCGTCAGCGTGGTGTGCGTGTTCCTGGGGTCGTCCTTCGGCGTCGGGTGGTTCGGCGTGGCCGCGCTGCCAATCTCGATGGGCGTGGCCATCCTGAGATACCGGCTGTACGAGATCGACCGGATCATCTCCCGCACGCTGGCCTACGCGATCGTCACCGGCCTGCTGGTCGGCGTCTACGCGGGACTGGTGCTGCTGGCCACCCACGTTCTGTCATTCCACAGCACGGTGGCGGTGGCTGCCGCGACGCTGGCTGCCGCTGCGCTCTTTAACCCGCTGCGGCGCCGGGTGCAGCACGTGGTGGACAGGCGCTTCAACCGGGCCCGGTACGATACCGACCGGATCGTGGCCGCGTTCGCGTCCGGGCTGAAAGACGAGGTGGACCTGGACTCGATCCGGGACGACCTGGCCGGTGCCGTGCAGCGGGCTCTGGAACCCGCCCACGTCTCGGTGTGGATAAACGAGCGCGGGTAGCGCTCCATTGGGGGGCCCTCCCTCACCGGTTCCCGGCGAGTCTCGTTGGCATTTCCGTTAGCAGATACCGGCGCATCACCTGCCAGTTCTGGGCGTACCCGTACCTCAGCCGCGGGGACAATCAAGCAGCGAGGGACGGCGTGACCGGTGGACATCGGAGCCGACAGCACCTTAGGTATGAGGCATGACGTCGAGTCGCCTGAACCGGGGTAGCGAGACGCCGCCCACGGCGCTAGGGCCGCCCGTAGAGGTCCCGGAGGACATCGTCGAGCGGATCCGCACGCTATGCCTGGCGCTGCCCGAGGTGACGGTCCGGATCGACTATTCACTAACCAGAGCGAGATCGACGGCGCAGTCGTACGACATCCGCCGGAGGTCGTTCTGCTTGCTCGTGGCATGGGAGGACTCGACTGGCAAGCCCGTTCCGCTGCTCGTGTTGCGTGTCGGCCAAGACGAACGCGAGGCCCTGCTGTCCGCCGGCCACCCGTTCCCCGCCTCGCGAGCCGGCCGTGACCGCATCGTGGTGGTGCTCACCGACGACACGGACTGGGAGGAGATCCGTGAGCTCGTGACCGAGAGCTACCGGATCCTCGCGCCGAAGAAGCTCGCCGCACTGCTCGACTAGCACACGCTGGCCATCGAGCCCGCAGCGACCGCGGCCACATCGACGGCGTGCGGCAAAATGCTGACCCGTTCCCAGCCGGTCACGATGTCAGCGGGCCAGGGCCAGAAGGCCTGGATCGGCAGGCGGCGTCGGCCGGTTGCCGGGATTAGAGCTGTCTGTTTTCGGTAGGCAGCCAATCATGTTTGAAGGCTTTACGCTGCGGCGCGTCGATGTCGGCGAGGCAGAGTTGCGAGTGCGCTATGGCGGTTCGGGCCCGCCGGTCTTGCTGTTGCACGGTCATCCCCGCACCCACGTCACCTGGCATAAGGTCGCGCCTCTGCTGGCCCAGCGGTTTACCGTCGTATGCCCGGACCTGCGCGGCTACGGGCAGTCCTCCAAACCTCCGTCGACGCCCGATCACCGTCCCTATTCCAAACGGGCGATGGCTGGTGATTGCGTGGCGCTCATGGGATCGCTCGGCCACCAGCGGTTCTGCGTGGCCGGGCATGACCGGGGCTTGTATGTTGCCCAGCGGCTGGCCATGGACCACCCCGATCTGGTGAGTCACCTGTGCCTGATGGAGGGGATACCCATCGGCGAAGCGCTGGCCCGCTGCGACGCCAAGTTCGCGGCCAGCTGGTATCACTGGTTCTTCTTCGGCCAGACCGAACGGCCTGCTGAGCGGTACATCAGCGCCGATCCCGACACCTGGTATACGGCAACGGCCGAGCACATGGGCCAGGAAGCCTACGAAGATTACCGGCGCGCGATCCATGATCCCGGCACGGTTCACGCCATGATGGAGGACTACCGGGCCGGACTGGGCATCGACCGCGATCACGACGACGCCGACCGGGCAGCGGGTCGGCGGATTACCTGCCCCCTGCTGTTCTTGTGGGCCGCGAAAGACGACCTGGAGGATCTCTACGGCGATCCGCTCGGCATCTGGCGCGACTGGGCCGACGACGTTCGCGGCCAGTCCATCAACTGCGGTCATCACATCGCCGAGGAGGCACCCGCCGAACTCGCCGCCCACCTGATCGAGTTCTTCACACAGCCACCTCCTGACAGCAGGATCAGCTGACCGGCCCCGGTCCTTCCGCTTCGGCCCGAGTCTCGGATAGCTCCAGCGTGAGGGCTGCGACTCTATCCCGCCAGGCGAGCGCTCATCCGGGTCATGGCGTAGCCCTCATGAGCAACTGGGCGCACCCGTGTCCGACCGCTCGATCGGATACGCAGCGGGCGCGGCCTCTTCGTCCCGAGCTGGCGGCGCCGCTGGGCGTTTGGCCGCCGTCCCAGCTAGGTCGGTACGCTGGCGGTCGTGCGGGTAGCGACGGTCAGGGAACATTGCTGCACGCCGAAGCCTTAGCGGTTTCAAGAGCCTCCGTGGTCCATTGTCTGCTGCTTCTCCTGGCCGGACTTTCATCATGTCCGGTCGGTGCGTTCTCCAAGAGAATCCCGTGCCTATCCCGCGACGGCATCGATGGGCGCCGTTGGCTTCGGGCTGTCATGGTGAACCGGGCCGCGCCGGCCGCGGCAGCGGCGGCGCCGACCGCCCAGGCCACGTCCGGGGACGGGGTGCCCGCTGCTGGCATGCCGCTGGTGGCGGCAGCGATGAGAAGCAGGACGGCGATGCCGACGGCGGTTCCTAGCTGGGCAGTGGTGTTGATAATGCCGGATGCGCCGCCACGCCAGCGCCGGCCGACGTCAGTGCCCACGCCGGTAGCAGCGACCGAAGATAGCCCGATGCCCATCCCGGCGCCCGCCGTGCATAGCGGAACCGCCCACCAGAAGCGGGCCGACGGGATCAGCGCAGCATCCGCGGCGGCGATGACGGCCAGGCCCGCGGCGACCACCTGCTGCGGTCGCAGGTGGCGCAGCAACCTGGCCGACATGCTTGATCCGGCGATGACCGCCAGGCTGAACGGCAGCAAGGTGGCAGCGGCCTGCAGCGGACTGCGGTGCAGCGCATTCTGCAGGTACAAGGTGACCAGGGTGACCGCTGATCGCCGTCGCGTGCCGTTGGTCGCTGCTGTTGCCGTCAGCACGGAGTGATCCGGCGGGGCGCCGGTGACGTACCCAGTACAGGCCTATACCCGATGTCGCGCGGCCAGGTTGCCGCGTAGATGTAGACCAACACTTTGCCAAACGTTCGTTTGGCCCGGGGAAGGAGACGCCGATGCTGTCTGAGACCAGGTTTGAGACCTCGTTGCCGTGCAGCGACCTGCAGCGGGCCAAGTCGTTCTATGCGGAAAAGCTCGGTTTGACGCCCGCCGAGGAGGGGTCTGCCGGGGCGTTCTACGTGGGACGCGAGGGCACCAGGTTCATTCTCTTCCCGAGCAATGGAAGCGCGTCCGGCTCGCACAGCCAGATGGGTTTCATAGTCGCCGACATCGCCGCAGAGGTACGCGATCTGAAGCAGCGGGGGGTGCGGTTCGAGAACTACGACTTCCCTGGCTTCGACAAGGCGACGGGCATAGCTGACGTTGGCGGGACTCGCGCCGCCTGGTTCAAGGACAGTGAGGACAACCTGCTGGGGCTGGTCGAGCAGCCGGCCCAGTGACCTTGGAATCAGCAAGCCGTACGCCGGTGAGCGGTGGCGGGCCCCGCGGATCAGGGCCTCTCGCTGATCATGTTCGATTCGGAGGAGGCTGCCCGGAGCTTTACCGACTTCCTGAAGACTGCACCGCCGGAAGCGGGCGTGACGGCTCGATCGAGAGGGCATCTGGGTAGGCGAAGTCGTGGCGCACCGATAGCTCAGATCGACTGCAAGGCACTTAGCAAGCGCATCGGTCAAGCGGACGTGGCGTTCACCATGAAGCAGTACGTCCAGACCGACCTGAAAGCCGACCGCCAGGTCGCGAACACGCTCGCCGAGCTGATCGTCTGCGGGGCGCTGGTCTCAACCGAGGTCACGGACGAGATGAACCATGGACGGAAGCGATGAGGCCGCGCAAACCCAGGCTTGGGGAGCAAATCCGTTCGCAAACGACATGCAAGAGCCCGCCTTCGCGCTCGAAGACGGGCTCTGATCTTGGTATCGGGGGGAGGATTTGAACCTCCGACCTCTGGGTTATGAGCACTACGACGCACGTCTCCGGCGTCTCGGGCAATCTCCCGAAGGTGCGGTGACCTCAACGGATGGGCAGATCACGTCGCGCTTTGGACGGCTCCGTCTCATCCGTCTCGCCGGTTTCACCACGTCCGGTTTACAAATCGGTTTACACAACATCCGCCTGATCTGTGGTTTCTCACAGTTCCTCGTCCGCTTTGTGGCTACTGTCCCAAGATCGTTCGTCGGCGGGGCCCCCCGGCCAACGACTTCGACTAGACGGATCTGACCAGGTGGAAACCTATTTGGTCGTCTTCTCCTCTTGCTGGCAAGCTGTGGCCGTGAGCACCGACGAAACGCCCCTTGCGATCTGGGGAAGTGGCGCGGCCGGATCCAAGGCTCATCGCCGCGAGGACGTGGTTCTGCATACGGCCGGACCATGGAGCCGCTCGGTGATGGCGCTGCTTAAGCACCTGGAGGCGGTCGGCTTCGAGGGTGCGCCCCGTCCCGTCGGTGACGGCTTCGACATCGATGGCCGAGAAGCGATTACCTACATCCCAGGGACTACGCCGCATCCCGGAGCCTGGGACGACCACGCCATGGGCGCGCTTGGCGCCCTCCTGCGTCGGCTGCACGACGCGACGGAGTCCTTCCAGCCACCCGTGGACGCGAGCTGGCAGCCTTCGTTTGCCCGTCTGCTGCCTGGCAATTATCCGGTGATCGGTCACGGTGATACGGGTCCGTGGAACGTTGTCGCCCAGGGCGGCGTCCCTGTAGCGTTCATCGACTGGGAATTCGCCGGACCGGTTGACGTCCTCTGGGAGCTGGCCGAAGCCGCCTGGCTGAACGCTCAGCTTCATGATGACGACATCGCCGAGCGGGTCGGTCTGCCGCCTGCCGCCCGCCGCGGCCAGCAGGTCCGCCTGCTCCTGGATGCCTATGGCCTGCCCGCCACGTACCGCGTTGGCTTTGTGGACCGGATGATCGAGTTCGCCGTGCACAGCTCCCGGGCCGAAGCCGTCCGGTACGGAGTCACTCCTGATACCGCGACCGCCATTGACCCGTCCGGTTATCCCGTCCTGTGGGCCATCACCTGGCGAGCCCGCAGTGCATCATGGATGCTGCGGCACCGGCAAATATTGGAGCGTGCACTCACCTGAGCGCCCAGCCGCCTGGTGAGGGTGGGCCACGCGAATGCCCGAACGGTTTCAAGAGCATCCGCGGTTCATGGTCCGTCACCGCTGCGACCTGCATTGTTGGTGCTCGGGCCTGGGTGGCCAGGCAAGCTCCATCCCGCGTGCGAGCTGTAGGCTCGCGTCATGTCCAGCTCGTCGGATGCTTCCGCGCAAGACGTCCAGGTCCTCTCTGTGGTTCCAATCCTGCGGATGTACGACGTCACGGCGACGATTCGCTTCTATGTCGAATACCTCAGGTGCTCACTCGACTGGCGGGACGGCGACGGCGACCGGCCGGTGTACCTGCAAGTCTCTCGCGACGGGATAAAGCTCCACCTGTCCTCACATCACGACGATGGAACACCGGGGACGGCTGTGCTCGTGGTGGTACGCAACCTCGACGCGCTGCACGCCGAACTGCACAAGCGGGGATACCCGTTCCTCAATCCAGGCATCGAGCCAGGTCCTGGCGACGGCAGCGAGATGCAGCTCATCGACCCCGCTTCCAACCGGATTCGCTTCTACGAGCCCGCACCAACCGAATAGTGCCGCGCACCGCCGGACTATTAGCTTGGGAAGTCAGTGGCGTTGTGATGCGCTACCTGTGGATCGGCTGACCTGCGCGCCTACTGCTTCGCTGACCGTGAGAACCGTGATTGCCCGCGGTGGCTCCTCCGATCGGACGTAACGGGCACGCCGTCTGGCGAGCATGCCCTGGCACTAGCTGATCGGATACGCAACCGGCATGCCCAGCTCCTCTTCCGCGCCTGACCCGCAGCTCGGGTCACGGTCGTCCGGGATCGTTAAGCTGGACCAACATCCTTGGCCGGTCTCTCCTGAACCGCACCGCACCACGGTGAACTGCGACCCAAACTGCAACCTCGGCCGCGAATCGAAGGACTCTGCGCGGTCATTCGTTGGGACCTTCGAGTGCCAGCCGGTAGCCGCTCGGGGTACGGATGAGCAGGCGCCGGTAGGTCCACCCCGGACCGGGATTGTTGTGTTCGAGTTCGAAGCCGATCTCTGCGGAGCGGCATCGCTCCATGGCGGCGTCGATGTCGGTGACGCCGATCTGCCAGGTGAGCACGCATGGCGGGTCGTTGTCGGCGGCGGCTTTCTGGATGCCGAAATGTACTGTCTCGGTTCCGAAGCCGATGAACTCCGGGTACTCCGGGCCCTCGTAGATGACCGGCAGGCCGAGCCGCTCGTAGAAGGCGCGCTCGGCGGCGAGGTCGCGGACGTTCAACACGGGTGCCAACCTGGTGAACAGGTCTGGTGCCTCCTGGCTCATAGCCGACAGCTACCCAAGGTAAACCCTCCCATGCTGCCCGACCTCCAGGCCTATAAGCGCCTTTCGAACGGAAGTGAGCGTCTGACCGTAGACCAATACCGTGCGTCTGGCCAGTGCATCAAAATCCGTATCCGAAGGTCAGCATCCTGCTGCATGTCCGGCATAGACGCCATAGTCCCGCATCACTCCAGACTCCAGCCAGTCCGTGAGAAAGCTGTGAGCGACTCCTGCCCTCGGCAGAGACTGCGGGTATGCCGCCGAGGGCCTATCGTCAGATATCGTTTTCCCCCTGCGGACTTGTGCATGGGGCGGTGGCACGGCACGGGATGGACATTGCCAGCTGGCAGCAGCGTCAACGCCCGCCACGGTGATCTTGGCGGCGCCAGATGTGAGCAGCCTTGTCTTGTCTCCGAGAGATGCATCAACCCGCTGAACATCCGGATGATGAGGTAGAAAGGCCGGGGTCTATGATCCGCGAGGAACTGAGGAGACTATTTACCTGGCAGGAGCGCCATCGTCGGCTTGCCGCGCGTCTCCTCATCGCGTCCGGGCTAACACTGTTGGTCCTGGCCACTGGATCTGTGCTGATATGGGCATTCGAGAGCGGCCAGAAGGGCGGGAATATTCACGGCTTCGGTGATGCAGTTTTCTTCACCGCCGTTCAGCTGCTGACCGTATCGTCGTCGATGACGAACCCCGTGACCACGGCCGGGAAGGTCGTTGATGTCGCGCTGGAGGCATGGGCGATCTTCGTGGTCACCGCGGTTGCGGGCAGCTTCGCCTCGTTCTTTAGCTCAGGCGACTCCAACTAAGCCGGATCGTATTCGTCGACTACGACCGACGAGCAGCCTGACCGCTGCTTGGAAGGCCTGTTTGCGCAGCGGGTCAGCCTGCCTGTCCGCAGGTGAGCCGGTATCTCGAACTGTCCGGGAGTGACCGTAAGTACGCGGCGCTGACCAACCGATCGGGCACACAACGGGCACGGCCAGCACCTTCAGATCCGCGGCCTAGTGAGTAACCCCGAATGATACGGATGCCGACCTTTCGGTCCAGATACAGCGCTTGGATCCGTCGAGCCGCTTGGCGACGATCGGTGTTCCGGGCGATTGCGAACGCCGATGCCGGGCAGAGGCGCCCGGTATGAGCGAGATAACAATCGGACGTGCCCGCGTCGGTGACCTGGGCGAAATCCTCCGTGACTATGAGCGTTTCTGGGGTGATCACACGCTGCCGCGGTACCTGCATCATCCCATGTTCGTCTATGAGTTCGGCGACACGGCCTTCGTGGCGCGCCGGGCTGACGGTCAGATCCTCGGCTACTTGCTCGGGTTCGTTGCACCCACCGGCAACGGCTATATCCATTTCGTGGCGGTGCGGGACGATGCCCGCGGGCGCGGACTGGCGCGGCAGCTGTACGAGGTCTTTGCCGCCGCAGCGGCCGACCGCGGCGCGACAGCACTGAAGGCGATCACCGGCCCGCAGAACGAAGGTTCCATCCTGTTTCACCGCAAGCTGGGTTTTGAGATGACCCATGTCGATGATTATGGCGGTACGGGCCGTGCCCGGGTCATCATGAGCAGGCCGCTGAAAGACTTTCCTCTCGGCGGCTCATCATCGTGAACCCGCACTGTCTGCTTGGGAATAGGACAGCTTGTGGCCCGTAACGCCGGTGACCAGATGCTCGATCAGGAGCGCCGTGACCTCGGGCCGGCCGGGCTACCACGATCACGGCGTGCTGTTCTGCTGGGAGGACGGCAGGCCCCCGCATCCTGACATGATCACGCGCCGGTTCAAGCGCCGACCGCTGCGGCGGCCTGCCGGAGATTGATCTTCACGACGTGCGGCACAGCTACGCCACGGCTGGCCGCGATGCGAAGATTGACTCGAAGGCGCTCAGCAAGCGTATCGGTCACGCGGACGTGGCGTTCACCATGAAGCAATAGGTCCAGGCTGACCTAGAGGCCGACCGCCAGGTCGCGAACACGCTCGCCGATCTGATCATCGGCGGGGCGCTCGCCTCCGCGAGGGTGACGGACGAGGACGACCAGAACCCGGATGTGAGACGGGCGGGGACTCCGGTGAAGCGGCGTGAACCAGCTTCACGTTTACAAATCCGTTTACAAACCATATGCAAGAGGCCCTCTCCGCGTTCGGAAAGGGCCTCTGAGCTTGGTAGCGGGGGAGGATTTGAACCCCCGACCTCTGGGTTATGAGCAAGCCGATCGCCGTCCCAGCCCGTCCCAGCCTGTCGCTCGCGCTTGCGCTGGCCTCAGCCGACGCCGCCGCGCCGTCCTGGCCCCGTCTCACTATGTCCGGCTTATCCGAAGTTACGTTTGCCGAGGTAGCGAGATCGGGGGTTGAGCTGCGCGTTTGCGGCCGGGCGCCGGATTTGTGGTGTCTACGTGGTGTTCAGGGTCAGCGGGATGGCCGCGCTGATGAGGTCGAACGCGCGCCGCTGGGTGCGGGTGGGTTCGGCGAGGGCGGGGATGGTCACCTCGGCGTAGCGCAGGTCGTTGCGGGTCAGGGTGGCCAGGTGGTCGATGATGTCGCGGAAGCTGCGGATCGGCTGTCTGCCGGGCCCGGTCTTGCGGGCGGCTTTGGCGTCGGCTGATGGTGACCGGCGGGCCGGGGCGACGGGGTTGGCCCGGGCGGGCGGGTGCTCGTCGGCGTAGGTCAGCGGTGCCCAGGCTTTGCGCAGGTGCCAGGTGAGGTAGCAGGCGAGGGTGCAGATCAGCACGTGCGCGCGGACGCGGTTGTCGAGCCGGTGGAAGATGGGGCGCAGGTCCAGGTCGTCGGCCTTGATGGAGCGGAAGTCGCGTTCGAGGGCCGACAGGCCCTTGTAGGCGGTCACGGTGCCGGCTGCGTCGAGGGTGTCCGCGGGGACGGGGGTGCGGATGACGTAGATCCCGTCGGTGGCCGCCTCGGCGTCGATGGAGGCCTGGTCGCGCTGCCAGGTGAGGCGGCCCTCGCCGATATCGGGGAGGATGTGCTTGGCCATCTTCCGCTTGTTCAGCACCCGCCCGGCCCTCAGGCCGATCTTGCCCGGGTCCTTCAGCCGCCCGGCCGCGACCTGGGCGGCGATCTTGCCCAGGTCCTCCTCGGTCGCCTGGAGAAGGTCGTCGCGCTTGCGGGCGCGCTCGGCGGCCAGGACCGGGTTGCGGCAGGCGATCAGCCGCTCACCGGGGTAGTCCGGGGAGCTGATCTCGGCGAGATCCTGCTCGTCGAACAGGGACAGCTGCAAGGGCCCGCCGTCCATGAGCTTGCGGATCGCCGGGCCGCGCAGGCAGGTGATCCACGCCATGCCCTCGATCGTCCGCAGGTCCTTGATCCGCGCGGAGGTGATCATGCCCCGGTCCCCGACCATGATCATCTGCTGCAGGCCGAACGTGCCGCGGACGGCCTGCACGGCCTGGGGGAAGGTCTTCGGGTCGCCGGTGTTCCCGGCGAACACCCGCACCGCGACCGGCCGGCCGTCCGGGTCGGTGAGCAGCCCGTACTCGATCTGCGCCTTTCCCTTCTTGCCGTCCCGGGAGTACCCGAACGCGGCCAGCTCGCAATGGCTTCCTTCCACCCAGGAGGACGACAGGTCGAACATGGCGATCCCGCCCTGGCGCAGGTGGCGGCGGGCCAGCTCCTTCTCGATGTCGTCCTGGCGGGAAACCAGCCAGTCCATCGCCGCGTACGCCTCGTCGGTGGACGCGCCGGCCACGCCCAGGTCCGGCCCCAGCGTCACGTCGTCCCACCAGGCGATCGTGGACAGCTTGGAGGCCGGGCGCAGCACCCGGGAGACGATCAGCGCGTAGGCCAGGTCCCGGTCCGGGCCGGGCGGGCCGAGCAGCGCGGGGAACCCGAGCCTGCGGGCCATCGCGTGCACCGCGGCGGCGTGCCCGTGCGGCAGCGACCGGGCCACCTGCGCTGCGGCGGCGGCCGGGAGGAACCGCTGCCCGGCCAGCGAGCGGCGGATCAGCTCGATGGTCTCGGCGGGCAGCCTGGACAGGTTCGCCACCGTTTCGTTACGGACCTTGCCGTCCTCGCGCCAGGACCGGCGCAGCAGGTGGGTCTCGTAGACCCGTTCCCGGCCGTCTTTCCCCGTGTAGTGGCGACGCTGGGTGGTCACGTGCACCGCGCCGGAACCGGTTGCCATGCAGGTGATCGTAGCAGAAGCCAGCCCGGCACGCGGTCATATTTAGTGACGACACGCCAGGTTACGCGCACACCAGTATTCGCAGCTCAGATGTAAGTTCAGCCCACGAACTAGCCGTAACTCCGGCTTATTGCGGGGTGTCTTGATCACGACCACGGTCACGCCCTGGGCCAATCGACGGCCAAGGTCCACTACGAGTTCGGCCCGGATGCCGAGTGCTGCTCGCACGCCTGCTGCCAGGTCGCTGGCGTCGTGGGCCCTGACCTCAGGGCTGAAGCTTGTGTGGCGCTCTGGGGCTAGTGCTTATTCCGCGAATCGGCCCGGAACGGCGGATCGATGCGGGCCGCTGTGGGTTCGCCGGTTCTTCAGGCCAGGGCAGCTAGGGCTTTGGCTGGGCCGGCACCGTCTGCTGGCCTCTGGCTGGGATCAGGTGCCTAGATCGCGCCGGCCTCGTACGCTGCCAGCTGAGACCGTTGACCGTCGTGTCGGCTCGGATGTGCGCGGTCCTTGAGCAGCAGGAGAATGGACTCTGTGATGATGCAACGATCGCGTTGCCGGAGCGGCGGCCTTCGCGGCCCAGGGCGCTGTCTAGCGAGGTGATAGCGATGCCGCAGCGGCGCTATGGGCGTGTTCGCCGGCAGATGAGCCAGAGCCCGTACCGGGGGGCGCACCAGGCAGTGCTCGGGGGCGGTAAGCGGGTCTGGCACGAACTGCGGTTCAAAGACCTGTACCGGAACGGCAAGGAGTTTGGCCTCATGGGCCGGGCCATGGGTTTCGCCGCCCTGGCCATGCTCACCGTGTTTCCGCTGCTCGTCGTCGTCGCTGCCGCCAGCGCCGCGTCGCGTCATGGCCTCGCCAGATGGGTGGTCTACGGCATGGGCCTGAACGGCTCCTCTGCCCGCGCCGTAATACAGCTCTTTTCCGCGCCCGCCCGGGCCCTGGGCACGACGAGCGTTTTCAGCGTGTTGCTGCTGGCCGTCTTCGGGGTGACGTTCGCGGGCAGCGTGCAGACCGAGTTCGAAAGGGTCTGGGGCCTTCCCGCCGGGCCGTGGCACAAGATCTGGCGCCAGGCGGTGTGGCTGATCGTCCTCATCGCCTATATCTACGCGGCGGCTACGGTGGCCCCCCTGACTCACCATGCGCCGGCCGCGACGGTGAGCCGGGTAGTGGTGGCGGTAGTGCTCGGCATCATCTTTTTCTGGTGGGGACTTCGCTTCTTGGCCGGCGGCCGGGTGAGCTACCTGGCGGCGACGCCAGGCGCGGTAGCCACGGTGGCGTTCCTGGCTGGCCTGCGGGCCTTCTCCACCTTGGTCTTCAAGCCGCTCATTGTCACGAACGCGGTCACCTACGGGGCGCTGGGCACCGTGCTGATCGTGCAGTCATGGCTGATCGGCGTCGGCTGGGTCGTCTATGGCGGCCAGTTGTTCGGGCGCTGGTTCCACGACGCCTGGCTTCGGGCCTGGGCGGACAACCGCTGGGGCTACAAGCAGCCGGTCGGCGGGGAGGAGGGTCACGGGGAGCCCAGCGGGGAGGAGAGCGAGTCGGCCCATGGGGATTCAAGCGCACCGCCTGGTTAGTGGGCAGGGACCGCCGGGATCAGATGCGGAACCCCAGCGGACACCCCGCCGCCGGGCTCCCCGCAGGCCGCGGCCTGAACCTGCGGTGTCGCAGATACCCCGTCCGGTGAAGGTCTCGGATGTCTGGGGCTATCCTACGCTCCAGGTCATGAGTGAGACCTTGATCGGCTACGCCCGCTGCTCCACCAACACTCAGGATCTCACCGCGCAGCGTAAGCGGCTGCGCGAGCTCGGCGTCGCGGATTAACGCATCTATCTCGACCACGGGCTGACTGGCACAACCGGAAGCGCCCGGGCCTGGACCAGCTGCGGCGCATCAGCGGGGGCGCGCGAACACCGCGACGATAGCCGCCACCACCGCCGCGACGATGAAGATGACACCCCGGCCGCTTTTGTGGTCGGTCATCATCACGACGCCGGCGATCAGCGCAACGACAGCGACGAGGCCGGCCACGGCCATGTAGACCGGGCCACGCCGGAAAGGCGCATAAGGCATATGTCCAGGCTAATACCGCACAGCGACTATTAGCCATGTAAGTTCGTGGATGGGCTTCGCGCTGGATGGTGCCGCGAGCCCTTCTGGGCCAGGCGCCTAGGGCAGCACTGCCACCCGACCGCATCAGCGCAAAGATGGCCTGATCTGCATTCCTCAACTGACGAGCGCCCCGGTTCGCTGAGCACCCAGATCGAGCGGTTACACGCCCAGGTTGAAGGCGATCCCAGCCACACTGCGCAATATGCGGGACGAATACGCAGACGTACCGGCACGCCCTGTCCGCGCTGCCGTCGATCAACTCGAGCAACGGCAGATCCCCATACTCCTGGTAACCGGATGCGATGAATAGGCACCCGCAGGCCGGCGTAACACCGCTTCGGCTACACGCGGTCCGGTCAGTCCGGTACGGACAGGAAGAGCCCGTGAGTGCCGGTGGTACCTCTGGGCCAGGCACCCAGCGATCGCAGGCGATGTCGTCTACCGGGTTCCACGCTGTCTCGCTGCGTGCAGCCCGTCTCACCCGTCAGTCCGCGGTACACCGTACCTGCGCCCCCTTTGGTCACATTCCTGGTCACGCAAAAGACTCTCTCCCTGCCGGAAAAGGGCCCTGACCTGACTCTATGGGGGCCGGGCGTCAGGCCGGACCCCTTTCCTGCTCAGCCCGGTAGAGCGATGCTCCGGGTGACATTCGAGCTCGGAAAGGAGACCGGCAATGTCTGTCTACGTCGGAATCGACGTCCATCGCAAGCGCTCCCAGGTGGCGGTCATCGATCAGGATGGCCAGGTGCTCGCCACCCGCAACGTGCCCAACGGCGTGGAGCCGATCCTGCGCGTGATCGGCGGCCTGCCATCGGGTACCCCGGCGGCGTTCGAGGCCGCGTTCGGCTGGGGCTGGCTGGTGGAACTGCTGGAGGACTACGGCTTCGAGCCGCACCTGGTGCACCCGCTGCAGTGCAAGGCCATCGCCTCGGCGCGGCTGAAGAACGACAAGGTGGACGCGGCGATCTTGGCGCAGCTGCTCCGCGCGGACCTGCTGCCCGAGGCGTGGATCGCGCCGCCGGAGGTGCGCCAGCTGCGGGCGCTGCTGCGGCACATCTCCAAGCAGGGCTCGGTCTGGGTGCGGTGGATCTTGTGCGAGGCCGCCCAGACCGCCAAGCGCTCACCCCAGTTCGCCGCCCGGTACCAGGCCATCGCCCGCCGCCGCGGCAAGAAGATCGCCACCACCGCGATCGCCCGCAAGCTCCTCACCCGCGCCTACCACCTGCTCACCGACGCCAGCAGCGCCGGTGCGCCCAGCTAGCCGGGAGGTCGCCAAGCCCCGGGCACGCTCGCGTTTCCGCATAGCCGGCCTCGCCGCGCTCGATGACCTGACTGAGCAGCCCGGTCCCCGGACGCCACAGCCATGTGCGACCCGCCATCAGGCGGGCGCCGGATGGGTGCATGTGAGACCACTCCGACCGCTACCCGCGACCGGGAAGACCAGCCCAGCGACCTTCGCACACGCCAACCCGCAGGGAGGCTGTTCCTCGCTCCCGATCACCGGCCGCCGCTTGCCGACCTCAAGCTCGTTCGTCCTCGCCCGCGCCTGCCGGCGCGGCGCTGCGGGCGCTCCAGCTTGACCCCGGCCGGCGCGACGGCACAAACCGGCAGCGACGAGGACAAGCCACAACCACAGTCCCCCGCCCAACCCGGCGGCCGGTGAGCAGGTCACCGGGTCAATCCAGCACGCCCTCTTGACAACCGGGGCCCCCATGGGTACGGAAACTAGTAGCGGGGGAGGGATTTGAACCCTCGACCTCTGGGTTATGAGCACTACGACGCACGTCTCCCCCGTCTCCGACGTTCCGACATGTCTCGCTGACCTGGCGAAGGACGCTATGAGCGTCGCCGGTGCCTCGCGTCGTCTCCCCCGTCTCGGCCCGTCTCGTTAGCGAATCCGTTAGCCGACGTGCTTTCTAGCCTGCTGCTTTCCGGATCTTGGGCATGCGCCAGTCATAGGGCACGGTTTTACAGACCGCCACGGCTCACTTCGGTCTCTGCGGTATGTCCTGCGGTGACGCTCGTAGCACCGGTCGACGGCTGCGTTGCGTCCCACGAATGTCCCACGTGGCCAAGACCGCGGATCATCCCGGCCGCAAGCGACAGGCTCTTACCCGTCCTCCGAGTCCTCGCACGACAGCTCGTGGTCACGATGCGAGAGCAGCAAGGCGACACCAGCCAGTACGGCGGAACCGGTGAGATCTTGACCTGACCTCAGCGGCCCGGCCCCGGTCACCAGGAAGCAAGACCGTGGATCGTCCCCGGCCTCCCCTCCCTCGTCGCTGCTTGTTTTCTACGGCCCCAGCCCTGTGAGCACGGGAGCCCGGACGGGCGTCATGTCTCACCCAGCCCCGCGACTTGTTTGCAGTTTCCGTGGTCATCCGCGACCAGATGGTCATCGTCAACCAGTCGCTGCACGCAGTGGGTACGTTCACGGCTCCGGAGGCCACCTCTCCAATCTGGCGAATTATGCCTGCTGCTTGCCCGGACTCGATCGCCGGTTCTTGAGACAGTCCAGATCATTCCGCGCATATTCCGGATCATGGTTATCCACGGCGAGGGGATGTCACCGCTGGCGGCGCGATGACGATTTCGGTGCTCGGGTCGTAAGGGATCTCCGGGGTGCCGCAAACGATGATGTCCGCACGTTCCCAGGTCCGCTGGGCGGCGTTGAAGGGTATTTCCTCGGCCATCCACCCCTCCTCATCGAACGGGGCCCCGTCAACGGCCCTGTTGGCCAGGTCGGCCGCGGGCCGATCTGCCGCCCGGGCGACCGAGCGCCGTCCGATCTTCCGCTCGTCGGCTTGCACCCAGATCACGGTGTCGATCAGGTCCGCTGCCTCCCGCCGCCTGGCCCCAACGCCTTCGATGACCAGCAGCGGGCAGTCGGCCGGAACCTCGATCGATCCCTCCCGGCCGTGCTCATCCCAGCGCGGCGGCCGGTAACTGACCCCCTGGCCCTGGCGCATAGGAATAAGGATCCCGTCAACCAGCAGGTCGGCCCAGCCGAACCGGGAATGCTCCCAGGCGATGTCATCGGTGTGGATGACAACAGATCCGGGGACCAGCCCGCGGACCCGCGCCGCCAGCGTGGTCTTGCCGCTGTTACTGCGTCCGTCCACGGCCAGCACGGCGGGACGGCCAGAGCTGCCCCGGTCCGGTCCCCGCCTGGTCACCGCATTGACCACCGTACTCAGCGACTCCACCCGCCACGGCCCGGCTTCGGGCTCTCCCGGGGCCAGCTGCAAGGCCATGTCCCCATCATGCCGCCTAGCCCAGCCAGGGACGCGATCAGTCATCAGGTCCGCCGCCTCGTCAGCGACCCGGACGATACCGATGCCGATCTCCCGGTCCGGGTGCAGCCCTTCGAGCCGTCGAGCCACTTGGCGACCATCGGCCGCGTACTAATGGTTCAAGAGCATCCATGGTCCATGGTCCGTCACCGCCGCTACCTGCCTTTTCGCCGCGCCCGGCAGGGCTGCCAGACATGATCATCCCGCATATATCCCGCACGAGTCACGGCGGCCCGGATGCGACCTGCCGACCCTCGCTTCTAAGGAGGCGAACGCAAGCCCGTCATGCGGTCTGGCCTGCCACTCTGGCTGGCCGCTCGTGACCGTGGTTGACCCGGAGGTGCCGTGGCTAATGGCACGCTAGTGGCACGAGGATTTCGGCGGGTCCGGTCACGCTCAGTCGGGTGATTCTCCGGTCTGCAGCCTATCCCCGGTGGATGTGAGCCACCATTCCGACGCGAGTTGCAGTCCCGCCGCGCGGAGCATGCTTCGCTTGGCGATCAGCCGCGCAAGATACGGCCGATGCCTGTCCTTGGCGTCCGCGGCTGGCCGCCAAAATACGGGTTGGTATCGCGCATACTCGCCACGCCGTAGCTCGGCCAGCTCAACAATGTCGTCTAGGTCCTCTGCGGCGGCGGTTCTGGTTTGCTCGGTCATCCGGCTAAGCCTGTCATGACCTGGACGAACGACTGCTTAGGAGGACGTAGGCGCAGGTGCGGCGAGCTGGTTAGCCACAGGTCAGGGCGGGTGCCGAGCTATCCGTTGATGACCGTGAGAAGCGGAACGTCGTCACTGAGGCGCATCCTCCACGGGTGCCGCGTAAGGGCCGCAAGGTGTGGACGGTCGCTCAGCTCCAGACGTTCTTGCAGCACGCACGGTCTGATCGGTTCTTCGCACTCTGGGTGCTCGAAGCTACCTCGGGCATGCGGCGCTGCGAGCTGGCGGGTCTGCGTCGCGAACTGCTCGACCTGGACGCCGGGACGCTTGCGATCGAGGGCACGCGAGTGGTCGTTGACGGCCGGGTCATCGAGTCGGACGGCAAGACGGAGAACGCTCAGCACCTTCTGGCTCTCGATCCGTTCACACTGACCGTGCTGAAGGTCCACGTCGCGATGCTCGACCGGGAGCGGACCGAGTTCGGGCCGGACTACCAGGATCACGGGGTGCTGTTCTGCTGGGAGAATGGCAGGGCGCCGCACCCGGACACGATCACCCGGAGGTTCAAGCGGCTGGCGGCGGCCGGTCTTCCCGAGATCGACCTTCACGACGTTCGGCACAGCTACGCGACCGCTGGCCGTGATGCGAAGATCGACTGGAAGGTGCTGAGCAAGCGCATCGGGCACGCGGACGTGGCGTTCACGATGAGGCAGTACGTGCAGGCCGACCTGGAGGCCGACCGCCAGGTGGCCAACACGCTCGCGGAGCTGATCATCGGCGGTGCGCTGATCTCGACCGGGGTTGTCAGCGAGCCACGTCATAACGGTGGCCATGAGGCCGCGTGAGCCAGCCTCCGTTAGCAAATCCGTTAGCAAACGACATGCAGAAGGCCCCTCCCAAGATCGGAAGGGGCCTGTGACCTGGTAGCGGGGGCGGGATTTGAACCCGCGACCTCTGGGTTATGAGCCCAGCGAGCTACCGAACTGCTCCACCCCGCGTCGGTGTGCCCCTTACTGTATGAAACTCCAGACCACCAAGGCAAATCACTCGGCCCGGCCGGGCTATCGGCCTGCAGCGGCGAGTAGGCGTCACCAGGTCCCGGCAGGGCGTATAACCTTCCGGCCATGACCGAGGTCGTGATCTACACCGATGGCGCGTGCAGCGGGAACCCCGGACCGGGCGGCTGGGGCGTGGTGCTCCGCTGGAATGCCACAGAAAAGGAGCTGCACGGCGGCGACCCGCGGACGACCAACAACCGGATGGAGCTGATGGCGGCCATCCAGGCCCTGGCAGCGCTGAATCGCCCGGCCCAGGTGCAGTTGTACACCGACAGCAAGTACCTGCTGGACGGGATCACCAGATGGATCAGGGGCTGGCAGCGCAACGGCTGGCTGACCTCGGCCAAGCAGCCGGTCAAGAACGCGGACCTGTGGCGCAGGCTGCTCGAGGCCATGGACGGCCACGACGTCAGCTGGCAGTGGGTGAAGGGTCACGCGGGCGACGAGGGCAACGAGCGCGCCGACGCCCTGGCCCGCCTGGGCATCGAAGAAGCCGCCATCCAGCCGGGAACGTAACCCTTAGCTGGCCGCGCGCGATCCGTACGGCGGCGCGAAGATGACCAGCAGGGCCAGATCCTCGGCGACCTCGATGAACTGATGCGCCTCCATGGCCGGCACGAACAGCACGCTGCCCGGCCCCACCTCGGCAGTACCAGAGCTCGTCACCAGCGTGGCCCGGCCCGCCCGGACCACGTAGATCTCGTCCTCGGTGTGCGGAGTCTGGTCGTCCAGGCCTCCCGCCGGGATCGAGTACGTGCCGACGCTCAGGTCGTCGCTGTCCAGGTGCACGATCCAGTGGTTGGGCTCACTGCCGTCAGGTGGCGTGAACGTCC
Organism: uncultured Actinomycetota bacterium; assembly: GCA_963808615.1. Lineage (GTDB taxonomy): Bacteria > Actinomycetota > Actinomycetes > Streptosporangiales > Streptosporangiaceae > Palsa-504. The sequence continues at coordinate 31,927 of CAWEGV010000003.1, forward strand.
CGGCCTCCGCGATGACCCGCATGGTGATCTCCCGTCAGCGGTGAACGACGTCGGTGTGGTGGCAGAAGTGGACCCGTTCCGGGCCCAGCGAGCGGATCCGCCGCACCGAATCGCGCCACACCGCCACGTCGCTGGCCTGCCCGGCCGGGAGGCGATCGCTGCGCGGGTCGGCGTAGATCCGGGGCGTGTAGGCCGCGTCGCCTATGAGCAGGTCGAACGCGCCGTCCTCGCCCCGGACCACCACGCACTGGTGGCCCGCGGTGTGCCCTGGCGTGGCGATCACCTCCAGCCCCGGCAGCACCTCCACGTCGCCGTCCAGCAACTCGAACCGCGCGTTCATGAAGCCGAACCAGTCGTACAGTTCCGGCGACTCGCGCTCGGCCCGGCTCAGCTCGGCGCGCTGGACGTAGCAGGGAGCGTGCGGGAAGACGGCGTTCTGGCCGCAGTGGTCGAAGTGCAGGTGCGTGTTGATGACCAGGCCGATGTCGGCGGGGCTCATGCCCAGGTCGGCGAGCGCGTCGGCGACGGACCGGTTGACCACGCGCCAGTCGTCCAGCCACTGCTGGGGCCCGCCGACGCCGGTGTCCACCAGCACCGCGCCGCCGGGGTGGGTGAGCACGAACCCGTGGACCGGCCACCGGCGGCCGTCGAGACCCTGCAGGCTGGCCAGGTGCAATCGGGTGATCTCCAGCGGCACCTGCTCATGTTCGCCGACCCCGGCCCCGGGGGTCAACGCGTCCCGCCCGGGCCAAGGCGTCCGCCGGCTGTGTCACTCCGTCCCGGCCGAGGGACGGGGAGGTGAATGACGGCGCCCGCGGCCGCGGGCGTACGATCTCTCGTCGAAGAGCAGCAGCCACGCCACATTGAAGCCGAGGAATACCAGCCCGGTCAGCAGTACCGCCTCGATGTGGAGCACGTTCTTTCCCGGAATAAAGGCCAGCATCCCGATGAGGACGTAGAGCACGATCCCGAGGACGTAAGCGGCCAGGCCGAGCCGGTCGGCGACCGGGAGCCTGCGGGTTCCGGTGCGCTGATCTCCGGGAGGTACCGGAAACCCGCGGACCGCGACCATGACCACGGCGCCGCCGAGCGCGACGATGGCGAACGAGACGCGCCAGAAAGCGGCCGTCTGCGAATCGATCAAGGCGAGTACGCTCATGACGCCGGGCAAGGCGAAGTGCAGCGCCACTCCGTAAGCACGCCGGTGATGCTCGGCTTCTCGTTCCTTGGTGTCATGCTCCCATTCGGTGAGGCGCATCTGGACAATGACGAGCCACAGCCCCAGCAGACCGAAACATGCGGGCGAGAACGCGCCGTAGAACGCATCAAGCATGAATGACCCTCCCCTGCCGCATCGTTCGCAGACGCGGACGACATGGGCTGAGCCCACCTGCCCCATGGTGGCAGAAATGCTCCCGGTCCGTGCAGGCCGCGTCGCGCCGGGCCGCGGTGTTGCAGGTCAGTGTGCCGGCGGGCTGCGCCGCACCACCAGGATCACCGCGCCGACGATGAGCACGCCGCCGGCCAGCATCCCCGGCGTCACCGGCTCGTTCAAGATGAGCGTGCCGAGCAGCACGGCGATGACCGGGTTCACGTAGGCGTAGGTGGCGACCGTGGCGGTCGGCAGCATCCGGACCGCTATGACGTACGCGGAGAACGCCACGATCGACCCGACCACAATCAGGTAACCGAGCGCGATCCAGGACCTGTCAGAGACCCCGGACAGCCGGAACGAGCCGAACTCCCCGGTCACCGCGGCCAGGACCAGCAGCACGGCGCCCCCGATGAGCAGCTGCATGGCGCTGGTCAGCGCCGGGCTGGACGGCGTGCGCACCCGGCGGGCCATGATCGTGCCGAGCGCCCAGGCCGCCGCCGCGCACAAGATGATCACCACGCCGACCGCGGACACCCCGGCCTTGCCCCCGCCGAGGCCGGACAGCAGCCCGACGCCCGCCAGCCCGATGGCCAGCCCGGCCACCGGGGCGAGCCCCAGCCGGGCGTGGTTCAGCACCGCGTCCATGCCCAGCAGCCACAGCGGCACAGTGGCGATGAGCAGCGCGGTGAGCCCGGACGGCACGGTCGTCTCGCCCACGCACACCGCGCCGTTCGCGCCGAGCAGCAGGATGCCGACCACCGCGCAGCCCAGCCATTCCGCCCGGCTCGGCCGGTATCGCCCGGCTCCCGAGGCGCCCGCCGCGGATCCGGCCTGCCGCCAGGCGATGGGGAACATGATCAGGCCGGCGATCAGGTACCGCACGGCGGCCAGCACCAGCGGCGGGATCGTCTCGTCGCCTATCCGGATCGAGAGGTAGGTGCTCCCCCACACCACCCACACGATGAGCAGGGATCCCCACGCGACCAAGCTGGCCCGCCGCGCCGGATCGGTCTCTTCTTGACCCCGAACGATCCGGCGTGCTTCCCGTCCGGCCTGCTGCACGCTCATGATCATCAAGCCTGCCAGGCAGCGGCCAGCCTGACGAGTGGCAGGATCGCCAACCTTGGGCGAGATCCTGCCATTGGCCGACCGGGGCCGGGCTGCGGCCGGCATCCAGCGCGGATACGCTAGCGGCGTGCCGGATAGCCGCCTGAGAGGTCTGCGCGAGAGCACCTGGCTGCGCGCCGGGCTGCTGGCGGCGGTAGTAGGGCTGGCCGTCTACGGCCTGGCGTCGCAGTGGCCGCAGGTGCACGCCGACCTGGCCAAGCTGGCCTGGTACGACATGGCGGGCGCCACCCTGTGCGGGCTGGCCGGGCTGGGCTGCATGATGCTGGCCTGGCGGGCGCTGCTGGCCGACCTGGGCTCGCCGCTGCCGCTGCGAGTAGCGATCCGGGTGATGTTCGTGGGGCAGCTGGGCAAGTACGTGCCGGGCGCGGTATGGGCGGTGGCCGCGCAGGTCGAGCTGGCCAGGGACCATGACATCCCGCGCCGCCGCAGCGCCACGGCCAGCCTGGTCGCGATGGCCACCACGCTCGTGGCAGGGCTGGTCGCCGCGGGTGTCATGCTGCCGCTGGTCTCGGCGCACGCGGTGCGGCACTACTGGTGGGTGCTGGCCGTCACCCCGCTGGCGGCGGCCTGCCTGTATCCCCCGGTCAACAAGTTCCTCTTCGACCTGGCGCTCAAGGCGGCGCGCAAGCCCCCGCTGGACAAGCCGGTCAGCGGTCCGGGCATGGCCCGCGCGCTGGCCTGGACGACGCTCGGATGGCTCTGCTACGGCGCGCATGCCTGGTTCCTGATCAGGGTGTTCGCGGACCGGAGCGGAGATGTCTTCGCACTGGCCCTGGGCGCCTATGCGCTGGCCTGGTCGGTGGGGTTCCTCATCGTGTTCTTCCCCGGCGGCATCGGGCCGCGGGAACTCGCCCTCATCGCCGTGCTGGCCCCGGTCATGCCGGCGGCGTCCGCGCTGGTGGTCGCGCTGGCCTCGCGGGTGGTCATGACCATCGGCGACCTGGCCTGGGCGGCCCTCGGGCTGGCCCTCGGCCGGGCCCGCGGTGCTAGCCGACCAGCAGCACCCGCAGGTAGGCAGCCCAGTACGGCTCAGGGTCGACGGCCCTGACCCCGGACCTGAGCCAGGCGGCCGTCTCCGGCGCGCTGATCGCGGTCAGCGCGCTGGCCAGGTCGTCAACATCGCCTGGCGCGCAGGTCAGGCCGTCCACGCCGTCGCGCACCGCCTCGGCCAGCGCCCCGGCAGTGGTGGCGATGACCGGAACCCCGTAGGAGAACGCGAGCACGACGTTCTGCGAGGCGGTCGCTTCCCGGTAGGGCAGCACGAGCGCGTCCGCCGCCGCGAACAGGGCCGGGATCCGGCTGGCCGGCACATAACCCGGCTGGAGCGTCACCCTGCCCTGCAGGCCGAGTTCGGCGATCAGCTTCTCCGTCTGGCCGGTTCCGCCCCAGAACTCCCCGGCCACGGTCAGCGTGACGTGCTGCGGCGCCCGGGCCAGCGCGCGCAGCAGCACATCCAGTCCCTTGTATGGCCGGACGATCCCAAAGAACAAGAGGCTGCAGGTGGCCTGGCCGGACGCGGGCACCATGGATCGTTCGGCGGAAGGATCTTCATGATCGGCGGCGGGCGCTGCGGGTACGGCGACCGGCAAGTGCGGCGGCATCCGCGCGACGACGATCGGCACGTCCGGGACGAGCTGCCGGGCCTGCGCGGCCTGCCCGGCGGAGTGCACGAGCACCGTATCCACGTGCGCCAGCAGGGTCCTGACCAGCGCCACGTCGCCCGGCCTGCGCTCGTGCGGCAGCACGTTGTGGCAGATCACCACCGTGCGCGGACGGCCGGACCCGCGGCCCAGGCCCGCCAGGATGGCCAGGTAAGCCGGCACCTGCACCGACGTGAGCAGCGCGAAGACGACCAGGTCGGCGGACCGGAGCCTGCGTCCCGTGGCGGCCCAGCCGTCCGGCCGGTTCCAGGCCAGCCTGCGGTAGGTGCGCGGGTACGGCTGGCCTTCGGGGGCGTCGAGGGTCTGCCTCCCCGGATAGAGCCGCGCCGGGTACTGGGCCCGCCAGGACTCGATGATCACGTTATGGCCCGCAGCGGCGAGCCGGTGCGCCAGTTCGGTGGTATGGCGCGCGCCGCCGCCTTTGTACGGGTGCGCCGGCCCGACCAGCGCGATCCTCATGTATCCCCGCGCGAGCGCACGATCAGGTCGGCCAGCAGGGCCAGCGAGGCGAGGATCAGGCCGGTCACGAAGATCAGGATCGTGTCGTTGGCGAAGTGCAGCGGGTGCACCACCAGGTCATAGATGCCCTTGGCCACGCCCAGGCCAAGCAGGAACAGGGCCGGCGGCATGAGCACCTTGAGCGGGTTGAAGTACATCACCATGCGAAGCACCTGGAGCACGTACCGGTACGCGTCGGAGAAGAAGTGGAACTTCGACCGGCCCGCCCGCTTGGCGTACTCGACCGGGACGTACCGCACCTCGCGCTCATTGGACAAGAACGCCAGGGTGATCGTGGTGACGCAGGAGAATCCGGGCGGCAGCAACCGGAGGTACGGCAGGGCCACCTCGCGGCGGAAGGCGCGCAAACCCGAGTTCAGGTCCGGGATCTCGGCGTTGACCAGCCGCTCGGCGAGCTTGCGCACGAACCACTTGGCGGGCACCCGGGCGATCTTCAGCCGCCCCTCCTCGCTGGTCCGCGCGCCCACCACCTGGTCCACCGTCGGGTCGTCGTCGAGCATGCCGATCAGCTCGGGGATCCGCTCGTTCGGGTAGGTCAGGTCGGCGTCGGTCCAGACCACGATCTGACCCCGGGCCTGCTGGGTGCCGATCCGGCGCACGGTGCCCGCGCCGCCGTTACGGGGGAAACCGATGACCTTCAGGTTCGGGAAATCCGGCTCCGCCCGGCGCAGCCGGGCCAGGGTCTGGTCGGTGGAGCCGTCATCGATGGCGAGCAGCTCGTACGGGATGCCGCTCTTGTCCATCGCCCCGCAGATCCGCTCGACCTCGGCGAGCACGTGCTCTTCCTCGTTGAAGCAGGGCAGCACGATGGAGGCATGCGGGATCACCTGCTCCCCGGGCTCCGGGCCCTGGCCGGACGAGAAAGTGCTCACGACCGGCGAGGATACTCCGCCTCCCGGGCTCCTCGCGCCCTTCTGGGAGCTACCCTGCCGTTCCGCCGGGTGGCGCGGTCGCGGGCTCGGACATCCACACCGTGTAGTGGATGAGCCAGGTACGCGTGGGCGGCGAGGTGAGATTGTGCGCCTCCTGGGTGGTCAGCAGGTTGACCACCTCGCGGGGAGCGCCGCCGTAGGGAGCCAGCTCGGCCTCGCTCTGGGCCAGCAGTACCGGGCGCCGGCCCGCCGCCTCGATCCTGGCTACCACCGCCACGACCGCGCTCGACGTCACGGGGGACAGTACCGCGGCGGGCGTCGCGCACATGCCCCTGACCAGCTGGGCGAACCGGTCCGCGGTGAGCGAGTCCAGGATGACCGCCGAGGCGTCCGGCCCGATCGCCGCGCACAGCTTGTCGACCGCGGTGAGCTCGCCGCCGCCGGTCCGGCGGAACGCCATCCCGTGGATGCCTGTGCTGGTCGGGTCGAACGTGGTCAGCGCGGTCGGGATGACCAGCGAGGCCACGCAGCAGGCGGCCACCCCGGCGGAGGTGAGCCGGGCCCGGCCCAGCTGGCCGGCCCGGTCCCTGAGCCAGGCGCAGGCCCAGATGGCCCCGAGGATCAGGCCGGGCAGCACGAACGGCACCAGCCGCCTGCTGGCCCAGGGCTGGTCGGGCGCGACCGCAGGGCGCCACAGCACCGACACGATGACCCAGATGGCCATCATCAGCGGCAGCGCCCAGACCCTGGCCGGCGCGTCCGGGTCCTTCCAGGTGAGCAGCGCCCGGGTGCACCGCCTGGCCAGGGCGGCCAGGCCGAAGGCCCCGAGCACCACGGCGGGCACGCCGACGTACCAGCACACCCAGTACAGGCTCTGCTCGTAGTACTGCCGCCGCCCGTTGATGGGCAGGTGGGCCAGCTTCTGCAGCTCGGCCACGTAGGCGATCGAGGTCGGGTCGGTTTCCCCGGCCACCGTCTGCAGCGTCGGCCGGAACTCAAAGCCGACGAAGATGAGCACGACCAGCGCGGCTGCCACCTGGGGCAGCCAGGGCAGCACGCGGGGCGTGAGCCAGCCGCGGAGCCTGGCCAGCGTGGCCCGGCTGCTGGCCAGGACCAGGCAGGCCAGCGTGAGCAGCACCACGGCCGCGGTGATCAGCCCGAGCGGGCGCAGTGATGGGGCCTCCAGGTCCAAGTACGGGCGGGACAGCAGGTAGCCGTCGGCCAGGCCGTACCCCACCCCGACGAGCAGGCCGAGGCCGAACGGAATGGCCTGCCGCCGCCGTGCCGCCACCAGCAGGCCGAGGAACGGCACGGCCGGGAGCAGGTCGCTCAGGCCGTCGATGCGGACCAGGATGGTCAGCCCGAGGGCCAGGCCGGCCAGCCCCGCCAGCACGGCGTCCTGGCCGGGCCAGCCGGCCCGGCCGGTCACGGGCCGGCCGTACGGTTCGCGCGCGACCAGCATCGAGTCGGCCAGCAGGCACAGCCCGCCGAACAGCAGGACCTGGGCCAGCGGCTCACTGAAGGTGCTCCGGCTGGTGTACTGCTGGGGCAGGCTCAGCGCCAGCACCGCCGCGGCGGCGGGCGCCCAGCCGGGCCCGACCAGCCGGCCGGCCAGGCCGCCGAACGACAGCACCGCGCACCCGCCGACCAGCGGCGTGATCACCAGCGCGGCCGGGATTCCGCCCAGCCAGATCACGCCGGCCAGCACGATGGGCAGCCCGGTCATGAACTGCGGCACGATCGAAGAACCGCTCGGATAGTAGTTGGCGCTGGCGAACGACAGGCCCGGGTGCAGGCCACCGAATGCGTCCGCCGAGTCTGGTATGGGCAGCGAGCCGTGGTGCGCGATCCAGTAACCCACCTGGAGGTAGGTGGCCGGGTCGCGGAGGAAGATGATCTGCTGGGTCCGGTCCGCGATCTGCCAGGCCGCGAACACCACCGCCACCGCTATCGTGCCGGCTACCGCCCACCAGGGCACGGCCGCCCGGGAAGGCGCTGGCGCCGGGGCAGGCGCGGATGCCGTGGCAGGCGGGGGTGCCAGGGGCCGGTGCCGCGCGGGCCGGAAGCCGGGCCAGCTCTCGGGCAGCTGCCGCAGAGCGAAATAGCACAACCCCACGGCCAGCGGGACGGACATGAAGACCAGCGGCAGGGCCGAGAACCTGCCCGTGAGCAGCAGCGGCAACCCGGGCAGCAGCCACGCCGCGACCAGCAGGGCGGGCACCACGGTGACGGCGCCGAACAACCTGGCGGCCAGCACCCCCGGCTGCCGCCCGGTGCCCGGCCCGGCAGCCGGGATCGGCACCGTATCATCTTCTACCCCAGGGACCTCAGTGACCTCAGAGGCGCGCGGCTCGGAACGCACGGACCTAACTTTAAGCGCTACCCGCCACCGGAACGGGCTCGGCGGACGCGCGCCCGGTCCTCGCGATGAGCAGCCACAGCACCAGCGCGGCCGGGTAGATGAAGTAGCCGAACCGCGTCGAAGGCGCGAGCACGAACATGGCCGACAGCCAGATGACCAGCCGTACGGTGGCCGCGGGCACGTCCTTGGGCGGGCGGATGACCAGGGACACCCCGATGGCCAGGCAGGAGCCGATCAGCAGGATGACGACGGCAGTGTGGCCGATCACACCGGTCTGCGCCAGCACGTGGCCGATGAGCGGGCTGTCCGCTTGTGACTTGACGCTGGCCAGGCCAAGCGGGAACAAGATGGTGTTCTTGACCAGCGACCCCGGCCGCAGCACCGCGAACGGCCCCACGATGACGGCCACCACGGCGAGCGCTACACCGGTGAACCGCCAGGCCTCGCGCTTGCCGTCGCGCGTGTAGAGCAGCGCGAACGCCACCACCAGAGCGGGCCAGGCGGTCGCCTTCATGGACGAGGCGATACCCAGGGCCAGCCCGCCGGCGATCGCGTTCGACCCGCCGGTGCGCCATAGCAGGGCGAAGCCGAGGCACAGGAACGCGACCATGGGCACGTCGGTGCCGCCCACGCACAGTTCGAACGCGATGATCGGCGAGGCCGTCACCAGCAGGGCCCAGCGGACGCAGTCCCTGGCCTGCGCCACCTTCAGCGCGGAGGCGAATACGACCATGAACACGATTCCGAACCACACCCGGGGATCGGTCAGCGGGCCGTGGCCGAGCAGTGCCTGCGGCACGCCGAACGCGGCCATCAGCGGCAGGTAGGGGTTGTACTGGTTGGGATCGGTGGTGGTGGCCAGCACCTTGGTGCTGCGGTACGGCGTCCCGTGCTTGATGAGCGTCTTGGCGGAGTTCGCCACCACGCCGACCTCAGGTTCCCCGTGGCCGGTCCACACCATCCACAGCAGCGGCACCAGGATGGCCCCGCAGATCATGGCGCCCAGCGCGATGTCCACCCCCGTGGTCTGGCGTGACCGCCAGGCCATGACGGCCAGGGCGGCCAGCGCGTAGGCGATGGCGGCCGAGGTACCCCACAGCCGGTGCAGCGGGTCGGTGCTGAACAGGGAAACGCCGCCCGCGAACAGGGCGCAGGCCACGAGCCCGGCGGCCAGCCAGATCCGCGGCATGGTGACCACGGAGTGCCATCTGGCGGGCGCGGCCGACGCCTCGCTGCCCCCGCCTTCCGTCGTTGGCGCGAGTACCCGAGTATCGCGACCCCACACCCGATATATCTTACGCGCCGCCGCTGCCGGTCACCGGCCACCGGCCGGGAGCGGTACGGCCGGGTTCAGCTCGCGGATCTCAGCCACCCGGTGAGGAATTCCCAGCCGAAGAGCAGCCATAGATAGCCTGCGAGCACGGCGTAGGCGGCCGGCAGGATGCCGGTCACGGCGGCCAGGCCGGCCAGCAGCATCCGTACGTCCCAGCCGAGGCCGAACGTGTCGGCCGGGACGCCCAGCCCCGACCTGGCCCGGTAGGCAAGGTCGGCGTGCCGCACGATCACCGCGGCCAGCAGGACGAAGACCAGCGGGGGCGGCACCTGGCGGGAAAAGCCGAGAGCGGCGAGGAACACGCCCTCCCCGGTCAGCAGCAGCGGCGGCACCAGCCAGTCCAGCCGCCCGTTATGCGGATGGCGGGCGCCCAGGGCCGCGGGCAGCATGGCCACCGCGGGAGTGAGCAGCAAGATGCCGGGCAGGTTCCCCAGCCCGAGCACGACCAGCATGCACGTGACCAGCAGGCCGGTGAGCACGGGCAGCAGCGGCGGCAGCATGCCCTGCACCATGCCGCCGAGCCAGCGCGGCATGACGCCGTCACCGCGGTAGGCCGGCAGCACGCCCTCGGCCCGGGCCTGCCTGGCCGCGCCGGCCGTCTGCCTGGCCAGCACGTATCCCGCCGCCACCGCGCCCCAGGCCAGCAGGACACCGAAGGTCAGTCGCGGCCCGAAGAACACGGCGGTCACCCCGATCACCACATAGCGCTCGCCGGCCGGAAGGGCGATGACCTGCCCGAGCAGGTGCCAGGCCGACCGCCCGGACGTGACACCCGGCGCCCGCACCTCGGCTTCGTAGCACATCTCGGCCATCCGGCGGACGGCGAGGAGGAGCATCGCGGCCACGGCCAGCCGCCACACGCCGTCTGTCCCGGCGCCTTCCCACCTGGCGGCCAGGGTGTCACGCAGCGTGCCGCCGAAGATCCCGTCCAGCCCGGCCACATGACCGGCACCCGAGCCTCCGGCCTGGCCGGCCAGGCCGGAGCGGACGGCCAGCGCCGCGTAGACCGCGAACTCGGTCAGCAGGTTGGAGGCCGCGCCGAGCCAGTCCACGGCCGGCCTGGCCCGGCCGTCGCGGCCAGCGGCGGCCAGCTGGGCGCCGGCCCGGGTGGCCATGAACGAGCCGAACAGCGTCACGGCCGCCAGGACCTGCGCCCCGATCGCCGTATCGGCAAACCACAGGGCGGCGAGCAGGCCCAGGCCGAGCGAGATGCCGTACAGCGCGGCCGGGCTGAGCGCGCGGCCTGCGGCCCACACGGCCACGTCACGGGCGGCCGGATCGACGATCAGCTGCGCGACCGCGCCGTTCCCGTCCGGCCCGGCATCGAGCACCTGCACCGCGACGCCGCGCTGCCTGAGCTCGCCGAGCAGCGTGCCGACCGTGACCGGTGCAGCGGGAGCGGCCGCGAGCGATTCGGCGGCGTCTGCGAGCGCGTCCAGATCGGGCGTGTCCACCACGAGTGCACCGCCTGGACGGGCCGGTGGTATCTCGCCGCTACGCGCGGCCCTGGCCGCTGGCGTCCGCAGACCGGTGAACGCCGCGGTACCGCCCGCCTCCAGCAGGCGGGCCAGGATCTCCTCAGGGACCCCGTCGTCCCCGGCGCAGATGAGCACGCGCTCCCCGGCGGCGCGCGCCGCATCGGCCGCGGTCAGCAGGCCCGGTCCGGTCCGTTCGGTCGCATCCACCCGTTGCACGCCGAGTGCCGCCAGCCGACCGCACAGCCCGGCGTTCGCCTCGTCGGCCAGCACCAGCGCTACCGTCATGCATGCCTCCCAGCGGCACGCCGCCGTGACTCACGCCTCGCCTTAATCACTACTCACTGTAGCCGACGGTTACGCCCGACGCCGTGGGAGCGCGCTTCAACACGCCGTGGCCGTGGGGCCGTCCAGCGCATACCCAGCCGCGGCGCCGGCGAAACGGTGGCGGCCGCCCGGGGAGGATCCGCTTGCCCGGGAGGGCAGGTAGAGTCCCGCTCATGCGGGTGGTCGCGGTGGTGCTCGGCGGCGGCACCGGTCAGCGGCTGGGCGCCGCGCTGCCCAAACAGCTGCTGGCCCTGGGCGGCCGGACGCTGGTCGAGCACTGCGTGGCCGCCTTCGACCAGGCGGCGGGCGTCGACGAGATCATGGTGGTCATGGCCAGGGAATACGCCCGCCAGGTCGAGGCCATGCTCGCCGACGGCGGCTACGGCAAGGTCTCGGCCGTCATCGAGGGTGGCGTGACCCGCCCGGACTCGACCCGCGCGGCGCTGGCCGCCATCGCCCGGGCCTGCGATGATCCCGACGACTGCGGCGTGCTGCTGCATGACGCCGCCCGCCCGCTGGTAGACCAGCGGATCATCGCCGACTGCGTGGCCGCCCTGGGCGTCCACCGGGCGGCCGGGGTCGCCGTCCCTGCCTCCGACACCATCGTGGTCACCGACAACGGCGTGATGCACTCCATGCCGCGCCGGGAAACGCTGCTGCGCTGCCAGACCCCGCAGTGCTTCCGGCTCGCGGTGATCGCCCGGGCCCATGAACTGGCCGCCGCCGACCCCGATTTCGTCCCCACCGACGACTGCGGCGTCATGCTGCGCTACCTACCGGATGTCGAGGTGCACATCGTGACGGGCAGCGAGCGCAACATCAAGATCACCTACCCGCAAGACCTGGCCATCGCCGAGGCCCTGCTTCACGAGGAGCCGAGCGCCAGTTAGGGATGGAAGCATGCTGGCTGCACGGGCGGCTCCGGTCAGCGGGGTAGTTTTGGCTTTCACCGTGCTGGTTACCAGCATTGCGCTGGTGGCGGGCCTGGCGGCCCCCAGCTGTCCCCTACCGTCAGCCTCTACCAGGTGATCGGCTACAACCTGCTCATCGTGGCCAGCGTTCTCGTGCTGCGGGTGCTGTTCGGCATCTTCAGGAACCGGTAAGACCCCGGGACCGCGGCGGAAGGCCTGGCCGCCGCCTCAGCCGCGCACGGCCTGCTTCATCAGGGTGCGGCCGAACTCCCAGATGAGCCCGGTGCCGCGGCTGGCGTCCTCCATCACCTCGCTGAACGCCTCGGTGAACAGCTTCACCTCGCCCTCGCCGATCATCAGCGGCGGGATCAGCTTGATCACCTCCATGTGATCGCCGGACACCTGGGTGAGAATGCGGTGCCGCTGGAACAGCGCGACCACCACCATCTGCGCGAACAGGCCCACCCGGGCCTTCTGCAGCATGTTCCAGCTGGTCCGGGCGCGCATCGAGGACGGCTTGTCGAACTCGAGCGCGATCATCAGCCCGCGCCCGCGCACGTCGGCCAGGACGTCATACCTGCTCATCATGTGAGCCAGTGAGGTTTTCAGCGCTTCCCCGGTCCGCGCCGCGTTGTCGACCAGCCCCTCGTCGTCCAGCACGGCCAGCGAGGCCAGCCCGGCCGCCATGGCCAGCACGCCGCCCTTGAACGTGGTGCTGTGCACCAGGACCCGGTCCATGGAGGAGTAGACCTTCTCGAAGATCCACCCCTTGGTCAGCGTCGCGCCCACCGGGACGAAACCGCCAGACAGGGCCTTGGCCACGGTGACGATGTCCGGCACGACCTGCTCATGCTGGTAGGCGAAGAACCTGCCGGTCCGGCCGAAGCCGCTCTGCACCTCGTCGCAGATGAGCAGCGCGCCGTGCTCGTGCAGCAGGGCCGCCGCCGCGGTCAGGAAGCCGTCGGGCGGCATGAGCACGCCATGACCCTGGACCGGCTCGATGATGAGCGCGGCGACGTCACCCTGGCGCAGCTCGGCCGCGAGCGCATCCAGGTCGCCGAGGGGGATGGCGGTGTCCGGCAGCAGCGGGGCGAACCCGCGCCGGAACTCCTGCGCGCCGTTCACCGACAACGATCCCGTGGTGAGCCCGTGGAAAGCGTGGTCGCAGTAGATGATCCGGCCGCGACCGGTGGCGTACCTGGCGAACTTCAGCGCGGACTCCACCGCTTCGGTGCCGCTGTTGCAGAAGAACACCCGGTCCAGTCCGGGCGCCTTGGCCAGCAGCCGCTCCGCCAGCAGGCCTGGCAGCGGCCCGCAGTCGAACTGGGTCCAGTCGGCGAGCTGGGCGTCGAGCGCGTCATGCAGGGCCTGGCGGATCACCGGGTGGTTGCGGCCCGCCGCGAACACGCCGAAGCCGGCCAGGAAGTCGGCGTACTGGTGACCTTCTGCGTCGTACAGGTACGCGCCCTCGGCGCGGACGTAGACCTTGTCGAAGCCGATCGCGTGCAGCATCCGCGGCTGCTGGGGGTTCAGGTACCGGCCGTACAGCTCATATCCGTCGTCGCGGTGCGCCGCGAGGAGCCCGGGAAGGTCGAAGTCCATGGCCTCATTCTCGCGCATCGGGCCGCATCCTGGCCCTGGCTAGCGCGGACGGCCCGGCGTCTCGGCCTGGCTGGCCCGCCGCCCCGCTCGCGCTTCTTTCTGGGCCGAACGGTCCTGGGTACCCGGCTCCCGCGGCTTGTGCAGCCCGCGCGGGCTGATCAGGAATCCGGTGCCCCAGCACATGTGCATGACCGCGAGCACGAGCGGCAGCCGGGCGCGTACCGCGGCCGGGACGCCCCGGGAGAGTGCCACGCTGACCGCGGTGATCCCGGCCAGGTAGGTGAGCGGGATCACCAGCCCGGCCGCCAGCCAGCCCACCGCGGCCGGCGCCCCGGCCGCGATCCCGGCCAGCCCGGCCAGCCCGGCGAGCAGGCCGGGCGCGACCAGCGCCGTGGCGGCCGGGGGCGCCAGGTAGCGGGAGCTGGCCGTCTCCGGGTGCTCTCGCATCACGACACGCCGCCAGCGGCCGTAATGGAAGTACTGGGAGCCGAGCGCACGGAAGCTGGCCCGCGGCCGGTAGGTGACGCGCAGCTCGGGAGTGAACCAGACCAGGCCGCCGCCGGCCCGGATGCGGTAGTTCAGCTCCCAGTCCTCCGCGCGGAGCATCTCCTCATCCCACCCGCCGGCCTGCTCGATCGCCTCGCGGCGGTACACGCCGAGGTAGACGCTGTCCGCGGGACCCGCCTGGCCGCCGGTGTGCCAGCCGGCCGAGCCGACCCCGGCCTTGGAGGTCATCCCCCAGGCCACGGCCTGCTGGAACGCGGTGACGCCCGCGGCCGCCATCACCCCGCCGACGTCGGCGGCGCCGGTCCGCACCAGCACCTCGACCGCGGTCTTGAGGTAGGTGGGAGGGAACAGCGCATGCCCGTCTATCCGGGCGATCACCTGGTGCCGCGCGGTGCGGACGGCGAGGTTGAGGGCCGCCGGGATCTTTCCGGTCGGGTTGGCGACCACCGTGACACGCGGCTCGGCGGCCGCCAGCTCACGGGCGATCTGCTCGGTCCGGTCGGCGGACGGCCCGACGGCGAGCACGAGCTCGAGCGGACCCGGGTAGTCCTGGCCGAGGACGTGCCGCACCGACTCCGCCAGGTGCCACTCCTCGTTCCTGGCCGGCATCACCACGGACACGGGCGGGTATTCCATAACGCTCTGTTGATCCTAGGACTCGCGTCATCCAGATCCTGGCTGCGCTTCTCGCCGCTATCGCGCACCGACCGCTCGCACGGGCTCAGAAGGCCCGTGCTCACCAGTCGGTTCTGAATGACGCTCGCAGGCCACCGTACCGCAGCCAGCACCGCGGTTGGCCGCGGTTAGAGGCCCGAGTCCTCCAGCATCTCGGTGACCAGGGCGGCGATCTGCGACCGTTCGGAGCGGACCAGGGTGACGTGCGCGAACAAGGGATGGCCCTTGAGCTTCTCGATCACCGCGATCACCCCGTCGTGCCTGCCGACCCGCAGGTTGTCGCGCTGCGCGATGTCGTGGGTGAGCACCACCCGCGATCCGGACCCGATCCTGGACAGCACGGTGAGCAGGACGCCGCGCTCGAGGGACTGCGCCTCGTCCACGATCACGAACGCGTCGTGCAGCGACCGGCCTCTGATGTGGGTCAGCGGCAGGACCTCGAACATGTCCCTGGCCAGGACCTCGTCGATGACGTCCTGCGTGGTGACCGCGGTGAGAGTGTCGTAGACGGCCTGGGCCCAGGGGCTCATCTTGTCGGCTTCCGAGCCGGGCAGGTACCCGAGTTCCTGGCCGCCCACCGCGTAAAGCGGCCGGAACACGATGACCTTGCGGTGCTGCCTGCGCTCCATCACGGCCTCGAGCCCGGCGCACAGCGCGAGGGCGGACTTCCCGGTTCCGGCCCGGCCGCCGAGCGAGACGATGCCTATCTCCTGGTCGAGCAGCAGGTCCAGCGCGACGCGCTGCTCGGCGCTCCTGCCCCGTAGCCCGAACGCCTCCCGATCGCCGCGCACCAGTTGGATGGACTTGTCCGGCCTGACCCGGCCGAGCGCGCTGCCGTTCGAGGAGCTCAGCACCAGCCCGGTATGGCAGGGAAGCTCGCGGGCGGTCTCGCAGTCCAAGGTGCCCGTGTCGTAGAGGTGCTCGATGTCGCCGCTGCTGAGTTCCAGTTCCGTCATCCCGGTCCAGCCCGAGTCCACGGGAAGCTCGGCCCGGTACTCCTGGGCGGCCAGCCCGATCGAGGCGGCCTTGACCCTCAGCGGCAGGTCCTTGCTGACCAGCACCACGTCCTCGCCTTCGGCGGCCAGGCTTCGTGCCACCGACAAGATGCGCGAGTCGTTGTCCCCGAGCCGGAACCCGGCGGGCAGCACGGAGGCGTCGGCATGGTTCAGCTCGACCCTGACCGTGCCGCCCAGGATGCCCACCGGCAGTTCCGCGTCCAGCCTGCCGTGCTCGACGCGCAGGTCGTCGAGGTGACGCAGGGCCTGGCGGGCGAAGTAGCCGAGTTCAGGATGGTTCCGCTTGGCTTCCAGCTCGGTGATGACGACGACCGGCAGGACGATCTTGTGCTCATCGAAGCGAGTGATGGCGGCCGGATCGGCCAGCAGGACGCTGGTGTCGAGTACGTACGTACGGCGACCCTGAGATTTGACCACGCAGACTCCCCTGGGCGCCGGGCCGGACCCGGCGCCTCGACAGGACACAAACGTGTCGGACGGGCCGGGCCTGGCCCTCGAAGGGCCGGGCCGGCCCTTCCGTCATCTCGCCTGCGCGCAAAGCGCGAAGCCTGGAGATCCGAGGGCCCTCCCGGGAGACGGCGCGGTGCCGTCCACCACTACTGAAGGTACCCGCCATCGTGTTTCCGCAAAAGCCAACACACGCGGGGGGACCCACCCGCAGGGGGTTTCCCCCGCGAACCCCCAGAAACCCAGCGCGGGTGTACACCCATGCGCGGGGGTTCCCCGCGGACCCACACATGCGGGCGATGCCCCCGCGGACCCACACATGCGGGCGATTCCCCCGCGAACCCGCGAAAACCAGCGGGGTCTTTCGGGCCGGTTAGACGCCGAAGCGGCGGTTTCTGGCGGCGTAGGAGCGGAGGGCGCGGAGGAAGTCGACCTTGCGGAAGGCGGGCCAGTAGGCGTCGCAGAAATAGAACTCCGAGTGGGTGCTCTGCCAGAGCAGGAAGCCGCCCAGCCGCTGCTCACCTGAGGTGCGGATGACCAGGTCGGGGTCGGGCTGGCCTGCGGTGTAGAGGTGTTCGGCGATGTGCTCGACGTCGAGGATCTCGGCCAGTTCCTCGATCGTGGTGCCCCGCGTGGCGTGGTCTTGCAGCAGTGAGCGCACCGCGTCGGCGATCTCGCGGCGGCCGCCGTACCCAACGGCCACGTTGACGAGCAGGCCCGGATAGTGGGCGGTGACCTCGCCCGCGTCCTTCAGGATCTGGACCGTCTCGTCCGGCAGCAGGTCGAGCGCGCCGACCGGGTTCACGTGCCAGTGCTCGGCGACCAGGCCCTGCACGGTCTCTTCGATGATCTTCAGCAGCGGCACCAGCTCGCTGGCGGGCCGGGCCAGGTTGTCGGTGGACAGCAGCCAGAGGGTCACGACCTCGACACCGGTCTCGCGGCACCAGTCGAGCAGCTCGAATATTTTGTCCGCGCCCTTGCGATGACCGTTGCTGACATCCCGGAATCCGGCGGACTTGGCCCATCGCCGGTTCCCGTCGCACATGACCCCGACGTGGCGGGGGATCACGTCTGGCGACAGGGATGCCAGGAGCCTGCGCTCGTACAGCCGGTAGGCCAGGTCACGATATCCCATGCTGCGGCCTTCCTCGTCGCCGTGTTGGTCTAGAACTGAAGGTACCCAACGGATGGAACGCTCTGGCCGGTACCTGTGGTTCCGGACCGCACGGCCCATGAGCCGTGTGCCCTCACGGCGACAATTCGGACTTCGCTATCAGGGAATTCGCTCAGGCGCTGCCGGGTCCCTGGTCCCGTACCTCTTCCACATGGCGCAGGGCCGCACGCAGCTTGGACAGCCAGGCATCCGCGTTCTCCCCGGTCAGCCGGACGCACCAGGCCAACGCATCGCTGCGGCTGCGGGCCACCCCGGCGTCGACCAGCGTGTCGAGCACCCGGCGCTCAGGCTGCCGCAGCCTGGTCATAACGGGAACCGACAGCGTGGTGAACATCTCCGTAACGTTCGCGCAGGTGGCTCCCCACGAGACCTTGCGCCGGAACCGGTGCTCGGCCTCGCGCGCGATCGCGATCCGGCGGCTCTTGGTTTCCTCGCGGAACTTGCGGATCCTGCCCTCGGCCGCGGCGGCCCGCTCGGCATCGGAGACGCCGGCCGTGGCCGGGTCGGCCAGCGTCCCTATGATGATGATCTCCTCACGGTCGAGGAGAATGTCCGGCGCCGAGGTGAACCACGTAGCGGGAAGCCTGCCGGCGAACCAGCCACGCACCCTCTCCGCCGGGCCGAAGACACGGTCTGAGGCCGGGTCACGGCTAGTGTCCTCGGGTGCTCCGGCCCCGGCTGCGTTCGCCCGCGCGGGATCCCGCTGCCGCGTACTCATGTAATCATGATTACATTGAGTTACGATAGCGTCAACCCCAGAGGGCAGTCCTGGCCACAGCCGCACCGCGAGGTCCGCCTGCGCGGCATCGCCCGGCCCGAGCTCAGCGGGCTCCGGCCGCGAGGATTCAGGCCAGCCCGGCGGCCACCTCGGCGGCGAGTTGCGGGTACACCCGGATGGCGCCGGCGAACTCTGAGCCGAAGTTGGCCGGCACCACCTGGACGGACATGCCGGGCTGGGGCGCCTGGATCATCCACCCGTTACCGAGATAGATGGCCACATGCGAGATGTAGCCGGGAGCAGTGGGGTCGGTGTGGTAAAAGAGCAGATCGCCTGGCTCGAGCTGGCTGACCGGGACCGCGGGGCCGGTCCGCGCCTGGTCCGCAGCCACCCGGGGCATGCGCACGCCGGCCTGGGCGAATGACCACTGGACCAGGCCCGAGCAGTCGAAGGAGCCGGGTCCGGCCGAGCCCCATACGTAGGGCAGGCCCTGCCTGCTCTCCGCGGCCCGCAACGCGGTGGTGAGCTGCGCTGCGGTCATCGCCCCGCCGCCACCGGCGGGCAGCGGCACTCCCGCGGCGGACGGCTTCGTCACCAGCGTCAGCAGCGGCTCGACGGCGGCCCCGCGAGGCAGGGCGCCCTTGATGCTTGAGGCCAGCGAGGCCACGCTCGCGGGCGGCGCGCTGATGACGATGGCGTTCCCGGCCGGCATGCCCAGGGACCTGGCGACCGAGTCGGACACCACGGCGTCGACCCCGCCGATCCCCACCGTCCCGAACGCGACCACCTGCAGTTGTTCGTGCCTGAGCCCGGCCACGGCTATCCCGCCGCCCAGCGACAGCCGGTCCAGGGTGCCCATGGTGTAGGAGATGGCGACGCCGCCGCTGGCGACCCCCTGCCACAGCGGGTCGGAGGCGGCCGTGGGCCCGGCGGCATAGCCACGGAACGTCGAGGGGTCGACCCCGAGTACGGCCGTGTACGTGCCGTTGATCTTGATCCTGGCGGCCTCGATCTGATCGGCGCTGGTCACCTCGGGCTGCCGCGACACCGCGGCCAGGACCTGCCTGGACAGCGAGAACGGCGCGACCACCAGCAGGTCGGCCTGCCGCAGTCCGCGCAGCGGGGCGACCTTGGCGGCCGGCGGCGGGGCCCCGGCGCTCGCGGCGGGACTCACCGGCGCGACCGGCACGGCCCGCCCCGCCTCGACGTTCCCGCCGAGCAGCGGCACGACCGGCGCGGCACTGCTGGCCGGGGCCGGCCGGGCGCCCGGAGCCACAGGATGAGGACCCGCCTCTGGTGCCGGCTTGCCGCCCGCCGTGGCCAGCACCACGCCCACCGCCGTCCCGGCCACCACGAGCAGGCTGACCAGGACGGGCATCAGACGCCCCGGACCCGACGGCCCGGAAGACCCTTCAGGTCCGCCGCGCCTTAGCCATCGCCAAAGTCGCCGCGCGGCGTCCGTCGTCGGGTACATCGCATCTACCATGCCTCATGGACCGCCGGGCGTCCAAACCGGAACCGGACCTTGAATGCGACACCCCTAGTACGGCTGACCCAGGGCCCGCTCGAGCTGGTCCGGCGTGGTGACCGGCGCCTGGCAGGTGAACTGGCGGCAGACATACGCGGCCGGCGCCTCGTCGACCGGGCCTCGTCCGGCCAGCAGCGGCACCTCGGCCGTACCCCCGTCGCCGATGGCCAGCACCGCACCGGGCGGGGCCGCACGCAGTGCCGTATGGTGCAGCGCGCGGGTTCGCTCGTCGTCGGGGTCGCCCACTACCGCGATCTCCGGCGGCCCGGCCAGCCGGGCCTCGGCGACGGCCAGGCCCGCCCCGGCCGCCCGCGGGTAACGGGCCGCGATGGCGGGCAGCACGCCGAGGGCCGCCTCGGCGGCCTCGCGGTGCCGGGACGAGCCGGTCAGTGCGGAGTAGCCGAGCAGGGCCCCGGCCACGGCGAAGGTGCCGGAGGGAGTGGCGTTGTCGGCCGCGTCGGCCGGGCGGAAGATCAGCGGCTCGCCGTCGGCCGCCGTGTCGTAGAAGCCGCCCTCCCCGTCGCCGAAGGCGCTGAGCGCAGCGTCGAGCAGCCCGCCGGCCAGCTGCAGCCAGCGCGCTTGTCCCGTCAGCCCGGACAGCACGAGGAATCCCTCGGCGACGCAGGCGTAGTCCTCCAGGACACCTGCGGTGTCCCCTGGGGATCCGTCGCGCGAGGTCCGGGCGATCTTGTGGCCGCTCATGTGCACGTCGGCCAGCAAGGAGGCGGCGGCGTGCGCGGCGTCGATGAAGTGCGGCTGCCCGAACAGCAGCCCGCATTCGGCCAGGGCCGAGATGGCCAGGCCGTTCCAGGCGGCGACCACCTTGTCGTCCCGGCCGGGGCGGACCCGCCCGCCGCGCGCGGCCAGCAGCGCCTGCCGGACCCGGACGAGACGGCCGGCATCCGCGGGCTCAGCGCGCCGCTGGAGCACCGAGGCGCCGCGCTCGAAGGTCCCGGCCTCGGTGACGCCGAATACCCCGGCCGCGAACTCGCCGTCCTCCGGGCCGAGCACCGCGTCCAGTTCGGCGGGCCGCCAGACGTAGAACGTTCCCTCTTCGCCCTCGCTGTCGGCGTCCAGGGAGGCCGCGAACCCGCCGCCGGGCGCGCACAGCTCGTCCAGCATCCACGCGCAGGTCTCGACCGCCACGCGGCGGCCGAGCTCAGACCCGGTAGCGCGCCACAGGTTCAGGTAGACCCGGGCCAGCAGCGCGTTGTCGTAAAGCATCTTCTCGAAGTGCGGCACCACCCAGCCGGCGTCCACCGAGTACCGGGCGAAGCCGCCGCCGAGCTGGTCGTACATGCCGCCGCGGGCCATCGCCTCGCAGGTGCCCTCGGCCATCCGCAGCGCGGCGGGCGCCCCGGTCCGCCGGTGGTACCGCAGCAGGAACTCCAGGACCATCGACGGCGGGAACTTCGGCGCGCGGCCGAAGCCGCCCGCCGCGGCGTCGTAGTCGCGCTCGAGCGAGCCCACCGACGCCTGCGCGATCTCGCCAAGGGGGGTCTGAGGGGATGGGTCCCCCCCGACCCGGGGAGTTCCGGGGGGTCGTCCCCCCAGGCCAGCACTGCGCAGCGCACGGGCGGTGGCCGCGGCGTTCTCGGCCAGCGCGGCCGTGACCTGCCGGGCCTGGCCGGTCACGCCCTCGCGCTGGTCGCGCCAGGCCCGCGAGATGTTCAGCACGAGGTGCCTGAAATGGTCACGGGGAAAGTAGGTGCCGCAGAAGAACGGCTCCTTGCCCGGCGTCATGAACACCGTCATCGGCCAGCCCCCCTGGCCGGTCATGGCCTGGGTCGCGGTCATGTAGACCGAGTCCACGTCCGGCCGCTCCTCCCGGTCCACCTTGACCGCGACCACGTGCTCGTTGAGCAGTGCCGCCGTCCCCGGGTCCTCGAACGACTCATGGGCCATCACGTGACACCAGTGACACGCGGCGTAGCCGACCGAGAGCATGACCGGGACATCACGCCGGGCGGCTTCGGCGAACGCCTCCTCGCACCAGGGCCACCAGTCCACCGGGTTGTCCGCATGCTGGAGCAGGTAGGGACTCGTCGCATCCTTCAGGCGGTTCATATTCTCCACGCTACGCGTGGCGGGGGACGACCCCCCGAACCCCCCGCGCGCTTCGCGCCCCGCTGCGGTACCTCCCCGTAGTCTCGCGCGGCCGGAGGGGCCGGAGGCCCCTCGCGGGCCGCGCGAGTGCGGCTAGGCCGCGATTGTCGCCGTACCGCTCCGGCGGCGTCCGGCCGCGCAGGCGCGGCCGAGCAGGAAGAAGACGGCACCTCCGATGCCGACGAAGAAGCCCAGGGGCCAGTTGGACTGGTAGGACAGGGCGATACCGGCCCACACCGTGATCAGCGCGATGGCCACGGACAAGACCATGGCCAGCAGCGGCCGGGCGGTCAGCGACCGCGCCGCGGCGGCCGGGCCGATCATCAGGCTGAACATCAGCAGCGCGCCGACCACGGGCACGGTCATGCTGGTCGCCAGGGCCATGACGAGCAGGAACGCCAGGTTCATCCGGTGGGCGGACAGGCCGCGCGCCTCGGCCACCTCGGGCAGCACCGAGGACAGCATGAGCGGGCGGAACATCACGGCGATGGCCGCGATCGAGATCACGCCCAGTCCGAGGATGGGCAGTACCTCGTCCGGGGCGACCCCGAACACCTCGCCGAACAGCAGCGAATACGCTTCCTGGGCGTACTCGGTGCTCCAGCTCACGAACAGCGCGCCGACCCCGAGCATCATCACGAACGTCAGCGCGGTCGCCACATCGTTTCTGGCCCTGCGGCTCAGCCCGGCGATGCCGAGCGCGCCCGCCACCGAGAAGACCGCGAGGCCCGCGAACGGGTTGAGCCCCAGCAGGCTGGCCCCGGCCGCCCCGGCGAAGGCCCCGTTGGGTATCGCGTGAGCCGCGAACGTCGACCCGCGCAGGACCGCAAAGAAGCCCGTCACGCCGGCGATCACCGCCACCACGGTGGCCGCGACCCAGGTGTTCAGCATCAGGCCGGAGAACATACCTGCTCCGCATCCGGGGTTTCCCGCTGGGCTGGGCGGCTGCCGCGCCGCCGGAGGCTCGTGAGCAGGTAACCGCCGACGATGAGCGTCACCACGAAGAAGCTGACCGGCCAGCCGCGCCCGTCCGGGGGCCAGTAGAAGCTGTCGTAGGCCAGCAGGATGCCGAGCCATACGGCCGCCACGCCGATGCCCGCGGCCGTGGCCGCCGCTCGCACCGGGCCTCGGGCCAGGCGCAGCGCGGTGGCGGCCGGGCCGATCAGCAGCGCGGTGCTCAGCACCGCGCCGATGATCATGGCCGACAGCGCCACCGACACCGCCAGGGCCATGAGGAAGGCGGCGCCGACCCCGCGGACCGGTACGCCGCGTACCGCCGCGATGTCCGGGCTCAGCGAGCTCAGCAGCAGCACGCGGGCCAGCGTCACGACTGTGGCCAGCGCGAGCAGGGCGGATGCGATCAGGGCCGGGACGGTGGAGGGGGTGATGACGAATATGGAGCCGAACAAGATGGTGAACGACGCGCCGGTGGTCGAGCTGTACTGGGTGCCCAGGTAGAGGAACAGCGCGGCCAGGCCGAGGGCGGCGCCGAGCACCACCCCGGTGGCCACGTCACGGTCCCGGCGCCGCTGGATGCCGATCATCTCCATGAAGGCGGCCGCGCCCGCCGCGAAGGCCAGGTAGCCCCAGAACTGGTTGAGGCCGATGAGGAACGCGCCGGAGCCCCCGGTGGTGGCGATGTCGGCCAGGGAGTGCCCGGCGAACGCCTGCCCGCGCATCACGGTGAACACGCCCGCCACGGCGGAGGTAACGGCGACGACGGTCCCGACGGCCAGCGCGATGTGCACGGGCTCGCTGCCGAAGAAGCCGGGCTCGAAGACATACCTGAGCAGGTGACCCATGGCCTCACCTCACGATGCTGGCGTGCTCGGTGTCGCCGTAGGCGTCCTCGGCCGCCGCCCGCGCGTCGTCGACCCCGGCGGGGGCGGCCACCACCAGCACCCGCCCGTGTACCCGGATCACGTCCACGTGCTGGCCGTACAGGCCGGACAGGACCTCGGGCTGGACCACCTCGTCGGTGCTGCCGACCGCGACCCGGCCCGCAGCCACGTAGACGATCCGGTCCATTACCGGCATCAGCGGGTTCATGTCGTGCGCGGACAGCAGCACCGCGACCCCCTCGGCCCTGGCCAGCCGGGCCAGCACCGAGACAATGCCCTGCTCGCTGGAGATGTCCAGGTTGGCCAGCGGCTCGTCGAGCAGCAGCAGCCTCGGCCGGCTGATCAGCGCGTGCGCGATCATGACCCGCTGCTGCTCGCCCCCGGACAACTCGCCGATCCGCGCGTCGGCGTACCGTTGCGCGCCGACCGCGGTGACCATGTCGCTGACCAGCTCGCGGCGGGCCCGGGACGGCAGCCGCAGGCCGAACTTGTGGCCGTCCAGGCCGAGCGACACTACGTCCCTGACCCGCAGGGGCATATCCGGCTCGATGGCCAGTTTCTGCGGCACGTACCCGATCGAGGACTCACGCGCGGCCCGCGGCGAGCCGTCGATGAGTACCGAGCCCGCGGTGACCGGCTGCAGGCCGAGGATGACCCGCAGCAGCGTGGTCTTGCCCGCGCCATTCGGGCCGATGAGGCCGGTGAACTCGCCGGGACGGATGCCGAACGAGACGTCCCTGAGGACCTCCCGGCCGCCCAGCCGCACCCCGACGCCATCCAGCCGGAGCAGTTCAGTCGTCATAGTTGCTCCGTGGAGATCTGGTTTGCCACAGCCCGGCGCAGGGCCTGGACCTCGGCCAGCATCCACGACTGGTAGTGGTAGCCGGGAACCGGCATCGTCTCGTAGACGCCCACCACCGGGACGCCGTTCGCGTGCGCCAGCGCGATGAACGATTGGGTCAGTGAGTCCGTCACCTGTTGGTTGTAGACCAGGGCTCGCACCTTGTGCTGGGTGAACAGGCTCCGCTCGAGCGCGACGTCCTGCGCCGACGGGTCGGTGCCGTTCATGATGTCGGCCTGGAAGGCCCAGGGCGTCAGGTTGTCCGCGCCGGCCGCCTGGAGCATGTAGTCGGCGACCGGTTCGGTGGTTGCCACCGGCGCGAGAGGATACGCGGACCTGAACGTGGCCAGCGCGTGGGTCCAGGCGGTAAGCGATTCGACGAAGCGGGTCGCGTTGGCCCTGAAGTACGCGGTATGGGCAGGCTGTAGCTCGGCCAAGGCGGCGGCCGTGGCGTTCGCCACGGCCGCCATCGTGCCCGGCTTGTACCACAGGTGCGGGTTCGGCGTGCTGTCCGGGAGCCCGAGCAGGTCCTGCACCACGATGACCTTGCGCGCCGAGTCGGGCACAGCGTCCTCGATCGTGTTCATGAACGCGTCGTAACCGAGGCCGTTCTGCACCACGAGCTGGGCCCCGCTGACCAGCCGCCCGACGGACGCGCTGGCCTCGAAGGTGTGCGGGTCGGTGTTCGGGTTGCTCATGATCGCGCTGGCCTCGACGTACCTTCCGCCGACCTGGCTGATGACGTCCGCGTACTGGTTCTCCGCACCCACCGCGATCACGCGCCCGCCGGTTTCGGACACCCCGTAGGCGAAGGATACGGAGCAGCCCGCCGTCAGCAACGACGCGGCTACGGCGATGACCGCCGCCAGCGTCCTGCGACGCTTCGCCATGGGCCAGTGCTCCTTCGACCGGGGGGAGGGCTTGACCTTACGTATAATGATAATGATTCTCAATCTCGCTTGCAACGCGTCCGCCGGCACCGGAACCGGGCGAGCGTGTTAGCTGGAACGGCGGCGACGATGTACCGTGCGACTGTGACGACGCAGCAGCCCGACGAGCGCATCCGGGCTGGGCCGGCAGGGAACAAGGAGGCGGCCCGGGGCACCCGGGCGCGCGGGACCAGGCAGGCGCAGGCGCTGGCCGCCGCGCTGGCGGGCCTGCCCGGGTTCTGCAGCGCTCAGGAGATCCACGCTGAGCTGCGGCGTAAGGGCGAGCACGTGGGCCTGGCCACCGTCTACCGTCACCTGCAGGCGCTCAGCGAGCAGGGCCGCGTCGACGCCATCCGTGACGCCAGCGGCGAGCTCTTGTACCGGCAGTGCGGCACCAGCGTGCACCACCACCATCTGACCTGCCGCACCTGCGGGCGCAGCGTGGAGGTGGAGGGCCGGGCGGTGGAGCAGTGGGCGGAACGGGTGGCCGCCGAGGCGGGCTTCACCGACGTCGGGCATACGGTGGAGCTGTTCGGCCTGTGCCCCGAGTGCGCCGGCTAGCGCCTGCTCCCTACCCGGGCAGGACCGTGGAACCAGCGACGGAGGGCCCGGCGACGGTCGTACCGAGATAGCGTTCCTGGTGACCGAGGTAGGCGGCGGCCGCCGCGCTGGCGATGCCGAGCGGCAGCACCAGCGGCAACGCGGCGGCCGGCACGATCACGCCCGAGTCGTCGGCGAACCAGCCGAGCACCGGCATCAGCCACAGCACGGCCAGCACCGGACGCAGCAGCGGCTCGGCCGCGTAGGCCAGCGGCACCGTCTTCAGCGCGAACCACGAAGGCCGCCACAGCATCAGCCCGGTCAGCACCACCACGATCGGGATCACCGGGCTGAACGCGTTGACCGAGAGCGAGCCGATGTTGGAGTGGATCTTCCGCAACAGCACGCCGCCCGCGTGACCGTGCAGCACGTCGCCGGCGAACCGGCCGATGTCGGACGTGCCGGTGATCGAGGTGAAGTAGCTGATCAGCGCGAACACCGCGAACAGGGCGAGCCCGCTGACCGCGACCAGCAGCACCCGGCGCCAGTTGAGCCTGATCCCGGCCACGGCCAGGCCGAGCAGAGCGAAGCAGGGCACCATGGCGATCGTGCCGCCCACCTTGCCGCCGAACCCGGGCCACCCGGACGCGAACACGGCGAACAGCCCCACCACCGAGACCGCGAGCAGCGCGGGACGCCGGGACGACGGGTACCGGCGCTGCGCCACCAGGGCCAGCCAGGCCGCGCCGAACAGCGCGGTGATGCCGTAGATGCCCAGCGCCTCGTTGCCGATGCCGTAGAACCGGCCCGCCTCGAGCAGCGACAGCCCGAACGGCGTCTCCAGCTGCAGCCGGGATCCGGTCATCACGTCCAGGCCCAGCACGATCACCGTGAGCAGGCACACCACCCCGAGCGGCGCGAGCCGATCGGATCGCCTGGTGGCCAGCAGGGCCGCGATCCCGATGACCGCGGCCACGGCCACGGCCATCCCGTACAGCCAGGCCGCCGGATGGGGCCACCGCCACCAGGGCACCAGGTCGGCCAGGAAGGTGCCCGCGGGCACCGAGACGGCGAACACCCCGGCCACCCGCCACCACCGCGCCCGGCGCCTGCGGCGCTCCGGAGCGGCGCCCCAGGACGCCAGCCCGATCGCGGAAAACACCACCGCGTCAGCCAGCGCGTACGTCCAGAAGAAGGCGTTGTGCGTGGACCGCCAGACCTGCTCGGCGGTGTCCCGGCCGGCCAGCGACCTGACCGTCGCGGCCAGGTCGCCGCGCTCTCCCCGGGTCAGCTGCGCGCCGACCACCCCGGGCGGCACGCCGTGGCCGAGCCAGCGCAGCACGGTCGGAGTCAGGTCGGTGAGCACCACCAGGCCGGGCTGGCGGGTCGAGCTGGACTCGAGCAGGCCCGCCTGGTAACCGGGCCCGCTGACCAGGGTCACCTGCAGGTGCGGCGGCTTGACCGTGGCGCCGGGCGCGGTGACGAGCAGGGTGGTGCCCGGGGGCAGGTCCGCCACGATCCGCGCCAGTTCGGAGTCCGCGGAGGCAAGCGCCGAGGATCGTTCGGTAGATCCGAGACTTCCCAGGTCCACGACGGTCAGCGGGCAGCGGGACAGCACCGCCGCGGACAGGTCAGCGGGCGACGGCAGGTAGGAGGCCACGTGCCCGGCGGAGTCGGCCAGGGCCAGCGCGGCGCCCGGGCCGACCGCGGTGGCGCAGCCGGCGGCGCTGGCCAGCAGGCCCCAGTCGGGGTTGTTGTTGAACTGCTTGTTGTACGAGATCAGCGCGGGCAGGCCGGGCACCTCGGCGCCAGGCCCGGCCCGGACCACGGCGGGGAAGGTGCCGCAGCCGGCGTCGGTGTGATCGGGCTGCGCGCGGGTGCCGGAGTTCAGGGTGAGCCAGCCGTCGGCCGGGCAGGTGAGCGGCAGCACGGCGTAGTCGACCAGCGAGCCCGCCGAGCCCTGGCCCGCCAGCCGCCACAGCGCCGGCGTGGCAGCCTGCGAAACGTCGCTCCACCGCAGGCCGGACAGGCCCACGATGACGACGTGCCGGGCCGGCGCCGGCGTGACGGTCCTGGCACCCGCCGGGATCGCGGAGACCACCACGGCCAGGACCGCGAGCAGGCAGGCCAACAGCGCGGACCGCGCCGGACCCGGCCTCACCCTCACCGCACCACCGTATCCGGCAAGAACCCGTGATTCGGAACGATCCGTGGTGAGCGTTATCCAGGCCGGGCCGCGTGCACGTCGATGTGACCGGCTTCGCCGGCCGCCACCTCGCCGATCAGCGCGGCGGGCAGGCCACGGGCCCGCAGGGCGGCCAGCAGGGCGGGCGCCACCCGGGCGGGCGCGGCCAGCAGCAGCCCGCCGGAGGTCTGCGCGTCGTGCAGCAGCACCGCGAGTTCGTCCGGTATCGCCGCCTCCAGCCGGGTGACCGGGCGCATGCGCTCGATGTTGGCCCGGGTCCCGCCGGACACGAACCCGGCCGCGGCCAGGTCCGCCGCGCCGGGCAGCAGCGGCACCGCCGCGGCCCAGACCCGCGCCGCGGCCCCGCTGGCGGCCAGCATCCGGTGCAGGTGGCCCAGCAGCCCGAACCCGGTCACGTCGGTGGCCGCGCGGATGCCGGCGGCCAGCGCGGCCTCGGCGGCACCCGCGTTGAGCAGCGTCATGGAGTCCACGGCGGCCCGCACCACCCCGGCGTCCGGCGCGCCCCGCTTGACCGCGGTGGCGATCACGCCGGTGCCGATCGCCTTGGTCAGGATCAGCCGGTCTCCCGGCGCGGCCCGGTCAATCGTCATCAGGGCGGCCGGGTCGGCCAGGCCGACCACGGCCAGGCCGTACTTGGGCACCGGGTCATCGATGGTGTGCCCGCCCGCGATGAAGCACCCGGCTTCGGCCGCCACCTGCGCGCCGCCGCTCAGCACCCGGCCGAGGATGGCGATGTCGAGCCCGGCACCCGGCCAGGCGGCCAGGTTGACCGCGAACAACGGCTTGCCGCCCATCGCGTACACGTCGGACAGCGCGTTCGCCGCCGCGATCCGGCCCCAGTCCTGCGGGTCGTCGACGATCGGCGTGAAGAAATCCGTGGTCAGCACCAGCGCCCGGTCGTCGTCCAGGCGCAGCACCGCCGCGTCGTCCGCCTCGAGCGCGCCGATGAGCAGATCGCCCGAGGCCGGGCCAACCGGGTCCATGGCGGCGAACATCTCCTCCAGCTTGGCCAGCGGCAGCTTGCAGGCGCAGCCCGCGCCGGGCGACAGCGAGGTCAGCCGGGGAGCCTGGTCGGTCATCACGTTGGCTACTGTAACGGGCCCGGGGCGGCGGCCAGGCGGCCGTGGATGGCCTCGGACGGCGAGCGCGACGGCTATCGGCGGACAGGGCTATCGGCGGACAGGGCTATCGGCCTCATCTCGCGCTTCTTAAGCTGGAAGCTGCGTATCAGACGGGATGGCCGGACCTCCGGAGGGCGCCATGGCGGCGGATGCCACCGCGGGACGGTTCCGCCTGGCTGCGCCGGCCAGCGTGAGCATCCTGGGTATCGCGGCAGCGGGCCTGACCGTGGCGATGTTCGGGGCCTGCGGAGTGCTCCTGCTGCTGACCCGGGACTACCAGCGGGCCGTCTACGGAGCCGGCGGGTGCGTGGCCGCCCTGGTCTGCCTGGCAGTGGGCTTCCTGGTGGCCCGGCGCCAGCCGGCCAGCCCGATCGGCTGGCTGCTGCTCGGCTGGGCGCTGCTGACTCCGCTGGTCGGCGTCGCGCTGCTTTATGCGGTGCTCGACTACCGGCTGCATCGCGGCACGCTGCCCTTCGGCCCGGTCGCGGTCATGGCCGAATCCGCCGAGTTCGGTATCGCGGTGCTAGCCGCGCTGACCGTCCTGCTCTTCCCCGACGGCCTGTCCCAGCCGCGCCGCTGGCGCTGGGTGCTGTGGGTTTTCCTGATCGCTTCGGCGGCCCTCACCGCCATCCTGGTGGCCAGGCAGGCGCTGGCCATCGAGCGGCACCCGCTGCAGATCGGGCCGTCCGGCGCTCCGCTGGCGGTACCGGTCGCGGCCGGGGTCCTGGCCCCCCTGGGCTGGACCGCCGACGGGCTGATCCTGGTGTGCTGGCTGATCATCGTGGGCCGCCAGGTGGCCCGCTGCCGGCGTTCGGCCGGGAATCGCCGCCAGCAGCTGAAATGGCTCATCGGCGGGGCGGCGTGCTGCGTCGTGGCCACCACGATCACGATCTTCGCCGGGAACTACTCCTCCCAGGCCGCCCAGGTCGTGCAGGACGCCGCCGATCTCGGCGCGGCTGCGCTGCCGGCCGCTATCGGCGTGGGGATCGTGAAATACCATCTCTACGACATCGACCGGATCGTCAGCCGCACGCTCTCCTACGCCATCGTCACCAGCCTGCTGGTGGGCGTCTACCTGGGACTGGTGCTGCTGGCCAGCCTGGTGCTGCCGTCGTCTTCTCCGGTGGCGGTGGCGGGCTCGACGCTGGTCGCGGCGGCGCTGTTCCACCCCCTGCGGCGCCGGGTGCAGCGCGCGGTGGACCGGCGGTTCAACCGGGCCCGCTACAACGCGGACCTGGTCCTGGACGCGTTCGCGACCCGGCTGCAGGACGCCGTGGACCTGGGCACGGTCCGCGACGAACTCGCGAACGCCGTGCACGCTGCCTTCGAGCCCGCCCACCTGTCCATCTGGATCAGGGAGCTATGACCGCCGCGGCGCGCCGGGGAGCATCCGCGGCCAGGCCGGGAGGCGGATGATGGCGGCACGGCGGATCCTGGGCATCGTTCTCGCGGGCGGAGCTGGCCGGGGCCTCGCGCCCCTGACCGCGGACCGGGCGAAATCAGCCGTTCCGTTCGGCGGCCTGTACCGGCTGGTGGATTTCACGCTGTCCAACCTGGTCAACGGGGGTGTCCGCCGGATCTACCTGCTCACCCAGTACAAGAGCCACAGCCTGAACCGGCACATCACCACGGCCTGGCGGATGAGCGGCCTGTTCGGCGAGTACGTGACCGCGGTCCCGGCGCAGCAGCGCCTCGGGCCGTACTGGCAGACCGGGTCGGCGGATGCCATCCACCAGTCGCTGGACCTGATTCACGGCGAACGGCCCGACATCGTGGTGGTCTGCGGCGCGGACCACGTGTACCGGATGGACCCGGTGCAGATGACCGAGGCGCACGCGGCCTGGGGCGCGGGGGTCACGGTCGCGGCGATCCCCGTGCCACACATCAAGGCCAAGAGCTTCGGCGTCGTGCAGGCCGCCGCGGACGGCCACCGTATCGAGACGTTCCTGGAGAAGCCGGCCGACCCGCCGCGCCTGCCCGGCCGGCCGGACGAGGCGTTCGCGTCGATGGGCTGCTACGCGTTCGACCGCGATGTGCTGGTGGAGGCGCTGCTGAAGGACGCCGCCGACGACGCCAGCCGGCACAGCATGGGCGGCGACATCATCCCGATGCTGGTCCGCGACGGGGCCGCGCACGTGTACGACTTCGGCCAGAACAAGGTCCCCGCGGCCGACGAGGGCGACCTGGGCTACTGGCGGGAGGTGGGCACGCTCGACTCCTACTTCGACGCGCACATGGACCTGTGTGCCGTGCACCCGATGTTCAACCTCTACAACGACCAGTGGCCGATCCTGACCCACGTGCCGCCGCTGCCGCCGGCCAAGTTCGTGCATGAGACCGCCAACCGGGTCGGCCGGGCGACCGACAGCGTCATCAGCAACGGC
This sequence comes from uncultured Actinomycetota bacterium, assembly GCA_963808615.1. Lineage (GTDB taxonomy): Bacteria > Actinomycetota > Actinomycetes > Streptosporangiales > Streptosporangiaceae > Palsa-504. The sequence continues at coordinate 63,525 of CAWEGV010000003.1, forward strand.
GTCGTCATCTCCGGCGGGCTGGTCCGCAACTCGGTGCTGTCGCCGGGAGCACGGGTGGACAGCTGGGCCCAGGTGAACCGGGCGGTCATGCTGCACAATTGCCGGGTGGGCCGCCACGCCGTGGTGCAGAACGCCATCCTTGACAAGAACGTCGTCATCGCAGAGGGTGCCACGGTCGGCCTGGACAAGGACCACGACCGGGCCCGCGGCCTGGTGGTGTCCAGCGGCGGGATCACCGTGGTAGGCAAGGGACACGTCGTGGAGCCGTGACCTGACAGCGGCGCGTCCCTGGCGGGCGGAGGTGAGACGATGCCGGCTTCCGGGGCGGGGCGCTGGCGCGGCCGGCTGCGCCTCCCGCCGGTGCTGCAAGGGGTCCTGCCCATCGAAAGGTCGCGGGTACCCGCCGAGGCGCTGGCCGGCCTCACGCTGGCCGCCCTGGGCATCCCCGAGGTGCTCGGCTACGCGAGGATCGCCGGGATGCCGGTGGTCACCGGCTTGTACACCATGCTCCTGCCGATGGCGGTGTTCGCGGTCCTCGGGTCGTCCCGCCACCTGGTGGTGGCCGCGGATTCGGCGACCGCGGCGATACTGGCCGCCGCGCTGTCCGGACTCGCGGCGCTGGGATCGGAGCACTACGTCAGGCTGGCCGGGCTGGCGGCCCTGCTGACCGGGGTGATGCTGCTGGTGGCCCGGCTGGCCCGGCTTGGTTTCCTGGCCAATTTCCTGTCCCGCACGGTGCTGGTCGGGTTCCTGACCGGCGTCGGTATCCAGGTGGCCGCCGGGCAGCTCCCGGACATGCTCGGGGTCACCGCCGCGGGCAAGCAGACCCTGCCCAAGCTGTTGGAGGTGGCGCGCGCGCTGCCGCACGCGCACGGGCTGGACCTGGCCATATCGATCGGGGTCATCGCGATCGTGCTCACGGCTCGCCGGATCACGCGCTGGATGCCGGGGCCGCTGATGGCGGTGATCATCGCGATCGGCGTGAGCCGGGCCGCGGACCTGGCCAGCCACGGCGTGGCCCTGGTCGGGCCCGTCCCCCGCGGGCTGCCGACCCTGGGCCTGCCCGCCCTCGGCTGGCATGACACCACGGCGCTGCTCGGTGCCGCGGTGTCGATGTTCGTGGTCATCCTGGCCCAGAGCGCGGCCACCTCGCGCGCCTACGCGGTGAGGTACGAGGAGGAGGACTTCAGCGAGAACACCGACCTGGTCGGCCTGGGGGCCGCCAATGCCGCCGCCGCGTTCTCCGGCGCGTTCGTGGTCAACGGCAGCCCGACCAAGACGCAGATAGTTGACAGCGCCGGCGGCCGCAGCCAGCTGGCGCCGCTGTTCACCTCCGCCGTCGTCCTCATCGTCCTGCTGCTGCTCACCGGCCCCCTGTCCTACCTGCCCGATGCCGCCCTGGCGGCGGTGGTCTTCCTCATCGCGGTCGAGCTCATCGACATCAAGGGGATGCGGCGCATCCGGGCCGTCCGGAAACCCGAATGGGCCGTCGCCTTGATCACCGCGGCCGCGGTGGTGGTCCTGGGGGTCGAGTACGGCATCGTGCTCGCCATCATCGCCTCCGTCGTCGACCACCTGCGGCACAGCTACAACCCGCTGAACAGCGTCCTGGTGAAGTCACCGGCCGGGCACTGGCATCAGACTCCGGTCACGCCGGGCGCGCGCACCGAGGAAGGGCTGGTGGTCTACCGGTTCGGGACCAGCCTGTACTACGCCAACGCGTCCAGGCTGGTGGGCGACGTCGCGGCACTGGCCGGGCACGGCACCCCGCTGCGCTGGATGGTCTTGGACTGCGCGGCCATCGGGGACATCGACTACTCGGCAGACGACGTCCTGAGCAAGGTCATCGAATACGTCAGGCAGCGGCATATCCGTTTCGTGGTCAGCACCGTCCTCGGCCCGGTCCGGCAGCAACTCGACCGTTGCGGCATCGGTAAGGCCCTGGGTCCCGACGCCTACTACGAGACTCCCGGCGAGGCACTTGAGGCCTTCCACGCCATCACGGCCGCCGGCGACGGCGGCGCGTCCGGTGGCTAGCCTCACGGGCCACCGCGGGGCGGGCGGCCGGGCCTGCGCATCTGCCCGGCCCGGCTGGGCATCCGCCCGGCCTCGGCCAGGGCCCGGCGGAGCAGGAACTCGATCTGGGCGTTGGTGCTGCGCAGCTCGTCGGAGGCCCACCGGGCCAGCGCGTCGTGCACGGCCGGGTCCAGCCGCAGCAGGATGCTCTTACGCTCGCTCACCTGGGAACCGGGCCCGCCCTCCACTGCCGCACGCCCATCGTCATCACCTCGCACGCGAGCCGCCGCCCGATACCGGGTTGACGTCCTTGATATTACGGGTCTAGCATACTGATATCAGTTTATGAAGGCAACGACCCGCCGGGCGTGGCGGGAAGCGGTAACTGCTTTCACGGGAGGCAGAGATGGGCGGACCAGCCATCGACGTACGAGGACTACGCAAGAGTTTCGGCACCAAACAGGCGGTGGCCGGCATCGACCTGCAGATCGCGGCCGGCTCCCTGGCCGGGCTGGTCGGGCCGAACGGGGCCGGGAAGACCACGTCGCTGTCGATGATGACCGGCCTGCTGCGGCCGGACAGCGGCCAGATCCTGATCGACGGGCTGGACGTGTGGGCCGACCCGCCCGCCGCCAAGGCGATCATCGGGGTGGTGCCGGCCGAGGCCCGGCTGTTCGAGCGGCTGAGCGGCGAGGAACTACTGGAATACTCCGGGCGGCTGCGCGGCCTTCCGGCCGACGAGGCCAGGACCCGCTCCACGCAGCTGCTGGACGTGCTGGACCTGGCCGAGGACGCCAGGCGCCTGGTGGCGGACTACTCCACCGGCATGCGCAAGAAGGCCATGCTCGGCTGCGCCCTGATCCACAACCCATCGGTGCTGTTCCTTGACGAGCCGCTCGAAGGCGTCGATCCGGTCTCCGCCGACGTGATCCGCCGGCTGCTGACCCGCTACGTCGGCTCCGGCTCGACCGTGCTGTTCTCTAGCCACGTCATGGAGCTGGTCGAGCAGGTCTGCGACCACGTTTCCATCATCGACAAGGGCGAGATCGTGGCCACCGGCACCACCGACGAGGTACGCGGGGGCAAGACCCTGCAGCGGGCGTTCATCGACCTGGTCGGCTCCAAGGCGACTGGTGAGGAGGGACTGTCATGGCTCGGCTCCTCGTCCAGCTGAAGCTGCGCCTGCTGGGCAACGCGCTGCGTGCGTCGACCGGGGCCCAGGTCGCCTTCATACTCAGCACGCTCTGCGCGGCGGTGGTCGCGGTCGGCGTCTTCTACGTCCTGGCCATACTGCGCGGCAGCGGCATCGCCGCGGCGGACCTGACCACGGTGATCTTCACCATTTTCGCGCTCGCGTGGCTGATCCTGCCGCTCGTCGTGTTCGGCCTCGACAGCACCCTGGACCCTGCCACGCTGGCCCTCTACCCGCTCCGCACCCGCCCGCTGGCGGTGGGCCTGCTGGCCGCCTCGGCTACCGGCGCCTGGCCGGTGGCCACCCTGATCGGGCTGCTCGGGGTGATCATCGGGCTGGCCCACGGTGCGCTCGGCGTCCTCATCGCTCTGCTCGCGGTGGTGCTGCAGGTGCTGTTCTGCATCACGCTGGCCCGGTTCGTCACCACCGGCCTGGCCGGGGCGCTGCGCTCGCGCCGCGGCAAGGACTTCGCCGCCCTGCTGATCATCCCGATCTTCGCGTTGTACGAGGGCTTCATCCAGATCGTGCCGAAGCTGGCCTCCGAGGGCGCGCTGAGGGCTTCCAGCTTCGGGGGCGTGGACCTGTGGCTGCGGTGGACACCGCCGGGGCTGGCCGTGCACGCGATCTGGGACGCCTCCACGGGACACCCCGGCACCGCGTTCCTGCGCCTGGCGCTGCTGGCCGGCATCATCGTCGCGCTCGGCGCGGCGTGGATCCGGTCCCTCGGCCGCGCTCTGGTGACGACCGATACCTCCACGCTGTCGGCGGTGCGCAGTTCGGCGCTCCCGTTCGGCCGGTACGGGCTGCGCGGCACGGTGGCCGCACGGTTCTGGGTCTACCAGCGCCGCGAGCCCTTCGCGCTGATCTACTGGGGCATTACCGCGGTCATCATGGCGGTCGTGTCCTTCAGGCTCGTCATGACCCCCGATTATCTCGGCGGCCTGCTGGCCAGCGGGGCGGCCGGGGGCGCGTTCGTCGGCGCCTTCCACTCCAACGCGATCGGGATGTCCGGACCGGGGTTCGGCCTGGAGGCCATGGCGTTGAACGGCCGACGGGCGCTGCGCGCCTACTTCTCCGGGCAGAACATCGCGGTCGGCGCGATCGGGGTGCCGCTGCTTGCGGCGGTCTGCTTCGGCCTGGCTGTCGTGGCCAAGCACCCGATGGACGGGTTCCTGGCCGTGGCGGTTGGCCTGGCCGGGATCGGCGCGGGCCTGGCCCTGGCCAACCTGTTCAGCGTGGCGTCGGCCTACCCGATGGAAAAGCGGGCCGGCACCCCCATGCCCAGGGCGGCCAGCGGGCATAACGGCGAGGCGGTCGGCTCGCAACTCCTTACCCTGCTGGGCGTGGGGGTGGCGGTCACGCCGGTGATCCTGGTCGTGGTGTTCACCCAATCGGCTGCGGCGGCGATCCGGATGCCAGTGCTGGTGCTGGGTGCTGCCGCGTACGGCCTGGCGCTGGCCTGGGGCGGCGTGCGGGCCGCCGCCATCGTCGCCGAGACGAAGCTGCCGGAACTCGCCCAGACCGCCATCCAGAGCGCCTTGTAGAAACGGCGGCACGTGGTGCGGGCCGCCCGGCATGACGGGGGCTGCCGGGCGGCCCGGCCGGAGGCCGCGTGGTCAGGTGCCTCGGGGAAGGCGTCCCTGGAGTGGTGAGATGACCTCCGAACGGATACAGGTTGAAACAGGAGTAGCCGGACAGCTCATCGCCCCGGTGGCTACTGTCACTACCATGCGGCGTTCTGAAGGTGCAAGGACACGCCCGCCAGGCCGGGTACCGATCGTGGGGACTGGCCGGTCGTGACACCCCGGCGCTTGTCCGAGCTGGAAAAAGGCGAGCGGCGGCGGGCCTGGCTCCGCACCGGTGCGGTGCTGGCGCTGGTGTGGGTCGCGCTTATCACCGTCTACTACCTGGTGCCGGCCGGCCTGGTACCCGCCCATCACCGCGGTGCCGACGCGTTCTTGCATCTGGGCGTCGGTACCGCACTGTTCGCCGCCCTCCTGGCCTGGCAGGCGCGCCGGATCGTCGGCGCCGAACTGCCCGAGCTGCGAGCGGTCGAGGCCCTGGGTGTCGTCATCCCGCTGTTTCTGGTCCTGTTCGCGACCTTCTACCTGGCCCTGTCCAACGCCTCGGCTCACACGTTCAGCCAACAGCTCGACCACACCCGGGCGATCTACTTCACCATCACCGTCTTCTCGACGGTCGGATTCGGCGACATCGCGCCCCAGACTGACCTGACCCGGATCGCCGTGAGCATTCAGATGCTGCTCGACCTGGTCGTCATCGGAGCCGTGGTTCGCATGCTCCTCAACGCCGCCCAGGCCGGCCTGGCCCGGGGACAGGATTCGTCGGACCGGCCGTGAGGTCCGCGCAGCGGATCCGACACCACCGAGAACCACGAGGGCATCAGCGCGTTAACGCGACGCTTGGCCGCCGCCGCTCGTTTTCATCCCTGGAGGATGAAGAGACATGCGCCGGAGTAGAGCATCGTAGACACAATGCGGCCGCCATGGTGACTGCGGTTGCCCGGGCGGGGGCCGGCCGCCACCTGTCTGTCTGGCCGATGGAGGAGCCCGGTTATGGCACGGTCGCAGGAGACGCCGACCGTCGCCGGCGCGCCGGTCAAGACCCCGGTGCCACCAGCATCGGGACGTCTGCTGGCACGACAAGGCAGGAGGGACGGCCGTGCTTCTGCTTAACCTGGTCCTGATCGGCCTGGCGGTGGCCCTGGACCCGCTGCCGCTGACGGCCTTCTTGATCGTGCTGCCCTCGCGGCGCGGCACCATCAAGGGCGCGGCCTTCGTGTTCGGCTGGCTGGTCTCGCTGGCCATCGTGGTCACCATCACCGTGCTGGCCACCGGCAACAACCCGCCCAAGCCGGCCACCGGCCCGTCGCTGGCCTCGCTGGCGGTCAAGATCGCGCTCGGCGTGGTCCTGGTCGTGATCGCGGTGCGGCACATCCGGGCCCGGGGCCGGCCCAAGCCGCCCAAGAAGCCGCCCACGTGGCAGGCGCACGTGGACAGCATGTCGCCGTGGTTCGCCCTGGCGCTGGCCTCCACGCTGCAGCCTTGGGTGCTGATCGGCGCGGGCGCGGCCACCGTAGTGGAGGCCAAGCTGTCCAGCTGGGAGAGCTTCCTGGCGCTGTTCTTGTACTGCGTCATCGCCTCCTCTTCCTACCTGGCCATGGAGCTTCACGCGGTGTTCCGGCCCGCGCAGAGCCAGGCCATGCTGAGCAGGTTCCGGGCCTGGATCGACACCCACACCGAGCAGGGCATCATCGTGGGCAGCCTGCTCATTGGCTTCTGGCTCATCGGCAACAGCATCTACCTGATCGTCAGCTGAGCCTCGGTCGGCGGAAGGTGATGACGGCCGGGAGGCCGGGAAGGAACCTGCCATGCCCCAGACCCTGCCTCCGCCGCTGTTCGACCCGTTCGCGGCCGGTTTCACCGACGACCCCTACCCGCAATACGCGGCGCTGCGCGCCGCGGCGCCCGTCTACCAGGATCCGCTCGGATTCTGGCTGCTCACCTGCTATGACGATGTCTCCTGGCTGCTCCGGGCGGGCCTGTCGGTCGAGGACCGCAACGTCGCCGCGAGCCCGCTCCTTGAGCGGCGCGAGCAGTTGTACGGCGAGGGGGCCGCCCGCCCTCGGGTGGCCATGCTTTACCGCGACCCGCCGCATCACACCCGGCTGCGACGGCTGGTGTCGAAGGCCTTCACGCCGCGGGCGGTGCAGGCGCTGGCGCCGCGGATTACCGGCCTGGTCGACGGCTTGCTCGACGCGGCGGAGCAAACAGGCCGGGTGGACCTCGTCGACGCCCTGGCCTTCCCGCTGCCGTTCGCCGTGATCGCAGAGATGCTCGGCACGCCGCCGGCGGACCACGAGCGCATCAGGCAGCTGACCGGCACGGTGGTCCGCTCGCTGGAGCCCGTCGTCGATCCGGCAGTCGCCTCGGCCATCGCGACCGCGAACAGCGAGCTACGAAGGATAGCGGCCGACATGATCGCGTGGAAGCGCGCCAATCCCGCCGATGACCTGCTGACCGCGCTCATCAACGCCGAGGACGACGGCGACGTGCTCGACGACGAGGAACTGATCGCGCAGACCCTGCTGCTGTACATCGCCGGACACGAGACGACGGTCAACCTCATCGCGGGCGGGACCCTCGCGCTGCTGCGTCACCCGGCCCAGCTTGCGCTGCTGCGAGACGATCCCGCCCTGATCACCAACGCCGTGGAGGAACTGCTCCGTTACGACAGCCCGGTGCAGGCGAGCAGGCGGATCACCCTGGAACCGGTCAGCATCTCCGGCGTCGCCATCCCCGCCGGCGCCTTCGTCATGGCCAGCCTGGGCTCGGCCAACCGGGACGAGGGTTACTGGGGGCCGGACGCCGCCGAACTCAGGCTCCACAGGGCGAACGCGCGCCAGCACGTCTCGTTCGGCGCCGGGCCGCATCACTGCCTGGGTGCGTCGTTGGCCAGGCTCGAGGCCTCCATCACCCTCGCGCGGCTGACTACCAGGTTCCCCGGACTCGCCCTCGACGGCCAGGTCGTCTGGAACGGCCGGATCAACCTGCGCGGACCCGCACACCTGCCGGTGTCGCTAGGCACATAGTCCAGACCCGGTAGAACGCTCGCCCGGATGGTGCGGGGCGGTGCCCGGCCGGTGATGATGGGCGGTATGGGAACTCCCGCAGCCGCCGGTGACGCGCCGGGCGGACAGGGACCTGCGCCATACCTGCCTGCGCCGACCGGTCCGTACCCGGTCGGCATCACGTCCTTGTGGCTGACAGACGCCTCCCGCCCCGATCCCTGGGCCGCGGGGGCGAGCGCACGAGAGCTGATGGTCTCCCTGTGGTATCCGGCGGTGCCGACCGGCGGGCGGCGAGCCCAGTACATGACGTCAGCGGAGTCAGAACTCCAACTCACGAGCAGGGGCATCACCGCCGTCTCGCCGGACGTGCTGAGCACGGTCAGGACCAACGCGGCCGTCGGCGCCACACCGACAGGGCAGCAGCACAGCCTCCCTCTCGTCCTGCTCTCGCCCGGCTTCACCAACCCCCGCAGCACGCTCACCGCCCTGGCCGAGGACCTGGCCAGCCACGGCTATGTCGTGGCCGGAATGGACCACATCTACGAGAGCTTCGCCACGGCGTTCCCCGACGGGCGGGTCACCACCTGCCTGGCTCGTGAGGCACCCAGGCGGGACAGGTGGGAGAAGATAGCGGCAGGCCGGGCCGCCGACGTCTCCTTCGTGCTCAGCGAGCTGACCGGTACGCACCCGGCCTGGCCGGGCGCCGGGCTGATCGACCCGTCGGCGATGGCGATGGCTGGCCACTCCATAGGCGGCGCCTCCGCTATCGCGGCCATGCTGGCCGACTCCCGCATCCGCGCCGGCATCGACATGGACGGCGCCACCGTCGCCCCGATCCCGGAGGCCGGCCTGTCCCGGCCATTTCTGTTCCTGGGCAAGCAAGCCAACTACACCCCGGGGTAGCGGAGGCGCCGTGACCACCTGGGAGCGTGACTGGGCGCTGCTGACGGGCTGGAAGCGGTGGCTCACAGTAGCCGGCGCGGTACACGCTTCCTTCACCGACCTGGCGCTGCTGGCCGATCAGGTCGGCATCGACATCGGCGTCGGCCTGCCCGGAGCCCGGTCCCTCGACATCACCCGCGGCTACGTCCGGGCCTTCTTCGACCAGCACCTGCGCGGCAGCCCGCAAGCCCTGCTGGACCAGCCGTCCCCACGCTATCCCGAGGTCACGTTCTGTTCCCGCGGAGACTGAAACCGGTGCACAGCAGACCAGCCGGGTAACGGGCTCCGATTTCGCAGGCGGTGGCTTGTTATTTCTCCGGATCTATTACCACTTTCCCCGCGGCATGCTTTTTCTCGCAGATACCGAAGGGCTGGGCGGCCCGGCTCGAAGGCCGCCGGCTGGCGTGCTGAGCACCGCGGCGGTGATCTCGACGTAGCGGTCGGGTTCGATCCGGGCGTCGTTGACCAGGTCGTCCCAGACGCGGAACGAGGTCAGCTCCCACAGCAGGGCGGCCGCCTCGGCGGGGGTCCAGGCCGGGTCGAGCCGTCCTTCGGCGCGCAACCGCTCGATGATGGAGACGGCGCCGCGCATACGGCAGGCCATCCGGTCGGCCCAGGCGGCGGACGCGGCCGGGTCGGCGTTCCGGGTGTCATCCAGGGCCCGGGCCACGGCCGCGATCTTGGGGTTGCGCCAGGCCTGCATGTGGGCGAAGGCCCGGATCGCACCGGCGGCGTCGGAGGCCTGCTGCACGGCGGCTCTGCCGACCTGGAGTTGCTCCGCGTCATCGACGTGCGCGACCAGGGCGAGCAGCAACTGGGCCCGGTCGGGGAAGTGCAGGTACAGCGCCTGCCGGGAGATGCCCACCGCTCGGGCCAGCGCCGACATGGTAGGGTCGGCGCCCTGATTTTCCATCATCTCCCGCGATAGCCGGGCTGGCGTTCTTGCCCGGCCCGGACCGGCCCAACCTGCCGGGGCTGCGCAACCCGCTCGGGATGACCCCGGCAGCAGTGCCGTTCGCTGCGGTCGGAGCCGGGCTGGCCGGACTGCTGGGCTGTGCGGTGCTCGCGGCGTGGCCGCTGGTGATGCGCAGCCGACGGGGGACCGCGGTGCAGCGGCATCAGGTCAAATGGCTGGCCTACTCCGGCTGCCTGGTGGCCCTGGCCCTGGTACCCGCGGTCGCTCTGTCGCTGACCCCCGGGAACCAGGCCCGGATCGCCGCGGGCGCGGCATTCGCCGCCGTGCTGGCGGTGCCGGTCGCGGTCGCCGTGCTGAAGTACCGGCTCTATGACATCAACCGGGTCATCTCCCGGACGCTGGGCTACGCCATCGTCACCGGCCTGCTGGTCGGGGTCTACGCCGGGCTGGTGCTGCTCGCTACCCAGGTCCTTGGCCTGCACACCCCGATCGCAGTCGCCGCCGCCACCCTGGCCGCGGCGGCCCTGTTCCACCCCATCCGGCTGCGGGTGCAGCGGATGGTGGACCGGCGATTCAACCGCGCCCGATTTGACGCCGAGGCCACCGTAGCCGCGTTCGCAGCCCGGCTCAAGGACGCGGTCGGCCTGGGCACGGTCCGCCACGACCTGGCCAGCGTGGTGCAGACGGCACTGGAACCCGCCCACCTCCGGGTCTGGACCAGCCAGCGCGACCGCGCGGACCACCAGGGAGGACGCGGCGAGAAAATTGACCGCGTAAGGCATCAAGCGGGACTCATGACCGCCAACGGTGTCTCCGCTGGCGGGTCCAGATGCGGGCGAGCATCCGCATGAGACTCAGCGAAGCTAGCACGGCGATCGTCACGTCCACCGCGGGTACCCATCGGACGTGGTCGCCCTTCACGACGTAGGCGCCTGACGGCAACACCAGCCCGCCGAAGCCCCCGCCTACGTCGGTGCGTCCCGAGTCCTGCGGCGTGATGTCGTGCGCAGTGGTGCCCTCCTCGGATGAGCTACCGAGACCGGTGGCCGGGTTACCGCGCCGGGTACGTGCTGTGCCCCCGCCGCCTCCGCCGGCCACGATCGCGACCGGGATGATGAGCATGCCGTCCTTCTCGTAGGCGGTGCCAAACGCACGCCGCACTGAGAGATTGTCCGCCGCCCTCGCCAAAAGATTCTCCGCGTCCACCTCAAGCGCCTCCTCCTGCTGCCAGCTCGGTCGTGCCGTGCCGGTGGGCCAGCGTCCTGCTGGATCGACAGCGTGCCACCGGGCATGCCATATGTGCCAGTGCCCAGCGTCCGGGAAGGCCCCGGCTGCCTACGGGACGGACCAGGTAGCCGCCAGCCCGCAGGGAACGACGGGAGCGAATTACCGGCGCATGGACTCCTTCGACCGGACGTGGTGGAGGACCCGGATCGGTCCTGTGCGTGACAGTCTCAGACCGGCGGGCCGGTCAAGAGCCGGTCGCGCCGAGCGCCGCCGTGATCTGCTGGATGGCCTCGGCCTCTGCAGGGCTCACGTCCTGCCCGTGCTCCCGGTGGGCGGCGGCGACCTTGTTGGCGAGGGCGAGGACGAAATGCCGGTAGTCATCGCGTTCCTCGGCGGTCGCCTTAGCCTCCAGCAACGCCATGGCGTCACGGAGGTGCCCGAGCCCGCTGTCTCTCAGCTCTTCGGGGGAGTGATAGTGCGTGTGGTCCATCTGGGGTTTCGTTGACACGATCTCGTCGAGCAACTCGCTTTCGCCGTGCTCGGCGCGTGCTTCGGCGTAGGCCTTCGACATCGCGAAGGTTTCGCGGAACGTGCCGCCATGGGCTGCGGTGATTACGATCATGCCCGCTGTCGGCGGCCCCTCAAGAACCACCGTCCATTCCTCGGGGGCGAAATCGGCCTTTGTCGTCATCTCATGTTCCTGCCTTCCTACGGATGCGGCCACGTCAAGGATCTCGCACGCCGTGGTAATGCGCCTCATCCGGCCATGGGTGAACGGCCCGGTGGCTCAGGACGGTTCCACGATCGGGTCCGGGTACCCGGGCCGCTCCGCGGCGGGCAGCTGCCACGGCGCATGGATCCGGTCTGGGCCGAGGCCTGCCAGCTCCGCCACGTAGCGGCGGACGTAGCCGCCCTCCCGGTCGAACCGCCGGGCCTGGCGCAGCGGGTTCATCACGCGGTGGGGCCGGGTGTTGTTGCCGGTCCCCGCCACCCACTGCCAGTTGCCCGCGTTGCTGGCGACGTCGCCGTCGGCGAGCAGGGAGCCGAAGTGCGCGTAGCCGTGCCGCCAGATCCGGCGAGGTGCTTTGTTTCGCGGGGAGGCGGCCGACGTTCTCTACGGCGGGCATGGCGATGGCCCGCGGGACCGGACAAGGCTCTCGCCAGGCGCTCGCACGCCAGGCCCGCCAGTACGGGGTGAAGACCCGGTAGTGGCTGCCGCCGGCCGGCCTCAGCTCGGCCGGGGGGACCACGGTCAGGCCGGAGGTCAGAGTCAGATCGATCCGGTGCCGGGCGCATTCGCGTTCCAGGCCGTGGCGGCGGGCGGCAGCGTAGTGCGACACGTCGTCGGCCAGGTAGACCGCGGTCGCGCCCACCTCGGCGGCCAGCTTGATCACCTCGGCGGTCGGGTCGCCGTGCCGCAGGACCAGGTCGGCGCAACGCTCGCGGAGCGACTCGCGCAGATCGGCCAGGGATTCGGCCAGGAAGCAGGCCCGGTTCGGCGGCGCGCTGATGGCCGGGTCGGCCACGAACAGCGGCACCACCTGCCGGGGCAGTTTGGTCGAGGTCGACCAGCCACAGCAACGTGCCGTAGCGGAACACGTTGCGCAGCGGCACGGTACGAGCGTGGGTGATCGTGCACTCGTAGATCCGCGCGGTCACCAAGTGCCTCCGAGCTCCACGAGGCCCGGGCGCTCCGGCGGCGCGGCAGCACCGCAGCGTCGGTGTGCAGGATGGCCGGGTTCTCGGTGTAAGAGAACGCGCCGAGCACGTCACGTTCAGCCTCGGTGGGCGGGTCGAGCAGCCGCAGCGCCTGGTCCGGGTGGGTGGCAACGACCACGGCGTCGAACCGGTGCGATTCGCCGAAGGCGTGGCACACCTCAATACCGTCCAGGTGGCGGCGCACCGCACATACCGGCGTGCCCAGCCGGATATCGTGCAGCCGCCTGGCCGCCCGCTCGACGTAGCCGCGGGACCCGCCGGTCACCGTCCGCCATGGCAGCGACCCGGACACTGACAGCATCCCGTGGTGGGCCAGGAACGCGAACAGGTAACGGGCCGGGTAACGCAGCGCGGTCCGGGGCGGGCAGGACCACACCGCAGCGACCAGGGGCAGGGCGAAGTGGGCGGCGAAGTAGCCGGAGAACCCGCCCGCCCGGAGGAAATCGCCCAGAGTCTGGCCGGCTTGCTCCCGCTGGTCAAGGTCCAGCAGGCGGCGGGCGGCCCGGTGGAACCGGGGGACCTCGGCGAGCAGCCGCAGGTAGCGTCCGCGGCCCCGGGGTAGCCCGGCAGCCAGCCCCGCCAGGCCGCGCTGGCCCGCGTACTGCAGGCCGCAGCCGGCGCAGCGGACCGACATGCTCATGTGCGAGGGCTGGGTGCCGACGCCGAGCTCAGCGGACAGCCGGGTGAGCAACGGGTAGGAGTGCTCGTTGTAGACGATGAAGCCGGTGTCGACGCCGAGCGGCGGCCCGGCCGACGGCACCACCAGGTGGGTGTCGGCGTGGCCGCCGAGCCGGCCATCCGCCTCGAAGAGCGTAACGTGATCAGATTGACACAAGATGTAACCAGCGGTGATTGCGCTCACGCCACCGCCGATGACGGCGATCCTGCGCCCGCTCATGTGCGTTCCCCTCCTGCTCCCCTCTTCTGCCGGCGGCTTGTAATCCGCGGCCGACCGCGGTCCCGATGGGCTTCTGGCCAACTTCGTCGCGGCCCAACAGGTGCCGTAGCGCCCCGTCCAGCTCCGGTTGGCGGAACTGGTGTCCCGCCTGGATCAGCCGTTCGGGCCGGATGTGCTGGCTGGCCTCGGCGAGCTCCCGGGCGCCTTCGCTGCCCAGCAGCAGCCGGGGCCCGAACCCGGGGACTGGCAGCGCCGCGGGCCGACGCAGCACGTCGGCCAGTGTCCGGGTGTAATCCGCATTTCGCACTGGCTCCGGGGCGACCGCGTTGACCGGCCCGGACAGGCCGGGATCGAGCACCGCCCGCAGGTAGATGTCGAGCAGGTCGTCCAGGGCGATCCAGGCCAGCCACTGCTGGCCGGTGCCGAGGCGGCCACCCAGCCCGGCCTCGAACAGCGGGCGGAGCAGCCGCAGCAGGCCACCGCGCGGCGTCTGCACGATGCCGGTGCGGACCTGGACGGTCCGGATGTCGGCCGAGGCGGCCGCGGCGGTGGCGTCCTCCCAGCCGGCCACCACGCCGGCCAGGAACCCCCCGCCCCGCGGGCTCGTCTCGGTCAGGATCTCCTCGCCCCGGTCCGGGCCGTAGATGCCGATGGCCGACGCGGTGACGAACGCCCTGAGCCGCGGTTCCGCGCCGTCCGTGGCCTGCTCGGCCGCCCGCTCGGCCAGCAGCCGGGTGGGCAGGATGCGGCTGTCCCGGATCTGGTTCTTGCGCTCCGGGGTGAACCGGCCGCCGATCGAGGCCCCGGCCAGGTGGATCACCGCGTCCACCCCGTCCAGCAGCTCTGGGCCCGGGTCTTCTGGCTGCCAGTAGCGCTCCGCGGCGTGCCGCGGCGGCCGACGCACCAGCCGGATGATTTGGTGTCCGCTGGTGGTCAGCAGCGCGGTCAGAGCGGAGCCGATCAGGCCGCTGGACCCGGTCACCGCTATGGTCAGGGAGTCCCGGCTGATCTGCCTGGCCCGGTCCAGGGCGGCCAGGTCGGCGGCGAGCTGCCGGTGGCGCCAGGCGAACACGGGCCGCAGGACCCGGGCGGGCAGCGGGGTCTCCACCACGTCGGTCACCAGCGTGGCCGCCTCCCCCGCCGGGCTGAACCGATGGGTGTGCCGCCACGGCAGCGGAAGGGACGTCAATGAGTCGGCGAACGCATACGGCGGGTCATACCCATCCGGCTGGCAGGCCGCGACCCAGCGTACGCCGCCGGGCAGGCCGAGCACCGCCCGGCCGTCGCGCAGCGAGCCGGCCTCGCGGAGCACCGTGATCGGATGCCACGGCGGAGTGAGCCTCGTGACGGCCCCGGGCCTGGCATGCCAGGAGAACACGTCGTCATGGCCCGCATCCACCACACTGGAGTACGTCAGTCCCATCGCGTTACCCAGCCCTCTCAAGGCGTCTGCCGCGCCCGGTTTGCGTATACCGAACGAACTAATAAATGCTAAATTACACTAAACCTCCGGCCAGCTGAGCACGGGGAGGCTCTCATGCAGCTACGTGACGCCGCCGGGATCCTCGGGGTGCACTACCAGACCGCCTACGCGTGGGTGCGCCAAGGCGTGCTGCCGGCCAGGAAGTCCGGCCGCGGCTATGACGTCAGCGATGGCGACGTCAGCGCGCTCGCGGCGCGGCGTGGCTCCGGCGCCGCGCCCCGGCCGCACATCCAGGTGCGCGACTGGGCGGTCCAGGCCGACCGGCTGCACGCGGCCATCACAACCGGGGATGAGACCATAGCCCGGCGGGTTTTCGCCCGCCTGGCGCACGGCGTGCCACTGACCGACCTGTGCGAGCGAGTCATCGCGCCGACGTTGCAGCGGGTCGGCGAGGAATGGGCCGCCGGTGATGTGTCGATCGCGGCCGAGCACCGGGCCAGCGCCATCTGCGAGCGGCTCATCGCTTCCCGCGCCCGCCAGCCGCAGGGCCGCCCGCGCGGCATCGCGGTGGTGACCACGCCGCCCGGCGAACGACACGGGCTGCCTGCCCTGATGGCCGCCGCGTGCCTGCGCGAAGACCACTGGCTGGTGCATCACCTGGCCGCCGACCTGCCGACCGCCGAGGTGACCGGCCTGGCCGCTGAGGCGGGCGCCAGTCTGGTGGTGCTGTCCTCGGCCACCACGGAAGCAGTCCGGCGGGCCGGTGCGGCGGCGCAGCAGATGACCCGCGCCGCGCCCCGGCTGCGCGTGCTGACCGGACACCCCGGCGACACCTTGACTGAGCTGCGACAACTGGCGCGGGCCACCCTGGCCGCTCAGCGCGAGGTTGAGGCCTGATCGCGGGCGGCCGTCCTCACCGGTCGCTGATCTGGGAGTGGACTTCACGTTTAGGGCTGACCTGGGCGAACGGGGTTGGGCTGGCGTGCTGCCCACGGGTTAAGCGGGCTCAGCCCACGTTTTCCGGACCGGGCGGCTCCGGTTCGGCAGCGGGGTGCTGGTGCCCGGGGCGGCGGTCCGTCTGGATGATCTCCAGGGTGAGGTCCTGGAGCTCGCCGAGCAGGGTCCGGAGTTTTTTCGCGTTGTCGAACAGGGGCTGGTATTCGGCGAGCTCGGCGTCGGTGAGCCGGCGGGTGATGGTCTTGCCGCCGATCTTGCGGGTCCATTCGGCGTAGGGGCCGTGCAGCCGGGGCGGGTCGGCGTGGCAGTGGCAGTTCGGCTTGCCGCAGGCGTAGGCGCGGACGGTGAGGGTGCCGGGCAGGGCGAAGCCGACGGTGGCCAGCTGGGCGGCGATCCGGTCGCGGGCCGCGCGCTGGGCTGCGGTTGGTTCCATGCGACACACCGTCTCAGATCCGCGGGCTTGAATGCTGTCCACAGTACATTCCTGTGGACGGGGAGCACCGGGAGGCCTCATGCGGGCGGAAGGGACAGCGGTAGCCGCCTATATCGGGCGCTGGCGGCCGGTATCGGTGTCGGCGCAGGCGGCGGCGTTCGCCCGCCAGGTCGTGCCGCTGGCCGAGCCGGGCGGCCAGGAACGGGCGAAGAACCTGCTGTGGGCGGCGGGCAGGCTCGCCGATTACGCGGCGTCGCTGGGCCTGGAGCTGGCCCCCGAGGTTGTGCTGCACCCGTCGGTGATCGAGCGGTTCGCGCGCGCCGCGCCGGGGCTGTCGCCGGTGGCGCGCCGCACGCTGCGCACCAACCAGCGGTTCATCGCCCGCCGCGCGGCGCCGCAGCTTCACCCGGCCGACGTGCCGCTGCCCCGGGAGCGGGCCAAGGCTCCCTACAGCGCCGCGGAGATCGACGGCTTCCTATCCCTGGCGGACGCGCAGCCCGCCGTTTCGCGGCGGATGCGGGCGGCCGGGCTGGTCTGCCTGGGCGCCGGCGCCGGGCTGATCCGCGCCGACCTGCGCACGGTGCGCGGCAGCGACGTAATGCGCCGCTCCGGCGGCGTGATCGTCCAGGTCGCCGGGCGGCGCCCGCGCGTGGTTCCGGTCCTTCCCCGCTACCATGGCCGGCTGCTGGCAGCAGCGCGGTTCGCCGGGGGCGGCCCGGTCACCGGCGGGAACGACCCCGGCCGCCGGAACCTGACGAACCCGCTGACCAGGGCGCTGGACGGCGGGACCGGGCTGCCCCGGCTGGACACGTCCCGGCTGCGCGCCGCCTGGCTGCGGGACTGCGCGGAGCTGCTGGGCCTGGCCACGTTCATGCACGCCGCCGGGATCAGCTGCTCCCAGCGGCTCGGCGACCTGGTCAGCGGGCTGGAGCCGGCGCGAGGCCGCCGCCGTGGCGCTGCTCGGGGCGGCCCGGCAGCCATGATCCCGCTCGCGGTGCTGGAGGGGATCATCGACCAGGCCGACGTCGCGCCGCGGATCGAGGCCATGCTGCCCATCGGGGTGCGCGCCCGGCAGCTGCTGGCCCGCACCCTGCTGCTGGGCGTGCTGATGGTGCTGGCCGATCACCGGCCGGCCCACCTCACCCGCGTACACCACGCCCTGGTCAGCCTGCCCGAGGCCGACCAGCGCAGGCTCGGCGTGGTCGCGGACTGGAAGGCCGGCCCGCACCTGCTCACCTACCGGCAGACCGAGCGCACCTTCGGCCTGGTCACCGGCGCCCTGGCCAAGGACATCCCCGACGGGCTGCCCTCCGGCCGGCTGCAGCGCATCTGCGACGACCTGCTGGAAGCCAGCATCCCGGATGAATTCAAGCACGCCAGCACCGCGCTGGCCGTCGACTGGACCGACGTGGAGACCTTCTCCCGCCCCCCGCCGCACGGCACCCGCGACTGCGCCGACCCCGAGGCCTGGTGGGGGCACCGCTCCGGCGGCGGCCCCGGCCAGGACAGCGAGCTGTTCTTCGGCTACTACGCCTCGGCCGCCACCATGATGCGCGAGGAGCACGGCCCGCCCGTGCCCGAGCTGGCCCGCCGGATGACCGCGTGCTCCTGCCAGGCCGACCCGGCCCGCGCCCTGGTCCCGGTGCTGACCGCGATGCCCGAAGCGGGCATCCCGCCCGGCGACATCCTGGCCGATTCCGGCTACGCCCACCGCGACGCCGAGGCCTGGGCCATCCCGCTGCGCGCCGCCGGGGCTCAGCTGGTCCAGGACCTGCACCCGCACGACCGCGGCCCCCGCGGCACCCACCACGGCGCCATCATCGCCAACGGCAACCTGTACTGCCCCGCCACGCCCAGGACGCTGCTGGAACTCGGCCCGCTGGCCCGCGACGCCACCCCGGACCAGGCCGCCGCCCATGACCTGCAGACAGCCGAGACCGCCCGCTACAAGCTCGGGAAGATCACCGCTGACGACGCCGACGGCTACCACCGCGCCGCCTGCCCCGCGGCCGCGGGCAAGGTCCGCTGCCCGCTGCGCCCGGCATCGATGAGGCTGGACCGGAACCGGCCCGAGATCCTCACCCCGCCCGAGCACCCGCCGACCTGCTGCCAGCAGCAGACCATCACGGTGCCGCCCCAGGTCGCAGCGAAGACCAGGCAGAAGCACGACTACCCCTCAAAGGAACACCGGCGGTCCTACGCCCGCCGCACCGGCGCCGAGCGGACCTTCTCCACCGCCAAGGACCCCGCCACCAACAACATCGCCCGCGGCTGGACCCGGCTCACCGGCCTGGCCCCGCTCACCCTCTGGCTCGCCTGCCTGCTGGCCGTCCGCAACCTGCGGATCCTTGACGCATGGGCCGCCCGCCAGGCCGACGACGCACGCCGCGCCGCAGCCGGCCTGCCGCCCAGGACCCGCCGCCGGCGCCGCAAGACCCTCACCGACCTGGCCACCACAGGCACCCCGCCGTGACCCGGCAGGCGAACCCAGCACCATTACCAGACCACCGCAGCTCAGGCACGCCAGGCCAGCCGGCCATGCCCCGGACGGCCCGCCATGCACGCCGCAACCGCGAAAACCGCCCAGCATGGCCGCCCACGCGAAATGTCAGACTCAAACGTGAAGATAAGTGCAGGTCAAACGTGAAGACCTTTGGGAGCCGGTGAGCGGATTCGAACCGCTGACCTGCCGTTTACAAGAAGCACGGCCTCGCGCAACGCACCCGCTAGCTGCACAGATGACATGGGTAATCGCACTAGAGGCACTCGCTACGCTGGGACTATTCGACATACCGGTCCACGCGGTGCGGCAGGCAATATCCCAGGATCGTGACCTGGCGTAGTGGCCATCAAAGTCAAGGCGCCGCCCATCGTGGCACGATCAACGTCTGCCGTTCTGGCGCGGCCAGGCGTTGAGATAGCCAACCGCCCAGAGGAGGACCGCGACGGCACGTGCGATATGGAATGGCGTGGTCCTGGCCGAGACCAGCCGCCCGGTGCTGCTGGAAGGCAACGTATATTTCCCGCCGGACGATGTCCGGCACGAGTACCTGGCCCGGACACGGGCGTGGTCGGTGTGCCCGTGGAAGGGCCTGGCCCGGTACTACACCGTGCACGCGGCCGGCACGGAGAACAAGAACGCCGCCTGGTACTACCCGCACCCGAGCCCGCTCGCCCGCAAGATCAAGAACCATGTGGCGTTCTGGAGCGGGGTCCAGGTGGACGCCGGAACAGTGTCACCGCGCCGGCCCGAGCCCGGCATCACCCGCGGAACCGGGCCTAACCCAGCCGCCGGGCCGGAGCAGCGATCTGGCGCAGAGGGCTGGCCGGTGCCGGTGAGTAGGGGCTGATCATGGTCGTGGACCAAGTCGTTCGCAAGCCGCTGGTGATTCCGGCCTGGTGTGATCCGCAGGCCCGTAACTACCGTCTGCCTTGGGCGGACACCCTGATTGGCGTGCTGATCGTCGACGACGAGCGGTTCGTCTTCGTCACCCCGAAGGCAGTGGTCATCAACGCCTCGCGGCGGGAGTCGGCGCTGGAGTGGCTAAGGGGCAAGGCATTCGGGATGATCCCCCGGTTCGACCTGGTGACGCCGCACGGCACCTTCCGGCTGTATCTGAGCCGACCCTCCAGCATCGCGTCCAGGAGGCTCCCGGTGTCGTCCGTGACACAATACGGAGGCTTGTGTACACCTGGAACCCAGGCCCGGTTGAAATCCCGCGGTGCTCCTCAGCTCCCCGGGAAACCTCGTGCCGCAACCTTGAGCGCCACGTTGTCCCACGAGTCGAACGAGGGGGACTGGAACGTCGGCGGGCCGAGCACCTGCCTCATGTCCTGATCAAGCCGGCGAGCGTAAATGCCGTTGACCGACAGCACGAGACCGGAGACTTGCGACCGCCGAAGATCGCCGGCGACTGCCGCCCGCGCGCCCCGGGTCAGCCCGGGTCGCAGCGTGCCCAGCTGCGCCGCGGCGAACAAGATGGCCGTGATGGTGGGCGGCGGAGAAAAGCCGATGGTGCCATCCGGTTCCCGAACGAAGGCATAACCGTCTGTCAAGCGGAAGCTCATGTTGCTCAGCGCCTGCCATATCAGCGGCTCGCCGTTGAACACCCCAGCTGCGGGATAGATGTCCAGAATCGCGTCGCGGTCGCCCGGCGTGACCGCGGCGGAGACGGCGGCCGGAAGCTGCACGTGCTCGACACCGGACGGAAACCTGTCCGCCAGGAGCGGCAGGACCAGCACCGCTGCAGCAAGTAGCGCTGGTGCTGACCATCGCGCAACGGCGACGCGCCGGGAGGGTCCCAGCTCAGCCAGGCGTCTGGAGACCTGAGTGATGGTGGTGGCGCACAGGAGAGCGATGAACATGACCATCAGGCTCGAAAACCGGTACGGCGCGATGGCGTGGAACAGAGGCACATGGGCGAACCAGGCACTCGGAGAGGTCCGAAGGAGCACGGATCTCGCAGTTCGGATGTTGCTCCCGAGGGCAAGGACGAAGGCGATGAGGGCCCCGGTCACAAGATGAGCTACCTCTCTAACTTGGCGCCGCCAGAGCAGGGCGGCGGCCGCGACCACGAGTGCTCCGGGTCCCACGAAGCCGCTGTCTGCGCGGGCGAAGAACCCTGCAGCGGATCGCGCGTGAGCTGACGGCCATGCAGGGTCCGGCAGCGTAATGCCAAGGGTCTTTGCAGGATTCGGCAGCACATGGTAGGGACCGGCAAGGGTCACCCACAGCGGATAGGCGAGCAGGGGAACCGCCACCAGGCAGGCGCAGGACAATGCAATAAGCAGTCGCTTGAGCACTCGGCGGCCGTCCCGGACGTGGCGAGCCAGGAAGATCAACGTCATCGGCACGGCAACGATCACGCAGTCCAAGAGGATCTCGGTCGAGGTGAAGTACTGAACGACCACCAAGGCGCCGAGTGCGAGCCCTTGCCGAGACGCCGACCCCTCGTCAAGGAGGATCCGCCGCAACAGGTAGTAGGCGAGAGGGGGGAAGAAGAGCCAGGTGAGGTTGAAGTGGCCGAAGGGAGCCTCGTGCATCAGGTACGGCGAGAACCCGAACAGAATGCCCGCCACGAGCCCCCCAGCCCACCCCATCCCGAGGCGACGACACACGAAATACAGGCACCCTCCGGACACAACCGGAGCAGCAAGAACGCCGACATTGAAGGCAACGACGGGTCCAGCAGTCACGGTGATCGGCGATAGGAGTAGTGCCGGGAACAGTATCCCGGTGTTAGAGAGAAGGCTGAAGCCGGCGGGTGCGAACTGCAGGTGACTGATGAAGGGGTCGAGACCGTGGCCCAGCGTGAAGGGCAACCAGGCCATATACCACACGCCCTGCCCGGCGTCTCCGGAGAAGCGATTCGCCGGGACGCCGGAACTCAGCGCACCGAGCAGCGACCGGCACTGAAGAACGGACAATGCGAGCAGTACCGCGATTGCTGCCAGGTGCCCTGACCACCGCCTGGCGCCACCGGGGTCAAGCTCCCTCCGGTCGGACTGGCCCTGATAAGGCGGTTGTCCTGGGTAAGGCTGCCCCTGGTACACGGGCTGCCCCCGGTACTGACCCGGGTTCTGCTGGCCATAAAGACCCGGCGGCGGTGGCTGACTCATGTGTCCTCCCAAGCGCAGACACCGCGACCGCGCTCACCTTCGAGTCGTTCGGAACTGACCCATGACCTGGAGCCGGTGAGCGGATTCGAACCGCTGACCTGCCGTTTACAAGACGGCTGCTCTGCCTGCTGAGCTACACCGGCCGGAGACTCGCTGCATCGTAGCCCACTACGGGGGTGAACTACACATCTGCGCGGTGAAGGTTGCTCGGCGAGGGGCCTCACCGAGGGCCGAAGGTCCCGGCGGAGGGGACGAGCGGCCCGGGCCGGGCGGCAGCCGGGCGGCCTACCCTGCTGGCTGGAGATGTTCTTGGCGTGGCCGAGCCCGGCGTGCGGGAGCGGCGAGATCGGTCCTGCCGGGCAGGAGGCGGTCATGGACAGGCTGAACCCGCTGGACGCCCGCGGCATCGAAGCGGACGTATCGGAGCTGCTGGAGGCCGCCCGGCATACTCGGGCCGCCGCTCGGCAGGCGACATGAGCAGGGGACGCCGGCCAGGGCAGGCCGGCCACGGGATCAGCAGGGCCGCGGCGGTCGGCGCGGTCAGCGCCTCGGGCGTCGCGCTGGCGGCCGGGCTGGAGATGGTGACGTACCCATGCTGGCGACAGTGGTGCCTGAGCTGGGGCGCGACAGATGAGGAGGTGGCCAGGACGCTACCCGGCGACGACCTGCTGACCGAACCCGACATCTTGTCCACCCGAGCCATCGGGATCGACGCCCCGGCCGCGGACATCTGGCCCTGGCTGGTCCAGATGGGCCCGGGGCGGGCCGGAGCGTACACCTACGACTGGATCGAGAACTTGTTCGGGCTCGGCATGCACAGCGCGGACGAGATCCTGCCGCAGTTCCAGGACCTCAAAGTCGGCGACGCGGAGCAACTCGGGAAGCATTCGCGATCACCGCGGTCATCCCCAACGCCGATGCCGCGCCGGCCATCGTCAACGCCTCGATCCTGCCGCTGCTGTTCCTGTCCGGCGTGTTCATCCCGCTGGGCGCCAACGCGCCCGCCTGGATCGTCTGGATCGCCAAGATCTCCCGGTCTGGCACTTCGCCCAGGGCATGCAGGCCGGATTCCTCGGCACCCCGTTCCACTGGACCGACGTGCTGGTCGTCGCCATCTGGGGTCTGGCCGGCCTGCTACTGTCGGTCCGGTTCTTCAGCTGGGAGCCAAGGACCTAGACCCAGATCCCCGGATCGCGGCCACCTCGTACAGGGCGATGCCGGCCGCCACCCCCGCGTTCAGCGACTCGGTGCGCGCCGCGATCGGGATCCGGACCAGCGCGTCGCAGGCCTGCGAGACGATCCTGGACAGGCCGCGCCCTTCCGATCCCGTCACCAGGACCAGCGGCGCGGTGGCCAGGTCCAGCTCCCGGATCACGGTGCCCCCGGCCGCGTCCAGGCCCGCCACGAACACCCCGGCGTCCCGGTAGGACTGCAGCGCCCGGGCCAGGTTGGCGGCCCGGGCCACCGGGACGCGGGCCAGCGCTCCCGCCGACGCCTTCCACGCGCCCGCGGTCACCCCCGCGCCGCGACGCGCCGGAACCACCACGCCGTGCGCCCCGAAGGCCGCGGCCGAGCGGACGACGGCGCCCAGATTGCGCGGATCGGTCACTCCGTCCAGGGCGGCGATGAGCGGCAGCTGCCCGGCGTCCGCCGCGCGGCCCAGCAGGTCGTCGGGGTGCGCGTAGTCGTAGGGACGCACCCGCAGGGCCAGGCCCTGGTGCAGGGCGCCGCCGGTGAGCCGGTCCAGTTCGGCGGCGCCGGCCTCCAGGACCGGCACGCCGCGGTCGGCGGCCAGCTTGATGGCCTCGCTGATCCGCTCGTCGTGCTGGACCCGCGCCCCGACGTACAGCGCCGCCGACGGAATCCGCGCCCGCAGCGACTCGACCACCGGGTTGCGGCCCGCGACGAACTCGGCCGCATCTCCGGCGCCCCGTCGTGCGCGAGCGGGCGGCGCTGCTGGCATGTCATCAGAGCGGCGGCTCCGCGCTGCTCCCGCGGGCGAGGCGGAGGCCGCGGCCGCGGCAGCGCGTCGCTGGGCCGGGTGGCCGGGCCGCATGGCCGCGGGCGGCGTGGGCCCCTTGCCCTCGAGCCTGCGCCTGCCCTGACCTCCGGTGCCTGGGCGCGGCTTGCCCGACTTGGTCCGGCCGCCCTTCGGAGCCCCTGAGGTCCGGCGGGGCCGGGAGCCTCCGGCCCCGCTCAACGCCTGAGCTCCCAGCGCGGGCCCTGGGGGGTGTCCTCCACCGCGACGCCGATCTTCTCCAGGCCGTCCCTGATCGCGTCGGCCGTCGCGTAGTCCCTGCGGGCCCGGGCCGCATCCCGCTGCTCCAGGCTCAGCTTGACCAGCGCCCCGATGACGTGACGCAACTGCTCATCCGAGCCTGTGCCACCCACGGAGGCCCCGGAACCTGACCAGTGCGGCGAGAGCGGATCAAGGCCCAGCACGTCCAGCATGGCCCGGAGCCGGATCAGGCTGGCCCGCGCCCCCGCCTTATCCGACGCGGCCAGCGCCTGGTTGCCGTCCTTGAGGCAGGCGTGCACTGCGGCCAGGGCCTGCGGGACGGCAAGGTCCTCGTCCATGGCCGAACGGAACGGGGCGGGCAGTTCTCCCGGCTCGTCCTCCCCGGCGGCAGTGCCAGCCTGGCCGCCTGCGGCGGCGGGACCAGCCTGGCCGCCTGCGGCAGCGGGACCAGCCTGGCCGCCTGCGGCGGCGAGCAGGTCGTCCGGGCTGCCCAGCACCTCAGTGGCCCAGACCACGAAGCGCTCGATCCGCTGGTAGGCGGCGACCGCCTCGTCCAGCGCGTCCTCGGAGAACTCCAGCAGCGACCGGTAGTGGGCCTGGACCAGGTAGTAGCGGAGCTCGGCGGGCCGCACCCGGGCCACGACGTCGGTGACCAGCAGCGAGTTGCCCAGGGACTTGCTCATCTTCTCGCCGGCCAGCCCGAGCAGCCCGTTGTGCATCCAGTACCGCGCGAAGCCGTCCCCGGCCGCCCGGGACTGCGCGATCTCGTTCTCGTGATGCGGGAAGATCAGGTCCATCCCGCCGCAGTGGATGTCGAACGACGGGCCGAGGTACTTGGTGGACATGGCCGAGCATTCCAGGTGCCAGCCTGGCCTGCCCGGTCCCCACGGGGTCTCCCAGTAGGGCTCGCCGGGCTTGGCCGCCTTCCACAGCGTGAAGTCCCGCGGGTCGCGCTTGCCCGCCGTGTCATCGGCGTCCTCCGCAGGCCGCATCTGGTCCAGCCGCTGTCCGGACAGGGCGCCGTAGCCGTCGTAGGAGCGCACGTCGAAGTACACGTCCCCGGCGGCCGCGTAGGCGTGCCCGCCCTGGATCAGGCGGCGGATCAGGACGATCATCTCCGGGATGTGCCCGGTGGCGCGCGGCTCGATATCCGGCGGCCGGCAGCCGGTCACGTCGTAGGCCCAGCTGAACGCGCGCTGGTTGCGCTCGGCCACGATCCAGGGGGCGACACCCTGGGCCCTGGCCGTGGCCAGGATCTTGTCCTCGACGTCGGTGACGTTCCGGCAGAAGGTCACCCGGTACCCGCTGGCCTCCAGCCACCGGATCAGCACATCGAAGCACACCGCCGACCTCAGGTGGCCGATGTGCGGCGGGGCCTGCACCGTGGCGCCGCACAGGTACACCGACACCTCTCCGGGCGTGATGGGCGTGAACTCGCGTACCGCGCGCGCGGCGGTGTCGTGCAGGTGCAATGTCACGGTGTAAGGCTAGTGCTTCCTGGGAGCCGGAATCAGCAGGGCGGTGGCGATCGCGGCAATGCCCTCGCCCCGGCCGGTCAGGCCGAGGCCGTCGGTGGTGGTGGCGGACACGCTGACCGCGGCTCCGGACAGCGCCGCGGCCATGATCTTCTCGGCCTCGGCGCGACGCGGCCCGATCTTCGGGCGGTTGGCTATCACCTGGACCGCGACGTTGCCGATGACGAATCCCGCCTCGCTGACCAGCCGGAACGTCTCGCGCAGCAACAAGAGGCCGGATGCGCCCGCCCACTGCGGCCTGGAGGTGCCGAAGTTCTGGCCCAGATCGCCAAGGCCCGCCGCGGACAGCAGCGCGGTGCAGACGGCGTGGCAGGCCACGTCCCCGTCGGAATGACCGTCCAGGCCCTTCTCCCCAGGCCACAGCAGGCCAGCCAGGTACAGCTCGCGCGAGGCGCTCAGCGGGTGGACGTCAACCCCGACCCCGACACGCGGGGGGATACCCCCCGGACTGGCGGGAGATGCCGGATCAGGCACGGGTCAGCGGGGCCGGCCTTCAGCCGGCCAGGACCTCATCGAGCAGGGCCTCGGCCTTGTCCTCGTTGGTCTTCTCGGCCAGCGCGAGTTCGCTGACCAGGATCTGCCGCGCCTTCGCGAGCATGCGCTTCTCACCCGCGGACAGGCCGCGCTCCCTGTCCCGGCGCCATAGGTCCCTGACCACCTCGGCCACCTTGTTCACGTCACCGGAGGCGAGCTTCTCCAGGTTGGCCTTATACCGCCTGGACCAGTTGGTCGGCTCCTCGGTGTGCGGCGCCCGGAGCACTTCGAAAACCCGCTCAAGCCCTTCGGCGCCCACGACATCCCGAACGCCCACCAACTCGGCATTGTCCGCGGGTACCCGTACGGTCAGGTCACCCTTATCGACCTTGAGGACCAGATAGGTCCGGTCCTCGCCCTTGATGGTGCGAGTTTCGACCGCTTCGATGCGAGCAGCCCCGTGGTGAGGATAGACGACGGTATCGCCGACCTTGAAAGACATGTGGCAAGTACCCCTTCCGCTGAAGGCCATCTTACCACGTCGGGCAGTGTCGATAAAACGCCCACGACGGCAAATATGCAGGTCAGTAAGCCAATTACCGGCCCCCGCCCGCACCATTCAGCTGGCCGTGCCACGGCTGGCACCGCCACTGAAGATCTTCCGGCTTGATAACAGTCTACCTGAGCACCGGGAGGGAGCCCGGCACCCTGGCCGACACGCCACCCGCGGGAAGGCTCCCCCCGCGCACCCCCCGCAAACCGACACGCCAGGGGACACGCCTTGCGGGCGGCTGAAAACCATTCCTGAGAGGGGCGAGTGGGGTGCCGCATAGTCCGGCGGCGACGGATAATGGATGCCGAGGGTCCGAATTCTCGCCGGAGGTGACGGGTGAGTCCTGGCGGCGGAGCAGGGTGGGACGAGTCTCCGCTCGACATCCAGATCCCGGATGACGCGCGTGAGCTCGAACGCGACGTGCTCGCCTACCACCGGGAACTGCGGGCCAGGAGGCGCCGCAGCCGGCTCCGGCGGCTCACCTCACCGTTCGCCGGGCAGGGCACGGTCATGCCGCTGCTGGCCAGCATTCTCGCGGTCTGCCTGGTGGCTGGCGCGATGCTCTCGGTGGCCACGTTCAGCCCGCAGATGGCGCCCGCCGAGCACCATCACCAGCCGACCACGGCGGCCTCCAGCCCGGTGCCGGCCTCGCAGCGGCCCAGCGCCGGGAGCCACGCCCCGGCCAGCAGTTCCGTCACGGCCCGGCCGTCAGCCTCGACCCGGACGGCCAGCCCCTCGACCCGGTCGAATCCGTCGAGCAGCGCCCGACACACGCCTTTGCCCGGAAGCCCGTGAGACCCCGGACCACCCCGCGTCACCCGGCCGCATGAGGACCGCTACGATTTCTTCGTCCTGACAGGAGCAGATCGAGGAGGCCGGTAAGGTGACGCGCTGGACCCGCCGCCTGCTGCTGGGCGCGATAGCCCTGCTGGTCCCGGTGCTGGCCGGCTGCGAGGCCGGCGTCGACGCGCCCACGCTGACGTTCCACCCGGCCTCCAACGGGACCAGCATCGTCGTCGACGGGATCAAGATCGAAGACGCGTTCGTGCTCGGGCCTGCCATCGGCTCGTCGCTGCCCGCCGGCGGCCAGGCCGGGGTGTTCTTCTCCCTGAGCGCGGAGAACGGCGACCGGCTGCTGTCGGCCTCCGCGCCGGGGTCCGCGAGTTCGGTGACGCTCACCAACGGGCCGGTCGCCCTGCCCGCCGGGACGGTGGCGGACATGAGCGGCCCTGCGCCGCAGATCGTGCTCAACGGCCTGACCAGCCCGCTGAACGGGGGGGAGACGGTCCAGCTGGTGCTCACCTTCGCCACCGCCGGGGCGGTGCCACTCCAGGTGCCGGTCGAGCCGGCCGCCTACGGCTACATCACCTACTCGCCGCCGCCCGCGCCCACCCCCACGGCGACCGGTTCGCACAAGCGCAAGGCCAATTCCCATCCCATGATCCCGGCCAGCCCGTCCGCCAGCCCCACGGCCACGTCCTAGGTCCCCGGTGCTCCCGCCACGGCCCGTTCCGTGGAAAGATCTTTGAATGATTCCGAACGGGCCATGGTCCGAGCGGATCAGGCAGCTGATTCGAACTTGTAGCCGAGGCCGCGCACGGTCGCGATGTGCTGCGGGTGCGCCGGGTCGACCTCGATTTTCGCCCGCAGCCGCTTGATGTGCACGTCCAGCGTCTTGGTGTCCCCCACGTAGTCGGCCCCCCAGACCCGGTCGATGAGCTGCATCCTGGTCAGCACCCGGTCGGCGTTCCGCAGCAGTACCTGGAGCAGCTCGAACTCCTTCAGCGGAAGCTGGACCGTGCGGCCGCGCACGGTGACCACGTGCCGGTCCACGTCCATCCGCACCGGCCCGGACTCCAGGGCCGACTCGGCCGCGTCCTCGGGCTCGCCGTGGCGGCGCAGCACCGCGCGCATCCGCGCCACGAGCTCGCGCGACGAGAACGGCTTGGTCACGTAGTCGTCGGCGCCGAGTTCCAGCCCGACCACCTTGTCGACCTCGCTGTCCTTGGCGGTCAGCATGATCACCGGCACGCTGGACTTCTCCCGCAGCGACCGGCACACCTCGCTGCCCGGCAGGCCCGGCAGCATCAGGTCGAGCAGGACCAGGTCGGCGCCGGTCCGGTCGAACGTCTCGAGCGCATCGGGGCCGGTCGAGCAGACGGCCACCTCGAAGCCTTCCTTGCGGAGCAGGTACGAGATGGCGTCGCTGAACGAGTCCTCGTCCTCTACTACCAGCACGCGTGTCATTTGAGTCCCTCCTGGGGGCTCGCCCCTAAAAATCGCTACAACTCGTCACATGGCCGTCTGGATCGGTCAGAGGAGCGCCATCCCCGGGTTTCCCGGGTTCACGCAGCGCCAGTGCTGGCATGCTCGCTCCGCAGCGGAATGAACAGAGTGAATGTCGACCCGGCCCCCTCGACGCTGCGCACCGTCACCCGCCCGTTGTGCGCCGCCATCACGTGCTTGACGATGGCCAGCCCGAGGCCGGTGCCGCCGGTCGCGCGGGAGCGAGCCGGATCGACCCGGTAGAAACGCTCGAAGATCCGCTCGAGGTCACGCTCGG
This sequence comes from uncultured Actinomycetota bacterium, assembly GCA_963808615.1. GTDB lineage: Bacteria > Actinomycetota > Actinomycetes > Streptosporangiales > Streptosporangiaceae > Palsa-504. Next base: position 92,822 of record CAWEGV010000003.1, read on the forward strand.
GGATGCCGATGCCCTGGTCGGCCACGCTCAGTTCGGCGGTGCCGTCGCCCGCCTTCTTGGTGGTGATGAGCACGCGGGTGTGCTCCGGACTGTAGGCGACCGCGTTCTCCAGCAGGTTGCGCAGCGCGGTGATGAGCAGGTCCTCGTCGCCGAGGACGGACAGGTCGCGGGTACCGACCGAGGCCAGGGTGATGCCGCGCGCGTTCGCCTTCATCCGGCACCGGTCCAGGGCCTCGGCCGCGACGATGTCAAGGTCGACCGGGCGCGGATCTGGCACCGGCTCCACGGCCTGGATCCTGGACAGGGTGATCAGGTCCTGCACCAGGTTGGTCAGCCGCTGCGCCTCCTGCCGCATCTTGCCCGCGAACCTGCGCACCGCCTCGGCGTCGTCGGCGGCGTCCTCGATCGTCTCGGCCAGCAGCGCCAGCGCGCCGACCGGGGTCTTGAGCTCGTGGCTGGTGTTGGCCACGAAGTCGCGCTTGACCTCATCGACCCGCCGGCTCTCGGTCTGGTCCTCGGCGAGCACCAGCACCAGGCCCCCTCCGCCGACCGCCGTGCCGAGCGGGGCCACCCGGACGGCGAAGCTCGTCGTCCGCCCGCCGAGTCTCGGCACCGGGACCTCGAACTCGCCCTCCCGGATCTCGCCGTCCCTGCGGACCTGCCGGGCCAGCGCGGCCAGCTCGCTGACCATGAGGCGGTCCCCTGTGACCAGCCCGAAGGCCCGGGCCGCGGAGTTGGCCCGGAGCACCCGGTCGTGGCTGTCCACGACCACGGCCGAGGAGGACAGGACCGAGAGGACGGACGCGATTCCAGGCGGGAGCCTGGGCGGCTGCTGGGCAGCCCGGAGCCTGGAGCCACGCGCTTGCCGGGTAGCGGCGCCGCTCCTGGTTCGTATCGCCATGCGATCTCCGCTGTTCGCGCAGGCTAGGGACGTGACCAGTGAAGAATCACTGTCTTCATGGTATGCGGTGGCACTCAGCGGACGACAGCTGCCTTAGGGCTCGCGGGGCGATCTTCGAAGGTTGTTCACTTGGCGGACAACATTCGTTAACGCTTAGTTCACCTGACTGCACCGTCCGGCCTCCGGTCACCCCTCAGCGGCCCTGGTTCCGTACCGCCTCGGCCGCCTCCGCGGCGGCCTGCGGGTCCAGGTAGCGGCCCCCTGCGGTCATGGGCCGGTACGCGTCGTCGAGCTCGTAGACCAGCGGGATGCCGGTCGGGAGGTTCAGCTCCGCGATCGCGCCGTCGCTGATCCCGTCCAGGTGCTTGACCAGCGCGCGCAGCGAGTTGCCGTGCGCCACGATCAGGACCGTCAGGCCGAGGTCGAGGTCCGGCACCACCGCGTCGTACCAGTACGGCAGCATGCGTGCCATCACGTCCTTCAGGCACTCGGTCCGCGGCCTCAGCTCCGGCGGCAGGCCCGCGTACCGCGGATCGGCTGACTGGGACAGGGGATCATCGTCGGGGATCGGCGGCGGCGGCACGTCGTAGGAGCGCCGCCACAGCATGAACTGCTCGTCGCCGAACTCCTGCCTGGTCCTGGCCTTGTCCTTGCCTTGCAGCGCGCCGTAGTGCCGCTCGTTCAGCCGCCAGGACCTGCGCACCGGCAGCCAGAGCAGGCCCGCCTCCTCCAGCGTGATGTTGGCGGTCTGGATCGCGCGGGTCAGCACCGAGGTGTGCACCACGTCCGGCCCCAGCCCGGATTGGGCCAGCAGCTTGCCGCCGTTCAGGGCTTCCTGCGCGCCCGCCTCGGAAAGCCCGACGTCCACCCAGCCGGTGAACAGGCCCTTCGAGTTCCACTCGCTCTCGCCGTGACGGAGCAGCACCAGCGTCCTCATGACGGCCAGCCTAGTGCCTGGCCGGCCGGGGAACAGGCCGCGCTCCGGCGGGGTTGGTTAGAGCGTGCATGACGTGCCGCGACACAGACCCAGGAGCCCCCGGCGGATCGCGACCATCAGCCTTCATACCTCGCCGCTCGACCAGCCGGGCACCGGCGATGCGGGCGGGCTCAACGTCTACGTGGTCGAGGTGTCCAAGCGCCTCGCCGACCGCGGCATCGAGGTCGAGATCTTCACCCGCGCGGTCTGCCGTGACACGCCGCCCGCGGTCGAGCTCGTGCCCGGCGTGCTGGTGCATAACGTGGTGGCCGGGCCCTTCGAGGAGCTCGACAAGAATTCCATGCCCGGGCAGATCTGCCCGTTCACCTTCGAGGTGCTGCGCACCGAGGCCGCGTACGCGCCGGGCCGTTACGACCTGCTGCACGCGCACTACTGGCTGTCCGGCCAGGTCGCGGCGGTAGCCAAGGAACGCTGGGGGGTCCCGCTCATCCAGTCCATGCACACCCTGGGCAAGGTGAAGAACCGGGCCCTGGCGGCCGGCGACTGCGCCGAGCCCGCGGCGCGGATCCGCGGCGAGGCTGAAGTGATGGCGGCCGCCGACCGGCTGGTGGCCAACACGGACACCGAGGCGCGCCAGCTCATCGAGCTGTACGGCGCTGACCCGCAGCGGGTCGAGACGGTCAGCCCGGGCGTGGACCTCTCGGTGTTCCGGCCCGGTCCCGCCGCGGCGGCCCGACGCAGGCTGGGGCTGCCGGCTGACGCGGTGGTGCTGGTCTTCGCGGGCCGGATCCAGCCGCTGAAGGGACCCGACATCGTGCTGCACGCCGCGGCCGGACTGCTGCGGTCCCGCCCGGCGCTGGCGGGCAGGCTGGTGGTGGTCATCGTGGGCGGCCCGAGCGGCTCCGAGGTCGGCGCTCCCGGGCGGCTGGACGGACTGGCCGCCAGCCTGAACCTGTCCGGCTGCGTCAGAATGGAGCCGCCGTGCCCGCAGCGCGAGCTAGCCGACTGGTACCGCGCCGCGACCGTTGTTCTGGTGCCGTCGCACTCCGAATCGTTCGGGCTGGTCGCGCTGGAAGCTCAGGCCTGCGGAACGCCGGTGGTCGCCGCCGCGGTCGGCGGGCTCCGCACGGCGGTCCGCGATGGTTACTCCGGCGTCCTGGTGGAGGGCCACGATCCCGCCAGGTACGCGCGGGTGCTCGAGCGGCTCATCGACTCGCCGGGGCGGCTGGCGGAACTGTCGCGCGGGGCACGCGCGCACGCTTCCGTTTTCGACTGGCCGACCACGGCGGACCGGCTCATCGGCCTGTATACCAGAGCTATGAACAAGACAGCCGCGGCCGTCCGGGCATGACCGCCGATCCATCGTCGTCCGCCGAGGCGGCCCCTGGCGGCGAGGCCCTCGCGGCGGCGCTGCGCGAACTCGGCCTGCCCTACGAAAGCCCCCGGCCCGGCGCCTATCTGGTCCGGCTGGAAGGCCAGCACAAGCTGGCCACCATGACCTGGCTCATCGTCGGCGCGCACAGCCTGAGCGTGGAGGCGTTCTTCTGCCGCCAGCCCGATGAGAACCATGCGGCCTTCTACCGCTTCCTGCTGGAGCGCAACGGGCGCATGTACGGGGTCCACTTCAGCCTCGACCCGGTGGGCGACGTCTACCTGACCGGCAGGCTCCCGCTGAGCGCCATCAGCACGCCGGGCATCGACCTGCTGCTCGGCTGCGTACTCAGCTATTCCGACGACAACTTCGACACGGCCCTGGAACTCGGGTTCGCGTCCTCGATCCGGCGGGAATGGGCGTGGCGGGCCAAGCGCGGTGAATCCCTGGCCAACCTGCACGCGTTCGCCCGCTTCGCCGACCCTGACCGCTGAGCACCCCCAGCGGCGGCCGGACGGCGGCTTGAATAGAAAGTCACATTCGTCCGCCTGTTGAACATCCGTGCCTATTAGATAGCCCCCATAACGGGTAAATTGACCACCGTGAACCGGTTGGGTGATCTTGAACGCGCCATTATGGACGTGCTCTGGGAAACCGACGCTCCGCTCACGGTGCGCGAAGTCAGTGCTAGGCTGACCGAACGTGATCTAGCTCACACCACCGTGATGACAGTGCTCGACAGGCTCGCGAACAAAGGATTCGCCAGGCGGCAGCGCGATGGGCGGGCCTGGCGGTATTGTCCTGCAGCGACCCGAGAGACCTACGTGACCGAGCTCATGCTGACCGCACTGGATCAGACCGGTGATCGCACGGCCGCGCTGACTCGGTTCGCGCAGTCGGTCTCCGGCGTCGAGGCAGACGTGCTGCGCGACGCCCTGGAAGTTATCGAAGGTGACGGCGTAGGAGATGAAAGGGCTGGCTGACACGGCGGTGTTCGCCGCGGTCGCCATGGGGAGCGTGCTCGGAGCCTCGGCACTGGCGCAAGCCAGTTGGCCGCGCCGGTCGCCGGCCGCAGCCATCTTGCTATGGCAGGCGCTCGGCCTGGCCGGGGGACTGGCCGCGGTCGGCACGCTGATCGGATTGGGCCTGCCCGGCGGCAGCCTCGGCGTGGCCCGCTCCGTCCTGCACCCCGGCGCTGTGCTCCGGGCCGGGATCGCGTTCCGGCTCCCGGTCACCTTCGGCGCGATGCCGACGATCCTGGCCGCTTTCCGGCTGACCTGCCTGGCCACGGGACTGGCCTTGTTCGCCTTGCTGTGCTGGGTGCTCGTGGCGGCGTCGGCCGCGGTCCTGCAGGCCAGGCGGAGACAGCGGGCCCTGCTCGCGCTGCTCGCCCACGGCGACCCGAAGGTGCCCGGCGCGCTGGTGGTCGATCATCCAAGCGCGGCGGCCTACTGCCTGCCCGGGCTGCGGTCGCCGGTCGTGGTGATCAGCGTCGGCACGCTCCGGCTTCTCGGCCGCGGCGAGCTGGCCGCCGTGCTCGCGCACGAGCATGCTCACCTGCGCGAACGCCATGACCTGGTGCTGTTGCCTTTCACTGCGCTGCGGCGTGGGTTCCCCCGGTCCGCTATGTGCGCCGAAGCCCACCGTGCGGTGGCGCTGCTGGTCGAGATGCTCGCCGATGACCGCGCCCTGCGGGCGCGCCCGGCCCGGGAACTGGTATCCGCGCTGGTGCGGTTCGGCACCGCCGGTGCCTGCCCGGCTCCGGCCGGCGCACTGGCCGCCGTCGGCGCAACAGGGGCGCCCGAGGGCGAGGTGGCCGCGCGGGTGGCCCGGCTGCTTCAGCCGGTGCGTCCGCTGCCGCGGCCGGCGATCGCCGCCATCTGCCTGGCCGCCGCGCTGCTGGCCGCGGTGCCGGTCACGCTGCTCATCATCTGACCGGCGCGCGAGCTTACCAGGGGCCGTACGGACCTGTGCTGCTGCTCCCGCTGTTGCGGAAGTCCTTCACCTTGGGCCGGACGTCGGCCAGGTAGATGGCCGCCGCGACGAACGCGGCGACGGGCAGGATGGAGATCGGTCCCACGCCGTAGACCGCGCCGTACAGCCCGACGACGGCGGCCACGCCGAGGATGATGAGCCACAGCTGCTTGGTCTGCTTGCCCACGGCCACGAAGGCCTGGGCCGGCCGTCTGATGGCGTCGATGAGGGCCCAGGCCTCGACGACGAACGCGACGAGACCCAGAGCGAGGAAGAAGTCCCTAAGCGGGGTGTAGGCACCGAACACGGAAATCACGCTACCTAATCGGAGGCACTGTTGGACCGGGAATTGTCAGCCGCGGGATCGGCGGGATCATCCGCGGGACTGGGTGAGTCGTCCTGCAGGGCGTCCGCCGTCGCGGCGGACCATGCCGAGGCGGACACCTGCGTGTCGTCTGGGGCCTCGGCACCGGCGGCCCTAGCGTCCTCGGCACCGGCGGCCTGAGCGGCCTCTGCTTCGGCGGCCGCCGCGTTCTCCTTGCGGAACGACTCGTAGATCTCCAGGAGCACCTGCTTCTGCCGTTCCGACAGCTCCGGGTCGGCCAGCAGGGCCGAACGGACCCCGGAGTCCGCCGGCCGGTCTTCCAGGATCCCGGCCTGCACGTAGAGCGCTTCCGCGGAGATCCGCAGCCCCTTGGCGATCTGCTGCAGGATGTCCGCGCTCGGCTTGCGCAGGCCCCGCTCGATCTGGCTCAGGTACGGGTTGGACACCCCCGCCGCCTGCGCGAGCTGGCGCATGGAAATCCTGGCCTGTTCACGCTGCTCACGGATGTACTCGCCGATCGAGTTGACTGTGACGTTACGCATGCCCTCATTCTGCCATGAAGTGCTTGCAATTGCGAACGATCAGCAAGCGCAGCTGGTGGCGGGCAGCGTCCCGCTCAGGCCCGCCGGTCACGGACGCCGAGGAAGGCCCGGGCCTGGGCGGGCCGCATCGGCGGGCGCTGTGCGAACGTGGACAGTTCGGCGGCTCGCTCCACCAGCTCGGCGTTGCGTGCGACGGGCTGCCCGCGCGAGTAGGTGAGGGTGTCTTCCATGCCGACGCGCAGGTGACCGCCGCCCGCGAGGGCGCCGAACATGACGGGCAGCGTGGTCCGGCCGATCCCGGTCGCCGACCACGTGGCCCCGGCCGGCAGCGCGGCGGCGGCCGCAGCCAGCGTGGCCACGTCCCCTGGCATGCCGCCGGGCACGCCCATCACCAGATCGCAGTGCACGTGCCCGCCAGCCGGCGGGCCGAATTCGGCGAGCAGCCGGTGCAGCGTGGCCACGTGCCCCAGATCGAACAGCTCGAACTCCGGCACCAACTGGCGCTCCTGGGTCAGCTGGTACAGCTCCTTGATGAACGGCCAGGGATTGGCGAAGACCTCGTCGCCGAAGTTGACCGTGCCGCAGGTCAAAGAGCAGGCGTCCGGGTCGGCGTCGAGAACGGCCAGCCGGTCGGCGAAGCTGTCGGTCACCGCGCCGCCGGTGGAGAGCTGGACGATCAGGCCGGTGCCCTCCTGCAGCGCCGCCACCGTGTCGGCCAGCCTGCGCCGGTCCAGCGTGGGCCGGGCCGCGTCGTCCCTGATGTGCACGTGGATGACCGCGGCGCCGGCCGCCTCGCACTCCTTGGCCGTGATGAGGAGCTCGCTCAGCGTCACCGGGAGGGCGGGTACCGCCGACTTGTCCGCCTCGGCTCCCGTCGGGGCCACGGTGATGAGGGTCTCGGCCCCCGAGGAAGTGCTTGCTGCCATGGCAAGGAGATTACCCCCGGCTTGCCTGCCCGGCCGCGAGGCCCAGGTGCAGCCGGGCGAACGCCAGCGACTCAGCCAGCTCAGCAAGCCGGCTTTCTCGCGTCGGCGCGCGGTTCGTGTTCACCTCGACCACCACCGCGCCCTGGTATCCGGTCGCGGATAGCAGGGTCAGCAGTTCCGCGCAGGGCTGCCCGCCGCGGCCGGGGACCAGGTGCTCATCCGGGAGCGCCCGGTTGGGCGCGCCGGTGCCGTCGGCCAGATGCACGTGGGTCAGCCTGCCGCCGAGCTCGGCCGCCATGGCCAGCGCGTCGGAGCCCGAGGCGGCGGTGTGTGACAGGTCCAGCGTGACGTGCGGCACGTGCAGCGCCGTCGGGTCCCAGTGCGGGGCGTACGGCACGACCACCGAGTTGCCGACCCGGAGCGGGTACATGTTCTCCACCGCGAACATCACGCCGGTTCCCGCGGCCAGCGCGGCCAGGCCCTCCTCGAAACCGCGGGCGTACTCCGGCTGCCAGCGGAACGGCGGGTGAACCACGACGACCCGGGCGCCGACCCGCTCGGCCAGGTTCTTGGCGCGGCGCAGCTTCTCCCACGGCTCGCGGCCCCACACTCGCTGGGTGAGCAGCAGGCTCGGCGCGTGCACGGCCAGGATGGGGAGGTGATGGTAGTCGCTGAGCCTGGTCAGCACGTCCGCGTTCTGGCTCACCGGGTCGGTGTAAACCATGACCTCGATCGCGTCGTACCCCAGCCGCGCGGCGATGTCGAAGGCGTCCGGCGTGCGCTCGGGATAGACGGACGAGGTGGACAAGGCGACGGGGGTACTCGGTGCCCTCGTCGTGCCGCTCACGCTCGACTCCCTCTGTCAGCCCTTTCACGTCCAGCTTACTGAGATTGTCATAGGCCGCGGTTATGGTCCGGCCATGGCCAAGTCATCGGCGGGTACGGCAGGCTACCGGTGCACGGAGTGCGGCTGGCAGGCCGCCAAGTGGAGCGGGCGCTGCGGTGAGTGCCAGGCGTGGGGCACGGTCGAGGAGATGACCGGCCCGCGCCCGGCCAGGGCCGGGATCCGGGCGGTTTCCTACCGGGCCAGCGCGCCGGCCAGCACGCCAGCGGTTCCCATCGGCCAGGTGGACGCCACCGAGGCCAGCGCGCGCCCCACCGGCCTGGACGAGCTGGACCGGGTGCTCGGCGGCGGGCTGGTGCCCGGCGCGGTGCTGCTGCTGGCCGGCGAGCCGGGGGTGGGTAAGTCGACCCTGTTGCTCGAGGCGGGGGCACTGGTGGCGGAAGCAGGCCCGGTGCTCTACGTCACCGGGGAGGAATCTGCCGCCCAGGTGCGATTGCGGGCGGACCGGATCGGCGCGGTCAGCGAACGGCTCTTCCTGGCGGCCGAGACCGATCTGGGGGCCGTGGTCGGTCACATCGACGAACTCAACCCCAGGCTGCTGATCATCGATTCGGTCCAGACGATCGCCGCCGCGGACGTTGACGGGGCCCCGGGCGGGGTCACCCAGGTGCGCGAGGTGGCCGGCGTGCTGACCGCCATCGCCAAGGAACGCGCGCTGGCGACCATCCTGGTCGGACACGTCACCAAGGACGGCTCGGTGGCCGGGCCGCGGGCCCTGGAGCATCTCGTCGACGTGGTGCTGCACTTCGACGGCGACCGGCATTCCCAGCTGCGCGTGGTACGCGCGGTGAAGAACAGGTACGGGCCGACCGACGAGGTCGGCTGCTTTGACCTGGGCGAATATGGCCTCATCGGTCTGCCCGACCCGAGCGGGCTGTTCCTGTCCCAGCACCGCGAGCCGGTGCCAGGCACCTGCGTCACGGTCACGCTGGAGGGACGCAGGCCGCTGCTGGCAGAGGTGCAGGCCCTGGTGGGGCATTCGGCGCTGGAGGTCCCCCGGCGCGCGACCTCCGGGCTCGACGGCTCCCGGGTGGGCATGGTGCTCGCGGTCCTGCAGCGCCGGGCCGGGCTCAAGCTCGGTCATCAGGACGTCTACGCCGCCACCGTGGGCGGCGTCCGGCTGACCGAGCCTTCGGTGGACCTGGCCGTGGCCGTCTCGCTGGCCAGTTCCGCGGCCAACCTGAGCGTGCCGCGCGGCGTGGTGGCCATCGGGGAGGTCGGGCTGGCCGGCGAGGTCCGCCGGGTGGCCGGGCTGCCGCGGCGGCTGTCCGAGGCCGAGCGTATGGGCTTTCGCCGCGCGATCGTCCCGGCGGGTTCGGCAGGCCTGGACGGCCTCGGCGGTCAGGCCGAGCGCGGTGCGCAGGCCGGCGGCGATCCCGCGCAGCCCATCGCCGTCGTCCAGGTCGAAGACGTCCGCCAGGCGCTGTCCGCGGTGCTCGGGCGGGAGCCGTAGGGCCGCGGACGAGCCTCGGGGTGTGCCCGGCCGGCCGCGCCGGCCAACCCGGGCGGCCGGGCCCGTGCCACGATAGGCCTACCATGACCACGCCCTATACCGATCCGCTGCTGGCCTGGTACGCGTGCCACGCACGGGACCTGCCGTGGCGCGCTCCGGACACGACGCCCTGGTCGGTGCTGGTCAGCGAGATCATGCTGCAGCAGACGCCGGTGGCTCGGGTGGTGCCGGCGCATCAGAAGTGGCTCGCCCGGTGGCCTACGCCCGCGGCGCTCGCGGCTGAGCCGGCGGGCGAGGCGGTCCGGCAGTGGGGCACGCTCGGGTATCCGCGGCGTGCGCTCCGGCTGCACGAGACGGCTACCATCTTGACCGCCCGGCACGGCGGCGCCGTCCCCGCGGACCTCGGCGCCCTGCTGGCGCTGCCGGGTATCGGGCCTTACACGGCCGCGGCCGTGGCCAGCTTCGCCTTCGGCCAGCGGCACGCCGTGCTCGACACCAATGTCCGCCGGGTGCTGGCCAGGCTCGTCGCGGGCCGGGCGCGTCCTTCCGTCGCGGTCTCGGCGGCGGAAGGACGGCTGGCCGAGTCGCTGCTGCCCGCCGAGCCCGCCGTCGCGGCGCGCTGGTCCGTCGCCCTGATGGAACTGGGCGCGCTGGTCTGCTCCGCCGCCGGCCCGAGCTGTGCTGCCTGCCCGGTGGCCCGCGACTGTGCCTGGCGGGCCGCGGGCTACCCCGAAGATCCGAAGGAGGCCGGGCGCCGGGCCCAGCGTTACGACGGCACGGACCGGCAGTGCCGGGGACGGCTGCTCGCGGTGCTCCGCGGTTCGGGCACGCCCGCCACCCGGGCCGATTTCGACGCGGTGTGGGCCGACCAGCCCGTCCAGCTCGCCCGTGCGCTGGACGGGCTGGTCGATGACGGCCTGGTCGACCCGCTCCCGGATGGGCGCTACGCGCTGCCGGGCTCACCCCGGCGGCATGAAGCCCGGGCCCGCAGGTGAGGCCCGGGCTTCATCCGGTGTCAGCCGATCGCGGAGGCGGTCCCGCCGTCCTGGGCGCCTGTGCTGCCCGATGAACTGCTGACCGCGCTGCCCTTGGTGGGCACCGGCTCACTCGCGATCTCCGGCGCGGGCGCGTCGGGGACCACATCGGGCTTCGGGACGCCGTTGAAGGTGAACGTGGCGGTCTCGCCGCTGCCTTCGACGTCCACGATGACGATCTGCCCCGGCCGCAGCTCGCCGAACAGGATCTTCTCGGACAGGCTGTCCTCGATCTCCCGCTGGATCGTGCGGCGCAGCGGCCTGGCCCCGAGGACCGGGTCGTAGCCGCGCTGGGACAGCAGGTCCTTGGCCGCGGGCCGCAGCTCGATGGCCATGTCACGGTCCTTCAGCCGCTCGTCCACCTTGGCGATCATCAGGTCGACGATTCTGAAGATCTCCTCCTTCTCCAGCTGGTGGAAGACGATGATGTCGTCTACGCGGTTCAGGAACTCCGGCCGGAAGTGCCCCTTCAGCTCTTCCTGCACCTTGGTCTTCATCCGGTCGTACGAGCCGCGGGATTCGCCCTGCCGGGCGAAGCCCACCGACACGCCCCTGGAGATGTCCTTGGTGCCCAGGTTGGTGGTCATGATGATGACGGTGTTCTTGAAGTCGACCGTCCGGCCCTGCGCGTCGGTCAGCCGGCCGTCTTCCAGGATCTGCAGCAGCGAGTTGAAGATATCCGGGTGCGCCTTCTCGATCTCGTCGAACAGCACGACGGAGAACGGCCGCCTGCGGACCTTCTCGGTTAGCTGGCCGCCTTCCTCGTAGCCGACGTATCCAGGCGGAGACCCGAACAGCCGTGAGACGGTGTGCTTCTCCATGTACTCGCTCATGTCGAGCTGGATGAGCGAGTCCTCGTCGCCGAACAGGAACTCGGCCAGCGTCTTGGACAGCTCGGTCTTGCCGACGCCGGACGGGCCCGCGAAGATGAACGAGCCGCCGGGGCGCTTGGGGTCCTTCAGCCCGGCGCGGGTCCGCCTGATGGCCTGAGACAGCGCCTTGATCGCGTCGTTCTGGCCGATCACCCGCTTGTGCAGCTCGTCCTCCATGCGCAGCAGGCGCTGCGACTCCTCCTCGGTGAGCTTGAACACCGGGATGCCGGTGGCGGTGGCCAGCACCTCGGCGATGAGCTCGTCGTTCACCTCGGCCACGACGTCCATGTCGCCGGCCTTCCACTCCTTCTCCCGGGACGCCTTCTTGGCTAGCAGCTGCTTCTCGGTGTCCCGCAGCGCGGCGGCCTTCTCGAAGTCCTGCGAGTCGATGGCCGATTCCTTCTCCCGGCGCACCTGGGCGATCTTCTCGTCGTACTCGCGCAGGTCCGGCGGCGCGGTCATGCGGCGGATCCGCATCCGGGACCCGGCCTCGTCGATCAGGTCGATGGCCTTGTCCGGCAGGAAGCGGTCGCTGATGTAACGGTCGGCCAGCTGGGCCGCGGCGACCAGCGCGCTGTCGGTGATAGACACCCGGTGGTGCGCCTCGTACCGGTCCCGCAGGCCCTTGAGGATCTCGATCGTGTGCGAGATCGTCGGCTCGGCCACCTGGATGGGCTGGAACCTGCGCTCGAGGGCGGCATCCTTCTCCAGGTACTTGCGGTACTCATCCAGCGTGGTGGCGCCGATGGTCTGCAGCTCGCCGCGGGCCAGCATCGGCTTGAGGATCGATGCAGCGTCGATCGCGCCCTCGGCCGCGCCCGCCCCGACGAGCGTGTGGATCTCGTCGATGAACAAGATGATGTCGCCGCGGGTGCGGATCTCCTTGAGCACCTTCTTGAGCCGCTCTTCGAAATCGCCGCGGTACCGCGAGCCTGCCACCAGCGCGCCCAGGTCCAGCGTGTACAGCTGCTTGTCCTTGATGGTCTCGGGCACCTCGCCCTTGACGATCTTCTGCGCCAGGCCCTCGACGACCGCTGTCTTGCCCACGCCGGGCGCGCCCACCAGCACCGGGTTGTTCTTGGTCCGGCGGGAGAGCACCTGCATGACGCGCTCGATCTCCTTCTCCCGGCCGATGACCGGATCGAGCTTGCCCTCGCGCGCGCCCTGGGTCAGGTTCCGGCCGAACTGGTCAAGGACCAGCGAGGTGGAGGGCGCGGATTCCGCGGCGGTCCCGGCCGCGGTGGGTTCCTTGCCCTGGTATCCGTGCAGGAGCTGGATCACCTGCTGCCGCACCCGGTTCAGGTCAGCGCCCAGCTTGACCAGCACCTGCGCGGCGACGCCGTCACCCTCGCGGATGAGGCCGAGCAGGATGTGCTCGGTGCCGATGTAGTTGTGGCCGAGTTGCAGCGCCTCGCGCAGCGACAGCTCGAGCACCTTCTTGGCCCTGGGCGTGAACGGGATGTGCCCGGACGGCGCCTGCTGGCCCTGGCCGATGATCTCCTCGACCTGCTGCCGGACGGCATCCAGGCTGATCCCCAGCGATTCGAGCGCCTTGGCCGCGACGCCCTCGCCCTCGTGGATGAGGCCGAGCAGGATGTGCTCGGTGCCGATGTAGTTGTGATTGAGCATCCTGGCTTCTTCTTGCGCCAGGACAACAACCCGCCGCGCTCTGTCGGTAAACCTCTCGAACATCTCGTCGCTCTCCTCACAGCACGGGGGTCAGCACGGGCCGGGTACGGGTCGGCCCTACCTTGCCTACTCCGCCTACTCCGCATAGTAGCCGCGTGTCCGCGATCACACTCCTCGCGCGTACCCGCGTTTCCTTCTATTAACGCGAGTATGCGCCTCGCACGACGAGATCTTCGCTGGACACGGGCTGCTCATCCTGCGACAACTCACTGGATGAGACCCGATGTTCCCCGGTACGCCGCAAGCGAACGACCTCCCCGGGCGGCTGAAGGGCGCGGTCTGGTCCGGCCGCTATGCGGTCGCCGCGGTATGGCACGCCCCGGCCGTGGCCGCCTGGTGACTGACCGCCTGGTGACCGGCGGCCCTGCGCAAGCAAACGCACCGCGGGCCCGGCGGGCCATGGCCGCCTCGTCGGGCCAGCGGTGCGATCTGATCGCCCCGGGCTGCGGCCCGGGGGTACTGCATGAAGATGCCTAAGGAGTTGCTCGCCACAGGGCGAAGAACCCGGGAGAACGCCAGGACCTCGCGAACTCCGGAGCGTGCGTGCTAGTGCGCGGCTTCGTACTCCGCGACGATGTTCGCCGGAATGCGCCCGCGCTCATTGACCTTGTATCCGCGCTGTTTCGCCCACGCCCTGATTTGAGCGCTACGCTCGCGGCCGGGGCCAGTGCGCGTCCTGCGGCGCCTAGCCGGCGCACTTGCCTTGCGCGCGTGCTCCACATAGTGGGCCAGCTCTTTACGGAGCTTGCCGGCGTTACCGGAACTCAGGTCGATCTCATACAAGGCGCCATCGAGTCCGAACGTCACGGTCTCAGTCGCCTCGGTCCCATCCAGATCGTCGACGAGAAGCACCTGCACCTTCTGTGCCATCGATTCAGCCCTTCTGACGGAGCAACCTATTTCGGATACTGAAGATATACCCGATCACTTGGATTTGACAATTCAACATCTTGTGATTCGTGATTTACGCCGGGAGTGCAGCCGCAGGGCAGTCATCCCTGGAGCCGGCAACTCTCCGTAATCAGGCCATTCAGGCTCGTTAGCATCAGGGTGCCGGGAACATGCGCCAGTAGGCTGTCCGGTTAGTTACGCCGGTCAGAAAAGCCCTCGTTAGGTGAAATATCAAGGCCGGTGATCACGCGACCGGCGCCTGGCGTTCCTGGCCGAGCGGCGCTTCGGGGACATCTCCCTGCGCAGGAACACCGCCAGGCCGATGAGGAACGCCACGCAAACTACCAGCGATGGAGTCAGCGCCGCGAGGTCCTGCCACATAGCGGCATCCTCCCTACCAGCCAGGGCGGGCGATGCTCCCGCTGGGCTTGTATCGTCTCCCGGGCAACAACGATGCTCAATTCCCCCCGTCCGGCGAGAGACGCAACAGCATGCGGGTGTTGCCCAGAGTGTTGGGCTTTACTCGCTCCAGGTCGAGAAACTCGGCCACGCCCTCGTCATAGGAACGCAATAGCTCCGAGTACACCTCTGCGGCCACGGGAGTACCGCTGATGGGCTGGAATCCGTGGCGGGCGAAGAAGCCAACTGCGAAAGTCAAGACGAACACCCGCTCCACTCCCAGCACACGGGCCCGGTCAAGCAACGCATCGACGATCTGGTGGCCGATACCCGACCCTTGGTGGGCGGCCAGAACCGCAACCGTCCTGATCTCCGCGAGATCCTCCCACATGACATGCAATGCGCCACAACCCGCCAGCACGGTGTCATCAACCAGTTCTGCTACGCAGAACTCCTGGATGTCCTCATAGAGCGTGACAGTTGCCTTACTGAGCAAACGCCCGGACTCGACATTCGAGTCGATCAGCTTCCGGATCGTGGGCACGTCGCGAGTGCGGGCGGGCCTGATCGTGTACGCCATGGCGCCGTCCACGATAGCCGCTGCCCGGCGGTAGCGGCCTACCCGGCGCTGCGGAAGGATTCGGCGTGCCCGGTGTTCCGCTCGTAGACCAGCCGCAGGCCTATCAGCGTCAGCCACGGTTCGTAGGCGTCAATCACGCTAACCTCGTCGAGGACCAGCGGCGCCAGGCCGCCGGTGGCGATGACGGTCACGGCGTCCGGGTCATCTGGGGAAAGCTCGCGCGCCATCCGGCTCGCAATTCCCTCCACCTGGGCGGCGAACCCGTAAATGATACCGGATTGCAGCGACTCGACGGTGTTCTTGCCGACCACACGCGGCGGCCTGGTCAGTTCGACCTTCAGCAGCTGCGCGGCCCGTCGCGACAAGGCGTCCACGGATATCTCGATGCCGGGGGCGAGCGCGCCGCCGACGAACTCCCCGCGCGCGCTCACCGCGTCGAAGTTCGTCGAGGTCCCGAAATCCACCACTATCGCCGGGCCGCCATAAAGGTGCACCGCCGCGAGCGAGTTCATGATCCGGTCGCTGCCCACTTCCTTCGGGTTATCTGTCCGGACCGGCACGCCCGTTTTTACCCCCGGCTCCACGATGACGGTGGTCAGGTCACCGTAATAGCGCTCGCACATCTCCCTCATCTCGTGCAGCACCGACGGGACCGTCGAGCACAGCGAGATTCCGTGGATTTCGCTCTCGGCAAAGGCGCCGCTGCGGGCCAGCAAGCCGTGCAGCACCACGGCGAACTCGTCGGCGGTCCGGTCGGGGACGGTGGCGATCCGCCAGTGGTCTATCACCCTGTCCTGCTCGAATACGCCGAGCACGGTATTGGTGTTCCCGATGTCAACGGTCAGCAGCATTACGCGAATGCCCTTCGGTGTTCCGGCTGTCAGCGGCGGCGCCCAGTACGACAGGCACGTTATCGATCAGCCTGGTGCGGCCCGCGGTGGCCGCCGCCACGATCACCGCCGGGCCCGCCTGACCGGGCTGGACCTCAGTGAACGTGTACGGGTCGACCACCGCGACATAGTCGACGGCCAGGGCAGGTTCGGCGCTCAGGACCTCCTGCGCGGCCTTCAGCACCGCGGCGGCGCCTGCGGCGGACCTGGCCCGGCCCGCGTGCAAGGCTCGCGGCAGGGCCAGGGCCAGCGACCGGTCCGCCGCGGACAGGTAACTGTTCCTGCTCGAGGTGGCCAGCCCGTCGGCATCGCGCACGGTCGGCACGGACTCGACCGCGATGTCCAGGTCGACATCGCGCACCATGCGGCGGATGAGCATGAGTTGCTGCACGTCTTTCTCCCCGAATACCGCGACGTCCGGGCGGACCACGTTGAACAGCTTCAGCACCACGGTCAGCACGCCGCCGAAGAAGCCGGGCCGGAACTTGCCCTCGAATACCTGCCCGACCGGGCCGGGATCCACGGTCACGTCCGGCTGGCCGCCGGGGTACATGTCGGCCGCGGACGGGGCGAAGACGGCGTCGACTCCTTCACCCGCGCACATGGCCAGGTCGTCATCCAAGGTCCGCGGGTAACGATCGAGGTCTTCGCCGGGCCGGAACTGGAGCGGGTTGACGAAGACGGACACGATCACGCTCCCGGCGGGCCCGGCCATCGTGCGCGCCGCACGGAGCAGGGCGCGGTGCCCCGCGTGCAGCGCGCCCATGGTCGGCACCAGGACGACAGGGGCGGTCCAGGGGTCCAGGCCGCTCCGCACGGCGGCGAGTTCGGCCTTGCTCCGCATCAGGACCGGCCACGGCCGCGCTGGCTGGCTCACAGGCGGCCACCCAGCACATCAAGGAGGCGTTCGGCGTCGGCCGGTTTGAGCAGGCCGGTGGCGATCGCGCGGTCCGCCGTCAGCCTGGCCATGGCGATGTAAGCGGCGACCGCGGCAGGCGAGGCTGGCAGCGCGGCCTCCAGTGCGGCGACGTGGGCGGCCACGGTGTCCGCGTCACCGCGGGCGACCGGGCCGGTCAGGCCGGCGTCACCGAACCGCAGCGCGTTGTCGAGGGAAGCCGAAAGCAGCGGCCCGAGCAGCCGTGCCGGGTTCGCCACCCCCGCGGCCCGGAGCAGGTCCTCGGCCTGGGTCACCAGCGTGATCAGGTGGTTGGCCGCACCGGCCAGGGCCGCGTGATACAGGCCGCGGTCCTTCTCCGCGATGAACACCGGCTCGCCGCCCATCTCGATCACCAGCGCCTCGGCGGCGGGCCTGAGCATATCGGGCGCGGTGACGCCGAAGCACGTTCCCCTCAGCCGGTCGGCATCATCGCTGCGGCCCGTGAATGTCATCACGGGGTGAAGCGCCAGGGGCAGGCCGCCCAGGCGCACCGCGGGCTCGAGCACGGCCAGGCCATGACGGCCGCTCGTATGCGCGAGCATGCGTCCCTCCAGCGGCGCCCCGGTCGCCGCGAGCCCCGCGATCAGGCCGGGCAGCACGTCATCGGGCACGGTGAGCAGGGCCAGGTCGGCCAGGCCGAGAACCTGCGCGGGTCCGGTGATGACCGCACCGGGAAAGGTGGCACGTGCCCGGCGGACGGATGCGTCGGACACCGCAGACGCGGCGACCACCGCGTGCCCGGCGCGAGCGAGCGCCGCGCCGAGCGCGGTACCTGCGCGTCCCGCGCCGATGACCCCGACGGCCAGCCGGGCCGGGTGCGACTCGGCCGGGCCGGGCTCGGGATGGGCATCAGAGTCAGGCTTCATCTCGTTCCAGTCCTCACGGGTACCGGACGGTGCGGCGGTGACCAGGATAGCCAGGCCTGGGGGCGGCCGATACCAGAACGCGGTCAGCCGGTCAGGACAACGGCGCTGCCTGGTCGGTCCTGTCGCGGTCGGGGGCGTCCGGCACGCGGCAGCAGTATTCGAGGTACAGCGCAGCACAGGCGAGCAGGACCGCGGACGCGAGGGTCAGGGCCGCGGTCAACGCGTCCTGGCGCGGCACCGCGGCGCTCAGCGAGCCGCTCAGGTAGATGACGAAGCCCGCCGCCAGGCCGGCGATCCCCGATGCGGCCAGCGAGCTGGCCTTGGCCAGCGCCACCATCCGGGACACGAACAGCGGCGCGACCGGCTTTGCCCCGTGTCGCCCGGCGATCCGGGCCCGCAGGTCGCGGCCCGTCCAGGCCTCCGCGAGCGCGGCCACCAGCAACGCGGGCACCCCTGTCCACGGCAGCGGCGGGAGATGCTCATAGACCAGTCGGAGGGCCAGCCAGGCCGCCAGCGCGCACACGACAGCCACCATGGCCAGCGTGGAAATGCGCGTCGGTCTCATGACGGCCCAGCCGGAGCGGCGGACCTGGGCCGCCGCAGAACCGCGCCAGGTACCTGCCGTATGCCGTCGCGGTCCAGGCCGGCCAGCAGGTGACTCACTGCTCCTCGCCCCGGCAACTCGGCCTGGGCCTCGATGTCGTGCCATGGCGCCAGCACGAACGCTCGCTCGTGCGCGCGAGGATGCGGCAGGGTGAGTACGGGATCGGTGCTGATCTCGCCGGCATAGCTGATGATGTCGATGTCGAGGGTCCGCGGGCCGAATCGTTCTTCCCGGACCCGGCCGAAGTCCGCCTCGATCCGGTGTGCCGCCTCGAGCAGGTCCCGCGGGGCCAGGCCAGTCTGCACCACGAGCACCGCGTTCAGGTAGTCCGGCTGGGCCGGGCCGCCGACCGGGACGGTTTCGTAGACCGGTGAGATGGCCAGCACGTCAGTGTCCGGGAGCCCGCCGATAGCTTGCACGCATCCCTGAAGGGTACCTAGCCTGTCACCCAGGTTGCTGCCCAGTGCGAGCACCGCGGGCCGGCGCATGATCACGGCCGGCAGGTGGCGGGGGCGGCATCGCGCCACGCGGCTGCCACCCGGACCGCGTCCGCGTTGAACGGCACCTGGTGCACGCGCACGCACCACGCGCCGGCCGCGGCGGCCAGCGCCGTGATCGCGACGGTGGCCCCGTCGCTACCGCCGAAGGTCCGCGGCGTGCCGTCCGGTCCGGCCAGCAGCGTGCCGAGGAATCTCTTCCTCGAGGCACCGACGAGAACGGGGAAGGTCCCGCACGCGAGCACGGCCAGGTCGGGCAGGTGAGCCAGCAGCGGCCAGTTGTGCTCCTGGCGCTTGCCGAAGCCGAGGCCCGGGTCGACGACGATGTGTCCCGGGTCGACCCCGGCGGCCACGGCCGCATCCACGCGGCGGCTGAGCTCATCACGGACTTCGCGTACCACGTCGGTGTAGACCGCGCGCGCGTACATGTCATTGCTGTGGCCGCGCCAGTGCACGATCACGTAGGAGACGCCCGCCGCCGCGACCAGATGCGGCATGTGCGGGTCCGCCAGCCCGCCACTGACATCGTTGACCAGATGCGCCCCGGCATCCAGCGCGAACTCGGCGACCGCCGCCCGCATGGTATCGATGGACACCGGCACGCCGGCCTTCACCAGTTCGGTGACCACCGGCCCGATCCGCCGCAGTTCCTCCTCCTGCGTGATGCGCTGGGCGCCGGGCCTGGTGGACTCGCCGCCCACGTCCACGATGTCTGCGCCCTGCGCGATGAGTTCCAGGCCGCGCGCGATGGCCACGTCGGCCTCGTACCACTCGCCGCCATCGGAGAACGAATCCGGCGTCACGTTCACCACGCCCATGACCAGGCAGCGGTCCGCGCTCGGCAGGCCAGGGAGGTTGTGGCCCGCAGGGCTCACCGTTACGACACCGGTTCCTGGCGCGGTGGCCGCCGCAGCCTGGTCAGGCCGAGCTTGCGGGCGATCCTGCGCAGCCCAATGCGCGGCCACACCAGGAATGCCTCCGCCTCCAGCGCGGCCAGCGCGATCCGCGGCGTGTCCATGCTGCCGGGGAACACGAAGAACCGCGGCTGCCACACGGGGCAGAACTTGGCGTTGAACTTGTACAGGGACTCGATCTGGAACCACTTGGACATGAAGATCAGTATTGACCGCCAGGCCTTGAGCACCGGGCCGGCGCCGATCCGCTCGCCGCGCTCGAGGGCGGCCCTGAAGACCGCGAAGTTCAGCGAGATCCGCTTAACGCCGAGGCAGGGTGCGGCCTTGATGGTCTCCACGATGAGGAAGTCATTCAGCCCGGGCTGGGCGCCCTTGTCCCGCCGCATGAGATCGAGCGACAGGCCGTCGGCTCCCCAGGGGACCAGCTGCAGTACCGCCCGGACCACTCCGTTCTCTTTCGCGGTCACGAGCACGCAGTTGGCGTCGCCGACGGCGCCGATCCGGCCGAGGGCCATCGAGAAGCCGCGCTCGGTCTGGCTGCCGCGCCAGGAGTCTGCGACCCGCACGATGGCGTCGAGTTCCTTCTGCGGGATGTCCTCCACCCGGCGGACCTCGGCCACGTAGCCGTTCTTGGCTACCCGGTTCACCATCTGCCGGACGTTTCGCATGGACCGGCCGGACAGGCTGAAGTCGGCCACGTTCACGACCGCCTCGTCCCCGAGCTCGAGGGCGGTCAGGTGACCGTCGCGGCACCACACTTCCGCGCCGAGCTCACTGCACCCCATCACGGCCGGCGCCCAGGCGTGCCGGGCGGCCTCGTCCAGGAATGGGCCGATGACTCCGGGCCACGCCTCGGGGTCGCCGATCGGGTCGCCACTGGCCAGCATGACTCCGGACACCACCCGGTAGCAGATGCACGCCTTGCCGGTCGGCGACCAGATCACGCTCTTGTCGTCCCGCAGCGCGAAATACCCCAGCGAGTCCCGGTCGCCGTGCTTGGCCAGCAGGTCCCTGATCCGCGCCGCGTCCGCCCGGCCCAGCCTGGCCCTCGGCTCGGCCGGGCGCAGGAACAGGTACACGGTGACGATGAGGGTGAACAGGCCGAGCGCGCCGGCGAAGAAGGCGAACACGTCCCCGCGTGCTTCCGGCACCCACTGGACGGGCCCGGACACTCCCACCAAGCCGTAAGCGACCTCCTGCACACGCTGGCCCAGCGAGTAGTCGGCTTCGAGTCCGCGGGCCAGGAGGAGGTATGTGAGCCCGATGGCGACATCCGCCACGACCAGGCAGGCGCCCACCCACAGGGCCCGCCACCGGGTGCGCGGATCTCCCTCGGCGTAGAACTCGTCGCGGAAGTAGAGCAACGCAATCAGCAGCACGAGCGAGAGGATCGCGGTCGGTATCCGCGTCGAATGGACGAAGTGGATGGTGATATCGAAGGCGAGCAGCGCGACCACCGCCTGGAAGGCCCGCCGTTTCCTGCGCCGCAGGCCGTGCGCGAGCATCAGCAGCATCAGCCCGATGATGAGCGAGGCGGTGCGGATACCGGTGGTCAGCGTACCTGGGGGCACCAGGTAGTTGATCTTGTGCAGCTTGTGCACCAGGTCGGGCTTGAAGATGCCGAGGATATCGGACAGGCCGATGAGCGCGGTGAGCAGCGCCGCGGTGACCGGCACCCAGGAGCGCTGGCGCCTGCGGTCGCCGGGCTCCCCATGCGCGACGTCGACCCGCGAACCGCCGCCCGTGGTGGCGGGCAGGTCCGCGCCGCTCGCGTATCCAGCGTCGCCGCTGTCGCTCATCTCGGCAGCTCTCTTGTCAGGCCCCAGATCCCGGTGGGTCAGCGTGGTCATCGCGCCGCCTCGCGTCCTGCCTTCACGGTACCTCCCAAGCCTAGGCAAAGGTCCCGGCATGCGGGACGCAGTTGGGACACGAACGGTTCGCCAGTGCCGCGCCTCCAGGGTCGCCGGCAGCCCGGGGGGATAGGCGGGGTGCTCGGGAGGAAGCACCGGGGGACGTGTCCCTGACGTGCCATCGCGCGGCCCCCTGCGGATCCCGCCGGACAGCGGTCTACCCATTAGAATTAGACGACGGTGAAACCATTTCAGTTCAGCATTGAGGTGCGGTTAAGTTGCGGTTCAGCGGCGGCCGTAGATCAGGCTCATGGCCTCGGCCCGGGTAACGGTATCCCTGAAGGCGCCGCGCACCGCCGAGGTTACCGTCTTCGCACCGGGCTTGCGCACGCCGCGCATGGTCATGCACAGGTGCTCGGCCTCGATAACCACGACCACGCCGCGCGGCTCCAGGGTTTCCACCAGGGCGTCCGCGATCTGGCAGGTCATCCGTTCCTGTACCTGCGGCCGCCGGGCATAGACGTCCACCAGCCTGGCCAGCTTCGACAGGCCGGTGATCTGGCCCTTGATGTTCGGGATGTAGCCGATGTGCGCCACGCCGATGAACGGGACCAGGTGGTGCTCGCAGGTGCCGTACACCTCGATATCGCGGACAATGACCATCTCGTCGTGGCCCACGTCGAAAACCGTGGTGAGCACGTCCTCCGGGCGCTGACGCAGGCCGGCGAACTGCTCCCCGTACGCCCGCGCGACCCTGGCGGGCGTGTCGCGCAGGCCTTCGCGGTCTGGATCCTCGCCGATCGCGAGCAGGATCTCCCGTACCGCGCGCTCGATGCGAGGCGAGTCGAATTCCTGGGCATCCGAGGACTTCTGGGTGCCGTTCGGGGACGGCTCCTCGTTCTCCCGGGCCAGCGGCACGCTCTGGGTCATCCGTGGTCAGTGGGTATCGGTGGGCTCGCTCCGGCCCGGCTCGTCGCCGTTGTCGCCTCGGCGATCGTGTTCGTCGACGAGATCAAACCCGAGCGCCTGGCCGTTGGCCGGCAGGGCCAGGCCGGGTCCAGCGGCCCCGGCGCCGCCGTCGGCAGCCGCGAGGGCGAGTTCCTTGGGTGACAGCACGGGCGGGCGGTCCGAGGGTAGGCGCTTGCCGTAGCCGGTGTAAGAGCCGCGGGCCGGGCGCTTGACCACCGGCGCGAAGATCTCCAGGACCTCGGTCCGGGAGACCGTCTCCTTGTCCAGCAGGCGCAGCACCAGCGCGTCGAGCACGTCGCGGTACTCGACCAGGACCTCCCAGGCCTCGTCGTGGGCCGACTCGATGAGGCGGCGGATCTCCTCGTCGATCGAAGAGGCGATCTCCTCGGAGTAGTCCCGGCTGTGCGACATGTCCCGGCCCAGGAAGGGCTCGCCGTCACCGGTGCCGAACTTGCGCGCGCCCAGGCGCTCGCTCATGCCGTACTCGGTGATCATGCCGCGGGCGATCTGGGTGGCCTTCTCGATGTCGTTCGCGGCACCGGTGGTTGGCTCGTGGAAGATGAGCTCCTCGGCGGTCCGCCCGCCCAGCAGCATGGCCAGCTGGTCGAGCATCTCGGCCCGGCTGACCAGGAACTTGTCCTCGGTCGGCAGCGCCGCGGTATAGCCCAGCGCCCGGCCGCGCGGGATGATCGTCACCTTGTGCACCGGATCGGCGTGCGGCATTGCGTGGCCGACCAGCGCGTGCCCGCCCTCGTGGTAGGCGATGACCTTCCGCTCCCTTTCCGACAGCAGCACGCTCTTACGCTCGGGACCGGCCATGACCCGGTCGATGGCCTCTTCGAGCGCCGCCATCGTGATCTGCTTGCCGTTCGACCGCGCGGTCAGCAGCGCGCCCTCGTTGATCACGTTGGCCAGGTCGGCGCCGGTGAACCCGGGCGTCCGCCTGGCGATGATGTCAAGGTCAGTATCCGGGGCGATGGGCTTGCCCCTGGCGTGCACCCGCAGGATGCCCTTGCGGCCGGCCAGGTCTGGCTGGGCCACCACGATCTGCCGGTCGAAACGGCCGGGCCGGAGCAGCGCCGGGTCCAGGATGTCCGGGCGGTTGGTGGCCGCGATCACGATGACGCCGCCCTTGGTGTCGAAGCCGTCCAGCTCGACCAGCATCTGGTTCAGCGTCTGCTCGCGCTCGTCGTGGCCGCCGCCGAGGCCTGCGCCGCGGTGCCGTCCCACGGCGTCGATCTCGTCGACGAACACGATCGCAGGGGCGTTCGCCTTGGCCTGCTCGAACAGGTCGCGGACCCGCGAGGCGCCCACGCCGACGAACATCTCGACGAAGTCGGACCCGGAAATCGAGTAGAACGGCACGCCAGCCTCGCCGGCCACCGCCCTGGCCAGCAGCGTCTTGCCGGTGCCGGGCGGGCCGTACAGCAGCACGCCCTTGGGGATCTTGGCCCCGATCGCCTGGAATTTCGCCGGGTTCTGCAGGAACTCCTTGATTTCCTGCAGCTCTTCGATGGCCTCGTCCGCGCCCGCCACGTCGGCGAACGTCGTCTTGGGCGTGTCCTTGGTGATCAGCTTCGCGCGGGACTTGCCGAAGTTCATGACCCGCGAGCCGCCGCCTTGCATCTGCGAGAGGAAGAAGAAGAACAGCAGGAAGATCACCAGGTAGAGGAAGGCGGTGGGGAGCAGGTCGAGCAGGGCGTTGCTCTTGGGGATGGTGACGTTGTACCCGTCGGGCAGCTTGCCCTTTTCCTTCTGCGCATACAGCGCGTTTGCTAGCTGCAGGCCCTGGCCGGAGACCCACGAGGCCTCGAGCTGCTTGCCGCTGTCGGTGGTGATCTGGATCGTCTGGTTCTTATCGGTGATCTGCGCGCTCTTGACCTGGCCCTGGTTGATGAGGCTGACGATCTCGGAGGTGTCTACCTGCTGGTAGGAGCTCCCCGAATTGGCGTAGTCGAGCACGAAGAGCAGCAACAGCACTGCTACCGCGATCAGCAGCAGCGGGGCCCGGAAAAAGCGCCTTAGATCCATCGACGAGCGGCCCCGTCGGCCCGGGACCGTTCCCTCCTGATCAGCCTCACATTCCCGTCGACCTCCGGCGGGATGGCCATGGTTCCATCCTCGCAGCCCGTGTTCCGACGGTAGCTGCGACCGTTACGTAATGACGGTACACCGCATGGGCGCCGCACCTTGAACGTCAACGCTTCCCGGAGCGGATTGTGTTCCCCGGGACACCCCCGCCTAGCTGCCCTGGTATACCGCAGGGGCCAGCGTGCCGATGAATGGTAGGTTGCGGTACCGCTGGGCGTAGTCAAGGCCGTAACCCACCACGAACTCATCCCCGATATCAAACCCGGTGTAGGCGACGTCGACGTGCATCTGCGCCGACCGCGGCTTGCGGAGCATGGCACAGACCGCGAGCGATGCAGGCGAGCGCGAGCGCAGGTTACCGGCCAGCCACGACAGGGTAAGGCCGGAGTCCACGATGTCCTCGACGATCAGCACGTGCCGGCCGGTGATATCGGTATCGAGGTCCTTCAGGATCCGCACCACGCCCGAGGACTTGGTGCCCGAGCCGTACGACGAGATCGCCATCCAGTCCATCTGCACCGGCAGGTGCATGGCGCGCGCCAGGTCGGCCATCACCATGACCGCGCCCTTGAGGACGCCGACGAGCAGTAGGTCACGGCCGGCGTAGTCGGCGTCGATCCGCGCTGCGAGCTCGCCGATGCGCGCCTGTAGCTGCTCGGCGGTGATCAGGACCTGTTTCAGGTCAGGCCCCATGTCAGTCTCGTCCAACGGTCTCCCCACCCCTCGGGCCGCTCGGTTCGGTGCTGGTGAACCACACCATGCCATCGCGGCGCCTGGCCCGCACCCCGCCGGGCAGATCAACCCAGCGCTGCCCGTGCCAGCTGGTCACCAGGGCCTCGATGCGATCCACGTGCCCCGCGGTAAGGGCTCCGTGTGGGCAGCCGGCCATGATCGCCGCGTCTCGCAGTACCCGCATCCTGATCGCGGCGGGCAGCGCAGCCAGCCGGGCGGCTTCCAGCCCGGCCGGATCGGAGCAGGCATCGCGGAGGTGCCCGCTTTCTGCGGACGCGAGATCGTCCAGGCATTCCGTGTCGGCGCGCAGCTGGCGAGCGGTCCGGGCCAGGGCCTCGGCCACCCCCGGTCCGAGCGCGTCCTCCAGGGCGGGCAGTGCCTGGTGACGCACCCGGGCCCGGGTAAAGCGGAAGTCGCTGTTGTGCGGATCCTGCCACGGGTCGAGAGCCAGCTCGGCGCACGCGGCGCTGGTGGTGGCCCGCCGCACGGCCAGCAGCGGCCGCCGGTACAAGCCCCGCCGCGGTGGCATCCCGGCCAGCGACCTGCCGCCGGATCCGCGCGCGAGCCCGAGCAGGACCGTCTCGGCCTGGTCGTCAAGGGTGTGGCCGAGCAGCACGGCGACGGCACCGGACTGGCTGGCCACCTGATCAAGCGCGCCGTACCTGGCCGTCCGGGCCGCTGCCTCTGGCCCGGCCGCCGAGGCGCCCGGCACGGTCGTCGCCGCCACGTTGCATACCGGGTCCAGCCCGAGCTTGCCGAGCAGCGCCGCTACTCCGGCGGCCCGCCCGGCGGACCCGGGCTGCAGCCCGTGATCCACGGTCACGCCGCCCGCTCGCAGGCCGACGCGCGGAGCCACGAAGGCCAGCGCGGCGGCCACGGCGAGCGAGTCGGCGCCGCCGGAGCAGGCGACCAGCACCAGGTCCCCGGCGGCCAGGTCCGCCAGACACGCTCGTACCGCGTTACGGACCTCGGCGACCGGCACGCCAGGATCCATGGCGGCTACGAGCCGGACGCGACCCGGTCCAGCCAGTCGTGCGGATTGGCAAACTCCGCCCTGGTGGGCAGGGTGTCCGGCGAGGTCCAGACCTTGTTGAAGGTGGCCATGCCTGCCTCCTCCACCACCATGCGCACGAACCTGGAACCCTCCGCGTACTGCTTCATCTTCAGGTCAATGCCGAGCATGCGGCGCACCGTCTGCTCGATCCGGCCCGCGGACCCGCGTCTGGCGTTGAACCGTTCCCTGATCTGGGCGACCGACGGCACCACCTGCGGGCCGACCGCGTCCATCACGTAGTCGCCGTGCCCTTCCACCAGCGTCATCACCGAGGTCAGCCGATCCATTATCTCCCGCTGCGCCGGGGTCGCCACCGCCTCGATGAGGCTCCCACCGTCGCTGCCGCGCACCGCGCCGGCCATCGCGTCGGCGGCGGACCGCAGCCGCTGCAAGATCGCGGCGGGGTCTAGTTCTGAGGCGAGAAGGAACTCGGTCATCTGCCGCTGGACGTAGTCCCGCAGCCACGGCACGGCGGTGAACTGCAGCCGGTGGGTCTCCTCATGCAGGCAAACCCAGCGCCGGAAATCGTGCGGGTCGACACCGAGCTCACGCTCGATCATGACGATGTTGGGCGCTACCAGCGTGAGCCTGCCCGGCTGCTCGCCCTGCACCGGGGACGTTTCCGGCGGCAGGAAGAGCTCATACTGGCCAAGGACCCGGCCCGACAGGTAGGCCAGGATCAGCCCGGCCTGGATCCCGGTCACCCGCGATCCCACCGCGTTGATCACCGACCCCGGCCCGGACTTGCCATCGGTGCCCGCGGTCCGCTCCCGCAACTGCTCGACCAGCGGCTCGAGCACCACACGGAAGCCGTCGACGTTCGCCCTGATCCAGCCGGGCCTGTCGACCACCGCGACCAGTCCCAGCGCGCCGTCCGCGGCGGCGGGCAACCCGGTCACCTCATAGACCGGCTGCTGTACGGCGACCGCGAGGTCGCGTAGCTCGGCGACGGTCCGCCGCGCCTCCGCCAGGCTCACCTGCGGCCCGGGGCGGGCCCACCGGGTACCGGTGGAGATGGCGATGTTCCAATCGATCATCTGCGTGCTATTCACAGTGCTCCATTCAACAGCTCACAATCCAACCGTACGTGGTGCGGCGAGTGCCCGTCACCGGCAGCCGCAGCCGGCCAGCGCCGCCGCCACCGCGTCGATCGCACTGGCCGCCTCGGACAGCAACCCCGCCGAAGGGACCTGGTCCGCCATGACGGCGAAGACGAGCGTCTCGCCGTTCTGGTCAGCGACCAGTCCGGCCAGCGACGTCACCGTGCCCAGATTGCCGGTCTTGGCCCGAACCGACCCGAGGGCTGCTCCGCCTATCCCGCTGAACACGCTCTCGCCAGCCGACAGCGTGCCGGAGAAGCCGGCCACCGGCAGGCCGGCCAGTAGCGGGCGCAGCCGGGGACGGGCCACGGCCAGTTCCAGGATCTTCACCAGCGTGTCCGGAGCGATCGCGTCATCTCCAGACAGGCCGCTGCCATCCACCAGGCGGATGCCGCTGGTGACGCCGAGCCGTCGCAGCACCGTGATCACCGCCTGGGCCGCGCCGTTGAACGAGGCCGGCTCGCCGGTCGCCAGCGCCACGTGGCGGGCTACGTTCTCCGCGATCACGTTGTTGCTCTCCTGGAGCATCTGCTCCACTACGGCCGACAGCGGCGGCGAGACCACGCTGGCGATGACTGCGGAGCGGGCGGGCGCCGTCTGCGCCACCGGGGACCCGGTGACCCGGATGCCGTCGGCGCCGAGCAGCGAGGCGAACGAGGCAGCCGCCATGGCTACCGGATCCGATGCGCGGGCCCGGAGGTTGTACGGGTCGTCGGAGTCCTCGGGCACGCCCGCGGGTGTCAGCCGGCCCTGGTCTACCTCGAGAGAGACGATCGGGGTGACGTCTCCCGCGCTGACGTAGTCGCCGGGCCAGCCGGGCGCCAGGCCCGGCCCGGTGTACAGCGACGCGTCGTAGCCAAGGCTGACCGTGGTGCGGCCTGCCGATTTCAGCGCCCGGGCCGTCGAGGCAGCCAGGCTGGCCAGCGTGGCAGGCCGGGGATAATCCTGAGCCGGGAACTGGTTCACTGCGAGCGTCGGGTCCCCGCCGCCGACCAGGATGATGCTGCCTGGCCCGGCGCCGTCCGCCACCCGGGTGGTGAACCTGGCCCCGCCGCCGAGCACCTCGAGGGCGGCTAGCGCCGTGGCCAGCTTCGCCGTGGACGCCGGTGTGGCCAGCCGTGCGCCGTTTTCAGATAGCAGCACCCGCCCGGTAGCGGAGTCCGCGACCAGCACCGCCACCTGTGGCCCCAGGGCGGGTGCGGACAGCGGGCCTGCCAGGGCTGACCGCAGCCCGCTCGCGGTGGGCAGCGAGCCTGCCAGGGTTCCGGCGGACAGGACCGCACCGCCGCCCAGGGCCGGCCCCGCGGCGACCGAGGGAACCCGCAGGGCCGCCAGCCGCGCGGGGAGCATTCGGGCCACGGCGATGCCGGCCGCGAGCGTAAACACGTTGATCATGGCCAGCGTGAGCACTGCCGCCACCCGCGTGCGGCGCACCATGACCAACCACCTTCCCACAACTGCCGAGAGGGTTCAGGGCTTCCCCCATGTTCGGGGTCCCCAGGTGGGGGATCCCGGTTGGTGTCCCCCGGAGAAGTGTCCCCGGGTGGGGGGATCCCGGGGGAGTCCCCCCGGGTGTGTGGTGACAATGGAGTTAATCACCCGGATCCGGATGGAGCGAAACCGTGGACGTCGAGGTCGTCATCGAGATCCCCAAGGGACAGCGCAACAAGTATGAAATGGACCACGTCAGCGGGCGCATCAGGCTGGACCGCATGCTGTTCACCTCCACCAGGTACCCGTCCGACTACGGGTTCATCGAGGACACCCTGGCCGACGACGGCGATCCGCTGGACGCGCTCGTGCTGCTCGAGGAGCCCACCTTTCCCGGCTGCCTCATCACGTGCCGGGTTATCGGGGTGTTCAGGATGCGGGACGAGATGGGCCTCGACGACAAGGTGCTCTGCGTACCCGCGACCGATCCGCGGTGGAAGCATCTGCAGGATATCCACGACGTGCCCGAGTTTGACCGGCTTGAGATCCAGCACTTCTTCGAGGTCTACAAGGAACTCGAGCCAGGCAAGACAGTTCAGGGTGCCGCATGGGCTGACCGGGCGGCGGCGGAAGCGGAGATCGACAGCTGCCTGAAGCGAGCGGCCGAATCTGCCGAGCACTGACCCCGTGTGCCCGGAAACATCATGGGGCCCTGGATGGGCATGAGGTAGCGTGGGCGAGGCTGCCGACACGGGCGGCCAGGATGGGGGTCCTGACTGTGCCGCGCTATGACAGGGTTGTCGTCAAGCTCAGCGGTGAGGCGCTGGCGGGATCGGCCAGCACCGGAGTGGACCCGGCCAGTCTCTCCCGTGTCGCGCAGGAGGTTCTGTCCGTACACGACCTCGGCGTCCAGGTGGCGGTGGTCGTCGGCGGCGGGAACTACTTCCGCGGCCGGATGGCCGAGGGATGGGGCATCAGCCGCGCCGAGGCGGACAACATCGGGATGCTCGGCACCATCATGAACGCGCTGATGCTCCGTGGCGCGCTCACCGCCAGGACCGACGTTGACATCCGGGTCATGACCGCGGTGCCCATCCACAGCGTCGCCGAGCCGTTTATCAGGCTCAGGGCGGTCCACCACCTGGAACGCGGCCTGATCGTGCTGCTGGCGGGTGGCATCGGCCAGCCGTACGTCACCACCGACTACCCGGCGGTACAGCGTGCCCTGGAGCTGGACGCCGATGCGCTGCTGGTGGCCAAGCGCGGGGTGGACGGGGTTTATGACAGCGACCCTCGCCTCAACCCGGACGCCGTGCGCTACACGCGGCTGACCTACGACGAGGCCTTGGCCGCCGGGGTACGGATCATGGATACCAGCGCGTTCGTGCTGGCCAACGAACAGTCCCTGACGATGCATGTCTTCGACGTCGCAGCGGCCGGCGTCATGCGCAGGATCTGTGAGGGCGCCGAGCTGGGCACCCGGATCAGCGTCAAGCCCAGCTGAACGACATGCATGTCGGCCCGAAGAGGCAGTTCTAGAATCACCCGCGTGCGGCAGGTCGGGCGGCCTCGGCAAGGAGGGTCAACATGAAGGCGCTCGTATTCAGGCACAGCCTGGCCCGCGAGGCGGCCTCGACGATCGGCGGGCGCGTCGACCGGCGCGCCTTCGTCTCCCGCTTCGCGCCGGTCCGCATCGAAGACATCGACGAGTTGCCGCTTCCGGCCGAGGACTGGGTGCGCGTCGAGACGACCTTCTCGGGCCTGTGCGGCTCCGACGTTAAGCAGATCCTGCTGAACGGCTCCCGCGACAACCCGCTCACGGCGCTCGTGTCGTTCCCGCATGTGCTCGGGCACGAGGTGGTCGGGCGGCGCGCGGATACCGGCGAGCGCGTCGTGCTCAATCCCTGGTTGTCCTGTGGTCCCCGCGGCATCGACCCGCCATGCCAGGCCTGCCGGATCGGCCGCTACCCGTGGTGCCGCAATTTCCGCTCGGGCGACCTGCCCGTCTCGATCCATCTCGGGAATTGCGCGGCGGCCGTCGGAGCGCACGCCGAGCGCTTTGCCGCGCACGTCTCGCAATTGTTCGCCATTCCCGATCACGTCTCGGACGAGGCGGCCGTGCTGGCCGACCCGGTCAGCGTCTCGCTGCGCTCGATCCTGCTGGCACCGCCCCCCGACGGCCGGCCCGTCCTGGTTTACGGCTCGGGCACGCTCGCGTTCGCGGTGATCGTGCTGCTGCGCCACCTTTATCCCGGCACTGAAATATGGGCGGCGACGCGGCCCGGCGCCAGGGCCGATCTGGCGACCCGCCTTGGCGCGCACGCCGTGCTGTCCTCATCGCCCGACGAGCTCGTAGCGCAGGTCGCGCGCCGGATCAGCACGACGCCGCTCACGCCGTGGAGCAGACACGAGTGGCTGCAGGACGGCCCGGCCGTGGTCTATGACACGATCGGCTCGACCGAGACCGTCGAGACCTCGCTGCGGCTGCTCACGACCGGCGGCACCTTGGTCATTTCCGGCGTAGAGCCGCCCAAGAAATTCGAGTGGACCCCCCTGTATTTCAAGGAAGTGCGCGTCATCGGCTCGAACGGCTTCGGCCTTGAGGACGTGGGCGGCATCACCAAGCACGCCATGGAGCACTACTTCGACTTCATATCCAGCGGCCTCGACCTGACGCCGGTCATCACCCACCGCTTCCCGCTCGAGCGCTGGGACGAGGCGGTGCTGACGTTGAAGGACGCCCGGCACACCGGTGCCGTCAAGGTGCTGCTCGAGCCCGGTCCGGCCAGCACGAGCGAAGGCACCCGCTTACCGCGTGTGGCTCACGCCCGCCGGTGCTCACCCCGGCGGGCCAGCGACCGGAGTCGCGCCTCCCGCGCGTCCCACGCATAGATAACGGCAGTGTCAGCGATGAGATCGTGCAGCGCGCGACGATCATGCTCGAACAGGATGCTGATGAACCCCAGCCCGAGCAGGATGAAGCTCAGCGGAAACGCCAGCGTCCGCACGAGGCCGCGCTTGGTGCCCGCACGGCTGCCATCCTGGCCGACGACCTGTATGCCGATCAGCCACATGCCGGCAGTCTTGCCGCCCCCCGTCCAGGCGAAGGCAAAGTAGAAGAATTCCCACGCGAAGAACGCGATCACCACCCACGTGCTGGCCCTGCTCCAGTGGATGGAGCTCCCGGTGAGCACGCTGGCGGCGAACGAGGCGGCAGCGAGGGCGAGCTCGAACACCCCGATGCTTATCACTGCGTCGAACACGAAGGCGATGAAACGCGAGGCGAACCCGGCGTGGTGGCCCCGTAGGTGCTGCTCGGTCATGAGCAGCGCGCTTGGTGACGTGCTCTCGTTCTGAGGCGCCGGTTCCTGCGGGCTGACGTCGGCCGGCGCGGTCATTGCTCCTCCTGGGCGTTCGGCACCTCGGGGGGCTCCTGGACGCCAGGAACCTCGGGCGGCTGATGGCCGTCCGGCACCTCGGGGGGCTCCTGGACGCCAGGAACCTCGGGCGGCTGATGGCCGTCCGGCACCTCGGGGGGCTCCTGGACGCCAGGAACCTCGGGCGGCTGATGGCCGTCCGGCACCTCGGGCGGCCCAGCTTGTGCCCTCTGGTTACGCCGAAGCTTGCCCGCCCAGCGTGCGAGGGTGTCGTCCATGCTGACCGTGTGGCTTCGTCCCAGGTCGATGACCTCGGTCGCGAGATTGGTGGAGGACCTGACCATGAGGGCGCCGAGATCGGTGTTCTTGACCAGTTCCTCGATGTCGATGCGGCTGGCCAGCTCGTTGAGGTCGACCTTGGCCATCAACTTATCCATATCCACCCGGTCGAGGACCTGGTTCAGGTCGACCGTCTCGAGGACCTGGTTCAGGTCAACCTGGCTGATTAGCTCGTTCAGGTCCACCCGGTCAAGGAGGTTGTTCAGGTTGATCCGTCCCAGCACGACATTCAGGTCGATCCGGGCGATGAGCGCGTTCATATCCAGCGCCTCGACCACGAGATCGATTACTCGCTGCGCGACGGCCTGTGCGATTGACTCAATTTGCCCGGCGAAACGCCTGCCCGCCGAGTGTTTCACCCTGTCACTCGAATCCACACCAGTTAGTATGGCGAACGCTCAGCTGCTCTATCTCCTCCGCCCGGGGTGACATGCCGCCAGCGGCCTCGCCGGGCGGGTTTCTCGTCCCTTCCGCCACAGCCGTAGCCTAGCCCGTACCCGGTACCCTGCTGATGAGCTCGCGCTAATCCAGGCCGCCTGGGAGTTCCCGCCGGAGCCGCAGGTCCGCTGACCGGCGCCGATGAGCATGGCGGCTGATCACTGACCCGTAAGCGGGCGTTTGGGGGCAGCTCGGGGAGGCACGGTCATAGTGCGGGTACTGGCTGCGATTTCTAGCAGGAGTTGCGTGGTGGCGTCTGGAGGACGGCGGCGGAGCTGGAGAATGACGAGGGCTGCGGCGCTCGCCTGGTACCAGCCCCAGAGCCTGTCGGGGTCCAGGTCGGGGACGAGCTTGCTTAGCTGCTCGACCCGTTCGTGGACCTCGACCATGCTGGTGACCCGGTCAAGCGCCCAGTCGACCGCGTCGAAAGTGCGGTCGCCGATACTGGGCCGGGGGTCGATGGCCACGAGTCCGCGGCCTGGCCCGGCCCTGAGGATATTGGACAGATGAAGGTCCCCGTGGAGCAGGCCCTTGTGGCCGTTGCTGGCCAGCTCAAGGGCTCTGTGGTACCCGTCGTCTAGGACTTGCCGGGCTACTACTGCGCTCACCTGAGGGTTACTCAGCAGCCTGGCGATGCGCGAGAACATTGATTCCATGCCCTGGGCCATTGCGGCAGTTGCCCGGCGTCGTAATCTGCGGTTTCCCGCAGCTCGGTCAGCAGCTCGGCGACTTCATTGACGGGCGGGATTCGTGGTTCATCGCTGACCTTAGCGCCGGGCTCGATGCGTTCCAGGAGCAGTGCTCCGGCCTCCGGGTCAGCCTCAAGGAGATCTACCGCGTGCGGCGTGGCGGCCCAGGCGCGCAGGGCTATGGATTCCTCGTTCGCAATGGACCGGTCCGGTGTCAGTTTGAGGATCACGCCGCGGTTGCCGTGCTGCCTGCCGATGAATACGCGGGATGAGTTGCCGGACAATGCCTTGTACAGTTCCAGATGCCAGCGTAGGCAGTACCGCTCGACCATCTCGGGCAGTGCGACGCACCATGCCTCTACTTCAGTGCCGTACCGGGTGATCAGCCTTTCCCTGGCGCCCTCATCCAGCACGAAATTCGGGTCCAGCATGCGCTTATCGTGGCGATGAGGTCCTGGCCGCGCAACAGGATTGACGCCTGGGCAGGCCGACATGCCGTGCATGCGGCATCACCGTTCAGATCTGGCCGGTTCCAGAGGCTCTGGACAACCCAGCGTGCGCCAAAGATGTGCGGGCATTCAGCGGGCATCTCGGGGCCGCGCGATCACAATGCGCCGGTGATGTGCAGGCCGAGGGTGGCCGCGGCGAGCTGGGCTGGGACGAGAACGGCTCCGATGGCGCTGAACTGCCAGGCGGTGAGCCTGGCCCCCGCGTCGCGGGCGATGCGGCGGGTGATCAGCGTGGCTACTGAGCCGGTGATAAAAAGGTTGGGGCCTATGGTGGTAGCGAGGATCGCTGCCCACAATCCTGGCGTTCCGGCGGGCAGGATCGCCGCGGCGGCGGGCAGGTTGTTTGCGGCGCAGGCCAGGATGGCGCCGTCGGCGAGCTGGCCGGTGAAACCACCGTGGAGGGCAAGGCCCGTGCCAAGCAGCGCGCGGACTGCGGCCGCGATCAGGAACATTGGCACGAGGTCGAGCACTGCGCGGGCCGAGGGCCCGGTGGGGACGCTGCGGGTTTGCCCCGGCTGGGCGTTGGCGGCCCACCAAGCCAGCGGTGCCAGGGTGACCGCGGTGACCAGGATCCACGGGAGCCAGGAACCCCTGAGGTACACCAGGGTCGGTAGCGGCACGCGGCCCAGCAGGAGCAGGTTGGTGATGTTGGACGTGGGCAGGAGGAAGGAGGCGGCATTGGCCATGACGGCGACGGCGATCGCCAGCCGCCCGGGCCGAAGGCCCCGGCGGCGGGCGACGCGCATGGCCACTGGCGTGCCGATCACGACGGCGACGTCCAGATTGACCAGAGCGCTGAGAAGGGCGGCGAGGGTCAGGACAGCGGTGGCGGAGGTGATCTTGGGCCCGCGGGCCGGGATGAGCGCGCTGGCCAGGATCCGGAAGGCGCCCAGCCGGTCGACGAGCGCGGAGGCGAGGATGATCACAGCCAGGGTCGCGAACGGCCGGGCCGTGGCTGCCGCTGCGCAGGCTGAAGTAGCCGGCCGCGCCACGGCCGTAATGACCGCCAGGAGGATGCCCACGGCCCATATGATCATGCGAAGAGGGTCACGAGATGGCGTAATCCTGTCCGATTTACTAGTGTTCTTGGGCACAAATAGCTGCACAGCTCCTCCCTTCACCGGTATATTTGCTGCTAAGCGTTCGATAAGCCGAGCACGACGTCTGGAGTAGATGTTACACGATTATGTCAGATTTTGAAAGGCCGGGGGGCGACGAACTGCTGGCGATCCCCCGTCTGGCCGAGCGCGTCGGGGTGACTCCCAGGGTGCTGCGCTACTGGGAAGAACAGGGGCTGATCAGCCCGACCCGCGAGCACGGCAAGCTGCGCTTCTCCCCGCGGGATGTGGCTATCGCCGCGCTGATCCGCAGACTGCTGGAAGCCGGAGTCGGCATCGACGGCATCCGGGTGCTCAAGCGCCTGGCCGAGCGTGATATCCGGCACAGTTCCGGCGCTGGCGATGTCGCCGCGCTGACTGAGCAGGCCTTGCGGATCCTCTACCAGCGCAAGGCATTCCGCGAGGAGACAGGCATGGACGAGGAGCACTACCCGGAGGGAAAGCCGCCGCCACCGCCGCACGGCGGCCCGCCACCCGGTCCTGGGCCCCGCCCCAGACCGGGACGCTGAACCAGCATGATCCACAGCCCGCGGCTGAAGGCTGTCAGGCTCCCAACCCGACCCGTGCGGCGGCGGGCAGGTGAACGGTTCCAGCTCGGCTGTTGCGGCCCGGGTTGCTGCTCGTCTCCCATGTGGGGTAGGGCTCTGCCTGCCCGGGCGAGGAGATGACCCCATTTGCATCCCCATCTCTGAGGGAGGGCCGGGGGTTCGGGGGCAGCGCCCCGGCGATAGAGCCGACGGTTTTACAGAGCGACGGCGGCCTCGGCACCGACGTGGCTCTGAACTGGCAGGATATGCTCTGGTCGGCCTCGCCGATGGCTTGCTGTTTCGTCGTGGTTGCGCGGTTGCCGTTGACACGTGGTCGCTTGCTTTCCAGGCCTGGCGTTACCCACGTCGCCGAATGGCTTGCGAGCGTCTGGTGTCACCGGGCAGTTGGATCGTTTGCGTCCGGGCGAGGTATCGGCGTGCCTTGGCCCGGTTGCCGCATGTGCGCATCTCGCACCATCGTCGGCTGGCGTTCTTGCTGAAGTCGAGGAACAGCCATCCGCAGTTCCCGTCGCCTGGGCATTCCCGGACGCGCCCAAGCGGCCCGTGCACCAGCAGCTCAACGGCGGACTGGGTAACTGGCCACAGGACGCGGGCGAGCCCGTGCCCGGGGTCATCCCATCCCGAGGTGAAGCCCGTGGATGCCCAGTGGAGCCGGATGTGTGTCATGGCGCTGGCGAGTTCGCCGTGCAGTGTGTCGAGGTCCTCACGTGCGGGCGGCTGCCCGTTGATCGCCTGGGCGAATATTGGGTAGAGGGCTTCGCGCAGGGTGATGGCCCGCTGCAGTATCCGCTGCGCCTCGCTGGGGTTTCGCGCCGCCGCCTTGAGCAGGCGCTCGCCAGCGGCGGCGTCAATGCCCCCGGCGTGGTAGGCCCATTCGGCCAAGGCCGGGTAGCTGTCAAGGTACTCGCGCCGGCCGGGTGCGTGCCGGGGGTCGACGGTGTTCACGAAGTCCAGGCAGAGGGCGCCGCCGATCAGACTCGGCATGTCCGGCACCGCTGGCTCCGCTTGCTGGGCTGGTTCAGTTAACTGGTGATTTGAGGTTAGCAGGTTTAGCTTCTGCTCCGGGGGTAGTAGTAACCAGCCAAGGACGTTTCGGCGGTGAGGAGCGGGCTGTGACCTCGGCATCGAGCCCGCAGGCAACCGGATCGGCGCCTGCGCCCCCGGTGACCCGGCGGAATGGTCGCACCGCGGCCGGGCTGGGCGCGGGGGTGACCGCGGGACTGGTGTGGGGGCTGGCGTTCCTGCTTCCCGTGCTGCTCGGTGGCTGGAATCCGGTGATCGTGACCGTCGGCCGTTACCTGGCCTACGGGCTGCTTTCGGCGGTGTTGTTCGCCGTGGGCGGCCGGCCCGTGCGCCAGCTGGCGCGGCAGCACTGGCGCTTGGCCCTGGCGTTCGCCGTGGCGGGCAACGTCGGGTATTACCTGCTGCTGGTGGTGGGCATCCGGGCTGCTGGCGCGCCGCTGACCGACATGGTGATCGGCGCCATCCCGGTGGTGGTTGCGGTGGTGGGCAACTGGCTGTCACCGTCCTACCGGTGGCGGCGGCTGGCGCTCCCGCTCATCCTGGTCACGGCGGGGCTGGCCCTGGTCAGCGCATTGGAGATTTCCGGTGTCCACGCCTACCAGCCCGGCCAGGTGGGCGAGAAGGTCGCCGGGCTGGCCGCCGCCTGTGGCGCCGTCGTCCTGTGGACCTGGTATGCGCTAGCCAATGCCCGGTTCCTCGCCGCGCGCGAGGGCGTGTCATCGGCGCACTGGGCCACCGTGGTAGGTGTGGCCACCGGCGCGGTAACCCTGGCCTTCCTGCCCATCGCCGCGGTCACTGGGCAGCTCGCCGCCCCCGCCAGCGGCAACCCCTGGAATCGGGAAATTGATCGCGGCAGTGGTCATCCTCGGCGTCGTCGTCTCCTGGATGGGCACCTGGCTGTGGAACCTCGCCTCCAGCCGACTCTCCCCTGTCCTCGCGGGGCTGCTGGTCAACGTGGAGACCATAGCGGGCTTCGCCTACGTGTACGCGGCTAAACTGCACTGGCCTCCCGCCGGGCAGCTCACCGGGCTGGTACTGCTGGTCATCGGCGTAGCCTTCGCGGTGCGGCGCCAGCAGCCCGAAGACGTCTGACGAATGGCGGCCTGGTCTGCTCCGTCGCCCTCGATAGGCGCCAGATCCTGGCGAGCGGACGTCGGGTCGAGGTTGGGCGAAGCCGATCGCATGCGACGCGACCGTCAGGAGCGACCTCGACGCGGCGACCGGGAGCAGGACAATAGACCGCCGAGGTTTAGGACGGCACCGTGCAGCACCGGTTGCGTGCCAGTGAGCCACGCTGATTACCGGCGGGCGATGGCGTGAGCGACGCCGCGCGCCGGGCGGGGCCTCCCCAAGGCCAGAGCCCGGCGCGGGGAGCGCCGGACCCGGCGCCGCGCAGCGGCGCCGCCTTGATACTTTCTAAAGGTCAATTCGGCAATTCGGCAACTCGGCCGCACCGCGGGCCGTGCCGGAGTGTCAGCGCCCGTCAGGCGCGATAGACGTCACGGCGATGGCCAATGTCGACGACGGTGACGACGTGAGCCTTGTCGTCGATCCGGTAGATGACGCGGTAGGTCCCGCGTCGTGCGCTGAACCTGTCATCCAGCGGCGGGAGTAGCTGCTTCCCGATGCGGTGGGGCTGCTCCAGCAGCGGTCCGGTGATGAACTCGTAGGCGGCAGCCGCCACAGCTTCGGGCAGCGTTTCGGCAAGCGCCCGCCGTACTGTCGGCGTGGTCCTCAGGATGTACGGCTCTTGGGGGTCCTCGCTCACTCGTGAGCCGAGCGATTGCGGATTGTTTCGGCAACTTCGGCTGGGGTCACTACCTCGCCGCGAGCGAGTTCAGCGTCGGACTGTGCGAGCCTGCGCATCGTGTCGGCGTCCCGGAGGATGGCCAGGGTCTCTTCCAGCCGCTCAAGGTCTTCGATGGCGACCAGCACGGCGGACGGGCGGCCGTGCACGGTAACGGTCACCCGCTCGTGGTGGTCATGCACTCGGCCCACGAGCTCAGACAGGTGGGTCTTTACTTCTCCCAGCGGCAGCGTCGTCATGGTCAAGAGTTTGACCAAAAGATTCGTGGGAGTCAAACCGTGCACGGCGCGTACTGCGTCCGTCTGCGGCGGCCCCGCTACCCTCAGCCGCAGGTAATGCCATGCAGCGGGCACAACAAGGGCACGCGGCTTCCGCAGGACAATACCGGAGATGCCGGACGGAAGCTCTGACCTGGGCCTTTGCGCTGGAGCGGGTGACGGGAATCGAACCCGCACTATCAGCTTGGGAAGCTGTGCCTTCCAGGGCTCTCATGTGCCCTGAGCTGGGATGCTGGCTGTCCGCGAGTGACCGTGAGATACCGGTCTTTACCGGGTTAATGGCACGCTAATGGCACGGCGATCTTGGGCCTGCGGCTGGCCGGGCGGGCTCTGGCCCGTGCCCGGCCCGGATCGGGCGGGAGGATTACCGGATCCGGTCCGGGCGGGTTGTCAGTTCGTTCAGTTCTTGCAGCCGGTGATGCTGCCCGTGGGCTCGCAGTTGTCGGGGGTGTTCTTGGCGATCAGGGTGAGAGTGAGGGTGACCGGGCTGCCGGTGCTGGCGTAGATGCCGCCGCCAAAGCCGGCCGTGTTGCCGGTGACCTGGCTGAGCTTGAGGGTCAGCGGGCCGCCGGGCGGGCCGAGGGTGTCGTCGGGGTTGACGCCGTCTTCGAGGATCCCGCCGCCGTGTCCGGTGCCGGTGTTGCCGCTGACCTGGCTGAGCGTGATAGTCAGTATCCCGCTGTCGGGCACGCCGGTCAGGGGGGTGATGTTGAGGTTGGCGATGCCGCCTCCGCCGCCCAGGTCGCCGGAGCTGTCGGTGGGTGTGGTGTTGTTGTTCACCGTGCTGGCGTTGATGGTCATGGCGCCGTGATTGAGGATGCCGCCGCCGTTCCCGCCGGGGGCGATGTTGCCATTGATCTGGCTGGCGTTGATGGTGGCCGTGCCGCCGTTGGCGATGCCGCCCGCGCCGGACGCAGGGCCGCCGTTGGAGGTGTTGCCGTTGATCTGGCTGAGGTTGACGGTCAGGAAGCTGGAGTTGTTGCCGCCTAGGCCGCCGGTGCCGCTGGCGATGCCGCCGCCGCCGACCGCCGCCGTGTTGCCGTTGACCTGGCTGGCGTTCAGGACGAGCGTCCCGGCGTGGTTCAAGATGCCGCCCGCGCTGGCCAGGCTAGTATTGCCGTTGACCTGGCTGAAGTTCAGGGTCGCGGTCCCGACCGGCCCGGTCCCCATGGTGCCGGTGAAGATCCCGGCGCCCCCGACGGCAGTGGCCGTGTTGCCGGTGACCGCGCTGTGGTTGAGGGTGAGCGTGCCCTCAAGATTGGCGATGCCGCCGCCAGCGACGGCATTCCCGCCGGTGATGGTCAGGCCCTGCAAGGTCAGGTTCCCGGTGCCGGACACGAAGAAGATCCGGAAGCTGGTGTTGTTCCCGGCGATCGTGGTCCGGAACCCGTTGATGGTGATCCGGCTGCTGATCACGGGCAGCCCGTTGCCGCCCAGCATCGGGTTGGCGTTGTTGGCCGCGGTCAGGTGGTAGGTGCACCCTGGGGCGAGGTTGATCGTGCCGCCGCCGTGGCTGTTGGCCGCGGTGATCGCGTTGATAAGCGCGGCCGAGTTACAAGGCACTCCGGTGGAAGCCTGAGCCGGAGCAGCCGCGAGGAATCCGGCCAGCAGAATTGCCGCGCTGCCCCCAAAGCCCGCTTTCACGAAAGCCCGCTTTCACGATGGATAGAGTTCGCATGATTCGCCCCTCCTTTGCCACGCAATTCCCTTATCACGCCACGGTCCCACCGGGGATGATTGCACGGGTCTGCCGCAGCCGTCTACGCCTGCCGTCGCGCGACCCGCCCTAGCCCCAATGCAGGGCAGTTAAGGGCTCGCAGATGATTAACACGCCGCTTTGGTCCGTGCGGGGATGAGGATGCCTTCTGTGGCCGCCAGTGTGTAGAGATCATCCAGGCTGGTGAGCCGGTGCGGACCAGGCTGGATGGCGTATCCGGCCTGCTGCACGAGCTGGCGGATGTCGCGGATGCGCTTGTTGATCGTCTCGGGCCGGACGCTGAACAGTGCGGCGATGGCGGTCTGGGGCAGGGCAAGGCGCTGGTGGAGGACGGCGGCCAGGAGCCGGCCGGCCAGGGTGAGGACGGGACGGCGGCCGACGCCGGGGGCGATCAGCCGCGGGCGGTGGCCGCGGCGCTTGTCCAGGCTGGTCTCGCGCTGCTGGTCATGTGGTGTCATCAGCGCGGCGATCAGGGCGTCCCACTGCTGGGGCGGCAGGCCGGTCAGCGCGGGGTGGCAGAGCCAGGCCAGGTCGGGGCTGGGCCGGCCGGACGGATCGGGGACGCCGGCGGCGTGGTCGTAGTCCTCGGGACGCAGGGTGTAGTTCCAGTCGCCGTGCCAGTCATGGCGGGTCAGCGGCAGGGCCTCCATCTGCCGGTCGCTGATCTTGATTCCGGTGTCGTAGGCGCTGGTATCCAGTTCGGCGCGCACGGTCAGCCCGGTAGCCGTGGTGGTGGCGGCGATGGTATTGACGATGACCTCGTGGCTGGTCAGCGGCCGGCCCCGCCAGTTCATGGTGATGTGGGAGAACAGCCGGTGCTCGACTTTGTTCCACTTGGAGGTGCCCGGCGGGAAGTGGCAGCAGGTGATCTCCAGCCCGGTCTCCACGGCCAGGGCTGCCAGTTCGGCCTTCCACGCCCGGGTGCGGTAGCCGTTGGAGCCGCCCGCGTCCGCGGTGATCAGCAGCCGCCGCGCGGCCGGGTAGTCGCTGCTGCCGGCCGCCTTCCACCAGCGGCGGATCGACTCCACCGCGAAGGCGGCCGTGTCATGGTCAGTCCCGACGTTCACCCAGCCGGCGTCGGCGGTCAGGTCATAGACCCCGTACGGCACCGCCTTGCCCACGCTGTCCTCGGGGAAATCATGCGTGCGGGTGGCCACCGGCTGGCCCTTGGGCCGCCACTCGCGGCCCTCGTTCTTGAACTCGCCGGCCAGCTCCTTCTTCTTGGTATCCACGCTGATCACCGGGTCCGCGGTGCCCTGATGGTCCCTGGCCTGCTCATTGATGTAGCGGAACTGGGCGTCCCGGTCCGGGTGCCGCGTCCCCTCGATGGTCTTGGCGTTGCCCTGCAGGCTGAACCCCTCGTCCCGGAGCAGGTCCCCGACTGTGTCCGCGCCGACCTTGTGGCCCCGGGCCGTCAGCTCGGCGGCCAGCCGGCGGGTCGACTTCGTCGTCCACCGCAGCGGCGACATTGGATCGCCACGCTCCTCCGGCTCGACCAGGGCCAGCAGCGCCGGGACCAGCCCCGGATCCACCTCGGCGGCCCGCTTGCGGCCCCCGCCCGGTCGCCGCGCCCGGCCCAGCGGCTCCGCGCCGGACTCCAGCTCATCAACTCCCAGGGACACCGTGGCCTCGCGGACCCCGGCGGCCCGGGCTACCAGCCGGATCCCGCCATGCCCCAGCGCACGGGCCTCCGCGCCCATCAGCAGCCGCCGCTGCCGCTCATCCAGATGCGGGAAGATCGCCACGAACTTCGCCGCCAGAACTGCCCTGCCTCCTCGTTGCCGCCCATATCACATCAGCATGCCGCATTCCAGGAAGCTACGGGTTATTTTTCTGCAAATCCTTATCGCAGGCGCATTGGCTCTCACATAGACCTGGCCCGGGCCAGGACCGCGCCCGGCCCGGAATCCGGCGGGAGGGGTACCGGGTCCGGGCCGGGTGGATGGCCGGTTCGTTCAGTTCTTACAGCCGGTGATGCTGCCCGTGGGCTCGCAGTTGTCCGGGTGGTTGGCGATGATCAGCGCGTGCACCAGGGCCACCGTGCCGAGGTTGTTGAAGATGCCTCCCCCGGCGGCTGCCCTGTTGCCGATCACCAGGCTGTTGACCAGCTTGAGGGTGCCGCCGATCAGCGGCGGCGGGCTGGGCAGGGGCACGCCGTTGGCGATGCCGCCCCCGTCGCCACCCGCGCGGTTGAAGGCCACCAGGCTGTTGATGAGGGTGAGGGTGGCGGGCGGTGATCCGGGCATGCCCTGGGCGCTGATGATTCCCCCGCCGGAGGCGACAATGCCGCTACCGGCCGCGGTATTGCGGTTCACCTGGCTGTTTCTGAGGGTCATCGTCCCGTGGTTCACGATGCCGCCGCCGCTGGTGTGGCTGGCCGTGTTGTTATTGACCTGGGTGTTGTTCAGGACCGCGACGCCCCCGTTCGCGATGCCGCCAGCCGCGATCGGCGGGCCGCTCATCGGCCCGGGCACCGGTACCGGGGCGGTGGCCGTGTTGCCGTTCACCTGGCTGTTGTTCAGGGTGAGGTGGCTCCTGCCGGGCGGCGGCGGTACGCCTCCGTTGCCAGGCCCGCTGGAGATGCCGCCCCCGTTCAAGGAGGTGTTGCCGTTCACCTGGCTGTTGTTGACGGTGGCCGTGCCCAGCAGATTCTGGATGCCCCCCCCGCCGGCGTTCGGGGCGGTGTTGCCGGTCACCCGGCTGAAGTTCAGGGTCAGGAAACTGCTGGTCGAGGAGAAGTGGATGTAATCGCCGCTGGCGATCCCGCCCCCGACAAAGCCCATCGCGGTGTTCCCGCTGACCTGGCTGGCGTTGAGGGTGACCTTGCCCAGAATGCTCAAGATGCCGCCGCCGCCGAGGCTGTTTTGGCTGGCCGGACCGGCGGTCTGGCGGTTGTCAGTCACCCGGCTGAAGTTCAGGGTGAGCTTGGCGACGCCGGGGGGGCCCAGGCCGGTGGCGATGGCGATGCCGCCGCCCGCGTCCGCGGCGGTGTTGCGGGTCACGGCACTGAAATTCAGCGTGACCGTGCCCCCGACATTCTCGATGCCGCCCCCGTTGTCGGCGGACCCGCCGGTGATCGTCACATTGTTCAGCGTCAGGTTCCCGCCCGGGCCGTCTACCTCGAAGACCCGGACAGCACCGGTCCCGTCGATCGTGGCGCCGTTGCCGTTCACCGCGATCCGGGTCCTGACCGGCGGCAGCCCGTCCCCGTTACCGACCGCCTTCGTCAGGGCGTAGTGGCACCTCGAGGCCAAGTTGACGGTGCCGCCCCCGGCGGCGTTAGCCGCTTTAATCGCCGCGATGAGCTTACCGGTCCTGCAGGGCACTGTCTTCCCGGCGTCGGCGTGTGCCGCCGGAGCCGCCAGGAACCCGGCGAGCAGGAATGCCGCGCCGCCCCCCACGGCTGCTTTGACGATCGGTAGAGTCTTCATTAATTCTCCCCTCTTTGCGTGTAATTCTTTACGCTGCGGTCCCATGCGGGATCATTGCATGAATGCGTCGCGGCCGTCTACGCCTGCCGCCGCGTGATATGCCCGCACCGTGCCCCAGCGGTCTGGCCCAAGTGAGATGGCCTCGGCCTCTGCCGATGGCTTGGGGGATCCATGCCGTCGCACGGTGAGGCTGCTGTTTCGTCGTGGGGAACGATACGTCCTGTGCACGAATTACGCGCCGCGCCATTGCCGCGTTTTGTTGCCGGGCGCTAGCCCCGGACGCGGGATATACGCGGGATGATCTTGCTTGGCGAGCAAGGGTGCGCCGACGCGGTAGCGTTGGGCTGCGTGACGGCCGAGCGGTTCGACGCCCAAGCCCCCAGGTTCGACGACCGCGCGGGCATTCCAGAGGACGCGGCCCGTGCGGTCGCGCAGGCCGTGCTCGACTTGATTGCCCCCGGACCCGGCGACCTCCTCGTCGAGCTTGGCGCCGGTACCGGGGAGATCGGCCGGTACCTGGCTCGATCGATGAATTACCTCGGGCTCGATCGATCGGCCGGGATGCTCGACGCGTTCCGCGCGAAGATCGCGGCGGCGCCGGCGGGGGGTGCACGGTTGGTGCGGGCCGACGCCAACCGGGGGTGGCCGGTTGAGGATGGGTCGGCAAAAGCGGTGTTCGCGTCCCGGGTGGTTCATCTGCTCGACTCCGATCATGTGCGCAGCGAGCTGGAGCGCGTTTGCGCACCGGGCGGGTACTTCCTGGTTGGTCACGTGTCGCGGGATGAGGTGAGCGTCAAGCAGCTACTGCGTGAGAAGCGTGCGTCGCTGCTTCGGGAGCGCGGCTTGATCCTCCGGTCGAGGCGCGCTGCGACGCGGCGGTTGCTCGACCGGCTGGTAGCGTTGGGGGCGAGCTACATCGACAGCCGCTCGGTGGTCGCGTGGT
Source organism: uncultured Actinomycetota bacterium (assembly GCA_963808615.1). Classification (GTDB taxonomy): domain Bacteria; phylum Actinomycetota; class Actinomycetes; order Streptosporangiales; family Streptosporangiaceae; genus Palsa-504. The sequence continues at coordinate 137,773 of CAWEGV010000003.1, forward strand.
CGGCGCAAGCGTCAGCCAAACAGGTAATCGCCGCGTGGGGGCATCTACAATCGATGGGCGGCACGGAACTTGAGCCCGGCGCGCGCGCCGGGATCCTTGCGGAGCTCATGGAATGGGCGGGTCGCGAGCTCGGCGACCCGAATGCGGTCAGGGTGTGGCGGGAGCGCTACATCCTTGGCGGCGTGCGGTTGAAGGAGGGGACATCGACGACTCATTGCTGACGGAGCTCGGCGTGGCGCTGGTTGCGGGATCGCTCACAGACGAGGAGTTGCTCGCCCGCACCGATGTTCCCGCGACAATCCGGATCCTCCCGGAGGCCAACGTCATCAAGATCGGCGGTCAAAGCCTGATCGACCGCGGACGTTCGGCCGTGTTCCCGCTGCTCGATGAGCTCGTGGCCAACCTGCCCGATCACAAGATGATCATCGGCACCGGAGCCGGCACTCGCGCCCGCCACGCGTACAGCGTCGGCATCGACCTGGGAATGCCGACCGGCGTCCTGAGTGTGCTGGGCACGTTCGTCAGCATGCAGAACGCCAGGATGATCCACTACCTGTTGGCCCGTCACGGCATCCCGTTCATCGAGCCGGCGCAGTTCCCGCAGCTCCCGCTCTATCTCTCCGAACGCCGGGCGGTCGTGTTCTTCGGCATGCCGCCCTACACCTTCTGGCAACCGAACCCGAAGATCGGCCGGATCCCGCCGCACCGCACCGACACGGGTGCCTACCTCGTCAGCGAGGTGTTCGGTACGCGATCGATGATCTACGTCAAGGACGAGCACGGTCTGTACACGGCGGATCCGAAGAAGGAACCGGACGCGACGTTTATCCCCTCGATCACCGTCGAAGAACTCGAGGCCCTCTGCCTCGATGACGTCGTCGTCGAGCGCAGTGTGCTCGACATGATGAAGAACGCGAAATCCAGTCGCTCGATCCAGATCATCAACGGTCTTGTGCCGGGCAACCTCACCCGTGCGCTCAACGGCGAGCACGTCGGAACGATCATCAGTGGTTAGCGACGACCGCCCCGACGGGCGACATCACCTGGATTCGCTCCTGATGCGGGAGAGTCTGCTCGACCGCGCGGTGATGGCCGCGACCGAGGCCCCGACGGTGGCGATGCTCCCGCACTGCCACGTCGTCAAGGTCGGCGGTCACTCGATCCTGGATGGCGGCCGGCGGTCCACATACCCGCTGGTTGAGGCCATCGGCCGCGCTCTCGCGCGCCACAAGCTCATCCTCGGTACCGGGGGCGGCGCCCGAACCCGTCACGTGTTCTCGATCGGACTCGATCTGGGGCTGCCGTCAGGGGTGCTGGCGCAGCTGGCGATCGCAGATGCGCTCGGCAATGCCCACATGCTCGGGACCCTGCTCGCGCCCTACGGGGTCGTCGCGATCCCGCCGGAGATCTTCGGCCACCTGCTTCCGCTGTTCATCCAGGCCGCTCCAGGGGTGATCTTCAACGGCGATCCGCCCTTCGCGCTCTGGGAGCATCCGCCTGGGACTGGCAAGATCCCCCCGCACCGAAGCGATGCCGGATCGTTCCTGCTGGCGGAATGCTTCGGCTGCGCCACTGTCACGCTGGTGAAGGACGTGGACGGAATCTATGACCGCGATCCGAAGGAGCACCCATCAGCCAAGCTGATCGAGGAAATCACCGTCGCCGAGCTCGCGGACAGGAACCTCCCCACGCTCCCGTTCGACCGCATCCTTCTCGAGTTGCTCGGCTCCGCTCGGCAGGTGACTCGGTTCCAGGTCATCAACGGCCTGAAGCCTGAACTTCTCGAGCCCGCTCTCCGAGGGGAACGCGTCGGCACCATCGTCCGGCGCGACGCCAGCGACTGAGCCCGGGCGCGATGCGAACGTCGACCGGATCGAGACGATCGCGACGTCCCCAACGCAGCCGAACAGGACCGACCGCCGTTGGTTGCTGCTGTTGCTACCACCGTTGCTGTCAGTACGGCCCAGGCTGGCCGCGGGCAGGCCGCTCCCGATCACAGGCCCGAGGATCGTGCGGCAGAGCTCCGCATTACGGGAGTGTTCCCGTGCGTTGCTCGCGGCTCCCATGCCCGCGCTAGCTTCAGGTTCGTGCGTTGCTGCTGGGTGATGATCATTGGCTGTTTGTGGCAGTTC
>CAWEGV010000004.1:0-378292 GCA_963808615.1 uncultured Actinomycetota bacterium
TTGGATCTTCTGCCTGGTGCGCACCGACCCGCAGGCGAAAAAGCAAGAAGGGATCTCGTTCCTGCTGATCGATATGAAGACACCTGGGATCACGGTACGCCCGATCATCACGATCGAGGGCGGTCACGAGGTCAACGAGGTCTTTTTCGACGATGTCAAAGTCCCGGTCGAAAACCTGGTCGGCCAGGAGAACAAGGGCTGGGATTACGCGAAATATCTGCTCGGCCGCGAACGCACCGGGATTGCGCGCGTCGGTCTGTCGAAAGAGCGGATTCGACGGATCAAGGAACTGGCGGCGCTCGAACGTGACGGTGAGAGACCGCTGATCGAAGACGAGCGGTTCCGCGAAAAGCTTGCCGCGGTCGAGGTCGAGCTGAAGGCGCTCGAGATGACGCAGTTGCGCGTCGTGGCAGCCGAGCGTCATCGTACCGACAACAGACCCGATCCCGCCTCCTCAATCCTCAAGATCAAGGGCTCGGAGATTCAGCAGGCGACGACAGAGCTATTGATGGAGGTCGTCGGTCCGTACGCGTTGCCATACCAGCCAGAGCGTGAGGATGACGATCGCTGGAATGAGCCGCCGATCGGCCCCGAATGGGCCGGACCGATCGCGCCCACTTATTTCAACTGGCGCAAAACGACGATTTACGGTGGGACCAACGAAATCCAGAAGAATATCGTGGCCAAGGCTATCCTCGGATTGTAGGGTGAGTGATTGAAATGGCCTTACGGTTGTGTCATGGCCGGGCTCGTCCCGGCCATCCACGCTCCGGCAGGCATCTCGGGCTTCCGTGGATGCCCGGCATCAGGCCGGGCATGGCGATGTCGTAATGGCCGAGCGGGGCAGGAATCATGGATTTTGATCTGAGCGAAGAGCAGCGGTTGTTGAAGGAAAGCCTCGACCGGCTGATCGCCGATCGCTACGCCTTTGAGCAACGTAAGACCTATGCGCAAGGCGTCGAGGGCTGGAGCCGCGAGCTGTGGCGTCAATATGCCGAGTTGGGGCTGCTCGGGCTGCCTTTCTCGGAAGCTGAGGGCGGCTCGGGTGGCGGCCCGGTTGAAACGATGCTGGTCATGGAGGCGTTTGGCCGCGGATTGGTGCTCGAACCCTTTTTCGCGACCGTCGTGCTCGGCGGCGGCTTTCTGCGCCACGGCGGCAATGCCGAGTTACGCCGCGAGCTCGTTCCCAAAATCGCGGATGGCAGCGTGACCCTGGCGTTGGGTCAGACCGAACGGCATTCGCGCTGGAACCTTGCCGATGTTTCGACCACAGCCCGCCGCGATGGCGCCACATGGGTGCTCGACGGTGAAAAGGGTGTGGTGCTGCATGGCGACAGCGCCAACAAGCTGATCGTGACAGCACGGGTGGGCGGCGGGCAGCGCGATCGCGAGGGGATCGGCGTGTTTCTGGTCGACGCTGCAGCCCCGGGTGTCTCACGCCGCGGATACCCGACCCAGGACGGACTTCGTGCGGCAGAGGTAACACTCGCCGGGGTGCGGGTCGGGCCCGATGCCGTGCTTGGGGAGCCGGGCGCCGGGCTGCCGCTTGTCGAGCGGGTCGTCGACGAGGGAATCGCGGCGCTTTGCGCCGAGGCGGTCGGAGCGATGGCGGCCATGCACGAGCTGACGGTCGAATATTTGAAGACCCGCCGCCAGTTCGGCCGCGAGATCGGCAGCTTTCAGGTGCTGCAGCACCGCGCCGTCGACATGCTGATGGCCTTGGAGCAAGCCCGCAGCATGGCGATGTATGCGACGATGATGGCGGCGGAGGAGAACGCCACCGAGCGCCGCGATGCCATATCGGCCGCCAAGGTGCAAATCGGACGATCAGGCCGATTTATCGGACAGCAGGCGATCCAGCTGCACGGCGGCATCGGCATGACGATGGAGTACAAAGTCGGCCACTACTTCAAGCGCGTGACAATGATCGATACGATCTTTGGCGACGCCGATTATCATCTGCGAGCGCTGGCCCGCCGCGGTGGATCGCCGATCGCCACATGAGCCGGTTCGAAGGTCATCGACCGGTGTGATCGCTCGCGATGCGCCACCAATGATTGTGACCTGTCCTACCTGTGACACCCGTTACCGCGTCCAAGATCAGGAATTTGCGGGTTCGACCGGACGCACTGTTCGGTGCGCCAATTGCGGTCATGTCTGGTACGAGCCGGCTCGGCCGCCCGGCGAAAATCTGCTGCTGGCATGGCCGATCAAGGAACTCTAGCCGACCAGGAGGGGGCCGCTGCTCGACCAGTCAGACGAGCCGTAGCGGAAGAGATCCCGCGGCTCGATATCTCGCCGCGTACCCCGCCTGCGTCGTCGCGCGCACGATCCCGCGTCTCGGGGGTCGTAGTCATCGGGGCGCTGCTCGCGGCAATAATCATTAGCGGCGTGTTTATCGATCGCCACTTCACGTCGGATCGGCCGCCCCCGGCGGCGGCTCCCCATACCGCGGCGGCTGCACCGGCCCCCGCGACCGGGATTGGCCTCGTGATACGAAAAATCACACCGGCGCGCACCCCCGACGGGCTGGTTGTCGATGGTGAGATCGTTAATCCCGGCAGTGTGCCGCGCGATGTTCCGCGGCTGCGCGTCGCACTGCAGGATTCAGCCGAAAAAGAGCTGCAGTTCAAAACCGTCGATCCGCCAAAGCCGCGGCTGGAGCCGGGCGAAGTCGTCCATTTTGAAACGCCGTTCACCAATCCGCCCGATGCTGCAACCGGGGTCGTGGTAACGTTCGCCTCGTCGTGACGACCCATGATTGGGGTAGGCGATGGCCGAACCAGGTTCCCAACAGCGCTATACCGCAAACCTTCAAGGCGAACTCGATAGCGCCGAACTCTATAAGACGTTATCCGAGACCGAAAAGAACCCGCAGCTGTCGCAGGTCTACAGTCGCCTCGCGGCGGTCGAGTCGGCACATGCGGAATTTTGGAAGAAACAGATCGCAGCTTTGGGGCAGCGTGTACCAAAATTGCGCCCTGGGTTTCGTACCCGGGCTCTCGCTTGGCTCGCACGCCGATTTGGGCCGGCCTTTGTGTTGCCGACGGTCAACACCCTCGAGCACCTGGATAGCGGCTCCTATTCCGCGCAACCCGAGGCGGTAGCGGGCGGGTTGCCGGCAGCGGAGCGCTCGCACGCGCGGATCATCGAGGCGCTCGCTGCACCCTCGCCGACCGCGTTCACCGGCGCCACTCTAGCGCGGCTCGAAGGCCGCCACCGCGGGCTCGGCGGCAATGCGTTGCGTGCCGCCGTGCTCGGTGCCAATGACGGGCTCGTCTCCAATCTCAGTCTCGTCATGGGGGTGGCGGGTGCGGATTTGGCACCGCATGCCATACTCGTCACCGGGATCGCCGGTCTGCTCGCCGGCTCGTGTTCGATGGCGCTCGGCGAGTGGCTGTCGGTCAATACCGCGCGCGAGTCGGCGCAACGCCAGATCGATACCGAAGCCGACGAATTGGAGCAGGTCCCAGAAGAAGAAGAGGAGGAGCTGGCGTTGATCTACCAGGCTAAAGGCTTACCGGAAGAGCTTGCGAAGACTTTGGCCAAGCAGCTGATTGCCAACAAAAAGACAGCCCTCGACACGCTGGTCCGCGAGGAGTTGGGGATCGACCCCGACGAGCTCGGCGGGTCGGCTTGGGCTGCTGCAAGCACTTCCTTTATGCTTTTTGCCGTCGGCGCGATTTTTCCGGTGGCGCCCTATTTTAGGCTCGGCGGAATGTTGGCGGTGGCGGCGAGCCTCGTCGCGAGCAGTGTCGCCTTGTTCCTGATCGGGGCTGGTACGTCGCTGTTCACCGGCCGCAGTGTTTGGTTTTCGGGAATGCGTCAGCTGGTCGTCGGCCTCGCCGCGGCCGGCATCACGTTCGGCGTCGGCCGGCTGATTGGCGTCGCCGTGGCCGGATAGCCAGCGATTGCCCTCCGCCGGCGCGCCGGCCTAGCGGCCGCGGGTCAGAAGCCTGGTACGGGCAAGAAACTCGGCGCGGGCGAGCTGCTGTTCGAGGGCGAGGCGGTCGCTAACCTTGAGCGGATGGTGCGCGCCGGTTAACCGCACCCAGCCATTCCCGTCGAACAGCAACAGATTGCCGAGCCCACTCTCGTCGAGAGTCCAGTTACGCACCGGCCCGGTGTCGATATGGATGAAGTTCGAATGAGGATACCAGCCGACACCGCCACGGTGCATTGCGCGGGCGGCGTCCATCGCTTGGGCAAGCTTTGAGCCGAGAGAAATGTCGAGCGCCCGAGCATAGATGTGCTGGCTGTTCTCGGCGACGCCGAACATCGTACGCGCCAGCATCGCATTGGTGGCAGGGGTGCGATAAGCCGACAGGATCGTCGCCTTGCGCTCGCCGACCGCATCGAGAACGTTGGCGAGGAAATCGAAGACGCCGACATCCATCTGCGCGACCGCGCCGCAGTGAAAGTCTCTGAGAAAGACGCAAAGCTCCTTGACCGCCTGCTCGATCGGACCATTGTTGTCGCGATAGGCGCCATCAAAGGTTTCACCAGTATGGGCGTTGACCAGTCGCAACCGGCGCAATGTCGGCGGCCGCGGCACCGCCCGTGCGGTCAGCGGCCATGCGGCGCTACCCGCGATGATCGAGAGAGCCTGACGTCTGTTCATTAGCGAACCTATTTATGCGTGGTCGTACGATCTGCTGGCGGTCACCAACGCTGCCTATGCTGATGACATCGGTGGACTGTAAAATCTAAGACGCGGAGGCGGGCCAATATGCTTACGCCGTGCTATTCGTCATATGACGACGCGCTCGACGCGATGACACCTTACGGGATCGCGCTTGAAAACGGCAACACCAACCATGCGCCGATGGTTGCCGAGGCGCTATGCGCGCTGGGACGCCCCGAGATGGTGATGCCTTGGCTCGCACGCTATCGCGACCGAATGCGGCCGCGTTCGCCGGCGGGTAAGCCAATTCGCAGCGACGATTGGCGCGACGCGCTCGGGCACCGTGAGCGCTTTACCGACTGGGCTCTGTTCTTTCGGAACGAGATCGAGCAAGCCGCTTGGCCAACCGTACTCGATCACTGGGTCGAACGGCTCGCTCCTGGATTTTGCGCTGCCGCGACGCATGGCGTGATCCGCGTTGGGCATGCGGTGCGTGGGCTTGCCGAAGCCGAGACGCCGAACCGATGCCGCGAGCTGGCCGACGCGCTCGCGAGCTGGGCAGCGACCTGGCAGCGATTGCCGGAAGACAACCGCCGGCTGCCGGAAACCCTGGCGCTGCGCGAAGCGATCATGCGTGTCCCGACCGTTCCGCCCGACCATCTGGTCTCAGCAGCGCTTCGCCCGGCGCCGGGAGAAGCAGGCCGCGATCGCGCTGCGGGCGGCCGCCGATGCGGCGGCCGGAGTGTTCGGCCGGTACGGGGCGGACGGCCTGGACGCGGTGGTCCTGGGCGGGGACAAGCGGGCCGTCACGGTGCTCCGCGGCGACGCCCGGCTGGGGCCGTACCTGGACCGCGCCACCGAACGGTTCCTCACCGTTCCCGATCCGCGCCTGGCTGTGCTCAGGGACATCCCCTCGGCCTACCTTGCCATCCGCATCCGCCTGACCGAGCCGGATTGCGATGGCCGGGAGTGAGCCGGTCACGTACACTGGAGGGCGTGCTGCTGATAACGGGCTAGGGACACCTTCCGGGGGAGAAGTCTGTCCGTTTTCCGTCCGTTCCGCAGGAGCAGCTGACCATGATCACCGCAAGCGACATCGAACTACGGGCTGGCGCGCGGCTGCTGCTTGAAAGCGCGTCGTTCCAGGTCGCCGCCGGGGACCGGATCGGCCTGGTGGGCCGGAACGGGGCAGGCAAGACCACGCTGGCCAAGGTGCTGGCCGGCCAGGCCCAGCCCGCCGCAGGCCAGGTACGCCGGTCCGGCACGGTCGGGTACCTGCCGCAGGATCCGCGCACCGGCGACCTGGACACGCTGGCCATCGATCGGGTGCTGTCGGCCCGCGGGCTCGATCAGCTGCGGGCCGACCTGCGCTCCGCGGAGGCGCAGATGGCCGATCCGGATTCCGGTGCCGCGGCCGAGGCCATCGGAAGGTACGGCAGGCTCGAGGAACGGCTGGCCGTACTCGGCGGGTACGCGGCGGAGTCGCAGGCCGCCTCGATCACTGCCAGTCTGGGCCTGCCCGGCCGGGTGCTCCACCAGCCGCTGCATACCCTGTCCGGCGGCCAGCGGCGGCGGATAGAGCTGGCCAGGATCTTGTTCTCAGATTCCGAGACCATGCTGCTGGACGAGCCGACCAACCACCTGGATGCCGACTCGGTGACCTGGCTCCGCGACCGCCTCAGGAGCTACCGCGGCGGCTTGGTGGTGATCAGCCATGATGCGGCGCTGCTCGCCGACGTGGTGAACAAGGTCTTCTATCTCGACGCCCAACGAGCCTGCCTGGACACCTATAACCTGGGCTGGCGGGCCTACCTGCAACAGCGCGAGACCGACGAGCGACGGCGCAGGCGCGAGCGGGTCAACGCGAGCCGGCAGGCGGGCGCCCTGATGGCGCAGGCGGACAAGATGCGGGCCAAGGCGACCAAGGCCAGGGCGGCGCAGAACATGCAGCGCCGGGCCGAGCGGATGCTGGCGGCCCTCGATGCGGAGCGCACCGCGGACAAGGTGGCCAGGGTCCACTTCACGAACCCCCCGCCGTGCGGCCGCACCCCGCTGGCCGCTACCGGCCTGTCCAAGTGGTACGGGTCGACGGAGGTGTTCTCCGGAGTCGACATGGCCGTTGACCGGGGAAGCCGGGTCGTGGTGCTCGGACTCAACGGCGCGGGAAAGACGACCCTGCTCCGGCTGCTGGCCGGACTGGAAAGTCCGGATACAGGAAAAGTCATCGCAGGACACGGCCTCAGCCTCGGATATTACGCCCAGGAGCACGAAACACTGGAAACGGACAGAAGTGTCCTGGCGCACATGCGTAGCGCGGCACCTGACCTTACCGAATCGCAGCAGCGCAAGGTTCTCGGGTCATTCCTGTTCTCCGGCGATGACGTGGGAAAACCCGCTGGCGTGCTTTCCGGCGGCGAGAAGACAAGGCTGGCGCTGGCCCTTCTTGTCGTATCCGGCGCCAACGTGCTGCTGCTCGACGAGCCGACCAACAACCTCGATCCTGCCAGCAGGGAGCAGGTTCTCGGCGCGCTGAGAAGCTTTCGCGGCGCGATAGTGCTTGTGACGCATGATGAAGGTGCGGTGCAGGCGCTTGGCCCAGAACGCGTTATCGTCCTGCCCGACGGCGTGGAAGACGCCTGGAACGAGGATTTCGCGGACCTCGTCGCACTTGCGTAAGCACGTTCATCTGCTTTGTGCGCCCAAAAGGTCGCGATTCTGTTATCGCCGGGTGAAAATCCATGCTCATTTGGAGTCATCTGGGTGGTCAACCCGTCGGCCATGGCTGATCATTGCGGTGGAACTGTGTAACTCACTGGTGACTTCAGCCAACAGGAGGTGCATGTGGCCGAGACCCTCAAGAAGGGCACCCGGGTGACCGGGGTTGATCGCAGCAAGCTGGCGACGCAGCTCGGCAAGAGGTATAACTCCGGGGAAAGCATTCGTTCCCTGGCCGCCTCGACCGGGCGATCGTACGGCTTCGTCCACCGGATTCTCACCGAGACCGGCGTGACGCTGCGCGGGCGCGGTGGCGCGACCCGCAGAAGGAAGGTCAAGGTAAAGCACTAGCGACCACGCCAGGTGGCGCCGGCCCGGACCATGGAACCGCGGAGCCTTATGCCGTTCCATCTGCCGGGACCCCGCCCGGAAGCCACCCGGACAGCTGCTCGGAAATCTGCCAGGGAGTTCGCTGCTAGCTGATCGCTGTCCCGCCCCGTACGGGAACGAATTGCCACCCTCGGGAGGTTTCTCTGGTCATGTACGGGCGGGCACACTTCGGCTTGATGGGGTCCCTCAGGAACGACCCCTCGGTGACGCATCAGAAGCTGAAGCCGGGCACCGTGCGCAGGATCATCGGCTACGCCAAGCCGTACCGGCTGTACCTGACCTTCTTCCTGATCGCCACCATCTTCGACTCGCTCATCACGGTGGTCAACCCGGTGCTGCTCGGGAAGATCATCGACGAGGGCATCCTGCCCCGCGACGAAGCGGTCGTGCTGCTGCTCGCGGGAGCGGTGGCGGTGGTCGCGCTGTTCGACGCGTTCCTCGGGTTCGTCATCCGCTGGTTTTCCGCGCGGATCGGAGAAGGACTCATCTACGACCTGCGCACCCAGGTGTTCAGCCACGTGCAGCAGCAGCCCATCGCCTTCTTCACCAGGGCGCAAACCGGGTCGCTGGTGTCCCGGCTCAACAGCGACGTGATCGGCGCGCAGCAGGCGATCACCTCCACGATGTCCTCGGTGATCTCCAACATCCTCACCACGGTCGTGATCCTGGTCACGATGTTCTCTGTGTCCTGGCAGATAAGCCTCATCGCGCTGGTGCTGATCCCGCTCTTCCTGCTGCCTGCTAAGCGGGTCGGCCGCAGGCTGCAGCGGCTCACCCGCGAGTCGATGCAGCTTGACGCGGCCATGGGCTCGACGATGACCGAGCGCTTCAACGTGGCGGGCGCGATGCTGGTCAAGCTGTTCGGCCGCCCCCGCGAGGAGTCAGAGGTATTCGCCGAGCGAGCCGGGCGGGTCCGCGACATCGGCGTCAGCCAGGCCATGTACGGCCAGGTGTTCTTCATCTCGCTGACCCTGATGGCCGCGCTGGCCACGGCGGTGGTCTACGGGCTGGGCGGCACCCTGGTCGTCCACGGCGCACTGCAGCTTGGCTACCTTGTGACGCTCTCTGCGCTGCTGGCCAGGCTCTACGGCCCGATCACCGGGCTATCCAACGTGCAGATCAACGTGATGACCGCGCTGGTCAGCTTCGATCGGGTCTTCGAGGTGCTCGACCTGAAGCCGCTGATCGCCGAGCGTCCCGACGCCGTGGTCCTGCCCGCCATGCTTCCCGGCGACGGCGGCCAAGGTATCGCACCGGATATCGAGTTCGACGACGTGTCGTTCCGGTACCCGACGGCGTCCGAGGTGTCGCTGGCGTCGCTGGAATCCATCGCGCTGCCCGCGCCCGAGCGGCCGAACTCCGCAACCGGAGTCCTGCACGAGGTGAGCTTCCGCGCGCCGTCCGGCCAGCTGACCGCGCTGGTCGGCCCGTCCGGGGCGGGCAAGACCACCATCACCGCCCTGGCCGCCCGGCTGTACGACCCGAACGCGGGCACCGTGCGGATCGGCGGCCGCGACGTCAGGGACGTCACGCTCCAGTCGCTGCACGACGTGGTGGGCGTGGTCACTCAGGATGCGCACCTGTTCCACGACACCATCCGGGCCAACCTCACCTACGCGCGGCCTTCGGCCACCGAACTCGATCTGATCGAAGCGTGCGAGGCCGCCCAGATCTGGGACCTGATCGGCGGCCTGCCCGATGGCCTGGACACGGTGGTCGGCGACCGGGGTTACCGCCTGTCAGGCGGCGAGAAGCAGCGCGTCGCCCTGGCCAGGCTGCTGCTGAAGGCTCCGTCCGTGGTCGTGCTCGACGAGGCGACCGCCCACCTGGACTCCGAGTCCGAAGTCGCGGTGCAGCGCGCCCTGAAGAGCGCGCTGTACGGCCGGACGTCGCTGGTCATCGCGCACCGGCTGTCTACCGTCAGGGAGGCCGATCAGATCCTGGTCGTGGACGAGGGCCGGATCATCGAGCGCGGCACGCACTCCGAGCTCCTAGCCGCCAACAGGTTGTACGCCGACCTGTACCATACCCAGTTCGCCGGCCAGAAGGCCTGAGGCCGGGCGGAGCTGAGGCCGCGGCACGGGCCAGAGCTCAGCTGGTGTAGCCGAGGCGGCGGAGTTCCTCACCGGCCAGCTTGGCCAGCTGGGCGGTGTCCTCGGTGCCGAGCGCGGGTCCCGGCGACCGGCCAGAGCGGGCCCGGATACGGGACGTGCGGGCTTCATCGCGGATCTGGGCGGCCGACACGGTGGTACCGGTGAACCGCGAGAGCTCGGCCAGGGCATTATCCGGCTTGCTCATCAGGTCTTCGTACCGGATGGTCTTGAGCTGGCCGGACGGCAGGCTGTGGTGCAGCCTCGCGGCCAGCCGGACCGACCAGCGCCAGCGCAGCGCGCACCGGCCGGCCGGCGACAACCGGGGCCAGATCTCGCGGTCGCCCTCCGATTCGATGCCGAAAAACGGGTTGGGGAACTCGGTGTCCACGTTCACGAAGCTGGGCCGGAACCAGCCCATGACCACCGGGTCGGCGAGCATGCTAGCCACCACGTCCCGGCCGTCCCTGATGACCTGGACGATCCTGGCGTCGGGAAACGCGTACGTGAGCGCCTCCGCGCAGTAGATGAGGTCCGGGCTGGCGTCGCCGAAGGTGGAAAGCTCCCGCAGTTCCGTGCACGGTCCCACGGCATCGGCCGGGAGCCCCGCGGCAGCCCGGCATTCGCGGGTGCATTCCAGGCAGCTGTGCGCAGTGACCTGCCAGCCTTGCGCGAAGGTATCCCTGATGACGGCGGCGGCCGCCTGCGGACGGCCCTGGTGCATGGATGGCCGCCTGGCGAAGGCGTAGACGGTGCGCAGCACGCTGGGCTGCCCGATCGTGACGTGAAAGCCCGGGGACGCCTTCAGCGCCCGGCCGATGAGGTCCGCCCCCGAGTGCGGGGCGCCCACCACGAACACCGGCTGGTAGACGCTGCGGGAGTTGACGATGAGGATGTGACGCGCGGAGGCCATGATCGCCTGACAAGTCTGTGGGTCGGACAAGTCTGTGGGTCGGATCTTCTCAGCCTGGCACGCTCCGGCGCTCATCCCAGGCGATTCTGGGTTGACGCCGGTGTTCCTGGGTGCCGAGCATGGCCGATTGCATGTCGCCGACGATGGCGTAGTCCTCGATCCGGTCGGCCACGTGTCCTCCTGGATGGTATTCCTGTCGATACCGTACTGTCGCCCGCTGACCTTAGGCTGGTCTTATGCGGGTACTACCCGATGTAGTCGGCGACGGTCCCTGGGTCCGAGGCCGCCGGATGCTCGCCATGGGAACGGCGGTCGCAGCGGTGATCGCGCTGGCCGCCTGTTCGCAGTTCGACGCCGCGCTCGGGCAGCGACAGGCCGTCGTCACCTTCCGCAGTGGCACGCCGGTCGCGCAGCGGCTGGCCGTGCGGGCGGCCTGCGCCAACACGCCGTCGGTGACCGCGGCGCCGCTGCCCTCCAACATGAACTCGCCGTACGCGCTCGATCAGGTGATCTACCAGATCAACAAGGCGAGCAACGCGGATGTGGCGATGCTCGAACAGTGCTTGTCCAAGTTCCCGTCGGTGGCCGGTGTCACCTTGCAAGACTCTAGTGATGAGGGGAACTGAGGCACACCCGGCCGGGTTACTGCGGCCACTGGACGCCGGGCCAGGCCTGCCGCGTCCGCTAGCACCTTCAGGCGCGCGGAGGTAAACCTGGTGACAGGCCCGGTGCGGTGTGCGAGAGTCCGGAACCATGGCTGAGATGATGATCGCCGTCGACGGCGGCGACGTATGGGCCGACGACAGCGGGGGCGACGGCCCGCCCCTGGTCCTGCTGCATCCGGGCGTGGGCGACTCGCGGATCTGGGACCTGCTGCGGTCAGAGCTCAGCGTGTCCTACCGGGTCATCCGGTACGACGCCCGGGGCTTCGGCCGGTCTCCCGCGCCGAAGGTCACGTTCTCCTTGCTCGCCGACCTGATCACGGTTTTCGACCATTACGGCCTGGACTGCGCTGCGATTGTGGGATGCAGCCAGGGCGGCGCCTCCGCGCTGGGCCTGGCCCTGGAGCAGCCGGCCCGGCTATCGGCGCTGGTGCTGCTGTGCCCGGGCGTCCCCGGATACCCGTGGCCTGAGGAGCCGGACGAGGACGAAGCCGAGTATGAGCGTGCGCTGCAGGCCAGGGACGTGGACGGCCTGGCCGGCCTTCTGCAGCGCGTCTGGGCCGCCGCCGGTCCCACGCCCGCTGTCATGGAGCAGCTTCGTTCGGGCGCCCGGGCAGAGATCTCATCCGGCGGCTTGCAGCAGCGGGATCCGCCCGTCTTCGATCGGCTCGGCGAGATCTCGATTCCGACGTCGCTGCTGGTCGGCGAGGCCGACTATCCACCGCTGATCGAGGCCAACCGGCAGGCCGCGGCCCGGATCCCCGGATGCCAGCTGACCCTGGTGCCGGGGCTGGACCACCTGCCGCCGCTGCGTGCGCCGGACCTCGTGCTGCGCACGATCAACAGCACGCTATCGCGGGCTGGCTGGTAAGGCCCGTCGCGGGCAGCTAACGCGCGCCAGGGGCTGGCCGCGCCGGTCCGCGCGGCGGCACCGGGCCCGAAGACCGAGCATCGGCGATGATCTCGTCGCACAGGTCCACGCACTCATTGCAGATCGCCACCCCGGGACCGGCGATCAGCACCTCCACCTGACTCCGGTCCTTACCGCAAAAACTGCACGTGAGGTTGTCACCCATCACCGACGGTATCCGTTCGCAAGTAGCAAGTAGCACGTCACGGCCAGCCTACGCGCCACGGCCACAGGCTCTGGCCCGTGCGCTGGTCACGTCGCTGCGGGCCGGTGGTATACCGGTCCGGTGCGGACCTTGACCGAGATCGCGCCGGGCGTGCTGGTCGCGACCAGCACGTATGCCCTGACCACGACGACCGTGGTGGTCGGTTCCTCCGGGGGCTGCCTGGTCATCGACCCGGCCGTGACCGTGGCTGAGCTCACCGGGCTGGCCCGCGAGCTGGCCGAGATGGGGCTGCGGGCCGCGATCGGCTGGTCCACCCATCCGCACTGGGACCACGTGCTGTGGAGCCGGGAGCTGGGCGACTCGCCCAGGTATGCCGCGCCCTCGGCCGTCGTCATCGCCGAGACCGAACGGGACGGCATTCTCGATGGCGTGCGGCGGGCCGCGCCAGGTCACGACCTGGAGCTGGTGGGACGGATGCGATCGCTGGATGCCATATCTATCCCGTGGGACGGGCCGGAGGCCCGGCTGATCATCCACGACGGGCACGCGCCCGGGCACGGCGCGGTGTTCTTGCCCGGCAGCGGCGTCCTGGTCGCCGGGGACATGTGCTCCGACATCGAGATACCGCTGCTGGACACCGCCGCGGCGGACCCGCTCGGGGATTACCGCACCGGGATGGAACGGCTGGCCTCGGTGCCCGGCGTCCGCCAGGTGGTGCCGGGACACGGGCACGTCGGTGACGCCGGGGAACTGCGCAGGCGGCTCGGCCTGGATGCGGCCTACCTGGACGCCGCGGCAGCGGGGGAGCCGGTCGTCGACCCACGGCTGACCGCCGAATCCCCGGAGTGGATGCGGACCACGCACGAGCAGCAGGTCCGGTACTTCCAGCGGTAGATCGCCTCGTCGCGGACAGGTCCTCCGGTGCGCCATCGCTTTTCCCATTTTGCCTGCCTTATGTATAGTAAATCCAGGTCGTGATTCCCTATATAAACGATAGACATTTAGTGTTTAGGAGAGCGTGATGCGACGTTTCATGGCCGCCGCGATCGTCGGAGCTGCCTTGCTGCTTGCGGGCTGCTCCTCGTCGTCGAGTACGGCGAGTTCCAGCGGCACCACGGGAGGTTCGACCGGCAGCGCCGCGGCGGCTAGTTCGGTGACGGTATCGCTCGGCTTCCTGACCAACATCACGCACGCCTCCGCCCTGGTGGGGCTGAAGGAAGGCTTCTTCACCAAGGCCCTCGGCTCGGCCGGTACGCTGAAGCCGACCGCGTTCAGCAATGGGACCGAGGAGACGACGGCTCTGCTGGCCGGGCAGCTTGACGCCGCCTACGTCGGCCCGAACCCCGCCATCAATGCGTGGCAGAAGTCCGGCGGCAGCGCGATCAAGATCGTCTCCGGTGCCGCCACCGGAGGTGCCTCCGTGGTGGTGACGAAGGGGATCACCTCGGCCGGCCAGCTTCGCGGCAAGACGCTGGCCACCCCGTCCCTCGGCAACACCCAGGACGTGGCCCTGCGCTACTGGCTCAAGCAGAACGGGCTGGCCACCACCACGACTGGCGGCGGAGACACCTTCATCAAGCCGACGGCCCCTAACTCAGCCGCCGTGCTCGAGTTCAAGTCGGGACAGATCGCCGGCGGTTCCGAGCCAGCGCCCTACGACGTCGAGATGGTCAAAGACGGCGGCACTGTACTGGTCAGCGAGCCCGGCGTCACCACCTTGCTGGTCGTGTCGCAGAGCTTCCTGACCGCCCATCCCGCCATCGTCGCGGACCTGATCAAGGCCCAGATCCAGGCGAACGACTTCATCAAGTCCAGCCCGGCGGCCGCGCAAGCCGACGCGAACGCGGAACTGGCGGCATACACCGGCAAGGCCCTCAAGCCGAGCATCGTCGCGGCGTCGTTCAAGGAGATCACCTTCACTAACGACCCAGATACGGCGTCGCTGACCTCTGATGCCGCCCAAGCCGTCTCGCTCGGCCTGCTGAAGCCGGTCAGCCTGAGCGGCATCTTCGATCTCGGCCCGCTCAACCAGGCGCTGGCCGCGGCGGGTGAATCGCAGGTCAGCTCATAGGTAGGTCAGGAGGGATGACGTGGCAGGTCAGGAGGGATGATGTCGGTGGTCAGGCAGGTGAACTCGTCGACGGTCACCAGGCAGCGACCCGTGGCGGCGGGTGAGGAGGGGTCGGTAAGGCTGGCGGACGTGTCCAAGGTGTTCGGGCGCGCGAACACCGCGGTCAAGGCCCTGGACCGGATCTCGCTCGAGATACCGCCGGGGGAGTTCGCCTGCCTGATCGGCGCCTCGGGCTGTGGCAAGTCGACGCTGCTCTCCCTGGTGGCAGGCCTGGACCAGCCCACCTCGGGAAAGGTGTCCGTGTCCGGGCGAGTCGCGATCATGTTCCAGGAGCCCGCGCTGTTCCCCTGGCTCACAGGCGCGGGCAACGTGGAGCTCGCCTTGCGAGCCCGCGGCTTCGGCCGGGCCGAACGCCGGCAGCGGACCGCGGAGCTGCTGGAGACCGTGCGCCTGGGCGGCTTCGGCGGGAAGCGGCCGCACGAACTGTCTGGCGGCATGCGGCAGCGGGTGGCGCTGGCCCGCGCGCTGGCCCAGGACGCCGACGTGCTGCTGATGGACGAGCCGTTCGGCGCCCTAGACGCGATGACCAGGGACCTGCTGCACGACGAACTCGACCGCGTGTGCGCCGGACGGCAGCTGACCATCCTGTTCGTGACGCACAACGTCCGTGAGGCGGTCCGGCTGGGCGACCGGGTGGTGGTGCTGAGCAGCCGCCCGGGCCGGGTGGTGGACGAATTCGCCGTGCCCATCGAGCACCCCCGGCGGATCGACTCGACGGCGGTCGCGGAGCTGGCCGCGCGGATCACCGACCGGCTGCGGGAGGAGATGAGCCGCAATGAGTCCTGAGATGAGCCCCACGGGGCGGGGGACCCCTCAGGCGTACGCCGAGAAACTGGCCTGGCTCGAGGCGCTCGACACCGAGCCGTCGCGGGACCAGCAGCAAGGCCGGCTGCGCAGCCGGGCCTGGGCGGCGGTGTGGCCCAAGGCACTCGCGATCGTCATCGTCCTGGCCGTATGGGAGCTGATCCACGTCAGCGGCTGGAAGAAGGAGATCTTCCCCGGCCCGGCCGCCACCCTGGCCAACCTGGGGGACCAGCTGCGGACGGCCCTGCTGTGGCACGCCATCGGCACCACCGTCGAGCGCGCGATCATCGGCTTCGGGCTCTCGGTGGTGATCGGCGCGGTCATCGGCGCGCTGGTCTCCAGGATCAGGCCGTTGCGCGCGGCGGTCGGCTCGATGATCACCGGTCTGCAGACGATGCCGTCGATCGCCTGGTTCCCGTTCGCGATCATCCTGTTCGGCATCAGCACCACCGCCATCTTGTTCGTCATCGTGCTCGGGTCCGCCCCGTCGATCGCCAACGGCCTGATCGCCGGCGTGGACTACACCCCGCCGTTGCTGCTGCGGGCGGGCAAGATGATGGGCCTGCGCAGGCTCTCGCTGTACCGCCACCTGATCCTGCCGGCCTCGCTGCCGGCGTTCGTGGCCGGGCTGAAGCAGGGCTGGGCCTTCGCCTGGCGCAGCCTGATGGCCGGCGAGCTGCTGGTCATCATCGCGAATCAGCCGTCCCTGGGAGTGCTGCTGTCCACCTACCAGGATCAGGCCGATTTGGAGAGCGCCACCGCGATCATCATCGTGATCCTGATCATCGGCATTGTCGTGGACTCGTTGTTCGGCCGGGCCGACGGCGCCATCCGCCGCCGCTGGGGCGTGACCGAGACCGTCTGAACGGTGACGGCGCCTGCCCCGGGTATGAGCCAGGAGTTACTGCCAGGAGATCGATGCTTCGTTCAGCAGGAATTTCAGTGCCTGCGAGGCCTGGCGGAATCCTTCGGGGCCGCTGAAGCCCCCGTAGCGTCCCGCCTGGGCCAGGTGCGGCTCCAGCGACATGAAGCCCGCGAAGCCGGAGTCCCGCAGCGCGCCCAGTGTCTCGCGTAGCTGCCCGTCGCCCCGGCCTGCAGGCACCACCTGCCCGGTCGCGGCCAGCGCGTCCTTGACCTGGAGGTAGACGAGGTACGGCCGGAGCAGGCCGTACGCGTCGGAGAAGGGCCTGACACCGCACTGGACGAAGTTCGCCGGATCGAAGGTGGCGCGCAGGGCGGGTGAGCCCACGGTGGTGATCAGGTCGGCGCACCGGGCCGGGGTGTCGCCGTAGATCTCCTTCTCGTTCTCGTGCGCGAGGACCAGCCCGCGCTCCTCGGCCACCCTGGTCAGGGCACCCATCCGGTCGATGACCTGATCCCGGTGACGCTCCGGCGGCTCGCTCGCGGGTATGAAGGAGAAGACGCGGACGATCATGGTACCGAGCTCGCAGGCGACGTCGGCCACGCGGCGCATGCGTTCCAGCTCGGGGGCCAGCGGCGCGGCGACCGGGATCTTGCCGATCGGCGAGCCGATCGCGGAGACCCGCACCCCGGCGTCCGCCAGCACCGCGCGGAAGGCGGCGACCTGCTCATCGCTGAAGTCGGCGACGTTCACCGACCATGCGCTGCGCAGTTCGAGGTGCGAGATGGACTCCGATGCCAGGGTGGCGAGCTGGATCCGCGGGTCGGGTGAGATCTCGTCGGCGAACCCGCTCAGGACGACGGTCATCGGTCCATCTTCACCGGCCGGCCGGTGCGAGAGGACTCATAGACGGCGCAGACGATCTCGAGTGCCTCGCGGGCGCTCTGGGCGCTGACCGCTGGCTGGCGGCCGGCCTCGACCGCGGCGAGCAGATCGGCGATCTGCGCGGCGTGACTGGCCACGTCCAGGGCAGCCGGGTCGGATCCGACGGCGGCCGGGCCGGCGGCCCCGGCAGGAGCACCGCTTCCGGCCACGGCCGCGGTCGCGGGTTCGGCACCGGCGCCGAACGCCCGACGGACGATCTGGCCGTCCTCGACGGTCACGGTGCCCTTGGTCCCGGTGATCTCGAGCCGCTGCGGGAAGCCGGGGAAAGCAGCGGTGCTGGACAAGATGGTGCCGACCGCGCCCGAGCTGAACCTGACGATCGCCAGCGCGGTGTCCTCGGCCTCCATCTGGTGCGCCTGGGTGGTGCACACGGCCGTGACCTCGGTGACCGGGCCCATGCACCAGCGGAGCAGGTCGACGTAGTGGATGCCCTGGTTCATCAGGGACCCGCCGTCCATCGCGTGGGTTCCGCGCCAGGCCGCGCTGTCGTAGTAGGCCTGGCTGCGGTACCACTTCGTGCTGGCCTCGCCCAGCACGAGCCGGCCCAGGGCCCGCCCGACGAGCAGGCGCGTCAGCTCGACCAGGCCCGCATCGAACCGGTGCTGGGATATCACGGTCAGCGCCACCCCGGCCGCTTGCGCCGCCTCGATGAGCCGGTCCGCGGCATCCAGGCTGACATCGATCGGCTTCTCCACGACCAGGTGCTTGCCGGCCTTCGCGGCCAGGACGCCGACCTGGGCGTGCAGTCCGCTCGGCACGCATACGCACACCACCTCGATGTCACTGCGGCCCAGCAGCGCGCCGAGATCGGGCTCGGCCCCGCAGCCGTGGGCGGCGGCGAAGGCCGCGGCCGCGTCGGCGGCCACGTCGGTCACCGCCACCAGCCGGGCGTCCGGGATCAGGGCGATGGCCCCGGCGTGAATCGTCGCGATCACCCCGGTGCCGACGATCCCGAAACCGCGGGTCACCCGGTCACCTCCGTCCACTCGGCCAGCATCGCGAGGTACTGCGGCAGCGCGACCTCAGGCCGCTCGATCTCGGGGTGCCAGTGCTTTTCCCACTCGACCGAGATCCAGCGCCGGTAGCCGCGTGCCGCGAGCAGCGCCAGCATCTGCCTGACCGGCACCTCGCCCTCGCCGAGGAGCACGAGCCGCCAGTCATCATCGGGTCCCCGCCAGTCATCATCGGGTCCCCGCCAGTCATCATCGGGTCCTCGCCTGGCGTCATCGGGTGCCCGCCTGGCGTCCTTGATCTGCGTGAGCAGGATACGCCCGCCGAGGTTCGCGTAGACCTCGGCGGGCGTCTCGCCCGTGCGATGCGGGTGGTGGCTGTCCCACACCGCGCCGACCGAGCCCGGGTCGGCCATGGCCAGCAGTTCGGCCAGGACAGCGGACGCGGAGAAGTCGTCGTGTGTCTCCACGCCGATGGCGACGCCGAGCCGCCGGGCCAGCGGGACGCACGACTCGAGGACCCGGGACGCGGCCCTGAGTTGCTCCTGGCGGACCGCGCCGCCGGTGGCCAGCGGACCGCCGAACACGCGGACCAGCGGGGATTCCCAGTCGTGGGCCAGCTCGAGGAACCGGCGCAGGTCGGAGCCTGGATCGTCATCGGTCAGCCGGACGGAGCTGTCCACCGCGACGACCGGCAGCCCGGCGGCCGTGACGGTCCGCTTGACCCGAGCGCGGGCGGTGGCCGGCATACGCGGGTCGATGAGCTCGCCGTCGATGAGCCGGAGTTCGACGCCGGTATAGCCCCATCGGCGGCCCAGCGAGACGGCTGCGGCCAGGGTGGTACCGGGGAACGCCAGCGTGCTGAATGCCAAGCGCGGCCACAGGCCAGGGGACCTATCGGCCTCCGCGGACACTACAGACACAGATGTCTCATGACGCCCATGAGGAACATGAACAGATGGTTTGCGTCATGGCCCCTTGTTGCTGGCTGGGCTAATGTGATCGTGGGGTGAGGCCCGTTCCTGGCCGGGAGAGTCGGCCAGGAACGGGCCCGCTTGTTGACGCGTCGTGACAGCCCGGCGAGGGCTACCGCGGACGCAGGTGGAGGATGACTACTTCATCGGTGCCGGTCGTGCCTCCGTTGTTGGACCCGGAAGGCTGGCCGGTCTCGTACGGGTTCTGCTGGGTCGGCCACCCGGTGTAGTTCTGCGAGTTGTACTCGTACCACTGGGACGCCGTGGTGGTCGGGATGATCGGCAGGTTGTTCGCGACGTACTGCTCGATCGGGACCAGCGCCTGGGTCTGCGCCGCGGTCGTCCCGGCCCCGGCCAGGGTAGCCAGATCGGCGTTGATGGTCGGGTTGATGAGCCGCTCGTAGTCACCGGTCGCGGCGTTTCCGCTGGCCAGCGAGCTGTCCAGCCAGCCGTCGTACATGTTGTACGGGGTGAGCCCGCCGTTGGACCAGTGCGAGGTCAGCTGGAACTGGCCGTCGGCCACGTCGGCGTTCCAGGCGTTGACCGACAGGCCCTGGAACGTCGCGTCGATGCCGGCCGCCTTCAGTTGCTGCGCGGCGAGGGCATCGACTTCGGCGTAGTCGGTGTACGCGGCCGGGTCGACGATCGTGAGCGAGACGGTCTTGCCGCCCTTCTCGTAGAAGCCGTTGCTTCCCTTGGTGAAGCCGGCCTTGGCCAGGACCTGCTCGGCCGCGGCCACGTTGGCGGTGGCGGAGTTGGTCATGTTCGCGACCGGGCCGACCCACGCCTGGAAGGTCGGGAGCGGCATTCCAGTCGCGTTGGTCACCGGCTGCTCCAGGCCTGCCTCACCCTCCTGGGCGAGCAGCGTGCGGTTGAGGGCCAGGCTGATCGCCTGCCGCACGGCCAGCTGGTTGGTCGGCCACGTGTTCAGGTTCGGCATCAGGCTATTGGTGCCGCCGGGTGCCTCCCAGTAACCGTGGTGGGCCGGGTCGGTGTTGACGAAGTTCTTCTGCAGGCCCGGGATGAAGTTCCCGGTCCAGTCGATCTGCCCCGCGAACAGGGCGCTGAGCGCGCCGGTATTGGAAGTGTAGACCGGGAAGTCGACGGCCGGGACCTGGACGTCAGCGGCCTGCCAGTAGTAGGGGTTCTTCTTCAGCGTGATGCCCTGCGGGGTGAAGGTGCCCAGCATGTAGGGCCCGGTACCGACCGGGTTCGGGTCCTGGAAGGTCGCCGGGTTGCCGGCCGTGCTCCAGATCGCCTTCGGCACGATCGCGGTGCCGGCGATCGCCTGCAGGTTGGTGTACTGGGCGCTGGGGAAGGTGAGCGTGACGGTGTTGCCGGAGGTGCTCACGGTGGAGATCTTCAGGCCGTTGAAGTTCACGGCCGTGTTGTTCTTCAGCATGTTGAACGTGAAGGCGACGTCGGCCGGCGTCATGGCCGTGCCGTTGTTCCACTTCACGCCCTGGCGGATCGTGAAGGCAATGGTCTTACCGCCGTTGGACCACGCGTAGGACGTAGCCAGCCAGGGGTAGTACTGCGGCGGGGAGACCATGTTGAACTGGATCAGCGGCTCGTAGATGAGCCCGTCAGCGCCCATGCCGTAGGCGGCCTGGGTCGTGGCGAACGGGTTGAAGGCCTGGGTGATCGAGGTCTCCGGGGAGCTCTCCATCACCAGGGTCTTTCCGGTGGTGGCGGCCGAGCCGGTCGTGCTCGGCGCCGAGCTGGAGCTGGAGCTGGAGCACGCGGCGAGCCCGGCCGCGAGCAGGCCGGCGGTTGCTACCGCCAGCAGCCGTCTGTGGCTGTGCAATCTCCTCATCAATCTGGTCCTTTTCTCGGGTTTCTTCGGTTGCGGGCTAGCTGGTGTATGTGTCCCCACCACCTCTCCCTCGGGCGGATACGAGCTCTGGCGCGGCGAGGTCAAGATGCCAGCAGGCTGCGCCGCGGGTGGCAGAAAGCGGAATGAGCGCGGGGTCCTCCCGGCGGCACCGGTCGTCGGCGAACGGGCACCTGGGACTGAACGGGCAGCCCTGCGTGGCGGTGCCGCCCGTGGCGGTGCCGTCCGCATTCTGGGGCCTTCCGGAGGCAGCGGCAGTCCCCTGGCGCCGCCCGCCGCCGCGAAGCGCGCTGCCGAGGTTGTCCGGGTCCGGCGCCGCGGCGACCAGCAGCTGCGTGTAGGGATGTGCCGGGAGCTGCGTGATCTCCTCGGCCGGGCCTCGCTCCACGATCTCCCCGGCGTACATGACCAGGATCTCGTCCGCGAAGTAGCGGGCCGACGCGATGTCATGCGTGATGTAGAGCATGGCGAGCCTGAAGCGCTGCCGGAGGTCGTCGAGCAGGCTGAGCATCTCGAGCCGGATCGAGACGTCGAGCATGGATACCGGTTCGTCGGCGAGCAGCACGCTCGGGCGGGCGGCCAGCGCCCGGGCGAAAGAGACCCGCTGGCGCTGGCCGCCGGACAGCTCATGCGGGTACTTGGCCAGGAAATGCTTGGCGGGCGTGAGCCGTACCTGCTCCATCAGGGCGACGACCTCCTGGCCGACGTCCGTGTCCCGGCCCTGATGGAGCTTGACCGGCCGCTCGAGGTGATAGCGCACGGTGTGGATCGGGTTGAGCGAGGAGAACGGGTCCTGGAAGACGAGCTGTACCTCGCTCTTGTACCGCCGGAAGTCGCCGCGGCTGGACACCTCGACCTGCTCGCCGTCCAGCCGGATCACGCCGGAGGTGAGCCGTTCCTGCCCGGCCAGGAGCCTGGCGGCGGTGGACTTGCCCGACCCGCTCTCACCTACGAGCGCCACGACGGCGCCGCGGTACAGGGTGAAGGAGACGTCCCGCACGGCGTGCAGCGTGTGGCCGCGGCCGAGCCGGAAGTCCTTGCTGATCGAGATGGCCTCCATAGCCAGCGGCCCGCGGGCCGCGGCCGCTGACGTCAGCGTCTGCTCGCTCATGTCCCCAGCTCCTCGGCCGGGCTGCCGGAGGCCACGGACGGTACCGGCTTGACCGGGGTTTCCGGCAGCACGAACGGGCAGGCCGTCACGTGGTCCGGATCCCTGGAGGTGGCCACCGGCAGCAGACCCATGTCGACGTCCCGGCACTCTGGTCTGGCGTACCCGCAACGGGGCACGAACGGGCAGCCGGGGGGCGGGTTGCGCAGGTCAGGCGGCGAGCCCGGGATGCCGGCCAGCTCGCGGCGGGGGCCACGCAGCGAAGGGAATGAGTTGAGCAGGCCCTTGGTGTAGGGGTGGGCCGCCTCGCGGTGGATCTCGTCCGACGTGGCGATCTCGACAAACCGGCCGGAGTACATCACGGCGATCCGGTCGGCCAGCTCGAGCAGGAGCGAGAGGTCGTGCGTGATGAACAGGATCGAGAAGCCCAGGCGGTCCTTGAGCTCCACGATCTGGGCCAGGATGTCGCGCTGCACCACCACGTCGAGCGCGGTGGTCGGCTCGTCCATGATGATGATCTCAGGGTCGGTGGCGAGCGCCATGGCGATCATCACCCGCTGGCGCATGCCGCCGGACAGCTCATGGGGGTAACTGCGCAGCCGGGACCGCGGGATGCCGACCAGGTCGAGCAACGACCCGGCCTTCTCCCTGGCTTCGTCCCTGGGCATCTTCAGGTGGGCGTGGATGACGTCCAGCAGCTGGTCGCGGACGTTGAGCACCGGGTTGAGCGCGTTCATCGCGCTCTGGAACACGATGGCGATCTCGCGCCAGCGCAGCCGGCGCAGCTCATCGGGCCCCATCTTCAGCAGGTCGGCAGGCTTGGACGCTCTGCGGCCGTGGTAGGTGACGCTGCCGTTCGTGACCAGCGCAGGCGCGCGCAGCAGGCGACACGCACCGTAGGCCAGCGTCGACTTGCCCGACCCGCTCTCGCCGGCCAGGCCGACGACCTCACCGGCCGCCAGGGCGAGGTTCACGTGGTCCACGGCGCGCACATCGCCGGCCGGGGTCCGGTAGACGACCGACAGGTCGCGGATGTCGAGCACGGGACCAGAGTTCGGTGCGGCGCCGCGGGCCAGGGAAGCGCCGGCTGCGGGGCCGGCTGCGGGATCGGCCGCCGACCCGGCGGCCCGGTGGGCGGCACGGTCAAGCGCTCGGTCGTCTGCCCGGCTGACCGGCCGGCCGGCCAGCGGGTCCGCGCTCATCGGCGGTCACCTGCTTCGGCCTCGTCGACCAGCGAACTTCGCGAGAACGCGTGCACGAACCCGGCGAGCCGGCCGCGGCGCCGGGAGATGTCGGCCAGCACGGGTGTCGGGTCGGCGGGCCGGAGCCAGCGCCCGGCGATCCTGCTGGCACTGCTCGCGTCGCGCAGGCGGGGATTGCCGAGCTCGTCGATGCCCGTGTTCAGCAGCACCAGGGCGGTGCCCATGAGCGCCACGGCCAGGCCCGGCGGCACGAACCACCACCAGGCTCCGAGCTGCAGGGCCTGCTGGCTCTCGGCCCAGTAGAGGATGGTGCCCAGGCTCCAGCTGGACAGGTCGGCGAGCCCGATGAAGGCCAGGGCGACGGAAGCCCCGATCGCGTAGAGCACCGTATTCACGAAGCTCGCCGCGATCAGGCTTACCTCGTTGGGCACGATCTCGGACGCGAGGATCCGCCAGGTTCGCTCCCCGGTCTCCCGGGACGCGGCCACGAAGTCGCGGTTGCGGATGGCCAGGGTCTGCGCCCGGATCACCCGGGCCCCCCACGGCCAGCCGAGCACGCTGAGCACGATGATGGTCGGCGCCTCTCCCCGCAGTCCCGGGTAGCCGAGCAGGACGATGAGCAGGGGCAGCGCCGGGATCACCAGGAACACGTTGGTGATCAGCGAGAGCACTTCGTCCCAGACGCCGCCCAGGAAGGCGGCGGTGACTCCGACGATCACGGCGAGCGCCGTGGCCACCAGGCCGACGATGATGCCGAGCTCCAGGGTGAGCCGGATCCCGACCAGGAGCTGGGACAGCACGTCCTGCCCGCTCTGCGTGGTACCGAGCAGGTGCGCCGCGCTGGGCGCGTTCATCGACGCGTTCGGCGAAGGGTTCTGGTACGAGGGATCGTAGGGGGTGACCAGCGGTCCGATGATGGCCGTGAGCACGAAGACGCCCGACAGGACGGCGCCCACCTTGGCCTTGGCCGGCAACCGTCGCCAGCGGCCGGGCTGGGGAGCTTCCTGGGGGACGACGGTGGGATCGGCGCTGATGGCCGGGGCGACGGTCATCGCGTTCCCTCCCTGGCTCGGGTGCGCGGGTCGACGAACACGATGATGAGGTCGACGAGCAGGTTGGCGAGCAGGACCGCGAAGGTGATCACCAGGAAGATCCCCTGCGTCAGCGGGTAGTCGTCGGAGGTAACCGAGTTGACCAGCAGCAGGCCGATCCCGGGATAGGAGAAGACGATCTCCATAACCAGGGCGCCGGATACCACGAAGCCGACCGCCAGGCCGAAGCCTTGCAGCTGCGGCAGGATCGCGTTACGCGCCGCGTAGGTGAGGATGACCCTGCGGTCGGGCAGGCCCTTGGCCTGAGCGGCGACCACGTAGTCCTCGCCGATGGTGGTGATCATGACGTTGCGCATGGTCAGCATCCAGCCGGCTATCGAGGTGAGCACGATGGTGAGGGCCGGGAGCAGTGAGTGGTCGATGGCGCTGCCGATGAAGTCCCAGTGCCAGCCCGGGACCAGGCCCTGGCCGTAGCCCTGCGCGATCGGGAAGAAGTGGAGCTTGACCGCGAACAGTTCGAGCAGGATGAGCGCGAAGAAGAAGTAGGGAATCGCCTGCAGGAACATCAGCCCGGGCAAGGTCCGGTCCAGCCCTCCGCCGTGCCGCCAGCCGGCCGCGATGCCGAGCGCGGTACCCACTCCGAAGGCGATGACGGTCGCGGTACCCACCAGGACGATCGTCCAGGGCAGTGTCTCACCGAGCAAGGTCGAGACCTGGGCCGGATACTCGCTGGAGCTAGTGCCGAAGTTGAAGTGGACGATGTCGTCCAGGTACGACACGTACTGGTGCCATAGGGAGCCGGGGTGCCCCACGCCGAGCAGCGCCTCGATCGCGCGGTAAGCCGAGGGCTGCAGGTTGGGGAACTTCGCCATGATGCTCTCGACCGCGTTCCCCGGCGCCAGGCGCGGGATGAAGAAGTTGATGGTGAGCGCCACCCACGCCGCGACGAGGTAGAAGATGAGCCGGCGGACGATGAATGCCATGGCGCCTCCTAAGCCTTGGCCGGCTTGCGGCCGGGCAGCCGGGCCGCCTGGGCAGGGACACGGTCGTCGGCCCGCAGGGCCGCCAGGTGAGCGGCGGGGGGAGCCGGCTTCGCGGCAGCCAGATCAGCACCCGAGGCTCTGAGGGTCTTCACCACCTGGCGGATGGTGACCCCTGGCGGGCACCCGCAGCTCGCGCGCAGCACGAGTTCTGTCGGCAGCAGCTCCACCGTGGGCTGCAGAGCCGGGTCTGTGATGCGGTCCAGAAGGCGGGCACACGCCCGCTCGCCGAGCCTGCGGACGGGCTGCTGGACGGAGGTGAGCGGGGGATCGAACAGGCTGGCCGGATAGATGTCGTCGAATCCGACCACCGCCACGTCGGCGGGCACCCGCACGCCGGCTGCGGCGAAGGTCCTGAGCACCCCGATCGCCATCTGGTCGTTGGCGCACACCACCGCGTCGGGCAGCGCGCCGCGATGCCGGGCCAGCAGCTCATCGCCGGCCAGCTCACCGCTTCGGACGCTGAAGATGCCGCGAGCCGAGCCGATGAGCCGGCATTGCGGATTGTCTCGCAGCACGTGGTGCAGGGCGAGGCGCCGTTCGATGGCGTCGGGCGCGTCCAGCGGCCCGTCGACGTGGAACAGCCGCCGCTTGCCGTGGTCGGCGATGAGGTGGGTGACGATCGCGGCCGAACCGGAGAAGTTATCCGCTGCTACCACGTCGGCCGCCCGCTCGCCGGGCGTCCCGGCTATGACCACCACGGGGACGCGGGCGGCCAGGCGGTCGATGTAGTGAGAGGCGACGAAGCCTTCGCCGATGAGGATCCCGTCCACCTTGCCCGAGAGGGCGTTCAGCCGGGGGACATCCGGCTGGCCCTTCTCGTCTGCCTGCATGAAGGTCATCAGAAGCGACCAGCCCTGCTCGCGGATATGCTCCTCGACTCCGCGCAGCACCTGGTCGTAGTACAGCAGGCCGGCGTTCTCGAGGGCGTAATCCACCTCGCGCTCTTTGCACACCAGGCCGATGACGTCCTTGCGGCGACGAGACAGGCTCTGAGCGGCGCCGTCGGGGACGTAGCCGAGTTCCTCGATCGCCTGCCTGACCCGGATCCTGGTTTCCTCACGGACCCGGTCGTGACCGTGCACCACCCTCGAGACCGTGGCGGTGGAGACGCCGGCCAGGCGCGCGACGTCGTAGACCGTTACCACGTGTTCCCGATCAGCGACATAACTGCAAGTGTCTTACCGGTCACCGATACCGCCTAGATGCCTCGCGTAACGGTTTCAGATCCCTTGTGTAACCGCGATGTAAACGTTTACACCTGAAATCTAAGCGCTTACACTAACCCTCAGCACAGGGCCGGTCAAGGCCCGTGGTCACGAAGAAGGAGGGGCTGATGAGTGAGCCGGCGCCAGGTGCTAACGGTGTCCTGCGGTTCCCGGAGGGATTCCTCTGGGGAGCATCGACGGCCGCCTACCAGGTCGAGGGAGCGGCGAACATAGACGGCAGGGGCCCCTCGGTGTGGGACACCTTCAGCCACGCGCCGGGTAACATACGCGGCGGGGACACCGGCGATGTCGCCTGCGACGCCTACCATCGCTATGGCCAGGATGTCGCGCTGATGGCTTCACTCGGCCTGAACGCCTACCGTTTCTCGATCTCCTGGCCGCGGGTGCAGCCAGGCGGCCGCGGCGGCGCCAATCAGAAGGGCCTGGACTATTACCGGGCGCTGCTGGACGAACTCGCCGAGCACGACATTGCGGCCATCGTCACGCTGTATCACTGGGACCTGCCCCAGGAGCTCCAAGACGATGGCGGCTGGGCGGTCCGAGGCACCGCCGAGCGCTTCGCCGAATTCGCCGCGATCTGCGCGGAGGCGTTCGGGGACCGGGTAGCCCGCTGGATCACGCTCAACGAGCCTCAGGTGGTGTCCACTAACGGCTACCGCAACGGCAACCATGCCCCGGGGCTGCGGGACCCCGACGCCGCGTCGGCCGCCACTCATCACCTGCTGCTCGGTCACGGGCTGGCCACGTCCGCACTGCGCGACCTGGGCGCCGGGGAGGTCGGCATCACCCTTGACCTGCATCCGGTCCGGGTGCTCGGGGATGGCCGGTCAGGTGACATGGAAGACGCCCGGCTGATCACTGACGCCATGGTGAACGGCATCTACCTCGATCCGGTGCTGCACGGCCGTTACCCGGCGCACGCGCCCGCGGCCCTGCTGCCGCCGCCCAGCCTGGTCGCCGACGGTGACCTGGAGACCATCGGCCAGCCGCTGGACTTCCTGGGCATCAACTACTACTCGCCGATCTTCCTGCGAGCGGGCCACCCGGCCGACCTGCGGCGGAACGAGGAGCCAGCCCGCTGCGCGGTGCCGGGCGTTGTCGAATACCGGCCCGAAGGGCTGGAGCGGACCACGATGGACTGGCTCGTCGACGCGGCCGGGCTGCACGAGCTCCTCCTGGACGTGTCTAAGCAGGCCGCGGGCCTGCCGCTGTACATCACCGAGAACGGCCGTTCCGCCGAGGACTACGTCAACCCCGAAGGCGAGGTCAACGACGTCGAACGGGTCCGGTACCTGCAGTCCCACCTGGAAGCTGCCGTGCGCGCCATCCAGGACGGGGCCAACCTGGCCGGCTACTTCGTATGGTCGCTGCTGGACAACTTCGAATGGGGCTGGGGTTACCAGAAGCGGTTCGGGATCGTCTTCGTCGATTTCAGGACCCAGCACCGGATTCCCAAGGCGAGCGCACGTTTTTATGCCGATGTCGTGCGCGCCAACGCCGTGCCGCTGCACCTGGACGGCCTGAGCCGATCCGGGCCGCGCTGACGGCGCTGAACCCAGGACGGATCAGAACGAACAACCAGGCAGCGCGGCCGTAGAACGTCTGGCGGTGATCTCGTTCAGCTTCATGCCAGGGTGGAGAGATGGCCGTACCCGTCCTGCTCGACTGCGACCCAGGCCACGACGACGCCATGGCCATCTTGCTGGCCGCCGCCAGCCCGGTGATCGACCTGCTCGGCATCACCACCGTGGCGGGTAACCAGACGCTGCCCAAGACCACGCTGAACGCCCGCCGCATCTGCACCGTGGCCGGGATTACCTCGGTGCCCATCGCCGTCGGCCGCGCGCGGCCGCTGCACGGCGCGCTGCGGGCCGCGGCCGAAATCCACGGCGAAACAGGCCTGGACGGTCCGGCGTTCGGCGAACCCACGGTCGGAGTCGAGCCCGTCGGCGCGGTCGAGTTCCTGCGCCGGATGATCCTGGCCACGGACCGGCCTGTCACGCTGGTCGCCACCGGTCCGCTGACCAACGTCGCGGCGCTGCTGCTGGCCCACCCTGAGGTGGCCGGGCGCCTGCACGAGATCGTCGCGATGGGCGGCTCGACCGAGCGCGGCAATGTCACGCCGTATGCAGAGTTCAATGTGCATACCGATCCAGAGGCGGCCAACATCGTCCTCCGGAGCGGCCTGCCCGTGACCATGTGCGGGCTCAACGTGACGCACCAGGCGCTCGTCACCCCTGACGTGCTGGGCCGGATCGCGGCGCTCGGCACGCCGCTCGCCCGGACCTGCGTCGACCTGCTTACCTTCTTCGCCGGCAGCTACCGTAGGGTGTTCGGCTTCGGCGCGCCCCCGCTGCACGACCCGGTCGCGGTGGCCCGCGTCATCGATCCCGCCGTGGTCCCGGTCGTGACGGCGAACGTCGCCATCGAACTCGCCGGGACGCACACCAGGGGCGCCACCGTCGTCGACCTGCACCAGGTGACCGGACGGCCGCCGAATGCACAGGTGGCAACCGGCCTGGACGTCGGCCGTTTCTGGGACCTGACGGTGACGGCCGTTGCGGCGCTGGGCTGACGCGCCCGGACGGCCAGGGACCCCGCGCTGGCCCGGGAGCTACGGCACGGCTCGTCGGTAATATTGGCCGATGGCGATCGAGCTGGTGTTTGAGACCCACGCCATCACCGTGGACAACGAGGAAGGGCGTGCCACGGGCTGGCGGCCCGGCCAGTTGTCCGAGCAGGGCCGGATCCAGGCCCGGCAGCTAGGCCGCCGCCGCAGCGACGACGGCATCACCGCCGTGTTCAGCTCGGACCTGGCCCGGGCGGCCCAGACGGCATCCATCGCCTTCGACGGCTGCGCGCTTCCCGTGCTCCATGACTGGCGGCTGCGCGAATGCGACTACGGCGAGCACAACGGGATGCCCGTGACCGAGCTGCAGGCCGGCCTGCGCGAGCATCTGGACCGGCCCTATCCCGGCGGCGAGAGCTGGCGGCAGGCCATCGGGCGCGTCGGCCGCTTCCTGGGCGACCTCCCGCTGCGCTGGGACGGGCAGCGGGTGCTGGTCATCGGCCACGTCGCCACCCGGTGGGGCCTGGATCATTTCATCGGCGGCGCCCGTCTTGAAGATCTCGCGGCGCAGGATTTCGCCTGGCAAGAAGGGTGGGAGTACCGGGTCGGCTAGCCGGCCCGCCGTCACTGGCCGGTCGAACCGTCCAGCCGCTCCCTGATCAGGTCGGCGTGACCGTTGTGCCGGGCATACTCCCCGATCATGTGCAGGAAGATCCAGCGCAGGCTGATGTGCGTGTCCCGGGTCCGCCCGTGAACGGCTTCGCCGAGCGCTCGGCCATGCACGGCCGACCGGGCCAGTTCGATCTCCCGCTGGTAGGTGGCGAGATCCAGCCGGGCGCGCGAGGCGTCCGCGTCCTCGAAGTCGGCGTCGGGCCACTCGCTGGTGCGGTAGGCCGGCTCGGCCGGCTGCCGGGCGAACCCGCGCCTGAACCATCCGCGCTCCACCTCGGTCATGTGCCTGACCAGGCCCGCCAGGGACAGGACCGACGGTCCGGCCGGGCGTGCCGCCAGTTGCTCGGCGGTGAGCCCGGCGCACTTGTGCAGCAGGGTCAGGCGGTGAAAGTCGAGGAACCACTCGGGCAGCGCTCGCTCGTCCCCGGTCCACGGACCGGGCTCGCGCACGACATCTGGTGCCGTCCAGGTCATCGCCCCAGGATAAGAGCACCTGTCCGAGCGCTGGTCCCGTTGGGCTACCGTCGCGTCTATGCACCCAGATTCCGCCAGGCTGACGTTCCGCGAGATGTCGCTCGATGCCCTGGACGACATGGCCCTGCTGCTCGGGGACCCGGAGGTCATGACGTACTATCCGCGGCCCAAGACGCGTGAGGGGTCCGCCCAGTGGATCTACTGGAACCGCGGCCTGTACCGCACCCGCGGGTACGGCCTGTGGCTGCTGACCGCCGACGGCGGGGCCTTCGTCGGTGACTGCGGCCTGACTCCGCAGGTCGTCGACGGCGTGACCGAACTTGAGGTGGGCTACCACGTGCTGCCCGCGCTGCAGAACCGCGGGTACGCCACCGAGGCCGCGGCCGCCTCGCGCGACTTCGCCAGGACCGTGGTCGGCGCGACCCGGCTGATCGCGATCATCCACCCGGATAACCGGCCATCGCAGCGGGTGGCGGAGAAGATCGGCCTGCGCCCGGAAAAGCGCGCCGTGGTCCACGGCGGCCGGGACGCCGTCATCTACGCCGCAGCCCTTGACCAGCCGTAGCATGGCCGGACCGGTCGGCCCCGCTGACCGGCCGGATTACGGCGGCGAAGCCGCCTTCGGTCCCTTTGCGTCTGACCACCTGCGCACCAGGGTGGTGTCGGAGATGAAGCGGACCCCGCACCCGGGCGCCCAGCGCT
The DNA here is from genome assembly GCA_963808615.1 of uncultured Actinomycetota bacterium. GTDB lineage: Bacteria > Actinomycetota > Actinomycetes > Streptosporangiales > Streptosporangiaceae > Palsa-504. Next base: position 31,019 of record CAWEGV010000004.1, read on the forward strand.
GCGCCGTCTCGCGCAGGCAGTCCTCCACGATCCGGGCCACCGCCTCACCGTGCTCGTCCGGGCAGTGCACCAGGAGCTCGTCGTGCAGGCAGAGCACGATACGAGCGCCGAGGCCCCCGCACCGGGCCCGGACGGTCACCGCCCACATCTTGAACAGTTCCGCCGCTGCCCCCTGGACCATCGCGTTGCGCGCATAACGGCCGTAGGCCGCCGCCTGGCTGGGGTTCCGGGGCGCCGCGGGAGTCAGCACGATCAGCCGGCCGCCGTAGGTCCGCAGGTCACGCCCGGCCCGCCCGGCACGGTCGGCGGCCTCCAGATAGGCCATCGCGACCGGGTAAGCCGCGTTGAGGCGGCGCAGCGCGTGAGCTCCAAGGCCGGTGGTCTGCCCGTACATCGCGCCGAGCACCGCCACCTTGGCCGTGGGCCGGTCCACGCCGAGCTGCTCGGCCACCGGGGCGTACATGTCGTCGGACCGGGCGGCCGCGGCCAGCGCCGGGTCCCCGGATACCGCGGCCAATACCCGAGGCTCGATCTGGCCCAGGTCGGCGCGGACGAAGACGTGCCCTTCCCCGGCCACCACCGCCCGGCGCATCGCGGCCGGCATGTTGTGCAGGCCAGCGGAGGCGGTCATCCGGCCCGCGGCGCCGTCGGAGCCGGACCAAACGCCACGCAGGCGGCCGTCGGCCCCGAGGTTCTCATCCAGCCATGCGTACCCGTACGTGGTGGCGATCCGCTCCGCCTTGCGCCACTGGAGCAGGGCGCCGATCAGCGGATGGCTGCCCCGGAGTTCAGCCAGCCGCCACGCACGCGTGTCAGGGACGTCGACTCCGATCCGGGCCAGCAGCGACCGGACCTGGGCCGGGCTGCGCAGGTCGGCCGTGGTTCCGGCCGGGGCGTGCCGCAGGACCTCGGCGTCACGAGCGGCTCGTGAGGCAGCCGCCTCGCCCTCGCTACGCGGCCGGGGCCCGATCAAGGAGGCCAGGATCTGCTCCGCCGCCGCGCGGTCCATCGGCAGCCCGTCCGCCGACAGCTCGGCGCACAGCAGCTCGGCGGTGGACTCGCTGCGCGCCGTGGCCACCGCCATCGGCCGGTCCGCCAGGCCGGCCAGCGCCGCCTGCTGCAGCCCGGCCACCGTGCGGGCCAGCTCCGCCCAGCGGCCGATGCGGTCCGCGCTTTCCGACCACCCGCCGCTCACCCACTCCGGCCGCAGATGCCCGTCCGGTGCCACCGGATCGCCGTCGTCACCGTCGTCCGGCCCGGTCATCCCGAACAGGTCAAGAGGGCCGTCGGCCGGCATGGTGTCCGTGGCCAGCCCGTGCAGCCCGGCCCAGGCCCGGCCGGGGTCGGCCCGCCATCCGCCGGACAGCAGCCGGTGCGCCGCCGCGATGTCCCAGCACGTCGCCAGCCGCACCGCGCAGCCGGTCAGGTACGCCGATGTCTGGCCCGACCACACCACCCACCGCGGCCGCAGCGCCTGATCCGCCCGCCCCACCGCGGTCACCGCCTCGGTGTCCGGCCGCACCCACCATCCGCCCCCGGCCATGGCCAGCCCGAGTCCGCGGCCGGGGGAGACCGCCAGGCCGACCAGATCGCCGCGCGCGACGCCGGCCTGCTGCAGCGACACGACCAGATCCGTCCCCGGCGCCGAGACCACAGGCCCACCCTGCCACACCATCCGGCGGCCGCCCTCACAGGTCAGTAGCGCATGCCCATGGCCGCCCTGACCTCATCCAGGGTGGCTGCGGCGATCGCCTCGGCGCGCTCGTTGCCGTCCCGCAGCACCTGCCGGACGTAGCCGAGATCGCGCGCATACTCGGCGCGCCGGGCCCGGACCGGGGCCAGCATCTCGTTGACCGCCATCGTCACCGTGTCCTTGAGCGCGGCGGCACTGCCGGTACCGAGGTCGGCGGCCACATCGGCCGGGCTGCGTCCCAGGCACAACGCGGCCAGCAGCAACAGGCTCGAGACTTCCGGCCGGCGCTCGGGATCGTAGCTGATAGACCGCTCCGGATCGGTCTTCGCACCGCGGAGGAGCCGGGCGGTCTGGTCGGCGCTGGCCGCCAGCGGGATGGTGTTGCCGCGGCTCTTGCTCATCTTCGCCCCGTCGGTGCCGAGCAGCAGCGGCGCCGCGGACAGCAGCGCGTCGGGTACCGCGAACACCGGCCCGAACCGGCGGTTGAACCGGCGGGCGATGGCCCGGGTGATCTCCAGGTGCGGCAGCTGATCTTGTCCGACCGGCACCAGGTTCGCCTTGCAGAACAAGATGTCTGCGGCCTGGTGCACGGGGTACGTGAGCATCAGCCCGCTGACCGCTGACTGCCGAGAGTGCGCGATCTCGTCCTTGACCGTAGGGTTCCGGTTCAGCTCCGGCACCGAGACCAGGCTGAGGAACGGCAGCAGCAGCTGGTTGAGCGAGGGCACCGCGCTGTGCGCGAACACCACCGTCCGCGCCGGGTCCAGCCCGATGGCCAGGTAGTCGAATAGCAGGCCGGTCACGTGCTCATCCAGGTGTTCCGCCGTGTCCCGGTCGGTCAGCACCTGGTAGTCCGCGATCAGCACGAACACCTGCGCGCCGAGGTCTTGCAGATGGACCCGGTTCCGCAGGGTGCCGAAATAGTGACCCAGGTGCAGCAGCCCGGTCGGCCGGTCCCCGGTCAGGACCTTCAATCCCGTCGCGTCCCGGCCAATGAGTTCTTCGAGTTCAGCTGGACGCCGCATGGCCGTGGTCGTGCTCATGGTTATCCGTCCTTCCCGGGTCCGGGCGGACGGTCACAGACACGAAAAGACCGTCCATCCCGGACGGCCTTCATGATTGCTGGATGCGACCGCCCTAATCGGACGGCCACCACTGCGCACCCGCAATTCGCTGCATGCCTGAATAATAGCAAATTCACAAACATTCTTCCGAACGGTCCATGGCGTCACCGGACGGACCCGTGCGGGCCGCCCGGCCTGGCCCTCGCCAGCCTGGAGCACGGCCGCTTCGGGGGAGCGGCCGTGCTGGTCTACGGCTGATCAGGGCCCGGAGAATGTCTGATCCGCTGGCGGGGGAGTGACCGTCACCGGCGCCCCGAACTCGCTGGACGTCAGGGCCTGCGTCATCACGAACACGTCGGCAGCGCTGGTGAACCGGGTAGTCAGGACCAGTGCCCGGGCTCGTCCTTGCTGGTCCACGGTTACGGTACCGCTGAGTTTGATCCGCGACCCTGGGCCTGGGCTTGCGGTGAACGCGTACCGTGTGCCGGTCCACCCGGGCCCCGAGGCGGGCCGGCCAGCAGGTAGGCTGCCGCGGCGCACAGCTCGGTGGCGGCCGCCACGAGCAGGCAGGCGGTCACCGAGTGCCCGGCCAGCGGCCCGGCCACCGCCGCTCCGGCGGCCATTCCGGCGATCTTCAAGCTGGCGGCGGTGACGTAGATCTGCCCGCGCATGTACGGGACAGCAGACGATGAGCATCCCGATCCCGACGTAGGACACCACCGAGGTCAACGTGGCCCGCAGCAGCGGCCGCCTGGCCGCGATCGCTGCGAACCCCGCCGCCATCTGACGGTGCGGGGCTTGAGGGCCCGGCCCCGCGGGGCGGGCCGAGGTGTAGCGCGGCACCGAGCAGGCGCCGGGCACAGCCAGGGCGACCAGCGCGGCGGCGGTCAGGACCGCCACCCGGGCCCCGGCTCCCGCGGCGACCAGCGCCGCCAGGGCCGGGCCGGCCAGGCTGGCCGCGCCGTAGGTCATCGCGTCGAGGGCCGAGCCGCGGTCCAGCTCGCGTCCGGTCACGATGCGGGGCAGCTGGGCGGTCCAGCCTCCCGCCACCGACGGGTTGAACAGCCCGGCGGCCAGTGCGATGGCCACCACGGCCGACGTCGGCAGCCGGCCGGCCGCAACCCCGACGGCGAAGATGCCCAGCGAGTAGGCGGCCAGCGTGGCCGCCAGCACCCGGTCCGGCCGGCGGCTGCGGTCGAGCAGTGCGCCGAATACCGGACCGCCCACGGCCGCCGCGATGATGACGGCGGCCAGCAACTCCGACCCGGTGGCCAGGCCCGCCACCGCCAGGCCGAGCAGGAGCACGGCGGGGCCCGACATCTCGTCGCCGGCCCTGGCCGCCGCGGCGCCTCCCAGGTACGTCCACAGCGTCCGCGGGACCCCGCTGACCACTCGGCCGGGTACGTAACTGGATTTCACAAAAACACGTTACACTATCGTCGTGGGCAGTCAGATGGCATTTCTCGGCGGCAGCGTGCACGACGCCGCGCAGCGAGCCGCTGACGTGCTGGCCGTCTTGCTGCCCAGGCCGGGCAACCGGCTGCTGCCCGGCAGCCAGGACGAACTCGGGGCGCTGATCGGCGTGCTGCGCGAACACGGAGAACCCGAGCCAGTCGAGATCTCCGCGGCCGGGCTGGCCGGGCTGCGTCAGGCCGCCTCCGAGCTGCGGGAAGTCTTCACGGCCCCGGATGTCGCCACGGCCGCGGACCGGATCAACGGCCTGCTCGCCGGGCGGGCTCATCCGCCCCGGCTGACGGCGCACGGCGGGACCTCGGGCTGGCACCTGCACGTGGACAGCCACGACGACGCGCCCGAGGCCGAGTGGTTCCTTACCTCCTCATGCCTGGCCCTGGCGGTGCTGCTGGCCGACCGGCAGGCCCTGCCCGCCGGGATCTGCCAGTCGCCTTCCTGCGCCCGGCCGTTCGTGAACGTCGGCCGGGGCAGCCCCCGGCGCTACTGCTCGTCGACCTGCGGGACCCGCGAGCGGGTGGCCGCGTACCGCGAAGCCAGCCGCCAGGGATGACGGTGCTGGCTTGACCACGTCATGGATGCGATCGAGGGTTCCCCGGCCGCGCCGGTAGCGCGGCTGCTGCGGGACCGCTCCGGGTCGCAGCGCGTGACGAGCATCGAGCTGTTCTTCGATCTGGTGTACGTGTTCGCGATCACCCAGCTCTCCCATCACCTGCTCGCCGATCCCACGGTGCGCGGCGCGCTGCAGGCCGGGCTCCTGCTGGTGATGGTCTGGCTGGTCTGGTCCTATACGACCTGGGTGACCAACTGGCTGGACCCGAAGCAGATGGCGGTCCGGCTGCTGCTCGTGGTGCTCATGCTGGCCGCATGCGCGGCCACGGTGGTCGCCGCGGTTGCCGCCGCCGCCGACCGTCTGCCCTGGCCGCCGCACCCGGGCATCACGTCTCCCGGATGATCTCGGCCAGGAAGCGCGTGGTCTCGGCCGGGGTCAGCGCCTCGGCGCTGAGCTGGTTCATGACCTCCAGGTAATGATCGACGTCCTCGCGTTTGTCCAGGTACAGGGCGCTCGTGAGCTGCTCGAGATAGAACGATGTCCGGCACGTCGGCGTCGCCGAAGCGCAGCACGGTGAACGACCCGCCCGCGGCGGCATGCCCGCCGCGGCTGAACGGCACGACCTGGACCGTGACCTGACGCAGGCCGGCGACTTCCAAGAGCCGGTTCAGCTGGGCCCGCATCACCGCGGTTCCGCCCACGGGGCGCCGCAGCGCGCCCTCGTCGATGACCGACCACACTTGCGGCGGCTCGGGGCCCGTGAGCAGGTCCTGGCGCTTGAGCCGCAGGCTCACCCGCCGGTCGATCTCCTCCGTGGGCGCGGCCGTGTTACCGAGCAGGGTGACAGCGCGAGCGTAGGCCTCGGTCTGGAACAGGCCGTGCACGAACTGCAGCTCGAACGTGCGGATGATCGAGGCGGCTGTCTCCAGGCCCAGGTACTCCTCGAACCACTCGGACATGATGTCGCCGTACTTCGACCACCAGCCCGGGGCGCTGGCTTGCCGGGCGAGCGCCAGCACGCGAGAACAGGTCTCCTCGTCGGTGATCCCGTACAGGCCGAGCAGGTCGGCCACGTCCCGTTCCTTGACCCTGACCCGCCCGTTTTCCATTCGGCTGATCTTGGACCGGGACGCCCGGATCTCATATCCGGCCCGGTCGGGCGTGACCCCGGCCGCCTCGCGGAATCGGCGCAGCTGGTGACCCAGGATCATGCGCGGGACGGTCGGACCCGAGGTGTCGGCAGGCGGTTCGCTGTCCCGCTGAACCGTGCTCATCCCCACTCCGAGAGCCGATGTCGTGGTGCAATGCGGCCGCCCCCGGTAGCCGAGCGGCCGCCACCGTTCCGGCCAGGCGAGATAACCGGCCGTGGTGCACATGCAGACACTATCATTGCGCAGCCGCGTCATCATGCCACTATGTGTAACCATTTCCCGCAAAATGGGGTGCTGCCGGTGCCGCGCCAGTACATGTCCTCGGACTTGCCGTTCTTCACCCCGGTCAGGAACGCCGTTATCCTGGCCCGATAAAGCAAATGCAAATGCATATGTACATGCAAACTGGCGTGCGGGCCGATGGCGCAAGAAGCCTCGAACCGGGCAGGGCCGGATATGATCACCCAGGTGATGCAGCGTCTCCACTACCTGCTCAGCGGCCCGGGGCGCCCGCGCACTACACCGGCCGGCCAGGGCGCAGGCGGTAACCCGGGCCACCGTGACCCACATCACGGGATCTGGAGCGCGCAGGCCGATGAGCTGACGCTCCCGTAACGATCCCGTACCGGTCGCTACCTAGCCTGGAATTGCAGATAAGACAGCAGGCGCACAAAGGGGTGCGAAATGCTTCAACGGGGCCTGGCCTGCGCGGCCGCTGCGGTAATGATCAGTGCTATCGGCATGGCCATGTTCCAGGTTGCGGTACTGATTCTCGGCTTCTCGTCTCCGGTCGCGGTCACCGTGATAACACTGGTCGCCATCGTCGGTCTCAATTCACTACGTCGGCGCATTCACGCCATGACCAGGCACCGGCTGGGCCCGCACAAGCCTCACAGCGTCCGTCGGTAGCCGCGGCTGAGCTCACTGCTGGGGGCGAACGGCGGACCGGGCGGTTCCCCCCACCAGCCGCGCAGGAAGCTCACGGCGCGTCCGCAAGCCCCCGCGAGCGGGCCGTCCTCATGGCGCAGCGCCATGGGGGATACCGCGACGACCCGGCCGCCGCGGCGGGTCACCTCACGCGCCACCCCGCCGCCCACCTTGCCGAATCCCTCGATAGCCACCGAGCGGCCCTCCCAGCCTCCGCCCCGGACCGTGCCCAGCGCCGCCTCGGCGGCCGCCGCCACGCCGTAGCCGGTGAGCAGGTCTTCGAACGGCACGCCATCCACGGCGGCGCTGATGGCCGCAGGCGCGGCCCGGCGCTCGCGCAACGGCGCGAAATCCTCCTCCGCCGTGCCCATGTCCGGCCCGGTCAGCAGCCGGCCCGCGTCGGTCAGCGGAGCGATCTCCGCGCAGAACCTGGCCATCAGGGAGGCCTTGCCCGTACGATCCGCCGGATTCCCGCGCACTCCGGCCTTGGCCCCGCCCACCTGCTGGCCGAGCACGGCGAACTTGTAGGTCATCGCCCGGGCCAGCAGCGCCACCTCCGCCACGCTGACGTCCGGCGCGAGCCTGGTCCCCCCGGCGGATACCGGCACGCCGGGCAGGTCGAACACCACGAACCCGGGGACCGAGCTCAGCTCCACGACCTGCGGGCCGCCACGATCGTGCCGGGCCAGCCGTCCGCCTGCCATGCCGTCTCCGATCGCCGCTCTGCCGCCTGGATGGGTATCAGTGTGCGGCGTGGTAGCGGCGCAGGATCTGCTCCGCCGCGGTCACCAAGATGGCCCGGACCGAAGGCGGGGTCAGGACCTCCACCTGGTCCCCGAAGCCGGCCAGGCGGTGCGCGGCAGCCCGTTCGTGCTCGAAGGACAGCGTCACGACCCGCCAGCCGTGCTCATCGGGCGGGAGCGCCGCCTCCAGCGCTGGTTCGCAGGCCGGCCCGAAGATCTCGCCGAACACCGCCAGCGCGCGCGGCGCCGCCCGGAGCGTGACCTGGAGCCGGGGAAGGCTGGCCTCGAACTCGGCCGACCACCGTGACCAGAACGCAGCCAGCTCGAACCCGGCCGGGCGCTCGAAAGGCTCGGCCAGGACACGGGCCGAGGTGATGCGCCCGGCCCGGAAGACCCGGACGACCGGCAGGTCCCCGGCGTCCGCGAGCGATGCCACCAGGTACCAGGTGCCCGCCTTATTCACCAGGCCGAGCGGCCCGACCATGCGGGACTCTGCCTCGCCGGCTTCACCGTCGCGTCCGCCGCGAGGCCGGTACCACAGCGCCAGCCGCCGGCCGAACCGGAGCGCCTGCGCCAGATCCCGCAGGCTGGGAACCTCCTCCTGGCCGCCGAACCAGCGAGGCATGTCGAGGTGGACCAGGGCCGAGTCGCTCCCGTCCGGGCCGGGTGGCCGCGCCCGGGGACCAGGCCCGCTCGCACCGGGAACCAACCCGCTCGCACTGGACACCGGCCCGCTCGCCCGGGGACCCGGCCCGCTCGCGAGCCCGGCCGTGACCCGGATCTGGCGGTGGGCCGCGTCCAGGGCCCGGTCCAGCCCGATCTCGCGCAGCACACTGGGCACGCCCAGGATCAGCAGCGCCTCGGCTTCCTCGGGGCGCAGCCCGCGCAGCGGGAACCGGTACCCCTCCATGAGCCTGCACCCGCCGCCAGGTCCGGATGAGGTGACCACGGGCACGCCGGCCGCGGCCAGCGCCTCGAGGTCGCGGTACACCGTCCGGACAGACACCTCGAGCTCGGCGGCCAGCGCCCGTGCCGTCGTGCCGCCGCGCGCCTGCAGCAGCAGGGCCAGGGACAGCAGCCGGTCGGCGCGCACCTGGTCAAGACTAGGCCGAGTCGCTGACATCGGGTGTCAGCGATACCGGCGTAACCTCCGTGAGATGATCACCTGGAGCGAGTTCGAGCAGCTGCAGCCGGCCCTGGCCGACGCGGGCCGCGCGCAGTTCTACCAGTTCGGCATCGGCCTGGGGTTCCTGGCCACGGTCCGGCCCGGCGGCGGCCCGCGAGTGCACCCGGTCTGCCCGGTCATCGGCCCGGCCGGGCTGCACGTGCATATCAAGGCCGGCCCCAAACAGGGAGATCTCCGGCGGGACGGACGCTACGCGCTGCACAGCGAGACCTGTCCGCCGCCCCGGCAGGACGACGGCTTCGCGATCATCGGCCGCGCTCGGGAGGTGACCGATGCCGCGGTCATCGGCGTGGTCCGCGGCCAGATCCTGACCGAGCGGTCCGGGCAGGTATGGCCCGGTTTCGACCAGGAGGCCGTGTTCGAGCTGACCATCGAGCGGTGCCTGCTGGTGCTCACCCAGCCGGATGCGGCTTTCCCGGCTGGACCTACCATCTGGAAAGCAGGAAACATGCCGCCCTCCGATATGGTTACTTAGCAGTAGTAAGGACCGCGAGAGAACGGCCAGGTCCGCAGGAATGAAAGGTCAGTGACGATGAGCGATGTCCGCGGCTGACCGGCACGCCTGGACCGAGCCTGGGGTCGAGGATCTTGGCGGTGGCGTGTACCGGATCCCCCTCCCGCTGCCCATGGACGGGCTGAAGGCGGTCAACGTCTACGCGATCACCGACGACGCCGGAGTCGACCTCATCGACGCCGGCATGGCCCTGGTCCAGGCCAGGGAGCGGCTCACCAAGGGCCTGCGGCAGATCGGTTACGAGCTGGGCGATATCCGGAACTTCTTCGTCACCCACATCCACATCGATCACTACTCCCTCGCGGTGGAGCTGCGGCAGACCCTGCGCAACGTGATCACGCTGGGCGAGGGCGAGCGCGCCAACATAGCGGCGCTGCATGACATGGCCCGCGGCCGCAGCGACCGGATCTTCGGCGGGGACCTGCACCGGCTGGGCGCGGACGAGCTGGCGCCGGTCCTCAGCGCGGCCCAGGAAAGCCGCGGCATGCCGAGGTTCACCGAGTGGCAGGAACCCGACCGCTGGCTGGCCGACGGGACCGAGCTTGACCTGAGGTCGCGGACCCTGCGCGCCGTCCACACGCCCGGCCATACCCGCGGCCATGTCGTCTTCCATGACGCCGCGGCCAAGCTGATGTTCTCGGGCGATCACGTGCTGCCGCACATCACTCCCTCGATCGGGTTCGAGGCCGCCCCGCACCGGCTGGCGCTGAGCGATTACCTGAGCTCGCTGCGCCGGACGCTCGCGCTGCCGGACTCGCGGCTCCTGCCCGCCCACGGGCCGGTCACCGGCAGCACCCATGACCGGGTGAACGAGCTACTCGCCCACCATGATCTCCGCCTGGCCGAGACACGCCAGGCCGTGCAGGCCGGGCACGCCACCGCGTACGAGGTGGCGAAGGCCATCAAGTGGACCAGGCGGCAGCGCCTGTTCAGCGAGCTGGACCCGGTGAGCCAGTTCCTGGCGGCCAACGAGACCGCAGCCCACCTGGAGGTGCTGGCCATCCGCGGGCAGCTGGCCCATGAGGTGTCGGCCGAGGGCATCGACCTGTACCAGATGGCCAGGGCCGACTAGCTGCTCACTCGGTGAGCGCCGGCGTAGATGTTCATGGTGGTGCCGCGCAGGAACCCGACCAGGGTCAGGCCGGCCTCGTCGGCCAGGGAGGCGGCCAGCGAGGACGGCGCGGACACGGCCGCCAGCACCGGTACCCCGATCATGATCGCCTTCTGGACCAGCTCGAACGAGGTGCGCCCGCTGACCAGCAGGATGTGGCCGCTCAGCGGCAGCAGGCCGGTGCGCAGCGCCCAGCCGGCCACCTTGTCTACCGCGTTGTGCCTGCCCACGTCCTCGCGCAGGACCAGCAGCGTGCCCTCCGGGCTGAACAGGCCGGCCGCGTGCAGGCCGCCGGTCCGGCTGAACACCCGTTGCGCTTCCCTGAGCTGGCCGGGCAGGGTGGCCAGCAGCGCGGGGGAGACCCGCAGCGGATCGGCGGCCACATCGAAGGCGGACCGGACCCGGACCGCATCGATGCTGTCCTTGCCGCATACGCCGCAGGCGCTGGTCATGAGGAACTTCCTGGCCGACCCGGCCGCGTCCGCATCCTGATAGCGCAGCGCGTGCCCGGGCTTGGCCGTCACCGCCGCCACGTTCTCGTCGCACATGCGGATCTCGTGCACCTCGTCGAGCCCGCCGAGCAGGCCCTCGGTGAACAAGAAGCCGGCCGCCAGGTCGATGTCGTCGCCCGGAGTGCGCATCGTCACCGTGAGCGGTTCGCCGTCCACCCGGATCTCAAGCGGCTCCTCGACCGCGAGCAAGTCGGCCCGGTGCTCGGCGGCGCCGGTCACCGGGACCCGCAGCACCCGCCGCCTGGCCGTCGTACCGCTCATAAACATGAGACTACGCAAGAGCCCCCGCCGGCCGTAGGCCGTCCCCGGGGCCAGGGGGTGAAAGGGGGGACGGGCAGTCCCCCCTTTGCGGGGGGTCCCCGGGGGGTCGTCCCCCCGGGGGATAAAACACCGCCGGGCCCGGCGGGAGGTCGGGCCCGGCGCGCGGGTCAGGAGGTGAGCAGGAGGAACGGTCAGCTAGCGAAGTCCAGCAGCGGCTGGGCCCGGCTCGGGTGGCGCAGCTTCGACAGCGACTGCTTCTCGAGCTGCCTGATCCGCTCGCGGGTCAGGCCGAGCGCACGGCCGATCTCGTCCAGCGTGTGCGGGTTGCCGTCATACAGACCGAACCGCATGGCCATGATCGTCGCCTCGCGCGGCGTCAGCGCGTCGAGCGCGGAACGCAGCTGCTCGGCCATCAGCTGACGGTCGACAAGCTCCGACGCCTCGGGCGCGTCCACGTCCTCGATCAGGTCGCCGATGCTGGTCTCGCCGTCCTCGCCGATCGTGGAATCCAGGCTGATCGGCTGGCGGCTGGTGCGCAGCAGCTCCTCGATCTGGTCCGGCGTGCGGTCCAGCTCGATGGCGAGCTCTTCCGGAGTCGGCTCCCGGCCCAGGCGCTGGTGCATGTCGCGCTCGACCCGGCTCAGCTTGCTGAGCATCTCGAGCACGTGCACCGGCAGCCGGATGGTCCGGGCCGAGTCGGCAAAGCCGCGCTGGATGGCCTGCCGGATCCACCACATGGCGTACGTGGAGAACTTGTAGCCCTTGGTGTAGTCGAACTTCTCCACGGCCCGGATCAGGCCCAGGTTGCCTTCCTGCACCACGTCCAGCAGGGACAGGCCCCGGTCGCTGTACTTCTTGGCTACCGACACCACCAGGCGCAGGTTCGCCTCGAGCATGTGCGCCTTGGCGCGCCGCCCGTCCTCGGCGACCATCTCCAGCTCACGCCGGTAAGCCTGCTCCAGCCCGGTCGCGGTCTCCAGCTTGTGCTCCGCGAACAGGCCGGCCTCGATCCGCTTGGCCAGGTCCACCTCCTGCTCGGCGGTGAGCAGGCTGGTACGGCCAATGGACTTGAGATAGGTGTGCACCGAGTCGCCCATGGCGGGCGTCTGGTCATCAAGATCGGCCTCGGTGAGCGCGGCGGCCTCCGCCTCCAGGCTCACCACGTCGGCCTCGGAAATGTGTTCCAGGTCGAGGTCGGTGTCATCGCCGGACTCGACATCAACGTCATCGGAGCCCCTGGCCGACCGCTCCGCGGCGGTAGCCGAGCGTACCGGGCGGCCCTTGCCTGCCTCGGCCAGCTCGTTGGCCAGCCGCACGCCGGACTCGGTCAGCTCACGCAGAATCGACCTTCCCTCGGCAGGCGTCAGGCCTGCCTGGTCGAAGGCGTTCCTCAGCTCCGCAAGGGACAGGTGACCCTGGCTACGTCCCCGCTGGATCAGGTCATCGACACGGGTCGTGCTCGCCTCTTCATCAGATAGGGCGACCGGTGAAGTCGCTATGGCGATCTGCGGCATGAGACACCTCCCTCCTCCTAAGTACGCACGCAATCCACACGTCGTTCACGGGCTTCCACCAAGTACCCCTCGTTTCCCCGCGCAGTCCTCAGCGGGGTGCATTTCCCGGGCACTAATAAGTAACGCTCTACGCCCCAGTTTGTTCCCGCCGTAGCAGTCCGCGCCTGAGCTGAGCGATGTCGTGCTTCCCGCTGGGAAGCATGGGGATGGCATCGACCACCACCATCTTGCTCGGAGCAGCGTAACGCGGCAGGCGCTCCCGCACATGGAGTCGGAGCAATTCGAGCGTGGGCGGGTCGGCCGGGTCGGCCGCCATCACGACCGCGACGACCCGTTCGCCCCATTGGGAGTCGGCCTGGCCGACGACGGCCACCTCACGGACGCCGCGGCAGCTCTGCAGGGCGGCCGCCACCTCGCCCGGGACCACCTTGTGACCGCCGGTGTTGATGACATCGTCCACGCGGCCGCGCACGATCAGCCGTCCGGCGGAGTCCAGGCGGCCCAGATCGCTGGTGCGGAACCAGCCGTCGCCGGGGGCCAGCCGTTCCGGGCCGCCCACGTAGCCAGAGAACAGTACCGGCCCGCCGATCCAGATCCGGCCGTCCTCATCGCCGATCTTGACCTGCACCTCGTCGAGCGGGATCCCGTCGTACACGCAGCCGCCGCAGGTCTCGGTCATGCCGTAGCTGGTCACCACCGGGACCCGGGCGGCCCGGGCCGCGTCCAGCAGGCCGGCGGGCGCGGCCGCCCCGCCGAGCAGTACCGAGGAGAACCCGGCCAGCGGCGCGGGCGCGCCCGCCTTTGTCGTTATGTCGACCTCGAGCAGCCGCCGGAGCTGGGTCGGTACCAGCGAGACGTGCGCACAGCCGCTGGTCGCGACCGTCTGGGCGTCGGCCCGGTCGGCCAGAACCGGGTCGGTGCCGCTGACCAGCGAGCGGACCAGAACACCGATCGCTGGGATGTACGCGGCCGGCAGGCAGCACAGCCACCGCTCGCCGGGACGGGCGCCCAGCCTGGCCAGCGAGGCCCGGGCCGAGTGCAGCAGGGCGGCGGCGCTGATCTCGACCCCCTTAGGCACGCCGGTAGAACCGGACGTGCCGACGATGACCGCCGTGCTGTCGGCCACCCCCCTTTTTTCTCCCGAACGGACGGTGGTAACACCGGCGGGATCCTCCACCGTGTCCGGGGCCAAGGCGGCGACCAGTTTGTCCAGCCGGGCCGCGGGCAGCGTCGCATCCAGCGGCGCGACGGCGGGCCCGGTGCCGTCCAGCGCCGCCGCGAGCAGTTCAACCAGGCGCGGCGTCGCGCGCTCGACCAGGACCGCGTGCAAGGAGCGCTTGGTCACGATCGTTAAGGTTAGAACCCGGAATGAGGAGGTTACGAGTGATCGAATGGCAGCGGTCTGGCCCGGAACCGGGGAAAGACTACTCCGACATCCTGTACCACACGGCCGAAGGCATCGCGAAGATCACCATCAACCGGCCCGAAGTCCGCAACGCGTTCCGGCCGACAACCCTGTTCGAAATGTCCAGCGCGTTCAACATCGCGCGGGACGATCCCGAGATCGGTGTGATCATTCTCACCGGAGCCGGAGACAAGGCGTTCTGCTCCGGCGGGGACCAGAAGATCCGCGGCGACGACGGTTACGTGGACGACCACGGTGTCGGCCGCCTCAACGTGCTCGACCTGCAGGTCCAGATCAGGCGGACACCCAAGCCGGTGATCGCCATGGTCGCCGGGTATGCCATCGGCGGCGGGCACGTGCTGCACGTGTGCTGCGACCTGACCATTGCCGCGGACAACGCGATCTTCGGCCAGACCGGCCCCAAGGTGGGCTCGTTCGACGGCGGCTACGGATCCTGGCTGCTCGCCGCCACGGTCGGGCTGAAGAAGGCGCGCGAGATCTGGTACCTGTGCCGCCAGTACGACGCCCGGCAGGCACAGGAGATGGGCTTGGTCAACGCGGTGGTCCCGCTGGCGGACCTGGAGAAGGAGACGATCACCTGGGCCCGTGAGCTGCTGGCCAAGTCGCCGCTGGCGCTGCGCATGCTCAAGGGCGCGCTCAACGCGGTCACCGACGGGGCCGCAGGCATGCAGCAGTTCGCCGGCGACGCCACCCTGCTCTACTACATGAGCGAGGAAGCCCAGGAAGGCCGCGACGCCTACAAGGAGAAGCGCACTCCCGACTTCTCCAAGTACCCTCGCCGCCCATGATCCGGTCTTCCTGCTCGGCGATCCACGATCCTGGAAAAAGCCGGTGACCCCTGAGATGCTGGCGGGGATGCGGGCGTTCGCCATCCCGATGCCGGTCCGGTTCCGTGGGGTAACGGTCCGGGAGGGCGCGCTGATCGAGGGTCCGGCCGGATGGGGGGAGTTCTCGCCCTTCGCCGAGTATGGACCGCGGGAGTGTGCGCGGTGGCTGGCCAGCGCCCTCGAATCAGCCACGCAGGACTGGCCCACGCCGGTCAGGGAGCGGATCCCGGTGAACGTGACCGTGCCCGCGGTCGCGCCGGAGCAGGCTATGCGGATCGCGGCCGGGTCGGGCTGCCGGACCGCGAAGGTCAAGGTGGCCGAGCGCGGCCAGGACGAGGCGGCCGACATCGAGCGGGTCGAGGCGGTCCGCGAGGCGCTCGGCCCAGCCGGCCGGATCAGGGTCGACGCCAACGGCGGATGGGACACCGGGCAGGCGGCGCGCATGTTGCGGCGGCTGGCGGCGTTCGGGCTCGAGTACGCCGAGCAGCCCTGCGCCACCCTCGACGAGCTCGCCGAACTACGTCGACTTATCGATATCCCGGTTGCGGCGGATGAGTCTATCCGGCGGGCCGAGGACCCGCTGCGGGTCCGGGCCGCGGGCGCGGCCGACATCGTGGTGCTCAAGGTGCAGCCGCTCGGCGGCGTCCGGGCGGCGCTGCGGGTGGCGGAGGCGTGCGGCCTGCCCGTCGTGGTATCCAGCGCGGTCGACACCTCGGTCGGGCTGGCGGCCGGCACGGCGCTCGCCGCCGCGCTGCCCGAGCTCCCTTATGCCTGCGGCCTGGCCACCATGTCGCTGCTGGCCGGCGACGTGACCGCCGACCCGCTGGTGCCCGACCAGGGTGAGCTGCCGGTCCGCCGCCCGGTGGTGGATGCCGGGCTACTGGCGCGGTTCGAGACCGACCCGGGCCTCTGGCGGGACCGGGCGGCGGCCGCGGCGCGGTTCCTCGGGGACGTGCTACCGGCATGAACCCGTCCACCGCGTTTGGCATCACGTTCTGCGATGAGCTGGCCCGGTGCGGGCTGCGCGAGGTGGTGATCGCTCCGGGATCGCGGAGCACGCCGCTAGCCATGGCATTCGCAGACCTGGACCAGCAGGGGAGGGTACGGCTGCACGTCAGGATCGACGAGCGCTCGGCGTCATTCACCGCGCTCGGCCTGGCCAAGATCAGCCGGCGCCCGGTGGCGGTGCTGTGTACCTCGGGCACGGCGGCGGCCAACTTCCACCCCGCGGTGGTCGAGGCCGACGAGTCCGGCGTTCCGCTGCTGGTACTCACGGCCGACCGGCCGCCCGAGCTCAGGAGCACCGGCGCCAACCAGGTCATTGACCAGATAAAGCTGTACGGCAGTGCGGTGCGCTGGTTCTGCGAGGCCGGGGTACCCGAACGGCGGCCCGGGATGAACGCGTACTGGCGCTCGCTGGCCTGCCGGGCCTGGGCACTCGCCTCCGGCAGCGGGGGAGGCCTGGCCGGCCCGGTTCATCTCAACCTCCCCTTCCGCGAACCGCTCACCCCCGAGCTCGGCAGCGAAGACCAGGACTGGCCCGAGCCCCTAGACGGCCGCCCCGGTACATCCCCCTGGACCCGCTCTTGGGGTCCCGGGGGCCCAGGGGGTACGGGAGGTCCAGGGGGTACGGGGGGCCCAGAGGGTACGGGGGGCCCAGGGGGTACGGGGGGCGGACAGCCCCCCGTGGAGGGGGTCCCGGGGGATATTCCCCCGGTAGAAAACACAGCACGCGGGGTGGTGGTCTGCGGGAACGGCGATGACCAAGCGGCCGTGGCCGAGCTGGTCGGGCTGGCCGAGCAGGCCGGATGGCCGGTGCTCGCGGAGCCTTCGTCGGGTGCCCGGCACGGGCCGAACGCGCTGTCGGCTTACCAGTACCTGCTCGCGACCCCGGAATTCGTCGCCGCGCACCGGCCCGACGTGCTCGTGTCGGCGGGGCGGCCGGGGCTGTCCCGGGCGCAGCTGGCCTTCCTGGGCGGACCGGCCGGCAGGCATGTGGTCATCGCGCCAGGGCCCGGGCGCTGGGCCGACCCGCAGCGGGCCGCTACCGACGTCGCCGCGCGGATCAGGCTCGGCGGCACCCCGGCCGGGACTACGGCCTGGCTGGAGGAGTGGCGCCGGGCCGATGACGCGGCGCGGCGCGCGGTGGGCCGGGTGCTCGACGAGGACGACCGGCTGACCGAACCCCGGCTGGCCAGGGATCTCGTCCAGGGGCTCCCGGAAGACAGCTTGCTGTGGGCCGGATCCAGCATGCCCGTCCGCGATCTTGATTGTCACGGCGCCCCCCGCGCCGACCTGCGGATCCTGGCCAGCCGGGGAGCCAGCGGCATCGACGGCACGGTGTCGGCGGCGATCGGGGCAGCCCTGGCCTACGGCGGCCCGGCGTTTGCCCTGATCGGGGACCTGGCCTTCCTGCACGACGCGCCCGGCCTAGCCCTCGGGCCTGATGAGCCGCGGCCCGATCTGTGCCTGATCGTGGTCAACAACGACGGCGGCGGGATCTTCTCCACCCTGGAGCAGGCCGCCTTCGGCAGGTCGTTCGAGCGCCTCTTCGGCACCCCGCACGGGGCGGGCCTGGACCACCTGGCCGCCGCGTTCGGTCTGTCCTACCAGCGCCTGGAGCAGCCCGAGGAGCTGGGCAAGGCGCTAAAGGGCACGGGCCTGCGGATCGTGGAGGCGCAGACCGACCGCGCGGCCGGCGCCGCGCTGCGTGACCGGCTCCGCGAGGCAGCGGCCGTGGCCGTCCGCGCCGCCATGTGACGGATCTGGGCAGTGGCTGGCCCGCCGCGGACCCCCCGCGTCGGCGGCGGACTCCCGGGAAGGCGATCTTCACGCGGCGGGTGCGTGATAATTGGCACTGACATGACCCTTACCCGGTGACCAAGGAGATAGGCGTCCTGATCGCCAACCGCCTCGCGGACGTGGCCATCGGCTCTGATCCGCGGACCGTGCCGGATGACCAGGCGCTCGCCCTGGTGACCGAGCCGATCTTCCGGTACCGGCTCGTGGTCGCTGAACGCCAGGCGTCCCGCGCCTTAAGCAAGCGCTTATTCCCGAGTTGCAGGCCCTTACTACCTGGCGGATCATGTAAGCAGTCACAAGTGACGGCTGCCGACCAAACTGTCCGCCACCGGGAGAACACAGTATGCGAATTGAATCCGACGGCCACAGCCGCGGCAACCCGCGGCTCTACGAGCTGATCGAGCACGCGCCGAAGACGGGCAAGAGCCCGACCGTCTGGGCCTGGCCGGAACTGATCGACTACCTCAAGGTGGCCGGCCAGCCGGTGGCGGGACCGTGGCCGCCGCACCAGGAGCCGCGGCCGGATCCCGATTATGAGTCGCTCCCGGTGGCCGTGCCCGACCCCGAATCGAAGCCGTAGGCCCCGGACCGCATCTTCGCACCAGACCAGGAGGATTTATGTATCCGTCGCGGTTCCGTTACGAGGCGCCGCGTTCGCTGGCCGAGGCGATCGGCATGCTGCATGACGGCGGGGATGACGCGAAGGTCCTGGCCGGCGGCCAGAGCCTGGTCCCGCTGATGAAGCTGCGCTTCGCCTCGCCGCAGCTTGTCGTCGACATCAACAACGTGCCCGGGCTGGACTACCATCGGGCCGACCCGGACGGCACCCTGCGCATCGGCGCGCTGTGCCGCCACGCGGACCTGGAGCGCTCGGATCTGCTGAAGGCCACCCAGCCCACCATGGCGTCGGCCGCGCCGGTGATCGCCGATCCCATCGTGCGCAACCGGGGCACGCTGGTCGGCTCACTGTGTCACGCCGATCCGCAGGGCGACTGGGCCTCAGTGGTGCTGGCGCTCGGCGGCTCGGTGATTGCCCGCGGCCCCGGCGGTATGCGCTCCATCCCGCTCGCCGATTTCGTCACCGGGCCGTTCCAGAACGTCCTCGACCCGGACGAGATCGCGGTGGAGACGGTGATACCGCCCGCCCAGGGAACCCGGTCCGGCGGCTACCTCAAGCTGGAACGCCGCGTCGGAGACTTCGCGACCGCCGGGGTCGCGGTCGCGCTTGAAATGACCGGCGAGACCGTGACCAGGGCGGGCATCGCCCTGACCGGGGTGGGCGGCTCCACCATCGGGGCCACCGCGGCGGCCGACGCGCTGACCGGCCAGCCGCTTTCTGCGGGCATCATCACCCAGGCCGCCGAACTGGCCGCCGAGGCGGCACGGCCACGGACCGATCATCGCGGCAGTGCCGAGTACAAGCGGCACATGGTGCGCACGTTCGTCGTGCGCCTGCTGAGCCGCGCCGACGCGTCGGCGGAAAGGGCGGCGTGACCATGACGATCATCTACGATGACACCGGCGGCCGGGCTGCGAGCCCGGGGACCGACATCCCCCTTCGCCGGATCACGTTCACCGTGAACGGCAGGAAGACGATCGCCGAGGTGGAGCCGCGGCTGCTGCTGTCCCACCTGATCCGCCGCGGGCTCGGGTTGACCGGGACGCACATGGGCTGCGACACGACCAACTGCGGCGCGTGCACGGTGCTGGTTGACGGCCGCCCGGTGAAGTCGTGCACCATGCTGGCCGTGCAGGCCAACGGTCACGAGATCAGCACCGTCGAGGGCCTGGCCACCGCCAGCGAACTGCACCCGCTGCAGGAGGGCTTCAAGGAGGAGCACGGGCTGCAGTGCGGGTTCTGCACGCCGGGGATGATGATGGCCGCCAAGGCGCTGCTCGACGCCAATCCCGATCCCACCGAGGAGGAGGTGCGGTGGGCGCTGTCCGGCAACCTGTGCCGCTGCACCGGCTACCAGAACATCGTGAAGTCGGTGCTGTGGGCGGCCGCCAAGCTCAGGTCCCAGGGGGCATGACATGTCACAGGCACTGGACGAGATCAAGATCGGCGGGCTGGGCGCGAGCCGCAAGCGGGTCGAGGATAACCGCTTCATCCGTGGCAAGGGCAACTACACCGACGACATCACCCTGCCCGGCATGCTGCATATGGAGATCCTGCGCAGCCCGCTGGCTCACGCTCGGATCACCTCGATCGACGCCAGCAAGGCGTGGGACATCCCTGGCGTGCACCTGGTCTTGACCGGCGAGATGATGGCGACCAGGAACCTGGCCTGGATGCCGACGCTGTCCTACGACACCCAGGCGGTGCTGGCCACCGACAAGGTCCGGTTCCAGGGCCAGGAGGTGGCGTGCGTCGTCGCGGATGACCCGTACATCGCCAAGGACGCATGTGAGGCCATCGAGGTCACCTACGAGCCGCTGCCGGTGATCGTCAACCCGGAGCAGGCGGTGGCCGAGAGCGCGCCGGTCATCCGGGACGACAAGGAGAACCAGCGGGACAACGTCATCTTCGACTGGGAAGTCGGCGATGCGGCCGGCACCGACCGGGCGTTCGAGCAGGCCAACGTGGTCTCCAAGCTGAAGCTGCACTACCCGCGTTCGCATCCGTCGCCGATCGAGTGCTGCGGCTCGATCGCGGACTTCAACCGGGCCACCTCCAAGCTCACCGTGTACATGACCACGCAGGCGCCGCACATCATCCGGGCCGCGGTGGCCCTGGTGGCCGAGTTGCCCGAGCACATGATCCGGATCATCGCCCCGGACATCGGCGGTGGCTTCGGCAATAAGGTGCCGGTGTATCCCGGGTACGTCTGCTCGATCCTGGCCTCGATCTTGCTGGAGCGGCCGGTGAAGTGGATCGAGGACAAGACCGGCAACCTCATCTCCACCGGCTTCGCCCGCGACATCTACCTCGACGGCGAGATGGCGCTGCGGCGGGACGGCAAGATCCTGGGCGTCCGGATGCACTGCGACTCCGACCACGGCGCGTTCTTCTCCGACGCCCAGCCGAGCAAGTTCAAGATCGGGCTGTTGCACTCGGCGTTCGCGGCCTACGACATCCCGGTGGCGCATCTGGCTGCCCGCGGCACCTACACCAACAAGGCGCCGGGCGGAGTCGCCTACCGCTGCTCGTTCCGGGTCACCGAGGCCATGTTCTTCCAGGAACGGATGATGCAGGCCGCTGCGGATGACCTGGGCATGGACCAGGCGGAGTTCAGGCGGATGAACTTCGTGAAAGACGACGATTTCCCGCACCGCACCCCGTTCGGCTTCCTGACCGACTCCGGCCAGTACGCCAAGTGCCTGGACGTCGGGCTGAAGGCCATCGGCTACCAGGACTTCCGCCGCGAGCAGGCCGAGGCCCGCGACCGCGGCAGGCTGCTCGGCCTGGGGATTTCCACCATGACCGAGCCGCTCGGCGCAGGCAACAGCCGCGAGTACGACATCCTCGGCATCAAGATGTTCGACTCGGCCGAGCTCAAGATCCACATGACGGGCAAGGCCATCCTCCGCACCGGCGCCAAGTCTCAGGGGCAGGGCCACGAGACGACCTGGGCTCAGATCGTCAGCCACGAGCTCGGCATCCCCGCCGAAGACGTGGTGGTCGAGGAAGGCGACACCGATACCGCCCCGTTCGGCATGGGCACCTATGCTTCCCGCAGCACCCCGGTCGCGGGCGCGGCGGTCGCCATGGTGTCCCGCAAGATCCGGGCCAAGGCCCGCAGGCTGGCTGCGCACCTGCTCGAGGTGTCCGAGGAGGACGTCGAGTGGGAGCTCGGGCGGTTTTACGTCCGCAGCGCCCCCGACCGTGGCGTGACCATCCAGGAATGCGCCATGGCCGCCTACAGCAACATGCCCGACGGCATGGAGCCGGGGCTCGATAACACCGCGTACTACGACCCGCCCAACCTGACCTGGCCGTTCGCGGTGTACATCGCCACCGTCGAGGTCGATCCTTCCACCGGCGTGTGGGACGTGCTGAAGCTGGTCGCGGTGGACGACTGCGGTGTGCGGATCAACCCGATGATCGTCGAAGGCCAGATCATGGGCGGCCTCACCGAGGCCTACGCGATGGCCAACATGCAGTTCATCACGTTCGACGCCGAAGGAAACTGCGTCGGCTCGAACTACATGGACTATCTGCTGCCCACTGCCTGGGAGACTCCGGGCTTCGAGCTGCACAGCGAGGTGGTCACCCCGTGCCCGCACCACCCGATCGGCGCCAAGGGCATCGGCGAGTGCGCCGCGGTGGGCGGACCGGCGGCCTACGTCAACGCGGTCATGGACGCGCTGTCGGGCACCGGGGTCCGCAACATCGACATGCCGCTGCTGCCGGACCGGGTGTGGGAAGCGATCACCTACCGCCGCGACATCTCAGGCGCGCCGCCGGTGCGTTCGGATGACTGACCGCGGAGCAGGCATGGAAGGCATGGACGTCCTGGAGGAGCTGGCCGAGCTGGCCCGGAGCGGGCAGGCCTTCGCGCTCGCGACCGTGGTCTGGCGGCAGCCTCCGTCGTCGAGCCAGCCGGGTGCGCGCGCGATCATCACCGCCGAAGGGGAGGTGCGCGGCTGGATCGGCGGCGCCTGCGCCGAGCCGGCGGTGATCCGCGAGGCGCAGCAGGTGATCGCCGACGGGCAAGCCCGGCTGCTGCTGCTGGGCACGCCGGAGCAGTTCGGCGTGGTCTCCGGATCGGTCCCGGACGGCATGACCGTCATCCCCATCTCCTGCCAGAGCGAGGGCGCGCTCGAGGTGTACATCGAGCCGGTCCTGCCGGTGCCGCACCTGGTCATCGTGGGAGACTCGCCGATGGCCCGCACGCTGGCCGGCCTGGCCGGGGCGCTCGGCTGGCGGGCCGACCTGGTCAGCGGCCCGGATTTCGCGGCGGCCGACGCCGACGAGCGATCCATGATCGTGGTGGCGACTCAGGGACACGACGACGAGGATGTGCTCGAGCGGGCGGTCGCCGCCCGGCCGGCCTACCTCGGCCTGGTCGGGTCGCGCCGCCGCGGGGCGACGGTGCTCGGCTACCTCGCCGACCGGGGCGTGCCCCAGGACCAGCTCGACCGGGTCCGGGTGCCCGCCGGCCTGGACCTGGGCCGCACCACGCACCAGGAGATCGCCGTGGCCATCCTGGCCGAGCTGGTCCAGCTGCGTGCCTCGGGCGGGCTGGCCCGGCCGGCCGCGACACCGCAGGCCTCTTTCGCCGACCCGGTCTGCGGGATGACCGTGGCCGTGACGGCCTCCAGCAGGCCGCTACGGCACGACGGCGTCGATTACTACTTCTGCTGCGCAGGCTGCCGCCAGGCCTTCGAGCAGGACCCTGACGCATACACCAGGAAAGAGACCCGATGCTGATCAAGAATGAGTTCGAGGTCGCAGAGCCGGTCGAGACGGTCTGGCGGTTCTTCGACAACATCCCCCAGGTCGCGGCGTGCTTGCCAGGCGCGGAACTGACCGAGGACCTCGGCGACGACAGGTATAAGGGCAAGGTCGCCGTCCGGATGGGCCCGGTCCGGCTGCAGTTCGCGGGCACCGCCGATATCACCGAGCGCGATGAGGCGGCCAAGCGCTTGGTCGTGCACGCGAGCGGCGCCGACGAGAAGGGACGGGGCCAGGCCAGCATGGCCGTCACGGCCATGCTGGCCCGTACCGGCCGCGGCACCACCAAGGTCGGCGTCGTCCAGGACCTGCAGCTGTCAGGGGCGGCGGCGCAGTACGGCCGCGGCATGATCAGCGACGTCTCGGCCGTGCTGATGCGCGACTTCGCCGCGAATATGCAGGGCCGGATCGAGCGGATCAACCTCGGTGAGTCTGCCGAGCAGATCGCGGCCACGACCGCCGCGCCCGCGAAGGGGTTCTCCGTGGGCATGAGGGCCGCGCTGATGGCGCTTCAGCGGGTGTTCCGCAGGTTCTTCGTCCCTTACCAGCCCGCGAGCTAGGAGGCCAGTCATGGTGTTGTGGTGGATCGGCGCCGTCATTCTGCTGGTGGTGGTCCTGCCGGTCGTCATCTTCCTGCTCAACCGCGTGCTCGCGGCGCTGGAGCGGATCCGCGGCGCGACCGACAACATCCTGGCCGGCGGGGTGGCCCTCATCGGCGAACTCGACGGCTTGCCCGAGGCGCTGGCGGTCACCGACGAGACGATCAAGGAAGTCTCGGTGGGCGCGGTCCGGTACGCGGGCTCGGTAGCCAAGCTTCTCGGCTAGCAGAAAGGAGACCGGTCATGCCGGCTGTTGCCTGGTTCACAGTGATCGTCGCCGCGCTGATCATCGCCATCACCGCGGTGGGCCTGTTGCGGGTCATCTTCCATCTGCGGGCGATACGCGCCACGCTCGTCGCCACCACCGGCGGGGTCCAGGCCGTCGCCCAGCTCACCAGCACGGTGCCGGAGCGGCTGACCTCGGTCAACGCGAGCCTGAAGCCGGTACGCGACTTCTGCCAAACGGTCTAGGAGGAGCCGTCCATGGATGCGCATGTCCTTGCCGCGGGAACCAGCACCACCGGCTGGGTGGTGGGCTACACGATCGGCATCGTGATCGTCGTGGTGGTCGTGGCGCTCGTGGTGCCGATCCTGCTGCTGGCCCGGTCGATCGGCAACGAAGCACCGAAGATCAACGACGCGCTGACCCAGGCGGTGCAGAACACCGCACCGCTCGGCGCGCTGCGCACGACCATTGAGCACGCCACGATCATCATCGGCGGCCTGCAGCGCGGGCGCGCCAGGCTGGGAGGATAGCGATGCACAACCTGGCCATGTCCTCGACCGAGCACAACCTGTGGCTGACCGCGAACATCCTCGGCCTGGTCGTGGTGGTCGCCGTGGCAGCCTTGCTGAGCCTGCTCATCTACCTGGTGAAGCTCATTGACCGCCGGGTGGTCGCCGTCAGGGACACGCTCAAGGCAGCGGCGGCCAACACCGCAGACACCGTGCTGATCCCGCAGGTCGCGGGCGGCGTGGAGGCGGTACTGGCCGAGGGCCTGCAGCACCACCTGTTCCTCGGCCGCGTGCTCGGAAAGGTGAAGTCATGACGGGGCTGGTCGTCTGGACGGTTATCGATGTCCTGCTGCTGATCGCGGGCCTGGCGTTCTACCTGTTCTGGGTCGGCACCCTGCTCACCCGCATCGCCGGGAACCTGGAGGAGTCCGCGGAGATCGTCCAGGAGATCGTGGGTCACGCCAAGCTCATCCGGCCGGGGGTAGAGCACATCAACGAGACCGGCGGCGTGGTGGCCGGCGCGCTGCCCCTGCTGTACGGGATGGCCGAGGACATCGTGACCGGTGTCACCCCCAGGCCCGAGCCCCCCGCGGTGCCCGAGCCGGCCCGGCCGGCCTCAGGGACTCGCCGCTCGCGCCTGCTCGACGCGGTCGGCTTCCGCTCAGGCTAGGCGACCTAGCCGGGCGGCGGCGGTTCGGGACGAACCGGGTCCTTGGCCAGCCCGGGGGCCGACGCCGTGGTCTCGCCGATCCACTGGTCCTTCCAGGCCTGGTCGTACTGCTGGCCGTTGCACCGCGGCCGGTAGATCGCGGTCAGCTCCCTGGCGATCTGCTCTCGGTGGGCACGGCTCCCGCCCGGGACCTCGTAGGTGCAGATGTAGACCTTCCACTTCGACCCCGCGCGCCTGACCCAGCAGCTCGCGCGCGGGTGCTGGAACGGGAACCGCTCGGCCGCCAGGTCGTCGGAGTGGCCCACGTAGATGACCGCGTACCGGTCCGGCCGCACGTCCGGCTCCGGCTTGTACGCGATCGCGTACACGGCCGCCGTGGCGGCCGGCGTCCAGCCGGCCAGCAGCCGGGGCCCTTCGAACGGGTACCCGGCCAGCGACCCGAGCCGGATCATCCGGCTGCGTCCTCTTCCTCTTCCTCGTCCTCTTCCTCGCTGATCGCCTCGGTCCGCACCAGCGGGCCGGGCGTGAGGCGGGCCTTGCGGGCCGCCCGCCAGAACTCCTGGGCCGCCTTCTCGATGGCCTCCTCGCGGCTGGTGGCATCCACGACTAGCTGCGCGCCGTACCTGGTGGTGCCGATCCCGGTCGCGATGCCGCCCGTCGCGGCGACGGCGTCGGCCAGTTCCACCACCTGTTCCCGGGTCAGCACGTCCTCACCCTCGGCCTCGAGCCCCACGCTCCACCTCACCGGCGCGCTCCTTTCGGCGGTAGATTTCCAGTTAAGCACCGCCAGCCTCATAATCGGTCACGGTGCATGCCTGGGCGCTCTAGTTGAGCCCCGGCAGCACGGTAGCGAGTTTCTCCAGGCTGGCCAGGTCGTGGCCGGACAGCAGCAGGTCGATGTGCGGGGCGGCGATCATCATGCCCAGCGTGCTCGGCCGGAAATGCGGGTCGTCGCCCTTATGCGGGTTCAGCCAGACCAGCCGGTGGCACAGCCGGGACAGCCGCTCCATGGCGGCGGCCAGCACCGCGGGATCCCCCCGGTCCAGGCCGTCGGAGCAGACGACCACGATGCCGCCCCGGCACAGCCCGCGATGGGCCCAGCCACGCACGAAGGCGTCCAGGCTGTCGCCGATCCTGGTCCCGCCGTCCCAGTCGAACGCCGCCCGCGCGGCCCGCTCCAGGGCCTGGTCGGGGCGCCGGCACTCCATGGCCCCGGTCACCCGGGTCAGCCGGGTGCCGAAGCAGAAGACCTCGACCCGGCCTGCCGATCGCTTCGCCGAGTACGCGAATTGCAGAAGGCTCCGCGAGTAGTCGGCCATCGAGCCTGATATGTCCAAGATGAGGATCAGCGGGCGCAGCCGGACCTTCCGCCGGCGCCAGTACAGCTGGGCAGGCTCACCGTGCATGCGCATGGATTCCCTGACCGTACGGCGGGGGTCGGGGCGGATTCCTGACCGGGCGGGAGCGGTCCTCCTAGTCCGGCGACGCGGCGGGGTCAGCCTCATCCTGGCCATGATCCGGCGCAGCGCGGCCAGCTCCTCCGGGGTGCAAGCCGCGAACGACTTGTGCTTGAGCGCCTCGACGTCAGAGGCCATCCAGCCCAGCACGGCGTCATCCTCCTGGGCCGCCTCACCCGGCTCGGTGGAGGGGATAGCCAGGGCGCCCTGCGCCTGCGCCGAGGTCCTCAGCATCAGGACCAGGTCCTCGGCCGGGCCTTCGGCACCGAGGAAAAACCGGCGGAACACCTCGTCATACCGGGCGATGTCGTCGTACCGGTTCACCAGCGTGGCCCGCCCCGCCCAGTACAGGTCCACCATGTCCGAAGGGTCCACTGTGCTCAGGGCCGAGCAGTAGACCAGGACGTCCCCGGAGCCCACGGCCACGCCTGCCGCGCGCAGCTCGCCCGCGAAGCGCACCAGCAGGCCGGTGACGTCCTCAGGAGGCACCTGAGGTGATCTCCTCCAGGTTGTCCCGGACCACCTCCAGGTCGTCCCGGTCCTTGACCACGGCACCGAGCGTGGCCTGCGCGCTGGCGGCGTCCAGATCGGATTCGCCGAGGAACGCCAGCGTGCGGGCCCAGTCGATGGTCTCCGCCACGCCCGGCGGCTTGGCCAGGTCGAGCTCGCGCAGCCGCTGCACGGCGGCGACCACCTTGCGGGCCAGCACGGCCGGGACTCCAGGCTCGCGGATCAGTACGATCTCCACCTCGCGTTGGGCGTCCGGGTAACCGATCCAGTGGTACAGGCAGCGCCGCTTGAGCGCGTCGTGCAGCTCACGGGTGCGGTTGGAGGTGAGCACCACCATCGGCGGGCTTTCCGCCTTGACCGTCCCGATCTCGGGAATGCTGATCTGGAAATCGGAGAGCACCTCGAGCAGGAAGGCCTCGAACTCATCGTCGGCCCGGTCGATCTCGTCGATCAGCAGCACGGCCTGATGGCCGGCCCGGACCGCTTCCAGCAGCGGCCGCTCGAGCAGGAACTTCGGGCCGAACAGCTTGTCGACGGCGCCGGAATCGGCGATCTGGTGCTCGGACAGCGCCCGGATATGCAGCATCTGGCGGGCGTAGTCCCACTCGTACAGCGCCTGGCTGGTGTCGATGCCCTCGTAGCACTGCAGCCGGATCAGCTTGCGGCTGAACACCGAGGCCATGACCTTGGCCACCTCGGTCTTGCCTACCCCGACCTCGCCTTCGAGCAGGATGGGGCGGTTCAGTGACAGCGCCACGAACAGCGCGGTGGCCAGACCCCGGTCAGCCAGGTAGCCGCCCTGGCGCAAGGTCTCGGTCAGCTCACCGGCGGACCGCGGGCCCTCCATCCGCTAGGACTCGGACCCGAGGACCAGATCCCGCACGCTCCCGGCGCCCGGGTTCAGCTTGCCCTCACGCGCCAGCTGCGTCCGCCAGGCCAGGCGCAGGTCGCCGTCGGTCTCCTCGGCCAGGCCGTCGAAGCCGACGTCGGCCATCTTCTTGCAGGACTTGGTGGTGCCGCAGGCTTCCTCGATGTCCTCAGCGCCCTGACCCTGAGCGCTCCACACCTCGCGGAGCACGCCGAGGACCGCTTCGCTGTTATCGGCCACTGCTGGCATCCCTTCTGTCGGGCTGGCCCGGGCACACGTCCCTCACACTGAGGGTATGTCCTGGTCGTCGGCGAGGCGACCGCGGATTAAGAGTTACCTGATCGGGCCCGCGGCTACGTCGGAACGCTCCCGCCCAAATAGGGCGCGCGCACCACGGTCCGTTCGGATAAATAAGGGTCTTCAGCCCTCCAGGGCACCGCGCATGGGGCGGAGCTTCACCTGGGCCTCGGCGAGCTCGGCGGCCGGATCCGAGCCCGCGACGATGCCGCAGCCGGCGAACAGCCGTGCGGTGCGGCCGGAAACCTGCGCACAGCGCAGGGCGATGCCCCATTCGCCGTTGCCGTCGGCGTCCACCCAGCCGACCGGACCGGCGTAACGCTCCCGGTCCATGTGCTCCAGCTCGCGGATGAGCTCCAGCGCGACCCCGGTCGGCGTGCCGCACACCGCGGCGGTGGGGTGGACCGCCGCGGCCAGGCCCAGGGCCGACCTAGGCGTCCCGTCCGCGGCCAGCGTGCCGCGCACCCAGGTGCCCAGATGCTGCAGGTTCGGCAGCTTGATCAGGGTCGGCCGCGGCTGGCTGTCCAGCTCGTTGCAGAGCGGCTCGAGCGCTTCCCGCATCGAGGCGACCGCATAGGCGTGTTCCTCGGTATTCTTCGCCGAGGCCAGCAGCTCCCGGCCGAGCGCCTCGTCCTCCGCTGGGTAGCCCCCGCGCGGGGTGGTACCGGCCAGCACCAGCGCGCTGACCTGACGGCCCGTCTGCCTGATCAGCAGTTCGGGCGTGGCCCCCACCATGCCGTCGCAGGCGAACGTGAAGCAGTCCGGATAGCGGTCGGCCAGCCGGCGCAGCAGGGCCCGCACGTCGATCGGTTCTGCGGCGGTCGCGAACTGGTCCAGGGCCAGCACGACCTTGCGCAGGCTGCCCGCCTTGATCGCCGCCACCGCCTCGGCGACGGCCTGTTCCCACTGCGGCCCGGGCAGGCTGCCGTCATGCCAGCGCACGCGGGTGGGCGGTCGGGGGGGCCGAGGGGGTTTGGGGGGAAAGGCTTCCCCCCAAGATCGGGGGGTTCCGGGGGGTCGTCCCCCCGGGCCAGCACGGTCGTCCCCCCGGGGAGTAACCGTCGTGAGCCAGGCCTGACCGTGACCGTCACGGCCGAGCAGGACACGAGGGACGATCAGCGCCGATCCCTCGGATGAGGCGTCGAAGGTGAAGGTGCCGAACGCGACCAGTCCCGAGCCGCGCACCCCCACCTGGTCGTCGACGTCGGCCGCGTCGAACAGCGAAGGCAGCCACTTCTCCCCGGCGGCGAACCTGTCCTCTCCGGCGGGCAGCGCGGCCCGCAGGGCCTCGCCCCAGCCGACCAGGCCGGCGCCATGATGGACCCAGGCCACCGCGTCCGGCTGGGGCAGGTATCCGAGGAGATCTCCGGGATCGGGAACGGCGACCGAGCGGACGAACAGCCGCCCGGTGTCCCCGCGGCTCAGCACCGCCACGCTGCCGTCCGCGTGCTGCCTTCCGGGGGGATGACCCCCATGGCACCCCCCACTGCTACCTGGTCACCCGCCACGAACCCACATTCTAGGTGCCGTCCGTCACTGACCTGCCTGCGGGGGGTTCCGGGAGGTCGTCCGCCCGGGCGGGCACTGCCGGGTGGGCCAGCGCGCTCGGCCACCACACGTGCCGGCCGATGTCCAAGGTCAGCGCGGTGACGAGCACCGACCTGACGATGATCGTGTCGATCAGCACGCCGATCGCGACCGCGAAGCCGATCTCGGTGAACTCGACCAGCGGCAGCGTGCCCAGCACCGCGAACGTCCCGGCCAGCACCAGGCCTGCCGAGGTGATCACACCGCCAGTGGCGGCCAGGCCGTTGAGCGCGCCCTGGCGAGTGCCGGAGCGGGTCGATTCCTCGCGTACCCGGGTCATCAGGAAGATGTTGTAGTCGATGCCCAGCGCCACCAGGAACACGAAGACGAACAGCGGTACCGAGGTATCGGCCCCGGCAAACCCGAACACGTGCTTGAAGAACAGCGCGGACAGGCCGAGCGCGGTACCGAAGGACAGTACCACCGTGGCGATGAGCACCAGCGGCGCCACGATCGCCCGCAGCAGCAGGCCGAGGATGAGGAAGACTACGCCGAGGATCAGCGGGATGAGCAGGTCCCGGTCATGAGCCGCGGCGCTCTCCACGTCCGCGTTGATGGCCGTGCCGCCGCCCACCTTCGCGTCCGCGCCGGGGATGGCGTGCACCGTAGTTCGGATGTGATCCACCAGCGTGTACGCCGCCGGACTGTCCGGCGGCACGGTCATGGTGGCTTCCAGCCAGCTCAGGCCGCCCTTGGTCACCGGCTGGGTGACCGAGGCGATGCCCGGCGTGGCGGCCAGCGCGTTCCTGACCGCTCCCGCGCTGGCCGCGTTGGCGATCACGTCGACCGGCTCGCCCGAGCCGGCCGGGAAGTACTTGGCCAGCACGTTCTGGGCCGTGATCGATGACGGGGTGCCGCGGAACGACTGGGCCGTGGTCAGCGTGCCGAACTTGAAGCCGATCAGGCCCACCCAGAAGACGGCGAGCAGGATTGCGGTCACCCCCCAGACCAGGCGCGGACGAGGGGCGATGGCCTTCCCGACCCTGGCCCATATGCCGCGGGTGGTCGGTTCCGGCGAGCCGTACTTCGGCTTGATCGGCCAGAAGACCCACCGGCCGCAGACGACCAGGAGCGCAGGCAGCAGCGTGATCATGGAGATCAGGCCCACGCCAACGCCGATGGCCGCCACCGGTCCCAGGCCGGAGATGTCGTTGGACTCGGCGGCCATCAGGCAGAGCATGCCGGTGATGACGGTCAGCCCGCTGGCAATAATGGCCGGGCCGGCCCGGCGCAGGGCGATGGCCATGGCCTGGTGCCGGTCCTCGTGCCTGCGAAGTTCCTCCCGGTACCTGGCTACCAGGAGCAGCGCGTAGTCGGTGCTCGCGCCGAGCACCAGGACGACCAGGATGCCACCGCTTTGCCCGTTGACGGTCAGGTTCGCGTGCTGAGTGAGCAGGTAGATGACGGCCTCGGCGACGGTCAGCGCCACGCCCGCCGAGATGATGGGCAGCAGCCAGAGCACCGGACTTCGGTAGGTGAGCAGCAGGAGCACGATCACCACGGCCAGCGCGGCGTACAGCAGGGTGGAGTCGATGCTCTTGAAGATCTTGAGCTCGTCGTTCGCCTGGGCGGCTGGGCCGCCGATGTAAACGCTGAGTCCTCCGGCGTTCTTGGCCGCCGTGTTCTGCAGGGTGGTGATGAAGCCGCCAATGTCAGTGTTGTAGCCAAGGTCGGAGCCGATGACGGTCTCGATCGCCTTATGGTCGCTGGAGATGATGGGCGGGGCCACCCGCCCATCCACGGCGGGCAGCGCGGCGAAGTACCGCGCGTCGGCGTCCGCCTTGGCGATGTCGGCCGCGGTCACCCCGCCCTCGCGCGCGTAGACCACCAGGGCCGGGTTGTAGTTCTTGGACTGGAAGGCGGCCTGCTCGTTCAGTTCCTGGGTGGATTCGGCCGATCCGGGCAGGTACGACGAGGCGTCGTTCTTCTCCGCGCCCTGCAGCTTGCCGGCCAGCGATCCCACGGCCACCACGACCAGGATCCAGAACGCGACGATCAGGTACTTGGACCGGCGGCCGCAGATGACAGCGATCAGCCGAGATCTGCCGCGTGGAAGCGGTGATCCGCCGCGATCCCGCGGCGGGGCTCCCGGAGGAGCCTGCGTCGTTGTGTCGTAAGCCTGGGCTACCCCGGTGTCCCCGCCCTCGCGGGGGACACCGGGATCTGGCGTGTTACGGGGCGCCCCCGTGGTCCCGCGTGGCACGTCGTCCTCCTTCTGAATTCCCCGTATCAATGTCTAGGAAATACGATGTATCGCGTTTCGTATCCGTGTCAAGCGATCGCCCGAGACTGTCTGATTTCGCTCTCGGCGATCACGTAATACGGCCGCTCTGGCCAGGCTAGGAGGGATGAGGCCCCGTGGCCAACCGGTTTTTGGGTCGGACGGGGCTGGTCGTGACCAGCGGGGCGCACGGGGCATACCGAGCTCAGAGCAGGGTGAGCTGCTCGGGCTCGGCGGGGGAGAGCAGGTCCGGCTCGGGGGCCAGGAACTCCGTTGCCTCGGTACGTCCCGCCCGGTCGGGCGCCGGGATCACGGCGACGTGACGCCGACCGTGACCGAAGAAGCCAGGCCGCGGACGGCCGATCCCGTACTTGCCCGCGAGCTCGCGGACCTGGCCGGAGATCCTGGCCTGGTAGGCCTTCGGGGCGTATGCACTCCGGCCGTACAGGTCGAGGTACCTGCCCACCAGTTCCGGGTGGCTGGCCCGCAGCCAGCCGAAGAACCAGTCGCGGGTGCCCGGGCGCAGGTGCAGCACGATGGGCGTCACCTGGGTGGCCCCGGCCGCGGCAATCCGGCTGACGGCCGCTTCGAGCTGGGCGGGGGAGTCGGACAGGAACGGTATGACCGGCCCCATGAGCACACCGCAGCGCAGCCCGGTATCGTTCAGGGCCGCGCACGCCTCGAGCCGGCGCTCCGGCGCGGGCGTGCCCGGCTCGACAGATCGCCATAGCTCTTTGTCGACAAATCCGACCGAGATGTTCAGCCCGACGTCGGTGACCTGCGCCGCCTCCGCGAGCAGTTCGATGTCGCGCAGGATCAGGGTGCCCTTGGTCAAGATGGAGAACGGGTTGGCGGCGTCCTTGAGCGCGCCGATGATGCCGGGCATGAGCCGGTAGCGGCCTTCGGCCCGCTGGTAGCAGTCCACGTTGGTGCCCATGGCGATGTGCTCGCCCGGCCAGCCCGGCGAGGCCAGTTTCTTCCGCACCAGTTCAGGCGCGTTCACCTTGACCACGACCTTGGTGTCAAAGTCAGCACCCGCATCTAGCTCTAGGTAATTATGTGATTGCCTAGCGAAGCAGTAGGTACAGGCATGCTGGCAGCCCCGGTAGGGGTTGATCGTCCAGCGGAACGGCATGCGGGACGCCTCCGGGACGCGGTTGACCACGGACTTGGCCTGGACCTCGAAGAAAGTCATGCCACGGAAGCCCGGGGTGTCGAAGGTCCGCGCGACCGCGCCGCGCTCGATGAGCGGGAGCGCCACGTCACGGCGCGCCGGAGGGAACAGGGTGTCGCCCTCGCTGATCTCCGCATCGGCGGCCGACTGATCGTCGAGCCGTAGATGGTCCCATCGCATGCACGTTACAATAGAACGGTTTTTCGAGCACTACAAGCTTGACACGCTATCGTTCGTCACGAATGTTTATACTGATCCGGTCCAGGTACGGGCGCAGGCCCCGCGTGATCGCCCGGCGTGCAGTGGCCAGGATCCGGATCCCACCATCTGAAAACAGTTCAGGTACGAAGCCGGAACAATTGGATAAACACCGACTCGTGAGGGATAGTGAGAGGTATCCACCCGGTGCGCCAGGCGAGGGGGTGACGGTATGGCCTTGTCCATGGATGAGCAGCGGATACTCGCTGAAATCGAGCGGAAGCTCGCGGCCGACGATCCCGGCCTGGCATCGTGCCTGACGACGTTCCGGCAACCTGGTCCCGGCACCGTGCTCCGCTCGCCCCGGGCACGCATCATCGGCTCGCTGTTCACGGTCTTGCTCGTGGCACTGGTCTCGCTGACGGTCTACGCGATGATCCCCTTCCGCGCGCACCTTCCGCGCAATGCCATCACGCCTTCCGCATCAGTCAACACCACGCTCTCGGCCGTCGGCACTCAGGCGCCCGCCGGCCAGCAGGCGACCGACCGCGCGAGCACGACCGGTGCGTCGAACACCGAGGCGAGTGCACCGAACCGGCCCGCGGGCGACTCGTCAGACACAGCCGTCGCGAAGACACCGTGGGCCAAGGCTGACGGCACCCACGTTCCGTCCTCCCCCGGAACTGTTCCCTGACCGGGCGTCTCAGGAGTCCCGCCACAGCTGGACCAGGTACCGTTCGAGACCCTCGAGGGACCTCTTTTCCTGCTGGAACTCATCGCTCAGCGCGTTCAGGTGCCGGTCGAAGAGCGCCGCGTAACGGCGGGTCACCACGTCGCGGTTGCCGGCGTAGACCCGCACCGAGTAATCCCCGACCCCGCCGCCCAAGCGGAGCCCGTGAACCGCGGTGCCCGCCAGGCCCATGCTGACGCTCAGCTGTCCGCGCAGGTAGATGCTGCCCTTAGCTTCTTCTTCCCAGCCATCGCCGCACGGTGGGGGAGACCCGTCCCACTCCTCGAGCACCAGCCGGACGTCGATGTCTTCCTGCAGGCTGCCGACCCATAGCTGCTCACGGTTGGTGCTGATCAGAGAACCGACCGGCGGCAGCGGACCGCCCGGGGCGTCGGGATCGACGGCGGGGTCGTGAATCCGGAACATCCTCCGCTCCGGTGTCACCGGGATCACCAGCTGCAGAAGCCTGCGGCTCATGGCTTCCCCCTCGGCGCGTTGATACCGTCGCACAACGAACTGCTTGAAAATCAAATCTAGACTGCGGACTCACAGCGTGAGGTCCGAACTGGCATTGAAGTGCTCAATGTAGTCACTTGACTACTGATTGCATCAGAGTACCGTCATACCTGATGAAACTTGGCGCGCACCCCTGGCCTCGCCCTCGACGGGCCGCCGCAACCGGGCGGGGCCGAGGGCACCTACGGAAACGACAAGCTCTCGATCATGTGGTCGGGCTCTGCGCACACCAGCCCGGGCCAAGACCCTGAGCCGGACGTGACATAAGCCCGTACTCGTCCGCGGCGAGTACGTCCCCGAGGGGTTTCGCGTGACGCAGGCACCAGCCCGAGACACTCACCGAAGGTCACTCAACGTACCTGGCTGGCTACCAGACGGTAATCCCGGACCGGTCCCGGGGTCGTCCGGCACCGGCGCGGTCACCGGGGCCGCGCTGCACGCCCGCCGCGGCCTCATTCTCGCCGTGTGCTGCACGAGCCTGTTCATGGTCGGCCTGGACAACACGATCGTGATGGTCGGGCTGCCCTCCATCGGCCGCGACCTGCAGGCCGGCGTGGCCGGCCTGCAGTGGGTGGTCGCCGCGTACACCATCACGCTGGCCGCCCTGCTGATGTTCTCCGGTTCCGTCGCCGACCGGATCGGCCGCAGGACGATCTTCCAGGTCGGCCTGTCGCTGTTCATCCTCGGCTCGTGGCTGTGCAGCCTCGCGCCGAGCCTGGGCGCCCTGATCGGCTTCCGCGTCCTGCAGGGAGCCGGCGGCTCGATGCTCAACCCGGCCGCCCTCGGCATCATCACCAACACCTTCACCGGCCCAGCCGAGCGGGCCCGCGCCATCGGCGTCTGGGACGGCGTGTTCGGCCTGTCCATGGCGCTGGGCCCGGTGCTCGGCGGTGTCCTGGTGGGCGCGGTGGGCTGGCGCGGGATCTTCTGGGCCAACATCCCGGTGGGCCTGGCCGCCACCGCGCTGACCGCGCTGTTCGTGCCGGACTCGAAGGCCCCGCGGCCGCGCCGTGCCGACCCGGTGGGGCAGTTCCTGATCATCGTCATGCTCGGGTCCCTGGCCTACGCGATCATCGAGGGCCCGACCGACGGCTGGCGCTCGCCGCAGATCTTCGGCGCCTTCATCCTGTCGGTGGCCGCGCTGTTGGCGCTGCTCGGCTACGAGCCTCGCCGCCAGGAGCCGATGGTCGATTTCCGGTTTTTCCGCAGCGTGCCGTTTGCGGGGGCCAATCTCACCGCGGTCTGCGCCATCGCCGCCATGGCCGGGTTCTTGTTCTTGTCCACCTTGTACCTGCAGGACGTGCGGGGGCTGTCTGCGCTGCAGGCCGGCCTGACCATCCTGCCGATGCCGGTGGTGATGGCCCTGTGCGCCCCGCTGGCCGGCCGCATGGTGGCCAGGCGCGGCCCGCGCATCCCCATGGTCATCGCGGGCGCGGCCTTCACCCTGAGCAGCGCGGCCCTGTCCCGGCTGACCGGCTCGACGGACCACCTGTACCTGATCGTCACCTACGCCATGTTCGGGGTCGGGGCCGGCATGGTGAGCTCGCCGATCACCAACGGCGTCATGTCCGGAGTGCCGAAGACCCAGGCCGGCATGGCCTCGGGAATGAACTCCTCGAGCCGCCAGCTCGGCCAGTCGCTCGGCGTGGCCATCGTCGGCTCGGTGCTGGCGGCCAGCATGCACGGCTCGATTCAGGCCGGGTTCGTCAGGGCCAGCCACGCAGGCTGGTGGATCCTGGCCTGCTGCGGCTACGCGGTGCTGCTGCTCGGGCTGGTCTGCACCAGCCAGTGGGCCAAGGCCACCACGGGCCGCCTGGGTTCATAAACCGCCTGCGGGCCGGCCTCGGGTGATGAATGTCTCAGCCGTGCGCTGTTGCGTACCGCGGCTGGCGGAAATAGTTACGTGGAAATAGTTATGTTGCAGAGATGCAAGTGCGTTGACGTCAGTTAACCCGGGTGATACCGCTGCCAGAACTCAGCCGCCGTCGCCGGCTCCTCGTGCTCGTCATCTGCTGCTCCAGCCTGTTCATCGTGGGCCTGGATAGCACGATCGTCAACGTAGCGCTGCCGGTCATCGGGCGGGACCTGCATGCCTCGGTCGCCGGGCTGCAGTGGACCATAGACGGCTACGTCCTCGTGCTGGCCAGCCTGCTCATGCTGTCCGGTGCCACCGCCGACCGGGTCGGCCGCCGCCGGGTCTTCCAGGTCGGGCTGGCCGTCTTCACCGCAGGATCCGGGCTGTGCAGCCTGGCGCCCGGACTGGGCTGGCTGGTCGCGTTCCGCATGGTCCAAGCGGTGGGCGGGTCCATGCTCAACCCGGTTGCGATGTCCATCATCACCAATACGTTCACCGACCGGGCCGAACGGGCCCGGGCCATCGGGATCTGGGGGGCAGCGTGGGGCCTGTCCATGGCCTTCGGCCCGGTGATCGGCGGCCTGCTGGTCGATTCCGTCGGCTGGCGGGGCATCTTCTGGGTGAACATCCCGGTTGGCATCGCCGCCATCGCGCTGACCGCGCGGTTCGTGCCCGAGTCAAAGGCGCCCAGGCCGCGCCGGCCTGACCCGGTCGGGCTGGTGCTGATCGTCGTGATGCTCGGGTCGCTGACCTACGCGATCATCGAGGGGCCGGGCCTGGGCTGGCACGCGCCGGTGATCCTGGCCCTGTTCGCGCTGGCCGCGGTGTCACTCGCAGCGTTCGTGGCCTACGAGGCGCACCGCGCCGAGCCGCTCCTGGATCCCCGGTTCTTCCGCAGCGCGCCGTTCGCCGGATCGGTCCTGACCGCGATCAGCGCCATGGCCGCTACCGGCGGGTTCTTGTTCCTGGCCACCTTGTACCTGCAGGACGTGCGCGGCATGTCCGCTCTGTACGCGGGACTGCATATGCTGCCGATGGCGGTCATCATGGCGCTGGGCGCGGTGCTCTCCAGCCGGATCCTGGCCCGCCGCGGCGCGCGGCTGCCCATGCTGGCTGCGGGCGTGGGCCTGGCCGCGGGCGGCGTGCTGGCGGCCGGGCTGACGGTGTCCTCCGCGACCTCGCAGATCATCATCGCGTTCGCCGTCTTCGGCATCGGCGCGGGCATGGTGAACGCGCCGATCACGTTTGCCGCGGTGTCGGGCATGCCGGTCAGCCAGGCCGGGGTGGCGTCAAGCATCGCCTCCACCAGCCGCCAGGTCGGTGTGTCGCTGGGCGTGGCCGTTACCGGCTCGATCCTCGCCGGCAGCCTGCGCGGCCCGCTCCGGACCGGGTTCGTCGCGGCCAGTCACGCCGCCTGGCTGCTGCTGGCCGCGTGCGGCGCGGCCATCGTGGTCCTCGGCCTGGTCACCACCAGCCGGTGGGCGCTCGGCACGGCTGCCCGCACCGCTGCCATGTACGAGCCGGCCGAGCCGAGAACCCCGGTCATGACGACGTGAGCGTTATTCAAACCGACTCGCGAGTGCAGGCCTTCTGGGCCTGCGCGAGCGGCCGGTGCAGGTGGCACGGCCAGCAGAGAAGGGGGAAAGGGGAGGTGGGTGGGGGGTACTGTGCATAACGCGAACTTTTGCGTAAAGCACTGTGATCATCGCGCTTCGCAGGCGCGGTCTCGCGGCCTTCGGAGTGCGTCTAACCCGGCCGCTGCTGGCCTGCCACCTTCCGCAGCCCCGCTTCGTCAAGGATCGTGACGTGACGCTGGCCGGTGCGGATGAAGCCGCGCTTTCTCCAGTTGCTCAGTGCGCGGGTGACGGTGGCCCGCGCGGTGCCGATCATGCTGGCCAGCTCATCCTGGGTCAGCGGCATCACCAGGTGGATCGCCCCGTCCACCAGGTGGCCGTACCGGTCCGCGAGATCAAGCACGAGCCCGGCTAGCCGCTGCGCGCCGGTGGTGGCGGTCCGGCTGCGGAGCATCGTGTCCGCATCGTTCCAGCGCTGTGTGACCACGTGCCGGTAAGCACGGCCGGCTCCCGGGTTGGACTCAAGGAACGGGTTGAACTTGCTGTACGGCACGATAAGCGCGCGGACGCCGTCGACGGCGCAGATCGTGGCGTTACGGCGTCCGGTGGTCTCGCCCGCCACTTCGCCCACGATGTCACCTTCGCCGCGCAGCGCGAGCACGATCTGATGGCCGTCAGTGATCGAGGACACGATCTTGACCAAGCCAGCCATCAGGAAAAACACATGGGTGGTCGGATCTCCCTGGTGGCAGATGATCGTGCCGGCCGGATAGTCCCGGGGCAGGCCGAGGCGGCCCAGGGTGTCCTGTTCGTTGGGCGTAAGCAGAGCCCAGAACCCCTGGCCAGATCCCGTCCCCTGCATCTTGGTGTCACCGTCGGAGGCGCTATATGGCGGCATGCGGGTCGTAGCCGGCACTGAGTCTAACGATGAGCCCTTCAGGCGCTGTTGACAAATCCCGAGGTGACATGATCCTGCTCGGCCCCCTTATAGGCCGAGCAGGATCAGGCCGCTCCACACCAGGAAGTACGCGGCCGTGATGTAGGTCCAGGTGTCCATCTCACCGATGATCTCGTGGGCGGGCCCCCGATCTGTCTGGACCCGACCGGGCAGGGCCCGGTCGCCGGAATCGCGCGCGGGCCAGTACGGCCAGGATGGTCGGCTGATCTCAGCTGCGGCCATGGCAGGTGCCCTTCGTACTTGGCTGAACCTTCTGCATCAAGCCAAGCCGACGCTGCGCTAACGTGCTGTGCTACACGAGCCAGTCACGCGATCTCAAATGACGCAAGGGGCGCCAAGCTAAGGGGCGCCACGCTCAGCGGCAGCCGCAGGCACCGCCGCAGCATCCGCCGCCCGAAGGACCGGCAGCTCGGTCACGGGTGGAGGCCAGGCCGCCTACCGCCACCGTGGACAGGAGCTTCACCGTATCGTCATGGCCCTGCGGGCAGGTGCACGGGGCCGATGACTCGGCCATCGGGCGGTTCAGCTCGAACGTGTCGCCGCAGGCGCGGCAACGGTACTCGTAGCACGGCACGGCGTTATTGTACCCGGCGCGCGGGAGCCCGTCCGGGCACCGTGGGCGGCTCACCAGCCACGGGCACGGAATCGCCGTTAGGTGAGCTCGCAGGGTGTCCGTTCGGACTCATGGTCTTTGAACCTGGCTCGGGCGAGACCATGATCGCGGGACCGGCCGCGATCGGGACCCCGCCAGGGTCGTCGTAGTAGAACTGCTTGCCGCGCAGCATCGAGACCACCGCGCCGGCCACCGACATGAGCGCGGCGGTGCTGAACACGATGACCAGGCCGTGATGGAAGGCCGAAGCGATCAGGTGCGGGAAGAACTGGGTGCCGGTGAGCACCGCGGCGTTATGCGCCGGGATCCGCGACAGCACGCCGGAGGGCCCGAGCAGGTTCCCCACCGGGTTGTAGCCGAGCAGCGCGGCGAACATGGTGCTGACCGGCGGCAGGTGGCTGACATGCGCGGCCACCGGGGCCGGAACGCCCTGGGCGGTCAGACCGCTGGTGAGCGTGCGGGGCAGGCTCGAGGCTATGCCGATGATCATCAGCGAGAAGAAGATGCCGATGGACAGGGACATGCCGGAGTTCTGGAAGGTGGCCCGCATGCCAGAGGCCGAGC
Organism: uncultured Actinomycetota bacterium; assembly: GCA_963808615.1. Classification (GTDB taxonomy): domain Bacteria; phylum Actinomycetota; class Actinomycetes; order Streptosporangiales; family Streptosporangiaceae; genus Palsa-504. The sequence continues at coordinate 71,297 of CAWEGV010000004.1, forward strand.
CGCGGTGCCTGGCCGGCACCGAACTCATGATCGCGGAGGTGTTGGGGGAGGCGAACAGGCCGGATCCGACGCCGTTGCCGAAAATCAGCAGCGCGAACACCCAGTAGGTGAAGTCCACAGGCAGCAGCATCAGCCCGACGAAGCAGCACGCGGCCAGGAGCAGCCCGGCGGTCGCGAACGGCCGCGGGCCGTACCGGTCGGACAGCGTGCCCGAGATCGGGCCGGCGATCAGGAAGCCCGCGGTGAGCGGCAGCATGTAGATGCCAGCCCACAGCGGGGTGACCGAGAAGGCATAGCCGTGCAGCGGAAGCCAGATCCCGGCCAGCCAGATGACTAGCATGAACTGCAGGCCGCCGCGGGCGATCGAACCGAGCAGGGCGGCCGTGTTGCCGGCCGCGAACGCCCGGATCTTGAACAGGCCCATCTGGAACATGGGCTCGGCGATCTTCGTCTCGACGATGCAGAACGTGATCAGCAGGACGATCCCGCCGATCAGCCCGCCGATGATCCACGGGTTGGTCCACCCGGTCGGGTGGCCGCCGTAGGGCCGGATCCCGAAGGTGATGGCGACCAGCACCATGCCCAGGCCCAGCGCGAACAGGATGTTCCCGATCCAGTCGATCTTGGCGCGCCTGGACGTCGCGACCTCGCGCAGGCTCAGGTACGCCCAGATCGTGCCGAACAGCCCGATGGGTACGTTGACCCAGAACACCAGGCGCCAGCTCACGGTGACGAGCAGGCCGCCGAGCAGCAGCCCGATGAACTGCCCGGAGATCCCGGCGATCTGGTTGACGCCGAGCGCCATGCCGCGCTTGTTGGCCGGGAACGCGTCGGTCAAGATCGCGGCCGAGTTGGCCATCAGCATCGCCCCGCCGAAGGCCTGGACGAACCGCCAGCCGATCAGCCACAGGGCACCCGCGGGGCCGATGAACGGGTCCAGGGACAGCGCGATCGAGGCCAGCGTGAAGACGACGAAACCCAGGTTGTAGATGCGCACCCGGCCGAACATGTCGCCGAGCCGGCCCAGCGTGACCACCAGCACCGACTGGACCAGCAGGTAGCCGAGGATCATCCAGAGCAGGAACGTCACGTTCTCCGGGGCCAGCGGGTTCAGCCGGATGCCGCGGAAGATGGCGGGCATCGCGATGATCACGATCGAGGCGTCGATCGTCGCCATCGTGATGCTCAGCGTGGTGTTCGACAGCGCGACCCACCGGTACCGGTCCGGGCGCCCGCTGGTGCTGGCCGGGGGGGACGATCCCGCCGAACCCTCCTTGGAACCAGCGCTTTGCCGCACGTTAACCCAGTCTACCGGAAAACACTTGCTTGATGGCAACTATTTAGTATCCGAATCGGCCTCAGCCACATCGCGGGCGGAGGCGGGCAGGCGCTCGAATATGTAGTACACGCCGACCAGGCCGATGAGCGCGAGCGCGGCGATGGCACTGAACACCGCGATCACGATGGCGGCCACGTAGACGAGCGAGCCGCCGACGAACCGCCGGCGCGCCGCCCAGTGCTGCTCGGACGGCAGCGGCCGCGATACGCGCTCGCCGTGCAGGGTGCACTCGAAGATCGCGCCGAAGCCCGCCGACATGCCGAGGCATATCCCGGCGTAGAGCACCATCGCGAGCCGCGCGTCCCGGCTGTTGCCGGGCAGGTAATCGGTCGCCGTGGCGGTGCCGAACGGGATCAGCACCACGAACAGGAGAAACATCAGGTTGGCGAAGAGGAGCATCCGGTCCACCCTGGTGATGGACATGACCAGCACGTGATGGTTGACCCAGATGATGCCGACGGTCAGGAAGCTGATCAGGTAGCCGAGGAAGGCCGGCCAGTGCAGGTAAAGCTGGTTGAGCAGGCTGCCGTGCCCGGGCCCGGCCACGGTGAGGTTGAGCGCGAGCAGGGTGATCGCCACGGCCATGACGCCGTCGCTGAACGCCTCGAGCCTGCCCCGGTCCACGTAGCGCCCGCAGCCTACGCGCCGGCCGGCCCCGTGGCACCATCGGCACCGGCGGCCCCGCTGATGCCGCCGGCTGTGGTGCCCTTGGCTTCGGCTATGAGCTGCTGGAGCACCGCGTCCTGGGCCGCCAGGTGTTGCTGGATCTGCACGGCCTCGTGCAGCACCGCCTCGGCGTCCTGGAAGGTCAGGAGCGCGCGCTGGTCTGAGGCCTTGGCCTGCAGGTTCTGGCCCACGATGATGACCGGGAGCAGCACCAGCTGCAGGAAGTTGGACGAGACCCAGGCAATGATGACGGTCAGGTTGTGGCTGGTGATAGCGGACGGCAGGCTGATCAGGGCGATGATCGCGAACACGTAGCCGCACACCATGGTGCCGACCAGTGTGGTAATCAGCAGGCCGACCTTGCCGTTCAGCCCGACCCGCCCGTCATTGACCTTGGGCGGCCTCGGCGCCCGGCCAGTCAGGTGCAGGGTGGTGCAGGGATGCTGGATGTGCTCATAGATCTGCATGCACGAAACTTACGGCACGCTGGCTCATGACGGCGGGAACACCGCGCAGGCTCGCCTGCACCTGCGGCCAGGGCCTAGTTCTTGCCGAACGATCCGTGGTGACAGCCCGGTGACATCCCGGGCGTTGCGTTTGCGTTCGCCGCCGTCCGGGTGCATCCTGTCGGCCATGACCCGCGACGGCGGCGCTCCCCAAGGCTCCCCGCAGCACGGCGTGACGAGCAGGCGGGCGTTTCTCGGCCTCGGGGCACTCGGAGTGACCGGGGCGGTGGTTGCGTGCAGCAGCAGCTCCGGGGGGCCGCCCGCGGCCAGCGCGACCACGACCCCGCGGACCAGCGCAGGCCGCCGCGTGGTGCCCGAGAACTCGCTGCCCGGCGACCCGCACTGGGAGATCCGCCATCTCGGGTCGGCGCACGACATCGAGGGGTATACGGACGCGGCCAGCGTGCTGACCGGGCAGCCCTTCCATCTGTTCGTCTCGACCACCTCGTCCGGATTCCAGGTGCGGGCGTTCCGGCTGGGCTGGTACGGCGGGACGGGGGCCCGCAAGGTGTGGCAATCCGGACCGCTGCGCGGTCACGGGCAGAACGCTCCCGGCCTGACCGGCTCGACGAACACCGTGTCCACCGACTGGGACCCGGTCATCGAGGTGCCGACCGATGACTGGCCCGCCGGGTCGTACCTGCTCCGGCTGGACGCGGACTCCGGCGCACAGCGGTACGTGCCGGTGACGATCCGCTCCGCCAGCACCCGGGGCAAGGTCGTGCTCAAGAATTGCGTGGCGACCTGGCAGGCCTACAACACCTGGGGCGGCTACGACCTTTACAAGGGGCCCGGCCAGTCCTACGCGAATCGGTCGCTGGCGGTGAGCCTGGACCGGCCGTACGACCTGAACGGCGCCGACATGTTCCTGACCTACGAGCGGAACGCGGTCAAGCTGGCCGAGTACCTAGGGCTGCCGCTCGCCTACGTGACCGGCATGGACATCGCGGCGGACCCGCACCTGCTGGACGGGGCCAGCGCGCTGATCTCGCTGGGACACGACGAGTACTGGACACCGGGCGAGCGCGCGCACGTGACCGCGGCCCGGGACGCCGGCGTCAACCTGGGGTTCCTCGGGGCCAATGCGATGTTCCGGAGGATCAGGCTGGACGCCACCCGGCTGGGCGCCAGCCGGCTGGTCATCTGCTACAAGACCAACTACACCGAGGACCCGATGTACGGGGTGGAAAACGCGCTGGTCACCAGCGACTGGCGCGAACCGCCGGACCCCGACCCGGAATCCTCGCTGATCGGCACGATCTACGAGGGCTATCCCGCGTTCGCGCCTTACGTGGTGGTATCCCCGCGCAGCTGGGTCTTCGCCGGGACCGGCGTGCCCGCGGGCACCAGCTTCCGCAACCTGGTCGGAATCGAGTACGACCGGGTCAACCCGGCCTACCCGGTCCCGCGCCCGATCCAGGTCCTGTCCCACTCGCCGCTGGTCTGCCAGGGTGCCAGCAGCTTCGGCGACTCCGCCTACTACACGCACCCCGGCGGAGCGGGTGTCTTCAACTCCGGCACCATGCGCTGGGTGGAGGCGATCTACGGGGACAGCCCGCATGGCATCGGGGGCCGCACGCCCGCCTTCGTCAAGCAGGTCACCGCGAACATCCTCCGCGCGTTCGCGGACGGCCCAGCCGCGGCCAGATACCCCGCGCACGACAACCTGGAGGCCATGCACGAGTACGTCGGCGACCCCATCGGCAACCCGGCGAACCTGCAGTGAACGGTTGGCTTTCCGTGCAGCGGTTTCGGCCCTGGGCGGCTAAGGCTTCTTGAGGGGTGCGACTGGCCGGGCTGCTGCTGGCCGTTGGCGCTGACCGCGCGTACGCCCCGTTCACGCAGCAGCGGCAGGATCTCTCCGAGCGGACGGACGTCGCCTCGCTCGGCCGCGTCCAGCCGCACCGCGCCTGGGGCCAGCGCGAGCATGACCGAGGTCTCCGACCGGCCGGCGTGCGCGTCCCCTTCGGGCAGAGCGGCATGCCAGGCCAGGCAGGCGCGGCCCTCGTAGCGGAGCCGCCCGACGGCCGCCTCGACCGCGATGACGTTCCCGCCGTGCCCGATGACCAGCAGCAGCGCAGGCCAGTGCAGGCTGGCGTGCCGGCCCAGCTCGATCAGGCACGCGGTCAGCGCCTCGGCACGGGTGATAACACTGTCAACGAGGAACAGGGATGGTGATGATGGACTTCAACTACGTCATCGTGGGCGCCGGGGCCGCCGGCTCGGTGCTGGCCAGCCGACTGTCCCAGGACCCGGATAACCAGGTGCTGCTGCTGGAGTACGGGGGCCGTGATACGAACCCCCTGCTTTACGTCCCCCTGGGGTTCTATTTCATCCTCCGGGGAAAGCGCTACACCTACCATTATCCGACGCAGCCGGTTGGTCCGGGTGGCCAGGTCGAGGCCTGGACCCGCGGCAGGGTCCTGGGCGGATCGACCACGGTCAACGGCATGATGTGGACCCGTGGCGCGCCGGCCGACTGGGACGGCCTGGCCGCCCGCGGCAACCCCGGCTGGGACTGGGACCGCGTGCTGTCTGCCTACCGGATGATGGAAGACCATAGTCTCGGCGCCTCGGAAATGCGCGGCGCCGGAGGCCCGGTCACGGTTTCGGTCGCCGAAGGCGGCGACGAGCTCGCCCAGGCTGTTCTGGCCTCGGCACAGGGCATGGGCTGGGAACACGTCGTCGACGTCAACGCTCACGACAGCGAGCGCATCGGGTTCTCGCCCTCCACCATCAGGCACGGTCGGCGTGTCAGCGCCTACAGCGCCTTTGTCCGCCCGGTCCGCAGGCGCCGCAATCTGACCGTGGCCACCCGGACCCGAGCCGGCTACCTGCTGTTCGACGGTGCCCGCGTGGCGGGGGTGCGTGCCTCGAACGGACGGCAGACCGTGGACTACCGCGCCCGCAAGGAGGTGATCCTCAGCGCTGGCACGGTCGAGACGCCGCTGCTGCTCGAGCGCTCCGGCATCGGCCGTCCCGACATCTTGCGGCGGGCCGGCGTTGACGTGCTTGTCGAAAGCCCGAACGTCGGGGAGCGAATCATCGAGCAACGGATGGTGAGCATCCAGGTCCGGCTCAAGCGGAACACCGGCCCCACCCAGCGGCTCAACACGCTTCTAGGACAGGGTTGGGAGGGATTCAAGTACCTGTTCACCCGCAGCGGCCCCATCGCTACGGGTGGTTTCGACTTCATCTGCCAGTTCAAGTCCTCACCAGACCTCGACCGCCCGGACATCCAAGGCATCTTCGTGCCGATGGCGCTCGACCCCACCAGTCCGGAGATGAAGCTGGCCAAGCACTCCGGCGTCATGTTCGTGGGTTATCAGATACGTCCCACGACGACGAGCTCGGTGCACCTCGGCGGTCGGCATCCCGGGAACCCGCCCATCATCAATGCGCGTTTCCTCGAAACCGAAGGCGACCGCAAGGCCACCGCAGCGGTGCTCGGCATCGCCCGCGAGGTATTCGGGAAAGGCCCGCTGGCCACCTACGTGCGCGACGAGGAATTCCCAGGGCCAGCTGTCTCCAGCCCCGACGACGTCGTGCGCTACGCCCTCGACACCGGCTTGGGCATCTACCACGCCGTCGGCGCCACGGCTATGGGTCCGGACGCAGAAGATGTCGTCGACCCGCAGCTGCGTGTCCGCGGTGTCACCGGGCTGCGAGTCGTCGACGCCTCGGTCCTGCCTGTCCAGGTCGCTGGTAACACCGCCGCCCCCACCATGGCCGTCGCCTGGATCGCCGCCGACCTCATCCTCGAAGGCTCATAGGGCGGTAACGCTCAAGGCTCCAGTTCGACCGCTGGGGCTGGCGGGGCTGCCGGGGTGGCTGGGTGCTCAGGGGAGGCGAAGGCCGCGCTGAGGTGGCGCATCGCCGCGTCGAGCAGGCCGCCGAGGTCGGCGTCTTCATCGTCGAGCCACTGTTCGTAGGCGGCGATGGCCACGCCGAGGATGGCGTGCGCGATGGCTTGCGGCGCGAGCGAGTCTGGCCGCTGGCCGGTGCGTTCCGCGACGAACTCGGCGATCACGTCACGCCAGGCGGCGAAGCGCAGGGTGGAATGCGCCAGCAGCGCCGGGACCCGGAGGATCAGCTCCATCCGGCGGCGGTGCCGGGGGATCTCGGCCGGCTCGACCCGGTTGAAGTCGACCAGGGCCACCCGGATCGCGTCCATCAGCCGCACGTCGGTCGGGCACGCCTTCAGGCTGGCCCGCATGCGCTCGAGTTCCCGCTCGAACATGCCCCACGGGATATCGTTCTTGGACGGGAAGTAGCGGAAGAACGTCCGTCGGCCGATGCCGGCGGCGGCCGCGATGTCCTCGACCGTGGTCTGGTCGAACCCGTTCATGGCGAACAGCTCGAACGCGACCTGCTCCAGTTCTGCATGCGAGGTGACGCGCCTGCGTCCCGGCTGGCCGCCGCCGTCCTGACCACCGTCCGGGGGAATGTCCGGCGCCGCTGACATCGTTCATCACCGCCCTCGCCGATCGCGACCGGCCATCAGGCGGCAAGTTTACGCCGATACCGGACGGTTCCCGTGGTTCCCGGTCACGGTTCGTAGCCTTGATCCGCGACAGTTGGCGCCGTTACGCTGGCACCCAGTGCCATTAAGCAGGAGGTACACATGGAGGAACGTGTAGCGGTTCTGACGGCTGCGGACGATCAAGCCGAGGAAGAGCCGCTCGGCCCCGACGAACTGCTGGTTGAGGAAGTCTCGATCGACGGCATGTGCGGTGTCTACTGAGCCTGCCGCCGACTCGCCGACCTCCGGACTCCGTACCGCCTTCGACCTGGATCGGCCCTGGCGCCTGGACGACCGGGCGGCGATCCGCCCCGAGCCGTTCGGGGCCATGCTCTACCACTTCGGCACCCGGCGTCTCTCGTTCATCAAAAGCACAACGCTTCTCAGCGTGCTCAGGCACCTTGCGGGGCATCCGACGGCGCGCGCGGCATGCGGCGCCGCCGGCGTGATCCAGGCGGACCTCCCCACCTACAGGCGCGCGCTGGCCAGCCTGGCCGACTCGCGGATGATCCTGCCTGCGAATCCGGTGAGGGACCGCCGAACGGCCATACCGGTGTCGCCGTCGGCGTTCCGCAGGACGGTCGGCGAAGATGCCGCCCCGGCCGGGAGTCGTGCGGCCGGCCGCCTGACCGACGTGTTCGAGCTCGGGCTGAGCTCCCCGATCTGCCTGACCTGGGAGCTCACCTACGCATGCAACCTGGCGTGCGTGCACTGCCTGTCCAGTTCGGGCCGCAGGGATCCGCGCGAGCTGACCACCGCCGAGTGCAAGACGGTCATCGACACGCTGCAGCGCATGCAGGTGTTCTACTCAACATCGGCGGCGGCGAGCCGACGGTGCGCCCGGACTTCTGGGAGCTGGTGGACTACTCGACCGCGCACCGGGTGGGCGTCAAGTTCTCCACCAACGGGGTCAAGCTCGATGCCTCGGCCGCGCGCAGGCTCGCCGCCAGCGATTACGTTGACGTGCAGATCTCGCTGGACGGGGCCACGGCTGAGGTCAACGACGCAGTTCGAGGCGGCGGGTCGTATCAGACGGCCATGCGGGCGATGGCCAACCTCGCCGCCGCGGGGTCCCGCGGCTTCAAGGTGTCGGTGGTGGTCACCAGGTACAACGTCTCGCAGTTGGATGCATTCAAGATGATCGCCGACAATCACGGCGCGCAGCTCCGGCTGACCAGGCTGCGCCCGTCTGGGCGCGGTGCCGACGTGTGGCCTGAGCTGCACCCGACCAGCCGGCAGCAGCGCGAGCTTTATGACTGGCTGGCCGCCCACGGCGAGCAGGTGCTCACCGGCGACTCGTTCTTTCACCTGTCGCCCTACGGCAAGCCGCTGCCCGGACTGGACATGTGCGGGGCGGGACGCGTCGTCTGCCTCATCGACCCGGTGGGGGACGTGTACGCTTGCCCGTTCGCCATCCATCAGAACTTCCTGGCCGGCAACGTCCGGCAGCCGGGCGGGTTCGAAGCGATATGGCAGGCGTCCCGGCTCTTTGCCGAGTTGCGCCAGCCGCAGAACGGAGGAGCCTGCGGTTCGTGCGGGTCCTTCGACTCGTGCCGCGGCGGCTGCATGGCGGCCAAGTTCTTCACCGGCCTGCCGCTGGACGGACCCGACCCGGAATGCGTGCGGGGCCACGGCGAGGCCGCGCTCGCGGCGGCCCGGGAGATCGGCGCTGCGACCGTGCCTCGCCCGTCAGCCGATCATTCGCACCGCCGGGTCATGGTGACCATCGGCCGCCGGCCACCGCTGCGCAGCTGCGACGAGAACCCGCTGGCCGGGTTCGTCACCGGGTAGACCGTGGCCTACCCGGCCCGAGCGGCGGGTCCCCTCGGCCCGGGGCCAGCAGATGAGCTCGCTCTGGCGGGACTGTGCCTGCGCCCGGATCCGGGCTCGCGGATGCTGGCGGGCGGAACGGTGCTGGCGGGCGGTTCCCCTATCCGGGTGCTCCGGCTCACGCCGGCCGGCGCCCGTCACGTGGCCGGCTGGTGGTCCGGAACGCCGGTACCGGATAGCCGTAAGGCCCGCGCGCTGGCACGTCGCCTGCTCGATACCGGAATCGCTCATCCCGCGGAGAACCTGGGAGCGCTGGAAGGTTCCTGCCCTCCGGAGGACGTCACGGTGGTGATCCCGGTCCGCGACCGGCACGCCGAGCTGGTCCGCTGTCTGGCCGGGCTGGCTCGGATGCCACGGGTGATCGTGGTCGATGACTGCTCCGCCGATCCGGCCACGATAGCGCGGATCGCGTCCGAAGCGGGAGCGCGCGTCGTGCGGCGGCCGGAAAATGGCGGGCCCGCCGCGGCCCGGAATACCGGCCTCGCCGCGGCGGACACGCCGCTGGTCGCGTTTGTTGACTCGGACTGCGTGCCCGGGCCCGGCTGGCTCGACGCACTTCTGCCGCACTTCGCGGACCCGGCAGTGGGCGCCGTCGCACCGCGGATCGTCCCGGATGCGCCCGGGCGGACCTGGCTGGCCCGGTACGAGGGGGCAAGTTCCACCCTCGACATGGGTGCGCGCGCCAGCATCGTCCGGCCGGGCGCGCGCGTCCCCTACGTGCCGGGAGCCGCCCTGGTGGTGAGGAGGACCGCAGCCGGGCCGGGTTTCGCCGAGAACATGCGGGTGGGAGAGGACGTCGACTTCATCTGGCGGCTCGCCGCATCCGGCTGGCGGGTACGCTACGAGCCGGCCGCCACCATGCGGCATCAGCACCGGGTGCGGATGCGCGCCTGGTTCGCCCGGCGGAAGGATTACGGCACATCGGCTGCGGTCTTGGAACTGCGCCATCCCGGCGCGGTACGGCCGCTGTATGTATCCGGCTGGACCGCCCTGGCCTGGCTGGCCGCAGCATCCGGCCGCCCGGCTGCTGGCGCCGCTGTCACCGGCGCCAGCATCGCCCTGCTGGCCCGGCGCCTGGCCCAGGTGACCGGTGAGGAATGGCCCCGTCCATCGGCCCGGACCGCCTGGCGGCTGGCGGTTCAGCTGGCCGGCGGCGGGACGCTCACGGCCGCCAGGCCCCTCGGCAGCGCCATTTCCCGGACCTGGTGGCCGGTAGCCTTGCCCGCGGCGGTCGCGGCGCGGCGGCTCCGGCTTCCGCTGGCCGCGCTGGTCCTCGCCCCGCCGCTGCTGGACTGGCTGGACCGGCGGCCGCCGCTTGACCCCGCGCGTTACGTCACCGCGCGGCTGCTCGACGACGTCGCGTACAGCCTGGGGGTCTGGCAAGGCTGCGCCGAACTGCGGACCGCCCGGCCGTTGCTGCCGCTGGTGGCTACGGGAAGCAAACCTCACCCGCCTCGCCTTACCCCTTCCCGCCGTCCTAGTGCTAAGTTCCTTAAAGGGTGTAAATAAAGCGTCGGCGGTAGGAGCGTGGCTTGGGCTGGGGTCGTCCCCAGATCCAGGGCCGGGCGCGGGCGTTGAGCTGGGCGGTGGCCACCCAGGTGGCGTGGGCGATCTCGTCGGGGTCGGCGAAGGACTGCCCGGCCAGCGCCTGGCGACGGAAGATCCGCCACCAGGCCTCCTGCAGGTTCAGCCAGCAGGCGCCCTTGGGGATGAAGGCGTGCCGGATGCGGGGATGGCCGTCCAGCCAGGCCCGGGTGCTCTTGCTGTCGTGGCTGGAGAGGTTATCGGTGATCACGTAGAGGGTGCCTTCGGGGTTGGCCTGCTCGGCCAGCTGCAGGAAGTCCTGGTAGAAGGCGCTGTTGCGGGACGAGGCGCATAGGGTGATCGCCTGCCCGTCGGCGACGCGCAGCCCGCCGTAGACCCAGGTCTTCTCCGGGCCGCGGGAGTACTCCAGCGGCGCCTTGATCCGGTGCCCGCCGGGTGACCAGCCGGGTGCGGGCGGGAAGGTGCGCGGGATCACCGGGCCTAGTTCATCGGCGCAGATCACCGTGGAGCCCGGCGGCGGGGCGGTGTAGAGCTCCACGATGCGAGTCCTTTTGGGGCGAACTCCGGGTCGGTGCTCGTCGCCCAGCTGCGGGTCCGGCGCCAGCGCACCTTCTCGGCCAGCAGGATCCGCCGGACCTGGCTGCGCCGCACCTGGATGCCGGCGTCCCGGGCCGCCTGGGCGAGAGTATCCAGGGTCCACTGCGCCGGCCCGCGCTCATCGTCAGCGGACAGCTCCCCGGCCCCGTCGCGGTCGAGGCGCCCGGGTGGCACCGACCGGGCCAGCGCGATGATCCGCGACCGCTCCGCCTCGGTGATCCGCCGCTTGCGCCCGGCGCCGGGCCGGTCACCGAGCCCGTCGAGGCCGGCCGCGTTGAACCGGTGCAGCCACCGGCGCACCGTGTTCTCATGGCAGCCGACCTCGGCCGCGATCGCGGGGACAGCCAGCCCGTCCCAGCTCAACGCAATGATCCGGGCCCGCTCGATCCAGTCCGCCGGGGCATGCCTGGCACCCGCGAGCCCGCGGATCTTCCTGCTCTCGCCGTCATCCAGCGGCGGCCGCGCCCTCACGAACTTCGGCACGGAACTCGCCTCCCATACCCGGCCTGCGCTCCCGCTACCCATACTAATCTAACTACTTAAAGAGGAACTTAGCACTAGTAGTACTTTGTTAGGTCGGTGTAAGGGCGGCGGCGAGCCGGGCGGGGGTACAGGCTGGCAGCACAAGGGGGCAGGCGCCGAGCGTCGTTTGGCCGGCTGGCGGGCAACGAGTTCATCGGAGTCATCCGGGCGGCGGCGAGCCGCCTGGCGGCGCGGGGGGTGGCGGGACTGGCTCCTTGGGGACCTCGGCGGGCGGCTGCCCGTGCGTCATGGTCGTGTAGTACTGGCGGTAGATGATCTTGTACAGGGGGATCCACCGGGGGATGCGGTTGATGCCCGGGATCCACGGCGCGAACATGGGCAGCAGGAACCCGGCCACGATCATGAGCAGGCCGACGTCCAGGTCCAGGTTGGGGTTGTTCGAGGCCAGCGCGGGGATCTGGTACATCCCGGAGTACAGCCACAGCCAGACCTGGCCGGGGAAGTTCCACAGCTCGTTCATGACGCCCCACTGCGAGCCGGCCACGCCCTGGGCCTGCGCGATGGTGTACCACAGCGTGCCGTCGCTGAAGAACATCGTCGCCATGGTGGTGTTCGTGCTCAGCTGCTGCTGGCTGCCCTGGAAGTACCCGTCCAGGCTGCCGTTGTCCGCGATGGCCAGCTCGGCCGCGATGATGACCGGGACCGGGCCGTAGTTGCCCGCCGTGACCGTGATCGAGGTGGGCGTGACCTTCGCGCTGCTGGCCGACAGCGCCTTGGCGTAGTTGTTCAGCCACGTCATCTGCTGGGACGAGGCGACCTGGTCGGCCGGCGCGCCGGGCGCCAGGTCGCCGCCGGCCGCCTTGTACCGGGTCACCGCGGCCGCGACGGCCGGGCTGGACGGCGCGGCGAGCTGAGAGACCGGGGCCAGCACGAAATCGCTGGCGGTGTTGATCGGCAGGGTCAGGCCGAAGATCGCCTTGGCGATCTCGGCCGGCTTGATCCCGATGAACTCCTGGGAGGCCCCGGTGGTCGTGTTGAACGGCGGGCCATATCCTGCCGTCGCGGTCCCGCCCGCCAGCTCCTGCACCGCCGTCGTAGCGAAGTCCGACGGGGCGTTGACATCCCAGTACTTGGCGCTGAACGCCTGACCGGCCGGGGATTTCGGCGCGCCCGGATAGGTGAGGCCGCCGTTCGGGGACGCCCACAGGCTCGCGGCCAGGATGCACAGCAGCGCGACGAAGATGACCGCGATCGTGCCCTCGGTGATCAGGTCGTAGGGGCGCTCCGGGCCCCGCCAGGTGCGCAGCGGGTGGCGTTTGGTGTGCGCTGCCATCTGCGTCTCCTCAGCTGACTTCCGCCGGGTGGCCCGGCTCGTCTTCTGGGACCTCGAGGTCCTCCGCGCCGGGCGGCGGGGCCACGCCCCGGCGCCGGATCAGGGCGATGTGAACCGACACGACGAACAGCAGCAACGCCGTGGTGAACACCACGTGCATGGTGATCTGCTGGCCCGTGTTCATCATGTTCCAGATCGCGCCGATGCCCAGCGCGTTGAACGCGTCCTTGGCCTGCTGGCCGATCCACTGGCTGTCCCAGTTGGTCATGATCAGGAAGCCGGTAAACGAGGTCAGGATGGAAAGGATGAACGCGAGCACCCCGGTGATCCAGGTCCAGCCGCGCCCGCCGCGCCAGCCCATGGTGAAGAAGTTGGTGATGAAATGCACGGCCATGAACAAGAACATGGCCTGGACGCTCCAGAAATGAATGCTGTTCATGAACGCGCCGAAGCTATTCGTGTGCCAGAACGAGACCCCGCCCAGCGCGAGGATCGCGCCGCTGATGACCGCGCAGATGAGCCCCGCCAGCGTCAGCACACCCATCGTGTACAGCACCGAGGAGACGTAGGCCGGCTCCCGATCGGGAAGCATCTTGCGCAACGGGAAATTGCGCACCAGGTAGCCGCGCAGCCACGGGCTCGGCCGGGCCCAGGAGAACGTCCCGGTCCCCGCGGCGTTCGTCTCCGGATCCGGTCCTGCCGGCACCGGGGCCGGGACCTGCGCGCTCATCGCCCGTGCCTCCTCGTGGTGGCCTTCCCGCCTGGAAGGTTGACGAACATCCCGACCACGAAGATCAGCACCACCAGGCCCATCTCGATGAGATTGCTGATCTTGAGGAAAAACCAGCTGAAGGTAACGGCGTGATAACCGCCGTTACCCACCAGGTCCCACACCGGTCCCCACAACTGATTGATCATCCTGCCCGCCCTTCCGATCGGCCGATCCAGAGCAGCCCGCACCGTTTTACCGCGTGGTGACCGTGCTCATCGTCCACCCCGAAGACGTTCGCCATCATCCAATCTGGATGATTTTCGCCGAAACGAAACACGCCGGGGAGGCTCTTAGCGAGGTGCTGTGTCTGCCCAGGGAGCTGTTTCGCCATGAATCCTCTTCCTTACATGTCCAGGCCGCCGTTGACGGCCCAGATCTGCCCGGTGATGTAGGCGGACGCGTCTGCCGCCAGGAAACAGACCACCCGGGCGATCTCCTCGGGCGCGCCGAGGCGGCCGACCGGGATCTGGGCCCGGATCCGGTCCAGCACCTTGTCCGGGATGGTGTCCATCATGCCGGTGGCGATGAAGCCGGGCGTGACCGCGTTGACGGTCAGCCCGATCCCGTCCCCGACCGGGTGCTGGGCCCGGCCGAGCTGGAAAATAGCCTCGCGCGCCAGCAACTTGGTCAGCCCGAACAGGCCGGACTTGGAGGCGGCATAGTTCACCTGGCCGATGTTGCCGGTCTCGCCGATGACCGAGGACACGTTGATGATCCGGCCGCTGCCGCGGCCGATCATGTGCTCGACCGCGGCCTGGGCCATGAAGAAGGCGCCGGACAGGTTGACCGCGATGACCTTATGCCAGTCTTCCTCAGTCATCTTGGCCACGGTCCGGTCAATAGTGATGCCGGCATTGTTCACCAGGATGTCGACCCGGCCATGCTGGTCGATCACCTCGTGCACCACCCGCCGGCAGTCATCAGACTGACCGATGTTTCCCTTGTGCACGGTGATCCGCCGACCTGGATAGTGGGCGGCCATGTCGGCCAGGAACTTCTCGACGGCCTCATCGCCGTGCCAGTAGCCGGCCGCCACGTCCGCGCCCTCGTCAGCCAGGCTGCGGCAGATGGCGGCGCCGATGCCGCGGGTGCCGCCCGTGACCAGGGCCACCCGCCCCTGGACCTGGCCCGGACGCGGCCGCTGTGCTTGCTCTTGCCTGTCCTGCTGGGACCGTACAGTAGTCATCGCGTGATTCCCGCCTCGTGTATGGCTGCTGGTTTCCTTCCTCCGTTGCACGACATCGGGCCTGCGCTTGCTGACTGCGCGGGCGACGGCGCCGACGATCCGGTGTGAAGCCTCACGTGAGGGAGTCCTGGTCCTTGAGGCGCGCGGTGCCCGATGCACAGGTGCCTGATCACGGCGGGTCGCCCGCAGCGAGAAAGCCGTGGCGCCGCAGATACTCAAGCAGTTCGTCGGCGCCCTGGCCAGGGGACAGCGGGCCACGCACAGTGGGCGGGGTGCGTTCCACGAGCGCTCCGGTCAGCTCCAGCATCCTGCGCAGCGCCGAACCGGACGGACCCGCGAGCTCGCGCGGCCGGGGCCGGTAGGGATGGGCGCCCATGACCCGGACCCGCTGCGCGGCGCTGGCCGCCGGCGTGCGCACCACCGGAATGGCGGCGTGCCCGCTGGCCAGCGTGGCGGGCAGCCCGGCCCGGCGGAGACGTACTCCGGCCGCCTCGACGGACACCACGGCGGGTCGCCGCACCAGCAGGACCTCGCGGCGACCGCCGTCCAGGCGGCGGTGCACCCGCAGCACGCCGTCGTCCTCGGGTTCCATCCGCACGACCCCCAGGACCTGCGACGCGTCGAGCGCCGCGGCGAGGAATGCGGGAAACGAGCCGGTACCCCGGTCGGCCGAACGGTCGCCGCACAACACCAGGTCCGGCACTCCGTAGCGCTGGCGCAAGGCCGCGGCGAGCGCGGCGGCGGATTCCGGCCCGCCCACCAGGTCGGCCGGGCGCGGGCCCGCTGCCCGACCAGGCGGCTCGACCCGGAGTGCCTCCGCCGCGCCAGCCGCCAGGGCGTCCCGCAGCATCGCGTCCGCTTCGGCGGGGCCGACCGTGGCCGCGACCACCCGGGCATCCCACCGCTGCGCCAGGCGCAGCGCGTGCTCCAGGGCCGCTAGCTCCGACAGGCTCGGCCCGCGGTCGTGGCGGTCGGCACTGACCGCCCCGGTGAGCGGGTCGACCTCGGCCTGCTGCCAGGACCAGCCCAGGGCCGCCACGACCGTCATGATCCCTCATCCCTTCCGGAACACAACGCCGTCGCCGCCGGCGGGGTAGGTCCAGGTGATGGCACCCTCGCCGTTGCATACCTGATAGCAGGTCCCGCATTCGAAGCACTGCTCGTAGTTGAACAGGATGCCGCCGTCGGCGGTAGGCACGAACAGGCCGGCCGGGCAGGCGTGCACGCAGTCCTTGGTCGTGCAGGAGCGGCAGATATCGGAGTCCACGGTGATGTGCGCCCGTTCTCCGACCCGGAACTCCACCGTGGACATCCGCTCATCGAACGCCACTGCCGGGTAACTCATCGATCTCGCCCCCTCATCGGAATGCCCGCAGCGCCTGCCAGCCGTCGCGGGCCAGATGCCGCAGCCGGACCTCATTAAGGCGGACCGCGCGGAAGAACTCCCTGGCCATCCCGAGCTTGGGGTTCGGGTTGGTGACGGTGAAGATCTGCTCGACGAAATCGCAGGCCAGGCCGGGGTATTCCTGCTGCATCCGGTCGGCGAGCACGATGTCCGCCGCATTGCGCAGCCGCTTGTGGTCGGCGAGCACGAAACTCCCCTCCAGCCGGCGCCGGTAGCCCGCCAGCGCGTGAGCGGAGGTGTCGCCGGCCGCGATCGCCTCGGCGGCGGTCCGCCCGGCCGCCAGCCCGGCGCCGATCGCGAAGTTGACTCCCTCCAGCCACAGCCCGGCCGCCAGGCACATGGACGCGGCGTCGCCGGCCACGAGCATGCCGTCGATGGCCAGCCGCGGCATGGCGCGGTACCCGCCTTCGGGGACCAGGTGCGCGGAGTACTCCTTCAGCTCCGCGCCCCGCAGGTACGGGGCGATCGCGGGGTGCGCCTTGACGGCGGCGATGAGCTCCTCGGGTCGTATCTTGGCCTTGGCCAGCCCGGTAACCCCGACCACCACGCCCACGCTGACCGTGTCGAGGTTGGTGTACAGGAAACCGCCGCCAGGGATCCCGCTCGTGCAGCCGACCATCTCGATGTCCAGGCCCTGGTCGCCCACCAGTCCGAAGCGCTCCCCTATCACCTCGCGCGGCAGCGCGAGGGTTTCCTTGACGCCCAGGGTGGTGTGGGCCGGGGAGGTGCGCGGGAGCAGCCCGGCCTCCTTGGCCAGGAACGAGTTCACCCCGTCGCAAGCGATCACGACCCTGGCCCGGATGTCGCCGTCGGGCCGGTCGGTGCGCACGCCGGCGATCCGGCCCGAGGAGTCCCGCAGCAAGCCCGTGGCCACCGTCGAGGTGACCAGCCGGGCGCCGGCCGCGACCGCCTTTCCGGCCAGCCAGGAGTCGAAGTCGGCGCGGTAGGTGGTCATCCCGTTGTAGGGCGGGCGGTCCCAGGCGCTGGTGCGGTAGTCCACGGTCAGCGCCTGGGTCGGCGTCATCAGCATGGTGGACCGGCGGGTCACCCAGCGCTGTACCGGCACCTCAGTCCACCACTGCGGCACGACCTCGTCGAGGATCCGGCCGTACACCACGCCGCCGTAGACGTTTTTCGCGCCGGGGAAGGCGCCGCGCTCCACCAGGACCACATCACGGCCGGCCCGGGCCAGCTCAAGCGCCGCCGCCGAGCCCGCGGGGCCGGCGCCCACGACGACCGCGTCAACGGTCATGACGTCATCAGGCATGGCTCGCCCCCGTCGGCTGGACCGCCGGTTCCGGCGCGGCCGGGTGAGCCGCGGACACGCCCAGCCGGTCGGCCAGCTCGGCGAGCACCGCCGGGGCGTCGGCGACGATCCCGAGATCGGCCATCAGGGTCATCGGGCAGGACGGGTCGGTATTCACGCTCACCACATGCTCCGGCGCGCCGAGCCCGCCGACGTGCTGCGCAGCACCGGAAATACCGAACGCCACGTAAAGCTCGGGGCTGACGGCCACGCCGGTGGTGCCGATCTGCCGGTCATAGCTCATCCAGCCTGCGTCGGTAACGATCCGGGTGGCACCGGCGCTCGCGCCGAGCGCGTCTGCCACCTGCGCCAGCAGCCGCATCGCGGCCGCGCCGTTAGCGCCGGCCGGTACCAGCCCGGCGCCGCCACCCAGGATCCGGCGGGCCTCAGCCAGGTCCACCGTGCTTGGCTCTGGCTGCAGCACCTCGATGCTCTCGGCGTCGTGCACTGTACTGTCCTCCGGCGCTTCCAGTGTGGTTACCTGGCCCGGCGTTACCTGCTCAGGCCTGCCCCTGAATCCCGGCCGCAGGGTCACCACCACCGGCCCGTCCACCGCCACCCGTAGCGACAGGCGATCATCGAGCCTGGTCAGCTCAACCTCGTCCGGCGCGCACCGGACGGCGCCCGCGAGCAGTACGCGGTCCAGCGCCACGGCGAGGCGCGGCGCCAGATCACGGCCATCGGGCGAGGCGGGCAGCAGTACCATGGGCACGCCGGACAGGACAGGCGCCAGCGCGGCCGCCAGTGCACCAGGGAGGACCGAGGTCCGCTCGAGCAGCCACACCCGGCTGGCCGCGTCCAGCAGGCCGGCCGCCTCGCGGGTGCCCGATCCCAGCACCAGTGCGGCACCTCCCGCCTCGGCCACCGTCTCGTCCGCTCCTGCGGGCAGCTCGCCATCCCGTGCCACGATGACGGCCAGGGCGGGGATGTTGGCTGGCATGGTCATAGCGCCACCGCCACCCGGTGTCCCTCGATCACGGCGGCGTGCGCCCGCCGCGGCGTGACGCAGTCGCCGACCCGGTGCACTTCGAACGGCGCGGCGCGCAGCTGCTGCCACAGGGTCTCGTCCGGTGCCTGATGGGCGGCGCACACTACCCAGTCGCAGTGCCGCTGCGCGGTCTCGCCGGTGGGGTGGTGCAGCAGCGTCAGCACCACCCATGCGGAATCCTGACCTGAGCCTGGCCCGGGCTCGCCGTCGGCGCCGGCCGCGCCGAGCACTACCAGGTCGGTAGCTTGCCTGATGCCCTTGGCGTGGGCGCGCACGTTGAATGTCTCCATGTCCAGGGTGATGCCGAGGTCCTGGCCGACGACCATGCCGGCGGTGATGATCTCCACGGCACAGCCCCGGTCAGCGAGCAGCTCGGCGACGCTGGTGGCCTGGTGGAAGCCGAGGTCATCGACCACGACCACCTGCCCGGCGGGCGCCGCGCGGCCTTCGAGAACGTCGCGAACGTCCACCACGCGCGGATGACCGGCGGCCCAGTAGGGCGGCTGCGGAGTCGCCCCGGTGGCCAGCACCACGGCGTCCGGCGAATCGGCGCGCACCGACTCGGCCGTGGCCTCCACGCCGGTCCTGATCTGCACGCCGTAGCGCTGGCACTCGGCCGCCAGGTTGCGCACCACGTCGAGGAACTCGGCGCGGGACGGCACCGAGGCGGCGGCGGCGACCTGCCCGCCGGTGCGCGGCTGGCGCTCGTACAGGGTGACCTGATGGCCGCGCTGGGCTGCCGTGGCGGCGGCCTGCAGACCCGCCGGGCCGCCGCCGACGACGATCACCCTCCGGCCCTGCCGGCGCGGCTCGGGGAGCCTGACCGACTCCCGGCCGGTGCGGGGATTCTCGATGCAGCCCAGCCACCGGTTCAGGCCCATCCGGCCGACGCATTCCTGGTTGCAGGACAGGCAGGTGCGGATATGCGTGGCGTACCCCGCGCGGGCCTTGGCCGCGAAGTCCGGGTCGGCGATCTGGCCGCGCACCACACCCACCAGGTCGCAGTGCCCCTCGGCCAGCGCCCGCTCGGCCTGCACCGGGTCCTTGATCCGGCCCACCCCGATCACCGGAAGCCTGACCGCCCGCCGCAGGGCGTTGGCGATGAACAGGGCATACCCGGGCGGGATGGCCATCGACGCCTCGATCATGAACAGCGTCGCGGTGGCCACGCCGATCGAGGTGTTGATGTAGTCGACCTGGCCGGTCGCCTCCACGATCCTGGCCACCTCGACCGCCTCGTCGAGCGTGCTCCCGCCCTCGATCAGCTCATCGCCGCAGATCCGCACGCCCAGCGCGCGGTCGGGCCCGATGGCCTCGCGCACGGCGTCAATGATCTCCAGCAGGATCCGGGCCCGGCCTTGCATGGTGCCGCCGTAGGCATCGGTGCGCTTGTTCGTGGCCGGCGACAGGAAGCCGCGGACGATGGAGGAGTGCGAGCACTGCAGCTCGATGCCGTCGAACCCGCCCTCCGCGCAGTGCCCGGCGACGGTGCCGTAGCCGGCCACGATTTCGGCGATCTCGTGCCGTTCCACGGCCTTGGGCACCTCGCGGAACATCGGGTCAGGAACGGGGCTGGGCGCCCACACGGGCAGCCGGGAGAACATCGACGACGCCTGGCCGCCGTTGTGGTTGAGCTGGGCGAAGATCGGCACGTCGTGGGCGTGCACCGCGGCGGTGATGTTCTGGTAGCCGGGGATGACCGCCCGGTGAAAGCCGTGGATCAGCTTCTCGTACGGCCAGTCGGTGGGATGAGTGGAGTGCTCCTCGGTGATGATGAGCCCGACGCCGCCCGCCGCGCGGGCGGCGTAGTAGTCGGCGTGCTGCTGGCTGGGCAGGCCGTCCTCGGCGTAGTTGGTCAGGTGCGCGGAGAACACGATCCGGTTGCGGACCACCACCGGGCCGACCCGCAGCGGCGAGAACAGGTACCGGTACCGGCTCGCGGCGCTCACCGGCCGCCTCCGGTCGCGGTCAGGACGGGCTGCCCGGCGGCCGGGCCGGCCTGCTCCCCGGCCGCGCCGACGGCGAGCGCCACCCGGCGCGCTTCCAGCACCGCCTCCAGGACCGTTCTGGGCGCCACGCAGTCGCCGGCCCGCAGTGTGCCCGGCCGGTGCAGGTACAGCGTCTGCTCCGGCAGCCGGTGCCCGCAGTGCACCACGAACGCGCAGTCCACCAGGCGCTGCTCGCCGGTCCACCGGTCCTCGAGCAGTACATGGTCACCGGTGACCGTGCGCAGCAGGCTGCGCAGCTCGCGGGTCACGCCCGCCCGCTGCAGCCGCGAGTTAGCCTCGGCCAGGTCGCCGGTGAGCGCCAGCTGGGTGCCGGCGATCTGGTCCTGGGTGACGATCGACGCGGGCCGGCCGTGCGCGGCGAGCAGCTCGGCGACGCCGACCCCGATCGGCCCGCCGATCGGGTCGAATACCACTACCCGGCCGGCCGGCCAGCGGTCCAGCGCGCCGGAGTTCACCAGGCCGACCAGGTCGGCGGCCTCCACCACCTGCGCACCGGCGGCGACGTGGTACTCACGCGGGCCGGGCACCGAGCCCGTGGCCAGCACCACGCGGACTCCGCGGGCCAGCGCGTCGTCCAGCTCGGCCGCGGTGACCTCGTGCCGCAGCGATACCGCCACATCCAGGCGCCGCAGTTCCCGCTGCCACCAGTCCACCGCCACGCCCAGCCGCTGCCGTCCGTGCACCAGCGCGGCCGTGGCCAGCATGCCGCCCAGCGCAGGCCCGCGCTCCGCCAGGCGCACGAGGTTGCCGCGCAGCGCCAGCACGCGGGCAGCTTCCATCCCGGCCGGGCCGGCGCCGACCACCAGCACCGGTGCCGCGGCTGGTCCGCGCCCGCGGTGTCGGCGTCGTCGAGCTCGTGGCCGGTGCGCGGCTCGACGACGCAGGTGATCACCGGGTTCCTGTTGTCCCGGACCATGCAGGCCTGGTTGCACAGCACGCAGGGGCGGGCTCGGTCTGCTTCCCCGGCGCGGCACCGGGCGACGAGGTCGGGATCGGCGATCTGCGCCCTGGTCATCTCCGCCAGGTCGGCGACACCATCATCCAGCGCCCACTGGGCCTGCCCCGGGTCTACCACGCTGCCTTGCAGCACCACGGGCACGGCGCCGCCCACCGCGGCCCGGATCTGCCGGCACAGTTCCGCCCCGGAGCCTGGTGCGGTATGCAGGTCAGGCCGGGTGGCGGGCACCGAGTAGATCGAGCCGCGCACCACGACCAGGTAGTCCGCCAGCTCGGCCAGCCGCGCGGCCTGTTCCGCGGCAAGTTCCGGAGTCACGCCGGCCCACGGGGCAAACTCGTCGCAGCACAGCCGCAGCCCGAGCACCCGGCCGCCGCCGACCGCGCCGCGCGCGGCGCGCAGCGCCCGCTCGGTGAGCAGCAGCCGGTCCTGACCGTAGTCATCCCCGCGCTGGTTGGTCAGCCCCGACTGGAACTGGCGCAGCAGCGAGTGCTGGCCCGCATTGATCTCGACGCCATCGAGATCGGCTCGCGCGGCCAGGGCGGCCGCGGCGGCGAATCCGTCGACCACCGCGTCGATCTCGGTGCCGGCCATCTCCATGGGCAGCTCGCGCGAGCCCGCGTCCGGCACCCGCGACGGCGCCCACAGCGCGGACTGCGAGAACGCCGATGAGCCTTGCATCCCGGCGTGACCGAGGCCGGCCAGCACCAGGGCGCCGTGCGGACGGCAGGCCGCGACGACCTGCGCCCAGCCCGGCCCGCAGTCCGCGGCCAGCGGTGCGCGCTCGTACGGCCAGTCCGACGGGTGCACGCTCGCAGTCTCGGTGACGATGACGCCGCAGCCTCCGGCTGCCCGCCGCGCGTAATAGGCGACATGCCGCGCCGAGATCCCGCGGTCCCGGCCGAGGTTGGTCTCATGCGGCCCGAATATCACCCGGCAGGGCGCGCGGCGCGGCCCTAGGTCGACGGGATCGGTCAGGGCCGTGCTCATGCCGTGCCCGCCAGCGGGCTGGAGTCGCACAGCTTGGCCGGGACGCGCACCGACGGCATGCCCAGCGGCACTTCCCGCCTGCGGTGGGAGTGGTCCGTCCCTGCCCGGGGCGGCCCGCCGCCGACGGCGGACAGCGCGACGGCGCCGTGTCCCTTGACGCATTCAGGATCGGGCCCGTCCAGCGGCAGGCCGGTGAAGAACTTCGCCGCCATGCAGCCGCCCTGGCAGGCGCTGTACTCAGAGCAGGAGCGGCACGCTCCGCCCGAGGTCTCGGTGCGCAGCTCGGCGAACAGCGGCGCCGAGCGCCATACCTGCGCGAAACCGCCCGGCGCGCGCACCGTGCCGGCCTTGAACGCGTCGTGGATGGCGAACGGGCAGGCGTAGACATCCCCGACCGGATCGATCAGGCAGACCACCCGGCCGGCCCCGCACAGGTTGAGCCCGGGCAGCGGGCTGCCGCCAAGCGCGTTGAGGTGGAAGAAGGAATCACCGGTCAGCACCCGGTCGCCGTGGTCGGTCAGCCAGGAGTAGATTTCCCGCTGCTGCTGGTCAGTGGGATGCAGCTCGGGCCAGACGTCAGCTCCGCGACCGGACGGGCGGAGCCGGGTGATCCGCAGCTGAGCGCCGAACCGGTCGGCTAGGGCCGCGAAGTCGTCCAGCTGCGGCACGTTGTGGCGGGTCATCACCACGGAAATCTTGAAGTTCACAAAGCCCGCCTCGGCCAGATTCTCCATCGCGCGCAGCGCCATGGAATAAGAGCCGTCGCCGCGGATCGCGTCGTTGATCTCCCGGCTCGCACCGTCCAGTGAGACCTGCACGTCCACATAGTCCGTAGCGGCTAGCCGCCGCGCGCGCTCGGCGTCGAGCCGCAGCCCGTTGGTGGAGAATTTCACGCCCACCTGGCTGGCCACGGCGTAATCCAGCAGTTCCCAGAAGTCCGGCCGTACCGTCGGCTCGCCGCCGCCGACGTTGACGTAGAACACTTGCATGGCCCGGAGCTCGTCGATCACCGACCGCATCTCCGCGGTGGTGAGCTCGCCGGGATCGCGCCGGCCCGAGGACGACAGGCAGTGCGTGCACGACAGGTTGCAGGCGTACGTCCACTCCCAGGTCAGGCAGATCGGTGCGGCCAGGCCGCCCTTGAACTGCTCCACCAGGGCGGGTACGCGTTCGGCCGGCGCGGTCTGGCGGCTGGCGGTGGTCACGCTACCTCGCTCCCGGCCGCCCGGGGAACGATCATGTCCGCCGCGGCCAGCGAGGCCAGCGCCCGAAGGTAGGCATCGCGCCGGGCCTCGGGAACGGTAGCCAGAGCATCGGATACGCAGCGGTGGGAGCCGAGTCCGCGCACGAGCTCGACGAGCTCCGGCGCCTTCAGGAAGGAGAGCCGCCGGTTGCCGAAGTGATACGCGAGCGCCCCGAAGGGCTCGGGGCGAAGCGCCACTGCCGGGTTGAGCTCGTAGCCGCGGCCCGGCTCGAATGGTGCGGTCATCGCGGTGGCTCCGGCCTTAGTAGACGCCGCACATTCCGTCGATCGAGACTTCCTCGACCAGCAGTTCCTCGGCGATGCCCGGGTCGCCGATCTCCGGCTCCTGGCCGACGCCGGGGTCGTGGCCGACCCCGGTGGCGCGCGACGGCGCACCGGGCGAGGCGTCGGCTCGGGTGTCCTGCAGCATGAGAAGCCTCCTTGGTCGACCGCGGCGGGATCGGATGACGGTCCGCCCGTCTCGCCTGATGCTGGTGACGGTATGGGGTGGTGCGGGCAGTGTCACCATGCTTCTGGCCGTCATCACCCCATCCGGATGGGTAGGTACCGGGCCGCGCGGACCGTGCGTGCCGACGCGGCCACGTGACCGTGCGGATCAGCCGTGCAGGACTGGCCTGCCCAGCGGGAGCGGCTCGCCGCGGGCGCCCGATGCTCGTGACCGTACGGCGCGACGTTGGCTCGGTCACCATGCTCCTGGCCGTCACGGCCCGTCCAGCTGGGCAGGTACCTGCCGCCCGCCCCTCCGTTCGGGCAGGCGCGGTGCTGTACGTCAGGGCGCAAGGCGGTCGCGGTCGGGCGGAATCGTGCGCGCGCGGCTTCCGCATCGCTGCGCCGCTGCTTAGCCTCACCGCAACGGTGCTCCCTCTGATGGCGTCGGCCGGCCGAAGCGGTCCTCGCACACTGTGCGCGGGGGCACACCATACGGAGAGGAGCCCGTGCGCCATGCAGGTTGACGAACTGCTCAAGCCATTCCCGATCAAGGAGTTCCACCCGTTCCCCAGGGCGATGCTGGGCCCGGGTGCGCACGAGATGATCGGGCCGGAAGCCAAGAAGCTGGGTTTCAGGAAGATCCTGGTGATGACCACCGGCCTGCGCGGCAGCGACACGGTGCACAAGATCGTCGAGTCGCTGAAGTACCACGGCCTGGAGACGGTGGTCTACGACAAGGTCGAGTCCAATCCCAAGGACTACAACGTGATGGACGCCGTGGCGATGTTCCAGGAGAACAAGTGCGACTCGTTCGTCTCGATCGGCGGCGGCTCGTCGCACGACGCGTGCAAGGGCGCCCGCATCTCGGTGGCGCACGACGGCCGCAGCGTCAACGAGTTCGAGGGCTTCAACAAGTCGGAGAACCCGAAGAATCCGCCGCATATCGCCGTCTCCACCACGGCGGGCACCGGTTCGGAGACCTCCTGGGCCTATGTCATCACCGACACCACTACTGACCCGGATCAGCCGCACAAGTACGTGGCGTTCGACGACGCCTGCGTGACCAGCCTGGCCGTCGACGACCCGGTGCTGTACTACGACTGCCCGCTGGACTACACCGCCCAGTGCGGCTTCGACGTGCTCGCGCACGCCTCCGAGCCGTACGTGTCCCGGCTGAACTTCCCGCCGTCGCTGGGCAACGCGCTGTACGCGATCAAGCTGACCTCGGAGAATCTGCGCGCCGCGGTGTGGAACGGCCAGGACCTGCCCGGCCGCGAGGGCATGATGTACGCCCAGTACATCGCCGCGCAGGCGTTCAACTCCGGCGGCCTGGGCATCATCCACTCGATCTCGCACGCGGTCAGTGCCTTCTACGACCTCCACCACGGGCTGAACAACGCGATCGCGCTGCCGCGGGTGTGGGCGTTCAACATGCCGGTGGCCTACCAGCGGTTCGCCGACATCGCCGACGTGATGGGCGTGGACACGCACGGCATGACCGCCGTGCAGGCCGCCGAGGCGGCACTGGACGCGGCCATCCGGCTGCTGCGGGACGTGGGCATCCCGGAGAAGTTCACCGACGTGACCCAGGACAGCTACTCCAAGAACCGCCTCGGCCAGGGGCCGACGAAGTTCTACGAGAACGCCAAGACGGTCACCGGTGATGCGGCCGACGTCGACCGGATTACCCGTCACGTGCTCGGCGACGCCTGTACCCCCGGCAACGCCAAGGAATGCACCTTCGAGACGGTCCGTCCGGTCGTCGACCACTGCATGAACGGCGACCTAGACGACCTGCTCAGCTGACCCGCCAGCGGCGGGCTATCGCCTCGGCTCGGACGAACCGGAGGACACGTGCCCCAGTCGGTCGATGATCGCAGCCCCTTTTCGTCGATCGACGACGTGGTCAGCCGGTTCGCCGAGGCCGGGTACATCACCGACCGGCGGCTGGCCACCACGATCTACCTGGTGACGCGGCTGAACAAGCCGGTACTGCTGGAAGGCCCGGCCGGGGTCGGCAAGACCGAGCTGGCCAAGACGCTGGCCACGGTGACCGGCCGCAGGCTGCTCCGGCTGCAGTGCTACGAGGGGCAGGACGAGACCCGGGCTCTTTATGAATGGGATTACGGCAAGCAGCTGCTGTACACCCAGATGCTGCGCGAGAAGATCAACGACATCATCGCCGACGCCCCGGATATCCCCGCTGCGGTCGCGCGGATCGAGGGCCATGGCGGGGTGTTCTTCTCTGACCATTTCCTGGTCGCCCGCCCGCTGCTGGACGCGATCCGCGGCGAGCAGCCGGCCGTGCTGCTGATCGACGAGGTGGACCGGGCCGACGAGGCCCTGGAGGCGGTGTTCCTGGAATGCCTCGGCGAGTATCAGGTCTCCGTGCCCGAGATCGGCACCTATACGGCGAAGACGCCGCCGTACGTGGTGCTCACCTCGAACAACACCAGGGACCTCTCGGCCGCGCTCAAGCGCCGCTGCCTGCACCTGTTCCTGGATTACCCGGATGCGGAACGCGAACTCGAGATCGTGCGGTCCAAGCAGACCGGGCTGCCCGAGGCCGCTGCCCGGCAGCTTGTCCAGGTGGTGCGCGGACTGCGGGAGCTGCCGCTGCGCAAGAGCCCGAGCATCTCCGAGACGATCGACTGGGCCCGCACGCTGACCGTGCTCGGCGTCGACGAGCTCGACGCGGGCGTGCTCGCTGACACCGTCAACGTCGTGCTGAAGTACGAGCGGGACATGCAGCGCGCCGTGGAGGTGCTGCCGCGGCTGGTCGACCCGAACCGGGAGCTGCCCGGCGCGGGCCCTTCCCATGGGCATGGCGCTGGGCACGGGCATGGCGAGGGGCACGGACACGAGCATGGTCACGGCGGGGATCAGGGGCACGATCACGGTGCACGCCGACGACAACGGGCACGACGAGGGGCAAAGCCGTGCTGGCGGGCACGGCCTGGACGGCCGGGCCGACGGCAAGGACGTCCGAGCGGCCATGGACCAGCCGGGCCGGCACGATGAGGGATATTACGGCGCCCCGGGTCCCGGCCCGACCCGCCGCACCGAGCCCGGCCAGGGCCAGGGCAGCCGGTCGTTCGCGGCGCTCACCCGCCGACGACCCGGCTGAGGGGAGCTGGGCGTGGAAGGCAGCCTGCACCGATTCGTACGCCTGCTGAGGCTGTTCGGCGTCCGCGTGTCGGTCGCCGAGGCGGCCGACGCCATGCTGGCCGCCGCGCAGCCTGGCGTGCTCGCCGACCGGCAGACGTTGCGAGCAGCGCTGCGCGTCACACTGATCAAGGACCGGCGCGACGACGAGCTGTTCGATGAGCTGTTCACGGCGTTCTTCTCGCTGCGCCCGGTGGCCGGTCCGGTCGGCGAGCACGGTCACAGCCATGCGCACGACGACCTGGCCGACACCGGCGAGCTGGAGTCGGTCACGGTTTCCGGAGAGCCATCGGAGCTCCCGCAGCAGGGGCACAGCCATGGCAAGCCGGCGGACATAAGGGATTTCTTCCGCCAGGAGGATCTCGCCCAGCAGTACAACCTGCACCAGGAAGCGAACAAGATCGACCTGGCGTCGATGACGGACGAGATCGTGCTGTCCAAGGAGGGCGCCGACAGCGCGAGGGACGCCGGGGCGTACGTGCAACTGGAAACCGACCGGCTGCACAACCCGGGCATGCCGGGTCAGCTCGCTCCGGCCACCGGGCACCGGGTCGAAGTCGCGCTGACGGTAGCGCAGCAGGAGGTGCTTCTCGGCTGGCTACAGACAGCCGACGAGGAGCCGGACGCCCGCGCCCTGGCCATGCTGCGACGGCAGCTGGCAGGCATCATCGAGGACCTGCCCGAGCTGCTGCGACGCTACCTGGACAAGGCCGGCGGAGCCGTGGTGGAGGCCAGGGTCGCACAAGGCGGGCGGACCGAGACCGTCGACGAGCAGGAGCGGGCCGAGCTGGAGGAGGCGCTGCGCCGGCTGGCCCACCAGCTCCGGGGCGCCCCGACCAGCAGGCAGCGCAACACGCCGCGCGGCCGGGTCAACCCTGGCCGAACCATGCGCAAGAACATGCGCTATGAAGGCATCCCGTTCCAGCCGATCACTACCAGCCGAACCGCTGACAAGCCCCGGCTGCTGCTGCTGACCGATGTTTCCCTGTCGGTGCGCGCGACCGCGCGGTTCACGCTGCACCTGGTCTACGGCATGCAGTCGCTGTTCAGGCAGACCCGCTCGTTCGCTTTCGTCGACGCGCCGGTCGAGATCACCGAGCTGTTCGCCGAGCACCCGCTGGAACGGGCGCTCGGGCTGGTGTTCGACGGGCTGCCCGCCGGCGGGCTACTTGACGTCGACGCCAGCTCGGACTACGGCGCCACGTTCACCCAGTTGCTGTCGGAGCACTCAGCAGCGCTCGATCGCCGCACGACGCTGATCGTGCTCGGGGACGGGCGAGGCAACGGCAACGACGCCCGGCTGGACACCTTCCAGGAAATCACCCGGAGGGTTCGCGAGACGATCTGGCTGACCCCGGAATCCCGGTACTCCTGGGGGCTCGGGGCGTGCGACCTGCCCCGCTACGCGGAGTTCTGCGACCGAGTTCAGGTGGTCGCCGATCTGGTCGGGCTGCAGCGCGCAGCCCAGCTCATATCGGCGGAGGCGACCGGACGATGAGCGAGCCGAACCTGATCCCCCCGCTTCCGCAGGCCATCGACCCGTTCGCGCCGTGCCCGCACGGCCGCTACGACGACTATCTCGTCACCGTCCTGCGCGCCGAGCCGCCTGGCGGCCGCGCCGCGGACCTCGGTCCCGTGGTCCGCACCGGCCACTTCTGCCTGACCGAGCGCGGCGGCCGGATCGAGGTGACCCACTGGCTGCACCCCGACCAGCTCGACAACGACGTGGCCGGGATGCTGGCCGACGAGCTGTTCGCGCCGGGCTGGCTGTCCGGGGCGGAAATCTTCGAGCGCGTGTTCACTGGCGTGGTGCGGTCCTGCATTGATGACCCGCTGCTGGCCTGGTGCACGTTCTATGGCAATACCCTGGCCCGAGTCCGCCAGTGCTGGCGGACGCCGACCGCGGCCAACGGTCACGAGCGCACCACGATCAGCGAGCTGGCCCCCGTGTACGCGCACGCACTGCAGCTCATCCCGGCGGGCCAGGTACTCGACCTCGGCTCCTGTTTCGGCTTCCTGCCGCTGCTGCTGGCCGAGCGGCCGGCAAATACGGTGACCGCCTCCGATCTGTCCGGCGGCAGCATGCGCCTGCTGACTGCCGTGGCTGCCGCGCGCGGGCTGCAAGTGAGCACCCTGGTGTGCGATGCTGCGCGGGTTCCGGTGCCAGATGGCTGGGCCGACACGGTCAGCGTCATCCACCTTATGGAGCACGTGAGCCCCGATCATGGCCTCGCCGTGATTGGCGAGGCGCTCCGTGTCGCCCGCCATCAGGTCCTGGTCGCGGTGCCGCTCGAGGACGAACCCACCGCCGCCTACGGCCATATCCGCGTCTACAATCTGCGCCAGCTCGGTGAGCTGGGTGAGCGCGCCGGCCATCGCCTACTCCGTGCACGAGCATCACGGAGGCTGGCTGGTGCTCACCGTCGGCTAGGCGGCGGCATATGGGCTCAGGTCGACGTCAGGTCCACGCCGGCCTTGGTGGCCTGGTAGACCGCCTCGGCGCGACTGGTCGCGTCGAGCTTGCGCATGATGTTGCGGACATGGAATTTCACCGTGGTCTCCGACAGATACAGGCGCGCGCCGATGCCCCGGTTGCTGAGGCCGCGTGCGACCAGCCGCAGCACGCTTAGCTCGCGGCTGGTTAGCGCTGATCGTGCCTGAGGGGCGTGGATCGACCGCATCATGGCGGCTGCTGACCGGGAGTCGAACGCGCTCCCGGTCCTGGCGACCAGGCGGATGGCCCGGACCAGTTCAATGGTGTCGACATCCTTGACCACATAGCCGCAGGCTCCATGCTGAATAGCGCTGACCACCAGTGCGTCGTCCACGAACGTGGAGAGCACCAGCACCCCGAGCCCCGGATAGCGCTTGGTCAGCTCGGCGCACAGGCTCAGCCCGTCGCTATCTGAGGCCGGCGACAGCTTCATGTCCAGCAGCACGATCGTCGGGCGGGTCCGCTCCACGACGACCAGTGCCTCTCCAGGCGAGCTAGCCTCACCGACGACCCGCAGGTCGATTTCGCGTTCCAGCAGAGAGCGCAGGCCCTGCCGGACAATCGCGTGATCGTCTATGAGCACGATAGTGACCGGAGCCCCGGCGTCCGGCTGCGGCGCCCCGGGCCGAATCTCAGGCATCGCCACCGCATCCCCTCGGCGGGCTCGCCGGCGACGCGGATGTCCGATAGCCGGAAGCCATCGATTCCGACGCGCCGGTCATGCCACTCCTCCGGGGTCGCGGCTGCTGCATGCCTCAGGTCGCCAGCATTACTGCAGACGTCATCGCGCGACACGGGCCTTGGCCACCTCCCGGCAGGCCCTTAGGCCCTAGCCGATGATCCCTAGCCGATGATGTCCGGGGCGGTGTCCGCCGGCTGCCTACTGCCGGACACCGGGCACGCCGGGCAGAGGCAGGGGAACGCCCAGCCGCACAAGCACGCCACCTGTTCGAGAGCGACGGATGGACAGCGTTCCGCCCAGGCTCTCCGCCATGTCCATCATGTTCGCCAGTCCCCGGTGCAGCCCGGACAGGTCCCCCCCGCTGGACAGCCGCAGCGCGCGGCGCAGCTGGGCCGGATCGCCGGTCCCGTCATCGGACACACTGATGGTCACCGCATCGGCCAGGTAACGCAGCCGGACCAGGGCGCGGGTGGCCTTGCCGTGCGCCGCGGCGTTGAACAATGCCTCCCCGGTCCATCGCAGCATCATCTGCTCGCCTTCGGCAGGCAGCGGGACCGGGCGTCCTTCCAGCACTACCTTCACAGAGAGGCCGACAGGCTGATGCACCGTGGACAGGCGCTGCAGCATCACCGGCAGCGGACCCGGTGCCTCGTCGGCGATATGGTGCAGCGAGTAGATCGCGGCGCGCAGCTGCTCGGCCGCGTGCCGCGTGAGGTCCTTGGCCGGCGACAGCCGCTCGGCAATCTCCCCGGCCCGCCCTCCCAGGCTTTCCAGCTCGGCCCGGCACACCTCGATGGTCATGCCGATGGACAGCACAGACTGGGTCACGCTGTCGTGCAGTTCGCGCGCGATGCGGTGCCGCTCGTCGTCCAGCGCCTGTCGTTGCATCGCCGCAACGAGCTGCCGCTGCGTCTCGGCCAGCTCGGCGCTGCGGACGGCCAGGTCCCTGGCGTGCCTGGTCGTCGCGTCGTAGAGCTGGTCGCTGCGGCCACGCAGCTGGGTAGTCGCGTGGAACAGGAATGAGTTGTGCAGCGCCACGGCGGCCTGGTTGGCCAGTACCCTCAAGATGGCGCGATCGGTGGCGGCCACCTCCAGCCCGGTGCCCGGCCGCGCCGCGATCCCGCCGACCGGCTCGTCATCTAGGGTCATCGATACCCGGACCCAGCCCTGGCCGCTGTCCGGCGACTCGACCTCCCAGGGACGGCCGCGCAGCACGGCCAGGTGCTCGCGTACGTCGGCGGGCAGCCTGCTCTCGTCGTCGATCAGCTCGCCGCCCGTCACGGCCAGAAACCTGGGGCGCGCGGCGGGCAGCACCCCGTCGGCCACCACGAACAGCAGCCAGTCGGCCTGCAGGTGCGCCGTCGCCGTCCGCACCACCCACTCGACCAGCGCGCGGGGACCGGCCGCGGTGCGCACCAGGGCACGGGAGATGCCGTCCAGCGCCTGCACGGCCTGCTCGAAGCGCTCGGCGGAGCGAACGTACTCGGGGTAGTACGACCGCTTGCCGGAGCGCAGGCCGGTCAGGATCTCCAGATCGCTGTCCGGACGGTCATCGCGTCCTGATCCGGTCATCGGCGGCCCCGTCACAAGGCCGCCCGGAACAGCGCCTCGATGTCCCGCGCGTCCGCTTCGCGGGGATTGGTGGTCATGCAGGCGTCCCTCAGCGTGGACCGGGCCATGTGCGGCAGCTCGGCCTCCGTGACGCCGAGCGCGGCCAGTCCCTTCGGCGCGCCTACCTCGTCGGCCAGTTCGCGGACCCGTTCGGCGAGGAGCAGCGCAACCTCCCCGGCCGGCACCCCCTCGGTGCGCATGCCGCTGGCCGCGGCCAGCGGGACGAAGCGCTCCGGGCAGACCTGGGCGTTGAACCTGATGACGTGGGGCAGCAGCACGGCGTTCAGCACGCCGTGCGGTGCGTCCAACTGGCCGCCGATCTGGTGGCTCATCGCGTGCGTGGCACCCAGGATGGCATTGGTGAACGCCATGCCCGCCTCCAGCGACCCCAGGGCCATCGCCAGGCGCGGGATGGTCTCGTTCGGCCGCAGCTGGGTGCCCGGCAGATGCCGGGTGATCAGCGCGACAGCATGCAGCGCGTGGCTGTCGGTCAGCAGATTGTGCGCACGGGACACGAACGCCTCGATCCCGTGCGTCAGCGCGTCCAGCCCGGTGGAGGCGTTGAGCCAGTCCGGCATGGTGGTGAGGAGGCGCGGGTCGATCACCGAGATCTCCGGTACCAGCGTCCGGCTGATGATCGTGATCTTGATACGGGCCGCCGTGTCTGTGACGACAGCGAACTGCGACACATCGGCGCCCGTGCCCGAGGTGGACGGCACCATCACGGTCGGCGGGATCGGGCGCACGACCTTGTCCACCCCCTCGTAGCCGAGGATCCGGCCGCCGTTGCTGGACAGGATCGCCACGCCCTTCGCCGCGTCGATGCACGAGCCGCCGCCCAGTCCGATGATCACATCGCTGCCGCCCGCGGCGTAGCATCTGGAAGGCGGCTTCGATCTCGTGGTCCTTGGGATTCGGGGTAATGTCATGCCACAGAGCCGGGTGCAGCCCGCTCTGCCGCAGGTGGGCCACGGCCTCATCGACCCAGCCCGCCTCGATCAGCCCCGGGTCGGTGACCAGGAACGGCCGACGCGCACCGAGCCGCGCCGCGCAGTGACCGAGTTCGGCCAGCGCACCCGGCCCGAAGACGATTTCTGGAGCATGAAATTTCGCGAGCCGGGCCGGGGCGTGGGCACCCAGCTCCTTCCCCCGTCGCGGGCCGGCCAGCTGGGTACTCTTCTCGCGGTTCCAGTCCGCATCGGGCCAGCCGCTCTCGACCATCGCGAGGTTCTCCAGTGAAAAGGGCATGAGAGCTCCTGGCCTGCTACGCGAGCTAAGGCCCAGATTACGCCGCTGTCGAGAGTCTGTTACGTGGGCACCTCCGGCACGGGCAGCCGAGGGACGACCGGGTAGTCACGACGCCGTCCTCCTGGGCGCCGTGGCCTGTCCGATCGGGTAGCTGTCGTGAGGCCCCACATGCTGGACGATGAGCACTATCAGATGTGCCCTCGGCCGGCAGGCTGAGGCACGACAGGCTGGCCGCGACCGCGCGGCTGCCGTCGGATGTGGGAGATGAGCATTCATGACAGTGACCCTGGACCGGAATGTCGAAGCGTTCGTCGGCGCTCCGCGGCAGCTGTTCATCGACGGGCGGTGGGCCGATGCGGCGTCCGGCAGGACGTTCGAGACCCCTAACCCGGCGACCGGCGAGACCCTCGCCCACGTGGCCGAAGGGGAAGCCGAGGACATCAACCGGGCCGTGAAGGCCGCGCGCCGAGCATTCGAGAACGGCCCGTGGAGCACGATGACCACGTCCGAGCGGGGCCGCATCATCTGGCGGATCGGCGATCTGATCCTTGAGCACCTGGACGAGCTTGCCCAGCTCGAGTCGCTGGATAACGGGAAGCCCTTTGTCGTGGCCCGCGCCGCTGACGTGACGCTGTCCGCCGACATGTTCCACTACATGGCCGGGTGGGCCACCAAGATCGAGGGCGACACGATCAGCATCTCGGTGCCCTACATGCCGGGCGCCAACTTCCACTCCTATACGCTGCGCGAGCCGGTCGGCGTGGTCGGGCAGATCATCCCGTGGAACTTCCCGCTGCTGATGGCCGCGTGGAAGCTCGCCCCGGCGCTGGCCTGCGGCAACACCGTGGTGCTCAAGCCCGCCGAGCAGACCTCGCTGACCGCGCTCCGGCTGGCCGAGCTGATCGCCGAGGCCGGCGTGCCCGACGGAGTGGTGAACGTGGTAACGGGCTTCGGCGAGACCGCGGGCGCAGCCCTGGCGGCGCACCACGACGTCGACAAGGTCGCGTTCACCGGCTCCACCGCGGTAGGCAAGCTGATCGCCAACGCGGCGACGGGGAACCTGAAGAAGGTGAGCCTGGAGCTCGGCGGCAAGAGCCCCAACGTCGTCTTCGACGACGCCGACTCCAGCGCGATCGCGGGCGCCGCCAGCGCGATCTTCTTCAACCACGGGCAGTGCTGCGTCGCCGGGTCGCGCCTGTACGTCCAGGAGGGAAGCTTCGACGAGGTGGTCGACGGCGTCGCCGCGATCGCCAAGTCCATCAAGCTCGGCCCCGGAATGGAGCAAGATACGGAGATGGGCCCGCTGGTCTCCGACGAGCAGCTGCGCCGCGTGACCGGTCTTGTCGACTCCGGCATAGCCGAAGGCGCTACCGCCCTGTCCGGCGGCAGGCGCCACGGCAATCGCGGCTACTTCGTCGAGCCCACCGTGCTCACCAATACGCACCCGGAGATGACGGTCGTGCGTGAGGAGATCTTCGGGCCGGTGGTGGTCGCTACTCCGTTCAGCGACCTGGACGAGGTCGCTGCCGCAGCCAACGACACCCCGTACGGCCTCGGAGCGGGCATCTGGACCAAGGACATCTCCAAGGCCCACGCGCTGGCCAAGAAGATCAGAGCCGGCAGCATCTATATCAACTGCTACAACGTGTTCGACGCGGCACTGCCGTTCGGCGGATACAAGCAGTCCGGCTGGGGACGTGAGATGGGTCACGAGGTGCTCGAGGCCTACACGGAGGTCAAGGCGGTCACCACCTTGCTGTAACACGGCCAGCTCGTCCGGCATGGGCTCAGGCCTGCTCGAGGAGGCTCAGGCAGGCCTGAGCTGCGTTCTGCGATGGTTATCTTCCGGGATGGTTATCTTCCGGCGGAAGGAACGAGAGGAAGTCAATGGCAGAAAGCCAGGATCCGCGGGGTCCTGAGGCGCAGGTTGCCGAGGCGCAGATTGCGGTGCACTGGCGCGAGGAGGAGAGCTACCCGCCACCTGACGGGTTCACGGCGCAGGCGAACGCGAATGACCCGGCCATCCGGGGGCGGTTCACCGAGGACAAGTTCCCGGACTGCTTCAAGGAGTACGCCGATCTGCTGACCTGGGACCAGAGGTGGCACACCACGCTGGACACCAGCACCGCGCCGTTTTACAAGTGGTTCGTGGGCGGCAGGCTGAACGCCTCGTATAACTGCGTCGACCGGCATGCCGCGGCCGATCCGGACAAGAGCGCGATCATCTTCGTGCCCGAGCTGGAGTCCGAGGAGCCCGAGCACGTCAGCTACGGGGACCTGCTCCGGCAGGTGAACGAGTTCGCCGCGCTGCTGCGTGACTTCGCCGGCCTCAAGGCCGGCGACCGGGTGACCCTGCACATGCCCATGGTCACCGAGCTGCCGGTCACCATGCTGGCCTGCGCCCGGCTCGGGGTGATCCACTCGGAGGTGTTCGGCGGCTTCAGCGGCAACGCCTGCGGGGCCCGCATCGCCGACTCGGGCAGCCGGGTGCTGATCACGTCGGACGGCTACTACCGGGCCGGATCGATGACCGACCATAAGGTCAAGGCCGACGAGGCCCTGGCCACGGCGGCCAAGGAGGGGCAGGACGTCGACAAGGTGCTCGTCTGGCGGCGCCGCCCCGGCGAGTACGCCTCGCAGGCCCCGATGGCGGCGGGCCGGGATTTCTTCGTCGACGAGGTGCTGCCGCGGTACGCGGGGCAGAGTGTCGAGCCGGTGCCGATGCCGGCCGAGGCGCCGCTGTTCTTGATGTACACCAGCGGGACCACCGGCCGCCCCAAGGGCTGCCAGCACAGCACCGGCGGCTACCTCGCGTACGTGGCCGGCACGTCCAGGTACTACCAGGACATCCACCCGGACGACGTGTACTGGTGCATGGCCGACATCGGCTGGATCACCGGCCACTCCTACATCGTGTACGGGCCGCTGGCCCTGGGCACCACCACGGTGATCTACGAGGGCGTGCCGAACTACCCCGACGGCGGCCGCCCGTGGCGGATCGCGGAGAAGCTCGGGGTGAACATCTTCCACACCTCGCCGACCGCGATCCGGATGCTGCGCAAGGTCGGCCCGGACGAGCCGGGCAAGTACAGCTACCGGTTCAAGAACATGACGACCGTGGGCGAGCCGATCGAGCCCGAGGTCTGGCGGTGGTACTACAACGAGGTCGGCAAGGGCCAGGCGGCCATCACCGACACCTGGTGGCAGACCGAGAACGGCGGCTTCCTGGGCAGCACCCTGCCCGGCCTGGAGCCGATGAAGCCGGGCAGCTGCGGCCCCGGCGTGCTCGGCATCTACCCGGTGATCTACGACGAGAACGGCGACGCGGTGCCGGCGGGCAGCGGCAAGGCGGGCAACATCTGCATCCGCAACCCGTGGCCGGGCATCTTCCAGACGGTGTGGGGCGACCCGGAGCGGTTCTTGTCCACCTACTTCCGTAAGTACAACACGAACCCGGACAGCCAGGACTGGCACGACTGGCCGTACTTCACCAACGACGGCGCGATGGAGGCGGCCGACGGCTACTTCCGGATCCTGGGCCGGGTCGACGACGTGATCAACGTGGCCGGGCACCGCCTGGGCACCAAGGAGATCGAGTCGGCGGCGCTGACGGTCCCGGAGGTCACCGAGGCGGCCGCGGTACCGGTCATCGACGATATCCGCGGCCGGGTGGTCGAGATCTACGTCTCCCTCAAGCCGGGCTACGAGCCGGGCAAGGAGATGGAAGACAAGGTCAGCAAGACGATCGAGACCGTGATCGGCAAGATCGCCCGGCCGAAGAACGTCTGGATCGTCTCCGACATGCCCAAGACCCGGTCCGGCAAGATCATGCGCCGGGTCATCGCGTCCGTGTCCAACTTCACCGACGTCGGCGACGTCACCACCCTGGCCAACCCCGAGGTCGTGGAGCAGATCCGGGAGCACGTGCAGGCGGAGAAGCTCGCCCACGGCGAGGTGCCGCGCGAGCTCACCGAGGAAGAACAAGCAGAAATCAAGGCATTCGGCGGTGAGTAGTCATGAATGATCTGCCCGATGTGGTGGTGCTGTCCGCCACCCGGACCGCGATCGGCCGTTACGGCGGCGGGCTGGCCGGGGTGCCGCCGTGCGACCTGGCCGCGGCCGTGGTGCGGGAAGCGGTGTCGCGGGCGGGCGTGGAGCCCGCCGATGTCGGCCACGCGGTCTTCGGCCACGTGATCCACACCGAGACCAGGGATATGTACCTGGGCCGGGTCGCCGCGGTGAACGGCGGCTTGCCGGTCACCGCCCCGGCGTTCACGGTGAACAGGCTGTGCGGCAGCGGGCTGCAAGCGATCATCTCCGCGGCCCAGGCCATCAAGCTGGGCGACGCGGACGCCGCGGTGGCCGGCGGCGCGGAGTCGATGAGCCGGGCCCAGTACTGGCTGCCGGCCCTGCGCTGGGGCCAGCGGATGCAAGACGGAGTGACCATCGACGCCATGGTCGGCGCGCTGACCGACCCGTTCGGCGGCTGCCACATGGGCGTGACCGCGGAGAACGTGGCGGCCGAATTCGGGATCTCCCGCGAGGACCAGGACGCGCTGGCGGTCGAGAGCCACCGCCGGGCGGCGGCCGCCGTAAAGGCCGGCTACTTCACCGAGCAGATCACACCGGTCCAGGCGCCCGCCAGGAAGGGCACCGTCGAGGTGGTGGCCGACGAGCACATCCGGCCGGACGCCACCGCGGAGGGCATGGCCAGGCTGCGCCCGGCCTTCACCGGCGACGGCACGGTGACCGCGGGGAACGCCTCCGGCGTCAACGACGCGGCGGCCGCCGTCGTGCTCGCCAGCGGCTCCTACGCCCAAAGTCACGGCCTGGCGCCGTTGGGCCGCCTTATCGCCTACAGTCACGCCGGGGTCGAGCCGAGGATCATGGGGATGGGCCCGGTGCCGGCGGTCAGGAAGGTGCTGGACCGGGCCGGGCTGAAGGTCGATGAGATCGACGTGTTCGAGGTGAACGAGGCGTTCGCGGCGCAGGCCCTGGCCGTCGTCCGCGAGCTCGGGCTGCCGCCGGAGCGGACCAACCCGAACGGCAGCGGCATCTCGCTCGGGCACCCCGTGGCGGCCACCGGCGCCATCCTGGTCGTCAAGGCGCTGTATGAGCTGCGGCGGACCGGCGGCCGGTACGCGCTCGTCACCATGTGCATCGGCGGCGGCCAGGGCATCGCCGCGATCTTCGAACGAGCGTGAGCCGTCTAAACGTCTCCCCTTCGCGAGATGCTCGCTGGAGCGCTGCACCAGGCGAGGGATGTCGGCCGGGCATACATCCAGCAGGGCAGTCAATCACCTGAGCGCCGAAGGAGCGACATCGTGGAGTTCGACGTAGTCATCGAGATCCCGAAGGGCACGCGCAACAAGTACGAAATGGACCATGAGGCAGGCCGGATCCGGCTGGACCGCATGCTGTTCACCTCTACCCGCTATCCGGCCGACTATGGCTTCATCGAACACACGCTCGCCGACGACGGCGACCCGCTCGACGCGCTTGTCCTGCTCGACGAGCCGACCTTCCCCGGCTGCCTGATCTCCTGCCGGGCGATCGGAATGTTCCGGATGCGGGACGAGATGGGCAACGACGATAAGGTCCTGTGCGTGGCAGCGACAGATCCGCGGATGGCCCATCTCCGCGACATCGCGGATGTCTCGGAGTTCGACCGCCTGGAGATCCACCACTTCTTCGAGGTTTATAAGGCGCTGGAGCCCGGCAAGGAAGTGGAGGCGGCTGCCTGGGTGGACCAGGCGGCCGCCTACAGCGAGATCGAGGCATGCAGGGAGCGCGCTCGCAGCTCTGGCGATCAGGACGGCTAAATGCCGACGCGACTCCAAGATGCCGGTCGGGCTCAAAAGGGGCTGGCGAGCGAACAGCGGCAGAGTAGCTGCGCAGAAACCCGCGTTAGCACCCGCTGACGCCTGCGGTGAGAGGAATTATCGACCGGGCGGCAAGTGCGCGGGCTGATGACATGAGGAGATGAGTATGCGGGTACTGATGATCGCGCCCCCGGGTGCGGGCAAGGGGACTCAGGGCGCGCTGATCGCCGCGCATTTCGACATCCCGCACATCTCGACCGGTGAACTGCTGCGCGATCACGTCGCGCGGCGGACCGATCTCGGCCTTGCCGTTCAGGCTTATCTCGACCGCGGCGAACTCGTACCCGACCAGGTCGTACTCGACATGCTGCGGGAGGAGATGGTCGCCGCCAAGGCAGCCGGAGGCGGGTTTGTCCTAGACGGAATCCCGCGGAACATGCACCAGGCCCGCGCTGCCTACCTGATCGGCCGCGAACTTGACATGACCGCGGACGTGGCGCTGCACCTGCAGGCCGACGATGCCGAACTTATGCGCCGGCTGCTCGCGCGCGCGGCGCTGGAGCATCGCTCCGACGACACGGCAGAGGTCATTGCCCAGCGCTTTGCTCTTTACCATGAGGTGACATCCCCCATCATCTCGTGGTACCGCGATCGCGGAATCCTGGTTTCGGTGGATGCGATGCGTTCCGCGCCGCAGGTCGGGCGCGAGATCCTGGCCGCCCTCGAGGCGATGCGCCCGTTCCTGGATCATGTGCCCGAGCAGGCCCGGCGCCCGGTAGACCTCACCGGCCTGGGGGATGCGTTCGGCGCGGCCAGCTCCACGGCCGGCACATCCGGCTGAGCTGACGGGTTCACCGCCGGCCGAAAAACGGTCGTCGCATCGAGGCGCGCCGACCTGCAGGTACCAGATGGCGACGCGGATCTCATCCATCGGTCTCCTGGCATGTCACGGGGCTGGTACGGGCGGCAAGACCTGGACCGTTGACTTCCACCGCGATGCCGGTGAGGACCTTCTTGCCCGCGGCCCGGCCGCCGCTCAGCGTGGGCTTACGGGGCGCCGACCTGCTCAACCAC
The DNA here is from genome assembly GCA_963808615.1 of uncultured Actinomycetota bacterium. Lineage (GTDB taxonomy): Bacteria > Actinomycetota > Actinomycetes > Streptosporangiales > Streptosporangiaceae > Palsa-504. Next base: position 111,518 of record CAWEGV010000004.1, read on the forward strand.
GTCGAGGTTGTGGAACGTTGGCTCGCCGTCAAGGAGGCTGGCTCGCCGTCAAGGAGGCTGGACCACCGCTCGAATGCCGCCTTGGTCTCCGGGAGCTCGGCGGTCTTCACCGCGTCCTGCTCCGAGGTATATTCCAGCAGCTCCCAGTAGTGATTGGGGCGATCGTCGTCGGCTGCGACGACAGCCATAAGCACGGTGCGCCTGCCGCGGCTGGTCTCCAGCCTCGCGTCCAAGGCCTGCTTGACCTCGTCCACCGGGCGATTCGTGTTGAACTCGACGAGCTGGATGTACTGCATGAGCCTTTTTACTCCTGGAATTCAGAAAGGATCCAGGCCCGCCTGGGCGTAGTTGCCGTCGTCGCGGAGGCGTGGACCGCGGGGCTGCTAGGCCGCCGCTCCCCGTTCGGCCCCTCGAGGCCATCCGGCACGCGACCTGACATGGCTGCAGCCTTTCACCGGGGCTCGGCATCGCTGGGCAGCCAGTTCGGGGCGCTGTTGGATCCGCGGGAGACCGGCCATCTCCGGGGCTCGGTCAACCGGCCGCGGATGAGTCCCAATCCGTGACCGCCAAGGTCACCTGTGCGCGACCGGACGCTGCCATCGGCAGCATCCGCGCGCGCAGCTGCTCGACGACATCGCGTACAGCCTGGGTCTGGCAAGGCTGCGCCGAACTGCGGACCGCCCGGCCGCTGCTACCGCTGGTGGCTACCGAGAAGCAGCCCCTCCCCGCCTCCCCTTACTTCTTCCCCGCCGTTCTGGGCCTCACTTGGCATTCCGCGGGAGAAATCCGCGGGAACGATGATGTCCTCGCCTGACAGGTCGTGAACACAGGACCGGCCCAGCGCGAGCAGCGTCGAGTCGATGCCGCCGCGCAGCACGTCGAACACGTTCTTCACTCCCGCTGGTCCGTTGGCGGCCAGCCCCCAGAGGTAGGCGCGGCCGATCATCACCGCGCGGGCGCCGAGCGCCAGCGCCTTGACCACGTCGCTGCCGCGCCGGATCCCGCCGTCCAGCAGAACCTCGACCTGGGTGCCCACGGCGTCGGCGACGGCGGGTAGCGCCCGGATGGAGGCGGGCGTGCCGTCCAGGTTGTTGCCGCCGTGATTGGACACCGAGATGGCGGTGGCGCCGATGTCGACACAGCGGCGGGCGTCGTCGGCCCGCATCACGCCCTTGACCATGAACGGGCCGTCCCACTGCTGGCGCAGCCAGGCGATGTCGGCCCAGCTCGGCGGCGGGGTCTGCATCCACTCCGCGTAGACGCCGAAGAACGTGGGGGCCGGCTCGCCGGGGGCGGCCATGTTGGGCACGGTCAGGTCGGGCAGGCCACCTCCCCGGAGCCACTGCGCCACGTAGCCGGGTCGGGTCAGGCCTTCGGGGGCGAAGCGCACCATGGTCCGCAGGTTCATCTTCTCCGGTATCGCCGGGCTGCCCCAGTCCCGGCCGCTGGAGAACGACCAGTCCAGGGTGACGATCAGGGCCCTGGCACCGGCCCGGCGGGCGCGTTCGATCCGGGCCGCGATGGTGTCCTTGCCGCCTGACCAGTAGACCTGGAAGAACAGTTTCGGGTTGGCCGCGGCCACGTCCTCCACCGGCATGCTGGCGAACGAGCTGAGGCCGATGGCGGTGCCCGCCTCGGCCGACCCGCGGGCCACCCCCACCTCCCCGTCGGGGTGCACGGCCTGCACGCCGGTCGGGGACGCGATCACCGGCAGCGAGATGTCTTGCCCGAGCACCGTGGTGGCTAGATGCCTGCTCGCGGGCAGGTCCGCGACGTGCGGCGGCGAGAACCGCAGCTCGCTGAACGCGGCCACGTTGTCTCGCAACGTGACACCCCGTTCCGTGCCGGCCACCAGCGACAGGTACACCGATCGCGGCAGGTGCCGCCGGGCTCGCCTGCGCGCTTCCTCGACCGTCTCGAACCACTCGCGGGTACTTGCCATCGTCTCCTCGCCGGGTCGGGATGACCGGGAGCCTATTTTGGTACTCGGTGCTGTAATTATCCAGGCTTCGCGACACTGTGAACCAGGGCACGTAGTATCCACGATCATGCCCGCTGGCGAGGCAGGCGGATTGCTCCCGCCGGATAGCCATCCGGACCGGCTCAGGTGGAACGCCAGGTACGCCGGCCGGTTCACGACGTCCTTCGATCCTCATCCGCTCGCGGCGCGAGCCCTGGCCCTGGACCTGCCTGACGGTCCGGTGGCCGACCTGGCCTGCGGGCCTTCAGGCAGCGCCCTGCTGGCTGCGGCGAACGGACGGCTGGTCACGGCGGTGGACGTCTCGGACATAGCCCTCGGGATGCTCGGCGAGCGGGCCCGCAGGCAAGGCCTGGATGCGCTGATCACGCTGGTGCACGCGGACCTGGCCGGCTGGCACCCGCGGCCGCGTTCACATGCGCTGGTGCTGTGCACCGGGTTCTGGGCCCGAGACGTCTTCGCCGCGGCGGCCGAGGCGGTAGCGGACGGCGGGCTGCTCGGCTGGGAGGCCTTCACGGTCGCAGCCCGCAGCGCGCGACCGGATCTTTCCCCCGATTGGTGCCTGGGCCCAGGCGAGCCCGCCTCGCTGCTTCCGGACGGCTTCGCCGTCCTGGACCAGCATGACCTGCCATACCACGCCGAAGGCGGCCGGCGGCAGATGCTGGCGCGCCGCACACGTGACCCGATCGAGCCCGCGGGACCGGCGAGTAGGCTCGGTGCTCGATGAGACAGCCCTCCAAGATCCGGCGCGGCTGATGCCGTCGGCCGGTTTCGCTGACCTGCCGCGGTACCCGGTTGTCGTGGCGCCGATGGCAGATCATCGAGCGGCTGTGCGCTGAACCGTCGTGAGCGCCCGCCCCGCTCAGCGCGCCGAGGCCGGGTGACTGGTGGCCAGGGATAGGACGGCCGTAGGGTCGGGGTATGAGCGAGATGCTGCCGTTGTTCCCGCTCGGCACGGTGCTCTATCCGGGAATGGTCCTGCCGCTGCACATCTTCGAGGACCGGTACCGGCGGCTCGTCACGGACCTGCTCGACGGGCCCGAGCCCCGGCGCTTCGGCGTGATCGCCATCCGCAAGGGCCGCGAGACCGGGGTGGAAGGGGTTCACTCGCTCTACCACATCGGCTGCACCGCCACCCTGCGCGGCGTCGAGGAGCGCGAGGACGGCCGGTTCGACCTGGTCACCGTGGGTACCCAGCGGTTCAGGCTGCTCGCGCTCGACCAGACGCTGCCGTACCTGCAGGGTGAGGTCGAGATGCTCACCGACGAGGCGGTCGATCAGGACGGCGCGGCACCCCTGGTCCGCGCCGTCCAAGTCGCGTTCCGCGGCTACCTCGACGCGCTCACCGAATGGGGCGGTGCCACGGTCAGGGTCGAGGACCTGCCGGACGAGCCGGGCCTGCTGTCGTTCATCGTCGCCGCCGCCATCGTCATCGACCTGCCCGAACGGCAGGGCCTGCTGGACGAGCCCGACGCGCTGCGCCGGCTCGGTGCGGAGCGTGGCCTGCTGTCGAGGGAGGCCGCGATGCTGCGGGCCACCACGTCCCGGCCGGCCCCGGACCTGCGCTACACGCCCTACAACCCCAACTGAGCCCGAGGCCCGCCTGAAGTGGATCGCCGTCGGCGGCGGGTAGGTTCATGCCATGACTGAACCGGAGACGGAGTCGAACGAACTCGCGCTGCGCGCCGCCGAGGTCGCTACCGATGTCACCGAGGCAGAGTATCCGCAGGACCAGCAGCGTAAGGTGGCCGCGTTCCTCAAGGCCGTGGGTTCTGGCGCGCGGGGTGCGGGACGCGGCACCCGGGCGGCGTGGCGCCGGCTGGACGCGGCGAGGCGCAGGGCCGGCTGGGGAACGGGCTGGCTGGCCGCGCAGGTGACCGCGATGGCGCCGCGGCTGCGAGTGCGAGATCAGGCGGCGCTGCGGCAGCAGTTCGGTGACCGGCCGGCTGAGGAGATCGCCGACGCGCTCATCGAGGGCGCGGTTCGGGCCTCGAGTGCGGCCGGCGGGGTGGCAGGCATGTGGGCCGCACTGCCGGTGCCCACCGCCTACCCCGTCGAGATTGCGGCGGAGACCCTGGTTCTGGTGGGAATCGAGATCAAGCTCATCGCCGAACTGCACGAGGCGTACGGCAGGCCGGCTTCGGGAAACCTCGCGGAACGGATGGGTGCCTACGTCGCGTCGTGGGCGCACCGCCGTGGCGTGTCCATGATTCCCGGCGGGGTGGTGATCGCGGCCGGGTCTCCGCTGGCCCGACTGCTGCGCAGGCGGCTGGCCGCACGAGCGGGCCGGAGCGCGTTCTCGCTGGGCCCGCTGCTCACCGGCGCCGCCGTGGGGGCCTTCCTGAACGGCCGCGAGACTCGCCGGCTCGGCCGGGACATACGCAGGGACCTCCGGCACGGGGTGTTCTCCGGTATGTGAGGCCGGTGGACGACGGGCCGCCGGCGAACATGACCAACCCCGGGCGACAAGCTAGTCTCGGGCGCATGGAAGTGCCGATGGCGCTGGCCGAGTGGACGGTTCTCGTGCTGCTCAGCCAGCGGCCCTCTCACGGCTTCGCCGTGTCGCAGCTCACCGAGTCCGGTGGTGAGCTCGGCCGGATCTGGCGCATCCCCAGGCCGGTCGTCTACCGGGCGATTGGCCGCCTGGTCGAGGCCGGGCTCATCACGCCCGCTTCGGTGGAGCCGGGCCTCGGCCCGCAGCGCACCATCTATACCGTCACCCCTGAAGGACGCGAGGCGGCAGAGCAGTGGCTGAACACGCCGGTGGAGCACGTCAGGGAAATCCGGTCACAGCTCCTGACCAAACTCGCCCTCCTGCACCGGGCCGGACGCGATCCGGCCGGCCTGCTGGCGCGACAGCGGGCGGTCCTCGATCCCATCGCCCAGGCCGTGCAGGCCCAGCAGGCCGGGCTGGATGGCTTCGACGCGATCCTGCTGGCCTGGCGCCGGGCGACAGCGGCGGCCGCCGTCGGCTTCCTCGATGAGATCGCTGCTAAGACCGAGGCCGGGCGCTCCCGAGGCCAGCAGGAAGAGCTTTCCCGTCCGCACCGAAAATCGGCGGGTCAAGGACGGTGATGACGAACTCGGCCCCGGTGGCGGCCGGCTTATCGGGCAGGCGGCAGGTAACTGCCCCCTCGCTCACCCGGAGGTCAGCCTCCCAGCCTGCCCCGGCGGGGCGGCAGGCGGCGACGACACCGCTCAGGACCAATCCCTTATCGCCGAACGCTCCGGCGATCACCCGCTCGGGATGAACTCCCGCCACGTTATCGCCGCTGGGCACGAAGCCCAGGTAGCCGATGAGTTCGGCCACCCGCCGCGAGGCAGGCCGCAGCACGACCTCATCGGGCGCGCCGACCTGCAGGAATTCGCCGTGATCGAGCACGGCCAGGTGGTCCGCGAATGCCTGGGCGTCGGCCAGCTCATGGGTGACCAGCACGGCAGGCATCGACCGGTCCGCCACCAGGGAGCTCACCAGGTCGGTGAGGGCACGGCGCAGGCTGGCGTCCAGGCCGGTGTAGGGCTCGTCCAGCAGCAGCGCGTCGCAGTGGGCGAGCAGCAGGCGGCCGAGCGCCACCCGGTGCGCCTGGCCGCCGGACAAGCGCGCGGGCATCGCGGCGAGCAGGCGCTCGATGCCCAGCGCCGAGGCCAGCGAGGACAACTCGGGCCCTGACTTCGATGCCGACGGCGCGTAGCACAGGTTGTCCCGGACGGTCAGGTGCGGGAACAGCCCCGGGTCCTGGCGCAGCAGCCCGATCCGGCGCTGCCATGGCGGCACGGCCACCGCGGGCGGCACGGTCGAGGTGAGCACCCGTCCGGCCAGCTCGACCCGGCCCCGCTGCGGGTAGACCAGCCCTGCGATGGCCTCGAGCAGCGTTGTCTTGCCCGCGCCGGACGGCCCGAACAGCGCAAGCCGCTCACCGGGAGCCACCCGCAAGGCCGCGCGCACAGTGAACTCCCGGCGGTCAACCTCGACGTCGGCGTCCAGCACGGGCGCTCCAGATGTAGGCAGCCAGCGGCAGCGGCAGGGCGACCACCAGCAGGACCAGGGCATACGGCAGCGCGGAAGCCAGGCCGGTCTCCTGCAGCGTCGTATATATCTGCAACGGTATCCCGGCCGGGTGGTAGGCGATGATGATGACCGCGCCGAAGGCGCCCATCGCCCTGGCCCAGGCGATGGACAGAGCCATGGCCAGGCCAGGCGCGGCCAGCGGCAGCGTGACCCGCCGGAAGACCCGTCGCGGCCGGTCGCCGAGCAGCCCGGCCTGCTGTTCCAGCCGCGGCTCGACGCTGGCGAAGGCCACCTGTGCGCCGAGCACGTAGTACGGTGCCGACTCGTACACCTCGGCGATGACCAGGGCCAGGAAGGTGTTGGTCGCGGACAGGTTGAAGTGGGCGAGAAGATTACCGATCGGCGTGTACGGGCCGACCAGGAAGACCAGCAGCAGGCCGATGACCAGCGGCGGCAACAACAGGCTGCACAAGACCCCCGCCTCCCAGATCCGCGGGAACGGCAGCTTCCCGCGGGCCATCATCCAGGCCAGCGGTGTGCAGAACACGAACAGCACGCCGAGCGTCACCAGGCCGGACTCAAGCGAGACCACGAGCGGGTCCAGTGCTCCCGGTGCGGTCAGCGCGCTCGCGATGGCGCTGCCCGATAGGTGCGTGAGCAGGGCGATGATCGGGCCGAGCAGGGCGAGCCAGACCACCGCCGCCCCGGCGACGGACGCGATCGGCGACAGCGACCGTATCCGCAGCGGAGCCCCCGTGATCCGCCCGGACCCGGCCGGCCGGCGCTGCCCGGGAGCGGGGGAGGGGTTATCTCCCTGGACAGCGCCGCCAGCTGCCGCAGCCGGGTTAGGTGCCCAGCTCACTCGAGATCGCTGAGGGTACCGCGCTCGCATCCCCGGTCACCGTCGGCGCGAGCACCGTGAAACCGCCCTGCTTGTACAGGGCCAGGCCAGCCGGCGACAGGGTGTACTTGACGAACGCGATCCCGGCATCGGTGGGCGTGCCGACCAGGGTGATGTCGATGACCTGCGGCGACCCGTGCTTGGTTCCGCTCTTGACCGTAATTGATGCTGTATGGTACATGGCCGCGTACTTGCTGCAGCACAGGTTGATCTGCGGCACCAGCGGGACGTAGGCCAGATGCAGCTCGATCGCCTGGGTGACGAAAGCGCTCGAGGCGTCCAGCTGTCCCGACTGGAGCGTCGAGTCCAGCGAGGACTCGGCGTAGATCTGCGACGACGAGGTGGTGCCCCAGTCCGTGGTGCCCAGGATCTTGCTGACCGTATCCGAGGGCAGATGGTCGTAGGCCTGAGCGAGCTGCAGCATGTAGATGAAGTCCCGGCCCTGCGGGTCGATGTTGGGGTCGGTCCTGCCGAGCTTGAGGCCGGGCGTCTGCAGCAGGGTAAACAGGTCCGATGCCGGCTTGCTGCCATCGGCGATGGCCTTGAACTGGCTGGCGTACTTGCCGGTCGGGTTGTAGGCCACGACCATCTCGGTGCCGGCGTACTGGATGTACCACTTGGTGAAGCTGGGCTCGAGCGGGGTGATGTTGTCACCGCCGACGCTCTGGAAGACGTTCGGGTGGATCTCGCTGGCCGCGATGTCGGACTCCAGGTCGCCGGAAGACGCGCCGAAGCCCGAGAAGCCATAGCCGGTGGCCGCCGTGAAAGCGGGGCCGGCGACCTTCTCGTTCAGGTATTGGAGCGAGGACGCATAAGCCACATTGGCCGTGCCCGTCGGCTTGCTGCTGGACGCCGAAGCGCTCGCCGACGTTGAACTCGTGGTTGAGCTGGACGAACTGCTGCTGCATCCTGCGGCCAGCGCGGTGCACGTTAGGGCGAGCACAGCGATGACAGGCGCTCGTTTCCTGACGAAGACAAAGATCATTCCCAGAACATTGCCACTGATGGTTGCGTTGCGCAAGTAACATGGACATACGGCCGGAACAGGCCCGGCTATTCCCCGTCAAACGGCGTCGGCGCTGCGGTGAAGCCGCTTGGCAGTATCACTCCGCGGGGGGCATTGTGGACCGGTGAGCACCCCCGATCTTCCGCCCCCGCCGGATACCACGCCAGGACCAGCCCCGATGAGCTCAAGCGCCGCATCGACCAGGCGGCCCGGTTCGTGCCGCTGGATCAGCTGTGCCTGTCGGGCCAGTGCGGGTTCTCCTCCACCGTGGAGGGCAACGCGCTGACCCCCGAGGAGCAGCTGGCCAAGCTCCGCCTCATCGTCGACGTCGCCCGCGACATCTGGGGCGACTGAGCTGGGCGTCGACGGCGGCTATGACCAGGAAGACGCCGACCGTCACCGCGGCTAGGCCTCGCGGACCGCGCTGCGCACGAGCTCGGCCGAGACGACCGCCATCCTGCGCCGCTCTGCCCTGGCCTGGGCCCGGAGCTTTTCGTATGCGGCGTGCGCGGAAATGCCCTGCTGACCGATGAGCACGCCCTTGGCCTGCTCGATGATGGCCCGGGAGTTCAAGGCGCCCTGTAGCTGCATGGCGAGCTCCGTCTGCTGCTCGCCCATCATCATGCTGGCGATGAGCAGCGCGGCCAGGTCAGTGAACGCCAGCAGCGCCAGCTCCGCCTCGGGCGCCCAGGGGTGCCGTTCTTCTGATACCACCGCGACCACGCCCACCGCGTCCTGGTTATAGGGGATGGGGCTGGCTAGCACGGCGCGGACGCCCCGGGCCACCGCATCCTGGCGGAACGAGGGCCATCGCGTGTCCGATGTGAGGTCCTCGGCCCCTACCAGTACCTTGTCGTCGAACGCCGTGATGCACGGGCCTTCATGAAGGCGAATGTGCAGCTCTTCCAGGTGTTCCATGCGGGCGTCGGATACCGCGGCGTTGCGCAGGTGATGCTCGGCGTCGGCCAGCATCAGTCCGGCGCCGTCCACAGAGAAGATCGCGTGGGTCACCTCAACGATCTGGTGCATGGCCTCCTCGACACGCATCTCTCCGAAACGCAGTCGGCCGAGCTCGTTGAGGGCCTGGCGGACATCATGCAGCGAGACGTTCACGCAGGCAACCTACCTGTTTTCCGCGGGTTTCCACATGAGCTATCCCTCGATCTCGCAGTTGGCGTCCAGGGCGGTGAGCTCGAGAACGCGGCGGACCGCCCGGCTGGGGTGCCTGATGACCGGCCGTCCGAGGCCCGGCACGTGTTGTCCTGCCTCCGCGATGAGGCGCGCGGAACCGCAGTCCATGAAACTAGTCCGTGCCATGTCAAGGATCAGCCGCCGCGGCTTCCGGCGCAGGATCAGCGACAGGGCCTCTGACAGCTGCGACCTGGTGATCAGGTCCAGCTCACCGCTGATCACGACGGTGGCGATGCCCCGGCTGAACTCGATCTGGATCGCCACCGGCGCGGACGGCGGTCCGGTAGTCCGGCGGTCGGGCGGTTCGGAGCCGGAATCTGGCCACATCATGAGGACCCTCGCTCAGCAGCGGCAACCAGGGTTTCAGCCGGCGGCTGTCAGGGGGCCTCTCCTGCGATCATCCAGGAAAATGCGGGGCCAGTGCCGGCCTAGCGGCGGGCCGCGAGGGTCTGGGCGGCATCATGATCTGATCCAGTATGCCTCATGCCGGCGAGCTCGCAAGCCAAAGGCCGGGAGCCGCTGCACCCCGGGGTCGGATCTACGGCCAGGGGCCTGCAAAAGTGTTGTCATGCCCTGGATTGAGCTTGACGGTGCCGTCAACGTGCGCGACCTGGGCGGGCTGCCTACCGAGGACGGCCGCGAGACGGTCGCCGGCCGGCTGCTGCGCGCGGACAACCTGCAGGAGCTGTCAGCCGCTGACGTCGTCAGACTGGTGCGCGACATCGGCGTGACCACGGTCGTCGACTTGCGCAGTTCGGCCGAGCTGGCCTCCGAAGGTCCGGCCCCCCTGGACTCCGTGGCCGATGTCCGGCATGCTCATCACCCGGTCATACCCGAGATCGGATCGGCCACCGATGCCGCCGCAGAGGCTCTGCTCATCCGGACGAAACAGGATAGGTCCCGCTTCCCCGGGGATCCCACCTGCGGGCACTACCTGGGTTACCTGGACGACCGTCCCGATCAGGTGGTCGGCGCGCTGCGGAGTATCGCGCAGGCCCAAGGCGCGGCGCTGGTTCACTGCGCCGCAGGCAAGGACAGGACAGGCGTCGTGGTGGCGCTGGCGCTGACCGTAGCGGGGGTGCGGCCCGAGGCCGCCATCGCCGACTATGCCGCCACGGGGGAGCGCGCCGAGGCCATCATAAGCCGACTGCGCAGGTCGCCGACGTACGCCAGGGATATCGACAGCCTGCCCGCGGAGTCGCACCGGCCACGGCCGGAAACCATGGCGGCGTTCCTCCAGCAGATGGACGCCCGCCACGGCGGGGTCACCCGGTGGCTGACCGGTCATGGCCTCGGTGCCGACGAGCTGAGCCTGCTGAGGTCCAAGCTCCGCCCCGCGGATCTCACATGATGGGCATCGGTCTCGGTGACCCTTCCCGGGGAGCCGGTGCTGATCGCGCCCAGGCCGTAGCCGCGCCTGGCTATCCGGCCGGCAGGCGGTTGAGGGAAAAGGGCGGGATGATCCGCAGTTCGGTGTTCCTGTCGCTGGCGTTGCCGGCCAAGGCCGAGATGGGCCAGGGGACGTTGGCCGAAAGCTCGCGGTGCAACGCCGCCAGGTCGTCGCCGGTCTCCAGCGAGGCCGGCGAGAGCGGCGTGTCATGGTCGACCATCGTGGTCACGATGGACAGGTACTCGCCGTGATCGACCAGTTCGACCACCCGGGTCTGACACGGCCAGTCGACCACCGCGCACGTGGTGACCTCCCAGAAACCCCGCGCAGGGTCGGCCGGGTCACGGTGCGGGCGGATCGAGTTGGTGTGCGTGTGACCATTGAGCCACAGCACTACGTTGGGAAACCGGTGTAGCAAGGCGAGCAGGTCCGCAGCGCCGAGCAACGGCATGCCATCGGGACCCGGGTGAGCGCAGGTGTTGTCCAGCGTGCTCGTCCCATGGTGGGAGAACACGACCACCAGCCGGTCGTCGTGACCGGTCAGGACTTCACTCCCGTCCGGTGCGCGGTGAGCCGAGTGCACTTCGCCGAGCCGGGCTTCCAGCCAGCGGGCCTGCTCCGGGTCAAGGCACCCGGACGCGCCGCCGGCCAGGCAGTTGGTGTCGAGCGCAATGAACCGCACCGCGGGCGTGTCATGCACGTAGTACGCGGTGTCGTCCATCCGGTTCCGCTCGCTGAACCCGTGCCCGAACGGCCGCGAGCCGGCCCGCAGGTGAGCGTCGACGAAATCCCGCCTGCTGATCGGCCGGCGGAACGCATCCGGTGTGACCTGCTGGTATGGGCCGGCCATGAACGCCTCGGGGCTCTCGGTGAACAGCTCGAGCGCCCGGTCGTGATCGAAGTCGGCTGGCAGCCCGGTCGGTTTCCTGTCACCGGTCAGCGCGGCGGCCAGGCCCGGGGTCTGGGTCCCGACGCCCTGGTTGAGCGCCTCGTGATTGCCGAAGCAGGACAGCCAGGGGACCGGCAGGCCGGCCGCTGAGAACTCACGCAACGCCCGCCGCAGCAGGCCCGGGTGGTGCGGGAAGCCGTACTCGCGCCGGAAGAAGTCCGGCCCGCCAGGACCTGGCTCGTCCGGCCTCCAGAAGATGTCGCCAGGCCACTGCGGCGACTGCACTCCCTCATAGTCCGGCCCGCCGGAATCCGGTGAGACCAGGCCGCCTTCGAACAGGGCCAGGAACGCCTGCAACTCGTTCCACTGCGCGTTGTCGATCGCGTCACCGGTGGTCACGGCCAGCTGCAACGGCAGGCTGGTGGCCGGGCCGTGCACCGCGCCGAGCGTGCGGATGGTGGCGTCGACGGCATGTACCGTCAGGGCCTCCTGGGGACGCTGCACGGGCACGATCTCGGCGTACCTGGGGTCGGCGAAATGGGCATTGAGGAACTCGAACCTGGCCGGCGATTGAACGTCGGCGAGCTGGAGATCGGTGATGTGAACCAGGCAGAACAGCGCCTGGCCCGGGCCGGGCGCGGGTTCTGACCTCGTGCCCGCGGAAAGCCCGGCCGGGCCGAGTTCGTGGCGGACCAGGTGCGGCTCGCCTTCGACGATCTCGACGGCCCGGTACGAGCCCGAGAGTCCGCGGCGCAGCACCGCTCCGTGCGCCAGCCGCCGATGCGTGGTCAGCGGCGGGTGCCTGCCGCTCACGCGGTGCCCCCGCTCAAGCCTCTTCGTCGGCCGCGGGAGCGGCCAGCTCCGAATCGGCCGACACGAGCACCGGGTCGGGGCGGATCGTCAGCGCGACGCGGCTGCCCGCCGGCAGGGCCGTGGCGTCCGCGGTCGGGAGCTGGGCCAGGATCGTGGCGTCGCCGAGATCGACGGTGATCCGGCTGGTCGCGCCGAGGAAGGCGATCGCGATCACCGTGCCGATGAGCGGGCCGGAATCGGGTGTGGTGTCGGACGCCAGGGCGACTGCTTCCGGCCGGATGAGCGCCACCACCCGGCCGTCGGGCGTATCACTGTCCACCAGCGGCAGCGTGCACCCGCGGACGATGACCTGGCCGCCCCTGACTTCGCCCGGCAGCCGGTTGGACAGGCCGACGAACTGGGCCACGAACGGCGTGGCCAGCCGCGAGTAGACCTCGGTGGGTGGCGCGAGCTGCTCGAGGCTGCCCTCCCGCATGACGCCGACCCGGTCGGCGATGGCCAGCGCCTCCTCCTGGTCATGGGTGACGAACAGCGTGGTGATGCCCACCTCGAGCTGAATCCGGCGGATCTGGTCCCGCAGCTGCGCCCGGACCTTGGCGTCCAGCGCCGACAGCGGCTCGTCGAGCAGCAGCACCTGCGGCTCGATGGCCAGCGCGCGGGCCAGCGCGACGCGCTGCTGCTGGCCGCCGGAGAGCTGGTGCGGGTACCGGTCGGCCTGCGTGGGCAGGTCCACCAGTTCCAGCATGTCCATCGCGCGCTTGTCGCGCTGAGCCGCGGCGATCCGGCGCAGCCGCAGCCCGAAGGCCACGTTCTGCCGCACCGTCATGTGCGGGAACAGCGAGTAGGCCTGGAACACCATCCCCATGTCGCGTTTGTTGGCCGGGACCCGGGTGATGTCCCTGCCGCCGACGAAGATATGGCCGGTGTCGGCGTCCTCCAGTCCGGCCAGCAGGCGCAGCGTGGTGGTCTTGCCGCAGCCCGACGGGCCGAGCAGCACGATGAGCTCGCCGGGCTGCAGGGTCAGGTCGAGCCGGTCGAGCGCGACCACGGGGCCGTAGTGCCAGGCTCAGTCCCTCCATGCGCACTTCGACGGCGGTCCTGGCCAGGCCGTCCGCAGTTCCGGTCACGGGCGAAGTAGTCACGGGCCGTACCTCATCCCCGGCCGCGGCGGGGGCGGCCAGCGTAGGACATGATCAGCAGCAGCACCCCGGTGAACAGCAGCGCGGCGAGCGAGGTGGAGAAGAGCACGCCGGCGTTCGGGGTGTTCCGGCTGATGGAGTACAGCTCCACCTGCAAGTTGGTGTACAGCAGGAGGTAGGCGATGGTGAACTCGCCGAGCACCACGCCCGCGGTCAGGATCAGGGCGTTCAAGATGGCCGCCCGCATGTTCGGCGCGATCACCCGGACCAGCACGGTGAACCAGCTCGCCCCGAGGCTGCGCGCGGCCTCGGACAGGGTGGTCACGTCAATCGCGCTCAGCCCGGCGGCCAGCGCCCGGTAGGCGTAGGGCAGCGCCAGGATCACGTAGACCCAGAACAGCATGAGCGCGGACAGGCTGATGCGCTGGAGCCTGTTGTAGATCTCGCCGAGGCCGACGACGAGCGAAATGGCGGGGATGGCCAGCGGCAGCAGGCAGAGGAACTCGATGGTGCGCGACAGCCACTGCACCCGCAGCCGGACCCACACCATGGTGGGCACCAGCAGCACCAGCGTGACGGCGCAGGTGATGGCGGCCAGTTCCAGGGTGATCTCGATCGCGCTGATCAGGGGAGGAATGCCTGTGTTCTGGTAGGAGGCGATCTGCTTCCAGGCCGTCACCGACCACGTTCCGAGCGTGGCTCCCTCCAGGGAGAACCGGGCCAGCCCGAGCAACGGCAGCAGGAAGTTCCACTCCGGCCGCGTTGTCGGGGTACACCCGCGACACGCCGGGGATGCCCTCCACGGTCGCGTTGAGCGCCACCACCGGCGTGCCGGGCCGCAGTTCCTGCCACAGCCGTACCGACTCGCCCTTCCCGACCGGGGCTATGGCCAGCCCGGCCAGGCGCTGGGCGGCCATTTCCCGCACCAGCATGCGCTCGCGTTCCACCGAGTAGCGCGAGTCAAGCAGGAGCAAGGTGGCCCCGGCCTCGTCTGCCGCGTGCTCGGCCCCGCTCAGCACCTCGAGGAAGAACGGATTGCTGAAGTTCCGGATGACCAGGCCATAGGTGGTGGTCCGTCCTCGCCGCAAGGCCTGGGCCTGAGGATTGGCCCGGTAGCCGAGCTCCGCCGCGGCCGTCAGGATCCGGCGCCGGGTATCTTCGGCGACGCCCGGCTGGCCGTTCAGCGCTAGGCTCACCGTGGCCACCGAGACGCCAGCCATCCGGGCCACGTCGCGGATACCCGCTGGCTGCCGCGCTCCGTCCTGCTGACTCGTCATGGCCTTACCCACGCTTATGACGCTCTGCTTCCCGGACAGGAGCGGAGGTACGTCGCTGAGCGCACATCCTAACCACCTGGCCGGCCCCAGGCCAGAGGAGCCGGTGTAGTCCACCGGCAGGCCGTCACCCCGTGACGTGGGGAACGATGTCCGCGATGGTGTCCAGGATGAGCGGCGCGCCGGCCCGCTCCAGGTCCGCGCGGGAGTCCGCCCCGGTCAGCACGCCCGCCACCACCGCGGCCCCGGCCCGAAGCCCGGACTCGACGTCGCTGGCGGTGTCGCCGGCCACCGCCAGTTCGCTGACCGCGCCGCCGCGCAGCCTCAGCAGCGCGGTCAGCGGCAGGTCGGGCCACGGTCGCCCGCGTCCGGCGAAGCCCGCGTCGGCGGGAGACAGGACCAGGTCGACCAGGCCGCCCCAGCCGAGCTGGTAGATGATGGCGTCCCTGGTCGCGGGGGAGAACCCGGTGGCCAGGCAGACCCGGATGCCGGCCTCGCGCAGCCGGGTGATGGTTTCGGCGGCGCCAGGCATCGGCGCGACGGCGCCGGCCCGGACGGCCGCCGCGTAGTGGTCCTCGAATGCCTCGTTGGCCTTCCGCGCGGCCGCCTCGTCGCCCAGGATCCGCCGGAACACCTCGATCTTCGACTGGCCCATGCTCGACCGCACGTCGGTCATGGCCTGATTGAACGCGCTCACGGGCAGGTTCTGGGCCGCGATGGCAGCGGCGAACGCCTCCAGCACCGTACCGTTGTCGTGGACCGTGGTGCCTGCCATGTCCAGGCACGCCACCGTGATACGGCTCAACGGAGCGTCTCCTCTGCTATAGCAGGGGCACACGTCATGCCCCGCCCGCCCGGTCCCGTGACCAGGACCACGCCGGGCTCGACCTCGGATCTGTGGTACAGCCCATGACCGGCCGCCAGCGGGTTCTCCAGGGTTACCTCGCTGTAGACGCCGGCCCAGCGCCGCTGGATGCGGGGGATCGGCGCGCCCAGCAGCGTCTCAGCCCGGGTCCGCAGGTGGTCATAGGCATCTTCGTCGACGTCGAACGCGAACGGCTCGGCGTACTCGTGCGTGTCGCCGATGGTCAGCGCGCCGTCGGCCCGCTGGACCAGCAGCAGTTGTGCGCGGGTGCGCTCGGCGACCGGCGGCTGAGGCGGCAGCTGAGGGCGCCCGGGAAGGTCGTACGCCGGGTAGTAGCGCAGCGATTCACCGTTGGCCACCGCCGTGGTGAGCCGCTCGGCCAGCGGCGCGGTCTGCATCATCTGCAGCCGGACCCGGCGTACCCCGTCACGCGCGAGATGGCCCAGATACCGGCCGGCCACGCCGGTGAACGTGGCGCCCGGGCACAAGATCACCAGGTCACACTGATGCCAGGCGCCGGTGTGATCGCGCACGGTGTTGGGCGCGATCTCGACCACCTCGCGCCCCGGCAGCCACTGGTACTCCTCCCCAGCCAGGTGGCCGCGCAGCGCGGGCAGCGCCTGGCGCGGCTCGACGATCGCGTCGGCGCGGCACAGCAGGCCACCCGCCAGGTCCCCGCGCAGGGCCGGGTTGGCTGCCCGGACCGCGCGCGGGTCGAGCAGCTCGAAGCCGCGCCGGTCCGCGTCGGGCAGCCCGGCCGCCTCCTTGAGCACCTGGAACTCGGCCTCGTCGGCGGCCAGGGTGAGCGAACCCGCGGGCCGGAAGCCCAGGCCGGGCACCGCGGCCCCCAGCTCTTCCCACAGCTCGCGGGCGCGCAGGGCCAGTCCGAGTTCGGTGCCTGGCCGCCGGCCGCTCACCCAGACCAGGCCGAAGTTCCTGACGCTGGCCCCGCGGGCCTCGGCTTCCCGCTCCAGGTGCACGACCTCGTAGCCGCGCCGGCGGGCCATCACCGCGTGCATGGTGCCGAGCACGCCCCCGCCCACCACCACGATCCGCTGGGTCAGCCTCACGATCGCCAGTATAATCAAGATCTCAACTTGTATAGCCAACTTTAGGTCGCACGATCATGCCGAAGGCGCAGGCATCGATGGTGAACTGCGGCGACGGAGGACTGGAGCTGGCGGCCGGCGACCGCCTGCTGCGCTTCCCCGCGGTCTGGCTGCGAGACAACTGCCCATGTGCCGAGTGCCTGGATCCCCGGCACCTGCAGGGCTGTTACGCGGACCTGGACGGCCTGGCCAGCACCCTGGCGGTGCTGAGGCGGAAGGAGAAGCCAAAGGACCCCGCGGTCACGCCACCGGGTTTCGCGCACTTCGCCCCGCTACTTGCGGCCCTGGTCCGGATCTGACAGGGCACGAGTGCGGGACAGGGCGTTGACCGCGGTCGAGTTGTGCACGCTGAACGCGACAGCGCTGCCCAGGTAGCGGTCGTCGGACCACTCGACCGGCGTCCCGGCCAGGTCGGTGGTGAGGCGGCGCTCGCGCAGCATCGGCACCCGCGGGCTGACGCCGAGCAACCGGGCGTCCTCGGCGGAGGCCGGCACCGCGTCGATCACGTGCTCCGCGTCGGCGAAGACGATGCCTAGCTCCTCCAGGCGCTCGGTGATCGAGCCAGCTTCCAGGTCCATCCCGGCCACCAGGGCACCCACCGGGTCGGGGTAGACACCGCGCTCGATCATGACCGGGCGCCCGGACAGCAGCCGCACCCAGGTCAGGTGATAGACGGGCGCGCTGGCCGGGAGGGCGAGGCGGTCGGCCTCGGCCGGCTTGGCCAGCCGGCGGCCGATGGCGATGACCCGGCCGCTCGGCACCTCGCCCATGGCCCTGGCCCAGCGGGAGAACGACAGCAGCTCGCCGAAGCTCTGCACCCTCGGCCCGCCGATGACCACCCGGCGCGCGCCGCGCCGGGACACGATGACCCCGTCGGCGCGCAGCGCCGCGAACGCCTGCCGGATGGTGCCGCGCGACACCGAGTAGCGCTCGGCCAGCTCGCTCTCTGACGGCAGCCTGGCGCCTGCCGCATACGCGCCGGCGGCGATGGCGGCCTTGATGTCATCGGCTACCTTGCGGTAAAGGGAAGGCGAGCGGGCTGCTCCCATGACAGCTGAGCGTATCTGGCTGGTGGCCCGCGCGTCAGCGGGGCTTGAGGGGCACCGCGGGCAGCGGCGGCGCAGCCAGCGGCGGGCCGGAGTAACCGCGGACTTCACCGAACCGGCCGGCCGCCCAGTCCTCACTGGCCTGCGGCACCAGGCCCTCGAACAGCCAGCTCACCGTCTGCAGGCCGATGTGCGGGTGCGGCGGCACCCGCATGCCGGGGCCGATGCTCACATCATCGGGTCCGTAATGGTCCAGGAAGCACCACGCGCCCACGGTGCGCAGCGTCCGCTGCGGCAGCAGCCTGCGGACTTCGGTGCCGTCGCCGGCCACGGTCGTGCGGGCCTCAAGGACGTCGACCGCACGGTGTATACCGGGGGCCAGCACGATGGCCTCGGGCGCCGGATCCAGGTTGCTCACGGTCCCATCGTTTCACCGCCGGAGCCGCACCGACACGTGCGCCGGCTCGAGCGCGCGTAGATCACGCCGGCCAGGCCGGCCCGGACCTCATCGGGTCCGCGCAGCCCATCGTTCACCTGGGCGTCGCTAGCGGGTGCCCGGCGGAAAACAGTACAATCCGAGCGATCGGCAATAGCGCCTGCCCGCCGCGCCCGGCGGGTGGTGGCGGCAGCAGGTGAGCAGGCAGGGAGACGCGATGACCGAGCTCATCGGCGCTCATCAGACCGACACGCACCAGAAGGCGCTGCGGATCAACCTCGATCCGCGCTGGTACGGGACGATCGCGGAGATCGGGGCCGGCCAGGAGGTCGTCCGGTGGTTCT
Source organism: uncultured Actinomycetota bacterium (assembly GCA_963808615.1). Taxonomy (GTDB): domain Bacteria; phylum Actinomycetota; class Actinomycetes; order Streptosporangiales; family Streptosporangiaceae; genus Palsa-504. The sequence goes on from CAWEGV010000004.1 coordinate 129,908, forward strand.
TCCGCGTCGGGGGGGCCGCGGGCACCGTCGCGAAGTCCATCTCCGCCTACGACATGGCGGTCAGCGATGCCGAGTACGGCAAGGCTGACCGGTACGTGTCCATGGGACGGCTGCAGGGCATGCTCGACAAGGAGTTCCAGCTCAACGTCGAGCGGCTGGACGACGAGCGCGGCGACTCGAGCTGCTTCTTCGCGTTCGCCGACACGGTGGTGGCCCGCAGCTACCGGGGCGGCAACGAATGCCATGGCTGGATGGGGGTGAAGTTCCAGGCCCAGGCGCACGACGAGCCGAGCCAGATCGTCATGCACGTCCGGATGCTGGACGTCGAGGCCTGGCTGCAGCAGGAGGCGCTGGGCATCGTCGGGGTCAACCTGCTGTACGGGGCGTTCTTCGAGCACCATGAGCCCGAGAGGCTGATCGAGAGCCTGCTGGACCGGCTGACCGTCGGCCGCGTCGAGATCGACATGATCGAGTTCCGCGGCATCGAGTTCCGGGGCGTGGACAACCGGCTGATGGCGGTCAAGCTGGTCCAGCTCGAGCTGAGCGGCGTGGCGATGTTCGGCCCGGACCGCGTGGTGCTGCAGCCCAGCGAGGTGCTGCGCAAGAAGGCGATCCTGGTCGAACGGGGCAGCTTCCGGCCGCCGACGCACGTGAACCTCGACATGCTGGCCACGGCCAGGGCCAAGTTCGCGGAGGATCCGGCCGTGGCCGGCAAGCCGATCCTGCAGCTGACCGAGATCACCATGCGGAACCTGCTCGCCGGGGGGCAGGAGGTCGACCGGCGGGACTTCCTGGCCCGCGCCGAGCTGCTCGCCGCCTGCGGAGAGACGGTCCTGATCACCGATTACTTCGACTACTACCGGCTGGCCGCCTACATCGGGGAGCGGACCACCGAGCGGATCGGCATCGTGATGGGCGTGCCGAGCCTGATCGACCTGTTCGACGAGAAGAACCACGCGCAGCTTCCCGGCGGGATCCTGGAGAGCTTCGGGCGGCTGTTCAAGAACGGCCTCAAGCTCTACGTCTACCCGCACCGGCCGACGCCGGATGACCAGCTCAAGACGGTCGACGACATCAAGGTGCAGCCCGAGCTGCAGCCGCTGTACGACTACCTGTACCACCGGGGCAGCTTCGTTCACCTCGACAACTACCGCCCCGAGTACCTGCCGATCTTCAGCCGCGACGTGCTGCGCAGGATCGCCGCGCAGGACGACTCCTGGGAGAGCATGGTCCCCGCCGAGGTCGCCGAGCTGATCAAGCGCCGCGCGTTCTTCGGCTACGTCAAACCGGGCCTGGATTAGCCTCGGCTCAGGTCAGCCCAGCGGGGTAGTCCTGCTGGGCCAGGGCGTATTCGGCGAAGGCATCCAGGGACGCCGGGTTGGCCATCGCGTGGCGGTTGGCGGCCTCGTCCGGCGGGACGCCCAGCAGTATCTTGCGCACAGGAACTTCCATCTTCTTGCCGGTCAGGGTGACCGGGATGGCCGCCACCTGGATGACCTGATCGGGGACATGCCGCCCGGTGTACTGGCTGCGGAGCCGCCCGGCGATCTTGTCCCGGAGCGCGTCGTCCAGCACGGCCCCGTCCTGCAGGGTGACGAACAGCGGCATGAAGAATCCGCCGCCTGGCAGGTCGAGGTTGACGATGAGCGCGTCGGTGATTTCCTCGACCGACTCCAGCGCCGCGTAGATCTCCGCGGTGCCGATCCGGATGCCGTGCCGGTTCAGGGTGGCATCGCTGCGGCCGAGCACGAAGCAGCCGCCGCGCTCGTTCACCTTGAAGAAGTCTCCCTGCCGCCAGATCCCGGGGAAGTCGGCAAAGTACGTCTTGCTGTACAGCTCGTGATCGGGGTCGTTCCACAGCTTGACCGGCATGGACGGCATCGGCTGGGTGATCACCATCTCGCCGACCTCGCCGGTGACGGGCTGGCCCTGCGCGTTGAACGCGTAGGCGGCCACGCCGAAGTTACGCGCCTGGTGCTCGCCGGCGTAGACCGGCAGCGTGGGCGCGCCGCCGGTGAACCCGCTGCAGACGTCGGTTCCGCCGCTGCCCACGTGCAGCCACAGGTCGCGCTTGACGTTGCGGTAGAACCAGGCGCCGCACTCGGCCGACACGGGCGAGCCCGCCAGCATGACGGCGGCCAGCGCGGACAGGCCGTACTTCTGGCCCGGCACCAGGGCCGCCTTGGCCAGCAGGTCGACGTACGCGGGACTGGCCCCGAACATCGTCACGCTGGCGTTCTGCGCCATCTCCCACAGCACGTCCGGACGTGGATGGCCGGGGTGCCCGTCGTACAGCAGCGGCCGCACGCCCAGCAGCAGCGAGCTGACCAGGAAGTTCCACATCATCCAGCCGGCCGTGGTGTAGAAGAACAGCCGGTCGCCCGGGCGCAGGTCCATGTGGAACGTCTGCAGCTTCAGCTGCTCGATGAGGATGCCGCCGTGGCTATGGGTGATCGCCTTGGGCAGCCCGGTGGTGCCGGAAGAGAACAAGACCCACAGCGGGTGGCCGAACGGCACCTGCTCGAACTCGAACCCGGCGGCGGCCACGGACGGGTAGTCCATCAGCGCGTCCCAGGTCACGACGGCCGGGCCGCCCCGGCCTGCGGGTTCTTGCGCGATGGGGACGCCGAGCGGCCCTGGGACGCGGATCACCTGCTCCAGGCCGGGAAGCCCGCCGATGACCTGGCGCATCTCGGCGGTACGGTCGTGGTCCCGGCCGCCGTACCGGTAGCTGTCGACGCAGAACAGGACCCTGGGTGACAGCTGCCCGAACCTCTCGCTGATCCCGCGCCCGCCGAAGTCGGGGGAGCAGCTGGCCCAGATGGCGCCGATGCTGGTGGCGGCCAGCATCGCGATGGCCGTCTGCGGGATGTTCGGCATGCAGGAGGCGACCCGGTCGCCGGGGCCGATGCCCATCCCGCGCAGCCGGGTGGCCAGGGTGCGGACACCGTTCGCGAGATCAGGCCAGGGCAGGCCGGTCAGCGGGGTGGTCTCCGACTGGTAGTACAGGGCGTCCCGGCCGGGCCGCTCGTTCCGCAGCACGTGCTGGGCGTAGTTCAGCCTGGCCCCCGGGAACCAGTCCGCTCCGGGCATGGTCCTGGCGCCGAGGACGGCCGTGGGCGGCGCCGAGGCGTCGATGCCGCAGTAGTCCCAGACCGCCCGCCAGAAGCCGTCCAGGTCGGTCACCGACCAGTGCCACAGCTCCTGGTAGCCGTTGACGTGATGTCCGCGTTCACGCCCCAGCCACTGGCTGAACGCCGTGACGTTGGCGCGGTCGACGCGATCCGGCCCCGGCGTCCACATCAGGTCGCCCTGGCGAACATGGCCTAGCGGCTCCACATCGCAGACGGTGCCACAGCGGGTCGTTGCGTGCAATGTGCTTGACGCACAAATGCGGTCCAGGGAAATGCTGGCCCTACCATGCTGGCCTGGGCGAACCTGGCATATAGGGTGTTTGGATGGCTGCTCTGGACCCTTCCGTCCTGCTGGGGATCGACGTGCATGTGCACGTCGAATCCGATGGGCACGGGCAGCTGTCCCTCGATGATGAGCTGCTCGCCGCGTCGGCCGCGTACTTCAAGGCAGCGGGTGACCGCGCGCCGACGGTGGAGCAGATCGCGGACTACTACCGGCAGCGCCAGCTGGCCGCCGTGGTGTTCACCGTGGACGCGGGGACCGCGACCGGTCATCCCGGCCTGTCCAGCGAGGAGATGGCCGACCGGGCCGCCGCCCATGCCGATGTGCTCATCCCGTTCGGCTCGGTGGACCCGCACGCCGGAGCCGAAGCAGTCCGCCGGGCCAGGCGGCTGATCAGCGAGCACGGCGTCCGCGGATTCAAGTTCCACCCGAGCCTGCAGGCCTTCTCACCGGACGACCGGGACTACTACCCGCTCTACGCGGTCATCGAGGAGGCGGGCTTGCCGGCCGTCTTCCATACCGGCCAGACGGGCATCGGGGCCGGACTGCCGGGCGGCCGCGGGATCAAGCTGCGGCTGTCCACCCCGATGCTCATCGACGACGTGGCCGCGGACTTCCCCGGCATGCCGGTGATCCTGGCCCACCCGTCGGTGCCCTGGCAGGACGAGGCGATCTCCATCGCCACCCACAAGGCCAACGTCTACATCGACTTGTCCGGCTGGTCACCCAAGTACTTCCCGCCGCAGCTGGTCCGCGCGGCCAGCTCCTACCTGCAGGACAAGATGCTGTTCGGCACCGACTACCCGCTGCTCACCCCGGAGCGCTGGCTCCGCGACTTCGAGCTGCTCGACATCAAGCCGGAGGTCCGTCCCAAGATCCTCAAGCACAACGCGGCCCGCCTGCTCGGGCTTGGCGCGTCCGAGGGCTGAAGCGGGGAGATGGCCGCCGTGACCAGATCGCCTACTCCTCAGTACTCGGCGGCCTGCCAGAGCAAGGGCGGCGCCACCTGGCTCCAGGTCCGCGACATCGCCGGCCCCGGTGACACCCGGCCGGTCGTCAGCGAGACACTCGGCCCAGCCTGGGGTTACCATGTCGACGACGTCGGGCTGGGCCTCGGTGACCTCGTTCGCGACGTGGCCGACGAGGAAGCCGCCTGGGCCACGGCGCATCACTGAGGGCGCGGGCGGTCTCCGGCCCGTATTGCGGTTCAGCTACGAATCGGCACCAAAGTCCGTACGGGTCTTGCCCGGTACCCCGAGCCAAGCCTTGAATGAGGATTCACGCCGGAACATCCCCTTAGAGGTAACTAGGACAAAGAGTGATGAATCCGGATTCAGTTCTCGAGGTGCGCAACGTCACTGTGCGCTTCGGCGGGCTGACCGCCCTCGACGCCGTCTCGCTCGCCGTGCCGCCCGGCCATGTCATGGGCGTCATCGGGCCCAACGGAGCGGGCAAGACCACGCTGCTGAACGTCCTGTGCGGCTTCATCCGGCCCGATGACGGCGAGGTCCTGTTTGGCGGCCGCCGTCACCAGATCCGGCCGCATCAGCTGGCCTCCCTCGGCGTGGCCAGGACCCTGCAGAGCGTCGGCTTGTACGGCGGCCTGACCGCGCTGGAGAACGTCATGGTCGGCGCGACCTGCAAAGCCACGGCCGGATTCTGGTCCGCGCTGCTCTCGCTGCCGCGGGCCGGGCGTGATGAGCGCATGCTGCGCGGCCTGGCCATGCAGGCTCTCGAACGGGTCGGCGCCGCCGACGTCGCGGGTGCCCGGCCAGGAGAACTGTCCTACGGGACGCGGAAGCGGGTCGCGCTGGCCCGGGCCCTGGTGGCCAAGCCGCGGCTGATCCTGCTCGATGAGCCCGCGAGCGGCCTGAGTGAAACCGAACTCGCCGGACTCGGCACGCTGATCCGCGACCTGGCCGAGGAGGAATCGCTGATGGTGGTCGAGCACCATATGGACCTGATGATGTCGGTCTGCGACTCGATCGTCGTCCTTGACTTCGGACGGGTCATCGCCACCGGGTCTCCGCGGGAGGTTCAGGACAACCCCGCCGTCACCGCGGCCTACCTCGGCACCGCCGACTCCGGCCAGGGCCCCGTCGGATCCAGCGGGAACGGGGGGCTGGCCGAATGAGCAGCGGGCCGGACGGCGGTTCCGCCGGAGCGGACCACATCCCGGTGAGCGCGGACAATGCTGCCCGCGAGGGCGACGGCGCCGGGCGGGCCGACCGGGCGGCCCCGCTGGAGGTCCAGGATCTCGTCGCGGGCTACGGCGGGGTCACCGCACTGCACGACGTCACCGTGAGCGCCGGAGCCGGCGCTATCACGGCGGTGCTCGGCGCCAACGGCGCGGGCAAGACGACGCTGCTGCGCGCGGTCAGCGGCATGATCAAGCCCCGCCGCGGCCGCGTCCTGCTCGGCGGCACCGACGTGGCCGGCCGCGGCCCGGAGCAGATCGTGAGAGCCGGGATCGCGCACGTGCCCGAGGGACACGGCGTGATACCGGAACTCACCGTCGAGGAGAACCTGCGGATCGGCATGATGTCGTGGCCGAGCCGGCTGGCCCGGCGCCACGCGCCGGAGAGCCAGCGGGCGGATCGGGGGGCCGCGCTGGACGAGGAATTCGCACGCTTCAAGCCGCTCGCCGACCGCAGGCGCAAGCTGGCCTCGACGCTGTCCGGCGGCGAGCGGCAGATGCTGGTGATCGCGCGCGCCCTGCTGGCGCGGCCCAGGGTCCTGCTCCTCGACGAACCTTCGCTGGGCCTCGCGCCGAAGGTCATGGCGCAGGTCATGGACCTCGTGGTCCGGCTCAGCCGGGAGCGCGGGCTCACCATCGTGCTGGTCGAGCAGAACGCGCGGAGCGCGCTGTCGATCGCCGACCATGGCGTCGTGCTCAACCTGGGCCGGGTCGTCGCCTCGGCCGACGCCCCGACGCTCGCCGCCGATGTCGCGCTGCGCCACCACTACCTCGGGTTCTAGGGGGGCATGCCAGTGGTCGAGTTCCTTCAGCTCACGCTCAGCGGAATTTCCTTCGGGATGGTCTACGCCGCGGTGGCGCTGTCCCTGGTGCTGATCTGGCGGGGCACCCGCATACTGAACTACGCGCAGGGCGGCATGGCCATGATGACCACCTTCGTGGCGATCGAGGTCATCTATCACACCCATTCGTACTGGGCCGGGTTCTTCGTCGCGCTCGCGGCCGGCCTGCTACTCGGCGCGATCTGCGAACTCATCGTGATCCGGCCCACGATCGGTAAGCCGCCGCTCAACCACGTGATCGTGACCATCGGGCTGCTGGTCCTGCTCGAGGGCCTGGCCGGGATCTTCTTCGGCGGCCAGTTCCGGTCGTTCCCCGCCGCGTTCTCCATAACCGGGCTGAAGGTCGGCAGCACCTCGCTCGGCGTGTCCCGCTTCGACGTGTTCGTGGTGGCGGCGGTGCTGGTGACCACGCTGATACTGGCCGCGGCGTTCAAGTACACCTCCGCCGGGCTGCGGATGCGGGCCACGGCGTTCAACGCCACGATCGCCCAGCTGTCGGGCATCCGCGTCGCCCGGGTGCTGACGGTCGGCTGGGCCCTGGCAGGCTTGCTAGGCGCGCTCGCAGGTGTGCTGGTCTCGCCGTCCACGTTCCTGTACCCGAACAGCATGGACATCATCTTCGTGTACGGCTTCACCGCGGCCGTGATCGGCGGCCTGGACAGTCCGGTGGGGGCGGTGGTCGGCGGGCTGCTCCTCGGGGTCGCGCTCAGCTACGCGGGCGGTTACGTGGGCGGCTCGGTGGGCTCCGAGCTCACCTCGCTGATTGCCTTCGGCATCCTCATCGCGGTGCTGATGATCCGGCCTAACGGGCTGTTCGCCGGCGCACGGATGCGGCGGGTGTGACGATGCAGACATTGCCGCGCCGGCTCGGTGTCACCATCGTGCTAGCCGCCGTGGTCGTGTTCTTGTCCATCAAGCTGAACGTATTCCGCGACTACCAGATCGCCGAAATCGCGGTCTATGTGACGGCCATCGCCGGGCTGACCGTGCTGACCGGGCTCAGCGGCCAGATCTCCCTCGGCAACGGCGCGTTCATGGCCATCGGCGCCTACACCACCGCCCTGCTGCTGCTCCACCTCAGCTGGCCGTTCTACGCCGTGCTGGTGGTGGCGGCCGCGATCACGGCCGTCTCGGGAGCCGTGGTGGGCATCGCGGCGGCCCGGCTGCGCGGGCCCTACCTCGCGGGTGCCACCCTCATGCTCGGCGTCGCCCTCCCGTCGATCGCGTACGCCTGGCCAGGAGTCTTCGGCGGCGACCAGGGCCTGAACGTCGTGTTCACCACCCCGAGCTTCCTCGGCGCGAACTTCCCGCTGACCAGATGGCAGGCCTGGGTCTGCGCCGCGGTGGCCCTGGTCACCCTGGTGCTGCTGGGGAATCTGGGTCACAGCAGGATCGGCCGCAACTGGCGGGCCGTCCGCGACGACGAGGTGGCGGCCGCGCTGGACGGCATCAACGTCGCCGCCGCGCGGGTACGCGCCTTCGTGGTCAGTGCCACCAGCGCCGGGCTGGCCGGCGCACTGCTCGCCATTCTCACCGGGCTGGTCGCACCCGGCGCGTACACCATCACGCTGTCCATCGCGCTGCTGACCGGCGCCGTGATCGGCGGCCTGGGCAGCCTGGCCGGCGCGGTGTGGGGCAGCCTGGTCATCGTCCTGGTGCCGACCTACGTCACGGACGTGTCCAACAGCCACGGCCTGTCCAGCACCGTCGGAGCCAACATCCCCATCGTCGCCTACGGCGTGATCCTCATCCTCGTCATGCTCGTCTTCCCGCAGGGAATCCAGGGCGGGCTCCGGCGAATCATGATCGCTTTCTTCGGTCCCAACCAGAAATCCCGCACCTGGCGTATCGCGCCAGCCAACCATGTCACGCCTTCGGCCGACGATCTGATGGTCCCGGGGGACGAGCCCCTCAGCCCACCGGAACCGCCGGAGAAGCCGGCCAGCCGACACGAGAAGGAAGGCACTTCATGAAAAGATCTCAACGGCTCCGCTGGCAGGCCACGGCCCTGATGGCCGCAGCCGCGCTCGCCGTGACCGCGTGCTCGTCGAGTTCGAGTTCGAGCACGACCTCCACCAGTAGCTCGAACGCGGCCCTGACCGCGTCCGCGCCGGGCATCACGGCGACCACCATCACCGTCGGCAGCCACCAGCCGCTCACCGGTCCCGCCGCACCCGGCTACAGCGAGATCGCACCCGCGTCGAACGCGTACTTCCAGTACGTGAACGCGAACGGCGGCATCTACGGCCGGAAGATCGTCTACAAGTACCTCGACGACGCCTACAACGCGACCACCACGTCGTCGGTAGTGCACCAGCTGGTGCTGCAGGACAGCGTGTACGCGATCTTCGACGGACTCGGCACGCCCACGCACCTGGCCGTGGTGAGCTTCTTGAACTCGGAGAAGGTCCCCGACGTGTTCATCGCCTCCGGATGCGAATGCTGGAACAACCCGACCCAGTACCCCGAGACGTTCGGCTGGCAGATCGACTACGTGCGTGAGGGGAAGATCCTCGGCCAGTACGTCGCGCAGCACTTCAAGGGCATGAAGATCGGCTACTTCTACCAGAACGACGAGTTCGGCCAGGACGGGGTCAAGGGCCTGGACTACGAGATCCCGTCCTCGATGGTGGTCAGCAGGCAGACCTACGTCCCGACCAACGTCAATATCGCACCGCAGGTGGCCGCGCTGAAGGCGTCCGGCGCCCAGGTCATCGTGTCGTTCGCGATCCCGGCCTTCCTCGCCCTGCTCAAGCTGTACACCCTGAAGCTCAACTTCAACCCGACCCTGGCGGCCAGCAACGTCGGCACGGACCCGATCACGCTGGGCGGGCTGGTCTCGGCATACGCCAAGCAGGCCGGCGCCACGGTGAACGGCAGCGCGCTCATCAACGGGATCATCACCGACTACTACGCGCCGTCGCTCGGACAAACCAGCAACGGCTGGGTTGCACTGTGGAAGAAGGTCCACGACCAGTACGACGCCAAGGCGCCGTTCGACGGCAACGTGGTCTACGGCATGGAAGTGGCCTACACGTTCGTGCAGGCGATGTTCAACGCGGGCCGGAACCCGACCCGAGCCAGCCTGATATCGGCGATCCAGGCCGGGCTGCCGCAGGGCCCCATCCTCGCCCCGTACGCGTACTCGGCGACTGACCATGCAGGCATGACCGGCGCCTACATGGGCAAGATCGAGAATGGTGTGCTCGTGCGTGAGGGTCCGGTGCTGGTCACGGACACGACCGCCACGGGCGCGATCACCACCTTCACGGGAACCGAACAGCAGGCGCCAGCGAGTGGCGTCCCCTCGGCCTCACCCTGACGCCTCGTCGGCCACCCGGACGGGACGGAACAGGGATCAGCCGAGATGACGGCAGAACCAAGCCGGATACCCCGGTCAGCGCGGGGGGGCGCAGAGCCCCCCCGCGCGCGGGGCCCGAGAGGAGAACGGGCCGGGGGGGAACGGGAGGGCGGGCAGCCCCCCCGCGATCGGGCCGCGGGGGAACGGGGGGGCGGGCAGCCCCCCCGTGATCGGGGGGTTCGCCAGGGGGGTCCGGGGGGAGGGAATTCCCCCCGGGGTGACCAGCAGAGCCGTCCCCCCGGACCAGCCCAGCGCCTGCTGATCGCGGCCGAGGAGTTGTTTGGCGAGCGCAGCTACCACCGGGCCACGGTCGCGGACATCTGCGCCCGGGCCGGGATGGCCACAGGCAGCTTCTACTCGTACTACGGGTCCAAGGCGGAGATCTTCGCGGCCGTGGTCCGGGCCATCAACACCGACCTGAGACGGGCCATGAAGGAGGCCCTGGAGCACGCAGGCAGCAGCCAGCGGAGCAGGGAACGCGCATCGTTCCGGGTGTATTTCGACCTGCTGTCCAAGCGGCCCTGGATCGACCGTATCGTGCGCGAGTCTGAGTTCATCGACACCGGGTTGTTCCGCGAGTACTACGAGCACCTGGCCCGGGGTTACGCGCGCGGAGTGCGGGCCGCCCAGATGGACCGTGACATCGACGCACGGTATGACCCCGAGGTCATCGCGTATGCCTACACGGGCATCGGCAATTTCGTCGGCATGCGCTGGGCCGAGTGGACGGCCGGCGGCCGTGTCCCGGAGGACGTGCTCGACGACGTGCTGGAACTGCTGGCTCGCGGGCTCGCCCCGAAGACCCCGAAGGCTCTCCAGGCCGGGGACACCCCGCCCGCGGACGCGTGAGCTGGCGGATAACCCGGCCAGCAGAGCCGCCGGGGGCAGGTCCGCATCGTCGGCCGCTAGCCAGGTCAGCGGTCGCGGACCCAGCGCGACGAGCTCGGCGACCTGCATGGCACACCACGGCGAGACCGATTGCCGCCCGCTGCTTACCCCTTCGCAGAACTGACCCCAGTCCACCCAGGCGATCTCTGCGGCCTCCGCCGGGTCCGGCGCCGGCACCGCGTCCGAGTACGCCGCGTACACCGGGCAGACCTCGTTCTCCACCACGCCGTTGGCCATCTGGGCCTGGTAGCGGAACCTGGGCAGCACCAGTACGAGATCGGCCGTGGCGATCCCGAGTTCTTCCCGCAGCCGCCGGCGCACGCTGTCGGCCACCGGCTCGCCGGGCAGCGGGTGCCCGCAGCAGGTATTGGTCCACACGCCGGGCCAGGTGCGCTTTGACTCGGCCCGCCTGGTCAGCAGGAACCGGCCCGCGCCATCGAACAGGTAGCAGGAGAACGCCAGGTGAAGGGGTGTCCGGTCATGATGGACAGCGGCCTTGGCCGCGGTGCCTCGGGCGAACCCGGTCTCGTCGACGAGGATGACGCTCTCCACATGCTCCTGCCTCGGGTCGGAAAGGGGCCAGGGGAGAACACTACCTGCTCGGCTGGCCCGGCAGGCCTAGTGCGATTCTCGGGGGACCTCGTGGCCGCTGGACCCGATCAGGAAGTCCAGGTCGGCGCCCTCGTTGGCCTGCAGCACGTGCTCGCAGTACAGGCGCGTCCAGCCCCGGCTGGCGTGCGGCGGAGGCGGCCGCCATGCGGTCCGGCGTTCGGCCAGCTCCTCGGGCCCGACCTCGAGGGTCAGGGTCCGGCCCGGCACGTCGAGGGTGATCCAGTCGCCCGTCCGCACCAGGGCCAGCGGACCGCCGGCCGCCGCTTCGGGGGCGGCGTGCAGGACGACCGTCCCGTAGGCGGTGCCGGACATGCGCCCGTCGCAGATCCGTACTATGTCGCGAACGCCGCGCTTGAGAAGCTTCTTCGGCAGCGCGACGTTGGCCACCTCGGGCATGCCGGGGTAGCCGCGCGGACCGCAATACCGGATGACCAGCACCGTGTCCTCGTCGACGTCGAGTTCGGGATCATCGGAAGCGGCGTAGTAGTCGGCGGGGGAGTCGAAGACCAGCGCCCGGCCCCGGTGCTTGAGCAGGTGCGGCGAGGAGGCGGACTGCTTGATCACCGCCCCGTCCGGTGCGAGGTTGCCGCGCAGGACGGCGGTCCCGGTCCCGGCGGGCTGGAGCGGCTCGGCCGCGGTCTTGATGACCTCACGGTTCCAGCAGGGCGCGTCGGCCACGTTGGCGCCGATCCCGGATCCGGTCACCGTGATGGTGTCGGCGTGCAGCAGCCCGGCCTGGTCCAGTTCGCGCAGCACCGCGGGCAGGCCGCCCGCGTAACAGAAGTCCTCCATCAGGTACTGTCCGCTCGGCTGCAGGTTCACCAGCGTCGGCACGTCCCTGCCCAGCTCGTCGAAGTCGTCGAGGGTCAGCGGCACGCCCAGGCGCCCGGCGATGGCCAGCAGGTGGATCACTGCGTTCGTCGATCCGCCGATCGCCGCGTTCACCCGGATCGCGTTCTCGAACGCTGCCCTGGTCATGATGGCCGAGGGGCGCAGGTCGCTGCGGACCAGGTCCAACACCACCTGGCCGGCCCGCTGGGCCGTCTCGTACCTGCGGGCGTCCACCGCGGGCCAGCTCGCCGAGTACGGCAGCTGCATGCCCAGCGCCTCGGCCATCGACGCCATCGTGGACGCGGTGCCCATCGTCATGCAGTGCCCGTTGGAACGGGCCATGCAGCTCTCGGCGAACGCGCACTCCTCCTGCGTCATCCGCCCGGCCACGAGGTCTTCCTCGAACCGCCATACCGCGGTGCCCGAGCCCACGTCGGTGCCCCGGTACTTGCCGCTGAGCATGGGCCCGCCGGTGACCATGACCGCGGGCAGGTCCACGCTGGCCGCGGCCATCAGCAACCCCGGAGTGGTCTTGTCGCATCCGGACAGCAGGACCACGCCATCCAGGGGGTTGGCCCGCATCAGCTCTTCGGCTTCCATGGCCAGCAGGTTCCGGTACAGCATGGCGGTGGGCCGCAGCAAGGTCTCGCCCAGCGCCATGGCCGGGAACTCGAGCGGGAAACCGCCCGCCTGCCACACTCCGCGCTTGACCGACTCGGCCACCCGGTGCAGGTGGACGTTGCACGGCGCCAGCTCCGACCAGGTGGTGGCGATGCCGATCACCGGGCGGCCGTCGAAGACCTCCGGGGTGAACCCCTGGCTCCGCATCCACGACCGGTGCGCCATCCCGGTCCGGCCGGCCGCGCCGAACCACTGGGTGCTGCGTAGTCCGCTGTTGGCTGTCATAAGCAATTAACTACCCACGCGGGGGGACGCCCCCCGCGGACCCTCGCGTTCCGGGCGCACGCACCGCCATCCGTTCGGATAAAAGGGGCCTGTTAGGGTCGCCAGGTTGAGCCGGAAGCGTACGGGCCCGCGGGAAAACCTCGTTGTGGGGACGGCGGCTCGCTGGCTATTCTCCGTGCGTGAATTCCGCGGGGCACGTTGAGGTCGCTCACGTCAGCCACGTCCTGCCCGACGGGCGGACGCTCCTTGACGACGTGAGCTTCCGCATCGGCGAGGGCCTCACGGCGGCCCTGGTCGGGCCGAACGGCGCCGGTAAGACCACCCTGCTCCGGCTGGTCGCGGGGGACATCCGGCCGCAGTCGGGGACGGTCGTGGCGACGGGCGGACCGGGGGTGATGCGTCAGTTCATCGGCACGGACCGCACCTCACCGATCACCGGAGCAGGCCCGGCGTCCCCGGTGCAGGGCAGCGACCACGCGCCCATGGTGCGCGACCTGCTGCTTTCGGTGTCGCCAGTGCGGGTGCGGGAGGCCGCGGCGGGGCTTGACGCTGCCGAGCTGGCCATGATGGAACGCGACGACGAGCGTACCCAGCTGCGCTACGCGGCGGCCCTGGCCGAGTGGGGCGAGGCGGGCGGTTACGCCGCCGAGGTGCACTGGGATGCCTGCTGCGTCGCGGCCCTCGGCATCGCCTACGACCGGTGCCGATGGCGCGAGGTCAACACGCTGTCCGGCGGGGAGCAGAAGCGCCTGGTGCTCGAGTCGCTGCTGCGCGGGCCCGATGGCGCGCTGCTGCTCGACGAGCCGGACAACTACCTGGACGTTCCGGCCAAGCGCTGGCTGGAACAGCAGCTGGCCGCGACGGCGAAGACCGTGCTGCTGGTCAGCCACGACCGCGAACTGCTCGCGGCCTGCGCGCAGCGCATCGTCACCGTCGAGGACACCCACGTATGGGTTCACGGCGGCGGCTTCTCCGGTTACGCCAAGGCGCGCGCCGACCGGACGAGCCGGCTCGAAGAACTACGCCGCCGCTGGGACGAGGAACACGAGAAGCTGAATGAGCTGGTCCGCATGTACCGGCAGAAGGCCAGCTATAACGCGGCCATGGCGTCCCGGCTGCAGGCTGCGGTGACCCGGCTGCGCAGGTTCGAGGAGGAAGGCCCGCCGGAGCTGGCGCCCAGGGAGCAGAACGTGCGGATGCGGCTGCGCGGCGGGCGTACCGGCAAGCGCGCCGTGATCTGCGAGAACCTGAGCCTGACCGGCACCACGGGCTCGTTCGATGCCGAGATCTGGTTTGACGACCGGGTGGCGGTGCTCGGCGCGAATGGGTCGGGGAAGTCGAGCTTCCTCCGGCTGCTGGCGGGGGAGCCGGTGCCGCACGAGGGAACGGCCCGGCTCGGCGCGCGGGTGGTGCCGGGATTCTTCGCCCAGACCCATACCCGGCCCGACCTGGAGGGTCGGACGCCCGCCGAGATCCTGATGACCGAGCACGCTCAGCTCATCAACGAGGCCATGGCCGCACTCGCACGGTACGAGCTGCAGGCGTGTGCCCGCCAGCCGTTCGGCACGCTGTCCGGCGGCCAGCAGGCCAGGCTGCAGATCCTGCTGCTCGAGCTGGCCGGGGCCACGCTGCTCCTGCTCGACGAGCCGACCGACAACCTGGACCTGCCCAGCGCCGAGGCGCTGCAGCAGGGCCTGGAGGCATACCAAGGCACGGTGCTGGCCGTCACTCACGACCGCTGGTTCGCGCGGTCGTTCGAGCGGTTCCTGGTCTTCGCCCCGGACGGCCAGGTCCGCGAGACGGGCGAGCCGGTCTGGGACTGAGCGACACGCAGGGCGGTACTGGTGATGTCCGGCCGTGGCCCGCGCTCCGGGCCACGGCCGGATGCCGCGAGCATGCCGCCGCGATAGCCGGAGCGCAGACGGCAGTGCTCACGGCGCGCCCGGTGCCCGGCCGCTGGCTTAGGAGGGGTAGCGGCCAAGGGCACCTTCTTCTTGCTGAACGGGCCGGACCCGGATCCGGTTCAACCCGGCCGCCCACCACAGCGCCGAGCCGGCCTGGGATCAGGCACAGGTGCCGCACCCCTGATGTGCCTACCTATGTAGACAACCTGGCGTCTACATAGGTAGGGTGCCTGCGTGGGATCGCGTCCTGAGTTCTCGCCGCAGGCGTTGTCGGTGCTGGCGGCGCTGTGCGAGCAGCCGTCGTTGTGGCAGCACGGGTATGCACTGGCCCGGCAGACCGGGCTGAAGTCCGGCACGCTGTACCCGATCTTGATCCGGCTGGCCGACCGGGGCCTGGTCGAGGCGTGCTGGCAGGAGGAGCCGGCGCCGGGCCGGCCGCGCCGCCACCTGTACCGGCTCACCGCCGGCGGGCTGGCCAGTGCCACCGCGGCGCTGACCGAGGCGGCACCGGCCAGCACCGGAGCGCGCCCGGGCGCGAGCCCGCGGCGGGGGCGTGGGCTGGCCGCGCCTGCGGTGCCATGAGCTGGCCCGGCCGGGTAGCGGCCGCAGCCGACAGGGCCACGGTGCGGCTGGTCCCGGCCGCGCGGCGGGACTGGGCCGAGGCGGTGCTGGCCGAAGCGTATGAGGTGCCGGCGGGCTGGCCGCGGCTGGCCTGGCGGGCGGGCGGTGCACGGCTGATAGCGAGGGAGGCCATGGTGGTGCGCAGGATCGGCGTCCTGGTGCTGTTCGCGGCGGCGGCCGGGGCGGCCGCCTGGGCCGCCTGGCCGAAGTCCTCAGTCCCGCTCATCCATGGCTCCGCGGACCAGGGCGACGTCATCATGACGATCGCGCTGCTGGCCGGCCTGCCGCTGCTGACCCGCTGGCTCCTCGGGCCGCCCGACAACAAGGCGGCCCGGCGGGTCCGGGCCGGCTGTTACGCCGCGATCCTGGCCATCATGCCGGCCAAGGCCGTGACCGACATGTTTGTCGGCGCGGCCCCGCGAGGGGGCATCGACCTGCACACCTTTGATGCCCTGTACGACAACGGGATCCTCCCGGTGCCGGGCAGCGTGACCGGCGGTCCAGACTGGGGGGGCGAGATCTTCATCCTGTTCATCACGGCCTGCTACGTGGCCGTCATCCTCGCGCTGACCGCACGGCGCGCCTCGGTGGGCCCCGCCACGCTGGCCATCAGCGCTCGCGCGGGCCTGTTCCTGGGTCTGGTCATGTACGCGGTGGACCCGCTCGGAGGCCAGAAGACCGCGACCAATCCGTGGCTGCACGGATCCGCGACCGACCCGCTCGTGGTCCTGGCCTGGATCCTGCTGTTCAGCGCGCCGTCGGTCGCTGGTGGTCTGGCCGGGAGCCGCTGCTGGGTCCCCGACGACCCCGGCCGGGCGTCCGGCGTGCGGGCCTGGCAGGGCGTCGCCGCGGGGCTGGTGTGCAACGGCATCGGCGCCCTGACCGTCACCGCGCTGGGTTTCGGCACGACCGCACTGATGCTTAAGTCGGCCTGGATACGGGGCTGGCTCTATCATGGGCAGCACCTGACCGCCTCGGCCGTCTACGGACGTGAGCTGTACGCGAGCGGGAACATGGCGTTCTACGCCGTGATCTGCGTTGTCTTCCCGATCATCGGGCTGATGGCGGGCCTGGCCGGCTCGGGGTATGCCAACGTGACCGGCCCGCTGCCGGACGGCGGCGGCCCGCCGGGACCCCCTGGGCCCGAGCCCGAGCCCGTGCCGGATCCGCCCGACGGCGGACGGCAGGCCGACGCAGGAGCTGACCAGGACACGCCCCGGAGCCTTCATGACAGCGAGGATGCCGCGGCTCCGCCGGTCCTGGCCGGCGCCGGCTAACCGCTCGGCGGGCCCGCGCGGGCTGGCCGGGGCACTCCGCTGCTCGTAACGGGGGGAAACCCCACCCAAAACCCGGGTGGTGGCCACGTTCCCTGCGCGACGTCCGGTTCGTAGCGTGAGCCTCTGACACGAGAAACTACGGGAGGCTTTCTCATGATCGAGGCACGAGGCCTGGTCAAGCGCTATGGCCCCACCACCGCCGTCGACAACCTCAGCTTCGACGTCCGGCCCGGTACGGTGACAGGTTTCCTGGGACCGAACGGCGCAGGCAAATCCACCACGATGAGGATGATCCTCGGCCTGGACCGGCCGGACGCCGGGGTGGCCAGGGTCAACGGCCAGAGCTACCACGACCTGCGCTGGCCGCTACGGGAAGTCGGCGCGCTGCTCGAAGCCAAGGCGTTTCACCCGGGACGTTCGGCCCGGGCCCACCTGGGCGCGCTGGCCGCGAGCAACGCGATCCCGCCCCAGCGGGTCGATGACGTGCTCGAGATCACCGGCCTGGGCCAGGCCGCGGACCGCCGCGCAGGCAAGTTCTCGCTGGGCATGGCCCAGCGGCTCGGCATCGCCGCCGCGCTGCTCGGCGACCCGGCGGTGCTGCTGCTCGACGAGCCGGTCAACGGCCTTGACCCCGAGGGCATCCGCTGGATCCGGGGCCTGCTGAAGGACCTGGCCGCCCACGGACGCACCGTGCTCATCTCCAGCCACCTGATCAGCGAGGTCGCGCAGACCGCCGATGAGCTGATCGTGATCGGCCGGGGCCGGCTGCTGGCCCAGACCACGGTGGCTCAGCTCTCCGCCCGCGGCTCGCTGGAAGAGGCGTTCTTCCAGCTCACCGACGGCAGCACCGAGTACTCCGCTACCTACAAGCTGAGGAGCGTCTCATGACCGCCGCGACCCTGACCCGGGCCGCTAGAGCGGCCGAAGGGCGCTACAGCTTCCGCAACGCCGCGCAGATGGAATGGCTGAAGCTGCGCAGCGTCCGCTCTACCTGGTGGACCTTGCTCGTGTTCGCGGCGGGCATGATCGGCCTGGCCATCCTGGTCATGGTCCACCAGCACTGGGCCACCATGTCCGCCGCGGACCGGGCCTCGTTCGACCCGACCAATGACAGCTACGCCGGGCTGGCCATCGGCCAGCTCGCGATCGGCGTTCTCGGCGTGCTGGCGGTGAGCAGCGAGTTCTCCTCCGGCATGATCCGCGCCACGTTCGCCGCGATTCCGCGCCGCCGGTTGGTGCTGGCGGCCAAGGCGGCGGTCGTCGCCGCGGTGACGCTGGTGGCGGGGGAGATCCTGGCCTTCACGGCCTTCGCCATCGGCCAGGCAGTGCTGAAGTCCCCGGCGCCGCACGCCGCGCTCGGCCAGCCCGGCGTGCTGCGCGCGGTGCTGATGGCCGGCGCGTACCCGGCCCTGATCGGGCTGACCGGCGTCGGCCTGGGTGCGCTCATCCGGCACACCGCGGGCGCGATCTCCGCCGTGGTCGGGGTGCTGTTCGTGCTGCCGCTGATCCTGGTCCCGCTGGGCACCTCGATCCAGAACGCGGCCGGGCAGTTCATGCCGATGCTGATCGCGGAGAACTCGCTGACCGCGGTCAAGCCGGTGCCGCACAGCCTGTCGCCAGGTCTCGGGTTCGCCCTGCTGTGCCTGTACGCGGTGGCCGCGCTGGCCGCAGGCGGCTGGGCGCTGGCCCGCCGCGACGCCTGAGCGCCGGGGGACAATAAGGTTCATGGGCGAGGACATCCGGCGGGTGACGGGCACCATCGTGCGTGCCCCGTTCACCCGCCGGACCGTTCGCGAGCTGCTCTACTGCGGCCTCGGCGGGCTGGCCGGGGTGGCCGGGTTCTGGATCACAGTGGTGCTGTTGTTCGCGGGCTTCGGCATCTCCGCGTCGGTACTGGGCACGGTGGTGGGCCTGCTGCTGATGACCGTGGGGCTGCGGGTGTCTCGTCGGCTGGGCGCGCTGCACCGGCGCCTGGCCTCGTGGCTGCTCGGCTACCGGGCCGGGGTCCCGGTGAAGTTCCAGCCGGGCACCGGCATCCTCGGCCGGCTCGACCGGCGGCTGCGGGATCGGGTGGCCTGGCGAGCGATCGGGTACAGCCTGCTCAAGCTGCCCGTGGCGGCCGTTCAGCTGTACGCGGTCACCGCTGCGGTGATCGGCCTGGCCGATCTGGCCTACCCGGTCGCCTGGGCGTTGTTCCGGGATCACCCGGGAGGCCCGCTTAGCCCGTGGAGCGCGCTGACGCCGGTACCGTTCGGCGGAAATCTGAAGATCCACACCTGGCTGGGCACCTTCCTGGTCGCCCTGGTCGGCGCGGTATCGGTGATCGCGGCGGCCTGGCTGGCCCGGGCCATCAACGCGGGGGACCGCCGGCTGATCCGCGTCCTGCTCGGGCCGAACAGCATGGCCGAGCGGGTCAGCGAGCTGGAGCGGACCAGGACCCTCGCGGTGGAGGACGCCGCCGCGGCCCTGCGGCGGGTCGAGCGGGACCTGCACGACGGCGCGCAGATGCGGCTGGCCGCGCTGGCCATGAACCTCGGCATGGCCCGGGAGAAGCTGGGCGAGGGCGACACGCCCGGCGATACCGCCACGGTCAGGGAGCTGATCGACTCCGCGCAGCGCAATGCGGTGGACGCGCTCGCCGACCTGCGGGACCTGGCCCGCGGCATCCACCCGCCCGCGCTTGATAACGGCCTGCCCAGCGCGCTGGCCACCCTGGCCGGGAGCAGCGCCATCCCGGCCACCGTCAGCGCCGACATCGAGCAGCGGCCCGCCCCCGCCATCGAGACCATCGCCTATTTCAGCGCGACTGAACTAATTGCCAATGCCACCAAGCACAGTTACGCGAATCAGATCAAGATCAACATTTATACCGAACGGCCCGGAGTGCTTGTCCTGGAAGTCACCGATGACGGCATCGGCGGGGCGGATGCGGCCCGCGGCGCCGGCCTGGCCGGGCTGGCTCAGCGGGTATCCACGGTGGACGGGCGGCTCGACGTGTCCAGTCCGCCGGGCGGCCCCACCGTGGTGACCGTCGAGCTGCCGCTGAAGGCATGAGCGAAGGGGGCGCTGATGCGCGTCGTGATCGCGGAGGATGCCGCGCTGCTGCGGGAGGGGCTGACCCGGCTGCTCGAGGACCGCGGGCACTCGGTGTGCGCGGCGGTCACCGACGGCGACGCCCTGCTCGCCGCCGTGGCCGAGCACCGGCCCGAGGTGGCGGTGGTGGACATCCGGATGCCGCCGACGCACACCGACGAGGGACTGCGCGCCGCGCTGGCCCTGCGGAAGGAGTTCCCCGGCACGGGCGTGCTGGTGTTCTCGCAGTACATCGAGACGTCCTACACCGCGCAGCTGCTCGAAGGCGGCGCGGCCGGGGTTGGCTACCTGCTCAAGGACCGGGTGGCCAACGTGGCCGAGTTCGCCGCGGCGCTGGAGCGGGTGGCGTGCGGCGGCACCGCGCTTGATCCCGAGGTGGTCAGCCAGCTGTTCCGGGCCAGCCGGCAGCGCGGCGGGCTGACCACGCTGACCCCGCGTGAACGCCAGGTGCTCGCGCTGATGGCCGAGGGCCGATCGAACTCCGGGATCGCGGCCGAGCTCGTCGTCTCGGGCGGTGCGGTCGAGAAGCACGTGGCCAGCATCTTCAGCAAGCTCGGCCTGCCGCCCGGCGAGAGCGACAACCGCCGTGTGCTCGCCGTGCTGCAGTATCTGGGCGGATAACGGCCCGGGCCTGACCGGGACGCGAGGCTCGGCCTGCTCGGCGCCTGCGTCGTCGCCGTCGCCGCGGTCCCGGTAGATCGCCCAGCCGACCAGGCCGACCGAGCCAGCCAGGATCAGCGGAATCTCGTACGGCCAGATGTTGGCCTTAGGCCAGACGGTGGCCTTGCCGATGACCGCGACCAGGAACACGACGGCGGCGGCTACGGTCATGACCTGCCCCTGCAGGGCGCTCACCTTCATCCGGATGCCCGCCTGCCGTTCGTCGGCGCGGTGACCCATCACCGCGCCCACGTCGGTGTCCTTCCCGCTCCATGCGTAGATACCGACCGCGAAAACCACGGTCGCGATGGCCAGCACCACCGCGGGCGCCCATCCCTGGCTAACCCCCATGATGGCGGTCAGCACCACACCGGCCACGGCGACCGACACCGGCGCACGCAGGCGAGACCGAAGAAACCTCATCAGGCGACCGCCTCCCTTTCTTCCGGGTCGAACATCTTGTCGGACGTTACGTCGAAGAACCGCGCGATCCGGAACGCCGGCGGCAGCGACGGCAGGTAACGGCCGCCCCCGATGGAGATCGCTGTCTGCCGGGACACACCCAGGGCCGTCGGCTGCGCCTGCGACATTCCCCTCTGGATGCGCTGCTCGCAAACCCGGTTGCACATGATGTCAAGGTAGCTTTACTTCCCCCTAATGTCAAGCGGCCTTTACAGGCCCAGTCCAACTTAGCTCTCGAAGCGGACTGGCCCGCATCCTCGGTGAGAGCGAGATCAACCACGCCATCCGTACCATCCGCAGCACCATGCACGGCTTCGCCATGCTGGAGGCCTCGCGCGGGTTCCAGTGGGACGCCGATCCGGACGAGAGCTTCGAGTGGATGATCCGCTTCATCGACCGCGGCCTGCGACCAGGCGTGAGCTAGCCGGGAAGCCGCCTGCTACGCAGGCACCGGCAGATCAGCGGCAGGTCAACGCGGTCCCACGGCTGCTGGTCGAGGAAGGCCCTGACCGCCCGCGAGAAGTCGGCCCGCCGGGCCGGGTCGAGCGTGATCACCGCGCTGTAGGTGCCGAGCAGCCCGAGCAGCTCCTCCTTGGTCATCGGCAGCGAATAGTCCACCGTATGCTCCTGGACCGCGGACAGCGGGGTGCCAGCCGGGAACACGACCTCGCGGCGGCGATGACCGTCAGGGCGGCCGTCCGGCGGGCGGTCAGCCGCCCAGGCCTCCCGGGCCAGCCGGTTGAACTCGGCCACCCAGGGAACCCGCAGGTCTCTGGAGATCCCGATCACGCCGAGCACTCCGCCCGTGCGCAGCACCCGGGTGATCTCCGGTACGGCCTGCCCGGGATCCAGCCAGTGCCACGCGGCGGAGATCACCACCGCGTCCACGGACGCGTCCGGCAGCGGGATGTCCTCGCCCCGGCCGGCCAGGACCTCGGCTTCCGGGCACCCGGCCGTCAGCATCGCGCGCATCCGCTCATCGGGCTCGACCGCGATGATGCGGGCCGCGCGCCCGATGAGCTTCCTGGTCACCGCGCCCGTTCCGGCCGCCAGGTCGAGTATCGCCTGCGCGCCCGGCGGGATCAGCCAGTCCAGCGCCTCCGGTGGCGGCGAAGGACGGTAGCGGTCATAGTCGGCAGCCACCGACCCGAAGGACAGCCTGCGCGTCTCGCGATCGGCCACCCCTGCAGGGTATCGGCCGGGCCGGTCAGCTGTGGCCGAGCACCGGGTGCCGGAGATAGGGCTCCTCGAGACGGCGCGCCTCCTCGTCGGTCAGCGTGAGCCGGGTGGCGGCCAGCGCGTCGCTTATGTGCCCCAGCCTGGTGGCGCCGATGATCGGCGCGGTGACGCCGGGGCCCGGGCCCATCGGGAAGTACACCTTGCTGGCCAGCACGTAGTCCTCGCGGCGCTCGAAGAGCCTGCCGAGCAGGCGCGCGGTGATCTCCTCGGTCATTCCGCCGGAGTAGGTGTCGGCCGTGTCGAAGAACGTGATGCCGCCCGTCGATCGCCGCCTTGACGATCGGCTCGGCCGCCGCCTCGTCCAGATGCCAGGCGCGTTCGGCCTGGCTGCCGTAGCTCATCATGCCCGGGCAGATCCGGGAGACCTTCAGCCCGGCCGAGCCCAGCCTTACGTAGTCCACGCTAGTTCCTCTCCTGTTGATGCAGCGCGACGCCGAGTACCACCGCCAGCATGATGCCGACGGCGTCCTGGACGGTAGGGACCTGGCGCAGCACGATCGCGCCGATGACGGTGGCGAAGGCCGGCAGCAGCGCCAGCAGAAGCGAGAAGGTGGCGCGGGGCAGCCGGGCCATAGCCAGCTGGTCGGTGACGTAGGGGATTACCCAGGAGCAGATGCCGGTGACCCGGCTAACGGAACATGCCGTGCAGAGTGGCGATGCCTGTACCGATGGAGCACACCTGAAGCGTGAGGTTCCCGGCGCTCATATCCACCGTCCAGTCCGCCCATGCGCAGCATTCGCTCTCCACGGCGACCAGCCTGCGCAGTTCTTCCTCCGTCCCTGGCTCGCGGCGGAAGGACATGCGCAGGCCCTCCGCGGTCTCGGCCCGCTCGGTCATGGCCCGGGCCATCAGCCGCTGCCAGCGGCCGGCCTGCGCCGCCAGGTCGGCCGGCGTGAGGGTGCAGGCCACAGGCACGGTGCTGCCAGCCTGGTCGGGGGTGATCTGTGGTGCGGTCATGATGTGCCTCCTGGTCGGGGGTACGCAGATCGGGCGAGGCCCATCCTCGTTGTTAAAGTCGACTTGATGTCAAGTTCCGATTCCCGGCCCGCGGGCCAACCGGCGCTGAGCATCGGCGCGGTGGCCCGGCTGGCGGGAAAGCGCCCTTCGTCGATCCGCTATTACGAGCAGATCGGGCTGCTGCCCGCGCCCTCGCGGGTGAGCGGGCGGCGGGTCTACAGCGCGGACGCCGTGCGCACGCTCGCGGTGATCCAGACCGGGCAGCGGGCGGGTCTCACGCTCGAGGAGATTAAGGCGCTGCTGGCCGTGTCGCCAGACGACGCGGCGGCCGTCGAGCGGCTCAGGGAAGTGGCCGAAAGGAAGCTCCCGGAGATCACGGCCCTGATCGAGCGGAGCAAGCTCGTCCGCGAATGGCTGGAATGTGCCGCGCGATGCGAATGCCCGAGCCTGGACCAGTGCCCGCTGTTCGAGGACCCGCTGATATGAACGTCCCCCGCGGGGAAGGGAGCCGTGATGACGCTCACGTGGACCAAGGAGGACGCTTCGCGCTGGGATGCCGACAAGCAGCGCCTGTTCGGCCAGGTAGAACTGGCGGCGGTGGGGCTGGCCGAGCCCGCGCCCGGTGAGCCGATCGCCGACGAATGGTGGCGGGTGACCGACGGAGACGAGGTGGCCGGGTACGGCTGGCTCGACTCCGAGTGGGGCGACGCGCGGATCACGTTCTTCGTCGCGCCGGATCAGCGCGGCCGGGGCGTCGGCCACTTCATCCTGGAGCACCTGGAAGCCGAGGCGGCCGCGCGCGGGCTGAACTACATCTACAACGTCGTGCCCCGGACCCATCCCGATGGCCCGTGGATCACGAACTGGCTGCGGTCGCACGGCTTCCGTGAAACGTCCCGCGGGCAGCTGCGCCGCCGGGTGGAAACCGTACCCGCGCGCTGAACCGGAGATGAGGTCAGCCATACGGACGCCGCTGGCCCGCTCACAGCCGTCGTGTCGGATAACCTGGCCAGGATGGCGTGGCAGCCGGTGACGAGTAGAACCCTGGAGAGCGATGCCCAGACGGGTTAGTCCATACGGCTCTGCCGTTGACGCCGAGTCCGCCGCACTGGCCAGGGGGAGGCCAAGAGCGGGAGCCGAGCAGGTGAACGAGCTGGCCAGCGCGATGGCGGCCAGCGGCATCGCCAGCCAGGCGGCGGAGGCGGTCCGGGAGCTGAACGACCTGACCTCCGACGGCGCGCACCTCGCGGGCCCGGGTGACGTCCGCGAGGTCATCGCGAGCATGCAACGGATGAGCCAGGACCTGCCGCGCCTGTGCGAGCAGCTCGCCCGGATCCTGGTTGCGCAGCGCGAGGACGGGCAGATCGTGCCCGGCCCCGGCCAGGATCCTGACTTCTGGGTCGCCGAGGCGGTCGAGGCCCTTGCGGCGGCCGGCCAGGCCGCGGACATGCTGGCTGCCGCACTGGCCCAGGCGGGCAAGACCTCGGCCGAGCTGCGGTCCCGTTGAGCGGGCCGGTTACGCCGGGTTGATCTCGACCGGGATCGCCTGGCTCAGCGTCTGTCCCACCGGGGAGGTGGCGGCCACCTTCTTGTGCAGTTCGGCCACCGCGGCGTCGTCGGCGTCGGTGTCAAGGTGGACGGCTACCCGGATGGCGGAGAATCCGGCGTGCCCGTCGGCCAGCCCGAGGAACGTGTGCAGATCGATGTCCCCGTCAAGGTCGATGCGCAGGTCGCGGATCGCGCTCTATGCGGCGATTCACCCTCTCCCGCCCGGGTCCGCGAGCGCATGACCGACAGTCGCCTGGCCCCAGCTGCTTAGCTGGTACCGCGGCACATGCCGATCAGCCGGTCCAGCACGGCTCCGGCGCTGACCCTCAGGCCGTCGTGCTCGTATTCGCTGGTCACCCAGGTGCGCAGGCCGCGGATGGCCTGTGCGGTGCGCATCGACAGCTCGCGGTCCACGTACATGTCGTCGTAGTAGACCGCGGCGGCGACGGGCACCTCGTTGGCGGCCAGCCGGGCCGGGTCGTACAGGGCCGGCCAGTCGTCGCGTTCGGCCAGCAGGCCGGCGGCCTCGCGCAGCGGCCGGAGCGCAGGATCACCCTCGAACATCCAGGGGTAGATCATCTCGCCGGTGAACAGCAGGCCGCCGTCTCCGTCCAGGACCGGGCCGGGATCGAACTCACCGAACTCCGCCCTGATCCGCTGCGCAGACCACCGGGTCGCGGACCCCTGCGCGTAGCACGCCTCGTGCAGCAGCGCGTACAGCGGTGACGCGGCAAAGCTCAGCCTGCCCTGCACCGCGTACCGGAAGGCGTCGGACAAGTCGTCGTCCGCGAACGGGTCCTCCAGCAGGTAGTGCAGCGTATGGCTGCCGGAGCGCTGGCCGAGCAAGGAACCGAGTGACTGGAACGCCTGCACCGACAAAGGCGTGCCGTCGGGCAGCCGGACCTGGTGACCGGACAGGTGCCGGGCGACCAGGCGCGCCTGCTCCGCATCGTCCGGGTACCGCTCGTAGTGCGCGGCGTTCTTGCGGGCCACGGCGGGATATGTGTGCCGGTAGACGTCGTCGGCGGGCGCGCTCAGGCCGGGCAGCCCGCCGGTGATGAACGCCTCGCTCAGGCCGTGCGGGGCGAAGGACAGGTAGCTGACCGTGCAGAACCCGCCGAAGCTCTGCCCCAGTACGCTCCAGGGCGCGCCGCCGGTCAGGTCGCGCCTGATCAGCTCGGCGTCGAGCACGATGCTGTCGGCCCGGAAGTGCGTCAGGTAGTCCGCCTGAGCCTCCGGCGAGCTCAGCCGGGCCAGGGTCTGCCGCGTGGCCGGGGTGGACCGGCCGGTGCCGCGCTGATCCAGCAGCAGCACCCGGTAGTCGTCCAGGGCCCGGTCCAGCCAGGAGTCCCGGCCGTCCGGGCGCGGCGAGCCGAACCCCGGGCCACCCTGCAGGAACAGCAGCCATGGCAGGTCCGCCTCGGCCAGGTCCGCGGCGACGACCTCCCGGGCGAACGCCTCGATCTGCTCGCCGTCCGGCCGGCTGTGGTCGAGCGGTACGGCGAAGACATGGTCGGTCAGGACGGTGCCGGGCTGGCGGTAGCTGGTCACGGTGCTGACGCTACAGCGCCGGCCCCGGGTATGGTCGGCGCCATGGGGCATCGTGTCCGGCCGGTAGGCGCGGCCGAGCGCAGGACGCGGCTGGCCGTCCGGCACCATCTGGCCCCGGGGGAGCGGGCCGGGATGGTCACCGCCGCGGCCGCCGACATCATCGGGCTGCACGGTACCGACCCGGCGTCGGTATACCTGGCGGCCTGGGCGCGCACCGGCGAAATCGACCAGGCCGGAATCGAGCACGCGCTGTACGAGGAGCGCTCGCTGGTCCGCATGCTCGGCATGCGCCGGACAGTGTTCGTCGTGCCGGCCAGCCTGGCGCCGGTGATCCAGGCCGCCTGCACCGACCAGGTCGCCGTGGGGATGCAGCGCCGGCTCGCCAGTCAGCTACGGGCATCCGGCATCGCCGAAGATGCGGAGAGCTGGCTCAAGGACGTGGGCGAGGCTACGGTGCGGGCGCTAGCCACGCGCGGCACCGCGACCGGCGCGGAGCTCGCCCGGGATGAGCCGCGGCTACGGGAGCAGATCAGCTACGCCGGCGACAAGAGCTACGGCGGCCCGGTGAACATCACCAACCGGGTGCTCACCCTGCTATCTGCCCAGGGCCGCATCGTGCGCGGCCGCCCGCGCGGCGGCTGGACCTCCGGCCAGTTCACCTGGTCCGAAGCGGGAGAGCAGGGCCGGCTCCCGGCCGCGGCGGCCCGGGCCGAGCTGGCCCGCCGGTGGCTGTCCGCGTTCGGCCCCGCCCTGGCTGCCGACTTGCAGTGGTGGTCGGGCTGGACGGCTGGCCAGGTCAGGCAGGCCCTAGCCCAGCTGAACATCGCCGAGGTCGACCTGGATGGCGCGCCCGGCATCATGCTCGCCGCCGACGAGCCCGGCCTAGACGAACAGCGCGCCCTGCACCCGTGGCCGGCGCTGCTGCCCGCCCTTGACCCCACCGCCATGGGCTGGCGCGAGCGGGCCTGGTACGTCGGCGAGCACGGGCCGGCGGTATTCGACCGGTCCGGGAACATCGGCCCCACGGCCTGGTGGGACGGCCGGATCGTCGGGGGCTGGGCGCAGCGCAGGGACGGTGAGATCGCGGTCCGGCTGCTCGAGGACGTCGGCGCTGAAGCAGCCGCCGCGATAGCGGCCGAGGCACGCAGGCTGCGCGAGTGGATCGGCTCCGACTCGCAGACGCGGATCACCCCGCGTTTCCGCACCCCGCTGGAACGCGAGCTGTCCAGCTGAACCTGGCATCTGCGCTCATCCCAGGCGGCGGAACACCGGCGACAGGTCCGGCAGCCGACCCTGGCGCGGGGTGCACTGAGTGGTGATGCGAGCGGCCGCGTCCGGCAGGAACGGCACCAGCTCGGTGGCGAGCGCCAGGCAGGCGCCGAACAGCGCGGACAAGACAGCGTCCAGCCCGCGGCCCGCCGCGGCATCGCCATCACGCTCGGCCCGGGCCAGCTCCCAGGGGCGGACGCGGTTGATGAAACGGTTCGCCTCGTCCGCGATCGCCCAGACCGCCGCCGTGGCCCGCCGGAAATCGAACTCGGCCAGGGCCGCGCTGGCGCGGTCGGCGGCCTGGCGGCAGGCCACGTCCAGATCTTCCCCGCCGGCCGGGACCGGCTCCGGCCGGGGAACGCTGGCCTCGCGATAGCGCCCGATCATGGCGATCACGCGGTTGACCAGGTTACCCAGGCCGTTGGCCAGCTCGTCGTCGGCCCGGGCGGTCATCCGCTCGACGGTGAAGTCGGCGTCGCCTACCCGCGGCACCTCGCGGAGCAGCCACCAGCGCACCGCGTCCGTGCCGTACTCAGCAGCCAGCGCGGCCGGACCGGACACCGGAAGGCCGCCCCCGGACGACTTGCTGATCTTCCGCCCGCCCGCGGTCAGGTAATCGTGCACGAAGATGTCGGTCGGCAGCGGCTGTCCCGACGACAGCAGCATGGCCGGCCAGTACACGGCGTGGAATCGCAGCACGCCCTTGCCCAGCAGGTGCACCCGGCGGCTCGAGGCCGCTTCGCTGGCCCACCACTGGCCGTAGCCCGCGCCGGCGGTGCCGTAGCCGAGCGCGGTGACGTAATTGCACAGCGCGTCCCACCAGACGTAGATCACCTGGCTGGCGTCACCGGGAACCGGGATGCCCCAGCCGCCTGACCGTTCGGCGGGCCGGGACACCGAGAAGTCCTCCAGGCCGCCGTCGATGAACGCCAGCACCTCGTGGCGGCGCCCGGAGGGCTCGATACGCAGCTCGCCGCGGCTGATCGCCTCGCGCAGCCGCGGGCCGTACCGGGACAGCCGGAAGAACCAGTTCTCCTCGGCGACCCGCTGAGGTTCGGTCTCGTGCTCGGGACAGCGGCCGCGGCGAAGTTCGGCGGGGGAGTAGAACTGCTCGCAACCCGTGCAGTACAGGCCCTCGTACCGTTGGCGGTACAGGTCCCCGGCCGCGGCGCACGCCAGCCACAGCTGCTCGACGCCCGGACGGTGCCGCCGGTCGCGGCTGGTCTGGATGAAGTCGTCGACGCTGAGCGACAGCGCCGGGCCCAGCGCCAGGAACGCATCCGCGTTGCGGTCGACGAACTCCCGCACGTCCACCCCGGCCGCCTCGGCGGCCAGCACGTTCTTGAGCGAGTTGTCATCGGTGCCTGCCTGGAACCGCACGCTGTCCCCGCGCCCGCGCCGGAACCGGGCCAGCACGTCCGCCTGGACAAGCTCCAGGGCGTGCCCCAGGTGCGGGCGCGCGTTCACGTAGGGGAGCGTGGTGGTGATATAGGTGTGCGGCGCGGTCATCGCAGCCTCCTCAACTCGGGGACTCCGAACGCCATAACGCATCGAGGCCCCGGTACCAGGGCCTCGGGAACGGAAAGTCCGGACGCGTCAGCGGCCCCGCGCGCGGGGCATCATCTCCTGGCGTCCGTAACTGGTCACGTGATCGAGGATACGCGGGCTCCGTAAGATCTCAGAAGGCATTTATTCCGAACGGAGCTGCGTTGTCACACACCGGCCAGGCGGGCGCCGACCAGGCCGACTTCTCCGCGGAGGATCTGCGGCACCTGCGCCGCTGCGTGGAGCTGGCGGCCGAGGCGGTCGGGGCCGGGGACTTCCCGTTCGGCTCGGTGCTCGTCGCCGGGGACGGCCGGGTCCTGGCCGAGGACCGCAACCGCGAGAACAGCATGGGCGACGCGACCCTCCATCCGGAGATCGAGCTGGCCCGCTGGGCCGCGGCGAACATGACCGCCGGGGAGCGGGCCGCGGCTACCGTGTTCACGTCCGGGGAGCACTGCCCGATGTGCGCGGCCGCGCATGCCTGGGTCGGGCTCGGCCGGATCGTGTACGCGAGCTCATCCGAGCAGCTCAAGCACTGGCTCGCCGAACTGGGCGTGCCCGCCCTGACGGTGCGGCCGCTGCCCGTCAGCGATGTCGCCCCGGGCCTGGTCGTGCAGGGCCCGGTGCCCGGCCTGGCCGAGCAGGTCCACGACCTGCACCGGCGTTTCCACGGCCAGCGGCAGCCAGGCCGTGGCGGGTGACCGTACTGGCGTTCACGTCCTCGCCCAGCATCGACTTGACCGGGTACCGGCGGAGCCTGGCCACGGTTCCGAGCATGTTCCGATCATCGCAGGACCTCGGTACGCCCGGCGTCGTCGCGGTTAGCCTGGCAGGGACCGCGCTGAGAGTCCGAACCGAATGAGAGGCTGGCCATGGCGGAGATAACGCTCGTGATCGGTGCCGCCGCTTACTGTAGCGACGGGTTCCCCGGTGAACTGAAGTGCCTGGTCGTGGACCCTGCGACACGGGCGATCACTCACCTGGTGATCGAGCCGGAGCTTGAGCACGGGACCGCCGTCGGGCTGGCTCGGCTCGTCCCGCTGGATCACGTGGACGCCACGACGGGCGAGATCAGGCTCGGCTACACCGAGGCCGAGTTCAAGGACCTCAGCCCCGCGGAAGAGACCCTGGCGGAGTTCGTGCCCGGCTACGAGGTGCCAGTCCAGCTGCTTCCCGCGGGAGAGGGCTGGCGAGGAGCAGGTGGGCCGGTCGCGGACGGCGGGACGATCCCCGAGATCCGGGAGATGGAGACCATCCCCCTGCTGCCCGAGGCCGGCGGAGGGGCGGACGAGGTCGAGGAGGGCGGCGCTGACCGCGTCCGGGCCACAGACGGCGACGTCGGACAGTTCCACGGGCTCCGCGTCAACGCCGATGACGGGCACGTGACCCAGGTTCTCGTCAAGCGGCATCCATGGGGTCACAGCGAGCTGGCCATCCCGATCGGCCGGGTGTCAGGATTCGAGGCTGGCATCCAGCTCACCATCACCAGGGACGAGGCCAGGGAGCTGACCGCCTAGTCCGGTGGCGGCCGCGCAGGCCAGGGGGGAGCTCATGCCGACAGAACCACGGCGGTGCGGTAGATGCGGTCAAGCAGACGCATCGTCTCAAGCGCAGCGGTCCCGGTGACCGGAGGCTCCCGGCGGGCGGTGACCGCATCGAGGTAGGCCGCCACGCTGGCCTGGACGGAGCTCTGCCAGTCGTCCGGCCGGACCGGCATCTCGCGCCATCGGCGGTCGCGGAACATGGACAGGGCCGCGCCCGTGCGGTAGCCGATGAACAGCGACTCGAGGCCGGCCAGACGGAGCGTCGCGTCGCTCCCGGTGATCTCGATCTCGTCGTCGAAGGTGCCGGGCGGGCCATGATGGTTGGCCTCGATGATGCCCCGGGCCCCGGAGCGGAACTCCAGGATGACCACGGCGAAGGTCTCGCCCTGCTGCCCGGGCACGTCGAGGATCGCGCGGACCTCGCGGGCCGGCCCGAACAGGTGCAGGGCGAGATAGAGCCGGTGCACGCCGGCATCGGCCAGCAGGCCGCCGCCGGCCAGGCCGGGGGAGTCCCGCCAGCCGCCCCACCGGGGGCCCAGGCCCAGGCGCAGCCGGATGAGCACCGGACGGCCGATGGCGCCAGTGTCGATGAGCCGCTTGGCCTCGGCATGCGGGGCGTAAAAGATCTGGTTGTGAGACACGCCGAGGGCCACGCCCGCACCGGCCGCCGCGTCGACCATCTGCTGGGCCTGGTCGAGGCTGACCGCCAGCGGCTTTTCCACCAGCACGTTCAGGCCGGCCCGGATGGCCGCCATGGCCACGGGGAAGTGCAGGTAGTGCGGCAGGCAGACGCAGACCGTGCCGACCTGCGGGTCGGCGATCAGCTCGTCGGCGCCGGGGTAGCCGCGTGCGCCCCGGGCCTCGAACGGCGCCAGCAGATCCGGCACGGTGTCGGCCACGGCGACCAGGCGCGCTGAGCGAGACCGCCGCACCGCCGACGCATGGACCTGGCCGATCTCGCCGAGGCCGATCAGCCCGACGGCGCCGGGATCCCGGACATCCGAAGCAGAACGACTACACATAGTAAACATACCTATACAAATAGTAAGAGAGAATCAAGAGGGCAATAGGGGATCGGGAGGCCGGGCATGGACGCAGTCTGCCAGCGTTTCCGGCTGGCGATCCTGGCCGTCGCGACCAGTCAGCAATCCCGGCGGAGCCGCGCGTCCAGTCAGGGGAGCCACGCAGCCGGCAGCGCCGAGGGTCCGACGATCGCGAGCCTGCACGCGTTCATCGCCGGGCAGGGCCGCGAGCTCGCGGCGCCCGTCGCCGGATACCGATAACGCCCATGAGGGCCAAGCCCCGCACGATGATGACCGGAGCGTCGGCCTGACCGGGACCGGTGACGCCATGACCGCCGAAGCCACCCAGGATCCCGAGCCCGTGAGCATGCACCTCGGCGTCCTCGGGCACCACGATGTCGATGCCGCCCATCAGCGCGAACACAGTAATCCGGACGGTCTGCTCGGCGAAGCTCGCGTTTCGCATGTCGATACAGCCGCCGCCCATGATGGACAGCCCGGTGAACCGGCGCGGCACCACCCAGCGCCCGGCCCGACCGAAGCCACTCATCAGCGCGATCCCGAACCGCGAGGTCGGGTTGCCGCCGAACCGCTGGGCCGGGAGGCGTGCGGCGGTCGGCGCGAGAACTCCGGCGGCCGGAAGGTCCTCGGTCAGCTTCTCCAGCTCCGCATAGGTCTTTGCCGCATGGGCGGCCTCCAGCCGCTGGTCAAGCTCACCCAGGGTAAGTCGGCCATCACCCGCGGCCTGCTGGAGGGTCTCGGCCACCCGCTCCCGGTCGGCGTCGGAGGCCCGAACCTGACCATGACCGCGCTCATCATCGGGAGAAGCCTGCGAATCCCGCATGCAGCCAGCGTAGCGTGCGAGCTGCGAGAACTTCGCAGCTGACCAGATGAAGATCAGCGACCATTGCCGAGCTGACAGTTTAGGAACGCGAGCAGCAACACCACCGGACAGCACCGGATCTCGGCGCACCGCCATAAGCGCGGAAGGGTGCCAGAACCCGCCTGATGACATCCGCACTGATTTACTTTACATAATGTGCATTATCGGCGCTAGGTTTTCAGGTGCCCGCGGCGAAGACTTCCCACGGCCTGGGAGCTGACCGACTTCCCCTGGGAGCTGACCGACTTCCCACGGCCTGGGAGCTGACCGCGGCCAGCAGCGGACCGGGCGAGCGCTCAAGGCTGGCAGACTGTCGTACGCGTAGCAACCGCGACACCTTGAGCCGGGATCGGAGCCAGTAGTGAGGGCAGTGCGTTTCAGCCAGTTCGGAGGCCCGGAGGTTCTCCAGATCGTGGATCTCCCCGGACCCGCATCCGGGTGCCGGCCAGGTCCGGATTGCGGTGCGCGCGGCCGGCGTCAACCCGAGCGACTGGAAGAAGCGCCAGGGCCTGATGGATCCCGAGCTCCCGCAGACCCTGGGCCACGAGGCGGCGGGCGTGGTCGACGAGCTCGGCGAGGGCGTGGCGGACGTGGCCGTCGGCGAGGCCGTGTTCGGCTTGTCGGCCGAGGGGGCGGCCCAGGCCGAGCTGGCCGGCAGTGCCGGGCAGGTCGTGACGGTCGCCGACTTCGGCGGCGCGCAGCAGCTCGGGGTGAGGTTCAGCAGCGGGGACGCTGGCCGCGCGGTCCACGCGATCGCCGGGATCGGCGAGCTGATCGAGTCCGGGCGCTTCTCGCTTCCGGTCGCGCAGACCTTCCCGCTCGCCGAGGTGGCCCAGGCACACCGGGTGGGCGAGCAGGGCCACGTGCGCGGCAAGCTCGTGCTGCTGGCCGGCTGAGACGGCGGCGCGGCGCGCGCCCAGCAGTCAAGAACAGCAGTCAGACTCAGCAGGCAAACACCGACCAGCAGATGTCGTTCCGCACCCGCTGGTCGTCAAGCAC
The DNA here is from genome assembly GCA_963808615.1 of uncultured Actinomycetota bacterium. Lineage (GTDB taxonomy): Bacteria > Actinomycetota > Actinomycetes > Streptosporangiales > Streptosporangiaceae > Palsa-504. Next base: position 163,537 of record CAWEGV010000004.1, read on the forward strand.
GAGCTCGCGAATCGCCTCCGGGAGCTGGTCGCGCTGCCACCGGCACTCGAGCCGCCCTGCGGCCTGGCCCTCGCCGCCCGGCGCGCTGGCCCGTGCGGCCTTGATCGCATAGGCGGCCGCACCGAGTTCGTGCGCGGCCACGTGCGCGACGGCCCCGGCCTGGCCAGCGGCGTACGCGGCATGCCGTGCTGCCCCACGCAAGTCTCTGGCCGCGGCCATGGCGTGGCCGGCCGCCGTGCGAGCCTGGGTCATCTTCGCCTCGCCGCGCACCCAGGCGCGGGCCTGCTCGATCGCCTGACGCGGCCGCGGGTCCCCAGGCCGGGCCGACTCGAAGAGGCCAAGGACGCGCTCCGCACACGATGCCGCCCAAAGAGCGAGGAGCCGGTGATCCGAATCGGTGAGGGTACCGCCGCGGCGGATCGTCACCAAGCGAGGGTCCCGGACCTTCGGGAGGATCACGGTCGGCGCTCCTTCTACTCGCATCGCCCAACCTCGCTGCCGACCTTACGTCACGCGGCCGGTACGGGGTATTTTGTCCCATGATGCCGCCTACCTCGCCAGTCCTCAGCCCGACGCGGGCGGAGCGGCAGCCTTGACCGACGAGGTGGACGCCCCGGCCGAGGCGGAGGCAGGGGCCGGGGCCTCAGCACCGTCGGGTCAGCATGTGGCATCAGCGCCGGCCTCACGCCGGTACCGGCTGCGGCGCAGCATGCTCGCTGGCCTGGCCATCGCGGTCCTGGTCACCGTGATCGTGGTCGAGCGTCGCACCCTGGCTGAGTCGCTGCGCGTGCTGGCCCACCTGAACTGGGCGTGGTTCCTGCTCGCGGTAGCGGCAGAGGTGATCTCGCTGACCGCCTTCGGGCTCAGCAGGAAGCTGCTGCTGCAGGTCAACGGGCGCCGGGCCAGCTTCAGCTCGGTGATGGCGATCACTTACGCGGCGAACGCGCTGTCGATCTCGATTCCGTTCGCGGGCGCCGAACTGGCCGTGATCTTCTCCTACCGCCAGTTCCGCAGGCACGGCGTGGACGCCGCGACCACCGGGTGGATGCTGGCCATGTCGGCCATATTCTCCAGCTCCGCGCTCGCCCTGCTGCTGGTGATCGGTGCCCTTGCCGGTAACGCGTCGCTGGCCAGCGCGGCCGGGTTCCTGGGCGCGTTCATATTCATCGTCCCGGCCGTCACCGTGCTGCTCGCCCTGCGCTACCAGGTCTTCCGCAGGTTCCTGCATCAGGTCATCGCCGGGCTGGTCGGCCTGTCCCGGCGGGTATTCGGCGTTCCGGCCCAGGGCGTCGACGGCCTGGACGAGTTCCTCGACCGGGTCGCGAGCCTGCGGCTGCGCTGGCCCGGGTACGCGGAGGTGTTCGGGCTGGCCGTGCTGAACTGGGCGGCGGACTGCGCAGCGCTCGCCTGCGCGATCCGGGCCACCGGCCAGTCCGTGCCCTGGCACAGCCTGCTGCTGGTTTACGGGGCCGGGGCCGCAGTAGGAAGCACCGGAATTACACCGGGCGGATTCGCCCTGGTCGAGCTGGCGCTGACCGCCGCATTGACCGCCGCCGGGCTGCCCAGGTCATCGGCTCTGGCGGCGGTGCTCGCCTACCGCCTGGTCAACTTCTGGATGATCCTCATCGGGGGGTGGATGCTGATGGCCCTGCTCGCTCACCGGCGGATCGGGCCGGCCGCGAGCCCCCAGGACTCCCCCGCCCGCTCCCCCGGGCCCGGCGGATGACATGACCGTAAGCGCTGATATGATCACGTTGAGTGATCTGGAGGATGATCCGCATCCGGCGCTGGCCCGGCTGAGGGCCGCCGGTCCGGTGTGCTGGGTACCGGCCCTCGGCGCCTGGCTGGTCACCGGGTACCAGCTGGCCGTCGGCGTGCTTCGCGATGCGCGGACGTTCACGGTCGACGACCCCCGGTTCTCCACGGCCAAGGTGGTCGGCCCGAGCATGCTCTCGCTGGACGGGGCGCGGCACGCCTATCACCGGGGCCCGTTCGGCCCGGCCTTCCGGCCCGAACGGATCCATGCCCGGCTCGCCTCGTTCACCCGGGCCGAGGCCGGGCTGGTGTCGGCCATCCGGCCCCGCGGCCAGGCCGAGCTCCGGCGCGCCGTGGCCGGGCCGCTGGCGGTCGCCGTCATGGCCGAGGCACTCGGGCTCGGCGACACCGACCCCGCGCAGATCCTGGCCTGGTACGACGGCATAGTCGCCGCCGTCCAGGCCGAGGCCGCCCGTACCGCAGGCGCGCGGCCCGGCGGCCCCTCCCCCGCTGCCGGGCCGGGCCGGGATGACCCGGCTGTCCTGGCTGCGGACTCGGCGGGCGCCTCAGCGTTCGCCGAACTGGCCGCCAGCCTGCGGGTGGTCATCGCCGCGCCTGAGTCGGCATCCCTGCTGGCCGAGGCAACCGGGCCGCTGACCGAGGCCGAGGCCGTCTCCAACGCGGCCGTGTTGATGTTCGGCGGAATCGAGACCACCGAAGGCATGATCGCCAACGCCATGCTGCACCTGCTGTCCCATCCCGGCGAACTCGGGCTGGTCCTAGCGGACCGGGGCCTGATCCGGTCGGCGATCGAGGAGTCGCTGCGGCTGGAACCGGCCGCGGCGGTGGTCGATCGCTACGCGACCAGGGATACCCAGCTCGGCGGCACCGATATCCGGGCTGGCGATCAGGTCACGGTGTCAATCGCGGGAGCGAACCGGGACCCGGCGGTGTTCGGTGATCCAGACCGATTCGAAATCCGCCGTCCCGACGCGGGGCGGCACCTGTCCTTCGCCCACGGCCCGCATTTCTGCCTGGGCGCTCACCTGGCCCGCCTTGAAGCCCGCACGGCCATCGAAACTCTGCTGACCCTGCCCCGGCTGCGCCTGGACCCGCGCTCCCCCAGCGCGCCTCGCGGTCTGGTCTTCCGCAAGCCTGCGGATCTGCAGGCGCGCTGGGACCCAGGCTGACCCAGCGCCCGTAGAAGGGCACGAGGCGGTCCTTGCTGCCGTTGCCCTGGGCGATCCGGATCCGGCAGGCGTCGAGGTCGACGTCGGCGAGCCGGATCCGGGTGGCCGCACGCAAAGAGCTGCAGGCCGCCGAGGAGGAAGCCGTGCGCTCTCTGGAGCAGATCACCAGCCGACGCCGGGATATGTCGGCCGTCAGGATCGAGAAGGACTACGTCTTCGAAGGCCCGGCCGGCAAGGCGAGCCTGCTGGACCTGTTCGAGGGCCGCACTCAGCTCGTCGTGCAGCACTTCATGTTCGATCCGGCGTGGGAGGAGGGCTGTCCGGTCTGCTCCTACCAGGCCGATAGCGTCGGTCCGCTGGCCCACCTGCATGCCCGCAATACCACCTACGCGGCGGTATCACGGGCGCCGATCAGCAAGATCGAGCCGTTCCGGCGGCGGATGGGCTGGGACTTCCCGTGGTATTCCTCGCACGGAAGCGACTTCAACTACGACTTCCACGTCACGCACGACGAGAGCGTGGCGCCCATCGAATGGAACTTCCGGACCGCGCAGGAGCTGAGGAGGCGTGGCACCGCCAGCGGCTCGGCGAGCTCACCTACCGGGCGCTGCGGGCCTGGCTCGGCTACCGCCGCGCCACCTGGCCGCGCACCCCCAACCGGCACGTCCTGATCTCCGAGCGGACGGCCCTCGGATCCGGGCCCGTCAGCAGGAGCTACCTCACCTGGAACCTGCAGCGGCACGGTGTCAGCATCGAGCGCATCCGCCGCGACCGGGTGCTCCTCACAGGCCGGCTTGCCCTGATCACGGCCAAAGGATAGACAGGCTCGCTGGTGATGGCGGATTACGTGCGGCTGGCGCGGGTCGCCTCGGCGTGCTCGAGCAGTGCGGCCAGCTTGGCCAGGAGCCTGGCCAGAGAAGCGCGGTCACGCGGGGAGAGCCCGTCGAGCAGGGCGGCCTGGGTGTCCAGCATGTCGACGTTGGCCCGGTCGATCACGCCGCGGCCGCCCGCGGTGAGCTCGACCAGGATCGACCGCCGGTCGCGCCCGGCGGGCCGGCGGGCGATGAGGCCGCGGCCCTCCAGCCGATCCAGCCGTTCGGTCATGGTGGCCGAGCTGACCAGCACGCTGCGGTACAGCTCGGTGGGGGTCAGCCGGTAGTCCGGGCCACTGCGGCGCAGCGCGGCCAGCACCCGGTACTCGCCGGAGTCGACCTGGTGGCGGCGGTAGACATCGCGCAGCGCCGCCGCCTCGTAGCGTTCGATGCGGGTGATCCGGCCGAAGACCGCCGTCGGGGAGAAGTCCAGGCCGGGCCGTTCGGTCCGCCAAGCGTCCAGGATCGCCGCCACATGATCACGCTGCCTGTCCATGCCCCAATCATAGCTCGGTTCCGAGTTACATGTTGACGAGCTAACGCGCAGCGCCCTAGTATCTCGCTACCGAGTTAATCAGCTCGGCGCCGAGATACCTCGCGAGGAGCCCATGGCGCCCACACAGGCCGCCGAGACAGCCCCCCCGGAGATGGCCGGGCTGCCTCGGGTGGTGTGGGTGCTGGCCGGCGGCTCGTTCATCAACAATTTCGGCAGCTTCGTGGTCCCGTTCCTGATGCTCTACCTTCTCCACCGCGGGTACAGCGCCGAGCTGGCGGCGGGTGCGGTGAGCGCGTACGCGGCCGGGAAGATAGCGGCCGGGCCGGCCGGCGGCCTGCTCACCGACCGGTTCGGCCCGCGGATTGTCACGGCGGGGTCGATGGCCGGCTCAGCCGCAGCCACCCTGGCTTTGGCCGCAGCGCGGGGACCGGCCCTGGCGATGGGCGCGGCCGCGCTGACCGGCCTGGTGTCGCAGCTGTACCGGCCGGCGACGAGCGCGATCCTGGCAGCGGCCGTCCCTGCCCCGCGGCGGGTACGGGCGTTCAGTGTCTACCAGCTCGGCGTCAGCGCCGGCGCCACAGCCGGGCCCGCGATCGGCGGGCTGGCGGCCGAGCACAGCTTCCTGGCCCTGTTCGCCGCTGATGCCGCCACCTCGCTGTGCTGGGCGATCTTGGCCTGGCGCGCCCTGCCGGATATCCCCTCAGGGCCCGTCACCGTGCCTTCGCAGCCCGCCGCGCCGCGCCGCCGCGCGCTCGGCGACCGGCGGCTGACTCGCCTGCTGGCGGTGACCGTGCTGGTCAATCTGGTGTTGTTCCAGGCCCAGACCACCCTGCCGCTATGGGTGCACCGCCAGGGCCTGCCAACCAGCGTCTACGGGCTGCTGCTCGCCCTGAACTCCGCCCTGATCATGGCGCTGCAGCTTCCGGCCACCCGGCTGACCGGCCGGTGGCGGCCAGAGCCGGTGATCGGCGCCGCCAGCGTGATCATCGGGGCCGGGTTCACGCTGCTGGCCCTCGCCCACAGCGCGGTCCTGCTTGCCGTCGCGGTGGCGGCCTGGTCGCTGGGGGAGCTGGCCCAGTGGCCGGTGGCCGCCGCCTACACCACCCGCCTCGCCCCGCCCGGCATGACCGGCCGCTACGCCGGCGCCCGCAGCTTCTGTTACGGCCTGGCGCTGCTGCTGGCCCCGTTGGCCGGCACCGCCCTGTACAACCTGAACCCCGCTGTGCTGTGGGCTGGGTGCGGCGCGGCCGGGATCTGCGCCGCCGCGATCATCACTCCGCGCCGGCCCGGTTTGCGCCGCGCCGCCTCCGGAGCGCTCACGCCGCCCGGGCAGCACACGCGGAACGGGCTTGCGCATGGCCAGCGGCGGAGCATCGCAGGCCCAGCGACAGCCTGGCCCCGGCCCACGGCCAGCCGTGCTAACCCGTCATGCGGCCTTGTGCCGCACCCATCCGACAAACCGACAGAGAGGTAGTCATGACTCACGCCAGTCTCGCAACATCGCAGGCAAGCTTCGCGTCCCGGCGGCAGGCCGGTACCGCCTCGACCCCGGAACTTCAGTGGTGACCTTCCGGACCCGGCACCTGTTCGGGCTGGGCACGGTGACCGGGACCATGGCCATTACCAGCGGGGAGATCAGCATCGACCCAGCGGTCCCGCATGCCGCGGTGACCGCCACCATCAGCGCGGCCTCCTTCAGCAGCGGGAACCGCGCCCGGGACCGGGACGTCCGCTCGCCCCGTTTCCTGCACGCGGACCAGTACCCGGACATCACCTTCCGCGCCGGAGCCCTCGGCCACGACCAGGACCGCTGGATGCTGGCCGGCGAGCTGACCGTCCGTCAGGTGACCAGCCCGGTGACGCTGGCGATCAGCTCCGTCGAGCCAGCCGGATCCAGGTTCCGGGCCCGCGCCACCACCCGCATCCACCGGTACGCCTTCGGCGTGACCGCGGCGAAGGGCATGGCCGCCCGCCACCTGGACATCGCGGTGACCGCCGTGGCCGAACCCCGGTAGCCGCCAAGGCCACATAGTCCCAGCGCACTTCATTACATTGTTACACGGATTACATCTCATACGGAGGTTCACATGTCAGTGCCCAGCGCTTCGCTGCTGCAGCCCTACATCCGCCAGGCCACCGAGCACCAGCGGCTCGCCTACACCGGCGGCGCCGAGCTCGCGGTCATCCTCGACGCCGCGATCACTGGCGGCCAGCTCACCGTCATCGACGCCCATTCCCGCCGCGGCGACGCCTCCCCGGTGCACGTCCACCACCACGACGCCGAGGCGTTCCTGCTGCTGGACGGGCAGATGACCGTCTGGGTCGGCGAGGACCGCCACCAGTTGCGGCCCGGCGGGATCGCGTTCCTGCCCCGCAACATCCCGCACGCGGTCCGTTGCGACATCGCCTCCCGGGCGCTGGTGCTGTGCACCCCGGCGGGACACCAGGAGGCCATCTTTCGGGCGGCTGGCTGGGACCTGACCAAGCCGGTGCCCGAGGGCTGGCAGCCAACACAAGATGCGGTCCGCCACGTCACGGAGCAGGCCGGGAACACCGTGCTCGGGCCACCCCACGGTCTCGACGACTAGCACCCGGTTATTGCGGAAGGCTGAACAGGCGCTGGCAGCGCTCGGCGCCGCCTGGCCGTCCCGGGGCTTGAGCCCAGGTGCGTGGCTGGCTGACGCGTCGGTGCTGCCCGGCCCCCGGTGACCGGCAGGTGCAGGGGTCCGCGGATTATCGTGCCAGCGCGCCGCCGGACCGGCCCGACCTGTGCCAGGTGCGGCATCCGCTCGGCCAGCATCTGGATCGCGATGGTGGCTTCGAGGCGGGCCAGCGGCTGCCCCAGGCAGTAGTGGATGCCGCTAGAGAACGCGAGGTGCTCGGCCCCTGCCTCGCGGTGGATGCTGAACGTCCCCGGGTCGGCGAAGACCTCCGGATCACGGTTCGCGCCCGCGAGCAGCGTCACCACTCGCTGCCCCTTGGCCACGGCCGTGCCCTCGATCTCGGCTGATTCGAGCGCGACCCGGTCGGTGAGCTGGACCGGCGGATCGAACCGCAGCGTCTCCTCCACCGCCTTGGGCGCCAGCTCCCGCGGGCCGTCGCATACCTCCCGCCACTGCCCGGGGTGAGCGAGCAGCGCCAGCACGCAGTTGCTGATCAGGTTGACCGTCGTCTCGAACCCGGCCACGAGCAGCAGCACGCACACCGGCCGCATCTCGTCCGGCTTCACCTGGTCCTCGCTCGCGGTGACCAGGCGGCTGATGATGTCGTCCGCAGGCTCGCGGCGGCGCAACTCGAAGAGGTCCTCGAACAGCTTCTGCAGCTTGACCTGGTTGGCTATGAGTTCGGCGGCGTGCCGGAGCGACTTGATGCCGTCGAGCGCGCTGCCGATGGCCGCGCCGTAGCGGGCGAAGTCCTCCGCGTTCGCGTCGGGCACGCCGAGCAGGTCGGTGATGACCGCGATCGGCAGAGGCGCGGCGAACGCGGGCACCAGGTCGAACTCGCCCGCCGCGGCCGCGCGGTCCAGCAGGCCGGCCACCGTGCGCTCGATCCTGCCCCGGTAGGACGCGACCGCCTTCGGGCTGAACGCGGGCTGCGCGAGGCGACGCAGCCTGGTGTGATCCGGTGGGTTCATGCCCAGGAACGAAACGTCCGAGCCGTCCGGCGGCTGGACGCCGAACCGGCGGCTGCGCAGCACCGAATCGCACACCCGGTAGCTGGCGGTCGTCCAGTCGCCGTCCACCCGGGCCGGCACCAGCGTGCCACGCTCCCGGATGTGCTCGTAGATCGGGTACGGGTCGGCGCGCCCCTGGCGCAGGTGCAGCTGCGCCATCAGGTCGCGGCGGACGTAGCCGGAATAGACGATCCGCGCCTTCTCGCCGTAGAGCTGGGCAGCGAACGCCAGCACCTGGCCAATCTCGCTCATGATGTCTCCTTCAAGCTGGGCTGGGGTTCTCCGGTGCCGCGCAGGAGCGTGCGGAGCGCGAGGCCGGGGGCATCGAGGGGGGCCAGCCGGCCCACCTGGACCGACGAGGCGGCCACGTAGACGACCGAGGAGAGCATCTGCCCCAGCCACCAGTCCGGCAGGTCGGCAGCGAGGATGCCAAGCTCCCGCGCGCGGCGCAGCACGGCCACGGTGCGCTCCTCCACCGCCAGCCAGCGGTCGTCCAGGTCCTTCATGTGGTCGAATGCCGGGGTCCGCCACAGGAACGCGAGTTGCGGCCCGATCGGGATCAGCGCCGCAACGAGGGCGCGCAGCCCGCCGTCGGCGTGCTCGGCGCCGGTGGCCTCACCGATCGCCTGCTCCAGCAGGTCGATGGCCCGGTGCCCGACCGCGCGCAGCAGGTCGTCGCGGGTGGCGTAATGCTTGTGCAGCGTGGTGCGGCCGATCCCGGCCGCCGCGGCCACCTCGGCCAGCGACGCCGCCGGGTCCGCCACCAGCACCTCCGCCGCCACATCCAGCAGCGGCGGGCGGGCTCCCCGCCGTGTCACGGCCGCCATGGCCAAGCTGTGAACACTCATGTTCATAACCGTACAGCGTATTTTACATCTAGACAACAGTGGCTATAACTGGTACGAGCCGATCGCGGACTTGCACACATTCAGGAGCGTGCTCGCCCAGCCGTCACACAGCCGATCGCGTTAGCATCCCCTGGCCCGCTAACGCCACTGGCCGTTCCGTTGTTGCTCAAGGGCCGTCCCTTGTGGAGGACGCATGTACGCCGCCGGCGATCCGCCCCCGCTGGCAGCCAGCCACCTGCGGGTCGCCCCGCCCAGCCGCGACCTGGCCCGGACCGAGCGGTTCTGGGTCAGCGGCCTAGGCCTGCAGGTGCTGGAACGAATCCAGCCCCAGGCAGAGGGTGAGCATGAGCTAGTCATACTCGGCTGGCCCGGCGCCGCCTGGCACTTAGAGCTTGTCAGCGACCCAGACGGCCAGACCCGCCCGCGCTAACCGAAGAAGACCTGCTGGTCCTATACCTCGGCCAGCCCGCCGGCCACCAGCTCATCGCACGCCTGGCTGGCGCGGGCGGGCAGCTCGTCCCCGCGCGAAGCCCCTACTGGGACCAGTGGGCCGCTGATCCTTGGCCATGGCTGGCCGAACTGCTTCGCCGAGCTGCTGCCTCTAATATCCCGTCCGTCACAACGCATGGTTCTCGCTGGTGGCCCGCGTCCAGCCGCCGGGCGGCTGTGGCTCGGAGTTGCACCGGGCGATCAGCGGCCCGCCGGGGTACCACCGAATGTGCCGCTAGCAGGCGGGCCCGCCCAGACCAGGCTCTGCTCCGGCGAGGACGCGCCTGGAATCACGGCAACATCGCCGCGGCTTGCCTGCCGGATGAGAGTATCGCGTGGGTCAGCGTGGATCGGCGGCCCGGACCCCGTCGCCGGCGGGCAGGCTGCCCGTCAGCGGCGGGCTGGCAGCTGGCGCGGCGCTGGTCGCCTGGGCCGGGTTCCGGAGCTCTGCTCAGCCGGCGCCGGGAGGGCACCAGCAGGACCGCCACCAGCGCGCCGATGCCGAACAGCGCCGCGGATACCGCGAAGGCTGCGGTGTAGCCGTGCACCGCGGCGGTGGCCGGGGCCAGCGGTCCGGCGTGGTGCGCGGCGAGGTAGGCAGTTGTCGCGGTGAGCGCCACCGTGCTCAGCGCCGCGGTCCCGATCGAGCCGCCCACCTGCTGCATGGTGTTGACCAGTGCCGAGGCCACGCCTGAGTCCTGCCGGGAAACCCCGGCGGTGGCGGTATTGATGGCGGGCGCGAAGATCATGCCGAAGCCCAGGCCCATGGCGACCAGCGCCGGCACGATGTCCGCTGCGTAGCTGGAGGTCACGGTGAGCTGGGTCAGGTAGGCCATCGCGCCGCCGCCGAGCAGCATGCCCGTCACGATGAGGGCCCGCGGCCCGACCCGAGGCAGCAGCACGATGCTGGAGCTGTTCGAGGCAAGCAGGATGCAGGCGATCATCGGCAGGAAGGCCAGCCCGCTGGTCACCGGGCTGTAGCCCTTGACCTGCTGGAGGTAGTAGGTGAGGAACAGGAAGACGCCGAAGACCGCGATCCCGGTCAGCCCGACCGAGATGTAGGAGCCGCCCCTGGCCCGGTCCAGGATCACCCGCAGCGGCAGCAGCGGGTGAGGGACCCGGCCCTCGGCGAGCACGAACATGACCAGCAGCACCACCCCGGCGGCGAGCGAGCCGACGGTCAGGGCGGCGGTCCAGCCGGCCAGTTCGGCACGCGAGAACCCGAAGACGATTGCGAACAACCCGGCCGAGGCAAGCACGGTTCCGGCCCAGTCCATCCGCGGACGGCTGTCGGGCCGGCGGGTCCGCATGTAAGCCAGGGCGCCGGCTATGGCGATCGCGGCGAAGAACAGGTTGACATACAGGCACCAGCGCCAGGAGAAGTACTGGGTGAGGACGCCGCCGAGGATCAGGCCCACGGCCCCCCCGCCGGCCGCGACGGACCCGAAGACGCCGAACGCCCGGCCACGCTCGCGCGGGTCGCGGAAGGTGCTGACCAGGGTACCCAGGGCGGCAGGCGCGAGAATGGCGCCGAATGCGCCCTGAAGAGCCCGGGCGGCCACCAGCATGCCGAACGACGTGGCGGCGCCGCCGAGCGCCGACGCGAGCGCAAACCCGGCCAGGCCGGCGATGAACACCCGTTTGCGGCTGAACATGTCGCCGAGCCGGCCGCCGGGCAGCAGCAGGCTGCCGAACGCCAGCGCGTAGGCGGTCACCACCCACTGCCGGTCGCTGTTCGGGAAGCCCAGGGCGTGCTGAGCCGATGGCAGGGCGATGTTCACCACGGTGGCGTCCAGCACCACCATGAGCTGGGCGACAGCCACGATGACCAGGATCAGCCAGCGGTGGTCGTTTTCCGCGGAACGCCGGCGGCCGGCGAGTGGTGCAACCGGTGACATGGCGAGTCATCCCCCCAGGTGAGAAACGTGACTGATGCGGGTCGTGATGGCGGGACGGGATCCGGCGGTCATGCCGGGACCCCCGGCGCGGCCGGCACGGCCGGCGCCGCGATCAGCCGCTGCGCCGCCTCGTCCAGGCTGTCGAGCAGCCGGAGCAGGGCCGCCCGGTCCGCCTCGCTCAGCGCGCCGAAGATATGGGTGAGCAATCGCTGCCGGGTGGCGTTCGCCACGTCCAGGCCGGCCTGGCCCGCGTCGGTGATAGCCACCAGCTTGGCCCGGCGATCGGTGGGGTCTGGCCGACGCTCGGCCATGCCCAGGCGCTCCAGCCCGTCGACGATGTCGGTGATGGAGTGCGGGGACAGCCCGAAATCGGCCGCCAGCACGCTCTGCCGGACCGGCCCCCGCTCGCGCAGGCGCAGCAGCACCTTGGTCCGGGCCAACGACAGGCCGCACCCGCTCATCTCGTCGTTGACGGCCCGGAACATCCGGTGATGGACCGCGAGGTACCGGTCACCGACCTGATCAGGTGTGACCATCGATGCCTCCCTGACACGGACTGACGCTGGCCCGCTTCACGCCGCCGGGCACCACGCTGATGACTATCATAATGAGGCTCCTCACGAATTTATTCCGGCGCTGCGGATCATTCGCCGCGTCCGCGATGATGAGCGCGGGCCACCCGGCCGCCGCCAGGTGACCCGGGCCAGCTGGCGTCAGCCCGGCCGTACACACGCGGCAACGACGCCCGACGGCTGGACAAGACCCCAGTCCCTGGTCCAGGCACGATCGGGTCGGCAGGCATTTTCCGGCGAACTCAGGAACCTGGCGACTGTTGCTCACCTACTAATGTGAGCACGACGACTGAAGGAGGCGTGATGTCGGAGCAGGATCCTGACCAGGCAGGCGAGTTCGCCGAGCAGTTCCCTGAGCGGTTCCACCGGGACCGCAGGGAGCACGGCGGCGAGATAGACCGCCTCGACGATGACCAGCTGGCCCGCCTCACCGAAGAGGAACGGGTCGCGGCCGGGGTGGACGACTACGACCCGGACGAGGTGCCGCCGGCCACCGACACGCCGCCGGTGGCCCACCCCGGCCAGAGCCGGGAACGCCAGGAGGCCCGGGACGAGGTCATCAGGGAATACGAGCAGGGCGAACTGCACCCCATCGACGAGGAGCACCCGTTCCCGCCCTCCCGGTACGAGTGACGGGCGCCGGGCGGCCCGCGGGCCGCTAGCTCGGTCGCGCGGCCAGCACCACGCTGGCTTCGGCGGTGTAGGCCAGGAAGGTCAGGGACTCCTGGAAGTACAGCTCCACGTATTCGGTGTCGTGGGACAGGTAGCCGATCGACAGGTCCTGGCCCAGCCGCAGCTCGTAGTCACCGCCCCGCGACGACAGCAGGAACGCACCGTCGATGGCGGGTGCCCAGATGATCTCGCCGTCGACCACCCGGGCCAGGTGCTCGCGGATGGGGTAGCCGTGATCTGAGGTCTCGCTCACCTCGGTGTAAGCGGCGGCGGATAGCACCAGGGAGTACGGGCCGCCTACCCCGGCCAGCCGGAGGGCGGTCACCGCCTGGCTGATCACGGTCGGGTAGTCGCGGGCCTGGGCGGGCAGCGTGAACGCCGGGTTGGACGAGCTCTTCTTGATCCCGGAGATCCCGGCCGCCGGGTAACCCTGGAAAATGGCGCGGTCCTCGGCGAAGGCGACCTGCCGCGCCGCGTCCTTGACCGGCTGCCAGTCGGAGTCTTGCGCGCCGCGCTCCACATCGTCCACGTCCTGCCTGCTCACGGTGAACGGGACCCGGAACTGGACGAGCTGCTGGGAGGTGCGCAGCCAGGCGGAGATCCCGCCTGGCTCCCCGCCGGGCGGGTCTATCGCGGCCAGATGACCGGTTCCCGCGCTGGCCAGCGCCGGGCCCTCGGGTCCTAGGACATCCACGACCCGGCGGGCGGCCACGTGCCGTTCGAACGTCCGGCGCGCCTCGGCTTCGATGCTCGACCAGGCGGCATCGGAAACCGGGGCGAGCTCGCGGTGCAGGTTGTTCATGCTAGGTTGCTCCTCTTCAGGCTGCCGATGTTCAAGCTGCCGCTGCCGGGATCGGCGTCGACCTGGAAAGCCTCGGAACCGGCACTGGGCGGGCCGGCCGATGACGCGGAGGCAGGCGTACCGGGCGGATCGGGTAGGTCATCGAGGAAGTCGGCCGACGGGGCGAAGAACAAGCCGCCGGTGACGGCCGTGGAGAAATCGAGGATGCGGTCGGTGTTTCCCGGCGGGCTGCCTATGAACATGTTGACCAGCATCTGCTCGGTCACGGCCGGAGTGGCGCCGTACGCGATGTAGTAGGTGCCGAACTCCCCGCGGCCCAGCTGGCCGAAGGGCATGTTAGCCCGCAGGATCTGTCGCTCCGTGCCGCCGGGATCGGTGATCGTATTCAGCGCGACGTGCGAGTCGGCCGGCTTGACCTCGTCCGGCATCTCGATGTCAGACAGCTTGGACCGGCCGATGGCCCGCTCCTGCTCCTCGGTGGACAGCGCGTTCCACGCGTCCAGGTCGTGCACGTACTTCTGCACGATGACGTAGCTGCCGCCGACGAACCCGGGGTCGGCCTCGCCGACCAGCGTGGCCGCGGCGGCCGCGGCGCCGACCGGGTTCTCGGTCCCGTCGACGAAGCCCAGCAGGTCGCGCTCGTCGAAGAACCGGAACCCGTGCACCTCGTCCACCACGGCCGCCGCCCCGGCCAGCCGGTTCATGACCTGGGCCGCGAACTCGAAGCACAGGTCCATCCGCTCGTGCCGGATGTGCAACAGCAGGTCGCCGGGGGTCGAGGGGGCGTGGTGCCGGGGACCGGAGAGCTCGCGGAACGGGTGCAGTTCCGCCGGGCGCGGGCCGGCAAACAGGCGGTCCCAGGCGCCAGAGCCCACCGCAGCGATGCAGGCGAGCGGGGGCCCGGGCGAGCGGAAGCCCACGGCCCGCGCCACGCCCGCCCAGTCGCCCAGGACCTCACGGCAGGCGCCCTCGCCCCCGGGGTTGATGGTCAGCACCAGGAAGATCGCAGCCGCGGTGAGCGGGGCCAGCACCGGCTGCGGCTCGGGCGGCGCCGTCGGCAAAGGCGGCACCGGGGAAACGCGTGACGACTCGGTCACGGGACCGTCCTTTCCTTCCGCTGGCGCCAAGCTTCCCACCGGCAAGGTTAGCGGTCCGGCCTCTCCCGGGCAGCGCCAGGATGGCCGGATGGCCAGGGTCCGCCGGCGCAAGCACTCTCCGCGATCGGTTCGGGTCCGGCGGACTCGTGACCAGACGGACCGGGAGCACCACGGATCGTTCGGGAATTGATCTTGACACCACCGTCCTAGACTGGGCGTCCATGAGCACTGAGGCCCCGACCGAGCCCGCCCGGCTCCCTGCCCGGCCGCCGCTGGCCAAGCGGGTTCCGCACGAGCGGACCTTCCACGGCGACACGGTCATCGACGAGTACGCCTGGATCGCTGACTCCGGCGACCCGGACACGATCAGCTACCTGAAGGCGGAGAACGCCTACACCGAGGCGGCCACCGCGGGACTGGCCCCGCTCCAGGACCAGATCTTCACCGAGATCAAGGCCCGCACGCAGGAGAGCGACCTGTCGGTCCCGGTCCGCAAGGGCGGCTGGTGGCAGTACGCCAGGACGGTCGAGGGCCAGCAGTACGCGGTGCACTGCCGCCGCGCGGTCCGGCCGGGCGAGGTCATCCCGCCGCTGGCCGCGGACGGCCAGCCGCTGGACGGCGAGGAGGTGCTGCTGGACGGCAACGAGCTTGCCGCCGGGCAGGGCTTCTTCGCCCTCGGCGCGCTACGGCCGAGCCGGGACTGGCGCTGGCTGGCCTACTCCACCGACTTCACCGGCGACGAGCGGTTCACCATCAGGATCAAGGACCTGGCCACCGGCGCCGCCCTGCCCGATGAGATCCCCGGCGCCTACTACGGGTGCGCGTGGTCCGGCGACGGGTCGGCCCTGTTCTACGTGACGGTCGATGACGCCTGGCGGCCCTACCGGGTGTGGCGTCACCGGGTCGGCACCCCGGCCGAGGCGGACGTGATCGTGTTCGAGGAGGCCGACCAGCGCTTCCACGTCAGCGTGCGCCAGACCCGCAGCGAGCGCTACCTGGTCATCAGGAGCGCGAGCGAGCTGACCAGTGAGGTGTGGCTGCTCGACGCGGCCACCCCGGAAGCCGAGTTCTCCGTGGTGGCCCCGCGCCGGCAGGGCGTGGACTACGACGTCGAGCACGCCGGGGACCGGCTGCTCATCTTGCACAATGACGGCGCGGAGAACTTCGAGATCGCCGCCGCGCCGCTCGCCGACCCGGCGCACTGGACCCCGCTGGTGGCGCACCGGGCCGACACGCGGCTGCTGGGCATGGACGCGTTCGCGGACTTCATCGTGGTCTACTACCGGCGCCACGGGCTCACCGGGCTGCGGATCCTGTATCAGGGCGCCGAGCGCGAGATCACCTTCCCCGAGCCGATCTACCGGGTCGGTCCCGGGCCGAACCCCGAGTACGAATCCGACCGGTACCGGCTGTCGTACACCTCGATGGTGACCCCGGGCTCGGTCTATGACTGCGAGATGGCCACCGGCGAGCTGACCCTGCTCAAGCGCCAGCCCGTCCTGCCCTCACCCGCGGGCGTGCCGTACCGAAGCGAGGATTACGAGCAGCACCGGGAGTGGGCCGTGGCCGCCGACGGCACCCGGGTGCCGATCTCGCTGGTCTGCCGCAGGGGCACGCCGCGCGACGGCAGCGCGCCCGGCCTGCTGTACGGCTACGGCAGCTACGAGATATCGCGGGACCCCAGCTTCTCGATACCCGTGCTGTCGCTGCTCGACCGGGGTTTCGTCTATGCCATCGCGCACGTCAGGGGCGGCGGCGAGATGGGGAGGTCCTGGTATACCGACGGGAAGCTGCTGCACAAGAAGAACACCTTCACCGACTTCATCGCGTGCGCGCAGCACCTGGAACGGTCCGGCTGGACGTCCGCGCCGCGGCTGATCGCCCGGGGCGGCTCGGCGGGCGGGCTGCTCATGGGGGCCGTGGCCAACATGTCGCCGGAAACGTTCGGCGGCATCGTGGCGCACGTGCCGTTCGTCGATGCGCTGAACACGATCCTGGACCCGACGCTGCCGCTCACCGTGACCGAGTGGGAGGAGTGGGGCGACCCGCTGCACGACCCGCAGGTCTACGCGTACATGAAGTCCTACTCGCCGTACGAGAACGTCACCGGGCAGGCCTACCCAGCGATCTTCGCCCTGGGCGGGCTGAACGACACCAGGGTCAGGTACCACGAGCCGGCCAAGTGGATGGCCCGGCTGCGCGCGGCGGCCCACGGCGGCCCGTTCCTGCTCAAGATCGAGATGGAGGCGGGCCACGGCGGCCGGAGCGGCCGCTATGACGCGTGGCGGGAAGAGGCCCTGGTCCTGGCCTGGGTGGTGCACACCGCCGAAGGCTAGGGCTGGAACAAGGAGCTGACCGACTCGCCGTCGTGAATGCGGCTGATCGCCTCGGCCAGGGCCGGGGCGACCGACAGCACGTCCAGTTTCGGGTGGTCGGCCGGCACGGGCGCCGAGTTGGTGCACACGATCTCGGTCACGTCGGCGGCGGCCAGCTTGTCCAGCGCGCCGTCGGCGAACAGGCCATGCGTGCAGGCCACCGCCACCGAACGCGCTCCCTGCTCGGCCAGCCGGGCTAGCAGCTCGAACACGGTCGTGCCGCGCGAGATCTCGTCGTCAAGGATGATCACGTCCCGGCCGGCCACGTCCCCGATGATGGCGGTGATCCGTACCTGCGTGTCGCTGAGCCGTTCCTTGGCGCCCGCCGCTACCGGCACGCCGAGCCTGCGGGCGAAATCCGCGGCGCTCTTGGCATAGCCGAGGTCCGGGGCGACCACCACGGTGCGGGACAGGTCCCGGCCGCGGAAGTGCGCGGCGAACTCGCGCAGCGCGTGCAGGTGATCTACCGGAACGGAGAAGAAGCCGTGCACCTGCGGCGAATGCAGGGTCAGCGTGAGCACGCGATTGACGCCCGCGGTGACCAGCAGGTCGGCGACCAGGCGGGCTCCGATGGAGATCCTCGGCTGGTCCTTCTTGTCCGACCTGGCGTAGGCGAAGTGCGGTATCACCGCGGTCACCCGGGCGGCCGACGCCCCCCGGGCCGCGTCGGTCATGAGCAGCAGCTCGACCAGATGCTCCTGCACCGGGGCGACCAGCGGCTGGATGATGAACACGTCCCGCTCCCGGCAGTTGGCCTGCAGCTGCACCTCGAGGCAGTCGTTAGCGAACCGCTGGAGCCGCACCGGCTGGGCCGGCACGCCAAGGAACGCGCAGATCTCGGCGGTCAGCGCGGGGTGAGCGCTCCCGCCGAACACCGCGATCTCACGCACGGGAAGGTTCCTTCTCCTGCTCCACCAGGGCCGGATTGAAGGGCGGCAGGCCGAGCTGCTGCCTGATCTCGGCCTGGATGACCTCCGGCGCGGGCCGCGCGTCGACGGTGAAGACGTACTCCTTGCGCCGGAACAGGTCCAGCACCGGGTTGGTCTTCTCGTGGTAGTCCCGCAACCGGACCGCCAGCGCCTCCTCGGTATCGTCCTCCCTGGTGACCAGCTCTCCCCCGCACGCGTCGCACTTGCCAGGCACCGCGGGGCTGCTGTCGATCAGGTTGTAGTTGATGCCGCAGCCCGCGCACAGCCTGCGGTTGAGCACCCGGCGGCGGACCTCGCTGTCCGGCAGGTCGAGCACGATGACGCCGTCGATGTCGTACGTCTCCAGGAAGAACTCGGCCTGCGGCCCGTTCCGCGGGAACCCGTCGATGATGAAGCCGTAGTTCCAGTCGTGTTCGGTGAGCCTGCTCCTGACCACCGACTCGACCAGGTCGTCGCCGACCAGCTCCCCCGCCGCCATGACCCGCCGGACCTGCGCGCCCAGCTTGGTGTGGCTCTGCACGTTCCAGCGGAAGATGTCCCCCACGCTGATGTGCACGAGGTCAAGGTCGACCGCCAGCAAGTGGCTCTGGGTGCCCTTGCCGCTGCCCTGCACTCCCATGATCACGTACTTGCGCATGTCATCAGCCTGGCATACCGCACGGCGTGGCGCCTGGCTAGCCGGCCTGCGCACCCGGGCGTGATGGCGGGGTCTGGGCAGGCCGAGCCTGCGCTCCCAGGCGCGCCGCGTCTTGGGCTCGACCAGCTGGCGCAGCTGCGGCCAGTCGTCGCGCAGCCGGTGCGGGTTGATGAAGCGGGCCAGGTCGTTCGGCCTGCCCTTGCTGATCACGATGCTGTACAGCTGCAGCCGGGGCTTCTCGCGGGCGACGTCGAACTCGCGCATCCCGTACCAGGAAAGGTGGATCGGAAGCACCACGGTTCCCTGCCAGGGGCCGTGCAGGTCCTCCATCCGGCCAGGCGGCCGCGCAGACTGATCGGACGAGTCAGCGAACAGGCCCATGGGAGAATTATGTTATGGCAGCGCTAGTCTCGTGGCATGGATGACGCCAGCCCCGCACCGGCCGCAGGGCCGGCCGCAGGCCCGGCGTGGCGGTTCCTGATCAGGCCACGCTGGCTGGGCTGGCATCTGCTCATGGTGGTCTCGTTCCTGGGCATGGGATGGCTCGGTGACTGGCAGTTCCACCGTGCGCTGTCCGGCAACGGACTGAGCTGGGCGTACACGTTCGAGTGGCCGCTGTTCGCGGGCTTTGCCGTGGTGTTCTGGGCCAGGACGATCAGGGACGAGTTCCGGATCAAGCGCGGCCAGGTGAGCGTACCCGACCACAGTCAGGACGAGCTCCCGCTCGGGGTGGGATCGGTCCAGGCCGGTACCGCGGCCCCAGTCGAAGACGAGGACGCCGAGCTCAGCGCCTATAACGAGTACCTGGCCCGGCTCAACGCCGAGGTCAGGCGACACGGTAAGTGGCACGGGCTGCGCAACTAGTGATCGAGACGACCGGGAGATGAGACCGTGAGGGCAGCAGTGCTCCGGTACCGGGTGATGGCTTACATAACCGGCGTGGTGCTGATCGTGCTGTGTTTCGTCGGCATCCCGCTGCAGATCGCCGGGAAACCCGCCGTGGCCAACGACGTCGGCGTGCTGCACGGCATCTTGTACATCATCTACCTGGTCTGCGCCTGGATCCTGGCCAGGAAGCTGAGGCTGGCCACCAAGCCGACCGTGATCATGCTGCTGGCCGGCACGATCCCGATCATGACGTTCATCGTCGAGCGCTGGGTCACCCGCCGGTTCATCAACCCGGCGCTGGCGGCCCAGGCCGAGCCGGCGACCGCCGTGAGCCGGTGACCGAGCCCGCGCCCGGGTGAGTCGGACCCCGTGAGCGACCATTACTTCTCGCCGCGGCCGCGGGCACCTCACCGGCCCGGCCAGGTCCGGGTGATACTGCCCGACGTCTACCTGGAGCTGGCCACGGACGCCGGGGTCTTCTCCCCCGGCCGGCTCGACCCCGGCACTCGCCTGCTGCTGGATTCCTCTCCCGCCCCGCCCCCCTCGGGCGACCTGCTCGACCTCGGCTGCGGCTACGGCCCGGTCGCCTGCGTCCTGGCCGCCCGGTCGCCCGGCGCCGTGGTCTGGGCCGTCGACGTCAACGAGCGAGCGCTCGAGCTGTGCGCGCGGAACGCGGCCGCGGCCGGGCTGCCGAACGTCCGCTGCGTCACCCCCGGCGACCCGTCGGTGCCCGCCCGGCTGGCCGGGATCTGGTCCAACCCGCCGGTCCGCATCGGCAAGGCTGCGCTCCATGAGCTGCTGCGGGAGTGGCTGCGCCGTCTCGATGATGGCCGCGACGCCTACCTGGTGGCCAGCCGCAACCTGGGCGCCGACTCGCTGCACCGCTGGCTGGCCGGGCAGGGCTGGCCCGTGACCCGGCTGGCCGCACGGAGCGGCTACCGGCTGCTCCAGGTCCATTACCTGGCCGAACGGTCCGTGGTGACTCCCCCATGACCAATCCTGCGAGCGGCACGCCGCGCCAGCTACGACCCACCGAGGTCAAGCGGCTGAACCGTGAGTGGCGCCGGGCCAGCCAGGCCCGGCTGGCCGTGCTGCTAGACTCGGTGACCCAGCCCTTCAACGTCGGCTCCATCGTCCGCTCCGCCGCCGCCTTCGGAGCCGAGCACCTGTGGCTGTGCGGCAGCACCGCCCCGCTGTCTCACCCGGGCGTGGCCAAGACGGCACTCGGCACCCAGCGGCTGGTCCAGGCCACCATCGAGCCCAGCCCGGCCGCCGCGGCCAAGGCGGCGGCGTCCGCCGGCCTGCGCGTGGTCGCCATCGAGCTGGCCTCGGCCGCCGTGCCGCTGCACCAGGCGCCGCTGGACGGCGACGTCTGCCTGGCCGTCGGCAACGAGGATCACGGCTGCTCGGCCGGGCTGCTCGCGGTGGCCGACGCGGTCGCGTACATCCCCCAGCCCGGCCGGGTGGGGTCGCTCAACGTCGCGGTGGCCGCCGCCATCGCGCTGGCCGAGGCCCGCCGCCGGGCCTGGACCGGCGCCAGCCGGTGAGCTGGCATGCGCCTGACATCCGCGGTTCACCAGGTCAGCGCCTGCGGCGGGCATACTAGCGATCGTGGCAGTACCGTTCCTTGATTACCCGCGCCCGCACGCATTCGCGCATCGCGGCGGCGCGGCTCACGCGCCGGAAAACTCGTGGACCGCGTTCGAGCATGCCGTCAAGCTCGGTTACGCATATCTGGAGACAGACGCGCGCGCGACACGTGACGGGATGCTGATGGCGTTCCACGACCGGACGCTGGACCGGGTGACGGATACGACCGGCCCGATCGGTGCCAGGCCCTACCGCGAGGTCAAGGCCCTCCGGGTCGCAGGCTCGGAGCCGATACCGCGCATCGAGGACCTCCTGGGCGCCTGGCCCGATGTCCGCTTCAACATCGATCTCAAAGATGAGCCGGGGACCGGCCTGCTGGCTGACGTGCTGCGCCGTACCGGCGCATGGGACCGGGTCTGCGTGACCTCGTTCTCCGGCGCCAGGCTCCGCACCGCGCGCGGGCTGCTGGACCGGCCGGTGTGCATGGCCACCTCGCCGGCCGCCATCGCCGCCGTGCGCTATGCGATACGCGCGACCTCGGAGGGCCAGCAGACGCGCCTGCTCGCCCGCCGGCTGCACCGGCTGGGCGTGCGCTGCGCCCAGGTGCCGGCCAGGGTGGCCACCGGGCCGTTCGTCCGGCGCGCTCATGCCCTCGGCCTCGACGTCCACGTCTGGACCATCAACGAAAGCCCCGAGATGGCGCGGTTGCTGGATCTGGGGGCCGACGGGATCATGACCGACGACATCGAGGCCCTTCGCGATGTGCTCATCGAGCGCGGTCAATGGCACCCGCGAGGTGACAGCGACGGCTCAGCCGGGCTGGACATGCCGTGAGATGTGCCCTGAGCGGCCGGTAGCTGCGATCTTTGGCCAGAAAAACGATTGGGTAACGCCGCGAGCGGGAATCTTGTCCGGGTATTCAGTGTTGCCCACTAAGACCGTTGACCGCCTGGGAGGCAGCAAGCATGGCCGAACGCGCACTTCGCGGCACCCGGCTCGGTGCGACGAGCTACGAAAACGACAGGAACACCGACCTGGCCCCCCGTCAGGACGTCGCTTTCGACTGCCCGAACGGGCACCATTTTAGCGTGCCTTTTGCGGCTGAGGCGGAACTTCCTGCCACCTGGGAGTGTCGCGTTTGTGGTTCGGTCGCCATCGCAGCCACCGGGGAGTCCCCGTCTCCCAAGAAGGCCAAGCCGCCGCGCAGTCACTGGGACATGCTCATGGAGCGGCGGACGGTCGAGGACCTCGAGGCGGTCCTGGCCGAACGGCTCGAGGTGATCAGGGAGCGTCGCTCCACAGAACGCGGTGAGGACCTGGGCGCGAGCCGCGCCCATCGCAGGAGCGCTTAGGCGCGAGGCCTGCGTGACCTGAGCTGACGGAGCCGCCGCGCTGTCCCCCACCGCGCGACCCGCCAGAACGCCTCCATGATGATGCTGTTGCTCATCTTGCTGGCGCCATGCTCCCGCTCGACGAACGTGATCGGCACCTCGACGATCTTCAGGCCTGCCTCAGCGACCCGGAGCGTCAGGTCGATCTGGAAGCAGTACCCGGTCGACTGGACCTCGTCCAGGCTGATGGCCCGCAACGTGGCGGCCCGGTAGGCGCGGAATCCCGCGGTCGCGTCGCGGACATTGAGGCCGAGCATGAGCCGGGTGTAGACGTTGGCCCCCCGGGACAGCACCTCGCGGGACTTGGGCCAGTTGACCACCTTGCCGCCGGGCATCCAGCGTGACCCGATGGCCAGGTCCGCGTGGGCCAGCGCGCCGACCAGGGCCGGGAGGTGCTCCGGCTGATGCGAGCCGTCCGCGTCCATCTCGACGATCACGTCGTAGCCCCGCTCGAGCGCCCAGCCGAACCCGGCCATGTACGCCTTGCCCAGGCCCGCCTTGTCCGTCCGGTGCATGACCTGCACGTGCGGATCGGCCACGGCCAGCTTGTCGGCGATCTCGCCCGTGCCGTCCGGGCTGTTATCGTCGACGACCAGCAGGTCAGCCTCGGGCAGCGCCGCCCTGACCCGGCCCGCGACCGGCTCGAGGTTCTGCCGCTCGTTGAAGGTGGGCATGATGATGACGGCCCGCCCGGCCGGCGGCCCAGCGGATGGTTGCGGCTCTGTCACTACCTCTGCCTCGCTGCGTGGGTTAACAGGCGGTGTCACGGCGGTGCACGCCATGATATCCGCGTATCCGGGTTTGAAAGCCCGGCAACACGCGCCCGCCCATCCACGAGCATCGCCGACCGGGGAAAGGGCCCGGGCCACGCCTTCGGACCGGAGTGTGCCCCGCTGGCAACAAGACAGGCTCCGTTGTCTACTGGGTGCCCGGGCCCTTTCCACGCCCAACCCCGTCTAGCCGGGTTGCTCCGCTGGCGCGGTGCCGACCGCAGCAACTTACCCCGGATCCCGGCAATGTCAACCACGGACCTTGGCCTGCCGCGCTACTCACGGAGAGGATTTGACTACAGCAAGTCCTACAGCAAGTCTTAGCCGGGGGTCATGCCATCGAGCTGCCGGCCTCCGCAGCCGCGGCTATGCCTGCCTGTCCGCCCGCCGGTGTCCGCTTTGTCCGGCGCCAGAGAAAACTTTTCTCTTGCGGCCGGGGAAAATATGCCGCCGTTGCCCTCTTGCATGCGACGCTTTGGGGGTATGGATCACCCCACTTGGCGTCACGTGATCCTCTCCGCCCCTGCTTCAGCGGCCGACGCCGCAAGCCCCCTCTGGAGGTGATGCGAATGGAAGGCAGCGCCGACCGGTTCCTCGATCTCATCCATCAACTCGAGGACTTCACTCGCTCGATTACCCCTGACGAGGCACATACCGAGTTCGACGAGACAACGCTCCAGCTCTTCTGGATGCGATGGCCGCAACTGTCGGCCTGGGCCGGGTCACTGTGGCGGATGCTCTCCGAAGAGCTCGCCGGGCCCGCCGCCCCGCACGACTCCGAACTGCATGAGATCGGCGAAAGTGGCTGAGGACGGTCGCCGGGCCTTCACGGTAGGCGACGTCATGCACACCCGAGTGGTGCTGACCAGCCCAGACAGTCCCATGTCCGAAGCTGCCGCTGAGATGGTGCGAGAGAGGGTGGGTTCCGCCCTGGTCATGCAAGGCTCCTTCCTGGCCGGCATCCTCACCGAGCGCGATGTGCTCAGAGCCGCGGGCTCCGGGACCGACCTCACCACCGTGCAGGTCTCGGCCTGGATGACCGAGGACCCGCAGTCCGCCGGGCCGGATACCACGCTCGAGGACGCGGCCCAGATGATGCTCCTGAACGGCTTCCGTCACCTGCCCATCATGGAAGGGCGCCAGGTGGTCGGGGTGGTCAGCCTTCGCGACCTGTTCGCGGCCAGGATCAGCCGCCCGCCCCAGAAGGGCGGCGCCGCCCCTTAGTGAAGGCGCCGTGGCCGCGTAGGCCCGTCAGCTGACGGCCCCCCTCATCCGATCTTTACCGTGTGGCGTTGGAGGGCCGGATCCGCAGGCCGGCCATCCCTCCGTCGACGGCAAGGGCGGTTCCTGTCGTGGCGCCTGCGTGCGGGCTGGCCAGGTAGGCGATGGCCGCAGCCACCTCGGCGGCCGTCACCAGCTTGCCCATGGGCTGGCGTGCGGTGAGCGCGGCGCGTTCGGCGGCGGGATCAGCAGCCGCGTCGAGCAACCGCCCCACCCAGGGAGTGTCGACCGTGCCGGGATTCACGCAGTTGACCCTGATGCGCTCGGCCACGTGATCGGCGGCCATGGCCAGGGTGAGCGCATAGACGGCGCCCTTGCTCGCGCTGTACAGCGCCCGCTGGGGCAGGCCCGCCGCGGCCACGATCGAGCAGGTGTTGACGATGGCCGCCTGGCCGCGCTGGCGGGCCGCCGCGCGCAGCAGGGGCAGCGCCGCCCGCGTGACGCGGACGATGCCGAGCACGTTCACGTCCAGCACGTGATGCCACTCGTCGTCGTCGTTGTCCTCCACGGTCCCCGCCGCGCCGATCCCGGCGTTGTTGACCAGGATGTCCAGTGCTCCGATGGTGTGCCCCACTTCGGCCACGGCGGCCCGGACCGAGGCGTCGTCAGTCACGTCCGCGACGACTGCGCAGGCCTCTCCCGCGTCCTCGGTCTTGACCCGGTCCAGCACGGCCACCCGGGCGCCACGGTCGGCGAGCAGCCGGGCGGTGGCCAGGCCGATGCCGGACGCGCCTCCGGTGACTAGCGCGGCGTGCCCTGCGAATTCGCTTGAGGATTCCGTCATACGTCCGGTGTATAACGCATGTCGTGGCACCGGTCCAGACCGCCGGCGCCAGATCAGCGCCGCGCGGCTCAGATGAGCAGGCGGCGGGTCACCACGCCCTGGCCGACATCGCTGCCGAGCCAGAGGCTGAATCGGCTGCCGATGTCCAGGTAGTCGGCGACATCGTCGCCGACGACCCGCAGCGTGACCACGATCTCAGGCT
The DNA here is from genome assembly GCA_963808615.1 of uncultured Actinomycetota bacterium. Lineage (GTDB taxonomy): Bacteria > Actinomycetota > Actinomycetes > Streptosporangiales > Streptosporangiaceae > Palsa-504. The sequence goes on from CAWEGV010000004.1 coordinate 188,748, forward strand.
TGCCGGACTGGTACGGGTCGCTGTCCTCGGTGTCGACTAGGGCGCTGAACACCTGGCTGCGGTGGGTCTCGGCGTTCTCGGCGCGCAGGACCATGCGGTGCGACCCTGAAGTGAACGCCGACGTGCCGCCGGCCCATCGGGAACGAGCGTGACCAGGGCCTGGAACTTGTACCTCTTCATGTCAGCCAATCACCTTCTGGAGTACTAATATCGTAACGCGATGCTTATACAGGGGCCTAGCACCAGCGGTCCCGGAAGGCGAAAATGGCCGGGCTGACCCAGCAAGATTTCGAGAGGCTCTTGGAGTTCCGGGTCAGCCTGCGGCGCTTCCAGCGGTGGAGCGAGGACCAGGCCCGGGCCGCCGGCCTGACTCACGTGCAGCATCAGCTGCTGGTGGCCATCAAGGGCCACCGCGGCGGCAGGCCGCCCGCCATCGGTGACCTGGCGGCCTACCTGCTCCTGCGCCCGCACAGCACGGTGGAACTGGTTGACCGCGCCGAGGCCGCGGGACTGGTCGAGCGGACGCCGGACACCGAGGATGGCCGCGTGGTCCGGGTCCGGCTGACCTGGGAAGGCGAGGAGATCCTGCAGCGGCTGACCCGTGCTCACCTGGACCGGCTGCATGAACTGGCGGCCGTCCTTGATGAGTTCGTGGACCGGCGGGACGACCGCGGGGTACCGGCCTAGCCCGCGGGCGGCACCACGACGGTGCCTGAGGCAGTGACCACCACGATCGGCTCGGCGAGCACCGAGGCCGCCGAGTCACCCCGCGCCGGGTCGGCACGGCAGACGACCCGGGCCTCGAAGGCCAGCCGCCTGCTGCGCCGCCCGACCTCGGTGACCGTGGCCGTGGCCTCGATGACGTCGCCGGCCAGCACCGGCGCGCGGAACTGCACGTCGGAGTAGGACGCGAACAGGCCCTCGTCGCCGTCCGCGCGGATGCTCACCTCGGTGGCCACGTCGCCGAACAGCCCGAGCACGTAGGCGCCGTCCACCAGGTTCCCGCCGTAGTGGGCGTCGGAGTACTTCACGTACCTGCGGTGGGTCACCGACAGGCCGGCCAGTTCGCCGCTCATGCCGCCTCGCCTCTTTTCCCGGGGGGACCCATCCCCCCGGACCCCCCGGCTGAAGCCAGGGCGTGCACCAGGTAGCTGGCCACCTCGCCGGGGGTGGTGCCGCGGCCGAAGATCTTGTCCACCCCGAGGTCATGCGCCGCGCCGGGATCGAACCGCGGCCCGCCCACCACCAGCAGCGGCCGCGTGGCGCCGTACCCGGCATGGAACGCCGCCGCCATCTCGCGCGTGTTGGACAGGTGGGCGTCGCGCTGGGTCACGACCTGGCTGACCAGGACGGCGTCGGCGTGCTCGGCTGCGGCGCGGGCCACCAGGTCCGCCACCCCGACCTGGGCGCCCATATTCACCACCCGGATCTCCCGGTAGTACTCCAGGCCCTTCTCCCCCGCGTGCCCCTTGACGTTGAGGATCGCGTCGATGCCGACGGTGTGCGCGTCGGTGCCGATGCACGCGCCGACCACCACCAGCTTGCGGCCCAGGGCCGAACGGATCCGCAGGTTCACCTCGGCCGCCGGGAGCACGGGGAACTCCCGCTCGGCCACCGTGACGGCCGACAAGTCGACCAGGTGGCTGACCCGGCCGTACACGATGAAGAAGGTGAAGTCCGGTCCCATGCCCTTGGCGTGCACGACCATGGCCGGGTCCAGGCCCATCTTGGCCGCGAGCTGCAGCGCGGCGCCCTCGGCCCGGGCCCGCTCGGTCTCGTCGCCGAACGGCACGGGCAGCGTGAACGACAGCTGCACCCGCCCGTCCCCGGTGGTGTCGCCGTAAGGGCGGACGATTCCTGTCAGGCTCACCGGTTCACCTCCGGGCCAGATTCCAGCAGGTCGGACGCGGGGTTGAAGTAACCCTCGGCACGTTCTATCACTCCGTCCAGGCCGCGCCCGCCGTCGGGCGGCCGCCTGGTCACTCCGAACGTCCCCCCGCCGATCGCGTTCAGCAGCCCCTGGGAGCCGATCGTGCGCAGCAGGTCGATGGCCTCGCCCAGCACCTGCCGGGCCCGCCGGGCGACGAACCCGTCGGGTTCGGGCCGGAACGAGGCGCCGAGCTGCCCGGCGGCGTGCCGCACGTAACGGACGTTCTCCAGGGCCAGGTCGCGGTCGGACAGGAACGGGGTGTGGATGCCCTCGGTCATCATCCCGATGAGCAGGATGGACTGGTCGGTCATCACCCCGGCTAGGTTGAAGAACGCGTCCAGCAGGTAGCCGGCGAACACGTTGCCGGTCATGTGCTTGGTCGGCGGCATGTACTTCAGCGGAGCGTCAGGGAACAGCTCCCTGATCAGCTGGGCATGCGCCAGTTCGAGCAGGAACGAGTCGGGCACCTCGGGGTTGATCTCGAACGCGTGCCCCAGGCCCAGCTGGCCGTCGGCCAGGCCGGCCTCGCGGCCGAAGTACTCGTTGAGCAGCTGCGACACCACCACCGTGTGCGCGGCGTCCACCGCGTCGGCGGTGGTCAGGTAGTTGTCCTCGCCGGTATTGATGACGATGCCCGCCCGGGCGTGCACCTGACGGGAGAACCGCTGGTCGATGAACGTCCGCACCGGGTTGATGTCGCGGAAGATGATGCCGTACATGCAGTCGTTCAGCATCATGTCCAGGCGTTCGAGCCCGGCCAGCGAGGCGATCTCCGGCATGCACAGCCCGGAGGCGTAGTTGGTGAGCCGGACGTAGCGGCCGAGCTCCCGCGACACGTCATCCAGCGCGGCCCGCATCAGCCGGAAGTTCTCCTGGGTGGCGTACGTCCCGGCGTAGCCCTCCCTGGTCGCGCCCTCGGGCACGTAGTCCAGCAGCGACTGCCCGGTGGACCTGATCACCGCGACGATGTCCGCGCCCTCCCGCGCGGCCGCCTGAGCCTGCGGGATGTCCTCGTAGATGTCCCCGGTGGCCACGATCAGGTAGATCCACGGCATCGGCGGGTTCGAGGTGGCGGCCAGCATCCGGTCCCGCCCGGCCCGCTGGGCATCGATCCGGGAGATTCCTTTTTGGACCGAACGGAACGCGGCATCACGAGCCGCGTCAGCCTCGCCGCCGCCGGGGAGACGGAACTTGACCAGGCCCGCGCCCGCGTCGACGGCCAGGGTCCGCAGGTCGGGGTAGCCCCCGGTCAGCATGGCGTCCCAGACCGGCAGGGCCACCCCGTGCTCGAGCCCGGTCGATTCGCGGACCGCGTCGGCGAGCCGGTTCACCCACGGCATCCCGTCCTCGCCGGCCCCTTCCAGGCCGGCCAGCCGCAGCACGGCCCGTTCCACCGACACGGTGGTGTGCGTCCTGGCCAGCTCGGTGACCGGCTCGCCAGCCCGCCTGGCCAGCTCCCTGGCCTGAGCGACCAGCGCGGGGTCGAGGTTCAGCTTGCCGGTCATGCTCTGTCTCCCTCTGCTGGGACCCGCCTGGCGAACAGGGCCCGCAGCGCGGGTGTCGTCCGGATCAGCCCGAGGGCCAGGTCGGCGTGACCCGGCACGTACCCGTTGCCGATCAGCATGGTCACGTCCGCGGCCACGCCCTCGGCGCCGAGCGCGGCGGCGCTGAACGAGGTCGCCATCGAGAAAAAGATCACGGTGCCGCCCTGGGCCGTGGACAAGATCGCGCCGCCCTCGCAGCCCGCGGCGTCGACGCACACCACGGTCACGTCCGCCGGCCCGCCTGCGGCCTGCACCCGGGCGGCCAGGCCGACCGGATCCCTGGCGTCGGCGATCACGATCTCGTCGACGAGCCCGGCCGCCTCGCCGAGCAGGGCGGCTTCGGCCTCGGTGGGGACGACGCCGATGACCCGGTCTGCGCCGGCCTGCCGGGCGGCCGCCGCGGACAGCGAGCCGCTCTTCCCGGCCGCGCCGATGACCAGGGCGGTGGCCCCAGGCTTGACCACGCGCTTGGTCAGGGCCGGGGCGCCGCAGACGTCCATGACGGCCAGTGCCAGCGGGACCGGCAGGTCATCGGGCAGCACGGCGGCGATGGACCGGGCGAACAAGATGGCGTGGCCCTGGCAGGGAATCTGCTCGGACCGGCCGTCCCAGCGGGACAGCGAGTCGGTGACGGCCAGGGGGGTCAGGGTGAGCGAGACCAGGGTGGCGATCCGCTGCCCGGGCACCAGGCCGAGCGGGGAATCCGGGCCGGCCTCCTGCACGGTGCCGGTGAGCATGCCGCCGGAACCGGTGACCGGGTTCTGCATCTTGCCGCGGGTGGCGATGATCTCCAGGACCGCGGCCCTGATCTTGTCCGGGTCGCCCGCGTAGGTCTCGCGCAGCTGGCGGTAGGAGGCGGCGTCCAGGTTCAGCCGGTCCACGCGGACCAGGACCTCGTCGCGGGCGATGGCGGCACTCGGGTCCAGCCGCCAGGCCGCCTGCGGGAGGACGCCGGGAGGATCCAGGACGCGGTGCAGCCCCAGCGGCGAGAGCGGCCCGGGGGTCGGTAGCGAGGTGGTCATGCAGCTGGCCCTTCCTGCAGGCCGGCCGATCCCGGCGGGCCTGCGTCCGCCGGCCTGTGCGCGCGCAGGCTGTGACGTAACACACGGATCATTCAGTAAAATTTTCTGCTATTGTAGTATATGACAGTAAGATCTGCGGTTTGATGCCTCTCTAGAGAAGATCTTACTGTCTGGCCCGGACCGCCCGGCAGGGGCCCAAGGGCAAGCGGTCCCGGAAATTCTACGGTTCATTACGTTTTGTACCGCAGGTCCTTCGGTACCATCCAGAGATGGGAGGGCTTTCGTTCATGGTGTCTCAGCCCTATATTTACCAGCGTCATGAGCTAGCCGAACCTGACTGGCGCCGGTTCCCGGGCTGGGCCGGGGTATCCGCCGCCGACTGGGAGTCCGCGCAGTGGCAGCGCGCGCACTGCGTCAAGAACGTGCGGCAGCTCCGGCAGGTCACCGGGCCTGGCCTGGACGAGTCGTTCTTCGAAGACCTCGAGCGCGACCAGCGCGAGCGGGCCACCATGTCGATGCTGCTCCCGCCGCAGATGCTCAACACCATGGTCCCGGCCGGATCGCCCGACCAGCCCGGCTTCACCGAGGCGTTCTACGCCGACCCGGTGCGGCGGTACATGATCCCGGCCTTCAGCGACCGGCGCGCCGACTGGCCCTCCCACCCGTTCGCGCAGCGCGACTCGCTGCACGAGGCGGAGATGTGGGCGGTCGAGGGCCTGACCCACCGCTACCCCACCAAGGTGCTCGCCGAGCTGCTGCCGACCTGCCCGCAGTACTGCGGCCACTGCACCCGGATGGACCTGGTGGGCAACCCGACGACCCAGACCGACAAGCACAAGTTCCTGCTGGCCCGCGACGACCGGCTCGGTGCCATGCTGGACTACCTGCGCCGCACGCCGGGGGTCCGGGACGTGGTGGTGTCCGGCGGCGATGTGGCCAACCTGCCCTGGCCGCGGCTGGAAGGTTTCGTCGCCTCGCTGCTGGAGATCGACTCGATCAGGGACATCAGGCTGGCCAGCAAGGCGCTGATGGGCCTGCCGCAGCACTGGCTCTCGGACGAGGTCCGGGCCGGCATGGCCCGGCTGGCCGGCACCGCGCGCTCGCGCGGCGTCAGCATCGCCATCCACACCCACGTGAACGCGGCTCAGTCCCTGACGCCCCTGGTGGCGCGGGCCGCCCAGGCCATGCTGGAGGCTGGCGTCCGGGACGTGCGGAACCAGGGCGTGCTGCTGCGCGGGGTGAACAACAGCCCCGGAGCGCTGCTCGACCTGTGCTTCGCCCTGCTCGACGAGGCCGCGATCATGCCCTACTACTTCTACATGTGCGACATGATCCCCGGCAGCGAGCACTGGCGGCTGACGCTGGCCGAGGGCCAGGAGCTGCAGCACGACATCATGGGCTACCTGCCCGGGTTCGCCACCCCGCGGATGGTCTGCGACGTGCCGTACGTCGGCAAGCGCTGGCTGCACCAGGTAGCCAGGTACGACACCGAGCGCGGCATCTCGTACTGGACCAAGAACTACCGCACCGCCATCGAGGCCGGGGACGAGCTGGCGCTGAGCCGCGAGTACCCCTACTACGACCCGATCTACATGCTGCCGGAATCGGGTCAGGCCTATTGGCGGGCTTCTGCGGCCAGGCAGGCCGAGCTGGACATCGTCAGCATCGCCGACGCCGCCGTCTAGCCCCTGCGCGGCCGGGACTGCGCGTCATGACCGGGCATAGCGCGCGGTCAGCTCCTCCAGGTGCTGCCTGACCTCGGGCCATTCGGCCGCGGTGATGCTGAAGCGCGCCGAGTCGCGGGGGGTCAGGTCGGCCCCGAGCCGGTGCGCGCGCAGGATCCCCTCGAAGTGCGCGCCGGTCCGCTCCATGGCCTGGCGTGACCGCTGGTTGCGCGCGTCGGTGTGCAGGCACACCGACTGCACCTGCCAGCTCTCGAAGGCGTGCGTGAGCATCAGGCGCTTCATCTCGGTGTTCGCCCCGGTCCTGATGGCACCCGGGCTCAGCCAGGTGTAGCCGATCTCGCAGGTGTCCGGACCGGTGCGGTCACGGCTGCCCGGCCACGGCCAGTACTCCAGGTCGAAGAACCGCGTCGAGCCGATCACCGTGTCGTGGTCCATCCTGACCACGGCGAACGGAACCGCCGTTCCGCTGTCGCGGGCCGCGATCGCCGTCTCGACATACTGACGGACCTGGGTCTGGTCTTGCGGTACCGGGGACCAGCGGTACAGCTCCGCGCCCCCGCTGGCCGCGGCCACCAGCCCGGGCACGTGCCGGAACTGCAGCGGCTCGAGGCGCACCACGTTGCCGATGAGCGGTCCGGTGGCGGTGGCCTGGTCCGCGGGACCCGCGGCTTCCAGCCGGGAAGGCCGCTCGAGGTAGCGCCCGCTGGGGCGGACAAAGCCGAACTGCCGGTACAGGCCGTGCGCGTCGGAGGTGTGCAGCATCCAGCGCCAGCCGGCCCCCGGCCCGTCCTCGATCATCATCCGCACCATGGCCTTACCGAGCCCGGCACCGCGATGCCCGCGCAGCACGTACACGTCGGCCAGGTAGGCCGCCCCGCCGTCGCCGAACGCCCGGGCGAAGCCGACCATGGCGCCTGCCCGGTCATAAGCCCCCACCACGCGCCAGGCCCCCGCGATCTGGCGTGTGATGTCCTCGCGGTCGCGCCACCGGGCCCAGTACGCCTCGGTGGTCAGGAACGCCGCCGCGGCCTGCGGGTCGACCCGGCCCGGGTCGTCGTCGATCTCGTAGGCGCCCGCAGTGCTTTTCACGAACGCTCCCCCGCCCCCGCCCGCGGACCCTCAAAGAATGTTACAGTACAAATTGTGAACATACTGGTACGATACCGTCCGCAGGGCGGCACCGCCAGGGAGATTTCGGCCAGCGTGGAAGCGGGGGTCCGCAGCGGGCAGCTGACCCCCGGCGACCGGCTCCCCCCGGTCCGCGAGCTGGCCGGCCAGCTCGGGGTCAGCCCGACCACGGTCGCCGCGGCCTATGGCGACCTGCGCCGGCGGGGCATCACCGCAGGCGCGGGCCGGGCGGGCACCCGGATCCGGGGCGCTCCGCCGGTCAGCAGCCGGGTGTACCTGAGCGCCCCCGCGGGCACCCGTGACCTCATCACCGGCGGCCCCGATGCTGATCTCCTCCCCACCCTGCCGGCCAGGCCCGCGGCCCGGCCCGGCCGGATGTACGCCCAGGCGCCGGTCGCGGCGCGGCTGCGGCGGCTGGCGACCGGGCAGCTGGCCGCCGACGGCATCGACGCGACCAGCCTGATGGTCACCGGCGGGGCCCTGGACGGCATCGAGCGGGTCCTGGCCACGTGGCTCACGCCGTCGGCCCGGGTGCTGGTCGAAGATCCCGGCCACGCGGTGACCTTCGACCTGATCGCGGCCATGGGCTACACCGCGGTTCCGGTCCCGGTCGATGACCTGGGCATGGTTCCTGCGGGGCTGGCTGCCGCGCTCGCGGGGGGCGCGGGCGCCCTGATCGTGACCCCGCGGGCCCAGGCTGCGACCGGCGCCGCCTGGGACGGCGATCGGGCCGCCGAGATCGGCGCGGTCCTGAGCCGCTACCCGTCCCTGGGGGTGATCGAGGACGACCACGCCGGGCCGGTGTCAGGCGTCCCCCCCTTCTCGGTGTCGGCCGGCCGCGAACGCTGGGTCACCATCCGCTCGGTGTCCAAGTCGCTCGGGCCCGACCTGCGGCTCGCGGTGCTGGCCGGCGACGAGATCACGGTCGCCCGGGTGGCGGGCCGTCAGGCCCTGGGTACCGGGTGGGTGAGCTACCAGCTACAGGAGCTGGTCGCGGACCTGTGGTCGGACCCGTCGGCGGCACGTGCGCTGCGCAGGGCGGCCCAGGTGTACGCGACCCGCGGCGAGGCGCTGCGCTCGGCGCTGCGAGACCACGGGATCACGGCCAGCGGCCGATCGGGGTTCACGTGCTGGGTATCGGTCCCCGATGAGGACGGCGTGGCGTCGTACCTGGCCACGGCGGGCTGGGCGGTGGCCCCGGGACAGCGGTTCCGCATCGCGGCGCCGCCGGGGGTCAGGATCTCGTTCGCCACCTTGGATCAGGCCGACGCCGCCGCGTTCGCGGCCGGCCTCGCCCGCGCCCTGCGGCACCGGACCTCCCGCCTGGACTGAGCGAAGCGGTCCTCATTCACGCGCGCTGAGCACGCAGAACTCGTTGCCTCCAGCGGACGCTCATGAGACAGACGCTAGCCGCCGCGGTGTCACCGGCCCCGGATTGACTGCGGGCCAGGCGGCACGCCTCGCCTCCCCGGCGCCGTACCGCTAGCTTTATCCCATGACGCGGCGCAGCGAACAGATCAGCCTTCACCTCAACGCCTACCTCACGGCGCACAGCAGCCCGCCGGACGCCGTGCTGCGTGAACTGGCCAACGAGACCGCTGAGCTGTACCCGAACGAGAGCGGCCTGCAGATCGCCCCGGAACAGGGCACGTTCATGACGCTGCTCACCCAGCTGGCCGGGGCCAGGTCGGCCATTGAGATCGGCACCTTCACCGGCTACTCATCGATCTGCATCGCCCGGGGCCTGGAGCCCGGCGGAAAGCTGCTGTGCTGCGACATCAGCGAAGAGTGGACCGACGTGGCCAGGAAGTACTGGGAGAAGGCGGGCCTGCAGGACCGGATCGAGCTGCGGCTCGGCCCGGCCATGGACACGCTCAGCGCCCTGCCCGACTCCGAACTGTTCGACCTGGCCTTCATCGACGCCGACAAGAGCGGGTATCTCGGCTACTGGCGGCAGGTCGTGCCGCGGATCCGCCCGGGCGGGCTGATCATGGTCGACAACACGTTCTCGCACGGCCGGGTCATCGACGCAGGCAACGACAACCCGGCGGTGTTCGCGGTCAGGGATTTCAACGACCACGCCGCCGCCGACGACCGCGTCGATCTGGTCATGGTCCCCATCGGCGACGGACTGACGCTCGCGCGCAAGAAATGACGCACGCCAGGGTGACGGGGCCAGTCGAGGGCCCGCCGGGAATCATCATGGCGGGATTCGACCTGGGCCAGGTCGGCTACACGCTGGAGGAATTCTTCCTCGAGGGCACGGCGACCAGCTTCGCGCCGGCCGGACCGGCCGGCCCGGACGGGCACTGGCAGGTTAGCCCGTCGGGCCGGGCACCGTTTGCTACCCGCCTGGTGGTGTGCCGGCCATCCAGGCCCGGCGCGTTCACCGGCACGGTCGTCCTGGAGTGGCTCAACGTCAGCGCGGGATTCGACGCGCCTGCGTACTGGATGCTGACGCACCGCCACGTGGTCCGGGCGGGCTGGGCCTGGGTGGGCGCATCGGCTCAGCGGGTCGGCATCGAGGGAGGCGGCGACGTCTTCTCCTCCACGGCCGAGACCGGCCCACGTCAGGCTGAGCCGACGGCACCGCCGAGGTAGAGGGCCCCGATCTCGGGGTTTTCCAGTACCTCGCGCCCGCTGCCGGACAGCCGCACGCGGCCGTTTTCCATCACCACGCCGTGAGTGGATAGCCGCAGCCCGGCGCGGGCGTTCTGCTCCACGAGCAGGATCGTGGTGCCCGCCGCGTTCATCTGCCTGATCGCGCTGAACACCGTGCGCAGGATCCTCGGCGCCAGCCCCATGGACGGCTCGTCGAGCAGGAGAATCCGGGGTTCGAGCATCAGCGCCCGGGCGAACTCGACCAGCCGCTGCTGCCCGCCGGACAGGCTGCCGGCCTTCTGCCCGGCCCAGTCGGTGATCTGCGGGAAGACCTCGGAGACGGCGGCCAGCCTGCGCGCGGTCACCGCGCGGTCGGACAGGATGTACGCGCCGAGCTCGATGTTCTCCCGGACCGTCATGTCGCGGAACAGGCTGTGGTTCTGCGGCACCTGCACCACACCGCGGCGCAGGATCTGGCGGGGCGACATGCCGGCCAGGTTCTCTCCGTCCAGCAGCATCGATCCCCGCCGCGGCCGCAGCAGCCCGCTGATCGATGCCATCAGCGTGGACTTGCCCGCGCCGTTCGGCCCGACCACGCAGGTGATGCCGCCCGCGGGCACGTCCAGGGACACGCCCCGTAGCACGTCCCCGCCGCCGTATCCCGCTACCAGGTCGTCAACCTTGAGTACCGTACCGGCCGTGGTGCTCGCGGCTGCCCCTGGCACCGCGCCCTCGGCGGGCGCCGGACTGTCGGCCGGGCCCGTCATGCGCCCTCCCCCGGGTCCGCATCGTCCTCGATGTCCTCGCCGAGGTAGGCGTCGAGGACCCGGCGGTCGGTCCGGACGATACCCGGCGGCCCGCTGGCCACGACGGTGCCCGAGTCGAGCACGGTGACCTGGTCGCACAGACCCATCACGAACTCCATGTTGTGCTCCACGATCAGGAAGGTCTTCCCGGCCGCGTTCAGTTCGCGGATGCGGTCTGCGATGTTGTTGACCAGCGACAGGTTGACTCCGCCGGCTGGCTCGTCGAGCAAGATGATGGCCGGATCCGCGACCAGCACGTAGGCGAGCTCCAGCAGCTTGCGCTGGCCATAGGACAGCGAGCCGGCCGGCGTGGCGTGATATCCCGCGATCCCGATGAACTCAAGCTGCTCCATCGCGCGCTTGCGGTCAGCGGCTCGGGTGCTGCGGCACGGGACCAGCATGTTCTCCATCACGGTGAGGCTGGGGAAGATCCTGGTCAGCTGGAAGGTCCGGCCGATGCCGAGCGCGAATACCCGGTCCGGGGCAGTGTTGGTGATCTTCCTGCCGGACAGGTACACCTCCCCCGCGTCCGCCTTCGCGTAGCCGGTGATGACGTTGAACAGCGTGGTCTTGCCCGACCCGTTCGGGCCGATCAGCCCGGCCACCGTGCCCTCGTCGATCTGGACCGTGCACGCGTCCAGGGCCTGGACGCCGCCATAGGACTTGTGCACCTCCTCGGTCCGCAGGAGCGCGCTCACCTGTTGGCCTCCCCCGCGGGCGCTTCGCTTGGTCGTGCCGGAGGCGCGCCAGGAGGCGCTTCTGGAGGCTGGTCCTCGGCGCCGGGGCGCCGCTGCGGCCCTTCGGGTCCTCGCGGCACTCGGCCCGGCACCTGCGGCTCGCCGACCGGGAGCGCTGAGCGGCCTCTGGTGGTCAGGCGGCGGATCCATTCGCCGCCGGTCGGGATGATGCCACGCGGCATGAACAGCACGACCGCGAGGAATATCGCGCCAAGCAGGATCTCGCCGTAGTACCCGTTCGTGAAGCGGATGGTGAGGTAGAGCTGGCCTGGCTCGATGATGAGCGCGCCGAGCACAGGGCCGGCGACGGTGCCGAGCCCGCCGAGGAACGCCATCAGCACGATCGAAAGGTCGAACAGCGGGTCGAAGCCGCTCTGTGGCTCGACCTGCGTGATATAGAGGAACCACACGCCGCCGATCAGCCCAGTGAACGCCCCGGACAGCGTGAACGCGGCAAGCTTCACCCGCATCGCCCGCACCCCGAGCCCCCGGGCGCGGTCCTCATCGTCCCTGATCGCCCGCAGGTGCAGGCCGAACCTGGCCCGCCGGATCAGCCAGGCCAAGACGATGATGGCGACGGTACAGGCCAGGGCGATGTAGTAGAAGGGGTCGTTGTAGGTCGCGGCCTGCCAGGGCAGGTACGGGGCCGGCAGGCCGCCGGAGCCGCCGGTGAAGGAAAAGTTGAACGCCATCAGCTGGAAGATGAAGAACACGGCGATCGTGATCACGATGAAGGTGTGCCGGCGCACCCGCAGCGCCACCAGGCCGAACGGAACCGCGATCGCCGCCCCGACTGCCGCGGCCAGCGGCAGCAGGCCGAACACGCCGACGCCCGTGATGTTCCAGTCCCGGGCCGCGATGCCGACCGCATACGCGCCGCTGCCGAAGAACACGGCCTGGCCCAGTGAAATGTAGCCGGAGAAGCCCGAGAAAACGTTCCAGGCCGAGGCGGCCGTTGCGAAGATCAGCGCGAATACGCCGTAGTTCGTGACCACTGGGTTGGGGAACACCACGGGGAAGAGGACGGCCATCGCGGCCAGGATGACCAGCGCTGACCACTTGGCGCCCGCGGCCAGGCGTGCCCGCGTCGCTCGGCTTTTCATTCGGCCCTGACCGCCTGCCTGCCGAGGAATCCTGTGGGGCGGATCAGAAGCACCAGCACGAGAGCAGCATAGAAAACGGCGTTCGCCCAGGTCGGCGACCAGATGTCGACCAGCGATACCACGGTGAGCATGAAAACGGATGCGACGAGCGCGCCGGCGATGCTGCCCAGCCCGCCGAGGATAATGATGGCGAGCAGCCGCGAGATCAGGTCGTAGCCGCTGTTGGGGTTGAAACCGCCGCTGGTCGCGCCGTACATCATGCCGCCGACCGCCGTCACCCCCACCCCGACGCCGAAGGTGAGGGCGGCGACGCGGCTCGTATCGATGCCGATGAGCCGCGCCGCCGTCCGGTCCTGCATCGTGGCGCGTACGCTGCGGCCGAACCGGGTCCGGTACAGCATCAGGTATAGCGCCACGACCAGGACTACGGCCAGGCCGAAGCCGAGCAGGTAGATGTAGGGCAGGTAGAAACCGAGCATGTGCACGCTGTTTGTCACGTACGAGGCATTCAGCTGCTTGTCGTCAGGTCCGTAGATCCGGTAGAGGACCCCCTCGACAATCAGTGCCACCGCGTAGGTGACGAGCAGGGTCATGGCCGTCCGTTCCCGGCCACGCAACGGCCTGATGAACGCCACCTGGATAGCGACGCCGAGGACGAACATGGCGGGCACGGTGATCAGCAGCCCGAGGAACAGGCCGATGTGCAGCTGCACCGACAGCGAATAGCTGAGGTACGCGCCGAGCACGACCAGGATGCCCTGGGCGATGTTGATGATGTCCAGGACGCCGAAGATCAGCGTCAGGCCGACCGCCATCAGGGCGTAGACCCCTCCGACGAGTATCCCGTCGACGATGGCCTGGTAGATCTGCGTCGCCATGCACTCTCCGCCGGGCTAGTACGTGTTTCAGCTTGACCAGTTCGGCTTGGGGTTGATGATCGCAACCGATCCCGTCGCGCTGGTCGGTAGGACCTGGTTGAAGGCGGTGCCGTTGCTCTGCCACTGGAAGGTGAACGCCGCGGCGGCCGAGTTCTTGCCCAGCGAGTCGAACGTCACCGGTCCCTGGACGGTGCTCAGCGTCACGCCGCTGTGCAGGTAGCTGATGATCTTGGCGTTGCCGGTACCGCCGGTCGCCTTCACCGCCTGGGCCATGACCTGCCCGACGGAGTAGGCCTCCGCGGCGTCGGCGGGGACCTCCGCCGCGGTGCCGCCGTACTTGGCCACAAATTCAGTCACCATCGCCTGGCTTTCCGGGTTGGCGTACCCGGGATACCAGCCGTTGGGCACCATCATCCCGGTCGCGTTGGCCTTCCCCACGGCTGAGGTGAACGCGGCTCCCTGATCCGGCCCCGCCGCGCAGATGAACATCATGGGGTTGTAGTGCTGCTGCTCGAACGCCTGCATGAACGCGGCGACGGTCGGCACGTCGGTGGACCCGAGCAGCACCGCCTGCGCGCCGGTGGCGGCCACCTGGTCGGCGGCCGGCTTGTAGGAGGCGGTCTCGGCCGGGAAGATCTTCGAGTAAACCGTCTTGACCCCCAGCGCCTGCAGCTTCTGCTGGGCGAGCTGGACCGGCGGATCGGCGAACGGGTCGTCGGCCATCGGGTATGCAGCGGTCTTCGGCCGCTGGCTGGGCGGCAGCGAGGCCACCCAGTTGACGAAGGGGATCATCTCGTCTTCGATCGGCAGGCTGACGTCGAACACGTTGTGCGCCGACATGTTGGCCGGGCTCGCGAACACCGTCGGCGCCCCGCCCGCGCCCTCTACCAGCGCGTAGCCGTAGTGCGCGGCCACGGACGCCGACGGCGTGGTCAGCAGCGAGGAGAACGGCCCGAACGCCAGGTCCACATGGTCCTGGGAGAACAGGGTCGTGTAGTTCGTCACCACCTGTGTCGGCGAGCTGTTGTCGTTGAGGATTTTGAGCGTGACCTGGCGGCCGAGCAGCCCGCCGTGCTTGTTCACGTCACTGGCCCACAGCTCGTAGCCCTGCTGGAAGTGCAGCCCGTCCGCGGAGAAGTCGCCGGTGAGCGAGAGCGACGCGCCGATGGTGATCGGCGTGCTGGAACTGGCGCTGGAGCTAGAACTCGCGCTCGTGCTGCTGCTGGTACTGCTGCTCGAGCTGCTGCTGCAGGCCGCCAGAGCGCTCACCGTCAGCACCGCCACACTCAGAGCAAAGGCACGCCTGGCGAGCCAGGGAAGATTAGGTCTCACGCCTGGTTCCTCCTTCCTCCTTGTTCCTGTCATTTCGGGTTATCGCCTGGTTCGCTGGTGCCGAGCCCGTCGGGAACATCCGCGTGCTCGCTGACGAGTGTCAGGCCCGCCGACTCCGCCTGCTGCTGTAGCAGGGCGGCAAAATCGGCGTCGCCATAGCCACGTCCCACCAGGCCCTGGATGAGCTGATGGACGATCGCGGCCACTGGCATCGGCACCTCGTGTTCCCTCGCTGCGGCCAGGCCAAGGTCAAAATCCTTCCGCAGCAGGGTTGCGGTGAACGTGGGCTCGAAGTCCAGATTCACGTAGGCGGGCGTCTTATATCCGATGAACAGCGAACCCATCACGCTCTTGTTCAGGCAAGCAAGGAACGCCTGCCTGCTGATACCACTCTTCTCTGCCAGAACTGTAATCTCGGCTAGCGACTGCGCCACTACTCCGAGGAATAGATTGTGGCAAAGCTTAACCGTCCTGGCCACCTCGCCCTCACCGACGTAGGTCACGCCGCGGCCGAGCATGTTCAGGTACGGCTCCGCGATGACGAACGCCTCCCGGGGTCCGGAAACAGCGGCCGTCATCTTCCCGGCCCGCACCACCTTGGGGTTACCCATCACGGGTGCGGCCAGCAGTGCCGTGCCCCGGGCGGCGATCTCCGCCCGCACGCGAGCGGAGGCCTCAGCCGATACGGTGGAGCAATCGATGAGCACTATGGGGGCCGTTCCAGCCGCACCTGACATCAGCCCATCGCGGCCGAGCACCGCGGAGACCAGGTCATCCGATGACCCGACCGTGACGAACACGATGTCTCTGGCGGCAAGCTCCACGGCGGATCCGGTGGGCTTGGCGCCCAGCCTCACCAGCGGTTCCGTCTTGGCCGGCGAGCGGTTATATACGGCCAGATCGCACCCCGCGACCAGCAGCCGACGGGCCATCTCCGCGCCCATGCGCCCGGTGCCCAGCCAGCCTAGCCGGTGCGCATCCTCTCCTCCGACCATGCCCACAGGCCCTCTCGTCTTTGGTCACAATCGTTTGCACCTGAGATTGGCCTTGCGCCATGCGGTTTGTCAATGCCGGATGTCCAACCTGTTACCAAAGCCCTACCAAAATGGTTTGGCCGCCCGACATATCGCGTCACGACCTAAATCACGGCCGGCCTGCCGGAGGCGCGCGCTCATCACGACGGGAGGCCGCGGGCGCACGAACGGTAGCTATTCAGCCTGAGTCGGGTGTTCGGTGCTGCCTGCTGTTTATGGGCATGCCAGTTGTTGGGCTGGCGACCACCCGACATTGAAAGGATCGCTTGACCCGGCTGTTCGCGGTGCTGGCAGAGTACCCTTCAGGCCTGCTGAACGGGAGAAGCGCTCGTGCAGCTTGCCGGCCAGTATCACCAGCCAGCTGTTGACCCGGAGTTCGTCAGCCATCCCCGACGTTAGCGTGCGTTCCCCTGCTCGCGCTGGTAGCGGATGCGGCACTGCTCAATGGCCTCGGCATACCAGGCGCGCAGCCGGTCGCTCTCCGTCCCCGCGGCCAGGAGCACGGCGGTGCCCGAGGGCTCGACCGTGAACAGGATGCGGGCGTCGGCCGGCTCAGGTGCACCCGGCCGTAGCTCGCTGAGCCAGAACGGGGGATGGGCTGGACCAGGCGGACCAGCGTTCACCGCGTGGTCGGCAGCAGAACCTGCGCCTTGGGCATCAGCGCTGGCCTCATCGATCACCGCCTCCGCCCACGCGGCCTCGGCCGCCGCCTCCGCCGCTGCGAGGGAGGCCTTGATGGACTCCTTGCGGGTCCGGAAGGCCTCCACCTTGGCCTGCAGGCGCTGGCTGGCCACGGTAAGGCGTTCTTCTTCGGTCTGCATGTCGGCGTACTGGTGGCGCAGGTCAGCTAGCCGTCCCTCGGCGCCCGGACCCGGCTGAGCCTCCTCGGCCAGGTTGCCCTGGCCTGTCTCCGTCGCCTTGCGGCTCTGCTCGCCTGGCTTGCCGACCTGCTGTTCCAGCTGCCCGATCTGCAGCTCCAGCCGCTTGCGCGCAGTGGCCACGTCAGCGACAGCCCTGCGCATCCGCATCTGCCTCTCAAGCTGCCGCTGATATGCGCCATCCAGGTCCGGGCGCACGCTCGGGGGCGGATCATCAAGAGGGATCACGAGCGGCGGGCCCGCGCTTATCCCTCCGGCCCGCAAGGTAGCCACGGCCTTGTCGATGCGATCAGCGGCGGCAGGATCGCGGTCCCGGACATCAGTCAGCCACTTTTCGACCTCGGGAGCCATCCGGATCAGGTAACTCATGGCGCCTCCAGAGCGCGACATTCCCTAGACACGTACTATCGCATCCTAGTCTGATTGGCAGCAATCCCCGATCCGACCTTCGGCGTCAAGGATCGTGGGCGTACTACGCCAGGCCAGGTAGCCCGCTGGCGTGGGTGCACCGGCCTGCGGGCGCGCGGTGGCCGGGCGAGTGGCCGCCGCGGTGTTACGGGGGGGCGGTTGCGGGCGGGAGCCAGGGGCCGTCGGTGAATAGCCTGGTGAGGGCGTCGAGGGCATCGATGCCCCATTGCCGGCGGTGGACAGGTAGGACTGGACGATGGCAAAGTCGGCCAGGCCCAGGAGGGTGCGCCAGGTCCCGCCGGAGGTGCGCTGCTGCACCTTGACCGGGCGGATGTCGCGTTCGGCCTGGTTAGAGGTGAATCCGACGGCCAGGTCGGCGGCGAACCGCAAGGTCATGTCTTCGGGGTCGCGGAACCGGCGGGCCAGCCGCAGCCCGTCTTTCGCGATCTGGGTGCGCTTGTGCTGGTTATCGGTGATTCCCTTGGCGACGGCGCCGCGGTAGCGGGCGCGGATGACGGCCAGCTGGGCGTCGTCGAGGCGGTGCTGCCCGGCGGCGCGGGCGGCAGTGGCGACGGCGTTGGCATCGATGAGCAGGTCCGCCATCGCGCGGGCCCAGATCTGCCCGTCCGGGCCGAAGCGGTGCAGCCCGGCCAGGTCGCGCAGGCCGTGCGCGCCGCACCAGGCGTGCAGAGCGCCGGTGAGATGCTCATATCCCTTGTAGCCGTCGCGGACGATGGTGCCGGCGTAGCCGGGCAGGACGCCGCCAGAGTCGATCGCCTCGCTGGTCCGCTCCCCGGTGTGCATCGCGGTGAGGAACTCGGTGCACGCCACGTGCACGTACCGCAGCTTCCCCGCGGCCCGGGCAGGGGTCTCGTCGGCACACAGCACCCGGCGGCGCGCAGCAGCTCCCGGACCCGGTCCATGAACGGCGCCAGCAGCCTGGCTGCCCTGCCGCGGACGCCGGCCACGAACCGGCAGAGACCTGCACGCCGGTCAATGCGGTGACCAGCCGGGCGGCGCGGGCGACCGGCAGGTAGTTCGCGCAGACCGCCAGGGCTGCCTTCGCGTGCACTCCCGGCCCGTACTGCACCCGGCCCGTCACCCCGGCCGGCGCCAGCCCGACCGAGACTTCCCCGCATTCCGGGCAGCACTTCGCGGCGACCTGGTACTCGGTCACCGTCGGCGGCGGGGGCGGGGACGCCTCGAACACCTGCCGTTTCTGCGGCGTGCCCAGCACCGGCTCGCCGGACAGGTCATGGCCGCAGTAGCCGCACGCGGCCGACCCGCAGAACACCATCTCGTCAGGATCAGGTGACTGCCTCAGCGTCGAGGACTGCGCGCCGGGCTGCTTGCCGGGCTTGCGCCCGGACCTTTGCCGCAGCGACCGGTCCCGCGGCTTCTTCTCATACGGGCTGTCCGACGACGGCGGCCTGGATGACGTCGAGGAGTCCTTGCCCAGCCGCCGCCGCAATTCCCCTACCTGCGCGGCCAGCGCCGCGATCTGCGCATCCCGCGCGGCCAGTTGCGCCGCGGCCAGCTCATCGCGGGCCGTCGCCGCCTCACGCAGCCGCGCGTTCAGTTCCTCAAGTTCCGCGACCCGTGCACGCAGCCACGCCACCTCATCAGATGCGGGCGCATGCGGCGTATCGGGCACACGCCGCACTTCACCACAGCCGGCTGACAGTTATCAAGACGACACGCCCAGCCGGCTCACGTAACTTCCTAGCCATGCCGCCAGCACCGACCGCACCATCGATCACTCAGGCTGAATAACTACCACGAACGCGGCATAGATCTCACCAGTCGCGTATGCCTGTTTCGTGAAGTGAGATTTCCGGACCCTGGTCGCCGCGCAGCAATCGATTGCAGCGGGTAAGACTGACACGCGGGCGGGCTCCGACTGGTGACACGGAGGCCGACTCAGGCTGCGCGTATCTCGGCTCGGGCCGCGCGGACACCGGCCCGGGTTGCGCGTGTCTCGGCTCGGGCGGTTATGCGGGGGTCACGCCGGTGGCCCGGCGAGAGGGGCTCGCAGGAGCGGGACCGGGGCCGCATGACCAGGCTCCCCCGCCTCCTCGGGCGGGGCCTGCGCCGTGGGCCCGGCGGGTTCGGCGGTGGAGCCACGGACCACGAGCTCGGGCGCGAGGTACAGGATCTTCACTGGGGACTCGCGCTCGCCGATCCGCTCGAGCAGCAGCTGGGCCGCCTCGGTACCGAGCTGGTAGTGCGGGAAGCGCACCGTGGTGAGCGGCGGGCGGAGCCGGTCGATGAACGGCATGTCGTTGAAGCCGATCACGGAGATGTCGTCCGGGCACTGCAGGCCGGCATCGTCGAGCGCGGCGTAACACCCGACGGCCAGCATGTCGTTGGCCGCGGCCACCGCGGTGAATCCGCCGTTCCCGGCGAGCAGCTCGCGGCAGCAGCGGCTGCCTTCCTCGACCGTGTAGCGGCTGGCGTAAACGATCAGGTCCTCGCTGACCACTAGCTGGTGTGCGGCCATGCCGTCGCGAAATCCCCGCAGGCGGCTCGCGCCGGTGGATGCCTCTTGCGGGCCGGCGATGTGCGCGATGCGGGTATGACCGAGCCGGGCCAGATGGGTGACCGCCATCCGGGCGCCCTGGTCGTTGTCCACCGAGACCGAGGGAAAGCTGTATTCCTGCGATAGCCGGTTCATCAGCACCACCGGCACGTCCGCCGCCGCCGCCTCGGCTAGCAGCCGGTCGTGCAGGGTGACGGTGGCGAGCACGAAGCCGTCGACGTGACGCGCCCGCATCTGCTCGAAGATCAGGCGTTCGCGACTGGCGTCAGCGTCGGTGTTGCCGATCAGGGCCACGTAGCCAGCCGTGGCGAGCTTGTCCTCCAGGCCGCGGACGATCGGCGGGAACAGCGGGTTGTTCAGGTCGGGGATCAGCACGCCGACCGTGTAAGAGCGCCGGGTCCGCAGGCTGCGCGCGACCGGATTCGGCCGGTAGCCGAGCTTGGCCGCCGCGGCCATCACCCGGCGCGCGGTATCCTCGCTCACCAGCAGGCGAGTCTCCGGATTGAGCGCACGGGAGGCCGTTGCGGGGTGTACCTGTGCCGCAGCCGCGACGTCCCGCAGAGTGGCCGGCCGGTCAGGCATGAATCATCTCGCTCCCCCGCGTACCGGGCGTGACACTGTGCTGTTACCGCACTTGGGACGCGTTAACATTACCGTGCGACCGGTTGCAGAGCACTATCTGAGCGGGTCATTTGTTCGGCGGGCGTTGAGCGTCTCCACGGGTCCGGCCCGGCTTCTCGCCAGCTGGCCGCCAGCGAGCCCCGGCTCGGGCGCCTCAGTCACGAGCCCCGGCTCGGGCGCCTCAGTCAGTGGTGCTGGCCGTCGTCATGACGGTCGTCGATGTCGGCGGTACGGGCGGGCCCCGTCCACCCCATCTGCGGTCAGGCCGAGCGGTGAGCGGAGATGATGATCACCAGGGACGACTCGCCCTTTCCTGGGCGCCCCGAGTGGCTGCTGGCAGCCGGGCCAGGTTCCCCGGCAGGCGAAAGGACGGTTCGCGACCAGCTGACCTGCCACCGCGGCAAGTGCCGACTCAGCCAGCTAGGTCCCTGGGAACCCTTAGGGTCCCGCCTGCTGTGTGCCGTGTGTCGTACGAGCTCCTCGCGGCGCTGCTCGACCAGGCTCTTTGCTATCCCGGGATGCATGATGGCGCCTCCTCGTGCCATGTGATGAAACATCGGCTGTTGACGACGGATACGATATATCTCAAGTCTATCTCAGTCAAGATATATCTTGAAATTTAGGCGTAGCCTTAACTTGGCCTTGGTGGGTGATCGTCGATCGCGGTGTGCCGCCGGGCCCCCGTCGGCTCGCTACCGCTCTGGCCTACCTGCTGCGCGTACCGGCCTCTGTCGCTTTGGCCGGCCCCTGTTGCTCTGGGCCTCTGTCGCTGCTCTTGACGAGCTGCTGCTCTCTTTCTGATCCCTGGCGCTCCTGCCGGCCTCCTACTCCTCTGTCGTCTTCTTACTCGCTCTCAGGTGCTTGTGGCCTACCTGCCGCGCTCGCTCGACCTGGCCATTATGGCGCGGGGGTCTGACATTCTCGGCCGGCCCAGGCGGGCGTCAGCCTGGTGGGGCCGGCTCATCCGGGAAGGCACTGCCTTCGGCCTCCTCGGCCTGGTCGGGCAGCGGCGGGAGGTTCAGCACCGGGTACGCCAGCAGCATGAATTCGACCGGTATGGCGTCCGCGGGACGAAGTTTGGGATCCCTTCGCTTGGCGGCGCGGTCGTCCGACCTGAACACACGGTCGAACGCCTGCTGGATCTCGGTGTAGAGCTCGCGGGCCTCTTCAACGGTCACGTACTCTCTGCTGACCGCGACGCCTAGCGTCTCGCTGAGGGCCTTAGGCCAGGCGGCCGGCGCGGCGAGGCTGCGCTGGGCCCGGGTGAGCATCCGGTCCATCCACACCCGGTTCAAGGCCTGCACGGCGGCTTGCATGGCCGGAGGATCGTCCGGGCCAATCTCCAAGGACATGCCGTCGTGGGACTCACGCCACGGGCGTTCCCGGCCCCGGCCTCCGCCCGCCTCCTCGACGAAGCCGTACTTCGCCAGCGTCCGCAGGTGAAAGGCGCAGTTCGCCGGGGACTCTCCCAGCATCTCGCTGGCCTGAGTCGCCGTGAGGGTGCCAGCCTGGCCGATGGCCTCGAGCAGCGCCCATCGCACTGGATGAGCCAGCGCCCTGATCGCCTTCGGATCGGTCAGCTTGAGCCGCCCGCGCTTGTCCTCAGGATCGCCAGCAGGTTCCGGTGCTTCCCTGACCTGCGCGGGATCTTTTTCGGAAGTCATGTTTCGAAACACTACTCTCGAAAGGATCGTTTTGACAAGGGTCTCGAAACATTCTTCCGATCAGATGGTGCGGCTGGCCGACCGCCGCCGAGTGGGGCGGGCCCTCGGCAGGCCGCTTCAGGCCCAGCTGGTGAACCTGTGGCCAGTGGGAGGGTTTCCGTGCTGAGCGGTAACGTTCCCGGAACGGTCCGGGCGTAGCGTTGCGTTCGTGAGACACATGGCCCCGGCGTTCCGGCGCGCGTGGTCGATCTGGGCCGTCACCGTGGCCGTGGCCGCGGCCGCGGCCGCGATACCGCCGTTCACCCGCTGCCCGCCAAGCTGGCCGGCAGCGCCGGGAGCGGGCTGAAGTGGCTGGTCTACGCGGTCGCCGTGATCGTGGTGGCCGAACTCGCCTCGGCGCCGATCGCATCCACCAACCTGCAGAACGCCATAAGCAGCGGGGCCATCGCGCTGGTTCCGGTGGCCATCGGCATCGCCGTGCTGCGCTACCGGCTGTACGACATCGACCGGGTCATCTCCCGCACGCTGGCCTACGCGATCCTCACCGGCCTGCTGGCCGGGGTCTACGCCGGGCTGGTGCTGCTGGCCACCGAGGTGCTCAGAATCCACGCCTTGGTGGCGGTGGCCGCCGCCACGCTGGGCGCCGCGGCCCTGTTCAGCCCGGTCCGGCGGCGGGTGCAGCACGCGGTGGACCGGCGGTTCAACCGGGCCCGGTATGACGCCGACCAGACCGTGGCCGCGTTCGCGGCCCGGCTGAAAGACGCGGTCGACCTGGACGCGGTCCGCGATGACCTGGCCGGTGTGGTGAGCCAGGCCCTGGAACCGGCCCACGTATCGCTGTGGATCAGCCACCGCGACTAAGTCGGGCTTCCGCCGGCTCCGCCATGCCCGGCCCTTCTAACGAAGTGCGGCTGCCCTACTACATGATCATCCGCCGTGACCTGCACCAACAACCCTACGATCACGAACTACAGCGGCCGCACTAATGGGACCGGCCTGGTCACGGCCGCACGGCTGCAAGGCCGTGCAGGGCGTGCACCGGGCCCTCGCCGCCGCCCAGTTCGGCCAGGCCGTGCGCTACCGCGTCGCCGGCCACCACGGCGGCCTGCTGGGCGGCCTCGGTCAGCGACAGTCCCGCGGCCAGCCCGGCTGCCAGGGCCGCCGAGTGGGTGCACCCGGCGCCGTGGGTCGCGGCGACGCGGCAACGGGTCACCGGGATGGCCAGGTGGCGCGTGCCGTCGAAGAGATGATCAACGGGTTCTGCGCCGTGTCCGCCCGTGACCAGCGCTGCTCGCGCGCCCATCGTGACCAGGCATTCGGCGAGAGCGGCCCGGTCCTCAGTCGCCTTACCGGTCAGGGCCTGGGCTTCGGGAAGATTGGGGGTTACCACCGTGGCCAGAGGGAACAGCCGCGCGGTCAGGGTTCCAACCGCTTCGGGGAGCAGCAGCTTGCTGCCGGAGCTGGCCACCATGACCGGATCGACCACTAGCGGCAGGTCGCGCGGCGCCAGCGCGTCGGCCACGGCCTCGATCAGCGGCGCGGAGAACAGCATGCCGGTCTTGGCGGCGTCGGCCCCGATGTCATCGAGCACGGCGTCGATCTGCGCCCGCACGAAGGCCGGCGGGAGCTCGTGGATGGCGGTCACGCCCAGGGTGTTCTGCGCGGTGAGCGCGACGAGCGCCGACATTCCGTGCACGCCGCAGCGGGCGAATGCCTTGAGGTCGGCCTGGATGCCGGCCCCGCCCCCGGAGTCGGACGATGCGATCGTCAGCACCCGCGGCACGCCCCCCGGGCTAGCACTCCTCATACGGGCAGCTCCGGCCGGCCGTCCACCGGGCTGGAAGCCTGAGCGTGCCAGCGGCGGGGTATGCGCCCGGCGGTCCGCGCGGCGTACCCGGCCGCGACCGCCAGCCGCATGGCGGCGGCCATGCGCTGGGGGTCGGCCGCGCGGGTGATGGCCGAGGCGACGAGCACGGCATCGCAGCCAAGCTCCATCGCGAAGGCCGCGTCGCTGGCCGTCCCGACCCCGGCGTCGAGGATGACCGGGACGCCGGCCTGCTCCACGATCATCGCGATGTTATGCGGGTTGCGGACGCCGAGGCCGGACCCGATCGGGGCGCCCAGCGGCATGACGGCCGCGCAGCCTGCCCGCTCGAGCTGCCGGGCCAGGACCGGGTCATCGTTGGTATAGGGCAGCACCACGAACCCGTCGGCCACGAGCATCCGGGCCGCGTCGAGCAACTCCACCGGGTCGGGTAGCAAGGTGTGGTCGTCCGCTACGACCTCGAGCTTGACCCAGTCGGTGCCAAGCGCCTCCCGCCCGAGCCTGGCCACGAGCATCGCCTCGCTCGCGGTGTGGCAGCCGGCGGTGTTCGGCAGGATGCTCACTCCGGCCTGCTGCAGCGTGCCGAGCAGCGAGCCTTCCCCGTCTGCCGCGGGCATGACGCGCCGCATGGCGACAGTGGTCAGCGCGCTGCCGGAGGCATCGAGCACCCGCCGCAGCACTTCCAGGCTCTGTACCCCTCCCGTGCCCAGGATGAGCCGCGAGCTCAGCTCCCGGCCGGCCAGCACCCACGGGTCCTGCGGGTCCCACGGGCCGGCGGCCGTGGGGCGCAGCAGTTCCGCATCGGTCAACTCAACCTCCTTGAACAGCTGTGACGACTTCAACCTGATCGTCGTCGCGAAGCCGGGTGACGGCCCATGAACCGCGGGGCACGACGTCGCCGTTGACAGCGGCGGCGACGCCAGTGGCGGCCGCCGTCAGCTCGGTGACCGCCTGCGCCACGGTGCTGCCGTCGGGCAGGTCGCGGGGTTGGCCGTTGAGCTTCACCCGGACACTCACGGTGATCGGCCCCCTCCGGAGAACCGCAGGGGGGTAAACGGCTGCCATTGCGGCGCGGGCCGCTGGCCGGTCAGCAGGGCTACGGCGACGTCCGCGGTGACCGGCGACATCAAGATGCCGTTACGGTAGTGCCCGGTGGCCAGCAGGAGCCCGGCCGGGCCGCACTCGCCGACGATCGGGCCATTGTCCGGGGTGCCCGGCCGCAGTCCCGCGCACGTCTCGGCCAGGATCAGCTCGCTGATGATCGGGAGCACGCTCATGGCGTCGTGCAACAGGTCGTGGACGGCACCGGCGGTCACCGTCTGGTCGGGGCCGCGTTCTTCGGACGTGGCGCCGACGACCAGCTCACCGTCGGCCCGCGGCACCAGGTAGATGTCGGTGCCGCGCACGGTGGCCCGGATCGTGCGGGTAACCACGGGCGGAATGCTGGCGGGATGGCGCAGGCGCAGCAGCTGGCCCTTGACCGGCCTGACCGCGTCCCTGAGCGTCGCCGGGAGCCCGCCGACGGCGCCGGACCAGCATCCGGCGGCCACCACGACCCGGGCCGCGGCGATGTCGCCTTCATGGGCCAGCCGGACGCCGCGGGCCTGTCCGTCGCGGACATTCACCGCCAGGACCCGGTCCCGCACGGCCCGCACCTTTGCAGCCCGGGCCGCTTCGCCCAGAGCGGCCGCATACCGGCGGTTGTCCACGGACCAGTCACCGGCGAAGCGCACGCCGCCGTGCACATCCGGAGTCAGGAACGGCTCCAGCTTGCGGCAGGCCCGGCCGTCCAGTTCCTCCGCGTCGAGCCCGGCGGATCGGCGGAACGCCGTCAGCCGCATCAGCGCCGCGTAATCGCCCGGATCGTAGGCCACGGCGAGCGTCCCCTCGCGGCGCAGGCCGACGTGATGGCCGGTCGTCTCTTCGAGCTCAGCGGCGAACGAGCCGAACCGGTGAACCGCGAGCAGGTTGAGGCGGAGCAGCGCGCCCTCGCCGAACAGCGCCTCCGAAGCCGGCGCGAGCATCCCCGCAGCCACCAGCGACGCCGCGTCGCCGCGGCCGGGATCGACCAGCATGACGTCCAGCCCGGCGGCCGCGGCGCGCCAGGCGATCGCGGTCCCTATGACGCCGCCGCCCGCGACGACGACGTCGGCGGTCTCGGCCAAGATCACTCCCTTCGCCGGCATTACCCGGATCAGGTACGACGGTCGGAGGCGCGGTGCCTCCCTCTCAGCCCTAGGCTCCCGTGGTCAGTTATCAGCCTATATCACCCCCGGTCGGCTTCAGTTCGCGTGATTGGATGGCGCGGTGACCAACGATGTGCGGACGCGGCTGGCCGAGGCGCGGCTGTACCTGTGCACGGACGCGCGGCGGGCGCAAGGTGACCTGGTGCCGTTCCTGGACGCCGTCCTCGGCGCCGGGGTGGACATCGTGCAGTTGCGGGAAAAGGGCCTGGAGGCGCGCGAGGAACTCGCCCTGCTCGAGGTGTTCGCCGACGCGTGCGAGCGGCACGGCCGCCTGCTGGCCGTCAACGACCGCGCGGACGTGGCGCTCGCGGCGCGAGCCGACGTGCTGCACTTGGGCCAGGATGACCTGCCGGTCACGGTGGCCAGGCAGATCCTCGGCCCGGATCCGCTGATCGGCCGCAGCAGTCACAGCCCCGCCCAGGCCGATGCCGCGGCGCACGAGCCTGGCGTGGACTACTTCTGCGCCGGGCCGGTCTGGACCACGCCCACCAAGCCGGGTCGCCCGGCCACCGGCCTCGGTCTGCTGTCCCACGTGGCCCGGCTGGCCCTGGCCCGGCCGTGGTTCGCCATCGGCGGCATCGGCCTCGACCGCCTCGACGAGGTGATCGCCGCCGGGGCCAGCCGCGTCGTGGTGGTCCGCGCCATCACCGAGGCCGACGATCCCGCCGCGGCCGCGGAATCGTTCGCCAGGCGGCTGCGCTCGATGTGACTGGCATGCCGGGGGGTGTGCCACGATGAAATATGCGGATCGACGGGGTTGAATCGACAGATCTGTACGTGGGAACCGCGCAGCGCCCGCTGCAAGTTGTCAGGGTCACGCTCGAGAACGACAGTCCGGGCCATACAGCAGCCACGGTGTACATCCAGGGTCCTGGAGTGAGGAACACCGGACCGTTCCGTATCACTGAAATGAGCCCGGGTGAACGGAATACCGTCGAGATCGGCGTGGAGTGCACGGCGCCCTACCAGCCGGGGAGCACGCGCCGGGTCACGGTGGCGGTTGAGAGCGAGTCGGGAGTGGTCCAGGCCGAGGCCGACATCACCGTGGCCGAGCCAGGCTGGACGATGTGGATGGTCAGCCACTTCCACTACGACCCGGTGTGGTGGAACACGCAGGGACAGTTCGCCGAGGCGCGGCTCAGCCTGCCCGACGAGGACGGGCGCATGCCTGACGTCAGGGCGGCCTTCGAGCTGGTCGGCGCCCACCTGGACAAGGCCAGGAAAGACGGCGACTACAAGTTCGTGCTGGCCGAGATCGACTACCTCAAGCCGTACTTCGACGCCTTCCCCCAAGACAGGGAGGATCTGCGGCGCCTGATGGCCGACGGCCGGGTGGAGATCGTCGGCGGCAACTACAACGAGCCGAGCACCAACCTGATCTCGGGCGAAGCCATCATCAGGAACGCGGTGTACGGGATCGGGTTCCAGCGAGATGTCTTCGGCGGCGACCCCAGGACAGCCTGGATGCTCGACGTGTTCGGCCACGACCCGGGATACCCCGGCCTGATGGCGGCGGCCGGGCTCACCTCCTCGGCGTGGGCGCGGGGGCCTTTCCATCAGTGGGGGCCGTCCGGCACCGAGGGCGGAAACGGGCGGATGCAGTTCAGCACCGAGTTCGAGTGGATCTCTCCGGACGGGCACGGGCTGCTCACGCACTACATGGCGCACCACTACGGCGCGGGCTGGCAGCTGCACAGGCTGCCGGACCTGCAGGCCGCCGAGGCCGAGGCGTACGGGCAGTTCCGGGCGCTGGCCAAGGTGGCCTCCACGCGCAACGTGCTGCTGCCCGTGGGCTCGGACCACGTCATACCGGCCCGGTGGGTGACGGACATCCACCGCAGCTGGAACGAGCGGTACGTGTGGCCCCGCTTCGTCACGGCCGTGCCGAGCGAGTTCTTCGACGCCGTCCGGGGCGGCTCCCAGGGGCATGCGGGCGCGTGGATCACGCCGCAGACCAGGGACATGAACCCGGTGTACACCGGCAAGGACGTGTCCTACATCGACACCAAGCAGGCGCAGCGGTCCATCGAGACGGCCGCGGCCGAGGCCGAGCGGCTCGCCACGATGGCCTGGCTGGCGGGGGCACCGTTCCCGCACGCCACGCTGGACAAGACGTGGCGGATGCTGGCTTACGGCGCCCACCACGACGGCATCACCGGGGTGGAATCCGACCAGGTGTACCTGGACCTGCTAGGCGGCTGGCGGGAGGCCTGGGAACGCGCCACCGCCGCGCGCCGGGACGCGGTCCGCTACCTGGCCGGCGCGACGGCGGAGCAGCCGGGCCTGGCCGTCGCGGTCGGCAACGGGGTGGCGCGCGCTCGCACCGGGCTGGCCCGGGTCACCGTCGAGGTGCCCGATGACGGCACCCGGTGGCTGGAGGTACGCGACCGCGGCGGGGAGGCGCTGCCGGCGCTCGCCGAGGGGGTGCGGCGGCGCGAGGACGGATCGCTGGCCGAGGTGACCCTCACGTTCCTGGCCCGGGACGTGCCCGCGCTCGGGGTCCGGACGTACCAGCTGAGGCCGGCCGGCGGCTGGGTTGCCTACGAGCCCGGCTTCGCGGTCGCAGCGGCCGGGTGGGAAGAGGCCGCGGGCACAGTCATCGAGAACGGCAGGTACATGGTCACCGCGGATCCAGCCCGCGGCGGGACGGTCAGCATCACCGACAAGCGCACCCGCGCCAGCGTGCTCAGCGAGCCAGGCAACGAGCTGGTGGTCCAGGACGAGTACGCGCAGCACCCCCGGCACGGTGAAGGGCCGTGGCACCTGTCCCCCAAGGGGCCGGGGACAGGGTCGGCGTCGGTGGCGGCCGAGGTGCGGGCCGAACGGTGCCCGCTGGGATCGCGCCTAGTGGCCTCGTTCACGCTTGACGGACTCCAGGTCACCCAGGAGACGCTGCTCTGGGACGACTCCGAACGAGTCGAGTTCCGTACCCACGTCGACGGATACACCGGGCGTGACCGGCTCCTGCGGGTCCGCTTCCCCGCCGCCGTGCCCGGCGGACTGCCGGTGTACCAGACCGCGACGGCGGCGGTCGGCCGGTCGTTCGGCGTGGTGGACGTGGACTCGGCCGATCACTGGTTCACCCTGGACAACCCCGCTCATCAGTGGTTCGGGCTCGGCTCGGTAGCGCGGGTCCGCACCGGGGCCGGACGGGAACACGCCATCGGGGTCGCCGAGGTGGTGTGCCCGGACGGCGTGGAGGGCCCGGACGGACCCGAGGACTGGGCTGCCGGGCTCCGCGGCGGGATACGGGACCTGATGGTGGCCCTGGCCGCGGCGGGCGTGACCGCCACGTGCAGCCAGGCCGCCGGGCCCAGGTACGGCGCGATCGACGCGGACTCCAATCTGCCCGACGTCAGGATCGCGATCGGCGGACCGGAGGTCAACGGGTTCACCGCCGAGGTCATCGAGCCGGCCGGGCCGGAGTACGCGAAGGCGCTGGCGGCTGGTCCGGCGCGGCTGTGGGTACCGGCTTCGCGCGGCCGGGCCGAGGCCTTCGGGCCGGATGCCGACCTGCGGGGAGCCGCCGACCTGCCGGTGCTGATCGTGGCCGGGGCCGGCCGGGACGGCCTGGCCGCGGCGGTCGCGGCGCTGGCCGAGGACCTGGCCGACGCGGTGGTGGACGCGGTGGTGGACGCGCGGGCCCTGGGCGGGGACAGTCCCCCGGCTGACCTGTCGGTGCCGCTGGCGGACGGGTCGGTGGCGCTGCTGAATCGTGGTACGCCCGGCAGCGTGGTCACCTCGGACGGGACGCTGCACATGTCGCTGATGCGCTCGTGCAGCGCCTGGCCGTCCGGGATCTGGATCGACGGCGACCGCCGCACGGCGCCCGATGGCAGCAGTTTCGCCTGGCAGCACTGGAGCCACACGTTCGAGTACGCACTGGCCTCCGGTCCGGGCGACTGGCGGACCTCGGGCTTCAGCGCCAACGCCGAGGACTACAACCACGACCTGGTTACCGTGGTGGCCGGGCCAGGCAAGGCCGCCGCGTCGGGGACCGCAGCCAGTTGGGGCAGCCTGCTGGCGGTGGAGCCGGGGAACGTGGTCGTGAGCGCGGTCAAGCCGCGGGGAAACCCGCTGGCCTCGGGGCGGACCCCGGCGACCGGCGCGGACGTGGAGGCCGAGGTCACCATCCGGCTGCGGGAGACCATGGGGGCGGCCTCGACCGCCCGGGTCACGCTGGCCGGGCCCGGGGCTCTGGGGGGCCACGTCTCGGCGGCGTGGCTGACCGACCTCCTCGAGGAGTCGGACGGCGCCGCGTTGCCGGTCGAAGACGGCAGCATTCTTGTCGATATGTCGGCCTTCAGTACGGTGACCATGGTCGCGCGGACCAGCCGCCGGCCGCCCCGGCGCGGCGGACAGGAACCCGCCGAGCCGGTGCAGCCGGTGTACGCGCGCTACTGGCTGCACGGCAAAGGCCCGGCGCCGGCCGGGAATCTCCCGGTCGCGGTGCACTTCGCCCCGACCAGGGTGGCGCTCAGGGAGCCTGGCCAGGCGGGCTCGCTGCGGCTGACGGTGGCCTGCGGGACGGAGGCCGTGTCCGGCGAGGTGGAGCTGGTCACGCCCGGCGGGCTGACCGTCACCCCGGACCGGGATCTGCGCTACGAGCTGACGCCGGGCGGGTACGCGGCCTGGGATCTCGTGGTGCGTGCGGCACCGGGGATCAGGACGGGGCGTTACTTCGTGGCCGCTCGGATCAGGCAGGACCTGCTCGTCGAGGACACGGCCATGATCGCGGTCGGTGAGCGGCGCTGGCCCGACCCGGCGCTGCCGCCGGAGGAGGCCCTCGAGCTGATGCTGGCCGACGCCGGCGCCGCCGCGGCCGAGATGCAGCTGGCCGTGCTGACCCCAGAGCTGCGGGTCGCGCCCGGCGGACGAGACGAGCTGCTGGTCAGCGTGACGAGCGGGGCAGCATCGGAGTTGCGGGGAGAGGCGCAGGTGGTGTCGCCGTTCGGCACCTGGCAGATGCTCTCGCCGCCGGCCCAGGGCTTCAGCATCGCGCCGGACGCGCCGACGGTGCTGCGCTTCGTCCTCACCGTGCCGGCCACCGCGCGTCCCGGAACACGCTGGTGGGCTCTGGTGAAGGTCATGTACTACGGCCGGGTCAGGTACACCGAGGCCGTTCCGGTCATCATCGCCGCCGACTACTGAGCAGTACGCTACTGGCGAACAAGGTACGGTGAGTCTAAGAGACCTCGGCGTATCACTCACTTCACGCGTGCGAACTCCAGAGGGCCTATGCAGTCCGCCACCGCTCTGCTCGCGGGTAACTTGCCCGCGGAACCGAACAGCTTCATCGGCCGCGAACGTGACCTCGCAGAGCTGGCCAGGCTGCTCGGCGAGGTGCGCGTGCTGACCCTGAGCGGCACCGGGGGTATCGGTAAGACGCGGCTGGCCATCCGGCTCGCGCGCGACGTGATCGGCGGCTCGGCAGGCCTCCCCGAGCGCGGACGCTCCGCTAACGGGTCCAACGGCGCGAGCGTGCAGGGGGGCATCACCGGAAACGAAGCGGTCACCGCACACGGGATCGGGGCCGTCACCGCAAGCGGGTCAGGCACTCAGAACGCGAACGACGCCGCGGCAGCGAACGGCGGGATAGGAAACGGGGTCCTCGCCGGGATCGGAGCCGACCCCGCGACCGGCGCCGCGACCGACGCCGCGATCGACCTCGATGAGGCGTGGCTGGTCGACCTGGCCGACGGGCACGGTCAGATCGCGAACCGCGTCGCCGCCGCGATCGGCGTGCGCGAGGAACCAGGCGTGCCGCTGGCCCAGACGCTGGCCGAGGCGCTGCGTTCCCGGCGCATGCTGCTGGTCCTGGATACCTGCGAGCACCAGGTCAGCGACTGCGCCACGCTGGTCCAGCTGTTGCTGGCCAGGTGCCCGTGGCTGCGGATCATCGCGACCAGCCGCGAGCCGCTCCGGGTTCGCGGCGAGACGATCTGGCGGGTGCAGCCGCTGGAGCTGCCGCCCGATGACGCCGCCGGTGACGAACTGGCGGACCACGAGGCCATCAGGCTCTTCGTGGTCCGCGCGGCGGAGGCCCGCCCCGGCTTCACCTTGACCAGGGAGAACACGCCCTCGGTAGCCAGGTTGTGCCGGACGCTCGACGGCATCCCGTTGGGCCTTGAGTTGTCCGCCGCCCGGGTGCGCGCCCTGTCGGTCGAGCAGATCGCCGACCGGCTGCGCGACCGGTTCCAGCTGCTCGACTCGGGGGATCGCACCGCGCCGCCCCGGCAGCAGACGCTGCGGGCCACGGTGGACTGGAGCTACGAGCTGCTGGATGAGGCCGAGCAGACGCTGCTGCGCCGGCTGGCCGTGTTCTCCGGCTGGAACCTGGACATGGCCGAGCAGGTCTGCTCCGACGACGCCATCCCGGCCGGCGCCGTGCTCGGCCTGCTGATCTCCCTGATCGACAAGTCGCTGGTCGTACTGGACGGCGAGGCGGCCGGCGACGCCAGGTACCGGCTGCTCGACACGATCAGGGAGTACGCCGTCGAGCGGCTGGTGGCCGCGGGCGAGGAGGCCAGGCTATTCCTGCGGCATCGCGACTGCATCTTGACGCTGGTGGAAGAGACGGCCCGCAGGATGTTCCGCCGCGGCGACCCACCCTGGGCGGTGCGGCTGGCCATCTTCCGCCGGGGCATCGCCGAATACGGCAACTTCCGTATCGCACTGGCCACGTCCCTGAGCCATGGTCACACCGACGAGGGCCTGCGGTTGTGCACCGGGCTGCTGAACATGTGGGTCCCGCACGGTGACCAGCGGGAGGCGGCCACCTGGTTCGACTGCTTCCTGGCCGCCGAAGACGGCGAGGTTTCCCCGCAGGTCCGGGGCCGGGCCCTGGCCGGCCGCGCGAATATCGCCTTCGACCTGCAGGACTATGACGTGCTGCTGCGCTGTACGCAGCAGAGCCTGGAGCTGAGCCGGTCGTGCGGCGACGACTTCACGGTGCCGACGGCACTGCGTAATCTCGGCCAGACCGCTCTGCGGGCGGGCCGGTTCAGCGATGCCGCCGCCCTCATCGACGAGGCCATCGAGGCGGCCGCGTCTTCGGGTAATGACTGGGAAGCCGGGCTGGCGCTGGCGGCCAAGGCCGCCCTCGCGGTGCGCCAGGGCACGCTGAAGTCCGCGCAGCGGGCCTA
The DNA here is from genome assembly GCA_963808615.1 of uncultured Actinomycetota bacterium. Classification (GTDB taxonomy): domain Bacteria; phylum Actinomycetota; class Actinomycetes; order Streptosporangiales; family Streptosporangiaceae; genus Palsa-504. The sequence continues at coordinate 221,874 of CAWEGV010000004.1, forward strand.
CGAGGGCGCGCTGGAGGTGCTCAGCGACAACAACCGCTGGGGGGCGGCCCAGGTGCAGTACGGGATGGGCACCCTGGCCCGGGCCCGGGGCGACGCCGACATGGCGGTGCGGCACTTCGAGGAGGCCCTGGAGATCTTCCGTGAGCTGGCGGCCTGGCTCGAGATCGCCCGCTGCCTGGCCGGGGTCGGCTGGGTCGCGCTGACCCGCGGTGACCTGGATGCGGCCCGCGACAGGCTGGCCGAGGGACTGCGCATCAACCAGGTCTGCGGCCAGCGGCTCGGCATCGCCAGGGGGCTCGAGGCATTCGCGGCCCTGGCCGCGGCGCGGCGACAGCCGGAGCAGGCCGCCCGCCTGGCCGGCGCGGCCTGCCAGCTACGCGAATCCCTGGGCCAGCCGACCGGCATCGGCTCGCGGGTCGAGGAGATACTCGAGCTGGCCCGCGACCGGCTCGGCGCGACGACCGCCGCCGCCTTGTTCGCCGAGGGCCGGGACATGACGATGGAAGACGCCATCGGGTACGCGCTCGGCTCGTCCCCCGACAGGGCCAGCAACGTGCCTGAGGCGGGGGCCGCCACGGAACACTCCTGGGCGGACCCGGCGCGGCTCGCCGCGGCCAGGTCAGCCGCGCCGCTCACTGCACGTGAGCACGAGATCGTACGGCTCATCGTCCGCGGCCTGTCCAACCGGCAGATCGCCGACGAGCTGGTGATCAGCCCGGCCACGGCGGCGCGTCATGTGGCCAATATCCTGGCCAAGCTCGGCTTCAGCTCACGTACACAGGTTGCCTCATGGGGCGCGCGGCACGAGCCTTCTGGCTGACAGCCGTATGCAGATGTGCACATGGCCCGGGATCGCCATACGCACAAGATGCACACAGGGATGCATAGTTCGGTGCATGTGCAGCCGGTTCCGGCGGCCTAGCGTTCAATCGTCGCTGAAGCACGATGGCGGCGGGTCCCAGATCCGACGCCATCCCGGTTCCCAAGGGGGGGTGGGAACCGGAGCTCGCCACGGCGGCCGGGCGGGTCCCGGCTCCACGCCAGGACCCGCCCCCTGTTGCACCCTGGCTGGGAGGTTCTGGTGGAATTCGGGGTAACTACCGGGGCAAACGTCGGAGCAGACCCACGGCGCGCTGACGCATTCCAGCAGGCCGTGACGGAGCACATCCTCGGGCTGGCTGACCGGGCGGGGTACGAGGCCGCCCTCATCGACGCGGCCGATGCCACCGTGACCACCTGGCCGCAGTTCGCGCACACGGTCCGCGCGGCCGGCCGCGGCCTGGCCCGGCGCGGCCTGCAACACACCGACACCGTCGGCGTCTTCGTCCAGGACGCCGCCAGCCATGCCGTGGCGGTGCACGCGGTCCGCGCGGCCGGAGCTGTCGCCGTGCCCGTTCACTCGGCGGCCACGGTGGCGGACGTCGCCGCCCGCCTCAAGGCGTGCCGGGCCCGGTTGCTGATCACCTCGGCCGCGCTGGCCGAGCTCGCCGTCCAGGCCGCGGAACGGTCCTGGGTGCGTCAGGTGTTCGCGTTCGGCGAGGCAGCGGACACCACCCCGTTCGGCTCGCTGCTCGAAGCCGCCAAGCACGGTCACCACGACCATGTCGCCGGCCCGCTGGACCCGGACGGCAGCACCTGGCCGGTAACCGACGACGTCGCCGGCCACATCCTCGACCGGGCCGGGCTCACGTCGGCGATCGGGGCCGCGTTCGGACCAGAAGTCGGGGACGGGGATGAACACCGGCCCTGGCTCACCAGCAGGGACGTCGTGGTCGCGACACCGCCGTGCGGCGATCCGGACGCCTACACCGCGCTGCTCGACCTGGCGCTGGCGGCCGGAGCCACCATCGTGGCGGCCCCGGTGGGGCGGGTCACCGCCGCGGTGCGGACCTACAAGGGCACCGCCGCACTCGTGCCCCGCGGCACGGGAGTCCCCGGCCTTCCTGCAGGGCGGATCTTCACGGTCGGCTAAAGACCCGCCCCTGGCTGGGGCACTCGCCGGGCCTGGCCGCGGACGGCGCCGGCTGAAGCACGGACCCCGGCTCAGATGTCCGGCGGCCGGTTCTCGTAGGGGGTGCTGAGCACCACGGTGGTGCGGGTCGAGACCCCGCCCAGGGTACGGATCTGATACAGGAGATCCTCGAGCGCGGCCGGCGAGGGAACCCGCACCTTGAGGATGTAGTTCTCGTCGCCCGCGACGCTGTGGCAGGCCTCGATCGCGGTCAGGTGCTCCAGCCGCTGCGGCAAGTCATCCGGGGCGGAGGCATCAAACGGCTTGACCGACACGAAGGCTGTCAGGGGCAGGCCGACATCCTCAGGGTTGAACATGGCGGCGTAGCCCTTGATCACGCCGTCTTGCTCGAGCCTGCGCACCCGCTGGTGCACCGCCGACACCGACAGCCCGGCCTGCTTGGCCAGCTCGGTAAAGCTCATCCGGCCGTTGCGAGCCAGCAACGACACGATCTTGCGGTCGATCTGCTCCACGTGGTCACGTTAGCGCCATGGGCGCATCGCCGAGACATAACCATCTAACGGAATGATCCCGGCCTTTACCCTAATGTGACATCGCACGCCCCACGGCCGCCAGGAGCGCACTGGCCCGGACCGCGTCGTCCGCATCATCCGGCGGCCCGTGCGAGACTGTAGGGATGCAGCGGAACCCTGAAGAACTGTACGAACTCGGTCCCGCCGTGCCTGAGGCCGCGGACGCGCCGATGCTGCACTATCTCGAGGGCTTCATCGACGCGGGCAACGCGGGCCGCCTGCTCACTGATCATCTGCTGCAGAATTCCTCCCCGGAGACGGTGGCTCGGTTCGACACCGACAGGCTCCTCGACTACCGGTCCCGGCGTCCGCTGATGATCTACAACAACAGCAGCTGGGAAAGCTACGACGCCCCGGAGCTGGCTCTCCACCTGCTCAGGGACTCCGGCGGGCGGCCCTTCCTGCTGCTGACCGGGCCAGAGCCCGACCACGAGTGGAAGCTATTCACCGACGCCGTCATGGGCCTGGTGGCGCGGGTCCGGGCCGGGGCGGCGGTCAGCTTCCTGGGCATCCCGGCCGGCATGCCGCACACCCGCCCGCTCGGGGTTATCGCCCACGCGACCCGCGAGGGCCTGGTCAGCGGCCATCAGCGGCTGCCGAGCCGGATTCAGCTGCCCGGCAGCGCGCACGCACTGCTCGAGCTGCGGCTCGGCGAGGCGGGCCGCGACGCGATGGGCTTCGCCGTGCAGGTGCCGCACTACCTGGCCCAGGCCGTTTATCCCCCGGCCGCGCTGACCCTGCTCGACTCGGTGACCGGGGCCACCGGACTCGAGCTGCCCGATGCCGAGCTGCGCGAGGCCGCGGAACGGACGAATCAGGCGATCAAACGGCAGGTGGAGGAGTCCGCCGAGGTCGCCGAGCTGGTGCGCGCGCTGGAGGAGCAGTACGACACCGCCGCGCAGGCCGAAGGGGCACAGGGATTCGACGCCGAGGCGGGCGCCGGCCTGCTGTCCGAGGGCGAGCCCCTACCCACCGCCGACGAGCTCGCAGCCCAGTTCGAGCGCTTCCTGGCCGAGAACCAGGGCCGCACGGACCCCCCTGACGCTTAGCTCTCGACGACGACCAGCTCACGCGGAGAGTTGTTGAGCCGCTGGCAGCCGTCGGCGGTGCAGACCACGATGTCCTCGATCCTGGCGCCGTGCGGCCCGGGGTAGATCCCAGGCTCCACGGAGAAGGCCATGCCAGGCTCGAGCACTTCGCCGTTGCCGGCCACGATGTACGGATCCTCGTGTGTCTCCAGGCCGATCCCATGGCCGGTCCGGTGGAAGAATGCCTCGCCGTAACCGGCCGCGGCGATCGGCTCGCGTGCGGCCGCGTCGACCGACTCGGCTGTCACCCCCGGCCGCACGGCGGCACACGCGGCCTCCTGTGCGTCCTGCAGGACCTTGTAGTAGGCGATGAACTCGGCGGGTGGCTCGCCGATCGCGTAGGTCCTGGTGCTGTCCGAGCAGTACCCAGTGGGCATCGCGCCGCCGATGTCGACCACCACCGCGTCGCCGTAGCGCAGGACCCGGTCGGAGACCTCGTGATGCGGGCTCGCGGCGTTGGGGCCCGAGGCCACGATCACGAAGTCCACCGTGGCGTGCCCCTCGGCCAGAATGGCCTCGGAGATCAGCGCGGCCACGGCCCGTTCGGTCAGCCCCGGGCGCAACCAGCCGGAGACGCGCGCATGCACGCGGTCGATGGCGGCGCCCGCCTGCCGCAGGGCCTCGACCTCGGCAGCGGTCTTCCTGATCCGCAGCGGGCGCAGCGCGCCGCTGGCCAGCGCCAGGCGCGCCGAGGGCAGCGCGTCTTTGAACTTCAGGACGAACAGCGCCCACATCCGGTCGCAGAGGCCTACGGCTGCGACGGGCCCGAGCCTGCCCGCGACCATACCGAACGGGTCGGCGGTCTCCTCCCAGGGAACCATTTCCAGGCCGAGCGGGCCGGCCGCCGAAGCCTGCGCGGCCGGCAGTTCCAGGCGCGGCACGAACAAGGCCGGGTCGCCCTGCGCCGGGATCGCCAGGCAGGTCAGCCGTTCCAGCTGCTTGGCGTCGTAGCCGGTGACGTATCTCAGGTCGGGGCCGGGAGTCAGCAGTACGGCGTCGAGCCCGGCCGCTCGCACGGAATCGCGCACGAGCTCGAGCCTCTGCGCGGGATAAAGGGCGTCGGTCATCACGAGATAGATGCTAGGCGGTTACGTCCTTTGCTAAGGTCCCAGGGCTGCGGGAAGCAGCTGCCTTAGCAGGCCGGTTATGCTGGCGGCCGCATCGTTGACCAGGATGACGATGCTGGCCGCCGGGTCCGGGAGCCAGCAGGCCAGGGACTGGTAGCCGGGGTTGTCACCGGGGTGGTAGTAAGACGCGTGCCCGCCGAAGATCCCGGTGAACATGCCGTAGCCGTAACCGGTAGTGGTCAGCCGGGGCTCACCGTTGTCATCGTCGTCGATGGCCGCGTGCGCGGTGCACATCGCGCGCAGCGAGCTGGCGGCGACCAGCTCGCCGCTATGCAGGGCGGCGGTGAATCTGGTCAGGTCGCCCGTGGTCGACCAGATGTCCCCGGTGCCGACCATCGCGTCCAGGTCCCAGGGCGACACCGGCTGACCGTCACGGTAGCCGCGGGCCGCCGCGGCCGGGGCACCGCCCGCGGTGGTCTGGGTCAGCTACAGCGGGGACAAGATCTGCTCGGCGAGGAACTGCGCGTAGGGAACTGCGGCAGGCTTTCAGGCAGCCACCGGGCCACCGGCTCGCGCAGGTCGAGCCGCCCGGACTCGGCCAAGAGCATCACCGCGGCCGCGGCGAACTGCTTGCTAACCGAGCACAGCTGGAATCGCGTCTCCGAAGCGCACGGGACGCCGGCCCCCACGTCGGCCAGGCCCTCCGCCAGATCCGCCTGCACCGATCCGCCCCTGGTCACCATGGCCGTACCGCGAAGACCCTCTACCGGACGCACGCCACGAGCTTAGTGTGGCTGCTGTGGCCTGCAAGGAGGATCAGTAGCTGGACTGCGGATGCCGACGTCGCGTCAGCGACCCCGGCGGCCAAGAACAGCCACCCGATCGGATTGCGCGGGCGGTGCCAGGCCAGCAGCACCCGCACGCCGCGAAACCCAGGCCCATCGCGCCGTTGGTCACCGTGAAGCTGCCCACCGCGTCGGCCCACGAGACGTTGCTCGCGAGCGCTGCGGCAATCGCGGTGGCGAGTTCGGCCATCACCAGCGCGAACAGGCCGATGGCCAGCACGCGGGTCCGTCGGCTGCGTGGGCGGGATTGGTCTTCCGCATCCACCCAGCAACTGGGCCGGCCACCGGCCTGCGCGGCCGGCAATCAGGCCCAGAGCGCTCAACACTAGGCCGCGGATACGGCGGCCACGAAACGAGTCAGCGAGGATCCGAGCCCCCAGCGCTCACCCAGGTCTTCCAGCCGGGCGGGGTCGGCCAGCTCCGCCGGCAGCTTCCCGTCTATCGGCGGCAGTGGGGCGTCGTCCACGACCCGCACCACCGACAGGGCGATGTCCAGGTAGTCCCTGGCCCGTTCGAGCTTTTCCCTGCTGCCGCGGGGGAACCCGCCGTGCCCGGCGTCCAGGGCGGCGGTGATGGCGTCGATGCTGCCGAACGTCCTGATCAGCGCGGCCGCGGTCTTCTCTCCCACTCCCGGCACGCCGGGCAGCCCGTCGCTCGGATCGCCGCGCAGCGCGGCGAAGTCGGCGTAGGCGCGTCCCGGGATGCCGTACTTGGCACTCACCGCGGCCTCGTCGATCACGTCCATGTTGAGCAGGCCCCGCTGGGTGTATATGACGCGGATGCCCCTGGCGTCGTCGACCAGCTGGAACAGGTCCCGGTCCCCGGTCACCACGTCCACCGGATCCTCCGAACGCGCGGCCAGCGTCGCGATCACGTCGTCGGCCTCGAAGCCCGGCTGGCCGGCGACGGCCACCCCGGCCGCCTGCAGCACCTGCTCGATCAGCGGAACCTGGGCAGCCAGCGCTGGCGGCGTCTCTTCCGAGATGCCGTTGGCAGCCAGGCGGTGTGCCTTGTACGAGGGGACGGCCGCGACCCGGAAGGCGGGCCGCCAGTCCGCGTCCCAGCAGGCGACCAACCGCGCGGGCTGCCTGGCCCGGACCAGACGGGTGATCATGTCCAGCAGGCCGCGCACCGCGTTCACCGGCGTGCCGTCCGGCGCCCGGACGGTGTCCGGCACGCCGAAGAACGCCCGGAAGTACAGCGACGCCGTATCCAGCAGCATGAGGGAGCCCACCGGGCCATCCTGTCATGCTGCCCCGGGGGGTTAGGGGGGAACTGTCGGTCCCCCTGGCTTGCACGGTCAGGTCAGGACGATCTGGCCGTCGACGATCTCGATCTGTTTCTTCGGCAGCGGCACGGGAGCCGGGCCGGCCACCACGTCGCCGCTGGTGATGGAGAACTTGCTGCCGTGGCAGGGACAGTCGATGGTGCGCCTGGTCACCTGGTTGAGGATGCAGCCGACGTGGGTGCACACCGCGCTGAACGCCCGGTACTGGCCGCGCGCGGGCTAGGTCACCACGACCCGCGCCGCAGTGAAGATCGTGCCGCCGCCGACCGGGATCTCGCGCGCCGCGCCGAGCGCGGTGCCCCGCGGCGCGGCGTGCCTGCGCTCCTGGCCAGGCGGGCCGCCGTCCCGGGTGGCCCCCGCGGAGGGGGCCATGGCGGACGGAGCCATGGCCGACGGGGCCATGGCCATCGCGGCCTGCGCCGGGCCGTCTTGCGGGATCACCCCCGCCTCGTTGGCGCCATAGGGCACGGCCGCGGTACTGCAGCCGGTCAGCGCGCCCCCCAGGCCTGCCAGTCCCGCCCCCAGAAGCATCCCGCGCCTGGTCGGCCGCAGCTCATCCCGGGGTTGTGCGCTCACGACCGTCCCTTCGTCATTCCGGTGGAGACCCCGCCACCTCATGTGTAAAGGCCACCTCATGTGTAAAGGGACCGCCGCCCCGCTCGCGCGGTGACTGCGGTCCCGTAAGAGTCCGGTAATGCTTGATCTTCCTCGCTGGTGCGCTGAACCCCTCGGCTTATCTCGGGCCTCGGCGCCGGGGTCTATACCCCTCCCTGCCCGTCGGCCGGTTCCCTGCTCTCGGTCCAGGCCGCAGCAAGCGCGCGGACCCGCGCCGAGGCGTCAGGCAGTGCCACGCCACGGCCGACCGCCACTCCGAGCAGGTAGGCAGTCAGCGGGGCGGCCGGGCGGTCCACCGCGTGGGCCACGTCACGCGCGAGATCCAGCACGGCCTTGGTGTCCGCGGTGCCCAGGGGCCCCGGGTCGAGACCAAGACCGGCGCGGACCACGGCGGTCCACTCCTCCAGCGTGTTCATGCCAGTCAGCCTAGAGTCTGGGTCAGGGTTCCAGGCCCCCTCCGGGTGATGCGCGTCCTTACCGGGTCGTGATTGGTGAAGATATCGTCAGATGGTGACGGGAAATGGCCCGCACGCGCACGGCCCCGAACCCGGCGCGGATGCGAGGTGGCTATCCAGCGCGCTCGCGCTGATCCTGGCCTTCATGGCCGGGGAGGTGGCGGCCGGGCTGGCCGCCCATTCGCTCGCGCTGATCTCCGACGCCGCGCACATGCTGACCGATGCCGCGGCCATCGCGCTGGTGCTGATCACCGCGCGGCTGGCCGCCCGGCCCCCGGCTGGCGGCTACACCTACGGGCTCAAGCGCGCCGAGATCCTGTCCGCGCAGGCCAACGGCATCACCCTGGTTCTGCTGGCGGCCTGGCTCGGCTACTGGGCGATCCGACGCCTGGTGACGCCGCCGGTCGTGGCCGGAGGGACGATGCTCGCCGTCGCCCTGATCGGCGTGGCCGTGAACCTCGCCGCGACCCTGATGATCGCCCGGGCCGGGCGTCCCGCCCACAGCGCGCGCCACGAGCCGATGAGCCTCAACCTAGCCGGGGCGTTCCGGCATATGCTCACGGACCTATACGCGTTCGCCGCGACGGCGCTCGCGGGGCTGATCATCATCCTTACCGGATTCGACCGGGCCGACTCGATCGCCACGCTGGTCGTGGTCGTGCTGATGCTGCACGCTGGTTACGGGCTGATCAGGGACTCCGGGCGGATCTTCCTCGAGGCCGCCCCGGCGGGCCTGTCACCCGCGGCCGTAGGCGCCGCCATGGCGGCCCGCCCGAACGTCAGCGAGGTCCATGACCTGCATATCTGGGAGATCACGTCGGGCCTGCCAGCTGCCTCGGCGCACGTGCTGGTCACGCCCGGCGCGGACTGCCACCAGGTGCGCGCCGATCTGGAGACGTTCCTGAGCGGCGCGTACGGTATCACCCATGCCACCCTCCAGGTCGACCACGCCTCACCGCGGACCGGTGACATGAACGGCGCCAGCACCGAGGTCCCCGGCGTCCCGGTCCCTGAACCGCATTGTGATGACGCGCACGGCCCGGCGTACCGTCCCGCCGATGGCGCTTAGCCACGCAGTTACCCGGGTGCATGGCTGAGCCGGGCGTTACCCGTCAGCGCTGGCTAGCTCGCGGGCCCGTCGCAGGTCCTGGGGGGTGTCGCAGTCCAGCCAGGGCGGCGGCTCGCCCGGCGCCGGGGCCAGGCTGACCAGGACCGGCGAGAGCGGGCCGAGCAGGCCCCGCAGCGAGGTGCCCTGGTAGCTGGTCGCGGCGCGGCGGAGCATCCCGGTGCGCCAGCAGCCGGCCAGCCACTGCGGCCGCCCCGCGGCGTCGACCAGGACCGCGCCGTGGTGCCCGGCGGCCGACGTCACCAGCGTGCCCAGGTGCCCCTCCCGCAGGAACGGCAGGTCAGCAGCCAGCACCGCTACCCAGGGCGATGGGGCCTCGTCCAGCCCGCGCCGCAACGCCGGGACCGGCCCGGCGCCCGGCGGCTGCTCGTCCACGAAGGACACGCCGTCCAGGCCAGGTCGCTCCGGCCCGACCACGATGATCTGCCGGGCCCCCGCAGCGGTTCCGGCCGCGACAACTGAGCCTAGAAGCGTGCGCCCGCCCACCGTCAGGCCGGGCTTGTCCTGCCCGCCGAGCCTGCTCCCTTTCCCCCCGGCGAGAATGATGATCCCGAACGGTTCCGGGAGGGCGCCTTCATGCCCTGCCTGCGCGGTGCGTGGCATCGGTCCGCCATCTGCGCGGTCAGCCGCCGATGGCAGACATGGGACGGTCTGGCTGCAGGAAGGACGGATCGTTGATGCCGTGGCCCGGCAGTTTCACCGCGACGGCCCCCCGCCATTGCTCGGCGAGCTCGGTATCGGTCGCGCCGGCCCGAAGCGGGCCGCGCAGGTCGCTTTCGGTGCGGGCGAACAGGCAGTTCCGGACCTGGCCGTCGGCGGTGAGCCGGACCCGGTCGCAGTTCCCGCAGAACGGCCGGGTGACCGACGCGATCACGCCGACCCTGGCCGGCCCACCGTTCACCAGGAATGTCTCGGCGGGCGCCGAGCCGCGCTTACCCGGGTCATCGGGGGTAAGGGCGAACTCGCAGTCAAGCGCGGCGAGGATCTCATCCGCGGTTACCATCTCGGCCCGCTTCCAGCCGTGCTGTGCGTCCAGCGGCATCTGCTCGATGAACCGCAGCTCATAGCCATGATCCAGGCAGTACCGCAGCAGCGGCGCGGCCTCGTCGTCGTTGAGATCGCGCATCAGCACGGCGTTCACCTTGACCGGGGCCAGGCCGGCCTCGACCGCGGCGGCCATCCCGTCCAGCACGTCCGGCAGCCGGTCCCGGCGGGCCAGCTTGCGGAACGTCTCCGGGCGCAGCGTATCCAGTGACACGTTGATCCGGTCGAGCCCCGCCGCGCGCAGCGGCCCGGCGGTGCGCGTCAGCCCGATCCCGTTGGTGGTGAGCGAGATCTCCGGCCGCGGGCGCAGTTCAGCCGTCCGCGCCACGATCTCGGCCAGACCGCGGCGCAGCAACGGCTCGCCGCCGGTGAACCTGACCTCACGGATGCCGAGCAGCTCCACCGCGACACCGATCAGCCGCACTACTTCATCGTCGGTGAGCAGCTCGGGAGAGGGAAGCCAGTTGAGTCCCTCGGGGGGCATGCAGTACGCGCACCGGAGGTTGCACCGGTCGGTGAGCGATACGCGCAGATCGGTCGAGATCCGCCCGAAGGAGTCAGTCAGCATCGTTCAAGCCTATGCTCACATTCTCAGTGAGACTAAAGGCCGCCGCCGTGACGCTGGTCACCGGCGGACGGCGCCGTAGGCGCGCTCGGCCTGGAGGCGGACGACCAGGCGCCGGTCGCGGACCATGGCGGCCCGGTAGTCGTCCCAGTCCGGATGCTCGCCCTGCACCGCCCGATACAGGTCGATCAGTTCCTCGACGGCCGCGTCGTACGGGTCTTTGGCCACCGCGGACAGGTCTGCGCGGCCGTCCACCACCGCGTAGGACCAGAAGTCGTCGCTGGTGACATGGAAGCTGGCCCGCGGGTCGCGGCGCAGGTTCTGAGTCTTGGCGCGTTCGTCGGTGGTGGAGATCCGGATGGTCTGTGACTGCGCGTCCCACGCGTAGTTCACGTTGGACAGCTGGGGCCAGCCGTCTTTCCTGAGGGTCACCAGGACCCCCTGCCGCCGCGCGCCGATCAGCTCGGCAAAACCATCAGAAATCATGCCCGATGAACAACCCCCGCCGACGCTATGTTCCGCCTCTTTGCCGCGAGAATGATCATGAAATATTCCCGCCGGGACCGGCAGAGGACTAGCCTGAGTAACGCGCGGCGGCGCCCCCCAACTACCCGCCGCCGCGCTCACGCACGGGGACAGCGCTGCGGCATTGTGGTCGTTACAGCTGCATCAGCCCGAGGGGGGAAGATCCCGTTTCGGGCGGCCATCGGCGATCATTCAGCACGACTCGGCAGCGCCGAGAGCAGCGCCTGGCTGCAGGTTTGGTCGTCGCGAGCGGCGGAGGCGGCCCGGAATCGACCCGCCCTGAGCACGCAGGCCGGGTGACAGGTATCAGGATGGTCCCATAGATCTCGACTGGTCGTGTTCTGCTACCTGTGTAGACACTCTTGCTGCTACGTATGCGGAGTGCCCCACGGACCCAGTTCTGCGGGCCGCGCGCGGCGGGCCTTGGCCGCGTGCTGGTGCGCGCTGCCGTTCCTCATCAGTGAGGTCATAAAGATTCAGGCGATCATTCGCTCGCCTTGATCTACACGAACCACAGCCGAAGATCTACGGGACGCCCTGGTACCCGGTTCTCGGGCGGGGCTGGTTACCCGGGGCGGGGCGGCGGGCTGTGGCTGCGGATGATCTTCCCGGCCGGGCTGCGGACCTGGCTGGTGCCGTCCGGGCGGACGGCCAGTTCCCAGCCCAGCTCGTGCAGCACCACGTGATGGTGCCACCAGCAGTAGTCCTTGAGGTTGCCCAGGCTGGTCCGGCCGCCGTCGGCCCGGTGCACCACGTGGTGCGGCTCGCACCCGGCCGCGGGCTGGTCGCACCCGCCGGGGTACTGGCAGCCCTGGTCCCGCAGCGCCACCAGCCGCCGCAGGTGCGCGGGGATCTGGTCGCTCTGGCCCACGTCCAGCGGCAGCGACGGCCCGTTCAGGCCCTGGCCGAGCAGGTTGGTGCGCAGGAACGAGGCGACGCCGCCGGGGCCGGAGACCACCGCGATGACCGCGGCCAGGATCTGCTGTTCCAGCATGGCCAGCACCTCGGCACGGCCATGGCCGGCGCCTGCGCCCTGCGCGGCATCCAGGCCAGCCGCGCCGTCCTGGGCGCCGGTGCTCCCGGTGCCGTCCTGGGCGCCGGTGCTCCCGGTGCCGTCCTGGGCGTCCGGGCTGCCGATGCCGTCGGAGCGGCCTGCGCCGTCCCGGCCGCCGCCGGTGCCGTCCGGGCTGCCCGGGCTGGGCTGGGCGCCGGTACCGTCCGCGCGGCCGGCGCGGCCGGCTTCGGGGCGGCCGGCGTGGCCGCGGATCCGGTCGTAGTGCACGCACAAGCCGATCAGCTGGTCCACCGCGCCCGGGTCCAGGTCGCCGGTCACCACCGGGATCAGCATCGCGTCGCAGCCGATCGTGCGGGCGGCGTCGCCGTCCAGCCAGGCCCCGCCGTCCCCGGCGGCCACCGCGGCGGCGGCGCGGTGCGCGGCCCGCGCGGCCCGGTAGCCCTCGACCCACTTGGCCTGCAACGCCGAATCGGCATCCAGCTCGCACAAGTCCGCGAACGAGACGTGTACCAGGGCCTAATGGGCAAATGGCAGGTCACCGCCAGCAGCAGCCGGGGCTCTTGAGCCCTTTCTCAAGATCGCGGGCCTGCCTTGCCAGATCTATGTCTTCCCGGAGCTTGGCACACAGGTGATGCCTGGGCAGAGATCGGCAGGATCTGGCGGGTGTGGCTGGTGCCGGATGATCCGCGACCAGGGCTTGGGGCATAACCCCTTGTGTCAAGATCCGGGCTTCCGGCGCCGGCCGCCATCACCGGTCCGCCGGCGACACACCGCGCCGCATCCCCCGACATCAGCGTTGGTACCGGTATGGGTGGCGTGACCTGAGCCACCCGCAGGAGCAACCCCTCACCATGGCCGGAGCCGCCGAGCTCCGGGCAAGACCGGGGCCTGCGGGCAGCTGGGGTCACGAACGGCTAATCGGATGGCGGGCCTTCGAGCCCTTCCATTAGGGAGCGTGCGTGCCCCGCGCGGCTTCAGGCCAGCGCGAACACCGACCCCATCGATGCAGAACGGAGGGACAGATGAAGGTTTACTGCGGAATCGACTGGGCCGAAGATCACCACGACATCGCCTTGGTGGGCCGGGACGGGAAGCTGCTGGCCCGCCGCCGGATCAGCGACGACGCGGCCGGGCTCGCGGCGCTGCTGGCCGAGCACGGCGACAGCGCCGACGACCTGATCCCGGTGGCGATCGAGACACCCCGCGGGCTGCTGGTCGCGTGCCTGCGCGCCACCGGTCGCCAGATCTACCCGGTCAACCCGATGGCGGTCGCCCGGTACCGGGACCGGCACTCGGTCGCGGGCAGCAAATCCGATCACGGCGACGCGGTCGTGCTGGCCAACGTGCTGCGCACCGACCTGCACGCGCACCGGCCGCTGCCCGCCGACTCCGAGCTGGCCCAGGCCATCGCGGTGCTGGCCCGCGCCCAGCAAGACGCCGTCTGGGACCGCACCACCGCGCACAACAAGCTCCGCTCCCACCTGCGCGAGTACTACCCCGGCTTCCTGGCCGCCTTCGCCGACGCCCGCGGCGGGATCCTGCGCCCGGAGGCCCGCACCATCCTCGCCGCCGCGCCCACCCCCGCCGACGCCGCCACGCTCACCCCGGCCCAGCTGCGGGCCCTGCTGAAAAAAGCGGGCCGCCGCAACCGGATCGACGCCGAAGCGCAGCGGCTGCGCGAGGCGTTCCGCTCGGAGCAGATGCGCCAGCTTCCGCTCATCGAGCAGGCCATGGGCCGGCAGGCCCTGGCCCTGCTCGGCCAGCTGAATGCGGCCTGCGCGGCCGCCGCCGGCCTCGAGCAGGCCGTCACCGCGTCTTTTAGCCTGCACCCGGACGCCGGGATCATCACCAGCTTCCCAGGGCTCGGCCCGATTGCCGGCGCCCGGGTGCTCGCCGAGATCGGAGACGACCGATCCCGGTTCCAGGATGCCAAAGGCCTCAAGGCCTATGCAGGCGCCGCCCCCATCACCCGCGCCTCGGGCAAGACCAAGTCCGTCACTCACCGCCGCATCAAGAACAACCGGCTCAACGCGGCCGGCTACATCTGGGCGTTCTCCGCGCTCACTGCCTCACCCGGCGCCCGCGCCCACTACGACCGGCGCCGCGACGACGGCGACCGACACGCCGCCGCCCAGCGGAACCTGTTCGGCCGCCTGCTCGGCTGCCTGCACCACTGCCTGATCACCGGCCATGACTACGACGAAGCCACTGCCTTCCCCGCTCCCACGAAGCTGCCCGCGGCAGCCTGACAGCAAATTCTCACCACAGCTACTTGACAACTAAATCGCATCGGATGTCTTGACCGGCTGCCCGGCCCGGGCCGGCAGCAGGTCCGAGGCCAGCAGCCGCCGCATCGCCTCGGCCAGCGCGTCGTGGTAGCGCTGGGCCCGGGTCCGCAGGTCCCCGCCCCCCTCAGGCGCCGACAGCGCGTCCAGCACCGCCCGCACCATCGCCGCGCACTCGGGGGTCAGGTCACCGCGCAGCACCCCGGCCCCGTCCAGCGTGGTATCCAGGAACAGCGCCCGGTCCAGCCGCGGGTCCTGGTCGGGGTCGGGCGGGGCGGTGCGGTAGCGAATCTCCGCGCAGATCGCGGCCAGCTCCCGCAGGCCGGCCCCGGCCCGCGCCGCGGCCACCACGATCTCCTCAGCCTGCCCCCGGTACTCGCCAGGGATAGCCCCGGTCCACTTGGCCAGCTGCAGCGCCACGGACTTGGTGATCACGTGCCCCTCGCGCAGCCCGGCCAGCAGCGGGGCATGGCCCTGGGCCAGCGCCTGCACCGCCTTGTGCTCGGCGGCCTGTCCCCTCGTCACCCGGGTCGAGTGCACCAGCCAGGTACGGCTGGTCCGCTGCCCGTCGCCCAGCGGCCCGTCCTTGGTGTCGAACGCGGCCAGCATCGGGCCGCGGGCCGCGGCCCCGATCGCATCGGCGCGCTCCAGGCCGCGCAGGCACTCGGCCAGCGCTTCGGCCGGCATATCGGCCGGGTCCAGGTCGGCTAGGAACCCCATCGCGGAGTCCAGCATCTTCAGCGCCTCGCCCGCATTCGCCGGAACGGTCAGCATGTACATGTCTTGTCTCACCTCCCCCGCGGTGCTATTTAGACAGTGTGTGCGTCTAATCCGATCTTATCCTCTAGCAACTTCGATGCTATTTTCTAAATCTGACTTTACCGGCTACCTCCGACATTTTCGGGGATCGACACGCCGGATATTCGGGTTCTCTTCGGAACGGCCAGGTGATGGGCTACGCCCGGATCGGCGCCGTGTCCTGCCCGGCCTGCTATAACGCAGGCTCCTCATCGATCAACCCACCCGAGCGTCCCTCGTCAAGGATCCGGCGGCGCCTGACCTATCCGAGGCCAAGGCCGAGGCCACCGAGAATTAGCCCGCAGGCCGTGGGCCAAGGCACCCGATCACATCCGAACGGCCGGGGTAGACTTCGGATCGCGCGCCAGCCGGCGCACAAGGGGCGCAGCCGCCCTGACCCTGCGTGGATGTCGGGATATTCTCAGTCTCCGCGTAGACAGAGAAACGGCGAATGTGAAAGTCGACTGACATGGATGGCCCGCTGCATTCGGACACACGCCCAGCCGTGCCGCCCGCAGAGCGGCCGACGTCGCCGCTTGACCACCAGGTAGCCGGGCGTTCCGAGCAAAAACAGACGTCAAAGGGGCCTCACGTGACCATCGCAAGCGCGGTGCTGCTCGTGTTCGCCGTTTCCACGGCAGCTACCGGGCAGCTCATGCTCAAGCACGGCATGCAGCTCGCCTCGGCGCGCGCGGCCAAATCCGGCGGCTCGCTGGTCGTCAGCGCGGCCACCTCGCCGTGGATCCTGCTCGGACTCGCCGTCTTCGGCATCTCGGCGATTGCGTGGCTGGCGGCACTGTCCCGGGTGCCGCTGAGCGTGGCCTACCCGTTCAACGCCCTCGGCTACCTGGTCATCCTGACGGCAAGCATCCTCATCCTGCACGAACGTGCCAACCTGCTGACCTGGGCGGGCTCGCTCCTGGTGGTATCGGGGCTGGTCATCGTGGTGTTGTCCAGACCATAGCGGCTCAGCCCGGCGACACCGGCCGGATCGGCGGGAGCCCGTTAAGCAGGTTCTTCTCGTAGACCAGGATGACTCGGCCTGCCACCAGGTAGATCGCGGCCGGCCGGCCGAAGTTCCGCTCGGCTTCGGCAGGCGTGAGGTTGCCGTTGCCGGTGGGGTAGCCGATCACGAACGTGGCGTCGTGCTGGGATGGGTCGTACCAGGAGGGCTTGGTCTCCCAGCCATACGGGGTGATCTTGCCGTCCGGCTGCACGACCGCGCGAACCTGAACCTGGTTGCCCGATTGCACGGTGACGGCCGACGCATCCCAGTACCCGGCAATGCCGTACGTCAGACCGTGCGCCTCGAGCCACGCGGCGACGGGTACGGCGTTCTGCGTGACCGGGGGCAGGGTGGCCGCCGCGGCCAACGGCAGCAGCGCGGCTAGCGCAGCCGCCGCGAGCGCCACGCGGCCACTCCGCGCGTCGGCTGGGCGCGCGGGTACGCAGGCCCGAGCCGCCAGCACTGCCCCGCAGGGGAGTACTGCCACGATCTCGTACGGATTCATGAGTTGCGGCAGCGTAGAGACCGCGAACGCCGCGAGGTTAACCACGATCGCCATGCACACCAGCTGCTCGGACCGGCGCGCTGTACGCCAGGTCCAGACGACTCTGCCGAAGCCGAACACGGCGGCCAGCAGGCAGATCAGCCCGAGTGTGGCCCCGGCCAGGCCCAGGACGGCCGTCGGGCCGGTGACCGCCCCGAACAGGATGCGGACGTTCATGAAGGTTAGCGTGAGGTGATGCGCCCACTGTCCCGCAGGCGAGATCCTGGTCAACGGCGTGACCATCGCAAACGCGCCGAAGTGCGTCATCACCGCGCGAATAAGCGACGTCAGCGGCACGGATACGGCGGCGGCCAGCATGATCGCGGTGTCAGCGGTCCGGGTCTTCCGCGCGGCCAGGACGCGATAGGCGCACACCAGCAGGATTGCCGGTACGGCGACATAACGAACGGTGGCATCACCGATCTGGCCTGCGGCCAGGATCGCGCAGAGCACCGGCGGCGTGAAACGCCGGTCCGGAGCCCGGTCGATCAGCAGGAACGAGACCATCATGATCGCGGAAGTGCCGGTGTGGTCAGGGACTTCCAGCAGGAACCCCACACCTGAAGGCGTAAGGAGCGGCGCTCCCAGCACCGCGATCACGGCTAGGCCTCGGGCCGCCCTGGACAGACCTTGGCTGCCTGTCATGGCCAGCGCCGCAGCGCAGGCCACGACGATCAGGTACGTAAGCGCAGAGACCAGATGACTGGTCAGCATGTGCAGCCCGAACACCGCTTCGGTGATCACGTAGAGCGGCAGTTCGAGGGTGTAATACGTCGCATCCCCGATGATCCAGCCGTGCAGCAGGACGTTGCCGTGCAGGATGTCCCAACCCTGCAACGCGTTGTTGGCCCCGTCGGCGTTCATCTCCCGGCTGAGCGAGATTCGCAGCAGGAAGACGAACAAGGCGGCTCCGCAGCCGATCCACGCCGCCGCCGGCCGCCAACGGCGCACCGCCGTGCGCCTGGCAGGATCCTCCTGGCCGGCGCGCGGCAGGGCCGCTACTCCCGGCGCACCGGCCAGCTCAGTCCGGCCAGAAGGCGCCTCCCCAGCATGCATACCTGGACCATACTAGGAACTCCACATGGAGATTCGAAGCGACAAATCATCGAGAGCCACCGGCCATGCCGTGGCATATTCGCTCATTCCGGCGCCTCTGGCCATTGAGTGCGCGTGATGCGGTCATCGGTTCAACGACAAGCAGGGGGTACCGCGTGAAGCCGACCGTCATCGACGGCGCCTGGACGTTTACGCCCGCTATCCACCGGGATGACAGGGGGGCCTTTCTGGAGTGGTACCGGGCCGCGGAGCTGTCAGGGGAACTCGGGTACTGGCCGGAGACCGCGCAGGCCAACTGCTCGGTCTCCCGTCGCGGGGTGATCCGTGGCGTGCATTTCGCCAGCGTTCCCCCCGGCCAAGCAAAGTTCGTCACCTGCGTCAGCGGCGCGGTCCTCGACGTGATAGTGGATATCAGGGTCGGCTCGCCGAGCTTCGGGCGCTGGGAGTCGATACGGCTCGATGACACGGACCGTCAGGCGGTATTCCTGTCAGAAGGTCTGGGTCACGCCTTCACCGCACTCAGCGACGAAGCGACGGTCATCTACCTGTGCTCTACGCCCTATACGCCGGGACGCGAGCACGGCGTGCATCCGTTGGATCCGGAGATCGGCATCGGCTGGCCCGTGGATACCGAGCCCGTTCTGTCCGGTAAGGATGCCGCCGCCCCGACGCTTGAAGAGGCGCGCCGTTCGGGGCTCCTGCCCAGTTACTCCGACTGCCGGGACTATCAGGCCAGCCTGCGGCAGGCGGACCGTGAGCCACGGCACTAGCGGGCGTCCTCGCTGCGGTCTCCACGATGCGGCCGTCCTGGTCGGTGGTGAGGTTGATCTTGAACCCCGGGTTCGGTGACGAAGACGCGCGCGTCAACCTCATCGGGGTGGAGGTCGAAGTCCCGGACCGGCATGGAGGTCTCCGAGCCGCAATCCGGGGTTCCAGATCCGCACCCGGCCGGGCGCCACGTTCGCGCAGCTTGCGGAGGCGCAGCTTGCGGAGGCGGACGGGACTTGCGGAGGCGGACGGGAATCGAACCCGCCAGCGCCGCAGCGCAGCGCTCACCAGTTTTGAAGACTGGGGGGACCACCAGGTACCCAGACGCCTCCGCGTCGACTCTACTGACTGTCGCGGACGGACCTCGGCCGGGGAGGTCGGCCAGGACCAGCGCGGTGATCTCAAGGCCGCCGCAGAGGTCAAGGAAGCCGGCGATCCCCGTAGCCCGCCAGCGTACCCGTGCGGGCTCACCCATAAGATGCGGTGGGATTCGCGGGAAAGGACGGGAGGAGAGGCGCGTGAGCCGTGACGGGCATGCCTGGTGGGAGGACGCGGTGGTCTACGAGGTGTACCCGCGTAGCTTCGCCGGCGCTGATGGCGACGGCGTGGGCGACCTGCCCGGGGTGCGATCCCGGCTGCCGTACCTGGCCAATCTCGGCGTGGACGCCATCTGGCTGACCCCGTTCTACCCATCCCCGCTGGCCGACGGGGGTTACGACGTCAGTGACTACCGAGCTGTCGATCCGCTGCTCGGCACCATGGCCGATTTCGACGCGCTGGTTAAGGACGCCGAGGCGCATCAGATCCGGGTGATCGTCGACCTGGTGCCCAACCACTGCTCGAGCGCCCACCCACTGTTCCGCGCGGCGTTGGCGGCGGCGCCGGGCAGCCGTGAGCGGGCCATGTTCATCTTCCGCGACGGCCGTGGCGAGCACGGCGAGCTGCCGCCGAACAACTGGCGATCGATGTTCGGCGGGCTGGCCTGGACCCGCGTAACCGAGGCCGACGGCAGCCCGGGGCAGTGGTACCTGCACCTGTTCGACGCTGGCCAGCCGGACTGGGACTGGCGTAACGAGGAGGTTCACGCCTTCTTCGAGGACGTGATCAGGTTCTGGCTCGATCGCGGTGTGGCAGGCCTGCGGGTGGACGTGGCCCACGGCATTTACAAGGACCCGGACCTGCCCGACGAACCCGATCCCACTCACGTCCGTGTCCCGCTGAACGCACCGTCGGCCTTTCATCACCGGCCGGAGCTGCAGGAACTCTACCGGTCCTGGCGGGTCATCCTGGACTCTTACCCAGCGGACGGGTTCCCCGGAGCCAGGACGGCGGTCGGTGAGGTCTGGTATGACGTGCCGGGAACCCTGCGGCTGTACCTGGCGCCCGACGGTCTGCCCCAGGTGTTCAACTTCCAGCTGATCATGGCCGACTGGAGCGCGGCCGGGTTCCGCGGCGCGATCGAGCCGATCCTGGCGCTGGCGGACGGCTCCCGGGCACCGTGGGTGATCGGAAACCACGACGTGCCCCGCCCGGTGAGCCGCTATCAGCTCAACGACGGGTTCACGCGGGAGACGATCGAGCGGCTCATCAGCCTGCACCACGCCAAGGCCGAGGTCGGCGTCCGCCGGGCCCGGGCCGCGGCCCTGCTGCTGCTCGCCCTGCCCGGATCCGCCTACATCTACCAGGGCGAGGAACTGGGCCTGCCCGAGGTCACAGACCTGCCCGCCGCCGCCCGCCAGGACCCCAGGTTCCGCCGCACCCGCGGCCGGTCACCGGGCCGCGACGGATGCCGCGTGCCGCTTCCCTGGACCAGCAGCGGCGCGGATTTCGGCTTCTCAGACAATGACTCGCCCGCGCCGCCCTGGCTCCCCCAGCCGCCGGGGTGGGGCAGCTACAGCGTCGAGGCGCAACTCGCCGACCCGGGCTCGTTCCTCAGCCTGTACCGTGCGGCCCTCCGGCTGCGCCGCGAGCACCCGGCCCTCGGCCCCGGGACGCTGCGCTGGCTGGACGGACCGCGCGGCTCACAGAGCGCAGGGCTGCTCTGCTTTGCCAGGGAGCCGGAATTCGTCTTCGCGCTGAACCTGGGCGACATTCCGGTGCCGCTTCCGCCGCACCGCGGGATCCTGCTGGCCAGCGAGTCAGGCGTGTCCGGCACCGACGGCCGCCTGCCCCCCGATACCGCAGTGTGGCTATCGGTCTGACGCCGCGGCCCGGCTCTCGCGATAGGTTCCGGCCCAGCCTACGGCAGTAATCTTGGCCCATGCCGAGGGTCAGGGTTCCGCGCAAGAACGTCACGCCGGGCGAGCTTGTCACGGTACTCAACCGCAGGCTTGGTCCTGGCTACCAGGTGGAGAGCGAGGGCGACGGCGGCCGCATCACCGTGCGCAGGAGCCCGCTGAGGTACGCGAATGTCTCGATCGCCGACGCGCCCGGCGCGTCGGTATTCCGTATCCACGGCGGCGGTTTCGTCTTCCTCCGGGTCGCCAATACCCTAGGCACCGCCCGGCGGGTCGCGGACGCCCTCCGCCGCTCCCCCGAATTCCGCAGCCTGTAGCTACAGGAAGGTGCCGCCGGCCGGACGACCGGCCGACGGCAGCGTGTGTCCACTCAGTTGCTGTAGAGCAGGTAAAGGTTGGGCAGCTCGTTCCGCCATCCCGGTGTGGTTGACGGGATGCCGAGGAAGCTTGGGTCGTAGTCGACGTCGAAGAAGTTGGTCGCGAACGCCGCGTAAGGCTGGGCCGGGTCGGTGATCTCTACCGTCACGTTCGCCTCGATCAGCGCAGGGTTGTCGCTGGGCGAGGTGAGGGTGGGCAGTGAGAAGACCTGGTAGGTCAGCATCGGCGCCGGGCCGACGAAGGCGCTCGTCACGACCTGCTGCGGCAGTGCGGTGGCGGTGCCCAGGTCGATCTGGTCGAGCGTCATCCGCCAGTTCCGGTTGGACAGCTGAACGTTCGCCGGCACGGCAAAACCGTGCGGGATGTCAACGTACGGGTTGGCCCACATGTACGCGACAATGAATGCCGATTCGCCGGCCCTGATGACCTTGCTCGGCTGATAGGGCGGTGGGCCGCCGAACTGGATGGGCGAAGTGACGGCCAGGTCGAAGGCGACGTAGAACCCAGTCGTAGGGTCACCGGTCGTAACTTCGCCAATGCGCGGCCGCAGGCCACCGTTCGACTGGCCATTCTGCCCAGCCATGTGGCTTTGGACTCGCTGGGTCAGGCGGGCTGCGTAGGCGCTCGCCCACTGGTTGGCCCGCTCCAGGGCCTCTTCCTGGGACACGGGCGTCTCCGAGCCCGCTGGTGCGGACGCCACAGGAGCGTCTTCCAGTGCAGTCATGTTGACTCCTTGCTTTTCCCCCGGGCAGCACTGGGCCGGCCGCCCAGATCTCTTGTCTGTGCAGAGGGAGGACAGCCCCGGCCGATACACCCGTGGCGGTATTTTCTTCGCAGAGGGTCCTATTTCAGGCGGCGGCGATCGTCGGGGAGGCGCTGCGTCAGGCCGACCCGGTCCAGGTACTCCAGCAACGGGATAGCCACCCGCCGGGTGGTCCCCAGGGCCTGCCTGGCCTCGGCCGCGGTGAACGGCTGCGGCAGCCGGGCCAGGGCCCGGGCCGCCTGCGCCTCGGCGCCCGGCGCCAGCACGATCTGCTCAGTCACCCGCAGCAGCAGGCCAGCCCGCGCGGCGGCACCGATGGCCCGAGGATCCAGGCCGAGTTCGCGCAGCCGCCCCGCCTCGGGCGCCATGAAGGGCGTGTCGGCCATATCGGCCAGCACGGCTCGCACGGCGGCCGCCACGTGAGGAGGCAGTGAGGGCTGGAGTTCGCGGGGTTTCTGGGTCTTCTGGGAGGACGCATCAGGGTCCGCGCCGCCGACGTGCAGATAACCTCCAGCCAGCAGCACGCGGGGTTCGCCGGGCAGCTGGGCCAGGGCCTCGACCAGCGCTCGGTCCGGCAGGCGGAGGGCGGCCCGGGCCGCCTCGGGCGTCATGCCGATCGCGAGCGGGTCGCGCCGGGCGTGCGCGGCGATCGCTTCGGCCAGCCGACGGCGCAGCTCTCGCCAGCAGGCAGGATCGGCAACCCATCCGGCGGCGGTGAAGGGGGGTGGCGACGGGGAGGGCGACAGCGAGAGGGAAGGCGATGGCGACGGGGAGGCGGCTGGGGAGGCAGGCGGGGAGGCGGCTGGGGAGGCAGGCGGGGAGGCGGCTGGGGAGGCAGGCGACGAGGTGGGCGGCGAGCCGGGTACGGGGGCGCCGGTCACGCCCATGGCGGCCAGCGCGCTTGCCCTCAGCAGCCCGTGCCGGCGCAGCAGGTCGGCTTCGGTTGGATGTTCGGGCCAGGCCGCGAGCTCGGCAGCAGCCGACGCGGCCGCGCCCCGCCGCGCCAGCGCGGGTGGCGCCACGTCGAGCACGGTGGCACCCAGGATCGTGACGCCCGCGCTGCCCGGGTCGCGGAGCAGGACGCGGTCGCCCACATGCAGCGGCAGCGGATCGCGCAGGGTAAGCCGGGCGATCGCCGTCCCCTCCGGCCCGAGCATCCGGACCCGGACCGGGATCCGGGCCGAGCCCAGGTGCAGGGTCATGTCCGGCGGCAGGCGGAGTTGCCTGGGCAGCCGGAGCCGGACATCGGCCAGCCTGGTCATCGTCCAGCGGCCCGCCTCCACCAGGGCCATGCCCCGGGCCGGGACGTCCGCCGGAAGGCCGCGGAGGTTGAGCGCCACCCTGGCCACCCCGCGGACCGAAGGGACGGGCTCGTTCAGCGACTCTATGCCCCGGATCCTGGCCGGGCGCATGGACGGGGTGAGCAGCAGTTCTTGGCCGGTACGTACCGTTCCGGCGGGCAGCGTCCCGGTGATGACCGTGCCGCTGCCCCTGATACTGAACGACCTGTCCACCCAGAGCCGCACCGGAGCCGCGGCGTCGGCCACCGGCAGCGCGGCGGCCAGCCGGGCCAGCGCGGCCCGCAGTTCGGGCAGCCCGGCGCCGGTCACCGAGCTCACCGCGACCGCCTCGACGGTGCCCAGGCTGGTGTCGGCGATCTTCGCCAGCGCCCGCCGGGTCGCGGGGCCGGGATCGGCCAGATCCGAGCGCGTCACGGCGAGCAGGCCATGCCGGATGCCGACCGCGTCGATGGCGGCCAGGTGCTCGGCGGACTGCGGCATCCAGCCGCCATCCGCGGCGACCACGAACAGCACGGCGGGGACCGGACCGACGCCGGCCAGCATGTTCGGCACGAACCGCTCGTGGCCTGGCACATCCACGAAGGCCAGGCGCTCTCCGCCGGGCAGGCTCATCCAGGCGAACCCGAGGTCGATGGTCAGGCCCCGCCGCCGCTCCTCGGCCCACCGGTCAGGCTCCATCCCGGTCAGCGCCCGCACCAGCGCCGACTTGCCGTGATCCACGTGGCCGGCGGTAGCGATGACCTGCATGGGGTCTCAGTTACGCCTGGGGCACGGGAACGGCGGCCAGGATGGCACCCACGAGGCGCTCGTCGTCTTCTGGGGCCACCGAGCGCAGGTCGAGCAGCAGACGGCCCGCTTCCAGGCGGCCGACCACGGCCGGGAACTCCCCGCGCGTCACCGCCAGCCCGCACCGAAGCGGCCCGGCCAGCGCCTCGGGCAGGCTCACCGCCGCGCTGGGCAACTCGGCCCCTGGCGCGCCTCCCCCGCCCACCGCGGCTGACGCTGCCACCACGTGAGCGTCGAAGCCTGCCTCGGCCAGGCGAGCCACGGAACGTTCGGTCCTATGAAAGAGGGAAGCCGGGTCGGCGGCCAGCGCCGCGGCCACCGGCGGTACCGGTCCGGCCAGGGTGGCCTCCAACGCGGCGAGGATGAGCTTGTCGACCCGGAGCGCGCGGGCCAGCGGATGGCGGGTGAGACGGACCACCAGATCGGCGCGGCCGAGCAGCAGGCCGGCCTGCGGGCCGCCGAGAAGCTTGTCGCCGCTCGCGGTGACCAGGGCGGCCCCGTCACGCAGCGCACCCGCGGCGCTGGGTTCGTCGGGCAGCAGCGGGTGCGGCGCCAGCAACCCGGACCCGATGTCGAACACGACAGGGACGCCGTGGCGGTCCCCCAGTTGGGCCAGTTCGGGAACGCCGACGGCGGCGGTGAAACCCTCGATGCGGAAGTTGGACGGGTGCACCTTGAGGATGAAGGCGGTCCGCGGGCCGGTCGCCTCGGCGTAGTCCGCGACCGTGGTCCGGTTGGTGGTGCCCACCTCGCGTAGCGTCGCGCCGGTCGAGGTCAGCAAGTCGGGCAGCCGGAACCGGTCACCGATCTCGATCAGCTCGCCGCGGCTGACCACGATCTCCGGACTACCAGGCCCGGCCAGTGCGGTGGCCGCGAGGACCAGCGCGGCCGCGTTGTTGTTCACCACGGCCACTGCTTCGGCGGCGGGAACGGCACGGGCCAGCGCATCGAGCGCGCCCGCACCGCGGCGGGCCCGGATCCCGGTGGCCAGGTCGAACTCCAGGTCGCAGTTCCCTGCCGCCGCCGCGATCGCATCCACCGCCGCGGCGGACAGCGGGGCACGGCCCAGGTTGGTGTGCACCAGGACGCCGGTCGCGTTGATCACCGGCGTCAGCGAGGCGGCCCGGGGCGGCAGTTCGGCCACCGCCGCGTCGGCCACCTCATCCGGGCTGATCTGGCCGTCCCTGGCCCGCTGCTGCGCACGGCCCGCCGCCGCCTTGACCAGCGCCCGGCCCAGCCTGCCCTCCGCCGCCGCCAGCCTCGGGTCAGCCAGCAGCAGGTCGGTCCGCGGCACCAGGCGCCTGCTGTCCATGTCGCGAACGATACTCTCCGGCCTTGGCATAGCACGCGCTGCTCGGGGTAAGGGAAGGCGGTCAGATCCGCCCACCACACGAACGCTCGTTACTCACTCAGGAAGTGATGGCCATGGCAGGGATGCTGCAGATGCGGCGCAGCCGTGGGGCTCTCAGCGGGTTGCTGCTGGTCCTGCTCGGGCTGTGGGGCGCACTCATCCCCTTCGTCGGACCGTATTTCCACTACGCCTACACGCCGGATACCGGCTGGACCTATACCACGGCACGGCTGTGGCTGGAGATCCTGCCCGGTGCGGCGGTCTTCCTCGGCGGCGTGCTCCTTATCATCGCCCGCAGCAGGTACGTTGCGCTGTTCGGCGCGATGCTGGCCGCCGCGGCCGGGGCCTGGTTCGTGCTCGGCACCAGCCTCAGCCCGCTGTGGAACAACCACGTGACCCTGGGCGGCTCGCCGGCCAGTGCCACGGTTTACATGCGGATCATGGAGCAGCTCGGCTTCTTCTCCGCGCTGGGCGTGGTCATCGTGTTCATCGCGGCCATGGCGATCGGCCGGATAGCGTCGGTGCCGTCCGGGATCAGGGCCGCCGAGCCGGTGAGCGAGCCGGTCCGCGAGCCGGTCTCCGAGCCGGTCCGTGAGCCGGTCTCCGAGCCGGTCCGTGAGCCGGTCTCCGAGTCGACCGTTCCCGCAGAAACCGTCCCGGTCCACAGGGTCACCGAAGTCAGGCAGGTCGAGGGCGAGGACACCCAGACCACCGTGTAGCTGCACGCGGCCGGTCTCCGGTCGTGTGCGCACCCGGCGGGTCTCCGGCCATGCTAGTTTCCGCTCATGACCGGAAATCCCGGTGGAACCTCGGGCGACATCGCTGACGCGCGCGTGCCACCTGGCCCTGAGGGCGCTCAGCCCGCGACGCCAGACGGGCGCGGCGAGGCAGGCCCGGCCGGCCTGGCCGGCGTGCGGCCGGTCGGTCACCGGCTCACCCGGCCCGGTCTGGTCATCATCGTGGCCACCACGCTGGCGCTGGCGCTACGGCTGTTCACGCTGACCAGGCCCGGGTTCCTCACGGGTGTCTCGGAATACGACGACGGCGTCTACCTGGGCGCGGCCATCCGGCTGACCCACGGGGTTCTGCCCTACCGGGATTACGCCTTCGTCCAGCCGCCGGGAATGCTGCTGCTGATGACGCCCGCCGCGCTGGTCGCCAGGCTGACGACCACGGCGACGGCCATCGCGTTCGCTCGGGTGCTCACCGTGCTGGCCAGCACCGCGTGCGTGCCCCTGGCCGGCAACCTGGTACGTCACCGCGGCGCGCTAGTGACCGCTGTGACCTGCGGGATTCTCGCCGTCTATCCCGACGATATCGCGGCCGCGCACACGCTGCTGCTCGAGCCGTGGATGAACCTGTGCTGCCTGCTGGCCGCGAATGCCGCCTTCAGCCGGGGCCGGATGGCGCGTCCGGGCCGGCTGGCCTGGGCGGGCGTGGCGCTCGGCGTGGCCGGCGCGGTGAAGTTCTGGGCCGTGGTGCCCGCGGTGGTCCTGCTGGCGGCCTGCCTGATCATCACCGGGCAGCGGGCCCGCCGCGCATGCGCCTACCTGGCCGGCCTGGCTGCCGGGTTCGTCCTGCTGGTGGCGCCGTTCGCGCTAGCCGCGCCGGCCGCGTTCGTCCGCAGCACGCTGGTCTACCAGGCCAGCCGGGTGGGGACCACCATCCCGCTGTCGCTGCGCCTGGCCCACCTGACCGGCCTGATCGACGTGATGACCACCGGCGGCAAGCTGTCGCTGCTGGCAGGATCGCGCTCGCTGTTCTCCAGCAGCGTGGTGGCCGGCCTGTCCACGGTCGGCGCCGGGCGGCTGCCGTTCGCCGTCACCGCCATCGGCGTGGCCGCGATCGCGGCCGGATACGGCGCCTCACCGCGCAGGCGGTCCCACCTGGAGTGGTTCTCGCTGGTCACCATGGTGCTCGCGGTCGTGCTCATCCTCAGCTACTCGGCGTTCTTCTATCATTATCCGGCGTTCGTGGCGCCCTGGCTGGCGCTGACCGCGGGCGGCGCGGCTTCCGGCCTGGCGCAGAGCCTGGCCGGACGCCAGCGGTTCCGGCGGTTGCTGGCGGCCGCCTTCGCGGTCGTCATCGCCGGCCTCGCGGTCCTGCAGGTGGCCGAGGTAGCGACGGCCAGCGTGACCAGCAGCGCGGCGATCGGGCGGCTGATCCCGAAGGGCGCGTGCGTGGTCACCGACGAGACCTCGGTGGCAATGTCCGCAGACCGGTTCGCCTCGCCGGGTCCGGGGTGTTCGGACATCATCGACTCGCTGGCCACCACCCTGGTGCTCAGTCACGGGGTCAGCGTGCAGGCCGGGGCGGCGAAGCTGCCATCGGTGGTCGCCGCGTGGCAGGCCATCCTCGGCCGCTCCGACTACGTTCTGGCTGTCCGGCGGCAACGCCCGCCGGATCCCCTGGACGCCTGCGCTGACGGCCTGGTTCGGTCAGAACTTCCGGCCGGTGGGACCGTCCAATCCCAGCCTCGGCCAGCTCTACGTCCGGGACCGCTGAGGCGTGCCAGGCTGGGGCGTACCGGAGGCCTGACGCTGCGCTGACCGCCAGGTCCGCAGCGCGTACCAGCCGGCCGCCAGCGCGAGCACGAACAGGACACCGCCAGCGATCACGTAGAGGTTCCCGGCGATCTGCTGCAGGCCGTGCCAGTGGTACTCGACATAACGCGGGTTGTCCCCGCTGCTGAACCTCGACAGCGGCGCGTACCAGATCAGGCCGCCCTGGAGCAGCCCGGTGTCGCCGCCGGGCCACCATCGCGGCCATGCGCCGAAGGCCACCACGGCTCCGGCGGCCGCGGCGGCCCAGGCAGTGCAGGCCCAGCGGGTCCCGGACCTGTAGGCCCTGAACGCCGCGTCGACCAGCACCGCGAGCCCGGGAGCGATCCATACCCAGTGGTGATCCCAGCTGATCGGGGAGACGAGCAACGCGGTCAGCGCGCAGACCATCAGGCCCGCGAAGGTGTACCCGGCCCGGTCAAGCAGAGCCGCGGCGGCCAGGCCCGCGATCCCGGTCACGATGGCGATCGCGATCCACACCGGCCCGGCGCTGGCCACGCTGCCGAACAGCCTGGTGAGCACGCCGCGCTGCGACTGGTTCAGCATGGTGCCGATGAACCCGGTCCGGCCAGCCTGCAGGAAGGTGCCCTGCAGCCACCACTGCACCGACTGATGCGGCAGCACCGCGAACCCGGTGATCACCGTGACCGCGAACGCCGTTGTGGCCACCGCCGCCTGCCGGAAGCGGCGGGTGACCAGCAGATACACGATGAAGAGCAGCGGGACGAGCTTGATGCCGGCCGCGATGCCGGTGGCCGCGCCCTTCCACCACCGCCGGTCCGGCTGGCACAGGTCCCAGACGATGAGCGCCATCAGCACGAGCTCGATCTGGCCCAGGAACAGGGTCCGCTGCACCGGCTCCAGCCACAGCGCGACGCCGGTCACCAGCAGCGTCGCCCCGGTCCGGGCCATCCCCCGCCAGCCGAGCTCGCGGAACGCGATCCAGACCGTCGCGGCCAGCGAGGCGATGGACACCGCGGCCGCCACGTCCAGCAGCACGTGGAACGGAACCCACGTGATCAGCGCGAACAGGAGCGCTGCGAACGGCGTGTAGGTGAACTGGATGCCGGCCTGCTGCTGCCATGAATACAGCTGGGCCGGGCTGTGCCTGGCCAGTTCGCCGCCCTTCAGGTACACCTGCAGGTCGAAGCCCTTGAGCGTGCTGATCGCCGGATGCGTGGCCAGCGCGATGGCATACAGCCCGGCAGCCGCCGCGGCCACCGCGGTGCCGACGGCCAGCAGCACGCGGTCCCTTCGCTGCTGGCCGGGATCGGGCGCCTGGTGACGGCTGGCCAGGCCTGTGTCAGTCCTCATCGCTGGCTCCATTATCTCGGCTGGGCTCGGCCGATCCCGGCCTTCCCAGCAGATAGTGAGTCCGCGGCCACGGCCTTACGTTACCCGGGGACGCAGGCGCACTCGGTACGCTCCGCTCGCCCGCCGCCGTCGCTGCCTGCGTTTGCGCGGCCGGGATGGGTAGGGTGATCTGATCATGGGCGCGAGCGTCACGGCTCAGGGACTTTCCTTGGGTGAGGCTCGGAGGAGCTTGGCGTGGGCGATGAGCTGACTCGCATGCGGGAACGCCTCGCCACGCGGGTGATCGCCGCCAACCACATAGGCAGCGATCTGGTCGCCGACGCGCTGTGGACCGTCCCGCGGCACGTGTTTCTCCCGGATCTGCCGCCGGCGGTGGCCTACCGCGACGACGCCATCGTGACCAAGCGCGATGCCGACGGGCTCGCGATCAGCTCATCTTCCCAGCCCGGCATGATGGCGATCATGCTGGACCAGCTCGACCTGGCCCCCGGCCACCGGGTGCTCGAGATCGGCGCGGGTACCGGCTATAACGCGGCTCTCATGCGTCACATCGTGGGGCCTTCCGGGCTGGTGGTCAGCATCGACATCGACCGCGACCTCAGCGATCTGGCCCGTTCGCACCTGGCCTGCGCCGGGTATCGGGACGTCGCTGTGGTCTGGGCCGACGGCGCCGAAGGGTACGCGGCGCACGCCCCGTACGACCGCCTGATCGCCACGGTTGGCGTCAGCGACCTCGCGCCAGCCTGGCTGGACCAGGTCACCTCCGGAGCGCGGATCGTCGTCCCGCTCGACGTGGGCGTAACGCAGTTGTCGGTGGCGTTCGAGCGGTCCGGCAGGCACTGGGCGAGCCGGTCGCTGGCCACGTGCGGGTTCATCAGGATGCGCGGCACGCTGGCCGGGCCCGAGCACACGATGGTGATTCAGCCCGGCCTGCTCCTCAGGACTCCGGCCTGGCGGGACATCAAACCCGCGGCGCTGGCCGCCGCGCTGGCCGGGCCGGGCTGTGAGTACCCGGCAGGCGTGCGTACCGGGCCTGCCCAGGTGTTCTTCGGTCTCAGCCTCTGGCTGACCATCCACGAGCCCAGGATGTGCCTGCTGTACGAGGAACGGCCGGGCGGGCTATCGCCTGCACCGCCGCAACCGGCGTCCCGGACGGCCCCGAGGCTCGGCCGGGTACTGCTGATCGGCCCGGAGTCCTGGGCCACCGTCGGCATCCTGGACGCCGACAGCATGGCCTTGCTGACCACCGCCTGGCCGGCGGCGGAGTGGGGGCAGGGCATGGGCCGGCCCACTCCGTCGTTCATGCTCACGGCCGCCGGGTTCGGCCCGCGGGCCGGCTCACTCGCCGCGGACCTCGCGGCGCACGTGCAGGCCTGGCACCAGGCGGGCCAGCCGGACATCCAGGGACTGCACGTCGACGCCTACCCGAAGGCGGACGATCCGGCGGGTACCCCGGCGCCGCAGGCCCCTGCCGCATCGCCGGCCGACCGGATGGCGACCGACCGGATGGTGACTGACCGGCCCAGCACCTGGTTCGTCGTGTATCGCGACACGCGGGGGGACACCCCCCGCGAACCCCCCACCTAGAGGGGCACCCCCGCCCGCGGGGGGACACCCCCCGCGAACCCCCCACCTAGGGGGCACCCCCGCCCGCGGGGGGACACCCCCACCCCGGGGGGGACACCTTTACCCGGGCACGCCGACCATTAGCCCCGCTGGTACAGGCCGCCGCGCGGGATGTTGTCGTGGGCGGGACGGTCGCCGCCCAGTGCGACGAGCTTGAAATGACTGACGACGTAGGAGTAGAAGGCAGGCGTCCATGGCAGCTCGTCGCCGATGCCCGCCCGGTCAATCCACAGGTAGTCGGCATGGGCCAGCCATGCCTCCCAGGTCCTGACCGTGGCCCGGATGACCGGAGGCCTCGCGCCGAGGGTCCACCCATCGGTCATGGCCAGGAATGTCCCATAGGAGTCGACCACCGACGGGCACCCGGGGACGTTCGAGACGAACCGGTTGGCCACGATCGTGAGCGAGGCCTCATTGGTCACCACGCATGAGCCCGGCGGGATGAGCTGATCCGCGGTCACGATGGCCGACGGTATCTCGAGGGGTTTGTCCCGCGTCATCCTCCCGACCTGCCAGAGGCCGACCGCCGCGACCAGTACCGCCGCCGTCATGCCGACGGCGAGGGCTGCCCCCAGATGAATGCTGCTCTCGGCCGGACGCAGCAGGCCGACAGGAAGCGCCAGTGCCAAGGCGAGGAACGGGCCCTCGAAGGCGCCGTAGTGCGGGTAGTACAGCTGCGGCCAGAGGAACAAGATGATCACGGCCAGGGCGCCTATCAGGGCGTACCAGTCCAGTGGTGCGGGCAGCCGGCCGACGATGACGCAGGCCATCATGTACGTGGCCAGCACGGCGACCACGATCGTCAGCAGGACGAAGGCCCCGCCGCGCGCAGGAAAGGCATGGAAGATAGCCAGGCCGGTCAGGTCCTTCATCCGTTGCCACCGGCCCAGAAACGTCAGCCGGGGCAGCAGCCCAAACTGGTCAGTCTTGGTCGCCTGGCTGGTGATCGTGTCCGTGATCAGCCGACGGGGCGCCGCGGCCAGGAACGGCAGCACCGGCGCGATCAGGCCCGCCGCCGCGCCGACCGCCAGCGCCGCTACCCGCCGCGGCCAGCGGGCCAGCAGCAAGGCGACGATGGCCAGCGGGATCACCGCCCAGAGCTTGATCGCCACCGCGAACCCGAACGCGACCCCGCCCCAGGCCAGCCGCCGCCTGCTACCCGCCATCCGGTCACCATCGAACACCAGCAGCGCGCCGATCAGGCAGAACAAGTTCAGCCAGGGCTCCAGCAGCAAGGTGTGTGATGCCACCAGCGCGTCCGGGTACACGGCGTAAACGCCGCATGCCACCCCTGCGGCCAGCGCCCCCCTGTGCCGCACCAGCAGTCCCAGCAGGGCCACGCACGCGGTATCAGCGGCCACGGTCAGCAACCGGGCGATGCCCAGCCCCCATGCGGTGCCGGTGACCTTGGACAGCAGGGCGACCGGCGCCATCAGCACGATGCTGCCCGGCGGTTGCACGACAGCGAAATCGCGATACGGGATCACGCCGTTGACCAGCCGGACCGCATTGCCGAACAGGGCCCCGTCGTCGTACTCGGTCACCCCGAGCAGGTAGCCCGGCCTGGACAACTGGAACAACCGCAGGGACAACGCCAGGACCGTGCAGCCGACGATCACCCCGTAGACCAGCCGCGGCGTCCCGGCCCCGTCCGGCTGGACCGCGTCCTCCGGAGCGTGCGTCATGGCCGTCCGGTGACGAGTGGCCATGACGATACCCTCCGCAGTCGATCGCGCTCCGGACTCACCGTACCGAATGGAGCGGTGTCACGGTTAGCTCCACGCCGGACTCAGGTGAGCGGCTGCAGCGCGGGCTCGGCGATGGCGGACTCCGCAGGCCGGGATCGCCAGCCCCAGCGGCCCGACAGGCACAGCCACAACAGCGCGGCCACCGTGAGCAGGCGGGCCGTGGAGGTGATCCACTCTCCCTCGAACATCTGCAGGCTGAGCAGCCAGCCGTGCGGCAGGCCTACCGCGTCCATGTAGGTGATCGCGCCGAAGCCGAGCCGGATCAGCACCACCCAGTCCAGGCGCGAGGCCGGATAGAGCACCAGCAGCGCGATGATCATGACGTCGTACCAGGGCCGCTGGAACGGCCACATGAAGACCCAGGCCAGGCTGAGCGCCAGGGACGGCGTGACCGCGGGCAGCAGCGGAACGCGGGACGGCAGCCGGAGGCAGGTGATGACCGCGACGATCACGGTCAAGACGGCGGCCACATCGACCAGGTGCGCGGGCTGGTAGCTGGTGTACCCGAGCGGTCGCCAGAACACCTGGTACAGGTTGTCCCATGTCACCTGGTTGCCGCGGTCGAACAGCGCTGTCACGGCGGGCCGCCCGGCCACCACATAGGCCGGGGCCAGGGCCAGCAGGCAGCCGACGGCCAGGGCGAATGCCGCGGCCAGGTGGCGGCGCAGCGCCCAGGCGGCACCGAGCGCGAACAGCGCGAACGGGGCCTTGACGGCGATCGCCGCCCCGATGAGCACTCCGGAGGCCAGGGCCCGGCCCAGCCCGGGGCCCGCGCCCGGCCTGGCCACCCGCAGCATCACGATCCCGGCCAGCCCGAAGGCCACGGCGATCCCGTCGATGTGCCCGCTGGCCACGATCACCCACAGCAGCAGCGGGTTCGCCGACCACAGCAGGTGGGCGCGCAATCGCATGGCCGGATCGGATCTCAGCAGCCAGTCCAGGAGCAGCACGACCGCTCCGAACGCCAGCGACGTCCACAGCTTGAGCCAGAACGTGATGCGGGCCATCGAGTTACCGCCGAGCTCGGCTGCGGCCCACTCGGACGCGGTGGCCAGGGGACCGTAGTCCGACAGGCTGTTCTGCCAGGTCTTGGGGCTGTTACGGGCAATCTGGGCGCCGGTAGCCAGGAACTCGTCCGGCGTCATGACGTACGGACTGTGCCCGGCCACCACCATGGCGCCGTCGATCCCGTACGAGACGGCGTCGGTAGAACCGCCCGGCGGGAGCACGGTGAAGATGGCGATGACCGCAAACACGCCGACCAGCAGCGGCCTGACCGGCGGGCGTGCGCCCCGGTACACCGCGACCAGCCCTGCCGCGATCCCGGCGACCGCGATGACCGCCGCGGCCCACAGCGACAGCAAGACCACGGACGGCCCCAGATGCAGCGGATGCCACCATGGCGGTCCGGAGCCAGGACCCGCCGGGTGGGTGAGATTCGGGACGCTGGCGGAAGGACCGTTGACACAGGCCACGATCATGATGAGCAAGGACGCCACGATGGCCGCCGCGCTCACCGCGAGCAGACGGGTCGCCGACGCCTCGTGCTCGGCGCGGTCATGCACGCTGGCCATGGGTTAGACGGTACAGGACGGGGCGCCCCCAGTAGCCTGGAGCCGTGACCGAGAACACCGGCGACTACCTGGAAACCGAGCAGAAATACGAGGCTGACGCTGGCTTCTCGCTGCCCGACCTGTCCCGGCTGGGCGGCCGCACGAAGTCCACCAGGCCGCACCGGTATTACCTGAGCGCGACCTACTTCGACACCGAGGAACTCGACCTCATCCGCAACCGGATCACGCTGCGGCGCCGCGTCGGCGGCACCGATGAGGGCTGGCACCTCAAGCTGCCGGTGCGGAAGGACACCCGGCAGGAAGTGCGCGCTCCGCTTGGCCACAGCGACACGGGAAGCATCGAAACCGTCCCTGCGCGGCTGGCCGCGCAGGTCGAGGACATCACCGCGGGCCACCCGCTGCACCCCATCGCCATTATTGATACCGAACGGAGCGTGGTGACTGTGACCGATCAGGCCGGCGAGCCGCTGGCCGAGGTCGCCGACGACCGGGTGACAGCCACCCGGCTCGACCGGCCGGACAGCGCGCCGGTGCTGTGGCGTGAGATCGAGGTGGAGGCCCTCACGACAGGATCCCGGGCCCAGGACGTGCTGGCCGCGGCCGGGCAGGCCCTGCGCCAGGCCGGGGCGCGACCGTCGCCCTCGGCGTCCAAGCTTGGTCGGCTGCTGGATAGCGGCTGAGTCCGGCGGTCAGGGTCCCGGTCAAGCTGGCCAGCCGGTTTTCGGACGGACCTCAGAGGGTATTCAGAGCGGATTCTGACCTGCCGGTCGCATCATTCACGTGAGATGAGAACCTGGACACAGGATCCGCCCCGCGGGTTGGCGAGGCACCGATCCGATCGGTAACGACAAGCGAGCTTGAAGAACATGGAAGATCACAGCCCGGCTGCCATGTCGCCGGCGCAGGCCAGCACTCCGACTGCGAGCGCCGACGGGACGCCGGTGCGGGTGCTCGTGGTCGATGACGAGCCGAGCCTGGCTGAACTGCTGTCCAGCGTGCTCCGGTACGAGGGCTGGGCCGTGCGCATGGCAGGTACCGGCGCCGACGCCGTGCGGGCCGCCCGCGAGTTCCGCCCCCAGGCGGTCGTGCTTGACATCATGCTTCCTGATCTCAACGGCATTGAGGTCATGCGCAGGCTCCGGGCGGAGATCCCCCGGATATGCGTGCTGTTCCTGACCGCGCGCGACGCGGTCGAGGACCGGGTGGCGGGCATTACCGCCGGGGGCGACGACTACGTGACCAAGCCGTTCAGCCTGGAGGAGGTGCTGGCCCGGCTGCGCGGCTTGCTGCGCCGCGCCAACCTCACCCGGGCCCACACCGAGGGCCTGCTCGCCGTGGGTGACCTGACCATGGACGAGGACGCCCGCGAGGTCCGCCGCGACGGCGAGCTTATCGAACTGACCGCGACCGAGTTCGAGCTGCTCAGGTTCCTCATGCGCAACCCCAGGCGGGTCCTGTCCAAGGCGCAGATCCTGGACCGGGTGTGGAACTACGACTTCGGCGGCCAAGCGCATGTCGTGGAGCTGTACATCAGCTATCTGCGCAAGAAGATCGACGCAGGCCGCCCGCCGCTCATCCACACCGTCCGCGGCGTCGGCTACGTGCTGAAGCCGGCCAGCTGATGTCCGACGGGCGCGAGGCTGGCCCACAGCGCCCGCGGGCAAGCTGGCTGGCGGGCAGGACGCTCAGCGCGCGGCTGATAACCGGGGTCCTGCTGCTGCTGGTCGGCGCCTGCGCCATCATCGGGGTGGTCACCTACCTGGCGGTCCGCGACTCGATGGTCTCCACCCTCGACGGGCAGCTGCGCAGCGCCAGCAGCACCTACGTCTCCTGCATCGAGGCTACCCACCAGGACGCCACCGGCCAGGGCGGCACTCCGGCCCAGCCGGGAGGCGATCAGGATGGCTACCAGCCGCCGCCCAACAGCATCCCCTGCAGCCAAGGGCAGCCGCAGGGGATGCTGGGGGTGCGGATCAAGAACGGCGTGATCACCAACTGCAGTGTCGTCAACGGCATGAACAACCAGGAGTGCCCG
The DNA here is from genome assembly GCA_963808615.1 of uncultured Actinomycetota bacterium. Taxonomy (GTDB): domain Bacteria; phylum Actinomycetota; class Actinomycetes; order Streptosporangiales; family Streptosporangiaceae; genus Palsa-504. The sequence goes on from CAWEGV010000004.1 coordinate 258,182, forward strand.
CCTCTGTCCGCAGCCGACAAGAAGGCCCTCATGACGCTGCCCGTGTACCAGCCCCCGTACCAGTCGGGCCCGGGCCAGCCGCCGTCCTGGTCGAATCGCGCCTACAGCGTGAAGCTCACCTCGCTCGACGCGGACTACCGGGTGACCGCGGTGGCGGGGCAAGACGGCGACATCCTGATCACCGGGCTTCCGATGAGCACCGTGGACAGCACGCTGAGCCAGGTGGCGCTGGCCGAGCTGATCGTCTTCCTCAGCGTGCTGCTGCTGGCCGGCGCGGGGGGCACGGCGCTGGTACGGCTGTCGCTGCGGCCGCTGCGCCGGGTCGCCGCCACCGCAGCCCAGGTGGCTGAACTACAGCTGGACTCCGGTGCGGTATCGCTGCCTGCGGGGGTGCCCGACAGCGATCCGCGGACCGAGGTAGGCCGGGTCGGCGCCGCGTTCAACCGGATGCTGTACCACGTCGAGCGGGCGCTCGGCCGCCGCGAAGCCAGCGAGGCCCGGCTGCGCCGGTTCGCCGCGGACGCCTCGCACGAGCTGCGTACCCCGCTGTCGGCCATCCGCGGCTACGCCGAGCTGGCCCTGCGGCATCCGGGCCCGGTACCCGAGGACGTGACGAACGCACTGCGGCGGGTCCAGTCGGAGTCGGCCCGGATGGGCGTCCTGGTGGACGACCTGCTGCTGCTGGCCCGGCTTGACGCCGGGCGCCCGCTCGAGCGCGAGCCGGTCGACCTGTCCCGGCTGGTCATCGACGTGACCAGCGATGCCCGCGTGGCCCGCACCGACCACCGCTGGCAGCTGGACCTGCCGGACGAGCCGGTGCTGGTAGAGGGCGACGAGCACCGCCTGCACCAGGTCATGGCCAACCTGCTGAGCAACGCGGGCAAGCACACCCCGTCCGGCTCCACGGTGGGCGTCGCGCTGGCCGTGCCCGGTGACCCCCAAGCTCCGCGTGAGGCTCGCGGTCCGGCAGACGCGACGGTGCGGCGCGGCGTGACGCCCGCCGGACCACGGGTGGAGCTGAGCATCACCGACGACGGCCCCGGCATCCCGCCCGAGCTGCTGCCGGATCTGTTCGAGCGGTTCACCCGCGCCGACACCTCGCGAGCCCGCGATCTGCAGGCGGCCGGGAAGAGCACCGGGCTCGGCCTGGCCATCGTGGACGCCGTCGTCGCCGCGCACGGCGGCAGCATCACCGTCACCAGCCGGCCGGGAATGACCAGGTTCGCCATCTTCCTCCCCCTGCTGCCCGAGCCCGCCGAAGAGCCCAGGCCTCTGCGGTGTGAGCCTGGCCGGCATCGCTGACATAACGAGCTGACGGTGTGCTACTCCTAGATCGTGGATAACGACCGGCAGCGGCTGCTGACCGCGATGCCGCTGCACGCGATCACCTCGACCTACGGCGAGGCGGGCCTGCGCGACCGGTTCGCCGCGGAGATCGCGCCCTGGCCGGAGGCGGACCGGCTGCGGCTGGAGCGGGCGCTGGACCTAGCCGCCCGGCTGCACGCCGCCGACCGCAGGGACAGCGAGCCTTACCTGAACCACCTGCTCCGGGTGGCGATCCGGATCGTGTCCTATTACCACGTGCGGGACGCGGACGTGATCTGCGCCGCGCTGCTGCACGACGCCGTGGAAGACCACGCGGCCGAGCTGACTGGCTCGGCCGCGGACGCCGACCCCCGGGCCAGCCAGCAGGCCGCGCTCGGTGTGCTGGCCGCGCAGTACGGGCCGCGGGTGGCGGAACTGGTCGGGGCGGTGACGAACCCGCCGTTCGCGCCGGACCGCGACGCGCACGAGCAGTACCGGGAGCACGTGGCGGAGAGCCTGCAGGACCGCCCCTGGGCCAGGGTCATCAAGGCCTCGGACTTCACCGACAACGGGGCCGGCCTGATCCACACCACCGGTCCCAGGCTGCGCAGGCTCGCGGACAAGTACGCGCCGCTGGTCCCCGTGCTGCAAGACCTGATCGCCCGGCCCGACACGCCGCTGGAACCCGCGGTCAAGGAACACATCCTGGCCCAGATCGACCGGGCCGCCGACAGGTTCGCGGCCGTGCGCGGGGGCGATTGAATGCCGGAACTTCCCGAGGTCGAGAACGCCCGCCGCCTGATCGCCGGCCAGGCCCTGGGCCGGCGGATCGTCGGCGTCGACGACGCCGACACGTTCGTGTGCCGACCGCACTCCCCCGGCGAGCTGCGTGGCGCGCTGACCGGACGTATGCTCACCGCGGCCCGCCGGCGGGGCAAGACGATGTGGTGCGAGACCTCAGCAGTGCTGGACGGGACGCCGGGTCCCGGGCCTGACCTGGGCATCCACCTGGGCATGAGCGGCCGCATCGTGGTCACATCCCCGGACGGCTGGGTGGCCGAAGGCGGTGACCGGCCCGGCCGGGACGCGCAGCCGCGCAAGGCCGAGTGGGACCGCTTCACGCTCGAGTTCGCCGATGGCGGCTGGCTGGCGCTGTTCGACAAGCGGCGGCTCGGGCGCATCGTGCTCAACCCGGACATCGACGCTCTCGGCCCGGACGCGGCCGAGGTCACCCCGGCCCAGTTCCGGGCCCTCATCACCAAGGGGACGATCGCGGTCAAGGCCCGCCTGCTGGACCAGTCCAAGATCGCCGGAGTGGGGAACCTGCTGGCCGATGAGATCCTGTGGCAGGCCAAGCTCCCGCCCGCCACCCCGGTCAGCCGCCTGCGGCGCCAGGATGTTGACCGCCTGTACCGGACGCTGCGGTCGGTGCTGGCCGCCGCGACAGCCGAAGGCGGCGGCGCGCATACAGGTGACGTCATCGCGGCTCTGCGTCCAGGTGGCAGCTGCCCGCACTGGCTGGACGTGAGCTTCACATGGCGCATTTGCTTACCGCTGCCCTTGAGCAGCGCGCCCGGGTCGTCCAGCCCGGCTCCGTAGAAGAACCCAAGATTGATATGACCTTTAAATATCGATATATAGAGGATCCTGTCGAAGCCTGAGCCAGTCGGACCATATCCGAGCGCGCTGTGATAGATAATCTCGTGTGCGTCCGGGGCAACCTCGGCAATTATGCCGCGCAGGATCGTGACCGTTTCCTTGGCATCTCCAGATAGTCCCTGAAGCCATTCCGGCACCTCAGGCGAGCTATTTCTGAATATCGGATTCACAACAGAGACTCTAGCGTCGGTTAACGGCGCGGGGCTGGTCGCGACATCGTCAGCGTTCTCCGCCATAATCCAGCTATGCCAGCACCCGCCCAAGGGATCTTCGGATGAGCGCGCCGGGCTCGGGAGTCGTCCCCGCGAACGGCATCCAGATCGCGTACGAGACGTTCGGTGACCGCGGGAGCCGCCCGCTGCTGATGGTGATGGGCCTCGGCTCGCCCATGCTGACCTGGCACCCGGATTTGTGCAAGCTGCTGGCCGGACGCGGTTTCCTCGTGATCCGGTACGACAACCGCGACGTCGGGCGGTCCACGCACCTGCATGACGCGCCGGAGCCCGACGTGCTGGGCGCCTTGAGGCGCGGCGACGTCTCGTCCGCCGCCTACACGCTCGACGACATGGCCGAGGACGGGTTCGGCCTGCTCGACGCGCTGGGCCTGACCGCCGCGCACGTCCTGGGCGCATCGCTGGGCGGGATGATCGCGCAGACCATGGCCGTGCGTCATCCCGAGCGGGTGCTCAGCCTCACCTCGATCATGTCGACGCCGTCGCCGACACTGACCAACACCACGCCGGAGGCCGGGGCGGCGCTCATGCAGCCCCCCGCCAGCAGCCGGGAGGGGTCGATCGCGCGGGCCATCGACATAGCGCGCGTCATCGGCTCGCCCGGTTATCCGCCGGACGACCAGTGGCGTGCCGAGCTCGCGGGCCGGATCTGGGATCAGGGCCTGGACCCGGCGGGCGTGATGCGGCAGTGGATGGCGATCCTCGCCTCGGGTGACCGCACCGAGGCCGTGCGCGGCATCAGGATCCCGACGCTGGTCGTCCACGGCGAGGCCGACCCGCTCGTCAACGTCGCGGCGGGCCGGCGCACTGCCGAGCTCATCTCCGGCGCCGAGCTCATGGTGGTGCCCGGCATGGGTCACGACCTGCCCCGGCCCGTGTGGCCCGCCCTGGCCGCCGCGGTAAGCGCCGTGGCTGACCGAGCCGAGCACCCGAGGTCGCCGGCGTGAGAACCTGTGACGATGCTGGACGATGACGCGGTCACCGACGCGGCGCGGCGCCTGCTCGCCGCGGAACGCAGCCGCGAGCCGATCAGGCAACTGTCCCTGCAGTACCCCGACATGACGGTGGAGGACGCCTACCGGGTGCAGCGCGCGCTGGTCGCGCTCAAGGTGGCCGACGGCCGCGCGGTCAGGGCGCGGAAGATCGGCCTCACCTCGCGCGCCATGCAGCAGGCCGCCTCGATCGATGAGCCGGATTACGGCGTGATCTTCGACGACATGTTCTTCGACGACGGCGGGACCGTGCCGGCCGGGAGGTTCATCCGCCCGCGCGTGGAGGTGGAACTCGCCTTCGTCCTCGGTCAGCCGCTGAAGGGACCCGGGGTGAGCGCGCTCGACGTCCTCGACGCGACCCGGTGGATCACCCCGGCCCTGGAGATCCTGGACGCACGCGTGCAGATGAGCGATCCGGAGACCGGCCACCTGCGCACCATCGTCGACACGATCTCCGACAACGCGGCCGACGCCGGGATCGTGACCGGCGGGCGCGCCATCCGTCCCGACGCCTGCGACCCGCGCAGGATCGCCGCCCTGCTCTACCTCAACGAGGCGATCGAGGAGACCGGCGTGGCGGCCGGGGTGCTCGGTCATCCCGCCAACGGCGTCGCCTGGCTCGCGAACCGCCTGGCGGCTTACGACGAGTTCCTGCCCGCCGGCCAGCTGATCCTGTCCGGATCGTTCACGCGGCCGGTGTTCGTGCAGGCCGGCGATGTGGTGCACGCGGACTTCGGCGACCTGGGCGCGGTGACGTGCCGGTTCCGGTGAACGGGACGCAGAGTGGCGCCGAGCCTCAGGGCAGCCCGCCGGAGCTCCCGCTGGCCGGCATCACGGTGGTGTCGGTCGAGCAGGCGGTGGCCGCGCCGTTCGCCACCCGTCAGCTCGCCGACCTGGGGGCCCGGGTGATCAAGGTCGAGCGGCCCGGCGCAGGCGACTTCGCCAGGAGCTACGACACCACCGTCAAGGGCCAGTCCAGCTATTTCGTCTGGCTCAACCGCGGCAAGCAGTCGCTCAGCCTGGACCTCAAGGACACCGCGGGCCTGTCCATCCTGATTCGCCTCATCGGTCGCGCGGACGTGTTCGTGCAGAACCTGGCCCCGGGTTCGGCTGCCCGGATGGGCCTGTCGGCCGCGGACCTGCAAGCCCGCGACCGCCGGCTCATCGTGTGCGACGTCTCCGGCTACGCGCCGGGCGGACCGCTGGCCCAGCGCCGGGCCTACGACCTGCTGATCCAGTGCGAGACCGGGCTATTGTCGGTCACCGGCAGCCCCGGCGCCCCGGCCAAGGCAGGCATCTCGGTCGCCGACATCGCCGGCGGCATGTACGCGTTCAGCTCGATCCTGGCCGCCCTGTACGCGCGGGAGCGCACCGGCGCCGGCGCTGCGCTGCAGGTGTCGCTGTTCGAGTCGCTGACGGAATGGATGGCGCAGCCCATGTACTACGCCATGTACACCGGTACTCCCCCGGAACGGACCGGCACCAGCCACGCGACGATCGCTCCGTACGGGGCGTTCCGGACCGGCGCGGGCGGCGCAGTGCAGCTGGCGGTGCAGAACGACCGTGAGTGGCACCGGCTCTGCGAGCAGGTGCTGGGGCGCCCCGAGCTGGCCGATGATCCCCGGTTCGCGACCAACCCGGCCCGGGTCGCCGCGCGAGCCGAGCTGCACCGCGAGATCGAGGCGGCGCTGAGCCCGTACCGGCCGGACGACGTGCTCGCGCGGCTGGATGCCGCGCAGATCGCGAACGCCCGGTTCAACACGGTCGGTGACCTGCTGGCTCACCCGCAGCTGGCGCATCGCTGGGGCGAGGTGAACTCACCGGCGGGACCGGTGCGTGCCCTTCCCCTGCCGGTCAGCATGGGGGATGCGGCACCCGTCCTGGGCCCGATCCCGGCGGTCGGCCAGCACACCGGTGCCATCCTGGCCGAACTCGGGTTCACCGACGCCGAGCTGGCCGCCCTCCGCGACGCAGGGACGGTCTGAAGGTCATGAGATCCGGCGCCCTCAGATGAGGTAGCGGGGTCAGCAGTTAAGGTCGAGATGGCAGAACCGTACGGGCAGGAAGCCACGCTTGCGTGCAGTGCGGGTGACGTTAAGGTCACGCTGGCCGAGCTGTCCGGTAACCGGCCGGCTCGGTGCGCGGGCCGAGCATCGCCTGCGTGGCCCGGATCGCTACTTCGGTAATGCCGCCGATGTCACCGCCGTCTTCGACCGTCGCGGCGATCAGCTCGCGCAGGCCGCCGATCAGCACGATCGCGAGCTGGCGCGACGGCGGGGCCACGCCCGCGGCACGCAGGTCCGGGGTGTCGCTGAGGTTCTGGATCAGCACGATAAAGGCCTCGAGCCACTCGCGCTGCAGGTGGCGGGCGTCGGCGCCGAGCGAGGGAAGGTCCCGGATCCAGCTCAGCGTGAGGGCCAGGTCAGACTCGGCCACCGCGATCCAGGCCTCGATGGCCTGCCGCACCTGGGCGTCCCACGTCATCCGCTTCTCGCGTCTCTCCCGGGCCCAGCCACCGGCGAGGCTGGGGCTGCCGCCTGACCTGGGGCACGCCGGCGTGGTGAACCGGTCCGGCGGCTGGCTCGTGATCTTAGGTAGGGACCGGAGACACCTGAAGGTACGTCCCGCTCCGTCCAGCGGGACAGCCGGCCGGCCCGGTACTCATCACATGGTGTACCGGGCCGGCCCGGTATGGCCCGGCCCGCGTCGGGCCATACCGCGGGACGGACCTTCCCCGCGCGTGAGCAGTGTTCGACTCACCGCCGTGGCACCAGGGCCTACTCATAGCGCGCGCATAAGGGCGCTTCAGCTAGGGCCGAACCTGATCGCCGATTCTCATCGTCATGAGAGTTCCGCAGGTTGACATTGTGGTTCCAGTGCGCAATGAGGAGCGTGATCTCGCGCCGAGTATCCGGCGCCTGGTGAGTTACCTGCGGGAGTGCTTCCCATTCACGGCCCGGATCACGATCGCGGACAACGGCAGCACCGATGCCACCCCGGCCATCGCCAGCGGCCTGGCCCGCGAGCTGGCCGAGGTGCGGGCGGTGCGGATGGAGCAGCCGGGACGCGGACGGGCGCTGCGCACCATCTGGTCGGCCAATGACGCCGAGGTTCTCGCCTACATGGATGTCGACTTGTCGACTGATTTGAACGCGCTGCTGCCGCTGGTCGCTCCCTTGGTATCCGGGCACAGCGACCTGGCCATCGGCACCCGGCTGGCCCGGGGATCGCGGGTGAGCCGCGGGCCTAAGCGCGAGCTCATCTCCCCCTGCTACAACACGCTGCTGCATGCGTGCCTGGGCGCCCGGTTCTCGGACGCGCAGTGCGGGTTCAAGGCGATCAGGCGCGAGCAGGCCAGCGTGCTGCTCCCCCTGACCAGGGACACCGGCTGGTTCTTCGACACCGAGTTGCTCGTGCTGGCCGAGCGGGCCGGGCTGCGCATCCACGAGGTCCCGGTGGACTGGATAGACGACCTCGACTCGCGGGTGGACATCGTGGCCACCGCGCTCGCGGACCTGCGGGGCATGGCGCGGCTGGGCGGCGGCCTGGCCCGGGGGTCGGTCAAGGTCCCGAGGCTGCGGGAATCCTCGCCCGCGGGCCCTGGCCGCCGCTCGCCCGGTGAGCTTGGGCTGCAGATCGCGAGCTTCATGGTGATCGGCGTCGCCTCCACGATCGCCTACGTGCTGCTCTACCTTCTGCTCCGCGGCGTCATGTCGGCTCAGGGCGCCAACGTGCTCAGCCTGATGGCCACCGCGGCGGCCAATACCGCGGCCAACCGGCGGCTGACCTTCGGGATCACCGGGCGGCGGCACGCGGCCAGGGACCAGGTCAAGGGCCTGATCGCGGTCGGCATCGGGCTGGCCCTGACCTCGGGCGCGCTGGCCGCCCTGCACTCCGGATCGCCGCACGCCAGTCGCGTCCTGGAGGTCTGTGTCCTCATCGCCGCCAACCTGGTGGCCACCGTGATCAGGTTCGTGCTGTACCGGACCTGGGTCTTCGGCGGACCCAAGGCCGCCTTTGACAACCCGATCAGGCAAGGGAGAGATTCAGTTGAGCACGATCACCTCCGTGGCGAGGCACGTGACCGGCAGCCAACCTACGCCGGCTCGCAGCCGGATCCGGCGCCTGCTGCGCGGACCTGACGAAGATCCCCGGTGGGCGCGGCCCGCCCTGGCCGGCCTGCTGGCGGTCACGGCCGCGCTCTACCTGTGGGACCTGACCAGGAACGGCTGGGCGAACGACTTCTACGCCGCGGCGGTCCAGGCTGGTGTCAAGAGCTGGAAGGCGTTCTTGTTCGGGTCGTTCGACTCGTCCAGCTTCATCACCGTGGACAAGACGCCGGCCTCGCTGTGGGTCATGGAGCTGTCCGGCCGGGTGTTCGGGTTCAGCCAGTGGTCCATGCTGGTGCCACAGGCGCTCGAAGGCGTGGCCTCGGTGGCGCTGCTGTACGCGGCGGTGCGGCGCTGGTTCGGCCCCGCGGCCGGACTGGCCGCCGGGCTGGTGCTCGCGACCACGCCGGTCGCGGCCCTGATGTTCAGGTACAACAACCCGGACGCGCTGCTGGTGCTGCTCATGACCGCGGCGGCGTACGCGCTGGTCCGCGCGATCGAGAACGGGCGGACGAAGTGGCTGGTGTTCTGCGGGGTCCTGCTCGGCTTGGCGTTCCTGGCCAAGATGCTGCAGGCGTTCCTGGTCGTGCCGGGGTTCGCGGTCGCCTACCTGTGGGCCGGGAAGCCACGGCGGCTCCTCCGGCGGCTGTGGCAGGTGGTGCTGATGGGCACCGGGATCATCGCGGGAGCGGGCTGGTGGATCCTGATCGCGGAACTGACGCCCGCGGCCGACCGGCCGTACTTCGGCGGCTCGACCGACAACAACATCCTGCAGCTGGCCATCGGGTACAACGGCCTGGGCCGCCTGGACGGCAACGAGACCGGCTCGATCGGCGGCGGGGCCGGCGGAGGCGTGGGCGGATTCGGTGGCGCGACGGGGTTGCTGCGGCTGCTGCACACGGAGTTCGGCGGGCAGGTCACCTGGCTGCTACCCGCGGCGCTGATCACGCTGGCCGCCATGTTGTGGGTGTCGCGCCGGGCGGCGCGGCCCGACCGGACCAGAGCCGCGGCGCTGCTGTGGGGCGGCTGGGTGATCGTCACCGGGCTGGTGTTCAGCTACATGAGCGGCATCATCCACCCGTACTACATGGTCGCGCTCGCACCCGGCATCGGGGCGCTGGTCGGCGTGGGCGCGACCGCCCTGATCGGAGGGGCCCGCGAGGGCTTCCTGCATCGTCCCCCGGGGCCAGCGCCGTGGGCGGCTCGGCTCGGCGCCGGCGGGCAGGCGGTCGCGGCCGCGGCCGTGGTGATCACGGCCGTCTGGGCGTTCATACTGCTCGGCCGGACACCGGAGTGGCTGCCCTGGCTGCGGTGGGTGATCCTGATGGCGGGTGTGCTGGCCGGCTGCTGCGTGGCCGCGGGCCGCAGGCTGGCGGGCCGGACCGGGCTGCGCTCGCGGCGGGGCCGGCTGGCGCTGGTGGTGGTGCCGTTCGGGCTGGCTCTGGTGGCCGGGCTGGCCGGGCCGGCCGCCTACGCGCTGGATACGGTCACCACCACGCACACCGGCGCGATCCCGAGCTCGGGACCGCAGACGGCCGGGTTCGGCGGAGGTCCCGGAGGCTTGGCCGGCCCGGGCACTCAGCGCGGCGGAGGCGGCGCGGCCGGCTTCTCAGGTAGCCAGGCAGGCCAGGCAGGCCAGGCGGGCCAGGCCGGCGGCGCCGGGAGAACCGGGGGCTTCCGCGGTGGCGCGGGCGGCCTGGGCGGCAGTGGCGCGAGTAGCGCTGGAGCTGCCGGTGGCACAGGCGTCTCAGGCAACGCGGGGACCGCGGGCGGCCCAGGCGGCGCCGTGGCGGGCGGCCCAGGCGGCACGGTGGCGGGCGGCGCCGGCCCGGGGGGCGGGCTGGGCGGCAGCACCCAGGTAAGCAGTGCGCTGGTCAAGCTGGTCGAGCAAGACGCGTCCCGTTACCGGTGGGTGGCCGCTACCGAAGGCTCGGAGGCGGCGGCGCCGCTGGAGCTCGCGACCGGAGATGCGGTGATGGCCATCGGCGGGTTCAACGGCACCGATCCGTGGCCCACCCTGGCCGCGTTCGAGAAGCTGGTGGCCAGCCACGAGGTGCACTATTACATCGGCCAGGGCAGCGAGAGCTTCGGCGGCGGGCGGGGTTCGTCGGCCATCGCCGCGTGGGTGGCGGCCCACTACAAGAAGCTGACCGTAGGCGGTGAGACCGTTTACGACCTAACCCAGCCGATCAGCGGCACCGGATGAGGTGGTAGGCCTGCTTGGCGCTGAGGATGCGCATCACCGCGGAGTCCACGGTGGCACGGAACGCGGAATCGGTGGCGGCCCGGTGGAGGATGGCCAGGTCCATGGCTTCGGCTGCGGCCAGGCTCTCGGAGGTGACCAGGTCACCCCCGGCGGCCAGGAAGTCGATTCCGCGGGCGGCCTCCGGGATGCCCGCCACCGCGGCGGCCGCGCCCAGGTCGTCGGAGACGATGACACCCTGGAAGTGCATCTGCTGGCGCAGCAGCCCGCCCATGATGCGGGCCGAGAACGCCGCGAGATGACGGGGGTCGATACGCGTGTAGGTGGCCAGGGCCACCATGACGAACGGCACGCCCGCCTTGATGGCGGCCTGGAACGAGCTGAGGTAGGGGTCGTTCGTGGTGGTGGTCGTGTCGACGACCCCGGCCGTGTAGTCCGTGTTGCCGACCACCCGGCCCAGCCCGGGGAAATGCTTCGCGGTCGTGGCCACCCCGGCCTGCCGCATGCCGCGGATGAACGCCACGCCGTGAGCCGCCACCGGGACCGGGCTGAACCCGAACTCGCGCTGCAGCATGCCGATGGGCTGGTTCGCTCCGGCGGTCGCGGCCGGCACCACGTCCATGACCGGGGCCAGGTCGAGGTTGACGCCGGCCGACTGGAGCTCGCCGCCCCAGGCCGCAGCTTGCCGCTGAAGCTCGCCGGCGGACAGCTGGCCCTGGTCCAGCGCGGACGGGATGGCCGAGAAGCCCGGCCCCTGGAGTTGCTGGACCTCGCCGCCCTCCTGGTTGGCGGCGATGAAGAACCCGACCTGGGCCGTGGCCTGCGCGGACGCCAGCGACTGAACGGCACGGGTCATCTGCCGGGTCTGCGCCGCGCTGGCCGTGCTGTCGCCTCCGAACAGCAGCGATCCGAAGCGGTAGGTCCGGACCGCGTGGGCGATGTCGGGCACGGGCTCGCCCGCGATACCGGCCAGGAACAGCTGACCGACTCGCTGGGCCTCGCTCATCCGGGACAAGACTTGAGCCGGGCAGGACAGCGGCGCCTGCGGAGCCTCGAACGGGTTGCCCTCCCGGCTCGGCGCTGGAGTCGCCGGCCCTGGAGTCGCCGGCCCTGGAGTCGCCGGCCCTGGAGTCGCCGGCCCCGCGGGCTGGCTGCTGGACATGATGCCGCAGCCTGAGCAGGTCACCACCAGCGAGATCAGGCAGGCGATCAGCGGCCGGCGGCGATGCGCGCCGCCGTGGGCCAAGCCGCCGTCTCGATCCCGCACCATATCCGTTCTAGCCGACGGCGGGCCCGCGGACCCTGGCTTTGCCGGAATACCCGCTCCGGGGCGGCGCGGCCGAGGGCCGTGATCAGCCGGAGCCCGGTCAGGCCCGGGCTGGAGCGGCCCGGACGATATCGGCCAGCCAGGCCTGCGCCGTCGCTGAGCCGAAGGTATCCGGGTTGACCTCGAAAGCATCTGGCGCGATGCCCACGATCGTCCACGCGTCGCTGAAGGCGGCCCGCAGCTCGGCCTGGGTGACCCGGCGCGGGCCCATGGTGCCGGGCTGCCGGTCGCTGAAGCACATCAGGTGGCAGTGGCCGCCCGGGTACAGCACCGACGCCAGGCTGGCGACATACCTGGCCCGGCTGGCGTCGTCGAAGACGTGGAACAGCCCGCTGTCGATGATCGTGTCGAAGGTCTGGCCGAGGTCGGCCAGGCTCAGGGCGTCGGCGACTTCGAAGCGGACCCGCAGGCGCCGGGCCGCGGCCTTGTCCCTGGCCCGCTCGATGGCCCGCGCTGACATGTCGACACCCACGGCCTCGGCGCCGAACCGCGCGGCCAGCAGCGCGTGCTCACCGGTGCCACAGCCCGCGTCCAGCACCCGGCCGGTCAGCAGGGCGCTCTCCGCCAGCCGGAGGAAGGCTGGCTGGGGCCGGCCGATGTCCCACGGAGCAGCAACACTCCCGGTATAGGCGGCGTCCCAGTTCGGCGTCGTCATGGCTTCCTCTCATCCAACCCTCATCCGACTGGCCGCGGCGGCGGCAGGCCCATTATCGCCGTCCGGTCCTGGCCTTCCCGCCCGCGCGGCCCGGCACGCTCGCATCGGCCCCGCCGGGACGCCTGATATACCGGGCGTATGACTGGCGATGGCCTATCCGGGCAGATGCGATCGGCCGTGCTCACGCTGCTGGGCACGCTGGATGACCGGCAGCGGGCGCTCGCGGCCCGGCCGTTCACCGACGACGCCGCGCGACGGTGGCTGGAGTACCGGCCGCGGCGCCGGCCCGGAGCGTGCATCGCCCAGATGAGCGTGCCCGCTCGCAAGGCCGCTCACCGGCTGCTGGCCACCGGGCTGAGCGAGCACGCGTATGCGCAGGCGATGAGCATCGTGGCCCTGGAGGAGGTACTGGACCGCCGGGAGCAGTGGCGGCGGGGCCGGCACAGCAACGACTACTGGGTCAGCGTATTCGGCGACCCCGCCGCGGACCGGCCGTGGTCGTGGCGCTTCGAGGGGCACCACCTGTCGGTCACGATGACGGTGGCGGACGGCGAGGTCTCCCCCGCCCCGGTCTTCTTCGGCGCCAACCCGGCCTGCGTCAGCTACGCGGGCCGGCCGGTGTCCCGGCCCCTCGCCCCGGAAGAGGACCTGGCGCGGGCGCTGATCGACGGGCTGGGACCGGCCGACCGGGCGGCGGCCGTGGTCGCCGGGCAGGCTCCCGGCGATATCCGCACCGGCACGAGCCCCCGGGCGCGGGAAGGCATCCAGCCGCTCGGCGTTCCGGCCGGCCGACTCGGCGCGGGGCCGCGTGCGGTGCTCGGACAGCTGGTCACGCTGTACCTCGACCGGCTGCCTGCCGAGCTCGCGGCCCGCCAGGCCGGCCGCCTGGCGAACGCCGAGCTGCACTTCGCCTGGGAGGGACCGCTGACCCCGGCCCGGCGGCACTACTACCGGGTGCAGGGCGACGACCTGCTCATCGAGTACGACACCACCGACGACGGCAACCACGCGCACACCGTGCTGCGCCGTCCCCGCAGCGACTTCGGCGAGGACGTGCTGGCCGCGCACTACTCCCGTGAGCACCGCTCCTGAGCCCGAGTGCCTCGGATATGAGTGCAATCCGGGTCGTCATGACAGCCCGGATTGCACTCACAGACCCGCCGGCCCGGGCCGAAAGGTTATCGACGCACGAACGCCGGACCGTTCCGTATAAAAATAGGCGGCATGGCAACACACGTCGCGCTACTGCGCGGGATTAACGTCGGCGGCCGGAACAAGGTCCCGATGGCCGAACTGCGCGAGGTGGTGACCTCGCTGGGCCACACGGAGGTGACGACCTACATCCAGAGCGGCAACGTGCTGTTCACTACGCAGGAAACCGACGCCGCGCGGCTGGCCGCCTCTCTCGAGAAGGCCATCTCCGGCAGGTTCGGGATCCGGGCCGCGGTGGTGGTGCTGTCCAGGGAACAGCTGGCCCGGACCCTGCGCGACAACCCCTATCCGGATGCCCCGAACCCGAGGCTCGTGCACGTGGTGTTCATGAACGCCAAGCCTCCGCGGGCCCTGGTCGAGCGCATCCAGGCCGCGGAGGGCAAGGTCGCGGCCAAGGGGAGCCACGATACCTTCGCCGCGGTCGGCCAGGCCCTGTTCCTGCACACACCGGACGGCTACGGGACCAGTGAGCTGGCCGAGGCGGTGTTCCGCATCATCGGCCCGCCGGACCAGGCCGGCGTCGCGGCCACGGCCAGGAACTGGGCCACCTGCACCAAGCTGCTGTCCATGTGCGAGCAGACGTGACCCGGGCGGTCCTGGTCACCGGGGCGTCGCGGGGTATCGGCCGGGCGATCGCGCAGGCGTTTGCCCGGCAAGGCGACCGGGTGGCGGTGCATTACCGGGCTTCGGCCGCACTCGCGCGGGAGGTGCTGACCGCTCTGCCGGGCAGCGGTCACACCATCGTCCGCGGCGACCTGGCCGACCCCGAGGCCGTCAAGCAGCTGGTGGACCAGGCCGCCGCCGACCTGGGCGGCCTGAACGTGCTGGTGAACAACGCCGGGATCTATCACGGGCACGCGATCACCGAAGTGTCGTACGAGCAGTGGCAGGACGCGTGGCGCGACACCCTGGCGGTGAACCTCACCGGGGCCGCCAACGTGACCTGGTGCGCCGTCCAGCACATGAGGGACACCGGAGGCCGGATCGTCAACGTGTCGTCACGCGGCGCGTTCCGCGGCGAGCCCCGGCACCCGGCCTACGGCGCCAGCAAGGCGGCCCTGAACGCGTTCGGCCAGTCGATGGCCCGCGCGCTGGCCCCGTACGGCATCTCAGTGGCCACGGTGGCGCCGGGGTACGTGCTCACCGACATGGCAGCCGGTGACCTCAATTCCCCGCGCGGCGACGAGATCCGGGCGCAGAGCCCGTTCAACCGGGTCGCGACCCCGGAGGAGATCGCCGCCGCCGTGGTCTACCTGGCCTCCGATGACGCCGAATGGGCCAGCGGGGCCATCCTGGACCTCAACGGCGCCTCCTACCTGCGTTCGTAACAGCGGCCGGACCCCATCGCCCAGCGGGGCAGTGGGCAGCGTGGTCAGCACCCGGCCCCAGGCCAGGCCGGTGCCCGCCGCCAGGCAGCCGTCGACCACGGCATCAGTGCCCAGGGCACTGACCCTGATGGCCGGCATGACGGGCGCGATCCGCTCGAGCTCGGCGCTGACCGACTCGGCGAAGCCCGGCGCCCGGCCGATGCCGCCGCCGAGGACGATCAGGTCCGGGTCCACCACGGTGATGACCGCGCAGATCGTCTTGGCCACCAGCCGGGCCTCCTCGGCTACCACCGC
This sequence comes from uncultured Actinomycetota bacterium, assembly GCA_963808615.1. GTDB lineage: Bacteria > Actinomycetota > Actinomycetes > Streptosporangiales > Streptosporangiaceae > Palsa-504. Next base: position 273,499 of record CAWEGV010000004.1, read on the forward strand.
CAAGGCCCGTTCGTCGCCGCGTGCGGCGGCGGCGAAGACGCGCCGGGCCGATACCGGCCCGCGCATCCCCCCGCGCCGCGCGGCCCGTACGATGCCCGAGGCCGACGCCGCCGCCTCGAGCATGCCCCGCTTGCGCGCCTCGCGCTCGTCCGCGCCCGCCCCGCCGGACAGCGGCATGTACGCGATCTCCCCCGCGACGCCGTGCGCGCCGCGCAGCAGCTGGCCGCCGATGATCAGCCCCATGCCGATGCCCGTGCCGATGTGCACGAAGGCGAAGTCGTCGATATCCCGGCCGTGACCCAGCGCGCGCTCGGCCAGGGCAGCGGCGTCCACGTCGTTCTCCATCACCAGCGACGGCCCGAACGCCTCCCGCAGCCCGGCCAGCGCCGGCGGGCGATCCCAGCCGCGCAGGCCGCCGGTGAGCTTCATGGCGTTCCTGCGCGGGTCATAGACTCCCGGGCTGCCGATCACGGTCTGGGTCAGGGCCGACCTGGGCACGCCCGCGCTCTCGCACAGCATGTCGGCCAGCTCGACGAGCTCGGCGACCCGGGTGCGGACGCTGGTGGCCCGGGCCCGCTGCGAGGCCCTGGTCCTGATCTCACCGGTGAGATCGGCTATCGCGCCGCGGATATATTCGAGCCCGATGTCCAGGCCGAGCACCAGGCCCGCGTCGGGCCGGATCTCGTACAGCCGGGCCGACCGGCCGGGCACGCCGGTCCGCTGCCCGGCGATGCGGACCAGGCCGGCCCGCTCGACGTTGTCCAGGGCCAGCGAGACGGTGGGCTTGGACAGGCCGGAGACCCGGGCCAGCTCAGCCCGCGAGCACGGGCCGCGCTGGCGGATGTGCTCCAGCAGCAGCTGCTCGTTCATCGCCCTGATCAGCGAGGGGCGCGCGGCGTACAGGACCGTCCCCGTTCCCTCGGGGGGCGGAAGAGCCGATGCCGACGCCTGCGCCGGAGGCCCGGCGGGCGCGACCGCAGCCGCATCATCCGACAGGGCTGTCACGGGCGACCCCCTCCAACATTGCGCGTTACTAACGAACCTGGCTCAGCTCGTCCGGTGCCCCTTGTTCCGGACAGATAGTTAGGATACTGTCCTAACAAACTTAACGGAAGGGCGCAACCCCGGTATTTACCGTAGACGTGCCCCGCCCACGGAATCACGGACGTTCCCCCGCCCACCAAACAGCAGTAAGGACCAAACATGAGACGCCTCATCAGGTACGGGGTCATCATCGTGGCCGGCCTGCTCGCCGTGGCCGCCTGCAGCGCCGGTGCCGGCTCCAGCTCAGCGCCAACCTCTACCGCCAGCGGCAACACACCGACGAACAGCACGCTAGTTATCTCCAACGAGAACGGCGCGCTCTGGACCTGCGGATTCAACCCGCTCAACAGCTCCTACAACCTCCTGTCGGTCGGCTTCATCTACGAGCCGCTGGTCTACGTGAACCCGTTGCAGAACGGCAAGACCACGCCGATGCTCGCGTCTTCCTACAGCTGGGGAGCGGGCAACAAGTCGCTCACGTTCACGATCCGCCAGGGCGTCAAGTGGAGCGACGGCACGCCCCTGACCGCGGCCGACGTTGCCTACACCTTCAACCTGATCAAGAAGTACCCGGCCCTCGACCTGACCGGGGTCTGGTCAGTGCTCTCGAGCGTCACCGCGACCAGCAACACGGTCACGATGAACTTTAGCCAGGTCGCCGTGCCGTACTTCTACTACATCGCGGACCAGACGCCGATCGTGCCCCAGCACGTCTGGTCGAAGATCGCCAACCCGGCCACCGCCTCCGTCCCTAACCCGGTTGGCACCGGTCCCTACCTGATGAGCAAATGCAGCCCGCAGAACATCACCTACACCGCTAACCCGCACTACTGGCAGCCGGGCCTGCCGCACGTCCACACCCTCCAGTACCCGGCCTTCACCAGCAACACCACGGCCAACGACACGCTCGCGACCGGCCAGGCCCAGTGGGGCGCCCAGTACATCCCGGACATCGAGGCGTTCTACACCTCCAAGAGCCCGAACTACCACTACTGGTTCCCGCCGACCCTGAACGTGGCGGTGACCCCGAACCTGACCAACCCGCTGCTGAGCAACGTCAAGGTCCGCGAGGCCATGTCGTACGCGATCGACAGGCAGAAGGTCTCCACCATCGGCGAGTCCGGCTACGAGCCGCCCGCGAACCAGACCGGCATCGTCACGCCGACCTTCTCCAGCTCGCTGGACAGCCAGGCCCTGGCCGCCTGGGGCAGCGAGTACAACCAGTCCAAGGCGATCTCACTGCTGGAATCGGCTGGCTACCACATGTCGGGCGGCATCATGACGAACGCGGCAGGCCAGAAGCTGCAGTTCACCATCATCAACATCGGCGACTATTCCGACTGGGTGGCCTCGATGCAGGTGATCCAGCAGGATCTGAAGGCAGTCGGCATCTCGATCACCCCGGAGAACCTGTCCAATACCGACTACCAGGCCGACTTGTTCAACGGCCATTACCAGCTCGCCTACGTGGAGCAGTACACCTTCGGCCCGGGCGCTTACTACGAGCTGAACAACTGGCTCAACTCCGCGAACACCGCGCCGATCGGCAAGCAGGCCGCCAGCAACTACGAGCGCTACAACAACTCGGCCACCGACGCCCTGCTCAACCAGTACGCCACCACCACGAACACGGCCACGCAGCAAACGATCCTGAACCAGCTGCAGCAGGTCATGCTGAGCCAGGTGCCGTTCATCCCCGTGGTGGAGGGCGTTGACTGGTACCAGTACGACACCACGTCGTTCAGCGGCTGGCCCACGTCCAGCAACCCATACGCCCAGCCTCCAGTGTGGGCATTCCCCGACAACGAGCAGGTGCTGCTGCACCTGTCGCCGAAGTAAGCCGAAGCAAGAAGTAGGAAGTAAGCTGAGCCGCCGCGTGCCAGGGACCGGGAGAACCTGCGGGACGTCCTGGCCCGCGGCGGCCAGGTGAGCTGAACCAGGAGCAACGAGCTTGAGATACGCGCTGCGTCGCCTCGGTTTCTTCGTCCTGACGCTGTGGGTGGCGCTTACGCTCAACTTCCTGCTGCCGCGGCTGATGCCGGGCAACCCCGCTGAGGCCATGATGACGAAGTTCCACTCCGCGGGGGCTAACGCGCAGACGCTGAAGGCCCTGGAGACCCTGTTCGGGGTCAACAATCAGCAGGGCCTGCTGGCCCAGTACTTCGGCTACCTGCACCAGATGCTGACCGGTAACTTCGGCACCTCACTGAGCCAGTTCCCGGCGCCGGTCTCGTCGGTCATCGGCAGCGCGATCTGGTGGACTCTCGGCCTGGTCGGCGTGACCACGATCCTGGCGTTTGCTCTCGGCACCGGCCTGGGCATCATCTCGGCCTGGCGCCGGGGCGGGAAGCTGGACAGCGTGGTGCCGCCGGTGTTCGTCATCACGTCCGCGATCCCGTATTTCTGGGTCGCGATGGTCCTGGTCCTGGTGTTCGGCATCACCCTGCACTGGTTCCCCACCCAGGGCGGCTACTACGTCACCACGGACTCCCCAGGCTTCAACCTCACCTTCTTCCAAGACGTAGTCAACCACGCCTTCCTGCCCGCGATGGCCCTGCTGATCACCACGATCGGCACCTGGATCCTGACCATGCGGAACACGATGATCACCACGCTGGCCGAGGATTATGTGCGGATGGCCCGGGCCAAGGGATTGCCGGGCTGGCGCATCATGCTCGACTACGCGGCGCGCAACGCGATCCTGCCGAACCTGGTCGGCTTCGCCATGTCGCTCGGATTCGTGGTCAGCGGCGCGATCCTGGTTGAGTACGTGTTCAACTATCCCGGCGTGGGCTACATGCTGCTGCAGGCCGTGGACGGCGAGGACTACCCGCTGATGCAGGCCCTGTTCCTGCTCATCACCCTCGCGGTCCTGTTCGCGATCCTGGCCGCCGACATCCTCACCGCCATACTTGACCCACGGACCAGGACGGGGCATTAGCCATGGCCATGCCGGTCTCGGGTGTTCCCACCGAAACCCCCGCAGCGCAGGTGCCCGCCGGCCACGCGCTGGCCCGCATCGGCCGCGCCGTACGCTCCAACCGCAAGGCGGCCACGGGAACCATCCTGCTCCTGATCTTCATCCTGGTCGCGATCTTCCCCGGCGTCATCGCACACGACAGCCCGACACAAGACGCCTATCCGCCGCGCCTGAACCCTTCGTCCGCTCACCTGCTCGGTACGAACGCGTACGGGCAGGACCTGTTCGCGCAGGTGGTATGGGGAACCAGGAACGTGCTCATCATCGTGTTCGCGGTCGGGCTGTTCACCACCGGGATAGCGGTCCTGATCGGCGTGGCCGCGGCCTACCTCGGCGGAGCGTGGGACGGCTCGCTCGGCGTGCTGACCGACGTGCTGCTGGTCATCCCGCTGTTCCCGCTGCTGATCATCATCGCGGCCTACGCCCACGGCGGGACCACGATCGTGCTGATCATGGCGATCACCCTGACCAGCTGGTCCTACACCGCGCGCCAGCTGCGGTCGCAGGCCCTCACGCTGCGTAATAGGGACTTCCTGGTCGCGGCCCGGGTGCGCGGCGAGCGGAACCTGTACGTCATCGTGATGGAAGTCATCCCCACCATGACCTCGCTGATCGTGGCGAGCTTCCTGACCAACGCCCTGTACGCGGTGCTGCTCGCATCCAGCCTGCAGTTCATCGGCCTCGGCGACCCGAACACGGTGAGCTGGGGCACCACGTTGTACTGGGCGGAGAACAACGCCGCACTTCAGACCGGCGAGCCGTTGTGGGCGATCGCGCCGGGGGCCTGCATCGCGCTGCTCGGCGCCGCCTTCGCCCTGCTCAACTACGCCTTCGACGAAATCGGCAACCCGGCCCTGCGACCCGTGCGAAGGAGCCGGCGTGCCCGAAGCGCATGAGATCCTCGAGGTCAGCGGCCTGTCCGTCGATTACCTGCTGCCCAACGGCGAGATCCGGGCGGTCGATGACGTTACGTTCACGGTCGGCCGGGGCGAGTTCCTCGGCATCGTCGGCGAATCGGGCTGCGGGAAGTCCACCCTGCTGTTCGCCGTGGCCCAGCTGCTCGCTCCCCCGGCCCACCTGGCCACCGGCACGGTCACGTTCAAGGGGACCAACCTGGTCGGCCTGACCGACAAGCAGCTGTCCGCCATCCGCTGGCGCGACCTGTCGGTGGTCATGCAGAGCGCCATGAACGCGCTCAACCCGGTCAAGTCGATCGGCGCGCAGTTCAAGGACGCGCTGCAGGCCCACGGCAAGCCGTCCAAGGAGGAGATCGCCACCCGGTCGGCCGAGGTCATGCGGATGGTCGGCATCGACCCGGTCCACCTGAACAGCTACCCGCACCAGCTGTCCGGCGGGATGCGGCAGCGTTCGATGATCGCGATGGCCATGCTGTTCACCCCGGACCTGATCATCATGGACGAGCCGACCTCGGCGCTGGACGTGGTGGCGCAGCGTGCCCTGATGACGCAGATCAAGGAACTCCAGCAGGCCTACGGCTTCGCGGTCATCTTCGTCACCCACGACATGTCCCTGATCAGCCACTTCTCCGACCGGCTCATGGTCATGTACGCCGGCCAGATCGACGAGCTCGGCGCCACCAGGACCATCTTCGAGCGGCCGCTGCACCCGTACACCCAGGGCCTGCTGGAGGCCTTCCCGTCCATCCACGGCCCGCGCGTCCCGCTCAAGGGAATCCCGGGCAGCCCTCCCGACATGGCCGTGCTCCCGGCCGGCTGCCGGTTCCATCCGAGATGCCCGCACGCGGTCGAGAAGTGCACCGTCATCGCCCCCGCCCTGTACCCGCTGGACGGAGACCTCGTGCGCTGCCTGCGCCGCCAGGACGGCAGCTTGAGCAGCAGCGAGGAAGGGAGCCTGAGCAGATGAGCGAATTGCTGAAGGCCGAGCGCTTGACCAGGCACTTCAAGATCGGCGGCCTGACGTCGCGCCGGATGCTGCACGCCGTGGACGACGTCAGCTTCAGCATCGGCGAACGCGAGATCGTGGCCCTGGCCGGGGAGAGCGGCAGCGGAAAGTCCACCATCGCCCGCGTGCTGGCCAGGGTGTACAAGCCGACGAGCGGAGAGGTCTACTTCGAGGGCAAGCCGCTGTCGGCGATCCGCTCGCGCCGGGACGGGCTGCGCTACTCCAGCCTGGTGCCGATGGTCTTCCAGGATCCGTTCGCCTCGATCAATCCGGTGTTCCGCGTCCAGCACGGCATCCTGCGCATCCTCAAGCTGCACCGTCCCGAGCTGCCGGCCAAGCAGCGCCTGGCCGAGGCGGTCAGGGTGTTCGGGGTGGTCGGGCTGGGCGCCGACATGCTGCAGCGCTTCCCGTACGAGCTGAGCGGCGGCCAGCGGCAGCGCGTCGGGTTCGCCCAGGCCCTTGCCATGCGGCCGAAGCTGATCCTGGCCGACGAGCCGGTGTCGATGCTCGACGTGTCGATCAGGATCGGCCTGCTCAACCTGATGGCCAAGCTGCGCGACGAGGAGGGCGTGTCGATCCTGTACATCACCCACGACATCGCCAGCGCACGGTACGTGGCGGATCGCCTGATCGTGATGTACGCGGGCCAGATCGCCGAGTCCGGGCCGATCGAGGACGTGCTGACCAGCCCGAAGCACCCTTACACCCAGCTGCTGCTGTCCGCGGTGCCGGACCCGAAGGCCCCGCTGGCCGAGGTGACCGACCGCGGCGAGCCGCCCAAGGTCGTCGACCCGGCGCCTGGCTGCCGGTTCCGCTGGCGGTGCCCGCTGGCCATCGATACCTGCGCGCAGGTCACGCCGGTCCTCGCCGAGCTGCGGCCAGGACACCAGGCCGCCTGTCACGTCGCTCAGACGGGCGCGGACGTGAGGGCCTTCGCCTCATGAAAGTGGCGGTGATCGGCGGCGGGTCCACCTACACGCCCGAGCTCGCAGACGGCATCGGCCGGCTCCTGCCGGACGTGACCGAACTGGTCCTGGTCGACCCCGACCCCGACCGGCTGGCCGTGGTGGGCCCGGTGTCGGCCCGGATCATGGCCGCGCACGGCCATCCCGGGCAGGTGCGCTGGACCGGCCGCCTAGACGAAGGAGCCGAAGGCGCGGACGCGATCTTGTTCCAGCTCCGGGTCGGCGGGCAGGCCGCACGCCAGCGCGACGAGACCTGGCCGCTGGACTGCGGCTGCGTGGGCCAGGAAACCACCGGCGCCGGGGGCCTGGCCAAAGCGGTCAGGACCGTTCCCATTGTCTTGGATTTGGCCGAACGGGCCTCGCGGCGGGCTTCGCCCTCAGCGTTCATCATCGATTTCACCAACCCGGTGGGGATCGTCACCCGGGCGCTGCTGTCCGCGGGTTACCGCGCGGTCGGCCTGTGCAACGTGGCGATCGGCTTCCAGCGCCAGTTCGCGGCCATGCTCGGCGTGCCGCCGGCCGCGGTGTCCCTGGGCCATGTCGGCCTGAACCACCTGACCTGGGAACGCTCGGTCCTGGTGGACGACAAGGACGTGCTGCCCGGCCTGCTCGAAGTCCGCGCCGACGAGATCGCGCCGCACACCGGGCTGACCGCGGACTTCATCCGCCACCTGGGCATGGTGCCCTCCTATTACCTGCGCTACTACTACACGCACGACGCGGTGGTGGCCGAGCAGCGCGGGGCGGTGACCCGCGCCGAGGAAGTGGCCCGGCTCGAGACCGAACTGCTCGAGCTGTACGCCCACCCGGCGCTGGACCGCAAGCCCGCCCAGCTGTCGCAGCGGGGCGGCGCGTGGTACTCCGAAGCGGCCGTGGACCTGCTCGTCTCCCTGGCCGGTGACCGGCGCGACGTCCAGGTGGTCAACACGGTCAACGGCCGTACGCTGCCCTTCCTGCCCGCCGACGCGGTGATCGAGGTGCCGGCCACGATCGGCAGCGGCGGTGCCGTGCCGGTACCGGTCGCCCCGGTCGAACCGCTGCTGCGCGGGCTGATCGCGCACGTGTTCGCGTATGAGGAACTTGCCCTCGACGCCGCGATCCGCGGCGGGCGGGACCGGGTCTACGACGCCCTGCTCGCGCATCCGCTGATCGGCCAGGCAGATCAGGCGCAACGCCTGACCGATCGGCTGATCGCCGAGAACGTACGGTACCTGTCCTGGGCAAAGGAGATCGTATGAGCGCTCATAACCATATCGTTGTGGCAACCACGTGGTCTGGTGCACGTCATTGTGACAACGACGTTGTTGGGCCGCGGACCTCCCGGAGGCCTATGGTGATTTCACGATCACGGTCGACCACGGTCATCGGGGTTGGCGCGGCCATCGTCCTGGCCATGACAGCGCTCCTGGCCAGGCCGGCTTCGGCGGGCACAGCGACGCCAGCTCCGCAGGTCCGGGTCAACCAGGTCGGGTATCCGTGGGACGCGCCGAAGGCGGCCTTCGTGATGCTGGCCCGGCCGGTCCGGGCGGTCCGGTTCGAGGTCACCGGCCGCGGCGGCGTGGCCTACCAGGGCACGTCCACCGACGACGTGGGATCGTGGAACTCCGCCTACCGGGCGGTCTACCGGCTCAGCTTCTCCGGCGTCGGCACTCCCGGCGTCTACCAGGTCAAGGTGCTGTCCCCCGCCGCGGCCTCCTCCCCCGCCTTCGTGATCGGTGACGGGACGCAGCTGTACCGCCAGCTGGTCGACAACGCCGTGCAGTACTTCACCGCCGAGCGGGACGGCCCGGATGTCGATCCGGCCGTCCTTGACCGCCAGCCGGCCAACCTGACCGACGAGCGCGCCTACGTCTACGCGGACCCCTCGTATGACAGCAATGACAACCTGCTCGGCACGCTGCGCAGGATCGGCGGGCCGGTCGACGTGGCCGGCGGCTGGTTCGACGCGGGCGGCGGCTACGAGAAGTTCGCGTACACGGCCAGCTACGCCGACGCGCTCATGCTGATCGCGGCGCGGGATCTGCCCGGCTTCTACCCCGATCTGCAGCAGGAGGCACAGTTCGGCCTGCAGTGGATCACCGAGCTGTGGAACCCCGTGCTCAAGGTGCTCTACGCGCAGGTGGGAATCGGCAACGGCAACGCGAGCAACACCATCCAGGGCGATTACAACTTCTGGTTCCTGCCCCAGCAGGAGGACCGCCTGGACGTGAGGCCCGGCGGGAATCCGGGCCCGACCGCGTACTACGTCAAGTACCGGCCGGTGTTCGAGGCGGCACCGCCGGGCCAGCCGGTCAGCCCCGACCTGGCGGGCCGGTTCGCCGCCGACTTCGCCCTCGGCGCGCAGCTCGACGCGAGCACCGACCCGGGGCAGGCCGAGCACATGCTGAGCCTGGCCCGCGGGGTCTACGCGATGGCCAAGACCGCCGGCGTGGGGCAGATCGTCACCACGTTCCCCAACGATTACTATCCGGGCACCGAGTGGAAGAGCGACATGGCCTGGGGAGCGGCCGAGATCGCCCTGGCCGACGAGGCGACCGGCGCCCCGGCCTGGCGGCTGCACGCAGACCTGGCCACCGCGGCCCGCTGGGCCCGGGCCTACATCGCCCAGGGGCACCCGGCCGACGGCGACACCTTCAACCTCTACGACAACGGCGCGGTGGCCGAGGCCGAACTCCTGCAGGCCATGCAGCAGGCCGGGACCTACCCGATCGCTCCGGGTGCGCTGCTCGGCGACCTCGCCGCTCAGCTGCGGACCGGAGAGGACTGGGCCAAGGGCGACCCGTTCGCGCTCGGCACCCAGCTGGGCGCTTCGGACGCTTCACCTCACGCGTTCGGCCTGTTCATCACCGATGCGCTGTACCGGAAGTACGGCGGCTCCGGCCAGTACGCCGCGTTCGCGCAGCAGCAGCTGAACTTCGCGCTGGGCGCCAACGCCTGGGGCAGTTCCTTCGTGGTCGGCGCGGGCACGGTGTTCCCGCACTGCATGCAGAGCGAGATAGCCAACCTGGCGGGCTCCCTGACCGGCAGCGGAGACATCCAGCTCGGCGCGACCACCGACGGCCCGAGCAGCACAGGGAACTTCAGCGGCCTGGGCACCGTGCCGGGGATGCGGGCGTGCAGCGCGGGCAACTTCGCGCCGTTCAACACCGCCACCGCCAGCTACGAGGACAACGTGGTCTCCTGGCCCTCGGTGGAACCCGCCGATGACTACACCGCCGCGTCCCTGCTCGCGTTCGCCCTGGGCGAGGCTGGACTTGGCTAGCAATCCGCTCCTGCCGCCGGCCACGCCGCGGGCGCTCAGGCCAGCCGTGCTGGCCATCGACGGCGGCAACAGCAAGACCGACGTGGCCCTGGTGTCCAGCGACGGCACGCTGCTGGCCACGGCCCGTGGTCCCGGTATCAACTCCCATGAGACGGGCGCCGATCAGACGGCGCTGATCCTGGACGCCGTGGTCAAGGAGGCCGCCGCGTCTGGGGGGATCAAGGGGTCCGGCTGGGTGGCGCAGTACACGGTGGCGTGCCTGGCCAACGCGGACCTGCCCGAAGACGAGGCCGAACTCGCCGCCGCGGTCCAGGCCCAGGCCTGGAGCCCGGCCGCCACCGTGGTCAACGATACCTTCGCGATCTTGCGCACGGGCCTGGTCGATGAGACCCAGCCGCACTGGGGCGTGGCCGTGGTCTGCGGCGCGGGCATCAACTGCGTCGGCGTCGCGCCGGACGGCCGCGTCACCAGGTTCCTGGCCCTGGGCACGATCTCCGGCGACTGGGGCGGCGGCGAAGGCCTGGGCCTGGAGGTCTTGTGGCACGCGGCCCGCGCGGAAGACGGCCGCGGCCCGGACACCCTGCTGGCCGGCTACGTCACCGGCCACTTCGGGGTGGAGCGGGTCGAAGAGGTGACCATCGGCATCCACAAAGGCAAGATCGACGACGATGAGCTGATCGGCCTGGCCTCGGTCCTGCTCCGAGCGGCCGACCAGGGAGACCAGGTCGCGCGGACGGTGGTGAAGCGGCTCGGCGAGGAGATCTCGGTCATGGCGATCACCGCCATGCGGCGTCTTGACCTGCTCAGCATGGCCACCCCGGTCGTGCTGGGCGGCGGCGTGGTGACCACCAGGAACCCGCTGCTGATGGACGGCATCACCGCTCGGCTCGCCCAAGCCGCGCCCCGGGCCCGGGTCCGCGTGATCGACGTACCGCCCGTGGTAGGCGCGGCGCTGCTCGGGCTGGACCACGTGCAGGCGCCACCCGCCGCCGAGACCCGCCTGCGTGCCACCTACGATGACTGGCACCCCCGACCCTCGTGAAATGACCAGCGGCCCGCGCTGCTGCTGCGCGGGCCGCTGGTTGTCTGACGCCGACCGGGTTGACCGCGGATCACCAGCCTCCGCCGCCACCCCCGCTTCCGCCCATGCCGCCAGATCCGCTGCTGCCGGATCCGCTGCTGCCGCTGGATCCGCTGTTTCCGGATCCGCTGCTGGTCCCGGTATTGGCGGTGGTCGACGTGCCGATCTTGAAGGCATACCACAGCGCGCCGAAGCCGTCGACGCCGTTGCCGTTGGCCTGGCCGGGTGCCTGGTCGCCCGCGAACAGGTAGAGCGGGTGGCCAGACGATCACCTGCACTGGATCACGTAGTGACCGTCGCCTCGGTTCACGCCGACGCGATTACCATCCGGAATGGGATCGACACCGGGCGGATAGGCAGAGGCCCCCGGAGAAGCTGCGCAGGGCCGAGGCGCGGCCCGCGCCTGGTCAGTCGCTACTTGGCCATCTGGGTACAGAGCCAGGCCAGCGACATCGGGTACCGGTAGTCGATGCCCATGTGCCCGCCGTCAAACAGCTCGAAGTGCACCACATCGTCGGCCACGCCGATGTCCCGGAGCGCGGTGCGGAACGCCTCGGCGCCCAGGTCGAGACGGTACTCATCCCGTGTACCCGCGTCGATCCAGATCGCCCGCAGTCCGCGCAGGGTCTCCGCGTGGGCCGGCACCATCCGCACCGGGTCCCAGTCCAGCCACCGCTGCCACACGGCCGGCCGGAGCACCCCGGTCACCGGGTCGAACGGAAGGTCCACCGTGCCGTCGGCGTTCGCCGAGAAGCACGCCGCCACGCCCAGCACCCCGAGCAGGGACGGGTCCTCCTCCTTGGTGAACGCGGTCCTGGAGGTGAAGTCATGCCACCAGCGCCAGATATCGCCGTCGTACTTGCGCAGGTGCCTGACGACCCCGGCGAAATCGGGGATGTAGCAGTACTCGTAGAGCGTGTCGCCTGCGTGCGTGGCCAGCGCGCCGAACAGGTCGGGCCGGAGCATCGGAGTGATCATGGCCCCGAATCCGCCGCTCGACTTGCCCATGATGGCCCGGTGCGCGGCGTCCGGTAGCGTCCGGTACCGCGCGTCGACCCAGGGCACGATCTCGTCGCACAGATAGGAGTGGTACCGGCCGGTGCCCGGCGAGTCCACGAACTGGCTACCGCCGTAGCGGGTCCAGGCGTCGACATACACCACGATGGCCGGCGGCACCGCGGCGACCTCGCCGCCTGCGAACACCGCGGCGTCCTCGCGGCCCGCGAACACCGCGTCGGCCGCCTCGGGGAAGGGCAGCCGGTAGGGCGACCTGTTCCGCCACATGGCCACGTTCCCGGTGAAACCCTGGATCACGTACACGGCCGGGTAACGGCGCTGGGGGTCATCGTCGTAGCCCGGCGGCAGGTACACCATCAGCGGGCGCTCGTGCGGGTCGCCCAGCGGGTTGCCGCGCAGCAGTTCGCTGCTGATGACCTGCTCGTCAAGACGGCCGGCGAGATCGGCTGACCAGGGCAGCACGGTTCCTCCTCAGGAGCGAGGTTCCTAGCTTACGGTGTTGCCGAGGTGCGCGAGGATGGCGGCGTTGACCGGACCCGGCGTCTGGTAGGGAGCCAGGTGGGCACTGCCGCGGATGACCGTCAGCCGGGACTCCGCGATGCCGAGGGCGGTCTGCGCGCCCTGCCATGGCGGCGCGGCCACATCGTCGGCGCCCGCGATGACCAGCGTCGGCGCCTTGATTGATCCCAGCGCAGGCCGCAGGTCCAGGTCGGCGATGGCCTCGCCGCAGCCCGCGTAGCCCTGGGGGTCGGTGCCGAGCAGCATATCCACCACCGCCGCGACGGCCCCGGGCTGGCGCACGATGAAATCCGGGGTGAACCAGCGCGGCGGGGTCATCTCCCTGATCGCGGTCATTCCCGCCGAACGCACCAGCGCGGCCCGGTCGAGCCAGGCCTGCCGCGAGGGCAGCGGGGTGATGGCCGTGCAGCAGACGATCAGCGAGCGGACCCGGTCCGGCGCGTTGGCGGCCAGCCAGAGCCCGATCATCCCGCCCAGGGAGATCCCGCAGTAGGCCGCGGCGGCGATGTCGGCCTCGCGCATGAGGCCGAGAACGTCAGTGCCCAGGTCCGCGATGGAGTAGGGGCCGGGCGGGGCGTCCGAGCGAGCGCCGGGTTCGCCGTGCCCGCGCAGCTCGAACCTGAGCAGCCGGAAATCGTCCCGCAGCAGCCGGACCTGAGCGCCCCAGATCGCCCTGGTGGTCCCGATCGGGTTGGCCAGGATGACCACGGGAGCGCCGTCCGGCCCCTCGATCGAGGCGGCCAGGTGGGGGGGCTCCCGCGGGGGGGATAGGGGAGGTCGTCCCCCCGGGCCAGCACTAGACATCGAAGAAGACGGTCTCGCGGTCGCCTTGCAACGCGATGTCGAACCTGAGCTCGCCTTCTGGCTCAGGGACCGCGATGAGCGTGGCCCGCCGGGACGGCTCGGCGATCGAGCACAGCACCGGATCGGCTGCATTGGCGGTCAACTCGTCCGGGAAGTACATCCTGGTCACCACCCGGTCGAGCAGGCCGCGTGCGAAAACGGACACGTCCAGATGCGGCGCCTCGATGCTGCCATCGGGCGTGGGCAGCGGACCAGGCTTGAGCGTGACGATGCGGTATGACCCGTCCGGGTCGGTCGGGCACCGGCCGAAGCCGCGGAAGCCGCGGTAACCGCCGGGCGCGGCGCCGCGCGGGTCGTCCGGGTGCGCGAAACGTCCGTCCGGCCCCGCCTGCCAGGTTTCGATCAGCCCGTCGGGGATCACGTTCCCGGCTCCGTCGTACAGCCGCCCGACGATGGTGATGGCGCCGGGAGTGCCTTCCGGCACCACATAGGGCCCATCCGGCCACGGCAGCCTCATCGCGAAGTACGGGCCTACGGTCTGCGAAGGAGTCAGCCCTGCCACTGGAGTCGTTCCTCCCGTCGCCGTGTCTTACTCGAAGGCGGTCGCGCCGCGCCCGCGCAGCACGATGTCCCAGATGTAGCCGAGTGCCCATTCCGGCTGGGTGAGATCGATGTCGAAGCGGGCGATCAGCCGCTGCCTGGCCTGCTCGTCCGGTACCGAGTTGAAGATGGGGTCCAGAGGCAGCAGCGGGTCGCCGGGGAAGTACATCTGGCTGACCAGGCGCTGGGTGAACGCCCGGCCGAACAGCGAGAAATGAATGTGCGCGGGCCGCCAGGCGTTGTAGTGATTCCCCCAGGGATAGGCGCCGGGCTGGATGGTGACGAACCGGTACCGTCCCGCCGAGTCGGTGATGCAGCGCCCGATCCCGTCGAAGTTCGGGTCCAGCGGCGCCGGGTGATGCTCGCGCGAGTGCCGGTAGCGCCCGCCCGCGTTGGTCTGCCAGATCTCGATCAGCGTGTCGGGCACCGGCCGCCCGTCGGAGTCGAGCACCCGCCCGGCCACGATGATCCGCTGTCCCTGCGGCTCGCCGGCGTGCTGCGTGGTCAGGTCGGCGTCGGTGGGCGTGATCAGGTCCTGACCGAGCAGCGGCCCGGTGACCTCGGTGAGCCGGTGCGGCAGGAGCACCAGTGGCCGCTTGGGGTGGCGCAGCGCGGTCGAGCGGTAGCCGCCGAAGTCCAGCGGCGGGTGCACGCCCGACGGACGCTGGTACGACGGCAGGATCAGCGCGCCCGCGCCCATGGTCGTCGAAACCTCAGCGGTCATCCGTGCTCCTTTGGAGGTTACGCAGCGCGTTCAGCTCGGCAGGGCCGGGGCCGGCGATGATGTCAGGCTCCGAGGCTACCGCCAGGTCCCAGCCGGTCCGCTCCTTGGCGGCCGCGACGGAGCCGCCCGGGTACAGCCCGGTGAGGGTGAACTCGAGCGTCACCGGATCGGGCTCCATGACGCCGAGGTCGGTGATGATCTTCTTGGGTCCCGCGCCGGTCAGCCCGAGGCGCTTGCGGTCGCCCGGGCCGGATCCGTACCCGACCGAGGTGACGAAGTCCACCCGCTCGACGAACGAGCGGACGGACTGCCTGACCACGACGATCACCTCGCGGCACGAGGCGGCGATCTCCGGTGCGCCGCCGGCGCCGGGCAGGCGCACCCGCGGGTTACCGTAGTCGCCGCCGATGACGGTGGTGTTGATGTTGCCGAACTTGTCGATCTGGGCGGCACTGAGGAATCCGACGTCGATACGGCCCGGCTGCAGCCAGTAGTTGAAGATCTCCGGCACGCTGACCACTGCGTCGGCGGTCTCGGCCAGGATGCCGTCGCCGATCGACAGCGGCAGCTCGGCCGGCTTGGCGCCGATCGTGCCGGATTCGTAGATCAGCACCAGGCCAGGCGCATGGGTGGCCCGGGCCAGGTTCGCGGCCGCACTGGGCAGCCCGATCCCGACGAAGCAGGTCATGCCGTCGCGCAGGGCGCGCGCGGCGGCCACGGTCATCATCTCGTCGGCCGTGTACGTCAGCTCGCCGGGTTCGGCGGGGTTCATGCTCACAGGTGACCCCATGACTGCCCCACGGGAACGGCATATATGCATTCGTCCAGCCAGCGCCCGAAGGCGTCGCGGTCGCGGCCGATGGCGTCCCAGGCCACGTAGTAGTCGTTGTCACGGACCGAGTAGCCCAGGGCGTAGGACGGGTGGGCACCGCCCGGCACGTGCGCCACGTAGCTCACCGTCCAGCTGGGCAGGACCACCGCGCCCGGCCGCGGGTCGAGGCTCTCTACGATCTCCTCCACGGTGACCACGGACCGCTGCGACGCGAGCACCGCCTCCTTCTGCACGCCCGCGATCCCCCAGAACTGAACGTTTCCCGACCGGTCGGCCTGCTGGGCGTGGATGACGGCCACGTCAGGCCGGACGGCGGCCACCGCGGTCAGCGTCTCGCCGGTGAAGGGGCAGGTAATCGGCTTGATCGTGGGTGCCGTGTCGTGACCTGCGTTGAGCGTCTCCAGCCCGGTGCCGTTGTAGCCGCGCAGCACCGCGAACGGCAGGCCGGACGCGCCGGCCACGTAGCGGTTCGCCATTCCGGCGTGGCTGTGCTCCTCGATCTCCAGGGCGGCTGGCCAGCCGTGCTCCACGGCATCCCGGAACCTGTGCAGCGACCCGACGCCAGGATTGCCGCCCCAGGAGAAGATCAGCCTCCGCGCGCATCCGGCCCCGATGAGCTGGTCATAGATCAGGTCCGGCGTCATCCTGATCAGCGTGAGGTCCCGGCGGCGTTGCCTGATCACCTCATGTCCGGCGGCGAACGGGATCAGGTGCGTGAATCCCTCCAGGGCCACGGCGTCCCCGTCATGTATCGCCCGCTCCACGGCTTCGGCGAGTGAGACGATCTCCGCCATTTCGCTCCAGTTCTGTTTGATTATGCAAAACGATACCGCCTTGGCGATCGCCATGAGTACAGGCGTTCGCATGTCGGACGGACCCAAAGCGGGTGGGTGTGGCGTGAGGCCAAATCCCCAGCTAGCGACGCTATGGCCGGAACAAAGATTGCGGCGTTAGCGGTCCTGGGCGGCTTCGCTGAGCGCCCGCTGCGCGACCGCGAAGGCCCGGTTTCCGGCCGGGACGCCGGCGTACAGGGCGACCTGGAGCAGCACCTCGGAGATCTGCTCCGGCTGCAGGCCGTTGCGCAGCGCGGCCTTGACGTGCATGGCCAGCTCGTTGTCGTGGTGCAGGGCGGCGAGAACGGCCAGCGTGACCAGGCTGCGCTCGGCCCGGGACAGCCCGGGCCTGGACCAGATCTCGCCCCAGGCGTAGCGGGTGATGAGGTCCTGGAACGGCTCGGTGAACGAGCTGGTCGCGGCCACCGCCCGGTCGACATGCTCGTCCCCGAGGACCTCACGCCGGACGGTCATCCCGCGCCGGGTGCGCTCGGCATCATCCATGGCCGTCCTCCTGAGGCTGCCCGCCGTCCAGTGCCGCATGGGCCCGCAGAGCAGCGGTGACGAACGCGTCCGTGGCGCCGAGGTAGCCGGCGGCTCCAGGGCCGACTCGATCTGCTCGGCGGTGATGCCGGCCGAGGCCAGCCGGCTCTCCAGCTTGGGCACCGCGAGCAGGACGTCGCGCAGCGGCAGCCCGGCACTGACCGCCCGCCGGGCCGCCTCGGCCACCAGGTCGTGCGCCTGGGCCCCGCCGAGCACGCCAGCCAGCAGCGAGGTGACATGCTCGGCCAGCGGCAGGTCCTTGGTCGCGGCCAGGTTCGCCGCCATCCGGGAGGCGTCCACGACCAGGCCGGACATGAGCTCGGCCGCCCAGCTGGCGGCGGACCCGGCCAGCCGCAGCAACGCGGTCAGCGGCTCCCATTCGGCGTGCCACGCGCCCGCCGCGCGCTGGTGTTCCTGCTCGGCGCAGGCCAGCAGGGTGGCCAGCAATCCGGGCGCCTGCTTGGTGCAGCCCAGGATGGCGATCGCCGCGACCGGATTGTGCTTGTGGGGCATGGCGGACGAGCCGCCGCGGCGCGGAGAAGGGGCGCCGCCGGCCGACTCCGGCCCGCCGTCCGGGCTCGCCGCTCCCCCGGCCCCGGCCCCGCCGTCCGGGCTCGCCGGTCCCCCGGCCCCGGCCCCGCCGTCCGGGCTCGCCGGTCCCCCGGCCCCCGACCCGCCGCCTTTCCCCTCGCTGACCTCGCCGACCTCCGACTGGGCCAGCAGCGTGACGTCCCTGGCGATCTTGCCGAGCGCCGCGGTGACCCTGGCCAGCCCGGTGGCCAGGTCGATGATCCGCAGCCGGTCGGTGTGCCAGGGCAGCACGGGCAGGGCCAGGCCGAGGTCCTCGGCGAGCAGCGCCGCGACCCGAGGTCCGTCGTCGCCGAGCGAGGCCAGCGTGCCCGCCGCGCCGCCGAACTGCACCGCCAGCCGCTGCGAGCTGATCGCGGCCAGCCCTTCCCTGGCCTCGTCCAGGCTGGTCAGCCAGCCCGCCGCGACCAGGCCGAAGGTCATGGGCACCGCCTGCTGGAGCAGCGTGCGGCCGATCATCATCGTGGACCGGTGCGCGTCGGCCAGCCCGGCCGCGGCGGCGGAGGCCCGCGCCAGGTCGGCCAGCACCGCCTCGATCACCCGCCTGGCCAGCAGCATGGCGGCGGTGTCCATGATGTCCTGACTGGTCGCACCGCGATGCACGGCTCCGGCGGCGGCTTGCGGAACCCGCCGGGCCAGGGAGCGGGCCAGCGCGGGAACCGGGTTCCCGGTCAGCGCCGCCAGCTCACCGAGCTCGCCGATCGAGAAGTTGCCCGCCTGGGCCGCCGCCGTGACCGCCTGGCCAGAACCCGCGGGCGCCAGCCCGGCCCGTTCCAGGGCCCGGGCCAGCCCCGCCTCGGCGTCCAGCATGGCCTGCAGCCACGCGGTGTCGTCGGTCCGCGCGCCGCCCCGGTCGAAGACCCCCCCGAACAAACCCTTGGACTCGCGCGCGCCCGGCTCGGTCTGGTCGGTCATATCAGGTGCTGGCCTTTCTTTCCCGGGGGGACTCCATCCCCCCGACCCCCCCTGGCTATATCAGGCTCACCACCATAGCCCCGCCCACCTCCCCATCCCCCTACATTCATCGGGCAGCACCACCCCGTGAGCCGTTCGGTCACATGATTTATGGTCTGATCATGACCGAGCACGCAGCGGCGGAAGCCCGCCTCCCCCAGCGCCGGAACCTCGTCACCGAGATCCCGGGACCCATCTCACGTGAACTGCTGGCCAGGCGCGAGCGCGCGGTGGCCCGCGGGGTCAGCACGATGCTCCCGGTATTCGTCACCGACGCCGGCGGCGGCGTGATCGTGGACGCGGACGGCAACTCCCTGATCGACTTCGGGGCCGGGATCGCCGTCGTCTCGGTGGGCAACGCCGCGCCCCGGGTGGCCGCGCGGGTGGCCGAGCAGGCGGGCCGGTTCACCCACACCTGCTTCATGGTGACCCCGTATGAGGGCTACGTGGGGGTCTGCGAGCAGCTGGCCAGGCACACGCCCGGGGCCTACGAGAAGCGGTCGGCGCTGTTCAACTCCGGCGCGGAAGCGGTGGAGAACGCGGTGAAGATCGCCAGGCACGCCACCGGGCGCCAGGCCATCATCGCGTTCGACCACGGCTATCACGGGCGCACCAACCTCACCATGGCGCTCACGGCCAAGAACATGCCGTACAAGGACAAGTTCGGGCCGTTCGCCGGCGAGATCTACCGGGTGCCGATGGCCTATCCGCTGCGCTGGCCGGGCGGCCCGGACGCGTGCGCGGAGCAGGCCCTGCCCATGGTCAAGTCGCTGATCCACACCCAGGTCGGTGAGGACAACGTGGCTGCGGTGATCATCGAGCCGATCCAGGGCGAGGGCGGGTTCGTGGTGCCGCCGGACGGGTTCCTGCCCGGGCTGGCCCAGTTCTGCGCCGAGCACGGGATCGTGTTCATCGCGGACGAGATCCAGACCGGGTTCTGCCGCACCGGCGACTGGTTTGCCTGTGAGCACGAGGGCGTGGTGCCGGACCTGATCACCACCGCGAAGGGCATCGCCGGGGGGCTGCCGCTGGCCGGGGTGACCGGGCGCGCCGAGATCATGGACTCGGTGCACGCGGGCGGCCTGGGCGGGACCTACGGCGGCAACCCGGTGGCCTGTGCGGCGGCGCTGGGCGCGATCGAGACCATGGCGGCCGAGGACCTCCCGGCCCGCGCGCGCCGGATCGGCGAGGTCATGCTGCCCCGGCTGCACAAGCTGGCCGAGACCTACCCGGTGATCGCGGATGTCCGCGGCCGGGGCGCCATGCTGGCGGTCGAACTGACGAGGCCGGGCACGCTGGAACCCGACCCGGCCACCACCTCGGCCGTGGCCAAGGCCTGCCATCAGGCCGGGCTCGTGACGCTGACCTGCGGGACGTTCGGCAACGTGCTGCGTTTCCTGCCGCCGCTGGTGATCGGCGAGGACCTGCTCGACGAGGGGCTGTCGATCCTGGAGGACGCGTTCGCCGCGGCCTCCGGGTGACGCCGCAGGTCCGGGACTACAGCCGCCTGGTCATGGCGGCGGAGCCGAAGCCGTTCTGGCTTGATCGGCCGGACGCGCCGCCTGCCAGGGAACAGTTGCGCGGGTCGCCGGCGTGCGATCTGGCCGTGATCGGCTGGCGGAACCGGCAGGGCATCGGTGACTCTGGCAACCAGTTCCACTATTACCGGCTCACCGCGGACGACCGGATCCTGTGGGGCGGCTACGACGCCATCTACCACTTCGGCCGCGGCCTGCGCGCCGCTCATGATCAGCGGGCCGCCACCTTTGCCGTGCTCGCGGCTCAGTTCTTTACCACGTTCCCGCAGCTGGAAGGCATCGGGTTCAGCCACCGCAGGGGCGGTGCGATCGACACCTGCAGCCGGTTCTGCGCGTTCTTCGGCACCGCCCACCGCAGCCGGGTCGCCTACGCGCTGGGCTTCACCGGTCTCGGCGTCGGGGCCAGCCGGTTCGCGGCCCGGGTCATGCTCGACCTGCTGAGCGGCGTGCGGACCGAGCTCACCGAGCTGGAGCTGGTCCGCAGCAAGCCGGTCCCCTTCCCGCCCGAGCCGCTGGCCTACCTGGGCATCCAGGCCACCCGCTGGTCTCTGGCCCGGGCCGACCGCCGGTCCGGCCAGCGGAACCTGTGGCTCCGGGCCCTGGACGCGGCCGGCCTGGGCTTCGACTCCTAGCCTGACCTCTGAAGTCGCGTAGGGTTAGCCCCCTTTCCGCGGGGGGAATCCGGAACCCGCGAAGTGGAGCCTGCACCACTGGATAAAGGGCACGTGCGCGGGAAGCTCGTGGTACGGGAGCCGGCGCCCGCCGGGTTCCGGGAAGCGCCGGCTGAGGAGTTCACGATGTGGCCAGCAACGCAGCACCTCAGCATCCAGTCCTTCGACGCTTGCGCCGATGCCGATGCCCTCTTTGTCTCGGCCATGCAGCGTTCTGATGCGCCAAGCGCCGGGCAGATCCAGCAGGCGATCGCCGCGGCCATCGGCGCGTTCGGATGCGCTGGGTGCGCCGAGCGAGTGGCGCAGGAGTTCGGCGACCATCCCGAGACCGCAGCCGCCCGGATGCGCTGGGCCCGCGCCGTGGCCGGCCAGGCGTTTGGTCCTCCGGTGGCCGCCTAATACTCCCATCCGGCGGCGCCGGCTCGCGGGCCGGCAAGCTCTCCGGGTCGTCCGTGTCCATCACCGGCAGCCTCCCCCGCTCAGGTCCCGCGCTGATCAGTCCTGGCCTATCGTGCCCCGGCTCGCTGGGCCGCGAGCAACGGGATGGCCGCGATCTTCTCCTCGGTTAGATCCTCCCAGCGGATAGCGGAGGCCGGCCGGGGCCCGTGCCTGGAACGGCAGTCGATGATCCGGTCCGGGGTGACAACGAAGTCCACTGGCACGTCATGGTCGGTGAGCGGGATCGTCCCGGCCGGGAGGACCTGAAGTTCGTGCACCGTGGTGACGCAGGTGGTGTGCGGTCCGATCAGGCCCGCTGCCGTGGCCAACGCGAACTCGAGGTCGGCGAACCCTCCGCCCTTGCCCAGCCGGGCGCCGTCCTCCCCGGCAGCGACGCTGCCCATCACCACCAGGTCGACCGGGGATAGTTCGGCTAGCCTGACCCGCCGGGCGGAGCGGGCCGCGCCGCTGATCGAGGCCGCCTTGCGAGGCGGCTCGCTGAGATGGTCGGGATCCAGCGCGAAGAACGGCTCCGGGCCCGCCAGCCGCGGCACCGCCATGTAGACGGTCTTGCCGTCTTCCAGCGCGCGCTGGCGTACCGGCAGTTGCGCCGAGTCCGGGTTGGCCTTGAGCGTGCTGGCGGCCTGCCACTCCGGCATGGCGCGGAGTCGCTCGGCCGCTGCCTCGGCGCCGGTGAAGTTCGGGATGCGGCCTTCGGCGCCCGGGAACCTGGCCACCCGGGCGGCGCGCATCGCCGCCCACACCTCCTGCCGCATGGCGGCCTTCGCGGCCAGCACCTCGACCGGGCCGCCAGCATCACGGTCGTGACGGGGCGCGCGACGGACCATCCCCCCATCCTGCCGCAGTCGCTGCCCGAGGTCCGAGGGGCCCGCGGCTCACAGCGACTGAAGCACCACGTCCGGCAGTTCGGCCGCCCGCCCGGGACCGACCATGACGCGCCCGGCGGTGGCGAACTCGAACCCCGTCACGGTCACGGCGACGTGGTGGCCCAGCTCTCGCTGCCCGCCGGGAACACCGCCGAGTACCGGGCCGATTCCCGCGGGGCGGCCATCATCTCGGCGACCGCATCCCGCCAGGTCGCATAGTGCGGCGTCAGCTTGTGCGCCGCCGAGGCCTCGTCGTCGCGGTAGACCTCGACCAGCACTACGTGCTCGGGGTCGGTGAGATCCTGGATGACGTCGAACCGAAGCACGCCTGGCTCGCCCAACGATGCCTGGGCGTTGACCAGCGTCGCGGCCAGGAAGTCCTCGGTCCGCCCCGGCCGGATACGTGCGTGAACGTGAACGACCAGCATGTGCCCATCCTGCGCCATGGTCCCGGCCGGTCAACTTGGTTAGCGAAAATTCGCGGGTTCTGCCACCATCGTCACCGTGGCTGCGATCGACTTTGAAGAACGAGACCTTGAGGCCAGCGTGCCTGACCTGGCCGCGGGCGGAGCGTGGACCCGGGTGCGGCTGCGGTGGCGGCGTGACCCGCTGACCGGAGCGAGCGCCCGTATCCTGACCGGGGAGAAGCTCCAGCCGCAGAGCCGAACGGACCTGACCGAGCTGACGGCCAAGCCCGCCTTCTGCCCGTTCGACACCGAATACCTCGAGACCGCTACTTTCCCGTTTCCGGCCGAGCTGGCGGCCGAGGGCCGCATCCGCGTCGGCAGCGCCGTGGTGGTGCCGAACATCATGGCGTACGCGACCCACAGCGCGGTCGGCATCTATGACCCGGCCCGGCACTTCCTCGACCTGGATGAGATGACGCCTGCCCTCGTAGGGGACGCCTTGGACGCCATGGTCCGCCACGCTCAGGCGGTGCGGCGCATCGACCCGGCGGCGCTGTGGAGTTCGATCAACGCCAACTTCCTCCCGCCCTCTGGAGCGTCGCTGGTTCATCCCCACCTCCAATCCGCGCACGACGCTCATGGCCTGACCGGCCAGCGGCTCTTGGTGGAGCATTCCAGGGCCTGGAAAGACCGGCACGGAGCCTACTGGGCGGCGCTGCTCGACCAGGAGGCCAGCGGTCCCCGCTGGGTAGGGCACATCGGTCGCACCTCTTGGCTGACGCCGTTCGCGCCAACCGGGTTCCATGAGGTGTGGGCCGTGGTCGATGGCGCCGCGGACGTGACCGAACTGACCGAGCAGGACGCCCGGGACCTGGGACAGGGACTTTCCCAGGTGCTGGCGGCGTACAAGGGCTGGAACCTCACCTCGTTCAACTTCGGCGTGATCGGCGGCGGGCCGCACGGGCACGAGGACGGCTACCAGGTGGTCCTCAAGGTGCTCAGCCGGTCAAACCCCGATCCCGTGTATCGCAGTGACGCCACCTACTTCGAGCGCATCTGGGGCGAGGCGCTGATCGACGTGAGCCCGGAGGAAATAGCCGAGGGGCTCCGGGTCAGGTTCTGACTGCTGCCAGGACCGTCGAGTCCCGGGCACGGCCGCCTGCTGCGTCCGCGGCCCCGGGTAGCCGGGGCGGGATCGGCCGGCTTGCTGGCGCCCGGTAATGCTCGCGCGCGGTGTCGGTACTGATGACTGCGACCATCAGGAGGCGTCATGCGCTATGCGCTGCTGACGTGCACCGACGAGAGTGCGGTAATCAGTGACCAGGAGCGATCGCGGCGGGCGAGGGCGCTTGCCTCGTTCGAGGACCAGATGCGCGAAAAAGGAGTGCTGCTGGCCAGCGAGCACCTGCACCCGGCCGAAACCGCGACCACGGTGCGGTGCTGGGATGGCGGCGACGTGATCATCGCCGACGGCCCGTTCGCCGGGACCAGAGAGCAGATCGGCGGCTTGTTCGTCATCGAGTGCAAGGACCTGGACGCGGCCATCGAGGTGGCGACTCGAGTACCCGCGGCGTGGTACGGCACCGTGGAAGTGAGGCCGCTGGAAAGTTCTGAGTGAGGTTGTGCCCGCCCACCACGAAACCATCGGGTAGTGGGCGATGATGATCACCATGACCCGCCGACCAGCATGGTTCGCTACGTAACGGGAAGGGCGTCCAGGAGCAGGAATCCCTTGTTCCCGACAGTTCTACCGGCGATTCTGACGCCTGACACGGAGGGTAACCATGGCCGAGGTAGTGCTCTTTCACCATTCGCAGGGACTGACCACCGGCATCATCGCCTTCGCCGACGAGTTGCGCCACGCTGGCCACACCGTGCACACGCCCGACCTGTTCGAGGGCCGGACCTTCGCCACCCTCCAGGAGGGGATGGAGTACGCCGAGAAGATCGGCTTTCCCGACGAGGTGATCGCGCGCGGCACCCGGGCAGTGGAAGGGCTGCCCGCCGACCTGGTCTACGCCGGGTTCTCCCTCGGCGTGCTCCCCGCCCAGAAGCTGGCGCAGACCCGGCCGGGAGCGCGCGGCGCGCTGCTGTTCTATGCCTGCATCCCGGTCTCCGCGTTCGGCACCTGGCCCGCGGGGTTGCCGGCGCAGGTACACGGGATGGACGCCGACCCGATCTTCGCCGGCGAGGGCGACATCGACGCCGCCCGCGAGCTCGTCGAGCAGGCCGAGGACGCGGAGCTGTTCCTCTACCCCGGCGACCAGCACTACTTCGCCGACAGCTCGCTGCCGTCCTACGATCCCGATGCCACCGCGCTGCTCACCCGGCGCGTGCTCGACTTTCTCAGCCGAGATAAGTAAGCCCGGATGCCGGGCAACAGGGCAAATGCGGCCTTCCAGACCCGCGCTCACCTGCGTCAGGGAACGATACGCTCCTGTATGGCTCCGGATCACTTACGCATCGTCTGCCATCGGGAGCGTCTCGAACACCCATGCCTTCACCTCAGTTCGCGTCAGGTCAGGTGATCTGCAGCTGGCTGGATGCTGCCGGGCTGAGCCGTAACGTTCCCGGAACGATGCGGGCGTAGCGTGCGGTTCGTGGGAGAGGTCCAGCCAGTGCCCAGCGCGGTGGTCTTGGTCGGCGGGTGGGAATCCGGATGAGAGCCCGGATGGCCCGGCGGGTGGCCGGGTGCGCTGCGGCCGGATCAGTGGCACTGATCGGCGCCGGGCTAGCGCTGGCCTACCTAGACCGGCAGCTGGTGCCCGCCAGCCTGACTGGCTGGACCGTCTCCAACGTCTCCGGGCAAGTCGTGAACATGGCCGTCCCGGTGACAGGGTTTGTCCTTGCGTCCCGGCGGCCGGAGAACCGGATTGGCTGGCTGTTCCTGGTGGCCGGGCTGGCGCTGGGCGTGAGCGGCTTCTCGACTGGTTACGCGCAGCACACGCTGATCGCGGACCCGGGGTCGTTGCCATTGGGCCGGGCATTTGCCTGGCTGTCCAACTGGGTCTGGATAATCGCGGTCGCCATGCTCGGCTTCATGTTCTTGCTGTTTCCGACCGGGCAGCTGCGCTCCCGACGGTGGCGCCCGGCCGCGTGGTCTGCAGGCATCGCATTCGCGGTCGCCGCGGTATGTATCGTGATCGCCGCCAGCAGCGAGTGGGCGCACCCGTTCGCCTTGTCCGGCCCGGAGAGCCCGGGCGGCCTGACCGCGGTGTTCTTCGCGGCGGCTACCGTGCTGCTCAGTGCCGCGCTGCTGGTCAGCGTGGCGGCGCTCGTGGTCAGGTTCGCGAAGTCATCGGGTGATGAGCGGTTGCAGCTGAAGTGGTGCGCGGCGGCCGCGCTCGTGCTGGCCGTAGTGTTCGTCGTATCGGTCTGGGTGAACTCCGCGGCCGTGAACATACTGCAGAGCGTGGCGTTCGTGGGCCTGTGGACGGCCATCGCAACCGCGGTCCTGAAATACCGGCTGTATGACATCGACCGGATCATCTCCCGGACCGTGGCTTACGCGATCGTCACCGGCCTGCTGGTCGGGGTGTACGCGGGCCTGGTGATACTGGCCACCCACATCCTGTCGGTTCATACCCCGGTGGCGGTAGCCGCCTCCACGCTGGCAGCCGCGGCGCTGTTCAACCCGCTGCGGCGGCGGGTGCAACAGGTGGTGGACCGGCGGTTCAACCGCGCCCGGTATGACGCTGACCAGACCATCGCAGCATTCGCAGCCAGCCTGAAAGACACCGTGGACCTGGACTCAGTCCGCGACGACCTGGTCACCGCTGTAGACCAGGCCCTGGAACCCGCCCACGTCTCGGTGTGGATCAGCCAGCAAAGCTGAATCGTAAGCGGGCCAGCCTAGGCGCCTGGGTCCCGTGTCCAGGCCGGGTCTAGGCCCGTCGCCTAGGGTCAGGTCCGGACACGAGAGCTTGTCGAGCTGCGCCGATGCCGTGCCGTGTGCCAGTGCCGAAGGTCGCTCGATGACTGGCGTTGTTCCCGCCTGCGTCCGCGCCGGTTTGTCCGGCGCGCTCTTGACCTTCACCTTTGGGGAAGCCGCACACTGGTCGTGACCGGGCACCCGCCCGGAACGAGGGAGCCGTCCGTGGGCCTGGTCAGTATCGGTGAGTTCTCGCAGCTCTCGCGGCTGTCGCCCAAGGCGCTGCGCCTGTACGACGAACTCGGTCTCCTGGTGCCGGACCACGTCGACGCGGCGACCGGTTACCGCTGGTATGCGGACACGCAGCTGGACCAGGCCCGCGTGGTGGCCTTGCTGCGCCGGGCTCCGGCCCCGGCTCCGGCTCCGGCCCATGGCGCACCGGCCCGCCATCTGAGATCATCCGGCGCGTAGGGCGGGGCGATTCCCGGCCGTGGCTTCCGGCCGCGCACTCGCGACGCAATACCGGTGTCACCCACTAGGTTGGCGGGGAAGACCACGGCGAAGGGAGCATCAATGGCTGACCATGTCTATTCCGTCAGCGAGATCGTCGGCTCTTCCCCTGATGGCATCGACGATGCCATCAGGGGAGCTGTTGGCCGCGCCTCCAAGACACTGCACAACCTCGACTGGTTCGAGGTGACCGGAATCCGGGGCCGCATCGAGGACGACGGGCGCTGCAACTTCCAGGTCACTTTGAAGGTGGGTTTCCGGCTCGATGAGCGGCCAGCCTGAGCGGGCCATTCATCATGCTGCGCGCGGGTCGCGCAGCGGGCGCAGCGCCTGCCGCACCCTACGGCTGTGCTCGGCGCCGGAACCGATGAACGACAGCAGGCGCCCGCTCGGCCCAACGCGGAACGACGCCGCCCGCCGACCTGACGCCGCAGACGCTCGCAACTCCCTGCTGCGCTCGGCGGCGACCGCCTGGCTGATCACTGGATGCATGGCTTCCTCCTTGGTCGCTGGCCTTACTGGGCACAGTTGAGACTCAGGATCACTGGCAGACTTATCGGTTCGCCGCGACCGAAGGAAGAGCCGACAGGTGAGGGCCGGGTCCCAGGGCTGTGGGCACCACAGCGCCGGGCGCTCACCACGGGCCTGGTCCTGACCACCACCTTCGTGGCGTCCGAGGCGCTGGCGGTGGTGACGGTGATGCCGGTGGTCGCTCGCGACCTTGGCGGGCTGCGGTTGTACGGCTGGGTATTCAGCGCCTTCATGCTGGGCAGCATGATCGGCATCGTGGCCGCTGGCCGGGAGGCTGACCGACGCGGGCCCGCGGTCCCGTTCGTGGCCGGAGTGGTGATGTTCGGCGCCGGGCTGGCCGTGGCGGGTCTGGCGCCGTCGATGGGCGTCCTGGTCGCGGGCCGGGTGCTGCAGGGCATCGGGGCCGGGGCGGTGCCCTCGGTGGCCTACGCGACGATCGGCCGCACCTTGCCCGGAATGCTCCGGGCCCGCATGATGGCGGTGCTGTCCACCGCATGGGTCGTGCCGGGGCTGCTTGGGCCGGCCCTCAGCGCCGAGGTGGCCCGCCTGTTCGGGTGGCGGTGGGTGTTCCTCGGCCTGCTGCCGGTGGTTGCAGTGGCCGGGGTGATCGCCGTGCCAGCACTGATCAAGCTTGGACCGCCCGACTCGCCGCCCGCGCCGGCGCACCGGATCATCGACGGCATCCGCACCGCGGTAGGCGCCACGATCTTCCTGGCCGGCCTGACGCTCGCGCCTGGCTCCGGCAGCATACTGGTCGGTCTCGCCCTGATCGGAGTCGGCGTCGCCGCCGGGTTGCCCGCGCTGGTCCGGCTGGTGCCGCCCGGCACCCTGACCGCTCATCGGGGCCTGCCCGCCACGATTCTGCTCCGTGGCCTGCTGACGTTCACGTTCTTCGGCGCGGACGCCTACGTCCCTTTGACGATCACCGCGGTGCGCCATCGCAGCCCGGTGGTGGCCAGCATCGCGGTGACCGGCGCCACCCTGGCCTGGACGGCGGGTGCGTGGGTGCAGGCTCGGCTGAGCGACACCTGGGATGGACGCCGCCTGGTGCGCTGGGGGCTGGTGATCATCCTGGCGGGCATCGCCGGGATGGTGCTGGTCCTGCAGCCGGGCACGCCGGTAGCCACAGGCCTGGTGGCGTGGACGGTGGCGGGCTTGGGCATGGGACTGGCCTACGCGCCACTCTCGCTGATGATGCTGCGGGAGGCGACACCCGGACAGGAGGGACAGGCGTCCGCGTCCCTGAACCTGGCCGACGTGCTCGGGACCGCGATCGGCATCGGGGTGGGCGGTGCGGCCGTGGCCGCCGCCGCAGGCAGCGACCTGCGGATCGGCATCACGGCCGCCTTCGCCATTGCAGCAGCCGTGGGTCTGGTCGCGCTGATCCTGGCCCGGCGGCTGCCGGCCGGCACGCTGGCCGCTACGCCGGATCGGTGAGCGCGACGCCGTCGGCGTACCGCGGGCATGACCCGGCAGTACGTACCTGGCCCGGTATCGTGCCGACCGCGTAGTACCGCACCAGCGACCTGGCCGCGGGCTGACGCTGAGTAGCCTGGTGCTATGGACTACCGGACTCTGGGAGGCAGCGGCTGCGCGGTGTCGAGCCTGTGCCTGGGCACGATGACCTTCGGTGTCGAGACCGATGAGGTCGGCGCGCACCAGCAACTCGACCGCTTCGTCGAGGCGGGCGGGACGATGGTGGACACGGCCGACGTGTACGGCGACGGCAGGTCGGAGGAGATCATCGGCCGCTGGTTTGCCAGCCGCTCCACCGACGTCACCGAGCCGGTGGTGCTGGCCACCAAGGGCCGCTTCGAGTCCTCGCGGCATGATTCGCCGAACGGCTCCGGACTGTCAGCGCGCCATCTGACCCGGGCG
The DNA here is from genome assembly GCA_963808615.1 of uncultured Actinomycetota bacterium. Taxonomy (GTDB): domain Bacteria; phylum Actinomycetota; class Actinomycetes; order Streptosporangiales; family Streptosporangiaceae; genus Palsa-504. The sequence continues at coordinate 302,899 of CAWEGV010000004.1, forward strand.
CTGGACGCTTCGCTGCGCCGACTGGGACTGGAGGCCGTGGACCTGTACCAGGTGCACGCCTTCGACGCGCTGACCCCGCTGGAGGAGACCCTGCGGACGCTCGACGGGTTCGTGCGGGCGGGCAAGATCCGCTACTGGGGGATGTCGAACTTCACCGGCTGGCAGCTGACCAAGGCCGTGCACCTGGCCCGCGCCCTTAACATGGCCGGGCCGGTGACGATCCAGCCGCAGTACAGCCTGCTGGCCCGGGAGACCGAGTGGGAGATCGTGCCGGCCGCCATGGACGCGGGCCTGGGCCTGCTGCCCTGGAGTCCGCTCGGCGGCGGCTGGCTGTCCGGCAAGTACCAGCGCGATCAGCGCCCGTCCGGCGCGACCCGTCTCGGCGAGGACCCGAACCGCGGCATGGAAGCCTACGACCGGCGCGGCACCGACCGCACGTGGCAGGTCATCGACGCCGTGCAGAAGATCGCCGAGGACCGCGGCATCTCCATGGCCGAGGTGGCGCTCGCGTGGGTAACCGGCCGGCCCGCGGTCAGCTCGACCATCCTGGGTGCTCGCACGCTGGGCCAGCTCGAGGCCAACCTGCACGCGGCGGGCCTGCACCTGAACCCGGCCGAGACCGCAGCGCTCGACGCGGCCAGCGACCCGCACCCGGTCGACTATCCCTACGGTGAACTGGGTGTAGACCAGCGCTCCCGCAGCCTGCCCGGCAGCTGAGGCCCGGCGGCGCGGGCCGGTCAGCAGGTCACCGCAGGCCCATGGTGGAGCCGGACAGCGAGCGGGGATCACGGGGGTGCCAGGCACCGCGTGCCACGGTGGCCAGGAAACGGTCCACGACACGGTTGAACACGTCGGGTTCTTCCAGGTTGGCGGTGTGGCCGGTACACGGCAGGACGGCCAGGCCGGAGGTGGAGACAGTGCGCTTGAGCATCAGCGCGGGTTCCAGGCAGCCTTCGTCCTCGTCGCCCACCACGACCAGGACCGGGGTGCGCACCTTGGCCAGTTCGTCAGTGAGCGCGTAGAGCGAGGGCCGGGCAGCCTGAACGCCGCGCATGGTCAGCGCGCTGCCGGCCGAGGAGTGCCCGGCCAGGGCTCCAGCGAACTCGGCCCAGCCCCGCGGGTTCTTGTTCTGGAACTGGACCCGGGCCGGGCCGATCGCATAACGCTCGGCCACCTGGGCCGCGCCTTCGGCCGCGAACGCGGCCGCGGTGGCCAGGCACTCGGCCCGGAAGGCATCGGCGCGCTCGGGCTGGGCGCCGTATCCGGCCCCGGCCACGACCGCCGACAGGACGCGGTCCGGGTGGGCCAGTACCAGGTGGAGCGCGGTGAAGCCGCCCATGGACAGTCCCACCACGTGCACTCGGGCCACGCCGAGACCGTCGAGGACCGCGACGGCATCTGAGACCGCCCGCGCCTGGCTGTACGCGCCCTGATCGGCCGGAACGTCCGAAGGCGGGTAGCCGCGGGCAGCATAGGTGATGCAGCGGTAGGCCGCGGAGAAGTAGCGGACCTGCGGCTCCCAGCTGCGGTGGTCGCCTGCGAACTCATGGACGAACAGCAGCGGCTCGCCTCGCCCGGCCTCCTCGGCGTGCAGCGTCACGCCGTCGTCGGTCACGATCGCTGGCATGGCGGCTCCCTCGGATCTGGCTACGAGCCCGTTTCGGTGTCTTTTACCGGATCCGCGCCCATGATGTGCTGGTATGTCCGCGCCGACGCCACGCCGGCGTCCCCCTCAGCCAGCGCGGCGAGGATCTCGCCGTGCTGACGGGCGGACTCGGCGTGGGTGCGGGTGACCCGGGGCCCGCCGTGCAGCGACGCCCACAGCAGCCGCATCAGCGACAGGAGCAGTGGGCTGTGCGCGTACTCGTACACGGTGAAGTGGAACTCCCGGTTGAGTTCCGCATAGGCCGGGTCGTCGTCGGCCAGGGCCCGCATCTGGTCGTTCAGGCCCCGCAACCGGGCCAGGCCGGAGGCGTCGATCCTGCGGGCCGCCAGCGATGCGCCCAGCGACTCAAGCGCCGCGCGAATCCGGAAGTTCTCCTCCAGCCGGCCCTCGTCGGGGGCCGCCACGGTGAAACCCCGGTGCGTGTCGCAGACCAGCAGCCCTTCTGATTCCAGCCGTCGCATCGCCTCCCGGACCGGGGTCTGGCTGACGCCGAACCGCTGGGCCAGGTCACGCTGGCGCAGCTGCTCCCCCGCGGCGAGCTCGCCGGTGATGACCAGCTCGCGGACGAGCGCGGCCACCAGGTCCGTCTTGCTGACATAGCCCTCGGTGGTCATACCATGCCTTCCCGTCCTTCGCAGAGGGCACGGACGCGGGCCGGAGTCAGCGGTAGCTGACCAACCCGCCGGCCAGGCCGAGCGCGTCCCGTACCGCGTTCGCCACCGTCGCGCCGACCGCGTTGATGCCGCCCTCGCCCGCGCCCATCACGCCGAGCGGGTTCCCAGGAGCCGGCGCGTCCTGCGACACCAGGACGTCGACCGGCGGAACTTCGGCGGCGGTCGGCATCCGGTACTCGACGAAGGAGATGGCCTGCGGCTGGCCAGCATCGTCGTAGCAGAACTCCTCCATCAGCGCGCCGCCGATTCCCTGGGCCACCCCTCCGCGCAGCTGGCCCTCGACCAGCATCGGGTTGACTGCCCGGCCCACCTCGTAGGTCACCAGGTAACGCAGCACCCGGACCTGCCCGGTATCCGGGTCCACCTCGACGACGGCGGCATGCGCGCCGTAAGGGTAGGTCATGTGAGAGACCTCGAAGCGGCGGCGGGCAGACAGGCCGGCCGGCTCGCCGGGCCGGAGGTACCCGCTGGCGGGCTCGGCGCCCTGGGCGATCTCGGCCAGCGTGAGGCGGACGGCCGGGTCGCCGCGGACGGCGACGGAGCCGCCGGTCAGGTCGAGATCCTCCTCGGCGACCTCGAGCATCCTCGCGGCCAGCTCGATCGCCCGCTCCCGGACCGCGGTCGCGGCCTGGTGTACCGCATTGCCACCCACCACGGTCGACCGGGACGCCCAGGACCCGGCGCCGAACGGCTGGGCGGCGGTATCGCCGGTGACCACGCCGACCGTGCCCGGATCAACGCCCAGGGCGGCGGCGGCGATCTGAGCGAGCGCCGTCTCGATACCCTGCCCCATCGAGGTGCCGCCCGAGTACACGTGCACCGCGCCGGACTTGCTCACCGTAACGTCCGCGGTCTCCTGCGGCCCGAGCCCGCTCTTCTCCACGAACATGGCCAGGCCGAACCCTCGCAGCCTGCCGCCGCCCGGCCCGCCGCTGCCGCCACCCGGCCCGCCGCTGCCGCCACCCGGCCGGTCGTGACCGCCATCGGCCAGCGCGCGATAGCCGAGACGGTCCGCCTCCCGGGCCGCGGCCGCCAGCAGGGCCGGGTAGTCACCGGTGTCCAGGATCAGGTCCGTGCGCAGGGTGGTGATCGGGCGCTGGTGCGGCAGCTCGTCGGGAGTGAGAAGGTTGCGCCTCCGCAGCTCGATCCGGTCCAGGCCGAGCTGGTCTGCGGCCACGTCGAGCAGGTGCTCGCGGGCAGCGGTGCCCTCGAACCGGCCCGGCGCGCGGTAGGTGCCGCACGGTGTCTTGTTGGTGAGCACCACCCGGACCCGGCCCCGGTAGGCGGGCACCCGGTACGGGCCGGGCAGCATGGCCACGGTAAGTTCGGGCACCGCGACCCCGTGGGTGCGGCAGTAGGCGCCGTTGTCGTGCGTTATGTCGTCGGCCAGGCCCGTGATCCTGCCGTCGGCGTCGAAGGCGGCGGCGATGCGGTGATGCTGCTGCCGGGAATGGTTCACGGCCATCAGGTGCTCGGCCCGGTCCTCGGCCCACTTGACCGGGCGCGCCAGGGTCGTGGCCAGCCAGGGGATGAGGAAATCCTCCGGATAGAACTCGCCCCTGACCCCGAACCCTCCGCCCGCGTCGACTCCGTGTACCCGGATCAGCGTCTCGTCCATGCCGAGCAGGCGGGCCAGCAGGTCGCGGTTGAACACCGGCACCTTGGTCATGCCGAACACGGACAGCGACCCCGCATCCGGGTCGGGTACGGCCAGCAGGCAGCGAGGTTCAAGCGGCACACCGCTGTGCCGACCGATGGCCAGCTCGATGCGCACCACGTGCCGGGCGCCGGAGAAGGCGGCCTCGATGTCGCCGTAGCCGGCGGTGAGCTCGGCGGCTATGTGCCCGGGGCCAGTGCGGGCGTCGAGGACAGCAGGCACTTCGGCGATGTCGATCTCGATCAGCTCGGCGGCGTCCTCGCAGGCGTACGGGTCATCGCCGACCACCACGGCGAGCGGCTCGCCCACGTAGCGGACCGTGTGCGCGGCCAGGACCGGCTGCAGGTAGCGGCCGAGGTCAATGCCGGGGACGGCCAGGCGGACGGGTATGGCCAATCCGGGGGGCAGGTCGCCGGCGGTGACCACGGCCATGACTCCCGGGGCCGCGGCGGCCTGCGAGACGTCGAGCTCGCGGAGGTGGCCGTGCGCGGACGGCGAGCGGACGACCCGGGCCCACAGCTGGCCGGGGGCGCTGATGTCGTCGCCGAACCGGCCCCGGCCGCGCAGCAGCCGGGGATCTTCCTTGCGCGGCAGCCTGGCGCCGATCACGCTCATCCGCCCGCTGGTTTCCTGGGTGGCTGACGGGTACGCTCGGTGGCCAGAACCGCGTCGACGATGCCCTGGTAGCCTGTGCAGCGGCATAGGTTCGAGGCGACAAGCTCGCGGGCCTGTTCGGCGGTCAGCTCCGGCGGCCGGTCCTCGTCGGCCAGGTAGGCCTCGGCCAGCATGAGGAAGCCCGGGGTGCAGAACCCGCACTGCAGCGCGTGGTGGTCGCTGAAGGCCTGCTGCAGGTCCGACAGCTGCTCGCCGTCGGCCAGGCCCTCGACCGTGCGCACTTCGGTGCCGTCGGCCTGGACGCCGAAGAGCAGGCAGGCCCGGACCGGCGCGCCGTCGACGATGACCGTGCACGCGCCGCAGATGCCGTGCTCGCAACCCAAGTGGGTACCGGTGTAGCCGAGGTCGTGGCGGAGCATGTCGGCCAGCGTCCGGCGGGCCTCCACCACCAGGTCGTGGCGGCGGCCGTTGACCTCCAGCGAGATGGCATGGGTGTCCTTCATGGGGCGGCTCCGGCCTCGCTGAGGGCAGCGCTCAGGTCTTGGGGCAGCACGGGAATGTGGTCGAAGCGCACGTCGGTGTCGGACAGCGCGTCGTTGATCGCGCCTAGCACGGCGGCCGGGGCGCCGATCGTGCCGCCCTCCCCCATGCCCTTCGCGCCGGTCTCGCTGAACCGCGACGGTGTCTGCAGGTGGACGATGTCCACCGGGCACATCTCCGCTGCCGTGGGCGCGAGGTAGTCCATCAGCGTGGCACTGGCCGGCTGGCCGTCGGGATCGAAGCAGACGCGTTCGAGCAACGCGGCCGCCGCACCCTGGGTGACTCCGCCGCGGATCTGGCCGTCTACCACCATCGGGTTGATGATCACCCCGCAGTCCTCTACCACCAGGTACCTGTGCAGCCGGATGGCGCAGGTGCCCGGGTCGATCGTCACCATGGCCACGTGGCAGGCGTTGGAGACGGTGCCAGGCGGGTCGAATGAAGCCCGGGCCTCAAGGCCGTACCGCAGGTCTTCGGCCAGCCGGTGGGCCTGGAAATGGACCACCCGGGCCAGCTCCGCGATGGGAATCGCCACCGCGGCGTCACCACGGATCCTGGCGCTGCCCTCGGCCAGTTCCACGTCGCCCGGGCTCGCCTCGAGCAGGTGGGCCGCGACCTGCCTGAGCTGCATGGCCACCAGATCCGCGGCGCGCCTGGCGGCACCGCCGCCGATCACCACGGAACGGCTGCCCCAGGTGCCCCAGCCGTAGGAGGCCAGATCGGTGTCGCCCTGGCGGAGCCTGACCTGGTCCGGGTGCACGCCGAGGCGGTCGGCGACAATCTGCGCGAACGTGGTCTCGTGCCCCTGGCCATGCCCGCAGGTGCCGGTGGTGACGATGACCTCGCCGGTCGGGTCCATCCGGACCAGGGCGGTGTCGTAGCCGGGGGTCATCCGCATCCGGCGCAGCGACATGGCCGGAGTGCCGTAGGCGGTGCGTTCGGAGAAGCAGGCATAGCCGATACCAGCGCGCTGTCCCGCCTGCCGGATCTGGTCCCGTTCGGCCAGCCACGCCTGCTTGGCCACGTGTTCCTCGGCCAGATCGAGCGATTCGCGATAGCTGCCCTCGTCGTAGGTGACCTTGTTGACGCCCTGGTAGGGGAATTCGCCGGGGCCAATCAGGTTCACCCGGCGCACGTGCAGCGGGTCGAGGTGGAGCGCGGCCGCGGCCTTTTCCATCAGCCGCTCCATGACCAGCACGAGCTGCGGCCGGGACACGCCGCGGTAGGGCGCGGTGGGGGCCTTGTTGGTGGCGATGGCCCGGCCGCGGGCCCGGTAGGCCGGGATCTTGTACACGCCGGGCAGTTCGGTCGCGGCCATCAGCGGCTCGACCGCGCAGGTGAACGGGAATGCCGAGTACGCCCCGATGTCACAGTCGATCTCCGCGTCCAGCGCCTGGATCCTGCCGCCGGCGTCGAACGCCGCCCGGACCTGGTACTGCTGCTCGTGACCGTGGAACGCGGCGGTCAGGTTCTCCTGCCGGTCCTCGGCCCAACACACCGGGCGGCGCAGCCGCCATGCGGCCGCCGCGACGGCCACCTCCTCCCGGCCGACCACGCACTTCAGGCCGAACCCCCCGCCGACGTCCGGGGCGATCACCCGGATCTGCCGTTCGGGCACGCCGAGGGCCTGCGCCACCCCGGATCGGACCTGGTGCGGGACCTGGGTTGACACGTGCATCACCAGCTGATCGTCACGATCGTCCCACTCAGCCAGGCAGGCCCGCCCTTCCAGCGGCAATGCCGCAACCCGGCCGCTGGCGAAGGTTGCCCCGATGACCAGGGCCGCGTCGGCGAAGATCTCGGTGAGCCGGCCGTCGTCGAACATCAGCAGGTCGACCAGGCAGTTGCCGTCCGCCTCTTCGTGCAGCCGGGGGGCGTCCGACGCGGTGGCTGCCTCGATGCTCATCACGGCGGGCCTGGGATCCCACTCCACCTGGACCAGCTCGGCCGCGTCCTCGGCCCGGTAGGGGTCATCGGCCACCACGAGAGCTACCGGCTCACCGACGAAACGGGTCACCTGCCCGGCCAGGACGGGCATCCGGGTGGGGATGAACTCCTCTCGTTCCAGCACGGCCAGCAGGTACGGATGCCCGAGGCTGGCGCCGGTGAAGACCGCCGCGACGCCGGGCTCGGAGTCCGCCGCGGCGGCGTCGATGCCGGCCAGGCCGGCGTGGGCGTACGGGCTGCGGACGAAGGCGGCGTGCAGCAGGCCCGGCCGGGTCCTGGGGTCCAGGTCGGCCACGAACCGGCCCCGGCCCAGCAGCAGCCTGCGGTCTTCTTTCCGGGGCACCGAAGCGCCCACCCACTGGCTCACCCGCGGTCCTGGCCGGCCTGGACCAGAAGGCTCGCCTGGGCCAGCGCACGGGTCACCAGGGTGGTGGTCAGCCTGCGCCGGTACTCGCTGCTGCCGTGCGTATCGTCAGGGGGATCGATCTGGCCCGCGGCGTGCTCGCCCATGGCCCGCCAGGTCCCGGCCGAAGCCGGCTGGCCTGCCAGGGCGCCGCCTTCGATCTGCACAGGTACCGGCCCCACGCCGCCGAGCACCACGCGTCCGGACCGGCAGATGCCGCCGGTGATGTCCACCGATACCGCCGCGGCGACCACCGCGAAGTCCCCCTGCCGCTGGGCGAACTCGGTGAGCACGGCGTGCGGCGCGGACCTCGGGAACCACAGCTCGGTGATCATCTCGTCCGGGCGGGCCGCGGTGGTGTAGTAGCCCTGGAAGAACTCGGCGGCCGTCACAGCACGCTCCCCGTCCGGTCCCGTGAGCACGACCCGCGCACCGAGGAGCACCGCGAGCAGGCACCACTCCGAAGCCGGGTCCGCGTGCGCGATGCTGCCGCCGAACGTGCCGCGGCTACGGATCGGATAGTGCCCGATCCAGCGGGCCGACCGCGGCAGCACGCCGAACCCGGCCAGGACGGCCGGATCCCGGCTGACCTCGACCGTCCGGTGCGTGGTCAGCGCGCCGATGCGCAGCCCGTCGCCGTCACCAGGTCCGCCCGGATCGGCCCGCAGGTAGCTCAGGCCCTCGATCCGGGTCACGTCGACCAGCGCGGCCGGCCGGGCCAGCCGGAAGTTCATCATCGGAACCAGGCTCAGCCCGCCGGCCAGGATCTTCGCCTCGTCACCGAGCTCGGCGAGCAGCGCGACCGTCTCGCCGACGCTGTGCGCGCGGTGATAGGCGAACGGCGCTGGCTTCACTTGGCTAGCTCCTCAGGTCCCGGTTCATTTGGTATACCATATTTCGGGAGCCTTCCCATGCTGCATCCTCACCTGATAGTCGAGCACAGCCCGGCTGGCTACCGCTGGCTGCGCCTGGCCCGGCCGGAACGGCGCAACGCGCTTGACGTGGACCTGACGGTGGCGGTCCGGGACGCGATCGCCGCCGACCCGGAGATGCCCGTCCTGCTCGGCAGCGCCGACCCTCAGGTGTTCTGCGCCGGGGCCGATCTGTCTCTTTCTGATGCCGAACGGTCCGTCATCTCCGATCTGATCTACGACTGCTGCGAGACCATGATCACCAGACCCGGGCCAGTGATCTCGGTGATCACCGGGGCCGCGGTGGGCGGCGGCGCGCAGCTAGCGGCGGCGTCGGACCTCCGGATCGCAGGCCCGGGTGCGCGGCTGCGCTGGATCGGCCCGGGCGGCACGCGCCAAGATGCCCCGGGCGGCACGCGCCAAGGTGCCCCGGGCGGCACGCGCCAGGGTGCCCCGGGCGGCACGCGCCAAGGTGCCCCGGGCGGCACGCGCCAAGGTGCCCCGGGCGGCACGCGCCAGGATGCCCCGCGCGGCACGCGCCAAGGTACAGGGCCCGGTCCGGACCTGGCGGTGGGGGCCTGGCTGCTGCCCAACCTGGTCGGCCGGGGCGCGGCCATGGAGCTGGTGCTGACCGGCCGCTGGGTGGAGGCCGCCGAGGCGCTGGCCCTCGGGCTGGTCAACCGCGTCACCGAGGACCCGGAACGGGACGCCGGTCAGATCGCCGCGGAGCTGACCGCCCGGCCCGGATCTGGCGGTGGAGCAGCTGCCGGGGTCAAGGCGGTGATGGCCGCCGATGGGCTGCTGGGCCGACTGCGCGCCGAACGCGAGGTCAACCGGGCCGCCTGGGCGCGTGTGATCGGTGTGAATCCCGTCGGACACCGACCGGACCCCGATAGCCCGTGACCGGACCGACCGGGCCCGGGCCCCCCGTGACGGGGCTGAGTGCAACGGGCGGTTACCGGGACTGGAGCCGGGCAGGCTGGCGGTTGCATCTGCCTGCGGCGGCGGACGCGGCGTCGTTCGCGGCAGGGCTGGCCCAGGACACGATTCCCGCGTTGGCCGCTGCGTCTGCGGTCGCGGTGCCGGACCGGGTCGCGGTCACCGTGGACGGCGAGCCAGCGAGCCACGGTGAGCTCGACCGCGGCGCGGCCCGGGTGGCGGGCTGGCTGGCCCACCGGGTGCAGCCTGGTGACCGGGTGCTGCTCGCGGCGGCGGCCAGCCTTGACTTCGTGCGCTGTTACCTGGGCGCGCTGCGGGCCGGCGCGGTGGTGGTGCTGGCCAACCCGGGGTTCACGGCGGCCGAGCTGCGGCACCTCGTGGCCGACTCCGGAGCGGTGCTGGCGCTCGCAGACCCTGAACCGGGCCGGCTGCTGGCCGGGCTGAGCCAAGAATCGGGCTCTTTGCCGACGTTTGGCGTCGGGGATCTGCCATCCGGTAGCGGCCGGGCTGACGGCATTGCGGTCGGCCCGCACGACATCGCCCTGCTCGCCTACACCTCCGGTACGACCGGCAGGCCCAAGGGCGTGCCGCTGACGCACGGCCAGCTCGCGGCCTCGATCCGCTCGGCGATGGCGGCCTGGCGATGGAGCCCCGACGACGTGCTCGCGCACGCGCTGCCGCTGTATCACCAGCACGGACTCAGTGGCGTGCACGCGGCGCTGATCGCGGGCGGCACGGTGCATATCCGGTCCCGGTTCGCCCCCGCCGACCTGCTGCGGACGATCGAGCAGACCCGGGCCACCGTGCTGTTCGCGGTGCCCACCATCTACCAGGCCCTGATGGACGCGGGGATCATCACCGCGGCCGGGCGGCCAGGCCTGCGGCTGGCGGTCTGCGGCTCGGCCCCGCTGAGCCCGGCGCTCGCCGGGCGGCTGACCGCGGTCCTGGGCCTCGTGCCGCTGATCAGGTACGGCACCACCGAGAGCGGGCTGAACGTATCCAACCCTGCCGATGACCCCCGCGGTGACACGGTGGGGATCCCGCTCCCCGGAGTGCTGGCCAGGATCGCCGCCCAGGGCGGCCTGCCGAGCCCGGGCGCCGACGGCGAGATCCAGGTCCGGGGGCCGCAGGTCTTCGACGGTTACTGGCACGATCCGGCCGCCAGCGCAGCGGCGTTCACGTCCGACGGCTGGTTCCGTACCGGCGACATCGGCGCCCTGGACACGGCCACCGGACACCTGAGGATCCGCGGCCGGATCAAGGAGATGATCATCACCGGAGGGTTGAACGTCTACCCGCGCGAGGTGGAGATCGTGCTGGAAGACCATCCGGCCGTGGCCGAGGCCGCGGTGGCGGGCGTCCCGCACCAGCGATGGGGCGAACAGGTGACCGCCTGGGTCGTGCTACGGGACGGGCACGGGCTCGACGAGAAAGCCCTCATCGCGCACGCCCGCACGCGCCTGGCCGGGTACAAGTGCCCGAAGCGGGTGTTCCAGCTCACGGCGTTGCCCCGCAACCACGTCGGCAAGATCATCCGCAGCGCCTTGCCAGCAGGGTCGTTGCCAGCAGGGTCATAGGAACTCCAGCGGCAGGCGTCCATCACGGCTGCTCTTGGGCCTGGCCCTGACGGCTTGCTCTGGGTTATCCTCACGCGAGTGCGAGCTCAGCCGGCTTTCGACTGCGGGGCGCTGTTCAGCGCGCTCGACGCCCAACGTCGTGACCGCTGGCTCGACTGGTACACCCTCGCCGACGAACTGTGGCAGCAGTCCTCAGAACTCAACGCCCAGCGAACGGATCATCCGCTGTGCGGAGGAGCGGTCTCGAGACTGGCCAAGCGGGGGCCCACCTCATGCCAGTATGCGCTGTTCATGTTGCGGTGGCTGCACCGTGCCCCGGAGGACTTCCTGACCGGTCCGGTGGTCGACGTGGGAGATGTGACATTGCCGGAGGCCGGAACGGACAGCCGGCTTCGGTGGAACTTGAACCAGCTGCACGAGGCGCTCAACGAGGAACGCCGTGCGCGCGATCTCACCTGGGCAGAGCTGGCGCACGAACTCAACTGCACGCCAAACCGGCTGAATAACCTGCGGACGGCCCGCCTGGCGGCCATGGATCTCGCGATGCGCGTCACGCAGTGGCTAGGCCAGCCGGCGGCTGCATTCATCCACCCCGCGCAGTGCTGAAGCGCTCGTCGCTACAGGGACCGCCGCAGCAGTGAGTCCAGGTTCGTGAACGAGCTCTCCCAGCGCGCCTTGGCATCCTGGGCCACCTCGGGGGTGTACGGGCCTTGCCGCAGCTCAAGCCGGGTCTTGCCGTTCGCCTCCTCAAGGAACTCCAGCCGCAACCTGGACCTGGAGGCAGGCCTGGCGGCGTCAATCCGCTCGACATCCTGGTGACCGGCGAGCAGTTCGTTCTCGACGACCTCGCTGAGGGTCACCTCGACCTGGTAGCGGCTGCCCGGGTCTTCGAGGTTCGTCATCTCGAAACGCTGGAAGCCGCCGGGCCGGGCGTCGATCTGCACCGTCTCGCACGGCACCAAGAACCCCGCAGGCCCGTACCATTCGCATAGCTGGCCGGGGTCGACGAAAGCCCGGTAGACAAGTTCGCGCGGTGCGTCGAACGTGCGCGAGATGGTGATCTCGTGCTTGGGGGCCTGGTTCACTGGTCTTCCCTTCCATCCGCTGGCGTATGGGTCTGCCAAGCTGGGGAGTGTGCAACCAGCGGCGGCTGTGACGCTACCCGATCCCGCGCTCGTGGTGCTGGTCGGGCCGTCCGGCTCGGGGAAATCGGTCTGGGCCGCGGCGCACTACGGCCCGCACGAGGTGGTCTCCTCCGACCGGCTGCGCGCAGTGGTGGGTAGCGGCGAGCACGACCTGGATGCGTCGGACGATGCGTTCGCTCTGCTCGACCAGATCGTGGCGGCGCGGCTGCGCCGCGGCCTGACGGCTGTGGTGGACACGCTGGGCCTCGACCCGGCCCGGCGCCGCGGTTACCTGGACCTGGCCGGGAACAGCGGCATGCCCGCCGCCACTGTGCTGTTCGGCACCGATCCGGCGGAGTGCCGCCGGCGTAACCGTGCCCGCGATAAGCCGGTCCCCGCGACGGTGCTCGACGGTCAGTTGCGGCGGATGCGAGCGGCGGTCGCGGAGATCGGAGGAGAGGGCTGGGACGCGGTGATCACGGCCGCGCAGGCTCAGCCCGAGGCCTCGCACACCCCAGGCGCAAGGAAGGCGGCCAGCGAGCAACGGCAGCGTCCGGTCCAGATGGGCCTGATCTTGCAGGTATCCCGGTTTCCCTGGGACGAGGACCCGGCAGGCCCGGCCCACTGGCTGGCCGCGGTAGCCCGCGCCGCAGCCGAGGCTGGCCTGCAGGGAATCGCGCTGATGGACCATCTGATCCAGATTCCCCAGGTCGGCCGGGCCTGGGAACCGATTCCGGAGCCGTGGGTGACGCTCGGGATGCTGGCCGGCCTGGAACCAGGCCTTCGCCTGGGCACGCTGGTGACCCCCGTGACGTTCCGGGCGCCAGGGATCCTGGCCAAGACTGCGGCCACGCTGGACGCGCTGAGTGGCGGGAGGACGTTCTGCGGCATCGGGGCCGGCTGGTGGGAGCGCGAGCACGCCGGGTTCGGCCTGCCGTTCGCGTCGGCCCGGGTCAGGCTGGACCGGCTCGAGTCGGCCATCGAGACGCTGCGCGCACTGTGGCAGCCGGGCACCAGGGAGTACCGCGGCGAGCGCGTCTGGCTGCCGGAAACCACCTGCTATCCGCGGCCGGTGTCGCGGATCCCGATCATCGTCGGCGGCGGCGGCGAGAAGCGGACGCTGGCCATCGCGGCCAGGCTCGGCGATGGCTGCAATCTTCCCTCGGACCTCGCCGTGCTTGACCGCAAGCTCGCTGTCTTCCGCCAGCACTGCCTGGAGGCGGGCCGTGATCCAGCGCAGGCCGAGGTGACCGTGCTCGACGTCCCGGTCATCGGCCGCGACCGCCAGGACGCCGGCTCGATGGTGGAGAACCTGCGCGGCACGACCACCGCCGCTGCCTTCGCCCGGCGCCACCACGCGGGCACGGCGGAGGACCACATCGGCCGTTACCGGTTGCTGGCTGAGCGCGGCGTGCGGACGGTATTCGTCTCGCTTCCCGGTCTGGCCGGCCCCGAGGACGTGCTGCGCCTGGCCCCGGTGGCCGCCGCCTTCGCCTTAGGCGTCGACCAGCGCCACCGCCTTGTGGTGGTGGACTTCGAGGTACCGGCGCGTCATCAGCAGGGCGGCGATCCCGTCGCCTACCGCGGAGCCGAGCTGCTTGGTCGAGCCCGAGCGCACGTCGCCAGCGGCGAACACGCCTGCCATGGATGTTTCCATGGCCGGGCTGGTGATGAGAAACCCGCCGGGGTCACGGTCCACGGCGTCACCAAGAAAGGCGCTGTTGGGCTTGAGGCCGATGAACACGAACGCGGCGGCAGCCGGGAACCTGTGGGTCTGGCTGCTGGCGCGGTCGCGGGCCACGACGGCGGCGAACTTACCCCGCTCACCCTCGAGCTCCACGATGTCCACACCGGTATGGATGGTGAACTGCGGATCGGATCGCACCCGCTCCTGAAGAACCGGCGAGGCGGACAGGTCGGTGTTAGACAGCACCCGGACCCGCTGGGCGAACTGGGACAGGTGCAGTCCCTCCTCCAGGGCCGAGTTGCCGCCGCCGATGACCACCACCTCATCGGCACCCCGGTAGAAGGGCCCGTCGCAGGTGGCGCAGAAGTGGACGCCGGCGCCGATGAGGTCGTTCTCGCCGGGCACTTCGAGGCGCCGGTACTTCGATCCGGTCGCCACGATCACCGCGTGCGAGGTGAGCTGCTGCCCGGAGGACAGCGAGCTGACCAGGTCGTCGTCATCGCGCTGCACCGCGGTGACCGCTACCGCCGACAGCAGCTCTACTCCGTAACGCCGGGCCTGGGCCACGAACCGTTCGGCCAGTTCGGCGCCGGAGATGCCGTCGGGGAAGCCCGGGTAGTTATCGATCCGGTCGCTGATCCCGGCCTGCCCGCCTAGTGCGCTGGCCTCCACCACCACGGCGTCGATGCCTTCCCGTGCGGCGTAGATGGCGGCCGCCAGCCCGGCCGGCCCGCCTCCCACGATGACCAGGTCGTAGGCGGTCTGGGCGGCGGCCCGGGTGAGGCCGATGCGGCGGGCCAGGGCCTCATCGCTCGGGTTCACCTCATGGGTCCCGTCCGGGTAGATCACGGTGGGGATGATCTGCCCGCCGTCCTGCAGTTCCCTGAGCCGCTCGATGGCCTCCGGGTGGGCATCGATGTCCACGTAGGCGTAGCGCACCCTGTGCTCGGCCAGGAACTTCTTCACGCGCTTGCAATGCGGGCACCACGCCGCCCCGTAGACGGTCATGCCCGGCTCGTGGGCAGAATCGAGTTTCACTGGCCAACCCCTCCCCGGGCACGCACCAAGCGGAGAACTGACACCACGAACCGTGTCACCGGACCGGCGGCGGCCTGCCCTCGGCGCTGGCCGCCAGCCTCACGTCCCACCGGCATACGGCGCAGGCGTGGCGGAAGGCCGACCGGGCAAACTCCAACGCCGCGGCCAGGGGATCCGGATCCAACCGCACGTCGTCCCAGTCCAGGATGTACTCGCCCAGGGCCGGATCCCAGCGGGCCGCGGCCGGGGACAGGTTAGCGCCCGCGAAGCCCTCTTCGGCCGGGTGCGCGTAGGCGTAGAACGCGGCCTTGAGGTAACGGGCATCGCCGGGCCACCAGCCGACGGCAACCTCCTGCGAGTCCATGGCATTGCGCATGATGAAGTCATCCGACGGCGGATCGGCCGACTGCCCGGAGAACAGGCTCACGGCCAGGTCGAACGAACCCCACCAGGCGTTGACCGGCGTGGAACGCCCGCGGTAGGGCGCGCGGTACGCGGCCAGGACCAGTGCGGCCTGAGTCGCCGCGGCGAAGTAATCGGCGACCTCGCCCGGGTCGTAGTGCGCGTGCTCGGAATCCTCGTCCAAGGGCACGGTCCAGGGTACTTCCTGCGGCGTGGGGTCGATCTCCACCGGACCACCCAGGGCGCGGACGGCGGCCAGAACCTGGTTTGTCACCTCGCCGACCGGGCGGTGCGGGGTCAGCCGGACATGCTCGGCCCGCCCGGCGCTGTGCTCCACGACCGCCTCATGACGGTGCAGGTCGAGCGCTGCCACCAGCGCGCCAGAACCATCGGGCGCGGGCAGCGGCGCCGTCTCCCAGCCGCGCGCGGTCAGGCGAAGCGCCGCGTGCTGCAACTGGGGTTCGGGCGGCGCGAGCGTGGCCGCCAATTTGCCGAGGACCTGGGTGTGCGCATGCAGCGTGTCACAGGTCGCGCGCCACCGGTCATACGAAACCATGGGCCAGACTGAGACCATGAGTTTCAGGCTATCGGGGCCGGGATCACGCATTCCATCCGGCTCTCGATAGGTTCGGCATAGCTGGCGACCTGGAGGAGACCGATGGTGGTGCCGTTGGCGGCCCGCGTGGTGGCAGCAGTGATCGGCGGCTTGCTGGTAGTTACGGCGGCGTCCAGCGTCACCGGGACGCTGATCGTCTCGCGTTCGGTCAGCAGCCGGCTGACCCGGTGGGTGGACAAGGCCGTGGTGGGGGCGTACCGGCTGGTGTTCAAGTGGTACGTCCATAAGGAGCCGGGGAACTCTCCGCACGACATCCAGATGGCTTACAAGCGAGCAGACCGGCTGCTGGCCACCCAGGCGGCGGCGATCTTGCTGTGCCAGCTGGCCACCTGGCTGGTCGTGGCGTATGTCGGGTTCGCCCTGCTGCTATGGCCGTTTGCCACCCGCGGCATGGTGTCCGCGTTCATCGATGCCGGGTCCTCGCTGTTCACGCTGGGGTTCGCGGTGCCTGCCGGGGCGGTGCCCGCGGTGTTCGTGTTCCTGGCCGCGGCGACCGGCCTGGTGATCGTCACGTTGCAGATCGCCTACCTGCCGACCTTGTACTCGTCGTTCAACCGCCGGGAGACCCAGGTGGCGCTGCTGAACGCGCGGGCCGGGGTGCCGTCCTGGGGCCCGGAGCTGCTAGCGCGCACCCACTACGGCCTGGGCACGGGCATGTCGACCCTGAATACGATGCCGGACCTGTACGCGGAGTGGGAACGCTGGGCCGCGGACGTCGGCGAGAGCCACACCACCTACCTGCCGCTGGTCCGCTTCCGCTCACCGGGCGCGCTGTCGTCCTGGGTCACCGCGCTGCTGGCCGTGCTGGACTCCGCGGCGCTGTTCCTGGCGCTATCTCCCGATGCCGCGCCGGAGATACCGGCGCGGTTGTGCCTGCGTGGCGGCGCCCAGTGCTTCACCCGGATCGCGCAGGCCATGGGCATCGACGTACCCGCTGAGCCGGATCCAGGCGCCGGGATCAGCCTGAACTACGACGAGTTCCTCGACGCGATCGACCGGATGAAGGAGGTCAGCTTCGAGATCGAGCGCGACCCGGAGGAGGCGTGGCCTCACTTTGTCGGCTGGCGGGTCAACTACGAGCGCGCCGCCTACGCGGTGGCCTTCGCGGTCGATGCGGTACCTGCGTTGTGGTCGGGACCGCGCTATCACCACATCCCGCCCATCCCGCCCATCCGGCCCGGACGCGGCCGACCGCCCAAGTAGCCTGGCCGGGGCCGGCGCGGCACACGGATTCCGCTGGCGGTCCTGGTTATGTTCATAAGCGTGTTCGATCAACATGACATTCTTGACGGGCTGAACGAACAGCAGCGCCGGGCGGTGACGCATCAGGGCGGCCCGCTGCTGGTGCTGGCCGGGGCCGGCACCGGCAAGACCCGGACGCTGGTGGCCCGGGCCGCGTGGCTGCGCGACCAGCAGGGCGTGCCGGCGTGCCGGATCCTGCTGCTGACCTTCACCCGCCGCGCCGCCAGCGACATGCTGGCCCGGGCCGCGGCTGCCGGGAAGGGCTCCTCCGAGCGGATCTGCGGCGGCACCTTCCACGCCATCGCGCATAAGATCATCCGCCAGCACGCCGAGTCGTTCTCGCTGCCGCCGCAGTTCACCATCGTGGACCCGGGCGACGTGGCCGACATCCTGGATGTGCTGCGCCCGGACCATGGCCTGGCCGAGGCGGGCCAGCGGGCGCCCAGGGCGGCGGCGTGCGCAGACATCTACACCCGGTGCGTGAACACCGGGCGCCCGGTCAGCGAGGTGGTCACCGCCAGTTTCCCCTGGTGCGTCCCGTTCGCCGGTCAGCTGGCCAGCCTGTTCCGCGCCTACACCGCCCGCAAGCGCGCCCGCCACCTGCTGGACTTCGATGACCTGCTGCTGCTGTGGCAGGCGGCGCTGGCCGACCCGGTGGCTGGCCCGGTGCTGCGCGGCATGTTCGACGCGGTGCTGGTCGATGAGTACCAGGACGTCAACGCGGTCCAGGCCAGCATCGTGCGGCTGCTGCAGCCTGACGGACACGAGCTGACCTGCGTAGGCGACGACGCGCAGGCCATCTACGGGTTCCGCGGCGCCGACCCGGCGCACTTGCGGCAGCTCACGGACGCCTACCCTGGCCTGCATATCGTCCGCCTCGACCGCAACTACCGCTCCCGGCAGGGCGTGCTGGACCTGGCCAACCTGATCAGGCCGTCCGCGCCGGGCCTGGACCTGACGCTGACCGGTGACCGAGGCCCGGGGATGCCGCCGCTGCTGGTCCGCTGCCATGACGAGGCCACCCAGGCGCGGGAGATCTGCGCCCGAGTGCTGGATGCGTACGAGGACGGCAATGCGCTGCGGGATCAGGCGGTGCTGGTCCGCGCCGCTCATCACAGCGACATCCTGGAGATCGAGCTCAGCGCCCGCAAGATCCCCTACGTGAAATTCGGCGGGCTCCGGTTCACCGACACTGCCCACGTCAGGGACTTCCTCGCCGCGGCCCGGATCCTGGCCAATCCCGCTGACGACCTGGCCTGGTTCCGGCTGCTGCGGCTGCACGACGGCATCGGCCCGGTGCACGCCCGGCAGGTGCTCGCGCGCCTGGATTCCGGCGGGTCCGGCCCGGGCAGCTCCCGCCCGGACGGTGCGCCGGACGAGGGCGTTCCGCAGGATTGCTGGCCACAGGCCTGGTCGCAGGCCGTCGAGGCCGCCCCGCCGCGGGCCAGGGCCGCCCTGGCGGCCAGCCTCAAGCGGCTGGCCGACGCCGCGGGTGAGCCCGCTGCCTGCCAGGCCACGGCCATTCTGGCCGCCCTGAATCCGCTGATCCGGGCCCGCTACCATGACGCCGCGGCCCGGATCGCCGACCTGGAACGGCTGGCCGAGGCGGCTGCCGCCCACCCGTCGCTGCACGACGCGCTGGCCGAGCTGACCCTTGACCCGCCGGTCTCGGGCGCGGACCTGGCCGGCCCGCCGCGCCTGGATGAGGACTACCTGACCATCTCCACCATCCACGCCGCCAAGGGCCTGGAATGGCCCATCGTTCACCTGTCCCACCTGGTCGACGGAGCGCTGCCCAGCGACATGGCCCTCGGCGATCCCGGCGGGCTGGCCGAGGAGCACCGGCTGTTCTACGTCGCGCTCACCCGGGCCCGCGACCATCTGTACATGTATGCGCCGCAGCGGTTGCACTACCACCGCCGCGGTCGCGATGACCGGTACGGGTTCGGCCAGCTGACCCGCTTCCTGCACCCCGGGGCCCTGGCTGCCTGCGACAATGCCACCGCCGCGGCGCCCGCTCCGGCGCTCCCAGCCCTCGGCGCTCTGACCGTCAAGGTCGACGCGGCGGTCGGCGCGCTGTGGGACGGCTGACGCCTGCGGGCCGATCCACCTTCCGCCCCTTTGATATTTGGTATACCATCCGCTCACCAACGGAGAGACGGCATCTCGCGGGAGAACCCCTGACCGGGTGTCACGCGTCGCGAGGCGAAAGGAGTTGCGGTGGATCTGCGGCTCGACGGGAAGGTAGCCTTCGTCACCGGCGCCAGCAAGGGCATCGGCCGTTGCGTGGCCGAGTCCCTGGCCCGCGAGGGCAGCGACGTGGTCATCACGGCCCGTAACGCGGGCCCACTCGAAGCAGCAGCGGAGAAGATCGCCGCCGAGACCGGGCGGGCGGTGCTGCCGCTGGCCGGGGACATGAGCGTAACCACAGACGTCCAGCGCTGCGTCGATGCCGCCCTGGAGCAGTTCGGCAAGATCGACATCCTGGTCACCTGCGCGGGCAGCTCGCCCGGCGGCGTGCTCGAGGACCTGACCGAAGAGCAGTGGATGTCCAGCCTCAACCTGAAGTTCATGGGCTACGTCAGGTCCGTCCGCGCGGTCATCGGTCACATGCGAGAGCGAGGCGAGGGCGCGATCGTGCTCGTGGTGGGCAACGACGGCCTCAAGCCCAGCTACTGGGAGATGACCGCGGGTGTGGCGAACGCCGCGGACATCAACTTCGCCTCCTCGGTCGCCGAGCAGTACGGCCGGTACGGGGTGCGCATCAACACCGTCAACCCCGGGCCGGTGAACACCGGCCGGTGGGACACGCTGGAGCGGGCCTTCGCTCGCGACAAGGGTGTCAGCCAGGAACGAGCCCACGAACTGGCCGAGCGATCCATCCCCTTCGGCCGCATCTGCGAACCTGAGGAGGTCGCGGCCCTGGTGACGTTCCTCGCCTCGCCGCTGGCCAGCTTCATCAACGGCGCGCACATACCGATCGACGGTTCGCAGCGCAAAGCGATCATGGACCTGTAAGGCCCGCGGCGGAGCGGCCCTGGCCGCGGTCGGCTAGGCCGGCCCGCGCAGCCGCAGAACCAGTCACCAGCTGCGGCTAGCCGTCCTTTTTGCCGGGTATATGCACGGTATGGGGATGCCGAGCACCGATGCTCCAAGATGGGACCCCGCGGCCCGACGCCGCAGGCGCCGTCGCCGTCGTCGGCGGGTCACGATGTGGGTGTTCGCTGGGCTCACGGCACTGGTGCTCGCGGTGATCGCCGTGGGGATCAACGACCTCTCCAAGCCGCCGCCCGTAGCCACGCCCGCCGCGCTGTCGGCGTCCGTGCTGACGACCCAGCCGGCGGCGCCCGCCGCATCGTCTCGCCTGAAGCCGTCATCGTCGGCCCTCAGGAAGACCTCGCACAGCAGCGCGACCATACGAACGATCCGGAAGATAGCGGACGCCGGCTCGGGGCTGTCCTACCGGCTGCTGTCCAGCTGGCGGCGGGGCTGCTCTGACTCGCTGAACACGCCCATGTTCAGGTGGAGCGCGGGCGAGCACGCACTGGCGGGAACCGTATCCGGCGCCCCGTGGTACGGCAACGCCTGCTCCGGCCTGCTCCAGCAGCAGTTTCAGTATTCCGGGGCCGCCGATCTCGAGCCGACCGCGATGAGCCTGGCGGGCGCGATGGACCGGGCCTACTATTCCGGCCTGCAGCACTATCAAATCCTCGAGGGCAGCTCGGCGATCCGGGTCAGCGGCCACCAGGCATGGGAGGTCACGTTCCAGATGAGTTACCCGGACGCCGTCGGCCAGGGCCTGGCCTTCAGCAATGAGACCGGCGCCGTGGTGGTCGTGGACCGTGGCGTCGGCCAGGTCCCCGCGGTGTTCTATGCCTCGGTCCCCAGCAACCTGGGCACCTCCGACGTGAAGAGCCTCGTCCACTCGCTCCGGCTCGCGACCTGACCAGATTCTCATGCACACCGGTCGGGGTGGGGCAGGTTAGCCGCCGTCCGCAGGCGCGGCTACCGGCGCGGTGAGCTCCAGCTGGATACCGTCGGGATCTTCGAAGGAGAGCACGTCGATGCCGAACGACGGCAGGCGGGTGATCTCACCGTGCCTGACGCCGTGCTCATCGAATAGCCTGGCCGCCTGCTCCAGGTCCTCGCGGCCGGGCACGCCAAAGCTGAGGTGATCCAGGCCCACCCGGTCCGGGTCGAACCGGTCACCCGCGGGTGCCACCGGCCGCAGCCCCATGATCAGGTTGCCGCGGGCCATGACCACGCCACCGAACAAGATGCTGAACGCCTCCTCCGCGGCCGGGTCCCCGGGTGGCGGGGATTCCACTGCGACCTGGAAGCCGAGCAGGCTGGTGTAGAACTCGCGGCTGCGCTGCACGTCGGTCACCGTAAGCCGGAGATGATGGATCTCACCGGGCGGAATCTGTCCTGGCACTGGCTCTCCTTCCTGCGGAGCGCCGTCGCTCCGCGCCGCCGACCCCGGCCAGCCTACCAAGGAACGCTGGCCGGGTTCTTCGGCGTCTTCATGAGCGTCAACCCGGTATTCGCGGCGCTGACCGGCCTGTTCGTACTGGGCCAGTCGCTGGAGCTTGCCGGCTGGCTCGCGGTCGCCGCCATCGTCACCGCCAACGCGGTCAGCCTCGGCTCAGCCGGCTTGGCTGATCGTGATGTCGCCGCCGCCGCTGTCGATGGTGATCACATGGTGCGACGCCGGGCTCGCGAGCGTCGACGGGTAGTTCACGTTGCCGCCCTGGGTGTCAGGGGTGGAGATGTCGTACGTGGTGTGGCCCGGCGGGAGGATCACGGTGACGTTGCCGCCTTCGGCTGTGATCTTCAGGTCCGGCGGCGGCTGACTCAGCGCCAAGGTGACGTCGCCGCCGCCCGAGGCGATCGTGACCTGCGGCGAGACCACGGCGTTGACGTCGACGTTGCCGCCCTCGGTGAAGACCTGGAGGTCGCCTGTGAACCCGTTGCCGGTCAGGTCGCCACCGCCGGTGTCCAGCCGCATGGGGCCGTTCAGGTTGCCCGCGTTGACGTTGCCGCCTTCGGTGCTGATCTGGATGGTGCCGGTCAGCGTGCCGCCGGTCAAGTCGCCGCCGCCGGTGTCCAGCAGCAGGTGGCCGGACAGATTGTTGGCGTTCATGTTGCCGCCGCCTGCCGACAGCGTCATGCCGCTGGTGAAACCGGACACGTCGATGTCTCCGCCGTTGCTCCCTAGCGTGACGGCAGTCCGCGGCGGGACGTCGAGGGCGGCGTTCATCCCGCAGTTACCGTTGGCCACGCCGCCGCAGTCCACGCTGACGTCCGCTCCGGTGGGCGTGGTGCTCTCGCTGATACCCGGGCGGACGAGGCCGTACTGGACGATTCCCGCCAGCCGGGCGGTACTGCGGCCCGGGATCTCGCGCAGCGTGACGTCGCCGCCGTTGACGTTCACCGACACCTGGCCGTCGTTTACCGGAACCGCGTAACTGAACGGGTAGCTCCCGTTGGCGAACGAGGTGACGAGGCTGAAGCCGGTCCAGCCGATCAGGGCGAGGGCGACCGGCACGGCGACGCCGACGGCCACCCAGCGGCCGGGGGTCATGCGCAGCGGGCCGGACGGGCGCCAGGCGCCCGTTGGGTGGCCGTCAGTTACGGCACTGCCGGTCTCGGACGTGTAGGTCATGGTGGTGCCCCGTTCATCCGGTGCCGAGGTAGCGCAGCACGGCGAGCACGCGACGATGGTCGCGGTCACCGGGCGCGAGTCCGAGCTTGGTGAAGATGTTGTTGATGTGCTTTTCGACCGCGCCGCCGCCGACCACCAGCGTGTCGGCGATGGCGGCGTTGGACAGGCCTTCGGCCATCAGCGCCAGCACCTCGCGCTCGCGCGGGGTCAGCTCGCTGAGCGGGTGGCGGCTGCGGGCCAGCAATTGCGCGACGACCTCGGGGTCGAGCGCGCTGCCGCCGTCGGCCACCCGGCCCAGGGCGTCAAGGAACTCGGCGACGTCGGCCACCCGGTCCTTGAGCAGGTAGCCGACCCCGTGCGGACGGCCGGAGATCAGCTCGGTGGCGTACCGCTCCTCGACCCACTGGGACAGCACGAGCACGCCGACCTTGGGCCAGCGATCCCGAACCACCAGGGCGGCGCGCAGCCCCTCGTCGGTGAACGTGGGCGGCATCCGCACGTCGACCACCACCGCGTCTGGCTCGTGCTCGGCCACCGCCCGCAGGAACCGCTCGGCGTCCCCTTCGGCCGCGGCGACCTCGTGGCCGGCCTCGGTGAGCAGCCGGGTCAGCCCCTCGCGCAGCAGGACCGAATCCTCCGCGATCACTACCCGCATGGCAGTTCCGCCGCGAGGATCGTCGGCCCCCCGACCGGGGACTCCACCGACAGCCGGCCATCCACGCCGGACACCCGGTCGGCCAGGCCGGACAGCCCGGGGCCGCGGATGTCCGCACCGCCGATCCCGTCGTCGCTGATCATGACGTTGAGCGTGCCCGGGTAGCCGTGGCCTTCCACCACGACCTTGGCGTGGCTGGCGCGGGAGTGCTTGGCCACGTTGGTCAGCGCCTCAGCCACCACGAAGTAGGCGACCGCCTCCACCGAGGACTTCGGCCGCACCGGCACGTCGACGTGTACGTCGACCGGCACCGGGCAGAGCGCGGCCAGGCCGGACAAGGCCGCGTCGAGCCCGCGGTCGGTCAGCACCGGCGGGTGCACCCCCCGGACCAGGTTGCGGAGCTCGGTGAGGGCCTCCTTGGCCTGAGCGTGCGCCTGGTCGACCAGCTCGCGGGCGGCGTCGAGGTCGTCGGCGAACTTGGCCTTGGCCCGGCCGAGTTCCATGGCCACCGCGACCAGCCGCTGCTGGGCACCGTCGTGCAGGTCACGCTCGATCCGCCGCCGCTCCGCCTCGGCCGCGTCCACCACCCGCTCCCGGCTGATCTCCAGCTCGGCGACCCGGGCGGCCAGGTCGCCGCGCGGGCCGAGCAGCAGGCGGGCGAGCGCCCCGTCCGCCAGGGCCAGACCGCGGGTCAGCTGAGGCGCGGCGAGCAGCACCAGGCAGCCGATGGCCGCCGACGCCGCCAGCACGGGCCGACCGTGCAGCACCACGGTGCTGGGGCCGTCGCCGAAGCTCGGGCCGCCGTTGGGCAGGGCCCGGGCGTAGGCTGGGAGGGCCAGCAGGACCAGGCCCGCCGCCCAGGCCAGGATGCTGATCGCTACCGCCACCGCGCTGACCGGCAGCCGCAGCAGCGCGTAGCCGAGCTCGGCCCAGGTCGCGCCCTCGGTCCACATCCGCCAGCGCGGGATGATGCCCCACCGGTAGCCGGCCCGGCCGGCCGAGCCCGGGACGGGCCAGGCCGGGATCCGCGCGCCGAGGAAGAAGCCGAACCTGGCCCGCTCGGCCCGGGCGAACCAGCCGGCCAACCGCAGCGTCACGCCCAGGAGCGGAAGCCCGATCAGCGCGACGAAGAGCAGGCTGAACCCGAGTCCGAGGCCGGTGGTGATGATGAAGATGATCAGGAGCCCGATGAACAGGCCGGCCAGGTGCTGGGTCATGGCGAGCCAGGTGCGCGCGGACACCAGGTCGCGGACGAGGAACATGACTCGACGCTATGACATGACCGGCCGGGTTACCATCAGCCGCACCCCCCGGACCGGGGTGAGGCTAGCCCCACCCCGCTTCCGGCAGGTCACACCATGGCCGGGCGGGTGGCAGTCACCGACGCTAGGGACATGACTGCACCGCAGCCCTCGGGGGCACCGATCGTGGAACGAGTGGCCGGCTGGTCGTGTCCATCCTGAGCCGGATCAGGGAACTGCGGCTGGGCGGCGCGTCCGCGCGGGACGCGGTCACCGGCGGCATCGCCCGCAGCGCGGGCGTGGTGACCGGCGCGGCCGTGGTCATGGTCGCGGTGTTCTCGATCTTCGCCACCCTGGGCCTGATCGAGTTCAAGATGTTGAGCAGCGTCAGGTGTTCACCGGGAAGCCGAGGTTGACGCCGCCGTGGCTCGGGTCGAGCCAGCGGGAGGTGACCACCTTGCCGCGGGTGTAGAAGCGGACGCCCTCGGTGCCGTGCACGTGCGTATCGCCGAACAGCGACGCCTTCCAGCCGCCGAACGAGTAGTACGCCATCGGCACCGGGATCGGCACGTTCACGCCGACCATGCCGATCTCCGCCTCCGATACGAACCGGCGCGCCGCTCCCCCGTCGTTGGTGAAGACGGCGGTGCCGTTGCCGTACCGGCTGACATTGACCAGCTCAACCGCTGCCTCGTAGGACGGGGCGCGGAGCACGCTGAGCACCGGGCCGAAGATCTCGTCGGTGTAGCAGGTCATCTCCGGCGTGACGTGGTCCAGCACGCTGGGGCCCAGCCAGAAGCCGGTCTCCGTCCCGCCGATGACCGGGTGAGCCCGGCCGTCCACGGCCAGCGTGGCGCCCTCGCGGACGCCGCTGTCCAGGTAGGAGGCCACCCGGTCCCGATGCGGGCCGGTGACCAGCGGGCCCATCTCGGACCGTTCGTCGCTGCCCGGGCCGACCCGCAGTCCGGCGATCCGGTCCTTGATGCGGGACACCAGCTCGTCGCCGATGGGGTCGACCGCGACCACGGCGGAGATCGCCATGCACCGCTCACCCGCCGAGCCGAACCCGGCCGAGACCGCCGCGTCGGCGGCCAGGTCGAGGTCGGCATCGGGCAGCACCACCATGTGGTTCTTCGCGCCGCCCAGGGCCTGCACGCGCTTGCCGGCCTTGGTGCCGTTCTCGTAGACGTACCTGGCGATCGGGGTCGAGCCGACGAAACTGACCGCTGCGATGTCGGGGTGAGCGAGGATGGCGTCGACCGCCACCTTGTCCCCCTGCACCACGTTGAACACGCCGTCCGGCAGCCCGGCCTCAGCCCACAGCGAGCCCAGCAGCATCGAGGCGGACGGGTCCTTCTCCGAGGGCTTGAGCACGAACGTGTTGCCGCACGCGATGGCCAGCGGGAACATCCACATCGGCACCATGGCCGGGAAGTTGAACGGGGTGATGCCCGCGACCACGCCGACCGGCTGCCTGATCGAGTACGAGTCGACGCCGGTGGAGACGTTCTCCGAGTACCCGCCCTTGAGCAGGTGCGGGATGCCGCAGGCGAACTCGACGACCTCCAGGCCGCGGGATACCTCTCCCGCCGCGTCGGTGGCGACCTTGCCGTGCTCCTCGGTGATCAGCTTGGCCAGTTCGGTGGCGTGGTCGCGGACGAGCTCACGGAAGGCGAACAGCACCGAGGCGCGCTTGGCCAGCGAGATGCGCCGCCAGGTCAGGAAGGCGTCCTTGGCCGCCTGGACGGCCAGGTCGACCTCAGCGGGGCTGGCGAAGTCAACCTGCCCGGTGACCTGCCCGGTCGCGGGGTCGTAGACCTCGCCGTGACGCTCGGCCTCGCCGTCCCAGGGCTTGCCGCCGATCCAGTGGGTACAGTGCTTCATTGCTCGCTTCTCCGCGCGCAAGCGCGCGTCGCTCGCCTGCTTGCTCACTTGTTCTTGGTCTCCTCGTTCACCGCGGTGAGGGCGTCGGTCAGGATGGTCAGGCCCTCCTTGGCCTCGGCTTCGGTGAGCGTCAGGGGCGGTGCCATCCGCAGCGTGTGCCCGTACAGACCGCCCTTGCCGACCAGCAGCCCGCGCTCCTTGGTGGCCTCGAGCATCCTGGCGGCCAGCGGCGGGCTGGGCTTGCGGGTGGCCGGGTCCACCAGGTCCACGGCGAACATCAGGCCCTTGCCGCGCACGCCACCGACGATGTCGAGGTTCGCGGCCGCCTGGATGAGCCCGTCGATGATGAGCCGGCCGGTGACGGCGGCGTTGCGCTGCAGGTCATGGGAGAGCACGTAGTCCAGGGTGGCGTTGCCCGCCGCGGTGGCGACCGGGTTGCCGCCGAAGGTGGAGATGCCGTTGCCGCGGATCCCGTCGAGCAGCTCGCCCCGGGCGACCACCCCGCCGATGGCGAAGCCGTTACCCAGCCCCTTGGCGAACGTCATCGCGTCGGGCGTGATCCCGTGCGCGGAGATGCCCCAGAAGTGCTCGCCGGTACGTCCCCAGCCGGTCTGCACCTCGTCGGAGATCAGCAGGATGCCGTGCTCGTCGAGGACCTCCTTGTACGCGGCGAGCAGGCCGTCGGGCGGCATGGTGAACCCGCCCACGCCCTGGATCGGCTCGGCCAGCAGGCAGCCGACATCAGCCGGGTGGATGGCCGCGCTCAGCAGGGCCCGCAGGTCCTCCACGCAGGCCTTGATGTAGTCAGCGTCGGACAGGTTCCGGTAGGGGGCAAGCTGCCGGTCCGTGCCGTGCAGGTAATGAGTACCGAACGGGTCGTGGCTCGACATCTTCCAGGCCGCGTTGCCGGTCACCGAGACGGCGCCGAACGAGCGTCCGTGATAGCTGCCCCGCATGGCCAGCACCTGGCTGGCGCCGCGGGCGGTGAGCGCGGCCAGCAGGGCCGTTTCGTTCGCCTCGGTACCGGAGTTGGTGAAGAACACCTTGGCGTTATCGATGCCGGAGAGCCTGGCGATCTTCTCCGCCAGTTCGACCTGGTTGCGGATCAGGTAGAGCGTCGAGGTGTGCACCACCCCGCTGGCGATCTGCCGCTCGACCGCGTCGCGGACCTCGGGCACGTCGTAGCCGAGCATGTTGGTCAGGATGCCGGCGAAGAAGTCCAGGTAGCTGCGGCCCTGGCCGTCGGTGACCCGGCAGCCCTGGCCGCTGACGATCTCGATGGGCTCGTCGTAGTAGATCCCTACCCAGCTGGGGATGACCGCGCGATGGCGGGCGAGAAGCTCAGACATGGTCCCAGTCTGCTCTGGGCCGCAGGGTGAGCGAAACCGACATTATGTAAGCCCTTTCGTCTATTGTCTTACGTAATGTTGCCTACTGTCGCCGATCTGCTCGGCCTCGATGTCATCCACCGGGGCAGCCCGCGGGTGCTCGCCGGTGCCGAGGGCCTGAGCGCCCGGGTCCGCTGGGTGCACGTACTGGAGATCGCGGACGCGGCGCACCTGCTGCAGGGCGGCGAGTTCGTGCTGACCACCGGGATCGCGCTGCCGTCCGAGCCAGCCCTGCTGGCCCGGTACGCGGCGGACCTGGCCGGGGCCGGGGTGAGCGCGCTGGCGGTCGAACTCGGCCGCCGGTATGTGGGGACGCTGCCGCCGGTGCTGGTCGGTGCCGCGGCCGACCGCGGCCTGACCCTGATCGCCTTCGAGCGCGAGGTTCCCTTCGTCGAGATCACCGAGGCGGTCCATGCCCTGATCATCGACGCCCAGCTGGAGGAGCTGCGCGCCTCCGAGCGGCTGCATGAGGTCTTCACCGAGCTGTCCGTCGCGGGCGCGTCGCCGGACGAGATCGTCAGGCAAGCTGCGATCCTGGCCGGCCGGCCGGTGATCCTGGCCGACCTGTCCCACCGGGTGCTGGCCTGCGAGCCGGGCAGCGCCGACCCGGCCAGGCTGCTGGCCGGCTTCGCCCGGCGCAGCAGGGCGCTGACCGCGGCGGTCGCTTCGCCGCGGCGGACCGCCTACGACGAGGCGTCTGGCTGGCTGGTCACGCCGGTGGGCGCCCGGGGTGAGGACTGGGGGCGCGTGATCCTGGTCTGCGACGGCCCGCCCACCGCCACGGATACCGTGCTCATCGAGCGAGCGGCCACCACGCTGGCCCTGGGCCGCCTGCTCACGCGGCACCAGGAGAGCCTGGAGCGGCAGGCCCACCGGACGCTGATCAGCGGCATCATCTCGCAGGCGCACGCTGATCCGGCCGAGGCCGCGGTGCGGTCCAGGGCCCTCGGGGTGCCGGTCGACGGGCGCCAGCTCATCGCCATGGTGCTGCGGTTCCGCGATCCGGGACTTCGTGACCCACAGGGATCGAGCGGAGCGCTCGGGACATCCGCGGCGGCGCTGGGGATCTCCGCCCACGCTCGGGTGCTTGACCTGGCCGACGCGGCCGCCGCCGCGTGCCGGGCCGAGCGGATCCCTTCGCTGGTCGGGACCCTGGATGACGCCCGCGCAGGAGCCATGCTCTCGCTCGGCCCGCGGGTTGAGCCCGACGGCGTGCTGACCAGGCTGGCCACCTCGATCGGGGAGCGGGTCGGCACCGGCCCGGACGTGCTGGTGATCGGGGTGAGCGCGGCAGTCGGATCGATAAGAGATGTCCGCCGCTCGTTCCTGGAGGCCAGCCAGGTCGCCGACGTGGCCGCCCAGCGCCCCGGCGGCCGGGATCCGTCGGCGGGGCTGCGCACGCCGCTGTTCTACCGGCTGCCCGACCTGCGGCTGCGCGGCCTGCTGCACCTGCTCCGCGACGACCCCCGACTGCAGACGTTCGTGGAGCGCGAACTCGGCGCGCTGCTCGCCTGCGACCCGGATACCGGCCTGATCGAGGTGCTGGCCGCGTACCTGGCGGCCGGCGGCAACAAGGCCGAGGCGGCCAGGGCTTCGCATCTGGCCCGGCCCACGTTTTACGAGCGGCTCCGCCGGATCAAGCGGATCTGCGGCACCGACCTGGACTCGGCCGAGTCGCGGACCTCCCTGCACGTGGCGCTGCTGGCGCTGGACGCCTCCCGGGCCGCCCCGGCCCCGTCGGGCTAGGGGACGCGGGCCACGCCTGACTAGGCGTCGAGGACCTGTCCGGTCCGCTGCACCACGGGGGCCTGACAACTCCACGGGAAGTTGATCCAGCGGTCGGTGCGCTTCCATACGTAGTCGCACTTGATCAGCGACTGCGGCTTCTCGTAGATCACCGCCGTGCGCACGTCGTCCACCTGGTCCTTGATGAAGGCGTGGACCAGCTGCATGGTGCGGCCGGAATCGGCCACGTCATCGGCGATGAGCACCTTCTTTTCTGAGAAGTCCACCGCGCTGGGCACCGGCGGCAGCATGACCGGCATGTCGAGCGTGGTGCCCATCCCGTCATAGAACTCCACGTTCGTCACGTGCAGGTTCTTGACCGCGAGCGCGTAGCCGAGCGAGGCGGCCAGGAACAGCCCGCCGCGAGCGATCGACAAGATCAGATCGGGATCGAACCCGTCGGCCGCGATGACCTTCGCCAGCTCCCGGGACGCGTCGCCGAACGCCTGCCAGCTGAGATTCTCACGCTCGTCGTCCATAACCGCTCTCATCGCCAAGGAGCGTTAGGCAAGACCGGTCGCGAGTGCAGGCCTTTCGGGCCTGCGCGAGCGGCCCGGTGCGGTTAGCGCGGGCAGCAACCACAACGGGTCCTTGCATAACGCGAACTTTCGCATAAGACACAAGGTCCTGATGGCCATGGTGTCACGTCGGGGGCGCCCGGATGAAGGCGCAGCCACCGGACCGGTTGCTGGCCGTGCAACGATCTGGCGGTCTACCGTGCTCTTAGGTGGTGTGGAGCCGGTGGTGTCCGATCCTCCCGACGAGCTTGCCGCCGTCCCTGACATCATCGCCACGGACGACGGCGAGGACTTCAGCGCGTTCGTCACCTCCCGGTGGCCGGGACTGGTCAGGCTGGCCTTCGGCCTGACCGGGGACCGGTGGATGGCCGAAGACCTCGCGCAGACGGCCCTGGCCAAGGCCTATGTCGCCTGGCGGCGGGTCAGCCGGGCCGACGACCCCGACGCCTACCTGCGGCGCATCCTGGTGAACGCGAGCAACCGCCGGTTCCGCAGGCGCCGGGTGACCGAGCAGCCCGGCGACCCGCCGGAAACGGCGGTCGACGGTCCCGCCGAGCTGGTGAGCGAGCGGGCCGCCCTGCTGGCGGCGCTGCGCCAGCTGCCGCCCAGGCAGCGCGCGGTCGTGGTGCTTCGTTACTGGGAGGATCTGACCGACGCGCAGATCGCCGCGTCGCTGGGCTGCTCGCCCGGCACGGTCCGCAGCCAGCTGTCGCGCGCCCTGGCTAAGCTGCGGACGAGCGCGGCCCTCGCAGGAGGTGATGAGACATGACCGCCACCGAGGACCGGGACCTGCGGCGGGCGATGCACGACCTGCTCCAGGCGGTGCCACCGTCACCCGCGCCGCTCGAGGGGATCGTCCGGCGGGGCAAGGGCGTCCGCCTGCGGCGTGCGGGGGCCGTCGTGGGCGCCCTGGGCATGGCCGGAATCGTCGCCGTCGCCGTGCTGGCTCCGCCGGGCAGCCGCCGCCCGGCGGTCCCGGTTACGACTCCAGTCGGCCCGGTGGCACCTGGTGGTGTATTCGCCCAGGGCCGCGCGGACGGGCACGCGTGGCAGCTCGCCGTTCAGGACATCGCCGACCCCGGGTACCTGTGCCAGCCCGCGGTCGTGCTCAACGGCACGGATGCCGACCCGGTGTTCCCCGCGGCAGGGAACGCCGCCGTCGTCGGCCTGGGACCCTCCCTCCCAGGGGTCGGCTTCGGGTTCATCCAGGTGCCCGCCGCGGTCAGCGGGGTGGTGGTGAACGGCCAGGCGGACGTGCGGGCCGTGACCGTGGCCGCATGCGGCCTCCGCTTCCATCTCGTCGGCTTCGCCTACCCGCTGGCTATGGCGGTCAGAGTCACTCTGGCCCACCCTCCGCCGGGCTGGCAGGCCGTCTTCACCATGCCGCCGGTCAGCGTTCAGCCACCCTCCAGGTCCACCACGCCGGAGAATGCGGGCCTGTGGGTCAATGCCTACCCGGCCGGGGACGCGGAGGGTTCGGGCCCCCTGGACTCGGGATCGGTCACCGGCTCGGACTGGACCATACAGATCCAGTTCGGGACCGGCGGAGATTGCTATGCGTTCGTCGCGTCAGGCTCGGCAGGCACCACCCAGATGGGCTATTGCGGCCCGGTCAGCACGCCGACGGGCCCGGAAACCATCATGGCCCTGCCGCTGGGTGGTTTCTCTTCTCCGCCCAACGGTCTCACCGGCTATGCCGTTCAGGTGAGCCCGGCCACCGCTGGCCTCAAGGCGACGCTGTCCAATGGCACTTCCGAGCTCGCGCAGTTTTGCCTGGTGGACGGGAGGAACTACGCGGCGTTCGTCGTCCCCGACCCGCTCCGGCTCTCCCGCCTGACCTGGCTCAATGCCGCAGGCCAGGTCATAGCCAGCACCACCACGCTGCCCCGGTACGGATACGTCCAGTTCCAGCCCTGAGCCATCGCTTGCGGAATTCTCTGACTAAAGTCAGATAATGGACCGGAACATGATCGACCGGGTCCGGACGTTCAACCGGGACCCGAGGCCCGCCGCACCGTCGAGGCCTACGTCACCGAACTGGCCCAGCGCTTCGACGAAGGATTCGATCCCGCCCTCAGCATCTCCGCCGCCGACGAGGAGATATCTCCACCCGCGGGGTTGTTCCTGATCGCCACCCTGCACTCCGATCCGGTCGGGTGCGGGGCGCTCAAGTTCCACCCCGGCGCGCCGGCCGAGATCAAGCGGATGTGGGTCGCTGCCGGGGTACGGGGACTCGGCCTCGGCCGCCGGCTCCTGGCCGAGCTGGAGGCCCGCGCCGCGGCCGGCGGCGTCCGCGCCCTCCGGCTGGAGACCAACCGCGCCCTGGCCGAGGCGATCAGCCTGTACCGGTCGGCAGGCTACCGAAAGGTCGCGGCGTTCAACGACGAGCCCTACGCCCACCACTGGTTCGAGAAGACCCTCGGCTTAGCGCGAACCTGCCTCACGGGCGGCGTCCTCCAGCTGGGCGCGATAGTTCTCCCACCAGGCCTGGTTGCCCGGCGGCAGGTTGTCGTAGTCCTGGCTTATTCCGGCGGCTCCGTCGATGAGCTCGCGGACGAGGTCGGCGTGCCCGGCGTGCCGGTGGGTCTCGGCGATCACGTGCACCAGGATCTTGTGCAGCGTGACCTGACCGTGGTCCCCCCACCAGGGCACGTGGCCGATCGCGTCCAGGCCCAGCGCGCCGATCGTGGCGTCGGAGTGCGCCCATGCCCGGTGATACAGCCCGACGATCTCGTCGCGTGACTGGCCGGGCGTCGCCCACATGTCCGCGTTGGGCTCGGCGCCCTTATCCAGCCAGGGCAATGGCACGCCGGACGGCCGGCCGAACACCTCGCCGAAGTACCCGAGCTCCATGCTCGCCACGTGCTTGACCAGTCCCAGCAGGTTGGTGCCGGTGCGCACCATGGGGCGGCGGATGTCGTACTCGGAAAGCCCGTCGAGCTTCCACAGCAAGGCGTCCCGGCCCTCCTGAAGGTAGCTGCGGAGGTCCGCCTTGGGATCCGGTTCGGTCATAAGGGAGAGTCTGCCACGCCCGGTCCGGCCCTCCCGGCCTTGCCATCTGCTACCACGGGGCTGACGATGACAATATGTCCGAGCTGCCGACGTGGGCACGCGACGCGCTGGCCGGGGTCTACGATCCCTGCTGCCAGGAGAAGGGCATCTCGGTCCTGGACATGGGCCTGGTGCGCTCGGTCAGGGTCGAAGACGGGAAAGCCACGGTCGAGCTGCTGCTGACCTCCGGCTGGTGCCCGTTCGCCGCCACCGTGCTCACCCAGGTGAAGGAGCAGATCCTCGGCCAGCCGGGCATCAGCGACGCCGACGTGTCGATCGTCTGGGACGAAGCCTGGACCACCGACCGGCTGTCGCCCCGGGCCCGGAGCATCCTGCGGTTCCTGCCGCCGCCCGCGGCGGTGCCGGACCGGGACGCCTACATCCGCGCACACCTTAAGGAGCAGCCGCCATGATCGACGACGCCTTCGTGTTCGACTGCGTGGCGCATGTGTTCAATTTCGACCCGAAGAACGCGTTCGGCCAGGCGGGCCTGCTGTTCGACAATCACCTGTATGCGTTCCACAATGCCCTGACCCCGGAGGAGGACCGGTACAAGCTGCCGTCCGAGGACTTCCTGCGTGAGTGGACGCCCTCAGACATCCGCAAGATGGTGTTCGAAGAGTCCGACACGGACATGCTGGTGGCGATGCCGCTGCCGCTGACCGACCTGTTCCGCGACGGCCTGTCGCCCTGGGAGGCCTGCGCCGACCTGGCCGGCCGCGACCCGGATCGGACCGTGTTCTGGGGCTCGGTCAACCCGCTCGAGGGACGCAAGGCGCTCGAGCTGATGGAGCGCCAGGTCGGGGAGTTCGGAGCCCGGGCGTTCAAGTTCTACAACGTGCGTTATGACTACGGGAAGCCGTACCCGTGGCGGATGGACGACCCGAACATCGCCTTTCCCGTCTTCGAGAAGGCGCAGGAACTTGGCGTGAACCTGATCGGCGTGCACAAGGGCGTGCCGCTCGGCCCGCAGCCGATCGAGCACACCCAGACCTGGGATATGGACGGGGCCGCGGCCAACTTCCCCGACATCAACTTCGTCATCTTCCACGTCGGGCTGCCGTTCCTCGACGAGACCTGCTGGCAGCTCATCCGGTACCCGAACCTGTACGCCTCGATCGCGGCCACGATCAACTTCGTGGTGAGAGCGCCCCGGATGTTCGCCGAGATCCTCGGCAAGCTGCTGTTCTGGTGCGGCGAGGACAAGATCATCTACGGCTCGGAGGCGCCGCTGTTCCATCCCCAGTGGGCGCTGCGGGCGTTCATGGACTTCCAGATCCCCGAGGACCTGTGCGCAGGCTACGGCTACCCCCAGCTCACCGACCAGGCCAAGCGCAAGATCCTGGGCGAGAACCTGCTTCGCCTGCACGGCATGGACCTGGCCGAGGCCAAGGCCCGCGTGGCAGGCAAGAGCTAAGGATCTTCAAAGGCCTGCGGTGGAGCGCCGCTCAGTCGGCCTGCACGGCTTCTCCGCATTCGGGGCAGAGGAACGGCTTGCGCTTGGCCCTGGACCGCAGGTAGGCGTAGACGATGAACGGGAATCCCATCTTGGGGATGTCTCGTGTGGCCTGGACTGTCCCATGGGTCGCGCATCGGCCGGTCTCGGTTTGGGTTTCTGTAGCCATGAGCTTCCTCCTGATGTGGTGGGCGCGGCCGGCCGGGTTAGCGTCCGAGCGGCTGCCAGCTGAACGTGCGCAGGGCGACGAGCAGGCCTGCGGCGCCCCAAGCGGCCACGATCAGCAGGTCCAGGCCGGCAAAGCCGAGCCCGGTGGTGTGCGGGTTGTAGGCGATGAGCAGCGCGTTGGCCAGGTGCCGGACCGGGAAGATCTCTCCGACGTCGGCGAGCCAGTGCGGCAGGATCGAGACGGCGACGAATATCCCGGAGATGAAGTACAGCGGCAGCAGCAGCGCCTGGGTGACCGGCTGGGCGGTGTCCTCGCTGCGGATCAGCGAGGTGAGCGCGTACCCGAGGCAGCAGAATGAGGCGGCGCCGATCACCACAGTGACCGCTAGGGCCCCGGCGGTACGGCCGGGGACGTGGGCGCCGTAGGCGGCCCAGCCGATGCCGAGCAGCACGGCGGCCATGACCACCGCGATGACAATCGCCACGAGCACGCGGCCGGCGATGATGGCAGCGGCCGGGACCGGGGTCGCGCGCCGGCGTTTCAGTACGCCGCGTTCGCGCTGCGCGGTCACCGAGGCGACCAGGTTGCCGAAGCACGCCGCGATCACCCCGAGTGCCATGATGCCGGGCACGTAGTACACCGAGATACGGATCTGGCCGCCAGGGACCTGGGCGGTGTTGCCCCGGCCGCCGAACACCGAACCGAGGATCACCAAGAACAGGATCGGCAGCGCCAGGGTGAAGAACTGAGACTGGCGGTTGCGGAGGAAGGCGCGCAGGTCGTAGCCGGACTGGTGCAAGGTCATGCGGATCATTGCCGGTCCTTGGTGCTGGTGGAGGCGGTCAGGGAGAGGTAGACCTCTTCCAGGGTCGGCCGGTGGACGTCGAGGTCGGGCAGGTCGAAACCGCGGCCGAGCGCCCAGTTGCCGAGCATCTGCAGGTGGACGAGCGGGCTCTCGGTGTGCACGACGGTCCGTCCTGCCGCCCCGGGTTGGGCTAGCGGGCGCAGTCCGGCCGGAAGGTCACGTGCGGCAACGCCGTCCGGGAGCGTGAAGCTGACGGCGGTGCTCATGTGGTCGCGTCCGCCCAGGGTCCGGGGCGTGCCTTCGGCCACGATGCGCCCGGCGGACAGCACCGTGATCCGGTCGGCCAGGTGCTCCGCTTCGTCCATGTAGTGGGTGGTGAGGAAGATCGTCTTGCCGAGCTGGCGCAGCCCGGCGACCACGTCCCAGGCGGCCCGGCGGGCGGACGGGTCGAAGCCGGTAGTGGGCTCGTCGAGGAAGATGAGTTCCGGGTCGCCGATGAGCGCGAGCGCGAAATCCAGCCGCCGCCGCTGTCCCCCAGACAGCCGGGTGCCCAGGGTGCCCGCCTTCGCGGTGAGGCCGACCAGGGAGATCGTCTCCTCGGTGTCCCGCGGTTTGCGGTAGTAGCCGGCGTACATGGCCAGGCACTCGCGGACGGACAGGCCGGGCTCAGGCTCTGATTCCTGCAGGACCACTCCCACCCGCTCGCGCCAGGCCCCGTCGGCCGTGGCCGGATCCTGCCCCAGGACTGTGACCTCGCCCGCGGTGCGCCGCCGGAATCCTTCCAGGATTTCCACCGTGGTGGTCTTGCCCGCGCCGTTCGGGCCGAGGAAGGCGAAGATCTCCCCGCGCCGCACCTCCAGGTCGATGCCCGCGACGGCCTGGTGGCTGTCATAGCGCTTGACCAGGCCGCGGACGCTGATCACCGGCTCGGCACGGGCCGGGGGGGTGCCTGCCTGGCGTGCGCTGCGTTCGTCGCTGATGCTATCCATGACGCTCCTCAGGCCGGTCTTGCCGGCCAGCTTGCCGTGATGTGAGGTGCCCGTCTTCGGCGCGCCGGTGGAACTTGACGCCAGCCGGATCTGGACCGCGGGTGGATGGCCTCCACCCGCAGGTGGAGTCTGACCGGACGCGAATCCACCTGCCAGGCGGCAGACGACCAGGGGGATCCCGCCGTACCGTTGAGGAGTGAGCTCCGAGGCCGCCGTCACGGCCGGCGTGTCTGAACTGCAACGGGCGCGGGGTCGCGAGAAGGCGACCTACCTGTGGATCCGCGTGCTCGCAGTAGCCGCGATCGCGTTCGTGGTGACCATCTCGTTCCAGGCCCGCCCGGCTCCCGGCGGCGACGGCCGGGCGCTGGGGGTGGCGTTCGCGCTCACCGTGTTCTGCGGCGCCACGATCGCCGCGATGTGGCTGACCTTGCCCCGGCCCGGCGTCCAGATGGCGGTGCTGCTCCTGGCCGTGGCCGGCGCGGCCGCGCTGATCGGCCTGCAGGGCAACGGCGCCGCGTTCCTCGGGGTGTTTCCCGCGTTGTGCCTGGCCGCCTTCGTGCTGCCGGTACGCCTCAGCGCCGTGGTGGCCGTCGCCGCGGTCGGGGCGGCGTCCGCGGCATGGCTATCGAACGGGCGCGCGGGCATCGCGGGCATCGTCCTGAATGACTTCGCGATCATGGCCTTCTACGTCCTGTCGCTGTTCGCCCGGCGGCTAACGGAGAGCAACCAGCGGGCCGACCTCCTGCTGAGCGAGCTGGAGCAGACCCGGGCCGCGCAGGCCCAGGCCGCCGCGCTGGCCGAACGGCAGCGCCTGGCCCGCGAGATGCACGACGTGCTGGCCCACTCGCTGTCCGGCCTGGTGCTGAACCTGGAGGGAGCCATCCTGCTCGCGGACCAAGGCGGCGCAGACCCGCACGTCAGCGACGCGATCCACCGGGCTCACCGGCTGGCCAAGACCGGGCTGCAAGAAGCGCGGCGCGCGATCGGCATGCTCAGGGACGACGCGCTCCCCGGCCCGCAGCGGCTGGCCAGCCTGGCCGCCGAGTTCGAGGCCGACACCGGCGTGACGTGCCAGGTCGTGGTCACCGGCGCCGAAACGGAGCTGGGCACCGATGCGCGGCTGACGGTATACCGGGTGGCGCAAGAAGCCCTCACCAACATCCGCAAGCACGCCCGGGCCAGCCGGGTCGAGATCCGCCTGGCCTACGAGCCAGACGGGACCCGGCTGGTCATTGAGGACTTCGGCCGATGCGGCCAGCGCCCCGCTCCGGACGAAGGCACCGGCTACGGCCTGACCGGCATGAGCGAACGAGCCGAGCTGCTGGGCGGAACGCTCACCGCCGGGCCCACCGACGGCGGGTTCCGGGTCGAATTGCAGGTGCCCGCGTGACCGGCCCGATCCGTGTTCTGGTGGCCGACGACCAGCGCGTGGTCCGCGAGGGACTCGGCACCCTCCTCGGGCTGATCACCGGCATCGAGGTGGTGGGCACCGCGGCCGACGGCAACGAGGCCCTGGCCCTGGCGATCCGGCTCCGGCCAGATGTCGTGCTGATGGACTTGCGCATGCCCCGCTGCGACGGCATCGAGGCCACCCGCCGCCTGCGGGAGCATGATGCGGGCATCAAGGTCCTGGTGCTCACCACCTACGCCGATGACCGGTCCGTTATCGACGCGCTGCGGGCCGGCGCCCGCGGCTACCTGACCAAGGACGCCGGCGCCGTCCAGATCCGCGAGGCCCTCGAACGGGTCACACGCGGCCAGCCTGCCATCGACCCGGCCGTCCAGCAGCACCTCCTGGACGCCATCACCAGCGGGCCCCGCTGCGGCGCCGGCCCGGCGCCGCAGCTCCCCGCCGGGCTGACCGCCCGCGAAGCCGAAGTGCTCACGCTCATCGCCCAAGGATTGTCCAACAGCGAGATCGCCGATCGGCTGATGGTCAGCGAGACCACCGTGAAAAGCCATATCAACCATCTGTTCGCCAAGACCGGCGTGCGCGACCGGGCCCAGGCCGTGACCTACGCCTACCAGCACGGGCTCACCTAAAGTTTTCGTGATCATGGACGAAGGGGCGCGGGCAGAAGTTCGGGGGGGAAGTTCTGGTAGGCGACCGGGACCAGCCAGCGGCGGATCGCGGCCGTGCCCACCGATGTGTAGGCGGGCGTGGTGGTGGCAGGCCAGGGGCCGCCGTGATGCTGGGCCGCGACCACCGCGACGCCGGTGGGCCAGCCGTTAAAGACGATCCGGCCTGCCACGCGCTCCAGCACCGCGACCGCCTGGCGGGCCAGGTCCATGTCCTCGGGCGAATCGGCGTCGGCGTGCACCGTGCCCACCAGGTTGCCGGGCAGCGCGGCGAGCACCGGCAGCAGGTCCGCTACCGACGGATAGCTGATCACCAGCCCGGCCGGGCCGAACCGCTCGCGGGACAGCACCGCGAGGTCGGCGGCGAACTCCTTCAGCGTGACCTGGAAGACCCGCGGCGTGGCGCCCCAGGGGCCATGCCCCGGCGCGCCGGAGGCCAGCTCGGTCAGGCCGGGATGGGCCACGGCCTCCTCGACCGCGTCCTGGTAGCCCGCGAAGATCCGGCCGGACAGCATCGGGCCGCCGGACGAGGCTCCGACCTCCTCCCCGATCGCGGTCAGCAGCCCGACGTCCTCCGGGACGAACAGCAGGCCGGGGTTGGTGCAGAACTGGCCGGTCCCCAGGGTCAGCGAGGCGACGTACCCGGTGGCGATCGCGGCCGGCCGGGAGAAAGCGGCCCCGGGCAGGACCACGCAGGGGTTGACCGAGCCGAGTTCGCCGTAGAACGGGATCGGGACCGGACGCTCCGCGCAGACCCTGGCCAGGGCCAGCCCGCCGGCGGTCGACCCGGTGAACCCGGCCGCCGCGATCAGCGGATGCCGGAGCAGCTGCAGGCCGGCCTGTACCCCGTGCACCAGGCCGAACGTCCCGGCCGGCGCGCTGGCCGCCGTCAGCGCCCCGGTCACGATCTCGGCGGTCAGCCCGGAGGTCACCGGATGACCCTCGTGCGCCTTGACCACGACCGGGCAGCCCGCGGCCAGCGCGGAAGCCGTGTCGCCGCCGGCTACCGAGAACGCGAACGGGAAGTTCGACGCCGCGAACACCGCCACCGGTCCCACCGGCCGGGTAATCCGCCGGATATCCGGCGCCACCCCGGCGGCCGGGCTGATGACCGCGTCGGCGTAGCCGCCGTCCCGCAGCACGACAGCGAACAGCCGCAACTGGCCGGTGGCGCGGGCCACCTCGCCGGTGAGCCGCTCGCCGCCGAGCCCGGTCTCGGTGTCGGCGATCACCGCCAGCTCGCCCGCCCGGGCATCGAGCGCGTCCGCCACCGCCTCGAGCGCGTCAGCCCGGCGCAGCGTCGCGGACCAGGCTCCCCAGGCCGGAGCCGCGGCGTGCGCCGCGGCCACCAGCGCGTCGACCTCGGCTCCGGTGGTCTCGGGTACCGGCTCCCCCGCGGGCTCGCCAGTGCGCGGGTCAAATCCCTGGATCATCGTCGCTCCTAGGGTGGGTTGGGGGAAAAAATAGGGTGGGTTGGGGAAAAAATAGGGTGGGTTGGGGGAAAATAGGGTGGGCTTGGGGAAAAATAACGTGGGATCAGGCTCCGGGTTACGGCCGCGGCGGGCCAGGAAGCCGAAGTCGCAGCCTTCGTTGGCCTGGGTGATGTGCTCGGTGTACAGGGCGCCGTAGCCGCGCTCGAACCTCGGCTCGGGTGGCTGCCATTGCTCACGTCGTCGAGCCATGGCCCGTTCGGAGATATCCAAAGACAGCTCGCGGGCGGCCACGTCCAACGTGATGAGGTCCCCCGCCTGGACCAGGGCCAAGGGGCCGCCCACGAACGACTCAGGGGCCACATGCAGCACGCACGCCCCGTAGCTGGTCCCGCTCATCCTGGCGTCGGAGACCCGCACCATGTCGCGGACGCCGCGGGCGAGCAGGTAGTCGGGGATGGGCAGCATGCCGTACTCGGGCATGCCTGGCCCGCCCTTCGGGCCCGCGTTGCGCAGCACCAGGACCGAGTCGGGCGTGATGTTCAGCGCCGGGTCGTTGATCCGTTCCTGCAGGTCCTGGTACGAGTCGAAGACCACGGCGGGTCCGGTGTGCTTGAGCAGCCGCGGCTCGGCCGCGATGTGCTTGATGACCGCGCCGTCGGGCGCGAGGTTCCCGCGCAGCACCGCGACCCCGCCCTCGGGGGCCAGGGCGCCCTCGGGCGTCCGGATGACGTCTTCGTTGTAGCCGGGTGTGTCGAGGATTTGTTGCCCGAACGGGCCACCGTTGACCGTGGTCCGGTCCAGGTGCAGCGCGCCGGGGACCTTGGCCAGCTGGCCCAGCAGGGCCGGCAGCCCGCCGGCATAGTAGAAGTCCTCCATCAGGTACTGCCCGCTCGGCCTGATGTTGGCCAGCCAGGGCACGCGGCGGGAGATGGCGTCGAAGTCATCCAGGGTCAGCTCCACCCCGGCCCGGCCGGCCATCGCGATCAGGTGGATGAGCGCGTTGGTGGAGCCGCCCAGCGCGAGCACGGTGGCCACCGCATCCTCGAACGCCTCCCGCGTCAAGATCTGGTCCGGACTCAGGTCTTCCCAGACCATGGCCACGATGCGGCGGCCGGTGGCCGCCGCCATCCGGTAGTGCGCGGAGTCGACCGCGGGCACGGAGGCCATCCCGGGCAGGGTCAGGCCGAGCGCCTCGGCGGCCGAGGTCATGGTCGAGGCGGTGCCCATCGTCATGCAGTGCCCGGGTGAGCGGGCGATGCCGCATTCCAGGTCGGCCAGCTCGCAGTCGCCGACCAGCCCGGCCCGCGCGTCATCCCAGAATTTCCACACGTCGGTACCGCTGCCCACACTCTGGCCGCGGAAGTTGCCGCGCAGCATCGGCCCCGCGGTCAGGTAGATGGCGGGGATGTTCGCGCTGGCCGCGCCCATCAGCAGCGCGGGCGTGGTCT
This sequence comes from uncultured Actinomycetota bacterium, assembly GCA_963808615.1. Classification (GTDB taxonomy): domain Bacteria; phylum Actinomycetota; class Actinomycetes; order Streptosporangiales; family Streptosporangiaceae; genus Palsa-504. The sequence continues at coordinate 344,503 of CAWEGV010000004.1, forward strand.
TGTCGCAGCCGCCCATCAGCACCGCGCCGTCAGCCGGGTAGGAGCGCAGCAGTTCCTCGGTCTCCATGGCCAGCAGATTCCGGTACATCATCGGGGTCGGCTTCTGAAAGGTCTCGCTGAGGGAGGCCACGGGCATCTCGACCGGGAAGCCGCCCGCCTCGAGCACGCCGCGCTTGACCTGCTCGGCCCGCTGGCGCAGGTGCATGTGGCAGGGGTTTAGTTCCGACCAGGTGTTCAAGATGGCGATGAGCGGCTTGCCCAGGTGCTCGGCGGGCTCGACGCCGAGCTGGCGCATCCTGGACCGGTGGCCGAAGGCGCGGACCCCGGCGGTGCGCTCGCCGCCGAACCAGCGGTAGCTGCGCAGGTCCTCGGGCTTCTTGGTCACCGTCCCTTCTTACCCCAGGACCGCCGAGGTGTGATCAACCGGGGACGCTAGGCTGGGGTTAGCACGTGGTTGCGCCTAGGGTTCCGCTGGCCGTCTGCCAGGCAAACGACAATCAGGATGGCCGGGACTGGACCGAGCGGCGCCGCGACCCGGTCGCACCGGCTCGCCGGGAGCCGGCCGGGGAACACCTGACGGGATAGAAGCCCTGAGGGCTCCATTTCAGCCTGCCTGAGGAGCCTCGTTGGACCCGTCTGCCACCCTCCCGCTGACCGTCACGCTGGTCGTCCTCGCGGCCGCCGTCACGCACGCGGTGTGGAACGCCATCGCGCACGGCATCAAGGATCAGATGCTCGCGTTCGCGCTCATCGGCGTGGGCGGCATCATAGTTGCGATCCCGCTCATTATCGTGGCCGCGCCGCCCAGGTCCGCCAGCTGGCCCTACCTGCTCGGGTCGGTCGCGATCCACGTGTTCTACGTCCTGCTGCTCATGCAGTGCTACCGGCTGGGCGAGTTCAGCCAGGTCTACCCGCTGGCCCGCGGCGTCTCCCCGCTGGTGGTCACGATCCTGGCCGCGGTGTTCGTGGGTGAGCACCTGGCTTTCCCGCAGATCGCCGGGGTGGTGGTGGTGTCGGCTGGCTTGGCCGCGCTCGTGTTCGGCGGAGGCCAACCCGGTAAGGCGGCCTTCCTGGCCGCGATCGGCACCGGCCTGACCATCGCGGCCTACACCACGGTGGACGGCGTCGGCGTCCGGCTGTCCGCGAGCCCGGCCGGATACATCGCCTGGCTGATGCTGCTGCAGAGCCTGGAAGTCCCGATGTTCGCCCTGGTCCGACGGCGCCACGTGCTGCTGAAGCAGCCGCGCCGGATCCTGCTGTCCGGGCTGGCCGCCGGGGCGCTGAGCGTGCTGGCCTACGGCCTGGTGCTGTGGGCGCAGACGCGGGGGGCGCTGGCGCCGATCGCCGCGCTCCGCGAGACCAGCGTGATCTTCGGCGCGATCATCGGCACGTTGGTGTTCCGTGAGCCGTTCGGCCGGATCCGCATCATCGCCGCCATCATCGTGGCGGGCGGCCTCCTGCTGCTCAACATCGGCTAGACCCCGAGGTGGCCGCCATAAATTCGTGGGGCGTGCGCTGGGCCCGGTGTTACGGTGGGCCGCGTGTCGCACGGCGATCCGGCTATCAGCCGCGGGCCTGCGCTACGCGGCGAACCGGCAGGACCTGCTGGGCTCCTACCTCGCGGACCTGGCCGCGATGATCTTCGCTTGCCCCAATGCCCTGTTTCCCTTCATGGCGGCGGACCTGCATGCCCCCTGGGCGACCGGGCTCATGTTCGCGGCGCCGTCGGCCGGAGCGCTGGGCGTGACCGTGGTGAGCGGCTGGATGGGCCGGATCAGGCGGCACGGGCTGGCCATCGCGCTGGCCGCCGCCGCGTGGGGCCTGGCCATGGCCGGCTTCGGCCTGTCCCCTGACCTGTACCTCGCACTGGGCTTCCTGGTCGCGGCGGGCGCGGCCGACATGGTGAGCGGCATCTTCCGCAGCACGCTGTGGAATCAGACCATCCCCGATGAGCTGCGCGGCCGGCTGGCCGGCGTCGAGCTGCTGTCCTACAGCGTCGGGCCGCCCGCCGGCCAGCTCAGGTCCGGCGTGGTGGCCAGCCTGGCGAGCGTGAGGTTCTCGCTGGTCTCCGGGGGATTGCTATGCATCGGGGGGGTCGCCGCGGTGTGCGCTCTGCTGCCGGGGTTCGTCCGCTACCGGGCCGCGGCCGTTCCCGCGGCTGATTAGCCCAGCAGGTCGTCGGCGGCGGCGGCGAACACGGCCGTGTGGGCGTCCGCGTCGGCTTCGGTGGTGGCCGGGCACATCAGGGCCATGTTGTGGAACGGCGTCATGAGCACGCCCCGGTTGATCACGTACAGGTGCAGGTACTCATCGAGCTGTGCATCGGCAGCGGCCTGCGACTGGCCTCCGCTGCGCGGCGGCTCGGGACAGAACCGGTACTCGGCGCGGGCACCTAGCTGGACGATGTTCCACGGCAGGCGGCGGCTGTCCAGCACGTCCCGCACGCCCGCGGTGAACCGGGCCGCCACCGCGATCATGCCGTCGAACGCCTGGTCGGTCAGCACCTCAGCCAAGGTGGCGCGCATGGCTGCCACCGACAGCTCATTGCCCGCGAGCGTGCCGCCGACCCCGCCGGTGTCCTCGATGTCGGCCGACCGGTCGCCCAGGATCCGCTCGGCCAGCTCGGCGGTCAGGCCGTAGGCGCCGGCCGGGATGCCGCCGCCGATCGCCTTGCCGATGGTCACCAGGTCTGGCTGCAGGCCCCAGGCGGCGGTACAGCCGCCAGGCCCGGCGCTGAACGTGTGCGTCTCGTCGTTGATCAGCAGGGTGCCCGCCTGGCGGGTCAGCTCGCGGACGGCGTCCAGGTACCCGGGCTCGGGCAGCACGATGCCGATGTTGGTCAGCGCGGGCTCCATCAGCATCGCCGCCACATCACCATGGCTCAGCTCTTGTTCCAGCGCGGCGGGATCGTTGAACTCCACCACCCGGGTGGTCTCGCGCGGGTCGACCGGCGGTCCGACGTTGCCCGCCCGCGATCGCGGGCCGTCCGGCGTGGCGATGATGAACGACTCGTCGACGCTGCCGTGGTAGCAGTAGCTGAACACCGCGATCTTCGGCCGTCCGGTCACCTGCCTGGCCAGCCGGATCGCCCACCGGTTGGCGTCGGTGGCGGTCAGCGTGAAGCTCCAGCGGGCCACGCCGAAACGCCGGGTGAGCTCGCCCGCCACCCAGGCTGCGTCCTGGGTGGGCAGCATGGTGGTCGCCCCGCCGAGCTCGCCGTATCTGCGGGCCACCGCGGCCTGGACCGCCGCTGGTGAGTGCCCGGCCATCGCGCCGGTGTCACCGAGGCAGAAGTCGATGAACTCGTGACCGTCGATGTCGGTGAGCCGCGCGCCGCAGGCCGTGGCCTGGTAGATCGGGAACCCGCCGGGCCACATCCGCATCCAGGTCATGGGCACCCCGCCCAGCAGGTGATCCCCGCCGGCCGAGAACGCATCTCGCGAGCCGGGGAACCTGGCCAGGTACGCCGAGCGCTCGCGGTCGATCAGGGCCGCCAGGTGATCCCGGTCAATGATCGCCGGGTGCGAGGTCATGCCCGGGAGCTTACGCGTGGGCCGGTGCGCATAGGGGTGCCCGGCGGCGCAGGGTTCCCGCCGGGCACCGGGCCGAAGAAAATGATCGACCTGTTCCTACCCAGGGGAACGGCCCGGATACGGATACGGATCAGCCGGCGTCTGGATGTAAGCATTTCGTTACGATCGGGAATGGCTCGGCTCCCGTCATCTCGGCCTGCCAGTCTGGCTGACGGCTGACGGCTGGTGGCGGCCTGAGGCGCAGCCCGGGTTGCGCCGGCCGGCGACGGGTCCGCGTGCCAGACTTCAGCCAGGGACCCGGCCGGAAGGGACGAAGTCATGATCGAGCCTTACCAGGCGGTGGGCCTGGTGCCCACGATGCGCGGCATCCGCCGCCGCGACGAGATCACCGTGAACATCGAGCACATCTCGCATCTGATCAAGGCCGCATCGTGGCTGTCCAGCCTGGACCTGCCGGTGCGCCTGATCGCCGTCCCGGAGGGCGCCCTGCAGGGCTTCAACGACGAGGTTCTCGACCTGGACCACGAGGAGTTCGCCCGGGAATGCGCCATCGATGTTCCCGGGCCCGAGACTGACGCGCTCGGCGCGCTGGCCCGCCAGTGGAACGCCTACCTGATGGCCCAGGCCAAGGCCCGGCACCCGGAATTCCCTGGCCGCTTCTTCAACGTCGGCTTCGTCCTCAGTCCCGAGGGCGAGGTGATCCTCCGGCATCACAAGGTGGTGCCGCTGCTCCCGGTCGAGCATTCGGTGACACCGCACAACGTCTGGGATAGGTGGATCGAGTTGTACGGCCGTAACCTCGATGCCTTCTACCCCGTGGCCGACACCGAGATTGGCCGGCTGGGCTTCCTGATGGCCAACGAGGGCTCGTACCCGGAGAACGCACGCGGCCTGGCCATGAACGGCGCCGAGGTGGTGTACCGGGGCCCGTACCCGCATCCGCACGTGGGCAACGGCCTGTTCGAGATCCAGAACCGCGCGCGGGCGCTGGACAACAACTTCTACCTGATCGCATGCAACGTGGGTACGTACTACCTGCACACCGATTCCGACGTGCCGATCGACACGTTCGGTGGCGGCTCGGCCGTGATCGACTACCGCGGCCAGATCGTCGGCCGCCACGACTACAGTGCCGGATCCTCCTGGGTGGCCGGCACCGTCGACGTCGAGGCGCTTCGCAGGTTCCGGGCCAGCGCGCAGTGGGACAACTGGATCAAGGACCTCACCACCGAGCAGTACCAGCTCATCTACGAAGAGCCCATCTACCCGAAGAACCTCTACCTGGACCGCCGCCCGTACCAGCACGATGAGTACCGCCGCGAGGTCATCGACCGGCAGATCGAGCTCATGCACGAGCGCGACGTCTGGCGGCGCCCGGACAAGGGGTGACCCGGCGGGCCAAGCCACGACGACCTGCAAGCCCAGGCCCGAACCGGCTGAGCAGGCTGGCACTCACCCAGATGATCCTCCCCGGCGGGTGAAGACCGTGTCGGGGCTGGCCGGTCCTGGCGGCCTCAGGCGCCGATGTAGCTCATGACGTGCTTGATGCGGGTGTAGTCTTCGAAGCCGTACATGGACAGGTCCTTGCCGTAGCCGGAGTGCTTGAAGCCGCCGTGCGGCATCTCGGCCACGATCGGGATGTGGGTGTTGATCCATACCGCGCCGAAGTCGAGACGCTTGGCCATCCGCATCGCGCGGCCGTGATCCTTGGTCCACACGCTCGAAGCCAGCCCGTACTTGACGCCGTTGGCCCAGCGGACCGCCTCGTCCTCGTCGGTGAACCGCTGGACGGTGATGACCGGGCCGAAGATCTCGTCCTGGATCATCTCGTCGTCCTGGTGCAGGCCGGACACCACGGTGGGGGCGTAGAGGTAACCCCGTGACCCGACCCGGTGCCCGCCGGTGACCAGCTCGGAATGAGCGGGCCTGCGCTCGATGAAGCCCTCCACCCGCGCCAGCTGGCTGGGGTTGTTCAGCGGGCCGAAGTAGGCGTCGGGCACATCCAGCCCGCCGGTCGTGGTGTTGCTGGCCTGCTCGCCGAGGGCCGCGGTCAGGTCCGCCGCGACGCCGGGACCGGCTAGCACCCTGGTGGCCGCGGTGCAGTCCTGCCCGGCGTTGAAGTAGCCGGCGCCGGCGATGCCCTCGGCCGCGGCCGCCACGTCCGCGTCGTCGAAGACCACCACGGGGGCCTTACCGCCCAGTTCGAGGTGCACCCGCTTGAGATCGTCGGCGGCGGCCCGCGCGACCTCCATGCCGGCCCGCACCGAGCCGGTGATCGAGACCATGCTGGGGGTCTTGTGCGAGATCAGTTCCCGGCCGGTGTCGCGGTCGCCGACGACCACGTTGAACACGCCCGGCGGCAGGAACTCGGCCGCGATCTCGGCCAGCAGCAGCGTGGACGCCGGGGTGGTGTCGGACGGCTTGAGCACGACGGTGTTGCCCGCGGCGATGGCAGGCGCGAACTTCCAGACCGCCATCATCATGGGGTAGTTCCACGGGGTCACCTGGGCGCAGACGCCGATCGGCTCGCGCCTGATCATGGACGTGTGGTCCGCCATGTACTCGCCCGCGCTGCGCCCCTCGAGCACCCGCGCGGCACCGGCGAAGAACCTTATCTGGTCCACCGAGGGCGGGATCTCCTCTGACCTGGTCAGGGCGACCGGCTTGCCGGTGTTGCGGGTCTCGGCCTCGACGATCTCGTCGGCGCGCTGCTCGATCGCGTCGGCGATCCGGAACATGGCCAGGCTGCGCTCGGACGGGGTGCTGTCCCGCCACCCCTCGAACGCGTTCGCCGCGGCCTGCATCGCGGCGTCGACATCGGCTCGGCCCGACACCGGTGCGTGAGCGTAAACCTCGCCGGTACTGGGATCGACCACGTCGCTGGTCCGCCCCTCGGCGGCGTCGGTGAACTTGCCGTTCACGAAGTTCTGCAGCGTGCGGTCTGTCATTTCGATCCCTCCATCGGTCGGAGTGTCTTAGCCCACGGCAGGTGATAGGCCTTCGGCGACCCAATGACGAGCTTCGCAGAGATGGACTATCTCCACAAGTGAATCAGTTGCTATGTTTACATAGAACTACGAAATCAGTTGACTCATAGGCGGACCACACCGTGTCCGGGAGGAGGCGACCGCATGGCTCGCAGCCCTAGGGCGCTCCCGGCTCACGGTCCAGGTGTCCTGGTACCCGACGCTATCTCCAAGCAGATCATCGAGCAGCTCCAGCAAGACGGCAGGCGGTCCTACGCCGCGATCGGCAAGGCGGTGGGGCTGTCCGAGGCGGCCGTGCGGCAGCGGGTGCAGCGTCTGCAGGACACCGGCGTCATGCAGATCGTCGCGGTTACCGATCCGCTGACGCTGGGCTTCCGGCGTCAGGCCATGATCGCCATCAAGACCGATGGTGACCTCGAGAAGGTGGCCGGCCAGCTGGCCGAACTGGACGAGATCGACTACGTGGTCATCACCGCCGGCTCGTACGACGTGCTTGCCGAGGTGGTCTGTGAGGACGATGAACAGCTACTAGAGATCCTGAGCCGGGTCCGCGCGGTCCCGTCCGTCACGAGCACTGAGACGTTCGTCTACCTTAAGCTCCGCAAGCAAACCTACTCATGGGGAACGAGATGACCTCCACTTACGACACCATCGGCACCGCACAAGAAGCCGCCAAGCGCAACCTGTGGCTGCACTTCACCCGGATGTCCTCCTACAAGGACAGCGACGTCCCCGTGATCGTGCGCGGCTCGGGCGCCTACGTCTTCGACCAGCACGGCAAGCGATACCTGGATGGGCTATCGGGCCTGTTCGTCAGCCAGGTCGGCCACGGCCGTACCGAGATCGCCGAAGCCGGGGCGCGGCAGGCGGCCGAGCTCGCCTACTTCCCGCTGTGGTCCTACGCCCATCCCAAGGCCATCGAGCTGGCGCAGCGGCTGGCCGACCTAGCGCCCGGTGACCTGAACCGGGTCTTCTTCACCACCAGCGGCTCGGAGGCGGTCGAGTCGGCGTGGAAGCTCGCCAAGCAGTACTTCAAGCTGATCGGACAGCCGGGCCGGTACAAGGTGATCAGCCGGGACATCGCCTACCACGGCTCCTCGCTGGGCGCGCTGGCCATCACCGGCCTGGCCGGCATCAAGCACCCGTTCGAGCCGCTGCCGCCCGGCGGCGTGCGGGTGCCGAACACCAACTTCTACCGGGCGCCTGACTTCACGGCCGGCGACGAGGCGCAATTCGGGCAGTGGGCCGCGGACGAGATCGAGCGGGCGATCCTGCGCGAGGGCCCGGAATCGGTCGCGGCGGTCTTCCTGGAGCCAGTGCAGAACTCCGGCGGCTGCTTCCCGCCGCCGCCCGGCTACTTCCAGCGGGTCAGGGAGATCTGCGACCGCTACGGCGTGCTGCTGGTCTCCGACGAGGTGATCAGCGCGTTCGGCAGGCTCGGCTACTACTTCGGCGCCGAGCGGTACGGCTACCAGCCGGACATTATCACCTTCGCCAAGGGGGTGACGTCCGGGTACTCGCCGCTGGGCGGCATGCTCGTCAGCGACGCGTTGATGAAGCCGTTCACCGAGGGAACGGCCACGTTCCTGCACGGCGTCACGTTCGCCGGCCACCCGGTGTCGGCCGCGATGGCGCTGGCCAATCTGGACATCTTCGAGAAGGAAGACCTGCTGGGGAACGTCCGGGCGAACGAGGCCGCGTTCCGCGCCACCCTGGAGAAGCTGTACGACCTGCCGATCGTCGGAGACGTCCGCGGCGCCGGGTACTTCTACGGCATCGAGCTGGTCAAGGACAAGGTCACCCGCGAGACATTCACCGACGACGAGTCCGAGCGGCTGCTGCGCGGCTTCCTTTCCCAGGCGGTGTTCGACGCCGGGCTGCCCTGCCGCTGCGACGACCGCGGCGACCCGGTCGTCCAGCTCGCCCCGCCGCTCATCTGCGGGCAGGAGCACTTCGACGAGATGGAGCAGATCCTGCGCGCGGTCCTCACCGAGGCCTGGACCCGCATCTGAGGCACCTGACCCGGCTGGTCGCCGAACTGGTCGAAGATCGGGTGGGCCTGCGCGTCAGGCAGGTCACCCACCCTGAACCTCCCCTTGGACATTACGCGCAAGGGATACGGTCAGGGGATGGACGTTCTGGTGATCGGGGCCGGGGTCAGCGGCCTGACCACAGGGATCTGCCTGGCCGAGGCCGGGCTCGGCGTGTCCATCAGGACGGCTGCCCGGCCCGAGCAGACCACGTCGGCCGCGGCCGGGGCGGTCTGGGGCCTGGTGCGGGTCGGGCCGCAGGAGCGGGCTCTTCAGTGGGGGCGGGTCGGGCTCGAGGTCCTGTCCAAGCTCGCGGCCGAGCCGGGCACCGGGGTGCGGATGGTCAGCGGCCGGGAGGTCTCCCGCGCCCCGCTCAGGCCCTACTACTGGACCGAGCTGCTACCCAGGCTGCAGCGATGCGACAAGACCGAACTGCCGGCCGGTTTCACCCATGGCTGGCACTACACCGCGCCGGTTGCCACCATGCCGGCCTACCTTGGCTACCTGAGGGCCAGGTTCGAGCAGGCGGGCGGTGTGCTGGAAATATCCCCGGTCGGGTCGCTGGCCGAGTTGGCCGGGGCGGCCCCGGTAGTGGTCAACTGCTCCGGCGTGGCCGCCCATCACCTGGTGCCCGACCCCGCGGTGGTCCCGGTCCGCGGCCAGGTGGTCCTGGCGGCCAACCCCGGCATCGAGGAGTTCTTCATCAACCGGGACGAAGAACCGCCCTGGATCGTGTACATGTTCCCGCACGGTGACACCGTCCTGCTCGGCGGCACCAACACCGAAGGCGACTGGGACACCGACCCTAAGACCGACATAGCCGAACGGATCGTGGCTCGGTGCGCCGAGATCGATCCCCGGCTGCGCGGGGTGGAAATCCTGGGACATCGCGTCGGCCTGCGCCCGGTCCGCCCCGAGGTGCGGCTGGAGTCCGAGCCGTTCGGTGGCGGCGTGCTGTGGCACAACTACGGGCACGGCGGCGCCGGCATCTCCCTGTCCTGGGGCTGCGCCACGGAGATCGCCCAAGCTGTCGCCGGCCGCTAGCGGTCCAGCTGCGCCACCAGGCGCGCGGGGGCGACCGTGCGGTAGGCGTCCCGGCACAGCTCAGCGATCTCGGTCCAGTCGGGATCACGGTCGAGCCGGACGCCGATCCAGCCGCGGCCGCCGACGTAGGGCGGCCGGAAGAACCGGTCAGGCGCGGCCGCGGTCAGCTCGTGCTGGGCGCCCGGCGGCGCGGCACACCACAGGTGGGGGAACTGGTCATCGTGGTGGCCGTCCGCCCACAGCGTGGCGAACGAGCTCTTGCCCCGGACGAACCAGGTCGGAGCGCCATGGCTGAGCCGCTCGGTGACCTCGGGCAGCGCCAGGCAGAACGCGCGCATCCGCTCGGCGAGGCCGGCAGCCGGGTCGTCCACCAGACCGATTCTGTCACCGGCCCGACCGATACGCTGTGACTCATGAGGTTCGCGATCGCCATCCCGCAGTTCTACGCCGACGGCGAGTTCGATCCCGCGGCGTTCCGCGCGTACCTGACGCGAGCCGAGGAACTGGGCTTCGATAGCGCCTGGGCTCAGGAAGGAACGCTCAACCCCGGCTCGCAGCTCAGCCCGATCGAGACGATGAGCTACGCGGCGGCCTGCACCACGCGGATGCGCCTGGGGTGCGCCGTGTTCGTGTCCACCCTGCACAGCCCGGTGCACCTGGCCAAGAGCATCACCACGCTGGACCAGCTCAGCCGCGGCCGGATCGACGTCGGCCTGGGCTACGGCGGCCGCGGCCGGCCGTTCGCCGCCTTCGGCGCGGGTCCCGCCCGGTCGGTGGCCCGGTTCACCGAGGGGATCGAGCTGATGAAGGCGCTGTGGACCGAGCCTGCCGTCACCTTCCGCGGGGAGTTCTGGCAGCTCGAGAACGCGCCGATGGAACCCAAGCCGTTCACCAAGCCGTTCCCGCCGCTGTGGTTCGGCGGGGCCAGTGAACCCGCGCTGCGGCGGGCCGTGCGCATGGGCGACGGCTTCTTCGGCGCGGGATCGTCGCCCACGGCGAAGTTCGCCGAGCAGGTCCAGGTGGTCAGGAACGTCCTGGCCGGGGCGGGCAGGCCCGCCGGGGACTTCCCCATCGCCAAGCGGGTGTATGTCGCGGTGGACGAGGACGCCGGGCGGGCCCGGGCGCGGATGAACGAGGCCCTGGCAGGCATCTACGGGCGGCGGGTGCCGTCCATCGAGGCCGCGGCGGCGGCGGGTACGGCCGCCGACTGCGCCCGCGAGCTGCAGCAGGTCGCCGAGGCCGGCGCGGAGCTGATCCTGATGACCACGCTGTTCGACCAGGCCGAGCAGATGGAATTGCTGGCCGCCGCCGTCGTGCCCGAGCTCGGCTAGGGCTGGCTGCCGCAGGGCTTCAGCTGATGCCCGGGCCGGTGCGCGGCCGCATCAGGGCCTTCAACGCGGTCATCACGGCGGGGTATCCCACGTCCTTCCAGTCCAGGGTCAGCAGGCCGAACGGCTCAGGAGCGCCCCAGTGGTTCAGGATCTGGTTGGTCCCCGGGCTGCTGCTCCGGCCGTGCGTCGGGTTGAGGGCCCACCAGCACCAGTCGATGTCGGTCTCTTTTACCCAGGCCTGGAGGTTCGCCCACCAGGCGCCGCCGCCCCCCGGGGACGACAGCTGGCGGGTGTTGCCGCCGAACTCTCCCAGCCAGACCGGGGCGATCCCTTCGCGGAGGATGTACCCTCCGGCCTTGGTCAGCTCCGCGATGTAGGCGGCCTGCGACTGGCCCTGCGGGTGACCGAACCACGGGTAATCGTGCATGCTGTAGACCACCTTGTTCGGCTCGTTGAGCCGCACCGGATGCTGGGCCACGCCGGTCAGGTCACCGGCGTAGTTCAGTCCGTCGCAGATGATCAGCGGACGCGGGTTGATCTGGTGGATCAGGTTCCCGACCGTCATGTACATGGCCGCGAAGTCAGCCCGGCCCCCGGTCCCCCATGTAGGCTTGAGCTGACGCCCGCCCACAGTCGCCGGACGGGGCTCGTTCTTGATGTCCATCGCGGCGACCAGTGGATTGGAGGCGTATCGCTTGGTGATCTCCTGCCACACCGCGGTGAATTTCTGGGCCGGCCAGCGGTCGTTGAACCACAGGCCGTTGGTGTCGGTGGTTGAGCAGCACCAGCCGAAGTCGAGCAGATGGCAGTTGGGTATGACGATGAGGCCCTGATCGGTGAGCGCCTTGACGCATGCGTCGTAGACCTGCAGGGGCGTCGACCCGTGCAGGTCGGGGTTGGCGGCAAGATATCGATCGGGGACCGGAGCGGTCTGCTGGGTCATCCACACGCTGAACGGGAACCGCACGCAGTTGAATCCCTGCTCGGCGATGAGCTGGGCCAGCTTACTGCGGTTGGTGCGGTCCAGGCCGACGGGCAGTCCGAAATCTTCGCTGGCGCCGTACCAGTTCACCCCGGCCAGGCGGACCCGCTTGCCATTCGCATCGACGATGAACCGGCCATGTGCCGAAAAAGGCGTAGCAATAGGCAAAATCGCCACCGCCTATCAGAGGGGCAAGAGAGCCCCTCCACAGTCTCAGGGGCGCGGTCCTGGCCGGCTTCACGCCCGCCCTGCTCAGCGCCTGGAGTCCGGGAATGAAGGCACCACGGCCCGTTCGGCAGAAAGGCCTTTCACTAGGGTATGGGCATGCGCATCGGATTCGGTGCCCCGGTAGCGGGCGCATGGGCCACCCCCGGGTATCTCGGGTCGTTTGCCGAACGGGCCGAGGCCGCCGGGTACACGTCGCTGTGGAGCTTCCAGCGGCTGCTGGTGCCCGAGGGCTCCGGCATGGAGCCGGTATACCGCAGCGTGCTCGACCCGATGGTGGCCCTCGGCTACGTGGCCGCCCGGACCTCCCGGATCAGGCTGGGCGTGGCCGTGGTCAACCTGCCGTTCGTGTCCCCCACCGTGCTGGCCAAGCAGGCCACCACGCTGGACGTGCTGTCCGGCGGCCGGCTCGACCTGGGCCTGGGCATCGGCTGGATGCCGGAGGAGTTCACCGCGGCGGGCGCGTCGACGGCCCGGCGCGGCGCGCGGACCGAGGAATACCTGGCGGTGCTCCGCACGCTGTGGGGCGACGAGGTGAGCTCGTTCGGCGGCGAGTTCTACACGATCCCGGCCGGGCGCCAAGATCCCCGGCCGGTGCAGCGCCAGGGCCTGGCGGCCGGGCCGCCGGTGCTGCTGGGCGGGATGGCGCGCCCGGCCATCGAGCGGGCGGGGCGGATCGCCGATGGCTGGATCACCTCGAGCCGCGCCGACCTGCGCAAGATCCGCGAGGCGGCGGACATGCTCCGTGAGGCGGCCGCGGCGGCCGGCCGGGATCCGGCCGCGCTGCGGATCGTGTGCCGCGGCGTGGTGCAGGCCGGCGGCGAGGCGAAGGGTCCGGACGGCGGCGGCCGACGGCTGCTGTCGGGCAGCTTCGCGCAGATCCTCCAGGACACCGCCTGGCTGGCTGATCAGGGCGTCACCGAGCTGTTCTACGACCTGAACTGGGACCCGCAGGTCGGCTCGCCGTCCGTGGCCCCGGAGGCCGCGGCCGGGCGCGCCGGGGAGATCCTCGCCGAGCTCGCCCCGCGCTGAGAGCGTTCCCGGACGGCGGGCGTGCGCCCTGGTCAGGACACTCCCTCGCGGTGAGCGATGGCCGCGGCCTCGGTGCGGCTGGCCGCGCCGAGCTTGCCGAGGATGTTGGACACGTGCACGCTGGCCGTCTTCGGCGTGATGAACAGCACGGCGGCGATCTCCCGGTTGCTGCGGCCCGCGGCGAGCAGCCGGAGCACCTCGCGTTCCCGGCTGGTCAGCGAGGCAAGCACGTCGCCGCCCGGCGCTTCGTGCGGTGCGGTTCCGATCCTGGCCCGGCGGCCCAGGTCGGCCAGGGCCGCGCGCAGCGGCCTGGCGCCGAGCCGGTCGGCGGCCTGCGCCGCCATCCGCCACTGTTCCTCTGCCTCATCCCGGCGGCCCGCTTCGGCCAGGGCCTCGGCCAGCCGCCAGCGGGTACGGGCGATCTCGTAGACGTAGGCGGGACCGAACGCGTCCAGGACCGCCTGCCACGCCTCCGGGCGGTTGTCGCCGCTGGCCCGGCCGTACTGCGCTTCGGCCCGGGCCAGCCAGCCGCGGCCCTCGGGGCCGAGGATGAAGTTCGGCCGCTTGGGGAAGGTCGCGCCTTCGCGGGCGATCTGGCGCAGCTCGGCCGCCGCGGCCAGCTCGGCCGCCGCGGCCTGGTCGTCCCCGGCGATCCGGGCCTGTATCGCGCGGTCCGCTCGCGCGCTCAAGGCCACCGCGGCCGGCCTTATGACCGACGGGTAGTACCCCCACTCTGGCTCGTAAGCCAGGTCGATGGCGATCTGGGCCTCGGCCAGAGCCTGCCCGGTATCGCCCTGCCACAGGGCATGCTCGGCGAGCAGGCCGCGCGCGATGAATCCGTCGAACCCGTAGGCTCCGAAGAACGGCTCGATCCAGGCCCGCCGTTCGGCCACGGCCGGATTGCCCCGCGCGACGTCGATGAACAGGGCCATGGACGACAGATACGCCTCGGCGGGGCTGGTCACCCGGACCGCGAAGCCGTCGGCGATCTCCTGCGCGTGATCCCACTTACCGTCCGCGAAGTGACACTGGAAGTGCAGGTGCTGCACGTCCAGGCCGAACGGCGCCAGGTTGAGCCCGGCATGCTGGGCCCGGGCCGTGCCCTCGTGGGCCACGGCGGCGCCGGTGGCCAGGTCGCCGCGCTCCAGGTGCGCCCGGGCCAGGTTGTACGCCGCGCGCAGCTCCACGCCGATCATCTTGGCCTGGCGCGCCTGCTTGTGCGCCTCGGTGAGCAGCCTGATGGCCTCGTCGTTGTGGCCCTGGCGGTTGCTCAGGAAGCCGAGCGTCACCAGGGCGTCGGCCTCGACCCACGGCGCGCCGTCGGCCACGGCCCGGGCCGCGGCGAGCCCGCGCTCGGCCCATTCCCTGGCCGCGTCGTCGTCCTCACCTGCGAGCAAGGTATTGGCGTAGGTGGAGATCGCTCGCGCGCGCTGCCAGGTCGGCGGCTCAGCAGGCACTGCCTCCACCGTGGCTCGGGCGACCTCGATGGCCTCGGTAAGGGCCTTGAGATCCTCCATCAGCATCAGGTAGAAGGCCAGGCGCTCGCCGATCCTGCTGGCCAGGTTGGCTTCTTCGAGGCTGCCGTCGCCCGGCCGGGCCGCCAGCGCCTGCCGCAGCCGCCGCAGCAGGTGCACGGCACGCTCGTAATCGCCGCTGTCGGCCGCGTTGGTCGCGGACAGCAGGCCGAGCTTGCCCCGGGGCATTCCCGCCGTCTTCTCCGGCTCGGTCACCCGCTCCCACAGCGCGAGCGCCTGGTCGTAGTGCTGGTGCGCCTCGGCCGGTGCGCCGAGCCGGTCCGCCTCGTCGCCGGCCCGGATCGACGCGGCGAACGCACCCGGGATGTCATGGCTGGCCAGGCAGTGCTGGGCCAGCTCGGCGGCGGTGCCGGGCATGGCCAGCCGCTGCTCGTCGGCCAGCAGCGCGCTCATCGTGGCGTGCAGCCTGGTCCGCTCCCCCGGCAGCAGGTCGGCGTAGACCGCCTCGCGCAGCAGGGCGTGCCGGAACACGTAGCCCTCGGTGCCGTCGGGCACCAGCAGCTGGTGCGTGACCGCCTCCCGGACCGCCGCCTCGTACTCGGCGGCCTCCAGGCCCGAGGCCGCCGCCACCAGCTCGTCGTCGGCCCTCCGGCCGGCCACCGCCGCCGCGCGGAGCACCTGCTGCGCGGCGTCGGACAACTGCTCGACCCGGCTAAGCAGCAGGGCCGCCAGGCCCGCGGGCAGGGCGCTGCGCTCGGCCCGGTCGCCGCTGACCGAGGCGGCCAGCAGTTCCTCGGCGTAATACGCGTTGCCTTCGGCGCGGGCCACGATGCCGTTCAGCTCGGTGGCGCCGAGCCGGCCCGCGGCCGTGGCGGTCAGGTGCTCGGCCAGGGCGGAGGGATCCAGCGGCGCCAGGTCGACCGCGATGACGCCGGGCAGCCGCAGCAGCTCGGCCACCACCGGCCGGAGCGGATGACGCCGGTGCAGGTCATCGGTGCGGTAGCTGCCGATCAGGGCGACCCGTTCCCGGTGCAGCATCCGGGACAGGAACGTGACCAGGTCCCTGGTCGAGGCGTCGGCCCAGTGCAGGTCTTCCAGCACGAGCAGCACCGGGGCCGCGGCGGCGAGCTCGGCGAGCAGGCCGAGCACTCCGCCGAACATCTGCTGCCTGGCCAGGCCGGAACGATCCTGATCGGCTGGCCGCCCGTCGCCGGCCTCGGGCAGCAGCCGGCTCAGCGCGGGCCTGGAGCTGAGCGCGTCGCGCACCCCGGTGGACTGGTCCGCGCCACGGAGCGCGTCGGCCAGCGGCAGGTAAGGGACGCTGTCGCCCAGCTCAGCGCACTGGCCGGACAGCACGGTGAAGCCGCGGCCCGCGGCCAGCCGGGTGACCTCGCCGATCAGGCGGGACTTGCCCACGCCTGCGTCGCCGCTGACCAGGGCCACGACGGAGCGGCCCGCCTCGGCGTCGTCGAGCAGCGTGAGCAGGCGGCCGAGCTCGTCGTCCCGCCCGACCATCCGCCCGGCCGACACCCGTAGCACCATATGCACGAGTATCCCATCGAGCAGCGACAATTCCGATCGCTTAAGCTCCGGGCTGTACCCTGCGTTTCATGGACAAGGTCACCCGGACGGACGCCGAGTGGCGGGAGCTTCTGACGCCCGAGGAGTATGCCGTACTGCGGCGGGCGGGCACCGAGGCGCCGTTCACCGGCGAGTACACCGACACCAAGACCGAGGGCGTGTACCGCTGCCGCGCCTGCGGCGCGGAGCTGTTCCGCTCGGACGCGAAGTTCGAGTCGCATTGCGGCTGGCCGTCGTTCTACCAGCCGTCCGAATCGGACGCGGTGGTGCTCATCGAGGACCGCTCGCTCGGGATGACCCGGACCGAGGTGCGCTGCGCCCAGTGTGACTCGCACCTGGGCCACGTGTTCACCGGGGAGGGCTACGGCGTCCCCACCGACCAGCGCTGGTGCATCAACTCGGTTTCGCTGAGCCTGGAACCGGCCGCCTCGTGAGCGCGAGCCTGCGGGTCATCCGGGGGGACTCGCTCTCATCGGGCACCGCGCAGACGCCGGGCATGGTCCGGAGCGCGGCGATCTCTGGCGACCTGGTCGGCGCGCAGGGCCTGTGGATGGGCCGGACCGTGGTTCTGCCAGGCACCTCGTCCGGCGATCACCACCACGGCGCGTCCGAGACCGGGATCTACGTGGTGTCCGGTCATCCGGTCTTCGTGTCCCGCGACCCTGACAGCGGGTCGCTGGTCCGGCTGGAGACCTCGCCGGGCGACTACGTCTCGGGTTCCTCCGCACGTCCCGCACCGGGAAGAGAACCCGTCGCCCGACACCGAGGCCATCGTGGTGATCGCCCGTTCCACCCAGGATGCGATCGTCGTCAGCGTGCCGGAGCTGTAGGGCCGTTCAACTCTTGCTGCACTGCGGGCGTGGCCAGGGGACCCGATAAGGTCACCCGCCAGCCTCCTCAATTCCGCACCTCTCAAATCGAACACTAATACGATATAGCCAATTTTTCGGGAGGATTCGGGCTTGTGGGAGAATTTAGGGCATTGTAGTGCACCGAATCTTCCCCGAAGCCTTAATGCTCCCCGGTTTCCCGAGAACTCGTCGCTCTCCCTCGTGGTTAAGCGTGCCTGCTGTTACTTCTGGTGCTGCTCGTGCTGGGCTTGCGTCGTTACTCCGGCTCTCGGCTGTTGTAGCGGCGAGCGCGCTTGATGGCGGCGCGGTTGCGCTTGGCCTCTAGGCGCCGCTCGTTCGCGGCCCTACCGGGCCTGGTCGGGACGCGCGGGCGCCGCGGCGGGGCGATCCCGTCTCGCAGCAGGGCAGCCAGCCGGGCCCGGGCGGCCTGCCGGTTGGCCAGCTGGCTGCGCTGCTCAGAGGCGGCCACGGTGAGGACGCCGCCCGCCATCCGCCCGGCTAGCCGCTCGGTGATCCTGGCCCGCGCCCATTCCGGCAGCGTGCGCGAGCGCTCGACGTCGAAGGAGAGCTCGACCCGGCTGTCCGCGGTGTTGACCGACTGGCCGCCGGGCCCGGACGACCGGGAGAAGCGCTCGTGCAGCTCGGTGGCCGGTATCCACAGCCAGCCGTTGACCCGGAGATCCTCGCTCACTCCTCGACGTTAACCCGTATCGCCGCCCGCTCAGGCGAGGTCGGCGACGAGCGCATCCACCGGCATGCGGCGGCCGGTGTAGAACGGGATCTCCACCCGGGTGTGCATCCGGGCCTCCGCACCGCGCAGGTGACGCATCAGGTCCACGATCCGGTGCAGCTCATCGGCTTCGAAGGCGAGAATCCACTCGTAGTCGTTGAGCGAGAAGCACGCCACCGTGTTGGCCCTGACGTCGGGGTACTCACGTGCCATCATTCCGTGCTCGGCGAGTAGCCGGCGGCGCTCGGCGGGATCGAGCAGGTACCACTGGTAGGAGCGGACGAACGGGTACACGCTCAGGTATCCGCGCGGCTCTTCGGAGGCCAGGAAGGCCGGGATGTGGCTCTTGTTGAACTCGGCCGGACGGTGCAGGGCCATCGCCGACCAGACCGGCTCGCTGCGGCGGCCGAGCCGGGTCCGGCGGAAGCGCGCGTACAGTTCCTGGAGCTCGTCCGAGGTCGGCGCGATCCACCAGAACATGTAGTCCGCGTCGGCCCGGAAGCCCTGGATGTCGTAGCAGCCGCGGGTGACGATGCCCTTGCCGGCCGCCTGGTCGAGCAGGTCTGCCACTTCGCGGGCGTCGCTCCCGTGCCCGTCGGCATCCAGCCCGGCCCGGTCCGATACCCGGAACACCGACCACATCGTGTACCGGATCAGCTCGTTGAGATCGCGTGCCTTCGGACTGCGCGTCGCCGCCGCGACTCCGGTGCTGGTGGCGCCCGGCTCGGTCATCGAGTGTTCGTCAGCCATCCCACCATTGTCGGTCACGACGGCACCGGGCCGGGCACCGTCACGGCCTGACCGCCAGAAAGGTCATCACCTGGCTGGCCGCGGCCTCGGCGGTGGCGACGCAGGCTGGTATCCCGACCCCTTCGTAGGCCGCGCCGCAGACCGCCAGGCCGGGCTGAGACGCGACCGCCGCGCGGATCCTCGCCACCCGGTCCAGATGCCCGACCGTGTACTGGGGCAGCGCACCGCCCCAGCGGGTCACGCGGCTGGCCGCCGGCGCGCCGCGGACCCCGGTCGCCGCCGCGAACTCGGCCGCGGCCAGCGCGACCAGATCATCGTCGGCGCGCTGCAGCACCGACTCCTCGCCGATGCGGCCGACCGAGCAGCGCACGATCTCCAGCGGCTCGGTGTCACGCGCCGTCAAATCGGCCAGGTGCGGCCACTTGACGGTGGAGAACGTGACGGCCTTCACGGCCCGCCCGTCCAGGGCCGGGACCAGGTACCCGCTCCACCCGAGGGCGGCCAGGCCGGCCCCGGGACTGGCGGAGCGCGGGTAGGCCAGCGTGACGATCGCCATGCTCGCGTAGCTGATCTCGGCGAACGCCGTGACCGCGGCTGACGCGCCCGGCACTCCGGCCAGCAGCCGGCAGGCCGGCCGCGCCGGGACGGCGAGGATCACCGCGTCGGCCTCCAGCTGCTCCTCGGCGGCCGCAGATCCGACGGTGAGCCGCCAGGCCCGTCCGCCGGCCGGCCCGGGCGACAGCTCGCGAGCCATCGAGGACGTCCGGATCTCCGCGCCCGATGCCTTGGCCAGGAAGGGGGGCAGCGCCCCCAGCCCCCCGGCGAGCGTGGTGAACACCGACCCGCCCGACCGCGTGCCCGCGGCGGGCGTGTCCTGCTGGCCGCGAGCCGGGGCCGGCAGCAGCGAGCCCGCCGCCTCGGCCAGCGACCGGTACCGCCGCGACGCGGCCGACAGCGCCGGCAGCGTGGCGTCGAAGGACAGGTCCGCCGAACGGCCCGCGTAGACCCCGCCGAGCAGCGGGTCGACCAGCCGGTCGACCAGCTCGGCGCCGAACCGTGCTCCGACGTAGCCCGCGACCGGCACGTCGCCGTCCCTGGCCGTCGGCGGCAGCACCAGATCCTGACCGGCCCGGGCAACTCCTTCGCTGGTCAGGACCCCGGACTGAGCTAGTTCGGCCAGGTCGGACGGCACGCCCATGAACTGGCGCCGGGGCAGCGGCCGCAGCGCGCCAAGGGTCCAAATCGCCGATGACGTGGTTCCCGGCTCGACCCGCTCACCGCCGAGCCCGGCCCGGGCGATCAGCCCCGTTCCCTCCGGCCGCGTGACGAGCAGCGCCTCGGCTCCCTCGTCGACGGCGACGCCGGCGATCTCGGACACCGACAGCTTGCCGCCCAGCCGCGGCGACCCCTCCAGCACGGTGATCCGCACTGCCTCGTCCTTGAGGAAGTAGGCCGCCGCCAGCCCGGCGATCCCGCCGCCCACGATCACCACGTGAGGCCGCGCGTTCGCAGGGTCCATGCCTCCAGCCTGGCAGAGGCGGCCACATGAGGTGTACGGAGGGCGCTGACGGCCGGAGGCCCAGGCGTGACCGGGGTGCGGCCGGGCCGGTGCGCGATCGTGACCAGGGCCGTGGAACCGCCGGGTGCCCGGCCATCGTCACACCCGCATGCCGAACACCTTGAGCCTGAACCGCCGGCCCGCGCGGACCGTGCGCACACGACCCGCTGCCGCCGCGCTGGCCATCGGCGGTGCCATGCTCGCCGGGGGGCTGTTGCTGGCCGGATGCTCCGGCTCGGCCAGCTCCGGCGCCGCCGCTCTCCCGCCGGCGCCCGGCGTCGCCGCGCGCGCGGCACCCGGAGTCGCACTCGGCGTACCAGCTGCCTCCGCGGCAGCCGGCCGCGCCGCGAAGTCGTCCGGCGCGGGAACCACGGCCCGGCTGGCCCCGGCTAGTGACATCATCTTCACCGCGCAGCTGACCGTGCGGGCGGCCGACGTCGGTACCGCCGCCGCCCGGGCCACGCAGATCGCCGAGGGCGTGGGCGGCTATGTCTCGAACGAGAACACCTCGGCCAGCCCCGGCCACCCGTCAGCGGCCACCGCCACCGTGCAGCTGAAGATCCCGGTCGCGTCCTATCCGGCCACGCTCGGTCAGCTCGCGAGCAGTCTGGGCACCCAGTTGTCGCTGCAGCAGCAGGCCCAGGACGTCACCGGGCAGGTGGCCGACGTGAACAGCCAGGTCACCTCGTTCCAGGCGGCCATCGCTCAGCTCCGGGCGCTGCTCTCGCACGCGGGCTCGATCGGGGACCTGCTCAGCGTGCAGAACCAGATCAACGACGAGGAGTCCGCCCTGGAGGCGCTGCAGGCTCAGCAGCGGGCCCTCAGCCACGAGACCACCTACGCCACGGTGACCCTCACCATCCTGGGCCCGAAGGTCAAGGCCACGTCGGCCGTGCATCACCCCAAGGCCGCGCCCAGCCTGGCGGGCGGCCTCGGCACCGGGTGGCACGCGCTGCGGGTCACGGTGTCGTGGGTCCTCGCCTTCCTCGGCGTCGTGGCGCCGTTCGCGGCCGTGGCGGCGCTGGCCGCATTCGTGGTCTACCGGGGCAGGCGCTGGCTGATCCGCCGCAGGCCGGCGGCCAGGCCGGCTTCGCCGGAGAACTAGCTTCGCCGGAGAACTAGCAGGGAAGCGGGAACCTCAGGACCGGGCCGTTTCGGGTTCCGTCAGGACCGGGCCGTTTCAGGTTCCGTCAGGACCGGGCCGTTTCGGGTTCCGGCCGGATCGACTCGGCGTGCACCAGGTCAGTGAGCCTGGTCAGCACGCCGGGGTCGGTTTCCGGCAGCACGCCATGGCCCAGGTTGAACACGTGTCCCTCCGCCGTGCGACCACGTGCGAGCACGTCCTTGGCCCGTTCTTCGATGATCTCCCAGGGAGCCAGCAGGACCGCCGGGTCCAGGTTGCCCTGCAGGGCCTTGCCCGGTTCCACCCGCCGCGCGGCCTCATCAAGCGGGATCCGCCAATCGACCCCGACCACGTCGGCGCCGGCTTCTCCCATCAGCCCCAGCAGCTCACCGGTTCCCACCCCGAAGTGAATGCGCGGTATGCCCGAGGACCCGAGCGCGGCGAAGATCCGGCTGGTATGCGGCAGGATCGCGTGCCGGTAGTCATCTGGCGCGATCACGCCGACCCACGAGTCGAAGAGCTGGACGGCCGAGGCACCCGCCGCGACCTGGATCTGCAGGAACGAGGTCGTGATGTCGGCGAGACGGCCGAGCAGCGCGCTCCACAGCTCCGGGTCGCCGTACATCAGCGCCTTGGTCCGGTCGTGATTCTTGGACGGTCCCCCTTCCACCAGGTAGGACGCGAGGGTGAACGGGCCGCCCGCGAAACCGATCAGCGGGCGACCGTCGAGCTCGGCCAGGAGCATCTGGACCGCCTCGGTGACGTAGGGCACGTCACCGGGCTCGAGCGCGCGCAGCCGCCCCAGGTCCGCCGAGCTCCGCACCGGAGTGGCCACCACCGGGCCGACGCCCGGCTTGATGTCGACGTCGATTCCCACCGCGCGCAGCGGTACCACGATGTCACTGAACAAGATGGCCGCATCCACGTCATGCCGGCGGAGCGGCTGCATGGTGATCTCGGTGATCAGCTCGGGACGAGTGCACGAATCGAGCATCGAGACGCCCTTGCGGACCTTGCGGTACTCGGGCAGCGAGCGGCCTGCCTGCCGCATGTACCAGACCGGCGTGTACGGAACTGGCTGCCGCCTGCAGGCCTGCAGGAAGGCGGATTTCACCGGGCGCACGGTCACGTCAGGGATCGTCTCACACAGGCGCACGTCGGGGCAGGGCCCGGTCGCTACCTTCAGACACGCCGCCGCAGATCCCACGAATCCCCGGCTGGCCGTGCCACTATCGGCAGCAACTCCGAATTACCCGATGCCCGTCCCGGGTTGCGCCGCACCGAGGAGGTCGCCAGGATGACGCAGCTGACCAGGTATTGCGCCGGATGCAGCGGCGAGCGGCTGTTCGAGCAGATGCACGCATCCCCGGCCGGCTGCCCGGATGTCCCGGACGGCGAGTGCCCGGAGTGGGGTTGTTCGGTGTGCGGCGATGCCCTGCTCATCGGCCCGCCGGTACGCGAGCATGTCACCAGCGGCAGCACGTCAAGGGCCGCGTAACCGGACCAACAGATCCCTGCTGGTTCTAGGCTTAACTAGAACCAGTCAACTCGCATGAAACCTGGTGTTTGGGCATGAATCTACGCGGCGTCGCGTGAGAAGCGGATGAGCGACACGTACGCTCGGGTCATGATGCCAGCTAACGGGCCAGGAGATCGGCGCACCACGCGACCGAAGGCGGCGCGGCGGTCGGGTACCACGCCCGCCCCGGCCGCAGCGTCCCCGCAGGCTCGCCGCACGTCGGCGGGAAGCGCAAGCCGGCTCACGGAGGGTTCTCCCGCGGAGGCGACGTTCGCGGCGGCCGTGGCCGCCTTCAAGGCGGGCCGGGACGCCCAGTCCGATCGCGACCTGTTCTTCGAGGACGTCCAGGCCCCGAAACGCCTGGCGCCTTACGCCACGGCCATAGCAGCTACCATCCAGCGGGACGGCGCGGACGTGGCCTGGGGGCGGCTGGTGCTGCTCTACGATCCGGACGGCCAGGAAGGCTGGGATGGCGCATTCCGGCTGGTGGCCTACATCCGCGCCGAGGTGGAACCGGAGATCGCGGCCGATCCGCTGCTCGGCGAGGTCGGCTGGAGCTGGCTGAGCGAAGCCCTTGACACGCGCGTGCCCGGCTACGCGCAGCCGAGCGGCACGGTGACCAGGGTCATCACAGAAGGCTTCGGGGCCAAGCGGGACGAGCTTCCGCTCACCGGTTTCGAGCTGCGGGCCTCCTGGTCTCCGGCCGGGCCCTCCGGGGCTGACGCGGCTGGCGGGGCTGGCGCGCGGAAGCGAGCGGCCGGGAGCGGCGGCAGCGACCTGGAATCCCTCGACCTGTCGGCGCACATCTCGGCCTGGTGCGATTGCCTGTCCGCCGCGGCTGGCCTGGAACCGCAAGGCACGCGGGCGCTGCGGCCTCCGGGGTGAGGGTGAGCGCAGGCCGACAGGTCGGCGAATCCGGCGCGTCCATCCCGTTGCTCGAGCCTCGGGACGGCCTGCCTTCCGTCGTGGAAACCGACGCGGCCCTGGCCGAGGCCACCGACCGGCTCGCGGGCGGCCAGGGGCCCGTCGCGGTTGACGCGGAACGGGCCTCCGGCTATCGCTACGGCCAGCGGGCCTACCTCGTCCAGCTGCGCCGCGCCGGGACGGGTACGGTGCTCATCGATCCGATCGCCTGCCCCGAGCTTTCCGGTGTGGATGCCGCGCTGCAGGACGTGGAGGTCATCTTGCACGCGGCGTCACAGGACCTGCCCTGCCTGGCCGAGGTCGGCTACCGGCCACGGCAGCTGTTCGACACCGAGCTGGCCGGGCGGCTGCTCGGCTACCCGAGGGTGGCCCTCGGCACGCTCGTCGAGGAAGTTCTCGGGTTCCACCTGGAGAAGGGCCATTCTGCGGCCGACTGGTCGGCCCGCCCGTTGCGGGACGAGCTGCTGCGGTATGCGGCACTCGACGTCGAGGTGCTGATCGAGCTGCGTGACGCGCTCGCGGCCGCACTCGCCGAGCAGGGCAAGACCGAATGGGCCCGCCAGGAATTCGCGACGGTGCTCGCCGCCACGCCCGCCGCGGCGCGGCCGGATCCGTGGCGCCGCACCTCGGGTATCCACCGGGTGTCGTCCCGCCGCGGGCTGGCCGTGGTGCGCGAGCTGTGGACGGCCAGGGACCGGATCGCCCGGGCCGCGGACCTGTCACCGCGGCGTGTCCTGCCGGACGCCGCGATCGTCGAGGCAGCCAGGCAGTTCCCGGTCAGCTCCGGGCAGCTGTCGCGGATCAGCGGCTTCACCGGCCGCCAGGCCCGGCGGTACGAGAGGGAATGGCTGGCGGCGACCGGGCGGGCCCGGGCCAGCGCCGACAGCGAACTGCCGGACGCCACCGGCGGGCAGGTGCCCAACGGGCCGCCGCCCGCACATCGCTGGGCCGAGCGCGATCCCGCCGCCGCGGCTCGCCTGACGGCGGCGCGCACGGCGGTGGCGGCCATCGCCGAAGCCAGTAGGCTCCCAGTGGAGAACCTGCTCGCTCCAGATGCCCTGCGCAGGCTCAGCTGGGATCCCCCGGAGCCGTGCGACGCCGAAGCGGTGAGCCTGGCGCTCGCCAGCTACGGAGCACGGCTGTGGCAGATCGAGCTCACCGCGGGGCCCATCGCCCAGGCGCTGAATTCCCGGCGCAGCGAGGCAGTGAACACGGAAGACGGCTGAGCATGGGCATTCTGGCCAGCGGGGTCCCCGCCGCGATGGCCCCGCTACCTGGCTTCCTCAACTCCGTGGCCGGCCCGGTCGAGCACTACGGCTACTGGGCCATCGCCTTGCTGTTGCTGCTGGAGAACATCGGCATCCCGGTGATTCCCGGTGAGCTGGCGATGATCACCGGGGCCATCTTCGCCGGGACCGGCCGGGCCGGCCTGAACGTCGTCGGAGTCGGCATCGTCGCGGTCACCGCGGCGATCGTCGGGGCCGAGATCGGTTACCTGGTCGGCCGGTTCGCGGGTCGCGAGCTGATCCTGCACTACGGCAAGTACGTCTTTATCAGACCGCACCACCTTGAGCGGGCCGAGGCGATCGTCGACCGCTACGGCGGCATTGTCGTGATCATCGCCAGGTTCATCGTGGGGCTACGCGAGGCCAACGGGATCATCGCGGGCATCAGCCAGATGCGCGTGCTCACCTTCACCTTCTTCAATGTGATCGGGGCGTGCGCCTGGGTCGCCACCTGGGTGACGCTCGGATATGCGGCGGGCGACCACATCGACACGATCTACCGCGACGTCAACCGCTACGCGCTCTATTTGCTCCTGGCTCTGGCCATCGCGCTGGTCAGCTACATCGGCTGGCGCCTGGTGCGTCGCCGCCTCCAGGCCGACGACAACCCAGAAGCTCCTGAACCTCCTAGCACCCAAAAGTCTCCTGGGTCTCAGAAGTCTCCTGGGACTCAAGAAACTCCCGCAGCACATCAGGAGATTCCTGCACCAGATCAGGAATCGCTGGCACCAGACCAGGGATCGCTGGCACCAGATCAGGAATGGCCTGCACCACATCAGGAAACCCCTGCGGCTCAAGAGAGCCGCGGAATTCAGGAGAGCTCGTAGCGCTCCAGGCCAGCCAGCTCCCCAGCGGCGGCGACGTGCACCACGTAGAAGGCGCCCTTGGGCAGCGATGACTCAGATTCGGGCTCGGGCCGGGGCGAGCCGAGCGCTGAGCACGCCGCCGCCAGCGCCACCGGCAGGTTCTCCCGGTGCAGGCACAGGACCGTCGGCTCCGCGGCCGCCACGAGGCCACGGACAAGGTGCCGGAGGCTGTCAGCCTGGTCCGTTCGGTCAGAAGAAAGATCGTCGGCCCCTGGCACCGCCAATGCGGCCTCAGCCTCGACGGATCCGCCGAACGCTGCCGCGTACGGGTGCACGGTCTGGATGCATCGCCGCGCGGCCGAACTGATCACCCGGGCGCGGGGCGCGAAGCAGGACAGCAAGTCGGCCAGGAGCACCGCGTCCCTCGCGCCCTCGGCGTCCAGCGGCCGGAGCAGGTCATCCCCGGGCCAGCTGCCCTTCTGGCCCGCGGAGGCGTGCCTGACCAGGATCAACGGCACCGTCCTGCGTGGCCTCAGGCTCGCGATCACGTCCGCGTCGTGCGAGTAGCTGAGCCGCCCCCGTTCCTGCGGCCACGGCAGCCAGGCCACGGCGTCGATCTCGTGACTGGCCGCGGCCTGATCGCCCGCGCTGAATGCCGACCAGTAGTCGACCTGCTTGGGCCGGGCGCCGACCAGGTATTCGGCCGTCCGCAGCCGGGGGCCGAGCACCGGGCGCACGCTGGTCTCCTCGTGAACCTCCCGCACCACGGTGAGCAGCACGTGCTCGCCCGGCTCGCGCTTGCCCTTGGGCAACGACCAGTCGTCGTACTTGGGCCGGTGCACCAGCAGCACCTCGACCGCATCTGGCTGGTGTGACGCGGGACGCCATACCACCGCCCCGGCCGCCAGGATGGACTCACTCACCGGTTCGGGATCACCGCCCGGCACGTCATCGGCGGGATGTGGCCGGCCTTGCCGTCAGCTCGGCTCATCAGCCGAACGGACCCGCCGTTCCCTGACCAGCGTCTCCTGGATGTCCCGCAGCGGATGGCCAGACTCGTCACGGTTGTGCCGCGTCCAGTAGCCGTCCGGGTTGAGCCACCAGGACGAGGTGGCGTCGTCCAGGCCGA
This sequence comes from uncultured Actinomycetota bacterium, assembly GCA_963808615.1. Lineage (GTDB taxonomy): Bacteria > Actinomycetota > Actinomycetes > Streptosporangiales > Streptosporangiaceae > Palsa-504. The sequence goes on from CAWEGV010000004.1 coordinate 371,399, forward strand.
TATCGAGCAGCCCGCGCAGCCGGCGCCGGTGCCCGGGATCGGTCACCTGCACCAGCAGTTCCACCCGGCGGTCCAGGTTCCGGTGCATCATGTCGGCGCTGCCGATCCAGACCTGGCTGTCTTCGTCGTCGCCGACGCCGAACGCGTAGATCCGCGAGTGCTCGAGGAACCGGCCCACCACGCTGCGGACCCTGATGTTCTCCGACAGTCCCGTGATGCCGGGCCGCAGCGCGCAGATGCTGCGTACCCACAGGTCGACGGGGACGCCGGCCCGCGAAGCCCGGTACAGCGCGTCGATCACCGCCTCGTCGACCAGCGCGTTGCACTTGAACGCGATCCTGGCCGGCTGGTCGGCGCGCTGCTGCTCGGCCTGCCGGTCGATCCGGTCCACGATGCCCTGGCGTAGCTCCTCAGGCGCGACCAGCAGCCTGCGGTATGATCCCAGCCGGCTGTACCCGGTGAGGTGGTTGAACAGCCCGGTGATGTCCTCGCCTACCGCGGGATCGGCGGTGAGCAGGCCGAAGTCCTCGTACACCCGGGCCGTGGTCGGGTGGTAGTTGCCGGTGCCGATGTGGCAGTACCGGCGCAGCGTCCCGTCGGGTTCCTGGCGCACGATGAGCGCCATCTTGCCGTGCGTCTTGAGGCCGACGACCCCGTACACGACGTGGCAGCCCGCCTCCTCCAGCTTGCGGGCCCAGGTGATGTTGGCGCGCTCGTCGAACCTGGCCTTGATCTCCACCACCACCACGACCTGCTTGCCTGCCTCGGCCGCCTCGATGAGCGCGTCCACGATGGGCGACTGGCCGCTGGTCCGGTACAGCGTCTGCTTGATCGCCAGCACACCTGGGTCCTCGGCGGCCTCCTCGATCAACCGCTCGGCCGACGCGGCGAAGGAGTCGTAGGGGTGCTGGACCAGGATGTCGCGCTCGGCGATGGCGGTGAAGATGCCGCCGTCTTGCGGGATCTCCAGGCTGGACGGAACGAACGCCGGGTAGCGCAGCTCGCCGAGGTTCAGGTTGGCGATGGTGAACAGCCCGCTCAGGTCGAGCGGGCCCGGGACCCGGTACACGGCCCGGGCGTCGATGTCGAGCTCGGTGACCAGCCGTTCCAGCACGTCGGCCGACATGGTTTCCTCGACCTCAAGCCGCACCGCGGGCTCGAACCTGCGCCGTATCAGCTCTCGCTCCATCGCCTGCAGCAGGTTCTCGGTGATGTCCTCGTCCACCTCGAGATCCCTGATGCGGGTGACCCGGAACACGTGCTGCTCGATCACTTCCACACCGCCGAACAGATCGGTCAGGTGCGCGGCGATGACGTCCTCGATGGGCACGTACCTGTTCTGCGACACCGCGAGGAACCTGGGCAGCAGCGGGGGCACCTTGACCCGGGCGAACACCGTGGCGTCCGTCCTGGGGTCGGCGATCATGACGGCGAGGTTGAGCGACAGGCCGGAGATGAACGGGAACGGGTGGGCCGGATCCACCACCAGCGGGGTGAGCACCGGGTAGATGCGCTGCCGGAACAGCTCGCCGAGCGTCTCCCGCTCGGCGGCGGACAGCTCCTTCCAGCGCAGGATCTCGATGCCGTGTTCGGTCAGTTCGGGAAGGATCCGTTCGCTGAACGCCCGGGCGTGCCTGACGGTCAGCTCACCGGCCAGGTCCAGGGTGTTGCCGAGCACCTGCCGGGGCAGCCGGACCCCGGCGCCCTCGACCGGGAACCCCGCCACCATGCGCCGCACCAGCCCGGCCACCCGGACCATGAAGAACTCATCCAGGTTGTTGGCGAAGATGGCCAGGAACCTGACCCGCTCTAGCAGCGGCACGAATTCGTCTTCCGCGAGCTCAACCACGCGCTCGTTGAACCTGAGCATGCTCTCTTCGCGGTCCAGGTACCGCTCTTCGGGCAGGTCGGCCTTATTCCCCGGACCGTCCCGGCCCTCCTGGTCTCCCCGGCTGGCCAGCCGCGGTCCCTCATACCCTGGCTCGTGCGGCTCCTCATGCGGTGAGATGCTCATCTGGCTCACGCCCATGAACTCCATTCTCCCCGCCACACGCTTAACGGAAAACGGTCAAAATCTTCATCCCGAACGGGCCGTGCTGGCAGCTTACAGTCACGGCAATGCGAACCCGGGAATGCCGGGCCGTGGCTGTATCGCCTGCACGCTCAGGAACTTAGGGCCCGGCTTGGAACAGGCGGGCAGGGTGATGGGGACGAACGCGGGCCGGACCCGCGAACCCTGCAGGCCCTGGCCTGGCAGCAAGACCCGCAGTTCCGATGCGGTCACCCGCGCGCAGGCGGCCGGCTGGAACTGGCCCGGGCCGGTGACACGGAGCATCGAGTGCGCGGTCGCCCCGGGTGCGAGCGTCACCGGCCGCGGGCGGACCGCGGGGTCGTAGGTCGCCGCGCTGCCGATCTGGGTTCCCGTCACCGCGCTGCCGGCGTAGGCGGACACCTCCGGATAGCCGTACAGGCTGCAGGTACGGGCGGAGACGTTGGTGAACTCCAGCGTGTAGTAGGTGATGTCCCCCTGCAGATGGTGCCCGTTATCGGGGATGGACGTCGATTCCGTGGCTCCGAGACCGACCCAGGCATCAAGTACTGACGTCGGGCACGGGCTGAGGGCCAAGCTGGAGGACAGGGCCGCGTGAGCCGGGCGCTGCGGGACACGGGTAAGCGTCACGGCAAGTGCGGCAGTCCCTGCGAAGGCCAGCACCGCGATCACGTGCCACGTGATATGGCTGTACCTCGTCATCGCGGACCCCTCTGGCGATGATTGGACGATCCCCAGCGCGGGCCCGAGCTAACCCTGTCGAGCCGGTTTTAGTTCGTTTCGGGGTGATTTTCCGGAAATCTTGCGGCGGAGCCTACGGGTCAAGGTCAGCGGCGAACGCCGCCAGGTCGAGCAGGCGGAAAAGCGCATCGCACCACCGCTCGCCCGGCGGCCGGTCATCGAAGTGCCCCAGGCACTCGTTGGCCGAGTCCAGGATCGCCCGCAGCACCGCCCCCTCGCGCAGCGGCAGGTCCTCAGGCCGCTGCCCGTCCGGGCCCGTCACCAGTGGCAGCGCCGGCACCTGCGGCAGCGAGGCTCCGGAATCCGGATCGCCCTCGAGGATCGCCGCCGCCTTACGCGCCATGCTCATTCCCAGCGCCCCGGCCAGCAGCAGCCTCTGCATCGTCAGGACGCCATTGTGGTCAACCATCCCGTTCTCCTGTCGCACGTGGCCGTCCCGCCTTCTGCGCCCATGATGCCGGCCGGCACCGACATTCCGGCCCGCTTGTGCCAGGGCCAGGAGTCGCTAATCGTGCTCGGGACGGCAGGCGGACCAGATGGCCTCGCTGTTGTGGAGCTTGACGCGCTCGCCGCGCCCGAGGGCCATGGCCAGGTCCGACTCGGCGGCCTCGATGCGTAGCCATTCGGCGTAGGAGACCGGCCTGATCCCGCGGCCGGCGAGCACGGTGCCGAGCGGCCATTCCGCCTGGTCCCCACCCGACGCGGCGTCCGTGCCGCCCTGCCCGGTCTCGGCCGGGGCTTCCGGCTCGGGGAACTTGAGCAGGCCGGCCCGCGGCAGCGGGGTGTCGCCCTCGCCGGGGCCGCCGGCCAGGTCCTCGAGCAGGCCGCGGACGGTCTCGGCGGCGTCGGACTTGTTGGTCCCGATCACCCCGGTCGGGCCGCGCTTGAGCCAGCCGGCCACGTACTCGCCCGGCAGCGGCGAGCCGTCGGGGCCGAGCACGCGGCCGGCCGCGTTCGGCACCACCCAGGCCCGCGAGTCGAACGGCACGCCGGGAAGCGGCACGCTCTGGTATCCGACCGAACGCAGCACCATCTGCGTGTCCAGCGTCTCGAACTGCCCGGTACCCCCGAATGCGCCACTGGCATCGATGGCCGTCCGTTCCAGGGTCAGGCCAGTAACGCGATCGGTGCCCAGGATCTCCGCCGGCCGCAACCAGAACCTGACGATCAGCCGCCGCGAATGTCCCGTGGAAGTCGGCGGAGCGGCTTCGCCCTGGACCCATTTCGAGATGGCCACCAGGTTGCCGCGGACGCGCCGGTCGGCGTCCACCAGCGCCGCGCCCGCGCCGGAGGCGTCGAACGCGTCCAGGTCGGCTTCGTCGGCGTGGACCACAATCTCCACGCCGGGCAGTTCGCCGAGCTCACGCAGTTCCTTGGTGGTGAACTTGGCGTACGCGGGCCCGCGCCTGCCGATCATGTGCACTTCGCGGACCTTGCTGGCGTACAGCGCGTCCAGCACCGGCTGCGGCACGTCGGTGGCATGCAGCTCGGCCGGGTCCCTGGCCAGGATCCGGGCCACATCGACGGCCACGTTGCCGACGCCGATAACGGCGACCGACTCGGCGTCCAGGGTGAACGCGCCGGGATCCATGTCGGGATGGCCGCAGTACCAGTTCACGAAGTCGGTGGCGGCGTAGCTGCCCGGCAGGTCCTCGCCCGGGATCCCGAGCCGCCGGTCCCGCATCGCGCCGGTCGCGTAGATCACCGCGTCGTACGCAGAAAGCAGCTCGTCGCGGGTGACGTCATCGCCGAGCCGCACTCCGCCCACGAAGCGGACATCCGGGCTCTCCAGCACCTTGCGCAGATACTGCGCGATCGACTTGATCGACTTGTGGTCCGGCGCCACGCCGTAGCGGACCAGGCCGTACGGGGTGGGCAGCCGGTCGATCACGTCGACCCGGACGGTCACCGGCGCCGGCAGGGCCGCGGCCTGCTTGACCAGCGCCTCAGCGGCGTAGAGCCCGGCCGGACCAGAGCCGACTACGGCTACGTTCAGCATGAAGACTTACGCTACTCGACCGGACGGCCTTCCGGCGCGGCCTCACGGGTCTGGTCAGCGTCGTCCTCAGCGGGGTCGAGGGCCTCCGCGGTGGCCCGGCGGGCCACTGCCTCGGTGATCTGCAGCGCCAGCTGCCGGGAGGCCAGGCCTGCCTCTTCCAGAACCTCATCGCGCGTCCCGTGGGAGAGGAATTCCTGCGGCAGACCGAACGTCTTCACCGGCACTTCCAGGTCATGGTCGCGCAGCAGCCTGGCCACGGCGTCACCGAAGCCGCCGACCCGCCCGTTGTCCTCGACTGCCACCACGAGCCGGTGCCGCCGGGCCGCGCCGACCAGGGCCTGGTCGATCGGCTTGGTCCAGCGCGGGTCGACCACGGTGACCCCGATCCCGTGAATGGCGAGCCGGTCCGCCACCTCGAGCCCGGTCAGCGCCATCGGGCCGGCCCCTACGAGCAGGACGTCGGCTCCCAGGCCCGGTCCGGGCTCGCGTAGCACGTCCATGCCGCCGAGTTTCGAGATGGCCTCGACCTCGCCGCCCACGTTGCCCTTGGGGAACCTGACCACGGTCGGACCGTCGGATACCTCGACCGCCTCATTGAGCAGCTCGGCGACCCGCTTCGCATCCCGGGGGGCGGCGATCTTCATGCCCGGCACGAGCTGCATGATCGACCCGTCCCACATGCCGTTATGGCTGGCTCCGTCGGGTCCGGTCACGCCCGCCCGGTCCAGGACGAACGTCACCGGGAGCCGGTGCAGCGCCACGTCCATCAGCGTCTGGTCGAAGGCACGGTTGAGGAACGTCGAGTAGATGGCCACCACCGGGTGCAGGCCGCCCATGGCCAGGCCGGCGGCGCTGGTCACCGCGTGCTGCTCGGCGATTCCCACGTCGTAGACCCGGTCCGGATAGGCCGCGGCGAACTGCGCCAGCCCGGTCGGGTGCAGCATCGCGGCGGTGATCGCGACGACATCGGACCGGCGCGTGCCGATGGCCAGCATCTCGTCGCCGAACACCCGGCTCCACGTCCCCGGCGCGGGTACAGACGGCCCGGGCACCTGGTGCAGGCAGTCGATCTCGTTCTGCTCGGCGGCCGGGTAGCCGAACCCCTTCTTGGTGATCACATGCACGATCACCGGCGCGCCGAAGCCACGCGCGTGCCGTAGCGCGTACTCGGTCAGCCGCTCGTCGTGCCCGTCGATGGGGCCGACGTACTTGATGCCCAGGTCTTCGAACATCACCTGCGGCTGGATGACGTCCTTGATGCCCTTCTTGACCCGGTGCAGCGTCCCGTACAGCGGCGGGCCGACCAGCGGTGTGCGGGGCAGCGTGGTCTTGATGTAGTCCAGCACGTGCTCGTACCGCGGGTTGACCCGGATCGCGGCCAGGTGCTCGGCCAGCCCGCCGATCGTCGGCTGGTACGACCAGCCGTTGTCGTTGACCACGATGACCAGCCGCGAGTCCTTGGCCGCGGCGATGTTGTTCAGCGCTTCCCAGGCCATGCCGCCAGTGAGCGCCCCGTCGCCGATGATGGCCACCACGGTCCGCTCCGGCTCACCTCGCACCTTGAACGCCTTGGCCAGGCCGTCGGCGTAGGACAGGCTGGTGGAGGCGTGCGAGTTCTCCACCAGGTCGTGCTCGGACTCGGCCCGGCTCGGGTAGCCGGCCAGGCCGCCCCGCTGCCGTAGCGTGCCGAACGTGGCGGCCCGGCCGGTCAGCAGCTTGTGCACGTAGGCCTGATGGCCGGTATCCCAGACGATGCGGTCCTGCGGCGAGGCGAAGACCCGGTGGAGCGCGATCGTGAGCTCGACCACGCCGAGGTTCGGCCCGAGGTGACCACTGGTCCTGGTCACCGTCTCGATGAGGACGTCGCGGATCTCCCCGGCCAGGCTGGCGAGCTCGTCCTGACTGAGTCCCTTGAGGTCCTCGGGGCCGTTAATGCTCTCCAGCAGGGTCACGGCGGCTGCTCCTCGTGTGCTGCGGGCCTGGCGGGAAACACGAACGAGCCGAGTCTACGGCCGGGATCTTCGGACAGCGCACGCGGACCCGACACGGGCGTCGGGCTGTGCTACAGGTCTTCAATTGTGGAGGTTACGGGAGTGTGAGGTCG
>CAWEGV010000005.1:0-616318 GCA_963808615.1 uncultured Actinomycetota bacterium
CCCGAGGCCGAGCCGGTGGTGGGGCGGCTGCGGGCCAGGCTCGACCGCTCGGCCGGCCGCGGGATCCCCGCCCACGTCACGGTGTTGTACCCGTTCGTTCCACCCGGACGGGTCACCCCCGCGGTGATCGAGATGGCCGCCGCCGCGGTGAAGTCCGTGCCCGGCTTCGGCTGCCGGTTCGCCGGCACGGACTGGTTCGGCAAGGATGTCCTCTGGCTGGCTCCCGAGCCTGCCGGGCCATTCCGGGCACTCACCGCCGCCGTGCACGCGGCCTTCCCGCAGTATCCGCCATTCCGCGGCGCCTTCGCGGACGTGATACCGCATCTGACCATCGGTGACCGGCCTGAAGATGGCATCAGCGCGCTGCGCGCAGCCGAAGCGCAAGTGCTGACGATGCTGCCAGTCCACACGCATGTCAGCCGCGCCTGGCTGATGACCGGCACACGAGCACCCGGCAGCTGGCAACTGCTGGCCGCCTTCCCGCTCGGTCAATGACTCCCAGCGGCAGATCCGGACGCTCACCCCGCGGGGCCGCCGATGCACAAAATACAGGTCGGGCCCTGCAATCCTCGTAAGACTACGTTCTTTACATCAGCCCGCGGCGCCTCAGCTCGGCTTGGGTGACGTAGCAGACCAGGACGGTGCATACGCTCAGCGCCCTGAACACGTCCGCGGTTTCGTCAGCGGTCATGTGGCCTAGGTCGATTGTGCCCTCGGGCAGGTCCTCCATGATTTTCGCAGCCTTGATGATCAGCGCTGCGACGGCCGTCCTCTCTGCCGGGCTCATGGGCATGGGCTGGGCGTTCCAGGCCAGCGAGGACGGCCTCCCGAACGGGTACATGCGCAGGCCTTCGCTTGCGGGGACGCCCATATTTGAGGCGCCGCCGCGCCGCGGGCGTTTTCCCCCGCTTGCGGTCTGGCGCCCCGGGCGTGTTCCCTCGCTTGCGGCCCGTTTGTGAAGCCCGGCGATTATGTTGCCGTCGGCATCGGATACTGCCACGCCTGTGGCTCCTCCTGGGCCGGTGTACCGCACCCAGGTCGCCGGACCGGACCTTGTCAGGCTGCTGTGGTCAGAGTCCGTCTCTCTTGTCATCGAACGCCCCCTTGCGGCTGCAGCTGCGGGTGCCGTCAGCCTATGACTGTGATGCCTGGCGATATACCTGGATCGTCAGGCGACGGCCGGCTGATGGCCTCGTAGTGGAGAGCCGGGTCCAGGCGCCGCACGGATGCAGCTGACGCTGTTCACCCCTGAGCAGGCACCTGACCAGGACAGCGACACCGGCAGCCACGCCCGCGCCAGCCAGCCAGCACGCTCGCGGTATGCCCGTGATGCGGAAATGGGCAATGTCGGCCACGGACATCACGCCCGATCGGCGGCAGATGAGGATCTTTCCGCGGAGGCGCAGGCCTCGGCCGGTCGGCGGCAAAGGAGTACATTCCAAAACCCCGCCGAACTGCCATATCGGGGCGCCCATAAGACCGACCTGCGCGAAGCCCCGCGTCTTTGCGGGAAGCCGGGTATGCCTTTCTCGCAACGATCCAACCGGACAGCAGGGACGGGCGTCTTAACTTGGGATGGTCATGCGAGCGGTCCGTGGTTTCCGATCAGCCGGGTGGGCGGTTATCGCCATCGCGGCATTGTCGGTCGGCTGTGCGAGTACCACGCCCGCAGCTAAGCCGGTTCCTGCGGGGAGTCCCGCCGCGTCCGTGACGAGCCCGAGCACGCTCCCGCGGCCGCCGGGGCCGAGCCCTTCGGGGGGCGGCGGCAGGAGCACGGCGACGCCGCCGTTCTCGTGGTCGCTGCTGGAGAGTCCCGCGGTAACGGATGGCTTTGCGGGAAGGCTGTCCTGTCCGTCGGTGAGCTTTTGCGCGGCAGCTGCGTGGCTGGGACGAAGCGGTCAACCCGCTGAGCTGGGACTCACGGTGTTCGACGGGACCTCGTGGGGGGCGCCGACGGCTGAGCCCAGCTTCGGCAGCCCCTCGGGCGGCCTCGGCTTCCCCGATGCCGCGGTGTCGTGTCCGAGCAGGTCATTCTGCCTGGCCGTTTCCTGGGACGGGGTCTACGTGACGTGGAACGGCGGCTCCGCATGGTCTGCGCCGGCCGACCTGCCCACGGGCTCGACGTCTGGCCGCAGCGCCCTGTCCTGCGCCAGCGCGACGCTCTGCCTGCTGGCCGACGGGAGCCAGAATGGAACGACCGGGGCCTCGATGACGAAATACGCGGTCTGGGGCGGGGAGCGATGGTCGACGCCCCAGACGCTGGAGAACATCGACCTGTGGTCGGTCTCGTGCATCAGCGCATCGTTTTGCATGGGCGTCGGGCAAATGACCACCCCGCACGGGAACGGCTTCGGCTTCTCCGCCACCGACATCGCCAGCGTCTGGTCCAGCAGTTCGTGGTCCCATCCAGCGGGCCTCGGGAACGCTCTCGGATCGCTTGGCGATGTTTCGTGCCACACTGCCAGCTTCTGCCTGGTCGTCGGTGGTTATCACGCCAGCGGGGACGAGTCCGCAACCTGGAACGGCACCCGCTGGTCCGCCGTGTCCGCCGATAGAACCGGCACAGGGACCGGACCGACAGGCTTCGAATCCGTCTCGTGTCCCGCCATCTCGCTGTGCGTCGCCACCGACGCGGGATCCGGAACCAACGGCCAGCCGCGTACCTTCGGCCCACCCGTGATCTCAGTCTGGCGCGCGGGCGCATGGTCTGGCACCCCAGAGCAAGCTCTAACCGATCTAGCGCTCTAGGGCGCGAGGACTTTGACGGTTGACCCGAGTCTGGGGAGAGGGCGCCAGAGCGAGGGCAGGGGTTCAGGCCGCGCGCCCGAGCCGGGTGGCGGCGACGGTGCTGTCGATATGTCGGGTGATGGTCCGCCAGGCGGCGCGGACCGGGGCGGGAGCCGCGATCGGCTGGTCGTGCGCGGTGAGGGGATACAGAACCTGGTCATGCACGCGGGTGTAGACCAGGGCGAAGGTCAGCCCGTCGGCGGTGAGCCGGTAGGTGTTGGTGCGGCCGATCCGCTCGATCAGCCCGTTGCCGCGCAGCCGGGCCAGATCATATGACGCCTGGGTCATGGCGTAGGGGACGCCGCGCAGTCCGGCCATCCAGGCACGAAGGCTCTTGTTGGTGATGCCGGAAACGACGTGGTCCCAGACCGCCAGGCAACCGGCCAGGGCCTGCACCCGGGGGTCCGCGAAGCGCATGGCCGGGACCCTCCGCCCCGCCGCGTCTGTGGTGGGGTGCGCGATCCGCTCGATGACTGGATTCGCGAGGATGCCGCTGCCCTGGCCGGCAATTACAGCATCCATCAGCCGGGCGTTGCATGCACGCGCTTTGGCCGCCAGTTCGTCTAGGTGCTCCAGGCCGCGCTTGCAACCCAGGTCACCCGGCGAGTTAATGACGGTTTCCACTCTGAGCGCGCGGTCCTCCTTCAGGTAGATCTTGATCCGCGAATGCCGGAAGCTCAGGTTGATGGTGACCTGGTCGCCGCGGTTCAGCAGCCGGGTGGAAAAGACGCCCGGTGTCCTGCGGGTCACCTTCTGCCCGAAGATGATCTCGGCGTGCTCCGGGCGGCCCAGGTTCATGTTGCCGGCCAGCAGCTCCTCGAACACGGCCCGGACCCGCCGCGGGTCGTCGAATACCAGCGTCCTGGACACCTCCACCTGCCGCATGGCCAGCTGCCACCAGCAGCCGTGCTCCCGGTCCGCCTCGGTCAGCGGCAGCGGGATCCGGCTCATCCAGGTCTGGAAGAACACCCGCACCGTCCCGGCCTGCACCAGGTCGCACAGCTCCTGCAACCGGGCCGGGTCGGAGGTGGCGGCGAACCCGTTGGCCAGCGGCGTCACCGCGATGCCCTCCGCCAGCGCCGCGCGGCGGGCGATCTCATGACCGTTGCACCAGACTTTGACCGGGTACGGCGCATAGCAGCAGACCTTGATGAACGCGGGCCCTGTGCGCCGGTCGTGGATATAAAAGTAATAGCAGGTCACCAGCCGCTCAGTGCGGTAGAACCGGAACCACGGCACCCCGTCCGGGCCGGCCTTCTTCGTCGCGTCGAAGACCCACTGGAACTCCCGGGCCTCCCCGACCGCCACTACCTTGGACTGACCGGCCTTCTCCGCCGCGTCCAGATACGGCCGTACCACCTCCAGCTTCCGGTCGCCCTTGCGGAAGACGATCCACGGGATCTGGTTCCCGTCGGCGTACCGGCGCACCGCCGCGCGGAACGCCTGGCTGTTGCGGCCCAGCGCCGCCGGCGAGGCGATCGGGAATCCCCGCCAGTGCAGCCACCCGGCGATCTGGCCCGATGTCTGCAGGGCCGGCACCCAGCCATTGAAGTACAGCCGGTCGAACCCCTCGATCTCCAGGCTCACGTGCCCGCTGACGATGTCAGTCAATGTGACCGGACGCTGCGCCATGGCCACCCTCCCAACCACGCCTACGGTCAAGAGGATGAACCCGCCCGCACGATCACGCCTGCAGAACCGCCAACCTCGATGGTCTGAGGCAGCGCCTCGCTAGCGAATCTGGCTGCCACGAGCGCATGCTCATGCACGATGAGAGGAGGCGTCGATGCCCCCCAGAGCCCCGCGAAAGGGCATGGGCAGCCGACGCACACGACCTGTGTCTATCCGATGCCAATCTGTCCCTGGTAGCGACTGGGCTTCTGTGGCTTGGGGTAAAGGAATCTGCCCGCCGGTGCGTGTAGGGGTTGTGGAGCCAGAATCGACGGAGTTCGCGGAGTTTTACGAGTCCGCCCGCGATGACTGCCTGCGGCTCGTGCTGCTCAATGTCGGTGACCGGCAGCTGGCCGAGGATCTTGTTGCGGAGGGGTTCGCCAAGGCGTGGGTGTCGTGGCGGAAGGTACGCACCTATCAGGCGCCGCGCGCTTGGGTGGTGCGCGCGGCGTTGAACGCGAACGTGTCCTGGTGGCGGCGCCGTCGGCGCGAGGTCGTCCTCGGCGGCCACGACGTCGCGGTTCCGGCCCAAGAGAGCGGTGTGATCAGCAGCGAGCTGCTGGCCGCGCTTCGCGGGCTGCCGTTGCGTCAGCGCGAGGTCGTCACGCTGCGGCTACTGCTCGACCTGGATACCGAGACCACAGCCAAGCTCCTTGGCATCGCTCCAGGGACCGTCGGGGCCCACCTGCACAGAGCGGCGGAAACGCTGCGTTCCGCGCTTTCGCACCTCGCTGATCAGGAGACAACAAGATGAACGACAACAGCGGGCTCGGCACCGTCCGGGACTCCCTCACCGCTGCCAAAGGTGCCCTCACCGAGACTCACATGAACACGCCGCTGGATGCCATCGTGCGCCGCGGGCGGGCAACACTGAGGCGGCGTAGGCTCATGGGCCTGACCGGAACCGCCGCGGTGGCGGCGAGCGCGGCGCTGGTGGTCGGCCTGACCGGCATCACCGGCGCCGCGCCTGCGCACGACACGGGCACGATCCGCACGGCGGCATTCACGCTGGTCAGCCACGCCAACGGCACGGTCACGCTGACCATCTCCAGCAGAGTGGTGTTCGACCCCGGCGTCCTGCAACGCGACCTCGCGCACGACGGCATCCCGGCCAAGGTCACCGTGGGCAGCTTCTGCTTCTCACGCCCGGCACCAGCCGGTCTGTCCCAGGTCGTGTCCTTCGATAACAAGAACCTGACCATGACGATCAGGCCCTCCGCAATGCCAGCTGGGACGGAATTGAGCTTCGGAATCCGCCGGTTCCCGCACACGTACAGCGTCGCTTCGATCGTACTCATCAAGGCCAGTTCCTACACCTGCAACTGACATTCGGAACGATCAAGGCTCAGGCTCGGGATTTCGTCCCGAGCCTGAGCGATGCGCGCACTCGCCGATGGCTCTTCGCATTACGCCACTGGATGCGTGCCGCCCCCAGCCGAATGCCTGTCGCCGCCGAGCAAGCGCACCTCAGCCCGCTTACCACCCTCGTCGCGGCAATTGAGGACGTTCATCCCGAGGGCGATGAACATACCGGTCGGCGGATCGTATGTGGGACCATTACCGGAGGTGACCTGAGGGCCGACGACGCGAAGCCCGCTTGATAACCGCACGCCGACCTGCCGTTATGGTCAGCTTGGCTTCGTCCGGGTTCGGTCTGTCAAGCTTTCAGGAAGGAATGTTATGGGACCGTGGGACCGATCGGAACAGGAGATGCGTAAGAAGAAGAGCTTCTCGCCTGGGAGCTGCCTCACGATTTCCAAGTCGACTGGATGTAAGTATTCGGAAATCGTGTGACCGGGCGTTGGAATCCACGGAGCTGGTGACCTGATATTGCTACGGGGTCTTACCGGCTCCTGCAGAGATGATCACCACGTGCGTCAGGGCGCTCTGTGCGCAGTCGTAGTTGAACTTCGCCTCCTCGATCGGCTGGACGTCGCCGTCGGCGAATCTGGCGCTGACAAGGTCGACCTCGGCACCACCGGAATCCCCGTTTTCCGGGGGGTACACCGTCATCCCGTGGTAGGAGAGCATTTCGCCGAGGCGCCACTGGGCCGCGGCGAAGGCTTCAATGGCCGTTGGCCCGGCGGCGTCGTCCCAGGCCCCGTCGTGCAGCGTGTCCTGGTATTTCGTGGCCATGTCCAGCACGCCGTCAGAGTCAAAGAGGCTTCCGAGACCAGGTTTGTCGCGGTGATCCCAGGCGGCAAAGAAACGGGTAACGGCCGACTGGATCTGCCCCGCGCGGCATGTCGCAGGCACCGCGCTGGACGCGCCCGGAGCAGTGGGCACCGGCGCCGGCGCGGCCGCCGTCCGCGGGGCTGCGGATGTGCAGCCGGCAAGGACGGCCACGGCGCTGACCATCGCGACGAGGCCGGCCCCGAGCGCGGCTCTGACGGCCACCGCCGCACTATACAGGGGCTGAATGCGTTGCCGCTAACCGCCATGATCGCGGACTGTGACACGCTGGGGGTAGTGCGTGATTTGCGGTTCCTGATGGTGTTTGCTGTGCTGCGTGGTGGTTGCGGCTGGCGTGGTCCTGGATGCGGAGGGTGCTGAGGCGCCGTCCGGGGACGGCGTGCTGGCTGCCGCGCTGGAGGAGATCGGGCGGCTGCGGGCGGAGAACGCGGAGCTGCGGGTATCGCTGGCGGAGGTTCTCGCGCGGGATGCGGAGCGTGAGGCCGAGCTGGAGAAGCTGCGGGCTGATCTGGCGGTGCTGCAGCGCATGCTGTTCGGCCGGTCGTCGGAGAAGTCGCGTCCGGAGCCGCCGGCCGGCGATGACGGCGGTGATGCTGGCGGCGGCGGCCCGGAGCGGGAACGCGGGAGCGGCCGGGACGTTAAGCGGGGGCCCGGGGGCGCGGGCGGGGCGGCGGGATTACTCGCATCTTCCGCGGTTCGAGGTGTTCTGGGATCTCCCGGGCGGCGGGTACTGCTGCCCGGAGTGCGGGGAGCCGTTCTCCCCGCTGTCGGATCACTGGTCCGGGGAGCAGCTGGACTGGCAGGTGATTGTCAGGGTGGCGGCGCACTGCCGCCGCCGGTATAAGCGGGAGTGCGCGTGCCGGGGGCCGGCGACGGTGATGGCGCCGGGGCCGCCGAAGGCGATCGGCAAGGGCCTGTTCACTGACGGCTTCATCGCGATGCTGCTGACCGAGCGGTACGTCGCGGGACGGAGCATGAACTCCCTGGTAACGGGGCTTTCCCGGCAGGGCGCGGACCTTTCGCCGGCCACCTTGGCGGGCACCTGCGCGCAGGCTGGGGCGCTGCTGGCCCCGCTGGCAGACGCGATCACGGAGCGGTCCCGGGGCTCGTGGCACCTGCACGCCGACGAGACCACGTGGCGGGTGTTTGCTCCCCGTGACGGGGACGGCCCGGCGAAGTGGTGGCTGTGGGTGTTCCTCGGCCCGGACACCGTGTGCTTTGTGATGGACCCATCGAGGTCCGGGGCGGTGCTGGCCCGGCACGCGGGGATCGACGGGGAGACCGGGCAGCTCACCGACGGTGAGGACGGCGGGCCGCGGCGGCTGGTGATCTCCAGCGACTTCTACGCTGTTTACCAGTCCGCGGGGAAGAAGGCGGACGGCCTGGTCAATCTTTACTGCTGGGCGCACGTGAGACGGCACTTCGTGCGGGCCGGCGACGCGAGCCTGGTCCAGCTGAAGTACTGGACCCAAGCGTGGCTGCAGCGGATCCGGGACCTGTATTTCGCCCACGATGAGCTCATGGCCGCCTGGCAGGACGCCGCCGCGCCCGCCGTGCGGCAGAAAACTGCCGCCGCAGCCCGGCTGGAGGAGGCATACGCCGCCTGGGATGATGCGATCGCCGTGATCGACCAGGCGCGGAAGGACCAGGCGAAAGCCCCGGGCCTGCAGGAACCCGCGAAGAAAGCGCTCGGCACCCTGGACCGCGAATGGGACGGCCTGATCGCGCACCGGGACTATCCCCTCGTGTCGCTGGATAATAACGCCGCGGAGCGGATGATCCGCGGGCCGGTCGTGACCAGGAAGAACGCCCGCGGCTCCCATAACGGGGACACCGCCCGGAACGCCGCCGTCATCTGGACCGTCACCGCCACCGCCCAGATGGCCAGCCTCAACGTCCTGACCTGGCTCACTGCCTACCTCGACGAATGCGGCCGCAACCGCGGCAAGCCGCTCACCGGGCCGGCGCTGGAACGGTTCCTGCCCTGGAACGCCAGCCGCGAAGACCTCCGCACCTGGGCACAGCCACCGCCCGCCGGATAAACCCCGCACGAATAACCCCCGCCGCCCGCATAGCCACCGAGAACCGGCACGCCGGCCATCGGCATGCCCTCTCACAGGACTTCCGAATATTTACGTGTCAACAGCCCCAGCTGCTGGTGCGTGACCCAATGCCGCGTAGTTAGGGGTTCTGCGGACGGGTCAAGTGGATCTCGCATGGTGCGGCTGGACAGCAGACGGGACCTCTGGTAGGTGGGGGCAATCCGTCACGATCGTCCAGCACCAGGGGTCCCGTTGCGTATTCAGTCTGCAACTGCCACCGTTATGCATGCCGTCACCGTTGCCGCGGGGGTGTTCGCCCCGGGCCATGTGGGTGAGTTAACCCAGTACCTGCCGTTCGAGCTGGTCGATGATGTCTTGGCGCAGACCAAGACGGTGCAGCGGCGGCTGCGGCTGTTGCCGTCCCGGGCCGGGGTGTACTTCGTCCTGGCCCTGGGCATGTTCCCCCACCTTGGCTATGCACGGGTGTGGGGGAAGCTGACCGCCGGGCTGGCCGGTCTTGGCTTGCCGTGCCCGTCGGAGAAGGCGCTGCGGGACCTGCGGCGGCGTCTGGGCCCGGCGCCGCTGAAGGCGTTGTTCGAGGTGGTGGCCGGGCCGCTGGCCCAGCCGCACACGCCCGGGGTGCGCTTCGGCGGGCTGCGCACCGTCGCGTTCGATGGCTGCAACTCGGTGAAGATCCCCGACACGCCCCGCAACCGGTCGTGGATCGGCCGGATCCGCTACCGGATGAGCTGGGCCGGGTACCCGACGCTGCGGCTGATGACTGTGGTCGAGACCGGCCTCGGGACGCTGCTCGCCGGCGGTGTGTTCTTGCTGGCGTTCGCCAGCTGGGAGCAGAAGGCCCGCGCACCTATGGCGCCGATGCGCCTGTTCCGCAATCCAGCCTTCGCTGCCGGCAACCTGACGACGTTTCTGATGTCCGGTGCCACGTTCGCCGCGGCATTCCTGATCACCCAGGAGTTCCAGTTCGCCCGCGGGTACTCGCCGATCTCGGCCGGCCTGCGGCTCCTTCCGTTCTTCGCCACGCCGGTGATCATCTCACCGCTCGCGGGCGCGCTTTCCGACCGGATCGGGCGGCGGCCGATCATGCTGACCGGCCTTGCGTTGCAGGCTGTCGGGTACACGTGGGTCGCCGCCCCGCGGGTCGCTCGCCACCAGCTGGGTGAAATTGCCGTCGCGCTGCTGGTCGCAGGCATCGGTATCTCGATGGCCTTGTCCACCGTGCCCACCGCCGTACTCAACGCGGTCGCCGAGCACGAGATGGGCAAGGCGTCAGGCGTCAATTACATGGCGCAGCGCCTCGGCGCGGTGTTCTCGATCGCGATCGTCAGCGCCGTATTCGCCGCCCATGGCCACCTCGGCAATCCGGCCGCCGTGACCGCCGGGTTCCGTCCGGCGCTGTGGTCCTGCGTGATCTTCGCCGTACTCGCCGTACTGGCAGCAACCGCGATCACCACACGCCCATCCAGGGCGCACGTCAACACCCCCGCAGCCGACGCCCTCATCACCGGCTGAATACCGAAAGGACACGACAATGCCCGGGATCCTGCACCGGATCAGCATCGACGCCCCGGCCGAGTGCGTACACGAACTCATCGCCACCACCGCCGGCATCGCCCGCTGGTGGACCGGACGGCCGCTCGACGGCAGCACCGAGATCGGCGGCCACTTCGGCGTCTACCTCGGGGACGCTGACAAGCCTGCCGCGGTCATACAGGTCGTGGCCGGAACCCCAACGAGATCACCTGGCGCGTCGAGGACGGCCCGGCTCATGGGCCGGCACGCTCATCACGTTTATCCTCCGCTCACACCGTGATGACGGCACGACACTGCTGTTCACCCACGCCGGCTGGCAAGAGGCGGGACTGGCGGACGCCCAGCCGCCGGGCAGCTACCTGGTGATCTCCGACGGCATGAACGTGGACGGCGAGGAACTGGACGCGGCGCCGCTACGACAACACCGTCAGCCCTGACGGGATATGCCCGCTGCTCCGCCGACAAGCAGGACCTCGCCGCGCAGCGGTAGGCGCGGGCCGGGCTCGGCCGCCCGGCTGACCGCCTCTACGCCGACCGCGGGCTGAGTGCACCATCCGGGCTCATGAACCAGATGCCTTCAGGCGCCGTTCTCTGTCAAAGAAGCTGACCAACGGGCGGGATCCTGCAAGTGCTGCCACCGTGGATATGGTGGAGCCATGAGCGTGCTCTCGCGGCCGCGCCGCAGTCTCAGTTGCTGGCTGAACCGACCAAGCGCGCCCGGTGCTTGACGTGCCGGGGGCCACCGGTCGCGGTCGGCGCAGGTAGCCGCCATGGCCAAGGCAACCTGGGCGGCTTGGGCGGTGGTCGCTGCCCTGGTGGCCCCGAGCCTGGCCGGGTGTACCCGGGCCGGGCCGCACGCCGCAGTGCCTGCCCGGTCAGGCAGCACCGCGCGCAGCGGCGGAAGTGCGGCCCCGGCGTGGTCGGCGGACGTCGGTCACATCGTTGGCCGCGCGCTGGCCCGGCACGGGGCGGGCGTGTCGGTGGCGGTGGAACAAGGCGGGCGCGTCGTGCTGGCCAAGGGCTACGGGCTGGCCGACGTCGAGGACCGGGTGCCGGCCACGGCGGACACGGTGTATCCGATCGCCTCGGTGACCAAGCAGTTCACCGCGGCCGCCGTCATGCAGCTGGTCGAGCAAGGCCGGCTGCGCCTGTCGGACACGCTGGGTGGCCTGTTGCCGGAGATACGCTGGCGCGACCCGCGGGCCCGGCACGTCACGGTCCGGCAACTGCTGACCCACACCTCGGGGATCCCCAGCTACGACAGCGTGCCGGGGTTTGGCCCGCTCGACCCGTACCCGCAGACCCACGCCGCCATCCTCGCCCTGATCACCGGGCTACCCCTCAAGTTCGCGCCCGGCACCCGGGCCGCCTACTCCAACAGCGGCTACTACCTGCTCGGACTGATCATCGAACGGCGCTCCGGCCTCACCTACGCACAGTACCTGCGGCGGCGGCTGTTTCCGGGGCTCGGTCTATCCCATACCGGCGCGTGTCCCGGCCGGCCCGCACCCGGCCAGGCCCACCTGTACGCTCGCGGCGGGCCCGCGCCGCGAGCGGCGCCACCGATAAGCCTGGTCAACGCCTACGCCGCCGGACAGCTGTGCTCCACGGTCATCGATCTGCTGCGCTGGCAGGATGCGCTACGGTCCGGCCGGGTCGTGTCCCCCGCCTCCTACACCCAGATGACCACCCCGCTGCGTCTCACCGACGGATCCACCATCGCCTACGGATTCGGCCTCGACCTGGACCCGATCAACGGCCGCCCGGCCGTCAGCCACGAGGGCGGCTTCCCCGGCGACGCCGCCGACCTGACCTGGTACCCCAACGACAACCTCGCCGTCGCCGTGCTCGACAACGCCAGCACCGTCCCCGCCTGGACCATCAGCGCCGACATCGCCCACCGCATCCTCGGCTAACCTCAAGACCGGGAGGCTTATTCAAAAGCCACGGATTGAATAGCCAGGAGCGGTGGATCCGCTACGGCGTCAGCAAGGCCACCGTGTCGCGCCGCTGGGATCTGCTGCGCCGGCTCATCGGCCAGGCGCTCGCCGGCTGCGTACCCCATCCGGCCCAGATCGCCGGGAGACAGGGACGCTGCTGGTGGATGGCACCGTCTGCCCGGTGTGGGACTGGAGCGCCATCCCCGGCCTGCACTCCGGCAAGGCCGGCTACACCAGCATGAACATCCAGCTGGCCGCCGGCCTGGCCGGGCAGGTCGCCGTCGTCGGCTCAATTCCCGTTCGCGGCGCCACCCACGATGCTCGCGCTTTCGCCGCCTCTGGCCTCAGGGGTTTGATCGCCGGGACGGACGCCGCCGCCGACTTGGGCTACACCGGCGTGGACGGCATCCGCATCCCTGCGTTCCGCAGGTCCGGCTTGGTTTCGTGACACGTTCAGAGGTGAGTCTGCACGTCAGGGTGGGCGGGGCTGGTGACGAGGAACCAGAGGCCATAGTGACACGATTTGCGTGTCACTAACCTTTCGCAGTGTTACGCCACGATATAGCCTGGTGACATGTTCGTGCGGACTGCGACGCGACGGAACAAGGATGGCAGCGCCGTCCGCTACGTGCAGCTGGTGCAGAACGAATGGGACCCGGCGACGAAGTCCTCGCGGATGAAGGTGGTGCACAGCTTCGGCCGGGAGGACCAGCTGGACCGGGCCGCGGTGGAGCGGCTGGCCGGGTCCCTGGGCCGCCTGCTGGGGCAGGAGCCGGCCGGGGCGGCCCCGGACCTGCGCTACGCCGGGTCGGCCGCCTTCGGCGGGACCTACCTGCTGGACCAGCTGTGGCAGCGGCTGGGCATCGGCGCGATCCTGACCGGCCAGCTCACCAGGACCCGCCGCGACGCCTGCACCGAGCGGGTGCTGTTCGCCCTGGTCGCCAACCGGGCGCTGGACCCCTCCTCCAAGCTCGCCGCCGCGCACTGGGCCGGCCGCAAGGCCTGGATCGACGGCCTGCCCGAGACCACCGACGATGCCTGCTACCGGGCGATGGACTGGCTTTACCAGGCCAGGGACGCGGTGCAGAAGGAGATCTTCGGCCAGGTCGCCAGCCTGCTCAACCTCGAAGTCGACCTGCTGTTCTTCGACACCACCTCCACCTACTTCGAGCTTGATGAAGAAGACGAGCCCGTGCCGCGGGATAAGAACGGCACCCCGGCTGACGACGCCAGCAAAGCGTCCGAGGGCAGGCCGGCGCCGTTCCGGGCCTACGGCAAGTCCAAGGACCACCGCGACGACCTGCCCCAGGTCGTGATCGGCCTGGCCGTCACCCGCAGCGGCATCCCGGTCCGGGCATGGTGCTGGCCCGGCAACACCGCCGACTCCGCGCTGATCCGCCAGGTCAAAGACGACATGCGGGACTGGACCCTATCCAAGATCGTCTGGGTCGCCGACCGGGGATTCACCTCGGCTGAGAACCGCCGGTACCTACGCGCCGGCGACCACCACTACATCATCGGCGAGAAGCTGCGCTCCGGCTCCGCCGAGGCAGACGCCGCCTTGTCGCGGCAGGGACGCTATCAGGAGGTCGCGGAGAACCTGCGGGTCAAGGAGGTGCGGATCTCCGAATCCGAGCGGTTCGTGATCTGTTACAACCCCGAGTCCGCCCAGCGCGATGCCGCCGTCCGGGAGCGGATGCTCACCCGGCTGCAGGAGACGATCGACGGCTCGGACAAGCTCAGCGCCACCAAGCGGGCCGAGCTGCGCGGCGTCATCTCCACCAGGCCCGGCCTGAACCGCTACCTGCGTGTCACCCCCGGCGGCCTCCTCCGGGTCGACGCGGCCAGGATCAAGGCCGAGAAAACCTCGACGGCAAGTACCTGCTCCGCACCACCGACCCCGCCATGACCACCGAGGACATCGCCCTGGGCTACAAACAGCTCCTGGAAGTCGAGCGCGGCTGGCGCGACCTCAAGCAGCTCATCGACCTGCGCCCGGTCTACCACCGCAAGGAGCAGCGCATCCGCGCCCACGTCATCTTGTGCTGGCTCGCCCTGCTCCTGATCCGCATCGCCGAGACCGCCACCGACACCACCTGGAACAACATCGCCGACGAGCTGGACCTGCTCACCCTGGGCACCTTCACCGGCCCGGCCGGCACCTTCCGGCAGACCGCCGAGCTCACCCCCACTCAGCGCGACCTGCTGGCCAAGCTCGGCATCCCGCACCCGAAGAAGATCATCGAGGTCATCCCGGCAACCCCTTGACCAGCGGCAACACAACGGCTAGTGACACGCCCCGTCACTACTCCGGCATGCGTTCTCGCACGTCAGACCCCTGATCCGGGCACTATGACAGACTCATACCTGCGGAACGCAGGGCATCGTGCCGTTCCGCACACGGCCCGGCGAGACGCTGCACGACAGGGTCACGCACCAAGGCCGCGTAGTTAAGGGTCTGGCGCGGTTGTCGAGGGAGTGTCGGCCGGCGGGGTGTTGAGGGCGGATCTTGCTGAAGATCGTGTTGAATTCGCGCTGCCAGTCCAGGAGGTCCGTTCCGCTGAGGCGCTTGAAGGGCACGATCCTGATGCCGTCGACTCCGATGTAGCCGAGGTCGGCGCCGGTATTGCCTGGGGCCGTGGATTTCTGAAGGATTTCCATTAGGCCGGAGGCCTCGAACGCGTAGGCATCGTGCCGTGCGCCGTGCACGGGAACCGGGCCGATAGCGGCCACGTCGCCCTTGAGATTGCACGCGATCTGCACGTTCATTCCCGGGTACCTTGCCTTCCCGGAGGGTTATTCAGGCGGTTGCGTAGAAATGCAGGGCGACCACGGCTGAGCCTCGATCCACCGGACAAATAGGGCCGATTCCGGGCGCGTCAACGTGAAAGGTGCCCTCTGACCTGGGAGAATGGGAGTTAGAGAAGCTTCCAGTTCCCGGTTCGAGAGGACACCTTGCAAGTGCGATTGTTGCATAGCCTGGCGAAGACGCACGCATCGTTCGACGACCCGAATCTCGTGTCGCACGCGGGCCTGGTGCCGGTGATGGCCCTGGCGCAGCGCGCCGGGCTGGGCGGGCTGGTCACGGAGCACGTCCGGCCGGGCGGGGAATGCGGCGTCAACGCGCACCTGAAGGTGCCGTGCCTGGTCGCGGGCATGGCTGCGGGCGCGGACAGCATCGACGACATGGACCTGCTGCGGCACGGCGCGATGACCACCCTGTTCGGCGGCGTCCGGGCGCCGTCCACGCTGGGCTCGCACCTGCGCTGTTATACCTGGGGGAACGTCGCCCAGCTGGAGAAAGCCGGCCGGGAGTTCCTGGCGGAACTGGCGCGGCGATCGCCGCTGCTGCCCGGACATCCCCGTCTGGGTGGACAATTCCCCGACTGTCCGAACCTATTTCGCTGAGATCACCTCACTGTCCCAGGTCAGGAGCACTTTTTACGTCAGGCGCGCTGCACCGGCCCCAGTCCCGGATGAAAAGACATGGCTACCCGGCGAAATACCAGTTTTGATCCGGGTGGAAATGCCCTGTTTGTAGTGTGTCATACCATAGGACCGCATTGGTGCCGTTCGCCGTGCCGCCTCCCGCTACTCCGATTATCTTTCCGCCTGCGGAGTAGCCGTTGAGCGGGGTGTTGAGGTTGGCCAGCACGCATCCCTGCCCGCTTTCATATACGCAGTCATTATTCCAGTACTGGTCGTGATGGGTGGGGAGGCACGTCCATCCGACAATCTGTGCGTTGGCTGCCGTGCTTCCGCCCCCAACGCCAAGGCACTGGCCTTTAGCGTTCTCGATCATGCCGTACTGGATGCCATACGGGCCGGTGATCCATCTGCCGTTGAAGTACCACGTTTGATCATCGTTGCCTTTCTCAGTGCAGTTCCAGATGCCTGCATTGTGGTTGGTATAGTTGATTCCCAGGCATCTGCCAGAGTTTTCGTTGTATATGTTTGTTGTTGCCGCTGATGCCGCTGGGGCGGGGGCCGCGCCCAGTCCGGCGGCCAGCGCGACCGCAAGCGTCACCGCGGCCAAGGCCGCACGCAGCCGGCTTGTCTTGGTGTGACTCATGTCCCTTGCCCTTCTAGTTCGATCGTCTGGTTCTGCTTCAGGTCACGTCGGTTTGAGGTACCTCGCGTGGCCCGTCTTGGACCGCCCTCACTTGCCTCCTTAGCGCGATGGTCACCGAGCCGAGGCGCCTGGGCCTCCGCATCGCGATCCCTTTCTGTAGTGAGCGTGGGATGAGGCGGGCGCCGGGCCGTGCATT
This sequence comes from uncultured Actinomycetota bacterium, assembly GCA_963808615.1. GTDB lineage: Bacteria > Actinomycetota > Actinomycetes > Streptosporangiales > Streptosporangiaceae > Palsa-504. Next base: position 16,456 of record CAWEGV010000005.1, read on the forward strand.
GTTTTCCAGGTTTCTCCCGGGCTCTAGACGTCGGCTTAGATGTCGGCTGTCAGCCTTTCCCGTACCCCACTTCCCGACGGTTCGGCTGGTTGGCTATGATCGTTATCAGCCCCAGTGCCATCACCGTGCCGGTGAGAGCGGACCTGCATCGGCTAAGTCGTAGTACTCTCATGGGAATCTCCATGTTCTGCGGCTGGGCCGGTCGGCAGGCTTGCCAGCCGGGGCTTTATGCTGGTATCCCGGTTTTCATATGTCGAAGATTTACTCTGTGCCGGAATCCGGGGCGGCATTAGCCCTGATTGTTCTCGGGGCGCCAGGCCATCCTGATGGGCACCCCCGGTGTACTGCGGCGGTCACGCTTTCACCTGCGCCGGGTGAGGCGGTGCAGGGCCCTCCTTTCGCGAGGTGCCGGGGTGCTGGCCCAATCTCTCAGATCGTCCGCGGCCGGCCCAACGTTTAGGCCTAGGCCTAAACGTTCCTGGTCGGGAAATCAGCGCCGTTGGCAGAATGCGCGAGTAGGCTGACGTCACGGGCCTGGCCGCCTTGCCTGCGACCCGTCTGTTAGCTTGGTCGGCGGGTGATGACGCGATGATCGAACTGCGGATGGCCGCTGGTGACTTCACCCAGCTACGGTTCGCATACTCGCCCCTTGCCGAGGCGGTCGATTCGCTGAACATGCTGCAGTCCGGGCGGGTGCACCCAGCGCACCGCCGGTGGGCCGACGATGCGCGCCATCGGCTGCGCGGCATTGACACCACGCTTCTGCGGGCCGTCGTCCCGCCGCGACGGGTCGCCGTGACCCCCCCGCTTGATCTCGACGGCGCGACCACGGTCAGTCATCAGCTGCAGCTTGTCGCGGACTGGCCGCCGCATCTGCTGCGCGCGGAACTGGAAAGTGTCTGGCGCGGCCTGCCCATGCCCGGCGCGGCCCGCCAGGTGATCGCCGATGGTCCCGCCGGAGCCCGCCGGGTGGCGACCGCTCTGGGCGCCTACTGGGACGCCGTCATCGCGCCGCACTGGGACCAGATGCGAGCCGTCCTGGAAGCCGAGATTGCCTACCGCGCCCGGCAGCTTGCCCTGGGCGGAATCGCCGCGCTCCTGAACGACCTGCACCCCCAGCTCCAGCTCGACCAGTCCACGATACGCATCAACAAGACCGGCCGCCGGAGTTACGACCTGGACGGCAAGGGCCTGGTCCTGACCCCGGGCGTGTTCGCCGACTCCCACATCATGTTCGACCCGGGAACCTCCGGCCTGCCCGTCATCACCTACGCTGCCCGCGGCCTCGGCACCGTCTGGGACAACAACACCAGCCCTCCGGGCGGCAGCGACCCGCTCAGCGCCCTCATCGGATATGGCCGCACCGCCATCCTGCGCAGCGCCCAGATACCCACAACCACCACAGACCTGGCCCGCGAGCTGCACCTCAGCGGTGCCACCGTCAGCGTGCACCTATCCATCTTGAAACGCTGCGGCATGCTCACCTCGTGGCGTTCCGGACGCCGCGTTCTCTACCAGCGCACGCCCCTGGCCTCCAGCATCCTCTCAGCCGCCTCCAACCGCCACGCCGGTCGATGACATCCGCCCTCGCCCGGGAGAAACCCCCTGGAGGCCAGCACGTTCCGGCCTTCGATCGGCGGGCCCAGCTGGCGAAACTCCGCGTGCAGAGATCGGGCCGGAAATGATCTACGGCAATTTGTCGGTGGATCCAGGCTGAGATGGTTTCGGGGAATGTTGCCAGCGGCCGACGGTAGTCGGTATGCATGATCCGCCAGGTCTTGAAGTTCGCGATGACCTGTTCGATGACGTAGCGGATCTTGTTGACCTGCTTATTGAACTCCTTCTGCCAATCCAGGAGTTCTCCGCCTTCAGGTTTCTTGAAGGGGGTGATCATGTTGTTGCCGACGTATCCCTTATCGCCGAGCCAGGTGCGCGGGTCGAACGAAAGAAGGACCCTGGATTCGCCAAGGCAATGATTATCATGGCGGCTTCCGGAGATCGGGTCGGAGATCCATGCCAGGCATCCGGTAACGGTGCAGGCGATCTGCACGTTCATTCCGGTAGTCTTATGCTTCCCGGAGTACAGTTCCGGGTGCGCCCTCCACGACCAGCACGGGAGCAGCGTGCCGTCCACGATGTAGCATGTCCCGGCGTCGAGATCATCGGCGGTGGGGACGTAGTCGAGAAGCGCTTGTACCAGCAGCGGGGTAATCGCCGAGATGGCGCGGCTGATCGTCGGCTGCGACACGCCGTAGTTCTCAGCGATTTCCGCCTGGACCCGGTTCCTGCGTATGTAGGTCAGGGTTACGGTGAGCGCATCTCGCAATCCGAGTATCGGCGGCCATTACGTATCCTCGGCGAAGGCTCACGGGCTTCAATTCTCGCGCACAGCTCGGTGATCTCGGCTTTGGTGAATCCGGTGGTATGATACATGCGCGGCCTGTTTCTTCTGGACTGAGATGGTAACCCAATCCTTTCGAGAAACAGGCCGCCTTTCACGTAGGCGCGCCGCTATTCAATACATTTTGTTACCAGACGGGCGTCCTACGTGAATAACCCTCCCGGAATAAAGGTCAGGGATCGCGTCCCAGTCCCACACCGGGCAGACGGTGCCGTCTACCAGGGCAGTTCCCTCGCGGCCGAGCACCTGGACGGGATCGGGAACATAGGGGGCGAGTACCTGGCCGATTACCGGGCGCAGCAGGTCCCACCGCCGGCTGACCGTCGGCTGGCTGCAATGGAAATGCGCTGCGGCGGCAGCCTGGGTTGCATTGCGGCGCATCAGCATGACGACCATGACCACCGAGTCGAGCAGTCCGACCGCCGGCGGCTTTTTCGCGCCGGCCTTGACCAGCGAGCCGATCTCCTGCATGACCAGGAGGCCCAGCTTGTGCAGTTGCCCGGTGGTCAGCCCTGTGAGAGCATAGTACTCCAACGGTTCCTCCTTGTGATCCTTTCGGTCTTGTCAACCATGGATCTAAAAGGAGGAGCCGTTGCCATGTCCAAGGTTTCCCGTCATTCTCAGGAAACGTTCATCTTGGCCTGTGGAATTGTGGGAAAACTTTCCGTCGTGCCGACCGATGACAGTTCGGCAAAGAGCAGCAAGCGATATCCTGAGGAATTACCTTCCAGATCCCGCTTTAGGCGAATGCTCAGCCAGGTTTCCATTTGGGGTTTATGTGCAAGGCGTTTCGCTAGAGCAGTGACAGTGTTCACCACTAGGCCAGATATAATGCCTGGGGTTATGGGATCCATACTGATATGCCCTTCTTGCTAAGTTGAGTCCTGTACAAAGATGGGACTTCACGGGCATTTTGTATGAGGAATTATCGGATGACCAGAGGTTTCGATAGCGCACTCGGTTCGGTGGTTTGCCTATCGAGTGGGTGGTGTCCAGCGGCATGGAAGCAAAGTCTACAGATGTGTAGGCCGATGTGCATCAGGGCACGTTGACGCCCATGGCAGTCGTGAGGATCGAGGATGCGGTACCTGATCGTGCGCCAGGCCAGGCCGTTCCACAGACGTAGTACACGTGCGGCAGACATGGCTCCGGCCTGCCCGCAGCTGGTGAGGCGGATGCCTGGCGGTGGAGACTATGCTGCCGCGCTCCATTCCGCGTACTCGGCATCTAGGACGCTCACGGCCCTGTCAGCAGCGTTCGGAACCAGGTGTCCGTAGATGGCATATGTGACGTTGATGTCTTTGTGCCCTACCCACTGGGCTACATCGGTGATCGGGACACCACGGGCCAGGAGAGCCGAGACGAACGCGTGCCGGAGGCTGTGCGGAGTGAATCCTTCGGGAATGCCAGCCTTGCGGGCCTGGCGCTTGAAAATGTCGAAGTAGCCGTTGTACCGGGAGAAGATGTCATTGGTCCTGAAAAGGTATCCATCCGGTAGGTCTTTGACCATTGCCCATAGGTAGCCGGGCACGGGAATGTCCCGGTACTGTCCTAGCCTCCGGTGCTTGAGCGCCATAGTCCCGTTACCGTCGCGCCTGGCCTGCTCGTAAACCCGCAGCGTCCGTCCGCCATCACGGAAGCATGATTTCTGTACCGCTAGCGCTTCCTGAATACGCAGGCCACAACCACGCATGAGCCAGATGGTAAGGCCACGCGAGCCCAGAGCCGCCGCTAGTGCCGTAAGCTGGCCATGAGTCGGGAAAACGAAGTCTGATAGATCCTTCTCACTCCCGCCGTTGGTTAGCTCAATGCCCTTGATTCTGTGCCCTGGAATCTTTCCGGCTATGACTGCCTCATCGAGAACTCCCATGATGATCAGGCGAGCCATTTTCCGGCGCGAGTGTGACAGGTGCGCCATCGTCTTTGTGAGAAGATCCTGGACTGCCTCACGGTCATTTGCGACAGACGATAGCGTCCGCTCCCCGATAGCGGGATTGACATGAACGTCGAGAATCGAGCGGTAATTGGACTTGGTTCCCTCCGCTATGGCCTTGCGATCCAGCCATGCCGTTGCCGCGCCCGAGAACTTCTCTTTGCCCTTCCGGTCGTCTACGAATATCTGCGCCCGGACATCGTGGTCGGTCTTGATCTTGAAGTCATCTGCTTCCTTGCGCGTCCGGAAGCTGCGCTCGCGCTGCTTGCCGTCCACCCAGAACCGCACGGTGTAGGGTTTGTTGGCGTTCTTGCCCCGGACGATAACGGACATCTGCGACCACCTGACTTTTGCCTGACCTGGGCATCTACTCTAGGTCTCTGACCTGCGAATACTGCCCAGTTTAGCTAAAACCTTGGTGCGGTCCGGGTTCCAGGCGGTGGTGGTCCCGTCGGGATTGAGCACCAGGATCCAGGCCCAGCGGTGGATCACGATCTGGTGGTGGAAGAAGCACAGGAGCACGCAGTCCTTGGTGCTGGTCTTGCCGCCGCGGGACTTGTGCGTGACGTGGTGCACCTCGCAGGCCGCGGCGGGCTGGTGGCAACCGGCGGCCCGCCGGCAGTGCCGGTCCCGCGCGATGACCGCGTTGCGGATCCCGGCCGGGACGTTGGCGCTGTAGCCGATGTCCGGCGGCAGGCTCGGCCCGGCCAGCCGCGCCCCCGGCAGCCCGGTGCGCAAGAAGCTGGCCAGCCCGCCCGGGCCCGACAGCAGGTCGGCCCTGACCGAGATGAACGCCCCCAGGATCGACGCCCGCGCCCCCGTGCCTCATCGAGGTCACCCGCTCCAGAGCCCGCAGACACCGCGCTTGCTCGTCGGTGACCAGCTGCGCCGGGTCCACCGTGGCCACGGAGGCGATCTGGCCACAAGGTGGGCGCGGCGAACAACGGCCCGTTCGGGATGATGAATCAGCGGAGTAGTTCGCGGGCGATGACCAGTTGCTGGATCTGGCTGGTGCCCTCGTAGATGCGGAACAGGCGGACGTCTCGATACAGCCGCTCGACGGGGATGCCGCGGATGTAGCCCGAGCCGCCGTGGATCTGGACCGCGCGGTCGGCGATCCGGCCGACGGCCTCGCTGGCGAAGTACTTGGCCGCGGACGGGGCGAGCCGCTGGTCGGCGCCGGAGTCGTACTGGGCCGCGGCGTCCAGGACCAGGGACCTGGCGGCTAGGTACTCGGTCTGCGAGTCGGCCAGCATGGCCTGGACGAGCTGGTATTCGCCGATCCGGTGGCCGCCCTGGGAGCGTTCCTTGGCGTAGGAGACGCTCTCGTCGATCAGCCTGGTCGCGACGCCCACGCACAGGGCCGCGATGATCAGCCGGCCGTGCGCGAGGCTGCGCAGGGCAGTGGCGTAGCCGGCCTGGGCTTCCTCGCCCACCAGCGCGTCCGCGGGCACCCGGACTCCGGTGAACGCCACATCGGCGGTCCAGGCTCCGGCCTGGCCCATCTTGTGGTCCCGGGCCGCGACCGCCACGCCGTCGGTGCGGGCGGGCACCACGAAGACCCCGATGCCCTTGCCGGGCGGCGCCTGCGGATCGGTGCGGGCGAACACCATGAAGACATCCGCCGCCGGGGCGTTGGTGATGTAGCGCTTGAGGCCGTCGATGACCCAGCCCTCGTCTTCCCGCCGTGCGGTGGTGACCAGCCGGCTCGGGTCCGAGCCCGCGTCCGGCTCGGTCAGGGCGAAGGAGGCAACCACCTCGCCCGAGGCCAGGCGGGACAGCCACTGCTTGCGCTGCTGCTCGGTCCCGGCCAGGACGAGGACCTGGCCGGCGATCCCGTTGTTGGTACCGAACAGCGACCGGAACGCCGGACAGGCGTAGCCGAGCTCTATGGTCAGCCGTACCTGCTGCCCGACCGACAGGCCGAGGCCGCCGTACTCGGTGGGCAGCGCATAGCCGTACAGGCCCATCTCCTTGGCCTGCGCGATCAGCCGGGCCGGAATCTCGTCGGATTCGTCGATGCCGGCCTCGGCGGGCATCACCTCGCGCCGGATGAACCCGCGCAGCAGGTCGAGCAGCTGATCGAATTCGGTCTGGGTCACCATGAGCGCGACCCTAACCTGGCGGAGCCGATGGCGGAAGGGGACCACGGGTCCGGTAGCGCCCGAGACGGGACGCGCTCGGCTATCGTCGGGATGCCCGGCCCCGGACTGTTCTGCGCAGGAGGAAGCATGACTCTGGTAGCTCGCTTCACGGTCGACAGCTTCGAGCCGCGGCAGGTGACGGGGCTGGACGCGGACTGGTTCGGCTTGATGACCTTCGCCAAGACCTTTACCTCCGGGATCACCGGCCAGGCCACGACGGTGTTCATGTCCGCGGGGAGCGAAGAGGGCTCCCGGTCCTACGTGGCCACCGAGCGGATCACCGGCCGCACCGACGACGGGCGCGAGGGCTCGGTGACCGTCCAGCACGGCGGCCTGGAGTCCGACCCCGGATCCTGGTTCGGTCACATCGTGCCCGGCACCGGTACCGGCGGCTTCACGGGCTGGACTGGTTCGGCCCGGATCGTTCACGATGATCAGGGCGCCTACTTCGAGATCGACCTGGCCTGAGCGGGCCGGGCTCGGTCCGGTAGGCAAGGCTGACACCGAGAGGGCTGAGAATGGCTGACGAGAACCTGGCCAGGCAGGCGGAGCTGGCCCTGGACCGGCAGGGCGACTACGACTTCCTGTTCTTCGAGGGCCAGTGGCATTCCAGCGGCTCGCTCGCGGATCGGGCGGCGCGGTTCGCGGCCGGGCTGGCCGCCCTCGGCGTCCGGCCCGGGGACCGGCTGCTGGTGCTGATGGCCAACTGCCCCGAGGTCCTGATCACCTACAGCGCGGCGTGGCGGGCCGGCGCGGTGGTGACCCCGCTGATCTTCCTGGTCAGCGAGGACGAACTGCGGAACGCGCTGGTCGACTCCGGCGCGGTCGGCGTGGTGACCACGGCGGAGTTCTTGCCCAAGGTGTCCGCGGCCGTGCAGGGGGGTGGAGCGCCGGGCGTCCGGTTCGTCGTGGTCCCCGGCGCCGCAGGCAGCGCCGAAGCCGTGCCGGGCGTGGACGTGCTCGATTTCGCGCAGGTGGCCGAGGCGGCGCCGGGATCGATCGCCGACCGGTCAGGGACCGACCTGGCCGCGCTGCTCTACACCGGCGGTACGACGGGCCGGTCCAAGGGCGTTCCGCTGACCCACGCGAACCTGTTCTGGTGCGGGTGGGCCGCGCACCAGTCGTCGGTGCGGGCCAACGTGGTCACCTCGGTGCTGCCGCTCCCCCTGGCTCACGCTTACGGGCTGCTGGTGTTCTGCGCCGGCTTCCACCGGGACGAGGGCGCCAGGGTCATCCTGATGCGCTGGTTCGACCCGGCCGGCTGGGTCCAGCTGGCGGAGCAGCACCGCGTGCAGGGCAGCGCGCTGGTGCCTTCGATGATCCAGATGCTGCTCGGCCAGCCGCTGGAGCAGGCCGACCTGTCCGCGCTGACCGCCATCTCGTCCGGGGCGTCCCCGCTGCCCGAGGAGGTCCGGCGGGAGTTCGAGAAGCGGGTGCCGACCGCGACGATCTACGAGGGGTACGGCTGCACCGAGTCGGCCACGCTCATCTCGGCCAATCCCTACGGCGCCCGCCGCGTGGGCAGCGTCGGGCTGCCGGTGGCCGGGTGCGAGGTGTCGATCCAGGACGACTCCGGCCAGATGCTGCCCGCCGGGCAGGACGGCGAGATCTGCGTGCGGTCGCCCGGGGTGATGACCGGGTACTGGCACACCACCGACGGCGCCGCCAACGTGCTCGCGGGCGGCTGGCTGCACACCGGTGACATCGGGCACCTGGACGAGGACGGTTACCTGTACGTGGTGGACCGGAAGAAGGACCTGATCCTGCGGGGCGGCTTCAACGTGTTCCCGCGGGACGTCGAGGAGGTGCTGGTCGCTCACCCGGCGGTGGCGCTGGCCGGAGTGGTGGGACGGCCGGACGTCCGGCTGGGCGAGGAGGTGGTGGCGTTCGTGTCGCTGCGGCCGGGAGCCTCGGCCACGGTTGAGGAGCTCACCGGGCACGCCAAGCGGCACCTGGGCGCCAACAAGTACCCGCGGCAGATCACGATCGTGCCGACCGTGCCGCTGACCAGCGTGGGCAAGCTGGACCGCAAGAAATTGCGGCAGTGGGCGCGGGACGAACCCGGTTAGCCGGGCGGACTAGGAAGGATCCGGCCGGCGACTTCGCCGAAGCCGATCCGGGTGCCGTGAGCGGCGGGTGCGGTAGCGGTGATCGTGACCTCGTCGCCGTCTTCGAGAAAGGTGCGCACCGACCCGTCGGCCAGGGTGAGCGGCTCGGCGCCGCCCCAGCTCAGCTCGAGCAGGCAGCCGCGCTGGTCCCGGTCAGGGCCACTGACCGTGCCGGAGGCGTAGAAGTCCCCGGTCCGGGTCGAGGCGCCGTTGGAGGTCAGGTGAGCCAGCATCTGGGCCGGCGTCCAGTACATGGCGGCGAACGGGGGACGCGAGACCAGGTGGCTGTTCAGCCGCACCTCCAGCGCCAGGTCCAGGCCCCACGGGCCCGCGTCAGCCAGGTAGGCCAGTGGCTCAGGCGAGCGGGGCGGCGGGCTGATCCGCGCCTGCTCCAGCGCGTCCAGTGGCACGACCCAGGGCGAGACCGACGTGGCGAACGACTTGGCCAGGAACGGGCCGAGCGGCCGGGTTTCCCAGGACTGCAGGTCACGGGCCGACCAGTCGTTGACAAGGAACGCCCCGAACACGTGGTCGGCGAACTCGCCGACGCTCACCGGCCCGGACGAGCCGGACCCGATCACGAACCCGACCTCGGCCTCGAAGTCCAGCCGCCGCGACGGGCCGAACACCGGGAGCCCTTCGGGTCCCGCATACTGACCGTCCGGACGGGTCACCGGGGTGCCGGAGGCGACGACGGTGCCCGCGCGCCCGTGATAGCCGACCGGCAGGTACTTCCAGTTGGGCAGGAGCGGCTCGGCACCCGGCCGGAACAACCGCCCGACGTTAGCGGCGTGATGCTCGCTGGCGTAGAAGTCGACGTAGTCGCCCACCTCGAACGGCAGGTGCAGCCGCACGCCGGGCAGCGGGCGCAGGGCGGCCTCGACGCCGGCGCGGTGCCGTTCGGAAGTCAGCAGTTCGCTGATCCGGGCCCGGACGTCGGTCCACCGGACCCGGCCCTGCGCCATGAACGCGTTCAGCGACGGCTCGGCGAAGACCTGCTCGCCCAGGACCCCGGCCAGGTCCAGCACCGAGTCGCCGATCCGCACCCCGACCCGCGGGCCGTCACCGTCCGAGAACACGCCATAGGGCAGGTTCGCCAGGCCGAACGGTGAGCCGGGCGGCAGCTCCGGCCAGGTCAGTCTCGGTCCCCGTCGAGGTGACGCACGTCGTGGCCGACGTAGATCTGCCGCGGCCGGGCAATCTTCTGCTCCGGGTCGACCGAACCTTCCTGCCAGTGGGCCAGCCAGCCAGGCATCCGGCCGATGGCGAACAGCACAGGGAACATCGCCACCGGGAAGCCCATGGCCTGGTAGATGATGCCCGAGTAGAAGTCCACGTTCGGGTACAGCTTGTGGCCGATGAAGTAGTCGTCGTCGAGCGCGATCCGCTCGAGCTCGAGCGCGATGTCCAGCAGCGGGTTCCGCCCGGTGACCTCGAAGACCTGGTCGGCGACCTCCTTGATGATGGTCGCCCGCGGGTCATAATTCTTGTACACCCGGTGTCCGAACCCCATCAGCCGCAGTTCCCCAGCCTTGACCCGGGCGATGTAGGCCGGCACCTTGTCCACCGAGCCGATGTCCCTGAGCATCCTCAGCACCTGCTCGTTGGCCCCGCCGTGCAGCGGGCCGTACAGCGCCGCCGCCGCCGCGGCCGCCGCCGAGTACGGGTCGGTCTGGGAGCTGGCCACGCTCCGCATGGCGTTGGTGGAGCAGTTCTGCTCGTGGTCGGCGTGCAGGATGAACAGAACGTCCAGGGCGTGCTCGAGCACCGGGTCCGGGCGGTACTTCGGCTCGGTCATCTTCGCCATCATGTTCAGGAAGTTGCCTGCGTAGGACAGGTCATCGTCGGGATAGGCGTACGGCAGGCCCCGCGCGTGCCGGTAGGCGAAGGCCGCCAGCGTGGGCATCTTGGCGATGAGCCGGATGACCTGCTCGTCCTGGCAGGCGCGGTCGTGGACCGCCTTGGCCTCGGGGTAGAAGGTGGACAGCGCGGCCAGGGTGCTGACCAGGATGCCCATCGGATGGGCGTCATGGTGGAAGCCGTCGATGAACTTCTTGACGTTCTCGTGCACGTAGGTGTGATGGGAGATCTGGTAGGCCCAGGCGGCCGACTGCTTCTCGTCCGGCAGGTCGCCGTTCAGCAGCAGCCAGGCCACGTCGAGGAAGGATGACTGGCGCGCCAGCTCCTCGATCGGGTAGCCGCGGTAGCGCAGGATGCCCTGGTCCCCGTCGATGAAGGTGATGGCGCTGCGACAGCTCGCGGTGTTCTGGTAGGCCGGGTCGTAGGAGAGCAGTCCGAAGTCGTCATCGGAGGTCTTGATCTGCCGTAGGTCAATCGCGCGGATGGCGCCGTCGACGACAGGGAGGTCGTAACTGCGGCCGGTCCGTGAGTCGGTTATCCGCAGCATGTCATTGGTGGTCATGTCTAGACCATAGGACGTCGCGGCGGGTGCTCGACAGACCCTAAGATCACCTGTCTGCGGGATGTGCGTCTCAGCCCAGCTGGATGGAGCGTTTGGCCAGGCCGCCCCAGAATCCCTCGATCACCGGGCGCTGCATCAACAGGTCGGACTCCCCCGCGCCCAGCGTGACGAACAGCGGCGCGAAGTGCTCGGTGCGCGGATGCGCGGTGTTCGCGGCCGGGGCCTGGTGAGAGAAGTCGAGCAGCGCATCCACGTCGCCTTCGTGCAGCACGCGCCTGCCCCAGTCGTCGAACTCGCGCGACCACTGCGGCACCGGGCCCTCGAAAACGAACTCCCGCAGGTTGTGCGTGAAGAACCCGCTGCCCATGATCAGCACGCCCTCGTCGCGCAGCGGGGCAAGCTTGCGGCCCAGATCCATCAGCTCGCGCGGGTCGAGCGTCGGCATCGACAACTGGATGACCGGCACGTCGGCGTCCGGGTACATCTCCACCAGCGGCACGTACGCGCCGTGGTCCAGGCCGCGCTCGGGATGCTCGTGCACCTGGCCTCCGAGCAGCTTGCGTACGGATTCGGCCAGCCGAGGCGCGCCAGGCGCCGGGTAGGTGACCTCGTAGTAGTGCTTGGCAAAGCCCCAGAAGTCGTAGTACAGCGGTACGGTGCGCGTCGCGCTCACCGAGATGGGGGCGTTCTCCCAGTGAGCCGAGACCACCAAGATCGAATCCGGCCGCGGCAGCGCCGCGGACCAGGCGGCCAGCTCGCCCGGCCAGATCGGGTCGTCGGCCAGCGGAGGCGCTCCGTGGCTCAGGTACACCGCCGGCATCCGGCTACTTCTCATGACGTCATGCTAACCGTCGGTTCAGGCATCACGTTCGATCGGGCAGCTCATACAGCGGGGGCCGCCGCGGCCCCGGCCAAGTTCGCCGCCCGGTATGGCGATCACTTCGATGCCGTTGTCCTGCAGGTAGGTGTTGGTGGTCACGTTCCGCTCGTAGGCCACGACCACTCCCGGTTCTACCGCCAGCACGTTGCAGCCGTCGTCCCACTGTTCTCGCTGCGCGGAGTGGACATCCTGCACGGGGGTCAGGACGGTGATGAAGGGCCGGTCGAGCGCGGCGGCGATGGCCCGGTGCATGTCCTCCGGGGGATGATCGGTGACCTTGAGCTCGCGGGCCGTCGCGCCAGGCTCGATGGTGTAGGACGGCAGCATGCCCATCCCCGCGTACTTGGTGAACACCCCGTGGTCCGCCATGGTCATCAGCGTGTCGAGATGCATGAACGCCCGGGTCTTCGGCATGTCGATCGCCACCAGGCAGCGGGCGGCCCCGGCACTGAACAGCCGGTGGGCGAGCACCTCGACCGCCGCAGGCGTGGTCCGCTCGCTCATCCCGACCAGCACCGCCTCGTTGCCGATGACCAGGATGTCGCCGCCCTCGATGGTGGCCGGCGCGGCGTCGGCGCCGTGGTACCAGATGTCGAAATCGGTGTCGGCGAACATCGGGTGCCACCGGTAGATGGCCTCGTCGGTCACGGTCTCGCGGATCCGGGCCGGGCGGCGCATCGCGTTGATCGACACGCCGCCGTAGATCCAGCATGACGTGTCGCGCTGGTAGAGCAGGTTCGGCAGCGGGGCGAGCACGAAGCCATCAGGGTCCAGGGAATGGAAGGCGATGCTCTTGGGTTCCGGGCCGAGGTCGGCGATCTCGCGCTTGGTGATCCCGCCGGCCAGAAACGCCGCCAGGTGCACCGAGTCGAGCCCGTCCATCGAGGCGCGCAGGGTGGCGGCGGCCAGCGGCCCATGCCAGCGCGGGTCGAACACCCGGTCCAGGATGTAGTCGCGCGCCTCGCGGATGTCCAGCGTCCGGGCCAGCAGGTCGCCGTAATAGTGCACCATGACGTCGCGCGAGCGCAGCGCCGTGGCGAACGCGTCGTGCTCGGCCTGGGCCCGGCTCACCCACAGCACGTCGTCAAACAGCAGGTCGGCGGCGTTGTCCGGGGTCAGGCGCTTGAGTTCGAGGTCAGGGCGGTGCAGGACCACCTGCCGCAGGCGGCCGACCTCGGAGTCGACGTGGAACATGGCATCCCCGTTCTGGAGAGGTCCTGGTTCTGTAGTTATCTCACACGGTGCGGATGTTGCCTGAACGACCTGGGTAGAGAACATCAGTGGACCCGGTGCAGGCACTGCGGCAGATCGCGTTCGAGCTGGAACGCGGCGGCGCGCCGACGTACCGCGTCCGGGCCTTCCGCCGCGCCGCGCAGGTGCTGGGCGAGCTGGGGCCGGGCGAACTGGAGCGCCGGATCAGCACTGGCACGCTGGAGGCGCTGCCGGGGATCGGCGCGACCACCGCCCAGGTCATCACCGAGGCCGCGGCAGGCCAGCAGCCCGGCTACCTGGCCCGGCTGCTCTCCGAGCATCCGCCGCCGGAGCCCGATGGCCTGCGTGCAGCGCTGCGGGGCGACTGCCACACCCACTCGGACTGGTCAGATGGCGGCAGCCCGCCCGATGAGATGGCCGAGGCGGCCCGGGTCCTGGGTCACGAGTGGATCGCGCTGACCGACCACTCACCGCGGCTGACCGTGGCCAACGGGCTGTCCGTCCAGCGCCTGGAGGCCCAGCTGGAGCTGGTCAGCGAGCTGAACGCGGCCCTGGCCCCGTTCCGGATCCTGACCGGGATCGAGGTCGACATCCTCGAGGACGGCTCGCTCGACCAGCGCGAGGACCTGCTCGGCCTGCTCGACGTGGTAGTGGCCAGCGTCCACTCCCAGTTGCGGATGCCCGCCGAGCCGATGACCCAGCGGATGGTGACCGCGATCCGTAACCCGCACACCGACGTGCTCGGCCACTGCACCGGCCGGTTGCTCGGCGGGCGCGGCCGCAGGCCGGAGTCCGTGTTCGACCCCGAGGCCGTGTTCACCGCTTGCCGCGAGCACGGCGTCGCGGTGGAGATCAACTGCCGGCCGGAGCGCATGGACCCGCCGGATCGGCTGCTCGGGCTGGCGGCCGAGGCCGGCTGCCTGTTCGCCATCGACACCGACGCGCACGCGCCGGGCCAGCTCGACTGGCTCAGCAATGGCACGGTCCGGGCCGAGAAGTTCGGCATCCCGGCGGACCGGGTGATCAATACCCGAGGCGCCGACGAGATCGCCGCCGGCGCTCGGGACTCCTGACGGGGCTCTGGGACGTTAGAGGACGGCGCGCACCCGGCGCAGGACCTCCTCGGTCCCCAGCGCGTCGGCCACCGCGTCCAAACGGGGGCTGTCCTTTGACCCGGCGAGCAGGACCCGGATCACCAGCGAGGCCTCGACGATCGAGCCCGGGTAGGCCGCGGGGTCCTGCTTGCAGGCCTTCCGGCTGGGCGCGAATCCTAGGTCAGCCGCAAGATGGCGGATCTGGTCGAACCACTCGGTGTCTTCGCCCGGCGGCTGATACTGGTCGGCGAACGCCGCGGCGATGGCGCGGACCAGGGCGGGGTCCAAGCCGCCGAACCGGGGGTCGGCAGGATCGGTGACCAGCTCGAACAGCTCCGGGAAGAAGAACCCGTAGACGGTCAGGAAGCCCGACCACTTCCGCAGGTCCTTGCGCGGGTTGGGGACTCCGTCCCGCTCGATGGCCAGGGCGCGCAGCGCCAGCGGCTGCTCGGCTTCCAGGACGGGCACGAGGTCGGGGGCATAGCGGCGCGCCCAGTCGGTGACCTCGGCCAGGATCTGGTCGCCGGGCAGGGTGGCGATGTAATCGGCGCAGATGTCGTCGAGTTTCACCATGTCGACCAGCGGGCCTGCGGTGCCCATCTCCGGCAGCCTGATCGGCGCGGCCAGCGCGGCGGGCAGCGGCATCTCGGCCAGCCGCCCGTTGGCCAGGCCACGCAGGTAGTACTGGACGGCAGCAGCCGGATAGCCCTGCTCGATGTAGAAGCTGACCGTGGCCTCGGGATCCTTCCGCTTGGACAGCTTGCGGCGGCTCCCGCCGTCCTGCTTCATCAGCAGCGCGACGTGCGCGTAACGGACGCACTCGAAGCCGAGGGCATCGAACAGCTGCAGGTGCAACGGCACCGAAGAGATCCACTCTTCGCCGCGGATGACCAGGCTGACCCGCATCAGGTGGTCATCGACGGCGTGCGCGAAGTGATAGGTGGGCAGCCGGGGTTCTGTGTCACTGCTCTTCAGGATCACCGCGTCGTTCCGGTTGTCGTCCAGGGTCAGTTGGCCGCGGATGGCGTCGGTGAAGCTGACCCGGGTCCCGGCAAGCCCGGGAGACCAGAACCGGACCACGTAGGGGTCACCGGCGGCCAGCCGGGCGGCCACCTGGTCCTCGGGGGCGTCGCGCCAGACGGCCCACTTCCCGTAGTAACCGGGCAGGGCGCCCGACGCCCGCTGCCGGGCGGTGATTTCCTCCAGCTCCTGCCTGGTCGCGAAGCATGGGTACGCCTGGCCTTGGCGGAGCAGCTCGCGGACGTAAGTCAGGTAGGTATCTGCGCGCCCGGACTGGGCGTAGGGGCCGTAACGGCCGGTCTGATCGTCTTCGTCGGGGCCGATGGAGAAATAGGAGAACGCCTCGGCAAACTGGGCGGCGGCGCCTTCGGCCACGCGGGCTTGGTCCGTGTCCTCCAGGCGGACCAAGTAGCGGCCGCCGGTATGCCGGGCGATGTCCACGTCGATCGTCGCCACGTACACACCACCGATGTGCAGGTAGCCGGTCGGGCTCGGCGAGAACCGGGTGACTTCGGCGCCTCTGGTCAGGTCGCGCGGCGGGTAGCGGTGCTCCCAGTGCTGGGGCTCGGGCAGGCCAGGCAGGAACAGGGAATCGACGACACTTCGGCTGAGCATGAGCAGGCGACTCCGGACGATGCATTATCAGGGCCGCAAGCAGGCTACCGCTACCTTAGCCGCACCGGGCCGGCTGGGCCCGGTCCGCAGGTCAGACCCGCCGTGAACGTCACCCCGCGCGGCCGCGCTGCTGATTGGGGATGCCTGCGCCTTTGGGGTACGCGTAAGCAGCCTTCTCCCAGGTGAGCGACTCGAGGGGGCCGTTGAAGAAGTGGCCGCGCGGGCACCGGATCTTGACGCTCTCCAGCGGCCCGTCGGTTGACTGAATCGTGTACCGGTACTCCACCGCCGCCGGCAGCCCGCACCTGGCCGCGCCATGCCGGTCCATGTACTCCGGGCAATCAAGAAACATCACGCTGTCCATCCGAAAACCCCCGTCTCGTCTGCTGGCCGCACAGTGCGTCCTTGCCGATTCGGAGCGACGGACGGCGCGGCAGATACAGGCGCCTGGGCGCCGGGCGCGTGAGTTTTGAGCCGCGGGGGACGGGCAGGGCCTGGTCCTGAGGACTATCCCGTCCGGGGAAAGGAGCCGCACACGCTGGGCAACGGACAGGATCAGGATGAGCCGGCGGGGCAGCCGCCGTCCCGCTCCGACCGGCGTCTGTACTTCGTGCTCATGACGATCTGCATCGGCTTGTTCGTCCTGTCCTGGGCGGTCCTGGACCGGTACTCGGCGATCGCGGCGGTGGTGGTCTCCGTCGTGGCGCTGGCCATTCCGCCATTCGCCGCGATCATCGCGAACGCGGCCAGCGCGGCGGATCAACGGCGTCCCTAACGGCCCCTGGCTGGTGCGTCGCAGGAGCGGCCGCCCGGTGCTGGCTGGCCCGTCGGGTCTACAGTCTGGTCATGGCCGATGAGGCGTCCGGGCAGGCGCGCGGAGGTGAGATGGTGCCGCGCGAGGACCAGCGCGCCGCACACGAGGACCGTGACCGGGTGGTCGACGTGCTCAGGCAGGCCGCAGGTGACGGCCGACTGACCATGGAAGAACTCGACCAGCGAGTCGGTGCGGCCTTGACCGCGCGTACCTACGGCGAACTCGCGGCGCTGGTATCGGACCTGCCAGCAGCGCGGGACAGTCCGACGAGCCCGCCGGGAGCGCCGGAGCCGAAAGACCTGGTCCGCATCGAGTGTCACCACAGTGGTGCGCGGCGCGACGGCCAGTGGCTGGTGCCGCGGCGCATGCAGGTGCGGGTCACCAGCGGCACCGTGAAGCTCGATTTCACCGAGGCGATCCTCTCGTGGCCCTCGCTGCAGATCGACGTCGAGGCGCACGGCGGCAACGTGAGCCTGGTGACCAGGCCGGGCATCCTGGTCGACACCGATGACTTGGAGATCCGGGGCAGCACCGTGAAAGTGGCCGCACCGTGGGATCCTGATGTGCCGGTGAGATTCCGGATAGATGTGGCCGGCACGGCCGACGTCAGCAGCATCAAGGCGGGCCCGCCGGGCCGGACGTTGTGGCAGCGGCTGCGGCGACGACGCCCCTTGCCCCAGGCTCTTCCGCCCGGCCATCCCTGACCCGCGGGCGGAGATCCGGAACTCCAACGCACCCCGGCACGGCCTTTGCGCATCTCCCGGCCATTCCTATCAAGCTTCCAGACGGCGCGTCCAGGGCCGTCATATCGACAAGGACGTGGCAACAGGGTTGAGCTTCGCCGGTCAGCCATTGCGCCCGCCATGTTCATCATCATCACCCCGCGTGCGACGAAAATGTGTCGAAAGCACCCGGCCCGGCTATTTACTAGCAGGCTCCCTCGGCGTGTCGCCCGGCTGGGACGGAATCTTCAGGGTAAAAAGGGACCCATCGTCAGGTGTCAGGAATTACGTGGCCAACCCCGCGGATTATCTGATTGCCGGCACGGCGTGGTCGTCACAGAGTGCTGCCGATTTCGTTGTGAGAAGCCGGACAGCCCGGAGACGATCCGGGTTGCCCGTGGGCGGGTGCCCATCAGCCCACCGGGCCGTCCGCGCTGCCAACCGCAATTGACTGGTCCGTTGGAGGTACTCCGAAAGTGGCCCGAAGGACGTTTCCGCCGCGCACAGCTTTGTGGGTAATCACGACTGTGGCGGCGGTGGTCGCGCTCAGTCCGGTCCC
Organism: uncultured Actinomycetota bacterium; assembly: GCA_963808615.1. GTDB lineage: Bacteria > Actinomycetota > Actinomycetes > Streptosporangiales > Streptosporangiaceae > Palsa-504. The sequence goes on from CAWEGV010000005.1 coordinate 34,380, forward strand.
GGCATCAGCCCTGCCGTCCGCTTCCGGAGCACCTGCCCCTCCGCGTACCCATGTGACCGCGTGCCGGACCAGCGATCTGCGTATCAGCGCCCCCGCCGCGATCCAGGGAGATCCGGCCGAGGGAATGGGCAAGCACGCATGGAACCTGGTGTTCCGCGATATCGCCGGCACCGCATGCTCACTGCACGGCTGGCCGCAGCTCGCGGTGCGCACGACGGCAGGAAAGACCGTCGTGACCAGCATCAGCGACGTGCAGTTCAGCAATCTCGCGGTCATCCCGGACTCGCCAGTCGTCCTGCAACCCGGTCAAAGCGCCGTCGCGACCGCGATGTCCCCCACCGTCCGGTCCGGATGCGTTACCAGCTGGACGCTCGACGTGACCCTGCCGGGAGCGGGTCGTCCGGTCACGGTCCGAAAGCCGGCCAGTTCCGTTGCGCCTTGTGTCGGCGGGCGGTTGTGGCTGTCCCCGTTCTACACCGAGCAGACCCTGACCCGCGAGATCAAGGGGCTGAAAGTCTCGGCTGCCCCGCCGCCGTTCCCGGCCAGCACGGCCGCAGAACCGCCGACGTGCACGACGGCCGCGCTTCAGCCTAAGGTCACCTCCGCCGTGCCCCGGCAGGGCAGCTCGATCATCATGATCCAGCTCGGTAACTCCGGCGGCACGTGCGTGCTGCCGGAGAGCTGGCCGACGGTGCGGATCGGCGAGGCCGGGGCCGCAGACCAGGTGGCCAAGCTCTTTGCCGATGCCGCGGCGCTTCAGGCAGACAGGTCATTGCTGATCACCTACGAGCGCGGCACGGCGCAAAGTACGGTGCTCACCCTGCGCCATGGCGGGTCGGTGTTCATCGCGCTGCTGGCGGCGGGAACAAGCACCCAGGCCTGCCGGCGGTTGGCCTCGGTGACGCTGTATCCGTCTCCCGCCGCTCTCGGCGCGGGCCGTTCGGCTCATATGAATGTGTCGGCGAGCATGTGCGGGTCACCGCGGGTCCTGTCCTATCTTCCCGGCCGTCCCGGCGCGGCCATGACGATCGCGCGGCAGGCACTCGAGGCGCTGCAGGCCGGCCCCTCGGCGACCCCGCACCAGGCCAACTCGGCCACCTTTTACTACGGGACCGACAGCGGTGCGCCGGTGGCATGCGGCAAGGGGCCCTACACCGAGCCGGCCGGGGACTGCGCCAACGGCACCCACGGCATCTACGGGGAGTACATCGGGGAACTGGGCTCGTGGGCGAACTGGAGAGGCTGCACTAACAGCGGGCTCAACTGGGTCCAGGCCAACTACAACATGGCCACCGATAATCTCATCCGCTACCACACTGGCCTGGGTGCCGCGGCGTACTGGTTTGCGGCCGGCCCCGGTCGTGATCCTGAGTACAACGGCACGGCCGCGGAGGCGATGATCTGGGGCGAGAGGCAGGCCGAGCAGTTCCTGAAGGATTCCTCCGGTGTTTTCCTCAACTTCCAGTACGTCTTCATGGACATCGAGAACAATGGCCTGCCACCGGACGAGAACGGCTGGAACACCGTCTGGAACAGCCCCTGTAGCAACCACATCAAGGCGGAATATATCGCTCCGCAGGTGGACTATGCGACCTACCTGGGATTCGCCAACTTCATCTCCAGCCACTCCCCCTACCGTGTCGGAGTTTATTCTGCGGGCGGCGACGCGTACGGCTCGTGGAACGGCATCTTCAGTCCCGTCCAGCTGTCCCATGCGCATGCGGCCGAATGGACCTTCGTCTTCGAGCAGGCCCAGCTCCAATTCCCTTCGGGGTTCTCAGATTCCGGCACGAACCCATCCTGGTTCGGCGGCGAGCCGGCTGCCTGCCATCTGCTGTGGCAATGGTCGGGCGGTGACGGCGTCCTCAACGGGTACGGCGACTTCGATCAGGCTGATCTAGCCAACGACTTCAACGCCGCGTGTTAGCGAGCCGGTCAGGTTCGCCCATCGTGGCGGCGCTGGCATCGGCGTGGACTACGTGGGCATCTGCTGCGGCGCCGGCTCACACCATGTGCGGGCCATGGCTGAGGCGCTGGGCCGCAAGGTCCCGGCCAGCAAGTACTCGCCGTCGATGGAGCTGCACCTCATGTACCGGGCCGATATGCCAGCCAAGAACGCGGCCTTCCTGCCCAGCTGGACCGCGTGACGCGGACTCACGCCGCAGCCGTGCCAGAGGCCGGACGGCGGCGGTGATAATGAGAAGATGGTCAGTGCTTCCGAGCAGATTCGCGGGCGTATCGGCGCGGCGATCTTCGAACGGGTCGCTGGGCCGCGGGGGCCGTCGCGGGCGCGGCGGATCCACCAGGGTCCGGGCGAGCGCTGGTTCGCGGAGGACCGGCCGGTCCGCCGGGTAAACGGTGATTCGTCGATGTTCATCGGCGGGATCAGGGCCCTGCTGCTGCAGTCGCTGCACCCGCTGGCCATGGCTGCGGTGGCCGAGCACTCCGATTACCGCGGTGACCCGTGGGGGCGGCTGCAGCGGACCAGTTACTTCCTGGCCGTCACGACGTTCGGCCGGGAAGCTGACGCGCGGCAGGCCATCGCGCGGGTCCGGGCGGTGCATCAGCGCGTGACCGGGACCGCCGCCGACGGGCGGCCGTACGCGGCGTCCGACCCGCACCTGCTGACCTGGGTCCACATCGCCGAGACCGACAGCTTCCTGCGGGCCCACAGCCACTTCGGTACCCATCCGCTGGACCAGGCCGGACGCGACGGCTACGTGGCCGACATGGCCATCATCGGCGCCGAGCTAGGCGTGCCCAACCCGCCGCGCACCGAAGCCGAGCTCGCCGACCGGATCCACGCCTACCGGAGCGAGCTGGCCGCGACCGAGCAGGCTCGCGAAGCCGCCCGGTTCCTGCTGGTGCGCCCGCCGCTGCCGGCGATCGCCAGGGCTCCGTACGGGGTACTGGCGGCAGCCGCGGTCTCGCTGCTGCCCGGATGGGCCCGGCGACCGCTCCGGTTGCCCCGCCTGCCGGTGACCGAGACCGTGCTGGTCCGGCCCGCCGGCCACGTCATGGTCCACGCCATCCGGTGGGCCACCACCGCACCTCGCCCGGCCCCGGCTGCCTAGCCGCCGCATAGGACGCATAAAGTGAGGTAGAAAGGCATGGACCCCGCAGATTTTCTACCTAGGTCCCCGGGTACCGGGACTTTCGGCTATGGCCCCGGCCACTCGAAACCGGGTCATAGTTGAATGGATGTGTCCGCAGCCGTAAACGACCGGCCAGGACTTCGGGTTACGCCGCGCCCTAGAGTCCCTATCCAGGAGGGATAGCCATGATCAGCGCAGACGTATTCGACGAGTCACAGACGAGCCTCCCGGAGCTGGCCAAGTGGGTCCGCGAGATCGCCGAGCTGACCAAGCCCGACGACATCGTCTGGTGTGATGGTTCGCAGGAGGAATGGGACCGGCTGACCAGCCTGCTGGTGGAGAACGGGACCTTCACCCGGCTGAACCCCGCACTGCGTCCGAACAGCTTCTACTGCCGGTCCGACCCCGCCGACGTGGCCAGGGTCGAGAGCCGCACGTTCATCTGCTCAGAGAAGGAAGATGACGCGGGGCCGACCAACAACTGGATCGCGCCCCAGGAAATGCGCGCGACGTTCGCGGAGATCTTCGACGGCTGCATGCGCGGCCGGACTCTGTACGTGGTCCCGTTCTGCATGGGCCCGCTGGCCAGCAGCATCTCCCAGCTCGGGGTGGAGATCACCGACTCGCCCTACGTGGTGGTGTCGATGCGGATCATGACCAGGATGGGCACGCCCGCGCTGCGCCGGATCGAGGACACCGGGTCGTTCGTCAAGGCGGTCCACTCGGTCGGCGCGCCGCTCGAGCCGGGCCAGGCGGACGTGCCGTGGCCGTGCAATGAGGTCAAGTACATCTCGCACTTCCCCGAAAGCAGGGAAATCTGGTCGTTCGGCTCCGGGTACGGCGGGAACGCGCTGCTGGGCAAGAAGTGCTACGCCCTCCGGATCGCCTCGGTCATGGCGCGGGACGAGGGCTGGCTGGCCGAGCACATGCTCATCCTCAAGATCACCCCGCCCGGGCAGGAACCGAGGTACATCGCGGCGGCCTTCCCCTCCGCATGCGGCAAGACCAACCTGGCCATGCTGACGCCCACCATTCCTGACTGGAAGGTGGAGGCCATCGGCGATGACATTGCCTGGATGCGGTTCGGTCAGGACGGCAGGCTGTACGCGATCAATCCTGAGGCCGGGTTCTTCGGCGTCGCGCCCGGCACCGGGATGAAGACCAACGCCAACGCGGTCAAGGCCATGTGGGGCAACAGCATCTTCACCAACGTCGCGCTGACCGACGACGGCGACGTGTGGTGGGAGGGCCTGACCGAGGACCCGCCCGCGCACCTGACCGACTGGAAGGGCCGGGACTGGACCCCGGGCTCGCCGGAGCCCGCGGCTCACCCCAACGCCCGGTTCACCACCCCGGCCAGCCAGTGCCCGATCATCGCGCCGGAATGGGATGACCCCGCGGGCGTGCCGATCTCGGCGATCCTGTTCGGCGGCAGGCGGGCCAGCACCGTGCCGCTGGTGATCGAGTCCTTCGACTGGGATCACGGGGTGTTCCTCGGCGTCAACATCGCCTCGGAGAGGACCGCCGCGGCCGAGGGCAAGGTCGGCGAACTGCGCCACGACCCGTTCGCGATGCTGCCGTTCTGCGGCTACAACATGGGCGACTACTTCGGGTACTGGCTGAAGGTCGGGCAAACCCATGACCCGGCGAAGCTGCCGCGGCTGTTCTACGTCAACTGGTTCCGCAAGGACGCCAGCGGCAGGTTCGTGTGGCCCGGCTTCGGCGAGAACATCCGCGTGCTGAAGTGGATCATCCAGCGGCTGTCTGGCGAGGCCCAGGCCGCGCGGACCCCGGTCGGATACCTCCCGGTGCCCGGCTCGCTGGACCTGGACGGCCTGGAGATCAGCTGGGCCGACCTGGCCCTGCTGCTCACGGTGGACACCGAAGCCTGGAAGCTGGAGGCGGAGCAGATCCCCGAGCACTTCCAGACCTTCCACAAGCACCTGCCCGCCCGGCTCTTGGACCTGCACGCCGAACTGGTCGACCGCCTGGCCACGGGCTGACTCGCCTCCCGGTCAGGCCGGCCGGGCCGCGTCCATGAACGATCGGGACTGAGGGCGGCGGCACGTGACGGCCCGCCGCCTGATATCGTGAGCCCGTGACGATCGTAGCGGAAACGAACGAAACGGTTGGTGATGTCACCGCTCGGGCGGCCCGGCTGCGGCACCTGATCGTCACGGTGTACGGGCTGTACGCCAGGTCCGACGGCGGCTGGCTGTCGGTTGCGACCCTCATCCGGCTGCTCGCGGACCTGGGTGTGGATGAGCCGGCGGTACGTTCGGCGATCTCCAGGCTCAAGCGGCGGGGCATGCTGGTGGCACGGCGGCAAGATGGGTCGGCGGGCTACCAGCTATCCGCCGAGGCGCTGGCCATACTGCGCGAGGGCGATGCGCGGATCTTCACCAGGCGCCGGGCGACGCTGGCCGACGGCTGGCTACTCGCGGTGTTCTCGGTACCGGAGTCCCAGCGCGACCGGCGGCACGTGCTGCGATCGGAGCTGACCAGGCTCGGGTTCGGCATGGTCGCGCCGGGGGTGTGGATCGTGCCCGCTCACCCGCAGGACACGACCGCGGAGACGCTGCGGCGGCTCAGGCTGGAGTCCTACGCCGACCTGTTCCACGCCGATCACCTCGCCTTCGGCGATCCAGCCGACAAGATCCGCCGCTGGTGGGACCTGGACGAGCTCGAGCGCCGGTACGAGGCGTTCATCCGGGCCCACGAGCCTGCGCTGCGCCGCTGGGAGGAGCGGCGCGGCAAGCAGGCGCTCCCGGCACAGGACGCGGCCTTCGCAGACTACGTGCGGGCGCTGACCGACTGGCGGCGGCTGCCTTACTCCGATCCGGGCCTGCCCGTCGAACTGCTTCCCGACGACTGGATCGGCATGCGGGCCGCCGAGGAGTTCTTCGCCCTGCGCGCGCTGCTAGAGGAACCCGCGCGAGCCTACGTCCAGCAGGTCATCAGCGGCTGACCGCCGCGATGCCCTGGATCTCCACCAGCGCCTCGGGATCCCACAACCGGGTCACGCCCACGGCCGCCATGGCCGGATAGGTCCCGCCGACCAGCCGACGCCAGATCGCGCCGATCTGGCCGGGGTGCGCCTGGTAGTCCGCAAGGTCCACGCTGTAGATGGTCAGGCTGACCAGATCGCCGGGCTGACCGCCGGTCGCGTCCAGCGCGGTAAGCAGGTTTCCTAGGGCCTGCTCGAACTGCGCCACCACGCCGCCGGCAACGACCTTCCCGTCCCGGCCCGTTCCGGTCTGGCCGGCCAGGAACACCATCCGGCCCGCGGTCACCGATACCGCGTGCGAGAAGCCGGAGGGCCGGCTCAGTTCCTCGGGATTGACCCGCTCCACGTCCATGGCTGCAGCGTAGTGCTTCAAGCGCCTTATAGCGTTCTGTTGACGATCGTATAATTTCCGGCATATCATCAGGATGCGGGCGGCGGGCCCGGCAAGGCCGGCGCGGGAAGGCCGCAGACGCCGGGCCGAACGCCGCAAGGAAGGCAGAGAGGACAGCACGTGCGTATCGCGGTCCTGGGCGGCGGCCCTGGCGGCCTGTACTTCGCGGCCCTGGCCAAGCAGCTCGATCCCCGGCATGACATCACGGTCTGGGAGCGCAACGCCGCCGATGACACCTTCGGCTTCGGCGTGGTCTTCTCCGACGAGACCCTGGGCGGCATCGAACACGCGGACGTCGAGATCTTCCACGCCATGCGCCGCGAGTTCGCCCGCTGGGACGACATCGACGTGCATTTCCGCGGTACCACGTTCACCTCTGGAGGACACGGCTTCGCGGCCATGAGCCGCAAGCGGCTGCTGGCCATCCTGCAGGGCCGGTGTGCTGAGCTTGGCGTGCGGATCCTGTTCCGCACCGAGGCGCCGGACGCGGCGGCGCTGGCGGCCGAGGCCGACCTGGTGATCGCGGCCGACGGCATGAACTCGGCGACCCGGGCCCGGTTTGCCGGGACCTTCACTCCCGACCTGGAACGACGGCGGTGCAGGTACATCTGGCTCGGTACGGACCTGGTCTTCGATGCGTTCAAGTTCTACATCCTTGACACCCCGGCCGGGGTCATGCAGGTGCACGGCTACCCGTACAGCGACCACGCCAGTACGTTCATCCTGGAGATGCACGAGGACGTCTGGCGGCGAGCCGGTTTCGCGGGCCTGGCCGCCGACAACCTCGCGCCGGGCCAGAGCGACGAGCGGTCCATCGAGCGCATCCGGAGCCTGTGCGCAGACGTGCTGGACGGGCACGAGCTGGTGGCCAACAACTCGCGCTGGACCAACTTCGCCACGGTCAGGTGCGCGACCTGGCGGCACGAGAACGTGGTGCTGCTCGGGGACGCCGCGCACACCGCTCACTTCTCCATCGGCTCGGGCACCAAGCTGGCCATGGAGGACGCGCTGGCCCTGGTGGCCTGCCTGCACGAACAGGCGGGCGTGGACGACGCGCTGGATGCCTACCAAACCGAGCGCAGGCCGGTGGTGGCCTCGACCCAGCGTGCCGCGCAGGCCAGCCTGGAGTGGTTCGAGAACCTTGGCCAGTACGCCGGACAGGACCCGCGCCAGTTCGCCTTCAACATCATGACCCGCAGCCGCCGGGTCACCTACGACAACCTCCGGCTGCGTGACCCTGAATTCGTCGCCGATATGGACCGCTGGTTCGCCGCCAGCCAGGACACGGACCTGGACAGGGACGCCCGTGCGGTGTGCCCGCCGATGTTCCAGCCGTTCCGCCTCGGCCGCCTGGAGCTGGCTAACCGGGTGATCGTCTCGCCGATGGACATGTACTCGGCCCGCGACGGCGCGCCCGGTGACTTCCACCTGGTGCACCTGGGCAGCAAGGCGCTGGGCGGCGCCGGGCTGGTGATGACCGAGATGGTCTGCGTCTCCCCCGCCGGGCGGATCACGCCCGGCTGCACCGGCATCTACACCGCCGAGCAGGAAGAGTCCTGGCAGCGGATCACCGCGTTCGTTCATGACAAGACCCGCGCGAAGATCGGCATCCAGCTCGGGCACTCCGGCCGCAAGGGCTCCACCAGGCTCATGTGGGAGGGCATGGACAGCCCGCTCCCTGACGGCAACTGGGAGGTCTGCGGCCCGTCTCCCGTTCCCTACGCGGCAGCCAGCCAGACGCCGCGTGAGCTCACGGCCGCGGAACTCCAGGCGATACGGGACCAGTTCGTCGCGGCGGCCCAGGCCGCGGCGCGGGCCGGCTTCGACCTGCTCGAGCTGCACTGCGCGCACGGTTACCTGCTCTCGTCTTTCCTGTCCCCGCTGACCAACCGGCGTACCGACCGGTACGGCGGATCGCTGGCCGCACGGCTCCGCTATCCGCTCGAGGTCTTCGACGCGATCCGCGCGGTGTGGCCCGAGGACCGGCCGATGACCGTCCGGATCTCGGCGACCGACTGGCATCCGGACGGACTGGGCATCGACGACACCGTGGAGATCGCCCGCGCGTTCGCCGAGCATGGCGCGTCCGGCATCGACGTGTCGACCGGGCAGGTGGTCAGCGACGAGAAGCCCGCCTTCGGCCGCAGCTACCAGACGCCGTTCGCGGACCGGATCCGGAACGAGATCGGCCGGAAGTACGGGATCGCGGTGATCGCGGTCGGCGCGATCTCGTCCTATGACGACGTGAACTCCATCATCCTGGCGGGCCGTGCTGACCTGTGCGCGCTCGGGCGGACGCACCTGTACGACCCGCAATGGACGCTGCACGCCGCGGCCGAGCAGGGATACTCGGGTCCGGGTGCCGTCTGGCCGGATCCATTCGCCGCGGGCAGCCGCCGGCCGCAGGCCGGGCGCACCGACGGACCGCGGCCGCGGCTGGAGCTGATCCGGGCCGGGGCGCCGCGGACCGCGCATGCCCGCTGGCGCCCAGGTGCGGTGGAGGGCGGCCGGTGAACGCCTTTGCGCTGACCGGCCAGCAGCAGGCCTTCGCCGAACAGGCCCGCGTGATCGCCGCCGAGCAACTACGGCCGCTCGCCGAGGCCGGGCGGCCGGGCCGGGTGAACCGCGAACTGGTGAAGGCGATGGGCCAGCTCGGCCTGCTCCCCCGCCTGTTTCCTGGCGTCACTGACGACACGCTGTCGCGGGAAGCCGCGGCAACCGACCTGTGCCTACTCAGGGAGGCACTGGCCACGCAGAGCACCGAGGCCGAGACGGCACTCGCCCTGCAGGGCCTGGGCGCCTATCCCATCCTGCAGTCCGGTCGGGAGGATACGGTCCGCCGCTGGCTGCCCGCCGTGGCCTTCGGCGACGCGGTGGCGGCCTTCGCGCTCACCGAGCCTGAGGCGGGCTCCGACGCCGCCGCGCTGACGCTGAAGGCCGAGTCAGACGGCAACGGATGGCGGCTAACCGGCGAGAAGACCTGGATTTCGAACGCGCCTGAGGCTGACGTCTACACGGTCTTCGCGCGCACGACGCCGGGCGCAGGCGCGCGCGGCGTCAGCGCGTTCGCGGTACCCGCCGACCGGCCCGGCCTGCGGGGCGAGCACCTGGACATGATCAGCCCGCACCCGATCGGCAGCCTGACATTCGACGGCGTCCGGGTCGAGCGGGCCGAGCTCCTCGGCGAGCCGGACCGGGGTTTCCGGGTGGCGATGCGCACGCTGGACCTGTTCCGGCCCAGCGTCGGGGCGTTCGCGGTCGGCATGGCCCAGGCCGCCCTCGACGCGGCGGTACGGCATGCGGGCACCCGGACCGCGTTTGGCGGGCCGCTCAAGGACCAGCAGGCCGTCTCGCACCTGCTGGCCGAGATGGCGACCCGCACGGAGGCGGCCCGGCTGATGGTGTACGCGGCCGCCGCCGCTTACGACGCGGGCAGCGAAGAGGGCAGGGGAGGTGCACAAGCTACACGCGGAAGGATCACCGCGAGGTCGGCGATGGCGAAGCTGTTCGCCACCGAGACGGCCCAGTTCGTGGTGGACGCGGCGGTACAGATCCACGGGGCACGGGCGCTGCGCCAGGGCCACCTGCTCGAGCACCTGTACCGCGAGGTCCGCGCCCCGCGCATATACGAGGGCGCCTCCGAGGTGCAGCGTTCGATCATCGCCCGTGAGCTGTATCGCGGCTAGAGGATCCGGTGGATCGGGGCTTCGCGGTTGGTCGGGGCTTCGCGGTTGATCGGTGTACTGGAGCGCGCCGGTCTGCCAGCCGGTGGTCAGCTAGAGCTATGAGCGCGACGCGGCCCGGATCAATCCCAGCACCTCACGCGGGCAACCTAGGAGCACCTGGAGGGGCCGGAAGCATGACTAGCGATCCGGCGGAGCTGGTGTCCGCATACTACGAGATCCTTCGGGCCGGGGCCGGGTCCGTTGAGTACTTCTGCACGGCAAGGGCGAGCTTGAAGTTGCGCCACTTGACCCCGTACAGCTCCGGGCCCATCCAGTACAGGTAGCCCTCACGGCCGGAGGATTCCTGCTGGCCGGCCAGCCAGGGCAGCTGGTCGATCCCGTCGATCACCCGGTCGGCGGGCACGTCCGCTGCGGCCCCCGTGCCGGTCCATGCATCACGGTGACAACAGGACAGAAACGATCGCTCCAGCACCACAAGCGCCACGCATATCCCTTGTACCCGATGCGGAGCGCTTCCCGCTACGCGACGGGGAAAGCTGCCTTACTTCGGGTGCCGGAGCTGGATCGTTGCCTCAATGCTTATCCACCAGCTGCTCGAGCGCGGTCACGGCGACGGCGACTGGCGGGAGCGCCCGGAATTCGTCGCGCATGTGCCGTGCCTGCTGGCGGTAGGAGGGCTCGCCCAGCACGGTGCGCACGGCTGCGCGGATCGCCGCGGCGTTGCGCTCGGCTGGCCCGATGACCCGGCCGACCCCGAGGGCCTGGCAGCGCCTGGCGCAGTAGGGCTGATCGCCGGCGATCGGCACGATGACCAGCGGAACGCCCGCGGCGAGTGCTTCCTTGACGCTGTTGAAGCCGCCGTGGGAGACCAGCAGCGCGCACGCTGGCAGCAGCGCCACCTGGGGAAGGGTGGGCTGGACCAGCACGTGCGGCGGCAGCGCCCCCAGGCGGGCGGGATCCTGGTCGAACCCGAGCGCGATGAGCAGGTTGACGGGTTCGTCGCGGAGCGCCGCGAGGATGGTCTCCTGCAGCCCCGGTGTGCGGTGGAACACCGTGCCCATGCTGACCAGCACGGTGGGGCGTCCCGCGAGATGATCCAGCCACGGCGGCAGGTCCTGGTGCGGGGTGGGGGTGCTGCGGTGGGCGAAAAAGCGCGCGGTGGGCGGGAACCGCGCTCCCGGGCCGTCGAAGCCAGGCGGGGTGAAGCACAGGTGCAGATAGCGGAATGCCATGTCGCCGTCCTGATCGGCCGGCAGGCCCGCCTGCTGGCGCAACCCGGCCAGCGGCCCGGCCAGTTCGCGGCGGCGGTCGAGCGCCGAATCGGCCGCGGCGGCCACCGAGGCGTGGGGCAGGCCGAGTGCCTCCGCAGCCACGCAGCCGGAGAACTCCAGGGACTCCCGGACGATCAGATCCGCTGACCACTCTCGCGCGACACCGATCAGGTCGGGCAGCATGCGCCGGGCCGCCGCGCCGATGAACAGGTTGGCGATCACCCAGGCAAACCGCTCCTGCCCGGCCAGCGGCGGGAACGCCAGCCCGCCCGCGGCCTGGCACAGTACGCCGATGTAGTCCGGGTCCGAGACGTGCCAGTCCAGTCCGGCGGGCAGGAACGTCAGGCCGTGCGCCTCGACGTCGCCGCGCAGACGCGGTGCCGAGCACAGCGCGACCTCATGACCCCGGGCCCGCATCGCCTCCGCCACCGGAAGCAGCGGCTGCAGGCTGCCCCGGGCGGGCAGCAGGCTGAACAGCACACGCACCGGCCCCGGCCCTTTCGGCGATAAGGACGTTAACATGAAAATTTTGATGTTACTTTTGTTAACATGAAGTCTGGCGAGAGTCAAGGGCTGCGGCAGCGGCCCTACCGGATGCGGGCCCGGGCCGAGGCCGCCGAGGCCACCGCCCAGGCGATCATCGCCGCCGCCCGCGCCTTGTTCGCCGAGCGGCCGTACGACCAGGTATCCCTCCCGGTCATCGCCGAGCGCGCCGGAGTGACTGTCCAGACCGTGCTGCGCCGATTCGGGTCCAAGGAGGAACTATTCGCCGCCGCCGCGCGCCAGCGGTCCGGCCAGATTCGCGCCGACCGCGAGGCCGCCCCGCCCGGAGACCTCGCCCACCTCGCCGCCCACTACGAGCGCTGGGGCGATGAGCAGGCCTACCTGGTGGCCCAGGAGGCCAGGGTGGCGGCAATCCGGGCCATCACCGACGCAGGCCGCCGTTACCACCGCGACTGGGTCACCAGGGCCTACCGGCCAGCCCTGGCCGCGCTGCCCCCCGCCACCCGCCGCCGCAGGCTGGCCCAGCTCACCGCGGTCACCGACCTGGCCACCTGGCGCCTCCTCCGGCGCGAACTGAGCCTCAGCCCGGACCAGACCACAGCCGCGATCCGCGAACTCGTCGACGCCTGCCTGCCATGACGCCGATACCAGCCTCGCTGCATGGACAGCCGGGCAGGGGTACGGCATGCCGCGGCAGCCGCGACGCTGATGGCGCACCGCGTGGGGGATGCGCAGGGCTGGATCAGTCGAATACGCTGGCCAGTTAATGGACGGTGTGCACGATATGGGCGGCATGCACGGATTCGGCCCGGTGGTCGAGCCGGGCGGTGAGCTCGCCTATCACGAGTCATGGGAGCCACGGGTGTTCGCGATCAGCGCGCTCGTGGGCGTGGAGAGGCTGGGTGGCGGGCCGGGAGGGCGTGCGGTGCGCGAGGAGATGGAGCCAGCACGCTACCTGGCGGCTTCCTACTACGAGCGCTGGCTCTACAGCGCCGAACAGCGGCTGCTGCGCAAGGGCACCATCGGTCCCGGTGAGATCGAAGCCATGATGGAGCGACTGCAGGCGGGTGAACCGGTACCGGTGCACCATGACCCGGCGATGGCCGAGCGGATGCTCGCCGACCTGCGTGCGGAGTACCCGATGGACCCGCCGCCGCCGGACGCCCGGTTCGCCCGCGGGCAGCGGGTGCGCGTCAAGCGGATGCATCCGCCGGGGCATACGCGCTGCCCTCGCTACGCCCGTGGAGCCGCCGGGGTGATCGGGGCCGTGCGCGGCGCCGATCGACTGCCCGACCGTGCCACGCACGGCGAGAAGGCCGACCCGGAGCCGGTCTACTCGGTCGCATTCGGCTCGGACGAGCTGTGGGGCCCGAGCACGGACTCGGCCTGGACGGTGCTCCTGGATCTGTGGGAGAGCTACCTGGAGCCCGCATGACCGATCCTCATCATCATCCCAGGCCAGCGTCGGCGGTCGAGTTGCGCGCCCGGGCGCTTGAGGCCCTGCTCGCGGAGCGCGGGCTGGTGTCGAGCGACGCGATCGATGCCGTTGTGGAGCTCTATGAACGAGACGTCGGACCGCAGAACGGCGCCAAGGTGGTCGCGCGTGCGTGGCTCGACGAGGCGTATCGCGAGCGGCTGCTGGGCGACTCGAACGCCGCCATCGCCGAGCTCGGATTCGGCGGCGCCGAGGGCGACAACATGGTCGTGGTGGCCAACACGCCGACGATCCACAACATGATCGTCTGCACCTTGTGCTCCTGCTATCCGTGGCCGGTTCTGGGGCTGCCGCCGACGTGGTACAAGAGCCCGCCCTACCGGGCGCGCGCGGTATCCGAGCCGCGCGCGGTGCTGCGCGAGTTCGGGCTCGAGCTGAGCGAGGACGTCGAGATCCGGGTGTGGGACTCCAGCGCCGAGGTCCGCTACCTGGTGCTGCCGCTGCGTCCGCCCGGCACCGACGGCTGGGCCGAGGACGAGCTCGCGGCGATCGTCACCCGGGATTGCATGATCGGCACCGCGGTGCCGGTCACACGGGAGCCGTCGGCCGTATGAGCGCGCCGTTGAGCGATCTCGGTACGGTCGATGGCATCCTCGGCCAGCAGGCGCCGCTGCCGCGCGACAACGGCGAGCTCGTGTTCGAGGAGCCGTGGCAGGGGCGCGCGCTGGGCATGGGAGTGGTGGCGCTGGACCGGATCGGCGCGCCGTGGACCGAATTCCGGCGCCACCTCGCCGCGGCCATCGCGGCTCGCGGCTCCCAAGCCGGCGAGTCGGAAGCTACCGCGTACTACGCCGCCTGGCTCGACGCGCTGGAGGCGCTGCTCGCCGAACGCGGGCTGATCGGCGCCGTAGGCCCGGTACGCCGCCTTCACCAGGACCATCACGCGGTGATTCTCCCACCGTTTGTCCCGATGCGCCGCGACCTTGGGTAGTAAGCGGCGGCGGACGATCGCACCATGCCGTTTATCACACGAGGGCACGGGAGATGGAGTTGGTCAGGCGCGGCAGATGGAGTTGGTCAGGCGCGGCAGATGTAGGTTGTCAGGCGCGGCAGATGGAGTTGGTCAGGCGCGGCAGATGTAGGTTGTCAGACGCGGCAGATGGAGTTGGTCAGACGCGGCAGATGTAGGTTGTCAGACGCGGGAGGTGGAGTTTGTCATGGGCCGCTACGCGGAGGAGTTCGGGCGGAGCCTGGCCGATCCGGAGGGTTTCTGGGCGGAGGCGGCCGGGGACATCGAGTGGTACCGGGCTCCGGGCGTGGTGCTGGACGCGTCGGATCCGCCGTTTTACCGCTGGTTCGCCGGCGGGGTGCTGAATACCTGCTTTAACGCGCTGGACCGCCATGTCCGCGACGGCCGGGGCGGGCAGGCCGCGCTGGTTTACGACAGCCCGGTCACCGGGGTGGCGCGGACCTACAGCTATGACGAGCTGCTGGCCGAGGTGGCGCGGTTCGCGGGGCTGCTGCGCAGCCTGGGGGTGGGAGCGGGCGACCGGGTGATCGTCTACATGCCGATGATCCCCGAGGCGCTGATCGCGATGCTGGCCTGCGCGCGGATCGGCGCGGTGCACTCGGTGGTGTTCGGCGGTTTTGCGGCGGCCGAGCTGGCGACGCGGATCGACGACGCGGCGCCGAAGGTCGTGGTCTCGGCGTCGGCCGGCGTCGAGGTCAGCCGCATCGTGGAGTACAAGCCGATCCTGGACCGCGCCCTGGACCTGGCGCGGCACAAGCCCGGCCGCTGCGTGATCTTGCAGCGGCCGCAGGCGGCCGCGGCGCTGAGCGCCGGACGCGATCTGAGCTGGGCCGAGGCGGTAGCCGGCGCCGAGCCCGCGGGCTGCGTCCCGGTCGCGGCGACCGACCCGCTGTACATCTTGTACACCTCCGGCACCACGGCCAGGCCCAAGGGGGTGGTCCGGGACAACGGCGGCCACGCGGTCGCGCTGCGCTGGAGCATGACCAACATCTACGACACCGGGCCCGGCGAGGTGTTCTGGGCCGCCTCCGACGTGGGCTGGGTCGTCGGCCACTCCTACATCGTCTACGCCCCGCTGCTGACCGGCTGCACGACCGTGCTGTATGAGGGCAAGCCGGTGGGCACCCCGGACGCGGGCGCGTTCTGGCGGGTCATCGCCGAGCACCGGGTCAAGGCGCTGTTCACCGCGCCGACCGCGTTCCGCGCGATCAAGAAGGAAGACCCGCAGGGCAAGCTGCTCCATGCCCATGACCTGTCCGGGCTGGCGTACCTGTTCCTGGCCGGCGAGCGGCTCGATCCCGAGACGTACCGGTGGGCGGGCGAGATGCTCGGCATCCCGGTCATCGACCACTGGTGGCAGACCGAGACCGGCTGGCCGATCGCCGCTGACCTGATGGGCCTGCAGGCCCTGCCGACCAAGCCCGGCTCGCCGACCATGCCGGTGCCCGGCTACGACGTGCGCATCCTGGACGCCGACGGGAACGAGGCGGCGGCCGGGCAGACCGGGGAGATCGTGGTCCGGCTGCCGCTGCCGCCGGGCTGCCTGCCCACCTTGTGGGGCGACGACGAGCGGTTCGTGCGCTCCTACCTGACCCAGCACCCCGGCTGCTACACCAGCGGCGACGGCGGGTACCGCGACGCCGACGGCTACCTGTACGTGATGGGCCGGGTCGACGACGTGATCAACGTGGCCGGCCACCGGCTGTCCACCGGGCAGATGGAAGAGGTGCTCGCCAGCCATCCGGCGGTGGCCGAATGCGCGGTCATCGGCGTCGCCGACGCGTTCAAGGGCCAGGTGCCGCGCGGGTTCGTGGTGCTCAAGGCGGGCGTGGCCACCGAGCCGGCTGCCGTGTCCGCCGAACTCGTCCAGCTGGTACGGGACCAGATCGGCCCGGTCGCCGCGCTGCGCCGGGTCGACGTGGTGGCCGCCTTGCCCAAGACCCGGTCCGGCAAGATCCTGCGTAAGACCATGCGCGGCATCGCCGACGGCCAGGACGAGCCCGTCCCTCCCACCATCGAAGACGCCGCCGTCCTCGACGCCCTCCGCCCGGTGCTGGCCGAAGGCGACTGACCAGGCGCCTCCGCCGCGGTCCGTCGCCTCACTCCCCCGACCAGCGCGGCGTCCGCCCGGCGGTGAACGCCGCGTGGAACTCCGCGTAGTCCTGCCCCTTCATCAGCAGCGCCTGCGTCATGGCCTCCAGCTCGACCGCGGCCGACAGGCTCATGTCCTGCTCCCTGGTCAGCAGCGCCTTGGTCTGCGCATAGGCCTGGACCGGGCCGGAGGCCAGCCGCCGCGCGAGCCCTTCCACCGCCTCCTCGAACGCGTCCGCCTCGACCAGCTCGGAGACCAGCCCGATCCGGGACGCCTCGTCAGCGGAGATCGTGTCCCCGAGCATCAGCAGCCGGGTGGCGTGCCCCAGCCCGACCAGCCGGGGCAGCAGGTAGGCCGCGCCCATATCCGCGCCGGACAGCCCCACCTTGGTGAACAGGAACGCGAACCGGGCCGCGGGGGTGCACACCCGGAAGTCGGCGGCCAGCGCGATCACCGCGCCGGCCCCGGCCGCCATGCCGTGCACCGCCGCGATGATCGGCACCGGGCTCTCGCGCATGCGCTGGATCACCTCGCCGGTCATCCTGGTGAAGGCCAGCAGCTCATCGGGGGCCATGGACAGCGTGGCGCCGATGATCTCGTGGACGTCGCCGCCGGAGCAGAACGCCCGGCCGCTCCCCCGCACGACCAGGACCCTGACCTCGCGTCGCTGCGGCAGCTCGGCGAGCAGGTCACGCAGATCGGCGTACGCTTCGAAGGTAAGCGCGTTGAGCTTGTCCGGCCGGTCCAGCCGCACCGCGGCCACGCCGTCGGAGACGGAGAACTGGAAATGCTCCCACTGGCTGGTCAGCGGGGCCGATCCCCGGAACGGGCTCATCTGCTGCTCCCAGGTATGGCGGTGCATTGTCTGCCGTCACAAAAGGTAAATACTGATGATCTACACCGGTGCTCAGGGTGCTCCACCCTACGGGAAAGAAGGAAGTGCAGCCAGATGCGGCTCTCCCCTTCGGCGCATGTCGACACCTTCTGCCGTGACCGGCTTCCGCCGCAGGACCAGTGGCCTGAGTTCCTTTTCGATCTGCCCGAACTCAGCTACCCCGACCGGCTGAACTGCGCTGTCGAGCTGCTGGACGCCACGTCGCTGGCCTTGGGCGCCGACCGGCCCTGCCTGCGCTCCCCGACGGAGACCTGGACCTACGGCGAGACCGTCCACCGGACGAACCAGCTCGCCCAGGTGCTGACCCAGGACTTCGGCCTGCGGCCGGGCAACCGGGTCCTGCTGCGCGGCCCGAACAATCCGTGGCTCGCCGCGGCCTGGCTGGCCGTGGTCAAGGCCGGCGCGGTCGCGGTCACCACCATGGCGCTGCTGCGCCCCCGGGAGATCGCCACGATCGTGGGCCTGACCGAACCGAGCCTGGCCATCTGCGACTACCGCTTCGCTGAGGACCTGGCGGCCGGGGCGCCGGGGCTGACCACGCTGCGCTACGGCGAACCAGGTGACCCGGCGGGCGTGGAAGCCCGGTGCGGAGCTAAGGACGGCGTGTTCACCGCGGTGGCCACCGCCGCGGACGACGTGGTCATGCTCGCCTCGACCTCGGGCACCACCGGCCAGCCGAAGGTGGCCATGCACTTCCACCGGGACGTGCTGGCCAGCTGCGACAGCTTCTCCACATACCTGATCAAGCCGGACCGCGACGACGTGTTCACCGGCACTCCCCCGCTCGGCTTCACCTTCGGGCTCGGCGGCCTGCTGCTGTTCCCGCTCCGGGCCGGCGCGTCCACGCTGCTCATCGAGCGGGCCATGCCTGCCGAGCTGGCCGACCTGATCGCGGCCCACGGCGTGACCGTGCTGTCTACGGCGCCCACTGCCTACCGGGCCATGCTGGCCGCGGGCAAGGCGTCGTCGCTGAAGAACCTGCGGCGCTGCATCTCGGCCGGCGAGCACCTGCCCACGTCGGTGTGGGAGCAGTTCCTCGAGGCCACCGGCGTGGCGATCATCGACGGCATCGGCTCGACCGAGATGCTGCACATCTTCATCGCCGCCGCGGACGACGACATCCGCCCGGGCTCGACCGGTAAGGCGGTCCCCGGCTACCGCGCGATGATCCTGGACGCCAGCGGCGCCCCGGTGCCCGACGGCGAGCCCGGCCGCCTGGCCGTCCAGGGGCCAACCGGCTGCCGCTACCTGTCCGACCCGCGACAGCGGAACTACGTGCAGGACGGCTGGAACATCACCGGGGACACCTACATCCGCGACGCCGACGGCTACTACTGGTACCAGGCCCGCAGCGACGACATGATCATCTCCTCCGGCTACAACATCGCCGGGCCCGAGGTCGAGGAGGCCCTGCTCGGCCACCCGGACGTGCTGGAGGCGGCCGTGGTCGGCGTCACGGACACCGACCGGGGCATGATCGTCGAGGCGTTCGTGGTGCTCCGCGAGGGTGCGGCCGCCAATGCCGCCATGGCCGCCGAGCTGCAGGACTTCGCCAAGCAGTCCATCGCGCCGTACAAGTACCCGCGGGTGGTGGAGTTCGTGGCCGAGCTGCCCAAGACGACCACCGGCAAGACGCAGCGCTACCGGCTGCGCCAGATGGCCGAGGAGAAGCTACGGGCCGCTTCCCGGTGACCAGGGCAGGTACCCAGGACCGTTCGGCATAAAAGATGTTTTACCGAACGGACGGTGGCGCGGGCGCTGAGACGGGAAGGTCCATTTGTCCGGAGTGTCATCCTGGCGGATGGGTACACACGAACTATCTTGGAAGCACGACGGCGTGGCCACGGGTGGTCGCAAGTGTCACCGGGAGGATGTGAGCTGAGTGGACTTCTTGAAGACCCTGTTCAGCACGACTGGTCTGCTGATCATGCTTTACATCCTGATCGGTGTCTTCTTCAACACGGCGCCTCCCCATATCCCGGGGACTCCTGGCACGGTGGCGGGGATCCACAGCTGGGTCCAGTACATCATCTCGGTTCTGTTCTGGCCCTTGGCCCTGTGGCATCCCACCTTCATCTTGGGTAAGTGGACGCCCTGACGCGGCGTTAATCGCGATCCAGGAAGGCGCGGACGGCGGCCTGGTACGGCTTCAGGTCATAGCTGCCGACGTAGGCGCCGGCCATCCGCACCGGGTCGCCGAAGAAGTAGTACTCATACAGCGCCTGGCGGCTGGCGAAGGCCGAGATGCAGGTGTCCCAGACCAGGCGGAACAGGGCGACCCGCTCGGCGCCGCCCAGCGTGGCGGCCTGCAGGTAGGTCTCGATGTCGGCCGCGGCGGGCCCGGTGACGTCGGCCTGGGTGGGCGTGGCCATCAGGCCGGAGGCACCCAGCTTGCGCAGGATCTCGGGGAACCGCTGGTACAGCTTGGGATAGAGGTTGCGAGCCGCGTTCAGCGGCGCCCAGGCCGGGGTGAGCACGCCGAACTCGTTCATCTCGGCATCGGCCTCGGCGGCGCGGCCGAACGCGCGCAGCATCTCCAGCGCGGCGATGATTTCCGCGATATCGGCCTGGACGTGCTGGAACTGGCCGATCCCGATGGCCTCGGTCAGCAGCGAGGTCAGGCCCAGGATGTACTCGGTCTTGGCCGTGGTGCGCGCGACCACCTGGTGGGTCATGTGCACGGCCGCGGAGGTCCGGGCGTAGAAGCCGTTGCACAGCTCGGGGTCGCCGAGCACGAAGCAGCGCTCATAGGGCACGTGCACGTCGTCGAACACGACCACCGCGTCGGATTCCTCGAACCTGGAACCGAGCGGATGATCATGCCTGGGCCGGCCGTAGTCCAGCGGCTCGCGGGCGATGTAGCGCAGGCCAGGCGTGTCGTTGCTGATGGCGCAGGCAAAGGAGTATGGCTTGTCCTCGGGGGCGTTGCGCAGCAGCGTGGAGGGGAACACCAGCAGTTCGTCGGCGAACGGGCCGATGGTGGCCAGCAGCCGGGCGCCGCGGATGACCACACCGTTGTCGTCCTCGGCGACCACGTGCGCCATCAGCGAGCCGCTGGCCTGCTGGCTCGCGGCCACTGCCCGGTTGGCCTGCGGCGGAACCAGAGTGTGGGTGCAGAGCAGGTCTTCCTCGCGGACCTTTTCGTAGTACCGCTGGATGTTCTCCCCGAAGCGCGGATCGGCCTGGGCGAACCAGTCGTGCGCGGAGGCCAGCGCCATCAGCGCGCTATTCAGGTAGTCGCCGGTGCGGCCCAGCATGCCGAGCGAGCGGTCGGCCCAGATCTTGAACGCCTGGCGCCGTTTGGCCAGGTCCTGCGGGGTGGTGGGGACCAGGAAGGAGGTGGCTACCGGCTGGCCCGAGGTCGGCGAGGGATAGGTGAGCACGCCGGAGTAGGCGGGGTCGTGCTGCATGTCGTACAGCTCGGCGTAGCTGTTGACCACGTTGCGGAAGGCCGGGTGGCCTGGGATGTTGCCGGTGACGGTCTCGCCCTGGATCTCCACGTGCACCCGGGCGGCAGCCAGCCGCTCGAGGAACTGCCTGCCGGTGCGCACCGCCATACCCGGGACGGTAACACGGGAGGTGGAGGGTTACGGTCGGCTGGTACTGGCCGGGGCCGGCTTGCTGGCCGACGCGGCCGTGGTCCTGTTAACGGCGATAGCGGGCGCGGGCGTTTCGTGGTAGCGGCCGGGGCGGCAGGAGAGCACCACGGCCAGCGGCCAGGCGGCCTGGGCGACTCCCGTGACACGTTCGGCCACGCCGACCTGCCCGGCTCCGGTGACCAGTTCGGTGAGGAACCATACCAGCAGGGCGAACAGCACCGCGACGGCCGCGGCAGCCACCGCGGGCCGCAGGCCCCACGGCACCTCGGGCCCGCGCCGCCCGGCCCCGGCGGGCCAGGTGGTCAGGCCCGCCAGGCCGATCGAGGCCCAGATCATGTGCCCGGCCGGGTAGGCGATCCCGGCCTGGACCGGGTTCGCTGCCACCATCATGCCCGCGGCCGACCCCGCCACCAGGATCAGCCGCCCGGCGGCCCGGGCCGGGCGCAAGGCGAGCCCGGTGAGGATGTAGCACACCCCCACCACCAGGAACGTCAGCGTCATCACCCACCGGTCGGTCGCGCCCGGCGCGGCGAGCGAGCTGACCGTATCGGCCACCTGGTCGAAATGAGGCTGCAGGGCCGCGGCCGCCGTCCAGCCGCCGACCATCAGGACCGGAGCCGCGGCCGCAGAGGCCAGTCCCCACCAAGGCACGTCCCGCACGGCACCACCGTAAGCCACACCGGTGCGGCCGGGGCAAGTCCGGGTCAGGCGGGGCTACCATGCCGCATGGAAGAAAGCAGGGCTCACCGCCACCGGGGTGCGGAGCCGGCCCAGGGCTCGGATGGAGATGCCATCTGGCTCGCGGCGACCTGGCCGTTCATCCGGAGCCAGCTGCCGCCGCCGCCGGCCCGGGTCATCGAACTGGGCTGCGGGCAGGCGGGCGGGCACGTCCCGGCGCTGGTCCAGGCCGGATACGACGCCACGGGCGTCGATCCGGAGGCCCCGGAGGGCGCCGCGTACCGGCAGGCCGCGTTCGAGGGCTACTGGCCAGAAAACCCGGCCGATGCGGTCATCGCGTCGGTCTCCCTCCACCACGTCGAGGATCCCGGGGTGGCACTGGACCACGTCGCCGACATCCTCGGCCCGGATGGCACGCTGATCGTCATCGAGTGGATCTCGGAGGACTTCGACGAGGCGACCGCGCGATGGTGCTTCGGCCACCAGCCGCGCGATGCGGACGACCACGACGGCTGGCTGGCCGGGCTGCGTGCGCAGTGGACCGAGTCCGGGCTCTCCTGGGGTGAGTTCTTCGGCGGCTGGCTCGAGCACCACGGCCTGCATCCGGCCTCGGCCATCCGCCGGGAACTCCAGGCCCGGTTCACCGGCAGCCACCTGAGCACCGGGCCGTACTACTTCTCCGACCTGCTCGACGCGGACGAGGCCACCGAGCAAGCCGCGATAGACGCCGGCCAGCTCAGGGCCGGCTGCCTGCGGTACACGGGGCGGCGCCCCGGGCCCGCGACGGGAGGAGCGCGGCCCCGGCCGTTACTCGTAGGCCGGGGCGTGGCGGCGCCAGCCGCCGCGCGGACATGGCGGCGGGTACGCCGTTCCAGGCCCGCGCACCGCGGCCGGGGCGCTGGCCCGCTGGCCCGGGCACGCGGCCAGGCGGTCATGCTCCTAGCTGGTCACGGCGTCGTAGATGGCCTGCCCGTACTCGGCACTCCGGTCAGATCCGATGATCCCCGGTCCCATCTTGTTCATCATGTAGGAGATGGTCATGCGGCGGCCGACATCCATGACGATCATGGAGCCGCCCCAGCCGCCCCAGAAGCAGATCTTCTCGTCAGGGATCCAGGGCAGGATGTCACGCTGGGGCAGCCCGTAGCCGATGCCCAAGCGCAGCGGAACGCCCAGGACCAGGTCGATGCCGTTCTGCTGCTCACGGAAGATCAGGTCGATGGTCTGAGGGCTGAGCAGGCGGATGCCGTCGACCTCGCCGCCGCGGGCCACGACCGACATGACCCGGGCCACCGAGCGTGCGTTCCCGTGCCCGTTCACCGCGCCCAGGTCCGCGCCACGCCAGCCGGGGGTGTTGGCCACCTCGGCCTCGACGACCGGTCCGGTCAGCGTCCTGACGACCGGGCTGGCCGGGTCGAGGGAGGCCAGGTCGAACGGCAGCGGCGGCGGCGGAACCACGTCCGCGATCCGGCCCCAGTCGCCTTCCGCCGCGCCTATCTGGAAATCGGCGCCCAGCGGCCCCGCGATCTCTTCGGCGACGAACTGCTTGAGCGTCTTGCCGCTGATCCGCCGCACCACCTCGCCGACCAGGTGCCCGTAGTTGAGGGCGTGATAGCCCGATGCGGTTCCCGGCTCCCACCACGGAGCCTGCGCCGCCATCCGGGAGGTAGCCGTCTGCCAGTCGTACAGATCCTCGATGACCGCAGGCTGGTCCAGCCCGGAAACGCCGGAGGCGTGCGACATGACCTGGCGGACCACGACATCCTGCTTGCCCGCGGCGGCAAACTCGGGCCAGTACCTGGCGACCGGGGCGTCGACATCCAGTTCGCCCCGATCAACGAGCATCAGCGCCGCGAGGCTGGTCACGGTCTTGGTCGTGGACCATACGTTGGTGATGGTGTGCTCGGACCAGGGGGTCGTCCGCTTCTCGTCGCAGGAGCCGCCCCATAGGTTGATGACGATGTCCCCATCGATGTCAAGGACCAGCGATGCCCCCAGGTCAGCGCCGGAGTCCAAGTTCCGCGCCAGCGCCCGCCGCACCGGCTCGAACCGCGCCTCGCAGATGCCGTGTAGATCCGCCATGGTCGTCATCTTCGCTTGCCGCGATGGGTCAAGGCAATCACGGCCGGCCCGGGATTTACGCAAAGTGGCGCGAAAGGACGGGGCGATTACCTACGGCGACCACGGCCGGGGTACTCCCCCCGAGCCGCCCGGGTGGCCTGTGGAAGGGTTGTGAATAAGCCGGTGGATAACCTTCGCTAGTTGCGAATAACTACCTGCACTCTGTGGACATCATGTGGACAGCAAAAAATCTGAATAACTTTGCCCCAAACCCTTGCGCGGCACCCCGCCGAGGCAGTAGAAATACTTCACCGTCGGAAACGGGTACCGCCCCCGGAGGAAACTCAGGGGACGTGAGAGGAACCGGGAAACCGGTATCTCAAGCGGGTACACGGCACTGGCGGGCGGCCCGCAGGGCCGAGGAAGCCGGGCAACCGGCCGACTTGGCTCAGTATCGGGAGGCTGGGCAACCGGCCGTCTGGTGCGGCACGCGGGAAAGGCTGGGCAACCGGCTGACCTGCTGTGATGCGGCCAAGTGAGGCCCCCTCCATCTCATACATGGAGGGGGCCTTGCTCCGTTATGCCCCGATTCTGCCCGGCCTGCACCTCCCGGCGGTGCCGGCCGGCACCGTGGCCGGGCACGCCCGACGGGTCCCGGTAACCCGGGAGCACCACGAGGACCGGATTACAGCGGCCCGCCATAGTCTGCGCTGATCGCTGGCAAAGGAAAACGCATTTTCCTATCACCGCTCAGCCAGTACCCCTAATGTTCCGTCTGCCCATCTTTTAATCCGAATAATATCGAAGCGCTCAGCGGCCGGGAACTTGCCAACTTCCGTCAGGCGATAAAGCGAGCCATCGCGCTGAATGATGGGCGTGGTTTGATAATTCCGCGGGCTGATATGGCGTCCCACTTGGGACCGCCAGCATCATGACCGGGTTTTCCTGCCCGGGCACCGGGCTTATCTGCCTGGCTGGAGCTGGCACTTCTGACGGAGGTCCCCGGGCGTGATCCTGCCGTGATGGGACGTGATCCTGCCGTGATCGGACGGGCCGACCACCGCGTCACGCGCTCCGGGCGAAAATACCGCAGGTTCCCGCGCCGCCCGGCCAGCAGGAGCGGGCCAATGCCATGAAGGCCACCAAACGGCATGGAATTCAGCCGGCGGACCTGGACAGTGCGCGGCACCGTGCCCGTCTGGACCGGTCTGGGTCGGCGGCACTATGGCCCGGACCGCTGAACACAGGCGCCCGCCGAAAATGCTGCCGGTCAGTGCACAGCCGCGGGCGGCGGACGCCAGCGCTTCCAGCCCGGGTGCATCGCGACTAGCCGGGATGGCCCCGGCGGCACGCCGGCCATCTGCGCCCTGGGACGCAGGGTCAGCCCGGCCGGAACAGGTTCCCACCACCGTTCACGGGAGAACAGCCGGCTGAACAGCTCTGGCCGGCGCCCGTTCGGCCCGAGGATCAGCTCGGCCGGGGCCGGCTGGTCCGGCCGCTGCCAGCGGAAGTCACCGGAGATCCGCAGCGCCGGGCCGGTGTTGGGCAGCGCGGCATGCGGGGTCAGGCAGTGGAAGACGATCACGTCGCCCGGCTCATAGCTGGTCGTCGCCCAGCCGGGCTCGGACAGGCCGAGCGGTCGCGGCGCCCGAGGCGGCCCGAGGTGGCCGCCGGGCTGAACGGCCAGGCCTCCGATCCGGACCGGGATGTCCATCAGCGGGATCCAGCTCGTCAGCATGTCCTGGACACCGGACACGCCGTAGTCGTAGTGGATGTACCGGCCACGCGGACGGGCCTCGGGACGCTCCGGATAGATGGCGCGGAGCACCTTGACCGGATAGGAGAACGCGGCCGGGCCCAGGACGCTCCGGACCGCCGAGCGCAGCGGCGCCAGGTAGGCGATCTGGTTGAACTCGGCGCTCATCATGGCGGCCCGGAACGCCGGGTCGGACAGCGCGTCCATCGGGTTGACCGCGCGTGGCTGGATCGACGGTATGGCCCGGTCATCGGCCCACCCGCCGTCCCGCAGCCGAGCCAGGACGGCCCGTCCCGCCGCCCGGATCTGGTCGGCGGGCAGCAGGCCGCGGAAGAACAGGTAACCGTCCTCGGCCAGGCGCCGGCGCAATCCGCCCGGGTCCTTCACCACGCAAGCGGAATCGGCCAGCTCGTCCACACGCACACGATAAGGGCAGGCCGACCGGATCAGCGCAGCTCACAGTGAGTTCTCATGGCATAATCAGCTCCCGGGGCGGCCGCCCGGGTGTTGCGGTCCTCCGGGAGGATAAGGACCGGCCCGGGCGTCCTGCGGCTCGCCTAACGCGCAGGCAGCGCAGATCCAGCGGTGCCTTTGTCGCCCTGCGGTGTCCAGAAAATCGAGCTGCCGGGGATTGCTCCGGCTCGATACGGGCAGCCGATGCCTGGCGGCAGGCGTAGGCCTGCATCACCGGAGGAGCACGTGCATAGGGACGTTCCTGTGTCAGTGAACTCGGCGGAGAACTCAGCGGACCGCCCGGGCGAGACCGAGACGGAGCGGTACGACCGCAACCTCGTCGACCTGCTGCAGGAACTTCGCGTGGCCGGCCTGGGCGTCCAGGTGCTGTTCGGCTTCATGCTGTCCCTTCCTTTCACGACCAGGTTCGTCAAGCTCGGCCCCGCGCAGCGCGACCTGTACGTGGCCAGCCTGCTGCTGGCCGCGATTTCCACTGCCCTGCTGGTGGCGCCGGTCGCGTATCACCGGCTGGTGTTCCGCCAGCATCAGAAGGACCGCCTGATCAAGGACGCCAATGTCATGGCGCTCGGCGGCCTGGCCGCCGTGGCCCTGGCCATCTCAGGCGCCGTCCTGCTGGTGGTCAGCTACGTGGACACGGGATGGCCGGTGGTGGTCATCAGCGTCTTCGTCGTCTGCCTGTTCGGCGGCCTGTGGTTCGCGCTGCCGCTCGTCCGGCGGCGCTCGCGGTCCCCGCAGTGAATGGCGGGGAACGTCAGATTCGAGAAGCTGAGCCGTCCGCCGTCAGCGCCAGCAGGGTGTGCCCTGGCCGGACAGGTTGAAGGTCACCGTGGCACGGGTACCGCGAGCGCCAGACAGGACCCGCATCCGGTCAGCGACTTGTCGCACCACCCATAGGCCGTGGCCCGGCCTGCTAGGCAACGGGTGCGCCGAGGAATAGCCGGATTCCTCCGCGTTGGCAACGTCGTCTGCGCCGTGGCCGGGTTGCTGCTCGGCTGGATCGCCGACCTCAGGCGGATCGCCGTCCTCGACCTGACAGTACAACGCCCCGGCTCGCTTCCAAAGGCGCAGGCGCCCTGTTCCGGTACCGTGGCGGATCGCGTTAGCGGCCAGTTCGTGAACGGCCAGGACCACGTCTTCGGCCCGGTCTTCAGACAACCCGGCCTGACAGGCGTGGCTCCTTACGCCCGCTCGCAGCGTATCGAGCGTGCCGGAATCGAACGCCAGGTCAAGAACCGCGCCGACTGGCCCGTCTAGTAGCTGGTCATCTGCCATTCGCTTCGCCAAGCCTCGCCTCGGGTCCGGACCGGACGGCCGGCGGCACAGCGATCACCTTGGCGCCCGGGGTGCTGACATCCATTCGATCGCCTCCTCGGCTCGATCGCCTCCTCGGCCGGCCAGTTCCGTTCTTCCCACACCGGTTACGCGGGGCCGCTCTCCACCTCAGGCTACGGAATCCACCTGCCTGAGGCCGCGCGGACAGAACCCCACTACCAGCAAGGCCCGGAGATAAACCACCCCGGTGCCCGGTCACCGGTGCCTTACTGACCGGGCGGCCGGCGATTCCGTGACCATCCTGGCCGACGGTGGATGAAGGCCGATGCTGCGACCGCGGCTATAACGCGCTGGCCCCGGCTGGTTAGGCGCAGAGGTTGAGGGTAGTGCGATGCGATGCCGACAGTCCACAGCCAGGGAGGACAGCAGATGACGTCGCGGCGCGCGCGGGGGAATGCGGTAAACCGGACGGAGCAGGGCATCGACCGGATGCTGCGCAACGTGGAGACCGGGCGTTTCGAGCGCAGTCTCTCGGCTCTCACCGCGGCCGGAGCGCTGGTGACCGCGGCGGAGATCTACTTCGAGCACGACAGCGCCAGCTTCGGCAACAAGATGATGTGGCTGCCGGTGGCGCTCGGCCCGGTCGGGGCGGCGGCGGGCCTGGCCGGGTTCTTCAGCCGCCGGATGGCCAAGACGGCGCTGCCGATCGCGTCGGCGGCAATCGTGGCCAACGGAGTGCAGGGCCTGTACCTGCACGCACGCGGCATCGCCCAGAAGCCGGGGGGCTGGAGTAACGCCCGTTACAACATGGAGATGGGACCGCCGCTGCTGGCCCCGCTGCTGGTCACCATGGTGGGCGGGATGGGGCTGCTCGCGGCGATCCTGCGGCGGGAGAAGTGAGCGGCGACGCCCGGGGAACGCGAGGCTGGGCCGGCCGGTTCCCGGGTTTCGATGTGCTGGGCCAGGCCCGGCACTGGGATCAGGTCACGGCCGATGCCGTCCTGGCCCGGACCGGGCCCGCCGCGGCGGTGAAGTTCTTCACGGAGCCAGAAGAGTCCTGCGCCAGGGCCCTGCTCAACCTGCTCACGGGCCAGGACGAGCCGGACGGCGACCTGGCCGTACCGGTCCTGGAGATGGTGGATTCGCGGCTGGCGGCGGGGCAGACCGATGGCTGGCGGTACGCGGACATGCCCGAGGACGGCCAGGCGTGGCGGGACACGCTGGCCTATCTCGACGCGGACGCCGATCAGCGCTGCGGTACCTCGTTCGCCGGCGCCGGAAAGGCCGACCGGGTAGCGCTGGTCCAGGCGGTGCAGGACCTGAAGTCCGCGGACTGGCACGGGCTGCCTGCCGGCCACGTGTGGAGCCTGTGGACCCGGTACGCCTGCACGGCCTTTTACGCCCATCCGTCCGCGTGGGCCGAGATCGGCTTCCCCGGCCCGGCCTATCCGCGCGGCTACAAGAACACCGGGGTCGGCAAGCTCGAGCCGTTCGAGGTGGCCGACGCGCAGCCATCCGAGGACCCGGTCCGGGAGGGCGCCTGATGGGCCTCAAGGACGGTGTCCGGGCCCGTAACGAGTCGGCGTGGCTGCTGCCCAACGACGGCACCCGGACCAACCATCGCCTCCGCCGGGACATGCGGCGGTTCGCCGATGAGGACGAGATCGACCTGGTGATCGTGGGCTGCGGCGCGGGCGGGTCGGTCTTGCTGCAGCGCCTGGCCCGGTCCGGGTGGCGGGTGGCCGCCCTGGAGGCCGGCCCGTTCTGGGATCCCGACACCGACTGGGTGAGCGACGAGGCAGGCTCGCACCACCTGTACTGGACCGACCCGCGGGTGATTGCCGGGTCCGACCCGGTGCCGATGGGCTCGAACAATTCCGGCCGGGGGGTCGGCGGCTCGATGGTGCACTACGCGGGCTACACCCCGCGGTTCCACCCGAGCGACTTCGCCACCTGCACGCTGGACGGCGTGGGCGCCGACTGGCCGGTGAGCTATCCCGAGCTACGGCCGTACTACGAGCAGATCGAGCAGGAACTCCCGGTGGCCGGTGATCGCTGGCCGTGGGGAGATCCGCACCGTTATCCGTACCGGCCGCACCCGGTCGGCGGGAACGGCGAGGTGTTCCTGCGCGGGGCGGCCAAGCTCGGCATCATGGCCAAGGTCGGCCCGGTCGCGATCGCCAACGGCCGGTTCGGGAACCGCCCGCACTGCATCTACCGGGGCTTCTGCCTGCAGGGCTGCAAGGTCAACGCCAAGGCATCGCCGCTGATCACCCACGTCCCCGACGCGCTGGCCCACGGCGCGGAGGTGCGCCCCGACGCCATGGTGACCCAGATCGCCGTCGACGAGCGCACCGGCCGCGCGATGGGGGTGCACTACGTCACGGACGGCCGGGAACGCTTCCAGCGGGCCCGGATGGTCGCGGTGGCCGGGTACTCGATCGAGACGCCCCGGCTGTTGCTGAACTCGGCGTCCAGCCGGTTCCCCGACGGCCTGTGCAATGACTTCGACCAGGTGGGCCGGTACCTGATGGTGCAGGGCGCACCCCAGACCGCGGGCCGGTTCGAGGCCGAGGTGCGGATGTACAAGGCGCCGCCGCCCGAGGTGAGCACCGAGGCGTTCTACGAGACCGACCCCGCCCGGGACTACAAGCGAGGGTTCTCGATCCAGACCGTCTCGCCGCTGCCGATCACCTGGGCCGAGCACGTCGCCGCCCAGGGGCACTGGGGTGGTGCTCTGCGCGAGTACATGAGCGACTACGTGCACTGGTCCTGCCTCGGCGCGCTGTGCGAGTTCCTGGCGCTGCCGGAGAACCGGGTGGCGCTGGCCGACGAGAAGGACTCCTACGGCCTGCCGGTGGCCCGTTTCTCCTACTCCCAGTGCGACAACGACCGGGCCCTGGCCGGCGCCGCGCAGTCGGTCATGGAAGACATCCTGCACGCGGCGGGCGCGGACGAGGTCATCACCATCCAGCGCTACGCCCACCTGGTCGGCGGGGCCCGGATGGCCGCCGACGAACGGCACGGCGTGGTCGACCGGTACGGCCGGAGTTTCGCCGTGCCCAACCTGTACATCACCGACGGCAGCGTGCTTCCCACCCAGGGCAGCGCGAACCCGGCCCTGACCATCATGGCCGTGGCCGCACGAACCGCGGATCACCTGACCGCCGGCATCCGCTGACACACGGAAGGACAGAAAACATGGCACCGACAGTTGCCGATTACCTGCTCGAGCGGCTGCGCGCCTGGGACGTACAGCACGTGTTCGCCTACGCCGGGGACGGGATCAACGGCATCCTGGCCGCCTGGGGCCGGGCCGACAACAAGCCGCAGTTCGTCCAGGCCCGCCACGAGGAGATGGCTGCCTTCGAAGCCGTCGGGTACGCGAAGTTCACCGGCACGTTCGGCGTGTGCATGGCCACCTCGGGCCCGGGCGCCATCCACCTGCTCAACGGCCTGTACGACGCCAAGCTGGACCACGTGCCGGTGGTGGCGATCGTGGGCCAGACCAACCGCAGCGCGATGGGCGGCTCTTACCAGCAGGAAGTCGACCTGCTCTCGCTGTTCAAGGACGTGGCCAGCGAGTACGTGCAGATGGTGACGGTCCCTGAGCAGCTGCCCAACGTCCTGGACCGGGCCATCCGCGTCGCCTTGGCCGAGCGCGCGCCCACCGCCCTGATCATCCCGGCCGACGTCCAGGAACTGGAGTACTCCGCGCCCACCCATGCGTTCAAGATGGTGCCCTCGTCACTGGGGGTCAGCTGGCCGGCCGTGGTGCCGGACGACGAGGCCGTCGCTAAGGCGGCCGAGATCCTGAACGCCGGGGGCAAGGTCGCCATCCTGGCCGGGCAGGGCGCCCGCGGGGCGCGGCACGAGCTCGAGCAGGTGGCCGAGCTGCTCGGCGCCGGGGTGGCCAAGCCCCTGCTGGGCAAGGATGTGCTCTCCGATGAGCTGCCCTACGTGACCGGGTCGATCGGGCTGCTGGGCACCCGGCCCAGCTACGAGATGATGAGCGACTGCGACACGCTGCTCACCGTGGGCTCGAGCTTCCCATACACCCAGTTCCTGCCGGCCTTCGACCAGGCCCGCGCCGTCCAGATCGACATCGACGGCAAGTTCATCGGGATGCGGTATCCGTACGAGGTCAACCTGGTCGGGGACGCGGCCGCCACGCTGCGCGCCCTGATCCCGCACCTGCGGCGCAAGGAGGACCGGTCCTGGCGCGAGGGCATCGAAGAGGGCGTGGCCAAGTGGTGGCGGTCGATGGACGCCGAGGCCGAGGTCGAGGCCGATCCGGTCAACCCGATGCTGCTGTTCCGGGAGCTATCCGGCCGGCTGCCGATGAACGCCATCGTCACCGCGGACTCCGGATCGTCGGCGAACTGGTATGCCCGGCAGCTGCGATTCCGCGGCGACATGCGGGGCTCGCTGTCCGGGAACCTGGCCACCATGGGCCCGGGCGTCCCGTACGGCATCGGCGCGAAGTTCGGTCACCCGGACCGGCCGGTCATCGTGTTCGCCGGCGACGGGGCGATGCAGATGAACGGCCTGGCCGAGCTGATCACCATCAAGCACTACTGGGAAGAGTGGGCCGACCCGAGGCTGATCGTCGCGGTGCTGCACAACAACGATCTCAACCAGGTCACCTGGGAGATGCGGGCCATGGAGGGCGCCCCGAAGTTCACCGAGTCCCAGCGCATCCCTGACGTCTCCTACGAGGGCTTCGCCCGCAGCCTGGGCCTGCACGGGATCGCGGTGGACAAGCCCGATCAGGTCGGTGCGGCCTGGGACCAGGCGCTGGCCGCCGACCGGCCCACGGTGCTGGACGTGCGGACCGATCCCGACATCCCGCCCATCCCGCCGCACGCCACCTTCGAGCAGGCCAAGGACGCCGCCATGGCACTGCTGAAGGGCGACCCGGACGCCTGGGGCGTGCTCAAGGAGGGCCTCATGACCAAGGCCAGGGAAATCCTGCCCGGCCACAGCGAGTGACCGTACCCGGGAGGAGCAGTGGCGCTGCGCCGCGATCAGGAGGGGCTGGCGAGCACGGCCACGGCCCCGCTGCGGCGCAGCGACCTCAGCACCGCGGGAATCCGGCGCAGGCGCTGCGGCCGCGGCTTCCGCTACCTGGGACCCGATGCCGTGGCCATCACCGATCCGCGGACGCTGGCCCGTATCAGGGCCCTGGTTATCCCGCCCGCCTGGGAGAACGTCTGGATCTGCGCCGATCCGCGGGGTCACATCCAGGCCATCGGCACCGACGTGGCAGGCCGGCGTCAGTACCGCTATCACGATCGGTGGCGGGAGCAGCGGGACCGGGACAAGCACGACCGGGTCCGTGAATTCGGGGTCTGCCTGCCCCGCATACGCGAGGTCATCGGGCATCACCTGGACGGCCGGGGCCTGACCAGGGACAGAGTCCTGGCGGCCGCGATGCGCCTGATCGACCTGGGATTCTTCCGGCCGGGCGGCGAAGAGTACGCCGAGGAGAACGGTACCTTCGGCCTGGCCACGATCAGGAAGGACCATGTCACGCTGGCCAAGGGGCAGCTGGTGTTCGAGTACCTGGCCAAGGGGGCCAAGCAGCGCGAGCAGGCGGTCGCCGAGGACCGGGTATGCGCCGTCGTGCGGAGCCTGCTGCGGCGGCGCGGCGGAGGGGACCAGCTGCTGGTGTACCGGACCGGACAGCGCTGGCATGACGTCACCGCGGCCGACATCAACGACTACCTGCGCGAGATCTCCGGGGGCGACTACACCGCCAAGGACTTCCGCACCTGGCACGCAACCGTCCTGGCCGCGGTGGGCCTGGCGGTGTCCGAACCCGCCGCCAGCAGCGACGGGGCCCGCAAGCGCGCCATCTCCCGCGTGATCCGGGAGGTAGCAGAGTACCTGGGCAACACGCCCGCCGTGGCCAGGGCCTCCTACATAGACCCCCGCGTCATCGAGCGCTACGAAGCCGGCCATACCATCGCGGCCGCGCTCAGCGAGCTGGGCCGGGACTGCCGCTTCGGTGACCTGGCCACCAGGGGCCGCGCGGAAGCCGCCGTGGTGAGGCTCCTGGCCCGCGCCGACTGAGGCCGGCTGCACCGGGCGCGTGGGCCGGGGCGACTGAGGCCGGCTGCACCCGGCGCGGCGGCATGACGGCAGCCAGGCTGCCGGGCCAGCTGGCTACCGCTTGCGGTCCTTGCCGCCCTTGGTCAGCTCTCGCCAGCCGGAGGCGGAGACCTCGACGTCGTAGCGCTTCGCCGCCGCCTGGATCCGCTGCCAGGCCCGGTCGCGCTCGGCGTCGCTGACGCCTTCCACCTGATCGAAACGGGCGATGGCGTTGCGCACGTGCCGGGCGTCGGTCAGCGGCTCCTTGCGCTCTGCGGGAAAGGCGAATTCCTGGTCGGACAGCTTGTCCTTCTCGGCGGTACTCATGCCCTCGCTACTCCGGGGCACGTTCTCCCCGTGCGCCCTGGCGCTTTGCGCCTGCCGGGCCTTGGCGAGGTTGCGCCGGGCAGCTTCCTTTTGCCGGTTGGTCGCCATCACGCTTTCCCTTCGAACGGATCTGGCAGTTCGCCTGCCCGGCTACCCCTGATCGGCGGCCCCAATCGCCGGTGCAGGATGCTCGCCGCCCATGGGGGTCAGCTCCGGTCGAGGCGGCGGATCGCGATTTCGTGCAGCAGCAGCCGGACGGCCGCGGCGACCGGGATCGCCACCAGCGCGCCGACGATGCCCAGCAGGACGCCGCCGATCAGCACCGCGACCAGGCTGACGATCGCGGGAAGCTGGACGGTGCGGCCCATGATCCTGGGCACGATGAGGTAGTCCTCGGCGAGCCGGTAACCGATGTAGAACCCGAGGGTGGCGATCGCGACGGGCACGGAGACGGTCAGCGCGACGAGCGTCACCACGGCACCGCCGATGGTCGACCCGATCACCGGGATGAGGTCGAGCAAGGCGACGAACATGGC
The DNA here is from genome assembly GCA_963808615.1 of uncultured Actinomycetota bacterium. Taxonomy (GTDB): domain Bacteria; phylum Actinomycetota; class Actinomycetes; order Streptosporangiales; family Streptosporangiaceae; genus Palsa-504. Next base: position 68,582 of record CAWEGV010000005.1, read on the forward strand.
CAGCAGGACCGGGTAGGGGACGTTGAAGGCGAGCAGCCAGAAGTAGGTACCGAGGCCAGCGATCACCGAGGTGATGAAGTTCCCCAGCACGTAGCCCCCTACCTTGGCCAGGATCTCGTCACCGATCAGGATGACCCGGGGCCGCCGCGAATGCGGCACCAGCTGGTAGGCGAAGACCTTGATGCGCGGCAGCCCGGCCAGGAAATAGATACTGAGCACCAGCACCACGACGATGAAGGAAGCCGTGCTGAGGACCAGTTCCCCCGCGCCAAGCACGCCTCCGACCAGGGAACTGCCCCCGCCGGTAACCAGCTTGGAGAGGCGCTGCTGGATGTGGTACTTGAAGTTGAGCCTGCCCAGCTGTGAATTGCGATCCTGCAGGTCGTGCATGTAATGCGGGATCTGGTGGGCTAGCGAGGTGGCTTCGGAGGCGAGCGGCGGGATCGCGGCCGCCAGAAAGGCCGCCGCCACACCGAGGGCGCAACCGACCACGATGACGACGGCAGCCCACCGGGGTATGCGGCGGCGCACGAGCCAGCCCACGACGGGATCCAGGCCGACGGCGATGAACGCCGCCAAGCCGATGATGATGAGCACGGACCTGGCTCGGATGAACACCTCGACCACGCCGTAGGCGACCGCGACGCCGAAGGCGGCGGTCATGCCGATCATGAACGGGGAACGCTTGTTGATCGGTCGCCCCGGGGTCCCCAGGCCGCCGGTCTCCTCGGCCACGGCCGCGGCGGTCTCGAGGGCCTCCTGGATGCGGTCTTCCTGGCCGCCGCGGTCTTCCGGGGCCTGGTCGTCCTGGGTCCGGACTTCCTCCTGCGCCCTGACCTCGGCCGCCTCGCGCCTGTCCGCTCCCCCCGCCGTACCGGCCGCGCGCTCGCCGCCGGTGCGAGCCGAATCAGTCATCGCCGAGTCAGGCAAGGCCGTCTCCCTCCGGCCGTCTTGCAGGTGACGGCCCCCCGGCGGCTACCCACGGATCAGCCGCTCAAGCCCAGAGGGGGACAGAACCTGCCGTAGTCGCCGATTCGGCCTGCCGGCTACTTCGGGTCCTGATGCGCAGGGAGTGTGTGCGCCAGAGCCTGTTCCAGGCTCTGGAAAGTAGGGATCACGCGGTCCAGTCCGGTGATCGAGACGATGCGGTGGACGGCGGCGCCGCCGATGACCAGCAGCACCTGGCCGCCTTCGGCGCGGGCGCGCTTGTGCGCGCCCACCAGGGCGTGGATCCCGGCCGTATCGCAAAACTGCGTGTGGCTCATGTCGACCACCAACGTCCCGCGTGCGAGGGCGGCTGCCTGCAGCAGAGCCATGCGCAGCCCGGCCGCGTTGGTGATGTCGATATCTTCGGGGGCCGTCACCACGGGCACGCCAGTGATCACCTCAACCGGGAAGCCCCCGTTAGGCACAGAGGTCAACCTTCACCGCCTGGGTGATCTGCCTGGCGCCGGAGCATCAGCAGGGCGATGTCATCCCGGGCTGGCCCGCTGCCGACTAGCGCCTGCATCACCGCGGCACAGGCGGCCTCCGGGGACTGTGCGGTCACCGCCTGGCGGAGCCGGGTCAGACCGTCGTCAATGAGCTCACCCCGGCGCTCGATCAGGCCGTCGGTGTAAAAGCACAGCAGGGCGCCCGGCGGGATCGGCACCGTGGTCACCGGCCGCTGGACCTGATCGGCGATGCCTATCACCGCCCCGCTCGCCACACTGGCCAGTTCCGCAGGCTGCCCCGGGCGCGCGATGAGCGGAGGGAAGTGCCCCGCCAGGCAGATGTGCATCCGGCCGAGCCCGGGCTCGATGACCGCGTACAGCACCGTGGCCATCGCATCCGGCTCGAAGTGCTGTATCTTGCGGTCGAGCCGGGCCAGGACCTCAGCCGGGTCTCGAGTCTCCAGCGCGTAGGCCCGCAGCGCGCTGCGCATCCGGCCCATGATCACCGCGGCGGGCAGGCCGGACCCGGCTACGTCGCCGATCACCACGCACAGCTCGCCCGAGGGCAGGGTAAACACGTCATACCAGTCCCCGCCCACCTGGCCGCTGCCCGGGATGTAACGGGCAGCCAGCTCCGCCCCCTCCACAACGGGCAATGCGGTGGGCACCAGACTGCGCTGCAGCGCGGTCGCCGTGAGACGATCCGCCTGGGCGGTCATCGACTGCACGGCCGCCGCGGCCCGGTCCGCGGCCAGTTGCAAGAACTCGGTGTCATGGCCGGTGAAGTGGCGGGGCGTCAGCGAGCCAACATGCAGCACGCCGATCACCCTGCCGCCCGCCACCATCGGCACGCCGATCATGGACCTGATGCCCTTAGCCCACAGGATCGGGTTGAGCACGGTGGTGTGATCGACATGATCCAGGATCACCGGCTGATGATCGGCAGCGATCCGCCCGGCAAATCCCCGGCCCACCGGGATGCGCACGCCTTGGTGGACCTCTTCCTCAAGCCCGGCGGCGGCGGTCGCGACCAGCTGCCCGGAAGAGTAGTCCAGCAGCAGCACCGCCGCGGTGTCGGCCTGCATGGCGTCTCTGGTACGTTCCAGCAACTCGGCCAGCAGGTCGCGGTCATCAAGACGCGACAGCGCCACGTCGGTGATCGACTGGATGGCCCGCAAGCGGTCCTCCATGGGGGGCGGGTCCAGCTGCGCTGTCACCTCGGTGCCTCCCATCTGAGCGCCCGGGTCATACGGCAACCAAGTACATAAGGCGGAACAGTGATCGCGGAGCGTCTTGACGAGCTGTGCCTTGCTCATCGTGGAGCGGCCCTTGATGCTGATCTCCCTGGCCGCCGGACCAGGTCCTGCTTGCTCCCATCATCGTATGAGCCGCTCTTGCCGCCCTTGCGGGCGACCTGTCCGCACCTTCTACCCATCCCGGGGGGAATAACACCCATGCGAGCTTGAACTTCGCGGCCTGGAGCCCGAGTTCGGCGCACTTGGCCGGGTGGCGATTGTGCCTGGTGCTGGCCGGCTGGTGGCCAGCCAGGCGCCGAGGCCGATCAGGAGCAGCCCGGCGATGGCGCCAGTGGTGAGTTGTTCGCCGAGCAAGCCGACGCCCAGGAAGAGGGCGACGACCGGCATCACGTAGGTGATCACCGAGGCGGTGGCCGGGCCTGCCTGGTCGATCAGCAGGTAGAACAGCCAGTAGGCGAGACCGGTGTTGATGATCCCGAGCGCGGCGAGGGCGAGCATGCTGCTGGCGGGCGGGACGTGCCGGGGCAGGTTCACCGCGGCGGGAGCCAGGAAGGCCAGGCTGGAGAGGGCGGTCATGAGCGCGGTCACGCCGATGGCCGGGACGTCGGCCAGCCAGCGCCGGTAGCCCAGCGCGGCCCCGGCGTACCCGAGTGCGCTGAGCAGCACGGCCCCGGCGGCGGCAAGCTCCACGGCGCTGCCCCGGAAGTCCAGGCCCAGCAGGGCGATCACGCCTGCGAAGCCGATGATCAGTCCGGTGAGCTGCCTGCGGCCCGGGGCCTCGGACCTGACCAGCCACAGCGCGAGCACGGCGGTGAACAGCGGGTCGGTGGCGGTGAGGATCCCGGCTGCTGAGGAGCTGAGATGCTGTTCCCCCCACGCGGTCAGGAAGGTGGGGGCGGCCATGTCCAGCAGGGTCACTACGGCGATGGGCACGATCATCCGGCGCGTGCCGCGGAAGGCCCGGGTCTTGATCGCGAGAGGCATCAGGAACGCGGCGCCGAGCACGGCACGGCCGAATACCACAGCTGAGGGCGGCAGGTGCTCCACGGCGACCCGGATGAACAGGAACGAGCTGCCCCAGATGACCGAGGTCGCCACGAACAACAGCAGCGCCTTCCGGCTCATGGTTTCGGCCTCATGGCGTGGCAGCTACCCAGCCCGACCGGGTCATACCTCTCCCGTGCCGTTGTCGGGCGCGCGAATACCTGGCGGCGCATCTGCGGTGATTAATTCTCGTCCGGGCGGGCAGGGGGAGCGACCACACCGATGGACGCCGAGCAAGGAGGACAGATGGCGGACGTGTTCACGGTCCTGGCCAAGGACCACGGGGAAGTCAAGGACATGCTGGCGGAGCTCGAGAAGGGCGCGACCAAGGCCAACGGGGCCAGCGAGGACCAGCTGGCTCGGCGCAAGAAGATGACCGAGCAGCTCATCATCGAGGAGTCCAAGCACGAGGCGCTGGAGGAGATGTACTTCTGGCCCACCGTGCGCGAGTACCACGCGGCAGGAAACACGCTGGCCGACGAGGCGACGGGGCAAGAGCAGGAAGCCAAGGAGGTGCTGGCCAAGCTGGACAAACTCGACGCGAGCGACGCGGAGTTCGAAAAGCTCCTCGGCACGTTCATCGAGGCGGCACGCAAGCACATCGAGTTCGAGGAGAGTGAGGTCTGGCCCGGCCTGCGCTCGGTGCTGCCCGCCGAGACCGCAGCCGAGCTGGGCCGCAAGATAACCGAAGGGAAGAAGACCGCGCCGACCAGGCCGCATCCGCACACGCCGGCCTCACCCGGCGTACTCAAGGCAGCCGGCCCGGCCGCGGCCGCAGCGGACAAGGCCCGCGACGCGGTAACCGGGCGGGGCAACGACTAGGTCTCACGGCACGCCGCACGCCTGCTCTGGCCGCCGTGGCGACCGTGTGGGCGGCGGCGGCCTGAGCAGGACACCGTCATGAACCCAGACCACGCGGGGCAGCGAGCCGACCGGACTCTGGTCTACCTGGCCCGGCACGGTCAGACGCCGCTCAACGAGTCCGATGTCCTTCGGGGCCTGGCCGACCCGCAGCTCGATGACACTGGATGCGACCAGGCCCGGCGGCTGGGGGCCACGCTGGGCCGGCGCAACCCGTCCGCCGTCATCGCCAGCCCGCTGCGCCGGGCCGTGCAGACCGCGCAGCCGGTCGCCGAGCAGGCCGGGCTGGAGCCAGCGACCGACCAGCGGCTGGTCGACCGGGACTACGGGCAGTGCACGGGCGCCAGCAGGGACTTGGTGATCGAACGGTTCGGCTCGGTCGATAACGCGCCGGGTGTCGAGCCGCGGTCGGCGGTCCGGGACCGGGCCATCGCGGGCCTGACCGACATCGCACGGCACCACCGAGGCGGCACGGTGGTGGTCGTCAGCCACGACGCCGTGAACCGCGAGGTACTGGTGGCCTTCGATCCCAGCCTGGGCGATCCCGACGCCGTCCCTCAGCAGAACGGCTGCTTCAACACGCTGGAGATGACCGACGGCCAATGGGTTGTCACCAGGGTTAACGAGCTCCCCGCCGACGGCGCCTTACACGATGGCAATGGGGTTGACCGGTGAGCCGGTTGCGCCGGGCAGCCGCAGCGGGGCGATCACGCAGAGGAACGACCAGCGGCCTGCTGCTTCGCATACCGGGACCAGGTCATCGAACTGCAGATAGTCGAGCAGGTGCAAGCCCATGGCATTGATGGCCAGCACGTGCACCGGGAACGCCACGCCGTCGACGACGCTGGGCGCGGTGTCACTGTTGCCGTCGCTGCCGAGCGCGGCCACCTGATGCTCGGCCAGGTACTCCATCGCCTCCGGGTGCAGGCCCGCGCGTGATTCGGCCACATTCCACGGTCCGATCACGTCGCGCCGGCGACGGTGACCGACCCGGACGAAGAGCAGGTCACCAGGACCCACGTCGACCCGCTGCGCCGCCGCCGCCGCGGCCAGCTCCGCCGCGCTGACATGATCCCCCGGCTCGAGCCACTGGACGCCGCGCAGCCGCGGGATATCCAGCAAGACGCCCCGGCCGGCGATACCGTCACGCGCGTCGTCGATGGAAAGCTCGCTAGCGCCCTGCGAGGTGACGGCATCGGTCAGGACGCCGTTGTAAAGAGCCCCGCCATAGCTCACGTGACATAGCGCGTCGATGTGGCTGTCCACGTCGCCGTGCACGTTCATGGCCAGCTGGTCCGCGGCGAACGACAGCCCGGCCACATCAGAGGGCTCGCCAGGCAGGCGCTTCATGTGACGCGCGGCCGGCTCGGGATTGTCTGGAGCGCTGCCGGCCAGCGGAGCGGCCATGGTCACCGTCCGGCCGATCCGGATCTCGCCTGCCGCGGCGGCCAGCCGGGCTGGCGTGATGTGGTTCAGCGCGCCGCGCCGGTCATCTGCGCCCCACGGCACCTGGCCGCGCAGCCGCTCGTACAGCGTGCGGAAGGACTCACTGCTCAGATTGGAACCGCCCATCGACTCCTCGCCTGCTCCGGGTCAGCCGGGTCCGATGCCTCACCTGGCTCGCAACAGGACTACCCAGCCGACCACCGGTCACACCCTGACCACTGCGACCGGGCTCAGGCCGCCTGCTTCGGCTGGTGGCCTCGGCGGACCGGCCGCACGTGGCCCGCATACCTGGCCCTGTACCGGAAAGGGGGTAGTAGCGCAGGCCGGGTCAGCCGCCGAGAGGAGATGGCCGGACCATGAACGGCCGAGAGGGAGATGGCCGGACCATGAACGACAAGCAGGTATTCACGTCCCGGCTGAGGGGCCGCCCGCTGCTGGACAGCGACGGCGTCACCATCGGCCGGATCCGCGACGTGGTGATCCTGCCCGCCGCCGGCAGCGAGCCGCCCCGGGCGCTGGGGCTGGTCGTGACGTTGCAGCGGCGCCGCATCTTCGTCAACCTGGGCCGGATCACCGAGGTGTCCATCGACGGCGCGCACCTGCGCGGCGGCACGGTCGACCTGGACCGCTTCACCCGGCAGACCGGGGAGATCCTGGCGTCGGAGCTGTATGGCCGGCACACCGAGGCCGGGACCGTGGTTGATGTCGCCATCGTCCCCTGCCAGCAGCAGCGGGCCGGATGGGAGGTCAGCGCGTTCGCGATCGCGCACGGCCGGGGCCTGCTGTCCCGGGCCACGGCAATCGTGCCGTGGGACCGGTACCCGGAACTCGTCAACGCGGGCCCGCTGGCCGGGCAACTGGCCAGCCTGCGCGAGATGCGGCCGGCCGACCTGGCCACCGTCGTGGAGGCCATGCCGCCCAGTCGGCGCAGCCAGATCGCAGCCGTACTAGATGATGAGGAACTGGCCGACCTGCTAGAGGAGATGCCCGAACAGGACCAGATCCGGCTGCTGGCCGGCCTCGGCCTTGAGCGCAGCGCCGACGTGGTGGAGGAGATGCAGCCCGACGACGCGGCGGACCTTCTCGCCGAGATGCCGGACGAGCAGCGCGAACGGCTGCTGACGGCGATGGAGTCCGTGCAGGCCGCGGACCTGCGGCGGCTCCTGGGCTACGACGCAACGACCGCGGGCGGCCTGATGACCTCCCAGCCCCTCATCGTCACACCGGACACGCCGGTCGCTGAGGTGCTGGCCCGCATCAGGGACCCGGACCTGCCGGCCGCAGCGGCCGCGCAGGTGTACGTGTGCGAGCCGCCCATGGCCACGCCGACCGGCCGCTACCTCGGGAGTGCGGGATTCCAGCGGCTGCTGCGCCAGCCGCCCGCCGCCGCGGCCGGCCAGTGCGTCGAGGCGAGCGTCTTCGTCCGGCCCGATCTGCCCGAGCATGAGCTAGCGGCCCGGCTCGCCGCCTACAACCTGATCAGCGTGGCCGTGTGCGACCAGGACGACCGCCTGCTCGGCGCGGTCACCGTCGACGACGTACTGGATCACCTGCTGCCGGCGGGCTGGCGGAGGGGAGGCTGAGATGGCACGGATTTCCCTTCGTTACCTCGGCGAGCGGGCCGACCTGTCCGTCCCGCGCGGCTCTCCGGGGATGGGCGCCCGATACGACACCGACGCGTTCGGGCGGTTCTCTGAGGCGATCGCGCGGTTCCTCGGCACCGGCCGTTTCCTGGCCGGCCAGACCGTGTTGGTGGTCGGCTGGATCGTGCTCAACACCGTCGGCTTCATCCAGCACTGGGATCCGTACCCGTTCATCCTGCTCAACCTGGCCTTCTCGACCCAGGCAGCCTACGCCGCGCCGCTGATCCTGCTCGCGCAGAACCGGCAGGACGACCGGGACCGGGCCAACATCGAGCGCGACCGGGAGGTGGCGGCACGAACCCAGGCCGACACCGAGTTCCTGGCCCGCGAACTCGCCGCCCTCCGCCTGGCGGTGGCCGATGTGGTAACCACGCAGGACCTCGAGGACTCGCTATCCCGGCTGGCCAAGCTGATGGCCGACCAGCCGAGCCCGGACCGGTCCGGCTTCCGCAGGCTTCCGAACCGGCGGTTACCGCGCCGGCGGGCCCGAGCCTTGGCCCTTGCGGGCCGGCGTGGACGCGAGGGTTGCCTTCGGGGCCGGGCCTGGCTCTGCTTCGCCTCGTGCCCGAGAATCAGAGATGACGCGACGCCGGGATTGCCTGCCCTGGCCGTCGGCGTTGGGCTTGATCAGTACTGAGGTCGCGGTTAGCCACAGCGCGGCGAAGATCAGGCTGCCGAGGACATCGGTGGGGTGGTGCTCGCCCCGGTACATGCGGGACAGGGCGACGAGAACCGGCATGGCGATGGCCGGGACGAGGAACAGCCATCGCCACCAGCCGCGAGCGTGGCCGATGACCAGGATCGCCACGGCGACGTAAAGGCAGCATGTGGCGGCCACGTGCCCGGAAGGGTACGCCGAGGTCGGCAGGTGCTGGTCGAGGTGGGAGACGGCAGGCCTGGGACGTCTGACCACAGCGGCGGCGGCGAGGAAGGCAGCCAGTTCCCCGACCATGACGACGGCGATGAAGATGACCGGTCGCCAGTGCCGGGTGAGGGCGAGGAACACGACGCAGGTGGCCAGGGCCACGAGGAGGATCGCCTGAGTGGCCCCGAGCGTGCTGAAGACCTCGCTCCAGCGAGTCCAGCCGGGCGTCCGGTGGGCGGCGAACCAGCGCGGTATCGTCTGGTCGCCCAGCACGTTGCCGTTGCCTTCCTTGGTGACCAGCTCGCCGATGCCGACGATGATGCCCAGGATCAGCACCCAGGCCACCACGACCCCGGCCGCGATGCGGCCACGATGACGGAGGGGGGAATGACCCGCCGCCGGTTCTGGCTGGGCCGGCTTGAGATCGGCGCGGGCCTCGGGTTCCAGTCCTTCGGTGATCGGGTCTGTCACCGGCTGGCCGGACGCGTGCCGGGTCACCTCGAAGGCGAATGCCGTGACCCCGAGCCAGGTGATGCCGACCGCCCACGCGCCCACCACGTCGGACAGGTAGTGCACGCCGAGCAGGATCCGGCTGATCCCGATCAGGGCGACGAGCGCGACGATGACGGCGCGGAAGGCGGTCCGCCACCGGCCGCGCGTGGCGGGCAGGAAGACCAGGAGTACCGCCCCGTAGCAGACGATCGAGCCGAGCGAGTGCCCGCTGGGGAAGCTGTCCCCGGTGCCGTGGGCGATCGGGTGCGCAACGACCGGGCGCAGCCGGCCGACGAGCGACTTGAGGATCGGATCCAGGGTCAGGGCGCCTGCTCCGGTGACGAGCAGGTAGATCGCGAGCCGCCATTGCTTCCTGAGCGCGAGGATGATCGCCGCGGCCCCGATGACCGTCCATAGCACGCCATTGCTGCCCAGCCAGGTCACGGCCTTGACCACCGCCACGAGCGTGGCGTTGTCCGCGATCAGGCTGTTGATACTGGCTGCGGCGCCGTGGTCGACGGACTCCAGCGGAGCCCACTGCACGCGCACCAGGATGAGCAGCAGCGCGAAGACCGCCGCCGCGACTGAGACCACGACAAGGGCCGCAAGGCTGCGGCGCTGGCGGTCGAAGGCATCGGTCGACATGGACCCCAGCTGCCCATCACGCGCGGGTTCATACATGCGCGGCCGCGGCCGCGGCCGTGACCGCGGAGGCGGACGTGGACCGCGCCGGGACGCAGATCACCACCGAGCGCGGGCGGACCTTGATCTTCATCACCTTGACCGCCGGGCGAGCGCCGCCGTCAAGCTCGTACGGGAGCTTTCTGTCGAACCGGATCTTGAACTTCTTGCCCTGAGTGACCTGGACGAACGGCGACTTCCCGGCTCGGCCGAGGGCGATCCTGCCGAACGTGCGGGCCCACTGGACCGGGTTCTTCGCGGTGACCACGCCGAGCTCGAGGAGCCCGTCGTCCGGCCGCGCCTGGGGAAAGGCCTCGACACCGGCGAGTATCTTGCCGACGTTTCCCGCCAGCACGCAGGAGATCCGGCCCTTGAAATAGCACCTGCCGTCCACTTCGACGGTCGCCTTCACCCGGCGGGCGCCGATGTTCTTGATGCCCGTGTAGAGGTAGGCCGCGCGACCGAGGCGGTTCTTCTTGGCGCGGTCGGCATCGGAGATCATCCGGGCATCGAGCCCCGCGCCGGCCATCACCGTGAAGTGCTCGCCGTTCACCGATCCGGTGTCCATCCGGCGGCGGTCCCCGTGCAACCCCGCCCGTACGGCTCCGGTGAGATCATCGGGGATCTGCAGGTTCATGGCCAGGAGGTTCGCCGTGCCGGCGGGCAGGATCGCCACCGCACTGCCCGTCCCGGCCACCGCGTCAATGCAGCGCTGGACGGTGCCGTCACCGCCCCAGACGAAGATCAGCTCAGCGCCCCGCGCGGCGGCCCGGCGGGCGTACCTCGGCGCGTGGCGGCTCTTGGTCACCTCGTACCAGAGCGGGTCGGTCACGCCCTGGGCAGCCAGCACGCGGCGGAGCTCGGGCAAGCCGCCGCCGAGGCTCTTACGGGAGTGTGCCACTACAGCGATGCTGGGCATGCCTGGCCTTCTTCCGGTCCAGGTGGTCAGACTCTCCGCCAGCGGGCCTCGCACAGTCCGTAAATACCGAAGACGGCCAGGCCGAGCGCGGCCAGGAGCATCAGGAACTCGCCGAGCGGCTGGTCGCGCAGGGTCAGGAGCGCCTTATCGATGCCGCCCGACTCCGACGCCTTGTGGGTGACCGCGGCGTCGATCACGAGCGCGCCGGCCAGAGCGAAGACCAGGCCGCGGGCGATGGTGCCGACCACGCCGAGGAGTTCGACGGCGCGGCGCGTCTTCGGGCTCATCTGGGACGTCCGCAGGTATTTCATGAACTTGCGGTGGGCCCCCTGCCCGACCAGGGCCAGGCCGATGATGACGACGATCAGCCCGACGATGCCGACCAGCCACCGGCCGGCGGGGTGATGCATGGCGCTGGCCGTCAGGTCCTGCTGCTGTTGGGTCTGACTGCGCTGCGAACCGGATATCACCGAGAAGGTCAGGTAGGCGAATCCGGCGTAGATCACCGCCCGGCCCAGCGACTTGAGCCGCGGGCCGGCGCCGGGCGGCTCACCGGTGACGCCGAATGCGGCTTCGCTCAGCCGCCACAGGGCGTAGGCCGCGAAACCTATGCCGAGCAGCCAGAGCGAGACCAGACCGTAGGGCTTGCCCGCGAGCATCTGCAGGGCACCCTGCTGGTCGGCTTCGCGCGCGCTGTGGCCGAGTGCGACCAGGATCGCGACCCAGCCGATCAGTATGTAGATGACGCCTCGTGCTGCCAGGCCCGCCCGGGCCAGCAGGTGCGCCGCCGGGCTGTCCGAAGCCCGCCTGGTTCTCTGTTTCACGCCCGTGATAGGTGCGGTGTGCATACCCGTGTCTACCTCGAGGGAACGCCGGCAAACCTGCGGGAACAGCGCCGGCTCGCCCGGCCACGGCCAGCTGAGCTACCAGGTGCCCCACCGGAGGCTGGGCTCGGGCAGCGAAGGGGGCTCCAGGAAGGCGGGAGCACTGGTGAGGTCCAGCGCATCTAGTGGCGTGCCGGCCGCGGCGTCCCGGGCGGTCAGCGCGGGTAGGTTCCATTTCTCCTCGACGAGCTTGAGCACCGAGGTGTGGTCGAGAACCTCCGAGCAGACGTAGCCGGGCCGCGCGTACGGTGACACGATCACGGCGGGAACCCGGAAGCCGTACCTGTCATACCGGTGCGGTCCCTTGTTCAGGTTCTCTTTGGTCTTGACCAGGCCCGGCAGGAACGGTTCGAGAAGCGCTCCCAGCCTGCTCTGCTTGTCTATCGCGCTCCGTCCCTCGACGTTGTCGGGCGGAGTCGCCGCAGGCGGCGGCACGTGGTCGTAGTATCCGCCGTGCTCGTCATAGACCCAGATCAGCAAGGTGTGCGGCCAGCCAGGGCCGTGCAGGACCCGGTTGATCACCTCGGCGGCGAAGCTCTCGCCCTTCCTGATGTCCTGCGGGTTCTCCTCGGAATAGACATCGAAGTCCGGGTCCACGATGCTGAAGGCCGGCAGCGTGCCATGGGCGGCGTCGGCGAAGAACTCGTCGATGCCCCGGACATGCTGCATGTACCGGCCGATTCCGAGCGGGAAGACGTCGGCGGTGAACTGGATGTCCTTCTGAGCGTCGTGGGTCACGGGCCGAAAGGCCCGTCCCGCGGACCTCAGACGGCGCCGGATCATCTTGCGCCGGTGCCGGCCGTAGTGCCGCCACCTGGACCGTTCGCGGGCCACGGGGTGATAGTTGGCCCATGAGATTCCGTGCTCGGTCAGCAAGTCGAAGATCGTCCCGGCGGGGGGATAGTCGAGCAGGTCATAGGGCGAATCATCGATGAGGCCGTGCGCGGTGCCCGCGATGAGAAAGCGGCGGTTGGGGAAGGTGGGACCCAGGCACGAACTAAACCAGTGATCGGCCAGCGGGAAGGTCCGGGCCAGCCCGTAGTAGAACGGCAGGTCCTTCTCTGACCAGTAGCCCATGGGTGTGGCGGCGGCCTCGGCGGCGGTATCAACCTCTGGGCCGGTACCGGTTTCGGCCTCTGATTGCACCGTCTGCGCGCTGGTTACGAACCCGTCGCACTGCCCTTCCCCCCACTGAAGGTGGCTCGCATGCCAGCTCTGTGACGGTATTCCGCGGCGCTGGACAGGGGAAGGCAGCGGGAAGGCGCGGATGATCTCGCCGCCTGCCCCGTGATTGGACACGGCGGGCCTGCCGCCGGGTCCCCGCGGGAAACCCTCGCCCCGGCCTCGCAGCATGCCGAAGTAGTTGTCGTAAGAGTGGTTCTCCATCATCAGCACCACGATGTGCCTGACGTGCGGAAGCAGATCCGTCCCGGCGGGCAGGGTGGCTCGGGGACGCGTGCCGTGCCTGGCGGTCTCGCGGCGCCGGGACCTGCGCCTCATCTCGTGATGTTCGAGCACGTGCCACACGTCTGGCTCACCAGTTCTCATCGCGGGAACCTGCGATCGCGTTCCGTTCCCGGCTGCCCGGACGGGTGAGGGCTAAACACCTGCGGGCCGGGTAGTGCTTGCTGACCGTCAGGTGGAGGAAGCCATGATCAAGGTGCTGTACAAGCTGGTGGGGATGCTGACCGGCCTAGTGGCCGGAGCGCTGGCCGGGACCATATTCAAGGGAGTGTGGAAGATCGCCGCGCACGAAGACGAGGCGCCCAAGGCAACTGATGCCCGGCGCGGCTGGCGGGAGGTGCTGGCCGCCGCCGCCCTGCAGGGCGCGATCTTCGCCATGATCCGGGCCGTCGCCGACCGCGGCACCGCCGAGGGCACCCGCAAGCTGACCGGCGTCTGGCCAGGCGAGGACGGCCAGGAAGAGACCGGCGAGGGCCGCTCGCCACACGCTGCTTCTTGATATATCCCGAACGATCCATGGTGCCCGGGCCCGCCGCCATGCTCGCACTCCGGCGCGAGCGCGCCTCCAGCCGCACGCGGTGATGACGGTCTTCTTACGGCGCAGGCGCCGCGCCGCGCCGCGGCCGCTTGCGGCGGAACAATCGGTCACATCCCGTTCGCCTGCGTTCACGCGCGGCATCCGGGACTGGTGTGGCTACTGAAAGGCTTGGGCATCATGGCGGGACGGACGGCCAGTTCCCTGACGGCGGGCAGGCGCCGTGCCGACGTCGGCGCGGTCCGGCTCAGCCAGCGCGATATCGACGGGCTGCTGCTGGCCGGGGAGCACTACGGTGCCCCGCTGGACCTGCTCGGCGCAGGACTGAGCGTCCAGGCGGACCGGATGCCGGCGATCGCGGCCCGGTGGCGGCGCACCGGGTACGTGGCCACCGGCCGGCTCGGACCCGGCCCGGCCTGGTGCTGGCTGACCAGGGACGGGATGGCCGCCACCGGGCTCGGCTTCCCCACCGTCCGGCCGGCGTTGGGACGGCTGGCGCACATCCGCGCCGTTCTCGCGGCCCGGCTGTGGCTGGCGGCCAGCCCGGCCTGGGCCGACGGGCAGGCGTGGTGGCAGTCCGAGCGACGGCTGCGCGCCGCCCGGCCCGCGGCCGGGTGTGACGGGCACGTTCCGGACGCCGAGGTCCACTGGCCCAGCATTCCCGGCACCCGGTACGCCGGGCAAATCTGGGCTATCGAGGTCGAGCTGACCCCCAAGCCCATTACACGTACCAACCGGATCCTGGGCGGCCTGCTGTCCTCGGTGCGGTACGCCCACGTGATCTACCTGACGGCCCCCGCCGCCCGGTCCGTGGTGGCCCGCGCCGCGGCCTTGGTCCCGGCCGCGGAGCAGCCCAGAGTGGTGGTGCGGGACCTGCCCGGCTCCGCGTTCGCGCCGGAGCCGCCACGGTGAGCGTCTGGTCGTGGCTCAAGCTGACCGTGTGCCTATGGCTGCTCGGCAAGACGGCCAGGCTAGCCGGGTGGCTGCTGGCGATCGTGGTGGTGATCGCGGCCTGGCCGCTGACCCTGGTCACCCTGGCCGGGTATAGCGCGGCGTGGTGGCGGGGCTGGCCGCCGGCCCGGCTGCGCCAGGCGGCCGCGGTGTCGCTGGTCATGCCGGTGGCCTGGGCGGCTGATGCGGCGCTCCGCGCGGATCAGCTGCGGGCGGCCACGATGGCTCCGGCCCGGGCCTGGGAGCATGGCTGGCCGGACCCGGCCGCGGTGTCCGCGGCCCGCGAGTTCGTGCTGCTGGCCCCGGCCACGGTCCCGGCCGGGCTCGCCCTGGCGGCCGCGGTGTGGGCGTGGCGGAACTACGCGATCACGACCGGCCTGGGCGGCATCACCGCCTCGGCACCGATCATCTTCGACCGCAGGCAGTGGCGGCGGCAGGTCCGCACGGCCAAGGGCATGACCGGCGCGCCCGGCGCAGTCCCGCTACTCGGTCGGGGCGGGAAGATCCCGGTCGGCGGCACCATCCGCGCCATCGGCCACCGCTGGCACCCCGTCTTCGCCCTCCCGGCGGGGGCGTGCGCCCGGCACATGGTCATCGTCGGCGCCACCGGCACCGGGAAGACGAACCTGATGATCCGGCTGTGGGCGGGCTGGTTCACCGCGGCCCTGGATGCCGCGCGGGCCGGGCGGGGGAACCGGCCGCTGCTGGTCGTGCTGGACTGCAAGGGCGGCCGGGACGCCCGGGTCAAGGCTGACCGCACCAGGCGGCTGCTGTACGGCGCCGGCGCGCGCCAGGTCGCCATCTGGCCGGACGAGGCCCGGCTCTGCCTGTGGGACCTGCCAGCCGGTGACCTGGCGGTGCTGCTGTATCAGATGATCGAATCCGGTACCGGCGCGGCCGCCTACTACGCCGATGTCCTGCAGGCCGCGCTGACCCTGGCGGTCACCGCGCCGTGCGGCCCGCCGGTGAACACGTCCGGGTTCCTGGACCGGCTCGACGCCAGATGGCTGCAGCACGCCTGGGGGGACGGCCGCCATCCCGGGGAGCTGGCCCGGGCCCAGGCCGCGGCCCGGCATCTGCCCGATATCCAGCTCCGCTACGCCACGCTGCTCGGCCGGCTGGGGTCGGCCCTAGACGGCCCGGGTACCTTGGCCGACGCGGACGCCTGGTACTTCATCCTGGAAGGCACCAGGGAGCGGTCGGTGGCCGAGACGCAGGCCATGGCCATCACCGAACTGGCCGCCCACGCCGCCACCAGCCCTTACGGAGAGCCGCGGGCGATGCTGCTGGCCGCCGACGACTACTCCGCCGTGTCCGGGCGGGTGCCGCTGTCCAACCTGTACGAGCGGGGCCGGTCCCTGGGTATCGGGCTACAGGTATCGGCGCAGTCCTGGCAGGGGTTGGGCCGGGACGAGGACGAACGATACCGGATCGCGGCCACCGCCGACGGCGGCGTCTTCGTCCTGCGCACTCCTCACCCGGAGCCGCTGACCGGCCTGGCCGGGAAACACCGCGTGCTGGAGACCGCGCACAGGCTCATCGGCAACGCGTGGGCCGATGAAGGCACCACCCGCGAACGGCGGACCTGGACCGCCGACCCTGACCTGATCCGCCGCCTGGACGTGGGCCAGACCTGCTACATCCACCGCGGCGCGGCCACGTTCGTCCAGGTCGCCAGGCCCAAGCCCTCCCCGCTGAGCCTGCTTCCGCCGCCCTCGCCCGGGCCGCCCACCGTCCAGCTGCCCGCCCCCCGTCACGAGCCCGCACACGCGGGGGACACCCCCGCGGACCCCCGGAAACCCGCACACGCGGGGGACACCCCCGCGAGGCTGGATCTGGATGACCTCTTCGGCCCCGGAGCGGCCAGGTGAACCCGTTCATCGCGCTCGGCTTGCCCGAAGGACCCGACCTGACCGACGAGGAGGTCCGGGCGGCCTGGCGCGCGATTGCCGCCGCCACCCACCCCGACCGGGCCGACGGCGGGGACCCGGCCCGGTACGCACAGGCCTCTGCGGCCTACGCCGAGCTGCGCACGCCCTGGGGTCGCAGCGAGGCCTACGCCGACCTCCTCGAGCAAGCCCGCCAAGGGCCGGACACCGTGCCGCTGCCTGTCGTGGTCGCCGCGGCCCAGCCGCCGGGGTCCTGGCCGGGTCATCCGCTCGCCGCGCTGGGCCAGCTCCCGTCCCGGGTCCGGCGCGGCCGCCCGCTGCGCCTGCTCGGCCGGGCCTTCATCGCCGCCGCGCTGTCCCTGGCCGTGCTGGCGCTGGTCCCGGGCCAGCCCGCTGCCCCAGCCGGCATCACCGGGCTGATCATCTGGCTCGTGCTGACCGGGCGTCGGGACCTGGCGCCGCCGCCGGAACGCTGAGGCCCCGAGGCGGCTGGTGACGCTGCCCGTTCAGTCCCTGGCTGCGGCCAGGATGATCTCGGCTGGACCCGGTGTTTCCCGCCGCGTTTCAGGGGAAGACGCACGCCGTGAAAACTGCAGCGGCTGACAAGCAGCTGCTGGTCATGCCCGAATGGAGCCTGAAGTGATCATCATCGGAATCATCCTGCTGATTATCGGCTTCCTGACGAAGATCGCGATCGTCTGGACGCTCGGCATCATCGCGCTGGTGGTCGGCCTCATCCTGCTGCTGCTCGGCGCGCTGGGCCACGCGGTCGGCCCGCGCCGACACTACTGGTGACCCGCGCCAGGTGACCGGCAAGAGCGCTGACCTGCCGGACTTCTGGCCACATGTGCTGCGCGAGTATGCACTGGTGGCCGACGGCGAGCGGGGTGCCCTGATCGGCCCGCACGGCGAGATGGTCTGGATGTGCGCGCCGCAGTGGCACTCCGACGCCGTGTTCTCCGCCCTGATCGGCGGGAACGGGGCGTACGCGGTCACCCCCGCCGACCCGCGGCACGTGTGGGGCGGCTACTACGAGCCGGGCAGCCTGATCTGGCATAGCCGCTGGGTTACCACCGATACGGTGATCGAGTGCCGTGAGGCACTGGCGTTCCCCGGCGACCCGGGCCATGCCGTGCTGCTCCGGCAGGTCCGAGCGCTGGACGGGGACGCCAGGGTGCGGGTGGTGCTGGATCCACGGGCCGGGTTCGGCCGGCACGCCACCACCGGCCTGTCCCGGGAGGCTGGCATCTGGTCCGGCCGCAGCGGGCCGCTGCGGTGGCGCTGGCAAGGCGGCGGCCGGGCCCGGCCTCATCCCGCGCCGCACAGCCGGGGCGAGCTGCTGGTCCTGGATGTGACCGTGCCCGCCGGGGAGCGGCACGACCTGGTCCTTGAGGTCACCCAGGGCACGCTGGCCACCGAACCCCCGGACGCGGAGCAGACCTGGCAGGCCACCGAGTCGTCCTGGACGCGGGCGCGGCCGTCGCTCGAGCAGACCATCGCCCCGCGGGATGCCCAGCATGCCTGGGCGGTGCTGCGCGGCCTGACCAGTGCTGGTGGCGGCATGGTGGCCGCGGCGACGATGAGCCTGCCCGAACGATTCAACACCGGTCAGAGCTACGACTACCGGTACGCCTGGATCCGCGACCAGGCCTACGCAGGGATCGCCGCGGCGTCCGCCGGAGCGATGGACCTGCTCGATGACGCGACCGGGTTCATCGCCGCCCGGTTGCTGGAGGACGGCCCGGACCTCAAGCCCGCCTACACCGTCGACGGCGGCCGGGTTCCCGACGAGCGGTCGCTAGATCTGCCTGGCTACCCGGGCGGGACCGACAAGACCGGCAACTGGGTGAACAAGCAATTCCAGCTGGACGCGTTCGGGGAGGCCCTGCAGCTGCTGGCCGCGACGGCCCAGCAGGACCGGATCGGAGCGGACGGCTGGCAGGCCGCCCAGGTCGCCGCCGACGCCATCGGCAAGCGCTGGTCAGAACCCGACGCGGGCATCTGGGAACTGGACAACCGGCACTGGACCCATTCCCGGCTGGCCTGTGTGGCAGGCCTGCGCGCAGCGGCCGCCCTGCCCTCGGCCGGAACCGGGCTCAGCCAGGCCGCCGCGCTCGCCGATGCCATCATGGCCGAGACGGCCCGGACCGGCATCCACCCCGACGGCTACTGGCAGCGCTGCCCGGATGACCCACGGCCCGACGCGGCCCTGCTGCTGCCGCCGGTCCGCGGCGCCCTGCCTGGCTCGGACCCCCGGACCCTGGCCACCCTGGACGCGGTCCGGGACCAGCTGGCCCGGGAGGAGTACGTATACCGGTTCCGGCATGATCAGCGCCCGCTCGGCGACGCCGAGGGCGCCTTCGTGCTGTGCGGGTTCATCATGGCGCTGGCCGAGCATCAGCAGGGCGACCAGCTGTCGGCGATCCGGTACTTCGAGCGCAACCGGGCAGCCTGCGGGCCGCCCGGGCTGCTGTCCGAGGAATACGACGTCGCCCAGCGCCAGTTGCGGGGGAACCTGCCGCAGGCGTTCGTGCACGCCCTGCTGCTGGAATGTTCGGCCCGGCTAGCCGGCGGCCAGGGCAGCAGCGGGTAATGCGCCTAACGACGCCTTCTTCTCCAGCCAGGCGTAGCTGAACTGGAGCATGTCGGCGCCGGCCACCGCGGCCAGGGCGGCAATGGCCAGCCGGGTGGTGCGCGGCAGGTAGATCAGCCCGGCCATGAGACCCGTCGCGACCCAGACGTCGATGCAGAACGGGCAGGCGACAAGCTCGCCGACCACCTTGCTGTTGCCCTCACCGCGGGCCTGCTCATTGACCTCCGACGGGCCCGCCGACCCCTCGTACTCGGTAAAGGGCGCCCGCAGCGGACTGGTGACCGGGTCCTTGGCCAGCAGCCTGCTCAGCTTGTGCGTGGCCACGGCGTGCAGCACCACGTCGCGGGTGGACAGGCCGTCGGGAATCTCGCGCCCGGTCAGGCGGGCCACGCCGGCGAGCGTTCCGACCAGCGCGGAGTAGACGGACATCGTGACCAGGTACCCGCCGAGGGGCTGCGGGTCGGAGCCAGAGTAGCGGTCTTGTTCGGACCGGGCCAGGCCGGAGAGCCTGGACTTCACATCAGTAAGAACGGACATGCGGTCCGGCTACCCCGCAGCGGCCGTCGAAACCGTCCCGAGGCGGCGGCGGACTCACCGGATGGCGAAGGCCAGGGCGCCACCGAGGCAGGCCAGGCCGAGGACGATCCAGGTCACGTAGTCGTTCACCACGCCGCTCTGGAACCGCTGGATGGGCCCGGTCAGCCCGGCGCCGGGCTCGTAACCGCGGCGCAGCAGCGGCAAGCGGCGCCAGTACAGGGCGAGGAAGGCCAGGATCAGGGCCCCGATCACCGAGCCGGTCCCGGTCAGCACGTCGGACAGCGTGATGCCGGTGGGCTCGGCGGCGGCCACGGCCACCGGATGGGCGATGTGGGCGCCGGCGAGCACCGTGGCGTTGTAGCCGGCCTGGTCCTCGAACCGGATCGCCGCCGCCTGGACGACCGGGCCGAGCCGGGTGATCAGGCCCACCACGATGGCCGCGGCGACCAGCAACGCGGGCGGGATGATCATGGTCAGCGGGGTCCGCTGCCGGCCCGAGGTGGTCTCGCTGGTCTCCTCGGCCGCCATCTCGGCCATCCGGGGATCCTCGCTCGGCGCGTCACCGAGACCATAGAACACGCCGCCCGCGACGCGCAGGACCGCTCCGCCGGCCAGGATGGCGCAGGCGATGAACACCGGCATGACCCACTGCATTCCATGGGCCCAGGTGCTCTCGTCGATGTAGCCCTTGCCGAGGAACGTCCCGAAGGGCGGCAGGTCGGCCAGGCCGAGAGCGGCCAGGGTGAACACCACCCCGGTGACGCGCAGGTGACGGGCCCGTCCGTGCAGCCAGGTCTCGTTGACCGAGCCGAGCCGGTGCAGGACGATTCCGGTGCACAGGAAGAGTGCGGCCTTAACCAGGCCGTGGCCGATGACGTAGACGGCCGTGCCGGCCAGGCCGAGCGGGGTCAGCACGCCGATGCCGGTCAGGAACATGCCCGCGTGGCTGATCGTAGAAAAGGCCAGCAGCCGCTTGATATGCCGCTCGCGAAAGCAGAACAGCGCCCCCACCACCGCCGTCAGCACGCCGAGCGTCACGAACACATGTGAGATCACTGCCCGTTGCCCCAGGGCCTGGCCGAACATCGACCAGTACACCCGGGCGATCCCGTACAGGCCCAGTTCCACCATCACGCCGGAGAACAGCACGCAGACCGGCGTGGGCGCGACCGCGTGCGCATCGGCCAGCCAGAAATGGAACGGCACGATCGCGCTCTTAATCAGCAGCCCGGAGATGATCAGCAGGAACGCCACCACGACCAGCCCGTCCGGCGGGTGACGTTCGATGAACACGCCGATCTGCGCCATGTTCAGCGCCCCGGTGCGGCCGTAGATCAAGGCGATCCCCGACAGCGACAGGTACGCGCCGACGCTGTTGGTGATGGCGAAGTTGAGCGCGCCCTGGATCGGCCCCCGCTCCTCCGGGCGGTAGGCGGTTAGCGTATAGGCGGACACCCCCATCAGCTCGAACCAGACGAACATGTCGAAGATGTCCCCGGTCAGGCAGAAGCCAACTATGCCGGCCAGGAAGGTCAGCATCAGCGCGTGGTAGTAGGTGGCCACCTGCTCGAAGTACCGCCAGGAGAACGTCATGGCCGCGGTGACGAGCACCGCGGCCAGGCAAGCCAGGCCCGCGCTGAGGGATCCCGCCTCGAAGTCGATGCCGATCGCGATGCCGCGGGCCGGCCGGAAACCGGCGAACCAGTAGACCTGATCCCCGCCTGCGGTGCGGACCATGATCACCGCCAGCATGACCGCTACCGCCGCGGCGACGCCGATGGCCACCGCGTCCAGGGCCCGGCGCCTGTTCCCGAGCAGCGGACCGGCCGCGACGATCGCGGCGGCCGCGAGCAACGGCACGGCCACCACGAGCGCGAACAACTGGTCCACGGTCGGCTATCCCTTCATCGAGGCCAGTTCCTGCGGGTCCAGGGTGCCGAACCGCTTGTAGGCCTGGATCGCGAACGACAGCAGCAGGGCGGTCACGGCGGCTTCGACCACCACGTCGGTGAGGGCGAGTGCCTGGACCACGGGATCGACCGCGGGGGTGTGCACCGGGACGTCGAAGTAGTACGGCGCCACCGCGCCGGTGACGTAGCCGACCCCGAGCAGGAGCACGTAGGTCGAGGACTGAACGACGATCAGGCAGATGATCTGGTGGACCAGGTGACGGCTGGTGACGATGCCGTATAGGCCGACGCCGAGGATCCAGGCCACGACGATGAACGGAAAGTACTCCATCACCCGTCCCCTCCCCTGATGAGCAGCGTCTGGTCCAGCAGTTCGCCGATGATCAGCACGAATGCGGCGCCCACCTCCAGGCCGACGAAGAAGCTGATCAGCGCGATGGTCCCGGAGGAGCTGACCGCACCGGCGAACTGCCCGAGCGACAGGTAATTGGTCAGGTAGGCCAGGCCCATCCCCACCGCGGCCACGCCGATGGCGGCAAAGGCGCCCGCGCCCACCGCCTCGACGGCGTCGATCAGGGTGACGGGGCTGAACCGCTTGAACACCACGAACTCCCCGGACAGGTAGACCATGATGAGCGCGGTGGCCAGGATCACCCCGCCCTGGAAGCCGCCGGACGGATTGGTCTGGGCATGTGAGGCCAGCCACCAGCCCACCACCACGATCGGACCGGTGGACAGCAGGGCCACCATCCGGACCGCTTCGCTGGTGGGTGGCACGTCGCGGTCGGCAGCCTCGTCGGCCGGGGACCGCTCGAGCTCACCGCGCAGCACGCGCAGCACGACGGCGGTCCCGGCCGCGGCGGTGAACAAGATGAACTCCTCGCCCAAGGTGTCGAAGCCGCGGTAGTCGAAGTTGACGGCGGACACGATGCCGGTGGCGAACGTCTGCCGCACCGCCAGGTGGAGGATGATGAATCCGTAGGGACCCGGGTAGTTGCCGAAACCGGGCAGGCCGGACAGGCCCCACAGGTAGAAGGCGGCCAGGCCCGCGGCTCCGATGGCGAACGCCCAGCGCCGCTGAGCGGGTGTCATTCTTCCCGCTTCCTGACCTTAGCCAGGGCCAGCAGGAGGATGACGGGCAGGGCCACCGCGCCGACCGTCAGCGCGGACAGCGTCACGTCAGGCGCCTGGAAGACCAGGAACAGCACGGCGAGCAGCACGCCGTAGATGCTCAGCACGAGGACCTGGTGGACCGGCCTGCGGATGAGCACCACGGCGGTGGCGCCCGCCGCCACTAGGACCAGCACCGTGATCTGCAGCGCATCCATGAACCCGATGGGCACGGTGTACGGGGTGTGCACGGCCACGGTCATTGTTCCTTCTCCCCCGCTGGCACCCTGGCGCGCTTGCGCGGACGCCAGTCGCCTTGTTCCCTGACCCTGATGGCACGCATCGTGGCGTGGGAAAGGAACGGCCCGGCGATGACCATGAACAGCAAGGCCAGGAATGTTTCGCCGGAGTTCTCGTACACCCCGACCTGGGCCAAGATGGCCAGCGCGACCAGCAGCGGCGCGACCAGCGCGGCCGGGGTCACGAAGTGCAGCTTGGAGTAGGCGTCCCGCATGAGCAGGACGCCCAGCGACGCGCCGGCCACGATCAGCACGGCCATGCCGAGCAGGATGTCGGAGAAGATGTCTTGAACGGTCACAGCCAGCGCTCCATGACGCGGACGAAGACCAGCCCGCTGCCGTACATGAGCACGGCGAGCACGACGGGCAGCTCGAACTCACTGGAGCGCTTAAAGCCCTGCGCGAGCAGGGCGAGCACGATAACGATGACCGACGTTATGAACTCGTAGGCGACGACGCTCGCCGCCAGTTCTCCCCGGCACAGCACGATCCCGGCAGGGATGATCGCGATCAGCATCGCGATCGCCGCCGCGACGAACGCCATCACCATGTCATCTGTCCTCCTTGGCCACCAGGCGGTGCACCACCATGACGTCGGTGTCCCGGTCGATGCCGAGCGCGAACGTGTTAGGCGCGACGCTCGTCCCGCCGATCAGCAAGGTCCGGCGGGTGATGCCCTCGGGCGAGTCGTCGCCGAAACGGACCGGGATCTCGAGGAAGGCACTCGGCGGCTGCTCGCCACGGACCAGGCGTCGCCACAGGGCGGCGTACACGGTCACCATGTCACGGACGACCTGACCGGGCAGCCGTAGCGCCGGGACGAGCCATTCGATCCGGATCCGGAACCGCGCGCCGGCCTGGTAGCTGACCAGCTCGGCGAGCAGGGCGGCCAGCGCGGCGGCGCCGGCCCCCGCCAGGAGCTCGTCGGTGCTGATGGAGTCGTCGAGCATCACCCAGAACGACATCATCAGGACCCACCACACCAGCCAGGATCCGACCCGGCGGGCAGCCGGCACGTCGTGCCGGCGCTTCCGCGGTTCGCCCGCCAGCGGCCCGGTCATATCAGGCCAGTCCCGTGGGTCCGGGTCAGCATGGCAGCATCGGCGTGTGTGCGATCACGCGTGCCGACTTCCCGGGCCGCAGGCCGGCAAACCTGCCTGACCACAGGGACGCGACCACGCGGTTTAGACGGCAGGACGCCGGGTAACCGTGACGGAACGCCGGGCCGATGGCCGCTGATAAGACCAGCACCGACGGTGGCGGTCACCGGGCACGGCGCCGATCCGGCTCATGGCTGTCACCACGGACCGTTCGGGAGAAAAGATGGTGAAAACTTGACCGGCATGACCTGATCATGACCGGAAATGAGAAGGGCCGGTATTAGCTGCTGGGAGACGGCAAATGGCAGGACACCTTAGGATTCACGCCCAGGTAGTTGAGCGGGCCTGCCGCAATTGTCGCGATGACCGTCCCCGCTCCGGCACAGCTCGCCGAGGACGAGCCGTAATAGCCTCGCTGGCCGGCGGCGATCGCTCCGATGATGAACCATATCACCAAGACAAGCACTCCGAGCCGCATATTTACCTCCCAAAGATAGTCAGCTCGCGGGGCTGGAAAAAGCGGCGAGCTGAGGTCGTGACCTCCTCTACCCGGGACCCGGACGCCTATTCGACTGCCGGAGACACAAGCTTCATCCTCGCGGCCGGTTTGCCGCTCCGGTGTACCGTGTGTGCTGGTGGCCCGGGATGGCAAGATCACCCAAGCGGCCCAAGCACCGAACGCCATCCAGCCGGACTCCCGGCTGGATGGCGACGGGCCGCTGCCGCCTACCAGTCATTCACCCCGAGATCCGATGTCGTACTCCTACACCACTGACCTGGCCGCGATCCGGGCCATCGTGCACCGGTACGCCGTCAAGGCCGGGCTGACCGAAGCCCGTGCGATCGACTTGGTGCTGGCGGTCAGCGAGGTGGCCGCCAACACCGTGCGGCATGCCAAATCTCCCGGGTCGCTGAACATCTGGTACGACTCCAACGAGATCGTCTGCCAGATCCACGACGAGGGAACGATCACTGACCCGCTGGCGGGCACCCGTCCGCCGTCCCTTTCCGGGACGGGCGGCCACGGGCTCTGGATCGTTCACCAGGTCTGTGACCAGGTCGAAATCGCCTCGGATCAGACCGGCACCACGATCCGGCTGCACATGGACCTGCCGCGGGGCAAACCGCGCTGAGGACCCTCCGCTCCGGACCGGCGAGTCCAGGTCGCCTGGCCGTCCGGAATCCGTTTCTTTCACCGTTTCCGGCCAGGTGAGGACCATCCCACTGGAATCCGCCGTGTGGTACAACAAGGGCGTGGATCTGCTGAAGGTCTCGGTGACAGCCCGGGAATCTGCCGGCCAGCCCTACACGTTGGTGGAGATGGCCGGAGAAGCCGACGTGACGAACACCGACGAGCTGCGGCGGCTGCTGGACGAGGAGGTCGCCCTGGAGCCGCGGACGCTGATCATCGACCTGTCCGGGCTGCGCTTCATGGATTCTTCGGCACTGCACGCGCTGCTGCGGGTGAACCGGGCGCTGGACCGGCAGGGCGGAGTCCTCGCGCTGGTGTCACCGCAAGCCGCGGTGGCCAAGATCCTGCGGCTGACCACCGCTGACCGGCTGATCCCGGTGTTCGACACCGTGGCCGAGGCCGCTGCGGGCTGACCGGGCCTGGGTTCGCGGCGCGCCGGGGTTTGAGAACCGCGGCAGCGGGATATGCTTACCGGCAGTGGTGCCTACGACGCAGGCACGCTCGACGCAACACGGTGTTTTTGCGGAGCGTGCGGTCGTACACCACTTTTTCGCTTCCCTGACGACACCGTGACCGAGGTCTTGTCAGCTAGGAGGCTGGTTCATGAAGATCGCACTGGTAGCCCAGCACGCAACACCGTTGCGCCCGCGGGCTGGAGTCGGACCAGACAGCGATGGCATCGGCCTGTCCGAGCTCACCCGCGGACTCGCCACCCATGGCCACCAGGTAACCGTCTACGCCGAGAAGGGCCAGCCGGACCTGCCGGACAACACTGACCTCGACGACGGGGTACGGGTCGAGCTCATCAATGCCGGGCCGGTCCCCGCTCAGCCCGAGCCGGGCGACGCCGGCCTGCTGGAACGCGTTCCCGCATTCAGCGGCCCGCTGCGCAGCATCTGGCGGGCCGACCGCCCTGACATCGTGCACGCACTGAGCTGGACGAGCGGCCTGGCGGCGCTGGCCGCAGCACGTGACCTGGCGGTACCGGTCGTGCAGGAGTTCAGCTCCCTCGGCGTCACCGAGCAGCGCAACCGGGCCAAGGCCGACGGCGCGACCGCCGCGCGAATCCGGCTCGAGCCAGCCATCGGGCGCAGCGCCGCCGCCGTGGTCGCCATCCATTCCAGCGAGGTGCCGGACCTGGCCAGGCTGGGCGTGCACCGGTCCTCGATCAGGGTCGTCCCGTGGGGCATCGACACCAACACGTTCACGCCGGAGGGCCCGGCGGCGCAGCGGAACGAACGACCGCGGCTGCTCGCCGTGGCCGACCTGGGTGAACGGGCGGCGCTCGAGACGCTGCTGAGGGCGCTGACCCGGGTGCCGGGCGCCGAGCTCATGATTGTTGGCGGCCCAGCCGGCGCTGCGATGCGCAATGACCGTGCGTACCTCGACCTGGCCAGGTTCGCCGGGGCGATGGGTATCAACGAACGCGTCATGTTCACAGGCCAGGTCGAGCACGGCATGATGCCGGCCCTGATGCGGTCCGCTGACCTGGTGATCAGCACCTGCCAGTACGAGCCCTCGGGCACGACGTCGCTGCAAGCCATGGCGTGCGGGACTCCGGTGATCGCTCCGGCTCTGGGCGGCCACATGGACGCCGTGGTAGACGGCACGACCGGCATCTTTATCCCGCCGGGCCAGCCCGCCCTGCTGGCGCAGCGGATCCGGCAGCTGCTCGCGCACCCCATGCTCATCGAGGCGTACGGCATGGCCGCGGCCGACCGGGCGCGGTCTCGCTACTCCTGGGACCGCATCGCCACCGAAACGCTAGCGGTGTACAACAAGGCCACCGCCCAGGCGGCCTAGGTCAAGCGGGCCGGCGGCCCTCACCCGTGCGGCCCGCGAAGCGCGCCGCTTCCCGGGCTGCGTCCAGTTCCTGGCCGCTTGCCCGCTAAACGGCCCAAGCGGGAGGTTTGACCTGCCGCGCTCTGGACAGGTGGGCACCCGATCGAGAAAGCGAGGCCATGGTGGCACGGATCGCGTCTGAAGCACTGATCGAGCGGCTGGCCGGCTGGGGCGTGGATACCGCCACCACCTTGTTCCAGGACAAGATCGAGCAGTTGCGCTCGTGACCGGGACCGGCGGGAAGGTGACAGCCGCGCTGTTCGACGTGGACGGCACGCTGGTCGACACGAACTACCTGCACGCGGTGACCTGGTGGGAAGCGTTCGGCCAGGCCGGACACTATGTGCCGATGGCCGATATTCACCGGGCCATCGGGATGGGCTCGGACCGGCTGCTCGACGAGCTGCTCCCGGCCGACCGGGACAGGAACGCAGACGCGGGCATCCGCGCTGCGCACAGCACGCTTTACGGCACGTACTGGTCCCGGCACCGGCCCCTGCCGGCCGCGGCGGACCTGCTGCGCGCGTGCAAGCGCCGGGGTCTGGCCGTCGTGCTGGCCAGCTCGGCCGACGAGAGGGAGTTCAGGGCCCTGCGCGCGGCCCTCGACGCGGAGGACGCGATCGACGCGGCCACGTTCTCCGGAGATGTCGAGTCGACCAAGCCCGAGCCGGATCTGGTCGAGGCCGCACTGGCCAGGGTCGGCGTTCCTGCCGGGGAAGCCGTGTTCATCGGAGATACGGTCTGGGACATGCAGGCCTGCCAGAAGGCCGGGGTTCGGTGCATCGGCCTGCTGAGCGGCGGCATCAGCCGCGGCGAACTCACCGATGCCGGGGCGGCCCAGGTCTATGCAGGCCCAGATGACCTGCTCGCCCGGTTCGACAGCAGCCTGCTGGCGTCATGAACGCCTGATCGGCCGCGCAGGCCTGCAATGCCGGGTAGCGCCCACCACAGCCGGCACACCGATGGCCGTCAGCGGACCTGGGAGGATGTAGGGTCGCCGTCCAGGGGAAGTTGAGGGAACCGGGAGCGGCGGCAAGGAGGCACGGTGGATATCACTGAGCTGATCCTGGATGACCATCACGAGCAGCGCCGGCTGTTCGCGATCTTGGAGCAGGTCGGCCGGGCGGACGTTGACGTATTGTCCGCGCTGTGGGGGCGGCTGGCGTCGTTCCTTGAGCTACACGCGGCGGCGGAAGAAGAGGTCTTCTATCCCGCGCTGCTGCAGGTGGGCCTGGCGGCTCACCGGGCCTCCGGGGTGGAGGGAGAGACCCTTGACGCCATAAAGGACCACAACGAGATCAGGGATGCGGTTGCGGAGGTGGCAGGTCATCCGGTCGGCAGCGGCGGCTGGTACGCCGCCGTCGCCGCGGCGAACCTGGCCAACAGCGATCACATGGCCGAGGAGGAACGCGAGGGCCTGACCGACTTCCGCCGCCTGGCCGGGCTGCAACGCCGCCACGATCTTGCCGTGGCCTTCGCCGCATTCCAGGCGCGGAATTTCACCGGCGTCCCGGCCGTGGACAAGGACCCGGCCGAATACGTCCGTGAGGCCGAGGACGGCCTGACACCGCCACCATCCGGGTCGCTCGGCATCGGCAGCCTCAAGAGATAGCGACCGCACGGTGCCGGCCGCCGCGCCTGGGAGCAG
The DNA here is from genome assembly GCA_963808615.1 of uncultured Actinomycetota bacterium. GTDB lineage: Bacteria > Actinomycetota > Actinomycetes > Streptosporangiales > Streptosporangiaceae > Palsa-504. Next base: position 97,176 of record CAWEGV010000005.1, read on the forward strand.
AAGCACGTACCGCCGATCGGCGGCGGCCGGATACTTATCTCGGCATGCGGTAGATGGCGGGCATGGATCATTCTGAAGCGCCCTTGCTGGCGGCCCTGGCTGATTACCATGCGCGTGACCGGTACGGGTTCACCCCGCCGGGGCACCGCCAAGGCCGCGGCGCGGACCCGCGGACCGTCACCGTGATCGGCCGGGACGTGTTCGGTTCGGACGTGCTCGCCACAGCCGGGCTCGATGACCGCAAGTCCTCTGGCGGCTATCTGTCCCGGGCCGAGCAGCTGATGGCCGATGCCGTCGGCGCGGAGCACGCCTTCTTCTCCACCTGTGGCAGTTCGCTGTCGGTCAAGGCGGCCATGCTGGCCGTGTGCGGCGGCCAGGGCGACTTGCTGGTCAGCCGGGACGCGCACAAGTCGGTAGTGGCCGGGCTGATCTTCGGCGGGCTGCAGCCGCAGTGGATCCGGCCCCGGTACGACGAACGGCTGCACCTGGCCCACCCGCCCTCGCCGGGCCAGGTGGAGGCGGCCTGGCAGCAGCATCCCGATGCGGCCGGCGCGCTGATCGTCAGTCCCACCCCGTACGGCACTTGCGCAGACATCCAGGCGATCGCCGACATCTGCCACCGGCGGGGCAAGCCGCTGATCGTCGATGAAGCCTGGGGCGCCCACCTGCCCTTCCACCACGACCTGCCGACCTGGGCCATGGACGCCGGCGCGGACGTGTGCGTGGTCAGCGTGCACAAGATGGGCACCGGGTTCGAGCAGGGCTCGGTTTTTCACGTCCAGGGCGGCCTAGTGGACCCAGATCAGCTGTCCGCCTGTGCCGACACGCTCATGACCACCAGCCCGAATGTGATGATCTACGCGGCGCTGGACGGCTGGCGACGGCAAATGGTCCAGCACGGCCACGACCTGCTCGACGCCGCGCTCGCCTTGGCTGACCGGGTCCGCGCGGACATCGCCGCCCTGCCCGGCCTGCGGGTGCTCCGGGAGGAATTCCTCCGCGGCGAGGCCTCGCACGACCTTGACCCGCTGCACGTAGTCATCGACGTCTCCGCGCTGGGCGTCAGCGGCTACGACGCCGCCGATTGGCTGCGCGAGCATCAGCGCATCGACATGGGGCTATCCGACCACCGCCGCATCGAGGCCACCTTGTCGGTCGCCGACGACGACCAGACCGCCGCCCGGCTGGTCACAGCGCTGCGCGCCCTCACCTCCGGCGCCGCTGACCTGCCCCGGGCCACGCCGGTCGCGTTGCCCAGCGCGGCCGAACTCGAACTCGAGCCCGTCATGCGGCCCCGCGATGCCTTCTTCGCCGCCAAGGAGACCGTCGCCGCCGACCAGGCGGCCGGACGCATCAGCGCCGAGCAGATCACCCCCTATCCGCCGGGCATACCGGTCATCATCCCCGGCGAGCGCATCACCGGCGAGCTCCTGGACTACCTGCGCAGCGGCCTGGCCGCCGGCATGCAACTACCGGACCCCGCCGACCCCAGCCTCGACACCATCCGGGTCGTCGCCAAAACCGCACCCCATGATTAAGAGTGCTCGACAACGGGACCGTGCGACAGGACGGCGCCGTGGACGCCGCCCTCGCTTCGCCTCCATCCGCGATTCCCGAATGACCGCAGATTAGAGGATTCCCGAATGACCGCAGATTAGAGTTTGCGGGTGTCTCTGGGCTGGATGTAAGGCTCTTTGCCGGCTGGGTGGCCGCCCTGGATGGCGCGGCCGCGCTCGATTTCGGCGTTGAATTCCAGGCCGAGCAGCAGCGCAGTGTTGGAGATCCACAGCCAGACCAGGAAAACGATGATCCCGGCCAGGCTGCCGTAGGTCTTGTTGTAGCTGGCGAAGGTGGCCAGGTACACGCCGAAGGCGGCCGAGGCGATGAGCCACACAGCCACGGCCAGGATGCTGCCCGGGGTGACCCAGCGGAAGCCGCGCTTGACATTCGGGGCGGCCCAGTACAGCAGGGCGAACATCACGCTGACCAGCACTAGCAGCACGGGCCACTTGGCGATGTCCCAGATCAGGATGGCAGTGCGTCCGATGCCGAGAATCTGCCCGGCCCGGTTGGCCAGGGCGCCGGTGAGCACGACCATCACCGCGCTGAAGGCCAGCAGCACGACCATGACGACAGTGACGGCCAGGCGGGTCGGGATGGTTTTCCACACCGGCCGGCCCTCCCCGATGTCATAGACATCGTTGGCGGCGCGCATGAACGCGGCGATGTATCCCGATGCCGACCACACCGCCAGCGCGATACCGGCGATCAGCGCGATCCCGGCGCCGCTGCGGTTGTGCTGTACCTGTTCCAGCACCGTGGTGAGGATCTGCCGGCCAGGGCCAGGGCTCAGCGTGCGCAGATTACCGACCAGCGGCCCGGTCACGGACCGGCCGACCACGCCCAGCACCGACACCACGGCCAGCAGCGCCGGAAAGACCGACATAAGCCCGTAGTAGGTCAGGGCAGCGGCCTTATCGGTGAGGTTGTCGGCTTGAAACTCTGCGGCAGTCCGCTTCAGCACACCCCACCAGGACGCTCCGGTCAAGTCGGCAGGCTTCTGCGGCGCCCCGGCAGCCTGGCCGCTTTGATTGAGGTCTTGCCTGGCCATGGGTGCACCTTCCTCCCCGGCGGGCACTGTAGCTTGCCGCAGCTCCTACCCCTCGTCCGCAACCTCATGCGGCCAATGCACAAGTACCGGCGGCAGCAGCAAAGGTACCGGCGTGGACAGGTTCTCCGTGTCCACGGGACGCTCGTCTAAGCCGCCGCCGCCAGCTGACGGGGACCCGCGCGTCGGTGGCCTCAGCCCGCGGGCAAGCCTGGGCCGCCATCCCGAAGGGGCTGCCTGGCCTGGGGCTGAGCGCCCAGCATCGCCCGGAGGGCCCGGTTGAACCGCCGGCGTGCCACGGCCCAGGCGATCGCGATGCGGCGGGACACCCGGCAGGCGTAGTCAGCCAGCCAGGCGGTCACGCTTACCAGCGCGTCGGCCAGGCGGGCCAGGCCGCGTCGCAGCCTGGTGTCTCGCTGCGCCTGTTCCGCGCTGGTGATCGCCTCGCCCGCGGTGAGCCGCGCGAAGATCGCGAGCATAGCCGCCATGTGCGGGTCAGACCGGCACAGGCCGCGTTCCATGCGCCGCAAGACCAATCGCTGGCGGTACCTGGTCCCCATCTCACATCTCCAGGTGCGGTGGCCGTAGCAGCGGCGATCCCGCCGCGGGCACTAGCCGCCTACCCGTGCTCAGCTAGATATGCGCATGCGACGACAACGATTCGATCCCCGCGAGCCCTGGCCGGAACCGGCCAGGAATCAGCCGCGTCGGCGGGTAATCCGGGCTGCGCCGGGTAGGCGGCTCCGCCAGGACCACAGCGGCGACAGGCAAGGGAGAAGTTCGTGAAGGCAGTCGTGTATAAAGGACCAGCGGCAAGGCCCACCCCTCGCTGATCATCTCCCACGAGCTGTCCCTAGACCAGGCAGCCGACGCCTACGCCCGGTTCGACCGGCGCGAGGATGGCTGGACCAAGGTCCTGCTGCACCCGGCCGGCTGAGCCAGGCCATGACTCTCGCCCTGCGGTCGGCGGGGCTGCGGCCCGTTAGCGAAAGGAAGCGTCACGATGCGGAAGCTACTGATCGGGGGACTGGCGGTGGTCGGGCTGGCCGTCGTGCTCCAACGGCAAGACATTATCCGGTACCTGAGGATCAAGCAGATGTCGCTGGGCGTGGGACACCCCGAAGTGGTACCGGCCAGCGGCGCGATCAGATATGCGACACCGGGACAGGGCGTACCCGAAGGTACCGGAGACTTCGATTCCGCGAGCCGCGGCGGCCCGGTTGGCGAGGTTGGCGAACTGCCGGACCGGTAACCGTTATCAGGAGCTCGCAGCGAGAGCAGCCCCGGACCAGCAGGAACCGGGTGCGGAGGTGATTGCACGGCTGCTGCGGGCGTCGGCACCGGTACCCTGCTGGGAACCCTGCGGTCCGCGGGACTGCGGCCAAGCTAGCCGTAAGGCACCGACGGCGAGCTGGTGGAGGCGAAGAATCAGGCCCAAGGGCCTTCGCGTGTGGGCATGGATCCGGCGGTTCCCTGACTGTCCTTCGCCGGGACGGCGGCCGACCCGGCAGCAGAGCTAGGCCTTACGCGTCCGTTTTCATGCGTTGCCCGCGGGTCTTAAGTCCGTCATCAGGTCGCCGGCGGCCGTTCAGCCCGTTGGGTGAGGTGTGCGCCAGGGCTTCGTCCAAGGTCGTGAAGTAGGGGATCATGCGGTCGATGCCGGTGATCGCGAAGACGCGCAGGACCGGGGTGCTGGGAATGACCAGCAGCAGCTCGCCTCCTTCGGCCTGGGCGCGCTTATGCGCCGCCAGCAGGGATCGGTCCGCTGCCGGAGGCCTGTCAATAGAGACACGAAAAAGATAGCATGTTTTCTCTCTCGCGGGAAGTCATTCGCGAGTTATATACTGGCCGACATGAACGACCTGGCCGACATGAACGACGATGACGGCAGCGGCGGGACCTGGACGTTGCTGACCGGGCACGGGCATGTGCTAGTGGAGATCGCCCGCAACCCGCAGGCCCGGATCCGCGACATCGCCCCGGTCGTCGGTCTCACCGAACGGACCGTGCAGGCGATCGTGGCCGACCTGGACGCCGCGGGCTACCTGACCCGGACCCGGGTCGGGCGGCGCACCCGGTACACGGTGAACCCGGACAGCCCGTTCCGGCACAGCGCCCAAGACGGCCTCCGGGTCGGGCCGTTCCTGGACCAGCTGACCGCGATGGCCGACGTCCACGGACCCGGCCCGGACGCGGCCCGGCACCGACAGCTCGGGAGCAGCCGCGGCCGGTGAGGCTTCCGGAGCGCCAGGTCATCCGGAGACGGGCTGGACCTGACCAGCGGATGTGACAGTCCCAGGAGCCGATGATCTCACCGTCCGACCAGGAGGCCGCGGGCTGAACATGATTGATTCCATGATTTGAGCCATCCTCGGGATGGCGCTTCGCCCCGCTCAACAGCTGGCCCGACAACGCGAGCCTGGACAAGGCGCGGCGGCTGCTGTGGCCGGTCAAGCAGAAGTACGGCCGGAAGATCTCCTGGGCCGACCTGATCATCTTCGCCGGCAACTGCGCCTACGAGTCGATGGGGCTCAACGCGTTCGGCTTCGGCTTCGGACGAGGAGACGGCGGCTCTCATCATCGGCGGCCATACGGTCGGCAAGACCCACGGCGCGGTCGATACCAAGTACATCTGCCCGGAGCCCGAGGCGGCCCCCATCGAGCAGCAGGGCCTGGGCTGGAAGAACACCTACGGCACCGGCAGCGGTCCTTACGCGGTCACCGGCGGCCCGGAGGGCGCCTGGACCAACGAGCCGACCAGGTGGGACAACGGCTTCCTGGACAACCTGCTCAACTACGACTACGAGCTGACCACCAGCCCGGCCGGGGCTAAGCAGTGGAGGGCGAAGAATCCCGAGGCACAGGACACGGTGCCCGATGCGCACGATCCGTCGAAGCGGCACGCGCCGATGATGCTGACGACGGACCTCGCGTTCAAGGTGGATCCGGTCTACGCGCCGATCGTGAAGCGCTTCCACGAAAACCCCGATGAACTGGCGGGCCGGAGCCGACCAGGAATCAGCCCCGCCGCGGCCTGATCACGTTTGGGTCATCAGGGACGGGGAAGCCGACACCAGCACACACGTAATGGCTTTAGCGACCGCAGAAGGAGTCATCCTCTATGGCTGCCAAGACACACTCGAGTAACTCGCGTGGCTCCGCGACAACCGCACGCGGCAAGAAAAACACCAGGTCTACCGCCAAACGCGGCAAGAAAAACACCAGGTCTACCGCCAACTCGAGCAGCAGGAGCAACACCGGTTCGCGTGCCAGCTCCAAGGGCAAGAAGAACACCAGCTCACGCGCCAGGTCAAGCGGGTCACAGATTCCCGCGACGCCAGCGGGGAAATCTCTTGACCGGGCGCAACACGCCCTTGACCAGGCCACCAAGACTGAGAAACAGCTACGGACGAGCCTTAAGAAGCACACCAAGCAAGTACGTGCCGTCCAAGCCGACCTCAGCCAGCGCGACCATGACCTCAAGACGATGAAGTCACAGCTGAAGGCGGCGAAGAAATCCCGCAAGCAGGCCGCCAAGGCCGTGCAGATCTAACACCGGAGGCGGTCCCGGTCGGTATCCAAGCCAGTTCGCTCGTCTCCCAGGCCAGCTGAATTCGCGGCCGCACCTCGGCACCGCGTCAGCCGGTGCCACCTTCGGTGACCGCGCTGTCGTGCTGTACGGCCATCGTCGCGTGTTGACGGCTTGGGCCGGCGTCCTCCGTCTGGGCCGGCAGCGCGGGGCTAACCGTCCCATCGTGAACAGGATCAGCAGCGCACCTGGTGAGCTCGGGAAACCGGCGGTCGGGCCTTTTCAAGCAAGAATCAGGAGGTGTTCGTCTGGATTTTTGGTTCTCGTTCACCCGGTACGCCCGCTAGCCATAGTGCCGCATCTGCCGCGGTCGGCTGGGGCCTGCCCGGCGCGACCACGTCGAGGTCACGGTCCTCGGCGCCGCCGCATCGGTGCAGCTACTCGGTTGGATCGCCAGGGCCGGCCGGGTCCGGCACGATCCGGATGTCCCCGTCTAGCGGGCTTGATGCTCTCCCTCTTGTAGGTTCGCCGCGCTGTCTTGTGCTGCGCCATGGCCCGCCTCGGCGGCCGCCTGTCGCTCGGTTTCGGCGTTTATCTCGGCGCCGATCAAGATGGCCAGGCCGACCAGGTAGAGCCAGAACATGAGGATGACCACCCCGGCGAGCGCGCCGTAGGTCTTGCTGTACGAGCTCGAGCCGAACTGCTTCACGTAGAACGAGAACCCCAGCGAGGCCAGCAGGAAGATCGCTGTGCCGACGCCGCCTCCGGGGCTGACCCACTGCCAGCGGGGAGTCTCACGGTTCGGCCCGAAGAAGTAGAAGACCGAGAACAGCAGCGAGATGAACACGATGGCCAGCACCCAGCGCACCACGTCCCAGACGATGGTGAACGCGGTCCCGTTGATACCGATGTGGCCCGCGATGCCCGACCCGATCGACGGGCCCAACACGATGAGCGCCGCAGCGACGCCGCCGAACACCAGCGTGGCCGCCATGAGCGGGAATGCGTACAGCCGCCTGGGAACGAACTTGCGGTCGACTTGGACCTCATAGGCGATGTCGAGACCCTGCTCCAGCGCCGACATGCCGCCAGACGCGCTCCACACGGCGATGACGATGCCGATGATCAGCGCGGTGGTGGCGCTGGCCGACGAGCGCGTGCTGGCCTGCGTGACGGCCTGGCTGAACACGTTCGAGGCGCCCTGCGGCAGTGTCTTATCTATGCCGTTGACCAGCTTATTCACGATGCTGGAGTTTATGTGCAGCAGCCTGGTCAGGCCGAGCAGGGCGATGAGCGAAGGGATCAGTGCCAGGAACCAGTGGTAGGCCAGGCTGGCCGCGGTCATACTGCACCGGTCGCGGACGAACTTCTTGCCGGCTCGCTTGAGGGTGTTCTTCCAGCCCGCGGCGCCGAGCTCCAGCGGAGTGTCCGGCCCGCCCGACACCTCGTTCTGCGGAGGGATCGTTTCCTGACTGCGGTTCGCGCCAGGGTTGTCTGCCCGTGCCATGATCAAGCCTCCTTGCCGGAATTCTCATCCTCATCACCTGGCCACAGGTCGGCCAGTTTGAGGCAGCCCGCTGCGGGCCGTAGACCACGATGACCTTCCAGGGCGAAGATCGTGCCCAGCCGGGCGATAGCGGTCAGGGCCTGGCGGCAGGCCGGCTGAACTTCAGCAGCCCGGGCCCGCGGCTGCCCTGCGCTGGCACTGTGGTCCACGATGCCGTCCCTCATCCGGATGAGTGCATCTCCCTACCCGGCAGCCTGCGGTTCTAACATCAGCGGCGTCGCCGTGAACGCCTCGCGAAAGGACCTGAATAAAGGACTCGGATCGATACGTGAGGCTTCCTGCTACCCGTCAGCTGGACAAGCGACTCACATTGACACAGAAAACTTCAAAATCATCTGATTTGGGCCGGCGGCGGTGGTTATCCGGGGCGCTCGGGGGTAGTGAGCGGCGGCCACGCCAGGTGAAGGAGGGTCAGATGACTCAAGACTTTGGTGGTTACCCGCTAGGGGACGACGACCAGCCGGCACAGCCTTCGGCGGCCGGGGTCGCACGGGAGCAGGCTGTTCAGGTCGGCGAGTCGGTCCGGGAGGCCGGAGGCCAGGTCGCCGGGACGGCCGCCGAACGAGCTAAGGACGTGGTGTCTGAGGCGCAGTGGCAGGGGCGTGACCTGCTCGGGCAGGCACAGCGGCAGGTAAGGGACCAAGCTCACGCGCAGCAGCACAAGGCAGCCGGACGGATGCACAGCCTGGCTGATGAGCTCTCGGCGATGGCAGCCAACAGTGATCAGGGCACTTCGGCGGCCGTGCTTGTCCGCGAGGCTGCCGGTTCCCTTCGCGATGCAGCTTCATGGCTGGAGAAGCACGAGCCGGGAGACCTGGTCGAGGAAGTCCGCCGCTTCGCCCGCCGGCGCCCGGGCGTGTTCGTGCTCGCCGCCGCGGCGGCCGGGGTGGCGGCCGGGCGGCTGACCCGCGGTACGGTGGCGGCGCAAAAAGACGACCAGCCGGAGACATCGCAGGCCGACAACGGAGGCTGGACGGCGCAGACCGCGAGCCAGCCGGTGATGCCCGCCTCAGTTGAGGCTGCCGCATGGGCGCCAGATGCCCCGGCGGCGCCAGATGCCCCGGCCTACCCGGAAGTCCAGCCATGACCAGCCCCGGGCCAGGTGCAGAGCGCCTGTCCAGGGCGGCAGGCGCACCGGACGCCAATGCGTCGGTGGGGGAACTGGTAAGCCAGGTCAGCCAGGACCTGTCCACGCTGATGCGCCAGGAACTGCAGCTGGCCAAGGCCGAGCTCAAGCAGGAAGCGGTCACGGCTGGCAAGGCCGCGGGGATGTTCGGCGGCGCGGGCTTCGCCGGGTACATGGTGCTGCTGTTTGCCTCCATCGCGGCCTGGTGGGGTCTGGCCCAGGCCGTGAATACCGCCGTCGCGGCGTTGATCGTGGCGGTGATCTGGGCGGTAACCGGGGCGGCGCTGTATGCGGCCGGCCGTCGCCAGGTGCGCGAGGTGCACCCGGTGCCGCAGCGCACCGCCGAGACCCTGCAGGAACTTCCCGGCACGCTCAAGAGCGGATGAGGAGACCACGATGACCACTGATCCGGACCAGATCCGCGGCGAAATACGTGACATCCAGGACAAGCTCAGCAGTGATGTGGACGCCCTCACCGAGAAGGTGAGCCCGCCGCGGGTGGTCAAGCGCCAGACCCGGCGTGCCCGCACCGCCATCACTGGCATCAAGGACAAGCTCATCGGCAGCTCGGCAGACACGGCCAGCACGGCGAGGGACACAGCAGGGGCCAGGGCATCGGCCGCCAAGGACGCGGCTGGCTCGGCGGCCGCCAGCGCCGGGACTACCATCAGTTCGGCGGCTTCGAGTGCTGCGGACACGGTGGGGTCGGCCCCGCAGCTGGCCCGCGAGCGCACTCAGGGCAACCCGCTGGCCGTCGGCCTGATCGCCTTCGCCGCAGGGTGGCTCGTCTCGTCGCTGATCCCGGCCAGCCCCGCCGAAAAGCAGCTGGCCACCCAGGTCAAAGAGACCCTGACCGATAAGGACAGCCCGGTCGCGCAACAACTTGGCCAGGCCGCTCAGGAAACCACGCAACAGCTGCGCGACTCAGCGATGAGGGCTGTGCAATCGGTCAAGGACACGGCCGCCGAGGCCGCAGCCGACGTCACCGAACAGGCCCGCTCGGCAGCCGGGGATGTCACTGCACGTGCCCAGGACGCCAAGGACACCGTGACCGAACAAGCCAGGCCCTCCAGTCCCTGATGCCACCCAGCCGGGCGCCCCGCACGATGACTATTGGACCAGCGGCTTATTCGTAAGGCGCTGTAGTAGGACTTAAGAAGGGCCCGGTCACGGCCCTTAACGTGCGGGGTTGTGCCCTCCGGCCAGGTGCCAATCGCCGGGCGAAGGCCGTCGCATTGCCGGCTGCACGGCAGCTTGTCCACCGCCTCGCCCGCGCCGCTGAACGCCGTGATTCATCAACCCGCACAGCCAGAGCGCTTCGTCAGGCCGACTCAGCAGTAACCGCGGTATCACGCCGCGGCTCCCGCAGGGCGGCACGCTGACATCTGTTAATCACTCAGCGCCGCTACTGGCCGCTCGCCGCCGCATGACTCGCCCAGCCGGCACGCGGTGAGTGGCAGTGCGATCGCTGGGCATGGTAGGGCGATGACGGTGCGCAGGGTCGGTGTCGAAGAGGAGCTCTTGCTCATCGAGCCGGAGACGGGACGGCCGCGGGCCGTGGCCGGGACCGTCTTGCGGGCTGCCCGCCAAACGGCCGCCGACGCGGCGGCCCAGGATGCGGCACAGGCGCTGGATTACGAGCTGCAGCTGCAACAGCTAGAAACCAATACCGAGCCATGCCGCACGCTTGATGAGCTCGGCGGAGAGATACGGCGATGCCGGGCGCTGGCCGCCGATGCGGCCGCCAGCGCCGGGGTGCAGGTGGCGGCCCTGGGAACCTCACCTGTCCCGGTCGAACCCCAGGTCGTGGCCAACAGCCGCTACCAGAAGATGGCCGAGACGTTCGGCCTGACCGCCCACGAGCAGCTCACCTGCGGCTGCCACGTGCATGTCGAGATCTCCTCGGCCGATGAAGGGATTGCCGCGCTGGACCGGATAGCGCCGTGGCTGGCGATCTTGCTGGCGCTCAGCGCCAACTCGCCGTTCTGGCAAGGACGCGACAGCGCCTATGCCAGCTTCCGCTACCAGGTCTGGGGCCGCTGGCCCAGCTCGGGACCCACCGCCGCCTTCGGCAGCGCCCGCGCCTACCAGGAAACGGTCCGGCAGATGATGCGCACCGGCACGCTGCTCGATCCGGGGATGGTGTACTTCGACGCGCGGCTGTCCGAGCGTTATCCCACTCTGGAAATCCGCATTGCCGACGTATGCCTGCATGCCGACGACGCAGTGCTGATCGCCGCGCTGGCCCGCGCCCTGGTGGAAACCGAAACACGCCGCTGGCGGCACGGGGAACCAACTCAGCGCAGCCGGACCGAGCTGCTACGGCTGGCCGCGTGGCGGGCTAGCCGGTCCGGGGTGGACGACGTCCTGCTCAACCCCCTCAGTGGCCGGCCCGAACAGCCAGCCGCCGTCACGAATCTGCTGCTGGAGCATGTACGTGACGCGCTCGCCGATGCCGCGGAAACCGATACTGTCACCGGCCTGCTCAACGCGGTCTTCGCCCGGGGCAACGGCGCGGTCTTCCAGCGCAACATATACCGCCGTTACAGCTACCTGCCTCAGGTCATCACCAGCGCCGCCGCGGCCACGACACGTTAGACCATCTGCTCGCAATGGCGATGCATCATCTGACGATGAGTCACTGGCACACGCAGCCGGCTCCTCCGCAGGCGGCCGCGGCATGCCGCCAGGAACGTCATGCGTGTTGCCCCTCCAGTGCGGGCGTGCCAAGGTGGACGCCGTGACGGAAAGCAAAGACCGCGAGACCGTCCCGGAGCGGTGGAATGCCGCCGGGCCCGACTCCGACATGTGGATGGACGCAGCGCAGGACCCGAGGTTCACTGCGGGCACGAAACTGGAGGGCGAGCGGGCGACGCTGCTTGACTACCTGCGCGGCTACCGGCTGACGATGCAGATGAAATGCGCCGACCTCGACCCGGCCCAGCTCGCTCGCCGGTCGGTGCCGCCCTCTACCATGTCCCTGCTCGGCCTCATCCGCCACATGGCCGACGTCGAGCGCAACTGGTTCCGTCGGGTGATGGCGCAGGCCGACGCACCGCCGCTGTACTGGTCCGAGGATCTAGCGGACGCTGACTGGGCCGGCGCGGTCGCCGACCAGGCGGTCGTAGACGATGCCTGGCAAGCCTGGCGCGACGAGGTCGCCTTCGCGGAGAAGTTCGTCGCCGACTCCCCCGACCTCGGCATCCGCGGGACTATGCGAGACGGGGAGACCGTCGCTCTGCGCGAAGTGCTTGTCCACATGATCGAGGAGTACGCCCGCCACTGCGGCCACGCCGACCTGCTGCGGGAACGGATCGACGGGCGCGTCGGCCAGTGACGGCAACAAGGGATTCGCCGGACGGGAATTCGAGGATCTGGCCACCGGCGGCTTCGGGTCAGTGACATAGATCAGGCCCAGTTGCTGCAGGGTCGCCGTGGCCAGGCTGGATTGGCGGTATCGCGTCTGCCCATGGTGTCCTGAGGCTTACTTCTTGCCTGCTGCCGCTTTGCCTCCCTTGGCGCCGGCTTTCTTCTTCTGCGCAGTAGTGCCACCTTGCTTCGGGCTGGAGCCTGACCCGGATTTCTTTCCGCCGCGGCTCGAGGCACCAGGACTGTTGGCGATGCGGGCGGCCCGGGACTTCGACATGCCCTTTTCCTTCAGCTTCTCGTACTGCTTCTTGTTCTTGACGTTGGCGGACTTGGATGGCATCTGAGCTCCTCGGTCAGATCGGTCATGCATTCCCTGGTGCCGTCTGCCCAGAACCGCGTCAGATATTCGGCACAGCGGGCAACCGCCGACCAAGCGGTGCTGACACCTCGTCGAGTATCGGCAGCAGCCTCAAGAGGCAGTAACCGCTGGCCGCCGCCGCCGGTCAGCCGTGACCGCTCGGACCGGGCTACGCGCTCCGGGCCTGCGCCGGGTGCTCGCCCTCGGCGAACTCCTCGACGATCTTGGCGCAGAAGGCGGGCAGGTCGTCGGGTCCGCGGCTGGTCACCAGGCCCTGGTCTGTGACCACCTCCTGGTCGACCCAGGTGCCGCCGGCGTTGCGGATGTCGGTGGCGAGCGTGGCCCAGGAGGTCAGGGTGCGGCCGCGGACCACGCCGGCCTCGATGAGCGTCCACGGGCCGTGGCAGATCACTCCGGCCGGCTTGCCGGCGGCGAAGAAGCCGCGGATCAGCTGCACTGCGTCGGCGTCGCCGCGGAGTTTGTCGGCACCCACCGTGCCGCCGGGCACGATCAGGGCGTCGTAGTCGTCGGCGGAGACCTGACCGAAGGCCTTGTCGACGGCGAAGGTCTGGCCCGGCTCGAGGTCATGGTTGTAGGTGCGGGCCTGGCCGGGCTGCGCGCTGATCACGTCGATGTCGGCGCCGGCATCCTGGAGGGCCTTTTTCGGCTCGGTGAACTCGACCTGCTCGCTGCCCTCGGGGGCGAGCAGGATGGCGACCTTGCGGCCGTGCAGAGGCTGGCTGGCCATGGCACTTCCTTCCCTGGATGAGGTGGATGCCGGGGATCGGCCGACGGCCGTCCGGTCACGTGCTGGGGGCCCCCGGCATCGGGAACCTCCCGAGCTGCCGGGATCTTGCCTGTCACTAGCCCGGCTACCCACCTAGCCCATCACAAACCTGCGCCATGGTGCGGACCTGCGCGGGTGCCTCGGTCCGCATGCCGCTCAGCAACGCGCGCCTTCCTGGCTGTTGTGCCGCAGGTGCAGGCCTGCCTGTTCTTCGAGCAGCATGACGCCCAGCAGTTCCCCGTCCACTGACCCGTACCGGCGAAGTGCCCGCTGGTAGACATCGGCCACCACCTCAGAGACCTGGAAGGGGAGATGATGGGCTCGAGCCAGCTCGGTGACGATCTGGAGTTCTTCGCAGCAGCGGTCCAGGCCGAACGTCCGCATGAAGTCGCCAGCGAACAAGGCCGGGAGATCATGGTCGATGAATCGCGAGTCGGCTGCGCTGTCCGCCAAGGCTTTCCGCAGGATACCCAGGTCCAGTCCGGATGCCCGGCCGAGCAGCAGGGCCTCGGCGGTGCCGACGGCTTGCCCGAACCACAGCAGGTTGATCAGCAGCTTGGCGGTGTCGCCGGCCCCGTACCCGCCGACGTGCAGAAGCTTACCGGGACTGGCCAAGACCTCCAGCAGGTCCCGGTGCTGCGCGACGACCTGTGCTTGTCCTCCGACCAGGAGCTGCAGGTTTCCCTGCTCCGCGGCGGTCACCCCGCCGCCGATCGGGGCGTCCAGGACCTGCACCCCCTGGTCGAGGAGCACGTCCCGGATCTCGGTCATGGCGGCCGGTGAGTTGCTGGTCATGTCGATCCACGTCGTCCCGCCGCGCAGCGCCGCCGCCACGGCCCCGGTGCCGAGCATCAGCTCGCGGACCTCGGCAGGGCCCGGAAGGACAGTGAGCAGAACGTCGGCCCGGGCGGCGAGCCTGGCCAGGTCAGGTACCCAGCACGCGCCGTACCTGGCGGCCTGCTCAGCGGCCTCGGGCCGCAGGTCTCCCGCCTGCACGCTGTAGCCGGCCCGGACCAGGTTCGCGCAGACCGGAACGCCTATCCGGCCCAGCCCCACCAGCCCGATCTCAGGCATGTCCCTGGCGGGATCGGCCCATGCCGGACTGCTCAGCAGTGCTGCCGATAGCGGCCTGGCCCGGACGAGGAAGATCGGGCAGCTGGATTCTCATAGGACCGGCTTCCCTCCGGTGACGGCGAGCCTGGCCCCGGAGATATAGCTGGCCTCATCCGAGGCCAGCAGGACGAACGCGGGAGCGACTTCGGCGGGCTGCCCGGCGCGGCTGAGCGGCACTTGCCGGCCGAAGCTGGCGATATGCCCGGCCGGCATGGTGGAGGGAATGAGAGGGGTCCAGATCGGTCCCGGGGCCACGCTGTTGGCCCGGATGCCCTTGCCGGCCAACAGCCCGGCCAGTCCCGCGGTGAAGTTGGCGATTCCGGCCTTGCCAGCCAGCCGGCCCGAGCCCCGGTAGGTGTGCTCCCCGTGGTCGGGAACCGGATCCATCTCCCGCTCCGTGCCCGGCGGCTCTTGCTGCTGCTCTGGCTGGCCCACCACAACTCCTTCGGCTGGTCCGGGACACTCCCCGATCGCGGGGTTGGGCGTGCCGACTACCCATCACCACGCCGGTCAAGCACACAGCCACGCCGCAATTGGGCTACGAACAGCAGGTCCAGCGACTGACGGCCAAAGCGTCAGCGTCCCTGGTCCGGTTGGAGTTGCCGGGCCCAGTCGTTCAGGAGCACGGTGGCGTCATGTCGTAGGTCACCGTCGCAGCCATCCTCGCGTATCGAACGCTGGCCAACCGGACGTGCCAGTTCTACGTACAGCTGAAGATCCTGCAGCCCGCAGGCCGCGACGTCAGAGCTTGTCGCACCGAACACCACGCGGGGAAGGCATGCCCAGTAGCAGGCGGCAAGGCACATCGGGCACGGCTCGCTGCTTGCGTAAAGCACGCCGTCTTCGAAGTGGTACCTGTCCAGGCGGGCACCGGCGGCACGCAGCGCCATCACTTCGGCGTGTGCAGTGGGGTCATGCAGCTCCACGACCCGGTTGACGCCCTGTCCGACGATCTGGCCCTCCACCACCACGACAGCCCCGAACGGCCACCTGCGCTCGTCGTGCAGGAAGCCGCTGGAGAGCTCGACGGCCAGCCGGAGGTAGTGGCGATCACGGTCATCTAGCTGTGCGGCCATCTCAAACGCTCCACCAGGTCGAGCCGTAGGTAGGGGGCTTGCCCACTTCCCTGCGGAGCCGCCGGGAAACCCACAGCTCAGAGAATGCGGACCACCACCAGGCAGGCATCGTCTTCGGTGTCGGAGACGGCGTGCGCGAGGATCCGGTCGGCCTGAGCGGCAGCGGTCATCTCCTGGCCGCCGGATCCGCACACCTGGCCGAGCGTCGCGACGAATTCCCCGAGCACGTCCGTGATCGACTCGCCGCGCCGCTCGATCAGGCCATCGGTGAACAGCAGCAGCGTGTCGCCAGCGCGCATCTGCTGGGTGGCCTTTTCGTACCTGGCGTCCGCGTCCATGCCGAGCAGGACTCCGCCCGGCAGCGGCAGCTCGGTAGCGGTCTGTCCGCGGATCAGCACCGGCGGCAGATGCCCGGCGCGCGCCCAGCGCAGGACACGCGTGTCGGGTTCATAGAGCCCGCACATGACCGTCCCCACCACCCCAGGGGTGAGGTCGCACAGCACCTCGTTGAGCATGCGGATCAGGCCGGCCGGGCCGGCCCCGGTGATGGCCAGGGCACGCAGCGAGTTGCGGGCCGCCACCATCCCGGTTACCGCGTCGATGCCGTGCCCCGCGACATCTCCGATCACCAGCAGGACGTCCTTGCCCGGCAGCAGCAGCGTGTCGTACCAGTCGCCGCCCACCAGATGGTCCTGGCCGGCCGGCCGGTACCGCACGGCCACATCGATTCCGGCCGCTGCCACCGGTTCGTCGCCCGGCGGCATGATGGCCTGCTGCAACCTCACGGCGAGCAGGTGCTCCTCGGCCATACGCTGCTCGCTGTCGGCAAGCTGTTCCCGGGTGGCGGCCAGCGCGACCTGCATGTGGTAGTGGGCTGAGACGTCCTGGAAGGCGCCGCGCAGCGCGACGACCGTGCCGGCCGCGTCCAGCACCGGCTCGGCGAAGACCCGGATCTGCCGGACGCGGCGGTCGTCGGGATGGACGAACCGGAATGTCGCGGTCAGCGCCTCCCGCTGCCCGGCCAGGTTGTCTCGAAGGCGCTTCACCACCGGCTTGTCCGCCGCCATCACGTAGCTGTGCAGGTCCGCCAGCGGTATCCCGGCGCCGGAACGCGGCGCCAGGCCGAACAGCTCGAAGGCGGAATCGGTCCACAGCACGGTCCCGGTGATCAGATTTTCCTCCCACCCGCCGAGGCGGCCGAGCCGCTGCGCGTGATCGAGGAGCGTGGCCATCGAGTCGTCGGCACTGAGGCGTTGCCAGGTGACGATCACCCCATCGAAGAACCTGGCCACGCGCAGGTCGGCAAGCAGCGTCCGGCCGGCGGCGGCTCGGCCTTCGCTGGCGGGAGGACTGCTGGCTCCGGACAAGCTCCCCGGGCCCGGCACGTGCTGGGGCCCGCCGTCGGCCAGGACCTGCCTGGCCAAGGCGAACAGCCCCCGGCCGGACACGCTGGCCGGATAGGCCTCAAGTAGGGTCAATCCGGCCACCTCGGCACTCCTCCGGCCCTCAGGGTCGCCAAAGCCGGGGCTGACGTGCTCGATGCTGAAGTCGGTCAGCTGACCCGCGGCATCCCTGATCGCCTGGGCCACCAGCACCGAGTCGGCCAGGCCGTCCAGCAGGGCGTAGACCGCCGGCCTCGGCTGCGCCGCCGCCAGGTCGCCGTGCGCCAGGCGCGTGCCGATCACCCGCGCACAGCCTGCGGCCAGGGAGGACAATCGCTGCCGGGTCTCAATCCCGAATTCCGCGACCGCCTCCGGCCAGATGGCCTCCATCACGCCGAGCAGCGCGCCGTTGCGCTCGCGGAGCGCCAGGACGACGCGGGCGCCTGCCGGCGGGCCGGGGACCGGGGCGGCGTCCCGGGCCGGACGGCCCGCGTCCCACCACAACTCAGCAGCGCCGCGGGCCACCCGCTGGGCGGGACAGTCAAGCTGCGGCGGGATATGCCGCCACCGGCTGGTTTCGTCTCCGGGCAAGCCGACCGCGCCGAGCAGCGCGAGCGCCCCGTCCGCTTCAAGCAGCCAGAGCGCCACCGCGGACACGCCCAGAGAAGCCAGCTCTGCGGCTAGTGTGTCGGCCAGCTCGGCGCCGTCGGCGGCGAGTTCGGCTGCACGTTCGGCCGCGGCGCCGGCCAGGGACGAGGAGGGCCGTCCGGGCAGACCGGGCGGGTCACCGCTTGGCGGCGGTTGCGCCACGTCGGTCAGGCCGGCATCCGTCGGCACGTCCGAAGACAGGACCGCCGCCGCCATCTCGGCCAGGGGCAGGCCGGTCGCCGCGGCTAGCTCGCCCAGCTGGCTCGCGGCCTGCCCTGGGGACAGGCCGAGCCGCTCCATCAGCACTCCCCTGGCTGTCGCCACGATCGACTCGTCGGCGGCCGCGGCGCGCATGCGATCAAGCTCGCGCCGCTGACGCTCGATGACCGTGACCAGCCGCTGCATGTCGTCCTCGCTGGCCGCCACGATCACCTCCTCTGATCTTCGTGCGGCCCGGCACGGTGACCGGGCTTTTGCCGACCCCTTGATGCTGCGGAGAAATGCGTTCGGCCCATGATAGTTACATCCGGTCCTACCATCTGTTAGAGATCACACGAGAGTGCCGGAGCGCATTGGGGCGCGTCGCGCACGTGATGGGAGTGCTCGGTGACGGATACGGCCCAGCCCGGCCCGCGGCTTGACAAGTCAGGGCTAGACCAGTTGCTCGCCGGCCTGACCTCGGTTCGCGGCGGCGATTTCAGTACCCGCCTGGCCAAGACCGGCGACCCGCTGATGGACGAGATCGCCGTGGAATTCAACGGGATGGCCGACCAGCTCGACCTGTTCACTTCCGAGGTGACCCGGGTGGCCCGCGAGGTCGGCACCGAGGGCAAGCTCGGCGGCCAGGCGTATGTCCTCGGAGTGTCGGGAACGTGGAAGGACCTGACCGAATCGGTCAACGCCATGGCGGGCAACCTGACCGGGCAGGTACGCAACATCGCGCAGGTGGCCACGGCGGTGGCCAGGGGTGACCTGAGCCAGAAGATCGACGTCGACGCCCGCGGCGAGATCCTGGAGCTGAAGTCGACGCTCAACACCATGGTGGATCAGCTCTCGTCGTTCGCCGACGAAGTGACCAGGGTGGCCCGCGAGGTCGGCACCGAGGGCCGGCTCGGCGGCCAGGCCGACGTCAAGGGCGTCTCCGGTACCTGGAAGGACCTGACCGAGTCGGTCAACGTCATGGCGGCCAACCTGACCGACCAGGTGCGCTCCATCGCCGAGGTGACCACCGCGGTGGCCAAGGGCGACCTGACCCAGAAGATCCGGGTCGACGCCCGCGGCGAGATCCTGGAGCTGAAAGAGACCATCAACATCATGGTCGACCAGCTGTCCGCGTTCGCCGACGAGGTCACCAGGGTGGCCGGCGAGGTCGGCACCCAGGGGAACCTGGGCGGCCAGGCGGTCGTCCGCGGCGTATCGGGGACGTGGAAGGACCTGACCGACAACGTCAACGTGATGGCGTCCAACCTGACGGCCCAGGTGCGCTCGATCGCCCAGGTGGCGACGGCGGTGGAGCGCGGTGACCTGAGCCAGCAGATCACGGTCGAGGCCAAGGGCGAGGTCGCCGCGCTGGCTCAGACCATCAACCGGATGGTGGGCACGCTATCGGCGTTCGCCGACGAGGTCACCAGGGTGGCCCGCGACGTAGGCACCGAGGGACGGCTCGGCGGCCAGGCCGACGTCAAGGGCGTGGCCGGCACCTGGAAGGACCTGACCGACAACGTCAACTCGATGGCGAACAACCTGACCAGCCAGGTCCGCAACATCGCCCAGGTCACCACGGCCGTCGCGCAGGGCGATCTGTCCAAGAAGATCGACGTGGACGCGCGCGGGGAGATCCTGGAGCTGAAGACCACCATCAACACGATGGTCGACCAGCTGTCCTCGTTCGCGGCCGAGGTCACCAGGGTGGCCCGGGAAGTGGGCAGCGAGGGACGCCTCGGCGGCCAGGCCGAGGTGGAAGGAGTGTCCGGCACCTGGAAGCGGCTGACGGAGAACGTCAACGAGCTGGCCGGAAACCTGACCAGGCAGGTCCGCGCGATTGCCGAGGTGACCAGCGCGGTGGCGGCCGGCGACCTGACCCGCTCCATCTCGGTCGAGGCTCAGGGCGAGGTGGCCGAGCTGAAGGACAACATCAACGCGATGGTCCAGTCGCTGCGCGAGACGATCCGAGCCAACCAGCAGCAGGACTGGCTGAAGACCAGCCTGGCCCGCATCGCCGACATGATGCAGGGCCACCGGGACCTGGCCGTCGTGGCCGAGCTGATCATGGACGAGCTCGCCCCGCTGGTCGGCGCGCAGCACGGCACGTTCTTCCTGGCCGAGCCAGGCACAGGCGCCGAAACCCAGCTGCGGCTCATCGCCGGCTACGGGCTGCGGGCGGACAAGGCGGCGCCGATCCAGTACCGGATCGGCCAGTCGCTTATCGGCCAGGTGGCACAGACCAAGCGGTCCATCGTGGTGGCGGACATCCCCGAGGGATACATCAGGATCTCCTCCGGACTCGGCGAGGCGCTGCCGACGAACCTGGCCATCGTGCCCATCTTGTTCGAGGACCAGGTGCTCGGCGTGCTGGAATTGGCCTCGTTCACCGCGTTCAGCCAGGTGCAGACCGACTTCCTTGAGCAGCTGACCGAAACGCTCGGGGTCAACGTCAACACGATCATCGCCAATGCGCGGACCGACGCGCTGCTGTCGGAGTCGCAGCGGCTCGCCTCGGAACTGCAGGCGCGCTCGGAGGAGCTGCAGGCCCAGCAGACCGAATTGCAGCGGTCCAACGCCGAACTGGGAGACAAGGCCGCCCTGCTGGCCGCGCAGAACCGCGACATCGAAACGAAGAACGCCGAGATCGAGCTGGCCAGGCAGGAAATCGAGGAGCGCGCGCAGCAACTGACGCTGGCCTCGAAATACAAGTCGCAGTTCCTGGCCAACATGTCGCACGAGCTGCGTACCCCGCTGAACAGCCTGCTGATCCTGGCCCGGCTGCTGGCGCAGAACCCCGGGGGGAACCTCACTGCCAAGCAGGTCGAGTACGCGAACGTCATTCACTCGGCCGGTTCGGACCTGCTACAGCTCATCAACGACATCCTCGACCTGTCCAAGGTCGAGGCGGGGAGGATGGACATTCGCGCGGAACGGTTCCCGCTCCGAGGGCTGCTGGAGGACGTCCAGGCCACGTTCGAGCCGCTCACCGCGGAGAAGGGCCTGGAGTTCGCCGTGGAGGCAGACCCCGTGGCCCCGGCCGAGCTGTTCACCGACCGCCAGCGGCTCCGCCAGGTGCTCGGCAACCTGCTCTCCAATGCGGTCAAGTTCACCGAGCATGGCCAGGTCCTGCTCCGCGCGGGCCCGGACCCGAGAGCCCAGGAAGACCCGGCGGGCAGCCGGCACAACGGGAAGGGCCGTCAGATGCTCGCGTTCTCTGTGGGCGACACCGGCATCGGCATCGCACCGGAGAACCTCACCACGATCTTCGGCGCCTTCCAGCAGGGCGATGGCACGCTCAGCCGCCGTTACGGGGGCACCGGACTCGGGCTGTCAATCGCCCGCGAGGTCGGCGCGCTGCTCGGCGGCGAGATCAACGCGGAAAGCGAGCTTGGCCGGGGCAGCACCTTCACCCTTTATCTGCCGTGCGAGCTGCCCGGGGCACGGGAAGATGCCGACGCCTCTCCCGGCACCGGGACTGACGCAGGCCAGGACGGCGACGCCCTGGCCGACGCGACCGAGGCCCTCCAGCTTCAGCCGCCCCTGCCGGACGACGGAGCGCCGGCCGACCGGCGCCTGCTGGTCCTGGAGGGCGCCCGCGGAGGCCTGCTGACCTTGCTCGCGCACAGCGCGGTCTCGGATCTGTCCGGCATCCAGGGGCCGGTCCACGTGGTCACGGCGGTCAGCCCGGAGCAGGGCATCGAGGCGCTGCACGCCGCCCCGCACCAGTGCGTGGTCCTGGACCTCGGCCTGGCCGACGCCTCCGCGTTCGCGTTTCTGGACCGGCTCCGGGAGGACCCCGAACTGAAGGACGTTCCGGTGCTGGCCCACACCAGGGACACGCTGGACAGCGCACAGGCCCGGCTCGCGCGGCTGCGCTTCGGCCCGGAGTCCCTTGAGCTGCTCGGATCGCTGGACGAACTGCGAGAGCGCATCACGTTGCACCTGTCGGCCGTTCAGCCTGATCACGTGCCCGCGCTGATCAGTGAGCCGGTCGAGGCCAGCGCGCGCGTCCCCGCACAGCAGGCACAGAGCCGCGAAGCGCTGCGCGGCCGGAAGGTGCTGGTGGTCGACGATGACGCCCGCAACGTGTTCGCCGTCACCAGCACGCTCGAACTCCACGGCATGGTGGTGACCCACGTGCCCAACGGCCGCGAGGGCATCGAGGCGCTGCTCGGCGCCGAGGACACCGACCTGATTCTCATGGATGTGATGATGCCGGAAATGGATGGCTATGCCACGATGACCAAGATCAGGCAGATGCCCGCATTCGCCACGCTGCCGATCATCGCGGTGACTGCGCGCGCCATGCCCGGCGACAAGAAGAAAAGCATCGCCGCCGGCGCCAGCGACTACGTCACCAAGCCGGTGGATACCGAGGAGCTGCTGTCCTGCATGGAGCGCTGGCTCAGCCGACGCTGACGGGCCGGCCCCAGACCGCCTGGACCGGACTCACGCTGCGATCGTGCGCCTGGCGGCCGCGGCAGCCGCCCGCCGCCGCTTTCGCCGGCGCTCCCGCTGCCGGTCCTGCGGAGTGGTGCCGCCCCAGATGCCGAAAAGCTGATCGTGATTCATCGCGAATTCCAGGCATTCCAGCCGTACGGTGCATCCCGCGCAGATCAGCTTGGCCTTCGCGATCTGCTTCTCAGCCGGGCCCGTGGCCGAGATCGGGAAGAAAAGGTCGGGGTCGGCGGACAGGCAGGCGCCTGCTGACCGCCAGTTAGTGGTGCTTCCTGTCGCGGTCATGCTTCCTCACGGGGATCTGAGCGGGCCTGAAGTCCGTGCCCTCGCGGAGTCCCAGGTCACCGCTTCCTTGACTACCTGTTGTGGGCATATCTGTGCTGGCGCGGACATCTGCTTCCCCGCGGCTACCGGCCTACACCCCGGCGTGGCGAATTTCACTGGGCGATTTCCACTAGCAGGTGCCAGTCACGCAGGTGTCAAGCCTGCCGGGCAGGGTAGAGCGGCGCGGCATCAGGCAGAACGACAGGCTCAGGAGAGTGCATGGCGACCAGTAACGAGACCGACCTTCAGGCGGTCGACTACGGCGATCAGCGGGTCGAGCGGGGTCAGGGCGGCGAGACCCGTCAGACAGCGGCCGAAGGCGGTCAGCGGCTGACCACACAGCAGGGCACCGTGGTCTCCGACGATCAGAACACCCTGCGGGTCGCCCGAGTCCACCCACATGCTGATGTGGATCATGTCCGACCCGGCCATCCCCCGGTCGTTCCGGTTCATGGAGGGCTTCGGCGTGCACACGTTCCGGCTGGTGAACGCCGAGGGCCGGTCAACATTCGTCAAGTTCCACTGGAAGCCCAAGCTTGGCCTGCAGTCGGTGGTGTGGAACGAGGCGCTCAAGATCAACGGCGCCGATCCCGACTTCCACCGCCGCGACCTGTGGGACGCCATCACTGCGGGCGAGTTCCCCGAATGGGAGCTCGGGCTGCAGCTGTTCGACGGGGAGTTCGCCGACCGGTTCGCCTTCGACATCCTGGACCCCACCAAGATCATCCCCGAGGAGGAGGTCCCGGTCCGCCGGGTGGGTCGCCTGGTGCTCGACCGGGTGGTCGACAACTTCTTCGCCGAGACCGAGCAGGTCGCGTTCTGCACGCAGAACATCGTGCCCGGCATCGACTTCACCAACGATCCGCTGTTGCAGGGCAGGAACTTCTCCTATCTCGACACGCAGCTCAAGCGCCTGGGCGGCCCGAACTTTACCTACCTGCCAGTCAACGCGCCCAGGTGCCCGGTCGCCACGTTCCAGCAGGACGGCCACATGGCCATGGTCAATCCGCAGACCCGGGCCAACTACGAGCCCAACTCCTGGGACCCGCCCGGCCCGCGGGAGGACCCGGTGGCCGGTTTCCGCACCTATCCGGACGGCGAAGGCGATGAGTCCGGGCCCAAGCGGAGGCTCCGCCCGGAAAGCTTCGCCGACCACTACAGCCAGGCCCGGCAGTTCTTCATCAGCCAGACCGAGGTCGAGCAGCGGCACGTGATCGACGCATTCGTGTTCGAGCTCAGTAAGTGCGGCAAGCTGGCCATCCGCACCAGGATGGTGGCCGGGCTGCGGAATGTCGACGAGGACCTGGCCCGCGCCGTGGCCGACCGGCCACATGGCGGTTAACCCTGGCCCGGGTGGGCAGAGGGACCGACCAACCTCAAAGTCACCAAGGAGGACCCATGGCTGACGTGTTCACGGTCCTGGCCCAGGATCACGAGGAAGTCAAGGGCATGCTGACGGAACTGGAGAAGGGCCCGACTCATGCCACCGGCGCCAGCCAAGACCAGCTGGCGCTGCGGAAGAAGATGACCGAACAGCTGATCATCGAGGAGTCCAAGCACGAGGCGCTCGAGGAGATGTACTTCTGGCCGGTCGTGCGAGACCACCTGCCGAACGGCGACGCGCTGGCCGACAGGGCCACTGGGCAGGAACAGGACGCCAAGGAAGTGCTCGCCCAGCTGGACAAGCTCGACGCCACCGACGGCGAGTTCGAAAAGCTGCTCGCCAAGTTCATCGTCGACGCCCGCGAGCACATCGAGTTCGAGGAGATGCAGGTGTGGCCCGGGATGCGCACCGCCCTGAACAGCGAGAGGGCAGCCGAGCTGGGCACCCAGATCGCCGAGGGCAAGAAGACCGCCCCCACCCGGCCCCACCCGCACACGCCCCCATCTCCCGGCGTGCTCAAGGCGGCTGGTCCGGTGGTCGCCGCGGCTGACAAGGCGCGCGACGCGGTGACCGGCCGCGGAGGCGACTGACCAGTACCGACGGGTCTGTGCCGGGATGCCTGTGCGCCCGAATCCTGCTGCTGATCGGCGGCTGCCGGTTCTTGCTCACCGGCGTGTACGAAGCCACGGGCAGCCAGGCACTGCAGACCGGCATCTTGGCCGGATGCGCAGTCATCTGTGGCGCGCCCGGCTGGCCAGCACCACTCCGGCCGCGGCGGCGGCCGCTGCCGCGGCGGCCGCCAGCCGGTGGTGCGACAGGAGCAGCTGTGCGCTGCGCGGATGCGACTGGTCGTCGAACTCACCGTGGGCCCCGTAGTCGTCCCCCGGGGCCTTGTCCGCAGGCTCCCACAGGTTGCCCCGCCGCCCGGAGCCTTCACGGTCGCCGGTCTGCTGCGAGGAATAGCCGGTCCTGGCCAGGTACCTGTCCAGGAGGCCCGGCACCACCCGGTTGGCGAGAATCGTGGCCGTCGTGGTCGCCCCCACGAAGTACTGCCTGCGGCGCGGATGGCTGGCCGCGAAGACGATGCCGCGCGCCGCGACCTCCGGCTGGTAGATCGGCGGTACCGGCTGCGGGTGCCGGGGCAGCTTGGACCGCACCCAGGAGAACTGCGGGGTGTTCACCGCTGGCATCTGGACGACGGTGATGCTGACACCGGATTTCTGGTGCAGGAGCTCGCAACGTAGCGAGAACGTGAATCCGTTGATCGCATGCTTGGCCCCGCAGTAAGCGGACTGCAGCGGGATGCTGCGCTCGCTGAGCGCCGACCCGACCTGGACGATGACGCCCCGGTCGCGCGGCCGCATCCGGGCCAGCGCCGCCATGGTCCCGTGCACGAATCCCAGGTAACTCACCTGCGTGACCCGGCTGAACTCCTCCGGGGTGATCTCGGAGAACGGGGCGAACACCGACGTGAACGCCACGTTGACCCACACATCGATCGGCCCCAGGGCGTCTTCGATCCGCCCCGCGGCGGCATCCACCTGGGCGAAGTCCGCTACATCGGCCGGAACCGCGAGCGCCGTGCCCCCTGCCCGCTGCACGTCCTGGACGGCGGCGTCCAGTCCGGCCTGGCCACGAGCGATCAGCCCGACACGGTCGCCCTGCTGACCGAACATGCGGGCCGCGGCCCGCCCGATGCCCGCGCTCGCCCCGGTGATGACAACCGTCTGAGCCACATCAGCCTCCTCTGGCCTGTCCTCCGGCGCCGCTACCCGCCGGCGAGCCAGGGAAACAGGGCGCTAGCTCGTAGCCGGGGATGGCATGTGACGGGCCGGGCTTAGGCGACACGGCGCCGCCGGTTTGAGATGGAGCGGCGGAGGTAGTCGGTGTTCCCAGCCAACCAGGAGGACACGCGTGACCGGACCCGTGGTGACGGCGGTCGATACCGCCGTGTACGTCATACCGACCGACGCGCCGGAGGCCGACGGCACGCTCGCCTGGGACAAGACGACCATGGTCGTGGTGACCGCGCACGCGGGCGGTGAGCAAGGTCTCGGCTGGAGCTATGCCTCGGCCGCGGCGCAGACGGTCATCACCGAGATGCTCGCGGACGTGGTGACCGGGCGCAGCGCGTTCGACATCGCGGGAACGACGGAGGCGATGACGCGGCAGGTCCGCAACATCGGACGTCCGGGCGTGGCCGCGACGGCCATCTCAGCCGTGGACATCGCGCTGTGGGACCTCAAGGCGCGGCTGCTCGGCCGGTCACTCACCGACCTGCTGGGCCGGGCCGGCCAGGAGGTTCCGGTCTACGGAAGCGGCGGCTTCACCAGCTACGACGACACGCAGACCAGGCAGCAGCTGAGCGAATGGGCGGAGAAAGAGCGCATCCCCCGAGTCAAGATCAAGATCGGCGAGTCCTGGGGCGGTAACGAGCGCCGTGACATCGCCAGGGCCGAGCTGGCCCGCGAGATCATCGGGACGGACACGGAGCTGTACGTGGACGCCAACGGCGGGTATTCCGTGGGCCAGGCGGTCCGCGTGGCCGACGAGCTCAGCGCGATCGGCGTGACCTGGTTCGAGGAGCCTGTGTCGTCACAGGACCTCGCGGGCCTGGCCGCAGTGCGCGAGCAGGTGCGGCCCGACGTCGCGGCCGGGGAGTACAGCTGGTCGCTGGCCGACTCGGCCCGGCTCATCGGTGCCGGGGCCGTGGACTGCCTGCAGATCGATGTGACCCGGTGCGGCGGGATCAGCGAGTTCCTGCGCGGCGCGGCCCTGGCGGCCGCGCACAACCTGCAGGTTTCCGGGCACTGCGCGCCCAACCTGCACGCGCACGTGGGGGCGGCAGTGCCCAACCTGCGGCACGTCGAGTACTTCCACGATCACCAGCGCATCGAGGGAATGTTCTTCGACGGCACGCTCGACCCGTCTGGCGGGGCGATGCGACCCGATCCGGACCGGCCCGGTCACGGCCTCGTCCTCCGAGTGGCGGATGCTGAGCGTTACCGGCGTGGCTGATATGGCGGCTGAGGCGCCAGAGCAACAGCTGGCCACGGCATGACGGCCGCATGTGACGAGCATCACATCACGTTACGTTTATTCGCCTTGGGTCGGGCACACCCCTACTCGTCCGTACCGCCCAGGCCCCAAGGAGACCGCCGTGACGAAGGGAACCCTCCGGCCGCCGACCGCACCCAGTGTCGGCATCGCCGGCGACCCCCCTGACGCCAGCATCACCCCCGGATCGCGGGCCGAGCTGCACGACCTGACCGACAACGCCCTGCTGGCCAAGGTCCGTTCGCTGCCGCAGCATTGCGAGTTGCGCGCCGCCGCCTGCGAGATACTCGTGGACCGCTATGAGAAACTGGTCCGCTCGTGCGTCCGGCAATACCGCGGCAGTCCGGAGCCGACCGAGGACCTGATGCAGGTCGGATACCTCGGCCTGCTCAAGGCGATCAACAACTACGATCCCGAGGTCGGCGACAGCCTCTCGGCGTACGCCCGTCCGTGCGTCAGCGGCGAGATCAAGCGTCACTTCCGGGACAAGCGGTGGCAGATCCACGTCCGCCGGTCCGCACAGGAACTGCTGCTGGAAGTGCGCAAGGCTAACGAGGAGCTCACTCAGCAACTGGGCCGGGCTCCCGCCGAAGCGGAACTGGCCGAACGGCTCGGCGTCAGCGAGGACGACATGCAGGAGGCGCGCCAGGCAGACCTGGTGTTCAGCACTTACTCGCTCGACGCCCCGCTGTCCGACCGGGACGACCCGGGACTGCTGGCGGACATGCTCGGCGACGACGACCCTGGCGTCACGCACGCGGTCGACATGGAAGCCGTCAACGCCCACTGGGACGAGCTACCCGAGCGCGAGCAGCGCATCCTGGTCATGCGCTTCTACGGCAACCTGACCCAGACCGAGATCGGCGACCGGCTCGGCATCTCCCAGATGCACGTCTCCAGGCTCCTGGCCCGGGCCCTGACCCACCTGAGGAACCGGCTGCTCGATATGGCCGAAGCAGCCACGGAGGAGACCGCCTGAGGAGTTCGGGCGCAAGAACAGCGGAAGGACTGTCATGAAAACCGGTACGGGACTCGCAGTGATCGCGATCGGGGCGATCCTCGCCTTCGCCGTCACGACGAATACCTCCGTCATCAACTTCAACGTCGCCGGCTGGGTGCTCATGATCATCGGCGTCATCGGGCTGGCCATCCCGCGGCGGGGCTACGCCTGGGTCGGCCGACGGCTGCTCGTGCGGCAGGCCCGCTGGCGGCCCGGGCGCCGGGTCGAAGA
Organism: uncultured Actinomycetota bacterium; assembly: GCA_963808615.1. Classification (GTDB taxonomy): domain Bacteria; phylum Actinomycetota; class Actinomycetes; order Streptosporangiales; family Streptosporangiaceae; genus Palsa-504. The sequence continues at coordinate 125,397 of CAWEGV010000005.1, forward strand.
CATCACGTACCCGACCTCCGTCAACCGCAACCCGGCGAACACCCGGGTGCAGGCCAGCCTGCCCGCGCCTGTCGCGCTGGACGGATCGGAGACGTCAGGCCGCACCGCCACGCGCAACCTGTCTACCGAGCCGATTTCGGGCGATGCCGAGGTCGTCGAAGACGTCTACGAAGAATGAGCGCATAGCGAGCGAACCTAGTCCATAAGGCACGACCTAGGAGAGGTCATGACACTGACAGTTTCCGTTATCATCGCCTGGCTGCTCATCGGACTGGTGGTCGGCGGGCTGGCCAGGCTGCTCGTACCGGGCCGCCAGCACATCGGGCTGCTACTGACGATCGGAATCGGCATCGTGGCCGCGCTGCTGGGCGGGATCATCACTACCGCCATCATCGGCGCCGGCCACACTGTGATCACCTTCATCGTGGCCCTGGTGGCGGCGGCCCTACTGGTCAGCGCGTTCACCACCCGCGGCTACGGCCGGTACCGCAGGCGCCGCAGGCGGCTGAACTGGCGCTGGTAGGCAGCTGACAGGCATAGGCGGCAGATCCGCCGGGGCGCTGCGCCCCGGCGGATCATTGTGTATTAGTGAGGTGGTGCTGCCGTACTATTGAGTCGGTTCATGACCGCCGTGCGCTCGCGGTCGGCCCGCCGCGCCCGGCCGGAGGGCGGTGGCGTTCACCAGGGATGATGGCTGCCAGATGATGGCCGGGAGAGATGCCGCAAGACATCTGGACGAAGGGCTCCGACGCTTACCTCGCCGACCTGCCTGGGCGGCGCGAGGCGCTGCGCCAGGCTGCGGCGATGCCTGGCGCCGACCCGCGGTCACTGCTCGACGCGGCATTCGCGGAACTCGACGCCGCCGTCGAGGCGCTGACCAAGCTGACCGAAACCGCCGCGGACCAATCCGCTGAAACAGCCACGCCCGACCCGCTCAGCGCGGAACGAGTCCTGCTGCGGGCGGTGTTCCAGCACGCGCCCGTGCCATTGTTCGTGCTCGAGCAGGACGCCACGGTACGGCGCGCCAATGGCAGGGCCGGGGACCTGATCGGCGCCCCGCCCGGCTACGCGACCGGCAAGGCGCTGACCGCATTCGTCGACCTGGCCTCTCGTGCCGTGGTCAGCAGCCAACTCGCCGCGGCCGCGCAAACCGGGACGCCCAGGCAGATGGAGTGCCCGGCTGCTCGGCCCGGACGGACCAGCCGAGGCGGTCCTCACCGCGCGAGGCATCGCGCTGCAGGACGGCACGCGGCTGCTGGTGGTCTCCGCGGCCAGTCCCGCCCAGGGGGAACGGGAGGACCGAACAGGTCTGGAGGGGCCGCCCGTCCGGGGTGACACCGTGCGGGCCATGACGCGCCGGATGGACATGATCACCGAGGTGACCCGGCTGCTGCTCGACAACAGCACGTTCAGCGAGGCGGTCACGCTGCAGCGCTGCGCCCGGCTGCTGGCGGGCGGCATGGCGAGCTGGGTGATCATGGACATCGAGCGGGGGGGCCAGCTGCGGCGGCAGTACGTGGTCGGCCCCCACGACGAGCCGTCGCAAGACCTGGCCAGGAAGGTGCGCACCCTCGATCCGCAGCCCGGCACGGCGCCGGCGCAGGTGCACGCCGCAGGCACGACCATCCTGCTGGCCCACGCCGCCGACGCCGGGATTCTCGGCGCCACAGGCGACGAGGCACCGCTGCTGATGCTGCTCGGGACGACTTCACTGCTCAGCGTGCCGATCACGGACAACACGACTATCTACGGCGCCCTCACCCTGGCCCGCACGGCGGGCGAAGGACCTTTCGAGGTCGCCGACCTGGGCCTGGCCGAGCTGCTCGGCCAGCACCTCGGCGTGGCCATCCGGGTGGACCGCATGTTCCGGCATCGTTCGTCCGTCGCGGAGGCGCTGCAGGGGAGCCTGCTGCCCGCGACGCTGCCGGACGTCCCGGGGCTCGACCTGTCCGCGGCCTACCTTCCGGCCGGCGAAGGGCTGGAAGTCAGCGGTGACTTCTACGACGTCTTCCCGGTCACCGGCGGCTGGGCGATCACGATCGGAGACGTGTGCGGCAAGGGGCAGGAGGCGGCGGCGATGACCGCGGCCGCGCGGCACTCGATCCGGGCCCTCGCGTACTGGAATCCCGATCCCGCCGATGTCCTGACCAAGGCGAACGAGGTCCTGCTGGCCGGGGGCTACGAGGACCGGTTCGTGACCGCCAAGCTCGCCTACCTGCACTGGGACGGCGACCTGCTGCGCGTCGTGCTGGCCAGCGCCGGGCACCCCGGCCCGGCCGTGGTGCGGCCTGATGGCCGGGTCGATGTGCTTGGCGGCGGCGGGCTGCCGCTCGGCCTGTTCCCCGACGCGGACCCGCACGTCGAACTGCTCGAACTGGGTCCTGGCGACCTGATGTTCTTCTACTCCGACGGGGTGACCGACGCGCGCAGCCCGCAGATGCGCTACTTCGAGGACAACCTGTCTGACGAGCTGGCGGGCCTGGCGGGCCGTTCGGCCGCCGACACGGCCCGGGTGATCCAGGGCAGCGTGACCGGTTTCTCCAAGAACGAACTGCGTGACGACCTGACCATCCTGGTGGCCAAGGTCAAAGCTCCGCCCGACCCGGCCGCGCGCTGAGGCTGACGCGGCTCACCGAGCGGACTTCCCCTTCACTTTGCGCGCGCTGAGGCTGACGCGGCTCACCGAGCGGACTTCCCCTTCACTTTGGACGATGAGGAAACCTTCCCGCCCGCGGTGACCTGAGCCAGGAGCTGGGCCAGGTGCAAGGCCTCGCGGCCGGTGCGGCCCGCCGCCAGCTGGGTGCGGCAGGAGAATCCGTCGGCCAGGACGGCGGTGTCCGGATCGGCCGCCCGAGCTGCTGGCCACAGGCCGCGCTCCGCGCAGGCGGCCGACACCTCGTAGTGCCCGCGCTCGAAGCCGAAGTTCCCGGCCAGGCCACAGCAGCCGGTATCAAGCACGTCGACGTCCACGCCGCAGCGGCGCAAGATCTCGGTGTCGGGATCGAAGCCCATGATGGCGTGCTGGTGACAGTGCACCTGAGCGATGGCCCGGTGGTTCCGGGCCCCGGACTCTCCCTCACGGCTCAGGCCCTCCAGCAGGCCGTCCGGCTGCCAGCCCGCCTCCACCAGCAGCTCGGCCAGGGTCCTGGTCCGCTCGGCGAGCAGGCGGGCATCGTCGCTGCCCAGCAGTTCGGCCGCGTCGGCGCGGAACACTGCCGCGCAACTGGGCTCTAGGACCACCACCGGGACGCCGGCCCGCAGGTCGGGCCGCAGGGCCCTGATGGTGCGGCGCAGCATGCGCCGCGCCATGCGGAGCTGGCCGGTCGAAATCCAGGTCAGCCCGCAGCACAACGGCCTGGCCGGCACGTCAACGCTGAATCCGGCCTGTTCGAGCACGGCGACGGCGGCCTTGGCCACCTCGGGGTGGAAGTTGTTGCTGAACGTGTCTGGCCATAGGATCACCCGGCGCCGGTCGTCGGGCGGGGAGATCCCAGGCGAGGAGGCGCTAGGGACGGCAGGGGTCCGGTGGCGGCGGGCGTACCAGGCGGTGAAGCGCTGCCTGGCGAAGCGTGGTAGGTCTCGCTGGGAATCAATTCCGCCGGCCCGTTTGGCCAAAGAAGACAGGCCCGGAGTACGGCCGGCCAGGTTCACCATTCCGGCCAGGCCCGGCACGCCGGTCACCACGGCGGCGATCAGCGGCAGCCAGCCCATGGAGTAGTGCGCGGCCGGCCTGACCCGGCCCGCGTAGTGGTGGGCCAGGAACTCCGCCTTGTAGGTGGCCATGTCCACGCCCACCGGGCATTCCTTGCGGCAGCCCTTGCAGGCCAGGCACAGGTCGAGGGCGTCGCGGACCTCGGCCGAATGCCAGCCGTCGGTGACCACCTCGCCGCGGACCATCTCCATGAGCAGCCGGGCGCGGCCCCTGGTGGAGTGCTCCTCTTCCCGGGTGACCCGGTAGCTCGGGCACATCACGCCGCCCTCGTCGCCGCGGCACTTGCCGATCCCGACGCAGCGGGAGGCGGCACCCGCGCTGAACTTACCGCCGTCGTGGGGGTAGTGGAAGAACGTGCGCGGCTCGCGCGGGAAGAAGCCGCGCAGGGTGAGGTTCTCGTCCAGCCGGTACGGCTGGACCACCTTGCCGGGGTTCATCCTGTTGTCCGGGTCGAACACGTCCTTCATCTCGCCGAAGGCGCGGATGAGTTCGGGGCCGAACATCTTCGGCAGCAGTTCGCCGCGGGACTGGCCGTCGCCGTGCTCGCCGGACAGCGATCCGCCGTAGGAGACGACCAGGTCGGCCGCCTGTTCCGCGAACGACCGGAAGTTGGCGATGCCCTCGGGAGTGCGCAGCTCGAACGGGATGCGGGTGTGCACGCAGCCCTGGCCGAAGTGCCCGTACAGCGCCGCGCCGTGATAGTCGTGCCGGGCCAGCAGGATGCGGAAGTCGCGGAGGTAGTCGCCCAGCCGCTCGGGCGGCACCGCGGCATCCTCCCAGCCCTCGTGGGTTTCATGCTTATGCGGCGGATACGCGGTGGCGCCCAGGCCGAGCTCGCGCACCTGGGACAGCTTCTCCTCGACCGCGGGGTCCTCGGTGTAGGCGACGTGCGGCTTGGGATGGTCGCCGTCGGCCTGGACGGCGGCGATCAGCGCCTGCGCCTTCTCCTCGGCCTCCTCCTCGGTGTCGCCGCCGAACTCCACCATCAGCCAGCCGGACCCCTCGGGCAGCTTGTCAAGCGCATGGCCGGCCAGGTGCTCCTCGCGTTCCAGCGAGATGACCACGTCGTCCAGGCCCTCGCAGGTCAGCGGGTGGTGGCTGGTGACCAGCGGCACGACGTCGGCCGCCTCGGCAATGTCGGGGTAGCCGAGCACGACCAGGGACCGGTGCTTGGGGATCTCCACCAGCTGTATTTCCGCAGTCAGCACGGTGACCAGGGTGGACTCGCTGCCCACCAGGGCCCGGGCCACATGGAATTGCTTCTCGGGCAGCAGGTAGTCCAGGTTGTAGCCGGAGACCCGGCGCGGGATGTCCGGGTAGCGGGTCCTGATCAGGCCCAGGTAGTTATCGCGGATGGCGCGCAGCCGACGATAGATGTCGGCCTTGCGGCCGCCTGCGGCCAGGATGTGCTCGTAGTCCACGTCGCTGGTCAGGCCGGTCCACATGCGCAGCCCGTCGTAGGTGAGGACCTCCAGGCGCCGGACCGAGTCGGCCATCTTCCCGTAGGCCTGGGCGCTCGACCCGCACGAGTTGTTGCCGATCATGCCGCCGATCGTGCAGCTCACGTGCGTGGACGGCTTCGGCCCCACCATCAGCCCGTACTTGCGGACCGCGTCGTTCACCTGGTCCAGCGCGATGCCGGGCTGGACGATCGCGGTCCGGCCGCCCGGATCGACAGAGACCACCCGGTGGCAGTACTTGGTCCAGTCGATCACCACGGCGGTGTTGCAGCACTGCCCGGCCAGGCTAGTGCCGCCGCCACGGGACAAGACCGGTGCGGCGAATTCGGCGCAGACGGCCACGGCGGCCGCCGCGGCGTCGGGCGTTCTGGGCACTACCACGCCCAGCGGGGGTTGGCGGTAGTTCGACCCGTCGTGTGCGTATGCGCCGCGGGTGCCCGCATCGAACCTGACCTCGCCGTCCACCTGCCCGGCCAGGGCGGCCTGGAGCTTGTCCATGTCCACGGCTCAGTTCCCCCTCGCCTTGGGCAGCACCTGCTCGGCGTAGAACTCGAAGAACTCCTCGGGCGCTCCGCCGACCTGGCCGACGTACACCTCGTCGAATCCCGCGTCCGCGAACTGGCGCAGCCCGTCGTGATGCGCCGCAGGGTCGGGTCCGCACGGCGCGGAGATCATCTCTTCGGTGACAAGCTCGGAAAGCTGCGCGAAGTGCCTCGGCAGCGGGAGCAGTTGGATGGCCTCGCCGGGGATCACGTCGGTGCGCCACAGCCGGTGCATGGTCTTGCGCGCCCGGTCGACGTCCGAGTCCCAGCACACCTTGAGCCCGCCCTGGACCGGGCGGTCGCCGCCGCCGCAGTCCCGGTAGAGGCGGACCATATCGGAGTCGGGCATCACGGTCATGTAGCCGTCACCGGCGCGGGCCGCGAGCAGGGCGGACTGCCGACCGAAGCCGGAGATGTAGATCGGCGGTGGCTGGGCGGGGACCGAGTACAGCCGGGCCGTCTCCGCCGTGTAATACCGCCCTCGGTGATTGACCTGGTCGCCGGTGAACAGGTCCCTGATGAGGTGGACGGCCTCTTCCAGCATGTCCAGCCGTTCGACGGCGCCGGGCCACCGCTCCCCCACGATGTGTTCGTTGAGTGCCTCCCCGCTGCCTATCCCCAGGCTGAAGCGGCCTTGGGTCAGCAAGGCTGAGGTGGCGGCGGCCTGGGCCACCAGGGCCGGGTGAATCCGCATGATCGGGCAGGTGACGGCGGTGGTGATGGGCAGCGAGGTGACCTGGGAGATCGCCCCGATGACCGACCAGACGAAGCTGGACTGGCCCTGGTCATCCAGCCAGGGATGGAAATGGTCGGAGATCCACAGCGCCTCGAAGCCCGCCGCCTCGGCCAGCTTGGCCTGCCTGACCAGTTCGGCGGGGTCGTATTCCTCTGAGGACAGGAAGTAGCCGTACCGGGTCACTGGCGGTGAGTCCTTTCTGCGCGACGCTGGCGTTGGCCCGCTACCCTCCAAGCAGCGAGTTACTCACGGCGTCCGCGGCGGCTCACCCGGGACGGGTCCGGCTGCGGCCGGCGGGTCTGGACGCCGGACCCGGCTCCCGCGGAGGCGAACCCCGGCGCTCCGCGCCGCCGCGCTGCTCGCCGCCGCGCTGCTCGCTGCCGCGCTGCTCGCTGCCGCGCTGCTCGCTGCCGTAGGCGGCCACGACCTCGGCGGCCACCTCGGTCACCTTGACGTGGCGGCGCTGGGACTCGGTGCGCAGGCGCCGCAGCGCGTCGGCGGCGTCGCAGCCGAGCGCGTGCATCAAAATGCCCTTGGCCTGGTCTACGACCGAGCGGGACGCCACGGCGTCCTTCAGCTGGCTGGCCGTCTGCCGAGCCTGATGGTAGGCCGTCGCGTTGGCCAGCACCGCGCCGCCGAACGCGGCGAGCATGTCCGCCGCAGGATCAGACTGAGCGTCGAGCGCGCCCGGGCGCACTCCGAACAGCGACAGGACCAGGGCGGCACCGCCGGGAAGCTCGCGTACGAGATGGACCGAGCAGCGGACCCCGCGGCGAAGCGCCGCCTCGGCATAATCCGGCCAGCGGCTGTCATCCAGCGTATCCGGGCAGCTGACGGTCAGGCCCTCCTCCGCGGCCGCGATCAGCGGTCCCTGACCCGTGGCCAGCTGCCGGTCGGCGAGCTCAGCCAGGTCGGGATGAGTCGCCGCGCTGCCGATCAGCTCGCCGTCGCGCCAGACAGCCGCATGGGCCCCGGCGCAGGCCGGCAGCTCCCACGCAGCGAGTTCGGCGAGCTTGTTCAGCGACCTGGCCTCTCCGCCGGGAGTCAGGTTCAGCAGTTCCGCCGCCTGGGGCCCGAGGCGTTCGACAGGCAACTGGCCCTCCCTCATGGCGGACGTCTAACAGGTCGCGGGCAGGCCCGCCGCGGCCGGCGCTGCGGCAGGCGGGATGACGGCCTGATCGCTACGGGCACGGGTGACGAAGCGGACGGCCGGGATCCGGGCCGCGCAGGACGCCAGGCCGGCGCGGGACAGCGTGGTCTTCTGGTTCCCCGGCAGCTGGCACGACGGCCGGCTCAGCCAGGGCGATCCGCTGCTCGCGGAGTAGCCGACTTCGCAGGCACCCGCGCTGTGCGCCCGGCCGCTGAGCATGGCCCCGATGACGATCATCATGAACATGACCGGGACCAGCAAAAACGCATACAAGGCCGTGCCATGCTGGAGCCATCCATGCCGCCGCCGGGGACGGGACACCGGCTCGGCGCCGACCGGCTCGCTGGCGTTGATCCGGGCGAAGATCGCGAACATGGCGGCCATGTGGGGCTCGCTGGCCTGCAGCGTTCCCTCCATGCGGTCGAGAACGCGTTGCTGGGCAGCGGGCAGACTCACACAAGGCTCCTAGCACCGGGAGAACGCGGGCGTGGTCTGACGCCTACCCCCGCCTTCTGGCGACAAACGACCCTGGTGGCAGCTTACCGGGTCAAACGGCGCGCCGGGTCGGTTACGCGCATCATTCAGTCAGGCACGGCGGCGGTGACCTCGCTGGCGGCCCGCTGGCTCAGCGACACGCGTACCAAAGCGGCCGCCAGGCGGGCCGGCTCGCCGCTAGCGGACAGCAGCTCGGCCAGCGACTCGCGGCTGACCGGCAGCCACACCCGGCGTGCGCCGCTGGCCATCGTGGCATCCACGTAGGGAGCCACCGAGGGCCAGACCTGCTGGGCCTCGCGCAGGAAGATGCTCGCGCCGGTCGGTCCCACCCCGGGAAACGTGGTGAGCAGCGAGGTGATAGCACGGCTTTCCCCGCCGGCGTCGTCACGAAGCCGGCGCAGGTCGCCGCGCCACTTCGCGCACAGCAGGGCGGCGCCGTCGCCGAGCATGGTCGCGGTGCGCTCGTCGTACCGCCGGTAGTGCCCGCGGCCCAGCGTGTCCACCCGGTCCTGCCAGCTGGCCTCGCTCATCGCCTTCGGGCTGCGGTAGCCGACCGCGAAGAGCTCGCGCGCCGTCGCGAGCGCGATCTCGGCCGAGATCGGCGCGCTCAGCAGCGTGGCCAGCACGAGCAGCTGGTACAGCGGGCCCGGCCGGTCGGCCAGCCGGATGCCGGCTTCCTCGGCGTACAGGCGCCCGTACCGGTCCAGTAGCTCCTTGACAATCAGCTCGGATCTGCCTGACATCCGCGTCGCCTGCTCAGATGTTCGGCGGGGCGGCGGAGACATCGGACAGCGCTGATCCCTGGTCCTTCATCAGCGCCAGGTCGCTGATGGACACCACGCCTACCGGGGCGCCGTCCTGCACGACAGGAATGCGGCGCACGGCGCGCTCGCGCACCAGCCGGATGGCCTGATCCACGTCGTCGTCCGGGCCGAGCACGGCCAGGTCGCTGCTGGCGATGTCGCCGACGCCAGTGGTCCGCGGGTCGCGGTTCTCGGCCAGCACCCGGATGGCGATGTCCCTGTCGGTGACGAGGCCGCTGAGCCTACCGTCGGTCACCACCAGCACCGTGCCAATCCCGTGCTCCTTCATGGCCTGCGCCGCCGTCGACACCGACTCATCGGCGGCCAGGCTCACCGGGGCGGCTGACATGACGTCTCGCATCTTCATGGCCCTGGTTCACCTCCTGCGATGGTTGTCAGCCGCTACCCGGTGGCGCCACGGGCAAACGGCACCGCAGCCGTGGTTCCAGACTCCCGGCTCGGCAGGCGCCGAGACTGCCTCAGGGGTTGGGATCCGCCTGGCTGACCTCGGCCAGCGCGGACGCCGGATCGTCCTCCGCGGCCAGGTCACCCAGCGACACCACGCCAGCGATCTGTCCGTCATCGATAACCGGCAGCCTGCGGACGGCGTGCTCGCGCATCAGCCGCACCGGCGGGTTCAGTTTTCCTGGGACAGCAGGTCAGCGGCGGCCGAGCAGGCGCTCGAGCGCGCGGCCGACCTCGTCGGCCAGGGTGGCGTCGGCCGGCTCCGGGGCGCTGGTGACCGACTCGGGGCCGCGGACCGGGACCAGGCTGACCTCCGGCTCCTGCACCAGGCCACAGTCCAGGCACTCGACCTGGCCCAGCCGGCGGATCAGGTGCGCGCTGCGGCACTGAGCACAGTGCTCCAGGTCGGCGGTCCAGTCCGTGGTTTCCTGGCAGGCCGGGCAGATGAGGACCAGCCGGTCGCGCAGCACCCCGCGCCGCCAGGGACTCTTGCCCCGCTCCGGATCCGTCTGCCGCACCCCGCAGCGGTAACACGGCACTGTATCTCACCCGCCCCCCAGGCCTCCCCTGCTGGTTAAGGACCGCGCGACGCTAGCCGAGCGAGGCGAGCGCTTTGGAGTACTCGGCCAGGTCCCGCGCCTGCGGGACCGGGTTGACGACCTTCCAGCGCACGATGCCTTCTTTGTCGATGATGAACGTGCCCCGGTTCGCGATGCCGCGCTCGGGGTCGAACACACCGTACTGCCTGGCCACCTCCCCGTGCGGCCAGAAGTCCGACAACAGCTCGAACCGGAAGTGTTCGGCGTCAGACCAGGCGCGGATGGTGTACGTGGAGTCCACCGACGCCGCGAGCACCACGACGTCATCCCGGTTGGCCTCGGGGAACTCGTCCCTGATCGCGCACATCTCGCTCGTGCACACGCCGCTGAAGGCCAGCGGGTAGAAGACCAGCACCACGTTCTTGGCACCGCGGAAGCTCGATAGCCGTACGGGCGTGCCGTGCTGGTCCCTCAACTCGAAGTCGGGTGCCTGATCGCCTACCTCTACGGCCATGCCTGGTCCTTTCGCTGGCTGAAGGGACTGCCCCGCGGGAGATGCCCTCACCACCCAAGTCTGCCACCTTGACGGGGGCACCAGGCCACGGCCCGTTCGGTAGGCATTTGACCGCAAACCGAGGTCAGCCCGGGCGCCTGCGGAACCCGCAGCCGACCTTCACCGGGCCCTTCGGCACCTTCGGTACCGACCTTCGGCGCACTCTGCTTATCGGCGCGCCTTCGGCGCGACCAGGCGCGTGCCTGACCAGTCGCGGGCCGCGCTCACGCTGGAGGTCTGGGACAGCCCGGCCGTGGGCGCGGCCTCGCCGATGTCGCTCGGCTCGACATGACCTGACCTGCCCGCTTTCGGCGTGAGCAGCCAGATGTACCCCCCGTCGGCCAGCGGCGTGAGCGCGTCGACCAGCGCGTCAACCAGGTCGCCGTCCCCGTCCCGCCACCACAACAGCACCACGTCGACTACGTCGTCGTAGTCCTCGTCGACGAGCTCCACGCCCTCGATCCTGGTGATCGCGCCGCGAAGTTCCTCGTCGCAATCATCGTCGTAGCCGATCTCCTGCACCACCTGGCTCGGTTTTATACCGAGCCGCTCGGCCTGGCCGCGCTCGTCCTGCGCCTGGCCCGCGGTCGCGCTCACTAACGTCCTCCTTGAATCCCTCCCCGTGTCACCACAGGCCAGGCGCGCCGACCGTCGCGGCCGGAAGCCCCTGATGGCGATGACACGTCAGCACTACTTGTTGGGACAGTTCACACTGGGTCGGCCCGGCGCGCAAGTGGCAAACGTCCCGGCCGGGGAAACCGCCGCCATAAATTGACCTGCCCGGTCCACACCCGGTGACGCATAGACACTTTCATCACGTACAGTAACGAGAGAGTGGGCTACCGGCGAAACGGCGCCGCTGCGGGTTCTCGGGGGTTCATGGGGCCAGAGCCCCCGCGGGTCCGGTTACCGTCGAGTAGAGATGCGTTCAGGGCCGGTTCGTACGACGATTGGTCTGGACAACACATCGCGAACAGGCCCATGAGTGGGTACCGCATCCTCGCGGCCGAACAGCCGCCCGATCTAAGCGGAAGGCGAGGCTACCCCGTGGCTTCCGGACGCCAGCGATTCTCCATCATCAGCGACGGGCTACCGACCCAGCTGCCTGACATCGATCCGGACGAGACTCGCGAATGGATCGAGTCGTTCGACACCGTCGTCCGGACCAGGGGCCGGGGGCGGGCCAGGTACGTGATGCTGCGCCTGCTCGAGCGGGCGCGCGAGCAGCAGGTCGGAGTGCCCGGCCTGCGCAGCACCGACTACATCAACACGATCCCGCCCGAGCGCGAGCCCTGGTTCCCTGGTGATGAGCACGTCGAGCGCAGGATCAGGGCCTATATCCGGTGGAACGCCGCCGTGATGGTCTCCCGCGCCAACCGGCCCGGCATGGGCGTGGGCGGGCACATCGCGACATATGCTTCTGCGGCCTCTTTGTACGAGGTCGGCTTCAACCACTTCTTCCGCGGCAAGGACCACGGCGAATCCGGTGACCAGGTGTTCATCCAGGGGCACGCGGCGCCGGGCATCTACGCCCGCGCGTTCCTCGAGGGCCGGCTCACCGAGGACCAGCTCAACGGCTTCCGGCAGGAGCTCTCGCATCCGGGCGGCGGGCTGCCGTCCTACCCGCACCCGCGGTTGATGCCGGATTTCTGGGAATTCCCCACGGTCTCGATGGGGCTGGGCGCGATCGATTCCATCTACCAGGCCCGGTTCAACCGGTACCTGCTGGCCCGTGAGCTCCACGACACCTCGCGGTCGCATGTGTGGGCCTTCCTGGGCGACGGCGAGATGGACGAGCCGGAGGCACTGGGCGCGATCGGCCTGGCCGCGCGCGAGGAACTGGACAACCTGACCTTCGTGATCAACTGCAACCTGCAGCGGCTGGACGGCCCGGTGCGCGGCAACGGCAAGATCATCCAGGAGCTCGAGGCGTTCTTCCGCGGTGCGGGCTGGAACGTGATCAAGGTCATCTGGGGCCGGGACTGGGACCCGCTGCTGGCCCAGGACACCGACGGCGTGCTGGTCAACAAGATGAATACCACGCCGGACGGCCAGTTCCAGACCTACAGCGTGGAGTCCGGCGCGTACATCAGGGAGCACTTCTTCGGCGATGACCCGCGGCTGCGCGCGGTGGTCGAGCACCTGTCCGACGACGAGCTGCGGGGCCTGTCCCGCGGCGGGCACGACTACCGCAAGGTGTACGCGGCGTTCAAGTCCGCCCGGGAGCACGTCGGCCAGCCGACCGTCATCCTGACCCACACGATCAAGGGCTGGACGCTGGGTCCGGACTTCGAGGCCCGCAACGCCACGCACCAGATGAAGAAGCTCACCGTGGCCGAGCTGAAGGAGTTCAGGGACCGGCTGTACCTGCCCATCCCGGATGCGGCCCTGGAAGCCGAGCTTCCGCCCTACTACCACCCGGGCGAGGACTCCGACGAGATCCAGTACATGCGCGAGCGGCGGGCCGCCCTGGGCGGGGTGCTCCCCCGCCGGGTGGTCCGGGCCAAGCCGCTGAATCTGCCCGGCGACTCGGTATACGACGAGCTGCGCAAGGGCTCGGGCAAGCAGGCGGTGGCCACCACGATGGCGTTCGTGCGGCTGCTCAAGGAGCTGATGAAGGACCCCGAGATCGGGGACCGCTTCGTGCCGATCATCCCGGACGAGGCCAGGACGTTCGGCATGGACTCGCTGTTCCCGACGGCGAAGATCTACTCGCCGCACGGCCAGACCTACGAGGCGGTGGACCGCAACCTGCTGCTGTCCTACAAGGAGTCCGAGCAGGGCCAGATCCTGCACGAGGGCATCAGTGAGGCCGGCGCGATGGGCTCGGTGATCGCGGCCGGCACCTCGTACGCCACTCACGGCACGCACATGATCCCGGTGTACGTGTTCTATTCGATGTTCGGCTGGCAGCGGACCGGTGACCAGATGTGGGCGTTCGGCGACCAGCTCGGGCGGGGTTTCCTGCTCGGCGCGACGGCGGGCCGGACCACGCTGACCGGCGAAGGGCTCCAGCACAACGACGGGCACTCGCCGCTGCTGGCCTCGGTCAGTGAGGCCTGTGTGTCCTACGACTGCGCGTGGGCGTTCGAGCTGGCCTACGTGATGCGCGACGCGCTGCGGCGGATGTACGAGGCCACCCCGGAGCACCCCGACGGCGAGAACATCTTCTACTACCTGACCGTCTACAACGAGCCGTATCCGCAGCCGCCCGAACCCGCTTCGTTCCCGGGCGGTCCTGCGGCGCTCGAGGACGGCATCCTGCGCGGGCTGTACCTGTACTCGCCCGCGGCCGCGCCCGCTGCCTCGGACGGTGCCGACGGCCCGCGGGCCCAGGTCCTGGCCTCAGGGGTGGCGGTGCGGGAGGCCTTGCGGGCCCAGGAGCTGCTGGCCACGGACTGGGGGGTGCCGGCCGACGTGTGGTCGGCCACGTCCTGGACCGGGCTGCGCCGGGAGGCGCTGGCCTGCGAGTCGTGGAACATGCTGCACCCTGACGAGCCGCCGGGAGTGCCGTATGTGACGTCAGTGCTTTCTGATGCTGCCGGTCCGGTGGTGGCGGTGTCGGACTGGATCAAGGCCGTGCCGGACCAGATTGCCCGCTGGGTGCCTGGCACGTTCACTTCGCTCGGCACCGACGGGTTCGGGTTCTCCGATACCCGCCCGGCGGCGCGGCGCTTCTTCCACGTCGACGCCGAGTCCATCGCCGTGGCGGTGCTGTGGGAACTGGCCCGCAGCGGCGCGGTCGACGCTGGGTCCCCGGCCCAGGCGATCGCCAAGTACCGCCTGGACCTGCCGGTCAGCGAAGCGCTGTCCTGACGGGGCAGGGTTTTCATCATCACGGAGGATCTGGTACTCGTGGCGGTACAAAAGCCTTCGCGATCACGGAGACTACGCTTAGGGGATGACGGCGGAGCGGGAAGGCCCGGGCGCCGAGGGCGCCCGACCGCGGCGGCCGCGGGTGGACGCGGAGACCGTGCGGCGCATCGAGCGAGCCTCCGGAACGCTCGGCACCGCCGCCATCGCCGCCATGGACCAGCGGCTGCCGTGGTACCGCAACATGTCGGCGGAGAACCGGTCCTGGCTGGGCCTGGTGGCGCAGGCCGGAGTCGCGGCGTTCCTCGACTGGATCCGGCACCCGGAACGGAACCGGCCTGCGGTGACCGAGGTGTTCAGCACCGCACCGCGCGAACTGGCCCGTGCGGTCAGCCTGCAGCACGCGGTGGAGATGGTGCGGGTCATCATCGACGCCGTGGAAGCGCAGGTCGACGAGCTGGCCGCACCCGGCGACGAGGCAGAGCTGCGCGAAGCGGTGCTCACCTACGCCAGGGAACTCGCGTTCAGCGCGGCCCAGGTGTACGCGCGGACCGCGGAGGCGCGCGGTGCATGGGACGCCCGGCTGGAGGCGCTCGTGGTGGACTCCCTGGTACGCGGTGAGGCCGAGGACTCGCTGCACTCCTGGGCCTCGGCGCTGAACTGGTCGTCGTCCCCCGTCACGGTGGTAGTCGGCACCATCGGCGACGAGGACGACGACGAGCACAAGGGGTACACGCCCAGTTCGGCCGAGCCGCTGATCGAGGACCTGCGAACCCAGGCCCGGCGGGCCAGGCTCGATCTGCTGGCCGGCGTGCAGGGCAACCGGCTCATCCTGGTGGTCGGCGGCATCGACGACCCGATTGCCGCCGCCGAGCGATTCGCCGGCCGGTTCGGGCCGGGACCAGTGATCGCCGGACCGCTGGTCCGCGACCTGCGGACCGCCTCGGTTTCCGCGCGTGCAGCGCTCGCCGCGTTGCGCGCGGTGCCCGCGTGGCCGGATGCGCCACGGCCGGCCGGAGCCGATGAGCTGCTGCCCGAACGGGCGCTGGACGGCGATTCCGACGCCTGCGCCGCGCTCATCAGCGAGGTCTACGAACCGCTGCTCGTGGGGGGCCATGCCCTGCTCGACACCCTCACCACCTACCTGGAGCAGGGATCGTCCCTGGAGGCCACCGCCCGGCTGCTGTTCGTGCACCCGAACACCGTCCGGTACCGGCTGCGCCGGGTCGCCGAGCTCACCGAGTTCACGCCCTCGGCCGGGCGGGACGGATTCACCCTGTGGGTCGCGCTCGCCCTGGGCCGCCTGGCGGCCAAGCGGAACTGAAGGGCGCGACGCGCCCGGTAACGCGGTGATAACGTTCACATGTAACAGTCTTTGTAGGAATGCGACAGAATCATCACGGCAAACTTCGTAAGTGTCCGGTATTCATATGGCGGAGTCCTACAGGCACCCTGTAGGGATGCTCATCATCGCCGCGCCCGGGCAAGGTGCGCAGACGCCGGGCTTTCTCGGACCGTGGCTGGACGTGCCCGGTGTCGCCGAGCGTCTCGGCGGCGCCTCCGAGCTAGCGGGCCTCGACCTGATCAGGTTCGGCACCACCGCGACCGCCGACGAGATCAAGGACACGTCGGTCGCCCAGCCGCTGCTCGTCGCGGCCGCTCTGGCAGCGGCCGGCGCGCTGGCCGACGCGCTAGCCGGCGGGGGCGCGGGAGAGATGCGCAGGCTATATGCAGAGGACCCGAGCGACATCCGGGCCGACGCGGCGGCCGGGCACAGCGTCGGGGAACTGGCCGCCGGCGTGCTGGCCGGGGTCCTCGGCGCCGACGACGCCATGCGGCTGGTCAGCGTCAGGGGCAGGGCCATGGCGGCGGCGTCCGCCGTTGAGCCGACCGGGATGACGGCCGTGCTGGGCGGCGACGAGGACGCGGTCCTCGCGGCCATCGCCCGCCACGGCCTGACGCCGGCCAACGTCAACGGGGCCGGGCAGATCGTGGCCGCCGGGACGCTGACCGGCCTCGAAGCGTTCGCGGCCGACCCCCCGCCCGGCGCCCGGCTGCGCCCGCTGCAGGTCGCGGGCGCCTTCCACACCCAGCACATGGCGCCCGCCGTCGCGGCGCTGCGTGAGGCGGCCGGCTCCGTCACGGTGACCGATCCGGTCATCACGTTGCTGTCCGACGCAGACGGCGCCGCGGTCACCACCGGCAAGGAATGGCTGGAGCGCGTGGTCGCGCAGGTGGCCGCGCCGGTGCGCTGGGACCTGTGCATGAAGACGATGGCGGACCTGGGCGTGACCGCGCTCATCGAGCTGCCGCCTGCGGGCACGCTGACCGGGCTGG
Organism: uncultured Actinomycetota bacterium; assembly: GCA_963808615.1. Taxonomy (GTDB): domain Bacteria; phylum Actinomycetota; class Actinomycetes; order Streptosporangiales; family Streptosporangiaceae; genus Palsa-504. Next base: position 142,002 of record CAWEGV010000005.1, read on the forward strand.
CCCGGCGGGCGCTGCCCGGCGTGGTGCAGCTGGCGCTGAAGACCCCGGATCAGCTCGATGCCGCCCGCGACCTGATCGAGGAGCACCTGTCCGAGCCGGACGGCCACGGCCACCTGCCGGAATGGCGCCTGATCGTGGCGCCGGCGTCGGGCACGTTCCGTACGCCGACAGGGCGCCGGGATTCCACCGCCACCGGCGCCATCGTCGCCCTGACCACGGAGCTGGGCACCGTGGTGGCCCGTGGCGGCCAGCACCAGGTGGCCGCGCCGGGGCCCCTGGGATCGTTCGAGATCATCGAATGGCTGGCGGAAGACGGCGATCCGGTCAGCGAGGGCCAGCCGCTAGTCCGCGTTCAACCCCAGGGGGGCCCGGGGGGATGGGTCCCCCCGGAGAAGAAGGAAGGCGCATGACATCCAGCGGGCTCGTCAGTTCCTTTACCCCGTTCCCGCCAGCGGCAGGCGCCCGGATCATGTCCCTGGGCGCCTACCAGCCAGCCAATGTGGTCACCAATGACGACCTCGCGGTCCAGGTGGACACGAGCGATGAGTGGATTCGCAGCCGGGTAGGCATCGTCAGCCGTCGCTTCGCCGGGCCCGACGAGTCCGTGGCGGACATGGCCTTCATGGCCGGGGGCAAGGCGCTGGCCGGCAGCGGCCTGTCCCCAGCCGACATCGACCTGGTCATCGTGGCCACCTGCAGTGCCGAGGTGCCGATACCCAACGCTTCCGCGATGGTCGCGCACCGGCTCGGCATCGTCGCGCCCGGCGCGTATGACCTCAACGCCGCGTGCGCCGGCTTCTGCTACGCGCTGGCCAACGCCTCAGATGCCGTCCGGGCGGGCACGGCCCGGCACGTGCTGGTGATCGGGTCGGAGAAGATGACGGCCTGGATCGACCCGCAGGACCGCCCCACCTGCATCATCTTCGCCGACGGGGCCGGGGCCGTGGTGGTCGGCCCGGTAGCGGACGGCGAGCCGCCGGGCATCGGCCCGGTGGCGTGGGGCAGCGCCGGAGATCTGGCTTCCAAGATCGCGATCCCAGATCGCCGCTCCTACCTGTACCAGGAGGGCCAGGCGGTGTTCCGGTGGGCCACCACAGCGCTGCACCCGGTCGCGGCGCAGGCCTGCGAGCGGGCGGGCGTGGACCTGAACGATCTGACGGCGTTCGTCCCGCACCAGGCGAACCTGCGGATCATCGAGGCCATCGCGCGCCGGCTAGGCGTCCCGCGGGAACGCCTGGCGGACGATATCGTGCACGCCGGGAACACGTCCTCGGCATCCATCCCGCTGGCGCTGTCGCGAATGGCGGAGCGCGGTGAGGCCAAGGCGGGCTCGCCGGCGCTGCTGCTCGGATTCGGCGCGGGGATGTGCTATGCGGCGCAGGTGGTCACGGTACCTTAGGCCCCCAATGCCGCAGCCGCCCTGCCGCGAGTCGGCCGGGCGAACGAGAACAGCCCCGCCTTGGGGCGAAGGCAGACGACATCAACGTTAAGGACAAGGAGCAAAGACCATGACAGAGCAGGAGATCCTCGCCGGGCTTGGCGAAATCATCGAGGAGATCGCCGGTGTCCCCGCCGACGAGGTGACCCCGAACAAGAGCTTCGTCGACGACCTCGACATAGATTCGCTGTCCATGGTCGAGATCGCCGTCGCGGCGCAGGACAAGTTCGGCGTCGAGATCCCCGACGACCAGCTGAAGGACCTCACCACCGTCCAGGACGTGGTGAACTTCGTGACCAAGAACGCCGGGAGCTCCGCGTGACGGTTGAACGCGAGACCGTCGTCGTGACCGGGCTCGGCGCGACCACCCCGCTCGGCGGGGATGCCGCGTCAACCTGGGCGGCGATGCTGGCCGGACGGAGCGGCGTGCGCCGCCTGACCGAGCCGTGGGTCGAGGAGCTGCCGGTGCGCATCGCCGCACCGGCAGCCACCGACCCGGCGGAGGCCATAGGCCGCGTGCAGGCGCGCCGGATGGACCGCTGCGAGCAGTTCGCGCTGGCCGCCGCGCGCGAGGCGTGGGCCGACGCGGGGACGCCTGAGGTGGATCCTGAACGGCTCGGGGTGGCGGTGACCAGCGGAATCGGCGGCATCGGGTCGACGATTGCGGGCTACGACATCCTCAGGCAGAAGGGCTGGTCCCGCATCTCGCCGTTCACCGTGCCGATGCTGATGCCGAACGGGTCGGCCGGCTGGATCAGCATGGAGTTCGGGGCCCACGCGGGCGCGCACTCGCTGGTCAGCGCGTGTGCGTCCGGCGCCGAGACAATCGGGTACGGCATTGACATGATCCGTTCCGGCCGAGCCAACGTGGTCATCGCCGGCGGCACCGAGGCGGCGATCATGGACCTCAACATCGCCGCGTTCGCCGTGATGCGGGCCATGTCCACCCGCAACGATGAGCCGGAACGGGCATCTCGGCCGTTCGACAAGGCCAGGGACGGATTTGTCCTCGGTGAGGGAGCCGGCATCGTGGTGCTGGAATCCCTGTCGCACGCGCGGCGGCGGGGGGCCGAGGTGTATGCCATCGCAGCCGGGGCGGGCTACTCCTCGGACGCGCATCATATCGCTCACCCCGCGCCCGACGGAGCCGGCGTGGTCGCGGCGATCACCAGGGCGCTGGCCGATGCCCAGGTCGACCCGGCGCAGGTCGTGCACGTGAACGCACACGCCACCTCCACCCCCGAGGGCGACGTGCTCGAGGCTCAGGCGCTAGCCAGGGCCCTGGGCGCGGCGGCCGATGGCGTCGTCGTGTCGTCCACCAAGTCGATGACCGGACATTTGCTCGGCGGCGCGGGCGCCGTGGAGTCCGTGGCCGCCATCCAGGCGCTGCGCGATCGCGTCGCCCCGCCCACCATCAACCTCGATGACCTCGACGATGACGTGCCCATTGAAATAGCCACCGAGCCCCGGCCGCTGGGGCCGTGCGGTTCAGGCAGCTCGGAACCGATCGCGGTGCTCAACAACGCCTTCGGGTTCGGCGGCCACAACGTGTCGCTGGTATTCACCGCGGCCTGACCGGACGCGTTCACCGTCCGCCGGGCTCCGGAGCCTGAACGGAGAGGAGACCTGAGATGACCGTACTGGACTCGAGGCCGACCGCTACTGTGCCCGCTTCGGCTACTGTGCCCGCTTCGGTTCCGGCCGCCCTGCCGCGCGACCCGCAGGAGCGCCTGGCCGCGCTGTTCGATCCCGGCACGCTCGAAGTCTTCCCTCCTGCCGACGGCGACGAGCGCAGCGGCGCGCTAGCCGGTATAGGTCTGGTGCACGGCAACGCGGTGGTGGCCTTCGCCTCTGATCCCCGGGTGCAGGGCGGCGCGATGAGCACGGGGGGTTGCGCCGCGATCGTCGGGGCCCACGCGGAGGCGATCAACCGAGGCGTTCCGATCGTCGGGTTGTGGCATTCCGGCGGTGCCCGGCTGGCCGAGGGCGTGGCCAGCCTGCACGCGGTGGGAACGGTCTTCGCGGCGATGACCGCCGCTTCCGGGCGGGTGCCGCAGATCTCCGTGGTGCTCGGCCCCGCGGCGGGCGGTGCCGCCTACGGCCCGGCGCTGACCGACATCGTGATCCTGTCCGGCCAGGGGCGCATCTTCGTCACCGGCCCGGACGTGGTGCGCTCGGTGACCGGCGAGGACGTGGACATGGAGCGGCTCGGCGGGCCCGAGCCGCACAGCCGCCGGTCCGGCGTGGTGCACGTGGTGACGGAGACCGACGCGGAAGCCATCGACCGTGCCCGTCAGCTCGCGGCCATGCTCACCGACCAGGGGAAGATCGCCGATGAGGCGGACGACCGCGACCTTTCCGGCCTGCTGCCCGACTCCGCGCGCCGGGCCTACGACGTGCACCTGCTCACCGACAGGCTGCTCGACGCGCCGGGCATCGAACTGCACCCCCGCTGGGCGCCGAACGTGGTGACGATCCTGGGCCGCCTGGCCGGGCGCACGGTCGGCGTGGTGGCCAGCAACCCGATGCGGCTCGGCGGATGCCTGGACGCCGCGTCGGCCGAGAAGGCGGCCCGGTTCGTCCGGATGTGCGATGCCTTCGGCGTGCCGCTCGTGGTGCTCGTGGACGTGCCGGGGTACCTGCCCGGCGTCGGCCAGGAATGGGACGGTGTGGTCCGCCGCGGGGCCAAGCTGCTGCACGCCTTTGCCGAGGCCACCGTCCCCCGGGTAACGCTGGTGACGCGCAAGGCGTACGGCGGGGCCTACATCGCGATGAACTCACGCGCGCTCGGCGCGACCCGCGTATACGCCTGGCCCGGCGCGGAGGTCGCCGTCATGGGCGCAGTGGCCGCCGTCCGCATCCTGCACCGCCGCACGCTGGCCACCGTGCCGCCCGAGCAGCTGCACGAGGCCGAGGCGGAACTGGCCGCCGAGCACGAGGCCACCGCAGGAGGCCTGCAGCGCGCCGTCGACATCGGCGTCATCGACGCGATCATCGACCCTAGCCGGACGCGTCAGGAGCTGGCGCGTGCCATCGCCGAGGCTCCTCAGCTCCGGGGTGAGCACGCCAATATCCCGCTCTAAGCCCAGGCATCATGGCCGGCCTTTGATGAGGCTGGGTGAGGCGGTCTCACCGTCTACAGCGGGCTGGGCGGGTTGTCGCCGTCACCCACTCCGCTGCCGCGGTCCGTGCCGGGCGCATCGGGGCCGATGGGCGCGTCGGAGCCGCTGGTAGGGCCAGGACCTGATGGGGTCCCGGGGGCGGCTGGGGCTCCGGGACCGGCTGGGGTCCCGGGGGCCGCGGAGGTCCCGGGGGCTGGGGTTTCGGGGGCTGTGGTTTCGGGGCCTGGGGGGGTTTCGGGGGCGGCTGGGACCTCCGGTTCGGCGGATGTCTCAGCGGCCTGAGAGGTCTTCGTGTCGGCTTCCCGGCTCTGGCTGATGAGCTCTTCGAGCCGGGCGGCCCGGATACGGCGGAAGGTGCGATGATCCTTGGTCCGGTCCAGGACGGCGACCTCCAGCTGCGTGGCAGGTACGTCGTTCCCCCCGCCGTTGGCCGGTGCGGACAGTGCGGCCAGGGCCGCGGCGAACGCCTCGGGCAGGGACATGCCCGGTGAGTACCGCTCCTTCAGCGCAGCGGACACCTGATCGGCCTGCCCGCCGAAGGCCACGAAACCCGGCTCGTCGGTCACCGACCCGTCGAAGGTGATCCGGTAGATCTGGTCGCCGTCCGGCCGCTCCCCCACCTCAGCGACAACGATCTCCACCTCGAACGGCTTGATGCTCTCGGTGAAGATCGTGCCCAGGTTCTGGGCGTAGTAGTTGGCGATGCCGCGGGCCGTCACGTCGTGCCGGTCGAACTGGTAGCCGGTGATGTCGGCGTAGGTGATTCCGGCCTTGCGCAGGCTCTCGTATTCGTTGTACCGGCCCACCGCGGCGAAGGCGATCCTGTCGTAGATTTCGCTGATCTTGTGCAGCGCGCTGGACGGATTGGGCGCCATCATCAAGATCCCGCCCTCGAACTGCAGCGTGACGCAGCTTCGGCCGCGCGTGATCCCCTGCCGCGCGTATTCAGCCTTGTCCCGCATGGCCTGTGCGGGTGACACGTAGAACGACGGCATGGACACCGCGGGCGCTTCCTTTACCTGGTCAGATTGGGCGGGACGGGGGCGGAGCGCGCTAGCCGGCCACGTGCAGCGGGGCGGCCGGCCCGTCGGGCGTGGCCATCCGCTCCTGCACCACCTGCTGCGCGTACTGTTCGGACTCGGCCTCGGGCAGCTTGCGGAAGCCGTCGGCCGTCACGGTAGCGATGACAGGAAAGATGCGCCTGGTCAGGTCCGGGCCACCGGTCGCCGAATCATCGTCGGCGGCGTCATACAGGGCCTGCACGCAGGCCAGCACGGCGTCGCCCACCGGCATGTCATCGGCGTACAGCTTCTTCAACGAGCCCCGGGCGAATACCGACCCCGAGCCGATGGAGTGGAACCTCTGCTCTTCGTACGGGCCGCCGAGGACGTCATAGCTGAAGATCCGGCCCTGGCCGATGTCCTCGTCATAGCCGACGAACAGCGGAACCACGATGAAGCCCTGCATGGCCGCGGCGAGGTTCCCCCTGGTCATCCAGGCCAGCCTGTTCGCCTTGCCCTCCAGGGACAGCGAGCGGCCTTCCATCTTCTCGTAGTGCTCGAGCTCGACCTGGAACAGGCGGACGAACTCGATCCCCGCGCTGCCCGTGCCCGCGTAGCCGATCGCCGAGTACTCGTCGCTCCTGAAGACCTTCTCCACATCCCGCTTGGCGATCATGCTTCCGGCGGTGGCCCGGCGGTCGCCCGCCAGGACCACGCCGTGGTCGCAGGTCGCGGCCACGATCGTGGTGGCGTGCGGCAGGTCACGGATGACCTGGGCGGGGCCCGACCCAGCGTTCCCCGGGAGCCCATCCGCGCCGTGGCCAGCTGCCCGGCCGGGCAGCAATCCTGGCGCGTACGAGGCGAGGACATCTGCAAACGACGAGGACTGCAGGTTCATCAAGCCCGAACCTGGCTGCCCGGCAGAGCCGCCCGTGCGCCGGGCAACCCCATCTCCTGCGAACGGGCCGGCCTGGCTGCTGCCGAAGTAAGACCCCAACGCGAACCTCCTCCCGAGGTTGTCAGCATATTCGGGGGTCCTGCGGAGCTTCGCCCCCGGAGCTGCACTGCCCCTCAACAGACCCTACTGCCGCGCCCGAGCGAGACGGCACCCGGAAGATGCCAGCGCGTCCGCCCTGCGCGAACCGGTCGGACGGTTGCGGCCTTACTGCCCGCCCTTCTGGACGTACGACCTGACGAACTCCTCGGCGTTCTCCTCGAGAACCTCATCGATCTCGTCGAGGATCGCGTCGACGTCGTCGGAGAGCTTTTCCTGCCGCTCCCTGACCTCCTCGGTGGTGCCCGTCTCGGCCTCTTCGGTCTCCTCGGCGCGTCTTGTGGTCTGCCGCTGACCGCCGGTGTCCTTGGTTGTCATGTCGCTACCTCCGTCTGTCCCCACACGCGGGGGGTATTCCCCCCGCGAACCCCCCCGAACCCGTACCGACGCGAGGATACCTACACGCGGGGGGGTATTCTCCCCCGCGAACCCCCCGAACCCGTACCGACGCGAGGATACCTACACGCGGGGGGTACCCCCCGCGCACCCCCAAGAACCCCGACACGCGGGGGGACACCCCCCGCGACCCCCGAACCCGGGCCGGCGCGGGCAAGCGTCAGTCCTGGCCAGTGAGGGCGGCAACTAGCTCGGCTGCGCTGCGGCAGCGGTCCAGCAGCTCGCCTACGTGCGCCCTGGTGCCCCGCAGCGGCTCCAGCGTGGGGACACGCTGCAGCGACTCGCGGCCCGGAATGTCGAAGATAACCGAGTCCCACGAGGCAGCGGCCACGGCTTCGGGGTACTGCCGCAGGCAGCGGCCGCGGAAGTAGGCCCTGGTGTCCTCCGGAGGGTTCTCGATCGCCCGCTCCACGGTCGCGTCGTCGGTCAGCCGCACCATCCGGCCCCTGGCCGTCAGCCGGTTGTACAGGCCGCGATCCAGCCGTACGTCGGAGTACTGCAAGTCCACAAGCTGCAGGCGGGGGTGGTCCCAGCCGAGTCCGTCCCTTGACCGGTAGCCCTCGAGCAGCTCGAGCTTGGCTACCCAGTCCAGCTCCCTGGACAGCAGCATGGGGTCCTCGGCCAGCCGGTTCAGCACCGACTCCCACCGGTCCAGGACGTCGGCGGTGATGTCATCGACATCGTCCCCGTACCGGTCCTCGGTGTACTTGCGGGCCAGCTCAAGGTATTCGGCCTGCAATTGGACGGCGGTCATCTTCCTGCCGTCCTTGAGCGTGATCAGGCGGCGGCAGGAAGGGTCGTGCGAGACCTGGCGCAGCTCGGCCACGGGCGCATCGATCGACAGGTCCGAGCCGAGGAACTTGTCCTCGATCATCGCGAGCACCAGCGAGGTGGTGCCCACCTTGAGGTAGGTGCTCACCTCGCTCATGTTGGCGTCACCGATGATCACGTGCAGCCGCCGGTACTTCTCCGGGTCGGCGTGCGGCTCGTCCCTGGTGTTGATGATGGGCCGCTTCAGCGTGGTCTCCAGGCCCACCTCGACCTCGAAGAAGTCGGCGCGCTGGCTGATCTGGAAGCCGGAGCCGCGGCCGTCGGCCCCGATGCCGACCCGGCCTGCCCCGCAGATGACCTGGCGGGAGACGAAGAACGGGACCAGGAACTTGACGATGTCGGCGAACGGCGTGGCCCGCCGCATCAGGTAGTTCTCGTGCGAGCCGTAGGAGGCGCCCTTGTTATCGGTGTTGTTCTTGTACAACTGGATGGGCGCGCTGCCCGGCACGGTCGCGGCCTTGGCCGCGGCCTCGGCCATCACCCGCTCGCCGGCCTTGTCCCAGATCACCACCGACCGCGGGTTGGTGCACTCGGGCGCGGAGTACTCGGGGTGGGCGTGGTCGACGTACAGCCGGCCGCCGTTGGTCAAGATGACGTTGGCCAGGCCCAGGTCCTCGTCGGTGAGCTGCGAGGAGTCCGCCGCCTCGCGGGTGAGGTCGAACCCGCGGGCGTCCCGGAGCGGGTTCTCCTCCTCAAAGTCCCAGCGGGCCCGCCGGGCCCGTGCGGCCGTGGCGGCCTGGTAGGCGTTGACGATCTGGGATGAGGTCACCATCGCGTTCGCGCCAGGCTGGCCGGGTACGGAGATGCCGTACTCGGTCTCTGTACCCATCACGCGAAGCACGCTCATGTTAAAGAGCCTACAGGGAGGTCCGGGGGGAAGGTCCCCCCGGCGCGCGGGGGGTTCCGGGGGGCTTTACGGGTTCGGCCCCCGGGCCACCACAGCCCATCAGAGGTATTGCCCGGTGTTCGCAACGGTGTCGATCGAGCGGCCCGCCTCGGTGCCTGTCTTGCCCGAGACCAGGGTCCTGATGTACACGATGCGCTCACCCTTCTTGCCGGAGATACGCGCCCAGTCGTCTGGGTTGGTGGTGTTCGGCAGGTCCTCGTTCTCGCTGAACTCATCCACGCACGCGGCCAGCAGGTGGCTGACCCGCAGGCCCTTCTGGCCGGTCTCCAGGAACTCCTTGATGGCCATCTTCTTGGCCCGGGAGACGATGTTCTCGATCATCGCGCCGGAGTTGAAGTCCTTGAAGTACAGCACTTCCTTGTCGCCGTTGGCGTAGGTCACCTCGAGGAACCTGTTCTCCTCGGACTCGGTGTACATCCGCTCGACCGTGCGCTGGATCATGGCTGCCACGGTGGCCTGCTCCGAGCCGCCGTGCTCGGCCAGGTCGTCCGGGTGCAGCGGGAGTTCCTTCAGCACGTACTTGGAGAAGATGTCCCTGGCCGCCTCGGCGTCCGGCCGCTCGATCTTGATCTTGACGTCCAGCCGGCCCGGCCGCAGGATCGCCGGGTCGATCATGTCCTCGCGGTTCGAGGCCCCGATGACGATGACGTTCTCCAGGCCCTCCACACCGTCGATCTCGGACAGCAGCTGCGGCACGATGGTGTTCTCGACGTCGCTGGACACGCCAGAGCCGCGGGTGCGGAAGATCGAGTCCATCTCGTCGAAGAACACGATGACCGGCTGGCCCTCGCTGGCCTTCTCCCTGGCCCGCTGGAACACCAGCCTGATGTGCCGCTCGGTCTCGCCCACGTACTTGTTCAGCAGCTCCGGGCCCTTGATGTTGAGGAAGAAACTCTTGCCTTCCGGTGTGCCGTCGGCCTGGGCCGTCTTGGCCGCCACCTGCTTGGCCAGCGAGTTCGCCACGGCCTTGGCGATCAGCGTCTTCCCGCAGCCGGGCGGCCCGTACAGCAGCACCCCCTTGGGCGGCTTGAGCTGGTGCTCCTTGAACAGGTCGGCGTGCAGGTAGGGCAGCTCGATGGCGTCCCTGATCTGCTCGATCTGCGAAGACAGGCCGCCGATGTCGGAGTAGGAGATGTCGGGCACTTCCTCCAGGATGAGCTCTTCCACCTCGGCCTTGGGGATCCGCTCGTACACGTACCCGGACCGGGGCTCGAGCATCAGCGAGTCACCGGCCCGCAGCGTCTCCTTCAGCAGCGGCGCGGCCAGCCGGACCACGCGCTCCTCGTCGGCCTGGGAGATGACCAGGGCGCGCTCGCCGTCGGCGAGCAGCTCCTTGAGCATGACCACCTCGCCCACCTTCTCGTACCCCTGGGCGATGACCACGTTGAGCGCCTCGTTCAGCACCACTTCCTGGCCCGGGCGCAGCTCGGCCAGCTCCACGTTCGGAGACACGTTCACGCGCATCTTGCGGCCGCCGGTGAAGACGTCGGCCGTGTCGTCCTCGCAGGCGTTCAGGAAGACGCCGAAACCGGACGGAGGCTGGGCCAGCCGGTCCACTTCTTCCTTCAGCGCGATGATCTGGTCGCGCGCCTCGCGCAGCGTGGCCGCCAGCCGCTCGTTCTGGGCGGTGACCCCGGACAGGCTGCCCTCGGTCTCGCGCAGCCGGTCCTCAAGCATCCTGACCTGCCGCGGCGAATCCGCCAGCCTGCGGCGGAGCACGGCAATTTCCTCATCAAGGAAGGAGATCTGCGCGGTGAGGCTCCGCACCTCATCGTCATGCCGTGAGGCACGCCCGCTGTCATCTCTGTTAGGCACGCCCCTCACCTCCTCCTGGCCGCTACTAAGACATTACCTATACACGAGCATTCCCTAACCTGGCGAGGCTGTTTCGATGCCGTCTTGCTGCCTATCCGATGATCGATCCGTCACTTCGGCATCGCTAAGCGTTATCGTTCACGAACGGCTTAACAGTATTGTCTCGGGGGGACGATCCCCCCAGACCCCCCTGCTCTTGGGGGAAAGTCTTTCCCCCCAAACCCCCTCGACGCCTGCGGGGCGGGGGGACCACCCCTGGGGCCAGCCGCCGCGCGGTCACCAGGAACCCGGTGTGTCCCACCATGCGGTGCTCCGGGCGGACGGCCAGGCCGTCCACGTGCCATCCGCGCACCAGGCTCTCCCAGGCGGCAGGCTCGTCGAAGCCGCCGTGCCCGCGCAGCGCCTCGAAGGTCCGCGACAGCTGGGTGGTGGTGGCGACGTAGCAGCACACCAGGCCGCCGGGGGTCAGCACGTCGGCGGCGGCGTCCACGCAGTCCCAGGGGGCGAGCATGTCGAGCACGACCCGGTCGAAGTCGGCCAGTCCGGGCTCGTCGCCGGGGCGGCCGAACTCGCCGATGACCAGCTGCCAGGCCGGCGGCTGGCCGCCGAAGAACTGCTCCACGTTCTGCCTGGCGATCTCGGCGAAGTCGGGCCTGCGCTCGAATGAGACCAGGGTGCCCTGCTCGCCGACCGCCCGCAGCAGCCAGCAGGACAGCGCGCCAGAGCCCGCTCCGGCCTCGAGCACCCGCGCGCCACCGAACACGTCGGCGAACGCGACGATCTGGGCGGCGTCCTTGGGGTACACCACGGCCGCGCCTCGCTTGGCGGCCAGCGTGAAGTCGGCCAGCAGCGGGCGGAACACCACGTAGGGGGTGCCGCCCCCGGACCTGACCACGTTCCCGTCGGGACCGCCGATGATGTCGTCGTGGCTCAGCATGCCCCGGTGGGTATGGAAGGACGCGCCGGGCCGCAGGGTAATGACGTGGCTACGGCCCTTGGGATCGGTCAGCCGCACCGGCTCGCCCGGCATCAGCGGCCCTCGCCGCGGTTTGGTCATGGTTGGTTATACCCCGGCGAAGGCGTGGTCGACATCGCGGGCGGCGAGCACGCCGTAGACCTGGCCGGACGGCTCCACCAGCAGGTACTCTGACGCCGGCGCCCGGCGGAGGGCGTCAAGGAGCGCCATCCCGGACAGGTCAGCGGGCAGCACCAGGTTGGGCTCGAGCGTCCTGGCCAGGGATCCTGCCTCGATCCAGGGCCGCCGCTGCGGCGGCGTGGCCATTACCGCGGTCTCGTTGAGGATCGCGATCGGCTTGTCTTCGTGGTCGACGACCACGACCGCCCGCGCCTGGCTCTCATCCGCGCGCCTGATCGCCTCCGCCAGCGGGGTGCTCGCGGCGACCGAGACCGCCTTGCGGGCCAGCCGCCGGGCCTGGAGCGCGGGCAGCCGCTCGCGGAACCTGGCTGCCTTGATCGCCTGTCCGGCGCCCGACCACATGAACGCGGTGATCACCGCGGCCAGCACCAGGGCCAGCACGTCCTCGCCGAACAACCAGAAGATGAGCGGCACCAGGCCCACGGCGATCACGCGGCCCGCCCAGGCGGCGACGATGGTCGCGGTAGACGGACGGCGAGTCACCTTCCAGACCGCGGCCCGCAGCATCAGGCCGCCGTCCAGGGGCAGGCCTGGCAGCAGGTTGAAGGCCCCGATCACCAGGTTGGCCCACATGAGCTGGAAGACAAGCGTGGAGGCGATGGTGTCCGCGGCCGAGACCACCCGCGTCAGGCCGTAGCCGACGGCCGCCAGCACGAGCGACAGGGCCGGCCCGGCCGCAGACACGGCGAACGCGCGCCACGGCGTCGGCGGCTCCTGCTCGAGCTCGGAGAATCCGCCGAGCGGGTACAGCAGGATGCGCCGGACCGGCAGCTGGTACGCGCGGGCCACTAGCGAGTGGCTCAGCTCGTGGATAAGCACGGACAGGTAGAGCAACACGACGAAGGCCACCGCCACCACGAACCTGGTGGAACCGTGGAGCGTGGAGGCGAGCTCCTCGGCGTACCTGAACACGATGAAGCCCGCGATGAGGAACCAGTACGGGGAGATGTACACCGGGATGCCGAACGGGCGCGCGATGATGATCCCAGAACCGGCTATACGGCGCTGCGGCGGCTTGCCTGGTGTCGTGCGGGCCACAGTACCGATGCTACGTGCCCACGCGCTCGTTCGGGTCGATGGCGGGCCAGGACGAAACGCGGCCCGAGATACTCCCGAATGTCGGTGGCGTGCCCTACGGTGCTGCTGTGGAGGAAATAGCCGCGGTTCTTGACGTACTGCCGCCCGCGCCGGGCCCGGCCGACGCGGCCCCTGCGGAACCAGCGGCCAGGGAGCCGTCCGGACCGGCGCTGTCGCCGTCACGCGCTGCCGATTTCATGACCTGCCCGCTGTTGTACAGGTTCCGCGTGATCGACCGGCTGCCCGAGCCGCCCACCTTGGCCACGGCGCGCGGGACGCTGGTGCACGCCGCGCTCGAGCGGCTCTTCGACCTGCCCGCCACGGAGCGGACCCCGGTGGCCGCGCGGGCACTGCTGGCCCCCGAGTGGGACCGGCTGGCCGCAGCTGAACCTGAGCTGGCCGCGCTGTTTCCCGACGAGGCCGAACGGGCCGACTGGCTCCAGGCCGCGACCGCGATCATCGATGCGTACTTCACCCTCGAAGACCCGCGCAGGCTCGAGCCTGCTGCGCGCGAGGCCTACGTGGAGACCACCCTCGATACCGGGCTACGGCTGCGCGGCTATATCGACCGGCTCGACGTGGCGCCCGGCGGCGAGATCAGGATCGTGGACTACAAGACCGGCCGTGCGCCCCGTGAGGCCTATGAGGCGAGCGCCCTGTTCCAGATGAAGTTCTACGCCCTGGTAATCTGGCGGCTGCGCGGCCAGGTGCCCAGGCTGCTCCAGCTCATGTACCTGGCCGAGGGCGAGGTCCTGCGGTACGCGCCTGATGAGTCCGACCTGCTCGCCACCGAACGGAAGATCGCAGCCTTGTGGCAGGCCATCGAGCGGGCCCGCGCCGCGGGCGACTGGCGGCCCAGGCCGAGCCGACTCTGCGACTGGTGCAACCACAAGGCGGTCTGTCCCGAGTTCGGCGGCACCCCGCCGCCGCTGCCCCCGGAGGGCCGTGCCTAGGCCAGCGCGATAATCAGCAGCGCCAGCGCGGGTACGGTGACGGCGGCGAGCGGCGGCCAGGCCCATCGTGCGGTCGCCGGGCCGGTATGTTCCCCGCGGGCACGTTCCTTCGCCGCGCGCGTGTCCAGGCGGGAGGCGATCGCCTTGGCCGGCGGGAGCGAAGCCAGGTACTTCGCCTCTTCTGGCAGCCGGAAGCCTCCCTCGTCGCCCGTCTCCTGCCCGAGCCCGCCAGGCAGCGAAGGAAACCAACTGCGCCGCGGACGCGGCGGCCTGGCTGCCTTGCGCTTGGTCCGGGCCGAGACGTACAGAGCCCAGCAGGAAAGCGACCGGCTGACCGCGCTGGTCTTAGCGCCACGTGCATCCCCGCCGGGAGCATAATGCACTCGCACCCAGTCGCCGGTGTCCACGGTCTGGATCGCCGCCCACGGAACGCGATGGTCGCGGAACGGATTCACGATCGCCAGGCCGACGTGGTCGGCGATGACGCGCGGGCGAAGCGCCAGGGCGTAGGCGAGCCCGGTGACCGTGGCCAGGATCCCCGCCACCACGATCACGAACCTAGGCGACGACCCGTGGGCGCCCTGGATCGCGAAGTCGGCGATATTCGCGGCCACGAAGGCCAGCCAGCCCCACCACAGGATGACCGGCGTGGCGAGCCGGAACATCTCGCGGCCCGGGGCGGCACCGGCGGGGCCACGGGCGGCCGGAGCGGGACGGGCAGCGGGAGAACGGTGAAACACCGTCAGGCGATCCGGACCCTGGGGTCGAGCACCGCGTAGAGCACGTCGACGACGATGTTGGCCACGACCACGAATACGGCCGCGATGACGACGAACCCGATGATCACCGGCAGGTTGTCGGTGTCGATGGCCTCCACCGACACTTGGCCGAGGCCGCCGAGGCCGAACACCGCCTCCACCACGATGACGCCGCCGAGCAGCTGGCCGAGGTCCACGCCGAGCTGCGACAGGACCGGGGTGAGGGCGGCCCGGACCCCGTGCTTGTAGATCACCCGCCGCTCGGACAGCCCCTTGGACCTGGCCGTCCTGATATAGTCCTCGCCCAGCGTATCGAGCAGCTGGCCGCGGGTCAGCCGGGTGTAGACGGCGGCCTGCACCGCGGCCAGGGTGATCCAGGGCAGGATCATGTGCCCCGCCCAGGTGAGGACGCCCTGCGAGATCCCGGCGTACCCGGTCTGGATCCAGGTGAACCCGTGCTTGTTCAGCGGCACGAACACGAACAGGATGAGCAGCTCGCCGATCACGAACACCGGCATCGACAGGCCGATCAGCACGGCGACCGTGGCGGACCGGTCGAACAGGCTGCGCGGCCTGGTGGCGCTGATGATGCCGACGCCCAGCCCGACGACGAGCCACAGGACCAGGCCGCCGATCACCAGCGAGATGGTGGGCGGCAGGTCCTGCTTGAGCATGGTGTCGACCGACTCCCCGGTGTAGTAGGAGAAGCCGAGGTTCCCGGTCACCAGGTTCTTGATGAAATGCCAGTACTGCACCATGATCGGCTGGTTGAGGCCGAGGTTGGAGATCACTTCGTTGATGACCTGCGGGGTGGCCGCCCGGCCGGCCAGCTGGCGCGCGACCGTGTCCACCGGGCGGGCGAAGAACAGGAAGAACGCGCCGGTCGCGACCAGCCAGATGACCACGATGCCGGTGAGGATGCGCCGGACCAGGAAACCGAACATTGCCATGTCAGCTGCTCCCTATTGTCCGAACTGGCCCGGAATCGGCGTGGCCTGGCGCGGCGGGTCAGGGAAATCGGGCGACGGGCCGCCGCCGACCGCACCGGACGACTTACGGCGCCGACGGCCCCGCCCGGCAGCGAAGACCCGCTCGGTGCGCGGGTCCATCGCGTCCCTGATCCCGTCACCGAGCAGGTTGAACGCGAGCGTGGTGATCAGCAGCGCCGCCGCCGGGAAGACCACGTACCACCAGGCCACCTGGTAGAAGTTCGTCGCCTCGTTCAGGATGTTCCCCCAGCTCGCCGTGGGCGGCTGGATGCCGAGGCCCAGGAAGGACAGCGTCGCCTCGAACACCACGGCGGTCGGGATGTACAAGGTGGCGATCACCAGCACCGGCGCGAGCAGGTTGGGCAGGATATCGAGGAACATGATCCGGAACGGCCCGGCACCCAGCGACCTGGCCGCCTCGATGTATTCCTTTTCCTTGATCGACAGGGTCTGGCCGCGGACGATCCTGGCGATGGCGGCCCAGGAGAAGAACGCGATGACCGCGATGATCACGGTCAGGCTCGGGCCGAGCACCACCGCGAGCGAGAGCGCGAGCACGATGTAGGGGAAGGCCAGCACCGCGTCGGTGAACCGGGCCAGGATCGTGTCGATCACCCCGCCGAAGTACCCGGCGATCAGGCCGACCACGACGCCCGCGACCGTGCCGATCGCGGTGGTGACGAAGCCGACGAACAGGGAGATGCGCGCGCCGTAGAGGATCCTGATGAACAGGTCGCGGCCGGTGCCGTCGCTGCCGAGCCAGAAGCCGGCGGTGCCGGGCCCCACCGGGTTGCCCGCCGCGTCCTCGCCGGTGTTCGGGTACGCGATGTTCGGCGGGTGGTGAGTGATCGTCACGAACAGCGGCGCGGCCAGGGCCAGCGCGACCATGATCACGATGACGACCAACGCCGCCATCGCTACCTTGTCGCTTCGCAGTCGCCGCCAGGTCAGCTGCCACTGAGTCCGTCCCTCGACGTTGGCAACGTCGAGCACCGCCTCGGCGGCTACGGCTTCCCGCCCTTGGACCTCGATCCCGCCAATGCTCATGAGAGTTCACTCCTGCCTGCGGCGGCGAGGTTCTCGCCCGCCGCTACCGGGAAATGGCAGGCGGTCACGTGGGTGGCCGGGTCGCCCGCCTTGACCTCGAGCTGAGGTTCGGTCTCGCCGCACAGCGGCTGCGCCTTCGGGCAGCGCGGATGGAACCGGCACCCGGAAGGCGGGTCGATCGGGGACGGCACGTCCCCGACCAGGACGATCCGCTGCCGGCTGGCCGCCGTATCGGGATCGGCGGCAGGCGCGGCCGACATCAGCGCGTTGGTGTACGGGTGCCGGGGCGAGCCGTACAAGCCTGCCTTGGGGCCGGACTCCCCGATCCGGCCCAGGTACATGACCGCCACCGAGTCGCTGACGTGCCGCACGACCTCCAGGTCATGCGCGATGAACAGGTAGGTCAGCCCGTAGTCGCGCTGCAGGTCGGCGAGCAGGTTCAGCACCTGCGCCTGGATCGAGACGTCGAGCGCCGAGACCGGCTCGTCGCAGATGATCAGCAGCGGCCGTAGCGCGAGCGCGCGCGCCACCCCGATGCGCTGCCGCTGGCCGCCGGAGAACTCGGCCGGGAACCGGTTGAAGTGCTCGGGGTTGAGCCCGACCCGCTCCATCAGCTCCTGGACCTGGCGCTTGCGCTCGGCACCGGTGGCGGTCTTGTGGATGGCGAAAGGGTCGCCGATGATCGCGCCGACCCGGCGCCGCGGGTTCAGCGAGCTGTAGGGGTCCTGGAAGATCATCTGGATCGACCGCCGCAGCGGCCGCATCGCGCCGCGTGACAGGTTGGTGATGTCGCGGCCTTCGAACGTGATCCGGCCCGAGGTGATGGGGATCAGGCCCGCGACGCAGCGGGCGAGCGTGGACTTGCCGCTGCCCGTCTCGCCGACCAGGCCGAGGGTCTTGCCGCGGGGAATGGACAGCGACACGTCGTCGACCGCGTGGACGTGGCCGACGGTCCGCTTGGCAATCCCGCTCGCGCGCACCGGGAAGTACTTGACCAGGTTCTCCACCCGGACCAGCACATCGTCATCGTTGTCCGGCCCCATGCCCGGCGGCACGGTGTCGGCCGGCCCGTCGGATGGCGGGACACTCATCCGGCCACGCTCCCGTCGATTCCGAAGGCCCCGGCGATCTCGGCGTCGAATACCTCAGCGGCCGCCTCGCCGCGGCCTTCCTGGACCGTCTGCGCCCGCAGCTCCTCCGCCTGCTCGGACAGGCCCGCCGATGTGAGCGGCAGCCAGCAGGCTGAGGTGTGGTAGGCGTCCTGGCCGAGCTGCCGCAGCTCGGGCTCCTCGGTCAGGCAGCGGTCGAGCACGTAGCCGCAGCGGGGGTGGAACTTACAGCCGGCCGGCAGGTGGATCAGGCTGGGCGGCGAGCCGGGGATCGGCTTCAGGCGGCCGCCGGCCGCCGAGCTGCTCGGTATCGACTCCAGCAGCCCCTTGGTGTACGGGTGGTGCGGTGCGTAGAACACGTCACGCTTGGCCGCCTTCTCCGCGGCCCGTCCCGCGTACATGACCATGACGTCGTCGGCGATGTCCGCGACCACGCCCAGGTCGTGGGTGATCATGATCAGCGCGGTATGGAATTCCTGCTGCAAGCGCAGCAGCAGGTCGAGGATCTGGGCCTGCACCGTAGCGTCCAGCGCCGTGGTCGGCTCGTCGGCGATGATCATCTTGGGTGACAGCGACAGCGCCATCGCGATCATGGCCCGCTGCCGCATGCCGCCGGAGAACTGGTGCGGATAGTCGTTGACCCGCGTCTCCGGACGGGGAATCCCGACCCGGCCCAGAAGTTCCACGGCCCGGTCGTTGGCGTCCTTCTTGGAGACCGACTTGTCGTGGGCGCGGACCATCTCGGCGATCTGCCACCCGACCTTGTACAGCGGGTGCAGGCTGGTCAGCGGGTCCTGGAAGATCACCGCGATCTGAGCTCCGCGGAAGTTCCGCATGTCGTTGTCGCTGAGCTGCAGCAGGTCGGTCCCTTCGAACACCGCGCGGCCCGATACCTTGGCGCCCGGGGTCAGCCCGAGCAGGGTCTGGGTCAGGACGGTCTTGCCGCTGCCGGACTCGCCGACGATGCCGAGCGTACGCCCCGAGTCGACGCCGAACGACACGCCGCGAACGGCCTTGACCACTCCGTCAGCGGTCGTGAAGCTGACGTTCAGGTCGCTCACTTCAAGCAGGGTCACTGGCATCCCCTCCGGGCCGGGCCAGCGGCGCGGAGTCGCACGCGGCTGACAGGGTAAGCGTCGCACACGATCGTCAATAGCGCTACGCAGGTCCGGCCGGAAACGATCTTTCCGGCCGGACCCACGATGTCATCCCTTCGACGGCAGCTTAGGTCAGCTCCCGGCCAGCCAGATCGACGTGATGTCCGGATCGCCGATGTTCGGCACGAAAATCGCCGTCGGGTAGCTCTGGCCGTTGGACGCGATACCCCTGACCCGGGCACTGGTGTACTGCGGGAAACCCTGGTTCATGATGGGCGCGATGGCCGCGTCCGACATGATCTGGTTGTCGGCCTGGTGCCAGATGTTCCCGGCGGCCGAGATGGAGCTCGCGGTTTCGGCCTGGGTGATCATCGAGTTCACGGTCGGGTTGTCGTAGCAGCCGTAGTTGACCGTGTTGATCACGCAGTTCGGGCCCTGGAACAGGGCCTGGATGACGGTCCGGCCGTTGTTGCCGAACCAGTCGGGGATCCAGCCCGCCTGGCCCATGTCAAACTGGCCCGGCTTGTTGTTCGCCGGGGCGTTGGCCATGTCGGTGAAGAACGACGAGCCAGGCTCCGGCTTCCCGGTCAGCGTGATCCCGCAGTTGGCCAGCGAGGCCTGGATCGCGGTGAAGATCCGGGTGTTGGACGAGTCGTTCGGGTACAGGTAGAGCAGCGTGACGCCGTTCGGGTAGCCGGCCTTGGCCAGGTCGGACTTGCACATGGCCACGTTGCCCTGCCCGTTGTTATCCGGGTACAGGCTGGAACCCGTGTAGCCCACGTTGCCCTGGGGGATCACCCCGTTGAGGACCTGGGCGACGGCCGGCCCGCCGATGGCCTTGATCGCGGCCGACTTGTCTATGCCGTAGTTGACCGCCTGCCGCACCAGCAGCTTGCCCATGGCGCCGCCGGCGTCCGGGCTGCGCAGGTTGAACACGATGTACGGGAAGGTGCTCGACCACTGCCAGATGTGGAAGTTGGACGCGCCCGACGCGATCAGGCCCGGGATCGACGACGGGTTGATCGGCGTGTCGCTCGTCACGTCCTGGGTGCCGGCCTGCATGTCGGACAGCTGGGTCTGGGCGGAGGTCACGCCGAGGGTGTCCACGATCTCGTTCACGTAGTCGTGCCTGATCGAGTCCGTGGACTGCTTCCAGGCCGGGTTCCTGATCAGGGTGAGCGACTTGCCCGGGACGTAAGAGCTGATCTGGTACGGGCCGTCGGAGATCGTGTGCTGGGCCTGCTGCAGGCTGCCCGGCACGTAGCTGTCGTACTCCACCGGCCGGGCCGAGGTGAACGGCATGGCCAGCATGTACAGGAAGTCACTGTACGACCCCGACAGGTTGAACACGATCGTCGACGAGTTCGGCGTCGAGATGCCGGAGATGGTGTGCGAGTTCTGGAAGTTCGCGATGTTCGCCGCGGTCGGCGCGTTCGCCTTGTTCGAGAAGTAGTTGGTCTCGGCGGTGGCGTACGCGGTGAGCCCGGAGATCGTGCTCTCGTAGTACACCGGGTTGCCGACGGGCATGACCGGGTTGAAGAAGGCCTTGAACTCGCGGAGGAAGTCCTGGGAGGTGACCTGGCGGGGCGGGGTGGTGTTCCAGTCCACGCCCTGCTTGATGTGGAACGTGTAGGTCTTCCCGCCGTTGGTGATGCCGCCGTTGGCCAGCGACGGCACCGCGGTCGCGATGTCCGCGACCGGCGTGGTGTCCTTGGCCCAGTTCGGGTCGCTGGTGCTGGTGTACGGGAGGGCCAGATAGTTCAGGAGCTGCCGGGTGTAGGCATGGGTCATCTGGTAGTCCGTCGTGTAGTACGAGGGCACGGTGTCGAGGTGGGCCGGGCCGGACGCGGCGACGACGTGCAGCGTCCCGCCCATCACGGGGGTCGCCGTGCTGGCGGCCGACGGCGACGACGATGTTGACGACGACGAGCTGCACGCGGCGAGTCCGACCGCAGCCAGTACGGCCGCCGTCAGTGCCACAACGCGCTTTGGTGCATTGATCATGGGCATGTTCCTTCGGTTACGAACTCAGACGGTCTGAGGGCAGCCTCCGGCGCCCCGACCATTACTGACTGCCTAAATGGAGAGACTGTGCGCTCCGGGCGCTGAAATCTAGACCAAAGCCGCTCTCGTAGCTGGATTGTGACTAAAAAATTCCTCAGTTGATGCCTTCTTGGCGCAAGATGCCCGCCGCGTGACGAGCCGGGCGTCCGCCGTCACGGGGTAACGAGCGCGATGGTGCGCCAAGGTGAGGCGTCAGGTGATGCCGTGGCGGCGCAGGATGTCTTCGATGTCGCCGAGGTCGTCGTCATCGTCGGCGTTCTTGCCCTTACGCGCCTTCGCGGGCGCCTTGGCCGGGACCGTCGTCCCCGCGGTCGCCGGGTCAGGCCGGGTGGCCAGCTGCCCGCCGGTCGCGGCCGGGCGGGTCCGCGTCGCCTGGGAGGACGTTCGGTCCGACCCGACGGCCTGCCTGTCTTGGCCCTGCTTGACCTTCCGCCGCGTCGGCCGTGACACCATGAATAGCACCACAGCCAGCCCGGCCAGCGCGATCCCCGCCCATACCTTGGGCGAGAAGACGAAGCCCTTCGCGAAGTCCCCGACGGCGACGCCCATCTTCCAGAACATCTCGATCGAGCCGGTCAGGTAGGCCGCTAGCGGCAGCAGCGATACGGCCGCGACGCGCAGGGCCGATCCGGGGCCGCGCCGTCGCAGGACGAGGTAACTCAGCACCAGGCCGAGCCCGGTCAGTCCCGCGCACAGCGGCAGCCAGGCGATCGAGTCATAGGTGGACATGCGCGCCTCCCGCGGTTCTACCACAAAGTCTAAGTCGTGACTGGCGTGCCTGCTCTGGGGCTAACCCCCCAAAGGAGGGGTCCGGGGGGCCAGGGGGGTCCGGGGGGGCTTGGGGGGGCGTCCCCCCGAGGCCAGCATCTCCCCGCGCACCGATATGCCTTCCGGGCCGGCCTGAAGGTCGAGCAGCGACCGTACCATCGTGCGGCCCGGTGCGGGGGCGATTGGGACCAGAGACGGCACGGCGATGACCTGGCAGCCGGCGGCTTCGGCCGAGGCCACGCCGTTAGGCGAGTCCTCCAGGGCGAAGCAGCCGGCCCGATGCACGCCGACCAGCTTGGCCGCGAGCAGGTACGGCTCCGGGTCGGGTTTGGTGGCGGTCACGTCATCGGCGCACACCAGAACGTCGAACCGCATTCCGGTGCTGGCCAGCACGGCCTCCATGAACTCCCGCTCGGACGAGGTCACCAGCGCGTGCGGCAGGCCTGCCGCCTTGACCGAGGCAAGCAGCTCGCGTGCGCCCGGCTGGACGGGCACTCCGCCGCGGCGGACGCGCTCGGCGATATCGGACATCAGCCACTCGCCGACCACGTCGGGCGGCACGGGCCGTGTCGCCTTGCTGAGCAGGTAGCGCACCGTGCGCTCCAGGCTGCCGCCGATCAGCTGCGCCTGATCCTGCTGGGTCCAGCCGGCCCCGAGCCTGGACATGACCGCCGTCTCGGCCTCGAGCCACAGCGGCTCGGAGTCGATCAGCAGCCCGTCCATGTCGAATAGCACCGCGACACGCCGTGGCTTAACCACGTCGTTGTCACAACGGCGTGCACCAGACAACGTGGTTGTCACAACGACGTTGTTGGGTCGGCAGCCGACGGTGCCATGTCCCGAAGATCAGACACTGAAGTACTTGGCTTCCGGATGGTGCACCACGATCGCGTCGGTGGACTGCTCGGGATGCAGCTGCATCTCCTCGGACAGCTCCACGCCAATGCGGGACGGCTCGAGCAGGCGCACCACCTTGGCCCGGTCGGCCAGGTCCGGGCAGGCGGGATAGCCGAAGGAATACCGCGCGCCCTGGTAGTCGACGCGGAAGAAGCCGGCCATGTCGTCGGGATCGGCGCCACCGATGCCGAGCTCACGCCGGACCCGGGCGTGCCAGTACTCGGCCAGCGCCTCGGTGAGCTGGACGGACAGGCCGTGCAGCTCGAGGTACTCGCGATAGGCGTTCTTCGCGAACAGCTCGGCCGTGGCCCCGGATATCCGCGGGCCCATGGTGGCAAGCTGGAAGGCCACGATGTCGGTCTGACCGGAGTCCGCGGCCTTGAAGAAGTCGGCTAGGCACAGCCGCCGGTCCCGCCGCTGCCTGGGAAAGGTAAACCGCTCCAGCTCGGTGGTTCCATCCTCACCGAGCACGATCAGGTCGTTCCCCGAACTCGTGCAGCGGAAGTAGCCGTATACCACCGCCGCCTCGAGCAGCCCCTCGGTCTGCGCTCGCTCCAGCCACATGCGCAGGCGCGGCCGGCCGTCAGTCTCAACCAGGTCCTCGTAGCTCGCACCGCCGCGGCCTCGGGCAGGCTTGAGCCCCCACTGGCCCATGAACAGGGCCCGTTCGTCCAGGTAGGTGGCGTACTCGGCCAACGGTATGCCCTTGATCACTTCGGTACCGAGGAACGGCGCCTCCGGCACCGGGATATCGGTGGATATGTCCGAACGGGCCGTGGTGGCTCGATCCAGGACGTCGGCTGCGCGGGTCGAGGTCGTCCTCACCCGCCGGGTTCGCAGCTCGGGCAGCTTGGCCCCTGGGTCGCCGCGCTTCACCGCCATGGCGGCATCCATCAGGCGCAGCCCTTCGAACGCGTCCCTGGCGTACCTGACCTCGCCATCGAACAGCGAGGCCAGGTCCTGCTCGACGTAGGCGCGGGTGAGTGCGGCGCCGCCGAGCAGTACCGGCCAGCGGCCGGCCAGGCCGCGCGAATTCAGCTCGGCGAGGTTATCGCGCATCACCACGGTCGACTTCACCAGCAGTCCCGACATCCCGATGACGTCGACGTCGTTCTCCTCGGCCGCGGCGACGATAGTCGAGATGGGCTGCTTGATGCCGATATTCACCACGTCATAGCCGTTGTTGGACAAGATGATGTCGACCAGGTTCTTGCCGATGTCATGCACGTCGCCCTTGACCGTGGCGAGCACGATCTTGCCCTTGCCCGCCTCGTCGGTCCGGGCCATGTGCGGCTCGAGGTAGGCGACGGACGTCTTCATCACCTCGGCGGAGGTCAGCACGAAGGGCAGCTGCATCTGCCCGGAGCCGAACAGCTCCCCGACGGTCTTCATGCCGTCGAGCAGCACGTCGTTGACGATCTCCAGGGCGGGCCGCTGGGCCAGGGCGGTGTCCAGGTCAGCCTCCAGGCCGACTCGCTCCCCGTCGATGATCCGCCGCTTGAGCCGGTCCCACAGCGGCAGCGCGGCCAGTTCGGCCGCCCGGCTGGCCTTCAGCCCGGCCGCGTCGACTCCTTCGAACAGCTCCAGCAGCCTGGCCAGCGGGTCGTAGCCTTCGCGACGCCGGTCGTACACCAGGTCCAGCGCGACCTGCCGCTGCTCATCGGGTATCCGGGCGATGGGCAGGATGCGTGCCGCGTGCACGATCGCGGAGTCCAGGCCCGCCCGCACGCACTCGGCCAGGAATACCGAATTCAGCACCGCACGGGCGGCGGGTTTCAGGCCGAACGACACGTTCGACACGCCCAGCGTGGTCTGTACGGCGGGATGGCGGCGTTTCAGCTCTGCGATGGCCTCGATGGTCTCGATCGCGTCGCGCCGGGTTTCCTCCTGGCCGGTGGCAATGGGGAACGTCAGGCAGTCGACGATGATGTCCTCGGCCCGCATGCCCCAGTTCTCGGTCAGATCGGAGATCAGCCGCTCGGCCACGGCGACCTTCCACTCGGCGGTACGGGCCTGGCCTTGCTCGTCGATGGTCAGCGCGATCACCGCGGCGCCGTGCTCGCGCACCAGCGCCATCACCCTGGCGATCCGGGAGTCCGGCCCGTCTCCGTCCTCGTAGTTGACTGAGTTGATGACCGCGCGGCCACCGGTCAGCTCGAGGCCGGCCTGGATCACCACGGGCTCGGTGGAATCGAGCACCAACGGCAGGGTCGCGGCGGTGGCCAGCCTGCTCACCACCTCGCGCATGTCGGCGGCGCCGTCCCGGCCCACGTAGTCGACGCACACGTCGAGCAGGTGGGCGCCGTCACGCGTCTGGGCCCTGGCGATCTCGACGCAGTCCTCGTACCTGCCCTCCACCATGGCCTCGCGGAATGCCTTCGAGCCGTTCGCGTTGGTCCGCTCGCCGATAGACAGGAACGCGGTGTCCTGCCGGAACGGCACGTGCGCGTACAGCGAGGCCACTCCCGGCTCGGGACGAGGCCTGCGCTGGCCAATCGGCCGGCGGGCCACCCGGTCCGCCAGCACCGCGATGTGCTCGGGCGTCGTGCCGCAACAGCCGCCGACCAGCGATAGCCCGAACTCCCTGGTGAACCTGTCGTGGGCGTCGGCCAGCCCCTCCGGGGTCAGCGGGTAGCGCGCCCCGTCCGCGGTGAGTTCTGGCAGGCCGGCGTTCGGCTCGCAGGAGATCGGTATCGGAGAGTGCGCCGCCAGATACCTCAGGTGCTCGCTCATCTCGCCGGGACCGGTCGCGCAATTCAGCCCGATCATGTCGATGCCGAGCGGCTCAAGGGCGGTCAGCGCGGCGCCGATCTCGCTGCCGAGCAGCATCACGCCGGTAGTCTCGATCGTCACCTGCACGACGATGAGCGATCCGGGGGCGGCCTCCGCCGCCGCCCGTCTGGCTCCGATGATGGCCGCTTTGGCCTGCAACAGGTCGTAGCAGGTCTCGATGATCAGCGCGTCGGCGCCGCCGCGCAGAAGTCCGGCGGCATTGGCCTGGTAGGCGTCGCGCAGTTCACCGAACGTGACGTGGCCGAGCGTGGGCAGCTTGGTGCCCGGGCCCATCGAGCCGAGCACCCAGCGCGGGCGGTCGGGGGTGGCCCAGCGGTCCGCCGCCGCGCGGGCCAGCCGGGCGGACGCCAGCGAGAGTTCCGCAATCCGGTCGGCGATACCGTACTCGCCGAGGTTACTGAGGTTGGCCCCGAACGAATTGGTGGTGACGCAATCCGCGCTCGCTTCAAGGTAAGCCTCGTGGACTCCGGTCACGATGTCGGGCCGGGTCACGTTCAGTATCTCGTTGCAGCCTTCGTAACCGGCGAAATCGTCGATGGTGGCTTCGCTGGCCTGGAGCATGGTCCCCATTGCCCCGTCCGCCACCACGACTCGCTCGGCCAGAGCGGCTCGTAGTGTGCTCATCAGCATCCATCCTAGGCAGTTACCACCAAGAATCCCCCAGGTTACGTTCCTGGCCCCGGACACGCCAGCTGACCGTTCAACGAGCAGGGCCGACCACGTAGTCTGGGAGGGACGGCGTATCCGTTGGGAGGTGGAGGGTCATCGAGTTCAACGACATCGGCGAACTCGCCTCTCCGGTCGCCATCGCCGGGTTCGAGGGCTGGAACGACGCAGGCGAGGCGGCCAGCGGAGTGGTCAATCACCTGGGCATCGCCTGGCAGGCCACCCCGATCGGCGCCATCGACCCCGAGGACTTCTATGACTTCCAGGTCAACCGGCCAGTGATCGAGGTCGAGAAGGGCCATACCAAGCGCCTCATCTGGCCGACGACCAGGATCTCGTTCGCGCGGGCGCAGAACCCAGACCGGCTTGATCCCGCTGGGTCCTCCGTGCCCTCTACCGGGCTGTCCCGCGACGTCGTGCTGGTGCACGGCATCGAGCCGAACATGCGCTGGCGGGCGTTCAGCGAGGAACTCGTGCGCGGCCTGGAAAGCCTCGGCGTGGAGCTCGTCATCCTGCTCGGCGCGTTGCTGGCCGACGCACCGCATACCCGCCCGGTGCCGGTCACGGTCGGCTCGTCGAACGCCAAGCTGGCCGCCGACGTCGCGGTCGGCGACGCGGGCCGGGCCGACTACAAGGGTCCGACCGGGATCATCGGGGTGCTCCAGCACACCTGTACCGGTGCGGGCATCGCGACCATTTCGCTGTGGGCTCAGGTGCCGCACTACGTGGCGCAGCCGCCGAACCCGAAGGCCACCTTGGCGCTGCTGCGCGGCGTTGAGGACATCTTGGACGCACCGTTGCCGCTGGCCGATCTGCCCGAGGAGGCGCGGGCCTGGGAACGCGGCGTGGACGAACTGGCCCAAGCCGATTCCGAGGTCGCCGACTACGTCCGGACCCTGGAGGAGGCCAAGGACGCGATGGAGCTGCCCGAGGCGAGCGGCGACGCCATTGCCCGCGAATTCGAGCGCTACTTCAGGCGTCAGGGCCGCTCGGGCGGGTCCTTCGGTCCGGGCGGAAGCTGACGGGCCCGGCCGCGTATGGGGGGTTCGCGGGGTGTCCCCCCGCGGGTGGGTTCAGATCGGCGGCCAGGGAACGGCGGGCCAGTCCGCGGGCGGGTAGGGGTGGACGCGGTGCTCGAGGAGGGTTTCCACCCTCAGCTTGGTGGCGCTGATCTCGGTCGTGGTCAGCAGCGTGGACAGCTCAGCGGTCAGGCCGCCCTCGGTGAACTGCGTGCTCAGGCGGCGGAGTGCCTCCATCGAGCGCCGGGGAAGGCTCTTACCCCGCCACTGCCACAAGACGGTGCGCAGCTTGTAGTCCTCGGCGAAGCAGACGCCGTGGTCGCAGCCGTACAGGTGTCCGTCGGACACGGGCAGAAGATGACCTATCTTCCTGTCGGCGTTATTCACCACCGCGTCGAACACGGCCATGTCCCGCAGGCCGGCGTGATCGGTGCGGCGGGCCAGGGCGATCAGGTCCACGCCGGGGTCGTAGTCGATCCACAGCTGGCACATGCCCGGCCCGAACGGCCCGTCCCGCATGACCGTCGGCGGCACCACGTCCCAGCCTGCCGCGCGGGACACCACGTAGGCCGCGACCTCCCGGCCAGCCAGCGTGCCCGCCGGGAAGTCCCACAGCGGCCGCTCGCCCGCGATCGGCTTGTAAACGCAGGCGAATCTTTGATCCGGGGGGACTACCCCCCTGGACCCCCCGCGCACGGGGGGGCTGCCCGCCCTCCCGTACCCCCCTGGCCCCCCCGGCCCCCCTGGCCCCCCTGGGATCGTGCAGTAAAGCGTGGCGTTCGACGCCTCCACAAGGCGTCCTTCGACCTCCAGATTCCCGTGGGTGAGCAGGTCGAGCGTGCCCTGCTCGCCGTCAGTGCTGGCCCCCGAGGGGCTAGCGCTGCCACCATCAAGCATGGCCGACGCGGTGACCGTTCTGCCGCGGGCAGATGTGTCCTTCGGTCTCCAGGGGCAGTCCGCACAGCGGGCAGGGCGGGCGGCCCGCCGCAACGATCTTGGCCGCGCGCTGGGCGAACGCGCGGGCGGCGCCAGGCGTGATGCGCACCCGGAGCACCCCGGGACCGTCGGCGGGAACCTCCTCGGCCAGCGGCTCCACCGGCTCGTCCGATTCTTCTTGCGCCTCGATGACGACCATCCCGCCGTCACCGTCCCAGGCCAGGGCGATCGCGCCGACTCGGAAGTCCTCTAGCAGCGGCAGGTCGAGCGGCGCGTCATCTTCTAGCGCGGCGGGCGCCGCAGCCGGGACCACGGGCGACCCGGCGGTGCGCCTGAGTACCTCGTCCAGGAGTTCGTCGATGCGCTCGGCCAGCAGGCTCACCTGGAACTTCTCCAGGACGACGCTGGTCACCCGACCGGCGGAAGTCGCCTGGAGGTAGAAGGTCCGCTCACCTGGCTGCCCCACCGCGCCGGCCACGAACCTGTCCGGCGGATCATAGAAGTAGACCGGCATAGTTCTATCCTCGCGTGTCCGCGGACTGTTGACGAGCAGAAGATGCTGAAGGCGCCGGAGGGGCGGCCGGGTTGGGAGGGCCTGCGCTGGCCGAGACAGCGGCCGAGCCGTTCAGGGCGTCCTCCCGATTACCGCTCTGCTGCGTTGTGTCCCCCGGCCCGCCTGGCCCATCCCCCTTCACGGCCGCTCCGCCGGAGCCACCGCCAATGGCCGCATCGCTGTCCCGGCCGGAGGCCGCGCCGTCGGCGCCGTGTCGTTCGGCGCGTGGCATGAGGTCATCGACCACACCTCCCCTGTCGTTCATCCGGACCAGGAACGGCCTGAGCGGGGTATACCTGATCACGGTCAGCGAGCAGGGATCGGCCTGGATCCGCTGGCACTGATCGAGGTGCAATCCCAGGCTATCGGCGACGATAGCCTTGATGACATCTCCGTGCGAGCAGATCAGGTACGTGGCGTGCTGGCCCAGCCTGGCGTTCCAGTCCCTGACCGCGGCCACCGCTCGGTGCTGCATGTCCGGCATGGACTCCCCGTCGGGACCGGGAAAGGTCACCGCACTCGGGTGGGCTTGCACCACCCGCCAGAGCCGTTCGGTGGCCAGCTTCTTCAACGGCCGGCCCGTCCACTCCCCGTAGCGGCACTCCCCCACCCGGTCGTCGAGCATGACCTGCTGGCCGTCCCGGCCGTCCGCGATTGCCGTCGCGGTCTGCAGGCAGCGCTCCAGCGGGCTGCTGACGATGGCGTCCAGCCGGAGGGGAGCGAGCCTGGCCGCCAGCGCGTCCGCCTGGGCCCGGCCGCGGTCATCGAGCGGGATGCCTGGCATCCATCCGGTCAGCACGTGACCGGTCGTCGCGGTGAGCCCATGTCGCACCAGCAGAACCGTCGTCACTCTCCTGACTCTACCGGGGGCGCGGTGCTGGCCCGGGGGGATGACCCCCCGGAATCCCCACTCCAGGGGGAATTTCATCCCCCCTGGATACCCCCACTGGGGGGAACCTTTCCCCCCAGACCCCCCGGGGCCCCGGAGGGACCCGGAGCCGCGGAGGGACCCGAACCCGCGGAGGGACCCGAACCCGCGGAGGGACCCGGAGCCGCGGAGGGGCCGCTGGGGTCGTGGGAGGGGGTCTGGACGATGAAGGTGGCGGAGCCGAACTGGATCAGGTCGCCGGCGTGGACTGGGACGGGCTCGCGGACGAGCCAGCCGTTGACGCGGGTGCCGTTATGAGAGCCGAGGTCACTGAGCAGCCAGCCGTCCTCGCCGCGGTTCAGCTGGGCGTGCAGGCGCGACACCGACATGTTCTCGATGCGCAGGTCGCAGTCGTGGGTCCGGCCGATGGTGAAGCTGGTCCCGCTGCCCGGCGGGAAGAACAGCGGCGCCGGCGCGCCGGATCCCGCGCCGCCAGAGGCAGCAGACGCATGGCCCCCGGCGACTGGTGCTCCTTGACCCCTGTCCGCGGCAGCACCAGCGGCGTCATGATCCGGGAGGCGGAAGGCGGCACGCAGCCGGGCGATCAGCTGTGAGGGGTGGAAGGGGGCGAAGGGATGGGCCCGGCGCGGCGGCAGGTCGCTGAACAAGCCCGCCAGCTGGGCACGATTGCGGGCACCAAGGGCGCTCTGCATGCGGAGCATGAAGGTCTCGTGCGAGAGCCGGCCCTCGACGAACTCCTGCCGGAGCTCATCGATCGCGTGATCGCGCTCCGCGTCGGAGGCGCGGAGCCCGTCGGGCGTTGCAGGGGTGTCCGCCGCCGACCCTCCCATGAATGGAGTATCGGCACCGGGCACGCTCACGGCAAGGGGAAGCCGCGGACAGGTGCGATCGCCCGGCCGCCGGGGATCGGCAGGCTAGCGGGACGGGTGCGGAACGGCCGTCGCGGCCGGGGTGCTTGCGGACGCCTCGTCCGGGGTCTGCAACGGGAAGTGGCAGGCGGCTACGTGACCGGGGCCGAACGAGCGGAGCTGGGGCTCTTCTGCGGCACAGAGCTCCTGGGCGTACTTGCACCTGGTGCGGAACCGGCACCCGGAGGGCGGGTTGACCGGGCTGGGCAGCTCGCCCTTGATGGCGGCGCCGGTCTTGGCCCGCTCCACGGCAGGCTTGGGTACCGGGATGGTGGCGATCAGGCCGGCCGTGTACGGATGCGCGGCGCGCTCGTAGATGTCATCGGCCGAGCCGACCTCGACCAGCTTGCCCAGGTACATGACGCCGATCCGCTCGGCCATGTACTTGACCACCGCCAGGTCGTGGGAGATCACCACATAGGTGAGGCCGTGCGAGGCCTGGAGCCGCTTCATCAGGTTCAGCACCTGAGCGCGGATCGACACGTCGAGCGCGCTCACCGGCTCGTCCGCCACGATGAGCCTCGGGTTCAGGGTCAGCGCCCGGGCCAGGCCGATGCGCTGCCGCTGGCCGCCGGAGAATTCGTGGGGGTAGCGCTCGACGGCGTTCCGCGGCAACCCCACCTCACCGAGCAGCTCGAAGACGCGGTCCCGCTGCGCCCGCTTGCTGCCCAGGTGCTGTATGGCGAGCGGCTCGCCGATGATCGCGCCGACCCGCATTCTCGGGTCAAGCGACGAGTGCGGGTCCTGGAACATCAGCTGCAGGTCACGACGCTTGCGCCGCAGCTCGTGGCCGCGCAGCTTGGACACGTCCACGTCGCCGAGGGTGACCGAACCTGAGTTCGGCTTTTCCAGGGCCACGATCACCTTGCCGATCGTGGTCTTGCCGCATCCCGACTCTCCGACCAGGCCGAACGTGGTCCCGGCTGGCACCGAGAAGGACACGTCGGACACCGCCTTGACGCTGGCCACCTTCCGCTGCAGCATGCCCGAGGTGATGGGATATTCCTTCACCAGGTTGCGTAGCTCGAGCAACGGGGTAACCCCGTCACCGTTGGCTACGGCCTCGACCGTACGCTCGGTCACCTCGAGGCGGCCATCGGCCGTCACCTCCAGGCCGCTCGCCACCACCATGCGTTCCGGCTCGGCCGAGGGCGGCTCCGCGGCGGCCGCCTCAGCTGCTGGGGCGGCGGCCGGCGGCGCGTCAGCCAGGGGCGCGTCAGCCAGGGGCGCGTCAGCCAGGGGCGCGTCAGCCAGCGGAGCGTCGGCGACGAACTCGGGCGCGTAACCGGCCTTATCGGGAGACGGTTCAGCCTCGGCCACGCTCTCGGTGTCCGGTGCGACCAGGCCCATGCTAGCGGCGTCCGGCCCGGACTGGCCGATCACGGTCAGGACGAGCGGCCCGTCCACAGGGTGCCAGCAGGAGTACCTGTGCTCCAACGTCTTGCCCGACAGCGGCGGCTCATCGGTACGGCACTTGTCGTCGGCCCGGGGGCACCTGGCCGCGAACCGGCAGCCCTGGGGCGGGTGCGACAGGTCGGGCGGCAGGCCCGGGATGGCGTGCAGCGCCTTATCGGCGTCCTGGTCGAGCTGGGGGATGGACGCGAGCAGGGCCTGGGTGTAGGGGTGATGCATCTCGGTGAACAGGACGTTCGCTTCGGCGGTTTCCACCACCCGGCCCGCGTACATGACGTTGACCCGGTTGGCGTGCCCGGCGATCACGCCCATGTCGTGCGTGATCAGCAGCATCGCCATGCCCAGCCGGTCTTTGAGGTCCTTGAGCAGGGTGAGGATCTGCGCCTGGATCGTGACGTCCAGGGCGGTGGTCGGCTCGTCGGCGATGAGCAGCTTGGGCTCGCAGGCCAGCGCCATGGCGATCATCACGCGCTGGCGCAGGCCTCCGGACAGCTGGTGCGGGTAGTCGGTGAGCCGCTCCTTGGGCCGCGGTAGCCCGACCAGTGACAGCACCTCGACCGCCCGCTCTTGAGCCTCGGCCTTCGATGCTCCCCGGTGCAGCCGCACCGGCTCGGCCACCTGATAGCCGATGGTCTTGGTCGGGTCCAGCGAGGTCAGCGGGTCCTGGAAGATCATCGCGACGTCGTTGCCCCGGACGCGCCGCAGTTCCTCCTGCTTGAGGCCGACGAGTTCGCGGCCGTCGAGCTTGATCGAGCCTTCGACGATCGACCCGCCGGGCGGCAGCAGGCCCATGATCGAAAGCCCGGTCATGGACTTGCCGCAGCCGGACTCGCCCACCACGCCGAGGGTCTCCCCGGCGTCGACGTGCAGGTCGACGTTGCCGACCGCCTGCACGACCGATCTGGTCAGCTTGATGTGCGTCGACAGGTTCTCGATGTCAAGGACGGGGGCCATGTGGCCGCTACCTCTCCTCTTGCTGGGCTGGCCTGCGGGCGGTTAACGGCGTCTCAACCGGACGTCCAGTGAGTCACGCAGCGCGTCGCCGATGAAGTTGAGGGACATCACGGTGAGCACGATGCAGACCCCGACCGGGTAGATCAGCCACCAGTAGCCGTCCTGCATGTAAGTGGTGCCGTCGGAGATCATGTCGCCCCAGTCCAGGTTGGGGTAGTGCAACCCGAAGCCGAGGAAGCCGACGTACGCGACGGCCAGGATCGCGTCGGCCACCTGGAACGTCACGTTGACGATCATCACGCCGAACGCGTTCGGCAGCAGGTGCCTGCCGATCAGCCGCCAGCTGCCGGAACCTGCCACCCGCGCGGCGTGGACGAAGTCGCGTTCCCTGATGGTGAGCACCTCGCCCCGGACCAGCCGGGCCGGGACCGGCCAGGAGAACGCGCCGATGACCAGGGACAGGGACAGCACCGTGGCGCCGTACCTGACCGCCAGGATGAGCACCACGAACAGGAACGGCACGGACAGGAACACGTCCACCACGCGCATCAGCGTGGAGTCGACGAGGCCGCCGACGAGCCCCGCGACCGCGCCGACCAGCGAGCCGAGGGTGATCGCGACGAAGGCGGCGAAGAAGCCGATCTCCAGTGCGGCCTGGCCGCCCTTCATGAGCTGCCCGAGAACGTCGAGGCCGTTGACATCGGTGCCGAGCGGGAATCCGGCGCCCGGCGCGTTGTGGGAGTTGATGAGGTTGGTCTGGATGATGTTCCCGTGGTAGAACAGCGGTCCGAAGAAGCAGAAGACCACGAAGAACAGCAGGATGCCGACGCCGACGACGGCCAGCCTGTTGCTGGCGAACTCGCGCAGCGCGAGCCGCCACCCGCTCTGTACCGGGCCGATCTCGCCGCCCTCGGGGGCGCGGGTCACGTCGAGCGGCGGGGGGGATGCCGACCCAACTGCCACGGTAGCCTCCTTTCAGCCGGTCAGGCGAGCCGGATACGCGGGTCCGCTACGGTCAGCGCGATGTCGGCCACGAGGTTGCCCAGCAGCACGAACACGGCGCCGAGCAGGGTGTAGGCCAGCATCACCGGATAATCTTCCTTGCCCAGGCTGTCATAAAACAGCAAGCCGAGGCCCTGGTAGTTGAACAGGGTCTCGACAATCAGGTTCCCGGCCAGCAGGGCGGGGAGGAACAACCCGATCAGGGTGATCATCGGCAAAGACGCGTTCCGCACCAGGTGCCGCGACCGTACCAGGCGCTCGGGCAGGCCCTTGGCCCGCGCCACCTTGATGTAGTCCTGGGCGAGCACGTCGATCGACGAGGACCGCATGTACCTGGAGAAGTTGGCCACGGTGAGCAGCACCAGGGTCAGGACGGGCAGGAACATGGAGTGCCAGTCGCCCATCACGACGAAGACGTTGAGGGACTGGCTCGCCTCGAAGTTGAAGATGGGGAACGAGAGCGCGAACACCTGGATGAGGATGAGCCCGAGGAAGAACACCGGCATCGAGTACAGGATGAACGCGAGGCTGGTGGCGACGTTGTCACCGAGGGTGTTCCGCTTCACGGCCTGGAAGATGCCGAGCGGCAAGGCGATCAGGATCGCGATCAGCAGCGAGATGCCGGACAGGTAGATGCTGCGGGCCAGGCGCTCGGTAAACAGGGCCGCCACGGTCTGGTTCTCGGCGTAGGAGTAGCCGAAGTTGCCGTGCAGCAGGTGGTTCATGTACCTCAGGTACTGCACGATCACCGGGTCATCGAAGCCGTTCTGCTTGTTCCACGCGGCAATCGCTGCACCGCTGGTCCGCAGGCCGAGCACCACCCTGGCCGGCGACGGGAAGATCGCGTGCAGCAGCAGGAAGATGAAGATGGAGATGCCGATCAGGACGATGATGGACGTCCCGAGCCGGCGCAGCAGGTAGGCAGTCACCGGAGGGGGCCCTCCTTCCACGCTGGTGGCCTGCCTCCCGGTTTACCACCGGGAGGCAGGCCAGTCCAGACAGCGATTCTTGCGTACCGGTTACCGCTACTTGGTCAGGTACCAGAATTCCGGCGTGACGGTGTACTGGGTCAGGTTCTCGAACGCTTCCGGCTGGGTCGCCGAGACGTTCGTCTTCCAGGCGTAGATGTGGTCGCGCACCGGCTGCCACAGCACGGGCAGGTTCGTCGCGAAGAACGCCAGCTCGTTCGTGACCGCCTGCGGGTTGGGGCTGGAGAGGGAGGCGTTGATCAGCGAGTCCGCGGTCGGGTTGCTGTAGTTACCGATCTGGCCGGACCCGCCGGTGTTCAGGAACCCGAACGCGGTGGCATAGGGCGAAAAGCCCTCGCCGCCGAAGTCCTCCGCGGCCCACTTGTTGGCGTTCGCGGGCGACGCCGCGTCGTTGTAGTTCTGGATCATGTAGTTGAAGTTGCTGCCCGACAGGGTGATCTGGATGCCGGCCTGCTTGGCGTTGGAGGCCAGGTCCTCGACTAGCTGGGGGTAGGGCGAGGTGGTGTTGTAGATCAGGTTGAAGGCCAGCTTGGTCCCGGCGGGGATGCCGGCCCCGCAGTCGCCCGCCGCGGTCCCGGCGTGCGCGCAGGTGTCGGTACCGTTCGGCACGACGTTCCAGCCGTTCGCCTTGAGCACGCTCTGCGCGGTGGACACGCTGAACGGGTAAGGGTTCGTCTTCGCGTTGGAGGGATAGTACGGGCTCTGCGGGTAGACCGAGATCGTCGTGTAACCCGGGACGCCGTCCCCGTTGAGGAAGGCCTTGATCTGGCCTTGCTGGTCCTCCAGGTGCTGCATCGCCTGCCGGAAGTACAGCTGGGCGACGATGTTGTTGAAGTCGCCGGTCTTGTCCTGGAAGTTGTAGGCCACGAAGTAGTCACCGAAGGCCGGCATGCCGTAGTAGTTGTAACCGCTCCCCTTCAGCGTCGGGAGCTGCGGCGCGTCTTCCGGCGGGACGACCGAGACGTCGATCGCACCGCTCTTGATGGCGTTGAACTGAGCGGCGTTGGAGGTGAACGGCACCCCGACAAAGGTGGACTGGGGATTCGCGTGCGGCCCGCTGTAGGTGGGGTTCGGCACCATGGTGAACCCGCCGGTGGTGGCGTTGTACGAGGTCAGCTTGTACGGTCCGTAAACGGTCTGCCACAGCGGGTTGGTCGCGTAGGTGTTCACCGACTTGGACTGCGCGGTGAGGTAGTTGAAGATCTTCAGCGCGTTGGCCGGCTGGGTGAAGTCGAGGGTCGGCCCGCTTGCGGAATCCTTCGCCCATGCGGAGGACGGCATGAGTTCGATGGCCGACAGGATGTCCTGTTCCATCCAGATCGGGTTGACCGCGCTCTTCATGTTGACCACCAGCGTGCTGGCGTTCGGCGTCGACATGCTGGTGATCGTGCTCGGGAAGAAGCCGGGCGTGTACGCCCCCCAGTTCGCCGGGGATGCCTTGAGCCCGGCCTCGAGCTCATCGATGGTGAACATCAGGTCCTTCGAGCTGAGCGTCTGGCCGTTCGACCACTTCCAGTCCTTCATCGTGATCGACATGGTCTTGTCGCCGTTGGACCACACGGGCGGGTCCGCCGGGCTCAGGGAGTTGTCGATGGTGATGGTCGTACCCTGCGGGTAGAAGTACAGCGGCCGCCACATCTGCCAGCCGAAGACGTAGCTGTTGTAGACCGAGTAGTTCGCGGCGGGGATGATCGGCATGATCCAGTTCGGCGCGTTGGACGATTGGTACCCGAAGGTGATTGAACCGGCGGTGCCGCTGGGCGTCCCGGCGGCCGGGACCTGCCCGATCGAGCCCGGCTGGGTCACCGCGCCGGGGGTGGTCGAGGTAGGGGTGGCACTGCCGCTGCTGCTACTGCTGCAGGCGCCAAGGGCGGTCACGCTCGCCACCGCCAGGGCAAGGCCGCCGATGTACTTCTTGCTGATGGTGGTCATCGCCCCTCCCTCCTTGCGCTGTTCGCGCCTTTGGTCCGTCCTGGGGTCATCAGCTTGTTCGCCCTTCTCTCTCGCAGTTCGCCGGTGATCCGCTCGCCACCGCGCGGGAGGCACTGGGTCGCAGTTTCCCCCCGAAACCGGTACGGCCCGTCTCCCCGGCACATCCGTGCCGGCCTGTGGTTGCCCATGCAGGCCAGCCGGTCAGCTACCGGTGTTATGAGTTAGCGGAAGCGTAAGTTCCATATTGCATCGATATCTCGCCGAAAAAGTCACAACTTGTCATCAATCGCCTGGGAACAGCGCCCCAGCAGGCCCTCGCTAGCGGCGATCACCGGCGCGAATTCCCCGATTCTTACAGTTTGTAGCCATATCATCTGCCCGGGACGAGGCCGGTTCGCCAGGCCCGGCGCAGCCTGAAGGCTTGCCGTCGAGACACCACCTCGCCGGAGAATCTCCGTCCGCAGCCAGCGCCTTCGCCAAGAACCCTGGCTGCCGCGCGGCTCATGGCGTTTCCCGTTCATCCGTCTCAGCTGCCGCGCCAGTGACTACCTAGCGTAACTTCCTTTGCGATTAGTGAGACGATTTCTACGCTGAGTAACGAAGAGATCCAGGCCCGGGCTACTCACCTGAAGATGACGGTGCGGCGGCCGTGCAGCAGGACGCGGTGCTCGGCGTGCCAGCGCACGGCGCGGGCCAGCGCGACCCGCTCGGCGTCGCGGCCGATGGCCGCGAGGTCCTCCGGACTGCTGGTGTGGTCGACCCGGGCGACTTCCTGCTCGATGATCGGGCCCTCGTCCAAGTCGGCCGTGACGTAGTGCGCGGTCGCCCCGATCAGCTTCACGCCGTGCGCATGTGCCTGGTGATAGGGCCGCGCTCCCCTGAAGCTGGGCAGGAATGAGTGGTGAATGTTGATGATGCGGCCCGGCAGCTTGGCGCACAGCCCGGGCGACAGGATGCGCATGTAGCGGGCCAGCACCACGAAGTCGATGCTCAGCTCGCTGATCAGGTCCAGCATGCGGCCCTCGGCCCGCTGCGAGGACAGCGGGTCCGCGGGGTCAGCCGGCACGTGTTCAAACGGGACGCCGTGGGCAGCCGCGAGCGGGGCCAGGTCAGGGTGGTTGCCGATGACCAGCGGGACATCGATGCGCAGCGATTCCGCCGCCCGCCGGTACAGCAGGTCGTTCAGGCAATGACCGGCCTTGGACACCATGATCAGCGCGCGGGGCTGGACGGCGGTGTCGTGCAACTCCCACTCCATCACGAACTCGGCCGCTAGCGGGAAAAACCCCTCCTGCAGGTCGCGGAACGTGGTGGGCGTCGGCGACAGGCTCTCCATGTGAACGCGCATGAAAAACTCGCTGGACCCCTCGGTCGTCCGGTCCCCGAACTGCTGGCTGTCCAGTACGTTGCACCCCGCCTGGTGCAGGTACGCGGCGACCGCATGCACGATGCCGATCCGGTCCGGGCACGACAGGGTCAGGACGTACTCGGTGTTGGCTTTGCCGCCTGCAGCGGCGGGCATCAGGCCCCCACCGCGTGCACGCCGCCGTCCACGTGCACGATCTCGCCCGTGGTGGCGGGGAACCAGTCGGACAGCAGCGCCACGCACGCCCGCGCGGTCGGCCCGGGGTTGGTGATGTCCCAGCCGAGCGGCGCGCGCTCGTCCCACACCCCCTCGAACCGGTCGAAGCCCGGGATCGACTTCGCGGCCATGGTACGCAGCGGGCCCGCCGCCACCAGGTTGACCCGTACCCCCTTCGGGCCGAGGTCACGAGCCAGGTACCGGGCGCACGACTCGAGACCGGCCTTGGCCACTCCCATCCAGTCGTAGCCCGGCCAGGCCACGCTCGCGTCGAAGTCGAGGCCCACCACCGAGCCGCCGCCACCCATCAGCGGCAGCGCCGCCATCGTGACCGCCTTCAGCGAGTACGCGGAAACCTGCACGGCAGTGGCCACGTCGGCCCACCTGGTGTGCAGGAATCTCCCGCCTAGGGCCTCGGCGGGGTTGGCGTACGCGATCGCGTGCAGCACGCCGTCCAGGCCGTCCACGTGCGCGGCGACCCGCTCGGCGAGCGAGGCGAGGTGGTCATCGCTGGTCACGTCCAGCTCGAGGACCGGAGGCGGCACCGGAAGCCGCCGGGCGATCCGCTCCACCAGGCTCAGCCTGCCGAACCCGGTCAGCACCACGGTCGCGCCCTCCTGCTGGGCCACCCGGGCCACGTGAAAGGCGATCGAGGCATCCGTAATGACCCCGGTGACCAGGATCCGCTTGCCCGCCAGGATTCCCATTGATGCTCACCTTCTTCTCTGGGGGAAGAATCCCCCAGGCCCCCTCTCCCGGGGGGAAGCCTTTCCCCCCGGAACCCCCTCGGGGACCCCCGAAGGGGGTCCGGGCAGGGGCCTTTCAGGCCCCTAGTGTCCCATGCCGAGGCCGCCGTCGACCGGGATGACGGCGCCGGTGATGTAGGCCGCGTCCGGGCCGGCCAGGAACGCCACCGCCGCGGCTACCTCGTCGGCCGAGGCAAACCTGGCCAGCGGGACCGCGGCCATGATGGCTGCCTTCCTGTCCTGCGAGAGGACCGCGGTCATGTCGCTGTCCACGAAGCCCGGCGCGACCACGTTGGCGGTGATGCCGCGGGAGCCGAGTTCGCGGGCCAGGGACCGGGCCAGGCCGACCAGCCCGGCCTTGGACGCGGCGTAGTTGGCCTGGCCGGCCGAGCCGTACAGGCCGACCACGGAGGAGATGAAGATGAGCCGCCCGCGGCGCATCTTCATCATGCCGCGCACCGCTCTCTTGGCCACCCGGTAGCCGCCAGCCAGGTTGGTGTCCAGCACCGCCGCGAAGTCGTCCTCGCTCATCAGCGCGAGCAACTGGTCCCGGGTCACGCCCGCGTTCGCGACCAGCACCTCGACAGGACCGCGGGCCTTCTCCACTACCGCGAACGCCTCATCCACGGACACTGCGTCCCGCACGTCGCAGCGAACCACCTCGAGTCCGTCCACGGGGTCGCCGGAGCGGGAGGTCACCGTCACGCTGTCACCTCCGGCGGCCAGCCGCCGGGCGATGGCCAGCCCGATACCGCGGTTCCCGCCCGTCACCAGCACAGAACGCCCCACGTTCACTCTCCTCAGGCTGGGACAGGGTACCGCAGTGCTGTTATCGCGGCAGGACCGGTGAGATAGGTTTTGGACTCGTGACCGATCACGAGGCCAGGATCGACGCCGAGTTCACCGCGCTGCCGCTGAGGGATCTGGCGGACGCGGCGCTCGCGCACGCCAGGGCCCTCGGCGCCCGGCACGCCGACTTCCGGGCCGAGCGCATCAGGGGTCAGCAGATCGTCCTGGCCGACGGGAATCCGCAGACCCTGTTCGACGCCGACAACACCGGGCTGGCCGTCCGGGTGATCGTCGACGGCACCTGGGGCTTCGCCTCGGCCGCGGACTTGACCGCGGATGCGGCGGCGCAGGCCGCGCGGCAGGCCGTCGAGGTCGCCATGGTGGCCTCCGCCATGAACACCGAGCCCATCGAGCTCGCTCCCGAGCCCGCCTACGGTGATGTGACCTGGGTGTCGGCCTACGAGATCGACCCGTTCACGATCGGCGTCGCGGACAAGGTGGCGCTGCTGGCCGACTGGAGCAACACCGTGCTCAGCCACGACGCGGTCAGTCACGTGGACGCCGCGCTGAGCCAGGTCAGGGAGTGCAAGTTCTACTCCGACGGCGCGACCACCGCGACCCAGCAGCGGGTGCGCCTGTACCCGGCCGTCACCGCCGTGGCCGTTACGGACGACGGCAGGTTCGACACCATGCGCACGCTCGCCCCGCCGTCCGGGCGCGGGTATGAGTACCTCACAGGCACCGGCTCGGACTTCGCCGCCGAGCTGGCCGAACTGCCCGAGCTGCTCGCGGCCAAGCTGAGGGCCCCCAGCGTCAGGGCGGGACAGCACGACCTGGTGATCGACCCGTCGAACCTGTGGCTCACCATCCACGAGTCGATAGGCCACGCCACCGAGCTCGACCGGGCCCTCGGCTACGAGGCCGCCTACGCCGGAACGTCATTCGCCACCCCGGACAAGCTCGGCACGCTGAAGTACGGGTCGGGTGTCATGCACGTGACCGGCGACCGTACCGCCGAGCACGGCCTGGCCACCATCGGCTACGACGACGAGGGCGTGGCGGGCCAGTCCTGGGACCTGATATCCGGCGGCATCCTGGCCGGCTACCAGCTGGACCGGCGGATGGCACTGCGCTGCGGGTTCGGCCGCTCCAACGGCTGTGCGTTCTCCGACGGCCCGAGCCACATCCCGCTGCAGCGGATGGCGAATGTGTCCCTCCAGCCAGCGCGGGGCGGTCCGTCCACCGCCGGCCTCATCGCCGGGGTGGACAGCGGCATCTACATCCTGGGCGACAAGAGCTGGTCCATCGACATGCAGCGGTACAACTTCCAGTTCACCGGCCAGCGATTCTTCGCCATCAAGAACGGCAGGCTCGCCGGGCAGCTGCGCGACGTCGCGTACCAGGCCACCACCACCGACTTCTGGGGCTCCTTGGAGGCCGTGGGCGGCCCGCAGAGCTACCTGCTCGGCGGCGCGTTCAACTGCGGGAAGGGCCAGCCCGGCCAGATCGCCCCGGTCAGCCACGGCTGTCCGGCCGCCCTGTTCCGCGGCGTGCGGATCCTCAACACGGCCGAGGAGGGCCAGTGACCGCGTTCTCGCCCCAGGAAACCGTCGAGCGGGCGCTCGCTGCCGCCCGGTGCGATGACTGCGTGGTGATCGCGGAGGAGACCTCCACCGCCAACCTGCGCTGGGCGGGCAACACGCTGACCACCAACGGCGTGGCACAGTCCCGCCAGCTCACCGTCATCGCCATCGACAGGCGCGCCGACGGCACCGCGGCCGGCATCATCTCCCGAGCCGGGGTGCGTCCTGACCAGGTTGAGGAGGTGGTGCGCGAGGCTGAGCGCGCGGCCGCCGACGGGACTCCCGCCGAGGATGAGGCGCAGCTGGCGGGACCGGCTCAGGCCGGACCGTTCGGAATAAAAGAAGGCGGATGGGACTCGCCGCCGAGCCGGACCGAGATCGGCGTGCTGCGCGACTTCGCCGCCGCGCTCGGTCAGACCCTGCGCGGGGCGGAGGCGGCGGGGCGGAAGCTCTACGGGTTCGCCGAACACGACACCGTCAGCACGTTCCTCGGAACCTCGGCCGGGCTGCGGCTGCGGCACGACCAGCCGACCGGACGGATCGAGCTGAACGCGAAGTCGGCCGACCTGGCCCGCTCGGCCTGGACGGGCGCGGCGACCCAGGACTTCACCGACGTCGACATCGCCGGCCTTGACGCCGGCCTCAGCGAGCGCCTCGACTGGGCCAAGCGCTCGGTGTCGCTGCCCGCCGGGCGGTATGAGACGCTGCTGCCGCCGACCGCCGTGTCCGACCTTATGGTCTACATGTACTGGTCGGGGGGCGCGAGGGACGCGGCCGACGGGCGGACGGTGTTCAGCAAGGCCGGCGGCGGCACCCGGGTCGGCGAGCGGCTGTCCGCGCAGCC
Organism: uncultured Actinomycetota bacterium; assembly: GCA_963808615.1. Taxonomy (GTDB): domain Bacteria; phylum Actinomycetota; class Actinomycetes; order Streptosporangiales; family Streptosporangiaceae; genus Palsa-504. The sequence goes on from CAWEGV010000005.1 coordinate 184,079, forward strand.
CGTCACGTTGTCCAGCGACCCGCTGGCGCCCGGGCTGAGCTGCGCGCCGTTCGTGATCGCGCATGCGTCCGGGCCAGACTCCTCGGTCTTCGACAACGGGCTCCCGCTGACCTCGACCTCATGGATCTCCGACGGCACGCTGGCGGCGCTGCACTCCTCCCGGCACTCGGCCGCGCTGGCCGGCCTGCCGGTCACGCCCGCCATCGACAACCTGACCTTCACCACCTCTACCCCCGGCGCGCCGACACTGCAGGACATGATCGCGTCCACCGGCCGTGCACTGCTGCTGACCTGCCTGTGGTACATCCGCGAGGTCGACCCGCAAACGCTCCTGCTCACCGGGCTCACCCGGGACGGCGTCTACCTGGTGGAGGACGGCGAGGTGACCGGCGCGGTGAACAACTTCAGGTTCAACGAATCGCCGGTCGGCATGCTCGGACGGCTGCTCGAAGTCGGCGCCACCGTGCCGACGCTGCCCCGCGAGTGGGGCGACTACTTCAACCGGGCCGCGATGCCGCCCGTGCGGGTCGAGGGCTTCAACATGTCGTCGGTAAGCCAGGCCAGCTGAGAAGTCGCCGGGGGGTGCTCCAAAGGCATACCGTAGAAGGGTGAGGTTGGGCTTCGGGGATCACTCCAGCCGCGGACGGCCGCCGGTGCACATGGTCACGCAGGCGCGCCCGTCGCTGTCGGATGACATCAGCTACCGGCAGCGCAGGTACCTGCTGATGATGGGCATCCGCGCCGCCTGCTTCGTCATCGCCGTGGTCATGTTCGTCAATCACCTGGGCTGGCTCACCGTGATACCCGCCATCGGCGCCATCGCTATTCCCTATTTCGCCGTGGTGTTCGCTAACGGCGGCCGAGAGCCGAACAACGTCCGCGGCTTCATGGAGTACCGTCCGAACCTGCCCGCCACGCGCGACCCGGATCAGCGGCCAGGCCCGCCGCCGGAAGGAAACAGCGCAAACGGCCATCGCCCCCCGCGGCCAGACGACGCCGACAACTGATTCGCCTGCTCAGCGCCGTCCCGAGATCCGGTTGGAATTGGGTCTTGACACGCTAGGGGGTGTTTCCGTGTAGCATTCATATCGGTGCTCTGGTCCCCCGTCGGAGCGCCACTGCCGGCGTTCCGGGCCCCCGTCGGAACGCCGATGATCGCGACGCCGGGTGGTTTGCCCCCGTAGCCACCCGGCGTCGCCCTATACTCGGGCGTCTTTGACGCCCTCGCCGCAGGCTCGCAGTGCTGTCCCGGGGGGACGACCCCCCGGAACCCCCCGCGTGGCACCCTGGCCGTGAGGGGACTGTCGGAGGCCTGGTTACGGTCGGATGGCTGGTACGCGGGACTGCTGGTTATGTCGGACGGCTGGTACGCCGGACTCGGGTTAGGTCGGACGGCTGGTACGCCGGACTCGGGTTAGGTCGGACGGCGGGTTGCGTGATGTATACAAGGGCGGGATTGCTCGGGCGTTTCGTTATTGGGTCGGGGAAATGGTGAATGATCGGGGCGATTAGTTATTCGGGTTCTATTGCCACATGGTGGTAATAGAAGTGATTATTCGGTCTTGCGGAACTCGGCTATGCCGATGACGAGCATCGCTGCGCCCATGGCGGCGACCAGGGTCAGGCATAGTCCCACTGGGACCACCCAGCCGAACCAGGTGACGCCCGGGCTCAATTTGCTCATGACCAGCGGGCTGATCGGCAGGTGGCTGAATACCGCGTGCCGCATCGGGGCCACGACGTAGGTGAGCGGGTCAAGGCGGGTCAGCACGGTCAGCCAGCCAGGCAGCCCGCTCAGCGGGTACAGCGCACCAGACAGGAAGAACAGCGGCATCACGATCATCTGGGTCAGCGCCATGAACGCCTGTATCTGCTTGACTCGCGCGGCCATCATCACCCCGAACGCGGTCAGCGTGAACGACAGCAGCAGCAGCTCCCCAGCCAAGGTCAGCAGCAGCACCGGATCGTACGGTACGTGCGCGAGGCCGGCCAGGGCCAGGAAGATGAGGCCCTGGAAGGTGGCCACGGTGGCACCCCCCAGGCACTTGCCGACCACGATCGTCCACCGTCGCACGGGAGCGACCAGCATCTCGGCGAGGAACCCGAACTCCCGGTCCCACACGATCGATGCGGCCGAGAAGATCGCGGTGAACAGCACCGACATCGCGAGCACGCCCGGGTAGATGAACGTCTTGAAGTCCACCCCGCTCGGCAGGCCACGGGATGCGAGACTCGATAGCCCGGTGCCCAGCACGAGCAGGAACAGCACGGGTTGCACCAGGGCGGTGACAGCGCGCAATCGGTCGCTGCGGAACCTGATCAGCTCGCGGCGCCAGACGATGCTGACCGCGCGCAGGTCATGGTGCAGGCTGCGCTCGGGCACCGCGACCCTGATGGCCTCGGTGAGAGCCCGCTCCTCGGCCTCCAGGATGCCGGAAGGCGCGGTATCTTGAGCCGCCATCTCGCTACCTCCTGCCGAATCGGGCCGCGATCCTGCGGTTGCGATCGACAACCGATGCCTCGGCGTCACGGATCGTCTTACCCGTGTAGGACATGAACACGTCATCCAGGGAGGGCCGCGACACGCTCACCGACTGGATGGCCACGGGCAGGCCGGCGAACAGCCGGGGCACGAACAGCTCGCCTGATTCCACCGAGAACGTCACCAGCCCCTCGTGCATCGCCGATTCCACGCCGAATATCTCGGCTAGCGCGCGGATCGCTGCCGGGTCGTCCGCGGTGCTGATCTGCACCCGGTCCTTGCCGATAGAGGCCTTCAGCGCCTCCGGCGTGTCGATCGCGACGATCTGGCCATGGTCGATGATGGCGATCCGGTCGCAGTTCTCCGCCTCATCCATATAGTGCGTGGTGAGGAAGATCGTGATGTCCTCGCGTCCCTTCAGGTCGTTGATGTACTCCCAGATGGAGACGCGGGTCTGCGGGTCCAGGCCCACCGTGGGCTCGTCGAGGAACAGCACCCGTGGCGCGTGCAGCAGGCCGCGAGCGATCTCCAGCCGGCGCTGCATGCCGCCGGAGTAGGTGGAGACCACGCTGGCCCGCCGGTCCCACAGCCCGACCATCTCGAGCACCTGGCGTAGCCGCGGCGCGTACGCCTCCTTGGGCACCCCGTACAGGTCCGCGTGGAAGCGCAGGTTCTGCTCCCCGGTCAGGTAGCTGTCCAGGGTGGTGTCCTGGAACACCAGGCCGATATTGCGGCGCACGGTGTCCCGCTCCTTGACGACATCATGACCAGCGACCCTGGCGGTACCCGAGGTCGGGCCCGCCAGGGTGCACAGGATCTTGATCGTGGTCGACTTGCCTGCGCCGTTCGGGCCGAGGAAGCCGAAGGTCTCTCCGGTGGCGACCTCGAAGTCGATGCCGCGGACGGCATCGATGTCGCCGTACTTCTTGATCAGCGCACTGACCGAGATGGCCGGAGTCACTCCTGGGTGTCCTCCCCCGCGGTTTCGTCATCTGCCGCGAGGATACGGTACAGGGCCTTGCGGGTGTCGCCCAGGATCTTGCTGCCCTGCTGGACCTGGGCGGGCGAGCCGGCCTGGGCGACCTGCATGGTGGCCATCATGACCTGGCGCGCCAGGGCGTGCAGCTGGAAGATGGCGTCATCGACGCTGCCGGTCACGGCATCCCAGGACGATCTGAGCTCGTCCGCGTGCGCCTCGACATAAGCGCGGCCTTCCTCGGTCAGCGTGTAGTTCCGCCGCCGGTCCTCCCCCGCCGCCGCGATGATCAGCCCCTCGTCCTCCAGTTGCTGCAGTGCCGGGTACACCGACCCTGCGCTCGGCCGCCAGACGCCCTGCGTCCGTGCGCCGATCTCCTGGATGATCTGGTAGCCGTTCCACGGCAGTGACTCTTCCCGGCCCTCGGCCAGCAGGTCGAGGATGGCGGCACGGACGTCACCGCGCCTGACGCGCGGCCCGCGCGGTGCGAAGCCGCGGCCGAACTTCGGCCCGTACGGCCCGCCGCGCCCCTCAAACTGGAACGGGCCTGGGCCCCAAGGGCCGGGGCCGCCGCGCATCCGGGCGCGACCGCGCCCGTGCGACCGGTGACCGCCACGGGGGTCTCCGGGATCTCGGGGATCTCCCCATCCTTCGTCGTGCATCGTGTTGCTCCTTCAAAATCTCTAGATCGCTCTTCGATCCTTGTCGTTAGGTCAACGATATATCGATAAGGCTCGGAGGGCAAGACCCGGATAGAAGATCCTTCTGCCGGACGGCCCGCGGTCGCGCCTTCGGGCCGTACGACCCCCAGAACCGCCTGGTAGCGTCCGGTGCCAGGCGGATTCTCGTCCTGCGGTACGTCTTCCGAGGCCGCGCCAGCGCAGCAGCGCGCCCGTAACGCATCGGCAACCTTCACCGGCCAGTCACGGAAGTCGCGCCGGGGACAATATTGTGGGCGGTGTGAGACAGGTCATCGCACGCCCGGCGGCCCGGCCGGGAGCGCCCTCGCGGCTCCGCCCCGTCCTGCTGGCCGGGGTCATAGCGTTCGCCGCGGCGCTTGCGGCCTACCTCGCGTACGTCGCCATCCATCCGCTGTGGTGGATGTTCAACCTGGTTGACCTGCATGTATACGTGGCTGGCGGGCTCATCGCCCGGCACGTGCAGCCGGTGTACAACCCGCACCTGGCCACCCCGCTGTACGGCTGGCAGGGCTTCCCTGGGGCAACCCTGCAATTCACGTACCCGCCGTTCGCGGCGGTCGTGTTCGCAGCGGTGTCCTTCATCCCGTGGCCGGCGCTGCAACCACTGTCTGTCGCGGCGAACATCGTCCTGCTGCTGGCGGCCCTGTGGACCACCTTCCGGGCGCTGGGCTGCCGGGACGCCCAGGTGCGGCTGGGTGCCACGCTGCTCACCGGGGCGGTCGCGCTGTGGACCGAGCCGGTGCTGCGTACCATTTATTTCGGCCAGATCAACATCGCCCTGATGGCGTTGATCCTGTGGGACCTGACCCAGCCCGACACCAGGGCCAGCCGGTGGTGGAAGGGCGCGGGCGTCGGGATCGCCGCGGGCATCAAGCTGGTCCCGCTGATCTTCATTCCCTATCTGCTGCTGGCCAGGAAGTTCCGGCAGGCCGCAGTGGCCACCGGGGTCTTCGCCGTCACGATCATCGCTGGTTTCGTGGTCCTGCCCGCCGACTCCCGGCAGTGGTGGCTGCACGGGCTGTTCCTCGACAGCCATCGGACCGGGTTCATCCCCTGGGGAGGAGGCCAGTCCCTGCGGGCGTGGCTCGCCCGGACCATCGGCGGCATCGCGGCAGCCGAGCCCGCCTGGGTGGTCGCCGCGGTGCTGGTCGGCGCGGCGGGCCTCGGGTGCGCGGCGATGCTGGACCTGGCCGGCCATCAGGTGGCCGGGATCCTTACCTGCGCGCTCACCGGGTTGCTGGTGTCCCCGGTCACCTGGGACCACCACTGGGTGTGGGTCGCCCCGGCAGTGGCCGCAGCTGCCTACTACGCGGTCAGTGCCATGCAGGCAGATGCGCGGCGAACCTGGTGGCGGGCGGCAGTCCGCTGGCCCGCGATCGGGTTCTGGGCGCTGGCGGCCGGAATCATCGGCGTCTACGGCGCCTGGCCTGACAGCCTGTGGAACAAGCCCTGGGCCGCGAGTCACTTCGCGTTCGGGCTGATCTGGATGGCACCGAACAGCAAGACCGCGATCTTCCCCGTAGACGAGCCGTATTTCAGGGAGTACCACTGGACGGGCTGGTACTGGCTGGGCGGCAATTCGTTCGTCCTCGGCGGCCTGGTACTCCTGGCCATCCTGGTGCTACTCGCCGTCCGTCAGCGGCCGGGCCTCCGGGCCATCGTCGGTAACCGCGGCCACGAGGCGTGAGAAGAAGATGGGCTCGGACGTCGATCATCCTGGCCTTGTAGGCTCGGACGGTGGTTAGGCAGACACGTGCCGTGAGAACCGTCTCCGGTTCGCGCTGGCCGTCTGCCGGGAGCGGTCTGTGGCCTGCTGGCTTGGATTCGTGGGTTCCGGTGCTGTTCTTGGCCTCTGGCGCGGCCGGGTTGATCTATCAGGTGGTGTGGACGCAGGATCTGGTGCTGATCTTCGGGGATACCACGCTGGCGATCGTCACGACGGTGTCGGCGTTCTTGGCCGGGCTGGGGATCGGGGCGCTGGCGGGGGCGGCGGTGGGGGCGCGGCTGCGCCGGGCGCTGGCGGTGTACGGGCTGGTGGAGATCGCGGTTGGCGGTGTGGCGCTGGTGATGCCGCTGGCGTTCGGGGTGATCGCGACGGTGTTCCGCGGCGCCTATCTGTCGCTGCCGCCGGGGGAGGTGGCGCTGATCCGGTTCGGGCTGGCCTTTGTGGCGCTGGCGCCGGTGACCGTGTTGATGGGGATGTCGCTGCCGGTGCTGACCCGGCATCTGGTCCGGGAGGACCCGCAGGTGGGGGACCGGATCGCCCGGCTGTACGGGCTGAACACGCTGGGCGCGGTGGCCGGGTCGCTGGTCAGCGGCTACCTGCTGATCGAGGTGATCGGGCTGCGCGCCACGACGCTGGTGGCGGTCGGGCTGAATCTGCTCGCCGGCGGGGGTGCCCTGGTCATGTCCGCGGTGTCCGGGGCGGCGGCCGGGCCCGGGCCGGGGTCCGGGCCGGGGTCCGGGCCGGGGCCGCCGCTGGCGGGCCGGCACTGGCTGCTGCTGGCCGTCACCTTTACCTCCGGGCTGGTCAGCTTGGCCCTGGAGGTGCTGTGGACCCGGATGATGCTGCAGGCCACCGGGTCATCGATTTACGTCTTCATCGCGGTGGTGGCGGTCTTCTTGATGGGGATCGCGGGCGGCAGCTTGATCTACGAGCGGCGCCGTGACCGCCATCCGCAGCTGGCCACGCTCGGTGCGCTGCTGGCCATCGCGGCCGGGCTGACGGTGGTGCCGATGATCTTCAGCAACGTGTCCGGGCCGCACTGGCTGCCGGTCGCGGTGCTGCTCATCGTCCCGGTCACCACGATCTTCGGCTACACCTTCCCGCTCACGGTGCGGTTGTTCGCCGGCCGCGCCGAGGAGGCCAGCCGGGGTGTCGGACTGGTCTACGCGGCCAACACCGCGGGCTGCGTGGCCGGCACCGTGCTGGCCGGATTCGTGCTGATCCCGGCCCTGGGGACCAGCGCGTCGATCATCGCGGCAGGCCTGGTCCTGGCGGTGGCCGGCGGCGCGCTCGCGTTCGGGTCCGCGCCACGCCGGGACAAGCTGCGCCCGGCGGCCTGCCTCGCGGCGGCGGCAGCGCTGCTGACCGTGTTCTTCATCCCGGCCGCCAAGCTGACCTATGTCCAGAACCAGATCGCCACTACCGGCCTCCCAACGGCCCATTTCGAGGACAGCGTGGCCTCGGTCGATGTCACCGGCGGCAACGCCCTCAACCGCAACCTGTTCATCAACGGCGTGGGTATCACCAAGCTCACGATCATCACCAAGGTGCTGGCCTACGTGCCGAAAGCGGCCCGGCCGGATGCCACCACGATGCTCAACATCTGCTTCGGGATGGGCACGACGTACCGGTCCTCGATCATCCTCGGCCTCCGCACCACCTCGGTCGAACTGGATCCGACCGTGCCGTCGGTGATGTCGTGGTTCTACCCAGATGCCAGCAGGTACCTGCACAGTCCGCTCGGCAACATCATCCTCAGCGACGGCCGCAACTATGTCCGCCTGTCCGACAAGCGCTATGACCTGATCACCGTTGACCTGCCCCCGCCGGTTTTGAGCGCTGGCGCGGAGGTGCTGCTGACCCAGCAGTTCTACCAAGAGGCAAGCCAGCGCCTGACATCCGGCGGCCTGCTGGCCACCTTCATCCCAATGCAGGGTCCGCGGCTGGAAAAGCTGATCCTCCGGACTTTCCGGTCGGCATTCCGCTACATGTCGGTCGTCTACGATCCCCGGCGCTTCGGCACCTACGTGCTCGGCTCCCAGACCCCGATCGCCTTCAGCCGGGCCGCGATCCGGGCAGTCTTCGGCAGCCCGGCCGCGCGTGCCGATCTGCGGGGTGCGCCCGATTTCCCGGCCCGCTCTACCGCGCAGTGGGTGTCGATCATCCGCGGCAGCGTCTGGCTTACCAACAACCACGTGAACGATTACACCGGAGCGGGCCCACTGATCACTGACGACCACCCGCTGACCGAGTACTTCCTGCTCGAGGGGTTCGGCGCGGGCACGACGCTACTCCAGCTGTGCCTGGTCGTCACCGGACTGCTTGCCCTGCTCATCATCGGTGCTGCGGTCGACTCGGCATCGCGGAGGCGGACCCGGTCTGCGACATGACCGGCGTATCAGTGGCGGCGGCGCGGCGATCGGGCGGTGAGGCGGCATCGCTGGCGGAACCGGCCCTCGGGCCGCGGCGGCCTTTGCCGGGGCGATAGAAAGCGGCTGCAAACGCCGATTACCGTAGCATTGCGGATCACTGGTACCGAGAGGTCGTCGTCGATGGGCGAGCATTCCGGGCGCGCTGGCAAGCGCATCGGCTGTGCCGCGATTGTGACAGCTGCTGGCGTGGCGCTGGGCTTGAGCGTGCATCATGACGTGCAGCTCACGGCCTCGGTCATGACGCCGCGGTGGATCGCGGAGCAGACTGTTGAGCTGCGGCAGGAAGACTGCATCTATCACGCGATCAGGGCGCAGGTGCCCAAGGGCGCTGCTGTTTACGTCACCAGTCCTGATCTTTATGCCACGCAGCGGCTGGCCGAGCTGTCCACCCTGTGGGCGGTCCCGCAGGCGAATATCGCCAACGCGCGGTGGAGGCTTTCCCTTGTTCCTGCCCGCGGGCACTGCTCGGGTCTTGCGCTGGAGGTTCGCCGCATATGACGGCCCTGGTGATGCTGGCGGTCGGCCTGGGCGCGCCTGGCATGCTGCCGGCTGTGGCGGTGGCCCGGCGTAACCCCGTAGTGGTCTTCCTGGCCCCGCTCATCGGAGCCGGGATGGCGGCGGTCGCGGCAGCGATCGAGCTCGGCGCGGGCGGCTCGGTGGTGGCCGATTACATGGTGGTGGCGGCGGCTGTCAACCTCGTGGTGATCGCGTGGTGGCTGGCGTGGCTGCGCGCCGCTCGGCCGCGGGCGATCGCGACGCGGGCCAGGTCCTGGGGATGGCCGGTCCTCACGCTGGCCGTCGTGTTCGGCTGCCTGGCCGTACCGCTGATGGCGCTGCGTGCGCCGACGATCGGCTGGGACGCCAACTCCATCTGGCTGACTCACGCGTTCATGGTGTACGGCGGACACCACGAACTGCTCACCGGCCTGCAGAACGTGGCCTATCAGTTCTCCAACCCCGATTATCCGCCGCTTGTCCCTGCGGTCGGGGCGCTGGCGTTCAAGTTCTTCGGGCTGGGAAACCTGCATCTGGCCACCGACATGACGGTTCTGCTCAGCGCCTGCGCCCTCGGCGTCGTCGGCACCGGCATCGCAGCAACCGGGATCGGCCCGGGCATCTCAGCCGCGGGAAGCAGGCAGCGCCAGCCTGCCCGCATAGCCGCAGTGGCCGCCGCCGGGGCCATCTGCATAGCAGGCTTCGCAGTATCGGGCGTCTCCGAAGTCGAAGGGTATGCCGACCTGCTGTGGGCGGCCGCCGCGGCCGGGGCCGTCATCTGGGGACTGGTGCTGCCGCGCAGCACCCAGGCGCTCGGCGTCGCCTGGATCTGCGCCGTCGCCGCCAGCCTGACCAAGAACGAGGGACTCACTACGGCCCTGGTCATCCTGGTGCTGATCGCGCTACGGTACCGGCCGCTGTCGCTGCCCGGGCCGACCGCGCGCACCTGGGCCGAGCGCGCTGCCTTCGTCGTGCTGCCCGCCCTGCCCGCCCTGGCATGGGCCGGGCTCATCCGGCATATCGGCGTGCGCGACGCGTTCTTCAGGTCCGCATCCACCGAAACTCCCCTCACCCGTGCCGAAGTCACTATCGCCGGCATGGCCGCGCATCTGGCCGTTGCCCCGGTAGCCCTCGCCGTCCTGGCCGCCGGATGCTGGTTCGCGCGCACCGACCGGCAGCGCTACCGCCTCGCCAACCCGGCGTGGCTATGGATCAGCTGCCTAGGCTCACTGGTTACGCTCTTTGCGACATACCTAATCGGTGGGTTCGACATACATTGGTGGCTTGGCACCAGTGTGTCCCGGACGACCATCTTCGTCCAGGTGCTGCTGTACGCTGAACTCGCCATCTGGCTGGTCATCGCGGTAGAAGGCTCTTTCACCCGCTCGGACAGGCACTCCTCACGTCGGGCGTCCTCAGCCGGCGAGCGCGTACCGGAAGCACTCGACGGCCCGTGCGAGCCCCTCCGCGAGTGGCACCGTGGACCCCCAGTCCAGTAGGGCCCTGCGTCGTCACATCAGGCCATGTAAGGTCTCGATATGTACCCTGGTGACCGGTACTCGGCTGGCCTCGTTCCCGAGGTCGCGCAACGTACGCCGCCGCGGCCAGGCCCACTCCAGCGCCAGGCCCGGCAGGCAGGTCATAAGGACCGCTCAGAACGTCCGGCGAGGCGCCGCGCGTGGGCGGCGCTAGCGTGGGCGGCCGGCGCCGCGGCGCTGTTCGTCCTGTTCCTGAGGATTTCGCAGTCAGGGGCGAGATCGATGTCCTCGGACCCGGCGAATAGCGCGCTGCAAGCCTGGGACATGCTGCATGGTCACCTCTTGCTGCATGGATGGATCGTCGGCGACGCGACCTTCTACACCTTCGAACTGCCGCTGATCGCGTTCGTCGAGATCTTCTTCGGCCTGCGCATCTTGTCCGTACAACTGGCCGTAGCGCTGGTCTACCTGATCGTCACCGCGTGCGCCGTCGCCATCGCTATAACGGACAGCCACGGCGCGTCGCGGGCCGCGCGGGCCGGCGTGGTGGTAGCCATGCTGACCGCCCCGGCGCTCATCATCTCGGACGTGTGGATTCCGCTCGGGTTCCCCGATCACACCGGCACGACGGTCTTCCTGCTGGTCTCCTGCCTGCTGATCGACCGCGCACCCGGTCGGCGGTTCACCGCACCGCTGCTGTGCGTGATCTTGTGCGCTGGCCAGATCAGCGACGTCACTGTGCTCTATGTCGCGGTGCCCGCCGTCCTGCTGGCGTGCGGCTACCAGGTGCTTGCGGCGCGCACCATCAAGGCCGGCGACGCCGCGAACCTGGTGGCCGCCGCCGTGTCCGTACCGCTGTCCATCGTGGTCCGCGCGCTGATGCGGCATCTGGGCGCATACCTGATGGTGGCGCCGAAGACCCAGATCGCGCCGGTCGGCCGCTGGCCGCACAACGCGGCGGTGACCTGGTACGCCCTGCGTATGGTGTTCGGCATCAAGGCAGGTCCCGGCGCCAGCCCGGCTGGCGCGGCGGCCGTGTTCGGGTTCGCTTGTCTGCTCGTCGCGGTGGCCGGCATGGTGCGGGTGCTGTGGCGCTGGCAGACCGCACGCCGGGCCGACCAGGCGCTACTTGTCGCGATCGTCCTCAACATCGGCGGCTACACGATCTCGACGCTGCCCAGTCAGTGGGGACCGCACGACATGGTCGCCGTGCTACCTGCTGGCGCGATCCTGGGTGCGCGGGCTCTCGTGCCCGCCCGCATCGCTGCTCGGTTGACCGCCATGGCTGCCGCCGGCGTCGCCGTCGCGGTGGCGCTGGTGCCGCTGTCGCTGGCGGCGACGCGGCCGGCTGCGGTCGCACCCGTAGCGCAGCTGACCGCGTGGCTGCAGGCGCACGGGCTGCGCTACGGGCTCGGCGGCTACTGGGACGGGTCCTCGGTCACCCTGCAGTCCGGCGGTCGGGTGCAGGTTCGCACGGTTCAGGTGAACCGCACGGAGGTCACCCCGTGGGCCTGGGAGATGTACACCGGCTGGTACGACCCGTCGCGGCATTATGCGAACTTCGTCATCATCAACCTGGTCGACCCCGGCCTCAGCCCGCAGGCCGAACCGTTCTTCGGCAAGCCGGTCAGCACTCATCGCTTCGGTGACTGGAAGATTCTCATCTATGACAAGAACGTGCTGCGAGACGTCAAGCCGCCTGAGCTCGGGGCGACCAACTAGACGGGCCCGCATGCGCTAGGTCGGCACGCCCCTGAAGTAAAGCGTCACCATGGGCACCGCAATCAGGACCGCGCCAACCGCGATGGCCGCCGCGAGCAGCCGCGGCAGCCGCGGCAGGAGCACTGCGAGCGGCAGCAGTGCCGCCACGCCACGGTAGGCATCCACCTCCGTCTCGGCGTACAGGTAGGCCCACACCACGACCGCCCAGATGAGGATGAGCACGTCGAAGCGCGTGTTCGGGCCACGGCGTATGGCGACCGCGGCGGCCACGCAAACCAGCACGAACGTGATGAACAGGTTCTGCACCGCGGGCACATTGGCCAGCGCCAGCGGGGTATGCGTGGCCGCGGTAAAGGCATGGGTCATGGTGACCGCGGGACTGCTCAGGTGATGACCGTACTTGGCCTGCGTGAGCAAGTAGGCGTTCCAGTGTCTGGTTTGGATCTGCTGGACGAACGCGAAGAACGCAAGAGCCGCCAGGCTGGGCGCGGCGACGGCGGCGACCCGCAGCGCGCGCTGCGGCAACCGGACGCGACGGTCGGCCAGCAGCCACACGGCGGCCACCGGCGCGGCCACTATGCCCAACGGATAGGCGAGCGCGCCCATTGCCGCGGTGGCCCCTGCAGCCAGCCAGTGGCCGCGTTGCAGCAGAGCGAAGAACGCGAGAGTGCACAGGGACAAAAGGGCGAGCGGGAAGACCCCGTACTCATACGCGAGGCCGGGAGCGAATGCCGCGTAGGCCAGGGCGACCGCCCCCGCTGGCCGCGGCTGGTGAACCAGGAACGCGCGCCACAGCACCAGCAGCACGCCCAGGAAGGCAAGCCAGGAGACCGCCACCGCGGCCGGGGCGAGCGGGGCGGCGAGCCAGTGCAGGCCGGCCAAGATCCACGAGTACCCCGGAAACCATCCGGAGTTCCCGCACCATGTTCCCGGCGCGAACCCCGCCGGGCAGCGGAACAGGTGGTATCCGCCTTCGGCGGTCTCCAGATAGAGCTGCGAATCGCCGCGCATCCACGTCTTGGTCGCCGCGAACGGCGGCCAGCCGTCGGCGACGCTGACCACCACGACGAAGATCGTCGATACAAGCCACGCCAGCACCGGCGGCAACCATGAGGCGAGCCAGCCTGCAAGACCGCGGCTCGGCCGGACGGGGAAGCGGTCCATCTCAGACCCGCCAGTCCTTCGCCCACGATGGCTGCAGGCGCACCGAGCGCAGCAGCCCGATAACCAGCGGCGCCGCGAGGTAGCAGAAGACGGCAAAGCAGTAGAGCGCCACGACCATCGTCGCAGCCGTCAGGTCAGGGAACTGCCGGACCGGCTGCCACAACGGGCTGAAGTCAGGGGTGAACCAGCAGAGCTGCTCATTCTGGAAGCCACCGGCAGAGCATACGGACTGCGCCTGCCGGTCGGCGATCGCCCCCGCGCAGCCCACCCACGCGGACAGCGCCAGGACGCCCAGCGTGACCGCATCCGCGCCCGGCGATCGCCCGGCCCGCCAGATCCGGGCAGCGAGGAGAACCGACGCCGGGATAGCCGCGAATACGAAGAAGCGCGGCCCCCATGCCACCCCGCCATACCAGGCCCACCACTTGGCGTAGATGAGGACGAGGCCCGCGGTGAACAGCAGCATCAGCGTCACCGCGGGCTGGCCGGGGGCGGGCCGCACCAGCCGCCGGGTACGCCCGTCCAGCCAGAGCGCCAGCCCGGGCATGAAGAAAAGCAGGCCCCGGCCGAAGGAGAAGAGGATCGCCGCGACCCCGAGCACGAAGGGGTAACTGAAACCGGGCTGGCCCGAGTAGGGCATGATCGTGCGGACTCCATGGTTGTTGGCGTAGCCGGTCACCAGAGGACCGCCGCGCCGTACCCAGTCCTCGAGCATGATCAGCACCAGCGCCGCCGCCACCGGCGCCAGGTACCGGAACCTCCGGTTCCGGAGCGTCTCCCAGCCCGCCAGCAGAACCACCCCGACGATGGCCGCTGGGGTATTGACCACGCCGACCACGATCGCTGCCCAGCCAGCAACCACGTGCCGTCCGGTTGCTATGCAGATAATGCCGACCGTGACGAGCGTCGCGGTCATCACCTCAGCGTTGTAATCGCGCAGCCGGTCGGTAAGGAATGAAGCAAACAACAACACGAGCACGATGAGCCGTAGCAGGCGCGGGTCCGCCCGCCCGCGCAGCAGCCGGCACGAAACCGCCACCCCGGCCGCCACAACGATCACGTTGAAGCGGGCCGCCCACCAGGCCGGCGACTCGACCACGCTGCCCAGCGCGAGTACCGGCACCGAAAGCAGCGGCGCCACCAGCGAGTACTTGCTGTCCGAGAGCCGTCCGTGGTGGAGCAATAGCTCGATGTCCGAGAAGCGCTGGTTGTCATCGCCCCGCAGTGCATGCGGCAGGAGGAAGAACAACACCCCGAACCCGGCCACGATCAACACGCGCTCCAGGACCGCACCGCGGTCTCGCACCGATCAACTCCTTTGAGGGTCTCCTGGCAGATCACCACGACGCCGCGTCGAGACGGCCCAACCGGCTGCGGTGAGCGCGATCACACTTGTGCGCACAGACTAGCCTCGGGCTTTCGCCCGGAACAGGCACGGGCTGAGTCGTTACATGAAAGTGCCTTTGACCCGCAGCGCCGGTGGGTTGAGGCGTTCCCGCAGGTGGGGTGTTGCCCGGTAATGCCATGACATTGGGCCTAGTCGGTGACGGCGGAGTAGGCGACCACGCCCCGGCGCATGGCCTCGATGGCGGCACGGGCGGTCACCACCAGGCTGGACGATGTGGAGCCGGGCGCGGGGCCGGCCGGAACGCTGGCGATCTGATCCAGGAGGTCGATCAGCTGCTTGACCGAACGGACGAAATCGCCCGGACTCAGGTCAGGCGAGGCGTCCAGCGCGCCTTCCAGCCTGGCCCCGCGGGCCCAGCGGTAGGCGGCCCAGGCAAAGCCGAGGTCAGGCTCGCGGAGGAACGACAGCTCGTTCTCCTTTTCCAGCTGATCGAGCTCACCCCAGGTCCTGACCATGGCCGACAGCGTGTCAGGGACCCGCCCGCCCGGCAGCCGGGGCGGCCCGGCCTCGTCGGCCTGCCGCGATTCGAACGACAGGGCCGATACGCAGGCGGCTAGCTCGGCCGGGGACAGGCCGTCCCACAGGCCGCGGCGGATGCATTCGGCGGCCAGTAGGTCAAGCTCGGTGTACAGGCCAGCCAGCCGCTTGCCGTCCGAGGTGACCGTGTCATCGGCCAGGTAGCCGAGCCGCTCCAGCACGCTGCACACCCGGTCGAAGGTGCGGGCGATCACGTGCGATCGGCCGGCTACCCGGCGCTCGAGGGCATCGGTCTCGCGCCGGAGCCGCAGGTAGCGCTCGGCGTACCGGGCATGGTCCTCGCGGTCCGGGCAGTCATGGCACGGGTGCCGGCGCAGCTGCCGCCGCAGCTCGGCCACTTCGCGACCTATGTCGCCGCGCGCAAGGGGGCCGGGGGGGTACGGGGGGGCGGGTAGCCCCCTCGTGCGCGGGGGGGGCTTGGGGGGGGCCGTCCCCCCCGGGCTAGCAGCGCCAGCAGCGGCCAGCCGGTTCCGCATGGACGCGGCGAGGTCCTTGCGGTGCTGCGGCGAGCGCGGGCTGAACGAGCCGGGAATCCGTATCTTGTCGATGACCTCGGCTGGCACGGGGAAGTCGGCCGCGCTCAGTCGCTTGACCTGCCGGCCCTCGGTGAGCACCAGCGGCCCCGGGCCGGCCGGGCGCCCGTTGCCGGCCACGGGGTGCAGACCGGGCTGGAGCACGACGGCCAGGCCGGCCCGCCTGCCACCGGGCACGCGGATGATGTCGCCCGGGCGCAGCAGCGACAGCGACGCGGCCGCTTCGGCCCGGCGGGAGGACGCCCGGGCGCGGGACAGCTCGCCTTCCCGTTCCGATAGCTGCTTCCTGAGGTCGGCGTATTCGGTGAAGTCGCCCCTGTCGCAGGTCATCGCCGTAGCCAGCTCAGCCATGGCCTCGCGGTTCTTGCGGACCTGCCGGGTCAGACCGACGACGCCGCGGTCGGCCTGGAACTGCGCGAACGACGACTCGAGCAGGGCCGAGGCCCGGGCCCGCCCGGCCCAGCCGGTCAGGTTGACCGCCATGTTGTAGGACGGGCGGAAGCTGGAGTTCAGCGGATAGGTCCGGGTGCTGGCCAGGCCCGCGACCGCGCCAGGGTCCATGCCCGGCTGCCACAGCATGACCGCGTGCCCCTCCACGTCGATGCCGCGCCGCCCGGCCCGCCCGGTCAGCTGGGTGTACTCCCCCGCGGTCAGGTTCGCGTGGGTCTCGCCGTTCCACTTGTCAAGCTTCTCGATGACCACGGTCCGGGCCGGCATGTTGATGCCGAGCGCCAGTGTCTCGGTCGCGAACACGGCGCGGACCAGCCCGGCGGCGAACAGCTCCTCGACGATCTCCTTGAAGACGGGCAGCATCCCGGCGTGGTGAGCGGCGATGCCGCGCCGCAGCCCGTCCAGCCAGTCGGCGTAGCCGAGCACCGCCAGGTCCTCGGCCGGGATGTCCGCGGTGCGCCGCTCGGCAGCTTGCTGGATCAGTTCTGACTCCTCCGGCGCGGTGAGGCGCAGCCCGGCGCTCAGGCACTGCTGGACCGCCGCGTCGCAGCCGGCCCGGCTGAAGATGAACGTGATCGCCGGGAGCAGCCCGGAGGCGTCCAGGCGAGAGATCACGTCGGGCCGGTAGGACAGCGAGAGCCGGCGCGGCCGCCGCGCGCCCCGGGGCGGCCTTCCGGGGGCCTTGCGCTCGAGCCAGGCGTCCCGCTGGGCCACCCGGAGCAAGTCCGGGTTGACCCGGGTGTGCTCATCGTCGGTGAACAGGTCGTACAGCCGGTTCCCGACGAGCACGTGCTGCCACAACGGCACCGGGCGGTGCTCGTCCACGATGACCGCGGTCCCGCCGCGGACCTGGTCCAGCCACTCGCCGAACTCCTCGGCGTTGCTCACCGTCGCGGACAGCGCCACCACCCGCACCGACTCGGGCAGGTGAATGATCACCTCCTCCCACACCGCACCACGGGAGGTATCCGCCAGGTAATGCACCTCGTCGAGGACGACATAGCCCAGGCCCGTCAGAGCTGATGAGCCCGTGTACAGCATGTTGCGCAGCACCTCGGTGGTCATCACCACCACCGGTGCCTCCCCGTTGATGCTGTTGTCCCCGGTGAGCAACCCCACGGTCTGGTTGTCGTACCGGCGGACCAGGTCGGCGTACTTCTGATTCGACAGCGCCTTGATCGGCGTGGTGTAGAAGCATTTGCGTCCCTGGGCCAGGGCCAGGTGCACGGCGAACTCGCCGACCACCGTCTTGCCCGAACCGGTCGGCGCGGCCACCAGCACGCCGCTGCCTGTACCGAGCGCGCGGCAGGCCGCCACCTGGAAATCGTCGAAGTCGAAGTCGTACAGCGTACGGAAGCTGGCGAACTCCGGCTGCGACTGGCGTGCGCGGGAGGCGGCATACCGTTCCGCCGGACTGGTCATGAGGTCAAGAGTAGGGTGGCCGAGGCGTAATCAGGGGCGCCAGGGACGCAATCAGGGTCGCCGGGGACGTCCTGGGTCCGTATCCCTCGCGCCAGTCATCCGGGCCAGTTAAGCTCCGCAGCTGCCAGCTGAACAGCCGCCAGCTGAACACCTGGCCGATGTGAAAGGCCGGCCTGCCGAAGAGCCGGGTCAGGACGCGCACAACGGGTGACTGCTGGTCGGCGACCGCGACGATCGCGGCGGGCCGCCAGTAGTCGAAGACGGCCTGGAGTTCGTTACTTGGCGGGCTTGGTGGATGCTGCCCCCTCCAGAGCTCGACGAAGTAGCGAGCGACAGCCGTCTCCGGGCTGTGGCGGGCGAAGTAGAACGAGGCCTGCCCGGTGGGGCCGGGCCCTAGGAAGTAGCCGCCGATCATCGACTGGGGCTGGCCGGTGTCGGCCTGCCAGCGCAGTACCTGGTAGGGCAGGCCGCCAGCGGGGAATGGGACGGTGAGCACTGCCGCATCCGGCGGGAGTCGCAGCGTGGCGAAGGTCTCCTGCCAGCCCGCTGGAACCGGCGTGAGCGAAGCCGCCTGGTAAGGCAGCGGCACCAGCGGCAACACAGCGAGCACCGCCACCGCGGCCAGGGCCACCCGAGGCCGGGCCCGGCCGCCCTCACCCCGCGGCACCGCCGCCCACGCCCGGTCCAGCGAGAACACCAAGACCGCGGCGGCCGCGCCGTCGGCCAGGATGGCAAAACGGTGCGGCAGCACCTGGGCCAGGCCGGGAAGACCCTCGAGCCAGTGCCACGGCAACAGCCGCCCCGGCCAGGTGAACGGGCCGGCCCGCAAGTTGGCCCCGCCCAGCACGAACAGTTCCAGCACCACCCAGGTCACCGCCGCCGCCCGCACCCGCAGATCCCGCCAGAACACCACCGCGGCAATCACCAGCACACCGATCAGCGGCCACCCCAGGTAGATCAGGTCCTCAGGCGTCCCGGACACGACCGGCGGGGTGGCGGCCGCGCTGGCGCGGGTATGGAACAAGAGCGCGGCCGACGGCGTGACAAACCAGGCGGGGTTGGCGGTTGACGAAACCAGCAGCTTGCTGTGCTCGGCCAGCGGACCCTTGACCTGGACCCACAGCGCGTAGCCGTCGGCGATCAGGAACACCGCGGCCGCGGCGCCCAGGCCAGCCAGCGCCCCGCGCGCCCGCTGCAGCACCGCTGATGGACGGCTCAGCGCCACCGTCGCCGCCAAGACCACGCAGGCCAGCACCGTGTACACCAGCAGCTCTTCCCCGATGAACAGCTGCGCCGCCAACAACAACCCCAGCCACAGCCCCGTCCGCACGCCCTGCCCCCGGCCGGTGACCAGCCGCAGGACGGCGTCGATGATCAGCGGCGGCAACACCGCGAACTGCAGGTGATAATGCGCGAAGCCTGAGTTCACCAGGGCCGGGGAGAACCCGTAGACCGCCCCGCCGAGCGCGGCCGCGCCGACACTGGCCCCCCACCGGCGCAGCACCCAGAACAAGCTGGCCGCCGAACCGGCAAAGCCCATCGTCAGCGCCACGGTCAAGCTGACCTGCGGGCCGGCCGCCAGCGTCAGCGGCGCCAGCAGCACCCCGGGCAGCAAGAACGAGGTGTTCCACATCACGTTGATGCCCTGCGGCGCGTTCATCGCCGTGGTCACCAGCGCAGGCAGGCGGCCGTGCGCCACGGCCGTCGCCGCGTACCTGAGGAACCATGCGAACAACTCGTTGTCGCCGATCCCGGAGAACTGCTCACGGCCGGCCGGATCCGCCCACAACCGGGCGGTCACCGCCACCGCGCCGATGAGGTAACAGCACATCACCAGCCACGGCGCCGCCGCGCGAAGGCGGCGCCATCGGCGCTCCGAGTCCGGTGCCGCGTCGGTCGCCGGCGCGGCGGAGTCCGCCTCTCTCTTCTGCGGCGCTCTGAGCACTGATCCCCGTGCTGGCCAGCGAGTGCGCATCTGCGATCCTTCAGGCTCGCGCGTCAGGCCGCCACTAGCGGACAAGACCAGAACCCAGACCGGAGGAGAGACAGAACGAGCATGCGAGGAGCCTAGTCCATGCACGATCATGCCGGGCAACGTCGCCAAGGTGTCGCCGGAGACGTGACCGGGTCGTCAGCTCAGAGTGCCGCGGGTATCGGCGTCGTCCAGCTCGATCGGGGACAGCTCGTCGTCGGCCAGGCCCGCGTAGGGATCCGGGTTCCGCCGGGCCCGGCGCCGGTCGCTCAGGTACACGATGACCTCGGCCCCTTCCACCAGGGCCACGCACACGCCGCCGAGCATCAGCATCGTGATGGGGTCCGGGCTCGGCGAGGCGATCCCGGCGAAGACGAACACGCAGAAGATCATCACGCGGCGCCACTTCTTGAACCGCGCGTGGGGCAGCAGGCCGACCTGGTTGAGCATCACCAGGAAGAGCGGCAGCTCGAAACACAGCCCGAAACCCAGGATCATCGCGATGAAGTAGCCGATATAGGTGTCCGCGGTGAAGATGGCGACGGTGTTCTGGGGCACCATGCCGATCAGGAAATGCAGGCCGCGGCCCATCACGAGCAGGGCGAAGTAGCAGCCGAGGAGGAACAACGGCACCGCGGTGCCAAGGAAGATGTACGTCCAGCGCTTCTCCCTGGCGTAGAGCCCGGGCGCGACGAAGGCCCAGATCTGGTACAGCCAGACCGGCGAGGTGATGACCACCCCGACGACGAAGGCCACCTTGATATGCAGGTAAAAGCCGTCCAGGGGGCTGGTGACGGCGAGGGTGTGGCCCAGGCTGCTGGTGCTGCAGCCCGCGACCGCGCGGCAGTAAGGCCGCGTGATGAAGTTCCAAACCGGATGGAAGAAAACCAGCCCGATGACCATCCCGGCGGCCAGGGCGAGCAGCGCCTTGACGATGCGGTTGCGCAGCTCGCGGATGTGGTCCATGAGCGGCATGCGGCCCTCGGGGTTCTGCTGCCGCTGCGAGCGGACGAACCGCTCGCCCACGATGCGGGCACCCGCGATGGTGGATGGGAGTTTCGCCATGACCCCTTCCGGCGTCCAGGGTGGCTGCCGAGGCGAAGCTAGCTGGGCTGCTGGGTGCGCTGGGCTTCAGCGGGAGCACCGGCCTGGACGGCCGGGGCCGGGGTGTCCATAGTGGATGCCCGCTGCAGGTCGCGCACCTGCTGCTGAAGCGCATCGATCTGGGCCTGGTGGTCAGGCTGCTGCGAGGCGGTGATCTCGGCCGGGGCCGGGGAACCGGTGTCGGTGCTCCCGGAAGGGCCCGATGCCGCCTCGTCCTCGTGCAGTCCTTGCACTTCCTTCTTCAGGATGCGCATCGACTGGCCAAGCGAGCGTGCCGCGTGCGGCAGCTTCTTCGACCCGAACAGAACGATGATCAAAATGGCGATGATCGCGATCTTCCACGGGCTGTCGAACAGGTCACCAATCATCTCTGTCCTCTTTAGCGGCGGAGACATCCTTGAAGGCCGAGTCTACACGGCAGCCTGCGGAGAAGCAGTTTACGCAGGCAAGCGCCATGTAAATTCCGATAATGCGACATAGTTTGCGAGAGCCGCCGTGGCCGCGTCGCGGATTTCGGTCACCAGTGCTGGTGGCGAAACGACGCGGCCTTCCTCGCCGAGCCGCAGCGCCAGCCGCCGGATCCAGCCGGTATCCGGGGTGCGCAGCACCGCCCGCAGCCGCCCGTCGGGCAAGTCGGTCACCGACTCGCACGGGTAGTACTCCGCCACCCAGCGTCCCTCGGCGGAGAGCTCAAGCTCCACGTGCACGTCGTCGGGTGACGGCCGGAACAGGCCCTGGTCGATATCGACCGGTGTGGCCTCGGCGGGCGGCGAGGCTGGCTCGTCGAGCACGGTCAGGGCCAGCACCCGGTCCAGCCGGAATATCCGCACCCCCTCGGCGCGGCGGCACCAGCCCTCCAGGTACGTCCGGCCTTCCACCACGAGCAGGCGCATCGGATCCACGTCGCGCTCAGTCGCCTCGTCCCGGCCCGGCACGTAGTAGCTGAGGTGGACCCGCCGCCCGGCGGAAAGAGCGGCGCGGATCTGGGCAGCTGTCCCGTCCGCCGCATCCCCCTCCGGGGCGTCGACCTGCACGGCGACCTGGGTGCTCACCGAGGCCGCCTCCCCCGCGGCCGTCTCGAGCTTGGCAATGAGCCTGGACATCGCCGACCTGTCCTCCAGCCCGGGGACCTCGGCCAGCATCCGCAGCGCGACGAGCAGCGCGCTGGCCTCATCAACCGCCAGCCGCAACGGCCTGCTCATGGATTCGGCCTGGCTGACCACGATCTCGCCGCCTTCGTACGACAGGTCGATCGGGCAGTAGGGATCGGGCGCGCGCAGCTCGACGCACCACAGCAGGTTCAGGTCGTCGACCAGTTGGCGCTCGCTGATGCCGAACGCCGCCGCCGTCTCGATCAGCCCGACCACCTTCCTGCTCATCACGTACGGCACCAGGGCGAGCAGCCGCTGCAGCCGCTCCGTCGAGGTCACCAGCGCGCTCATCTTTCGGCCTCCCTCGCGGGCGCTTCGCTTGGTCGTGCCGGAGGCGCGCCAGCAGGCACAGCGGGAGGCAGGTCCTCGGCGCCGGGACACCGCTGCGGCCCTTCGGGTCCTCGCGAGGTCGTGCCGGAGGCGCGCCAGGAGGCGCGGCGGCCCGCCGCCTGCGGCGTCACGCCAGGACTCCCTTGAGGCGGGCGATTACGGCTTCGCGCAGATCAGGTGGGTCGAGCACCACCACGTCCGGGCCGAACCAGGCGGTGTAATCGGCGAACGAGCCCACGTCGCCGAAGGTCGTCGTGACCAGATCCCAGCCCGCCTCGTCGGCGGGCCGCACCGAGGCGGCGTGCCGCCGCAGGCCGACTCCGGTGCCCGACCGCACCCGCAGCACCGCGGTCTGCTCGCGCGCGGGTGCCGAATCCCAGTCGCGGACCAGTTCGCGTACGTCCGCACCCGCTGGCACGGTCACGCTGCCCGCCGCGCCGCAGAACTTCACGTCCCCGGCCATCCGGCCCAGCCGGAACACCCGGGTGGCCGTGCGTCCCCGGTCCCAGCCCGCCACATACCAGCGGCCGTGCCTGTTCACCACGCCCCATGGCTCGAGCTCGCGCCGCTGCGGCTCGCTTCGGCCCGCGGCACGGTAACTGAACGTCACCGGCCTGCGGTCGCGGACGGCCTCCCAGAGCGGCCCGAACGCAGGCTCGGGCGTGCCGAGCCTCGGTTCGATGTCCTGCTGGGCGTCATGCTCGTCCCCCGCGTCTATGCCCGCAGCCCGCAGTTTCAGCAGCGCCCCCGCGGCTGCGCCGGCCAGCTCGGCCCGCTGCCAGACCCGCGCGGCCAGACCGAGCACCGCCGCCTCATCCGCCTCGAGCCGCAATTCGGGCAGCTCGTAGGCCTGCTGCCTGATCCGGTAGCCGGGGTCGTCGTCGAAGGGATGATTGAAGCCGGTCTCCAGCGGCACGCCGAGATCGCGCAGATCCTCCTTGTCCCGCTCGAACATCCGCTTGAACAGGTCATCCTGCTCCGGATAGCCGGGCACCGCCTGCTTGATCTGGTCCGCGGTGAGGTAGCGCCTGGTGGACAGGAGGCACACGACAAGGCCGAGGAGCCGCTCGGTCTTGCGCTTCGACATGGATCCTCCACACTCCCCCGTCCCGGCGCTCGGGGTACCTCCAGATTATTGTCTCGCAGACAGTGCTGGCCCCTGGAGGACGACCCCCGGGACCCCTCCGATCATGGGCGGACTGTCCGCCCCTCATCCCCCCGAGGATAGGCTGCCGACCGTGATCACATGGCGGAACGGCACGGTGAGCGGGACGCGACGCGAGTGGCCGGGCGCGATCGAGCTTGACGTGTTGGTGGAGGGCGCGCAGGTCCTGGCGCTCGCCTATCCGGCGCTGACCGGCCGCCCGCAACCCGGCGACCGCGTGCTGCTCAACTTCACGGCGCTCGACCTCGGCCTCGGGACGGGCGGCTATGCGCTGGTGGTCGCGGTGCCCGACCGCCTGCCGCCTGACCCCGAACTCGCGGGGCACCTGGTCAAGGCCCGTTACACGCCCCTGCAGGCCACCGTGGCCGGCGCAGATGAGCAGGGATCGCCGCATCATGACGTGCTGAGGGACGCGGATGACGTCGGCGGCATGCCCGTCGTGGTGGCGGATCTGCATTCCGCTGTGCCGGCCGTGCTGGCGGGCGTCCTTGATTCAGCCGAACGGCCCCTGGCGAACAGCCCGGCGTCAGGCGAGACGGCTGCGGGCCGCCGGCCGCGCGTGGTCTACGTCATGCAGGACGGCGGGGCGCTGCCGGCCTGGTTCTCCCGGACCTGCGCGGCGCTGAAGGACGCGGGATGGCTGGCGGCGACCGTCACGACCGGGCAGTCATTCGGCGGGGACCTGGAGACGGTGACCGTGCATACCGGGCTGCTCGCCGCCCGCCATGTGCTCGGTGCCGACATCGCGGTGGTCGCTCAGGGACCGGGCAACCTCGGCACCGGGACCCGCTGGGGTTTTTCCGGGGTGGCGGCGGGCGAGGCGGTCAACGCGGTCGCCGCACTCGGCGGCCGCCCGGTTGCCTCGCTGCGAGTCAGCGGCGCGGACCCCCGCGAACGCCACCAGGGCATCTCCCATCACAGCCTGACCGCCTACGGGCGGGTAGCGCTGGCCCGGGCGGATGTCGTGGTGCCCGGCCTTGCTGCGGAGTTCGGCGCCCTCGGGGTCCGGGTGGCGGCCGATGCGGCCCGGCTGGGCGCGCGGCACGCGGTCCTCACCGTTTCCGTGGACGGCCTCGAGGCGGCGCTTCGGGCCTGCCCGGTCCGCCTGTCCACGATGGGCCGCGGCCTGGAGAAGGACCTCCCGTACTTCCTGGCCGCGGCGGCGGCCGGCCGGTACGCCGCCGGGCTGCTGGGCAGGGACCCGGTATCAGCCGGCTAGGACAAAGATCGCTAGACGGCGCGTGTCCGGGTAGCGTGCCACCGCTTCGTCCCAGGCCAAAGCCCGAATGGCTGCGGCCGTCCTAGGACATTGCGGTCCTAAGACGTGACCTTGAGCGCGTCGATGATGTCGACCACGAACACCAGCGTGTCGGTGCCGGTGATGCCGGCCTGGGACTGGCCGGCGCTGCCGTAGGCGTCCTTCGGCGGGATCACGAGCATCACCCGGCTGCCCGCGGTCTGGCCTACCAGGCCGGCGTCCCAGCCGGAGATCACCTGCTCGGGCGAGGCGCTCATGACAAAGCCGAACGGGGAACCAGTTGACCAGGAGGAATCAAAGACCTTCTTGGTCCGCCATATGTAGCCCGTGTACTGGGTGATGACGTAGTCGCCCTTGACCAGCTTGGGGCCGGTTCCCTTGATCAGCGTCTTGGTCACCAACTGGGTGGGCGGCTTGGCGGACGGGATGGTCAGCGTGGGAGCGCTGCCCGGGTGGGCGCTGACCGTGGGCAGGCTGCCCCCTCCGTTGGACTCCTGGGTGCCTGATGCGGACGCAGTAGCGGCATAGGACTTGATCAGGTCGATGACGAACACCAGCGTGGTGGTGCCCTTGGCGCCGATCTGGGGGTTCCCCGAGGTGCCATAGCCTTCTGCGGGCGGGATCACCGCGAGGACACGGCTGCCGACCTTCTGGCCGATCAGCGCGGTCTCCAGGCCGGCCATCATGTTCCCGCCGATCATCGCCGGGTTACTGGTGAACGTGTTCAGCTTCAGCGTGGAGCTGGTCCCGTCCCAGAAGTACAGGACGAAGTTCGTGGCCAGGAAATCCGTCTTGGTCACGGTGGCGCCGGTGCCCTGGATGACCGTCTTGGTCACGAGCTTGTTGGCCGCCTTGAGCTTCGGGATGGTCACCACGGGCGTGGTTCCGAACGTCCCGGTCGCCGTCACGGCCGCATTAGCGTTCGCGGTCGGACTCGCGGCGGAGGCAGGCTTGGACGAGCCGCAGGCGGCTATGGCCAGGCAGACCAGCAGGGGCAGGGCGATGATCGCCAGGAAGCGTCGCATGAAAACCTCAATGATGGTGAACGTCGGCGTGGTTAGCCTACCCGCGGGGGGCAAGCCCCCCGCGAACCCCCCAAGACCATATCCGGGGACCAAACTTACCCGCGCAACCCCCGGAAACGCTCCAAGGAGGCTGGGCGTTAGCTGGTCACATGCCGGCGATTAGCTTTTCGACCCTTTCGTCTACGGAACGGAACGGGTCCTTGCACAGGACGGTCCGTTGCGCCTGGTCGTTCAGCTTCAGGTGCACCCAGTCGACGGTGAAATCACGCCGCTTCTCCTGGGCCCGGCGGATGAACTCGCCGCGCAACTTAGCCCGGGTGGTCTGCGGCGGGACCGACTTGGCCTCGAAGATGTCGATGTCGCGCGCGGCGCGCTCCACCGCCCCGGCCCGCTGCAGCAGGTAGTACAGGCCGCGTCCGCGGTGCAGGTCATGATAGGCCAGGTCCAGCTGGGCCACCCGCGGCGAGGACAGCGGCAGGTCATGCCGGGCCCGGTACCGCTCGATCAGCTGATACTTGGTCACCCAGTCGACCTCCCGCGCGATCAGGTCCAGGTTCCCGGTCTCGATCGCCCCCAGCGCCCGCTCCCACATGTCCAGCACCCGCTTGCTCACCGGGTCCAGGCCGTACTTGTCGGTAAAGTCCCTGGCCCGGTTCAGGTACTCATACTGGATGTCGAGCGCCCCGAGCTCGCGCCCGCTGGCCAGCCGGACCCGGCTGCGGCCGGTCATGTCGTGGCTGACCTCGCGGATGGCCCGGATCGCATTATCCAGCGTCAGGTCCCGCATCATCGCCCCGGCCTCGATCATCCGCAGCACCAGATCCGTCGACCCCACCTTCAGCAACGTCGTGGTCTCGCTCATATTCGAATCGCCCACGATCACATGCAACCGCCGGAACCGCTCCGCATCCGCATGCGGCTCATCGCGGGTATTGATGATCGGCCGGGACCGGGTCGTGGCCGACGACACGCTCTCCCAGATGTGCTCGGCCCGCTGGCTCACGCAATACACCGCACCCCGCGGCGTCTGCAGCACCTTGCCCGCCCCGCAGATCACCTGCCGGGTGACCAGGAACGGGATCAAGATATCGGCCAGCCGCCCGAACTCCCCATGCCGCCCCACCAGGTAATTCTCATGACAGCCATACGAATTGCCCGCCGAGTCGGTGTTGTTCTTGAACAAGTAGATATCCCCCGCGATGCCCTCCTCCCGCAACCGCCGGTCCGCATCGACCAGCAGCCCCTCCAAGATCCGCTCCCCCGCCTTATCGTGCGCCACCAGATCCATCACGTTGTCGCACTCGGGAGTGGCATACTCCGGATGGCTGCCCACGTCGAGGTACAGCCGCGCCCCGTTCCGCAAGAACACGTTGCTGCTACGGCCCCAGGACACCACCCGCCGGAACAGGTAGCGCGCCACCTCGTCCGGCGACAGCCGCCGCTGCCCGCGGAAGGTGCACGTGACGCCGTACTCGTTCTCGATTCCGAAGATTCGCCGATCCACACGCCAAGGCTACGTCGCGTCGGCCCCTGGCCAACAGCATCCGTCGGCCGGCATGCCGGCCTGGATCCAGTTAGCCCAGATCAGCCAGCAGGTTTTTGTCATAGACGTACACGGTGTAGGGACCCACGTGATACGTCCTGGCCGGCTGGCCCAGCGCGGCCAGCGCGGCGGGGCTGGGCTGCCAGTAATTGAAGAACCCGGGCGCGCTGTCGGTGACCAGGAAGTTCGCGTGATTACGCGATGGGGCGTACCAGGAGCTCTTGGCCTCCCACAGGTCCGGCTGCAGCGTGCCGGGCACCACGGCCCGGATCGTGACCGCACCGTCACTGCCCACCGTGACCACACTCGACTCCCAGTACCCGCCGATGCCGCTGGTCAGGTGGTGCGCGGCCAGGAAGGCTGCTAGCCGCGCATTGGCCGGCGGCACGGACGGCTGAGCCGCCGCGTAGCCCAGGCCGGCTCCGTAGCCGGCCAGCAGGGCACCGACGAGCAGGATCACCGCCAGCGGCCTGCGCCCTGTCGGCCGGCGCCAGCGGCGCAGGCCAGTGACGACAGTGGGCGCCAGCGTCCGGCCGGCCAGCACCGCGCCGAAGGGCAGCACGACAGCGAACTCACGAGCGTTCAGGTCGGTGGCGTCGGCCAGCGTGCTTGGCACGTACGCGACCACGTTGACGATGATCGCGACCAGCAGGATCTGGCTGATCATGTCGGGCCAGCTGAGGAAATGGCGCGCCACCCGCGCCATCGCCCACGCGACCAGCGCCACCCCGGCCAGGTGCAGCATGGCGAAGGCCAGCACCACGGGCGGCCCCTGCGGCTTGGCCCCGAACAGCGCGAGCAGCCCCTCGCCGGTCACCCAGGCGTGCTTGGGCCAGGTGTGCAGCGGCGCGAGCTGATAAGGCACCGAGTGGAGCAAGAAGCCGCCGCTCGCCGTGATCAGCCGGTTGATCACCAAGGCCAGCGCCCGGGCGAGGATGGCCGCCACCGCGAGCGCCAGCTCGTACCAGTGTGCGCGCAGGCAGGCCCGGGCCCAGCCAGGCCCCCCGTCGTCGCGCTGCCGGACGAGGGAGAGCTCGCGGACGGTTCGGATCACGCACACCGCCACCAGCGGCACGACGCCGACCAGGAGCACCAGCGGGTCGGCCACCAGGACCCAGGTCAGCAGCACCCCGACCACCACCGGGCCCAGGGCGCGCGGCTTGAATCTGTCGCCTCGGTCAACGACCAGCCAGGCCAGCATGAGCGGCACGGCCGTGCCGATGTGCCCGAGGGACAGGAGCAGGACGAAGACGCCGACGCCGAGCTGGGGGGCGAACACGAGGAACGCGGTCAGCAGCATCCGCGGGACGGCCCAGCGGCCGGACATCGGGCCGTCGGCGGCCGTGTTCCGCGAGGCGGAGCCCCGGGCCAGCAGTACCGCGAGGACCACGACGAGGGTGTACGTCATCGCCGCCGCGATGTGGGCGGTGTCGGTGTGCAACCCGAAGAGCCGCTCCAGGATCAGGTACTGCGGCAGTTCAGTGGTGATAAACGAGACGTCTGACAGGGACCAGCCGTGCAGTAGCACGTTGCCGTGCAGCATGTCCCAGGCCATCAACAGGTCGTTGGACTCGTCAGAGTTTTCCGGGTACGTCCGTGACACCTGCAGGTACGCGACGAAGATCAGCGCCACGGCCAGTACCGCCGCCGCGCCAACCAGCAACCGGCGCCGGGCGTGGACCTGGGCGCCCGCCGACTGCGGCCCCGCGATCCTGGCGTCACCGGCCCGGGGGGCGGGAGGCGACGCGGAGGACTTCTCCGGCGTCCCGCTCTTCGGCACGGTGGCCATCACGTCCTTCGCACTGTGATGTCATGCTCGCAAGCGCATCGTATTCGTTGCAGTCGGCCACAGCGTATGACCTTGCTCTGGAAGCTGCGCGCGCTAGGGGTTAGCGGAGGTAGGTCAGGAGGTTAGTGTCCCAGACCATGACGGTGTATCCGTCATAACGGTAAACGCGCTGCGGAGCGCCGAAGGTCCGCAACGCCGCGGGCCGCACACCCGACAGCGGCAGCGGGCCACCGGTCACCACGAAATTCGCATAGTGCAGCGACGGATTGTATTCCGAGTCGTCGGTCTCCCACAGATACGGCACCAGGCGGCCTTTGCCCAGCGTCACGCCGCTGACCAGGACCCGCCCGCCGCTATCCACCGTGGTGCTGCTGGCCTCCCAATATCCGGCGAGTCCGTCGGTGAACCCGTGCGCGACCAGCCAGGACGCCAGTGGTTGGCTGGCGGGAGGGGCCGAAGGCTGCGCCATATCGTAGGCCACAGAACCGAGATAGCCGACCGCGATCACGGCCAGTGCGAGCAAGGCCCAGGATTTCGTCCTGGCGGCGGCCAGGACCGCCGCGAGCGCACGCTCACCGAACATCCGCCCGGCCAGCGCCGCGCCGAGCGCTAGCACGCCGGCGATCTCGCGCGTGTCGAGGACCCCGTGCGAGCGGGTGCTGGTCAGGTAGGCAGCCAGGTTGAGCACGATGCCCACCGCCAACACGGGGATCACCAGGTCCTGGAAGCGGAAGAACCGGACGAGCGCCAGGACCACGGCGCAGACCACCAGGACCGCGCCGACCAGGTGTACCGCCGCGAAGGCGACTTCAAGCGCGGAACTCGCCTGGAAGAGGTTCGCGCCGAAGAGCTCAAGTACTCCCTGGAACGTCCAGTTGGCTCCGCGCGCCCACAAGCCGACCGGCGCCGTGCCCTCCACCACGGACCACTGGTGGTATCCGCCCAGAGCCGCGATGACACGCGGTGCGAAGAAGCCGAGTCCGGCGACCGCCCCGGCTGCGGCCAGGGACAGCTCATACCACCGCGGCTCTGTCCGCGTCCCGCGCATCACGCCGGGGCATGCTCGCAGGAGACACACCAGAACCAGGGGGAAGATGGCCGTTAGCAGCGCGGACGAGTCGGCTACCGCCGTCGCGGCCAGGATGACGCACACTACGGCGGGCACCAGCGCGCGCGGTCTGGTCCCCGGGCCGCGGTCCATCACCAGCCAGGCCACCAGGACAGGGACCGAGGTACCGACGTGCTGCGGCTGCAGGAGAAACATCTGAGTGGCGCTGAGCTGCGGCGCCAGTATGATAACCGCGGCCAGCAGCGCGCGGGCCAGTCCGGCCTGGCCCCGGGCGTTGCCCCTGGCGAGCAGCGCGGCCAGCACTACGAGCAGCGTGTAGGTCATGCCCGCGGCCACGTGCACCACCCAGGGACCCAGCCCCAGCACGGCGTCGATCAGCATGTACTGCGGCAACTCGGTGGTATAGAAGGACACATCCGAAACCCACCAGTTATGCAGCAGCATGTTCCCGTGCAGCATGGCCTGGGCCTGCAGGGCATTCGCCGCGCCATCGGAGGTCACCGACGTCTGCAGGGATAGCCGCCAGTACAGAACGAACAGGACCGCGGCCGCCAGCGCCACCGCGGCGACCTTCCAGGCCGCACGCACCTGTGTGGGCCCAGGCGCGGCCGTCGCCCGCACTTGCGTCTGCCCGGTCATAGTGGCCAAGACTACGGTGCGGCCGGGTCAGGGCAAACCAGGTTCCCGCAGTCACGGAACCGCGCCGGCGGGGACCTGCGCGGGGCGCGCACCTCAGATCATGTCGTTCTTGATCGCGTGATCGATCCAGGGGATGACCTCATCGAGCATCTCCTCCAGGGTGGTGGCCGCCTCGAAGCCGAGGATCCTCTTCGCCTTCTCCGTGTCGGGGACCCGGCGCTGGACGTCGTACTCGAAAGGCTCGTCGTGGACCAGCCGCAGAGGCACGCCGTCCCCCTTGATCTTGCGCCAGATGACCTCGGCCAGACCCCGCACGGTGGTGCTCTCCGTCGTCGACAAGTTGAAATCCTCGTTGAGCGCGTCCGGATGCTCCATCGCGGTGACGATGCCCCGAGCCAGGTCACCGCCGTAGGTGTAGTGCCGAATCTGGTCGCCCGAGCCGAGGATATGCAGCGGGTCCTGACCCTTGAGCACCTTCTGCACCAGGTCGGGCACCACGTGGCTCATCGCGAGCTTGACGTTACCTGACGGGATCTTACGGTCACCCAGGGCCCGGCTCTCGCCGGTGCCGACGCAGTTGAAGGGCCGCACCAGCGTGTAGGGAAGCCGGTACTGGTCCCATGCCGCCCGGGCGAAGTATTCCACCGCGAGCCTGGAAAACCCGTATGACGACAGCGGCGGGGGTATCTCTCGCTGCTGCCCCTCGTAGGAAGGCCACTCGTCGGCGCTCTCGAAGACCATGGACGAGGACAGGTACGTGACCTTGCGCAGCCGACCATCGCGGCGCGCGGCAATGGCAGCGTCGCAGGATGAGGCGATAATGCGCTCGTTGGTGGCCAGCAGGTCATAAGCGTAGGTGTGGAAGTAGGAGATGCCTCCGATCATGGCGGCGCCTGCGACGAAGTGATCACAGTCGACCAGCAGTTCCGTCATCAGGCCGGCGTCCCTGGCGTCTCCCTCGACGAGCCGGTAACGCGGGTTGTCACCATAGGACTTCCTGACCGTCCCGTACTTGGAGAGGTTGTCCAGGCCAACCACCGCGTAGCCGCGTTTCAGCAGCTCCTCTACGACATACCCGCCGACAAAGCCCGCGGACCCGCTGACCAGGACCCGCTGCATCAGGCCCCCGGCCCTTTGGCCTGCCCGCGCGGGCGGGCTGCTCCGCGATCACGGACCTGCTCAGCCGTCAGCCGCGGTCCGAAGGCGAATCGGTACCAGCGGAGGTAGCTGGGGACCCATTGCGCCACCTTGAAGTTGGACATTCCCGCCTGCCGGTCCAGCCAGATGGTCGGTATCTCCGCCACCGGCAGGCGCAGCCGCTTGGCCTTGGCGGTCAGCTCGATGCCGATCTCGAACCCGCCCAAGGAGTCGATGCCGACCTGCCTGACGAATTCCGTCGAGTAGGCCTTGAACGAGTTCGTCGCATCCCTGGTGCCGACGTGAGCCATGATCCGCAGCGACCGGCCGGCCACCCGGGACAGCGTGCCCTTGAGCACCGGGCCGCCCACCTGCTGGCCACCCGGCATGTAGCGGGATGCGGCCGCCACGGCCACCCCGCGCTCGACCAGCCGGACCAGTTCGTCGATCTGCCTGGCGTCGTCGCATCCGTCCGCCATGGTCACCACGACTACCGGTGCGGTCGCCGCGTCGATACCGTACCTGATGGCGTTGGCGGGACCCCGGCCATAGGTGTTGACCAGGCATCTCAGCCGCGACTCCTTCTCGGCGTACCGTTCGGCCGCCGGGATGGTCCTGTCATCGGGCGAATCCACGATCACCAGCACATCGCACGACAGCCGCACCGATTCGAACAGCCGGTCAAGCACGCCGGTTATGTGCTCTCCCTCGTTGCAGGCGGGGACCACCACCGAAACGCGAGGACGTTCGGTCATGTGGTGTCTCCGGCTCGCCTCCGGGTCTCCTGGCGGGTCTCCGGCTCGCTCATACCCGGACGCCGTTACCGAGGACATCCCAGATGTCGGCGGCCGGCTTGTCCGTGATCAGCCCTCGGTACTCCGGGTGCGGGGCCCCGACCACGAGCAGGTCCGCCCGGGCGAGCACCTCCTCCAACGGGAGCAGGCCAGGGTCCACGGTCACATACGGGTCCGTGCAGAGCACCGTGTCCGCCTTGAACTCCAGGATCCGCTTCAGCTTGTACGACAGGCTCGACCTGATGTCGTCCGAGCTCGCCTTGAACGCCATGCCCAGGATCCCCACGGTCATCTTTCCCAGGTCGAACCGCTGCTCCAGGCGGTGCACCACATACAGCGGCAGCCCTTCGTTGACCGCCATCGCGGCGTGACCGAGCGGGAAGTTGTTGTGGTTGAAGGCCGCGAGCTGCATGGTGTCCTTGAACAGGCAGGGTCCGGCGGCGAAGCCCGCGGCGGGCATGTCCGCGGCCCGCGGGTAGTCCTCGGCGAGCCCCCGCCGGATCCGGTCGAAATCCAGGCCCTGCTCGTTGGCCATCATGTAGAGCTGGTTGGCGGTGGCGAACTTGATGTAGCGCCACACGTTGGTGAACAGCTTGGCCAGCTCCGCCTCCTCCGGCGACATCACCACGATCTTGCTAGTCAGCCGCTCGAACAGCGCGGACGCCCGCTTGGCTCCCGCCGGCATGCGGGATGAGACGATCTGCGGCAGCTCGAAAAGCTCGGTCATCGCCTTGCCCTCGGCGATCCGCTCCGGGCAGAACGCGACCTCGACCTGCAGTCCCAGCCCTGCCACCATCTTCTCCACCAGCGCCGTCACGCCGGGGAACACCGTGCTGCGCAGGATGATGAGCTGGCCGTCGCGCAGGTACTCCAAGCACCCGTTGAGTGCCCTGGTGATCACCGTCTGCTTGGGGTTCAGATGCTCGTCCACGGGCGTTCCGATGACCACCACCACGTTCTCCGCGGTGGCTACGATCGCGGGATCGGCCGAGGCCCTGAGGCGTCCGGCGCCGAGCACCCGGTGCAACACCGTATCCGCGCCAGATTCGGCGAACGGCATGCGGCCCGCGTTCACCGTCTCGACCGAGGCCTGGCTGATGTCATAGATGCCCACGTTCGCGCCGCGATCGGCGAACGCGAGCGCGAGCGGCAGGCCGACATGCCCGCACCCCCCGACGATCACCACATCCCGGTCGAACCGATCAGCCAAGTCCGTCACGCGTCCTACCTCCGGCTGGTCGCGCAGGCCACAGGGCCGGCGCTCTCTATCACCATCTGGCGCTTTACCCTACCGCCAAGCCTGGCGCGGTCAGACTGTGTGATCTCTGTACCACGCTCGCGAGCCACGCCCGTCATCTGGCCCGCCACCAGGAAGTTCCGGCGGCCCGGCAGGTGGAGGATGAAGATCTTCCCGGCCAGTCGGCCTCCGGTACTATAAGCTCTCTCCACGACTAAATCATGGTGGCGTTGCTGGCCTGGAGCGCCCTCGATAAGGAATCCGCATGCCCGGTCGGGAACGCGCAGCGCCAAGCGCGCAGGCCGCCCAGGCCGCCCAGGCCGCCCCGGCCGCCCCGGCCGCCCCGGCCGCCCAGGCCGCCCAGGCGGCCGGGCCGGACGGCCCAGGGGACGCTCCGGCGCCCGGCGTCTCCGCTGTCGGCTCCGGTGGTGCACCCGACGGGACCGTCCCGCAGCCGTCTCGGCCGCTCGCGTCGATGACAGACCGGCCCATCCTGCCCGGCCTGATAGCCCTGCTGGCCGCGCTGGATTTCGCCCTGGCGCGCTGGCAGGACTGGGCTAACGGAAGCATTGCCCGATTCATCCTCGTCGGGCGGCACTTCTCGACGCCCTCGCGGCTACCGCGCGGTATTCCGGTGGCGCCGTCCTACGGCTATGACGGCCAGTTCTTCTACCGGCTGGCCCTCGGCCCGCTGAACTTCAGCCGAACAGCGTACGGGATCACCATGGACCGGCCGTACAGGTACATGCGGATCGGCTATCCGGTCCTCACCTGGCTGGTCGCGCTGGGCCAGCACTTCTTGGTTCCCTTCATGCTCGTCGCCGTCAACGTCGCCGCCATCGGCGCCATGGGCTACCTCGGCGGCGTGTTCGCCCAGCAAGGTGGCCGGCATGCCGCATGGGGGCTGCTGCTCCCCGGGTACGGCGGCCTCGTTACCAGCTTGTCCCGCGACACGGCAGAGCCTCTGGCCGCCGCCTGCCTGCTGGCCGGGCTGCTGGCCATCCGGGCCCGCCGCAGTGCACTGGCCGCCGTGTTCCTGGCCTATGGCGTCCTGACCAGGGAAACGGTCATGGTCGCGGTCGCCGCCGTTGCCGTGGTGCGAGTCATCGGCATCGTGCGCCGACGGTATGGTCCCGGCCGCGATGACCTGCCGTGGGTGGTGCCGACCGTGGCCTTCGCCGCCTGGCAGGTCGCGGTGAAGACGGCCACCGGGAGCTTCCCCCTGCTGGCCGACGGTGGCCGCAACGCGGGCACCCCCTTTATCGCCCCGCTCGATGCGCTGAGGACAAATCTCGCTCATATCAGCATGCACCTCGGCCAGTACGACCTGTTCAACTTGCGGCAATTCAACGAGTACGACCTGTGGGTCCTGGAGATGGCGGTCTTTGCCGCCTTCACGATCGCGGCGCTGCTGTGCCTGCTGGTCACCCGGGTGCCGGTCCACGAGCGACTCGCCTTCGTCCTCTACCTGATCGAGATATGCGTCATCACGCCCGCTACCTGGAACAGCCTCGACGCCGACCTGCGGTCGTTCATCGAGGTGTACCTGCTGGCTGTGATCATCCTGCTGGGGACCCCGCGGCGGACTCTCGGGGCCTGGCTGTTGCCATTGCTCGCGACGTCCCTGGTGCCCGTCCTGATCGTGGTCACGCAGCGCAGGCTCGTCGGGTCGTGACGGGCCCGGTCAGGTCACCTGGGCCTCTTCCTGCGCCGGTTCCCGCCGCGCTTCGACGTAAATGGTGCCGCCCGACCGCGCCGCCACCTCGACCGTGGTGGCCGCCAAGGCGAACGGAAGAGCAATCACGCCGGCGGCGAGGGCGTAGAGCCGGAACGCCGGACTCTGGGCGGCCTGACGCGCCTGGCTGCGACGGATGGCATCGTACAGGTCTGGGTGGCCGGGAAGCTTGCCGACAAAGCCGTGGACCCATCCGAAGACGACCTGACCGCCCCGCAGGTAGCTGACCCGCTCGACGCGCAGCCCCAGGGCCTCGATCTTGGACAGCAACGCCTGAGGGCTCAGGTGGACCAGGTGGCGAGGCAGATCGAGGGCCAGCCAGCGATCGCCGAAGACGCGGGCCTGGAGGCTGGTGGCATTGGGCACGGCGACGACGAGCGTCCCGCCGGGCGACAGGAGCGCTGCCGCGTGGCTCAGCGCCCGGGCAGGCTGGCGCAGGTGCTCGAGCGAATGCCAGAAGATGACCGCCGACCAGTTCCCTTCTACGTCTTCGATCTCAGCGTTACGGATGTGCGGCCCGGACGCGTACGGCTCAAGGCCGACCGCTTCCCGCCCGTGGCGAATGAAGGCCCCCACGAGGGTTCCGTCGCCGGCCCCCACGTCGAGAACCGGGCCGGGCGGCAGGATCTGGCGCAGGCGATCGGCAAGCGCTGCCCGGGTGCGGCTGAGCACCTTGTCCCCGAGGCCGGAGAACCGGCCCGACGTCGGACGGTACCAGTCAGCGTAGGCCGCGCTCAGCTGCTCATCGCTCGGCCACGGAGTCGTGGTGGCCACACCGCAGCGGGCACACCGCACCCGTCCGGTAAGACGGTCATCGGTACTGTCGAACCAGTGCTCGCACCAGGCGCACCGTACGGCGGGGGCCCCCAGGGTACGCGAGTACGCCACGGTGTTGCCTGGTCTCGGTGAACCGCTCCCGGCTCGCCTGCCCCCGGGGCGGATTGCCGATGACTTCGCGCTCGACAACAGACCATCCTCCTTGGGTTCCTCGCGGTCGAAGTGAAGCATAGCCGCACAGGGTTCCCCGGCGACGGCTAGATTGTCGCTCCGCGCGGTACTAACGATCGCCGTCCTGGCCGGCTATGGCGACCTGCCGGAGCAGGTTCTTGTGATAGATCAAGATCTCCCACTGCGCCAGGTACTCGATCTTCACCGGTTTGCCGAAGTACGACTCGGCTGACGGGCTCAGGCCCTGGCCGGCGAGGTTGGTGATCACGAAGGTCGCGTCGTGCCGGGACGCGTCGAACCACGAGGTGTCCGTCTCCCAGTCGTACCGGATGACCTGGCGACCGCGGATGGCGACCGCGCGCACCTGCACCCCGTTGCCCGACTGCAGTGTAGTAGCCGAGCTGGTCCAGTAACCGGCAAGGCCGTACGTGAGTCCGTGCGCCCTGAGCCACGCGCTGAGGGGCGCCGTGGGCGCAGCGGCTGCGGGCTGGATGGCCGCGACAGTCAACGGCAGCAGCGCGGCGATGGAGGCCAGGCCTACCGTCAGGCCGGCCCGCAGGGTGCCGATGTGTGCGGGCACGCAGGCGCGAGCCGCAAGCACCGCGCCGCAGGGCAGCACGGCGGCGATCTCGTAGGGGTTGCCGGGCACCGGTATGGTCGAGACCACGTACGCCGAGAGGTTCACGGCGATCGCGGCGCAGAGCAGCTGCTCGGCCCGGCTCGCGGTACGCCAGGTCCACACGACCCGCGCGAAGCCAGCTGCCGCGGCCAGCAAGCAGGCGAGCCCGAGGATGTATCCCGCGTCGCGCACCGGCGAGGGCGAGCCTGAGCCGGTATAGGCCCCGTACAGGACGCGCAGTGCGTCCCAGGCCAGTGCCGCGTTATGCGGCCATCGCCCGAGCGGCGCGACCGCGGTCTTCGGCGCGAGCATCTGGTACGCGCCGAAATGCAGCATCACCGCCCGGACCACGGAAGCCAGCGGCAGGGACACGGCGGCGGCCAAGGCGTTCGCGGCGTCGCCCGTGCGCATACTCCGCGCGGCCACCGCACGGTAACCGCACACCACGACGACCGCCAGCACCGCGATGTAACGGACAGTGGCGTCGCCGATCTGGCCTGCGCACAGGATCGCGAGCAGCAGCGGTGAGGTATACCACCGGGCGGGCAGCCGGTCGATCAGCAGGAAGGAGACCAGCAGGAATACCGAGGTCCCGACGTGGTCGGACGGCCCCACTAGCAGGTACGCCGCGTACGAGCCGACGTGGAACATGGCGGTCAGCACGACGATCACGACACCGCAGCGGGCCACCCTGGCCAGGCCGCGGCTGCCGGTCAGGGCGAGCGCCACGGCACTGACCGTGACGATCAGGTACGTGAGCGCGGCGGCAACATGGCTGGTCAGGACGCCCAGCCCGAAAAAGATCTCAGCAAACGCGAGCACCGGCAGTTCGAAGGTGTAATACGTCGCGTCGCCGATGATCCACCCGTGCAGCAAAAGATGACCGTGCAGCATGTCCCACGCTTGCAGCGCATTGTTCGCCCCGTCCGACGTCACGTACCCGGTGAGGGAGATCCGTAGGTAGAAGGCGAACAGCGCCATGCAGCCGGCGATCCACGCCGCCGCTGCCAACGGGCGGTGCATCCAGCGGCGTCCGGAGCCGGGCGCGCGTTCGAAGTGGGCCGACGGCACCTCTGTCGGCTGGGCAGTGAGCGGATCTGCATCCGCCGGGATCCGTTTGCTCCGGACCATGTCCGAACCCTACTAAGAACTTCATGTGCGTCAGCGGCGCGGCCCGTGCGGTTACCCGGCCACCCCTGCGGCTCGCTGCACGGCGAGTAGTGCGGGAAAGGCGCGATACAGCGCCGTCCGCCACTCGCCGATCGGCGGAAGACCAGGTCGCGCCCAGGCCTCGTGGCCCAGGACGCTGTAGGCGGGCCGCGGCGCGGGCCGGGGCATCGCGCTGCTCGGTATCGGCCTCACCCTGGCCGGATCGGCACCGAGCAGGCCGAAGATCTCCCGGGCCAGCCCGAACCAGGTTGTCTGCCCGCTGCTCGTGGCGTGGTAGATGCCTGGCGCGGCCGTGGAATGCACCAGAGCGATGATCTGCCTGGCCACGTCCCCGGTCCAGGTGGGCTGGCCGTGCTGGTCGTCCACCACGTCGATCGTCTGGCGCTGCTCTTCGAGCTTGATCATCGTGCGGACGAAGCTCGGCCCGTGCACCCCGTACAGCCACGCCGTCCTGACCACGTAGCCCGACCCGGGCAGGCCGCCGAGCACGGCCCGCTCGCCGGCCAGCTTGGTGCGCCCGTAGGCCGTGCGCGGCGCCGGAACATCGTCCTCGGCATACGGCCGGTCAGCCTCGCCGGCGAAGACGTAGTCGGTGGAGACCTGCACCAGCCGGGCACCGAGTCCCGCGCAGGCCGCGGCCAGGTTGGCCGGGCCGCCCGCGTTGACAGCGAGCGCTTGTTCCTCGGCCGCCTCGGCGTCGTCTACCGCGGTCCAGGCGGCGCAGTTGACGACCACTTCGGGGCGGCAACTGGCGATCGCATCGGTGACGGCGGCGGCGTCGGTCACGTCCAGGCTGGCGCGGTCCATCCCGGTCACGGGCTCTCCGCCGGAGGCCACGACGGCGACCAGATCGGTGCCGAGCATGCCGCCAGCCCCGGTGACCAGCCATCTGGTCATGACAGCGGCCTGGATGGGGTCGCAGTGGGTGCGGCACCGCGTCGCTTGAGCGGTTCCCACCAGGCGCGGTTGTCGGCGTACCAGCCCACCGTGTCCTTCAGGCCCTGGCGGAACGGGATCCGCGGCGCGTACCCCATCGACCGCAGCATGCTGTCATCGAGAGAGTAGCGCCGGTCGTGGCCCTTGCGGTCTGGCACCCGGGTGACCATGTCCCATCCCGCCCCGCAGTACTCCAGCAAGATGGCGGTCAGCTCCAGGTTGGCCAGCTCGATGTCGCCGTCGATGTGGTAGGTCTCCCCCGGCCGGCCGCGTTCCAGCACCAGCTGGACTCCCCTGCAGTGGTCATCGACATGGATCCAGCCGCGGACGTTGCCGCCGTCGCCGTAAAGCGGGACCGGCTGCCCGTCGAGCAGGTTGGTCACGAACAGCGGGATGACCTTTTCCGGATACTGGTAAGGACCGTAGTTGTTGCAGCAGCGCGTGATCCGCACGTCCAGCCCGTGGGTGCGCACGTAGGCCCCGGCCATCAGGTCGCCGCCGGCCTTAGCCGCCGAGTACGGCGAGTTCGGCTGCAGCGGGGCCTGCTCCGTCCATGAACCCGACGCCACGCTCCCGTACACCTCGTCGGTGGAAACCTGCACTACCGGCTCGACCCCGGCGTCCAGGCACGCCTGCAGGAGCACCTGCACCCCGGCCACGTTGGTGGTAACGAACGGCGCCGCGCCGCTGATTGAACGGTCCACATGGGTCTCGGCGGCGAAGTTGATCACCGCGTCGTGGCCGGGCACGAGCGAACGCACCAGCGCGGCGTCGGCGATGTCGCCCCGTACCACCCGCATCCGGCGGCTGCCGGACACCGGGGCCAGGTTGGCGTGGTTTCCCGCGTAGGTGAAGTTATCAAGGACCGTTACCGCGGCATCCTCGTAGCCGGGATATCCCCCGGAGAGCATTGTGCGCACATAGTGCGAGCCGATGAACCCGGCCCCGCCTGTGACCAGGATCCTCACTGAGCCTCCCCGCACTGGTACTGGATGGCGCTCACGAGCTGATCTGTACCTTGCTGTGATCCCCGAGCACCAGGCGGTGTGCCTTGGGCACCATGGGGGCGGGGGTCACCTCGACCTCGTGCCCGATCAGGGACGCCTCGATGCGGCGCACCCCGCGAATCGACGCCCCTTCCAGCACGATGGAGTACTCGATCTCGCTGTCAGCAATCACGCAGCCGGGCGAGATCGAGGTGAACGGGCCGATGTAGGAGCCGGTCACCTCGGTACCGGCTCCGATGATGGCTGGCCCTACAATCCGTGACGCGCTGACCCTCGCCCCGGCCTCGACCACGACCCGGCCGATCAGCTCGCTCACGGTGTCCACCACGCCGGCCACGGCCGGCTCGACGCTCTCCAGCAAGATCCGGTTGACCTCCAGCATGTCCGCGACATTGCCGGTGTCCTTCCAATACCCCGAGATGGTCGTGGAAGCGACCTTTCGGCCGTTGCGCACCAGCCACTGGATGGCCTCGGTGATCTCGAGTTCTCCGCGCCCGGATGGTGCCAGCTCGGCGACGGCTTCGTGCACCGCGGGCGTGAACAGGTACACGCCGACCAGCGCCAGATCGCTCTTCGGCTGCTGTGGCTTCTCCTCCAGGCCGATGAGCTGGCCCGAGTCGTCGAGCTCGGCGACCCCGAACTGCCGCGGGTCGGCCACCGAGGTCAGCATGATGTGAGCATCGGGCCTGGATGCGCGGAACTCCTCCACCAGCGCGGTGATGCCGCCCACGATGAAGTTGTCACCCAGGTACATCACGAAATCGTCCTCGCCGAGGAACTCCCTGCTCACCAGGACCGCGTGCGCCAGCCCTAGCGGGGCTGATTGCCGGATGTAGGTCACCTCCAGCCCGAACGCCTGGCCGGAACCGACCGCGGCACGGATCGCCGGCTCCGTATCGCCGACGACGATCCCCACCTCGGTAATTCCGGCGTCGCGGATCGCCTCCAGCCCGTAGAACAGGACTGGCTTGTTCGCCACGGGTACCAGCTGCTTAGCCGAGGTGTGGGTGATCGGCCGCAGCCGCGTCCCTGATCCCCCGGCCAGAACGAGGGCCTTCACGGTCCGGAAGCTTACCTGTCGGCCGCCCTGCTAGCTGTCGGTGCGAGCCGATTCCCTGACCTTGGGCGTGGTGTCGGTGGCCGGGAGCCGAGCAAGGTCCACGGCAGGATCGAAATCGAGGTAGTCGTAATGACGAAGCCCGTGCTTGTCCAGCCAGTACTGTTCGCACGTACGTAGCACGCCGAGTCCGTAGCGGATGCTCCGGCGCAGGTTGATCGACGAGGATTCGGTCTGGTAGCGAGTCGGGCAGGACACCTCGCCGATCCTGGCGCCAGCCGAAATGGCCTGGGCGAGGATCTGGTTGTCGAAGACGAAATCATCGGAGTTGCGCTCGAACGGCAGGCTGGCGAGCAGCGTGCTGCTGAAAGCGCGCAGGCCGGTGTGGTATTCAGACAGCTTCTGCCGCAGGCAGAGGTTCTCAACGAGGGTAAGGCAGCGGTTAGCGACGTACTTGTAGCGAGGCATGCCGCGGGCGACCGAGTTCTGGGCCAGGATGCGCGAGCCGAGGACCAGGTCGTACTCCCCGTAGGCGATCATCGATGCCATCGCGGGAACGAGTAGCGGTGAGTACTGATAGTCCGGATGCACCATGACGATGATGTCCGCGCCGAGCTCGAGCACCCGCCGGTAGCAGGTCTTCTGGTTTCCGCCGTAGCCGAGGTTGACTTCGTGGCTGATCGGCTCCAGGCCGAGCGAACGAGCCAAGGTGACCGTCTCGTCGGTGCTGGCGTCATCGACGAGCACGATCTCGTCGATGACCTCTTGATCAAGTTCGGCCAGGGTACGTTCCAACGTGGCCTCTGCGTTATAAGCGGGGAGCACAACGCCGATCCGGCGGCCATTAATCATTCCGCCAGTGTACGGAAAAGCCCGGTGCTCAGGTCGGCAAAACGATGCCGGCCGCGGCGCCGGGCGACCTGCCTCGCCGCCACGACGATCAAGGGGTCAGGGGATGTCACCAGGCTCGGAAGAGGGAGGACTGCCCAGGTCGGCCAGGAGGTTGTGGTTCCAGACCATGATGGTGAAGGTCTGGTAGTGGTAGATGTGCGCCGGGGGCCCGGCCAGGGCGATGATGTCGGCGCGGGGAATGAGGGATACACCGCCGTCGTCGGCGCTGTTGGTGACCACGAAGTTGGCGTAGCCCAGCTTGGGGTCATACCAGGACGCCTCCGATTCGTAGGCGCGGGGGACGGCGCCGGAGTGCCGCCAGGTCACCGTCCTGATCGCGACGCGGCCCCCGCTATCCAGCGTGATGAGGTTGGCCTCGGTGTAGGCGCCCAGCCCGGTGTTCAGGTGGTGGGCCTCGAGCCAGCCGACGATCGGCTGCTCGGTGTCGGCCACCGGGGCCTGCGCGACCCCGTAGCCAAGGGCGATCACGTAGCAGGCCAGCAGGCCCGCGAGTACCGGCTGCAGCCGCGCCCTGATCAGCGGCTCGGCCAGCTGGCGGCCCGCGAGGACGGCGCCGAAGGGCAGCACCACGGAAATCTCCCTGGTGTCGAACCAGGTGCCGGGGACGACGCTGACCACGTAGGCGGCCAGGTTGACCACGATCGCGGTGGCCATCACCGAGACGATCAGATCGGCGGAGAAGAAGCGCCGGAACGCCCGGCAGAAACCCCACAGGACCAGGGCCACGCCTGCCAGGTGCACGATGGCCAAAACGGCCGCCACCCACGTCGACACACCGGAGAAGCTGGCTCCGAACAGGGCGAAGATGCCCTCGATGGTCACCACGAAGTGGGCCGGAAGAGGGTGCACGGGGCCCAGCCCCGAGGGCAGCGGCAGGGACGTGTACCCGCCCAGGTGCCCGATCACCCTCACCGCGACCTCGGCCGCGCCGTAGGAGAAGACACCCGCCGCCATCAGCGAGAGCTCGAACCACTGGGAGGCCAGCCGCTTGCCACCATGGATGACGGCCCAGAAGGCGCGGATCCCGCACACCACGATCAGCGGGACGGCCGCGTCGAGCACGGCGACCCGGTCGGCGACGATGACCCAGGTGAGCATCACCGCGATCGCGGCCGGAATGTACCAACGGCGCGGCCCGCGGTCCAGCACCAGGAAGATGACCAGCAGGGGAACCTGGGTGCCGAGGTGGTCGGGCTGCAGGAGCAGCAGGTGCACGCCGTGGCCGAGTTGCGGGGCGAGCAGGATCCCGCACGCGATCAGCGCGCGGACCAGGCCCTGGCGGCCTCTCGCCCGTCCCTTGGCCAGCAGGCCGGCCAGCAGCACCAGCAGGGTGTAGGTGATCGCCGCGCCTTCGTGCAGCACATCAGGGCCGTAGTTTCCGCGGAACAGCTCGAGGATGATGTACTCGGGAATCTCGGTGGTGTAGTACGACACGTCCCCGACGGTCCAGCCGTGCAGCAGCCAGTTACCGTGCAGCATGTCCCAGGCCTGCAGCACCTGGTCGGCGCCGTCGGAGTTGTCCGGGGTGGTCCTCGACAGCGCCAGGTAGCACAGGAACAAGGCCACGGCCGCCGCGGCCAGCACTGCGGGCCAGGCCCATCGGCGCAGCCGGGTACGCCTGGCTCGCGCCTCGGCAGGCTCATCGGCGGCGGCGTCGTTGCTCACCCCGTCGGGAGGAACCTCACCAGCCGCGTTGGCCACTCGCTCGACCACGAAGTGACCCTAGCAAAGACAACGAAGCGATGATTCCCAATGGCGGCGGCCTTCGCGGCTCGCGGGATCGGCGGGCGCGCAGCCGCGGCTTCACCCTTCCGTGTATCCAGGAGGGACGTCCCGCAGCAGGTTCCTGTCATAGATCAAGATGGTGTACGGACCGGTGTGGTAGGTCCGGGCCGGGGCACCGAAATACTTCTCCACCAGCGCGCGCGGCTCCCAGTGATTCATGAAGCCCGGCGCGTTATCCAGGACCACGAAGTTCGCGTAGTGCAGCTTCGCGTTGTACCAGTCGGCATTGGACATCCACAGGTCGCGCTGCATGGTGAACTTCTCCAGCGCCCTGACCTGGACCCGGCTACCGCTGTCCACGGTCACGCTGCTGCTGCTCCAGTAGCCGCTGATGCCGTAGCGCAGATCGTGCGCGACCAGCCAGGACGCCAGAGTGGTGTTGGCCGGCGGGACCTGCGGCTGGGTGATCTCATAGCCAAGGCCCGCGGCGTAGCCGGCCAGCACGACGATGCCCGCGGCCCAGGCGGCCAGGGCGACCCGGCCGCGGGCGCGGCCGGGTGCGGTGGCGCCGACCGTGGCGCCGACCGTGGCACTGCGCGGCCGCACCAGCACCCGCGCCGCCAGCGCGGCGCCGAACGGGGCGATAACGGCGACCTCGTGCGCGGCCTCTGACGAGGCGTTGGTGAAGACGAAGAGCGCCACGTTGAGGACGATCGCCACGGCGAGCACCTGGTCGACCAGGCTGACGTCGAAGAACCGCCAGGCCACCCGGACCAGGGCCCAGACCACCACCAGCACGCTGGCCAGGTGCAAGACCGCCAGAGCCAGCCATATGCCGCTGACCCCGTTGACGTTGGCGCCGTAGACCTCC
The DNA here is from genome assembly GCA_963808615.1 of uncultured Actinomycetota bacterium. Taxonomy (GTDB): domain Bacteria; phylum Actinomycetota; class Actinomycetes; order Streptosporangiales; family Streptosporangiaceae; genus Palsa-504. The sequence goes on from CAWEGV010000005.1 coordinate 228,798, forward strand.
AGCACCTTCCAGAAGGCCTGCACGTTTTGTCCCAGCTCGGACCAGGGCGTCAGGAAGAACGGCAGCCGGTTGACCACGTAGCCGCCCAGGTCGCCGAGCACATTGTTGATGACCCAGGCGATCACGACCGCAGCCACCGCCGCGAGGCCGAGTGACAGGTCATACCATGTCGCGGCGATCCGCTGCATCCAGCTGCCGCTTTTCTTGACCAGCCCCCGGATGACCCGCGCAGCGGCAACCACCCCGAGCGGGCCGATGCCGACCACGTACACGATGGGATCGGCAACCAGCACCCAGGCGAGGAGCACCGCGACCACGACCGGCACGTATCTGCGCGGCGGCATCTTGTCGAGAAAGAGCCAGGTCGCCAGCAAGGGGACCGAGGTGCCGATGTGGCCGACGGAGAGGTCCAGGGAGAAGACGCCGAGGCCGAACTGCGGGGCTAGCAGTATGCCGGCTGCGATCAGCGTCCTGATCCAGGCCGCCCGGCCGGTCGACCCGCTCCTGGCCAGGGCCACGGCCAGCAGGAAGATCAGCGTGTAGGTCATCGCCGCCGCGACGTGCGCGGTGGCGAAGTGCGGGCCGAGCACGCTCTCCAGCAGGGCGTACTGGGGCAGTTCTGTCGGATAGAAGGAGACGTCCGACATGTACCACCCGTGCAGCAGCAGGTTGCCGTGCAGCAGGTCCCATCCCATCAGCAGGATGTTGGCGCTGTCGGAGTTCAGCTGGTACGTCTGCGACAGCCGCAGGTAGACACCGAACAGGAGCAGGCCGGCCAGCAGGTAGGCAGCGATGGCGGCCAGGCGTTGCCGTGTGTCGGGCCGGTTCGTACGATCGGCCGGCCGGGCGGAGGCAGCCGGGCCGGCTATGGACTGGGTTTCACCGCTGGCAGGAAGTCCGCCCATGGTAAGGGCAGCTTATCCGCTACCTCCTGCGACGGACGTCACCAATTGGTTGCGATGTACTTGGTCTCGGTGAACTCCAGAAGTCCTTCGTGGGCGCCTTCGCGGCCGATACCCGACTGCTTCACGCCGCCGAACGGGGCCGCCGGGTCAGAGACCAGTCCGCGGTTGAGGCCGACCATGCCGGCCTCCAGGGCTTCGCACACTCGCAGGCCACGGCTCAGGTCACGGGTGTAGACATAGGAGACGAGCCCGAGTTCGGTGTCGTTGGCCCAGTTGATGGCGTCGGCCTGCGCGGTGAACCTGACCACGGGCGCCACCGGGCCGAAGATCTCGGTCCCGAGGATGCCCGCGCTCGCCGGGACCTGGTCGATCACGGTCGGGGTGTAGAAGTAGCCGCGGCGCTCCGGCACCCGGCCGCCGGTGACCACCTTGCCGCCGTCGGCCGCGGCGGAGGAAACGAGTTCCGCCACCTTCGTCCGGGTCGGCTCGTTGACGAGCGGGCCGACGTCGGTGGCCTCGTCCAGGCCAGGCCCGACCACCATTCGGTCGAGCCGGGCGGCGAACGTCTGGCTGAACTCATCGGCGACTGCCTCGTGTACGTAGAAACGGTTGGCGGCGGTGCAGGCCTCGCCTCCGTTGCGCATCTTGGCGATCAGCGCGCCCTCGACGGCGGCGTCGATGTCCGCGTCCTCGAAGATGATGAACGGCGCATTGCCGCCGAGCTCCATCGAGCAGTTGACCACGGTGTCCGCGGCCTCGCGCAGCAAGATCCGGCCCACCTCGGTCGACCCGGTGAAGGACAGCTTGCGCACCCGCGGATCGTGCAGCATCGCCGACACGACCGCCCCGGACTTGCGCGACGGCAGGACGTTGACCACTCCGTCTGGCACGCCCGCCTCGGCCAGCAGGCCGGCGACGTACAGCGCGGTGAGCGGGGTTTCCGAGGCCGGCTTGAGCACCACGGTGCAGCCGGCCGCCAGCGCCGGGCCGATCTTGCGGGTGGCCATCGCCGCGGGGAAGTTCCACGGGGTGACGAGCACCGCCACGCCGACCGGCTGTCGCATGACCAGGATCTTGTTCGCTCCGGACGGCGCCTGCATCAGCACGCCTTCCATCCGCACCGCTTCCTCGGCGTACCAGCGGAAGAACTCGGCCGAGTACGCGGCCTCGGCCCTGGCGTCGCGCAGGGCCTTGCCGTTCTCGGCGGCCATCAGCTTGGCCAGGGTCTCCGCGTTCGCGGTCATCAGCTCGAAGGTGCGGCGCAGGCACTCCGCGCGCTGCCGCGGCGGCGTGGCCGCCCATCCGGCCAGCGCGTCGTGGGCCGCGCTGACCGCATCCAGCGCGTCCTCCACCGTGCCCTCGGCCACCTCGGCCAGCGCGTCTTCGGTGGCCGGGTCGACCACCGGCAGCATGCCGCCGCTGCGGCCGCCGGTCCACTCACCGCCGATCAGCAGCCGCGTGGGTACCTCGACGCCGACCAGTTCGGCCAGGTTGCCGCTCACTACTTCCTCCTACACAAGTCCGGGCGCCTGGGGGCCTTTGGGCCCCCCCGGGGGGTCCGGGGGGAAGGTTCCCCCCGGTGCGGGGGGGTCTGGGGGGGCCGTCCCCCCGAGGGAACACAGCACTGTCTCAGCGATCCTGTCCGCCGAGGGCAGCACGTAGTCTTCGAGCTTATCCGCGGCCGGCAGCGGGATATGGGGGGTGGTGATGCGGACCGGCGGGCCGGTCAGCGCACCGTAGGCCTCCTCGGCCACGATCGAGACGATCTCTGCGCCCCAGCCGCACAGCCTCGGGTTCTCTTCCACCGTGAACAGCCGGCCGGTCTTTCCTACCTCGGCCAGGATGGTCCGGGTATCCAGCGGCACCAGCGACCTCACATCGACCACCGTGGCTTCGATGCCATGCTCGGCGGACAGTCGCTCCGCCGCCGCCAGCGACTTCGGCACCATGGCAGCCAGCGCGAGGATGGTAACGTCCCCGCCCTCCCGCAGCACCCGGGCGCGGCCCAGTTCGTCGATGACCTCGACGCCCTCCGGCACGGCGCCCTTGCTCGCGTACAGGCCCTTGTGCTCGAAAAAGATAACCGGATCAGGATCCCGCACCGCCGCGGCGAGCAGCCCCATGACGTCGCGCGGGCTGGACGGAGCGACAACCTTCAGGCCCGGCACAGCCATGGCCCAGTTCTCCACCGACTGCGAGTGCTGGGCCCCGAACCTGACCCCGGCCCCGTTAGCGCAGCGGATGACCAGCGGCAGCTCGATCTGGCCATCGGACATGTACCTGCTCTTGGCCATCTCGTTGGCGATCAGGTCCCAGCAGACCGCGAAGAAGTCACTGAACATGATCTCGGCGATCGGCCGCAGGCCGGTCATCGCGGCGCCCATCGTGGCGCCGAGTATGGCCTGCTCGCTGATCGGGGTGTCACGAACCCGTTCCGGGCCGAACTCCTCAAGCAGGCCGACCGTGGTCTTGAACACCCCGCCGGCCGCGGCCACGTCCTCCCCGAGGAACACCACGTTCGGGTCCCGGCGCATCTCCTGTGCGATACCCCAGGCGACCGCCTCGCGGTACGTGATATCTGCCACCACGACTCCGTTCGGTATAAATATCAGGATCTACGGGCGGTCAGCTGATGACGGCTATGACCGTGGCGACCGGTACGGTCTCACCCTGCTGCACGCGGATCTCGCTGAGTACGCCGGTGACGGGGGCGGGTATCTCGGTGTCCACCTTGTCGGTGCCGATCTCGAGCAGCGGCTCGCCTTCGCTAACCGCGTCGCCGACCTGCTTGAACCATTCGTTGACCGTGCCCTCGTCGACCGTCTCCCCCATCCGGGGCATAATCACTTCACAGGGGGGTCCGGGGGGTCTGCCCCCCGGGGAAGAGGCAGTCATCAGTTCCTCCAGCCGTGGCCGCCGTCGGACCACATGTTGGTGCTGGCCAGTTCCAGGCGCGGCTCGGGCCCGGCCTTGGCCTCCTCGGTGGCATGGTCCACTGCCTCCCGCGCCGCCTTGTCGATCGCGTCGAGGACCGCCTCGTCGATCCCGCGGCCGGTCAGGACGGCGCGGTAGGCGGTCAGCGGATCCCTGGCCAGCCACTCCTGCACCTCGGTGGCGGGCCGGTACTTGGCGGGATCGGCCCGGGAGTGACCGCCGTGCCGGTAGGTGACCGCCTCGATGAGGGACGGGCCTTCACCGGCCCTGGCCTGGCTGATGGCGGCGTGCGCCGTGTAGTACACCGCCTCCACGTCGTTGCCGTCCACCACGATGGGCTCCAGCCCGTAGGAGGCGGCGCGGTCAGCGGCCGGCCTGGGCACCGCGGTCACCGAGCCGATCGGCGTGTACTCCATGTACTGGTTGTTCTCGCAGATGAACACGACCGGAAGCTCCCACACCGCGGCCAGGTTCAGCGCCTCGTGGAAGGCGCCGATGTTCGTGGCGCCGTCACCGAGGTAACACACGGTGACCTGTCCGGTGCCCCGGTACTTGGCCGACCAGGCGGCACCGTTGGCCACCACGAGCTGCGCGCCGACGATCGCGTAGGCGCCCAGGACGCCCCGGGAGACGTCCATCAGGTGCATCGAGCCGCCCTTGCCGTGCAACAGGCCGTTCTCCCGGCCGAGAAGCTCGGCCATCACCGGGGTCATCGGCGTGCCGCGGGCCAGCACGTGGTTGTGACCCCGGTAGGTGACAAACATGTAGTCGTCGTCGTTCATCGCCGCTGCCACGCCCGCCGCGACGGCCTCCTGGCCGGTGCCCAGGTGCGTCGTGCCCTTGACCAGGTTCTGCAGGAACAGATCGTGCGCGCGCTTTTCGAACAGCCGGATCTCGGTCATCGTCCGGTACATGTCCAGCGCGGTCTGATCAGTGATGTCCGGCACGTGATCGCCTCGTCAGTAGGGGTTGGTGACGTAGAGGTCCTGGGCGGGGAACTTGGTCAAGATCTCCAGCCCGTTCGGGCCGACCACGACCTCTTCCTCGATCCTGGCCGCCGAATGCCCGTCGGTGGCCGGGCAGTAGGTCTCCAGCGCGAAGACCATGCCCTCCTTGATCTCCAGGGGGGCATCGAGGGAGGTGAGCCGGGAGATAATAGGCCGTTCGTGCAGCGCGAGCCCGAGCCCGTGCCCGAACTCCAGGCCGAAGGCGGTCTTCTCGTCGGCCAGCCCGATCTCCTGGGCGGTCGGCCAGAGCCTGGCCACCTGATCGGTGGACACGCCGGGCTTGATCATGTCGATGGCGGCGTCGATCCACTCGCGGGCCCTGCGGTAGGCGTCTATCTGGGGCTGGGTGGCCCGACCGACGGCGAAGCACCGGTAGTAGCAGGTCCTGTAGCCGTTGTAGGAGTGCATGATGTCGAAGAAGGCCTGCTCGGCGGGCCGGATCATGCGGTCGGAGAAGTTGTGCGGATGCGGGTTGCACCGCTCGCCGGACACCGCATTGATCGACTCCACGTCGTCCGAGCCCATCTCGTAAAGCCGCTTGTTGGCCAGCGCGACGATCTCGTTCTCCCGCACTCCCGGCCTGAGCGCCGCGGCGATGTCCTGGTAGGTGCCGTCGACCATGGCGGCGGCGGTGGCGAGCAGCGTGATCTCGTCCTTGGACTTGATCTCCCTGGCGTCCAGCATGACCTGCTGGCCGTCCCTGATGTCGAAGCCCTGCTTCTGCAGCTCGAAGAAGGTGGGGACTTCGGACCAGTCCACGCCGACGGGCTCGTCTGTTACTCCGGCGCTGGCCAGCCGGTCCTTGATCTCGGCCACCTGTTTTTGCGTGAGCCCGGACGCAGGCGGGGAGGCGCCGCGCATCGTGGTGTAGGAGGCGATGCAGTTCTCCGGCTTGAGCCACGGGCAGTACATCCGGTGGTGCACCGCGGCCGAGCCGAAGTCCCACAGCACCAGTTCACCGGTCCGGGTGTACAGCGCGTACCGGCACAGCTTGTCCCGCGTCCACTCGCCGATCGCGACGCCGGTCAGGTACCTGATGTTGTTGTTGTCGAAGACCAGCAGCGCGCCCAGCCCGGCACGTTCCATGGCTTGCCTGGCGCGGTCGAGACGGTACTGCCGCAGCCGGCCGACATCGACCCTCTCCTCGAAGTCGACATTCATCCGGCCCGGGGCGGGGGCGAGGGGAAGTGAAGGTGCGGCCATCGGAGCTCCTCTGCTCGTGCACCCACAATCCAATGACGTGTGCAGTGAGACTGTCAAGGTTGGGACCAGCAATGTGCAGTGTACATTGACACCATGTCGGCTGACTTCGATCCGGGCGCCGGGCTCGGTCCCAGGCTACGCCTGGCCCGTGAGGCACGGCGGCTGTCCGTCCGCGAGCTGGCCCGCAGGATCGGATGTTCGGCCAGCCTCATCTCGCAGATCGAGCGAGGGCTCTCGGTTCCTTCGGTCGGCGTGCTGTATGCGCTGGCCACCGAGCTAGACAGCTCACTGGACCACCTGTTGTTCGGCTCGGACCAGGCCCAGCGGATGGAGGTGCGCCGGGCGGCGGCGGATTCCGCGGCGGTGACCCCGAGGCCCGGGCTCGGGATCCGGGGCAGCGGTGCAGCGGATCCGGGCGGCGGGGCAGCGGAACGGGCCGGCCAGCCCGGCATCGTGCAGCGCGCCGGCTGCCGGAAGATCATCGACCTGGCCAGCGGAGTGCGCTGGGAGCGGCTCACCCCCGGATCGGACGCCATGACCGACTTCCTCAAGGTGGTCTACTCCCCAGGCGGCCACTCCACCGACGAGCGCCGCCCGCTGCGTCACGACGGACGCGAGTACGGCCTGGTGCTCAGCGGCACGCTCCAGGCCAACGTGGGCTTCGAGAGCTACGAGCTCGGCCCGGGCGACTCGATCGCGTTCGATTCCTCGACGCCGCACGAGTACCTGAACAAGACCGACGAGCCCGTCCACGCGATCTGGGTCGTGGTCCATTCCGAACCCGGCCGCGCCTGACGGCTCCCGGATGATCGTGGATCGCTGCTACCCCTATGAGGGCGGCAGCGATCCACGGAGTCGTCATCAGGTAAGCGTCACGGGTAGCTGACGAGGCTGACGGGCACTCCTATTCCCGGGTTGCTGGTCGAGGTCACGGGGCCGCCGACGCCGTTGATGATGGACTTGTCGCCTCCGGAGCCGCCGAGATATACGACGAGGAGGTCGTGGAACTGCACGCCCGGCGTGTCGGGAGCCTGGAACGCCTCGTCGGCGTACAGCGTCGCGGAGGTGTCGATGAACACGATGTAGCTGCCCATCCCGTAGCCCTGGAAGCTCTTGACGTTGCCGGTGACCAGGAAGGCCGGGTAACCGTCCTGAGTCGGGCTGGCCATCCAGGCGGACTGGCTGGGCGGGTCGTAGGGCATCTCGTTCTGGAAGAAGATGTCCGTGCCGCCCTGGCCGCTCCAGATCACCTCGTTCTTCTGGTAGTGCTCCACGGCCAGGCCGTAAGCGGTGACGTTGTTCCCGGTGACGATGACACCGGTGTCGGCGGTGTTGACGGTCCAGCCCACCGCGTTGCCGTGGTCGGCGCGCCAGGCCCAGATGTCGTCGAGGATCGAGTTCGAGGCATTGTCGAGCAGGCTCACCGTCGCGCTGACCGGGGTGGTCTCGGCGCCGCCGATGCGGAAGAAGACATCCTGGATCAGGTCCGGGTCGCTGGCGGAACCCGGCCCGGGAGTGCCGACCGAGAGCAGCACCGGCGACTTGACCGGGCCGGCGTCGATGATCAGGCCGGACAGCTTCACCCCGCTGTTCGGGACGACGATCATGGCCGCGTTGCCGTGCTGCGGGACCAGGGTGGCCATGCCCAGGCCGAGCACCACGGTGCCGGGACGGCTGACCACGATGGGCTGGTCGAGGTCGTAGACGCCCGGCGTGAGGACGAGGTCCTTGCCGAGGGCCAGCGCGACGTCGATGGCCAGAACCGGCGTGCTCGGGTTGGCTATGAAGAACTTCGACAGCGGGATCGAGGTGCCGGCTTCGGTGCCGCTGGCCCAGGCCGGGCCGACCGAATTGCGCTGGACCGCGGGGACGAAGACGTTGTCACTGCCCTGCGAGTCAGTGTAGATGAACGGCTCTTCCTCGGTCACCGGGCAAGTGGCGAGCGTGGTATACACGCCTCCGTTGCCGAAGTTCTGCGCGGGGGCGCCGTTATCGCCACAGAAGACCTGGTTCCATACTCCGTTGCTCCACCCGTCCAGGTCGCTGTTCCTCGTCACCCACTGCTGCTGGGAACCATTGGTGATGGATGAGCCGGTGAATTCTGAGTCGGCGATGAACCCGCCGCTGGCGTAGTACGGACCGGCGCCGCAGTAGTGCATCAGGGACAGCAGGCCGTTGATGTGGACGCGCCGCATCGGCGAGGCCTGCGATACCGCCCAGAAGTCCGTGTTGGCCATGCAGTCGGGGGGCTTCTGGACCGTGGCCACGTTGATCGTGAGGTTCGACAGCGAGCGCCAGAAGTTGTCGAGCGCGATGCAGTTGGTGGGGCCAAAGCACTGGTTGAGGGCGTTGATCGTGCCGTTGATGACGACATCTCCAGGGTTCAGCCCGAGGCCTGCGACGGTGGTGTAGTAACCGACCTGGAAGGTGAGCGGGTCGGCTGATGATCCGTAGGTGCCGGGCTCGAAGAACACGGCTACGCGCTGCGAGCCGAACTGGTTGGACACCTGCTCGCTGGTGATGTTGTTCAGGTCGGTCTGGATGCTCGCCTGGGTCATGGTGTCGTTGAAGACGCAGACGTTCGGGCCGAAGGCGGCCACATTTGCGCCCGGGCACATCGACGACGGGGACTGGGCGGGCAGGGCGGTGGCGGCGGTAGCCGGCCCGGCGGCCAGCCCGGCACCGACCGCCAGCGCCACCGCCAGGACCATGAGCGGGCGCGACACCCATTGGGCCGTTACACCCCTGATGATCGTGTTCATGGTGCCGCCCAGGAGCGGACGGAGTTGGACCCAGAGGGGCGGGCATCATGCATGATGGCTTCCTTCCTGTCCCCCCTGGATGTGTTCGGTCCGACTGCCATTGGCTGGGTGAATCACCTTGGCGGCGAAAGGACGGCGCGGGACGACCGAGAAGCCGCGCAATGAGCGATGATCATTGGGCGCCGAATGGTGCATCGGCACAGCTCATAACGTATGCAACAGTACGGATGACCCTTCATGATCGTTTTCGCGGGATTATCCGGAACGGCATCGGGGCTTAACTTAGTCCTGGCTCTGTTAACAGGGCATTAACATCAATGTATGTACGTCAATAATCCGTTAACGAAGTCCCGGAGGGAGCGTTTTACCGCAGCCTGAGCCGGGAGCCGCAGGCCCGGGTGCGGGCGCGGCTAGGCGGCGGCGTCGGGGGCGTTGGGGTCTGAATCGGCGGGCTCGGGGGTCACCGTGGCGGGGCGAGGGGCCTCGGCGGCGTCAGTGGCGGATTCGGGGGCGATGGGGCGGGCGCCGGCCTGGTCGACCCAGCGGGCGATGCGGTCGACCAGATCCTGGCTGCAGGCGGATTCGGCGTGACCCATGCCGGGCAGCAGCCACAGTTCCTTCGGCTCGCGGGCCGCCATGTACAGCTGGCGGGCGTGCTCGGGCGGGAAGTACAGATCCTGATCACCGTGCACGATCAGCAGCGGGACCGGCGAGATCTTCGCCGCGGCCTCGGCGGGCGGGACCGGGATCAGCCTCCAGCCGGCCGGGCTGATCCGGGTGTTCAGCAAGCGCCTGGTCACGTACCGTCCCGCCCGGCGCTCGACCGCGCGGTGCACCCATCGCATCCGCTCGGTGCCGCGGTAGTACCACCGGCCGGGGCCGCTGACCGACACCACCGCGTCCAGGCCGCCGATCAGGCCAGCGTGCCGGAGCACGACCGAGGCACCCATGGAGAAGCCGACCGCGGCGATCCGCTGGTAGCCGAGCTCGCGTGCGTAGGCCACGGCCACGTCCAGGTCCTGAATCTCGCGGTCCCCCAGCGTGGACAGTCCGCCGGAGCGGCCGTGGCCGCGGAAATCGAAGGTCACCACGCCCGCCGTCTGGTTGAACCGGTTGGCGACGCGCCAGACGTTCGGGCGCTGCCAGGACAGCGTGAACCCGTGCGCGACGACGATGGCCAGATCCCTCGGCCCGGGAAGATGTATGGCGTCGATCGGGACGCCGTCCTTCGTGACCAGGGTCGTCGTCGTCACCACGGGCTTGGTCATGCTTCACCTCGACAGCCAGGTTACCGTCGTGATCCGGCGGGCCCTCCCCGGCCGCCACATCCGGGAACCGCAGCAAGACCTGCGTAACACGCCCTCGGCGCCAGCTGCTAGCCTTCCTTCCTGGCTGGGAAATCGCGCGGTATACCCGATGGGTGCCTACGCGCGTTTACCCAGTGCCAAGCACGAATGTGCGGTACGAGGATCAACTCGAGGGCCGGGAAACACATGTCAGCTTCTGGGTTGACGTCCGATGCCGACGTCGCGGCACCAGAGCGGCTAAGCAGGCGCTGGTCTCTTCCGCGGTCCGTGCGGCTCCCGGTGCCAGCCATCGCGGCTGTCGTCTACCTGGGCATCCGTGTGCTCTCACTCGCCGTCGTCGCATTCTTGCTCGGGCAAGGTGCTTACCAGCGGGCACACCTCTCGCTCGTACAGTGGATCATCGGGGGCGACGGTGGCTTCTACCGAGAGATCGCGGCGCACGGGTACCTACTGACGAAGCCTGGCCGGTTTGCGTCTTTCCCGGGCTATCCGGGGGCCATCGACTCGCTGGCCTGGCTGCCAGGAGTCAGCATCTCGCTGGCGGGATTTGTCGTCACGGTCCTGGCCGGGCTGGCGGCAGCATGGGGCCTGGCCACGCTGGGCATGAAGCTGACCGCTGACTCGCGCATCAGCGTGATCATGGTGGCGATCTGGGCGGCGGCGCCTGGCAGCATCGCCTTGTCGAGGGTGCACTCGGAGGCGCTGTTCTGTGCCCTGGCCGTCTGGGCCCTGGTCGCCCTGGTCGATCGGCGCTGGCTGACCGCCGGGATCCTGGTCATGCTGGCCGGAACGGTGCGCAGCACCGCCCTGGCTCTGGTCGCATCCGTCGGGGTGGCGGCGGTGCTCGCCCTGATCCAGGCCGCGCGGACCCGGCAGCGGAAAGGCGCCTGGTGGCGCCCCGTGGCCGCACTGCTGCTGGCACCGCTGGGGCTCCTCGGCTACGACATCTACGTAGCCCGCGTGACGCACCACCCGGGCGGATGGTTCTGGATCCAGACGCATGTCTTCCACCAGACCTTCGATTGGGGCACGAGCACGATCCGGGTTATCTCGGACACGTTCCTGGACCAGGTCTCGACGGCCCAGCTTCTGCTCGTCGTGGCCATCCTCGGGGCCGTGGCGCTGACCGCCTGGAGCCTGACCGAGCGGATCCCCGTCTACCTGCACGTCTACACGGTCGTGGTCGCCGTGGCGGCGTTCGCGACCAGCGCCAACTGGCTGAGTGAAAAGCCACGGTACTTCCTGCCCGCCTTCCTGCTCGCGCTTCCGGTGGCCCGGCGGCTGGCCCCGCTCCGGACCTCGGTGCTGGTTCCGCTCATCGTCGTACTCACCCTCGCGACCACCTGGATGGGCGTCTATCTCCTGGCCGTCGCCGGCCTGGCGTCCTGAGCACCACGGCTAACCCTGAAGGAGCATCATGTCCGTGCTGAAAGCCCTGGCCGACGCCATCCGTGACGGCTCGGTAGAGGTGATTGACCTGACCGCGCCGCTGTCGTCGAGCACGCCGATCATCCAGCTGCCCCCGCCGTTCGCCAACACGGCCCGGTTCGGGCTGACCGAGGTCAGCCACTACGACGAGCGCGGACCGGCCTGGTACTGGAACGACATCGTGACCGGCGAGCACACCGGCACCCACTTTGACGCCCCGATCCACTGGCTGTCCGGGAAGAATCGCGAGGACGCGGCCCAGGTCCCCGTCTCGCGGATGATCGCCCCAGCGGCCGTGCTCGACTTCAGCGCGGAGGCGGCCGCTGACCCGGACTTCCTGCTCGAGATCGAGCACGTCAAGCAGTGGGAGGCCGAGCACGGGCCGCTGCCCGAGGGCGGCTGGCTGCTCTACCGGACGGGCTGGGATGCCCGCTCCGATGACCAGGCCGCGTTCCTGAACGCGAACGAGACCGGCCCGCATACCCCCGGGATCAGCATCTCCTGCGCGACCTGGCTGGCGGAGCAGGCGCCGATCATCGGGCTCGGGACCGAGACGGTCGGCACCGACGCCGGGACCGCGCACTCGTTCGACCCGCCGTTCCCCTGCCACTCGTTCCTGCTGGGAGCGGGCAAGTACGGCCTCACCCAACTGCGGAACCTGGCCCGGCTGCCGGCCACGGGCGCCGTGGTGGTCGCGGGCCCGCTCCCCATCGTGGCCGGCTCGGGGTCCCCGTGCCGGGCCATCGGCCTGGTCGAGCGTTCCTGAGCATGCGGGTCGCGGAGGCCGTCGGGCATCACCTGGCCAAGCTCGGCGCCGAGGTCGTGTTCGGGGTGGTCGGCAGCGGGAACTTCCACGTCACCAACGCGCTGATCGCCGGAGGGGCCCGGTTCGTCGCGGCCCGGCACGAGGGCGGCGCGACCGTGATGGCCGACGCCTGGGCCAGGACCGCCGGGCGGCCTGGCATCGTCTCGGTGCACCAGGGGCCGGGCCTGACCAACGCGATGACCGGCATCGCCGAGGCCGCCAAGAGCCGCACCCCGCTGCTGGTGCTGGCCGCGGAGGCCCCGGAGATCAGGTCCAACTTCCACGTGGACGTGGCCGGGCTGGCCGCCGCGGTAGGCGCGGAGGCGGACCGGCTCTACTCCCCCGCCTCCGCGCTGGCCGACGCGCACCGGGCCTACCAGACGGCCCTGGCCCGCCGCGCCGTGGTCCTGGCCCTGCCGCTGAATGTCCAGGCCGCGCCGTGGCAGGCCGGTCCGGTGCAGGCCGGTCCGGTGCAGGCCGGTCCGGTGCAGGCCGGTCCGGTGCCGGCCGCCCCGCGCTGTTACCCGCCCGGCCCCTCCCCGGAGGCGGTGACGGCGGTCGCGGCGGTGCTGCGCGGAGCTGAGCGGCCGGTGTTCATTGCGGGCCGCGGCGCGCGCGGTCCTGGGGTCCGGGCCGGCTCGCGGGTGTCCGCGCGTGCGGAACTCGAGCGGCTGGCGGACGCGTGCGGCGCCCTGCTGGCCACCTCCGCCGTGGCCAAGGGGCTGTTCCGCGGCAGCCCGTGGGACCTGGACGTGAGCGGGGGGTTCGCCTCGCCGCTCGCGGCCGAGCTGATCACCCGGGCGGACGTGATCGCCGGCTGGGGGTGCTCGCTCAACATGTGGACGATGCGGCACGGCAAGCTGATCGGGACGGGCACCACGGTGATCCAGGTCGATGACGATGCCAGCGCGCTCGGTGCGCACCGCCCGGTCCACCTGGGCGTGCTCGGTGACGTGGCCGAGACCGCGCGGGCGGTCGCGGACGCGCTCGCCGACGGGCGCGAGCCCGATGACCGGGGCGGGGAACCAGGGACCGTTCGGTATCAAGATGACGGTGGGTCACCTGGTGCGGCCGGGACGCGGGGTGCGCGCGGTTACCGGTCGGCGGAGCTGCGGGAGCGGATCGCGCGCGAGGTGCGCTGGCGGGACGTGCCGTTCGCGGACGAGAGCGACGGGCAGCGGATCGATCCTCGCGCGCTGTCCAGGGCACTGGATGACCTGCTGCCCGCCGAACGTACCGTGGCGGTCGATTCCGGGAACTTCATGGGCTATCCGAGCATGTACCTGTCGGTCCCTGACGAGGCGGGCTTCTGCTTCACCCAGGCGTTCCAGTCGATCGGCCTGGGCCTGGCCTCGGCCATCGGGGCCGCGGTGGCGCGGCCGGAACGGCTGGCGGTGGCCGCGCTGGGGGACGGCGGCGCGCTGATGGGGGTCAGCGAGCTGGAGACCGTGGTGCGGCTGGGGATTGGAATGGTCGTGGTGGTCTACGACGACGAGGCCTACGGCGCGGAGGTGCATCACTTCGGCCCGGACGGCGACCCGCTGGACACGGTCCGGTTCCCGCCGGCCGACATCGCCGCCATCGGCCGGGGCTTCGGCTTCGAGGGGATCACGGTGCGCGAGGCCGGGGACCTCGGCGCGGTCCGCGGCTGGCTGTCCGGACCGCGCGAGCGGCCGCTGCTCATCGACGCCAAGGTCACCTCCTCGCGCGGCTCGTGGTGGCTGGAGGAGGCCTTCCGCGGCCACTGACCGCGCCGCGCCGCGCCCGGCCCGGCTCGGGTGGTTACCGTAGCTGGCGGGGGCCAGAGGAGAGGGAGCCATACCATGAGCGATTATCCAGCAGCGATCACCGCGACGAACCACGTCGCACCGGTGCCGCGGCGTATCCGGGCCTTTGCCGGGGGCGAGAAGGTGATCGACACGACCCGGGCCCTGTACGTCTGGGAGTGGCCCAACTACCCGCAGTACTACATCCCGCTGGCCGACGTGCGCACCGACCTGCTGGAACCGGAGGGACACACGCAGCAGACCGGGCGCGGCCTGGTGGAGCTGCGGGCCCTGCGGGCCGGGCCGGTGCAGCGGCCGCGGGCGGCCCGGGTGCTGGCCGAATCGCCCATTGCCGGACTGAGCGGCACGGTCCGTTTCGAGTGGGCCGCGATGGACGCCTGGTTCGAGGAGGACGAGCAGGTGTTCGTCCATCCGCGAAGCCCGTACGTCCGGGTGGATGCGCTGCGCTCCCACAGGCCCGTACGGGTGGAGCTGGACGGCGTGGTGCTGGCCGACGCGGGCTCGTCGGTGATGGTCTTCGAGACCGGGCTGCCGACCCGCTACTACCTGAGCCGGACCGATATTAACTTCGGGCAGCTGATCCCCACCACTACCGTGACCTCGTGCCCGTACAAGGGCACGACCAGCGGCTACTGGTCGGTCCGGGCGGGCGGGACGGTACACCAGGACCTGGGCTGGAGCTACGATTTCCCGACCCGGGACCTGCTGCCCATCGCCGGGATGATCGCCTTCTACAACGAGAAGGTCGACATCGTGCTCGACGGCCAGCGGCTGGAGCGGCCCGAGACGCACTTCTTCGCCTCGCGCGGCGCCTGACCAGGGTGCGCATCCGGGCACCGCACCGGGTGCCCGGATGCGCCCTGATTGCGCCACGGCCGCAACGTAGCGCAAGCTCGCGGCTAGGAATCGTCCTGGGCGGCGGTGGACGCCCTCTCGGGCACCTTCCCTTCCTTGGCCGGGGCTTCGTCGGCGGCTGAGACGGCGCCCACGCTGACCAGCTCGTCGGACGGGTAAGCCTCCTCGCCGTGCACGGCCACGTCGCCGATCTCCAGCACTTCGTCGGGCAGCCGCAGATTCATTGAACACATGCTTGATGACGCATGAGGATGGCGAACGTCACGGCGGCATCCCAGATGATGATCGTGAGCGCGGCGCCGGCCTGGATGGCCAGCTGCTTGGGGTGCCCGTAGAACAGGCCCGCGCCGCTGACCGAGCCCGTCTTGCCGAGGCCGAGGTACTCGATCATGCTTCGGGTCGGCGAACAGGCCGACCATCAGGCCGCCGAGCAACCCGGCGATGCCGTGCGTGTAGACCACGCCCAGCGCGTCGTCGACCTTGTTGAACGGCCACACGTATTTCGGCAGGTAGGTCCAGGCGACCCAGACGATCGAGGAGTCGATCAGGCCGATCACGATCGCGCCGAAGCCGTTCACGTAGCCGGCCGCCGGGGTGATGCCGACCAGGCCGCAGATCATGCCGTTGACGCCGCCGAGGAAGGTGGGCTTCTTCTCGGCGCTGAACGCCATGTCCATGATGATCCAGGTCATCATGGCCACCGCGGTGGCCAGGTTGGTGTTGACGACCGCCGCGGCCGCGTCCGCGCCCGCGAAGTACGGGTCGCCGCCGTTGAAGCCGTTCCAGCCGAGCCACAAGATCCCGGCGCCGACCGCGACGAACAGCAGGTTGTTCGGGATGGCCCGCTCGCGGTCGCGCTTGAGCCTGGGCCCGACCACGGCCGGCGGCGACGAAGCCGGACACGCCCGCGGCCAGGTGGATGACGTAACCGCCGGAGAAGTCCAGGGCGCCCTTGCCGG
Organism: uncultured Actinomycetota bacterium; assembly: GCA_963808615.1. Classification (GTDB taxonomy): domain Bacteria; phylum Actinomycetota; class Actinomycetes; order Streptosporangiales; family Streptosporangiaceae; genus Palsa-504. The sequence continues at coordinate 244,750 of CAWEGV010000005.1, forward strand.
CCCAGTAGCCGCCGCCCCAGAGCAGGAACGCGTTCACCGCGTAGGCGAAGGTGATCCACAGCGGCACGAAGATCAGCCAGGCCTTGAAGCTGATCCGGCCGATCACGCTGCCGATGAACAGGATCGGGGTGATCGCCGCGAACACGAACTGGAAGTAGATCAGCGACGACTCAGGGAACCTGAAGTTCGGCATCAGCCCGTTCAGCAGCGGGATGTTCGCCTGGCCCTGCTCGGCGGCGTGCCCGAGTACGGTCCGGGGGTCGCCGAGGAAGGTGTGCACCAGCGGGCGTGCCGAAGCCCATCTTGAAGGCCCACAGCACCCAGATGATCAGCGTCAGGCAGAACGTGCAGAACACCATCATCATGGTGTTCATCGCCCACTTCTTCTGGACGAGGCCGCCGTAGAGCACGGCCAGGGCCGGGATGGACATCAGCCCGACCAGCGTGGCTGCCGTCATCTGCCAGGAGTTATCCCCGGCATTCAGCCAGCTAGCGTAGGGAATCACTGTGCCTCCATGGGCTCACGGGCCTGCTGGCGTCCAAGCTGTGCGCTGGCTCCACCCCGGCCGTCCGGTATTCCTGCCAAGGCATGTGTCCCATGCGCGGGTTTCGGACGTATTACTCGGTTGTTACGTGGCCGGTAACGACGGCGGCGGACGTTACCTCGATGTGTCGCGGTCGATCACACTGGATTGCTCACGCTCGCCCGAATGGCTGCGCAGGGCGGTGCGGGGCGGTAACCGCTGGATCGACAGCATGACGGCCACCTTGGAGAAGCTGGAGGCGCGGAATCGCGACTGAACGCCGTGGCCTCCCAGGATCAGGTGGCTTTGCTGGCGAGCGGGTGTCCGGGGCGGCTAGGATCCCAGCCGTGATATCGGCCGCGCGGATCAGCAGGCTGACCGCCGTGCTCGGTCTCGCGGCCCTGGCGCTCGTCAGCGGCTGCGCGGGCCACCCGCAGCCGGCCGCGGCGAAATCCACCGGGCAGGACACGGCCAGCCCAGCCAGGCAGGACACGACCAGGCCAGCCAGGCAGGACACGTCGGCTGCTGCGACCCCTGCCCCGGGCGGGACCATCGCCGTCGGTACGGCCGGGACCTACCCGGTCGGCGAACGGTACATAACCTTCCTCGAGCCGGCTCACGTCGGCCCGACCGGTGAGGATCTCGGTCAGCGCTCGCTGCTGACCGCGATCTGGTACCCGCAAGCCCCGGGCTGGGCAGGATCGGGACCTGCCCTCGGCCCGTTCCCGCTGATCATGTTCGCCCCCGGATTCATGCAGTGCGGGACCACGTATTCCGACCTCCTGCAGGCGTGGGCCAGCGCGGGCTACGTGGTCGCGGTGGTGAACTTCCCGCGCACGGACTGCCAAGTCGGTAGCGCCGCGTACGAGCCGGACCTGGTGAACCAGCCCGCGGACATGTCGTATGTGCTCAGCAGGCTGCTGGCTCTGAGCGCGCAGCCGCACCAGTTCCTCACCGGCCTGCTCGATCGTCGCGAGGTGGCGGCCGCCGGGCAGTCCGACGGAGGCGACACGGTGGCCGCCCTCGCGGCCAACGCCTGCTGCACGGATCACCGGCTGGCGGCCGTGGCCGTCCTTTCTGGGGCGGAGTGGCCTGGAATGCCCGGCCGGTACTTCCCGGGTGGGGCACCGCCGATGCTGTTCGTCCAGGGCAGCGCGGATACGATCAACCCGCCGTGGACGAGCGTTCAGCTGTACACGGCGGATGCGGACAGCACCAGGTACTACCTCGACCTGTTCGGGGCCGATCACATGATCCCCTATACGGGAACGAACCCGACCGAGCTACTGGTGGCCAGGGTCACCCTGGCCTTCTTCAACCGGTACGTGCTGGACCGGGCCGGCGCGCTGGCCACGATGGCCAGGTACGGCAACGTGAGCGGTACCGCCGCCCTGGCCAGCGGTGAGCAGTCCGCGCCCTGATCCGACGTGCCCGCCGCCGGCGTCAGTCATCCGCTGGTTTTCTGCCAGCTGCCGGTGAGCGGGAGGGACGCGGACGAAGGGCCCGCGGCCAGGGCGAATGAGCCTGGCTCAAGGGCCCAGCCCTGGTCGGACCAGTGCTGGAAGGCGCGCTCGGGGATGAGGATCCCGACCTCGACCGTCTCGCCCGGGTCCGCGTCCACGGCGGCGAAGCCGGCCAGCCACTTGGCCGGGCGCTGCACCGCCGAGCCGGGCCGGGACGCGTAGACCTGGACGACCTCACGGCCGCGGAGCGGGCCGGTGTTGCGCACCTGGACGCAGACCGCGACCCCGCCCCCGGGCTGTGCGGCGCCGTCCGCCACCGTCATGGAGTCATACGACCAGGTCGTGTAGCCGGTGCCGTGGCCGAACGGGAACAGCGGCTTGGTGCCGTCGCGGTCGAGCGCGCGGTAACCGATGAACAGGCCCTCTCGGTAGTCCAGGACGCCGTCGGCCGGCTGGGTAGACGGCAGGCCGTCCTCCGACGCCGGCCAGGTCATGGGCAGCCGCCCGCCCGGCTCGGTGTCACCGAGCAGGACGTCGGCGAGCGCGTTGCCGAACTCCTGGCCGCCGAACCAGGACAGCAGTACCGCGGCCGCGTCCTGAGCCCAGGGCAGCAGGACGGGGGCTCCGGAGTTGACCACCACCACGGTCCGGGGGTTGGCTGCGATGACCCTCTGGACCAGCTCGTCCTGACGGCCCGGCAGCGACAGCGACCGGCGGTCGAAACCCTCGCTCTCGACCTCGGCCGTGGTGCCGACCACCACCACGGCCACGTCGCTGGCGGCCGCGAGCGAGATGGCCGCCGCGATCTCCTCGTCGTCGGTGCCGTGCGGCGGCTCCAGGCTGAGCTGAACCACCGTGCCGAAGCCCCCGAGCGGCGAGGAAAACACGTCGTGGTCGAACACCGCAGTGACCGACTGGCCCGCGGCCAGCTCGACCGGGGCCAGCTGTTGCGGGGGCGCCATCAAGGCCTCGGCGGGGTCGGCGCCTTCTGGCATGGTCAAGGTGGCGTCGAAGACCTCCGCACCGTCCACGACCAGGCGGTAACGGCCCAGCCCGGAGATCCCCAGCCGGTAGGTGCCGGCCACCGTGGCCCGGACCACGCAGCTGATCTCCAGCCGGGCGACCGGCTCGTTGACCCCCGCGGGGGTGAACCCGCCCAGCCAGATGAACGTCGCGCCGTCACGCAGCTCGGATCCGGCCAGCTCACCGGAGTCGGTGAAGAACCGGAGCTCGACGCCGGGGCCCGACCGGTCCGGCCGCAGCAGCCAGGGCGCCCGGGCCTGCGGGGCCCGCAGCTGGGCGGAGACCCCCGGCGCGTGGGCCACGTGCAGCCCGGCCGCGCGCAGGCCGTCCAGCGGCGAGACCGTGTACGGCGGGAACACGGTGGCGCTGCCGCCGCCGAGGGTCCGCGCGACCTCGGCGTTGGGCCCGATGACGGCGACCTGGCCCAGCCGCGACCTGGACAACGGGAGCAGGCCGTCGTTGCGGGCCAGCACGAACCCGGCCGCCGCGACGGTCCGGAGCTCGGTGGCGACCGCCACCGAATCGGGGGGGTCCGGGTGATTCTCGGGTGCCGCCGCCCCGTTCTCCAGTGCGCCGACCCTGGCGGCCAGCCGGAGGATCCGCAGTACCTTGTCGTCGATCAGCGCCTCGTCGACCTTGCCCTTCCTGACCGCCTCGACCAGGGCGTCGCCCCACGGGCCATACCGGTCCGCGGGCCCGGGCATGGCCAGGTCGAGGGCGGCGCCGCCGGTGCCCTCGGTGGACCGGGCGGCGGTCCAGTCCGACATCACCAGCCCGTCGTAGCCCCACTCCCCGTCCAGGATGTCGCGCAGCATCGGGCTCTGGGTCATGGACGTTCCGTTGACCCCGTTGTAGGAGGCCATCACCGCCCAGGGGCCCGCCTCGCGCACGATGGCCTCGAACGGGGCCAGGTACAGTTCCCGCAGCGTCCGGTCGTCGATGCGGACGTCGACGGTCATCCGCTGGGTCTCGGAGTCGTTGCCGACGAAGTGCTTGACCGTGGCCCCGACACCGCGGCGCTGCAGCCCGCGCACGTAGGCGGCGCCCATCCGCGCGGTCAGCACCGGATCTTCGGAGAAGCACTCGAAGCACCGGCCCGCGTACGGGGTCCGGTGCAGGTTCACGGTGGGGGCGAGCAGCACGTCGACGCCCTTGCGCCTCGCCTCGCGCGCGAGCAGCGCGCCGACCGCCTCGAGATGGCCGGGGTCCCAGGTGGCGGCGAGCGCCGTCCCGCACGGCACGTTCGCCGAACTGTCGCGCTCGTCCCACGATTCGCCGCGCACCCCGGCCGGCCCGTCGGACAGCACGACCCGGCGCAGCCCGGCCTCCGGCTCGGCGTGCAGCGCCCAGAAGTCCGCGCCGGTCAGCAGCCGGACCTTCTGCTCGAGCGAGAGGCGGCCGACCCTTCCCCGCAGCTCTTCCTCAGCGATCATGGGCGCCTCCAGTCAGGGGGCGGGCAGGTTGACCATCGAAGCCAGCGCGGCGCGATGGGCGTCGGGGGTACCGAAGGCGATGGAGTCCGCCTTCGCTCGCTTGAGGTACAGGTGAGCGGGGTGTTCCCAGGTAAAGCCGATGCCGCCGTGCAGCTGCACGCACTCCTGCGCCGCATGCACCGCGGTCTCCGAGCAGTACGCCTTGGCCATGGCCACGGCCACCTTGGCGTCCGGGTGGCTCGTGGCCAGGCAGGCCGCCGCGTACCTGGACGCGGCGCGGGCCTGGGTGACCGCGACCCAGACGTCGGCCAGCCGGTGCTTGAGCGCCTGGAAGGAGCCCACGGGCCGGGCGAACTGGCGCCGCTCCTTCACGTAGCCCAAGGTCATGTCCAGGCAGCGCTGCGCCAGCCCGACCTGCTCGGCGGCCAGGACCGCCGCGCCCGCGGTGAGCGCCGCGTCCACGGCCTGCGCCGCAGCCGGGCCGGAGGCGACCAGGGTGCCCGGAGCGTCGTCGAACGACAGGTCGCACAGCTGCCGGGTCATGTCCAGCGACACGACCGGTGCCTTGGCCACCCCGCTGGCCGACATGTCCACCAGGTACAGCGCGTTCGGCACGCCGTCGGCGGGCACCAGCAGCACGCCGGCGGGCAAAGCGTCGGCCACCCCGCTTGCCGTGCCGCGCAGCCGGGCCACTCCGGTCTCGGCGTCGCCGGGCCGGCGCCCGGCCACCCGGACCGAGACCGGGAACCCGGCCCCGGGCGGGGTCGCGAACGAGGCCGCCAGGGCCACGGTCATGCTGCCGTCCGCCATCCGGCCGAGCAGGTCCGTCGCGGCCCGGGCGGGGGTGAACGGCGTCCCGGCCGAGGCGGAAGTCCCCGCGGCGATGCTCAGCAGCGCGGCGGTGGCGACCACGGCGCTGCCGAGAAAGGGAACCGGGGCGACGGCACTGCCCAGCGCCTCCGCGGCCGAGCAGGCTTCACGGTAGGAAGCGCCCGCGCCGCCGTCACGCTCCGGTATGAGCAGCCCGGCACAGCCCAGCTCGACCGCCACGGCATGCCACAGGCCATCGTCGTACGTCTCAGCAGACTCGGTCCTGGCCAGCACCTTGTCCAGGCCACCCCGGTCGGCGAGCAGGGAACTCAGGCTCTCAGCCAAGGCCCGTTCGGTATCTGAATAAAGAAGATCGGGCAGATCCTCGCGTACGGCGCTCACCGTGCCTCCTTCAAAGGTTCGCGCCATCCAGAAGCCCGTACCGGGCCACCGGCCGCTCGCACGGGCACGAGACCCGTGCTCGCTAGCCGGTACAGTGGAGGGGGCATGGGGAGGTGGGTGGGGCTCACCGGGGCAGGTCCTTCCACGGCACGTCCTTGTCGACGCGGGGCTCGGGTGGCAGGCCAAGCACGCGCTCCGCGATGATGTTGCGCAGGATCTCCGAGGTGCCGCCCTCGATGGAGTTGCCGCGGGCGCGCAGGTAACGGTAGCCGGGGCCGCGGCCGAAGAAGCTCGATTGCTCGGGGCGGCGCATGGTCCAGTCGTCATAGCGCAGGCCGTCTCCCGCGGACAGTTCCAGTTCGAAGCCGGAGACATCCTGGTTCAGCCGGGCGAAGATCAGCTTGGCCGCCGAGCCCTCCGGGCCGGGCTGGCCCGCGGCCAGTTGCTGGCGCAGCCGCTCCCCGGCCAGCCGGGCCACCTCGGCGTCGGTCCACAGCCGCAGCAGCCGGTCGTGCAGGCCGGGTGTACGCAATTCGGGGCGCGACCGCCAGGTGGCGGCAGCCGGGCCGATCATGCCGGCCTCCCGTGGTGCCGCGCGCGAGGCGCCGATGTTCACCCGCTCGCTCATCAGCGTGGCGTTGGCCACCTTCCAGCCCTCGCCGACCGGGCCGATCCGGTCGGCGTCGGGGATCCGCACGTCGGTCAGGAACACCTCATTGAACTCGGCCTCGCCGGTGATCTGGCGCAGCGGGCGGACCTCGACGCCGGGGTCGGTCATGTCCACGGCGAAGTAGGTGAGCCCCTGGTGCTTGGGCACGTCGGGATCGGTGCGCGCGACCAGCAGCGCGCGCCGGGCCAGCTGGGCCAGCGAGGTCCACACCTTCTGCCCGGACACCACCCAGCCGTCACCGTCCCGCACTGCCCTGGTGGCCAGCGCGGCCAGGTCGCTGCCCGCGCCCGGCTCGCTGAACAGCTGGCACCAGATCTCCCGGCCCGTCCACAGCTCCCGCAGCCAGCGCTGCTGCTGCTCATCGGTGCCGTAGGCCAGGATGGTCGGCGCGGCCATGCCCAGGCCGATCGCGTTGTGTTCCGCGTCGTTGCCCGGCGAGCCCGCCGCCGCGAACTCGGCGTCGACGACCTGCTGCAGCGAGCGCGACAGGGCAAGCCCGCCGAGCCCGACCGGGTAGTGCACCCAGGCCAGGCCCGCGTCGAACCGCGCGTTGAGGAAATCCTGCCTCGGCGTGTCCCGCGGGTCGTGTTCGGCCAGGAACGCGAGCACCCTGGCACGGAGTTCTTCGGATGAAGTCAGCACAGTGTCCTTTTTAGCACGGTGCGCGCTAGTTGAGCGGGCCGCCTGCCACGTAGATGACCTGGCCAGAGACGAAGCCGGCGCCCTCGCTGACCAGGAAGGAGATGACGTGCGCCACGTCGGCCGGCTGCCCGACCCGGCCGACCGGGATCTGTGTGGCGGCGAAGTTCTGGAAGTCCTCGAACGACATGCCCACCCGGGCAGCCGTGGCCGCGGTCATCTCGGTGACGATGAAGCCCGGCGCGACCGAGTTGGCCGTGACGCCGAACTTACCCAGCTCCTTGGCCAGCGTCTTGGTGAAGCCCTGCAGGCCGGCCTTGGCCGCGGAGTAGTTGACCTGCCCGCGATTACCCAGCGCCGAAGACGACGACAGGTTGACGATCCGCCCCCACTTGTGTTCGGTCATGTACTTCTGCGCCGCCCGGGTCATCAAGAACGCGCCCCGCAGGTGCACGTTGATGACCGAATCCCAGTCGTCGTCGGACATCTTGAACAGCAGGTTGTCGCGGATGATCCCCGCGTTGTTCACCAGCACGGCCGGCTCGCCGAGTTCGGCGGCCACCCGGTCGACCGCGGCCTGGACCTGGTCGGCCTGGCTGACGTCGGCTCCGACCGCGAGCGCGCGCCCGCCGCCGTTCTCGATCTCCTTCACCGTCCCCGCGCAATCGGCCTCGTTGAGGTCCAGAACCGCCACGGCCATGCCGTCGGCGGCCAGCCTGATGGCTGTCGCGGCACCGATGCCGCGGGCTGCGCCGGTCACGATCGCGGTCTTCTGAGTCACTGGATTTCTCCTTTATCCGGAACGGGCCGTGGTGCCCGGGTCTGGTCAGGCTCCAAGCTCACGACGTGGTGTGCGTCCGTGAACCCTTGGTATGCCCGCGGCTGTTTGGCGGCTAGTTGCCTTGGTCCTGCTGGGTCAGTCCCTGGGCCCCTGAGCTCGCGGCTTGCGCAGCTCGCGGCGGGCCAGGGACCGCTTGTGCACTTCGTCAGGCCCGTCGGCGAACCTGAGCGAGCGAGCGCTGGCCCACATCTGGGCCAGCGGGAACGCCTGGCTGACCCCGCCCCCGCCGTGCACCTGGATCGCCTTGTCGATCACCCACTCGGTCATGGCCGGGGTCACGATCTTGATGGCCTGGATCTCGCCGTGCGCGCCCTTGTTGCCTACCGTGTCCATCAGCCAGGCCGTCTTGAGCACGAGCAGCCTGGCTTGCTCGATCCTGACCCTGGACTCGGCGATCCAGTCGCGGACGACGCCCTGGTCGGCCAGGGTCTTGCCGAACGCGGTGCGGGTAGCCGCCCGGGCGCACATCAGGTCCAGGGCCCGCTCCGCGGCGCCGATCTGCCGCATGCAGTGGTGGATGCGCCCGGGACCCAGCCGCGCCTGCGCGATCGCGAACCCCTGGCCCTCCCCCGCGATCATGTTGTCCTTCGGAACCCGCACGTCGGTGAAGCCGATCTCGGCGTGCCCGCCGTGCGTTCCGTCGGTGTAGCCGAAGACGGTCAGCCCGCGCCCGACCTCCACCCCGGGCGTATCGCGCGGCACGAGGATCATGGAGTGCCGCCCGTGGCCATCGGCGGCCTCGCCGGTCACTCCCATCACGATGAGGATCTTGCAGTCTGAGCTGAGGGCGCCAGAGGACCACCACTTACGCCCGTTGATCACATAGCTATCGCCCTCCGGGGTGATGGTGGTGGCGATGTTCGACGCGTCGCTGGAGGCCACGGCGGGCTCGGTCATGCAGAACGCCGACCTGATCTCCCCGTCGAGCAGCGGCCGGAGCCAGCGTTCGGCCTGCTCCGGCGAGCCGAACTCGGCCAGCACTTCCATGTTGCCGGTGTCCGGCGCGGCGCAGTTAAGCGCCTCCGGCGCCAGCGCGGGACTCCAGCCGGTGATCTCGGCCAGCGGCGCGTACTGCAGGTTGGTCAGCGGCGGGTCAGGCAGGCGGGATTCTGCTTGCCCGGTGGCGGCCTCCCACTTGCGGACCGCCTCGGCGGACTTGCCGGTCAAGAACAGGTTCCACAGCCCGCGGCGGCGGGCCTCGGCCTTGAGGTCCGCGGTGACGGGCAGGCGCTCCCACGGGCGGCCTTCGCTGGCGGCGGCCTCCGCCTGCTCCCTGAACACGGACTCGGCCGGGTAGACGTGCTCATCCATGAACGCGAGCAGGCGCTCACGGAGGTCTTGCGTCCGGTCGTCGTATGCGAAGTCCATGGAGCACAACCTCCCGTAGCGTCGCGCACCAGCCTATCTACTCGCCAGTACGCTCACCACAGCGACCGCCCGCGGCGCTCTGGCCCCTGCCGCCGGGAGGCACATCATGATCACGAAGGCTTGTACCCCCGGAAAAGGGGCAAAAGGCTTCGCGATCTTGGACGGGTCGGGTCAGCGGGTGCGGCGGAAGACGTAGACGTGATCGGAGGAGAAGATCTGGGTGTAGGTGTGGGGCGGGTAAAAGCCCGCGATGAAGGCGGGGACGTTCTTGATCGCGGGGCTGTAGTCGCTGTCGAGGCCGTCGAACACGATGTACTGGGTCTGCGGGTTGCCGCTGTTACCGAACCAGAACGTGTCGGTGCGCGCGGCCAGCGGAGCCAGCAGATCCAGCGTGGCCAGGACCGTGGCACCGTCCGGCACCCGGGCCATCGCCGCTTCGGCCGCGGCCACGTGCGGGCTGATCCGGTAGGTCTGCGCGTGCCACAGGCTGCTGAGCGGGAACTCGAAGGCCAGGATGACCGCGATCACGACCATCAGGGCCGGGGCGAACCGCCGCGTTCCGGCCAGCACCGGCCCGCGAAGGCTCCGAAGGATTCCCGGACTCCGGGCGCTGCTCAGGACCGGCGGCGAGCCGACGGCCGACCATGCGCCCATCCTGGCCAGGGCGTCGGCGGCGGCCACGAAGACGATCGGCATCAGGGTCGCGTTGTAGTGCCAGTACGTTCCCCAGAAGCTGCTGTCGGTAGACATGAAGCGCAGCAGCAGGCTGGGCACGGCGATCAGGATCAGCGGTGACCGGAGCGCGATGAACGCGACCGGCAGCAGGAGCATCGTGATGGTCTCCAGCTTGACCGGCCAGGCATGGACAAGCTGCTGGACCAGGCCAGTCACCGACAGGTGCCCGCCGGGCGCCAGGACGCCGCCGTCACTCCAGTAGTCGTAGTGATGGGCCGGGTTGAAGTGCGGGATGATCAAGCCGATGGCCAGGAACGACCAAGCGAAGCCCCAGACCAGCAGGAACTGCCCGGCCGCGATACGCCGGACATCGATATCGGTGGCGGCCGGCGGCCCGCCGCGGTGCTCGCTTGTGCGGCGGCCGGCGTGGGCCGGGACCCTGGCGTGCAGGCCGGCGATGACCAGGTAGAGGCCGATGGCGGCCACCGTGAAGCCCTGGTCCTCCTTGACGAAGACCAGCGGAAGCGCCCAGCACACCGCGGCCCTGGTACGGCCGCGGGCCAGCGCGGACAGCGAGAAGGCCAGCAGTGGGACCGCCAACGCGATCTCGTGGAAGTCAAATTCGGGCAGTTGCTGCAGGCTCCAGGAGAACCCGTACGCGACCGCGATCGCGCGGCTGGGACCGAGGCCCAGCTTCTCGCGGGCGACCTGGCTGACCGGGAACACCGAGACCGCGACCAGCAGCGCCTGCGCGACGAGCAGCGTCGCGGATGACGGGAACACCCGGAAGAACGGGGCCAGGACCGCGACGAGCGGCTGGAAGTGATCGCCGAGCAGGTCGAATCCGGGCGCCCTGATGTCTACGATCGGCGCGCGGAGTCTGGCGTACTGCTTGACGTACTCGGTATAGATGCCCAGGTCCCACGAGGACGGGTTGAGCTGCAGGAGCCGGGACAGCGAGATGATGGCGTACGCGCAGAACACGGCGAGCGCGGTGGCCCAGACGAACGGATCGGTGTAGGCCCGGCCGGCCTGGCCGCCTGCGGCGGAGGGCCGGGAGCGTGCCGTGCGCGGCGCCACCGGCCGCGGCACCGCGTCCGACGGTGGCGCGACGCCCGGAAGTTCGGTCTCGGGCAGGGCAGACTCGGGACGAGATCCCGCCCGTTGCTCGTCCAGCATCGCGGGCAGCCTACCCGTTCCCGCGGGCCCCGGAAATGGGGCAGCGAACAGAAGTCTCGTCGGGCGCGGCGGACTTGAGGGGCGCCGGGGCTTGGGGCTTGGGGGCTTGGGGGCTTGGGGCTTGAGGCTTGGGGCTTGGGGGCTTGGGGCTTGGGGGCTTGGGGGCTTGGGGGCTTGGGGTCGCAGGCAAGCGCCGGGTCGCTCGATGTCCCCTGCGGTTCAGACGAGAAGCAGCTTTCCTATCCGGCGGCCTGAGGCGTACAGCCCGACCAGCCCCAGCGCGGCCAGGTACGCCGCCCGCCACAGCAGGTCCGGGCCGACCACGCCTAGGGTCAGGTCACGCAGCAGCACCACGCCCTGGTAAAGCGGCGTGCACTCGATGATCAGCTGGAGCGGCCTGGGGTAGACGCTGAGCGGATAGAAGGTTGCGGAGAACAGGAACAGCGGCAGGCTGGCCAGGATGACGTAGTCGAAGTCCTGCCAGCTCTTCATGTACGTGGTGCCGGTCATGCCGATGGCGGCGAAGGCGAAGCCGATCAGCACCGCCACCGGGACGTCCAGCACCGCCCACGGTGAGTGCACCAGGCCCAGCGTCACCATGACCAGCGTGAACGCCATGGCGTAGATGGTGCCGCGGAGCAGGGCCCAGCCGATCTCGCCCAGCGCGACCTGACCCGGCCGCATCGGGGTGGCCAGGACGGCGTCGTACAGCTTGGCGTACTTCAGCCGGAAGAAGACGTTGAACGTGGAGTCGTACATCGCGCCGTTCATCGAGGACACCGCGAGCAGGCCTGGCGCGACGAACTCCCGGTACGGGATGGGCTGGCCGCCGGGACCCGGCACCTTGCCGACCAGCACGCCCAGCCCGATGCCCACCGACAGCAGGTAGAACAGCGGCTCGAAGATCCCTGACACGAACACCAGCCAGGCGCGGCCGTAGGCGCGGGCGTGCCGCTCGATCAGCCGCAGGCTGGCCACGCCGGTTCCGACGCGGCGCAGCCGGGCCAGCCGGCCGGTCGGCGGGAGCACCCGGTAGGTGACGCTAGACATACAGCCGCCTGCGGTAGGTGCGGGCTCCGGCCCAGAGCCCGATGGCCGATAGCGTGACCAGGTAAGCAATGTCTACGGCCGCCCGGGCCGGGTCGACGTGGCCCAGGCTGAGCCCGCGGCACAACGAGACGCCATGCCACAGGGGGGTGGCATAGGCGAGCAGCCGCAGCCAGCCGGGCAGCCGGGACAGCGGGAAGAACGTGCCGGAGAACAGCATCAGCGGCATCATGCCGAACCTGAACATGTAGGCGAAGGAGTTCGAGTCCTTGACCGTGATCGCCCAGGCCGCGATCGGTCCGGCGAACGCGAGCCCGGTGAGTACCGCGACCGGCCAGGCCAGGACGACCCAGGCGGACTTGGCCGCCCCGAACGCGCACATGACCACCGTGAAGATAGCGGCGTTCATCGCGATCCGCATGATCATGAACATCAGGTGACCGCGGAAGATGTCGGCGGGCCGAAGCGGGGAGGCCTGCGCCCCGATGTAGATCTTGTTCCACTTGATGGAGCCGAATACGGGGAAGCTCGCCTCCTCCATGGCCGTGTTCATCGCGCTCACGGCCAGGATGGCCGGGGCCACGAAGGCCAGGTAGCTGACCCCGCCGAGGCTGGCCGTGCCGTGCTTGTCCACCAGCGAGCCGAGCAAGAACCCCATCGCGCCCAGGTAGAACACCGGGCCGAGCACGCTTGACCAGATGCTCGAACGCCAGATCCGCCGGTACACGGTAAGCCAGCACAGGAAGGCGCGGAAGGATAGCGACCACCTCCGCGTCACTGACGCGGAGGGGACCAGGAGGCTGACCGGGGCCATGAGCTAGTCCTCCAGCCTGCGCCCGGTCAGCCGCAGGAAGACGTCCTCGAGCGTCCCGCGGCGGACCAGCCAGGTGAGCGGCTCCAGCCCGCTGGCGCGCACCGCGGCCAGGGCCACGTCCCCGTCGGTGACGTAGAGCAGGATCCGGTCGGCCAGAACCTCGGTCCGTTCGGAAGAAATGTCTTTGAGCTTGTCGGCGGCTGCGTCATGCAGGTCGGGATCGAAGCGCAGCTCGAGGACCTCCGGCGAGCAGTAGCGTGCGATCAGGTCGCGCGGCGAGCCTTCGGCGGCGAACGTGCCGTGGTCCATGACGGCCAGCCGGTCGCACAACTGCTCGGCCTCGTCCATGTAATGCGTGGTCAGGATCAGGGTGACGCCGCGCTGCTTGAGCCGGAACAAGCGGTCCCATACCACGTGCCTGGCCTGCGGGTCCAGACCGGTGGTGGGCTCGTCAAGGAGCAGGATCTCCGGGTCGTTGATGAGCGAGCGGGCGATGGTCAGGCGGCGCTTCAGCCCCCCGGACAGCGGGTCGACCTTATCGCTGGCCCGGTCGGCGAGCTGCACGAACTCCAGCAAGGCGGCGCTACGCTCCCGGATGACCCGCCGGGACAGCCCGAAGTACCTGCCGTACACGAGCAGGTTCTCGCGCACGGTCAGCTCAACGTCGAGGGTGTCCTCCTGCGGCACCACGCCCAGCCGGGCCCTGATCGCCGAGCCATACCGGACCGGGTCCCGGCCCAGGATGGTCAGTTCCCCGCTGGTCGGCGGCGACACGCAGCCGATCATCCGCATCGTGGAGGACTTGCCCGCTCCGTTCGGCCCGAGGAAGCCGAACGCCTCCCCCCGGTACAGGTCGAAGTCGATCCCGTCGACCGCCGTGAACGTCCCGAACGTCTTGGTCAGGCCCCGAGCGCGGACCAGCACCTCGTTTCCGGAACTCTCCGCCACCTGATGAGGCTACCCATGGGGTCTGACATTCTCCGAACGGTTTTACCTGCCTCCCTCAACCACCCCAGGGACACGGTAGGGTCGGTTTGTCGGGACCGACCGAGTAAGGGCTCAGCGACGGTGAAGTTCCTCCGCGATCTCTACGTCCGATCCAGGGTGCTGATACACGAGACCACCAAGTTCGGCATCGTCGGCATCATCGCGTTCATGATCACCGTCGTCGGGGCGGACGTGCTGCACACCGGGATAGGACTCGGCCCGCTGACCTCGGTGACGATCTCGACCGTGGTCGCCACGATCTTCTCCTTCCTGGGCAACAGGCACTGGACGTTCAGGCACCGCAAGGGCCACGGGCTGGGCCGCGAGTCCATGCTGTTCTTCTTCTTCAACGGCATCGGCCTGCTCATCCAGCTCGCGTTCGTCTCGGCGGTGCACTACGGGCTCGGCCTGACCAGCCCGTTCTGGTACAACGTGGCGAACATCAGCGGCATCATCGTGGGCACTATCTTCCGGCTGTACACCTACCGCCGGTGGGTTTTCACCACGCCGGATGCCGGGCCGGTAGCCGAGCAACTCGAGCCGGAGGCCTCCGGAAGGTAAGGCGGTCCCCGGGGCCTGCGCTGCGGGGGCTACTGGCAGCCTCGGACGGCGGACAGGCCGAGAGGGGCGCGGAGTGCGGCGGCCTGCTGGGCCTTGGTCAGGTACCCGACGGCGGCCATCCGGTCGATGACGTGCACCAGGCGCGCCCGGGCCTGAGCCGGGTAGACCAGCGGGTCATCGTAGGTCGGCGCGTTCACCGCGCCCGCCAGCATGGCGGCCTGCACGACGGTCAGCTCGGCGGGCGGCCGCCCGAAATAGCCGCAGCTGGCCGCCTCCAGCCCGTAGTAGCCGTGGCCGTAGTACGCGATCTCCGCGTACAGCCGCAAGATCTCGGCCCGGCTGTAGGTCATGTTGAGCTTGACGGCCATCGTCACCTGCTCGGCGATCTGCATGAAACTGCTGTGGCCCGAGGTGTACAGGTTCTTGGCCAGCTGCTGATCGATGGTGCTCCCGCCGCCGTCGGTGTGGCCCGTGATCCACGAGCCCGCCACCCGGACCAACGCGAACGGGTCCACACCCGGATCGGTGTAGAACCGGTGGTCTTCGGTCGCGACCAGGGCCTCCGCGAAATACTGCGGAACAGCCGGGCCCGGGTAAGTGATGTGATGCTCTCGCGCCTGGGCCGCGGCCAGGGCGGTGGCCTGGCCGGCCGAGGGGGTCAGCACGAACAACAGGCCGATCCCCGCCGCGACGATCAGGATGACGGCGGCCAGGACCTTGGCGATCCCGAAGACGAGCCTGCGCCGCCAGCCGCGCCGCGGGAGCGGGCGCGTCGGTTCGACGTCGACGCCTTCATCGCCGGAGGCCGAGCGGCGAGTGCCAAGTACCCTCAACTGCCCAGCCCCTCCGTTCCGTATGTACGACATGTCTGGCTGTGGCTACAACGAGCGGGTCACCCTCGGCCGTGCCCCCGCGCACATGGTAGCTGCCCGCCAGGGCAGCGTTCACGCGCCCGCGGCGGGTGCCGGCCGTGCGGTGCGAGAGGTTACGCCGCGCTCGGCCGCAAAGGCCATGAGCCCGGACGCGTTCCCGACGATGTATTTCGTATATGAGCGCAAGAGGATTTGCGTGCGTCCTCCGAAGGCACGGCTGGGAATCACATAAATCGTGAGATCCCCGTCGACAACGAAGAACATGTCGATCACCTCGGGGTCGTACGGTACGAGCGACGCGTTGTTCCCGATCGAGTAGGGGCGCCTGCCTACCTGTGGCCTTCCAGCCGACCTTGGTATTGCACGTGGTGGTCTTGACCTGGACTCGCTTCATACTGTCGGAGGTCGAAACCAGCAGGTCATAACAATCGGGTACGGCGGGGAACGCCACGTTACACCCGCAGAGGACGAACCAGGTCGCGGCTAGAGACTCCGCGGCCTGTCGCAAGTTAGCGAGATCGGGCCTGAGCTCACACGAGGCGGCCCGGTGTGGCGCAGGCTGACCCAGATGACTGAGGTCAAGACCCAGGCGTAGCGCGTGGGCCTTCACCAGAGTGCGCTCGCCGCCGGCTCGCGCGCTAAGGCCAAGCGCTATCAGCACTTCCTCCCAGGTGCGAGACTCGGCGACCGCCTGCCGCAGCACGGCATCGGACCAGGAGCGGTTCCCCTTGAAATGGGACGTGTCGAGCCCGAGCCACGCGGCGTGACGCCGGACAGTATGGGTAACCCCACCGTTTTTGGGGTTCAGGCCTAGCTCCCGCATGACGCCCCGCCAGGAAGTGGCTGCCGCCACCGCAGCGGGGAGCTGATCATCGGACCAAGCGGGCTTCTGGGGTTGGGCAGCCATGCCAGTAGAATAAGGCTTGCTACTGACATTTCGACGAACTGTTCGATTTATTGTCGGGACGGCGAGATTTGAACTCGCGATCTCAGCACCCCCAGTGCTGCGCCTTGGACCAAGCTGGGCTACGTCCCGTTGCGCGCGCCGCGCCCCACCACCCTAGCGCAACCAGGCGCCGGGATCATACCGGCGGACGGTGCTCCGGTCGGAGCTGGCACCCGCAGGACGGCGCCGGGCGACTCTGGTGTTGACTGTGGCCTATGCCTGTTGAGGGAGAATACGAGCCGAGCCCGGCGGCGTGGGTACGCGATCAGGTCGAGCTGTACGAGAGTTCCGGCGGGACGCAGGGCACCACCCTGCGCGAGACTGGCCTGCCGGTAGTGATCGTGACCAATCGCGGCGCCAAGAGCGGTAAGGTGCACAAGACGCCGGTGATGCGGGTGGAACACGACGGCCGGTACGCCATGGTCGCGTCGAAGGGGGGTGCCCCTGACCATCCGCTCTGGTACTACAGCGTCCGCGCGAATCCCCTGGTCGAACTCCAGGACGGCCCGCACAAGGTGGACATGATCGCCCGCGAGATCAGCGGCGCCGAGCGCGCGCAGTGGTGGGAGCGGGCGGTCGCCGCGTACCCGCCGTACGCGGAATACCAGAAGAAGACCACACGACAGATACCAGTGTTCGTGCTCGAACCCGCTGGCGAGAGGGACTGATATTCGTCCTGGTGCGCGCCATCGGAAGGTGCCGCTGCCGACGACTCAGCCGTTAGGTGTGCCCACCCCGGGAGTGATGGGCCCAAGGATGCTCATGTACAAGGGTCCGGTGTGCGAGCACACCTCGAAATCAAAGGCAGCCAGCGTCGCGCGGTACTGATCCGGCGGGTAAATCCTGAGCAGCACCGCCGAGTACACCGGGTCGCAGCCTGGTTCCGTGGTCACCGCGGCATCGTGGTAGGCCAGCGTGGTGTGCGCGGTGGCGCCGGGGGCCAGGATCACGGCATCGGATGCACTCCTGTGAATCCAGTTCGCAGGGCTGCCAAGCTGCCGGTCCTGGCTGTCGATCGCGGAGACGCCGGGGAAGCCGAACAGCGAGCAGGTGTGCCCGCTCAGGTTGGTGAACTCCAGCGGATAGTAGATGGTGCCGGCCGCCCCATTGCCGTGGCCGACCGCGACCCAGGCGCCAAGGTCGGACGCGGTGCACTTGGGGATAGAGGCCGCCGTGGTGCTCGCGGTCCCTGACGAGGTTGCCGCGTAGGCAGCCGTGGAGATGGCCAGGCCGGCCACGGCCGCGGCGACGGCCGCGGCGATCCGGCGGGCAGTGATGGGCAGATGCTTCATGACAGTCGTCCTGTGGTGCCTGGGATCCGCGGTGTGCGGCATCCTCTTGCTCAAAGACTGAGATGACCGGCCGTTGGTTATAGACCTTTTTCTGGCCGAACGGGCCGTGGTGCCAGCGCCCGGCCATGGATTCCGCCCCGGCGGGGGCGGTGGCTCTCCCCCGGCCCCCGGTCGTTCGGCAGACTGGTGCGATGACGGCACGGGCAGAACTCACCCGCCGGGCCATGGCTCACGGCGTGGCCGTCTCGTACCAGAACTGGCGGGGTCGCCTGGTGGAGGTCTCCGACGAGACGCTGGCCGCGGTGATGGACACGATGGGAGATGACGAAGGCCCGGGCGCTTACGGGAACCCTGGGCTCCTCTTTGGCGGGCGCGCCGCGGCGGGTGGCGGTCCGGTAGCGCCTTTCCCTTCCCGCCGGTCATGGGGATTCACCGTGCAGCTGTACTCGGTGCGTTCCCGGGCCTCGTGGGGGCATGGTGACCTGCGCGACCTGGCCGACCTGGCCACCTGGAGCGGCGGCGAGCTGGGGGCGGACTTCGTGCTGGTCAATCCGCTGCACGCGGCCGAGCCGCTGCCGCCCGTCAGCCCGTCCCCGTACCTGCCGATGACCAGGCGCCACATCAGCCCGCTCTACCTGCGCATCGAAGACATCCCCGAATACGCCAGGCTGGGCGCGGCTGACCGCGCCCGGGTCGACGGCCTCGGAGCACCGCTGCGGGCCGCGAGCACGACGGCGGCCCTAATCGACCGGAACGCGGTCTGGGCCGCCAAGCGCTCGGCGCTCGAGATCATCCGCGCGGTGCCGCTCGGCCCGGCTCGCCGCGCCGGGTTCGATGCGTTCCGCGCGCACCACCGCCGGGTGGTCGAGGACTGGGCAGCCTGGAGCGCGATCGCGGAGACGCACGGCCCGGACTGGCGGAGGTGGCCTGCCGCGCTGGCCGATCCCTGTTCGGCGGAGGTAGCGGCGTTCGGCCGCTCGCACGTCGCCCAGGTTGACTTCCACGCCTGGCTGCAGTGGCTGGCTGCGGAACAGGCGGCCGCCGCGCAGCTCGCGGCCGGCCGGGCCGGGATGGCCATCGGCGTGATCAACGACCTCGCCGTGGGGGCGCATCCGGGCGGTGCCGACGCCTGGGCGCGCCGGGACGTAATCGTCTCCGGCGTCAGCGTCGGCGCTCCGCCGGATGAGTTCAATCAGCGCGGCCAGGACTGGACGCTGCCGCCGTGGCATCCGGGCCGGCTCGCGGCCCTGAAGGGCAGGCCGCTGGGCGAGCTGGCCGCAGCGGCCACCCGTCACGCCGGCGGCATGCGCATCGACCACGTGATGGGCCTGGCCAGGCTGTGGTGGATACCGGCCGGCATGCCGCCGAGCCTGGGCACCTACGTGCGGTATGACCATGAGCTGCTGGGGGGCGTGCTGGCCGCGGAGGCGGCGCGCGCCGGCGCGCTGGCCATCGGCGAGGATCTGGGCACGGTGGAGCCCTGGCTGCGTCACTTCCTGGCCGCCCGCCGGGTGCTCGGCACGTCCATGCTGTGGTTCGAGCGCCGTGCCGACGGGACGCCGCGCCACCCGCGCGGGTGGCGGCGCGGCTGCCTGGCCACGGTCGGCACGCACGACATGCCCCCCGCGGCGGCGTTCCTGACCGGGGAGCACGTCTCCATCCGGGCCGGCCTCGGCCTGCTGGCCAGACCCGAGGAGCAGGAGCGGGCGGCCGCCCGCGCGGAAACGGGCCGATGGCTGGACATGCTGGTCCGTGACGGCCTGCTGCCCCGGGGTGCCCGGCCGTCGCCTGAGGAGTTCACGGTCGCTCTGTACGCCTACCTGACGCGGACGCCGGCCGTGCTGATCGGCGTCTCGCTGGCCGATGCCGCGGGCGAACGACGCCCGCAGAACATGCCGGGCACGGTGGACGAGTATCCCAACTGGCGGATCCCGCTCGCGGACGGAGATGGCGTCCCGGTCCTGCTCGAGGACCTGGCCGCCCACCCGGGCGTGCGGGCCGTCGCCGCGGCCGTGTCCGGCGGCATACGGCACCGGGGTGCCCCGTCATAGAACGGGGCACCCCGGCGGTGAACCTTTCTGGCTGCTAAGCCGCTATGGGGCCGCTTGGTCGCGCTGCAGCTCGTGTTGTCGGCGAACGGGGTGTAGCCCGGCGGGTACCGCTGCAGCTCCATGAACGCTGAGCCTGCGGCGTTCGGGTTGCTGATCAGGCCGGAGTTGCTGTCGCTGTCCGGCGAGGACGACTAGGCTCCCGCAAGGCGGGAACCGATCGCCCCGGCGGCCCGTCCAAGTGCCCGTGATGACCACGTTGCGATGGCTTGGCCCCGGAGCCCTGTGGTTGCTGCCCGCAGCCGGCCTTGTCCTGCTGAGCGCTTCGTGCGGGGTGCGCCCGGCGGCAGCCAACCCGGTTCAGCCGTCTGCTTCAACGGCCCTCATCTTCGGGGTGGTGACAGCCAGCCCGGGGTGTCCTGTCGAGCGGCAATACCACGTTTGCGCGTTCCGGCTGCTGGGTGATGTCCGGGTCGAGGCCCGGCCCCTGCCCGCCGGGGTGACGGTGACCACCCGCACCCGCGCCGACGGTCACTACTCCTTCAGGCTCGCAAAGGGCCGGTACGTGCTGGTCGCCGCGACGGGACAGGTCGTCCCGCGCTGTCCTCACGTGCTTATCTCGGTCACACCACCGGCGTCCGTTCGGGCCAACGTCAACTGCGATAGCGGCATTCGCTGACGCAGGCCGACGCCGAGGGCGGGCCCGGGACGTCGGCGGATGCAAGCTCACCGGACGCCTACCTGACGCGTCGGCCATCCTCGTCGGCGTCTCGCTGGCCGAGGCCGCAGGCGAGCGAAGACCGCAGACGTGCCGGGCACGGTGGACGAGTACCCGAACTGGCCGATCCCGCTCGCGGGCGGCGACGGAACCCCGGTCCTGCTCGAGGACCTGCCCGCCCACACAGGCGTGCGAGCCGTCGCCGCGGCCGTGTCCGGCGGCATACGGCACCGGGGTGCCCCGTCGAATGACGGGACACCCCGGGCGCTTAACCTTTCCGGCTGCTAGCTGGGAAGCCCACGCGCGCAGCCTACGGTGAACTTATGGGGTGACGTAGTTGACCGACGTTCCCCAGTTGGACAGGCCGTTCCTGGTCCCGCCGCAGGTCGCGTTGGCCAGGGTGAACTGAGGCGGCAGGCAGTTCGGGTACTGGATGTACTCGTTGGCGAAGTAGATCCGCCCGGTGCCCGGCACGTAGAGCCCCCAGCTGTAGTCGCCCCACCGGGGGCGGGTCGGGCCTGGGTAGCCCTGGTACTCGGTGAAACCGTCCTGCGGGGACAGCCCCGGAGCCGCGATGTTGACCGTGGACTTGAGCAGGCCGCCGGAGGTGCTGGTCAGCCGGCCGAAGGCGGTGCTCGGGAAGAAGCCGCCGTGGTCGGCGCCGGTCGGCCCGCCGTTGCCGGTCAGCGTGAACAGCAGGATCGCGTTGCCGCCGCTGGTGGGGGATGCGGCCATGGCCGGCATGGACAGGTCTTCGTGCAGCGGCGAGACGTATCCCTGGCTGGTCAAGGTGAACCTGCCGGTGCGGTCGAACGAGTTGGTGCCGACCACCCAGTACACCGCGCCCTGGTGGATCTCCGCGTTGGCCCTGGTGTACGTCTGGGCGATCTGGGTCGCGGTGGATGCCCACAGCTGGCCCTGCGCCTGCGAGACCTGCGTCAGGAAGTCGCCGTTGGTCTGGATGCCGCCCTCCGGGCAGGAGGCGACTCCCAGCGTGCTGAGCCCGGCCGCGCCGCACTCATCGCCCAGCGGTATCGGGCCGACCCTCTGCGGGGCCAAGGAGGCCTGGAAACCGTTCGGGAACACCTCGGGATCGTAGTACCGATTGACGCCGGAGAAGAGCTGGCCGGTGAACCGGATGCTCGCGTTACAGGCCGCGCAGCCGGGCCTGTTGAGCGCCGACAGCCCGGTCCAGGCCCACGCCGCGATCCGGTTATCACCGGAGGTCGGCGATATCGCGGCGAACCCGTAGAAGTCCAGCGAGCCCACCATGAACCCGGTGCCGCCATGGGCGTTGTCGAACCGGCCCGCGACCGGCTGCCCCGGGATCACCGCGACCCAGCAGGTGATGCCGCCCATTTTCAGCACCTTGTCCTTGGCGCAGGTCCCGTCCGGCGTGCGGATCAGGCCCATGTTCTCGATCGCCACGGTGACCGCGGGGTTCGGGTTTCCGTTGGACAGCGTGACGGGCAGGCCGTTCTCGAGGGCGGACTTGTTAAAGACGAACTCCTGCGCGCCGTTGAAGAAGCCGCCGCCGAAGCCGGGCAACCTCGACGGGAGGAGCGGGAACTCGTCGTAGAACATCATGAAGGCGTCCCGGGTCACCGAGATCTTCGCGAAGTCGTTGAGCAAGGACGGGAAACCCGGCTCGGCCGGGTTGTAGTCCGCGGCCGAGAAGTACACGTGGTAGCCGCCGAACGGGTTGTTGCCGTCGGTTACCGCGATGCCTTCGTAGCAGTTCTTGGCCACGCCTGCGAAGCAGCCGGTGAAAGCCCCGCCCGCGGATTCCGGGCTGGCCGAGACGATCTCGGTGAAGAACCAGTGCCCGCCGTTGGCAGAGTCATACAGGCAGGAGGGATCCCCGCCGCTGCTCCAATTCAGGCCGGTGAGCCCCATGACCGTGTTGAGCGAGATCGGCGCGGATGCGCGCTGCAGGGCGGTGTTGAAGATCAGGATCTCGCCGATGTTGTTGGTCTCGACCACGTATCCGTTGCCGGCGCACAGCCCCTGGTCCGGAGGCTCAACGTTGCTAAAGATGTTGGTTGTGTTCTCGGCGCTGTCGACCGCGTTCAGGCCCTTGACGCTAGTGGCGCCGCCGCTGGAAGTCTTGATGTTGTCACATCCGGGGCCCAGCGGCACGCAGCTGACCGACGGAAGGGGTTGGGAGGGGACGCTGGCCTTGAGCGCGCTCCGTTGGGCCGCGGAGGGATTGAGCTTCGGGAGATCCGGCGCCATCATGGCGTGCGCGCGGGCCTGGGCCTGTGCTTCGGTTCCCTTACTGGCGGACGCGGTTGTTATCGGTGGGGTGTTGAGCGGGCCGGTGAGCAGCGAGCAGGCCGGTGGCCCGGCGCAGCCAGTGGCGGCCGTGCCCGCGAACGTCGGCTTGAATGTCCCCAGGCTCGAAGAACTAACAGAGGTAGCTGCAGCAGGTCGAGCGCTCGCGGCGCTCCCTTGTGGAGCCGCTGCCGCCGATCCCGCGGTGGCGACCACGAGCATCGCCGGGAGGGATAGGAGCGACACCAGCGCGATCTTGTAGCGCATGGCTTTCATGAAGTGGTTTCCTCCTAGTCGGCCGCTTGCAAGGCCACCATGGAGAGTTCCGCACTCCTGTGAGGAAAGGCGTGCTGTACACCTTTCCGGTGCCGGCGATCCCCGCGGGATGGATCGCGCCCACACCATCAGACCTGGTGCAAGTTCCGTCCGGAGCTAAGGAACTACTCATGGCGCAGCACGGAGCATAGCGGTCTTAGCCCCGATCCACCCCAACAACCGCCGCAGTTATATCCGATCGTGACCGCGCAAGCTCGAGCCGGTAGCGCCGTCCGGAAGAGTGGATATCTGCAGGATCGTTCCTGATCCTTTAACGGAGACCGCCATCGAATGCGTACGTACAACTGAGATGCCCCCCAAAATCGGACTTACCGGATATCTCGGACTAGTGAGATCGGAGCGCCGGAGCCGCCCCCCACTACGGGAAGGGGGGTAGAGTCCACGGGTGACTACCCGCGATGAACTGGACGGACTGTCCTCTCGAGAGCTGCACGACCTCGCGGTGCGGCGGGCGCTGCACCACGCCGACGTGGCGTTTCTGTGGGAGTTGCTGCGCGCCATCCCGGCGGCCGAGGCCTCCGAGGGCCACCCAGACGAGGCCGGGAGGGACATCACTCATCTTTCCGTGCTGATCGACGACGCGATCGACTCCGGGGAGGGTGATCTAGCCGACGCGCTGCGTCCGCTGTACATCGACTACCTGGTGGAGCACGGCACCGGCGGCTGACGCCGCACCTCTTGGCGCACACACGGGCCGGAGGATCCGGTGGCCACCGGATCCTCCGGCCCGCGATGATTTGTGTGCGCTTGTGCGCGCCTGGTGGCCTAGGCGGCCCAGGACCTGCTAGTTCTTGTCGAGGACCGCCTCGATCTCCAGGTTAACGGTGATCTTGTCGCTGAGGACCATGCCGGTGCCCGCGCCAGGGATCGGGCCGTTGTAGCTGACGTTCCACTCGTTCCTGTTGATCTCGGCGGTGGCGGAGAAGCCCGTTCGCGTCCCGCCGTAAGGGTCGGGTCCGAAGCCGTTCACCTCGAGGCGGAAGGTGACGGGCCGGGTGACCCCGCGGAGGGTGAGGTCACCGTCCAGGAAGTAGTCGTCGCCAGCCGGGCGCAGGCCGGTGGACCGGAACGTCATCGTGGGGTGCTTCTCGATGTGGAAGAAGTCCTCGCTGCGGATGTGGTTGTCCCTGGTCTCGTTCCCGGTGTTCACCGAGCTGAGGTCGACGGTGGCCGTCACGGTCGACTGCAGCGGGTCCGGGGCGGTCGTGATGGTGCCCTCGAACTTGTCGAAGCGACCGCGGACCTTGCTCACCATCATGTGCCTGACGACGAAGGAAACCTCCGAGTGCACCGGGTCGATGGTCCAGGTCCCAGTGACGTAGCCGGGAATCTCGACGGCTGTCTCGGTCATCATACCTCCCAGGTATCTACTATACTCTTGTATGGAACTTCGTTTGGGTATCTCAGTTCCTGATAGTAACTAACTATGGTTGAACCGTCAAGTATTCCGCTACCATGACTTGCGGAGACCGTGACATGGGCGCACAGAGGGTGCGGCATGGGCGCACAGGATGTGCGAGATGGGCGCGGAGACTGCGACATGTTCGCGAAGGGTGCGACATGGACGCGGAGACCGTGGCGTGGGAGTGCTGGTGGCGTGGGAGTGCTGAGGGTGTGCGACACCAGGTGCCGGGTAAAAATAAGCACGGTGGGGCCGGGGGGTACCCTGGTGAGGTACAGAGGAGGGGTTCTGGTGGATACCGGGCCGGTCGACCCGGTTTGCGAGCCGTCAGAGGCGGCCGGCGAACCGTCAGGGCCGACCGGTGAGCCGTCGGCTTGCCGTGCCCGTGAGGTGCTCCAGCGGGTGGGCGACAAGTGGTCGATGTACGTCATCGACCTGCTGGGCCAGGGCACCATGCGATTCGGCGAACTGCACCGCTCCATCGACGGCATCACGGCCAGGATGCTGACCGTGACGCTGCGCGGCCTGGAACGCGACGGCATCGTGACCCGCACCATCCATCCCGTCATCCCGCCCCGGGTCGACTACGCCCTGACCCCGATGGGCCAGACGCTGCTGGACACCATCGGCCGGCTGGTCATCTGGGCCGACAGCCACCTGCCTGAGATCGACGCCGCCCGAACCGCCTACGACGCCAAGCACCCGCCGCTCTAGGGTGCTTCGGTGCCTGATCTGAGCAAAACGGAGACCCCGGCAGAGACGGCTGAAAGGCTGCTACACGGCTCGTCGTTCGGCGCCGCCGCGTCGGCCTACGCGGAGCACCGACCCGGCTACGCCGAAGCCGCGGTCCGCTGGGCGCTGTTTCCCCCGGGGGACGACCCCCCGGGGACCCCCCGCAAAGGGGGGACTGCCCGTCCCCCCTTTGACCCCCCTGGCCCTCCGCTGCGGGTGGTGGACCTGGGCGCGGGAACCGGGAAGCTGACCGAAACCCTGGTCCGCCTCGGCGTCGAGGTCACCGCCGTGGAGCCCGATCCGGGCATGCTCGGCGAACTGCGGCGCGAACTGCCCTCGGTGCGGTCGCTGAGGGGCAGCGCAGAGGACATCCCGCTGCCCGGGGGCAGCGCCGACGCCATCCTGGCCGGCCAGTCCTTGCACTGGTTTGATCTGAGCCGGGCCATACCCGAGATGGCCCGGGTTCTGGTTCCCGGCGGCGTGCTCGCCGCATTGTGGAACGTCGACGACGACCGCGTGCCGTGGGTCGCGGAACTGGCCGAGATCAGCAAGCACACGTCCAGCGTCACGCTGACCAGGTGGCGGGACCGGGCCGGCCAGGTCCGGCAGGACCACATGGCCGCGGCCGGATCGGGCCTGTTCGGGGTGGGCCAGACCGCGGAGTTCGAGCACGGGCAGCGGCGAACCGCCGAATCCCTGCTGGCCACCATCGCCACACACTCCCGCCTGCTAGTGATGGATGAGCCCGACCGCACCGCCCGGCTGACCCAGATCAGCGAATTCCTGCACGCCCGGCCGGAGACCTCGGCCGGGGAGTTTGTCCTGCCGCTCGTCACGGCGGTGCTGCGGATCCCGCGGATGTAGCCCCGCATGTGAGGGACGAGCACCCGACGCGCCTATGCCCGGTCATAAAGGTGCTTCCATGTGACTAGAGCAAGCCGCCTGACGCATGTCCGAGAGCCGACCGCAAGGAGGCAGACATCATGCCGATGAAGCGCCAGATCCCGCGAGCTGGTGACCTGCGTCCCCTCATTCAGCTCAAGAGACCTGCGGTCAACCCGACACGGCGTCGGCTGGACGCAGCCCTGACGATCGGCGACCTGCGCCGTATCGCCAGGAGACGCACGCCCAGGGCGGCATTCGACTACGCTGACGGCGCCGCAGAAGCTGAGATCTCCCTGGCCCGGGCCAGACGCGCCTTTGCCGGGCTGCAGTTCAACCCGGCCATCCTGCGCGACGTCTCGACCGTCGACACCGGCTGGGAGGTGCTTGGCAAACGGGTCGAATTGCCGTTCGGCATCGCCCCCACCGGCTTCACGCGCATGATGCAGGCCGAAGGCGAGCGTGCCGGAGCGGCCGCCGCCGCGGCTGCCAGGATCCCGTTCGCCCTGTCCACCATGGGAACCACCTCGATAGAGGACGTGGCGGCCACGGCACCTGAGGGCCGCCACTGGTTCCAGCTCTACATGTGGAAGGACCGGGACCGCTCCATGGCCCTGGTCGACCGGGCCGCAAAGGCCGGATACGACACCCTGCTGGTCACCGTCGACGTCCCCGTGGCCGGAGCACGGCTGCGAGATAAGCGGAACGGCTTCACCATCCCGCCCCAGCTCACCATCGGCACCGTCATCGACGCGATCTCCCGCCCGGTCTGGTGGTTCAACTTCCTGACCACCGAACCCCTGGCCTTCGCGTCGCTGTCTAGGTGGTCTGGAACGGTGGCCGAGCTCCTGGACACCATGTTCGACCCCGCCGTCACCTACGAGGATCTGGCCTGGATCCGGTCCCGCTGGCCCGGCAAGCTCGTGGTCAAGGGGGTTCAGTCGCTCGACGACGCCCGGCGGCTCGCCTCCGCCGGCGTTGACGCCATCACCTTGTCCAACCACGGCGGACGCCAACTCGACCGGGCGCCGGTGCCGCTGCGCCTGCTCCCCGACGTCGCCCGCGAGGTCGGCCAGGACATCGAGATCCACCTCGACACCGGCATCACCTCAGGCGCGGACATTGTCGCGGCCATCGCCCTCGGCGCCCGGTTCACGATGGTCGGCCGCGCCTATCTCTACGGTCTGATGGCCGGCGGCAGGGCAGGCGTCGACCGCACGATCACCCTCTTGAAGAACGACATCGTGCGGACCATGCGGCTGCTGGGAGCGACCAGCCTCGAGGAACTTGCTCCGCACCACGTCACGCTGCCGGGCCGCTAAGCACCCGGAGTATCAGGGCGACGCGTCGCAGGTCAGGGCATTTGGGGGCCCTAGGGGGCGACGGGCTGGCCTGCCAGCCAGGCGGTGCCGCGCTGATACAGGCGCTCTACCTCGGGCCCGGTCAGGCCGGGCATGTCGGGCTTGACCGGGTACCCAGCCTGGACCTGCAGGTAGGCCAGGTAGCGGTAGCCCTCGGGATAGCGGGCCAGCAGGCCGGGATCCAGGGTGAGCGAGGCGGCCGGGTCGACCGGATCTAGCCGGTCCTTCTCGTAGATGGGCTGGCGCAGCACGATCCCCCACCGGCCGTCCCGCTTCTCGAGAAAGTCATAGAACCGGCCGGTGCAGGCCACGTCGCACAGAAAGCCCTCCACCAGGCCGCGCTGCATGATCGTCATCCTGGTCTGCGCGATGGCGCGGGACGGTGTCACCGAGGCCGGGTCCGGGTGGCCTGCGGCGCCGAGGGTGATCCGGCAGCCGCCGGTGAAGTGCAGGATGTTGACGCCACGCGCGGCGCCCTCCTGGCTGACCCGGATGAAATCCTCTTTCGGGCCCTGGAACCAGGTCGCCATCATGTAGCCGTCCTCGTGCCAGCAGGCCCGGAAGGCCTCCCAGTCGCGGGAGTCCCTGGCGTTGGCCCAGGTCTCGATGACATCCCTGATGGCCAGGCGGTCAGCAAGCTCGGCGTCCACCTTGCGCACGGTAGTGCATGGCGGGCTGGACGCACCACTGTCCGTTCGGCCGAAATGGTTTTGACCGGGGCACGTGGGATGCTCGGCGCGGATCGGTGTCATCACCCGGTTATGACGGTGACGGGCCGTAGAATCGCCCGCGTGGGTGTGCCCGGGGCTGGAGTCAGCGAAGCGGCGGCCGAGGTCCTGCACCGGGTCTTCGGCTACGGCTCCTTCCGTGGCCAGCAGCAGGAGATCATCGAGCACCTCTGCGGCGGCGGGGACGCGGTCGCGCTGATGCCGACCGGCAGCGGTAAGTCGCTGTGTTATCAGATTCCCGCGCTGGTCCGGGACGGCACCGGGGTGGTCATCTCGCCGCTGATCGCGCTCATGCAGGACCAGGTGGACGCGCTGACCGTGCTCGGCGTGCGGGCCGGGTTCTTGAACTCGACCCAGGATCCCGACGAGCGGCGCGGGGTGGAGTACGCCTTCATGGACGGCAAGCTCGACCTGCTCTACCTGGCGCCGGAGCGGCTGACGGCCGACGCCACGCTGCGGCTGCTCGACCGGGGCACGGTGGCGCTGTTCGCCATCGACGAGGCGCACTGCGTGGCCCAGTGGGGACACGACTTCCGGCCCGATTACCTGGGCCTGTCCGTGCTGCACGAACAGTGGCCCACGGTGCCGCGCATCGCGGTGACCGCCACCGCGACCAGGCAGACGCTCGAGGAGATCGTGGTCCGGCTGGGGCTGGGCGAGGCCCGGCACTTCGTGGCCAGCTTCGACCGGCCCAACATCACCTACCGGATCGAGCCGAAGAACGAGCCGCGGCGGCAGCTGCTGCGGCTGCTGCGGACCGAGCACCCAGGTGAGGCGGGCATCGTCTACTGCCTGACGCGATCGTCGACCGAGAAGACGGCGGAGTTCCTGTGCTCGGAGGGGTTCACGGCGCTGCCGTACCACGCGGGGCTGGATTCGCGGACCCGGGCGGTGAACCAGTCGCGGTTCCTGCGCGAGGACGGGCTGATCATGGTGGCCACGATCGCGTTCGGGATGGGCATCGACAAGCCGGACGTCCGGTTCGTCGCCCACCTCGACCTGCCGCGGTCGGTCGAGGGCTACTACCAGGAAACCGGCCGGGCCGGGCGTGACGGCGCGCCGGCCACCGCGTGGCTGGCCTACGGGCTGGCGGACGTGGTTCAGCAGCGACGCCTCATCGAGGATTCCGACGGCGATTTCGCGCACCGGCGGCGGCTGGTGGCGCTCCTGGACGCGATGCTCGCGCTGTGCGAGACGGCCGGCTGCCGGCGGGCGCAGATGCTGGCCTACTTCGGCGAGACGAGCGCCGGGCCGTGCGGGAACTGCGACACGTGCCTGGCGCCCCCGGAGGTCTGGGATGGGACCGTGGCGGCGCAGAAGCTGCTCTCGACCGTGGTGCGGCTCGGGCGGCTGAACGGGCCGTCGTTCGGCGCCGGGCAGCCGATCGACATCCTGAGGGGGAAGAAGACTGCGCGCGTTCTGTCCTACGGGCATGATTCGCTGCCGGTGTTCGGCATCGGCGGCGAGCTGAGCGACGGTGAGTGGCGGGGTGTGGTGCGGCAGTTGCTGGCCTGCGAGCTGCTCGCGGTCAAGGGCGACCACGGGACGCTGGCGCTGACCGAGCTGAGCGCCGACGTGCTGCGTGGCGAGCGCCAGGTCATGTTCCGGCGGGATGCGCCCCGGCCGGCGGCTGGGCCTACAGCGGCGGGGCGGGGCGGGCGCGGCGGCGCGCGGGCGGGCGGCGCCGCAGCCGGGCCAGGTGCTGACCAGGCGGGTGCTGACGGGGCGGCGGCTGAGAAGGCGGGCGGGAGGTCCCGGCGGACAAGGCAGGGGCGGCTGGCGGATGCGGAGCTGACGCCCGAGGCCGCGGCGGTGTTCGAGCGGCTGCGAGCCTGGCGGAGCGGGGTCGCGAAGGACCTGGGCATGCCGCCGTACGTGATCTTCCACGATTCAACGCTGCGGGAGATCGCCGCCTCGCCGCCGTCGACGCTGGCCGCGCTGGCTGCGGTCAACGGCGTGGGAGAAACCAAGCTGGCCCGGTACGGCCAGCAGATCCTCGACGTCCTCGCGGAGGGGACATAAGCCGCATACCAGGCAGCAGGCCGATTGTTTTCTGGGAGTATTCGGGCTCCGGGGAGTATTTGGTGCATCCCAGTCCACCGGATCCTCCCACGAGCCCAAATCCTCCCAGGAAATCAGGCGTTAAAATATAGGGCGAATGGGCTGATTATCCCAATTTGGGAGGATTTGTAGGCTTTTCAGCTGCCGTCGGGATAGCCGCCGCGGTGCAGGACCATCGGGTAGTGCGGGAGGGTGGCCAGCGGGCGGACCCGGGCCCGCCAGTTGTCCGGATAGGGCTCCAGGCCGCGCAACAGGGACGACACCCGGCCGTCCGGGGCGGTAGCCAGCGGTTCGAGGGCCAGCCGGAGGGCGCTGATGGCGTCGCTGGCGAAACGCTCCCGCCACTGCTGCTCGATGGTGCGGGCGAGCTCGTGGTAGACGCGTTGGGCGCTGGTGGCCCTGGGGGTGAGGCGGGCGACCTGGCCGCGGCGGGCGGCCGGGTCGGGCTCCGCTACGGCCATGCGCGCGCGGATCAGGGCCCCTAGGGCCCAGCGCACGGCTTGGATGGACGTGCCGGTCAAGATCGGGAGGTCACGCAGGCGCGTCCCTTCGGCGCCGAGGACGCGCAGCACATTCGCGCTGACCGCGAAGGCCGGCTCGGCTTCCCGCTCGTACTCGACCGCGAACGACAGCAGCACCCGGGACAGCAGCGCGGACAGCGGCAGGGCGGCCGGGTCGACGGGCTCGGGCCGTGGCGCTAGCGCGGGGTCCGGTCCCCGGCTGACCAGCGCCTGGTCGAGGATGGGCAGACAGTCGGGCAGCCCCGGGTCGAGCCGGCTGACCACGGCCAGCAGCGCGTCCCGCAGCCGGTCTACATGATCGGCGCCGAAACGCTCCCGCCACCGCTGCTCGATGAGGCCGGGCAGCGGCAGCCAGGTCTGCCGGGCCTGCAACCCGGCGGCGGTGGCGCGCAGCACGGCCTGCGGGCCCGGGCGGCCGTGATGGATCTTCCTGGCCGTGCCGTCGATGGTGATATAGCCCCACCGCCGCATGCCGTCCAGGTTCGTTCCCGTGCGGGCCAGGGTCTGCAGTTCGCGCACGGTGATCGGCTGGCCGGTGACGAACCGCAGGCAGTTCTCGAACATCGCCAGCGATACCAGCCAGGCGCCGTCCTGGCGGGAGCCTCCGAAGTTGGTGGTCCGGTGCGGGATCCGGTGCTCGGCCTCGTTGTCGGCCTCGATGGTGAACGCGACCAGCGCCTGGGACAACAGGGCCGAGAGCGGAAGCGAAGACGCGGGGATTTCGGCGGCCGGCGGGCGGGCCGGCTGTGAGCTGGTCCCCGGGGCCGGCTTGGCGCGAGCCGCGGAGGGGCCGCGGCTCGCGGAAGGGGCATCGGTCGCGGAAGGGGCGTCGGTCGCGGAAGAGGCGTCGGTCGCGGAAGGGGCATCGGTCGCGGAAGGAGCATCGGTCGCGGAAGGAGCATCGGTCGCGGAGCTGGCGCGGGCGGTCAGCAGGCCGGCGTAACGCCGCCGCTCGCGCCGTGCGGCGGCCTCGGGATCGTCGGGATCGCCAGCGGCCATGATCTGCCAGCCGGCCCGGGCCAGCAGTTCGGTGGCCTCGTCGGCCCCGAGCGCAGACCGGGCCGGCTCGCCCAGGGCCGCGACCGATTCGGCGAACCTGGCTCTTGCCTCGCTATGCGCACCGGACAGCGACACGCTGATGGCCATGCGGCTGCCCACCGCCGCGACCTGGCGGAACTGGCTGAGGACGCTCTCAAGGACAGCTGCCTCCAGGTACACGGCTATCCCCTCGAGCAGGAACAGGGCGGGCTCGGCCGGGTCCAGCCCGGCCTGCAGCAGCCGTTCCGCGACCGGGTCGCGGGTGAAGTCGGCTTCCACGAAACGCACCTGGCGGGCGGCGAGGCCCAGCCGTTCGAGCCGTTCTCGCTTGTCCCGCTGGGTGGCAGGAAGATCGACCTCGAACCAGCGGACGCCGGGCCTGGAGTACCTGAAGGCCCGGCCGTCGTAGCCGGCCGCGCCGATGACGACCTGGCGCATTCCCCGGCCGATGGCACGCACCACGACCTGGTCGAAGAACCTGGTGCGGCCGGCCAGGTAGTCGCGCATCCGGCCTGACGGGGGCGGCGGTTGGCCCGCCGCGACGTCGGCGGCCAGCGCCTCGTCGGCGCCAGGATCGCCGTAGGGCGCCGGAACCCGGCTGAACCCGAGGCGGCGCGCGGCCACCCGCCGGGCCGTGACCGAGGGACCAACGTGGTCCATGTCAGGTCGGCCCCGCCAGTCCCGCCGTCACCGGCTCATTCTGTCATGCCGGCGGCCGCGGCCGCCCGGCCGCAGCGTATGGCAGTGTGGGCCGCATGACGACTGATTCCGACCACCGCGGCGTACGGATCGAGCGCATTGGGCCGAGCAGGTATATCGCCAGCAACGACCATGGCGGCCAGATCACGGTGGGGGCCGGAGAGGGGGCCCACTTCACCCCGGTCCAATTGCTGCTCGCCGCGATCGGCGGCTGCACCGCGATCGACGTCGACATCCTGACCTCGCGCCGGGCCGAGCCGGACGCCTTCGAGGTGCTGATAGACGCGGAGAAGGTCCGCGACCAGGCGGGCAACCACCTCACCGATCTGCTGGTGACGTTCCGCGTCTCGTTCCCGGAGGGCGAAGCGGGCGACAGGGCCAGGGCGATCCTGCCGGACGCGGTGAAGAAGTCGCACGAGCGCCTGTGCACGGTGAGCCGGACGGTGGAACTCGGCACGCCCATCGCGACGCGTATCGAGTGAGATCCGGCGGGCTGACCGCTGCTAGCTGTGCAGTGCTAGCTGTGCAGTGCTAGCTGTGCAGTGCTAGCTGTGCCAGCGGAACCTCCAGGCCACGAACCCGGTGCCGGCCGCGGTCCACAACCCGAGGTTGACCAGGTCCCAGCCCGGGAAGGGCCGCGCCGTGTAGGCACCTTGCAGGAGCTGGGCGAGCGCCTTGACCGGGAACGCGTCCACCATGCGCGACAGCCATTGCGGCAGGCCGCTGAAGGTGGGGTCGAAGACGCCGGAGATGATCGCGAGGGGAAGGAAGCTGGCGTAGGCGACCGGCCCGGCTGACTCGGCGCTGGTGATGACCGAGCTGATGGCCAGGCCCAGCGTGGCGAAGCACACGATCCCCAGGGTCAGGCCGGCGGAGAGCGCCAGCAGCCCGCCCGGGCGCGGGCTGGCGCCGAAGGCGAGCCAGCCGATCAGCCCGGTGCACGCCGTGATGCAGATCGCGGTCGCGACGGTGCTGGTCAGCAGGCCGCCCAGGTAGGCCGCGGACGGCAGCGGAGTGGTCCTGATCCGCTTGAGCACCCCGTCGTGGCGCAGCACCGCGACCTTGGACCCGAGGTTCACGTAGGCGGCCACGATCACCCCGAAGGCCAGGATGCCGGGCACGAAGACCGTGGTGTTCTTGACGTGCGTGCCCGGCAGGTAAGACCCGACGTTGGCCGCCCCGATCAGCAGCAGGATCATCAGCGGGAAGACGAAGGTGAACAGGGCGTACTCCGCGCTGCGCCAGAAGCTGCGCTGCTCGAGCAGCGCCTGCCGGGCGGCGAGGCGAACCGATCTCGTCACGCGCGGCCTCCGGCGGCCAGGCTGGCCAGCGGGTCCGGGCTGGTGCCGGTGAGCTGCAGGTACGTGTCCTCCAGGCTGGGCGCGGTGACGGCCAGGCCGTCCAGGTCACCCAGGCTGTTGTGCTGCGCCCAGTCGAGCAGCCGCCGCAGTGTGGTGGCGGCGTGGGCGGTGTGGCAGACCGACAGCGGCCCGCGCACCGCCAGGTCGATGCCGTCCGGCAGCGCGACCTGGCCGCTGCGCAGGGCCGAGGGCGTCGTGAAGGAGATCCGGGTAGCCAGGCCGGCCCGCGCGGCAACCTCCCGCGTCGTCCCTGCCAGCTCGATCCGGCCCGCCCGCAAGATGGCGATCCGGTCGGCCAGTTGCTCCGCCTCGTCCAGGTAGTGGGTGGTGAGCAGGACCGTCTTGCCCAGCCCGCGCAGGTTCTCGATCGCCGCCCAGCACCGCCGTCGCGCCTCCGGGTCGAAGCCGGTGGTCGGCTCGTCGAGGAAGACCAGGTCGGGGTCGCCCGCGAGGGCCAGGGCGAAGTCCAGGCGGCGGCGCTGACCGACCGACAGCTTGCGCACCTGGGTGTTCCTGGCCTCGGTCAGCTCTACCACCTCGAGCAGGTCACCGAGCGGCCGGGGATCCGGGTAGTAGCTGCGCCACATCTCGATGAGCTCGGCCACCCGGGCCTGCCGGGGGAAGCCGCACTCCTGCAAGACCATCCCGGCGCGCTTGCGGAGCCTGGCCGCCTCAGTCGCCGGGTCCAGGCCCAGGACGCGGACCGTGCCGGCCGTCGGCGTCCGGAAGCCCTCCAGGATCTCCAGGGTGGTGGTCTTACCCGCGCCGTTCGGGCCGAGCAGGCAGAACACCTCGCCGTAGCGGATATCGAAGTCGACGCCGTGCAGCACCTCCGTGGCCGAAACTCATCCGCAGGCTACGGACCTGCACCGCGAGGCTATCGCTCACCGTGAGGCCCGCTCATGTATGACGCGCGTGTCAGTCATCACCGGGATTATATGGAGTGGACGACGGTCCTTTGTCCCACCAGCGGAGACCGGCCGAAAGTTCCCATCTGGTGGCACGAGGGGCGATGAAGCCAGCCGCGTTCGACGACTGAACGGGCCACTCTGGGTTACCGCGCGGGGCCGTGATGGCTATGACCTGGGCAAATGACGAAAGGTATAGCTAGGTCCACCTGAAGGACACCTGCCAGCACCATGTTGGCGCCGACCAGAACGACCTAGGTTGGACCTCGTGAGGACGGGGGCGCGGGGCAGGCTGCGGGCGGACCACCAGATACCGGACCGCCGACCCGGCCCGCGCGGGTACGAGCGCCTGATGGCCATGACCGGGGCGGTCCTGCTCGTGCTGTTCACTGCGGAGTGCCTGACCTGGCCAGAGAGCGGCGCTGGTGGGTGAGGCGCAGCTAGTTGACCACGGCCCGGCGGTGCAGGCAGGAGCCGGCGATCTCACCGCGGCGCCGTTCCCGCGGCCGGCCGCGACGGGTTTCGCGAGGCTCTTCGAACGCCCGGCCGCGACGGGTTTCGCGGGGCTGTTCAAGCGTCCGGCCTCGCGGTGGGCTCGGGTGGCGCTGGTGGCGGTGAACCTGGCCGCGGTCACGGCCTTCCTGGTGTCGTACTCGCGGCACGGGGTGGGCTTCGGTCCGTACCGGATCGACCTGGCCGCCTACCGCAGCGGCGGGTGGGCGTGGCTGCGCGGCGAAGACCTATACCGGCAGGTCCCGGTGATCCGGGGGATGTTGATGCCGTTCACCTACCCGCCCATCGCGGCGGTCCTGCTAGCGCCGCTGGCGCTGCTGCCCATGACTGCCGCCGGCACGGTACTCACCATAGGCAGCATTGCGCTGGCCGCCGTAGTGCTGCGAGTGTTCCTGCGCCGCCTGGCCGGGCCGGCCGCGGCGTCAGTGTGGGCTGCGGGCTGGCTACTGCCGGCGGCGCTGCTGCTCGAACCGGTGCGCAGCACCCTGGCCTACGGCCAGGTCAACATGGTGCTCATGGCCCTGGTGGCGCTGGACTGCCTGGCCCCGGAGCCGCGCTGGCCGCGCGGCGCGCTGACCGGCCTGGCCGCCGCCGTGAAGCTGACCCCGGCGGCGTTCGTGCTGTTCTTCCTGCTCCGCCGCGACTACCGGGCCGCAGTCACGGCCGGAGTGTCCTTCGTCGCCGCCACCGCCGCCGGGTTCGCGCTGGCCGGGCCCGACTCGGTGCGCTACTGGACCGCGACTGTCTTCCAGACCGGCCGGATCGGCGGCCCGGCCACAGCGGCCAACCAGTGCATCCAGGCGGTCCTGGCCCGCGCCGGGCTCGACCCGCACACCCTGCCCGGCATGGCCGCCTGGCTGGCGCTAGCGGCCCTCGTCGTGATCGTGGCGTGCCGCGGCATGCGGCAGGCGCTCGCGGCGTCCCAGGACTGCCTGGCGCTGTCGCTCAACGCCTTCGCCGCCCTGCTCATCTCGCCGATGTCCTGGTCGCACCACTGGGTATGGTGCGCGCCGGCGCTGCTCACCCTGGCCGACCTCGGCCGCCGCCACCGCAACCGGCTGGCGGTAGTCGCCGCCGCCTGCGGCGTTGTCCTGTTCGCCGCGGCTCCCCAGTGGTGGCTTGGGAAGTTCGCCGGCCCGGAAATGCGGTGGGCGGCCTGGCAGCAGGCCATCGGGAGTTCCTACGTTTTCTTCGCTGCCCTGGTCCTGGTCCTGTCCGCCTGCGGCCTGCTCACCCGCCAACGCCAGCAGCCCGTGCTGCATCCCGCATCATCCCGCGCCTACGCACCAGACACAGATCCTCGTCTCGTCAAACGCTAGCGAGTCTCTGAGACTCGGCCTGAGCAGCCGACGGCGGGTCGACGGGCCAGGCCTGGCGTAGAGAGAAACTCATGGCGGATCCCGAACCCGGGAACGAGGTGGCGCGAAGCGAACTGCGCGCCTCCCACGAGGACCGGGACCGGGTGGCCGAAATGCTGCGGGCGTCCGCGGGCGGGCAAGGTCGGCAGCGGCCATCTGGTGGCGCGCCCGCCGCGCCGGACGTTCTGGCAGTGGCTGACCGGGCAGCCGGGGCGGTACGAGATCGCGGCGCGCTGACCGCTGACGCTTATCGTGGTTGCCGGGCGGGCCGCGACGGTGAAAGGCTGTCCAGATGCCCACTCGGCTCGTGCACCTGGTTATCGACGCGGCTGAGCCGGCCCGGCTGGCCAGGTTCTGGGCGGCCGCGCTGGACTGGGAGATCGCCGTGGAGGAACCCGACGAGGCCGCCGTGGAGCCTCGCGGGTACCGCTACCCGGACCCGGTCGCGCTGCCGCTGGTGTTCGTGCCGGTCACCGAGGCCAAGACCGTGAAGAACCGCGTCCACCTGGACCTGGCCACCGAATCGGCCGAGCAGCAGGCGGCCGAGGTGGACCGGCTGCTCGGCCTGGGCGCGGTGCACGCCGACATCGGTCAGGGCCAGGTGCCCTGGGTGGTGCTGGCCGATCCTGAAGGCAACGAGTTCTGCGTGCTCGAGCCGCGGCCGGTCTACCGGGACACCGGGCCGGTCGCCGCGGTGGTCGCCGATTGCCGCGACCCCGCCGCCGTGGCCGGGTTCTGGCGGCTAGCCACGGGCTGGGTGCCAGGCAACTCGACCGACGGCGGGGCGTCGCTGCGCTCCCCCGCGGGAGTCGGGCCGTACCTGGAGCTGCTGCCGTCCGCGGACACCAAGACGGTCAAGAACCGGGTGCACCTGGATGTGGCCCCGTTCCAGGGCGACGATCAGGCGGCGGCAGTAGCGGAACTGCGCGAGGCCGGCGCCAGGCCGGCGGACGTCGGGCAGGGCGATGTCTCCTGGGTCGTACTCGCCGACCCGGAGGGCAGCGAGTTCTGCGTGCTATCACCGCGCTAACGCCAGGCGGGTCTCGGGCCGCGGCCGCCCGCGGCCCGGGCGGCTAGCACACGGACCGGTACCACTCAGGAAAGCCAGCCAGCGAGTCGAGGACCACGTCGGCGCCTGCGGCCGCCAGTTCCGGGCCGGAGAAGGAGCCGGTGGTGACGCCGACCGCCCGTACCCCGGCGCCGGCGGCGGCGGCCATGTCCGGCGGGCTGTCGCCGACGTAGGCGGCCGCGTCCAGGTTCTTCAGCACCGCCGCCTTCTCCGCCCCGTGCACGTGGGTGAACAGCTCGTCGGCGGTCAGTCCCACGGCCCGCAGGCTGGGCGCCACCGATATCGGGTGCTTGGCCGTGATGATCGCCACCCGCTCCCCGGCCGCCCGGACCGCCTCCACAGCCTCGCGCGCGCCGGGAAGGATGGTGGTCAGCTGCGGCGCCAGCCGCACGTAGTGCCGCCGGTAGCAGGCGACCGCCGCGACCTGCTGGTCGGGCGGGAACCAGAACGCCACCTCGTCTTCCAGCTTGATCCCGAGCCTAGAGTCCACCGCGGTCAGGTCGATCGCGGTCGCGGTGTCCCGGGCGAGTTCCGCGAAGGCGGCCATGATGGCGGGCCGGGAGTCGATCAGCGTCATGTCCAGGTCGAAACCGACCGGGCCCCGTCGGCCCATCGTGCCCCCGTCGCCGTCCGCAGCTGCCCCGGGGCCGACGGCCCCGGGCCGGTCACCTTCGCATTCTGCTTGGTCTGCAGGGTCAGGGTCAAACCGGGAATTCAAGACCTATTATGCCGAACGGCCGGTGGTATGAAGCGCTCGCACCAGGCCGCAGGCTAGAATCGTGGTCATGGCCGATCGCGTCGAGAACCATTTCCGAATGTTCAACGAGTCCGTCCGCCGCCACGATTGGACGGCCTTCCTGGCCACATTCACGCCGGATGCGGTGATGAGATTCAACGGGGTCCCCGCGGGACCGTACATCGGATCGGAACAGATCGCCCGCGCGTACGCCGAGGGGCCGCCGTCGGGCACGATGACCTGCCTGTCCGTGACGACAGAGGGCGACGATGACGTCGTCCGCTTCGCCTGGGACGCCGGAGGAGGCGGCACCATGCACCTGTCCTGGCGTGGCGGCGCGGTGGCCGGCCTGACGGTCACGTTCGACCAGTGATCGCGTACGGGTCCGCCGCGGCCGGGGAAGACCGCATGGAGCGCACCTGACCGGATAACTGGTCTGGGGATAAAATCGCTATTCTTGGGGCCGGGCTTCGCGAGAAAAGCGAGTCGCCGATATGACCGTGAAACAATCTGCGTCCTGCTTCCGGTAGCGTAATTTATAATGACCGTTATGACCAGTAATGGCGAGGACGGCACGGAAAGGGCTGATGTGGCCGCGGAGGCCGAACCGCTCCCCGCGATCCCGGTGTCGGCCGGAGCGCTCATCTTCGACCGGGCGGGGCGGCTGCTGATCCTCAAGCCGACCTACAAGACGGGCTGGACCATCCCCGGCGGCGTCATGGAAGCGGACGGGGAGACGCCCTGGGAGGCCTGCCGGCGCGAGGCTCGCGAAGAGTGCGGCATTGACCTGACCCGGGGGCGGCTGGCGGCGATGGATTTCCGGCGGCCGCGTCCCGGCCGCCCGGGAGGCATTCGGTTCCTGTTCGACTGCGGCCAGGTCAGCGACAAGGCTCTGGCCGGCATCGAGGTTCAGCCCGAGGAGATTTCCGAGTACCAGCTGGCGCCGCTGCCCGCCGCGCTCGGCCTGCTCCGGGGCCCGATCAGGCGGCGGGTGCGGGCGGCTACCCGCGGTCGCGGACCGGTCTACCTGGAGGACGGCCGTCCGGTGCCCGGGCTCGATAGCTCGGTGCCCAGGTCATGACCTGTCTTTGGGCCGCGCTTTGGCTTGGCGGCGCGGGCTGGGGTGCTTGACCGGCCATAGCGGGTACCGTGCAGGGTCGTTCGTGGTGAAGAACCCGGTCAGCACCGGCGCGATGGCCTGCGGCCTGACCATGTGGGTCTGGCCAGGCAGCGTGCGGTACGTGGCGTCCGCCAGGGCGTCGGCCAGCGCCCGGGTCCCGTTGGTCACCCAGGCCGGGCTGTCGCCGCCGACAGCGACGAGCGCCGGCGTCTTGACGCCACCCCACTCTCCGGGCGTGAACGGTGCCCCACGCTGGTGATCGCGCACGATCGTGAGGTCGTACCGCAGGGTGGGCGCCGCCGCCTTGAGCTTGGGCCAAACGGGGGTGAACGGCACCACCGAGGTGAAGATGGCTGGCGTCCCGGCGTATCGCATGAACATCTTGACCGCATCGCCCCGACGGTTGTCGGCTAGGAGCTGGCCCAGCCGGGGCAGGAAGTCATCGGGCATCGGCGGCCGGCTGTCGTCGATGATGAACGGCGGCTCGTACACGGCCAGCTTGGCGATCGAGCGGATGTGCTTGGCCGCGTCAGCCCCAGCTCGCGGCAGAGCAGCGCCCGGTCCCTGGTCCAGCGGTGCCGGGCGGGCCGAACGCGATGACCGGTACCGCGAACCGGCCAGCGAAGTAGCTGAGGTACTCGATCAGCGTGCGGAAGTACAGCTCGCCGCCGAGCGTCATCGCCTCGTATTCCTCCGCCCAGCCCTGGACGCGGCGGGCTAGCGGGCCAGGGCCTGGACGCGGCGGGCTAGCTCGGCCTGGCCGGCGACACTCATGGGAGCCAGGGGGGCGG
The DNA here is from genome assembly GCA_963808615.1 of uncultured Actinomycetota bacterium. Lineage (GTDB taxonomy): Bacteria > Actinomycetota > Actinomycetes > Streptosporangiales > Streptosporangiaceae > Palsa-504. The sequence continues at coordinate 284,952 of CAWEGV010000005.1, forward strand.
GGACGAAGCCGGTCATGAGCTCGACCTGGAGGGCGGCTTGGTGCAGAAGGAGGTCAAAGCCACTGACCGTGATCACGCCCCATTGGGACGCGGCCTGGGCCAGAGGGGTGGGCCAGGGGTGGTACACGACGTCGAGCACGACGCTTGGGCGAGAGCGTTGAGCCCAGGACCGTTCGGCATAAAAATCGGCGGCACCGGCCGGGACGGTGGAAATCAGCAGGTCGCCGTCGCGGACCTCGGAACCCAACGGGCATAGCTCGACCGTCACGTCCAGCCGGCGCGCGGCAGCCAGCAGGCCGCCGACCCGGGCCTGATCGCGGACCTGGACCACCGCCTTGGCCAGGCCGACCGCACGCAGTGCGGCCAGGGCGGTGCAGGCGGTTGCGCCGCCGCCGAGAATGGTGGCGCTGGACGGCGAGCTCACCCTGGCCTTAGCCAGCGCCGTCACCATGCCCGGGACGTCAGTGTTGTACCCGTGCCGTCGCCCTTTGGCAAAGACGACGGTGTTGACGGCGCCGACGTCGGCGGCCAGCGGCTCGGTGCGGTCCAGCAGCGGCAGGACTGCCCGTTTGAGCGGCATGGTCAGCGACAGCCCGGCCCAGGAGCCGTCGCAGGAGGCGATGACGCCGGGCAGCGCGGCCTCGTCGCACTCGATCGCGTCGTAGGTCCAGCCGTCCAGGCCCAGTGCGGCATACGCGGCCGTGTGCAGCGCAGGCGACAGCGAATGCGCGATCGGCGAGCCCAGAACGGCCGCTCGGTAACCCCGGGGGGGCGACCCCCCGGGATCCCCCCGATCACGGGGGGATGTCATCCCCCCGTACCCCCCTGACCCAGGTTCTGCTCGAGTTCGGCCCGGTACTGCTGGAACTGAGCCTGGCTCGCGGTGAACAGGGTCTCACCGGTCTTCGGGTTCACGGTCACGAAGTACAGCCAGTTGCCGGAGGCCGGGTGCAGCACGGCCTGGATTGCCGCGTTCCCCGGGTTATCGATCGGGCCGGGGGTGAGGCCCGTGTGCTTGTAGGTGTTGTACGGCGAGTCGCTGGCGAGCTGGGCGTCGGTGGCCAGGATGCCGTAGCGGTTCAGCCCGTACAGTACCGTACTGTCCAGTTGCAGCGGGATGCCCTGAGCCAGCCGGTTGTAGATCACCCGGGCGATCTTCGGGTAGTCGGACAGCCTGCCGCCCTCGGCTTGCACCAGGCTGGCCATGATGATCACCTGGCCTTGGGTCAGGTGCACCTGCCGGGCGGCTGCGGGCAGGTTGACCGCCGCTGCCTCCTGGTCGAACCGCTGCACCATGCCGGACAGCACGCCGAGCGCGGTCTCGTGCGGCACTACCTCATAGGTGGCGGGGAACAGGTAGCCCTCGGGCTTGCCGTCCGCGTAGGAGGGCAGGCCGAGCCGGGCCGGGTCCTTGAGCACCTGGTCGTAGGCGCTGGCCGGGATGCCGGACTTGCGGACGAGCCAGCCCACGACCTGGCTGAGCCGCCAGCCCTCCGGGATCGTGACCGTGACCTGGACGAGGTTCTTCGGGTTGAGCAGCAGCGTGTAGGCCAGCGACGCCTTCATATGCTCGCGCATGCCGTAGAAGCCGGGCAGCAGGCCGTTCGGGTTGGAGCTGTGCTCGGCGGCCAGGACGAAGGCACGGGCGCTGGCCACCACGCCAAGTTGCTGCAGTTTCGGCCCGAGGCTGGTTGGCGTGTCACCCGAGCTGACCTGGACCACGACGTGGCCCGTGCCAGATCCGGAGTAGTCGGCCGGGTGGTACTTGCTCATGTAGAAGCTGTAGACGTAGGCACCGCCGACCGCCAACGGGATGAGGATGATCAGCAAGGCGGCCAGGGGCGCGATCCAGCGCCACCTGCGGCGCCTGGGACCACGTGGCCCCGCGGGCCCCTGGCCGCGAGAATCCGGCCGGCGCGCGGTCCTGCGCCGGGCCCCGCGGCCGCCCTGGTCGTCGTGGCCGTAGTCGGCGAAGCCAGGCACCAACCGATCCCCGGTGTCGTAGCCGTCATCGTCCTGGTACTGGCCGTAGACATCGGGGCCGTCGTACCGGTCGGCGGATCCAGGATCGCGGTACTGGGCATCGTCATCGCGACCGTCGTCCTGGCCCGGCGAGTAGAACTGGCCTCCGTCCAGCCCGCGGGGGTCGCCGTTATAGCTGGCCGGCACGGGCCCGCCCGCACGCCAGCCGACCGCCTCGGGGTGGGGCACCCGCTCAGCCCGGCGCCAGGGCGAGTCCTCGGCACGCCGCCGGTCGGCGAACCGCGGGTCGGCAGGCGGGGACTCGTGATGCACCGGCTCGTACCCGGGCGGCAGCGGGCGCGGGAATCCCTGCGGGGCCTGCGAGCCGGGCGAGCCCGGAGGGACGGGCGGCCAGCCGCCTGCGTTGTCGCTCATGCGCGGGCTTCCCCCCTCAAGGTCACGAGCTGGCCGGGCGGGCGGCCGGTGGCGCGTTCGGCGTCCAGGGCGGCTTGCAGCAGGACGGCGGCGGCCGCCGCGTCGACGACCTGGCGGCGGGCACGGGAATCCTTCCCGCCGCGGCGCAGCGCGTCGTGTGCCTCGGTGGTGGTGAAGCGCTCATCGAGGAGCCGCACCGGGATGGGCGCGAGCCGGGCGGCCAGGTCCGCGGCGAAACGCCGGGCGGTGGCCGCGGCGGCGCCTTCCCGGCCGGACAGCGACGTCGGCAGGCCGACGATGACCTCGATCGCGTCCGCGCTGACGGCCAGCCGGGCCAGTTCGTCCAGCTCGCCTGCTCCGGTGCGGACGACCGTCAGCGGGCTGGCCAGGATGCCGCCCGGGTCGCTGCGGGCCACCCCGACCCGGACCGAGCCCACGTCGACCGCCAGGCGCACGCCCTGCCTCACCGCCACGGTGCCCGGGCCGACCGGGACAGAGGGGCCGGGTTCATGGGTCCAGGCCCCGGCAGGGCGCGTCCCGGACCCGACGACCTCGCAAGGGCGAAGCGGCATGGCCATACGTTACCCAGCCGACCTTTATATGTCTCGCAAAGCGGCACGGACAGCATCAAATGCCTCATCGATCACGTCCGGACGGACCCCCGGACCGGCGCCGGCCGGGGTCAGCGGGGCGCCGCCGCCCTGGGCGACGTCCGCCTTGCCGCCACCGCCGCCGCCGAGCGCTCGGGCGGCCACCCCGACCAGGGTGCCGGCCGACAGGCCGGAGCCGCGGCCCGCCTCGTTGACCGCGATCACCACTACCGGCCGGTCCGCAGGCACGCCGACGATCATGACCGCAGCGGGCTGGCCGTGCGGCACCCGGCCGCGCACGTCGAGCGCGAGCTTGCGGATATCGTCCGGTTCGGTCCCGTCGGGGACGCGGTGCGCGACCAGGGCCGTCCCGCCGATGTCCTCCGCGCCCGCGGCGATCTGTCCGGCCGATTCCAGCAGCCGGGCGGCCCGCAGCCGCTGCAGTTCCCGCTCGGCATCCCTGAGCCTGGCCAGCACGCCGGAAATGCGCTCTGGCAGCTGTTCGCGAGGGGCCTTGAGCTGCTCGCTGAGCTGGTTGACCAGCACGCTCTCCCGGGCCAGGAAGCGGAACGCGTCCAGGCCCACGAGCGCCTCGATCCGGCGCACGCCCGAGCCGATGGACGCCTCGCCCAGCACCTTGACCAGGCCGAGCTGGCCCGACCTGGCCACGTGCGTGCCGCCGCACAGTTCCCGCGAGTAGTCGCCGACCTCCACCACCCGGACCCGGTCGCCGTACTTCTCGCCGAACAGCGCCAGTGCGCCCATCTCGCGGGCCTCCTCCTGGGAGGTGTAATAAGCCTGCACGCCCAGGTCGTTGACCAGCACCGCGTTGACCTCGTCCTCGGAGTCCCGCAGCACCGACAGCGGGACCGCGCCCTGCGCGGTGAAGTCGAACCTGAGCCGGCCGGGCGAGTTCTCCGAGCCTGCCTGCGCCGCCGACTCGCCCAAGGCGTTGCGTAGCGCCCGGTGCACGAGGTGGGTCGCGGTGTGCGACCGGGACAGCGCGCGGCGGCGCTCGATGTCGATCTCCGCGTGGGCGGGCGCTCCGGCCGTGATCTCCCCGGACCGGACCCGGCCTCGGTGCACGATGAGCCCGGTCAGCGGGGTCTGCACGTCGGACACGTCGATCACGCCGCTGCCGGTGGCGATCGTGCCCGCATCGGCGAGCTGGCCGCCGCCCTCGGCGTAAAACGGGGTGCGGTCCAGGATCACGTCCACCTCGGTGCCCGCGCCCGCGGCCGGCACCGAAACCCCGTCGACCAGCAGGCCGAGGACCGTGGCTTCGCCGGAGATCTGGTCGTAGCCGGTGAAGGTGACCGAGCCTGAGCGCTCGAGCAGGTCGGCGAAGACCGAGACGTCGACGTTGCCGGTCTTCTTCTCGGCCGCGTCCCGCCTGGCGCGATCCTTCTGCTCGGCCATCAGGCGGCGGAACCCCTCCTCGTCGACGGACAGGCCCTGCTCGGCCGCCATCTCCAAGGTCAGGTCGATCGGGAACCCGTAGGTGTCGTGCAGCTGGAAGGCCTGCGCGCCGGAGATCGCGGACTGGTGCTTGCGCCGGTTCTCCTCCACTGCGGCCTCGAAGATGGCCGTGCCGGTGCGCAGCGTGCTGCTGAACGCCGATTCCTCCGCGTCCATGACCGTGTGGATGTTCGCCGCGTCCCTTTTAAGCTCGGGGTACAGCGGCGCCATGGCCTCGATCGCGACCGCGGTGAGCTCGTGCATGAAGTGCTCGCCGGGCGCCGGCGCGCCGCCGCCGCGCTGCGAGCCGGACAGCAGGCGCAGGTTCCTGATGCTGCGCCGCATGAGGCGCCGCAGCACGTAGCCGCGTCCCTCGTTGCCGGGCAGCACGCCGTCCTCGATCAGCATCACCGCGCTGCGCACGTGGTCCGCAATGACGCGCAGGGCCACGTCGGCCTGGTGATCGCGGCCGTAATTCTGTTCGGTCAGCTCGGCTGCCCGGTCGAGGATCTTCCACGTGGTGTCGATCTCGTACAGGTTGTCCACACCTTGCAGGATGGACGCCATCCGCTCCAGGCCCATCCCGGTGTCGATATTCTTGGTCGGCAGCAGCCCCTCGATGTCGAAGTCGTCCTTGGCCCGGACCTTGCTCAGCTGGTCCTGCATGAAGACCAGGTTCCAGACCTCGAGGAAACGGTCCTCGTCGGCCTCGGGGCCGCCGTCGCGGCCGTACTCCTGGCCGCGGTCATAGTAGATCTCCGAGCAGGGGCCGCCGGGGCCGGGCACGCCCATGTGCCAGTAGTTATCGGCCAGGCCGCGGTGCTGGATGCGGCTTTCCGGCAGGCCGATCTGGTCCCGCCAGATGGCGAACGCCTCGTCATCGCCGTGCAGCACGGTGGCCCACAGCTTGCCCTCGGGAAAACCGAAGCCGCCGTCGGCCTCGGACCTGGTCAGCAGCTCCCAGGCGAAGGTGATCGCTCCTTCCTTGAAGTAATCACCGAACGACCAGTTGCCGAGCATCTGGAAGAACGTGGCGTGCCTGGTGGTCTTGCCCACCTCGTCGATGTCCAGCGTGCGCAGGCACTTCTGCACGTCCGCCACCCGCCGCCAGGGCGGCGTCTGCTGCCCGAGCAGGTACGGCTTGAACGGCTGCATGCCCGCGATGACGAACAGCACGGTGGGGTCATCGGCGACCAGGGACGCCGAGGGCACGATGGCGTGCCCCTGCTGCCTGAAGTAGGCAAGGAAGCGGCGGGCGATCTCTGCCGACTCCATCAGCGGCCATCCTTGGGTCGAGAGTGGTGGTCAGTGTCGAGGGTCTCAAGGGTAGGTCCTGGCGGCTCGGAATGCCGAGCCGTGTACAGCTCCATTCCCTCGCGTACATCGCGCGTGAAGCGGACGGTCTCCCTGGCCAGGCCGGCTGCTCCAGCTGCGTTAAGCCGGCCGGACAGCTTGCGTCCTGCGGCGGAGACGCGCCGGTAGCCGATGATCCCGGCCGCGGCCCCCACGGTCAGCCAGAAGCCCCTGCGTATCACCGTGACACCTCCCGGCGCGCGGCCCGCTGGGCCTGCGGGCCTGTGCCGCGGGCCGTCAGCTCGCCGCGTTCCATGACCCGGCCCGGCACCGCACGGCGCGCCGCCCGGCGCAGGCCGACCGCCCGCCGGACCCCGTAGGCCAGGGCGGCTGTCCGGCCCACCGGGCCGGCCGCTATCGTGCGGCCCAGCGTGGCCAGGGCCGTGACCTGCCCGGCGAGTTCGGTCATCCCGGCGCCCAGCTCGTCCATGCTGGCGGTGACGGACTCGGTCTGATCAAGCTGCCGGTCAGCTCGGTCCACGGCGGCCTGCGCCCCGTCGACCGCCGCCTGCGCCCGCTGGAGCAGCACGTCACCGCGCTCGCGCAGGTCAGTGACCAGGCGGCTGGACTCCGACAGCAGCCGGGCCAGCCTGAACAGGACGAACACGCCGACGCAGACCAGCAGCGCCCAGAAGACGGCGGCGATCAGCGCCGCTAGTTCGGCCGCCGTCATGACTGGCCCTTCCGCGTCATGGCTGCTCCTTGTCGGTGTTGTTCAGGATGGCCCGGATCCGCCCGGAGCGCTCGGCGAGCCGGGCCTCAAGGCCGTGCCCAGACGGCTCGTAGTAGATGCGATCCGCCACCGGGTCCGGAGCGTAACGCTGTGCCACGATGCCGTCGTCGAAGTCGTGCGGGTACAGGTAACCCTCACCATGGCCAACCTTGCCCGCCCCAGGATAGTGCGAGTCGCGCAGGTGCGCAGGCACGGCGCCGATCAGGCCGTTTCTCACGTCGGCGTCGGCGGCGCTGATCGCCTTGATGACCGCGTTGGACTTGGGGGCCAGCGAGATGTGGATGACGGCCTGGGCGAGGTTGATCCGCGCCTCGGGCAGCCCGACGAACTCCACTGCCTGCGCCGCGGCCACCGCGGTCTGCAGCGCAGTGGGGTCGGCCATGCCGACATCCTCGCTGGCGTGCACGATCAGCCGCCTGGCGATGAACCGCGGATCCTCCCCCGCCTCGATCATCCTGGCCAGGTAGTGCAGCGCCGCGTCCGCGTCGCTGCCCCGCATGGACTTGATGAATGCGCTGATCACGTCGTAATGCTGGTCGCCGTCGCGGTCGTAGCGGACCGCGGCCCGGTCCACCGCGCGCTCCAGGGCGGGGGTATCGATGCGGCCGCCTTCTGGCAGGCCGAGGGCGGCGGCCTCCAGGTAGGTGAGCGCCCGCCGCGCGTCGCCGCCCGCCAGCCGGACCAGGTGGTCGGCGGCGTCCTCGTCGAGGGTGACCGCGCCGCCGAGCCCGCGGGATTCTGTGAGGGCGCGGCTGACGACCTCACGCACGTCGTCGTCGGACAGCGGCTGCAGGGTCAGCAGCAGCGACCGGGACAGCAGCGGCGAGACCACGGAGAAGAACGGGTTCTCTGTGGTCGCACCGATGAACGACACCCATCGGTTCTCCACCGCCGGGAGCAGTGCGTCCTGCTGGGTCTTGGAGAAGCGGTGCACCTCGTCGATGAACAGCACGGTCTGCGTGCCGCTCAGGCCGAGGGTGCGGCGGGCCGCGTCGACGGCCGCCCGCACATCCTTGACCCCGGCGTTCACGGCGGACAGTTCCACGAACCGCCGTCGGGTCACCTGGCTGACCACGTAGGCCAGCGTGGTCTTGCCCGTGCCCGGCGGGCCCCACAGCAGCAGCGACATCGGCGCGTCGTTGTCGATCAGCTTGCGGAACGGCGTCCCATCACCGGTCAGGTGCCGCTGGCCGATCACCTCGTCCAGGGTCCGCGGCCGCATCCGCACCGCCAGCGGGGCGGCCGCCTGAGCAGCCGCGTCCTCCGCGTCGTCGAACAGGCTCGCGGCGTCTCCTTCCATACTGCCCACGCTCCCGACCATACTCCCGGCTTCTGGCGGCCATGGCCTGCGTGACGCACCCGTGGCATGGCGCTTCGCGGGGATCTACCCGGGCGCGGACAGCAGGTAGATCCGGCTGCTGAGCTTGCCGATCATGCGGTAGATGTGCCACAGGCAGTCGCCGAGCTTGATGTCGTAGTTCTGCTGGCCGAACCGGGTGGTGTACCTGTCGGGGTCGCGGATCAGCCGCGCTGCGTGCAGCAGGTGACGTCCCGGGTGCGGTCCGTGCTCCTGGGCATACTCGCCCCATTCGGTGCCCAGTATCACGCAGCGGTCGATGCGCAGGCCAGCGCTGGCCACGGCCGCCTCGGTGTTTTCCGGGCGCATGGCCGCCGCGGAGCAGCCCATGACCGGGAGGAGGAAGGCGGCTTCGGCCGGCTGAAGGCGGCTGGTGGCGAACATCTGGTAGATCACCGCCCGGCCGCCCGGCTTGAGCACGCCCCGGCGGGCAGCTCCATCTGCGCCACGCAGTCGTAGAGCACGCCGGGGCCTGCGGGGTTAAGGGACTCATCCAGCGCCGTGTTGAACCGCTCCTCGATGCGGTCGAATGCATCATGGGCGTTCCTGGGCAAACCGCCGTCGGCCATGCGCCATTGTCCCGAAGCAGGAGCCGGGCGACGAGCGAATTAGCGCCGTACTCGGCTTCAGCGCGCTGGGCCGGGGTCGGCGGGGTCGGCGGGCTTGGCGCCGCCGGGGTCGGCGGGGTCGGCGGGCTTGGCGCCGCCGGGGTCGGCGGGGTCGGCGGGCTTGGCGCCGCCGGGCTTGGCGGGCTTGGCGCCGCCGGGGTCGGCGGGGTCGGCGGGCTTGGCGCCGCCGGGCTTGGCGGGCTTGGCGGGCTTGGCGTCGATGCCGGCTTCGCGGCGCTGAGCCGCGGTGATCGGGGTGGGCGCACCGGTCAGCGGGTCCAGCCCGGATGCCGCCTTGGGGAAGGCGATGACGTCGCGGATGGTGGCGGCATCCGCGAGCAGCATACAGACCCGGTCCCAGCCGAACGCTATGCCGCCGTGCGGCGGCGGCCCGTACTTGAACGCCTCAAGCAGGAAGCCGAACTGGGCCTGCGCCTCGGAGGGGGACAGCCCGATCACGTCGAACACGGCCTGCTGCATGGAGGGCTTGTAGATACGAATCGACCCGCCGCCGATCTCGTACCCGTTGCAGACGATGTCGTAGGCGTCGGCCAGCGCGCCCGCGGGCTCGGCGGCGAACTTGTCCGCCCATTCGGGCAACGGCGCGGTGAACGGGTGGTGCACCGACGTCCAGCCGCCCTCACCGTCCTCTTCGAACATGGGCGCGTCAACGACCCACAGGAACGACCAGGCCGACTCGTCGACCAGGCCGCACCGGCGGCCGATCTCCAGGCGGGCCGCGCCGAGCAGTTCCCTGGCCGCCTGAGCCGGGCCGGCCGCGAAGAACACGCAGTCGCCCGGCGCGGCGCTCACCGTGGCGGCCAGGCCCGGCCGCTCCGCATCCGACAGGTTCTTGGCTACCGGTCCGCTGAGGGCGCCCTCCGGGCCGATCAGCGCGTAGGCGAGCCCGCGGGCGCCCCGCGCCCGCGCCCACTCCTGCCATCCGTCCAGCTCGCGGCGCGACTGCGAGGCACCACCGGGCATGACCACGGCGCCCACGTACGGCGCCTGGAACACCCGGAACTCCGTCCCGGCGAAGTACTCGGTCAGGCCGGTGAGCTCGCAGCCGAAACGCAGGTCGGGCTTGTCCGAGCCGTACCTCGCCATCGCGTCCGCGTAGGTCATCCGCGGCAGCGGCGTGGGCACCTGGTAGCCGACCAGCTCGGACCATAGCCGGGAGACGATGTCCTCGGCCACGCTGATGACGTCCTGCCGGGTGACGAACGACATCTCGATGTCGATCTGGGTGAACTCCGGCTGCCGGTCCTTGCGGAAGTCCTCGTCCCTGAAGCACCGCGCCAGCTGGTAGTAGCGCTCGAGCCCGCCCACCATGAGCAGCTGCTTGAACAACTGCGGCGACTGCGGCAGCGCGTACCAGTGGCCCGGCTGCAGCCGCACCGGGACCAGGAAGTCGCGCGCGCCTTCCGGGGTCGACCTGGTAAGGTACGGCGTCTCGACGTTCACGAACCGGTGCTCACGCATCACGTCGGACAGCAGGTAGGCGGCCTGGGACCGGATCCGCAGCGCCCGCGCGGTGTGCTCCCGCCTGATATCCAGGTACCGGTACTTGAGCCGGATGTCCTCGCTGACCTCGGCCGTTCCTTCGACGGGGAATGGCAGCACCTCGGCCTCGCTGAGCACCTCCACGCTGTCCGCGAGCACCTCGATGTCGCCTGTGGCAAGTTCCGGGTTCTCGTTCCCGGCCGGCCGGGCCCGGACCGAACCGGTCACCAGCACGCAGAACTCCGCCCGCAGCCCGTGCGCGACAGCCTCCTCGCCGCGCCACACCACCTGCACCACGCCACTCGCGTCCCGCAGGTCGATGAAGACCACGCCGCCATGGTCCCGGCGGCGCGCCACCCAGCCGGCCAGCACCACGTGCTCTCCCGCGTGCGACGCCCGCAGCGTCCCCGCCTCATGGGTGCGGATCATCGCGCTTGTCCCCTTTCGCCCAGCCGCGCCGTCGCCCGGCCCGCCAGGCCGACCGCGCTTCACTGATCTTTTTATCCGAACGATCCCGCCTGCGTGCGGCCCGTGACTCACGCCAGAGCTCATATCCCCCGAGTGGGTCCCGATGCGGGCATTTGCGGGCCCGGGGAGTCGAGGCCAACCAGGAACGGATTGGCGCGGCGCTCGGCGCCGATGGTGGTCTGCGGTCCGTGCCCGGACAGCACCACGGTGTCGTCCGGCAGCGTGAGGCACACGCGGGCCAGGCTGCGCAGGATCGTGGGGTAATCCCCGCCGGGCAGGTCGGTCCGCCCGATCGACCCGGCGAACAGCAGATCACCTGAGAACAAGACGTCGCCGGCCTCGCCAGTTGTGTTTCTGCTTTGGACCGCAATGGGTCCTCCGGCCGCGGGCGCCTCAAGCGGCAACCGGAATGTCACCGAGCCTTCGGTATGACCGGGCGCGTGATTCACGATGATCTCAAGCCCCACGAGACTCAAGCTCATCCCGTCGGCCAGTTCTTTGACGTCGTCGGGCTCGGTGAATTTCATCCCGCCGAACAGTTCCCGTCCTATCCCGAGCGAGAAACCCTTTGCCGGGTCGCTCAGCAATGCGCGGTCGGCGGGATGGATATAGGCCGGGATGCCCTTAGCGCCGCAGACCGGGGCGACCGACCACACGTGGTCGATATGGCCGTGCGTGAGCAGCACCGCGGCAGGCCGGAGCCGGTGGCTGGCCAGGATGTCCTCGATGCCCGGCTCGGCGTCCTGGCCCGGGTCGATGATCACGCACTGCTCGCCGGGTCCGGGCGCAACCACATAACAGTTGGCCGCGAACGCGCCTGCCGGGAACCCTGCGACGAGCACGAGCGTCCTTTCTCACGGTACGGTGTCTCAGGTTACCGAGGGGACCGGCATGGCCGCGAACCGATAACGAAGGGTACCGATCCCGGCATCTGGAAGGTACGATTCGCGGACGATCGCGAATTATGGGGTTGCGGGGAGTAACCCCAGGTCTGGCCCTACCGGGCCCGGGGGCGCCCCCGGCCAGTACCGCCGTGTTTCGGGATCAGAGGTATACCGGGTCGTTGGCCTGCCTCCGGTGCATACCATGCGGTAGCCAGAAAACGCGACAGGCCAAGGAGGACACATCCGGTGGCGGGTAAGAACGAACGCCAGCGCAGGCAAGCCAGGGAACGGTACCGCCGTCAGCAGGAGCAGCGGGCGGTCAGACAGCGCCAGGTGCGCAAGCGCTGGGTGACCGGAATCTGCGCGGTCGCCGCCGCGGGGCTCATCGCCGCGCTGCTGGTGGTGTTCCTGCCTGGGAGCGGCAAGAACGCGTCGGCGTCGGCCAGCAAGTCGCCGACGCCCTCGAACTCCGCGTCGGCTACGGCCGTCGCCGAGCCCGCGCATCACTGTTCCTACGCCGCCACCACGCCGGTGGCGAAGAAGGTGAGCTTCCCGCCTGCCACGCCGGACTACGCCGCCAGCTACCAGGCGACGCTCAACACCAACCTGGGCCCGATCACCTTCGACCTGCTCAACAGCAAGGCGACCTGCACGGTCAACTCCTTCGTCCACCTGGCCGAGGCGGGCTACTTCGACAACACCCAGTGTCACCGGCTGCTGACAAGCGGCATTTTCGTGCTGCAGTGCGGTGACGCTTACGCGACCTCTAAGACCGATCTCACCTGTAGTTCCACCAGCAAGGTGGGGAGCGGGACGCCCGGTTATGAGTACGCCAGCGAGAATCTCACCGGTGCGACATACCCAGCGGGAACTGTCGCCATGGCCAACGAGGGCACGGCAACCTCCAACGGCAGCCAGTTCTTCATCGTGTTCAAGGACAGCACATCGGGGCTCAACGGTTCAGGCAGCCCGTCGTACACACCGTTCGCCACGGTTTCATCTGGACTCGATATCGTCCAGAATGTGGCCAAGGATGGATACTCGTGTCAATATGCCCAGGCAGGCGGCGGTCCTCCCAAGAAGAAGGTCATCATTGACAGTGTGACGATCAGGAAGACCTGACTCGAGCACGACAGCGCAGGAGGTTCGCCGTGACGACCGCCGACCATCCGTGGGGCCGGGTAGACGCCGACGGCACGGTGTATGTCCGTACCGCCGACGGCGAGCGGGTGATCGGCTCATGGCAGGCGGGGAGTCCGGAGGAGGCGCTGGTCTTCTACCAGCGTAAGTACGAAGCGCTCGAGACCGAGGTGGTACTGCTCGAGCAGCGGATCACCGCCACCGACATGGCGCCCGCCCAGGCCGCGGCCTCGGTGGAACGCCTGCTCAACACCATCGCAGAGGCCAATGCGCTGGGCGACCTGGACGGGCTGCGCGCCCGCCTGGAGCGGCTGACCGAGGACGTCGGCCACCGCCGCGAGGAAGCCAGGGCGGCCCGGGAACAGGCCCGCGCCCAGGCCAAGCAGATCAAGGAGCGGATCGTCGCCGAGGCGGAGCAGATCGCCGCCGAGGCGACCCACTGGAAGAGCAGCGGGGAGCGGATGCGCGAGCTGCTCGAGGAGTGGAAGGCGGCCCCGCATGCCGATCGGGTCACCGAGGCCGCCCTGTGGAAGCGGCTGTCTGCGGCCAGGAACGCGTTCACCAAGCGGCGTAAGGCGTACTTCGCCACCCTGGAGGCCGAGCGGGAGGACGTCAAGGCCCGCAAGGAGGAGCTGGTCGCCGAGGCCGAGGCGCTGTCAGGATCGACCGAATGGGGCCCGACCACCAGCGCATTCCGTGAGCTGATGCGCAAGTGGAAGGCGGCCGGGCGCGCGGACCGGGAATCCGAGGCCGATCTCTGGAAGCGGTTCCGGGCCGCCCAGGACAAGTTCTTCACCGCCCGCGCGGAGGTGTTCTCGGCCAAGGATGCCGCGTTGCGCGAGCACGCCGAGGCCAAGCAGCAGCTGCTCGATCAGGCGCAGGCCCTGCTGCCGGTGACCGATGTCCGGGCGGCCAGGTCCGCGCTGCGCTCCATCGATGAACGCTGGGAGCAGATCGGCGCCGTGCCGCGGGATGCGCGCGAGCACCTGGAGTCCGGGCTGCGGCGGGTCGAGGAGGCGGTACGCAAGGCCGAGGAGGCTCAGTGGCGCCGGTCGAACCCCGAGGCGCTGGCCCGGGCCGAAGACACCGTAGCCCAGCTGCGCGCTACCATCGCGCAGCTTGAAGAACAGCTGGCCAAGGCGCGCGAGCGGAGTGACGCCACGACCGTGCGAAGCGCCGAGGAAGCCTTGACCGCCCGCCGCGCCTGGCTGGAGGAAGCCGAGCGCACGCTGGCCGAATTCAGCTCCTAGTTCGTGACCCGGTAGACGTCGTAGACGCCGTCGATGGCGCGGACGGCGCGCAGCACGTGGCCGAGGTGCTTGGGGTCGCCCATCTCGAAGGTGAAGCGGCTGATCGCCACCCGGTCCCTGGTGGTCGTGACGGTCGCGGACAGGATGTTGACGTGCTGGTCCGATAGCACCCTGGTCACGTCGGACAGCAGCCTGGTGCGGTCGAGCGCTTCCACCTGGATGGCGACCAGGAACATCGAGCCGTCGGTCGGCGCCCAGTGCACATCGACCAGCCGCTCCCGCTGGATGTCGCTCAGGTGGGCCAGGTTCACGCAATCGGTGCGGTGCACGGACACGCCGTGCCCGTGGGTGACGAAACCGCTGATCTGGTCGCCGGGCACGGGGGTGCAGCAGCGGGACAGGCGGACCCACACGTCCGGCGTGCCGGTGACCTCGACGCCGGACTCCGTAGGTGCCCGGGGCCGGGGCGCCCTGGCCGGCAGCATGGTCTCGGCCAGCTCTTCCTGGGCGCCGGCCAGGCCCCCGACCGACCTGACCAGCTTCTCGACCACCGACTGGGCGCTGACCCGCCCTTCGCCGACCGCGGCGTACAGCGCGGACACGTCCGGGTAACGCAGGTCGTGGGCCAGCGTGATCAGCGTGTCGGCGGCCGCGAGCCGCTGCAGCGGAAGGCCCTGCTTGCGCATGGCCTTCGCGATCTGGTCCTTGCCCGCCTCCACCGCGGCTTCCCTGCGCTCCTTGGAGAACCACTGGCGGATCTTGTTCCGGGCGCGGGGGCTCTGCACGAACTTGAGCCAGTCCCGGCTCGGTCCGGCCTCGGCCGACTTGGCGGTGATGATCTCCACCGTGTCGCCGTTGTCGAGCGTGGACTCCAGCGAGACCAGGCGGCCGTTGATCTTAGCGCCTATGGTCCGGTGACCGACCTCGGTGTGGATGGCGTAGGCGAAGTCCACCGGGGTCGAGCCCTGCGGCAGCGGGACCACGTCGCCGCGCGGGGTGAACACATAGACTTCGGCCGCGGCCAGGTCGAAGCGCAGTGACTCAAGGAACTCGGCGGGATCCTCTGTCTCGCGCTGCCAGTCGACCAGCTGCCTGAGCCAGGCCATCTCCTGCGTCTCATCCTTGGCGTCCCCGGCCCGGCCGTGGAAGATCATCTGCTGCTTGTACTTCCAGTGCGCCGCGACCCCGTACTCCGCCCGGCGGTGCATGTCCAGCGTCCTGATCTGCAGCTCGACCGGCTTGCCGCCAGGGCCGATCACCGTCGTGTGCAGCGACTGGTACATGTTGAACTTGGGCATCGCGATGTAATCCTTGAACCGTCCCGGGACGGGATTCCACCGCGCGTGAATGGCGCCGAGCGCCGCGTAGCAGTCGCGGACGGATTCGACGAGGACGCGGATGCCCACCAGGTCGTAGATGTCGTCGAATTCGACGTCCCTGGCGATCATCTTCTGGTAGATCGAGTAGTAGTGCTTGGGACGGCCGGTAACGGTCGCCTTTATCTTCGCCTCTTGCAGGTCAGCGCGCACGTCCGCGATCACTTCTGAGAGGAAGACGTCTCGCCCCGGCGCCCGTCCGGACACCAGGCGGACGATCTCGTCGAACCGCTTCGGGTACAGCGTCGTGAAGGCGAGATCCTCCAGCTCCCACTTCACCGTGTTCATGCCGAGCCGGTGCGCGAGCGGTGCGTAGATCTCCAGGACCTCCCGGGCCTTACGCTCCTGCTTCTCGCGCGGCAGGTAGCGCAGCGTCCGCATGTTGTGCAGCCGGTCGGCGAGCTTGATCACCAGCACGCGGATGTCGCGGGACATCGCGACGATCATCTTGCGGACGGTCTCGGCCTCGGCTGACTCACCGTACTTGACCTTGTCCAGCTTGGTGACGCCGTCCACGAGCGCCGCGATATCCTCGCCGAACTCGCCGCGCAACTCGGTCAGCGTGTACGGGGTGTCTTCCACCGTGTCGTGCAGCAGCGCGGCGCAGATCGTATCGGTGTTCATGCCGAGCTCGGCCAGGATGGTGGCCACCGCCAGCGGATGGGTGATGTACGGGTCGCCGCTCAGCCGCCTCTGGTCACGATGCCAGTAGGCGGCGGTCTCGTAGGCCCGCGCGATCAGCCGGACGTCGGCCTTCGGGTGCGTCGCGCGGACGGTCTTGATCAGCGGCTCGAGCACCGAAGTGACCGTCGTGCCGCGCTGCGCGCCGAGCCGCGCGAGCCGGCGCCGGACCCCTGCGCCTGACGCAGCATCGGCAGCCTGGCCCTGCACGGCGGCGACTGCCGCCCGGGCCCGGGCTGTCCTGGACTGGCCGCTGCCCGTGCGGCTCGCACCGGATCCGGCGCGCCGGGTCCGGTCGGACCGGGCCCGGCCGGGCTCGGGACCGGTCACGCCGGGAGAGGTGCCATCCGTCCCGGGCGTGTCAGGCTCGCCGGACGTGTCCTGTGCGGCGCGGTTGGCCGCGCGGCGACCAGGCACGGCAGCTGCCGCTGCCTCGGCGCGAGCCGCATCAGCGACAGGATCGGAATCCCTCGGCGCGTCCACCCGGGCAGCATCGGCAGCCTTAGTGCCGGTCGCGATGCCGTCACCGGCCACTTGCGCTCCTCACATCTGCCAAGCCACCAGTCTACTTAGACGAGTTGAACACCAGATCAGATGCGCGCGATTCCCGACCGGATTTCGTTCTGCTCGTCGGGCGGCACCGGCTCAGATGGTGACCAGGGCGCTGAGCGGAAGGTCGGCCAGCCGGGCGCGACCATGCAGGAACGACAGCTCCAGCAGGACAGCGAAGCCTGCGACCTGGGCGCCGGCGCGGCGCACCAGGTCGGCGGTGGCGCGGGCGGTGCCGCCGGTGGCCAGGACATCGTCGATGATCAGGACGCGATCGGCCGGGCCGAAGGCGTCGGTCAGGACCTCGACGCACGCCGTGCCGTATTCGAGCTCGTAATCCTGCGTGAACGTGGCGCCGGGCAGCTTGCCCTTCTTGCGGATCGGCACGAATCCCGCGCCGAGGCGCAACGCCACCGGGGCGGCGAGGATAAAGCCGCGCGCCTCGATACCCGCCACCTTGTCGACCGGCCCGTACGTCGCGGCCAAGGCGCCTACCACCGCGCCGAAGGCCTCGGCGTCGGCCAGCAGCGGAGTGATGTCCTTGAACACCACGCCGGGCTGCGGATAGTCGGGGACGTCGCGTACCCGGCTGGTGATGAGACGGGCCAGCTCCGCATCGGCGGGCACCTGGGGACCCGCGGGCATTTGGGAATCCAGGGACGCCGCCGCCCGGTCCGTCATCCCTCAGCGCCGCTTCTTCTTGCCTGCCGGGCGATGCCGCGCCGAACCGCTCCGGCGCGGCTGTTGCCGCGGCCCGGGGCGGGCCGAGCCCGGCGAGGGGCCGGCGGCCGGAACCCGCGACGCGGTCGGGGTCAGCTGGTCCGCGGCCGATGTCTCGGGGTCGGCGTCGTCGGCGTACCCGGCGTCGTCGGTCTCGTCATCCACCAGCTTCACCGGTGATGCGGCGGCGGCACGGCCATCGGTAGCCGACACCTTCGCGGCGGCCCGCTGCGCAGCCCGGCCGCCGACGGCGCGTGTGCTTGCCCGCTTGGCCAGAGCCTGGTACCGCGGCTCCCGCTCCTTCAGATCGCATAGCACCGGGGTGGCTATGAAGATCGAGGAGTACGTGCCGGACAGCATGCCGACGAACAGCACCAGGGCGAGTTCCTCGAGCTCGTTGTTGGCGGGCAGCAACGCGGTCGCGACGATGAGGATGGCGGTGACCGGGAGCAGCGCGATCAACGAGGTGTTGATCGACCGTACCAGGGTCTGGTTGAGGGCCAGGTTCGCCGCGTCGCTGTAGGTGGTCCTGGCTCCGGCGAGCAGGCCTGCGGTGTTCTCCCGGACCTTGTTGAAGACCACCACGGTGTCATACAGCGAGTAGCCGAGGATGGTCAGCAACCCGATGACGGTCGCGGGGCTGACCTGGAACCCGGCCAGCGCGTATATGCCGGTGGCGATGACCAGGTCGTGCAGCAGGGCGACGAACGCCGACACGGCCATCTTCCACTCGAAGGCGAGGGACAGGTACCCCACGATCACGACCAGGAACGCGATCAGGGCCTCAAGCGCCTTCTTGGAGATCTCGCTGCCCCAGCTCGGCCCCACGGTCGTGGTGGTGATGTCGTTCGCGTTCACGCCGAGCTTGCTCGACAGCGTGTTCTCCAGCGTCACGGTCTGCGGGCCGGTCAGCGCCTTGGTCTGCACCTGCCAGCCGGCGGGCTGGCCGGCCGTGTGGGTCTGCTGCACGACCGCGCCGCTGACACCGCCGTCGGTGACGGCGGTCTGGACCTGGCTGAGCGTGGCGGACGAAGGGAAGGTGAAGACCGCCCCGCCCTTGAAGTCGACGCTGAAGTCGAGGCCGCGGACGAGCAGCGCCACGATGCTGATCACCAGGATCGCCCCGGAGATCGCGTACCACCTCCGCCTCCGGCCGACAAAGTCGTAGGACACCTCGCCCCGGTAAAGCCTTCCGCCGAGCTGACCGAGCCGCGACATCACACCTCCCCGGTCCCGCGCGACGCTGTACTCCGCGTCACCGTTTCCGGCCTGCGCCTGGCGGGTATCCGAGCCGAGGACCGCCAGGGCGCGCGGGCGCCGAGCCGGGCCGGGTCAAGGCCGGACAGCGGGTGGCCGTTGCCGTAGAACCTGGTCCGCGCGACCAGCGTCACCATTGGCTTGGTGAACAGGAACACGACCACCAAGTCGATGATCGTGCACAGGCCGAGGGTGTAGGCGAAGCCCTTGACCTCGCCGATGGCGAAGTAGTACAGCAGCAGCGCAGCGAGGAACGACACCGTGTCGGACACCAGGATCGTGCGCCTCGCTCGTTTCCAGCCTGCCTCGACCGCCGGGCGCAGCTGTTTGCCCTCGCGTACCTCATCCCGCAATCGCTCGAAGAACACTACGAACGAGTCGGCGGTGATGCCGATGGCCACGATCAGGCCGGCGATCCCTGACAGCTCGAGGGTGAAGCTCTGGTACTTCGACAGCAGCACCACCGCGAGGTAGGTGATCAGCGCGGCGATGGCCAGGCTGCAGACCGAGACCACCCCGAGGCCACGGTAATAGATGAAGGAGTACACCACCACGAGGAACAGCCCGATCGCGGCGGCGATCAGCCCGGCGTCCAGCTGGTCCCGGCCCACTTGCGCCGAGACCGAGCTGACGTACAAGGTCTTGAGGTCCAGCGGCACCGCGCCATATTTCAGCTGGTTCTGCAGCTGGGTGGCCTGCGCCTGGGTGAAGTTCCCGGTGATCTGGGTGTTTCCGCCGGGGATAGCGGTTTGGACCTCCGGCGCCGACACGACGTTGCCGTCCAGGGTGATCGCTGTCTGGTCCAGGACCACGTCATCCTCGTTGCCAGCCTGGCCTGCGGAATAGTACTTGGTGGCCAGGTCCGAGGTGAGCGTGCTCCAGGCTGAAGCGCCGGCGCTGTCCATCGTCAGGTTGACCTGCCACTGGTTGGACGTCGTGGAAAGCACCGCGGTGGTCGAGGTCACCTGCTGGCCCACGACCTTGGCCACGTCGAGGGCGTACTTGCCCCACTGGCCCCCGTCCTGGCCGCAGGCGACGACCTGGACGTCCGGGTCGTTGTAAGGCGTGGTCTCCGCGTAGCCGACCTGGGATTTCCAGGCCTCCGTGTCGCCCGGCGCGCAGACCAGCTTGTCGAACAGCTTGAGCACGTTCTTGTTGACCAGGCTCGGGTTGCCGTACACCGTGCTGCTGGCCGAGGGTGACGAGGTAGCGCTCGGGCTCGCGGACGCACTGGTCTTGGGGCTCGCGGACGCGGTGGGCGAGGCGCTGGCCGAGGTGTCCGGGACGATCTTGGCGGAGGTCTTCGCCGTGCTGGTGGAGCTAGCCGAAGGCGAGGGGGTCGGCGTAGCTGAGGAACTGCTGCTCGCCGACGGGCTCGTGCTGGTGCTAGGCGTGGCGGCCGGGGTCGAGGAGCTGGGCTTGCTGTACGGCTGGTACAGCAGCACCTCGCGGAACATGAGCAGGGCAGTCGAGCTAACCAGCTGGATGGTCTGCTCCGATCCCTTGCCCGGCACGGTGACCACGAGCAGGTCGGTGCCCTCCGGCTGGACCTGGGCGCCGGAGTTACCGGTGCCGTTGACCCGGGCAAGGATGACGGATGTCGCCGAGCTCATCTCGCCGCTTGGCGGGGGCTTCCCGTCCAGGGTCCTGGCTTGCAGGGTCACCTGGGTGCCGCCGGACAGGTCGAGCCCGAGGCGGACCCTGAAATCCTTGTGCCACTGGCTCGGGCTGAACAGGTTCCCGCCGAGGATGCCCAGCAGCATGATCACGATGAGCACACCGAGCGCGGCGAGCGCCCGCCCCGGGTGCGGGGCGGTCTTCGTTGGGGGTGCCACTTCTCCGCCTGTCTTTTTAAATCGTTACCCGTAGGACCCTCAGGAACGGCCGACGGCTCAGAACGCGTTGCCGGTCCCGCTCAGGCCATCGGCCGAATCGGCCAGTCCCTTGGTCGCTGACTCGGCGTCCTCGTGGGCATCGGTGGGCTCGTCGTCGTCCGGGACGTCGTCCTCGGCATACCCGTCGTGGGTGTCCTCGGCATACCCGTCGTGGGTGTCCTCGGTGGTCTCGCTTGCATCTTCCGTGCCAGGAGAGACAACCTCCATGATGGCGCGCTTCATGTAGCGGACGTCGATGCCGGGCGCGACCTCAAGGATGACGTCGTCGCCGTCCACGGCCGATACCGTGGCGTACATCCCGGCCGTGGTGCGCACCCGGGCGCCGGGGGTGACGGTGTTCTGCTGCTGGGCAACCTGCTGTCGGCGGCGCTGCTGCGGCCTGATCATCAGGAAGTAAAAGCCGATGAAGACAAGTGCGATCAGGAGTATGAACGTGAAGCTGCTGCTTGAAGACTTGGACGCCGCTGCGGTGGCGGCTGCAATATCCCCCATGACCGGGGCATCCTTCCAGTTGGTTCTGCGAGCGTGGTCGCGGCGAAGCCAACGGCCAACTGCCGAAGTTTAGCCGTGCTTTGACCGTGCACCAACAGGCTACGGGGTTTTACGGCCGATCGTGACCTCGGCGCGATTCTGGGGTGGCGCTAGTGAAACAGGATCAGTCAAACAGCGTAGGCGATTCGGTCAGGGCGGCCGGAGGCGTGAGGCCGAGATGGGCCCACCCGGCCGCGGTGGCCACCCGGCCGCGCGGGGTCCGCGCGAGGAGTCCGCACCGCACCAGGAACGGCTCGGCCACCACCTCGACGGTCTCCGCTTCCTCCCCCAGCGCCACTGCGAGCGTGGACAGGCCCACCGGTCCGCCGCCGAACCGGCGGACCACGGCGTCCAGCACGCCCCGGTCGAGGCGGTCCAGGCCGTGTTCGTCCACCTCGTAGAGTTCGAGCGCGGTCCGGGCGATCTCCCGGGTGACGACGCCGTCCGCGCGGACTTCGGCGTAGTCGCGGACCCGGCGCAGCAGCCGGTTCGCGATCCGCGGCGTGCCGCGTGACCGGGTGGACAGCTCGACCGCGCCCTCGTCGGTGAGCGTCACCCCCAGCAGCCCGGCGGACCTGCGGATGATGTGCTCGAGCTCGTCGGGGGCATAGAAGTCCAGGTGCGCGGTGAACCCGAACCGGTCCCGGAGCGGGGCAGGCAGCAGCCCGGCCCGCGTGGTCGCCCCGACCAGGGTGAAGGGCGCGATCTGGAGCGGTATCGCCGTCGCGCCCGGCCCCTTGCCGATCACCACGTCGACCCGGAAATCCTCCATGGCCAGGTAGAGCATTTCCTCGGCGGGCCTGGCCAGGCGATGGATCTCGTCGATGAAGATCACTTCGCCCTCGCTGAGCGTGGACAGGATCGCCGCCAGGTCACCGGACCGCTCGATCGCCGGGCCGCTGGTGATGCGCAGCGGCGCCCCGAGCTCGGCGGCCACGATCATCGCGATCGTGGTCTTGCCCAGGCCGGGCGGGCCGCACAGCAGCAGGTGGTCCGGCGGCCGGCCGCGGCGTAGCGCGCTGGTCAGGATCAGCGCCAGCTGCTCGCGGACCCGGGCCTGCCCGGTGAACTCGGTGAGCCGCTTGGGGCGCAGCGCGCTTTCGATGACGCGCTCGTCCGCGTCCGCCAGGGTAGATGTCACGTTCTCGGGCTCTCGGCCGAGGGTTTCGCTGCGGGCGGCCAATTCGGCCTCCTCGGCGCGGGCCAGAGCATCGTTTTCGTCGGTCATGACGCCTCTAGCTTGCCTTACTGCCTGCTCAGCTTGCGCAGCGCGGCCCGCAGCACCACGGCGACGTCCACGGACTCGCCGTTCGCGGCGCTGATCGTGCCGTCTTCTTCCAAGGCGGCGATGGCCTGGTCGGCGTCACGAACCGGCCAGCCCAGGTTCACCAGGCCGGACTGCACCTGGTCCCGCCACTGCGGGACCCGTTGCGGCCGGGCGCCGGGCACACCGCCCGCGGTGCCGCTCTCGCCAGGCGGGCCGAGCCGATCCCGCAGCTCGAGCACGATCCGCTCCGCCCCCTTCTTGCCGATCCCGGGGACCATGGTCAGCGCGCCGAGATCTTCGGTCGAGACGGCTCGGCGGAGCGCGTCGGGGGTGTGGACCGCGAGCATGGCCAGCGCCAGCCGCGGGCCGACGCCGCTGGCCGTCTGCAGGAGCTCGAAGACGTTGCGTTCGTCATCGGAGCAGAAACCGTACAGGGTCAGTGAATCTTCCCTGACCACCAGGGACGTTGCCACCTGCGCATGCTCTCCCGGCCTGAGCGTGGCCAGGGTCCCCGGGGTGCACTGCACCCGGATCCCGACGCCGCCGACCTCGATAACGGCACCGTCGGGCGCCACCCCCGCGACGGTTCCGCGCACATGAGCGATCACGCCCCACCTCCTCCTCGAGCTGCCACCCTGCTAGCTTGTGCGGCGGCCGCCCTGGGCAGCAACCCAGTGCTCATCGGGGTCCCGCCGCGCCACAGATGACAGATCGCCAGCGCCAGGGCGTCCGCGGCGTCCGCGGGACGCGGCGGATCGGTGATCCGCAGCAGCTTGGTCACCATCGCGGTGACCTGCTCCTTGCCGGCCCGCCCGTTCCCGGTCACCGCGGCCTTGACCTCGCTCGGCGTGTGCAGGGCGACCGGCAGTCCCCGGCGCGCCGCGGACGCGATCGCGATCGCGCCCGCCTGGGCCGTGCCCATCACCGTGCGCACGTTCTGCTGACTGAAGACCCGTTCCACGGCCACCGCGTCCGGCTGGCAGGCGTCCAGCCAGCTCTCGATCTCGGTCTCGATGGCCAGCAGCCGCGTCGCGATGTCATCGGTGGCAGGCGTCCTGATCACCCCGACCCGGACCAGGGTCGGGGCACGCCCGGGCGCGCCATCCACCACCCCGACGCCGCACCTGGTCAGCCCGGGATCCACGCCGAGCACCCGGATCGGGTGCCGCGCATAGGTCAGGCCCACCAGGGTGCTCCGTCCGGTGTGCGGCTTAGCGAACATCTGTTCGTTACGAACCTACCGGCTGACGGCGTCCCGGTCCCGCACCGCAAGCGGCGTGTTGCGTTGATTGGCTCAGAAGGAGTCGAGCATGTAGGGCGTGGCGGCGAACGCGCCGTCGAGGGCGGCGTCGGCTGCCGGGCTGCCGCCCGAGGCCAGCCCGGCCCGGCGCAGGGCCGCCACCGGCATGCCCGCGTACAGTGCGGCCAGGCCGCGGGCGCCCAGCTCAAGCGGACTGTGTTTGGACACGCGGGGGGGCGCAGCTCACCTGGCGGCCCGGCGTCCGCGGCGACATCCGGCTTGGCCAGCGCGAACAGCGATCCCGGCCGGCGCCGGTCGCGGTCAGGCAGCTCAGGTCAGCCGAGCTTTTCCATGACGTCGTCGGAGACCGAGTAGTTCGCGTACACGTCCTGCACGTCGTCGGAGTCCTCGAGCGCCTCGATCAGCCGGAACACCCGCCTGGCGTGCTCCTCGTCCAGGTCCACCTCGGCGCTGGGCAGGAAAGCCACGTCCGCGGAGTCGTAGTCGATGCCGGCGTCCTGCAGCGCGGTGCGGGTCGCGACCAGGTCGGTCGGCTCGGACACGACCTCGAAGGACTCGCCGAGGTCGTTGACCTCTTCCGCGCCCGTCTCGAGCACCGCCGCGAGCACGTCGTCCTCGGTGACCCCGTCCTTGTCGACGACGATGAGGCCCTTGCGGTGGAACAGGTACGACACCGACCCGGGGTCGGCCATGGAGCCGCCGTTGCGGCTGAACGCGGTGCGCACGTCGGAGGCGGCCCGGTTCCGGTTGTCGGTCAGGCAGTGCACGAGCACCGCGACCCCGCCGGGCGCGTAACCCTCGTAGGTGATGTTCTCGTACTGCGCGCCCCCGGCCTCGGCGCCGCTGCCGCGGCGGACGGCGCGGTCGATGTTGTCGTTCGGGACCGAGCTCTTCTTCGCCTTCTGGATGGCGTCATACAAGGTGGGGTTGCCGGCCGGGTCTGGACCGCCGGTGCGCGCCGCGACCTCGACGTTCTTGATCAGCTTGGCGAACAGCTTGCCGCGCTTGGCGTCGACCACCGCCTTCTTGTGCTTTGTGGTGGCCCACTTTGAGTGGCCGCTCATGTGTTGTCCTTTGCGATCTCTACGAATAGCTCATGGATACGCCGGTCCGGGGTGAGCTCGGGGTGGAAGGCCGTGGCCAGCAGTGGCCCCTGACGCACGGCGACGATCCTACCGGTGCGCTGCTCGGTGCCCAGGACCGTGACGCTGCGGCCATTGTGCTCTACCCAGGGGGCCCGGATGAAGACCGCGCGTAGCGGCTCTCGCGGGCCGGGCAGGCCTGACAAGACGATGCCGCTCTCGAACGAGTCGACCTGGCGGCCGAACGCGTTCCTGCGCACGGTCATGTCGATGCCGCCGAGCGTCTGCTGGCCTGGCACGCCATCGGCGAGCCGATCCGCGAGCATGATCATCCCGGCGCAGGACCCGAACGCGGGCAGGCCGGCGTCTATGAGCTTGCGCAGCGGCTCGAGCATGTCGAAGGCGACGGCCAGACGCCACAGAGTGGTCGACTCACCGCCCGGGATGACCAGCCCGTCGAGCTGGTGGAGTTCCTCCGGCCTGCGGACCCTGACGGGCTTGGCCCCCGCGTCCTCGAGCGCGCGCAGATGCTCGGGCACGTCACCCTGGAGGGCGAGCACCCCGATGACCGGTGCCGCGCTCATCGTTCCTCCGTCTTCGGGCAGCACTGCTCTTCGGGCAGCACTGCTCTTCGGGCAGCATTGCTCTTCGGGCAGCACGGCGCTGGGGCTGCTCGGGCCTCGGCGCGTCTTGGGTTAACAACGGTAAAACACCGGGACGCTGGCCTGTCTTCCCGCCTGTCTTCCCGGCGCCTGTATCGTGCCAGTCGTGATCGATGCGCACCACCACCTGTGGGATGTCTCCGCCCGGGAGCACCGGTGGCTGATGGGCGGCCAGTCCTGGGCCAGCGATGAGGAGCTGGCCAGGCTGCGGCGGTCGTTCGGGCTCGCCGACCTGGCCGCGCTGGCGGCGGCATCGGGGGTGACTAGCACGGTGGTCATCCAGACCGTGGCCGAGCCCTGGGAGACGCCCGACCTGCTGACGCTGGCGGCGGGCGGTGACCCTTACGGTGGCGGCGACGCTCGTGCGGCGGGCGCTGGCCCGGCCGGGGGCCTGCTGGCCGGCGTGGTGGGGTGGACGGACCTGACCGCGCCTGATGTCACCGAGGCGGTGGCTGGCCTGCGGGCGCAGCGTGGCGGGGCGTTCTTGTGCGGCATCCGGCATCCGGTGCTGGCCGAGCCCGATCCGGACTGGCTGGCCAGGCCTTCGGTGCTGCGCGGGCTGTCCGGGCTGGCGGGTTCGGGGCTGTGCTTCGACGTGGTGGTGGCGCCGCATCAGCTCGCGGGTGCGGTGACGGCGGCGCGTTCGGTGCCAGGACTGACGTTCGTGCTGGACCATCTGGGCTCGCCGCCGGCGGGCCCGGACGCGGCAGGCCCGTGGGCCCTGTGGTCGCACGCGATCGCTGAGCTGGGCGCACTGCCCAACGTGGCGTGCAAGCTGTCCGGTGCGCGCAGCTCCCCGGTACTGGCCAGCGACCTGCGTCCCGCCTACGAGACCGTGCTGGCGGCGTTCGGGCCGTCGCGGCTGATGTTCGGCTCGGACTGGCCGGTGAGCTCGCTGGCCGCTCCGTACGGCGAGGTATGCGCTGTGTACCGCGAGCTCGTCACGGAACTGAGTTCGGCGGAGCAGGGCGCCATCTTCTCCGGCACCGCCCGCCGCGTCTACAGG
Source organism: uncultured Actinomycetota bacterium (assembly GCA_963808615.1). Taxonomy (GTDB): domain Bacteria; phylum Actinomycetota; class Actinomycetes; order Streptosporangiales; family Streptosporangiaceae; genus Palsa-504. The sequence continues at coordinate 310,980 of CAWEGV010000005.1, forward strand.
CTGCGGTTACCGTCTCGCGCACGAGCCAGCGGCCTTGGTCCCGGCCGCCCTGGCTGCCCCGGCTTACCAGCCGCGGCCGGCGTAGTGCTGGTCGGGGGGGAGGGTGTCCAGGTTGATGCCGACCATGGGCTCGCCGAGGCCGCGGGAGACCTTGGCCACCACATCCGGGTCGTCGTGGAAGGTAGTGGCCTTCACGATGGCGGCGGCGCGCTTGGCCGGGTCGCCGGACTTGAAGATGCCGGAGCCGACGAACACGCCCTCCGCGCCCAGCTGCATCATCAGCGCGGCGTCCGCGGGGGTGGCGATGCCGCCCGCGGTGAACAGCACCACCGGCAGCGGCCGGCCCGGGCCACCTCGGCAACTAGCTCGTACGACGCGCCGAGGTCCTTGGCCGCGCTGAACAGCTCCTCTTCCGGCAGGCCGGCCAGCCGCGCGATCTCCGACCTGATGGACCGCATGTGCCTGGTCGCCTCGACCACGTTGCCGGTCCCGGCCTCGCCCTTGGAGCGGATCATGGCTGCGCCCTCGGCGAGGCGCCGCAGCGCCTCACCAAGGTTGGTGGCCCCGCACACGAACGGCACGGTGAACTTCCACTTGTCGACGTGGTGCGCCTCGTCGGCCGGGGTGAGCACCTCGGACTCGTCGATGTAGTCGACTCCGATGGCCTGCAGGACCTGCGCCTCGGCGAAGTGCCCGATCCGGCACTTGGCCATGACCGGGATGGATACCGCCGCGATGATGCCGTCGATCATGTCGGGGTCGCTCATCCGGGCCACGCCGCCCTGGGTCCGGATGTCGGCGGGCACCCGCTCGAGCGCCATGACCGCGACCGCGCCGGCGTCCTCGGCGATCTTGGCCTGGTCGGGCGTGACGACGTCCATGATCACGCCGCCCTTGAGCATCTCCGCCATGCCGCGCTTCACCCGCGCGGTACCGGTGGCTGGCGCGGCGGCATCAGCGTTGACAGTGGACACTGGAGAACCTCGCTTGATCAATCGTGATGAGTTACCAACATCGTATGACCAGCAGGCCAGCGGGCGGGCTCAGCTGGCAGGCGGGGCCAGGGTGGCGCTGGGCGCGTCGGCGATAAGGGAGTCGTCCATCTCGAAGAACACGGGGGCCGGCGCGCTGCCGGACAGCCGCAGCAGGCGGGCGAGCGGCCGCCTCCTGGCGTCCCTGGTCAGCGCGACCACGTCGTTGTAGAACTTGCGGGCCAGGAACACCTGATGGGTGGCCTCTTCGACCTCGGCGAGCAACTCATCGGCGCCTTCCTTGCCGCTCATCGAGGAGCGGAAGTCCGGCTGGCTGAAGGCGGCCCGCAAAGCCCGGGTCAGGTCGCTCTCGGCCAGGTCCCGCGGGCGCGTTGTCTCGGGGGGGACGACCCCCCCCAGACCCCCCCCGCTCATGGGGGGACTGCCCGTCCCCCCATACCCCCCTGGCCCCCCGGACCCCGCACGGGTGCCATCCACGGCGGCGGCGAGCAGCAGACTGGTCGCCGGGTCGAGCAGCCCGGAGGTGGCCAGCTCAAGGGCCACAGAACTGCGCCGCAGCAGGGTCACGTCAAGCGCGGCGCGGGCCATGTCCACCCGTGTGTGCAGCCGGTCGATCCGCCCGGCCCGCCAGGACACGTATACGCCGATGAACAGCGCGGCGGCGACGATGAGGACGATGTCGGTGATGGTCATGACGGCCAGTCCCGGCTCGGGTAGCCGCCGACGTCCTGGGCCACCGCGACCGTGGTGCTGCCGAGCATCACCGTCTCGTACACGCGGAGCACGTCGCGGGCCACCACCGACCAGTCGTACTGGGCGACGGCGGCCAGCGCGGCGGCCGACAGCGCGGCACGCCGCGCCGGGTCATCGAGCAGCTGCCCGGCGGCCCGGGCCAGGTCGCGCGCATCCCCGGTGGCGAACAGTTCCCCGGCCTGGCCGCCCCGCAGTACCTGACGGAACGCGTCGATGTCGCTGGCCACGACGGGCACGCCCGCGGCCATCGCCTCGGCGGTCACGATGCCGAACGACTCACCGCCGGTGTTCGGCGAGCAGAACACGTCCACCGAATGCAGCACGCGGATCTTCTCGTCCTCGCTGACCTGCCCGAGCAACACAACCCGGTCCCGCAGCCAGGCGGGCACCCGGTACAAGACGTCTTCGGCGTCCGCGGCCCGGCCGGCCACCAGCAGGCGCAGCCCTGGCCGGTCCTCGCCGAGTATCTCGAATGCCTTGATCAGGACGGCCAGGCCCTTGCGCGGCTCGTCCAGCCGGCCGAGGAAGCCGATGGCGCCGCCCGGGCCGGGCCACCCGGGCAGCGGTTCGGCCTTGCGGTAATGGTGGGTGGCCACGCCGTTCGGGATGACCACCGCGTCGCCGCCGATGTGCTCGACCAGCGTGGTCCGCGCTGCCTCGGAGACCGCGATCCGGCCGCTGATCTTCTCCAGCGCGGTTCGCAGGACCGGGTAGGTGGCCACCAGCACCCGGGAGCGCGGTATCGCGGTGTGCACGGTGGCCACGATCGGTCCCGAGGCCACCCAGCAGGCCAGCAGCGACAGGCTCGGGATCTCCGGCTCATGCACGTGCAGGACGTCGAACCCGCCCTGGTTGACCCAGCGCCGGACCCGGTTGGCGGACAGGAAGCCGAACGACAGCCGGGCCACCGACCCGTTGTAGGGAACGGGTACCGCCCGGCCGGCCCCCACCACGTAGGGCGGCAGCGGGGTGTCGTCGTCGGCCGGGGAGATCACCGACACGTCGTGGCCGACGTCGATCAGCGCCTCGGCCAGATCCCTGATGTGCTGCTGCACGCCGCCTGGCACATCCCAGGAGTACGGGCAGACGATCCCGATCTTCACGGGTTGCCCGCCCCCCGTGGCTGCGGCACCGGGCCCTGACCCTGACCCTGACCCTGACCCTGAGCGCCGGCTGGCCCGGGCACCTTGCTCAGCCGTTCGGGATCCAGGTCGGCGGTGAAGACCCGCTGCAGCATGTGCCAGTCCTGCGGGTGCTCGGCGATGGCGGCCTCGAACACCCGCGCCAGCTGCTGGCTCATCACCGCGACCTTCTCGGTACGGGTACCCGAGGCCGGCACCGGGATCTCCGGGTAGATGTGCGCCCCCCAGTCGTCCCCTTCGAACCACGTCGCCACCGGCAGCAGCGCCGCGCCGGTATGCGCGGCGAGCGCGGCGGTCGCGGCGATCCGGGCCTGCTCCCCGAACATCTCGACCTCGACCCCGCTCTCCTTCAGGTCACGGTCGCTGACCAGGCAGACCAGGCCGCCGGCCCGTAGCCTCTGGGCGAGGGTCCCGAACGGACTCTGGTTCCCGGTCAACGGGAGGACCTCCATCCCCAGGCTCTCGCGGAGCCGGACGAATGCCTCGTAGACCGATTCCGGCTTGAGCCGTTCCGCGACGGTGGTGAACGAGCCGGCCCCGCGCGCGACGACCCACCCGCCAGCCTGCTCGAAGTTGCCCATGTGCGGTAGCGCGATGACCACGCCGCGCCCGGCCTTGAGGTTGGCGAAAAGTTCTGCCTCCCCTTCGGGGTTGATGTGCATCCCGGACACGAGCCGCTCGACCGGGATGACCGGCAGCCGGAATACCTCAAGCCAGTACCGGGCGTAGGAACTCAGCGCGGCGCGGGACAAGGTGCGCAGTTCCTTTCCGTCCACGTCCGGGCTGCCCTGGGAGTAGCTCAGCACGCGATGCAGGTTGGCCTCTAGCACTTGGACTTTCGGGCCTTGCCGCCGCCAGGCGATATCGGCTACCGCGGTGAACGCCCAGCTTGACCAGGCCAGCGGGAAGCGGCAGATCAGCTTCCAACCGAGCTGATAGGCCAGGCCCGTCAGCCGCTCGCTGAGACTCGTCGATCCCGATGAACCCGCCACGCCACCCTTCCTCACCCTGCCGGATCCACCGGAGCATGCGCGGCCTGGTGGACCGCGCGCACCCGCTGCCCGAAGGTAAAGGCGCTCCCCACGGCCAGCGCCCACAGACCCACGTTCAGAATGTACGGCACCCCGAGGCCGGACACGCCGACCGCGACCAGGGATATCAGCATGCGCTCGGGCCGCTCGATGAGGCCGACGTCGCAGCGCAGCCCCAGGCCTTCGGCGCGGGCCTTCGCGTACGACACCAGACTCCCGATGACCAGGCAGAACAGCGAGACCCCTGCGAGCAGCGGGTCGTGGCCGCCGAGCATGAACCACAGGATCAGCCCGCTGAAGATGGCGGCATCAGCGATCCGGTCCATGGTCGAGTCAAGGAACGCCCCCCAGCGGCCGGTCGTCCCCTTGATCCGGGCCAGCACCCCGTCGAGCATGTCGAGGAGCACGAAGATCGTGCAGGTCAAGGCGCCGGGGAACAGCTCGCCGATGGGGAACAGGCCGAGCGCCCCGCCGGCCACTCCCACCGTGCCGATGATGGTGATGGCGTTCGGCGTGACCGGGGTGCGGGCGAGGATCGTGCCGACCGGGGTGAACACGCGCGTCATGACGGGCCGGAGGACGTTCAGCATGGCCGTCCGATTTTATGTGAGGTGCTGGCCCGCACAAGGTCTCGGCTGGCCCGGGTAACGCTCACCGTCACAGACGCGCCGCGGCGATGCCTGACGACTCCAGCCGGATAGTGAGCATTTTGTGCTGCCATGACGACACGAATCGCACTCATTCTCTCTACTCCGGCCAGAGTCGGCGGGAGGCCTGGCTGGGGCCAGATCCTTACTTCACGGCAACCTTGGAGATTCTTGGCGGAGGGGTTGTGGTTACGGTGGTCGGGGGTTAAGGCTGGTCGTGCGCACCAGCGATCGCAAGGAGGCGAAGGCAGTGACATCAACAGCGAGCGGGGCGGGAGCAGCCGCCGGCAGGGCACCGGCGGCCGACCAGGTACGGAACGTGGTGCTGGTCGGCCATTCCGGTGCTGGGAAGTCCAGCCTCATCGAGGCGCTACTGGCCGCGACGAGCACCATCCAGCGGCAGGGCAGCATCGAAGAGGGCACCACGGTCAGCGACTTCGATGAGGTCGAGATCAGGCAGCAGCGTTCGATCAACCTGACCCTCGCACCCCTGGTATACAACGGCATCAAGGTCAACCTGCTCGACACGCCCGGCTATGCCGACTTCACGGGGGACCTCCGGGCCGGGCTCCGGGCGGCGGACTCGGCGCTGTTCGCCGTCTCTGCCACCGACGGGATCGACGGCGTGACCCAGATGCTGTGGGAGGAGTGCGCTCTGGTTGGCATGCCGCGCGCGGTCGTCATCACCAAGATCGACCATCAGCGGGCCGACTTCGAGGCCGCCCTGGACGCCTGCCGTTCGGCGTTCGGGGACGCCGTCGCGCCGCTGTACCTGCCGGTATCCGACGGGCAGGGGGCGCCGGTGCGCGGCCTGATCGGGCTGCTGTCGCAGAAGATGTTCGACTACAGCAGCGGCTCACGGACCGAGCGCGCGCCCGAGCCGGACGAGGTGGGCCGGCTGGAGGAACTGCGCGGCGAGCTGATCGAGGGCATCATCCAGGAAAGCGAAGACGAGAGCCTGATGGACAGGTACCTGTCCGGGGAAGAGATCGACCCCAAGGTGCTCATCGATGACCTGGAGACGGCCGTCGCCCGCGGCAGCTTCTACCCCGTGCTGGTGGCTTCTGCCCCGCACCGGGTGGGCATGGAGGAGCTGCTCGAGGTGATAACCGAGGCCTTCCCCTCACCGGCCGAGCATCCGCTGCCCGCGGTCACCACACCGGACGGCAAGCCCGTCACCGGGCTCTCGTCCGACCCCAAGGGCCCGCTGCTCGCCGAGGTCGTCAAGACCACCTCTGACCCCTATGTCGGCCGGATCAGCCTGGTCCGGGTGTTCTCCGGCACGCTGCGCCCCGACGCCTCCGTGCACGTGTCCGGCCACGGGAGGTCCGCCCGCGGGCATGAGGACCACGACGACGACGAGCGGATCGGCGCGCTGACCTCGCCGCTGGGCAAGCAGCAGCGGCCCGTCACGCAGTGCGCGGCGGGCGACATCTGCGCGGTGGCCAAGCTGGGCACCGCCGAGACCGGCGACACGCTGTCGGACAAAGACCGCCCGCTGATCATTGAGCCGTGGTCCATGCCTGAGCCGCTGCTGCCGGTCGCGATCGTGGCCAAGTCCAAGGCCGACGAGGACAAGCTGTCCCAGGGGCTGGGCCGGCTGGTGGCCGAGGACCCGACGCTGCGGCTGCAGATGAACCCCGAGACCAGGCAGCTCGTGCTGTGGACCATGGGCGAGGCACACGCCGATATGCTGCTTGACCGGCTGGCCAACCGGAACGGCGTCGCGGTGGAGACGACCGGACTGCGGGTCCCGCTGCGCGAGACGGTGGCGGGCAAGGCCGAAGGGCTCGGCCGGAACGTCAAGCAGACCGGCGGGCACGGCGAGTACGGCATCGCCCGCATCGAGGTGGAGCCGCTGGAGGACGCGTCGAGCTTCGAGTTCGTCGACAAGATCGTCGGCGGCGTGGTGCCGCGGCAGTACATCCCGTCGGTCGAAAAGGGCGTCCGGTGGCAGATGGAGCAGGGCGTGGTGGCCGGCTATCCGCTGACCGGGCTCCGGGTCACCCTGTTCGACGGCAAGGCGCACTCGGTGGACTCCTCCGACATGGCCTTCCAGAAGGCCGGGCGGCTGGCCCTGAAGGACGCCGTCGACAAGGCCCAGCCGATGCTGCTCGAGCCGGTCGACGAGGTGAGCGTGCTGGTGCCCGACGATTACGTCGGCGCGGTGATGTCGGACCTGTCCTCGCGCCGCGGCCGGGTCCTCGGCACCGAGGCGGTGCCGGTGGGGCGGACCCTGGTCAAGGCCGAGATCCCGGAGCTTGAGATCACCCGGTACGCCATCGACCTGCGCTCGATCTCCCACGGCACGGGCTCGTTCACCCGGCAGTACCTGCGGCACGAGCCGCTGCCATCCCACCTGGCGGCCAAGGTCGCCGCCGAAGCGAAGGAGTAAACGGCTCAGGCTTAAGGCCCAGAAGGTTCCTGGGTCCAGGCCTCGGCTATCAGCTTGCGGGTGTCGGCCAGCAGCTGCGGCAGGACACGAGTGCGGCCGACCACCGGCATGAAGTTGGTGTCGCCGCCCCACCTGGGCACGATGTGCTGGTGCAGGTGGGCGGCGATGCCGGCGCCGGCCACCGTGCCGAGGTTCATGCCGATGTTGAAGCCATGCGGGCCAGAGGCCTGGCGCAGGGCCTGGATGGCACGCTTGGTGAACTCGGCGAACTCGGCGGTCTCCGGGACGGTCAGGTCGGTGTAGTCGCCCACGTGCCGGTACGGGACCACCATCAGGTGGCCGGGGTTGTACGGGTACAGGTTGAGTACCGCGTACACCAGTGAGCCCCTGGCCACGATCAGGGCGTCCTCGTCGCCCTGCTTCGGCGCCCGGTCGAACGGGCACTCCTGCACCTGGCCCGGACCCGACGGCTTGTTTTCTCCCTTGATGTAGACCATCCGGTGCGGCGTCCACAGCCGGCCGAAGGCGTCGGGGACACCGGCGAAATCCTCGTGCCCGGCAGCCGGGCTGCCAGGGCCTGCGGGCGGGTCGGCGGCCACCGGTTACACCTGGATGCGGTCGCGCACGGCGGCGGCGATCTCGGCGACCGCTTCTTCGACGGGAACGCCGTTCTTCTGCTCCCCGTCGCGGTAGCGGAACGACACCGCCCCGGCGGCCACGTCGGCGTCGCCGGCGATCAGCATGTACGGCACCTTCTGCCGCTGGGCGGTCCTGATCTTCTTCTGCATCCGGTCATCGCTCGCGTCGACCTCGACCCGGATGCCGTGCTCGCGCAGCCGGGCCGCCACCGCGTTAAGGTACGGCACGTGCGCGTCGGCAACCGGGATGCCGACCGCCTGGACCGGCGCCAGCCAGGGCGGGAACGCGCCCGCGTAGTGCTCGACCAGGATGCCGAAGAACCGCTCGATCGACCCGAACAGCGCCCGGTGGATCATGATTGGCTGCTGCCTGCTGCCGTCGGCGGCCTGGTACTCCAGCCCGAACCGCTTGGGCAGGTTGTAGTCGACCTGGATGGTGGACAGCTGCCAGGTCCGGCCGATCGCATCTCGGGCCTGGACGGAGATCTTCGGCCCGTAGAACGCCGCGCCGCCGGGATCGGCCACCAGTTCCAGACCGGATTCCTCGGCGGCTTCGGCCAGTTCCCTGGTGGCCTGCTCCCAGTCGTCGAGGCTGCCGACCCACTTCTCCTTCTCCTCGTCCCTGGTGGACAGCTCCAAGTAGAAGTCGTTCAGGCCGTAGTCGCGCAGCAGGTCCAGGACGAAGGCCAGCAGCCGCCGCAGCTCGGCGCCGGCCTGTTCCCTGGTACAGAAGATGTGCGCGTCGTCCATGGTCAGACCGCGGACCCGGGTCAGGCCGTGTACCACGCCGGACTTCTCGTACCGGTAGACGGTGCCGAACTCGAACAGCGGCAGCGGCAGCTCCCGGTAGGACCGGCCCCTGGACCGGTAGATCAGGATGTGCATCGGGCAGTTCATGGGCTTGAGGTAGTACTTGGCGCCCTCGAACTCCATCGGCGGGAAGATGTTCTCCCCGAACCAATCCAGGTGCCCGGAGATCTCGAACAGCTCGGACTTGGTGATGTGCGGAGTGTTCACGAAGTCGTAGCCGGCCTCCTCGTGCCGGCGCCGCGAGTAGTCCTCAAGGATCTTGCGGACCAGGCCGCCCTTGGGGTGGAACACGGCCAGGCCGCTGCCGATCTCGGCCGGGAAGGAGAACAAGTCGAGCTCGGCACCCAGCTTGCGGTGGTCACGCTTCTCGGCCTCGGCCAGGAAGGCCAGGTACTCCTCCTGGCGTTCGCGGGACTCCCAGGCGGTGCCGTAGATTCGCTGCAGCTGCGGGTTCTTCTCGCTGCCCCGCCAGTAGGCGCCGCCGCTTCGCATCAGCTTGAACGCCGCGATCTGCCTCGTGGTGGGCAGGTGCGGGCCGCGGCACAGGTCCTTCCAGCGCAGCTCGCCGGTGCCCGCGTCCAGGTTGTCGTAGATGGTCAGCTCGGGACCGCCGACCTCGACACCCTCACTCAGCTCGAAATCCAGCGAGCCGGATGCGTGCCCCTTGAGGCCGATCAGCTCCAGCTTGTAGGGCTCGGCGGCGAGTTCGGACCGGGCCTGGTCGTCGGTCACCACCCGCCGGGAGAACCGCTGGCCCTGCTTGACAATCTGGCGCATCCGGGCCTCGATGGCCTTCAGGTCCTGGGGGGTGAACGGGGAGGGCACGTCGAAGTCGTAGTAGAAGCCGTTCTCCACGGGCGGGCCGATGCCCAGCTTGGCCTGCGGGAACAGCTCCTGCACGGTCTGGGCCATGACATGCGCGGCCGAATGCCTCATGATGTACCGGCCGTCGTCGCTGGCGATGTCCACCGGCTCAACGATGTCCCCGTCGGCGACCGGCCAGGCGAGGTCGCGCAGCTCGTCGTTGACCCGGGCCGCGATCAGGCTCGGGCCAGAGCCGGGCAGCGCCTCGAGAGCCGCGCCCGCCGTGGTGCCAGCCTCGACCACATGCTCGCTTCCGGCGAGAGTGATGCGAAGCGGCTGGCTGGACACGGTGAACTCCTTCTGCCGACAGGTCTGGTTACCCGATGCTATCGGTGTGCGAGCGTGTAACGCGCGCGAGTACCAGCCAGCGCCGCCGCTGGGAGGTCTGCTCAGCTTCCCGCGGCGGGTCGCGTCTGCTCGGGTGTGACCAGCACGGCGACGCGGCGTTCGGTGGCCATGACCCGGTCGTAGGTGGGCCAGTCCTCGTGCGTTCCGCCCGCCGCGGTGAAGATCTCCCGCAGCAGCAGCCGCAGCCGTTCGGCGTCCACGCCCGGCATGGGGTCGTCGGGTCCGGCCAGTTCCACGGGACCTTCGGCGGCGGCCCACTGCCAGCCGGCCCGCACCAGAACCGTGGCACGCGGCCGGACCCGCAGGTAGCTGAGCCTGCGGGCGTCGCCCCGGCTGACCAGGCCGACGACCTCGGCGCCGGTGACCGGATGCGGCAGCACGCCCGCGTTCACCACCGACGACTGGATGGTCCTGTCCGGCCGCAACGTCGATACCACGCACAGACCGTGATCGCCCTCGACCAGCCGGGCGAAGTTCTCAAGTCCGCTCACCGGTGCAGCCTAGCGCGCCGCAGGGTGGCGCGGCTCGAAGGCCAACACCACACGATCCTCGACCGGACGGTAACCGAGGCGCTCGTACAGGGCGTTGCTGGTGGGGTTGGCCAGGTCGGTATACAGCACGACCTGCGCGGCACCCGCGTCCAGCGCGGCCTGGCTCACCGCCGCGGTGGCGCCGCCGGCGTAGCCGCGGCCCCTCAGGGCCGGAGGAGTATAGACAGGACCGACCCGGACCATCCCCGCGACGGCCCGGGTGAGTCCCGCGACCGACACCGGGACCCCGCCCGCCTCCCAGACGGTGAGGCCGCCGTAGCCGAGCCTTTGGTCGACGGCGGCCGCGTGATCGGCCGCGACGGCATCGTCGACCTCGACGGCGAACGCCTCGAACCACTCGGCCAGCAGATCCCGGTCCCGCTGGCCGGCCATCCTGGGCCGGCCCTCGGGCCGGGGATCGGGCCAGACGAGCGTGCCGAGGCAGTGCAGGCGCATGCGACGGTGCACGGTGACCGCGTGGCCGGTGCGCTGCCGCCACAGGCTGGCGAACGCGGCCGCGGCCTGCGGCTGAGCGTTGATGCCACGAACCCTCGGCCGCGCCGAGGCCAGCAGGCCACCGAGTTCGGCCGCGGCCTGGCTGCTGGCGGCGGTGAGGAAGACCGGGAAGCCCGGCGTGTGCATGAACGCCGCGCCCGGCGAGTCCGGGTCCCGTTCGTCGGCGCCGGCGGCCAGGCTGGGACCCGGCCGCCACCAGCCGAACAGCGGCTGGTCGCCACCCGGCTGGGGCCTGCCACGCGGGCCGGCGTGGTGATCATCGGGTGCCTGATGGCCGTCCGGAAGCACGGCCGCGCTGAGGCGCAGATTCTCCGTCACGGACAGGATGACCGTGTTCCTGGCGGGCTCGGCGCGCAGGAACTCCCCAGCCTCGGCCAGGAATTCAGTGACCGCCCCCGTGGTGAACCAGCCCATGGGGTCATGCTGCCACGGCCCGCGCTGGCCCTCGTAGCTGATTTCGGGTAGGGAAGATGCGATGGAAGACAAATCAGTCAGAGCGACCCTAGCGGCAGCGGCGGCGGCAGCGGACGACGCGTTCGGAGCGGATCTGTACCGGCTGCTCACCGAGCATGCCTCGGACACGGTGTTCTCCCCGGTAAGCGTGGCCGGCGTGCTGCGGATGGCCCTGTGCGGAGCACGCGGCCGGACGGCGGCGGAACTGGCCAGCGCGCTGCACGGATCGCCGGACGCGGCGCCCGAGGGACTGCGCGCGGTATCGGCCGTGGTCCGCGAGGTGGCGGCGGGCGGGTCGGTGACGTTCCTGGCCCCCAGCACCATGTGGGTGCAGTCCGGCCTGCCGCTGCAGCCCGGGTTCACCGCCGAACTGCTGGCTGCCGCGGCGGCGTCGGTGGCCGACGCCGACTTCGCCAGGGCACCCGAGGCAGCGCGGAGCGAGATCAACCGCGTGATCGCTGAGCAGACCGCGGGCAAGATCACCGGTTTGCTTCCGCCGCACTCGGTCGACACCGAAACCAGGCTGGTGCTCAGCAGCGCGATGTACCTGAAGGCCGCCTGGGCCGAGCCGTTCGGAGAGAAGGCCACGCGCGACGCGCCGTTCTACCCGGACGGCCCAGGCGGCCCGGCCCTGGACGTGCCGATGATGAGCGGCACCGCGGCGCGGGCCTACCAGCGCGGCGACGGATACCAGGCCGTGGTGCTGCCCTACCGCGACGGCAGCCTGGCCATGGCGGTGGTGCTGCCGGACGGGCCGCTGACGGCGCTCGGTCCCGCGATCGCCGCGGGCGGCCTGCGCGGCCTGCTGGCCGGCGCGTCCAGGCACCAGGTCACGCTGTCCATGCCGAGGTTCCGGCTGGAGGCCGCGTTCGATCTCATCCCGGCGCTGAAGCGGCTCGGCGTGGCGGAGGCCTTCAGCCGCCAGGCAGACTTCAGCGGCATCACCAAGGCCGAACGGCTGCGGATCAGCGCGGTGGCGCACAAGGCGTACATCGACGTCGACGAACACGGCACCGAAGCGGCGGCGGCCACCGCGGTGGCCTTCGCCGCGATGGCCGCCGTGCGGACCCCCCCGCCGGTCACAGTGATCGTCGACCGGCCGTTCCTGTTCGCGATCATCCACACCCCGACCGGCCTGCCGCTGTTCGCCGGCCAGGTCAGCCACCCGCGACCGCGGTGAGGACGCACCCGGTGCCCAGGGTCACGGACTGGAAACGCGCCGCTACCTGGCCAACTGGGGCGGGGCGATCGGCTCCGGCTGCTGCCCCACAACCAGCTGCCTGCAGGCCCGCATCATCATCTCCGCCATTTCCGTCTGTTCTCTCGCCTTGCGCCGTTTGGCCGGGATCCGGCATTCGGCCTCATAGGAGTCGCCCAGGGCGCTGAGCGCGGCGTCCGGGTCACTCTCACACGCCGCTAGGGACAGTTGCTTCGCGCCGTCCCGTACGTAGCTCCGCCACCGCCGGGTGCGGCTCCAGCTCCCCGCTGACGCCGATGCGCAACGCTTGAGCTCGTCGACGTATCGCATGGTCCTGATGGCCCTGATGAAGGCTGGGCAACCCTGCTCGTGGTCCTCTTGCCTGGGCTGGCCCTTGGCCTTCGTGTGGAACAGCGCCCCTCCGCAGCGGGCGCAGCGGATCAGCTTGACGGTCCCCCGGCGTCCCCCCGGCGGCACAGGCCCCGGCCAGGAGTACGTCATGATCACCCCTCCGCCTCCGCTCGACGACCTTGATCCCGAGCATAGAGGTTGGATCATGGCGCTGGACCAGATCGCGAACCTCGCGGTGAGGCGCGCCCGGCGCGCCAGGCTCGGTTCCCGCGTGCCAGCAATTGTTGACAATTTTGTTGGATATTTTCTACGATCGGCCCGTGCAGGCACAGGCAGGCACGGAGCCGGCGCTGGCCGGCGAGCCGGGGCGGCGGTTCGCGGCCGGGCGGCTGCGGCAGGCGATCCTGGCCGGGGACATGGCTCCCGGGCAGCGGCTGGTGGAAGCGGAGCTGGCGGAGATGCTCGCCGTGACCCGGGCCAGCCTGCGGGCGGCGCTGTTCGACCTGGCCGCCGAGGGCCTGGTCGAGCGGATACCTAACCGTGGCGCGCGAGTCCGGGCGGTCACCCTTGACGAGGCGATCGCCATCACCGAGTGCCGGATGGCACTGGAGGGACTGTGCGCCGCCAAGGCGGCCGAGCAGGTCACCGAGCCGCAAGCCGCCCGGCTGCGCCAGCTGGGCGAGGAGATGGAACGCAGCGTCTGCGACGGTGAGCCGCTCAAGTACTCGGCTCTCAATCATGAGCTGCACGGGCTGATACGGGAGATCTCGGCCCAGACGGTCGCGGCTGGCCTGCTCGAGCGGCTGAACGGGCAGCTGGTCCGGCATCAGTTTCAGCTGTCACTGCGCCCCGGCCGCCCGCAGGCGTCGCTGCCGGAGCACCTGGCCATGATCTCCGCGATCGTCGGCCGGCGGCCTGCCGACGCCGAGGAAGCCGCCCGGCGTCACCTGAGCAGTGTCATCACCGCCCTGCGAGCATCTGAGGAGACCCGTGAGACGCCATCCGGAACCGGCTAGCGAGCATGGCCCCTTGTGGGCCGTGCGAGCGGCAGGCGGCCCGCAGGGCATCCGGATGGCGCGAGCATCTGAGGAGACCCGTGAGACGCCATCCGGAACCGGCTAGCGAGCATGGCCCCTTGTGGGCCGTGCGAGCGGCCGGCGGCCCGCAGGGCATCCGGATGGCGCGAGCATCTGAGGAGACACCGTGAGTTCGATGCTGGTCATCAGCGCGCATGCCGCGGACTTCGTGTGGCGGGCCGGAGGCGCGATCGCGCTGACCGCCTCACGGGGCGACCGGGTCACGGTGCTCTGCCTTACCTACGGCGAACGAGGCGAGTCGGCGAGCGCCTGGCGGGCGGCCCAGACGCTGGACGAGATCAAGGCGCTGCGCCGGACCGAGGCGACCAGCGCCGCGGCGGTGCTCGGCGCCGAGATCGAGTTCCTTGACGCCGGGGACTATCCGCTGCGTGAGACCGATGAGCTGATCCATCGGATCGTCGAGGTGTACCGGCAGGTGAGTCCCTCGGTCGTGCTCACCCATCCGGTGGCCGACCCCTACAACTACGACCATCCCGCGGCGGCGCAGATGGCGCTGCGGGCGCGGGTGCTGGCCCAGGCGGCCGGCTATCCCGCCGTCGGCGAGCCGATCGGCGCTCCGCCGGTCTTCCTGTTCGAGCCGCACCAGCCCGAGATGTGCGGATTCAAGCCGGACGTGCTGCTGGACATCACGCCGGTGTTCGAGGCCAAGCGCAAGGCCATGGAAGCCATGGCCGCTCAGCAGCACCTGTGGGAGTACTACACCGACCTGGCCAGGCGGCGCGGTACGCAGCTCCAACGCAACGCCGGACCGAACCTCGGCCTGGAGCACTCCACCATGGGAGAGGCCTACATGCGACTGTTCCCGCAGGTCACGGACAGGCTGAGCTGATGGGCAGCGTGATCGTCACCGGCGTGGCGCGCGCGGACCTGGCCGTGGTCGACCAGCTCGCCCGGCTCGGCGTGGCCACGGTGCACGAGGCTGCGGGCCGGTCCGGGTATCTCGGGCCCGGGCTTCGTCCCATCCAGGACGGGATGCGGATCGGCGGGACCGCGGTCACGGCGCTGTGCTGGCCCGGCGACAACCTCATGATCCACGCGGCGGTGGAACAGTGCCGGGCCGGCGATGTGCTGGTGGTAACCACCACCTCCCCTTGCACGGACGGGATGTTCGGCGAGCTGCTCGCGACCTCGCTGACCGCTCGCGGGGTCCGCGGCCTGGTCATCGAGGCCGGCGTCCGGGACGTGGCCGAGCTGCGGGCCATGGGCTTCGGCGTCTGGTCGGCCGCGGTCAGCGCGCAGGGCACGGTCAAGGAGACGCCCGGCGCGGTCAACGTGCCGGTATCGGCCGGCGGCCAGATCGTCCGGCCCGGCGACGCGATCATCGCCGACGACGACGGCGTGGTGTGCGTGCCGCGCGGCGAGGTCCGCCAGGTGCTGGCCGCGGCGCAGACCCGGGCGGCCAAGGAGGAGCAGAGCCGCCAGGCGCTGGCCGGCGGCCAGCTCGGACTGGACCTGTACGGGCTGCGGGACAAGCTCGCCGCCCGCGGCGTCGAGTTCGTCAGCGCCGATGACGACGCGGCCCGCGCTCGGCAGGAGGAGGTGACGCCCTGATGGGGCCGGATGCCGGGGTGCGGTGCATGCTGATGCGAGGCGGCACGTCGAAGGGGGCCTACTTCCTGGCCGAGGACCTGCCCGCGGACCCGGCCGAACGCGACGAGCTGCTGCTGCGCATCATGGGCAGTCCGGATGCCCGGCAGATCGACGGCGTCGGCGGGGCGCACCCGCTGACCTCCAAGGCGGCGGTCATCTGCAGATCGCCTCGCGCCGATGCCGACGTCGACTACCTGTTCCTGCAGGTGGGCGTGGACCAGGCCACGGTTTCCGACCGGCAGAACTGCGGGAATCTGCTGGCCGGAGTGGGGCCATTCGCGGTCGAGCGAGGCCTGGCGGACGGGCCCCCGGTCCGGATCCACATGGTCAACTCGGGCAGCGTGGCCACCGCCGCGTTCCCGGCGCCGGGCGGCATCGTCGAGTACGCGGGCGAGGTCGCGATCGCCGGGGTCCCGGGGACGGCGGCGGCCATCGTGCTCGACTTCGGCGGGACCGAAGGCTCGGCCACCGGCGCGCTGCTACCCACCGGGCACGTCACCGAGGTCATCGACGGCGTCCGGGTCACCTGCGTGGACAACGGCATGCCGGTGGCGGTGGTGGCCGCCGCCGACCTGGGCCGCAGCGGGTACGAGACGGTAGCGGACCTGGAGGCCGACCCGGACCTGGGCGCCAGGGTCCAGGCGCTGCGGCTGGCGGCCGGCCAGCTGATGGGCCTGGGCGACGTGTCCGCCGCCAGCGTGCCCAAGGTGTCGCTGGTGGCCGCGCCCGCGGACGGCGGGACGATCTGCACGCGCACGTTCATCCCGGTGCGGGTGCACGGTTCGATCGGGGTGCTCGGTGCAGTCAGCGTTGCCACCGCGCTGCTGCTTCACGGCGCGGTCGGCAGCGACCTGGCCCGCATCACGCCGGGGCAGTCGCGCTTCGACATCGAGCATCCCACCGGGCACCTCCAGGTGGAGGTCGAGGTGGACACGGCCAGCACGCCGCCGCGGGTGATCCGCTCCGGTGTGGTACGCACCGCGCGCAAGCTGTTCGACGGCACCGTCTTCCCCCGGAGGTCATCGTGACGAGTCCACAGGACGCGGCGACGCGGCCGCCGCTGCATGAGGTCGCGCACCTGGGGCACATCGAATTGCTGACGCCCAGCCTGTGCCAGAGCCTGTGGTTCTTCACCGACGTGCTCGGCCTGACCGAGGTCGGCCGCGACGGCAACTCCGTCTACCTGCGCACCTGGGATGACTATGAGCACCATACGGTCAAGCTGACCGCGCACGACACCTCCGGCATCCGCCGGGTCGGGCTGCGGGCCTCCAGCCAGGCCGCGCTGGAGGCCCGGGTCCGGGCCATCGAGGCGGCCGGGCTCGGCATCGGCTGGAAGGACGGCGATCCCGGCATCGGGCCGACCTACCTGTTCCGCGACCCGGACGGGCACGAACTCGAGCTGTACTGGGAGACTGAGTGGTACCAGCCGCCGGCCCCGCTGAGGCCGGCGCTGAAGAACCAGGCCCAGGCCTACCCGGGCCGCGGGGTGTGCGTGCGGCGGCTGGATCACGTGAACTACCTGTCCCGGGACGTCCCGCCGAACGGGGACTTCGTCCGGGACGTGCTGGGCGGGCGGGCCACCGAGCAGATCATGCTGGACGACGGGACGATCTCCGCGCAGTGGCTGCACTTCACCAGCAAGGGCTACGATCTGGTCTACACCCGGGACTGGACGGGTAGCGCCGGGCGCCTGCACCACGTGGCGTTCGCGCCTGACACCCGCGAGGACATCCTGCGCGCCGCCGACATCTGCCTGGACCACGGCGTGTTCATCGAGACCGGGCCGCACAAGCACGCCATCCAGCAGACGTTCTTCCTGTACGTCTACGAGCCAGGCGGCAACCGGATCGAGCTGGCCAACCCGGCCGCGCGGCTAGTGCTCGCTCCGGACTGGCGCACGATCACCTGGACCGAAGCCGAGCGCGCCAAGGGCCAGGCCTGGGGCCTGAAGACCATCGAGTCCTTCCACACCCACGGCACCCCGCCGGTCCCCTGAAGCCCCGGTACAGATCAAAATCAAGAGCACCGTACAGGACGGAGGTCCACTCCCTTCAGCCACTGTGGCCACGCAGGAACGGGCGCGCGCACCGCGGTCCGTTCTGGATAAAAGGTCTTCTAGGCCCAGAGCGGCGGCGTGATCAGGGAGAACATGGCGCCGTGGTTGTCGGCCACCGCGGCCGTCCGGCCGTACGGGCTGTCCCGGGGGGGCTGGACCACGCGGCCGCCGAGTTCGGTGACCTTCGCCACCCCGGCGTCGACGTCGCTGACCTGGAAGTAGACGCCCCAGGCGGCGGGCAGCTGCCCGGGCGTCCCGGCCGGGTACTCGCCGATGCCGCCGACCTCGTGCCCGTCGACCATGAGCGTCGCGTACGTGAAGCCGTCGCCGCTCATGTCCTGGTAGTCATAGCCGAACACGGCCTGGTAGAACGACTTGCTGGCCGCGAAGTCGCGGCTCAATTGCTCGTTCCAGGACAGCGAGCCCGGCTCGTTGGCCAGGCCGATCCCGGTAGTGTTCGCGCCTTGCCACAGGCCGAAGGCGGCCCCGGCCGGGTCCATGGCGACGGCCATCCGGCCCTCGCTCATGACATCCATCGGCCCGGCCAGGATCTGGCCGCCCGCGTCCTTGATCTTGGCCGCGGTGGCGTCGACGTTGTCGGTGGCCAGGTAGGTCGTCCACGCCGAGGGCGCCTCGGGCGGGCCCATCTTGGGCGAGATGGCCGCGACGATCCGGCCGCCGGAGTGGGCGATGGAGTAGCCGCCGACCTCTGGCCCGCCAACCTGGATGTCCCAGCCGAACAGGGTCTCGTAGAACGCGATCGCCTTCGGTACGTCGTCCACGACGACATCCACCCAGCAGGGCGTACCGGCAGGCCACCGCGTATCGCGCGTCACCACGTGTGTTACCCCCATGTCGGGTCTGTTTCGCCGCCAACGCTAACACAGGGCACCGTCAGCGGGCCCTCCTAGACTGGGCCTTCATGTACGCCAAGACGAACCCGAGCTCGGGGGGGCTGACCGCGCGGGAGAAGCGGATGTTCGGGATCGTCGGCGCGGCGATCATCGTGATCCTTGGTGGCCTGGGCGCCTGGTCGATACTGGCCCGTGACAGCTACTCAAGTTCGGGGCACGGCTGCGTCAGCGTGACCGTGCCGAGTTCCACCGGCGGCGCGACCCTGCACTACTGCGGGGCGGCGGCCCGGTCGTTCTGCCAGAAGTCGTTCCTGGCCCAGGACCAGATCTCACTACGGGCCCGGTCGCAGTGCGTGCTGGCCGGGCTGGGACCACCGGGATCCGGCGCGTCACCGTAGTTCAGCGCGTCACCGTAGTTCAGGCTGCCTTCAGATCTCGACGATGACGGTGACCGGCCCGTCGTTGACCAGCGAGACCTGCATCTCGGCGCCGAAGAGGCCGGTTTCGACGCGGGCGCCGAGGTCCCGCAGGGCCTGCACTGCGGCGTCGACCAGCGGCTCGGCGACAGGGCCGGGGGCGGCGGCCGACCAGGACGGCCGACGGCCCTTGGCCAGGTCCGCGTACAGCGTGAACTGGCTGATCACCAGCAGCGGCGCGGATACGTCAGAGCAGGACTTCTCGCCGCGCAGGATCCGCAGCCCCCACAGCTTGGCGGCCAGCTTGGCCGCCTGGGAGGCGGTGTCGTCGTGGGTGACGCCGACCAGGACCAGCAGGCCCGGCTCGGAGATGGCGCCGGCCACGCTTCCGGCGACGGTCACGCTGGCCTGGCTCACCCGCTGCACCACTGCCCGCATGGGATGGCAGGGTAACGCGAACCTGCGCATGGAACATACTGCGTGCATGACGATCTTTTCGGACCACAAGGACGTGAATCCGGTTGTCGCCGAGGTCGTACGGTCAGGCTTCGCCGAGTCGCGGCACCACGGCGCGGTAGCGGGACTGGCCGCCGACGGGACCCAGGTGATCAGCGTCGGCCGTACTGGCGTGCCGTTCTTCCCCCGCTCGGCGAACAAGCCGTTGCAGGCGGCTGGGATGCTGCGCTGCGGGCTCGGCCTGGAGGACGAGCTGCTCGCGCTGGCCGCCGCCAGCCACTCGGGGGAAGATTTCCACGCCGACGGGGTGCGGAAGATCTTGTCCGGAGCCGGACTGAGCGAAGATGATCTGCGCTGCCCGCTGTCCTGGCCGCTGGACATCGAGACCGGGCGGCGCCTGGCGGCCCGCGGCCATGGCATGTCCAGGGTCCGGATGAACTGCTCGGGCAAGCATGCCGCGATGCTGGCCACGTGCGCGCAGAACGGATGGCCGACTCGGGAGTACCTGGCCCCCGGCCATCCGCTGCAGCAGGCCATCCGGCACACCATCGAGGAACTGGCGGACGAGCACGTCGCCGCCACCGGCGTTGACGGCTGCGGCGCGCCGCTGTTCGCGCTGACCATGACCGGCCTGGCCCGGGCCTTCCGGGCACTGGTGCTGGCCGCCCCGGGCACGCCCGAGCGTCGGGTGGCCGACGCCATGCGCGCGCACCCGGAATGGACCAGCGGCACCAACCGGGACGAGCGCAGGCTGATGGACGCGGTGCCTGGCCTGCTGGTCAAGGCGGGCGCCGAGGGGGTCAACGCGTTCGCGCTGGCCGACGGCAGCTGCGGCACGGTCAAGATCGACGACGGTTCGGCACGCGCCCGCACTCCGGTCACGGTGGCGGCGCTGCGCGTGCTGGGTATCGCCGTCCCTGACGAACTCGCGATCGTTCCGCTCACCGGCGGCGAGGCCGTGGTGGGCGCGGTCCGCGCGGTGGGCTTGCGCTAGCCAGGGTGCTGGCCCGGGCGCGGCGGATAAATGTCGGCGGCGCGCCATAGGATTTGCCGGTGAGCAAGAAGACCCGGCCCCGTCACGCGGCGCCCGCTGGCCGGGCAGCCGCAGCGGCCAGCACGGCGCAGGCCGGCCGGGCAGGCGCAGCGGCCAGCGCGGCACCCGGCCGCACCGCCCCGGCGGCGCCCGACGAACTGGCCGGGCTGCTGACCGCGATCTCGGCGGGCGATCCGTTGCGGGCCGAACTCGAGACCGCGAGCTGGATGGGCCTGCCGCACGTGGTGGGGCAGGCCAGCGCGGAAGACGCCGAAACCTTCGTCCAAGAGGTGCTAGTGCAGGGGGCGGTGCGCAAGCGGACGCCGGAGGCCGCCGCGCTGCTGCGGGTGCTGATGTCGCTGGGCACCCGGGCCACCAGGAGGGTGGCCAGCCAGGGGCTGGCCAGGCTGACCAACGCGGGCATCTACCCGCCGGACTGGGTCACCCAGGTGTCCAAGCCGGTCCCGGTCCAGGCCTGGCGCCGCTATGACCCGTTCGGGGACGACGAGTTCATCGCGGTGACGTTCGGCTACGGCGAGGCCCAGCACGGCATCGTGGTGCAGGTCGACCTGACCGGCCTGCCGATGGCCGTCATGGTCGGCGTCGTCGCAGACCCGGCCAACCTGATCGAGGCCATGAACCGCGAGGATGACCCGTTCGCGCGCCACGAGGGAATCGGCCTGGCTGAGGCGCGCCGCCGCACGGAGGCGCCGCTGGCCCGATGCGACCAGGAGACGAACCCCGGTCTCAGCCGGGACACCCTCATCTACCTGCCCATCGCCCGGTCCCGGGTCCGCCGGCTGCCGGCCGACGACGCTGAGCAGGCCGCGGTGTTCACCGCGGCCGACCGCGCGGCGGCCGTGGACGACTTCCTGAACGGCCCGCTGGCTGCCGAGGCGCTGGCCGCCGAAGCACTGGCCGCCGACCCCGGGTCGACGCGGTTCTGGGCCGAGGTACTCACCGGCTACAGCAGCCGCATGACCGGCGAGCCTCCGGGCCAGGTCGGTCCGCGCAAGCTGGCGCACATCCTGCTGGGCCACGTGCCGAACACCTTCACCCTCTCCCCCGCGCAGCGCGAGCATCTCGAGCCCGCCCTGACCGCGTGGACCCGCTGGGCGGCCCAGCACCAGGGCCTGGATGAGGCCGCGACGGCCCGGCTGACCGAGCGCGTGCCGCAGGTGCTCAGCAGGTTCGACAACGCCTACGACGACCCGGAGGCCGTCGCGGCCAGGGGCTACCTGACCGACCTGGCCGCCAGCGACGCCGACGTGGCCTGGCTGGCCAGGCAGCTGGCCCGCCGCGTGTTCGCGCTGCCGATCCAGGGCGCGGACCACGGGGACGTCAGCAACCCGGCCGGGCGCCGCGCGCTGGTCGAGGCGGAATTCGCCGCGTGTGCCCCGCCGGGCGACATGACCAGCGAGCAGTTCGTGGCCGCCGCGGACCGGGTGATCTCCGAACTGTGGCACAACGACCCGGAGGCGACCTTCCAGACCGCCCGGCGCATGTTCGCCGACGGCGCGGACCGGCACGACACCATCCACGCACTGGTCCAGGCCCAAGACTCACCGGCGGCCCGGTGAGCTCGGCGGCTGCTCTGGGCCCAGCACGGCGCAGAGCCGGACACCCACGTCCCTGATCGGGCTTATCAAGCCGTGGCCGCGGAGTTCAGCCAGCAGGAGGTGGCCGCGCCGGTCAGCCTGATCATCCCCATCAACGCGTGGAACACGATCGGCGTCAGCACCCGGGCCTGGGTTCCGGGGTCCTACCAGGCCTGACGGCCTCGGTGGCCAGGCAGGCCGCGCGTCAGCTGGCCAGCGGGGCCGGGTGCGGGCGCCAATGCGGCTCCGGGCGCCCGGGCAACTGAACGCGGCCACCGGCCCACAGCAGCGAGGTCCACGGGTCCGAGTCGGCTAGCTCGGCCGGCGCCTGCGGATACAAGCGGGACAGGACGTGGCGGCAGACATCGCGCGGCGGATCGAGGCTGAGGCCGAAGCCTCGCGCGATGTCGTTGCCGTGCAGGAGCACCTCGTTGCAGCCCAGTGCGGCGAAGCCCTCGGGATCGGCCGTTCCGGCCGGATGAAAGGCGCGGACGTGCGCGGGCGAGGTGCGCACCATCACGGCCAGCACGCGCCCGCCGGTGACGGCGAACTCCAGCACCTCGGCCGGAGAGGCATCCTTCTCGGCCGTGGCCACGGCCCGCACGCACCGAGTGGTGGGCTGGACGGCGAGCTGCCAGGCGTAGGACAGCAGACAGTCGCCGATGTGCTCGGCGGTGTGCCAGCAGTCCCAGTCCAGGCTCCCGGCCGGCACCGACCAGTCCCGGTCGGTCACCGGCAGCAGGCCGCTCATCATGCAGGAGATCGCAACATCAAGATCACTGGCGGTTACTGTCATGATGCTTCGAGCCTACGGTCATGAGCCGTCAGGAATGAACGATTCGCCAGTAGTGATGCTGATTGACCGGAACTGGCCGGGCGTGCCCTCAGCGCGCTGCGGCCCGGGCGGGGCCAGGCGCAAGCGGTTGGATGGCTCGGTAAATAGCCGGCCAGGTAAAGGGTTTTGCTGCTACGGTGCGACTTAGCTGCGTGATTCTTCCCGGTCCCGCGGTTATGCCGGCCGCCTTCGAGTACCTTTACCGCCATAATGCGTGCTGCGCTCTGGCCAGGCACGGCGGCGATGCTGAATGCTATGTGCGGGGAGGTGGGCGGTGAGTGATGGAAAGATCCCACCGCACCACGCCGACGAGCTTGCCGCGTGCTTCGGGGCCCACGGCCGTGAGCTATTCGGATACGCCTGTTTCCTGGCCCGCGGAGACCGGGAGCTGGCTAAGGATCTCGTCCAGGCCGCCTTTGAGGCGGCCTGCTGGGCCTGGGAGGGCCTGCGGTCGCTGGCCGAGGAACAGCGCCGGGGCTGGCTCCGCAAGACGCTGGCCAATATCGCGGCGAGCGGGTTCCGCCGGGAAGCGGCGTTCCGCGACCGGCTGCCGCGAATCGAGATCCGCTACCGGAAGACCCAGGCTGATCTCCCGGAACAGGCCTTCTCAGCGATCATGCTGGAGCGATGCTGGCGGATCATCCAGAGCATGCCCGAACGGCAGCACGCCGTCGCGGTGCTGCGCTGGCAGCTTGACATGAAGGAAGCCGACATCGCCGCGATCCTCGGCGTGGATCCGAAGACGGTGAGCACGCACCTGCACCGGGCCCGGCGCGCGCTGATCGCGCAGCTCGGTCCGGACAACCCGATCACCGGGGAAGATCCGGACGGAGGGCCGTCGTGAACGGGGGCGGCGGAACCGGCAGCTCGCACGAGGACATGCGGCTGTCCCGCCTCTACCAGCAGCTCGTCGAGCGGCAGGAGCCCCGCTTCGGCCAGGAGTACGACCTGTCGTCCAGCCTGGACCAGTACCGGGCCTGGCTAGGTAAGCACGGTGAGGAAGCGGCACAGTGCGACGCCAGCCCGGCGGGCGGCCCGGCCGGCGGCGTGGCCCGTGCGGCCGGTCCGGCCGCGACCAACGCCGACGAAGAGCCCGAGGGCAACGGCGCACTCCCGGCCTCGGTCACCGAGGCCGTCGTGGCCGCCAGCGGCGCCTTCCAGTCGCCCCTGTCGGGCGGCATGGAATGGCGGGCCGACCTGGCCGTCATGGAGCTGTACGCCCAGCACTACCGGGCCCTGGTGCGACTGGCCGCCGTGCTCGTCCGGGATACGCCCACCGCGGAAGAGGTGGTCCAGGACGCGTTCGTCGCGATGCACGACGGATGGCACCGGCTGAAGGACACCGACAAGGCCCTGGCTTACCTGCGGCAAGCGGTCATGAATAAGTCACGTTCCGTGCTGCGCCATCGGATGGTCGTCGAGAAGAACCTGCAGGATGCGCCGCCGGACATGCCGAGCGCCGAGCACGGGGCGTTTGTCCTGCTCGAGCGGTCGGCCGTCATCGCGGCCCTCCGCGACCTGCCGGCCCGCCAGCGCGAGGCGATCGTCCTGCGCTATTACCTGGACCTGTCCGAGGCTGACATAGCCGCCGCGATGAGAATCAGCCGCGGCGCGGTGAAAAGTCACACCTCCCGCGGCATAGCCGCCCTGCGCGCAGCCCTGGAGCAGACGTTATGGCCGGCGCCAGCTCGGGCACCGAGGGCTCACCAGGACAGTGGCATGCCTTCGCAGAGTTCGTCCGTCGTGCTCTGCACGACGCGGTGAAACATATCGAGCCGCAGGCAGACGGCCTGGAGCCGATTCGCGCGAGGATCCCCGCCTGGTCAGATGCGCGCGACCGTCAGGCCGCTCGGCGCCGTCGGCGGGCCAGGGCCAGGCCGGGGGTACCGGGGTCGGGTCCGAAGCGGGGCCGCTCGTAACGCGCCATGGGAAATGCTTCAGCGCGGCGGCCGCGGGGAACATGCCGAGCACGGGCAGGCAGGAGGCGCCAGCGTGGCGGACTTCACCGGCGGCGCCCGCGCCGATGAGGCGGACGTCAGCGAGCGGGTCGAGCGGTACGCCGATGAGCTGCGGGCGGCCGGTGCCATCCGGTCGCTGCAGGTCGAGAGGGCGTTCCGCACGGTGCAGCGGCATCGGATGCTCGAGACGTTCTACTACCACGACGCCGAGGGCCGGGTCACGGTGCACCACGACCCCGGGCACCCGCGCCGGGACCATCTCGAGCTGATCTACGCCGACACCGCGCTGGCCACCCGGTACATCGACGGGCGGCCGGCTAGCTCGACCTCTCAGGCGTCCCTGGTGGCCCAGATGCTCGAACTGCTCCACCTCCGCCCGGGCATGAAGGTCCTTGAGGTAGGAGCGGGCACCGGTTACAACGCGGCGCTGATGGCCGAGATCGTCGGCGACCAGCGCCTGGTGGTCACCGTGGACGTACTCGAGGACGTGGTGGACCAGACCGCGCGACTGCTGACCGCCGCCGGGTACCCGGGGATCCGGGTGCTGCTGGGCGACGGTTTCGCGGGCGTTCCCGCGGATGCCCCGTTCGACCGGATCGTGGCCACCGTGGGGTGTTCGGACCTGTCGCCACACTGGACCGAACAGCTGGCCGGCGGCGGCATGATGCTGGTGCCCCTGGAGCACGCCGACGGTCATCCGCTGGTGCTGGTCGGAAGGGACGACGGCGCCCTGCGCGGCCGGGTGGTGCTGTGGACCGGATTCATGCCCGTCCGCGGGCCGCTGCAGATGAGCGGCGAAGGGCTGGCGGATGGGCTGTGGTCGCGCGGCATCGTCATGGCCGATCCGGCGGACGTGGTCCACGAACCCGACTCCGAACCGCGGTTCGGCCCGCCGGGGCCGGACCAACCGCATGTCACTGGCGATGACGAGTCCGACTTCCTGTTCTTCCTCGGGCTGGCCGATCGCCGCGCGTGCTCGGCCCCGCAGGGAGTCGGGCTCACCAACGGCCTGGACGGCTGGGCCACCGTGGCCCGCGACGGGATCCGGTGGTGGAAGGACGCGGCCCTGGCCGCCGAACTCGACCGCCACTACAGGAACTGGGACGCGCGGGGCCGGCGGTGGGTGAGTACCGGGTGTCGTTCCTGCCGGTCGGCACGGAGGGCGATCCGCCGCCCGGGGGCTGGGAAATCAAGCGCCGGTTCTACCGCGAGCTGGTGACCCTGGGCGACAACCCGGAGGGCACGCAGGGGACGGGGGCGCGGACCCAGGACCGTTCGGCATAAAAAAGACCTGCCGGGACGGGCGGGCGGCACCTTCCCCGGCCGCCACCGCGGGACCGGTTCTGGGCGAAATTACTATGGGCCTTATGACCGCCCAGGACGAGACGCTCAGGACCGCGATCCTCACCGTTGACGACGACCCGGGGGTGTCCCGGGCGGTGGCGCGGGACCTGCGGCGGCGGTATGGGGAGCGGTACCGGATCGTGCGGGCCGAGTCGGCGTCGGCGGCGCTGGACGCGCTGCGGCAGATGAAGCTGCGCGGCGAGCTGGTGGCCGTGATCCTGGCCGATTACCGGATGCCGGAGCTGAACGGGATCGAGTTCCTCGAGCAGGCGATGGACATCTACCCGGCCGCACGGCGGGTGCTGCTCACCGCCTATGCCGACACCGGGGCGGCGATCGATGCGATCAACGTGGTGGACCTGGACCATTACCTGCTCAAGCCGTGGGATCCTCCCGAGGAGAAGCTGTACCCGGTGGTCGATGCGCTGCTGGATGCGTGGCTGACCTCGGACCGCCGGCCGGTGCCGGAGACCAAGGTGGTGGGGCACCGGTGGTCGGCGCGGTCGTCAGAGGTCCGCGAGTTCCTGGCCCGCAACCAGGTGCCGTACCGGTGGTACAACTCCGATGAGCCGGAGGGGCAGCGGCTGCTCCACGCGGCCGGGGCCGACGGGCGGGCGCTGCCGGTGGTGATCACGCCGGACGGCGAGCCGCTGGTCGAGCCGGGCGATGCGGAACTGGCGGCCCGGGTCGGGCTGGCCACCACGCCGGCCAAGGACTTCTACGACCTGATCGTGATCGGCGGCGGCCCGGCCGGGCTGGGCGCGGCAGTGTACGGTGCCTCCGAGGGGCTGCGGACCGTGCTGGTGGAACGGACCGCGACCGGCGGGCAGGCGGGGCAGAGCTCGCGGATCGAGAACTACCTGGGCTTCCCGGACGGGGTGTCCGGGGCGCAGCTGACCGACCGGGCCCGGCGGCAGGCCGCCAGGTTCGGCGCCGAGGTGCTCACCACGCGCGACGTCGTCCGCCTCGAGATCCGCGGGTCGGCCCGCCGGGTCATGTTCGCGGACGGCACGTTCATCGACGCGCACACCGTCATCCTGGCCACCGGGGTGTCCTACCGGCAGCTCGATGCGCCCGGGCTGAACGAGCTGAACGGGCGCGGGGTGTACTACGGGTCCGCGCTGACCGAGGCGACCGCGTGCCTCGGGCAGGACGTGTACATCGTGGGCGGGGCGAACTCGGCCGGGCAGGCCGCGGTGTACCTGGCCCGGCACGCGAAGTCGGTGACGATCCTGGTCCGCGGGTCGTCACTGGAAAAGTCGATGTCGTACTACCTGATCAGGCAGATCGCGGACATCCCGAATATCTCGGTCCGGACGTGCACCGAGATCACCGGGGCCTCCGGCGCGGACCACCTGGAGCGGCTGACGCTGCGGAACACCGCGACCGGGGATTCGGAAACAGTGGACGCCCAGTTGCTGTTCTTGTTCATCGGGGCGGCTCCGCTGACCGACTGGCTGGAGGGCCTGGTGATGCGCGATTCGCTGGGGTTCGTGGTGGCGGGCCCAGACCTGTCGGTGACCGGGGAGCGGCCGCCGGGCTGGGAGCTGGACCGGGTGCCGTATCACCTGGAGACCAGCGTGCCTGGGGTGTTCGTGGCCGGGGACGCGCGGGCCGAGTCGGCCAAGCGGGTCGCGTCGGCGGTCGGGGAAGGCGCGCTGGCCGTCATGCTGGTGCATCGTTACCTGGAGAAGAGATGAGCGAGACTGGCAGCACCGGTTCTTCCGGGGCGCTGGAGTGCGGCGTCGATGAGCTGCGCACCCTGTTCCTGTTCGAGAAGCTGACCGGCGACCAGCTGCAGTGGCTGTGCGACCGAGGGCACGTGGAGATCATCGAGCCCGGCCCTGTCTACGTCGAGGGCGCGCCTGCGGAGTGCTTCTACCTGCTGCTCGACGGCACCGTGGTGATGTCGCGCCGGGTGGGGCCGGACGACGTCGAGGTCGGCCGGACGTCGCAGCGCGGAGCGTACGCGGGCGCCTGGCAGGCCTACATGGGTGACCGCGTCCCGCAGGTCTACAACAGCTCGATGCGGACCACGGAGCCTTCGCGGTTCTTCGTACTGGACGCCGACACGTTCGCCGAGCTGATGAACGAGTGGTTCCCGATGGCGGTGCACCTGCTCGAGGGCGCGTTCTTCGGCAACAAGAACTGGGCGCAGGCCACCGGGCAGCGGGAACGGCTGCTGGCGCTGGGCTCGCTGTCGGCTGGCCTGACCCACGAACTGAACAACCCGGCCGCGGCCGCGGTCCGGGCCACCGCGGCGCTGCGCGAACGGGTCGCCGGGATGCGGCACAAGCTGGGCATGATCGCGGGCGGGAAGTGGGACCGGACGAGGCTGGAGACGCTGATCAAGCTGCAGGAGGAAGCGGCCGAGCGGGTGCCGAAGGCGCTGCCGCTGACGCCGCTTGAGGCATCGGACCGGGAGGATGCCATCATCGACTGGCTGGATTCCCGCCGCGTGGCCAACGGCTGGGACATGGCGCCCACATTCGTCCAGGCCGGGCTGGATGTCGCGTGGCTGGAGCACATCGAGGCCACGGTGGACCCCGGGACGCTGGAGAGCGCGCTGCGGTGGCTGAATTACACCGTCGACACCGAACTGCTGATGAACGAGATCGAGGACTCCACCACCCGGATCTCCACCCTGGTCGGCGCGGCCAAGCAGTACTCGCAGCTGGACCGGGCTCCGTATCAGATCATCGACGTGCACGAACTGCTGGACAGCACGCTGCTGATGCTGGCCGGGAAGATCCCCGAGGGGATTCGCGTAGACAAGGAGTACGACCGGTCCCTGCCGCAGATTCCCGCCTACGCCGGCGAGCTGAACCAGGTGTGGACGAACCTGATCGACAACGCGGTCTCGGTCATGGGCGGCCCGGGGGTCTTGACCGTCCGCACCGGGCTGGACCGTGACCACGTGTTCGTGGAATTCGCCGATACCGGGCCGGGAATACCGCCGGGGCTTCGGGAGCGGATCTTCGAGCCGTTCTTCACCACCAAGCCGGTGGGCGAGGGAACCGGACTCGGCCTCGACATCTCCTGGCGGATCGTGGTCAACAAGCACCACGGGGACATTACGGTGGAGTCGGTTCCCGGCGACACCCGGTTCCGGGTACGGCTCCCGATTACCCGGCAGGAGGAGAGCTGATGACGGAGATTGCGGGGATCGACCCCTCGGTGCTGCCGAGCGGTACCGGCTGTGTCGAATGCGAGGCCGCGGGCGGCTGGTGGCTGCACCTGCGCCGCTGCGCTCAGTGCGGGCACATCGGCTGCTGCGATTCCTCGCCGTCGCAGCACGCGTCCGCCCATGCGAAGGCCGCGGGCCATCCGATCATCAGGAGTTTCGAGCCCGGCGAGGCGTGGTTCTGGAACTACGAAACCGAAGATTCCTTCACCGGACCCGACCTCGCCCCGCCCGAGCACCATCCGCTGGACCAGGGCGTCCCCGGGCCGGCTGGCCGCGTGCCGCGTGACTGGCGCTTCCACGTGCACTAGCTGCGTCTTTGACCTAGGCTCTGCGGGCCGCTGCGGACATGTGCGGTAGTGTTTCATCGCCGCATGGGGCCGATGGAGGTGAGCGGTGGAGCCGGACGGGACAGCGCAGGTCGCCGTGTTCGTGGATTTCGAGAACCTGGTCCTCGGCGCGGTCAAGGAACTGCCCGGCCAGGCGAACCCGGCGCCGTACGAGGCGATCACCCGGCTGTGCCGCGAGTACGGCACCGCCTCCGTGCGCCGCGCGTACGCCGACTGGGCCGAGCCGCGCTTCGGCGGCCATCAGGACGATCTCGCGCTGAACGGCGTGGACCTGATCCAGGTCGCACGGGTCGGCATCCAGAACAAGAACGCGGCCGACATCAGGATGGCGGTCGACGCCATGGAGACCCTGATCGTCCATCCGGAGGTCAGCGTGTTCGTCCTGGTCAGCGGGGATGGCGATTACTCGCCGCTGGTGCAGCGGCTACGCGAGTTCGGCAAGTGGGTGGTCGGCGTCGGGACCGAGGCCAACGCCAGCCGCAAGCTGGTGTCGGTCTGCTCGGAGTACAAGTACTGGGGAACGCTAGTCGCGGAGGTTGAGCCCGACGCGCGGCCGGCCGCGGCGTTCGACATCAGCGAGGCGGAGCAACTGCTGGTCCGGGCGTTCGGGGAATCCAGCTCCGAGACGCTGACCGCGGGCGGACTGAAGAGCAAGATGCTGGCCCTGGATCCGGCCTTCGACGAGCACAACTACGGGGCCCGGAGCTTCCGGGCCTTCCTGGGCCTGCTGCCGAAACGGGTCCAGGTCGTCGAGACGTCGGGTCCCGACATCACCGTCAAGCTGATCGAGGAGCCGCGCAAGACCATCCGGGCGAGGACCCGCACGCCCATGTAGTATGGCGGCTCCGCTGTCTATCCGATTCTCCCCTCATTGCTTACCCGGCTGCGGAAGCGAGCGCATGCCACGACCGGCGCCAGCGTCGCCGGGCTGGCGCAGCGCCTCATCGATGAGGGCCTGCGGATGGCCGATCACCCGGGCGTGATCTTCAAGGACGGCCCGTCCGGCCGCAGGGCCGCGCTGGCCTACGGACCTGATGGCTGGGAGGTCATCAAGTTCCTCCGCGAGGTGGACGAGCGCGGACCCGCCGCGATCGACGCCGCGGCCGAGGTATTCGCGGTCGACGCCAGCCGGGTCAGCACGGTGATCAGCTACTACGGCGATTACTCCGACGAGATCGACGCTGAGATAGCAGAGGCCGACGAGGCCTCGGCTCGCGCGGAAGCGGCGTGGCGCGTCCAGCAGCAACTCATCGCATGAACCAGCGGCCTGACGTCAGGCTCTTGCTGGACGAGATGTTCTCACCCGCCATCGCGGCGGAACTCCGCGAACTCGGTCACAACGTGGTCGCCGTCGCGGACCGGGCTGACCTGCGCTCCAAGTCTGACGAAGAAGTATTCGGCTGGGCCAGTGGAGAAAAGCGATGGCTGGTAACGGAGAACGTGAAAGACGTCAGATCGATCATGCTACGGGCCCTGCAGGCCGGCTCACCCAGGTGCGGGCTGCTGTTCACCAGCAGCCGGGCTTTCCCCACATCCGGGAAGAATC
Organism: uncultured Actinomycetota bacterium; assembly: GCA_963808615.1. GTDB lineage: Bacteria > Actinomycetota > Actinomycetes > Streptosporangiales > Streptosporangiaceae > Palsa-504. Next base: position 341,968 of record CAWEGV010000005.1, read on the forward strand.
CCGGCCCGCTGATCAGGGCGCTCCACGCATGGCTGACCGTCGGCCCGCCAGCCCCGCCAATCATGGAGTCCTGGCTCCTCAACGCAGCAGAGTCCTCGTGACCCCTGGAGCATGGGTTCAGCCGGCCAGATCGTCCGACAGGCCCAGCTGCTCGCGCAGCCAGGCGGTGTCGATGCCGGCCTTGCCTTCGGCGGCGAGCAGGCCGGCCTCGTACTCGAACTGGCGCAGCAGCGCCTCGAGATACGGCCACTCGGCACCGTGCGCGGCCTGCCGGGGCGTGCGGCCGTGCAGCGCGGGGACCTCCTCATCCAGCCAGTGCTTTTCCCAGCCCTCGGCCGCCTCCGCGGCACCGCGCTGGAACGCGCGCTGGCCCGCCGGCCAGGCGAAGTCCAGCGCCGGGTCGATCCGCTTCTCGGCCGTGACCTCCGGTTCGGCGCCCAGCTTGCGGAGAATGCCGAGCAGCCGGGCCAGCCGCTCGCGCGAGTTCACCTCGGCGATGATCTCGCCGCCGTGCACCCGCAGCACCCCGCGCACCCAGCGCTGCGGTCCTTCGGGCAGCTCGACATCCTGGTGACCCTGGGCCCGCAGTTGCGCGACGGCCTCGGCCATCATCGCCTCCCGCCGGCCTTCAGGAATCAGCGCGCCCCACCAGGTGATCCGGTCCGGCTCGTCGGAGTCGAACTCGAAGTCGGGACGCGCGGCCAGCCGCCCGGCCGCGCCCTCGCCGACCGCTACCGTCACGGTGATCAGGCACATCGGGTCACCGTCGGTGTTGCAGATCGTCGGCGGCGTCGCGCGGTACCTGTGTACATCCGCGGCGATGCGGGTGAGCAGCGCGCCGGTCACCCTGCCCATCAGCTTCGCGATCCCGGGCGATACCGGGTCCTGACCGTCCGCGTACACCCCGCGTGGCTCGGCCTCGCCGAATCGGATCGGCATCGGCGGAGGCTCCGGCATCCCCTCGATCGCATGGACCATGGCCACGGCCGCCTGGTCGACGAACTCCGCCGCCGCGTCGCCCTCCGCCGGGCCGAGCTTGACCCCGAGGCCGGTGCTGCGCCAGATCCCGTCCACCGGCACGACGCCGCCCAGCCAGACCGTCCAGCGCGCCAGGCCGGCGGTCGCCTCGGCAGGGAACTCGACGTACCTGACCGTGCCGGAGACGATGTCCGTACACCACAGCCCGGGCGCCGGAACGGGGTCATCGATGCGCCACAGGCCGTAGTGGATGTGCTCGTACCAGGCGACGGCCCTGGCCGCGAGCGCCGATGGCGTGGACGGGTCGGCTGCGAACGCTCTCAGCGGCGTGCCGGAGGGGTCGTCGTCGGCCAGCAGATCCTCGGCGTCCTCCTCGGCGTCGTCCTGTCCGGGGTTCACCGTGAGCAGGCCAAGCTCCTCGGCCAGCTGGCCGAACGCGGCCCGGTCCGCCGGCGCCCAGTCGAGGTCTGCGGCGTCCGACAGCTCGTCCGTCACGCGGGCCTGCGTGGCCTGGCCGAGTTCGGTTCCGGCCAGGAAGGCGCCGACCGCGTCCCGCAGCGCGATCAGCCCCGAGCGGTCGGCGAACCGGCCAGCATCAGCTGGGCGGCATCCGCCAGCCGCTCCAGCGAGGAGCCTTCCTCCAGCAGCGCCGATACCAGCCAGCCCGCCACCGGCACATCCTGGTACTGCTCGGCCAGCAGCGTGGCCAGCTCATCCGCGGGCGTGACGGGATCATAGATCCGCGCCAGGCGCAGCTCCACGGCGCGGATCCGTGCGGCCCTGGCCCGGCGCCGTCGCGCCTCGGCCTGCTTGACCGCGGCCTTGGCCCGGTCCTGCTTCCTGCGGCGGCTGCTCTTGGCCATGATGGCTCCCGTTCGGCTGAGCCGGCCTCCCGGCTGTTGCTTCCTGGCTCTGCCGCGGCGAAGCGCCGCGTCCACTCGCGGCGGGCCCGCGTATGCGCGGCCAGGCTACCGCAGGACCGCACGCCGGTCACCGGGACACCTGACGCCATTGCGCGGGAATGTTTCCATTACTGGCGGCCCGCATGGTGGCGTCAGCCCCCGGGCCGTCGGCGTTGCACGCCGAGGACACCGAGCCCGCCGAGCAGGCGATCGAGCAACTGATCGACCTGGCCTGCGAGATGCGCAACGTCCAGTATTTCCACTCCGAGGACCCGGTGGAGGCGGCCAGGTTCGTGGTCTCGCATGCAGCCTCAGCGCCGTGGCAGACCGTGCTCGACCGGCACGGCTTCGCCGCCTTCGCCGGGCGCGCCGCGCCGCAGCTGATCCGCTGGGAGTCCAGGTACGGCTGGACCGAAGGGGATGGCAAGGTGGCCGAGCGCGAGACGACGCTCGCCGAGGTGCTGACTCCGCTGCTCACCACCCCGGACATGTGGCGCGGGTTCGCGGCCGCCTACCTGTCCGCGCTGGACGCGGTGGCCCGCGACGAGGCCGCCGCGGCGGGCAAGGGCTCGCGGAGGGGCATCTTGCTTTCCTCGGGAGGGTGGAGTAACGCCGACTACCGCCGCAGGGACCGGGCGAGGACCCTCGCGGCCTGGCACACCATGCTGGCCGGGCACCTAACGGGCACGGATGACGCCAGGCTGCTGGACCGGCTGGCCAGCCACCCCGCCCTGGCCGGCCCGGACGCCACGTTCCTGCGGGCGCAGATCGCCGGCCACTCCGGCGATCTCGGCCAAGCCCGCAAGCTGATCGCTGGATGCCTGGAAGAACTGCCGGGAAGCCAGGAGTTCCACGAGTTCGCCGCGGCGCGTTCCCGCGGAAATGCGGTCTCCCCGTGGGTTACCGTGGCAAGATGCCGCTACGCCCCCAGCTTGGCCTGTTCGATAACCCGGTCCGTGTCTTCAGCCTGGACGAGCTGGCGGAGACGGCACGCGCGCTCGAGCGCGAGCACCCCGGACTGACGGCTGACGAGCTTTCCCGGGCCGTGTTCGCCGAACTCGCCCTGAAACGGACTCGGCGCGCCGCCGAACTCGTCGCCGAGGCCATCCGGGTAGCCCGGGCACGGCAGCCGCGCGCCGAGGTCGCCGGGTCGCGGTGGCAGGCCAGCACCGCGGAGGTCAGGAGCTGGGCGCTCGCCGCCGGGTCCGAGCTCGGTAACGACGGCGCCATCCCGGAGCAGGCGATCACCGCCTACAACCAGACGCATCCCGACCGGCCGTATTGACTGCCCAAGCCCTCACGGGTAGCGGCGACTATCCAGCAGGCCGGAGCCCGGTTCCGGCCGCTCCGCTCGCTCTCAATTTCCCGAACGGCCCGTGGTGCTTCCCGCGCTCCCTTGTGCGTTCCACTGGGCCACGAGGGGATGCGCGGGCACGACGTTGAGCGCGGCGAGTACTCCACGATCCCGTTCCGTACATGTGGCCGGCGGAGCTGGACCTGATGGCCCAGCTCGCCGGGATGCGGCTGCGGGAACAGCGGGACGGCTGGACCCGGGAGCCGTTCACCAGCGACAGCCGGCAGCACGTCTCGGCCGGGGAGAGACCCTGACCCGGAGGCGGAAATGTGGTCTCAGCCGGTGGTGACGGCCAGGGCTAGCGGGAGGACGGCGGGGGCGCCGACCTCCCGGAGCTGCTTCGCCGCGACGGTCATGGTCCAGCCGGTCTCGATGCGGTCGTCGATGAGCAGGAGCGGACCGGTGAGCCGGCTGGGCGCCCCGCGAAGGTCGTCCGGGACGGTGAGCGCGTGCCACAGCGAGCACAGCCGCTGGGCGCTATTGTGGCGGCGCGGGCCGGGGCCGTCGGGGCTGGCGTAGCCGAGCGAGCCGAGGTAGGGCAGCCTGCCCACCTGCGCGATCCGCTGGCCGAGGCTCGTTATCAGGACCGGCCTGGTGCGCGACGGCACGGTGAGGACGCCGGCCGGGCGCTGGCTCCAGTCCCAGGCGGCAAGGACTTTGACCACGGCGTCCATGAGCTGGTCCGTGACCGGCCCGTCGGGAGCCTCGTCGGCGAGCAGCGCCCGCAGCGTGGTCCCCCAGCCCACGTCGGTGAGACGGCCGAGCGCGCGGCCCGGCTCGGCCGTACGGTCCGCGGGGATCTTGCCCGAGGCAGCGGAGAGCCCCAGGTCCTTCATCCCCGGCGGCCACATCCGCCGCGGCTGGACCCCGACGCCGGGGCGGAGCAGCCGCTGTCGCGCTGCGTCCGCGCCGGCCTGCGGGACTTCCTGGTCCGGCTCCCGGCCGGTGCAGTTGTCGCAGCGGCCGCAGGGGGCAGCCTCCGGGTCGTCGAGCTCGCGGCGCAGGTACTCCATCCGGCAGGCATCGGTCGCCTGGTAGGCCAGTATGGACTGCTGTTCGCGGATCCGCTCCTGAGCAACCCGCTGGTACCGCTCTTTGTCGTAGGCCCACAGCCGACCGGTGGCCTCCCAGCCGGCGGCGGTGCGGCGCACCGCGCCGTCGACGTCGAGCACCTTGAGCATGGACTCCAGTCGGCCCCGGGACAGGTCGACCCGGGTCTCCAGCGCGGTGATCGACAGCGGCCGGCCCGCTTCGGCGAGCGCGGTGAGTGCCGCCCGGACCTGGTGCTCGGCCGGGAACGCGAGCGAGGCGAAGTACGCCCAGATGTCCCGGTCCTCGCGGCCGGGCAGCAGGATCGCCTCCGCTTTGGCTACGGCCCGGCCGGCCCGGCCGATCTGCTGATAGTAAGCGACCGGGGACTGCGGGGCACCGAGGTGCACCACGAACCCAAGGTCGGGCTTGTCGAAACCCATGCCCAGCGCGCTGGTCGCCACCAGGGCCTTGACCCGGTTGGCCAGCAGGTCGTCCTCGGCCTGCAGCCGCTGCGCCTGGTCGTCGCGGCCGCTGTAAGCGGCGACGTCGATTCCCTGGTCGCGGAGGAACGCCGCCGTCTCGTAGGCCGCGGCGACCGTCAGCGTGTAGACGATCCCGAATCCCGGCAAGCCGCCGTCGGCGAGACGGGCCGCCAGCCAGGCGAGCCGCTGGTGGGCGGTCGGCAGGCTCACCACCGCGAGGTGCAGCGACTCCCGGTCCAGCGGGCCGCGCAGCACGAGCACGTCACCTGGGTCTTGGCCCGCGCCGAGTTGCTCAGCCACGTCGCGGGTGACCCGGGCGTTCGCAGTCGCGGTGGTCGCCAGTACCGGGATCCCCGGCGGAAGAGCCTGCAGCAGCGTGCGGATCCGCCGGTAGTCGGGGCGGAAGTCGTGCCCCCAGTCGGAGATGCAGTGTGCCTCGTCGATCACGATCAGGCCCGCCGCGGCGGTGAGCTTCGGCAGCACGTGGTCGCGGAAGCCAGGGTTGTTCAGGCGCTCGGGGCTGACCAGCAGCACGTCGGCCTGGCCGTCCGCGACCTCCGCATAGACGTGGTCCCACTCCTCGGCGTTGGCGGAGTTGATCGTGCGCGCGTGGATCCCGGCCCGGCCCGCCGCCTCGACCTGGTTGCGCATCAGCGCGAGCAGCGGTGACACGATCACCGTCGGCCCGGCCCCGCGCGCCCGCAGAAGCGCGGTCGCGACGAAGTACACCGCCGACTTCCCCCACCCGGTGCGCTGCACCACCAGCGCCCGGCGCCGGGCGGCGACCAGGGCGCTGATCGCCGTCCACTGGTCGTCGCGCAGCCTGGCGTGATCGCCGGCCAGCGCACGCAAGTGCCCTTCAGCCTCGTGGCGCAGCCCCTGGTCGTTCTGCTCCGGTACCGGTCGGTCTGTGTCGGCCACGCCTCCATTGCTACCAGGCGGCTATGACATCCGGTCGGCCGAGGCGGTTTGCCTCCCGGAACCCGTCTGGTCCGGTCACGCAGAAGGCGCAAGGGGGTGGTGTGGCGACCGGCGGCACCTTGGCGAAGAACTGTTTCCGGTTCATGCGATGGATTCCGGTGCACACGCTGGTGATACCCTCGGCCAGGTTCCTGGAGCAGCAGATGCTGCACCGGTTGCGGCAGCAGACGTACGTCGGCGGCAGACGCGTCGACATCCCGAAGCTGCCCCGGCTGCCGGTTAGCCTTGCTCGCCGAGTTCGGAAACGAGCAGCGCGCCTTTCCTCAAGGGCGGCGACTTGAGCCCGGAGCTGTTTCAGCTCACGGTTGATGCGCGCCAGTTCGGTCCGCGCCTGCTGCTCCCGCAGATAGCGCTCACCATCGATCGCGTCGTAGATCTCACCCTGCGTCAGCCCGTACTCCGAGCGAGGGCGCCTCTGGCAGCGTGATCCGTCAAGTGGGCACGTCGTACTCGGCGGCGCGCTGCAGCAGCACGGTGCGCTCCGGGGTGTTTCTGGTGAGCGAGGCCGCGCGGCGGAATTCGCTGGCCGCCTCGTCATGGCGGCCGAGCCTGGCCAGCAGGTCGCCGCGGACGCTGGGCAGGTGGTGGTAGCCGGCTAGGGCAGGTTCCTCGGCGAGGCCGTCCACGATCTCCAGGCCGCGCTCGGGGCCGTCTGCCATCGCCACCGCGACCGCACGGTTCAGCTCCACCACCGGGGACGGCGCGAGCGCGGCGAGGGCTCGATAGAGCGCTGCGATCCGCTCCCAGTCGGTCTCCGCGGCGGTGTGCGCCCGGGCGTGACACGCCGCGATCGCCGCCTGCAGCACGTAGGGGCCCGGCGGGCCGCCCAGCCGCTGGGCCCGGAGCAGGGCGGTGAAGCCGCGCCTGATCAGCAGCTGGTCCCAGCGGCCGCGGTTCTGTTCGGGCAGCGGGACCGGCAGCCCGGCCGGGCGGAGCCGGGCCGGGATCCGCGAGGCCTGGATCTCCATCAGCGCGGCCAGGCCGTGCACCTCGGGTTCGGCCGGCATCAGCTCGGCCAGCACCCGGCAGAGGCGCAGCGCCTCGAGGCACAGCGCGGGACGCATCCAGTCGTCCCCGGCCATCGCCGAGCAGCCCTCGTTGAACACCAGGTAGAGCACTTCGAGGACCGAGGCCAGGCGGGCGGGCCGTTCGTCCGGCGCCGGCACCTCGAACGGAACATGCCTGCTGGCCAGCGTCTGCTTGGCGCGCACGATCCGCTTGGCGATCGTCGGCTCCGCGGCCAGGAACGCCCGGGCGATCTCCTCGGTGGTCAGGCCGCCGAGCAGGCGCAGGGTGAGCGCGATCCTGGCCTCGGTGGACAGCACCGGATGGCAGGCGATGAACATCAGCCGCAGCAGGTCGTCCTCGATCTTCCCCTCGTCCAGGACATCGTCGAACTCCGCCGGGACGCCCTGCTGTGCGGTCTCCAGCTCGCGGCCGAGCAGGATCAGCTTGCCGCCGAGCCGTTCGTTCCGCCGGATCCGGTCGATGGCCCGGTGCTTGGCGGTGAGCATCAGCCATGCGCCGGGGTTGGCCGGGATGCCCTCGGCCGGCCACTGTTCCAGCGCCGCGACCAGGGCGTCCTGCGCCAGTTCCTCGGCCAGGCCGACGTCCCGGACCAGCCCGGCCAGGCCCGCGATGATCCGGGCCGACTCCAGCCGCCACACCGCCTCGACCGCGCGATGCGCCGCCGCGGTACCGGCGCCAGTGGTCATCAACCCTCGGGGCCGGACACCTGGCGGATGTCGCCCTCGCCGTCGCCGACCATCTTCCAGAACCGCCGGGCCAGCTCCACCGCCTCGTCCCTGGACCGCACCTCGAGCAGCGCGAAGCTGACGATCTGCTCCTTGGATTCGGTGAACGGCCCGTCGGTCAGCGTGATGTTCCCGCCGGACGCCACGACGTGCGTGCCGCGGTCCAGGCCACCCGTGGCCAGCAGCACCCCGGCCCGGGCCAGCTCTTCGACGAAGCAGCCCATCTCGGCGTAGAGCTGCTCGTCCGGCGGGCGGCCGCCGCCGTTGAGCGTCATCAGGAAGCGCATCGCGAGATCCTCCGGAAAGTTCCGCCGCCGCGTCCATCTGGCCGGTCCCCGATCGAAGCGTCAGCAGCAGGCCGGACCACAGCGCCGACCGGCATAGACGTTCTCTAGGAGGAGACCATCATGAGGAAGATCGTAGCGGGCCTGACTATTTCGCTGGATGGCGTCATCGAGGGCGCCGAACAGTGGATGGGCCCCTGGTTCAACCCCGAGCTCGGGCAGGCCATCGGGTCGATGATCGCGGCCCAGGACGCGATGCTGCTCGGCCGGGTCACTTACGAAATGTTCGCCGCGCACTGGCCGCGGCAGACCGGTGAGATGGCCGACACGATGAACAGCACCGCCAAGTACGTCGTCTCCGGCACACTGGAGTCCGCGGACTGGCAGAACTCGACCCTGATCCCGGCGGCCAGCGCGTTCGCCCAGATCGCCGAGCTCAAGCAGCAGCCCGGGAAGAACATCGGCATGACCGGCAGCGCGACCCTGGTCACATCGCTGCTGCGCGAGGGCCTGCTGGACGAACTGCGCCTGTTCGTCTTCCCGCTGGTGGCGGGCTCCGGCAAGCGGCTGTTCGGCACTCCTGGCGGCAAGGTTCCGCTGAAGCTCACCGACTCCGCGACGTTCGAGACCGGAGTCCTGCAGCTCAGCTACGCCAAGGCATGACGACGCGGCACCTTCCCTCCGGCCGGGCTCCGCGACCAGGAGCCCGGCCGGACGGAGCCAGTGATGGGACCATGCCGGAAGCCGCCCAACTCAGACAATCTTGCGAACACCGGCCGCCAGTCACAACTACCCGAGCAATGCCGCCATTGCTGCAGACACGGACTCTCCCAGCAGCGGCCACGCCAAGTAACCCGGGAAACGCCACTCCGGGGTATCCACTTAACCGGACTGGAAACTGCAGCTGGATTCTGGCGGTCCGCCACGGGCGGTCCGCCGCTGGGCGCTCGAGGCTCGGAGGGTGTCCCGTGCCGCCCTCGGCTCGCTTCGCACGGCGTGGCTTTTTGCTGGCGAGCATATCCACGTACCGGACTGGCTCGTGGCCGGCGGCTAGCTGCAGGAGCCGCGAGCCAGAGCCACGCCACGGGGTCACGCCGCCCCTGCCACTCCCACGCCGCGGCGTGCCCAGCCTCGGCGAGATCGGCCGCCTCGGCGATCATCTCCGCGGCCGTAGGATCCTCATCCAGGCCGGGCAGCGCGTCCCGGAGCTGCTCTGCGCCCAGCGGCCGAGCGCGGTGATCACGGGCTTGCCGGGATCGCCAGCGACCGCGCCGAACCCGCTGAGGAACGTCACCAGACGAGCCTGTTCCTGCCGCCATTTGATTCCAGGGAGCGATGACCGGGTGCGCCGGCATGTGTTGCAGCCAGACAGCCGGGGCAAACCTACGTTGATATCGTGGTCTAGGGAAGAAGACCCCAGAGGGCCGGATGAATGACGAGAACGACATTGGCCTGGCTGAGCTCCTGGAGGAGCTTCGCCGTGAGCTCTACGATGCGGAGACGAAGCTCGCCACGGAGGGCCCGCCTGCGCGACTCGGCGTAAGCAAGGCCGAGGTCGAGGTTCAGTTCGCGGTGGAGAGGACCAGGGAAGGCGGCGGGGGGATCAAGTTCAACGTCATCTCTATAGGTGGGACGGCGTCGAGAAGCGCTACCGCCACGCACCGGCTCTTGCTGAGCCTGACTCCCCTTCAACCCGGAGATACGAGGCCGGGCGTGGCCGGCGGCAGCGAAGCTTACGGGTCACGGCCACCGGGTCCGACGTGAAGAGATCCGACATGACAAGAAACGAAGAATCCCGTCTCATCGACGCGATCACTGCTTGGGCAAAGGCACATCCGACTCCCAACCTGGCCGTGTTGGCGTTCGGCAACGGGCAGGAGCTGACCCCCCGGCAGATCGCGTCGCATATGCGGAAACGGGACGAGGTTGGTGAGCGGCTCTTCCGGATCTTCGACTCTGTGGAAGACCGCGTAGGCATCGAAGAGGTAGTCGACGATCTGCTCGCCGAAACCGAGCGTTAATGAGCAGGCTGGTCTTCGTCACCCCGGCGGACGATCCCGACGCCGTGACGCTCGGGAATTGGGGTGGCACGGTGAGGCGGCGGGCACAGGCCCGCGGCCATAAGGTGGTCTCCTTGAGCGGGTCGGCGGTCACGCCGACGGCCGTCCAGGGCGCCTTGGGGGTGCACGATGCCTGTTTCTATTTCGGTCACGGGACATGGAGCACGCTCCGGGAAGCCAGCGGCCTGACGCTTCTTGACGTCGCCACGTCGTCCGCCATCTGCGGGCGCTCGATCGTGGCAATTGCCTGCCAGGCAGCTCACACCCTTGGGCCCGGCATCGTGAACGGCCACTCGGCCAAGTTCTTTCTCGGCTTCGACGACGATTTGATCTGGGTCACCGGCTCGCCGGACGTAGCCCAGTTCGAGGCGGCGGTCGCCGACGGTCTCGACCCTCTGCTTAACGGCCTGACTGCGGCCGACGCGCGGCAGGGCCTCGTGGACGGATTCGAGCGAGCCTTCCAGCACTTCAAATACGGAGTACTCAAGAGCCATCCGAACCGGGTCCTGGGATACGTGTTCGCAGCCTGGGACAAGCGCCATGTCGCGCTGTGCCTCGGGTCATCGCCCAACCCTCAGCTTTGATCATCCCGCCAGTCGTAGTTCGATCTCTACCGGACCTGGACAACCCGCTCCGCGCCCGCCGGGACCACGATGGCGTCCAGGAGCGTCGCGCAGGCCCCGTGGGTGATCTCGATGATGTCTTCGGCGACAGGACGCATCGCCTTGGGGATCTTCAGCCCATCAAGCTCCGCCACGGCAGGATTCTGGCACAGAACGAGAGCGGAGATGGGTACGGCCAGACAGGGAGGCCAAGATCTTGCGGAGCTGCTCGGCGTCCAGGGCAGGCACCCTGGCGCAGAACTGGTCCCGGGTAATACGGTTCACCGGCATGGCACCCGATGTTACGGCCCGCCGGCCGCACGAGGGGCCCCGGTTCAGGTCAGAAGAGCGGGTCTTCGGGCAGCGGGCCGAACTCATCGTCGGGTGACCGGTCGGCGGGGGGCCGCGGCACGGCGGCGCGAGGATTGGCGGTGTCGGTAGCCACGATCCACTGGGCCATGCCCCGCGTCTCTGAACGCCAGCCGTTCTCGCCGAGGATCTCGTTGAGAGCCCGTTTCACGAGTCCCTGCCGGTATACCCACTCAAACCGCTCCTCGTGTTCCTGGCCGAATGTCTCGGGCAGGTATTCGGCGAGCAGGTGCTGGACGTGCCCCCATTTGATGCCGCGACCGCTGCGCACGGCATTCTGGAACCTGGGGTCCTGAGCCAGCTTGGCGACGGCCGCGTACTTGAAGGTCTCCGTCGCATCCACGGTGTTGTTGACCGTGACGGGCTTGCCGCCGGATGCCTCGACCGCCTCATCAAGTGCGTTATCCAGCTGGCTCTTCAGCCTGGACGCGTAGCAGTCGACAGCTGGCCGGCTGTAGAGCGGGTCCGCCATCTCGAAGCTCTTCTCGAAGAGCAAGGCCCGGGCGGGAATGGGATACGGCGTCTCGCTGGCACTGGACCAGAAGACCCCGTGCCCGGGAAGGGGCTCGTTGAGAAGAGACGACAGCAGGTCGTCGGAGAAATGAGCGTTCGCCTTTTGCAAGGCACGCAGGTCGCCCTCGGCCAGCAGGTGGAAGATAAACCAGTTGTCACCCTGGGACAGGATCTCGGCGGGGATACTGCCCGGCTGCTGGGTCACGAGGACCGCGCCGAGGTCGTATTTACGCCCCTCCTTCACCCAGGAGATGAATGGTCCCTCCCCCTGGCTGGCCGAAGATCCCAGGACCGACTGGGCCTCCTCGACGACGGCGATCGTCGGGACGCTACGCGAGTCCTTATTGGTGAACTCCTTCTGGTTGTGCTCGAAGATGCGCTGCAAGATCACCCCGGCCAGAGCGAGCCCCTGCGCGCCGCGCATCTGCGAGATGTCCACGACACACAGCTTGCCGTCCGACAATGCCTTGATCAGCGCCCGCAGCAGCTGGCTGGACGGGTCGTGCAGCGCGGTGACGACCCGGACCATGTTGGCCCGGGCGGCGAGCGCCTCGTTCTCCTGCTGCTTGGAGTCGAGCTGCAGGGCCTCGTAGAAGTGCCTGAGATCCGTGCCCCCCTTGCCGAGCCAGACCTCATCGACCAGCTTGCTCCAGTCCGGCGCCCTGAGCTGCTTGAGCTTGGCGATGTTCTGGTGATCCTGGCGCTCGGCCGGTATCACGAGCGATATGACCTTCGCGGGCTCGAGCTCCCTGATGTCGAGCCTTACCTTGTCGACGAAGAAGGACCGGTAGAACTCGCTCGGCCCCTCCTTGTCGGTGAAGACCGCCAGCCGGTCCCGTAGCGCGGGAACGTCGCACAGTCCCGGCCTGCCCTTGTCGTCCGGCCAGTAGTACTCGCCGTCGGGATCGAAGACGACCGTCCCCACAGGTACCTCCCGGCCAGCCCTCTTTTCGACGACCGGGCCCTTGCCGCCCCCGTATAGCTTCGCGAACAGCAGTTTTACCAGGTTGGACTTTCCGAAGCCCGCCCGGGCGAAGACGAAAGAACGGCGGCTCACCATGTGCAGGATGTCGAAACGCGGCAGGACCGCGGGATCACGGATCTGAAGCCGTTCATCGTCACCTACGCGAGAGTCATGGCCCGCATAGACGAATTCGCCGAAGGCGAGGAACCCGAGTTCCACGGCGTGCGGGCCGTCGGCCGTGGCACCTGCCACATGCCGGAGCAGTTCATCGGACAGGAACGCGACCTTGGCCCCGACATGCGGCAGCCGCCGGTGCGAGGGAATGAAAACGGGCGGTAGATCGCCGTCCCGGTAACGCAGCACGCCCAGGATCCTGATGTTGACGCGGTACTTGAGGAACTGGTCACGCAGGTCTTCGGGGATGGGACGGTTTTCGCGCTGCTGCCGCAACGCGTAGTCCTCGCCGGCGGGCGATATGAGCCTGCCCTGCGCGGCGATCATGGTGATCCGGCCCAGGATCGCCTCGGCGTCGTTCTCCAAGGCGACCAGGACGAACTGACCGTGCATGGGCGAGGACTGGAAGTAGTTCTGGTAAGGCAGGATCAGGTCCGCATGGAACTCCAGCCCACCCTCGGAGAAGCCGAGGAACGTGCCCACCACCTGGGCTTTCTCGAAGAGCGTCACTGATACCTCCCGGCGGCGGGATCAGCCGGCGACAGGCGCTGTGCGTCGAAGACGTGACGCCGGTCGGCGCGGATCTGCTCCCGGACAGCCTCCTCCATGGCGCTTTGCAAGATCGCGAGGTCCAGGTCCACTACCTGGGCGTAGCGATCCGCCTCCTGCAGGCAGTGCGGGTAGCAGGGAACCGGGAAGCCGAGCTCGGCGTCGGCGAGCAGCGAGCCGAAGACCTGCTGGGCCCGCGCCGCCTGGAACTGCAGGAGATCCATGGTCCATACGGGATCGGAGGACCGCTTGCCGAACCGCACCAGGTACATGGCCCCCATATTGAACTTGGGCTTCTCCTTGTCGGAGTCGTCATCTTCGGGTGAGCGGACGTACTCCGCCCAGTCATAGACCTTCACCTGAAGCTCCGGCGGCACCGGCACGTAACACGGCTGCCCGGCAGGGAACACGTCCTCGACGGCCATGGCCAGCCGGTAGCGCTCGATGATCCGGGAATGCTTGGCTATGCCGACCAGGAAGATGTCACGCTTGCGCTCACGCCGGTTCCTCTCGATCGCCACCTTCATCAGGCCGTAGAGCCGGACGAACAGGTCTTCGGCGAAGATCTTCGTCCGGAGCAGGCCGTCCCGGATGACGAGGGTGTCGCTGCCCCACCGCTCGTAGCAGATGAGGTCGTAAAGCACCGCCCACTCGCAAAGGTCGCGGTAGACCAGCGGCCATGCCCTGGACTTCGGCCTGGCGGGGATCATGGTGCTCAGCTGCCCGAGTGTCGCGACGCCCAGGTCACGCATCAGCTTGCCGAGCGGCGACCAGGGATCGTCGAGGTGGCGCTGCCCCAAGGTCACGGTGTCGGCAGATGGCGAGATCACGTCGAGGAACAGTTCATCGCCGAAGGTGTCGACCACTCGGACGACCTGCAGCGAGAATGGATTGAATTCCAGCCGGTTATTTCCGCCATCCGAGGCCACCAGGGAGATCGAATTGATGTTTCGCGGCTGAATCGTCGTTACCGGCCGCAACAGGGCGACGTCACGTATCACCTCGTCCAGCAGGCCGGAATCGCCTCTGGTGGCTTCCCGTACGAGGCTTTTCAGCTCAGGGAGCCGGTCAGGATCGAACATGCGCCCTCCGGGGCAACCGGACAACAAACAGATTGTACTTAGCTAATGGACACTACTGCCTACCCACGACGGCTGGGCGACAGGAGTTCAGCCATGACATCGATTTCGTCACCGGCGCGCCCGACAACTTGCCGGCCGCCGTTGAATTGCCCGGCCTGCCGTCGATGCGCTGACGGCGCACCGACTGGGCGAATGTCCCGTACGATCCAGCCCGTCCTGGCTTCACGCAGCGAAGCGATCATGATCGTCTCCGCTGGCACCTTGGCCGACGGGAGGGTCCCGAAGCGGATCACCAGCCGGGCTCCCGGCGTGCAGCGGCCCGCCACCGCACGCCAGACATCGGCGAGCGCCGAAACGAATGCAGCCTGGCTGGGCTGATGAGCGATTTGCCCCTCAGATCCGTATGGCACGTCGGGAGGGCCACCGAGGAACCAGTTCCGCAGCCACTGATCGGGCACATAGGTGCGCATGCCGTAGTACGGCGGCGACGTGATCACCAGGTCGAACCGCTGCCGCAACGCCGCCACGCTGGCCGCCGCATCGCCCAGCACAACTCGCCCGGACGCGCGGGGCGGACACGAGCTCAGCAAGTACCGCACGCGGCGGGTGATCACGTCGAGCGTATCCACGCGAACCGGGCTAAGGCCGCGGCCGTGCCAATACCGGACCGCATAGGCGGGCTTGGACGCATAAGTTCGCGGCATCTGGTTCGACAAATAGGAGGGCAGCCCCTTGTTGCGCGGTCCGTGCAGCACGCCGAGCAGGACCGCTCGCAACACCGCAGCCGTCGGCGTATCCGCGCAAGCTCGCAGGCCGTTACTGAGGGTGACGATGTGCCTGAGCGTATCGGCGTGAAAGCACCATTCCCAGAATTCTCCCTTAGGCCCGGCAGCATCATCGGCGCTATGCAGCAACTGCTTAGCCAGCCGGACAACCGCACCCGGGGTCACCCTGACCGTTTTCGCGCGGGCAATGGCGACCGCAACGGGGCTGATGTCGATTCCCACCGCTCGCCGGCCGGTCAGCCGGGCCGCGAATAGCGTCGTCCCGCGTCCGCAGAAAGGATCGAGCACCTGCCGGGCGTCGGGATAGAGCTCAAGCTGGCCGAGCGGAAAGTCCAGCGGAAACATCGTGTAGTACGGGCACACCGCGTTTAGCCTCAGCCAATGCTCAGGCCACTCGCCGACCTCGGTCACCCCAGGCACGACGGAATCGTACAAGCAACGGCCTCTTCCATGGCGCGGATGGCCCTGTGTACCGGCCCACGTCGGGCTCTTCCGCCCTGCTGCCAGAATCGACTCAGGAGCAGCTACGCGGTTTCCTGGCCGGCCGGGTCAGCGACGCGCAGGACAAGGCCCGGGCCGCGGGGGATCCTGACTGGCGATCCAGGCTCGCGGAGATACTCGATTACCGCCGCTGGTTCGAGCTGCGGATGGAGTACCGCACGCCGCGTTCGGGCCTTGACGGCGGGCCGGCTGGCGGCTGGCGCGCGCTCGACCGCGGAGATCACGGCCTGCTGTCCGGCGGGGCCAAGGTGGTCACGCTGATGCAGCCTTTCATCGCCGCGCTGCACGCCATGTACGACCAGTCGGGCATCGGACCGCGGATGATCTGGCTCGACGAGGCGTTCGGGGGCGTGGACTCGGCGAACAAGGCGGCCATGTTCCGCCTGCTGACCTCCTGCGACCTGGACTGGCTGATCGCGGGTCCCGCCATCATCGCCAACTCCTCCCCCGTCCCGTTGGCCTCGATCTACGAGGTGCGGCGTGCGCCCCAGCCGTGGCCCGGGGTCTCGCTCGAGCTCGCAGTCTGGACCGGGAACGAGCTCACCCACCTCCCACCCCGGATCCCGCGGACCTGCCTGACCTCGCGGCGCCCGAACCCGACGGTTCCGGCGACCTGTTCTCCACGCTGTGACCGACCGCCGTCTGCTGGAGTAGGCCCGCCTGCCCGGGCCGGCCAGGGTACTCGCGGCGGCCAGGCAGCGCCTCGAGGCCGGGCACGGCATGGGCGGCAGCCCGCTGCGGGTCTTTTTGACCGACGCCGAACGTGACCAGGTAGGCAAGCTGCTCGGCACGAAATGGGCGCTGTCGGGCGTCAGGTGGGGGCGAAGGCGCTAGCCGAGGCGACCCGGAGTCTCGGCACCGACCTGGAGACCCTGCTGGCCGCCTGCGGCGGCCCGCTCCGGGACCGGTCCGCGGAACGAGCCGCCGCGCTTCGTCGGGCCGCAGACGAGCGGGCGAGGGCGGCGGACGCGCTGGCTGCCGTCGGCGTGGCGGCCCCCTCGGCTGTGGACTGGGCGGCCCGGCGCGGACTGCCGCGTGCCGGAACCGGGCAGTTGCTGGGCCTCGCATCGCGATGTGCCCTGGTCTGGCCGAGGCTTCCCGCTTCGGGCGGGCCGACCGTGCTGCTCACGGTGCTCGCGGCCGAAGCGCTCGGGGATCCGCATGCCCTCGACCGGGGGAGTGCCGTGGCGGCCGGCTCCTAGGTGCGGTCGAGGCGTATAAGGCACAAGAGCCCGGCGAGGCCTATGAGGCCGAAGAGGCGGACGGCACGTGGGTTGATGAGGCGGAAGAGGCGGAAGGCGCTGGCGGGACCGCGCCTGCGTTCCAGCTGCTCCTGCAGCTGCGGAGCAACGCCGATCCGAGCCTGATCGTCGATGCTGCCGCGTTGTGGAGCCAGCCGGAGACGGTGCTGTCCAGGTTCGGCCCGCAGGCGGAGACGGACCTGCTGCTGGCGCTGCGCCGCGGCGCTCCGATCTGGCCGCCGCTGGCCGAGGCATTGCGGCAGGCGAGCCCGTCGGCGATCGAGCTGGACGACGACGCGCTGACCAGCCTGCTCGGCCCGGCGGCCGAGGAGCTGGCGGGCGCCGGCATCGAGGTACTGTGGCCGTCCAGCATGCTGGGCGGCGGCCTCAAGCTGAGAGCCGTCCCCATCCCGGCGCCGGGGAAGGTGACGGAGGCCGGGTTCGGGCTCGAGGCGCTGCTGGATTTCCGCTGGCAGCTCACGCTCGACGGGGCGCTGCTCGACGCCGACGAGGTCGCCGCGCTGGCCGAGGCGAAACGGCCGCTGATCAGGCTGCGGGGCCGCTGGGTGATGCTCGACCCGGCCTTGCTCGACCGGCTGCGCCGCCCGCCTCGGACCCGGATGCGCGCGTCGGAGGCGCTCGGCGCCGTGCTCGCGGGCTCGGCGGAGATCGACGGCGAGACGGTGACGGTGGTCGCGGAAGGCCCGCTCGCCGACCTGGCCGCCAAGGTCGCGGGTATCGCGTCCGCCCCGGTGCAGGTGGAGCCCCCGCCAGGGCTCACCGCGACGCTCCGGCCCTATCAGCGGCGCGGCCTGGCCTGGCTGGCCGGGATGTGCGAGGCCGGGCTCGGCGGGTGCCTCGCCGATGACATGGGGCTGGGCAAGACGATCCAGGTCATCGCGCTGCACTTGCACCGGCGGGAGGCGAAGGCGGGACCCACGCTCGTGGTCTGCCCGGCGTCGCTGCTCGGCACCTGGGAGCGTGAGGTGCGCCGGTTCGCCCCCGACGTCCCGGTCCGCCGATATCACGGGGGCGGGCGGCACCTGGAGGACCTGGCCGCCGACGAGATGGTCCTGGTCACTTATGGCCTGGTGCTGAGGGACTCCGCCCGGCTTGCCGAGGTCGGCTGGGGGCTGGTCGTGGCCGACGAGGCGCAGCATGCGAAGAACCCGCTGTCGCGGACCGCGCGCGAGCTGCGGGCGGTGCTCGCGCCCGCCAGGATCGCGCTGACCGGGACGCCGGTGGAGAACCGGCTGTCGGAACTGTGGGCGATCCTGGACTGGACGACGCCGGGCCTGCTCGGGCACCTGGAGGCGTTCACCCGCCGGGTCGCGGTCCCGGTCGAGCGGTACCGGGACGCCGAGGCGACGACCAGGTTCGTCGCGCTCATCCGGCCGTTCCTGCTGCGGCGCCGGAAGACCGACCCCGGTATCGCGCCCGAGCTTCCGCGTAAGACCGAGACAGACGTGTTCGTGCCGCTGACCGCCGAGCAGGTCACTCTGTACGAGGCGATGGTCCGCGAGACGATGGAGGCGATCGAGAAATCCGAGGGTATCGAGCGGGCCGGCCTGGTGTTCAAGCTGCTGACCGCGCTGAAGCAGATCTGCAACCATCCGGCCCAGTACCTCAAGCAGCCGGGGCCGCTGGACGGCCGGTCCGGGAAGCTGGCCGCGTTCGACGAGCTGGCCGACGTCATCCTGGCCAGCGGCGAGTCGATGCTCGTCTTCACCCAGTACACGCAGATGGCCACATTGCTGCAGCAGCATCTCGACGCCCGCGGGATCGGCTCGCTGTTCCTGCACGGCGGGGTTCCGGTGCCGCGCCGGGAGGAGATGGTGGCCCGGTTCCAGGCGGGCGAGGTCCCGGTCTTCCTGCTGTCCCTCAAGGCGGGCGGCACCGGCCTGACGCTCACACAAGCCACCCACGTGCTGCACTACGACCGGTGGTGGAATCCCGCGGTAGAGGATCAGGCGACCGACCGGGCGTACCGGATCGGGCAGAACCGCCCCGTCCAGGTCCACCGGCTCATCGCCGAGGGGACGCTCGAAGACCGCATCGCGGCCCTGCTGGAAAAGAAACGCGAGCTCGCCGACGCCGTAATCGGTTCTGGCGAGGGCTGGATCGCCGAGCTGTCCGACGCCGAGCTCGCGGAGCTGGTCAGCCTGCGAGCCGCGCCATGAGCGACGGGAGCGGCGGCATGGGCGGGACGGACCCCAAGGCCCCCGAGAATCCCGCCGGCGCCGGGCAACAGGAGTTCGGCCGCACGTGGTGGGGCCGGGCCTGGCTGGAGGCGCTGGAGCAGCGTGCGCGGCTGGACCCCGACCGGCTGCCGCGCGGCCGGGACTACGCGCGATCCGGCGCGGTCGGCGAGCTGACCCTGGCGCCGGGCGAGGCGCGGGCTCGGGTCCAGGGCCGCAAGACCGAGCCGTACGAGGTCAGGATCCGGGTGCGGCGGTTCACCGGCGACGAGTGGGACCGGGTGCTGGCCGCCATCTCGGCCCGGCTCGGTCACGCCGCCGCGCTGCTGGACGGCGAGCTGCCGCCGGAGATCGCCGACGACGCGGCGAGCGCCGGGCTCGACCTGCTTCCCGGCGGCGGCGAGCTCGGGCCGCGCTGCAGCTGCCCGGACGACGCCGACCCGTGCAAGCACTCCGCGGCGGCCTGCTACCTGCTCACCGATGTGCTGGACACCGACCCGTTCGCGCTGTTCCTGTTGCGCGGCCGGACCCGGGACCAGGTGCTGGCCGGGATCCGGGCCCGCCGCCGGGGCGCCGCGCCCGGTCAGGCGGCCATGCAGGGAACCGCGGCCAGTGATCACGCCGGTGCCGGGTCGCCGCCGACGGCCAGCCAGCCGACGGCCAGCCAGCCGACGGCCAGCCAGCCGGCGGCCGACGAGGGCGTGGACGCCAGGACGGCGTTCGGCGCGCCAGAATCCGCCGCGCCGATCCCCGCCGCGCCGCTGCCGCCCCGACGGCCCGCAGCGCCCGCCGCGCTTCCCGTGGATCCGCCGCCGTGGCGGCCCGGCCTCCGCGAGGACCTGGTAGAACTGGCCGCGGACGCGGCCAGCCGAGCCTGGGAGATGGCGGTGGGCCTGTCCGCCGACGCCGGGCTGAGCCTCGACCCGGATGCTGACCTGGCCCGCATGGCGGCCCGGGCGCTGGGCACGCCCGCCTTCGCCGCGCTCGCGGCGCGCTCGGGGGTCGGCGAACGTGACCTCGCCCGCCAGGCGCTGGCCTGGCGGCAGGGCGGCCCGGCCGGGCTGGACTTGCTGCGCGCCGAGTGGGAGCCGGCCGCGGACGATCCGGACGCCGCCCGGCTGCTGACCGCGGCGCGGGCCGCGCTGCGCGCCAAGACCGGTGCCGCGCAGGCCGTCATCCGGGGCAACCGGGTCACAGCAGGGCGCCTGCAGTTGCGTCTCGGCCGGGACCTCTGTTGGTATCCGTATGCGCGATCCGATGATGACTGGGAGCCGAGCGGTGCCCCGGAGGCTGATCCAACCCGGGCCCTGGAGGACCTGTGAAGCGCCAGCTACGTTCAGTATCACCAGGCCGGCTTGGTCCAGGCGGCGAGGACGCGGTCGACGGCGGGACGTACCCGGTCCCGGGCAGCATTACGGCTGACACCGGACATCAGCAGGGAGTCGTAGTTCATATCCTCGTGACGCACCGATGCCACTTTTCGTGCGCAGGCAGGAAGTACTCCAGGTCTTCGACCCGGCCGTGCCGCCACGCATCGACGTTGGTCTCGTGCGGCCAACCCAGGCCGAGGCACACGTCGACAGGCGTGACGAACCCCTGCCGGGCCAGCGCGTCCCCGGCGGCCGCGCAACCCGGGATTGCAGGCTCCGCTGACTCACGAAGCTGAGCGTAGTCCGCGACTGGTGCACATGGCGCCTGCCAGGATCTTCGGGGCCAGCAGCGGCCCCGGGCTTTGGGGACGTCATCAGATCGTTCGTTCTTACGACACTCTCCGCACAGTTATGTCACTTAACATGATTCCTTGATTACAATGAGTGAAGGATGGGAGTGCCGTGGGGTCCCCGGACCTGCCGGACCAGCGGGTCGAGGCCAGGCAAGCGGAGCACGCC
This sequence comes from uncultured Actinomycetota bacterium, assembly GCA_963808615.1. Lineage (GTDB taxonomy): Bacteria > Actinomycetota > Actinomycetes > Streptosporangiales > Streptosporangiaceae > Palsa-504. Next base: position 362,662 of record CAWEGV010000005.1, read on the forward strand.
GGTGAGCGCGGCGCGGACAGGCCGACGGCCAAGTCCCGTGAGATGCCCGACCCGGACGAACGCGGCCGGGCGTACGAGGCGGCGATGGCCCACGTTTCCGCGGAAACGGCAAAATGGGCTGAGCAAGACCGAAGAACCGACGGAGCCGAGCGGGAGACCTACTCGAGCGAGGTGCCGCGGTTCCGGAAGATGTGGGCAGACCACGAGAGGCGCTGGCCGGAGCGACAGCACGCCGCTGAACCAGACCGCTCGAGCGATCCGCCCGGGACGTACCGTAGCAAGGGCGGGCTCAAGCTCGACCCGGAACAGCATGCGGAAGCCAACGAGGCGATCCACCGGATACGAGAGACCGCGCGGTCGATATCCGCGGACATACAGACGATCGGGAAGGAGAACACCCACGGCGGATGGCTCGAAGGCTTCGACCACCGTATCAAGGGCGACGACCGCCTCAAGGAGAAGATTGCCGCGGTGCTGAAGGTCGAATGGCGTATGCCCGCGGCCGAGGCGCTGCGTGAAGTTCCCGATGCGATCCGGTACACGTACTGCTTGCAGGCGGATAACTACACCGGGGGCTACTACGACGTCAAGGAACGGTTCGAAAGCTGCGGCTACGAGATGTACTACTCGGAGAATCATTGGACGAACCCCGAATACAAAGGGATCAACACCCGATGGGTGACTCCAATGGGGCAGCGGTTCGAGGTGCAGTTCCACACTCCGGAGAGCTTCCATGCCAAGCACGATGTGACCCATGTCGCCTACGAGCGGATCCGCGACACGTCCACCAGCAGGGCCGAGAAGCGCGAGCTACACGAGTTTCAGAGACAGGTGTGCACGCTTATCGAGATTCCAGAAGGTGCGACCGACATTCCCAACTACAGGAACGAAGGGTTCTAGGTGCCATCAAACAAAATCACCTACTACGCCATTGTCGGTGGCAGCAACACCACCGACAATCCCCGTGGCCTTGTCCGGCGGCTTGAGCACGACGACGGCCCATCCGATGAGGGCCTCGGCGACGACTACAGTTGGAGTTCCACTCCGGTGATCGCCGAGTGGGAGCACGGCGACTTCTCCAATGATCTTGTTGAGGTCAGCCACGAGCAGGCAGACAAGATCGTTCAGTACTTTCGCGGACAGTGGGGTCCACAGGGCCAGATGCTGGAGTCGTGAGATGCCTATGCGGAGACTCGGCCGCAGACATTGGGCTGGGCGGGAGAAGGTCTTATGCCGCTGCGCAGAGGCCAATGGGTCGCCGCGGTACGGTCCCTTGGCCTGGGCCAGGTGCCAGCGGGTACGTCGGGGCGGGTCGTCAGGGTCGGGTTCTTCGGAGACTATGACGTGGACTTCGGCCGGGGCCGTGTCCTGCATGGCTTGAGCGGCGACGCGCTGAGACCCGCGAGCAGCGGACCATGGTGGACGCGCCGTCGGCACCGATAAGAAAGCGACCCGGCCGAGCGCGGGCCCGCGCCGTGTCACCTCCATCCATCCGTGGTGCTGCTTCGCGCGCAGACGGGCAGATCATCGCGTTGCCGGATGCGGCTGCACGCAGTTACGAAATCGGCGACAGGAGCAGGATGCGGTGACGGGAGCTGGAACCGATGCTCGTTCGGCCAAATTATGACGGCCGGGAAGCGGTGCGGACGGCCGGGGAGGCTATCGGATCATCGCTTCACGCCGGCGAGCTGGCGCTGGTGGTGCGGATTGCCTTCGGCCAGGTCGCCTAGCGGGAGCGCGACCGGCTGCTCGTCCCGGGCGGCGAGGACGGCCTGGCCTGCGGTGAGGTCCGCGATGAACGTGCACAGCGTGGTGGCGTTGGACCCGGGTGCCGGATCGGCGCGGACGCCGTCCGGTAGCGGCGCGTCGGCCAGGATATGCAGGAACCAGGCGGCGTCCGGGTCCGATGCCGGGATGGCCAGGTTGGCCAGCAGCTCGCCGCGGGCCGCGCTGGTGCCGGTCGGCGACGGCTGGGAGCCCGCGAGGTAACGCCCGTGATTGGTGTGCCACTGCAGCGGACCCGATTCTGGCCCGACCTCCACGATCGCGTGGCGCCCGGCCATGGCTTCCAGATTGACGATCCGTCCGGTCCGGTCGCCGATCGTGTACGCGAACCCGCCGGCGGAGGGGTGCGTCCGCAGGTAGTCGATAGCCTGGTCGATCGTCCTCGCCGATCGCTGCAGGCCACGGCCCACGACCTGGCGGCCCGCGCCCGGGCCCGGCGAGGCGACAGGAAGGTGATCGATGGTCCATACCAGCCCGTCACCGGTTACGGCGAATGCGTTGCTGGGCACGAAGCCGGGATACCAGAAGGCGGTGACGGTCGGCAGGCCATCCAAGGCCAGCGTGAGCATGGCGCACTGCCCGACATTTTCCGGGGCGCCATCCTCGTTGTGGCCGATGACGGACTTGTCCCGCCGCCACGCCAGGTCGCTGCATCCGATGCCGCCGGCCACTTCGCCGAGGTCACCACGGAAGTTCAGCAGGGCCAGGTCGTCGAACGGCACCGCGGCTCCCCTTGCGAGCGCGGCTAGCTCCGCCCAGACCTCGGGGGAACGCAGCGCGCTGGCCTGGCGCACGGCAGCGAGGCGATCGCTTCCCGGCGGGCGCGAGACGTGGTCACGAAGCCGGGGCAGGAGCGGCCATGTCGCCGTGAGCGCGGCGATCTCGCGTCGCATATGTTCGCCCAGGGCCAGGAACGCCTCACGGTCCTGGCCGCGCACCACGATCCAGCGCAGCCCGCCGATTTCGTGCTCATCCAGCAAGACGCTCATGCCCTGGCTCCCGTCGATGCCTCCGTCAACAACGTACGCCCTGAAGTCAAGGTAGCTGTCGCGGAGTGTTTCCTGCGGTGTTGCTCCGTAATCCGCTGGCTGCCTCGCTGTCCGAGTCGCATGAGTCGAGCAAAATAAGAGAAATCGAATATTTCAGCGCGTTGGTCGCGGGGAATGTCAGAGGGGCTTGCTAGAGTTGGACTAGAAAATAACACCTAATGTATCGAAGGTACGCCCAGGTCAGACGAACTTAATATCCGAACAACCCCCCGGGTAGGTGAAACAGGCGCCATGAGCACCGCGATGGTTCCGGCAAACGCCGCCGAGGCGGTGGGGATGCTGGAGTCCGCGGCGGGGTTCTTGGCCGACCTGGATACGGCGGAGATGCCCACCGAGGCCATCGCGGAGTGCCTGCTCGGGATGGAGCGGGCCGACGCAGTGCAGGCGGCGGCACGAGGCCAGTTCCTGACCGCGTTTGACGTCAAGGACGGGCACCTGGCCGACGGGCAGCGGACGACCCGCACCTGGCTGGTCCACACCACCGGGGTGACCATGGGCCAGGCCGCCGAGCACAAGGCGGTGCAAGCCCTGGCCGCCGGGCACCTGCCGCTGCTGGCCGGGCTGCGCGAGGGCCGCGTGATCACCAAGTCGGTGGCGCTGCAGGTAGCCAAGTGGACCGCCGACATCCCCGAGGAGTACCGCGCGCAGGCCGAGGAGATCGTCATCGCGGCGGCGCGGGCTGGCGCGAACCTGCGGGCGCTGGCGGCGATCTGTGCGGAGATCCGCTGCCGCACCGCGCCGCCCGACCCCGACGACCAGAACGACCGGCACCTGGACCGGGCGGTGTTCCTGGACACCACGATCGACGGCGCCGGGATAATCCGCGGGGACTTGACCCCGGAATGTGCTGCCATGGTCCAGGCCGTGCTGGACGCGCTGTCGGCCCCGGAGGGCCACGGGGACCTGCGGACCCGGCCGCAGCGGTACCACGACGCGCTTGAGGAGGCGATGCGGCGGCTGCTGGCTTCCGATCTCCTGCCTCAGCGGGCCGGGCAGCCGGTCAAGGCCCTGGTTCACATCTCGTTCGCGGACCTGTGCGAGATGGACGCCGATTCGGCGCTGCAGGCCAAATGGATCGAGGACTACCGGGCCGCGTGGGCCGCGCACCGGGCGGCCGCCTCGGTGGCCACCGGCGACGGCGGCGCGTGGCTGGACGGCGACGACGCCCGGACCGTGGTGTGCGATGCCATGATCATCCCGGTGGTGCTCGGAGACATCGACCCCGGCGCGGTGGACCAGCTGATCGGTTTGTGCGTTCAGTACGACCGCATCCGCGCCCACGCTCACGGCGGCAGTGGCACTGGTACTGAGGCCGGCACCGACGGCATCGGCGACACAGACGCCCAGGCGGACCCGGACCGCGGCGACGGCGCGGCCGCCGGAGCCGGCCCATCGGCCGAAGTGCTGGCCATGCTAGAGCACCAGATCCTGGCTGCGGTTATCGCGGTGGTCTCCGGCCCCGGCGGCGTCGCCTCGTTCTTGCGCCGGAACCTGCTCGGCCGCGGGCTGGGCGGGCCGTCGCTGCCACTGGACGTCGGGCAGACCGACCAGATCCCGGCCCACCTGCGCCGCCTGGTCGCGCTGCGGGACCAGGGCTGCCAGTACCCCGGCGGGTGCGACCAGCCCGCGGCCGGGTGCGAGCCGCACCACGTGATCCACCGCGCCGACGGCGGCCGCACCAGCCTCACGAACTTGAAGGATTACTGCTGGTGGCATCATCACGTGGTGCTGCACGAGCTGGGCTGGGAACTCACCGTCCGCCCGGACGGCACCAGCCAGGTCCGCAGCCCCGCCGGGAAGATCATCCGCAGCCACAGCCCGCCGCCCCGCCCCGGGTAACCAGCCCCGGGCGACCCGCCCGGAAGAAGCGGGCATCAAACCAGCCGCCGCGGTGTCCTGGCCGACGGTCAGGGTGCTCAGAGCTGGCAGGGGAGGCGCTTGATGCCGTTGATGAAGCTGGACAGGAGGCGGTCGGGCTCGCCGGCGGTGATATCGGGGACGCGGGTGAGCAGTTCGCGGAGCATGACGTTCAGCTCGCGGCGGGCCAGGTGGGCGCCCAGGCAGTAATGGGGTCCGGCCGCACCGAAGCCGACGTGCGGGTTCGGCGCGCGGGTGATGTCGAAGCAGTCGGGGTCGGCGAATACCGCCTCGTCGCGGTTGGCCGAGTAGTAGAACAGCACCACCTTGTCACCCGCACGGTAGTCCTGGCCGTTCATGGCGTAGTCGCGGGTGAGGGTCCGGCGCATGAACAGGACCGGGGAGGCATACCGCACGATCTCCTCGACGGCCCCCTCGATGCGGTTCTCCAGGTCGGCGAGCAGCAACGCGCGCTGATCGGGGTATTCGGTGAGCAGCATCAGCCCGTGCGAGAGCGCGGTGCGGGTGGTCTCGTTGCCGGCCACCACCAGCAGGATGAAGAACGATGCGAGCTCGGCGCTGGTCAGCTGCTCGCCGTCGATGTTTGCGGTCACCAGCGCGGAGACCAGATCATCGGCGGGCGACTCGGCGCGCGCGGCGGCCAGGCTGGTGACCAGGTCGGCGAGCTCCTGGCCGGCGCCTAGTAGCTGGGTCACCGCCACGTCCAGATCCTCGCTCATAAATTCCGGATCCGCCCCGGACAAGATGATGTTGGTGTTGGCCAGGACCATCTCGAACTGGTCACCCGGGATACCCATCATGTCGCAGATGATCTTCAGCGGCAGCCGGGCCGCGACGTGCGACACGAAATCGCATGGGCCGGTGGCCAGCAGGTCATCGACAATCGCGGTGGCTACCTGCTGCGCGTTGTCTTGGAACCTCGCCACCATCCGCGGGCTGAACGCGCGGGAGACGATCCGCCGCAGTCGGGCGTGCCTGGGGTCATCCATGTTGATCATGGACCCGAAGTACTCGTTGAACTCGGCAGGCAAGTCCGCGATGCTGGTCGCACCGTTCCCAGAGCAGAAGACGTCCGCGCGACGGCTCGCCTCGACCACGTCCGCGTGCCGGACCAAGGCGTAGTATCCCGGGCCTTGCTCGGCGAACGGCACCTCGGGCTCGACGTAGAACTGGGGCCGCGGCTGTGCCCGCAGCAGGGCGAAGGCGGCCGCCCGGTCGGCGAGCGGCAGGCCCCAGAACTCCGTGTCCGACAGGTCTATCTCGGTAAGAGTCATGACCCGGCACCTCTGTCAGCGAGTTCTCGGCTTACGGTATTGAGCTTAATTGGCGATACGCTGCCGCCGTGAGCTTGCCCTCCATGCCTTTGGGCTGCAGCGGCATCCAGGTCAGCCGGCTGGCCCTGGGATCGTGGCGCACCTACGAGCGGATCAGCCGCGACCAGGGCATCGCCGTCATGCGGGCCGCGCGCAAGGCCGGCATCAACTTCCTCGACGACGCCCGCTACAACGACGAGACCGGACACGCGCCAATGCCGACCGGGTACTCCGAAGTGATCTTCGGCGAGCTGTTCCGGGCCGCGGGCTGGCGCCGGGACGAGACGACCGTGTCCAACAAGCTGTGGTGGGAGTTCTGGCCGGAAGAAACGCCAGCCCAGGAACTGGGCAGCTCGCTGGGCCGGATGGGCCTGGACTATGTCGACCTGATCTACGCCGAGGTGCCTCCGGCTGACCACGGGCTCGAGAACGCGGTCGAGGAGATCACCGGGCTGATCCGAGCCGGGGCGGCCCGGGCGTGGGGGACGCTGAACTGGACCCCGGAGCAGATGGAGCGGGCCTGGGAGATCGCCGACCGCGAGGGCGTCCCCGGCCCGGCGGCCACGCAGCCGCCGTACAGCCTGGTGCGCCGGGAGGTCGTCGAAGATCCGGGCATGCACCGCCTGGTAACGACGCGGAACGTGGCGATCGTGGCGTCGTCCACGATAGCGGGCGGCGTCCTCACCGGGAAGTACGACCAGAACCCCGAGGCTGGCCGGGCCGCGGGCACGCTCGGGCAGCCGCGACTGGCGGCCGCAGTGGCGGCCGGGCGCGAGTTGGCCGTCCTGGCCCGCGACATCGGCCGGGACCCGGCCCAACTCGCGATGGCGTTCACGCTGCTCAACCCCGATGTGACCACCGTCCTTTTCGGGGCAACGCGGCCCGAGCAGGTCCGCCTGAATCTCGAGGCCCTGGACGTAGCGGACCAGCTCACACCGGCTGAGCGGGACCGGCTGCTCGCGGTCGGCCTGCCGCACTGACCACCCCGGGGAGGTCTGAACCGGGGGGGTGGAGCGGCGTTCACAGCGTCGGCGGCAGCCCGAAGGCCGGGAACAGGTCCGCGTTGAACGTGGTGATCTCCGCGATGGCGCCCGCCTCGATCCGCATGACGTCGAACTTGAGCGCGCGGAACTGGCTGTCGCCCGGCCGGCGATGAGCGCGGGTCAGATGCTGAAATGGCTGCGCTGGTTGGGCGGGACCAGGTCCGCGTACGCGGCATGATCGGCGATCCAGCTGCGCGCGAACGGGCAGTAGGGCAGCACTGTCAGGCGCCGCTCCCTGGCCGCGTCGAGGGTGGCCTGGATGAGGTGCCCGGCGAGGCCGTGGCCACGGAACCGGCGATCGGTCTCGGTGTGCAGCAGCGCGAGGACCCCGTCCTTCAGGCGGTACTGGACGAACCCGGCAAGCTCGCCGTCCACCCGGATCTCGAACCGCTCCTGGTCCGGATTGTCGGCGACCTGCAGATCCATGACACCTCCCGGGGCCGTTAGCCGTCCGCGCCTCAGGATAGTCACCGCCCTCCCGCCTGAAACTCTGCACGGGCCAAGCGGACGCGGCCAGGGCGGAAGACCACGGCACGTTTGGGTGTCAGGCCCGGCTCAGCTCACCTCAGTGGCGTACACGACGATGTTGCTCAGGTAGTGACGAGTAGCGTAATCGAAGGCTCCGCCACAGGTGATGAGGCGCAGCTCCGGGTCGGGGGTGGGGCCGTATACGGCCTGGGTCGGGAAGTGATCCTTCAGGTAGGTCTGGACCGAGGTCACGCGGAACTCGACCAGCGTCCCGTCGGCTCGCTTGACGTAGACCTTGTCCCCGGAACGCAGCTCGTCCAGCCGGGAGAACACCGCGGGGCCGATATACGAGTCGATGTGGCCCACGATGATGGCCGAACCGATGGCACCTGGCCGCGGGCTGCCCGTGTACCAGCCCGCGACGGAGGCCTCGGACAAGGACGGCACCTGAAGCGCGCCGCTGCTGGTCAGGCCCAGGGTGATCAGCCGGGTCTGCACGCCGATCAGCGGAATGGTCAGCGAGACGGGGCGGGGGACCGGACGCGGATCCGCCGGCGGCGGCGGGGCCACGATCGGGCCGGTCGGCGCGGGCAGGGCCGCGACTCCGGCCGCCGGGCGCACGGGCTGGGCCGAGTGCCGCGTCAGCAGCAGGCCGGCCGTCCCGCCAGCGATCACGACCAGGCCGGCCGCGAGCGAGAGCAGTGCGGCCGGCCTGCGGGTCGGCATTCGTCAGATCCCGGTGCGCAGCCGACGGTGCGACCGTAGCCCGTCACGGCGCATCCTCAGCCCGCCGGCCAGGGCGAGCAGCGATCCGGCTCCGATGACCGCGAGCCACGGCACCGGCGAGCCTGGCCCGTGCGGCGCGGTGCCGCCGAACCCGGTCGTGACCCCGCCGACCGGCGGCTTGCCGCTACCCGACGCGTCCTCCAGGTTGACGATCTCCAGACCGCTGGCTCCGTCAAGAACGACCAGCGTGTGGACGGTGCCGGCGGCGAGCGTGACGCTCGAGTGCGCATCCGTGCTGCCAGCGGTCACCGTCACAGTCTGGGTGCCGGGCGGCACGGCCTGGTACGAACTCACCGAGGCGAACGACAGATTGCTGGCCAGAACCGTCGAGCCGAAGCTCACGGTGACCACGTGCTGCTTCAGTGACGCCTGGATCACCCTCACCAAGGACTGCCCGACCGGCGTGGTCAGGGCATCGTCCAAGACCTGAAGCCGCAGGCCCGATTCGGGTCCCATCCCCGCCACCGTGTAGGCGTGATCGGCCTGAATGGTAACGCTGGTCGACAGGACGGGCTGGCTCGTGGCAGACGCGCCCGCGGCGCGCATGGCCACGCTGTAGTCCCCCGCAGCGACCGACTCATACGGTGAGACGGTTCCGTAGGCGACATGGTGCAGCACGATCTGTGCGTTTGAGTTGCCGAACGAGTACAGGTACACGTCGACAGCGGGCGTGTTCGGAGACAGGTGCGCCAGCCTGATCCAGCCCGTGCTGGCGGAGGACGCGTGCGCGCTGGCGGCGGGAAGGCCCAGTAGCAGGGCCGACGCGGCGAGCAGCATGACCAATCGCCTGGCTATTCCCGGAACTTTCATTGGACCCCTCCTCCCCCGGCTGATGGCAGTCAGGGGCCTTTGAACCCCATCCACCCCGGGGCGTCGTACTGGACGGTGACGATCCACTGACCGTCCGCAAGCTCGGCTTTCTTGAAGAGCGAGGGCTTGTACTGGGCTTGCTGGGCGGTCAGGAACGCCAGTATCGCCGACAGGCCAGCGGGGGCGGATGCGCCAAGCTCAGCACCGCGCAGCGGGACCGCCGCGCCCGGCGACGAGTCATCGAAGGCTATCAAGCGCACCGGCATTTCGTGCGCAAGTGCTGGAAGCGTTATCAGCAGGCGCGGATCGACGTTGCCGGCCAGGAGTGCGCTGCGGGCAGCCGCCGAGGCCTGGACACGCTTGTTGGCCAGAAGCTGTTCACCCGCGGCTATCCGGGCGGCGCGATCGAGGGCGAGCGACGTGTTGAAGGTAGCGGTTCCGTCGGGAGCCAGGTAAAGGATCTCGATCCGCTCGGCGCCGGTCCCGAACCGGGCCAGTAGCAGCGGCGCGTAGACAGAGGCCAGGCGGGAGCCGAACTGGTTCCGCACCGCCGGCGTCGCGACAACCACAGTTGCGCCCATCGGATCTTGCGTCGTGGCCTGCATCACGAGCAGGTTGCCCGCCGATACCCCGGCCGCCTGCAGGGCGCCGCACATCAGGGTGTCACATTCGATGTCCGTACCGGGGAGCACCTGAGTCGCGATCCAGGCCGCCGCCTGGTCGCGGTTGGCCAGGGCGATCGCTAGCTGACTCGGAGTGTTCTGGGCCGGGTTGCTGGGCCGGGGGGTCGGAGCCTGGGTTCTCTGCTGGGTGAAAGCCAGCGTCACCAGCGCCCCGAGGGCCATGGCGGCAATGGCGCTGAGCACGAGCACTCCGCGCTGCCGCCGGGATGTCCGCCTCCTGCCTCCCTTACCGTGTCGTTGCAGCCACAGCCGGAAGGTCGTGGCCGCGACCGCCGGCCACGATGGCTCGAGGCGGCGGCTGTATTGCTGCTGGCCCATCTCCGCACCCCCACAACCCCGCTCCGCGGCGAGGTCGGCTACCAAAGCTGTTCGATCATATGCCGTCCTCCGATTTGATCCAATAGAATCATTTATCGTCGTGTATGTCGCGAAGTTAGCAATTATCAGATCACGCGACCACGGTACGCTTTTCGCCCGATAAGCGGAGAGGCCGCAGATCACAACTCGGCCGTGATGTGCTGGTTTCTCGGCCAAAGGGCCATTCGGAGCCCATAGGGCCATGGCGGGCCATAGGGCCATAGGGGGCCTAGGGTGCAATCGTGCTTGACTATGACCGCGAGGCCGAGCGTTACGACGCGACCAGGGGCGGCGATGCGCGGGCCCGTGCGGCTGCCGAGGCGGTCGAGACGCTGATCTCGCGCGCTGCGCGGGATTGGCGCCGGATTGCAGGGCTGGCTCCGGCCCGAGTGGTCGATGTCGCCTGCGGAACCGGGATCGTCACGGCGCACCTGCTGTGGCCTGGCCGTTCGGTTATCGGCATCGACCGGTCAGCCGGGATGGCCGCGGTCGCGGCGGCCCGCCTGCCCGGGCGTATCACGCTCGGCAACGCCGTCCGCCTCCCGCTCATGAGCGCATCCGTCGACGCGGTGACGATGGTGTGGCTGTTGCATCTGCTGGACCACGCGGCCTCCGCTTCGGCGCTGGCGGAGGCCGGGCGCGTGCTGAGGCCCGGTGGCCTGCTGATCACCACGGTCGGCAAGGGCGACGCCGCCTACAGCCAGGCCGACGACGCTGCGGCCATCGTGAGGCCCGTCCGGGCCAGGTTCGATCACGACCAGACCGACAGCCTGGACCGAGTTCGCGAAATCGGCCGGCGGCACGGCCTGGCCCTGGCCGCGCAGACCACCTTCGTCGGCATCGGCCAGGGCTTGAGTCCGCGCCGGTGGCGCAGGCTGCTGCAGCATGAGGAGACCGGATGGACGGCCGGGGCCGGACGGGAGCAGCTTGACGCCGTGTGCGCCGCGCTCGAGACGCTGCCCGAGCAGGATCGCCCTCGGCCCGATCCCGTCTACCGGCTCGTGGCGCTGCGCAAGGGACGTTGAACGCGGGCTCCCGCCGCCAGGCGAAGGACCGGGCTGAGGCATCTTGGGCAGCCAGGCGGCGCAGCGCCACGATGACGCGGCAGGTCTACTCCGGAGGCGTCGCTACATCGAGGCCGAGGATCTCGACCGACCGCTCGCGCATCTCCACCTTGCGCACCTTGCCGGTAACCGTCATCGGGAACTCGTCGACGATATGCACGTACCTGGGGATCTTGTAATGAGCCAGCTGCCCGGAACAGAACGACCGCAGGTCATCCGCGGTCAGCGCCGGGGCCCCCGGCCGGAGCCGTATCCAGGCCATGAGCTCCTCGCCATACACGGCATCCGGAACGCCGATGACCTGAGCGTCCAGGATGTCGGGATGGGTGTAGAGGAACTCCTCGATCTCCCTGGGGTAGACGTTCTCGCCGCCGCGGATCACCATGTCCTTGATCCGTCCGGTGATGGCCAGGTAGCCATCGGAGTCCATGACAGCGAGGTCTCCGGTGTGCATCCAGCCTGGTGCGTCGATGGCCTCGGCCGTCTTATCCGGCTGTTCCCAGTAGCCGAGCATCACCGAGTACCCCCGGGTACACAGCTCACCGGGCGTGCCCTTCGGCACGGTCTGGCCGGAAGGCGGGTCGATGACCTTCACCTCCAGGTGCGGCCCGACCCGGCCGACGGTGGATACCCGGCGGTCCAGTGAGTCGTCACGGCGGGTTTGGGTGGACACCGGAGAGGTCTCCGTCATGCCGTAGCAGATCGACACCTCGCGCATCGACATCCGCGACATGACCTGTTTCATCACCTCGGCCGGGCACGGCGAGCCCGCCATGATGCCGGTGCGCAGACTGGACAGGTCGTAATCGGCGAAACCGGGAGCGGACAGCTCGGCGATGAACATGGTCGGCACCCCGTACAGCGAGGTACAGCGCTCGGCCTGCACCGCGTCCAGGGTGGCGACCGGATCGAAACTGAGCGCGGGGATGACCATACACGCGCCGTGGCTGGTGGCAGCGAGATTGCCCATGACCATGCCGAAGCAATGGTAGAACGGTACCGGGATGCAGATCCGGTCTGCTTCGGTGTAGTTGCACAGCTCGCCGACGAAGAACCCGTTATTGAGGATGTTGTGGTGTGAAAGCGTCGCGCCTTTCGGGAAGCCTGTGGTACCCGAGGTGTATTGGATGTTGATGGGCTCGTCGGTGTCCAGCTGAATGCGCTCCAGCGCGGAACGGTCCTGCTGGTGCCCGATTTCCAGCAACGCCTGCCAGTCGGGGCTGCCGATGAGCACCACGTGCGCCAGGCCCGGGCAGCGCGGCCGTACCTCGGCGATCATCGCGGCGTAGTCGGAGGTCTTCAGCTTCACCGCCGCGACGAGCAGTTTGGTGCCCGACTGGTTGAGCACGAACTCGAGTTCGCGGGTGCGGTAGGCCGGGTTGATGTTGACCAAGATCGCGCCGATCTTGGCCGTGGCGTACTGGGTAAGTGTCCATTCCGCGCAGTTCGGCGCCCAGATGCCGACCCGGTCACCTTTCGCGATACCCATTTCCAGCAGCCCGAGCGCGAGCGCGCCGACGTCTGTCGCGAGTTCGGCATAGCTCCAGCGCCGTGTGTTCCCCGGATCGGACCGGTCGACCAGCGCCTCCCGGTCCCCGAACGCCAGGACGGTGGCGTCGAAGTTGCCGCCGATCGTGTCGCCTAGCAGCGGCGTCGCGGATTCTCCTGACGAGTAGCTCAGTGCTCGAGACATGACCCCGCTTACCTCCCAGCCTGGTTTTACCCGTCATTCTGGTCACAATCCAGCATCGCATGGATTGCTGGTCGGCTTCTGTCCGAGTTGACTTCGTGCACTGATCGCGGCGGCGGATAATGATGCCAGATATGGGCGGTCCAGGCCATAACTGCTGCGACCGGGGAGGGTAAATATGCGACTCCGGCAGCTTGACGTCCCGGTAGACGGTGGAGATCTGCGCGTACTCGTGTGGGGCACCGGCAAGCGGGTGGCGGTCGCCGTGCACGGGATCACTGGCTCAGGCATGTCCTGGCAGGCGGTCGCGCGGCAGATGCCGCCCGGCTGGACGCTCGCCGCCCCCGACCTGCGTGGCCGCGGTCACTCCAGCCACCTGCCCGGTCCTTACGGCCTGGAACGGCACGTCGCGGACGTGGCAGCGGTGCTCCGGCATTTCGGCGGGCGGCCGGTACTGGCCGGGCATTCGATGGGCGGATTCGTCGCGCTGCTCGCCTACGACGCGCATCCGCGCCTGGCCCGGCGGCTTGTGCTGGTCGACGGCGGCCTGCCGCTGCTGTTCCCGGACGGCATGGACCCGGAAGCGGTGATCGAAACCGCCCTGGCTCCGTCGCTGGCCCGGCTGCGGCAGACCTTTCCTGACGTAGAGGCGTACCTGGACTTCTGGCGGGCGCACCCGGCGCTGGCCGACGACTGGACCGCCGACCTCATGGCCTACTGTCGTTATGACCTGACCGGTGAACCCGGTCGAATGCGGTCACGCGTGGCGGAGGACGCGGTCCGTGCGGACAACCGCGACCAGGTGGTGGGTAAGCCATTCGCGGACGCGCTCGGCCGCCTGACCAAGCCGACGCCGGTACTGACCGCACCGGCGGGGTTTTCCGGCGCTCCGCCGGGGTTGTATCCGCCCGAGTATGTCGCGGAGTGGCACGAGCGGCTCCCGCAGCTTCGGCCGCACCTGGTGCCGGACACCAACCACTACACGATTCTGTTCGGCAAGCATGGCGCGGCCGAGGTGGCCCGGGCGATAACCACCACGGCGGGTTGACGCCAGTCAGCCCCGAGCGCGGGCTGAGAGCCGCGCGGCATGAGGCACCATGGAGTGGTGACCCAGCTGGCGGAGACGAGAACACCCGGATCGTTCGGGATACTCGCCGATCTCGTCGCCTCCGGGGATGCCGCGATCCTGAGCGGAGCCGGGTTGTCCACCGAGTCCGGCATCCCGGACTATCGCGGACCGACCGGCCTGGCCAGGCGGGCCACTCCAATGACGTACCAGGCCTTCACCGGGAGCGCCGCAGCCAGGCGCAGGTACTGGGCGCGCAGCCATCTCGGCTGGCGGCACATCGCCCGGGCCGTGCCCAACCACGGCCATCACGCCGTCGCCGAACTGGACCGCCGCGGGCTGCTGGCCGGGATCATCACCCAGAACGTGGACGGGCTGCACCAGGCCGCGGGCGCGTCCGGAGTGACCGAACTGCACGGCAGTGTGCACCGGGTCATCTGCCTGTCGTGCGGCCAGCGGACGTCCCGTACCGACCTGGACCGGCGGCTAACGGCCGCCAATCCCGGCTGGCACACCGGACCGGCCGCCTTGATCAACCCGGACGGAGATGCTGTCCTGGCCGACGGCGCGACGGACTCCTTCTGTGTCGTCGACTGCGCTTGGTGTCAGGGCGTGCTCAAGCCAGACGTGGTGTTCTTCGGCGAGAACGTGCCGCCGAGGCGGGTCGAGGCCTGTTACGCGCTGGTCGACCGGGCCCGCTCACTGGTCGTCCTGGGTTCTTCGCTGACCGTCATGTCGGGATTGCGTTATGTGCGGCATGCGGCCAAGCGGCAGTTGCCGGTCGTGATCGTCAATCAGGGAACCACCCGCGGCGACGAGTACGCCACCGCGACCCTTGACGCTCCCCTCGGCCAGGTCCTCACCGCGCTGGTCGCGGCGATCGGGCGCGAAGGCTGAGACGCGTGTCCTACGCGAGGGCTCGGGGGGCGGGAAGACGCGTGTCCTACGCGAGGGCTCGGGGATGGGAAGACGCGTAGACCTCGCGGAGCCTGTCCACGGTGATCAGCGTGTAGATCTGCGTGGTGGCAACCGACGCGTGGCCCAGCAGTTCCTGGACGACCCGGATGTCGGCGCCGCCGTCGAGCATGTGGGTGGCGAACGAGTGCCGCAGGGTGTGCGGTGACACGTCGGTTTCGGGGTCCAGCCCGGCGCGGCCGGCCGCGGCGCGCAGGACCCCCCAGGCGCCTTGGCGGGTCAGGCGGCCGCCCCGGGCATTCAGGAACACGGCCGGGCCGCCCGACCGGCGCTTGGAGGCCGCGGCGAGAGCGGGCCTGGACCGCACCAGGTACGCCTCGAGGGCTCGTACTGCGTGGCTGCCCACCGGGACCACCCGCTGCTTGCCGCCCTTGCCGGCCAGCCGCACGACCGGGTCCTCATCCAGCCGGAGTTCGTCGATGTCCAGCCCGGTCGCCTCGGAGATCCGGGCCCCGGTGGCATACAGGAACTCCAGCAGGGCCCGGTCCCGGAGCAACCGCGGGTCCACCCCGGCCGCAGCCGCAGAGACGCCGGGCCCGGCGACCGGGGCGGCTGCCGCGGCAGGGGCCTCCGGGCCCGGCCCGGAGGCGGCCAGCAGGCGCTCGACCTCGCCGAGGGTGATCGCCTTGGGCAGGCGCCTGGGCAGCGTGGGAGGCGCAACCTCCCGGGCCGGATCCGCTTCCGCCACGCCCTGCGCGACCGCGAAGGCGTGCAGCCCCCGGACGGCGATCACGGCCCGGGCCGCCGAGCTGACGGCCAGCGGCTCGTGCTCGGCGTCGCCTTCGCGCAGCGAGGCAAGGAACTCCGCCACGTCAGCGGCGGTGACCTCACCCAGCCGGGTCTTCCCCCGTCCGGCCAGCGCGGACTCGTACCGGCGCAGGTCCCGCCGGTACGACTCGACCGTATTGGCCGCCAGCCCTCGCTCCACCACCAGGTACTGAAGGTATACCCGGATGGCCTCCCCGGCCGTTACCGCACCAGAGGGTACCGAGGTCGGGAAGCTGGACACAGGCACCTGGCCGGGCTAGCTGAGGACCTCGGCGATGGGGGTGTAGGCCAGGCCGTGAGCTTCGGCGACCGGTTCGCAGGTCACCACGCCGCCGTAGGTATTCAGGCCCAGGGCCAGGGCAGGGTCGGCACGGAGGGCGTCGCGCCAGCCCCGGTTCGCGATCTCGACGGTGTAGGGCAGCGTGACGTTGGTCAGCGCGTAGGTGGAGGTGTGCGGGACGGCGCCCGGCATGTTGGCCACGCAGTAGAACAGAGCGTCATGGACCGGATAGGTGGGGTTGGCGTGCGTGGTGGGCCGGGAGCCCTCGAAGCAGCCGCCCTGGTCGATCGAGATGTCGACCAGGACTGCGCCGGGCTTCATCCGTGACACGAGCTCATCGCTGATCAGCCGCGGGGCCTTGGCCCCCGGTACCAGGACCGCGCCGATCACCAGATCGGCATCGATGACGGCGCGTTCGATCTCGTAGGCGTTGGACGCGACTGTCTGGCAGTGGCCCTGATAAATCGCGTCTGCCTGGCGGAGCCTGGCGACGTTCTTGTCCACGAGCAGCACCTCGGCCTGCATGCCGAGGGCGATCGCGGCCGCGTTCATGCCGGAGACGCCCGCGCCGAGCACGACGACCTTGGCCGCATACACGCCGGACACCCCGCCCATCAGCACCCCGCGCCCGCCGCCGTCGCGCTGCAGGTGGTGCGCGCCCACCTGCGGGGCCATCCGGCCCGCGACCTCGGACATCGGGGCGAGCAGGGGCAGTGACCCGTCGGGCCGCTGGACGGTCTCGTACGCGATCGAGGTGACGCCGGATTCAAGCAGCGCGTTGGTGCAGGCCGCCGCCGCGGCCAGGTGCAGGTAGGTAAACAGCACCTGCCCGTTCCGCATCCGGTGGTACTCCTCCTCGATGGGCTCCTTGACCTTGAGGATCAGGTCGCTCTCGCCCCACACGTCGTCCGCGGCGGGCAAGATCTTGGCGCCTGCGGTGATGAAGTCCTCGTCGGGGATCGACGAGCCCACCCCCGCTCCGGCCTGGATGACCACCTGGTGGCCGCCACGGACCAGCTCGTGAACGCCGGAAGGCGTGATCGCCACCCGGTACTCGTGGTTCTTGACTTCGGTGGGAATTCCGACCTTCATGGGTGGTCCTTCCAGACTCAGAGCCTCATTGCTCCTCGGGCGCATCGGCCGGGCGAAGCCGGTCAAACCCCTCTGACCTGGCAGCGTACCCCGCCATGATGGCCAGAATCGCGGGGCCGTTATGCAGCTCGCCGGCGAAAACCTTGCCAACTGCCTCGACCAGCGGCAGCCAGCCCAGCAGCAGGTGAGCTTCCTCGTCCCTGCGCACGAAGTGGCGGTCGGCGGCAGGGACGGCTTCCAGGTCGCGGGCCAGGAAGATGCGCAGGCGCTCGGTGCTGAAGCCGGGCGAGGAGTAGTAGTCGGCCAGGACCCGCCAGTCCCGGGCCCGGTAGCCGGTCTCCTCCATCAGCTCGCGCTGCGCGGTGAGCCAGGGATCCTCCCCGGCGACGTCCCGCAGGCCGGCCGGGATCTCCCACAGCAGGCGTCCCACCGCGTGGCGGTACTGCCGGATCATCAAGATCCGGTCCTCGGCGTCCAGGGCGAGTGCTGCCACTGCGCCGGGGTGAAGCACCACGTCCCGTTCGGCCAATTGATTATCGGGGGTGCGGACCTGGTCGCTCCGTACGGTGACCAGGCGGCTGCGGGTCAGTTCCGCCGACGAGGCTACGGGCCAGTGCTCAACGGTGTCGGAAATGTTCATGCGGTGGCCGCGGCGCGCGCGCCGGCCAGGTTGCTGGCCGACTTGGAGCGTGCCAGCGCGGCGGCGATCAGGCCGCTGAACAGCGGATGCGGCCGGGTCGGGCGGGACAGGAACTCCGGATGCGCCTGGGTGCCCACGAAGAACGGGTGAGACGCGAGCTCGGCGAACTCGACCAGGTGCCCGTCCGGCGAAAGCCCGGAAAAGACCAGCCCGGCCTGCTCAAGGGCCGCGCGGTAGGAGTTGTTGACCTCGTACCTGTGCCGGTGCCTCTCCTCGACCGAGGTGGTGCCGTACAGTTCCTCGACCCGGGTGCCGGGCTGCAGCACGGCCGGGTACAGGCCCAGGCGCATGGTACCGCCCATGTCCCGCTCCCCCGCCACCACATCCTCCTGATCCGCCATGGTGGCGATCACCGGGTACGGAGTGTCCGGGTTGAATTCGGCGCTGTCGGCCCCGGCCAGCCCGGCCAGGTCCCTGGCCACCTCGATGACCATGCACTGCAGGCCCAGGCACAGGCCCAGGATCGGGATGCCGTTCTCGCGCGCATAGCGGATCGCGCCGATCTTTCCCTCGATGCCGCGGACCCCGAAGCCGCCCGGGATCAAGATCCCGTCTACCCCGTCGAGTCCGGCGGCGGCGCCTGCAGGTTCCTCGCAGGCGTCGCTGATCACCCAGCGGATATTCACCTGGGCGTCGTTGGCGAAGCCGCCGGCCTTGAGCGCCTCGGCCGGTGACAGGTACGCATCGGGCAGGTCGACGTACTTGCCGACCAGGGCAATCGTGATGCTGTGGGCAGGCCGGTGCACCCGGCGCAGCAGGTCATCCCACTCGGTCCAGTCCACGTCGCGGAACGGCAGGCCGAGACGGTGCACGACGTAGGCGTCCAGCCCTTCAGAGTGCAGGACCTTCGGGATGTCGTAGATGGACGGCGCGTCGGGGGCGGAAACCACCGCCTCTTCGTCCACGTCGCACATCAGGCTTATCTTGCGTTTCAGGTTGGCGTTGATCGGGCGGTCGGAGCGGGCCACGATCGCGTCGGGCTGGATACCGATGCTGCGCAGGGCGGCCACCGAGTGCTGAGTGGGCTTGGTCTTCAGCTCTCCGGACGGGCCGATGTAGGGCAGCAGGCTGACGTGCAGGAAGAAGCAGCGGTCCCGGCCGATCTCGTGCCTGATCTGGCGGATGGCCTCCAGGAACGGCTGCGACTCGATGTCGCCGACCGTGCCGCCGACTTCGGTGATGACCACGTCGACCTGGTCGCCGCCCATCTTCAGAATGCGGGACTTGATCTCGTTGGTGATGTGCGGGATCACCTGGACGGTGTCGCCCAGGTAGTCGCCCCGCCGCTCCTTGGCGATCACCGTGGAGTAGATCTGGCCGGTGGTGACGTTGGCCTGGCCCTGGAGGTTGGTGTCAAGGAAACGCTCGTAATGCCCGACGTCCAGGTCTGTTTCTGTGCCGTCGTCGGTGACGAACACCTCGCCGTGCTGGAAGGGGTTCATCGTGCCCGGATCGACGTTCAGATACGGGTCGAGCTTCTGCATGGTGACCCGCAGCCCTCTGAGCTTGAGCAGCCGGCCCAGGCTGGACGCGGTAAGTCCCTTGCCGAGGCTGGAGGCGACACCTCCGGTGACGAAGAGGTGCCTGGTGAGAACGGGCCGTGGATGGAGTGATGATGCGGCCACTATGAGACTCCCGTGGTGTCCGGTAGGGCAGTGTCCGTTGGGGCGGGGAAAAGCTGCAGGTCCACGGGCCACCAGGATAACAGTTCGGCGGCGGCCGGCCCGGCATTTGCTTGCCTCCGGGCCACCGCGTCGGCCCTCGCGACGTCTTCCGCCTGGTGCGCCTCGCCGAATCTGGCCAGCATAACGGCGGAGGCCACGGCGAGGAAGAACCCTCCCCAGGCCACGGCCGCCAGCCCGTGCCGGGTCTGGTCGCCGAGGAAGATGACCCCGATGATGGCGGGCGGAACGGTCTCGGCCAGCACCACGCCCGCAGTGGCCACTGTGACACTGCCGCCTTCCAGGGCGGTGGCGTAGAACATGAACGAGATGATCCCGGCCGCGATGATCGCGTAGGTGGCCGGGTCGCGGACGAGCTGAAGCGGCGCGAAGCTGTCCAGGACGCGGGCGGCGATGCTGAGCACCCCGAAACCGAGGCCGGCCACCAGGCCCAGCGCCGTGGTCCGGTAGGGCTCGTTGAGCTTGGCCGCGGCCAGGCCGATCACGGCCAAGCCGGCCACGGCCACGATGAGCGCGAGCTTGAACACCGCGCCCACCTGCGCGGCGCCCTCGGCGCCCGCGGTGGAGCCGAGCAGGCCCACGCCGATCACCACGCCGGCCACTGCCGCCCACTCGCGCCAGGACAGGGTCACGCCGATCACCCAGGAGGCGACCACCGCCGTCACGGCGAGGTTCGAGGCGACAAAGGCCTGGACGGCAAAGATGGGAAGCCGCTGCAAGGCCACGAGCTGGGCCACGAATCCCAGCATGTCGAGGCAGATGCTGACCAAGAACCGCCACTGGCGCAGCATCCGCACCACGAGTGCCGGATCGACACCCGCGGAGGTTTTCTCCGGGTCGCGCTGGCTGGCCACGCGCACGGCGATGGCCTGCATCACTGAGGCAACGCCATAGCACACGGCCGCGATGACGGCCGCTATAAGGCTGACTAGCACCGTCACCTCCCCCGGCATCTCGGCAAGTCGGCTGCCTTCGCCACACCCCGATGTATGGACGTTCCCGTTACGGGCTGCCCGTAACGCCGCCGGGCCATACTCCTTAGGCAACGCTCAGCTGTTGCTCAGCATTCCGGCCGGTTCATGTACTATCATCCTCCGGCCGCGACCGACCTTGGTCGCCGGGTCAGCCCCGAGGCGGGCGGCGCAAGGCCTCAGCGCGAGGGTGAGCGCGAGGGTGAGCGCCGGAGTGAGCGCCGGAGTGAGCGCCGGAGTGAAACCAGCTCAGCCCTCCCGCCTGAACAGCATCGGCCGTACCAGCCGCCCGAAGGCAGCCATCAGCCGCGGCCCGGCGGGAACTTCGGTCAGCTGCGGATCGACCAGCACGAACGCATAGCCCAGGCGCCGGGCCAGGATCCCGTCGGTGGGCAGCTGGTCTCCTATCACCATCCCCGGCCGGGGAAAGCCGAGATACGGCGCGGTCCGCAACGGCTTGCCCGCCGAGGCCAGGTAGACCACCTGCACCCCCGATGGGCTGGGCACCGCCGAGGGCCGACGCACCGAATTGGTGGCAAAGCACACCACCTCCAGGGCCGGCAGCACCGCGACCTCGCTGAGTACCTGCGCGACCCCCTGGTCGAGGGCGCCCTGGCCGCCATCCCAGTAAGCAACCAGCGGCTCCACATCAAAGATCATCGTCCGCGCTGACAGTTCCGCGGCCTGGCGCAGCACGTCGTTCAGGCCAGCGGCCCGCATGAACGAGGCTCTCACGCCCTCATCGTCGGGCGCCGGCGGTCCTGGCGCGTCACCCACCTCGGGTGGGTTAGCGGCGATCCGGTAATGTGCTGGCTCAGTTCAGCGTGACCGAAGGGAGGCGGGGAGATGACTGGGTGGCCGGATCAGCCGGTCATCTACGAGATCAACACCGCGGTGTGGCTGAACGAGCTGGGCCGGACGGCCGGACGGCGGATCACGCTGGCCGACGTGGCGGACGCCGACTGGGACGCGGTTACCCCGGACGGGGTGGACGCGATCTGGCTGATGGGGGTCTGGGAGCGAAGCCCGGCCGGGCTCGCCCTGGCTAGCGCGAATACCGGATTGCAGGAGTCCTTTGCCGATGCCCTGCCGGACCTGCAACGCGCGGATGTCATCGGATCGCCGTACTGCGTTCGCCGCTATACGGTCGATGCGGCCTTCGGCGGCCCGGACGCGCTGGCCGCAGCGCGGGCCGCGCTGGACGCGCACGGGGTGCGGCTGATCCTGGACTACGTACCCAACCACGTGGCGCCCGATCACCCGTGGGTGACCAGCCGCCCGGAGCTGTTCGTGCGGGGCGATGAAGACGACATCAGGGCCGAGCCGGGAGGATGGCTGGTCGTGGCCGGGCAAGTACTGGCCCACGGCCGCGATCCGTACTTCCCGCCCTGGCCGGATGTGGTGCAGCTGGACGCGTTTTCCCCAGCACTGCGCGAGGCCACGGCGGACACCCTGGCGGACATCGCCGGGCAATGCGACGGGGTCCGCTGCGACATGGCGATGCTGATGACCAACCAGGTTTTCGCCAGGACCTGGGGCGGCCGGACCGGGCCGGTACCGGACGCCGAGTTCTGGCCCGCCGTGCTCGGGCGGCTGCACGCCCGGCACCCGGACACGGTCATGATCGCCGAAGCGTACTGGGACATGGAGTGGGACCTGCAGCAGCAAGGCTTCGACTTCTGCTACGACAAGCGGCTCTATGACCGGATCATCGACGCCGACGCGTCCGCGGTCCGTGATCACCTTCGTGCTGACCTGGGCTATCAGTCCCGGCTGCTTCGCTTCTTGGAGAATCACGACGAGCCTCGCCTGGCCAGCCGCCTGGGTCCCGAAGCCGAGCGGGCCGCGGCCGTGGCCATCGCCACGCTGCCCGGCGCAACCATGTGGCACGAAGGGCAGTTCGAGGGCCGGCGCGTGCGGCCGCCGGTCTTCTTGGCCCGCCGCCCGGATGAGCCGCCCGATGCCGACCTGGCCAGCTGGTATCGCCGTCTGCTGGCCGCCGTGGCCGGGCAACGGGTGCGGGCAGGCGAATGGCGGCTGCTGGAGGCCACGGGCTGGCCCGACAACCAGACCGGCCGCAACCTGGCCGCGTGGTCATGGGCCGGAAACGGTTCCGGTGACCGGCACCTGGTGGTGATCAACCTGTCGGGGCGGCCGGCCCAGGCGCGGGTCGCGCTGCCCTGGCCGGACCTGCCCGGCCGGAGCTGGCGGCTCACCGACATGCTCGGCCGGGACGTGTTCGAGCGCGACGGCGGCGAGCTGGCCAGCGCCGGACTGTTCGTGGCCCTGGACCCGTGGCAGTTCTACCTGTTCGCCGTGCAGTGAGACCAGGTCAGCCGATACCGGCGCGACGGGTCATACGCCGGCGGCGTGCATGCCGCGCAGTTCGTGCTTGAGGTCCCTGATCTCGTCGCGGAGGCGGGCCGCGACTTCGAACTGCAGCTCAGCGGCGGCCGCGTGCATCTGCTCGGTGAGCTCGCTGATCAGCCCGACAAGCTCGCCACGCGCGGCGCTGCTTGGTACGCCGGCCTCGGGGCGTCCGGCGGCCTGGACCGCCGCACGGGCCCGGCTCGACAGGCCGGGTACCGGCGCCTTGCCGCGCGACTGCTGCCGGCCGCCGCCGCCGATCAGCTGCTCGGTGTCGGCGTCCTCGCGGACGATCTGGTCGAGGATGTCCGCGATCCGCTTGCGCAGTGGCTGCGGGTTGATGCCGTTCGCCTCGTTGTAGGCGACCTGCTTGGCCCGCCGCCGGTTGGTCTCGTCGATGGCCCGCTGCATGGACGGCGTTACCGTGTCGGCATACATGTGGACCTGGCCCGACACATTCCTGGCGGCGCGGCCGATGGTCTGGATCAGGCTGGTGCCGGAGCGGAGGAAACCTTCCTTGTCCGCGTCGAGAATGGCCACCAGGGACACCTCGGGCAGGTCGAGGCCCTCCCGGAGCAGGTTGATGCCGACCAGCACGTCATATTCGCCGACCCTCAGCTCGCGGAGCAGCTCGATCCGGCGCAGCGTGTCGACCTCGCTGTGCAGGTACCTGGCCCGGACGCCGTTCTCGAGCAGGTAGTCGGTCAGGTCCTCGGCCATCCGCTTGGTCAGCGTGGTGACCAGCACCCGCTCGTCGCGCTCGGCCCGCTGCCTGATCTCGTGCAGCAGGTCGTCGATCTGGC
Organism: uncultured Actinomycetota bacterium; assembly: GCA_963808615.1. GTDB lineage: Bacteria > Actinomycetota > Actinomycetes > Streptosporangiales > Streptosporangiaceae > Palsa-504. Next base: position 386,292 of record CAWEGV010000005.1, read on the forward strand.
CCTTGGTCGGCTTGATGATCACCTCGGGGTCGACCAGGCCGGTGGGCCGGATGACCTGCTCGACCACGTCGCCGCCGACCCGCTGCAGCTCGTACGGCCCGGGAGTGGCGGACAGGTAGATCGTCTGCCCGATCCGGTCTCCGAACTCATCCCAGGTCAGCGGCCGGTTGTCGATCGCGCTCGGCAGCCGGAAGCCGTGCTCGACCAAGACCCGCTTGCGGGACACGTCGCCCTCGTACATGGCGCCGATCTGCGGCACGGTGACGTGGGACTCGTCGATGACCAGGAGGAAGTCCTCGGGGAAGTAGTCGAGCAGCGTGTTCGGCGGACTGCCCGCCTCGCGGCCGTCGATGTGCCGCGAGTAGTTCTCGATCCCGGAGCAGCTGCCGACCTGGCGCATCATCTCGATGTCGTAGGTGGTGCGCATGCGCAGCCGCTGGGCCTCCAGCAGCTTGCCTTGGCGTTCAAGCTCGGCGAGCCGCTGGGCGAGCTCGGCCTCGATCCCGGCGATCGCGCGCTCCATGCGCTCGGGGCCGGCCACGTAGTGGGAGGCGGGAAAGACGTACAGCTCGGTGTCCTCGCTGATCACCTCGCCGGTGAGCGGGTGCAGGGTCATCAGCCGCTCGATCTCGTCGCCGAACATCTCGATCCGGACGGCGAGTTCCTCGTACATCGGGATGACCTCGATGGTGTCGCCGCGGACCCGGAAGGTGCCGCGGGTGAAGGCCAGGTCGTTCCGCGCGTACTGCATGCCGACCAGCTTGCGCAGCAGCATGTCCCGCTCGATGGTGTCACCGAGCTTGAGGGTGAGCATCCGGTCCACGTACTCCTGCGGTGTGCCGAGTCCGTAGATGCACGAAACAGACGAGACGACGATGGTGTCCCGCCTGGTCAGCAGCGAGTTGGTGGCCGAGTGCCTGAGCCGTTCCACCTCGGAGTTGATCGAGGAGTCCTTCTCGATGTAGGTGTCGGTCTGCGGGACGTACGCTTCGGGCTGGTAGTAGTCGTAGTAGGAGACGAAGTACTCGACCGCGTTGTGCGGCAGCATCTCGCGCAGCTCGTTGGCGAACTGCGCGGCGAGGGTCTTGTTCGGCAGCATGACCAGCACCGGCCGCTGCAGTCGCTCGGCGATCCAGGCCACGGTGGCGGTCTTGCCGGTCCCGGTCGCGCCGAGCAGCACGGTATCGGTGTCTCCCGCCTTGACGCGCTTCTCGATGTCCGCGATGGCCTGCGGCTGATCGCCCGCCGGGACCATCTCGGTGACGACCTCGAACGGCGCGACGCTGCGCTTCAGATCGGTAACCGGGCGCACGACTCACCTCCAGAGGTTCAACTCTAGGGCGGGGGTCTGACATTCCGACCCGCCAGGGCACAACCCAGAGACCCGGGCTGGAGTGCGGTAAAGCCGAGGAAGCGGAGGCGCTTGCGGAGGTACCGGCCTCACGTCGCAGGGGCGTGCGATGGCCCCGGGATACCTGCCTCATGCCGGTCCAGGTCGACGATCGTCACACTGCTCCTGACTGTCTTGTCCTGGAACTGCTTGAGGCGCTCACGGAAATGGGGGTGGACAACGGAGGCCATCACGTTCGCGATCTCGTGCTCGGTGCAGTCCTCTAGCGACTGTGATGAGCCTTCCTGGACGCGCGTCTTGACGAGCGCCTGGATATGGGCGGGGGCCGCCGCGAGTTGCGCCGCGATCTCCCTGACGCGCTCGCCGAACTCCGCCTCCGGGTAAACGCGGTTGACGACGCCCCACTCGAGCGCTTCCGCGGCGCCGAGCGTGCGGTTGGTCAGCAGCCATTCCATCGCCCGGCGGTAGCCGACGATCCGGGAGAGGTAGAAGCTGGTCCCGGCGTCGTTGGCGATGCCGATCGCCATCCAGGCGGGCAGGAACGTGGCGCTGTCGGTGCACACGGCCAGATCGCAGGCCAGCACCATTCCCAGGCCGCCGCCGACCGCGGGCCCGGCAACGGCCGCGAGCGTGGGCTTGCCGATCCGGGCCAGCATGTGGATGACGGCGTGGTAGTAGAGGGCCTTGATCCTGAAATGCGCATGGATGCCATCCGAGCCCGCAGGATCGAGCGGGACCTCGGAAAGGTCGAAGCCGCTGCTGAACGACCGGCCCGTGCCCGTTACCACCACGGCGCCCACGTCGTCGCGGCGCTCGAGCGAGTAGAGCGCGGTGAGGGTCTCATACAGCAGCCGCTCGCTGGCCGCGTTCAAGGATTGCGGCCTGGCGAAGCGGATCGTCGCGACACCCCCGGCGACCTGAAGATCGATCTCGCGAAACGAGTCTGGCTCAGTCATCGGCTCTCCTGCTCGTGTCCTGGATGGTCTGGCGGCTGGCGGAAGCGCCCGGGGCGCTCGTCCGGCCGGCCAGCCGCGCCCGGGCAGCTTCTTCGCGAAGCTGCCGGCGCAAGATCTTGCTGACGGCATTGCGGGGGAGCTCGTCGGCGAACAGGTAATCCCGCGGGCGCTTGTAGTTCGCCAGCGGGCTGGCCCGGCAGTATTCGTCGAGCTCGTCTGCTGTGATGCCGGAGGTCGTGGTCACGCAGCCGACGACGATCTCGCCCCACCGCGGGTCAGGCACGCCGACCACGGCTACCTCCCGCACCGCGGGATGGCGGACCAGGATCGCCTCCACCTCCTCGGGATGAATGTTCTCCGCGCCCGAATTGATCATGTCGTCAATCCGCCCGGTCAGCACGATGTCGCCGGACGGGTGCTGGTAGGCGGAATCTCCTGTCCGGTACCAGCCGTCGGCGACCTTGGCGGCGGTTGCCTCGGGGTTGTTGAGATACCGCGAGAAGGTGGCATCCGCGCTGGCGTCCACAAGCAGCTCGCCCTCCTCCCCCAGCGGCACCGTAATTCCGGGGTTACCTCCGATCGGTGACACCCGGACCCTGGAGTAGAAGCCGGGCCGGGTGCGCTGGGCGCGGCCCGCCGGGTCCTTCGCGTATAGGGAGTTCATGGTCTCCGTGGTGCCGTAGATGTTGTACACCGGGGCGGGGAAGCTGGCCGCGACCAGGTCGAGGAGCCCGCTGTCCATCGGAGCGCCCGCGTAGGCGAGCAACGTCAGCGACGACATCATCCCGGCAGCGAACTCGGGGGCGGCCAGCATGGCGTGGAAGTGGGTCGGAGTGGCAAACAGGCAGGTGATCTGCTCCCGCTCGATGAGGTCCAGGGCGCGGGCGGGCTCGAACGCGGCGACCGGATACCAGGTGCCGTTGAACGCCAGACTGGCCAGGAAGACCGCGTAGAAGCCGACCACGTGGCTCAGCGGCATGAGCCCGATAAGCCGGTTGTGCTCGCCGAAACGAAGACCGCACTGCGTCGCCATGAAGAGCATCCGCGGCTGCGTCGCGCGATGCGGGATTACGACGCCCTTCGGCAGCCCTGTCGTCCCCGACGTATAGAAGACGAACGCCGGGTCTTCGGCACCCGGCACCCGCCGCGCTGGCAATCCCGACGCATCGCCGCAGTATGCGGTCAGGCCATCCTCGCCGCACGTCACCACCAGCTCGGGCGGCACGCTCGCGCCAACGTGCCCGATCAGCGCGGACTCTTCCGGCACGATCATCGCGCCGATCCCGCCCTGAGCGATCAGCTGCGCCAGCTCGGGCGGTTTCATGCGTGGGTTCATGAGGGCTGGCACGGCGCCCAAGCGGGCAAGAGCCAGTAGCAAGATCGCGTGCTCGACCGTGTTCGGCATGACGGTCGCGACCAGCATGCCGCGCTCGACGCCCCGCTTCGCAAGCCCTGCCGCCAGCGCCTCGGCCCGGGTGAGTAGGTCCGCATAGCTCAGGCACACGCCAGCAGCAGAGTCGATGACCGCGAGCCCGGCTGGCTGGCGCTCGGCCGAGAGCACCACGAGATCAAAAGCGGTCTGCATGGCCGTCCCCTGCCTTTCGCTTCGGCAACCTGGAACACCTTCGTGCCGGGCGGCACAGTTTGATCCGCCCTGCGAGCAGAGTTCTTCGGGACCGCCCCCGAGCTGGCGTCAGTATCGAGCGCCGACGGCACGACCGCCGGATCATTCAGCGCCGGCCCGGAGCGAACGCATCATGGCCGTGGATCCAGGCCACGCGTTCCGGCAGGTGGGCTAGGCCGGCGTCGCGGCGCTGCGCGGCCGGCCCGTCGGGCAGGTGCAGCGCCGCCGACGCCGCCCAGGACATCAGCTGTACCTGCCGGGTCCGCACCCGGCGTCGGCCGGTGTAGCGGTGCAGCGCCGCCCGGACGTCGCTGGCGCCGTCCAGCTCCGCGGCCAGGACGACGGCGTCCTCGATCGTCTGGTTCGCGCCCTGCCCGTGGTGCGGCAGCATCGCGTGCGCGGCATCGCCCAGCAGCACGACCGGTCCGCGGCTCCAGCGCCACAGCGGCCGCCGGGCGAACAAGCCCCAGCGCGGCGACTGCGGCGCGGCGCCGATCATCTCGGTGACCGCCGGATGCCAGCCGGTGAACGCGGCTAGATGCGCGCCGGGCTCAGCGGGCTCCATCCAGGCCGGTGCCGTCCACCGCTCAGGTCCGTCGATCACTGCGAGAAAATTGATCACGCTGCCGCCGCAGACCGGGTAGTGCAGCAGGTGCGCGCCGGGCCCCATCCAGAACTGCAGCGCACCTGGATCGGGCAACCGCGGCAGCCGCTCGAGCGGGACCAGGCCGCGGAACCCCGACGTGCCCGAGTAGGCCGGCTCGTCGCCGCCGGTCACCCACTCCCGTACCCGCGAGTGCACGCCGTCAGCCCCCACCACGACATCGGCGTCGAAGGTAACTCCCGACGAGCAGCGCACCCGCATCCCCGCGCCGCGCTCCTCGAGGATTTCCGCGTGACAGCCCAGGTGCAGATGATCGGGCCCCAGCGCGTCGCCGAGCAGGCGCTGCAAAGCCATCCGATGCAGGCCGAAGAATGGAGCTCCGAATGTGTCCCGGTACCACTCACTATCCCGCGTGGCCGCGATCGGGTGGCCGTCGCGGCCATCGCGATGGATCAGCCCGGTGGGCTCGGTGGACACCTGCGCCAGCCCGTCGCCCAGGCCCAGATGCTGCAGCACCCGCGTCCCGTTAGCCGCAAGAGATACGGCAGCGCCGACCTCGCGCAGCTCAGCAGACTGCTCCAGGACCTCAGCGACGATGCCCCGACGGCGCAGCAGCAGCGCCAGCGCCAGCCCGCCGACCCCGGCTCCGATGATCACTATCCGCGGGTTGCGGGACGACATCGCGCCTCCTCATCGGTTACGGGCGCTCTCGCGACAACGATGCACAGAACCAGCGTGGGATGGCTGGTGCGGTGGTTGCGGTCATCGTCGTCTCCCTGTCTGCTCGTGCGCACATCGTGATCGCTGCGGGTTCCGGGCGGCCTACTGTGGGCTTACCGTTGACTTACCAGCGCCGGGAAAGGCCCGTGGCGCACCGTGCGAGTGGGATGAGTCCAGGTGGAGTTCGCAGTGCTCGGTCCGCTCGAGGTGACGACTGGCGGGCGGTCACTTGGGCTGCCCGGCGCGCGGACCCGTGCTGTGCTCGCTGTGCTGCTCGTCCACGCCAACCAGGTCGTCTCGTCAGACCGGCTGATCGATGAGCTATGGCCCGGTCATCCCGCCGACAAGGCCGTGTACAGCATGCAGGTCCGCCTCTCGGAGCTGCGCAGGGCGCTCCGGTCGGCCGGGGAGGACGGCCGGCTGGCCACCCGGCCGCCGGGTTACATGCTGCGAGTGGGGCCTGGAGAACTGGACGCGTTGCGGTTCAAGCAGCTCGCCGCGGAAGGGGACGCGGCGCTGGCGGCGGGCGATCCGGTCACGGCAGCGCAGCGCCTCGATCAGGCCCTGGCCCTGTGGCGCGGGCCCGCGCTGGCCGGCTTCGACACCGTGCCCTCGGCCCGCGCGGAGGCGGGGCGGCTGGAGGAGGAGCGCCTGGCCGCGCTCGAATCTCGCGGCGAGGCGCTGCTGGCCTGCGGCAGACACCGGGACCTCATCGCGGAGCTGGAGATACTGACGGCGGCTCATCCGCTCAGGGAGCGGTTCTGGTCCCAGCGGATGCTCGCCTTGTACCGGGCCGGGCGCCAGGCCGACGCGCTGCGCGCCTACCGCGAACTCCGCGATGTCCTGGTCGCCGAGCTGGCGATCGAGCCCGCCCCGGAGCTGCGCGAGCTGCACGCCCGGATCCTGCGCCAGGATCCCACGCTCCACGGCCCAGCGGCGGACCAGGCGGTGACCGGGCCCGATGCGGTTCCGCAGACCCGTTACGTCCAGACCAGCGACGGCATCCACATCGCCTACCAGCTTGTCGGTGAGGGCGAGCGGGACATGGTCCTGGTACCGGGCCTGATGAGCCATGTCGAGCTGATCTGGGAAGACCGACAAACGGCCGACTTCTACCGGCGCCTGGCCAGGCTGGGTCGGCTGATCCTGTTCGACAAGCGCGACACGGGATTGTCCGACCGGGCGCCCGGCACCATGTCGCTCGAGGAGCGGATGGAGGACGTACGCGCGGTGATGCAGGCGGCCGGATCGAGCCGGGCTGTGCTGTTCGGCTACTCCGAGGGCGCGCCGATGAGCATCCTGTTCGCCGCGACATACCCGGAGCGAGTGAGCGCGCTGATCCTCGCCTCGGCGTCAGCCCGGTGGTTCCCGGCCCCCGGGTATCCGTGCGGGCAGGGCACGCAGGAGATGTACGACGCGCTCCGGGACATCGCGGCGCACCGGTGGGGGCAGGGCGCGAGCATCGAGTGGTACCTGCCCAGCCTCGCCCACTCGGCCCGGGCCCGCCAGAATCTCGGGCGGTTCGAGCGAATGGCGGTGAACCCCAGCGCGTTCCTCAGGCTGACGCAGATGATCCACGACATCGACGTCCGCGCGGTGCTGCCCGCGATCCACGTGCCCACGCTGGTGATCCAGCGGCTGGACGACCGCATCACGCCACCCTGCCACGGCCGCTACCTGGCCTCCCACATCCCCGGCGCGCGGTATTTCGAGCAGCCGGGCGATCATTCGCTGCGGTTCGCCGGAAGCGGGGACAGCGACGCGATGTTCGCCGAGATCGCAGGCTTCCTGGCCGACGTCTCGCCTCATGGCGATTCCGACCGGGTGCTCGCCACGATCTTGCACGCCGAGACCGTGGGCGGCCGGGGCAACGCGGTCCAGGTCGAGCCGAGGACCAGAGACCTGGTCCGGGGCCACCGAGGCCGACTGATCAGGACCACGGCGGACGGCATCCTGGCCACCTTCGACGCCCCCGGGCTGGCGATCCGGTGCGCGGCCGCCGTCCGCGACGACGCGGCGGCGGCCGGGATCCAGATCCGGGCGGGGATCCATACCGGCGAGGTGGACCTGGTGGGGGACGGCATCGCGGGCCCCTCGGTGCAGATCACCGATGGAGTCGCGGCCCTGGCCAGACCCGCGGAGATCCTGGTCTCGCGGACGGTCAAGGACCTGGTGACCGGGGCTGGCATCAGCTTCGCCGAGCGCGGCAGCCACATGCTGAACGGGCCGCCCGACGAATGGCCGCTGTTCGCGGTGACGGGGCTTGGGTTACCGGGCGCCCCGGCGTTCCAGGTCGGCCCAGATCTCGGTGACGCGGCGGTCCAGGTCGTCCAGTGAACCCGAGTTGTCGATCACCAGGTCAGCCACGGCCAGGCGCTGCGGCCGGCTGGCCTGAGCCGCCATCCGGGCGCGCGCCTGGTCCGGGGTCATGCCGCGCTGGCTGACCAGCCGCTCGATCTGAAGTTCCGGCGGTACGTCCACCACGATCACCAGGTCGAAGTCGCCTGCGCGCCCGTTCTCGGCCAGCAGCGGCACGTCGTGCACCATGATCAGCCCGTCGCGGACCGGGCCCGCCGCCGCGCGCTCGGCGGCTCGCATCCATTCTCCGACCAAGGGGTGCACGATCGCGTTCAGCTGCGCACGCAGGGCGGGATCGCGGAAGACGATCGCTCCGAGCCGTTCCCGGTCCAGGGCGCCGTCCGGGCCGAGCACCCCGGGACCGAAGGCCTCGGCGATCTGGGCCAGTCCGGGCGTACCCGGGGCGACCACCTCCCGCGCGGCCACGTCCGCGTCGATGATCACGGCTCCGTGCGCGGACAGCCGCCGGGATACCTCGCTCTTGCCGGACCCGATGCCTCCGGTCAGCCCGACCCGCAGCACCCGCACCCTCCTCCCTATCCGAGCTCGGCCACCTCCACCACGATGCCGTCAGGCATGACCGCCATTCTCCGGGGCGGGTCGCCGCGGTGACAAGGGAACGGCCGGCGCCTTCTCGCCCCGTGAAACACGGGGCGGTATGCTGGCACGCCATCGATCACCGGGAGGCGGGATGGCTGAACAGACCCTCAAGCGCGACGAGTTGCGCGGCCGCGTCGGGCAGCGGCTGGGTGCGAGTTCCTGGCACGAGGTCACGCAGGAGCAGGTCGGCCTGTTCGCCGACGCCACCGGCGATCACCAGTGGATTCACGTGGACCCGGAGCGGGCCGCGGCGGGCCCGTTCGGCGGCCCGGTCGCGCACGGTTTCCTCACCCTGTCACTCGCGCCCATGCTGGGGGCCGAGGTGCTCGAGATCACCGACGCGTCGGTCACGATCAACTACGGCCTCAACCGGGTACGCTTCCCCGTTCCGCTTCCGGTGGGCAGCCGGGTCCGGGCCGATGTCACCTGCGCCTCGGTCGAGGATGTGCCTGGCGGGTTGCAGGCCACGTTCACCGTGACGTTCGAGCGCGAGGGCGGCGGCAAGCCGGTGTGCGTGGCCGACCTGCTCCTTCGCTACGGAGCCTAACTCCCCCGAGCAACGCGAGAGCGGCACTCGCGGGTGCCGCTCTCGCGTACTGGTCAGGACTGGCCGCCGGACAGCTTCTCGCGCAGGGCAGCCAGGGCCTCGTCGGAGGCCAGGGTGCCCGTGGACGCGGTTCCCGGGGTAGAGCTTGACGTGACCGCTCCCGGCGTGGCCGCCGCCGGGCGGGACCCGCGGCCGCCGCGGGCGGGCCGAGCGCCGCCGTTGCCATCGGCCGACGCCGCCGCCTCGGCCGAATCGGATTCGGCTGGGGGCGCTTCTTCCCCTTCGCCTTCGGCCTTGCGGGATTCCTCGACCTGCCGGCGGTGCGCCTCGAACCTGGCCCGCGCCTCGGCGTACTGGTGCTCCCACTCCTCACGCTGCTTCTCGTAGCCAGGCAGCCATTCGCCGGTCTCCGGGTCGAAGCCGTCCGGGTACTCGTAGTTGCCCTGCTCGTCGTAGGAGGCTGGCATGCCGTACAGGGTCGGGTCGAAATCGTCGCCAACCGCCTCGCCGATGGTGCCCTCGTTGGCCTGCTTCAGCGACAGGCTGATCCGGCGCCGGTCCAGGTCGATGTCGATGATCTTGACGAAGATCTCGTCGCCTACCTGGACGACCTGCTCGGGAATCTCAACGTGCCGGTCCGCCAGTTCGGAGATGTGCACCAGGCCCTCGATGCCCTCCTCGACTCGGACGAACGCGCCGAACGGCACCAGTTTGGTGACCCGGCCCGGCACAACCTGCCCGATCTGGTGCGTACGGGCGAACTGCTGCCACGGGTCTTCCTGGGTGGACTTCAGCGACAGCGAGACCCGCTCCCGGTCCATGTCCACGTCGAGCACCTCGACGGTGACCTCCTGGCCCACCTCCACGACCTCACCAGGGTGGTCGATGTGCTTCCAGGACAGCTCGGACACGTGGACCAGGCCATCGACTCCGCCCAGGTCGACGAACGCGCCGAAGTTGACGATCGAGGAGACGACACCCCTGCGGATCTGGCCCTTGGACAGGGTGTTGAGGAAGGTGTGGCGGACCTCGGACTGGGTCTGCTCCAGCCAGGCCCGGCGGGACAGCACCACGTTGTTGCGGTTCTTGTCCAGTTCGATGATCTTGGCCTCGATCTCCCGGCCGACATACGGCTGCAGGTCGCGCACGCGGCGCATCTCGACCAGCGAGGCGGGCAGGAAGCCGCGCAGCCCGATGTCCAGGATCAGGCCGCCCTTGACGACCTCGATCACCGTGCCGGTGACCACGCCATCCTCGTCCTTGATCTTCTCGATCGTGCCCCAGGCGCGCTCGTACTGCGCCCGCTTCTTAGACAGGATCAGGCGGCCTTCCTTGTCCTCCTTCTGCAGGACAAGAGCCTCGATGTGCTCGCCGGTCTTGACCACGTCGTGCGGGTCGACGTCGTGCTTGATCGACAGTTCGCGGGAGGGAATCACGCCTTCTGTCTTGTAGCCGATATCGAGCAAGACCTCGTCTCGGTCGACCTTTACGACTGTTCCTTCGACGATGTCACCGTCATTGAAATACTTGATGGTCTCGTCGATCGCGGCGAGGAATGCCTCCTCGGACCCGATGTCGTTGACCGCCACCTTGGGGGTCGAGTTGGCTTGCGTGCTGCTCGTCATGTGTGGGTTGGCTCCGGATGCGGACAGGGGACTCAGGACACGCCGCAAAACCGTGCACCCCAGGATGACCAGAATTCGCAGGGCCTACCGGAACCAGCACGGGGGCCGGCGACGGCACGCCCGGCGGCCGCCAGCCCGGCTACGTGACGTGATGACGCGCAACCAGACCGGAACGCACGAGGACACGGCGCAGCGTTCAGAATATGAGAGCTACGGCTATGGGTCAATTGAGACCGGTGACGATACGGCCTCAGTGTGAGCCGCGACTCCGGGCTCGGTGCCCCCGAGCAGCCGCCCTGAGTAGCCAGCACCGGGGCCTGAGCGAATATTTCATCCGGCGTCGTGTGCGATTTGTGTCGTGATAACAGCACGAATTGCACTCATACCGGATCGGGGCTAGTGCGCCGCCTCGTCCCAGGTCCGGCCGGTGCCGACCGAGACGTCCAGCGGCACCCGCAGCGAGGCGGCGCCGGCCATGGCGGCGCAGACCAGGTCCCGGACCTGTTCATACTCGCCCGGCGCCACCTCGATCAGCAGCTCATCGTGCACCTGGAGCAGCATCCGGGACCGCAGCCCCGCCCCGGCCAGGGAGCCATCCACGGCCAGCATGGCGACCTTGATCACGTCCGCGGCGGAACCCTGGATCGGCGCGTTCAGCGCCATGCGTTCGGCCATCTCCCGCCGCTGCCGGTTGTCGGAGGTCAGGTCGGGCAGGTACCTGCGCCGTCCCATCATGGTGGCGGTGTAGCCGTCCATCCTGGCCCGGGCGACCACCTCGTACAGGTAGTCCCGGACCCCTCCGAACTCCTTGAAGTACTCCTCCATCAGCCCGCGCGCCTCATCCGGCGTGATGCGCAGCTGCTGGGACAGGCCGTAGGCAGACAGGCCGTAGGCCAGTCCGTAATTCATCGCCTTGATCTTGGCCCGCAGCTCTGGCCCGACCTGCTCGGGCGGCAGGCCGAAGACCCGGGAGGCGGTGGCGGCGTGGAAGTCGTGCCCGGACTCGAACGCCGCGATCAGCGCCTCATCGCCGGACAGGTGAGCCATGATCCGCAGCTCGATCTGGCTGTAATCCGCGGTGAGCAGGCACTCAAAACCCTGGCCGACGACGAAACCGAGCCGGATCTGGCGGCCGAGCTCGCTGCGGATGGGGATGTTCTGCAGGTTCGGGTCGGTCGACGACAGCCGGCCGGTGGCCGCGATGGTCTGGTTGAACGTGGTGTGGATCCGGCCGTCCTCGCCGGCCATCGGGATCAGCGAGTCCACGATCGTCATCAGCTTGGACACGTCGCGATGCCGCAGCAGGTGCTCGAGCACCGGGTGGCCGGTCTGGGCGAGCAGACTGGTCAGCGCCTCGGAGTCGGTGGTGTACCCGGTCTTGATCCGCTTGGTCTTGGGCAGGCTCAGCTCGTTGAACAGCACCTCCTGGAGCTGCTTGGGCGAGCCGAGATTGAACTCGTGCCCGACCACCGCGTATGCGGCCTGCTCGGCCGCCTTCACCTCGCCGTGCAGGGTCGCGGACATGGCCGCGAAATGATCGACATCGGCGGCGATCCCGGTGTGCTCCATCTTGGCCAGCACCGACACCAGCGGCAGCTCCAGCTCGCGCAGCAGGGCGCCGGCCTCGCGCCGTTCCAGGTCGGCGTCCAGCGCCTCGGCGAGCTCGAGCGTGGCCTGCGCGCGCAGGACCAGGGCGTGCGCGGCGTCGCGTTCGGCCGACCCGTCCAGGGTCAGCTGGCCGTCTTCGGCCTCCTCGCGCAGTTCCTTGCCCAGGTAGCGCAGGCTCAGGTCGGCCAGGTCAAACGTGCGCTGGCCGGGAAGCGCCAGGTAGGCGGCCAGCGCGGTGTCGCAGGCCAGGCCGGCCAGCGGCAGGCCGCGGGCCGCGAACGCGTGCATCGGGCCCTTAGCATCGTGCAGCACCTTCGGGTGCGCGGGGTCGGCCAGCCAGGCCGCCAAGGCGCCTTCGTCGGCCTCGGTGAGCGCCGCCGGGTCGATGTGGGCGCCGTGCCCGTCCGGGGCCGCGATCGCCACCGCGGTCAAGTTCCCCGTGCCGCGCCCCCAGGTGCCGGCCGCTGAGACGCCGGACCGTTCGGCCGAAGAATGGGAGGCCAGCCAGGAGGCCACCAGGTCCGGTCCGAGCAGGTCGGTCACCACCTCGAAAGCCGATTTTCCCGGCTCGGCGGGAAGGGCGGCGTGATCGGGTAGGCCGACGGTGCTGGTCAGGCCGTGCGGCAGCGTCTGGTAGAGACGATCGCGGAGCACCCGGAACTGCAGCGTGTCGAACAGCTGGTGGATCTTCTCCCGGTCCCAGGCCTCGGGCAGCAGGTCACGCGGCACGGCGCCGACGGTCTCGGCGGGCAGGTCGGTGAGCAGCGAGGTGAGCTGGCGGTTACGCAGCACGCTGGCCAGGTGCTCGCGCAGCGCGTCGCCGGCCTTGCCCTTGACCTCGTCGACCCGGTCGACGAGCGCGGCCAGCGAGCCGAACTCCGCGATCCACTTGGTCGCGGTCTTCTCGCCCACGCCGGGGATGCCGGGCAGGTTGTCGCTCGGGTCACCGCGTAGCGCGGCGAAGTCGGGATACTGGGACGGGGAGAGCCCGTACTTCTCCTGCACCGCCTCTGGGGTGAAGCGGGTCATCTCGGTGATACCGCGGCGGGTCATCAGCGCCGTCACCCGGTCCGAGACCAGCTGCAGCACATCCCGGTCGCCGGTGACGATCAGGACGTCCATGTCCTGCGCCGCGGCCTCGGTGGCCAGGGTGGCGATGAGGTCGTCGGCTTCATAGCCAGGCGCCGACAGCCGCCGGATGCCCAGCGCATCGAGTACCTCGAAGATCAGGCTCAGCTGGCTGCGGAAATCCTCCGGCGTCTCTTTGCGGTTGGCCTTGTACTCGACCCACTGCTCGTGCCGGAACGTCGGCTCGCCGCGGTCGAACACCGTGGCCACGTGCGTCGGCTTCTCGTCGCGCAGCACGTTGATGAGCATCGCGGTGAACCCGTATACCGCGTTGGTCGGCTGCCCGGTGGTGGTGGAGAAGTTCTCGACCGGCAGCGCGAAGAACGCCCGGTAGGCCAGCGAATGGCCGTCGAGCAGCAGCAACCGGTCCTTGGTCACGGTGTCCTGTGTCGCCACGCAGTCGATCCTATGGTCCGAACGGGCGATGGTGCTTCCAGTCGCGCCGCAGGCGCGCTCACATGGGAACCTATACGTGAACCGGGAGACGCGGGAGGCACGGATGGATCAGGGGGCGCTGGAGGAGATCATGGCGATGACGGTGGCCGACGGCACGCTCCCCGGCCGCATGGGCATCAAGATCCTCTCGGCGTCGGCGGCTCAGGTCGTGGCGACGATGCCGGTCGACGGCAATATCCAGCCGCACGGCCTGCTGCACGGCGGCGCTTCCTGCGTGCTCGCGGAGACCATCGGATCGCTCGGCTCGTACCTGCACGCTGGAGCGGGGCGGGCGGTGGTGGGCATCGAGATCAGCGCGACCCACCATCGCAGGGTCCGCGAGGGGGAGGTCACCGCGGTGGCCACCCTGGTGCACGGCGGGCGGACGCTGGCTACCTATGACATCGTTGTCAGCGATGCAGCGGGCCGCCGGGTATGCACGTCGCGGCTAACCTGCCTGATCAGAGACCAGGTACCAGGGCTCGACGGCAACGGCGCCGACCCCACGGCGGACAGCGAGTGACCGCAAGATGATCACGAGATGACAGGCGGGCGGGTCCCCCCTTTGCGCCGCGAGGCTTCGGGTCGCTAACGTGGTGACGGCGGGACCCGGGGGGTTCAAGTAGACAACGTGTCAGCCGGGGAAGGCAGGCACGGCACCAAAGGCCCTCCGGGTTCCTGCTGCCTGGCGGTTCCCGTTCGGGGTCCCGTTCGGGTCCCGTACGGTCCCTCGGTCGCGGGTCCAGGTTCAGGGCTGGGACGTATCGGACGGGACTCCCATGCTTCCCTCGATCACCGCCTCGGCTACCTTGCGCATGGTCAGCCGACGGTCCATCGATGTCTTCTGGATCCAGCGGAACGCATCGGGCTCACTGAGCCCGTGCTCGGACTGGAGCACGCCCTTGGCCCGGTCGAGCAGCTTACGGACCTCGAGCCGCTCGCGCAGCGTGTCGATCTCGGCGTCGAGCGCGCGGATCTCGGCGAACCGGCTGACCGCCATCTCGACCGCGGGCACCAGGTCGGCCTTGGTGAACGGCTTGACCAGGTAGGCCATGGCGCCGGCGTCGCGGGCTCGCTCCACCAGTTCGCGCTGGGAGAAGGCGGTGAGGATGACCACGGGGGCGAGCCGGGCGGCGGCGACCCGCTCGGCGGCGGAGATCCCGTCGAGCACCGGCATCTTGATGTCCAGGATGGCCAGATCCGGGCGCAGGGCGGTCACGCGCTCGACGGCCGATTCGCCGTCTCCCACCTCGGCCACGACCGAGTAGCCCTCTTCCTCCAGCATCTCCTTGAGGTCCAGGCGGATCAGGGCCTCGTCTTCGGCGATCACGACACGCAGCACGTCCTGGCTCACCCCACGAGCCTAGCGTCATCAGGTAGATTGTCACCGTACCGCTGCCGTCGCGGTGAGCTGCGCCCCGGTAGACCAACTGGCAGAGTCCGCGCTCTCAAACAGCGTGCAGTGTGGGTTCGAATCCCACCCGGGGCACCGTTCCGGAACTAAGAACACTAGCACTTCGTGACCTCGTGCCTGGTGAGAGAAAATAAGGCCACGACTCATGACGGCTGCCCGGCCGGCGATGTCGGACATAATGCCCGCATCGAGCGTCTTCTGCGTTCATCAAACGGGATGCACCATGGTCAAGAGCACGTCCAAGCACTGGCCGTGCTTGTTCCCGCAGCGCGGGCCAGGGCGCAAGTACGCCCGGAACATCGAACTAGAGCAATGGCAAGCCTCCATTGTGGAGAAATACCCTGGCGAATTTGCTAAAGGGTTGTTCCATTCCCACAGATGGGCCCAAGTACTGAGGCGGTCAGGCCGCCTCGGATGCGGGATATGGGATCAGGACCACGGTGATGTTGTCGGCGCCGCCGGCGTCGACCGCGAACTGCACCAGGTCGACTGCCGCGCCGAGCGGGTCGTTCAGCGCCTTGGGCAGCGCGAGCCCGGCCAGGTCAGCGGCCTCGGGCGCGTAGTTCCACAAGCCATCCGAGCAGACGAGCAGCACGCCGTTCCCGGGCGGTGAGTACTGCTCTACATGCGGCGCGCGCCCCGGATCCTCGCCCAGGTCGGCGGCTTCGGCGCCGAGCCAGCGGGTCAGCACGTGCGCATGGGGTGAGGCCATGGCCGCTTCCTCGGTAGCCAGGCCGGCCTCGATCATCCCCCCGGCCACCGAATCATCGCGGGTGAGCTGGACGGATTCTGAGCCAGGCGGGGCCAGCCAGTAGGCTCGGCTGTCGCCCAGCCAGCACAGGGTCACCTCGCCGGGGGCCGCCACCGCCGACACGAAGGTGGTCGCCGACCTCTCGTTCACGGGCTCGTTCAGCCCGGCCACTGATTCACGTCCGGCCTGGACCGCGGCCCGCGATGCTTCGGCCAGGTCCCCGTCGGTCCGGACGGCCGCCAGCAGGACCGGTAGCGCCGCTTCCGCGGCGGCCTGGGCTGCCTCGTCCGGCCTAGGCGAGGACGAGACGCCGTCACAGACCACGGCCACCACCACCAGGCCGTCCGGCTTCTGCTGCGACGCCAGGGCCATCGCGTCCTCGTTGCGGAGATGCCGCAGGCCCCGGTCGCTGACTCCGGCGGCGGCACCTAGGTCAACCTCGGTATGGTCGCGTGAGGACGGCGGCACGTTGATCATGTCGCATACGTTAGTGCCTCAGATCGCCCTGGTTACGCGTCACTCCCTATACCCGTGTCGTGTCATCGTCCCCGGCGCGCAGATCGTGATGATCATGGACATTTACCCCGGCCACACGAGGGTAGTGATCCCGATCATGGCGGCCGGGCGGTTAGCCTCGGTGTAGCGTGATCGCCGTCCAGGCGCCGAGGTTGATGCAGTCGCCTTCATGCAAAGGAGTCAGGTCGCCGGAGGCGATCTCGCGGCCGTTGAGAAAGGTTCCGTTGGCCGAGCCCGGATCGAACAACGCCCAGACGCCATCCGGCCCGGCGAGCAGCACCGCGTGCAGCCGGCTGACGCCTGGATCGGCCGGCGGCCCGGTCAGGTCGATCTCCGGCTCCAGACCGCGTGCCGCGCTGCGGCGGCCGATGCGCATCTGCTTCCCAACCAGCGGGAATCGCCGTTCGCTGCTGTAGGCCGGGAAGGGGACAGGAGGCCCGTCCTGGGCTCTGGTGACCTGCATCCGCTCGTAGTACTCCCGGTCCGGGGTAACCACCGCGGTCCACGTGGTCGAGGTGACCGTCGGCGTTGGAGTCGCACGAGAGGTGGACGGGATTTCAGGTGCAGCAGCGCTCAGTGAGGGCTGCGAGGCTATTGCGGACTGCGAGGTCAACGGGAAGGACGATGCTGACGCGGCTGCAGCGGCGGGCGGAAGCGCGGATGAGACGGCCTGCGACGACCATGAGAACGGTTCGGCCTCATCAGGTGGCGATACATCCGGCATGAACTGCTCCGGCCGGACGGACCCAGACGGCACGGACAGTTCGGGACGTACGAACTGCTCCGAAGGTCCCGGCTCCGCTGACAGTACTGACTCATCTGACCGGACCGGCTCATACGACGGCGCTGGCTCATAGGACGGCACTGGCTCATAGGACGGCACTGGCTCATACGGCCGGACCGGCTCATACGACGGCACTGGCTCATCTGACGGCACTGGCTCATAGGACGGCACTGGCTCATAGGACGGCACTGGCTCATCAAGTTCGGGTTCAGTGGGCCCGAACAGGTCGAGGAGCGCGACTCGCTCCGGAAGCACCGGCTCAGCTGACGGCACCGGCTCATTTGATAGCACCGGCTCAGCGAGCGCGGGATACCTTTGCGGTGCGGGCTGCTCAGGAGATCCGAGCAGGTCCGGCAGGGCAGGCATGTCTGGCGAGGCGGACGGCTCCGGCGGGACGACCGGCTCGGGCTGCTCGGGCCGCTGGGGTGACGCAGGCGGCGGCGACGGTGCGGCGGCCGACGGCGTTTCCTCGGCCGACGGCGTTTCCTCGGCCGACGGCGTTTCCTCGGGGGGCTGGGGCGGCGCGACCGGCGTGAACCAGTCGACTGACGCGTGCGCCTCCTGGGGGGCCCGGAAGCCGACCGGTGCATGCTCCTTCGGGGATGCCATGACATCTGGTGAGGCGGTCCGGTCCGAGGCCGCGGGCGGCCGCGGCAGGTCCGGCGATGCGGAGAAGTCCGGCGCAGGTACCTGTGGCGCATGAACGTCCGGCGGCGCTGGCGCGACGGAGGACCAGGACGACGGCGCGTATGCGGCGGGGGGCGCGGGCGGCAGGTACGACGCCGAGGAGAGCGCGGCCGGCATCTCGGCCTGGTCAGCAGGCGCGGACTGGGCCGAGGGCACCGACGGCGGCTGAGGCGGGGTCCAGTGCTCCGGCATCGGATCGGGCTTGGCCATCGGCGAGAACAACGATTCGGGCGGTCCCGGTCTGGGCGGCGCCGGAGATCCGGGCGGCGTCGACGGCGAGGCCGGCCCGGCGGGGACGGACGAGGATGACGCGGCGGGGGCGGGCGGGGGTGACGCCGCGGACCAGGCTTGCGGCTCGGACGGTTCGGACGGTTCGGTCCGCGCCGTGGAGAGGGACGGCTCGGGCTGGGTCAGAGGGGCGAAGGGCCGGCGAACCTGGAACCGGAAGCCACATGCCGCACAGACCTGACTGGTGCTCACGGTGCCGCATCGCGGGCAGTACTCCGTGCGACTCGGCACCATGCCCGACTGGGCGGCATGGTGCTTGCCGACGCCGCGGGCCTGATCGGCGGGAGGAGCGGCGACCTGCTGACCGCAGACGTCGCAATAGTCGCCTGAGGCCGACTCGTGACCATTAGGGCATATCGCCATTGCGCTCCGCTCCTAGACCTACGGTTCACCAGGCCCTGATGGGTCACAGAGTATGTGGCCGCGAGCCCCCCTCCGGAGAACTACAGATTATGTGGCCACAAGCCCCAGCGGGGAACTTAGCTCAAAGGACGGGCAGTTGGCGGGATCGGCGCAGGCAGGCTGGCCCTCCCGCCCAGGTAACGGTCGACGGCGGCGGCGGCGCTGCGGCCCTCGGCGATCGCCCACACGATCAGGGACTGGCCGCGGCCCATGTCGCCCGCGGTGAACACCCCGGGCACCGACGTCGCGTACTCCTGGTCGCGGCCGACGTTGCCACGGGCGTCGAACTCCACGCCGAGATCGGCGAGCAGACCGGGCCGTTCGGCTCCGGTGAAGCCCATGGCCAGCAGGACCAGGTCACACGGCAGCTGGCGTTCGGTGCCGGGAACCGGGTCGAACCCGTCCGCGTCGGCCAGGCGCAGCCCGCTGACCCGGCCGGCGCCGTCGCCGAGGAACTCCAGCGTGGTCACCGCGTAGGCCCGCTGGCCGCCCTCCTCGTGGGCGCTGGAGATGCGGTAGATCATCGGGTAGGTCGGCCAGGGCTGGTGGCCGGGCCGGGATGCAGGCGGGCGGGGCAGGATCTCAAGCTGGGTGACCGACGCCGCGCCCTGCCGGTGCGCGGTGCCCAGGCAGTCCGCGCCGGTGTCGCCGCCGCCGATAATGACCACGTGCCGCCCGCGGGCGCTGATGGCGGGCTCGGCCGGAGCGCTGGCCGCCACCGCGCGGTTGGCCAGCGGCAGATACTCCATAGCCTGGTGGATCCCGTCCAGTGACCGGCCGGGCAAGGGCAGCTCGCGCGGTACCCGTGCGCCGCCACACAGCACCGCGGCGTCGAAGGACGCCCGCAGGTCATCGGCGGTGACGTGGGTCCCGGCCTCGACGCCGCAGCGGAACTCGGTGCCCTCGGCGCGCATCTGGGCCAGCCGCCGATCCAGGTGGCGCTTCTCTAGCTTGAATCCCGGAATGCCGTATCTGAGTAGCCCCCCTGCGGCGTCGTCGCGCTCGAACACGGTCACCGCGTGCCCGGCCCGGGTCAGCTGCTGAGCCGCGGCGAGCCCGGCCGGGCCCGAGCCGATCACGGCGACGCTGCGGTCCGACAAGGCGGCAGGCGGCCGCGGCGTCACCCAGCCAGACGCGAACGCCTGGTCGATGATCTCCACCTCGACCTGCTTGATCGTGACGGGATCGGCATTGATCCCGAGCACGCAGGCGGCTTCGCACGGCGCTGGGCAAAGCCGCCCGGTGAACTCGGGGAAGTTGTTGGTGGCGTGCAGCCGGTCGGCGGCCTGCTGCCAGTCGTGCCGCCAGACCAGGTCGTTCCACTCCGGGATCAGGTTTCCCAGCGGGCAGCCGTGGTGACAGAACGGGATGCCGCAGTCCATGCACCGGCCGGCCTGCCGTTCCAGACGGCTGGGCGGGAACGGCTGGTAGACCTCGCGCCAGTCGCGCAGCCGCAGCTCGACGGGACGCCGGGCCGGGGTCTCCCGCGGCGTGGACAAGAAGCCCTTCGGGTCAGCCATGACCGCCCCTCACCCGTGCGCCGCGGCCATGACGGCCTCGTTGACGTCGCGGCCCTCGCGCTCGGCCTGCCAGGCGGCGGACAGCACCCGCTTGTAGTCCTTCGGCATGACCTTGGTGAACCGGCCGGGGTCCCAATCGGCCAGCAGCCGGGCCGCGACGGCTGAGCCGGTCAGTTCGCGGTGGCGCTGCACCACGTCGCGCACGAACTCGATGTCGGCCCCGTCCAGCGGGTCCAGGTCGACCATCTCCATGTTCACCCGGATCTCCGGCAAGTCCAGCACGTAGGCGATGCCGCCGGACATGCCAGCTGCGAAGTTGCGGCCGACGGGGCCGAGAATGACCGCCCGGCCGCCCGTCATGTACTCGCAGCCGTGATCGCCGGTTCCCTCGGCGACCGCGAGCGCGCCGGAGTTCCGTACGCAGAACCGCTCACCCACCAGGCCGCGGAGGAAGATCTCCCCGCCGGTGGCGCCGTAGCCGATCACGTTGCCCGCGATGACCTGCTCCTCGGCGGCGAACGGGGCGGCGGCGGGAGGCCGGACCACGAGCCGCCCGCCGGACAGGCCCTTGCCCAGGTAGTCGTTGGCGTCGCCGTCCAGCCGCAGGGTGATGCCGCGCGGCAGGAACGCCCCGAACGACTGCCCGGCCGACCCGCTGAACGAGATGTCGATGGTGCCCTGCGGCAGCCCCTCGCCGCCCCAGCGCCTGGTCACCTCATAGCCGAGCATGGTGCCCACGGTCCGGTTGACGTTCCTGATCGGCAGCTCGAGCCGGACCGGGCGGCCTTCCTCGAGCGCCCCCTCGGCCAACTGGATGAGCGTGTTGTCCAGCGCCTTGTCCAGCCCGTGGTCCTGGGTGGTGACGCAGCGCGCCGCGGCGCCCTCGGGCAGCGGCGGCGCGTACAGCACCGGCGACAGGTCCAGCCCGGAGGCTTTCCAGTGCTCCACGGCCAGCGCCGCGTCGAGCAGGTCCACCCGGCCGACGATCTCGTCCAGGGTCCGGAACCCGAGCCGGGCCAGGTACTCCCGTACCTCTTCGGCGATGAACTCGAAGAAGTTCACCACGAACTCGGGTTTCCCGGTGAAGCGGGCCCGCAGCACGGGATTCTGGGTGGCCACGCCGACCGGGCAGGTGTCCAGGTGGCACACGCGCATCATCACGCAGCCGGACACCACGAGCGGAGCGCTGGCGAAGCCGAACTCCTCGGCGCCGAGCAGCGCGGCGATAATCACGTCCCGGCCGGTCTTCAGCTGCCCGTCGGCCTGCACGACGATCCGGTCCCGCAGGTTGTTGCGCAGGAGCGTCTGCTGGGTCTCGGCCAGACCGAGTTCCCACGGCGCGCCCGCGTGCTTGATCGAGGTCAGCGGCGCCGCGCCGGTGCCGCCGTCGTGCCCGCTGATCAGCACCACGTCGGCGTGCGCCTTGGACACCCCGGCGGCGACGGTGCCCACTCCGACCTCGGCCACCAGCTTGACGTGCACCCGCGCCGCCGGGTTGGCGTTCTTCAGGTCGTGGATGAGCTGAGCCAGGTCCTCGATCGAGTAGATGTCATGATGAGGCGGCGGGGAGATCAGCCCGACCCCGGGCGTGGAGTAGCGCGTCTTGGCGATCCACGGGTACACCTTGTGGCCGGGAAGCTGCCCGCCCTCCCCCGGCTTCGCGCCCTGCGCCATCTTGATCTGAAGGTCGTCGGCGTTGACCAGGTACTCGCTGGTGACGCCGAACCGCCCGCTGGCTACCTGCTTGACCGCGGAGCGCCGCGAGTCCCCGTTGCGCTCGGGGGTGAACCGGTCCGGGTCCTCACCGCCCTCGCCGGTGTTGGACCGGGCGCCCAGCCGGTTCATCGCGATGGCCAGGGTCTCGTGCGCCTCGGCGGAGATCGACCCGTAGGACATGGCCCCGGTAGCGAACCTGCGCACGATGCTCGGGACAGATTCAACTTCATTTTTCTGAACGGACGGGAGCGCGTCGGTCCCGTCATCGACTCCCCGGATCCGGAGCAGGCCGCGCAGGGTCATCAGCCGCCGCGACTGGTCGTCGACCAGCGAGGTGTACTCCTTGAAGATCTCGTACCTGCGGCTGCGGGTGGCGTGCTGCAGCTTGAAGACCGCCTCCGGGCTGAACAGGTGCGGCTCGCCGTCACGGCGCCACTGGTACTCCCCGCCGCCCTCAAGCCGGCGGTAGTCGAGGCCGGAGCCGGACGAGACAGCGCGGCTGGTCCGCTGCTCGATCTCCGCGGCCAAGGCTCCGAAGCCCACGCCGGACAGCCGTGAGGTCGTGCCGGCGAAGCAGGTCTCGATCACCTCGGGGCCCAGCCCGATGGCCTCGAAGACCTGTGCGCCGGTGTAGGAGGCGACCGTGGACACGCCCATCTTGGACATGATCTTCAGCAGGCCCTTGCCCAGGGCCTTGAGCAGGTTGGCCTCGGCCTTCTTCTCGGACATGCCTTCCAGCACGCCGCGGCGGGCCAGGTCCCTGACCGACTCGATGGCCAGGTACGGGTTGACGGCCGCGGCCCCGTACCCGATGAGCAGCGCTATGTGATGGCACTCACGGACGTCCCCGGCCTCGACGACCAGCCCGGCCCGGGTCCGCGACTTCTCCCGGATCAAGTGATGGTGCACCGCCCCGGTCAGCAGCAAGGAGGGGATGGGCACCAACCACGTCGTTGTGACATCCACGTGGTCAGGTGCACGTCGTTGTGACAACGACGTGGTTGGCCGAGCGGCCGGAGTGTGACTGGCGGGATTGGTGCGGTCTGAGAGTATGATGAGGCGAGCGCCGGATGTGATGGCGGCGGAGACCTCGGCGCAGATCTCGGCCAGGCGGGCGCGCAGGCTCTGGCCGCCGCCATGCGGGTCGTAGCGGCCGTCGACCACGTGCGAGGCCAGGCCGGGAAGGTTGCCCGCGTCGTTGATATGCGCGATCTTGGCCAGGTCCTGGTCGCTGATCACCGGGTACGGCAGCACGATCTGGCGGCACGACGCCGGGATCGGGACCAGCAGGTTCTGCTCCGGGCCGGTGATCGTGCCGAGCGAGGTGACCAGCTCTTCGCGTATCGCGTCCAGCGGCGGGTTGGTCACCTGGGCGAACAACTGGGTGAAGTAGTCGAACACCAGCCGTGGCCGACCGGACAGCACGGCTAGCGGCGTGTCCGTGCCCATTGACCCGATCGGCTCCGCACCGCTCCGTGCCATTGGCGCCAGGATGACCCGCAGCTCCTCCTCCGTGTACCCGTGCATCCTCTGCAACGTCACCAGGTCGGGGGGGCCGACGGGGGTGGAGGTGCGGGCGGGGGTGGAGGTGCGGGCGGGGGTGGAGGTGCGGGCGGGGGTGGAGGTGTGGGCGGGGGTGGAGATGCGTGTAGTGGGAGAGCTGGGGACGGGGTCAAGGTCGGGGAGGTCCGGCAGGTCGTCGAGGTGAACCAGGCCGGCGTGCAGCCAGGCTTCGTAGGGATGCTCGGCGGACAGGGCGGCCTTGACCTCCTCGTCTTCGACGATGCGGCCGGCAGCGGTGTCGGCCAGGAAGATCCGGCCAGGCTGCAGGCGGCCCTTCGAGATCACGGTGGTCGTCGGGTCGGAGTCGATGTCGCTCACGCCGACCTCGCTGGACAGCACGACCAGGCCGTCGCTGGTCACCCAGTACCGGCCGGGCCGCAGGCCGTTGCGGTCGAGCACCGCGCCGATGACCGAGCCGTCGGTGAACGCGATCAGCGCGGGGCCGTCCCACGGTTCCATCAGCGCCGCATGGAACTGGTAGAACGCGCGGCGCTCGGCCGTCATCTCCTCATGGTTCTCCCACGGCTCGGGGATCATCATGAGCACCGCGTGCGGCAGCGACCGGCCGCCCATGTGCAGGAGCTCCAGGCACTCGTCGAAGCTGGCCGAGTCGCTGCCGGTCTCGTCGAGCACGGGGAAAAGACGCTCAATACCCTGGCCCCCGTCCCGGGAGGCTGGAATGAGGTCGCTGGCCAGCATGGCCTCCCTGGCCCGCATCCAGTTGCGGTTGCCTCGGATCGTGTTGATCTCGCCGTTGTGTGCCACGTACCGGTATGGGTGGGCCAGCGGCCAGGACGGGAACGTGTTGGTGGAGAACCTGGAGTGCACCAGCGCGAGCGCCGAGCCGTACCTGGGATCGGACAGGTCCGGGAAGAACGGCTCGAGCTGGGGCGCGGACAGCATGCCTTTGTACACGATGGTCCGGGCCGACAAGCTGGCGAAGTACACCCCGCTGGAGTGTTCGGCCCGCTTGCGCAGGCAAAAGGCCATCCGCTCGAGCTCCAGGCCGCTCTCACCGTTCGTGCCCGCGACGAAGACCTGGACCAGCTCGGGCAGCACCGCCCGAGCCCCGGCCCCGCAGCAGGTGACGTCGTGCGGGACATCGCGCCAGCCCAGGACGCTCAGTCCCTCGGCTGCGGCCAGCGTTTCCACGGCGCGGGTGACCCCGGACCGTTCGGCCGAAATAAAGGCCAGGCCGGCCGCATAGCAGCCTGGTCCGGGCAGCGGGAAACCGCATACGGCGCGGAAGAACTCGTCGGGAAGCTGGGTGAGGATCCCGGCCCCGTCCCCGGTGCCCGGGTCGCCGCCCTGGGCGCCGCGGTGCTCAAGGTGGCACAGGACGTTCAGCGCACGTGACACCACGCCGTGACCAGGGCGCCCCGACAGGTCCGCGACGAAGCCGACGCCGCATGCGTCATGCTCGAAACCGGGGTCGTAAAGGCCAGCCGCCGTCATCCGCTCTCCCGTCGTCTCGATAACGCAGCATCCGTGCGATCGGGACGACACTGGCCCTCTTATCTAGACATTACATCACCGGAAGAATCGTCTACTAGAGTCTTTGGGCCGGCTTTGGCATACGTCCGCGCTGGTGGGGTGCGTCGTGGCCGGGTCAGGTATAGACCAGCTACGGCCAGCGCGAAGACCACCACGTCACCGATCTCGCCGTAGCGGACGCCCAGGACCTGGGGCAGGGGGCCGACGCGCATCGCCTCCACCCAGAAGCCGCCCGCCGCATAGGCGGCCGCGCAGAGCATGAAGGTACGCTCCCCGGTCAGCGCGAGCCTGCGGGCCGCCCAGATCACGCCGAAGCCGACCGCCACGTCCCACAGCGACTGGTAGGCGAAGACGGGCTGGAAGGTGCCGTAGTTCTCGTAGCCGGGCGCGCGGTGGGTGGGCGAGATGTGCACCGCCCACCACCAGGTCGAGGGGTGGCCGTAGAACTGCTGCGTCCACCAGTAGCCCAGGCCGCCGATGGCCAGGCCGAACATCACCGCGGGCGCGGCCGCGCCGGCTACCGGGCCCAGCGGCACGCGGGCCCGGCGGCACGCGATCCAGGCCCCGGCGGCGCCCAGCGCCACGGCGCCGGGCACGCCGATCGCGGCCATTGCGCCGGTGGCGGCGTGCCAGAGGGGGTAGTGGCGGCTGAAGTCGTGCCGGGTATCGATGAGCAGCGCGTGCGCGGCCGCGCCGACCAGGCCGAACGGGACGGCCCAGGCGGCCACGTCGAGCATGACCCCGGGGCGTCCGCCGTTCGCGCGGTAACGGCGGCTGGCGACCACCACCGCGACGATGACCCCCGCCGTGACGCACAGCGCATAGGCCCGCAGCGGGAGCGGCCCTAGCCGCCAGGCCGTGTGGCCGGGGCTCGGGATCGACGCGAGCGGCATGTTCCGGACATTACCGCGTCGGCCCGGAGGACACCCGTGGGCTGGATATCCGGCGGACCCCGCTGGAAAGCTCGGCGGTGAGCTCCCTGATCGCCTCGGTGCCCGTGGCGGCGTCCGGGGCGTCAAGCAGGCGCCGGACGAAGGCGGAGCCCACGATGACCCCGTCCGCGAACGCGGCCACCTGCGCGGCCTGGGCCCCGTTGCTCACGCCGAGGCCCACGGCCACCGGCAGGTCGCTGTGCTGGCGGATCCGGGCGACCAGGCGGTCCGCATCGCCGCTGACCGCGTCCCTGGTCCCGGTGATGCCCATCAGCGAGGCGGCGTAGATGAATCCGCGGCAGGCCTTCGCGATCCTGCCCAGCCGCTCGCCGGTGGAACTCGGCGCGGCCAGGAATACCCGGTCCAGGCCGTACTCCTCAGAGGCCCCGAGCCAGGATCCGGCCTCATCCGGAGTCAGATCGGGCGTGATCAGGCCGGAGCCGCCCGCCTGGGCCAGATCGCGGGCGAACGCGCGCACACCGTACCGGTCGACGGGGTTCCAGTAGGTCATGACCAGGGCGGGAATGCCCGCCGCGGCGATCGCCTCCACGGTGCCGAGCACGTCGGCGACCCGGGTCCCTGCGGCGAGCGCGCGCTGCACGGCGTCGGCGATCACCGGGCCGTCCATCAGCGGATCGGAATACGGCAGGCCGACCTCGATGATGTCGGCTCCGGCGCCGGCCATGGCCTTTGCGGCCCGGATGGCCCCGCTGACGGTGGGAAACCCGGCTGGCAGGTAGCCGATGAGGGCGGCGCGGTGGTCCGCGTTCGCCCGGCCGAAGGCGAGCGTGACCGGGCTGGGCGCCGGGCTCACGGCGGGCTCACGGGTGGGCTCACAGTGGGCTCACAGCCCGAACCATTTGGATGCGGTGTCCACGTCCTTGTCGCCGCGGCCGGAGAGGTTAACGATGATGAGGCCGCCGGAGCCGAGTTCGCGGCCGACCTCCAGGGCGCCGGCCAGCGCGTGGGCCGACTCGATGGCCGGGATGATGCCCTCGGTGCGGCACAGCACGCCGAACGCGTGCATCGCCTCGGCGTCCGTCACGGCGCGGTAGCTGGCCCGGCCGGTTTCTTTGAGCCAGGCGTGTTCGGGTCCGACGCCCGGGTAGTCCAGGCCGGCCGAGATGGAATGCGTGCTCCGGGTCTGGCCTTCCTCGTCCTGCAGGACGAAGGTCCGCATGCCGTGCAGCACGCCCGGGGAGCCGCCGGTGAGGGTGGCCGCGTGACGGCCGGTGTCCACGCCGTCGCCGCCGCCCTCGCAGCCGATCAGGCGCACCCCGGAATCACCGATGAAGGCATGGAAGATACCGATGGCGTTGGAGCCGCCTCCGACGCAGGCGATCACCGCGTCGGGGAGCCTGCCGGCTTGCGCCAGTACCTGCTGCCGTGCCTCCAGGCCGATCACCCGCTGGAAGTCGCGGACCATCATCGGGAACGGGTGCGGGCCGCCCACGGAGCCGATGCAGTAATGGGTGTGCCCGACCGTGGTCACCCAGTCGCGGAAGGCCTCGTTCATGGCGTCCTTGAGCGTCCGGGTGCCCGTGGTGACCGGTATGACCTCGGCGCCGAGCATCCGCATCCGGGATACGTTCAGGGCCTGCCGGCGGGTGTCCTCCTCGCCCATGTAGACCGAGCAGTCCAGGTCGAGCAGCGCGGCCGCGGTGGCGGTGGCCACGCCGTGCTGGCCGGCGCCGGTCTCCGCGATGACCCGCGTCTTGCCCATCCGCCTGGCCAGCAGGACCTGGCCGAGCACGTTGTTGATCTTGTGTGACCCGGTGTGGGCGAGGTCCTCGCGCTTGAGCAGCACCGTGGCACCGCCGGCTTGGTCGCTGAACCTGGCCGCCCGGGTGAGCAGCGTCGGCCGGCCGGCGTAGCTGGTGAGCAGGCCGTCGAGTTCGGCCCGGAAGGCCGGGTCGTTCCTGGCCTGCCGGTAGGCGGCGGTGAGCTCGTCCAGGGCCGCCATGAGCGCTTCAGGGGCGAACCGCCCGCCATACGCGATGCCGCGGGCGGGAAAGTGCCCGGACGTATCGGGAACCGGGGCGATATCGGGCTCTGCGGGGTCCGCGAGGTCATCGGCGGTTGCCGCGGTCATCCCCGCTCGCTTCGCAGCGCGGGATGGGAACCCGCGGTGACCAGGTCGGCGACGGCGGCGCGCGGGTCCTTCTCGGTGACCAGGCTCTCGCCGACCAGCACGGCGTCCGCGCCGGACGCGGCGTAGGCGAGCAGGTCGCGCGGACCGCGGACGCCGGACTCGGCCACCTTGACGATGCCGTCCGGGATCCGGCTCGCCAGCCGGCCGAAGATCCCCCTGTCCACCTTGAGCGTGGCCAGGTTGCGGGCGTTGACGCCGATGACGGTCGCGCCGGCGTCGAGGGCCCGGTCGAGCTCGGGCTCGACGTGCACCTCGACCAGCGGCAGCAGGCCGACGGAGACGGCCCGTTCGACCAGCGAGACCAGCGCGCTCTGCTCCAGCGCCGCGACGATCAGCAAGATCACGTCCGCGCCGTGCGCGCGTGCCTCCCAGAGCTGGTAGGAGCTGACCACGAAATCCTTGCACAGCACCGGTACCTGGACGGCGCGGCGCACCGCGTCCAGGTCCGCCAGGGACCCGGCGAACCGCCGTGGCTCGGTCAGCACGCTGATTATCTTCGCGCCCCCGGCCTCGTAGTCCGAGGCCAGCGTGGCCGGGTCGGCGATGGCCGCCATCTGCCCGCGTGAGGGGCTGGCCCGTTTCACCTCGGCGATGACGCTGACGCCCTCGGCCTTCAGCGCGGGCAGCGCGTTCCGCGGTGACGGCGCACGCCGCGCCATCTCCTTCAGCTCGTCAAGAGAGACACGCCGCTGCCGTTCGGCGAGATCGGCACGCACGCCGTCTAGGATCTCGTCGAGCACACTCACGCGGTTCGCTCGTCCCCTCACATCGGTACTGTTGCGCCACCGATGGTAGCCCGGCCACCTTGGTGCCCTGGTGACTGCCCCCCTGGAATCGGGCTCACGCAGGCCCTTCTGACAGGCGTTGCCCCGGTCCGCTCCGGGCCGGGCTCCTGGTCGTCGGGGACGCCTGTCGGCCGCCTGACGTCAGGGATCCAGCGCGTAACCGGCGCCGCGGACCGTCCTGATCATTCCGGTCCGCGGGTCTGCTCCGATCTTGGCCCGGAGCTGGGCGATATGCACGTCGGCGGCCCGGTCGGATGCGCCCTGGCGGCCAGCGGCGGCTAGCAGCCGCTGCCGCGACAGCACCAGGCCGGGGTTGTCGATCATGAAGACAAGCAGCCTGAACTCCGTCGCGGTCAGCGGGACGCGGCGACCGTCCGTTATCGCGGCCCGGCTCGCGCCGTCCAGCCGCAGCTCTGCGCCTCCCCGCGGCACGGATATCACCGGTGCGTCAGCCAGTTCGGTCACCGATGGCACTGTCCTGGCCTTCTGGGCCGCTCCGGTCGGCTCCAGCACCTCGCGGACCATCGCCACCAGCTGCCGAGGGCTGAACGGGCGGGCCAGCCACCGCCGGGATCCGGTCGCAGCACTCCGGGCAGCCAGGCCCCGGGGCCGGGGAGCCTTGAGGTCGGCCACCAGGAAGATGACCGGCGTCCGCAGGGCCCGGCGGATGCGCCTGGGGTCCAGGCCCGGCATGGTGAGGTCGACCACGGCCGCGGCGTCGGGACCGCCGGTCAGCTCGGCCAGGGCCTGCTCCGGGCCGGTGACCATCCGGACCCGCAGTCCGTCCCGGCGCAGGAAGCGCGCCGGCATCTCGGCCACTTCGGGCTCGTGCTCGGCCAGCAGGACCGAGACGGGCGACCGGGCGCCATCGGGGGAAGGCCTGTCCTCAGCCGTTCCGTGCGCTCCGTGCGCTCCGTGCGCTCCGTCGGTGGCAGGGCCAGGCCTCAGCCGGGTGTCCCGCCACCGACCTGATCCTCGAGGTTTCTGACGGCCGAGGCGTCCTGGACCGTGGGATCCACGTCCCGGTTCAGCGACTCCCACATGGTCGCCGAGTCATGCTGGCGGTGCTGACCCTGGGGGACGACCCGCCCGTATCTCTCTGATCCTGGGCTCCGTTGGAACCTGGCCGACATTACGGGCCAGCGCGAGCCACGCCAGATGGTGGCCAGGCCTGCAAGCAGGATCAGGACGGCCCCGCAGACTGCGACTGCGCGCCAGGATGCGCCGGTCATGACGGCCTGGCCCGCCGAGCCCGTGATGACGATCCCGTGCACGGCGCCACCGGGCGAGGTGCCGCTGGTGGTCGAACCTCCGAGCGCGCCGGATGCGGCGTCGGCCCGGGCTGTCGCGAGCACGGCCGAGGCGCTCACCCCGGCGCCGACGGCCACGGCCGCGCCTGCGCCCAGCACCGCGAGCAGTCCGCCTGCCACGCGCCTGGCCCATGACCCGGTGGCGATCACGGCGGCCAGGCAGGCTAGCCCGGCCAGAGCGAGCGCGCTGGCCAGCGGGACAAGCTGCTGGCCAGTGACCGAGATGTCCTGCGCGGGTAGCGGGCGGGGCGGGGTGAAGACGGCCTGGGCCCAGGCCTGACGCGCGGCCAGCACGACCAGGCCGGCGCCGACCGCACCGAGCAGCAGCACCAGCGCGAATTCCCTGCGGATGGCGAGCATCGGAGCCCTACTGCTCCTTGAGCAGCACGTCAGCGTCGAAACAGGTCCGGTCGCCGGTGTGACAGGCCCCGCTCACCTGGTCCACCTTGACCAGGAGGGCATCGCCGTCGCAGTCCAGCGCCACCGATTTCACCCACTGCTGGTGCCCGGACGTTTCGCCCTTCACCCAGTACTCCTGGCGGCTGCGGGACCAGTACGTGCACCGGCCCGTGGTGAGGGTGCGATGCAGCGCCTCGTCGTCCATCCAGCCGAGCATCAGCACCTCGCCGGTGTCGTACTGCTGGGCGATCGCGGCGACCAGGCCTGATGGGTCTCGCTTCAGGCGCGCCGCGATGGCGGGGTCGAGCATCGCTGCCTCATTTCTCTCCTTGAGCGCCTTCAGTCAGGGTAGCAACGGCGCCTACCATCAGCACGTGAGCTACTCGCGGGATGAGCGCCTGGCGCTGTGCGCGCTGCTCGACAAGACCGGTCCCGACGCACCGACGTTGTGCGCGGGATGGACCACTGGTGACCTCGCCGCCCACCTGGTGCTGCGGGAGCATCGGCCTGACGCCGCCGCGGGTGTCCTGGGCGGGCCGCTGGCCGGGCACACGGCTCGAGTGCAGCAGCGGATCAGAGCCCGGACTCCCTTCCCCGACCTGGTGCAGATGATCAGGTCAGGACCGCCCCGGCTGTCGTTCCTGGCGCTGCCCGGCATGGACGAGGGCCTCAACGCGGTGGAGTACTTCGTGCATCACGAGGACGTGCGACGTGCCGCCGCGGACTGGGAGCCGCGCGAGATCAGCAGCGGGGAATCCGCGATGCTGTGGCAGCGGTTGCGGAGGTCGCGGTTCATGTTCCGCCATGCGCCGGTCGGGGTGGAACTAGCCCGGGACGACATGGAGGGAGACGGGCAGGCCTACCGGGTCACGGCCAAGAACGCGACTCCGGCGGTGACCGTCATCGGCAGCCCGGCGGAACTCACCATGTGGTCGATGGGCCGCGCCACGGCGGCCAGGGTCCGCTTCGACGGAACGGAGGCCGCGGTGAGCAAGCTCACCGGGACGAAGTGGCGATGAGCCGGGCGGGCCAGCCTCGAGCTAGCGGCCCATCTCACGCTTGAGCCTGGCCAGCTCGTCGTCAATGTCTTGCGGGTTCGGCGCCGGGCGGGGCTGCTGGGCCGGGGCGGAGGTCGAGTAGGTCTCGACATCGGCGCGGGGCAGCGGGCGGTGCGAGTCGGGCTCGGGCACCTCGCGCTTGGCCTTCTTGCCCGACACCTGCTTGCCGGAACGCGCCACCTTGATGGCGATGACTATGCCGCCCACCACGAGCGCGGCGATCACCAGGGTGGTCACTGCGTGAATGACGAACCCGATCACCGAGCCGACGACCAGGAACGCGATGAGTATGCCACCCGCGATGGCGGCCAGCTTCAACCAGCTCATCCGCCGCATCCTCTCTCGACAAGGCCCCCCGAGACCAGCACCTGAGAAGGGCTCTCATTCAAGATATTACCCAACTTAGTTACTCCTGCGGAGGGCGCGGAACGACCGGCATGAATACTCTATGGCCATGCACGCTCTCGGCATTGACATTGGTGGTTCCGGCATCAAGGCAGCACCGGTCGACGCGGCCACCGGCAAGCTGCTCGCCGACCGGCAGAAGCTCGCTACGCCGCGCCCGGCCCTGCCCGAAGCGGTGGCGGAGGTGGTCAGGCAACTCGTCACCTCGTTCGACTGGTCGGGCCCGGTCGGCCTCACCTTCCCCGGCGTGGTCGCTGACGGCGTGACCAGGACCGCTGCCAACCTGGATCCGGCCTGGATCGGGCTGGACGCCGCGGCGCTGTTCGCCGAGGCCGCCGGCAATCCGGTCCGGGTGCTGAACGACGCTGATGCGGCGGGCGTCGCGGAAATGACGTTCGGGGCCGGGGT
The DNA here is from genome assembly GCA_963808615.1 of uncultured Actinomycetota bacterium. Lineage (GTDB taxonomy): Bacteria > Actinomycetota > Actinomycetes > Streptosporangiales > Streptosporangiaceae > Palsa-504. The sequence goes on from CAWEGV010000005.1 coordinate 418,432, forward strand.
CGGCGAGCAGGGCACGGTGCTGATGCTGACCTTCGGCACCGGGATCGGCAGCGCGTTGTTCACCCAGGGCATCTTGGTGCCGAACACCGAGTTCGGGCACATCGAGATCCGCGGCGAGGATGCCGAGAAGCGCGCCTCCGAGCACGCCAAGGATCTGCACGATCTGAGCTGGGGCAAGTGGGCGGGCCGCGTCGACGAGTACCTCCAGCACATGGAGGCGCTGCTGTCGCCGCATCTCATCATCGTCGGCGGCGGCGTCAGCAAGCAGGCCGACAAGTGGGTGCCGCGGCTGACCGGCATCCGGGCGCGCATCACGCCCGCCGGCATGCTCAACGACGCTGGCATCGCCGGGGCCGCGATGGCCGCGGTGAGCAGCGCGGCTCCTGATACCTCCGGCGCGACAGGGACGGGCGGCTAGCGCCGCCGGGCCCGACAGGGAGACCCGGGTCCAGAAGCAGAAGGAAGCAGGGACGCGCAAGGGAGAGGATCGCGCGGATCCAGGCCGAGGAAGCCTGGCGCAGGCGACAGCGTCTGTGGCTGGCCGGGATCAGCGCGGCGGTGGTGGTCATCGCCGCCGTGGTCGGCATTGCGCTCGCCGTGACCAGCGGAGGATGATCTTCCCGTCCGGCCGGTAACCGGACGGGTAGGCCCGCGTCGCGCAGGGCGTTCTTGACCTGGCCGATGCGCAGCGTGCCGAAGTGGAACACGCTGGCGGCCAGCACCGCGTCCGCTCCTGCGTCCACGGCCGGCGCGAAGTGCGCCAGCGCGCCCGCGCCGCCGCTGGCCACGACCGGGACGGTGACGACGGCGCGTACGGCCCGGATCAGCTCCAGGTCGAAGCCGCCCGTGGTGCCGTCCGCGTCCATGGAGTTCAGCAGGATCTCCCCGGCGCCGAGCCGCACAGCCTGCCGCGCCCAGTCCACCGCGTCGATCCCGGTGCCGACTCGGCCGCCGTGCGTGGTCACCTCAAAGCCGCTCGGAGGGGCCGGCGGGTGGACGGCGCGCCGCGCGTCTACCGACAGGACGACGCACTGTGACCCGAAACGCTGGGCCGCCTCGCGCAGCAGGTCCGGCCGGGCGATCGCGGCGGTGTTGAGCGAGACCTTGTCCGCCCCGGCGCGCAGCAACCGGTCCACATCGGCCACGCTGCGCACGCCGCCGCCGACGGTGAGCGGGATGAACACCTGCTCGGCGGTCCGCCGCACCACGTCGTACATGGTGTCCCGGCCGCCGCTGGACGCGGTGATGTCGAGAAAGGTCAGCTCATCGGCGCCTTCGGCGTCATAGAAGGCGGCCAGCTCCACTGGGTCGCCCGCATCCCGCAGCTGGCGGAAGTTCACGCCCTTGACCACCCGGCCGCCGTCCACGTCCAGGCAGGGGATGACCCGCACCGCGACGGTCATCCGGCCACCGCGGCGAGTGCTTCGGTGAGCGTGAACGCCCCGGTGTACAAAGCGGTGCCGATGATGGCGCCCTCCACGCCCAGCGGCACGAGCGACGCGATGGCCCGCAGGTCCGCCAGGCTGGACACTCCCCCGCTCGCCACCACCGGCGCGGGCGTGCGGCCGCACACCCCGCGGAGCAGGGACAGGTTGGGTCCGCGCAGCGTGCCGTCCTTGAGCACGTCAGTGACCACGTACCTGGCGCAGCCCTCGGAATCCAGCCGGTCCAGCGTCTGGTACAGGTCACCGCCTTCGGTCGTCCAGCCGCGGGCGGCCAGCCGGGAGCCGCGGACGTCCAGTCCGACCGCCACGCGGTCGCCGTGGCAGGCGATGACCGAGCGCACCCACTGCGGGTTCTCCAGGGCGGCGGTGCCGATGTTGACCCGGGCGCAGCCGGTGCCGAGCGCGCGCGACAGCGAGTCGTCGTCCCTGATCCCGCCGGAGAGCTCGACGGCGATGTCCAGCTTCCTGACCAGCCGGGCGAGCAGGTCCGCATTGGACCCGCGGCCGAACGCGGCGTCCAGGTCGACCAGGTGGATCCAGGATGCCCCGGCCCGCTGCCAGGCCAGCGCGGCCTCCAGCGGATCACCGTAGCTGCGTCCGCTGCCCGCCACGCCCTGGACGAGCCGGACCGCGTGCCCGTCGGTGACGTCAACCGCGGGCAGCAGGGTCAGCGCACTCATAGGGTCCCCAGCCAGTTGGCCAGCAGCGCGGCCCCGGCGTCGCCCGACTTCTCGGGATGGAACTGGATGGCGGACAGCACCCCTTGCTCGACGGCCGCGGCGAACCGGTCGCCGTGCTGGGCCCAGGAAATGAGGGCACCCGCGGCGGCGAGCTCGCCAGCGGCCGCGGCCCGCAGCGCGTAGGAGTGCACGAAGTAGAACCGGGTACCCGGCGGAATCCCGGTGAACAGCGCTGAGCCAGGCACGGCCGACACGGTGTTCCAGCCCATGTGCGGCAGCACGCCCGCGTCCAGCCGCTCCACTGTGCCCGGCCAGGCGCCGCAGCCTTCGCTCCGCACCCCGTGCTCTACCCCCGCCGCGAATAGCACCTGCATGCCCACGCAGATGCCGAGGACCGGACGGCCAAGCTCGATCCGCCGCGCGATCAGTTTGTCGCCGCCGATCGCCCGCAGCCCGGCCATGCAGGCCGCGAACGCGCCCACGCCGGGCACGGCCAGCCCGTCACCTTCCAGCGCGGTGTCAGCGTCCGCCGTCACCTCGACGTCCGCGCCGACCCGGGCCAGCGCACGCTGGGCCGAGCGCAGGTTCCCCGACCCGTAGTCCAGCACCACGACACTGGGATTCGTCACAGGACGCCCTTGGTGCTCGGGATGCCACCCGCCCGCGGGTCCGGCGCCACCGCCACACGCAGCGCCCGCGCCACCGCCTTGAACTGGGCCTCCACGATGTGGTGCGGGTTGCGGCCCTCGATGACCCGGACGTGCAGGCAGATCCCGGCCGAGAAGGCCAGCGATTCGAAGATGTGCCTGGTCAGCGTGGTGTCGTAACTGCCGATCAGCGGCGCCATCCCGGCCGGCTCGTGGTGCACCACGTAGGGCCGCCCGGACAGGTCGACCGCGGCCTGCACCAGCGTCTCGTCCAGCGGGACCAGCGCGTCGCCGAACCGGGTGAGGCCGGACTTGTCGCCGAGCGCCTCCTTCAGCGCCTGGCCGAGCGTGATGGCGGTGTCCTCCACCGTGTGGTGCGCGTCGATCTCGACATCGCCCTTGGCCTGCACGGTCAGGTCGAGGCCGCCGTGCTTGCCGAGCTGGGCGAGCATGTGATCGAAGAACGGGACTCCCGTTCCGACCTCGGTCACCCCGATGCCGTCCAGGTCGAGCTCGACCAGGACCTGCGTCTCGCGGGTCAGCCGCTCTACCCGTGCGGTCCGGCTCATGCGCCGAGCACCTTATCGAGCGCGGAGCGGAACGCCGCCATCTCGGCCGGCGTCCCGACCGTAACCCGCAACCAGCGTGGCGGCCCGATCTCCCGGACGAGCACGCCGTGGTCGAGCAGCCGCTGCCAGACCGCGTGCCGGTCGTCGAACTCGCCGAACAGCACGAAGTTCGCGTCGGAGTCCGCCACGGTGAGCCCCTGCTGCCGCAGCCAGGCGACGAGCCCGTCCCGTTCGGTCCGAAGAAGCGTGACGGTGGCCAGCGGTTCGGCGGCCTGCGCGAGTGCGGCCCTGGCCACCGCCTGGGTCACGGCGGACAGATGGTACGGCAGCCGGACCAACAGCAGGCTGGAGATGACGTCGGGGGCGGCGGCGAGGTAGCCGATCCTGGCCCCCGCCATGGCGAAGGCCTTGGACATGGTGCGGGTGACCACCAGATGCGGGTAGCGGGGCAGCAAGGTGAGGGCGCTGGGCGTGCCCTCGCGGGCGAATTCCGCGTACGCCTCGTCGATCACGACCAGGCCCGGCGCGGCGTCGCAGATCGCCTCGATCAGCTCCAGCGGGGCGGACGTGCCGGTCGGGTTGTTCGGTGAGGTCAGGAAGACCAGGTCCGGCGCGCGGTCGGCGACCACGCGGGCCGCCCGGCGCGGGTCCAGGCCGAAGTCCTGGTCGCGGTCCGCGGCCGCCCAGCCGGTGCAGGTCACCCGGGCGATCAGCGGGTGCATGGCGTAGCCGGGCTCGAACCCGAGCGCCAGCCGCCCCGGACCGCCGAAGGCCTGCAGCAGCTGCTGGATGACCTCGTTCGACCCGTTGGCCGCCCAGACCTGCGCGGCGGTCAGGCCGTGCCGGAGGTAGTCGGCCAGGTCCTTGCGCAGCTCGGTCGCGTCCCGGTCCGGGTAGCGGTTCAAGGTGGCGGCCGCTTCCGCCACGGCGTCCGCGACGGCCTGCCGCAGCCGGGGACTTGGCGGGTAGGGATTCTCGTTGGTGTTCAGCCGCACCGGCACGTCGATCTGCGGCGCGCCGTACGGATGCAGATCCTGCAGGTCATCCCGAACGGGCAGTGGTGACACGGTCTAGGCACCACCCTCACGGGTCACCCGGGCGCGCACCGCGGCCACGTGCGCGGCCAGGTCTTCCGCGCCGCCGAGGGCGTCGATGAGCGGCGCGGTAGCGGCCAGTGCCTCGCGGTCGCACTCCACCACGTTGACCAGCCGGCCGAAGGCCAGGACGGACAGGCCGCCGGTGTGCCGGGCGGTCCCTCCGGTCGGCAGCACATGGTTCGAGCCCGCCAGGTAGTCCCCGAGCGATACCGGCGCATACGGGCCGGCGAAGACCGCGCCTGCGTTGCTGACCCGTGCGGCCAGCTTGGCCGGGTCACGGGCCTGGATCTCCAGGTGCTCGGGCGCCCACGCGTCGCTCACGGCGAGCGCGGCGTCGAGGTCATCGACCAGCACGCACGCGGACTGGCCGGCCAGGGCCCGCTCGACCCGCGCGCGGTGCCTGGTGGCCCGGACCTGGCGGCCGAGCTCGGCGTCGACCCGGCCGGCCAGCCCGGCGTCGGGGGTGATGAGCAGGCACGCGGCCAGCTCGTCGTGCTCGGCCTGCGCGATCAGGTCGGCGGCCACGTGCACCGGGTCCGCGCCCTCGTCGGCGATGATGGCCACCTCGGTGGGACCGTTCTCGCCGTCGGTGCCGACCACGCCGCGCAGGACCCGCTTGGCGGCGGCCACGTAGACGTTGCCGGGACCGGTGACCACGTCCACGGGCACGCAGTCCGCCGTGCCGTAGGCGAACATCGCGAGCGCCTGCGCCCCGCCCGCCGCGTGCACCTCGCGCACCCCGAGCAGCGCGCAGGCGGCGAGCACTGACGGGTGCGGCAGCCCGCCATGGCCTGCTTGCGGCGGCGACGCCACGGCGATCGCGCCTACCCCGGCGACCTGGGCTGGAACGATGTTCATCACCACCGACGACGGGTAGGCCACCAGGCCGCCGGGCACGTACACCCCGGCCCGCCCGACCGCGACGAAACGCCCGGTGACGGTGAGGCCTTCTGTGACTTGGGTGGTGTTTTCTGCCGGGAGCTGCGCGGCGTGCACCCGGCGGGTGCGGCGGACCGCCTCCTCCAGCGCTCGTCTGACCTCCGGGTCGAGCCCGGCGAGCGCCTCGTCCAGCGCCCCCTGCGGCACCGTCGTGGTGGCCAGATCCACGCCGTCGAAACGTGCCGTGTACTCGCGCACCGCCTCGGCACCGCGCTGCCGGACGTCATCGCAGATGGGGCGGACCCGCGTCAGGGCGGCCTCGACATCGATGGCGGCCCTGGGCAAGATCCCGGCCAGGGCGGTGCGGCTGAGCAGGCCGGGTTCGCGCCCGCGCAGGTCGATACGGACAATCACTGTGCTTGCTCCAGATGTTCGCGCCATCCAGGAGCCCGTACCGGGCCGCCGGCCGCTCGCACGGGCGCCAGGCCCGTGCTCGCTAGCCGGCACCGGATGGCGTTCACGGGCCTAGTCTACGGAGGTCCCCGCCACTGAGCCGGATCCTAAGCCCTCCTGGGCCGGGGCCCCGGTCGCTACCTCGTCGGCCCGGCGGGCGCCGCTGGCGGCGAGCAGGATGGCGGCCGAGGTGAGCAAGGGCCAGAACGCGAGCGCGCTCTTGGCGCCCAGCGCGAGCGAGGCGTGAAACACGGTCCCGGCCGGGGTGGAGGCGAGCAGGTGGTTGTAGGTCCCGACGCCGACGCGCTCGCCGACCCACAACGCGAGCAGAGCCGCAGCCACCGCGCCGAGGACCAGCCCGGCCGTGGCCACCCAGCCGGCCCTGCGGACCAGGAGGCGGTATCCCAGCACGCCGGTGATCAGGCCCCCCACCGCGACGATCAGGCAGAACCAGGCGTCGGCGACGATGAACGCGCTGGTTTCCGCGTTCACGACCTGGGCCTCACCGCGGGCGATCTCCTGCAGCACCGGTCGCGGTGCCACCGCGGCCCAGACGAGCCCGGCCGCGATGCCCAGCACCGCGCTGCCCGCCAGCGCCGCGACGAAAGCGGCCAGCCGTCCCTTCGTCATACCTCCCCTGGTCGCCGATCGCTCCCGCCCGATCGTACCCAGGCAGAAGGGTCCGCGTTGAGCTCGGCAGGCGGCATTCGTTTAGTCCGGCATAACGGGGGGAGACGGATATGCGCTTCGACCCTCACAGGAGGTAATCATGTCGACCGGAGCAATCATAGGCATCATCATCGCCGTTATCGTGGTGGCGGCTGTCGTCGTGGTGGCCTCTGCGCTGCTGCGGCGGTCGCGGATGCGACGCCAGTTCGGACCGGAGTACGACCGCCTGGCCAAGGAGATTGGCCCCAGGAAGGCCGACGCCGAGCTGACCGCCCGGCAGCGGCGGGTGGACGCGCTTGATATCCATCCCCTGTCGGCCGAGCTGCAGGCTCGATACAGCAGCGACTGGGCCATGGTCCAGGAACGGTTCGTCGACGCACCCGCCGAAGCCGTCGCCGCGGCGGACGCGCTGATCTGGAACGTCATGCGAGACCGCGGCTACCCGGCGGACGACAGGAACGCCAGCATGGAGGCCCTGTCCGTCCATCATGCCCGCTCCCTCGAGGGTTACCGGCGGACCCAGGACATGCGCGCCGAGTCGGCGACCACCGAGCAACTCAGGGAAGCCATGATCCGGTTCCGCACTATGTTCGAGGACCTGACCGGTCTGCGGGAAGGCTCAGGGCAACCCGGGCGCGATCGCGTGACGGAGATCCGCGGTAACGGCGGCCAGAACGTGGCCGGCAACAGTGACCGCCTGGCGGGAACCAGCGACCGCATGGCCGCAAACGGCGACCGCATCGGCGACAACAGCGATCTAGCCGTCGAGAACCGCGGCCTGGCCTCGGAGAACATCGACCGGACCGCGGACAGGCCGTGATAGCGGCTTAACAGGACCAACAGGAGATGATTTCTGATGACGCAGGACCAGACCGGCCAGGCGCGTGACCCTGGCTATGCTCGCGGCGAGGTAATCGCGGACGAGGCTGAGGGTTACCCGGACGAGCAGCCCAAGCCCATGACCCGGTTCCAGAAGGTGGCCTCGGCCCTTCGGGGAGATAGCCCCGAGCGGGACGACCCGGATGCGGCCGCTCGGGAGCAGCCGGTCCAAGGTGAGCCAGTCTCTGACCAGGGAGCCCCGCGCCAAGAGGTCGCCGCCTCCCAAACGGCCCCGGGCCCAGACGTCATGGAGCCGGACGCGGGCGCAGCCGCCGGAACCGGCGCGTCCGCCCCGCTGCCCGCCGAGACGGCCGGTGAGAGGGGGCCGGATGACGTGGCTGAGCAGGACCCTTCGATGACCCGGTCGGATACGTACGGCAGCGCGGACACCGACACCGGCGCAATCCGAACGCCGTACCAGGACCAAGGAGACCTGGTCGGCACCGAGGCCGGCTACGGCAGCCAGGCCGGCACCGCGGACAGCTACGGCAGCCAGCCTGGGACCACCCCGGGCTACGGCAGCCAGACTGGGAACGGCCCTGGCTATGGCACCGGGGCCGACACTGTAGCCGACTCCGGCAGCCGGGACGTCACCGCCATGGACCCGCTGGGACAGGCCGGAACCGGGTCGGCCGCCACAGGAGCCGGCACCGCTGAGCCGCCCACGGGAAGGCATGCCGCCAGCGCCGCCGAGGCGGGACTCCGCCCGGGTGAGGCCACTGACAGGCTGGGCGATTTCAGTGACATCGCCTTCGGCAACCTACTTCCTGACGCCGATCAGTACACTGCGCAATGGCAGCGGATCCAGTTCCGGTTCGTCGATGATCCGCAGGGCTCGGTAACGGCGGCTGCCGATATCGTCTCGCAGGTGACCGGGAAGCTGGAGGCGGCCATCCAGGAGCGGCAACGCGCCATCAACGAGCGGCAGCAGGCCATCCAGGAGCGGGCGCGCGCGCTGCGCGGCAGGTGGGGTGAAGGCTCACAGGCCGACACCGAGACGCTGCGCGAAACGCTGCGCATGTACCGCGTGTTCATGGACCAGCTCCTCGGCCCGACGGCATAACAGGCGCAGTTAACCGACACAGGCTGGACCGAGTAGCTGCTTCAGGTCGCCGATCAAGGCGGGCGAGGCAGCTACTCGCAGCTTGTCGTCAAGGCGCACCACCGTGGTGCGCTCGCGGCCGCGCAGCCGCAGGTGCACCTCGGTCGGGCCCGGGTGGGTGCGCAGCACCTGCCTGAGCCGCTCCACCACCGGCGGCACGCACCTGGCCACCGGCATCGATACCACGAAAGGGCGTGCAGGGTCCGAGTCGGCCGCGGACAGGTCGGGGGCGGTCAGGTCGATGGCGATCAGTTTCGGCACGTCATCCCGGCGGTCCACCTTGCCCTTGACCACCACGACCGCATCCTCGGCGATCGCGGCGGCGTACGCCTGATAGGTCTGCGGGAAGAACAGCACCTCGATGGCCCCGCCCAGGTCCTCCAGGGTGGCGGCCGCCCACTGGTGGCCTTGTTTGGTGACCTTGCGCTGAACCCCGGACAAGATCCCGCCCACGCGGACGATCTGGGCTTCGGACCGGTCGGCCCTGGATCGTTCCGTATCGTCTGTCATCAAATCGGCGAGTGAGCAGTCCGTTTCCCTGGCCAGAATGTGCTCGATACCGAACAGCGGATGGTCAGAGACGTACAGGCCGAGCATCTCGCGCTCGAAGTTCAGCAGCGTGGACTTGCCCCACTCCCCCGCAGGAACCGGCACGTCGAACGCCGCCTCAGCCTCGGCGTCGCCGCCGAACAACGAGTCCTGCCCGATCGCTTCGTGGCGCTTGATGTCGATCACCGCGTCGACAGCCTGCTCGTGCACGAACACCAGGCCCATGCGCGCATGCCCGAACGAATCGAACGCGCCCGCCTTGATCAGCGACTCGATGACCCGCTTGTTGCACACCACGAGGGGGACCTTGCGCAGGAAGTCCGGAAAGCTGCTGAACTGGCCCTTGGACTTGCGGGCCGCGAGGATGGCTTCCACCACGTTCGTGCCCACATTGCGGATCGCCGCCAAGCCGAACCTGACGTCGTGGCCGACCGCGGCGAACGTCGCCACCGACTCGTTGACGTCCGGCGGCAGCACCTGGATGCCCATCCGGCGGCACTCGTTCAGGTACAGCGCCGACTTGTCCTTGTCGTCGCCCACCGAGGAGAGCAGCGCGGCCATGTACTCGGCCGGGTAGTTCGCCTTCAGGTAGGCGGTCCAGTAGGCGATGAGGGCGTACGGAGCGGTGTGCGACTTGTTGAAGGCGTACCCGGAGAACGGCACCAGCACGTCCCAGATCGCCTGAATCGCCGCGTCGGAGTAGCCGTGTTCCCGGCAGCCCTGGCGGAACGGGACGAACTCCTTGTCCAGGATCTCCTTCTTCTTCTTGCCCATGGCCCGGCGGAGCAGGTCGGCCTGGGCGAGCGAGTCAGCCGGCCAGGATCTGGGCCGCCTTCTGCACCTGCTCCTGGTAGACGATCAGGCCGTAGGTGGGCTCGAGGACCTCTTTGAGTGGCTGCTCCAGCTCGGGGTGGATCGGGGTGATCTGCTGGCGGCCGGTCTTGCGCAGCGCGTAGTTGATGTGCGAGTTGACGCCCATCGGGCCGGGCCGGTACAGGGCGTTCACCGCGGAGATGTCCTCGAAGTTGTCCGGCTTCATCAACCGCAGCAGCGATCGCATGGCCCCGCCGTCGAGCTGGAACACGCCCAGCGTGTCGCCGCGCGCCATCAGCTCGTAGGTGGGCTTGTCGTCCAGCGGCAGGCCCAGCAGGTCGATCGAGGTCGCCCGGTTCTTCTCGATCGCCGCGATCGCGTCGGCCATGATGGTCAGGTTGCGCAGGCCGAGGAAGTCCATCTTCAGCAGGCCGAGATCCTCGCAGGTCGGGTAGTCGAACTGCGTGATGACCGCGCCGTCGGTGTGCCGGGTCCAGACCGGGATGTGGTCGGTCAGCGGCTCGGCGGACATGATCACGCCGGCCGCGTGCACACCGGGCTGGCGGATCAGCCCCTCGATGCCGCGCGCGGTGTCGATGACCTGCTTGACCTCGGGTTCGGCCTCATATATGGACCGGAGTTCGGCGGTCTCGGCGTGCCGGGGGTGATCGGTGTCGAAGATGGCGGACAGCGGGATGTCCTTGCCGAGCACGATCGGCGGGAAGGCCTTGGTGATCCGGTCCCCCAGCGCGTAGGGGAAGCCGAGCACCCGGCAGGCATCCTTGATCGCGGCCTTGGCCTTGATCGTGCCGTAGGTGACGATCTGCGCCACCTTGTCCGAGCCCCACTTCTGGGTCACGTACCTGATCACGTCGGCCCGGCCGCGTTCGTCGAAGTCCACGTCGATGTCGGGCATGGACAAGCGCTCGGGGTTGAGGAAGCGCTCAAACATCAGCCCGTGCGTGATCGGATCAAGGTCGGTGATGCCCAGCGCGTAGGAGACGATGGAGCCCGCCGCGGAGCCGCGCCCGGGACCGACCGCGATGCCGTTGTTCTTGGCCCACATGATGAAGTCCGCCACGACGAGGAAATAGGCCGGGAACCCCATCTGGCAGATGATCTGGATCTCGTACTCGGCCTGCTTCCTTCTCTGCTCGTCATAGCCATCCGGGTAGCGGCGGTCCATGCCCTTCCAGACCTCGGCCCGGAACAGCTCGTCCTCGGACTCGAAGCCGTCCGGGATGGGGAACCGCGGCATCAGGTTGACGAACTCGAACATGCCGGCCGTGTCGACCCGGTCGGCCACCAGGAGCAGGCTGTTCCTGCAGCCTTCTTGCCACAGGTCGCTGCCATCCAGGCCGTACATCTGGGCCGCGGGCTTGATGAAGTAGCTGGTGCCCTCGAACCGGAACCGGTCGGCGTCGGCCAGGGTTTTCCCGGTCTGGATGCACAGCAGCATGTCCTGCGCCTGGGCGTCCGCCTCGCGGGTGTAATGCGAGTCGTTGGTGACGACCGGAGGGATGCCGAGCTTCCTGCCGATCTCGGCCAGGCCGTCGCGGACCCGGCGCTCGATGTCCAGGCCGTGATCCATCAGCTCGAGGAAGTAATTCTCCTTGCCGAAGATGTCCTGCCACTCGGCCGCGGCCTTGAGCGCCTCGTCGAACTGACCCAGCAGCAGCCGGGTCTGCACCTCACCGGACGGGCAGCCGGTGGAGGCCATCAGTCCCGCGCTGTGCTCGGCGATCAGCTCCTTGTCCATCCGGGGCCACTTGACCAGCCAGCCTTCGGCGTAGGAGCGCGAGGAAAGCCGGAACAGGTTATGCAGGCCCTCGCTGTTCCTGGCCCAGATGGTCTTGTGCACGTAGGCGCCGCCGGCGGAGACGTCGTCCTTCTTCTGGTGCGGCTGGCCCCACAGCACGCGGTTGGGATTGTTCCGTGCCTCCGGCGCGACGTAGGCCTCGATCCCGATCACCGGAGTAATGCCCGCGTCCTTGGCCTGCCGGTGGAACTCGGCGGCACCGAACAGGTTGCCGTGGTCGGTCATCGCCACGTGCGTCATGCCCAGCTCTTTGACCTCGGCGAACAGGTCCTTCAGCCGGGCGGCACCATCCAGCATGGAGTACTCGGTGTGCACGTGCAGGTGAGCGAACGGCTGACTGGACTCTGCCATGACGACCGCCTCCTCAGGGCACGCTACGCGCCGCCACTCCCCGGAAACGGGCAGCGCGCGTCCTCATCAACCGGTGCTCATTACAGTAGCGGAGCACGGCTGGCCCCGCCGGGCTGGCGCGCCGGCCGGGGTGCTTCCGGCGGCCTTGCGCTCAGGCGACCGCATGCTCGCGGCCCTGCTCGACTATCCACTCGAGCGGGTACGCCACCCCCATCCGGGGCTGGAACGGCTCGTACTCCTCCTCAGGGTCGTACTGGACTTCGGGTTGTTCCGGATGGCGAGCCTGGTTCGCGGCGTTGGCTAGGCAAACATAGATGGCGTGGTCCAGGTCGAGCCGCTCGCCGTACCAGGGCGGGATGATCGTGTCCGGGGTGATGTCAGCGTCGTGGCAGCCTTCGATCATCCCGTCGGCTTCGGGCAGGGCCGGGCTGGGCGGGATGGCCGCGCCGTCCGGGCCGTAGAAGGCGAACGTGCCGTCGGGTCTGGCCGCGATGAGGTAGCCGCGGTCGTGGACCAGCGTGTGGTGGTACTTGCACAGGCTGACGATGTTGTCCAGCGTTGTCCGGCCGCCATGACTCCAGTACTGGATGTGGTGCAGGTCGACGCGTCGGGATTCGCAGCCGGGGAACCGGCACCGGCAGTTGTCGCGCTCGCGGGCCGCACGGCGCAGCGTTGCGTTCGGACGGCGGCGCCGCCGGCCCAGATCGAGGAGCTTGCCGGCGCTGTCGTGCAGCATCCAGCTCAGGGCGGCGCTGCAGGCGAGCACCTGAGCGGTGCCGACGCTGATCGCAGGGCCGTCCTCGACGTGGCAGCGCGCCGGGTCCGCCGGGTGACCGAGGGCCCGTGCGGGGGGCTCGGACGTTTCCGCGGAAACGCCTGGGCCTTCGTTGTCGTGCGGGTGCTCCAGGTCACCGGCTGCGGCGCGCAGCGCCTTGAGCAGTACGGCGCCCTGAAGTGGTGGCAGCCGGAACGTGCCTGCCAGCGAGCCGTCCTCCTCGGTACGCCAGGTCAGGCGGCGCCGGATCCGGGCCGCGGCGTCATCGGCCTGGCTGACCTGCCGGTGGGCGCAGGCGAACCGCTCGAGCTGGTTGCCGGTCATCGGGCCGGCGATCTCGGCCAATCCCTTGTCGGTCTCCGGCGTGGCAATCCGGGTCAGCGCGCGTACCTTGGCGTAGGAGAGCCGACCTGCTGCGAACTCGCCTCGGATCACCGGCAGCGCCCGCAGCGCCCGGGCCACCCGGACATGCTCGCGGGCGGTGCCAGACGACATCTGGCACTTCCACGATAGCCAGGCCGCGCAGCTGGTCATGTCCCAGCTCGCCCAGCCGCGGCGGTCGTCGAAGTCACCGAGCAGGATCAGGAACCGGCACGTGGCCGCGGTCAGGTGCCCGGCCAGCTCGCAGATCTGCGCCTCCAGTCGCTCCAGTGGGACTGCGGCTCGGGAGGCAGGATCGGCTGCGCCCAGTACTGCGCTCGAGTCCGGCGCGATATCGTCCGCAGCCGGGATGGTGCTACCGGAGCCTGAGCCCGGCACTCTGGTATCGAACATGTATTTGACACTAGCAGGCGGGTCTGACATTCTGCGCAGATAGCGGCGGGCCCAAAATGCGCGACCGGCCCAGGTCAACGTGGTCAGCCCCAGCGGACGCGGACGCTTGACTGCCAGAGGGCGAGAAGGCCGGGGTCGCCGACGATGGTGACGCCGGCCTGGGGGGCGTCGCTGCGGTTCCACAGGTAAAGGTAGAGGCCGGATGCGGGGCCGGTCACGGTGGATTTCGCGGGGGCGGCGGAGTCCGGTACGGCCGGCTCCCGGCGGGCCTGGATGCTGCCGTCTTCGGTGGCCACATGCCAGGCGTGGCCGGTATCGGCGGTGCGTACGTCCAAGCTGCCCGGGTGCTCGGCCGCTGGCCGGTACTTGCGCCGCTGCCCGAAGCCCATGATCAGCTCGTCGATGCCGTCGGCAGCAAAATCGGGCGCGTAGCTGGGTCGGCTGCCCAGCGCGCTTTCGGCGTCGGCCCGGTGGATTGCGGTCTCGTGGGCCTGCCGGCGGGCCCAGAACGCGAGCGAGGAGGGAGCATCCATGAATGTCGCGCAGCGCAGGCCGGGATCGGCGGTGCTCAGGGCCTGGACCAGGGCGGCGTGACCGGCGCGGAACCAGGCCAGCAGGTCGGGGTCGGCCGCGCCGCCGCGCAGGATCTCATCCTCGGACGGGCCGTCGAGCAGCGTCTCGGGGCACTCGGTGATGTGCCTGGCCGCCCACCGGTGGATGTACCCGGTGTGCCGCAGCAGGTCCTTGACCAGCCAGGGCGGGCACGGAGGCACGGCCGCGTCCAGGCCGGCGCGTTCGGCCGCGTCCGCGAGCAGGTCGCCCTGGCGGCGCAGCGCGTCGATGTGCTCGGCGATCTCCACGCTGCCATTCTGCCTGGCCGCGCGGGTCCGCGCCGAACACTCGCGCCCGGTCAGCTGTCCGCGCGGAGGATGTCCAGGGCGTGGGCGAGGTCCGCGGGGTAGGCGCTGGTGAACGAGACCGGGCGGCCATCGGCGGGATGGGCGAACGCGAGGCTGACCGCATGCAGCGCCTGACGGGTCAGGCTCAGCCGGGCAGCCAGCACCGGGTCCGCGCCGTAGAGCAGGTCGCCGGCGCACGGGTGCCTGATCGCGGCCATGTGCACGCGGATCTGGTGAGTCCGGCCGGTTTCCAGCTCGACCGCCACCAGGCTGGCAGCGCGAAAGGCCTCCAGCGTGTCGTAGTGGGTGACGCTCGGCCGCCCGTCGCTGACCACGGCGAACCGCCCGTCGCCGGCCGGGTGCCTGCCGATCGGCGCATCCACCGTGCCGCGCAGTGGATCGGGGTGTCCCTGTACCAGCGCGTGATAGCGCTTGTCCACGCGGCGTTCGCGGAAGGCCCGCTTCAGCGCGCTGTAGGCCCGCTCGCTCTTGGCCACCACCATCACGCCCGTGGTGTTCGCGTCCAGACGGTGCACGACGCCCTGGCGTTCGGCGGCACCGCTGGTCGCCACCGTGTGCCCGGCCGAGACCAGGCCGCCAATGACGGTCGGGCCGGTCCAGCCCGGTGTCGGATGAGCGGCCACGCCGCGCGGCTTGTCCACCACGATGATGTCGTCGTCCTCGTAGAGCATGGCCAAGCCCTCGACCGGCCTCGGGGGTTCGGGCTGGCGCGGCGGCGGAAGCGTGACCTGGAGCGGCTCGCCGGCCAGCACGCGGTCCGACTTGGCGGCGAGCCTGCCGTCGAGCAGCACCATGCCGTCACCGATCAGCTCCGCAGCTCTGGACCTGGACAGCCCGAACATCCTGGCCAACGCGGCGTCGAGCCGTTCCCCGTCCAGGCCATCAGGCACCGCGACCGTGCGCTCACCTGGTGCCGTCATGGGGACTGCGCGGCCCTTGACTGCGGTTCCGGATAATCCGGTTTCGGATAATCCGATTCGGAGGTATCGGGTTCGGGGGGCTGGGGGGGCTGGCGGAGCTGGGGGGGCTGGCGGAGCTGGGAGGGCTGGGGGGGCTCGGGGGGCTGGCCGGTCGCGGGGATGCCCTCGTCGCGTGCGGCCCGGGTGCCGTCCAGGCCGTGTGCGGCCCGGGAGCCGTCCAGGCGGACGCCGCGCAGGGCGAGCAGCACGACCAGGAAGCCGGCGCAGACGATGGCGGAGTCGGCCAGGTTGAATACCGGCCAGTGCGGCAGCTCGATCCAGTCGACCACGTCGCCGCGGAACGGCGCCGGCGCCCGGAAGATCCGGTCCACCAGATTGCCGGTAGCCCCGCCCAGGAGCAGCCCGAGCGTGATCGCCCAGCCGATACTGCGCAGGTTCCTGGAGGCGCGCAGGATGTAGATGATCACGCCCGCGGCGATGGCGGTGAACACGATCGTCATCGACGTTCCGCCGATATTGAACGCCGCCCCGCCGTTACGGGTCAGGGTGAGCATGAGCAAGCTGCCGACCACGTGGATATACGAATACTCCCGGATGTGCGCGACCGCGATGGCCTTGGTGATGATGTCGGCCACGACGACGAAGGCGGCCACTCCGAGCAGCAGGCCAACGCGGCGGGGCCGCGGCCGCTCAGCCGGGGGCTCGCCTTCGGCGGGGGCGGGGACCTGACCGCTCAGCGGCGTTCCTCCCGCTGCTTGCACGCCACGCACAGGTTCGCCCGCGGGAACGCGAGCAGGCGTGCCTTGCCGATCGGCTGGCCGCAGGATTCGCATACTCCATATGTTCCCGCATCGATCCGGCTCAGGGCGCGCTCACCCTGATCAAGCAGGTCCCTGGCGTTCTGGGTGAGGGCGAGCTCGTGCTCGCGCTCGAACGCCTTGGTGCCGGCGTCGGCTGTATCGTCGCCTGCGTCCTTGACCGCGTCGGTCAGGCGTTCGGCGATGTCGGAGGCTGCTTGGGCCAGATCGGCGCGCAGGCTGGAGACTTCGGCCTCAAGCTCGGCCCGTACCTGCTTGAGCTCAGCGTCGGCCCAGGGCTCTTCGCCGGGGCGCACCGGAAGATCAGCGGCTTCAGACCGCGGAGCACGTGGCATGTGCGGCCTCCCGTCCGTGCCAATTAGAAGTAGTCACCGGAGGATAATTCGCGGTGCTACGCGAGGCAAACGCGCCGCGGCCCCCGGTTATGCCGGGCCGGGGGCGTGAATTACGCTGTGCCGGTGCACGGATTCGAGCCGCTCCCGGCGCAGGTTGACCTGCCCGCGCTCGAGCACCAGGTGCTCGGCCGCTGGCAGGACGCGGAGATCTTCGAGCGGTCGCTGAAGCAGACGGCGGGCGGGCCGCCCTGGATTTTCTACGAGGGACCGCCGACCGCCAACGGGCAGCCCGGCGCGCACCACGTGGAGGCACGGACCTTCAAGGACCTGTTCGGAAGGTTCAGGACCATGCAGGGTTTCCATGTTCCGCGCAAGGGCGGCTGGGACTGCCACGGGCTGCCGGTCGAGGTGGCGGTGGAGAAGGAACTCGGCCTGACCGGCAAGCGGGACATCGAGGCCTACGGGGTGGCCGAGTTCAACGCGCGCTGCCGCGAGTCGGTGCTCAGGTACGTGGACGCGTGGCAGGAGATGTCGCGGCGGATGGGCTACTGGGCCGACACCGAGCATGCCTACCGCACCATGGACCCCGGCTACGTCGAGTCGGTGTGGTGGTCGCTCAAGGTCGTCTACGACGCCGGGCTGCTGGTGCGCGACGTGCGGATCAGCCCGTACTGCCCGCGCTGCGGCACACCGCTGTCCGACCACGAGATGGGCCAGCCCGACGTCTACCAGACCGTCTCCGACCCGGCCATCACGGTCAGGTTCCGGCTGCTCACGCTGCCAGTGAAGGGGGAAGGGGGGGCGGGTGGGGCACCTTCCGAGCTTCAGGGCGCCGACCTGCTGGTCTGGACCACCACGCCGTGGACGCTGGTGGCCAACACCGCGGTGGCGGTCCACCCGGAGGCGATGTACGTGGTGGCGCGCAACGAGCGGACCGGAGAGCGGGTCGTGGTGGCCGAGGACCTGTCTTCCCGGGTGCTCGGTGACCGGTGGCAGGTCGCCGCCCGGTTCCGCGGTCAAGCATTGGTGGGCGCGAGTTACCAGCGTCCGTTCGGGATCATCGAGATTCCTGACGCACATGTGGTGATTCCAGGGTCATTCGTGACCACAGATGATGGCACTGGGCTGGTCCATCTGGCACCTGCCTTCGGGGCCGACGACCTGGACGCCTCGCGCGCGCACGGGCTGCCGGTGGTCAACCCGATCCGGCCCGACGGGCACTTCGAGGATGACGTGCCGCTGGTGGGCGGGCTGTTCTTCAAGGACGCCGACGCGCGGCTGATCGAGGACCTGCGCGAGCGCGGGCTGCTCTTCCGGGCCGAGCGGTACGAGCACAGCTATCCGCACTGCTGGCGGTGCGGGACCGTGCTGCTGTACTACGCGGTGCCCTCGTGGTTCATCAGGACCACGGCGATCAAGGACAAGCTGCTCGAACAGAACGAGCGGACCAACTGGTACCCGGCCACGGTCAAGTACGGGCGTTACGGCGAATGGCTGCGGAACAACGTGGACTGGGCGCTGTCCCGAACCAGGTACTGGGGCACGCCGCTGCCGCTGTGGGAGTGCGGCGAGTCGCACGTGACCCCGGTCGGCTCGCTGTCCGAGCTGTCGGCGCTGGCCGGGCGGGACCTGGCCGACCTGGACCCGCACCGGCCTTACGTGGATGCCGTTGCCTTTGCGTGCCCGGTGTGCGGAGAACGCGCGCGGCGGGTGCCCGAGGTCATCGACGCCTGGTACGACTCGGGAGCGATGCCGTTCGCCCAGCACGGCGCGCCACGGTCGAACATGGCCGAGTTCGAGGCGGCGTACCCGGCGCAGTTCATCTGCGAGGCGCAGGACCAGACCCGGGGCTGGTTCTACTCGCTGATGGCCGTGGGGACGCTGGTATTCGGGCGTTCGGCCTACGAGAACGTGGTGTGCCTCGGGCTGCTGGTGGACGAGGCGGGGCGCAAGATGAGCACGCATCTCGGCAACGTGCTGGAGCCCATTCCTTTGATGGAGGCACACGGCGCGGACGCGCTGCGCTGGTTCTTCGCGGCGGCCGGATCCCCGTGGAGCGACCGCCGGGTGGGACACGACGTGCTCAACGAGATCGTCAGGAAGGTGCTCCTCACCTACTGGAACACCGCCTCGTTCCTGGTGTTGTACGCGAACTCGGGAGGCTGGACTCTGGCTTCGGGGCTGGGTTCCGCACCCGCGGTGGCGGAGCGGCCGCTGCTGGACCGGTGGGTGCTCAGCGAACTGCACGCGGTGGTGCGGGACGTCACCTCTGCGCTCGAGGCGTTCGACACCGCCGCCGCGGGACGGCGGCTCGGAGCCTTCATCGACGATCTGTCCAACTGGTACGTGCGCAGGTCGCGGCGGCGGTTCTGGGACGGGCCCGCTGGTGCGGAGGGCACTTCGGCGTTCGCCACGCTGTATGAGTGCCTGACCGTGCTGACGCTGCTGATGGCGCCGTTCACGCCGTTCGTCACCGACTACGTGTGGGGCGTGCTGCGGCGCCCCGGTGCTGCGGACTCGGTGCACCTGGCCTCGTGGCCCGTCTTTGACGCTTCGGTGATCGATCCTGAGCTGTCGGCGCAGATGGCGCTGACCCGGCGGCTGGTGGACCTGGGGCGTTCGGCTCGTTCGGCTGCGTCGGTTCGTACGCGGCAGCCGCTGGGCCGGGCCCTGATCGGGGCGGCGGCCTTCGAGGGGCTGCCAGCCGAGCTGCGGGCGCTGATCGCCGCCGAGCTGAACGTGGCCGCGCTGGAGGTCCTGGGCGGCGCAGGCGAACTGGTGGACTACACCGTCAAGCCGAACTTCCGTGCCCTCGGCCGCCGGTTCGGGGCACGGACCCAGGCGGTGGCGGCCGCGGTGATGGCGGCACCGGCGGCGGACATCGCGACGGCGGTGCTGGCAGGCGGGACTTTTGCGGTGACGGCGGCTGGGCTGGACGACGAGGCGGTGCGGATCGGCGCGGACGACGTGATCGTGACCCAGACGCCGCGGGCGGGCTGGGCGGTGGCCGCCGAGGCCGGCGAGACGGTGGCGCTCGACATCGCGGTCAGCCCGGAATTGCGCCGGGAGGGCCTGGCGCGCGAGGTGGTCAGGCTCGTCCAGGATGCCCGCAAGACCGACGGGCTCGACGTCACCGACCGGATCTGGCTGCGCTGGTCGTCAAGCGACCCGGACGTGGCCGCGGCGCTGACCGAGCACGGCGAGCTGGTCGCCGGCGAGGTGCTGGCGGTGGACTACGGGGCCGCCGGCCCGGTTGATGCGGCCGGGCCGGGGCCCGGCGTGGCGGGCCAGCGAACGTGGGAGCACGAGAACGCCGAGCTCGGCCTCACGTTCTGGCTCGGGCGAGCTACCGCGCCTCGATAACTCGGGATTCGTGCCCGGCTGGTCAGGCAGGCAGGCCCGGCACTGGGTGCAGCCGGCCTCCCGGGCCGCGCCGAGCGTCATCTTGTCCAGGTCCTTCTCGCCCATGAAGCGAATGAGAATGCAGTGTGTCTTGTGGTAGCGCGGGACTCCTGGGACGACGGTTACTTCACGCTGCAGGTCGGCCGGGGCGGGCGAGGGATCCGTTGCGCGAGGGGATGCCGGGGGCGGAGCTGCCGGTACCGCCTGCGCAGGCTCGGGCTCGGGCTCGGTGGCCTGCTGGAGTTGGGCTGATGGGGCGGGCTCGGCTGGCTGGTGGGGTTCTGATGATTGCTGCTCGGGCTCGGCCGATTGCCGGGGCTCGACTGGGTGGCCGGGTTCGGCTGATTGCTGGGGCTCGGCTGGTTGCTTGGACTCGGCTGGTTGCTTGGACTCGGTCGGCTGGCGGGATTCGGCTGGCTGGCGGGGTTCGGCTGGCTGGGGGGTTCGGCTGGCTGGGGGGTTCGGCTGGCTGGTCTTTGCCTGACAGGAGGTCGGGGGTGGCCTGGCCGGAGGCGGGCTGGCTGAGGGCGGCGGCGCGGTCGTCCGTGGAGGGCTGCTCGTCGGTGGTGGGCGCGACGAGCGGCTGGGCGGGAGGCTGAGCGGGCGGGGGCGCGACGGGCGGCTGAGCAGTAGGTCGTGCGGCGGGCGGCTGAGCAGTGGGCCGAGCGGCGGGCGGCTGAGCAGTGGGCCGCGCGGCGGGCGGCTGGGCAGGAGGGGGCGCGACGGGCGGCTGGGCGGGAGGGGCATCGTGTCGTCGCTCCCAGACGCTCGGGGCAGGTGACGGCGCGCTCGCGGCGGGCCGGGGGGTGAACGCGGCGGGAGGGTACTGGACGTCGGGAGGGCGTCGGACGTCGGCGGCCGGGGGCGCGGGTGGAGGCGGGGCTGCGGGGACGGGGACCGGCACGGGCTGTTCGGCGGGCAGGTCGCCGGCCCTGGATGGGCCCGCCGCGGACGCGGCAGGGGGCCAGGCCGGTGCCGCGGGCCCGGATCCGGCGGGCACCGCGGCCTCCCAGGGCGCTACCTGGTGCTCTGGCTGGGGCATGATGCGCACACCCGCGGGTTCCGGCCGAGCGGGCTCGGGCTCGGCCTTCTCCGGCTCGCCGAACAGCTCACGCCGCTTGACGAGCGCGCCGACGCCGAGCACCAGGAGCGAGACGCCGCTCACGCCGATCGCGATGTAGACCAGCAGGAGCCTGCTCGTCACGACCCCGGCAACCAGCAGCCCGACCGCGACAGCCACGAGAAACGCACTGAACCGGATCACATGCGTTCTCCCAGCGATGCCTGCGGTCTAAGTGCCTACCGGCGCTCGCGCGAGGGCGCTCCCTCGGTCGGACGGAAACCACCGGAATGCGGCACGACCTCAGGCATGCCGTACTGGCCCTGCCCCTGACCGCCATTACGGCCGCCCACCGGGGCGCTGAGAGTTGCCGGCATGGGCGGCTGAGAGGACGATCCCATGGTCGGGAACGCACCGCCGTCGCTAACGCCCGCCTCAAGGTCGCGGAGCTGGCCTTCCAGGTAGGCCTTGAGCCTGCTGCGGTACTCGCGCTCGAACGCGCGCAGGTCATCGACCCGGCGCTCGAGTTCCTCGCGGGTCTGCACCAGCGAGCCCATGGCCTGGCGGTGCCGCTCCTGCGCGTCACGCTCGAGGCTCTCGGCGCGGGCACGAGCGTCGCCGGTAATCTGCTCGGCCTGACGCCTGGCCTTGGTCAGGACTTCGTCGGCCTCGCGGCGGGCGCGGCCGAGCGTCTCGTCGGCTTCCCTGCGGGCATCGGCGATCGCCTGGTCGGCGGTCTGCTGCGCGAGCGAGAGCACGCGCGCAGCGGTGTCCATGTTGTCCTCGATGTGCGGCATCGGGCTCATCATGACCGGCTCAGGCTGCCTGCGCTCGGGCTCCATACGCGGTTCGGGAGCCAGCAGGTCAGGCTTCGGGTCAGACAGCGGGGAACTCAACGCGGGTACCGCAGACTTACCTCCGCGCAGGACTTCCGCCAGCTTGGCCCGGAGTTCCTCATTCTCCTGAATCAGCCGGTCAAGCTCGGCCTCGACCTCATCGAGGAAGGCGTCAACCTCTTCCTCGTCGTAGCCGGGCCGGAGCCTGGTCGTACTGAATTGCTTGTTCCGCACATCCGCAGGCGTCAGCGGCATTTCGTCTCCTCGGCGCACTTGGACCGTGTTAGGGACGACGCTACCCGAATCAGAGGTGCGGCACAGCCACTTCAAGCAGGATCAGGACCACGATGAACAAAACCATGAAACTGAGGTCCAGGGCGACCATGCCGATCCGGAGCGGCGGGATGAAGCGGCGGAGAAACTTCAGCGGCGGATCTGTCACGGTGAAGATCGCTTCCGCGAGCACCAGGACGAATCCCTTCGGGTGCCAGTCACGGGCGAAGGCCTGAACCCAGCCGAAGATCATCCGGCCAATCAGGATGACCAGGTAGATCGTCAGAGCATAGGTGAGGACGATCCTCAGGTACTGCACGATCCCACCCTAGCTCTCATGCCGCCTGTCCCGGCACTGTTACTGATCAGCGTCACGCCACCACTGCTTGCTAACTCTGGTTGAAGAAGCCGCGCTCTGCGATTCTAGCCTTGTCCTCCGCGGTCACCTCAACGTTCGCCGGGGACAGCAGGAAGACCTTGTTGGTCACACGCTCAATGCTCCCACGCAGGCCGAAGATCAGGCCAGCCGCGAAGTCGACGAGACGCTTGGCGTCACTGTCGACCATCTCGGTCAGGTTCATGATCACCGGGGTGCCTTCGCGGAAATGCTCGCCAATAGTACGTGCTTCATTGTAAGTGCGAGGATGCAGTGTCGTGATACGAGCGAGATCTGTCGGCTGCGGCACGTGCTCGGCACGCCAGTCAGCGGCCTGGTAGCCCGCGTACTCCACCTCGCCGTCCCCCCTCATCCTGGTGTGCGCCTCGGCTTCAACCGCCTCGTGGGGCCGGTCGGCATCGTCGTAGTCCTCGTACTCCTCATAAGAGTCGTACTTATCCTGGTAGCGGTGATCGTCCTCCACGAGGCCGAGGTAGACCGCCATCTTGCGCATGGCGTGGGCCATCCTTCAGTCCTCCCAGCCTGTACCCGTCGTCGCCAGTCGATCCGGCTCCTCGCGTGGGACATTACCTGACACGAGCCCGCCGATCGCCGAGCAACGCCGTACCGATTCTCACGTGTGTCGCGCCAGCCGCAATCGCAGCCTCCAGGTCACCGCTCATGCCGGCCGAAATGACGGTCGCGGAAGGCCGCATGGCACGGATCACCGCCGCGCTGGCGAGCAGCCTGGCAAACGCGTCGGCGGGCTCCATGGTGAGCGGGGCGATGGCCATCACGCCGGCCAGGACCAGCCCGGGTTCGGCCAAGAGCGCCTCGGCCAGGCCGGGGATCTGGTCGGCCGGGGCCCCGCCGCGGGCCGGGTCGGCATCCAGGCTGACCTCGATCAGGCACTGGATCGCTCGCTCGGCCCGGCGCGCGGCCCCACCGAGCGCCCGGATGAGCCGCAGCCGGTCGACCGAGTGCACGAAGGTGGCGTATCGCGCCACGCTGGCGCACTTGTTGGTCTGCAACTGGCCGACGAAATGCCAGGTGAGATCGAGATCGGCGCATTGCGCGGCCTTCGGCGCCGCTTCGGCGTCGCGGTTCTCGCCGATGTCGGTGACTCCCAGCTCGCTCAGCAGCCGGACGTCGGAAGCGGGCCAGGTCTTGGTCACCGCGATCAGCGTGACTTCCTCGGCAGCGCGTCCCGCGGCCGCACAGGCAGCCGAGATACGCTGCCGCACCGCGGCTAGCCGCAGGGCGAGTTCTTCCCGCCGAGGGGAATCGGTCACTTGAGGAAGTCGGGGACATCCAGGTCGTCGTCCTCTTCGAAGACGACAGGGCGGCGCAGGGTCGCGGCGACGTCGAAGGTCTTCGCGGGCCCTGCGGGGTGCGCCGGGCGCGGTACGGACGAGTGCGCGGCACCGGCCGAGGGCGCTTCGGGCTTGGAGCCATCTGGCTCGGCCGCGGATTCCGGAACCGGCGCGCTCAGCAGGGCGACGTGGCCGGCCAGTGCGGCGGGGGCTTCGGCGGCGGACACGCCGCGGCCGGTGCCTGCCTCGGTGTCGGCGTCGAACCCCCATCCGGACATCTCGTCCCCGGCCCGCCCGGGGCCGGGCGCAGAACCGGCACCGCCAGATCCAGGACCGTCAGGGGTGGGAGCGCTCAGCGCGTCGGAGGCACCTCCGAACTGGGGGCGGTCCGACCCGGTGCCGCTGTATGAGGCGTTACCGTACGAGGCGCCGATGCGCGAGGGGCCGCCGGATCCGGCGGTGCGGGTGCTGGCGCTGCCTCCCGCCCGTCCGGTCCGGTCCTGGTCCTCGTCGAAGCCGGCCGCGATGACGGTGACGCGGACCTCGTCGCCCAGGGCGTCGTCGATGACCGCGCCGAAGATGATGTTGGCGTCGACCGCGGCGGAGTTCGAGACCAGCTGGGCAGCCTCGTTGATCTCGAACAGCCCGAGGTCCGAACCACCCTGGATGGACAGCAGCACGCCGCGCGCACCGTCGATGCTCGCCTCGAGCAGCGGGCTGGAGATCGCCAGCTCGGCCGCCGCGACCGCCCGGTCATCCCCGCGCGAGGAGCCGGTGCCCATCAGCGCCGAGCCTGCGCCGGACATCACGGATTTCACGTCGGCGAAGTCGAGGTTGATCAGCCCGGGCGTGGTGATCAGGTCGGTGATCCCCTGGACGCCGGAGAGCAGCACCTGGTCCGCCGCCTTGAACGCGTCGAGCACGCTCACCTGCCGGTCGGAGATCGACAGCAGGCGGTCGTTCGGGATCACGATGAGGGTGTCGACCTCGCAGCGCAGCTTCTCGATGCCGGTTTCGGCCTGCACGAGGCGGCGCTTGCCCTCGAACCCGAACGGCCTGGTCACCACCCCGATGGTGAGCGCACCGAGCGACCGGGCCACGTCCGCGACCACCGGCGCGCCGCCGGTGCCGGTGCCGCCGCCCTCGCCGGCCGTGACGAACACCATGTCCGCGCCCTTGAGGACCTCCTCGATCTCCTCGCGGTGATCTTCGGCGGCCTTGCACCCGACGTCGGGATTGGCGCCCGCGCCCAGTCCTCTGGTGAGCTCGCGCCCGACGTCGAGCTTGACGTCCGCGTCGCTCATCAGCAGCGCCTGGGCGTCAGTGTTGATCGCGATGAACTCGACGCCCTTGAGTCCCTCTTCGATCATGCGATTGACGGCGTTGACACCGCCGCCGCCGATTCCGACGACTTTGATAACCGCCAGATAGTTCTGCGGTGATGCCACGAGGAGGGTACCTTTCCGCTCGTTTTACCTCTGCCATGTCAGCGGGTGTCAGGTGCCTTTCACATACATAACCGCGGTCCGCCGATTATGGCCCTGGCCTCGGGAAACCTTTGCCCTAGTGGCGATGCGGAATTACCGCCAGGGCATCATCCGTCACCGTCAGGTTTCACCTTCAGGTTAAGATTTAAAGTTTTTTCCGTCCTTACGATTGATACGGACAGTAGGGTCGCAGGGAACCCGGGTCAACTAACCACGCGGGAACCGGCCAGCGTGTCGCGGATCGGCGGCGATTACCGGTCGGCGAGTCATCGCCGCACCTCAGTTAGTGACCGCCGTCCCCGGCCCGCTCACGTCGTAGTAGCTCGCGTGGGTCGGCATGAGAGCACCAAGCTCCTCCGCCTTCTGCCGGGCGTTGCCGGTGCCGCCCCACAGCACGGTCATCCCATGGGTCAGCCGCAGCGTGACCTGATCCGGGCTGGGCGCGGTCACCGAGATCACCGAGGCCCGCAGCCGAGCGGGCAGTTCGCCGACCACGGCGGCGGCCGCCCCGACATCGGGATCGCCGCGCAACGAGGAGATGACCGCGGTGGTGAGATAGACGGGGAGGCCAGGGGGCCTGCGGGCGGCCCATCGCACGATGACGCCGTCGGGATCCACGAGATCGAACCCGCCGCTGGGCACGGGCACCGCGAGCACGGGCGTTCGTTCCCGCACCGCGATGATCACCCGGTCCGGCCAGGACCGGGTGACCTGCACGCTTTGCACCTGCTGGATGGTCTCGACCCGGGCCGCGACCTGAGCGGTGTTCACGCGGATCAGCGGCGTGCCCGGCACGATGCCGGCCACGGCCAGCACCTCGGATTGCGGCACCAAGCGCGTCCCGGTGACCACGACGGAGCGGACCGCGAGCAGCCGGGAGCCGAGCAGCACCCAGGCAGCGCCGGCCACGATAGCTGCCAGGGCCACGGGGATCAGAACCGCGAGCCAGCGGCGCCTGGACCTGGCCCGCGGCCGGGCGGCCTTGTTGCGCGGAACGTCTCCCGCGGACGGTGCGCGGTCGCTCAGAGCCGCATGACCAGCGGAAACCGCGTTGTCACCGGCGGAGGAATCCCCGGCCGCCTCGCCGCCAGAGTATCTGCCGCCGGGATCGCTCACCCGCTTCGCCTCCCGAGGGCCTCGACCAGTTGCGGGCCCAGCAGGGTGACATCGCCGGCGCCCATGGTCAGCACCACGTCGCCCGGCTGGGCGATTG
This sequence comes from uncultured Actinomycetota bacterium, assembly GCA_963808615.1. Classification (GTDB taxonomy): domain Bacteria; phylum Actinomycetota; class Actinomycetes; order Streptosporangiales; family Streptosporangiaceae; genus Palsa-504. Next base: position 444,886 of record CAWEGV010000005.1, read on the forward strand.
CGGCGATGACCGCCGGGATCTGCGCCCGGTCCGGCACGAACCGCGCCCGCCCTCCGGGAACCGCGTCGGCGACGAGCCTGCCGGTCACGCCGGGTTCCGGGTCCTCGCGGGCGGCGTACACGTCGAGGACGACCACCTGGTCGGCCAGGCCGAGAGCGGTGCCGAACTCCCCCGCGAAGATCCTGGTCCTGCTGAACAGGTGCGGCTGGAAGACGGCGACGACCTGGCCACCTGCGCCGATAATGTCCCGGGCGGCGCGCAGATCGGCGGCCAGTTCGGTCGGGTGGTGCGCGTAGCTGTCGAGCACCCGCACGCCGCCGGCCTCGCCCTTGAGCTCCATCCGGCGCCGTGTCCCGCGGTAGCCCGCCAGGGCGGCCGTCACCTGCGCCGGCGCGAAGCCAAGCTCGACGGCCGCGGCAAAGGCGGCGGTCGCGTTCAGGGCGTTGTGGCGACCGGGGGCGTGCACGGTGATCTGCGACCTGAGCTGACCGAACGGGCTGGCCTCAGCGGTGACCGCGAAGCTGACCGCCATCTGATGGGGCCGGACATCGCCGAGCCGGTAGTCGGCCTGGCCGGATTGGCCGTAGCGCCGGACGCGCGACGGGGCCAGGCGGGCCGCGACGGACTCCGCACCCGGGTCGTCCGCGCAGGTCAGGACCGTACCGCTGACGCGGTTGCCGAACGAGGTGAACGCGGCCTCGATCTCGGCCAGGCCGGTGTAGTTGTCCAGATGGTCGGCTTCCACGTTGGTGATGATCGCCATGTCGGGTGACAGCAGGAGAAACGACCCGTCGCTCTCGTCCGCTTCGGCGACGAAATCCGGGCCCGCGCCGTCCTCCGCGCCGAGCCCGGTCTCGTTGAGCACGCCGCCGATCACGTAGCCCGGATCGGCTCCGCATTCGCGGAGCACCGTGGTGAGCATGGAGGTCGTGGTGGTCTTGCCGTGCGTACCCGCGACCGCGATCACCCGCCGCCCGGCCATGATCGAGGCCAGCGCGGCCGCCCGGTGCAGCACCCGCATCCCGCGCCGGCTCGCCTCGGCCAGTTCCGGGTTGTCCGGGCGGATCGCGCTGGAGACCACGAGCGTGTCCCCCGCGCCGAGATCACCCAGGTTGGCGGACGCGTGGCCGACGTGCACGCGGGCGCCCTGCGCACGCAGGTCCTCCAGCAGTGCCGAGGGCGCCGAATCGCTGCCGGACACGCAGATGCCCCTGGCCAGCATGATCCGCGCGATCCCCGACATGCCCGCGCCGCCGATCCCGATGAAGTGCACCCGGCCCAGGCCAGCGGCGGGCACCGGCTCAGCCGGTGTGATCAGGCTCTTGAGCATCTGGGGCTCCACCCGGACCCTTCACGACCTCGATGACCGCCTCGGCGAGCCGCCGATCCGCGTCACCGCGGCCCAGCGACGCGGCGGCCTGCGACATGTCTGCGACCTGGTCGATGTTCACCAGCACGGGCAGCAGGGTGTCTCGGATCCACTCGGGGGTCAGATCGGCGTCGGATACCAGCATGCCGCCGCCCCGCTGCACGATCGGCAGCGCGTTCAGCCGCTGCTCGCCGTTCCCGATGGGGAGCGGCACGTAGGCAGCAGGCAAGCCGACGGCAGTGAGCTCGGCACAGGTCATCGCGCCCGCCCGGCACAGCGCGAAGTCCGCCGCGGCGTACGCGAGGTCCATCCGGTCGATGTAGGGCGTGGCCACGTACGGCACCAGGCCGGCCTCGGCTGCCCCCTTCTCCGTGACCGGGGCATCGGCGCCGTTCCGCGGCCCGATGATGTGCAGCACCTGGACGCTAGCCTCCTTGAGCCATTCGGCCGCGCCGAACACCGCGGTGTTCAGCGAGCGCGCGCCCTGCGAGCCGCCGGTCACCAGCAGCACGGGCAGGTCGGCCCGGAGGCCGAAATGAGCGCGGGCCTTATCGCCGATCGCCAGCCGGTCCAGATCCGCGATCTCGCGCCTGATCGGTATGCCGAGGTACTTCCCGTTCCTGATCTGAGTGTCCGGATGGCCGGTGAAGACGTGCGTGGTGAACCTGGCCCCGATCCGGTTGGCCAGCCCCGGCCGGGGGTTCGCCTCGTGCACCACGATCGGGACATCGCGTCGCCTGGCCGCGAGATAGGCCGGGGTCGCTACGTATCCGCCGAACCCGACGAGCACCTCGGCCCGGACCCGGTCCAGCACGACAGCGGCCGCGTTCACGGCTCCGGCGAGCCGGCCGGGGACCGCCAGCAGCCTGGGCGTCACCGACCGGGGCATCGGTACCGCGGGGATGAGCTCAAGCGGGTACCCGCGCAGCGGGATGAGCCGGGTTTCCAGGCCCCGTTCGGTGCCCAGGCAGGTCACCTCGGTGCCGGGATCAATCCTGCGCAGGGCGTCCGCCAGCGCGAGAGCTGGTTCGATGTGCCCGGCGGACCCGCCGCCGGCAAGCAGTACCCTCATGTCTCGTCCCTGAACTGCCGCCGCTTTATCGTCGGCGCTTTGCCAGACCGAGCCAGCTTAGAACGCGCAGCGGCCACCGGGGGCCGCGTGCCGCCAAAGCCTCCCTGGCCCCCGGTTCGAGCCGGGCGAACGACATCAGCATGCCGAGCGCGACCAGGGTTACCAGCAGCGACGACAGCCCGGCCGAGACCAGCGGCAGCGGAACCCCGGTGATGGGCAGGACGCCGATCACCGCCCCGATGTTGACCACGGCCTGCATCACGATCCAGGCGGTGATGCCGGTCGCGGCCAGCCGGGCGAACGGGTCGGGGACGCGCCGGGCGATCCGCAGGCCGGCGAAGGCCAGCCCGCCGTACAGGAACGTCACGCACAGCGTGCCGATCAGCCCGAGCTCCTCGCCGAGGATGGCGAAGATGAAGTCGTCCGTCGATTCCGGCACCCAGCCCCATTTCTCCCGGCTGGCGCCGAGACCCACGCCGGTAATGCCGCCCGAGCCGAGCGCGTACTTGCCCTGGATGCCCTGCATGTTGGCACCGGTCGCGCCACCGGGCGGATTGACGAAATCGAGCATGCGGTCGAAACGGTACTTCGCCGTGACGATCATGAGCACCATGGCCAGGACCATCAGGACCAGAATGCCGCTGAACAGGCGGCCCGGGGCGCCGATGACCCACAGCAGCGCGAGGAAGATGACGAGCAAGATGAATGTGGTGCCGAGGTCATCCCCGATCATCACGAGCAGGCACAGAATGCCCGCGCCGGGCATGAGCGGCACCAGCATGTGCCGCCAGTCGGACAGCTGGCCCAGCTTTTCCTTGCGGGCGAGCAGGTCGGCGCCCCACACCGCGAGAGCGAGCTTGGCGATCTCGGACGGCTGGAGCTGCTGTCCGCCGATGGAGATCCAGCGCGCTGCGCCGTTCTGCGAGACCCCGACGCCATGGATGAGGGTGAGGCCGAGCCCGACGATGGCCACCGCGAGCAGGGGGTAGGCGAAGGCCCGGAACAGCCGCGGCGAGGAGCGTGCCGCGACCCACATCAGCGGCAAGCCGATCGCGGCGCCAAGCAGTTGCTTTTTGAAGTCTGAGTACGGCGACAGCCCGGCGCTCAGGTCGGCGACCGACGCCGTGGACTGCACCATGACCAGCCCCAGCCCGAGCAGCAGCATGGTGATGCCGAGGACCAGATAGTACGAGGTGAGCGGGCGGTCGAGCAGGGCGCGCCAGGCGCCGATCCGGCCCTGAAGATCCCCTACGCCGCCCAGGCTCCTCGGGCTCTTCGGGGTCTCCGGGATCTCCGGGACGACCCCGCCGTTATCGGGCAGGGCCGGCCGGCCGCCGAAGATCACGCCCCGATGCATGATCCGAGTCTGTTCGCCTGATTCGGGCAAGACCGGGACATCCGTCGCGTGTCGCCCCAGATTTCCGCCGATGACCCCGATGCGGTCACCATGGCCCGGGCACAGGCATGACATGATGTATACCGATGAGTAGCTCAGATCCCCCACGATTCCCGGTGACGGTGACCAGGCTGCCCGTCACGCGCTGCGAGGTATGCGGACGGACCCTGGCCTACCAGCCCGGCCAGGCCAGCGCGGTGCTCACCGCGCACTACCACCGGATGCACCCGGACGCGCTCACCGACGCGGCCAACGAACGGGGATTACCGGCTATCGCCGCCGGGGCTCGTCGGAGGTACGCTGCGGGTACCTGCGCCCCTGCGGATGTGACCATGACCACGGGCACCGCGGCGCTGATCGCCTGGCTGCTCACCGCCAGCATCGGCGTCTACATGCTGCGCACCTGGATCGCGCGCGGCGGTCTGCGCCGCCAGCGCGCCACCGGTGTGGGGGTGCCGCCCGGAGTGGTGTTCAGCCACGCGAGCGCCGGGCTGACCGGGCTGGCGGCCTGGATCGGCTTCCTGGCCAGCGGCTGGCACGCGCTGGCCTGGGTGGGCGTGGCGCTGATCTGCACCGGTATCACCCTCGGCATCTGCACGGTCACCCTGTGGACGCCGTACCCGGTCCGGGCCGACCCGGAGGCCGAGGGGGAAACCGCACTCGCCGCGGCCAGCCGGCCGGGCGGCCCGGCCCTGGCCGGCTGGCCGGGCATCTCTCCCGGGCCGGGCCGGGCCGAGGGAGTCCAGGCCTCGTCGGCCGCGCCCCCGGACACGTTCACGGTCACCGACGAGATGATCACCCGCCTGCTCGCCGAGCCGCCCGCAGCCAGGCCGCGGCACAGGCTCCACTTGCTGCCGCTCATCCCGGCCTGCCACGGTTTCGCCGCCATGGCCACGCTCTTGCTGGCCTTGCTGGCCGCGCTGACCGGGACCTGAGGGACTCCGGCACCACTCCCGACCCCGAACCCGATTGGGCGATCGGCTCACCTGTCGGGCAGGCTGGAGTCATGGCAGAAACGCTGACAATGATGGCCGTCCACGCGCATCCCGACGACGAGGCGTCGAGCACCGGCGGGGTGCTGGCCACCTACTCCACCCAGGGAATCCGCACCGTGGTCGTGACCTGCACGAACGGCGAATTCGGCGACGCGCAGGGCGGAGTCAAGCCGGGGCAGGACGGACACGACGAGCAGGAGGTGGCCCGTCAGCGTCTGGCTGAGCTGCGCGAATCGGCCGCCATCCTGGGCGTCACGGACCTCGAGCTGCTCGGCTACCGCGACTCCGGCATGCCGGACTGGGACTACAAGGACCGGCCCGACGCGTTCTGCAACATTCCGCAGGCCGATGTGGCCGCGAGGATCTCCGGCCTGATCGAGCGGTACCGGCCGCAGGTCCTGATCACCTACGACGACCAGGGCCCGTACCAGCACCCCGATCACCTGCACGCCAGCCGCTGCGCTCAGGCGGCATTCGCCGACACCGGCATCCCGGCCAAGCTCTACCTCAGCGCGATGCGCGGCAGCGACTGGCAGAAGGTCTGGGACGCGCTACGCGAACTCGGCGCGGAGGTGCCCGACTTCGATGAGGTCGACCCCGAGATCCGGCGCCGGGGGGCCGCGTCCGAGCAGCGCATCACCACGACGGTCGACATCCGGCCGGTGCTGGGCCGCAAGCGCGACGCGCTGTTCGCGCACGGCAGCCAGATCTCCGAGTCGTGGTTCAGCAAGCTCCCGCAGGACATCGCCGAGGCCACCTTCGGCCGCGAGCACTTCATCCGGGCCAGCGACAGCACCGGCGCTCCGCTGCCTGAGGACGACCTGTTCGCGGGCCTGCGCCCGCCGCCGATCCGGGGGGCCGCGCGATGACCGCCGAGCGGTATGCGGCCGCGACGGACCTGGTTGAGCGTTACGCCGCCGCGTACGCCTCCGCGGTACCCGAGCACCCCGAGGACGACGGGTTCTACGGGCCGGGTAGCGTGACCTGGCGGCTGTCCGCAGACCTGTCCGCGCCGGTCGCGGGGCTGCGCTCGGTGCTGATGCAAGCGCTGCACCCCCTCGCGATGGCAGGCGTCGACCAGCACAGCGGCTGGCGCACCGACCCGGTGGGCAGGCTGGCCGCCACCGCCACATACACCGCCACGGTCACCTACGGCGACCGGGCCAGCGCGAACCGGGCCGCGGCGCGGGTACGGGCGGTTCACGAGCACGTCCGGGGCACCGATACGGTGACCGGACGTCGCTATGCCGCCTCCGATCCTGCGCTGCTGCTGTGGGTGCACGCGGCACTGGTGGACTCGGTGCTCGCCGCCAGCCGGATGTTCGGCACGCCGCCCGCGGACGCGGACGCGGACAAGTTCGTCGAAGAGATGGCTACCGCGGCCGAGCTGCTCGGCGTCCCGCGCGAGATCATCCCGGCCGACGTGGCCGCCCTCGGGGAGTTCATCGCCGGCGTGCGGCCCGAGCTGCGCTGCACGCCTGCCGCGGCGGAGTCGATGGGCTACATGCTCGACCCGGCCGGCATGGGCGAGGAGATCGCCGAGCTGTGGCTGGACATCAGGGACGCTGCCATCGCGGTCCTGCCGGACTGGGCACGGGACATGTACGGCTACCCCTCGCCGCCGGCGATGACCCCGGCCCGCCGCACGGAGATCCGCCAGACGCTCGGCGTGTTCGACACGGTGTTCATGGCCGAGCCGGGCGTGCTGGAGGCCCGGCAGCGAACCACCGTGCGGGCGCGCGCCGCGCGCCGGGGATGAACGGCGCGGACGGGGCACGTGAAGAGTGACTGGCTGAGGACGTGGGCGGGGAGGTTGGCCGCGGTCGCGGTGCTGGCCGGCGCGTCGGTGGCAGCCGTGACGATCGCCCGGCGCCGGTCCGGCCGGCACCGGTCCGGCCGGCGCAGGTCCGGCCGGCGCAGGTCCGGCCGACGTGGGGGCGGCAGCTTGCGGGTCGAGCGCGGGATGGCGACGCTCCGGCTGGCCGCGCGCGGTGGCGCCCGGTACGCCAGCAACGCGCCGCGGCTGTTCGCCAGCGCGGGTGAACACCGGGAACGGCTCCGGACCGACCTGGCCCTGCAGACCGCCGAGGACGTCGCCGCCACCCTGGGGACGATGAAGGGCGTGCTGATGAAGCTGGGCCAGATGGCCAGCTACGTCGACGACGGGCTGTCGCCGGCCGCGCGCCGGACGCTGAGCCGGCTCCAGGACAGCGTCCCGCCGATGAGCCCGGAACTGGCCGCACAGGTCGTCACCGAGGAGCTGGGCCTGCCGCCCGAGCGGGCGTTTGCGACCTGGGATCCCGAACCCATCGCCGCCGCCTCGATCGGGCAGGTGCACCGGGCGATCACCCACGACGGCCGCGCCGTCGCGGTGAAGGTCCAGTACCCGGGCATCGCCGAGACCATCGAGGCCGACCTGGGCAACGTGGCCCTGCTGCGCCGGATGCTCAAGATCACCGCGCCCAGCCAGGATGTCGACGCCCTGCTCTCCGAGCTGAGGGACCGGGTCACCGAAGAGCTCGACTACCGCTCCGAAGCCCGCAACCAGCAGATGTTCGCCCGCTTCTACCAAGGCCACCCCACGATCGTGGTGCCGGGGATCATCGGCGAGCTGTCCACGCGCCGCGTGGTAACCAGCGAACTGGCCGACGGAGCCCGGTTCGCCGAGCTGGCGAGCTGGCCGCAGGCCGAGCGCGACCTGGCCGGGGAGACCATCTACCGTTTCGTGTTCCGCAGCCTGTACCAGGCGCACGCATTCAACGGCGACCCGCACCCGGGCAACTACCTGTTCGGCGGCGGCGGCCGGGTCACCTTCCTCGACTTCGGGCTGGTCAAGCACTTCACAGACCAGGAGATGCGACCGCTGGCCGCGATGGCCAAGAACCTGTGCGTGGACAAGGACCCGGAGGCGTTCCGCCGGGCCATGGAGCAGGCTGGCTTCCTGGTCCCTGATGCGCCGGTGTCGACGTCGGAGGTCGTCGAGCACATGGCCGTGTTCTACGACACCGTCCGCGAGCCAGGCCCGATGACCATGACCGGCGAGTACGCCTCCGCGGTCACCCGGCGCTTCTTCGACTTCCGCAGCCCGCTCGCCGCCTACGCGCGGATCCCCCGCTCCTACGTGATCCTCCAGCGGATCAACCTCGGCCTGTTCGCCCTGCTCGGCGAGATGTCGGCGACCTCGGACTGGCGGCGCATCGCCGAGGAGATCTGGCCCTTCGTCCAGGCTCCGCCGTGCACCCCGATGGGCGCAGCCGAGGCTAGCTGGCGGGCTGGGCGGAAGAGGCCGGCCACGGACCGTTCGGATTAATAAATCTTTTGATTCACCGAACGGCCCGTGGTTCCAGCTAGGTACTGGCTACTTGGGCGCGAAGGCTCACGCTACGGCCTCGATGGCCCGGGCCAGCAACAGGTGCCCGGCATGCGAGGGGTGGATGTTGCAGGTCCCGGGGGGAGGAACCGGGATCAGCAGTCCCGCCGCGCATGCCGAACCCCCGAAGTCCGCAGACGGCCCCTGGAAGGCGGCAAAGCCGTCAGCTACCTTCCCGCCGAATTTCTCGGTGACCGACGCGATCACCGAGTTGAGCGCCTCAAGGGCAACCTCCGAGGCCGAGGGCGGCTTGCTGTAGGTGAGCGAGTAGTAGGTCAGCGCGACCAGAGGACCGCGGTACTGGGCGACGTAACGGATCAGGGTGTAGATGACGGTCAGGTTCGCCGCGATCCGGTGCAGGACGGCCTTGAACTCGGCCGGGCTCGCGCAGGCATCTGCCGTCGTTTCCTCGCAGAGGAACACGTCGTTGGCGCCGATGTCGATGGTCACCAGCCGGGTGTGACGGTGCGTGATCAGGTACCTGACGGCGTACTGCATCTGGGTGCCCCGGTATTGCACGTGCAGCGGATACAGGGTGCGGTAGCCGACCGATGAGCCCAGGCTGTTCTCGCAGCCGTTGCTCTGCGCTCCGGGCACGAGCATGCTGGCCGTGGTCTCGCCGGGGCAGGAGGCATTCGACACCCGCAGGTGCAGCGCTCGAGCCACGTCCTCCGGGTAGCCGACGAAGGAGCGCGGGTCAAAATAATCCGGCGGCGGCGTTGCCTGGGGCGGCACATAGCCGAACGCCACCGAGTCCCCTAGAGCTAGATAAGTGCCATAACCGGCCGACCCGCCGCCCGGCCCGCCGGCCGGCGCGGCCGAGGCAGGAAGAGCGGGCATTGCGCTCGCCGCCGCCACCATCGCCGTCCCGGCTAGCCCGATGCCGATCAGGCGCCGGATGCTGCCCATCCTGAAGCTCCGCATAATTTCCCCTCTCGGGTCGACGCCGCGTCAGCTGAACAAATCCCGGACGGAAGTAACTTATCGGTAACTTAGACCGATGGGGAGATGGTCCCGACAAATTCCACCGGAACGTGACAAAGATGGCGTCGGGGGTGCGAGACGGGAGGTCCGGCCATGCCGCGGCAGAACAGGGTGACCCCGCGCGGGGACCTGATCGCGGTGCCCGATCGTGGGATGTTCTGGGGGAATCGGGGCGTGCTGCACGACGCCGGGGGCAGGCTGGTGCGCTACTCCCGCGGCCGGGCCTGGGCCATCTGCGTGCTGGAGTACAAGGGCAGGCGCCGGACGCAGTGGGCGCCGGGCCGGCTGACCGAGCTGTTCTTCCTCGACGAGGCCACCGGCCTGGCCACCGGGCACCGGCCGTGCGGCGAGTGCCGCTACCGGGACTACCAGGCCTTCAAGCACGCGTGGGCGGCCGCGCAGCCGGGCGGCGTGCCGGACGTGCAGACGATCGACGCCCGCTTGCACGACGACCGGCTGGCCGGGCCGGGGATCCGGCGCACCTACCGGGCCACGCTGGCAGAAGTCCCCGACGGCGCGATAGTGGAGCTGGACGGGGCGGCCTGGCTGGTGGCCGGCGGCGGGCTGCTGGCCTGGACGCCGGGAGGCTACCGGGACCGGCGGGCAGCCCCGGCCGGGACCGCGGTGACCGTCATCACGCCGCGGGCCACCGTGGCCGTGCTCGCGGCGGGCTACCGGCCGGTCCTGCACCCCAGCGCGGGGACGGGCTAGCCGCCCGCCGAGGCGGCGGGGTGCGGCGCGGGGTGGCGGGGCTGGGGTCAGACGGTGATAGCCAGGCCGTCGCGGGCGGTTTGGTGGATGGCCTGCTGCTGACGGGCCAGCATGTCGGCGGACATGTGAGTCAGTACGACGCGGCGGGCGGTGATCTCGCGGGCGTGGCCGGCGAGATCGGCGTGCCGCAGGTGATGGGGCACGGACTTGTCCCAATGGTAGGCCTCGGCGATGAGCAGGTCGGCGTCGGCTGCGGCCTCAGTGATCACGGGGGTCCAGGCGGTATCGCCGGTGTAGGCGATCACCGTGCCGCCGATGACCAGCCGCAGCAGCAGGGCCGGCGCGCCGCTGGGATGGCTGGCCGGGTAGGCGCTGGCCGTGATGCCCGCCACGCTGGTGGTACGGCCGGGAGCCAGTTCTACCACGCTGACCTCGAACTTCCGCCGGACTTGCCAAGAGCCGGGGAACAGACACTCCATCGCCTGGGCCAGCCGTATGTACGTGCCCGGCGGGCCTGCCACCACGAGCGGCGCGGTACGCCGGGAGAACTGGCCGTCGAGGATCAGGAACGGGAGGCCGCCGAAGTGATCCCCGTGCAGGTGGGACAGGAACACCGCGCCGATCTCGCCCGGGTCCAGCCCGCACCGTCGCAGGGCGGTCAGCGAGGTCGCACCGCAGTCCAGCAGGACCGGCGTGTCCAGGCCGGGCCCCTGGAGGTGGATGCAGGCCTGAAACCGGCCGCCGCTGCCGAACGCGTCACCACAGCCCGCGAAGGTAACCGTGACCGCTCTCGTCTCAGGCACCGAACCAGCCTGGCACGTCGAGGCGGAACATCTCACCCGGCAGGCAGGAGGAGGTTGGCGGCCTTGGGGAGCTGGTTGGCGGCCATGGGGAGCTGGCTCGCGATCTTGGCGAGCTGGTTGGCGGCCATGGGGAGCTGGCGTGGGATCTTGAGGAGCTAGCCGACGTAGAAGATGCCGAGGCCGAGAGCCACGCAGATGCCGGCGATGATCCAGAAGCGCACGACGATCGTGGTCTCGGCCCAGCCGGCCAGCTCGAAGTGGTGCTGCAGCGGCGCCATGCGGAACACGCGCTTGCCGGTCAGCTTGAACGAGCCGACCTGGATCACCACCGACAGCGTGATGATCACGAACAACCCGCCCAGCAGGAGCAGCAGCAGTTCGGTATGGGTGGTGATGGCCAGGCCGGCCAGCACGCCGCCCAGGGCCAGCGAACCGGTGTCGCCCATGAACATCTTGGCGGGCGGCGCGTTCCACCACAGGAACCCGATGCAGGCCCCCATGACGGTGGCCGCCACGATGGCCAGGTCCTGCGGGTCGCGCACTTCGTAGCAGCCCTGGGCCAGGTAGACCGTGCAGTCGTTCCGCAGCTGCCAGATCCCGATGATCATGTAGGCGGCCAGGGCCAGGATGGCAGCGCCGGTGGCCAGGCCGTCCAGCCCGTCGGTCAGGTTCACCGCGTTGGACGTCCCGGAAACCATGAGGATGACCCAGATCACGAAGAGCACCGGCCCGAGCGACAACCCGAAGTCCGCATAGAAGGACAGGTGGGTGGACGCCGGGGTGAGGTCGAAGCCGTCGGGGAACCTGATGGCGAGCAGCGCGAAGATCCCGCCCACGATGGCCTGGCCAGCCAGCTTGGCCCCGCTGCGCAGGCCCAGGCTGCGCTGCATGTACAGCTTGATGAAGTCATCGGCGAATCCGACCAGGCCGAGCCCGGTCATCAGGAACAGCACGAGCAGCCCGGACGCGGACATGGCATCGCCGGTGACCAGGTGCCCGACGATGTACCCGGCCAGCGACGCGGTGATGATCACGGTGCCGCCCATGGTCGGCGTGCCGCGTTTGGACATGTGACCGGCCGGACCGTCGGACCTGATCTCCTGGCCGTAGCCCCGCCTGCTGAACGCCCTGATGGCCAGCGGGGTGCCGAACAGCGCGCAGAACATCGAGACGGCCGCGGACAGCAAGATGGTCTTCACCGGCCCGCCTCCGGGGGGGGAACGGGGGGGCGCGGAGCCCCCCCGTGCGGGGGGGTTTCGGGGGGGTTGTCCCCCCCGACTAGCAGCATAGCCACGCCTTCCAGGTGAGCCGCGCGTGAGGCTTTCACCAGGACAACGTCACCGGGTTTCAGCTGGTTCACTAGGACGTCGACCGCGGCCGCGCCGTCGGGCACGGCGAGCGCCTGGCCAGGCCAGGACGGCACCCGCCGCGCGCCGGCCAGCAACGGCGCCGCCTCCGGCCCGACGGCGATGAGCCCGGCCAGCTCGGCGCGGGCGGCGAACACCCCGATTTCCTCGTGGCTAGCCCGTGAGATCTCGCCCAGCTCGGCCATGTGCCCGAGGACTGCGAACCCGCGTCCGTCCCGGGCCAGATGGGTCAGCGCTTCGATGGCGGCCCGGACCGACTCCGGGTTCGCGTTGTAGGCGTCATTGACGATGGTCACCCCGTCCGCCCTGCGGTGGACCTCCATCCGCCACCGGCTGCGTGCGACCGCGGCGGAAAGCGCCTCCGCGATGTCCGCCGGGCCCAGGCCGAGCTCGCGGGCCAGGGCCGCGGCGGCCAGGGCGTTCTGCACGTTGTGCGCGCCGTGCACCTGGAGGGCGACCGGGGCCGGGCCTTCGGGGGTCAGCAAGGTGAAGCTCGGGCGCCCCAGGTCATCGAGGCGTACGTCCGCAGCCCGGATCGACGGTGCATGGGCCGTGCGCGGGGGCCGGGGCGCAGCGCTGAACGTGACCACGCGGGCCTGGGTACGGGCGGCCATGGCCAGGACACGGGGATCGTCGGCGTTCAAGATGGCCACGCCATCGGCAGGGAGCGCCTCGACGAGCTCCCCCTTGGCCTGTGCCACCCGGTCCAGCCCGCCGAACTCGCCGGCGTGGGCGCGTCCCACGTTCAGCACCACGCAGTAGCGCGGCGGGGCGATGCGGCACAGCTGCGCGATGTGCCCGAGGCCCCGCGCGGAAAACTCAAGCACCAGGTACCTGGTCGACGGATCCGCCCGCAGCACGGTTAGCGGGAGGCCGAGCTCATTGTTGAACGACCCGGCGGGGGCGATCGTAGGCCCGAGGCGTTCGGCCAGCTGAGCGGCGAGGTCCTTGGTCGAGGTCTTCCCCGAGGACCCGGTGATGCCCGCGATCCGAGCTGCGGGCAGCAGGTCGATGACGTACCTGGCCAGCGCGGCCAGGGCGGCCTCTACTTCCGCGACCAGGACCGAGGGCACCCGCACCGGCCGGGTCGCGAGGACCGCGACCGCGCCGGCCGCGATGGCGTCGGCGGCGAAGTCATGCCCGTCCGCGCGCTCCCCGGCGACCGCCGCGAACAGGCCGCCGGGACCTGCGCGCCGCGAGTCTATAACCACCTCGCCGGTGACCAGGGTCGTTGCGTCCCCGGCGAGCTCACCGCCGGTGATCTGGGCGATCTGCGCGAGTGAGAGCGGGATCACCGGTCCACCGTCCAAGGATCCGGGCCCGATGACGGCTGGTCTTTCGCCACCCGCTCCAGGGCCGACGCGGTGACCTGCCGGTCGTCGAACGGCAGCACCCGGCCCGCCACGTACTGCCCGGTCTCATGCCCCTTGCCGGCCACCACGATCACGTCCCCGGCAGCGGCCATCGACACGGCCTGCCAGATCGCGGCCGCCCGGTCCGGTTCGATGATGACCCGGCCCCTGATCGCCTGCGGCACGCTCAGCACACCGTCCAGCATGGCCGCCAGTATGGCCAGCGGATCCTCACTTCGCGGATTGTCACTGGTGAGAATGGCCACGTCGGCCAGGGACGCGGCAGCGGCGCCCATCATCGGGCGCTTGGCCCGGTCCCTGTCGCCGCCGCAGCCGAGCACGATGATCAGGTTTCCCCTGGTGACCGGCCGCAGCGAGCGCAATACGGCCTCGACCGCACCCGGCTTGTGCGAGTAGTCGATCAGGGCGGTGATGTCGAGCCCGGGGGCGGGCACCCGTTCCAGCCGACCGGGCACGCCCGGGCACGCGGCGATCCCGGCCACCGCGTCCTCCAGCCCGACACCGACCTCGACCAGGGCCACCACCGCGCCGAGCGCGTTGGCCACATTGAACGGCCCGGCCAGCAGGATCGACACGTCCGCCTCGACGCCGCCGGGCCCGATGACGCGGAAGGTGCTGCCGTCCACGCCGGACCGCACGTCGGCCGCGCGCCAGTCCGCCTCCGGTTTCCCGGCCGCGGAAAACGTGGTGACCGGTACGACCCCCGACGACGCGAGCCTGCGCCCGTACTTGTCGTCGACGTTGACGACGCCCGTCACAGGCGGGAGGAACAGCGAGGCCTTGGCCCGGAAGTACTCCTCCAGGTCGCCGTGAAAATCCAGGTGTTCCTGCGACAGGTTGGTGAACACCGCCACGTCGAAGCTGGTGCCCGCCACCCGGCCGAGGGTCAGCGAGTGGCTCGACACCTCCATCGCGGCGGCGGTCACCCCGCGCTCGGCCATGACCGCCAACAGCGCCTGCAGGTCGGGCGCCTCGGGGGTGGTCAGCGAGCTGGCCAGCCGGTCCGTCCCGATCCGGGTCTCCACCCCGCCGATCAGGCCGGTCAGGTGGCCGGCCGCGCGCAGCCCGGACTCCAGCAGGTAGGTCGAGGTGGTCTTGCCGCTGGTCCCGGTCACGCCGATGAGCCGCAGCCGGGTCGACGGGTTCCCGTACACCCAGCAGGCCACCTCGCCGAGCCTGGCCCGCGGATCGGCGACCACGAACACGGGCACGCCGGCGGCCTCGGCGCGGGACCGCCCGTCCGCGTCGGTGAGGACGGCGACGGCGCCCGCGGCCACCGCCTCGGGGCAGAACGCCGCGCCGTGCACCCGCGACCCGGGCAGCGCCGCGTACAGGTCGCCGGGCTTAACCTCGCGAGAGTCGAGCGTGACCCCGCGCGCGCACCCCAGTTCGTTCGGTGAAAATGGATTTCCTGCCGACGCCAGCCGGACACCAAGCAGCGGGCCGAGATCGGACAGTGGCCGCGGCTGGGGGTGGGCGGGTCGGATCGCCACGGGGTGAGGGTACCTCCAATCACGGCGCGTTCAGGCGTATGCCCGGAGGCGTGGCCCCGTCCGGCGGGATCTGCAGCGTGGCCAGCGCGTCCTTCATGACCTGGTAGAAGACCGGTCCGGCCACCTGAATGCCGAAGTAGCCCCCCTTGCGCGGGTTCTGCACGTTCACCGCGATGACGAGCTGCGGATCGTTGCCAGGCGCCATGCCAATGTAGCTTGATCCGTAGACGCACAAGGCGCATTGTCCGTTGGATTCTTGCGAGGTGCCGGTCTTGGCGGCGACCGCGTAGCCGGGGAAGATGCCCCAGGGCTGGCCGCCCTCGGCGTTGAGGCCCGGCACCTGCTGGAGGATCTGCAGCAGCTCATGCGCGGTCTTGGCCTGGATAACCCGGTGCGAGGGCGAGGCCGGGGCCGGGATGTAGGTGCCCGCGGGATTGGTGGTGCCTTCGATCAGCGTGGGCTGGACCCGGACGCCGCCGTTCGCGATCGTGGCGTAGACCTCGGCCATCTGCAGCGCGGTCACCGCCACGCCCTGCCCGAACGACAGCGTGTACCTGGTATCCGCGGCCCACTGCGACACCGGGGGCAGCAGGCCCTGGCTCTCCCCCGGCAGTCCGATGCCGGTCGGCTGGCCGAGGCCGAACGCCTGCAGGTAGTCGTACTGGACCTGCTCGGGGACATGCCCGGCGACCTGGGACATGCCGATGTTGGACGAGTGCGCGATGATGCCCGCGATCGTGTACCGCTCGCCCGGCGACCATTCCGCGTCCTGGATGACCTGGCCGCCGCGGACGATCTGGTACGGGATGTTGTAGGCGCTCATCGGGGTCTGGCCGCCGCGCTCGAGCGCGGCCGACGCGGTGATGACCTTGGCCGTGGAGCCGGGCTGGAACACGTCCTGCACCGGGATGTCGGTGGCCTGGGCCGCGTCGGTGATCGTGGCCGGGTCGAACGTCGGCGACTGCGCCATGGCCAGCACGCGCCCGGTCTTGGGCTGGATGATGACCACCGTGCAGTTATTGGCCTCGGTCTTGGCCACCTGGTTCGCGCAGGCCTGCTCGGCCGCGTACTGCAGCGCGGGGACGATAGTTAGGCGCAGGTCGCTGCCGTTCACCACGGGCTTGTCGTTGTTGCCGGCGAGCGGGATCTGCTGGCCGTTCGTGCCAATCTGGACCTGCTCGGTGCCGGTGCGGCCGGCCAGCAGCGTGTTGTACTGCTCCTCGATGCCGGCCCCGCCCGTCATGATGCCCTGGGCGTTGGTGCCGGTGAAGCCGATGATGTTGGCGGCGACATCGCCGTCGGGATAGGACCGCGCGTAACTCGGGGTCAGGTAGATGCCGGGCAGGTTGAGGGCGGTGATCTGATCGCCGGCCTGCGCGGCCACGTTCTTGGCCAGCACCACGTACTGCGGCGAGGACGGGTGCTGGATCAGGGCGAGGATGGCCCATGCCGCCATGCCGAGCGGCGCGACGAGTGAGTCCGCGACCTGCTGCTGCTGGGCCGCGGGGATCTGCAGCGGGTCGGCGGTGACCAGGTAGGTGGCCACGGTCATGGCCAGCATCTCGCCGTCGGCACCGGTGATGCTGCCGCGCACCGCGGGCAGCACGAACGTCTTGCCCTTCTCCAGCGCGGCCAGCTGACGGTAGCTGCCGGCCTCGAAGCCCTGCACCTGGATCAGGCGCCCGGCGAACAGCGTCATCACGAAGATGATCGCGAGCAAGGTGATGCCGAGCCTGCGGACAGGGTTGCCGCGGGCGATCAGACGGTTCTTGGGCCTGCTGGGCTTCTTGGGCTTCTTGGGCTTCTTGGGCTTCTTAGGCTTCTTGGGGTTCTTGGGGTTCTGGTGGTTTTGGGGGGTTTTGGGCCGGGGCCGCGGGTCGGGCGGCTTGCGGTCAGATGGCTTGCGGTCGGGCGGCGCTGGGGGCCGGGCCCGGCCTCTCCCATTCCCCGGGCGACCCTGGGCCTCGGGACGCCCATGTGGCCCCTGGGGGTCCCCGGCGCGGGGCCGGGGAGATGGCTCTCCCCGCTGGCGAGGGGTTCCGGGGTGCTGGTGGGTCCGCCCCCGCGGGCCGGCACCATAGGCGGGTCCGGGGGGCTTGACGGTTCGCCCTCCCGGGCCAGCACCCGGACGCCGCTCGTCCCTTCGGCGCGTGCTCGGTCGACGGGAAGGGTCGTCTGGGCTCACGGGGTATACCCGGGGGCATAGAGCGCCGCGTCAGCCTCGGAGATCTTCCCCTGGATGATCTTGCCTGTCTTCAGGTTGATGAACCGCAGGTTGGGGTTCTGCTGCATGCCGAACTGCTCGGCCTCGCTCGCGATCCGGGCGGGCGAGGAAGCCTGGGCGACCTGCTGGCTGAGGACCTGCTCCTGCCGGGCCAGGTTGGTGTTCTGCTCCTGCAGCCTGGTGATCTGGTACGAGCCCTGGGCCAGCGTGGTGCTGATCACGAGCAGCGAGACCAGGGCCCCGCCGAGGAGCCCGACCAGCAGCAGGATGAACGGCGCCCGCGGCTGACGCGGCCGCGTCCGGTAGCCGACCGCCGGCCTCGCGCTGGGCTTGGCGCTGGGCTTAGCAGTGGGCTTGGCGCTGGGCTCAGCACTCGGCTTGGTGTGGCGCGGGGCGGTGAGCGGCCGCGTCCTGAGCTCTCTGGGGCTTCTAGGATCCTTAGGCGCTCGAGGGGTTTGGGGGGCTCTTGGGGCGAGCATGGTGCGGCCGGGCGGCGTGCCACGGTCAGATCGCGTGCCACGGTCAGATCGCGTGCCGCCGACAGGTTGGGTGCCGCGGCCAGGTTGCGCGCCGCGACCGGGCGGCTGGCGGGGAGTGGCGGTACGCGGCATCGTGTCTGTGGCCATGTCAAGAGCCCCTCTGGTCATGCGGCTTCCCTCATGCGCTCCGCGGCCCGTAGCCGGGCGGAGGCCGCGCGCGGGTTGACGGCGACTTCTTCGTTGTCCGGGCGCTCGGCGCCCCTGGTGAGCAGGCGGAACTGCGGTGCCGCCGCCTTTGCGGGTATGGGCAGGCCGGGCGGCGTCTGATCGGCAGACAGCCGGACCAGCTCCTGCTTGACGATCCGGTCCTCGAGCGAGTGGTAGGCCAGCACGACCACGCGGCCGCCGACGGCTAGCACGCCGAGGGCCGCGGGCAACGCGCGCTGCAGCGTGCCCAGCTCGTCGTTGACTTCGATCCGCAGCGCCTGGAAGGTGCGCTTGGCCGGGTTGCCGCCGGTACGCCGGGTCGCCGCGGGGATGGCGTCCTTGACGATGGCGCTCAGCCGCTGCGTCGAGGTGATCGGCTCACGGGCGCGCTCGCGGACCAGGGCATCGGCGATCCGCCGGGCGAAGCGTTCCTCGCCGTACTCGCGGAGCACCCGGGCGAGTTCGGCGGCGGGGTAGCCGTTGACGATATCGGCCGCAGTGCGCTCGGCAGTTCGGTCCATCCGCATGTCGAGCGGTGCATCGTGCGCATAGGCGAAGCCCCGCGCCGGATCGTCGAGCTGCGGTGAGGACACGCCCAGATCGAAGAGCACACCCATGACCTGTGCTGGCGGTGCTGGCCCGGGCCCCTCCGAGACGATGGCGGGGATCTGGTCGTACCTGGCGTGCACCAGCGTGACCCGGTCCGCGTAGGGGGCGAGCAGTTCGCGAGCCGCCTCGATGGCGGCCAGGTCGGCGTCGATGCCGATCAGCAGCAGGCCGGGGCACGCGTCGAGCAGGGCCCGAGCGTGCCCGGCCCGGCCGATCGTGGCGTCCACCAGCACCGCACCGGGATCGGCCAGGGCAGGCGCGAGCAGGGCTGTGACCCGGCCGACGAGCACCGGCACGTGCTGCGGCTGCGCCATCTCGTCCCTGTCCCCCTTTCCGTTCCCGCGGCCCTTGCGGATTCCCTGCGCCGCTGCGGTGTTGGGCGTATGTCCGGTCCGTTCCTCGGTACCCCCTGGCCGGCCTCCATCCGCTTGCGCTGCCGGCTGGCACCGGGGAAGTGATGCCAGCAGGGAGCGGCGGATGGAGGCCGACCCGCGGTCGCTACAGGATTCCGGGAAGCACCTCCTCGGCGGCCTCGGCGAACGAGTCTTCCCGCTCGGCCAGGTAGGTCTCCCAGGCCTGGGTGTCCCAGATCTCCAGGCGGGTGTTCGCGCCGATCACCACGCAGTCCCGCTGCAGCCCGGCGTAGGCGCGCAGCTGGGCCGGGACGATGATCCTGCCCTGCCTGTCGGGAACCTCGTCGGAAGCGCTGGCGAACAGGACCCGGCTGTAGTCCCTGACCGACTTGGCGGTCACCGGCGCCGTGCGCAGCGCCTCGGTGATGCGGGCCCATTCCTGCTGCGGGAAGACGAACAGGCAGCGTTCCTGTCCCTTGGTGATCACCACTCCCCCCGCGAGCTCTTCCCGGTACTTGGCGGGCAGGAACAGCCGACCCTTCTCGTCAAGCCGCGGCGCGTGAGTGCCGAGGAACACAGGCCCTCACCTCCTGCCGCCGAGTCTCCACCCCCGCTCCACTCTACTCCACATTTCCCCACCGTCAACGCCGAAACCGCCCCAATCTTACCTCTCCCCCACTAAAGGGGCAGGTAGACGGGTGTGGGGTGATGTGGGGAAGAAGACCGCCGCCGAGCGGCAGTTGGCCGGCCGCGCGACCTGCCACAGCGAAAGGACCAGAACGCAGCTCGAATAACCGCAGGACACAAGCGTGTATTCGCTGCCGGATTCGATGGTCGGGCGCGCCGGAATCACCGACAAAGGCTTGGGTGGGGGATTGTGGAGCGGGGGCCGGGGGCGGGGACGGGTCACCGTCGGCGGCTGCCCGCCCTGAGCTGCCGCGATGACCCACAACGGGGCACCAACGTCGCGCGCTGGCCGGAGAAGGACGTACTGTAGCGGTACAGCCGCTCGGCCGGGAGCGCTACCTGACACGAGCCTGGCTGGTCTGTGAGCCAGCGCCTTCAAGGAGGCCATGTGGTACTGGACACCGGACGGCAGACGGGGAGCCCTATCGATGATCTGGTTCCGGCCGCCCGCAGGATCAGCTCGGCCATCGAGGCGGTCATCGAGGGCAAGCCCGAGGCGATCCGGCTCACCTTGGCCGTCCTGCTGGCCGAGGGGCACGTGCTCATCGAGGACGTGCCTGGCGTAGGCAAGACAATGCTGGCGAAGGCCCTGGCCAGGGCGATCGACGGGACCGTACAGCGGGTCCAGTTCACGCCGGACCTGCTGCCCAGCGACATCACCGGGGTGAGCACCTTCAACCAGGAACGGCGTGACTTCGAGTTCAAGCCGGGACCGGTGTTCGCCAACATCGTGCTCGGCGACGAGATTAACCGCGCCTCGCCCAAGACTCAGTCGGCGCTGCTCGAGTGCATGGAAGAGCGCCAGGTCACCGTCGATGGCACCACCTATCCGCTGCAAGCGCCGTTCATGGTCATCGCCACCCAGAACCCGGTGGAGATGGAAGGCACCTACCCGCTGCCCGAGGCGCAGCGGGACCGGTTCACCGCCCGCATCTCGCTGGGTTACCCGTCGCCCACGGCCGAGCGGGACATGCTCAACACCCACGGCGCGACGTCACCGCTTGATCAGCTCAAGCCGGTGGCACGCGCGAGCGACGTGCAGGAACTCGTGATCGCGGTCCGCGACGTCCTGGTGTCCGATCAGATCAAGGACTACATCATCAGCATCGCCAACGCGACGCGGACCTCACCTGAGCTGCGCCTGGGTGCGTCCCCGCGGGCCACGCTGCACCTGCTCCGGGCCAGCCGCGCCTGGGCCGCGCTGGACGGGCGGGACTACGTGATCCCGGACGATGTACAGGCCCTGGCCGGCCCCGTGCTCTCACACCGGCTGCTGCCGACGGCGGAGGCCATCGTCGAGCGGCACCAGCCTGATCACGTGGTGAAAAGTATCATCACCCAACTCCCTCTATCGCGGCGATGAGCCGGGATCGGCGAGCAGGGCCGCGGCGCTGAAGGGAGGCCCATGCGGTCGCTATTCGGGTCGCTGACCACCCGAGGCAGGTCGTTCGTGGCCGCGGGCGGGGCCGCCATCGTGTGCGGCCTGGCGATACCCGAGCCCGACCTGGTCCGGGTCGGCGCCTTGCTGGTCATCCTCCCGCTCGTGTCCGCGCTGCTCGCGAGCAGGTCGCACTACCGCCTGAAGTGCAGCCGCAGGCTCGACCCGCCGCGAGTTCCGGCCGGCCAGCCTACCGTCGTCACCGCGCGGCTGGAGAACATCTCGCGGCTGCGCACGACCATCCTGCTCGCGGAGGACGTGACGCCATACTCCCTGGGCGGCAGGCCCCGGTTCGTGCTCGACGAGATCGAGCCGGGCGGTAACCGGGAGCTCAGCTACCAGATCCGTTCCGATACCCGTGGCAAGTTCACCATCGGCCCGCTCCGGGTCCGGGTCACGGATGCGTTCGGGCTGGTGGAGATCAGCCGCTCGGCCAGGACGATCAGCACTCTGGTGGTCACGCCGAAGATCTCCCCGCTGCCGAGGGCGGCGGCGCCGAGCAGTTGGCTTGGCGAGGGCGATGGAGGGATGCGGACGATATCCGCGACCGGTGAGGACGACGCGGCACCGAGGCCCTACCAGTACGGGGATGCACTGCGCCGGGTGCACTGGAGGTCGACGGCGCGTTACGGAGAGCTGATGGTCCGCCGGGAGGAGCACCAATGGCGGAACAGCGCGTCGGTCTTCCTCGATACCCGGCGCTCCGCGCACGCGGGCAGCGGGCCCACCGCCTCGTTTGAGCTAGCAGTCAGCGCCGCGGCCTCGATCGGCGCGCACCTGACCGGCGAGGGCTTCCGGGCCCGGCTGATCACCGAAGCCGGCGAGATCGCCCCTCGCGGCACCTTTCAGGACACCCTGCTCGACATGCTCGCGGTCATCAGCCCGTCAGCCGAAGTCGGCTTGGCGGCTGGCACGACCGCGCTCGCGCACGCGGGAGGCCAGCTGATCGCCGTCCTCGGGCGGATGTCGGCCGACGATGCCAGGCAGCTCGCCGCGAGCAGGCGGGGGAACGCTCCGGCGATGGCGCTGCTGTTCACGGTGTCCTCATGGCCGACCGACGTGATACCGGACGACACCGCGCGCACCGGGCAGATCCTGGCGGCTGCCGGATGGCGCGTCACGACCATGAACGCCGACACGCCGCTGGCGCTGGCCTGGCAGCAGTTGCACCGGCCGTTTGCTCCCTTCGAGCCCGCCGACCGGCCATTGCCCGTCGGCGGCCCGGGAGGTGAACCGCGATGACCCCGGACCGCCGGATGACGATAATCGTCGCGATCGCCTGCATACTCACCTCTACCGTGCTGTACCCCCTGTTCTACGGCGCGCAGTGGTTCTACGTGGGAATCGGGGCGGTGCTGGCGGTCGCGGCCAGCGGAACGCTCAGCCGGCTGCGGACGCTGCCCGTCGCGGTCTGCCTGGTCATCAGCCTGCTCGGCCTGATGCTCTACCTGAACCTGGTGTTCGAGCGACACTTTTCGCTGCTCGCGGTCATCCCGACGCCGACCTCGCTCAGCAGGCTCTGGGAACTGGCCGGTGCCGGCATGACCGATGCCACCAGGTACGCCCCGCCGGTGCAGCTCTACGTGCCCGGCCTGGTGCTCCTCACGGCGGGCGGGATCGGCCTGACGGCCGTGATGGCCGACCTGATCGCCGTCCGGCTGCGGTCCACCGCGCTGGCCGGGCTGCCGCTGCTCGTGCTGTTCACCGTGCCCATCACCATGAAGGCGCCGAGCGGCGTGGGCACTGTCATCGTCTTCGGCCTAGGCGCGGCGGGATACCTGGCCATGCTGAGCGCGGACGGCCGTGAGCGGATACGCGTCTGGGGCAGCCTGGTGTCGCTGTGGCGTTCCGGCCCGTACGACGATGCCGCGGCGCGGCGCCGGGCGGCCGAGCTGGAGCCGGGCCCGGACACCCGCGCGCTGGCCGCAGCGGGGCGGCGTGTCGGGCTCGCGTCGGTGGTGCTCGCGCTGTCCATTCCGCTGATCGTGCCCGGCCTGCACGCGAGCAAGCTGTTCTCCACGGGTCCGGGCATCGGCTCCTCCAGCGGCACCAACCCCGCGCTGAAGTTGCCCGACACGTTGCCGCAGACCCTCAAGGACCAGGCGACCCCCCCGACCACGGTGCTGACCTACACCATCAACCCTTCGGTGGACCAGCCGCCCTACCTGCGGGACGTGGTCTATGACAACCTGACCAGCTCCGGCTGGGAGGCGTCTGACTATGCGACGGGCGAGAGCCAGGCGACCACCCTGCAGGCCGCCCAGGGGCTGTCGAACCCAACGTTGTATCAGCAAGTGACGGTCACGGTGAACGTGACCAGCGACGGCGCCCTGACCGGCGGCTCGGTGCCCACCTTCCTGGCCGTGCCCTATCCTCCCCACAGCGTCACCACGCCCCCAGGGACCTGGCTGTCCGACCCGGAACTCATGGTGTTCTCCCAGGCCGCCGACGTCCCGGTCACGACCTACACGGCAACCAGCTACCTGGTGGACCCGAGCCCCAAGCAACTGAACGAGGCCAAGCCGCCCCCGGCGAGCCTGGCGGCGCAGGACCTGGAGCTCCCGGCGTCCTACGCCCAGGATGCGGCGCTGAGGCAGATAGCGGACCGGGTGACCAAGGGCGAGACCACGGAGTACGCGAAGGTCAACGCGCTGGTCGGCTGGCTCTTGTCCAAGCCGTTCACCTACAACGCGGCCGCATCGGGTTTCGACACGCCGGCCGGGCTGCTCACGTTCCTGACCAAGACCTACGCCGGCGTGTGCGTGCAGTACGCGTACGCGCTGACCGTGCTGGCCCGCCTGGTCGGCGTTCCGGCCCGGCTGGCCGGGGGCTTCACCGGCGGCAGGCGGACGTCTGCCGGCCACTACGTGGTCAAGACCGACGACGAGCACGCGTGGACCGAGGTGTACTTCAGCGGTTTCGGCTGGCTCCAGTTCGACGCCACGCCAAGCGGCGGCGATGGCACCGCGCAGGCCCGCAGCTACCAGACCGGGGCGCCGGGAGCGAGCTCGGGTCATACCTCTGTTTCCACGGTTACGCCGTCCGTCGGCGCGAGGACGAGCACGAGTGGGGCCAACGGGCACGGGGCGCCCAGGCGCGACAACCCCACGGGCGGCGGACCGGTGAGCACTGCGGCGGCCAAGTCCTCCGGCACGCCCTGGGGCGCGGTCGCCCTGGCCGTGATCGCCGCCATCGCGCTCGCGTGCGGGGTCATCACGATCGTGGCGCCGCCGGCGCAGCGCGCGCTGTCCTTCCACCCGGCGGAGGGCAGGCGCCGTAGACCGCCGAGCCTGACCACCGCGGGGCTGGTGGCGGCCGCGGCCGCGATTGTCGGCCTGGCCCTGTACCGGCTGCTGTCTCGCACCTCAGGGCTGGACCTGCGGGCCGGATGGGCCATCGCCGGCATCGTGTTCGGCGCGGCCTGCGCGGTCATGCTGGTGGCGCCGGCTGTCATCCGGATCGGGCTCAGGCGGTGGCGCTGGATGGTCGCCGCCGATGACGCGAGCCGGGCGCACACCACCTGGCGGGAGTTCCGAGACGACCTGGCGGACTTCGGCGTCGGCTGCCGGCCGAGCGAGCCGCCGCGGACCCTGGCCGAACGGGTCGGCACCGGGCTGCCGGAGCCGACCCGCGACGCGATCCGCAGGCTCGCGCTGGCCGAGGAGCGCGCCACCTACGCGGCGCGGCCGCTGGCCGCGCAGAACCTGCGGCGGGATGGTATCGCGGCACGGCGCGGCCTCAGGGCTTCGGTACGGCGCGGTGCCCGCTGGCGGGCCCGGATCTTCCCGGTCTCGGTGATGACGGCCCTGGCCGACGGCGCTGCCGTGGTCCCCGACCGGCTGGCGGCGCTGCTGTCCCGCCGGTGGACGGCACGGAGATCCGCAAGCTGACGGCGGGCTCCGCCGCCTAGCGCCCTGGGTGATCTGAGAGTTCGCGGGCGCCCGGGCTCCTGTCCCGGGTGGCCGGGTCGGTTCTTCCGGTGGGTCCGGCTGGTGGGTCCGGCTAATGGTCCGGCTGGTGGGTCCGGCTGGTGCCCCGGCGACGGGGCGCTACATCCTGCGGTCGCCCTCTTGCCGACGGCGCCACCGTTCTTCCATGCGTTCCATCATCCGGGCTCGCCTGGTCTGTCCCGAACGGGCCGGCTTACCGGGCCCGTCCGGCCGGGCCTGGTCAGCGTGGGTTGGCGCGGGGGTTGGCGCGGGCCGCGTCCTGGCCAGGTGCCGCCGCCAGCTGACCATCATCCACACCAGCGACAGAACCAAGACCGCCGCGCCGGCCGCCTCGAGGTACCACCCCCGGTGGGTCACCAGCCCGGCCGCGAGCGCGCCTGCGCCGATCAGCACCCCGATGAAAGCCTGCAGGAGCCTGCGCTTGTAGTGCACACGTGGATCGCTAGAGCGCACGAGACGCCCGAACTTCGGATCCTCCCTGTAGAGCGCCTGCTCGATCTGCTCTAGCTGGCGCTGCTCGTGTTCAGAGAGCGGCACGACGCCTCCCATTAAAACCATTGCGCCCGGCACGTGTGTGCGGTGGTCTCCACCTCACATACCCGGTTATTTTCCAGAATACGAGCGTAGACACATCGCTTGGAAGAGTGCACCCCCTCAGCGCGTCATAAACCGTCACGAACCGGGCCATCCGGACCCTGGGGGAGGCCGCTTGGGGCCTGGTCGGGACCTCCTGGATCGGTCACCAGAGCCGCCGGACGGACCGCGCCGGCGCCGAATCGGCTGGCGATCTTGTCCACCGCCCGCTCCGCTTCCCTCCAGCCGACCGGCTTGTCGTCGAAGGTCAGCTGGCTGTTCGCGTCCTCGGCCGGGACCAGGCCGGACACCCGCACCCCGACCAGCCGCAACCTGGCAGTGCGATCCAGGCCGGCCGCGGAGTACAGCGAGCACGCTGTGGCGTAAATCTCACGAGTCACGTCGGTCGGATGCGGCAGGGTGCGGGACCTGGTCATCGTCTTGAAGCTGGCCAGCCGCAGCTTGACCGAGACCGTCCGGGCCACGTATCCGCCGGCCCGCAGTCCGCGCGCCGTCCGGCCGGACAGCCTCAGCAGCTCGCGCCTGATCCGGACCGGATCGTCGATATCGGCCTCGAATGTCTCCTCCGCGCCGATGCTCTTCTCCGGCACGCGCGGCGTGACCCGGCGCTCGTCACGGCCCCAGGCCAGGGCGGCCAGGTGTGACCCATGGGCCACGCCGAGCTCACGCTGCAGGGTATCCAGCGGCGTATGCGCGATGTCGCCCACCGTC
The DNA here is from genome assembly GCA_963808615.1 of uncultured Actinomycetota bacterium. Lineage (GTDB taxonomy): Bacteria > Actinomycetota > Actinomycetes > Streptosporangiales > Streptosporangiaceae > Palsa-504. The sequence goes on from CAWEGV010000005.1 coordinate 471,071, forward strand.
CGCAGCCCCAGCCGGGCGAGCACCTCCCCGGCCCGTTCCCCCACTCCCCATAGCGCGGCCACCGGCAGCGGATGCAGGAAGTCGAGCACTCCGGCCTGGGGCACCACCAGCAGGCCGTCCGGCTTGCAGCGGGCGGAGGCGATCTTAGCCACGAACTTGCAGGGCGCGACCCCGACCGAGCAGGTAATGCCCTGCTGCTGCCTGACCTGGGCCCGGATGTGCGCGGCGATCCAGGCGGCCGAGCCCAGCCGCCGCAGCGCGCCGGAGACGTCGAGAAAGGCCTCGTCCAGCGCCAGCGGCTCCACCTCGGGCGTGACCGCGCCGAAGATCGCCATGACCTCCTTCGACGCCGCGGCATAGACCCGGTGCCTGGGCGGGACGAACACCGCTCGCGGGCACAGCCGTCTCGCCCTGCTCACCGGCATCGCAGAGCTCACTCCGAACGCCCGGGCCTGATACGAGGCGGACAGCACCACGCCACGGCCGCCGGTCCCGCCTACGATGACCGGCTGGCCCGCGAGTTCGGGGCGGTCCCTGATCTCCACGCTGGCGTAGAACGCGTCCATGTCCACGTGCAGGATGTGACAGCCCGTGTCGTCGGGAGCATCGGCCAGGGCCGGGATCGGGGGATCTCCGGGGGTCGGCGGGTTCGTGCCTGAGCCCATGACGGTCAGCGGCGGCCGAGCACGTGCAGCTGGGAGGCGATGTCCCGCAGCGGCGGAGTGCTCGCGGCGGCCTCTTCGAGCGCACGCAGCGCGTCTGCGGCGGCGGCGTCGCCGCCGGGCAGCGCGCCAGGGATCAGGCCGCCGAAGATCCGCAACCCGTGCACCTCGCCGACCCGCAACCCGGCCGCCTCGATCAGCGCGGTCAGCTCGGGCAGCGTGAACCGGCGAGGAGTGGTGCCTGGGGCGGGCGCGCCGCTGGCCAGCAGCGCGCGGGCCTCGGCGAAACGGCCGGCCAGGGCGCGGTGGAGCACCGCGGCGACCGCATTGGACGCGAGCACGCTCACGGTGGCCGACGGCCGAAGCACGCGGGCAATCGCGCTCATCGCATCGGCCGGAGAGTCCACGTACTCGAGCACGTTATGGCAGATGATCAGGTCCGCCGCGGCCGCGCCCGCCAGGCTGTCCAGGCTGGCCGCCTCGCCCTGCACGGAGGTCAGGCGCGCTCCTGCCTCGGCGGCCCGGCGCTGCGCCGCCGCGAGCGCATCGGGACTCGGGTCGACGACGGTGACGTTGTGCCCGAGGGCCGCGAACGGTACCGCCAGCCCGCCGGTTCCGCCGCCCACGTCCACGATGTCCAGAGCCGGCCTGCCGGTTTCGGTCACCCGGGCGGACACGACGGCGCGCAGCACGTCCCAGACCAGTCCCCCGCGCGGAGGTCCAAGGGGGGTTCGGGGGGATGGGTCCCCCCGAGCGGGGGGGTCTGGGGGAGTCGCCCCCCCGAGGCCAACACGGTAATCCACGCCCACGCCTGCCTCCTTCCCCCGCCCCGATGTAGTGCTGACCATCGACACTACCGCTGGCGGCAGGCCGGCCTGGGTGAGACGCCAAGGTGCCAGGCCAGGATCGGCCGACTACTTTCCGTTCCTTATCAGTGAACTTCTGTAATCGGCTCTCCGTTATACAGACCGTGCGGAACTCTCAGGCTCTTCTTTACGTGACCTCGCCGCAACTCCAGCGGGCCGCCGCCAGCCACCGTATGCTCGTCGCCATGGCTGAGCACCTCGAGTTGCCCCGCCCCCGGCGGCTGATGCTGACCGCAGGCTGGAACCTGGCCGAATCCCTCGGCATCCCGGTCGCCGGGTACTTCATCGGTGCGAAGCTGGGCGGGCGAGATGCCGGGATGATGGCCGCGACCGCCGCGGTCTGGCTGACCGTCGCCGGCCGCAAGATCATCACCCGGAGCGTTCCTGGCCTGCTCATGATCTCGGCCCTGGTGCTCACGCTGCAGACCGCCGTGGTGATCGTCACCGGCAGCGTGCTGTTCTTCCTGCTCCAGTTCCCGCTGGCCAACCTGGGCCTGTGCCTGTTGTTCGCGCGGACCGCGCCCACCCGCAAGCCGCTGGTGGCCCAGTTGGCCGCCGAGGTGGTGGCGCTGCGTCATCCGTCCCATCACCCGGGGCTGCACAAGTTCTTCCAGGGGGCGACCTGGCTGTGGGCCGGGATCTTCGCCTTGTCCACCCTGGGTCTGGCGGCGGCGATGGCGCTGGAGCCGGTCAAGGCGTTCATGCTGCTCACCACCGCCGTCACCGTGGGCGGCGTGGTAGCGGGTACCGGGGCGTCCGCAGTCTGGTTCCTCAGGGTCCTGCGACGCTTCGGCCTGCGCGTCCGCTTCGCTCAGGCCTGACGCTTCATCTTCGGCCAGGCGCAGCGCGATGGACAGGGTCGGCCAGGTGCCGGACAGGTACCTCTCGGCGGAACAGCGCCTGATGCGGCAGACCAGCCGGCGCTACGTCGACGACGTCGTCCGGCCGTTCATCAGCGCGAACCGGGAGCGCGAGTGGCTGTTCGAGCCGGCCGAGCGGCTGCCAGCGGAGATCTTGGCCGAGGCCGACCATGCGGGGCTGCGCGGTCTGGGCGTCCCCGACAGGTACGGGGGGGTCGCGCTGGACCCGGCCACGGAGGCGCAGACGTTCTCGATCATCGCCACCGAGATCGCGCGGGGCGACTCCGGTCTGGCCGACAAGCTGGTCCAGAACTGGAAGATCTCCGTCCTGCTGCGATCGCTGGCCGCCCCGCATCTGCAGGACGCCTGGTTCGGAAGGTACATGGCCGACCCGCAGTTCCTGATGGCCCATTGCCTCACCGAGCCGCGGGGCGCATCGGATCGCTGGCTGCCCTACAACGTCCCGCAGGCGAACATGGACACCGCGGCCGTCCGCCGGGACGGCCACTGGATCATCAACGGCCGCAAGCAGTTCATCAGCAACGGCTACGACGCCAGCCTGTACGTGGTGTACGCCAATACCGACCGGTCGGCGGGCCTGCTCCAGGGCACGAGCAGCTTCCTCGTCCCCCGTGAGGTGCCCGGCCTCGAGGTCACCCGGTGCAACGAGACCATCGGCGGCCGCTACATGAACAACGGCGAGATCGTCTTCGACGACTGCCGGGTGCCCGAGGACCATCTGCTGGCCCACGGCGACGCGCTGGGCCAGGCCGGCGTGTACTTCCGGCCCGGCAAGATCATCCAGGCCGCGAAGAACCTGGGTATCGGGATCGCCGCGTTCGAGGATACGGCCGCGTTCGTCCAGCAGCGGGTCCAGGGCGGCACGATCCTGATCAAGCACCAGGCCGTGGCCACGCGCGTGGCCACGATGGCGACGAAGCTCGAGGCGGTCAGCACGCTGCTGCGGCACGCCGCCCTGGCGGTGGACGAGAACATCCCTGACGCCACCCGGCTGTGCGACATGGTCAAGGTGTTCGCGTCCCAGGAGATCCTGCAGGTCTGCCAGCACGCCGTCGAGCTGCACGGCGGCTACGGGGCAATGCTCGAGGTCGGGGTGGAGAAGTACTTCAGGGACGCCGCGGTGTACCTGCACATGGACGCCACGGTCGACGTGTCCAACTTCAAGATCGTCAAGGCACTGTTCCCTGACACGGCCGGGACCTACGCCGGCCCGGAGTGAGCCCGCAGGCGCGGATCGGGCTAGCCAGATCAGGCCTGCAGGGTCGGCTTGAGCTCGGCTATGCGGGCCAGCAGGCCGTTGACAAAGGCGGGCGAGGCATCGGTGGACAGATCATGCACGAGCTGCACGGCCTCGCTGATCGCCACGCCGTCCGGGATGTCGGGCGCCCAGAGCAGCTCGTAGACGCCGATCCGCAGCACGTTCCGGTCCACGGCGGGCATCCGATCCAGGGTCCAGCCCTCCGCGTACCGCGAGATGAGCTCGTCGATCCGCGCCGAATGCGCGGTGACGCCGCGGACCAGGTCGGCTGCGTAGGCGGGAACGGGAGGGCTGCCCAGCGTGATGCGCTCGGCGAGCAGGTCGAGGACCGGCGAGTCGCGCTGTTCGGCCTCGAAGAGGATATCCAGGGCCCGCTTGCGCGCCTTGCTACGTGCGGGCGGCATGACAGACGAGCACGTCAGGCGCGGCCGAGGTACTGGCCGGTCCTCGTGTCGACCTTGATCTTCTCCCCGGTCGAGATGAACAGCGGGACCTGGACCGTGGCGCCGGTCTCCAGCGTGGCGGGCTTGGTGCCGCCGGTGGAGCGATCGCCTTGCACGCCGGGATCGGTCTGGCTGATGGTGAGCTCGACGGCCGCGGGCATGTCCAGGTACAGCGGCGTGCCGTCGTTGAACGCGACCGTGACGGTCTGCTCCTCCAGCAGGTAGTTCGCCGCGTCCCCGACCACCGAGGCGGGAATGCGGGGCTGGTCGTAGTCCTGGGTGTCCATGAACACGAAGTCCGCGCCCTCGCGGTACAGGTACTGCATCTCCCGCCGGTCCACGGTGGCCACGTCGACCCTGACGCCGGCGTTGAAGGTCCGGTCGAGGACCTTGCCGGAGGTGACGTTCTTCAGCTTGGTGCGCACAAAGGCACCGCCCTTGCCCGGCTTGACGTGCTGGAACTCCACGACGGTCCACAACTGGCCGTCGAGGTTCAGCGTCATGCCGTTCTTCAGGTCGTTCGTGGTGGCCACGTTCGCATCTCCAGGTAACAGGACGAGAAGTTCTCTGGTGGTCGTCGTGAGCAGGCCCGACCCAACATTCCCGCCGGCCGCCACGACAAGGACGTCCTCGATCCGGACGCCGCCCCTGCCGGGCAGATAGACACCGGGCTCAACGGTGACCGGGACCCGGTCGGCAAGCTTACCCGTTCTGGAGTACCCGATCATCGGCGCCTCGTGCACCTCGAGGCCGACGCCGTGCCCCAGGCCGTGGCCGAAGTGCTCTCCGTGCCCTGCGTCGCGGATCAGGTCGCGGGCCGCGGCGTCCACGTCCCCGACGTCCGCGCCCGGCCGCGTGGCCTCGATCCCGGACCGCTGGGCGGTCGCGACGAGCTCGTAGATCTCCCGCTGCCAGCCTGCTGGCTCGCCGAGCGCCACCGTGCGGGTCATGTCCGCGTGATAGCCGCCGTACCGCGCGCCGAAGTCCACGGTGATCAGGTCACCGCGGCGCATGGGCCGGTCGGTGGGCGCGTGATGCGGGATGGCACCGTTCGGCCCGCTGGCCACGATGGTGTCGAACGCCGGGCGTTCAGCCCCGAGCTCGACCATCCGCCGGTCGAGCGCCGCGGCCAGGTGGCGCTCGCTCAAGCCCGGCCTGATCAGGGCGAACACATCGGCGATGGCCTGGCAGCTGATCCGGCAGGCGGTGGCCAGCAGCTCGAGTTCCGACGGATCCTTGACCGTCCGCAGCTCTTCTATTTTCCTGCCGAACGGGACGGTCCTGACGCCCTCCGCCGCCGCGGCGAGCTCGGCGTGGCGGTCGACCGACATCTCGTGAGCCTCGAAGGCCACGGTGCGCAGGCCGCGGTTGCTCATCTCGGCGGCCAGTCTCGGCTCGATGAACCGCTCGGTGATCAGCTCCAGGTCCGGGCAGTCACGCTGCGCAGCCAGCGAATAGCGCGAATCGGTGGCCAGTACCCCGGGGCCGCTGGCGGGCAGCAGCAGCGCCGCGTTGGAGCTGGCCAGCCCGGTGAGATAGCGGACGTTCGGGCCCGCGGTGATGAGGGCGGCGTCCGCGCCGACTTCGGCGATCTTCGCTTGCGCCCGTTGCCGCCGGGCGGCGTGAATCTCCGGCATCCCCCGACTGTACGCCGGCCTCAGCCGGCCAGGGCCCGGACCTGCTCGATGAGGCGGACCCGGGCCTCGTGGGCGGGCGCGAGCGGGGTGACGTTGAGGGTGGTGACGCCGGATTCGCGGTAGGCGGCCAGGCGGTCGCGGACGTAGCCTTCCTGGCCGATGAGCGAGGTCCGCTCGACCAGTTCCGCGGGCACCAGGGCCGCGGCCTCGTCCCGGCGGCCGTCCAGGTAGGCGTCCTGGATGGCCTTGGCTTCGGCCTCGTACCCGAACCGGCGGGCCAGGTCGTTGTAGAAGTTGCGGCCCCGGGCGCCCATGCCGCCGATGTACAGGGCCAGGCCCGGTCGGCTGGCCTCGCGCAGGCCAGTCACGTCGTCGCCGATGGCCAGCGGGGCGTGGGCGATGACGTCCAGCGGGCCGAGGCCGGGGTCGCGCCGGGCGCGGCCTTCGGCCACGGCGGCGCCCCACACCTCGGCGGACTTCTCCGGCAGGTAGAAGATGGGCATCCAGGACTCAGCCAGCTCCACGGCGGCCGCGACGTTCTTCGGGCCGATGGCGGCCAGCGCGACCGGGATGCGCTCGCGGACCGGGTGGTTGATCAGCTTGAGCGGCTTGCCCAGCCCGGTGCCCCCTTCGAGCGGCAGGTGATAGTACTTGCCCTGGTAGGCCAGCCGCTCGCGGCGCCAGACCATCCGGCAGATCTCGATGATCTCGCGGGACCGGCCGATCGGCGCGTCGTACGGCACGCCGTGCCAGCCCTCGATCACCTGCGGGCCGGACGCGCCGAGCCCCAGCATGAACCGGCCGTTCGAGACGTAGTCCAGCCCGGCCGCGGTCATGGCCAGCAGCGCGGGGGTTCGCGAGTACAGCGGGAAGATCCCCGACGCGATCTGCATCCGCTCGGTCTTGGCCGCGATGTAGCCAAGCTGGCTGACCGCGTCGAAGGTATAGGCCTCGGGCACGAACACGATGTCGGCTCCGGCCCGCTCGTAGTCGGCCAGCTCCACCACGGTCTCGGCGAAACCGCCCGCGTAATTCAGGAATATCCCCACTCGCATGCGATCAGCCTTCCTGCAGGCGGGCACCACGGTCCGTTCGGCCATATTTAAAGGAGAGTAGCCGTCCTGGCCAGAATGTCCTCGGTGACGGCCTCCGGGCGGCGGCCGTCGGTAAGGACGGTCAGCGTAGCGACGCCCGCGTAGACGCCGAGCCTGCGTTGGTACAGGGCGGCCAGGTCGGGGCGGGCCAGAAGCGGCCGGACCTCTGGGGCGCCGTCCCCGCCGACGCGCTGCAGGGCCTGCTCGTAGCTCACGTGGAGGTAGACGACGTGTGCGCTGGTCAGCGTGTCTCGGGTGCCGGGATGCTCGGCGGCGCCGCCGCCCAGGGCCAGGACCCGGGCGGGACCGTCCAGGATTTCGGCGATGACCTGGTGCTCCAGGGCCCGGAACGCGGGCTCGCCGTCCTCGGCGAAGATCTGCCGGACCGGACGGCCGGCCCGCTGCTCGATCACCTGGTCGCTGTCGGTGAACGGCAGCCCGAGCCGGTCGGCGAGCAGGCTGCCGACCGTGCTCTTGCCCGCTCCCATGAAACCGACGAGGACGATCACGGCGCTTCAGGCTCGGGCTTGGCGGTCAGCTCGGCGATCGCCTGCAGGGCCAGCTGGTAGGAGACCAGGCCGAACCCGGCCACCGTCCCGTCGGCCACCGCGGCCACCACCGAGGTGTGCCGGAACGACTCGCGCGCCGCCGGGTTGGAGATGTGCACCTCCACCAGCGGGGCGGTCCGCATGGCCAGGGCGTCCCGCAGCGCGTAGGAGTAGTGCGTGAACGCGGCCGGGTTGATCACGACCGGCATCCGGGCGTCAGCGGCCTCGTGCACCCAGCTGACCAGCTCGCTCTCGTCGTCGGTCTGCCGGACCTCCACGTGCAGGCCGAGGGTCCGGCCGGTGGACCGGCACAGCTCGGCCAGTTCCTCGAACGAGGTCGAGCCGTAGACCTCCGGTTCCCTGATACCGAGCCGACCGAGGTTCGGGCCGTTGAGCACGAGCACGTGCCTCATCACTTCGATACCTCCTGGTAGGCCTGCCGCAGGAGCGGCTCGGGCGGGTCGGCGAGGATCCCGGGCCGGGCCAGGCCATCGAGGACCACCAGCCGGAGCCGCGCGCCGCGGGTCTTCTTGTCCACGCTCATGGCCTCCCGCAGCGCGGGCCACGCGCCGTGGCGGTAGGCGGTCGGCAGCCCGACGCTAGCCAGCACGGCGCGGTGCATCGCGGCTACCTGGTCGTCGAGCCGCCCGGCGAGCCGGCTGAGCTCGGCCACGTAGACCATGCCGATGGCGACCGCGTCGCCGTGCCGGAAGCGGTACCCCTCCACCCGCTCGATCGCGTGGCCCAGGGTGTGCCCGTAGTTCAGGATCTCCCGGCGGCCCTGTTCCCTGAGGTCGTCCGAGATCACCGCGGCCTTGACCCGGATGGCGCGCTCGAGCAGCTCGCGGGCGTGAACGCCATGCGGCACGGTGGCGCCCTCCGGATCTGACCGGATCAGGTCCAAGATGACCGGGTCGGCGATGAAGCCGGCCTTGATCACCTCGGCCAGGCCGCTGGTGTAGTCGGCCCGGGGCAGCGTCTCCAGCGTGGCCAGGTCGGCGAGCACCCCGGCCGGAGAGTGGAACGCGCCGACCAGGTTCTTGCCTTCCGCGATGTCGATCCCGGTCTTCCCGCCCACCGCGGCGTCCGCCATGCCCAGCAGCGTGGTCGGGACCAGCACCACGGGGACGCCGCGGAGCCAGCTGGCGGCTACGAACCCGGCCAGGTCGGTGGTGGCCCCGCCGCCGAGCCCGACGATGCAGTCGGAACGGGTCACCTTGTGCCTGGCCAGGCTGGACCACAGCCGCGCGGCGACGTCGATGGTCTTGGCTTTCTCGCCGTCCGGGACGGGCTCGGCGGCGACGGCCAGGCCGGCTGCCTTCAGGGCCCCGCAGGCCGGGCGGGCGATCTCGCCCAGGCCTTCGGCGTAGATGACCATTACCGTCCTGACGTACTCCGGGATCAGGCCGGGTAGCTCACCGAGCGCCCCGACACCGACCACGACCTGGTAAGGTCGGCCGCCGTCGGAGGGACGAACGTCGATCCTGGTCGCGGTCACCGCGGGCGCTCGCTCAGCTTGGCCACGATCTGGTCGGCGAGGTCGGCGGGATCGGTGTCGTCGGTCTGCACGGTGAACGAGGCGAGCCGCTCGTACAGCGGGCGGCGCTCCTCCAGCATGGCGCGCAGCCGGCCGCGCGGGTTTCCCGGGACCACGACGCGCGGCCGGTCGAACCCGGTACGCCGGGCGATGGTGGTGAAATCGGCGGCCAGGTAGACCACGGGCAGCCCGCCGAGCAGCTGCTGGATGCCGGCGTCGAGGACCGCGCCGCTGCCGAGTGCGAGCACCCCGCCGTTCTCGCGCAGCACACCGTGCTCGTCCAGCGCGCTGACCGCAGCCGTGCGCTCGAGCTCGCGGAAGACCTGCTCGCCCTGGTCGATGAAGATGCCGCCGACCGGCAGGCCCGCTGCGGCCGCGATCTCAGCGTCGGTGTCGCGGAACTCCACGCCGAGGCGCCCGGCGAGCAGCGGGCCCACGGCGGACTTGCCCGCGCCCGGCGGGCCGATCAGCACGACCAGGACAGGTCGCGGCGTTCCCGGCTCGGTCACGAGACCACCAGGCGCTTGAGATAGCTCTCGGCGTTCCGCCTCATCTCGTCCACAGAATCGCCGCCGAACTTCTCGACCGTGGCCTCGGCCAGCACCAGCGCCACCATGGCCTCGGCCACCACGCCCGCCGCCGGGACCGCGGTCACGTCGCTGCGCTGGTTGATCGCCTTGGCCGGCTCGCCGGTGCTGGTGTCGATGGTGTCCAGGGCGCGCGGCACAGTCGAGATGGGCTTCATCGCGGCCCGCACGCGGATGACCTCGCCGGTGCTCATGCCGCCCTCGATGCCGCCGGCCCGGTTGGTGCGGCGTGCTATCCCGCTTGGGGTGGCGTCGATCTCGTCGTGGGCCGCGGAGCCGCGCCGGGTGGCGGTGGTGAAGCCGTCCCCGACCTCGACGCCCTTGATGGCCTGGATGGACATCAGCGCGCCGGCCAGCCGGGCATCCAGCCGCCGGTCCCAGTGCGTGAAGCTGCCCAGCCCCGGCGGCAGCCCGAAGGCCAGCACCTCGACCACGCCGCCCAGGGTGTCGCCGTCCTTTCTGGCTGCGTCGATCTCGGCCACCATGGCCTGACTGGTCGCGGGGTCGGCGCAGCGCACCGGATCGGCGTCGATGGCGGCCTTGTCCTGTGGCGCCGGCAGGATGCGGTCCGGGGCCTGGACCGGGCCGATCGCCACCACGTGGCTGAGGATCTCGACTCCGAGCACCTGACTGAGCAGACGGCGCGCCACCTCACCCACGGCCACCCGCGCGGCGGTCTCCCGCGCGCTGGCCCGCTCCAGGACGGGCCGGGCGTCCTGATGACCGTATTTCTGCATCCCGGCCAGGTCAGCGTGCCCGGGACGCGGCCTGGTCAGCGGTGCGTTCCTGGCCAGGCCTTCGAGCTCTTCTGCGGCCACGGGGTCGGCGGACATCACCGCCTCCCACTTGGGCCATTCGGTGTTGGCGACCCTGATCGCGACCGGGCCGCCCAGCGTACTGCCGTGCCTGACGCCCGCGGTCAGCTCCACCTCGTCCTGTTCGAACGTCATCCGCGCGCCCCGGCCGTAGCCGGCCCGCCTCCTGGCCAGCGCGGCGGCGATGTCGTCGGTGCTGACCTGGACCCCGGCGGGCGCGCCTTCGCATATCGCCACGAGCGCGCGCCCGTGCGATTCCCCCGCGGTCAGCCAGCGGAACATGGTCATGATCCTAGGGGGTCAGCGGGCCACGCTGACCTCGATCCCGCGGCGAAGCCGGGCGGCCAGGCGCGCCGCGATGCTGGCCGCGGCCCGGTTGGCGGCCGGAGCCCAGTCATCCGTGCGCCGAGCGGCCAGCCGGAGCGTGACCGCGAGATCTGTGCTGTCCCCGCGGCCGGCGGCCAGGCTGAACCCGGCGATGTCCGGCTCGCCGGCGACGGCCGCTGCGACGGCCGCGTGCACGTCGGAGTCCTCGTGCAGCGGCGGCACCGGCTGCCCGGCGGCCAGCGCGGCCAGCCGGGCCCCCTCGATCGCGAGCGGAACGGGCCCGGCCACGTCGATGACCACGGCGCAACCGTCGGCCACGGCGGCACGCCACACCCGGTCCGCCTCGGCCGGCACCGGGCGGGCGTCCGGACGCCATCGGGCCAGGGCGTCCAGGCAGGTGAAGGCGAGTACCGCGGGCCGACCGTCCTGGCCGATCAGCTTCGGGAGCATCATCTCGCTGTTCTTATCCCCGGGGGCGGGCGGGGACGCGGCATGGCCGGCCGCCGGGGGCGCGGCGTCGGCCGCCGGGGGCGCGGCGTCGGCCGCCGGGGGCGCGGCATCGGCCGCCAGGACGGCGATGACCGGTATCAGCAGCCGGGCGCCAGCCAGCGCGCACAGCGCCGCCTGCTCGCTGCCCTGCCCGGCCAGGTAGGCGGCCAGCGCGGCCGCCACCTGCGGATCGGCGGCGCCGTGGTCGCCGCGGAATCGCTGGCCGCCAGGATCCAGGTGCCCGGACACGGCACGACCCTACGCCACGTGCTCGTAAGGCCGCCGGGCGCCGGGTGGCTGGGGCGCGGCCGGTCTGGTTGGCACCACGCGCCATCTGGAGCGCAACGCTCGTTACCGTGGATCAGGACACCGGTCATAGTGGCGGTAACGATCGATGACGTGGCATGTCCCGCACCCCGGGTAGGGACGACTACGTGTCACATGATATTACTGAGTGTAATGAATTCTCTGAATGAGCCGCTTTCGCATCAATTACTGTCATTGGCTCGGCACAATCAGTTGAGCGGACCATCCGCCGCGCACGGAAGGAGCGTGGTGACCTACCCCGAGCGACTGCCCGTGATCGCCCCGGGCACGCCCATGTGGAAGGCTGTCCCGCCGCGCCTGGTCGGCCCCTACCTGAGCGGGCAGCGATCGGTGCTGGCCGGCTACGTCTACCGTGCCCAGGATGTCCGGTTCCACAACCCCGCCGAGGCCTACCTCGCGCTCGGCCTCGACTGGGAAGATTCCGAATTCTCGCCGGTCATGAAGGAACTGCACCTCCTGTGCTGGCTGGCCCGCACGGTTGACGGCTATCAGCAGACCGCGAGCCCTGGCGCCCCCGAGTTCTACCTGGAGCCCATCCCGATACCGGTGGGAGCGGGCATGTGCAGGCTCGCCGCCGACGGGGACGAACTGGTGGCGCGGTATGACGGCCTGGCCTGGCAGCAGACGGAGTCGTGAACCATGCGCCTGCAGCTGATGGCCACCTATCTTGGCCTTCCTTACCAGGCGGGTCTCGGTCCTGACGGCAACCAGGTGACGCTGTTCTCCCCTGCCCCGCCACCCGAGGAGCTCGGGTTCACGGCCGGGCCGGGACACTGGCGCAAGCAGGTCAGCGTCACCGATCTCGGCGCCCTGTGGCAATCACGACCGGTCGGCGATTATCGCGATGAGCCCTGCCTGGTGCTTGCTGACCTTGGCGACCGGCTGCACATCGCCTACCTGGGCCGGGATGCTGCGCGGGCCGCGCAGCTGGGGTACTGGGAGATCGACCGGGAGGTCTTCGAGGTCGTGGTGGCACGGGATCACGTCACCGGCCTGGTCGAGGAGCGGGTGGAGTTCCCGCTTGCCGCGGCCATGTTCCCGTCGTCCGGACCGGAGGGCCCAGCAGGCGGGCAGGCTGCGGCGGCCACCGAGGTGGCGGCCGCCGAGGTGGCGGGTCAGGCCGGACAGGGCGGAGCCGGGGGAAATGGCGGCAGCGCAGCCGTCCGATATGGCGGCGAGCCGGGATATGCCGACGGCGGGCCGGGATACGTCGACGGCGAGCCCGGATATGCGAACGGCGGGCCGGGATACGTCGACGGCGAGCCCGGATACTCCGACGGCGGGCCAGGATATGCGAATGGTGCTGGCGCGGCGGGAAATGGCATCGGTGCGGCGGGAAATGGCCGGGTGGAAGGATATGGCGGCGCGGATCACGCGTCGCGGATGCCGGACCGGGTGGCAGCCTGGCACGGGTCGCCCGCGCCAGAACCCTGGCCGGAGCCCCGGCCAGCGTCCCCACCCGGCGACGAAACCGAGGCCAGGACCGGGCCTGATCCCCGATCCGGGCTATGGCCCGGGCGCGGCAACCGGGCCGAGCCGTGGACGGAGCGCGAGCCCGGATCCGAGTCTACGCAGGTGGCCGCCCAGCGCTCCGCGCGCAAGGACCGCATATCGCCCGAGTCGGTCTTCGCCGAACTCCTCAACCTGGCCGCGATCCCGCAGGCGGCGTACGCGGTCGACGAGGAGGTACCAGGGGCGATGTGCCTGGTCGAGGCAGATGGGGGCTTTGAGGTGTTCAGCCGGACCGACGACGCGCGGCTAGAGGTCCAGTTCTTCGAGGACGAAGAGGCAGCCTACTTCTACTTGTTCGGGGTGCTGGCGGCCGAGGCGATCCGCAGCGGGCGCCTGGCGCCCAGCGGCCCGGACCGGGCCAACGGGCGCGTCCACGGGGTCGGCCAGCCCGGGACGTCGGCCGCTGCGGAAGACGTTTCAAAGTACTTACGAGACATGAAGTTACCCAGATCGACATCTCATGCCGGTATCGTTTAATTAGCCGGCGGGGCTGACGGTCCCCCGCTCCCCAAGCAGCCCCGTCGGTCCCCAAGCCAGGTACGCAAAGAGGCATCCTGCGTATCGCAAATCGGCTTATTTGCCGTTAGCAGCCAAACGTCATTAACTTCACGACAGGTCTGTTAGTTCGTTTCTTGCCACAGGCGCGCAGCGATATCACCGGGTGACGTTCCCGGTACCGTGACGTACATGAGGCGCTCAGCGGGCCCGAGGGTCCAGCCAGCGGCCCGGGTCCGCGACGATACCGCAGCAGCCGAGGCGGGCGTGCCCGCGGGGACGCCGGAGCCCGGACCGGGCGCCGCCGGGATGGCCAGCCTGGCCGTCCGCGACCTGCTCCGCGGCCCGCGGCGGCACGGCAAGGTGCTTGCCGTCCTGCCGCACGTGACCTACCTGGAGTTCGCCGACGTCGTCCCTGAGCCGCGCGTCATCGCCATCTCGCCGCCGGACGCCATCAGGCTGCCGAACGCCATCATCATCGGTCCGTTCCAGGCACAGGCGTCCGCGGAGTGCTGGGCGGGCGAGGACCGCGTCATGGCGTGCGGGCTGGACATCCGGATCGTGCGCTGGTGGGACCCGTCCCCGGTGTTCAGGCCGCTGTCCAGGGCCCGGCTCGATCACGGCTGCAGCGTCCTGGCCAGGCTCTGCGCCGCCGCGGAGCGCGCGCCGGGACTGGCCGGCCACGACGGGCCTGCCCGGCTGGCGGCGTGTTGCGCGAACGGCGACCTGGCGGGCGCGGTCGAGGCGGTCGAGGACCTGATCGGCCTGGGACCCGGCCTGGTCCCGAGCGGCGACAGCGTGGTCAGCGGGCGTCCTGCTCGCGCTCAGGCTGCTCGGCGGGGCCATCTCCGGGGGGACGCGAGCGGTGTGGCTGGCAAACTGGCTCAGCGCCTCGGCGACCTGCGACGCGGCCCAGCGGACCACGAGCCTGGCCGCCTCGCTGCTGCACTGCGCGGCCGACGGCCAGGCAGCGGCGGAGGTGTCCGCCGTCCTGCTCGCGATGGCGGGCCAGGAACCGCTCGAACCCGCAGCCGCCAGCCTGCTGGGCGCGGCGCAGGGCGCGGACTTGGCCTGGGGCCTGGTAGCCGGCTGCCGCGCGGCGCTGCTGCTCTCCGTATCCTGACCAAATGACAGTTCCGCTAACCGGGCAGCAATTCCAGATCAGTGCCGGACCTTACCGGGCCACGGTGACCGAACTCGGCGCCGGGCTGCGCGAGCTGGTGTACCGCGAGCAGCCGGTGATCGCAGGCTACGAGCCGGACCAATTGCCGCCCGCAGGCGCAGGCCAGCTGCTCGTCCCCTGGCCGAACAGGGTCGAGGGCGGACACTATGCCTTCGGCGGCACGGAGTTCCAGCTCGCCCTGACCGAGCCTGGCCACGCAAACGCGATCCACGGCCTGACCCGCTGGACGGCCTGGACGCGCATCAGCCAGAACGCCAGTGCCGTGCTGCTCCGCAGTGCTCCGCACGGATATCAGGGGTACCCGTTCTGCCTGGAAATCGACGCCGAGTACCGCCTGGATCCGCAGGCCGGACTGCACGTCGCCATCACCGCGACCAACCGCGGCAGCCACGCCGCTCCCTACGGCACCGGCTCGCACCCGTATCTGACCGTCGGCACCCCCGCGATCGACTCCTGCGAGCTGACCGTGCCTGCGACGTTCTGGCTGCCCGCCGACGACCGCGGCATCCCGACCGGGCCCCCGGCCGTGGTCGACGGGACTCCGTATGACTTCCGCAAGACGCGCCCCATCGGTACCACCCGGCTCGATCACGCGCTGACAGGCCTGGACCGCGACGGCGACGGCCGGGCCTGGGTCAGCCTGGCCGACGGCAGCTCGGGATCCGCGGTCCGGTTGTGGGCTGACGCGGGCTACCGCTGGCTGCAGGTCTTCACCGGCGACCCGCTGGGCCCTGAGCTCCGCCGCAAGGCGCTGGCCGTCGAGCCCATGACCTGCCCGCCGAACGCCTTCGTGACCGCCGACGACCTGCTGGTCCTGGAGCCCGGCGAGGCCGTCACCCACACCTGGGGCCTCCAGGTCACGTGATCGATCCATTCAGGCCGCCGGAACAACCAGAGGAGACCGCGATGAAGGATCGATCAGCAAACCCCGTCGGGCCGGCGGCCCACGACGCTAACCGACCTGGCCTGCCCGCGGCCGTGGACCGGGCCGCCTTCCAGGCCGAACTGGACAGGCTGCGGGTCCGGGAGAAGGCGCACACCCGGGAAGGCGACGCGATCGCCGCGGCCCGGCGGCGGCTGCCCATGGTCGAGGTAGACGCCAGCCTGGCGCTGACCGGGCCCCGCGGGCCGCTCACCCTGCTGGAGGCGTTCGAGGGACGCCGGCAGCTGATCGCCTACTACTTCATGTGGTGGGCCGGTCATCCCGCCGCCGAGCAGTGCGAAGGCTGCACGTGGGTCACCACCCAGGTCACCGAGCTGTCCTACCTGCATTCCCGCGACATCACCTACGCGGTCTTCTGCCAGGGCCCGTACGACGAGAGCGCCCGCTACCGCGACTTCATGGGCTGGGACATGCCGTGGTACTCGGCCCAGGACTCCCTCGGCGCGCTCCTGGCCGGGCGGCAGATCGGCCTGTTCCACCTGGTGTGCTACCTACGGGACGGCGACCGCGTCTTCGAGACCTACTGGACGAAACGCCGCGGCGCAGAGGCCATGGACTACAGCGACGCGCTGATGGACCTGACCGTGTACGGGCGGCAGGAGCCGTGGGAAGACTCACCCCCCGGCTGGCCGCAACGATGCTCCATCACGCGGACTGACGGCGGCCCGCCCGCCTGGCCGCCCGTGTCGGCGTGGCCCGGCGGACGCCCCATCGCCCAGTGGCCGCGCCTGGCCGCCGGACGCTCCGACGACCTCAGCACAAGGTCCTGATGGTCGGAGTGCTCCCGGTGCCGGGACATCCTCCGTCGGCCTTATACGGAAGGTGGTCGTCCAGGACGGGGGCCGGCGAGGGCAGCGGCGACGCGGGCCAGGTCTGCGGGGGTGTCGATGTCGTCGGGGCGGCCGGTGTCGCCGCACTCGACCAGGGTGACCAGGTCGGCGCGGGCGCGCAGGAACGCCCGCGCCCCGGTGTCGCCGGTGGCCGTCGCGATGACCTCGGGCCAGTGCTCGCGGGCCAGCAGCACGGGGTTGCGCGGCTGGCTGTCATAGGCGGCGACCGCCACGCTGGCCCCGGCGCGATACGCGGCGATCAGGCGGGCGACCGCCTCCGCCCCGACCAGCGGCTGGTCGGCCAGGGCCACCACAACCGCGCCGACGTTAAGTTCGCCGCCTGCGGTCGGGCCGGCGCTTTTGCTGGCACCGGCGTCGGTCAGGGCCCGCAGGGCGGCACGGAGCGAGGAGCCCATTCCGGTACGCCAGTCTGGATTATCGACAGCCTGCGCGCCGGGGAGGTGGACCGGGGCGGCGCCGGTGACGATGAGGATGGGCTCCGCGCCGCCGGACCTGAGTAGGTCGGCGCCGCGCTCGGCGAGGGTGCGCCCGTTCACTTCGACGAGCGCCTTGGGCCGGCCGAACCTGGAGCCCTCCCCCGCGGCGAGCAGCACTCCCGCGACTGTCGTGCGCACGGCCCCTAAGCGTACGCGCCGCCCGCTACGCCGGATGCTGAGCCGTAACGTTTCCGGAACGGTCCAGGCGTAGTGTTGCGGCTCGTGGGACACGTACAGCCAGCGTGCGGGCAGGAACCGGGACCAGCGGGCGCCGCGGCGAGGGGTTTCCGGCTGGCATCACCGGGGACCGCGACGGTGCTGGGCGTCGTAGCACTGGTCCTGATGGCCGTCGCGTTGACGCTGACCGATCTGGTCCATCAGCTGTCGGTGCTCAGCTCGGGACCGATCATCCCCATCGCGGTGATCTACGCGATGGTGGGGGTCGTGGTGGCCAGGCGTCAGCCGCGCAATCCGATCGGCTGGATCCTGATCATCTTCATCCTGGTGTTCTTGCTGAGCGCCGCGGCCGGGTCCTATGCCGTGCTCTACTATCACTTCGGCCACCACAGTCTCCCGCTGGCCTGGGTCGCCGTGCTGCTGCTCCCGTTGTGGACGCCCGCGATCCTGCTGTTCCCCGTGGCGATCCTGCTGTTTCCGGACGGCAGGCTGACGGCGCGGCGCTGGCGCTGGGTGCTGGTGGCCTACGCGCTACTCGGGGCCTTGGCCTGCGCCGCCATCTTCTCCCCGGCGATCACCGCGGTGGCCAGCCACGACGTCCGCCTCGACGCCTCCGGAGACGTGATAAGCAAGGGAGGGTCACCCAGCGGCGGCCCGCTGGGCGCGCTCGTGCTAGTCGGGATCGCGGTGATCTGGCTGTCGTTCGTGGTCCATCAGGTCCTCAGCTGGAGGCGGGCCACGGGCGAGCGGCGTCAGCAGCTCAAGTGGCTGGCCACCGGGGCCGCGGTCACCCTGGTGGTCATCGCCGTATCGTTGGTCGGGATCAAAACGACGAGCGCCTCGGGGGAGGTACTCGGGATCGGGCTGGCCGCGCTGCCGGTGGGCATCGGCGTGGGGATCTTGAAGTACCGGCTGTACGAGATCGACCGGATCATCAGCCGGACACTCGCGTACGCCATCGTGACCGGCCTACTGATCGGCGTGTACGCGGGCCTGGTGCTGCTGGCCACCGGTGTGCTGGGGTTGCACAGCACGGTGGCGGTGGCGACCGCCACGCTGGCCGCGGCGGCGCTGTTCAGCCCGCTACGGCGACGGGTGCAGCACGCGGTGGACCGGCGGTTCAACCGGGCCAGGTACGACGCGGACCAGATGGTGGCCGCGTTCGCGGCGCGGCTGAAGGACGCCGTGGACCTGGACTCGGTACGAGATGACCTGACCGGGGTGGTGCAGCAGGCGCTGGAACCCTCCCACCTGTCGGTCTGGATCAGCCGCGGCAGCTGAGGCCTGCGTTTCCGCGGAAACGTCTCAGCCGGCGAACTGGTGGTGGATGCGGCCCTCGGTCGCGGTCAGCGGGTGGCCGGTGCCGCCCCAGCGAAGCTGGATCAGCTCGGCGGCGATCGATACCGCGGTCTCCTCGGGCGTCCTGGCCCCGAGGTCGAGACCGATCGGCGAGCGCAGCCGGGCCAGCTCCTCGTCGGTCAGGCCGACCTCGCGGAGCCGGGCCAGCCGGTCGTCGTGAGTTCGCCTGCTGCCCATGGCCCCGATGTAGCCGGCCGGGGTGCGCAGAGCTACCTCGAGCAGCGGCACGTCGAACTTCGGGTCATGGGTCAGCACGCAGATGACGGTCCTGCTGTCTACGTTCGTCCCGGCCAGGAACCGGTGCGGCCATTCGACCACCACCTCGTCCGCGTCGGGGAACCGGGACTTGGTGGCGAACACCTGACGGGCATCGCACACGGTGACGTGGTAGCCCAGGAACTTGCCCACCCGCGCCACGGCGGCAGCGAAGTCGATTGCGCCGAAGACCAGCATCCGCGGCGGCGGTGCGAACGAGTTCACGAACACGCTCAGCTCGTCGCCGCGGCGTTCCCCGTGCGCGCCGTACCTGCGGATCCCGGTCAGCCCCTGGGCGAGCATGCCCCGGACGTCGTCGTCCACCGCCGCGTCCAGCCTGCCCCCCGAGCCCAAGGTGCCGGACGCGCCCGTGTGCCAGCCGTCGCCGGACCCGTCCGCGCCCTCGCCGGGGTCTGAATCGGAGCGGGCCCAGATCACCCGCCTGGCCCCGATCTGGCCCGGTCCGGCGATCACCGTGGCGACCGCAACCGGTTCGCCGCGCTCCACCGCCGCGGCGATCTCGCCCAGCTCGGGGAAGCGAGCCTGGTCGACCGGCTCGACGAACACATCGATGATCCCGCCGCAGGTCAGGCCGACCGCGAACGCGTCGTCATCGCTGATGCCATAGGTCTGCAGGACGGGATTCCCGGTCCCGGACACGTCCGTGGACAGCTCGTAGACGGCGCCTTCGACACATCCGCCGGACACGCTGCCGATGACCTCGCCGTCGGCCGACACGGCCAGCGCCGCACCAGGATCGCGGGGCGCGCTTCGGAAGGTGCGCACCACGGTGGCCAGGCCGAATGTCTCTCCGGCCGCCCACCATGGGGTGATCTTGCTCAGGATGTCACGCACTGCGTCACCTCGGCCTTGCCGTCAGTCGCTCTTCAACAGCGAACCTGTCGTCCCACCGAGACTATTCCCGTTGCGGGCGCTGGCCGCTACCGCGGACGGTCACGGACGATGGCCACGGCGGCGCGGATCAGGTCGGGCAAGCCGGGATCCGCGGGCGGCTTATCGGGCCCCAGGTCGTCGGCGGACAGCCAGCCGTAGGCGTCGGTGCTGGCCCGCTCCCATTCGTCCAGGCCATCGAGGCTCACGTCGGCGGATTCGATGAGCACGGCGTAGAACGTCTGGCCTTGGATGATGTGATAACCGGCCCACGAGAACTCGATCGTGTTCTGGGCGATCGGCTCGCCCAGCCGACCGGGTTCGATCGAGATCCCGACCTCTTCCCTCAGCTCGCGGACGGCTGCCTCGCGCAGCGACTCTCCCGGTTCTGCGCCGCCGCCGATGGTGAACCAGAAGGGCGCTTCGGGGCGGTGCGGATCCCAGCCGTGCAGCAGCAGGACCCGTCCTTCGGGGTCGACCGGCAGCACCCGCCCGGTCTGCCTGCGCCAGGGCACGGCAGCCACCGCTATTCCACGATCTTGGAGATGGGGATCTCCAGGATGTCCTGCGCGCCAGCCGCCTTGAGGGCGGGGATCAAGGTGTTGACGCCGCGTTTGGGGACGACGGTCTCCACCGCGTGCATGTTCGGCCGGGCCAGCGCGGTGATCGTGGGCGAGGACAGGGCGGGCAGCATGTCGGTGACCGCACCGAGCCGGTCGGCAGCCACGTTGAGCTTGAGCAGGACGTTGCCGCGGGCCTGGATCGCGCCGCGCAGCAGCAACGCGATGTCCTCCATGGCGGCCCGCTTGCCCGGATCCGCGAACGCCTGCGTGGACGCGATCAGCTCGGTGTAGCTGGTCAGCAGCGTCTCCAGGATCCGCAGGCCGTTCTTGCGCAGCGAGGAGCCGGTCTCGGTGAGGTCCACGATGGCGTCGACGATGTCCGGCACCTTGGCCTCGGTTGCGCCGTAGGACGGTATCACCATGGCCTTGACGCCGCGCTCTTCAAGAAAGCGCCTGGTCAGCGACGGGAATTCGGTCGAGATCCTGATCCCTTCCGGCAGGTCGGCGGCGGACTGCCAGGGCGCGGAGCCTGGCACCGCGAGCACCACCCGGACCGGCTGGGAGGTGGCCTTGGAGTACTGCAGCTCGCCGAGCGAGGTGATCTCGGCCTCGGTCTCCGTGATCCAGTCGCGGCCGGTGATGCCGAGGTCGAACAGCCCGCGCTCCAGGTACGACGGGATCTCCTGGGGGCGCAGGAACCGCACCCGGTCGATCCGCGGGTCGTCGATCGAGGCGTGGTAGTCCCGCTCCGAGGACCGTCGCACGGTCAGGTCGGCCGCGTCGAACAGCTCGAGGGTGGCTCGCTCGAGCGAGCCCTTCGGCAGGACCAGGGAGAGCATCGGCATCCTTCGGGTGGGCTTGGGGAGAAAGCAGGGTGGGTGTGGGGAGAAAGCAGGGTGGGTGTGGGGAGAAAGCAGGGTGGGTGTGGGGCAGAAAGCAGGGGGGTTCGGGGGAGAAAAGGAGCGGGCTTGGGGTGAAGGTTCAGGCGTTGCTGGGCAGGGGGCTCTGGCGGGCTCTGATGGAGCGGAGCAGGAGCGCAACCTCGAGCGCGGCCACCACGGCCTCCCACCCCTTGTCTTCATGGCTTCCTGGCAGCCCGCACCGGTCGCGGGCCGACTCCAGGGTGTCACAGTTGAGCACGCCGTTGCCCACCGGCGTGCGGGCGTCGAGCGCGACCCTGGTCAGGCCGACGGTCACCGAGTCACAGACATACTCGAAGTGCGGCGTGCCGCCGCGGATCACCGCGCCGAGGCAGGCGACCGCGTCGTGGTGCCTGGCTAGTTCGGCGGCCACGACGGGCAATTCGATCGCGCCGGGAACCCGGACCACGAGCGGGTCGGGGATTCCGCAGGCCACGGCGGCTGCGGTGGCCCGCGCCACCAGTGCATCGGTGATCTCCTGGTGCCATCGGGTGGCCACGATGGCCAGGCTGAGCCCTGACGCGTCCAAGGCGGCCGCGCCGGGACGGCCCGCGCTGCTCATTGCCTGCCTCCCGCTCGCCTCATGCCGATTCCGCTGTTACCACGGATCGTTCCGCCTCATTGAGATCTTGAATGTGATGCCCGAGACGGTCACGTTTGGTGATCAGGTACCTGCGGTTGTACGGGGTGACGGCGACCTTCATCGGAACACAGGCGGTGATGTCCACGCCGCAGTTGGTCAGGCCGCTGACCTTGCCCGGGTTGTTGGTGAGCAGGCGCACCGAGCGTACGCCCAGGTCGGCCAGCATCTGCGCGCCCGCCGAGTACTCGCGGGCGTCGGCAGGCAGGCCGAGCTCGGTGTTGGCGTCCACGGTGTCCGCGCCTGCGTCTTGCAGTTCGTAGGCCTGCAGCTTGCTGAGCAGCCCGATGCCGCGGCCTTCGTGCCCGCGCAGGTAGAGCACCACCCCGCGACCTTCGGCCGAGATGGCCTCCATGGCCGATTCAAGCTGCGCGCCGCAATCGCAGCGCAGCGAGCCGAACACGTCCCCGGTGAGGCACTCGGAATGCAGCCGGGTCAGCACGTGCGTGCCGCCCGCGACGTCGCCGAGCACCAGCGCCATGTACTCGGTGCCGTCGATCTCGTGCCGGTATCCGTAGGCCTGCCAGTGGCCGAAGACGTTCGGCAGCCTGGTCTGCGCCTGCCGGGTGAGGTGGCGTTCGGTGCGCCGCCGGTACTCGATGAGCTGCTCGATGGAGATCAGGGCCAGGCCACGGGAGTCCGCGAACTTCCGCAGCTCGGGCAGCCGGGCCATGGTGCCGTCGTCGTTCACCACCTCGGCGAGCACCCCTGCCTCCGGCAGCCCGGCCAGCCGGGCCAGGTCCACCGCGGCCTCGGTGTGCCCCGGCCTGCGCAGCACGCCGCCCTCCGCGTAGCGGAGCGGGAACACGTGCCCCGGGCGGACCAGGTCGTTCGCGGTGGTCTTCGGGTCGACGAGGCGGGCGATGGTGGCGGCCCGGTCGGCCGCCGAGATGCCCGTGCTGACGCCGTCCCGCGCGTCCACGCTGAGCGTGAAGGCGGTACGCATCCGCTCGGTGTTCTGCGAGGTCATCAGCGGCAACTGCAGCCGATCGAGTTCGGCTCCTGGCAGCGGGACGCAGATCACCCCGCTGGTGTAACGGATCATGAAGGCGAGCAGCTCGGGGGTGGCCATGGCGGCGGCGAGGATGATGTCGCCTTCGTTCTCCCGGTTCGCGTCGTCGACCACCACCACCGGACGGCCTTCCGCGATGTCCTTGATCGCGCGATCGACATCGTCGAGCACCTGGTTCACTGGTGTGCCTCCCCGTTAAGCAGCCTCTCCACGTACTTGGCGATGACGTCTACCTCGAGATTCACCGTGTCACCTGGCTCCCTGGTGCCCAGCGTGGTGCGCTTGAGGGTCTCCGGGATGAGGCTGACCTCGAACCAGGAGTCGTTGGTATCTGGAGGGCTGAGCGCGGAGACGGTGAGGCTGACCCCGTCCACCGCGATCGATCCCTTGTGCACCACGTAGCGGGAGATGGCGGCCGGGAGGCTGATCCTGACCCGGTCCCAGTGGGCAGCGGGCGAGCGGGAGATGATCGTCCCGGTCGCGTCCACGTGGCCCTGGACGAGATGGCCGCCCAGGCGGTCGGCGAGGCGGACCGAGCACTCCAGGTTGACCGGCGCCCCGGGGGCCAGCGCGCCCAGGCCGGAACGTCCGAGGGTCTCGCCCATCACGTCCGCGGTGAACGTTCCGTCGATGACACCGGTGACGGTCAGGCAGACGCCGTTGACCGCTATCGACTCACCCGGGGATACATCATCGGTGGAGCCCCGGATGGTCAGCCGAGCCGCGTCGCCGCGATGCTCGATTCCGGCCACCTCGCCGAGTTCGGCCACGATCCCGGTGAACATCCGCGCTTCCCTCCTCGAAGCCTGACCTGCCGTTCGGCTCCGGGGTGCGCGGGTACGCGCTCTTTGGCGCGGCCAAGGGTCGCCTGGCCGCGTGCGTGCTGCCTCCCATCCGGACTTTGACCGTCGGTCCCGGAATTTCACCGGGTCAGCCGGCCGCTGGCGGCGGACGGGTCGCGGACTTTCACCGCCGGTTCGGAGTTTCACCGACCCCGGAGCACGCTCTCGCTCGTGTAAGCCATTGTGCCACATCAGGTATTCCGCGCAGGACGGCGGTGTCCGCGGGCGGCCGCGCTGGGGCCCCGCTTGATCGGGACGGAGCGGGAGGGCTCCGTAGGATTTGGGGCATGACAATCCGGGCGGTCATCTTTGACTGGGGCGGCACGCTGACCCCGTGGCACGCCATCGACCACGAGGAACTGTGGCTCTCGGTGTGCACGCGGCACTACCCGGCCGACGACGCGGCCGCCGTAGCCGCGGCGGTCCTCACGGCGGAGATAGAGCTCTGGGGGCTGGCCAGCAGCGCGCAGCGGAGCGCCACGCTTGATGCGGTATTCACGCGGGCTGGGATCGCGGCCTCGGCTGAGTTCCTGTCCAGCTACTACGCGGCGTGGGATCCGCATACGCTCACCGACCCGGACGCGGCGCCGTTGTTGCGGGAGCTGCGGAAGCGGGGCATCAAGGTCGGCGTGCTGTCCAACACCATGTGGCCGCGCCAGGTACATGAGCAGATCTTCGTCCGGGACGAGATCCTCGAGCTGATCGACGGGGCGGTGTACACCAGCGAGATCCCGTGGGCCAAGCCGCACCCGGAGGCGTTCCGGGCGGCGATGCGGGCCATCGGGATGACAGATCCGGCCGACTGCGTCTTCGTGGGCGACCGGCCGTACGACGACGTGCATGGCGCGAAGAGCATCGGCATGCGCGCGGTCCTGGTCCCGAACTCCGACGTGCCCAGGTTCGAGGCCGCGGAGCCCGACGCGGTCATCGGCCGGCTGAGCGAGCTGCTCGAGCACCTCGACAACTGGTGAAGCAGCCCTGCGTCAAGAATCTCGGCAAAAAGTGTTGGCGGGCGGCGGCGCCCAGACTCATTCCGGTGGGGAGCGGCAAAGGGAACAGGCTGGATGCCGGGAGCTCGCCATGAGGGGGGGCGATCTCCTGGCGTCCGGCCGTACGGCGCGGGAGCCGGTATTGGCTCCCTGCACCATGGCGCGGGTTGGATAATGCACTATGCGCGACAGCGAGGTGGTCGCGGCCATCGTGGCGGGCGACCCGGAAGGGCTGGCCGAGGCCTACGACAGGTACGCGTCACCGCTGTTCACCTACTGCCGCTCCCTGCTGCGCGAGCCGGCCGATGCCGCCGACGCCGTGCAGGACGCCTTCGTCATCGCGGCGTCCAGGCTGGCGGGACTGCGTGATCAGAACCGGCTCCGGCCGTGGCTATATGCCGTGGCCCGCAACGAGTGCCACCGGCGGCTGCGCGCCCGCGCGGCCCAGGTCGCGACGCCGCTTGATGCGATGCCGGACGTGACCGATACGTCGGCTGACGTCAGCGGCGAAGCCGAACGCGAGGACCTGCGGATGCTGCTGCGCTCGGCGATCCGCGGCCTGAACGCGGGCGAGGCGGACCTAGTCGAGCTGCAACTGCGGCAGGGGCTGGACGTGGCCGAGATCGCAGACGTGCTCGGGGTGTCCCGCAATCACGCGCATGCCCTGCTCTCCCGGGCCCGCGACCAGCTGGAGATCTCCCTCGGCGCGCTGCTCGTGGCCCGGTCGGGACGGCAGGATTGCGCCGCCCTGGACACGATGCTCCAGGACTGGGACGGACAGCTGACCGTCCTGATGCGCAAGCGGATCAACCGCCACATCGAGCGTTGCCCGGTGTGCGAGGAGCGGAAGAAGCGCGAGCTGGCCCCGGCGCTGCTGCTCGGGCTGGCTCCCCTGGCCGCGCTGCCGGTCACGGCGGCGCCCCCCGGGCTGCGGGCTCACGTGCTCAGGCTGGCCAGCAGCAACAGTCCCGAGGCGGCCGCGCACCGGGCCAGCGTGGCGCAGCGCATCGGGCCGTTCGGTCATCAGGGCTTCCCCAAGCCGCTCGACCCGCCCAAGTCGCCGTGGTGGCACACCCGGCAGGGGCAGGTCGCCGCGGGCGTCGCGGCGGCGGCGGTGGTCGCCGCCGCCACCCTGGTCGCCGTGGCCCTGGCCGGCGGAGGCCCGGGACACCCCGATGGGGCGGCGGCCTTGGGCACGGGATCGGCTCCCGGCAGCAGCATCGGAGCGACGTCCAGTGCCGGCCCGGGCGGCCCGGGCGGCCCGGGCGGATCGCGGCACCGGTCGCATCTGGTCGGGTCAGCGAGCTCACCCGGGGCACCCACCCCGGCGGCGGGCGGCTTGCCGTCGCCCGGGGGCGGCTCAGCCACCAGCTCCCCCGCGGCCACCCACAGCTCCTCGCCCCAGCCGTCCGCTACTAGCCCCAAGCCAAGCTCGCCCGCGCCGTCGAAGAGCATTACTCCCCCATCGCAGGGAACGCTGTCCGTGACGCCGACCAGGATCGTGCTAAATGTCGGGGCTGGCGCCAGCCTCATCCTGACCGCCTCGAACGGCCCGGTGAACTGGTCCGTCTCGCCGTCATCGGCACTGGTCGGCGGGCTGACCATCTCGCCGTCGTCAGGGACGCTGGCATCCGGCCAGACCACCACGATCACCGTCGCCCCCAGCGGCGTGCTCACCGTGGGCGGGACGCTTACCGTGGATCCCGGCGGGATCACGGTCACCGTGGTGGTCGGCGTCAACGACGGCGGTCTGCGTGGCTCAGCCCGTTCGGGCCCGGGCAGCCTTCCGGTCCGGGCGGGGCGGCTAACGAACTGAGCCGGTGCGCTTGAGGGTGCGGATGATCGGGGCGGTCTGCGCCGAGCGCACGCCGGACAGGCCGGCCAGCGGCCCGGTCAGGTACTCGTAGAGGTGCTGCGTATCCCGGAACAGTGCGCTGGCCATGAGGTTGGTCGGTCCTGTGGTGGCGGCCGCGAACGGGATCTCCTGGTGGGTGGCCAGGGCGCGGCCCGCCTCGTCCAGCCGGGCCGGCTCTCACCGAGAGCCAGAGCGTGGCCTCGACATTCAGGCCGAGCACCCGGTTATCGAGATCAACTTCGAAGTACAGCAGGCCAGCGCGGCGCAGCTCGTCTATCCGGCGCCGGACCGTGGACTCGTGCGAGTGGATGGCGGCGGCGAGCGCGGCATGGCTGGCCCGGCCGTCACCAGCCAGCTCGGCCAGCAGCAGCTCGTCCTCGGGCCCGGGGGGAATGGCCGGGCGGGTAGCTCCCCCGTGAGCGAGGGGCTCCGGGAGGACGTCTACCCGGGCCATGCCCTCGCGGGGGGGTCTGGGGGGGTCGTCCCCCCGGGCCATGCCCTCGCGGGGGGGTCTGGGGGGGTCGTCCCCCCGGGCCAGCACCGCCAGCTGCGCACCGGACAGGGCCCCGGTGACGCCCTGCCAGGTCCCCGGGGTGAACTCGTGCAGGATCGAGTGCGCGGAGATCTGTACCACCCGGCGGCTGCCGGGCAGCCCGCGCAGGAACAGGGCGTCGCGCTGCTCCGGCGTGCGCGCCTGCACCACGCAGCTGATCTCGGTGCCGCCCGAGGCCAGGCGAACCCAGCTGGTGTCCGGCCGGCGGGCCAGGGCATCGGCGAGCGAATCGGCGCTGCCCGGGGTGGTCGAGGCTGTCGCATAACCGATGGTGCGGATAGCGGGTCCGAGTGGGGCCTTTGCCAAGCTGCTGGCCGGCGCATCAGCCGGATGCAGGCGCTGGCGGCGCTTGCCTGCCTGTATGCAGCGTTGGCGGGCCTCAAGCGAGGCCTTCGGTTTCGGTGATCGTCGTGGTTTCGGCTGGCAGGGCCGGATGATACTTCTTGTTTCGCGGGAAGGTCCGTTTCGCCAGGCCTAGCGGGGCCGGGGTCAGGCGGCGTTCTGCGCGGGTGCCTGGACGGTGGCCGGGCCGGATTGGGTGTGTTGCCGGCTGCGGAAGCATTTCAGCAGGTTGTGGGTGGTGCCCCACAGGTGGAGCTCGGTGTGGGCCATCTCGCCGCGGTAGTTCAGGTTCCGTCCCATGCGCGCGAACAACTGCCCGAAGACGGGCTCGATGATGGCCTGGCGCTTCTTGTAGGCCTCTTTGGCCTCGGGCGTGTCCATCGTGGCGGCCATGCCGGCCCAGGCGGCGGGAATGGTCTTGTCTCCGGCCTGGTCGCGGCCGCAGGTGGCGGCCTCGTTGTGCACGGCTACCAGCAGGTCGGCCTCGCAGCCGGCGGTGAAGTTGGCCTCAGAGGCATATCCGGCGTCGAACAGGGCCTTTCCGATCGGCGTGGTGATGCCGATGGCGTCGAGGTTGGCGCGTCCGGCCTTCAGCAGCGGGTGCAGCGCGCCGACGTCGATCGGGTTGTCGTGCAGCAGCATTGCCAGGATGATCTGGCGGTCGTTGGCCAGGGCCTGCAGGTTGCGGGCGCACATGTAGCCGCCGGCCTTGGCCGGCATGATCCGGCAGTGCGGGTCGGTGGTGTTGCCCTTGGGGACGTTGCCCTTGTCCGGGTCGGCCAGCGCGCGTTGCAGCGCCGCGTCGGCGCGTTCCTGCTCGGCCCGGGCGGCGCAGACCTTCGCCGCCTGGTCCACCGGCTTGGGCGGCCGGCCCGCCCGGCCGCCGCCTCCGCTGGCCTTGGCCTGCTGTGATTCCTGGTAGCGGACTAGTTTCTGCTGGTGGGCGGCGGTCTCGTCGGCCAGCCGCTTCGCGGCCCGCGCCGCGCGCTGCCGGGCCTGCTCAAGAGCGGTCACCGCGCTGCGGGTGTCGCCGTGCCGCTGCGCGAGCATCTCCCTGGCCTGCTCGGCCCGGGCCAGCCGGTCCGCCGTGCGCTTGCGCGTCCCGGCGGTCGCCGGGACGGCGCGGTCCGCGTCGGCCGCGGTCGGCTCGCAGTCGTCCTGGCCGTCGAGCAGGTCCGCTTGCTGCCACCATGCGCTGACCTCGGCTTCCAGCGCCTTCTGCAGCTCTTCGATGCTCACGTCCAGTTCCTCCAGCGTGCGGCTAGCCGCCTTGGAGGCGCTCGCCTTCACCTTCGTGCCATCGCCGGCCACCAGGTCCACGGTCACCAGCCCCTCCCGGGCGCATACCGTCAGTACCTGCACGAACAAGCCGGTGAGCGCGTCCCGGTGCCGACGCACGAAGCGGGCGACGGTGGCGTGGTCGACGGCCTGGTTCCCGGCGATCACCCGGCAGCCGACGTCGTTGAAGCAGGCCATCTGCACGGCCCGGGATGAGCGGATCCCCTTGCAGTAGCAATACAGCACCAGCGCTGTCATCATCTTCGGGTGATAGGCAGGGCGGCCCTGCCCGTCGCTGCGGTAGTACGCCAGGAACGCGCCCAGGTCCAGCTCATCAACGGCATCGATGACCGCCCACGACAGATGGCCGGCCGGAAGCCAGTCCCGCGCATCAGGAGGGAGGAGAAAGTCCTGGTCACAGCCATAAGAGAGGAAGTTATAGCCCACAATCCATCATCTCGGGCGAGCGCTTCCCTAGCAGGCAGCCAGATAACGATATCTTATCGAAATATAGCTCCTGCCTTGACAGATGGAGATCACTAGTTATGCGACAGCCTCGGTCTGCAGCCGGACGAACCATTCAACCCAGCCCAGCCGGGATCCGTCGACCACCCCGAGCACGCGCAGCCCCGCCGTCTCGCTGAGCCGGCGGTAACGCCGGGCGGCGGTCTGGTCGGAGATCCCTGTCACTTCGGCCAGGGTGCGGAAGGACGCGCGCGGCTTGATCGTGAGCAGATGAATGATCTGGCGGTCAATGGCGTCCAACAGCACAGCTTCCACAAGAATTAATCTATCTGATGTCGAGAATCGGACGTCACGATCGTGATCGTGGCGCAGCCCGCGATCCAGGGCGGGCTGCACGCCGGGTTCAGCGACGTGCAGTGGGTCCTGGACGCATATGCCCTGACGCTGGCCTCGCTGCTGCTGACTTCGGGGGTCCTCGCCGACAGGTACGGCAGGAAGCGGCTGTTCCAGATCGGCCTGGTGGTCTTCACGCTCGGCTCGCTGCTGTGCGGCCTGGCCCGCGATCCGCTGATGCTGATCGTGTCGCGGAGCGGCCAGGGAGTTGGCGGGGCGATGATGTTCGCCACGTCACTGGCGCTGCTGGGCAACAGCTTTCGCGGCCGCGATCGCGGGGTGGCGTTCGGCGTGTGGGGCGCGGTCACCGGTGTGTCCACCTCGCTCGGCCCCGTGCTCGGTGGCGTGATCACCACTGGCTGGAGCTGGCGCGGCATCTTCCTGGTCAACGTGCCGATCGGCGTCCTGGCTCTGGCCGTGACGGCCTGGAAGGTGGCCGAATCGAAGTCGGCGCACCCCGCGCCGCCCGACTGGGCCGGATTCGCGCTGCTGACCGCGGGGCTGGCCAGCCTGGTCTACGGGCTGATCCGGGCGGGCGAGAACAGCTGGTCAGACACGGGCGTCGTGGCCTGCCTGACGGCCGGGGGCGTGCTGCTGGCCGGGTTCATCGTGGCCGAGAGCCGGGTCGCGCACCCGATGTTCGATCTGTCCCTGCTTCGCACGCCGACCTTCGCCAGCTGATCGCGAGCATGCCGCCGGACCGCCGAGGACAGGCCGCTGCGGCCATCAAGGCCGCGTTCGCGACCGGCCTGAACGACGTGCTCTACGTGACCGGTGCGGTGGCGCTGACCGGCGCGGTGTGCGCGATGCTACTCATCCGCCGCAAGGACTTCGTACAGCGCGCGGAACCGCAGGCGGCGCCGGCCGGGGACGGGCAGGCCATACGGGACGCTGGTACGCCGGTCCGTTCGGTCCAAGAATAAGGACATCAGCCGGGACGGCCCTGAGTGGCCCACGCGGCGTGGGCGGTGGCGCGCTCGGCCTGCGCGCGGAGGGCCTGGACGGCGTGGGCGGGGTTGTCGGCGCCGTAGACGGCCGAGCCGGCCACGAACACGTCCGCGCCCGCCTCCGCGCACCGCTCGATGGTCTCCTCACTCACCCCGCCGTCGACCTGGAGCCAGATCGCGGCGCCGAGGCCGGTCACGATGGAACGGGCGCGGCGCAGCTTGGGCAGCACGATATCGAGGAAGTGCTGGCCGCCGAACCCCGGCTCCACCGTCATCAGCAGCAGCATGTCGACCTCGGGCAGCAGGTCCTCGTACGGCTCCACCGCGGTGCCCGGGTTGACGGCCAGCCCGGCTCGGGCGCCGATGGCGCGGATGGCGCGCAAGGTCCGGACCGGGGCGTGCGCCGCCTCGGCGTGGATCGTCACGTTGCGCGCGCCGGCCTCGGCGTACTCCGGCGCCCAGCGGTCCGGCTCGGTGATCATCAGGTGGCAGTCGAGGGGCAGCGTGGTGTGCTTGAGCAGCGACTCCACCACGGGCAGGCCGAGGGTGAGGTTCGGCACGAAGTGGTTGTCCATGACGTCCACGTGCAGCCAGTCCGCCACGGTAGCGACCGCAGCGGCCTCGTCGGCGAGCCGGGCAAAGTCCGCAGCCAGTATGCTCGGCGAGATCTGAACAGCCATCGTAAGGCCGAGTGTAGAGTGCCTGCGTGCCTATGTGTGGTCTGGGCTGCCGTACCGCACCAGGTCGGCGAGGAATCCGGGAATGTCGGACCGTGCGGGTACAGTTCGATTCTGAGTTCGACTTGGAACGACCTGGAGGATGCCCATGCCGTCAGAACCGCCCAGCGCACTGCTGGACCGGGTACGCAAGCTGCTGGCCAAGGCCGAGGCCGAGGGGGTGACCCCGCCGGAAGCAGAAGCGCTCACCGCGAAGGCCGCCGAGCTGATGGCCCGGTACGGCATCGACCGGGCCCGGCTGGCCGCGTCCCGCCCGGACACCGACCGGCCGGGCAGCCGCGTCATCGACATCGCCAACCCTTGGGCGCAGGTCAGAGCGCACCTGCTGGCCGGGCTGGCGGGCGCCATGCGCTGCCAGTGCGTGCTGCTGCACACCGGCGGGCCTGGGACCCGCATCCACGTGTTCGGCTACGCCTCGGACCTGGAGCGGGCCGACATCCTCTACACCTCGCTGCTGCTGCAGATGGCCCGGGGCCTGGCCGCCGCGGTCGTCCCCGGCGGAGTCCGCAGCCCGCGGGCCTGGCGGCGCAGCTGGCTGCTCGGCTTCGTGACCGCCGTCATCACCCGGGTCCGGGCCGCCGAGGAGCGAGCCGCCGCCAGCGCCGAAGCGGACCCGCACTCCGGGCCGAGCACCGCGCTGGTCCTGGCCGACCGGGCGGTCGTCATCCGCCGGCAGCTGGAGCAGGCTTACCCGGTGACCCGGCGCACCCGCATCACCTACAGCGGCCGGGGCTACAGCGCCGGCTACGCCCAGGGGCAGCGGGCCGACATCGGGAACTCACGGCTGGGAAGGACCAGGGCACTCAGTCGCGGTTGAGCCGCTTGAGCAGGGCCAGGAAGATCGCGTCGGTGCCGTGCCGGTGCGGCCAGAACTGGGCGAACCTGGGATCTGGGCCGCGCAGGCCGGGAACCTCGGCCAGGACGGCGGGAGCGTGGAGGATGGCGACATCATCACGGCCGCCGGCGACGGCCGTGACGACGTCGCGGGTTTCGGCCAGGTGCGGGGAGCACGTCACGTAGGCCACCACGCCGCCCGGGCGGACCGAATCGATGGCCGCGTGGAGCAGCCCGCGCTGCACCCCGGTTAGTTCCTGCACGCCGGACGGGGTCTTACGCCAGCGGGCTTCGGGGCGCCGGCGCAGCGATCCGAGGTTGGAGCACGGCACGTCGGCCAGCACGCGATCGAAGGTGCCGGGCTGCCATGGGGTGCGCAGCCCGTCGGCCGCGACCACGGCGGCGGTGCGGGCGGGAGCACGCTCGGGGCTGGCTGAGCGGGCCGAGGCGAGCCCGGCGCGGCGCAGCGCGGCCAGGACGCGGCCGGCCCGGCGCGCGCGGATGTCGGAGGCGAGCAGGCGGGCGTCCCGCTCGGCGGCCAGGCCGGCCAGCAGCCGCGCCTTACCGCCCGGGCCAGCGCACAGGTCAAGCCAGAGGTGGTCCCGGCCCGGGGCCAGGCTGACCCGGGCCAGGGCGAGCGCGGCTAGCTGGCTGGCTTCATCCTGGACGGCCAGCTGGCCGTCGGCCACCAGCGGCGCCGGGTTGCCTGCGGCTAGCCGCAGGCCGTAGGGCGACCAGCGGGTCCGCGTCAGGCCCGGTGGCGCATCGGCGTGCTCGGATGCGGCGGGCTCGGACGGGGCCGGGTCGGATGCGGCGCGGTCGGATGTGACGGCGCTGGATGTGGCACGGCCGGATGTGGCGGGG
Organism: uncultured Actinomycetota bacterium; assembly: GCA_963808615.1. GTDB lineage: Bacteria > Actinomycetota > Actinomycetes > Streptosporangiales > Streptosporangiaceae > Palsa-504. The sequence continues at coordinate 503,918 of CAWEGV010000005.1, forward strand.
TGGGCGCGGCCGGGGATGGCGGCCAGGACCACATCGGGCCGGACGTTGCCGGCCGCGAGGGCCTCCTCGGTCTCGGCCGCGCTGGCTTCGCCGAGCGCGTCACGAAACGCGTCGACGATCCAGCGCGGGTAGCTGTAGCGGACGGCGAGGTACCCGGACGGGTCCTGCGCGGGGTCCGGGACGATGATGGCGAGCCAGGCGTCCAGGTCACGGGTGGCGACCCTGCGCAGCACGGCGTTGACGAAGCCCGACGGGCGCGGGCCACACACGTCTTTGACCAGATCCACCGAGGTGGCCACGGCGGCGTGGCGGCCGACCCTGGTGGCCAGGAGCTGATGGGCGCCGAGCCGCAAGACGTCGCGCACCGGCGGGTCCAGCTGGTCCCGGTCGCTGCAGGCGGCCAGGATCGCGTCGTAGGTGCCGCAGCCGCGCAGCGTGCCGTAGGTGAGTTCGGTGGCGAAGGCTGCATCGCGGCCGGTCAGGCCGCGCTCGGCAAGCAGGGCGGGGAGCAGCAGGTTGGCGTAGGCGTCCCGGTCGGCGACTGCCCGCAGCACGTCATAGGCGGCGCGCCGGGCCGGGTCGGCGTGCGACCGGGCCGCGCGAGAGCGGGTCGCGCGGGAGCGGGCGCGTTCGTCGTGCTTGGCCATCTCAGCTGAGCCGCACCGGACCATCAGAGCGCAGGCCGCGCGCCCAGTCCGGGGCCGTCATCAGGCGCTTGCCCTCAGCCTGCACCTGGCCGAGACGCAGCGGGCGCGAACCCGTGCCTGCCAGCACGTCGTGGCGTCCGATCAGGAGTTCGCCGGGAGCCAGATCGGGGACATCGGCTGGCTCGGCGACGGATACCGGCCCGAGCTTCAGCCGGGCACCTTCGTATTCGGCCCACGCGCCAGGATCCGGCGTGCACGCGCGGATCAGCCGGTCGATGGCGTGCGCAGGCAGTTTCCAGTTCACCCGGGCGTCCGCCGGGGCGATCTTCGGCGCGAAGCTCACGCCCTCGGCCGGCTGCGGGACCGCTTGGATCGTTCCTTCCTCGATCCCGTCCAAGGTGGCCACGAGCAGCTCCGCGCCCGAGCGTGCCAGCCGTTCCAGCAGGTCACCGGTGGTATCACCGGGCCGGACCTGCTCGGTCACCACCCCGTATACGGGCCCCGCGTCAAGCTCGGCGACGACGCGGAACGTGCTGGCGCCGGTCACGTCGTCGCCGTGCAGGATGGCGTGCTGGACCGGGGCGGCGCCCCGCCAGGCGGGTAGCAGCGAGAAGTGCAGGTTGACCCAGCCGCAGGCCGGGACGTCCAGGGCAGCCTGCGGTATCAGCGCGCCGTAGGCGACCATCGGACAGCAGTCCGGGCCGATCTCCCGCAGCCTGCTGAGGAACTCGGGGTCGCGGGCCCGGGCCGGGGTGAGCACCTCGAGGCCCGCCGCGGCAGCCCGCCGGGCCACGGGGCTGGACCCGATCTGGCGGCCGTGGCCCGCCTTATGGCCGCGGCCGGACGGCGCGTCGGGACGGGTCAGGACCGCGGCGACCTCATGCCGCGAGGCGAGCAGCGCGTCAAGCGCCGGCACCGCGGTCTGCGGGGTACCCGCGAAGACACAGCGCATGAGCTAGAAGGCCCGTCCCAGCGTCTCGTGCGGGGACACCTTCACCTGCGGGATGGGGTCGCCCCACCATTCGGCTTCGCGGATCGCCTTCATGGCCTGCTTGCGCTGGGCCGGGTCCATCCGGTCGATGAACAAGATGCCGTCCAGGTGGTCGGTCTCGTGCTGGATGCAGCGGGCCAGCACGTCGGTGCCCTCGATCGTCACCGGGTCGCCGTACATGTTGAACCCCTTGGCGACCGCTCTGTGCGCGCGCTTGACCGGGTAGGCCAGGCCGGGGAATGACAGGCAGCCCTCCTCGTCCTCGTCCTCGTCTTTGGACAAGTCGAGTGAGGGATTGATCAGGTGCCCGGGCTCGTCGTCGCCCACGTGGTAGGTGAAGACCCGCAGCCCGACCCCGATCTGCGGGGCGGCCAGGCCCAGGCCCGGCGCGTCCATCATGGTGTCGGTGAGGTCCTTGACCAGCCTGCGCAGCTCCGCGTCGAAGTCGCGGACCGGCTCGGCCGGCGTCCGCAGCACCGGATCACCGAAAAGACGTATCGGCCTGACGCTCACGAAACCCTCCTGGACACATGACGGCGAGCACCCGGTCACGTGGCGCCGCCAGGCACAGTTTAGCCATCAGGCGACCTCGGCCGGGTCGAGCTGAACGCGCACCGCGGCACCGTCCTTGCGCGCGCTCCGCGCAGCCTGCGCCGCGTGCAGCGCCCGTGCGAGCGCCAGGCCGTCCGGCCGGGGGATCCTGATCAGCGTTCTGTTTTCTTCGGGCGGGCCGGCCCCCCCGAGAGGCACCGGGCCAAGTACCTCGGCCCGGGGCGGAAGCTCGGCCGACCCGACGAATTCCGCGACGGCCGCGGGCGAGCCGGTGATAGCCGCCATCCGCACCGCGGGCGGGAAGCCTAGCTCGGCCCGTTCAGCCAGCTCTCGTTCGGAGAAACTGACCGGATCCCAGCGGATGAGAGCGTGCACGGCGGGAAGGGCCGACTCGGCCATGACCACCACGGGTCCGGCGGGCCGGACCAGGGCGGCGGCGTTCAGCCACCGCCGCAGCGTCTCCTCAGCAACCCGGAGGCTGGGACGGCCGAGCAGCGCCCAGCCATCCAGCAGCAGCGCGGCCGCGTAGCCGTCTGCCGCCACCGGCTCGGCGCCGGGCGTGGCGATGACCAAGGCCGGCTCGGCAGGCACAGCGGTGAGCACCTGCTGGCCGCCCGAAGTTCGCACGGGTACCCCGGGAAAGGCGCGGCCCAGCTCCTCGGCAGTGCGCGCCGCGCCGGTGACGGCCGCGCGCAGGCGGTCAGAGCCGCAGCGCGGGCAGGTCCAGTCCGCGGCCAGCGCACCACACCACCGGCAGCCCGGGACCTGACCCGAGCCGGCCACCTGCAGCGGGCCGCCGCAGGTGGCGCACCTGGCCTGCGCGCGGCACCGGCCGCAGGCGAGCGCGGCCAGGTACCCGCGCCTGGGCACCTGAACCAGGACGGGCCCGGCGGCCACCCGGACGGGCCCGGCGGCCGGCGCGGTACCGGCGGCCAGCGCGGTGCCGGCACCGGCCCCGCGGGCGTCGCCCGACAGGGCGCTGCGGGCGCTGCGCAACGCGAGGCTGGGCAGCCGGGCGGTCATGGCGGCGGCGTCGCGGGCCAGTTCTGCCTCGTCGGGGGCGGCCCGTACCCTCGGTGCCGCCTGCCGGAGGGCCTCGAAGCTGCCGGTCAACGGCTTGGCCCACCCGGCCGCGACCAGCTGGGTGAGCTCGGCAGTGCGGGCGAAGCCGCCGATCAGGGCGGCCGCCTCGGACCGGTGCGCGCGCAGCGCCAGCACCTCGCGGGCGTTCGGGTACGGCGCCCGGGGCTCGGCATGCAGATCGTCGCCGTCGTCCCAGAGCACGACCAGGCCCAGGCGGGAGACCGGAGCGAACATCGCGGCCCTGGTGCCTGCCACGATCTTGACGGTGCCGCGGAGCCCGGCCAGCCAGCGGCGGTAGCGCTCGGCGGGGCCGAGATCGGCGGTCAGGCAGACGTGGCCCCCCGCTGGCGGGCCGACGCAGGCAAGCGCCTCGTCCACCCGGGCCAGGTCGCGGGCGTCGGGCACCACGATGACCACGCCGCGGCCGGCGGCGGCCGTGGTGGCGGCGGCGATGGCGATCTCGGCCGGCCACCGCGGGCCGGGCAGAGCCGACCAGGCGGCCCGGACCGCTCGGCCCTCGGCCAGCGCGTCAAGGAACGCCTGCCCGGCCGGATACCGGACCCACGATCCGGGTCCGGGCCGAGGCACAGAGGCAGTCGAGGGCGTCGCGGAGGCTTCCGGTGCTTCTCGTTCGGCGGTGGCGTGCCGGGGCGGGATGGCCAGACGGAGCACGTCGGCCAGCGTGCCCGCATACCGGTCCGCCACCGCCCGGGCCAGGTCGAAGATCTCCGGCGTGAGCACGGGTTCCGGGGAAACGACCCGTTCCAGCCGGGCGAGCCTGCCCTGATGCTCGCTGGTCTCGGTGCGGTCCAGCAGGTAGCCGTCGACCAGTTGCCCGGCGAACCTGACCCGGACCCGGCAGCCGGGCACCGCCGTCTCGTCCAGGCCTGCCGGGACCAGGTAGTCGAAGGGCCGGTCCAGATGGGCCAGCGAGATGTCCACCGCCACCCGGGCGACCGGCAGCCGCTCGCTGACCGCCTGGTCTTTAGAGCCCTTCGCCACGGTTCCGTCCTACCAGAACGCGGGCCATGCTCGCGCTCGGGCAGTCGAGCGGTGAGTTTTCCATGATCACGAAGACGTTTAGGTCATATAGGGCACTGAATCCTTCACGATCGTGAAACTTAGATGGTGACAGCGGAGAACTGCTGTTAACCAGGCGAGTTGCTCGGTGCGTGGCTCGTTAGGGATAAATGGCTGTCAGGACACCTCAGGCGCCGGCGGCGCGGAGCTGGTCGGCGCGGTCGATGCGCTCCCAGGAGAAGTCAGGCTCGGTGCGGCCGAAGTGCCCGTACGCGGCGGTCTGGGCGTAGATGGGCCGCAGCAGGTCGAGCGCGTAGATGAGGGCCCGCGGTCGGAGGTCGAAGACCTTCAGCACGGCGTCCTGGATCCGCTCCACCGGCACCTTTTCCGTGCCGAAGCACTCGACGAACAGCCCGACCGGCATCGCCTTGCCGATCGCGTACGCCACCTGGGCCTCGCACCGATCCGCCAGGCCAGCGGCCACCACGTTCTTGGCCACCCACCGCATGGCGTAGGCCGCGCTGCGGTCAACCTTGGACGGGTCCTTGCCCGAGAAGGCCCCTCCCCCGTGCCGCGCCATGCCCCCGTAGGTGTCGATGATGATCTTCCGGCCGGTCAGCCCGGCGTCGCCCATGGGGCCGCCGATCTCGAAGCGGCCGGTCGGGTTGACCAGCAGCCGGAACCCGTCGGTGTCGATCCCGGCCTCAGCCACGACCGGCTCGACCACGTAGTCCCTGATGTCGGGGGCCAGAAGCTCCTTGAGGTTGATGTCCGGAGCGTGCTGGGTCGAGACCACCACGGTATCCAGCCGCACCGGGGTATCGCCGGCGTACTCGATGGTCACCTGCGTCTTGCCGTCCGGGCGCAGGTACGGCACGGTGCCCGCGCGGCGGACCTCGGCCAGCCGCTTGGCCAGCTTGTGCGCGAGCATGATCGGGAGCGGCATCAGTTCTGGCGTCTCACGGCAGGCGTAGCCGAACATGAGCCCCTGGTCGCCGGCGCCCTGCCGGTCGAGTTCGTCGGTGCCCTCGCCCTCGCGGTACTCGAACGCATCGTTGACGCCCTGGGCGATGTCCGGTGACTGAGAGCCGATCGAGACCGACACGCCGCAGGATGCCCCGTCATAACCCTTGGCCGAGGAGTCGTAGCCGATCTCGAGGATCTTGTCCCTGATGATGCCGGGGATGTCGACGTAGGTCTGCGTGGTGACCTCGCCGGCGACGTGCACCTGGCCGGTGGTGATCAAGGTCTCCACCGCCACCCGGCTGCCCGGATCATCCTTGATCATGGCATCCAGGATGGCGTCGCTGATCTGGTCGGCCATCTTGTCCGGATGACCCTCGGTCACGGACTCAGAAGTAAACAGGCGACGCGCCACGTCGTTTTCCCTCCTAAGGACCCCGGTAACTGCGGTGATTCTATCCGGAGTCCCTGGGCGGACAGCCTGCTTGGGATCAGCCGGTTACGTGGGATTGACGCTTGACGCCCGCTCCAGGTTGGCAACCACCAGATCCCACACCACGTCGGCGAGCGCCTCTTTGGGCCCGCGCGGTACCGGGGTAACAGTACCGTCGGCGGCGAACACGACCGCCTCGTTGTCTGGCGTGCCGAAGCCCAGCCCGTTCCCCACCGGGTTGACCACCAGCAGGTCACACCCCTTGCGGGCGAGCTTGGCCCTGGCCGCCTGCTGCGAGGTGTCCGTTTCCGCGGCGAACCCGACGAGGACTGGCCGGTTGTCGTGCTGGCCTCGGTGGGCCGCCAGTTCGGCCAGGATGTCCGGGTTTTCGGTCAGCCGCAGCGGCTCGGGCGGCCGACCGTCCTTCTTCATCTTCGCCGCGCTGCGCGCCACCGGACGGTAGTCCGCCACCGCAGCGGCCATCACCACCGCGTCGGCGCCGTCTCCTTGGGCTACGGCCTGGGCGATCGCGTCCTGCATCTCGAGAGCTGAGACCACCCGGATCACCTTGGCCCCGGCCGGATCGGCGAGCACGACGTTGGCCGCGACCACGGTCACCTCGGCACCGCGGGCGACGGCCGTGCGGACCAGGGCATAGCCCTGCGTCCCGGTGGACCAGTTGCCGATGAACCTGACCGGGTCGATCTCCTCGCGAGTGCCGCCTGCGGATACGACGACCCGGCGGCCGGCCAGGTCCTGGCTGAGGCGTCCCCTGGCCAGCAGGCGGATGGCCACCGCGAAGATCTCCGGCGGTTCCGGCAGCCGGCCCGCACCAGTGTCCGCGCCGGTCAGGCGGCCGACCGCGGGCTCGAGCACCACGGCGCCGCGGCGGCGGAGCAACGCTACGTTCGCCCGGGTCGCGGGATGGTCCCACATCTCGGTATGCATGGCGGGCGCGTACAGCACCGGGCACCTGGCGGTCAGCAGCGTGGCGGTCAGCAGGTCCCCGGCCATCCCGGCCGCGGCCCGCGCCATCAGGTCGGCGGTCGCGGGGGCGACGATGACCAGATCCGCCGACTGGCCGATCCGGACGTGGGGCACCTCGGATACGCCCGTCCACGCGTCGGTGGTGACCGGCTCGCCTGATAGCGCGGCCCAGGTCGCCTCGCCGACGAACCTGAGGGCATCAGGGGTGGGCACGACCCGGACGCGATGCCCGGCCTCGGTCAGCAGCCTGAGCAGCTCACACGACTTGTAGGCCGCGATGCCCGCGCCGACGCCGAGGACGACGCGTGCCGACATGCCTGGTCTTCCGGGTCTCCGGTTCAGCCTTCGGTGGCCTCGACGTTGAGCAGCCGCTCCTTGATCTCGCGAAGCGAGATGGATAGCGGCTTCTCCTGGCTGCGCGTCTCCACCAGCGGCCCGACGTACTCGAGCAGCCCTTCACCGAGCTGCGAGTAATAGGCGTTGATCTGCCGTGCGCGCTTCGCGGCCATGATCACTAGCCGGTACTTGCTGTCCACGACGTCGAGAAGCTCGTCGATCGGCGGGTTGATGATGCCGTCGGCGACTCCAAGGGGCTGAGTCCCTGCCACGTTCTGCCTTCCGTCGGTTCAAACCGAACCACACTGCTCCATCAAGGCTATCAGCTGGCGGCACACGTCCTGGACGGACGTGTTCACCAGCGTGATGTCAAACTCATCCGCCGCCGCGAGTTCTTCCCGGGCCGTTGCGAGCCTGCGGGCCAGGACCTCGGGCGGCTCAGTGGCCCGGCCGCTGAGCCTGCGGACCAGCTCATCCCAGGACGGCGGGGCCAGGAACACCAGCCGGGCGCCGGGCGCGGCCCGCTTGACCTGCCGTGCGCCGACCAGGTCGATCTCAAGCAGGCAAGCCACGCCGGCCTCGAGCTTCTCGGCGAGCGGCGCGCGCGGCGTGCCGTATCGATGGCCGGCGAACCGCGCCCACTCCAGGAGCGCTCCGCTGGCCACCAGCCGGTCGAACTCGACATCGTCGACGAAGTGATATTCGCGCCCGTCTATCTCGCCGGGCCGCGGCTTCCGTGTCGTGACCGACACGGATATCCAGATCTGGGGACACGTCTTGCTGAGTTCGGCGACGACCGTGCTCTTCCCGACCCCGGAGGGCCCGGAGAGCACGGTCAGTCGCGAATGCGCCGGGGTTGCGAGTGTCCCATCGCCTGGGCTTGGCTCCCGCCTGTCACTCGGTTCAGATATCGGCACCGAACTCTTGCTCAAGCGCCGCTCGCTGGTTGGTGCCCAGCCCGCGTACGCGACGCGATTCCGCTATGCCTAGCCTTTCCATGATCTGCTTCGCCCTGACCTTGCCCACGCCAGGCAGGGACTCAAGCAGAGCCGAGACCTTCATCTTGCCAATGACGTCATCGGTGCTGCCTTCCTTGATGACGTCAGAACAAGGTCGTGGCCCCGCGCTTGAGGCGGTTCTTCACCTCGGCGCGTTCTTTGCGTGCCCTGGCAGCCTTCTCAAGTGCTGCCGCGCGTTCTGCAGGAGTAAGGGGAGGAAGAGCCACTCGAGGTCACCTCGGGTTTCGTCGGAAAAATGGTTTGTCGGGAGGGGAAACTAGCCAATCACGTACCCTTTCGGCAACGCAAACCCGCGTTTACGTCGTCACAAATTCAAATATAATACTCAGTGTTAGCAAATAATTACCTAGAGTTACCAGATGGCCGGTCAAACCTGCGTCACGGGTCTCACCCAGCGATAACCTGCGGTCACCCCGCAAGTCACCAGCGTATGCCATATCCGCCCGGCGGGCTGAGCACTGGGCCGGCGCGTCGAGATCCCGTGGGCAGGCGCGTCGAGATCCCGGGAGAACTCAGCCCAGACCGGATCTCCGCGCCGAGCGCGGCGGGACCTCGAGCGGTCAGTTCAGCCGGGATTCCGAGCGGCGGCCAGACGCCGCAGCGACGCGGCGATGGCGGCCGCGGCGGCTCCCGGATCCGGGGCACGGGTGATGGGCCGGCCGATCACCAGCAGGTCCGCCCCGGCCAGCAGGGCTTCCTCCGGTGTTGCCACTCGCGCCTGGTCGTAGGCTGCCGCTCCGGCCGGACGCACGCCCGGCGTGATCAGCGTCACGTCGTCGCCTACCTCCGACCTGACGGCAGAGACCTCGCGCGGCGAGCAGACCAGGCCATGCGCGCCCGCTTCCACCGAGAGGGTGGCCAGTCGCAGGACCGCGTCCGGCACTGGCCCGGTCAGCCCGATCCGGCCGAGGTCATCGTCGCCCAGCGAGGTCAGTACCGTGACGGCGGCGACCATCGTGCTCGGTGCGGCGTCCACGGCGGCGCGGATGACATCGGGACCGCCCGCGGCGTGCACGGTGAGCACGTCGGGCCGCAGCCTCGCGACCGCCTTGGCCGCCCCGGCTACCGTGGCCGGGATGTCATGCAGCTTGAGGTCGAGGAATACCGATACCCGGCTGGCACCGCGCACCGTCGCCACCACCTCCGGCCCGTAGCGCAGGTAGAGTTCCAGCCCGACCTTGACCGTGCTCACATGCGGCGTCACCAGCGCTGCCCAGCGCGCAGCCGTCTCCAGGTCGGGCGCGTCGAGCGCGACGGCCACCGGCGCCAGCGTGCTCACGGACACTCTTCCATCACTTCGCTCCATCCCTGTCACGAACCGCCGCCGATTGCTTACATTTTGCCAGTAAGATCCGCTGGGCGAGCCCACGGGGGACATTCGGGGTTCCGCCGTGAGCCTGGCCGATGATGTCGGCGACCCGGTCGACGCCGGTGGCAGCCAGATCCTCCTCCAGTTCGCGCTCGATGCGCGAACAGGCTGACGGATCGTGGATCATCGCGCTGCCCACGCCGATCATGGAGGCGCCCGCGAGCAGCAACTCGAGCGCGTCCCGGCCGGTGCGTACCCCGCCCGTTCCGATGATCGGCACATCGGGGAACGCTTCGGATACTTGCCACACGCACCGCACCGCCACCGGGCGAATGGCGGGCCCGGACAGCCCGCCGTAGGCGCCGGCCAGCGCCGGGCGCATCGTTCCGGGATCGATGGCCATGCCGAGCAGCACGTTGATGAGCGAGAGCCCGTCCGTGCCGGACGCGACGCAAGCACCGGCCACGGCCACTATGTCGGTCACATCCGGCGACAGCTTGGCGAACACCGGTATGTCGTACCTGAGGCTGCCGCGGACCGCCGCCACCACCGCTCCGGCGGTTCCGGGATCGAGGGCGAACGGGCGCCCGGCATCTTCCGCGTTCGGGCAGGAGAGGTTGATCTCGACGGCCGACACACCCGCCGCGTCAGCCAGCCGGGACGCCAGTACTTCGTACTCGCGGACGGTCTGGCCCGCGATGGAGACCACGACCCGCGCCCCGCGCGACAGAAGCCAGGGCAGGTCGCGCTGCAAGAACGCGTCAATGCCCGGTCCTTGCAGGCCCACCGAGTTCAGCAGCCCGCTTGGTGTCTCGGCCAGCCGGGGCGCGGGATTGCCGGTCCACGGCTCCGTCATGATCGACTTGCTGACGACCGCTCCGATCCGGGAGACATCGATGAACTGGGCCAGCTCACGCCCTGCGCCCGCGCAACCCGCCGCGGCGAGCACCGGGTTGGGCAGGTCCACCTGCCCAACCCGGACCCGCATGTCAACCGGCATGGCTCTGCCGATCCGGGGGGGCGACCCCCCTGGATCCCTCGATCACGGGGGGACTGCCCGTCCCCCCGTTCCCCCCGGGCCCCCGCTCACGGGGGGACTGCCCGCCCCCTACCGCGCCGGTCACCCGTACCCCACCGGGCCGGGGCCAGCCGGGGGCGCCTACGGCGTCGAACGGGATCGTTCCTAGGTCATCCCAGCGGACCAGATCGGCTCGGAAGACCGGGCCATCGACGCACGCGCGGACGATCCGGGTGATGCCGTCAGTGCCCGTCACGGGCAGCACGCAGCCCATGCAGAGGCCGATCCCGCAGGTCATGGCCACATTCACCTGCGCCTGAACCGGGATGTCATACCTGCTGGCCAGCATCGTCACCTCGCGCAGCACCGGCACCGGCGCGGACGCGTAGATCACTTCGGTGCGTGCTTCGCGGATAACCTGCTCCAGCATGGAGGTGACTGCGCCGCGGGCACCGAGCGAGCCGTCGGTGGTGACCACCATTGCGCTTCGCCCGGACCGCCTGGCCGTCAGCGCACCGAAGACCCGGTCCGCGCTCTGGCCGCCGAGCAGGAAATCGACGCTGGAACCGCGCTCGCGCAGCTTCGTCGCGAGCGCGAACAGCGGCGCGCTGGCGAAGCCCACGCCGACCAGCAGGCACCGGGACGGGTCCTTCGGCACCGGGAACGGCCTGCCGAGCGGTCCCACCGCGTCCACCGTGTCCCTGGCCCGCAGCGCGGCCAGCCACCTGGTTCCCGGCCCCAGCGCCTCGAACACGAACTCCACGGTGCCACCGTGATCGGAGCGGATGTCGTGCACGGCAAACGCCCGCCGGCCCAGCATGGAGGTCTCGGGACCACCTACGGCGAGCGTGATGAACTGGCCCGGCCGGAACCTGGTCGCGATGGCCGGGGCCACCAGCGTCAGCGCGTGATAGGCGTCGACCCGGCGCACGGTCAGCACGGTGGCGCGCACCTGGACGGGCATCAGGTGCTGGTCCGCAGCAGCGCGGCGTGCTCCTGGAGCGAGCGCACGCCCACCTCGCCGCGGATGATGGCCTCGATTCCCTGCACCGCGGCCGACAGGCCTGCCGCCGTGGTGACGCACGGGATGCCGCGGCGGACCGCCGCGGTGCGGATCTCGTAGCCGTCCAGGCGAGGGCCTGACTGTCCGGGGCTGCCGAACGGCGTATTCACAATCAGGTCCACCTCCCCGGACAGGATCTGCGTGACCACGGTCGGCTCGCCGTCAGGTCCTGGGCCGTCGCCGTGCTTGCGCACGATCTTGGCATGAACCCCGTTGCGGCGCAGCACCTCCGCGGTTCCCTCGGTAGCCCAGATCTCGAAGCCCAGGTCGGCCAGGCGCTTAACCGGAAATATCATCGACCGCTTATCCCGGTTGGCCACTGACACGAACACGCGGCCCTTGACCGGCAGCGAACCGTATACCGCCGCCTGTGATTTCGCGTAGGCCGTGCCGAACACCGCGTCGATCCCCATGACCTCGCCGGTCGAGCGCATCTCCGGGCCGAGAACGGTATCCACGCCCTCGCCCTGCAGGTTACGGAACCGCCCGAACGGCAGCACCGCTTCCTTCACGGCCACCGGAGCGTCGGCGGGCAGGTGGCCGCCGTCGGCTTCGGCCAGCATTCCTTCCCGGCGAAGCGCCGCGATGCTGCTGCCGAGCATGATCCGGGCCGCAGCCTTGGCCAGCGGCACCGCGGTGGCCTTGGACACGAACGGCACCGTACGCGAGGCCCTCGGGTTGGCCTCGAGCACGTACAGCACCCCCCCAGCCAGCGCGTACTGCACGTTCAGCAGGCCGCGCACCCCCACCCCTGCGGCGATCGCCTCGGTGGCCGCGCGGATCTGCACGATGTCGCCGCGCCCGACGGTGATCGGCGGCAGCGCGCACGCCGAGTCGCCGGAATGGATGCCCGCCTCCTCGATGTGCTCCATCACCCCGCCGAGGTACAGCTCGGACCCGTCGTAGAGCGCGTCGACGTCGATCTCGATCGCGTCGTCGAGGAACTTGTCGATCAGCACCGGGTGGCCAGGGCTCACCTCGGTCGCCCTGGTCATGTACGACCGCAGGGTGACGTGGTCGTACACGATCTCCATGCCGCGGCCGCCGAGCACGTAGGAGGGCCGCACCAGCACCGGGTACCCGATCTCGCTGGCGATCTCGACCGCCCCGTCCTGTGAGAGGGCGGTCCCGTGCCTGGGCGCGCTCAGCCCGGCCGCCTTGAGGACCCGGGCGAATGCGCCCCGGTCCTCGGCCAGGTGGATAGCCTCCGGCGAGGTGCCGACCACGGGGACGCCTGCGGCGGCCAGCGCACGCGACAGCCCGAGCGGCGTCTGCCCGCCGAGCTGCACGATCACCCCCGCGACCGGGCCGCTGGCCTGTTCGGCGCGCACCACCTCGAGCACGTCTTCCAAGGTGAGCGGCTCGAAGTACAGCCTGCCTGACGTGTCGTAGTCGGTGGAGACCGTCTCCGGGTTGCAGTTGACCATCACGGTCTCGTAGCCCGCGTCGGCCAGCGCGAACGACGCGTGCACGCAGGCGTAGTCGAACTCGATGCCCTGGCCGATGCGGTTCGGCCCGCTGCCGAGGATGATCACCTTGGGCGTGCTGCCCTCCGGCACCTCGGTCTCATCGTCGTACGTCGAATACAGGTACGGGGTGCGGGCGGCGAACTCCGCGGCGCAGGTATCCACCGCGTGATACACCGGGCGCACGCCGAGCGCCCAGCGGACCTCGCGGACCACCGTCTCGGTGCTGCCGCGTAGTTCGGCGACCTGCGCGTCGGAGAACCCGTTCTGCTTGGCCTGGAGAAGCGTCTCGGCGTCCAGGGCGGGAGCAGCGGCGACCCGCTTTGCCACCTCCTCGATACGCAGGATCTGGTCGATGAACCAGGGATCGATGCCGGCCACGCTGGTGATGTCGGCTGCGCTGGCGCCGGCCCGCAGCGCCTGCTGGATGGTGGCCAGCCTCCCGTCGTGCGGGGTCCCGCAGTCCCGCAGCAGGCTCGCCGCATCTGACGGGGGATTCTTCCAGCTGAACGGACCGTGGTTACTCTCCAGCGAACGCAAGGCCTTTTGCAGGGCCTCGGGGAAATTCCGGCCGATGGCCATCGCCTCCCCCACGCTCTTCATGTGGGTGGTGAGGGTGGTGTCGGCGCCAGGGAACTTCTCGAACGCGAACCTCGGCACCTTGACCACCACGTAGTCGAGGGCGGGCTCGAAGCAGGCCGGGGTCTGGCCGGTGATGTCGTTTCCGATCTCGTCCAGCGTGTAACCGATGGCCAGCCGCGCCGCGATCTTGGCGATGGGGAAGCCGGTGGCCTTGGAGGCGAGCGCGGACGAGCGCGACACCCGCGGGTTCATCTCGATGACGACCATGCGGCCGGTATCCGGCTCGACAGCGAACTGGATGTTGCAGCCGCCGGTATCCACGCCGACCGCGCGCATGATGGCGATCGCGGTGTCGCGCATCCGCTGGTACTCGCGGTCGGTGAGGGTCATGGCCGGGGCGACGGTGACCGAGTCGCCGGTGTGCACTCCCATCGGATCGACGTTCTCGATCGAGCAGACGACGACCACGTTGTCGGCGCAGTCGCGCATCAGCTCGAGCTCGAACTCCTTCCAGCCGAGGATGCTCTGCTCGAGCAGGACCTCGTGCGTGGGGCTCGCGTCCAGCCCGGCCCCGGCGATGCGGCGCAGGTCTTTTTCGTCCCTGGCGATGCCCGATCCGGCACCGCCCAGGGTGAACGACGGCCGCACCACCACGGGATAGCCCAGCCCGTCCGGGCCGGTCACGGCGGTCAGGCATTGATCCAGGTCGCGGCAGATGCGGCTGCTCGGGACCTCGGCGCCCAGGCCGGTGACGATCTCCTTGAACCGCTCCCGGTCCTCGCCGGCCCTGATCGCGTCGATGTTCGCGCCGATCAGCTCGACGTTGTATTTGTGGAGGATGCCCTGGTCGTGCAGCGCCACGGCGGCGTTCAGCGCCGTCTGGCCGCCCAGGGTGGGCAGGAGCGCGCCCGGGCGCTCGAGGGCGATGACCTTTTCCAGCGTGTCGGCCGTGATCGGCTCTACGTAGGTAGCGTCGGCGAACTCGGGATCGGTCATGATCGTGGCCGGGTTGGAGTTGACCAGGCTGACCCGGATGCCCTCCCGCTTCAGCACCCGGCACGCCTGGGTGCCCGAGTAGTCGAACTCGCAGCCTTGCCCGATGACGATCGGCCCCGACCCGATCACCAGCACCGACTTCAGGTCCTCACGCCGCGGCACCGCTCACCCCCTGACCTGCTCGAGCAGGGCGCAAAAGTGGTCGAAGCAATCAGCGGCGTCATGCGGGCCTGGAGCGGCCTCGGGGTGGTACTGCACGCTGAACACCGGGCGTTCCTGGAGCCGAAGGCCCTCCACCACGCCGTCGTTGAGATTGACGTGGCTGACCACCGCCGGGCCGTACGGGGTGTCAAAGGGCTCACGTGCCTGCTGTGGCACGTGTGACCAAGTGGCGTCGCGTTCGGTGCCGGACTCGGTGGGTTCTCGGCCGCAACGATGTGACATTGAGGCGGTTATAGCCGCCACGTTGTCACATCGTTGCGGTTGCCCGGCGCCCATGGGCCTGGCCGAGGACTCGGTTCCCGTGGGCGGGGGAATGTCTGGCGCAATTGCGCGGGGCGTTTCCGCGGAAACGTGTGCCTGCCCGGGGAGGGCGGCGGCGAAGCCGTGGTTGTGGCTGGTGATGTAGACGCGGCCGGTGGCCAGGTCCATGACCGGCTGGTTGATCCCGCGGTGCCCGTACCTCAGCTTGTAGGTGCTCAGGCCGAGGGCCAGGGCCAGGATCTGGCTGCCCAGGCAGATGCCGAAGATGGGCAGCCCGGCGCCCAGCACCCCGCGCATCGCGTCCACCGCGTAGGTGGCCGCGGCGGGGTCACCGGGACCGTTGCTGAAGAACACGCCGTCTGGCGAGGCGGCGAGGATCTGCTCGGGACCTGAGGTGGCTGGCACCACGAGCACTTCACAGCCCCGGGCCGCGAGATGCCGCGGCGTTGAGGCCTTGATGCCGAGGTCGACGGCGACCACGCGGTACCTGACCCGGCCAGCGGGACGGACGGTGTAGGGCTCGGGCGTGCTCACCACGCGGGCGAGGTCGGCTCCGGTCATGTGCGGGCTGGCCAGTACCCGGTCCAGCAGCCTGGCCGGGTCGGTCTCGGTGGTGCTGATCGCCGCGCGCATCGCGCCCCGTTCGCGCACCCGCCTGGTCAGCACCCTGGTGCCGTGCACGGCGATGCCCGGGACGCCTTCGGCGCGCAGGTAGGAGTCGAGGTCGCCACGGGCGCGCCAGTTCGATGCGATCCTGGCCGGCTCGCGGACCACGTACCCGCTCACCCACACCCGGCGGGACTCGGGATCTTCTGGGTTGACGCCGGTATTGCCGATGTGCGGTGCGGTCATGGCCACGATCTGGCGGCAGTATGAGGGATCGGTCAGGGTCTCCTGGTAGCCGGTCATGCCGGTATTGAAGACCATCTCGCCGAAGGTCTCGCCTTCCGCGCCGAAGCCTGTCCCGCGCAGCGTGGTGCCGTCCTCCAGGGCGAGCAGGGCGGTGTCGGCCGCCATCAGGTCAGCTTTCCGTCGAGCACGGTGGGGGTGCCGCGCAGGAAGGTCGCCACGACGCGACCGGGCAGTTCCATCCCGGCGAACGGCGTATTGCGGCTCTTGGACGCGCCGTGCCCCACCGCCTCGGCGGGCGCCGCCGGGTCGTACAGGGTGAGGTGGGCGGGCCGGCCGACCTCAAGCGGGGTGCCCTGCCCGGTCAGCCGCCCGATCCTGGCCGGGCGTACGGACATCCGGTCGGCGACGCCGGACCAGTCGAGCAGGCCGGCGTCCACCATGGCCTGTTGAACCACGCGGACCGCGGTCTCGAGCCCGATCATGCCGAAGGCCGCCTCCGACCATTCCGTTTCCTTGGCCTCCACCGGGTGCGGGGCATGGTCGGTGGCGACGCAGTCGATGATGCCGTCGGCAAGCGCGCGCTTGAGTTCGGCCACGTCGGCCGCGGTGCGCAGCGGCGGGTTGACCTTAAACACTGGGTCGTAACCCACCGCGAGCTCGTCGGTGAGCAGCAGGTGGTGCGGCGTGACCTCGGCGGTGACCGGCCAGCCCTTGGATTTCGCCCAGCGGATGATCTCCACGGAGCCCGCGGTGGAGACGTGGCAGATGTGCAGCGCCGAGCCTACATGCGCGGCGAGCAGGCAGTCCCGCGCGATGATCGCTTCCTCGGCCACGGCCGGCCATCCGGCCAGGCCGAGGCGGCCTGACAACTCGCCCTCGTTGAGCTGTGCGCCCTCGGTGAGCCGGGGATCCTGCGCGTGCTGTGCGATTACCCCGTCGAAGGCCTTGACATACTCCAGGGCCCGGCGCATGAGCAGAGGGTCGGCCACGCATCGGCCGTCGTCGGAGAACACCCGCACTCGCGCGGCCGAGTCGGCCATGGTGCCGAGCTCGGCGAGCCTAGTGCCGGCCAGCCCGATCGTGACCGCGCCGACCGGCTGCACATCGCAGTAGCCCGCCGTCCGGCCCAGACGCCAGACCTGTTCGACGACCCCAGCGGTATCGGCGACCGGCTCGGTATTGGCCATCGCGTGAACGGCGGTATAGCCGCCGAGCGCGGCCGCCCTGGTGCCGGTCTCGACCGTCTCGGCGTCCTCGCGGCCTGGCTCGCGCAAGTGGGTGTGCAGGTCGACCAGGCCAGGCAGCGCGACCAAGCCGTCGGCGTCGAGCACGCGAGCACCCGGGCCGGTCAGCCCGGAGCCGATGGCCTCGATCGTCTGGTCGGCCAGCAGGATGTCGGCGGCCCCGTGCCCGGCGATCTCGGCGCCCTTGATCAGCCATCGAGCTTGGCTGCCGCCATCCAGGCGGTTCATCGCGGCGTTCACTGGGCCACCGCCGGGAACTCGGTGCCGCCCAGCAGCAGGTACAGGACGGCCATCCGGGTGGTGACCCCGTTGGCTACCTGCTCCACGATCGTCGAGCGGGTCGAGTCGGCCACTTCGGCGGCGATCTCCACGCCCCTGTTCATTGGCCCCGGATGCATGACGATGGCGTGCCCGGGCAGCCGCGCCATCCGGGCGGCGTCCAGCCCGTACCGGCGGCTGTATTCGCGCACGCTCGGGAAATACGCGGCGGTCATCCGCTCCTGCTGAACGCGGAGCATCATCACCACATCGCTCTTCGGAAGCTCATTGTCCAGGTCATAGCTCACCGCGCACGGCCAGGTGTCGACGGCGAAGGGCAGCAGCGTGGGCGGGGCGGCCAGCACCACCTCCGCGCCGAGAGTGCTCAGGAGCAGCACGTTGGAGCGGGCCACCCTGCTGTGCAGCACGTCTCCGACGATCGTGACCCGGATGCCGTCGAGCCCGGAGCCGCGGGTACTGGCCCTTTTGAGCCTGCGCCGGATGGTGAACGCGTCGAGCAGGGCCTGGGTGGGATGCTCGTGAGTGCCGTCTCCGGCGTTGACGACGCTGCCGCGGACCCAGCCGGCCAGCCGGTGCGCGGCGCCGGAGGCACTGTGCCGGATCACCACCGCGTCCGCGCCCATGGCCTCCAGGGTCAGTGCCGTGTCCTTCAGACTCTCGCCCTTGGAGACGCTGGAGCCCTTGGCGGAGAAATTGATCACGTCCGCCGACAGCCGTTTCGCCGCGGCCTCGAACGAGATCCTGGTCCTGGTCGAGTCTTCAAAGAACAGGTTGACCACCGTCCTGCCGCGGAGCGTGGGCAATTTCTTGATCGGACGGTCGGCCAGACTGGCCAGTTCCTCGGCGGTGTCCAGGATGAGCAGCGCGTCGCCGCGGCTGAGGTCGGCGGCCGAAATCAGGTGACGCTTCATGACGGCCGCCCTTCGTTGCTGATCACCACCGCGTCCACCGGATCGACCTCGACCAGCCTGACGTGCACCACATCGCGCTGGGAGGTGGGCAGGTTCTTGCCCACGTAGTCGGCGCGGATCGGGAGCTCGCGATGGCCGCGATCGACGAGGACGGCCAGCTGGACGGCCCGGGGCCTTCCCAGGTCGGTCAGCGCGTCGAGCGCCGCGCGGACGGTGCGGCCCGAGTACAGCACGTCATCGACAAGAACGACCGTCTTGCCGTCCACGCCGCCGGCCGGAAGGTCGGTGCGGCCCAGCGCACGCGCCGGGCGGAGCCGTAGGTCATCTCGGTGCATGGTCACGTCGAGCGATCCGCAGGGAACCTCGAGTCCCTCGAATTCCCCGATTCGCGCGGCGAGGCGCCGGGCCAGCGGCACCCCGCGCGTCGGGATGCCGAGCAGGATGACTTCCCCGCCGCCATGCGTCCGTTCCAGGATCTCGTGCGCGATCCTAGTCAGTGCACGCCTGATCTCCTCGGCATCGAGCACTGCGAGGCCATCACGCCCCGCGACCGGATTACCGGCTGCGCACATGAATGGACCTCCTTCCCCGCCTCACGGGACGGTCCTTAAAGGATGTCTACGCTCATGATCATACGAGGAGTTACCACCGGGCACGGCCGCTTCAGAGCGCCGCGCCAGCTATGTGATTTAGCTCACACAGGTCAGATTTCCACCGGAACGCGACGGCAGCCCCCAATGCTCCGGCCACGTGCCTCCAGCGACGTGAAACCTGATCACGGCAGGATTCCTGGCGGCCGGCGGAGGGTAGACGATGATGCCCGGGGCAAGCCGGTTACGGAATGAGTTGAGCCAGTTTTGCCAATCGGCTTGACCTGGTCGCGCCCGCCGCCTACCGTCACTGAGCGTAACCGTTACTGTAAGCGACGACTCGCCGGGAACCGAGGAAAAATGCCATCTGAGTACGCCAAGACACTCGGCGCGCGGCTGCGCGCCATCCGCACCCAGCAGGGGCTCTCGCTGCACGGCGTGGAGGAGAAGTCCCGTGGCCGGTGGAAGGCGGTCGTCGTAGGTTCCTACGAGCGCGGAGACCGTTCAGTAACCGTCCAGAAGCTCGCCGAACTGGCCGGGTTCTACGGAGTCCCCGTCTCTGAACTGCTGCCCGGCGACGCCACTCCGACGCCGCTGGTGCCGTCGCCCAAGCTCGTCATCGACCTGGAGCGCATGAGCCAGCTGCCCAAGGACAAGGTCGGCCCGCTGGGCCGCTACGTCGCCACCATCCAGAGCCAGCGCGGTGACTACAACGGCCGCGTCCTGTCGGTGCGGCACGAGGACCTGCGCTCGCTCGCGGTCATCTACGACAAGTCCCCCGCCGATCTCACCGAGGAACTCATTAGCTGGGGCGTGCTCGACGCTGACGCGCGTGGCGCGATGGAAGGGTTCTGAGCCGCTAGCCCGCGGGCCTCAGCGGGAGCGGGGACTGTACCTCGACGCCGAGCACGGTCTCCGCGAGTGACAGGAACGTCTCCGCATCCCGCAGCAGGTTGTCTGCCTCGCGTGCGGATGCCGCCCGGGGCAGCCCGGCTTCAGCCGCCGCGCGCTTGCGGGCCCCGGCCGCGAAGTAGGCTGCCCATTCGGTGAGGGCCGGCTCAACCTGAGGCAGCAGTTCCCAGACACTATGCGGCTTCCTGCGCCGCGACTTCGGTTCGCCCCTGGCCGCCACCACTGCCGCCGCAGCCCGCAGCGCCGCCAGATGGGCCATGACATAACGGGCGCCAGGCGTCGTCTCGTCGGCCGCCTCATCCAGTCCGCGCCTCGCCGACTGAAGCATGCTAAGCACCGTCGGTGCCACAGGGACCCCGTGATGCCGCGGGCTGGCGGTGGCGCTGCCCGTTCGCATCTCCGCTGCGTTCACCATCGCTGTTCATCTCCTCCTCGGGCCGGTCAGGTGAGGCTTCCTTCACCTCACCCGACGCTGGTCCATCTATTCGAACCTAAATTCGCCCTGATGTCCAGTAGCTCTTCGATGTTTGTTCGAAGATAGCGCGGGGGTCTGACATTTTGCTGCTTCGCATCCGGCTCCCGGTCAGGCGGATGAGGCTTCCGGCTGGGGGCTTACCCGGGGCTCGGCCGGGACCGCGGGGGGCGGCGGGCGAACAGGCCCGGCCGGACGCCGGCTCACTCTGGCCTAGGCGACAGCCCGATGTCATGTATACGCACCATGGCTGCTTGTGCACGGAACTGAGCCGGGCCTGTATTTTTGTCGCGTGCCATCCCCACCCGCCACCGATGACGGGAGCGCGAGACCACTCGCCGAGGACCCGAGCACGTACCCCGGCAGCGAGGATTCCGCAACGAAGGCTGACAGGGGAAATGGTGCGAGCGGGGCAGGCCTGGTATCGGACGCTACCAGGGCAGGCAGCGGGCTCCCCCTGGCCGGGACCGCTGCCGCGCTCCTGGCGAGCCTGGCCGACACCCAGCCCATCCCGGTCATCACGGACATCGAGTCCGGTGAGGTCACCGGGGTCGCTTTGCCGGGCGAAGACCCTGGCCTCCATGAGCCGGTCACGGCAGGAGGCACGGACGCGGGTGAAGGGCCGCAGGCACCCCCGGGGCCAGGTCCGCAGCCGCAGCCACCCGGGGCGACAGGGCCGCCCCCCCAGGCACCCGCGGGGACAGGCCCGCAGCCGCAACTGCCCGGGGCGACGGGGAGACGGCCGCAGGCACCTGTTCGTCCTGGATCTCGGCCGGGATCTGCCCACGCGGCGGTTACCGGCGAGGCTGGAGTCAGCGAGGCCGGGGGCAGCGAGGCCGGGGGCAGCGAGGCCGGGGGCAGCGAGGCCGGGGGCAGCGAGGCCGGGGGCAGCGAGGCCGGGGGCAGCGAGGCCGGGGGCAGCGAGGCCGGGGGCAGCGAGGCCGGGGGCAGCGAGGCCGGGGGCAGCGAGGCCGGGGGCAGCGAGGCCGGGGGCAGGCGGCGGATCTCACGGCGAACGTTGATCCAGGCGGCCGTGATCGGCGGTGCCGGGGTCGCGGCGCTGCCGGTTATTGCCCTGGTCGAAGACACGTCGTCGAACGGATCGCGGCCGACGAACCTGATGTTCTCTTTGAACTCGGACTGGCTATTCGGCGGCCAGTACAACGTGGGCTCGGAGAGCGCCTTCTACGATGACAGCGGCTTCGCGCGGGTCACGGTCCCGCATGTGGTGGCCCCGCTGTCCTGGCGGGACTGGGACGCCAACGCCTGGCAGCAGGTGTGGATCTACCGGCGCCATTTCAACGGCGGGCCTCTGCTTGGCTCGCGGCCACCAGGTAACCGGATCCTCGTCGACTTCGACGGGGTCATGGTCAATGCCTCGGTGGTGATCAACGACCGGGCGGTCGCCACCCACCAGGGTGGGTACCTGCCCTTCTCGGCCGAACTCACTGGCCACGTCACTTCGGGTGACAACCTGCTCTCGGTGGTGGTGGACTCGCGCTGCTTGCCGGTGCCGCCGATCAGCAACGGGCACGGCCCGGCGAGCATCGACTTCTTCCAGCCGGGCGGGATCTACCGGGACGTCAGGCTCAGGGTGCTCCCGAAGGCGTTCCTTGCGGACCTGTTCGCGCTACCGGCCGACGTGCTCAGCTCGCAGCGGCGGGTGGACGTGGAGTGCACCATCGACTCGGCGCTGACGAACCAGGCCACCGGAACCTTGCAGGTCGAGCTGATGGACGGGTCCCGGCAGATCGCCAGCCGGTCCACCACGGTCGACCTCGGCTCGCCCGGCGTCACCACGACCAAGCTGAGCCTGACTCGGCTGGGGCGGGCCAGCCTGTGGTCCACCGAGACACCCCAGCTGTACACGGTGCGGGCGACGCTGGCCATCCCTGGCGTGGGCAGCCACAGCATCACCCGGCAGATCGGCTTCCGCGAGGCGTCCTTCCGGCCCGATGGCTTCTACCTGAACGGCGAGCGGCTAAAGCTGTTCGGCCTCAACCGGCACCAGCTCTACCCGTACGCGGGCATGGCGATGCCGGCCCGGGTCCAGCGCAAGGACGCGGAGATCCTCAAGAACGAGTTCAACTGCAACATGGTGCGCTGCTCGCACTATCCCCAGTCGCCGTCCTTCCTGGATGCCTGCGACGAGCTCGGGCTGCTGGTGTGGGAGGAAGCACCGGGCTGGCACGACGTGAGCACCAGCGCGGCCTGGCAGGACCTCGTGGTACAGAACGTACGCGACATGGTGATCAGGGACAGAAGCAGGCCATCGGTCGTGATCTGGGGCACCCGGCTCAACGAGACAGCCGACCTGGCCGGGCTGTGGGCGGCAACCAGGCTGGCCGCCGCCGAGCTCGACGGCTCGCGGCCGAGCTCGGGAGCGATGAGCGTTCACGCGGACACCGAGTGGAACGAGGATGTCTTCGCGTTCAACGACTACCACGCCAACAAGAAGACCGGTGAACCCGCGCTGGAGCCTCCGCTTCCCGGCCCGCCCTACCTGATTACCGAGACGGTAGGCGTGGTGGAGACCACGCCGCAGCACTTCGCGTGGACCGACCCGCCTGCGCTGCTGGCCAGGCAGGCAGCACTGCACGCCCAGGCCCAGAACCAGGCCCGGTCTGAACCCAGCTATTCCGGGATGCTGGCCTGGGCCGGGTTCGACTACGCCTCGCCGCTCGGCCTGGGACTGGACGGCATCAAGTGGGCCGGGGTGGCGGACAGTTTCCGGATCCCCAAGCCCGCAGCCGCCATCTACCAGTCACAACTGGACCCCAGCGTCCGCCCGGTCATCGTGCCCGTGTTCTTCTGGGAGCATGGCGGGACGCTGACCGGCCCCGCCATGATCGCCAGCAACTGCGAGCACCTGAAGATCTTCATCGACGGCGTGCACCTGACCACCGCGCAGCCCGCCTTCGGTTCCCCGCGATACGGCGGCCTGGACCACCCTCCGTTCATCATTGCCTTCCCCGCCCGGCCGCCAGTCACCGCGCCCGAACTGCTCATCGTGGGCCACGTGGGCGGGATGCCGGTGGCCGAGGTCCGCATGTCGTCGGAGCCGGCCGACGACACCCTAGCCATGGCGGCCGACGACGCGACCATCTCCGCCGACGGGTCGGACGCCACCAGGGTGGTCTTCCGCGCCGTGGACTCCTACGGCAACCAGCGCAGGTACCCGGCCGGCGCGGTGACGCTGACGCTGTCCGGCCCGGCCACGCTGATCGGCGACAACCCGTTCGCGTTCGGCGCCTACGGCGGGCTCGGCGCGGTCTGGATCCGCTCGCTGGCCGGCCATCCCGGGATCATCACCCTGGGTGCCTCCCATCCGGAACTCGGCCTGGCCGAGGTCAAGGTGCGGTCCGTGCCGGTGAAACCGGGCACCCAGCTCGCCTGACCAAGGGCCGGGTGACGAGCCGGCCCTGGCCACGCGTGGTCGGCTCGTGCCATGACGCGGTGCTGCTACCGGGGTCCGTTCGGTAGATAAGCTTGCGAGGATGCGGCGCGAGCTTTCGATCTGCGAGCTGAGCCCCGGCGAGTTCACCGCGCGGCTCGATCAGCTGATCAGGGTGTACGCGGCGGCGATGCGGCCGCCCGCCGACATGCTTCCCGGCCGGCGGTCGATCATGATCGGGCATGCCGCCCATCCGGGATTCCGCGCGCTCACCGTGGCCGAGAACGGTTCCGGGGAGACTGTCGGGTTCGGTTACGGGTTCCGCGGTGTCCCTGGCCAGTGGTGGCACGACACCGTGGCCAGGGCCCTGAATTCCGCACACGGCGCAGCGGTCGCCGGGACCTGGCTGAACGACTCATTCGAGGTCGCCGAACTGCACGTGGTACCCGAATACCAGGCCCGCGGCATCGGCAGCGGCCTGCTGCTCCGGCTGACCTCGGGCCGACCGGAGCGCACCGCCGTGCTGTCGACCAGGGACGCCGACTCTCCCGCGCGGCGGCTTTACCGCCTGGTGGGCTTCACCGACTTGCTGACCGGCTTCGAGTTCTTCCCTGGCGGCGAGCCGCCCTATGCGGTGATGGGCGCCGAGCTTCCGCTGCAGGCCCGTACGCCACCGGAGCCCCGCTCTCCCAGGCCCAGCCGCTGGTAGATCTCCCTGGTCGCGCGGGACCAGTTGAGCGTATAGAAGTGCAAGCCGGGCACGTCCTCGGCGAGCAGCCGGCTGCACATCCAGGTCGCGTACTCCACGCCGATCTCCCGCACCGCGGCTCGGTCGTCCGCCACGGCCTGCAGTCGCCCCCACAACTGGGTGGGCACCCGGCAGCCGCCCAGCTCGATCGCGCGCTCGATCACCTTCAGGCTGGTGACGGGCATGATGCCGGGGATGATCGGCACGTCGCAGCCCTGGGCCGTGACCCGGTCCCGCAGCCGCAGGTAGTCGTCCGGGTAGAAGAACATGTTGGTGATGGCAAAGTCCGCGCCCGCCCGGCACTTATCCACGAAGTACCGGGCGTCCGTGTCGGGATCCGGGGAGCGCGGGTGCTTCTCGGGGAACGCGGCCACCCCGACGCAGAAGTCGCCGACCGACCTGACCAGGCGGACCAGGTCCGCCGCGTAGCTGAGACCCTCCGGGTGCGGGAGCCAGGTGGCGTTCGGGTCGCCGGGCGGATCGCCTCGCAGCGCGAGCACGTTGCGAACCCCGACCGACGCATACGACCCGATCACCTGCCTGAGCTCGGCCACCGAATGGTCAACCGCGGTGAGATGCCCCACCGGCGTGAGCGTGGTCTCCGCGGCGATCCTGCCCGTCACCCGCACGGTCCGGTCCCTGGTTGACCCGCCGGCGCCGTAGGTTACCGAGACGAACGTGGGCCGCAGCGGCTCGAGTTTCCTGATCGCCAGCCAGAGCTGGTGTTCCTCGGCTTGAGTCTTCGGCGGCATGAACTCGAACGAGAACGACTGGCGGCCAGCCGAGAGCAGCTCTCGGATCAGCGGCGAATGCGTCGGGCGGTGCTGGCCGGAGACACGCGTCGGTATCGCGCCCTCGGATGGCCGCAGGCGCGGCGGGCTCGGCGGCATGCAGCCAGCCTAGCCGCTCCTAGAAGGCCAGGGCCTGGGCTCGCCGGTTCACTTCGGTGCCGCGGTGCTCGACGATCGCGCCGATCGGCGTGCCGGGCAGCGAATCGTCCGCCGTGAACAGCCAGCGGAGCGCCTCCAGCTCGTTGAATCCGCAGTCGAAGAGCAAGGTGAGGGTCCCGCACAGGCCCTTGAGGATCTGGTGCCCGTCCAGGAAGGAGGCCGGGACCGCGACCGTGCCCTCCGGACGGGTCACGGCGAGGAGTTTCCGGTCGCGGAGGAGCTGCTTCACTCGTCCTGCTGGGATACTGAGCTGGATAGCTACATCGGGGAGTGACAACCATTCGCCGACGAGAGCGTCGGTCGTGGGGTCAATCTGTACCACGAATCCAATGTCCCACGTCCCGGGTCGCTCCAAACACGCGGGTTAAGCGCGGGTTACCGGGCCGTGTCGACCCGGGCCGGGGCGCCGTACTCGTGAGGCCCGATGGCCAGGCGCCTGCCATCCAGAGTGGACCGGATATGAGTGCGATCTGTGTCGTTCTAGCAGCACAAACTGCACTCAGACCCGGCAAGAGCCTTCAGGCGAGCGCCTCTTTTACCGGGACGGCGGGGTCGGCGAGGCGGGCCACGTCAACGGCGGCCGCCGAGGCGATCAGCCGACGGCCCTGCTGCAGGTCGCGGGGCCGGTTCACGGTCAAGATCGCCACCAGCCGGCCGACGGCGAGCCAGCACGCAGCCCAGGTCGGCCCGGCCGGGTCGCCGCGCCAGATGAGCCGCTCGGCATCGCCGTGGTATCCGGCGTACTGCACCATGCGCCCGAATTGCTCGGACCAGAAGTACGGCACCGGGTCGTAGTCCACATCGCCGCCGAGCACGTTGGCCGCGACCACTTCGGGCGCGTGCAGTGCCACGTCCCAGTGCTCGAACCGCAGCCGCCGCCCGAACCGGCGCGAGAAGAACGCAGCGCAGTCTCCCACGGCATAGACACCCGGCCGGGACGCGCGCAGGCCCGCGTCGACGGCCACACCGTTCTCCAGCCGCACGCCCGAGCCTTCCAGCCAGCCGACGGCCGGCCGGACCCCGACCGCGGTGACGACCTCGTCCGCCGCGATCCAGCCGCCGTCAGCCAGCGCCAGGCCGCCCGGCTGTACTGACTCCACCGCGACGCCCGTGAGCAGCCGGACGCCGACGTCGGCGTACCAGCGCGCGGTCTGCGCTCCCACCGGGACCCCGATCGCGGCGGCGACCGGTGCAGGCCCGGCCTCCACCACCGTGACCTCGCTGCCGTGCGCGACCGCCGCGGTGGCCAGTTCCGCGCCGATCCAGCCCGCTCCGACGATGGCCAGCCGCAACCCCGGCCTGAGCAGGTCCCGCAGCGCCAGCGCGTCGTCGTAGCTGCGCAGGAAGCGCTGCCGGCCGTCGCCGGGCAGCGCCACAGGCAGCGCCCCGGTCGCCAGCACCAGGTGATCAAACGGGTATTTGGCACGCGTCGTGACCAGGACCGCGGCATCGAACCCGGTGGCGGCCTCATCCGGCCGGAAGTCCACGTCCAGAGCCCCGAAGTCGGGCCGTAGCGACGGGTCGATCCCCGGCTCGGTCAGCACCTTCTTCGACAGCGGCGGCCGGTCATAGGGTGGCCGCGGCTCCGCGCCGATCAGGGTGATCTGGCCGCCATAGCCGCGCGCCCGCAGTTCCTCCGCGGTGCGCAGCCCGGCTAGCCCGGCGCCCGCCACCACGACCCGGCCGTGATCAGTCACAATCAGACAGGGTATGCGGGCCGCTCACGCGCATTACCACCGCCACACGAGCCGAACAACCGTAAAATCGTCGCGATGGACGATACGCTGGCCGACCCGCTCGCGGGGCGCCTCCTCGACAGGCGCTACGCCGTGACCGCGCGCCTGGCACACGGCGGGATGGCCACCGTCTACCTGGCCCTGGATACCAGGCTGGACCGCCAGGTAGCGCTCAAGGTCATGCACGCCGAGCTGGCCAGGGACGACGAGTTCGTCCGCAGGTTCATCGGCGAGGCCAGGTCGGTGGCACGGCTGAACCATCAGAACGTGGTCGCGGTCTTCGACCAGGGCGCCGACGGGCCCTTCCTGTACCTGGCCATGGAGTACGTGCCGGGCCGCACGCTCAAGGAGCTACTGCGGGAGCGCGGCCGGTTCTCCCCCGCGACGGCGCTGGACATCATGACCGGCGTGCTCGACGGCCTGGCCGCGGCGCACGCATCCGGCATCGTACACAGAGACGTCAAGCCGGAGAACGTCCTGCTGACCCCGGACGGCCGGGTCAAGGTGGCGGACTTCGGCCTGGCCCGCGCACAGGCGGCAGCCGGGCATACCAGGGCCGGCCTGCTCATCGGCACGGTCGCCTACCTGCCGCCGGAGCAGGTGACCGGCGACAGCGCCGGGCCCCGTGGTGACGTGTACTCGGCCGGCGTGGTGCTGTTCGAGCTGCTCACCGGCCGTCCGCCGTTCAGCGGCGACACGCCGTTGTCGGTCGCCTACCAGCACGTCAATTCCGGCGTACCGGCCCCGTCCTCGGTGATGCCCGGCATACCGGCGGCGGTCGATCAGCTCGTGCTCGCCGCCACCAGCCGGGACCCCGCGCAACGCCCGGCCAACGCCGGCGAGTTCGCGCATGCGGTCCGGCGGGTCAGGGAAGGCATGGGCGAGCCGAGCGGGTTGACCGGCGTGATAGGGGTGGGCGTCCAGGGCCTGACCGAAGCACCGTGGCTGAACCTGGACACTCCCGCCGCCACCAACGGGTGGTGGGCGCACAGCATGACGGATACTCCGGCGAACGGGCCAGGGAACGGCCCGGCCGACACGGGCGGGTTCGGCAGCGGTCAGTCCGGCATGAGCGGGTTCGGGACCGGTTCGTTCCGCACGGGCACCGGGGACAACGTCTCGTCGCACACGCTCGTCGTCCACCGCGACCAGGACGGCCGGTATCAGGGGGGCCGCGAGCCGTTCCTGCAGCGCTGGCTGTTCAGCCCGAGGCTCGGCGTCATCGCGCTGATCCTGGCGCTCGGCATTGGGCTCGGGCTCGGCGGCTGGTGGCTGGCGGTCGGCCGTTACGCATCGATACCCGTGGTGAGCGGCGAATCGGTCACCACGGCTACCACCGCGCTGACCGTGAACGGCTTCACCGTGGCCCGCGTGTCGCGGGTGAACAGCAACACCGAGCCGAAGGGCGTAGTGGTCGGCACCCGCCCGGCCGGCCGGGCTACGAAGGGCTCGGCGATCACCGTCCTGGTCTCGGCCGGGCCATTCACCTCGAAGGTGCCCGACGTCCACGGCGACACGCTGACTGCCGCCGAGGCTGCCCTGCAGCGGGTGCACCTGTCTCCCGTCGTTGAGAAGGTCGGCTCGAACTCCCCGGTCGGCAGCGTGCTCGGCACCAACCCGGGGGCGGGCACGACCTGGCCGCAGACCAAGACGGTCGCCCTCCTGGTGGCCGGGGGTCCGCCGCTGCCCGACTTCGTGGGGATGAACATACAAGCGGTCCAGCAGTGGGCGCAGGCACACGGCGTCAACCTGCAGCAGCAGCAGGACCAGAACAGCACGCAGCCGCAGGGCACGATCACCGGGCAGCAGCCCGCGCCCGGCTCGTTGTACCTGCAGGGCCAGACGGTGACGGTCGTGGTGTCCGCGCAGCCCGCCCAGGTCAACGTGCCGGATACGGTCGGCATGTCGGTCCAGCAGGCCACGCAGATACTCCAGGCCGCTGGATTCCAGGTCCAGGTGACCTCGTTGGGCGGGGCGGGCGGCACAGTATTCGGCTACAGCCCGACGGGCCAGGCGCCGCCCGGGAGCACCATCACCCTCGAGGTCTTCCCCAGGGGCTTCTGACGGAGCGTTGATCCTCACCTGGGCTCTGCGGACCGGCCACAGCGTGATCGCGATCGCGAGGCAACGGCGGACGTCGGAGCACGGCATGCGTTAGGCTGTCCGGCATGCGCGAGCAGTTCTGGTTTTGGTTTGGCTACCGGCCCGGTTCCCGGACGGTCGCCCGCCAGACCTTGCGCTGACAGAAGCGACCTAGCGAGAGCCCCGGGCCATCGGCCCGGGGCTTTGTTTATGACTGGAGGCGGACGACATGGTAGTAGTGATGGCGGCGGAGGCATCCGAAGCGGACATCGAAGGCGTCGTCGACCTGGTGCGCAGGGCCGGCGGCGACTCGTTCGTGAGTCGCGGGGTGTCCCGGACCATCGTCGGCCTGGTCGGCGACATTGATCAGCTCGACACGCTGAACCTGCGCGGCATGCCCGGGGTGAGCGACGTCATGCGTATCACCGCGCCGTACAAGCTGGTGAGCCGCGAGCATCGTCGGGAACGTTCGGTGATCAGGGTGGCTGGCGTTCCGATCGGCCCGGACACGCTGATCGTCATCGCCGGGCCGTGCGCGGTCGAGACGGCCGAGCAGACGCTGGCGTCTGCGCTGATGGCCAAGGCGGCTGGGGCCTCGCTGCTGCGCGGCGGCGCGTACAAGCCCCGCAGTTCGCCGTACGCGTTCCAGGGACTGGGTGAGACCGGGCTGAAGATCCTGGCCGACGTGCGCGCTGAGACCGGCCTGCCGATCGTGACCGAGGTGGTTGACCCGGGCGACGTGGGCCTGGTGGCCAGCTACGCGGACATGCTCCAGATCGGCACCCGCAACATGCAGAACTTCCCGCTGCTGCAGGCGGTCGGCTCGGTGGGCAGGCCGGTCCTGCTCAAGCGCGGCATGAACGCCACCATCGAGGAATGGCTGATGGCCGCCGAGTACATCGCCCAGCGCGGCAACCTGGACATCGTGCTGTGCGAGCGGGGCATCCGTACCTTCGAGACCGCGACCAGGAACACCCTGGACATCAGCGCGGTCCCGGTGGCGCAGCGGCTTTCGCACCTGCCGGTGATCGTGGATCCCTCGCATTCCGGCGGACGCCGTGACCTGGTGGTGCCGCTCTCGCGGGCCGCGATCGCGGTCGGGGCCGACGGGATCATCGTGGACGTGCACCCGCAACCGGAAGCCGCCCTGTGCGATGGACCGCAAGCGCTGGTGGAGGACGACCTCCGCGAGCTGGCCAGCGTGGCCGCTCACCTGTCCCCGCTGGTCGGCCGGACCTTGACCCCTGCGCTCGCGGCCGCCCGCCAGCCCGTCCTGGCTTGAGCCGGGGCGGACGCACGCACCACGGACCGTTCGGTATAAAAGGGGTTTTACTGGCGGTACTCCTGGGCGCTCAGAGCCAGTTCCTCGGCCAGGTCGGCGGCGTCGAGGCGGCCCTCGAGGCGGCGCAGGTCATCGATGCGGGCCCGGGTCTCCACACGGCGCGGGGTGAGCAGCGTGCAGCAGTCCTGGTCGGGCAGTTCGGAGATGGCCAGGGTGCGGATGCGGCGGGCCTCGGCCATGATCTCGGACTTGTCCCAGCCGATCAGCGGGCGCAAGATGGGCAGCTTCACGGCATCGTCGAGCGCGGTGAGGTTGGCCAGGGTCTGGCTGCTGACCTGGCCCAGCGAGTCGCCGGTGATCAGCGCGGTGCCGCTGAGCCTGCGGGCCAGGACCTCGCCGGTCTTGAGCATCAGCCGCCGCTGGGCCACGATCTGCAGCCGGTCCGCGCCGGAGGTGGCCAGGACCTGCTGCGCCTTGCCGAACGGGACCACGAACAGCCGCGAGCCGCCCTGGAACCGGTCCAGCCCGCGGACCAGCGCATAGGCCTTATAGATCGATTCTGGGCCGGTCAGCGGCATGCCCGAGAAGTGCAAGAAGTAGCAGCGCAGGCCGCGCCGCATCATCCGGTACGCGGCCACCGGCGAGTCGATGCCGCCGGACATGAGCACGACGCCGCGGCCGCTCATCCCCACCGGCAGCCCGCCTTGTCCGGGCAGCTGATCGGTGAACACGAACACCTCGTCGCTGTCCACCTCGATGAATACCGTGGTGGCCGGGCGGGACAGGTTGACCGCCAGCCCGTGCGCCTCCTGGATCTCCCGACCGACCAGCACGGCCAGCTGAGCGGAGGTCAGCGGGAAACGCTTGTCCCTGCGACGCGGCCGGACGGCGAAGGGCCCGGGTTTCTTCGCGGTCAGCGCCACCGCGGCGGCCACCACCGCCTCGGGCGTCTTGGCCACCCGGAGCGGCTGGGCCACCGTGACGATACCGGGCACGTCGCGCACCCGCTCCGCGACCAGGTGCGCGGCTTCGGACCAGCCGGCCTCGCCGCGGCTTTCGCCGTCGGTCACGCGCAGCAGGATGACTCCTTCGTGCTGCCGGATCTCGACCGGCACGCCGGTTTCGCGCACCGCGGCGCGGATATTGCCGTGCAGGATGTGCTCGAACTGCTGCCTGTTCCGTCCCTTGAGCACGATCTCGCCCAGCTTGAGCAGAACGCACGGCTCGTCCTGCGCGGTGGCCGGGCACGCCGAGGTCTCCGGGGACGGGATCTGGGGCACTCCCCTAGTGTGCCAGCCCGGGTCCGTTCCCCGAACGGGTTGCGGCGGCCACGCGGTGCAGGCGCATTCCCGGGGCCAGCGCGTTCCTGAGGCCAGCGCGTTCCTGAGGCCAGCCAGAGGCGGGAATGGGGGGCTAGCCCCAATGTGCTCGGCGCGGCCGGGTCCTAGCGTGGGCGGCATCAGAAGGCGACGCCCTGAGGCGGCCGGAGACGAGCGGAAGGTAGAGCGTGAGCATCAGGGACGAAATCCAGGCCTCGGCGGCGGCGCACCGCGATCTCGGCTCGGGCTACGACTCGGCCGTGGCCGAGGGCCTCGTCGAGCGTATCGGCGAGGAGATCGACAGGCGGATCGATGCGCGGCTGTTCGGGCATCTGCAAGCTCCGGCGCCGCCACGGCGCCGCGACCGGGCACCCGGCAGGCTCGGGGTGGCGCCGGTGTTCCTGGCCATCGGCTCGATGGGGCTGGCCATAGGGGCCACGGCCGCGGTGCTGCACCCGGGTGACAACCCGCCGGGGACCATCACGGCCGGCCAGGAGGTGCTCGTCGCGCTGATCTGGATCGTCATCGCGGCGGTCAACATCGCCTACGCCCGGCGCAGCTGACCAGTCCAGCAGGGGCTGACGGGCGGAGGCTAGCCCGAGCTCACGGCGTGGGCTCGGCCGGGATCACGGTGCGGGCTCGGCCGGGAGGACACCGCACAGCAGGCGGTTATCACCGCGTTGCCACAGGATCCCGATCTCCGTGAAACCCGCCAGCTTGAGGGCCTCCATATGGGTAGCGAGCTGAGTGGACTCGGTGCCGTGGTGGCCGGCGTCGACGTAACGGCGCTTGCGCTCGGCGACGTGCTCGGCGAGCAGCGGATCGGCCGCCACGCCTTCCCACCAGGCATGCCAGCTCTCGGGATGCCCGCCGGGAAAACGCCGGAGGTCCTCGCGGTGCCGCAGGGCCAGGTCGAGACGGGCCAAGGTGGGCGATTCCTTCTCGTCGAGGTTGAAGTGATCGCCGTTGAGCAGCAGGCCACCCGGACGCAGGACGGTGGCGAGCTCGGCGTACACGGCGCGCAGGTCCGGCTCGTACAGCCAGTGCAGCGCGGTCGTGCTCACCGCGGCGTCCGCGGGGCGGGCCAGGCCCAGCTGCCCGGACCAGCCGGGAACGCGCAAGTCCAGGTCGAGGAGGCGGAGGCCAGGCCGGCCGGAGTACGCCGCTTGGCCCAGCGTCAGCGACACGGGGTCGGCATCGATGCCGATGACCGTGGCGCCCGGCAGCCGGTCGAGCAGGCGGACGGCCAGCGAGCCTGGGCCGCAGCCCAGGTCCAGGACCAGTGGGTCCGGCCGCCCGGCGCCCTCCTCGACCGTGTCGATCAGAGCGGTAAACCTGTCCTCGCGGTCCGGCAGGGACTCCTCCTGCTGCCGATCCCAGCGGTCGATCCAGTCCCGTGCGGTGTCGCGGTCGAGTTCCGGCACGTCGTGTCTCCCTGGTCAGATGCGGTCGGTGCCAGCCGTTACTAGCTAAACTTCCTTTGATAGTGACAAACTAGGTGCCGAGGTGTACTTCCACGCCGCCGACAACTCCTTGCCGAACGGATGGGCGGCCGGCTGCGCGACCGGCCTGGCGGTGGTCCTCGGCGGTGACCTGTACGACCGGCTCGGCGTCTGCACTGCACCCAGGTGCGACCGGGTGTATGTGGACACCTCGCGCAACGGTACCCGGCGGTACTGTTCCACGTCGTGCCAGAACCGGGTCAAGACCGCCGCCTTCCGGGCCCGCTCGGCCTGTCCCTGCTGAGGTGCACACTAGAAGGGTCCCCGGGGGTTCGGGCTGAATCGGAGAAGGTCATGTTCGAGCGGTTCACCAACCAGTCGCGACAAGCCGTGGTCCTGGCCCAGGAAGAGGCGCGCGAACTCCACCACAGCTTCATCGGCACCGAGCATCTGCTGCTGGGGATGCTGCGCGAGGGCACGGGCTCGGCCGCGCGGGCGCTGACGTCGATGGACGTGACCCTGGATGCTGCCCGGCAGGCAGTGGAAGCCAGCGTCGGGCGGGGCAAGCATCAGCCATCGGGGCACATCCCGTTCACGCCCCGGGCCAAGAAGGCCCTGGAACTGGCCCTGCGCGAGTCCTTGCAGCTCGGCCAGAACTACATCGGGTCCGGGCACGTCCTGCTGGGGCTGATCACGCAGGGCGACGACGTGGCCATCGGGATCCTGGGACACCTGCACGCGGACGTGACCGACCTCCGCGCCCGGGCGATACGGGAACTAGCCGATGACCCGGAGCAACAAGAGGCCGTCGTGGCCAGGGTCAGGCCCGCACGGCTGGCGACCACGCTACGGCTGCCGGCTGAGGTCCGGAACTTGCTGGAGGCGATCGAGGCCCGGCTGAGCGCGATCGAGCGGCGTCTGGACATTGACCGCGGTATCCCGGGCAACCTGCGCAGCCTCGACGAGCGGATCGCGGCCGTGCGCCGGGGCAAGGATGCCGCCATCGACGCCCGCGATTTCGGTAAG
This sequence comes from uncultured Actinomycetota bacterium, assembly GCA_963808615.1. GTDB lineage: Bacteria > Actinomycetota > Actinomycetes > Streptosporangiales > Streptosporangiaceae > Palsa-504. The sequence goes on from CAWEGV010000005.1 coordinate 538,105, forward strand.
GCGGCGGCGCTGCGCGACGCGGAGCGTGACCTGCTCGCGCAGCGTACGCGGGTCATGGCGGAGATGGAGACTGGCGAAGGGACGGGCACGGAGGGACCCCAGGTAACGGGCACGGAGGGACCCCAGGGAACGGCACAGAAGGCCCCCTAGGGAACGGCGCAGGGGTGCAGGTCAATTTTGTAGGTGAGCAAGATCGTTTAGCCTGCTGGCCTGGTCAGGCGGCGGGTGTCTGGTTGTGCGGTGGGTACCAGATCCGGAGGGGCGTACCCGGTTGCGCGATCGGCACCCTCTGCCAGCCGCGCTCATCTGCGGCGGCGGACGACGAGCACCGCGGAGTCCACGTGCGGCGGCGGCAGGAACGCGCGTCGCGGCAGCGTGAGGCCGGCGGTCAGGCTGAACCTTCGCGCGGCACCAGAAGCGTACTTGCGCACCACGGCACGCTGCAGCACGAGATCGGCCGCGACCAGCCTGCTGCCGGGCGCCAGCAGCGTCCGCAGCAGACTGGACGAAATCCCGTACGGCGGGTTCGCTACCACCCGGAACGGCCGGCCGGGCAACCAGATCGAGGCGGCGTCCGCGTGCACCACGGTGATGCCGGGGAACCGCTCGCGAAGGACGCCGGCCCGCCGCGGGTTCAACTCGACCGCGACCACCCGCGCCCCCGCCCGCACCAGATGTGCGGTCAGAGCCCCTTCGCCGGCCCCGATGTCGAGCACGAGCTCGCCGGGCCGCACCCCGGCGGCGGCGACCACCCGCGCCGCCCATTCGTCAGCGAGCCGGTGCCAGCCCCATGCCCGGCGCGACCGCCCGGAGGCGGGCACGACGGACCATCACCGTGTAGATACCCACGCGCCGACCGTAGCCCGCCACGGCCTCGGCCATCAATTCGTTTTCCCGGGACCGCGCGCCGCCTGCGGTTCGCCCGCCAGCTGGAATTCGTGCTCTTGGACCCGCAAAGGCGAATGGCTCGCCGGCCGCCGCGAAGACCTGATGGGCATCGGCATAGCCGCGAGCTCGCGCGCCCAGGTGCCTGCAGTCCAGCCCGGGCTACGCGTGCATATGCCCTCGGCCCACGGATGCGTCGCACACCCGCGGGTGTGCGTCATTTGTTGTGGGTGACCAAGATCGTTTAGCGGGTCCTCCTGGTCAGGCGGCGGGTGTCTGGTGGTGCGGTGTGTTCCAGATGCGGTCTTCGGGCCTGCTGGCCTGCTGGCAGCGGAGGGTGGTGATGGCGGCGGCGCCCATGATGGTCCAGCGCATGCCGGACAGTTTGAGGCGCTGCCCGATGACCGCCTTGCAGCCGGATTCGACGACACCGGAGCCGACGAACAGGCCGCGGGAGCGGAACCAGTGGTAGCGCATGCGGTGGGCGTTGTGCTCGAAGTAGCCCAGGGCGGTGCCGAGCTCGTCTTTCTTGATGCCTTCGAGGGGGAGACGCGGGCGGAGCGGCAGATGCCGTCGATATCGCCGTAGTCCAGGTCTTCGAGGCGGGCGGCGAGCCATCCGTCCTTGCGGTCGCCGAGCATGAATTCCAGCTGGCGGGTGAGGTCGTACAGGTGCTCGCGGGCGTGGAACAGGTCCACGATCTGGGTTGCTTCCGGGAACTTGCCCGTCGCGATGTTCCAGATCCAGGCGGCGCCGTCGCCGAGGATGGTCAGCTGCCGGACGTGGTCCGCGCCGCGGCGGATGCCTTCTGCTTTCACCATGTCGCCGAACACCGAAGCGGGCCCGAAGGTGGCGATGTAGCTGGAGGAGTCCCGGTCCCGGACCGGGTATCCCTTCTCGTCGATGTCGTCCTGGGTGAAGAACACGCCGAGCTTGACCTCGCGGGTGCGGGCCCGGCCGTCCTCGCCGTTGCCCTCGCGGCCGGCGGTTTCCTTCGCGGTATGGTCACGCCGGTGCCGTCGATCGCGCCGTAGAGCATGTCCGCGAGCGGGGACGGCGGCAGCGGCACGATCTTCCGGCTGGCGATCAGCGCGGCGCGGTCCCGGATGGCGGCGGACTGCGCGGTGCCGCTGGCCTCGGCGGCCCGTTCCACCCGCTTGACAGTCAGCGGCACCCCGGCCAGGTCCTCCAGCAGCCCGGCGGCCTTCGCGAACGGCCCGGCCGCCGCGGCCTTGCCGGTCATCGCGGCCAGTCCCGGGGACAGGGACGAGCCGTCCACGCCCAGCTCGGCGTCGCGGGGCGCGAACCCGTGCTTGCATTCCGCGCAGTGATACCAGGCGCGGTTCACGGTGACCGGCCCGAGGACCGTGTCGAACGTTTTGTCCCTGTAATCGGCGAATTCCGCCTCGTGCCCGTTCCCGCAAGGCACCCGCGGGCCGCGGTGCCCCGGTCGGCGGCCAGCAGCTGCCCCAGCATGCTGCCGCCCAGGCGCAGGAGCCCGGCCCGGATCACAGTCTCGCCGGCGTCCAGCCCGCCATCGCAGCCCAGCGAGCGGGCGGCTTCCGCGGCCAGCCGTGCTATCTCGGCGGACTTCTCTTCCGCGAGCGCGGTGAAGAGCCCTCCTTTTCGCCCTCCGGCACAGAGGGCGCCTCCGTTCCGCCGGCCGGCCGGGCCTCGCAGATCTTCTCGTTGACCTCGATGATCTGCTCGCTGATCTCCTCGAACTCGGTGTGCCGGGCCACCTCCCGGCGGACCTTGCCGACCTCCGCCGGCGCCAGCTGCCGCCCGGTTGTCTTCCGGCGCCCGGCCGACCGGGTCCACAGGAACCGCGGCCCGTGCCCGAGATGATCCGGGGCCGCGCACGCGCAGTCCGGCTTCCCGCACTTGCGGTAGTTCTCGCTCACCGATCCCCGCCGGAAGTCGCCCACCGCCGCCAGCTGCGCATACAGCCGGTCCCGCAAGGCCTCCAGCTCCGGAAGCGACGGTTCGGTCATGGGCACCTCTTCGTCTGATTGTTACCGTCACAACCAGACTGCCATCATAACCAGCCCAAACGTGGGATCCCCACGAATGTGTCGCACACCCACGGCGCAGAGGGGCCCCGGGAAATGTCGTACCCCCCTCGTAATGTGGCGGCATGTACCAACCACGGAAACGCCGCACCAACTCTCCGGAACAGCAGTGCGGGTGCGCCGAATGTGACGCGCTGGCCGAAGGGGTCAACCTCAGCCCGGAGGCCTGCATGCAGGCCATCGCCGCTGACATCCGGGCGGTCGGCTGGTCGGTGTCCGCCGTGCTCGGCGACGAGGTCGCGCCGCCCTGGGCATACACCGTCGGGCTGTGGCTCAGCCACCAGGGCCCGGAGCTGACGATGTTCGGCCTGCCCGTCGAGCACCTGACGACCATCTTGAACTCAATGGGCGACCGGATGGCCAGCGGCGCGCTGATCGAAGCCGGGGACCGCGCTGACGGGATCTGCCCGTGCTCCCTCGCGATCCGTCCCGTCCATGCAAGCTGGCGGACGACCAGCCTGTTCGCGATCTCGGACCGGTATTATGGTTACGTCAGGCCGGCCTGCCTGCAGGTGGTCTGGCCCGATCGGAGGGGTCGCTATCCGGGGGACCGTGGCTTCCAGGCCCGGTACGAGGGCAGGCAGCCGATGCTATGGCTGCCCCGCGAGGATCACCCTCCTGGCGTGTGGACCCGCATCGACCAACTGCCCTGACCCGGCCTGGCCTGGCCCGGCCTGGCCCGGCACCATGTCAGCTGGGAAAACACGTTGCCGCCTGGCCGAGCGGCGGTTACCGTCAGACAGCTGGGGACGTCAGGCCGGATCGGCCGGCCGAGAACGGGAAGGATGGACCGATGTCACGGGGTGGGCTCGTCCGCCGGTTCCCGGTGCTGGCGATCCGAGACTTCCGGCTCCTGCTCGCCGACCGGCTGATCGCACCGGCCTCCGTCGGGTTCTCCATGGTGGGCGTCTCGTTCGCGGTGCTCAGGTCCACGAACTCAGCTACCGACCTGTCCTACGTGCTCGCGGCCCAGATCGCGCCCTCACTGATATTCGCGCTCGTCGGCGGCGTCGCGGCTGACCGCTTCCCGCCACAGCGGGTCATCGTGGCGGCCAACCTGCTCATGGCGGTGGGCGAGGGTGCCTTCGGCGTGCTGGTCCTGACCGGCCACCCGCCGCTATGGGCGATGATCGGGCTGGAGGCGCTGACCGGGACCGGGATCGCGGTGTTTTATCCCGCCTCCCAGGCCCTGCTCCCCCGCATCGTCCCCCGCGGCATGCTGCAGGACGCGAGCGCGATCAGCCGGCTGAGCATGAATACCGGCCAGATGGCCGGCGCGGCCGCGGCCGGCCTGCTGGTCGCGGCGGCGGGCCCGGGCTGGGCGCTCGTGCTCTGCGGCGTCGGCATGGTGTCAACGGTGCCGTTGCTGTTGTCCATCCGGGCCACACCGGTCCTGCGGTCCGGCCAGGGACATGACAGGCACGGCACCGCGAAACCAGCCCCGAGTATGCTCGCCGACCTGCGAGAGGGCTGGTCGGAGTTCCGCTCGCACACCTGGCTGTGGGTCATCGTGGCCCAGTTCGGCGTGGTGATGATGGCCTGGTACGGGGCGTTCGCGGTACTCGGCCCGGTCGTGGCGCGTGAGCATCTCGGCGGTCCGGCCGCCTGGGGGGCGATCACCGCGGCCGATTCGTTCGGCCTGATCGCCGGCGGTCTGCTGGCCCTTCGGTTCACGCCTCGCCGGCCCATGCTTTTCGTGGTGCTCACCGGTGCCGCGATCGCGGTATCTCCGCTCTCGCTGGCGATGGTGCTGCCGCTGCCGGCCGTGTGCCTCGCGTCGTTCGGCCTGGGTGTGTTCATCGAGATGATGATGGTGCAGTGGACGGTGGCGCTGGCCCGGAATATCCCGCCAGACAAGCTGGCCCGGGTCTCCTCCTATGACGTCCTCGGCACGGTCATGGCCATGCCGGTCGGCGCGCTGATCGCCGGACCGCTCGGCACCATGATCGGCATCTCCTCGGCGCAGTACGCGGCCGCAGCCGCGATCATCATCGCTTCCGCACTGGCTCTCATCCCCCGGGACATCCGGACCATGACAAGCGCCGATGCCACGGTACCCCCGGCGGCGGAGGGCGCGGAAGCCGAACTGGAAGCCGTGGCCGGCTGATCCGGCGTCTATCGGCGCGCCGCGGCCGAGCTCACAGGCACATCAACCTAGCGCCCGGCCGGCCCAGGGCCTCTGGCTCGCCCGGGTCCTGGGTGTCCAGTTCCGCCCACACGGCCTTGCCCGTCGCGGTCTCACGCACCCCCCAGTTGGCGGCCAGGCCATCCACGAGCACGAGCCCGAAGCCCGACTCATCGAACCTGCCCGGCGTGCGCTGATGCGGCCAGCACGGGTCAGCGTCCTGAACCTCGATCCGGAGCCAGGTGTCTCCGATTTCCAGGTCCAGCGCTATGGCATGAGTGTGCCGGGCGTGGCGGACGGCGTTGGTGACCAACTCAGATACAAGCAGGACAGCGGTGTCCTCCAAGTGCGCCAGCTGCCATCTGGCCAGCACGTCGCGGGTCACTTGACGCGCCAGCCGCACCGACCCGTCACCGTTCGGCAGCGTCACTTGCAGGTTCAGCCGGGTTCGCTGTGTCGCGCGAAGGCGTGCGGGTGCACTCCGGGGTCGACTCTGGTCAGCCATCATTGCTCATGCCTCAGCCTCGTTGTGCGCCGGTCGTCCGGCACTACACAGAGGATCGGGCTTGTACCTGAGCAACAACTCAAGGATCCCTGATCGTGTGCTATCAACCAACTGACTACTAACTGTAGGATAACTGACCATTAACTGAACCAGCCGGCACGGCGGAGCCCCCGCAGGATCCGCCGTGCCGGCTGAGGTCTCAGACGTTCTTCTGGTAGGAGCGGAACGTCACCACCGACACAGCCACGCACACCAACGCGAGCGCCAGCAGCCCGCCGCAGCGGACGCCGATCGCGGCCCAGTCAGGCTGGTCCGAGACCGCCGAGCGCCCGATCTGGACCACCCAGTTGAGCGGATTGCGCGAGGCGATGGCCTGCATCCAGCCCGGCATCAGCTGGGTCTGCATGAACGCCGAGGACAGGAATATCAGCGGCAGCATGAAGAACGTGTACACGCCGATGATCGCCTCGCGTGAGCGCAGCAGCATGCCGACCACGTTGGACAGCGCGCCGAACACCACGCCGACCAGGACCGACGCCGCTACCATCACGGCCGCCCCGGCGACCCCGCCGTAGTAGCGCGCCCCGCCGGCCAGGCCGAGCGCCACGATGATCAGCGACTGCACCGTGGTGCTGACCGCCTGCTCCGCCACGGTGGCGTTCATGATCGCGACCCGGCTGGCCGGAGAGACGAGGAACCGGTTCAGCGTGCCCCGCTCGATCTCCTCGATCATGGTCATGCCCGCCCACATGTTGTTGGCCATGGCGTTCATCGCGATGACGCCGGGCACCAGGTAGTCAAGGTAGCTGCCGCCGTAGGCGAAGCCCGGGATGTCGATGACCTTGCGGAACAACGCCCCGAACAGGAACAGCCAGATCACCGGCTGCACGACGCTGAACGCCAGTACCCAGGGCTGGCGGACCAGCGCGTGCAGCTTCCTGCCGGTCAGGTACCAGGTGTGCACCAGCATCGTGCCGAACGGCACGGTGCTGGGAGCCGCGGGATTGACCTGCGCCGGGCCCGTCGGCGCGGACTGGAGTTGCACGGCAGTCATCACTTGCTCGCCTCCATGATTTCCCGCTCGCTGCGGGATCCATCCGATGCCTGCGCCTCGCTGTAGCTGCGCCCGGTATGCCGCAGGTACACGTCATCCAGCGACGGCCGGGCCACGGCCACCGAGGCGGCGTGGATCCCGGCTCGCTGCAGCGCCCCGAGGACGACCGGGACCGCGGCCGCGCCGTCGTCGCTGCGGGCCGACACGTTGCGCCCGGCGATGACCACGTCCCGTACCTCCGGCAGGCCGGCCAGCACGGTGCGGACCAGGCTCGCGTCGGCGCCGTCCTCGGGAGCGGGCAGTTCCACCTGCACCGCGTCGCCGCGCAGCTGACCCTTGAGCCCGTCGGGCGTTCCAGAGGCCACCACGCGGCCGCGGTCCACGATCGCGAGCTGGCTGGCCAGCCGGTCCGCTTCCTCCAGGTAGTGCGTGGTCAGCAGGACGGTCATCCCCTCACCGCCCGCCAGCCGCGCGATCTCCTGCCACATCGCGGACCTGGACTCCGGGTCCAGGCCGGAGGTCGGTTCGTCCAGGAACAGCACCGCGGGCCGGTGCATCAGGCCGAGCGCGACGTCCAGCCGGCGCTGCATGCCGCCGGAATACGTCTTGACCAGCCGACCCGCCGCCTCGGTCAGCCCGAAGTGATCCAGCAGCTGGCCCGCGCGGGCCCGTACGGAGCTGCCGCGCAGGCCATACAGCCGCCCCTGCAGCACCAGGTTCTCCCGGCCGGTGGCGGTCGGGTCGGCACCGGAACGCTGGGCGACCACTCCGATGACGTGCCGTACCTGACCCGGCCGGGTGAGCACGTCAATGCCCTCCACACGGGCCGAGCCCCGGTCCGGCCTGGCCAGCGAGGTGAGGATCTTGATCGTGGTGCTCTTGCCTGCTCCGTTCGGGCCGAGCAGGCCGTAGATCATGCCGCGCGGGACGCTGATGTCCAGCCCGTCCAGGGCCCGGATGCCGTCCTTCTTGCCGCGGGTGGCATAGGTCTTGACTAGTTGATGTGCCTCGATGGCACAGTCAGCCGAACTCACTTTTCTCTCTCCTACGGTTACGGATCGCGACGATCCAGCCCCGCGAGGAGAAACCCGGCTACTCTTGTATTGGGACCTCGGGTTCCGCATGCTCGCGGGATCGGCTTGAGGTTGACGGCCCCGGCCGATGGTGTTGCCGCACCAGGCCGGGGTCGTTCGCTTAGGGACCTGGCGTCATGTCTCCCTCCTGCTCCATGAGCACGCGAATCTCGTCCGGGATCTCCCCGGTGGCGTGGAAGCGCCGCCAGTCGTCCAGGCCGGGGAACGTACCCTCGGTGAACTCCTGCAGCAGCCCGCGCACCCACTGCTCCTCGGCCCGGCGCAGGGCCAGGTAAAACTCCGTTTCGATGAGGACGAGCCGGGGTAGCTGAGTCCGCAGCATTCCCAGCTCAGTGCCGAGCTCTCCGTTGGCCTTCTCCAGCGTGGCCAGCCGCTGCCGCAGCAGGTCGATCAGCTCGTCAGGTGGCAGGACAGCGGCCTCACCGAGGGCCGCCTCGAAGCTGGTGTGCTCCCGCTCCGGCACCCTGAGCAGTTCCCGCAGCCAGTCCTTCAGCTCCTCGCTGCCCGCGTCGGTGATCCGGTATGTGGTCCGCTCCGGCTGCCTGCCCTCGCGGGCCACCTCGACCGCCTCGATGAAGCCATACTTCTCCAGGTTCTGGACCACTGTGTAGAACGATCCCCAGTTGATCTTGATGGCCTGGTCCTTGCCGCGCCCCCGAAGCATCGACGCCATCTCATACGGGTACATCGGCCGTTCCGTCAGCAGCGTGAGCAGCGAAAGCGCCAGCAGGTTGTTCACCTTGCGCCGCTTGGCCATCCGCACCACCTCGTCTCCGAGTCATCGTGCGCGAGGACTCGTTGTTAATTACTCGTAAACGAGTATACGTACGCGAGCGCCGATCCGACAAGCCCCAGGCCGAAATCTCTGCCTGTATTCCGAGACGAGGCGGGCGGGCGGTGGGTCCCGGCTACTTCCTGCGCAGCAGCGCGGCCCGTTTCTCCAGCGGGAGGATCTCGGAGCGGAAATCCGGGTAGGCCTCAAGCCAGAGCCGCAGCACTTCCTGCATGTCGGGTACGACCAGGTCGTCCAGGACGGCGATGGCAACCGGGCTCAGTGACCCGCTCAGCAGCGGCAGCGCCGGATAACGGGCCCGTTCACCGGTGGTGGCGGGTGGCCCGTCCACGAAGAGGAGATCGATCCCCGTCAGGTCCTCCCATGCCCGCCTCGCGTACCACGAGTAGGTCTGGCCATCAAGGCTGAAGCTCTCCAGCGGGGCGTCGCGTATCTCGGCGAGATCCCGGACGTCATGCCTGGCCAGGAACTCGCGGGTCTGGCCGGCGAACACCGGATCGTGCTCAAGCGCGATGATCTGGCCGTCGATCTCGAACCGCTGCATCGCCAGTGCGAGCCACAGCGTGGACGCGCCGCTGCCGCATTCCACGACGAGCGATGGCCGTTCGGTGATAACCAGGTCGACCAGCACCATGAGCAGGTCTGGCGACGCGGCCCAGCCCCGGGTGGCGGGCAGCACGTCGTGGGCTGGCAGCATGGCGTACAGGTTCTGCAACGCTTCCAGCTGGCGGAATGTCTGCTTGATCTCTTTAGGGATGCCGGCTTCGACTCGCCGCACGGCGTCGAGCGTGCGCTGGGATTCGCTAGCCAGGTTGCCGATCCGGCTGGCCAGGTCCAGGTTGTGCCTGATGAGCAGGAGCAGGCCGCCGAGCAGCGGGCCCAGCGTCATCAGTGCCACGGTCGGCACCGCGCCCGCGCCCGTGGCCAGCCCAAGCCCGAGCGCGCCAGCCAGCCAGGCGGTGACCAGCACGGCTACCGTTTCGACGCGCGCGAACTGCCGGATCAGCCGGCGCATGGCGGACTCCTACTGACTGAACTTGTCAAATCCTGGTACGTATGCGTGAATTCAGCCGAAGAAGATCTCGGCCTCTGCATACCGCTCGACCGGCACCAACTTGGGCTCGCGGAGTACATCAGTCAGCGGCAAGCGGACAATATCTGTGCCGCGGAGTGCCACCATGACGCCGGTATCACCGTCCTTAACTGCTTCGATGGCGTGCAGCCCGAAACGTGTCGCCAGAACGCGATCGAAGGCGGTGGGAGTTCCGCCACGCTGGATATGGCCGAGTACGGCGCAACGCGCCTCTTTACCGGTCTGCCTCTCGATTTCATCAGCCAGCATATGCCCGACTCCCGTCAGTCGAGCATGACCGAAGGAATCCTGTCGCCAGTCCGACATAGGCCCGGATGCATCAGTTGGGTGCGCGCCTTCTGCGACGACTACGATTGGTGCATACCTGGTCTTAAATCGGTGCTCCACATAGGCGCAGACCTCTTTGATGCTGAATGGCTTCTCCGGAATCAAGATCACATTGGCACCGCCTGCCATGCCGGCGTGCAGCGCGATCCAGCCCGCGTGCCTGCCCATAACCTCGACGATCAGCGCACGATGGTGGCTTTCTGCTGTGGTATGCAATCGATCGATGGCTTCCATAGCGATGTTGACCGCCGTGTCGAAGCCGAAGGTGTAATCGGTCGCGCTGAGATCGTTGTCGATGGTCTTCGGCACGCCGATGACGCTCACTCCTTCTTGGATTAGCTTTGCGGCAACCCCAAGAGTATCCTCGCCACCGATGACAATCAGAGTGTCTACACCGAGGCCGGAAAGGTTATCTTTAATGCGTTCCGCACCGCTTCGGACGCCGACTTCGTCATCTTTGAATGGATTAGTGCGCGACGTGCCTAGAATCGTGCCGCCTCGGGGCAGGATACCGCGGACCGCCTGCGTGTCGAGCGGGATGGTATCACCCTGCAACGGGCCTCGCCAGCCATCGCGGAACCCGATGAATTCGAAGCCATATTCTTGTATGCCCTTGCGTACGGCAGCGCGGATAACGGCGTTGAGTCCGGGACAGTCGCCGCCACCGGTAAGGACTCCTACTCTCATCGTCGCAACACTAGTCCTTACATGTGTGGTTGAGCCTACAAGGAACACTACAGCGCAGCTGATGGTCAGACGGCCCACTTGCGCAGACGACGCATGCGGGGGCGGCTACGGTCAGGTACCGGGCCGCGGGACCACGCAACTGGACGCCGGAGACCGGACTCTACCGTAGCAGGGCGGCGAGGGATCAGGCCGCCAAAGGCCCGCCTGTGAAGACCTGCCTGACGGGCCAGGAGATGTGACCGGGCCGGCATGGGGGTGCCGTTGACTAATGGGAGAGAGTGATTGTCAATAGTCCACAAGGGAGCGGGCTTAGACCGTCCGGTCAGGTTTCCGCCTAGGTGACGACGAACGGTGATGGTCATGGACGAGCAACCGGATATCTTGTCGTCCGGGCCACGGCAGCGCCGCAGCGCCCGGCGGCATGGCCCCGGCCGCGGTGTCTGGATCGCGATCTTCGTGCTTGTCCTGCTGGGCTGCCTAGCCGTGACCTTGCGCCTCGCGCTGCTTGTGGCGCATCGGGATGACACGATCAACGACCTGCGTGCCGCTTTGCGGGATGCTGGCCGCCCAGCGCCTGCCGCCGTGGCGCTACCGGCCGTTCCCGCCAGCGCCATGTTCACCCTTCCTGATGCGGGCGGCGGCTCGTTTTCCGTGGTTGCGGCCGCCGTCCGCCCCGATCCTGGCTCGGCCACGCTTACCTGGCTGTTCATATACGGTCGGCACGCCATACCGGGCGCGCGCTACGGCGTGATCGAGGACACGTGCGGAGGCCAGTACGTCGCTGCAAACGACCTGGCGGACGGCACCGCGGACCGGGAGGGCGACCTCACGATCGTGGCGCCCAACCTGGCCGTCAGCCCCCAGGCGCCTGATGTCTGGGTCCTGTTGTACCGGTGGGGAGACGGCTCGCCGCTTGGCGGTATCCAGGGTCCGCTGACTGGCAGCGGCGCAAAGACTTTCCGGTCCAGACCGGCGTGCTGAGCATCTAGGCGGCTGAGTGACAGATGCGAGCGACGGCAGCCTGCCAGTGCCGCAGCGCCTGGCTCGCTACGCTTCGCTTGTGAACCCGGCCAGCATCCCCGGCACGCCGCAGGCATGGACCCGCAGGCTGCTGCGCTGCGGTGTGGCCGCAGGACCTGTCTTTGTTGCGGCACTCGCCAGTGGCTGGCGGTCCTGGCGGGCCGGCCAGCACCGCTTCGGGCTTTACAGCGTCGGCACCGCCGTGACCATGCTCACGACCATGGCGCTGGCCGGTGCGGGCTTCGGCCAATCGCCCAGGCTCATCAATCTCGGCGGATTGTTCCAGCGCGCCAGCATCATCACCGGCTTTGCCTGGCTCACAGCCCTGCCGGCAGAAGCGCTCCGGCGAACGCCCACTATCGCAGCACCACGCCACCAGGCAGGCTGAGCGTTTCCCAGACCACCCGAAATGCGGCTAGAACAGTTAAGCATCGGCGCCGTTGGCAGTGAAGTCGGCCTGGACCGCCCGATATGGGAATGCGCGGACGACGTTCCGGTTCGTCCACCGTCATGCCTGCCCGGTGTTTATGTGGCTGACCTTGCCTCCGCGACCCAGATCGCCAGAGGGCGACATTTTCGGGCCGTCGTTGCTGAAACGGTGTCCTTCGTGGATCGTTCGTTATGGTAGCGCGTAAAAGCTGGGGCACAGGAGGCGGATACCTTGGGCGTGAGCCGACGTGCTGGTGCGCAGGGAGCTCTCGCGCTCGGTGCCCTCGGAGTTGTCTTCGGGGACATCGGGACGAGCCCGCTGTACACGGTACAGACCGTCTTCAGCCCGAGCGATCCGCACCCGGTCACGGTGTCGCGCGCCAGCATCTTCGGGGTCACCTCGCTGATCTTCTGGTCGGTGACGATCATCGTCACCATCACGTACGTCACGCTCGTGATGCGGGCCGACAACGACGGCGAGGGCGGGATCATGGCGCTGATCGCCTTGATCCGCCGCCGGGCCCTGCCCGGCGGAGCCAGGGCCAAGGCCGTGCTGGCCGCACTGGGCATCTTCGGGGCCTCGCTGTTCTTCGGCGACAGCATGATCACGCCCGCCATCTCGGTGCTTTCGGCGGTCGAGGGCGTGGAGGTCGCGGCACCGTCAGTGGCCAACCTGGTCATTCCCATCACGGTGGCGGTCATCCTCATCCTGTTCCTGGTCCAGCGGCTGGGCACAGGCGCCGTGGGCCGAATGTTCGGGCCGGTCATGAGCATCTGGTTCACTGTGATCGCCCTGCTCGGCATACGGGGCATCGTCACTCACCCGGTGATCATGGAGGCGCTGTCGCCCAGCTACGCGATCAGCTTCCTGACCGGGCACTTCAGCACCGCGTTCTTCTCCCTGACCGCGGTCGTCCTGGCCGTCACCGGAGCCGAGGCGCTGTACGCGGACATGGGACACTTCGGCCGCGGACCGGTCAGGCGCGCCTGGCTGCTGGCCGTCTTCCCCGCCTGCATCCTGAACTACTTCGGCCAGGGCGCCCTGATCCTGGGTAACCACGCCACCATCGCCAACCCATTCTTCCTGCTGGCCCCGAAGTGGGCCCAGCTCCCGATGGTGTTCCTGGCCACCATCGCGACCGTCATCGCCTCACAGGCGGTCATCAGCGGCGCCTACTCGGTCGCGCACCAGGCCGGGGGGCTCGGCTACCTGCCGCGGCTGCGCATCCAGTACACCTCCGAGGAGATGATGGGCCAGATCTACGTCCCGTGGATCAACTGGCTGCTGCTGGCGGCCGTCCTCACCCTCGTACTCGCGTTCCGGACCGCGGCCGCGCTGGCCTACGCCTACGGCACGGCCGTGACCGGCACGATCACGATCACCACCTTGTTGTTCTTCTACTACGCCCGCCACCAGTGGCGATGGCCGCTATGGGCGGTGCTGACGGGCGGCGGCGCGCTGATCGTCATCGACCTGCTTTTCTTCGCCGCCAACCTGACCAAGCTGTTCCACGGAGCGTGGTTCCCGCTGCTGATCGCCCTCATTACCTTCACCGTCTTCACCACCTGGCAACGCGGCCGGGAACTCGTTACGCAGCGGCGGGTCAAGGCCGAAGGGCCGCTCCCGGAGTTCATTCAGCACCTGTACGCCATGAAGCCACCGCTGCACCGGGTACCGGGCACCGCCGTCTTCCTCAACCGCGGCAAGGCCACCGCCCCGCTGGCGCTGCGGGCCAACGTTGAACACAACGAGATCCTCCACGAGCACGTCTACATCGTCTCGATCGAGACGATGCCCGCACCGCACGTCCCCGACGCGGAGCGGCTGCAGATCGACGATCTCGGGTACCGGCAGCACCGGATCATCTACGTCACCGCCCGCTTCGGCTACATGGATCACACGAACGTCCCGGAGCTCCTGCCGCTGATCCGCGACGCCGACACCGGAAGCGGCCTTACCGACGAAAACGTGTCGTACTTCATATCGCGCATCGAACTCGTCCAGGGCCACGAACCGGGCATGAGCCGCTGGCGCAAGCGCCTTTTCATCGCGACATCACGGATCACCGCTGACGCCGCCGAATCCCTTCGGCTGCCCCGCGACCGCACCGTCATCATGGGCTCGCGCATCGAACTCTGACTGCCTTTGACGGCCGCCTCGGCCTGGCCAGCAATCGCGGTGCGGCTCGCGTAGGCCTTGCGGCGTGAGTCTGCCGTGGGTCTGCAAAGCATCGGCCACCTCGGCCCCGGCACATGCTGGCGGGCACCGAGGCGAGCCGCTCTTCGGGCCCGGCCGGCACAAGGGCAGAGATCCCGGACAACCCGCGTGCTGCGGCTAACATCCAGACATGACGAAGACACCGGCTCGCGTCGCACGCCTGGCCAGGCCTCATCTCCGCCGCGGCCCGGCGGCATGGGCGGCCGTGATCGTAGTGGCCGGGGCCGGCCTCGCCTGGGCCGGACAAGCGGCCTGGCGAGCACTCCAGACCGGGGGCACGCCGGCATGCTCCTGGCCGCTTCAGGTACGCGGCGCCCCAGCCAGGCGCAGGCCGGGCTGGTTCGCTGCTACCTGCGCGCCCTCGCCAGCCGGGACACCGCCGGGTTGATGGCGGTAGCCGCCGATATACCGCCGGCCCGTATCACCAGTGCCGATCTGAGGTATTCGGCGGACGCGCGCGCCGGGCTGGCCACGGCGGCCTTTGCCCCCAACCCGGAAGACACCACATCCGGCTTCGTGGTCATCACCTACGCCGATGGCGTCCGAGAGAACGCCAGCATGATGAACATGGTCGCGATGGGAGGACCCTCGGGCTGGCGGATGAACATCGGCACCGAGACCAGCCCTGGCTCTCCCGCACCGCCGCCGGCAGCGGCCAGTCCCTTATCCTAGATCGCCTGCCCGGCACCGACAGGCACGAGTGGCTGGCTGGCAGTATCCCGGACCTGTGCCGGAGGCAACGGCTGCAGCAGATGGCGGGTCAGCGAGTCGAGCAGACGATGGCCAGCGCGGAAATAGGCCGCGGTGAGCCGGACGCGCCCGTCGGGGATGAGCTCCACGACGGTGGACGAGGAGGACCAGCGGTCGATGTCCAGTCTCATGCGCAGCAGCGGGCGCCACGCAGCCCGGGCCGGGCGGACCTGTATCGGGCGCGTAGCCGAGCCGGATACACGCTCGACCGGTCCGCACAGCGCGCTGTCGCCCAACCGGACTTCGCCGGCCTGTGCTGTTTGCTGCCAGCCGTCCAGCGCGGCCACGCACGTCTCGAACGGGACGTCCACGATCCGCCGGAATGACCCAGGTCCCAGCGCCGGGCCGGCTCGCGGGCGAGGTCCCTGGTGGGTAAGTTGCGCGAACATCGCCGTCTCCTCATGCTCCTCAGAGCGGGCCTGATGCCACCTCTCTAGGTCGGAGCATGCCAGGGCGGCCTTGATACACGATTGAAACGTGATTGCCGGACGCCGCGACTGACAGCCGACAAGGACGTACGGTGCGAGCCGCTGCACGCGCTGGCGTCACCGGCTTCCGGTTCTGCCGCTGACGGCGCGGAACGGGGCGGTCAGTCGGCGGGTAAACGAGCGGCGGGGCTGCGTGGTCGTCATGGCGATCACCTTCATCTGTGCCCGGGTTTATGACTTGCACCGATCGTGCCAGCGCATCATTGCCCGCCGGTCAAGCAGCGACTGCGCGGTTGACCAGCCGGGAGTTAACCCGTGGCATCTGCCGCGAATGGCACGCTAGGCGATAGCGCTGGGGAGGCTGGAGCGGAGGCTGGGCAGCATGGTCATCGCGCTGCCGGGATACAGGAGGACAGATGAGCAACGTCGTCGTGGTCGGCGCCGGGCTGGCCGGGCTGGCCGCTGCCCGGCGGCTGGTGGCGCGCGGGCACGAGGCGACCGTGGTCGAGGCCCGTGAGCGCGCCGGCGGGCGTACCGAGGGTCTCGTGCTGGATGACGGCACGCCGCTCGAGCTCGGCGGGGCGTGGCTCGGCGAGGGCCACATCCGGATGCATGAGCTGGTCGGCGAGCTGGGGCTGTCGACGTTCCGGACTTGGAATGACGAGGGAAGCCTGCTGCTTGACCTACAGGGCAAGCGGTCCATGATGAAGCCGCACAAGGGCGCTGCCCCGCACATCTCGCCCTTCGCCGTCGCGGACCTGGCACAGGGCGTGCTGCGTTTCGCCCGGCTCGCCGCGCGCACCGATCTGGAGCGGCCGTGGCTCACCCCCGGCGCCGAGGTGCTCGACGGGCAGACGTGGGAGAGCTGGATCCGCCGCAACCTGCGTACCAAGACCGGGCGCGCCTACTTCCATATCGCGTGCGAGGCGGTGTGGGCCGCCGAGCCGAGCGACGTCTCGCTGCTGCATGCGCTGTTCTACCCGCACTCCAACGCCGACCTGGACACGCTCCTCTCGGTCGACCGGGGAGCGCAGCAGGACCGGGTGACCGGCGGATCGGTCCTGGTGGCCGAGGCGATGGCCGTCGCTCTGGGCGAGCGGGTCGTCCTGGGGCGCCCGGTGCGCCGGATCGAGCACGGCGGCAACGGGGTCCGCGTTATCGCCCGCGACGGCTCGCAGTACAGCGGGGACGCGGCCGTGGTGACGCTTCCCCCGACGCTGGCCGAGCGGCGCGGGGCCGTGATCGGCTGCTTCGTCCGCTACTTCGGCCGGGCGGCGGCACGCCCCGAGCAGTACATCGAGCGGGACTGGATGGCCGAGGAGTTCACCCGCGGCTGTTACGGCGCGCACTTCGGGCCGGGGGTCTGGACCTCCTACGGCCAGGCGTGGCACGCGCCGACCGGGCGCGTCTACTGGGCCGGCACCGAGTGCGCCCCGCAGTGGAACGGCTACATGGAGGGCGCTGTCCGCAGCGGCGAAGCCACCGCGGAGGCAGTCGCCGCGCTCTGAGGATCCTCGGCACCCGGTCGGCCGGTGACCCTAAGCTCGTCGCATGGCCAGGTACTTCGACATCCATCCGGCCAACCCGCAGCCGCGTGTGATCGTCCAGGTCGCCGAGATCGTGCGCGCGGGCGGCGTGATCGCCTACCCGACGGACTCCTGCTACGCGCTCGGGTGCCAGCTCGGCAACAGGGACGGCATGGCCAGGATCAGGTCGATCCGCGGCCTGGATGACCGGCACCACCTCACGCTGGTGTGCCAGGACTTCGCCCAGCTCGGCCAGTTCGCGCATGTGGCCAACCCGGTGTTCCGGGCCATTAAGGCGACCACCCCCGGCAGTTACACGTTCATCCTGCCCGCTGCCAAAGAGGTGCCGCGAATACTGCAGCACCCGAGAAAGAAGACCGTCGGGGTGCGGATCCCGCGCCACGTGGTGACCCGGGCGCTGCTCGCCGAACTCGGCGGGCCGCTCGTCTCGAGCACTCTGCTGCTGCCCGGCCGGGACGAGCCCATGACCCAGGGGTGGCAGATCGCTGAGCAGCTCGACCATGTCGTGGACGCAGTGATCGACTCGGGCGACTGCGGCACCGAGCCGACCACGGTGATCGACTTCTCCCAGCCGGAGCCCGAGATCGTGCGCCGCGGGGCAGGCGATACGTCCGGTTTTGAGTGACCCCACCGGCCTGCGCATCAACCGAGGAGTACCGATGTTCCCGGAGCCGGCTTGACGGTGCTGCGCGGAATGACGAGTTCTCGGCGGTGCGCAGCCTGGAGAGCGAAGGACTGGCCAGCACGGAACTGGCCGGGGTGCACTGATCACTCCCTGGATCTGGCGGCGTGGCCGCGGTCGCCGGGGTCAGGGGATCAAGACGAGCTTTCCGCGGACGTGGCCGTCCAGGCTGATGCGGTAGGCCTCGGCGGCGCGGCCGAACGGGAACGTCTGCACCTTGATCACCAGCCTGTTCTGGACCAGCAGCCCGGCGACCTCCGCCAGCGCTTCCATGGGCCGACTGTCCGCGCCGCCGCCGGTCACCCGGGCTCCAGCCTGGCCCGCTGCGAAGTTGGCGATGGAGAGGACCTGGGACGGCTCGGATACCAGGCTGATCAGCTCCTGGACCGGGGTCTTCCCCACAACGTCGAACACGGCGTCGACCCGGCCGCCGGACGCGGCCCGGACGCGGTTGGCCACGCCATCGCCGTACAGCACCGGGATCGCCCCGATCTCCCGCAGGTAGTCCTGGTTGGCCTGGCCCGCGGAGGCGATTACCCTCGCCCCGCGGGCCACCGCCATCTGCACGGCGACCGCCCCCACGCCGCCCGCGCCGCCGTCAACGAAGACTGTGTCCCCGGCCTGGACGCCGAGCAGGCGAAGACCGCGTTCACTAGTGTCCCCGGCCACCCCGGCCGCGGCCGCCACCGCCCAGTCGATGGATGGCGGCTTGGCCGCCCAGGCGTTCAGCACGGCGTATTCCGCCTGAGTGCCCCGGCCGCGGCCGAACACCTCATCGCCCGCGGACACCCCGGTGACCCCCTCACCGACCTCGTCTACCACGCCGGCGGCGTCGTATCCGAGATAACCCGGACCGGCTAGGGGCTGCCCGCCGGACATCGCCCCGGCCAGCAGCTTCCAGTCGGCCGGGTTCACGCTGGCCGCCCGCACCGCGATCCGGATCTGCCCCGGCCCCGCGAGCGGAACAGGAGCGTCTCCCCACGTGAGGACCTCAGGACCCCCGTAAGCCGTAAACTGCAAAGCCCGCATGAACTAATCCTTCCGCACCGGTACGGTGAGCCCGTCCCTTCCCGGGCCGGGCGGCAGCTACATCGCAGCCGCCCGCGCCAACAGGATCCCGGCGAACCGTATTCCTGGCCGATGGCCCGGCAAACTGAACAGCAACCGCCACTCCACTGTCCCGACCGCCACAGCTCCGGAAACGGGTCCGGTCGCCGGACTTGCGCGGGCCCGGCCTGCCCAGGTCGGCCCTGGAACGCGGCGCGTGTCATGCAGCGCGTTCCCAAGGTGGTCAGCTGCTAGCCGGGTGAGCCGAAGTGGGGTTCGTGATCTGGAACGAAATGGTCTGTGTCAGCAGGCGGCCCGTGATCGTCACTGCGTACGTGCCGGCGGCCATTCCGGTCGTGCCGATGGTGACCGTGACGGTGCCGCGGCCGTCCGGGCCGCTCACCACGAGCGGTTGCGGCGAGGCCAGCCGGGGCCCGGTGAGGGCAGCCGTCACCTCGTCCCAGGTCTGTCCCGGCACCGTCGAGGCCGGGTCGGCATAAGGGCCGCTCGTCACCCCGAACTGCCCTGGAAGCGGCGGGTACACGCCGAAGCCGTCTTTGATGGTGGCGCCGTTCGGGGATCTGCCTGGGATGAAACCTTTCCCGGTGACCGTGACGGTCTGACCGCTAGCCACCCGATCGGCGGATGCGCTGATATTGGCCCGCAGCCGGTTCAGCTCATCATGTGCCTGCCGGCTCGGCTGGTCCGGTCCGTGCTGGCGGTCGATCTGCGCAACCAGGGCGGGCGCGAAGGCAGGCGCGTAGATGGTGCCCCAGCCCGATGCGATGTCGTAGCCGGTCGCGGTCGAGAAGCCGGTGACGCCGTACGCGCTATTGGTGTATCCGGCCGGGACGTCGATGATACCGGCCGCCGTGCCGCGCGGTCCGATCGCCGCCAGAGCCGGGTTGACCGTGCCCAGATCGGCACCGCGTAGCTGCGTGGCCAGTGCGAGGATGCCCGCGAAGGTGGGCGATGCCTGCGAGGTCCCGTCACTAGCATCCATCGAGATGTCGGGAGAGGCGCGCCCGGTGACGCCGTTCAGTGCCGGGACGCCCTGCTGCCATGACGGCTTGGGGTAGATGGCGGACACGCCAGCGCTCTCCGCATCGGAGTAGTTGTCCGGGGCGGTCCACAGCGCGTCGGGTGCGGTACGCCCGGCCGGAGCCGCCAGGCCAGCGTTGGGGATGGTGCCGCCGATCGCGGTGACCCATGGGCTGTCGACCGGGTGACCCGCGGTCACGCCGATCGGCGGGGTGCACTGGCCGGTGTCGTGGAGGACCGGAGCATCGGTCGGGCCGCAGTCGCCGGACGCGAACATCACCGGGATGTTGTGCGCGGCGGCATCCAGGAACGCGGGATCCAGCGAGTGGACGGCTGCCTGCTGGCTGGCGGTCGGGTTGGTCGGGTCATTGATGAAATCCCTCTCGCCGTCGCCGAGGCTCACCGTGATGATGTCGGCCACGTGCTGGTCCGCGATCATCTCGATGGCCTGGCCTACCTGCGGCCAGCCCTGCATGCCGACGGTTTCCGGCACCGGCGGGTGAACGAAGAGGATGTCCGCATAGGGCGCCATCGAGTGGATGGCCTCCGCATCGATCCGGTCTTCGCCAGGGCTGCACTCGATCCGGCAGGCGTAAGAGGGGCTGCCCGGCGCCGGCAGGGCCATCTGGGTAATGTTTGCCGGAGGCAGGTGCATCGCCGTGTCGTAAGCCGCCATCGACGTGGCCAGGCCTGGGTCGGGATTGGTGACCACGTAGGCAACGGTCACGCACGCGCCGTCGATTGCCCTGTTCCACAGGTCGTTGTTGCCGTAGTCGATGATGTCTTCCTGTGCCGTCGGATCCGGGAAGGGCAGTCGCAGAGATTGGCCTGCGGCGATCTTCCCCTCGATCGCGTGGTACGTCGCTGTCGTTGCGGCAATGCGCTCCGCGGGCGGAGGGACTCCCCGGGCCCGGCACGACGGTGTCACCGCGTGTGATCCCGCCGCGTGTGATCCCGCCGCGCCTGACCGCGCCGTACTTGCGAGCGCAAGCGCGGCGCCGGCAATCAGCAGGCCGCCAGCACCAGCGATGAGAAGGTGCCTAGCGACCACCGCGGCCTCCATGAACTGATCTGCCTGCCTCGCAGGGGGTTGCCCCGCCTGGCCGGACTGGTAACTCGGTCACAGCCACATTCTTGATCGTGTCATGGTTCGGTAGGTAACGAAGAAGGACAACTGCAGGAGGCGGAGGTGCCATGGACTGGTCTGAACTGGCCGACGCGCAGCCTCGCCTGGCCGCGCTCGGACACCGGCGGCTACTGGACCAGGGCGTGGTGTTGGTGGGAACGATCCGCGCCGACGGCACCCCCAGGCTCAGCCCGGTGGAACCCTTCGTCCTTGACGGCGTGCTGTGGCTATCCATGCTGTGGCGCTCCACCAAGGCCGCCGACCTGCGGCGCGACCCGCGGATCCTGGTGCACAGCGTGATCACGAGCCGTGACGGCGGTGAGGGCGAATTCAAGATCCGCGGCCGGGCCATCGCCGAGCATGACCGCGGTGTTCAGTCTCGGTATGCGGCTGCGGTGGCAGCAGCGCTGGGCTGGAATCCCGAGCCCGGACGATTTCACCTGTTCGCAGTGGACATCCACCAGGTGGCCTTCATCCGCTATGACGATGCCACTGGCGATCAGCACGTCGCGCTGTGGCCGCCGCCACGCGAGTTCATTCGCCGCGGGACAACCGCCACCAGCCTCGGCGACCGTGAACCCGCCGCTGACATCCTGGTAAGTCGCTGAGCGCAGGGCCGCTGAGCCAGGCTGGAGCCGGTCTTCCGTGGCGGGCAGGACGGCCCGGCAGGTGGCCGCTGGCGCTGATCGTAGGCACTGACGGCTTGACTTTTAATGAAGTCTTCATTTCAATGAAGTCAGTATGAACCGTCTGAGCCGTGCCGAGCAGAACGAGCGGAACCGGGCCCTGGTCCTGGTCGCCGCCCGCCAGGTCTTCCTGGCCCGCGGCTACCACGCCGCCACGCTGGATGAGATCGCCGACGAGGCCGGGTTCTCCCGGGGCGTGGTGCAGTCCCGGTTCGGCAACAAGGCCGACCTGTTCCTGGCCCTGCTGGAGGAACGGATCACCGAGCGCGCGGCGCAGAACGCGCGGCTGGCCGAGGGGCTGAGCGGCGCGCAGGGGATACGGGTAGTACGTGAGCACGCGGCCCGGCGCAACCGCGCCGAGCTGGACTGGGGGCTGCTGCTGATCGAGTTCCGCGTCCACGCGGCGCGCGACCCGGACCTGGCCCGGCGGTTTGCGGCATTGCACGCCCGCACGCGGCAGGGCTTGGCCGGGGTCATCACCGGTCTCTACGAGCGGGCGGGCCAGCCGCCGCCGCTCCCGCCGGAGGAGATGGCGCAGATGATCCTGACCATCGAGTCCGGCATCCGCCTGGAGCAGGCGGCCGATCCCGACGTCTCCGGGTCGGCGGCCGCGTTCGAGGCGCTGCGGGGCTTCATCGAATCGCCGTTGCCATCTGATCACGGGGCACGTCAGGCAAGGAGACCGACATGACCACGTCCACTGCTACCGGCGTGGACGCGCTCCGCGCGCGCTACGACGAGGCGTTCGGCGCCCGGCTGCCCGACCACATCCGGCGCCTGCCCTGGGACGCCGGACAGCTGGCCGCCCATCAGCGCGAGCAGCTGCGTGCCTTGCTGGCCTGCGCGATCGAGCGCTCCCCGTTCCACGCCCGGCGCCTTCGCGGCATCGACCCCGGCCGTTTCGAGCTCGATGACCTGGCCTGCCTGCCGGTGATGAGCAAGGAGCAGATGATGGCCGGCTTCGACGAGCTGCTGACCGACCGGCGGCTATCCCGCGCGCGGGCCGAGGCTCACCTGATGGCCTGCGCGGACGAGCCGAGCCTGCTGGCCGACCGGTACGTGTGCCTGGCCTCGGGCGGCAGCTCCGGGTTGCGCGGCATGTTCGTGCAGACCATCGAGGAGTTCGCCGAGTTCTCCGCATCGATCCTGCGACGCCTGGTGGCCCGGCTGGCGGCCGTCGGCCCGCCGCCGCCGGACGGGATCCCGGTGGCGCTCGTCGGCGCCGCCTCGCCGGTCCACGCCAGCGGCTTCGCCGCCGCCGCAGCCGCGGCCGGCCGCCCGGTGCGGGCCATCTCCGCGCCCGCCACGCTCCCGCTGGCCGATCTCGTCCTGCGGCTCAACCAGGTACGGCCGCTCGTCGTGTTCGGCCATACCTCCAAGCTGGCCCTGCTCGCCGGGGAACAGCACGCCGGCCGGCTGGCCATCGCGCCGGTCTCAGTGACCGCGATGGGGGAACAGCTGACCGACACCAACCGGGCGGTGATCAGCGACGCCTTCGGGCTGCCGCTGGTCAACCAGTTCAACTCCACCGAAGGGCTGGTCGGCCACAGCGACCCGGGCGGGACGGTACTCCGCTTCGCCAGCGACATGTGCCTCGCCGAACTCGTCGACGAGCACAACCAGCCGGTTCCGGACGGCACGCCGTCGGCCAAGGTGCTGCTCACCAACTTGTACAACCACACCCAGCCGCTGATCCGCTACGAGCTGACCGACCGGTTCACCGGCCACTCGGCCGACCCCGGCTCCGGCCTGCTGCGCGCCACCGTCGAGGGACGCGCCGACGACACCTTCCGCTACGGGACCGTCGCGGTCGACCCGCTGGTCATCCGTTCGGTCATGGTCCGCACCCCGGCCGCGCTGGAATACCAGGTCCGCCAGACCAGCGGCGGTATCGACGTCGTGGTGGTGGCCAGCGGCCAGCTCGACCACGCGGCGCTGGCCGCCTCACTCGGGCAGAGCCTGCGGGCGGCGGGCCTGCCCGGCCCGCAGGTGCGCGTCCGGCAGGTCCGCGACATCGCTCGCCATCCCGAAACCGGCAAGGCCCGCCGGTTCATCCCGCTGTGACCGCCGCTGTCAGTCGGCGCGGCACGGCGGCCCGGATTCCCCGGAGGTAAGCTATGTTCGGATTCGTGACCGGAGCCTCATCCGGAGTAGGGGAGGCATCCGCCCGCCGGCTGGGCGCGGACGGCTGGGACCTGGCCATCACTGCCCGTCACGGCGGCCGGGCACGGAGAGTCAGCAGGCCCGGCCACGGTCGTGGCGGGCCCGCTGACGGGAGACATTCGTGGTTAGGCGTCGCGCTTGCGGAACAGGTAGGCACCGGCCCCCAGGAGCACCGCGGCGTAAATCAGTGTCACACCGAACTGAGGCCACGCCGACCACAGGTGCGGGTTGGTCTGGCCAACGGTAACCGAGAGCACCCGGCCGGCCGCGTCGGGGAAAAACCGGATGATGTCCCAGCGCCAGGTGTCCGGCAGGAGCTGCACGATGACCGGGATGACGAACATCAGGCCGATCGCCGAGGTAATCGCGCCGGCGGTGTGCCTGATGATCGCGCCGAGGCCGAACGCGATCAGCGCGACGACCGTCACGAACAGCGCGGTGCCGATGATCGCGGTGAGCACGGTGCCCGGGGAGATCACGATGGTGCCGCTGAACGTTACGTTACCCGCCGGGCCGTTCTGGACCGCGTTCGCCGGGATCGCGACGGAGTGGAACAGCGAGGCGGTCACCCCGGAGCCCGACATGGCCGCCTGGCCGACGAAGAACGCAATGAACGAGGTAATCAGCGAGACGACCAGGGTCACCGCGCTGAACACGAGCAGCTTCGCGGCGTATACCGTGCCCCGCCGTGGCATCGCGGTCAGCGAGGTGCGGATCATCCCGGTGGAGTACTCGGACGTGATCGTCAGCGCGCCGAGCACGGCGATGATCAGCTGGCCCAACTCGAAGAAGCCGCCCAGCGAGGCCTGCGTCGCGTCCATCCCAGCCTTGTTCACCGGGTTGTTGTGGAGGTTCTGCGCGATAGCGAAGCCGGCGATGGCCGCGAAGCCGACGCTGACAATGACCATCGCCGCGATCGTCCAGTACGTGGAGCGGACCGAGCGCAGCTTGGTGAACTCCGAGCGGATCGTGCCGGCCAGCCCAGCCCGTCCGGTCGTCGGCGGCAGCGTGGTCAGCGGCAGGCTCGCAGCAGTAGCGTTAGCCATCGTTCAGACCCCGCTTCCGATGCTGGCGGTGGCACCGGGAACCCCGGCGTGGAATTCGACGCTGTCGGCGGTCAGTTCCATGAACGCCTCCTCGAGCGAAGCCCGAAGCACGCTCAGTTCGTGTACCCGGATGCCCTGCTCGAAGGCGATGTCGCCGATCGCGTCGGTGGTCAGCCCGCGCACGAGCAGCGCGCCGTCGCTGTCGGCGGTAGCCTGGCCGCCCTTGGCGGCGAGCGCGAGCGCGAGCTGATCCGGGGAGGGGGTCCGGACCCGCGCGGCGGCACCCGAGGACCGGGCGATGAACTCATCCATCGTGCAGTCGGCGATCAGCTTGCCCTTGCCGATCACGATGAGGTGCTCGGCGGTGTTCTCCATCTCCGACATCAGGTGGCTGGAGACGAAGACCGTACGGCCCTCGGCCGCGAGCGCCTTCATCAGGTTCCTGATCCACAAGATGCCCTCAGGGTCGAGCCCGTTGACCGGCTCGTCGAACATGAGCACCTTAGGGTCGCCGAGCATCGTCGCCGCGATCCCGAGCCGCTGGCTCATGCCGAGGGAGAAACCCTTGGACCGTTTGCGGGCCACCTCGGATAGCCCGACCAGGCCGAGTACCTCGTCGACCCGTTTCCTCGGCAGGTTGTTGGTCTGCGCCAGGCACAGCAGGTGGTTGTAGGCGCTGCGCCCGCCGTGCACCGCCTTGGCGTCGAGCAGGGCGCCGACCTCGCGCATCGGGTTGGCCAGGCCGCTGTACTGTTGGCCATCCACGCTGACCGTGCCGGCGTCCGGGTAGTCAAGCCCGAGGATCAATCGCATCGTGGTGGTTTTACCAGCGCCGTTCGGGCCTAGAAAGCCGGTCACCGTACCCGGCTCGACGCCGAACGTCAGGTCGTTGACGGCCACTTGCGCGCCGTATCGTTTCGTGAGCCCCCGTACCTCGATCATGGAATCCTTCCTTTTTTGCCAGAGATGTTTCCAGTGTGCCTGTGCGCGGCCGTCCGCCGCGTCGGCCGCAGTGATGATTCCGGCCTACTACCGGAGGTGGATGGCTGGGACCCAGGTGCAACGGCCCCTCCGGTATAGAAAGGAGCTTTCTTCCGGACGGACGGGCCTGTCTGCCCAGGGCAAGCTCACTGGGTACCCGTGGCCGGCGCCCAGGACGTCGTGGAGGTCACCAGCGATGCGGCGCGGCGGCGAGCCGGGATGACTCGGCCGTGAGGCGTCCGGGATCTTGGCGTCCGGGATCTTCGCGGTGTAAGCCCGGAGAACGATCTCCCGAGGCCCCCTTCGGGACGGGGTCGGTTACGGGCGCCAATCCACGGGCGGGTCTTCTCCGACCAGCCCGTCGACGGCCTCGCGAAGCAGATCGGCGTGCCCGGTATGCCGGCCGTACTCCTCGATCAGGTCGCACAGCAGTCGGCGCAGGCTGGGCTGGCGTCCGTCCGGCCACGACATGTTGATCGGCTGGTCCAGCCCGCCGGTAGCCAGCGCCGCTGCCAGCTGCGCGCGGGAGCGCGCGACGGCATCGCCCCACAGTTCATACAGCTGTCCCGGGCTGTCTTCGACGGCCGAATGCCATTCCCAGTCCGGATCGGCCTCCATGTCGACGGCATTCCACGGCGGACCCAGCGGCTCGCCTCTCAGCTTGGCGGTGAAGTAGTAATCCTCGACCAAGGCCAGATGCTTCAAGAGCCCGCCGAGTGTCATCGCCGACACGCCGACACGGCTCTGCAGTCCGGCGGAGTCCAGGCCGCCCGCCTTCCACCGGAACGTCGTACGCAGGCGGTCCAGCGCGCCGACCAGCTGCTCCGCCTCGGTGCCGGCGATCGGAGGTTCCCACGGTGCGACAGCCATGGACGCAATGTACCCGAGGACCTGGGCGCGGCGGCCAGCACTGAACCAGGCCGGTCAGCGGCGCCGAGCCGGCGATCCATCACAACGCCGAGACCTTTTAGCCCTCACAGGTCGAGGACCAGGTCGCCCGCTGGCTGGGAGCAGCAGATCAGCACGCTTCCCTCGGCGGGATCATCGACCGGGTCGGGGGCGTAGCTGACCGCACCGGACATCAGGTTGGTCTCACAGGTGTGGCACACCCCGGTACGGCATGACCAGCGCACCGGCACGTCACAGGCTTCGGCCAGCTCGAGCAGGCTGGCGTAGCCCGCGGCCCAGTGAACGGTCAGGCCGCTGCGGGCGAACCCGACCTGCGGGCCGTCACCGGGCGCGCCCTGGGGCGGATGCGGCGGCCGGGCTGCGGCGTCCGCGATACCCGGGGTCTGCGAGGGTGCGGCGCCGAAGATCTCGGTGCGGACCCGGTCGATGCCGACGGCGGCCAGGCCGGCCGACACATCCGCCATGAATGCGGCGGGCCCGCAGAGATAGGCTTCAGCGTCGCGCGGCAGGTCCAGGGAGGCCAGGACGGGCGCCGAGAGCCGCCCTCGTGTCTGGTAGTCGCGTCCTTCCGCATCGTCCGGCCCCGGGCGGCTGAAGCAGATGTGCCGGTGCCCGCTGGCCAGCTGGGCCACCAGCGACCGGGACTCGGCGGCGAACGGCTCCTCGGCCCGGTTGCGGGCGCCGTGAAGCCACCAGACGTCGCGGCCCGATCGGGTGTCGGCCAGGGCGTGCAGCATAGCCAGCACCGGGGTGGCACCGACGCCGGCGCTGATCAGCAGGACCGGCGAATCCCCCGGCTGGAGGACGAAGGTGCCGCGTGGCGCGGCGACCTCGAGCATGTCGCCCGTGTGCACGCGCGTGTAAACGAAGCTGCTCCCGGCGCCATGCGGCTCCCGTTTGACACTGACCCGGTAGGTGCCGGCTTCCGGATCCCCGGACAGCGAGTAGCTGCGCAGCAGCGGCGGCGCTGCCTGGCCGACGTTCAGGCGCAGGGTGAGGAACTGGCCCGGCAGGGCGGGCGGGACGGCTGCTCCCGCCGGATCGGCTAGGTAGACCGAGACCACCGACTCGCTCTCCTGCTCGGTCGCGGTCACCGTCAGGGGGCGGAACCCTGGCCAGGCCGGCGGCGGGCTGACCGCCGTCAGGCCCGCGTTGCCCCCCGGGCCGCCCGGTGCCTCGGCCTGGCCGAGCATCGCCTGGAACGAGTCCCGCCACCCGGCGGGCAGCGCGGGGATCCGCAGCGCTCGCGCCACCTGCTGCCGGGAATGCCCGGGCAGGTACAGCAGCGCGTCGACCTCCGCGACCGTCATCGCTTCGGGCCCCGCGGCCACCTGCACGATCTCATCCCCGGCCTGGACGGCACCCTCGCGCAGCACCCGGAGATAGAACCCGGGCCGGTGATGAGAGATCAGCAGTGCCGGGATCTGGGGGTTGTCCATCCGGATGCCGACCCGGTAGCAGGTGACTCGCGGCTGGGTCACCTCGAACAGCGCCTCCCCGATCCGGTACCGGTCGCCGATGCACACCTGGTCGTCGGCCAGGCCGTCGACGGTGAAGTTCTCCCCGAACTGGCCGTAGCTGAAGTCGTCGCGGCCCAGCTGGGCCTGCCAGTACCGGTAGGAGTCGATCTGGTACACGAACACTGCCCGGTGCTCTCCGCCGTGCCCGGCCAGATCGCCCTGCCCATCGCCGTCGATGTTGAGCCGCCGCACCATCCGCGGGCCCGCGACCGGCTTCTTCCACACCGCCGTCCGTACCGTCCGGCCGTGCCAGGTCACCTCCTGCGGCAAGCCCACATTCACCGACAGCAAGCTCCCGGCCTGCCGGTCCATGATCACCAGCTCCGCTCCTTATCACCGCATCCCGTTCGCACCAGTCTGCAGGGACCAATTCCCCGGGGGCCAGCCCGGGGCCTGAGCCGCCTGTCACACCAGTCCGAGGAGCAGGGCGAGCTGGGGCCCGGCGGACCGTATTGCCTATGCTGGCGGCATTCCGCACATCTGCAATGCCCTCGAGCCGGGATCCGCAGAGGTCATGGCCTTCGAGCGCGTGCAGGAAGGGGTCCAGAATGCCGCACCGGTTCCCGGCCCTGACCGCCGCCCCCGCCCCAGGTGAGGGACGGCTATGGCTGACCGGCGCCCGGCTGTTCGACGGCACCGGCGGCCCGGTTCGCGACGGCGCCGCGGTCCTGGTCGAGGACGGGGTGATCCGGCGGGTTGGCCGTGCCTCCGAGCCGTGCCCCGAGGGCTCCCGGCAGCTGGACCTGCAGCAGCGCACGCTCATGCCGGGCCTGATCGAGGCTCATACGCACATCCTGCCCGACACCCACACCCCGGCGACGCTGCGCGGCGCCGAGGCCATCCTGCCCGGGACCGCGGCGCACTTTCTGCAGGCCGAGCTGCGCCAGTTCCTGCGCATGGGCGTCACCACGGTGCGGTTCACCGGCGCCCAGGGCGAGTGGCTCCAGGAAGCCCGCCAGGCCATGCGCTACGGCGCATTCCGAGGGCCCCGCCTACTGACCTGCGGCAAGATTATCTCGGCCACGGCACCCGGTGGCCGGTTCTACGGGACCATGTACCGCGAGGCGGATGGGCCCGACGACATGCGGCGCGCGGTCAGGGAGCAGATCCGGGCGGGGGCCGACTTCGTCAAGATCATGACCACCGGCGCCCGGTCGAACGAGATGGAAGACCCCGAGCCGCTCCAGGTGACCCAGGCCGAGTTGGCCGCAGTCGCGGACGAAGCGCACCGGATGGGCTACAGGCTGTCAGCGCACGCCGAGGGGCTGGCCGGCTGCGAGGCCGCGATCACGCACGGAGCGGACACCATCGAGCACGGTATCTTCCTGAACCGCCGACCCGAGCTGCTGGACAAGATGGCCGCCAGCGGCCAGGTGCTGGTACCGACGCTGTCCGGCTACTACTGGATGGCCGGCCTGGGCGACGCCGTCGACCCAGCCGCAGCGCAGCGCGTGCCGGAGATGCCACCCGAGCTGGTCGCCCTGGCCGACCTCAACCTGGAACAGGGCGCGGCCTCGATGCGGGCCGCGCGCGACGCAGGGGTCAAGATCGCGCTGGGCAGCGACATGGAGGTCAGCGTCGCGCTGGAGATCCAGCGGATGATCTTCCACGGGCTGACCCCGGCGGAGACCCTGGTGGCGACGACCAGGACCGCGGCGCAGGCGCTGGACCTCGGCGAGCACGTCGGCACCGTCGCCGAGGGAAAGCTGGCCGACCTGCTTATCGTCGAGGGTGACCCGCTGGCGGAGCCTGAGCTGCTGGCCGACACCCAGCGCATCTGGCTGGTGCTGCAGCTCGGCGTGCCGGTCGCCGGGCGGGCGCTCGAGCCGGACGTTGGCGCGGCCTGAAGGCGAAGGCGCCTCGGCAGCGAGCCGCCGGACTCTGGTGCTTCTGCATGCGCCCGCCCGGCCGCGGCCGTCCGGCTGCCCGCCAGCGCTCAGGCCGAAGTCTCAGGGTTCGCGGATATTCCGGGCCATGGGGGTAGCGGCTCGCCGCAGCCAATCCCCCGGGCGGTGCAGTGGGCAATGTAGTCGTCTATCAGCAACCAGATGACGTCGTAGATTTCCTGCCCGCAGCCTGGTACGGCACGGCTGAGCAATCACCGCTGAGATCACCATGCCGAGGCGCACGGACGGGAAACGGAGAGCCCGGCCGCGCGGCGCCGTGCTCGCCGGCCACTGCGCGCGGAGCGTTAAGCATGTCCTGGTTTGTTAGGTAATGTCCAAAAACGTTTGGATCCGACCAGCGACCCAATGTCGCATCGAGTGGGAGGAGATCTGGTGATGGTAAAGCTCGTACAATCCTGGCGGTTGGCCACCGCCACGCTGGTGGTGGCGATGGCAGCGTCCGGGGCGGCGGCAGCCGGCGCGGCGCCGGCGGCGGCAAGTTCGGGGGCGCCGTACCCGTGCCCGGCCGGGGGCGGCGCAGGCTTCACAACGGGAGTAGACGCATCGGCGATCGGCTGGCTCGGTAACGGCCAGGGGGCGACAGCCTGCCTGGGGGGCAGCTTCTACGTCCCCAACGGCATCGACACCACGTACGGGTTCGGCGTCTACAACGATTCCCCGACGACCTGGACGAACGCGGACGGATACCTGCCCGCGCTGGTGACCAGCTTCACGTCGGCCGGGGCGCAGGTCTCCATCACGAACTTCGGCGACCGCGTGGTGATCGGCGGCAACCCGTTCGTCTTGATCTACAGCCGCGTGGCAGTGCATAACCCGACCAGCCAGACGCTGACCGTCGACCCGCAGCCGTCGGCGGGCCTGGTGCCGCTGAACGGCGCGCCAGACCAGGTAAGCCCCGGTGCGACCGTCGACCACGACTACGTGGTGGCGGAAGACAGGTTCGGCGGGACCTACGCCTGGCCGACTACGGCCCAGCTTGCCGCGGCGGGCAGCTACAACGCCCACTTCGTCCACATGTGGTTGTTCTGGAACCAGCAGCTGGCCGGGATCACCCAACTCGCACTGCCCGATCAGCAACTGGTCGACGCCTATAAGGCCGGCTTCGCGTACACACAGATCGACCGGAGCGGCAACGCCCTGGACACCGGCACCAACGGGTACCACGCGGAGCACGAGCACGACGTGATCGGGATCCTCGCGAACATGTTCAACGAGGGCTATTTCACCGACGCCCACGCGCTGCTCGACGAAGCCGACCGGGTGGTCGGAACCAACACGCAGTACTCGGACGGGACGTGGGTCTATCCGTGGTTGTGGGCCGTGTACGTCGAGAAGACTGGTGACACCAAGTTCCTCGCC
The DNA here is from genome assembly GCA_963808615.1 of uncultured Actinomycetota bacterium. GTDB lineage: Bacteria > Actinomycetota > Actinomycetes > Streptosporangiales > Streptosporangiaceae > Palsa-504. Next base: position 569,599 of record CAWEGV010000005.1, read on the forward strand.
GCGCGCTTCAGCTCGCCCGGCCCGCTCGGGGCCACCGCGCAGCCGAGCATCGAGGCGACCGCACAGATCATCGCCGCTGACCGCACCGGACCTGGCGGCATCATCGGCCAGACCAACGACATCGACGCCAACGGCTACTGGGTGAGCGACAACTACGAGGCCCTGCTCGGCCTGGCCGGCTACGAGTACCTGGCCAAGGTCATGGGCAACGCCACCCAGGAACAATGGGCGGCCGGCCAGTACGACAGCTTGCTGAAGGCGGTGAATTCCACGCTGTCGTCCACGATCTCCGCCAACAACCTCAACTACATCCCCTGCTCGATGGTCGAGCCCAACAGCGCCAACCGCTGCTCCAACCCGGAAGACGCTAACTGGGCCGCGCCCGGCGTCTACTTCAACTGGGCCTGGAACGGATACTTGCTCGGCGCCCCCATTACCGGCCCGGATGGCGGAACCGTCGCGGACTGGATCGACAAGACCCTGTCCTACGGTTCGGCCGACATCGCCTCGGCATCCGCGGGCACGGTCGACAACGGAGCCGGCGCCGTCACCGTACCTGCCTACACGCGGTCGGTAACGGTCACGCTGGCTCACGCGCCTGCCGCGTCGTAGCGCGCAACCAGGTCGTGGCCCACTAGCGGGAAGGGTTCACGGCAGACCGGGATAATGCGGTGGCCGGCTTCCGTGCGGAGCGGCGGAAGCCGGCACCATGATCCCCTGCCGTCGCGGCGAGATACCGAGCCGGTGTTGTCTGGCAGGCTGGACCTCGTGGCTGACCCCTACCACGGCCTGGCCGCCGACTACGACTGGATATTCGACGACGGCGCGCTGGCCGACGGAGTGGCGATCAACCGGCCCGCGACGGCGCGCCTGCTGCAGCGGATCGGCCCGGCCAGCACGGTCCTCGACGCGGCCTGCGGAACCGGGGTCGATGCGGCGGTGCTCGCTCGCCGGGGGTTCACCGTGCGGGCGGCCGACGGGAGTGAGGCGATGGTCGAGGCCGCGGCGGCGCGGTTCCGGCGGGACGGGCTGGCGATCCCGGTCCAGCGCTGCTTGTGGGCGGACCTGCCCGGCACCATCCACGAGCGGTTCGACGTGGTGCTGTGCACCGGCAACGCGCTGGTGCACGCCGCCGGCCGCGACGCGATGGTCCAGGCGCTCATCGGGCTGCGGCAGATGGCACGTCCCGGAGGACACGTGGTGATCGATTCCCGCAACTGGGACAGGCTCCACGCCGAGCGCCGGATCGTGCAGGTCATGGACCGGGTCAAGGTGCGCGGCGGGCGCAGGTGCGTGGTGCTGTATGCCTGGGAGGTCCCGGATCGCCTCGACCAGGAGCACATTGCTCACCTGGTGTTCCTGTTCGAGGACGGCGATCGGATCGAGCCGCACGAATACCAGCTCCCGTTCCGTCCCTTCACCCTCGGGGAACTGCGCGAACGACTCGAGCTCGCGGGATTGCGGGAAGCCGACACCGACTACGACGAGGCCGTGGACCGGTACGCCCTGGTCGCGGTGGCGACCTGACCGGCAGCCAGAGGGCACTAGTGGATGCAGTGATGGAACCTGCCCCGGGCCGGGTCATTCCAGTCGGCTGAGCGTCCAGCCGGCCAAGGGATTCTCCGGGATAGCGTGGGGACATGGCGATCATGACACGAGTCCTCGGGGGTACCGGCACGGATGCGACCATCCTGGGCTACGGTGCCATGGAGCTGAGAGGCCGGCCGCGCGGACCCGAGATCGCGGACGAGGACGCGGGCCGCCTGCTGAACGCGGTCCTCGACGGCGGCATCAACCTGATCGACACCTCGCCTGACTATGGCCGCAGCGAGGAGCTGATCGGCACCTATATCGGCCATCGCAGGGACGAGTTCTTCCTCGCCTCCAAATGCGGATGCCCGCTCGAGTTCCCGGCCGACGCGCCACCGCCCTACCCGCATGACTACAGCCCGGGGAATGTTCGCGCCGACGTCGAGCAGTCGCTACGGCGCCTGCGCACCGACCACCTCGACCTGGTCCAGGTGCACATGTCACCGAGCAAGGCGATGCTCGAGGAGAACCATACGGTCAAGGCGCTCAGGGACCTCCAGGCCGAAGGCAAGGTGCGCTTCATCGGCATGTCGGGCATCCTGCCGAAGCTGCCCGACCTCTACGAACAGGCCAAGAAGCACCTCCCGCATCCGGGGACCCGTTAACCAGGACCAACCGGCTGCCTCGGCCTCTGCGGCTTCTGGTCACGTTACGCTGAACTGCACGAACAGGTATCGACTGCACGTAAGGACGTTGATGGCCATGTCACCATCGCTTTCAGGCGCGCTGCTGCCGGACGCGGAGCCGTTCGAGCACGCGGGCGGCCCGGTCGGAGTGCTGCTGTGCCATGGCTTCACCGGAAGTCCGCAGACGCTGCGCTCCTGGGCCGAGTACGTGGCGGGCCAGGGCTTCACGGTCAGCCTGCCCAGGCTGCCCGGGCACGGCACGACCTGGCAGGATATGGCGCGGACCGGCTGGCAGGACTGGTACGCCGAGGTCGACGCCGCCTTCGCCGCGCTGGCCAGCCGGTGCGAGCAGGCCTTCGTGTTCGGCATTTCCATGGGCGGATGCCTGGCGCTGCGCCTGGCCGAGGTGCACGGCAGGGAGGTGCGCGGCCTGGTGCTGGTCAACCCGTCGCTGGCTCCGGACACCAAGCTGTTCCTGCTCGCTCCCGTGCTCAAGCACGTGCTGCGGACGATGCCCGGCGTCGCGAGCGACATCAAGAAGCCAGGGATGAGCGAAGTCGGATACGACCGGGTGCCGATCAGCGCGGCAGCCACACTGCCGAAGCTCTGGGATATCACCACCAAGCACCTGTCTGACGTCACCCAGCCGGTGCTGGTCTACCGCAGCACCGTCGACCACGTGGTCGGGCCGCCCAGCATGCGAGTGCTGCTCGCGGGCCTGCCCGAGGACCAGGTCACGGTGCGCGAATGCCCCGACAGCTATCACGTCGCCACCCTCGACAACGACGCGGAGACCATCTTCGAGGGCAGCGTAAAGTTCATCCAGGATCACAGCGATAGCTGACGTTTCGTTACGTGAGCCGATGCGGCGATTTAGCCTCCCGGCAGCGGAGCGGGGACGGCTATCGTGGAGGCAGGCTTCGACGTGGGCAGTGGTAGGGACGTGCCGGACTGGGATGACACCGAGAGCGAGCGCGACGAGGACGCCGCATGGCGCGACCTCGTAGCCCGGTTCGACGCGCCGCTAACCGCGCAGGAGTCCGTCCCCTGGCCCGCCCGCGAGGACATGTCCCGACGAGCCCCGGGATCTCAGGCAGTGCCTGAGGCCGACGGAGCTAGCGGAACATATGTGACTGACGGTGGGAACGGGACTGACGGCCCGCGGACGGGACGTGCGGCTGACGGCGAGCGGGCAGATCGCGGGGCAGGCGAGCGGGCAGGCCGCCAGGACGGCGAGGGGGCACATCGCGAGTCCGATCGCGGGGCCGACGGCGAGCGGGCAGATCGCGGGGCCGACGGCGAGCGGGCAGATCGCGGGGCCGACGGCGAGCGGGCAGATCGCGGGGCCGACGGCGAGCGGGCAGATCGCGGGGCCGACGGCGAGCGGGCAGACGGCGGGGACGGCGGGGACGGCGGGGACGGCGGGGACGGCGGGGACGGCGGGGACGGCGGGGACGGCGGGGACGGCGGAAGTCACCGAGCAGACGGCTGGCACATGGCCGACAGCCGGCGGGCAACGGACGGGCTGTACGGCGGGGTCGAGGGCTTCGGGGCCGACGGGATCCTGGGAGCGTTTGACGCAGACGGTATGCCGGAGGCGCAGGACCCGGACATGATAGAGGCCCCACGGCGGATCTGGGGGCCGGGGGCGGGCCGGATAGTGCGCCGCGGGGCGCCAGCCCGCGCGACACCGGATGGCGAGGCCGCTGTCCTCGGGTCGCTGGCGAACGATGACGGCGAGCACTTCATCCCGCCTGCGCCGCCACCGCTACCCAAGCTGGACCCGCTGGCCAAGGGAGCCTGGGCGGCGCTGTTCGGCGGGCCGGGCTACCTAGTGGTGGCCACCGCGGCGGGCTGGTCGGTGTCGGGCTTTGCGGCATTCTGCGCGGTCGCCGCGTTCGTGGCCGGGTTCACCATACTGGTGCTCCGGATGAACGAATCCGATCCCAGGGGCCCCGGTGGTCCCGACGACGGGGACGACGGCGCGGTCGTCTGAGGCGCAGGGTTCTCAGACACGGGGTTCTCAGACACGGGGTTCTCAGACACGGGGTTCTCAGACACGGGGTTCCCAGACGCGGGGTTCCCAGATGCGGGGGCCCGGCTGGCCTCGCGGGCGAGGTCGGCGGCGCCGACGATGCCCGCGTCCTGCCCGAGCTGCGCGACCCTGATCTCCGCGAACGGCCGGTGACCGCGCCCGGTCAGGGCCCGCTCGAAGGCCGCACGGGCCGGGTCCAGCAGCAGGTCACCCGCCTCCGATACGCCGCCGCCGATCACGAAGCAGGCCGGGTCCAGGATCGCGGCCAGGTCGGCCAGGCCCTGGCCGAGCCAGCCGCCCACGGTCTGGAAGCAGTGGAGCGCGGCCGGATCGCCTTCGGTCGCCGCGCGGGTGATCTCCGGCCCTGAGATGCCCTCGGGGGCTCCCCCGCCCAGCTGGAGCAGTCGCATCGCACCCACCGGGGTGCGCCTGGCGAACTCGCGGGCCTCTGCGACCAGCGCGTTGCCGCTGGCGTACTGCTCCCAGCAGCCCCGGTTCCCGCAGCCGCACAGCCGCCCGTCGGGGACCACCCGGACATGCCCGGGCTCGCCTGCGAGGCCCCAGCGGCCGCGGTAGAGCTCGCCGCCGATGATGATGGCCGCGCCGATGCCTGTCCCGACCGCGACCAGCATCACGTCGCGGTACCCGCGCGCGGCCCCGAACCGCGCCTCGGCCCAGGCCGAGGCGTTCGCGTCGTTATCCACCAGGACCTGGCGGCCGAGGCGCTCTTCCACCCGCTGTTTGAGCGGCTCCTCACGCCAGGCCAGGTTCGGCGCGAACAGCATGGTGGCCCGCTCGCGGTCGACGAACCCGGCGGCACCGAGCCCGATCGCGGCGACCTGATGGCCGGCCAGCAGTTCGGTGACGACGTTGGCGATGGCCTGCTCGGTCCACAGCGGGCTGGCGGCGGGGGTGGACCGCTTCAGCTTCGCGATGATCCGGCCGGTCTCGTCGACCAGGCCCGCCGCGACCTTGGTGCCACCGACATCGACGCCGATGGCCAGGGTCACGGGGCGATGTCCCTGGGATCAGACTCAGGAGGAGGAGGAGGCGGCGGAGGAGACGTGGCCCGGGATCGTTCGGATGAGCGATTCTGCTCTTGGGTCTTCAAGATCTGGTCGAAGGCGGTGAAGGCATCCTGTACCGCGGAGGCCAGCACGCCGCCGGCGTCGGCGAGGCGGGCAGACAGACCCGGGCCTGACAGCCGGGCTGCCCGCGCTGCCTGGCAGACCGGGCACCACTGGCACTCGGGTGGCTCGTTGGGTGGCGGCTCATTGGTGGCGGTATCCCACACATCACCGCTGGAGCGCTTCTCCTGGCGCATTGTCCGCTTGACCTGGTCGGCGACCTGATTGGCCATGCTACGAGCGCCAGCGCGCATCAGCCAGCGCTGGAAATCGGCGATGGGGTCGCTGGGCCGGCGCGACTGACCGCCGCCGCCCGGCTGGCCGTTTCTGGACTGAGCCCGGTTGCTTCCGGTCTGGCTGCCGCCGGTTGCCCGGCTCTTGTCGTTATCCGGCTGGCCGCTGTTCTTTGGCTGGCCGCTGTTCGCAGGCTGGCCGCCGCTTTCTGGCTGGCCGCTGTTCTTGGGCTGGCCACCGCTTTCTGGCTGGCCATCATCGTGGGATTCGGACACCTAACGCCTCCTACCCTTGATCGTACCCGTTACCACTGCAGGACGAATGGCGCGCCGGTGGCGCGGAAATGCCCCACGTTGAGGCACTCAGTAACGCCGATTCTGGTCCTGCGGGCCAGCGGCTGGTGGACGTGACCGAAGATCGAGTACCTCGGCCGGGTGGCCTTGATCGCCTCGAGAAGAGCCACGCTGCCTTTCTCCAGGCGCCGCGCCACGGTGTCATACAGGAGTTCGGGTACGGCGGGCGGGATGTGCGTGCACAGCACGTCGACCTGGCCGACCGCCTCGACCTTGGCCCGGAACTCATCCTCGGTCATCTCGTTCGGCGTCCGGTAAGCCGACTTCAGCCCGCCGCCGACGAATCCGAATGTCCACCCGTCCAGCTCCACCGTGCCGCCGTCCACCACGTGATGTCCCGGCTTGGTATGCCTTTCCCACATCCGGGGGACGTCGACGTTGCCGTAGGTCAGGTAGGCGGGTTCGGGCAGGGCACCGAACAGTTCCGCGTACTGCCTGCTGATCGCGGTCTCGAACAGGCGGGCGGGAGTCTCGGTCTGTTGCGCGAACAAGCGGGCTGACAGTTCCCTGGCTTCGTCGAATCTCCTCGCGGTGCGCAGTTCCACGTACGCGCGCGCGGCCTCGGCGCCGAAGAGCTCGGCGAAGATGCCCTGCCCGTAATCGGCGTAGTCGAGGAACAAGAGCAGATCGCCCAGGCAGATCAGCGCGTCGGCCCCGTGCGCCGCGCCCGGCAGGGCGTCGGCGCGCCCGTGCACGTCGCTCACCACGTGAACTCGCATGTCACCACGGTACGGCCGGCCCGGGTCGGGATGACCGCCACGTGACCGTGACGAGGGAAATAGCCGCGGCCGTTTTAAGCTTGTGCTGCTGACTGGTGAACTGGAGGGAGATGCCGTGCGCGAATTCAGCATTCCGGCCCTGGCAGAGATCCCCGCGACCGCGAACCTCACTACTACCATCTTCCGCCGGGCGGACGAGCACCCGCAGGCGGTGATCATGCGCAGGCCGGGGCCGGACGGCCTGGCCGGGGCGTGGACCGATGTCACCGCACGCCAATTCAGGGACGAGGTCGTCGCGCTGGCCAAGGGGATGGTCGCGGCCGGGATCGGTGCCGGCGACCGGGTCGCGCTGATGTCGCACACTCGCTACGAGTGGACCCTGATCGACTATGCCATCTGGACCGCGGGTGCGATCACCGTGCCGGTTTACGAGACCTCCTCGGGTGAGCAGGCCGAGTGGATACTCAGCGATTCAGGCGCGCGAGCCTGCTTCGTGGAGACGGCGGACTTCGAGCAGGTCATCGACGGGTTCCGCGAGCGCGTGCCGGTGGAGCACGTGTGGCGGATCACGCCCGGCTCCGAGGCCTCGCTGGCGGACCTGATCGAGGCAGGCGCGTCGGTCGGCGACGACGTCCTGGCCAAGCGGGCCGCCGCGGCCAAGGCCTCCGACCTGGCCACCGTGATCTACACCTCGGGCACCACGGGGCGGCCCAAGGGCTGTGAGCTCACCCACCAGAACCTGCTGGCCGCCGTGCGCAACGCGTTCCTGGGCCCGCTGACCGTGGTGACCGAGATGGACGATACGGGCACGCTGCTGTTCCTGCCGCTGGCCCACGTCTTCGCCAGGGTGATCCAGGTGGGCTGCATCGAGGCCGGGATCGCGCTCGGCCACTGCGGGGACATAAAGGCGCTGCTGCCCGCGCTGGGCGCGTTCCGGCCGACGTTCATCCTGGCGGTGCCCCGGGTGTTCGAGAAGGTGTACAACAGCGCCGAGCAGAAGGCGGCGAGCGAACGGAAGGGCGCCATCTTCGGCCGCGCGGCCCGGAACGCGATCGCCTACAGCCAGGCGCTCGACTCGCCGGGAGGCCCGGGGTTCGGCTTGCGAGCGCAGCACATGCTGTTCGACCGGCTGGTCTACGCCAAGCTGCGGGCCGCGCTCGGCGGCCGGGCCTCCTACGCCGTCTCCGGAGGCGCCGCGCTCACCGAGCGGCTCTGCCACTTCTTCGGCGGCATCGGCGTCACCGTGCTGCAGGGGTACGGCCTGACCGAGACGTCCGCCGCCGCCACTCTCAACCGGCCAGACCGGAACAAGATCGGCACCGTCGGCCAGCCGCTGCCCGGGGTCGGGATCAAGATCGACAAGGACGGCGAGATCCTGATCAGCGGGGCGCTCGTCTTCCCCGGATACTGGCACAACGAGGCGGCGACCAGGGAGACCTTCGCCGGGGACCGCTGGTTCCGCAGCGGAGACATCGGCGAGCTTGACGAGGAAGGATTCCTGACTATCACCGGAAGGAAGAAGGAACTCATCGTCACCGCCGGCGGCAAGAACGTGGCACCCGCGGTGCTGGAGGACCGGCTCCGCAGCCACGCCCTGATCAGCCAGACCATGGTAGTCGGGGACGGCAGGCCGTACGTTGCCGCGCTGATCACGGTAGACGCCGAGGCGCTCGAGCCATGGAAGGAAAGCCACGGAAAGCCGGCCGAGGCCACGATCGCGTCGCTGCGCGACGACCCGGACCTGGTCGGCGCCATCCAGGGCGCGGTCGATGAGGCCAACCAGGCGGTATCCCGGGCCGAGTCGATCAGGCGGTTCAGGATCCTCCCGGTTGACTTCACCCAGGAGAGCGGTCAGCTCAGCGTGAAGATGGGCATCCGCAGAAGCGTGCTGTACAAGGATTTCGCCGACGACATCGAGGCGCTGTACTCCTGAGGTCTGAGATAGGCCTGGCGGGCCCGGTCAGCGCGCTGCGGGGCTGAGGATCGAGCTCAGGCGGGCGGCGGCGAGTTCCCAGCGCCATTCGCGGTCCACCCAGGCCAGGCCCTTCTCCCCCATGGCCCTGGCCCGGCCGGGATCGGCCAGCAATTCGATGACACGAGCCGCCGTGCCGGTTACGTCGTGGACGACGTACCCGGATTCGCCGTCGAGGATGGCGTCGGGGGCGCCACCCGAGTCGCCGCCGATCACCGGCAGGCCAGTGGCCGACGCCTCCAGGTAGACCAGGCCGAGACCCTCCACGTCGAGCCCGGCCCGCCGCGTCCGGCACGGCATCGCGAACACATCACCGGCGTCGTAGTAGGCGGGAAGTTCGGCCCACGGGACCGGCCCGGTGAACAGGACCGCGTCGCTGACGCCGACACGCCGGGTCAGCCGCCGCAGGTCACCGGCGTAGGGGCCGTCACCGACGAGCAGGAGTACCGCATCGCTGACCTCCGCCCTGACCTGCGGCCAGGCTCGGATCAAGGTGTCCTGGCCCTTTCGCCGGACCAGGCGGGACACGCAGACCACGACCGGCCGGCCCGCCAGCCCGAGCCGGTCCCTGACCGCCAGGCCGCCCGACCCCGGACGGAACATCGTCACGTCCACGCCGGGCGCCAGCCTGACCATCCGCTTGGCCGCCTCGGGGGAAAGGGCGCGGGTCAGCCGGACCCTGAAGTACTCGCCCAGGTACGTCATCACGTCGACCTCGTCGCCGATGCGCCGGAGCAGGGTGCGGGCACCCGGCAGCATGGCCCAGCCCGCCTCGTGGCCGTGCGTCAGCGCGGTGGCCCGCCGTACCCCGGCCCGGCGCAGCACGGGAGTGATGAGGCCGAGCGGCGCCGCCGCGCCGAACAGGACCGCGTCGCAGCCGTGTTCGCGGGCGATGGCCGCGGCCCGGCGGGACACGGCCGGCACCGGCAGCATGAGCGACGTCGGATGGCGGATCACCGGGAAGGGCTGCTCGGCGTCGAACTCCCCCGAGCCCTTCCAGGCTGGCGCGTACACGGTCACCGTGCCCCGCGGCAGCCGGGTGGCCAGCGCGTGCACGAACGACTGGATACCACCCTGGCGGGGCGGGAAGTCGTTGGTAACGATCAGCGTGCGCGGCACCGCACGAGTGTACCGGGGCCCTCAGGGCCCGGGACTGGAGCTTCCCGGGCGGCGGTGACGCCGGACGGCGCAGACGTGGCTACGGGCGCACTGCGCCGTCGAGGGTCTGTGAATACCAGCCCTGCAGCGGGATCCGCTCGACGACCTCTCCCGGCACCGGCGCGTCGATAAGGTAGCCGTTCCCCACGTAAATGCCGGTGTGGTTCTCGCCGTCGAAGAGCAGCAGGTCACCAGGTTCGACCGAGGACATCGGGATGTGCGGCAGCTCGGCCCAGTCCTCGTAGGTGGTGCGCGGTATCGCCACGCCCGCCGCCGCCCACGCGGCCTGAGCCAGCCCGGAGCAGTCGAAGCCCATGTGGCACGGGCCCGTGCCACCGTAGACGTAGGGACAGCCGAGCTGCGCGTAGGCGAAGGCGACGGCCTTCTCCGCTTGGGTGGAGGTAGGGCCGGTGTACGTCGGGGTGGTGCTGCCGTTGCCGCCGAGCGAGTTGCCTTGGACCGCCTGCTGTTCCGGCACGGTCAGGCTGTCCAGCGTGGCCTGCTCGGTCGCGATGAGCTTGCCCAGGGAGCTCTTGTGCTCGGTGAGCTGGGTCTCGAGCGTCGCGATGCCGTCCTCGGTGCGCTGCATCTCCTGCTCGACCCCGGCCAGCTCGCTGGCGGAGGCGCTGAGCTGCGCTGTCTCGTCGTTCCTGTTGGCGGATATGACCTCCAGCAAGGAGCCCTCCCGCAGGAACGAAGAGCCGTCCGGAGAGGTGAGCACGCTGGCGATGGACGTGGCCGCGGTGTCCTCGAACGAAGCGGCGGCGAACTGGGCCACGTCAGTAAGGTCCGCCTCGTACTGGGCGTCGGCGTGATTGAAGGCCGCGCGCACCTGACCCAGCCTGGTCTTCGCGGCGGACAGCTGCTCGGTGGCCTGGTCTAGTTGCTCACTGACCTGGTCGTACTGCGAGGTGAGCTGGTTCACCCGGGCCTGGACCTGCGCCACGGTCGGTTGCGGAGAGGCGCCGGCACTAGAGGCGAAAACGACAAGCCCGCCGACTGTTATCAGCGCGGCCGCGACCGCAACCCCGCGGCGTATCCGGGACTCGACGCCCGCAAGCCGCGCACCCACGTGCCTACCACGCTCCTAAGTCATCCACGCACCATTTGGCGTGTCCGTCTAGGTCCTAGACCTCGGTTCCTGGCCAGGCAACATTTGGGGCAAGCGTAGTGAAGGCAATTGGGCGCTTCAACCGATTCACGAAACTCCAACTAGTCCATTACGATGTCCCGAATCACTGGCGCGAACGGCATCGGAGCGCTATCATCACGACGCTTTGACCTCGGAGAGGATGGCCGAAGTCCAAGTCGGAGCGGCCATGCTGGCCGGCGAGAGCCGCAGGGGCGGCACCAGGCCGGCATCCGCGAGAACGCGCAGCGCACGCAGTTGCTCTTGGGTGAGGCAATCTGTCACGTTTTGTGATTCGATGACCGCAATAGCACAATCACGGCATCCGATGCCGCGCATCTCGCACCGGCCGCACTCAATCGTCATGGCCTCTCCTGTGCATTCCGTGAATGGACGGATACACGCTAACCGCGGCCTGTGACATTTCCGGAGGGCCGGGACCCTGGGGCCGCGAGTCCCGTGGTCACCCTCGGGTCCGGCCGATCACGCCGATTGACGTAGGCCCGCCAGCGCTTATGGTGGGAGAGACACCGTCCGGGTTCGCGCGGAGCTGCCATGACACTGCGGCCGCATCATCGGAGGCTCGTTGTATGGAGCTCCTCCGGGGTTCCGGGCGGCCGATCCGGGGGCCGGAGGCGTCCGGGAGGCAGGCGGCGGGCGCGCGCCAGGCGGATCCGGTGGTGGCTTCGGACCGGTGCGCTGCTCATGGCCATCGGCGTCCTGCGGCTCGCCCGCACCGCGCGGGCCCGCTGGGAGCCCGTGTCCCTGGCCGCCGGTGTCCTGCTCACGGTGGCCGGTTACCTGGTGCCCTCGGTTTTCGGGGCCTTCTTCCTCGGGCAGCTGGTCGTGTGCGTGACCCTGCTGATCGGGATCAAGCGGCAACGAGGACACGGCCCGGCCCGCTGAAGCGCACCGCCGCGGTCCGGGCTGACGACAGCGACGGTCGTGCTGGTGGTCAGCGGAGCTGGGCGGCCCCGGCCAGGGGCCCGGCGCGCCTGCGGCGAGAATGTCAGTGGCCGGCTCTACCGTGGTGTCCGTGATGAGGCCCACCGTGATCTCGCGGGCACCAAGCGGGGACGGCGAGCCGTTCGCCGGGGTGCCGCCGCCCCGGTTGGAGCCGGCTGAGGTCCGGCCGGCCCGGCTGGCATGGGCGGGGCGAGGGTCGCCAGCGGCGAAGGGGGCTCGGCTCGACCTAGCCGAGGTGGAGTTCGCGGTGATCGACCTGGAGACCACGGGCTGGTCACCAGCGGCGGCCGAGATCACGGAGATCGCGGCGGTCAGGGTGCGCGGCGGGCGGCGCCTGGGTGAGTTCGCCTCGCTGATCGACCCCGGCGTGCCAGTCCCGCCGGGGATCGAGGACCTGACCGGGATCACCGACTGGATGCTGGCCTCGGCCCCGAAGCTCGCCGCGGTCCTGCCGGGCCTGCTGGCGTTCGCCGACGGCTGCGTCCTGGTCGCGCACAACGCGCCGTTCGATGTCGGCTTCCTCTTCGCCGCATGCGCCGAATGCGGCCTGGCCTGGCCCGGCTTCACGGTACTCGACACGGTCATGCTGGCCAGGCGGGTCATGGACCCGGACGAGGTGCCCGACTGCAAGCTGGGCACGCTGGCCGGGTTCTTCCGGACCCGCACGGCGCCGTCTCATCGCGCGCTGGCCGACGCGCGAGCCACCGCGGACGTCCTTGGCTGGCTGATCCGGCGGCTGGCCCACCGCGGCGTGCGCACCCTCGGCCAGCTCAGCGAGTGGCCTGAGGTAGTAGCGTAAGCGCCAGCCGAGACAACCCGGCCCCGCCAACCATTTATTGGAACACAGCCTGGGAGGCATCCAGTGGTCACCGCGATCGTCCTGGTGCGGGCAGAGATCCAGCGGATTCCCGAGGTGGCCGAGGCGATCGCCCAGATTCCCGAGGTCAGTGAGGTGTACTCGGTCACCGGCGAGTTCGACCTGGTGGCCATGGTCCGGGTCCGTGGCCACGAGGAACTCGCCGACGTCATTCCCGGCCGCCTGAACAAGGTCATCGGCGTCAGGCACACCGAGACCCACATCGCGTTCCGCACCTACTCCCGGCACGACCTGGAGGCCGCCTTCTCCCTGGGGCTCGGCGCCGAAGCCTGATGAACGGGCCCTGGCGCCCATGAGGGCTCAGCGGGTTTTCCGGGTCTTACGGGACCAGGCGGTGGCTTACCTCTATCCAGCGGTCCAGCAGGGCGCTGGCGGCACCGGAGTCGACGGCTTCTGCGGCGCGAGCGTAGCCGTCCGCCAGCGCCGAGGTAACCGCGTCCGGGCCTGGCACGCCGACCGCTGCGGCGAGCGCGGCGGCCGCGTTCAGCAGCACGATGTCGCGCACCGGGCCGCGCTGGCCGTCCAGTACGGCCCGGGCCACCGCCGCGTTGTGCGTGGCGTCGCCGCCGCGCAGGTCCGCGGTTGACGCCCGGGGCAGCCCGAGATCCGCGGGCGAGAACTGGGTCTGGGCCACCTGGCCATCGTGCACCACCCACACAGCGGACGGCCCGGTGGTGGTGAGCTCGTCGAGCCCGTCGGAGCCGTGGAACACCAGGGCCGAACAGCCGCGACCGGCCAGCACGCCCGCGATGACGCCGCCCATGACCGGGTCGAATACCCCGACCGCCTGCGCCTGGGGGCTGGCCGGGTTGGCCACCGGGCCGAGGAAGTTGAACACGGTCGGCACGCCGAGTTCGCTCCGGGTCGGGCCTGCGTGCCGGAGCGCCGGGTGGTACAGCGGCGCGAACAAGAACGCGACCCCGACGGTGTCGGCCAGTTCTGCGGTGGCCGCAGGCGGCAGGTCGATGACCACGCCGAGCGCCTCGAGCACATCGGCGGCACCGCACGCGGACGACGCGGCCCGGTTGCCGTGCTTGATCATCCGGGCACCGGCCGCGGCGGCCACGATCGTGCCCATGGTGGACACGTTGACGGTGCGGGCTCCGTCCCCGCCGGTACCCACCAGGTCGGTCAGGTGGCCGGTCAGGTGAATCGGCGTGGCGTGCGCGAGCATGGCCCGGGTCAGGCCGGTCATCTCGGCCACCGACGTTCCCTTGATCCGCAGCGCGACGGCGAAGGCCGCGATCCTGGCGGGCGTCGCCGCGCCTTCCATGATCTCGTTCATGGCCCACTCGCTCTCGTCGGCGGTGAGCGATTCACCGCGGATCAGCGCGCCGAGCAGCGCGGGCCAGGTCGTGCGCGCATCCATGGGCAGCTCCCCGGGGTGACGGAACGAGGAAGGCAGGACCGTTCGGGCAAATGAGAAAGGTGCGGCGGTTCAGCCGGTGACGGCGGCCCGCTCGCGCATCAGCCCGGCCAGTTCATGAGCCAGCGCGACGGGATCGATGGGATGGCTGGTCACGGCGTCGGCCCGCGACCAGGTGGCCAGCCAGCCGTCGTCGGCCCGGCCGATGATGAGCAGCACCGGCGGGCAGTTGTAGATCTCGTCCTTGGCCTGGCGGCACACGCCCATGCCGCCGGCCGGCTGGGCCTCACCGTCGAGCACCATGACGTCGGCACCTCCGGCGTCGAGCAGCCGGAACAAGGCGGGCTGGGTGGCGACCTCGATGATCTCCGCATCCGGCACGTCCATCGCGGGGCGGCGGCCGATGGCGAGCCTGATCCGAGCCCGGACATCCGCGTCGTGGCTGTACACAACGACCTTCATGACAGGCATGGTAGTGCTAGCCCGGGGGGGCGACCCCCCGGAACCCCCCGATCCTGGGGGGAAACGTTTCCCCCAGACCCCCTCCGGGGGGGTCGCGTAGCGATCGCCTACAGGTTGTCGTAATAATTGCTTCGTGGCGACAGCAACCGTGCGGACGAGCCCGCGCTCGCCGGCCAGCAGGCCCAACCTGGTCAGCGTGGGCACCATCGTCTGGCTCTCCTCTGAGCTGATGTTCTTCGCGGCGCTGTTCGCGATGTACTTCACCATCAGGTCGGTGGACAAGGGCGAAGGACTGCCCTGGCCAGGCGCGCACCTGGACATCGCGCTCAGCACGGTCAACACGACCGTGCTGGTCCTGTCCAGCGTCACCTGCCAGATGGGCGTGTTCGCGGTCGAGCGCGGCCAGATCAAGCGCACCCGGTCGATCTTCCATCCGATGAGCTGGGGCCTGCGCGAGTGGTACGTGCTGTCCTTCCTGATGGGGCTGTACTTCGTGCTCGGGCAGGGCTACGAGTACCTGGACCTGATCAGGAAGCAGGGCCTGACGCTGTCCTCCAGCGCGTACGGCTCGGTGTTCTACATCCCCACCGGATTCCACGGACTGCACGTCATCGGCGGTCTCGTCGCGTTTCTCTTCCTCCTGGGCCGGACCTACGCCGCCAAGAGGTTCACCCATGAACAGCAGGTCAGCGCGATCGTCGTGTCGTATTACTGGCACTTCGTCGACGTCGTGTGGATCGGCCTGTTCACCACCATCTACCTCATCCACTAGTCAGGGGACAGCGAGTGAGCTGGATCAACGCCAGGCGCAGGCGGCCGGCTGCCGGCTACGCGGCTCTGCTGCTCGGGCTGGTCGTGGTCACGCTGCTGTACGGGGCCATCACGCGCCAGGGCACCGGCGCGCAGGCGGCCCTGACCACGGAACAGCAGGACATCGCGAACGGCAAGGCCCTGTTCGAGGTGAACTGCGCGACGTGCCACGGCTTCGGCGCGGTGGGCAACCCCGGCGTGGCGCCCAGCTTGATCGGCGCGGGCTCGGCTGCCGTTTACTTCCAGATGTCCACCGGCCGCATGCCGGCCAAGGAGGCGGGCGCGGAAAACCCACGCAAGCCGACGCTGTTCACCGAGCAGGAGATCCTCGACATCGGCGAATACATCCAGTCCATCGGCGGTGGTCCCCAGGTTCCGGCCCCCGAGCAGGTGAACCCCGCGAGCGGAGACACTGCGCTCGGATACCAGCTGTTCAGCGCCAACTGCTCGCAGTGCCACAACGCCGGCCTGTCCGGTGGCGCGCTCACCTACGGCAAGTTCGCGCCGGCACTGAACCAGTCCACTCCCACGCAGATCTATACGGCCATGCTGACCGGTCCCGAGGCGATGCCGGTGTTCTCCGACGGGGCGATCCCGCCGGAGGCCAAGCGCGACATCATCGCCTACATCGAGGCCACGAAGACCGAGCCCAACCCCGGCGGGTTCTCGCTCGGCCGTACCGGGCCCATCACCGAAGGCCTGGTGATCTTCCTGGGCGGGCTGGGTTTCCTGGTGTTGGCCGCGATGTGGATCACCGCCAAGCGGCGTGAGCCCTGGGATGTGGCGCAGGAAAGGAACGCAGAACAGACGGGGACGGAGCACCGATGAGCGACATGGACGAGACCGAGGGCGTGCCGGGCTCGGAAGCCCATGAGGAGCCCGAGGGCCCGGTCGCGCCGCACCGGGTGATCGGGACTCCGCCGCCGTCGCCGCGGCTGCTCGGCTCCGGGGACGGCGGCGCGGGCGCTGCGGGCCAGGGCGCGGCCGGCGGCGATGGCGGCGCCGTGGCCGTCGTCGCGGACGAGGAGCGGCTGCCCGCTGAATCGGACTACCCCGAGCACGCCAAGACCGCCGAGAAGCTCGTCGCGGCGTTCTTCCTGCTCGCGTTCATAGCGGGCTGCGGGTTCATCGCCGCCTACGTGGGCCTCGGGGTCCACTCGGTCGACAAGGTCCTGCGCTCCAACCTGGCGCTGGGCCTGTCGCTGTCCGTCGCACTGCTGGGCCTGGGCGCCGGGGCGCTGATCTGGGTCCGGCACCTGATGCCGGACTTCGAGATGGTCGAGGAACGGCACGAGATGCGGTCCTCGGACGAGGACCGGGCTGCCTTCAGCGAGTACTTCGAGGAGGGCACGTCGGCCAGCCAGTTCGTCAGGCGGCCGATCGTCCGGCGCACCCTCATGCTGGCCACGCTGCCACTGGCCGTCATCCCGATCGTGGTGCTGCGTGACCTGGGCCCGCTGCCCGGCACCAGCCTGCGGACCACCGTGTGGAGTCCGGGCCGGCGGCTGCTGGTCTACGGCACCAACCAGCCGCTGACCCCGGCCCAGTTCAGCGCGCCCGGGAGCATGGTCACCATCGTGCCCGACGGCTACCAGGACGATCCGGACGCGCTGGCCAAGGCCACCGTCACCTTGATCAAGTTCCGGCCCGGCGAGCTGAACATCCCGACGTCGTACAACGGCGGGACGCTGATCGCCACGATGAACTGGACGGTCGACAACATCGTGGCCTACTCCAGGATCTGCACCCACGTGGGCTGCCCGGTGGGCCTGTACGAGCAGACCACGCACCATCTCCTGTGTCCCTGCCACCAGTCCACGTTCGACGCGTCGACCGGCGCTACCGTGATCTTCGGCCCGGCGCCGCGGCCGCTGCCGCAGCTGCCCATGACCGTCGACGCGCAGGGCTACCTGGTGGCCAAGAGTGACTTCACCCAGCCCGTCGGCCCGAGTTTCTGGGAGCGCGGATGAGCGAGCCGGTTAACATCCCCAAGGCGCTCAGCGGCACCGGATCGTGGCTGGACGACAGGTTCCACGGGGCCCGCGGGCTGCGGGTGTTCATGCGGAAGGTCTTTCCTGACCACTGGTCGTTCATGCTGGGCGAGATCGCGCTGTGGTCGTTTGTCATCCTGCTGCTGACCGGGACCTTCCTCTCGCTGTTCTTCGTCCCGTCCATGTCCGACGTGGTCTACCACGGCTCCTACGTCAAGCTCGACGGCATCCGGATGAGCGAGGCCTACCAGTCGACGCTGAACATCACCTTCGACGTCCGCGCCGGGCTGCTGATGCGGCAGATCCACCACTGGGCCGCCGACCTGTTCATGGCCGCGCTCATCATCCACATGCTGCGGATATTCTTCACCGGCGCCTACCGCAAGCCCCGCGAGGTCAACTGGCTGATCGGCATCGCGCTGTTCACGCTGGGGCTGCTCGAGGGGCTGTTCGGCTACTCGCTGCCCGACGACCAGCTGTCCGGCGCGGGCCTGCGGATCTTCGAGGGCGCGCTGCAGGGCATCCCGATCGTCGGGACCTACCTGGCGTTCTTCCTGTTCGGCGGGCCGTTCCCCGGCAACTGGATCGTGCCCAGGATGTACATCATCCACGTGCTGCTGATCCCGGGCCTGATCCTGGCGCTGATCACCGCGCACCTGTTCATCATGGTGCACCAGAAGCACACCCAGATGCCCGCCAAGGGGAACACCGAGACCAACGTGGTCGGCCAGCCGTTCTTCCCGTACTTCATCGCCAAGGGCACGGCGTGGTTCTTCTTCATCTTCGGGGCGCTCGCGTTGCTGGCCACGTTCGCCACCATCAACCCGATCTGGCTGTACGGGCCGTACACGCCGGTGGCCATCTCGTCGGCCTCGCAGCCCGACTTCTACATGGGCATCCTGGAGGGCGCGCTGCGCATGATGCCCGCCTGGGAGATCAGCTTCCTCGGTCACACTCTGTCGCTGAGCGTGCTCATCCCGTTCGCGTTGCCGCTGACCATTATCCTGGGCGGAGCGGCGCTCTGGCCGTTCTTTGAGCGGTGGGCGACCGGGGACAAGTCGTGGCACAACGTCAACGACCGGCCCAGGAACGCGCCCATCCGCACCGCCACCGGCATGGCGGCCATCGTGTTCTACGGGGTGCTGTGGGTCGAGGGCGCCAACGACGTCGTCGCCGATTACCTGCAGATCCCGCTGTACACGGTGACCTGGATCGCGCGGGTGCTGATCTTCGTGGGACCGGCGGTGGCCTTTATCGTCACCAGGCGTATCTGCCTGGGCCTGCAGCGTAAGGACAAGGGGCTGCTCGAGCACGGGCTGGAGACCGGCATCATCAGGCAGCTGCCGCACGGCGAGTTCATCGAGGTGGAACGGCCGCTGAACGAGGAGGAGCGCGCGCCGCTCGAGGCCAAGAAGGTGCCCGCGCTGCTGCCCGCGTCTGGGACGGTGGACGAGAACGGCGTGCCCGCGCCGACGGCGCGCGGAGCCCTGGGCCGGGCCAGGGCGATCGCCAACCAGGCCTTCGCGGAGACCATCGTGGTCGAGGCGGACGGGCACGGGAACGGCCACGGCAACGGGCACGGGCCCGGCGGTCCTGGCGAGGAGTATGCCGAGCTCGGCCCCGGCGAGCTCTCGGAGAGCCCGATCCCCCACACGGACCCGCTGCTGTGGCATCCTCACGAGGATCCCCCGGAAGAGAGCCAGGACAGCTGAGCTGAGCCGGGCCCACGCCGACTCGCCCCCGAGATCCGGACAGTGAGGACCCGCTCACTTTCTCGGCAGTGTCACCACCATATTCTCGGCAGGGCGACCATATGGTAATCGGCGAAATGACCAGCTGTCTCGCGAGCCCGGTGGCGTCACCGCCCGGATAGTAACCGGCCCAGGTCACCCGGGGGCGGGTGATGACGCGGCACCCGTCAGCAGGCATACTCAGCCGCACGCATTAAACCAGCGCAGCTGTTGAAATGTGGTGCCGATGTTCAGACTGGCGAGCGGGCTGAGCCTTCTGTCCTACCGGCGGGAATGGCTGGTCAGGGACGTCGTCGCCGGGATCGTGCTCAGTACGCTGCTGGTGCCGCAGGGCATGGCGTACGCGGAGCTGGCGGGCCTGCCGCCGATCACCGGCCTGTACACCTCGATCTTGTGCCTGGCCGGGTACGCGGTGTTCGGGCCGTCGCGGATCCTGGTGCTGGGCCCGGACTCCTCGCTGGGGCCGATGATCGCCGCGACCATCCTGCCCCTGGCCGGCGCCGAGGGTAATCCCGAGCGGGCCATCGCGCTCGCGTCGATGCTCGCGATCCTCACCGGGGCGATCATGACCATAGGAGCCGTGGCCCGGCTGGGATTCATCGCGGACCTGATCTCCAAGCCGACCATGATCGGGTACATGAACGGCCTGGCGCTGACCATCCTGGTGGGTCAGCTGCCCAAGCTGTTCGGGTTCAAGGTCGAGGCCGACGGCTTTCTCGGGGAACTCACCGGGTTCGTCAAGGGCCTGGCCCACGGCGAGGCAGTGGCCGCCGCGGCGGCAGTCGGGATCGCCGGGATCGTGCTGATCCTGGTCCTGCAGCGCTGGCTGCCGAAGGTCCCGGCCGTGCTGATCATGGTGGTGCTGGCGATCGCCGCCACGTCGGTGTTCAGCCTGGCCGACCACGGCGTCAGCCTGGTGGGCGTGCTGCCCAAGGGGTTCCCGCCGCTCACCATCCCGCACGTGCGCCTGGCGGACATGGGGCCGCTGTTCGCCGGCGCGCTGGGGATTGTCCTGGTGTCGCTGGCCGACACGATCTCCACCGCGTCGGCGTTCGCCGCCCGCACCGGGCAGCAGACCGACGGCAACGGCGAGATGATCGGCATCGGGGCGGCGAACCTGGCCGCCGGCCTGTTCCAGGGGTTCCCGGTCAGCACCAGCGGATCGCGGACGGCGGTGGCCGAGCGGTCCGGGGCCAAGACGCAGCTCACCGGGGTCACCGGGGCCGCGGTGATCATCGTGATGATCGTGTTCGTGCCCGGCCTGTTCCGCAATCTGCCCAACCCGGCCCTGGCCGCGGTGGTGATCACCGCCTCGCTGTCGCTGGCCGACATCCCCGGCACGGTGCGGCTATGGCGCCAGCGCAAGGCCGAATGCCTGCTGTCGATCGCGGCGTTCCTCGGCGTGGCACTACTGGGAGTCCTGCCCGGGATCGCCATCGCCGTGGGGCTGTCCATCCTCAACGTCTTCCGCCGGGCCTGGTGGCCGTATGACACCGAGCTCGGGCGCGTGGCAGGGCTGGAAGGCTATCACGACGTTCATGTCCATCCGGACGCCCAGCATCTGCCCGGCCTGGTCATCTACCGGTTCGACGGGCCGCTGTTCTTCGCCAACGCCACCACGTTCCGCGACGAAGTCAGGCGCATGGCCGGGGCCGACCCGGCACCGAGGTGGATCCTCATCGCCGCCGAGCCGGTGACCGACGTGGACACCACCGCCTCCGACATGCTCGAAGAACTCGACCGGACGCTGAACGCCCAGGGCACCAGCCTGGTCTTCGCCGAGCTCAAGGACCCGGTGCGGCGCAAGATCGAGCGCTACGGCCTGACCCGCACCATCGACCCACGCCACTTCTACCCGACCATCGAATCCGCGCTGGCCGCCTACCGCCAGGAAACCGGCGCCGAATGGACCGCCGACGCGTGAAACCACCGTCCGTTCGGGAAAAAGAGCTTGAATAATTCCGAACGGGCGGTGGCGTTACGGTCCCGCAGGCTGCGGGGCTGGCTGTGCCTTTCCCTAGGCCGGCTCGCCCTTGAGGGTGAAGCCGGACAGCAGGTTGATGGCCAGGGCCAGGGCGGCCACGGTGACGATGGCGCCCATGACGACGGATACCGCCACGGTCAGGCCCGCGTTGAGCGTGGAGTCATGAGCGATCCCGTTGGCGATGCCGAGCGCGTAGTGGCTGACCGACAGCAGCCGGGCTCCGCTGACGAAATTGGCCAGCACCGCCTCCCAGATCAGCACGTAGAGCAGGCCGACCGCGATGGCGCGGGTGGTAGCGGCCGAGATCATGACGAAGATCGCGTTGTAGATCACCGCGCCCACCACCGCGCCGACGAACAGGCCCAGGGCGAAGTTGCTGGTGCTGATGGCGGTGCCCGGGGTGAAGATGGGCGGGCCGTTCGGGGAGACCTTGATGACGGGCTCGGTGTAGCCGCCGCCGGAGATCAGGGCCGCGATGAGCTCGGGCACCGCCGCGAAAATGATGGTCAGCACGGTGGCCACGGCGAACTTGGTCAGGATCACCGAGGACCGGCGCACCGGCGTGGCCAGCAGGTGGATGACGCTGCCGTCGTCGATCTCGGCGCCGAGCACGGAGCAGCCGATGATCAGCGCGGTCAGCGGCAGCAGCACGGAGAACCCGAACGTGCCGAGCAGGTGCGACGGCCACGGCCGCGCAGGCGGCCGCGAGGCCTTCAGCGCGAGCGTCAGCACGATCAGGATTACGGCCGGGATGGCGAACAGCAGCGCCCGCTTACGGCCCAGGGTGGCGCGGGTCGTGATCCGGGCGACCGTCGGGTTGAACAAGCCGGACATGCTGCTCCTTAGTCGGCTTAGTCGGCAATGAGGTAGGCGAAGACGCTTTCCAGTGATTCGTCGGTGGGCTGCACCTCGCGCAGCCTGATGCCGTTATCGCGGGCCAGGACCGCGATGTCCCGGCAGAACGCGCCGTAGTCCGAGGTCCGTACCTGCAGGCCACTCCGGGTCAGTTCCACGGCGGTCACCGCGGGCCTGGCGATGAGCGTGCCGCCGAGCAGGCGGTCATCGGAGGACCGGACGGTGAACACGTGCGGTCGGCTGGTCATCAGCCGCCGGATCGCGCGGAAGTCGCCGGATGCCGCCAGCCGGCCGGCCACCATGACCTGGATGGTCCCGGACAGCCGCTCGACCTCTTCCAGGATGTGCGAGCTGAACAGGATGGTCCGGCCCTCGCTGCCGAGCTTGTCGAGCAGGTCCATCATGTGCAGCCGCTGGCGCGGGTCCATCCCGTTGAACGGCTCGTCCAGCAGCAGGATCTCCGGGTCGTGCACGAGCGCGGCGGCCACCTTGATCCGCTGCCGCATGCCCTTGGAGTAGGTGGCGATCCTGCGGTCGGCCGCGTCGGCCATGTCCAGCATGGCGATGGCCCGCGTCGCCGCCTGGGCCGGATCCGGCAACTGATGCAGCTTGGCGGTCGCGGCGACGAACTGATCGCCGGTCAGGAACGCGTAGACCGAGTCGCGTTCGGGGACCAGGCCGATCTTGCGGTAGATGTCGGGGTTGCGCCAGCTGGGCCCGGCGTCCACGGTGAGCTCTCCGCGAGAGGGCGGCAGGAAGCCGGCGATCATGTGCATGAGGGTCGATTTCCCCGCGCCGTTCGGGCCGAGCAGACCGGTCACGCCCGGCCCGATGGACATCGTGATGTCATTGACCGCGACCACGTTGCCGTACCAGCGGGTGACGTTGCTCAGCTCGATCGTGGTCACGACTGGCTCACCTTCCTATACCTCGCGGCCAGGCCCCCGAGGCAGGCCGCGAGCAGGAGGACCGCCACGACCCCGTACAGCGGGCCGAAGTGGCCTGGGCTGGCGTCTTCTCCCGGCGAGGTGCCGCCCAGCCAGATCCGCACCCCGTCCAGGATGTTGAACGGGCTGAACAACCCGCCGATCCGGGCGCCGGTCGACGTGGAGGTTATGCCTCCCTCCACCTGGATCAGCACCTGGGACACGGTCCAGGTGAGGAAGCAGGCGATGGCCACGATCCCGGTGGCGTACGCGCGGCGGCCGGTCAGGGAGGCCAGGACCAGGCCGACAGCCGCCATGAGCACGGCCCACATCAAGCCGACGCCCAAGCCCGGGATGAGCGCCCTGGTCTCGCTCCAGACGCCGTGGCTGTTCTTGGCCGACGCGATCGTGCCCACGTACAGGATGAGCAGCGGCACCTCGATCAGCAGCAGCAACGCAGCGGTGAGCGCGATGTACTTGGCCAGCGGGTAGTCGCCGCGGCGCAGCGGCCGGGAGAAGTACAGCGGCAGCACGTGGCTGCGCAGGTCCCTGGAGACGAGCTCCGGTGCCTGGGCGGCAATGAAGATGGTGACCACCACGACCCGCAGCTGCGGCACGTAGACGTCATAGCCGAACAGCCGGGCGTTGCCCCGGGCCACCGCGAAGGCGTTCGCGAACGCGGGCAGGCATATCGCGATGACCGCGAGGATCGGGATGATCTTGGCCTTCACGCCCCGGCCGATGCCGAACGCGGAGCGGAAGCTGTGCCAGGTCAGGGCCCTGACGATCTGCGTCCGGCCCAATCGGGGACCGTCGTAGTGGCGGTAGCCGAGGTCGTGGATGACGCCGGCGGCCTGGGTTCCAGTCTCAGACATGCGCCGCCCCCTCTTCGTCGCGGAACAGCTCTTCGACCTGGTGGCGGCGCTGTTCCAGCCGGCACAGCGGCAGGGCGAGGGCGGCCACGCAGTCGCGCACCACGTCGTAGGTGTCATCACCGCCCAGCGGGACGAGCAGGACCCGCTGCTGGACGGTGGCGGCCAGGCCGTGGGCTTCCAGCTCTCGTTGTAGCTGCGTGAGGCCTTCTTCGACCTCGACCGCGAGGACCTGGCTGGCCTGGGTGAAGCTGGTGATGGTGTCGGCCCGCAGCAGCCGCCCGGCCTCGATCGCGACCAGGTGATCGCAGATCCGCTCGATCTCGCCGAGCAGGTGGCTCGCGACCACGATCGAGATGCCGAACTCGGCGCCGATCCTGGCGATCAGCTCCAGCATGGCGGTGCGCCCGGCCGGGTCAAGCCCGTTGGTCGGCTCGTCGAGCAGCAGCAGCCGGGGGTCCCCGACCAGCGCCTGGGCCAGCTTGACCCGCTGTTTCATGCCGGTCGAGTAGGTGCCGATCAGGCGGTAGCGCTCCTCGTGCAGCCCTACGTGGCGCAGCGACTCGGCGGCGCGCTCCTTGGCCACGGTGGGCGGCAGCCCCGACATCCGGCCCAGGTGCGTGACGAACTCGGTAGCGGTCACGTCGGGCGGCAGGCAATCGTGTTCCGGCATGTAGCCGAGCAGGGTCCTGATCGTCTCACCGCTGGACTCGCAGTCGTGACCGAGCACCTTGGCCTGGCCTTTGGTCGGCGGGATGAGGCCGAGCAGGATCTTGATCAGTGTGGACTTGCCCGCGCCGTTCGCGCCGACCAGGCCGGTGACGCCGGGCGCGACGCTGACGGTGAGCCCGTCGAGCGCGGTCACGTTTCCCGGGTACACCTTGGTCAGCGCCTTCGTCTCGACGACCACAGCGGGTTGCTCGGGCGGCTCCGGGGCATGGCTAGGTGGCATGGGGCAACGATGCCAGCGCGCCGGCGCGCGCGTCATCACCCCCGAGAGTGAAACTCGCTGCCTGCCAGGGCATGGCGGGCTGGGTAGGTCATCGCCCCGGCCTACACCTGCAGGATGACGCTGCCGGCCGCCAGGGCAGTTACGGTAGTAACGTGCGTGCTGTGCTTCCCCGGGGGGACGACCCCCCGCGATCCCCCCGATCACGGGGGGGCTCCCCGCCCCCCCGTACCGCCCTGGCCCCCCTGGCCCCCCTGGCCCCCCTGGCGGCCCCGCGGGCCGCGCGGCCGCCGCTGACTAAACGGCTCACGCCCCGGCTCTGGGTCGCGCTGGACTACCTGGCCGGCGCGGCCACCGCGGTGTTCTTGTTCGTCCTGCTGAAGGGCGCCGTGGTCAGGCAGCAATTCCCCTCAGGCCCGGGCCCCGTCCATAACTTCGTCGTCCATAACTTCACGCTGCCGACCGGGATGCTGGGCATGCTCCTGGTGGTGACGACGGGCTTGGCGGTGGCGCTGCGCCGCCGCCGTCCGGTGTTCGCGCTGGGCGTGCTGCTGGCCGGCTCCCTGGTGATGACCGCGCTGCTCGGCGGCGCTGCCGGCAGCCTGATCTACTTCCTGCCCGTCGCCTACGTGCTGTACCTGGTGGCGGCCAGCTACGAGCAGCGGCGAGACGCGGTGCGCATCCTGTTGCTGGTCTATGCCACCCTCCTCGCGGATACCGTGCTGATGAGACTCGTCGGGGGAGGCTTCTTCAACCTCAGCGCCCTGACCTCGGCCGCGCTGTGCGTGATCATCGCCTGGACGATCGGCTACAGCGTGCGTCAGCGCCGCCGGTACGCGGTCCGGCTGCAGGACGAGGCGGCCAGCAAGGCGGTGGCACAGGAACGCCTGCGCATTGCGCGTGAACTGCACGACGTGGTCGCGCACAGCATGAGCGTCATTGCGGTCCAGGCAGGCTACGGTCAGTACGTCATCGACACCCAGCCGGGTGATGCCCGGACCGCGCTCGGCGCCATCCAGGCCACCAGCCGCGAGGCGCTGGATGAGATGCGCCGGATGCTCGGGGCTCTGCGGCACGCCGACGAGAATGACGCGTGGGAGTTGGCCGCGAGCTCCGGGTCAGGTGGGGGCAGCGGTTCTAGTGCGGGACCTGGTGCGGGACCTGGTGCGGGCGGCTCGGGCTCCGCTGCGAGTGGTTCAAGTGCCGGCGGCGGGACCGCTCAGGACGCCGACGCGGCCCGCGGATCGTCTTCCAGCGGGGCCGGAGCGCCGCTGTTCCCCGCGCCCGGGCTGGCCGATCTGGACCGGCTGGTCTCGCGTACTGCGGGCGCGGGAGTCAGGGTCGATGTGAAGCGCATCGGCCAGCCTCGCGACCTGCCCGCGACCATCGACCTGTCGGCGTACCGGATCGTCCAGGAGGCGCTGACCAACGTGGTCAAGCACGCCCAGACGAGCTCATGCCAGGTCCTGATCGGCTACCGGGACGATGAGCTGACCATCGAGGTCACCGACAACGGCGCGGGCATGCCGGTCCCGGAGATGGCGGGCGCCGGGATGACGTACCGTGCGACCGGCTCGCCTGGCGGTAGCACACCGGTCTCGCGCAACGGGAGTTCGGTCCGCGGGGTCGCGACCGTGGACGGAACGGCTGCCCGGTCGGACGGCGGCCCGGCCAGGTACGCTCCCGGGCGGGATGCGGCCGACCCCGCCATCCACGGAGCCGGCCGGACGGGCGCACCCGGCGGGCTCGGCGGGCTCGGTGGGCTCGGCGGGCTCGGCGGGCTCAGCGGGCTCAGCGGGCTCGGCTCGCTCGGCGGCGGGCACGGCATCATCGGCATGCGCGAGCGGGTCACATTGCTCGGCGGCGAGTTCAGCGCCGGGCCGCTGCCCGGATACGGGTTCCAGGTGAGCGCGCACATCCCGCTGCCCGCAAGCAGCGCATGACCAGCACCGATGCGCTCAGGGTCGTGGTCGCCGATGACCAGGCCCTGGTCCGGGTGGGCTTTTGCGGGATCATCGCTGCCACGCCTGGCTTTACCGTGGTCGGCGAGGCCGGCAACGGCGTGGAGGCGGTCGAGGCGGCCCAGAGGACCAGGCCGGATGTCATCCTGATGGACGTGCGCATGCCGATCATGAACGGCATACAGGCGACCGGGCAGATCACGCAGAGCACCGACGTGCGGGTCCTGATCCTGACCACCTTCGACCTGGACGAGTACGTCTTCGCCGCGCTACGCGCGGGCGCCAGCGGGTTCCTGCTCAAGGACACCCTGCCGGCCGATCTGCTGACCGCCATCCGGGTGGTGGCCGCGGGCGACGCGCTGCTCGCGCCGAGCGTGACCCGGCGCCTGATCGGCGAGTTCGCCAGGACCACGCCCGCAGTGGCAACGGCCGCCGGGACGCCGGCCGGCGAGGTGGCGGCCGCCGGGCTGATGGGCGCGGCGGCACCGGCCCCGGGCGCCACGCGGACCGGTATCCGAGACGTCCCGGCCTGGGACGACCCGGCGATGCGGTACGGCGATGCCGCCAGGGGCAGCATGGGGCCAGATATCACGGCCAGGAGCCCGGTAAACAGCCGCGCCGGGGGGGTCTGCACCGCCGATCAGCTCGCGCGATTGCTTACCGATCGCGAGCTGGAGGTCCTGACGATGGTCGCCCGCGGCCTGTCAAACGGAGAGATCGCCGAGCAGCTGACGATCAGCCCGGCGACGGCCAAGACCCACGTGGCTCACCTGCTGACCAAGCTCGATGCTCGCGATCGTATCCAGCTGGTCATCATCGCTTACCAGTCCGGGCTGGTCACCAAGGTCCAGTGACCGCCCGCGGAACTCAGTGGGCGAAGTGGCCCCGGTAGTACTCGAAGACCAGGCCGATCGTGGCGAGCACGGTAGCCAGCATCCCGATCAGGAACAGCCACCAGCCGATCGCTGCGCCGAGGGCCGCGGTGGCTGAGGCGAGCCCCAGGAACAGCGGCCACCAGCTGTGCGGGCTGAAGAACCCGACCTCGCCGGTGCCCTGCTCGATCTCGCCGAGATTGTCGTCTTCCGGGCGCTTGGGCAGGCGGCGGCCGCTGAACAGCATGTAGAAGCCGGTGAGCAGGGCGAGGCCGACGGCCAGCGCGAGCGCGGTCGTGCCCGTCGGGTCCTTTGAGGTATACCAGTAGACCACGTCGGTCCCGGCGAAGAATATCCCGCAGCCCAGGAACAGCCAGCCTTCGACCTTCATGCTTCGACCTGCTCCTGCGCGCTCTCGATAGCCGGGATCTCCTGCTCGATTCCGTAGGACTCACGGCCCCACTTGATGTGCGGGTAGTGCGCCTCGAACGCGGGCCGCTCGGACCTGATCCGCGGAATCCGGTAGAAGTTGTGCCGGGGCGGCGGGCAGGACGTGGCCCATTCCAGGGAGCTGCAGTACCCCCAGGGATCCTCTTCGGTCACCCGCTCCCCGTGCCGCCAGGTCACGTACATGTTCCAGAAGAACATGAGCACGGACAGGGCGAGAATCCACGAGCCGACGGATGAGATGATGTTGAGCGTGGTCACGTTCCCGGGCAGGTCGGGGTAGTTGGCGGTGCGCCGCACCTGCCCCTCGACGCCCGCCCAGTGCTGGACCAGGAACGTCATGTTGAACCCGATGAACATGAACCAGAACTGGATCTTGCCGATCCTGCTGTTCAGCATCTTGCCGGTCATCTTCGGCCACCAGAAGTAGAAGCCGGCGAAGATCTCGAACAGCACCGTTCCGGCCAGCACGTAGTGGAAGTGCGCGACCACGAAGTAGGAGTCCGACACCGCGAAGTCCAGCGGCGGCGAGGCCAGGATGATGCCGGTGATGCCGCCGAATAGGAACACGACCAGGAACCCGATCGTGAACAGCATCGGCGGCTCGAAGGTGAGCTGCCCGCGCCACATGGTGCCGATCCAGTTGAAGAACTTCACCCCGGTCGGCACCGCGATCAGGAACGTCATGAACGAGAAGAACGGCAGCAGCACGGCGCCGGTGGTGAACATGTGGTGGGCCCATACGGTCATCGACAGGCCGGCGATCGCGATCGTCGCCGCGATCAGCGTCTTGTAGCCGAACAGCGGCTTGCGGCTGAACACCGGGATGATCTCGGTGGCGATGCCGAAGAACGGCAGCGCGAGGATGTACACCTCGGGATGGCCGAAGAACCAGAACAGGTTCTGCCACAAGATCGCGCCGCCGCTCGAGGCGTCGAAGACATGCGCGCCCAGCCGCCGGTCGATCTCGAGCACCAGCAGGGCCGCGGCCAGCACCGGGAACGCCATCAGGATCAGCATCGAGGTCAGCAGGGCGTTCCAGCAGAACATGGGCATGCGGAACATCGTCATGCCGGGCGCGCGCATGCAGAAGATCGTGGTGACGAAGTTGACCCCGCCCAGGATGGTGCCGAACCCGGACAGCACCAGGCCCATGATCCACATGTCCGCGCCGACGCCGGGCGAGTAGATCGAGCTGCTCAGCGGGGAGTACGCGTACCAGCCGAACGACGCCGAGCCGCCCGGGCTCAGGAAGCTGGCCAGCAGGATCAGCCCGCCGAAGGTGAACAGGTAGTAGCTGAGCAGGTTCAGCCGCGGGAAGGCCACGTCCGGCGAGCCGATCTGCAGCGGCACCAGCTCGTTGGCGAACCCGACGAACATCGGGGTGGCGAACAGCAGCAGCATGAGGATGCCGTGCATGGTGAACAGCTCGTTGTACTGCTGGTCGGAGATGAAGTGCTGGTCAGGCCCCAGCAGCTGGATCCGCATCAGCAGGGCCATGACCCCGGCGCACAGGAAGAAGAAGAACGAGGTGATCAGGTACAGGTGCCCGATGATCTTGTGGTCGGTCGACGACAGCCAGGCCGCGAGGATGGACCCCTTGCGCCCGGCGCTGCGCTGCGGCGCGGCAATGACCGGTTGCTCGATGGTACTCACTGGCTGCTCCCGGATGCCTGGGCCGCCTGCTCGGCGGCCATGTCGGCCTGGAACTGCTGCGGGGTTACTACTTTCACTGTAAACAGCATCTTGCTGTGGTAAAGGCCGCACAACTCGCTGCAGTGCCCGGTAAACGTCCCCGTCTGGGTCAGCGTGACCTCGAAGTGGTTCGGGTGATCGGGGATAACGTCGCGCTTGAACAGGAACTCGGGGATCCAGAACGCGTGGACCACGTCCTCGGAGGCCAGGTTGAACCGGACCGTCTCCCCGGTCGGGATCTCCAGCACCGGCAGCGGACCGTCGCCCCACATGTTGCCGGTGTTCGTCACGTGGTACTGCGGGTAGTTGAACTGCCAGCTCCACTGGAACCCGAGCACGTTCACCACCACATCCGGCTTGGACGACAGCTTGTCGATGTAATTCTCGTCCTTGGCGGTGAAGTAGAACAGTACCGCGATCAGCACGAACGGCACTGCCGTGTACATGATCTCGATCGGCATGTTGTAGCGCGCCTGCGGCGGGAGCTTGTCACCGCGCTTGCGGTGGAAGATCACAGCCCACAGGATCAGCCCCCAGACCAGGGCGCCCACGGCAAATCCGGCGATCCAGGATCCCTGCCAGAGGGTGAGGACGGTCTTGCCCTGCTCGGTGATGGGGTTGGGGAAGCCGAGCCTGGTGAACGCGTTG
Source organism: uncultured Actinomycetota bacterium (assembly GCA_963808615.1). Classification (GTDB taxonomy): domain Bacteria; phylum Actinomycetota; class Actinomycetes; order Streptosporangiales; family Streptosporangiaceae; genus Palsa-504. Next base: position 599,974 of record CAWEGV010000005.1, read on the forward strand.
TTCGTGCAGCCGGTCAGGCCAAGAACCAGGAGCACGAGCGCCACCGTCATGCCTGTCGCGCGCAGTGCTCTGTGACCCCGGGGGGACGACCCTCCGGGACCCCCCCGATCACGGGGGGCCTGCCCAGCCCCCCGTGCCCCCTGGGCCCTGGCGGCGTCATCGGTAGTCAAGGCGAGGACCTTCCTCGGTTCTGCTACAGCGTGTCGTGCAAACAGTATCGCGCGCCGCGCCCCGGCCTTCGAGGACCCCCACATGTTTCGTCTTGGTTGCGGCCGACCTTCGCGCCGAGCGCGCGTACCAGGGCCGACTGCGGGCATGATGTGAGCGTGATGCATAAATGACCGGACGCCGGCTCCGCCTGTTCGGCCGGGGCGCCGCAGACCATCGTACGGATGCCCAGGACGCCGACGTCAGTCCCGTCCCAGCCCCGGAATCCGAACGACCCTTGGCTCCGCCGCCCGGCCCGGCTCCCGCGCTGACCATCGACGCGCTGGGCCGCAAGTGCCCGATCCCCATCATCATGCTCGCGGAGCAGATCCGGGACGTGCCCCTCGGCGCGGTGGTCGCGGTCCTGGCCGACGATCCGGCGGCCTATACCGACATCCCTTCCTGGTGCGCGATGAAGTCACAGGAGTTCGCCGGGTACACCGAACTCTCCCGTGGCTGGGCCCTCTTCATCCGCCGCACGCTCTGACCGCCGACGGCGCTCAAGCCTCAGGTGGACTTGAAGCGACTGGTGAAGCGAGGGTCGGTTTCCCACCACAGCTGCGATCTCTGGGACTCCGGGTCTTCATCCTGGACACTCGGGCCGTCTGGTCCGCGCGGCTCGGCCTGCTCGTCCGGCTCGTCCGACGGTCCCGGTTCGCGCGGCTCAGCCGACGTGGCCGCGAGGCCGGGCGCGCGCGCCGTGGTGGCCTGGCGGGCCTCGAGTTCGGCCTGCCGAGCGTCCAGCTCGGCGTCGATCCTGGCCGCGTCGGACTCGTCTTCGCGCATGAACTGGATGAGCTGCGCGGCGAGGAACGGCAGGCCCACGAGGTCGCCGAGGATCCACAGCACTCCCCCGCCGATGACCTGGTCCGTCCGCAGGCTGGGGCCCCATGGCCGACCCAGCGCCTCGTAGTAGGCGCCGCCGATCAGGCCCTGGTAGGCGATGACCGCGATCCCGAAGAACGCGTCGCCGATCACCTCCGCGCCGGTGATCCACATGGACACCCCGTACGAGTACTCCTTCGGCACCGGGTCGACCCGCAGCAGCGTCCAGAAAAACACGAAGCCCACCGCCATCAGCGCCAGGTAGGTGAGCTGCCGAACGGTGGTGCTATCGAAGACCGCCGTGTACCAGGACGTGAAGTACATGACGAACGGCACGCCCACCAGCGCAAGCGCGGTGATGGCGGGGAAGGTGAGCACCCGGGAGACGGGCGAGCGGATGCCCGCCTCAAGCCGAGCGCCAGCGCGGGGGAACACCGTGCTGGCCAGCGTGATCGGGCGGCCGAGGGCCAGGAACAGCGGGACCACCAGGACGAGCAAGACCGTCTGCACGGCGCGCACCCAGAACAGCACCGGCTGGTAGACGCCGACCCAGGACATGGTGGCGATGACCAGGAACCCGAGGCCAAGACCGACGAACCAGACAGTGCCCCCCCGGGGGGCACGACCCCCCCGGGGGCCCCCCGCTCACGGGGGGACTCCCCGTCCCCCCGTGCCCCCCTGGCCCGGCGAACCCCGGCCAGATAGCAGCCGCCCAGGACTATCACCAGCGCCAGCATCCACGGGTCGAGCGTCCACTCGGTCAGCGTGCGGACCAGCGTCAGCTCGGGAGGCCCGCCGTATCCGGACGCCAGCGCGGTTCCCATGCCCGCCACGCTACCTGGGTCAGGACGATCCGCCCGAGCCGGCCTGCACGGCGCCGATGAACAGGGTCTGCACCGATTTGGAGCAGCCGTACGAGGCGTAGGGGAGATAGACCGAGATGGTCTGGTTGGGCGGGAAGACGCGCATGTTGGTGGACTTGACCGGACTGCAGGTGGAGGTCGGGAAGTTCAGCGCGTCCACGATCTGCAGCAGGGCATTGGCGGTCGCGCCGGGCGCCAGCGTGATCTGCTTGACCGGCGTGGTATTGGTGCGCTTGGCGGCTAGGCCGATCTGCGCGTACGGCGGGCCGGACACCAGCGAGACGCCGGGATAGCCGTACAGCGTGCAGGTGGCTCCGGAGGTATTGGTGAAGTCGATCACCACGTACGTGCCCCCCGCGTATCCCTGCCCGAGGCCCAGTTTCACATGCAGCGAGCCGTTCGGGCAGGCCGGCGGCCCGGTCACAGCCGAGGACGGGGAGGACGGCACCGGGGTGGGCGGCGCGACCGGCGTGGCCGTGATGGAGGAGCTCGCCGGAGGCGACGACGTGGTTGACGGGCTGGATGACGACGAGCAGGCGGCCACCGCGGCCAGGCAGAGCAGTGCCGCTGCCGCCCGGCAGGAAACCGCCGCGAACGACCGGCCGGTCAGGACCGCGAGTCCTGGCCCGTTCCCTGGCTTCGGGGTAGCTGAACGCTCGAGGAGTGGAAACACTCCCGTGCCTCCTATTCCGTGCGGCGCCACCTGCGCCGTTCCGCACATTATGACGGCCGGGCAGGGCCGCGGGTTGGCGCCGCGCTGCGCGGCGGGATCACGGTTAGGGGACGCCCGCCGCGCGGTATCGGGGGTGGAACCAGTCAGATAGGCAGGTGAGCGGCGACCTCTGCCGCCGCGTCGTCGCCGTAGATGGCGCCGAAGCGGTCGGCCAGCGGGCCGGGCTTGAGGTCATACTCCTGAGTGCCGATGGTCTCGAGGGCGTGCACCGCCAGCAGGTTGCCAAGCTGGGCTGCTCGCTCGAGCGAAAGGCCCCACGCCATGGCGGCGAGGAAACCCGAGCGGAACGCGTCACCGGCACCTGTCGGCTCGGCCATCCGCGCGTCGGCTATGCCGGGTACCTCGATCGGCGGTTTCCCTGCGCGGTCCACCCGGGCGCCATCCGCACCGAGCGTCGTCACCCGGATCCCGACATGACTGAGCACCTCGGCAGGTGTCCACCCCGTCTTCTTCTCGATCAGCGCGGCCTCGTACTCGTTCGAGAATAGGTAAGAGGCGCCGTTCACCAGCTCGTGCACCTGCGGCCCGTCGAACCTGGCCAGCTGCCAGGATGTGTCCGCGGCGAAGGGCAGGCCAAGCGCCCGGCACTGGCTGGTGAAGCTGAGCATGGCCTCGGGATCGCTCGCGCCTATCAGCACCAGGTCACAGCCATCTGCCAGGGGACCCAGCTGGATCTGAATGTCCTCACTCATCGCGCCGGGATAGAAGGAGGCGATCTGGTTGCCCACCTGGTCGGTGGTCGCAACGAACCTGGCCGTGTGATGCAGTGTCGACTCGCGCACTCCGCTGGTGTCCACCCCGTGCCGGTCAAGCCAGCCGCGGTACTCAGCGAAATCCGGGCCGGCACTACCGACCAGCAGCGGTCGCAGCCCCAGGCAGGCCAGGCCGAATGCGATATTCGCCGCTACGCCTCCGCGCCTGATCTGGAGCCCGTCGACCAGGAACGACAACGCAACCTTATGGAGCTTGTCGGCAACAAGCTGGTCGGCGAACTTTCCGGGGAAGGTCATCAGGTGATCGGTCGCGATCGACCCGGTGACCGCGATGCGCACGGCGGGTTACCGGTTAGCCGGGCGTCAGTGGAAGGAGTCGCCGCAGGCGCAGGAACCCGTCGCGTTCGGGTTGTCGATGGTGAAGCCCTGCTTCTCGATCGTGTCCACGAAGTCGATGGTCGCTCCCATCAGGTACGGGGCGCTCATCTTGTCGGTTACGACCTGCACACCGCCGAACTCGCTGACGATGTCACCGTCGATCTCGCGCTCATCGAAGTACAGCTGGTAACGGAGCCCGGAGCAGCCGCCCGGCTGGACCGCGATGCGCAGCTTCAGGTCGTCCCGCCCCTCCTGCGCGAGCAGGCTGCTCACCTTGGCGGACGCTACGTCGGTCAGGATGATTCCCTGCGTGGCCTCTTGCTGAACAGTCACCTTAGCTCCTGCCTTGCTCGTATGCCGCGTTCGCGGCACGGGAGTGCTCCCACGTGCACATCCAACGATATGCGCTGCGCTGACATTCCAGACCCCCGGGGGGACGACTCCCCGGGAACCCCCCACCCGCGGGGGGACACCCCCCGCGGACCCCCCGGTAACCCCCGGGCCTTTGGTTAGAGGCCGGGAGCGCCCCAGACGGGGAACCAGCGGGCCAGATCGGGCTCGAACTTCAGGTCAGTGCCGATGACCCCCTTGACCTGCAACTCGAGGGCGTTATCGCGGTGTTCGCCGGTCAGCGGGGCAAACGGGTAGAACGTGCCCCGCTTGAACAGGTAGACCAGGGCGAGCCGGCGCTCCTGATCATCGCGGAAGGCGACCAGGGTGCACAGCAGCTGCGGGCCGAAGCCGTTGTCGACCAGCGAGGAGTTGACCGCGTGCAGGTCGGTGACCAGCGCGTCGAGCTCGTCGGACATGTGCGAGCTGACCAGCCAGGTAAAACCGTAGTCGTCCTTGACCGCCTCGACGGGCAGGCCGCCCTCCTGGCCCGCGCTCACGTCGAGCAGTTCGGTCACGTCCTTCTGCACGTCGGCGAACGAGCGGCCCTCGACCGGGCGGAAGCAGACCGAGCCGGAGCCGGTTGGCTTGAAACCGGCTCCGGCGTCGAGTGTGATCGCGGCGGACGGCAGCGCGAACAGGTCATCCAGCTTGGGCTGGACCGGCTTGGTCCGGCCCAGCAGGGTGTCCAGGAACCCCACGACCGCCCTACCGTCCTACCCGGCCCGGTTGAGCTGCTGCTGAACCTTGTCCAGCTCGGCCAGCCGACGCTCGAGGCTCGGGTGAGTGGAGAACACGCTCGACAGGCTCGCCCCGCCCCGCAGCGACATGGCCGGCGCGAAGAAGAACGCGTTCAGCGGCTCGGCCGTGCGCAGGTCCCTGCTCGGGATCTTGCCGATTTCGCCGGTGACCTTGACGAGCGCCGCCTTCAGCGCGCTCGGCTGACCGGTCAAGAGCGCACCGCTGCGATCGGCCGCCAGCTCACGGTACCTGGACAGCAGCCGGATCAGCAGGAAGCTGACGGCGTAGACGACGATGCTCACCGCCATGAGCGCGAGCATCACGAATGCCGCGTTCTGATTGTTGTTGCCGCGGCCGCGGCCGCCGCCGAACAGCTCGCCATAGAAGGCGATCCTGATCAGCAGCGCGGCGACGATGGCCAGGAACGAGGCGATGGTCATCACCTGGACGTCCTTGTGCGCCACGTGCGACATCTCGTGCGCGATGACGCCCTCGAGCTCGGCGTCCTCGGGCAGCTTGTTCATCAAGCCGGTGGTCACGCAGAGCACCGCCTTGTCGGCGTTGCGCCCGGTCGCGAACGCGTTCGGCAGGTCGGTCCTGGCGATCGCTATCCGCGGCTTCGGCATGTCGGCCAGTGCGCACACCCGGTCCACGATGCCGTGCAGTCGCGGCGCCTGCTCTCGGGTGACTTCCACCGCGCCCGCGGTGCGGAGCGCGATCTTGTCGGAGTAGAACAACGACCCGATGGCGAAGCCGCCCGCGAGGACGATCGCGATCAGCGCGATCCCAGCGCTGGACGCGTGGTAGGCAGCCCCGATGGCTATGATCGCGACGACGAACGCGACAAACACCAGCCCGAGCAGGAACATCGTCGCGGTCATCCGCGCCGTCAGCCCCCGATCAGGCGCATACCTGGTACGCGCCATTTGGCGCCACCTCCGTTCGGCCCCGGCTGGGTGTGGCCCGCCGGGAGCCACCAGCACTATTTAGCTGAAATGTATCCCACGGATGCTGATCCTTAGCTGAACGTTGTCCGCAAGTCTGCTCTGGCTTGTAAGCGCAGGACTCAGCCCGAAATCAGGCCCTCGTCCGTGAGCAGCTTGCGCACCTCTTCCATGCTCGAGTCCCTTGCAGGCAGGATCAGCTCCGACGGTTCCAGGATATCCGGCGGCAGCGGTGAACCTTGCGCGCGAACCTGGGCCAGCAGGCTGGTCAGCGCGGCAATGAAGGCGGCCTCGTCGGCGCGCTCGACGGCGGCTTCAAGGTCGCTGTCCAGCGCGTTCAGCTCGGCGGCATGCGAATCGTCGACCCTGAACTGGCCCTCGCCGAGGATCCTGACGATCACGATCCGTCACCATCCTGCTGTTCGTCGGCCAGGCCGGGCAGGTCGGCCACCGGAAGCCCGGCAGGCTGGGTCTGCTGGGGCGGCTGGGCCTGCTCCGCCTGGGTCGGCTCCGCGTGGGCCTGCTGCGGCGGAGGCGGCGGCGCGTACGGTCCCTGAGCAGGCCGGTCGGCCGGGGCCTGCTGGGCGGCTTGTGACTCACCGTTGGCCGCGGAACCCTCGATTTGCTTCGGTGCGCCCGCGGTGAGCTCGCCCTTGAGCATGGCCAGTTCCCGCTCCACGTCGCTGTTGGCGCTCATCGCGTCCAGCTCGGACTGGATGTCGTCGCGCTTGCCGCCCACGGCGTCCTCGAGGGCGCCGGAAGCCATCAGCTCGTCGATCGCGCCCGCCCGCGCCTGCATCTGCGCGGTCTTGTCCTCTGCGCGCTGGATCGCCATGCCGACGTCGCCCATCTCCTCGGAGATGCCGGTGAACGCCTCGTTGATCCTGGTCTGCGCTTCGGCCGCGGTGTAGGTGGCCTTGATGGTCTCCTTCCTGGTGCGGAAGGCGTCCACCTTGGCCTGCAGCCGCTGCGAGGCGACGGTCAGCTTCTCTTCCTCGGCCTGCAACTGGGCGTACTGCACCTGCAGCTCGTCCAGCTGGCTCTGCGCCTGCGCCTTGCGCGTGAGCGCCTCCCGGGCAAGATCCTCACGGCCCATCGACAGCGCCTTGCGCGCTTGGTCCTGAAGCTTGTCGGCCTGCTGCTGTAGCTGGTTCATCTGCAGCTCGACGCGCTTGCGCGACGTGGCGACATCCGCGACCCCACGGCGGACCTTCGTCAGCAGTTCGAGCTGCCGCTGGTAGGAATAGTCCAGGGTCTCACGAGGGTCTTCCATCTTGTCCAGGGCCTTGTTGGCCTTGGCCTTGAAGACGAGTGAGACTCGCTTCATCACGCCCATACGCGCGGCCGTCCCCTTCATTAACATCTACGCCGCCGGCAAGACCGCGCGACCAGGCCGAGGTGGCCGGGCGCCCGGTTAAACGGCGGACGAGCCCGTGCGACTAGTCGCATTCCACCCTACGCGGTCGCCGGCATGCGATCTACCGTGTTGGCTTCCCGGGGGAGACCCCCGGGACCCCCCGCACGGGGGGCTGCCCGCGCCCCGTACCCCCTGGGGCCCCCAAAAAGGGGGCCGGGCCCGGGAGCAAATGTGCCGGGCTGCTTGGGGCTAAGCTATGCGCGTGTTCCGACGCCGTAGCGCCGGGGCGACGGACGGCACGGCCCAGGATTCCCCGGGCGCGCAGAGCCCGGACGGCCCGGCAGATGCCAAGCCAGCACGCCCCGCCGAGGCGGCCAAGGGGCGGCCCACACCCAAGCGCAGCGAGGCCGAACGCGGGCGGCGCCAGCCGATCACCGGATCCCGGGCCGCGGCCGCGCCGCGGACCCCTCAGGACAAGACCAAGGCCCGGTCCGAGCGGTCCCGCAAGTACGAGGCGATGAAGCGGGGCGAGTCGTGGGCCCTCAACCCGCGCGACCGCGGACCGGTGCGCGCGCTGGCCCGCGATTACGTGGATTCCAAACGCAGGGTCAGCGAGTACTACATGTACGTCCTGCTGGTCCTGGTCGTGGCCGTTTTCTCACGGAACAAGACGATCCAGACCTACATCTCGCCGCTGATCCTCGTCCTGATCTTCATCATCCTCATCGATGCCCAGCTGATCCGGCGCGCCCTGCGCAGGCTGGTGGCCGAACGCCTGCCGGGCGAGTCCATCAAGGGGCTGACCATTTACGCGGTGTTCCGCGCGCTGCAGATACGCAGGTTCCGGATGCCCGCCCCGCGAGTTCACCCCGGCGACGAAATCTAAGGACGGGACGCATGGAATACCGGCACCTCGGCCGCAGCGGCCTCATGGTCAGCGAGATCGCCTACGGGAACTGGATCACCCACGGGTCCCAGGTCGAAGAGCAGGCCGCCGCCGACTGCGTCCACGCCGCGCTCGACGAGGGCATCACCACGTTCGACACCGCCGACGTCTACGCGCGCGGGCGGGCCGAGGAGGTCCTCGGGCGGGCGCTGGCCGGGGTGCGGCGCGAATCCGTCGAGATCTTCACCAAGGTGTTCTGGCCCACCGGCGACCGGCCCAACGACCGCGGGCTGTCGCGCAAGCACGCCATCGAGTCGCTGCACGCCTCGCTGCGCAGGCTGGGGACCGACTACGTCGACCTGTACCAGGCGCACAGGTACGACCACGAGACGCCGATCGAAGAGACCATGCGCGCCTTCGATGACCTGGTGCGGGCGGGAAAAGTGCTGTACGTGGGGGTCTCGGAGTGGCGCGCGGAGGAGATCGCGGCCGCGCTACGGGCCGCCGACGAGCTCGGCCTGGACCGCATCGTGTCTAACCAGCCGCAGTACAACATGCTGTGGCGAGTCATCGAGGCCGAGGTCCTGCCGCTGTGCGAGAAGGAGGGTCTCGGTCAGATCGTCTGGTCCCCGATCGCGCAGGGCGTGCTGACCGGCAAGTACGCCCCCGGGGCCGCCCCCCCGGCCAACTCCCGCGCCACCGACCCCACCGGCTCCGGCTTCATCAGGCAGTTGCTCGGCGATGACGTGCTCGGCGCGGTGCACCGGCTCAGGCCGGTCGCGGCCGACGCCGGGCTTTCGCTGGCACAGCTCGCGGTGGCGTGGACGCTGCAGAACCCGGGCGTATCCGCCGCCATCGTCGGCGCCACCCGGCCCGAACAGGTGCGGGAGAACGTCGGGGCCGCCGGCGTTCGGCTGGGCGCGGACATCATGAGCAGGATCGACCAGGAGCTCGGCGCTGTGGTCGTGCGCGACCCCGCCCACACCGGCAGCCCGGCGGCACGCCCGTAGGCCTCAGTCTTCTGGGTGCAGGCTCATCGGCCCGTACTCGGGCCGGGAATCTTCCAGCAGGATGACCTGGTCCACGCCCACTGCGAGCAGCGCCCGCCAGTTCTCGCCCAGCCAGGTCTCCGCATCGCCCTGGCTGGCGAAGATGGCCTCTTGCAGGTCATCTGCTGGAACTACGGTGCCATCTGCCTTCTCGTACCGCCATGTCCAGGGCATGGATGCCAGGCCTCTCGGGTGGTGGTGGTGACGAGGAAGACTCTAAGGCACAGAACAGGATGGCCCAGACCGCTTTGCCGCGGCCGGTGACCGGGCTCCAGCCCCAGACATCGCTCAGCGCGTCCACCATCTGCAGGCCACGCCCGGCTTCTTCGGTCTTGTCCGGCACCCGGAGCACCGGAGCACTGTCGGACGGATCGAGCACCGCGCACATGACCTCGCCGGTCCTGCGCAGCAACCGGAGGCCGATGGGCTGCCCGGCGCCAGCGGCCCGGGCGGCGTGCGAGACCGCATTGGCCACGAACTCGCCCACGATCGCCTCCGCATCATCGGCGAGCGAGGCCAGACCCCACTCCCGCAGGGTGTTCCTGGTGAAGCGCCGGGCGGTACGGCCGGACTGAGCGCTCATGCCCAGCGGGCATGCCGCCACAGCCGGGGAATCCCACCAGTCGGAGGGCATCCGGACCACGCGCGGGCGGCCCGGAGGGGCATGCAGCCTGGCGGTCAGGTCCAGGGGCCGGCGAATGGCACGATCGACCTTGGTCCTGGTCGGCAAACCCACCTGGCTCAAGCCCATCGCGACCCCGCGGAGCGTAGGTGCATCAATCCCGGCTGATCGACGCATTTGACATCCTGCCCGAGATTACACACATCGTGCAAGGCCGTTTGCACGTTCATTTGCATCGTGCACTTTATACCTGCCCAGCTAGCTGACGTTTCAAGCAACAGGAGGGCCCCGTGCTGCACTGTGCAGCCCCGTGCTGCCGGACGGCTGGACGGCTCTGCCAGGCAACCCGGCAGCTGGGTCAGCTTGCTGCCTCGTCACCGCCGCCCAGGGCGGCGGGTCTGGCCTGGCCGGCCCCGCGGATCATGTGGCGCTGCGAGCGCACCTGGAAGAACACGATCACGACGACCAGCGCGATCGAGATCCACAGCCCGTAGTGCGAAATTGCCTGCGCGACCACGACCGCGTGATGACCGAGCGCGTACCCCAGGCCCATCAGCATGCCGGCCCACAACAGCGTCCCGATGGCGTCCAGGATGAGGAACGTGACCAGCCGCATCCCGGCCCAGCCGACGACGGCGAAGATGATCGCGCTGGGAATGGGCAGGAACGGCGAGAGGACCACGGCGGGCCAGGTGAACTTGCGGCCCCATTGCTGCACGCGCTTCATGTACTTGTGGCCCCGGTTGCGCTTGCCGGACAGCAGCGTGATGAGGCGCTCACCCCAGAGCCTGCCTGCCCACCAGTACAGCACGTCGAACTTCATCAGCCCGGGGATGGCGGCCAGCAGCACCACGACCAGCGTCCCGTGCCCGATGCGGGCGAACGCCGCGGCGGCGACGATCGCTTCCGTACTGCCATTCAGCAGTTCGAGCACCACCGGGTGGGTCCCGACCAGCGGGGCCCGGAACGGCAGCAGGGCCCAGTAGTAGAGGCCGCTGAGCACGATGCCGGCCCAGCACAGCATGTCGATCCGGCGAGGTCGCCCGGCCCACGGCATCCGCGGGTCATCCCACGCCGCCCGCTTGCCGCCTGCGGGCTCAGCGTCCTGCGGCGCCTGAGGGGCCTGGACCTGCGGAGCGGACCCGGGGGCTCCCTCGCTCTCCTGGGTCACCGCCTCCTCGTCCACCAGGTCACGGTATACCGAATCACCAGGAAAACCATCTTCGGCCCAACGGCCGTGAGCGGTATTTCAAGGCTGGCTTGCGGGCGCAGCCCCCTGCGCTTGCGCGAGCGGCCGGTGCAAGTGAGGCGGAACACCAACCCAAACGGCTTCACTGAATGGTCGCTGCCGCCCTGAAACGACCAGCATCCGCCGGCTCAGGGGCCCTCCGTGCGCCATGATGGGCTTCGTGACCGACGATCCCTTCGCCGCCGCTGCGGCCAGCGCTGCCCGGCTGACCGGCCTGGCCGGCCGGCCCGATATCGCCGTGGTCCTCGGCTCGGGCTGGGCGCCGGCCGCGGACGCGATCGGTGCCGCTGAGGTCGAGGTCCCGCTGACCGAGTTGGGCGGCTTCGGTGAACCCACCGTGTCCGGTCACAGGCCTACGGTCCGCGTGGTCAGCGCCGGGCCGCTGCAAGTCCTGGTGTTCCTCGGCCGGGTGCACCTGTACGAGGGGCTGCCGCCCGCGACCGTGGTGCACGGCGTGCGCACGGCCGTCTCGGCGGGCTGCCGCGCGGTGGTGCTGACCAACGCGGCGGGCGGCATACGCCCCGGGCTGGCCGTCGGGGAGCCGGTGCTGATCAGCGACCACCTCAACCTGACTGGCAAATCTCCGCTGACCGGGCCCGCGCCATCGAGCGGGCAGCGGTTCGTCGACCTGACCGACCTGTACTCGCCTCGGCTGAGGGCACTGGCCCGCGAGGCCGATCCGGGCCTGACCGAGGGCGTGTACGCCATGCTGCCCGGCCCGCACTACGAGACCCCGGCGGAGATCAGGATGCTCGGCCGGCTCGGTGCCGACCTGGTCGGGATGTCGACCGGCCTGGAGGCGATCGCCGCTCGTCACCTGGGCGCCGAGGTGCTCGGCATCTCACTGGTCACGAACCTCGCAGCCGGCCTGGCCGGGCGTGGCCTGAGCCACGCCGAGGTGGTAGAGGCCGGACGGGCCGCCGCCACCCGGATGGGCGCCTTGCTGGCCAGCATCCTGCCCCGGGTCTAGCGCGACGAGGTCAGCACGTGGTCGGCCAGCGGCGCGTGATGGTCGGCGCCGTCCAGCGGATCGGCATGCACGATGACAGCGGCGAGCCCGGCTATGGCGTGGATCAGCGCGTGCTCGGCTCGGACCGCGACGTCGTGGGCCTCGATGACCGAGCAGCACGGATCGACCAGGATCTCGCACTCGGCCCGGAGCGTGCGGCCGACCCAGCGCAGCCTCAGCTGCCCCACATCCAGGACGCCGGGCGTGGCCCGCAGCGTCGCCTCGGCCGCCTCGGTCAGGGCCGGGTCCACGCTGTCCATCAGCCGTTGGCCGACCGTCCGGGCCGCTTGCCAGCCCACCGTCCCGATGGCCACCGTGATGAGCAGGCCGACCACCGGGTCGGCCCAGGTCCAGCCGACCGCTACCCCGCCCGCGCCGGCCAGCACGGCCAGTGAGGTGTACCCATCGGTCCGCGCGTGCAGGCCGTCGGCGACCAGCGCGGCCGAGCCGATCCGGCGGCCGGTCCTGATGCGATAGCGGGCGACGAGTTCGTTGCCGGCGAAGCCGAGCGCGGCCGCGATCGCCACCGCGGCCAGGTGCGTCACTGGATGCGGGTGCAGCAGCCGCCGGACGGCAGTGACCGCAGCCACGGCCGAGGACAGCACGATCACGGCCACAATGACGATGCCGGCCAGATCCTCGGCCCGGCCGTAGCCGTAGGTGTAGCGGCGGGTGGGCCGCCGCCTGCTCAGCACGAACGCGACGCCGAGCGGGACCGCGGTCAGCGCGTCGGCCGAGTTGTGCAGCGCGTCGCCCAGCAGCGCAACCGAGCCGGACAGCGCCGCGACCACGCCCTGGGCCGCTGCGGTGACCCCGAGCCCGGCCAGTGAGATCCATAGGGCCCGCAAGGCCTCCGCCGAGGATTCGAGCAGGGCGTCCGCAGCGCGGCCGTGATCATGGGAGTGCGGACCGATAGCGTGCCGGAGGCGGGCCCGCAGCCGCTGGCCCCCGAGGTCATGAGAGTGCCCGTGATCGGGCTGGTGTCGGTGGCCGTGATCATGGCGGCGGTCGCCGGGCCCGGGGTGGTGCGTGTCCCTCATGCTCCCAGGATGGGCTGGAAATCCCGTTGCAGCACCTCGACACCAGCGACCCCGGTGCCGCTGCGAATTCATCGCATCTAGGCCGCCTGGAACGGCGCGCCCACCGGGACCGGCAGCTTGGCGCCTGCGGGGTCCTGGCGCTGGGTCCCGGCTTCGGGCGGGCCGGCAACGGGCAGCTCGGCAGCAGGCGGGCCGGCAGCGGCGGCGAGGCGCTCCCCTGCGCGCTTGGCCCGACGGCCGTACAGCACCATCCAGCAGGCCAGCAGGGCGGCGACAGCGTAGGGCATTACCTTGGAGACGGCCAGCGCGGTGCCCGTCGAGGTGGTCTCGACGATGACGACCCTGGCCGCGGCTTCCGCCAGGTAGACCACGCCCCAGACCACCGTGAACAGCCGGAAGACATGACGGAATCCGGGATAGTGCCACAAGCTCTCGTACTCCCGGCCCCGCGGCGTGTCCTCACCGATGAACTCCAGGGCGAACCGGTAGATCAACGGCCGACGCGACCACAGCGAGCCGAGGCATAGCAGCCCGAACACCGCCGTCGGCACGGAGCCCTCGACCAGCACCAGGCGGGCGTTGCCGCTGACCAGTCCGAGGACCGAGCCGACGGCGATCCCGGCCAGCACCAGGGCGCCGACGGCATCGAGGCGCCGGCGGCGGACCAGGCCGCCCACCACGGCCACGCCCGGCAAGACGCCACTCAGGACCAGCGCCGATACCGCGCTCAGCCCGGCCGAGCGCAGCAGCGAGTAGGCCGCCAGGGGTCCGGCGATGTCGAATACCACGATCTTGGCGGCCGACCGGAGGCGGCTGCGGTCGCGGGGCTGTGAGGTGTGCTGGGTGCTTGTCGTCGTCATGTCCTCAACGCTAGGCAGGGGGCTCGCCCCGGCCCAGTGCAACAGATCCTGATCTCGGCATGACGGATGTCACCGCCTTGGATGTGATGGCGCCCATCAGCGGACCCAGGCCAGCCGATCGCCCTGGCCGGACAAATCGTCGGCGGCTGGTCAGGTGCCGACGGGGTGCCAGACGGTCTTGGTCTCCAGGTAGGCAAGCATGCGGTCCAGACCGGGGGTCTGCATCCAGTCCTGGCCGGAGGCGGGGCGGATGACACGCTTGAGGTTCTCGGCCGCGGCCAGGGCCAGCTCGCCGGCCAGCTCGTCCGGGGCGCCGGACACGTCGATGGCGTTCACGTCCATGTGCGAAGCGAGCCAGGGAGCGATCTCGCCGGTGCGGCCGGTCAGCACGTTGATCACCCCGCCCGGGACGTCGGAGGTGGCAAGCACCTCCGAGAGCGTCACCGCAGGCAGCGGGCAGCGCTCGCTAGCCACGGCCACCACCGCGTTGCCGGTCACGACCGCGGGCGCGACCGCCGAGACCAAGCCGAGCAGGCTAGAGGCTTGAGGGGCGATCACCGCCACCACGCCGGTCGGCTCGGGCAGCGAGAAGTTGAAGTAGGGTCCCGCCACCGGGTTGGCCGCACCGTGCACCTGGGCGATCTTGTCCGCCCAGCCGGCATACCAGACCCAGCGGTCGATGGACGCGTTCACCACCGCCTCGGCCTGCCGGGCGGCCAGGCCTTCCGCCGAGCGGACTTCGTCCGCGAACTGGGCCCGGCGGCCCTCCAGCAGCTCGGCGACCCGGTACAGCACCTGGCCCCGGTTGTAGGCGGTCGCCACCGACCAGCCGCCGAACGCCTTGCGCGCAGCCGTCACCGCGTCCCTGGCGTCCTTGCGTGAGGCCAGAGCCGCGTTGGCCAGGAATCCGCCCTTGTGGTCGGTCACCACGTAGGACCTCCCGCTTTCTGAGCGGGGGAAGGCTCCGCCGATGTACAGCTTGTAGGTCTTCCGCACGGCCACGCGGGCGGGCGGTGCGGTCGCGGGGTCAGGCATCGAGGTACGCCTCCAGCCCGTGCCGTCCGCCTTCCCGTCCGTAGCCGGACTCCTTGTAGCCGCCGAACGGGGAGGCCGGATCGAACTTGTTGAACGTGTTGGCCCACACCACGCCGGCCCGCAGCCGGGACGCCATCCACAAGATCCGCGATCCCTTGTCGGTCCAGATCCCGGCGGACAGCCCGTACGGGGTGTTGTTGGCCTTCTCCACCGCCTCGGCCGGAGTGCGGAAGGTCAGGACCGACAGGACCGGCCCGAAGATCTCCTCCCGGGCGATGCGGTGTGCCTGCGACACGCCGGTGAACACCGTCGGCGGGAACCAGAAACCCTTCACCGGCAGGTCGCACGGCGGCGACCACCGCTGTGCGCCCTCGGCCTCGCCGACCTCGGACAGCTCGCGGATCTTGGCCAGCTGAGCGGCGGAGTTGATGGCGCCGACGTCGGTGTTCTTGTCCAGCGGATCGCCCAGCCGCAGCGTGGCCAGCCGCCTTCGCAGCGAGGCCAGGACCTGTTCGTAGACGGACTCCTGGACGAGCAGCCTGGAGCCCGCGCAGCAGACGTGGCCCTGGTTGAAGAAGATGCCGTTCACGATCCCCTCGACCGCCTGGTCGACGGGTGCGTCGTCGAACACGATGTTGGCGGCCTTCCCGCCTAGTTCCAGGGTCACCTTCTTCCGCGGCCCTGTCGCGCAGGCCCGGGCGATCTGCTTGCCGACCTCGGTAGACCCGGTGAAGGCCACCTTGTCGATGCCGGGATGCTCCACCAGCGCGCGGCCAGTGTCCCCGGCGCCGGTGATGATGTTGACCACGCCGGGCGGCAGGTCGGCCTGCTGGCAGATCTCGGCGAACGTCAGCGCGGTCAGCGGCGTGGTCTCGGCCGGCTTGAGCACCACCGTGTTGCCGCAGGCCAGCGCGGGAGCGATCTTCCAGGCCAGCATCAGCAGCGGGAAGTTCCACGGGATGACCTGGCCAGCCACCCCGAGCGGGCGCGGCGCGGGACCGTATCCCGCGTACTCCAGCTTGTCGGCCCAGCCGGCGTGGTAGAAGAAGTGGGCCGCGACCAGGGGGATATCGACGTCGCGCGATTCCCTGATGGGCTTGCCGTTGTCAAGCGACTCCAGCACGGCCAGTTCCCTGGCCCGTTCCTGGATGATGCGCGCGATGCGGAACAGGTACTTGCCTCGTTCCTTCGGCGGCAGGCCGGACCAGGTGCGCTCGTAGGCCCGGCGGGCGGCAGTCACCGCGCGGTCCACGTCGGCGGGACCCGCCTCGGTCACCTCGGCCAGGACCTCCTCGGTGGCCGGCGAGATGGTCTTGAACGCGCGGCCGTCCACGCTGGAGGTGAACTCGCCCCCGATGAACAGCCCGTAGGACTCCTTGATGGATACGATCGCGCGCGACTCAGGCGCGGGCGCGTACTCGAAGGTAGGCATGTCAGTCCAGGG
>CAWEGV010000006.1:0-261539 GCA_963808615.1 uncultured Actinomycetota bacterium
TGAAGTAGTCGGGACCGGAGTAGCGGCCGGTGGCCAGCTTGGCCCGCTGCATGAGCAGGTCGTTCAGCAGGCTGGAGGCGCCCAGCCGGAACCAGCGGGGATCCAGCCAGTCCTCCCCCGCCGTCTCGTTGACCAGGACCAGGTACCGGATGGCGTCCTTGGCGGTGCGGATGCCGCCAGCTGGCTTGACGCCGACCTGGCGGCCGTGGGCCTCACGGAAGTCACGGACCGCCTCGAGCATGACCAGGGTCACAGGGAGCGTCGCGGCCGGGGCGACCTTGCCGGTCGAGGTCTTGATGAAGTCGGCGCCGGCCAGCATGGCCAGCCATGAGGCGCGGCGCACGTTGTCCAGGGTGACCAGCTCGCCGGTCTCGAGGATCACCTTGAGATGAGCCTTACCATCCCGGCCGGCCGGGCCCGCGCAGACCTCCCGGACCGCAGCGATCTCGTCGTAGACCCGCTGGTAGTCCCCGGCCAGGAAGGCGCCGCGGTCGATCACCATGTCCACCTCGTCAGCGCCGGCTGCGATCGCGTATTCCGCGTCGGCCAGCTTGACGTCCAGGCTGGTCCGGCCGCTAGGGAACGCGGTCGCGACGCTGGCCACGTGGATGCCGGTGCCTTTGACCTCGGCCGCCGCTACGTGCGCGAGGTCCGGGTAGACGCAGACCGCGGCGACCTGCGGCGCGGTCGGGTCGGCGGGGTCGGGGCGCTTGGCCTTGGCGCACAGCGCGCGCACCTTGCCCGGCGTGTCCTGGCCCTCCAGCGTGGTCAGGTCGATCATGGAGATGGCGGTGTCGAGCGCCCACTGCTTGGCGGTGGTCTTGATCGACCGGCTGGACAGCATGGCCGCCCGCGCCTCGGCCCCGATCTGGTCTACTCCGGGCAGCCCGTGCAGGAACTCCCGCAGCGAGGTGCCCATGACCGTACGCGTGTCAGCCGACGCGCTCATCGACGGCTCCCTCCTGGTCCGCGGGCGTACCTCACCATTCTCACCCACGGTCACGGCCAGGCGGGCATCTGGCCGGCGCCCGTGACGGCCGGCCAGACGTTCAGCCGTTCCTTCACAGACATTGACGAGATCTCCGCGCAGAACTCATCGGCGTCGGCCATGGCCCGGCGGTATCCGCCGCCGATCTGGCGTTAATCTCAGCCGGCCGAGACCGCGGTCTCGATGATGCGGCCGAGGCCCAAAAGCTGCTCCTCACTCCCGGGCGGTCCGATGACCTGCAAGGACGCGGGAAGCCCGGCCGGGCCGCCGGGCACGGGCAAGGCCAGCGCAGGTAGGCCGGCCAGGTTGGCGGGCATGGTCAGCATGGTGAGCGAGATGCGCGGCCCGCCGATCAGTGGCGGGGCGCCCAGCAGGGTGGGCAGGACCAGGAACGGACGGCGGGCCTGCAGCACGGCGAACCACTCGCGCAGCGAAGCCCGGGTCTGGTTGGCTGCGGCGGCCTGGTCGGCGGTCACCGTGGCCGCCTCGGGCAGGTTGCGCTGGTTGTACGGGCTGAGCCTGGCGAGATCGGGCATCAGGTACTCATTCACCTGATAGGCCTCGACGTCGATGAGCAGGTTGCCCGCGGCGTTGGCCGCGGCGAAGTCCAGGCCGACGACCTCCGTAGTGTCCAGGCCGGCGGCGGCCAGCGCGGCGTCGATGGCGGCATCGACGGCCGGATCGACCTCCGGGCCGGTTTCCGGACGCACCCGGGCCACGCGGGGTTCGCACGGTCCGGCCGCGAAACCCGGCTCGATCAGGCGCATGCCGAGTTCGACCGCGGCCACGTCCGCGCCGAGTAGGCCCACGATGTCCAAGGACGGGGCCAGCGGATACACGCCCTCGGCCGGCACGCGGCCCCAGGTGGTCTTCAAGCCCACGACGCCGCAGCAGGCGGCGGGTATCCGGACCGAACCCCCGGTGTCGGTGCCCAGCGCGACGTCCGCCTGGCCAGCGGCGACGGCGACCGCCGAGCCGCTGGATGAGCCGCCGGGCAGACGCCGCGGGTCGACCGGGTTCACCGGCATCCCGGACCAGGCGTTCGTTCCCGCAGCCGACCAGCACAGCTCGGTCAGGTTGGTCTTTCCGACGATCTGGGCCCCGGATCGGCGGGCCGCAGCCACCACGGCCGCGTCCTGGGCCGCCGGGCTGGCCCGCTCGGCGATCACCGGGCAGCCGACCGTGGTTGGCAGGCCCTCGACGTCGATGCAGTCCTTGACCGCGAGCCTGGCGCCAGGGCCGTCCGGGTCCAGTCGTACGATCCAGATCCGGTTGCCTGCGTCGTCCTGCATGCGGTCATTGTCGCCTACCGGCCGGGGCGTACGGGGGGCGGGCAGCCCTCCCGGGGGGTACGGGGGCGGGCAGCCCCCCCGGGGGGTACGGGGGGCGGGCAGCCCCCCCGGGGGGTACGGGGGGCGGGCAGCCCTCCCCGGGGGGTACGGGGGGCGGGCAGCCCTCCCCGGGGGGTACGGGGGGCGGGCAGCCCCCCGTGACGGGGGGTCCCCGGGGGGTCGTCCCCCGGGAAACAACACAGCCAGGAAGTCACGGATATTTCGCTTGAACGTCATGGCGCTTTGTGACGCCGTGATCTGTTGGTATCGCACCTTGTGAGCATGAGGGTCGCGATCATTACCGAATCGTTCCCGCCCGACGTCAACGGTGTGGCGCACTGCGTGCTGCAGGTCGCCGAGAACCTGGTCAGAGGCGGCCACCAGCCGCTCGTCATCGCCCCGCGGCCGTCGCGCAGCACACACGCGCGGCCCGCCGCCAAGGACCCCGCCTCGTTCGGATACCCCGTGGTACGCGTTCCGTCGGCACCGCTGCCCGGCTACCGTGGTTTCCGGCTCGGCCTGCCCAGCCACCGCCTGCGTGAGGCGCTGGTCGAGCACCGGAGCGAGGTCGTGCACCTGGCCAGCCCGGTCGTCCTCGGCGCCCACGGCGCCACCGTCGCCCGGGAGCTCAGCCTGCCGGTGGTCGCGGTCTACCAGACCGACCTGCCCTCCTATGCCCGCGCCTACCGGCTCGGCCGGGCCGGAGAGGCGCTCGCCTGGCGGTGGCTGTGCGGCATCCACGACGGTGCCGCCCGCACCCTGGCCCCGTCCACGGTCACGGCGACCGGCTTGCCCGGCCGCGGCATCGGCAACGTATGGCTCTGGGGCCGAGGGGTGGACACGGTCCGGTTCCATCCGGCCCGGCGCAACCCGCAGGCCCGGGCCCGGCTCGCACCGGGCGGCGAGCTGATCGTCGGCTACCTGGGCCGGCTGGCCACGGAAAAACGCGTCGAGCTGCTCATCAAGATCGCCGCCCTGGCCATACGCGAATGGCTGAGCGCATATGATGAGAGGGAGGAACGGGAACTGGTCCCGGTTGGTAAGAACCCCTCCGCCTGAGCGTGTTCAGCTGACTGTCAGGAAACTTGCAGTGTAGCTGAGGGCTGCCTTCGGCTGGTCTCCAGGTCCGCGGCCGATGATCAAAACGTAAGAAAGGGCGAAGCCGCCTGGCCGCGGCACCGGATCGGGAGTTATACCCATGAGCCAGAACTACGACCAGAACCCAGAGCGTGCTGACGGGCCGGACGACGGACGTGGCTACCTCCCGGGATACCAGGGTCACTCCTGGGAACAGAACAACCCGGGTCGGCAGGGCTATCCTGCTGCGTCCGGCTATGCGGGCGGGCCTGGCTACGCTGGTGACCTCGGTTTCGGCAGCGAACCGCCGCCGCCCCCGCGCAGGCACCACAAGCGCTGGCTGATCACGACCGCCGCCGTGGCGCTGGCGGCCGGGGCTGCCGTGGGCGGGCTGATCGGCACCATGGATCACACCGTGCTTGGCACCACCACCGCCGTGTCCAGGACCGCGCTTTCGACCAGCCAGATCGCCTCAAGGGTGGACCCCGCGCTGGTCGACGTGGTGTCTACGGAGGGCGACCAGCAGGCGGAATCGGCAGGCACCGGCATCGTCCTGTCGTCGAACGGCCTGATCCTCACCAACAACCACGTGATCAACGGCGCCACCTCCATCAAGGTCACCGACATCGGCAACGGCAAGACCTACCCGGCGACCATCGTGGGGTACGACGACAGCCACGACGTGGCCGTCCTGCAGCTGCAGGGTGCCTCGGGGCTGACCGTGGCCAGCCTGGGCGACTCCTCCACCGTATCGACCGGTGACACCGTGGTCGCCCTGGGCAACGCCGGCGGCAAGGGCGGCACCCCCTCGGTCGCCACCGGGACCGTGACCGCGCTCAACCAGTCGATCACGGCCTCGGACGAGCTGTCCGGCGCGAACGAGCAGCTGACCGGGCTCATCGAGACCAGCGCGAACATCCAGCCTGGTGACTCGGGCGGTTCGCTGGTCAACGTCTACGGCCAGGTGATCGGCATGGACACCGCAGCCTCCGGCGGGAGCCAGGGATCGTCCGGGTCCGGCCAGGCCGCTGAGCGGGCCTTCGCTATCCCGATCAACGAGGCCGTCTCCATCGCCAACCAGATCGAGTCGGGCCATGCCTCGGGTGACATCCACCTCGGCGCTACCGCCTTCCTCGGTGTGGAGATCGGATCCTCGAGCAACAGCTCGGGCAGCGGCTCGGGCAGCGGCTCGGGCAGCGGCTCCGGCGGGTTCAACCCGTTCGGCGGCACGGGCAACGGCTCGGGCAGCGGGTTCGGCGGATTCGGCGGGTTCGGCGGCTCGGGCAGCGAGATCGACCCGTTCGGCGGGATCGGGATCGGCAGCTCGGGCAGCGGGTTCGACCCGTTCGGCGGATCCACCGGGTCCGGCAGCACGGGCAGCCAGGGCAGCCAGGGCAGCCAGGGCAGCCAGGGCGGCCAGGGCACCGCGTCCGGCGTGGCCATCTCCGGGGTCCTGTCCGGGTCACCGGCCGCCAACGCCGGCCTGAGCGGCGGCGACACGATCACCGCAGTCGGCGGTCAGTCGGTCTCCGCGAGCCAGGACATCGCGAAGGTGCTGGTCAAGTACCACCCGGGCCAGTCCATCCCGATCTCCTGGGTAGACCAGTCCGGCCAGTCTCACACCGCCAACGTGACCCTCGCCTCGGGCCCGGCAGCCTGAGCGCTGCGGTCTGGACCAGGCGGGATCCTGCACCAGTGACCCCCGGGTGTGTTCCCCTCCCTCCGGGGGTCACTGGTCCCGCCGTCTGAGCAGGCAGGTGGCCGTGGGCTCGCACCACGGCCCGTTCTGTATAAAAAGTGATACGGAGGGGAAGAGGTCCGGTGCCCGAGGCTACGCTGGGGCGGGTGCGTCCGGTGCGGCTGGCGGTGGTCCTGGACTGCTGCTGCGTGCTGGCCTTCGTGATCATCGGGCGGGCCAGCCACGCCAAGGGCGAGACCTTGCCCGGCATCGCGTCGACGGCGTGGCCGTTCCTGGCCGGGCTGGCGTTCGGCTGGCTGGCGACCCGGGCCTGGCGGCGGCCGCTGGGGCTGGTGCCGGCCGGGTTGGGCGCCTGGCTCGGCGCGGCCGGGCTGGGCATGGTGCTGCGGGTGGTAGCGGGCCAGGGCACCGCGATGGCGTTCATCTTCGTGGCGCTGGCGTTCCTGGGACTGTTCCTGCTCGGCTGGCGGCTGGCGGCGCGCCTGCCGGCCGGGCTGAGGGCCGCTCGGATCAGGCGCTGACCGCGACCGGCGCGGCGCCGACATCGTAGCCTTCGGTGATGCTGGCCAGTTCGGCCAGCTGGTAGCTGGACAGCACCTCCAGGGACAGCTCGTGCAGGCGGCGGGTCTTCGCCGCGCAGCAGTCGGCCAGCAGGGTCACCGGGAAGTCGCGCATGAACGCCGAACGGACCGTGGTCTCCACGCAGATGTTCGTGACCACTCCGCAGACGACGAGCTCGGCTACGCCCAGGCCCCGCAACAGCGGCTCGAGCGAGGTCCACTGGAACGCGTCGAAGCGCACCTTGTCCACGGTGAGGTCACCGGGCCCGCAGCCCAGCTCGTCCGCGACCTCGGCGTCCCAGGTGCCCGCCTGGAGGCCGTCGATACCGGCCAGGGCGGGGCTGTTCCGCTTCAGCGCCCGGCCCTCGTCGGGGCGGCCAGGGCGGTACAGGTGCCGGGTGAACACCACGGGGAGCGCGGCGCGGCGGGCCTGGGCCACGGCCACGGCGGCGTTGCGGACAGCGGCTTCGGCACCCTCCAGGCCCATGCCGATCCGGGCGAACGACCCTTGCGGGTGGCAGAAGCCGTTCTGCATGTCCACGACGAGCAACGCGCGGTTCATCGGTGCCCCTCTCCGCCTGGGCCGGCCGCAACGATGTGACAACGATGCGGGTATAACCGCCACGATGTCACATCGTGCCGGCTCAGACAGCCGGAGGCTCAGGCCAGCTGGGTGCTGAGGAAGCGAAGCTTGCGCGGATCGCCGATGACGTGCACCGCCTGGATCAGGTCGTTGTGCATGGTGAAGACCAGGACGCCGGACAGCTCGCGGCCGATGAAGCCGAGCAGGGCAGGCCGGCCGCCACCGGGTGCGTCACCAAGGTCGCGGGCGGACCCCAGAAGTACAGCAGGCGCCGGGCGACCCGGACCGCGTCGTGGATCACGCCGAAGGCCCTCGGGTCGTCCGGACCCGCGTCGAAGTCGCCCCACGCGTCCGGAGCCAGAACCTCGAGCAGCCCATCCAGGCCGCCGCGGGCGCAGGCGGCGATGAACCTCTCCGTGACCTGCCGGTGCTCGGCGACGCCGACGTCGAAGCTGACTCCGCCCTGGCTGTCCTCGATCTTCCGCCGGGCCCGCCGGGCCAGCTGACGGCAGGTCGCGGCGGGCCGACCGACGGTCTGCGCGATGGACTCAAACGGGACGCTGAAGATGTCGTGCAAGACGAAGACGACTCGTTCGGCCGGACTGAGCCGCTGAAGCATGACCAGCTGGACCAGCGAACAGCTCACCGAGGCCTTCGGCTACCTGGCCTTGACCGTCTACACCGCCTACTTCCTCAACTACGCGCAGACCCCGATCGACTTGCCCGCCGGCCCGGCGCCCGCAGCAGCGGCTGCGGCTGGCACCGCGGCGGTCTCGAACCCGGCGGCCGGCGCGCGGGGATAGCGGGATGGAACTGGTGCAGTGCCGGTTCGTCACCGACGACGTGGCGGGCCTGGCCGGGTTCTACGCCAGGCTGCTGGGCGAGCCGGAAGCGCTTAACGAGTATTACGTCGAGATCCCGGCCGGGCCGGCTTCGGTCGGCTTCTCAAGGCGACGGTTCACCGAGGCGGACGCGCAGGCCGAGGCCGGCGGTCAGGCGGACGCGCAGGCCGAGGCGGGCGGTCAGGCGGACGCGGCCCAGGCTTCCGGCCGCGAGGACGAGATCATCCTGGACTTCGCGGTGGACGATGTCGACGCCGAGTACCCGCGGATCGCCGCGCTCGGCGTCGACTGGGTGATGCCGCCCACCGCCCAGCCCTGGGGGAACCGGTCCATGATCTTCCGCGACCCGGCCGGGAACCTGGTCAACGTCTTCTCCCGGGCCTAGTTAGCCGACCGGCCCGGGGTCAACCGGCGCGGCGACCGTTAACCGCGGCCTCACCGCGTCAAGCCGACGCCGACCCAGGCCATTTCCCATCGGCGTCGTTGACAAGAGTGATGCATATGTCTAATGTCTTAGACAACTAGTACTTTGGAGATTGCGCATGATTAGCTTCCGGGTTGACAGCCGGTCGGTCGTGCCGCCCTATCTGCAGATCGTGCAGCAGGTCAGGCAGGCATTGCGGATGGGCGTGCTCGACGTGGGCGACCAACTCCCGACCGTGCGGGAGGTCGTCTCGGCGACCGCGATAAACCCGAACACCGTGCTGAAGGCCTACCGGGACCTGGAGCGCGAGGGCCTGGTCGAGGCCAAGGCCGGGCACGGCACGTTCGTGCGCCGCCTCCCGCCCGGGCCGCCGCCCGGCACCCATGCCCGGCTGGGCCGCAGCCTGGCCCGGTGGGTACGCGACGCCCGGGAGGCCGGGCTTGACGACGAATCGATCGAGTCGCTGCTGCGCGTCACGCTCCGCCAGGCAGCTGAGGAGGAGACCGCATGACTCCCCTGCATGGAGTTCCGGACCTACGGGATGCGGACCACGAAGTCCCGGTGGGTCCCTTCGAGGCAGCAGAGCCCCGGGAGGCACACGGCACCCCAGCGTCGGCCGCCATCTGGACCAACGGGCTGTCGAAGCGCTACCGGAAGCTATCCGCGCTGACGGACTGTACGATCACCGTCCCCGAAGGCCGGATCACCGCGCTGATCGGCCCGAACGGGGCAGGCAAGACCACGCTGCTGCGGCTGCTCACCGGGCTGGCCGCGCCGACCGCGGGCGAAATGACCGTCAACGGCAGCACCCCGCGCCAGGATCCGGCCTTCCTGGCCGACGTCGGCTTCCTGGCCCAGGAGGTCCCGCTGTATCGGCGGATGTCCGCCGCCGATCACATCCAGGCGGGCGAGCACCTGAACCCGCGCTGGGACGGCGCGTCCGCCCGGGAGCGGCTGACGGCGCTGAGTATTCCCCTGGACCGCGCGGTGGGCAAGCTGTCCGGGGGCCAGCGGGCCCAGGTCGCGCTGGCCCTCATCCTGGCCAAGCGGCCTAAGCTACTGCTGCTCGACGAGCCGGTGGCCGCGCTCGACCCGCTCGCCCGGCGGAATTTCCTCGGCGTGCTGGCCGACGCGGTGGCGGCGGGCGGCCTGACCGTCATGATGTCGTCGCACCTGGTCGCCGACCTGGAACGGGTCTGCGACCACATCGTCCTGCTGGCCTCGTCCCGGGTCCAGCTGTGCGCCGACATCGAGGACGTGCTGGCCGAGCACCAGATCCTGGTCGGCCCGCGCAAGGACATCACGGCGATCCGGCGAAGCCACTCGGTCATCCAGGTCACCCGCACGCCGCGGCAGATCACCCTGCTCGTCCGGGGGAGGGCCCCAATCACCGACGCGGACTTCCAGGCCGGCGACGCCAGCCTGGAGGAAGTCGTGCTTGCCTACATGGGCCGGGACGCCTCGCCGACCCTCACCAGCCTGGCCACGGAGGGAGAAGACCAATGACCTGGCTCGTCTGGCGCCAGCACCGCGCCCAGTTCTACGTGGGGGCCGCCCTGCTGGCCGCGTTCGCCGTCATGATCCTAATCACCGGAATTCAGGTGGCAGATCAGTACCATGCCGCCCAGGTGGCCTGCGCCGCGGGCAATGGCTGCAGGAACCTGGGCGGGCTGTTCTTCGGCAGCCACGTGATCGGCTTCATGGTCATCTGCACGCTGGGCGCGCCGGTGCTGGTCGGGTTGTTCTTGGGCGCTCCGCTGATCGCCGGCGAATTCGAAGCCGGCACCACGCAGTTCGCCTGGATGCAGAGCGTCACCCGCAAGCGCTGGCTCGCGGTCAAGGTCGGGTGGATGCTGCTCGCCGCGGCGGTCTGGGGCGCCGCCATCTCGGCCCTGGTGACCTGGTGGTCCGGCCCGAACAACGCCACGCAGCTCGATGCGTTCAAACCCGGCCGGTTCGACCTCATGGGCACGGTCCCGGTGGCCTACGCGCTGTTCGCGATGGCTCTCGGGATCGCGGCCGGTGCGCTGCTGCACCGGGTGCTGCCGGCCATGGCCGTCACGCTGGCCGGGTTCATCGCGGCGCGCGCGCTGATCACGCTCTTGCTGCGCCCGCATTACATAAGCGCGGTCACCATGTTCTACAACGTGGCCAACGGGTACGCGCCGAAAGGGTCCTACTGGCAGCTCAGCCAGGGCATCCTCGGCCCGAACGGGCAGCCGGTCCCGCAGCCCAACAACGTAAACTACGTCTTCGGCATCCCGCAGACCTCCCTCCCGGCTTCCTGCGCGCCGCTGATCCACAGCGCCGGCAACCCCACGCCGGCCTGCAGCCAGGCTTTGTCTCACTTCCGCGCGTTCCTCACCTACCAGCCCGCCGACCGCTACTGGACGTTCCAGGGCATCGAGACCGGCATCTTCCTGGCCCTGACCGCCGCGCTCATAGCGGTTACCGCGTTCGTGGTGCTCCGCCGCGACGCCTGAGCAGGAAAACCGGTTGCCAGGACGGCGCCGTCCCGTACGCCCAGGTGATACGGGGCGCCTCGCTGGGGCTGGAATCTCAGCTTGCCGCGGTGACCGACCCGTAGACCTCGAAGCGCGTCACTGAGCTGGGCGCGGGCCGGTGCCGGTCGGGGTCCTTGGCCCGGTACTGCTGTACGCGTGCCATGGCGGCGTCGAACTGCTCCTGCGCGTCCCAGACGATCACGGTCACCCTGCGGCCGTTCTCGCGGTCGGCGAGCCACCAGCCCTGGACGCCGCCGGATTCGGCCAGGGCCGGGATGACCTCGTCCTTGACGTGTTCGATCCCCGCGGTCAGGTCTGCGCGTGATTCGCCATCGAAGGACAGCACCATTGCGAACATCGTCTCTCCCCACGAGCAAGAAATTACTTGACATGCCAAGTTTTGCCGGCAATATATTTGGCATGTCAAATAAATAGGGTAGGGTGAGGTCATGCCCGCCACGCGCGAGGCCCGCTGGATGCCGGCCTGGCTAGCGCTTGTCCGGACTCACACGCGCTTGTGGGAACAGGTCGAAGCGCAGATGCGCCGGGAGACCGGGCTGACGATGGCCCGCTATGACGTGCTCGCCCACCTGGACATGTGCGGAGGCCGGCTCGGCCTGACCGACCTCGCCGCTTCCATCCTGCTGTCGCAGTCAGGGCTGTCCAAGCTGCTGGACCGGATGGAGGCGGCCGACCTGGTCCGCCGTGACCCTGATCCTCGCGATGGCCGGGCGGCTTTCGCGGCCATCACCTCGCGGGGCCGGTCAGTGGTCAGGAAAGCCCGTCAGGGTCATCACGAGTTCCTGCGGCAGACCTTCGCCGGGGCCCTCGATGATGATGACCTCACCGACCTGGCCCGCATCATGGACCGGATCAGCGCGGCCATCCCCGGGAGCCTGGATGGCTGAGGCCGGGGACGTGCGCCGCCTGGCGCTGAGCCTCCCCCACGTGGAGGAGATCGACAGCGACGGGTTCGATTTCCGGGTGGGCGGCAAGGGATTCGTCTGGTCCTACCCGGAGCGCCGGCCGGGCAAGCCGCGGCTGATCCGGACCGACATCGCGGTGCTGTTCGTCGGCGACGAGGCCGAGAAGCAGGCCCTGCTCCTCGGCGAGTCCTCGGTCTTCTTCACCACGCCGGGGTATGACGGCTGGCCGCTGGTGCTGCTGCGGCTGGCCGAGGTGGACGTCGAGCGGCTGGCGGAGCTGATCACCGACGCATGGCGGATGCGCGCCCCCGCGGCGCTGGCCGCCGAGCTCGACGGGACTGGCGACCTGCCAGGCGCCGACCAGGCTGAGCACGGCGGCTGGTAGGCGAGCCAACGCGGACGAAAGGAAGAGACGGCGATGGCACAGCGGATCTGCGTGACAGGAGCGACGGGTCAGGCGGGCCGGGCGGTGGTGGCGGACCTGCTCGAGCATGGCTACGACGTGACGGCGACCGACATCGCGGTGACCAGGGCCGACCGGGAGCAAGGGACGCTGCAGGCGGACCTGACCGACTACGGGCAGGCGGTCGAGGCGCTCACCGGCGCCGAGGCCGTGGTGCACCTGGCCAACATCCCGGCGCCCGGGCTGAGCACCCCAGCGGTCACGTTCAATTCCAACGTCACCATGAACTTCAACGTCTTCCAGGCGGCCGCGCACCTCGGCCTGAGCCGGGTGGTGTGGGCGTCGAGCGAGACCACGCTGGGCCTGCCGTTCGACGTGCCGCCCCGGTACGCGCCGGTGGACGAGGACCACTATCCGGTGCCGACGTCGACCTACGCGCTGTCCAAGGTGGCCAGCGAGACCGTGGCGGGACACATCGCGCAGTGGTCGGGAATCCCGTTCGTCGCGCTGCGCTTCTCCAACGTCATGGAACCCGCCGATTACCAGGAGTTTCCCTCGTTCTGGGCCGATCCGCGGCTGCGCCGATGGAACCTGTGGGGCTACATCGACGAGCGAGACGTGGCCGCGGCGTGCAGGCTGGCCCTGCAGGCCCCCGTGGTGGCCGTCGAGGGCAGCCCCGCGTTCATCATCGCCGCGGCGGACACCGTGATGAACCGCCCGTCGGCGGGCCTGCTGGCCGAGGTCTTCCCGGATGTCCGGCTGACCCGCGAGATCGGGGAATTCGGCACGCTGCTCACGATCGACCGGGCCCGCCAGGTGCTCGGCTTCGAGCCGCGGCATTCCTGGCGCGACCACGTGTCCGCCTAGGCAGGATCCCGGCCTGGCGCCGTACGTGCGGCTGCGGCGGGGCCGGCGACGGGGCGAACCGTCGGCAGGGAAACCACATGAGGTGCTGAGGGGCGATCCTAAGCTGGGGTATCGTGCGGTAGCCGCCTTTTATCCATTATTCCGATGTGAATAACAGAGAAGGGATCGCCGATGCTCCTCCCCCAGCCCGAACGCAGCTTCGTGGCCGCTCGTGCGCCCGGCATCGGGCCGGGTTACTGGGCCGGGGCGCCATGCGCGGTCCAGGGTGACGGGGAGATCTTCCTGGCGTACCGGCTCAGGCGGCCGGTGGGATACGGGGTCGAGGGCCGGGGCTATGCGGTGGAGGTGGCGCGGTCGGCGGACGGACAGACGTTCGAGACGCTGCTGCGGATCGGCAAGGAGGAACTGGCCGCCGAGTCGCTGGAACGGCCGGCCCTGGTGCGCACGCCGGAGGGACGCTGGCGGCTCTACCTGAGCTGTGCCACGCCTGGTACCAAGCACTGGCGGGTGGAGATGACCGAGGCCACCCACCCGGCGGAATTCGACACCGGACTGCGGCACATGATTCTGCCCGGCGACGCCAAGACGGGCGTGAAGGACCCGGTGATCCGCTACCACAGCGGCCTCTGGCACCTATGGGCGTCGTGCCACCCCCTGGAGGATCCGCTGGAGGCCGACCAGATGACCACCGAGTACGCCACCAGCCTGGACGGCCTGGCCTGGACGTGGCACGGCACCGCGCTGAGCGGGACGCCGGGCCGCTGGGATTCCAGGGGCACGCGGGTCACGGCGGTCGATTTCAGCGGGGAGACGGTGACGGCCTGCTACGACGGCCGCGCGAGTGCGGCAGAGAATTATGAGGAACGGACCGGGGTGGCCACCGGCGCGGACCCGGTCGCGCTCACCGCAGTGGGGGACGGCCCGCTGGCGTCCTCGCCGCATCACGGTGGCGGCCTGCGGTACCTGGATATCGTGCCGCTGCCCGGCGGCCGACGTCGGCTGTACTACGAGATGACCCAGCCGGACGGATCCCACGCCCTGGTCACCGAGCTGCGCTGACCGGTGGGCCGGCTGCCGGGTTGGCCGACTCGCGCCACGCTTAACCAGGGCGGCCGTTCTTGGCCTGGCCCTGCCCGACGGGCCGGGCACCGACCATGCCGCCCGAGCGCTCCCGCGGCTGTAGCCAATCGCGGAAGTCCTCGCCGAGGACTCCTTCCAGCAGCTCGATGTCTGGCTCGAAGCGCGGCAGGACTTGCTGGCGCTGTCCCCAGCTCAGCGGCTGGCGCTCGCGGCTATGGCGCTGCAGGAAGCGCTCAAGCGGGCCGGTCAGGGCGGCGGCGCTCAGGCCGGGGATCCGGCTGCCCACCGCACTGCCCGCTCGCTGCGCCGCTGAGACGGCCCGGTGCGCCAGCGTGGGATCCGGGTGGGAGGTGACGTTCTGTCGCGGTATCTCGGCCAGCAGCCCCTGGGCGGCCCCGAGGAACGCGCAGATCCGGTCGAGGGTCTCCGCGGGCTCGTCGACCAGCATCCGGTAGCGGATGACCAGTACCTGCTCGCGCGGGAACAGCGTGTACAGGTACTGGAGCTGCTCGCCGTAGCGGCCGAGGCCGATGTAGTGCCAGAAGCTGGCCCAGCCCGCGGCGATCCGGCGGTCCTCCTCGCCACAGGCCCGGACGAAGTCGCCGACCGGCTCCAGGCCCGCCGACCACAGATGCGTCCAGTTCGAGTGCGCCCGTTCGACCGGATCGCGCACGATCACGATCAGCCTGGCGCCAGGAATCGCCTCGCGTATCCGGCGCATCGCGGCGCGGTCGTACAGGTATAGCGGCGTCGACTCGCCACGTAGCGTGCCGGGCGGAGCAGGGTCGAACAGGGCCTCGTAGTCCAGCCTGCGCCATACCTGCTCGCGGTAGGTCAGCGCGTCCCCCGGGCCACCCCTGGCCGGCGGCGGTCCGTCGGAGAGGAAGAACTTCGGCTCCTTGATCCCTGACAGGTAAAGGCCCGGGTGACGGGCCAGCGCGACATGCAGCGCCGTGGTGCCCGCCTTCGGGGCACCGATCACCAGGAAGTCGGGCAGGGCCACGGAGCCTCCAGGAATTCCCGCAGGATCTCGCACGATCGGGCACGCCCTTGGGCGATCCCGGACCGTGAACCTATAATTTCGACTATTTTAATAGGATATCACTCTCCGGGAAGCTTCTACCCTCGCTGGATGCCGTCAATCCCGCCCGTGGGAGGCCAGGGGCAGACGCCGGCATCACCCGCGGCAGGCCCGGGGCGGACGCTGGCATCACCTGGGGCAGGCCCGGGGCGGACGCTGGCATCACCTGGGGCAGGCCCGGGGCGGACGCTGGCATCACCTGGGGCAGGTTGGTGTGGACGTTTACGCTGCACGCGGCGGGCAGGTGGGCGGGGTGCGGACGAGCCCGACGATGTCCGGCTGGAAGGCGGACCCGGAAGGCGGCACAATGCGGATGCATGCCGTATACACATAACGCCGCAGAAGCGGAGCCGAGATGACGGATCGACCCGCAGTTGGAGTTGACGTACCGGTCCTGGAGCACACGGGGCTGGAAGCCAACGCGATCGGGGTGACCGAAGACACCGTCATCGGGATGGCGGCCTCAGCTCCGGCGGCCTCGATCGGGCTGACCATCGCCGCACTCGCCGCGGCCACGGCTTACGGCAGCGGGCCGATCATCATCCTGACGGCTATTCCCATGCTCATCATCGCCAACGCCTACCGGCGGCTGAACCTGTGGAGCGCGAACTCCGGCGCCTCCTTCGAGTGGGTCGGCCGGGCCATCGACCCGAACCTGGGCTTCTTGACCGGCTGGCTGATGGTGTCGGCCTACATCCTCGGCACGATCAGCGGAGTCGAGGTGCTCGCGCCGACCGCGCTGGCCGCCTTCGGCTCCAGTTCGTCGAACACCTGGGCGAACATCGGCATCGACACCGCCCTCAGCCTGATAATGCTCGTCATCGCGATCATCGGCATCAAGATCACGGCACGAACCCAGCTTGGCATGGCGCTGGTCGAGTACCTGATCCTGATCGGGTTCGGCATCGCCGGGCTGGCCTTCGTGCTCGGCCACCACCCCGGCACCTACCCCATGACCAGGGCCTGGCTCAGCCCGACCGGGGTGGGCGGGCTGGGCAGCCCGGCGGCCGGGTTCCTCATCGCGGTGTACATGTTCACCGGCTGGGACGGATCGATCTACGTCAACGAGGAGACGACGCGCCGACGCACCAATCCCGGCAAGGCCGTCATGATCGCGGTTGTGCTGCTGGCGGTGATCTACACGCTGGCCACGGTGGGCCTGCAGGGCGTGGTGTCACCGGCCAAGCTGCAGAACAACGCGGCGTCCGCGCTCGTCTACGTGGCCGAGGCCATGGGCGGGGGCGGCTGGGGCAAGGTGATGGCCCTGTCCATCGCGCTGTCGGCGATCGCCAGCACGGGGGCCGGCATCGTGATCACGGCCAGGATCGTCTACGGGATGGCGGTCAAGCGGGTGCTGCCGAGCTTTCTCGGCGGCGTGTCCCGCCAGTTCAAGACGCCGGCGGCGGCCACCGTGGTGGTCGGAGTCTTCGTCATCGCGATCACGTGGATCTACCTGCTGGCCACCTCGGTCCAGAACGCGTTCACCGACATCGTCGACGCGACCGGGCTGCTGTACTCCGCCTTCTACATCCTCACCGCACTGGCCACCATGGTCTACTTCAGGCGCCGGATCCTGGCCCGGCCCTGGGATCTGGTGTCGCTGGGGGTGCTCCCCCTAGCTGCCACGGGGTTCCTGGGCTGGATCATCGTGAAATCGATGATGAAGGCACCCGCGACGCAGAACTGGCCGCTAGTCGGGATCGTGGTGATGGGCCTGATCCTGATGCTCGTGGCGCGGTTCGGGCTCCGCTCCCCGTTCTTCGGGATCCGGCGCGAGAGCAGCGCCAGCTAGGCCTGGGGGTGGCCCGGGCCGCGGCCGGCGGCCAGCAAGAGCGGGAGGGCAGCAAGCACCGACAGGCCGCATAGGAGCCCGGCCACGATGTAGGGGGCGCGCAGGCCGGCCGCGTGGGCCACGAAGCCGCCGGCCAGCGCGCCGGCCGGCATCAGGCCCCAGCCGAGCATGCGGTAGACGCTGTTGACGCGGCCCAGCAGGTGACCGGGGACGATCCGCTGGCGGAGGCTGATGGTGACCACGTTCCACATGGTGACGGTGAATCCGCGGACGGCCAGCAGCGCAGCTACCACGACCGGGCCGGGCGCCAGCCCTATGCCTACGAAGGCGGCGGCCTCGACCAGTGACGGGAGGACCAGCGAGAGCAGCAGGCCGAGCCGACGGGTTAGCACCGGGTTGACCAGACCGCCGACCACGCTGCCCACGGCGCTGGCCGCGAGCAGCAGGCCGAAGCCGCGGGTGCTCACGTGCAGCGTCTGGGTGGCCAGCAGGACCAGGATGGCCTGGCCCATCTGGTTGGCGAAGCCGTAGATGCCGAGCAGGACGGCGACGACGCGGAGCAGGCGGTGCCCGGCCAGCCAGCGCAGCCCTTCGGCGATCTGGGCCCGGATCCTGGTGTGTTTCGCGGGGTTGTCCGGGGTCGGGCGAGTCCGGGGCAGGGTGGCCAGTAGCGCGGCCGAGCCGGCGAACGAGCCGGCGTCCAGCCCGAACGGCAGCGCCGCGGCCGCGGCGAACAGCAGGCCGCCGACCGGCGGGCCTAGGAACGACTCGCCGACCGTCAGGCTCACCTGCTGGCTGCCGTTGGCCTTCGGCAGGAGTTCGGGCGGGACCAGGGCGGGGAGGACCGCCTGAGCGGCGTTGCTGAAGATGACCTCGGCGCTGCCCAGCAGGAGGCCGGCCGCGGCGAGCACCTCGATGTCCGCCTCGCGTACGACGATGAGGATCGCCACCACGGCGACGACGGCCGCCTGGACGGCTTGGGCCAGCCACATGAGCGTGGCCCGGTCGTAGCGGTCGACCACGGCGCCGGCCGGCAGGGACAGCAGCAGCCAGGGCAGGAAGGTCGCGGCGGTCACCACCGAGACCAGCCGCGGGTCCCGGGTGATAGTCACGGTCAGTAGCGGGAGCGCAGCCTCGAACGCGCCGTCGCCGGTGCTGCTGATCGTGTTGGCCCACCACAGCCGCCAGTAGTGGCGGCCCAGGCGGGTGGCGGCCCGGCTCGGTACCTGCGCCGCGTCTTGCGTCATACCCTGCGTCATGCCGGCCAGCGTGCCGCGACCGGATGCGGCGGGCCACGTTTCAGCGCTGTGCTAAATCCTGGTGTGTGGCAACGGGCCGGGAGATGCTTGGAGCATGCTGGTGGTGCTCGAGCTCGACGTAGCGGACCTGGCCGCGACTAGGTTCGCGATCTCGCCGCTGCACGAGACGATCAGGGCGATCCTGCTGCTGGCCACTCCCAGTCCGCCCGCGGTGAACCTGCCGTGGGTCCGGTGGACGCGAGCGCAGCTTGACCGGCGGCCGCTGCGGCTGCCCCGAGTGTGGCCGCTCATCGTGAACGGCCTACCCAGCCATCCGGAATTCCTCTCCCCCGCGCCATCGGTCAGGGCACCGGGACTCGACGCCGAGCTTTCCCGGGTGTGCGCGACGCCCGCCGAGCCGGTCCGGGCCAGCCTGCGCCGGGTATTCGGTGATCACACGTGGCCGGACAGCGCGACGGAGCTTTTCGAGCGTCCGACCGACTCGCTGGCGGAGATAGCGGCCGAACTCGCCGAGTGCCACGACCGGCTCATCATGCCGCACTGGGAGAGGATCCGGTCTGTGCTGGAGGCCGACATTGCCCACCGGGCCGGGCTGCTGGCGGGCGGCGGTGCACGGTCGCTGTTCAGTGACCTGCACTCTGACCTCCGCTGGTCCGAGGGCACGCTCACGATAAACGACACCGACGAGGGCTCGTCGGTGTTCCGGGTCATGCTCGGGCCCGACGGCGTGGTGCTGATGCCGAGCGTGTTCAACTGGCCCCTGGTGTCGTACAGCAAGGCGACGAGCAGCCAGACCACGCTGACCTACCCCGCGCGCGGCACCGCGACCGTGTGGGAGGGCGGCGTGGCCGCGGCTTCAGAGACCGCTTGGGGGGCCGTCGAGGAGCTGCTGGGCCCGGCGCGCGCCCGGCTGCTCGGCGCGCTGCGCTCGCCGACCACCACCAGCGCGCTGGCCCGCCGTTTCGGCGTCACGCCCAGTGCCGTCTCCCAGCACCTGGCCGTGCTGCACCGCAGCGGGTTGATCGACCGGCAGCGCAGCGGGCGCACAGTGCTGTACCAGACCTCAGAGCTCGGCCTGGCCCTGCTGGCGGGCCGCCGACCAGCTGCCCTAGAGGTGGGCCGCGAGCCAGTCCGCCATTTTTGACCTGGACTCGAAGGCGTGGTTGGTCAGGCCATGGGTCCCGTCGGGATCCAGCATCAGCTCTGCGCCTGGTGCCTCGCGGGCCAGGCGTTCGGCCTGGTAGGGAGGGACCAGGCGGTCCCGGCCGCCCGACGCGACCAGCAGCGGGCAGGTGATGCGGGCGGCGGCGTGTTCCAGGGTCAGCGCCGTCATCCGCTCGCGCGCCTCGGCCTCGGTCGCCGCGCCCGAGCGGCGCTGGAACGTGGCCCGGGTCTGCGGCGGCAAGATGTCCCAGTCCAGGGCCCAGCAGTACGGCCCGGCCAGCGCTACCGCGGCCCGCACCCGCGGCTCGAAGGCCGCGGACCTGGCCGCGTAATAGCCGCCCAGGCTGACCCCGAACGCGCCGATCCGGTCCGGGTCGACGCTGTCCTGCCCTTCCAGGTAGTCGGCGACCGCCGTGGCCACCCGCTCGTAGGCGGGCTCGATCGGCAGCTCGTACTCGGTCTCCCCCTGGCCGGGCCCGTCGACCGCGATGATCGCGAGGCCGCGGCTCAGCATGTACTCGGCGGTCGCCTGCAGTTCCTCCTTCACCGAGTCCAGCCCCGGCATCATGATCACCACGGGGTACCGGCCGCCCTGGCCGGGCACCCTCAGGTACGCCGCCAGGGAGGTCCCGCCGTAGGGAATGCGCACCGGCTCGGCGGGCGGGCTGAGCGTGGCGACACCGCGCCGGAAGCAGGCCACGGTGCGCTCGTGCGCCGCCCGCTGCTCGTCCGGGTGATCGACGAAGACGAACTTGCCCCAGTGCCAGCACAACGCGGCCCGCCGCCAGGCCTCCCCAGCAGTGACCGCGCGCCCGGCCGCTTCCGCCGTTTCGGCCAGCTCCTCGTAACGCCGGGCGGTGCGGCCCCACTCGCGGCACCACTCGTCCCAGACCTTGATGCGGGCCATGGTCTCGGTGAAGTCGGAGTAGCTGGTGCCGTTGGCGACGAAGCGCGCTGCCCAGTGGGCGTTCGCCGCCTGCACTCGCTCGTCGGGCGCCGGACCGGCGCCCGGGCGCGACGGCGTGTACAGCGCGGGGCGGCGGTCGGCCAGCAGGTCGTTATGGCCGGCCAGGCCCTTGTCGCGCGCCCGCGGCAGGTCGCATGCCGCGGTCAGCACGGCGGGCCGGTCCTCGAGCACGGGCCCGGCCAGCAGATAGCCGTCGGGGCCGGCGATCAGCGAGCCGCTGATCCACGACACGCCGCGCTCGTCCTGGCAACGGTCGGCCACCGCGACGAAGACCCCGTTGGTGGCCGCGGCGGCCTGCGCCTTCATCACCTCGGCGGGCCGCTCCCCCGCCGGGTAGGCCGCGGCGGGCCAGTTCACCGGGGCGGCGACGAGGTCGGCGCCGGCCAGCGCGGGCAGCCGGACCCATTCGGGGAATTCCAGGTCGTAGCAGATCATCACGCCGACCCGGCCGAAGCCCAGGTCCACCACGGGGGGCGGCGCGTCGCCGGGGGTGAAGACCAGCTTCTCGGAGTCCCACAGGTGGGCCTTGCGGTAGACCGCCCTGGTCCCGGACGCATCCACCACCGCGGCGCTGTTGAACAGGCGGCCGCCGGCGCCGTGCTCGCAGAAGCCGCCCACGATCACCAGCCGGTGTTCGGCGGCCAGGGCACGCCACTGGCGCAGGGTGGCGCTGTCATCCGCGGGCGAGGCGAGGGCGCCGGCCTCTGCGGACGCTCGGCCGGCATCGTCGCCGAACACGTAGCCGGAATCGCACAGCTCGGGCAGCACTACGAGCTGCGCGCCCGCCGCGGCCGCCTCGGCCACCGCGGCGGCGACGGCCTTGCGGTTAGCGTCCGGCTCGCCGATGGCGATGGCCAGCTGGGCGACGGCGATGATGGTCTCGTCCACCGGGTGCACTCCGTTCGTCCGGTATAAGACTATGAAAGCAGTTCCGGTCATCGCGTACGGTCGGCGGGAGACGACCTTCGAGAAGGAAGGGCTGGCGTTGACTACTCCCCGCCCTGAAGGACTGGGATTCCGACCGTCACCGGCCGGTGTTCCTGTTTCATCGCCGACAGCACCCGGGAGGACCCGGAGTGTCTTATGTCAGCTCCGCAGGCATCGCCCGGGGAGTCCCGGGCTACGGCACGACCTGCCGCAAGGATGTTCTTCGCGGCGTTGACATCCCGGTCATGCCGGGCGCCGCAGGACGGGCATCGCCACCGCCTGGCAGACAGGCTCAGGCAGGCGAGCCGGTGCCCGCACGCCGAGCAGGTCTTGGACGAGGGGTACCAGCGGTCGATGACGACCAGGCCGCGGCCGTACCGCTGGCACTTGTAGCAAGCTGGCGGCGGAACTCGCCCCAGCCGCAGTCAGAGATGGCACGGGCCAGGTGACGGTTGCGGACCATGCCGGCCACGTTCAGGTCCTCGATCACGATCACGTCGTTCTGGCGGACCAGGCGGGTGCTGGCCCGGTACAGGAAATCCTGCCGGGCGTGGCGGACCTTGCGGTGGGCGCGGGCGACCTTGGCCGCGGCCTTTGCCCTGTCGGCCGACCCTTGCTGGCAGCGGGCCATATGGCGCTGGTAGCGGGCCAGGTTGCGGGCCTTGCGCTCCAGGTGCCGCGGGTTGGCGATCTTGTTCCCGTCGCTGGTGGCGGCGAAGTCGCTCATGCCGAGGTCGACGCCGACGGCGCGCCCGGTCTCCGCCAGGGGTTCCGGGGCATCGGCGTCGATGGTGAAGGTGACATACCAGCGGCCGTCGCTCTCGCGGGAGACGATCACCATAGCCGGGTCCAGCGTGGTCAGGTCCACGTCCGGCCAGGACCAGACGAACTTGAGCGGCGCGCTGATCTTGGCCAGCCGCAGCTCGCCGCTGCGCATGGTGAACGCCGACCGGGTATAGTGCGCGCACTGACGGGAGCAGCGGGACTTGAACCGCGGGTACCGGGCGCGCTTGGCGAAGAACGCGGTGAAGGCCTGGTGCTGGTGCCGCAGCGCCTGCTGCAGCGGCACGCAGGACACTTCGGTGAGGAACGCCAGGTCCGGGTCCTTCTTCATGGCGGTCAGCGCCCGGTCGGATTCCGCGTAGGAGGTGCCTGTGCGGTCCAGGTACCAGCGGGCCTGGCGGGTGGCCAGGGTGCGGTTCCACACGACCCGGACGCAGCCGAAGGTGCGGTTCAGCACGGCCTGCTGCACCTGGTCGGGGTAGGCCCGGCACCGATATGCTGTCCTCACCCCTATATGGTCGCACGTGTGATCGAAAAACTGCGCGAGCCACGCCGTACGCGTTGTTGTGGTTTCCTGCCCCGCCGTTGCGCCGAGCACCGGATTCCTCCCCCGCCCAAAGGCCTGGGCTTCCTCCGGAGGTCTTTGTGACGGGACACGTGGATGCCGTGGTGATCGGCGGCGGGCACAACGGACTGGTCGCAGCGGCGTACCTGGCCCGCGCCGGGCTGCAGACAGTGGTGTGCGAGCGGCGCGACGTGATCGGCGGCGCGGCGGTCAGCGAGCACCCGTTCGGGCCGGATTACACGGTCACATCACTGTCCTACGTGGTCTCCCTGCTACCGCCGGACCTGGTGCGGGACCTGCGGCTTGAGCAGCACGGCTACCACGTGTACCCGCAGGGACCCTACTTCGCGCCGCGGCGGGACGGGCGGTACCTGCGGTTGCCTGACAACCCGATCCAGCGGCGGGCCCAGGTCGCCAAGTTCTCGCCGCGGGACGCCGAGGCATATGCCGGTTACGCCGAGTACCTGGCCCGCCTCGGGCGGGTGCTCGGTCCGCTGCTGCACCAGATACCGCCGCGGCTCGGGTCCCGGCGCCCGCAGGACCTACTGCGGCAAGCACGGCTGCTGACCCAGCTGCGGGCGCTCGACGAGCGCGGGGCGGTGGATGTGACCCGGCTGCTCACAGACAGCATCGCGGACCTGGTCGAGGGATACTTCGAAAGCGACGCTATGCGCGGCCTGCTGTCGGTCTCAGGGGTGATCGGGACCTGGGCCGGGCCGCGTTCGGCCGGGACCGCGTACGTGATGCTGCACCATCACATCGGCGAGGCCGATGGGCAGGCCGGAGCGTGGGGGTTCCCTCGCGGCGGGATGGGTGCGGTGAGCGGGGCGCTGGCGCGGGCGGCACGGATGTACGGGGCCCAGGTCAGGACCGGCGCCGAGGTAGCCCGCATCCGGGTATGCGACGGCCGGGTCACCGGGGTGACGCTGGCCGGCGGGGAGGCCATAGACGCGCCGGTGGTCGTCACCACCGCGCACCCGCAGATCTCGTTCCTGCGCCTGCTAGACCCTTCCGAGCTGCCCGACGGGTTCGTGGCCGACATCCGGCGCTGGCGCAGCCGCAGCGGCACGGTGAAGATCAACCTGGCGCTGGACCGGCTGCCGGTTTTCGCCAGCCATCCCGAGCCCGACCCGTCGGTGTACGGCGGCACGATCGTGCTCGCCGAATCACTCGACGACATCGAGACCGCGTTCCAGCAGGCCGCCTCGGGAACGCCCGCCGACCTGCCGTTCGCCGACATCTGCATCCCGAGCGTGTTCGACGATTCGCTGGCGCCGGCCGGGAAGCACGTCATGTCGCTGTTCACGCAGTGGGTGCCGCACACGTACGCCAACTCGCCCGATGAGGCCGCCCTGGCCGCGTACGCCGGCCGGGTCCTGGCCCGGGTGGAGGCGGTCGCGCCCGGGTTCACTGACTCGGTGCTGCACCGGCAGGTGATCGGGCCGCGGCAGATGCAGGAGGAGTACGGGCTGGTCGGCGGGAACATCTTCCACGGGGAGCTCTCGCTGGGGCAGATGTTCCACGCCAGGCCCGCGGCCGGGTACGCCGACCTGCGCACCCCGGTCCGCGGCCTGTACCAGGCCGGCTCGGCGACCCACGGGGGCGGCGGCGTCACCGGCATCCCCGGCCGCAATGTGGTCAGCAAGATCCTGGCCGACCGCCGCGCCGAACGGTGGCGGCGGAGGCTCCGGCCCACCCGGACGGACCAGGCGGTAAAAGGCACCGACCGGCACGATGCCGAGCTGAGCCGGTTATGGGGAGTCGCCCGGAGAGGTGAAACGATGTCGCCCGCCCACGACGACCTACCGTCCGCGGCCAGCACGCCCGCGCCGACCGCTGCAGGCTTTGACGAGGTCTTTTCGGCATCAGGCTCTCCCGGGATCCGCCGGGTCTGGGAACTGGCCGAACCTGACCTGTCGCCCCAGATCGAGCCGTTCTCCTTTGTCTCGGCCGACCTGCTGCGCTACGTGGTGCAGGCCCTGGACCTTTCGCCGGGACAGGCGCTGGTCGATCTGGGGTGCGGACGCGGCGGTCCGGGGCTGTGGCTGGCCCGGGAAGCGGGTGTTTCGCTGGTGGGGGTGGACTTTTCGCCGGTCGCGGTCGATCAGGCCGCGCACCGGGGGGCGCTGTTCGGCCTGGCCGGACAAGCACGGTTCGTCGTCGGTGATCTCACCCGAACCGGGCTTCCAGCCTCCAGCGCCGACGCCCTGGTATCCATCGACGCGTTCCACTTCGCTGCCGACCCGGCGGCCGCCGCCGCCGAGGCACGCCGAGTCCTTCGGCCCGGCCGGCGCCTGGTCCTGACCACCTGGCAGCCGAAGGTGCCCGGCGATCCCCGATTGTCGGGCCGAGCCAGTATCGACTGGCCGCCGCTTCTGCGTGGCGCGGGCTTCACCGACATCGAGATGACGGCCAGGCCTGAGTGGCATGACACATTCACCCGTGTCTACCGGGTCGCCCTCGACCTAGGCGATCCCGGCGGCGACGCCCCGCTCGCCGACCTGCAAGACGAAGCACGACAGCGCCTCCCCTTGGCCGACCTCCAGGCCCGGGTCGTC
This sequence comes from uncultured Actinomycetota bacterium, assembly GCA_963808615.1. Lineage (GTDB taxonomy): Bacteria > Actinomycetota > Actinomycetes > Streptosporangiales > Streptosporangiaceae > Palsa-504. The sequence goes on from CAWEGV010000006.1 coordinate 24,381, forward strand.
GTGACCACGACCAGTCCCTGACTGGTGGCAAGATCACGATCTAGAACTAGACCCGGGGTGGCGCTTGGTGCCAGGCGTACATGATTTTGGCGCCGCCAGCCGGTCACGGTGCCCAGTTCGTACTGCTGGGAGATCGGCATCGTGCTGCTGCCCGAGGCCCGGTGCCGCGGTTACGGCACGCAGGCGCAACGCCTGCTCGCCCGCTACCTGTTCGCGCATACCACGGTGCACCGCATCTGGGCCGGGACCAAGGTGGTCAACGTCGCCGAGCAAAGAGCGCCGGAGAAAGCAGGGTTCACCCGGGAGGGGATCACTCGGGCGACGGCGTGGCGCGATGGCGCCTGGCGGGACGGGGTGATCTACAGCCTGCTCCGTACCGATCCGGCTGTGTGGCCGATGCGTCCATCGTGCCGGAATCCTCGGCTGGGCCGTCGGCCAGGGCGGCGACCAGCTCGAAGGAGCGCAGGCGGTCGGCGGGGTCGAAGACCATGGTGGTGAGCATCAACTCGTCGGCGGCGGTCGCCTCGAGCAGGCCGGCCAGGCCGCGGCGGACAGTCTCGGGCGAGCCGATGACCTGGGTGGCCTGCCGGTCCGTTACGAAGGCGCGCTCCAGCTCGTTGTAAGGGTAGGCGGCCGCCTCCTCGGGTGAGGGCAGCGGACCAGGCCGGCCCGGAGCCGCAGGAATGACAGCGCGCCCGGGCCGGCCAGCCAGCGAGCCCGCTCATCGGTGTCCGCGCAGACCACCGCGGCCGCGACCATGGCGTGGGGGCGGTCGAGGGTCTCGGACGGGCGGAAGGCCGAGCGGTACAGGGCCAGTGCTGGGAGCGTATTGGCCGGACTGAAGTGGTGCGCGAACGCGAACGGCAGGCCGAGCAACCCGGCCACCTGTGCGCTGTAGCCGCTCGAACCGAGTAGCCACAGGGCGGGCTGGTGGCCCAGGCCGGGTACCGCAGTGATCCCCGCGAACGGGTGATCCTCGGGCCAGTGGCCGGTAAAGAACCCGAGCAGGTCCAGGAGCTGATCGGGGAAATCGTCCGCGGACAGCGTCTCGGGCGAGCGGCGCAGCGCCGCGGCCGTGACCTGGTCCGTGCCCGGCGCGCGGCCGATGCCCAGGTCGATGCGGCCGGGATGGAGTGCCTCGAGCATCCCGAACTGCTCGGCGATCACCAGCGAGACATGGTTCGGCAGCATCACCCCGCCGGAGCCGACCCGGATGGTCCCGGTCGCGTCGGCAATGTGGCCGATCAGCACCGCAGGGGCCGAACTGGCGATGCCGGGCATGTTGTGATGCTCGGCGACCCAGAACCGCCGGAAACCCAGCCGCTCGGCGTGCCGGGCCAACTCGATGGTGGCGCGTAGCGCGTCGCCGGCGTCCCCGCCGTCCGGCACCGGGGCTAGGTCCAGCACCGATACAGGCACGGAACCGGGGCCGAAGGTCAGGATGCTGGTGGCGGCCATGTCGTCCACGACTTGTCCCAACAGCGCGCGATGTCGTGTTCTTCCGCCAGGTCAGGTCTTGCAAAGATAGCTTTGCAAAGATATCTTTGCATTATGGCGAGGGAAGAGACGGGCCGCGGCGACGGCATCGAGCCAGGTCAGACCGGGGACGTGACGGGACGGACGGGCAAGACGGCCGGCAGTGCGACGGGACGGACGGGCAAGACGGCCGGCAGTGCGACGGGACGGACGGGCAAGACGGCCGGCAGTGCGACGGGACGGACGGGCAAGACGGCCGGCAGTGCGACGGGACGGACGGGCAAGACGGCCGGCAGTGCGACGGGACGGACGGGCAAGACGGCCGGCAGTGCGACGGGACGGACGGGCAAGACGGCCGGCAGTGCGACGGGACGGACGGTTACTCAACTGACGGATCCGCGGGCGCTGCGGGCCTACGCGCATCCGATACGGATGAAGCTAGTGGGGCTGCTGCGAACCGAGGGGCCGCTGACCGCGACCCGGGCCGGGGAGCTGCTCGGCGAGTCCTCGGGAACCACGTCGTTCCATCTGCGGCAGCTAGCCAAATACGGGCTGGTCGAGGAGGCGGGAGGCGGCACCGGCCGGGAGAAGCCGTGGCAGGCGACCACCACGTCCACTGCCTGGGACTCGACCGACGCTACGCCGGAGCTCGCCGCGGCGGCCGGCATGCTGAACACGGTCATCGCCGAGCAGTACTTCGAGCAGCTGATGCGGTGGCTGGAGGCCCGGCCAGGCGAGCCTGCGGAGTGGCAAGATGCGGGCCCGTTCGGCGACCGGATCCTGTACGTGACCGCCGAGGAACTGTCCGAGCTGAGCCGCAAGGTCGGTGACCTGGTCGACGAGTACTTCGAGCGGCAAGTCAGGCCAGAACTGCGCCCGGCCGGATCGCGTCTGGTCACGTGGCTGCACCTGGCCTTCCCCAACGACTTCAGGTCCGGGAGGCAGCGATGATCCCGGCCCTGCTGCGGAACCAGGTGTTCCGCAGGTACTGGAGCGCGTCGACGGTGTCGATGTTCGGCGACCAGATCGCCGGGATCGCGCTGCCGCTGACCGGGGTGATCGCGCTGCACGTCAGCGCGGCGCAGATGGGGTTCTTGACGGCGCTGGAGTGGCTGCCGAGCCTGCTGTTCGGGCTCCCGGCCGGGGCCTGGGTGGACCGGCGGGGGCGGCGGCGGGCCACGATGATCGCCGCCGACCTGGGCCGGGCCGCGCTGTTTGCCAGCATCCCGGTCTGCTATGCGCTGCACGTGCTGACGCTGGCGCAACTGTACGCGGTGACGTTCGGCGCCGGCGCGCTGAGCATCTTGTTCAACGTGTCGGACGCGACGCTGTTCGTGTCGATCGTGGCGCCGGAGCGCTACGTGGACGGGCAGTCGCTGCTCTACGGCAGCCGGGCGCTGTCGTTCGTGGGGGGGCCGAGCGTGGGCGGGGCGCTGGTGCAAACGCTGTCGGCGCCATTCGCCGTGGCCGCGGACGCGCTGTCGTTCCTCGGCTCGGCCTTCTTCCTGAGCCGGATCCGGCCCGCCGAGCCTCCAGCGGACCCGGCCCCGGGGTCGATCACCACGGGCGTTCGGTTCATCGCGGGCTCGGACATCGTCCGCTCGTCGCTGATCGCGGTGGCCACCATCAACTTCTTCAACCTCATGTTCTTCGCGCTGTCGCTGCTCTACGCGGTGCGCGTGCTGCACATCCGGCCCGCCGTGCTGGGCCTGCTGCTCGGGATGGCCGCCGTCGGCAGTCTGCTCGGCGCGGCGGCGACCAAGCCGATCGCGGCCCGAGTCGGGGCAGGCTGGGCCTACACGGCAGGCTGCCTGCTGTTCACCGCGCCGGTGGTGCTGTGGCCGCTGGCCCATGGCGGCTCGGCGCTGGGCATGTTGTTCACCGCGGAGTTCGTGATGGGGTTCGGGGTGATGGTGCTGGACATCAGCATCGGGGCGATCTTCGCCGCGGTGATCCCGGACACGCTGCGGTCCCGGGTCACCGGCGCGTTCCAGGCCGTCAACTACGGCACCCGGCCGCTGGGGGCGTTGCTCGGCGGGCTGCTGGGCACGGTCATCGGCCTGCGCCCGGCGCTGTGGGTGGCCGCGCTCGGCGGCATCGCCGGGTTCTTCCTGCTGCTGCCCTCGCCGCTGCCGGGATACCGGCTCCCGACCGGAGCCTAGGTCTGCTCAGGGGGTTAGCGCTGGCGACCTGCTCCGCCCTGCCACCCGCTTCGTGGTGCGAAGCTCCAGTCCGGCAGGCTCGCAGCTCCACCTAACTCAGGGCATCCTCCGTCACTGGCGGGACGAGGATCAAAATACTGTGGCCTGGATGAGCTTCTCTCCCCAGTAGGCCAGGTTATTGCCGATGGCCAGGGTATCGGGGTAGCCGGGGCCAGCACTCGCACCTGGTCGTCGGTAGTGGGTCAGCTTGAAGGTCAAACTGACCCACTACCCATTTATGGGACGACTGCGGAGGGCGGCATGTCCTTCACTGGCCACGACGCCAAACGACCCCTGCCTGGCACGCCAGGGCAAGGGCCCTGCGGACGGTCAGGCGCGGGAGGCCAGGCGGACACGCTGCCGCCAGAGGGCATGGCCGGTGAGCAGTAGGCGGGCCATCCGCGCGACACGGCTCAGCCACGGCTGTCCGGTCACCAGCGGCATCGCCTCGATCCAGGCGTGGCGCCGCCACAGCCGCCGGGCCAGCCACACCAAGGCACCCACGGCGGCCACGCCGGCGGCGAGGATCGCCAGCAGTGCGCCCACCACGACGCCGAGCAGTCCGCCGTGCACCAGGAAAGCGGTAATCAGCAAAGTGAGGACCAGCAGGCTTCCAGCGGTCACGACGCCGAACGCCAGCAAGACGCGGCGGCCCGCGCGGGCCAGGGCGGCGCGCACCTGCGCGACGTTGGGCGCGTAACCGCCTGGGTAGCCGCCCCACAGCCCCCCAGGGAGGATGGCCACGCCTTCGTGCGGCAGGCTATCGGTCACCGTGCCCAGCTCGCGGGCGGTCTGCGCCCGGTACACGGCATCCAGCCGGTCCTGGAACTCATCCAGGGAAAGACGACCCGCCGCGTAATGCTCGCGCAGCTGGGCGGCCGCCGCGTCTCGGTCCGCCTCCGTCACTGCCGCGCCGCCGTGCCTCGCCACAAGTACCTCCCCGTCCGTTCCCGGGGCGTCCCCAGGAGTTGATGCTGACACGATATGTCGCGTTGCCGCGCGGGGCAAGTGGTCAGCGACGCGGAAGGCCCGGCCGTGCGTCGGCTTAAGAGCGTCAGATATCAATATCCGCCCTTGCGGTGGCGCTGCCTGATCTTGATGTAGCCGAACAGCGGGCGGCCGGTCACGATGACGGTCGGCGCGCCAGGATCCGCGATTTCCGCGGCCTTGTTGCTGATGTGCCCGGTATAGGTGCTCAGAGGACCGACGCGAGCCGCCCAGCCTTCGGGCAGGATGAGCTGGATCCACCCGGTCTGGGTCATCACCTCCACGGTGACCTCGCGGTATGCGCAGGAGGCCTGGGTGAAGTCGATGGTGATCCACCCGGTGGTGGACTCGGCGGTGATCCGCCGCGGGACGATCCAGCGGCCGGCCTGCCTGATGTTGGGCGTCGTAGTCCGCAGGACCAGCGTGCCGGGCTCCACGCCGATGCCGGGCAACGAGGTGAACGGCGGCTGACCGGGCAGGTCCGCCAGCAAGGCCGCGAGCTGGCCGTAGGTCCTGGCCCCGTAGGCCTGGCCAAGCCGCTCATCCAGCTCCCACGGTTCGATCCGGCCCTCACTCGCGGCGACCCGCAGCCGCTCGGCCACGGCGTCCCGGTCCGCGTCCGAGGCACGCTGGGAGGCGATGCCGCCCGGCTCCGGCACCGCCGCCGACCGATCCGCGTCGGTCATAGGGTGACTGTAGCCGCAGAGGCTGGCCTTCACGTCACTCGTGGTGCACGGCAGCGAGCAGGGCAGCGTAGGAGCGGATCAGGGCGGCGTGTTCGGCCGGGAGCAGCGGGCTGCCGGGCTGGCAGCCTTCCCTGACCCATTGATCGGAGAGGTCCATGGCCCGGGCCCGCTCCACCGCGGCAAGCCGCATCGCGGCCTCGGGCTCGCCGTAGAGGTAGCAGTACAGCCGGGTGACCGCCTCGACCAGCTCCTCGGAGGGCGCGGCTGAGGTCGGCGAATGCTGGGCCTCGCGGTGCGCGCGCCACCAGTCGACCTCGAGCTCGGCCGCCTTGGCTGGGTTGGCGGGCTCGCCGTAGCTGAGCCTGACCAGCGCGTAGAACCGGCGCATGCAGGCCCGGGCGCGCTCGGGGTCGTTGTCGGGGAACGGAGCCCACAGCTGGTTGGCGCGCAGCACCAGCCAGGCACCGTGCAGGGTCCGGATCCAGTCCATGCCGAAGCCGGCCCGGACCAGGCCCACCGAAGCCACCAGCACCTGGGGCCAGCGTCGTAGGTAGTAGCCGACCCAGGCGCGGTACTCCTGGTCGGCGATCCGGACCGGATCGAATGACCGCAGCCGGTTCGGCGCCCTTGTCCCAGTGCTCATGACCCCTCCTCGTTTCACCCTATTACCGCTGTTCTCCTTGCATCCTGGCCTGATACATGGCAGTCGGCACGGACTTGCCATAGTTGACATATTCATGCCATTTATGGCACGATCGTGTCATGACGTCCGGGAGCAGTATCCGTGAGCGGCAGGCAGCCGTCATCAGAGAGGCGATCCTCGACGCCCTCGCCACCCTGTTGGATCACCATGACCCAGAACGACGTCGCGATGTCGCAGGTCGCAGCCGACGCGGGCATTTCGCTGCGCACCCTCTACCGCTACTTCCCGACGCGGGAGGCCATGTTCGAACGCGGTCGGAGACCACGTGGCCGCGCGTCTCGGGCTGCCGCGCGAGATCGAGGGCGCGGACGACATCTCCCGGATGTTCCTGGAGTCAGCCAGGCGCGGGGCGCAGAGCCCGGAGCTGGTGCGGACCATGCTGTGGAGCCGGCTGGGCCGGCGGGCCCGCTCGGCGCACCGGCGGCGGCGGGTGGAGTCCATCACCACGGCCCTGGCCGAGGTGACCTCGCACCTCCCACCAGCCGAGGCACGCCGAAGGGAAGGCGCGATCGTCTACCTGACCAGCCTGCTGGCCTGGATCACGGTCAGCGAGGAGTGCGGGCTCAGCGCGGAAGACGCGCAGCTCGGTATCGCCTGGGCCATCGACACCCTGGTGGCCGATCTCCGGCGGGAAAACCAGACCGCACGTACAGCCGAAACCTGAGATCAATGGGAGGGACGCCATGACCGACACGCACCCCGCTACCGCACCTGCGGCGGCCCAGCCGCTGGCCCGGTACACCACGGCCGGAACCGGCGAGGCCTACTGGTTCTTCGACTCGCTGATGGTCATCCGGGCCGACCAGCCAGACCAGCCCGTGATCATCGAGGCCACGGTGGCGCCAGGTGGCGGTGCTCCGCTGCATGTGCACGCCGACCTGGACGACAGCTTCTACCTCGTGGCCGGGAGGCTCGCCATGCGCTGCGGCGAGCAGGCCTTCGCGGTCAGCCCCGGCGATTACGTCGCCCTGCCGCACGGCGTCCCGCACACCTTCCGTGTGGTGGGCGACGAGCCGGCCGTCATGCTCCAGGTCCACGCCGACGACTCGTTCCTGCGTTTCGTCAGGACCGTCGGCCGGCCAGCGCTCAGCCGCACCCTGCCGCCGGATGGGTTGCCCGCCTCGGACATGGACGCGGCGTTCGAGGCGGCCGCGCGTACCGGCCAGCCGGTCATCGGTCCTCCGATGAGCGACGAAGAGGCCGCCCTCATCACCGCCTGACCCGACAGCAGCAGGATCGGCAGGCGTCCGCCGCGCGGCGCCACCAAGGATGCGGCGGGCTGAGACCACGGTCCGTTCGGTATAAAAAGGTCTTCGCGGAGGGGATGGCCCGCGCGGTCATTCGTCCAGGGCGCCTGCGTCCGCGGGGACGTCCACGGAATACCGCCTGAGCACGTCCAGCGGGACAATCTCCAGCGCGCGCTCGTGAGTCGAGGCCAGCACGACCGGGGCGGCGGCGCCGTCGCGATGCGCGCGCAGCCAGTTCGCCGCGGTCACGCACCACCGGTCCCCCGGCACCAGCCCGGGAAAGCTGAACTGGGGCATCGGCGTGGACAGGTCGTTGCCGATGCCGCGCTGATGCGCGAGGAATTCCGCGGTCACCACGGCGCAGATCGTGTGACTGCCCAGGTCTTCGGGCCCGGTCGTGCAGCAGCCGTCCCGGTAAAAGCCGGTGAGAGGATCGGATCCACATGGCTCGAGCTCGCTGCCGAGCACATTTCGGTCGCCCATGCTTGCAGTATCGGTATCCCGGCGGCGGGTAGCAAGATCAGCAGATCACCGGTGAACGGCCGGGCGCCGGACTAGACAGGGCTCCGGCGGGCCGCATAATCTTGACTGTATGGTCAGTCAAAATGTGGATTACCAGTGGGACCTGGCTCCGGTCAACCGGGCCGGGCTGGAGGAGGCGCTCCGGCCGTTCGGGGAGAGCGTGATGCTGCCGCCCGCGGCGTACGTGGACCCCACGGTGTTCGAGTGGGAGCAGCGGCACTTCTTCGGCGGCGGCTGGATGTGCGTGGCGCGCAGCGAGCAAGTGGCCGAGCCTGGTGAGCAGCGGGCCGAAGCCACCGGTGCGGGGAGCGTGCTGCTGGTCCGGGGCGAGGACGGCGCGCTGGGCGCCTTCGCGAACACCTGCCGCCACCGTGGCCATGAGTTGCTGCCCTGCGGGGAGAGCGCCCAGCACCGGATGATCATCTGCCCGTATCACGCCTGGACCTACTCGCTGGGGGGTGACCTGCGGGCGGCCGGCACCTTCAAGCGGGTGCCGGGCTTCGACTTCGGCCAGTGGGGGCTGGCGCGGCTGCCGGTGACCGAGTGGCACGGCCTGGTCTTCGTGGATGCCTCGGGCGGCCTGGCCGGCTCACTGGACGACGCGCTGGCCAAGCTGGACGAGATCGTGGCGCCCTACGAGCCCGGGCGGCTGGTGACCGCCGCGGGGCACAGCTACGACGCCGCGGCGAACTGGAAGATCCTCACCGAGAACTATCACGAGTGCTACCACTGCCCGTCCATCCACCCCGAGTTGTGCCGGGTCAGCCCGCCGAAGAGCGGCGAGAACTACGCGTCTGACGGCGCGTGGATGGGCGGCTGGATGGACCTGCGGGACGGCATGGACACCATGTCGCTGGACGGAACGAGCGGCGGGCTGCCGCTGCGCGGGCTGGACCAGCACGGGCTGCGCACCGTGGCCTACATCAACGTCTTGCCGAACGTCCTGCTCAGCCTGCATCCGGACTACGTGATGACGCACCGGCTGATCCCGGTCTCCGCGGACCGGACCAGGATCGAGTGCACCTGGGCCTTCGCGCCAGAGGCCGTGGCCCGGCCGGACTTCGATCCCGGTTACGCGGTGGACTTCTGGGACATCACCAACCGCCAGGACTGGGCCGCGTGCGAGTCCGTGCAGCGGGGACTGACCTCGCCGCACGCGTCGCCGGGGCCGCTGTCACCCGCCGAGGACGCGGTGTACTCGTTCGTCACCACCATCGCCCGGGGGTACCTGGGCCAGTGGGTGTGGAGCGCGTCGGCCGTAGGCAGCTGATCCGAGCCGGCACCGCCGGGTAGCGTGGCAGCGTGATCATCTTCGACATCCCCGTCAAGACCCTGACCGGGCAGGACTCCTCGCTCGGTTCGCAGTCCGGCAAGGCCCTGCTGGTGGTGAACGTGGCCTCCCAGTGCGGTCTCCCCCCCAGTACACCGCTCTGGAGAAGCTGCACGAGCAGTTCGCCTCGCGCGGCTTCGCCGTGGTCGGCTTCCCGTGTAATCAGTTCGGCAGGCAGGAGCCCGGCACCGCCGAGGAGATCGCCGAATTCTGCTCGGCCAGCTACGGCGTCACGTTCCCGATGTTCGAGAAGATCGAGGTGAACGGGCCGGGCCGGCACCCGATCTACGCCGTGCTGACCGCGGCGCCGGATGCGAACGGCGAGGCCGGGGACGTCATGTGGAACTTCGAGAAGTTCCTGGTCCGCCCGGACGGCACGGTGGCGGCGAGATTCCGCCCGCGAACCACGCCGGACTCCCGGGAGGCCCTGGCCGCCGTCGAGGCGAACTTGCCCGCGGGCCACTTCCTGGGTTAAGTCCGGCGGCCGAGCGGCGCGGCACGCGGGCCCCGTGCGGTCAGGCCACCTGCTGACCAGCGCGGGAGAGTTCGAGAACGCCGCTGGAGTGGATGAAGACCTCGGCGGGGCGAGGGCGGCCGTTGTACATGGTGGCCTGGGCGGATGCGTAGGCGCCGGTGCCGGAGATGGCGACCAGGTCGCCGCGCCGGAGTGCGGGCAGCCAGTGCAGGCCGAGGGTGTCCGCGGACTCACACACCGGGCCCTCCACGGCCGTCTCCAGCAGCTCACCCTGCGAGCGGGCGGGTAGCAGGTGAACTGGGTGGACGGCGCCGTACAGGGCTGGGCGGATCAGCTCGGTCATGCCCGCGTCGATCACGGCCTGCGGGCGGCCACCGCGGTAGCGCACGTGCAGGACGCGGGCGAGGATCCAGCCCGACGCCGCCACGACGAAACGGCCCGGCTCGATAGCCAGGCGGGACGGCACAGCCAGGTTCTCGGTGGCGATCAGGTCATCCAGCGCCCGGCGGAACGCTGCCGGGCTGGGAGCCGGGGTCACGCCCGACGCGAAGCCGCCGCCGAAATCGACCGTGTCGACGTGATCTCCCCACTGCTCCCGCAGCTCCGCCCAGATCGTCAGGGCGGCCCGGGCGCCGTCGGTCCAGGCCTGGACGCCAGACAGCTGGGAGCCCACGTGGACATGGACGCCCCGCAGGCAGATGCCCGGGGCGTCGAACGCGCCCGTGCGGGAGAGCTGGCGTATCTCGTCGGCGGACAGACCGAACTTGCTGCTCGTCCGGCCGACCGCCAGTCCGGCGATGGTCTCGGGCTCGACTTGCGGGTTGACCCGGACCAGGACGCCAACCGACGGCAGGCCGCGCCGCCCGGCCGTCAGCTCCCGCCACAGCCGGCTAAGGGCCTGCAGCTCGTCGGCCGACTCGACGGACAGCCACTGCAACGGCTGGCCGTCCAGCGCGGCACGCACCACCATCTCAAGTTCCTGGTAGGTGTTCCCGATCCCTTCGAAGCTGATCGCCGCGTTGGGCAGCCCGGCCCGCCGGGCCAGACGCCACTCTCCGGCCGAGACGATGTTGCCGCCCCACCCCCGGCTTCCCAGCCTGCGCACCAAGGCAGGCAGGCCGTTTGCCTTCAGCGAGTACTGCTGCCGCCACGGCTCAGGGAAAGCCGATTCCACCTCGGCCGCGCAATGATCCAGCGTCTGCAGGTCGGTCACATACAACGGCGTACCGTAGACATCCGCGGCGGCCCGGAAGGCTGGCGTCAGGGCAGCGAGCGTGTCCACGCTGGGGGTACCAGCTGTCACATGACCATCCGGCGCCCGCAGCGCCGTATCGGTGATCGTCATGGCTGCTTCTGACGGTTAGCCCTGAGCTGGGCCGCCAGCTCGGGCCCGACGAGGACGGGTACGCCCCCGAAGCTAGCGTGGACGTATCCACGCTCAACGAGACTGGCCCCGCGGGCTGTGCCACCGCCCCCAGCGGGATCCAGGCCAGCTCCGCGGCCGTATGATCCGGCGACCTGGCCCACGGTCTCGTGCGGCACGGTCCGGCTGGTGACCGGAACCATGGCGGTCATGACGTCGCTCCCAGCCAGCAAGCTGACGTGCTGATGTCCGCGACAACGCTTCGGGCCCAACGCATCCGGCGTGCTGCCGTCTCCGGGTGCTCGCCAAATGCGGCGGCGACTTCCCCTGCGCAGCCACGAATTCCGCGATGGGTGCCGATCGCATGCACGATGGCGGCCGCGATCTCGATCTGGGTGTGTTCGCGCCGAGCCGAGAGGTTACTGGTGAACAGCGCCTCAGCATGCGCTGCGAGCAACTGTCCGGAGAAGGCCGACTGGACTGGTTCGCGGGTCAAGACTGAGGTGCTCATCGTGGGTCTCCGTTTTTCTCGACTTAGTTGCACCGTGTGGTACAGCTCCACTCTCGGCTGGATCGCGCCCACGGTCCCTGGAGAAAGTCCCTAGTTCGCTTCCCCAGGGAGAGCTCCCTAGGTGACCTAGGGGGTCGGCCTCCGGAGAAGGGATTGTTAGGGACCCGGTCAGACCGCTGCGGGCTGGCGGCACGGCTCGACGAAGCGCGACAGCTGCAGGCGGCCCTGCAGCGAGCCCGCAGGCCAGGGTGGTCCTAACGTTGTGGAGCCGCCACAACTCCTGCTGATACCAGCACCAGGGAATCGGTCTTGGCCAGGTGAGTCCTTGGCGCAGGGCTTGGCGCGCGGCGGAGCCACGATTTAGCGAGCATCGGGTACAGCAGGACAGAGAGCATGCCCGCTGCGACCAGCGCTGCCGCGTTGACCGGGCCCATCCTGCCTTCCTCCACCCCTATCGTCGTGATGACCACGATCAGGGGCAAGCCGGTAGCAGAGAACAGCGCCAACGGGACCAGCTGGCGCCTGGGAAGGTCGCGCCGGTGGAGCAACAGCGCCGGCGTGCCCCGCACGACCAGGAACAGCACGAGGAACAGCGGGACGCGCAGGAGCCCGGTCGGGCTGGCGAACAGGGCGCGCACGTCGAACTGCATCCCGCTCACGATGAAGAAGATCGGCACCAGGAAACCGAAGCCAATCGCCTCGAGCTTCCCCCTGACGATCGTTCGGTCCTCCCCCTGGACAAAGAGCCTGACGACGATGCCTGCGGCGACCGCGCCGAGCAGGACGTCGAGGCCGAGCCTGAGGGCGAGGAAAACCAAGCTGACGATGAGGAGAACGGAAACCCGGACCGGCAGCTGGGCGCTCGACTGCACGTGCCGATGCAGGAGCTGGATCACCTTGGGGGATGAGGCAGGGACGCGACCAGCGCCGCAGCGACGGCCACGACAACGAACACCACCAGCAGGAGAGACGTCATCTCGGGGTTGCGGCGGTCGAGAAGTACCGCTACGGCCAGGATCGGCGCGAACTCGCCCACGCTGCCGATCGCCATGACCCGTGCTCCGAAACGGCCCTCGAACAGGCCGGCGTCCCGCAGTATCGGCAGGAGCGTCCCGAGGGCCGTAGTGGCGAGGGCCAGGCTCACCACGATTGCGTCGATGACCGTACCGATCATGACCAGGACCGAGGCGATCAAGAGGGCCAGGGCCAGCGAGATCATCCAGCCTGTAATGGCCAGCTTCAGGGAACGTCCACGGATGCGCGGGAAATCGAGCTCGACTCCCGCCAGGAACATCGTCCATATCCCCCGGACGTCGGCATCAGATGGAGCTCTTGGGACGGAACTGGCGGCGTGTCATCCTTCCGGGAACCCGGCCACGAATCAGCTTCCGGTGCTGGCGCTCAGCTGATACGGGCGGTCCTGTCATGGGCGGCCGGGCCGATCCGGCGCGATCTGGAAGGTGCGGCCGCCGGTGGTAAGGCAGCCTGCGCATCGCCGCGGCCTCCCTAGGGAGACGAGCTAGGGAGTCTCTCTAGGGACTACAGCCTGCACATAGCCCAGAGTCGGGATATGCGAACGATGCAGCTGATCAGAAATGGAGACACTCCACAATGAGCACTCAGACCGAGACCCCGACCCAGCAGACGACCGGCCCGTCCCCATCCCGGCCCCGGCGCTGGCTCGTGGCCGCCGCGGCGATCGCGGTGGCCTTCGCATTGACCCTTACCGCAGCCATCGGGCATGTCGGCAGCGTCTCGATCATTTCCGGCTGGTTCCCCGACTTCTTGTTCTGCGTTACCGTTGCGGTCTGCCTGATCGCGGTGGTCCTGCGCCGGGACGTGCTGAGGGAGTTTGCGGTCGGCATCCCGATCGGCATCGTCTTCGCCGTGCCGCTGTTCGTGGGACTGCACCTCACGCACGCGATCCAGCTAGACGGGCTCGACTCCCTGTACGTCTGGCTGTGCGTGGCGTGCCTGCTGGCCGGCCTGGTCGTGGCCGGATGGCGCCGGGCCCACTGGCCGCGCCGCATCGCCGGCCTGATCGCGGTGCTCCTCGCCGTGGTATCCGCAGGCAGCGTTGTGAACCGGGCGTTCGTGACATACCCGACCCTGGACAGCCTGGTCCGCCAGAACACCACCCACTTCATCGACAATGCGCAGCTCAACGCCATGCGCACCCAGGTGGCCAAGACCGGCCAGCTTCCCGACCACGGCATCACCGTCAGCGTTCCCATCCCGGCGACCGACCCGAAGTTCACCCCCCGGCCGGCCTACGTCTGGGTGCCGCCGGCCTGGTTCGCGCGCAACCGTCCCCAGCTGCCGGTCATCGAGCTGCTGCACGGCGCTCCCGGAAATCCTTCGGACTGGAACGTGGGCATGGGCGCCAGCGCGACCGCGTTGGCCTTCGCCGAGCAGCACCACGGGATCGCGCCGATCCTGGTCATGCCCGACGTCAACGGGTCCCGGGCTGCCGACACCGAGTGCGTCAACAGCACGAAATACGGTGACGTCGCGACGTACCTAGCCAAGACGGTCCCGGCCTTCATGCAGAACGAGTTCAACGCCAGCACGGCGCCGGGATCGGTCGCGGTGGCCGGGCTTTCCGAGGGCGGCATGTGCGCCACCACCCTGGCCCTGAACAACCCCAAGGTGTTCGCGGCCTTCGGCAACTACTCCGGTGACGAGTCGCCCATCTACCTGGAAGACACCCAGCAGCAGACCATCCAGGTCCTGTTCGACGGCTCGCAGGCCAGCTACAACGCCTACAATCCGCCGTACCTGCTGACCCACGGGCGTTTCACCGGCCTGTCCGGCTGGTTCGCGGCCGGAGCCCAGGACACCGACGTCTTGCAGGCCGCCCGCACGCTGCAGCCACTGGCCGTCAATGCCGGGATCGACACCTGCATCACGACGCCTCCGGGTGCTCACAGTGTCGACTTCTGGAGGCAGGCCTTCCACGATTCGCTGCCGTGGCTGTCCTGGAAGCTGAAGCTCACGCCGCAGCCGCAGTCGATTCCCGCCCAGTGCGTTTCCGGCAAGAGCTAGCGAGCGACCTCATACCGCCGAGAATCGTGGCTTCGCCGCGGTAGGTGATTGATGGCGGGGGTGGCAGCGAGGAGGCACCCGTTAAGGGGTGGCCTCCTCGCTGTGCCGGTTCTAGCCTCCGGGTTGATGAGACCTGGGGAGGCGGCTAGGCGAGGGCAGCGGGGCCGCGCTTGGTCATCTGACGGGCGATGATCATGCGCTGGATCTCGCTGGTGCCCTCCCAGATCCGCTCGACGCGGAGCTCGCGGTAGAAGCGCTCGGCCACGTTCTCCCGCATATAGCCGCGGCCGCCGAAGACCTGGACGGCCCGGTCCGCGACCCGGCCGGCCATCTCCGAGCAGTAGAGCTTGGCCATCGAGCACTGCGCGTGGGACACCTTGACGTCGGTGCCGCAGTCGATGCCGCGGGCCGTCTCATAGGCCATCGCCCGGGCCGCGAACAGCTCGGTCAGGCTGTCGGCGAGCATGCCTGCGACCAGCCCTTGGTCGCTGATCGGGCGGCCGCCGACAAGGCGGGCCGCGGCGAAGGCCGTCATCTCCTCGGTGAGGCGGCCAGCAGCACCAAGGCAGCGGGCGGCGACCATCAGCCGCTCGAACCTGAACCACTCATAGGCGAAGGCCATCCCGTCCCCTTCCGCCCCGACCAGGTTCTCGGCCGGGACGCGCACGTCGGTGAACGCGACGATCGGGTGATGATGGCTGATCGTGTGCGTGTAGTCGGGCGTCCGGACTACCCGGACGCCCGGACTGGGCAGGTCGACCAGGAACATCGCGTGCTCACCGTGGTGCGCGCCGCCCCTCAGCCGGGCCTGGAAGAAGGCGAAGTCGGCGGTGTTGAACGAGGTGACGTGCCACTTGACCCCGTTGAGCACGTAAGCGTCACCGTCCCGGTGCGCGGTCGATTCGATCGCGTCGACGTCGGAGCCCGCGCCTTCTTCGGTGATCGCGTAGCACTCCTCCCGCTCACCGCTGATCGCAGGCCTCACGTAACGCTCAATCTGGTCGGGGGAGGCCACGGCGGGCAGCCACGACGGCGGGGTGGCGGCCACCCAGCCCAGCGCATTGGTCACCCGGCCCATCTGTTCCTGCACCAGCACCTGCTGCACGCTCGTGCAGCCGCCACCGCCGAGTCGGGCGGGCATGTTGGTCGAGTGCAGGCCGAGCTCGCGGGCTCGCTTGGCGTGCGCGGCGGTCACGTCGGCGGGCAGTTCGCCGCCGCTGCGCTCGGCCTGCTCCTCGAACGGGATCAGCTCGTCCGCGAAATCGCGCGCCCGTGCCTGGATGGCCAGGTCTTCTGATGGCAAGCCGTACATCGGCCCTAACCTCCGCCCGAGTGCTTCGTATTGACTGAATGTTCAGTCTATGTCAGCATCGGTCCTGTGCCAATGAGAACTGCAGGCGTGGTGACGGGCGGCGGGTGTCGATGAGCACCGCTGACGCCGTGGTGGTGGGCGGCGGGACGCTGGGCGCCTGGTGCGCGTACTTCCTCCGCCAGGCCGGGCTGCGACGGGTCGTCCTGATCGAGAAGGACCTGCTCGGGCAGGGCGCAAGCAGCCGGGCGGCCGGCGTCGTGCGGATGCAGGGCGGGACGCCCGAGGCGGTTCGGCTGGGCATGTGGTCGCGTCGGTTCTACCTCAGCCAGCGGGACGAACTCGGCACCGACTCAGGGTTTACCGAGCAGGGCTACCTGCTGCCGTGCTTTACCGAGGCCGACCTCGCCGCGGCCCGCGAGCGGATGGCCATGCAGTCCGCCCTCGGCGTGCCGGTGCGCTGGCTCGACCCGGACGAGGCGGACAAGCTCAACCCGACGCTGGCGCCGGGGCATACACTCGGCGGGACCTTCTGCGCCCAGGACGGGTACATCTCGCCGCCCCGCAATGTGGCCGCCTACACCGTGGCCCTGCTCCGCAGCGGGGTCGAGGTGGCTGAGCGCGTCGCGTTCCGCGGCCTGACTCCGGGCGGCGCGCAAACGAGCCAGGGGGACATCGATACCGGCCTGGTGGTGCTCACCGGCGGGCCGAAGCTCGCCGCGGTGGGCCGCCTGGCGGGCCTGCGCATCCCGGCGGGCGGGGCCAGGCACCAGGTCGCGGTGACCGAGCGGCACCCGGACCTGGATCCTGCGCGGGTGCCAATGGTGTTCGACCTGGCCGCGGGACTGTACTGGCGGCCGGAGGAGGGCGGCCTGCTGTTCGGGATGAGCAACCCGGACGAGCCGCCGGGCGAGAACCGCGAGGTGGACCAGGACTATCTGGCTCGGATGCGGGCCCGGCTGGCCCGCCTGGTCCCGGTCACCGCTGGGCTCGGGCTGCGTCGGATCTGGGCCGCGACCATCGACTACACCCCGGACCACCTGCCCATCATCGGCCGCGCGCCCGGGCTGGACAGGGTGACCGTGGCCTGTGCGGGCGGGGCCGGGATGATGTGGGGACCCGCCGTGGCGAGAGCCGCGGCCGATGTCGCGCTGACCGGATCCTCGGACGTGGTAGACACCTCCGTGCTCGGCCTTGACCGTTTCGACGACGCCGGGCACAGCCGTCTGGCCACCGATCCCATCGCCCTGCCCTTCCCGGAAAGGATCTCCTCGCCATGATCACCGTGACCCCGTACCTGGCCGACGCGGCCGACGCGAAGCTCGAGGACTGGGGCCCGCTGGACGAGGCGACCGGCGCGACGATGCACACCTCCGGGACCACCTTGTGGACCGGCGAGGGCGGCCAGGAAGCCGGGATCTGGGAGTGCACCTCGGGCCCGTCCCGCTGGAACCTGGAGACCAACGAGTTCGTGCACATCGTGTCCGGCCGGATGACGGTGACGCCCGACGGCGGCGAGCCGGCCGACTTCGGGCCCGGCGGCACCGCGGTGTTCCCTCGGGGCTGGACCGGGACCTGGCAGATCCACGACACTATCCGAAAGCTCTACGTGCTGTTCTAGGCTGATTTTCTAGGCGAGGCCCTGGTGTCCCTGGATGATTTCCCGCGGTATCCGCTGCTGTTCGGGCCGAGCCCGGTCCACCGGCTGGAGCGGCTGTCGGCCCACCTGGGCGGCCCGGCCATCTGGGCCAAGCGGGAGGACTGCAATTCCGGCCTGGCGTTCGGCGGGAACAAGACCCGCAAGCTGGAGTACCTGGTCCCGGACGCGCTGGCCCAAGGCGCGGACACGCTGGTCTCGATCGGCGGAGTGCAGTCCAACCACACCCGCCAGGTGGCCGCGGTCGCGGCCAAGCTCGGCCTGAAGGCCAGGCTGGTCCAGGAGAGCTGGGTTGACTGGCCTGACTCCGTCAACGACCGGGTAGGCAACATCCTGCTTTCCCGGATCATGGGCGCCGATGTCCAGCTGGTCGACGAGGGTTTCGGCATCGGCATCAAGTCCAGCTGGGAACAGGCACTGGACGACGTCCGGGCCGCCGGGGGCAGGCCGTACGCCATCCCGGCGGGAGCCTCCGACCACCGGCTGGGAGGCCTGGGCTTCGCGAACTGGGCCTACGAGGTCCAGCAGCAGGAGCGGGAGCTGGGGCTGTTCTTCGACACCGTTATCGTGTGCAGCGTGACCGGCTCCACCCAGGCTGGGATGATCGCCGGCTTTGCGGGCCAGGATCGCCCACGCCAGGTGATCGGCATCGACGCGTCGGCCAAGATCACCGAGACCCGGGCCCAGGTCGAGAAGATCGCCAGGAACACGGCCGAGCTCACCGGCCTGGGCCGGGACCTGCGGGATGACGAAATCACGGTGCTGGAGGGCTGGGCCGGGGACTACTACGGCATACCGGTACGGTCCACGCTGGACGCGATCCGGCTGACCGGGCGCCTGGAAGGCATGATCATCGACCCGGTGTACGAGGGCAAGTCGATGGCCGGCCTCATCGACCTGGTCCGCACGGGCAGGATCGGCAAGGACTCCACCGTGCTGTACGCCCACCTGGGTGGCCAGCCCGCCCTCAACGCCTACAGCGCCCTTTTCCGCTGACCTCAGCGCTGCGCTTCGCTGAGTTGACGACCGCTGGAATAAGTCAGCTCTGACTCCAAAAAGATCTTGAACTGATTTTCGTTAAGTTGCCAATTTCCAGCGGTTATATGGTAGACTATTCGCACAGGTTTTTCTCTGGGCCCTACATGGCGAGGTGATCGATGATCCCAGACCCGCTCCCCGGCCAAGGGGACGACGACCGGGAGCCGGACGGTTCTGGGTCGCAGCATGCGGGGAACGGACCGGAGAACCCGGACAGCGCGGCGTACACCGACGCACTGGCCGCCGGGGCCGAGGCGAGCGGGTGCGAGGTGCCGCCGGAGGAGGCAGAGCAGGGCCTGTTCGTGTGCCTGCCAGCTGAACAGCTGGATGTGGCCGCGTTCGTGCAGGACGGCCAATCGGACACGATGGCACCCGGGCCGTTGCTGGCCGCGGTGGTGCACGCCCTCACCGGCGACGACGGCGCCGGCCTGTCCGCCTTGTCCGATGACCAGCTGATGGGCATCATCGCCGCCACGCAGCGACTGGAATCCCGGGTCACCTGGACGCAGATGGCTGCCGTCCGCGAGCTCGCCGCCCGCCGCCCTGGTTCCGGTTCCGGCAAGCTCAGCGAGTTCGCCGCCGATGAGCTGGCCGATGAGCTTCACCTCACCTGGCAGTCCGCCGCGGGCCAGATCGACTACGTCTGTGCCGTGGCGCAGCGGCTTCCGTGCACCTTCACCGCGCTGTCCGCCGGGCGGATCCATCCGGTCCATGTCCGGATCATCGAAGACGAGACTTCGGTCCTGTCACCTGAGAATGCCGCCAAAGCCGACGAGACCCTGGCGGAGGCGGCGCGGGGCAAGACGTTCGGGGAACTGCGGTACGCCGCCCACCGGCTCGTCCTCAAGCTCGATCCTGAGTCGGCGCAGCGCCGCAAGGAAGCGGCCAAGAAAGAGGCGCACGTGCGCCGGTTCGCCGAGCAGTCCGGGAACGCCGGGATGGTGGCGCGGGAACTGCCGCCAGATGAGATCCTCGCCTCCTGGCAGCACATGGAGCAGCGGGCACTGGACCTGCGCGCCGCCGGCGTGACCGGCACGCTGCGCGAACTGCGCGTCCGGGCCTACTTGGACTTGCTCCAGGAGCGCGACACCCGCGCTGCTCTCGGCGACCCGGACGGCGGGCAGGCGACCTGCTCGGCAGTACCGGACGATGCCGCAAGGCCTGACGCCCGCGACGACGGTCACGGCAATGGCGGCGGCGGGGATGGGAACGGCGGACCGGACGGGAACGGCCGAGGACCTGCGGCTGGTGGCCCGGCTGGGACCGGCGGCACCGGTACCGCCCGCCCAGGCTCGCGGGATCCTGGCCCCAGCCTGGCGGCGCTGGTGAACATCACCGTCCCGTGGTCCACCGTGCTAGGGGAGTCAGAGATCCCTGCCGACGTCGGTGGGCTGGGCCTGGTCGACGCCGAGACCGCCCGGGACCTGATGGCCGCGTCGGCCCGGCACCCGGCGACCCGCTGGTGCGTGACCGCGCTAAACCCCGACGGCACCGCCGCGGCCCACGGCTGCGTGTCCGGGCGGCCTCCCCCGCCTGGGTCTGGCGATAATGGCCCGCGCGGCCAGCCGGATACGGCCGGCCGGCCGACCCCGGATTACCTGCACCGGCTGAAGATCACTTTCCATCCGGTCATCCGGGGGCCGTGCGATCACGGCCAGGCCGAGGACACCTACCGGCCCAGCCGCAAGCTGCAACATCTGGTCCGGGTCCGCAACGGTCGGTGTACCGCGCCGGGGTGCGGACGGCCCGCCGCCCGATGCGACCTGGACCACACCAAGCCCTGGCACCGGGGCGGTATCACCTGTCCGTGCGATCTCGCTCCGTTGTGCCGTCATCACCATAGGTGCAAGCAGGCTGAAGGGTGGTGGCTGGAGCAGCCGGAACCCGGCGTCCTGGTCTGGCGCACCCCGGCAGGACGGACCTACGCCACCGCCCCCACCGGATACCCGATGTAACCGTCCGTGAGAATGCCTGGCGGAGGGAAGCGTTACGCTGGCCTGCATCATGCTCGCGGGGAGGCGCCGGTGATGACAGGACCGCAAGACCCGGCTGCGGTGGGCGGAGACCGGCTCCTTCCTCGGCGGGTTCTTCTACTTGATCATTTTTGGCCATCTGCGTGGGGCAGATGGTCGCCTTGCGGCCCTCGCAGCAGGCCAAAGGGTAGTGGCTGGAGCAGCCGGAACCAGGCGTCCTGCGCTGGCGATCTCCGGCGGGACGCACGTACGCCACCACGCCTACCCGGTACCTGACTGACGAGCCGGTACGCGCGAGCGGGCCGGGAGGCGGGCCTTGGACGCGGGAAGCATTGACCGTGGTGCGGTGGTGGGCCAGGCTGAAGGGCATGGCCTGGCGGATTCACTTCACGGCCGAGGACCTGGAGCGGATCCAGGTCGGCCCGACCCTGGGGCCGCTGGCCGAGACGGTCTTGGCGCTCGGCCTGCTCAGGTGCGGCAGACAGCGCCCCGCGCTGCTCGGGCCGTGGCGAGGCCAGGTCCAGGGCAAGCTCACGCCGCCGATGGCGCCGCTGACGGCGCTGATGCCGCTCGGCTCCCACGGCGTGGACCTGTGCATGCTGACCGGCGCGGCTCCTACCATCGAGCAGGGCGTCCAGGCGCTGATGGCCATACCCGCCGAGCACGTCCTGGCCGAGATGGAGTACACCGACCGGATGTACAAGCTGCCCGCGGCGGCCTGGGCGGTGGCCGAGGCCGACGGGCCGGCCAGGCGCCAGCTCGCGACCGCGACGCGGGCCGCGTACCAGGCGCTGATCGAGCCGTACTGGCCGCGGATCCACGCCTGCCTGCACGCCGAGCAGATCACCCGGGTCAAGATCCTGGCCACGGGCGGGCCCGACCGGCTGCTGGCCTCCCTCCAGGGCCGGTGGATCCGCTGGCGGAGGCCGGTCCTCGAGGTGCTCGTACCTGGCCAGGCCGAGGTGCACCTGGACGGCCGGGGCATCGTGCTGTTGCCCTCTCTGTTCGTGGGCGAGACCCCGAGCCTGCACCAGAACCCGAACGATGCGACGGCCGCGCCCTGGCTGATCCTGCCTCCGGCCGACGACCTGGCCGACGGCGGTGGGCTGTGGGATGATCCACGGCCGCGCGGAGCGGCGCTGGCCGCTCTGGTGGGCCGGAACCGGGCCGCGGTGCTGAGCGCGATCGCCCACGGCTGCACGACCACCGAGCTGGCCCGTCAGGTCGGCATCTCGCTCGCGGCGGCCAGCCAGCACGCGTCCGTGCTGCGCAACGCGGGCCTGATCACCACACGGCGCCAGGGCAGCGCGGTCCTGCACGTGCTCACGCCGCTCGGCACCGAGCTGCTGCGCGCCGGATAGCGACCGGCCTAGCCCCAGTGCAGGCCGTTTCGAGTCGGGCTGGTGGGCTGGCCATGGTCGGCCGGACCATGGCCAGCTCGGACCACCGGCTGTGGTTTCCGGATTCAGCATGGCAAGCGGCGGTAGGGGCCGCAAAGCCTTTCAGCGGTAGCCGAAACCTGACGGCGGGTGCGTTCGCCGGGGGCAACCTGGCGCACGCGGCCGAGAGCGCGGCCTCGGTGAGCTGGCCCGGACTGTGCCGACGGCGCGGCCGGCCGACTCGATATTGGTCTGGCCCACTATTGACAGCCATCTGAGGACAGGCCACGCTTCCGAATCAGGCTGCTGGTGACCGGCTCACGGGAATTCATCCGCAAGCAGGGGCCGACAACAGCACCCTGTAGCCATCAGCGCCTCATAGTGGAGGTTCCCATGACGACGGCAGCGGACCTGGTATCGGGACGGCCGCTGGTCTTCCGTAATGCGACAGTGCTCACGATGGACGACGCGCACCGGGTGCTGACCGGCGCAGACGTGCTGATCACGGATGAGCGGATCGCCGCGGTCGGCCACGGCCTGCACGTGCCTGAGGGTACCGCGGAGGTCGACGCGACCGGCGGCATCATCATACCCGGCATGATCGACACGCACCGGCACATGTGGCAGACGGCCATGCGGGCGTACGGTGCGGACTGGACCCTGACCCAGTATTTCGTCTGGTACTACCTGAACTGGGGCAAGAAGTTCCGCGCGCAAGACGTCTACGCCGGGAACCTGCTGTCGGCCATCGAGTCAATCGACGCCGGCGTGACGACCACGGTGGACTGGTCGCACGGGCTGCAGACGACCGAGCACGCCGAGGCCGCCACCGATGCCCTGGAAGAGGTCCCCGGGCGGTTCGTGCTGGCCTACGGGAACATCCAGCAGGGGTCCTGGGAGTGGAGCACCGCGCCCGAGTTCCGGGACTTCTACGTGCGCCGGTTCGATGGCAAGGGTGACATGCTCGGGTTCGCGATTGCCTTCGATATACCCGGCGACGACCCGGCGTTCCCGGAGAAGGCCACCTTCGAGGTGGCCAGGGAGATGGGCGTGCCGGTGACCACTCACGCCGGGGTGTACGGCATCACCGTCGACGCGGGCGTGCGGCGCATGTACGACAACGGCTTCTGCACCCCGCAGACGATCTATGTGCACTCCGCGTCCCTGTCCCCCGACTCGTACCACATGATCGCCGCCACCGGCGGCTCGGTGTCGGTCTCGACGGAGAGCGAGTGCAGCGCGGGCCAGGGTTACCCGCCCACCTGGAAGCTCCGCAAGTACGGCATCCCGGTGTCGCTGTCCCAGGACACCAGCGTGTGGTGGAGCGGCGACATTTTCTCTGCCATGCGGGCCACGCTTAGCGCGGACCGGGCGATGGATCACTTCGAGAATCACAACGAGGGCAAGGCCGTCACCAACCACCACCTGCGGGCCGAGCAGGTCGTCGACTGGGCCACCCGGGGCGGGGCGAAGGCCATCGGCCTGGACTCCGCCATCGGCAGCGTGGAGGAGGGCAAGAAGGCCGACCTGGTGCTGATCAAGAACGACGGCTCACCGGTCGGCTTCCCGATCCTGCACCCCTACGGCCACGTGGTCTACCAGGCCCAGCGCGGCGACGTGCACACCGTGGTGGTGAACGGGCGGGTGGTCAAGTTCGACCACAAGCTGGTCGGCGTCGACCTGGACAGGGCCAGGCAGGCGATCGAGGAGACCGTGGGGCACCTCAAGAGCGAACTCGGCGAACGGGCCTGGAACGAGGGCATGAACCCGGAGATCCCCGAGCATGAGACCCTGGCCAACCCGTACACCTACACCGGAGCGGCCGCGTGGAAAGAAGACACGTAACGGCCGAGTGGTCTTAACGCGAGTTCCCGGCTGGTCGGCCAAGAAGTCCTCCCAGGTCCGCTGGCCCACGGCCAGGTCCGGAGCCAGGTTTGCGCCATTCCTGATGGCGCGTGCGGCCCGGCCCGGCAGCCGGACGGGTAGCATCGGCCGGCGCTTGCCGTAGGCCCGCAGGTAACTGCGGATCAGTTCGGCCATCGGGTATATCCGCGGGCCGGCCAGGTCGGGCACCAGCCCCGCCGGAGGGCCGACGGCCAGTTCGGCCAGCCGGGTCGCGACCTCGCCCGCGTCTACCGGCTGGAAGCGCACGCCGGACGGGACCGGTATGACCGGCAACTTGGCCATCGGCCGCACCGTCTTGGCGATCAGGTCGTAGAACTGGGTGGCGCGCAGCGTCGTCCAGGGCAGGCCAGAATCGCTGACCACCTGCTCACAGGCCAGTTTGGACGCGAAATAGCCGAATATGGCCCGGTCCACGCCGGTGACCACAGGGACCCGGTCGGCGCCGACGACCGAGATGTTCACCAGGTGCGGCGCTCCGGTCTTCGACGCGGCCTGGACCAGGTTCCGGGTCTTGTCTTCATCGCCCCTGGCGGTTCCTGCGCAGTGCACGATGATCTCGGCCCCGTCCACCGCGGCCTGGATGCCGTCGCCCTTGGCGAGGTCACCGGTCACATATTCGATACCGTCCGCGGCCTCGCGCGTGCTCCGGCTGAGCACCCGGACCTTGCATCCGGCAGCCAGCAGCCGCGGGACCACGAGGCGACCGAGCGTGCCCGTGCCTCCGGTGATCAAGATGAACGATGTCATGTCAGTCTCCTTGTCACATCGATCCGATTCGGTCCGACATTGTTATGACGGATCTAGACGCTGGGGCGTGACTAATGGGCGAGGCCGACTGGCTAGCGGAGCGCTTCGAGGCGCAACGGCCGCGCCTTCGCGCGGTGGCCTACCGGATGCTCGGCTCGGGCGCCGAGGCCGATGACGCGCTGCAGGAAGCCTGGCTGCGGCTGAACCGGTCCGATACCTCCGCGGTGGAGAACATGAGCGGCTGGCTCACCACGATCGTGGCCCGGGTGTGCCTCGACCTGCTGCGCTCTCGCCAGTCCCGGCGTGAACAGCTGGCCGGCGACCACCTGCCCGAGCCGGTGCGCGACACCGGCGACACCGACGGTCCCGAGCAGCAGGCGCTGATGGCGGACTCGGTCGGGCTCGCCCTGCTGGTAGTCCTGGACACCCTCACGCCGGTCGAGCGGCTGACGTTCGTGCTCCATGACATGTTCGACGTCCCCTTCGACCAGATCGCCCCCATCGTGGAACGCTCCCCGGCCGCCGCCCGCCAGCTGGCCAGCCGCGCCCGGCGCCGGGTCCGTGCGGCCGGCCCGGGCCCGGGCGCCGACCCGGCCCGCCAGCGCGAGGTCGTCAGCGCCTTCCTGGCCGCGTCACGCCGCGGTGACTTCGCCGCGCTGATCGCGCTGCTCGATCCCGACGTCGCGCTGCGCACCGACCGCGAAGGCGTGCGGCTCGGCGCACCCGAGGAGATCCTCGGGGCTCACGCCGTGGCCGACGTCTTCGTCGAGTACGCCGGCGGCGTCAGCCCGGCCCTGGTCAACGGGCTCGCCGGAGCGGTCTGGGCTCCGGGCGGCCGACCGCGGGTCGCCTACGTATTCACCGTGGCCGATGGCACGATCACCGACGTCGACCGGGTCGCGAACCGCGACCGGCTCGCCGAGCTCAACGTGGTCGTCCTGGACGGCTGACCTCGTTCGTCACCCGCTGTGGACCCGGGAGCCGCGGGTCTCCCCGACCGGCGTGGCGACTGCGCTCGTCGGGTCTTGCCCATAGCATGGCCGGTGAGGTTGACCACGGCCGTTCGGATCAAAAATGAATGAACTCAAGGCGGTCAGCGCGGATACGGCCAGAGCCGGGCAGGTCAGCGCCGGTCGACCTGGAACGGGGCGAAGCTCTGGCCGGTCGGCATCAGCTCGATGACGTTGATGTTCACGTGCGGCGGCTGGCTCGTCGCCCACTCGATCGCGGCCGCGACGTCCCCGGCGGTCAACGGCTGGGCTCCGGCGTAGACCGCGGCGGCCCGTTCGGCGTCGCCGCCGAAACGCACCTGGGAGAACTCGGTTCCGCCGGACAGCCCGGGTTCGACGGAGGTGACCCTGACTCCGGTGCCATGCAGGTCAGAGCGCAGGTTGAGGCTGAACTGGTGCACGAACGCCTTCGTCGCGCCGTAGACGTTACCGCCCGGGTAGGGGTAGGTACCGGCAATCGAGCCGAGGTTGACGATGTGCCCGGTGCCCCGCGCGACCATCTGCGGCAGCAGCGCGCGGGTCATGTAGACCAGGCCCGCGCAGTTGGTGTCGATCATCTGGTCCCATTCGTCCAGTTCGGCCTCCTGGGCCGGTTCCAGCCCCAGGGCGAGTCCGGCGTTGTTGACCAGGATGTCGACCTGGGCGAAGTCCGGCGGCAGCTCGCTAGCGACCCGGCCGACGCTGGCGCGGTCCCGTACGTCGAGAGACAGCGGCAGCAGGACATCGCGGCCGAGTTCGCCGGCCAGGGAGCGGAGCCGGCCGGTGCGCCGGCCCGCGGCGACAACCCGGTCCCCGCGGGCGGCGAACCGGCGGGCGGCCGCCAGGCCGAAGCCCGAGCTGGCGCCGGTGATGAATACAGTCCGCACGCCATGACCTTAGCGAATAAGCCGGGTGCCCCCGGCGTTTGGTATCAGGTAATCCCCTTGAGACACTGCACCGTGGATTCCGCCATGACGCTTACTGACCTGCTGCCTGAGACCTCCGATCCGGACGCCGTCTTCGACGCGTTCGCCGAGTGGTCCAAGCGGCGCGGGCTGGCGCTGTACCCGAACCAGGAGGAAGCGCTCATCGAGATCGTGTCCGGGGCGAACGTCATCTTGTCCACCCCCACCGGGTCGGGCAAGAGCCTGGTCGCCGCGGGGGCCCACTTCGCCGCGCTCGCGGACGGCAGGCGGACGTTCTACACCGCGCCGATCAAGGCGCTGGTGTCGGAGAAGTTCTTCGACCTGTGCGCGGCGTTCGGCCCGTCCCAGATCGGCATGATGACCGGGGACGCCAGTGTCAACCCGGAGGCGCCGGTGATCTGCTGCACCGCGGAGGTGCTGGCCAGCCTCGCGCTGCGGGATGGCGCCGCGGCCGACGTGGACCAGGTGGTGATGGACGAGTTCCACTTCTACTCCGACCCCGATCGCGGCTGGGCCTGGCAGGTCCCGCTGATCGAACTGCCCCGCGCGCAGTTCGTGCTGATGTCGGCGACGCTCGGCGACGTGTCGCGGTTCGAAGAGGACTTGACCCGGCGCACTGGCAGGCCAACCGCGGTGATCCAGTCGGCCGAACGGCCGGTGCCGCTGGTCTTCTCCTACGTGACCGAACCGCTGCACGAGACGCTGGCCGAGCTGCTCGCTACTGACCAGGCGCCGGTCTACGTGGTGCACTTCACCCAGGCCGCGGCGCTGGAGCAGGCGCAGGCGCTGATGAGCGTCAACGTGTGCAGCCGGGCCGAGAAGGATGCCATCGCCGAGCTGATCGGCGACTTCCGGTTCTCATCGGGCTTCGGCAAGACCCTGTCCCGGCTGGTCCGGCACGGCATCGGCGTGCACCACGCCGGGATGCTGCCCCGGTACCGGCGCCTGGTGGAGACGCTGACCCAGGCCGGGCTGCTGAAGGTCATCTGCGGCACGGACACCCTGGGCGTGGGCATCAACGTACCGATCCGCACCGTGCTGCTGACCGCGCTGTCCAAGTTCGACGGGAGCAAGACCAGGCTGCTGCAGGCCCGGGAGTTCCACCAGATCGCCGGGCGGGCCGGCCGGGCCGGGTTTGACGTATCCGGGCGGGTCGTCGTGCAGGCCCCTGAGCACGTGGTGGAGAACGAGCGGGCCCTGGCCAAGGCAGGCGACGACCCGAAGGCGCGGCGCAAGGTGGTACGAAAGAAGCCGCCTGAGGGTTTCGTGTCCTGGGGCAAGCCCACCTTCGAGCGCCTGGTGGCCGCCGAACCCGAGCCACTGACCTCGAGCTTCAAGGTCACCCACGCCATGGTGCTGAACGTCGTCGCCCGTCCGGGCGACGCTTTCGCCGCCATGCGCCACCTGCTGACCGACAATGACGAGGACCGCGCGGCCCAGCGCAAGCACATTCACCGGGCTATCGAGATCTACCGCGCGCTGCTGGCCGGAGGCGTGATGGAGCGCCTGGATGGGCCCGACGAGGCGGGCCGCCTGGTCCGGCTCACCGTGGACCTGCAGTTCGACTTCGCGCTGAACCAGCCGCTGTCGCCGTTCGCGCTGGCCGCCATCGAGCTGCTGGACCGTGACTCGCCGTCGTACGCCCTGGACGTGCTGTCGGTGATCGAGTCGACGCTCGACGACCCGCGTCAGGTGCTGTCCGCCCAGCAGTTCAGGGCGCGGGGCGAGGCGGTGGCCCAGATGAAGGCGGACGGCGTCCCGTATGACGAGCGGCTGGAGCTGCTGGACGGGGTGACCTATCCCAAGCCGCTGGCCGACCTGCTCGAGGGCGCGTACGACATCTACCGGCGCGGTCATCCCTGGGTCGCGGACTACGAGCTGTCGCCGAAGTCGGTGGTCCGCGACATGTACGAGCGAGCGCTGACGTTCACCGAGTACGTCGGCTTCTACGGGCTGTCCCGGTCCGAGGGCCTGGTGCTGCGCTACCTGGCCGACGCCTATAAGGCGCTGCGCCAGACGGTGCCCGACGAGGCGAAGACCGAGGAGCTGACCGACCTGTCCGAATGGCTGGGCGAGATCGTGCGCCAGGTCGACTCCAGCCTGATCGACGAGTGGGAGCGGCTCCGTGATCCGTCGGCTCCGGCCACGGGGGACACGGGCGGGCGCCCGGCCACGGTGACCAGCAACATCCGGGCGTTCCGCGTCCTGGTCCGCAATGCCCTGTTCCACAGGGTCAAGCTGGCCGCGCTCGGTCACTATGACGAGCTGGGCGCCCTGGACGCGGGCAGCGGCTGGGACTCCGACGCGTGGGCTGACGCCCTAGAGGATTACTTCGAAGTCCACGACGAGATCGGCACCGGGCCGGACGCCCGCGGCCCTGGCCTGCTGATCATCGACGAGCAACCCGGCCTATGGGCCGTCCGCCAGATCCTCGACGACCCGGCGGGCGACCACGACTGGGGCATCAGCGCCGAGGTCGACCTGGCCGCCTCGGACGAGGCCGGCGCGGCCGTGCTGCGCATCACGGACGTGGGGCAGCTGTAGGGGCGGGGACTCGGTGGCAAGGAGGCGGGACATGCTCGGGATCAGGCGCATCACGGGCGCAGCAGGCTCGGCGCCCGAGGGCGAGCCGGGATCGTGGGTGAGCGATGCGGCGCGGGAGACGTTCATGGCCGCCTACGAGCGGGCGTTCGCGCTGTGGCCGCAGCCCTGCGAGGAGTTCGACGTCGAGACGGCGACCGCGACCACGCGGGTGCACGGCTACCGGCCGCACCCGGGCGGGGACCCGGTGGTGCTGCTCACGGGGGCCGGGGGCAACGCAGCGGCCTGGTTCCCGCACGTGGCGGCGCTCGCGGGGGCCGGCCCGGTCTACGGGATCGACATGCCAGGCGACGCGAATCCCAGCGTCCCGCGCGCCCTGATGACTCCCCCGGCGTCCTGCGCGGCGTGGCTGGATGAGCTGCTGGGCAAGCTCAGCGACCGCCCGGCGCACCTGGTGGGCTTCTCCTACGGCGGCTGGGTCGCCATGAACCAGGCGATCCGCGCCCCCGGCCGGGTCGCCTCCATCACGCTGCTCGACCCCGCCGGGCTCACCAAGCTTGACGCCCGCTTCTGGTGGTGGTTGTCCATCAGCGGTCTGGCCAGCCGCACCCCGATGCCGCTGCGCCGCCACCTGGCCCGGTGGCTGGACAGCCCGGCCATGCTGCAGCCGGAGCTGATGACTCTCATGTGGGCCGGCATCCGCGGCTACCGGGCGGAACCGAAGTTCCCCGGCGTCCTGGGCGACGACGAACTCCGCGCGATCACCGTGCCGGTCCTGCTCGTGGCCGGCGCGCGCAGCGCCATGCTCACCCCGGCGGAGGCGGCAGTTTCACGGCGCGGTACGCCACGCTGGCGGTCACCGCGGCGGCGTTTGACGGCGCGGTATCGGGATGATTGAGAATGTCCTGGTGACAACGGGGCCCAACCTGACAGATCCGCCGCGGCTGAGCGCGCAGGCGCGAGCGGCCGCGCGACGGTTCGCCGAGGTCGTCTGCCCGCCCGGGATGGTAACGCACCACCGGACGGACCGGGTCCTGGCCGAGTTCGAGCAGATGCTCGGTGCCCTGGCGCCCGCGGCCAGGAAGGGCGTGGCCGCCGCGCTCGTCTCCCTCGACCAGGGGGCACGGCTGTACCCGCGGTCCCGGGGAAGACGTTTCACCCGGCTCGACGACCAGGCCGCCGAGGCCTACATCCGGGCGCTGCTGAGCCGGGGGGTGACGGCCGAGCTGGCGCAGCGGATCAAGGGCCTGGTCGTGATGTGCTACTACGAGCTGCCCGTGGTGCAGCGGGAGACCGGCTACGACCCGGCCCCGTACATCGCGGCCGTGTCACGGCGCCGCCTGGAGTCCTACGGACCGCAGATCCGCGCGGGCGAGGCCGCGGTCACCGGCCCGGTCGCCGGCCCGGCGGCGGACGCGGGGCCGGGACAGCAGGGACGCGGGCTCCGGACAGCCAGACGCGGGCCAGCGATCAGCGGACCCGGGACAGCGATGAGCGTACCCAGCGGGCTCACCACCGCGGCAGGCGTGGCGGGGGACGTGAACCTGGAATGCGGGGTGGTGATCGTCGGGTCGGGGGCCGGCGGGGCGACGATGGCTACCGAACTGGCCGAGGCGGGGATGGACGTGGTGGTGATCGAAGAGGGCGGGTACCACCCGACCGAGTCGTTCACGCCTAGCTCGCTGGGGGCGCTGCGTACGCTGTACCGCGACGGGGGCGGCGGGATGACGGTGGG
Organism: uncultured Actinomycetota bacterium; assembly: GCA_963808615.1. GTDB lineage: Bacteria > Actinomycetota > Actinomycetes > Streptosporangiales > Streptosporangiaceae > Palsa-504. The sequence continues at coordinate 55,126 of CAWEGV010000006.1, forward strand.
GCGGCCGTCGGTGCTGTTCGCCGAGGGCCGCTGCGTGGGCGGGTCCACGGTGGTGAACGGGGGGATGTCCTGGCGGACCCCGGGCCAGGTGCTGGAACGCTGGGCCAGGCACGAGGACGTGCAGGCGATCAGCGAGCAGGACATGGACCCCTACTTCGCCAGGGCCGAGGCACGCCATTCGGTCGGGCTGCAGGACCCGGAGACGATCGGGCGGGATTCGGAGCTGCTGAAGGCGGGCGCCGAGGCCAGCGGCTGGTCGGTGGTGCCGAACCTGCGCAACCAGCTGCACTGCGCGGGCACGAACTGCTGTACCAGCGGCTGCCCGACGGGGGCAAAGCGGTCGATGCTGGTGACCAGCGTGCCGCGGGCGCTGGCGCTGGGCGCCCGGCTGTTCACCGACTGCCGGGTGGACCGGGTTACCCGCTCGGCGGGCGCGGTGACCGGGGTGACCGGGCATTTCGTCCGGCCGGGCGGCGGACCCAGGCTCACCGTGCGGGCTCCGGCCGTGATCGTGGCGGGCGGTGCGATCCAGACGCCGGCGCTGCTGGCCAGGTCGGGGCTGCGGTCGGCGTCGGGACAGCTGGGCCGCAACCTGTCGATGCATCCGAACGCCCACGTGACCGCCTTCTTCGACTCCGATGTCAGCGGATGGCGCGGCGTTCACCAGGCGTTCCAGGTCCGCGAGTTCACCTCAGAGGGACTGATCCTGACCGCCACCAACCTGCCGCCGCCGATGCAGGCCGCCCTGCTGCCGGCCTACGGCCGCGAGCTCGGGGAGCTGATGGCGGACTACAACCGCATGGTGACCGCGGGGCCGCTGGTTACCGACTCAGGGGCCGGCCGGGTGCGCAACGTCCCCGGCCTGGGCCCGCAGGTCTTCTACCGGCTCACCGACGCCACCGCGGCCCGGCTGGTGCGCGGCGTGGAACTGACCGCGGAGGCGCTGTTCGCGGCGGGAGCCCGCCGGATGCTGCTCCCCTTCGACGGGGCACCCGAGGTGCGCAGCCCCGGGCAGCTGCGGGACCTGCTGGCGCGGCCGGTGCCCAAGCGTTCGATCCAGGTGTATTCGATCCACCTGATGGGCACCGCGCGGATGAGTGAGGACCCCCGGCGCGGCGTCACCGACAGCTTCGGGGCCTTCCACGGCGTGCCGGGGCTGACGGTGGCCGACGCGGGCTTGTTCCCTGGCCCCATCGGCGTCAACCCGATGGAGACGGTCATCGCACTGGCCATCCGCAACGCGCGGTACCTGCTCGAGCGGGGGCTGCTCGAACGGCGGAACCGCCGCGGCATCTGACCTGGCCTACTCGATCAGGGTGAACAGCGTGTACGCCGCCAGCATGCGCACCAGGGCCTGGTTGCCCGCCAGCGCGTGGAACGTGCGCAGGCGGTGCCCGCGGGGGCGCTCGGTCACGCCGAGCCTGGCGCCGCGCCGCCGGAACGGGGCACGGCCAGGAGGTCGGCGGCCAGGGCGCCGGACGGTCCGCAGATGAGCGGGTTGATATCCAGCGCGTCCAGCACGTCGCCCAGGTCGCAGGCCAGCCCGGAGAGGGCGGTGATGGCGTCGGCGATCGCGCCGAGGTCGGCGGGGCGCTGGCCGCGGGCACCGGCCAGCACGGCGGCCAGCCGGAGCCGGGCCAGCACCACGAGCGCGCTCGAGCGGGTGACGGGAGGAAGCACCACGGCCCGTTCGGAGAAAATCTCTATCAGCACTCCCCCGGCGCTGATGACGACTAGGGGGCCGAGGGCAGCGTCACGGACGAGGCCCAGGGCCAGTTCGGTACCTGGTGCGGCGGTCTGGCACACCAGCACGCGGGGGCCGAGGCGGGCGGCCAGGTCGTCGTAGGCCGAGCCGACCACATCGGGATCGCCGAGCCCGAGCCGCACGCCCGCGACGTCCGACTTGTGCGCGATCCGCGGTTCGTCAGTCTTGACCACGACCGGGTAGCCGATCTCGGCCGCGGCGGCGAGAGCGGCAGCGCGGGTGCAGACGGCCTGGGCGCGCACCGCCGGGATGCCGTAGTCGCGGAGCAGGTCCAGCAGGTCCGCTCCGCTCAGGCCGCCCGCGGTGAGCCGTGCGGTCCAGCGCCGGCGGCGGGCCGGGTCCCGGGGTTCAACGGACGGGGCCTGTGGCGGCTCGGGGGGAGCGGCGTGGTCGAGCAGGTGGCGCAGGGCGAGCAGGCCGCCGCGGGTGCCCTCGAAGACGGGGATGCCCGCGGCGCGCAACCGGTCCGCGGCGGCCGGGTCGACGGCCGCGGGCAGGCCGGCCAGCACCGCGACCGGCTTGCCGGTACCGGACGCGGCGGCCAGCACGGCCCGCGGGTAGGCCTGGTCGTTGTCCAACTCGGGCACCAAATCGACGGCCAGGGCGACCGCGGCCACGCGCGGGTCCGCGGCCAGCGTCGACAGGCACTCGGTGAACAGCGGCTCGGTGTCCCGGCCGGTGCCCCACACGTCCAGCGGGTTGGCCGGCGCCAGGCCGGGGTCGAGCACGGCGGCCAGCCGGTCCGCGGTTTCCTGGCCAAGCGGGGCGAACGGCACGCCGAGTTCGGCGGCCAGATCCGCGACGTGCGCGCGCTCCAGGCCGGAGTCGTGCACGGTGGCGATGCCGGCCGCGTGGCGGTCAGTGCGGCGGCCGGCCGCGAACAGCTCCAGCGTGTCGGCCATCTCGGCCAGGTCATGCACCCGGTGCACGCCGTAGGCGGCGGCCAGCGCCTCCCAGGCGCCGTCGGCCGCAGCCAGTGCGCCGGAGTGCGCGGACACCAGCGCCTTGCCATTCTCCGAGGCGCCCACGCTGAGCAGGACGACGGGGATGTCCCTGCGCAGCGCGGCGTGCAGCACCTCACGCAAGGCGGCCGCGTCCCTGATCGCCTCCAGGACCAGGGCCAGCACCTTGGTCTCGGCCAGCCGGAGCGCGTAGCCGGCGTAGGCGGCGGCGGTGGTGACGAGCTCCTGGCCGGACGAGACGGCCAGGCTGAAGCCGAACCCCCGGCGCGCGCGCAGCATCGCGGAGAACACCGACCCCGAGTGGGTGATGAGGGCGACCGGCCCGGCCGGGACCGGGTCCGGCTCGATGTACCCGACGGCGCGCAGGCCGCGGGCCACGTTGACGAAGCCCATGCACCCCGCGCCGCACACGGCCATCCCCGCGTCGGTGGCGATCGCGGTCAGCCGTTTCCTCAGGCCGCTGCCCCCGGATGGGTCGAAGGCGTTTCCGAAGATGACGGCCGAACGGTCCTGCCTGCCTGCGGCCGCGCACAGCTGGTCGGCCAGCGCGGTGTCGGGCACGGCGAGCAGGACCAGGTCGACCGGCTCGGGTACCTCGGCCAGCGTGGCCAGGCAGGGCACGCCGCCGATGTCGCCGTACCGCGGGTTCACCAGGTAGCTGCGAGGGCGGGCGGGGCTGCGGGCGACTTCGGCGATCATCCGCGCGCCCAGGCTGCCGGGCCGCGCGCTGGCGCCGACCAGCGCGATGCTGCGCGCCTCCAGCATCGCGGTGAGGGCATCCGGTGCGCGCGCGGCCGGGATGGTCACCGAGGGCGGAATCGGAGGGTGGCGGGCCTGCGGCGGGCCGCCCTGCGGTCGGCGATCGCGGCCCGGGCGGCCTGCATGCCGGGGATGCCGCAGACCCCGCCGCCCGCGTGGGTGGCGGAGCTGGCGTAGTACAGGCCGGGCACCGGCGTGCGGTAGTCGGCGAACCCCGGCGCGGGGCGCATGTGGAACAGCTGCTCCAGGGACAACTCGCCGTGGAAGATGTTGCCGCCGATCAGGCCGTACTCGTGCTCCATCTCATACGGGCCCACGACGTCGCGGTGCAGAATCGAGCTCTTGAAGTTCGGCGCCACCTCGTTGTAGCAGTCGATCATGCGGTCGGCGTAGGCCTGGAGTTCTTCGGCGTGCGGCTGCTGGTTCCAGTCGGCCGGGACCCACTGGGTGAACAGCGACATGATGTGGTACCCCTCCGGGCACAGGGTGGTGTCGAACGCGGTCGGGATCACGCCATCGCTGAACGGCTGGGTGGCCGGGCGGCCCTCGCGCGCGTCCAGGAAGGCGCGCTCGATGTAGGGCATGGACGGCGCCATCTCCACCGAGCCGGTGTGGTGCTCCTGCAGGTTGGTGCCGGGGTCGGCGGTGAAGTCGGGCAGTTCGGCCAGGGCCAGGTTGATCTTGACCACGCCGCTGCGGCTCTTCCAGTGCTCGATGTCGGCGACGAAATCATCCGGCAGGTTCTGCCGGCCGACGTGGGCCAGGAACGCGGTGCGCGGGTGCAGCGAGGTGACGACGACCTTGGCCGTGAGCTGCTGGCCGTTTTCCAGGACCACGCCGTGCGCGCGGCCGTTGCTGATCAGGATCTGCTGGACCCGGGCGCCGGTGCGGATCTCGGAGCCGTTCTCGCGGGCGGCGCTGGCGATGGCATCCGAGACGGCGCCCATGCCGCCCTCCTGGAAGCCCCAGTTGCCCAGGTGACCGTCGCCGACGTCGCCAATGGAGTGGTGGGCCATCACGTAGGCGGTGCCCGGCTCGTAGGGCCCGGCCCAGGTGCCGATCACGCCGTTGACCGCCAGCGCGCCCTTTACCTGCGGCGATTCGAACCAGTCGTCCAGCAGGTCGGCGATCGACATGGTCATCAGCCGGGTCACGTCGGCGATCGTGCGGACGTTCAGGCCGCGGTGGCGCCAGGCTAGCCGGAGGGTCTCGCTGAGGTCGCCTGGTTTGTGCGAACCGAGGTTCGGCGGCACGGTGAGCAACAGCGGGCCCAGAACCTCGGCCAGGCCGGACAGCCAGGCGTCCCAGCGCGGCATGGCGTCGGCGTCCTTCTTGGACCACCGGGACACCTCGTCGTGGTTGCGCTTGGCGTCGTCGGCATAGAGCTTTATCGACCCGCCTTCGGGAAAGGCCTGGTAATACGGGCCCATTGGGTAGATCTTGTAACCATGCTTTTCCAGCTGCAGGTCACGGATGATGGTCGGTGGCAGCAGCGACATCACGTACGACAGGCGGGTGACGCGGAATTCCGGGGCATCGCGCCAGGGTGCTTCGGTGGTCGCGGCACCGCCGGTCTTCGACCGCGCCTCCAGCACGAGCGTGCGAGCGCCGGAGCGGGCCAGGTAGGCCGCGGCGACCAGGCCGTTGTGCCCGCCGCCGACGATGATCGCGTCGTAGTCCTTGCTGGCATGGCCGCCTGCGGCGGCGGGGCTGGCATGGCCGCCTGCGGCGGCGGGGCTGGCGCTGGCATGGCCGCCTGCGGCGGCGGGGGTATTCATGAAACTGAAGCCTCCGAAAGATTGACTGAACATTCAGTCTAGAAGCTGCTACGATTACTCACAAGACCGGGGACGCCTCGACAGCGCCCCGGAGGCGAGCGGAACACGTGACCGCAGGCGAGGGAGCGGGCATGAAGGATGAGGCGGGTACCGCACGGGATGCCCGGCCCCGCGGAGCAGCGGCGGGATGCCGGGGAGCAGCGGCGCGAGCAGATGCTGCGGGCAGCGCTGGAGGTCATCCTGGAGCGCGGCTACGCCGAAACCAGGATCGCCGACGTGGCCGAGCGCGCCGGCACCAGCCCGGCGCTGGTCATCTACTACTTCAAGACCCGCGACCAGCTGCTCACCGAGGCGATCAGATACTCGGAGGACATCTGGTACGCCGAGAACCTGCGGCGGATGGAGGACATCCCGACCGCGGCCGGGCGGCTGGCCGAGCTCGTGGCCATGATCTGCCTGCCCGAGAACCCAGAGCCGCCAATGTACTGGCTGATGTGGCTGGACCTGTGGGCGTTTTCGCCGCGGAACCCGGGGGTGGCCGCGGTGCGGCAGAAGTCTGACGAGCGGTGGCGGGAGGCCATCCGCTCCATCGTGCTGGCCGGCCAGGAGGCCGGAGAGTTCGCACCGGTCGACGCGGACGATTTCACGATCACGCTGGCGGGCCTGCTCGACGGGCTGGCGGTGCAGATCGCGCTCGAGGACCCACGGGTCCCGCCGTCGCGCGCGTACGAGCTGGCCATGCGGATGGCGGCCGGGCAGCTAGGGTTCGACTGGAAGCCCGCACCGGTGCGGGCGGGTAAACGCGGCAGGTAACGTGCGGAGGTGACCCGTGGCCGGAGGCGGAATTGAGCTGTGCGCGCTGACCAAGAGGTTCAGCGAGATCGCGGTCGACAACATTGACCTGACCGTGGCCAGCGGCGAGTTCTTCTCCCTGCTCGGCCCCTCGGGCTGCGGCAAGACCACCACCTTGCGGCTGATCGCCGGGTTCGAGCAGCCGACCTCGGGCAGGATCCTGCTCGACGGGGTCGACGTGTCGGGCGTGCCGCCGCATCGCCGCCAGGTCAACACGGTGTTCCAGAGCTACGCGCTATTCCCGTTCCTGGACGTGTTCGACAACGTGGCGTTCGGGCTGCGCCACAGCAAGGTGGGTAAGGCGGATCTGCGGCGCCGGGTGAACGAGGCTCTGGACCTGGTCAGGATGACCTCATTCGCCAAGCGGCGTCCGGGCAAGCTGTCGGGCGGCCAGCAGCAGCGCGTCGCGCTGGCCCGCGCGCTCGTGCTGAACCCGGCGGTGCTGCTGCTCGACGAGCCGCTCGGCGCGCTGGACGCCAAGCTCCGCCGCTCACTCAAGGTCGAGCTGAAGGCGCTGCAGGAACGCGTCGGCATCACCTTCCTCTACGTCACCCACGACCAGGAGGAGGCGCTGACCATGTCCGACCGGCTGGCCGTGATGAACGCGGGCCGGATCGTGCAGATCGGCACGCCGCACGAGGTCTACGAGGAGCCGGCCGACACCTACGTGGCCGACTTCCTCGGCGCGGCCAACCTGATGGAGGTCTGGGTGACCTCGGCCAGGTCGCCCAGCACGCTCCGGATCGGCGACTGGACGCTATCCTCGCTGCGGTGCGACGCGCCCGCGGGAGGCCACGCGCACGCGGTGATCAGGCCGGAGCGGGTGCGGATCGAGGAGCACGGGCCGGCGGGCGAGAACCGGGTGCCCGCCATGGTGGAGCGCGTGGTCTTCCTGGGCGCTGCCACCCAGGTGATGCTGCGCCTCGCGCCCGGCGTCTCACTGCAGGCCCTGATGCAGAACGACGGCGGCCAGCTGGACCTGGCCCAGGGCATCCCGGTGCTCTGCTACCTGCCGCCGGAGGCGCTGCGCGTACTGGCCGGCGCGCAGGACGTCCCGGTTCCCGCCGAGGAACCGCTCGTCGCTACCTAGGACGGCGTCGGCGCTCCTGACGGTAACGTGATGCCTCATGACCGCTGTCCTGGATCATCTCGCCGTCGGCACGTCGGCCCTGGCCGACGGCTGGGACCTGTTCGGCGGCGTGCTGGGCGGAAGATGGGCCTACGGCGGCAACTCCCCCGGTTACTGGTGGGGTCAGCTGCAGTTCGCCGCGGGGCCGAAAATCGAGCTGCTGACACCTACCGGAGGCCCGGATGCGGCCTTCCTCGAACGCTTTCTGGCCGCCCGCGGCGCGGGCCCGCACCACTTCAACTTCCTGGTCACCGATATCGAGGACACGCTGGCCCGGATCCGGGCGTCCGGCCTGGAGCCCGTCGGCGTCAACCTGGCCAACCCGTACTGGCGGGAGGCCTTCCTGCACCCGCGCAGCGCTCACGGCATCGTCATCCAGGTCGCCCAGCCGGGCGGCCCGGAGCCGACATGCGCCCCGCCGCGGGAGCTTCCCGAGCCGGGCCCGCCGGCCCGCCTGGACCTGATCGAGCATCACGTCGGTGACCTCGACGCGGCGGTGCGGCTGTTCACCGACATCCTGGACGGACGGCTCGAAGCCGACGGGGCCGGGACGGCCGAGCTGACCTGGCCCGGCGGCAAGCGGATCAAGCTGGTGCGCGAGGACGGGCTGCCCCTGGGCGGGGCGCTGCACCACGTCCGCTTCGCGCGGGGCACGTTCACCGCGCAGGATCGCCAGCGTGCGGGCCTGCTGGCCAAGCGCCTGGGCCTGACCGTCGAACTGGCCGACTAGGGCCAGGGCGTCCGCCCAGCGGTAGGGACCCCTTGGCGTATGCCGGATCGGATAAGCGCCAGCCCTGGGGTGTGCTTGGCTGTGCCTAACGCGTGACCTGAGGAGGGAGCGGCGGGTGTTCGCTCATAGGATCGTGGGTTTTACCGGTCCCGATGACGTGCAGTGGACCGAGGTAGCCGAGCCGGACGTCGATGGCTGCGTGGTGATCGACGTGGTGGCCGCCGGGGTGTCGTTCGCGGACCTGCTGCAGACCAACGGCGCCTACCAGATGAAGGTGCCGGTTCCCTTCACGCCGGGCATGGACGCCGCCGGGAAGGTCCGCTCTGCCCCGCCGGGTTCCGGTCTGGCCGCGGGCCAGCGGGTTGCGGTGCTGCTGTCGTACGGCTGCTGGCAGGAGGTCATCAGTGCCCCGGCGACGCGGGTGCTGCCGCTGCCTGGGGACATGAGCTTCGAGGCGGGCGCGGCCGCTCCGCTGAACTACCTGACCGCCCTGTTCGCACTGGTCCGGCGGGCGCAGGCGCAGCCCGGCGAGACTCTGCTGGTACATGGGGCGGCCGGAGGCGTCGGCACTGCCGCGATCGGAGTCGGGCGGGCCCTCGGACTGCGCACGATCGCGGTGGTCAGCGACGAGGCCAAGAAACAGTTCGCGCTGCAGTGCGGGGCGCACCACGTCGTACTGAGCGACGGATGGCTCTCCGCGGTGCGCGACATCGTGGGGGAACGGGCGGTCGACATCGTCACCGACCCGGTCGGCGGGGACCGGGTGACCGACAGCCTCCGCTCACTGGCACCCGAGGGGCGGCTGGTCGTACTGGGGTTCAGCGGCGGCGAGATCCCCCTGGTCAAGGTGAACCGGCTCCTGCTCGGCAATACCGGCGTGCTGGGCGCCGCCTCCAGGGAGTTCTTTGACCATCACCCGGAGACGGTGTCCGGCTTGTGGTCCCGGCTGATCAGGCTGCGGCAAACCCGGGCGCTGCACGACCCTCCTGTTCAGCTCTACCCGTTCGCTGACGCCCGTGGTGCCCTGCGCGCGATCGCGCATCGCCAGGCCACAGGCAAGGTCGTGCTGAGCAGGCACATCTGAGGGTAGCCGCGCCGCGCAGGCTGGCGGGCACGTGATGGGCGTGCCCGCCAGCCGCGGGGGTGATCGGCGGGCCGTCACCGGCTCAGGTGCAGCGTCACGTCGCTGCCGGCCGCGGTGGGCTGCAGCGTGCCGTAACCGTGCGCGGCGGCGTAAGCGCGGGTGCCGCCGTCGATCACCAGGGTGACCTGGGCGTCCTGGCCGGGGCCATTGATGTAGCCGCTGGTGACGATCAGGCCGTTGTCCAGCGCGTAGTCCACGGTGCAGACCCGCAGCACCGGGCCCTTGGTGTCGGTGAAGGTGCACTGCGCGGTGGACAGGCCGTCCGGGGCGCCGTGCCGGGTGACCTTTCCGGCGATGACGTAGCCGTCTCCAGCCGTTAGCCCGCCCGGGGCGACGGTGACCGGGGCGTAGGAGATCATCGTGGTGGTGAAGGACAGGACGGGGTCGGACGCGGAGGGGGCCGCAGGGGCGGCCTGACCGGTCTGCGGAACCCGCATGGCGCTGGCGGCGCCCTGCAGGGCAGCCGCGGCAGTGGCCGCGACCATCGCGGCGGCCGACAGTCTGACGATGAGCTTGCGCATGGGATCCTCCTGGGGTTGTTCGCGCTGTCAACCCACGATCGGCCGTACGGGCCCGCTCTCTCTTCCGTGAACCCCGCAATGCTGGACCCGTGATGGCCGTCGTGCCGGGCGATGGTCAGGGTCAGCCCGGGACCGTTCCCGCCGCGGCGAGCCGGCGGGTGAGCTGAGTCCGCAAGGACACGCCGAGCTTGCGGTAGGTCCGGGACAGGTGGAACTCCACGGTCCGGGTGCTCAGGAAGACCGCCCGGCCGACCTCGGCGTTGGTGCGGCCCTCGGAGACCAGCAGTGCGATCTGCAGCTCCTGGGGGGTGAGCTGTTCCCCACTGTCGCCGCCGCTGGTCAGCGTCTCGCCGCTGGCACGTAGTTCGGCCCGGGCCCGCTCGGCCCACGGCCGTGCGTCGAGCCGGTCGAAAGTCTCCGCGGCCGCCCGCAGCTGGACCCGGGCGTCGCGGCGCCGTTGCGCGCGGCGCAGCCGCTCTCCGTAGGCCAGGTGAGTGCGGGCGTGCTGGAACACCACGTCGCCGCGCTCGTGCAGGGCGATCGCTTCGATGAAGGGCGTGTCGAAGTCGCCGACGGCGGTAATGCCCAGGCACCGCGCGGCTCGGGCGGCCGACTGCGGGTTGGCCCGGCCCGGCACGTGCGCGAGGAACTCGGGGACCAGCGCCCGGGCCCGGTCCGCCGCTCCGGCCCGGGCGTACGCCTCGAACGAGGTCGGGAATCGTCGAGTAATACGGGTGCGCGATCCCCGCGTCAGCGGCCAGCCTGCGCAGCCCTTCGTAGCGGATGATCGCCTCCTCGAGCCTGCCGCGGCCGAAATCCAGCAGGGCCCGGCTGCGGCAGGCCTGCAGCTCCAGCTTGCGCAGGCCAAGCTCGACGGCCATCCGCTCGGCATGGTCGGCATGCCGCAGGCAATCGTCGTCGCGGCCTTGGGCGGCCTCGACATTGGCCAGGGTGGCGTTGGCGTAGCAGGCCAGGTAGGTCTGTCCGGCGGCCAGCGCGAGATCCAGGGCCTGGCTTCCGTGGGCCAGCGCCCTCGACCACCGGCCTCCCTCTCCGTCCAGCCAAGACGCCCAGGCCAGCGCCTGGGGCAGGCGCCCGGCCGCTCCCTCGCGACGCGCTAGTTCCACGGCCCGTTCGGCACAGGGCCTGGCCCGGTCGGGACGTCCCACGTCGCACCAGGCGGACGCGAGATCGAGCTGCCGCTCGGGCCGGACGGCCAGGGCCGGGCTGGCCTCGGTTCTGGCCATGGCCCGCTGGATGAGGGACATGCCGTGCTCGGCCTCGCCCCGCAACCAGGCCAGGCCACCATGGGCGAGGTCGGCCATGAACCTGGCGGTTTCGTCGGATCGTTCGGCCAGATCGGCCATGCGCTCGGCGGCCTGGCTCGCCTCGTCATACAGCCCGGCCTCCAGGGCCGCGCTGACCGCCTGGTCGAGCAGTTCCACGGCGAGCAGCGGATCAGCGTCCGCGGCGAGCTCGGCCGATTCGGCCAGTTCCCGCTGGGCGATGGCCATCTGGCCGGTGAGCAGGTCGAGATGACCCCTGACCCCGAGCATCCTGCCCCGGGTGAGGCGTGCCTCGGGCATGGTCGTGGTCAGGCGCTGGGCCCGGTCCAGGTCGCCGGCGGCCAGCGCGGCCTCGGCGGCCCGGGTCAGCCGGAAGGATCTGCGTTCGGCCGTGGCGGACAGCTCTGCCGCGCGCTCCCAGGCCGCCGCGGCCTCCAGCGGAGCGCCCTTGCCGGCGGCCAGGGCGGCGGCGGCGTCCAGGGCCGCGGCAGCCGTGTCGTCCGGACCGGTCGCGGCGGCCGCCAGGTGCCAGGCCGAGCGCTCCGGATCGCGTCCGGACATGCGGTCCGCCAGGGCCAGGTGTGCGGCCCTGCGCTGTGCGGGGCTGGCCAGGTGATAAGCGACGGACCTGAGCAGAGGATGGGCGAACTCGATACCGTCACTGACCAGGCGGACAAGGCCCGCTGTCTCGGCCTCGGCGAAGGCCTCGCGGTCGTCGCTGCCCAGGTGGACTGCGGCGGCCACGACCTCAGGGAGCGGGCACCGCCCGGCCGCGGCCGCGACCATAAGCGCGTTCCTGACCTGCGGGCTCACTCGCTCCAGGCGCGCCGCGAAGCGCTGCCGGATGGCTGTACCGGGCTCCAGCGGCACCGCGGGCAGTTCCGCGCCGCTCAGCTGCTCAGCGGTCAGCGCGGCCGCCAGCTCCACTAGCGCCAGCGGGTTGCCGCCGGTTTCAGCGTGCAGGCGCTCGGCCACATCGGAGGCCGGTCTGTTCCCCGCGGCGGCCTCGATCAAGCGTTCGGCCGCATCGCGGTCCAGCCCGGCCAGGTCCAGGCAGGGCAGGCCAGCGGGCGCGGCCGGCCCGGGCCGTAGCGTCATCAGGCACGCCACCGCGTCGCGGTCCAGGCGGCGCAGCGCGAACAGCAGAGCCTCCTGGCTGGCCGGATCCAGCCAGTGCAGGTCGTCGACCAGGACCAGCAGCGCACCGGCCTCCGCGGCGGTGGTCAGCAGGCCGTGGGTTCCCGCGGCCACCGCCAGGCGGTCGGGGGTCTGCGGGACGGCCTGGATGCCGCCCAGGCCGAGCGCGGCGCGCAGCGCGGAGGCCTGCCGTTCCGGCAGTTCGGTGAGGCAGTCGGCCAGCGGATACAGCAACGAGTACAGGCCGGCGAAACCTAGCTCGCTCTCGGCCTCGATTCCCGTCGCCCGCAAGACCCGCATCGACCCGGCACCGCTGGCGGCATAGTCAACCAGTGCCGTTTTCCCGATGCCGGGATCGCCGCGCAGCACCAGTACCGCACTGCTTCCGGCCACGGCCTGGCGGAGCAGCTCATCGATGCGCTGCTGCTCCGCCGCCCGCCCGGTGAGCATGGCAGCATGATAAGACCCAGGTCGGGACTTGGCGCCGCGCGGCGGTGACACGCAGGCGGTGCGCGACCGGCAACGGTAAGGCTGAACGCGTGGGATGTGCTGATCGGCTGCCTGGTCCGGTGTGGCCTGCGGGGCGGTACAGACTGACAACAATCGTGGCGGCAATGACGGCAGCCAGCGTTTGATGTAGCCACTGGTGACGATCAGGCCATTGTCCAGCGCGTAGTCCATGGTGACCCACAGCACCGGGCCCGGCTCCCGCTGGCAGGCTCGCCGCACGCCGCGAGCATGCAATGATCGGACGGGTGACCACGGTAGTGGCCTTTCACGCACATCCGGATGATGAAGTGCTGCTGACCGGCGGCACACTGGCCAAGCTAGCCGCGGAGGGACACCGCGTCGTCATCGTCGTGGCGACCGACGGGAGCATGGGACAGGCATTGGACCGGCGGCTAGCCGAACTGCGGGCCAGCGCGGACACGCTGGGCGCCGCCCGGGTCGTGCACCTGGGGTATGCCGACAGCGGGCACGGGCCCGTCCTGCTTCCGGACCCGCCTGGTAGGACGCGATTCGCGCGCGCAGACCTGGACGAAGCCGCCGCCCGGCTCGCCGTGATCCTCCGGGAGGAGAATGCCGGGCTGCTGCTCAGCTACGATGCCGCTGGCGGCTACGGCCATCGCGACCACATCAAGGTGCACCAGGTCGGCGCCCGCGCCGCCCAGCTGGCCGGGGGCGTGCGGGTCCTGGAAGCAACATGGCCGCGTCAGTTCTATCCTCGGCTGTACCTGGCAGCGGGGCTGGGCAGGCTGGTTGACCGGTACCGGCCATGGGCCGCCGGCATGGCGGGAAGCCCGCGAGCCGCTATTACCCACCGGGTGAACGTCCGCCAGTACGCCGCGCAAAAGCAAGCCGCCCTGGTCGCACACCGCTCCCAGCACTCGGGCAGCGGCCGAGCGGTCCGGCTTATGCGGCTCATGATCCGCCTGCCCGTCCCGGTCTTCAGAGTCCTGTTCGGCTACGAGTGGTTCTCCGAACCCGACGCTGGATCCTCGCCTCCCCGGGATGCTCGCGGGTCCACTGGACTGGGTCAGGCCGGACCGTTCGGTCGAAATTATCCTTGATCTTTTATTCGATTTTACTACCCATTACTGACATTTTCGGGGACCGAAACGTTGAGTCCGACGGAGCCAGGCGGAATGTCGGCGCGCGGAGGTACGGTGAGCGAGTGCTCGAGGAGTTCCATCCCGCGGTGCGTGCCTGGTTCGGGCGGCGGTTCCCTGCGGGCCCGACCGAACCGCAGGCCGCCGGCTGGCGAGAGGTCGCGGCGGGCGGGCACACGCTGATCGCGGCACCCACCGGCTCGGGCAAGACGCTGGCGGCGTTCCTGGTCTGCATCGACCGGCTGTACGCCAGGGGCGTCCTGGAGGATGGATCCGACCCTGAGCCGGGGGGCCTGGGCGAGCTTTGGGGTCTGCCCCCGCGCGGCCCCACGGTCGTGTACGTGTCGCCGCTGAAGGCGCTGGCCACGGACATCCACCAGAATCTCGAGGCGCCGCTGCGCGAGATCGCCGCAGTGGCTGCCGAACTCGGGCTCGATGCACCACAGATCCGGGTGGCGGTCAGGACCGGCGACACGGCCGCCGCCGAGCGCGCCGCCATGCTCAAGAACCCGCCCGACATCCTCATCACCACCCCCGAGTCGCTGTACCTGCTGGTCACCGCGGAGCGCAGCCGGGCCATGCTGCGCGGCACCCGGACGGTGATCGTGGACGAGATCCACTCCGTCGCGGCGAACAAGCGCGGCTCGCACCTGGCCCTGACCCTGGAGCGGCTCACGCACGTCGCCGAGGGGCCGGTGCAGCGGGTGGGCCTGTCGGCGACCGTGCGGCCGATCCAGACCATCGCCCGGCTGCTGGTCGGCGTGGGCCAGGACCGCGACAACCCGGACGGGACGCCCCGGTGCGCGATCGTGGACTCCGGGCACCGCAGGCAGCTCGAGCTGGCCCTGGAGATTCCCGACGACGAACTCGGCGCGGTGCCCACCGGCGAGCAGATGGCGCAGATCCTGGACCGGATCGCGGAGCACGTGAGCGGGCACCGGACCACGCTGGTGTTCGTCAACACCCGGAGCATGGCCGAACGCGTCGCCCACCAGCTGGGCGAACGGCTCGGCGAAGAACTCGGGGCCCACGTCGCCGCCCATCACGGGTCGCTGTCCAAGGGGCGCAGGCAGCGGGTCGAGGCCCGGCTGCGCGCCGGGGACCTGCGGGCCCTGGTGGCGACGGCCTCGCTGGAGCTCGGCATCGACATCGGCCCGGTCGAGCTGGTGTGCCAGATCGGCTCGCCGCGCAGCATCGCCACCTTCCTGCAGCGGGTGGGGCGGTCCAACCACACCCGGGCCGGGACTCCGGCCGGGCGGCTGTACCCGACCACGCGGGACGAGCTGGTGGAATGCGCCGCGCTGCTGCGCGCCGTGGGCCGCGGCCGGCTGGACGCCATCGTGATCCCGCAACGGCCGCTGGACATCCTGGCCCAGCAGATGGTGGCCGAGTCCGCGGCCGAGCAGTGGGCGGAGGGTTCGCTGCTCGAGCTGGCCCGGAGGGCGGCACCGTTCCGTGACCTGTCCCGCGAGGACTTCGACGACGTCACCGAGCTGCTAGCCGAGGGGATCCGGACCGGGCGGGGGCGGCGAGCGTACTACCTGCACCGGGACCAGGTGAACGGGACGGTCAAGGGCCGCCGCGGAGCGCGGCTGGCCGCGCTGACCTCGGGCGGGGCCATCCCCGAGCTGGGCGACTTCCGCGTGGTGGTGGAGCCCGACGAGGTGCAGGTCGGCTCGGTGCACGAGGAGTGGGCGGTGGAGAGCAGGCCGGGCGACGTGTTCCTGCTCGGCACGCACTCCTGGCGGATCCGCCGGGTAGAGCCAGGCACCGTCCGGGTGGTGGACGCGCACGGGGCACCGCCGTCGGTGCCGTTCTGGCAGGGCGAGGCCCCCGGACGCACCCGGGAGCTGTCCGAGGAGGTCTCGGCGCTGCGTCAGGCCGTGGCCGACAGGTGCCCGGAGGAGGCGCGCCAGTGGCTCGAGACCGAGTGCGGGATCGACAAGCCCGCGGCTGACACGATCGTCGGCTACCTGCGGGCCGGGCTGGCCGCGCTCGGGGCGCTGCCCACCATGAACGCCATCATCCTGGAGCGGTTCTTCGACAAGGCCGGCGGCATGCAGCTCATCGGGCACGCGCCGTTCGGGGCCCGGGTGAACCGGGCGTTCGGGCTGGCGCTGCGCAAGCGGTTCTGCGTCACGTTCGACTTCGAGCTGCAGGCCGCGGCCAGCGACAACGCGATCTTGCTATCGCTGGGCCCGCAGCACAGCTTCCCGCTGGACCGGGTGCCGAAGTTCCTGGCGTCGGCGACGGTGGAGCAGGTGGTGCGGCAGGCGGTCCTGACCTCACCGTTGTTCGCCGCCCGCTGGCGGTGGAACCTCAACACCTCGCTGACCGTGCTGCGGATGCGGGGCGGCCGGAAGAACCCGCCCGCGATCCAGCGGATGGAGGCCGACGACCTGATGGCGGCGGTGTTCCCGACGCTGGCCGCCTGCCAGGAGAACGTGGCGCCCGGGCCGATCGAGATCCCCGATCATCCGCTGGTCAGGCAGACGCTGGAGGACTGCCTGCACGAGGCCATGGACATCGACGGGCTGCGCGAGCTGGTGGCAGGCATCGAGGCGGGCCGCATCGCGGTGATCACGCGGGACACCACGGAGCCCTCGGTGCTCGCGCACGAGATCCTGAACGGGATGCCGTTCACGTACCTGGACGACGAGACCGAGTTCGCGAACCGGCGCAGCAGGCAGGTCCGGCTGCCCCGCGGGCTGCCGGTCGAGGCCCGTGACCTGGCCCGGCTGGACCCGTTGGCGATCGAGCGGGTGCGTGAGCAGGTACGGCCGCAGCCGCGGGACGCGGACGAGCTGCACGACCTGCTGATGACGCTGTTCGTCATGCGGCCCGCGGCCCAGTGGCGGGAGTGGTTCGGGGAGCTGACGGCGGCCGGGCGGGCGGCGGAGATCTGCGGGCTGGACGGGGTGCTGTGGTGTGCTACCGAACGGCGCGGGGTGCTTGCTCCCCTGTTCGCTGGCGCAGCAGGCGGCTCGTTGGTGACCAGGGAGATGGAGCCGGAGGTGGCCGCGGCCGAGATGCTGCGGGGGCACCTGGATGTCTCGGGGCCGTGTACCGCCTCTGACCTGGCCCGGGTCACGGCGCTAGGGATATCGGAGGTGTCGCTGGCGCTGGTCCGGCTGGAGACGGAGGGGTTCGCGCTGCGGGGCCGGTTCAGTGATCCCGACGGGGCCGAGGAGTGGTGCGCGCGGCGCGTGCTGACCAGGATCCACGCCTACACCAGGCAGCGGAAGCGGCGCGAGATCGAGCCGGTCACGGCGCAGGACTTCATGCGGTTCCTGCTGTGCTGGCAGCACGTCACCCCGGACACCAGGCGCGAGGGCAGCCGCGGCGTGCTGGCGGTGGTCGAGCAACTGCAGGGCTTCGAGCTGGCGGCCGGCGCCTGGGAGAAGGCCATCCTCCCGGCCCGGGTCACCGGCTACCGCAGGGAATGGCTGGACGAGGTGTGCCTGGACGGCGGCGTGGCCTGGGGACGGCTGTCGGTGCGCGACTCCGAGCCTTCGGACGAGCTGCCCAGCCGGGGCCTGACGCCGTCCAGGGCGACTCCGATCACCTTGATGATCCGGGATGACCTGGCCTGGCTGCTGGCGGCGGCCCGGGGCGACCGCCGCCCGGCTGAGCCTGGCCCCGGGCGCACTCGCGACGTGCTGGACGCGCTGGCCGGACGCGGAGCGCTGTTCCAGACCGACCTGGCCGCCGCGACCGGACGGCTGCCGGGCGAGATCGAGGACGCGCTGTGGGACGGCGTGGCCCGGGGGCTGCTCACCGCGGACGGGTTCAGGGCGGTGCGGTCCCTGTTCGCGCAGCGTGCGCTGGCTCAGACCGCACTCGGCCGGCACTCGCTGCGCCGCGGCGGCCAGCTCGCCTCCAGGACGGCCGGCCGCTGGTCGCTGCTGCCCCCGCCGGTGACGGACTGCGATCCGGACGAGCTGGCCGAGGCCGTGGCCGAGCAGCTTGTCGTCCGGTGGGGCGTGGTATTCCGCGACCTGCTGGCCCGGGAGAACATCGCGGTGCCCTGGCGCGAGGTGCTGTGGGCGTTCCGCCGGATGGAGGCCCGCGGCACGGTAGCCGGCGGGCGGTTCGTCAACGGGTTCAGCGGCGAGCAGTTCGCGCATCCGGATGCGGCGGGCCTGTTGCGCGAGGTCAGGAAGCGGCCGCGGGACGGCGAGACGGTGCGGCTATCGGCCGCGGACCCGCTGAACCTGGCCGGGATCGTGCTGCCCGGCCCGCGGATCCCGGCGGTGGCGACCAACTCGGTCAGCTACACCGACGGCATCGTGACCAGTGCCGTCCCCGGCCTGACGGCCTGACGCGGCTGGCTCCGGCTTGCCGGCGCCACGGGCCGGTGAGCGTGCCCGGGATGCTGGCGCGGTCAGGCCGTCAGACGTACGGTCGGGGGTAGCGGCCCGGGCGGTCTCGGGTGCCTGGTCGGTGAGGAGTATCGGATGACCGTCGACAGCAGCCCGGTCAAGTTCACCCCCGCTCTCCCCGGCCAGCCCGCGGCGGACATCCGGACGATCAGCGGTGACCGGCCGGTGTTCCGGGCCGAGCTACCCGACGGCCGCATCGTCTGGCTGGTCAGCGGGTACGAGAACGTCCGCCAGGTGATGATCGACCAGCGCTTCTCCCGGGCCCTGGCGGTTGCGCCCGGCCAGGCCCGGCCGGGGGTCGAGATGTTCGCGGCCGGCTCGATCAATGGCCTGGATCCGCCCGAGCACACGAGGCTGCGCAAGCTGGTGGCCAGCGCGTTCACCGTGCGCCGGGTCGAGGCGCTGCGGCCGCGGGTGGCGGGCATCGTCGGTGAGCTTATCGACGCGATGCTCGGCCGGCCGCAGCCGGCGGACCTGGTGACAGGCTTCTCGCTGCCGCTGCCGACCCAGGTGATCTGCGAGATGCTCGGCGTGCCCGCGGCGGACCTCGAGCGGTTCCATGCCTGGTCGGACGTGATCATAGGCGACTGGCAGCGCGATGCCGACGAGATCATGACGGCTCTGGCCGAGTTGTACGGCTACTTCGGCGCGCTGATCGAGCTCAGGCGGGACCGGCCCGGCGATGACCTGATGAGCGCGCTCATCGCCGCTCGTGACGACACCGACCGGCTGTCCGAGGAAGAGCTCACCGCGATGTGCTGCGCCCTGCTGATCGCCGGGCACGAGACCACGGCCAACGCGATCAACCTGTCGCTGCTGCTGTTGTGCGACCACCCCGGCGAGGTGGCCAAGCTGCGGGCCGATCCGGGACTGATACCCGGAGCGGTCGAGGAATTCCTGCGTTACGGCCGGCTGGGCACCCTCCCGCCTGCCCGCGTGACCAGGGAAGACGTGGCGATCGGCGGAGTGGTGATCCCAGCGGGTGAGCAGGTCATACCGCTGATCGGCACGGCCAATAAGGATCCCTCGGTGTTCAGCGATCCGGACCGGTTCGACGTCACCCGCAGCGCGGCCAGCCACCTGAGCTTCGGCGCAGGCGTGCATCACTGCCTCGGCGCTCAGCTGGCCAGGGTGGAGCTTCAGGAGGCCTTCCGCGGCCTGATCGGCCGGCTGCCGGGGCTGCGGCTGGCGGTGCCCGCCAGCGAACTGGACTTCAAGCCGGGAATGGTGATCCATAGCCTGCGCGAGCTACCGGTCCGGTGGGGCGAGCCATGACCCGCTGGAAGATCTCCGTCGACAAGAAGGTGTGCATCAGCTCGGCCATGTGCGTGGCCATCGCACCCGGCCGGTTCGTTCTCGACGGGCAGCAGCGGTCTGGCCCGGTCGAGGCGGTCATCGAGCCGGACGAGGACGTGCGGGACGCCGCCGCCTCCTGCCCGTCGGAGGCGATCAGCCTGGTCGATGCCGACACCGGGCAGCCGGTAGACCTCGACTAGGTTCTGGGCGGCCGGCGGTCAGTTCAGCGCGATGGCGATGATGGCCAGGGTGCACAGGCCCAGGCCTGCGCGCTGGGCCGGGCTGAATCGCTCGTGCAGCAGGGCCCGGGCGAGCAGGACGGTGACGCCCGGGTACAGCGAGGTGAGCACGGCCGCGACGGCCAGCATGCTGACGTGGGTGGCGTAGTAGTAGGCCAGCGCGGCGGCCGTGCTGCTGGCACCGGCCAGCACGGGCAGGCCTGCGGCGCGGACCGGGATCTTCAGCGGCTCGCGTGAGGCGACCGCGACGGCCAGCGTGACCAGCAGCGTGCCGGTCTGCTCGCACGCGACCGGCCACATGCCCGCGTTCCGGCCGGCCTGGGCCAGACCGATGAACAAGATGCCGAAGGCCAGGCCGGCGGCCAGGCCGTCGAACAGGCCAGAGCCGAGCCCGCCGCGCACCGAGCCGCTGGCCGCGACGAGCACGATGGCGGGCAGGGCGACCAGCACGCCAGCGACGGCCAGCACGCTGGGGCGCTCGCCCAGCGCGATGCCCGCCGCGAGCGGGACCACCGCCGTGCCGACCGCGGAAACCGGCCCGACCATGCTCATCTGCCCGCGGGCCAGCCCCCGGTAGAGCGCCAGGGTGCCGATCCCGCCGGCCAGGCCGCCGGCCAGTCCCCAGGCCACCGCCCGGACGCTCGGCCCGGGTCCGCCGGATCCGATGAGCGCGGCCCAGGCCAGCACGGTGGCGGCGGCCGAGCCGATGACGGTGACCCGGAGCGGCCCGTAGCGCCGCGAGGCCAGGCCCCCGCCGAAGTCGGAGCTGCCGTACAACAGGGCCGCGGCCAGGCCGAGCAGGATTCCCATGATCATTCCTCAGGTCGTCGGTTATAGATCGACCCTGACAGAAATCGGTCCTGATGATAAGGTCCAGTTTGATGGCTAGAATCAGGACCAATTCTGAACTGCTCGTGATGCTCCGGCATGACGCGCATATCCCGCTGCACCGGCAGATCGAGACCTCGATCCGTGACGCGATCCGCGCCGGGCGGCTGCCTCGCGGGTCCTCGCTGCCGGCCACGCGCGAGCTGGCCGCCGACCTCGGCGTCTCGCGCGGCGTGGTGGTCGAGGCCTACCAGCAGCTGGCGGCCGAGGGGTACCTGGCCAGCCGCAGCGGCGGATACACGCAGGTGGCGGCGGGACCGGCGGCGCTGGCCGCGGAACCTCCCCCGGTCCGCCCGGCCAGGCCGGCGATTGACCTCAGCTACGGGCGCGCCGACGTGTCCAGCTTCCCGCGGGCCGCGTGGCTGCGGGCGATACGCGGCGCGCTGGCCGACGCGCCGAACGACGTGTTCGGCTACCTGACCGGACGCGGCGTGCCGCAGCTGCGCACCGCGCTGGCCGGTTACCTGAACCGGGTGCGCGGTACCCTGGCCGATCCGGATCACCTGGTGATCTGCACCGGCTACGCGCAGGGCGTGGCGCTGCTGTGCGGCCTGCTGGCCACCGCGGGCGCGAAACGGCTGGCGCTCGAGGACCCGTCGTCCCGTGACGATGCCCTGCCGGCCGCGCGCGCGGCTGGCCTGGAGGTGGCCGGGATCCCGGTCGACGGCGGCGGCATCCGGGTCGACCTGCTGGCCGCGAGCGGCGCCGATGCCGTCATCCTGACCCCCTCGCACCAGTGGCCCACCGGGTCGGTCCTGTCCGCCGAGAACCGGGCCGCGCTGATCCGCTGGGCCACCGAGCGCGGCGCGGTCATCATCGAGGACGATTACGACGCCGAGTACCGGTACGACCGGACGCCGGTCGGCGCCCTTCAGGGCCTGGCCCCCGACCACGTGGTCTACGCCGGATCGGCCAGCAAGACACTCGCGCCCGGACTGCGACTCGGGTGGTTCGTGATGCCCGGCCACCTGACCGAGCCGATGGCCGCGGCCAAGATCGCGGCCGACCGCGGCTCGCCCGCGCTGGAGCAGCTCGCGTTGGCCGACTTCATCACCCGCGGCGAATTCGACCGCCACCTGCGGCGGATGCGCCCGGTCTACCGGCGGCGCCGTGACGCGCTGCTGGCCGCGCTGGCCCGGCACCTGCCCTGGCTCCGGCCGGTCGGCGTCTCCGCCGGGCTGCACCTGGTCACCTGGCTGCCCCCGCACCTGGACGAGGCCGCGGTGGTCGGCGCGGCCCGGCGGGCGGGAGTGGGCCTGGACGCGGTGGGGCCTTACCGCATCACCAACCCGGGTCCCGGTGGCCTGATCTTCGGGTACGCGACGGTCAGCGAGCAGGCCATCGCGGAGGGCATCGCCCGGCTGGCCCGGGTCATCGGCGACATCTGACCCGGCCGTCCGCGGCGGCGGGCCCACGGGTCCGGGCGAGCCAGAAATGTCAGTGGTGTCGCACACAATATCGGATAAGCCGGGCAGCGAACCGGGCGAACATCCAGGTAGGGAGGTCTGCTGATGGCGGCAGGCGACACTTCGATCACGATCGCGGGGAACCTCGTCGATGATCCGGAATTGCGGTTCACCCCGGCGGGCCAGCCGGTGGCCCGGTTCCGGGTGGCCTCGACGCCCCGGTTCCGTGACAACACCACCGGGGAGTGGAAGGACGGCGACAGCCTGTTCCTGACCTGCAACGTGTGGCGGCAGGCGGCAGAGCACGTGGCGGAGAGCCTGACCCGGGGGATGCGGGTCATCGTCTCGGGCCGGCTGCGGCAGCGCTCGTATGAGACCAAGGAGGGCGAGAAGCGCACCGTCTACGAGGTCGAGGTGGACGACGTCGGGCCGTCGCTCCGCAATGCCTCGGCCAAGGTCAACCGGGTGGCCCGCTCCGGCGGGAATGCCGACGGCCAGAACGGCGCGGGCAGCGAGCGGTCGGCCGACGGCCAGGGCATCTCGGGCGCCCAGGGCTCTTCGGTGGCCTCGGGCGCCTCGGTGGCCTCAGGCGGCGGGGCGGACCCGTGGGCGAGCGACGGCACGGCAGGGTATTCGGACGAGCCGCCGTTCTAGCGCACGGCGTGGCGGGAGCACGCACCGCGGACCGTTCGGCCTGGTGAAGGTTCAGCCTTCGCTGCCGGCGATGGTGGTGAGGGCCTCGAGCCGGCTGCCGCGCTCGCCGCGGGTGAGCAGGCGGTAGCCGATGTAGCCGATGATGGCGATGATGAACGACATGACCAGCATGATCGTGCCGAGCGCGTTGAGCGCGGGGCCGCCGTTGCCGCCGTGCTGGGTGGAGTAGATGATCACCGACATCGGGGTGTTGCTGGCGTTGGAGGACAGCAGGTCGACGAGGACGAAGTCGTCGATCACGCCGGAGAAGACCAGCACCGCGCTGGCGAAGATGGCCGGGGCGAGCAGCGGCAGCATGACCCGGCGCAGCACCTGGAACCGGCTGGCGCCCAGGTCCGCGCCCGCCTCCTCGTACTGGCGGCCGAGTCCGACCAGCCGGGCCTGGACGATGATCGCGGGCCAGCTCACGTTCCAGGTGACCAGGGCCAGCACCTCGGCCAGCGTGCCCAGGTGCACGGTGGTGAACAGCACCGTGAACACGAAGAACATGGCCACGCCGAAGATCAGCTCGGGGATGACGAAGGACAAGATCATCAGGAAGTTGAACGAGGCCGACGTGGCGCCGCGCCACCGGTTGATGCCGAGCGCGAACGCGACGCCGAGCGGGACGGCGATGATCGTGGTCAGCACGGACAGCCGCACGGTCTGGATGACCGCCGCGTGCAGCTGCGGATTGTGCAGGACCGAGTTGACCGGGTCGGTGACGTACCAGCGCCAGGAGAAGCCCTGCCAGGTGGCCTGCGACTTGCCTCTGTTGAACGAGAACAGCACCGCGATGCCGATCGGCACCAGCGACCAGATCAGGTACAGCCATACGAAGCCCTCGAGGAACCACGGATGGCCCCACGGGTTGCGCCTGAAGATCGAGCGGCGGGCCTGGACGGGAGCGGCGGCCGACCCGGCGGGGGCGGGGGCGGGGGCGGGGGCGGGGATGCTGGGCGCGGTCATGACGCCGCCTGGGAGGACCGGTTCGTCGCGATGACGTAGTAGATCATCGGGATGAGCAGGACCAGGAGCAGCAGCAGGGACAGCACGGCGCCCTGCCCCTCCAGCCCCGGCGTGCCGAGCTGGCCCTGGATCAGGTTGCCGATCATGGAGGTGGAGGCCGCGCCGGACAGCAGGTTGTTGGTGTAGTAGTCGCCGATCATCGGCAGCACGGTGATCAGCATCGCGGTGAGGATGATCTGCCGGGACAGCGGCAGCGTGACCAGGACGAACGTGCGCATGCGGCTCAGGCCGAGGTCCCGGCCGGCCTCGATCAGGGATGGATCGATCCGGTCCAGCCCCGCGTACAGCACCAGGATCGTATACGGGATGTACCCGTAGACCAGGCCGAGCACGACCGTGGCCGGGTGCCCGCCCAGCCAGTTGACCGCGGAGATGCCGACCCCGGACAGGGCCTTGTTCAGGTACCCGTTGGTCTGCAGCAGGTCGACCCAGGCCAGCATCCGCATCATGTAGCTGATCCAGAACGGCGCGATCAGCAGGATGAGGAACAGCCCCTTCCGGTTTCCGGCGAAACGGGCCACGAAGTAGGCGGCCGGGTAGCCGATGACCAGGCAGAGCAGCGAGCCGATGGCCACGTACACGATCGTCCTGACCACGATGGGGTCGGCGAACGACGCGGCGCCCACTAGGTCGTGCCAGACGTTGATGACGTTCTCTGAGCTCCAGTGCAGCGGGTTCCAGACCGCGACCGGGGATTCGAACAGCTGGTCCAGCTGGCCCATGGCGATCGCGAGCACCGCGTAGAACGGCACGATGAACAGCAGCACCAGCCAGATCATCCCGGGCGCGGCCAGCGCGATCCAGAATCCGTTCTGGCCGGCCTTGTCGCCCTTGCGGGCCTTCTCGGTGGTACGAGCCTGGTTCGCGGGGGCCGTGGCGGACGCTGCCATGTCAGATCCCGTTGCTCACGACGAGCCAGGCCTGCTGCCACAGCGCGTCCACGTCGACGGGAAGCTGCAGTTCGGCCACCCCCCGGCGGAAGTAGGACGGGAGCACCACCGTAGATAGCAGGGACGGCGGCAGGATCTGCTCCTTGACCAGGACCTGCGGCGTCACCCCGGTCAGTGGCTGCATGTACCCGTTGAAGCTGATGTTCTCGATGACGTTGGGAAGGTCGAGGAAGTAGTTCAAGAACTCGTGGGCGAGCACCGGGTTGGTCGCGGACCGCAGTACGACGTTGGTGTCGTTGGCGACCGGCCCGTTGCCGTCGGCCGGGAACCAGTAGCCGACCACGTTGACCGGGACGCCCTTGGGCATGTAGGAAGGCGCGGCGGCCATGTCACCGGACCAGGCGTGGTGGATCCAGGTGTCGCCGGTGGGGACCTCGGTGTAGTCGTTGTTGTCGATGCGCACGTTCACCAGGCTGCTCAGTTCTTCCAGCGACTTCCTGGACAGGGCGATCTGCTGGTAGTCGCCGGTGTTGAGGTCATAGAGGCCGTTCTTCATCAGGCCGAGGCTTATGCCTTCCCGGTAGTCGTCCAGGATCGCGACCTTGCCCTTGTACTTGGACTGCCAGAGCATCGACCACGGGTTGCTCATCGCATACGGGTTCTCGTGCACCAGGTCTTTCCGCCACGAGATCCCGGTCGTGTAGATCGTGTACGGCACCGTGTACTGCCAGCCCTGGTCGTAGAAGGGGTTGGTGAAGTCGGACCAGGCCTGGGTGATGTTCGGCAGGTAGGAGTGGTTGAGCGGCTGGGCCAGCTTGGACTCGATCATTATGCCGAGCTCGTCGACGGTGAGGCCCATCAGCACGTCGAACGACAGGCCGCTGCGCAGCTTGGCGATCGCCTCGTTCATCGTGTTGAACGTGGTGACCTCGACCTTGCACTTGAACTTCTTGGCGAAGTTGTTGACGCACTGCTGGTTGACGTAGGCGACCCAGTTGTAGACCTGCAGCGTGGCGCCCTGTTCCGGGGGCAGGCCGCTGGCAATGGGCTGGTTGTCGGCGAAGACGGGCCACTTGACGGGGTGATCAGGCCGGGGCAGCGGCACGCTGCCGTTGCCGGTCAGACCCGACGCGCAGGCGGACAGCATGGGGGCGGCGCCGAGCGCGAGGGCGGCGCCCGCGGTGCGGCCGAGGAAGGATCTCCGGCTGAGGTCCGGTCTCTTGCGGGGCAGGCCGTGGCCCTGCCAGCCTTCTCTCGGGTGCGCCATCGGCTAGCTCCCTTGGACGGCTCTGGCGAAGACGCCGAAGTTCTGGATCAGGCGGTCGATGTCGGCCTCGTCATGCTGGACCGAGATCAGCCACTGCTCGATCTTGCCCCACGGCGGCAGGAAGACGCCACAGTTGTGCTGGTAGAGCCAGTGAGCGTGACTGTACCTGTCGTCCACGCCGAGGAAGCCGCGGTAGTTGGTGACCGGTTCGGCGGCGAACACCACGCAGCCCTTGGCCCCCGCCGTGACCACGTGCGCGGTCAGGCCGGTCTCCGCGATGGCCCGCTCGATGCCGGCCGCGGCACGCTGCCGCAGCCGCTCGATCCGCTGGTAGGCCTCGGGCGTGGCCACGTCGGTCAGCATGGCCCGGGTGGCCGCCATGGCCAGCGGGTTGCCGTTGAAGGTGCCCACCATCTCGTACCCGCCGCTGGCGACGTGGTCCATGACGGCGTCAGTGCCGCCGATGGCCGCGACCGCCACCCCGCCGCCCAGCGACTTGGCCAGGCAGATGAGGTCGGGCTGGACCCCGCTGTGCGCGGTGACGCCGCCCGGGCCGACGGTCAGCCCGGTCTTGACCTCGTTGAAGGTGAGCAGCGCCCGGCGGGAGTGCAGCAGGTCCTTCAGGCCGGCCAGGTAGCCGGGCCCGGGCTTGATGATCCCCGCGTTCATCATGACCGGCTCGATGATCATCCCCGCGACCTGGTCCTGGTGCGCCTCCAGCAGCCGGGCCACGCTGCCCAGGTCGTTGAACGCGGCGACCAGGGTCAGGTCGGCGATGGCCCGGGGAATGCCGGTGGAGGACAGCACCTGGGCGGGCTGGTCCGCCGGGCCGATATCGGCCCCGTCCGGGGCGACCGAGACCTGGACCGAGTTGTGGTGGCCGTGGTAGCAGCCCTCGACCTTGATGATCAGGTCCCGGCCGGTGATCGAGCGCATCAGGTGGACGGCGTCCATGGTGGCCTCGGTGCCCGAGTTGGCGAACCGCCACCGGGGCAGGCCGAACCGCCGGGCCAGCTCCTCGGCGACCGCGACGGCGTCGGGGGTCGGCTGGGCGAAGTGGGTGCCCCGGCCGGCCTGGCGGGCGACCGCCTCGGCGATGGCCGGGTGGGCGTGCCCGGCCAGCGCGGCGCCGTAGCCGCCGTGCAGGTCCACGTACTCGTTGCCGTCGACGTCGTAGACCTTCGAGCCGCGGCCATGACTGAGCCAGACCGGCTGCGGCGCGGTGATCTGCCAGTTCGAGGTGACCCCGCCGGCCAGGTGCCGCTTGGCCTGCTCGGCCAGGCGCCGGGACCGTGGCTGGCGGCGGACGAAGGCCTCCTCCTGCGCTGCGATGATCTCTTTGAGCTTGACGTCGGTGGTCACGAAAGACTCCCAGCTTGACTGAACGTTCAGTCTAGACGTCCCCCGGACCTTCCGGCAAGACGCATTTAGATCACGGTTGCGAAGGCCGAGGCGGTTACCTCGGCTCGATCACGGCTCTCGTGGCCCCGCATATCCAGCGCGCGAGACGATCATGAAAGGCTGGCCATGGGGGACAAGGAGAGGGAGGAACTACGTGAGCGCGCAGCCGACCGCCGCCACGGCAGGCACCATCGCCATCGGCGGCGACCTGACCGTCAACCGCCTCGGGTTCGGCGCGATGCGGATCACCGGGCGCGGGATATGGGGCGAACCCCCCAGCCGGGACCGGGCCATCGCGACGCTGCGGCGGGTGACCGAACTCGGCGTCAACTTCATCGACACGGCCGACTCCTACGGGCCATCGGTGAGCGAGGAGCTGATCGCCGAGGCGCTGTACCCGTACCCGGACGACCTGGTCATCGCGACCAAGGCCGGCCTGGTCCGGCCCGGCCCGAACCGCTGGGACGCCGACGGGCGCCCGGATCACCTGCGGCAGGCGTGCGAGGGCAGCCTGCGGCGGCTCAGGCTTGAGCAGATCCCGCTCTACCAGTTCCACCGGCCCGACCCGAAGGTGCCGCTGGCCGAGTCGATCGGCGCGCTCGCCGAGCTGAAGGACGAGGGCAAGATCCGCCATCTCGGCATCTCCAACGTGACCGAGGACCAGCTGGGCGAGGCGGAGCGGATCGTCCCGATCGTGTCGATCCAGAACAGGTTCAACGTCACCGACCGGGGATCGCAGTCGCTGATCGACCTGTGCGAGCAGCAGGACCTGGTCTTCCTGCCCTGGGCGCCGATCCAGCAGGCCGACCGGAGGGCGGCGGTGGCCGTGGCGGCCGAGAGGCGCGGTGTGACCGAGCGGCAGATCGTGCTGGCCTGGCTGCTGGCCACCTCGCCGGCGATCCTGCCGATTCCGGGAACCGGCTCGCCCGAGCATGCCGAGGAAAACGTGGCCGCGGTGGCCATCGAGCTGAGCCGCGATGAGATGGAGGCGATCAGCAAGGGCGGGTTATGGACCGGGACAAGCCGGATATCGAGCGAGCCGTGAAGGGCGAAACGTGACGGAGACGATGGCGGGGAGCATGGCGATCGCCGGGGGCCGCGTGGTCCCGGTCGAGGGCGAACCGATCGAAGGCGGGACCGTCCTGCTGCGGGACGGGAAGATCGCCGCCGTCGAAGGCCCCGGCTTCGCGGTGCCTGGCGGCGTGGACGTGGTCGACGCGACCGGGAAGTGGGTGCTGCCCGGCTTCATCGACGCGCACGCCCACGCCGGCGTGCACGAGGAGGCCGAGGGCTGGGCCGGGCAGGATACCAACGAGCGAACCGATCCGAACGCCGCGCACGTCCGGGCCATCGACGCGATCAACCCGGCGGACCAGGGCTTCCGCGACGCCATCATGGGCGGCGTGCTCGCGGTCAACGTGAATCCCGGTTCGGCCAACCCGATCGGCGGCCAGACCGCGGCGATCAAGTGCTGGGGCCGCACCGTCGATGAGATGGTGCTCCGCGAGCCGGCCGGGGTGAAGTCCGCGCTGGGCGAGAACCCCAAGCGGGTCTACGGGGAACGCAATGAGACCCCGTCGACCAGGCTGGGCACCGCCGCGGTGATCCGCGGCGCGTTCGTGGCCGCCCTCAACTACCAGGCCAAGCTGGCCGCGGCGGAGAAAGATCCTGGTGCCGAACGGTCCGTGGTCGAACGCGACCTCAAGCTCGAGGCGCTCAGCCGCGTGCTGCGCCGGGAGATCCCGTGGCGGCAGCACTGTCACCGAGCCGATGACATCGCGACCGCGATGCGGATGGCCAGGGAGTTCGGGTATGACCTGGTGATCGACCACGGGACCGAGGCGCACCTGCTGGCCGATCAGATCGCGGCCGCGTCGATTCCTGTGATCATCGGGCCGCTGTTCACCAGCCGGTCCAAGGTCGAGCTGCGCAACCGGTCGCTGGCCAACCCGGGCCGCCTGGCCGCGGCCGGGGTGACGATCGCGATCACCACCGACCACCCGGTGGTACCGATCCACTTCCTCATCCACCAGGCCACGCTGGCGGTCAAGGAGGGGCTGGACCCGGTGACGGCGATGCGCGCCGTCACCATCCATCCGGCCCGGATCATCGGCTGCGCGGACCGGATCGGCTCGCTGGCGGTGGGCAAGGACGCCGACCTGGTGATCTGGTCCGGCGACCCGCTGGACGTGATGAGCCGGGCCGAACGGGCCTTCGTGGACGGCCGGCAGATCTACCGCTATGGCTACGACCGGCGCGAGGGGGTCTTCGCGGACCATTAGGGCCGGGCGAGGGCTCGCCGGCCGATCAGGCCGCCTGGGCGGGCTGGTCGGTGCCGCAGTACTTGCACCTGGAGGCGGCGGCCGGATCAGCGGCCAGGAAGACTGAAGGCCCAGTTCAGCATGCGGGTGGCGTCGGCTCCGCTGACGACGGGACCGACGCCGGGGCTGTCCAGGTTGACGCCGATGAAGGTGCGGCCATCCCGGGTGGCCTCGAAGAGCAGGCAGTGCCCGGCGTCCGGGGTCCATCCGGTCTTGATCCCGATCGCGCCCCGGTACACGCCGAGCAGCGGGTTGGTGCTCTGCCAGAAGTGCGCGTGATGCCCGGGTCCGGGGCGGACCCGGTAGCTGCGCCGGTCCACGATCGAGCGGAAGACCGCTGATTTCATCGCGGCCAGGCCGAGCTTGATCAGGTCGGCCGGAGTGGAGTACGTCGAGTAACCGGTGGGATAGGGAAGCCCGTCGAAGTTGCTGAAATGCGTCCTGGCCAGGCCCAGCGCCCGCGCGGTCGCGTTCATCTTGGCCACGAACGCGCCGATGCCGGGCCCGTAGGCCACGGCGAGGGTATAGGCGGCATCGGCGCCCGAGGGAAGGATCAGCGCGTACAGCAGCTGGCTGGCAGTGAGGTGTTCCCCAGGCCGCAGTCCGGCGTTGCTGGCGCCGTAGGCGTCCACGTAGCCGATCACGGCGGCCGGGACGGTGATCCGCCGGCCAAGGTCGCCCGCCCTGATCACCACCAGCGCGGTCATCACCTTGGTGATGCTGGCCATGGGACGTTCGGTGTTCAGGTCTCGGCTCCACAGCACCCGGCCGGTGGCCGCGTTCGCGATCGCGGCCTCCTGGGCCTGCACGCCGCCCGGACCGGCGGCCGCAGGTGCTGAGGCGGCCGCGAGCACGGCGGGGCGGGCGACGCTGGCCGTGGAGGCGGGAGCGGTGGCCGCCATGGCCACGCAGACGGTCAGGATCGTGCCGCCGGCCAGGCCGGCAGCGCGGATCCTCAGCTGAGGGCGCCGCCCTGGGCGGCCTCGTCGAAGACCGGTCAGCACAAGCCGAAAGCTTGTCAGTTCCGGCCTGCACTGGCAAACATGCCGGGATCCAGGCACCGTCAGCTGGTGCAGGAGGCGGGCGGGTTGACGGTGGCCAGGCCCTGCAGCCCGGACTGGGTATCGACGTAGTAGGCGTACGCATGCCCGCCTGCGTAGGCGACGCTGCCGAAGTACTCCGCCGTCCCGTGGTCGGCGGGAATGGTTCCGCTGGCCCGGACCTTTCCGGTGTCCGGGTCGGCGCAGGCCAGCGTCTGCGTACCGCCGATCCAGATCGCGCCTTCGGCCGCGGAGGGCAGCGATATCAGGCCGCCGCCCGCACCGCGGGTGACCGGCGACGCGGATGACAGGTTGCCGCCGGGAGCGAACCAGACCCACTCGCTCATCCCGCTGCCGAGCGATCCCCAGACGCCGCCCGAGGTCGCGACCAGGCTGCCGCCGACACCGACCGACATCCTGGAGGATCCCGCCTGTGCGTCGCCCCGGTTCAGGTCGTAGGTCATGAGCAGGAAGCTCTGGGCGGACTGGGCCGAGGTGCCGACGTAGAGCCTGCTCCCGTCGGGTGAGACCGCCACCGAGTTAGCCGGGCCCACAGGCAGCTGAATCCGCCGGACCACCGCGCCGCTGGCCGGGTTGACCACCGCCACGCTGCTGCCCGCAGCCACGTACAGGTTGCCGTCCGGCCCGGGGGCCAGCACGCCCTGGCCGTCGGTCGACATCTGGCCGACAGCGGGCACCGTCACCGTGCTCACGTGGTCCAGCGTCTGGGGGTCGTAGCCGTACAGGAGCACGTGGCCGGCGAGGTACTGCACCACCACCCATATCTTGCCGTCCAGCACGACCGGCGCGTTCAGGACCGCCGGGACAACCGGGGCCGACGCGGCGACGGCCCCGGTGGCGGCGTCGATCCGGACCAGGTCCTGCCCGGCGAACGCGTAGAGCGAGTCCCCGCTACCGGTCAGCGGGTCCTGCCGGAGGGCCAGGTGGTTGATGAGCCGGGCGTGCCATGGCGCGTTGGGGATGGCCGCGCCCTTCGGGGCCGGGCTGGTCCCGGTGGGCGACGCCGCCAAGGAGGTGGTCGTTCCCACGGCCTGGCCTGGCGAGGAAGAACCGTGGTGGGAGCTGACCAGCACGGCGATACCCGCGGACGCGCCGATCAGCACGAAGACACTGGCCGCGGCCAGGACCGGGGCCCAGGCCCCGCCCCGAGGGCTAGGGCGGCGCAGGCGAGGCTCGCGGCGCGGGCGGCGAAGAGGCCGCGGCTGGCGTCCCGGTCCGGCCTGACTGGCCAGGCGGAACGCGATATCCTCCACCGTCACCCGGCGCGGCGGCTCGGGCGTGATGCGATGCAGCATCTCGGTTAGCTGGCGTTCCTCGGTATTCACGACGCCACACCTCCGGTCATGAGCTCGGCCAGGCCCGGCGCGTCTCTGAGCCGGGCCAGGGCCTTGGCCGCGTGAGACTTCACCGCGCCCACCGAGCAGCCCATCGCTGCCGCGGTCTGGGTCTCTGTCTGGTCGGCGAAGTAGCGCAGCACCACCACGGCCCGCTGCCTGGCGGGCAATCTGTCCAGCGCTGCCAGCAGCGCCTGACGGGCATCCACCTGGGCAAACACATCTCCGTAGGCCGCATGTTCGGGGAGCCGCCCGGTCGCGATCTCGCCGTTCCAGCGCCGCTGCCGCCAGCGCAGGAACGTGTTGACCATGATTTTGCGGACATACAGCTCCGGGGCGTCCTGCCGGTGCAGGCTGGCCCATCGCGGCCAGGCGGCCGCAAGCGCCGTCTGGACCAGGTCCTCGGCGCTGGACCAGTCCCCGGTCAGCAGCCAGCCGGACCTCAGCAGCGCGGGCGATCGGGATTCAACGAAATCACGGAAACCGTCGGGCTCAGCCGGACGGTCCACTCCGGTCAGCGTGTCCACCAATCCTCCGTTACGGCCCAGTGAGCGTTATGCAAAACCGGCTAGCGAGCGCAGGCCTTCCGGGCCTGCGCGAGCGGCCGGTGCAGGTATGCGGTCAGCAACCTCATCGGGTCTTTGCATAGCGCGATCTCTTTCATAGAACACAGCGGCCTCACTGCATTAGAGACGCTGGCTAGACCAGAAGGTTTACTGTGCCTCCTTTTCTGGCTCACTGGCGTAGCCGGCCGAGGGCCGTGCTGGCCCGCCGCTGCCGTGACTCGGCCCGGTAGGCCTGCCGCCTGGCCTCGGCGAGCTGCTTGCGGGCCTGGGCCAGCTCGGTTTCCAGTCGCCGGACCGTGTCCTCCAGCTGCTGCTCCTCCGCGGTGGCGGCGTGAAGGGCACGGTCGGCTTCAGCCACGTCCCGTTCGGCCTCAATGATCTTCTCGCGGTGACGGCGTTCCCGCTCGGCACCAGGCTCAGCCGGAGCGGGTTTGGTGGTTTTCGCGGGTTTGTGGGACGGGGCCGGAGTGGCGGGGCTGCCGCCGGTGTTCAGGCCGAAGCCGGCCCAGTGCGCGGCCCGGACCAGGGTGCCCAGGTTCGCCGCCACCTCGGGGTCGGCGAGGGCCGCGTCGAAGGTGGCGGTCACCTCCTCGCGCAGCGCGGCGGGCGGTGCGGGAAGCTCGGCCAGGGCCTGCCGGGTGAGCTCGTCGACCAGCCGGGACCGGGCCGCGGACAGCTCGCGGATCCGGGCACCCTGCGGGGATCGTCCGGCGTCACGTAGCTCATCGGCCAGGGCGGCCAGCCGGGCGGTGACGTCGGGGTCGGCACGGACCAGGCGGTTCACGACCCAGGCCGACCGGGTCGGCTTGCGCAGCCCGGTGATCTGCTTGGCCGCGGCCGGGTCGCCCGCGGCCCGCGCCTGGTCGGCGAGGTCCTGGCGGCGGGCCATGAACTCGTCCGTGTCCAGCTGGTACAGCTCGGCCGTCGCATCGGCCAGCAGGTCGGTCACGGTACCGATGATTCCCCGCTCGCTGGCTGGGATCAACGACGCTCGCGGATATGGCCTGTGCTACACAGGTCAGATGACCGATATCGTGCCCGCCGGGCGCGGGCGGCTGTTCACCGCGCGGGGGAACGTGCTGGCGTTCAAGGCGGTCTCGGCGCAGACCGGCGGCGACTTCTCGCTCATGGAGCGCACCGTGCCGCCGGGCGCGCGGACCCCGCCGCCGCACCGGCACGTGAACTGCTCGGAGGCCTTCTTCGTGCTGGCGGGGACGGTCACGTTCTGGCTGGACGGCGCGGAGCTGACCGGCGGGTCCGGGGACTTCCTGCTGGTGCCGCGCGGTGCGGGGCATACGTTCGGCAATCGGAGCTCCGAGCCGGCCCGGCTGCTGGTGCTGCACGCCCCGGCCATGGACGCCTACTTCGCCGAGCTGCACCAGCTGTGGGCCGGGGAGCAGCCGCCGTCGCCGGAGGCCGAGCGCGAGCTGATGAGCAGGTACGGGATGGAGCCTGCCTGAGGCGGCGGCCGGAAATGTCGCCGGGCCGACGTAGGGTAGGGAGCTATGGCACCTACCGCATCAGCCGAGGTTAGCCCGGACAAGCTCGAGGAGTACCGCAGGGAGCTGACCGGGTACTGCTACCGCATGCTGGGCTCGGGGTTCGAGGCCGACGACGCCGTGCAGGAGACCATGGTGCGAGCCTGGCGCGCGGCGGACGGGTTCGAGGGGCGGTCCAGCGTGCGGTCCTGGCTGTACCGGATCGCCACCAACACCTGCCTGGACATGCTGCGCAGCAGGCAGCGCCGGGCGCTGCCGATGGACCTCGGGCCGGCTTCGCCGCCCGTCGAGGCGCTGCTCGGCGACTGGCACCCGGACGACATCTGGATCTCCCCGATCGCCGACGACCGGGTGGTGCCCGAGCACGCCGACCCGGCCGAGGTGGCGGTGGCCCGCGACACGATCAGGCTGGCGTTCGTGACCGCGCTGCAGCACCTGCCGGCCAGACAGCGGGCCGCGCTGATCTTGTGCGAGGTGCTGCGGATGCCCGCGGCCGAGGCCGCCACCACGCTCGGCACCAGCGTGCCCGCGGTCAACAGCGCGCTGCAGCGGGCCCGGGCCACGCTGGCCGCACTGCCCCCCGAGCAGCGGCCCGGCCCGCTGGACGCGGACCAGGCGGGCCTGCTGAACAAGTACGTGGACGCGTTCCAGCGTTACGACATGGACCAGCTGGTCACCCTGCTGGCCGACGACGCGCTGATGACGATGCCGCCGTGGGCCATGTGGATCAGGGGGGCCGAGAACGTCTGCCGGTGGATGCAAGAGCCGACGCCGAGCCTGTGCCGGGACTCGATCATGCGGCCCGCCGGGCAGGTAAACGGCGTTCCGGCCTGGGCGCAGTACAAGCCCGATCCGGCCGGCGGGTATGCGCCCTGGGCGCTGCAGGTGCATGAGGTATCGGGCGGGCGGATCAGCCGGCTGACGTTCTTCATCGAAACGGGGAAGATCTTCCCGTCTTTCGGGCTCCCGTCGCACCTGTCCTGAGCGCGTTTGCCCCGCGGCAGCGGGCGGGCAATGATTTCCCGGATTCCTGGACCTGGGGCCTGCGGGCCGTCGACGATTGACTCTTGTGAGCATTGATCTTTCTGGTGTCGGTCAGCCCGGGTTCGTGTTCCGTTACGGCCTGAGCGGAGCGGAGCGGGAGGACGCGGCCTCGCGGGTCGCGGCCAGGATCCGCGATCTTGGCCTGCGGACCGTCCGGCTGGCGGTGGTCGACCAGCATGGCGTGCCGCGCGGCAAGATGCTGTCGCCATCGGCCGCGATCGCGGCCATGTCCGACGGGCTCGACTTCTCCGGGGCCATCTACAGCCTGGACACCGGCAACCAGGTGTTCGTGCCCGCCTTTGCCCGCGGCGGTGGCTTCGGCATCGAGGAGTTCACCGGGTTCCCTGACGTGGTGCTGGTGCCCGACCCGGCCACGTTCCGGGTGCTGCCCTGGGCGGACAGCACCGGGTGGATGCTGTGCGATGTCTACTTCGGCAACGGCCAGCCGATGCCGCTTGACGGGCGCGGCCTGCTGCGCCGGGTGCTCGGCTCGCTGGCCGAGGCAGGGTTCGACTTCCTGGCCGGGATCGAGGTCGAGTTCTGCATCATGGTGCGGCCGCCCGAGGTGCTCGCGCCTGAGAACGCCGGGTTCACTCCCCCGCCGCCGCCGGTCAGCGTGTTCGAGCGCGGCTACCAGTACCTGTCCGAGGTCCGGCTGGACAGCATGGGCGACACGCTGGAGGCGATCCGCGACGCCCTGGACGGGGTGGGCCTGCTGCCGCGGTCGATGGAGGACGAGTGGGGGCCCGGGCAGCTCGAGTTCAGCTTCAGCCCGCTGCCCGGACTGGCGGCGGCCGATGCCGCCGTGTTGTTCCGCTCGGCGGTCAAGCAGGTCTGCCAGCGGCGCGGGCTGCTGGCCACGTTCATGTGCCGGCCCGCACTGCCGAACTTCTTCTCCTCCGGCTGGCACCTGCATCAGTCGCTGCTCACCCGGCTGGACGGCTCGAACGCGTTCGCCAGCTCGGACGCACCGCTGTCCGATGTGGGCCGGAGGTACGTCGCCGGGCTGCTGGCGCACACGCCCCCGATGGCGGTGTTCGCGGCGCCGACCGTCAACGGCTACAAGCGGTTCCGGCCCTACTCGTTCGCGCCGGACCGGGTGTGCTGGGCGGTGGAGAACCGCGGCGCGCTGGTGCGGGTCCAGGGCTCGCCCGGGGACGCTAGCAGTCACGTGGAGATGCGGCTGGGCGAGCCGGCCGCCAACCCGTACCTGTACCTGGCGGCGAACATCGCCGCAGGGCTCGACGGGATCCGCCGCAGCCTGGACCCGCCTCCGCCGGTGTCGGCCGATCCGTACGCCATTGACGCGCCCATGCTGCCGGCATCGCTGGCCGAGGCGGTGACGGCACTTGATGCGGACGGGTTCTACCGGGAGGCGTTCGGCGACACGCTGATTGACTACCTGGTGATGATGAAGCGCGCCGAGATCCGGCGGTACTCCGAGGCGCTCGCCTCCGCTTCGGAGGAATCGTCCGGCTCCGACGTCAGCGACTGGGAGATGCGGGAGTACTTCGAGTTCTTC
This sequence comes from uncultured Actinomycetota bacterium, assembly GCA_963808615.1. GTDB lineage: Bacteria > Actinomycetota > Actinomycetes > Streptosporangiales > Streptosporangiaceae > Palsa-504. The sequence goes on from CAWEGV010000006.1 coordinate 91,637, forward strand.
TGAGCTGCCTAGTGGCTGCTGAGGTCGACGGCGTACCAGGTCGTGGCGTCGGCGGGGACGGGCTGGAAGTCGTAGCGGAGGCCGTCGCGGCCGAGGGCCACCAAGCTGACCGACGAGGTTCCCCACACCCGGCCGTCCGGAAGTTCGCGGCGGACGACGATCGCGGCGGCGTCGGTGTCGGACAGCCCGTCTCCCTCGGCCAGCGTGAGCCAGTCCCCCCACGCGTCCTTGATGGTGGCGGCCGGGTAGGCCGAGGGGCGATGCGCGGCGAACTTCGGGCCGAAGTGCTCGGCCTTGGCCTTCGGGTCCGGTGGCGTCTGCGGGTCTAGTGGCGCCTGCGGGTCTGGTGGCGCCTGCGGGCCGGGTGGCGCTTGCTCGGTGTCCTCGCTGGCGTGCGGCGGGTACACGTGGCCGACGTTGGTAATAACGTGCGTGGCCGGATCCAGGCCTTCGAGGGTGGCACGCCTGCCGTCCCAGCTCAGCAGCCGCACGGCGGCCAGATCGGCGCAGATCAGGAAGAACGGGTCGTAACTGGCGAGGTGGCCCGGATTCCTGGACAACTCCCGCAGGGCTTGCGGGCCTTCGGTCGCCGCGCGCAGCGGGAGCTCGCCCCGGGATCTGCGCCGGCTGAGCGCGGCCTGCTCGCCGCGGGCGTTCAGGATGCAGCTGACCCGCGGGATGGCCGGGTGCACCGCGAGCCAGGTCCCGCCTGCTTCCTCGTCATACCCGCCGACCAGGGGTGATCCCGGCCAGTGCCGGGCCGGTGGCTGCCACGGGCGGCCGGTGAACTCATCGCGAAAGCCCATCAGCTCCACCGGCATCAGCTCAGCTGGCGCGAGGCTGACCACCACGGTGCACACGCACCGACCATAACCCCGATGAGAGACAATCGGTCTAGCACGCGCCGCAAGTACGGGCTTCTTCAATGACGCGTCATGGCGGATCCGGGTCGAGCCGGTGCACACCGACTGGGACAGCCCGCACCGGCGTGAGGCCCTGAGCTAACTGACCGGCACGGTTTCAACGCAGGACCACGTTGACGATCTTGCCGGGGACGATGATCAGGCGAGCGACATCCTGACGCGGGTAGCCGGGGTGGCGGGCTAGCAGCTCGGCGATGTCCGCCTGGCCGGCTCCGGCCGGTACCTCGATGGTGAACCGCAGCTTGCCGTTGACCTGGACGGGCAGCGTGACGCGGTCCTCGGCGGCCAGCACGGGGTCGGCCTGCGGGAACGGCTCGTAGGCCAGGGAGGCGGAGTGCCCGAGCCGCTGCCACAGTTCCTCGGCCACGTGCGGGGCCAGCGGGGCCACCATCAGCACCAGCGGCTCGGCCAGGTCACGCGGCACGCGGACCAGCCTGGAAGCGTGCGCGGTCAGCTCGATGATCCGCGCGATCGCCGTATTGAAGCGCAGCGCGGCGAAATCCTCGCGCACCGTGGAAATCGTCCGGTGCAGGAGCCGCTCGGTGGCCTCGTCCATCGGCGGCGCGGCCGGCGGTGGCTCGGTGGCCTGCGGGCTTTCGGTGGCCCGCGGGCGCGGGGGTACCAGCGTGGCCCCGGTGTTCTCGTCGACGATCAGTCGCCACAGGCGCTGCAGGAACCGGTGCATGCCGATGATGTCATCGGTGTGCCACGGCCGGTCGCCGTCCAGCGGGCCCATCGCCATCTCGTACAGCCGCAGCGTGTCGGCGCCGTAGGAATCGTAGATGTCATCCGGGCTGACGCCGTTCTTCAGGCTCTTGCCCATTTTCCCGGCCCGCCGGGTGACCAGCTGTCCGCGGTATTCCCAGTGGTCCGCCCGGCCCGTGACATCTGCAGCGGGCACGTACTGGCCACGGGAATCCATGAACGCGTCGGCCAGGATGTATCCCTGGTTGAACAGCCTCCCGAACGGCTCCGCGGTTTCCGTGACACCGTAATCGTGCAGGACCTTGTGCCAGAACCTCGCGTACAGCAGGTGCAGCACGGCATGCTCCACACCGCCGACGTACAGGTCGACGCCGGCCGGCGGCATCCAGTAGTGCTCGGCCTCCGGGCTGACCAGGGCCGTTTCGTCGAACGGATCCAGGTAGCGCAGGTAATACCAGGAGGAGCCGGCCCACTGCGGCATCACGTTGAGCTCGCGGCGGTAGCGTCGAGGGCCATCGCCCAGGTCCAGCGTGATCTCCGTCCAGCCGGGCGCCCGGGACAGGGCAGGCACCGGATCGCTGGCATCGTCGGCCGGCACGGGCCGGAAGTCCGTCATCTCCGGCAGCGTCACGGGCAGCATCGCCTCGGGCAGCGCGATCGGGCGCGCCGGGTCGGCCGGGTCGTACACGATCGGGAACGGCTCGCCCCAGTACCGCTGCCGCGAGAACAGCCAGTCCTTCAGGTGGTACGGGCCGCCGCTGGGGCCGATCCAGTTCCGCTGGAGGCGCTTGATGTTATCCGGCCAGTCCACCACGTCCAGGTCGGCCAGCAGCCGCTCGGCGAACGCGGTGATGCGCAGCATCCACTGCCGCAGCGCCCTGCGGTAGACCGGGTAATTGCCCACGGCGCTCCGGCCCTCATCCATCACCTCCTCATCGGCCAGCACCGTGCCCAGGCCCGGGCACCAGTTGACGACCACCTCTGCCAGGTAGGCCAGCCGGTGACCGTCGATGACGTCCCGTCGCTCACCGTCGGACAGGTCCGTCCACGCCCGGCCGTCCGGGGTCGGCCGCCGGCCCGCGGCGAACTCGGCGACCAGGTCACCGACCGGCCGGGCGCGGCCTAGGGGGCCGGCGGCCTGGTCGTACCAGCTGTTGAATATCCGCAGGAAGATCCACTGGGTCCAGCGGTAGTAGGACGGGTCGCTGGTCAGGATCTCCCGCCTGCGGTCGTGGCCCAACCCCAGCCGCCGCAGCTGCCGGCGCATCACGGCCGCGTTCTGCCGCACGGTGACGGCCGGGTGCTGGCCGGTGTCGATCGCGTACTGCTCGGCGGGCAGCCCGAACGTGTCGAAACCGAACGGATGCAGCACATGATGACCGGTCATCCGCAGGTAGCGGCCGTATACGTCGGTGCCGATGTATCCCAGCGGGTGGCCCACATGCAGCCCGATACCACTGGGATAAGGGAAGAAGTCGAGCAGGTAGAACTTGGGCCGCCCGGCCACGCGCGCGAAGCCGTCCGAGAGCGCGGCACCCGGGCCTTCCGGGCCGGGCGGGTTCGAGGACTGAAATGTGCCCTCGCGTTCCCAGCGCTCCTGCCACTTCAGCTCGATCTCGTTGGCCAGCCGTGCGTCGTACCTGAACGGCGGCGTACTGTCGTCCACCGGCTCTCCTCCTTCTCGCCCGGGAATGAAAAAGCCCCTCAGGCGTGAGGGGCTGCCGCACTGACCGAACGTGTCAGTGCGGCATAACGAGAAGCAGGCGTGCTATCGGGGTCATGGCGGGAGTGTAACCGGCTGGCTAACGGACCTTCCAGTCATTTCCTGGTAGCTGGCTAACGCGGGTCTGTCGACGACGTCTGATCGGGCGCCCGGCCCAGCAACTCCACTCGCACTGGGGTCAGGCCTTTCACCTGGCCTTGGCTCCCCTGGTGGCGGGGAGCCCTCACGAGGGGCGGCCGAAGCCGATGGGGCCGCCGGGTTCGGCCCTAGGTGAGCACGCCTGGATGGGTGAGCGGTCCAGCGTTCGGTACAGGCCTTGGCGTCCTGGCAGTACCAGCGGATATCGGCACAGGCCTGGCCGCCATCGGGCACCATCAGCCCCGTCGGCAGCACGATGCCGCACAGGTAGCACCGAGCCGACGGCTGCGGAACGGCCCGGTCGTCACGTGGCGTGGCCCTGCCTGCGTCACCCCACGTGAAGGGACGGTTCATCGCACGACCGCCAGCGGTCCGGGCCCCCTGGTCAGGGGCCTCGGCAGAGCTGATGGGGCACATGCGGCCATAGTTCCTCCCCGGGGCACACGGGCGCAGTCGCCGAAGGCTCGTTACTCCAAGTTAGCCACTCGGGCCCTGATGACTCAGGCAAAGCCGCAAAGTTCTTCACGGATCCGGCCGGCACGGATCCGGGTAGGGTGGCACGGGCGGCGAGGGCTGTGGAGGAACGGGCGGTGTCGGCCGACTACGAGAAGATCCGCGAGGAGAATATCGCCAGGTACGGCTGGGACACGGCCGTACTGGATCTGCTCGGGCAGCTGTACAGCGAGCGGACTCACTTCATCTTCGAGCTGATCCAGAACGCCGAGGATGCGGGGGCCACCGAGCTGTTCTTCGAGCTGTTCCCCGATCGCCTGGAGGTGCGGCACGATGGGCGGCCGTTCACCGAGGCCGACGTGCGCGGCGTCTGCGGAGTCGGCCAGAGCCGCAAGTCGCTGACCTCGATCGGCCAGTTCGGCATCGGCTTCAAGTCGGTGTATGCGTACACCAAGACCCCGCGGGTCTACAGCGCGGGAGAGCACTTCCGGATCGAGGCCTATGTGCGGCCGTTCCCGGTCGAGCCGCTGGACCTGCCCGCGTCGGTCACCCTGTTCGTGTTCCCCTTCGACCATGACACGGTGACCGCCGACGTGGCCGCCGGTGAGATAGCCGCGGCCCTGAACGCGCTCCGGCCCGGAACCCTGCTGTTCCTGGCCAGCATCGCCCGGCTGCGGGTCGGCGGCGTGCGGGTAGCCGACGCGGCCATCGAGCGCTCGGTCACCGAGGGGACACCCCGTCGGGTCACGCTGTCCAAGGGCCGCGCCCGCCGGGATGAGGAGTGGCTGGTCTGGGCGCGCCCGGTTGAGGGCCTCAGCCAGGTGTCGCACCAGATCGAGATCGCCTTCCCGGCCGAGGCCGGGCGGATCACCGAGCGCGGCACCTTCCCGCTGAGCGTGTTCTTCCCCACCGAGAAGGAGACCTTCCTCGGCTTCGTGGTGCAGGGCCCGTACCGGACCACGCCCGCCAGGGACAACGTCCCCGAGCACGATCCGTCGAACCAGGCCCTGGCGCGGCAGACCGCCGTGCTGCTCGCCGACATCCTGGAAGAGCTCCGGGACGGCGGCCTGCTCACCGTCGAGGTGCTGCAGGCGCTGCCGCTCGACGCCGCGCGTTTCCAGCCCGGCTCGATGTTCCGCTCGCTGTTCGAGTCGGTGCGTGAGGCTCTCAGCCAGGCCGAGCTCATCCCGGTCGCGGGCGGCGGTTACCGTGCGGCCGCCGACCTGAAGCTGGCCCACACCACGGACCTGCCCGGGCTGCTGGACGCCGATCAGCTGGGCACGCTGTACGGTGCGGGCGGGCCGGCCTGGTTCGCCGACAAGTCCATCACCGAGAGCGGCACGCCGGTCCTGTGGCGCTATCTGCGGGATGAGATCGGAATCGAGGAGGTCACCGCGGGCAGCGTCGTCGCGAACCTCAGCCGCGAATTCCTCCAGGCGCAGCCGGATGAGTGGATCGTGCGCTTGTACGCGTTCCTGTTCACCGATTCCGCGCTGTGGCGGGCGCCGAGGTCTCCCGCCGAGTCCGGCGGCGCGGCCCGGGCCCGGCCGATCATCCGGCTCGAGGACGGCAGCCAGGTCGCTCCGTTCGACGCCGCCGACCGCCCGGCCGCCTACCTGCCCGGACCGGTCCCGAGTAACCTGCCCACGGTGCGGCGCACGGTGGCGGGCTCCCCCGCGGCCCGCCAGTTCCTTGATGCACTGAACCTGACCGAGCCGGACGTGGTGGCGGAAGTCCTCGAACTCATCCTGCCCCGGTATGACCGGATGGACTTCGCGGAGCTGGATCTCGCCGAGCACGACGCCGACCTGGACCGCGTGGTATGCGCGGTGGATGAGGCCGGGGCGGGCCGGCGGGCCGAGTTGCTCGAACGGCTACGGCAGACCGCCTTCCTCATCGGGGAGAACGCCGCAACCGGCGAACAGCGGCTGATGGCGCCGCCCGGGCTGTACCAGCGCGCCAAGGACCTGGAGGTCTACTTCGACGCCAACCCCGGCATCTGGTTCGCCGCCGACCGCTACGGGCCGTGGCTGGTCCAGCTGCGCGGCATGGGGGTCCGGCAGGCGGTGGAGGTCCGCGCCCGGACCCCGGATCCGCTCGGGTACGTGACGATCACGGTCGCGTTCGGCCGGAACGAGCGCGGGCTCGACGGATTCGATCCCGACTCCGACGTCGACGGCCTGGACTTCGCGCTCCGCCATCCCAGCCACGATCGCTCGGAATACGTCTGGAACGTCCTGCTGAGCCCGAACCGGCACCTGATCGCCGGCGCCGTCGAGAGGTCGGTGCTCCAGTCGTTCAGCGACTCCAGCCGGGAGAACGTCACGTCGGCGATCGGCATGGCGGCGGAGCGCGAAGCCTGGCTACCGGGCCGGGACGGGACGTTCCGCAGGCCGGCCGAGCTCTCGCTCGATGACCTGCCGCCGACCTACACGCGGGATGAGGGGCTGGCCCGGGCGCTGCACATGCTCCGGCCGGTGGTGGCCGAGGCGGCCCGCCAGCTCGGGATCCCGCCCGAGGTGCTGTGGGGGCTGGGCGCGCGCCCTGACCTCGTCGCGATGATCGAGCGCGAACTCGGCGGGCAGCCGTAACGTCCGCGGCCTGTCCGACGTCAGAGCCGGACGATCATCTTGCCGGTGTTGCCCCCGTTGAACAGGCTGATGAAGGCGTCCGGGGCGCTATCGAGGCCGTCCACGATCGTTTCGGTGTGGGAGAGGTTGCCCTCTCGCAGCCAGGTGCTGACGTCGGCGATCATGGCGGGCAACCGGTCCCAGTGGTCGCTGATGATATAGCCGCGCAGAGTCAGCCGCTTGGTGATGACGAACCTCAGGTTGTCCGGGCCGGACGGCGCCTCGGTGGCGTTGTAGTGGGCGATCGCGCCGCACATGGCCACGCGGCCGTGGGTATTGAGCATCTCCAGCGCGGCTTCCAGGTGCTCGGCGCCCACGTTGTCGAAGTAGACGTCGATGCCGTCTGGCGCGGCCTCGCGCAGCTGGCTCAGCACCGGGGCGGTCTTGTAGTTGAAGGCGGCGTCGAAGCCGATCTCGCGTAGCCAGCGAACCTTGTCGTCGCTGCCCGCGCTGCCGATCACCCGGGCCGCACCCTTGAGCCTGGCCATCTGCCCGGCCACGCTGCCCACCGCTCCGGCCGCGCCGGAGACGAACACCACGTCACCGGGCTGCAGCGCGGCGATGTCCAGCAGGCCGACGTAAGCGGTCAGCGCGGGCATGCCGAGCACGCCCAGGTAAGCGGACGGGGACAGGCCGGGCACCGCCGCCACCTTCTGCGCGCTCCTGGCGGGCAGGACCGCCTCGTCCCGCCAGCCCAGCATGTGCAGGACCAGGTCACCCTCGGACAGGTCCGGCGACCTGGACTCGACCACGGTGCCGACCGCGCCGCCTTCCAGCGGCTCGCCCACCCGGAACGGCGGGACATAGGACTTCACGTCGTTCATCCGGGCGCGCATGTACGGGTCCACCGATATGAACAGGTTGCGTACCCGTACCTGCCCGTCAGCGAGGTCCGGCCGGTCCGTCTCAGTCAGCTGGAAGTTGGCCTCGGTGGGCGGGCCCGAAGGTCGCGAGGCGAGCACGATCTGACGTGGCACTTCGATCCTCCATGAAGCGAGACACTTATTCGGTAAAGCCGTCCGCCCCCACCTTGACCTCGGCGGGCTGCTGCTCGGCGACCAGGGGGCGGGGGCTGCCGTCCAGGTCCAGGATCGCGGAGGCCTCGGTGTACCAGGACGGGACCACCGGGTGACCCCAGAAGTCCCGGCGCCTCGGGTCCTGCACCGACCAGCGCAGCACGGGATGGTCCGGGTCGCCGGTGAAATAGTCGCTGGTGTAGATCTCCAGCCGGTGCCCGTCCGGGTCCCGCAGGTAGACGTAGAACGCGTTGGACACGCCGTGCCGCCCCGGGCCGCGCTCGATGCGGGACTCCTCGTGCAGCGAGCCGAGGATGTCGCAGATCCGCAGCACCTGGTGCGACTCGTGGGCGAAGAACCCCAGGTGGTGCAGGCGCGGCCCGTCGCCACCGGTGAACGCCACATCGTGCACGGTCTGCTTGCGGAACATCCAGGCCGCGTACAGCGTGTCGCCGTCCTCGATGGTCTCGGACAGGCCGAACCCGAGGGACCGGTAGTACTGGTAGGCGGCGCGGACGTCGGGCACCACGATGTTGAAGTGGTCCAGCCGGGCCACCTCGGCGCCGCGCCGCAGGTCATAGCGCTGCTGCAAGCGCCACGGGTGGTCGGCGGCGTAGAAGAACTCGACGGTGAAGCCGAGCGGATCTTCGGCCCGGACCGCCTCCCCCACGCCCGGCGTGACGCCCGCTGGCACCCGAGCGGTCCGCGTGCCGAGCGCGGCGTAGAACGCTTCGGCCAGGTCGAGGTCGGCGGCGGTGCGTACCCGGAACGCGAGCCGGGCCGCCGCGGGCTGCGCGCCCTGGCGCAGGATCAGGTTGTGGTGGGTGAGCTCGTCGTAGCCGCGCAGGTAGAGCAGGCCGGGGTCGTCGCGGGTGACGACGAAGCCGAGCAGGTCCACCCAGAACCACCTGGCCCGGTCCAGGTCGGTCACGACCAGCTCGGCATAAGCGGCGCGCACGATATCAGGGGGCAGCTGGGCCATGATCACGCTCCGAACCTGGGCACTCCGGTATCGCCCAGCGGGATGTGGACGATACGCGATTCAGTGTAGAAGTCCAGGCTGTGCGCCCCGCCCTCGCGGCCGAGCCCGCTGGCCTTCACCCCGCCGAACGGGGTACGCAGGTCCCGCACGTTGTGCGAGTTGATCCAGGTCATCCCGGCCTCGACCGCGTGCGCCACCCGGTGCGCGCGGGCCAGGTCGCTGGTCCAGATGTAAGCGGCCAGCCCGTAGCGCGTGGCGTTGGCCAAGGTGATCGCTTCCGCTTCGTCATCGAAGGGGGTGACGCACACCACCGGCCCGAAGATCTCCTCGCGGAAGATCCGCATCGACGAGCCGACGTCGGCGAACACCGTGGCGGCCAGGTAGTTGCCCTCGGCCAGCCCGGCGGGCCGCGACCCGCCGGCCACCAGGCGTGCGCCCTCGGCCTGGCCGACCCGCACGTAGGACAGCACGCGCGCGTAATGCTCGGGGTGCACCAGCGCGCCGATCTCGGTGGCCGGGTCGGACGGCTCGCCGACCCGGATGCGTTCGGCCCGGCCGGCGAGCCGGGTGACCAGATCGGGGTAGATGGATCGTTCGGCCAAAATCCGGGAGCCGGCCGTGCACCGCTCGCCGTTGAGGGAGAACACCCCGAACAGGGCGCTGTCGGTGGCCCGGTCCAGGTCGGCGTCGGCGAAGACCAGGCACGGCGACTTGCCGCCCAGTTCCATCGACAGGCCCTTCAGGTGCGGCGCGGCGGCCGCCATGATCGCCTGGCCGGTGCCGGTCTCGCCGGTGAACGAGATGCGGGGCACGCCCGGATGCGCGACCAGCGCCGCGCCGGCCACCTCGCCGATGCCGTGGACCAGGTTGAACACGCCGTCGGGCAGGCCGGCCTCGGCCATGATCTCCGGCAGCAGGCTGGCCGACAGCGGCGTCCACTCGGCTGGCTTGAGCACCACCGTGCAGCCGGAAGCCAGCGCGGGAGCGAGCTTCCAGGACTCCAGCATGAACGGGGTGTTCCACGGGGTGATCAAGCCCGCCACCCCGGCGGGCTTGCGGATCACGTAGCCGAACTGCGCGCCGGTCCGGAACGCGTCCTCGTGCAGCGTCACCGTCATGTCGGCGAAGAACCTGAAGTTCTCCGCGGCCCGCGCCGCCTGGCCGCGGGCCTGGGTGACCGGCAGCCCGGTGTCGAAGGTCTCGAACTCCGCGATCCGCGCCGCGCGGGCCTCGATGCCGCCGGCGATGTTGTTCAGGATGGTGGCCCGGGCCCGGCCGGTCAGGCGCGGCCACGGGCCTTCGGCGAACGCGGCCTGGGCGGCGGTCACGGCCAGGTCCACGTCCTTGGGCCCCCCGGCCGCGACCGTCGCGTAGGGCTGGCCGGTCACCGGGTCGGCGACCTGGAACGTCGCGCCGTCCGCGCTGGGGGTGTGCACGCCGCCGATGAAGTGCTCGAGCTTGGCGGGGACATTGGGCGGGGCGCTCATGATGCATCACCGGCCTCGGCAGCATCAGATGCACCGGGGTCAGGACCGGACTCGGCGACACGATGTGACATCGTGGCGGTTATAGCCGCATCGTTGGCACATCGTTGCGGGCCGGACGGCGGTTCGGACGGCGGGTCGGGGCGGGCTTGCTGGGCGAGCCAGGACTCGTAGTCGGCGCGGTGGGATTCGGTGAGGGGGAACAGGCCCTCGATCGGCTCGCCCGCGGCGATGCGCTCGGCGATGAACGTTTCCTGGCGCTCCTGCTCCCGCGCGTCGGCCAGGACCTCGGCCGCGATGGCGGGCGGCAGCACCACCACTCCGTCGGCGTCGCCGACGAGGATATCTCCCGGCTGGATCGTGACCCCGGCGCAGGCCACGGCGACGTCGGTCTCCCAGGGGATGTGCCGCCGGCCGAGGACGGCTGGGTGCGTGGCGGCGTGATAGACGGGAATCTCGAGCCCGGCGAGCACGGCGCTGTCCCTGATCGCGCCGTCCGTGACGACGCCGGCCGCCCCGCGGACCTGGGCGCGCAGGGCCAGGATGTCGCCGATGGTGCCCGCCGTGGTGTCACCGCGGGCCTCGATGACCAGCACCTCGCCGGGGCGGATGGCCTCGATCGCGCGCCGCTGCGCGTTCATGCCCCCGCCGTGGCTGGCCGACAGGTCCTCCCGCAGCGGCAGGTACCGCACCGTCCGGGCGTACCCGGCCAGCCGCGTGCCGGGGCGGGTGGAGCGCAGCCCGTCCAGGGTGAGGCCGTTCAGCCCGCGCTTGCGCAGCAGCGCGGCGAGTGTGGCGGTCGACACCTCGCGCAGACGGTCGAGCATCTCTGTGGGGGGCCGGGCGGGGTGAGCGGGGGGCTGGCCGGGATGGGCGGAGAGCTGGGCGCGATCGGCGGAGGGCTGGGCGCGATCGGCGGAGGGCTGGGCGCGATCGGCGGAGGGCTGGGCGCGATGGCGCGCGGCGCCGTAGGCTGCCGAGCGCTCGGCGTCGTCGGCCCGGGGCATCGCGCCGGGCGGCTCCAGCCGGTAGTCGGCTTCGACGATCGGGCTGCGCAGCCGGCCCGACGACTGCTCCCCCGCGCTGACCTCGACCTCCACCACATCGCCGGGGTTCACCACGGTCGAGCCGGTGGGCGTGCCGGTCAGGATCAGGTCGCCGGGTTCCAGCGTGACGAGCCGGGACAGGTCGGCGACGATGTCGTCGAAGCCGAACAGCATGTCCCGGCCGGGCCAGGCGTCCTGGGCCAGTTCGCCGTTCACCCAGGTACGCAGGCGCAGTTCGGCCAGGTCGACGACGCGCGCGTCGATCAGCTGGGGACCGACCGGGGTGAAGCCGTCGATGCCCTTGGACCGGACATTGGAGCCGCGGTCGGCGTAGCGGAGGTCGTAGACGCCGAAGTCGTTGGCGGCGGTGAGCGCTGACACGCAGTCCCACGCGCCGGCGCGGCTGACCCGGCGGGCACGGTGCCCGATGACCAGCGCCACCTCGCCCTCGAAGGCCAGCAATTCGCACCCGGGCGGGCGGGCGACCGGATCGCCGCTGCCGGCCAGCGACGAGAGTGGCTTGAGGAAGTACGAGGGCCAGGCCGGCATCTGGCCGCGCTCGGCCGCGCGGCTCCGGTAGCTGACGTGCACCGCGACGACCTTGCCGGGAGTACGCTCCATGGCTGCCATGGTGCACAGAACCATGGGCGGCTGGTCAAGGCAGCCGGGCGGGCTTTGCCGTGGTCACGGCCTGCCCGCGGGTGACGGCTGGTCAGCGCGGGCTCAGGGGCGGGAGCGCGCTAGAGTCTGCGCTATGCGATTCGCCACCATCCGGACCGGGGACAGGACCAGCGCGGCCAGGCTGGACGGGGACATTCTCGTGCCGCTGGATGCCGCCGACGTGGGCGAGCTGCTCGCCGCCGGCGGCCAGGGACCGGGACGGCCGCGAGAGGGGGCGGCGCCGGTACCTGTCGCGGAGGCTGACTTCGCGCCGGTCGTGCCCTGGCCGTCCAAGGTGATCTGCGTGGGGCTGAACTACCGGGCGCACATCGCCGAGACCGGGCGGGAGCTGCCCGAGTACCCGACGCTGTTCGCCAAGTTCGCCGATTCCCTGCTGGGCGCGCGGGATGACCTGGTCCTGCCGTCGGTAAGTGAGCGAGCCGACTGGGAGGCCGAGCTTGGGGTGATCATCGGCCGCTCGGTGTATCGGACGACACCGGAGGAGGCCGCGGCGGCCATCGCCGGGTACACGGTGGTCAACGACGTGTCGATGCGGGACTGGCAGTACCGCACCTCCCAGTTCCTGCAAGGCAAGATGTTCGAGCACTCCACTCCGGCCGGGCCCTACCTGGTCACGCCGGACGAGGCCGGGAACGCGACTGACCTCGAAATCTGCTGCGAGGTCGACGGGGTAGTGATGCAGCAGGGGCGGACCTCGGACCTGCTGTTCGGCCCGGCGGAGATCGTGGCCTACGCCAGCCAGGTGATCACCCTGCGGCCCGGCGATCTCATCGCCACCGGCACGCCCGGCGGCGTGGGCTACACCCGCCAGCCGCCGGTCTACTTGCGGCCGGGCAACGTCTTGCGCACCTGGATCGAGGGCATCGGCGAATGCGTGAACCGCTGTGTCGCGGAGAAGACCGGCTGAGCCACGCACGAAGCGGCGCGGGGAACCACGGACCATTCGGCCAAAGGGTTTCATTCACTGGTCTGGCCGGTGACCATTTCGACGACGATGTCCAGATGACCCAGGTGCCTGGCGTACTCCTGAAGCAAGTGGAACAGGACCCGCTCCAAGGTGGCGGGGTCAGCGCCATCCCAGCGGGGCCCGGGCTGGCCTGCCTCCGCCAGATCGTGGGACTCGATGATGGCCCGGCTGCGGCCGGCCTGTGTACGCAGATCGGCCAGGAGGGTCTCGAGCGTCTCGTCCGGGCCGACGGCCCAGCGGCCGCCGTCGCGGTCGCCCCACGGGTCGCCCACGTCGCGCCCCTCGAAGCCCCACTCCAGCCAGCGCAGCTCGACATAGCGCAGGTGCTTGGCCAGCTCGAGCGGCGTCCAGCCGGACGGGAGGCGGCTGCGGCGCAGTTCGGCGGCGGGCAGCGCCTCGAGCTTGCTGGCCAGCTCGGACCGGAAGTAGTCGAGGTAGCGGCCGAACACCTCGGCGCGGGAACGGGCCGGAGCGGTCGGCTCGGGAAACGGCACGGACTCGCGAAACGGCTCGGACTGGGGAAACGGCTCGGGCTGGGGAATGCTGACCCCTCCTCGGTCGGTCAGGCCATTATCCCGTGACAGGCACGATGTGCCACAGGCCGCCGTTCAGGTTGAGGTTGTTCCCGCTGTCCTGGCCGGGCGTGTTGTCGCCGATATAGGTGTACAGCGGGTGCCCGTCGTAGGTGGCCTGCCTGGCGCCGTCGGTCCGGGTGATCGTGCCGAGCGTGCCGGTGACCCCGGGTCCGGCCGAGGGGGTCCCGGTGACCGGCGGCCAGTAGGCGGCGCAGCTTCCGTAGCAGGCCGACTTGCCGGTCGTGTCCGGCGCGAACCAGTACAGCGTCAGGCCCCTGGCGTCGGTGAGCAGGAGCACACCGCCCACGGTCCTGGTCTTCAGCACGTCCGGGCCGCTGGCGACGGGAGCCGCCTTGGGGGTGGCCACGGCGGCGCCGAGCAGCACGAGCGCGAGGACTGAGGCGCCCGCGATAGCCGGAACGGCCAAGTGTCCCAGATTCAGGCGGGCCGACAGGGCGGGCAGCACGGCGATGGCCAGCGTGGCGAAGGCGGCGACGTCGATGATCCCGGCGACGATCCCCGCGGTGGTGCGCACCTCGGTGAAGCCGAACAGGCCCACCCAGAGCGACAGCAGGTAGCCGCCCAGGGTGCTCAGGGCGAAGCCGGCACCGGCCGCCTCGGCCAGCCAGCTGCCGGTGACCAGTATCGCGGCGGCCAGCCCGAACGCGGCGATCACCTGCAGCAGGAACAGCCAGCCGATGGTGGGTATGGTCCGGTAGCCGGTCAGGTACAGGTCCAGGTGAATGGCTCCCGAGGCGACCAGCAGTGCCGCCCCGGCGGCCCCGAACCAGGACCGCCGGGGCTTTGACGTCCCCCTCATGCTCCCCATACTCATCACCACGTGCGCACCAGACCGCAGGTTCAACGGCTGTAAATGGAATGGCGGCTATAGTAACGCCGGCTCAGGCGCCGGCCGGGCCCGGCCCGGCCTCGGTGTAGTGATGGATGGCGCCGAGCTTGGAGCCGGGGAAGATGCCGGTGTAGAAGTTCGCGGCCTCTTCGGCCTCGGTGTCGAACCACAGGCAGGTAATGAACGGCTGGTCGGTCATGACTCCTCCACATTCGCGGGTACTGCCTGTCTAACGGACCCCGGGAGCCAGGCTCATCGGTCCTGCGGGCCCGGGCGGGCGGCGGCGCGAAGACTCAGTAACCGAGATCGGGATCGACCTGGCCGACCAGCTCCTGACCTGCCGCCAGGCGCCGTACGTTGTCAGCGATCCGGCCGGCCAGCAGGGGCCGGATCATTTCCTCGGTATCCGCGGTGTGCGGGGTGATGAGGCAATTGGGCAGGTCCCACAGGGGATGGCCGGGCGGCAGCGGTTCGGGGTCGGTGACGTCCAGGGCCGCCCCGCCGATCTGGCCGGCGAGCAGGGCGTCCACCAGGGCGCTGGTGTCGACCAAGCCGCCACGGGCCACGTTGACCAGCCAGCCGTCGCGCTCCATCGCGGCCAGTTCGGCCCGGCCGATCAGGCCCTTGGTCTGCGGGGTGAGGGCCAGGGTGAGCACCACGGCCCGCGCGCCGGGCAGGGCCTCGGCCAACCGGTCCGCGCCGATCGTCCGGGCGGCACCGGGCAGGGGCTCGGCTTGCCGCCGGACCACCGTCACCTGAGTACCGAACGGCTCGAGCAGGCGTAGCAGCACCGTGGCGATGCCTCCGCCGCCCACGATGGTGACCGGCTGACCGAACAGGCTCTCTCCGCCTGGCTCGCCCCAGGACCGGGCCAGGGCCCGCACCTTCAGCTGGCGCAGGCCTGCCAGCAGCAGCACCAGGGCGTGCTCGGCGACCGGCTCGGCGAACGCCCCCTTCGCCGAGGTCCACCGCCGCTGGTGGTCGATGACGCCTGCGTCGACCGCGCGCTCGATTCCCGCCTGCGGCAACTGCACCCAGGAGATCCGCGGCTGGGCGGCCAGCGCGCCGCGCAGCTGATCCAGGGCCGCGCCGTCGGTCCAGACCAGGCCCTCGGGCTCCCGGTCCAGGGCGACGGGCTCGCCTCCCCCGCGGCGTACGGCCTCGGCGGCCCACTCGGACGGCCGGGGTCCGACGGCAATGCGCGGCCGGGAGCCAGGGATGCTCATCGAATCAACTCCGGATGGTGAGGATGTTCCTTGCTGCTGAACGCCCGCTGACAGGCTATTCCCGGCCAACGGGGGACGGCGAGATTACACTTGTGGTGCACGTGAGAAAGTGACAGCCGGCGGCAAGATACCCGCGAGTTCGGCGGTTTCGTGCCCGTCACCCCGACGAAGGCCCGCGTAACCCGGAAAGGGAAGGCAGCGATGGCGGAGGAGACACAGTTCACGATCGGAGCCGAGGCACGCTGCTCGGATGGCGAGTGCGGCGAGGTACGCCGCTTCATCATCGATCCGGCCACCCGGGCGGTCACCCATCTGGTCATCGAGCCGAAGCACGGGCACGAGCCCGGCCGGCTGGTCCCGGTGGACCTGATCGACAGCACGACCGGCGGGATCAGGCTGCGCTGCACCATGGCAGAGTTCGGTCACCTCGAGCACGCCGACGAAACGGACATGGCGGAAGGGACCGGCCTGGGGATGGGCATGCCCGGCGGGCCGCCGATGGGGATACCGCAGCCCACGCAGGTCGTCTTCCAGGACGTCGTTCCGCTGGGGGAAATAGAGGTGAATCCCGGCGAGCCGGTCCATGCCACCGATGGCGAGATCGGGCACGTGCAGGGCTTCCTCGTCGATCCGGACAGTCACCGCCTGACCCACGTGCTGCTCCGAGAGGGGCATCTGTGGGGCCGCAAGGAAGTGGCCATTCCGGTCAGCGCCGTGACCGGAGTGCAGAACGGGATCCGGCTCAACATTACCAAGCAGGAGGTGGAGAACCTCCCGCCGGTCAGTCACCGTGGCTAGATTGACGAACCACGGTCCGTTCGGTCAAGAAATGAATGGATGATCGCGCAGAACTCACCGGGCTGCTCGGCGATGCACACGTGGGTCTGAAGTTGCGTAAGAGGCTCGCGCAGCGGTCGGCGGACGGGCGCGGGGGCGGCGGGGCGCAGGGGCGGCAGGGCGGCTAGATTTGCCGCATGGCAGCGAGGCTGTCACCGTCGACTAAGGAGCAGATCGGAATGTCTCTCTTCCAAAGGGCCCACGACGTACTCGCGGCCAAGGCCAACAAGGCGCTCGACTCCGCTGAGAAGCCCGACGAAATGCTCGATCTGTCCTACGAGCAGATGCTCGATCAGCTGACCAAGGTGCGCCAGGCGCTGGTGTCCGTGGCCGCCTCACGCAAGCAGCTCGAACTGCAGGAGCAGCAGCTCCAGCACACTGTGGACCACCTCAACGACCAGGCCAAGCAGGCCCTGGCCATCGGCCGGGAGGATCTGGCCCGGGAGGCGCTGTCTCGCAAGGCCGCGGCGCAGGCCCAGATCGACGGCATGGAACCGCAGCACCAGCAGCTCACCGACCAGGAGCAGAAGCTCGAGCAGACCCTGGCCGCACTGCAGCAGCGGGTCAACCAGTTCCGCACGCAAAAGGAGACGCTGAAGGCCGAGTACACCGCGGCGAGCGCGACAGCCTCGGTGAACGAGAGCGTCGCGGGGATCTCGAGCACACTGTCCGATTCGGGCGCGGAGCTGGCCCGGGCCCAGGACAAGATCGCCCAGATGCAGGCCCGGGCGGGCGCCCTGGACGAGCTCATGCAGTCCGGGGTGCTCGAGGACGTCGGGGGCGATACCGACGACATCCAGAAGGAACTCGATCAAGCAGGCGCGGATGCCGACGTCGAGAGCGAGCTCGCCGCCCTCAAGGCGCAGGTCGGCCCGGGCAGCGCGCCGCCGGAACTGACCAGCGGCTGACCCAGAGCCGGGCCGCGGGCCTGCCTCAGGGACCGCGTAAGCCCATCAATTCGCCCATACGCCTTTCGCGGGCGGTTCCGGCGCGCTACGATCACCTAGCGTCAGCACTTTGCGACCCTTAGCTAACTGGAGGGAAGGCGGGCAAGAACGTTCCTGGGCATGACCTGGTTTCCGCGGGCCCGGCCCGGGCCGCGCTACCGATCTCAAAGGAGTCTGAATGCTACGACGATGGTCCATCATCCTCGTCATGCTGGCCGCAGCGGCCGGCACGGCCCTCACCGCGAGCAGCGCATCGGCTGCGCCGGCCGGGTGGCACTACTCCCCCGGCGGGCCGGCCCACCTGGTGGGCCACGCCGCCTTCGGGGGCCGCCACCAGGCCGAGAGCACGAACTGGTCCGGCTACGCGGCGACCACGGGTACGTACACGAGCGTCTCGGCCAGCTGGGTCCAGCCTGCCGGCACCTGCAGCCGGGGCGACCAGTACTCCGCCTTCTGGGTCGGGCTGGACGGCTACAGCAGCAGCACCGTGGAGCAGACGGGCAGCGAGGTCGACTGCGTCGGGCGCACCGCCGAGTACTACGCCTGGTACGAGATGTACCCGGGGCCGTCGGAGAACTACTCCAACACGGTCAAGGCCGGCGACCACTTCGACGCCACGGTGACGTACAAGGGCAGCAGCGAGTTCAGTCTGTACATCGCCGACACCACGCAGGGGTGGAGCCACACCACGACGGCCAGCCTGTCCGGCGCGGCCCGTTCCTCGGCCGAGGTCATCGTCGAGGCGCCGTGCTGCACGGCCTCCGGCGGCATCTTGCCGCTGACGGACTTCGGCACGATGAGCTTCACCGGCTCGGATGCTAATGGCAGCGCCATCGGAAACGCCGGCGGGGTGACCCAGATCATCATGATCGACAACCGCGGGCGGGACAAGGACACCATTTCGTCGCTCAGCGGCGGAACGAGTTTCAGCGCGACCTGGCTGCGCAGCAACTAGG
The DNA here is from genome assembly GCA_963808615.1 of uncultured Actinomycetota bacterium. Classification (GTDB taxonomy): domain Bacteria; phylum Actinomycetota; class Actinomycetes; order Streptosporangiales; family Streptosporangiaceae; genus Palsa-504. The sequence goes on from CAWEGV010000006.1 coordinate 109,776, forward strand.
TTCTGCTCGCCCGCTGGCCCGGCCACCCGCGCGGTGGCCGGGCCAGCGTCGTTCCTGCGCCGGTTGCGCAGCCAGGAGCGCTGCCGGGCAGCATGCGGACTGTGGGGGACCGGTCCGTAACGGCCGACCGACGGGAGTGGGACAGGGCCGACCAGCCACGATGGCGGATCCCTGGTCCGGTCGGTTACCTGATCGTCCGGATGGGTTGCTGCACGTATGTGCCGGTGTCACCTTAATTCCCCACTAGCCGGTAATAGGCATTACTGTGGGAACCGGCCTGGCGGCCCGGCCGTTTCCTGCTCTCGCAGATCCGGTCAGTGCCTTGATCAGTGGTACGTGTGATTCCTGCGACTAGGTACAAGCTGGCCTGAAGGACAGGGGTGGGGTGACCAGTTTGGCTGCGCGGCAAGCTGGCGAGCCGCGGCGGAGGCGGCCCGGGCTGAGGTGGAACAGATGGCTATGGGCCGGGGTCGCGGCGGCGGCATCTGGCACGCTCGTCGCCGCGCTGACCGTCGGGCTGGGCGGCTCCGGCCACGCCGCGGCGCAGCCGCGGCAGATCCCCAGCCCGCGTCCGAGCCCGGCCCGGCCGGCCGCCGCCACCGCCCCGGCGGTGGGGAACCTGAAGCTGGCCCAGCTGCAGGTCGGCGACTGCCTGACCGGCGCCAACATGGAACTCAACACCAGCAACCCCTGGCCGAAACTGACGTCAGCGGTTCCGTGCCGCCAGCGGCATACCGCGGAGGTGTTCTTCGCGGATAACACGTTCTGGCCGAAGAGCATGTCGTTCCCTGGTTCGGCCGCCATCGCCAAGGACGGCAACGCGACGTGTAACAGCGCCTTCCTGGCCTACGTCGGGATGGCGTTTCCCGCGTCCATGTTCACCTGGACCAATATCATCCCGGACCCCTCGACGTGGCCGTCGGGTGATCGCGGACTGCATTGCATCGCCTACTACCCCACGCACGAGCAGCCAGCCGGCGCGACCATAACCGGCTCGATCAGGGGTGCTCGCAAATAGCCGTGGCCTGGCGGGTTACGGGCCGGAAGAGGCGGGCTCTGTGGTGCTGGCGGGATGCATGCGGTCCGGGCCGATATCGGGGATCTCGCGGATGCCGAACACATCGCGCAGCGCGGACAGGGCGGCGAGTTCGCCGCACCGGCCGTGCACGCCGGGGATCGGCGGGGTGGCAGACGAGCACAGGTAGACGCCGCGGACCGGCGTCCGGTACGGGTTCCAGCTCACCGTCGGCCGGAACACGGTCTGCCGCAGGCTCTGCACGCCGACCGCGATGTCGCCGCCGATGTAGTTCGGGTTGTGCGCCTCCTCCTCGGCAGCGGTGCGCACGGCCCGGGCCAGGATGAGATCGCGGAATCCGGGGGCGAACCGCTCGATCTGCGCCTCGATCCGGTCGGTCATGTCCACGTCGGATCCGGCGGGCACGTGGCAGTAGGCCCACAGCGCCTGGCGGCCGGCCGGGGCCCGGGAGGGGTCGATGATCGACGGCTGCATGACGAGCACGTACGGCTGTTCCGGGTGCTTGCCCGCGGCCACCTCGGCCTCGGCCGCGGCCGTCTGCTCGTAGCTGCCGCCCAGGTGCAGGCTGGCGGCGCGGCGGCAGTCCTCGTTGGTCCACGGCACCGGACCGGACAGGGCGAAGTCCACTTTGCACACGCCAGGTCCGTAACGGTACCTGCGCAGCGCGGCCCGGTACCGGCCGGGGAGCCGGTCGCCAGCCAGCCGGTCCAGCGCCCGCGGCGAGATGTCGAGCAGCACGGCGGCGGAGGGCGGCAGTTCGCTGAGCGAGTTCACCCACCGGCCGGTCTCGATGCTCCCGCCGGCCGCGATCACGGACTCGGCCATCGTGTCGGCGATCCTGGCGCTGCCGCCCACCACGACCGGCCAGCCGACTCCGTGGGCCAACCCGGTCAGCATCAGCCCGATGCCGGCGGTCGGGACGGAGGTGAGCGGCATCATGGCGTGCGCGGCGGCCCCGGCCAGGATCGCGCGGGCTTCTGGCGTGTGCCAGACCTGTACCGCTACCGAGACCGGCACGACAGCGCGCAGGCCGTACCGGGCCAGCACGAACGGGTGCGCGGGCGGGCGGCGCAGCGGGGCGAGAAGCGCCTGGATGATCTCGTCGGTGTGGACGGCTACCGGGCCGACCAGCCAGTGATAGGCCCGGCGGTCGGCACCTAGGCGCGCGGCCGTCTCAGCCACCGAGCGGGTCACGATCGCCGCCCGGCCGCCATCCAGGGGATTGGCGAACTCGACCTCCGGGTAGGCGAACCGCACGCCCCGCGCGGCCAGGTCGAAGCGCTGGAAGAACGGCGAGACCAGAGCCAGCGGGTGGCCTGCCGAGCAGACGTCGTGCCGGAAGCCGGGCAGGGTCAGCTCTTCGGTACGGCAGCCGCCGCCGATGGCGGGAGCACCCTCGATCACCAGCACCTTCAAACCCGCCGCGGACAGCGTGACGGCAGCGGCCAGACCGTTCGGGCCGCTGCCGACTATCACCGCGTCAGGATTCCCCCGCATGACACCTCTCCAACTACCCGCCGGGCGCACGGTTCATGTCGTGCCCTTGGTGGCCTGCTCGCCGCCCCCCTGCTTGTCCGGAACACGCTTTGTCTGGAACACACTGCGCACCGCGGAGTTATGCCAGATGTTACTGGCGTTACGCCACTGGCGCTTGCTGTCAACGCAGGTGGTGGTGGTCTCGACCTTCGGATCCCCGACGCCGAGGCGCTGTCCGAGCGCGATCATCGTGGCGGCCCAGAACCTGTCTTCCTTCTTGTGCCCGCCGGACATCATCCCGAGTTCGTAGATCGGGTCGTTGGCGCGCATCAGCACCTGGGCCTGCACGACGGTCTCGTCGCCCGCCCGCTCGGCCGAGAACGTGATCCAGCCTGCGAACATGTGCCCCTGCGGAGTCATCAGCGTGAACGATTCGGCGTCGGCGTACAGGACGAAGACGCCGGTGGACAGCTTCACGCCGCCGCCGATGGCCAGGTCGAGCAGGGCGACATCGCCGGGGTTGATGCCGGTGAGCGCGCCGGCGAACCGGTTGCCCTTCGGCCAGAACTCCGGGAAGTGCTCTTTCCAGGTGGCGATGGCCTGCTCCGGCTCGATCTGAGAGCCGACCCTCATGCGGTAGTTTTTCTGCCACATCTTGCCGAAGCCCTGGACCGGGCCGGTGAGCCTCCGGCCTGCGACGTTGGTCCCCCGGACCCCTTCGCGTGAGGGGGCTTCCAGCCGCTCGACCTTCTTGGCCCAGCTGCCTGCGTCCCGCCCGGGCGGCTTCGCCTCGTTGTCCTGCGGCGGCGGCGCCGCCGCCTCGCGGGCGCTCAGCCCGATCTGCTCGGCCGAGGCCACCGCGTCCGGACCCGATGCGAACCGGTCCGGACCTGCTGTCTCCGTCATGGCACGTTCCCCCTCACCTGGCGACGCCGTTGAGCGCCGATTCCTCGCTGTCGTAGATGGCGATGGCCTCGTCCAGCCGGGTGAGCTCGAAGATCTCCCGGTAGTGGTCGCTAAGCCCGTAGGCGGCGAGCTGCTGCCGCTGCCGGTTGGCGCGGACGAGCAGGGTCACCAGCATGCCGATGCCGCCGCTGTTCATGTACTCCAGGCCGGTGAAATTCAGCACCAGCCGGCTTGTCTTCCCGTCGCTGGCGGCCTCGTAGGCTGACATCAGCACGGGCTCGCAGGCCGCGGTGACCTCGCCCTTGATGTCCACCACGGCCACCTCGTCGCCAATCCGCCGGACATCCATGGTGAGAGCCGGTGCACTCATCTGCTTCCTCCCCTATGACCTGAGAATCTCAGCTCGCTTGTGTCGGAAATGGATCGGGCGCCGCTTACGCGGCCGGCCCGGTTAGCTGGCTGACGGCGTGGTCGACATCGGGAAAAAGCTCGATGAAGTCCGACAGCCTGGTGATGTCGAAGATCTCGCGGTAGTGCGCGGACAGCCCGCAGGCGACGACCTTCCTGCGCTCGGCCCTGGCGCGCGCCAGCACGCTGACGATCAGCGCGATGCCGGTGGAGTTGATGTAGTCCACCGCGGAGAAGTCGAGCACGACCGTGCCTGGGTCGCTGTCGGGGGTGACCGCGCGCTGGTACGCGTCGGTCAGCACCGTCGCAGCGGACCCGTCGACCTCGCCGGAAAGCTCGATGACGGCGGCACCGGGGAGCACCCGGGTCGTGGCCTCACACATGCTCGCCATGTGCAGCACCTCCAGTTCGCATGGTCAGCCAGATCGTGTGCTGCTGGCCATTGGTTGTTACGTCCATGGCGTCGACCATGTTGCGGATGAGGAACAAACCCCAGCCGCGGGGGCTCTGCTCGCCGTCCAGCTTCTTTACGAGATCGGGCTCCTCGGGCTGGCCGGGGACAAGGTGCGCTTCGCCGCCCTGGTCGGTGATGGCCACCACGATCTCGGCGCCGTTCTGCATGACCTCGACCTCCACCGGGATCTCCGCACGGTTCTGGTTGCCGTGCTCGATCGCGTTCATGGTGGCCTCGGCGACCGCGGTCTTGAGCTTCTCCAGCCGGTCCTCGGACAGGCCGAGGTCCTTGACGATCTCGGCCACCCTGGCCAGAGCGAGGCGCTCGTTGCCTGGCTGGCTCGGCAGCGTGAACTTATCGAGCCTGCGCGGCTTGGGCCTGGTCACCTGAGTCATGGTTCTCTCTCCTGATGCCATGCGGATGGTGAGCGTTGCAGCGATACCAGCGTGATGTCGTCTTCTTGCTCGTGATCGGGACCGGTGAAGTTGCCGAGCTCGGTCAGGCAGAGGTCGATCAGCGCCTCGCCCGCCGGGCCCTTGCCGACCAGTTCCGCGACCCGCGGGAAGCCGAACATTTCCCGGTCCGGCGCGTGCGCCTCGGCCAGGCCGTCGCTGTGCAGAAGGGCGCAGTCGCCCGGCTCAAACTGGAAACGCATCTCCTCGTACGGCATGCCGGGCATCAGCCCGAGCGGCATGCCGCGGGCGCGCAGTTCCTGGACCCCGGCCTGGGTGCGCACGTAGGGCACGTCGTGGCCGGCGTTGGCGAACTCCACCTCACCGCTGGCCGGGTCCAGGACCAGGGCCAGGCAGGTGACGAACATGTGGGCCGGGATGTCGACGCAGAGCATGTCGTTGACGTGACCGAGGACCAGGCCCGGTGAGATGAGCCGCGGCGCGGCGTCGCGGAGCAGCGAGTGGGTGCTGGCCATGACCAGCGCCGCGGGCACGCCCTTGTCGGTCACGTCACCGACCACGAACATGATCCGCCCGTCTGGCAACGGGATGAAGTCATAGAAGTCACCGCCGACCGTTCGGGCCGGGCGGTAGAACGCGGCCACGTGCCAGCTGGGCAGGTCGGGCAGGGCCTTGGGCAGGAACTGCTGCTGGATGAGCTGGGCAATCTTGAGTTCCTGGTCGATCCGCTCTCGCTGCCGTGCTTCGGCCTGCTGCTGGCGGACCAGCTGGCCGACCCGCATGGCGGGGGCCGCATAGCCGGCCAGCGAGTTGAGCAGGCGCATGTCGTCGGTGGAGTACCCGCGTTCTGATCGTCTCGGGCCCAGACTGAGCAGCCCGACCAGGCTGCCCGACGAGATCAGCGGGACGACCAGCGCCACGCCGGCCGCCTGCAGGCTATCCAGCGCCGGGGACAGCATCTCCAGGCGGGTAATGTCCACCGCGCTGGCCGCGCTGAGCAGGTAGGGGATCAGCGGATCATTGGAGGCCAGGTCCAGTTCGGGACCGGCCGCGATCACGCTCGGCGCCGCCGGAGCGGCGTCGGTGGTGGCCTGCGGCGTGCGGCGCAGCCAGTTGCGGACGCGGCCCGCCTTGCCGTCGGCGCTACCCCCCTTGCTATCGGGGCTGCCCGCGCTGCCGGGGCTGCCCGCGCTGCCGGGGCTGGCTATGCGGTCTGGGCTGTTCGCGCCGTCGGGGCCGGCCTGCTTGGCGCTGCCCGGCTCGCGCCGGTCAGCCTCGGTTACTCCGGACGCCCCCCCGGGCGCTACCTCAGTCTCACGGGACGTCGCTGCAGTCCCGCTGGTACTCCCCACCTGTTGCGCCATATCACTCTCCGGGTTCGCGGCTCGTCTTTCGACGCACCTAAAGCCTAGGGAGTAGGCGATACGAGAACGTTACGGCAGTCAAGTCTTCCTGACAGTTTCTTTACACGCATGCGTTACGGTGAGCCGAGGGAGGGATGCCATGGCGGAGCTGAGCCTGGCGCTGCTCGGATCACCCGTCGTCCAGCGTGACGGCATCCCGGTGACCTTCGATACCAGGAAGGCCATCGCGATGCTGGCGCTGCTCGCGGTCACCGACCGTGAGCACAGCCGCGAGCAGCTTGCCGACCTGCTCTGGCCGGACGCCGACAGTGCCAAGGGGCGTGCCTCGCTGCGGCGCACGCTTTCGGTGACCGCGGCGGTCATGGGTCCGAGCCTGACCATCAGCCGGACCGCCGTCCGCCTTGAGACCGACCAGGTCCGGATCGATATCCGCGAGTTCGAGACGCTGATCGCGCGACCGGACGCCGCGTCGCTGGAACAGGCGGTCCAGCTGTACCGGGACGACTTCCTGGCCGGCTTCGCGCTGCGCGGCTGCCCGGACTTCGAAGACTGGCAGGCATCGGTGGCCGACGAGCTCAGGCAGTCACTGGCGCGGGCCCTGCAGCGGCTGGTGGCAGCGTGCGTCGCGGTCGGCGAACTGGAGCGCGCGGCCCAGCATGCGCGCCGCTGGCTGCAACTCGACCCGCTGCATGAGCCAGCCCATCAGGCCATCATCCGGCTGCACGGCTGGGCCGGGCAGCGATCGGCGGCCATGCGGCAGTACCGGTCGCTGGTGCGGATCCTGGACCGGGACCTGGCCGTGCGGCCGCTGCCTGAGACCACCAAGCTCTATGACGACGTGCGGGCAGGCCGGCTCGGGCCTCCGCCGGCGCGGGCCCGGAACCGCGACGGTTGCTCCAAGCGCGGTGCCCGAGGCGGTTGCTCCGGGCCCGGAACCCGCGGTTGCTCCTGGTGCGGCGTCCGAGCGGCCTGCCGCGGTCTCAGAACACCCAGAGTCTCCCCTGCCCCCTGGGGCCTGGCCGCTGGTCGGGCGGACGGCGGAGCTTGAGGCCCTGCGCGCAGCGTGGCAGGCGACCGGGGCCACGGGCCGAGTCGTGGCCGTCGCAGGGCGCGCAGGAACCGGCAAGACCCGGCTGATCAGCGAGTTCCGGACCGAGGCAGCCGAGGCGGGCGGCATCGTCCTGGCGGTCCGCTGCCACGATGGCGAGACCGCGCTGCCGTTCGTGCTGGCCGCTGACCTGCTGCGAACCGCGCTGGCTATCCGGCCCGACCTGCCGGAGGTGCTCCCCGCGGAGACCGCCGCGATGGCGGGACGACTGGTCCCGGCCCTGGCCGGGGCTCACCCGGATTCTGCTGCACCGGCGCTCGACAGCCCGGTCGCCGTCACCCGGCTCTACGCGGCCATCGCCGACACGCTGCTAGCCGCGGCAGGAACCCGGGCCGGCGCCGCTGACCTGGCCCGGCCGGCGGGCGTGGTCGTGGTCGAGGACGTACATTGGGCCGACAGTTCGTCGCTCGGCCTGCTCGCCTACCTGGTGCGGCGGCTCGCCGACTGGCCGCTGCTGCTGGTCCTGAGCTGGCAGGCCGAACAGGCCGGTCGGCTGCACATCCTGCGCACCGCGCTCGGCGAGGCCGAGGCACAGTACGGTGGCGTGACAATCGAACCGGGCCCGCTCGGGCCGCAGGAGATCGGCGCGCTGCTCGACCTGGACGGGATGCCGCGGGTCGAGGTGGACCGGCTGATGGCCGAGACCCAGGGTCTGCCCATGCTGGTGCGCGAGTACCTCGAGGCGCTGCGGGCAGCCGGGGATTCGGCGCTCCCGGGCGCGCCCGGTCCGGAGCAGGACGACTGGTGGCCTCCAGCGAGCCTCCGTGAGCTGCTGCGATCGCGGCTACAGTCGGTCAGCGAGCCGACCAGCCAGATGCTGACGGCCGCCGCGGTGCTCGGAAGCGATAACGATGCCGAACTGCTGCGGGCGGTCAGCGGCCGCGGTGAAGACGAGATCGTCGAGGCGCTTGACGAAGCGCTCGGCCGGTCACTGCTGACCGAGACCCACCCTCCGGCCGCGGCCCAGGCGCCCTCCTACGGCTTCCCGTACGAGGCACTGCGCCGGACCGCCTACGAGTCGGCCACCCTGGCCAGGCGCAGGCTGCTGCACAACCGGGCGGCGGACGCCCTGACCCGGCGCTACGAGCGGGATCCTGCCACTACCCGCGCCGCGACCGTGGCGGAGCATTTTCAGCTCGCCGGGCGCGACGCCGAGGCAGCGCAGTGGTGGTGGCGAGCCGGCCAGGTGGCCAGGGAGCTCTATGCGCACGCCGAAGCCCACGAGCGCATGGTCCGCGCGATAGCACTCGGCTACCCGCAGCTGCCCGGGCGGATCGCCGTCGGCGAGGAACTGGTGGTGCTCGGCCGGTATCGCGAGGCGCTCGCGGAGTTCGAGACAGCGGCGGCCCTGGCCGGAGTGGCCGAAGGCGACGGCGGGGGTGACCGAGCCATGCAGGCCAGCATCGAGCACAGGCTGGCTGACGTGCACCACCGGCTGGGCGACTGGGACCTGGCCGACGCGCATCTCGCCGTGGTCACCGAGCTGGTGGCCGAGGCCGAGCCTGGCCGCCTGGCGCGGGCCGAGGCGGACCGGGCCGTGGTCGCATACCGCCGGGGCGATGCCGACCAGGCGGCTGCCTTCGGCCAGGCCGCGCTGCGCTGCGCCCGGGCGGCCGCCGATGCCGGCGCCACCGCCCAGGCCCTCAACGTACTCGGCATGCTGGCGGCCCGCGCCGGGGACACCGCCGCGGCAGAGACCTATCTGCGGGATAGCCTGGCCGAGGCGCGCCAGCTCCCTGAGCTGGGGGCAGCGGTCGCGGCGCTGAACAACCTGGCCCGGCTGCTGGCCGAGACGGGCCGGATCCGCGAGGCCCTGGCGATGGCGGCCGAAGCGCTCGAGCTGGGCAGTGAACTCGGCGACCAGCACCGCGTCGCGGCCCTGCACACCAACATGGCCGACCTGCTGCACGCGGACGGCCAGGGCGAGGCCGCGATGGCCCACCTGAAGGAGGCGGCCAGGCGATTCGCTTCGGTCGACGTGGGCGACGCGCCACGGCCCGAGATCTGGACCCTGGTTGAGTGGTAGCGCCATAGCCCACGGCTGGGACCTGCTAGCCAGACCGGGAGGCGGGTGCGCTCGAGGCATCAGGCCAGCCGGGACCGGCTAAGCCGGCGAGCCGCGATGGCCGGTGTCGCCGACCCCGGCTGAGACCTCCCCCACCGGGCTCCAGGCTAGACCCCGACCGTTCCGGAAACGTTACCGCAGACGCTCGAGGCGGCGGTCGGCACACATGAGCGCGGGCTGACCGCCGCAGGCGGCCCAGCCGCCGTCCCGCAGTCCGCCGACATTGCCGTCGATGACCGGGAATACGGGGTGATCCTGGCCGCGTAGCCCGAAGCGGCCCTGATGCTGTCCTATATGATGCCCACCAACCGGGCCGGAGCACGCCGCCTGCACCTCGCGGCCTGGAACCACGGCCCGTCGCGGTGCCTGGCATGGCGGAGGTGACAGGTGGGCGAGCCGGACATCGTCCTGCGGGGCGGGCGCGTCGTCGATCCCGGTTCTGGCCTGGACGCCATCCGCGACGTCGCGGTGACCGGGACCCGGGTCGCCGAGATCGGCGAAGGACTGCCTCCTGGCTCCGTCGACATCGACGTGTCGGGACTGGTGGTTACGGCCGGCTTCGTCGACCTGCACAGTCACGTCAACGACATCGCGGGCCTGCGGCTCCAGGCCATGGACGGAGTGACGACCGCCCTGGAGCTCGAGGCTGGCGCTTCCCCAGTGAACAGCGCGTACCGGAACGCCGCGGCGCAGGGGCGTCCGGTCAACTACGGCTTCGCCGTGTCCTGGGCGCAGGCCCGGATGCAGGCGGTCGCCGGGATCGCGCCTGGCGCGTCGCTGGGCGCGTTCCTGGCCAGCCTGGCCGACCCGCGCTGGCAGCGCCCGGCCGGGCCGGGGCAGATCCGCGCAATGCTCGACGCGCTGTCGGCCGGCCTGGCCGACGGAGCGCTGGGCATCGGCGTCCTGCTCGGATATGCGCCGGCGGCCAGCCCCGGCGAGTACCTGGAGGTGGCGGCGCTGGCCGCCCGGGCGGGCGTGCCCACCTTCACGCACGCTCGGGACCTGGTCGAACTGGTGCCGGAAACGCTGCTCGACGGCGCAGAGGAGATCGTCCGCGCCGCAGGCCAGACCGGCGCACACATGCACTACTGTCACGTGAACAGCACGTCGCAGCGGCATGTCGACCGGGTTCTGAGCGTGGTCAGCCGGGCGCAGGCCGCTGGGGCGCGGGTTACCACCGAGGCATATCCGTACGGTTCGGGCATGACCGCCATCGGAGCCGCATTCCTGGCCCCCGAACGGCTCGGCGAGCGCGGCCTGGTGCCGTCCTCCCTCACCTATGCGCCGACCGGTGAGCGGGTCGCAAGCGCGGCGCGGCTCCGGGAGCTGCGGCACACCGATCCGGGCGGGCTGGTGATCATCGACCTGCTCGACGAGGACGATCCGGCCGACCGGGCCCTCCTGATGAGGTCACTCACCTTCCCTGGCTCGGTCGTGGCGAGCGACGCCATGCCGGTGACCTGGACTGAGCCAGCGGCCGACCCACTCGTGTGGCCGCTGCCCAGGACCGCGATCACGCACCCGCGGACGGCGGGAACCTTCGCCCGCGCCCTGCGCATGCTCACCCGCGGCGAGCTGACGCTCGGGCTGGGCGAGGTCCTGAGCAAATGCAGCCTGGAACCAGCGCGACTGCTCGAGGGCCATGTACCGGCCATGCGCTACAAGGGCCGGCTCGGGCCGGGCAGCGACGCCGACGTGGTGGTATTCGACCCGAGCACGATCGCGGATCGCGCCGACCATGGCGACAGCACTCGCCCGTCGGCCGGCATCAGGCATGTCCTGGTGAACGGCACCTTCGTGGTTCGCGATGGCCAGCTCGTGATCGGAGCCGCGCCCGGCCGACCGGTGCGCGCGGACGCCGGATCAGAATCAGCCGATCGCCGTGCCCGCTGAGCAGGCCGTGCGGCCAACCGAACTAAGATAAGATCTGCTGTCACTACTTCCATCTATCTCGTATGTATGTTCTAATAGGTGCATGGGCCTAGGCGGCAGTCGTGTGGTGCGGGCGACGACCCGGTCGGACTCCGGGCCGCACCATCTTGCCCGGCGGCGATCGGCAGGCGGTGCGCGCTCACCGGTGGCCGTGCCGGACGCTGGCTGGCCGGCCGGTGGCGCTTCGGGTCACCGCCGCTGCGCTCGGCCGCTTACCGGGCGCGGCGCCTAAGGATCCGTTCGTGACGCACACGGGAGGTGAGTAGGACGAGCGACCTGTTCGAAAATATTAACGATGATGATGAGCTATGGCTAGCGGATATCGAAACCATGACCATCAATCTGGGACAGGAGCTGTCGGCCTGGCGCGAGGCGCGGCAACGCGCGCTCACCGACGATGACTATGGCGCGGGCGACGGAGCGCCGCCACCTGAGGAGCAGATGTCTGCGGAGCAGGAGGTGCCAGCCGACGAGCAGTTCCGGTCGAGTCGAACCGACCGTAGGCATCATGACCGGCCGCCGTCGTCGATGAGCGCCGCGACCATATACCCGGCCGGGATGGACGAGCCGCGAGCGGCCAGGCAGCAGCCCAAGACAGACCAGCGGACCAGGAGCCTGATCGACCACGGCAGGCGCAGCGCGCGGCCTCCGCGCAGGGTTCGCCGGCGCCCGGTCTTGGTCATCGTGATCTTGCTGGCCCTGATCGCCGCCGCGCTGGTCGTTCTGGTGTTCCGGAAGAGCGCCTCGTGGCCGGCCAGCGTGGCGACGGTGCAAAGCGAGATCGCCACCGCCTGCCAGAATCCGGACGTGGCCTCTGAGCCGGATCAGGTCAATTTTGCCTGCCAGAAGAGCACCAGCCAGATCCTGTGGGTGTTCTCGCTGATGACGAGCGGCGACAATCCGGCCTTTGCCGATGCCAAGAGCGGACGGGAAGGGCTCGAGCCCATCACGCCCGGCATGGGTGGCGAGGTCGCGTGGTCGCTGAACCTTCATCATCCGTACAGTCCGCTGAACCCGATCGACAGCCTCGAGGTGGCGGCGCGCGCGATCAACAACATTGCCGGCGGGGCGGCCATCACCGGCAGCAATGGCAAGCTGACGGTGCAGCCGGGGCTGGAGAGCAATCCGGCGAATTGCGCCAGGTACACGGGATCACCGGCGGTCATCGCCCGGGCCGGCTTCCCTGACATCTGCGCTCAGCCGATAACCAGCGGCACCGGCCAGGCCGCCCTGGTGTCGGACATTTATGAGCAGTGGCTGGTCGGCTCGCCACCGGCGGCGGCCCAGGAGGCGAGCGTGCTGTTCGAGAACGCCAACAATCCTGGAAACCCGATGGTTCAAGCCATCCTGAGGACCCTGCCTGCTGCATCCGGCGGATGACGCTGTTGCGCCTGCCGGTCGACCACGCCCCTGGAGAGAAGGTGATTTCGTGAATGCCCCAATGCGGCCGCGGTGGCAGCAGGCGACTGCGCTGGTGAGTATCAGCACCGCAGGCGCCATGACCGGAATTGCCTTTGCGCATGGCACGGCGGCGGACTTGACCTCGCCGGCCAGCATGCCTGCTCACCTGCTTGCCTTCAAGAAGCCGGGCGGGCCCGCGGCGAGCGACAGCGCGCTGCGCTCGGCCATCGTCAGCGCCGCCCAGTCCTTTCTCCGCCTGGCGCAAGGTAAGACACCCGCCGAGATAGAGGCGCTCATCTGGCAGGACGACAGCCCTGATGGTGCTGACCACGGTGCCAGCTGCGCGGCCTTCGCCAGCCTCACGCTCGAGGTCGGCGCACATGCGATCGGCCAGCAGAGCTGGGTCACGGGAGGCGGGTCGTATCCCTGGCCGCTGCACCAATGGGCCGATGTGCGCGTGGATCCCAACCCGCAATCGCCGGGCATCATCTCGATTCTGCAGGACGCCCAGGCCCACCAGCGCTGGCATCCGCTCGGCGACGGTTACGCGCCCCAGCCCGGGGACTGGGTCCTGTTTGATGGCCACGTCGAGGTGGTGACCAAGTACTCGGGCGGAGTCTTGTACACGATCGGCGGTGACTCCATGCCGAACCTGTCCGTCAATGCGCATCAGTACGACGCTCCGCTGGCCGCTCAGGGCGTGGCCGGATTCGTCGACAACGGCGAGTTGGCCAGCGCTCAGAGCCAAGCGCCAGCGGTGGCCGCGAGCGTTTCACCGCCCGGACACGCTCGCCCAGAACATGGGCAGGCCGACATACCTGGCCTGGTCGCTCCCGCGGGCGGCGTGGCGGCCGGCGGGCTCGAGCAGGGGTCATCGTCGCATGCCGGTCAGGCGACCGGCGTCCAGGCGGTTCTGCTGGGCACGGCGGCCATCCCGGGAGCGCAGGCGACTACGCGCGGGTCCGCCGGATCGTCGAGTAACCGGTACAGCCGAAGCCAGGTGGCGCCCAGCGCCCAGCAGGATCCTGGTACCGCGGCCCAGCAGGCGTTCATCCAGGAGGTCGCTCCCGGAGCGATCGCCGCGCAGCGGGCGTACGGAGTTCCGGCGGCGGTGACGATCGCGCAGGCCATTGACGAGTCGGGTTGGGGCCAGAGCCAGCTGGCCGCGCAAGACAACAACCTGTTCGGGATCAAAGGCTCCGGTCCCGCGGGATCGGTCATGCTGCCGACCCAGGAGTTCGAGAACGGCGCGTGGGTGACGATCAGCGCCCCGTTCCGTGCGTATAGCTCGGTGGCCCAGAGCGTCAACGATCACAGCCTGCTCCTGGCCACCGGGTCGAGCTACAAGCAGGCCATGGCCGACCGGGCCGATCCCGACGTGTTCGCCAACCACCTGACCGGGGTCTACGCCACCGATCCCAACTACGGCACCAGCCTGATCAGCATCATGCGCCTGTACAACCTGTACCGCTTCGACGCAGGGAGCCAGGCCGCGCCGAAAGCCGCGGCCTCAGCCGGCTCGGTGATGGGCGCCCAGGCGCGAGCCGACACCCGGCAGACCGGAACCGGCATAGCCAGCGGCGCCCTGCCTGAAACCACTCAAGGCGCCGCTGGTTATGGGCCGACGCTGGGCACCGAGGGCAGTGCCATGGCCACCGGGAACCTCGCGCTGCAGGGCACCTCGAACGAGCCGGCAGCTGTCCCCGGGGTGGCCGCACCGGGCGGGACAGTCACCGGGCGGGAGCGGCACGCGGCGTCGGGCCCGGGATCGGTAAGGCACCGGCAGCGTGACGTTGGGGAGATGAGGTCAGGTTCGGCGGCCAGAAGTGCGGCCAGGCCCGGCGTCAGGGCCGTAGGCGCAGCCGGTCGGAGCACCGCGAGCGCACTAGCTGCCGGGCCCAATGCGCCGACGAGCGCAGGCGCAGCAGCGGCGCGGGCCGGGACGGTGACGGCGACCGGATCGGGCGAGGCGGGCCGCCGGGCAGCGCGCGGCATTCCGGCGCGGTCGGGTGGCACGGGCGGCACCGGCACGGCGGCCGGCAGCCGGACGGGTGGACGTGCGGCGGGTGTCAGTCGGACGGGTGGAGGTGCGGCGGGTGGCAACGGGAAGGGCGCCACCGGCTCTGCGGGCGGACGTACGGCGGCCGGACGTACGGCGGGCGGCAGCGGGACGGGCGGCGGGGTGCAACTGGGCAGCACGGCGGCCGGAGCGGCGGCGCAGCTGGGCGGCGCGCGGATTCCCGGCCTTGTCCCGGGCAGTCCTGGCGCGGGGCAGGCGGCTAGCGGGCAGCGGTCGGTGACGTCCGGGCCGCGCAACGCCACGGTCAGCACCAGGCGTTACGTGACGCAGATCCCGCAGGCCGTGACGACGGCGTTCATCACGACGGCCAAGACGCCGCTGCTTCGCTCGCAGCCGCTATACCGGGATCTGGCCAGCCACACCGGGGTGAGCTGGCAGCTGCTGGCCGCCTGCGACTGGATGCAGTGCCGGGCCCAGCCGGGTCACTCAGCGGTCTACGGCGAGAAGCTCGGCACCAAGAATGCCGACGGGACGGTGTACCGGACAAGGGCCGACGCGCTCCTGCAGTGTGCTCGCGATCTGATCGTCCTGTCCAGCGCGGTCTACGCGGTTGAACTGACCGACCGGACGCACCTGTCGGTCCGCGACCTGGCCAAGGTGTTCGCGGCCTTCAGGTGGGGCGGGCTGCTGACCGCGCACCGGGTTTCCCCTCTGGACTTCCCGTACTCGGTCCAGGGCCTGACCGCTCAGCACATGAAAATGCGGTGGCCCGACATCCCGGACGCGCCGGGTTCAGACAAGCCGGGCACACGCTTCCCGCTGGCGTTCGGGGCGGTGCCCGTGGTCCTGGGCTTGGACTACCGGGCGCTCGCCTAGGTCATACACGGCAAACACGTAGAAGGTAGGCTCCATGCTTCGCTTCCTCATCCTCTGCCTGGGCATGCTCACCACCCGAGCCGACCGGCTCGATACGGCTCCGCTCCGAGGCGGAAACCGGCAGGCCGATGACGACCGGCGGATCAGCTACGAGCGGCCTGACGCCGGGGACATCTGGCATGTCGCGTCAGAACCTCCGCGGGCGCGCGCCCCGGAGCAGGCGTCCTGGATTCCTCCGGCGGTAGTGGTCAGCCAACGGCGTGCCGGCCGGCGCTTCCTGCCGTGGTGGGTCAAGTGGGCGGCCTGCCTGGCGGTCATCGCCTTGATCTTCCGTAAGGCGCTCGCGTTCGCGGCCATCACGGTGCTGTCGGCGGCGCTGCACCTGATCGGGCTCAATGTTCACCTGCCCCACGTCAACCTGGCCTGGCCGTGGACGTCGATCACGGCCGGGACCACCACCGACACCGAGGTCGGACCGTGGGTGCTGCAGAAGATCGAAGGGATATCGCGGCCTGCTCTCGGCACGGAGAACTTCAACTTCGTGTTCACCCACAAGGTAAGCAAGAACATCGGCTTCTGGCCGTGCTGGTATGCGAGCACGTTCTACGCGGTGGGCCGCGCGTCGGCGACGGTTAATCTCAATCCGGGGCCGGCCTGGTGGGCGCCGTCCTCGGGGCACTACCGGCTGCAGGTACTCAGCGGTCCGGTGGCCGGCCAGCCAGGCCAGGTCGCGGTCACGCTCATGCTGCCGCAGCCGCAGCTTCCGCAGTCCGTGCATGACATCAGCGTCGACAACACGCTGTCGCGGCCGCTCGACACCCAGCACAGCTGGACATATCCCGGACTTGGCTGCGGTGCGCTGATCAAGCCGCAGTTCTCCGACGCGGTGCTCTACAGTCAGGCCCAGAACCTGGCCTTCTATCAGGCAACGCACAACCCGCAGGTGACAAGGCCGCTGATCGTCGCCGCAGAGACCGAGGCGGGCCAGATCATCCGGAACAACTTCATCCAGCCGACGGTAAACGCCCTGGGCTATAAGCTGACGTCCTTCACCTTGCGCTGGGCCGGCGCTGCTTCGCCCTGACTGCTATCGGCACTGTCTCAGGGGTTTCCCGAAGCGGTTCGGGACGGGTGGTCGCCGCGATCTCCAGGGCCTTGTCGACATAGACGCGGTAGCCGGACTCGGCCCGGTAGCCGTGGATTTCCGGTGTGTCCAGGCTGCGCATGAACGAGAGGATCTGCTTGCTGAACGTAGCCGTCGGTGAAACTGGGGTGGAAGCCGCTGAAGTCGGGCAGCGGCGCCGACGGAGCGGTCAGCCGCAGCACCGCGCGCTCGTGGGCGGCGCGCTCGGCCACGCTCATGTCGGCGAGCCGAGCGTCGAGCTCGCGGGCCATGCTGACCAGCACCTCGATCAGGTAGGCCACCGAGCTCCGGGTGGTCCCGATCGTGGTCATGAACAAGACGGTGTTCCTTGAGGTCTTGTTGATCTGCACGCCGTAACGGTCCATCAAGTGGCTGCGCTTGAACGCGTCGCCCTCGATGCCAGTGGTGCCGATGTAGATGGTGACCCGGGACGGGTCCAGCACGAACTCGTCGGCCTCCCAGGCCTTGATCATGTTCGCCAGCCCGGAGCGCAGCGGCTGGTCGATGCCGGACGGCCGGTACTCGTCAGGATGGCCAGGCACTCCTGGATGACCCGCTGTTCGTCGTAGACGATCCCGTCGAAGGTGCAGTTGGTCAGCAGCAGCATCTTGACCCGGTCCAGCTTGCCCGCCCGCCGCGAGGCCAGCAGCTGGCTCTTGATCTCCCGCAGCGGCACCGCGCCGTACATCGAGTACTGGTTGAGGCGGTACGCGTCCAGGTAGGTCACCATGGCGCCCGCGAGCATGAGCCCGTAGTGGTGGGACTGACGGCAGTTCCGGTCGACCAGGACGATGTCGCCCGGCTGGATCAGGGCCTGCACGACGATCTTGTTCGCGATCGTATGGCGAATGCTCCATCAGATCATCGGATCCCAGTAGGCTCACGAACTGCCTGAGCGAGGAGGTGTCGTGGCGGGACCGGTGGGCGAACCGGCGGCGGACCATGACCATCCTGTCAGCCTGTCAGCCTGTCAGCCTGGGAAGCGGCTGTCCGGCGAGGAGTGGAATCCAGGCCGGGCGCGGGCGCACTCAGCTGGTGAGCTGTTCGATCAGCATGCTCATGGGGAAGTAGATGCGCAGCGCGCTGATGTGATCGTCGTGAAGGTCGTACACAACGGAGTACGGGACCTTGACCTCCCGGCCCGTGGGCTGGATTCCGGCGAACTCGCCGGTGTGGGTCCCGACGAAGTCGGCCTCGATGGCGGCCTGAGCGCCGTCCACGAGCAGGCTCTTCAACTCCGGTCTGGCGTCGAACGCGCCCTCATGCACGTACCTGATCAGCTGCCCCGCAGCCTCCCGTCCTTCGGCGCGCTGGTCGGTCCCCTCGAACGTGGCCACGACATCCTCGGCAAAGTAGCGGGGATAGTCGGCTCGCTTGACCAGCGCGTCAAGGTAGTCCTGTATCACTTGTCGCTCTGTTCCCATTGGCCTTTCCTTTCTCTGTGGCCTTACGGCACAACGACGCCTGGCCTGGCGGCTTAGCCGACGCCGAAGACACCTGCATGATGCGCGCAGGGGTCGGCAGGCGGCAAGTAGGGATGACCCTAGCAGCCGAAACTAGGTGGTTCCGGCGAGCGGGGCACGGCGCCTAGCGGCCGAGGTGCCTGGCCGAGCTGGTCTTCCAGGAGGCGGATCAGGTGCAGCCAGCCGGTGAAGGCGACGATGTGGCCAGTGCTGGTGGTGAGCTGGCCGACGGGCTGCCCGTCCGCGCCGAGCCGCCCGCCCTGGCCGGACCGGACCGGCCGCCCCTGACCGCCCGCCAGCTGCTGGTGGCCCGTGCCCCTGCCGCGCCCAGCGCGGCAGAAGTCCCGACCGAGTCACCTATGGCGGACCGTCCCGGCGGTTAGCGGACTCGCCCGGGCTCGGGCAGCGGCGGGTTCAGGACAGGCCGGCGACGGCGGCGGACAACAGGGCGCCAAGTTCCCAGCAGGCCTCCAGATCCTGCTGGGCGGGGGTCCCGGTGACGGCGACCGGGGGGCGGACGGCGCGCCAGGCCAGGCCGGTCGTGATCGACTCGACGGCGCGGACCGCGCCCGTGGTATCCAGGCCGCCGTGCACGTACAGGCCGTAGGGCCGCCGCCTGGTGGCCTCCAGGCACGGATAGTAGATGCCATCAAAGAAGTGCTTGAGCGCACCAGACATGTAGCCGATGTTGGCCGGGGTGCCCAGCAGGTAGCCGTCGGCCTCGAGTACGTCGACCGGGGCCGCGGTCAGGGCCGGCCGGATCACCACCTCCACGCCCTGGACCTCATCGGTACGTGATCCGCTGACCGCGGCCTCGAACATCGCCTGCAGGTTCGGCGATGGCGTGTGATGAACGACCAGCAGCCTCGGCATGAGTGCTGAGCTTAGACGGCGCCTCTCCGGGCCCTGGCGGGTGCCTGGGTTTCCGGCTGGTGCCGCAGGCATGGCCGGAGCGGGGTACCACGGACCGTTCGGAATAATCCTGATTGAACCGCAGCCGGGGGAGGCCGCCCGGATCAGACGGTGAGGGCTACGTCCTGGCCCTGGCGGGCCGAGACGGTCTCGTCGTCGAACCACACCCCGCCCTCGGCGAGGTAGCGGAAGTGCAGCGTGATTCCGGCCGGGACCGTCACCGCGGCGCTGCGGGTGCGGTTGGCACGGCGCCGCAGCGGGTGGGCGGCCGGATCCCAGTCGTTGAAGTTGCCCACCACAGACACGGAGCCGTCCGGCTCATCGGCCGGGAGAGCGAAGGTGACGCGGACCGTGCCGTCAGGCCCGGGCTTGGATGTCTTGATCAACTGCCTTCTCCATCCGGAGCTCGCCTACGTCGAACCAGCCGATTATCTCGAACATGCGGACGGGTTCGCCGGGTTTTAGTGTCGGCGTGTCGGTGAATTCTGTTCGGCCGTCGGGGCGCTCAGACGCGGGCGTAGTCCTTGATGTCCTGCTCGAAGTCGGTCACGAGCTCCGAGGTGAGGGTACGCCGGGTCTGGCTGTCACTCCTCAGAACGTGCGCTCTGAATATTGCGCCTGCTGTCCAGCAAGGCCTCCAGCGCCGTGCGGACCAGATTGTGCTGCTCGCCGGTGGGACCCGGTCCGAAGAACGTCTCGGTCAGCACGGCGGGGTCCTCGTTCTCTGGATCGTCCAGGTTTTTCCAGCAGCACGCTGACCAGCCGGTAGCGTAGCTGCTCGAGATTGGGCACGCGCAGGCCGATCCCCTTGTCCGGCCCGTAGGCGCCCTTGCCCTTGAGCTCATCCATCAGACACGCATGGACGTTCTCGAAGTCCCAGTAGACCGCCACGCCGGAGTCAGAATCCGCCATTGCCACCCCCGCCAGGTAGATCCTTATCGGTGAGTTTATGGCATCTGGCCATCTCCCGATCGGCGCCGCCGAACTGTCATGCTGGCTGCGGCGGCTGCAGCGATGGCCGATCGTGGGCCGCCGCTCAGAACTCGAGGTGTTCGGCTCGGCCGTGGGGAGCTCGTGAAGGGAGCGCCGTGAAGTACGAGATCGTAGCGGAGGCCTACCGCGACCTGGAGCAGGTCAGCAGCCGGCTGGCGCTGATCGAGCGCCTGGCCTCGCTGGTGACCCAGACGCCGGCCGAGCTGCTGCCCGTGGTCTGCTACCTGAGCCAGGGCCTGATCGCGCCGGAGTTCGCGGGCGTGGATCTCGGAATGGCCGAGAAGATGGCCATCCGCGCGGTGGCCGCCGCCACCGGCATAGGTGCCGACCAGGTCGCGGCCGGGGTGCGGGAGACCGGGGACCTGGGCCAGGCCGCCGAGCAGCTGCTGACCTCGGCCGCGGCCGGGCGGCCGCCTTCGTTGACGGTCACGACGGTGGTCAACACCCTGCGCCAGATCGCCAACGCCGAGGGAACGGGCTCGCAGGGACGCAAGCTGGACCTGCTGGCCGGCCTGCTCGGCCAGGCCACCCCGCTGGAGGCCCGCTACGTGCTGCGCCTGGTCACCGGGAACTTGCGGCTCGGCATCGGCACGCCCACCATCCTGGATGCGCTCGCGCAGGTCTACGCGGGCGGGCGGGCCGACCGGCCGGTGCTGGAACGCGCCTACAACATCTGCTGCGACCTGGGCCAGGTGGCGGCCGCGTTGGCCAGCGGCGGGCTGACGGCGGTCGAGCAGATCCGGGTGCATCCGGGCAACCCGGTGCGGGCCATGCTCGCCCAGCGGCTGTCCGACGCCAGTGAGATCCTGGCCAAGCTGGGCGGCGAGTGCGCGGCCGAGTACAAGTACGACGGCGTCCGGGTCCAGGCGCACCGGACCGCCGACGGCCGTATCGAGCTGTTCACCCGGCGGCTGGAGGAGATCAGCACTCAGTTCCCCGACGTCGTCGAGTTGCTGGCGGCAGGACTGGGCCCCCGTGAGGCGATCCTCGAAGGAGAGGTCGTCGCATACGACGCGGCCGCCGGGGAGCTCCGGCCGTTCCAGGAGGTCATGTTCAGGAGGCGCAAGTACGGGATCGCCGAAGCCGTGCGGGATGTACCTGTGGGGATGTTCTGCTTCGAGCTGCTGTACGCCGACGGCCAGGACCTGACCAGGCTGCCCTACCCGCAGCGGCGCGCCGCCCTGGCCGAGGCGATCACCGTGTCCGGGCAGCTGCGGCTGACCACCGCTATCGAGGTACACACGCCAGAGGCCCTGGACGCAGCGTTCGAGCAGGCGGTTACCGACGGCTGCGAGGGGCTGATGTGCAAGTCAGTGGGCCCGGCCGCCATCTACCAGGCCGGCGCGCGCGGCTGGCTGTGGATCAAGCTCAAGCGGGATTACCGCACCGAGCTGTCCGACACCGTAGACCTGGTCGTGGTCGGCGCGTACGCGGGGCGCGGACGCCGCGCGGGTGTCTACGGCGCGCTGCTGCTGGCCGCGTACGACCCCGACGCCGACGTGTTCCGGACCGTGAGCAAGTGCGGCGCCGGATTCTCGGACGCCGACTTGGCCTCGCTTCCCGCCAGGCTGGCTCCGCTGGCCAGCCCGAACCAGCCCGCCCGGGTCGATGCGCGGCAAGCGCCGGACGTCTGGTTCGAGCCCGGGCTCGTGCTGGAGATCCTCAGCGCCGAGCTGACCCTGTCGCCCAACTACACCGCCGGCTGGGGCCAGATCAAGGAGGACGCCGGGCTGGCCATGCGCTTCCCCCGGTTCACCGGGCGATGGCGCGACGACAAGTCGGCGGAGGACGCCACCACCATCGGTGAGCTGGTCGGCCTGTTCCGCACCGCGCGGCGCGCACCCGCGGGCAGTTGAGCTCGCCGGCGGCCGCGATGTTCGAGCGCCTTGTCCATGTCAGGTGGCGTGACACGGACGCCTTGGGACACGTCAATCATGTGGTCTTCCTCACCTACCTGGAGGAGGCCAGGGACGCCTTCTACCTGCAGGCCCTAGGCGATCCGCATTACGTGGTGGCCCGGCTCGAGGTGGACCTGCGCTCCGAGGTCCGCCACGCAGACCAGGAGGTGACGGTGCGGATACAGCCCGAGCGACTCGGTACCACGAGCCTGACCACCCGTGAAACGATCCTCACCCCATCGGGTGACGTGGCGGCCGAGGCGCGCGTGGTCACGGTGCGCTGGGATCCGGGCCTACGCCGGCCTGTCCCGTTCAGCGAGACAGAACGCACCCGACTGGCGGCAGCAATGGCCGGGTGACGGTCGCTGGGTTCGGCTCGAGCGGCTGGGATCGGGACGAGCGGCTGGGATCGGGACGAGCGGCTGGGATCGGGACGAGCGGCTGGGATCGGGACGAGCCGCTGGGATCGGGACGAGCCGCTGGGATCGGGACGAGCCGCTGGGATCGGGACGAGCCGCTGGGTTCAGGACGACAAGTGGCGGCTGAAGAAGGCGAAGATCTTCTCCCAGCCGTCCATCGCGGCCTCGGGCCGGTACATCGGGGTGTGGTAGTAGAAGAAGCCGTGGCTGGCGCCGTCGTACCGGTGGAACTCGTGATCCTTGCCGTGCCGCTTCAGCTCTGCCTCGTGCCGATCCACCAGCTCAGGCGTGGGATAGCGGTCGTCGTTGCCGAACAGCCCGAGCAGCGGCGCCGCGAGATCCGCGGTGTAGTCGATCGCCGCGACCGGGCGGGCCGGGGACACTTCCTCCTGGGTCGCGACCACTCCCCCGCCCCACAGGTCCGCGACCGCGTCGAAACCGGCCACCCGGGAGGCGACCAGCAGTGCATGCCGACCGCCAGAGCAGGTGCCGATGATCCCCGCCTTGCCGTTGCTGGACGGCAGGGCCTTCAGCCAGCTGAGGGCGGCCCCGCAGTCGGCCACCACGGTGTCGTCGGGGACACCGCCCTCCGCCCTGACCTTAGCCGCCACGTCGTCGGGGGTGCCGTGGCCGAAACGGCAGTACAGGTCCGGGCAGATCACGCTGTACCCGTGGCGCGCGAGCCGGTCAGAAAACTCGCGGTAGAACTCGTCCCAGCCCGGCATGTGATGCACGGCGACGATCCCTGGCCTCGGGTCGTCCCCGCTCGGCCTGGCCACATAGGCGTGGATCTGGTCCCCGTTGCCGCCTGGATAGGTGATCACCTCCGCCGTAATGCCGTCGCGGGCGTCGGTGCGGAACGAGTTCCACATGGTTAACCCTCCATCCGGTCTCCAGGCCCCCAAGCGTAGTAAGCGGGATAGCTGAGCGTCTCCGGGTTCTGACAAGCTGGAGCACCCTGGTGGGACCGCTGCCAGACGCCCGGTGGTGGCAGGAGCGATTCGCGTCGATCGCCGGGCAGCAAGCCCGTGATGGGGTATCGGTGCTGCGCGATGAGGTCGCAGACCGGGCCAGCAAGCCATTGCCCGCGTTCCTGGCGCTGTGGACGTCTCCGGCCGCAGGACCATCGGACCAGGCCGCGGAGTGCCTGGATAGCCTGGTCGCAGCCGTCGCGGACCCGGAGTTGCTGGTCTCGGCCATGCGGGACACGTCTCCACGCTGGAATGAGGCCGACGACCGTAAGTTCCGTTCGGTCCGTCCTGCGCTACAGGCCGTGCTGGAAGGCGTGAGGGCCGCAGGCTTGGCCGACTGGTGGGCCGATCACGCCGCCGAGGACCTCCACCGCCGCTGCGGTGAGCTGCACCAGGCATTTGCCGACTACGACCTGGTGCCGCTGGTCGAGCATCACGCGGGTGTCAGCTTCGATACCAGGGGGGTTGAGCTGTGCGTGCTGCGCTGGGCTGCGCCGCACGGCATCCGCGTCACCGGCACCCGCTTCCTCACCGATCTAGTGTCATATTAGAAAACAGTTCCGAATGAACGAGAAAGGTTGCGACCAGGATTCACCTACGGCCGGGCAAGCCCGGTCTGCGGCCAGCGAAGGGGAGGTGACACGAGCACGATGAGTGCGGTGACGGTTCCGGCGAATGCGACCGAGGCGCTGCGGATGCTGCAGTGCGCCATGGGATACCTGGCCGACCTGGACGCGGCGAGTCTGCCAGCTGAGGTGGTGGCCGAGTGCCTGCGGGGGATGGAGTGCGCCGACGCGGTCGGGGCGGCGGCCCGCGGCCGGCTGCTGGCGGGTTCGATGCGGCCGGCGGCCCGCTGGGCGACGGGCAGCGGACCAGCCGTACCTGGCTGGTGCACTCTACCCGGGTGACGAGGGGGCAGGCCGCCGAGCACAAGGCGGTGCAGGCGCTGGCCCAGGGCCATGCCCCGCTGCTGGCCGGGCTGCGCGAGGGGCACGTGATCACCAAGTCCGTCGCGCTGCAGCTGGCCAAGTGGACCAGGCCGATCCCCGGGGAGTGCCGGGGGCAGGCCGAGGAGATCGTGGTGGCCGCGGGGCGGGCCTGCGGGAGCTGGCCGCGATCTGCGCGGAGATGCGGCGGCTGCTGGCCTCGGACCTGCTACCCCAGCGGGCCGGGCAGCCGGTCAAAACCCTGGTACATGTCTCCTTCGCGGACTTGTGCGAGCTGGATGCCGATTCGGCGCTGCAGGCCAAGTGGGTCGAGGGCTACCGGGCCGCGTGGGCCGCGCACCGCGCCGCGACCGCGGTGGCGACCGGGGACGGCGGGGCCTGGCTGGACGGCGACGCCGCCCGGGCCGTGGCCTGCGACGCGATGGTGATCCCGGTGGTAACCGGCGACCTGGACCCGGGCGCGGTGGACCAGCTGATCGGCTTGTGCGTGCACTACGACCGGATCCGCGGCCACGCCGGCCGCCCCGAAGCCGGCCGCGCCGGCCGCGCGGACGGTACCGGCGCCCAGCCCAGCCCGGGCAGCCCGGACGGCACCGGCGGCGGCCGGGACGGCGCAGGCCGCTCCGACGGCACCGGGAGCACCGGCGCCCAGGACGGCACCGGGAGCACCGGCGCCCAGGACGGCGCGGCTGGCCTGGATGCCGCGCAGGGCGCAGGCGCCGGCCATGGCCGTGCCGAGGTGCTGGCCATACTGGAACAGCAGATCCTGGCCGCGGTCATCGCGGTGGTCTCCGGCCCCGGCGGCGTCGCCTGGTTCCTGCGCACCAACCTGCTCGGCAAGGACCTGAACGGCCCGTCGCTGCCGCTGGACGTGGGCCAGAGCGACCAGATCCCCGCCCACCTGCGGCGGCTGGTGGCGCTGCGGGACCAGGGCTGCCAGTACCCCAGCGGACACTTCCTCTAAACACACATTAACCGCGCGGCTGGGTGTCGGCTAGTAGCTGGAGATGAATGCCGGCGAGCCCGAACGGAGGGCGTTCCCGCGGCCGTCCCGGCAGCTCAGATGCCGCGGAGGACTGGAACTTGGCCGGCGGCGACCGCGTCGTCGAGTCGTTGGTGATCGAGCTCGTTCTGGTCCGCGTACGCGGCGGAGAAGCGGGCCAGCGCCTGGTCGAAGCTCGGTCCCGCGCCGAGGTACGCGGCGATCGCGAGCCGGTCGCCCGAGCGGGCGTGTGCACGGGCGAGCGACCATCCGCAGGCGCGTGTATAAGCGTGCAAACCGCTGTAGGTCATTCGCGAGAGGTCGATCGAGGCCTTCCAGTCCCAGAGCTGGCGGATGTAGAAGTCATGCTCCTCGCCGTCGAGGCCCACGCTCCGCTGCCAGCCGAGGAAGAGGTCAATCGCCGCCTGCGACAGTCGTTGACCACGGACGACCCGCTCGCCGTGATTCTCGAACTCGCTGCTGCCCAGGTAGGGCTCCAACACCGATGATTGCGCTTCCTTCATCTGGAGCACGAGGGGGTCCTGACCGCCACGGCCGGCGAACAACAGAATCCACGCGCGCGTGCCGACGCTCCCGACTCCGACGACCTTTCGGGCCATGTCGACAAAGCGGTAGGTAGCGAACAGGTAGCGCCGGTCCTGATCGAGGCTTCGGGCGTACTGCTCGAGCGCCGCATTAACGATGTCGATGTCGCGCCGAGCGTCGTTCGGATCGACCAGGTGGTGAAGCGGGACCAGTAGTGGCGGGACGTTGCGGAAGCGCAGCTCGCCGTGAACCCGCTCGGTCAACCTCTTGACCGCCCGGAAGCTCGTTTTGGCCCGTGCCTTGGCGAACGGCTTGGCGAACAGGATCCGGCCTCTCTTGCCCAGCCGCCCGCCGAAACGATCGACTAGCTCGCTCGCGTTGAGGCGGTCGTACCACACATCGAGGTGGCTCTCCTTCGCGAACTGACGCATCGCCTCGCGATACTCGCGCACGCAGTCGGTTACCAGCGAGCGGTGACGATCGGCAGGCTGCCCGATATCGCGGCCAGCGATCTCGACGCTCGCGGCCATTCGTTTTACATCCCACTCCCACGGACCGGGCAGAGTCTCGTCAAAGTCGTTAGGGCCGAACAGCAGCCTGCGATCTTGCGCAGCGAATCCGCCGAAGTTAGAGATGTGCGCATCGCCGCACGCCTGCACCACGATCCCCGAATCAGGTGTCCGCGAAAGGTCGGCGGCCATGATCGCAGCCGCTCCCCGGTAGAAGGTGAACGGGGACACGAGCATTCGCCCGTACCGGATCGGCACCAGCTCCTGAAGCCGCGTAGCCGCCTGAGCCTGGAGCAGCGCAACCGGATCAGGCCGGTCCACCGCCGGCGACCACTCTCCGTGAGCCGACCGGGGCGCCAACCGTCTGGCCGCTCGCCCACGCTCGGCCGATTCGCCTGACGCCAGGGTCGCGCGATCGGGCGCAGTCCCCCTAATGCCACCGCCGACCCCGCGCCGAGCAGAGCTTGGTTCTGGGTGCGCGGTCGTGCTCATGACGTTCCTCCTAGCTCGTCGGCAAGGACTGCGGGCAGCAGCTCCGGGCTGAGCCGCGGAATCTCACTAGCATCATCGAAGATTTGTGAACGCCCTGCCAACCGCGGCCGCTGCTTTCGCATCCGGATATGGCTAGAGACCACGTTCCTGATCTACGGGACACGACCTAACGGGGCTTCGCCCCAGCCCAACGAACCATGTTCGAACTTGACTATCGAACAAAACTTGACTCAAACTTCACGGGCTTCGCCGACCCAAGCCGGGCTAGTCCGTCGCGTCTGTTGCTACCGCATCCGTAGGTGCTCGGCGATCTTCCGGGCTATCAGCTTGGGAATCTGTGCTGTCCGGGCTTCCACGGGGCCTGGCCTGAGAGACAAGCTGTCCGCGAGTGACCGCGAAGGACCCCTCTTCACCGGGGTTAATGGCCCGCTAAAGGCCCGGCGGTCTTCGGCTGACGTGCTGTGGTGCCGCGTCCTGGTCTCTGGCCCTCTCCTGTGTGGATTAGGAAAGTACGTGCCCTGCTGTACCACCACTAGCTGGGCGGGTGCGACCAGCCCGCGGCCGGGTGCGAGCCGCACCACGTGGTGCACCGGGCCGACGGCGGCCGGACCAGCCTGGGCAACCTCAAGGACTACTGCTGGGGGCACCATCACGTGGTGCTGCACGAGCTGGGCTGGGAACTGACCGTCCGTCCCGACGGCACCAGCCAGGTCCGCAGCCCCGCCGGGAAGATCATCCGCAGCCACAGCCCGCCGCTACGCGACTAAACAGGTCGAACTCGTGGTGCCCGGGGTTACTGGCCTGTCGAGCCGGAGTCTCATCGCCAGCGGAGGGCGACGGTACCGGAATCTCATTTACCGGCCAGACGGCAGGGTGAAGTCAGGCCGCCGATCAGCCTCACTCCGCATTCACCGGTGAACCGAACCGGATCACGTTGCCGTCAGGATCGACCAGCGCGCCCTCATGCTGACCCCATTCGGTGTCCTGTGGGAGCCGCACATCGCCTCCGGCCGCAAGCCAGGTCCGCGCCAGCGCGTCGGCGTCCTCGACAAACAGGTAGGCCGTCGCCCGGCGGTCCGCTCGTGTATCGAGGTCAGGCTCCACACCGAGATGAATCTCCGCGCCATCAAAGGTGACGAAGCCGTAACCGCCGCCGTGCCACTGGCGGGCACGGAATCCAAGCCCGCGGTAGTAGGCAAGGGCAGTGTCCAGGTTGCTAACCGGGAAGACCGGCGCGACTCGCGTACTCACCACTGCAAGCTATCTCGCTACATCGCCCGGGCAGAATCCGCGCACAATGACTCCGTGAACGAAGACGAAGTCACAGGCCGGCCGGTCCTGCGCATCGCCGGGCCGGACGACGCGGCGGCGCTGATGAAGCTGAAGCAGCGCCTAGACCAAGAGACCTCGTTCATGCTCTTGGAGCCGGGCGAGCGGGACACCTCGACCCAGGCTCTGGCTCGTCATCTTGAGGACGTGAGCAGGTCGGAGAACTCAGTAGTGATCGTGGCCGACCAGCATGGCGATCTGGCCGGATACGTGGAGCTGGCCGGGGGGAAGTTCCGGCGGAACCGGGCCACGACCCACGTCATCATCGGTGTTCTGGCCGAAGCGAGCGGTAAGGGCATCGGCACCAGATTGCTGCAGGAGGCAAAGCGCTGGGCGGCCGCCCGCGGCCTGCATAGGATCGAGCTCAACGTGATGGCCCACAATCACCGGGCAATCGCGCTGTACGAGCGCGTGGGCTTTGTCCGCGAAGGCCGCCGCGTGGACTGCCTGCTGATCGACGGCACATTCCTCGACGAGCTGTATATGGCCATGATCCTGCCCGGCTCGTCATCGCCGTGACCGTGCTTATCGCTCGTGAGCAGCTAGGCGCACGAGGATCAGGGCGCTATTGGCGCCGGCGGTTGCACCCGGTGATCTGCGGCTACGGGGCGAAGCTCTCCGGTACGACCTGCGCCCCCAGGGCATGGCGCGCCTTGTCCGGGTCATCGACGCAGATAATGGCGAAGAACAGCTCATCAGAGACACGAACCGGCAACAGCAGGTCGGCGTTGACGCCCGCGTCGGCCAGCTTGCGGAACGTGGCCGCGCCGGTGCCGGGCTGGTTCTCCATCCGGATGGTCAGCGCGGGCCGCATCGCGTAGGGCAGGCCCTCATCCTCGAGGACCATCTGGGCGGCGTCCTCGTCGTCGGCGATGAACGCCACCGTGCCGCCGCCGTCCGCGCAGGCCATCGCGGACAGCACCACGTTGATGCCACGACCGGCCATCGCCTCGCACAGCCGGGCAAGCTCCCCGGGCTGGTTGGCCAGGTCCATGATGAACACACTCATCGGGTGCCCCTCCTCGCCACGGCGCGCCGCTAGGGCGAGCGTATCTCGCCGGACACATGCCGGGTCGGCTGGCACCGGTACCACACCGGCCGGGCCACGACGCATGGTGTCGCGGCCCGGCCGACTGGGTGCCCCGAGACCTAGCAATCCTGCGGGGCGAGGGCATCTGCCGGCAAGTGGGACGCGCGCACCGCCACCACATCGGTTGACGGCCTGGACAACAGCCCGGCGGGGATGCTGGACTCGGTGGCGGACCTTGTGCCGGGATGACCATGTCCTGTTCCTGGCCCTCCGGGAGTGCGGGAGGTTTCATGCCGGAGCGCACCAAACCACGACGTGGCGGCCCGGCTCGCCTCCGCTCGTTCGGTGGCACAGGTGACACGAGTGATGCTTGGACTCGTGTGCGGCGCGAGATCAGCCAGGTGGCCCGGCAGACCAGCGAGCAGATCCAGCACCGGTGGTTCGATCGGGCAGGCGCCCTGCTGCGCTACCACGCCATCGCCTTCTACCCGACGACCGAGGCGGGGGCCCTGGGCGTGGCGCCCGCCAACGACGGCGTGTACCGCACGTTCTCCGAGACGCACCTCATCGAGATAGTCGACACCGGCGGCCGCGCAGGAGTTCCTGTGGGCCGGCCCGCGGACGCAGGTCACGTTGAACCCGCCGGCGAGGGGCGACGTGTACCGGTTCGGGAAGGGACGTATGGCATGCGCATATACCTGGGTAGACACCGCAGACCTAAGCCGAGCCGGCGGCAACTGTGGCTGCAGGCCGCCGGGGCGGCGCTGCTGGCCGGGTCGGCCTGTATTCACCTGTACCTGTACCTGACCGGGTACCGGTCGATCCCCACCATCGGCTGGCTGTTCCTGGTGCAGTTCGTGGTGGCGTTCGTCCTGGCGGCAGGGTCGCTGGTGACACACAGCCGGGTGGCTGCGGCCGCAGGCGCAGCCTTCGCGCTGTCCACGCTGGGCTGCTACATGCTGGCGGTGTGGATCGGGTTGTTCGGGTTCAAGGAAGTCCGGACCAGGGCGGGAATCGCCGCGGGGCTGATCGAGGTGGCCGCCTTCGCGACGCTGGCCATGGCGGCGCTGGCCACAGATGCTGAACGTCAGGCCCGTGAGCCGGCCAGGCCTGCGGCCCGGGTGCGGGCGGGGATGCGGGTGGCCGCGTCGGTGGTGATCGCCGCGGTCGGTGCCGTCTCGGTGCTCGCCCTGGCCTTGTTCGGCATCGCGGTGGCCCGCGCGTCCTCGCCGGCCCCGGCCGCCGCGGCCGGCGATGTCACCCTGAAGACCGCGGAAGTCGGCGACGTCACCGTGCTCACCAACGCTCATGGCCTCACGTTGTACTGGTTCGTCCCCGACACCTCCACCACCTCCAGGTGCACCGGGTCGTGTGCCTCGTACTGGCCGCCGGTGACCGGCAGCCCCACGGCTGGGCCGGGCGTCACGGGCACGCTCGGTACCATCACACGGCCGGGCGGGACGCTGCAGGCCACCTACGACGGCCATCCCCTGTACACCTATATCGGCGACAGCGGGCCCGGCCAGGCGAGCGGCAACAACCTCGACCTCAACGGCGGCCTGTGGTACGAGGTCCGGGTGTCCGGCTGAGTGGCGGAACCCGGCCGGTGAAAAAGGGTCCGCGTGTCCGGCTGAGAGGCGGAACCCGGCCGGTGGAAAACTGTGCGTTGTGGAGCTGCTGATCGCCGTCAACCCCGATCCGGAATCAAAGCTGCCGTACCTCATGCGGCTCCCGCTGGCGGGCGGGATGGTCTTGCGCACCTCGGGGACCTGGCCGCGTACCAACGCGCTGTATTGCTTTCCCGTCCCGGCCGACGAGTGGCCCGACGATCCGGACATCGTGGAGCGGCTGGCGTTGCGCTCGTGCGTCCGGCGGGGCGCGGCGATCAACCTGGTCGTGGACCGGGGCCGGGAGAACCGCTCCCAGCTGGTGTTCACCACGGCCCGTGGCCGGGACGCCGTGTTCTGGCAGTCACCGCGGACCCGCAAGCAGGCCCGGCCGAACGTGCGCACCCCGACCGCCCGGGCCGCCGGGATCCGCGAGTTGCAGATACTGGTCGACTCTCACGAGCGGTACGCCTACCAGTTCACCACCCAGCAGGCCACCACCGTCAGGCGCGCGCTGCCCTGCGGCGACTATGGCATCACCGTAGACGGGCGGCTGGTCGCCTCCGTCGAGCGAAAGTCCCTGGCGGACCTGGTAGCCAGCCTCACCAGCGGCAAGCTACGGTACGCCCTGGCGGAGCTGGCCGCCTTGCCCAGGGCCGCGGTCGTGGTCGAGGATCGCTACCCGGCCATCTTCAAGCTCGACCGGGTACGCCCGGCGCTCATCGCCGACGGGATCGCCGAGGTGCAGGTCCGCTGGCCTAACGTCCCGATCGTGTTCTGCGATACCCGCCAGCTCGCCGAGGAATGGACCTACCGGTTCCTGGCCGCCGCGCACGAGTGGGCCGAGGCCGAGGACGCCGCCATCCGGCGCATCGCCCCTGCCATCGCCCACGTCACTCCCCTCACCGATGCACCGCGGGCGGCCGAACCTGCCACCTCCGAGGTCCGGGCCTGGGCCCGGAGCCAGGGCATCGCGGTGCCCGACCGCGGGAAGCTGCGGCCGGAGATCTGGCAGGCCTGGCGGGGCGCCCATCACCTGTGAACGCCGTCAACCGCGAGTTCTGCCAGCGGGTCGACCCAGCCCAGCTGGCCGCAGCCGACTCCGTCCTGCGCGCGGTGATCACCGGCGACGGCGCTCTGCAGTCCGCCGCATCGGCGGTCAGGGGCCCGGGATGAGTTTTGACCAGCTGGAACGCGTGCTGATCATGGCCGGCACCCGGTGGCGCCAGCTGGCCGCCAAGGCGGTGGCCGGGGTGGTGCTGGCGGGGGCGGCGGCGGGGTGCGCCAGCCAGACTGGGGCTGCGGGGGGTTCGGTGAGCGCGTGCTTCGAGTTCGGGGTGGCGGCGATCCGGCACCAGGTCACGGTGACCGCACTGCCGCCCGCCTGCCAGGGCCTGAGCCAGCTTGAGGTGAACGTGGCGCTCAGCCGGGCGTTGCACGCCGCGGCGGCCGGGGTGTCAGGGAAGTCCCGCGAGCGCCAGGTGATCGGGCGCGACAGCGCGTACCTGGCCCACCTGATCCGCGGGGTGCGCTCGCCAGCCCGGCCCGCGGCGGCGACCCCGGTGACACACCTGCCCAGCCGGGCAGCGCTCGGCCTGGCGGCGCTGATCGCCTGGCTGGTGACCGTCGGCCTGGGCCTGTCGATGATGGCACGGTGGATCACCCGCCCCGGCCGGCACGGCACGCAGCCGGGCCACGGGCGGGGGCCGGTGCTGAACGTCACCCATTTCGGGCTGGCCCTGACCAGCCTGCTGGCCTGGATCAGCTACCTGGCCACCGGCCTGGCCGGGCTGGCCTGGGCCGCCTGCGGGCTCTTGATCGCGGCGGCCAGCCTGGGCATGACACTGGTGTTCCTGGCGCCGGACCGCAATCCGCTCCCCTCCCTGGCCACCGCGCCTGCCGGACCCTCGGCGGCCGCCGCCGCGGCCGTCAGCCCGCCCGGAGATGAGCCACCGCCCGCCGGGCATCGGCCCGCCCTGGTGATCGCCGTGCACATCAGCGCCGCCTGCGTCACCATCCTGCTGGCCATACTCGCCGCCATCGGCTCCGGGTAGGTCACGCCACCCCAGGGCAAGCATGCCGATGTCTGCGAGGTGAAACCACGGACCGTTCGGAAAACCGGGCTGGGCTACGAGCTGGGCCGCAGGGTCACCGTGCAGTTGACCTTGGGGTTCACGCCCACGTAGTTGAGGGGCCGGCCAGGATCGTCACCGCGATCGTGCCCGCCGACGTGCAGTTGCCGATGGTCCCGCTGTAGTAGCCGCGCTGGCCGGCGGCGATGGCGCCGATGATCAGCCAGATGACAAGCACCAACGATCCGATGTGCATCCAGACCTCCGCCGACACCACCTGGAAACATGGCCCCAGCAGGGAGCATACCCACATGTGGCCGAGCCGACCCGCACCGTCATGCGGCGACGAGGATGATGCCGAGCGCGGCGCGGCCGAGCGCGGCGAGGCCGAGCGCGGCGAGGCCGAGGCCGACCCGCTGGACCCAGCGAAGCCGCTCGCCGAGCACCGCTCTGCCAGCAGCACGGTGACCCCGGGATAGAGCGAAGCCAGCACGACGGCCAGGCCGAACATTCCGTCCTGGTGGCCGCGACGTAGCAGATGTTCGCCACGACGTCGATCGCGCCCGCGCCGGTCACTGCATGACCAGTCAAACGCCTTAGATGGTCACGCACGGGGGACGGAGCGGGAGGCTGGGCTGGTGACCTGGCTGCTGGCGATCCGCAACGCTCCGGAGCGTGCGGGACACGTGGGGAATATGCTGGGGGCCCGCACCCGGCGGCTATCGAGCCGATCACGCCGCAGCGTCCACGACGAGCCGTCGCTTCGGCCCAGGAGGGGACACTCATGAGCCATCATGCTGCTCAGGGGGCCGCCAGGTTCCCCAGCAGCTGCTGTCCGGAGACACCGATACCGTGATCCCGGCCTAACGGGCGCAATCCCGGCTCAACCGCGGATCAAGGCCGGGCTGGCATCCTCCTGTCCAGAGACACACACGGTGTGCCGGAGTTGGCTGACTCCCCGCGGCTGCCGCCTCGGTCTGTACCGGTGCTGGTCAGCGGCCGAGACTGAGGCGGCGGCGCTCGTTGGGGTTCGGACCGGCAGAATAACCTGGTATGACGACGGACGACCCGTACGATCTGCAGCGATTCGTGGCTGCCCAGGACGCGGGCGGCACGTATGATCACGCCACCGCAGAGCTGCGGAGCGGCCGCAAGACCAGCCACTGGATGTGGTTCATCTTCCCGCAGGTCGCTGGCCTGGGGTACAGCCCGGCGTCGCGGACTTATGCGATCACCTCGCTGGCGGAGGCCAGGGCCTACCTGGCGCATCCGGTTCTCGGCGCGCGGCTGATCGAGTGCGCCGAGATCCTCACCCGCGTGCCGGGCCGCACGGCGGAGCAGATCTTCGGCGAGGTCGACGCGCTGAAGCTGCGCTCCTGCGTCACGCTGTTCAGGCACGCCGCTCCCGGCGAGCCGGTGTTCGGCCAGGTCCTCGACCAGTATTTCGACGGGATACCCGACTCCGCGACCGAGCAGCGCATCTGACCGCGCGGCTTCGCGCGCGCTGACATGCAGGCGCGTGCCGCTACCCGGCTGGCCGTTGATGGTCACAGCCAGGCACTCGTCACAATCGGCCATGCCGTCTCGTCCTTTACCGGTGCCGCCACCAGGCGTCAATAAGCCGCAGCGCGCCACCGCCCATGGCCCACCGTGCCTGTCGCCCACCGTGCCTGTGGCCCACCGTGCCTGTGGCCCACCGTGCCTGTGGCCCACCGTGGCCGTGGCCCACCCTGAGAGGTCAGCATGCCGAAACTGAACATCACACTCACCACCCACGCCGGGGCGGTGACATGACAACGCGATCCCAGCCGCATGGCTCCGGCCACGCTGGCATGCTTGAGCCGACCGGGCCCGCGCTCGTGGTACGGCTCCTGGTCAGGCCGATGACGACGATTCTCAACCCGCTGATCGTCAAGCTGGCCGGCCGCCGCCATTTCCGGATGGCCGCGCAGATCCACCACGTCGGCAGGCGCTCGGGCCGGCTCTACGTGACTCCCGCCGGCGCCCACCTGCACGGCGACGTGATCGTGATCCCGCTCACCTTCGGTAGCCGGTCCGACTGGGCGCGCAACGTGCGGGCCGCCGGCGGCTGCTTGATCCGCCTGAACGGCCGCGACTACCGGGCCACCGAGCCCGAGATCTTCAGCCGCGAGGAGGCCAGGGATCTCATCAGGTCCACGTTC
Source organism: uncultured Actinomycetota bacterium (assembly GCA_963808615.1). Lineage (GTDB taxonomy): Bacteria > Actinomycetota > Actinomycetes > Streptosporangiales > Streptosporangiaceae > Palsa-504. Next base: position 144,732 of record CAWEGV010000006.1, read on the forward strand.
AGCCCGCTGGAACGGGCCGGCGTGCGCATGCTCGGCATCCGCCCGTTCATGCGCTTGCACGCCGAGCCCATCGGCCAGGAGCGGCCGCCGGGTGATTGACCCCAGTCGCCGAGACACCGCCTACGCGCGGCCGGGCGGTCCCCGCCTGGCCCGGTGAGCCGTGGCCGGGATCGCGGCGGCGCCCGCCGCCGGGAACCGTAGGCCGTCTACACTGCCGTATGGTGCCCGGAGTCAGGCCGGGGCGAGCGCCTTCCGGCCCGGGCAGGAGGGGAGCATCCGGCGGCAGGTCATGGACGAGCCGGGACAGGACTCAGGGACGCTCGAGCAGGTCCACTCCGAGCTCGTGCGCCGGATCAGGGGCGGTGAATACCCGGCCGGGGCCAAGCTGCCCAGCAATAGGGAGCTCGCGGAAGAATTCGGCTGCAGAGCCGACATTGCCGCGCGGGCGCTGCGGCTACTCCAATGGGACGGGCTGGCCCGTAAGGTCCTCAGGAAAGGGTATTTCTCGGCCGGGCCGCGCGCCTGACCGTGCGCGTCACCGGGATCAGCCATCTCGGTGGACCGTGCCAGGAGTGGCCCAACCGGCGACCTTGAACGGCCCTGCCTTGACATCGAAGGCGAACCGTTTCCCTGGCTCACATGCGGTGACTGTGCAATCCGATCCCCACTTCTTCGAGCCCGTCTGGTTGGTGCCCTTGAAGCGGGCACCTACGGCTGGCCCGGTGGATTCCCCGGTCCACTTAGCGCTGGTCGTCTCCGGTGACCAATCACCCATGCGAGTGATGTCGGCGATGAGCTCCCACGCCGCTTGCGGCGTGGCCGCGATCGATTGTTCGACTCGTACCGTCCGGGGAGTGTCACTGCGGCCTGCCATGACGCACACCTCTCTCGCGGGCTCGGCTCCGGCCGGGCATTCTCCTGGGGATCCTCTCCTGGGACCTGGGCACGTGCAAGGCCCCTGGTCGGACAGCTGGGCGTCAGCGGTGGAGGATGTCGCGAAGGTGCTGCACGGGCCATCGCCGGTCGAACAGTGTGGGGTTTCCGCGGTCCTCGGCGCGAAGATGCTCGATCAAGGTCACGTAGTCGTCGAGGTCGAGCGTCCTGACCAGGGTGAGCAGGTCGGCTGCCTCGCCGGTGACGGGCGCAACCGGTGCGACGAGCCGGTCGTAGAGGTCCACGACCTGGCGAACCATGGCCAGGTGGCGCGACCCGGGCTCGACGGAGGGGAACTTCGTCGCGGCGAAGTCCTCGGTGAACACGATCGGCTCGACGGCCAGGGCTTGCGGTCCGTAGTGCTGGGCGAGATGGATGAGCAGCTCGACGTCGAAGGTCTCGTTGAAGGAGGTCATCTGCCCGAGGGCCGGGCCGAGCGCGGCCCCGTCGAAGGCCTTGAAGCCGGCCTGCGTGTCGAGCACATGGGCCAGGGACGGGATGAGCAAGGCCCGGACGAAATGGCGGAACAAGATGATGATCTTGTCCGGCTTGTCACCGGTGCTGTGCGGCTCGGTGACCGGCCCGTCGGCCCGGACCAGCACGGCCCCGTCGATCCCGTAACGCTGGCCGAGCGCGGCGACGACCTTGCCGCCAGCCACCAGCGGCGCCGCCAGCGAGCCCAGCTGGGCCAGGTTCGCGGACAGGTCCGCGTCGGTGTAGCAGACCACATGCCGGCCGGCGGCGTTGGCCAGCCCCGGGTCGGCCCGGACCGCAACGGCCAGCCCGGCCAGGATCGATCCGCCCTTGCGGGACTGCTCGGTCGAGGTCAGCCGGTCGAACGCGGGGCTGATCGAGACGTCACCTTCGATCACCTCAGCCAGCTTGAGCACCGTCACGCTGCGGTGGCCCTCCCTTGGGTAGCCCTCGGCCGCCGCGATGCCGGCCATGAGGTCGGCGCTGGAGGGCCGGTCCGGGCATCCGTCATCGCAGGCGATGATGCGCCACGTGACGCCGGGCAGGCCGCCGGTCAGCCAATCGAGCTGGCGGACCTTGGCCCGCACGAAGTCCTCCCCGTGCGGGTGCGCCGCACGGGGGACCATGCGGCCCGTCTCGCCGTACATGGCCCACACCACGGTCAGGTGGACCGGCCCGGTGAGCTCGCCCAGCCGCTGCCGCGAGCGAGCCGCGGCACTCGCCTCGGCCGCCACCGCCGGACCATGGCTGCCCGCCACACGCCCCTGCGCCGCGTGGCCCCCGGCCAGGGCAGAGGCCTCGTCGAGCACCGCCTGGTTCTGAGCAGAGTCCGTCAGGTCGCGCACCGGCGCCAGCACCTTGTCCATCGCCCTAGGATGCCAGGCGCCCGGTTCCCACGTTCCCGGGCCCAGCCCCTCAGGGCGGTGCACACCGCCAGCACAGCACGGGCCGTGCCTGGCCCCGCGGAAATGACGCTCGGCAGGTGGAGCGGGGTCTACCCATCCCGCGCTGTCCTGCTCATCCCGGCAGGCTCGCCATCTGCGCATCCATCGGACCGGCCGGCTGCGGTTTGTCCGCGATCTGCATGAGGAGCGCCATCACCGCCGGGTCGTAAATCCCCGAGAAGCTCGGGAAGGGCTGGATCGTGTCGCTGAGTACCTCGAGCGGGACGCGGGCGCGGATGGCCAGCGTGGCCTGCTGCAGCCATTCACCGGCTTCTGGTCCGAGCGCGTAGGCGCCGGTCAGCCGCTCGCCGTCGGACAGCAGCGTCAAGAACCCGTTTGATTCGGCGTAGGCGTGCGTGTAGGTGGCGGCCTTCGGCACCTCTGACAGTCGTGCGGTGCCGCTGTAGGGCGCCTCGGCCGCGCCGACCGCCGCGGCCTGCGGATCGGTGTAGGTCACGCGAGGAACGGCTTCGTAGTTCGCCGGGCGCGCATCGCCGGCGATGTTCGCTGCGACCACATCGCCCTCGTACTCGCCGACGTGGGTCAGCGGCCAGATGCCGTTGACATCGCCGATCGCCCACAGGCGCTCGCCCGCGCGCAGGTGCTCGTCCACCGGGATCCCGTGCGGGCCAGGCTGGATGCCGACCGTCTCCAGGCCGATCCCGGCCACCCGCGGGCGCCGGCCTGTGGCCACCAGCAGCCGGTCGCCCCGTAGCTCCGTGCCGTCCTCGATGGCCAGGACGTACTCGTCCCTTTCTCGCCGCGCGGCGACCGCGTGCATCCCGAGTATCAGCTCGATTCCGTCCCGGCGCAGCGCCTTGCCGAGCGCCTGGCCCAGCGGCGCGGGCTCGCGGGGCACCACCCGGTCGGCACCCTCGATGAGCACCGCCTCGCCGCCCAGACGCCGCACGACCTGCGCAAGCTCGACGCCCGCGGATCCCCCGCCCAGCACCAGCAGGCGGCGGGGCACCGCGGTCATGCTCGTTGCCTCGCGGGTCCCCCAGACGCCCTCGAGCTCACGCAGTCCCGGGACCGGCGGCACGATCGGGTCGGAGCCGGTCGCCACGACGACGTGCTCCGCGGTGTGGCGGACGCCCCCCACCTCGACCGCGCCGGTACCGGCCAGCTGGCCCGTGCCGCGCAGCAGATCGATGCCCCGGTCCGCCAGCCAGCGCTCCTGGCCGGCGTCGGAATAGCCGGACACCATGAAGTCCCGCCAGGCCAGCGCCGCTGCCACGTCGACCTGCGCGGTCGCGGCAGCCTCGCGCGCACCCTGCACCGCCTCCCCCGGGCGCAGCAGCGACTTGGACGGAATACACGCCCAGTACGAGCACTCGCCACCGACCAGCTCCCGTTCCACCACGGCGACGCGCAGCCCCCGCGCGGCCAGGGCCGCAGCACAGTGCTCGCCCGGCGCCCCGCCGCCGAGCACGATCACGTCATAATCGCTGTCCGAGCTCATCGTTACCTCCGTCGGTTGCTGATGACATCGGCCGCGGCCGCCTGCGGCGGCTGGGGCACGTCTTAACCGCTCACGTCGGCAGCTCCGTCCCGGCCTGCTCCGCCACCATGTACTCCGCGTACCAGTCGGGCCAATTCGGGTCGGCCTGACCGATGCGCTTCTCGTGCTCACCGTGGGCGGCCGACGCCTCCGGTTCCACCCTTACGCCGCACGACGCCGAAGTCCACTAATCTCATTAGAACAATCGGGAATATCCGGCATCAGGAATCCCCGGCCGGTGGCTCAACGTCGTCGTAGACGCGGGCCGCGGCCAGCAGCCCGCCGCCCGGGCTGCGCTCATAGACGCCGAGGCCCGCTTGCGGCGGCAGGTCGTGGCGGCCCCAGCGGACGCAGTTGTACTCCAGCGCGCAGCGCACGCCATCATCGGTCATCGCGCAATGCTGCAGGCCGATGCCGCCGCCGGCGCTGAAGCACCTGGTGAAGAACGAGCGGAGCTCAGCGGCGCCTTGGTGATCGTCGTTCGGGCCAAAGGGGCCGCGGAAGTACCCATCCGGCGCAAAGGTGCTCACCACCGCTTCGGTATCGCCGGCGGCCAGCCCGTCCTGGTAGCGGCCCACGACGTCACCGGGGCGGGCGGGGCCAGGTCCGAGGATGGGAGGCCTGAGGTGGCGCCGCTCGTCAACTGGCCATTGGCTGCAGTAGGTGCGGAACACCACCGATAGCTCATCGGGAGATTCGGCGACGACCGCCACCGGCCAGGCCAGCTGCCGCCCGTTGTGGTCCAGGTGCGCCAGCAGTTCCACCACGGCCCGCCCGCCGGCCGCAGTGCAGGCCACGGTCTCGGTACGGGCGTGCAGGGCGGCCAGCCAGGACAGGTTGCGGCTGACGAACCTGTGCAGCTTCCGGTGGCCGCGGACCTCGCCCGCGCGAGGATCATAGACCACCACCTCACCCGGCCACGCATCTTCCAGGAGGCGGGCATCACCTTGGTTAAGCGCGGCGAAGTACTGCGCGACCGGATCAGCCTGACCCGCGGCGCGGGTCTGCTGGCGCGCCAGCTCTACAGCGCTGACGAAGTCCGGAAACCACGGCATCGAATCACCACGCTCCATCGCCCACTCGGCACTGCCCCCCGCAGGCGGCCGTCTGGCCCTGGGCACCATCCTCTTCCCTAGCGTCACCCGAACGAAAGCCCGAACTTGACGACCCGCGCGAGGCCATGAGTGACTGGCCACAGTCCCAGGTACGACCACTTTGGCAGGAAACCTGCCGGGCCGCCCCGGTCGGCAGCACAGCTGGTACTTCGCCTGCCGGGCTGGAGGAACTCATATGACCGAGGCCGAACGCGTGGCCCTGCGCCGTCGCTATGCCGAGGAGCGGGCCAAGCGGCTCCGTCCAGATGGCAACGACCAGTACCTGGAACTGAAGGGCCGGTTCAGCCGCCTGCTTGATGACCCCTACACCCCCAGGGCGGAGCGCGGCCCCAAGCGCGACCACGTGACGTTCGCCTTTGTCGGTGGCGGTTTCGCCGGGCTGGCCACCGGGGCCAGGCTCAAGGAGGCCGGCCTCGAGGATGTCCGGATCGTGGAGAAGGGCGGCGGATTCGGCGGCACCTGGTACTGGAACCGGTACCCCGGCGCGCAGTGCGACACCTCCGCCATGATCTACATGCCGCTGCTGGAAGAGACCGGGCACGTACCTTCGGAACGGTACGCACACGCGCCGGAGATCCGCGCGCACTGCGACCGGATCGCCCGGCAGTACAGCCTGTATGACCACGCCCTGTTCCACACCGAGGTCACCGACCTGTCGTGGGACCCGGTTGGTTGCCATTGGATCGTTCGGACAAACCGGGCAGACGAGTTCACTGCCCAGTTCGTGGGCATCGGGACAGGACCGCTGCACGTCGCGAAGCTGCCGGGGATCCCTGGCATCGAGACCTTCCAGGGCCATGCTTTCCACACCAGCCGCTGGGACTACGCCTACACCGGCGGCGACCCCGACGGCGCGCCGATGGATCGCCTGGCTGACAAGCGGGTCGCCATCATCGGGACGGGCGCGACCTCTGTCCAGTGCGTGCCGGACCTGGCCACTGCGTGCCGGGAGCTGTTCGTCTTCCAGCGGACGCCGTCGTCGGTGGACGTGCGTGACAACCAGCCCATCGACCTTGCGTGGTTCACCGCGGTGGCCAGGCCCGGCTGGCAGGAGATCTGGCTGGAGAACTTCGTGGCCAACATGGCAGCAACCGAGTTCCCCGACGAGGATCTGGTCAACGACGGATGGACCGACCTGGCCAAGCGGATCCGCAGTCGTCTCATGGCACCACGCCCGGGCCAGGCCGGGCTGCAGGAACTGCTGGACGACTTCGAGACAGCCGACTTCGAGAAGATGAGCGAGATCCGAGCCCGGGTGGACGCGATCGTAACCGACCAGCAGACAGCGCAGCGGCTGAAGGCCTGGTACCGGCAGCTGTGCAAGCGGCCCTGCTTCCACGACGAGTACCTCAGCGCCTACAACCTGCCCTCGGTGCACCTGGTGGACACCGACGGCCAGGGAGTGCAACGGATCGTCCCCGCAGGGCTGGTCGTGGCCGGGGTCGAGTACCCCGTCGACTGCATCATCTACGCGTCCGGCTTCGAGGTCGGCACCGAGGCGACCAGGCGGTACGGGTTCGACATGACCGGGCGCGACGGCACGAAGCTGTCGGAGGCGTGGTCAGACGGGATGCGCAGCATGCACGGCGTTCACGTGCACGGGTTCCCCAACGCTTTTCACGTCCAGCTGTGGCAAGGCGGCAACGTGATCGCCAACGTGCCACACAACCTGACCGACTCGGCTAAGACGGTCGCCGCTGTCGTCTCCCATATGGCCGACCACGGCTGGGACACGGTCGAGGTCACCAAGGAGGCGGAGGACGCCTGGATGGAGCAACTCATACCCAACCCGGTCATGATCTCGTTCCTGGGCGACTGCACCCCTGGTTACTACAACAACGAGGGTCACTTCGATGGCCGTCAGTTTCCGCTGGGCGGTGGATACCATAAGGGCGCCCCGGCGTACTTCCGCTACATCGACCAATGGCGCAAGTCGGGCGACTTCGCGGGCCTGCAGTTCCACCGCAGCTGAGCCTGGTTCATCGCCCTGGCCCGGGGGCGGCCGTGATGCTGATACCTACGGCGCGGAGTCCGGCGGGGCCTGACGCGCTTCCGGTGTGTCGGCCAGCCGGGCCTGCAGCCGCTCGCGGATCTCGTCCGGGGTGTAGGCGCTGCGGCGCCGCTGGTCGCGGATGATCACTACCCCGGTGGCGGCTACCCCCGCGAAGGCGGCCAGTCCCACTACCTTGAGCAAGCGCATCTGCTTAGGTTAGACCGTGTCCGCCGCGAGCATCCATCTGGATGAGGCCGTGGATCTGGCCCGTACCGGTGACGTCTGGCTGTTCCGCGGGCACACGGTGGCCGACCGCGCGATCCAGGTGGCGACCAACAGCCCGGTCAACCACGTGGGCATGTCGGTGGCCATCGAGGACCTGCCGCCCCTGATGTGGCACGCCGGACTGGGCCGCTCCCTGCCCGATGTGTGGACCGGATCCCGCCACCGCGGGGTTCAGCTTCATGACTTGCGCCAGGCAGTCATCGTCTGGGCGTCCCGGTACGGCCAGCGGGCCTGGCTGCGCCAGCTGGACCCCTCGGTGACCGGCGAGATGGAAGACGCCGTGCTGCGCACGATCGCGCGGCTGGATGGCACCCCGTTCCCGTCCACGGCCCGGCTCGCCTCGGGCTGGCTGCTCGGCCGCGTCCCGGCCCGCGTCCCGGCGCTGGGGAACCAGCGCCGGGGCGCCGACCCGCAGACCGCTTACTGTGCGGAGGTACTCGCGGCGACCTACCAGGCCATGGGGCTGCTGCCTGGCAACCGCCGCCCGGACTGGTATGACCCTGGTCGCTTCTGGAGCGGCGACAACCTGGGCCTGGCCGCCGGATTCCGGCTCGGCGGCGAGATCGCCGTGCACATCCCGGCCGGTGCACCGGGCCCGCCGGGAGCATGATCGATGCCGTGCCCTAGCCGACCTGAGCGGTGCGGCCGGCCCAGTAGGGCGCCCGGAGCTGTCGCTTGAGCAGCTTGCCCGATCCGGTGCGGGGCAGCTCGTCGGTGAAGTCGACCGACCGCGGCACCTTATAGGTGGCCAGGTGCTCGCGCGCGAACGCCGTGATCTCCTCGCCGGTCAGCGACGATCCCGGCGACCGCACGACCGTGGCGTGCACGACCTCGCCCCACTGCTCCGAGGGGATCCCGAACACCGCGACGTCGTAGATCCCGGGATGCTGCTCCAGCGCCGCCTCGATCTCGGCGGGGTAGATGTTCATCCCACCGGAGATGATCATGTCGGTCTTCCGGTCGCAGATGTACAGGTAGCCCTCGTCGTCCCGGTACGCGATGTCGCCAACGGTGTGGAAGTCGCCGCGACTGTTCGACTCATAGCTGGCGTCGTTCTTGTGGTAGGTGTCGAAGACCGCCCTGGACCGCACGAAGACCTCGCCGGGATGGTCCGGCCCGGTCCCGGCGACCTCGTGGCCGTCGTCATCGACCAGCATGATCTCGATGCCGGGAGCCGGCTTGCCGCTCGATCCCGGCTTGCGCATCTGGTCCTCGGGCATCAGCACGGTGTCCACGCCGAGTTCGGTCGACCCGTAGACCTCGAACAGCGACCCGGGCGGGAAGTCCGCCAGGTACTGCTGCTTGAGCGCGTAGCTCCACGGGGCCGCGTTGGCCACCATGACGCGCATGGAGGAGCGGTCGTAGCGGTCCTTGACCTGGCTGGGCAGCGCGCAGATCATCCGGACCGGCGCGGGCGCGGCGAAGGTCGAACTCGCCTGGTACTTGTCCACCAGCCGCAGCCAGTCCTCGGCGTCGAACTTGCGCTGGACGATGATGGTCTGGCCGAAGAGCAGGGCAATGCCCATGAACGCGCTGGGGCCGCTGTGGTACAGCGGGCCGGACGTGAGGTAGATGTCGTCCGGCCGGTATCCGAACAGGCTCACCAGAGCGCCGAGCACTTCCGGATCCGGAGGGCCCGACCGGACCGCGCCCTTCGGCTTACCGGTCGTGCCCGAGGTGTAGATCATCGTCCCGCCGGTGCCGGCCGCATCCCCCACGTCGGGCGCATCGGCCGGCGCGGCGGCAATATCGGCGTTGGTCAGCATGCCGTCCAGGTCCTGCGGGCTCTGAGGGGCCTTCGAGTCCGGGCCGCCGACCACGATGATGTGCCGCAGCTTCTCCAGCCGGCCGCGCAGCGCCGCGAACACCGGCGCGTACTCGTGGTCCACGTAGGCGACCTCGGCGTCACTGTGGTTGATGACGTAGAGCGCCTCGTCAGGCGTCAGCCGGTAGTTCAGCGGCACGGCGACGGCGCCGATCTTCCTGGTGGCGGTGATGACCGCCACCACCTCAGGCGAGTTCGGCCCGCACCATAGGACCTTGCGGTCCGGCCCGGCCCCCAGCGAGAGCAGCAGGTTCGCCACCCGGTTCGACCTTGCGTCAAGCTCGGCGTAGGTCCAGGTGACGACGGTCCCGTCCGGCTTGTCGTCGATGACGCCCGGCTTGTCTGGCTGGCTCCGGGCATAGATCGAAAGAATGTCGTCCGGCATCGCACCTGTCCCTCATGAACACAGCCTCATGAACACAGTCGGCGGGCTTCCGCCTATGGCCAATTTACGGAACCGGTACCGATCGGTAAATCACTGACATCAGCCCCGGCCGGCGGTGAGCTGCGGGGCCCGGCTGGCTGGCGTCAGGGTTGCGGGCCGGAGGCCCGGGTCAGCGCTCGTGTTCGTACTTGAACGAGAGCTGGAGTTTGGTGCGGTACGTAATCCCCCCGTTCTCGTCCAGGTGAATGTCCTGCTCGACGACTTGGGCCACTCGAAGATCACGGATGGTCTCCGCAGCGGTCCTGATCGCTTCCGCGGCTGCATCCTCCCATGACGTGCTGCTCGTCCCGATGATCTCGGTCACCCGGTACACGCTCATGTCTGCTCCTCTCGGCCGGGCGCCACCAAGGCGATGACGTCTGCCGGCTATGCCATTGATCCTTTCACTACGGCTCCTCCCGGTCAGCGTTCCCTGGCGGCGTTGGATTAGCTTGGTGTGGTTATGACGTGGCAACCGGAACTTGATGACGTGCGCCGCCGGAGGGACCTGGCCGAGCGGATGGGCGGCCCGAGCAAGGTCCTGCGCCAGCATGAGGCGGGCAGGCTCACGGTACGTGAGCGCCTGGCGGGGCTGCTCGATGACGGCTCGTTCCATGAGATCGGGACGCTCGCGGGAACGGCCGTCTATCACAGCGGCGGCGAGCTGGCGGACTTCACGCCGGCCAACTTCGTCACCGGAACTGGCCGTATCGACGGCCGGAAGATCGTGGTGGGCGGGGATGACTTCACCATCCGGGGCGGCGCCGCGGATGCCGCGATCATAGGCAAGCAGATCTACGCCGAGCAGCTGGCCAACCAGATGAGGCTGCCGCTGGTACGGCTGATCGACGGTACCGGCGGGGGCGGCAGCGTGAAGATGCTCGAGCAGATGGGCCACACCTACGTTCCCGCCAATCCCGGCTGGGACTACGTGGTCGACAACCTGTCCACCGTGCCGGTCGTCGCCGCGGGCCTGGGCCCGGTGGCCGGCCTTGGTGCGGCCAGGCTCTGCGCCGCGCACCTGTCGGTGCTGGTCGAAGGCATTGCGCAGCTGTTTGTCGCGGGGCCGCCCGTGGTGCGCAGCGGGGCGGGGGAAGACGTCACCAAGGAACAGCTGGGCGGGGCGGCCGTGCACGCCCGCAATGCCGCCGTGGACCTGGTGGCGGCATCGGAGGAGGAGGCGTTCGGGATGATCAGGCGCTTCCTTTCTTACCTGCCGCAAAGCGCATACCAGCGGCCGCCGGTGATCTCCTGCACCGATCCGGCCGGACGGCGAGAGGACTTCCTGCTGTCCGCGATTCCCCGTGACCGCCGCCAGCCTTACCGGATCCGGGACATCCTGCACGCGGTGTTCGACCTTGGCTCCGTCATGGAGGTGCAGCGTTACGGCGGGTCAATCGTGACCGCACTGGCCCGGCTGGATGGTCATCCGGTGGGCGTGGTGGCCGGTGACCCGTATGCGGCCGGAGGCTGCCTCACCGTTGAGGGCGCAGAGGCGGTGACCCGGCTGGCCGATTTGTGCACGACGTTCCACCTGCCGGTCGTGACGTTCACCGATCAGCCAGGACTGCTGATCGGCACTCGCGCCGAGCAGCGCGCCACCATCCGGCACGGCGTGCGGGCGATCAGCGCCATCTACCAGTCAGCCGGGCCGGGTGCCGAGGTCATCGTGCGCCGGGTCTTCGGTGTCGGCGGGGCGGGCATGACCAACCGGCACCGCCTCATCCGCCGGTGGGCCTGGCCCTCGGCTGACTGGGGCTCGCTGCCAGTCGAAGGCGGGACCGAGGCCGCCTACCGAGCTGAGCTGGAACGCGCGGAAGATCCAGCTGCCACCCTGGCCGGCATCCGAGCCAGGCTCGACGCCGTGCGCAGCCCGCTGCGGACCGCGGAACGGTTCGGCATCGAGGAGATCATCGACCCGCGCGAGACCAGGCCGCTGCTGTGCGACTGGGTACACGACGCCTACGCCACGCTGCCGGCCAGTCCGGGCAAGCCGTCCTTCGGCACCCGGCCCTGAAGCAGCCGGCCCCCAGCGTCGGCGTGATTCCGGTCACGGCCAGCCCGGTGCTGGCCAGCGGGACCCTCAATGGGCTGCGTCCGGGTGCGCGCGGAGGTCGGCTTCGGCGGCGGCCTGCTCGAGCAGGGTGGCCAGCTCGCGGCACTGCCGGACGGTGAGACGGGCGCTGAGGTGCCGCCTGATCGCCTCCCTGAGCGTGGGCCTGCTCGGGTTCCGGGAGTCAATCTCGGCGTCCTACGTGACCCAGTCCCTGGCCATCGAGACGATCACCCTGCTCGCCCTGCTCAGCTGGACCGTCCTGGTCGCAGCCACGCCAGGGACACGGAAGTTAGCCGCCGCCTGGTAGAACCTGGCCCGGGTACGTGCACCACCGTTCGTTCCGTGCAAAGGAATTTTCCGAACGGACCGTGGTGCAGCTGGCCGGCCACGAAGGTGATGCGCGGGGTGAGCGCGGTCACTGGCGGAAGTCCGGCGGCTAGGATCGCGGCGTGATCACCGGAATGCATGCCATCGTGTTCTCTGGACAAGCTGAGAAGGTCCGCGCGTTCTTTGCCGACGTACTCGGCATGCCGTCGGTCGACGCAGGCGGAGGCTGGCTCATTTTCGCCTTGCCCCCGGCCGAGCTTGCGGTTCATCCGGCTGACGGTAAGAGCCGTCACGAGCTCTACCTCATGTGTGACAACATCCAGGCCACCCTGGCTGAACTGAGGACAAGGGGAGTCGAGGTGGCACGGGACGTCTCAGATCAGGGCTGGGGACTTCTGGCGGCCATCCGCCTACCGGACGGTTCGGAGTTTCCCATCTACGAGCCCCGGCATCCGTCGCCTCTTCACACCTGAGGAGAGGTGACGCCCTTGAGGCTGTCCGGCCTGATGAAGCCGAACAGGTAGCCGGCCACGCGCCGCATCTGGATTTCCTCGGCGCCCTCGGTGATCCGGTACCTGCGGTGGTGTCGGTATATGTGCTCGAACGGCTGGTGCCGCGAGTAGCCCAGGCCGCCGTGCACCTGCATGGCGCGGTCGGCAGCGTCGCAGCACAGCCGGTTGGCCACGTAGTTGCACATAGACACCTGGCCAGACTGCGTCAGCGGGCCGAACTGATCCATACTCCAGGCGGTCTTGTAGATGAGCGCCCGGAGCATCTCGCACTGCGTGTGCAACTCGACCAGCGGGAACTGGATCGCCTGGTTGCTCGCGAGCGGCCGGCCGAAGGGCGCCCTGGTCTTGGCGTACTCCACTGAGCGGTCGATGCAGAACTGCGCGGCGCCCAGGCTGGAAGCGGCCTGGCGGATGCGGTTCTCGTTGAAGAAGTGCTGCACGACCCCGAGCCCCCGGCCCAGGCGGCCGAACACGGCGCTGTCCGGGACCCGCACGTCGTGAAACGAGACACGGGCGTGGTCGGTGGGCATGTTGAAGGTCCACAGGTACTCCTCGACCTTCAGGCCGGGGGTGCCGACCGGGACCAGGAAAGCCGTGATGCCCTCGCCGCTGCCCTGCGTTCCGCTGGTGCGGGCGAACACCAGATCGTGCGAGGCGGTATGGATGCCGGTGTTCCAGGTCTTCTCGCCGTTGATGACCCAGTAGTCGCCGTCGCGGGTGGCGCGGGTCTCCATGAACGTCGCGTCGCTGCCGTGCCCGGGTTCGGTGATGCCGAACGCGAAGTGACGACGGCCGGCCGCGAGATCATCGATCCATTCGTCTTTCTGCTCCGGGCTGCCATAGTCCAGCATCAGCAGCAGGCCGACATTGTTGCCCACGATCGCGTGCTCGTTCTGCAGGTCGCAGTGCAGGCCGAGGCCCTTGCTGGCCAGGTGCTCGCGGATGACCGCCATACCCAGGTTGGTGCCGTCCCGGCCGCCGTATTCCCGCGGGAACGCGTACCGGTAGTGGCCGGCTGCGTCGGCGCGCCGCCTGGCCTCGGCGAGCAGCGCCTCCCACTCGCGGCTGGGCAGCCCGCCCCGGTCCCAGTCGGTCCTGGCATCCTCCCGGCGGTGGTCGAAGAACCGGCCGTTGTCGTCTTGCTCCTGCAGCGGCCTGACCTCGTGCTCGATGAACTCGTCGAGTTCGGCCAGGTAATGCCGCAGGTCCTCGGGAAGGGTGAAGTCCACGTCGTCTCCCTTGGCTTATCCGGGAATGGCCAGGTGGCCGGGGTTGGCGACGGTGAGCTTGTCGACGGTCGTAGCCCGGACCGCCGCAACGACCTCGCCGAAGCGGTGATCCAGCGATCCGCCGCGGATCTTGGCGCAGAGCTCGGCGTCGTCTTGGCAGTCGAGGGCGGCCAGCCTGGTCCGGTGGTTCTGGGCGTGCGCGGTGGCGAGCATGGCCTCGCGCTCGGCGATCCGCAGCGCGTTCGCCGCGACCCGGGCGTGGAATCTCAGCCGCGGATCTGAGCCGGCGCCAAGGCCGGCCTCGGTGGTGAGAAACTCGCGGACGGCGTGGAGCAGTTCGGGTCCTGACGGGCGGTCGTGGGGGGTGGCGGCGTGACCCTCGAGGCCCTCCAGGGGATCGGGCACGGTCAGCGGTGCGGCGTGACCCAGGGCGAGCAGGATGTCGAATTCCTGCTCGCAGACGCGGCGGCCGAGCACCGCGAGCTCGATCGACGGCTCGCCCTCCGCGAGGTAACGCTCGGCCTGGCGGCGGCAGAGCAGCGCCCATCGCACCGTGCCGTACAGCTCCCACCACCGCTGGGTCTCCTCGTCCGGCGGGCTGCCGCCGCCGGCGGCGTAGCCCGCCATCAAGTCGGCGCGGGCACCGAACCCGCCGACGGGCCTCGGCGAGCCGAACCGCCAGGCCTTGGTGCACAGCCAGCCCAGGTCCTGCCTGGGGTCACCGCGATGAGCTAGTTCCCAGTCGAGCACGCCGTGCAGCCCGTCCTGGCCGACCATGAGGTTGCCGGTCCGGAAATCGCCGTGCACCAGCGTCTCCGCGGCAGCGGCGGGCCGATGCTCGGCGAGCCAGCGCAGGCCGATCTCGAGTGCGGGCCGGGGCTCCCCGAAAGCCTGATACAGCCCGGTCAGCTGACCGAGCGCGTCGACGCGGGGCAGGCCAGGGACCGAATCGGGATCCACCTGGTGGATCCGGGCCAAGATCTCGCCGAGGCGGCGGGCAAGCCCGGGCCGCACGGCAGCATATGCCCCGTCCCGCAGCAGCCGACGCGGGATCGTCTCTCCGTCCAGGCGTTCCATCAGCAGGTAGGCCTGACCGAGGGCGCCTTCCCCGTAGTCGTAAATCTCGGCCACGGGGACGCCGGCCAGCCTGGCCGCGGTCATCGCCGCCGCCTCGACGGCCACGTTCTTGTCCGGGTTCCTGGCCTGGCCGTCGGCGTCACGGAGCAGGATGAGGCGGCGCTCCACGACAGGGTGATGGGCGCCGCCGGCCACCCGTACCCGGACGTCCCAGCTCTCGCGGCTCGCGCCGCCGGGCAGCGGCCGGGCCCCGACGACCTCGACCTCCGGGCCGCACAGCGCCCGCAGCCGCGACGCCAGGACGCCGGCCAGCCCCGAAGGCTCGGTCATGTCCTGCCTGCCTACGCGCGTATCGGCGGGTACCGGTCGCTCCAGGGCGCGGCTTGCTCGAGCTGGCTGGCGACCTGGATGAGCAGGTCCTCGCGCCCGTAGGCGGCAGCCAGCTGCACGCCGACCGGCAGCCCGGCGGGGGTCCAGTGCAGGGGGAGGCTGATGGCCGGCTGGCCGGTCATGTTGAACTGCGCGGTGTAGGGGATGAAGCTGATGATCCGTTCCTTCTCCTGCTGGGGCCCGGCAGCGGTGAACCAGCCCAGCTTGGGAGGGGGCGCGCCCAGGGTGGGCGTCACCAGCAGGTCATGGTGGTTCCACCAGTCCGCCATCTGGCGCGCCCACATCCCCAGCCACGCCCGGCTCTCCAGGTAGGCCACGGCATCCAGCGCCCGGCCGCGGCGCCGGTATTCGGCGTTGCGCGGCTCTATCTCGTCCTCGCCGATCGGGCGGCCGAGCAGCATCTCGAAGGCCTGGAACGTCGCTTCGGCGTCGGCTGCGATGATCGTGTCGACGTTCCCGATGAACTCCTGCGCGAACATGGCCGCGGGCGCGGACTGGTCGATGTGGTGGCCGAGCGACTCCAGCAGCCGAGCCGCGCCAGCCGCCGCGGCGCGGCACTGCGGATCGTCGAGCAATCCCTCCCGGCCCGGCCGGTCGAGCACCCCGATCCGCAGCCGGCCCGGATCCGCGCCGACCTCCTGGACCAGCGGGCGCGGCAGCGGCGGCGGGTAGTACGGCTCGCCCGGCATGCGCGCGCTGATCACGTCGAGCACCCCGGCCGCGTCACGCACGGTCCGGGTGACCGCCCCGTCGATCACGCCGCCGGCCCAACCCTCCGCGACAAGCGGGCCCTGGCTCACCCGCCCGCGGGTCGGCTTGAGCCCGACCAGCCCGCACTCGCTGGCCGGGATGCGGATCGAGCCGCCGCCGAGGCCGAACGTCGCCGGCTCACCGGCCACCGTGCAACCCAGATCCTTGTACAGGATCGGCACGCCGCGGAACGGCCCGTCGGGCAGGTCGCCTTCGGCCTCCCGACGCGCCGCATCGGACCGCGTCCAGATCACGGCATCCAGCTTCGGGTTGACCGCCTCGATCCGGGCGATCGCCGCCTCGACCAGCTCTTTGGGGCTCACCTCGCCGCGGCGGACGAGATCAGCTTGTGCGGTGGCGTCCAGCCAGGTCGTCTCGGCCATGCCGCCAACGCTACCCATACGGGCCCGCGGCGCGATGACTGGCGTCGAAGACAGGTGGCCGGGACGGCAAGGTCCGGGCTGATCCCCGGGTGCGTGCGGGAACGGCCGGGCGGGGTCAGGAACCACGGTGAGATGGCGAGCCACAGGCCCACGGGCATGGTCGCCACCGCGCGGGGCCGCGCTGACATCGGGACCGCCTACCCCGGCCGGCAGGTCGTGGTGTTCACCGGTGACGGATCGCTGACCATGCAGCTCGGCGACTTCCTGACCTGCGTCCAGCACGGCCTGCCCGTCAAGATCATTGTGATCAGCAACGGCACCCTCGGGCTGATCAAATGGGAGCAGATGGTCTTCCTCGGCAACCCCGAATACGGGGTGAACATGGCCCCGATCAACTTCGTCAAGTTTGCCGAGGCCTGCGGAGCCCGCGGGATGAGGATCACCGATCCCCGCCGCTGCCGCGACCAGCTGGCCGAGGCCCTGTCCTGGGACGGTCCCGTGATCATCGACTGCGTCACCGACCAGCACGAGCCGCCCTACCCCGCCAGGGTCAAGCGCAACCAAGTCACCAAGCTGGTGGCGGCACTGCGCGAAGGTACCCCGAACCGGCGCCGCATCGCCTTGCAGATGGTCAAGGACCTGCTCGACGAGTCATCGTTTACCGCTAGCCCCGCGCACGCCGTTCCCGGGCCTGTCGGCCAGGCCGCCGCCAAGATCGCGGGCAAGCTCAAGGGCAACGGCCACTCCAGCGAGGAACAGGCTTGACGCGGATACGCCGCGATGACAGAGACCACCCGGCCTCCAAGATTAGGGAAAGTCCCTAGGGACGGACGCCGCCTGCGGGAGCCATCATCCATGCATGAGCAAGCCCGCTTATTCGCCTCGTTCGCCGGCGATGGTCACCGGTTATCTCCAAGGGAGCTCGGCGAGCGGGGATTGGCCTTGAGGCGGTACGTGTGGCTGGCACGCAACAGGCCGATCCGGCTCCTGCTGATGGCCTGGGGTGCCTGCTACGCCAGTGACCTGGCGGCATTCACCGCCGCGTCGGTGTACGCCTACCGCACGGGTGGTGCCGGGCTGGTCGGCATCTTCGGACTGGCCCGGGGACTGTCGGGCGCGCTCCTGGTGCCGCTGGTCACCAGCTGGTCTGACCGCGTGCGGCGTGAGCGGCTGCTGATCGCTTCGGTCGTGCCGCGGGCGGTGCTCCTCGGGGCGGCCGGAGCCGCGATGGCCAGCGGCGGCCAAGCCGTCCTCGTCATCGTGCTGGTGTCGCTGGCGGCCGGCCTGGCCAGCGTCTTCCGTCAGGTGCAAGCCGCGCTGCTGCCCTGGCTGGCTCGCACTCCCGACGAACTGACACAGGCGAACACGGCCGCCAGCATGGTGCAGTCCGCTGCCATGGTCGGCGGCCCGGCGGTCGCGGCCGGGCTGCTCGCGCGCTGCCCGGCCTGGGGGGCCTGATCGGCGCTCCGCTCGCCGTCCTGCTCGTCCGGGACAAGAGGGTGGCGCGCTCGTTCGCCGGCGGGGTCGCGGGCTGGGGAGTGCCGATGATCGTGCTGGCCTTCGCCCACGCCCGGTACTGGCCGCTGCTGATGTTCGGGTTCATAGGGGTCGCCAATGTCGTCGACGACGCCGGGGTCTACAGCGCGCTGCAGCAGGTGATCCCGCCCCGCTACACGGGGCGCGCGATGGGCGTGCGACGCGCCGTGCTGCTGCTGTCCATGGGGCTCGGCTCGGCGGTCGCGCCGGTGCTGATCCAGGCCTGGGGAGCCCGCGGCACTCTCCTCGCCACCGGCCTGCTGCTGGCCGTAGTCGCCGCTTTGTCCGTGCCCAGCCTGGCGGCCATCGACCGCAAGATCGCCGACCCCGGCCCCGATCTCGCGCTGCTGCGCCGGGCGTCGTTCTTCGGCCCTCTGCCGTTTGCGATAGTCGAGCACCTGTCCAGTGAACTGCAGCCGGCGGTCTACGAGCCCGGGGACGTGATCATCCGGGAAGGTGAGCCCGGCGACCGCTTCTACCTCATCGCAGACGGCTGGGCCCGCGCCTGCAGGGACGGCGGACAGCTCAGAGAGATGGGCCCGGGTGACTCATTCGGGGAGATCGCCCTGCTGCGGCGGATACCCAGGACGGCGACCGTTACCGCGATCACCCGCCTTGAGGTCAGGAGCCTCGCTCGCGAGGAGTTCCTGGCTGCCGTCACAGGCAACCCTGAGAGCGTGCAGAGTGCGGATGAAGTTGTCTCAACCCGGCTCAGAGTCGGCCCACCCAGGCAGGTCCGCGTGGGCATGTAGAGCATCCGCTGCCTCTTCGTCCGTATCTCCCGCTGAGGTCACGATGGTTCGCCGGGTTCTCGTCCGCCTGTTCAAGCGGCGCAGCCAGAGCAGGCCGAAAACGGGAAGGACGAGCGGGACGAAGCCGTAGCCGCTGCCATAGCCAGACCACACCGTGGCGTCGGGGAAGCTGGCCGGGTCGGCGAGGCTCCAGGTGCCGACGGCCAGCACGCCGACGAGTTCGACCGAGCAGGAGACGACGGCGATCCGGCGTGCCCTTGGACTGCCGATGGCCAGGGTGACCGTGGCCAGGATGTAGACCGCGCCGGCGAAGGCCGACAAAACGTAGGCGACCGGGGCGTTGTGAAACTTCGTCGCGATCTGCACCCCAGCCCGTGCGGAAGCGGCGAGCGCAAAGAGCGCGTAGATGGCGATCAGCACCCGGCCCGGGCCCGTCCTGGTCGAGTCCGGCCGCGATGCCGTGAGCTCAGGCGATGACATGGGCTCAGACATGGATCACCGGCCAGATCTGATGCAGCCGGACCATCAGTACGGCGGCGACTAGCCCGGCCACGACGATGACCGCCGGGCCCCACCGTGATCGCTCCAGCAGCCCCCAGAACGCCGCAGCCAGCGGGACGAGCGGCATCGCGATCAAGTATCCGATGAGCGTAGCCAGCTGAGCCGGGCGTTCACCGCTCGCGAGTCTGGCCACGATGATGCCGACCTGGACCAGGAGCAGAATCTCAAGCACGCCAAGTGCGACGAGCAGGCTCATGTCCATCCGCCGGTCTCGGACGGTCATCAGCAGCGCGTACCCGGCAAGCGCGAGACCGGCGACGATGATCGTCGTGGGAACAGCGCCGTTCACGGATCACAATGTTACTACGTTTCGTAGTAACCCCGCGCTGGCCAGGCGACCGTGGTGACCGTGGTTGCCGTCGCCATGGTTGTTAGGGTAACTAATGAGCCTTGGCGGCCAGGGAAGAGCTGCTCCCCCGATCGAAGGACCGTGTCGATGAAATTGCCTCCCTTTGACTACGAGGCGCCCAAGACCGTCCGCGGAGCTGTGGAGTTGCTCGCTGAGCATCTTGACGAGGCGAGTGTGCTGGCCGGCGGCCAGAGCCTCATCCCGCTGCTGGCGCTGCGGCTGGCCCGCCCGGAGGTCCTCATCGACATCAATGGCATAGATGAGCTGTCTGGGGTGTCGACGGCAGACGGCTGGACGGCGATAGGCGCCATGACGCGGGAGTATGCGGCCGAGGAATCCGAGACCGTCGCCGAAACCGTGCCGCTGCTGGCGGCCGCGTTGCCATTGATCGGTCACGAAGCAATCCGCAGCCGCGGCACGATAGGAGGCAGCCTGGCCCATGCCGATCCGGCAGCCGAGCTGCCCGCCGTCGCCCGGGCGCTCGATGCCGAGTTCGTCGTGCGCGGCCAGTCGGGCGAACGGGTGATCCCGGCGGCGCAGTGGTTCGAGGGTTATCTCACGACGTCACGCAGCAGCGACGAACTCCTCGTGGAGGTGCGATTCCCGACCGCAAAACGGGGCACCGGGGTCAGCTTCCAGGAGGTCGCCCGGCGTCACGGCGACTTCGCCATCGTCGGCCTGGCGGTGTCACTGGTGGTTTCCGGCGAGGTGATCAGCGATGCCCGGCTGGCGTTCGCCGGCCTTTCCGATGTGCCGGTCCGTGCCGCAGCGGCGGAAGATCTGCTGGTCGGCGAAAGGCCGTCGGCGGCGCTGTTCGATGAGGCGGCCCGCCGAGCCACCGCCGATGCCGACCCGCCCGCCGACCTTCACGGGTCGCCGGACTATCGGAAGACGGTCGCGGCGGCCATGGTGCGCCGCGGCCTGCGAGCAGCGGCAGACAACGCCCGCGAGAGGCAGTGACCGATGGTCGACATCACCCTGAGGGTCAACGGTACGACGCGCACCGGTTCGCCGGAGGCGCGCAAGACGCTGGCGGACTTCCTGCGGGATGACCTCAACCTCACCGGAACTCACCTCGGCTGCGAGCACGGGGTCTGCGGTGCGTGCACGGTCATCGTCGACGGCCGGGCGGTGCGCTCGTGCCTGATGCTGGCCGTGCAGGCCGCCGGCAGCGAGGTAACCACGATCGAGGGACTGGCGCCCGACGGCGGGCTGGGCACGCTGCAGCAGGCGATGTGGGACTCGCACAGCTTCCAGTGCGGTTTCTGCACGCCCGGAATGGTCATGCAGGCTACCGCATTCCTCGCCGACCACCCGGATGCCGGCGAGCAGCAGATCCGCGAGGCGCTGTCCGGCAACATCTGCCGGTGTACCGGATACCAGAGCATCATCGATGGCGTCCTGCTGGCCGCCGAGCGCAGCCGTGAACGCTGAGCGAGGGAGCAACTATGGCAGCAATAGCGGCTGAGCGCTACACCGGCGCCAGCATCAAGCGTTCGGAGGACCCGCGCATCCTCACCGGAGCGGGCCGGTACGTCGATGACATCAAGCTGCCCGGGATGCTGCACGCCGCGTTCGTGCGCTCGCCGATGGCTCATGCTCGTGTGCTCTCGGTCGATGTCTCGGCGGCGCGGGCGCTGCCCGGGGTGGTCGAGGTGCTCACGGGAGCGGACCTGGAAGCGATGACCGCCCCGGGACCGGATGCGCTTATGGCTCTCATGGGCTGGGCGGGGCCCACCCCGGAGTTCACCCTGCTCGCGACGGACAAGGTGCGCTTCGTGGGCGATCCGGTGGCGGTGGTCATCGCCGAGAGCCGCTACCTGGCCGAGGACGGCTGCGAGCTGGTGGAGGTGGAGTACGACGACCTGCCCCCGGTCGCGAACGCCGCCTTCGCACTCGATCCGGGCAGCCCGCCGCTGTTCGCCAACCTGGGTGACAACATCGCCCGCCCGCACGCGCGCAGCGAGTTCGGCGACATTTCCGCAACATTCGCCGGCACTGATCGAGTTATTGACTTCCGCATCGACGTGCACCGCCACCAGAACGTGCCCATGGAGGGACGCGGCTGCGTCGCGAGCTACGACGCCGACCTGGGTGTCATGACGGTCCACGCGGCAACGCAGAGCGTTCACGTGACCAGGATCGCTGTGGCCATGCGCCTCGGTATCGAGCCTGACAAGGTGCGCGTCCTGGCCGGCGATATCGGCGGCTCGTTCGGTCTGAAGATTGGCGCATCACGCGAGGAGCTGGCCGTGGCCGCTGCCTCGCGTCGGGTCGGCCGACCGGTCAAGTGGGTCGAGGACCGCGGCGAAAACCTGGCCGCGTCGGGGCAGGCACGCGAGGAGAGCTTCGACGTACGGGCGGCGGTCAGCAACGACGGCGACCTGCTCGGGCTGGACGTGAAGATGATCATCGACACGGGCGCATACCCCGGCATGGGCGCGATGGTCCCGGACATCATGGAGGCGATGCTGCCGGGTCCTTACAAGCTCGCGGCCCTGGGTTTCGAGTCAACCGCGGCGATCACCAACAAGGCATCGTACGTCGCCTATCGCGGCCCGTGGGCGTCTGAGACGTTCGTGCGGGAACGCGTCCTGGACCTCATCGCGAAGGATCTCGGCCTGGATCCGGTCGAGATCCGGCAGCGTAACGTCGCCCCGCGCACCGATCCGCCGGCCGTCATGATTACCGGACGCCTGCTGGTCGGGGTGACGACCAGGGAGTCGCTGGAGCGGATCACCCAGCTCGTGGACTTTCCCGCGTTCCGGCGCCGGCAGGCCGAGGCGCGAGCGCAAGGCCGCTACCTGGGCATCGGTGTGGCAACGTTCATCGAGGCCGCTCCGGGTCCGCGCCCGCCGGAGGGACCCAGCGGCCCCATGGGCACTGAGTCCATGCGGCTGCGGCTCACCGAAGACGGCATCGTCGCGCTGTTCACCGGCCAGATGCCCCACGGCCAGAGCCACCAGACGACCCTGGCCCAGATCGCCGCCGACGAGTTCGGCGTGCCGTTCGAGCAGGTCCGCATCGTCGTCGGCGACACCAACGTCGTCCCGTTCGGACTGACCGGCGGCAGCCGGTCGGCCACCATGACCGGAGGCGTGGCGCTCCATGGCGCTCGCCAGCTCAAGGCCAAGGTGCTGGATTTCGCGGCGCATCTGATGGAGGCCAGCGCGCAGGACCTGCTGATCACTGACGGCAATGTCTGGGTGCGCGGCGACCCGGCGAGCGCGATCGCCGTGAGCGAGGTCGCGCGGCGCGCGGCATCGGGGCAGTTCGGTGCCGACGTGGACGCCAAGCTCGAGGTCGAGGCCACGTTCGACGGCGGCGAAAGCGGCTGGTCCGGCGGCACTCATTGCGCGATCGTGGAAGTCGATGCCGAGACTGGCATCGTGAAGGTGGAGCGGTACGTCGCCGTTGAGGACTGCGGCGCACTTATCAATCCCGCCGTCGTCGAGGGCCAGATCCGAGGCGGCGTCGCGCAGGGCATTGGCGCGGTGCTGCTCGAACGATCGGCTTACGGCGAGGACGGCAACTTCCAGTCAGCCACGTTCATGGACTACCTGATGCCGACCGCCTGTGACGTCCCCCGCATCGAGATAGAGCACCTCGAGACCGTTCCGCTCGACGCCGACGTCAACTTCCGTGGCGTGGGCGAAGGCGGCATGATCGTCGCACCGCCCACGGTAGTGAACGCGATTGAGGACGCGCTCGCCCCCTTCGGCGTGCGGATCTACGAGCAGCACCTGCCTCCGGCCCGCATCCTGGAACTCATAGCCGCAGCGGGTTCGGGCCACTAAATACTCAGCGGCACCGGACGTGACGGCTGGCGCTGCTGCTGGCGACCCGGGCTGCCTTCCTGGCCGGCTGCGGGTGGGGCAGCAAGCAGGCCGATCCGGTCCGCGCTGGAACGCCGGGACCGTACCCTGGGACCCCGCGGCCGGGCGCCTCGCGGAACCAGCCTGACGCCCGCTAGAAGTCACCGGCCCCGGCGGCTTCGATCATTGGCCGGACGTCTCAGCTGAGAATGCCGGATCATTGGCCGGACGTCTCAGCTGAGAATGCCGGATCAGCGGGAGGCGATCGGTTCCTGAAGCTCGGTGACCCACTTGTCCTGGTCATCGGGCGGGCATTCCAGGCACAGCTCCCTGGGGTATCCCGTGGAGCGGTAGCCACTGGCATCGATCCAACGGGCCAGGGCCTGGATGGAGCTCAGCACGTTATCCATCGAGCCGCGGTGCACGACCGTGGCCGCCTGGCTGATCTCGGGCAGGTCAGTGATCTCCACGCCGTGGCACGTGCCGAGCTCGGCGTTGACCGGCAAAGTGGCATGCACCACCACCCCGTCATCGTCTGCAGCGTCCTCGTAGTAGGCGATCGCCGGGCCGGCCGGAGC
Organism: uncultured Actinomycetota bacterium; assembly: GCA_963808615.1. GTDB lineage: Bacteria > Actinomycetota > Actinomycetes > Streptosporangiales > Streptosporangiaceae > Palsa-504. The sequence goes on from CAWEGV010000006.1 coordinate 168,541, forward strand.
CAGCCTGGCCCGGGACAGCCGCTCACCGAGCTCCCGGTACAGCGGCTGGATCACCGGGGTAATGAGCGCGGGCTCCAGACGCGCCGCGGCCGCGGTGAGCTCCGCCACGCGGACCGCGGGGATCCGCTTGACCTGAACCTCGTCGGCTGGCATGGCGCCTTCCATCTCTATGATCCAAAGCCTGGCCCCAACCTGGGTCAGCCGGGAGGTATCCGCGGCGATCTGGGCTTGCAGCTCGGCCCGGCGCAGCCGCAGCATCCCGCGCAACTGCTCCGCGCTGACCTGTTCATCCAGCATGGCCCGCACCTGGTCCAGGGTGAACCCGAGGTCCTTCAGCGCGACGATCCGATTCAGCCGGGCCAGCTGGGCCGCCGTATAGAACCGGTAGCCGCTGGCCGGGTCCACCCGGGCCGGGAGCAGCAGCCCGAGAGTGTCGTAGTGGCGCAGCATTCGCACCGACACCCGGCCGTACCTGGCGAAGTCTCCGATGGACAACATGGCGCCTCCAAGCCGATCCCTGACACAGGGCCAGAGTCAAACCATGCGCGGCGAGAAGCGTTCTACCGCCACTGCGGCAATTGCTGCAGCGCCCAGGTGTTGCCATCGGGGTCGCTGAAGGTGACGAACGAGCCCCACGGCTGAACGTCGACCTCGCTGGCCTGCACCCCATGCGCCACGAGCTCCCGCCGGGCGGCCTCGACATCGGCGACCACGCATTGCACGCCCTTCTGCGAGCCGGGCGGCATCTGCGTGATCCCAGTGCCCAGCACGATGGAGCACGCCGATCCGGGCGGGGTCAGCTGCACGAACCGCAGCGCGTCGTTCACCTGGTGGTCGTGATCGGCGTGGAAGCCGACCTGCTCCACGTAGAACGCCTTGGCGCGGTCAACGTCGGTTACCGGTATCGCAACCAGCTCAAGCTTCCAGTCCATAGGGCACGGTAAGCCGCCATTCCGGATGCCCGCAAGCCTGGCCGTCGTGACGTCAGTTGTGGTGCGCCGGGCACCACGGGTTGGCGGGTACGCCGGCACACGGGTTCGGCATGGACGGCAGGCCGGACGGGAGCGGCTTCATGGTGACGGTGCCGTTCGGCTTGGGATACTTGGCGCCCGCCGGGCACGGGGCCAGGCCGGCGTCGCACAGCACCTGGGGGAACAGGACGCCGCCGTTGTTCCCGGCGGTGGTGGATCCGCCGCAGGCCGGCTGGGTCTTCTCCAGGTCAGCCGGGGCGCTGCCGTCCGGCGCGTGATTGCCCGCGAAGCAGTTCGCAGGCTCGCCGCCGAACAGCGTGATCTGGCCGAAATCAGAGTTGCCCGGGTTCCCGAAGAAGCCATTGTGCCGGAACGTGTTGTGCAACAACGCGTCGCCCCACGGGTCGAGTACGCAGCCGAAGCCCGTCACCTGATGCCCGCCGGAGCCGGTGCAGGTCTGGTGCAGGCTGGGCGTGCCCTGCTGGGCGTAGGGGACGAACAGCGCGCCCCACGCGCCGTTGTTCACGATCGTGTTGTCCATGACCGTGTCGTAGCGGCCGCCGGAGATCGTCAAGCCGGTGCCGATCGGCCCGGCCGCCGCGCTGCCCGCAGCCGGCACGGTGGCGCTGTTGTTGTCATGGATGTAGTTGTGGATCAATACCCAGCAGGAGATCGTGCGGGTGATCTGGCTGACCCCGCCCGCCGGGCACCGGCCGTCCTGCGGGGCGGGCGGGTCGCCGACTACCGCGGTGTTGGTGTCCAGGCCATCCTGATTGCCGTCGAACTGGGAGTTCTCGATGACGATGGTGCCGCCGGAGTTCGTGCCCGAGTAGCCGAGTGCGTTGTTCTCCATCCACATGCGGTTCAGGACCACGTCGCACTGCCGCAAGCAGGCGCCCACGTAGACGCCCGAGTCGTTCATGTTGCTGCCATACAGCTGGGTCAGCGAGGCCAGGCCTGCCGAGTTGCTGGCGAAGATGCCGTACTCGGCGGCGGTGCTCTCGATGCCGAAGAACGTCGAGGTGGCGGTCAGGTAGCTGCCCCAGTAGCCCGACAGGCCGATCTTGCCCGAGTCGGCGCCGCCGTTCCACCAGACCTGGTTGCCTGACGCGCCGGTGCCCGCCAGGAAGTTGCAGACCGTCAGGTTCTCCACGCTGACGTCGCTGGCCTTCCACACGAGGATGCCGTTGCGGCCGACAGGGGCGCCCTCGGCCCCGGCCCGCCCGTAGTCCTGGGCCGCCGGATCGGAACTGCACGCCGGGGAGCCGGCCTTGGTGCCGTCCACGATCACCGTGTTGCGGTTCATGCCGCGCAGCGTGATGCCGGACTTGCTGATGTACACCCCGCCCATCGCGCCTACGGCCGGGTTGCCGAACGGGCCGGTCTCGTCGGCGTTCTCGTGGTAGTCACCCGGGGCGACCAAGATCCAGTCGCCCGGGCGGGCCGCGTCGACCGCGGCCTGGATGCTGTGGTACTTGCCGGGCACGCCGTTGAACGTGCCGACCAGCAGCACGTGCGCGCCGCGGCTGCCCTCCCCGCCGGCGCTGGCTGCGGTGCCCGGCGACGTACAGGAGGTCACCAGCCCGCCAGCGAGCGCCGCCGCGGCGAACGCGGACATGATCAGGCGCGGAACGCTACGAGTGCCAGGCCCCACCGCTGCGCCCTCCGTTCACTGCCGGAGTTACGGCAAAACCATACGCAGGCCGCGAACCGGACGCCAGATGCCACTGACCGGCTTCCACCATCGCAGGGGCTATCTCAAAGGCCAGACCGGCTTGACCAGCCTTGCCGTCAGCCGTCGAGGACGCCGTCCACGACGCGGTGCGCCACGGCCCTGCGCGTGGCGGCGGCCCGGTTCGACACGCCGATCTTGGTGTAGACGTTCTGGATGTGGTGCTCGGCGGTCCGTGTCGAGATAAACAGCTCGGTAGCGATCTCTCCGGACGTACGGCCCGCGGCGGCGAGGCGAAGCACGTCGATCTCGCGCCTGCTCAGACCACCCGGGCGGCGCCGCGCGGCCCGGGCGGGCGCCGCGCGGCCCCGGGCGGGCGCCGCGCGGCGCGGCCCCGGGCGGGGGTCGCGGCGGGCAGCGTCGATCTGGCTGCGGGCATAGACGGCGTCGGCGTCGAGGTCGAGGCCGGAGCCCGCCGTGATTAGCTCGCCCGCTTTGGTCGCGCCGAGCCCGGAGGTGAGCCGGTCCCCGAGCTCGGCCAGTTCGGGGACGTGGTGGAAGCTTGAGGATTCCCGCGACATCGCGCCCAGGAGCATGGCCGCAGGCTCTAGACGGTCGAGCCGTTCGAACAGCGCCGGCACGCTGGCGAGCGTGATGATCAGCTGCGGCACGTTGCCTGCGCGGTGGAAGGCCTGGATCGCCTCGGCGAAGAGCCCGAGAGCCACGTCGGGCTCGCCGTCCGAAGTATTGAGGCGGGCCGCGTCACGGGCGATGAAACCTTCAAAGAAGTGGATGCGGTGCTCATGCACAAAGGCGATGCCCTCCTCCCAGGCCGCCAGCGCCCGCCGGGCGTTCGTGCGCGAGAACGCCATACCTGCGATCCATAGCGCATACGCGACCCAATACGGGTTGCCGAGGCGGCGGGCGGCGGCGACCGATTCCTCAGTGAGCGCCAGCGCCTCCTCGGTCCGGCCTGCCGACTGAACGCCGTCGACGTACGAGGCGAGGCCATAGCCGCGGTCGCTGCCGTAGCGCCGCACCACCTCGCCGGTCAGCTCGATGTAGCGCTCCACGTCCCCGCAGTAGACCTGGCCGAGAGCCTCGACGAACATCGCGTACCCGGGCTCACACGGGTCGTAGCGGGCGTCGCCCTCCAACCCGACGGCCCGACGCGCGTTTGCCCTGGCGGCCTCGGCGCGGCCTGCGAAGCAGGCGTAGCCGGCGGCGGTGTAGAGACGTGGCAGCCGTGGCACGTCTGCGGCGGATGCCGCAGAGAGCAGCTCCTCGGCCCACGCGAGCGTCTCGAACAGCTGCACCGAGAAGCCCATCAACGCGGCGTGCGCGGCGATATCGGTTGCCACCGCCACCTCGCCCCGGGCTCCCGGCGGGCCCGCTCCTCCGCCGTCAGCCCGCCACCATCGGGATACCTCATGAACCCGGCATACCCCAGCGCCGCGCCCAGCGTCCGGTGTCGCCGCTGGGGTGCTGGTTATCTGGCCTCGACGCGGGCTTTCAGCCGTGCCAGGTCAGCCGCGACCAGACCGGCATCCCGGTCGAACTCCTCATCGGTCATGCCCGGGTTGCGGCGCAGCGAGAAGACCACTTCGCTGCCGCTGCCGTTCCTGGTCACCCGCATCGGGTTGTAGATGACCTCACCTGACGGCAGCGTCACCTCATGATCGAGCACCCCGTAAGTGTTCCTGGGAGCGAAGGCGAAGCCAACCCGGCCCATGGAAGTCTCAACAAACCACTGACCGTCGATCTGCTCCACCGACGTGCCGAGCCCAGGAGCCCATTCCGGCAGGTTCGCCGGATCCGCGGCGTATTCGTAAACCTCATCCGGCGCACGGTTGATCAGCGCGGACAACTGCCGGGAGTCCGAAGTCATGCCTGCCATTCTGCCAGCCGCGCCCCGGCCACGGGCGCCCACCGGCCGGTCTTCACGATGGCTCGCGGCGGGAGGGCTCGGCCGACACCGGTGCGGGGGCTGAAGGTCGGGCCGCCTGGCTATCGGCGGCATTCTTCATCAGCTGCAATGCGACCGGCGGGTAGATGACGACCGACAACAGGCCGGCTATCACCAGAGCTGTGGCGGTGGACCGCAGTTGATGATTGGTCTGGACCCCGATGACGGTGGCCACCACGATGAACGTCAGAGATGTGGCTTGCATGAAACCGGCCGCCAGGGCATGGGTGCGTCCCACGGCCCGGATGTACAGCAGCGCCGGCAGTCCCCGCACTACCAGCAGCACGGCCAGGAAGACCGGCACGAGAAGCATCGCCCGGGAACTGCGGAACAAGGCGTCTACGTCGAGGCCCGCGCCGGTGCTCACGAAGAACACGGGGATCAAGAACCCGAAGCCGATCGCTTCCAGCTTGCCTTTGAGCACCTCATGGGAGGCCGGCGACTCGCCGGTCCGGCGCACGATGACCCCAGCCAGGAAGGCTCCCAAGATGGTGGCCAGCCCGAAGTGCTCGGCCAGCACCGCGAAGGCCAGGGCGAAGGTAATGGCCAGCCGGACCCGCAGCTGGGAGCTCGTGTCCTCCAGCCGGTGCACTACCCCGCGCAGCGGGTCCCATCCCCGGACACGCTGAGCCACCACGACAACGACGGCGGTCACGGCTATGAACGCGGCCAGCAGGCCCAGCTCCACCGACGGATTCCCCGACGACGCGGAGAAAAAGACCGACAACAGGACAAGCGGGCCGAGTTCTGCCAGCGAGCCCGCGGCCATGATCAGGTGCCCGAAGGACGTCTCGGTGTGCCCGGCATCTTTGAGAATCGGCACCAGGATCCCGAGCGAGGTCGCCATCAACGTGATCCCCACGAGCAGGCCATCCCTGACCTGGCCGGCCAGCTGAAGCCCATAGGCCACGAGCAGGGCCAGCGCCACGGAAACTGCGAACGCCCGGCCGGCCAGCAGCAGGATCCGGCGGTCGAAACGGCGCAGGTCGATCTCGTAGCCGGCCATGAACAACAGGAAACCCAGGCCCAGGTCGGAAGTCACCCGGACAGCTACGTCAAGATGCACCCATCCGAGAACCGCGGGCCCGACCAGGACACCTCCGAGGATCTCCAGTACCACCACCGGCACCTTCACAGCCGGGAAGAGCCCGAGCAGCAGCGGCACCGCGATGGCCACCCCGCCGATGATCAGCAGGCTGTTGAACATGATCATGAGAGACCCGGCAGGAGGTTGGGCTGGGAGCCGGGCGGGCTCCCCCATCAGTACCTGCTTGCAGGCTACGCCGTGGCCCGGATCCCTTCATCGTGACCCGCCGCACACATCGGCGCCCGCCAGTGAGGCAGATGGCGCGGCCGGCGGACAAAGCGCGCTCCGAAACCGGACGCCAGCGGTCTGACGGATGTTGGAATGCCGTTGTTGACGATCCGCGCATTAATATGATATCACTCTGATATATTAGGTGATCGGCGCCACAGGTGGCAGGAGGCATCCCGATGCGCGCACCAGATGACAGCACCACAGCCTTGCAGTCCCTCATGAGACGCACGATGTTGCCATGGGAGTACCGCCACCTCCGGACCGTGGCGAGCGTGCGCTTTGCTGGCGGCGGCTTCACTCTCGCCCTCGGCCTCGTTCTGCTCTCTCTCGGCCGTCAGGCCGAAACTAGCCAGGACCGGCGCAAATGCTACAGGTTGGCAGCGTGGTTCCTGACGGTTGCGCCGCTGCAATTCCTGGGCGGCTATGTGGAGATGAAGATGGCCCGCTCCGCACCTCCCCGTACCTGAGCCTGCCATGCTCGCACGGGCCTGGCGCGCGCTGGACGTGAATCGCCGGGGGCGATTGGGTTCGCGTCCTTGGATGTGACGAGGTAGAAAGCTGCGTCAGGAGCGTGTCAGGCCTATGTCAGGCCGGGCGCCGATGGTAGCTGCATGACAAGTTCAGCGATTGCAGCTTCAGGGCTGCGGAAGGCATTCAAGGACAAGACCGTCCTCGATGGCATCGACCTCGAGGTTCGCGCGGGCACGGTCTTTTCCCTGCTCGGCCCGAACGGGGCGGGGAAGACGACGACGGTGAACGTGCTGACCACGTTGATGAAGGCCGACGCCGGGACGGTACGCGTGGCCGGACATGATGTCGCGGCCGAGACCAAGGCGGTACGGGCGGCTATCGGGGTCACCGGCCAGTTCGCCGCGGTGGACGAACTGCTGACGGGCCAGGAGAACCTGCAGCTGATGGCGGACCTCAAGCACCTGGGCTCCGCCGAGGCCGGACGGCTCGTCAGGGACCTGCTGGAGCGGTTTGACCTGACAGAGGCGGCGCAGAAGCCGGTGGCCACCTATTCCGGTGGTATGCGCCGGAAGCTGGATCTGGCCATGACCCTGGTCGGCAAGCCCCAGATCATCTTCCTGGACGAGCCGACGACGGGACTGGACCCGCGCAGCCGCCGCACCATGTGGGGAATCATCCGCGAGCTGGTGACCGACGGCGTGACCATCTTCCTCACCACCCAGTACCTGGAGGAAGCCGATCAGCTCGCGGACCGGATCGCGGTGCTCGACCACGGCCGCCTGGTCGCGCAGGGCACTCCCGGTGAGCTCAAGCGCCAGGTTCCCGGCAGCCATGTCCGGCTCCGGTTCACCGAGGTCGCCGAGCTCCACGAGGCGGCGCGGGTCCTGACCGGCTCCACGCGGGACGACGAGGATCTGACCTTGCGGATCCCCAGCGATGGCGGGGCGAAATCGCTGCGGGACCTGCTGAACAGACTCGATGAGCATTCGATCGACGCCGAGGAGTTCTCCGTGCACACCCCGGACCTCGATGACGTCTTCCTGGCCCTGACCGGCCACGCAAGCACAAAGGAGAACGCACGATGAGCACGGATTCGACGATCATGCTGCGTCGCAACTTCAGGCACACCCTCCGGAACCCGACCGCGGTGTTCAACGCCGTCCTGCTGCCGGTCGTGATCATGCTGATGTTCGTGTACGTGATCGGCGGCGCTTTCAACGTCGGCGTCGACTATGTCGACTACGCGACGCCGGGCATGATCGTGCTGGCGATCACCTACGGGCTGAGCGCGACCTCGATGGCCGTGAACTCCGACATGACAAAGGGCATCATCAACCGGTTCAAGGTCATGGACATCTCCCGTGGCGCCGTGCTGAACGCTCAGGTCATCGCCAGCATGCTGCGAAGTCTGATCGCCATCGGGGCCATCATCGGGGTGGCCTTCGCGCTGGGATTCCGCCCGTCTGCGAGTCTCCTCGACTGGCTCGGCGCGATCGGCTTCATCATGGTGGTCTGCTTCGCGACCAGCTGGCTAACGGTCGCCCTGGGACTGGCTGCGAAGACCCCGGAATCGGCGGGTATGGCCGTCGTGCCGCTGATCCTGCTGCCGTTCCTGAGCAGCGCGATCGTGCCCGCTGACACGATGCGGACCGGAGCCAGGCAATTCGCGGAGTATCAGCCCTTCACGCCGATCATCGAAACCCTGCGCGGGCTGCTCACCGGTCAACCATCAGCCGGCTACGCGATCGCCGCCCTCGCCTGGTGCGCCGGGATCGCCATCGTCGGCTACCTGTGGGCGCTGGCGACGTTCACGAGGCGCGCGTGACCTTCCGGGCGCTGGCCTTCCAGGACGGTGACCGGGCTGGCCCCAAGCCGGTGCTGAGGTGCGCGGAGAGGGAGAAAGGTACCGCGATGAGAACCCTGATGGTGTCCAGCGATGCCCGGCTGGCCTGCGAAGGCGGTCGAACCTGGAGCCGGTTCGCACGTCTCGCAGGATGAGCCGCAGTGGGAGAATCAGCTAGTGCAGATCGGGATGCTCGGGTCGTTCGAGGTTCGGACGGACGACGGCGTTGCGGCTGACGTGCCTGGCGCCCGGTTGCGCGCGCTGCTGATCGCCCTCGCCCTCGAACCAGGCCATGTGGTCCAGAAGGCGACGCTGATCGACTGGATCTGGGGTGAGAGCCCGCCCTCCGACGCGGCGAATGCGTTGCAGCGTCTGGTTTCCCGGCTGCGGAGGGCGCTGCCGGACGGGCTGGTCGAGGGGCACACGGGCGGCTACCGGCTGAGGGTGGAACCCGATGCTGTCGACGCCGTGCGGTTCGAGCGCCTCGTCGGCCAGGCGCGCCACGAGGAGGGTCTACGGCGGGTTCGGCTGCTGCGCGAGGCCCTCGCATTGTGGCGTGGTGCGGCCATGCAGGATGTCGGTTTGCAGGAGAGTGCAGCGTTTGACGCGGCGGTCACCCGGTTGGAGCGGCTGCGCCTGACTGCCATGGAGGATCGGTTCGATGCGGAGGTCCGTCTCGGCCGCGGTGCTGAGGTGGTCGCGGAGCTGACCGACGCGGTGGCCTCGCATCCGCTGCGGGAACGGCTTGCCGCCGCGCTGATGCGTGCCCTGGTGGCGGTGGGTCGCGACACCGAGGCGCTGCTGGTGTACGAGCGCACCAGGGAAGCCCTGGCCGACGCGCTGGGCGTGGACCCCTCGCCCGAGCTATCGGCATTGCACGTCGCGCTGCTGCGGGGCGAGTTGGGTCGGCGGGAGGAGGTCCGGAAGACCAACGTACGCGCCGAGCTGACGAGTTTCATCGGCAGGGACGCTGATGTCGCCGTGGTCCGTGAACTCGTTGCGGAACATCGGCTGACCACCCTGATCGGGCCGGGCGGCTCGGGGAAGACCAGGCTGGCCACGGAGACGGCGCGCACGCTGCTGGACGACTTGCCGGACGGTGCCTGGCTGGTGGAGCTCGCAGCCGTCGCCGCCGACGGTGATGTGGCGCAGGCGACGCTCGCCGGGCTGGGGCTGCGGGATGCCCTGCTGGGAGGGATGCCGACCGCGGAGCTGACGGACCGGCTCATCGCAGCGATCCGCGACCGGGAGGCGCTGCTGATTCTGGACAACTGTGAGCACGTGATCGAGTCGGTGGCGGCATTCGCCCATCGGGTGCTCGGGGAGTGCCGGCGGCTGCGGATTCTGGCCACGAGCAGGGAACCGCTCGGCATCACCGGTGAGGCGCTGTGGCTGGTCGAGCCGCTGGCGTTGCCGGAAGAGGAGGCCAGCGCGGGCGAGATCGAGGCCTCTCCCGCCGTCCGGTTGCTGCGGGACCGGACGAGCGCGGTGCGCAAGGATCTTGCGGTCGACGCGGACACGTTGTCGACGATGGTGCGCATCTGCCGGGCGCTGGACGGGATGCCGCTGGCCATCGAACTGGCCGCGGCCAGGTTGCGCACCATGTCCATGGACCAGCTCGCCAGCGGGCTCGACGATCGGTTCCGCCTGCTGACCGGGGGTAGCCGCACCGCATTGCCGCGGCACAAGACGCTGCGCGCGATGGTCGACTGGAGCTGGGAGCTGCTCACCGGTGCCGAGCGGATGGCCCTGCGCAGGCTAGCGGTGTTCTCGGGCGGGGCAAGCCTGGAAGCAGCCGAGCGGGTCTGCGTCGGCGCTGCGGTCGAGCAGGAGCAGGTGCTCGAGTTGCTCACCTCGCTGACCGAGAAGTCGCTGCTGGTCACCGAGGGCAACGGCGCACCGCGCTACCGGATGACCGGCACGATCAAGGAGTATGCCGCGCACCGCCTCGCGGAGGCAGGCGAAGCGGACCTGGCTCGCCATGCGCATCTTGCCTACTTCACCGAACTCACCGAGACCGCGGAGCCGCATCTTCGCCGCGCCGAACAACTGGAATGGCTCGCCACGCTCGAGGCCGAGCACGACAACGTCAGTGCCGCGATGCGCGGTGCGCTGGCGGCCGACGAAGCGCAGGCGGCGATGCGGCTCGCGGCCGCCGCGGGATACTACTGGTGGCTCGGCGGGCACAAGGCCGAAGGCATGGAACTGATCACCGCCGCCACGAAGATGCCCGGCGAGGTGCCCGACGAGATCCGGGCCATGGTGTACGCACTGGTCGTGCTGTTCGTGACCTCCGGGCGGAGCGACGAACGCCAGGCCGAGGAATGGATCCACAAGGCGCACCGATTCAGCCAGCGCGGTCACGACCGCTATCCGGTGCTGACGCTCGTCGCTCCGCTGGAGCACATACTGCAGGGCCCGGACGCGTTCCTGCCCGCGTTCGAGCCGTTGCTGGACGACGAGGACCCCTGGGTACGCGCGCTGGGCCGGCTGCAGCTCGGCAAGATGCGGATCATGCTCGGCCAGGGGGGGCGGGATGCGGACGCGTATCTCGAGAAAGCGCTCGCCGAATTCCGCGCGCTCGGCGAACGGTTCGGGATCTCGTTCGCGCTGACCGAGCTGGCCGACCGAATCGCCACGCGCGGCGAGTTCGCCGATGCGTGCGAGTACTACGAGCAGGCGATCTCGGTCGTCACCGAGGTCGGTGCTATCGAGGATGTCATCCGGATGCGGTCGCGACAGGCCCAGCTGTACTGGCTGCTCGGCGATAAGGACTCCAGCGCGGCCGCGATCGCCGACGCCGAGCGGTGCGCGGAACCGGTCACCTGGCCGGATGCGCTGGCTGAGCTGGCCTTGGCGAAAGCGGAACTCGCTCGCTGGGGCGGCCACGCCGAGGAGGCACGCCACCAACTCGGCGTCATGGCGACCATTCTGGGCGACGAAGCGGGCCGGGCGGATATCCGCGCGGTCAGATTCGACCTGCTCGGCTACCTTGCCGACGATCTCAGCGAGGCCCGTATGTATCGCGCAGCGGCCTGCCAGGCGGCGTCCGAGGCACGGCACGCGCCCCTGATCGCACAGGTACTCGTCGGGGTCGCAGACCTGGCCCTGCACTGCGGCGAATACGAGCAGGCCGCGCGGCTGCTCGCGGCGAGCGCCCGCGTGCGCGGACTGACGGATCGTTCCCACCCAGACGTGGCCCGGATCGAGCAGGCAGCGCGGCACCGACTCGGCGCAGCGCGGTTCGCCGAAGCGACGCGGGAGGGCACGCAGACGAGCTGGTCCGAGCTGGTCGCGATGTGGTGGGAGCACGACACCTGACTCGTACCCTGCTGCCGCGATCGGTGAAAGGATGAACAGGTCCACCCGCATCTGGCCAGGCACGGAGGAGGACGTCATCGCTGACGCCGAGGAACTGCGCATCCCTTTCTCGCTCCGCGGCATCAGCGGGCTGGTCGCTGTATCTGTCACCCGCAACACAGATCCGGACGCCATCGGCTACTCCCTGCTCAGCGGCGGCTTGCCCACCGATGCCGCTCGCGGCTTCCCGGTCTGCCGCGCCACCATCGCGTACCCGGCGGAGGGGTATGCAGCCGTGTTCGGCTGGACGCAGATGGTCCGCTCCACCGACAGCGCCCCGGACCGGTTCGAGATGGACCCGATCGCGCTCTACCAGCAGGTCCCCACCCCGTACGCCTGGTTCGGCGTCCGGCCTGAGCTGTTCGACGCGCCCTCCCGCGGATCAAGGCACGACATGACCTGGGAGGCGCAAAGCTTCCTGTGCGTCGCACCGGACGCCGTGCTCACCCGCCGCGTCCAGGCCATCGCCGGCTTCAGCTGGGGCTTCACCATCAATCACGACGACATTACGTTCGCCCGGACTGCAGCGCTCGGGCCGCAAGCCTGGGACGGCCACCTCGACCTGCTCAGAACCAGCTACCCCGACTGGATTTTCGACAACGGATACCTCTCCGCCTGATCATCCGAGTCCTTGCCTGAGCGCAGCTACCGCGTCGGGATAGCCGGAAAGCTGGTACGGCTGCTCCCTGGGCTCCATGGGACCGGAGTAGGACTTGGTGGCAGGCGGGTTCGGCACGATATCGACGCTGAGCACCAGCTGGTAGCCCGAGTGCTCCCACACCGCCAGCGTCGGCTGGGCGGTGGCATCGGAGATCGGCTCCTGGTCAGTCAGGTACGCGCCGGCGTACTGCAGGTGCCCGCCCAGCAGCTTGCCCATGCCGTTGACCAGGCCGGGAATGCTATCTTGGGCCGCCGCGCCCTGGCCGGGGATCAGCGGGCCGCCGGGCCAGCCGGACAACGGGACGTGGCCGCCGGCCCAGTACAGGCCGATCGCGTGGTGGGCCTTCAGCCAGGCCGTCATGTGGGTCAGGAAATAGATGTCGTCCTGGCCGCCGAAGGAGTGGAAGTCCAGGCCCCACTCGGGGATGATGATGGGCTTGCCGGTCAGCGCGGAGAACCGGGCGGTCCAGTCCAGCCCGCCCGGGGTAGCGGTCAGCGCTTCGTGCCAGCGGCCCGCCCAATCCAGCGCGCCCGATGCGGTACGCGGGTACGTTCCGTCAGGGCGACCGTGCCAGTCGAAGATGTCGGTTCCCACGTAGTCCACGTACGCGCTGCCGGGCCAGCATTCGGCGGCCGAGGCCGCGCCGGGGTACAAGGTCCACAGGAACTTGAAGTGCGCGCCGGGCACCGATCGCATGGTCGTGACGACCTGCCGCCAGGCCAAGATGAACGCATCGAGTTCATACGGCGGCGCGTGCCACACGCTCCAGGCATACCAGTAGCCGTTCATCTCGCGGCTGAGGTTGATGATGGTGCCGGACAGTCCATCGCGGACCAGCAGTTCACCTAGCTGGTAGAACTGCTGGTTATCAGCGCCCGCCGCGGCCGCGATCAGAGCAGGGCTGTTGGACGTGTGACCGGCAGGCGCGGCGGAATTTGCCACGCCATCGTTCAAGAGCGCTGCTAGCTCGGAATCCACAGCACCAGACGCCGTGATGGCTGGGTTGCTCGGGCGGCCTGACGCTCCCGTGCTTGTCCATATGGGTATGGTCAAGGCAGCAATGCCGACAACGGCTGCAAGGCTGGCCAGGATTACCCGCCGCTTGGCCCCGGGCATTTTTAGCTTGATCATCATCTGTAAGCTGAGCCGGGCCAGATTAGTGCGCGCTTGAGTGCTGGTGGAGACGGTCGAGGGCGCGGCGAACACGATGGCCAGGAGCACCTCGATCGTGTCGGGCCTGTAGTGGTGGACCGGCCGGGCCTGCAGGTCGTGCTGGGACATCCTGAATGATTTCTCGATCTGGAACAGCCGGTAGTAGGCGCCGATCACGAACTCCACGGTCACTGGCGTGCCTTCGGGGCAGGCAGCGAGCTTGGTGACGTACCCCTGCAGGCCGCAGATTCCTGGCTTTGGGCCTCCAGGACCCTGTTGACCGTTTTATGCCCCCGGAGAGCCGGATAAACCAGTTGCGCCTGACGGGCGCCTTCAGCCAGCGCCTTCTGCCTTGGCGACCAGAACCGGTGATCAGGCCGGAGCGCCCCGGACAAGAGGGCGACGCACGCCGGAATTCAGTCAGATGACGCAACCGCGGGCAGCGGGCCGCAGGCAAGCCTCGACGGGTACCGGTCAGGTGGCCGCACAAGGGCAAGAGGAGACGTCATGACGAGCCCGGCAGAGCTGGAAACCAGCGAGCGGTACATGCAGATAGCGCGCCGGTGGTTCACCGAGGGATGGACAGGAAATCTCGCGATGGCTGACGACATCTTCAGCGAGGATGTCAGGACCAACGGTTTCCACGTCGGCGTGGCCGGACCGGTCGGCAGGATCCGCGACCGGCTCACCGGCTTTCCCGATCTGACCACGAGCATCCAGGACATGTTCGTCTCGGGGGAAAAGCTCGCCGTGATTCTCATCTGGCGCGGAACGCATACCGGCCCGTATGGCGGCGTGGCGGCGACCGGCAAGCCCGTCTAGGTGCGCGACACGGCGATCTGGCACTTCCGGCAGGGCAAGGTCACCGAGATCCTGACGCTGCAGGATCAGTTCGCGATCCTGAAGCAGATCGGGTACCTCCCAGAGAGCGTGCACGCTGCCTGACCGCTGAGGCGGGGTTACCCACCGAAGAGCGGGAGAAGGACATCATGGATCTCCGCCTGAACGGGCAAACCGCAGTCGTCACCGGCGCGAGCCGTGGGATCGGGCTCGCGGTCACGCGCGGGCTCGTGGCCGAGGGCGTGCGGGTGACCGCGAGCCCGCAGCGTCACGTAATGCCGAGGGTTACGGGGCTGGCGGCGACGCGGCACGCGGTCACCTTGGCGGCGTCCAGGTCTCTGCCGCGCCGACGCTCAGTACGGCCAGGGTTATCGTGCCTGCGCCGTGCAGATGGCTCAGGGTGCCAGTGGCACGGACAACGGTGTAGTGGCGGAGGACCGTAGTCACCTGGTCCAAGCACAGCCGCGGGCCGGTGGCCCGGACCACAAGCGACCCGGTCGCCGTGTTCAGCGACTCGGTGTAAGTCCAGGGCTTGCCGCAGGCCGGGCTCGACTGCGGGACCTCCACATCAAACCACCCGCCAGAGCGCAGCGTGCCATATCCAGCCAGCGTTCCGGCCAGCGTGATGACGAAGCACTGCGCGGACCCGGGCGAGCCTGGCGGGCACTTCGCCGGGATGGCCTGGTCGGTGAGCGCGAACGTTGAGGCGGCGCTAACAGACGTGGACGGCGCAGGGCTGGCCGTGGCTGAGGGCGAGGCTGCATTCGGCGGCCTGCTAGCGGATTGTCCGCTGCAGCTGGCCAGTCCCAGTACGCAGGCCGCTGCCGCTAGCACTGCGGGCAGCGCCGGTCTGTTCATACCCGCCAGCCCTTCTGCCCCGCCTGGTAGACATCAGAGGCAATTATCCAGGCTCGCGCCGGCCGGGGCATCAGCCGTAGGCGGTGAGTGTGCCCAGTCTGCCCAGTGGCTTCCCGGCCAGCACCGGACTCGACCTTCCACCGTTCAGTAACTCCGCAATCAACGATCTTTAGGGTGATACGCGGCCCTGTGGGGCAATCTCGCGTGCTCTTGAGCGTGAACCCTATGTTTGGGCCCCGCCCTGGCGCCTCGGGGCGGGGTGCTGAGATCAGCTCAGCAGCATTCGCATACGTCGTCGCAGCATGAGCCGTCGCAGGTGCTGGCGCCGCAACATGGGCACATCGCCGTCACCTCCTTCCCGGTGATGAGGCTGGGAGGGCACCAGGTCCCGGGCAGCGGGTTGGGGCAGTCCGGGCCGGGCATGGCGGCCAGCATGACGAGCAGCTCGGCCCGCAGCGCGGCCAGCCGCTCGATTTCGGTGCCAATCTCGGCGGCGTGGCGGCGCAGCAGGGCTTCGGCGGGCTCGCAGGCGCAGGTGCCGGTGTCGCGGACGGCGAGCAGCTCGCGGATCTCGGCCAGCCGCAGCCCGAGCCGCTGGGCGCCGCGGATGAACAGCAGCCGGTCCAGGTCGGCCGACCCGTACCGGCGGTGATCGCCTCCGGTGCGCTGCGGGGTCGGCAGCAGGCCTTCCCGCTCGTAGTACCGGATCGTGTCGGTTCGCACGGCTGCGCGGGCGGCAAGCTGCCCGACCGTCAGCGGCTCGGTGACCTGGCCGGTGTCCATGACGGCAACGGTAAACCCTGGACCGGGCTCCAAGTTCAAGCCCGGGGTATGCTGCCTCGCGGCCAGACGTCAATGTCTACGCGACGTGCCTACTTCGGGCCCATCATCCGGCGGCTCCTGCAGCAACCCTCGCTGCTGCTCCGGCTGGAAGATCTGGTCCATGACCTCAGCGCCAGTCGTGATCACCGGGCGCAGCTCGCGACGGCGCTTCGCCTCAGCCATACCGGAAACCTACAACTTGGCTCCCCACATGGCTCCCACGGCGAGCCACAGCGATTCGCACGATACGCCCTGATGGGCTCTGACCTGCTATTTCTCGGTGGAGCTGAGGGGATTCGAACCCCTGACCCCCTCCATGCCATCTGGAGGCATAGGGGTCGGCGTAGGTCGTTGGCGCAGGTGAGCGGTTCGTTCAGGATCGTAAGGATGCTGGTTTCGGCCGGTCCGGTTGCTGCACCTTGGTGCTGCACCGTCTCGGGTCGTTCGAGCTACCGATTGTTCGTCTGCAAGATTCGCTTGTCCTATCGAAATGGTCGTCTACAGTTGCGATCATTGGCGCCGCACCTCGCCCGACGGCTATCCGTGGTCAAGGTGGGAGAGCAGCAAAGCGACACCAGCCAGCACGGCGGAACCGGTGAGATCTTGACTTAACCTAGGTGCCCGATCGCGGTCACCAGGAAGCAGGCACGTGAATCGTCCGGCCTCCCCTGATCTCGTCGCTGCTTCTTTTACGGCATCACTCCGTGATCACGGGAGCCCGAACGGGCGTTGTGTCTCGCGACCATCCGCCCGGTCCTAAAGTACGGCCCTCGTCAAGGGGCCTCACCCTCTCGATGCGAACTAGGGCGTGTCCCGTAGATCTTGGTGGGCGGCTTCCGGTTGGAGTACCTCGTGGGTGAGGACAGGCTGAAGCGGCACAATCTCAGTGATGCGGAGTGGGCGCGGCTGGAGCCTTCCTCGACCGGCTTGAGGACCTGTCCGAGCCGTAATGCGGCCGGCCCGCGCCGACCATAGACAGTCGCTCGTGGTGCTGTTAGCATGCGTCGCTGGGTTGGTTCAGTTTTTGTTGAGTTCTGGGAGCGGGCCATGGGTCGACGTTTTGTATTTGTATCGGTGGCTGCCGGGCTGGCGGCCCTCGGGCTGTCCGTCACCGCCCCGGCTGGCGCGGTCACCCGGGCCGCTCCGGCTGCGCGGGTCGCGGTCGCCCGGCCGTTCGCGGTCCGGCTCGGGAACGTGCACTGGGCGCAGCCGCCGACCACCGGGCAGTGCATCCAGAGCACCGGGTTTGCCTGCTACCGGCCCTCGCAGTTCCAGCAGGCCTACGATCTCAAGCCGCTGTACGCGAGCCACCTGAACGGGCACGGGCGGACCATCATCCTTGTCGACTCGTTCGGCTCACCGACGATCAAGAGCGACCTGGCGACCTTTGACAGTTCGTTCCACCTCCCGCCACCGCCGCAGTTCACGGTGCTTCAGCCAGTGGGCAAGGTTCCCCCGTTCGACCCGAACAACCCGACCATGGTCAGCTGGGCGATCGAGACATCGCTCGACGTGGAGTACTCGCACGCGATGGCCCCAGGGGCCAGCATCGTGCTGCTGGAAACGCCGGTCGCCGAGACCGAGGGCACGGTGGGCTTCCCGCAGATCATCGCGGCCGAGAATTACGCGATCAACCACCACCTGGGTGATGTTATCTCGCAGAGTTTCGGGGCGACCGAGGAGACCTTCCCAAGCCCGCAGGCGATCTTCAGCCTGCGCAGCGCGTACTTCAACGCGGCGGCGCACAACGTGACCGTGCTCGCGAGCTCAGGCGATACCGGCGTGACGAACTACCACTTCAACGGCGTGACCCTGTACACCTCCCGGGTGGTCGAATGGCCCTCGACCGACCCCCTGGTGACCTCGGCCGGCGGCCTGCAGTTGCACCTCAACGCTCAGGGCAACCGGACGCTGCCGGACAACGTGTGGAATGAGACTTACTTGTTCGGCACCGCGGTGGCCGGCAGCGGCGGGCAGTCGGCGGTGTTCACGAGGCCCTCTTACCAAAACAGCGTCAGCAACATCGTGGGCCTGCACCGGGGCACGCCCGACATCAGCCTGAGCGCCGCGGTCAACGGCGGGGCGCTCGTGTACATGTCCTTCGGCGGGCTGGCCGGGCCGGGGTTCTACATCGTCGGCGGCACCAGTGAGGCCTCACCGGAGTTCGCGGGCATCGTCGCCATCGCCGACCAGGCGGCCGGTCATGATCTCGGGCTGCTCAACCCGGACCTGTACGCGATTGGCTCTGGCGGGCCAGGTATTCCCGACATTACCATCGGCAACAACACTGTGACGTTCACCCAGAACGGCCACACGTACACGGTCCGCGGGTTCAACGCGGTCGCCGGTTACGACATGGCGAGCGGCCTCGGCACAGTGGACGCCGCGAAGCTCGTCGCCGCGCTCGCCGGGTAACGGTGGAGGCACGCCATTGCTACGGCGGTGGCGTGCGATGGGATGGATGGTCTCACCAGCGCGTACCGATGGCGCGGACGCTGCCGGGGGGGCAGCGGGAGCAGTGAGGACCTGGCGAAGGCTGGATGATCGTATCGCCCACATCGTCAAAGGCGTAGGCACGTACAGCTCGCCGCTGGCGCGAGCGTCTTCAGACCGCCGATCCGCCGCGCTGCGCGCGCTGGTCACCGCGGTGGGCCTAGCCCTCGCACTAGGCGTGTCCCGTGGATCATCGGACGGGATCCCGTAGCCAGATTCGGATCGAGGCCAGGTCGACGGTGCCCTGGTACATGTACTCGCGCTTGTCGTACCGGGTCGCGACGGCGCGGAACTGCTTGAGCTTGCCGAAGCAGCGCTCGACGGTGTTGCGGTCCTTGTAACGTCCAGCGTCGAAGGCAGGCGGGCGGCCGCCCGCACGGCCCCGGGCGCGGCGGTGTTTCTTCTGGTCTTCCTTCCCCGGGATGACCGCCTTGATCCCGCGCTTGCGCAAGTAGGCGCGGTTGGCTGCGGAGGAGTACGCCTTGTCCCCCAGCGCGGCGCCGGGCCGGGTGCGGGGCCGCCCCGTCCCCCGGCGGCCGATCCGGACGGCCTGCAGCAACGGGATGAACCGCGGGCAGTCACCGTGCTGGCCCGGGCTCAAGATCCGGGCGACCGGGCGGCAGCGCCGGTCCGCGGCCAGGTGAATCTTGGTGCTCAGCCCGCCGCGGGAGCGGCCCAGCGCCTCCCGGCCCGGTGAATTCTTGTCATTCGCCGGTGCCCCCGTGACCAGCTCCGCCGGCCGGGCGCGGCGGGCCCCGGCGGCGTGCTGGTGCGCGCGGACCACCGTGGAATCCGCGCTGACCGTCCAGCCCTTGCCCTCGGCCACATCGCAGCCGGCCCGCAGCCGGTCCAGGATCTTCTCCCAGGTCCCATCCAGCGACCAGCGGCGATGCCGGTTATAGACCGTCTTCCAGTTCCCGAACCCCTCCGGCAGATCCCGCTACGGGCACCCAGTCCGGGTCCGGAAGAAGATCCCGTTGATCACCATCCGGTGATCCGCCCACCGGCCACCCCGCGGCGGATCGGCGGGCAGGAACCCTCGCAGGCGGTCCCACTCCTGGTCAGATAGGTCATGGCGATTCAGGCGATCAAGCATCCCACTGATCTACACGACCTGTCGACGAAGATCCACGAGACACGCCCTAGTGCCAAGTCGGTCGGTGAGGGTCGTTGGGGCAGGTCGAGTGTTGCTGGAGGCCCGTGGTTGCCGTTCCGGGTCGCTCGCGTTGCTGTACTCGTCTGCTGTACGGCCTACAGGTCAACGGTCTGTTCGGTGCTGGCGCAGGCCATGCCACCGTCGGCGTGCTCGGAGTGATTCTGATTTCAACCCTCGCCTCCGTAAGGCTGGGCGAGCGACAACGCGGCCATAGACCGAGAGCCTGGTGCCAGAGCCCGGGATGTGACGTGACCGCGCTTACTAGCCGGCCCTGTTGATGATGCCGCCCATCTCGTCGGCAGTGAAGGCCCGCATCGTGTTCGTGCGGATGTTGCCGAGGGACCCTACCTGGAGCAGGGCCGCCGTCGCGGTTTCGTCGTCGGGGAACTCGGTAACGGTGACGATGTCGTACTCGCCGACCGTGTAGAGCGCTTCACGTACCCTGCCGCCCCTGCTCTCGGCGAGCTTGGTGAAATCCTCCAGGCGCTTCATCGTGTCCTTGTAGTTCTTGATGCCTTGCTCGGTCCAGTGGATCAACGACACATAGGTCGGCATGCTCGCATCCCCCTTTGGTGCCTGCGGAATCTAGGGGACCATCGTCTACCCGGTAAACGCCGAGGTCAAGGCCGGTGCGATGTTGTCGCTCGGTGTCAACAGCCGGATACTTAACAAGGGTTACCGCGTGGCCCCGTGGGCGCAATCCCCGTGCGCAGATGCGCGCCAGCGGCTGCAGACCTGTTACTAAGAAGATCGTGCCAGCTCGGCGGTGACCGGCCCTCCGCAGGTGAGCCGGGGCGCCCGGCCTAGTCAGGGGTTGCGGAGGATGCGAGATTCGAACTCGCGAGGGGTTGCCCCCAACACGCTTTCCAAGTCTGTGGGACTGGGTCCGGCGTAGGTCAGGAGGGTCCATGACCTCGGATGCCTGTCGTGCGTGGTGTACGACGAACGTGGCAGGACGTAGATGGATGAGACTACGAATGAGACTGAGCCGTCGCACAGTCTCGGCAGGTCGCGTGCATTCAGACGTCGCGGCTGTCATCATCGACCATGACGACATCCAAGGCGCGGACGTGTGGTCAGCCAAGCGCTGGGGAGTCGTGCGGCCGAGACTAACCGGTGCTCGGTTAGCGGAGCCGTGGCCGTCGTCGAAATCCGACAACAAAGGGGGGAGGCACAAGTCGTGCCATCGCTTCAGCCAACACTGATCGCCATCAATCCGGTGATCGCCGAACGCGCGGACGATTTCGAGGATTGGTTGCGGACCATCGTGGTCCCGGCAGTGAGGGAACACCGTCCCGGGCAAGAAGGCCGCTGGGAGGTCCTACGCGCCACCGAACAGGAGGATGGCACGGTGACCTTCGTGTTCATCTTCCATGGCGGGGACGCCGCGGAATGGAGCTTGGAGCCGCTCTTGGACCAGGCGCTGGGGGCAGAAGGTGCTCAACGCGCCATGACCAACATGAGCGGGATGATGAAGCGCGAGCAGTACGGCTGGATTTTCACGCCCGTCGACTTGTAGGGCTCGGTGGTCAGCCCCCGAGGTCGGGCGAGCTGTGCGGCCGGAGCTTTACGCGGAGGACTAGGGTTCGACCACGGTTGTCCACCTGTGACATCCAGGCCTGGTTGCGCTCTTCCTGGCTGCTGGTTCCAGCCGCGTTCAAGGCTCATCCAGGGTGGTGGTCAGCACCGGCGTTAGCAAGATCGTTGCTGTCGACCTTCCGCTTTTCAGGATGAAGGATGACAGTCCAGGGCCGACCATGATGGTCTATTTAGCCTGTTCAGAGCTCGGCAGTAGACGGTGATAGACGTAGGTACACCAACATGTATGAGACTAGAAATGAGACTAACCGTCGTCCGGTCACCTGTGGCAAGCGGCAAGTCCAGACGACCTGACCTTCTGCCTCGGGAGCGGGGACTCAGATCAGGGCTGCCGACGCGAAGCACCTTTGGCGGTGGGGAGCGCGGCCCCGCACTTAGCGGTCCATTCCCGAACGAGATACTGGTCTCGAGCACGGTTCGAGATCTGGTGGCGGGATCGGGCATCGAGTTCCAGGATCGAGCCGTCCACAAGCTCAAGGGTGTGCCCGGCGAGTGGCACCTGTACGCGGTAGCGGCAGTGGTTGGCTGCAGGCCACCTTCAACCCTCTCGCCGCTGTTAGATGTATTTCCGAATCGCCCTCAGGAGGTCGGCCGTGAATCAAGCGGACGCCGAGGCGGTAGCGGCTACCGCCACCGAATACTTTCAGTCATGGTTTGCTGGCGATGGCGAGCGCATGCGAGCCTGCCTGCACCCAGCGCTCGCCAAGCGGACGCCAGAGGAGCCAGGTTCGGCGAGACTGGACCTGCACGAGGACCCCACCGAGGTGCTCGTGGCCGATACGGCCAGTGGTGAGGGGACGAGCTTCGAGCCCAGGCAAGAGGTCACCGTGCTCGACGTGTTTCAAGATATCGCCACTGTGATGGTTCGGTCGCAGCCGTTCACGGAATATCTGCACCTCGGCCGATTTGGCGACCGGTGGCTTATCGTGAACGCGCTCTACTTGGTGCTCGCCTGAGTCAGCCCGTGATGCGATGACCTGCGGTGATGTGCGGAATACCGACCGTCCGCTTGGGATGAATGAGACTAAAATGAGACTAGAAACGCTACAAGTCGCACAGGCTCCATTACTAAGAGAGCGTTTCCGCTGCTCAAACGCGTGGTCAGGGACAGGATCGAACTGTCGACCTTCCGCTTTTCAGGAGCAAGGATCACCGTGCAGGACCGGCCGTGATGGTCTCTTTGCTGCTCAACGACCGGCGGTACACGCCGATGGACGCCGGTGTACGTGGATGTATGAGACTACGAATGAGACTAAGCCGCGCAGACTCAGGTGCCTGGCGGTCGGCTGGGAGGAGCGGTGATGCCGTGGCTGCTTGGTCTCGAACTGATCCCCAGCTCCATCACGATCGCCACTCAGGCGTGGATTCTAAAAGCTGAGCGGACGGCCTCCACGACCTTCGGGAGGTCTTCTGCACCTGTCATTCGGACGTAGTCCAATCCTGGAAAGTCCCGAGTAAGGTAGTCAATATCGAACGTGCTGACTGGCTCCTGGTTCGATATGAAAAGGAGCTTGATCGGTTGTGGCTTGGATGCCGGTCCTATGTACGGTCTCAGAGGATAAAGAATCTCGCTTAGAGGCACTTTGCGAACAGAGTGCCTTATTTCAACTGAGATGTAGTCACCACTCCCGCTCTTTACTACGGCGTCAGCTATAGTCCCAAACTCCGTGCGATATTCCAGGATGAGGCTCAGGCCGCCCATCTGTTCCGCTGCTTGTGAACGGTTGAGCTCTCGGACCGCCTCGTTCAGCAGGTCCGCAACCATCCGCTCGTATGCCAGTCGCCCGGTAACAGCACCCAAGCCCGCTGCTGCGGCAGCAGGAGCAGCCTCAGCCAACTTATTGAGTGCCTCGATCAACTGAGGGGCCTGTTCGCTCGGCACCTCATCCGCTACCCGTGAGACGAAGCCCTCGACAGCTTCCCAGGCTGCCTCGTTCTCTCCAACTTTCAAGCGACTTGGCAACCGGCCGCCGGCGCCTATAAGCAGCAGGACCAGGCTGACAGCTAGCAGAGCGACCGGCCCTGCTTCAAGTTGCGTCCCGAAGACAGCTGCTCCGCCTGAACCCAGGCCAGCAAGCCCGAGACCCACCAGACAAGCTCTCCACCAGCCATTGATTGTTACTGCCAGTGGGTGGATAGCTGACCTAAAGTCCGGTCTGGTCTCATCGGGCATTCCGTCACGGTACCGGAGCTACGCGGTCATCCACCGGGGTGCGGATCGGCGGCAGGTGTGGCGCTGGCTCCATTAGTCGATAGACGAAACGGCAGTCAGCGCCATGACGAGGGTCAGGGCGAAGTAACCTGCGGTCGGAGCGAGGAAGACCAGGCGCGCCAGATGCTCAGGGACAGCGTCACGCCAACCGCCCTTATCTCCCCATAAGGTGCAGGCCCGCCAGCTACGGCGTGGCCCCCAGGCCCCTACGGATCAGCTCTGCTAGCGGTTGCCCGCTCTTCCGTACAGCAGCGGCGGTCGCACCGTCCAGGTAGACGCTCGTCTTCCTAGGCTTGGCCTCGGCGTCGGGGGCGAGCAAGGCCAGGGCCTCATTGTGCGTCTTGGTCTCCCCGACCAGCGCCCCGTCAGGCGACAGCGCCGCCCACTTGTCCTGGCCCGCTTCCAGCCTGACCGTGTAGCCGACGAACTTGCGGTTGTAGCGGATTATGTGGACCCTGGCGGGCCGCTCGGTGCCGACCGGCGTGCGTGTCACCCCGGTCGGCTGCGGGGTCATAGGCATGTCCAACTCCTCTAGCACCGTGTACTCCTTCCCATGGTATACCGCATCTAGCGGTACAACAATCCGACCGTCGTGGTGGAGGCGAGACCGGATGCTTAGAAGATGCCGCACAGTTGTCTACTGTGCTCGTCTACCTGCGGAGATAGTGTGCAGGTCTGATAGCGGGGTCATGGCATTCAACCCTGTTGGTGTCCGTCATGGGTGTCACGTCGCATCCGCCGATCCTGCCCGTAGTCAACCAGCTGGAAGGCCAGGCTCGGGCCGGTGAGCCGCCGTGCACTAGATCACGCTCTGCTCGTACCCCTGACGGCAATCGGAACCGGGTGGCTGCGCCGGGACGGTATGCCGCAAAACCTTGTATATGACGCCACCGCATCATCCGCCTGGGAGAATGTAGACGTGGCTGTCAACATCGACACAACGACTGCCCTCCGAGGCGTCCATGACCTTCAACACCTCGTGGAAGCCGTGATTGATGCCGACGAGCACGACGAACTCGACTGGGTGGAGTGGAAAGGCACGCTCGACCTCTCGACCAAGGCGGGGTGCTTCCATGTGGCACGGACCGTACTGGGCATGGCCAACCGGCTTCCCGATCGCGCTGGGCTGACCTGCGAAGGGCTCGGATACATCATCGTGGGAGCGGAGCCCCGCAGTTTTCAGGGAGTCGCGTCCGTCGATCCGGCGACGGTGGATCAGCACATGGACGCGTACCTCGGTGGAGCCGAGGGGCCGCGGTATACGCCGACGTACGTGCCGGTGCGAGGCAAGACGGCGCTGGTCGTCGTCGTTGAAGCTCCAAAGCCCGGGGACCAGATCTTCAGTTTGAGGCGCGAGTTCGGCAACGCGAGGAGCGGGACCGTGTTCGTCCGCAAAGCCGGTCGCACCGTGCCCGCGGATGCCAGATGACTTGGACGCCCTCCAGACTCGCCTGCTCACCAGGCCCGCCCCGGCGGGGGAGTTGGAGGTCGGTCTCGCGGGCGACGTGCCCATCTCCTGGATCGACGCCTCGACCGTTCCAGATGTCATCAACAGATGGGTTGCCCAGGAGAAAGCCGAGATGGTGGCCGCTGCTCAGGAGATTGAGTATCGGCGCCGCCAGCCGCCCAGTTCACGTGGAGCGGGCACGGTTGGCCCAGCTGGGATCCAAGGGATCGCAGAGATGGTGGCGAGGCAGCAGGCAGCACTCAGCCACGCCGCCCGGGCCATGGAGAATGCTGGGCTCCTGGGAGAGCAGGACAAGCGCACAATCGAGGAGTACATAGCGGAGGTCGACGAATGGGCTCAGGATCGCGCACGTGCCGCACTTGCAACGGTCCGGAGCAGGTATGTCAGCGCCGGGCATGGAGTTATCGCGTTGACGGTCCACAACCCAACCGGCAGGTTTCTTCCCGACGTTGAGGTTGAGGCTCATTTCGAGGGGGACAACGTCATCGGTCTCGATGAGAAGCCTCCTCTCGAAGAGCTGCCATCGTCGCCTCGGCCCTATGGGCAACGGCGGCAACGTCCGCTGTTTGTTCCCGGCCTCAACTGGCACCTGCCCAGCCCGAACTTCACTTCCCCCATCGAACGAATGCGGCGCCGTACGTGGGTCGAGGATGGCTCGGTCCGAGTGCTGTTCCGCGTCGGTGACCTCCGGCAGCACGCTACAGACACCAGCGATAACGTCTACCTAATCCTGCGCGAGCGCCCCGCGGAGGGGATAGTGCGCGGCACGTGGAAGGCCACAATCCGCGACCAAGAAGGCGTCCTCGGCGGGACGCTTGACGTCCCGGTTGCCAACGACCCGGTGGATGTTCTGGAATTCCTCCGAGACGAAGCCAACGAAGAAGGCTCCCCAGAAGGCTCGGATGCGGCCCTTTGACTGCGTAGTCAACTGGTGAGGTCAGCATGGCCGGGCTGCAGCCTGGAATGACCGTAAGTCTCCGTGTCCGGCCGCGGTTGTGTCCGCTTTGAGCACCTCGATGCAAACTCGGAGGCCAGGTCATTGGTGGTCGTTGGGGCAGGTCGGCGACCAATAGAAGTCCGCCGCGGTTGCACGCAGTCGATGGCGTTGCTGTACTCGGGTGCTGTACTGCTCCCGGCCTGGCTGGTGACTGGTGCGGCTCCAATGGAAGAGCAGCAAGGTGACACCAGCTGGTACGGCGGAACCGGTGAGATCTTGACTTAACCTGGGTGGTCGGGCACGGTCACCGGGACGCAGGACTGTGGATCGTTCCGGCCTTTCCTCATCTCGTCGCTGCTTCTTTGTACGGCATCAGCTTGGGTGACCACGGGAGCCCGAACGGGCGTCGTGTCCTGCGGCCATCCGCTTTTCAGGATGAAGGATGACCATCCGGGACCGGCTATGCTGGTCTATTTAGTCTGCTCAAAGCCCGGTAGTAGACGGTGATGGACGTAGGTACACGAACATGTATGAGACTAGAAAATGAGACTAACTACCGTTCGGTCGCCTGTGGCGAGAGCAAGACTCTCGGCGGCTGGCCATCCCAGCTTGTAAACGCGTCGGGCTATCGAGACGATCGCTCAGTTGGGCGCTCGGTACGCGAATACTACGACTGGTATTCCTTTGAGCCGGGCTCTGTCTACGGTGTCTTGGGTGCCGCCACTGGCGTTGACCTGGAACGCAAGCAATTCATCTGCCACATCCACTACGTCTTGGTTTCGGAGGTAGTACGTAGTGGCATCCACCATTTGAGGGCGTTCGGGGTGCTCGACTAGGGCGCCTACTTGCGCCACGGCTTCGAGCTGCCTGATCAGATCTTCAGCCTGCTCTGGTGATATGACCCCTTCGGCTGCTCGCTGCCGGTAGTGAGCGGCGTAGGTGGCGAGGGACGTGGGGAGTATGACTTTCAATCGCGCTGGATCGACGTTGAGCGTCATCTCCGTTGCCCAGTAATCGACTCCCAGCGCACCACCAGTCACGATGTTCTTGCCCGCTGCTAGCGCAGCCGCTACTTCCCGCCGTACCGCATCTCTTAGGCCAGGTGGTACGTGGCGCCAGCTCCCCGAAATCCCTACCCACGCCATCCCATCGCCCTCGCGTTCCGTGGCCTCTTTGTTCCGAAGCGAAGTTTGCGGGTTCTCATGGTGGACTCATTACGTAGCTACTTGGGGAACCGCCTGTCAACGGTCGCCGGAGGCCCTGGAGAAACATAGCGATTGTCACTCAGTTTAGTCATTCAAGCTGACTAGGTTGTACGCCTGGGCACCAGGCCCTAACCTCTTATAGTAGCTTCAGCCAAGTCTTACCAGTCCGAAACTAGGGTCATCAGAACACTTCCAGCTTCCACAAGCCCGTCCGCATCGAGGATACGCAAGGCCCGCAAGGCGTCTATAAATGCGCGGTCTATTAGACATTGCGCAAGCAGGTTTTTCGCCCGTCTCGGGTCGATTCTATCCATATTAACCGCCACAATGCCAAGAGCCCGGACCCTAGATCTATCGTGCTGAATATCAGCAGCCAGTTTGCCCGCGCAGTCCAGAAGCCCGGCATCGCACAGGCTAGAGACAACTTCCGCCAAGGCGGGCCCTGCGAATTCCGTGAACTCAGCTACTGGCCCAGAGTATACGTAACGGTATTTGGATTGAAGTTCCAGGCAGCTTGCACGCAACCACAACTGTAGGTGTTGTTCAGATATCTGAGGTGATCGCGCAATTGCGACAAGCAGCCGCTTCTTAATATATGGGCTACCTGTCATACTAACGAATTTACGGACCGCATCTATGCTGCCCGCTCGCAACGACACCATAGCGATTGCAGCCTCAATATTTTCAGATGGGTTCTCCAGAGTCTTCTTGAGTGCCTTCGCCTTCTTTGCCAGCCTGCTGGCAGCTTCTTGCTGTGCGGTGCACAGTGCTGCCTCAGCGAGCGCTTCCGCGCGTAGCGCCTCGTCTTCAATCGCCGCTTCTGCCACAGCCTCACACTCGGGAATATGGCCCGACCGAGCGAGTCCAGAAACTAGCTCCCGCAACAAGTATTCACTCGACTCGTCAATACTACCGGGTCGAACCTGACTCACAACCAACTGCAAGCTCTCATGCAGGTCGGGCATAACACCAGGAAAATGCGAAAGGCCGAGAAGCCGCAGGGCTGGATGATCTATAAGTCCCAGCGCCATCGCCGCCGGTTCCACTAGGCCGACCGAAAGTAGATACTCGACAAAGTGTAGCAACCGCCAATCTTTTGCAAGGTCACCGTCCCATCGAGGTTTAGTTGCAGTGATTATGTCAAGTGCTGCGTTTACCTCACCACTCATGGCCATGGCTCTCAATAGTTCGGGAGAATACTTCTCTGTCTTATCTGATTTTCTCCACAGCTTCTTAGTGTCTTCGTACTGACCCGCATCGTTGAACGCTCTCAAGATTTCCTCAAGCGGCAACCATGCCGGCGGCCATTCCACCTCAGCTATGCGTTGCATTAGGCTTAGACCCAGTTCTTTCTTTCCGGTGATCATCGACTCGATCGATAGAACAGATAGGACATCCGTCTCTCCATCATAGATGCGCGCCGCTTCCTCGGCTTGACCTGCCAGGTGCCTTGCTTGTTCTCGGTCGATCGGTAGGATCGAGGTCGCAATCTCGCACAACACACGTGATCGCCATGTTCCACCGGGCAGCTTACAGGCGAATTCAACGCTTCTCACCCATTCTTTTCTGCGAGCAAGCGCGCGCGCAGCGTCCTCAAGAATATCATATCTCCTGACAGGGAGGTCTTCGCGTTGAATAAGGTCAAAAGCTCTCAGCATCTCACCTGCTGCTGCAAAAGAAGCTGCGACGATGCCCGTAGCCTCCTGCCTCAGTTTGTCCTCCAAATAGCGCATGTCACGTCGTTCTGAGAGGCTTGAGACGGCCTCATCGAGGACCGCTGTAGCGATTAGCGCGCTATCCTTGGCACTCCCTGCGCTGATCTCGGCGAGAGCTGCAGCACGTGCCGAGGGTGACGGCAGGTTGCGCGCCAGCAAGAGAGCGTCCTCCAGTGCGCCGTGCACAGCCATTATCCCGCAGACTGACCAGACGGTTCTGTAAAGACTCACCTGGTCCTCAAGGCGATATCTGTCCAGTCTTGTTTGACGCTCTGATGTATTGAGCGTCCGACCTCCAAGTAGGCGCCAAAGCCGCGCACATGCCTCTGATACCGCACCGTGTTCGGATAGGTAATGAATAATAGCCGTGTCAATGCGCGCTCGTTCATCAGCTGTTATCAGACATCCATACTCGTCCGCCTCAAAGATAGCACCAGAGTTAGCAGCCGAAACTCCGGTGGCGCTTACGGCATCCACGTAATAAGGAGAGCCGCGCCTGATAGTATTCAGTATTTGCGACGCCAACCTCCACTCTCCGTCCTCTGCAATTGCCCATGCCAGTCCATCGTCATAGGCGGTCCGCCCAGCCCCGCTACGTGAAGTTTGCCGAACATCTGCCCTTGTTTTATGGGCAATAATCGCTAGGCACACGTCGATGGTTTCGTCCGGCCGAAATGTGATATGGGTGCGATCATACGGTATGTCTGTGGCCCTCTTTGCTAGAACGATCGCTCGTTCTCGATCGCCGCTGATGGCGGAATATTTCCCAAGGGTGGCGAATGCTGCTGCGCGGTCTGACGGTGCACCAATCCTTTGGGTCATTCGTTCGGCCCACTCAAAGTATCCGCACGCTGCCGCTGACTCAATGGCGGCCTTGAGCACTCGCTGATATTTGGCTGACGATTCAACTGAGGCTGATTCAGACTCGATCAACTGCTCTGCGTGCGCTAGGTCGCCAAGTTCTATCCATAGGGTGGCTAGAGAGGGCGGCAGGTTTCTCTCGGCTTGTTCGAGGCGCCATCGGACTATCGCGACCCCAGCTAGGACGGCCAGGTCTGGGTCCTGGCTATCCACGGCCAGCTGCTCCACGAGATGCGCTTGGTGAAGCGATTCCAGGTGCGCACCGGTACGTCTAAGCATAAGATTCAGACGTCTAGTGTCCTTTACAAGACTGTACAATCGCCGAGTGTCTTTCAGCGAGTACAGCAGCTCTGAATATCCACTAACGAGATAGTGGGGGGTTTCAGCGGACCAGCCCTGCTGAAGTTGAGAGTCCGCCCAGGCGTTTATTCTCGCTCGTGCTAGCGCTATCTCCTTGATGCCAACCTCTTCCTGTGTGATTGCGGTCAAGGTTTCGTGAGCAAAGTAATATATCTCCGCATCAGCTGAATCGCCGCTACGCACCATATCCGTCCGCAGCGATGACGAGTACCCGCTACGCAGGGCCGCAGCCACCAAAGGTCGCCGTACCCCAATCAACTCTGCGAGATCACTGGCGCTGAGGCCCGTGCCACGAGCACTCGCTTTTGGTTGATCATGTTCCTGTGTATCGGCGACACCCGGACTGGGATACTGCTCTGGAACGTCTGCTGCAGGATACGCTGTACCTTTGGTTGGCGAAGCGGCGGCCAGGTACGTTAGTATCTGAGCGCTGATCGTATCTCTAGTCAACCGATATTGAATTTCCTCAAGAGCTTCTCGTCGGCCAACAAGTGCGTGTGGCGATGGAGTTAGCAAAGTTGATTGAACCTTCTTTATTGGGTGATTGGTTGGCACATCAAGTGGTAGCGGCGGATGCTTTCGACTGGTAAGTATAAGGGAGAGTGTTTGTTTCTCGACCTCAGAGCTAAAGCTTGGCAGGAGAGATGCTATACTCGGCAAGCCGGAGTTGGGCCAACTTCCTTGATCCTCATCAAGGGCGTCTACTATCAACACTATGCGCCGCCCTGCTCTGTTGGCCCGTGCACAAGCTTGCACGACGAGAATTGGCAAGTCGTCGGCCTGTACCCGCGGCCACTCTGATTGCATGCCAGCTAGCTCGGCGAACTGAGTTCCAACTTCTTTTGTGTATCCAATAGAATCGGCGTGATCTGCAAGACGATCTACAATGAAAAAAGACACGACATCAACAAGCGGCGGCGGATGAAGAGTTAGCCACGCGGACAGTGCGGTTTTTCCGGTCCAAGGCCCCGCCTGCCACCAGAGGATAGGGAACTGTCCAGCAGGCGCCGAGGATCCTCCTATGCGGTAAGCCTCAGCCTGCTCATTCTCCCTACCGTGGAACGGCGAAGGAACTAGCCGCTGAGCATAGGAATGCGAACGCCTTATGGCGGGGGAGCTCTCGCCGACCGATTTGTGGAATGTATTTGCGCTTCTCGGAGCGATGGTGCTCGTCATAACGGCGACTTTATAGAGGCTAATCAATCTGACGCGCCAGTCCTCAATACTATGGCCTTCTGGAGTGCTTTTGCCATTGTGGTATTTTACCCGCATCGCTGCGGTGAGAATATCAGCAACCAAATCTATTAGGACAACTGACGATGGAAGTCCTCGGTGATTTATCCATGAGCTAAGCGTACGATCACTTAGCGATGGGGGAAGTTGCGTACGGCCTGCGAGGCGTAGAGCGCGTAGCTTTGCATTAATGCGTCCAGCAGCAGCCTTTTGGGTCAAACCTGACTGCTTAAGTCCCCAGAGCAGACAATCGGCAAACTCAGCTCGCGGTTTGCGCTCTCCTGGTACCACGCTCACTCCCCGGGTTCCAGCATAGGCCTCGGTAGAACTCTAGCGGTGAAGGCACTAGCTCGGCAAACATTGTATCTCCGCACGAGCCTAGTGGCCAAGTCTGGCTTGATGTGGCGCCATGGCTAGGCGGATGAGCCGTCGAAAATCTCCAGCCGCCATCTATAGGTTCCGACGACACGGAGGAGCAATGAACGCAGCTGCCTGGGCGCAGATCGTGTCTACGTTTATTTCAACCAGTGGAAGTATACTAATCGCTCTCATAGATAAAAAGATGGTGAGGCGCAAGCGCCCACGGACCGCTAACCGTGGTACTGGCTCTGGCCAGGTCGTCTCGTCATCGCCCAAGCGCCAAATCTCGCGTCGAGTTCGCGTAGTCGATCTGTAGCGTGGACCTGAAGGATGAAGGCGTCAGCTAGGGTGATGGGAATCGCTCTATCAGCCTGGGAAGTGGTGAGCGACCAGCCGCTCGCCAGAAGCTTGCATGTCAGAAGCTACGTCTGAGCGTTCACGAGTACCGCCAAGTACCGTATCTTGACCTTGGTCTTGATCCCTCGATAGGGCAAGCAACGGGGGACGTTTGCAGGTTGGTGCCCCGACCTGAGCTCTCCCCGCAAGTCGGCCGTCCGGTCCTAGCCATCCTTCCGATCGGCTCGGCTTCAACAATGGCCGCGCCGGGAGGATGGCCCTGTCTAGAGCGGCGCGCACGGCGGGTTGCGGCGCTCAGCTGGTGGGGGGGGCCGCCCGGGGGTTCGTGCCTCGGCGGCCGCCGCCGTGCGCTTTCGCGATAAGGCGAGCGGCCGCCTGGTGGTGCGGCGGGTTGCCCCGCGGGCGCGTCGCGCCCGCTTTTTGCTGTAGGCCGGTTCTACCCGCCGAGTCGCGTGCGGTCACGCGCCGCCAGGCGCGCGGCGCGCTCGGCGCGCCCTTGAAGACGTACTGAAAGTTCTCACCGAGCGCGGCTAGGCAGTTGTGCTGTCCCGCTGTGCTGTCCCGCTATCCCGCTTGTGCTGTCCCGCTTGTGCTGTCCCGCTTGATGCTTTACACATGAGCTTCGCTTGATGCTTGACACTCCCGTTCATGCTTCGGGAGCTGAGCGTGGTCGAGCAGAGATACCGGGCTGTGCTTGAGGTCGCGGCCGGGGTCCCTCCCGGTGACGGAAGTCGCTGACCGGTATGGGGTCAGCCGCCAGAGCGTGCATGCCTGGCTGCGCCGGTATCGAGCGGCTATGAGGCCGAGCCGAAGATGGCGCCGCCAGGTGAGCCCTGGCCCTGGCGTCGACTCCGGCTCCGGCGGATCAGCGTGCGGATAACGCCGAACATGATGAGGATCACCAGTATCGGCGCGGCCACAGTGAACAAGCCGAAGGCCACGAAGGCCCACGGTATGCGCTGGTCAGCGGGAGCGAGTCCTGCCGCGACGAACACCTGAGGGGTCTGCAGCAGCAACTGGGGGGACCCACCGCCGAACACCGCCACCGCCCGGCCGATCACGTCGCTGACCGGGACCGGGCCCCACATGCGCGAGTCGATCGCGATGCTCCGGTGGTCGCCAAGGACCCATAGCTGCCCGGGGTTGAGGGTGACCGAGAACGTCGTGGCCGAGGGCTTGTCGCCGGGGTAGACGTAAGTCTCGTCGAGCGGTTTGCCGTCCACGGTGACGCGACCGGCGGTGCAGCAGGCTACCCGGTCACCGGGCAGGCCGATCACGCGCCGGACGAAGATCGCGTCCGGCCGACTGAGCGCGATCACGTCCCCGCGGCGGACGCCCTGTCCCTTGTCCACCAGCACCGTGCTGCCGGCAGGGACTGTGTTCGCCATTGACGTGGAGGAATTGGTGAGGCCACGGGCGGCGAGCCGGATCCAGGCGAACGACGCGATGATGCCGGCGACCGCGAAGGCCACGAGCACCCAGTAGGCAATCCGCCCGGCGCGCCGTCTTCGCGATGCGGGAGTATCGGCCATTCTCGACATCTTAGGCGGGCGGCTAGCGGCTAACCTCGATTCCGGGGGACCTGGCAGGTCCGGATGCGGTGCCGGGTGACCAGGCACCAGGTGGCAGCGTTGAGCCCGGCGCGGACCGGGCCGATGGCGGCCGGAACGGCGATGATCGCGGTCTCGGTGCTCTGGCTCATCGCGTTCCCTTCCTCCGAAGTTGCGTTGAAGATTACTCTCGGAAGGCAGGGCGGAAAATCACGGGTACCGCCGCCAGACCCTAGACCGAAGTTCCCCCCAAGCCGATTGGCCGACGCGTTTGACCAGGTGGTAGAGCCATTGATCACCGGAGTTACATGACTACGTAGTCATGAGCTGAGGCTGTTTAACCTGGTCAGCGCCTATATCGGTGCGCCACCGAGGGGAACTGCGGCCTAGAAACCGTCAAACATCACCTGAAGCCGAATCGTCAACGATCAGTTGGCACTAGGCACGCGGCTAGGCACGCGGCTAGACACGCTAGACACGCGGCTAGACAGCGGCCAGGCATCCGGCTCCGGCTCCGGTTTCCGGCCCGCTAGACACCCGGCAACTGGACTAGACACCGGGCACCGCAAATCAGCTATGCGGGCCGTTTGGCCTCCTCGCTGAGGACGTGGAGTTGATCGAGGTACTCGGTGGTGCCTGCCTGGCCCGGGTACCGGTCGCTGAGCACCTTGGTCAGGTCGCGGCTGGCCATCAAGAGCGACGGCAGAGACCTGCACTGGCCGCTGAGAGCGCGTTTTCCCTGGCGGATCGCTTCGTCGAGGTCGCCTTGGCGTGCCGCGACCACCCCGAGCGTGACGTGGGCCTCGGCCAGGCGCATCGGTGCGCGTTCTCTGCCGTCGAAGTCGGTGCTGGACTGGATGACCTCGTTGGCGAGGTTCTCGGCCATGTTGTCGTCGGTGAGCAGCCGGTAGCAGTCCATGGCGTAGAAGTCGAACTTGGTCGGGTCCACGACGAAGTGGTGGGTGAGGTTCTCCGGGTACGGGATGGAGTCCAGCAGCCGCCGTCCGCGGTCCAGCGCCACCTCGACCTGGCGGCGGTCCCCGATCCGCGCCCATGCCTTGGCCTCCTGGGCGAGCAGCTGCACGGCCACGCTGGTGTTCGGGGCTATCTCGGTACCGGCGCGGGCGGCCGCGACCACGCCGTGGTAGTCGCCGCTGGTCAGGTTGATCCACGCCCGGATCTCATGCGCCCAGGCCATGATCTCGCCGTGGTCGGCCTCTTCGCCCAGCGACAGGGCCGCCCGCCGGGTGGTCTCGGCGGCTTGCCGGTTCCCGGTGTCATGTTCCACGCAGCCGACCAGCAGCGCCACCCAGCCTGCCAGCACGAGCATCTCCCGGTGCTGCTTCAGCGTGACCCGCTGGCCCTGCATCGCGGTGATCCGGCGCAGCCAGGCCCGGCCTTCGATGAGCAGCTGGTCCGCGGGCATGAACGGGTACTCCGAGCACAGCTGGTCCGCCATGATCCGCAGGCCATCCAGCGTCGCCTGGTCCAGGTCGGACCGCTGCAGCGGCTGACCAGTTCCAGGGTGTCCATCCCGGCCATCGCCAGGACGTCCGCGTCGGCGTCCCGCCGGGGCGGCACCGGGAACATCGCGTGCGTGACCGTCCCGAAGGTCTCGGCGATGAGCGGCTGCTAGAAGTCCTGGCTCGGGGTGAGCTCTCCGGCCTCCCAGCGCTTCCACCGCCGTAGCAGGCTGGGGTGATCGGGCAGCTTGCCCGGCCGGTGGGCGCTCATGGCTCGCACCGCGTCGGCCTGGCTCCAGCCGCGGGCCTGCCGCTCGTTGGTCATCCGCCGTGCCCGGGCGGGCCGGTCTTGCGCCATGGTGGTCACTCCTTCGCGGATTGCCTCCGTTCTTCAGTGTCGCCGATAAAACGCCGGTGACACGCATGGTGACACACCGATGTCACGTCGCTGTCCGTCCATGGCAGCGGCCATGTCACTATGCGTGCTGCTTCCGTTACAGCATTCTCGGACTGTGGCCAATCCCGGCCACGTCCGGCAAGAGCCCCCAAGGCAAGGGCTGCCACAGGAAGGAGCAACGATCATGCGTCTGGTGCTGAAGGACGAGAAGTACGCCTTCACGGTGACCAAGGCCGCCGAGCCGAGGACCGAGTACGGCAGCGGCCAGCAGAAGATGAACCGGGCGAGCAAGCTGCCCGAGTGGGTCGTGGAGGTCCTGGCGATGGACTCCGAGCGCGGGGAGGTGATCCGGGTCACGGTGACTGGTGATCAGCCCAAGGTGTCCCAGGGTCAGCCCATCCGCTTCGAGGAGCTGGAAGCCATCCCGTGGGCCAACAACGGCCGCAACGGCGTGGCCTACCGCGCCCTGGCGATTCATCCCGCCGCCCAGGCCCGCGCCGCCTGACCCCGGCCCGGCCGGTTCTGCGACGGCCGGTCGCCATCAGGTGACAGGTGCTCACCCGCGCGTCCGTCAACCGCACTTCGCACGGAAAGGATCACAGCTGCCATGACCCGCAGCATCACCCCGATCACCGCCACCAACGGCGGCGAATCACCCGACGACACGGGCAACACGGCCCGTCCCGGGCACAGCCTGGCCGCGCTGCGTCACAAGGAAGGCCACGGCCTGATCAGCCTGGCCTGTGACGCCCTGCACGAGACCAGCGACCTGGCCCACGACATGCACGCCCAGCTGTACGCCAAGGACCCGGCCGATGACCGGGAGGTCCAGCAGCTGCTGGAAGAGACCCTGACCTGCCTGCAAGCCGCAGAGCACTACCTGCTCATGCTCGGCAGCGTCATCGAAGAACGCGCCACCCAAGACCCGGACCCGGGAGTGGATCCGTGGTCGGTGGAGCCCGCGTTCTGACCCCCGCATGGTGCCGGGCCTAGGGGACCGTCATCCCCCGGCCCGGCCAGCCAACCCGAACCCATCCCATGCATTTGAGAAAGAGGTGAGTGGCGTGTTCAACGCTACCAACCCGCAGGCGGCCCGTCATGTGTAGGCGGCCGTCTTGCTGTCAGCCCTCCCATGAGGGCGCGGGCATCGCCGCGGTCGCCGTCGTCATCGGCGCCGCATACGCCTACGCCAAGATCGGCCCGGAAGCAGCCCGGATCTGGCACCTGGCCGTCGAGGCCGTGATCATCTTCACCCTGGGCTGCGCCGCAGCCGCGGCAGGCATCGTGATCACCTGGGCGACGGCACATTACATCCGCACCCGCCGCACGCCGCGGCAAGCGGTGCTGGTCCCGGTCCGCCGGAGGCGCAGCCGTCCATCGGCCACGCCAATCACCAGCCAGACTGCCTGGCCTGCGGGGATACCGGCAAAGTGCTGCGCGCCATCGGCACCAGCTCCTACCAGCACGAGTCGTGCCCGGCGTGCCAGCCGGTACACCGGGCCGGGTGAGCGGCATGCCGCAGCATTCCCCGCGGAATCACCGCAACAACCCCTACACCATGGACCGGATCTTCGCCCAGGTGCATCACAGCGCCGCCGGGGCCATCTTCCGGTTCCGCACCGAACTGGCCCTCCTGCTCGCCGCCGTCGCAGGCACGGCCGAACTGGCCAAGGCCATCACCGTCGGCTGGGCCATGATCATCCTCACGACACTGGCACTGGCCGTCCTGGCCGTGCCGTACTCCAGGCGGCTGGTGACCCGGCGGCCTGGTGCATCTTGTCCCGGCATCGCATCCAGAAGGTCTGCTTCGAGACCCGGATGCACACCCGGTCCGGGCGGCTCCCCCTGGTCCTGCGGATCACCCCGACCGAGGTGGGGGAGCGGGCGCTGATCTGGTGCCGCGCCGGGATCTGCGTCGCGGACTTCGAGGCTCACGCCGAAGAGATCGCCGCGGCCTGTTACGCCCGCACCGCCCGCATCGAAGGGCACGAGAGGTGGGCGCAGCTGGTCCAGCTTGACATCGTGCGCCGCGACACCCTCGCCCCGCACCTGGTCATTCCCTCCGGCCTGCCCCAAGGCCGCGCGACAAGGCGGCAAAACCCCGCCGCGTGATCCCGGCTCCGGGCACGCGCGGCGGCTGGCCGCAACCACGCACGCAACCAAGTCATCAACCTGAAAGGAAGTGTTGGCATGCCTGCCAACGTCGAATCCATGTTCTCGGTCCGGCAGATGCCCTGGCACCGCGAAGGCACCATCCTGTCCGGCTACCCCGGCACCTGGGCTGAGGCCCGCACCCTGGCCGGGCTGGACTGGGACCCGATCAGCACCGAGGTCTACGCCTGCACCGGCATCGACCGCAGCACCCTCACCGAGGTCTACGAGCAAGTCGAGGGCTGGAAGGCCATCAGCCGCTCGGACACCGGCACGGTGCTGTCGATCAACAAGGACTCCTACACCGTGATCAGTCACGCCGAGATGGGCGAGATCGTCGAGGCGGTCCTGGCCCAGCCCAACGTGAAGCGGGAAACCGCGGGCGTCCTGGACGGCGGCCGGGCCGTGTGGTGCCTGGCCCTGCTCGACGAGCCCGTCGACCTGCCCGGCGATGACTCACCCACGCTGCCGTACCTGGCCATCACCAACCGGCACGACGGCACCGCCGCCTGCGCGCTGCGCGCGACCGCGGTCCGGATCGTGTGCGCCAACACCTTCCGCGCCGCCGAACTGGAAGGCGAGCGGACCGGCGCCACCTTCTCCTTCATCCACCGCTCCTCCTGGCGCACCCGCATCGAGGAAGCACGCAAGGCGGTCACCGGCGCCCGCGCCGAAATGCACCGCTATCAGGAACTGGCCCGAGAACTGCTCGGCATCAGGATCACGCCGAAGCAGCGGGAGCTGTTCATCACCGAGTTCATTCCGATGCCACCCGCGGGTCTGGTGACCGACCGGGTGGCCCGCAACGTCGGCGAAGCCCGCGCCGCGCTGCGGATGATCTTCGAGTCCAAGACCACCGAGCAGGTGGCGCACACCGCCTACGGGCTGGTCCAGGCGGCGGGCGAATACCTGGACCACGTCAGGGCCGCCCGGTCCTGGGAGACCCGGCTGAACCGGACGCTGTTCCGGCCCGAGCCGCTCAAGCACCGGGCCCTGTCCCTCATCCGCGACGTCACCGCCGCGGCATAACCACGAAGGGGACGCCCCGGGACTCAACCCCCGGGGCTCCCCGCTCCCCCACCGACGAACAAGGAGCAAGTCATGAACCTGACTAGCACGTCCTGGTCGTGCGCTCGCTGCGGCGCCGCGTTCATCTCCACCCCGCCCGAGCACGGGCTGTGCGGCCAGTGCCTCGACGAGCTCGAAGCACTCGTGCAGCTGGCTCCCATCGCCAATCCGCCCTGCCCCATGTGCGGCGGGCCGGTGTGCGCCGACTGCGGCAAGGCCCTGATCACCCTCCTCCTGCCCGGCCACGTCCCGGGCCAGCCAGCCGGGGGAGGTGAGCGGCGATGACGGCTGACAGCATCCCGGTCACGCCGCTGTCGATCTGGGATCCGGTGCACCTGGGCACCGACGAACTCGGCCGCCGGGTCCAGGTCACCTTGGCCGAGCGGAACATGCTCATCGGCGGCGAACCCGGCGGCGGCAAGTCCGTCGCCCTGCAGCTCATCGTCGCCCACGGCGCCCTGTCCGCGGACTGCCGCCTCATCCTCATCGACGGCAAGAGAGTCGAACTCGGGTTGTGGCGCGACTGCGCGGAGAAGTTCATCGGCCCGTCCATCGACGACGCCATCGACACCCTGCACTGGCTCCAGGGCCAGATCGACCAGCGGACCGACGAGCTGCTGGCCCGCCAGCTCCGCAAGATCACCCCGGACCTGGGCTGGCCGGTGTACCTGGTCCCAGTTGACGAGGTCGCCTACTACTCCGCCACGGTCGGCACCTCGGTTCAGCAGAAGGAGTTCAACGCCTGCAACCGGGACATCGTGGCCCGCGGCCGCGCGCCGGGCATCATCCCGGTCGAGGCCACCCAGCGGCCCTCCGCCGACATCATCCCCACTTCCCTGCGAGACCTGTTCGGCTACCGGTGGGCGTTCCGATGCTCCACCGAAGCCTCCTCCGACACGATCCTCGGCCACGGCTGGGCCAACATGGGGTACACGGCCACCGAGATCGACCCCAAGGCCCGCGGGGTCGGCTGGCTGCGCGCCGAGGACGGCATCCCCCGCAGGGTCAAGGCCGCCTACCTCACCGATGAGGACATCATCCACCTGGCCGCCTGGGCCGCCCAGGCCCGCGCCACCCACCACGCCGACAACCCGCCCGGCCAGCAGGGCGGGACCGTCATCCGGCTCCACGGCAAGGACGGAAAGGGCGATGCGGCATGACCGCCGTTGCGTATACCGGGGACTGCTGCCCGGCCTGCGGCAGCGACCAGGTCACCCCGTACGCGGTCCTGGTCGGCGGCAGCGAGGAGTACGGCTACCAGTGCCTGGCCTGCGCCGTCATGTGGCCCGTCCTCACCTACCCAGGCACTGTTACCAGCCGGGGTGAGCGGAAGAACCCCGCGGCATGAACGACCCGGAGCTGGTCCTGATCCCCGTCCTGGCCGGGCCTGGTACGGGGACCGGGGCGAGCACCAGGGCACTCCAAGCCGAGCTGCTGGATCGCGCCGCCCGCAACGATTACGACCAGTGGCTATCTGGTGCCCTGGCCGTTGGGGGCTGCGTGCGGCCGATCCGGCTGCGCGGCACCGCCCGCGACATCGACACCGCCACCGGCGAGATCGTCTCGGTGCAGGACACCGAGGACATGCCGGACAAGGTGATGTACCTGCCGTGCGGGGACCGCCGCGAATCGGTCTGCCCGCCGTGCGCGGAGACCTACCGGGCCGATACCTACCAGCTGATCCGCGCCGGGCTGGCCGGAGGCAAGGGCATGCCCGAGTCGGTCGCGGTCCACCCGTGCGTATTCGCCACCTTCACCGCCCCCTCCTTCGGCCCTGTGCACACCCGGGTGGAAAAGACCGGCGGCAGGACCGGCCGGTGCCACCCCCGGCGTAAGGCCCGCTTCTGCCCGCACGGGCGGCGGATCTCCTGCGGGCAACGGCATAAGGAAGACGACCCAGCCCTGGGCACGCCGCTGTGCCCGGACTGCTACGCCTACGACGCCGCCGTGGTCTGGAACGCCCACACCGGAGAACTGTGGCGGCGCACCATCATCACGCTGCGAAGGCGGCTGGACAAGCTCGCCAAGCCTCATGGCGCCCGGGTCCGGCTCTCGTATGCCAAGGTGGCCGAATTCCAGCGCCGCGGGCTGATCCACTTCCACGCCATCTTCCGCCTAGACGGCGCCGACCCGCATCACCCCGAGCGGACCATCCCGCCCCACCCAGCCCTCACCCCGCAAGCGCTGGCCAACTTGATCCGCCAGGTCACCACCACCACCTGGTTCGCCACCGTCCCCCACCGCGCCAAGCCGACGGGCTGGGATATCCGCTGGGGCGCCCAGATCGATCCCCGCATCGTCCAGGTCACCAGCGACGGCGGCATCACCGACATTGCCGTGGCATCGTATCTGGCGAAGTACGCGACCAAAAGCACCGAGCCCGCTGGTATCCCGCCCGGCCGGATCACCGCTGAAAACGTTGAGGTCTACGCCGACACCCGCACCCATCAGGGCCGGCTGATCCGCGCTTGCCTGAAGCTCGGCGGCCACTCGCACGAAGACTTCAAGGCGCTACGCCGCTGGGCGCACATGCTCGGCTACCGCGGCCACTTCGCCACCAAGAGCCGCCGCTACTCGACAACGATGCGGGTGCTGCGCGCCGCTCGCCGCGACTGGCACCGCCGCCAGCAGCCCAACGCCAGCGGCCACGGCGAGCGGACCGTCATCAGGCACACCAACCTGTCATGGGCCGGGCGCGGCTGGCGAACCCGCGGAGACGCCCTGCTCGCCCTCTCAGCCGCTGCCCGCGCCCGCGAGCACCGGCAGGTAGCACGCAGTGAGATTGGATACCAGGAAGGCGCGTGAAGGAGATGGCTCGCATGAAACAACCCGTGATCACTCCGAGGTGGTACACGACGGCGCAGGTCGCGGAAATGCTCGGTTACGGGCTCACCAAGACCAAGTATCTCGTCGTCACTGGCCAGATCAGGTCTGTGAAGGACGGCGGTCGCAGGCGCATTCTTCCTGAATGGGTCGATGAGTACATCAGGCATGTCATAGCAGGTGACGTAGCGTGAGCAGACGACATAGCGGCGAAGGATCAATCTATGCGGTCAAGGACAAGAACGGCCGCCTTACCGGCTATCGAGGGTATGTGTGGTGCACGAAGCCGGACGGCCTTCGATATCGCAAGTACGTCAAGGGAAAGACGTACGAGGCCACACAGACAGCGTGGCTTAAGCTGCGGGACCAGGCAGGCCGCGGGCCTGTCGCCTCCGACGTGCCCACGGTGGCGGCCTTCCTGCAGTACTGGCTGGAAGAGGTGGTCCGGCCGAACCTCGCGCCCAAGACATACGAGAAATACGAGGCGTTCTCCCGCCTGCATATCATTCCGCATCTCGGAGCCAAGCGGCTCGACAGGCTGCAGGTCAAGGACATCAGGCAGTGGCTCAACAAGCTCGGCGGCATCTGTCAGTGCTGTGCGCAGGGAAAGGACGCTGCCCGGCCGCCGGACAAACGCCGATGCTGTGCTGTGGGGCAATGCTGTCGATATGCCCTGTCGGCCGAAACCCGAAAGGACGCACGGAACGTGCTCCGTGCTGCGCTGGCCTGCGCTGTCGAGGAACAAGTCATCCCTCGCAACCATGCGGCTGTCATCCGGCTTTCTGCTCGCCGTGACCCGAGGCGCAAGCGCCGTTCCTGGACAGTCGATGAAGCCCGCCGGTTCCTGGAATCCGCCCGCCGGGACGATGACGTGTTCTACCCCGCCTACGCCTTGGTCCTGGTGCTGGGCCTGCGCAAGGGCGAACTGCTAGGGCTGCCCTGGGAGCTGGTCGACCTGGACTCCGGCCAGCTGTACGTCGGGGAGCAGCTTCAGCGCGTCCACGGCCAGCTGCTCCGCCGCGAGCCCAAGACCGAGGGGTCTGAGGCCCCGCTTGCCCTGCCTGATTTGTGTATCGCTGCGCTCAAGCTCCGCAAGGAACAGCAGGAAGCCGACCGAGACCGCGCTGGCGACGCCTGGATCGATACCGGTCTGGTGTTCACTACTCGCTTCGGCACGCCGATTGAACCGCGCAACTTCAACCGCGGTTTCGACCGCCGCATCGCCAGGGCAGGCGTGCCCAAGATCACCGTGCACGGTGCACGCAAGACCTGCGGGTCATTGCTTGCTGCGCTCGATGTGCACCCACGGGTGG
The DNA here is from genome assembly GCA_963808615.1 of uncultured Actinomycetota bacterium. Classification (GTDB taxonomy): domain Bacteria; phylum Actinomycetota; class Actinomycetes; order Streptosporangiales; family Streptosporangiaceae; genus Palsa-504. The sequence continues at coordinate 211,196 of CAWEGV010000006.1, forward strand.
CCATGCAGATCCTTCGGCATACCAAGATCGCCTTGACCATGGAGATCTACACCGAGGTTCCCTCAGCTGCGACTCGTGACGCGCTCAAGAGGCTTGGAAACTGGCTCGGCACGTGAGCGCCGTTGCTGCACTTTACTGCTGCACCGAGATGAAAAACGGCCCGGCCAGTTCTTGAAACTGGCCTTTGACCTGCGGTGGAGCTGAGGGGATTCGAACCCCTGACCCCCTCCATGCCATGGAGGTGCGCTACCAGCTGCGCTACAGCCCCGCGTGGCCCTGACACGAATAAACCTGGTCCCGAGCGCCGGACATCGGAGGACCGTACCAGTACCGTGCAGAGATCTTACCCTGCCGCAGCGGCGACTTCGACCTTACGGCCGAGCACATGGTCTTTTGCCCAGCGCACGCCCTTCGCCTGGTTGTTCATGGCTGGCTCAACCCGCAGGCATGCTCCTCAGTCAGCCGGGCAGTGCGGGGACGGCGGCGGCACGTCCAGGGTGGGGTTGCGGTCGAAGAAGCCGGTCGGCTTGAGGGTGAAGCCGCAGCGTGCGACCGGCATGACCGGCCAGTCCTCCGGGCGCGGGACGTGCGTGGGACCGAACGTGTGCCAGAGGACGATGTCGGCGCCGTCGATATCCCTGTCGCCTGCGATGAACGCGGGAACACCCGCACCGCCGGGATGCTGGTTCACGAAGTCGCCCGCCGGATAGCGGTGAGCCGGGTCATACCTGGTGACCCAGAGGTGATGGGTCGCGAAGCCGGCCCGCGCGGTCAGCGGGGCGGCGGGGTCGGCCAGCAGCACCGGCGCCGACTCCGGGTAGAGCGTGTAGCTGACCGGGCGGCCGAACCTGTTCTGGTGTTCGGTGCTGATGATCCGCCAGGTCCTCCCCCGCGCTCCGTCCGCGCGGCGGCCCGAGTGCGACTCGCGGGTCAGCCGGGTCACGTGCTGGACGATGGCGTTGCCGTGCGGGTTGTCCGGCCCGACCGGGAGGCCGCTGACGTCGACCTCCTCCACGGCGTTGGCCAGGCCGTCGACGGTCATGTCCAGCCGCGCGCTGAACAGGTGCTGGTGCACGGGAGCGGCCAGGCCCGGCGCGACCTCGGTGGAGTAGGGATGGTCGCCGCCGGGATAGGCCGAGGTGAACATCACGCCGGTGGCCTTGATCTCGCACTCGATGGTGCCGTCCAGGTAGAAGTACCAGTAGAAGCCGTAGTCGTAGTTGCCGATCGTGGTGAAGTACGAGACCACCAGGCGGCGCTGGCGACGCGTCTGGGCCGAGTGGTTGAAGATGTCGGTGTGCTTCCACAGAATGCCGAAATCCTCTTCGTGGATGCAGATCGCATTCTTGATCACCTTGGGCCGGCCGGTCACGTCGGTCACGGTCGCGTCCAGGTAGGCGATCTCGCCCAGGCAGTCACAGCCGAGCTCGAGCGAGTTGGCCCACGTCCCGCACAGGTACTCGCCCGTGTCGAAGTAGGCCTGCCAGTAGCGGAACCGCGGGTCGCCGTAGGGCACGACCATCTCGGGGATCGACGCCCGGTAGATCACCGGCCGCCCGCGGAGACTGATCTGGTGCAGGGTCAGCCCCTCGCGCGCGTCGAAGCCGATCCGCATCGACCAGTCCTGCCAGCGCAGCGCGGGCCCGTCCAGCGTGAAGCTGGGCCCCTCGGGCTGGGTGATCTCGATGGGGCGCAGCGTGGTGCGGTGCGGGCCGCGGACGGCCTCGTCGTCGTAGTCTCCTGACTCGGCGGGGATTGGCAGCTCGAACTCGTCGGTGATCTTGAAGACCTTCCTGGACACCAGGTCGACGTAGGCGGCGACGCCGTCGATCGGGTGGGCCCAGGCCAGGTCGTGCTCGCTTTCCTGGACGAAGGCGAGCACGCGCACCATCCGCCGCCGGTCATCGTCGGCCACGCCGAACACCCCCGCGGTGATCGGGGCGGTCCGGATCTTGCTGACGTCATTCAGGCCCCGCCTGGCCATGGCCGCTCGCCATCCCGGGTCGGCGCGGACGATCTCCTCCACGTCGTCGTAGTCGCTGTCGAGGATGGGCAGCTGGCCGTCGGTGCGGTGGTCCAGCCTGCGCGCGCTGACGACCTTCTGGTCGGCCAGCGAGACCACCACGTCGGCGGACGCGCCGGTACCGGTGTCGATCAGGAACGCACGCAGCCGCCGATCGGAGGCCTGGCCGGCCAGCACGTCGCCCTTGGCCGGTTCCTCCAGCCCGTAGTAGGCGAACCTGGTCGGCTCGGCCAGCAGCCCGGCCGCCGCCATGATCTCCCGTCCGGCCAGGTACTCGGCCGCGGTGGCCGGGTCCAGCGGGTGCGCGGGATGCGGGCGGGCCGTCTCGTCCGGGCGAACGGCGGTGTCGGTCATGGTCAGATCTCCATTTATCGGAACGGACCTGCCGACCTGCCCCCGGGAACCTGGTGCCGGGCGCGCGCGGGCGCTGGCGGGCCTGCAGGCAGACCGGGACCCGGTGGCGGCCGCCGTGCGGGGCCGCCACCGAGCCGGCCCTTACTCGTCGGCGATGATCGAGCCGACCCGGTCGCCCAGGCCGGGGTCGCGCCTGACCAGCCACATCGAGTAGATGATGGACACCACGATGAGGCCCAGCCCCACCCACGGGAACCAGTCGTACGGCTGGGTCGGCGGCGACGGGTTGAACAGATAGTAGATGGGGAAGCCGACCGCGATCAGGCCGAGGGCCGGCAGCACGACGTGCTTGAAGATGTTGAACTCGGCCGGCCGGTACTTGCGGTAGTAGAACGGCAGCGCCACGTTGGCCGCGGCGTACACGAACACGATCAGGATCGTGCCCATCGTGGCGGATTCGCCGAAGAAGTTCAGCGCGCTCAGGTCGTTGCCGGTCCCGCCGATCCAGTGGCCGAGCGCCCAGCCCAGGACGATGGCGGAGGCGATGGCGACGAAGGCGATGATGGCGTTGACCGGCGTCCGGCGGATCGGATTGACCCGGCCGATCCAGCTCGGCAGCAGGCCCTCGCGCCCGGCGTTGAAGATCAGCCGGCACTGGGAGTTCACCGCGGCGATGAGCACGCCCAGGGTGGAGGTCAGCCCGGCCAGGTAGGCGATGAAGGCCAGCCAGGCCGCCACGCTATGGGCGACGGCGATGAACGGGATGAGGGGGGCCGTGAGCGCCGTGATGCTGTAGTGGAAGCCGGTGACGGTGGCGTAGGCCACGACCAGGTACGTGAAGGCCATCAGGGCGATCGACAGGAACACGGCCCGGGGCACGTTGCGCCGGGGATTGTTGGTCTCCTCGGCCAGCGCCGCCGAATTCTCCCAGCCGATGAACAGGTAGATGGCCAGGGGGAAGGCGACGCCCAGGCCGCTGAAGTGATTGGTGATGTGGCTGGGCTGGAACGGCACGGAGCTGAGGTGGCCGCCGTTCTTGATCAGCACGGCGATGGACACGACGAACAGCACGATCAGCTCGAAGGCGAAGAAGAAGCCGGCCAGCCGGGTCGACACGGCCACGCCGCGGAACATCATCACCATGGCGCCGGCGGTGAACAGGGCGGAGAAGATGATCCACGGGATGTTCGTGCCCGTGTAGTACAGGATCATGAGCGAGAGGAACCCGCCGGAGATGACCAGCACCGACGAGATCGCGATGATGTAGCCCATCCCGGCCACCAGCGCGGTGGTCACCGCGCTGGTGCCGCCGAACGTCTTGCCCACGAAGGTGATGAACCCTCCGGTCGATGGGTGGGCCCGGGAGAACTGCGACAGCGTGTTGCCGAGCAGCGCGATCGCGACGGCGGCGAGGAGGATGACCAGCGGCGAGGCGAGTCCGGCCAAGCTTACGATCACCGCGAAGCCGAAGTAGAAGCTGTAGGCCGGACCGATGTTCGCCATCGTCGAGGCGGAGATGTCGACCAGGCCCAGGGCCCCGCGATGCAGCCGCTCGGCGGATTCTGGCGCCTTGGTCTCGGTGAACGGGATGTGGTGTGCCGCTTCGCTCATGTTGCCACTCCCTCACAGGGCTGACTAGGGCGGTTGGTGGGGCTGGTTAGTACGGATCATGCGCGTGACCCGGGGTGACGGTCAACCATCAACGCTGGTCTCCCACATGATGAGCAAGGATGTGAGCCTTGACGGCGCCCGCCGCGACCCGAAGGCTTGTGCCATGACGCGCAAGATCATCCAGGTCGCCGTCAACGGCGTCACCGGCCGGATGGGATACCGGCAGCACCTGGTGCGGTCCCTGCTGGCCATCCGCGAGCAGGGCGGGGTGCCGCTCGGCGACGGCACCGTGGTCTGCCCGGAGCCCATCCTGGTCGGGCGCAGCGAGGAGCGGCTGCGCGCGATCGCCGAACGGCACGGCCTGGAGCGGTGGACCACCGACCTGGACGAGGTGCTGGCCGACCCGGCGGTGGAGGTCTACTTCGACGCGCAGGTCACCAGCGTGCGCGAGGCGAGCCTGATGAGGGCGATCGAGGCAGGCAAGCACGTCTACACCGAGAAGCCGGTGGCCGGCTCGCTGGAGGGCGCGCTCGCTCTGGCCCGGGCCGCGAAGGCGGCCGGCATCACCCACGGCGTGGTGCACGACAAGCTGTTCCTGCCCGGGGTGATCAAGCTGCGGCGGCTGGTCGCCGCGGGCTTCTTCGGGCAGGTGCTCTCGGTCCGGCTGGAGTTCGGCTACTGGGTGTTCGAGGGCGACCAGATCCCGGCGCAGCGGCCGTCATGGAACTACCGCGCGGAGGAAGGCGGCGGGATCGTGCTGGACATGTTCCCGCACTGGCAGTACCTGCTGACCGACCTGTTCGGCCCGGTCGCGGCGCTGTACGTGCGGACCGCCACGCACATCCCGCGGCGCTGGGACTCCTCCGGGCGCCCGTACCAGGCGACCGCGGACGACGCGGCGTACGCGGTGCTTGAGTTCGCCGGAGGCGCGTTCGCCTCGGTGAACTCGTCCTGGGCGGTCCGGGTCAACCGGCGCGAACTGCTCGAGGTGCAGGTGGACGGCACGCACGGCAGCGCGGTGGCGGGCCTGCGCAGCTGCGCGGTGCAGCACCGGGTGTCCACGCCGCTGCCGGCGTGGAATCCGGACCTGTCCGACCCGATCGACTACCAGGCGCAGTGGACGGACGTGCCGGACAACGCGATCTTCGACAACGGGTTCAAGGTGGAGTGGGAGCTGTTCCTGGCGAGCGCGGCCGAGGGCAGGCCGTTCAGCTGGGACCTGGCCGAGGGGGCCAAGGGCGTGCAGCTGGCGGACCTGGCGCTGCAGTCATCGGCCGAGGGCCGGCGGGTCGACGTGCCGCCGCTGGCGGTCTGAGTGACCGCGCAGGTCCGGCTGCCCGGCCGGTCCGGGCCGCTGGTCATCCCGGAGCCGGGCTGGGCGGCCTGCTACCCGCCGCCGGCCTGCCGGCGGGTCTACGCGGCCGCCCACGTCGCCGCGTCACCCGGCCGCGACGGCGAGGTCATCGACTGGGAGTCCACGATGGCCTTCCGCGATCACCTGTGGGCGCACGGCTTCGGCGTGGCCGAGGCCATGGACACCGCGCAGCGCGGCATGGGCCTGGCCTGGGACCAGGCCAGGGAGCTGATGGCCAGGTCGGCGGCGCGAGCGGGGAAACGCACCGGGACGCTGGCCTGCGGGGTGGGGACGGACCAGCTGCCGGACGGAGAGCGCCACTCGATCGCGCAGATCACCGGGGCGTACGCCGAGCAGATGGCGTTCGTCCAGGCGACCGGGGCGGACGTCATCTTGATGGCGAGCCGGGCGCTGGCGGCCAGCGCCCGGGGCGCCCGCGACTACCTCGAGGTCTACGGTGAGCTGCTGCGGCAGGCCGGCCGGCCGGTGATCTTGCACTGGCTGGGTGAGGCGTTCGACCCGGCGCTGCGCGGGTACTGGGGCAGCACCGAGTTCGGCGCCGCGGCGGAGGTGGTGCTCGAGCTGATCGAGCGGGCCGGCGGCCAGGTGGACGGCATCAAGCTGTCGGTGCTGGACCCGGGCCGGGAGGTGATGCTGCGCCGCCGCCTGCCCGCGGGGGTGCGGCTGTACACCGGGGACGACTTCAACTACGCCGAGCTCATCCGGGGTGACGCGGAGGGGCACAGTGACGCGCTACTCGGGGCGTTCGCGGCGATCACAGCGCCGGCCGCGGCGGCGCTGGCAGCACTAGAGGCAGGCGATACCGCGGGCTACGACGCGGCGATGGGGCCGACCGTCCCGCTCAGCCGGGTCATCTTCGAGCCGCCGACGTATCACTACAAGGTGGGCGTGGCCTTCCTGGCCTGGCTGAACGGGCTGCAGCCGCACCTTTCGATGCTGGGCGGGCTGCAGCGGCGGCGCCCGGCCCGGCACTTGATCGCGGTGTTCGAGCTCGCGGCGGCGGCGCGGGCGCTGAGCGATCCGGACCTGGCCGCGGCGCGGATGACCGGGCTACTGGCCACGACCGCGGGAGCTGAGCGGGCATGACGACCCCTCCGGTGCCCGCTATCGGCCTGGACCGGCTCTCGCTGAACCAGATCACGGTCAATCACCTCGGCCTGGCCGAGGCCGCGGCGCTGTGCGCGCGGCACGACATTCCGGCCATCGGGCTGTGGCGGAACCAGGTGGCGGAGGCCGGGCTGGCCGAGGCCGCGGCCGCGGTCCGCGGCGCGGGCCTGCACGTGTCCAGCCTGTGCCGGGGCGGGTTCTTCACCTACGCCGACGCCGAGGGACGGCGGGCCGCGCGGGCCGACAACCGGGCGGCGGTCATCGAGGCGGCCGAACTCGGCGCGGACGCCCTGGTCCTGGTGTGCGGAGGGCTGGTCCCCGGCAGCCGGGATCTCGGGCTGGCCCGGCGGATGGTGGCCGACGCCATCGGCGACCTGGTGCCGGAGGCGCAGCGGCTCGGGGTCCGGCTGGGGATCGAGGCGCTGCACCCGATGTTCTGCGCCGACCGGTCGGTGATCGCCTCGCTGGGCCAGGCGATCGACCTGGCCGCCCGGTTCCCGGCGGACGCGGTAGGCGTGATGGTGGACACCTACCACGTCTGGTGGGACGCGCGGCTGACCGATGAGATCGCCCGCGCCAGCGGGCGGATCGTCGGCTACCAGGTGTGCGACTGGACGCTGCCGCTGCCGGCCGATACGCTGCTCGGCCGCGGTCACCTCGGCGACGGCGTGATCGACTTCGGGCCGGTCACGGCGGCCGTGACGGCGGCAGGCTACCGCGGCTACGTGGAGGTCGAGATCCTCAACGCCGACATCTGGGCCGCTCCCGCGGACCAGACCGCGGCCATGGTGCGGGCGCGGTTCGCGGCCGCCCTCGGCCCCGGCGAACCTGACGGGTCCGGCGCGGCGGGCTGACCGGCGGCCGGACCGCAGCACCACGGCCCGTTCGGGATAAGACATGTCCTTCGTGTCACGGTGGTGCAGTTGAATAAGGCGATGAACCACCTGCGGCCGCCGGAAGACGACGCGGATGTCCCGGCGTTCTGCCGGGCGCTCGGGGTGCCGGGGCTGGCCGACGTCCATACCCATTTCCTGCCGCCCCGCATGCTGCGGAAGGTGTGGGGGTACTTCGACCGGGCCGGGCCGCTGGTCGGCGCGTCGTGGCCGATCCGGTACAAGTGGAGCGACGAGGAGCGGGTGGCGCACCTGCGAGGCATGAGCGTGCGGATGTTCAGCGCGCTGGCCTACGCGCACCGGCCGGGCATGGCCGCTGACCTGAACGCGTGGACGATGGCGTTCGCGCGGGCCACACCCGGGTGCCTGCCGTCGGCCACGTTCTACCCCGAGCCGGGCGCGGGCCGGTACGTGCGCTCGGCGATGGAGGCGGGCGCGCGCATCTTCAAGGTGCACCTGCAGGTGGGCGGGTTCTCCCCCGTCGACCCGCTGCTTGATGAGGTGTGGGGCCTGCTGGCCGATGCGGGGGTGCCGGTGGTGGTGCACGCCGGGCATGCGCCGGTCGGGACCGAGCACACCGGGCCGGGGCCGTTCGGGTCGGTGCTGGCGCGTCATCCGGGGCTGACCGCGATCATCGCGCACATGGGCGCACCGGACTACGAGGCGTTCCTGGGCCTGGCCGCGGACTACGAGCGGGTGACGCTGGACACCACGATGATCTTCACCGACTTCTTCGATCAGCTGGCCCCGTTCCCGGACGCGGCCCTGCCGCTGGCGCGGGACCTGGGGCTGGCGGGCAAGGTGCTGCTGGGCAGCGACTTCCCGAACATTCCCTATCCCTACGCCCGGCAGCTGGCGGGGCTGGCCCGGCTGGGATTCGGGCAGGCCTGGCTGCGCGCGGTGTGCTGGGACAACCCGGTCGCGCTGTTCGGCGCTCCGTCATAGCGCCAGGCGGGCGGCCGTGTTTTTGCAGCTCGGTGACCGGTCGTGGGGCATCGTCCGGCCGGGGCGATGAACGGCAGGTGCGCGGTCGGTACTGTTGGTCTCACGATGGAGGTTCGGGCAAGGTCTGGGCGCCCAGCGGCCCGCCACGGTGGCGGCCGGATCCGGGTGCTGCTGGCCGTTGGGCTCACGGTAGCGGTGGTCGCGGGGACGGGCTGCAGCAGCACCAGCACCACGCCTGCTTACTGCACGGACCGGACCAACCTGGAGAACTCCGTCAAGGGCCTGACCAGCAGCGTCAGCGGCGGGATCAGCGGCCTGCAAGCGCAGGTCTCGAAGATCGAAAGCGACGCCACCGCACTGGTCAATTCGGCCAAGAGCGACTTCCCGAGCCAGACCGGCGCCATCACGTCCTCGGTCAACGCGCTCAAGAGTTCGGCGACTGCCCTGGCCTCGAATCGTTCCGTCGCCCAGCTCGCCACAGTGACCACAGACGCGACCAACGTGGTGAACTCGGTCAAGAGCTTCACCGACGCCACCGGTTCGCAGTGCAGCAGCTAACGGGGTAAGCGGACGCGGAAGGCGATGGACCGTTCCGGAGTAGGAACGGTACAGGGGGGTCAGCGGTCGTCGCTGAGAACCGGCTCGGGCAGCGTGCCCGCGTTGTGCTCGAGCAGGCGCCAGCGGCCGTACCGGTGCCCGAGCACCGACCACGAGCAGTTGGCCAGCGGGCCGAGCGTGCCGAACAGCTCATCGGGCATGCCGAGCAGGCGCGACATGCCGAGCCGCAGTGCGGCCCCGTGGCTCACCACCACGGCCAGGCCATCCCGGTCGGTTGGCTGCTCGGCCACGGCCGCCGCGACGCGCTGCAACGCGCCGCTCACCCGGTCGGCCACCGCGACCGACGGCTCGCCGTCCGGCGGCATCCAGTTCGCGTGGGCTTCGGGGTAGCGCTCGCGGATCTCGGCGTCGTTCAGGCCTTCCCAGCTGCCGCCGTGCCGCTCGCGGAGGTCCTTGTCGAGGACCACCTCCAGCCCGGTCAGCCGGGCCAGGGGGGCGGCGGTGCTCGCCGCACGGCTCAGATCCGATGAGACGATCAGGTCCGGGCGCAACCCGGCCAGCAGCCTCGCGGCCCGCTCGGCCTGCGCCTGGCCAACTTCGTCCAGCGGGATATCGCTCTGGCCCTGGAATCGGCGCTCGGCATTCCACACCGTCTGGCCATGCCGCCACAGCACCAGCCTGACCCGCTCGCTCAGCGCGTCCCCCCGCCCTCGGCCGGGGGGGTCTGGGGGGGAAGGTTCTCCCCCAGGCGCGGGGGGATCCCGGGGGGTCGTCCCCCCGGGGGAACAGAGCCAGCACCCACCAGCTCGGGCAGCGGGATCTGCGGGCAGTCCTTCCAGATCCGCTCCAGCGCGTAGTAGATGCGCTCCTCGGAGTGCTGCACATGAATCACCACGTCGAGGTAGTCGAGCAGCACCCAGCGGCCCTCCCGCTCGCCCTCCCGGCGGACCAGCTCCGCGCCGGCCTGGCGCATCCTGAGCTCGATCTCGTCGACGATGGCCCGGACCTGCCGGTCGTTGGACGCCGAACACAGCACGAAGGCGTCGGTGATCACGAGCTGCTCGCTCACGTCGTAGGCGATGATGCCGTCGGCAAGCTTGTCCGCGGCCGCGAGCGCGGCGGTCTCCACAAGCTCGACGGCCCTCGGTGTGGCAGTCACGAGTGCTTGCCGGCCTCCTTCAGTAGGCACTGGGTCAGGGGCTCTGCCTAGGTACCACGATAGCGGGCCGCCGGACGTGCGGGAGCGAGGCGACGACACGGGCCGCAGTGCGGCCGGGCCCTGGGAGGCTGCGGCGGCGGTTGAGCAGCGGCGGGGGGTTATGAGGGCTTGGCGTACAGCCGCCGCTTGGCGATGTATTGGACGACCCCGTCCGGGACCAGGTACCAGACCGGCTCGCCCGCCACGACCCGGGCGCGGCATTCGGTGGAGGAGATGGTCAGCGCCGGGATCTCCACCAGGCTGACCTTGTCCTCGGGCAGGCCCGCCCCGGACAGCCGGTGTCCAGGCCTGGTGCAGCCGACGAAATGCGCGAGGGTGAACAGCTCGTCCACGGCGTGCCAGGTCAGGATCTCGGCCAGCGCGTCGGCGCCGGTGATGAAGAACAGCTCGTCGTCCGGCCCGGCGGCGTGCAGTTCGCGCAGGGTGTCGATGGTGTAGGTGGGCCCAGGCCGGTCGATGTCGACCCGGCTCACGCTGAACCTGGGGTTCGACGCGGTGGCGATCACCGTCATCAGGTACCGGTCCTCGGCGGGCGAGACGACGCGGGCTTCCTTCTGGTAGGGCTGACCGGTCGGCACGAAGATCACCTCGTCCAGCGCGAAGTTGTGCGCGACCTCGCTGGCGGCAACCAGGTGGCCGTGATGGACGGGATCGAACGTGCCGCCCATCACGCCGATCCGGCGCGCCGGGAGCGCGGCTCGGGCCATGGCTAGTCGCCCCTCATGACCTCGTATCGTAGCGGTGTCGTGCGGGACCAACTGGCCGGCATTCGGGGCTACGATACGAGATATGACTTCAGTGCCAGATCGCGCGCGGGTCCGGCTCACCGGCATCTCCTCCCGCGCCTATGAGCATCCCGCGGACCGTTCGGCGCTGGTGGCGCTGCGCAAGCTCAGCGGGTTCGACACGCTGCTGCGCAAGCTGTTCGGCCTGTTCAACGAGCGCGCCTTCCGTCTGACCTACCTGGCGGGCAGCGTCCGGGCCTCCGAGCGGCAGTTCCCGCACATCTTCGAGCTGGTCAGGGACGGTTCCTACGTCCTGGACCTGCCCGAAGTGCCGGAGTGCTACGTCATCCAGACCCCGATCGTGAACGCGATGGCGCTGGGCCGGGACCGGCCGTTCATCGTGATCACCACCGGCATGGTCAACTTGTATGACCCCGAAGAGCTCAGGTGGGTGGTCGGCCACGAGCTGGGCCACGTCCTGTCCGGGCATGCCGTGTACCGCACCATGCTGATGTGGCTGATCACGCTGGCGACACGGATCGCGTGGACGCCCATCGGCCTCGGCATCCAGGCCATCGTCTGGGGCCTGGAAGAGTGGTTCCGCAAGTCCGAGCTGTCCTGCGACCGGGCCGGCCTGCTGGCCGGGCAGGACGTGGACGCCGGCCGGCGGGCGCTGATGAAGCTGGCGGGCGGAGCGCAGTTGTCCGAGCTGAACCCGGACGCGTTCCGCGAGCAGGCTCGCGAGTATGACGCGGTGCCCGATCTGCGGGACAGCATCTTGAAGATCCTCCAGCTCCAGGGGAACACGCACCCGTTCTCCGTGGTCAGGTTCGCTGAGCTGGACTACTGGGCCACGCACGGCGAGTACGAGCGCATCCTCGGCGGGGACTACCCGCGCCGGGACACCGACAGCACCGCTTCGGTGGGCGATGAGGTCCGTAACGCGGCCAAGTCTTACCAGGAGTCGTGGGCCCGGTCCGAGGACCCGCTGATCGGGATGTTCCGCGGGGTGGCGGAGAGCGCGGCGCGGGCGGGCAGCGGGCTGTTCGACCGGCTGCAGAACCGCGGCGGAACCGGCAACGGCGGAACCGGCACTGGCGGCAGCGGCAACGGCGGCGACGACAACTAGCCCGTCTCCGGGCCCTGCCCTTAAGAGGATGACCAGGTCGTCGCGGTGGACGACCTCGCGCTCGTACTCCGGGCCGAGCTTGCTGGCCAGCCACCTGGTGGAGCGGCCCATCAGCCCGGGGATCTCGGACGCGTCGTAGTTCACCAGCCCGCGGGCGATGATGGCGCCGCCTTCGTCGTACAGGTTGACCGGGTCGCCGGCGTCGAAGACGCCTTCGACCCCGGTGATGCCCGCCGGCAGCAGGCTCGCGCGGCGGGTCACCACGGCCTCCACCGCTCCGGAATCCAGGTGCAGGCCGCCCCGGGCCACCGCGGCGTGCTTCAGCCATAGCAGCCTGGTGGCGGGCCGGCGGCCGTGGGCCGCGAAGTAGGTGCCGACCGGCTCGCCTGCCAGCGCGGCGGGGGCGCTGGCGGCCTCGGCCACCACGACGGGGATGCCGGCCGCGAAGGCGATCATCGCGGCTTCCACCTTGGTCGCCATGCCGCCGATGCCGGGCCCGCTTCCCGGGCCTGCCGGGCTCCTCAGCCTGATCCCGTGCAGGTCGGCTTCGTCGCGCACTTCGGCGATCCGCCGCGCCGCGCCGCGGCGCGGGTCGCCGTCGTACAGGCCGTCCACGTCGGAGAGCAAGATGAGCGCCTTAGCCCGTGTGACGTGCGCAACCAGGGCCGCCAGCCGGTCGTTGTCGCCGAACCTGATCTCGTCGGTGGCGACGGTGTCGTTCTCGTTGACCACCGGCAGCACGCCGAGTTCAAGCAGCCGGTCCAGGGTGCGCTGCGCGTTGCGGTAGTGGGTCCTGCGCATCAGGTCGTCCGCGGACAGCAGTACCTGACCGGCCCGGATGCCGTGCCTGGCGAAGGCCGCGGAATACCTGGCGATGAGCAGGCCCTGCCCAACGCTGGCCGCGGCCTGCTGAGTGGCCAGGTCGCTCGGGCGGCGCCTCAGCCCCAGCGGGACCAGGCCGGACGCGATCGCCCCCGAGGAGACCAGCACCACCTGCGCGCCGGCGTTGTGCCGGGCGGCCAGGGCGTCGGCCAGGGCGGCGACCGCCGGGCCGGCGATCTCGCCGTCCGCCGTAGTCAGGGACGACGAGCCAACCTTGACCACCACCCGGGCCGCCGCCGCGATGTCCGGCCGCGGACGGTCGGTCACGGCGAGAGCCTCGGATCGGTCCCGCGCGGACCGTGGCGCGTCCTGGTGCCGCGGGACCTGGCTCCGCTGGTCAGCGGGGCGGCCGGGTCCCAGTCGAAGACCACCGCGTCGTCCGGCTCCCCGATCAGGACCTCCGCGCCCGGCTCGGCACCCGCCTCGGCGAGCGCCTCCTCGACGCCCAGGCGGGCCAGCCGGTCGGCCAGGTAACCGACCGCTTCGTCATTGCCGAAGTCGGTCTGCTGGACCCAGCGCCGCGGCTTCTCGCCCAGGATCAAGAAGCTCGACTCGCCGATCCGGACCACCTCGAAGCCCGGCTCGTCGGCGGCCTTCACGGTGACCTTGACCCGTTCGGCGGGCGGTTCGGCGGGGCGGGCCGCCCGGTCCGCTGCGACCAGCGCGGCCATCGCGAAGCCCAGCTGACGAAGGCCCTCCCCGGTGGCGGCGGAGATCTCGTAGACCTGGTAGCCCCGGGCCTCGAAGCCGGGCTTGGCCTGGCCGGCCCGCTCGCGAGCGGCCGGGACGTCGATCTTGTTCAAGGCGATGAGCCGCGGCCTGGTGACCAGTTCCACACCGGTCGCATCGCCGTAGGAGGCGAGTTCTTCTTCGATCACGGCTAGGTCGGCTGCGGGGCTGCGGCCGGGTTCTTCTGTGGCGCAGTCGAGTACGTGCACCAGGGCCGAACAGCGCTCCACGTGCCGCAGGAAGTCGTGGCCGAGGCCCTTGCCCTGGCTCGCCCCCGGGATCAAGCCCGGCACGTCGGCCACCACGAACTGCACGTCGCCCGCCTCGACCACGCCGAGGTTCGGGATCAAGGTGGTGAACGGGTAATCGGCGATCTTCGGGCGGGCCGCCGACATCGCCGCGATGACGGAGGACTTGCCGACGTTGGGGAAGCCGACCAGTCCGACGTCGGCGATCGTCTTCAGCTCGAGGATGAGATCACGCTGCTGGCCCGGCTCGCCCTTGAGGGCGAATCCGGGCGCCTTGCGCCGCGGCGAGGCCAGCGCCGCATTGCCAAGACCGCCCCGCCCGCCCTTGGCGGCCACGAATCTGGTGCCCACGCCGAGCAGGTCGGCGAGCACCTCTCCGTCTGCGGTCTTGACCTCGGTGCCGTTCGGCACCGGGATGACCAGGTCGCTGCCGTCGGCACCCGTGCGATTGGAACCCTCGCCCTGCCTGCCGTTCCCCGCCCGGCGCACCGGACGGCGGTGAAAGTCGAGCAGAGTGGCCGAACTCGTGTCCACCTCGAGGATCACGTCCCCGCCGCGTCCGCCGTTGCCTCCGTCAGGGCCGCCGAGGGGCTTGAACTTCTCCCGGTGGATCGAGGCGCAGCCGTTCCCGCCATGGCCAGCCTGCACCCGCAGCGTGGCCCGGTCGGCGAACTCCGCCACGATGTCCCTCTCCTCGGTGGTACGCGCTTGGTGCACGAGAAAGGCGGGCCAGGTGGCCCGGCCCGCCTTCTGGTCGTGGTCCTGCTGCCCGGCGGACCTACGCCGGAGGCTCGGCGGGCTCGGCGGGGACGATGCTCACGGCCCGGCGGCCGCGGACCGTGCCGAACTCGACCGTCCCGCCGACCAGGGCGAACAGCGTGTCGTCGCCGCCACGGCCAACTCCCTCGCCGGGGTGGAAGTGCGTCCCGTGCTGACGGACGATGATCTCGCCCGCGTTCACCAGCTGGCCGCCGTAGCGCTTGACGCCGAGGCGCTTGGCTTTCGAGTCGCGGCCGTTGCGGCTGGATGACGCGCCCTTCTTATGTGCCATCTCAGTTCTCCTCCGCCTTCGCCGCGGCCTGGGCCTTCGGCGCGGCCTGGGCCTTCGGCGCGGCCTGGGCCTTCGGCGCGGCCTGGGCCTTCGCCGCGGCCTGGGCCTTCGCCGCGGCCTGGGCCTTCGGCGCGGCCTGGGCCTTCGTCCCGGTCTTGGCCTGAGTCGTCTTCGACTCCGCCCGGGCCTTGCTCTGCGGCTTGGCCTGCGGGGCAATGCCGGTGATCCGCACCTGGGTGTAATGCTGCCGGTGGCCGAGGCGGCGCCGGTAGCCAGTCTTGTTCCTGTAGTGGATCATGTTGATCTTGGGGCCGGTCGCATCACCGACGATGTCCGCCGTGACCTGGTAACGGCTGACCTCGGCGGGGTCGCTGATGACCCGGTCGCCGTCCACCACCAGCACGGCCGTCAGCGTAATGCTCGACCCGGCCTCGCCGGGGAGCTTGTCGACGGTGACGACATCGTCCAGCGCGACCTTTTCCTGCCTGCCGCCGCAGCGCACAATCGCGTACACCCGAGAACTCTCTTTCGTTGCGCTTTCCTTGCGTGCCCCGGCACACCGGTGGTCACCAACGGCGGGCTCGCTTGAACGTGCACAGGGAATCCCGCGCAGCGGGGATCCTGGGACAACTCCCGACCGCCAAGGCTACCAGACCGCGGCGCATCCATGAACCCGGCTTAGCCGGCCCTGCAGCCCGCGCCTGAACCACGTCGTTGTCACAACGACGTGCACCTGACCACGTGGTTGTCACAACGACGTCGTTGGATGCTCACGTCAACCAGATCCACGGATGCGCGGGCCTTCAGGACCTCAGGTGGCTCCGCCTTGAGCCTGCTGGGGCTCTGGGACAGGTGCGGCGGCCACCGGAGAGGCTGATGCTGCGGTGGAGGAAGGCTTGCGCCGACGGCGGCGACCGCCACCAGAACGCGCGGGCTCGGGCGCGGGCCCGGCAGGCTCCGCAGCGGCCTGCTCCGCGGCGGCCTGCTTCGCGGCCGGCCATTCGTCCTCGGCCTGGCCGGTGCCGGGCTGGCCGTCCGGGGCGGGCCCGGCGGCGCGCTGGTCGTCAGAGGCGAGGCCGGCGGCGCGCTGGTCGTCAGAGGCGAGGCCGGCGGCGCGCTGGTCGTCAGAGGCGAGGCCGGCGGCGCTCTCGCCGGCCAGGGGCAGGGCGTCGAGCTGGCCGTCCGGCTGCTCCCCGGCGCCTTGGTGTCCGTCTTGCTGGCCGTCTTGCTGTCCGTCCCGCTGGCCGCCGGGCTCGGACCCGTCGGCGGGAGGAGCCTCGTCGCGGCGACCGTCCTGACGGGCGCGCGCGGCCACCGCGGCGGGGCTGGCCGCCTTGGCGCCACGGGAACCGTTGCCGGCGCCGCTGGCCGCGGTGCCGCGGGGGTGCACGTGGCGGGAGGCGTGCCCGTCGGCGTCGGGCTCGAAGGTGATGATCACGCCGCGGCCGTTGCAGCATTCGCACGGTACGGAGAAGGCCTCGAGCAGGCCCGCGCCCACCCGCTTCCTGGTCATCTGGACCAGGCCCAGCGAGGTCACCTCGGCCACCTGGTGCTTGGTCCGGTCCCTGGCCAGGCACTCCAGCAGCCTGCGCAGGACAAGTTCCCTGTTGCTCTCGAGCACCATGTCGATGAAGTCGATGACCACGATGCCGCCCACGTCGCGCAGCCGTAGCTGGCGGACGATCTCCTCGGCGGCCTCCAGGTTGTTCCGGGTAACGGTCTCCTCCAGGTTGCCGCCCTGGCCGGTGAACTTCCCGGTGTTCACGTCGATGACCGTCATGGCCTCGGTCTTGTCGATGACCAGCGAGCCGCCGCTGGGCAGCCACACCTTGCGCTCAAGGGCCTTGGCCAGCTGCTCGTCGATGCGGTAGGCGGCGAACACGTCCCGGTCCTCTTGCCACTGGGTGAGCCGGTCGACCAGGTGCGGGGCGACGTACCTGACGTACTCATCCACCGTGTCCCAGCCCTCGTCGCCCGCCACGACCAGGTTGCTGAAGTCCTCGTTGAACACGTCCCTGATAACGCGGATGGTCAGGTCGGGCTCGCTGTACAGCAGGGAGGGGGCGCTGGCCGTCTTCGACTTCTTCTCGATCGCCTCCCACTGAGCGGCCAGCCTGGCCACGTCGCGGGACAACTCCTCCTCGGCCGCCCCTTCCGCCGCGGTGCGGACGATCACGCCGGCGCTCTCCGGCATGACCTTCTTCAGGATCTGCTTGAGCCGGTTCCGCTCGGTATCGGGCAGCTTGCGGCTGATGCCGGTCATGGACGCGCCGGGCACGTAGACCAGGTACCGGCCGGGCAGGCTGATCTGGCTGGTCAGCCGGGCACCCTTGTGCCCGACCGGATCCTTGGTGACCTGCACGATCACCGACTGGCCCGCCTTGAGCGCCGACTCGATCCGCTTGGGCTGGCCCTCCAGCGCGCTGGCGTCGAAGTTGACTTCGCCGGCGTAGAGCACCGCGTTGCGGCCCTTGCCGATGTCGACGAAGGCCGCCTCCATCGAGGGCAGGACGTTTTGCACCTTGCCCAGGTAGACATTGCCGACGTAGGACTGCTGGCTCGAGCGGTTCACGTAGTGCTCGACCAGCACGCCGTCCTCCAGCACGGCGATCTGCGTGCGGTCCTTGCGCTGGCGGACCACCATGGTCCGCTCGACCGACTCGCGGCGGGCCAGGAACTCCGACTCGGTGATGATCGGCGGCCGTCGGCGGCCGGTATCCCGGCCCTCACGGCGCCGCTGCTTCTTGGCCTCGAGCCTGGTCGATCCCTTCACCGACCGCACGTCGTCGGGGCCGGCCTGGCCGGCGGTGCCGGCGGGGCCGCCCGGCTCGCGGACGTGCACCACGGTGTCCGGCGGGTCATCGGACGAGGGTGCCTCGGATCCCGCCGGGCTCTCGGCCGAACCGCGGCGGCGCTTGCGCCGGCGTCGGCGCCCTCCGGTGTCCGGGGCCTCGGCTTCTTCCGCCGCGTCCTCCGGGCCGGGCGGCTCCTCGAGCTCGGCGGTCCCCTGGGATTCGGCGGCGCGCTGGCCGGCCGGGGTAGCGGCCGAGTCCTTGGCCGCACCGGACCGGCGGCTGCGCATGCGCGGCGCTCGCTGGCTCTCCGGCTGGGCCGGAGCGTCCTGGGCTGCGTCGGCTCCGGCGTCGGCGTCGCCGACCGCGGCCGGGGCGTCCTGCTCGCCCCCCTTGGCCCGGCTGCGGCTCGACCGGCGCCTGCGCCGGCGGCCTGAAGCGGTGCCGTCGTCATCACCGTCGGCGTCGCCGTCCGGGTCGGAACCTGCCGGCGTCCCAGCCGGACGCGAGGACCCCGATGCCGGGCTGGCAGCGGCAGGTTCCGGCCTCGTCGCAGGCGGCTGGAACATCACCTGAGGCGGCTGGAACACCGCCGCTGGCACGGCTGGAGAGCTCGGGTTCAGCTCGCCGGCGCCGCCTCCGCCCGCGGTGTTGTCATTGAATTCTGTTTCGTTGGGCTCGCTCTCGAGCATTCGGGCAATCTCCAGTCAGGCTCCCGGGCGCGCCAGTCCGCCGCGTTCCGCCTGGTGACGGCGTAACGCTGCGCACCTGCGCACCGCGCGGGAGCACATTGTCAACGTAGGCACGGGGCAACGGGCCGGAGCCGCGATGGCGGCTGTGAGCTCGCACGGATACCGCGCAAGCCCGACAGTCCCGAGCCTTTATTCCTGTCTTCACGTCACGGCTCCCCTGCACGACCACATCGCCGTCATGACACCTTCGTCCCGGCCAGCTGGGCTAGCGGGCCCTGCGCCAGCCGGGTGATCATGGGCGGCGACGACGGGACGAGACCGTACTGGCCGCGCAGCGCAGTCAGCACGTCATCGGGCCGCACAGCCGGAGCCGTGTGTAGAACAACCATTCGAAGAATGGCACAATCTTGTAGGCCTGTCACGGCGGCGCGCTGACCGCCGTCAGGATCGGCCGCGTCGGGGGGTGCGGGGGGCCGACTCCCCGTACCAGCAGGACCATCCTCGTCGAGGACGTCCAGCTCGACCACTGCTGCGCGGGCGTCGAGGGAACGAACACCCTTGTCTGTGAGGCGCTCCACCGGCGCCTCCTCCTGGGCCAGGAAGCCGGCCACGGCCCGCTGGGCCGCGGCGGGCTCGATGCCCGGCAGAACCACTCGCCACTGTGACGCTTCCAGGCGGCCGAAGGCAGTGTTATCCGCCTTGAGGCTCTCAGCATCATCGGTGACGTCGATCACTTCTATCCCATCAGGCAACGCCGCGTTCAGCCGCTGCCCCACGTACGTCGCGGCCTGGCGGGACGTCAGCGCCACGCTCAGGTACTCCGCCTCGCTCGCCACGCCGGTCGGGGCGCCGCCCGCATAGGAGATCTTCGGGTGCGGCGAAAAGCCGGCGGAATACGCGATCGGCAGCCCTGCCCGGCGCACTCCCCGCTCGAAGGCGCGAGCCACGTCCCTGTGGCTGGCAAAACGCATCTTTCCGCGTTTAGCATACCGGACCACCAGATGCTGCACCGCAGGCAACTGGGCTGGCCTGCGGTCCGGCTCGGCCACGCTACCTCCCGCCGACGACCGGAAGCAGCCGCTTCCGGTCCAGCCGCTCCCCGGTCGGGCCCACCTGGATCTCGGTACCCATGGCAGAACAGACCCCGCATTCATAACACGGAGTCCAGCGGCAATCTTCCACCTCGGCCGCTCCCTCGGGGGCGATGGAGTCCTGCCAGTCCTGCCAGAGCCAGTCGCGGTCAAGACCCGCGTCCAGGTGATCCCAGGGGAGCACCTCACTGTAATCACGTTCGCGCGTAGTGTACCACGCAAGATCGATTGGCTCGCTGGCCAGCGCCGATTCCGCAGAACGCACCCACCGCTCGTACGAGAAGTACTCACTCCAGCCGTCGAACCGCGCGCCGTCCTGCCATGCGGCCAGGATCACCCGGCCCACCCGACGGTCCCCCCGGGACAGCAGCCCCTCGATGATGCCCGGCTGCCCGTCGTGATACCGGTAGCCGATCGCCTTGCCGTACGCGCGGTCGGCGCGCAACGCGCCGCCGAGCGCGCGCAGCCGCGCGTCCACCACCTCCGGCGCGCACTGCGCGGCCCACTGGAACGGCGTGTGCGGCTTGGGCACGAAGCCCCCTATCGACACGGTGCACCTGATGTCCCGCCGCCCGGTCGCCTCCCGCCCGGCGGCGATGACCCGCCGCGCCAGCTGCGCGATGGCCAGCACGTCGGCATCGGTCTCGGTGGGCAGGCCGCACATGAAGTACAGCTTGACCTGCCGCCATCCGCTGGTGTAGGCCGTGGTCACGGTGCGGATCAGGTCCTCCTCGGTGACCATCTTGTTGATCACCTTGCGCATCCGCTCCGATCCGCCTTCCGGCGCGAAGGTCAGCCCGGACCGGCGGCCGTTCCTGCTCAGCTCGTTGGCCAGGGTCACGTTGAAGGCGTCCACCCGGGTCGACGGCAGCGAAAGCCCGACGTTGGTTCCCTCGTAGCAGTCGGCCAGGTCGACCGCGATCTCGTTGATCTCGCTGTGGTCCGCGCTGGACAGCGACAGCAGGCCGACCTCGTCGAAGCCGCTGGCCGCCACGCCGCCCGCGACCATCGCGCCGATGGTGGTGATGGACCGCTCGCGTACCGGCCTGGTGATCATTCCGGCCTGGCAGAACCGGCAGCCGCGAGTGCAGCCGCGGAAGATCTCCACGCTGTACCGCTCGTGCACGGTCTCCGCGACCGGGACGATCGGCGCGCGCGGATACGGCCAGGCGTCCAGGTCCATCACCGTGTGTTTCGAAATTGATGGCGGGACATCTTGACGATTAGGTGATACGTTCGATATTCTGCCGTCAGAATGATATGAAACATCGTAGAAGCGGGGCACGTACGCCACCGCGGCGAGCCGCAGCAGCAGGCCATCCCGCCCACCAGGCTGCCCGGCCCGCTTCCAGTCACGGATCAGGTCGGTGATGGCCAGCACGGCCTGCTCGCCATCACCGAGCACCACCGCGTCGAGGAAGTCTGCCACCGGCTCGGGGTTGAAGGCCGCGTGGCCCCCGGCAATGACGATCGGGTGAGCCATGGTCCGTTCGGAAGAAAAGAGAGGTATTCCCGCCAGGTCGAGCACGGTGAGGAGGTTGGTATAGGCCATCTCGGTGGCGAAGCTGAGGCCGAGGACATCGAAGGCGCTGACCGGCCGGTGCGAGTCCACCGTGAACTGCGGGACGCCCGTCTCGCGCATGAGCGCCTCGAGGTCGGGCCAGACAGTGTAGGTGCGTTCGGCGAGGACGCCGTCGCGCTCGTTGAGGACCTCGTAGAGGATCTGCACGCCCTGGTTGGGCAGCCCGACCTCGTAGGCGTCCGGGTAGCACAGGGCCCACCGGACGTCGGCGCTGTCCCAGTCCTTGACGACCGCGCCGACCTCGCCCCCGACGTACTGGACCGGCTTGCGCACGCGCGGCAGCAGCGGCTCCAGCTCCTGATACACCGATCGGACAGGCATCAGACCACATTAGCCGAACGGGCCGTGGCCGGGCGTCCGGCCACGGCGGGGCGGACGGTGGCAGGCGGGCGGGGCTGTCATTCCGGGGCTGTCACTTCGGGGCTGTCACTTCGGGGCTGTCACTTCGGGGCTGTCACTTCGGGGCTGTCACTTCGGGGCTGTCACTCGAAGACGCTGTGGTGGCGGCGGACGGACTGGAGCAGGCCGATGGCGATCATGTCGGCGAAGATAGCCGAGCCGCCGTAGGAGACGAACGGCAGCGGCAGGCCGGTGATCGGCATGATGCCGATGGTCATGCCGATGTTGACGAACGACTGGAAGGCGAACCAGGTCGCGACGCCGCAGGCAACCAGCATGCCGAACAGGTCGTCGGCCCGGGTGGCGATGCGCAGGGCGCGGACGATCACGATGCCGAGCAGGACGACGATGGTGATCGTGCCGGCGAAGCCGAGTTCCTCGCCGGCCACGGTGAAGATGAAGTCGGTCTGCTGGGACGGGACGAAGTTGCCCGCGACCAGGGTGCCGTGGAACAGTCCCGTGCCGAACATGCCGCCCGAGCCGACGGCGATCTTGGCCTGGGCCGCGTTGTAGCCGGCCCCGGCGAGGTCGGCCGACGGGTGCAGGAAGGAGGTGAACCTGGTGAGCTGGTAGGACTTCAGCAGGTGCAGGCCGCCGACCGCGAAGACGGCCAGGCCCACGACCGCGGCCAAGGCGGCGATGATGCGCAGCTTCGTGCCGGACAGCACGATCATGGTGGCGGTCACCACACACAGCACCATGGCCACCCCGAGGGCGGGCTCCATCACCACCAGGGCCAGCAGCGGCGCGGCGCAGGCCAGCGCGAGCAGCACCGAGCGCAGGCCCGACGTACTGCCTCGCCGGTTGCTGAAGACCGTCGCGATGATCAGCACCAGCGCGACCTTCGCGAACTCCGAGGGCTCCACCTGGAAGCCGCCGGGCAGGGAGATCCAGGCGTGCGCCCCGTTGATGTCAGAGCCGAGCGGCGACAAGACGGCCAGCAGGCCGAGCAGCGTCGCGCCGTAAACGTACGGCGCCCAGCTACGTATCTGACGGTAGTCGGCGAAGCTCAGGCCAAACATCAGCAACAGCCCGATCACCACCCACAGCAGCTGCTTCTTCAGGTAGGTGTGCGGGTCCAGGCCCGCCGCGAGCAGCGAGGGCTGGGTGGCCGACCAGACGAGCACGACGCCGATCGCGCTCAGCACCATCACGGCCAGGACCAGCAGCCAGTCCATGCGCCGCAGCACGGAGTTCCGGGTGAACGCCCGGGCCAGCAGCGACCGCGGACGGCCGACGAAGGTCCCTGGCCGCGGAATGCTGTACCCGCGGACCGTGTAGCTCGGGCTGGTTCGGCCCAGCATCATGACCCCCCGTGGTATCCGGCCGGCGGCTTGATCACTCCGGTCGTGGTGATCTGGGGCAGCGAGGACGGCAGCTGGCCGCCGGGGACCGCGGCCGTGTGCCGCTCAAGGCCGTAGATTCCGTCCCAGATCTGGCGTACCGCGGGGGCTGCCACGTCGGCGCCGTAGCCGGAGTCCGGGACCATGACCACGACCACGTACTTCGGGTCGTTGCACGGCGCGAAGGAGGCGAACACCGAGGTCGCGTTCTTGCCGAAGAGCTGGGCGGTACCCGTCTTGCCCGCCACGCAGACCTGGTTGAGCGGGAAGCCGCCGAAGGCGCCCGCCGCGGTTCCCTGAGTCACCACGCCCTGCAGGGCGTTACGGATGTAGGCCAGCGTGTCGGAGGACACCGGAAGGTGCCGGATGACCAGCGGGTTGATCTGCTTGACAACCTGGCCGGTGGCCGGCGAGATGAGCGCCTCCCCGATCCGCGGGCTGTACAGGGTGCCGCCGTTGGCCAGCGCCGCGTAAGCGTCGGCGAGCTGGAGCGGGGTGACGGTCACGTAGCCCTGGCCGATCGCGGCGATGGCGGCCTGGCCCGGTTCCCACACCCAGCCGGTCTGGCAGTCCTGCCACTCGATCCGCTGGATGTAACTGCCGTTCTGCCTGCCGTTCTTGCACCAGTCCTGGCCGGTGTACGCGTTGTCTTTCCACAGCCAGTACAGCCACTGCCTGGTCGGGATCGAGCCGGGCGACCCTTCGGGCAGGTCGATGCCGGTGTTCTGGCCGAAGCCCCAGTCCAGCTCCATCTGCTGCATCTTCTGGGTGGGGGCCTTGGGCGACGGCGCAGGATGGGACCTGAAGTTATAGGGGTCGTTGTTGTACATGTCCGCGCCGAGCTGGTAGTACACGGTGTCGCAGGACTGGATGAGTGCCTCTTGGAACGTCATGTCCCCGAGGCTGGGCTCGCCGTCGTTCTTGAGCGTCACGCCGTTGACGCTGACCGAGGCGGGGCAGCTGTACAGGCCGTTCAGCGAGTACCCGGCGGCCACGGCGGCGGCGGTGGTGGTGACCTTGAACGTGGAGCCGGGGGCCCACTGCCCCTGAGTGACCCAGTTGATGACGGGCGCTCCGTCCCCCGCGCCGAACAGGTAGTTGAACTCCTGCTGGGAGATGCCGCCGGTCCACACGTTCGGGTTGTAGTTCGGGTAGCTGGCCATCGCCACCACCCGGCCGGTGGTCGTCATCACGACCGCCGCAGCCTGGGTGGGGTTGTTCCCCCCAGCACGCGACTTGGCCACCGCCGCGTTGAGCGCATTCTGGGCGTCGGCCTGTATCTGCGCGTTGAGGCTGGTCACCAGGTCATCGCCGTTGAGGGGCCGGGTCTCGCTGACGGTGCCGGTGACGTCGCCTGCGGCGTTGATCGACACCACCTGGGCCCCCGCCTTGCCGCGGAGCTGGTTGTCGTACTGGGCCTCGAGCCCGGCCTGGCCCACCAGGTCCACGCCGGAGAAACCGGTTACCTGCAGGTGCCGGGTCTTGATCTCCTGCGCGGTGATCGGCTGCAGGTAGCCGAGCACCTGGGCCGGATCGGCCCCGTCGGGCTGGGGGTACTCGGTGACCGGCTGGACCTGCGCGGTGACGTCGGGGAATTCGTTCTGCTCCTCCAGGATCTGCAGTGCGACCTGGTCAGAGACGTTCTGGTCCACCGGAATAGGCTGGTACTGCGAGCCCGACCAGCAGGGCGCGGGAACGTTGACCGTACACTGCCGGGTCTTCTCGGCCAGCAGCTTGTAGGACGTGCCGAGCAGCGAGGCCAGCCGGTGCAGGACAGGCGCGGCGCCACCGGGCCGCTGGGACAGCTCCATCATGTCGACCGAGACGGTCAGGGCCGCGGTGTTGGTGACCAGCCGGTTGCCCACGTCATCCAGGATCTGACCGCGGACCGCCGGCACGATCACGTCCCTGGTCTGGTTCTGTTCGGCCTGCTTGGTGAAGGATGTGGTGTTCATCACCTGGACGTAGTAGAGCCGGCCACCCAGCGAGATCAGCATGGCGGCGGCGACCAGGTAGAGCAGCACCAGACGGCGGCGCGAGGCACGGTTCATCGGTAACCTCCTGTCCGCCGTCTGCGCTTGACCCTCGGGCGCGGCAGGTGCAGGCGGGCCGGTCCTCCGGTACCCAGCCCGGGTGCGCCGCCGCCCCGCCAGCCGCGTCCCAGCCCGCTGCGGCGCGAAGATGTGCGCAGCCAGCCGCGACCGGGCGATTTGGCCGCGCCCAGGGTCGGCTGACGCCGCGTCGTGCGGCGCAGGGTCGGCTGGTGCACGGCGGGCCGGCGCCGGGTCGATCTGCGTAGCGCGGCGGTCAGCCGGGTGAACGTGCCGCCCCTGGCGAAGCGGGGAGCGTGCCCGCCGGCCGTACTGCGAGGCGCGGATCGCATCAGGCTGGCCTTCCGTCGCGCGCCGAATGTCCCGCCGAACGGGGATGACCGGCCCAGGAAGGACGACCGGCCGAGCGCGGCCTGGCGGCTGCGCGGGGCCGCCGGGCGGCTGAGCGCGGACGGAGAGCGGCTGAACACCGAGCCGCCGAACAGGGACCGGCCCATCCGCGACCGGCCGAACCTGGAGCTGGTAAGCCTGGAGCCGGCCAGGCCGGACGTGGTGGTCATGGCGCCGAGCCAGGAACCGCCGAGTATTCCCTCGTACCGCCGGCTCCCGAACTTGACTTTGGCCGCACCGCCGCCTAGCCCGCCGGTCGCGAACGCCGCGCCGAGCGCGCCGCCGGCCAGTGGCCTGCCCCGGCTCAGGGACCCGCTACGGGCCAGATTCAGGCGCGGCTCACGCTTCGCCGCGGGCCTGCCCCGGCTCGGCGACCCGCTACGGGCCAGATTCAGGCGCGGCTCACGCTTCGCCGCGGGCCTGCCCCGGCTCGGCGACCCGCTACGGGCCAGATTCAGGCGCGGCTCACGCCTGGCCGCGGGCCTGCCGCCGACGCTCTGGGCCAGGGCGCCGCGCGCGCCGCCGACCCAGCCTTCGCCCTTGGCGCGTTCTGACAACCGCAGCCGTGGCGTGCTTCCCCCGTTCATCTGCCGGACCGCGCCCTGGGCCGCCGGTGCTAGCCCGGGGGGACGACCCCCCGGAACCCACTGCGGCCGGGGCGACCAATCCCCCCGGACCCCCCTCGCTCCGGCCAGGCGCAGCGCCGCCGCCACGGCGAGCAGGACGAACGGGGCCAGCAGCACGTCGTAGATCACCGCTACCGGAAGTACGTGCTTGACGGCGGGCCAGGTGACCCGCGGGTCACTCAGCATGACGCCGAGCAGGGCGCCCAGGGCCTCCCCGAAGACGGCGCCCGCCGCGGTGATCACGATCTCGAACAGCGCCGTGTGCCCCTGCTCCGGGACGCCGTCGCCGGTCGGAACCTCCGCCACCAGGCCGCACAAATAGCCGACCAGGCAGAACACGAGCGCGTCCTGGCCGACCAAGTGACTGCCCGGCGGGGCGATATCCAGTGCCAGGCCGGCCGAGAATCCGATCAGGGCGCCCGCCAGCGGGCCGCCCGCCAGGGCCAGCGCGGCCACCGCGAGCAGGACCAGATCGGGCCCGGTCCCGCCGGGAAAGGCGATCCGGTCCACGATCGTGAGCTGGACGACGACCGTGATGGCCACGACCACGAACGAGATCAGCCAGCGCACCATCAGCCTCAGCCCGACGCGGACGAGGTCGCTGACGGCGACGGGGACGCGCCGGCGGACGGCAGGCCCCCCGAGGTGGCTCCGGCTGAGGAGGCCGGCTGCGCGGTAACCGTGACGGTGACGGTGGGCGCGGGATGCGGGAGGATCGGGTGCGGCGGGTTGTGCCGCGGCACCTGGACCACGATGCCGACCACCCCGAGCGCGGTGAAGTTCACGAACGGCCTGACCAGCGCCGTCTGGGTGAGCGATCCGGCGTTGTCATGCACCGAGACGACGGTGCCCACGGGCACGCCGGGAACCTCCGGCTGATCCCCGACCGAGGCGTAGGTGTCGACCTGCTGACCGGGCTGGAGCACCGCGCTCGCAGCGAACAGGCTCAGCTGGAGCATCGCCGGCCCGGACATGGACTTGCCGGTCCCGGTGACGGCGCCGATCTGACCGCTGCCGGCCATCTGTACCCCGATGGTCGAGGACGCGTCATCGGCCAGCAGGACAGTCGAGGTGTCGCTGCTGACGGTGGTGACGTAGCCGACGTATCCCGATCCGTTCAGCACGGTCTCGTACGGCTTGATCCCGGCATTGCGGCCGACGCCCAGCGTCACCGTGTCGGAATAGTCGCCGCCGGCCGCGATCACGCTCGCGGCCACCATCCGGTAGCCGCCCGCGTCGAGCTGCAGCAGCTGGGAGAGCTGCTGCCGGTCGGCCTGGCTCAGCTGGGCCGCGCTCAGCGCGGCACGCAGCTCTGCGTTCTCCCGCTGCAGGCCGGCGATGGTGCTCTGCGATGAGGTGCCGCCGGTAACCGAGTCGAACAGGCTGGAAACCGGGTCGGTCACGTCGTGGGTGACCCGCTCGATCGGCCCGAAGACGTCCGAGCCCACGTTCCGGACCGGCGATGAGCCGCCGTCCCGGAAGTCCAGCGTGATCAGGACGATCGCGACGATCAGGAGCACGCCTAGAACCAGGCGGGTACGCCCGCTGTCATGCACTGCGGCTCCTCATCCGTCCCGCGCGGCCGATACGACGGGTCTGTCAGGGGCTTTACGGGTTCACGTCAGGATCAGCGCCTGGAGTCGGGCACCAGCACCTGACGCAGGGTCTCGAAGTCCTCGACGCACTTCCCGGTGCCCAGCACCACGGAGTCCAGCGGGTTGTCCGCGACCTGCACGGGCATCCCGGTCTCCTCCCGGATTCGCGACTCCAGCCCACGCAGCAGGGCCCCGCCTCCGGTCAGCGCGATGCCCCGGTCCATGACGTCGCCCGCCAGCTCGGGCGGGCACTTGTCCAGCGTGGTCTTGACCGCGTCGATGATCAGGTTAAGCGGTTCCTCGATCGCCCGGCGCACCTCGGCCGCGGAGATCACCACCGTCTTGGGCAGGCCGCTGACGAGATCCCGGCCCCGGATCTCGGCATGCGGCTCATCCTCGGACGGGAACGCGGAGCCCAGGGCCATCTTGATTTCCTCGGCGGTCCGCTCCCCCAGCATGAGCGAGTACTCCTTCTTGGCGAACGTGATGATCGCCTGATCCATCTCGTCGCCGCCGACCCTGATCGACTGCGACGTAACGATGCCGCCGAGGGAGATCACCGCGACTTCGCTGGTACCGCCGCCGATGTCGACCACCATGTTGCCGGTGGGCTCATTTATCGGCAGGCCAGCCCCGATCGCCGCCGCCATCGGCTCTTCGATGATGTAGACCCGCCGGGCGCCAGCCTGATGACCGGCCTCCTTGACCGCACTCTGCTCCACGCCGGTGATCCCGCTCGGCACGGCCACCACGAGCCTGGGCTTGGCCAAGTGGGTGCGCCGGTGCACCTTCTGGATGAAATACCGCAGCATCCGCTCGGTCACGTCGAAGTCGGCGATGACGCCGTCCTTCAGCGGGCGTACCGCCACGATGTTGCCGGGGGTCCGGCCGATCATGCGCTTGGCTTCCGCGCCCACGGCCACAATCTGGCCGTTGTTGGTATTAAGCGCGACCACCGACGGCTCGTTGAGCACGATACCGCGTCCACGCACGTAGACCAGGGTGTTGGCGGTGCCGAGATCGACCGCCATGTCACGGCCGAGGAACGTCAGCGCGTTGCTCATCGGAGACGGGAACCTTCCGATCCGGGCTTGAAGATCTGGAGCTGTCAGCGTTGGGTGTGCTGGTCGACGCCGGTAACGGTCTAGAGGCCTTACTTGGACAACGGTGACGCCGGCTCACCGGGTTCCGGGAATCCGATCTCGATCTCCCGCACGAGGGCGAGTCCGGCACCGGATGATGATTCGCCGCTGTGTCTCAGCTTACCCACGATCCCGGGTACCGACCGCCCAGCCAAGCGGCGCGCCGGCGCAGTGCTGGTTTCTCTGGGGTCGGCTTCTGTGGGCTGGTTTCTCTGGCTGGTCCGCGGCCCAGGCGTGCGGGCTCTGACCAGCGCTAATGGATGTGCGGGTGATGCCCGTGCGCACCGTGGTGTATAAGCGCGTAGTGGTGCGTCAGGCCGCCGGGATTACCGGGGAGCCTTACCGCGGGTCCCTGCGAGTCGTGGGGGTGGCACGCTCGGTCTCCGGCGGTCCGCTTGGAGCCGCGGGGGCGGCGGGCGTCTGGAGCCGGCGGGCGAGCCAGATGCCGGTGACCCAGAGCGCGGCAAAAATGGCGCCCAGGATATACATCGCGGGCACTACGGCTCCGGCCGCGATGACCAGCACCTGCAAGGCACTGCCCGCCCACAGCGCCCAGCCCGTGCCTGGCCGTCCGACCACGCCGCTGAGCAGCAGGGCGCACACGGCCAGGCTTCCGCCGACGCCGGCCGCGACGCCGCGATGCACGTGCTCCATGACGATGGCGACCGGGATGGCGAGCCCGATGACGACGGCTTCCATGACCAGCACGGTGCCGCACAGCTGCCTCAGCAGCTTCATCCGTCTCGCCTCCCGCGACCGCCAGGCGATCCCAGGTTGGGCCGGGAACGGCCAGCTGGCTGGAAGCGGCTCGTCACGACAGCTCCGCGGCGGTGAACGAGTGGCGGGCGGCCTGGCTGGCCGACGGCTCGGGCGGCAGCTCGCCACCGCCGGGTCCGAGCAGCCTGCGGGCATCGCCCGCGGTGATGACCGATCCGGTGATGAGCACTCCGCCGCTGCCGGGGCCGGTCTCGGCCATGGCCTCGTCCGCGAGCGTCACGGCGGCCTCGATCGCGTCGCCGAGCCGTTCGGCGGTCTGCACCCGGTCCTCGCCGAAGATCTCGGCCGCCAGCTCGGCGACCTGGCCGGGATCCATGGACCGGTCTGAGGAATTACGGGTCACCACGATGTCGGAAAGCAGCGGCTCCAGCTCGTCGAGTATGCCGGCCACGTCCTTGTCCCCGCTGGCCGCGAACACGCCGGACAGGCGGGCGAAGACGTACGACTCCTGGATCGCGGCCACCGTGGCGGCCATGCCGGCCGGGTTGTGGGCGGCATCGAGGATGATCGTCGGACTTCGTCTGATGACTTCCAGCCGTCCGGGCGAGGTGACCTTCGCGAACGCCTCGCGGACCAGGTCCGCGTCGAGTCCGGTGGCCACGAAGGTCCCCTCGGTATCGGACACGCCGGCGAACGCCTCGACCGCGGCGAGCGCGCAGGCGGCGTTCCCGGCCTGATGAACGCCGAACAGCGGCAGGTAGACGTCCTCGTAGGTGCCACGCAGGCCGCGCAGCACGAGCTGCTGGCCGCCCACCGCCTGCTCGCGGCTCAGCACGCCGAACTCCACGCCTTCCCTGGCCACTGTGGCGCCGACCTCGGCCGCGTGCCGGACCAGCACTTCGGCCGCGGCGAGCGGCTGCTGGGCCAGGACGGCGACCGCACCGGGCTTGATGATGCCGGCCTTATCCGCCGCGATCTCCTCCACCGTGCTGCCCAGCAGCCTGGTGTGGTCGATCGCGATCGGCGTGATGACCGCGACGGCGCCGTCCGCGACGTTGGTGCAGTCGAGCCTGCCGCCCACGCCGACCTCGATGACCATCACGTCCACGGGCGTGTCGGCGAAGATGGCGAAGGCCATGCCGGTCAAGACCTCGAAGAAAGACATGGCCACCGGGTGCCGCTCGTCCACGAGCCTGACGTACGGGATGACCTCCTCGTAGGCCGCGACGAACCGCTCGGGGCTGACGGGGGTCCCGTCCACCACGATCCGCTCCCTGATCGAGACCAGGTGCGGGCTGGTGAACCGGCCGGTGCGCAGGCCGCGGCTGCGCAGCAGCGCGTCGGTCATCCGGGCGGTGGACGTCTTGCCGTTGGTGCCCGTGATATGGATGACGGGACACGCACGCTGCGGATCGCCGAGCAATCCGACCAGTCCGGTCATCCGGTCCAGGGCCAGGTCCACCGAATGCTCCGGCCGCCGGGAGACGATCTCCTGCTCGACCTCCCGCATCCGCGCCTCGATGTCCACCCAGCCAGCCTATGTGTTGGGAACCTACGGCGGGCAGCGAGGAGCTAAGCTCCGAGATCGCGCGGCCTGCGGAGGGCCTCCGGCCCTCCCAGTCGCGTGATGGTACGGCGAGGTGGCTCAGCGAGGGCGCGAAACGCAGCGGGGGTTCCGGGGGGTCGTCCCCCCGGGCTAGGCCAGCGCGGCCAGGCGTTGCTCGAGGCGGGCGATGTCGGCCTGGGCCGCGTCTAGGCGCTGACGGGTCCTGGCCACCACCTCGGCGGGCGCCTTGGCGGTGAACTCGGCGTTGCCCAGCTTCCGCGTGGCCTGCTCGGCCTCGCTCCTGGCCGCGGTGAGATCCTTTTCCAGCCTGCGGCGCTCGGCGGCCACGTCGACGACGCCGACCACGTCGAGCTCCACCGCGATACCCTCGGCGGCCAGGGACGCCGACGGGGTGAAGCCGTCCGCGGGAGGGCCCAGCCTGAGCAGGACACGGATCGGCTCCTCGTGACCGGCCAGCGGCGTGCCCTGGATGCCCACCAGCCTGGCCGCCACCCGCTGGCCCGGACGCAGCCCCTGATCCGAGCGGAACCGGCGGACCTCGGTCACCAGGCGCATCAGCGACGAGATCTCCGCCTCGGCCGCACGGTCCGAGTAGTCAAATCTCGGCCAGGACGCCACCATGACCGACTCCTCGCCGGTCAGCGCGGTCCACAGCTCCTCGGTCACGAATGGCATGACCGGATGCAGCAGGCGCAGCAACTGGTCGAGCACGAAGCCCAGCACCTGCCGGGTGGCGGCCGCTGCCGTTTCGTCATCTGAGGTCAGCGGGACCTTGGCCAGCTCCAGGTACCAGTCGCAGACCTCGTCCCAGGCGAAGTGATACAGCGCGTCGCAGATCTTGCCGAACTCGAACTGCTCGAACAGGCTGTCCACCTCGGCGATCACGGCCGACAGCCGGGACAGGATCCACCGGTCGGGGGCGGTCGGCGCGGTGGCGGGGCCGGCGCGACGGCGGGGACGTGAGCGCCGTTGAGCAGGGCGAAGCGGACCGCGTTCCACAGTTTGTTGCCGAAGTTGCGTGAGCCTGCGGCCCACTCCTCGCTGATCGCGATGTCACTGCCGGGGTTGGCCCCGCGAGCCAGCGTGAACCTGGTCGCGTCGGCACCGAACCTGTCCATCCAGTCCAGCGGGTCGACGGTATTCCCGCGCGACTTGGACATCTTCTTGCCGAACTGGTCGCGAACCAGGCCGTGCAGCACCACCACCCGGAACGGGACCGCGCCGGCGGGCGCCGCATCCCGCATCGCGTACAGGCCGAACATCATCATCCGCGCGACCCAGAAGAACAAGATGTCGTACCCGGTGACCAGCACGCTGGTCGGGTAGAACGTGCGCAGGTCCGCAGTGTCATCAGGCCAGCCGAGCGTGGAGAACGGCCACAGGGCCGAGGAGAACCAGGTGTCGAGCACGTCGGGGTCCTGGCTCCAGCCCGGCGGAGCTTGCTCGCCCGGGCCGACGCAGACCACCTGTCCGTTCGGTCCATAAAAAACGGGAATACGGTGGCCCCACCAGAGCTGACGGGAGATGCACCAGTCGTGCATGTCGTCCACCCAGCCGAAGTAGCGCGCGTTCATCTCTGGCGGGTCCAGGCGCACGCGGCCGTCGCGGACCGCGTCGCCGGCCGCCTTGGCCAGCGGGGCCACGCGGACGAACCACTGCAGTGACTGGCGCGGCTCGACCGTGGTGCCGCACCGGCTGCAGTGGCCGACCGAGTGCAGGTACGGGCGGACCTCGGCCACGATGCGGCCCTGCTCGCGCAGCGCTCGCACCACGGCGGGCCTGGCCTCGAACCGGTCGAGCCCCTCGAACGGGCCGTGCGCGGTGATCACGCCGTGCTCGTCCATGACGGTCAGGCTGGGCAGGTCGTGCCGGCGCCCGATCTCGAAGTCGTTCGGGTCGTGCGCGGGAGTCACCTTGACCGCGCCGGTTCCGAACGCCGGGTCGACGTGGTCGTCGGCGATGACCGGGATGCGGCGGCCGGTGAGCGGCAGCTCGACGGTCCTGCCGATCAGGCGGGCGTAGCGCGGGTCGTCGGGATGCACCGCGACCGCGGTGTCGCCGAGCATGGTCTCCGGCCTGGTGGTGGCGACCACGATCGAGTCGTTGTCGTCTCCGTAGCGGATGGAGGTGAGCTCACCCTCGTCGTCGCTGTGGTCGACCTCGATGTCGGACAGCGCCGTCAGGCAACGCGGGCACCAGTTGATGATGCGCTCGGCCCGGTAGATCAGGCCATCGTCGTAGAGCCGCTTGAAGATGGTCTGGACGGCCCGGGACAGGCCCTCGTCCATGGTGAACCGCTCTCGGGACCAGTCCACGCTGTCGCCCAGGCGGCGCATCTGGCCCAGGATCCTGCCGCCGGATTCGGCCTTCCACTGCCAGACCCGCTCGACGAACGCCTCGCGGCCGAGGTCGTACCGGCTCAGGCCCTCCTTGGCCAATTCACGCTCGACCACGTTCTGGGTGGCTATGCCCGCGTGATCCATGCCGGGCAGCCACAGGGTGTTGTAGCCCTGCATGCGGCGCCGGCGCACCAGGGCGTCCATCAGCGTGTGGTCGAGCGCATGGCCGATGTGCAGGGAACCGGTGACGTTCGGGGGCGGGATGACGATGCAGTACGCGGGCGCCGCAGAGTGCGCGTCGGCGGCGAAGTACCCGGCCTTCTCCCAGCGTTCATAGCGCGGGCCTTCTACCTCGGCAGGCGCGTAGTGAGATGGCAGGTCGATGGGCACGTTGGGATCGGGTCGGCTCACGACAGGTGAGTCTAGTGCTCACCTGGAGGGGTTAGCTGGCCCTGACCTCCACGGCGTTCCTGAGCTCCAGGGTGAGCGCAGACGTGCCGTTGTATTTCGACTGGGTCCGGTCGACGATGAACTGGGTCATGCCGAACGTGGACGGGGTGACCCACAGGCACTCGCTGGCCTTTTTCCCCGTCGAGGGGCTCGTGTAGTAGCCGCACATCATCTGGCCGCCGTGCGGACCCGCAGCCACCATTCGCGTGGAGGTGAGCTGGGTCTTCATGTACGCGATGACGGCATCCGGCTTGAACGTGCCGTTGAAGCCGACGAACCCGATGGCCTTGTAATCGTCAGCCCACACGGAGGTGACCGAACTCAGGTTATACATGGCAATCACCTCTTGGCCCGGGACGCCTGCTCCCTTAGCCTTGATGGCCTGCGCGTAGGGATTGGCCTGGTGGTTCGCGACCGTGACGTAGTAATTGGTCGCGACGGGATTCAGCGGGAACGTGCCGACCTTGGCCGCCTTGGTCAAGACGAACGCGGAACCTGTCCCGGCGGCGGTGCCGCCGGCGGTGCCGGAGGCCGTGCCGGGGCTGGTACTGGGCGAGGACGTACTCCCCGTCGTGGTGGTCGAGCCGTTCTTGGTCAGGTTGATGACGAGCCACACGATCAGGACCACGCCGAGGACGGCCGCGAGCAAGTACAGGACCATCCGGATCCCGCTGAGCCGCTGCGGCGACCGCTGAGCCGAGCGGGACCGGCCTGACCGCGACTGGGGGGCAGGGGCGCCGGGGCCACCGTCGCTGTACGCCGGTCCGGCGGCCCGGTCGATGCCCGGCTGAGCGAAGGCCTCCTGGGCGTACCCGCCCTGGCCGTAGGCCTCCTGACGGTAGGCCTCCTGGCCGTAGCCGTCCTGGCGATAAGCGTCCTGGCCGTAGGCCTCCTGGCGAAAGGGGTCCTGGCCGTAGCCGTCCTGGCGGTAGGCCTCCTGGCGAAAGGGGTCCTGGCCGTAGCCGTCCTGGCGGTGGGCCTCCTGGCGAAAGGGGTCCTGGCCGTAGGCCTCTTGGCGGTAGGCGTCCGGGCTGGACCCGCCCTGGCCGTAGGCATCCTGGCGGTACGCATCCTGGCCGTACGCATCCTGGCCGTAGCCGTCCTGGCGGTACGCATCCTGGCCGTAACCGTCCTGACGATAAGCGTCCTGGCCGTAGCCGCCCTGGCCGTAGGCCTCCTGGCCGTAGCCGTCCTGGCGGTGCGCACCCTGGCCGTAGGCCTCCTGGCGGTAGGCGTCCGGGCTGTACCCGCCCTGGCCATAGCCGTCCTGCACGTAGCCCGCCTGGGTGCCGTGCTGACCGTATCCATCCTGGGCATAAGCGCCCTGGCCGTAGCTGTCCTGCTGGTAGCCGGTACCGGTACCGCCGGACGCCTGGCCGTAGCCGTTCTGGCCGGAGTCGGAGGGACCGTAGCCCTGGTCAGCGTAGCCGCGCTGGGCATAGCCCGATGACTCGAATCCCTGCCGCGGGTAGGCCTCGTTCTGGTAGCCCGGTGCGCCCTGGCCATAGTCCTGCGGCGCGTAACCCGGCTGATCGTAACCTGGCTGGCCCGGGGCCTGCGTCCAGTAATCCTCCCCTGGGCCGGGCAGCGATCCGTAGCCCGCATCCGCGGGCTGCTGCGGGTAGAACGCCTGCGTGCCGTCCTGGTCGTCAGCGCCTGGCCCGGCGGTAGCGCCGGATCCCGGCCCGTAGGCTGCCGTCCCCTGTTCGTAGCCGCCGGCCGGATCGTAGTTCTGCGCCTGGTCGTAGCCGGGCAGGCCCCGGCGCCCCGCACGAAGGACTCCATCGCCCCGGGCGGCCCGGTAACCGCCGGTCGGCTGAGTTTGCTGATAGCCCTGATCGTCAGACCTGGATCCTTCGGGCTCTTCACCCGAATCCCAGCTACCCGTGGGGGCGTCCCATCCGCTCATCTGTGCTCAATTCCGCATTTCGCTGTGGAAGACGGCTGCCGGTCAGCGTCCGACATCCTGACGTGGCAGGAACCGCGCCAGACTAACGCAACACATGGAGGCTACACAGGAATAGCGATGATCATGGTCAATACCCCCAAAGTCGACATGCGTCCCGCCGAGCTGGCACGGCACGTACCAGCAGGATAGGTCGACAATATCGAGCTACTGTACGATAGGCGCACGGTGCGGGACGGCGGGGCAGGAATTCTTCCGGATCGTCACGGGGCGGGGCGGGTCTGTTACTGACCTGGGCGTCCGTCGATCCGCTCACGCAGCAGGTCAACGTGACCCATGTGGCGGGCGTACTCCTCGATCATTCCATCCTCGACCAGGCGCTCCGGTCCTGGCGAGTTAATAAATGCCAGCAGCCCTGGCCAGAATGCCTACCGCAGGGCGCGGGGCCTCGTGAGTGAGTTCGTGGTGCGGGCGAATCGGGGACGCGGGTCAGGCCGACTTCTCCCGCGGGGTGCGCCGGCCGACATCCCTGGGCACGATGGTGGGGTTGACGTTCTCGAGCACGGCTTCGCGGGTGATCACGACCCGTTCCACGTCCTTCCGGCTCGGCACCTCGTACATCACCGACAGGAGCACTTCTTCCAAGATCGCGCGCAGGCCGCGCGCACCGGTGCCGCGCAGGTTGGCCTGGTCGGCGATGGCCTCCAGCGAGTCGGGGGTGAACTCCAGGTCCACGCCATCGAGCTCGAACAGCCGCCGGTACTGCTTGACCAGGGCGTTACGCGGCTCGGTGAGGATCTGGATGAGCGCGTCCTTGTCCAGGTTGTGCACGCTGGTGATGACCGGCAGCCGGCCGACGAACTCGGGGATCATGCCGAACTTCAGCAGGTCCTCCGGCATCACGTCGGCGAACTGGTCGACCATGGTCTTCCCGTTCCTGACCCGGAGCTTGGCGTTGAACCCCATCCCGTTGCGGCCGGAACGCTGCTCGATGATCTTCTCCAGCCCGGCGAACGCCCCGCCGCAGATGAACAGGACGTTGGTCGTGTCGATCTGGATGAACTCCTGGTGCGGGTGCTTGCGCCCGCCCTGCGGCGGGACCGACGCCGTGGTGCCCTCGAGGATCTTCAGCAGCGCCTGCTGCACGCCCTCGCCCGAAACGTCGCGGGTGATCGACGGGTTCTCGCTCTTGCGGGCGATCTTGTCGATCTCGTCGATGTAGATGATGCCGGTCTCGGCCTTCTTGACGTCGTAGTCCGCCGCCTGAATCAGCTTGAGCAGGATGTTCTCGACGTCTTCGCCCACGTAGCCGGCCTCGGTCAGGGCGGTCGCGTCGGCGATCGCGAACGGCACGTTGAGCAGCCTGGCCAGCGTCTGGGCCAGGAGCGTCTTGCCCGAGCCCGTCGGGCCCAGCAGCAAGATGTTCGACTTGGCCAGCTCCACGCCCTCGTCTCCCGGCCGGTCGTCGCCGGACTGGACGCGCTTGTAGTGGTTGTAGACCGCGACCGACAGGGCCTTCTTGGCCTTGTCCTGGCCGATCACGTACGCGTCGAGGAACTCGTAGATCTCCCGCGGCTTGGGCAAGCTGTCCCAGCGGAACTCGGCGGGCTCAGCGAGCTCTTCCTCGATGATCTCGTTGCACAGATCGATGCATTCATCGCAGATGTACACGCCTGGGCCGGCGATGAGCTTCTTGACCTGCTTCTGGCTCTTACCGCAGAACGAGCACTTCAGCAGGTCCCCTCCGTCACCGATCCGTGCCACCCAGTACTCCTTTACGTGGGGCCCGCCGGGGCGGCCAGGCCGGCCGCCTCAAGCGGGCGCGTCCCGCGAGGCCGTCAAGAGCTTGGTATTGACGGTACCGCCTTCCGGGCCCGATGGACACCATCAAACCCTGCGGCGGGCCGGGAGGGAAGAACCAAATCTCCCGGTAACGACGACACTACCTCCACTGCGCGCTCCGTGCCCCGTTTGATCATGGTCAGGACCTCATCGAGGATGCCGTATTCCTTGGCATCGTCGGCGGTGAGGAACTTGTCGCGCTCGATGTCCCGGCGGACCGTCTCCTCGTCCTTGCCGGTGTGCCTGGCCAGGATGACCTCCATCGCCGCCCGCATCCGCAGGATCTCGCGGGCCTGGATCTCCATGTCGGTGGACTGGCCGTAGCCGCCTTCGGTGGCCGGCTGGTGGATCAGGATGCGGGCGTTGGGCAGCGCCATCCGCTTGCCCTTGGTTCCCGCGGCGAGCAGCACCGCGGCCGCGGAGGCGGCCTGGCCGATGCAGCAGGTGGTGATGTCCGGCTGGACGAACTGCATGGTGTCATAGATGGCCATCATCGACGTCATCGACCCGCCGGGCGAGTTGATGTACATGGTGATTTCGCGATCGGGGTCGATGGCCTCAAGGGTGAGCAGCTGGGCCATGACGTCGTTGGCGGAGGCGTCGTCGATCTGGACGCCGAGGAAGATGATCCGTTCCTCGAAGAGCTTGTTGTACGGGTTCATCTCCTTGATCCCGTACGAGGTCCGCTCCACGAAGGACGGCAGCACGTACCTGGACTGCGGGGCCAGCAGGGCTGACTGGGGACTCCGCGCGCTGGACTCGCTCACGTTCGGCTCCTTCGGGTACATCATGACAGAACGCCCTCGGTAGGCACCTCGACGGCGCTGCGGATCACCTGGTCGACGAAGCCGTACCCCTTGGCTTCCTCGGCGGTGAACCAGCGGTCACGGTCGGCGTCCTTCTCGATCTGCTCGATCGGCTGCCCGGTGTGGTAGGCGGTGCGCTCGAACAGCGTCCGCTTGATGTACAGCATCTGCTCGGCCTGGATCCTGATGTCGGACGCGGTGCCGCCGATGCCTCCGGACGGCTGGTGCATCAGGATCTGCGCATGCGGCAGCGCGTACCGCTTCCCCGGCGCGCCCGCGGTGAGCAGGAACTGGCCCATCGAGGCGGCCATGCCCATCGCGTAGGTGGCCACGTCGTTCGGCACGTACTGCATCACGTCGTAAATGGCCATCCCCGCGTAGACCGAGCCGCCCGGAGAGTTGATGTAGATGCTGATGTCGCGCTTCTCGTCCTCGGAGGCGAGCAGCACGAGCTCGGCGCAGATGCGGTTGGCGATGTCATCGTCCACCTGCTGCCCGAGGAAGATGATGCGGTGCCGCAGCAGCCGCTGGAACAACTGGTCCCCGAACGGCAGGAGCGGGGGCTCCGCCGCGGCCACGATGGGCGGCGCCCCGGAAAGCGTCGGGGTCCACAGGGGCTGAGTCACACTTACTCACCTGCTCCAGTTACGTCTCGTGTCGTTGATGCGACCATAACGCCGGCGCGCAGCGCTATCGTCCCGCAGGGCGCCCTGTTCGCTACTGGCGCACGCAGGCCGAGCCTGCCCGGTATCCCGCCGGGCAGGGGCATGCGCTGCGGTCGGCGGTTATGCCTCGCCGGCGTCCTCGGCCTCGTCGGCCTGGCCGGCGTCTGTGGCGGCATCGTCGGCGTCCCCGGCATCGGCCTCGGAGGCATCGTCGGCCGCCTCGGTCCCGGCCGACCCGGGTGCGCTGAGGGCGGCCTTGATGTCGACCGGATGGCCGGAGGCGTCGGTCACCTTCACGCGCTCGGCGATCAGGTTCACGGCCTTGCCGCGCAGCACCTCGGTGGCGGCGAACGAGAGCCTGCCGTCCTCGGCCAGCTGCTTGGCCAGCCGGTCCGGCGCGACGCCCATCTGCTCGGCCTGGCGGGTGACGTAGGCGGACAGCTCGGCCGGGTCCACGGTGAGTTCCTCCTCGCGGGCCAGCTGGTCCAGGACCAAGCTGACCTTGACCGCGTGGCGGGCCTGCTGATCCAGGTCGGCGTCGAACTGCTCTTCGGTCTGGTTCGACATCTCCAGATAGCCCTCAAGCGTCGCCCCGGCCCGCTCGAGCTGCTGCAGCAGCGAGTCCCGGTTATGCGTCGCCTCCTCCTCAACCACGCTTTCCGGCAGCGGGATGTCGATCTGCTCGAGCACCGCCTCGAGGGCGCGGTCGCGGGCCCGCATCACCTGCTGCGTGCTCTTCACCCGCTCCAGCTGAGCGCGGGTGCTGGCGCGCAGCTCGCCAAGCGTGTCGAACTCGCTGGCCAGCTGGGCGAAGTCGTCGTCCAGGCCCGGCACTTCCTTGACCTTCACACTGTGCACGGTCACGGTCACATCGGCCTCGCGGCCCGCGAACTCTCCGCCGGCCAGCTCGGTCCTGAAGGTCGCGGAGTCTCCGGCGCCCATGCCGATCAGGGCCGTGTCCAGCCCGTCAAGCAAGGATTCGCTGCCGACCTGATAGGACAGGCCGCTGGCCTGCGCATCCTCGACCGGCTTGCCGTCCACCGAGGCGGACAGGTCGATCGATACGTAGTCGTCGGCCTGGACGGACCGTTGCACCGCCTTGAGCGAGGCGAACCGCTCCTGCAGCTGGCCCAGGTACTCGGCCACCTCGTCGGGGCTCACCCGCGTGTCATCGACGGTGACGGA
The DNA here is from genome assembly GCA_963808615.1 of uncultured Actinomycetota bacterium. Classification (GTDB taxonomy): domain Bacteria; phylum Actinomycetota; class Actinomycetes; order Streptosporangiales; family Streptosporangiaceae; genus Palsa-504. Next base: position 251,225 of record CAWEGV010000006.1, read on the forward strand.
CAGGCTGGACAGGTCGGGCAGCTCGAACTTCGGCCGGATGTCGACCTCGGCGGTGAACGTCAGCTCCTTGCCGTCGTCGAGGCTGGTGATCTCCACCTCGGGCTGGCCCAGGGTGGAGACGTCGCCCTCGGCAACTGCCTTCGCGTACAGGTCGGGCAGCGCGTCGTTGACGGCCTGGCTGAGCACCACGTGCCGGCCGATCCGGCTGTCGATCACCGGCGGCGGCACGCGGCCCGGGCGGAAGCCCGGGATGCGGACCTGACGGCTCACCTCGCGGTAAGCCTTATCGAGGCTGGGCTTCAGCTCGTCAAACGGCACCTCGACGCTGAGCCGGACGCGAGTCGGGCTCAGCTCTTCGACGTCAGTCTTCACGTCCGCGTCACTCCGGGATCAGGGATGGTAGCTCGGTGTCTTCTTCAGATGTTCGCGTTATTCAGGTCCTGGCTGGGCTCTTCGCCGCAGCCCGGCACCGGCCGCTCGCACGGGATCAAAGGGCCCGCGCTCGCTAGCCGGTCTGGACAACGCTCTCGGGGCTGGATCGCCGAGAAGTCTAAGCCGCCAGTCTAGGGGCTAGCGCACACGGACGACGCGCACTGGCGGCGGCTCGTTGTCTTTGTTCCGGCTGCGGTTGTCGCCGATCAGCAGATTCAGCAGCCAGCTCACCAGCCCGACGATGATGGCGCCCCAGAAGGCGGGCCAGAATCCTGTCACGTGGAATGGCAGGTTCAGCTTGCCCGCGATCCAGCTGGTCAGCCACAGCAGCAGGCCGTTGACGACCAGCGCGATCAGGCCGAGCGTAAGCACGTAGAACGCGCAGCCGACCACCTTGATCAGCGGCTTGAGGGTGGCGTTGATGAGGCCGAAGATCACGGCGACCGCGAGCAGCGTGCCCAGCCTCGACCAGCCGCTCCCGGCGGTCAGGTCGATACCGGGAATGGCCCAGGTCGCGATGGCCAGCGCCGCCGCCGAGACCAGCACGCGAAGCAAGAACCTCATGAGTCCAGATATTACTCGATTTGGCTGGTGGTTGGCGCGAACGGCGGGTTCAGCTGGGCGAGCTGGGGGGGTCGCCGCGGAACAGGCGACGGTAGGCGTTCGGGGTGGTGCCACGCCAGGCGCGGAAATGGTGCCGCAGGGCGGTCGCGTTGCCGAAGCCGACCCGGTCCGCAATGGCATCGACGGTCTCGTCGGTCTCCTCGAGGAGCTGCTGGGCGAGCAGGATGCGCTGGCCGATCAGCCAGCGCTGCGGGGTGGTCCCGGTGTCCTGTACGAAACGCCGGGCGAAGGTCCGTTCGGACATGCTGGCCCGGGCGGCCAGTTGCCGCACGGTGAGGGCCTGGTCCAGGTGGGAGCTCAGCCATTCCAGCAGATCCCGCAGGGACCCGTCGCAGGAGGGCGCGACGGGCTGCACCACGTACTGGGCTTGGCCGCCGTCACGGTGCGGCGGTACCACCATGCGCCGCGCGATGCCGTTGGCCACCCGCGAGCCCTGCTCCTTCCGGACCAGGTACAGACAGGCGTCGATGCCAGCCGCCGTGCCGGCGCTGGTGATCACCGGATCGTCATCGACGTACAGGACGTCGGGATCGACCTTGGCTTCGGGATACCGGCGGGCCAGTTCGGCCGCGTGCCGCCAGTGAGTGGTGCAGCGGCGGCCATCCAGCAGGCCCGCCTCGCCGAGGATGAAGGCCCCGCTGCACACGCTCAGCAGCCGCCCGCCGCGCTCGACGGCCCGGCGCAGCGCATCGAGCAGGTCCTCGGAGAACCGGAGAGCCGCACCCGGGCGGAGGCGCTCCTCGCTGACCGCGGGCAGCGCGATCAGATCCGCTTCGGCCAGGCGGTCCAGGCCGGAGGAGGGCTGGATGGTGAAGTCGAGAGCGTGCAACGGAGCCGGCTCCCCCGCCACCACGGCGAAGTCGTAGCGCGGCAACCCGTCGTCGGACCGGTCGACGCCGAAGACCTCGCAGATGGTGCCGAACTCGAACGGCAGGAAGCCGTTGACCAGCACCACGGCGACGTTACGCAGCACGGCACGCCCCGAGCGACACGAACGCTACGCGGGCCTGATCCGCCATGACCTCCATTATGCCAGATCTTTGGCAGGATATCGGCTAACAGCGGCTTTCCTGCCACAAGCCGGATGCCGTCGGCGGGCCCGGCCAGGCTGAGCGAGATGCGCTACGCCAGCAGGCGCGAGCCCGTTGCGGCTAACCCTCGTGGTCGGGCTGGCCGGATTCGATATCTGTATCGTTGCACTGCTGCCCGATATGACTAGTTTGTCATAGAGTGGCCGAATTTTACTGATCCGTGATCGAACAGTTGTTTGCTGCTACCGTCCGCTTATCTTGATCAGGTCGGTAACAGGAGGCCAGTTGCTGACATTGCCTGCCGAGGCACTCGCCGTCCGGCGTGTGCCGGTGCTGCAGCCGGGCGGGAAGAAGACGTACTCGGTGGTTGGCAGTGACGGGCTGCCGAATCCGGACGTCGAGTCTTACCTCAGCTACCTGAGGGCTACCGGGCACTCCGCGAACACCGTTCGGGCTTACGCCGGGCATCTGGCGTTCTTGTTCCGGTGGGCAGCGATGCGCAGGACCACCTGGGAACTGCTGGACTTCGACGCGTTCGTTGCCTTCATCGCCGACATGACTGACGGGACGGTACCTGCACTGACCCGGGCGGGGCAGGCCCGTCCCCGGCAGCGCCGCTCGAGGGCAACCCTCGAGGCCACACTCGCCGCTGTCTGCGCCTTTCTGGATTACTGGCGGCTGGAGGGGCGCGGACCCGAGGATCTGAAGCTGTATCGCGAGGCCAGGACCGGCGGGCCGACGTCAAAGACGTTCCTGGCTCACGCCGAGAACCGGAACCGCCGGCTTGAGCGGCGAATCAAGGTTAGAGGGCCGAAAAGCCCGCCGCCGCAAACGATCAATTTCGAGGAAGACTTCGCGAAACTGACCGCTGCTGCCAGCACGGCCCGTGACCGGACCCTGATCAGCGCAATGTATGACGGCGGCTTGCGTATCGGGCAGGTCTTGGGCCTTCGGCATGAGGATCTGGATATCGCCCGCAAGCGACTGACGGTCATCCGCCGCGAGGACAACCAGAACGGCATGCTGTCCAAGCAGCGCGCCACGTTCACCGTTGACATGCCCGAACGGTTCTTTGCCTTCTACGGCGAGAGCCTCGTCGAGGAGCAACTGGCTCTGGGCATCGACAGCGACTATGTGTTCGTCGCCTTGGAACCCAGGTTTCGGGGGCGCCCAATGACCAACCCACTGGCCGCGCTGACGGCGACAAGCCCCGCGAGACCGACGTGCTGTGCATCGCCCACAGGCGCCGTCATCTCAAGTCATCCCCAAGGATGCCGGTACGGCAGTTCATCGAGGAGCAGGCGACAGCGCATCAAATCGGCGCCCCGCGCGGGGCGCAGACCCGCAAGCCGCACTACCCGCCGGTCGATTTCACCCGAGTCCACCCCCGAGTCGCGCATGAACTCCGCTACATCGTGGCGCACAAGCTTCAGCGTGGCGGATGGACAGACAACGAATACGTCCACACGGTGCTCCAGTGCGCGGTGGTGTTCTGCGAACATTTCGCTCTGGAGAGTCTGCTGCAACCTCCGCTCAGCGAACTGACCACCATGACGGCATCGGACGACTTCCGCTTGCAGATGACCACTGGGAAGCGCACAGGCCGCATCCGGGACTTCCGGTTGGCTTTGCCGTCAATGATCAGGCTCCTGCACCGCGCGGCGCCCGACCCATGGGAGAGCGCCGAATGGCACACCGAGGACGTCGGATACCCGGATAACCAGGCCGCCACCCGGCGGGTTCTCTACTGGAACAGCGTCTCCTGCAGTTGGCTCCGCGACGGCCTGCGCAAGTTCAGCCGGGACGCCCTCCAGACGGGCATCCGGTCCTGGGAGACCATCGGAACCTATATCCGGGGCGCGTCATTGCTGTCACGGTTCCTCGAGGAGGAAGCAGGAGATGTAGCGCCGCCTGAGCTGACCAGGCGAGTGTTCCTCGATTTCGTCGGCTGGGCCCGCAGCGACAACCCGAGCGCCGGCAACCTGGCCGCCATTAACGCGCTCGCCAAGATCCTCGTCCTGCTCAAGGCGGATGGTTACGCCCCTGATCTGCCAGAAACCACATTCCTGCTGCGCGGCGACAATGCAGTCGTCAAGGACCGCAAGCCGGGACCGTTCCCGGCCGACATCCTGGCCGCCATCGACCGGATGATCGCGGAGGACGACCTGCTCGAGGATGATGTCCGGCTGATGCTGCGGGTCTTCCGGGCGACCGGGCCCCGCGCTAGCGAAGCCCTCCTTCTCCCCAGGGACTGTGTTTGCCACGTCGATGGCCGCGGCTACAGCCTCGAGTACTTCATGACCAAGACCGATAACTGGCGCCGGATCCCCATTCCCGACCGCCTCGGCAAAGACCTGGCACGGCAAGCCGAAAAGGTAGCCGAGCGGTTCGGCCGCAACTACCCGTGGCTGTTTCCCTACACGGGCCGGTCGCCCCGCACCAAGACCCTCACCCGCGGCGTCTATGACGTGCCTCCCTGGTCCTACGGCAAGTTCACCAGTGCCGTGTGGAGTGCCTTCGAGCGGAACAAGATCGCCGGCTCCAGCACGACCGGGGAGACCCTGTTCTGGTCCGAGCCTGCACCGCTTCCGGCACAGCGTCGCCACCGGCCTCCTCAACGAAGGCTGGAGCCAGTACGAGGTCCAGAAATTCCTCGGCCACAAGTCGCCGACCATGATGCAGGCGTACGCCGAAATCCACGACGATACGCTGCGCGCCAAGTATGAGGAGTTCGTCAGCCACGCCATTGACATCAACGGGGAGAGAAGGCGCCAACCGTCAGGTCCGCAGCCGACCGAGAACGGCTACGCGACCGGATGATCCGTAGCACGCTGCCCAATGGCTACTGCACTTTGCCCGAAAAGCAGACCTGCGACTTCGTGCCCACGCCGTGCCTGTCCTGCACGCCCTTCTTCCGCACCACGCCGACGTTCCTCCCGGTCCATATCCGCCAGCGGGATGAGACGCTGCGCCAGCTGGAATTGGCGTGGCAGGAAGGCCGTCAGCGGGCCATCGAGACGCACGAGAAGGTCCTTGACCGGCTGAATACCATCATCGGTGGCCTGGAGAAGGAGACAACCGGGCCCGTCCAGGACGAGGCTTGCGCCTCGTGAGCCGACCCGACCGGGACGACCGTATCGCCCGGCTGCGTGTCGCCGCCCAGCGCAAGAGCGAGGACGCTACGGCCAGAGCGCACCGCGCCATCCTCGCGCTGGAAACCCGGCGCCAGGTCGTCAACTTCAACACCGTCGCCGCCGAAGCCGCCGTTTCGAAGGACTTCCTCTACAGCAATAAGCAGCTGCGCTCACTGATCACGGAGAAACGACCAGGCCGACCGGATCCCGTGGTTCCTGACGCGGAACGGGCTTCCGAAGCCTCGGCGCTGGTCAAGTTGGCTGTTGCCACGGAGGCGCTCCAACGCATCCGCCAGGAAAACGCGCGGCTCCGCCACGAGAACGCGGCCCTGCGCGGAGAGCTGCTGGCGGCACGCCGGAACAGCCAGAATCCGACAAGCAGGCCGAGGAGGCGATCATGACCAGCCCTTCCCCGCACAGCGACGATGACACCTACGAGCTCATCGACGACGCGCTCGCAGCACTCGCCAAACGCCGCGGCACCTGGCTCGGCGACGACCTGGCCGTCATCGCCCTGCTCGCCAGCCTCATCGACCAAGCCGAACGCTGCCTGCCTGAGCTTGCCGCCAACGCCCGTCTCAACGGGCACACCTGGGACGAGATCGCCCGCGCGCTAGCCACCAGCCCTGACGAGGCCCGCCTGCGGTTCGACTCGGAGTCCCCGATCGCCGACGCCAGATGGCCGTACGACCCACGACCGTGGCGGCCGCCGCTGCTACCCTCGCCCGCGCAGCGCCCGCTGTGGCGCACGTGAGACCCGGCCTTCCCCAGGACCTACGACCGGTCCTGCTCGACGGCTACCGAACGGTGCGCCCGCTGTCCCATGGCTATGAGGAGCACCATGCCGCGCTGCTGGCGGCGCGCAGCCTGTTCATTACCATCTGGCGCCTGGCCAACGGGCTGCCAGACGAAGGCGGTCTCCGTCAACTGAGAGCCTTCACCAGAAGCTAACCCGCTCGAAACCGGACCAGACTTCACCTGGCACTACCGGCCAGTTCTGGCATCCTGGCGTGTTCCCGGACGTTGATCCGCCGGTGCAGCGACCCGCCACCGGCGGTGGTTCAATGCAGGTAGGCGCGAGCACCTGCCGCGTGGGACTGTAATCTCAACGGCCCTGCCGCGTCGTGTTGCCTGCGGCCTGGTGATCAACGGGGGTCACGGCGACCGCTGGTTGCGGCGTCTTGGACCAGCAGTGCGATCTGGACCCGGTTCTCGGCGACGAGCTTGGTCAGCAGCCTGGATACGTGTGCCTTGACTGTGGCCAGGCTCATGTGCAGCTGGACGGCGATGTCGGCGTTGGAGTGCGCTTGGGCGATGGCGGCTGCCACCTGGTGCTCGCGCGGGGTGAGCGAGGCGAGCCGGCGCCGGGCCTGCTCCTGCCGGGCGGCCGTACCGGGGTCCCCGGCGACCAGGGCGATAAGGCGGCGGGCGATCGCGGGCGACAGCGAGCCGTCGCCGGCGTGCACGGCCTGGATCGCGGCCACGATGTCGGCGGGCGCGGAGTCCTTGAGCAAGAACCCGGCGGCCCCGGCCTGCAACGCGCGCAGCACCAGTTCGTCGGCGTCGAACGTGGTCAGGACGATGACCTGGGGCGGATTGGGCTGGCCGCGGAGCAGCCGGGTCGCGGCGATGCCATCGAGGCGGGGCATGCGGATGTCCATCAGCACCACGTCGGGATGGTGCAGGCCGGCGGCGGCCAGCACTTCGCGGCCGTCGTGGGCCTCGCCGACGACTTGCACCTGCCCGGCTCCGCCGAGCATCATCTTCAGGCCGGACAAGACCAAAGGGTCGTCGTCGACCAGCAGCACCCGGATCGGCCCGGTCATGGCTGCCGCGGGATGGTCGCGCGCAGCACGAAATCCCCGATTGCGTTGGGGCCGTACTTGAGCTGGCCGCCGGCCAGCGTGACCCGCTCGGCCAGGCCGATCAGCCCGGCCCCAGCCCCGGCCGGTGCGGCAGCGCCCGGCCCTGCCATGACGGTGGATCGGCGGCTGATGACCTCGGCGGTCACCGCCTGGCCGTCGGCGGTAACCGTCACCTGGACCGGCGCGCCCGGGGCGTGCTTGCGGGCGTTGGTCAGTGCCTCCTGGATGACCCGGTAGACGGTGCGGCCGGCCGCTTCTGGCAGCTGCCCGGCCTCGGGCAGGTCGATGCGGGCATGCAGGATCATCCCGGCTGACCGTGACTCCTGGAGCAGATCCGCCAGCTGGCCAAAGCCCGGCTGGGGCGGCCCGGCCGCGGAATCCTCGCGCAGCACGGTGATGATCTGGCGCAGCTCGGCGAGCGCGGCGGCGGCTGAGGTCCTGATCACTGCGGCGGCCTGGGCCATCTCGGCGGCCGGGGCGGCCGGGTGGAATTCCAGCGCACCGGCGTGCACGCTGAGCAGCGACAGCCGGTGGGCCAGCACGTCGTGCATCTCACGGGCGATGCGCCGCCGCTCGGCCTCCCGCGCCTGCTCGGCGCTGCGTTCCTGGTCGGCCTCCAGCCGCTCGGCCCGCTCCCGGAGCGAGGCGACCAGCTCGCGCCGGGCACGCAGATACAGGCCCCAGCCGAACGCGATCACGCCGAGGAAGAACGCGGGGAACCCGACCTTGACGATCTCCCCGGCCGAGGGGTTGACCAGCGGGAACACTACGCCGGCCGCCGCCGCCAGCACCACCACCGCGATCAAGGCGCGGCCCCGCACCCGGGAGGCCGCGGTGCAGACGGCGACCAGCCCGGCAAACAGGGCCAGCGGGGAGAACGCCGTCGCCGCGAAGGCCAGCACGAACACCGCCATCGGGTGGGCGCGCCGCCACCACAGCGCCAGGCACGCCACCGCCCCAGCGGCCGCGTCCACGGCGTGGAGGACCACGCCGTGGCTATGCCACAAGTACCCCTGGGTGATCCCGCCCAGCACGACCGCGAACGCGAACAGCGCCGTGTCGGCCAGCCTGCCGCCGGCCAGGCTGGCGCCCGGCGGTCCACTGAACCGCAGCGGGTGCCGCCACAGCGCCGCGCGAGCGTCAGGCTCCGGGATCGTGGTCATCTCAGCGCCAGCGTACGCGCCGGGCCGGCCGGGCACCCGCTACCAAAGTCGATGCTCAGGCCGGCCAACGGAGGGGGCGGACATAGCCAGTCAGCTGACGCGGCGGCAGGCACCGGGCGGCAACGATGGCGGCATGGAAGCTACCACCAGCACACAAGGCGGCGGGCCGCCGGGCCGCCCCGCCGGGGCGGCCCCAGGCCGCTTGGCCGTTACCTCAGGTCCGGCCATCCAGGTGGCCGGGCTGCGCAAGAAGTTCGGCCGCGTGGTCGCGGTGGAAGATGTGTCGTTCACCGTCGCCTGCGGCCGGATTACTGGGTTCCTCGGCCCCAACGGCGCCGGGAAGACCACCACACTGCGGATGCTGCTCGGGCTGATCCGCCCCGACGCCGGCACCGCCGCCATCGCCGGGACACCCTATCCGGACCTGGCCAGCCCGGCCCGGGCCGTCGGCGCGCTGCTCGATCCCGCCGCCCACCCCGGCCGCTCCGGCCGGGACCACCTGCGGGTGCTGGCCGCAGCCGCCGGGATCCCCGGGGAACGGGCCAGCCAGCTGCTGGCCACGGTCGGCCTGCAGCATGCGGCCCGGCAGCGGGCCGGCGGCTACTCCCTGGGCATGCGGCAGCGGCTCGGCCTGGCCGCCGCCCTGCTCGGCGACCCAGCCGTGCTGGTCCTCGACGAGCCCGGCAACGGCCTGGACCCGCAGGGCATCCGCTGGCTGCGCGACCTGCTCCGCTCCCTGGCCGCCGAAGGACGGGCCGTCCTGATCTCCAGCCATATCCTCGCCGAGGTCGCCCAGACCGCCGACAACGTCGTCATCATCCACCACGGCCGGACCATCGCCCAGGCCCCCCTCCCGGAGCTGCTGGCCACCCGCCCCGGCGCCACCCTCGAAGACATCTACCTCGAACTGACCGGCGCCCCCGAAGGAGAACCGTCATGACCCGCCTGACCCGCGCCGAGACGCTGCGGCTGCGCACCATCCGCACCTACTGGCTGCTGGCAGCCGGGGCCATCGCCCTGATCACCGGCGGGGTCGCCCCCACCGCCGCGGCCACCAGCTTCACCCCCGGCACCAGCCCCGCCCGCTCCGTCCTGGCCATCGCCGGGCTGGCCCAGACCGTCGCGCTGATCGCCGGGGCGCTCTCGGTCACCGGCGAGTTCCGGCACCAGATCATCACCCCCGCCGTCCTGATCACCCCCGGCCGCACCCCGCTGCTAGCCGCCAAGCTCATCACCCTGGCCGCCGCCGGGCTGGCCTTCGGCCTGGCCGCGGCCGGGATAGCCGCCGCCATCACCCTGCCGCTGCTGGCCGCCCGGCACCTCCCCGCCGGAGTCTCCGCCACCGGCACCGCCGCCATCATCGTCGGCGGCGCCATCGCCACCGCGCTGGCTGCCGCCCTCGGGGTCGGCGTCGGCGCCATCATCCGCAACCAGGCCGGCGCCATCACCGCCGTCCTCGCCCTGGTCTATGTAGCCGAGCCGCTGCTCGGCTTCGTCCCCCGCCTCGGCCCCGCCATCCAGCAATACGGCCTCGGCGGCCTGGCCGCCGCCGCCACTCACACCGTCGGCTTTCCCGCCAGCGCCCACCTCCTCGGGCAGCCAGCAGCCGCGCTCATCCTGGCCGGCTATGCCACCGCGGCCCTGCTCGCCGGTGCCGCGCTGCTGCGCCGCCGCGACATTCCCACGTGAACGCGCTTCCCGGCGTGCCTGCGGGATCCAGCCCGCCCGCATTATCACTGGGCGGGCCCAATACTCCGAGGGTGCGGGGAGTACTCCGCGCAAGCACTGCGGCTCATCGAGCACGTGCTGGACGACGGCCGCCTACGGCTGGCCTGATCCAGCGACCGCTGGACGCCTGCCCGGCTGTCCGCAATGTCCAGAAATCACCACATATGTCGGGCTGGCGGGATTTGAACCCGCGGCCTCGTGCACCCAAAGCACGCGCGCTAGCCAAGCTGCGCTACAGCCCGTCTGGCACGAGCGTAGCTGACATGTCGACAACACTCCGGCCTCGGGATACGAGGTCACAGGTCAGATAAGACTCGAACCGGCGACCTCCGCGACCC
>CAWEGV010000007.1:0-76707 GCA_963808615.1 uncultured Actinomycetota bacterium
ACCGGGTCATTGTCCACGTACACCACCCGGCACTCCGGCGCCGCGTTCTGGGCCACCTCGTGCGTGTTGTTCGCGGCCGGCAAGCCGGTGCCGATGTCCAGGAACTGGCGGATCCCGGCCTCGCGCACCAGGTACCGTACCGCCCGCCCCAGGAAGGCCCGGTTCCCGCGCGCCGAACGGACGATGTCCGGATGAGCCGCGATCACCCGCTCAGCGGCTATCCGGTCGACCGCGAAGTTATCCTTCCCGCCCAGCCAGTAGTCATAGACCCGGGCGATGTGCGCCACCGTGGTGTCCACCCTGGCCGGCCCGGAACCGTCCAGCCGATCCGATGACAGCCAGCGCCTTGCCACGATGCACCTCCTTCCCGCTCCCGGCAGCCCGCCAGGACAGCCAGGCTAGCCGCACACCGACGCTAGCACCGTAACCGCCAGCCACACGGCTCCCCGAAGCACCAAGCCAGGAGCCGCACGAAACGATGCCGAATATTTTCACAGTCGAGGTTACGGGCAGTACGGTTCAGTCCCACATATTGTCCGGTTATGGAGACATCCAGGGACCGCAAACAGACGTGCATCGGGAGAAGAAACGGCAGTCTTGTCTGCAGCGCGCGGCAGACCGACCGACCGAACGTCGACGGTGGTCGAGCGCGGGGGGATCACACCTGGGCACGCATCTTTGCCGCGAGCCTTTCGAACATCGGGTAGGCGGCACTTCCGCCGATTGCATCTATCGACGGCTGCCACATCTCCCACCGGTCGGTCAGGCGTTGGCCGAGCAGGGTTCTGATCAGCTCGAAATCGAAGCCACCGTGTTTCTCGAGCGCACCGAGCTGCTCGAAGTAGTCGAGCTCCCGGTACAGGACGTATGCCTCGGCCGAGTTCTCGGCAATGAACCGCGTCATCGCGTCCCGCAGCGCCTCTGGCGTCTCGAACTGAGCGACAAGACGACGCGTCTCCACCATCGGGCTTTCGCTCCAGCGCCTGAAGAACTCGGCCGCCATCTCAGCCTGACGGTTGATACGGGCTTCACGGGCTTGCTGGCCTGCGAAGATCACTGCACCGATCGCGCTTAGCAGTCCGAGGGCGCTTACCGCGGTCGCAATGGCAGTGACCTGCTCGGCCCAGTTCGGCATTAGCGCAGCCTTCCTGTCGGTGGCTCCGGACCCCCCACTCCGGGGCCGCCAGTTTAACTTTGGAGGCCACGGATCGGCGGTTGCGCCGTCCGGGACTCTGCCTGGCACGTCGGCCTTCGCAGGGCCAGGCTTCGTGCTGGCCCTGCTCATGCCGTGGCCTCCAGCGTGAGCAGGGTGCGCTTGGCATCGAAGCTGCACTGGCCGCCGCTGAAGGTATTCCTCCAGCTCTCGCGCCGCGGTGTCCAGCCTCGAGCCGCTCGTGTTGCCGCCATGCGAGCGGCCGGAAGTGCGCCACAGATTGACCGATTCTGGCCGCAACCACCAGAATCCCGCTGGCCAAGCCATCCTTGTCCACATCGAGTCCTCTTTGTGGCTGCTGTCAAGTGGTTGTCAGGGATGTCTTTGAATCCCGCTTCGACGATGAAAGGGTGGCTGCCCTGGTGCCGGGCCGTATCGTGGTGTCCAGGTCTGGGAGTGGCTTGTCCGAAGAGCCGGCATTCGGGGTGTGAGCCGGCCGCGCTGGAGTCAGAGTCGTTCCCTGGTTGCCCTCCCGGGCCGTTCGCGGTGACCGCTGTCCGGCTCGGCGGGCGTCGGCTGGCTAACGACCGGTGACCGCGGTCGGCTCCCTCGCAGTCTTCAACGTGAAACGACAACTGGCGACCGCTCAGTCGTCACGACCACGCGGATAGCGGCCGCAGCGTTGCATGTGTCTCTCTTTACCGGGCCTATCGCCGGATGCCCGGTAGGAGTATCGTCAGGGTATTGCTCCGGACCCAGAGGTGCGGGCAAAGGGGGGCATTCTGGCACCGGGTCGCTGTGCATACCGGCAACCGCGTGTCGATTCCTCGGCCAAGTCTATCGAGCGAGGTCCGGTAATCCGCCTGGGGTCATAGCCCAGGACCGACGGCCCGAAAATTCAGTCTTGCCGAATTAGCCGTGGGGCGCCTGGACAGCGCCCTGGTTGCGTGCCCCGTTCACATCCCGCGTTGCGAGTCCGGCACCAGGGAGGCGATGCCCCGGTCGTCGCCCGTGCGGGATGACACAGCCCACGACCAGAAGGAATGCTCATGAGCGACATGCCTAACCAAATGCGGCAGCCGCCGCAACCGACGCCAGCGACTCCGCAGCCGAACCAGTATGCGCGCCCCGCAGTGATGCCCGGGCCGCCGCAGATGCCCGGGCCGCCGCAGATGCCCGGGGCGCCGCAGATGCCCGGCCCGCCGACGCCGTCAGCTGCTGACCGGGTCCGCCTGGCCGCGCAGCGCCGGGGTGAGTCTGACTACTTCTTCAGCTACTGGTCGGCGCTGGGATGGACCATACTCACCCTCGGAATCTACGGGTTCTATGTCTTCTACCAGCTCGTCCGCCGGATGCGTGACCACAACGCGCGCCGGCTCGAACTGCTCGACGCGGCGGTCGCTGTCGGATGGGAGCAGGCCGGGCGGCAAGGCTTGCAGCAGGAGCTGCAGCCGTCCTTCCAGCGGGCCGCGGGTCACCTAGCGGTGCTGCGCCGGATGACCCAAGATTTTCGTGACCCGGTCATCTGGCTCGTGATTGGCATCGTGGCCCGCGGCATCGCCGAAATCGTCGCGTTCGTGCTGCTCGACCAGGACCTCATCAAGCATGACCAAGCCGAAGTCGGCGTCGAGTACGAGCTGTCGGCGATCTACGGCCGGCTCGGCCAGCAACTGGCCTATCCCGATCAGGGCCGGGTGAAGCAACCGGACAAATATGTCGGCCGGATCCTGGCCACGATCTTCTCGTTCGGCATCTATATGTACTGGTGGTATTACAACCAGATGGAGGTGCCGAACAAGCACTTCGCCCTCAACTGGGCTCAAGAAGACGAGCTGTTGAAGGCCGTGGATGCGTTCAGCTGGAGGAACCAGCAGCGATGACAAAGCTGGCCTCCGGGCGAGGCCAGCCAAGACCCGTGCGCCCGGTACCGAAACCGGCGATCCGCAGACCGGGCCGTCCGCTCTGCAGCCGTGTCGCGTCGGCGCACTGGCGGATTGTGGTGAGGCTCTGAGGCTCTGCTAGACGTGTGCCTCACGAACGCGGGCGCGGATATAGAGGAAGAGCAGGATCCGGCGTCACTTGCCGGCCGGGCTGGGGTCACCCCACTTCGCGGATCTGCTCGACGAGGAACCGGCCTCGACCGCTACATCCGCGCCCGGCACACCCAGGCGCACCGGCCGCAGCTGTGGCTGGCCGTGAACAACGGGGCCGCTGACCGCCGATCGCGTGCTTCTGCCAAGAGGGCACCGAGCGCCGATTCCGCGCAGGCTGCGGCTACCTGAAATTCCTCAGGTCAGGATCGCAGATTGACCAATTCTGTCGCCTGGGCTGACGCTTCATGTCACTGGGCGTGCTGTGCGGCCAGGCGTCCGGCGGGGGTCTGGGGTGGATCCAGGTCCGCTGTGTTGAGCCGGACGATGTGGGTGGATGTTTTGCTGATGGCGGCATAGCCGAGGGGGCCGGGCAGCGTCTTAGTTAGTGAGGACGGGAGGTGCCTGGTGGATGAGAGTGCCCGGGAGGACTTCGCGGAGTTCGTCGCGGGCCGGTCCGCCGAGTTGCTCCGCCTGGCCTATGTGCTGACCGCCGATCATTATGCGGCCGAGGATCTGCTGCAAAGTGCGCTGACCAAGGCCGCAGCGCGGTGGGGGCGCATTCACAGCGCGCCGGAGGGTTACGTGCGGCAGATCATGTATCGCGAGCAGGTCAGCTGGTGGCGGCGCCGTGCCCGGCGGCCGGTGACGGTGGTGGCGCGGGTACCCGAACGGCCAGCGCAGGATCAGATGGTCATGGTCGAGGCGCGGCTGGCGCTGCGGGATGCGCTGCTGGCGCTTCCGCCCGGCAAGCGCGCCATGCTGGTGCTGCGGTACCTGGAGGACCTGCCTGAGGCGCAGGTGGCCGACATCTTGGGATGTTCTGTGGGCACGGTGCGCAGCCAGACGCACAAGGCGATCGCCCAGCTAAGGCTGGTCCTGCCGTCACTGGGCCTGACGAATGAGGAGGCAGGCAGGTGAGGGACGCGGATCAGTTGATCGCCGGGGCCTTGCGCGACATCGCAGCCGAGGCCGGCCAGCCCGGGCCGGTGGCCGATGCTGCCTGGCAGGCAGGCCGGCGCCGACGGCGGGCCATGCTGGCCGCATCGGCGGCGTCCATCGCCGGCGCGATGGCGCTCACGCTGGCCGTCGTCCTCCCGCTGACCGCGGCACCCGGCCCTGCCGCCTCGCCGCCGCCCGGCCCGCTGGTCTCGATCACGCTCTCGCCGGCCACGCCAGCCAGCACGCAGAACCTGGCTCTTGCCGCCATGCTCCTCGGCCAGCGCGCCGCACATCTGCACCTGCCCGACACCCAGGCCCAGGTCTCCGGGCCGGACGTCGTACTGACCGGGCCCGCAGCCGACCAGACGCAGCTCCAGGCCCTCGCCATGGCCGGCGTGCTGAACCTCCGCCAGGTGCTGCTCTACCAGCCGTACAACGGTCCGGGGTCCTCCGCCAGCGCCCCGGCATACGGGAACGTGAGCCTGGTGAACCACCGCACGCTCGAGCTGTTCCGCAAGCTGGCCTGCACGCCGGATAACATCAGCACCTGGAAGGACCAGGTCGGCTATACCAGCGCAGAAGATTACGACAAGCCGGGCACGCAGATCGTCTCGTGCGACAGCAGCGGCAACAAGTACGCCCTGGACGTGGCCAAGGTGCCGGGCACTCAGATCGGCAACGCGGTCGCCGGCCTGTCCGGCGCCGGCAGCCAGTGGGCAGTCCTGCTGACGCTCAAGAGCGCAGGCGCCGCCGCCTTCACCAACCTGACCACGGAGCAGGCCACCAGGTACTTTCCCGGCGCCCAGGCTGGCAACCAGGACGACCGCTGGCTGGACACCATCGCGGTCGTGCTGGACGGGAACGTCATCGCCGCGCCGCAGACCGCCAGCCCGATCCCGGGCGGCACCGCCCAGATCGCGGGGAATTTCACCCGGGCGCAGGCCGAGGAGCTCGCCGCTGACTTGCAAAGCGGGGCCCTTCCTGTGGATTTCCGGGTCAGCGCCATCAGCACCTTCACCCCGTCAGCCTCCAGCCAGTTAGCCGGCCAGGAGCTCTGGCCACCGAGAGGCCGGCCCAGGATGCAACCGGGAAAGACCTTGCCCGGCGAGCACCGCGCTGCGGGCTGGCCGCGAGCTCGTGCATGCCGCTCGTGCCGGCGGCCCGCACCGTCTGCCAGAAGTCTCAATCAGGCGGTCCTGGCCGCAGCTGCTCCCCGCCGTAACGAACCTGAGCTGGAGCAGGCCTATTCGCGGCGGCATGACATACACGCGGCAGATCGGTTAGCAAGGAGCCCAGAAATGGCGGAACTGTCCAAGAAGAGCACCGTGGTGATTGTGGAGGCCGGTTTCGCCGGTTTAACGCCGCGCGGGAACTGTCCCGCCTGATCGGAGCCACTCTACGTCCAGATGCCCTTTCCGGCCGCTCGCACTGAGCACATGGACCTCGAAGCCGGCGTGACGGTAAGCGTCCGCAAGCGCTCCTGTGATCTCCTCCACTGGAGCACTATGCCCGGTGGCGAAGTCCACATCGTCAGACGGGCGGGTTACCAGGCCGTGGGCCTTGATTGCGTACCCGCCAGCCAGCGCTAATCCGGTGCTGGGTACGGTCTGGGCCGCTGCGACCGAGACGTCGTGATCAGGCAGCTGATCTGCTGTTGCGGTAGGTTGGCAGCGGCGCGGGAGGGCGCGCCGGGCCCGCGGGAAGGACCGAGTCCGCCTCCGCTCAGGTGCGTGATGCCGGACAGCGGGACCGCCGTCAGCCGAGCTGGAACGCGGGCCTAGGCCCGGTGTGGGGGACGCGAGATGTCGCAGTTGCCGGATCGTCCGGATCTGGATCAGCTCCGCCGCCAGGCCCGTGAGCTGTACCGCGCTGCCCTCGGCGGTGACGCGCATGCGCTGCGGCGGCTGCGGCAGGTCTCGGTTACCCTGCCAGCCGCCCAGCTCGCCATCGCCCGCGCTTACGGCTTTGCGAGCTGGCCGCAACTCAAAGCGGAGGTGGAACACCGCCTTGCACAGCCAGCAAGCCTCGCCGGTGAGGCGGCCGAGGCCGGGGCGCAGCAGGCCGTCCCCGAGCCGGCCGCTGTCCCGCCGCCGAAGTCCTGGCGGGAGATGCGGGACTGGGCGGCGCACCTGTTGCGCTCCCGCACCGGCCAGGATGTCGGCGCCTGGAACCGCCGTGTCGCCCGAGCCGGCCTGCCCGACGAGCAGGCGCTCCGCGCGTGGCTGGACGGCCAGGGTGTGACGGGCTATGGCCAGGCGCTGCTGGTCTGGGAACGGTTCGGCTACCCGGACTTCCTCACCGCCGACGCGGACGAGCTGATCGCCGGCCAGTATGCCGACCGCCCGCAGCTTCGGCCCGTATTCGACGCGGTGCTGGCGGCGCTGCCCGCGGTCGGCCCGGCGACGGTGCAGGCCCGCAAGACGATGGTCAGCCTGGTCACGCCCCGCCGTACCTTCGCCGTGATCCAGGCCACGACCAAGACCCGGGTAGACCTCGGCCTGCGGCTGGAGCACGAGCGCCCCGGCGGCCGCCTGCTCGCCGCGCGGGATCTCGGCGCGGCCACTGTGCGGATCGCGCTGGCCCGGCCCGAGGACGTCGACGCCGAAGTCCTCGGCTGGCTGCGGCGCGCCTACACCGAGAACGCGGCACCGCCGCCGCCGCGCCGTCCCTCTCGCCGCGCAGCGCCGGAACTCGGGACGCTCACCGTGGTGATCGAGGGCGTCAGCCTGCCTGGGCTCACCTTCCCGTCGGAGGACGGCGGGCAGTATCGCAACTTGCATATCGGGCTGGCCACCACGAGCAAGGAGGGGCCCGCGCTGGCCGTACCGGGCAAGCCCTGGCGGGCGGCGGACCCGGTGGCTGGCGGTGCGCCGTCGGCGCGCTGGGAGGTGCCGGTCACCGTGCGGCGGGATTCGGACGGCTTCGACTTCAGCGGGCCGTATGTGCGTGGCGCCCGCGACGACCGGAACCTGTTTCTCGCCTGGGGCGACGTCCGCGACGACGGCACGATGCGGCTGGTCCGCGGCAGCAAGCTCAAGCTCACCGAGGTTGATCCCCGGCTCGTCGAGGAGGCCATGCGCCCTGGGCACCAGCTCGTCGCCCGGATCCGGCTGAGCGGCACCACGGGGGAACCCGGCCTCACCTGGTCTGCGGAACCAGCTCATGCGCAGCCTGGCTCTGGATGATCAGTTCCGAGGGGGCCGGCCTACCTGGCCGACCAGGCGGCAACGTCATCGAACCCGCCAACGCCCTCCTGGCGCTGGAGCTCACCTTGGACGACGACAACGGAGTCCGGGTCATCGCTCGGGACGAGGCGCCCAGAACATCCGACTCTGGCGCGATCTAGTTTCGGCCGGTGCCAGGTGAACGCTTCTCTGTGTGCGCTGCCATCGCCGCGGCGATGCCGGCCGGCCAGGCGTCCAGCCTGCCGTAGAAGCGGTATCCGGTTCCGTCCTGGGTTGTCACGACCAGCCTCTGCCCGGAGCGGGGAAGAGGCGACAACCAGCGAGGACTTCCGAGTCGCCTACAAGCCGGGCGGATCAGCCTCCTCGTAGGTGACGGCCTCGAGCATGAATCCGTGCAGGTCGAGGAAGAACGTCGCATAGAAGCGCGGGTGGTATTCCGGGAAGAGCCTCGGCTCGTGGATAACCTGGTGATCGCGTTGCTTGGCCCACTCATGGACCCGACGGACATCAGCGCGCGCCGGGACGTAGAAGGAGATGTGCTGCAGTCCGGTTCCATGGCGCGAGTAGGCGCCTTCCTCTAGGGCCGGATAGAGGAAGATCTGGGTTCCCTTCCAGTCGGCCGGCCTGTAGCCGGTGTCCCACTCCCGCACGAACCCCACAAGCGGCATGAACTCGTCGTAGTACGCCCGTGCGGCGTCGATGTCCGGCACCCCCAGACCCACGTGATCCATCGGCATGCGGGATACGGTACTCCCAACGCTGGGACGCCTAACGATCCGTCTGGAGCGGCGAGCCCCGTGGCAGTATCGATTCCGATTGGCGCTCAGGCGGGTACGCGCGCGCTCCTTCAGGAGTGTAGATAACGCAGCGTCACGACCTAGTGCCCCAGCAGATAACGTTCTGCCCGGGATTCCAGCTGAGGAGCCAGCTGAGCAACCGGATCAATGTGCATCCGAGCCGGCTGTATCCGGCTCAGATGCGCATCAAGCCGGTCCCGCGTGGGCGCCGGGCGGTCCGCCAGGGCGACTGCCGGGCTGGCGAGGGCGACTGCCGGGCTGGCGAGGGCACCTGCCGGTCCGCCGAGGGCGTCGGCCGGGCTGGCGAGGGCGTCGGCCGGGGCGGCAGCGGTCAGGCGCGCCGCCGGGCCTGCTCGTCTGTACCGTCGTCGCCCTCCCGCCAGTTCCGGGCGAGGGCGACGAGGCCGCGAACCACGTCGGGGGGCAGCCCCGGAGTGCTCGCGATGTGCCACAGCGTCTCGTCCTCATACTCGGCAGGCCCGTGGTCCGGCGACCCCGCGCTAGGTTCCCCGCCTGCCAGAATCCGCCGGCACGAACCCGGTGCCCAGCCGAGCCGGTTCTCGACCATACCGAGGGTGCTGGGGGAAACGCGCTGGCCGTTCTCGAGCTTCCCCAGCGTTCGCTCGGTTACCCCGGTCGCCTCGGCAAAGGCCCGCCTGTCCCGCATGCCTAGCTGGACCCGGCGTGCGATGACGTAATCGGCGAGCCGCTGCCAGTCCTCACCGGCCATATGACCGTCCTTCCCGCGAGCCGCCGCCAGTCTCGCCGCCGGTCACGTGACCATCCTTACCCGAAGAAGATAGAAGAGTCTAGCTCTCCTGCGGGCAGTTCACGGCACAGATCTGCATCTCTTTTCGTAGCTCATCTTATAACTGCTCTTTACTTCCCGCCTGTACTCCCTTAGAGTGCCTAAGTCAGCTGATTACTTCTTATCTCTTCCTACACGTACCAAGATCTGCCAGTTTCTGGATCCATCGGAGTCAGAGCGGTTGACCCAGGCCTGGAGTCTCGATGGGCAGCACCGGTGACAGCGGTGAGCCCAGCCCGGCGCGCTGCGGGCCGGTGGCGTCCTCGCGCATACGAGGAGGGGAGCGCAAGGGCGCTCCGGCCACGCAGCGCAGCCGGACGCGTGCCCGGCTCCGCCGGATTTCGCGACCATCTCCGGGAGACAGGAGGCGGCCATCGGCCGGAGGCGGGACTGGCTGTCCCGGCCCGGCCATCAGCCGGGACCGGCCCCGGAACCCGAGTAGCTAAGCGGGCTCGGCGCACCGTACCCGAGCCTCAGCACGGCTTGGCCAGTACGCAGCGTGACCTGCTGGACCCAGACCGGCTGGTACTCGGCTCGCTGGGTGCTGATGAACGACTGCATCCAGCCGAGGTATGCCGCCGGCGTGAGGTGCGCCGCCGGAACGGTCGTCGCCAAGTCCACCCAGCGCAGGAGGCTGGCGGGTCCGCCGCCAGGCGACTGGCTGGCGAAGTCCACGATGCGCAGCGGATGGCTATGGGCCATGACGGCGAGCAGCTCCGGCAGCGAAGGGTCAACCTGGCCGCTGAGGAGCTGGGCCTTGGCCGCGGCCGAGAACCCGATATTGCTGTTGGTCAGCAGCTGGGCATCGGCAGTTTTCCTGGCGCTCAGCGCCGCGGCTAGGGCGGCGCGATACGCCGTGGCGCCCTCAGGATAGAGCCACCTGATGTCGATCTTGGCGTTTCCGGTGCCGAAGCTCGCGATGACGGCCGGAGCGTAGATGCCCAGACGGCTGCCGAACTGGTTCCGGACGGTGGCAGTAGCCACCACCAGTTGGGAGCCGAGGGGGTCGTTCGACCCGGGCCCGAGCGTCACCACCTGGGCGGACGGGAAGCCGCTGCTGACCAGATCCGCGCATACCTGGGCATCGCATGACACTTCCGCGCCGGGGCTGACCTGGTCCCGTATCCAGGTGATGGCCGCTGTTCTAGCCGCGGCCTCAGCGGTGAGTTGCTTGTTGCCCGCCAGCCGGTCAGACAATGCGCCGTGTCCGGGAAGATTGACCACGAGCAGGCCGGCCCCGCCAACCAGCAGGATCGCGGCCAGCAGCATCGCCACCCGCCGGCGCCGCAAGGTGCGACCGCGCCCGCGCCGCGTCGGCCGTGGCCTGGACCCCGGCCGGGCGCCGAGCAGGCCGTCGCCATGGCCGTACGGCGGCTCGGTCGCCGCGTCAGACGCACGCAGTGAGCCGTCTGTCTCCTCATCGGCGGCCGGAGCGGAGGCCATCGGCGGCATCGGTCCTACCAGCCGCGCTCCGGCGGCCACCAGCTCGCCGAGCACGCCGCGGGCCGACGGCCTGGCGGCTGGGTCCTTGTTGAGGCAGCGGTGGATCAGCGAGTTCAGTGGTTCGGGAAGCCTGCCCACCTGTGGCTCGGAATGAAGAATCGCGAACGCCGTGGCGGTCAGTGACCCGCCTTTGAAGGGCAGCTCACCGGTGCCCGCGAACACCATCGTCACCGCCCACGACCACATGTCGGCCGCTGCGGTCACGCGGGTCCCGGCTAGCTGCTCAGGGGCCATGAACGCCGGAGTCCCGATGGCGGCCTGGCCAGAAGGGCCCATGGTGGTCATCCCGGGAACAGCCGCCAGCCCGAAGTCGATCAGCACTGGCCCGTCGGGCCCGAGCAGGACATTGCCGGGCTTGAAGTCGCGATGCACCATCCCGGCGGCATGCACTGTGCCGAGCGCGGTCAGCGTGGCGATGGCGATGCGCTCGAGTGCAGCGCCGCCGCGCGGCCCGAGCTGCTCGACGACCTCTACCAGCGATGGCCCGCTGACGTACTCACTGACAATGAACGGCCGCCGTTCGAAGATTCCCGCATCCAGAACCTGCGCGGTGCAGAACCGGGCCACCCGCTGCGCCGCGGCGACCTCCTTCAGAAAGCGGCTCCGGACCTGTGGGTCCGTGGTTGGCGGCAGAAGCTTGACCGCCACCGCGCTGCCAGCGGGATCCTCAGCCAAGAACACCACGCCCTGCCCGCCTTCCCCGAGGCGGCCGAGCAGCCGGTATCCACCCACCTCGTGCGGATCCGTCTCGCGCAAGGCAAGCATCTCAGGCATTGTGGACCAACCGGACGTCACCCGGCCATTTTGCCCCGGCAGCCCAGCGCACGCCACAGTTTCGTGGCGCCAGTTGCCTGCCGCGGCTTTCCCCGGCGCCGGCCTACGCTTTGTGGGGAATTGCTCTTTCGCGGCCACGTCGGCCCTGGCGCCGCGCCAGAGCTGCCCACCGGAATCACTGAAGTCCTGGTCACGGGCCAGGACATCGCTCGCGGCCGGAGATCTCCGCGGACGGCGCTCACGGCCGCCCAGCCGGCCAGATGATGCTCTCGGCCGAGAACATAGGAAATTTCCCTTTGAACGTGCTTCGACCCGGGCATGCTGTTGGGTAAGCCCGGCCGCAAGATGCCCGAGGGCAGCCAGCCGGGTCAGGGTGGGCCCCGGCAGCACCGTCTCCCCCCCACGGTGCCCCGGGGCCCCGCTCCGCTTCAAGGCCCCGGGCGCCCCTGACCGGCCATCCGCACCGCGTCAGCAATCGTGCCCGCCAGGGTGAACCGGCTGGCCGCGCCGGCCTCGTGCAAGCGCTGGATGAGGTGGCCGGGCAGGCCGGCCAGGATCATCCGGGCGGCGGGGTCACGGCTGATCCGCCGCTGCGCGGTGATCAGGGCGGTCAGGCCGGAGGAATCCCAGAAGGTGAGGCCGGACAGGTCCAGGACCAGGCGCAGGCCCTGGGTCGAGGCCATAAGGTCACCGGCAGCTGCCGTGAACTGGCCCGCTGAATCCAGGTCCAGCCGGCCGGTAACGACCAGGATGGCGCAGCCGTCCTGGAACTGCTGAGCGAGGCGGAATGGCCGCTGCTGCTCCGGGGGCTCCCGGCGGAAGCTCGCCGCGGCGACGGTGCCGGACGGGCCAGAGCTCCAGCTGGCCTGGTCCGCGACCTGGCGGGTCAGCCACATCCCATGGCCGGGCTCCATGGGCCACGGCGCCGTGTCCTGAGGGCCGGCCTCCGCGCCGTCTGCCGTCTTCGGCGCGCCGTCATCGGTGACCTCGCAGCGCACCGTGTCCGGTGTCACCCACAGCCGCAGCCGGCCGTGGCCGGCGCCGTGGCGAACCGCATTGGCGGCCAACTCGTGCATGGCCAGGACAAGATCCCTGGCGCGGCCCTCCGGAATTCCGGCCTGCGAGGCGTGAGCGGCCACGGCCGCCCTTAGCGAATACAGCGAATCACCATCGAAACCCTGGTCCAGGACCGGCGGCTCCTCGCCGCCCGCACCCCGCAGCCTGCCTGCCGCCGGTTCAGGCGGCGGCCAGCGGCTGCGGGCATCATCGGTCATGCGCGCTCACCAGGCTGATGCCCGGGACATCGTCTGCACCCAGGATGGCGAACGTGGCGGTGATCCCGGGATGGCATTGCAGCACCACCGACCGGGACGCGGCCAGGCTCCGTGCGGCATCCACGATCATCCGGGCACACGAGCCGTCGATGAACGCCAGTCCGGCCATGTTGACGGTGATATCACCGTCGAGCCGGATCGCCTCAGCCAGCGCTAGCGCCAGCGGCTCCTCGTGCTTGTAGTCGATCTCCCCGGCCAGCCGGATGCCGGGCGGCGCGTACTGACGGCAGATCCGCAGCATCGCGTCGGCGTGGTAGGTCGCCGCCGCGACCGAGCGGGTATGGAACGCCGTGACCGTGGCCAGCGTGACCGGGTCGAACCGCTCCCGGTCGTACTGGCACAAGACCGAGACGGTGGTGCCGGCCAGCGCCTCCGCGACGCTTTCCTCGAAATCGGGCAGCTGCTCCACCCCGATGACCGGCCGCAGCGCCCAGCTCATGTCCACCGCCACCCGCAGGCCGGGGAATCCCTCCTGCCGGCAGGCTGCCATCAGCCCGCTCAGCCACCGATCGCCTGGCTCGCGCTGAACGCGTGCCCGGATAGCAGACACCCCTCAGAGTCGGCCGGCGCCATCTGCCCAGATGCCAGCGCCGGCTCCGCCGCTATCCCGCGCCGCGTCAGCTCCGAGGCGGCCCGCTGCGTCCCCGCCTCACTCACCCATACGACCTTCAGCCCGCCAGCCAGCCCGTCACGCACAAACGCGGCGGTCAGGTCCAGCAGCTCCTCGGGCTCGCCGAACGTCAGGCAGGCATGATCATCCACCGTCAGATCAGTGATCTGCGCGTCAGCTCCGACCGCCACCCGCCACCTCCGCCCGCGCGGCACCCGCGCCTCCAGACGCGGCCAGAACCCGCGCTACGGATAAACCGTAGCGCGGCGCGTGCGGCGGCCGTGGTCCTTACCAGGGATCGCTGCCGGGGATCCGGCCCGGCTGGCGGCCACCGCCGGCGGCTGGCGGCGGACGAGGAAGGTGCAGCCTGGATCGTTCGGCCTATTCATTGTCCCGAACGGCCGTGGTGCCACGGTCCGGACGGACGCGGCCGGGTCGCGGGGTGCCGAGCTGGATCTAACCCGACCTAGCTAGTTATCGAGCAGAACGCGCTGGCTCTGGAGTGCCTCGCCCGGGCCCTGACGGGCGCTGT
The DNA here is from genome assembly GCA_963808615.1 of uncultured Actinomycetota bacterium. Taxonomy (GTDB): domain Bacteria; phylum Actinomycetota; class Actinomycetes; order Streptosporangiales; family Streptosporangiaceae; genus Palsa-504. Next base: position 13,729 of record CAWEGV010000007.1, read on the forward strand.
CCGGCCCGGCCGGGAAGAGAGGCAGCCACTTGTATCCGCCGCGGGTATCGCGCCGGCATACGAATACCTCACCGGGCGGGGGCCACTCGCCCGGCTCAGGACCAGGAGGAGCCTCGCCCGGCACCGGTACCCGGAGCACCTCGCCCCAGCCCGCATTGCTGGTATCCGCCATGATCGCTTCGACGATCCACCGTGCCGCCGACGGTTTGTCGGTGATCCCGATAGCGACCATCACATCGGCGCTCCGCTCAGCGAAAACCACCCACTGGACAGCCGTGTTCATGGCTCCACCCCCCCAGGTAGACAGCCCTGCCTGCTCCGATCACCACCATAGGTCCGGCCGCTTACTCTCGGCTAGCCTTCGGTCGTCGTCAATGTCCGTCGCTAGACATATGTGTCTCTGGCGATAGCAGCCGGGCCGGCCCTCGCGGCCTCACGCCGATCCCGGCCGCTGTCCGCGTTCGGCTTGATCAGCAGCGTGACCGCAGTCAGCCAGAGCGCGGCGAACAGGACGCTGCCGAGGATATCGGTCGGGTGGTGCTCGCCCCGGTACATGCGGGAAAGCGCGACCAGGACGGGCATGGCGATGGCGGGGATGAGGAACAGCCATCGCCACCAGCCGCGGGCGTGGCCGATGACCAGGATGGCGATCGCGACGTAGAGGCAGCACGTGGCGGCCTCGTGCCCGGACGGGTAGGCGGAGGTGGGCAGGTGCTGGTCGAGGTGGGTGACATCCGGCCTGGGCCGCCGGACCACGGCAGCGGCGGCGAGGAAGGCGGCCAGTTCGCCGAGCATGACGGCAGCCATGAAGATCACCGGCCGCCAGTGCCGGGTGACGGCGAGGAACACCACGCAGGTCGCCAGCGCGACGATGAGGATCGCCTGGCTCGCCCCGAGCGTGGTGAAGATCAGGCTCCAGTGGGTCCAGCCGGCGGTGCGGTGCGCGGCGAACCAGTGCGGGATCGTCCGGTCACCCAGCACGTTGCCGTTGCCGTCCTTGGTGATCAGCTCGCCGAGGCCGACGATGAGGCCCAGGATCAGCACCCACGCCACCACGACGGCGGCGGCGACAGGGCCGGGGCGAGGACCCGGGGCGGGTTCTGGCTCGGCCGGCTTGAGGTCGGCGCGGGCCTCGGGTTCCAGTCCTTCGGTCACGGGGCTGGTGACCGGCTGCCCGGCGGCACTGCGGGTCAGCTCGAATGCGAAGGCCGTGACTCCGAGCCAGGTGAGGCCGGCCGCCCAGGCGCCCAGCACGTCGGACAGGTAGTGCACGCCGAGCAGGATCCGGCTGATCCCGATCAGGGCGATGAGCGCCACGGTCACGGTGATGAAGGCGGTACGCCACCGGCCGCGGGCGACGGGCAGGAAGACCAGCAGGATCGCCCCGTAGCAGACGATCGAGCCGAGCGAGTGCCCGCTGGGGAAGCTGTCGCCGGTGCCGTGCGCGATCGGGTGCGCCACCACGGGCCGAAGCCGGCCTACGAGCGACTTGAGGATGGGATCCAGGATCAGCGCGCCTGCGCCGGTGACGAGCAGGTAGGCCGCCAGCCGCCATTGCCTGCGGATCGCGAGGATGACGGTCGCGGCCCCGATCACCGTCCACAGCACGCCGTTGCTGCCGAGCCAGGTCACCGCCTTGACCACGGTGACGAGCGCGGGGTGGCCCGCGATCAGGCTGTTGATATCGGCGGCGGCCCCGTGGTCGACCGACTCCAGCGGGGGCCACTGCAGGCGGACCAGGAGGAGCAGGACGGTGAAGACCAGAGCCGCGACGGTGACCGTGACGAGCGGCGCGAGGCTGCGGTGCCGCAGTCCGAAGTTCATGCCTGGTCGCCTCCGGCCGCCGCGGCGGAGCCGGCCGTGGCCGTCTCCGGGACGCAGATCGTGATGCTGCCCGGGCGGACCTTGATCCGCAGTTCCCGGCGGGCGCGGCGGGCACCGCCGTCAAGCTCGTACGGGATCTTCCGGGCGAACCGCACCTTGACCTTCGTGCCGCGGGTGAGCTCGACGAACGGCGACCGCTTCGCCTGGCCGAGGGCAAGCCTGCTGAAGGTCCGGGCCCAGTCGAGCGGGTTCCTGGCGGTGACCAGGCCGAGCTCGAGCCGCCCGTCGTCCGGCCGGGCCTGGGGGAAGGCCTCGATGCCGCCGAGGATCGTGCCGACGTTCGCGGCGAGCACGCACGATAGCTGGCCCTTGAAAAAGGGCTTGCCGTCCACCTCTACGGTGGCCTTCGCCCGGTGCACGCTCAGGTTCTTGATCCCGCTGGCCACGTAGGCGGCCCGGCCGATGCGGTCCTTCAGGCCCCGGTCGGCGTCGGAGATCATCCGGGCATCAAAACCCGCCCCGGCCATCACCGCGAAGTGCTCGCCGTTCACCGACCCGGTGTCGATCCGGCGGCGGTCTCCGTGCAGCCCGACCCGTACCGCCTCGGCGAGGTCGGCCGGGATGTGCAGGTTGGTGGCCAGGAGGTTCGCCGTGCCGGCGGGCAGGATGGCCACCGCCACGTCCGACCCCGCTACCGCGTCGATGCAGCGCTGGACGGTACCATCGCCGCCCCAGACGAACATCAGGTCGGCGCCGTGCTTTACCGCCCGGCGCGCGCAGGCGGGGGCGAGACGGCTCTTCTTCACCTCAAACCACAGCGGATCGGTGACGCCAGCACGGGCCAGGACCTGGCGCAGCTCGGGCAGGCCGCCGCCCAGGCTCTTGCGGTTGTGTGCGACCACGGCAACGTTCGGCATCGGGGGCCCTCAGACCTTTCGCCAGCGGGCCTCGCACAGCCCGTAGATGCCGAAGACGGCCAGGCCGAGGGCGGCCAGCAGCATCAGGATCTCACCGTACGGCTGATTGCGCAGCGTGAGCAGGGCCTTGTCGATGCCGCCGGACTCCGAGGCCCGGTGGGTGACGGCCGCGTCGATCACGAGCCCGCCCGCCAGGGCGAAAACCAGGCCGCGGGCGATGGTCCCGACCATGCCGAGCAGCTTGACGACACGGCGGGTCCGAGGGCTCATCCGCGACGTCTGCAGGTACTTCATGAAGGTGCGGCGAACGCCCTGGCTGACTAGGACCAGGCCGATGACGACGACAATCAGGCCGACGATGCCGACCAGCCATCGGCCGGCGGTGTGCTGCATGGCCGTCGCCGTCATGTCCTGCTGCTGACGGGATTGACTGCGGTGCGTCCCCGAGATCACCGAGAAGGTCAGGTAGGCAAAGCCGGCGTAGACCACCGCCCGGCCCAGCGACGTCAGCCGGGAGCCGGCGCTGTTCCGTTCCCCGGTGACGCCGAAGGCAGCTTCGCTCAGCCGCCACAGGGCATAGGCCGCGAAGCCGATGCCGAGCAGCACGAGCGAGACCAGCCCGTAGGACTTGCCCGCGAGCAACTGCAAGGCGCCCGACTGATCTGTTTCCTGTGAGCTGTGGCCGAGTGCGACGAGCACGGCTACCCAGCCGATCAGCAGGTAGATTACCCCCCGCGCCGTCAGGCCGGCCCGGGCCAGGATGTGCGCCGCGGGGCTGCGAGAAGCCTGTCTGGTTTTGCGCGTCACTCTGGTGACGGGTACGGACTGCATACCCGTAGCTACCTCGACAGAGCGCCCGGAAACGTCAGGCCCGGCGCGGGCTTCTGACTTCTGACCAGGCTCAGGTCCGGGCAGACGCGGAGGTCCGGGCAGATGCGGAGGTCCGGGCAGATGCGGAGGTCCGGGCAGATGCGGAGGTCCGGGCAGATGCGAGAGCCCGGCGATCGTGGCGTACCAGTAGCCGCCCGCGAGGTTCCCCGCCGCGGGCACCAGGAACCACGCTGACAGCCGGTACATCTTGCGCCGCTCCTGGTCGGTTTCCGCCTTGCGGCCGAGCGAGACCAGAACGAGGCCGATGCCGAGCTGGAAGCCGCCCGCGGCAGCACGCGTGACCCCGGAGACGCCCAGGTGGCGGTACTCCCAGGGGCTGATCAGGCGGTGCGTGCCGGGTCGCGGGGGCGATAGCCACCACCCGCGCAGACCCTTCACCGCGGTGTTGTCGTCGGGTGCGTTCATCGGGGGGATGCCTCCCTGCGGGCTATGGTGCCGGCCGCCCGGTCACCTATTAATTTGATATCATCTTGATATCCTGCTTGTCAACGACGGCGGCCCTGGCGGGCTCGCCGCGGCGGGCGCGCCGATCGCTGCCTGCTGGCGCTGCAGGACGTCACGGCGGACCGGCAGGTGCTCTCGCCGGACCGGCAGGTCTGATGCGCGATCTGAGCCGGTGCTATTACCGGCTCAGATGCGCATTGATCCGGTTGATCAGCTGGCTCCTCAGCTGGAATCCCGGGGCGAACGTTGCCTGTGGGGCACTAGCGTTGGATGGGCTGACTGCCGAGAGATCTGAGACCAATTTAATCGACATTCTTGACCATTTCCCGATGAGCTTCGTCGCTATGAAGCTCCCTGTCCGATCCCGGCCCGACTGGCTCAATCAGAGAAGCCGAAAGGCCAGGGTCTGCCAGCCCGGGCAGAGGCAGGGGCAATATCATGATCGCGGGCAGTTTCGGTCGCTATTTGCGCGCTACTGGATCAGCTCGGCGGGCACGTGCAGCTCCGGGCGGGAGTAGAGGTCCGCGACGTGCCGAGGGCTGTCCGACGCGCAAGCGGCGGCGACCTCGTCGATGAGCTCGCCGTAATCGGGGCCGGTCTGGCCTGCGTAGGCGGCGGTCATCCGCCCCCACTCGTCCCACGGGAGCATCTCGACCTTGTTCAGGGCGGCCAGGTCCCTGATCGCGTTGCCGCTGATCTCGGCCGGACCGAAGTTCTCTGTCCCAGCCACGCCAAACCTCGCCGCGTCGATGCCGCCGTGCCGGTAACCGGTCCAGGCCTCTCCGCCCGTGAGGAACTCGCCCGGCTGCAAGTCCTCCGGGTGGGGTACGAAACAGCGTTCCAGATGCTGGGTATCGACCCTGATCCACCGTTCGTCGGCCTCGTGCCAGTACTCAGTGATCCAGTGATCCAGGCCGAGCCCGGGCCGGAAGTACGTACCGAAACCGCAGCGAGCGCGGGCCGCGATACCACGGTGGCGCAGCAGCGCGCAGCTCAGCACGACGAAGGTCCGGCAGGTGCCGACCAGCCGCCGCTCGGGCTCGCGCGGGATGTCGAGCGCGGCAGGGTCCAACGCCAGCACGGCACCGATGATCGCGCTGGCCTGCCGGATCTGGCTTCCGCCGAGCCGGCCGGCGTCCAGGCCAAGATCCGTCGCCTCGAAGGGATGCACCACCAGGCCAGGGACGAGCCGGCAGATGCCGACAGGATCGGCCGGGATGGCCTCGAGCACGGCCGCGCTGACCTCGCCGATGTCCGTCAGCCGACCCGGAGTGCAGTAGTCGATCGCGCCGGTCACGTACCGGATTCTAAGGGCCGCCACTGACATCGGCAGGTACCCGCGCTGCACTAGGCCACTTCACGGCGGTAGTCCTGTACGAGGCGCCGCATGACACCAGCGCGGCCAGCTTCGCGCTGGCCATCGCCGCCGGCGGCGCGGCCAAGTCGGCGAAGACCACCCGGCTGCTGAACGGCCAGGAATGGATCGAATCCCTGCGCAAGGTGCAAGGTTCTCAGTACCGTCCGCCGCAATAGCCGGTAACTCGTCCCGGTCACGGGCGGGTGAGGAAGAGCTGCTGCTCCGTGGCGAGGTGGGGTGCCCACTCGAGGCGGTCCGCGCCCGCGAAGCGCAGGTAGGCGCGGAGCGCGTCGCGCATCGCGTCGACGAACCCGTCAGCGCTACGCGGCGCGAAGCCGCCCTCCCACCAGGCGCCGAGCACCTCCACACGGGCTCCGTCCCGGTCGATCCGCGGTTCGATCCGGCCTACGAAGCGGTCGCCGAAGCACACCGGGAGCACGTACCACCCCCAACGGCGCTTGGCCGGCGGGAAAAAGCCCTCCCACACGTAGTCGAAGCCGAACAGGCTCGCCAGCAGGGCCTTGTCCCACAGCAGCGAATCGAACGGGGCGATGAACGCGACGGAGGGCGCCGGCGCTGGCGGCGCCTGCAGCAGCGCGAGTTCCTCGCGGAGGACGAAGCGCCTGCCGCGGATGCCCTCCACGTCGACGGGCACGAGCGCGCCGAGTTCGACCAGCTCCCCGCGCAGCTCGTGGCGTCCCGGCCGCTCCGGCGTCGACTCCGGCGCGGCGATGCGGTAGAACGTGTCGCCGGCGCCGCCCGCGCCGAGCAGGCCGTGCGCACGGTACCGGGACAGGAGCTTGTGCCGGAGCTGTTCTCGCACCGGCACCTCGTGCGCGAGCAGCTCGGCCGGGAGCAGCCGTTCGAGGACGTCGTAGTACCGGATGTTGCCCTCGCGCCGGGCGAGGCCGACCACGCCCGCGACGGTGTACGCCTCGAGCACGGCGCGCACGACGTTCTCCGGCGCCCCGAACCAGTCCTTCGGCGCTCCGTGCTCGGGCTCGAAATCGAGCGCCGACAGCGCGCCCTCCGCGCGGATCCGCCCGAGCACGCGCTCGGCCACCGCGGCGTTCTCGGCGAGGATCGCGGCATGGAACCGGGGCCCCTTGCGGCCGAAGCCCAGACGGAACCAGGGGAACTCGCGCGCCGGGATGAACGACAGCGCCTTGTTGGTCGTCTCGAAGATCTCACGGCGTTCGTAGAGCAGGTCGCACCAGGCGCGCTCGTAGCCGGCGACGCGCGCGTGCAGCACGAGGTCGTGGTTCCGCCCGGCGACCGCGATCGGGTCGAACTGGATCGACCCGAACTTCCGGAAGACCTCGAGCACCCCGTCCAGGCCGCCCGCGACAGACCGCGCAGGCGCCAGGAAGTGCCGCGCGACGAGGAAGCGCCGCGCCGCTTCGGCAGAGACCTTCATCTTGAGGACACTAGCGGCAGGGCCAGGAGGTCACTAGCGGCAAAGTGAGCGTGTCTGGTCACCTGAGGGTCAGGCATGGTGTTTAATAGGGGGTGGTTGTAGTCGAAATTCGTTACGTGTACCTGCGCCTGCGAACTTCTGACAGCGGACGCCACGAGTACACAGTCAGGTCTTCCCTGGCAGGCTGGCGATCCCGATAACCCGGAGGGCACGAACGTGTCCCCCGAATGATCGTCTCTACAGGAGAAGTACATGGCTGAAGGCACCGTCAAGTGGTTCAACGCCGACAAGGGCTACGGCTTTATCGCCCCCGACGACGGAACCGCTGACGTGTTCGTCCACCACTCCGCCATCCAGGCTGACGGGTTCCGCAGCCTGCAGGAGAACCAGCGGGTCGTCTACACCGCCGGGCGGGGCCAGAAGGGTCCCCAGGCAGAGGAAGTCCGCCCGCTCTAACCGTCAGCGAACCGGGCCGGGCGTCTCCTGACTGCCCGGCCCGGTTCGTGTGGGCGCTTTTCGAAGCGGCACACCCAGCAGTAGTTATTCGACCTCGAGTTCGCGCAGGTTGGTCTGGGCGAGCTCGACGAGTTCCTCGCCGCCGCCGGACAGGATGGTGCGGGTCGCGTACAAGCTGAAGCCCTTGATCTCGCCGTAGGTCAGCTTGGGCGGCAGCGACAGCTCGTAGCGGGCGGTGGCCACCGTGTCGCGGACCGTGCCGACCAGGGCACCTGGACCGGCACCCGCCGGCCGATCCGCTCGCCGCGGACGTCGACCTGGATCACCGGCACGCCGTCGGGCAGGAACGGCCGGTAGGGCAAGTCGGTGCCGAGCATGACCAGCGCGTCGCAGTGTTCCATGGCCCGGTACCCGGAGCCGAACCCGATCAGCCCGGTCATGCCCACGTCGTACGGGTTGTCGTACTCGACGAACTCCTTGCCCCCGAACGCGTGCACGACCGGCGGCTGCAGCTTCCCGGCCAGCGCGATGAGCTGGTCGTGCGCCCAGCATCCGCGGCAGCTGGTCCGGGATGCTGACCAGCTCGCAGTACACGCTGCACTCGCGGAACAGGTCCTGCGGGTGGGTCTCCTGGAAGTACTGGCCGCCGATCTCGACGGTCGGGATCTGCGCGGCGATGGCCAGCACCGGGACCCCGCTGCGGTTAGCGTCGAACAGGCCGTTGATCAGGTGCAGGTTCCCCGGTCCGCAGCTGCCCGCGCACACCGCCAGCTGCCGGGTCAGCGCCGCCTCCGCGGCCGCCGCGAACGCGGCGCCCCTCCTCGTGCCTGACGTGCTCCCAGGCCATCGTGCCGTCCCGGCGCAGCGCATCGGTGAACCCGTTCAGCGAGTCCCCGGGAATCCCGTACACCCGCCGCACGCCGGACGCCTTCAGCGTCGCCACCATCACATCAGCCACCGTGGTCGCCATTTCCTTCTCCTTCTCGCCAGTGGATGACACCACTGTCGCGCTGCGAACGGCCTGGCGCACCTGCGGATGACCCTGGCCGGCACCCTGGTCTGCCGGCCCAGGGTGCGGCGGCCATCGTCCGGCAGGCGGATCCTCGCGACGGCCCGTGAACCAGACCAGGGGCCAGGCCAGGGTGTGGCCCTGGTGTGCCGGGGACCTGGCCGGTGCGACTGTGGAGGACAGGACGTAACCGGCGGCCTGAACCCAGATCGCCGGCCATAGGAAAAGGAGCAAGAGTCATGGAGTACGGACTCGAGGTCGTGGTGCTACCGGTCTCCGACGTGGACAAGGCTAAGGACTTCTACCAGGGGCTGGGCTGGCGGCTGGACGCCAACTACACCGGCAGCCCCGACTACCGGGTGGTGCAGCTGACCCCGCCGGGCTCGGCCTGCTCGGTCATCTTCGGCACTGGGGTCTGTTCGGCCGCACGGGGCTCGATGCAGGGCCTGCACCTGGTCGCCGCCGCCCTGGCCTGGCTCGCGCCCTAACCCGACTGGAGGCTCGCCATGCGTATCAGAAAGAACCCGCTGACCCCCCTCGCGGCTGTCGCCGCCGGCCTGGTGGCCGGCGCCGTCGGCACCGTCGGCCTGGATGCCGTGCAATACCTGAAGTACCGCCGCGGTGGCGGCACCGATAGCCCGCGGGCCTGGGAGTTCGCGCCGGTCGACAGCTGGGAGACGGCCCCGGACCCGGGGCAGGTAGCCCGCCGAGTGATCGAGGGCTTTACTCAGCGCAAGCTCGCCGACCGCTGGGCCTTCCCGGTCAGCACCGCTATGCACTGGACCTACGGATCGGCGGCGGGCGCGGCCTACGGCATCCTGGTCGGATCGCTGCCCACGCCGCATCCCTGGTACGGCCTGCCGCTCGGCGCAGCGGTCTTCGCCAACGACTACACCGCCCTGCCGCTGGCCGGGCTGTATAAGCCGATCTGGAAGTACAACGCGAAGACCCTGGCCTGGGACCTGAGCGCGCACCTGGCCTACGGCGCGGCCACCGGCACGACGTTCTGGCTGCTGACCAAGATCATTTGACCGAACGGGCCGTGGTGCCTGCCCTCCTCATCGTGTCAGGAGTCACCCAGATGGACGAGAAGACCACCGGTGACAGCGTTGAAGTCCATCGGCCGGCGGCCCCGCCGTCACGCCTGGTACGGCTGCTTCTGCGCCGGAACGAACTGCGGCGGCGGTGCGATCGCATCGAGGGCGCGATCCAGCTAGCGCTGTCGGTGGCCTTCCTGTTGGCCACCGTCGTGGCGGTGCTGTTGGCCGGGCACGTCTACCAGTCCCAGAGTGCGGCGGCGGCTCGCCTGCGGCCGGCGGTGGCCGTGGTCTCTGGGCCCGGCCCGCTGGTCGCCGACATGTACATGCAGGAAGCGCAGCTGACCTGGCGGCTGGCGGACGGAGCTGAACGTACCGGTGTGCTCACCAGCACGACCGTTCCGGCCCTGGCCGCCGCACAAATGGGGAACAGCGTCCCGGTATGGCTGAATGCATCCGGAACCCACGGCCCCCGCCGCCCAGCCAGTACGACATCATCCTGAACATGCTCCTCGCCGCCGCCATGGTTCTGGCGGGTGCCGGGGCGCTGCTGGTCTGCTGCTACCTGCTGTGCCGGGTGGCGCTTGACCGGCATCGCCTGGCCAGCTGGGAGCAGGCCTGGGCCGTCACCGGCCCGCGCTGGACGAATCGCAGATGATGCGGACAGGAGAGCGGGCATGACTACGGGACTGGTACTGCTCGGGACGGCAGGCGCGCCCATGCCGGTGGCCGGCCGCGGGGGCATTTCGTCGGCGCTGATCGTCGACGGGCGGGTCTTCGTCATCGACTGCGGGCGCGGGTCCCCGTCCGCCTTCGCCGAGGCCGGGCTGGACTTCACCCGGCTGGAAGCGGTGTTCATCACCCACCTGCACGCGGACCACGTCGGCGACCTGCCCGGCATGATCTTGTACCCGTGGGGCGTCCGCGTGGGCGGAATTGGCCCGCTCTGCGTGTACGGCCCGGGGCGGCCCCGCACCCTGCCCGCGGGTGATGCCGTCTTCCACCGGCAGACGGTGATCTCCCCCGAGCTGCCCGACCCGGGCACGGCCGATCTGGTCGGCCACATCCTGGCCGGCTACGCCTACCACCTGAACGTCATGCCGCTGGACAGCCACATGCCGGATGCGGGCGCGCTGGTCCGGGGCATCGACGTCGCCGCCGAGCCCGGGACCGAGGACGCCGCCCCGGACCGGTCGTCGTCGTGGCAGACGCGGGCGTCCGGGTCACCGCCGTGGCGGTAACGCACGGCCATGCGGTCCCGGCACTGGCCTACCGGTTCGACACCGCCGACGGCTCGGTGGTGTTCTCCGGCGACACCACAGTGAACGAGAACCTGATCGCCCTGGCCCAGGGCGCCGACATCCTGGTCCACCAGGTGGCCGACCTGAGCTACCTGCGGCGGCACGGCATGGACGAGGCCGAGGTGGCCCGGATGGCCGGCCTGCACACCGACGTCAACCAGGTCGGGAGCGTCGCCGGGCGGGCCGGAGTCGGCGAGCTCATCCTGAACCACTACCTCCCGGCTGACCCGGAAGCCATCACGGACGAAGAATGGGCCCGCCGCGCCGGGAAGGGATTCAGCGGCACCACCACCGCAGGCCACGACGGCCTGCGCCGGACGCTCCCCCGGCCCCGCGTGACGGGAACTTCACCCATAACTGAACAGGATCATGTTCGGCGGGGAGCGCCTCCTGCGGCGTTAGCACCGAAGGCTAGAGGTCGGTGCTCTCGCCGGGTATGAGGTAGCGGTATCGGTGCCTGCCGTAGTCGGTCAGCCAGCTGTTGGCTGCTTGCCGCCCGCGGGAGTTGATCTGCGCGTCGTGAATTCCGAAGGCACGCTCTGGTGCCACGGCTCGCAGGAAGCTGATGGCCTCGGCGGTCTTGAGCCAGGAGGCCTGGAGCGGCACGAACAGCGTCTCGACCGGCTGGTCGGGCACGAACAGGGCGTCGCCTGGGTGGTAGAGACGGCCCTCGATGATGTACCCGTGGTTCGCGCAGTCCGGCTCGTCCGCGAAGACGGGAGCGTGGCGGGCGCCGACGGCGGTCACGGTGAAGCCCGCCGCGGTGAACGACTCACCGGACCGCACGCCGATTACGCTGAGCCCGGTGATGCGGGCATCCGCCGGCGCGTAGACCGGAACGCCGAGGCCCGCGAGCCGCAGCACGTCGATGTGGTCACCGTGCTCATGCGTGACGAGCACCGCGTCGGCGCCGTGCAGCGCGGCAGGCTCGCTCCAGGTGCCCGGGTCGATGACCAGCACGTGGCCGTCACGCTCGACACGCACGCACGAGTGGGTGTACTTGGTGATGCGCGCGGAGCCCGTAGTCATGGGGTCGACGGTAGCCTGCAGTCGTGAACGTGATCGACTGGCTGCTCGACGGCGATCCGGCCATCCGCTGGCAGGTGCTCGCCGATCTGACGGACGCGCCGGCCGGCGACGTGGCGGCCGAGCGGGCCCGGGTGGAGCACGACGGCTGGGCCGCTCGCCTGCTCGCGCTGGAGGATCCCGACGGGCTCTGGGACGGCGGCGCGTGCTTCCCGGCGTCCTACGCCGGCGGTGAGCCGGGGCAGCCGTGGACGCCCACCATGCACACGCTGCAGACCCTGCAGATCCTCGGGCTCGGCCCGGCGTCGGGGTCCGCCCGCCGGGCGATCGGGCTGGTCGCGGAGAACGGGCGCTGGGAGCACGCCGGGCAGCGGTACTTCGACGGGGAGGTCGAACCTTGCATCAACGGCAGGACCATCGAGACCGGGGCCTATTTCGGGGTGGACGTCGGAGCGGTCGTCGAGCGGATCCTCGCCGAGCGGCTCGCTGACGGCGGCTGGAACTGCGAGGCCGAGAACGGATCGGTGCGGTCCTCCGTCGACACGACGATCAACGTGCTCGACGGCCTGGTGGAGGTCGAGCGCGCGGCCGGCGGATCCGTGCAGGTGCGCGCGGCCCGCCGGGGCGGTGAGGAGTACCTGCTCGAGCGCGGCCTGTTCCGCCGCAAGGGCACCGGGGCCGTGGTCAAGCCGGCGTACCTGGAGTTCGCGTTCCCGTACTACTGGCACTACGACGTGCTGCGGGCGCTGGATTACTTCCGGCGGTCGGGTGCGGACCCCGATCCCCGGATGGCGGAGGCGGTAGCGGTCGTGCAGTCGAAACGGCAGCCCGACGGCCGGTGGCTGCTCGACCGCGTCCATCCGGGCCGCGTCTTCTTCGATCTTGAGGGCGGCGTGGGCACGCCGAGCCGCTGGAATACTCTCCGCGCGCTCCGGGTGCTCAACTGGTGGGACGCGGGTTGATCAGGCCAAGGTAGAGCTGCCGGCGACGCGTCCTCATCAGGTGGATCGGCGGCAGCAAGTGCGCGGCGAGACCGGCCACGAGCAGCGGGATGGCGACTCCGAGCGGGAGGGTGAGCCCCTTGGTCGTGCACGTGGCCGCCGGCCCCGAACAGCCAGCCGCCGCGCGGAGGGTGGTCACGAGGCCGAAGAACAGAGCCACCAAGCCGACGGGCGGCACGATGGTGGCGAGCAGCTTGTCGCGCCGGTTCCAGGTCGGGGAGGTCCACAGGATCAGCACCCCGGCGATCCAGCCCAGCCCGCTGGCGACCGGGCCGAAGATGATCAGCCACGGCGCCCACACATCCCAGCGGCGGCTGCCCGGGGGCGGTGCGCCTGCCTCGGCGGCGATGGCAGCGGGGTCGCCGACCCGGTCCAGGAGGGTCCGGACGCCCGCCGTGTCGTCGGGATCGAGCCCGGTCCGCCCCTCCTCGATGTGCCCGTGCACTTCGGCGAGGATTTCCTGCCTCCGGGAGGCATCGACGCCCTGCAGCGCTGCGTCCAACTGCGCCAGATAGCGCTGGACGAGTTTGTCGGCCTGGCCGACGGCTTGCCTTGAAGTCACTCCTGACCCCCTTCACTGAGGATCTCGTCGACGGCGTCGCGGAAGACCCGCCACTGTTTCGTGAAGCTGGCGAGGGCCAGTTCTCCGTCCCTCGTGAGGTGGTAGTAGCGGCGCGGCGGGCCGGCATTTGACTCCCGCCACGACGTCTCGACCAGGCCGTTGCGCCGCAGGCGGGCGAGCAGCGGGTAGAGCGTCCCTTCGCTGGCGATGATCTGCCCCCTGGACGCGAGCTCGCGTGCCAGCTCGAACCCGTACCTCTCCCCCTTGGTGAGCAGGGCCAGGACGCAGTGCTCAGCCACGCCCCGGCGAACCTGGGCCAGCCAGTTAATGTCCTCGCCAGGTTCCATGTACTGCAAGGTACCCGGCACCGATAGGAAGGTCAACAGGTACGAGTCTGCGATCGCCGTCTGGCGGTGTGGGTGGTTCCACCCCTGCCGTGGGCCCGGCCAGCCGTGCCACCGTGGTAACTGAGCTGCTCAGGGACGTGAATACGGGGAGCGTGAGTCATGAGCAACACAGTCAGTAGGTCCGGCGGCCGCCGGACCATGGTGGCGGGCGCGGTGCTGGTGATCGCGGCGGGCCTGATCGCCGGCGGCTGCTCGAGTAGCGGTAGCAGTAGCAGCAGCGGCTCGAGCAGCCTGGCGGGCCCGGTCTGGGTGTGCCGGCCCGGTCAGGCGGCTGACCCCTGCGCCACCGGTCTGGCGGCCACGGCGGTCATGGCGGGCGGCGCCCTGAAGCCGGCCACCTGGCCGCAGTCGGCGCTGGCCTCGAAGTTCGCCTGCTTCTACGTCCACCCGACGGACAGCCTGGCCGAGACGGCCAACACCGGCCTGGCCGTGACCAAGCTGGACACGTACGTCGCGGCCGAGCAAGGTGCTCCGTTGTCTCAGATTTGTGACGTGTGGGCGCCCTCCTACCGCTCGCAGACCTGGACCACCGTGGAGAAATTCCTCGCGGGCGATCAGTCGATCATGCGCCCGACCTTTACCGTCGCCTACGACAGCGTGCTGGTCGCCTGGCAGTGGTTCCTCGCCCATAGCGACGGCAAGCCGATCATCCTGGTCGGGGACTCGCAGGGCTCGGCGGTCCTCATCCACCTCATTTCCGCCCAGCTCGACCACGAGCCGTCGGTACTGCGCCGCCTCCTGGTCGCGATCCTCGTCGGCGGCAACCTCCAGGTCCCGGTGGGCAAGACGGGCGGCGCCACCTTCACCAACGTCCCGCTGTGCACCGCCGGTACCCAGACGGGGTGCGCGATCGCCTTTTCGTCGTACCCTTCGCAGCCGCCGCTGGACTCGGAGTTCGGCAGGCCGGGTCAGGGCGTGAGCCTGCAGTCCTTCCAGACCGCCAGGGCCGGCCAGCAGGTAGCCTGCGTCAACCCGGCGGCCCTGGCCGGCGGCACCGGCGACCTGGACCCCTACCTGCTCACGGCTTCCCAGACCACCCAGTTCCCGGTGGACTCTACGCGGCTGACCGAGCCGGTCTCCACCCCGTGGGTCACCTACCCCGGCCTGTATTCCGCGCGCTGCGACCAGGGGGGCGGGGCCACCTGGCTCCAGGTCACCAGCCTGGCCGGGACCAGCCGCACCCGGCCGGTCGTCAACGACGACAAGGCGGGCAACCTGGGCGGTACCGGCCCGGCGTGGGGCTACCACGGCTACGAGTACTGGCTCACGCTGGGCAACCTGCTCCGGGACGTCGCCGGCGAGGAAGCCGCCTGGCAGTCGCGCCACTGATGCGCCCAGCGGATGCGACCGGCGGTCATTGGTCAGAACTGGCTCTGCAGGTCCGTGGTGCGATCGAAATGGCGGGTAAGCAGCTCGTCGAACTCCTCGGCGCGCAGCGGATGCGAGAAATAGAAGCCCTGCGCCACCGGGCAGCCGAGCGTTCTCAGCCGGGCAAGCTGGTCCTTGGTCTCTACCCCCTCTGCCACGGTCGATATACCCATGGCGTTAGCCAGGTCGATGACAGCCCGGACGATCGCCGAGTCCACCGGGCTCTCGGCGATGCCCTGCACGAAGGAACGGTCCACCTTCACTTCCTGCACCGGGAACTGCTTCAGGTACGCGAGCGAAGAATGCCCGGTGCCGAAATCGTCGATGGCCAGCCGCACGCCCAGCCGGTCGAGTTTCCTCATCACTTCGCGAGCGCCGGACAGGTCCTCCATGACCACGTTCTCGGTAATCTCGAATATGAGCAGCTCCGAGGGCAGGCCCGCGGCATCGAGGGCCGCCGCGGCCTGGGACGACAGCCCGCTCTCCTGGAACTGGCGCGGTGAGAGATTGACGCTGATCGGCAAGTCGACATCCAGCCGATCCCTGATCGAACGCACCTGCCGGCACGCCGCGTCGAGAACGTAACGGCCCAGCGGCAGTATCAGCCCGGTCTCTTCTGCCATCGGGATGAATCTCGTGGGGCTCATCAGGCCATTTACGGGGTGGCGCCAGCGCACCAGCGCCTCCGCGCCCACGATGCGCTCTTCGTCAAGGGAAAAGAATGGCTGGTAGTAAACCTCGAGCTCACCTTGTTCAAGCCCCTTGCGCAGGTCGGCCTCGATCCGGACGCGCTCGGAGGAGCGGCTGCCCATGGCCGCCTGGTCGAACACCCGGTAGATACCGCCGCCGCCCCTGGCCTTGGCGTCATACATCGCCACGTCCGCGTCGCGGATGATGTCATCGGCGCTCTTGCCCGGCTCGGACAGGGCGATGCCGACCGATACGCTGGCCACCACCTCATAGCCGGCGTGCAGCACTATGGGCCGCTCGAGGGCGGCACAGATGCGCCGGGCCGCGGCCACCGCCATGTCCACCCCGGCCACGTCCTCCAGCAGGGCCACGAACTCGTCGCCGCCGAAGCGAGCCAGCAGGTCATTACTGCGCACCACGCTCTTCATGCGGGCCCCGATCGCCACCAGGAACTCGTCGCCGGTGATATGACCGAGGCTGTCGTTGATGCTCTTGAACCGATCCACGTCGACAAAGATCAGGGCGTGGGTCTTGCGGTCCAGGGGGGACCGCTGGAGCGCGTGATCGAGGCGCTCCACCAGCAGCCGGCGGTTGGCCAGGCCGGTGAGGCTGTCATAAAACGCGTGGTGGTGAAGTTCGTCCTCGAAGGCTTTGCGTTCAGTGATGTCGCGGAAGGCGATCACGGCGCCGGACGGCTTGCCGTCGCTCATCACCGCGGCGGCCGTGTACGCGACCGGGATCGTGGCGCCGCCCTTGCCGCGGAACCGGGCATCGTCCTCGCGGATGGTATGGCCCGTGCGCATGGCCTCGGTGGCCGGGACGAGCAGGAACTCGGGTGCCGCCAGGGTGCTGTCGCTCATCGGGTTGTCGATCGTGACGTTGAACGACGGCAGCTCGATCATGTCGGCCGCGGCCCGGTTGACGAAGCTCAGCTTCCCGTCCGCGCCCACGGCGCAGACACCTTCCCCGATGCTGAGCGTGATCGAGGAGAGCCGCTCACGCTCGAGGCGGACCTGGTGGTACAGCTCGGCGTTGCTGAGCGCCCCGCTGCCCACGGCGGCCAGGGCCCGCAGCAGGCCCCGGTCGGCATCGTCGAAGGGCTCGTCCCGGCGCCGGCCTGCCGCCGCCAGCCACATCTGGCGGTCGGCCACGATCATGGGCGCGGCCAGCTGGCCGGGCAGCGGCAGCTCGGACGTCAGGCTGGCTTCGGGACTGCGCAGCAGCCGCCGGACCGACGCCAGGATCGTGTCGAGCACGGCCTGGTGGCGCAGCCCCCGGTTCGCCTCCAGCGTGACTTCATACAGCCCCTTCATCCTGCTGTGGTCATGCAGCGCCGCGAACCGCGCGCTGATCAGCCTGCGCTGCACGATCAGCCCGGGAACCGCCAGCCCCAGCACCCACGGATGCGCTCCTATGGCCAGGGCCAGGAGAACCCCGACCAGCGCTCCCGCGCCGGCCAGCGTCGTCTGGACCGGAAGATCATCGGTGAGCTCGCGCCAGGCCGTGCCCATCGAGATCACCACGGTGGCCACCAGCAGGGTGTTGACGACGTAGTACACACCGACGCCGAGCACGACGCCAGCGACCTGACCAGCGGTAAGCGACGCCGACGGGACGGCGATGCCGCGGCTCACCGCTATGCCCAGGCCCGCGGCGATCAGGACCTGCCCGGTGTTGAAGGCCGACTTGACCAGCGGGCGCTGGCGGATGGCCTGGGACATCGCGGTCGCCAAGCCGAGCGTCCCCAGGGTTATCAGCGGCGGCACCAGGAGCGCCAGGATCACGAAGAAGCCCTCGTCCATATTGAAGGCCTCGGATTCGCCGTCCCGGTACACCAGGACCGGCCAGATCCAGCTGCCCAGGACCAGGGCGCCCATCGCCGCCGCGACGACCCACTGGCGCTCGTCCAGTCGCACCAGGCCTGGTTGCCGCCACAGCGCGATCAGCAGGGTAAGAACCCCGCCCGCTACCGAAGCCCAGACTACGGCTCCGGTAGCGCGCGGAATTCGCATAACGGACCGGGCAGGTCTCAGTTCCATGCCGAACTGTTCCAGGCCAGGCCGTTCCAGGCCGACCCGTCCCAGGCCGAGCCGGCCCAGCCAGAATCGTTCCAGGCCCGGCCGGTCCAGTCCGCGCCGTTCCAGGATGCGCCGGCCCAGTCTCCCTCATTCCAGGCCCGGCCGGTCCAGGTGAAGCCGTTCCAGTCCGAGCCGTTCCACGCCAAGCCGCCCCACGTCGAACCGGACGGACCAGGCGACGGCGAGATCCCCGACCACAGGCTCGGGTTCCAGGTGTCGACCGGGCCGGTGGGTGACAGCGGGACCGTGATGCCGGGCAGGATCGGAGGCAGGCCGGCCGCCGACTGGCTCAAGTTCATCGGCCCCGCGGTCGCGGCGGCGTATGCGTTGAGGGCGCCGTGGCCGTCGACGAAGGGGTTACCGACCGGGCCAGGGTTGGTGGTGCCGAGCAGCCGTGCCTTGAGCTGGTTCGGGGACAGGCCCGGGTTGTCGGCCAGGACCAGCGCGGCCGCCCCGCTCGTGACGGCCGTGCTGAACGACGTGCCTGAGCCGACGAAGTTGGCCGAGCCCACCCGCGCCGACGGGTTAGCGTCGTAGACCGTCGAGCCCGGCGCGGCCAGGCTGACGACGGACCGGCCGGAGGTGACCAGGTCGGGCTTGACCCAGCCGTCGGGTGAGGTGGGTCCCGCGCTGCTGAAGTCGGTCATCTCGTCGCCGGAAACCGACGGTGACGCCATGTCGTCCAGGGCACCCACCGTGATGACCAGCGGGTCATCCCCCGGCGAAAGGATGGTGCCGTTGAACGGCCCGGCGTTGCCCGCGGAGGTCACGACCGCGATACCCGAACCCCAGACCGCCTGCACGGCCTGGTCCAGCGGGTTGAGGGCGGTGGAGGTGGCGGGCTGGTACCCGAGGGACATGTTGAGGACCTTGATCCCGTAGCTGGCCCGGTGATCGACCGCCCACTGCAGGCCGAGGATCAGCTTGACCAGGTCGGTCGTCCCGCTCGCCCCGGCCGCCTTGATCGACACCAGGTTGGCCCCGGGGGCTTCGCCCGAATACTGGCCTGACGATGAGGCCCCGTTGCCCGCGATCAGGCCCGCCACGAACGTGCCATGGCCATAGTCGTCCTGGAACGGGTTGTTCTCGCCGGTCAGGTCCACGCCGCCGACCAGCCGCCCGGAGAAGTCGGGCAGCTTGTCGATGCCGGTGTCCAGGACGGCCACGGTGACGCCGCTCCCGGTATCGCCGGCGGCCGCGAGCTGCGTGGCCCCGGTCTGCTGGAGGAACACGTCGGAAGGCGTGTGAGGTCCGGTGGACACCGGATTGGCCTGCACGTTCACCGAGGCATCAGGGGTCACGATGATGCCAGGGAGCGCCGCGAGCACCGGCTCCACAGCCGCGGGGATCACCGCCTCGAGGCCGTCGATGAGGTGGAACTGCGCCAGCACGGTGCCGCCCACTCCCAGCACCGCCGCGACCGGGCTCAGCGGCCCGGTCGCCGTGACGATGACGGTTTCGGTCGGGCTGGCGGACGCCGCAGGCACGCCGACCATCGACGTGCCCGCCAGCGCAGCGACTACCGCTGCCCCCGCCGCGGCGATCCGGCGCTTCTTCTTCCGGCCGACGACCTTTGTCCGGCAGCCCGTGACTGCACCTAATGATCCAGCATGCGGCATCAGGAAGCCCCCCTCAATTTGCTCGGTCCCGCGACGCGGCCAGGTTCGGGAGAAAGCAGGACATACAGTAAGTTTCGCTGTGCTAGCACAGCGTAACCACCCTCCCGGGGAGAGATTATCTTCATTTGAGATTTGCTGTATGCAAATCGCAGAATGCGGCACAGATGCACCGGAGCCGCAGCGTGCCCGGCCCCCCGCCGACCCGAGGTGAACCAGCCCCGGTGATATAGAGAACACCAGGCAGAGAACGCCTGGTAGGGCACATCAGGCGGGCGCGCGGAGTGAAGGAGGCCGATGGCTGTGGCTGCGCGGGAGAAACTCGCATGAGCTTGCCGCTGGACGGCATCACCGTCGTGACGGTCGAGCAGGCCGTGGCCGCCCCGCTGGCCACCAGGAACCTGGCGGACCTCGGCGCGCGGGTGATCAAGGTGGAGCGGGTCGACGGGGGTGATTTCGCCCGCGGCTACGACCACGTGGTGCACGGCACCGGCGCGCATTTCACCTGGCTCAACCGGGGCAAGGAGTCGGTCGCGGTCGACCTGAAGACGGCCGAGGGATGCGCGGTCGTCCAGCGCCTGGCGGCGCGGGCGGACGTGTTCGTGCAGAACCTCGCGCCCGGGGCGGCCGAGCGGCTGGGCCTGGGGGCCAGCCAGCTGCGCTCGGCCCGGCCCGAGCTGGTCGTGGCCGGCCTGTCCGGGTTCGGGCTCGGCGGCCCGATGGAGCAGCGCAAGGCCTACGACATGCTCATCCAGGCCGAAGCTGGGCTGATCGCGATCACGGGGACGCCCGAGACCCCGGTCAAGACGGGCATCCCCACGGCGGACATCGCATCGGGCATGTACTGCTCGCAGGCGATCCTGGCCGCGCTGCTGCGCCGGTGGCGCACCGGGGAGGGTGCCACCATCGAGGTGTCCATGCTCGAGGCCACCGTCGAGTGGATGGGGTACGCGCTCTACACCCAGATGCATACCGGCCGCCAGCCGGCCAGGATGGGACTGAGCCACAGCGCGATCGCGCCCTACGACGCGTACCCCACCCGCGACGGCCAGATCCTGATCGGCGTGCAGAACGACAGCGGCTGGCGCACGCTGGTCACCGAGGTGCTGGGCGTGCCTGAGGCGGCCGTCGACCCCCGGTTCGTGACCAACGTCGACCGGGTGCGGCACCGGGCCGAGTGCGACGCGTTCGTCGCGGCGCAGACGGCTCATTGGTCCACCGCGGAACTGGACGCCCGGCTGGCCGCGGCCGGCATCCCCGCCGCGCAGGTCAACCAGCTCGACCAGGTGGTGCAGCACCCGCAGCTGCGGGCGCGGGACCGGTGGCGGACGATCGGGACCGAGCACGCGCCCGCCGAGGCGCTGCTGCCCCCGGCGACGTTCAGCGATGCCGAGCCGCGGATGGGTGACGTCCCGGCGCTCGGCCAGCACACCCGCGCGCTGCTGCTGGAGTCGGGCCTGGACGACGCCGCCGCCGACGACGCCATCCGGCGGGGCGTCGCGCGGCAGGCGTCTACTTGAGGGCCAGTGCGTTGGCCGGGGATCCGATACCGCCGGGCGCGTGCATCGGGGCGCTGGTCAGCAGCGCCTCGTACACTCCGTCTTCGGCGCAGTCGGCGGCCAGGTCCTCGGTCCACCACAGCTCGCCCAGCGCCATGCCGAACTGCCCGATCAGCATCCGGTGCAGGAACCCGGTGGGGGTCGACCGGTCCGGCGGGAACGCCTCAACCGCGTAGGTGTCGCTGACCACGGCGCAGACGTGCGCGTCCCACAGGTACCGGCACATGTCCTCGCCGTGGGCCAGGCCGGGCGTGGTGTTCTCGTTCCGGATCCGGAGCCGGCGGTCAGGGGCCTGGTCGAGGTACCAGCGGGCGAAGCCGGTGTGCAGGATGAGTATGTCGCCCGGACAGAAGTCGAGGGCGGCGCGGGCGCGGGCTCGCTCCAGGTCGGCCACGTCGAAGGCGAACGACGTGCCCGGGTCATAGGCCCGGCCGTCGTCCGCGGCCGTCCGGTACAGATCGAGCAGGACGGCCCGTCCGGCGATACCGCGGCGGGACCAGTGCTCGATGGTGTTCCGCTGGCCCGCCGCCACCTCGGCCGCGGTGGTGCCGTTGTAGAACTGGTCCGGGGCGTAGCCGATGTGCCCGAGCGAATCCCACTGGCTCGAGGCCTGGGGGTAGAAGTTGTCGTAGACGTCGTCGAAGGCGATGCTGCCCTCGGTGTGCAGCACCTGGTGCCGGGGAACGCCGCGATGGCCGGCGATGGCGGGGTCGAACGCGCCGACCGGGGCGTTTAGCGGGAAGACCGCTCCCTTCCTGACCAGCGCGGCAGCCGCGACCACGCGCTCGGGGGTGATCAGGTTGACCAGGCCGGCCTGGTCATCGGATCCGAACATCCCCCACCCGGTCCGGCCGCCCAGCGGCGCCGGGGGCAGGTCGTCATAATCCGGCAACCCGTCCTGGTCATGGCGGCCCGGGTTCTGGTGAACAACCACCGATTCCCCTTCCTGTTCCTGCGCGCCGTAGGGCAGAGTTTACGGCGCTGAAATACGGGTCAAGTACCGTGCCAGCGTGCTGGCTGACGAGCGGATTGACCAGGATGACCCGCGCCAGCCCGAGGTGCGGGCGCTGCTGGAACGGCATCTGGAGTTCGCGGTCGGGCAGACGCCGGCGGAGCACAGCTTCGCGCTCGATGCCGATGGGCTGCTCGATCCGGCGATCACCTTCTTCAGCTACCGGGTGGCCGGCAGCGTGCTGGGCATCGGCGCGCTCAAGCGGCTCGGCCCGGACCAGGCGGAGATCAAGTCGATGCACACCGCCGAAGCCGCGCGCGGCCGCGGGGTGGCCCGGGCCATGCTGGCCCACCTGCTCACCGTGGCCCGGGCCCGCGGCTTCCGCCGGGTGAACCTGGAGACCGGCACCACCGCCGCCTTCGCCGCAGCCCGGACGCTGTACTGCAGCGCAGGCTTCGTGCCGTGCGGGCCGTTCGGCGGCTACCAGCCGAGCGACGATAACACCTTCATGACCCTGGAACTCGACGCGCTCCAGGAAAAAGGCAGCTAAGCTCCCGCGCTCCGCCGCCTGCGGCCCTCAGCCTCGGGGCTGCCCGTGCCCTAGAACTTCGCCAAGATGGTCATGTTAAGGATCGTCAGTGGCGCGGCAGAGGCGCGGTGAAGTAGTCGGCTTCGTCGAAGTCAGCGGCCAGGCCGGGGCGGACCGGTTCCCAGCCGAGGATCTTCCGGGTGGCCAGGGTGGTCACCGGGTTGTCCAGGCCGATCAGCGGGGCGAGGAAGCCGAAGTGCGATTCCAGCAGGCCGGCCGGGATGCTGGCCGCGGGCAGGCCCAGGTGATCGCCGATGCTCTGGGCGATCTCGCGCATCGGCAGGCCGTCATCCCCGGCCGCGTGCAGCCGGGTGCCGGCCGGCGCGTCTTCCAGGGCCAGCCGGTAGAGATGCGCGACGTCGAGGGTGTGCCCGGCGGGCCACCGGTTCGCCCCGTCCCCGGCGTAACCGGCCACGCCGGCCTGCCGCGCGATGCCGATCAGGACCCGGGCAAAGCCGTGCCGGTCCAGCATGCTGTGGGTGATGGGCGGGACGCGCACCACCGACGACCGGACGTCCCGCCCGGCGAAGCCGATCACGGCGTTCTCGGCGTCGATGCGGGGACCGGGAGCGCCCGGGTCATCCTCGGTAGCCGGCAGGCCCAGGTTCGCGACCGCCAGCGTGCCCGACGTCCCGACCAGCGGCTTGCCGGTCCCGGCCAGCGCGTCACCGAGCGCGTGCACGACGGCCAGGTCGGTGGCGACCGCCGCGGCGAACTCGCCGGAGCGCATCTGCTCATGGTTGAAGGCGAGGTGGATGATGCCGTCGGAGTCGGCAGCCGCCTGGCTGATCCCGTCCAGATCCTCCAGGCTCCCCCGGCGCACGGTCGCGCCGAGGGCGGTCACGGCCGCGGCGGCAGCATCCGACCGGGCCAGGCCGATGACCTCGTGTCCGGCGGCGATGAGCTCGGGAACGATGGCCGAGCCCAGATGGCCGGACGCGCCGGTAACGAAAACACGCATGGCAACTCCTGAGTGATGGGACTAAGTACCGTCACTCTAGCAAGTGATGCGACTTGGTGCCATCACTTAGGATGTCACCATGGCCCGGTGGGAACCGAACGCGCGGCAGCGCCTCGAGCGCGCCGCGCTCACGCTGTTCACCGAGCACGGTTACGACGCCACCACCGTGGCCGAGATCGCCGACCGCGCCGGGCTGACCAAGAGCACGTTCTTCCGGCACTTCGCGGATAAGCGCGAGGTGCTGTTCGGCGGGCAGGACCTGCTGACCGGGCTCTTCACCGAGGCCATCCGGGCCGCTCCGCCCTCGGCGACGACCGCCGACTGCCTGGCCGCGGCCCTGAACGCGGCCGCGGCCGCGTTCACCCCGGACCGCCACGATCTCGCCCCGCAACGACGAGCGGTGATCGCGGCCCACAGCGAACTGCAGGAACGCGAGCTGCTCAAGCGGGCCCGGCTCGCCTCGGTCATGGCCGACGCCCTGCGCGCACGCGGCGCCGACGAGACCACCGCCCGCCTGGCCGCCGAGATCGGCGCACTCGCCTTCAGCACCGCCTACGCGCGCTGGGCCGCGCCGGACAACCTGCAGCCCTTCACCGAGATCGCGCACGCGGCCCTGCGCGACCTGCAGGCCCGCGCCACAACCCTCGGCGCAGACTGCGGTCACGAGTTGCTGGCCCAGCCCGCTTCGCCGAAGTAGCGGCAGGGAGCCGGCTACGGGCCAAGCGATTGAAGCAGCATACTGGTGTATAATCTGGTGTATGAAGCGGACGAACATCTACCTCGCTGAGGGCCAGGCTGCGGCGCTTGACCGGGTCGCGCAGGCCGAAGGTGTTTCCCGGGCTGAGGTAATCCGCGAGTTGATCGACCGGGCGGTTGGCGGGCATCCCGGCGCGGATCTCGCCGCCGATCTCGCCGCCATCGACGCGTCCTTCGGGATCCTGGCCGGGGAGGAAGCGTTCGTCCGCGGGCGAGACGAGCGCATGGATTACCTGGACCGGCTGGCCGACGCGTGATCTTGGTCGACAGCGATGTGCTGATCGAGCACCTGCGCGGAAACGCGGCCGCGCGGGAGTGGCTCGTGACCGCCCGGCAGTCGTCCGGGCCGCTTGCCATCAGTGTGGTGAGCTTGACCGAGGTCGCCGGGGGCATGCGGGCACCGGAGCGCCGTGAGGTGATGCGCCTTCTCGGCAGCATGTATCGGTTCGAAGTCAGCGAACAGGTGGCGTGGCGAGCGGCAACACTCATGCGCGAGTACCGGCGATCCCATTCCGGGATTGCCCTCGGTGACTACCTGCTCGCCGCAACCGCGCTCACCGAGGGACTCGAGCTTGCCACACTGAACCTCCGCCACTTCCCCATGTTTCCTGGACTGGCACGCCCCTTCTGAGCCAGGAGGTTGAGGTCCGGCCGGACCGGTCAGGCGGTGATCTGGAGGGTTCCCGAGGCGGTCTGGCGGCCGTGCAGGTCGCGGGCGGCGGTGGTTATCGAACCCGCCGCGGTCGCGGCCTTGACCACCAGGCCCTGGAAGTCGAACAGGGGCGAGGTGAGCCGGTACTCGAACGACGGGCGGGCGCCGTAGCCGCGGGCGCGGGCGGCCTCGGCCATGGCCAGGGCCTGCAGGGGCCCGTGGGTGAGCAGCCCGGGGTAGCCCTCGACGTCACGCGCGTACTCCCGGTCGTAGTGGATGCGGTGGCCGTTGTAGGTGAGCGCCGAGAACCGGAACAGCACCGTGGGCGAGGTGTCGATGGCCCACTCGTCCGCGGCGGCGGGGATCACCGGGTTCGCCCCGGGCGGGTTTTCCGGGCGGCCGGACGTCGAGCCGGCTTCGCGGTAGACGATGTCCTGCTGCTCGTCGATCACCAGCTGGCCGTGCTGGAGCACCTGATGTTCCACCACCACGAAGGTCAGCGGCCCGGACCGGCCCTGCTTGTGCTGGACCGACAGCACCCTGGACCGTTTGGCCGCGATATCGCCGCAGCGAAGCGGGGCGTGCATCCGGACGCGGCCGCCGGCCCACATGCGGCGGTAGCCGGGTCCCGGCGGGACGGGGATCGTGCCGCGGACGGGATGCCCGTCCGGGCCGAGATCGGCCTGCCGGGGCCGGTCGAGCAGGTACATCCAGTGCCACAGCAGCGGCAGGGCCTCGCCGCCTCCGAGGTCCGGCACCGGTACGTCCAGGAGCCCGCCGAGCGCCTCCGCGGGCCCGGGCAGCATCATCTCCCTCCGCTCGGCGACCTCGGGCATGCGGTCTCCTCCCCGTCTCATTAGACCGGCCGAATCGTAGGATGCTCCGGCAGGCGCTTACAGCGCAAGGTGCCTGGAAGATGAGGTATGTCGATGTCGTTCCTGCGGCTGCACGAGGCAGTGCCGTTCTGCTGTACCCGCGTCTACCTGCCGATGGAGGTCGGCCGCGGGCCGGGGTCCCGGTGAACGCCATCGCGCCGCTGGACGGGCTGACGGTCCTGGAGGTGTCCAGCTTCGTCGCGGCTCCGCTGGGCGGGCTGACCCTGGCCCAGCTGGGCGCGGACGTGATCAGGATCGACCCGGTGGGCGGCGCCGCGGACCAGGGCCGCTGGCCCCTCGCGCCGTCGGGCACCAGCTTGTACTGGACCGGCCTGAACAAGGGCAAGCGGTCGGTCACCCTGAACTTCCGCGACACCGAGGGGCGGCGGCTGCTCGGCGAGCTGCTGGCCGCCTCGGGACCCGGCGGCGGGATCGTGCTGACCAACGCCGCCCAGCGGTGGCTAGGCCATTCCGAGCTGGCCGGGATCCGCCCGGACCTGATCCACCTGCAGATCCAGGGTTACCGCGATGGCCGGGCCGCGGTGGACTACACGGTCAACGCCGAGACGGGATTCCCGCTCATCACCGGCCCGGAGGGATGGGACGGGCCGGTGAACCACGTGCTGCCCGCCTGGGACGTGGCGTGCGGGCTGTACGCCGCGATCGGGCTGCTGGCCGCGGAGCGGCGCCGGCAGCGCACCGGGGCCGGCAGCGCGATCACGCTGGCGCTGGCCGACGTGGCCACGGCCGTGGCCGGGCACCTGGGGTTCCTGGCCGAGGCCCAGGTCACCGGGGCCGGCCGGCCGCGAATCGGGAACCACCTGTACGGCGGGCTGGCCCGGGACTTCCGGACGGCCGACGGCGAACCGATCATGGTGGTGGCGCTGACCGGCCGGCACTTCGCCGACCTGGCCGCCGTGACCGGCCTGACCGCGACGTTCGCCGAGCTGGAGCGGCTGCTGGGCGCGGACTTCGGCGCGGACGGCGACCGGTACCGGCACCGCGAGGTGATCACCGCCCTGGTCGAGCCGTGGTTCGCCGGCCGCACGCTGGCCGAGGTCGAGCGGGACCTGGCGGGCACGTCGGTGCTGTGGTCGCGGTACCGCAGCTTCACCGACCTGGTGAGCTCCGGCACGCTGGCGGGGAACCCGCTGCTGCAGGAGATCGCCCAGCCCGGGGTCGGGCCGCTGCTGGCCCCCGGCTCGCCGCTGGCCATGGACGGGACCACCGGAGCGCGCCCGGCCCCCGGGCTCGGCGCGGACACGGCCGCGGTGCTGGCCGGGATGGTGGGCCTGTCCGACGGGGACATCCGGGCGCTGACCGAGCGCGGGATCATCGGCTGACGGTAATCAGGAGGGAAAACAATGCCTCGCTTGACCGAAACCGAGGGCCTGACCGAGCTGCAGCGTGACATCCTCCGCGCGGTCCATGACTTCGTGGAGGCCGAGATCATCCCGGTGGCCACCGAGCTGGACCGTACCGACACCTACCCGGAGCAGATCGTGGCCGGGCTGCGGGAGCTGGGGGTGTTCGGGCTGACCATCGGCGAGGAGTACGGCGGGCTCGGCGAGTCCCTGCTGACGTACGCGCTGGTGGCGGAGGAGATCGCCCGGGGCTGGATGAGCATCTCCGGGATCATCAACACGCACTTCATCGTGGCGTACCTGATCAGCAGGCACGGTACCGCCGAGCAGAAGGCCAGCTTCCTGCCCGCGATGGCCACGGGCGAGATCCGGGGCGCCTTCTCCATGTCCGAGCCCGGCCTCGGGTCCGACGTGGCCGCGATCCGGACCACGGCCCGGCCCGACGGCGAGGACTACGTCATCAGCGGGCAGAAGATGTGGCTGACCAACGGCGGGTCCGCCAACCTGGTGGCGCTGCTGGCCCGGACGCCGGAGGGCGCCGAGCGGGCCCACCAGAACCTGACCGCCTTCCTGATCGAGAAGGAAAGCGGGTTCGGGCAGACCCGGCCCGGGCTCACGATCCCGGGCAAGATCGCCAAGATGGGCTACAAGGGCGTCGACACGACCGAGCTGATCCTGGACGGCTGCCGGGTGCCCGCGGACCGGGTCCTGGGCGAGCTTCCTGGCCAGGGCTTCTACCAGATGATGGACGGGATCGAGGTGGGGCGGGTCAACGTGGCCGCCCGCGCGTGCGGGGTGGGACAGCGGGCCTTCGAGCTGGCCATCCGGTATGCGCAGCAGCGGCAGGCGTTCGGCAAGCCCATCGCCCGGCACCAGGCCATCGAGTTCAAGCTGGCCGAGATGGGCACCAAGGTGGTGGCCGCCCACCAGATGATGGTCATGGCGGCGCGGCGCAAGGACTCCGGTGAGCAGAGCGACCTGGAGGCCGGCATGGCCAAGTACCTGGCCAGCGAGTTCAGCAAGGAGGTCGTCGAGGACGCGCTGCGCATCCACGGCGGCTACGGCTACTCCCAGGAATACGAGATCGAGCGGCTCTACCGCGACGCCCCGATGCTGCTCATCGGCGAGGGCACGGCCGAGATCCAGAAGATGATCATCGGCCGCCGCCTGCTCGACCGGTTCGCGATCGCGTGAGCAAAGCGCGGGTACCGGGTCGGGCTGAGCTAACCTCGGGCCTCGAGGGGCTGACCAGAAATCTGACCAATGTAATCTATAATTCTGACTATGACCATCGCCGCGACGCCCGTGCCGCTATCCGAAGCCAAGGCGCGCCTGTCCGAATTGGCCAGGCGGGTACGCCAGCAGCACGAGCGGATCACCCTGACTCGCAATGGCGAACCCGAGGCCGTCCTGGTCTCCGTGGACGACCTCGAAGGCCTGGAGATGACCCTCGAGATCCTCGGTGACACCGACGCGGTCGCCCGGATCTCCGAAAGCCTGGCGGCACTCGGCCGGGGCGAATCCGGCGCCGACCTAGCCACCGTCCGGCAGGACCTGGCCAGGCGCCGGGCCACCGGCGGGTGAGCAACGAGCAAGAGCAGCGGTACCAGATCCGGTTCCAGCCAGCCGCCCGGCGGGCCATCGCCCAGCGGCTCCCGGAAGCGGTCGCCGCCGCCGTGCTGGAATTCTGCGAGGCCAGCCTCGCGGTCCACCCGCACCGGGTCGGCAGACCGCTGTTCGGCCCTCTGGCAGGCTGTCACGGGGCCCGCCGCGGGACTTACCGGATTGCCTACCGGATCGAAGAGAACACCCATACGGTCCACGTCCTCGACATCGACCACCGTGCCGAGATCTACCGTCCGCACGCCTGACGACCGCTGACTATGTCGGCCTTTACCGGATCTACCGCTTCGATCCGGGAACCCAGGTTGAGGAGACGATGGAGGCGCCGCGCTCTTCGAGGATCTCGATCAGGTGGTCGGCGCTGGCCAGGATGTGCTGCTCCATCAGCGTCCGCGCCTTGCGCGCGTCGCGCTGGCGCATGGCCGCCACGATCTGGGGGTGCTCGTCCCGGGTCGCGGCGACCTGGGCCTCGATCGAGGCATAGAAGCGGTTCGGCAGGTGGCTGACGACCGAGCCGAGCAGCAGGGCCAGCCGGTGGGAATCCGCGGCCAGGTTGATCTCCCGGTGGAAGGCGTGGCCGAAGTCGGCGAGCAGCGGGGGCGGCAGTACGACCTCGGGAGGCCGAGCACCGAGGTGGAGATGAAGTTGAGGACCATCTCCTGGCGGGCTGATCAGGCTTTGCGCTTGGCGATCTCCTCGGTGAGCTGGGGGGCGACGGCGAACAGGTCGCCGACGACGCCGAAGTCGGCGATCTCGAAGATGGGCGCTTCGGCGTCCTTGTTGACGGCGATGACGGTCTTGGAGGTCTGCATGCCGGCCCGGTGCTGGATGGCACCGGAGATGCCCAGCGCGATGTACAGCTGCGGCGAGACGGTCTTGCCCGTCTGGCCGACCTGGAACTGCTGCGGGTAGTAGCCGGAGTCCACCGCGGCCCGGGACGCGCCCACCGCGGCGCCCAGGGTGTCGGCCAGGCCCTCGACCACGGCGAACTGTTCGGCCGAGCCGACCCCGCGGCCGCCGGAGACGACCACCGAGGCCTCGGTCAGCTCCGGCCGTCCGCCGACGGTCACCGGCTCCCGGCCGGTCACCGTGGCACCGCGCCGGGCGGCGGCGGGCACCTCGACGGCCTGTTGCGCGCCCGCGCCCGCGGCAGGCTCGGCCTCGGCTGCGCCGGGCCGGACGGTGATGACCGGGTGGGCGGTGTTCGCCTTGGCTGCCACCGAGTAGGCCCCGCCGAACGCGCTGTGCGTGACCGACTCCGGCCCCACCGCCACCGCGTCGCTGAGCAGGCCCGACCCGGTGCGCACGGCCAGCCGGCCCGCGATCTCCTGGCCGTCGGCGGACATGCCGATCAGGACCGCGGCGGGCGACGCCGACTCCACCAGGCCGGCCAGCACGTCCACCTCGGGGGTCAGGAAGTCGGCGCGGTCGGTCTCGGCCAGGTAGATCTTCTCCGCCCCGTACTGCTTCAGGGCATCGGCCATCCCGGCCGCCGTGCCCGGCGCCGCGACCACGACCGCGGCCGGCTCGCCCAGCGAGCGGGCGGCGGTCAGCAGCTCGTACGTGCTCTTCTTCACCTGGCCGTCGAGATGATCGACCAGAACCAGAACCTCAGCCATTTCCCGTCCTCCTCCTCAGATCAGCTTCTGGGCGACCAGGTAGGCGGCGATCTTCGAGCCGCCGTCGCCTTCGTCGGGCACCTTCTCGCCTGCGCTCTTGGGCGGTTTGGGCGTCACGGACGTGACCGTGCTGAGCGCGCTGGCCAGGCCCACCTCGCCGGGGTCGATCCCGGCGTCGGCGGCGCTCAGCTGGGTGACCGGCTTCTTCTTGGCGGCCATGATCCCCTTGAACGACGGGTACCTGGGCTCGTTGATCTTCTCGCTGACCGAGATCACCGCGGGCAGTTCGGCGGTCAGCACCACGGCGCCGCGGTCGGTCTCCCGGCGCACCGTGACGCTGGTCCCGTCCACGGTGATCTCCCGGGCGTGCGTCAGCGCCGGCAGGTCCAGGACGTCGGCCACCATGGCCGGCACGGCCGACACGCGGCCGTCGGAGGCTCCGTTGCCGGCCAGGATCAGGTCGACGCCATCCACGGTCCTGATCGCCTGGGCCAGCGCGCGGGCGGTCTGCACCGCGCAGGAACCCGCCAGCGCGTCGTCGGACAGGTGCACGGCCCGGTCGGCGCCCATGGACAGCGCCTTGCGGATCGCGTCCGCCGCCGAGTCCGGGCCCATGCACAAGACGGTGACTTCGCCACCGTGGCTCTCCGTGAGCTGCAGGGCAGCCTCCACGGTCCGTTCTGATATCTCGTCAATAACAGAGTCGGAAGCGGCGCGGTCCAGCAGCCCGTCCTCGGCCCTCAGCTTCCGTTCTGAATAGGTGTCAGGTACCTGCTTGATCAGGGCGACGATGTTCATCGGTCTCCTTCGTTAGGTCCGGTCCAGGCCGCCGCGCTTGACAAGCTGCGCGGCGATCACGTTGCGCTGGATCTCATTGGTGCCCTCGCCCACGATCATCAGGGGGGCGTCGCGGAAGTAGCGTTCGACGTCGTACTCAGTGGAATAGCCGTAGCCGCCGTGCACGCGGACGGCATCCAGCGCGACCTGCATGGCGATCTCGGAGGCGAACAGCTTGGCCATGCCGGCCTCCAGGTCGCAGCGCTGCCCGGAGTCGAACCGCTCGGCGGCGTGCAGGATCAGCTGCCGGGCCGCGGTGATCTTAGTGGCCGAGTCGGCCAGGTAGTTGCCGATCGACTGGTGCTTCCAGATCGGAACGCCGAAGGCCTCGCGTTCGGTGGCGTAGCGCAGCGCGTCGTCGAACGCGGCCCGGGCCACCCCCAGCGCGCGGGAGGCAACCTGGATCCGCCCGGTTTCCAGGCCCTTCATCATCTGCGCGAAGCCGTGGCCTTCGGCTCCGCCCAGCACCGCGCGGGCGGGCGCGCGGTAGTCCTCGAAGACCAGCTCGCAGGACTCCACGCCCTTGTAGCCCAGCTTGGGCAGGTCCCTGGAGACCGTCAGCCCCGGCCCGTGCTCAACGAGCAGGATCGAGACGCCCGTGTGCCGCGGCTTCGCGTCCGGGTCGGTCTTGCACAGCAGCGCGATCAGCGCCGAGCGGCGGGCGTTGCTGATCCAGGTCTTGGCCCCGTTGACCACATAGGAATCCCCGTCGCGGCGGGCGGTGGTCGTCATGGCCTGCAGGTCCGAGCCGCCGCCCGGCTCGGTGAGCGCCATCGTGGCACGGATCTCGCCGGTGGCCATCTTGGGCAGGTACCGGTCCTGCTGCTCGGCGGTGCCGAACGCCAGCAGCAGCTTGGCCACGACCGTGTGCCCGCCCATCGCGCCGGCCAGGCTCATCCAGCCGCGGGACAGCTCGGCGGTCACCAGCGCGTAGCAGGACATCGACACCGGGGCGTCGCCCCAGGGCCCGGGAATGGCCAGCCCGTAGATGCCCATCTCCTTCATCTGCTCGATGAGCTTTTCCGGGTAGGTACTGGCGTGCTCCAGGTCCCGGACCACCGGCCGGACCTCGCGGTCAACCCAGTCCGCGACGGCCTGGACCACGATCTGTTCCTCGTCACTCAGCATGATGAGTTGACCTTCCCTTCCAAGCCCGCGGTAGTCCTCAGTCCTCGGTGAAGGCGGTCCGCGCAGCTTGAGGAGATCCGTAAGGCCGACTCGACACAGTATTCGCCGTCAGGGAGGCTGTATATATGCGTGAGATCGTGATCTGCGAACCGGTCCGTACCCCGATCGGCCGGTACGGCGGGTCGCTGCAGCCGCTCACCGCCGCGGAACTGGGCGAGATCGCGCTGCGCGGCCTGCTCGACAGGACCGGGCTCGACCCGGCGGCCGTGGACGACGTGGTGCTCGGGCACTGCTACCCCAACAGCGAGGCGCCGGCGATCGGCCGCGTGGTCGCGCTCAACGCGGGCCTGCCGGTGACGGTGCCGGGCATGCAGGTCGACCGGCGCTGCGGCTCCGGGCTGCAGTCGGTGCTGCAGGCGGGCCTGCAGGTGGGCAGCGGCGTGCACGAGCTGGTGGTGGCGGGCGGGGCGGAGAGCATGAGCAACGTCCCGTTCTACTCAAGCGAGATGCGCTGGGGCATCAAGGGCCCGGGCGTGACCCTGAATGACGGGCTGGCCCGCGGGCGCGTCACCGCGGGCGGGCGGTACTACCCGGTGCCCGGCGGCATGCTGGAGACGGCCGAGAACCTGCGGCGCGAATACGGCATCCCCCGGGCCGAGCAGGACCAGCTCGCGCTCACCTCGCATCAGCGGGCGGTCGCCGCGCAGCGATCCGGGGTGTTCGCCGAGGAGATCATCCCGGTCACGGTCACCACCCGCCAGGGCGAGCACGTCATCGACACCGACGAGCACCCGCGGGCCGACGCCTCCCTCGAGGCGCTGGCCGGCCTGCGGCCCGTGCTGGGCAAGCAGGATCCCGAAGCCACCGTCACCGCGGGCAACGCCAGCGGGCAGAACGACGCGGCCGCCGTGTGCATCGTCACCCATCCCGGACGAGCCGAAGCGCTCGGGCTGCGGCCCCTGGTCCGCCTCGTGTCCTGGGCAGCGGCCGGAGTGCCGCCGAAGACCATGGGGATCGGGCCCGTTCCGGCCAGCCGGGCCGCGCTGGAACGCGCCGGGCTGAAGCTGTCCGACCTGGACCTGATCGAGCTCAACGAGGCCTTCGCGGCCCAGGTGCTCGCGTGCACCAGGGAATGGGGACTGGGCACGGCCGACTTCGAGCGCCTCAACGTGCACGGCTCGGGGATCTCGCTGGGCCATCCCGTCGGCGCCACCGGCACGCGCATCCTGGCCACGCTGGCCCGGGAGATGGACCGGCGGCAGGCCAGGTACGGACTGGAGACGATGTGCATCGGCGGCGGCCAGGGCCTGGCCGCGGTCTTCGAGCGGGTAACCGGGTAACCGGGTAACCGGGCAGCCGGGCAGCCGGCCCTCAGGCCAGGGGTGGCCGGGCGCCGGGGTCGGCGAGGTGCCGGGTGCACAGCGGGGCGGCGATGGCCTGCTCGAGTCCCAGGACAGTGATGCCGGCCAACGGCGCGGCTGGCGGTATCGGCTCATGATCGGGTTCGGCGGTCATGACCCCTATGATTCCCCGGACCGGGCCCGGACCGGCATGTCCTCGATGGGTGTCGCGGGGGGCGGCGGGGCGGGGCGGGCCGGGGCCGCCGGGACGGGCTGGCCGGGGCAAGCCTCGCACCTTGATTAGCGAACGTAACAGCTCACAAAGCAACACAATATAAGACATTTCACCGGGTGAGACGTTTCACCGACTTTGGCCTTGGGCACACTTTCACCGTTTGCATGGTGAGGGGAAATTACCATTAGTCCTTCGGGGGAAAAGGTGCCTGGACCAGCGCCGAGGCGGGAAGCCCGCAGCCCCGCCATGACACCTACCGCCCCGAGGGCAGACCGGTATTCCGGGGACCGCCTGGAGGAGTACGAGCCGGGCCGGGCCCGGGCTCCTGACGACACATGCCGGCGGCGGCCGTCATCAACGTGACCCGCTGGGGCGTTTTCGGGCTTCGCGCGCGCAAATGAGCGTAATTGTGCTTTATTTGCCCAGAAGGCAGTGCCGCTTTTAATGATGGGGAGGAATGCGCCTTGCTCGCTAACCACCGTGGCAGCAGGCGGCGACCGCGCCGCCCGCTGGCCATCTTCACGACGATCGCGTTGATGCTCGGAGCGATGCTGGCCATCACCCCGGCGATCCTGAGCGCCACCCCGGCGGCCGCAGCCACGTCAAGCTTGCCGCGCTTCGTCTTCCCGTGCGGGACCAGCTTCGGGCTCGACAAGCTGCACTGCCTGGTGATCAAGAACACCGCCGCTCATCCGACCGCGCAGACCGTGCGTCCTAACGCGATCCCTTCCGGTAACGGGTACGGGCCGTCGCAGCTGCAGGCGGCCTACGGCCTCACCTCGGCGTCGGCCAGTCTCGGCTCGGGCACGACGGTCGCGGTCGTGGACGCCTACAACGACCCGACCGCGGCCAGCGACCTGGCCGCGTACCGGTCCGCGGCAGGCCTGCCCGCCCTGACCTCCGGCCAGTTCACCCAGTACAACCAGAACGGCGCGACCTCACCGCTGCCCGCCACGGCCCCAGCCAGTGACGACTGGACGCTGGAGGAATCCCTCGACGTCGACATGGTCTCGGCGATCTGCCCGAACTGCAAGATCGACCTGGTCGAGGCCAACAACGACTCCGGCACCGGGCTGTACGTCGCCGAGGAAACGGCCGCCACCACGCTGGCCGCCAAGTACATCTCCAACAGCTGGGGCGGGTCCGAGTCATCTACTGACACCACTTACGACTCGCAGTACTTCGGTGTGTCCGGCGTGGTGTACACGGCATCCGCCGGCGACAGCGCGTACAGCGGCGGCGTCATCTACCCGGCCACCTCCCCGCACGTGGTCTCGGTCGGCGGCACCACGCTGAACACCTCGTCCAACGCGCGCGGCTGGACCGAGAGCGTCTGGAAGACCAGCTCCTCCGAGGGCACCGGGTCGGGCTGCTCAGCTTACGAGCCGACGCCGTCCTGGCAGTCGTCCATCTCGCTCATCACGGCGGCCTGCTCGCACCGCGTCGACAACGATGTCGCCGCCGACGCCGACCCCAACACCGGCGCCGCGGTCTACGACACCTCCAACAGCAACGGCGGCTGGAACGAGGTCGGCGGCACCAGCGAGTCCTCGCCCATCATCGCGTCGGTGTACGCCCTGGCCGGCAACAACGGCAACGGCGGCAACAACGCGGCCGACTCGATCTACACCCACACCGCCAACCTGTACGAGGTCACCGCGAGCAACGACGGCACCTGCACCCCGCCGGCCGCGGACTCCGTCCTGTGCACCGCCACCGGCGCGGCCAACACCTACAACGGCCCGACCGGCTGGGGCACCCCGAACGGCCTGACCGCGTTCCAGAGCAACTCGACCGGTAACACGGTCACGGTGACGAACCCGGGCAGCCAGACCGGCACGGTCGGCACCGCGGCCAGCCTGCAGATCACCGCGACCGACTCGGCCTCCGGCCAGACGCTGACCTACAGCGCCACCGGACTGCCGACGGGCCTGTCGATCAACTCGTCCACCGGGCTGATCTCCGGCACGCCCACCACGGCCGGCACCTACAGCGTGACGGTCACCGCGAAGGACACCACCGGCGCCACCGGATCGGCGTCCTTCACCTGGGCCATCAACACCGCGACCGGTAACACGGTCACGGTGACGAACCCGGGCAGCCAGACCGGCACGGTCGGCACCGCGGCCAGCCTGCAGATCACC
This sequence comes from uncultured Actinomycetota bacterium, assembly GCA_963808615.1. Classification (GTDB taxonomy): domain Bacteria; phylum Actinomycetota; class Actinomycetes; order Streptosporangiales; family Streptosporangiaceae; genus Palsa-504. Next base: position 49,764 of record CAWEGV010000007.1, read on the forward strand.
GCGACCGACTCCGCCTCCGGCCAGACGCTGACCTACAGCGCCACCGGACTGCCGACAGGCCTGTCGATCAACTCGTCCACCGGGCTGATCTCCGGCACGCCCACCACGGCCGGCACCTACAGCGTGACGGTCACCGCCAAGGACACCACCGGCGCCACCGGATCGGCGTCCTTCAGCTGGACCATCAACACCGGGGCCAGCGGCTGCACCGCGCAGCAACTGCTCGTCAACCCGGGCTTCGAGACCGGTTCCATCTCACCGTGGACATCCACATCCGGAGTGCTGGCCAGCACCAGCGAGGGCGTGCCCGCGCAGGCCGGCAGGTACTTGGCCTGGCTGGACGGCTACGGCACGGCCCACACCGACACCCTGGCCCAGAAGGTCGCCATCCCGGCCAACTGCAAGAACGCCGTCTTCACCTACTGGGTCGAGGTGAACTCCACCAGCACGAACAAGAGCAACGTCCTGAACCTGCAGGTCTTGAACTCCTCGGGCACGGTGCTCCAGACGCAGGCGGTGGCGACGGCGGCGAATAACGGCAGCAAGTACGTCGAATACACCACCAACCTGGCCTCGTACATCGGCCAGACCATCACTCTCAAGTTCACCGCCACCGAGGTCGCCGGCGGGAACACCAGCTTCTTCGAAGACAGCAACGCGCTGAACGTCAGCTGACCCGATCCGCATCCGTCCGGGCCGGAAGTACCGACTCCGGCCCGGACGGGCTGGGTGACCGTCAGATAGACGTGCCCGGCGTGTGAGCACGCCGGGAAGCCGAATGCGGCGTAGGACGGCTGGTTCTGAGCCCCGATGCCGATCCGCAGGGCGGCGGCCGTCGCCACCGGGCCGCAGCCGGCCCCGGCGCTCAGGCGCCGGCCCGCCGGGCTACCGAGCTGGCCTTAGGCGCGTTATGTGGGTTGGTCTCGGCGGCCTTGACGTGAGGTGGCCTCTGCGAGAGACAAGTGGGTGTCGAGTCCCTTGTCCTGCAGAGGCCCCCTCCTATGCTGCCAACCGAGGATCTGTTCGTCTACGTGTATGTGCTGGTTGATGACGCGATCAGCGCCCGGGCCATCGCCATCCCCTCCCGGCCGGGTCCGGCCCCGGCCTGTACCGACGCCGAGTTGCTGGCCATCACGCTGGTCCGGCACCTGCTGGGGCGGCGCAGCGAGGCCGGGTTCCTGGCCGAGGTGGCCCGGGACTGGGCGCACCTGTTCCCGCGGCTGCCGCACCAAAGCGAGGCGAACCGGCGGATCCGCTGGCTGTGGGGCGCGTTCGAGCAGCTGCGGGCGATGCTGGCGGCCAGGCTGCCCGAAGATGACTGCCAGCAGATCGGCACCAGCGCCCTGCCGGTCAAGCACACCTCCCGGGTCCGCGGCCCGGACGGCTGGACCGGGCCGGGCAACGACCTGGCCGCCCGGTTCGGCCGCGACGCCGCGCACGCCGAATGGTTCTACGGCTTCCGGCTGGCCCTCAAGACCGACCTGGGCAGCCGGATCGTGCGGGCCTGGAGCATCGTGCCCGCCGCGGTGAACGAGCGTGAGGTCGCCGTAGACCTGCTCGAAGCCGGGCCGGCTCCGCCTGACCTGCTGGCGGACAAAGGCTTCAACGGCAAGGCGTTCGCCGCCGGGCTGGCCGCCCGCGGCACCGCCGTGCTGGTCCCGCCCGCCAAGGCCCAGCGTGCCAGCACGCCGCCCATCTGCTCAAAGTCATCGCCCAGTGGCGCAACCGCATCGAGGCCACCTTCGGCGAGATCACCGACCAGATGGAACTGGCCCGGCACGGCGCCCATACCTTCTGCGGCCTGCTGACCCGCACCGCAGCCACCATCGCGGCACACACGCTGCTGCGCGTCTGCCTCGGCACAGCGTAAATCAACCCACATAACGGCCAGTAGCCTTCGGCCAGGGTGGCGAGCCGATCTTCTGGCTAGAGCGGGAGATCGCCCGGCTGCGCGCGGGAGACGCCCCGGTAGACGGCCCGGACACTCCCGGCGATGAGATGGCCGCGATCATAGCCGCGCCGGGCGCTTGAGCATACGCTCGCCCCGTCCGTGGCCTTCGCCGCTTGGGCGTTCATTGCGGGCGCGCTGCGCGAAAACCCCCATAGGGCGGGGAAACCCTTGGTGGCGCCGTTCCAGGGTGACTGGTCGGCACGGCGCGGGCACTACCGGATCCGGTACCGCATCGACGACGAGAAGCGCGTAGTCACGGTGGTGGACGCCGCCGACCGCTCGGATATCTACTATCCGGGGCGCTAGCCCATCGGCTGGCGGCGTCATCGGAGGACGTGTTGATGGAAGAAAGCTTCTCGGTCCTGCGGGCCCTGCCGCACGAGCGGCAGACGGCGCGGGACCGGGTCAGGGACACGGCGAGTCCGAGACGACCAACGACGTGGCCACGATCATGGCGACGATAAGCCACTGGGACCAGCATTTCGCCGTGCTGACCGAGGCGGAGGACGGCACCCGGCCTGGACGGACGGCATCATCGGGGAGATCCTCTGGGAGCCGCAGTTCACCGAGCCCCGGCCCGACTGGCGGGTCGAGGCGCAGGTAGCCGACCGGCTGGACGCCTTCGAGGCGGCGTGGCGCGCGGGCGACGTAGAGACGATGCTGGAGCAGGCCGGCGACGAGGCGTTCGGCGTCATGCGGGTGGCTGAGGTGGGCGGCGACCGCCGGGAGCGGATCGTGGCCCGGTCGCGCGCCGAGCTGCGCGCGGCCTGGACCGCGGCGGCGTCCGCCCGGGTCACCGATCTCGCCCGGACGAACCGGGTCGTCACCCAGTTCTACGCGTTCGCGTCCTACCGCGTGGTCCTGGAACAGCCCGGACGGCGGGCCGAACGCGAACTGGCCCTGATGCTCCCGGTTGGTCGTGACGGCCGTTTCATCGGCGAGTTCAGCTACGCGCGCTGGACGTCGGACTGGGCGTACCCGGGAGACCGACAGTGGCAAGCGGCGTTCCGGCTGTGACGGCCCGGGGTGCGGGGGGTTCAGCCCCGGCCCCGGCCAGGTCCGGCAGGCGGTCCGGTGCCGGTTCCCGGCCGGGAACAGGCCGGACGTGGCCCGGGCTGCCCCGGGCCACGTCCCGCGTGTCTCTCCCGTCTCACGGCCGCAGTTGATTAGCGTCCTGCGGTGGATTGTGGGTACTGGGTGAGCATGCCAAAGTAAGGTGAGTTTCCGGCGTGTCGCGACCGGCGGACACTATGCGATCATTTACGGGGTTTGTTCGTAATTTGCGGTCGTCCGTGCCGTAGCCCGGGTGAGCTCCTGGTCCCGTCCCGGCCCCCTTGCCCATGATCGCGAAGGCTTTACTACGGTTTTTGATACCAAACCCTTCGCGATCATGGAAACACCCAGCCCGGGGCACTGCGTGGCCAGGCGCGGGGCATTCCACCACATCCGGACGCCCAGACACGCCGAGAAGTCACCTTATTCCGGAACGCTTCCGGAATACCGCTAATCAACCGCATGACGAAATCAACCGCAGTAATTTCCGCATCGCGGAATTTATCACCCGGTCATGAGGCGGGTGTGGCACCCGGGACCGGGGCGAGCCGACGCCCGGGGTCTTGAAATCCACAACCGTCTGGCTGGCTCGATGCATCACCAGACGGAACGCTCACACGGGCCGTACCGCGGCCGCTCGCGCGTGCGCCCACGGTGCACCGCGATTCCGGCCAGGCATCCATCCTGCCTGCGATGATGTCCCACCAGACCGCCCGGAACTGGGCGCGCTGGGCTGCTTCGGATGCGGCTCAGCTGGACTTGACCTCGGTGCGGCTGACCCGGACGACACCGATAGCCAGCGGCAGCAGGATCCAGATGGCGGCGGCGGCCAGCAGCTGCAGCCAGCCGGTGCCCGTCATCTTGTGCGTGTACAGCGGTGACTGGGCGTGGATCAGGTCGACCCAGGGGACCGCCGGCTTGAGCGCGGCCACCGAGAACAACGCGCTCCACAGGTCCCTGACCACGTAGTACAGGGCCAGCGCGGCCGGGGTGATCAGCGTCGCCATGCCGAACGCCATGCCCTGCACCAGCACGGTCAGCTGCACCAAGATGAGCTCGCCGAAGCCGGCCCCCGATCGACAGGCCCGCCAGCACCAGCAGCAGGTAACCGGGCACATCCGTCGCCCGGTCCCCGGAACCGGGCTTGACGTGCGCCGACACCGCCGCCAGCAGCGCCGAGGACACCACCGCGATGACCGCGTCCCGGCCCCAGCCGCGCACCGTGCCCCCGCTACGCGTGCGCGCGCCGTCCGCCGTGATCACGACATCGACACTACTTCGGCAGGCCAGACGCGCATCCGCCGCACGTCGTCAATCCCGCCTACGTCGGCTGACGTAGCGGCTGCGGCGGCAGGTACCACGGTCCGTTCCGGCCAAAGATCTTTTCATGCCGAACGGGCCAGGGTGCTACGGTCCGGGCCGGCGCGGAGCCGACCGCTGCGGGCGATCCGGGCCGAGCTGTACGAATATTGAGGAATGCCAGGTGACATGAACGAGATCGACCTGCGGTCCGACACGGTGACGCGGCCCACGGCCGACATGCTGCGGGCCATGACGAGCGCGCGTGCTGGCCGCGGCGGGCCTGGTGGCCCTGGAGACCATGGTGGACCGGCTCGCCGATGATCAGCAGAACGCGCGTGCGCTGGCCGAGGGGCTGGTCGAGTGACCCCGGACCCCGACCTGCGCCTGACCACCATATTGGCCATCGATGTATCATATCTGATACACTTAGCTTGGCAAAGAGAAGGAACCGATGCGATGACCGGAAGCGAATCAGACTTGCCGGGTCTGGCACGACCCGAGCTGGTCCGAGTGCTCGAATCAGCAGCGCGGCTTCAGCAGGTCGTTCCCGATGCCGTACTTGTGGGCGGCTCAGCCGCGGCGCTGTGGGCCAATCACCGGTCTTCACACGACCATGACCACGTGCTGCAGGATCTGGGCGCTCGCTTTGACGCGGTTCTTGACGCGATCGAATCGACGGACGGATGGGTGACGAACCGGGTGACCCCGGGGAAGATCATCCTGGGCGAACTGGGTGACATCGAGTCTGGCGTCCGCCAGCTCATCAGGAACAGGCCCCTGGAAGTCACCGGAGTGACGCTGCCATCCGGGCATACGCTGCGGGTGCCGACACCAGATGAGATCCTGCGCATCCAGGGCTACCTGGTTGTCCGGCGCAACCAGGTCCGGGACTATCTGGACGTCGCCGCGCTTGCTGACCGGGCTGGCATCGCGCACGCCGGCGACGTCCTCAGTCACATCGACCTTTACTACTCTGATCAGCGCGGACCGGGCCCAGCGGGCGTCGCGACCCAGTTGGCCCGTCAGCTGGCAGATCCCCGGCCAGCGGACGCGAGGACCATCCAGCAACTGGGCCAGTACAAGGACCTCGATGACCGCTGGACGGACTGGCCGAACGTGACCGCAGTCTGCCGCGCCCTGGCCGTGGAGATGGTGCGATGACGACCGCGCTTAAGTTCCGCAACATCACCGCGTCTCCGGATGACCCGGTGGAGACCTGGCCCTTCGAGGGCGTCCTGGCGGCGGTGGAGCGTGGCACCCTGCCGGACTGGCGGCGGCTGGCCGCCGCGATCCGGGCCGATCCTTGGGGGCCGGTGGCTCAGCAGGTCCTGGAGGCGGTCCGGCTCAGCCATCCGTACGGCACCGCCGAGCTGCTGGAAGGAGTCGTCGGCCGGGCTCGTCAGCTAGCCGCCGATTCTGAGCGGGCGGCCGTGGCAGCCGAGGTCCGCGATCTCGTCGGCAGATCCGGCCGGTCGAAGCAGGACTTCGCCGAAAGGATAGGAACGTCGCGGTCCCGCCTGTCCACGTACATGTCCGCGAAGGTCACACCCTCCGCGGCGCTGATGGTCCGGATGCGGCGGGTGACACAACTCGCCGTCGGTCAGCCCGCAGATGAGGCGAGCTCGGTCGACGGATGATATAGAAATGATTATCATTCTCATGCAGAGTCCTGCGCGTACTCGGTTGGCTACGCACAGGAAGGTCTTGCTCATGTCACTGACGGTCCCGGCGGATCTGCTCGATCAGGCCCGCCACGGCGAGGTTGACGACGCCGCGTTCACCGCCTGTATCCAGTCCTCGCTGCCCTACGCCTGGCAGCTGGTCAGCGACCTGACCGCGCAGCTGCGCGCCAGCGGCGCGGACCGGGCCGACAACCAGGTGCCGCCGCCGGATGAGGCGGCGCGGGGCCAGCTGCTGCGGATGATGGCCAGCGACGCCATGCGCGCGGCCGCGGAACGTCACTTCGGGGTGCGGCTGGCCTTCCAGAACTGCCACCGCGCCGCGGTGTTCCGGCCCGAGGCGGCCCGGGCGCTGGCCGAGTTCACCACGGCGCGGGCGCAGCTGCTCAACCAGAGCCCCGGGCTGGTCAACTGCTAACCGGGCCGGGCGGAAGCTGAGCGGAGCGGCGGCGGTTGGCAGTAGGGGGGTCGCAGCCCGAGGAGGGATGCCGCATGCCGCTGGTCCGCATCGACGTGCTCGAGGGCCGGACAGACGAGGAGTTGCGCCGGATCGGCGACTCGGTGCACCAGGCCCTGGTCGAGCAGCTGAACGTGCCGGAGCGTGACCTGTTCCACGTGATCACCAGGCACACCACGGCGACGCTGCAGTTCGACCGGCACTACCTGGACATCGAGCGCAGCAACCAGTTCGTCATGGTCCAGGTGACGCTGGCCGCGGGCCGGACCGACGAGGCCAAGAGCGCCTTCTACCGGCGGCTGGCCGACCTGCTGGCCGACCGCATCGGGCTGCGGACCGAGGACCTGGCCGTCGCGCTGGTGGAGAATGAGCGGGTGGACTGGTCGTTCGGCCGCGGGGAGGCGAGTTACCTGGTCCGGCCGCGGGAGGAGTGGCGCTAGAGCGCGACGAGGGCGTCATCGACCGCTGGTCCGGCCTGACCATGCGCCAGTTCCGCAGCTCCCCTGAAGCGTCCTTACGGCTGGCTCGCCGGGCGCGGCGGGCAAGGTGAGGTTCAGGCGGGTATGTGGTATCTCACGGGGGATGGGCTGCGGCGCTGGAGGATGGCATGGAGTACTACGACCTGGGAACGCACTCGTGGCCGGTGACCACATCGGCGCCGGAGGCGCAGGCGTGGTTTGACCGCGGGCTGGTCTGGGCGTACGGCTTCAATCACGAAGAGGCGGTGTACTGCTTCGAGCAGGCGCTGGGCGCCGATCCGGACTGTGCCATGGCGTACTGGGGCGTGGCCTACGCGCTGGGGCCGAACTACAACAAGCCCTGGGAGGCGTTCGACGAGGACGACCTGCGGACCTCGACCGAACGCGCCGACGCCGCCACCTCCCGGGCCGGGCAGCTCGCCGCGGCGGTGACGCCGGTCGAGCGGGCGCTGATCGGCGCGCTGCGGGCGCGGTACGCGCCGGACGAGCTGCCCGGCGAGCGGGAGGTCTGGAACGAGAAGTACGCCGAGGCGATGAGCCGGGTGTACGAGGCGTTCCCCGGCGACCCGGACGTGGCCGCGCTGTACGCCGACGCGCTGATGAACCTGACGCCGTGGGAGCTATGGGACCTGCGCACCGGCGAGCCGGCTGCGGGCGCGCAGACGGCCCGGGCTCAGGTGGTCCTGGACCGGGCGCTGGAGACGCCGGACGGGCGGACGCACCCCGGGGTGCTGCACATGTACATCCACCTGATGGAGATGTCGCCGTTCCCGGAGCGGGCCCGCCCGGCGGCCGAGCGGCTGCGCGGGCTGGTGCCCGACGCGGGGCACCTGCATCACATGCCCACCCACCTGGACGTGCTGTGCGGCGACTACGCGCGGGTGGTGGCCTCGAACGCCCAGGCCATCGTGGCCGACGAGAAGTACGCGGCCCGTAACGGGGTGATGAACTTCTACACGCTGTACCGGGTGCACGACTATCACTTCAAGATCTACGGCGCGATGTTCCTGGGCCAGGCGCAGACCGCCCTGGAGGGCATGGCCGAGCTGGAGGCCGCGATCCCGGAGAAGCTGCTCCGGGTCACCTCGCCGCCGATGGCCGACTGGCTGGAAGGCTTCCTGGGCATGCGGGTGCACGTCCTGGTGCGGTTCGGCCGGTGGCAGGACCTGCTGGACCTGCCGCTGCCCGCAGACCCGGTGCTGTACTCGGCCACCACCGCGATGCTGCACTACGGCCGCGGGGTGGCCTGCTCGGCGCTGGGCCACCTCGAGGAGGCCGAGCGTGAGCGGAAGCGGTTTGCCGCCGCCCGGGCGGCCGTGCCCGCGACCCGGATGATCTTCAACAACACCTGCGCCGACGTCCTGGCCATCGCGGCGGCCATGCTGGACGGCGAGCTGGAGTACCGGAAGGGGAACATCGAGGCGGCCTTCGGGCACCTGCGGACCTCGATCGCGCTGGACGACGGCCTGCCGTATGACGAGCCGTGGGGGTGGATGCAGCCGACCCGGCACGCCTACGGCGCCCTGCTGCTCGAGCAGGGCCGGGTGGCGGAGGCCGAGGCAGTGTACCGCGCGGACCTGGGCTTCGACGACACGCTGCCGCGCGCCTACCAGCATCCGGGCAACATCTGGAGCCTGCACGGGTACCACGAATGCCTGGTCAAGCTGGGCCGGACGGACGAGGCGAAGATCATCGAGCAGCAGCTGCGGTTCGCCGCCGCGATGGCGGACACGCCGGTGCAGGCGTCGTGCTTCTGCCGCCTGGAGGCTCACGCGTAGTCGCGCAGGACGCTTCCGGTCTGGGCCGCGCGGGTGCCCCACCAGCGGGTGATGTCGTCGCCGGGTGCGCGGTCGCGGTGCCGCTGCTGCCAGCGGTCCGCCTCGCCGGCCAGCCAGGCCAGGGTGGCGCGCGGATCCTGCTCGAGCATGGCGCGCAGCGCGAACCGGCGCTCGCCGATCCGGAACCCGACCCCGGCCCGGCCCGCGCCTTCGGCCAAGCGGCGCCGGGTGAGGATCAGGCCGCTGCGGACCGGGATGGTGACCAGCTCGATCAGGTCGCGGGGGCTGCCGGGCAGCCGGGCGGCGGGCGGCGCCTCGCGCAGCGCGAGCGGCTGGCGCGGGCAGGGCGGCAGGCCGCCCGCCTCGGCGGCCAGGGCGCGCCGGGTCAGGTCCGCCCAGCTGGTCAGGGCCGGAACGGCCACGTCGGTCATTGCGTCCAGGTAGCCGGGCAGCCAGGGCCATAGGTGCTCCCAGAACAGGACCGCCCGCGACTGGGCCAGCGCGGCCGACGTGGCCGGGCGGCGGGTCTCGGGCGCGGCCTCGGCCCAGGCTTCGGCCGCGCCCTCGGCACCGGCTTCGACTTCGGCCGCGGCCTCGCCCAGCCGGGCGTACAGGCCGAGCAGGGCGGCGAGATGGTCGGGTTCGGCGGGCGGGGTGATCCCGATGGCGCGCCAGAAGCCGGCCACCCGGTCGGCGCCCTCGCCGCCGATGGCACCCTCGGGGCCCAGGTAGATGGCGGCGTAGGGCGGGCAGTTCAGCACGAACGCGGCGGTGTGCTCGGCGTCGCTCACCGCGTCCAGGCCGAGCGCCGGGCTGACGCTGCGGGCGGCGGCGGGGCTGTCGGCCACGGCGCCCAGGGCCCGGAGCAGCTCCCACCGTCCCGCGGCTGAGGGGGCTGCGGTCCCGGCGGCCGCGGTCGAGGCCCCGGCGGCCGCGGCGGTCACGGCGGCGGTCACTGATCGCTCCCCGTTGGGAGGACGAACGCGTCGGCGGACGGCTTGAGCGGGCGCATCAGCCACTTCGGCCGGCGGGTGCCGTCGGGTGAGACGCTCCCGGCCGGGCGGGTCTGCTCCATCCACCGCTGGTAGACCTCACGGGCCTGGTCCGTGTCGACCGCGATGTCGCCGTGGGCGTCGCCGGACCCGGCGGGCCGCACGGTGACGGCCTGGTGCCAGCAGTGCATGCCGGAGATCGGGTCGGGGTGCACCGGGAAGGTCAGGTTCTGGTGCACGCCGGTGTCGGACCACCAGATCCGGGCCGTGTCCGGGTCGGCCGAGGCGTAGGGCCCGACCTGGCGGGTGCGGTGCATCGACCAGCCGTCGTCGCCGCGGCTCAGGTCGACGGTGGCCATCATGGCCCCGACGCCGCCCTGGTCGCTGCCAGCCTGGTGTGGCCCGGACAGCTTCCAGCGGCCCATGTGGTGGGAGCAGGCCACCACGCCGGGGCGGATGCCCTCGGTGATCCAGGCCTTGGCCACGAAGTAGCCGATCTCGGTCTCCACCCGGATCAGGTCGCCGGTGCGGGCGATGCCCAGCCGGGCCGCGTCGGACGGGTGCACCCAGACCGGGTTGGTGTGGGCCAGCTCGTCCAGCCACTTGCTGTTGGCCGAGCGGGTGTGGATCTGGGTCGGCAGCCGGAACGTGGACAGCAGCACGAGCTGACCGGGGCCCAGTTCGGCGGGGTGCACGTGGCTGCGGATGTAGCCGGGCAGCGCGTGCTCGGGCCAGCCCCAGCCGGCCAGCGTCGACGACCAGAACTCCAGCCGCCCGGACGGGGTGGGGAAGCCGTGGCGGACCACGCCGTCGACCATGACCCCGGCGGGACGCCGGCCGTCGCCGTCGGGGGCCGGGGCGCCGGTCGGCACGATGTTGGGACTGGCCGGGGCGGGGGCCCGGGTGTAGACCCGGCCGGACGCGGTGACGGCCACATCATCGAGTTCGGCGGCCGGGACCTCGCGGTCGTGCAGCGCGCCCTGGCCGCGGCTGATCTCGAACGCCCCGTACCTGCGCATGTACTGCAGCGGGGTCAGCCCCTCGGCCGCGGCCCGTTCGGGCAGGCCGGGCACTGAATGCTCGAACATCCAGCCGTAGTACTCGTCCACGGTCAGCTTCTCCCCCGGCCGGGCCCGGGACTCGTGGTAGCGCCTGATGCCCAGCGAGCCGTCCGGGTCGATCCGCCAGGACAGCTCGGTCCACCACTCGTTCTCCTCCCACACCTCGCCCGGGTTGACCTGCCGGGTGTCGGTGACCTGCTCGCCGAGCCGTTCCCGGGCCGCGCGCAGCACCGGCTGCCTGAACCCGATCCACTGCCCGTCGTACTGCTCGTAGGAGTGCGTGTCGTGCCGTTCGGAGCCGTGGCCCATGGGCAGCACGTAGTCGGCGAAGTAGGCAGACTCGTTCCAGGTCGGGGTCAGCGCCACGAAACAGCCGACCTTGGCCTCGTCGGTCAGCACCTCCATCCAGGACAGCCCGTCCGGGTTGGTCCACACCGGGTTGTAGACCCGGATGAAGTAGGTGTCGAGCCGGCCCCGGCCGTCCTTGAGCAGATGCGGCAGCAGGAAGCTCAGCTCGTTCTGGGCCAGGGGGAATTCCGCGGGCCAGGACAGGTCCTGCCATACGGACGGGTGCGGCGGGCTGTGGATGGGCCGGGGCACGAACTTGTTCCACGCGTTGGGGAACGTGCCGCCCTCGGTGCCCACCGCGCCGAGCAGCGCGGAGAGCAGGAACAGCGTCCGGGAGACCTGCCAGCCGCCCAGGTTGCCCGCGGCCGCGCTGCGCCAGCAGTGCACCGACAGCCGCGTCCCGGCCCCGGCCACCAGGCCGGCCACCTCGGCGATCACCGCGGCGTCCACGCCGGACTCGGCCGCGGCGAAGTCGAAGGTGAAGTCCGCGTACAGGCCGGCCAGCACCCGCTCGAACTCCTCGAACGTGACCGGCCGCCCGGGATGGCACTCGGTCAGGTACTCCTGCCAGTTCCACCAGCGGCGGACGAACTCCCGGTCGTAGCGCCCGGTCTGGATCAGGTGGTTGGCGATGGCCAGGTTGATGGCCGCCTCGCTGCCCGGGTGCGGCGACAGCCAGTGGTCGGCGTGGGTGGCGGTGTTGGACAGCCGGGTGTCCACGACGATGAGCTTGGCGCCGTTCTGCCGGGCCTCGGTGATCCGCTGGGCGTGCGGGTTGAAGTAGTGGCCGGCCTCCAGGTGGGCGCTGATCAGGAAGATGACCTTGGCGTGCTCGTGATCCGGGCTGGGCCGGTCGATGCCCATCCAGAACTGGAACCCGGCCCGCCCGCCGCTTGAGCACACGTTGGTGTGCGAGTTGTGACCGTCCACGCCCCAGCTGGCCAGCACCCGCTCGGTGTAGCCGTCCTCGCCGGGGCGGCCGATGTGCACCATGATCTCGTTCTGCCGGCCCTCCTCCAGCGCCCGGCGGATCCGGGCGGCGATCGCGTCCAGGGCCTCGTCCCAGCTGATCCGCTCCCATTGCCCGTCGCCGCGCCGGCCGGCCCGCCGCAGCGGGTACAGCACCCGGTCCGGGTCGGTGACCTGGTTGATGGTGGCCGGGCCCTTGGCGCAGTTGCGGCCCCGCGAGCCGGGGTGCTCGGGGTTGCCCTCGAACTTGCGGACCTGCCGGGTGTCGCGGTCGACGTAGGCCAGCAGCCCGCAGGCCGACTCGCAGTTGAAGCACGTGGTCGGGACCAGCATGTAGTGGCGTTCCTCGCGGGCCGGCCAGGCCTTGGAGGACAGTTCCACCCAGTCGTCCCAGCGTTCCTTGGGCGGGAACGCGGCCAGGTGCACCCGGCTGGCGCCCGGGTAGAACGTCTCGCCCCGCGCCTCGGTGGCCGCGCGGGCGGCCGACACCCGCTGCGCGATCTCGTCGATGTCGTCGGTCATGACCGTTCTCCGGGCTAGGCGAGCGGGACGGACTGGCCGGCCTGCACGTAGGCATGCTCGCCGGCGAGCAGCCCGAGCAGGGCGAACGGGATGGCGACCGGCCCGATCCACGGCGCGCCGACGGCCACGGCCGCGCCGGCCAGGCCGGGCCAGAAGAATATGGCCAAACGGCCCGTGGTCATCGCCGCGGCCGCCAGGTGCGCGTGCTCGGTGGGATGCCCCACGGTGATCTCGCTGCCGGCCAGCAGGAGGTGCGCGGCGGCGGCCGCGGCCAGCAGCACCTCGGCGCCGGCGGTGGCCTGGTGCGGGCCGAGCCACGAGGTGAAGGCCAGCGTGGTCGCCGCGCCGGCCAGCACCGCCTGGACGGCCAGGTGCGGGGCCAGCAGCGGGCTCTGCCACAGGTCACGGGCCCGGGCCTGGGCGAACAGGTAGGCGGTGTAGCAGGCGGTGGCCAGGCTGAGCGGGATCGCGAAACCCGCCGCCACCTGGCGGAGCACCACCGAGCCGGCCAGCGAGCCGAGCAGGTACAGCGCGGCGGCGGCGCCGTAGCCGCCGATGATGAACGAGCCGCGCACCAGCCAGCTGCGCCAGTGCGGCCGGGTGAAGATCAGGTAGAACCGCATCGGGTGGCGCAGGTCCCAGATCAGCAGCACACCGGTCAGGCCGAGGAAGCCCAGCGCCACGCCGGGCGCCGCCCACCGGGCGGCCGGGCTGTCCCAGCCCAGCCGGCCGGCCAGCACCAGCAGCAGCGGCACGAGCAGGCCCCCGGCGGCCACGCTCTTGGTCCAGGTGTACAGGCTGACCCGCCAGCCCCAGGGCGCGTGGTGGCCGATGTCGTAGGACAGCAGCGTTTCGGCACTGGAGTTGGGCTGGCCGGGATGGCCGGCGGGGACGTGCCCCGGGTCGTGCTCGCCGCCCTGGGTGGCCCAGGCGAACAGCCCGCCGTCGGGGCGGCGGGCGGCCAGCGGATCCAGCGTGGCCTGGTGCGCGCCCTTGTAGAACACCCCGGGCCGGGTGCCCTTCTCCGGCCGGCGGACGGTGACCGGCTCGGTGTTGATGACTTCCGCGACCCGGGAACCCGGGTCGTTCAGGTCGCCGACCAGGATGGCCTGGGTGGGGCAGACGGTGACGCAGGCCGGCTCCAGGCCGACCTCCAGGCGGTGGGCGCACAGGTTGCACTTCTCGGCGGAGTTGTCCTCCGGGTTGATGAAGATCGCGTCGTACGGGCAGGCGGCGATGCACGCCTTGCAGCCGATGCAGATGCCCTTGTCGAAGTCGACGATGCCGTCCTCGCGCCGGTACATGGCCTGGGTCGGGCAGGCGGCCACGCACGGCGCGTCGGCGCACTGGTTGCACCTGGTGACCTGGAACGCGCGCCGGACCTGCGGGAACGTCCCGACCTCGACCGACTTCACGTAGGTCCGGGTCACGCCGAGCGGGACCTCGTTCTCGGACTTGCAGGCGGTCGTGCAGGCGTGGCAGCCGATGCAGCGGTCCTGGTCGAGCAGCTTCACCCAGCGGCGCAGCGGCTCACCTGGCTCGTCCTGCGCGTCTGGCTCGGGCACGCCTTCACGCTACGTGATCGCAGAGTGAACAGCCTAGCCCTATGCCGCTTAGGAGCCCATAATTCCGGCTTATGAGAGGCCTCGCTGAGCAGGCGCCGGGCCAGCGGGGCCAGGGGGCGGTCGGCGGGCCACACCGCCCGCAGCGTCCGGCTCAGGTCGATGCCGTCGGTGCGCACCGGCAGCAGCCGCCCGAGGTCGACGTCCTCGGCCACGGCCAGCGCGCTGAGCACCGCAGGTCCCTGGCCGCGCCGCGCGGCGGCCAGGATCGAAGCCGTCGACCCGAGCTCCAGCCACGAATGCGGGCCGCCCCAGCTGCTCAGCGCGTCGTCGAGCACTTCCCGGGTGCCCGAGCCAGGCTCCCGGACGATCAGCTCGGCCGAGGCCAGTTCTGGTCCGGTGACCGGCGACCCGCGCCGGGCCCACGGATGTGCCGGATCCACGACCACCACCAGGTGATCGCTGCGCACCACGACCGTGGCCAACCCGGGCAGTTGCATTTCGTGGCCCTCCACGAACCCGACGTCTGCCCGGCCCTCGCGGACGCGTTCGAGCACCCGGGAGGAATTGGTCACCTCCACGGCCAGCATGACGCCCGGTGATTCCCGGTGCAGGGCGCTGAGCCAGCCGGGCAGCAGGTACTCGGCCACGGTCAGCGAGGCGGCGACGCGCAGGTGCGAGCCTTCCTCAGCGACCAGCGCGGCCACGCCGGTCATCAGCGCGTGCACCTCGCCGAGGACGCGGCGGCCCAGCGCCGCGACCTGCTCCCCGGCCGGGGTCAGCTTCGTCCCGAGCGGGGAACGCTGCAGCAGGCTGAGACCCAGGTTGCGCTCCAGCTGGGCCATGCGCATGCTGACCGCCGGCTGGGTCATGCCGTGCCTGCTGGCGGCCTGGCCCAGGCTGCCGAGTTCGGCGATGGAATCGAGCAGGTCGAGTGAGATGAGGTCGGGTGTGGCGGGCGGCAGCACGGCTCTAGGCTAAACCTCACCGGAGCTTATGAGCAGCTGGCCGCGGCGCGGAAGGGAGCAGGTCCATGGGTCCGATCACTGTCACGCGGCGGGTCTCCGAGCCCGGGATCGGCTGGACCGTCCGCGACCCGCGTGAACTGGCGCTGCAGATCCGGCTGCGGGCGGTGCGGATGGTCGCGCCGCAGGGCTTCGGGTACCTGGGCCAGGCGCTGTCGTCCGCCGAGCAGGTGGCCGCCGTGTTCGCCGCTGCCCGGCCGGGCACGGACCGGCTGGTCTGCTCGCCGGGGCACTACATCATCGGGCCGTTCGCGGCGGCGGCCGAACTTGGCCTGCTGGCGGAGGACGCGCTGGCGGCCGCGCTCGCCGCCGCGGGATCGCAGGGCCGGCCCAGCGTGCTGGTCTGCCGCACCTCAACCCGGCATGGCCTGGACTGCCTGCCGCCGGACGCGGACGGCCACTTCATCAAGCTGACCCCGGAGCTGGCCCGGGCCGCAGTAGAGGAACTCACCGGCAAGCTGGAGGCGCTTCGTGCGTGAGCCGCCCTACCGCACCGAGCTCAAGCCCTACGGCCGGGCGCTGGTGGACCTGGCCCGGCGCCGCTGCGAGGTGCTGTGCCTGTCCGGCGACCTGACCCGGCAGACCGAGGTCGACCTGTTCCAGGCCGAGTTCCCGGACCGGTTCATCCACGGCGGCATGGCCGAGGCGAACATGATGAGCATGGCCGGGGCGCTGGCCCGCTGCGGCTATGTCCCGTTCGTGCACACCTTCGGCGTGTTCGCCACCCGCCGCCCCTACGACCAGATCGCCAACGCCATCGCCTACCCGGGCCTGCCGGTGCGCATCATCGGCTTCATGCCCGGCGTGTCCACCCCGGGCGGGCCTTCGCACCAGGCCACCGACGACGTGGCGCTGATGCGGGCGCTGCCCGACATGACCGTGGTCGACGTGGCCGACGCGGTACAGACCCGCCAGGTGGTCCAGGCCATCGCGGACGTGCCCTGCTCGCCGCCGCGCTGGCCGCGGCGCAGGCCCTGGGCCAGCACGGCGTGTCCGTATCGGTCATCAACGTGCCAGCCATCAAGCCGCTGGACGAGGCCAC
Organism: uncultured Actinomycetota bacterium; assembly: GCA_963808615.1. GTDB lineage: Bacteria > Actinomycetota > Actinomycetes > Streptosporangiales > Streptosporangiaceae > Palsa-504. The sequence continues at coordinate 65,984 of CAWEGV010000007.1, forward strand.
CGTGCGGGAGGCGGCCGGCGGAGCGAGGATCGTGGTCACCGCAGAGAACCACTCGGTCATCGGCGGCCTGGGCTCGGCTGTGGCCGATCGCCGAGGCCGGGCTGGGCCGATCCGGCCCGGCTCCCGCCGTACCGGTCGCTGCCGCCCGCGGCGGCGAGTACTCCCCCCTCTGAGGAGCAAGCATGAGCACAACCGCCGCCCGCCTGGGCTGGCTGGGTACCGGCCGCATGGGCGCGGCGATGGCCCGCCGCCTGATCGACGCCGGCCAGGACGTCACGGTGTGGAACCGGACCCCGGTCAAGACGGAGCCGCTGGTGGCCAGGGGCGCGCGGCCGGCCGGCCGGATCGCTGACCTGGGCGGCTGCGACATCGTGTTCGTTACCGTGTCCGCGTCGCGGGACCTGGAGGAGGTGATCATCGGGGAGTACGGGCTGCTGCGCGGCGCCCCGGGGCCGGGCACGATCGTGGACTGCTCGACCGTGTCGCCGGCCGCCTCAGCCCGGGTGCGAGAGGCGGCGGACGCCGCCGGGGTGGGCTTCCTGGCCGCCCCCATCAGCGGCAACCCGCACGTGGTGGCCGGTGGCGGGGCCTGTATCGTCGCCTCCGGACCTGCCGAGGTGTTCCGGCAGGTCAAGCCGTACCTGGAGATGATGACGAAGGTCGCCGTGCACGCGGGCGAGGCCGAGCAGAGCCGGCTGGTGAAGCTGTGCCACAACCTGTACCTCGGGATGATGGTCCAGGCCCTGGTCGAGGTGACCAGCCTGGCCGAGAAGGGCGGCACCGACCGGGCCGCGTTCCTGGAGTTCCTGGGCGGCACCGTGCTGGGCTCGGACTGGGTGCGCAAGCGGGCCGGCGACCTGGTCGAGCGGGACTGGACCCCCACCTTCACCACCGAACTGCTGCGCAAGGACTTCGACCTCGGGCTGGACGCGGCGCGGTCGCTCGAGGTGCCGATGCCGGTGGCCGGCCTGGTCCACCAGCTCATCCAGTCCGCCATCGGCATCGGGCTGCGCAACGAGGACTTCCTGTCGCTCTACGATCAGCAGGCCCGCGGTGCGGGACTTGCCCAGGACCCGGAGGAATGACGCATGTCGCTGCAGGAATTCGTGCCCACGCCCCGGTTCGAGGAGTACCGGGAGACGTTCCGGGAGTTCTACCGGATGGAACGCCGGGACGACGGCGTGCTGCTGGTCGCCGCGCACACCCGCGGCGGCCCGGTCCAGCTCAGCGTGCAGAACCACCGCTCGCTCGGCCAGATGCTGAAGACGGTCGGCGCGGACCCGGACAACGAGGTGCTCATCCTCACCGGCACCGGCGATGAGTTCATGATGGCGTCGGACCCGGAGGGTTTCGCCCTGGAGGAGGCCGACATGGAGTACTGGGCCTATGAGTACGCCTACAAGGACGGGCGGATCAACGTCAGCGCGCTGGTCAATGACGTGGAGATCCCCACCATCGGCCTGCTCAACGGGCCCGGCTTCCACTCCGAGATCGTGCTGATGTGCGACATCACGCTGGCCGCCGAGGACGCGGTCCTCTTCGACCTGCACTACGACATCGGCTCGGTGCCGGCCGACGGCATCCACAACGCCTTCCAGGAACTGCTCGGGGTCAAGCGCGCCGCCTACGCCCTGCTCACCGGCGAGGCGATCACCGCCCGGCAGGCCCTGGAGTGGGGCATGGTCAACGAGGTGGTGCCCCGGGACCGGCTGATTTCTCGCGCGTACGAGATCGCCGACCACATCATGACCCAGCCCCGGACGACGCGACGGCTGACCACGCAGATCGTCCGGCGGCCGTGGAAGCAGCGGATCGTCAGCGACCTGGACGGCGGCTTCGGCATCCAGATGTTCGGGCACATCGCCAAGAAGCGCGCCGTCCACGGCGAGCAGCACATCCGCTCGACAGTCGACTACGTGCGCGAAGGCCGCAAGAACAACTTCGACTGAGCCGGCCGCTGCCACCACGGACCGTTCGGCCCAAAAATTCCGGTCTGGGCGCTGATGCTCGGCGCTGGCGATGCGGACGGTGGTCATGAGTCTCCTCGGGACGAGGTCGGGACGGTGCTCGGTGAGGTACTCGCGCAGCCGGTCCAGCGCGATGAACGCCCGCAGGAACGCCTCCCGCAGGACGTCGTCTACGTCGCTGGCATCGGCGCACAGGCCGGCGGCGCGGGCACGGACCACCCCGGTCACGCTGCCGCCCGCCGCGCTCATCAGCCTGACGGCCACTTCCTCCGGGATGCCCTGCGTGGTCCAGACGTCATCGCCTGGCCGGTCGAGCAACGCCGGCAGCGGCGTACCGTATAGTGCCCTTTCTGGCCGTGATCATGGACGCGGCCCAATTCTGGCGCGCGGGTTAGGCGGAGGGGGCGTAGGCGGCGAGGATGGCGTCGGAGAAGGGGGGCCAGGCCTGGATGGACCAGTCGCCGAAGTCGTGGTCGGCGAGGGAGGCGCAGGCCAGGCGGGCGTCCGGGTCGACCCATAGGAAGCTGCCTGAGCGGCCGAAGTGGCCGAAGGTGCGGGGTGAGTTCCGCGAGCCGGTCCAGTGCGGGGTCTTGCTGTCCCGGATCTCGAAGCCGAGACCCCAGTCGCAGTGCTCCTGGCGGCCGTAGCCGGGCAGGACGCCGGACAGGCCGGGGAAGGCCACCCGGGTGGCCTCGGCGAGCAGGTCCTCGTCGATGAGGGACGGGCTGGCCAGCTCGATGGCCAGGGTCATCAGGTCGGCCAGCGGGCCGACGGCGCCCCAGGCCGGGGAGCCTTCCAGCCGGGTGCCGGTCAGGCCCAGCGGCAGGCAGACCTCGTCGGCCAGCAGGTTGTCGAACGGCCGGCCGGACCGGGCGGCCAGCAGGCCGGCGACGATCTCGATGCCGCGGTTGGAGTAGACCCGGCGGCGGCCCGGCTGGCTGAGGATCACGTCGCTGTCGAAGGCCAGGCCCGAGGCGTGGGACAGCAGGTGCCGGACCGTCGACCCCGGCGGGCCGGCCTCGTCCAGGTCGAGCAGGCCGCGCTGCACCCCGTCGAGGGCGGCCACCGCGACCAGCAGCTTGGTCACCGAGGCCCACCTGAACGGCTGGTCGACCGGGCCGGCCGAGGCCAGCAGGCCTGCCGCCGACGCGACGCCGGCCGCGGCGGTGACCGGCCAGGACGCCAGCTGATCCAGCGGGTTCGTCACGGCGGTCTCTCCCCTCCTGTCACCGGTGTTCCTTGCCTGGCATATCACCTACAGGAGATGGTAGATACGGACGTTGACCGTTCCGCCGCCGTGATCCGCCAGGACTCCTGCCGAGGGGACGCTGATGCTCGAAGATCTTGACCCGGCCGAGACCCGCGAATGGCTGGAAGCCCTCGACTCGGTGCTGGCCTTCGAGGGCGCGGACCGCGCCTTCTACCTGCTGGATGAGGTGACCGCCGAGGCCCGCCGCAAGGGGGCCCCGGTCCCCTACAGCGCCACCACGCCGTACCTGAACACGATCCTGCCGGCATCCGAGGACCGGCTCAGTCCGCAGGATGAGGTCATCGATCACCGCATCCGGTCGCTGATCCGGTGGAACGCGCTGGCCATCGTGCTGCGCGCCAATGCGGAATCGTCCGAGCTAGGCGGGCACATCGCCAGCTTCCAGTCCGCGGCGACGCTGTACGAAGTGGGGTTCCAGCACTTCTTCCGGGGCGCGGACTCCGGCCACGGCGGCGGCGACCTGCTGTTCATCCAGGGGCACTCTTCGCCGGGCATCTACGCCCGGTCGTTCGTGGAGGGGCGGCTGACCGAGGAGCAGCTGACAAAGTTCCGGATGGAGGTCGACGCCGGGAATGGGCAGGGTGGGCTGTCGTCCTACCCGCACCCGTGGCTCATGCCTGACTACTGGCAGATGCCGACGGTGTCCATGGGCCTGGGCCCGATCATGGCCATCTACCAGGCCCGGTTCCTGAAATACCTGGCCCACCGCGGGCTGGCCGACACCGCCAACCGGAAGGTCTGGGCGTTCCTCGGCGACGGCGAAACCGACGAGCCGGAGTCGCTGGGCGCCATCGCCATGGCCAGCCGGGAGAAGCTGGACAACCTGATCTTCGTGGTCAACGCCAACCTGCAGCGGCTGGACGGCCCGGTGCGCGGCAACGGGAAGATCATCCAGGAGCTGGAGGGCATCTTCCGCGGCGCGGGCTGGAACGTGATCAAGGTGATCTGGGGCAGCGCCTGGGACCCGCTGATCGCCCGGGACACCAGCGGGCTGCTGCTGAAGCGGATGGAAGAGGCCGTCGACGGCGAGTACCAGGACTTCAAGTCCAAGAACGGCGCCTACGTCCGGGAGAAGTTCTTCGGCAAGTACCCCGAGCTGGCCGAGATGGTGGCCGGGATGACCGACGACGAGATCTGGGCGCTGAACCGCGGCGGCCACGACCCGGTCAAGGTGTACGCCGCCTACTCCGCCGCGGTGCGTCACACCGGCCAGCCCACCGTGATCCTGGCCAAGACGATCAAGGGCTACGGGATGGGCGAGTCCGGCGAGGGCCAGAACATCACCCATCAGCAGAAACACATGGCCGACGCCGCGCTGGCCAGGTTCCGGGACCGGTTCAACCTGCCGCTGACCGACGAGCAGCTGAAGCAGCTGCCGTTCCTGCGGTTCGACGAGGGCAGCGAGGAGCTGGCCTACCTGCGGGAACGGCGGGCCGCCCTGGGCGGGTACCTGCCGACCCGGCGGCGTCGTTCGACCAAGACGCTGGCCATTCCCGAGCTGTCGGCGTTCGGCGGGCAGCTGGGCGGGACGCCGGGCCGGGAGATCTCCACCACGATGGCGTTCGTGCGGATCCTCAACACGCTGCTGCGGGACAAGAACATCGGCCGGCACGTGGTGCCGATCGTGCCCGACGAGTCGAGGACGTTCGGGATGGAGGGCATGTTCCGGCAGTACGGCATCTTCAGCCAGGCGGGCCAGCTGTACCAGCCGGAGGACGCCAACCAGCTGATGTACTACCGGGAAGCGCCGGACGGGCAGATGCTGCAGGAGGGCATCAACGAGGCAGGCGCGATGGCCTCCTGGATCGCCGCGGCCACCGCCTACAGCACCAGCGACGTGCAGATGATCCCGTTCTACATCTTCTACTCGATGTTCGGCTTCCAGCGGGTCATGGACCTGGCCTGGGCGGCCGGCGACTCGCGGGCCCGCGGCTTCCTGCTCGGCGGGACCTCCGGCCGGACCACGCTGAACGGCGAGGGGCTGCAGCACGAGGACGGGCACAGCCACGTGCTGTCCTCGGTCATCCCCAACTGCGTGTCTTACGACCCGACGTTCTCCTACGAGGTCGCCGTCATCATCCACGACGGCCTGCGGCGGATGGTGGCCGAGCAGGAGGACGTGTTCTTCTACGTCACGCTGATGAACGAGAACTACGAGCACCCGGCGCTGCCGGAGGGCGCCGAGGCCGGGATCCTGCGCGGCATGTACCTGCTGCGGTCTTCCGGTTCCTTTGCGTCCGCTGGGGGGCCGGCGGTGCAGCTGCTGGGCAGCGGGACCATCCTGCGGGAGGTGCTGGCCGGGGCGGACCTGCTGGCCTCGGATTACGGCGTCGCGTGCGACGTGTGGAGCGCGACCAGCTTCACCGAGCTGCGGCGGGACGGGCTGGCCGCCGAGCGGTGGAACATGCTGCATCCTTCGGAGCAGCCGCGGCGCTGTTATGTGGAGGAGTGCCTGGCCGGGCGGGCGGGCCCGGTGGTGGCGGCGACCGACTACGTGCGGACGTACGCCGACCAGATCCGGCCGTTCGTGCCGGGGCGGTACAAGGTGCTGGGGACCGACGGGTACGGGCGTTCGGACTACCGGCGCAACCTGCGTCGGTTCTTCGAGGTCGACCGGCACTACGTGGCCGTGGCCGCGCTGTCGTCGCTGGCTGCGGAGGGAGCGGTGCCCGCTTCGGCGGTGGCGGACGCGATCGCGCGGTACGGCGTCGACCCGGATAAGCCGGATCCGGCGCGTTCCTGATCTTTGATCTTTCGCGAAAGGAGCGGTCGTGGCCGCTGCGACTGAAGTCAGCGTCCCGGACCTCGGCGACTTCGCCGACGTGCCGGTCATCGAGATCCACGTCACGGCCGGGGACGTGGTCAACGCGGAGGACCCGCTGGTCACGCTGGAATCGGACAAGGCCGCCATGGACGTGCCCTCCCCCGCCGCGGGCACCGTCCGCGAGCTGCGGGTCAAGGTGGGCGACCTGGTCAGCCGCGGGTCGCCGATCCTGCTGCTGGACACCGAGGGCACGAACACGGCGCCGCCGTCCTTTACCGAGCAGCAGGAACCGCCCGGGCAGCAGGCGGCGGACCCGGTGGCGGCGGCGCAGGAGCCAGCCCGGCGTTCGGCTGCCTCTGCAACGCCCCCGGTGGCGGAGGGCGGGCCGCCGGTGACGGCTACGGCGGCTGAGGCTGGCGCGGCCGGGGCTGGGGCGGCGGACTTTGACGGGGTGCACGCGGGGCCGGGGGCGCGGCGGCTGGCGCGTGAGCTTGGCGTGGACCTCACCAGGGTGTCGGGAAGCGGGCCGAAGGGGCGGATCACCAAGGACGACGTGATCGCGAACGTGCGGGGGCCTGCAGCGGCTCCCGCCGCTCCGGCGGCCGCGGCCGCCTCTGGGGCCGGGATCCCTGAGGTGCCGGCGCAGGACTTCTCGAAGTTCGGCCCGGTCGAGGTGCGGCCGCTGACCCGTATCCAGCGGCTGTCCGGTCCCGCCCTGCACCGGTCGTGGCTGAACGTCCCGCACGTCACGCACAACGACGAGGCGGACATCACCGAGCTGGACGCCTACCGGCGGGAGCTGGATGCCGCGGCCAAGGCCGAGGGATACCGGGTGACGCTGCTGGCCTTCCTGCTGAAGGCCTCGGCGTCGGCGCTGCGCGAGTTCGGTAAGTTCAACAGCTCGCTGACCCAGGAGAAGGACGCGCTGATCTACAAGGGCTACTACCACCTGGGCGTGGCGGTCGACACGCCCGACGGCCTGGTGGTGCCGGTGATCCGCGACGTTGACAAGAAAGGCATCCGGGAGCTCAGCCGGGAGCTCGGCGCCGTCTCGGCGCGGGCCCGGGAAGGCAAGCTGACCCTTCCCGACTTGCAGGGGGCCTGCTTCACCATCTCCAGCCTGGGCGGCATCGGCGGGACTAGCTTCACGCCCATCGTCAACGCCCCCGAGGTGGCCATCCTGGGTGTGGTCCGGGCCAAGACCGCCCCGGTGTGGGACGGGTCGGCGTTCGTGCCGCGGCTGATGCTGCCGATCTCGCTGTCCTACGACCACCGGGTCATCGACGGAGCGCTGGCCGCGCGGTTCGCCCGGTACCTGTGCCAGCTGCTGGAAGACATCCGCGGTCTGCTGTTGTGACTGCGGCCTCCATTATCTGCTTCCCTGGAGCCTGACGTGGACATCCGCATCCCCGACATCGGCGACTTCTCCGGCGTCCCGGTCATCGAAGTGCACGTGGCCGCGGGCGACACCGTGGCCGCCGAGGATCCGCTGGTCACCCTGGAGTCGGATAAGGCCACCATGGACATCCCCGCGCCCGCCGCGGGAACCGTCAGCGAGGTCCTCCTCCGGGTCGGGGACCGGGTGTCGGCCGGCGACCTCGTGCTGCGGCTGGAGGGCTCGGCGAGCGAGGCCGTTCCGGGCCGGGAATACGTCACTGAAGAGGCCGAGCCGGAACCAGCGGAGCCGGCCGGCTACGGCTCGCCGAGCGGGGTCTACGAGGTCATCGAGGTGGCAGTGCCTGATCTCGGTGACTTCGCCGACGTGCCGGTGATCGAGGTGCACGTGGCTCCAGGCGATGCGGTGGCCGTGGAGGACCCGCTGATCACTCTGGAGTCCGACAAGGCCACCATGGACATCCCGGCCCCGGTGGCCGGGACCGTCACCGGGGTCCGGGTCTCCGTCGGCGACCGGGTCTCGGCCGGTCATCTCATCGCCGACCTGCGCACGGGCGACACGACCGTGCCGGAGGCGGCGGCGCCTGCTGCCCCGCCCGCGGCGGCGGCCCCGGCGGCTCTGGCGGCTCCGGTTTCTGGGCGGGAGATGGCACCCGGCGACCTCACCACGGAGGTGCTGGTCCTGGGGGCCGGTCCGGGCGGGTATACGGCCGCGTTCCGGGCCGCCGACCTGGGCAAGAAGGTGGTGCTCGTCGACAGCGGGGCTACCCTCGGCGGGGTCTGCCTCAACGTCGGCTGCATCCCGTCCAAGGCCCTGCTGCACGCGGCCAAGGTGATCGCCGAGACCAAGGAGATGAGCGAGCACGGCGTCACGTTCGGCGCCCCGGCGATCGACGTGGACAAGCTGCGGGCCTGGAAGGACGGCGTGGTCGGGCGGCTCACCGGCGGGCTGGCCGGGCTGGCCAGGCAGCGCCAGGTCACCACCATCCGCGGCTACGGCCGGTTCAGCTCGCCGCACCAGGTACGGGTCGAGCTAGCCGAGGGCGGCAGCACGGCCGTCGACTTCGGGCAGGCCATCATCGCGGCCGGCTCCGAGCCGCTGACGCTGCCGTTCATCCCGGCTGATGACCCGCGGATCATCGACTCCACCGGCGCACTGGAGATGGCCGGCGTGCCCGAGCGGCTGCTCGTCCTGGGCGGCGGGATCATCGGGCTCGAGATGGCCACCGTCTACCACGAGCTCGGCGCCAGGATCACCATCGTCGAGCTGATGGACCAGCTCATCCCCGGCGCCGACAAGGACCTGATCAACCCGCTGGCCAAGCGGGTCGGGCGGCTGTACGAGAACATCTACCTGAAGACCAGGGTGACCGACGTCCAGGCCAGGCCCGAGGGCCTGGTGGTGTCATTCGACGGCCCGAAGGCGCCCGCCACTGACAGCTTCGACCGGATCCTGGTCGCCGTGGGCCGCCGCCCCAATGGCCAGCTGATTGGCGCCGAGGACGCGGGCGTCACGGTCGATGAGCGCGGTTTCATCGCGGTGGACAAGCAGCTGCGGACCAACGTGCCGCACATCTACGCCATCGGCGACATCATCGGGCAGCCCATGCTGGCGCACAAGGCCATGCACGAGGCCAAGGTCGCCGCCGAGGTGATCGCGGGCAAGACCAGCTACTTCGACGCCCGCGTCATCCCGTCGGTGGCCTATACCGATCCCGAGGTGGCCTGGGCCGGGACCACGGAGACCGAGGCCCGGGCGGCAGGCGTCACGTACGGCAAGGGCGTCTTCCCGTGGGCGGCCAGCGGCCGCTCGCTGTCCCTGGGCCGGTCCGAGGGCCTGACCAAGGTGCTGTTCGACGAGGCGAGCGGCCGGGTCATCGGCTGCGGGATCGTCGGGCCTTCGGCGGGTGACCTGATCGCCGAGGTGGCGCTGGCCATCGAGATGGGGGCCGACGCCGCCGATATCGGCCTGACCATCCACCCGCACCCCACGCTGTCCGAGACCGTGGCCCTGGCCGCCGAGGCGTTCGAGGGCACGATCACCGACCTCTACCTCCCCCGGCGCCCATGATCATTCAATGGGTGCGGCACTCTACGTAAAAGAGCGGTATTTGATAGGCCTCGCCGCATCGTGGCCAGGCTCGGTGCGGCGTCTGGTGATCGGCGCGGCGTACCGGCTGGGACGGGGCCACCCGGGACCATGCGGCTGGGGCGCCCTGCCAGCTAGATTCGGAGGTTGGCACGATCATCGAAACTGGGCTGGGGCGGGTGAGACGGGCGAGGTCCGCGGGCGGCCTGGGATCGTTCGGGACGGGTCATGAGACACGCATTGGGTGAGCGGTGACATCGGACGATCGCGGGCAGCCGGACAGCGCGGGCCGGGGCAAGCTCGGCGGGCAGCCGCCGGACAGCGCGGGCTTGGCCAAGCTGGGCGGACAGCCGGGGCTGTGCATGGACTGCCAGCACGCCAGGATCAACGAGACGCGCCGGGGCACCGCCTATCTTCGCTGCATCCGGGCCAGCTGGGATGATCGGCTGGTGCGCTATCCGCGGCTTCCGGTCAGCGAGTGCGTCGGGTTCGAGGCGCGATGACCTCGCCGGCGGGAGGCCAGCGGACGCGGCCCGGCAGCAGGCTCGGCGGGTGGCTCTTACCGTGCGGGCGGCGGCGCCCGGGGACCTGGCCGGGCTGCGGGCCATCGAGTTCTCCGGCGAGGCGATGTTCCGGCGGATCGGGATCGTCTTCCCGCCCGGCCCGGCGACCGCCGAGACGGCGGTCGCCGAGGGCGCGGACATCTTCGTGGCCGGCGACCCGCCGGTCGGCTTCGCCGCGGTCATCGAGATGGACGGGTACCCGCATCTGGAGCAGATCTCGGTGCGGGCCAGCCAGGGCCGGACGGGCAGGATGAACGGGAAATGACCACCGGCGACCCGTATGACCTGCAGCGCTTCGTGGCGGCCCAGGACGCCGGAGGGACCTACGATCGTGCCGCCGCCGAGCTGCGTGCGGGCCGCAAGACCAGCCACTGGATGTGGTTCATCTTCCCGCAGATCGCGGGCCTGGGTTACAGCCCGATGGCCCAGGCCTACGCGATCAACTCGCTGGCCGAGGCCCGGGCCTACCTGGCGGATCCGGTGCTCGGCGCCCGGCTCACCGAGTGCGCCGGGATCTTGACCCGGGTGCCGGGACGCACCGCGGAGCAGATCTTCGGCGAGGTCGACGCGATGAAGCTCCGCTCCTCGGTCACGCTGTTCATGCACGCCGCGCCCGGCGATCCCGTGTTCCGGCAGGTCCTGGACCAGTACTTCGACGGGATCCCCGATCCCGCGA
>CAWEGV010000008.1:0-69973 GCA_963808615.1 uncultured Actinomycetota bacterium
GAAGCCGAAGCAGCGCAGCCCGAGCCGGCTGAACGACTTGGCGTCGGTGCCCCCGGACAGGCAGTAGGGGATCACCCGGGCCTCTGGGTCTTCCGCGACCAGCGCGCTGGTCATCGCGGTATACAGGTCACCGTCCGGCGTCGTTTCCAGGGCGATATCGAAATGGATGATGTCGCGTGTCACGCCCGGCCCGAGTACCCGGTCCAGTTCGGCGAAGAACTCCTCCTCGTATCCGGGCAGGAACCGCCCGTCGACTTCGGCGGTAGCGGCCTGCGGCACGACATTGACCTTGTAACCGGCTCGCAGGACGGTCGGATTTACCGTGTTCCTGAGGGTCGCGCCTATGATGCGCGAGACCGAGCCGATCTTGCCGAGCACCTGCCCAGGATCATTAGGCAGAAATTCGATGCCGAGTGCGTCGCATGCTCCTTCCAGGAACGCCTGGACCGACGGGATGAGGCGGGTGGGCCACTCGTGCCGCCCCAGCCGTCCGATCGCTTCGGCCAGCTCGGTGACCGCGTTGTCCGGCTGGATCATCGACCCGTGGCCGGCCCGGCCGCGCGCGGTCAGCCGCATCCAGGCGATCCCCTTCTCGGCGGTCTGCAGCAGGTAGATCCGCTGGCGGCCCAGGGTCATGCTGAAGCCGCCGACCTCGCCGACCGCCTCGGTGACGCCCTCAAACAGGTCCGGGTGGCTGTCCACCAGCCAGCGGGCCCCCCAGGTTCCACCCGCTTCCTCGTCCGCGGTGAAGACGAGCAAGATGTCGCGGGCCGGCGGCCGCCCCTCGCGCAGCCGCTGCCGCGCCACGGCGAGCATCATCGCGTCCATGTCCTTCATGTCAATCGCGCCGCGGCCCCACACGCAGCCGTCGGCGATCTCGCCGGAGAACGGATCATGGCGCCAGTCGGGCGCGCTGGCCGGTACCACGTCGAGGTGGCCGTGCACGAGCAGGCCCGGCCGCGACCCGTCCCGGCCGCTGATGCGCGCGACCACGCTGGCTCGCTTCGGATGCGATTCCAGGATCACCGGGTCAAGCCCGACCTCGCCGAGGAGCCCGGCGACGTGCTCGGCGGCCAGCCGCTCACCAGGACCGGAGTGGTCCCCTGGGTTCGACGTATCGATCCTGACCAGGTTACGGCATATGTCCACGACCTCGTCCCGCGCGGTCACCTGGTTCGCTGTCACCGGACTATCGTCGCACCTGGCTTCCGGCGCGCTGGCCGTGCCCCTGGGTCCGGCGGCGGACCCTGGCACTTCGCTTGGGGCCTCCCGGTTTGCTAAGGTAAGCCAGCCGATGCGTCCCACGCGTCGAGGGTCCGGGTGGCGGAATAGGCAGACGCGCTAGCTTGAGGTGCTAGTGCCCGACAAGGGCATGGGGGTTCAAGTCCCCCCTCGGACACGAATACCGGTGCGATTTCCCCAAAACGCGCACTGCTTGAACACGCACGCCCGGGCGGCCGGTCCTCACCGCCGCCCCAGCCCCCGGCCGCCCCGCCGCCTCCTTCTGTCCGGGAGGCAGCCATGACTGCCCGGCCTGGCACCCGCTGCATGGCGATCACAGCTATGCTCATGCCCACCACCTGGCACCCCGCGCAAACATAAGTGACCGTCACCCCCACCCCCCGCGCAGCGCAAGCCATTCGCCCCGCCCGCAGGGCGCGGGGCCGCGCGCCTTTGCGTATACGTTTACCAGGCACTTTTCATCTAGCGCGTCAGCGCTTGGGCCCAGAGGGCGGACACGTACACGGTCAGCGGGCCATCCCGTAACCCGGCCCGGGCAAGAGCAGTCCCGTTGACCGCGGCCGGGTGAGCCGCCGCGACGGCCTTGAAGCCTCGCCTCCGCATGCGCCAGAATACGGGTACAGGTTGTCGAGCCAGCCGCGGTCCGGGGTGGCTCCTCTTTGTGCGCCCCCGCCCGGTGGCCCAGTCGGTATCAGCCGGGCCGCGCCGGGGCTGGTCCGGGAGAGCGGCGGTCGTGGCGGCGGGATCAGGGCAACTACAGCAGGGGTGAGTTAACCGTGGGCGGGCAATCGCCGGGACAAGATGGCCTCCCGCTGCCGCCGGGTCGGCCGCCGGGAACGGTCGTGGTCACGCTGCCGGGCGAACTGACCCACAGCAACGCTGAGCAGATCAAACTGGAGCTGGCTGCCGCTTTCGGTCCCGGTGTCAGCACCGTCGTGGCCGACGGCAGTCCTATCGTGTTCTGCGACTCTGCCGGGGTGCGTGAGCTGGTCATAGCGAACAAGAACGCCGCGGCGGTCGGCGCCGCTTTCGGGGTTGTCGTCCCGCACCACTACCTTCGCGACCGCCTGATCCGAACGGGGCTGGCTGCCTACCTCGCCGTCTACTCAACCCTGGGCGAAGCTCTGCCCGCCGGACCGGCGCGCAGCGGACACTCTTGCTGGTATCTGTGCTCCGTCGACATTGACGGCCTGCGCCCACCGCGGGCCCCGTCAGCGGCGCGCAGCCCTGCCCGCCGCGACCTGGAGGTGGCGATGCGTATCGCGCGGCCGGTCTCGGTGCTGCTGCTCATCTGGCTGGTCATCGGCGCGATCGCCGCCGGGCAGCGGCACTACTACACCGAGGGCTCGGAGAACTGCGCCGGGGCGGGCACGATCATCGTGACTATCTTGGCCGGGCCGCTGAACTACGTCGGCGTGAACCCGAAAGTGTCCTGCCATCTGCCCCAGCCCAGCCAGTAGCCGGCCGTCACCGCCTGCCCTGCCGGCGGGATCGCCTGCCGCCGCAGCCACCGGCACCGGAATATCAGGTCCCGCCCCGGGTAGGGACGCAGTGTCAGGCCGTAACTCAACCTCGGTACCTACCAGGGAAGGTGGTAGGCGTGGCCGGGATGCTGCGAATGCGGCGCAGCCGCGGCGCGGCCAGCGGATTCCTGCTGGGGCTGTGGGGCGCACTGATCCCCTTCATCGGGCCCTACTTCCGTTACGCCTACACGCCGGAGGTGGCCTGGACCTACACCACGGCCCGGCTGTGGCTGGAGATCCTGCCCGGCGCGGCGGTCTTCGCTGGCGGCGTCCTGCTCATCGTCGCCACCAGCAGGCACGTCGCGCTGTCCGGCTCGGTCCTGGCCGCGGCGGCCGGGGCTGGTTCACCCTGGGCACCACCTTGAGCCCGCTGTGGAATAACCACGTGATGCTGGGCGGTTCCCCGGCCAGCTCCGCCGTCTACATGCGGATCGTGGAGCAGCTCGGCTTCTTCTCCGCCCTCGGCGTGGTCATCGTGTTCATCGCGGGCGCGGCGTCCGGCCGGATCCTGTCGGTGCCCTCCGGGATCAGGCCGGCCGAGCCAGTTCCCCCCGCCACCTCCGCCGCGGAGACAGTCCCGGCCGAGACCATCACGGCCGAGACCGCCAGGAACGAGACCATCCCAGCCCAGACCGCCAGGACCGAAGACACGCAAAGCCCGGGGTGAGGCACGCCCTCGGACCGCCATGCAGGATCTCATGGTGGCCGGGACGGCGACCTGATCCTCCGCACGTCGCCCCCCTGCCTGCGACGGGCCTTTGCCGGCGCGTCAGCCCAGGAGCATGTGCAGCCGGACGACGGTGCCCCAGGGCCCGGATCGCAGCTCGACCAGGTCGCACAGTTCGTGGGCGATCCGCAGGCCATGGCCGCTGTCCGCGTGCGGCGAGTCGGGGTGGCGCCCGGCGAGCGGGTCGGTGATCCGCCCCTCATCCCGGATCTGGCACACCAGGGCCGTGCCGTCCCGCCAGATCCGCAGGACTCCCGCGCCGGTGGCGTGGACCACGGTGTTGGCCGCGATCTCGCTGACCGCGATCATCAGGTCCTGCGCGCGGCCGCCCGAGAGCCCCTCCTGGATGGCGCGGCGCTCGACCTGTTCCCGCAGCGCCGGGAGATCCTCCTCGCCGAACGCGGTCACCTGCGCCTGCGGCGGCGGGCTGGGCAGCGGCTGCCCGCCGATGGCCTGGGCGACAACGGTCCCGCTGTAGTCATCGCTTTGCCGGCGGGCACCGCCTTCTACCACCCGGGGATGGGTCCGCCTGGCGTCCTCCAGGACAGCCGGGTCTAGCCCGCTGGCGTCATAGGGGCACAGGATGGCCGCGGGGACGGCGGCCAGGGCCGTGTTGACCAGCGCCTCGTGCCGGGTTGCCTCGGCGATCTCGGCGGCCGGGCGGCCGGCCCACACCGGTTCGCCTACGAACCGGGTGCGGCGCGGGCGGCGGCTGTCGGCGAACCGGCGGATGGCCGGGATGATCCGGGCCGGATTGCGGCCCAGCGTGGCCATGTCGGCGAACCAGACCGCCTCGGCTGCCAGGCCCAGGGCGGCGCGGACCAGGTCCAGCCGGCGGCCGGGCACGGCGACCAGCACGGGTTCGGCCGCGGCCAGTCCCTCGCGTACGAACGCGCACACCTCCCTGGCGTACTCATCCTGGCCACGATAGAAGAACGCGCAATGGGCGAAGGGTGCGGCCTGCATCAGGCCGCCTGTCGTGATCACCGGATCATCACCTCCTCAGGCCCCTCCATACCCAGACCGTCGTGAGTATGCCTTCCCGGGCGATCTGCTTCCGGCCTCCGATCGCCGGGCCAGGGCCACCAGTGCTGCCGGCGCCCGGTGCCCGGTACCCGGTGCGGGGAATGTACGGCGCTGAGCCGATGCGCGGCCGGGCCGCTTCGGGGCCCGCAGGTCAGCGCGGCTGGCCCGCGCTCAGCGGCCGGTCCATTGCACCAGCAGCAGCGTGGCGTCATCGCGCAGGCCGCCGGCCTGGTGCTCCAGCACGGCGCGGACCAGCCGCGCGCAGCAGTTCCCCGGCCGGCTGGCCGCTGGCAGCCTCCCGCTCCAGCAGGTCGGCCAGCCGGTCCAGCCCGAACAGCTCCCCGTCCGGGGTCCGCGCCTCGACCACCCCGTCGGTGTACAGCAGGACCGCGTCATCGGGCTCCAGCTCACAGCTGGCCTCCGCCGGGGTGCGGTCGCCGAGCCCGAACGGCAGCGTCGCCTCGCAGTCGAGCTCGGCGACCACCTTGCGGCCGCGCAGCAACAGCGGCCTCGGGTGCCCGGCACACGACCATTCCAGCCGCCCCGGCCCGGTGGCCAGCCGGGCGATGATGCCGGTGGCGAACGAGTCGTCGCCGTAATACCCGGCCAGCGCCTGATCGACAGCCGCGTGCATGCCGGCCACCGCGGCCCCGTCCCGGCGGGCGTGCCGGTAGGCGCCGACGGCCAGGCCGGTCAGCAGCGTCGAGCCGATGCCGTGCCCCAGGCCGTCGAAGATCGCGAAATGCAGGTCGGCGCCGTTGACCGCGTAGTCGAACGCGTCCCCGGCGATGTCGTAGGCGGGCTCGAGCACCCCGGCGATCAGCACCCCCGCGGCACGGGCGCTCAGCGGCGGCAGCAGGTCCCACTGCATGCCCGCCGGCAACGACATGACCCGGCCTCGCCGCCGCACATAGGGGACGTCGGTGACCCGCGCCGCCGCCGCGACGACCAGCCCGGCGAACACGCCCAGCAGCTCAGCCTGCGCCAGGACCTCCTCGCCGGCCTCGGCGACGGTGACCGCCAGCACCCCGGTCCGGGTGGTCTGTTCCACCACCGGCACCCACACCCGGATCGAGCCGTCCCGGGCGCTGGCCACCGGCTGGCCGGCGGTGAACGCCCGGCCCGCCATCGTCCCCGCCACCTGCTCCTCGGCCACCCCGGCGGCCAGCGGGAACAGTACCATGTGGGCGAAGTCGGCCAGGTACACCACCGGGTCCCAGGCCGGCACCGGCCCGCACGCCACGGCCAGCACCCGGTGCAGGTCACCCCCGGCGTCCTGGCACAAGGCCCGGAGCGCTCCGGGATAGCCGGGCACGCCCATCGCGGCTCCACTCCCGTGATCACCCAAACCAGCGCCGGCCGCGCTGTCCGGCAAGCCTAACCGGGTCGGCGCCCGGCCAGCCAGGCCCGCGTGCACTCGCGAAAAGGTACCGTCGAGACGCTGCCGCGAATCCCGGCGGTCATCGCGCCGCCGCGTCAGGCCGATACCGGTGGCCGGCCGGGCGCATCTGCCCCTTGCGCCGCGGCGGCGTGGCGCGCGTCGGCGCGGCGATGGCGGCGGGCCGTGATCCGCAGCTGGATGATCCTGGCCGTGCCGGGCAGCACCACCAAGATCACGCCGAAGACCGCCGCCAGCAGCAGGGCGACACCGAGCGGGATGTGCCCGTGGGCGCCCAGGTAGGAGATGCCCACGGCCCGGTCGTTTTGCAGGATGAAGATCAGCAACAACAGCAGCACCACGGCGAAGCAGGCCATGGCCACCCACACACCGCCGGTCCTGGTCCGCCGGATCTTGTGCCGCCCCGGGAACGGTTATGCGCCGTCCGAGGGTATGTTCGCATCCAGCAGCACGCTGGACCCGGCCGGCCGCGTGACGGGATCCTCGGTCCGCTCCCGCAGCCGCTCCAGCGCTTCGCCGTCGCCGAACGGGACGGTGGCCTCCAGGCGCCCGCTGGCCCGCGCCTCGGGCAGGCCCATGACCGCGTCGACCAGGCTGGCCTGGCTGCCCGGAGCGGCATGCCCGGACGCCGCGTGCAGCAAGGCACGGGCGGTCCTTTCGGCCTGCCCAGCCGTTATCACCTCGGCCCCGGCGACCATCTGGTCACCCTCTTTGACCTCGACGTGATGGGAGGTATCAGGACCGGTCATGACATCCCTCCTCACATCGCCGGTCCCGGCAAGATCAAGGCGCGCGGGCCTTCTCTTGCCCCGGCGCCGGACCCGGCGGCTCGCCCGGCACGCACTGGATCGCCCCGGGAATCTTGGAGGCTCCAGTCCTTGGAGAGGATGGGGTCATGTCAGAAGCCGAGAGATATCCCGGGGAGCTGCGCGAGCGCGCGGTGAGGATGGTCTTCGATATTCGCGGGCAGTCCGGCCAGGGTAAAGGGGCGATCGCCCGGGTGGCCGCCCAGCTCGGGGTGGGACGCGAGACCTTGCGTACCTGGGTACGGCAAGCGGAAATCGATTCGGGAGAGCGGCCGGGAATCACGACGCCGGACGCGCAGCGGATAGCGGAACTGGAGCGGGAAGTCCGCGAGCTGCGCCGCGCGAATGAGATCCTGAAGGCGGCGAGCGCGTATTTCGCGGAGGAACTCGACCCCAGGTATCCGCGCTAGCCGGGTTCGTCGATTCGCACAAGGGCCGGTTGGGGATCGAGCCGGCGTGCGCGGTCTTGGAATTCCCGGTCTCTGCCTATTATGCGGCGAAGAGGCGGGAGCGGCCGTCACGCCGGCGGCGGGACGGGTGGCTGAAAAAGCAGATCATGCGGGTGTGGAACGACCGCAGTAAGGGCCGCCGCCTGTATGGTGCGCGGAAGGTGTGGCTGCGGTTGCACCGCGAGGGCATCCAGGCGGCCCGGTGCACGGTGGAACGGCTGATGCGCGAGCTGGGCCTGGAAGGTGCCGTGGGCAGGCGCAGGAAGCCGCGTACCACGGTGCCCGCCCCGGCCGGGCAGCAGCCCGCCGGCCTGGTGCGCCGCGACTTCACCGCGCCCGCGCCGAACCGCCGCTGGGTGGCTGATATCACCTATGCGGATACGGCCGCTGGTTTCTCCTGTACCGCGTTTATCACCGATCTTTTCTCCCGGAAAATCGCCGGCTGGCAGGTAGCCGGTCACCTGCGAGCCGATCTGGCTCTGGACGCGTTGGAGATGGCGATCTTCTCACGTCAGGCCGGCCCAGATCTTGGCCATCATTCCGGCCGGGGCGTGCAGTACACTTCGATCCGGTACACGCAGCGGCTGGAGGATATCGGCGCGGTCCGCCCGGTCGGCAGCAAGGGAGATTCCTATGATAATGCCGCTGCGGAGGCGGTCAATTCCCTGTACAAGAAGGAGCTGATCAACCGGGAGGGGCCATGGCAGGACGCGGGGCATGTGACCGTGGGGACAGCGGAATGGGTACACTGGTACAACAATGAAAGACTCCATTCCGCCTGCGGGAATGTCCCGCCAGTAGAATACGAGAAGGCCTGGCTAATTCGCCAGGCTCATACTATGATCATTCCGGAAGCCAAAGCATCGTAGCCTCCAACGAAGCCGGGGCGCTTCACACGGCATCCTTGCTGGCACGAGTCCGGATCCTTGCTGGCACGGGTCCGGTTGTGGTTATGCCCCGGGACCGCCATTATGAAACGGCCAGCCAGAGCCCAGAGCCTAGCTCCCGGAACCATGAGCTGATCTGGCGTCCGCGGGCAGGCCCGACCAGACCGCCCGGTCGCCAGGGGCAAAGGCCTGAGCGGCGTGTTATCTTGCCGGGGCAAACTGGGCTGGGTGAGGGTCATGGTTACCCAGATCAGCCGGGAAGGGAGCATCCGCCGCCGGGCGCTCGACACCTGGTGCCTCACCGACACCGGCCGCTGGGAATTCCTCATCGGGCAGGTTCTGGCCTTCCCGCCGCCGTACCGGGCGGTGCCGGGCCGTTCGGTCTATGTCATCCACGCCGGTGACCGCGCTGTCCTGGTCGGCGAGCAGGACCTCACCGGCCCGCTTCAGCACCTGGTAGCCACGATCCTGGCGGCGGGCGATCCCGCGTAGCGCTGCGCCGCCGGGCTCCGGCCCCGGGCACACACACCCGTCACGGCGCGGACCAGGCCCCGGCATGCTCGATGACAAACTGCACCGCAACTGCCGAGACGTGCCGGGCCGCGGGCCCGGTCCCGGGGGGAGAGGACCACGGGGCCGCGCGGCCCGGGGAAGGGGATTCCTACCCCTCGGCCCGAGGGCCGCCCTCACGTGGGGCAGGCTATGGGGTCCTCCGGGCCTTTGCGGCCATGCTGCCCCGATGGGGCGCCATCAAACACCGTGCGCGCCGGGCCGGTCATGCCGGGCGCCGGGGTGCAGATTACCCGCGTTCGCGAACAGCCTGGTAGCGACCGTTCGGCTGGCAGCCTGTTCGGACGCAGCCCGCCGACACGGCTCCTGCCTAGCAAGGTTGAGCCCAGCCGGAAAAGCCGGAGATAATCAGCCGCTGAGGACTTCCCCGTCCGGAGGTGGGTCGGCATGGAGGTGCAGATCGTATTGTGCTTGCCTAGGGACGCTGCGACGGCAAACCTCAGCCGCCAGGTGCTTGATGCCTCTCTGGAGGTGCTCGGTGTCGCCACGGATACCCGCGCTGATGTCTCGCTTGCCCTGAGTGAGGCCTGCGCCAACGTGATCATGCATGCCAGCGACAGCGACGAATACGAGGTCCGGGTCCGGGTGATGGATGCTCGATGACATCATGGGCCTACTGACGGCCGAGCATGGCCGCGGGCTTCAGATTATCCGTGCCCTGCGGAGAATCTGAAGATCGAGAATCAGCCTCAGCATGGAGCGATTGTTCGTTTCGAGATGCCGCTGGAGTGGGTGCCAGGCTCCCCGGCCAGGTTCCTTGCCACCGAGACAGAGACATCTGCACGCTGACGTGCAGTCACCCGGCAGAGCGGCAGAAATCACCTACGCCGGCGTTCGGCGGGCCGTGCGACCGTGATGTGGTTCAGCGGTGGCCGGTGGCGCGGATCCGGACTGTCGCGGTGAGGTGCTCGGTCTCCAGGGCCTGGCGGAGCCGGGCCAGCGCCTGGTGGATGCGCTGGCTGGCGAGAGCGGGATCGGCGGCGGTGGGCAGGGTGACGGTCAGCGCCAGCTGCGGGGTGGTGGCGGCGCCGGTGACGGTGGCGTTGACCCGTTGCACGTACGGGCTGGCGGACAGGTCATCCTCCAGTGCCGCGGTAGCCGCCCCGGCGGACAGGCGGGTGACGCCGCGGCGGGGGTCGGGCTCCAGCCCGATGTGCCGGATGGCGTCGCTGCGGGTCTGGACGGCGAGCCAGCGCAACGCCAGCAGCGCGACCACCACCGCTATGGCGGCGAGGGCAGGCCAGAACCAGGAGTGGCCGCCGGCATACCGGCGGGTCTGCTCATCGATCACCACTGCGTGGGCTGGCCCGAGCAGCGCGGGCCGGATAGCCAGGCCGCGGGCGAGCGCCGCCGCGCCCGCCGCGAGCAGGACGAGCCCGATCACGATCATCCCGATGCGGTTTCCGCGGGCGGTCCGGCGGCTCACCGGCTCAGTCCTCTTTCTTCCGGACGGTGACCCGGACCCGCCGCGGCCGCAGCGGCGCCAGCTCGTCCAGGCGCGCGGTCACGGCGTGCTCCACCTGGCCGGACAGCCCGCGGGCATCGCGGAGCGGGCTCGCGGCCCGCACCCGTACCCGCCGGCGGCCGAGCCGTACCCGCGCGCGGGCGATGCCATCCACGCTCATGGCGGCAGCGGCCAGATAGCGCCGCAGCCCGGCGCGGGTGATGCCGGTCACCGTCTGCGGATCCCCGGAAGCCAGGGCGATCATCCGGCTGCGGCCCGGCGCCAGCGCCAGCGCGATCAGCACGATCCCGAGAGCGCATGCCACGGCCGCAACGGCGAGCGCCGCGGGATCGTCCCAGTGCACGTCCCGGCCAGTCCGGGCCAGCCACCCGGCCGGCAGGACATGGACCGGATGGCCAGCGCGCGTGGAAATCACCTCGATCGCCGCCAGGATCGCGGCAGCGGCCAGCACCGCCGCCACCACGACGGCGGGAAGCACGCGGCGGGGCCGGAAGGCACGCGCCGCCCGCCGCCGTGCCCGGCGGCCCGCCCGAGATGGCTCGGGTGCGTCCACGTGATCTGCGCCGAAGCCAGGGACGAGATCCGATGTGGTCATTGCACGCGCCTGGGTTCCGTTCCGGGGGGGATCAGCCGGGCGATCTCGATGTCCACCTGGCGCACATCCAAGCCGGTCAGCTCACCGACGCGGGTCATGATCTGATCCCGCACGCGGCGGGTGGTCTCCCGGATGGGCGCCGGGTAGGTCACCGACATCCTGAGCTGCACGGTGGCTATCTGCCCGTCCACGTGCGCCGTGGCCCGGGCAGCGGCGCGCACGGTGTCGCGCCCGAGCGGCACCCCGAGCAGCCGCCTTGCCGCCCCGCCCGCCTGGGCCACCTCGCTGACCGCGCGGGCCGCGATCCGCTCCAGCACACGGTCGGCAATCTCGGTACGCCCGCGGGCTTCCGGCGGCCGCAGCGCCGCCGGTGCTGCCGGAACCAGATCCGCCCCGGGGCGGCCCGCAGAGCCCGGAGCCGCACCTGTGGTCACGAACGCTTCCGCACGCCGAACAGTTCGGTGAGATCGAGCTCACCGGTCAGCGCCCGCCCGGCCAGGAACCCGACCACGCCCAGAACCAGCACGATCAGGAAAGCGGTGAAGCCGCCGAACGCTCCCGCGAACCCTAGCGCGGTGCCGAACGCCAGCCCGATCACCGCCCGCCAGGGCATCTCGTTCATTTCCGCCATTACTGCTCACCTTCACTGTGTCAGACCACTTGCTGTTAGATCACCCGGCGGATACTGCGGCGCTGATGGCGTTGCCACCAGCGTTCGATCAGCCACAATCCGCCCCGGGTGCGGAACACGGTCACCCCGGCCCCCCCCCACCCGGCCGGGATCGCGAGCTGGGCGCGCCAGCGGGACAGCCCGGCGACGAACTCCTCCGGATCACCGCCGGCATCGGGATGGTAGACCCGCACCCAGGCGCGAAACGCCTGCCGGCCGCGGGCATCGGGCTCCGTCCCGGTCACGCTTCGTCCTCCCTGCTGCCAGGATCGGCCTCGGGTAGCTGGATGTCATCAATGTAAACATCGACGGCAAGTCCCGGCGCCACGCCGGCCACCGCGGCTCGCACCTGGCCGGCGGCCTCGGCCAGCGGCCGGCCGAGGCGGGCGACCACCGCCACCACCACCAGGCCGTCCCGCACGGCCACCCCGGGCACGGTGCGCCCAGGCAGGTAGGTGGCCACCGGGCCGTCGGCCAGGGCGGCCACCGCCGGGCAGCCGGCCACGGCCGCGGCGATCCGGTCGGCCAGCAGGCCCGCCTCGGCCGTGTTCCGGCCGCCGGGCGGATGGCTCATTCAACGCGGGGCTCGGCGGTCTCCTCGGCTTCATCGCCGGGCACGTGAATGTCGCCGACGGTGAGGTTGACCTCAGTGACCTCCAGCCCGCACATCGTCTCCACCGCGCCGATCACGCTGCGGCGCACCCCGGCGGCCAGGTCCGGGATGGATACCCCGTATTCGACGATCACGTCCAGGTCGATCGCGGCCTGACGCTCGCCCACCTCGACTTTCACGCCCTGCGTGATGCCGGGACCGGCCACCCCGGGGAGCCGCTCCCGCACCGTGCCGAACGCGCGGGATATCCCGGCGCCCATCGCGTACACGCCGGGCACCTCGCGGGTCGCCATCCCGACGATCTTGGCCACGACCGTGTCCGCGATCGACGTCTTGCCCTGCTCGCTGACCAGTTCCCCGGCCGCCTGCCCGGTCACCGGGGCCGTCGTCCTCGCCCCGGCCCCAGCGGGCCTCGCTGTCTTCTCGCTCGCCTGCGTGCTCATGGCGTGCTCCTTTCGTCCCAGCAGCGTCCTCGTGCCCTATGTGACCGCCGCCGGGCCGGCCGCGATCACGAAAGCTTCTTGTCCGGCCCTGGGGACCCTGGTCCCGGTGCCGGTCATCGCCTGGCGCCGCCGGACAGCTCGCCGGGTTTGCCTGCCCGGCTAGCCACCCCGCAACGCCTCTCTTGCCGTGGGCGGCCAGGGCGCCCTGGCCGCCCACGGAAGAAAGACACGTACGGAAGGCGGACACTCACGTCTATTCTGGTGTGATGTACATCACATCGCTTCGGCCGGTGTGCATTGCGCCGCCGGGCAGTGTGGGCACGTGACCCAGCAGGCGGACGATCACAGCCTGGTCGCCCGCGCCCGTGGCGGTGATACGACCGCCTTCGAACTGCTGGTGCGCCGCTATTCCGGCCCGGTGTACCGGGTCGCGCTGCGCGTCCTGGGCGACACCGGGGCGGCCGACGACGCGGCTCAGGAGGCCTTCATCACCGCCTGGCGCCGCATCGGGGAGATCCGCGCCGAGCAGGCGTTCGCCGCCTGGATGTACCGCATCGTCACCACCCGCGCCATCAACACCGCGCGCAGCCACGCACGCGAGGCCGGCATCGACCAGGCGCTCCTGCCGCCCTCGCGCGCCGGCGACCCCGAACAACACGCGCTCGCCGCCGACCTGCGCGCCGCCCTCACCCGTGCGCTCGGCAGGCTCACCCCGCGGCAGCGGGCATGCTGGGTGCTAAGAGAGCTGGAAGGCCTGTCCTATGACGAGATCGCCGACATCACCCGGGCCAGCCCGGACGCCGTCCGCGGCCGCATCCACCGGGCCCGCGCCCGGCTCGCGGAGGAGCTGACCCCGTGGCGATAGACCATCCCGACGGCCACCGGCCCGGCGACCGGCTGCCCTGCGGCCACCACCTCGGCACCCTGTATGAACACCTGACAGCCGGCGCCCTGGACGCGCACGAGCAGGCCTGCCCAGACTGCCGCCGAGCCGCCGAGGCCTTCGCCCCTGTCCTGCGGGCCGTCGCGAGCCTCGCCGCGCAAAGGCCAGAGCCGCCCGCCGGATTCGTTGAATCGGTCATGGCGCGCATCCGCGCCGACATCCGCCGCACCCGGTACCTCGCCCTGCTCGCCCCATCACCCTCAACCCTGACCATCACCGAACACGCCGCCTCCGCCATCATGTCCGCCGTGGTGGACACGATCCCGGGCGTCATCAGCCGCGGCTGCCGATTCCCCACCCCCGGAGACGCCACCCACGCGGCCATCAGCATCAGCCTCCGTTACGGCCTGCGCGCCGCCACCGCCGCCCACCACATCCGTGCCACCCTCCGCAAGGCCGCGCGCGACCAGCTCGGCATCAGCCTCCGCCAAATCGACATCAGCGTCGACGACGTCCACACCGATGAGCCCGAGACCACCCGCGCGCGCGGATCAGCCGAGGGCCTTTCCGGCCCGGGCAGCTGACATACTGCTCTGACCCGGCCCGCGCCTACCCCGCCCGGGTGGATGCCGGTCACGGCTGTAACAGATAACTCCGATCTCTGGGCGGGAGTGTCCGATCAACGGTGTAACTGGCATCTTGATCGGTTAATTGTGGTGCTGGGACGAGGCGGCCTTCGAAGGTGATCGCGAAGGCGTTCAGGGCCGGCTTCCACCTGATGACCCATCGTGCCCTGCCCTTGCCGGTCGGGTCCAGGGATCGGGTCACCAGGTACAGGCACTTGAGGGTGGCTCGAGGTCACGAAACCGGTCATCTTTCCGTCAGCCCACTGGGTGTGACTGGCGCTCCAGCTCTGGCAGGGGACGCCGTCCTTCTGCACGGTAGAGCTCGCGTGATAGGCCCGGATCATGGCGCCCGCGGAGTCGGGATTCTCGGCATCTGGCGTGCCGTCGTCGTCGACCGGGAAGCCCTCCCCCCGGCCGAGGGTGCCGAGATAGTTGTCGAAGGAGTGGTTCTCCATCATCACGACGAGGATGTGCTTGATCTGCGGCAGCATGTCGGTGCCGGCCGGGCGGCCGGGATCGGACCGCTCGCCAGGCCGGGCGTGGCGCATCTGCCGCTCCCGCCGACGCAGATTCTGGCGTTCGATCCGTTCCCAGGTACTCATGCTGGTCATGTCGGCCCTTTCCCCGCTGCTCGCCTGCTGAGAGCCGGATGATGCCAGGACGGCAAATGATCATCGAGTGGCACTCGATCCAGCCCTAACGGGTTGCGGGCGCGGCCTCTCGGCTCTGCTCGGTGGCCTTCCGGCGGGGTAGGCAGAGAGGCCGGCGGCCAGCGCGGTTCAGGCCGCCCTGGGCCGGCTTGATGAGCATCGTGGTGGCGGTCAGCCAGAGCCCGGCGAACAGCAGGCTGCCCAGGATGTCAGTCGGATGATGCTCACCCCGGTACATGCGGGCCAAGGCGATCATGACCGGCATGACGATCGCGGGGATCAGGAACAGGTAGCGCCACCAGCCGCGGGCGTAGCCGATGACCAGGATGGCGAGGCCGACATACAGGCACGTAGTCGCAGCCGTGTGCCCAGAAGGGAACGCTGAGGTGGGCAGCTTCGAGTCGAGATGGATGACGTCCGGCCGCGGGCGCTTCACCATGACCGCGATGGTCAGGAAGGCAGCCAGTTCGCCGAGCATGACCACGGCGACGAAGATCACCGGCCGCCAGCGGCGGGTAACGGCGAGGAATATCACGCAGGTGACGGCGCTTACGATGAGAATGTCCTGGGTCGCCCCGAGGTTGCTGGCGATCAGGCTCCAGTGGTTCAGCGTCGGCGTGCGGTGCGCGGCGAACCAGTACGGGATCGTATGATCACCGAGCAGGTTGCCGTTCCCGTTGCGGGTGATCATGATCAGCTTGCCGATACCGGTGAGGACACCGACGATCAGCAGCCATACCACCACGACGCCGGCGGCGATGCGGCCGTACTTGCGAACGCGGTCATGATCCATGATTGTCTCCGGTTCTGCTGGCTTGAGGACGGCACGGGCCTCGGGTGCGAGGCCCTCGGTTACCAGATCGGTTACCAGCGCTCCCCGGGCCTGGCGGGATGGTTCGAAGCCGAAGGCAGTGCTGAAGACGCGACGCCATAGGCCCCCTACTGCCCGGCGGGAACGGTTTCACACCTGCTCATTGTCCGGCGCGGCGGTGGCGGCATCCGTTACAGATGACCTCCTCCGGAGCCGGGATAAATGGCAGCAGATTACGCCGCCAGGTTGCTCGGAGAATGTACATCGACTTCAATACGGGCGATACGAGAGTTCGCCCCGCTCGTATTACTTCTAGCCGACCGAAGGCCGCCGCCTGACTCTGGACGCCCCCACTTCCGCCATTTACCCTGGTAGGCGTGAAGAAAGGCACGTGGCTGATCGTTACCGTGCTGGCGCTGGCGCTCGGCGCGGTAGGAGACCACCTGGTGGGCTTCATCATCGCCGCCCTGATCATCGTCGTCCCGTACCTGGTCATCTGCTACCTGGCCCCCCGCGCCCGGCATACGGGGTGGGGCGGCTGCAACGGGACAGGAGAAGCCCGGTCAAGACTTTTCCCGTGGTCGTACCATCGCTGCCAGGGCTGTAACGGGACGGGACGCCAGATCCGCATGGGAGCTCGGCTCGTCGGACAGGAACACGTCAAGGCCGAGTACGCAGCGGGGAAAGCAGCGAGGAAGCAGCGGGCCGCTCAGCGGGCATGGCGGTGAGCGCTCAGTACCGCGCGTTTCTCCCCTCGCCGCCCTAAACGTGGCGGAAACGACGCCCCCGACCCGGTTGGCCGCATAGCCTTGCCTGAACCCTGGGCTGTTGCGGGCCGTTCGTCACTAAAGCGCGTTGCTGGCGATCGGTAACCGGTTTCTGGTCATGGTTCACGGCTCGCCGACCGCCAGCTTCCCGGAGTTGATCACGCGGCTCGGCGATTCCGCCTCCGTGCACTTTCCAGCGATCCCCAGCTGCATCGAGCGGCAAGGCAACGGGCTCGCCGCGGTGGGATGGCCCGTGCAACGCCGGGTCCGCGCGAAATACCTCCCATCTGAACGGGCGAGAGCTGCACCGTCAATCCCGTTGCCCTGCCGTCGGGCCGACCCGACGGCCCGGGAATACGGCACCGGGTGAGGGGCCTTACACTTGCGGCGGCTGTCCTTCCCGCCACTCTTGCGGGTGAGCAGCCCGCGCGGTCGCTTGTGTGAGCAGTCCGGTTTCGGTCAGGCAGCGTTTAGCGCTGTCGTGGACGTCTTCGAAGCTGACGCGACCCCGAACCACGATGGAGCTCCAGAATGCCCGGACGCCCCCGGCGTCGACACACGTCATCGCGCGGCGGCGGCCAGGGAACCCCGCGGCTCGGCCAGCCCGTGCGCCAGCGTCCCCCGGCCCGGCGTGCGGATCCGCACGCCCGGCTCGACCTGGCCCTAGCCGCCGCCGCGGCGGCACCGCAGCCGACGGCGGCCACGTTCGACGTGCTCGGCGTCGACGATCGCCTGGTCAGCGCGCTGGCGGCGCGCGGCATCCGGGAACCGTTCGCGATCCAGGCCCGGGTGCTGCCTGATGCGCTGGCCGGGCGCAGCATCCTCGGCCGGGCCCAGACCGGGTCGGGCAAAACCCTCGCCTTCGGCCTCCCGCTGCTCACCGGGCTGGCGGCGGGGGCCTCCCTGCGGCAGAAGAAGATGCCCCGCGCACTGATCCTGGTCCCGACCCGGGAACTGGCCCGGCAGATCGCCGATGTGCTCGAGCCGCTGGGCCGCCGAGTGGGCGTGAGCACCACGACTGTCTACGGCGGAGTGCCGATCGGGCGGCAGATCGACCGCGTCCGCGAAGCCGACCTCGTCGTGGCCACGCCAGGCCGGCTCATCGACCTGATGGGACGCGGGGCCTGCCGGCTCAGCGGCATCGAGATCACCGTCCTCGACGAGGCCGACCACATGGCTACTGGCTTCATGCCCGCGGTCACCCGGATCCTCGATGCCACGCCACTGGGCGGCCAGCGGATGTTCTTCTCCGCCACCCTGGACCGCGGGGTCGGCCAGCTGGTGACCACATACGTCAGCGATCCCGCGCTGCACGCGGTCCCGGCGGCGGTGGACTCCGGCCCAGCCGAACACCGCGTGCTGGTGCTCAGCGCGCAGGACAAGGTGCCGGTCGCGGCGCAAATCGCCAGCCGCCCGGGGCGGACGCTGTTCTTCGTGCGGACCAAGCACGGCGCGGACCGGCTAGCCAAGCAGCTGGGCCGGGCCGGGATCATCGCCGCTGCCATCCACGGTGACCGCAACCAGAACCAGCGCCAGCGGGCCCTGGACGGGTTCGCCGCCGGGCATCCGCGCGTCCTGGTCGCCACCGACGTCGCTGCCCGCGGCATCCACGTCGGTGACGTCGACCTCGTCGTCCAGTACGATCCGCCGGACGACCCCAAGGACTACCTGCACCGCTCGGGCCGCACGGCCCGAGCCGGGGCCTCGGCATGGTCGTCGCGCTCGCCGAGCACGGACAGGTCCGCAACCTTCAGCGGCTGCACGACGCAGCCGGCATCTCTGCGGCCGGCCACGAGGTGGCTGCCGGGCATCACCTGGTCCGGCAGATCGCGACCTCGGGCACGCCAATCCCGCCTGCCCGGCAGCCGATCCGCCGGACCAGCAGGCCGGACACCACGCGGGCCGGTAACCCCGCCGCGGGCTGGACCCCGAAACGCCGGTCCGCGCCGCGGAGCACACGGGCGAGCCGGCCTGCTTCCCGGTCGCGGCCAGCATCCCAAGGCTCAGGAACCCGATCGCCTGGCCCGTGAACTCGCACCAAGGCCTACGCCGGAGGCTCGTCTGCCAGTGCCATCTCGACGGCGGCCTGGGCGTGGGCGATGGTCGTGTCGATGACCGGTACCGGGCTGTCCTGGGCCTGCACCACCATGCCGAACTCGGCCTGAGATTAGCCAGCTGGCTGCGATCCCGTCGACTGAAGGCGACCGTCGCCCGGGCATACGTTCAGGCTCAAACCTGTGGCAGCATTCCCCGAGTCCTCAGATAAGCCATGATAAACGACACAGTCTCTTGGAGAGACGCGTCAGGGACGCCAGCATCCGACTGGTCGAGCGCTCGCCGGTACGCCGCATTTCGGTACCGCTTGTGCTCCATCACTACGACTTTCGAGTGCGAGCGAGCAACAAAGTCAACTAGAGGGAAGGCTGGATCTGCGACATTGCACAGCCTTTTCATTTCCCGGGAGAACTCCGCCAGGTCGACATATCGGAACAAAATTCCGTAATCTTCGCTAATCTGCATCATCAGATCGACGATGTTGAAGTACTCATCGACTGTGACGTGGAAAACTGGTTCCTGGGGCTCGGCGGAGGAGACCATAATGGCGGCGATATTGTGGGCGGCGATGTCGACCGGCATGAAGCTCAGCTGAATATCGGCATTCGGAGCCACGCCGTACTTAATCATGAACGAAAGCAAGCGTACTACGATGTCCGCGGAATGCCCGAATCCTGAGGTTGACGCGGTGAGGAAAGCCGGTCGATATATCCTGGCGTCAATGCCTTGTTCGCGGGCTTCGAGTACGAGCTGTTCCGAGACCCACTTCGTCTGTGCGTAGCCGAAGTCGAGTGAAGACATTTCCGGGTTTGAGTCTCGTTCGAGAAGATTCCGTTTTCCTGTGAATCCGAAGATTGTCGTGCTGGAAACGAAGTGGAATTGCTTGCGGCTAGAGACGCACGCCAATCTGATAAGCTCTCGAGTGCCTTCGACGTTTGCTGGCCGGAGTGCGTTATAATCCAGGAGGTAATCAACCAAGGCCGCGTTGTGAACGATGGTATCGATCGTTTCCGCCAACTGCAGCCAGACATGCTCTGAAAGTCCGAGCCGGGGGCTCGCCAGGTCGCCGCATATCACGCGTACTCGGGCATCGAAGGCCCCGGCAGTACGGAGATCGTAAAGACCTGCTGCCTTGAGAGCAGTTGTTAGCCGTTCGCGTGCCGCCGACGGGTCGGTTGCTCGCACGAGAACCGTATAGGCCGCGCTGGTCTGGTCTAGCAGGCTACGGAGGAGAAATGGCCCCAGAAACCCGGTGGCGCCAGTCAGGAGCACGTGATTGAAGGTGCAGTCTGCTCGTGGCACGGCACCCGCGCCTTGCGGGTCGAGTAGTGCGTCCTTTCGCATTGCCGCCGCTTCGCTTTCATCATGTTCTCGCTTCATCTCATCGAGTTCCGCGTGCAGGTCGATGACCCAGTCAGCCGAGCCTTCCTGAAAGCCGCGGACCAGCGCGGATATTTCGGAGATGGTCAAACGTTGTAGGAGTGGGATGTCCAGTGTCTCTTGCAGGTCGTGGGCATCAGCCTGGACAGCTGCTCTCTCAAGGATCGCCAAGAGCTCGGCTGTCGCAAGCGAATCGAGGCCGATCTCGCTAGGCCTGGCGTTCTCATCCCCACTTAGTGCGTACGATTCCAGAAAGCGCTCGTAATGTGACTGAACGTCGAGGGTGTTCGCCCCGTTCAGTCCCGTTGCATCGCCATCGCGCACATGGGTCTCGATTGCGCGCAGCCCGCCGTCTAGCCACTTGTCGCGAGTAAGACTCCTGGCCACCTTTCCGGAGGTCGTTCTCTTGATGGCCTGGCGCCGAACGAACACGATCGTATGTGGCCCCGTGTAGCCGTGCGCGCGGAGCGAGTGAGTGATCTCATCGGGGTGTGGTGCGTCACCCGGATTTCGAAGGCCTGCGATTACAATGAGTCGTTCTTCCCCATCTGGGCCTCGGAAGGCGACCACGCTTCCGACCTGTATTTTCTCGGAGCTTCTCTCGACGGCAGCCTCAAGGTCCTCGGGATAGTAGTTCTGGCCTCTAAGGATGATCATGTCCTTCAGCCGACCGCAGACGAACAGCTCCCCCTCCCGGAGGAAGCCGAGATCTCCCGTGCGAAGATATGCATACGCGTCGTTGAAATCGTTCGCGATCAAGTTGTTGAACACTTGTTTCGAGAGCTCAGGTTTGTTCCAGTAGGCCTGACACGTGCTCTGACCAGCGACCCAGATTTCCCCGATTCCGCCGTCTCCGACTGCAAGCCCGGTGCCAGGGTCGACGATCCGTACGTGGATCCCGTCCAGAGGCTTACCGCAGCTGACCAGTTCCAGCTGCTGGGCAAGGGGTGTGCCCCCGGCGGCCATCACGGCGGTACGTGCGTGAAGCGACTCTCGGTTGATCTTGACTGATCGTCGCCCCGAGCTGGTGACCGCCAGTGTGTTCTCCGCGAGTCCGTAAGCTGCAACGTGCGCCGCCGGACGCAGACCGTACTTCGCGAATCGTTCCAGGAAGCTTCGGTGCGTGCTCGGCCTGACTGGCTCAGACGCATTCATAAAGACTTGTACAGAACTTAGGTCAAGACCCTCTAGTAGATCGTCCGGAATCCGCTCAGGAGAGAGGCAGTATTCGAAGCCGAAATTTGGGGATGAGGTGTAGGTTGCCCTGTATCGGCTGAGCGTCTCCAACCACAGAACGGGTCGTCGCAGAAAGTCGAGCGGCGAGAATCCATATGTCGTTCCGCCGGCGACGATCTGGAATAGATAGTATCCAATCAAGCCCATGTCGTGGAATTGCGGCAGCCATGAGACCGCGATTGCTTGGTGGTCGATCGTTGAATGGCAGTTACGTATAACGTTCTGGTGCGACACGACCACGCCCTTAGGTATTCCGGTCGACCCGGATGTGTACTGCAAGAAAAGGGTTTGGCTTGGATTGTCGGTTACGCCCCCGCGTGCGATGCCCTGTAGTCGATCGGTGGCGAGCCACTCAATGCCGAGGGGAGCGAGAGGGTCTTCCGAGCCGGCCTGATCGCCGACCTCACGACCGTTACGTGACGCTGGTCCGAGCGATGAATCCGTCAGGGCGAGCGCGGCCCCGCTGTCCAGCATCACCGACCTGAGTCGTGAGGCTCCCCCTTTCGCTACTGGCGTGACCGGAGGGACGGGAACTGGAATGGCCCCCATGCGCACACAAGCGACGAATGAGGCCACCATCTCCAATCCTGGCGGATAGACCAGTGCCACGCGATCGCCGCGCTGAAGGGACGTTTCATCGCGAATATACTCCGCGAGGAAACGGGTCCTGGCTTCGAAGGATTGGTACGTG
Organism: uncultured Actinomycetota bacterium; assembly: GCA_963808615.1. GTDB lineage: Bacteria > Actinomycetota > Actinomycetes > Streptosporangiales > Streptosporangiaceae > Palsa-504. The sequence goes on from CAWEGV010000008.1 coordinate 21,515, forward strand.
TACATTTCGCTCGTTTTGCCATAACGATCAAGAAACGCACTGAAACACTTTTCAGGATGAACCGCTGCCCAGTGATCCATGTAGTCAAGGATCGTGTCCAACTACGCCCCCTCTTGCGCGCTGCGTGGTTCTCTTCCGGTCAAAAACGGCAATGCCGGATGCTGGCGACAACGATAGCATGAGGGCGAATATCCTTGATCTCGTACGTTGCTCGCCACACGACTGGCCTCAATATTGTCCGCCCACCGGTTTCAGTGATGCAGACCGGCCATCTCGGGCCAGTCGAACCGCGACGAATCGGTCAGCTAACGCGACTAGCGGTGGTTTGTTGAGACCGGAGCGCTGATATGCACTTTCCTGCTTCCACCTGCGCAGATGCTTTCCCTCGGCGGCGGACTCACGAGGCCGTGACCTGCACCCTTCCCTGATCTAACAAACCACCGCTAGTGCTCTGTAAGACCCTTTGCTTTAGTCTTCGCGTGGTTGATGCTGGTGAGGATCTCATCTGCGTCTTTGGTCCAGGCAAATGGCCGGGGGTGCTCGTTCCAGTGATCGATGAACGCGCCGATGGCCGCGGTCAGCTCGCTGACCGAGCGGAACGAGCCGCGGCGGATGGCCTGGCGGGTGATGATCGAGAAGAAGCACTCGACCAGGTTGAGCCAGGAGCAGGACGTGGGCGTGAAGTGCAGCGTGATCCGCTGGTTCTCCGGCCTGGCTAGCCAGTCGCGTACGTCCTGGTGCTTGTGCGTGGCGTAGTTGTCGCAGATCACGTGCAGCTCGATGCCCGGGTACGCCCGCGCGACCTGCTTGAGGAACTTGCCGAACTCCTGGTGCCGGTGCCGCGGGTAGCAGGCATCAGTCACCTGACCGGTGGCCACGTTCAGGGCGGCGAACAGGCTGACCACGCCGTGCCGGGCGTAATCGTGGGTCTGCCGCTCGGGGATGCCGGGCCGCAGCGGCAGGATCGGCTGAGTCCGCTCCAGCGCCTGGCACTGGGACTTCTCATCCAGGCACACCACGACCGCGTTGTCCGGCGGAGCCAGGTACAGGCCGACGACGTCGCGGACCTTCGCGTCCAGCTGCGGGTCGGTGGAGAACTTGAACCCCTCGGTGCGGTGCGGCTGCAGGCAGAACCGGTGCCACACGCGGATCACGCTGTCGTGGCTGACCGCCAGCTTCCGGGCGGTGCGCAGCCAGTCCGCCAGCCGCCGCGCCGACCAGTGCGTGACCCCCTGCGCCCGCAGCGACTCCGGCGGCGGGGTAACAGTCGCGGCCAGGATCTCGCAGACCGCCTCCCCGGTCAGCACCGTCACCGGCCCGCCGCCGCGCGGGGCGTCCTCCAGCCCGGCCAGCCCCGACTCGGCATATTGCCGCCGCCACTTAATCACCGTCGGCTCGGTGCAGCCCGCCCGCTCGGCAATCTGCGCGCCAGTCAGCCCGTCCGCGGCCAGCAGCACGATCCGGGCCCGCTCCACCACCCGCGCCGGAACCCCCTTCGACCGGGCGCGCCGCTCCAGCTCCGCCCGGTCCGGATCAGGCACCATCAGGACACGCACGCGATTCGGCATACGCCATTGTCCCGCGTTTCCGCGGAAACATAAAGAGAAACACGCGTCAAAACACTAGCGGTGGTTTGTTGAGACCGGAGCGCTGATATGCACTTTCCTGCTTCCACCTGCGCAGATGCTTTCCCTCGGCGGCGGACTCACGAGGCCGTGACCTGCACCCTTCCCTGATCTAACAAACCACCGCTAGTAGTGGCTCGTTGGCGCCCCATAGGGTATGCCAGCCGACGGACATGGGAGCAGGTCCTGCCCGACATCGGGGCTGGGTGCCGGATGGTGCGCGGGCCGACGGCCCGCCGGGGTTGTCCGGGCTGCCGGATCTGCTTAGAGGGCCGCCCGGTGCATGTGCGCCGGGTGCGGGGTGACAGGCTGGCCAGAGTAATTGCCGAGGGGCGGGCTCCTGCCGTGGTGGCGGGCGCCGGGTCCGGGATGAAGAAGGTCACGATGGCGCAGGGCACGGTGAAGTGGTTCAACGGCGACAAGGGATACGGCTTCATTGCTGTGGAGGGCGGCCCGGATGTGTTCGTGCATTTCAGCGCGATCACCGGTGGCGGCTACCGCAGCCTGGATGAGGGACAGAAGGTCGAGTTCGACATCACGCAAGGCCAGAAGGGACCCCAGGCGGAGAACGTAAGGGTCATCGGCTGACACACCGGCCGGGATCACCTCCCCGGGTGCTGCGCGAGAACGGCGATCCAGCCCAGCCCGGCACCGCCGCCCCCGCCTTTCGTTCGCCGGGGGTTATGGGTGGGGCGACGGGGCGGCGTCAGGCGATGTGCTCGTCGAGCCAGTCGAACATGCGCTGCTCGGTGAGCTCGCGTGCCATCGGCTGGCAGTGGTAGCTCGCGCCTTCCTCCTGCGTGAAGCGCGCGAGCGTCGAGCCGGGCACGAGCGCGGCGAGTTCGGCGGGCTGACCGCAGAAAAACTGCTCGCCGTCCGGGTCGATAATGTAGAGCGGTGTCGTGACCTGCCCGGCGACGCCGGTCACGTCGTACTTGGCGACCTCGTCGAGCACGGCGGAGTAGCCTTCCACGCCGTAGGGACGGGCCCGGAACGCCCAGGTCTTGCGGGCGGCCTCCGCCCCGGGTGCGGCCATGGCCTGGCGCATGTACTGGTCGAAGGTGGCCTTGTCTCCGGAGCGGTAGAGGTCGAGCATCTGCGGTGGCAGGTGGTTGAACCAGGTGTGGCCCACGTTCACCACGCCGCCGTCGGCGATCGCCGCCGCGAACCGGTGCTCGAAGGCGAGCGCGCGCGCCACCCAGTATCCGGCCTGGCTCACGCCGTACAGCGCTAGCTTCGAGGCGTCCACGTCGTCACGCGCGAGGAGGAAGCCGACCACGGGCGTGAGGACCTTCTCCCAGTCGTAGCGGAACGGGATGTCCCGCTCGAACAGCATCGACTGCTGCCCGGGGCCGTCGAACAGCAGCACGTTGTAGCCGCGCTCGAGACCTCCCTCGGCGCCCTCACACCAGCATCCGCTGATCGAGCCGTCGCTGCCGTTGTTCATGACGAGGGTCGGGCGCTTCACGCCGGAGTCGTCGGGACGGAACAGCCATCCCGGCATGCTTGACCCCTCGTAGGGGATGTCGACGCGCTCGACGGGCCACCGGGTGTTCGCCACGAAGCCCTCCCACGCCGCGCGGTGGGCGCGGAAGGCGGGCAGCAGCTTGGTGGTGTCGCCGTCGAGGCCGTCGATCGAGTTGACGGCGACCGCGAAGTAGTCCGCGGCGCGCAGGTACGCACGCGCGGCGCTGACGCGGTGGCCGGCGACGGCGGATGCCTCGGCGATCGCCGCGATACGCTCGCCGAGCGCGACCCAGGCGCCGAACCATCCGGCCCGGTCGCCGGGCTGGACCGACGCCACGGCGGCCAGCACCTCCCCGACGTCGGACCCGCCGCGGGAAGACTTGCCGAGGATCGTACGAACGGTGAAGTCCCAATCTCCGGCGCCGGTGTAGAAGCCGGCGGCGTACACCTCATGCGAGGCGGTGCCGTGATGGTCGAGCTTGCTGGTGGCCAGGGCCATGTCGGTGGTGTTCGTGGTCATGGTGTCTCTCCTGGTACTTGATCTGGTCGTGGGCCCGGCGCCGGTCAGTGAGCCGCTGGCACCGCGGGCTGGTCCGCGCCGCGCGGCTGCGGCGCGTGGGCGCTCTGGGCGATCGTGCGCTTGGTGACGGAGTACGCCCGGTAGGCCGCGAGAACGGGGACGCCCCAGTCGAGCAGGAGGCGGAATACCGGGGCGCCGCTGCCGACGTACGCCGCCGCGAAGTGGCCGGCGCCAATGGCGAGCACGGCGATCCCCCACGCGAGGCTGATGCGGCGGTTGACGCCGCGGAACTGCGGGCTCTTCCAGTACTGCTGCGGCACGCTGCCACGGGCGAACTGCTCGGTGAACGGGAAGGAGAAGCTCGTGGCGAGGATGAACGCGCCGAGGGCGAGGCTTGCCACCCCGCGCGCGTAGGGCTCCAACGCCGTCGCGGCGCCGCGTCCGGCGGTGAAGCCGACCACCGTGAATACGGCGAGGATGACGAGCTGCACGACGGACAGGATCTTGACACCGCCGCGGGCGGCGGTGACGGCGATGATCGCGACCGCCACGGCGAGGCCGGCGGCGGCCGCCCAGCCGAGGGCACGCGCTGGCCGTGCTCGGCGACACCTGGAGCACCAGTGGCGCCGCGGCGGCCATCGGAGGAGTGCGTGATGCCGATGCCGCGATTGCCGTGCTGAGCGACGAAGGGCTGGTGCGGATCGACCGGACCGCGGCGGTCCCGCGGATCCGGATCTTCCACGCCGTCATCCGTGCGGCGGTGTACGACGGCATCCCTCTCGCGCAGCGCCTGAGCCTGCACAGCGCGGCGGCCGCGCGGCTTCCCGCGGCCGGCGACCGCCTGCTGCACCGGGTCGCGGCATCCGCCGCACCCGGCGAGGCGATCGCCCGCGACCTCGAGGCACACGCCGACGGGCTGCACGAACGGCAGCAGTACCGCGAGGCCGCGCGGTTCCTGCGGCACGCGGCACAGGCCTCCGCCGACCCGCGGGAAGCAGAGCGGCGCTGGCTCGACGCCGGCTTCGAGTCCATCCTCGCGCACGATCTCGACGAGGCGGCGCACATCACGGCGGACGCCGAGGAAAGCCCTCAGCGGCGGATCGTGGCGGCGCAGCTGTTCGCCGTCACCAAAGACTGGGTCCGAGCCGCGCGGCTGCTCGATCCGCTCACCGGTGACGCCATCGCCGCGATGCCTGCGCGCAACGCCTACCGCGCGCGGGTGCTACGAGGCTGGTCGATCGTGGCCACGGGCCGCGACCCCAGGACGGCGCTGCCCGACCTCGAGGCCGCGCGCGCATCGGCCGTGCAGGATCCCGCGATGCACGCCACCCTCACCTTCGCATACGGCCAGGCACAGGCGTCGCTCACCGGGGAAGGCGACCTGTGGGGCTTCGAGTCCCAGCGCGGCGTCGACCGTGTCGCGCTGTCGGCATCGACCGCCGGGCTGGTGCGGCTCTCATGGCGCGGGACGGTGTATGCCCTGACGGGAACGAGCCGCGAGGCGATCGACGACCTCTCGCTCGTCGCGGCCCGGATCGGCGACGGGACGATCGGCTTCGGCGAGGGGGTCGTCCACTCGCTGCTCGGCTTCGCCCAGTGGATGGCGGGCGAATGGCGCCGCGCATCCATCAGCATGGGCCTGCCACTCGTTTCGCCGCTCGGTGCGCCACACCCCGTCGCTCTCGCCGTGACGCCGCTGGCCGCGGTGGTGACGGGCGAACCGGTCGGCCCTGCGATTGCGCGCAGCCGCGCGGCGCGGATCGCAGGACCCCTGCCCGGTGCCGTGTACTGCGGTGACATGGCAGACGTTGCCGCGCTCGCCTTCGCGGGCACCGACGCCGAGCGCCGGGGCTGGCGCGCGCAGCGCATCGCTGACTTCGGCGACCCCCTGGTACACGCGGACGGTGCGGTGCCATACCTGTGGATCGTCACACATGGCATCGGTGCCGCCTGGGCGGGCGACACGGCCGCAGTCGACGAATGGGCCGGCCACCTCGCCGCGCTGGAGGGAGGCCCCTGGCGCGAGCAGGCCGTGGCCTGGCTGCGGGCCCTGGCCGCCGGCACGCGCGGCGAGCCGGACGCAGACGCCCTGCTCGCAGCGGGCGAGCTTCGGGGGATCGCGTCGTTCGAGGCGCTGTTGCGGGCGGCCGCCGCGACGGCCGAGGGGCATCCAGCCGCGGAGCGGGCGCGCGCGGAGGCCGAAGCGGCCCTTCGAGGTCTCGGCGCGGGCGCGCACGCGGCGCGCCTGCTGCCAGCCGCTGCAGGCGCCGCGGCCGCCGACCCGCTGGCTGTGCTGTCAGATCGCGAGCGGGACGTCGTGACGCTGCTGCTGGAGGGCCTCAGCTACGCGCAGATCGCGCGCGAGCTGTACGTGACCCGCAGCACGGTCGCGTTCCACCTGTCGAACGCCTACGCGAAGACCGGCACCACGTCACGGCATGAGCTCGTGCAGCTCGTGCGAGCAGCGTGAGAACGTCGAGACCGGCCGGCCGCACATCTGAGTCAGGCCGGGGCCGGCGTGACACCGCTGCCAAGCGCGGGACACGAACATGAACCGAGGGGATAGACCCAGAATGACCAACTCAGACGAGCCGGGTGAGCATGCGCATGACGCAACCGGATCACCGTGGCAGCCCGGCCGGAGGTTCGCGCCGGGTCTCAGCCGACGCCGGTTCCTGCAATACACGGGGCTCGGCGCCGCGGCGGCCGTGACCGCCGGCTGCAGTTCGGCGGCGGCGTCCAAGGCGCTGCCGGTGGGCTGGAGCGGGACCATCGCCGACGTCAAGCACGTGGTGATCCTGATGCAGGAGAACCGGTCCTTCGACCACTACTTCGGGACGCTCCGGGGAGTTCGCGGCTTCGGCGACAAGCAGATCCTGACCTACCCGAACGGGACCAACATCTTCCAGCAGCCCGACAAGGCTCGCAGTGACCTCGGGTACCTGCTCCCCTACAACCTCACCGACCAGGTGGAAGACCACGGCGTTGTTTATCACCTATGACGAGCACGACGGGTTCTTCGATCACCAGCTCCCGCCCGCCCCCGAGGCAAGCATCGTCGACGAGCACATCGGGGGCCTGCCGATCGGCCCCGGGACCCGGGTCCCGATGCTCATCTGCTCGCCATGGACCCGAGGCGGCTACGTGGATTCCAACGTTTACGACCACACCTCGATGCTCCAGTTCCTCGCCGCCTGGACCGGGGTGAAGCCGGCCAACGTCACCTCGTGGCGGGCGTCCGTGACCGGCGACCTGACCACAGCGTTCGACTTCGGGCGCCCGGACTTCTCGATCCCAGCGAACATCCCCACGCTCGACCAGACCTGGGCGCTGACCCAGCTGACCGGCGGGTCGACGAAGCCTCCGGCCCAGGGCGCCCAGAAGATGCCGTCCCAGGAGCCCGGCACCCGGCCGCACCGCCCAAGCAACTATCAGCTGCACGCCGATGTGACCGTGAACCGCACGACCAGCCAGGTCACCGCCGCGCTGACCAACACAGGCAAGGTCGGCGCTTCCTTCGTCGTTTACCCGGATAACTACCTGACCTTCGGCGCCGCGCCGTTCACGGTGCTTCCTTCCGCCCCGCGCTCCTACGTCTGGGACGCGACGCTGACCGCCGGAAAGTACGCCTTCTCGGTCTACGGGCCTGACGGGTTCCTGGCCAGCTTCGCCGGGCAGGTTGCCCCGGCCGGCCAGAACAACGGCCCGGTCCCGGTCGTCGCCGCCACCCCGCGGTCCAGGGCAGGCAGCACGGTCGTCGAGCTCACGCTGGCCAACGAGGGCCAGGAGGCGATCATCTACACCCTGACCCCGAACGACTACCAGGGCCGCACCCAGACGGTCACCGTGAAAGCCGGCAACTCCTCGACCATCAGCTGGCCGACCGATCAGTACGGCTACTACGACACTGTGATAACCGCCAACGCCCCGACGGCTTCCGCCGCCGCTACGCGGGCCGCATCGCCTGAACGGCGACATCAACGCGGCGTGCAATGGTCACCACCGCCTGGCCGAGGTGCCGGCGTGAGCCCTGAAATAGCAACGGCCGGCGCGGGGTTTATTACCTGTGCACTATGCGCCCGCAGCCAGCGCGCGCCATTCTCAGCGAAGGACCCGCCGTGTCAGACGACTACCGCAAGGACCCCGAGGCCATCTCCCGGCTGACGCCGGAGCAGTACCAGGTCACCCAGCAAGACGGCACCGAGCCTGCGTTCCGCAACCAGTACTGGGACAACAAAGAGCCCGGCCTCTACGTCGACGTCGTGTCCGGCGAGCCGCTGTTCGCCTCGGTCCACAAGTTCGACAGCCACACCGGGTGGCCCAGCTTCACGGTCCCGGTCGAGCCGGGCAACGTGGTCGAGCACCGGGACTTCAAGCACTTGATAATCAGGACCGAGGTCCGCTCCGCCCACGGCGACAGCCACCTGGGCCACGTCTTCCGCGACGGACCCAGGGAAGCAGGGGGCCTGCGCTATTGCATCAACTCCGCCGCCTTGCGCTTTATCCCGCTCGATGACCTGGACCGGGAAGGCTACGGCGGTTACCGCAAGCTGTTCGAACCCGCCCACGACAGCAGGGACGCATCATGACGACCGAGAAGGCCATCCTCGCCGGCGGCTGTTTCTGGGGTATGCAGGACCTCATCCGCAAGCTCCCCGGCGTGATCTCGACCCGGGTCGGCTACACCGGCGGCGACGTACCGAACGCGACCTACCGGAACCACCCCGGCCACGCCGAGGCGATCGAGATCATCTTCGACCCGGACCGGATCTCCTACCGGGACCTGCTTGAGTTCTTCTTCCAGGTCCACGACCCGACCACGGTGAACCGGCAGGGCAACGACATCGGGACCAGCTACCGGTCGGCCATCTTCTACCTCAGCGACGCGCAGAAGCAGACGGCCAAGGACACGATCGCCGACGTCGACGCCTCCGGCCTGTGGCCGGGCAAGGTGGTCACCGAGGTGTCCCCCGCCGGGCCGTTCTGGGAGGCCGAGCCTGAGCATCAGGACTACCTGGAGCGTTACCCCGACGGGTACACATGCCATTTCGTCCGGCCGGGCTGGAAGCTGCCGCACCGCACGGACCAGGTCACATCCTGAGTTCCTGGCTCGGAGTCAGGCGGCCAGGACCGGGTGGTCAGGCCCGGGCCAGGCTGAGCTGGGCGGCGGTGTTGCGGGTGATCGCGGCCGCGTCGTCGGCGGTCGTGATCAGCGTACAGCCGGCCACGCGGTACCGGCGAGCGGTGGCGCCCTCGGTGGCGTGCACCCCGACGGGCTTACCCGCGGCGGCGCAGCCCGCCCAGACGCGCTGCAGGGCCGGTTTCAGCACCGGGTCATCCGGGTCGAGCTCACAGCCCAGCGACAGCGACAGGTCCCGGGGGCCGACATAGAGGCCGTCGACACCGTCGACGGCCAGGGTCGCGTCGAGCTCCGCGAGAGCTTCGGCCGACTCGGCCATGACCAGGCAGAACGGTTCGGCAGCGGCCAGCACGCCGCCCGCTGACCGGTACCCGGTGGGCGGGTAGCGGACTGCGCCGGCCGCCTGGCGAGCCTGGGCGGCCGAGTCGATGTTCGGCACGATGACACCTTCGCAGCCCAGGTCGAGAGCCCGCCCGATATCGGCGGCGTGCGCGTGCCGGACCCGGGCGATGGGCGTCGCCCCCGCCAGCCGGATCGCACTTGTCATCCCGGGCAGGTCAGCTTCGGTGGCCCCGCCGTGCTGCAGGTCGATCACCACGTAGTCCAGGCCCGCGGCGGCCAGCAACCGCACGCTGAGCGCCGACGGGATCACCGACCAGGCGCCGTACAAAGGCTCACGGGCGACGAGCCGGGAACGGAAGGCAGGAGTCATGGGCATGGGGCCAGCCTATGAGCGGCATCGTTGCAACCCGGCCAACCCGGACTCCGCAGCCTGGCTCCGTACGGGTCAGGCGTCGTGGCCGAGCCGTTCGCCTGAGCACACGGAGCCGGCGATGGTGTTGCCGGGCGGGGCGAGCGGACACTGCCACCGGACGTTGTACCGGCACGACGGGTGGTACAGGAAGTTCAGGTCGATGGTCAGCAGGTCGTCCGTGCCGCCCAGGTCGGCGCCCTTGGCGGTGTCGAGGAGGTAGCCGCCGCCGCCGTAGCTGGTGCGGCCGGCGGTGCCGTCCCGCAGCGGCACGAACAGCCCGCCGCCATATTGCCGCAGCCACCACACATCCACGGTCGCATTCACCGGAGCGGGCAGCACGACCCGTCCGATCAGGCGCAGCGTGGTGATTCCGTCGTCTTCCGCGGGCACCTGCCGCTGCTGGGCCTGGAGTGGCGGCAGCAGCGGCAGTTCGAAGCGCAGGGCGGGGTCGTAGTCCCAGTACGGTACGCCGGTGCCACGGAGCGGGCCGCCGGGCAGCAACGGGCTTTGCGGGTGCGCGCGGAACAACTCGTCCCGGCCCGAGCGCCACAGCGCGTGCGCGCGCTCGGGGTCACGGTCGGCGCGCACCGCCGCGTAGAGTTCGGCCACGCGGCGCCGCCAGTCAGCAAGCTGGAGGGCCTCGCCGTTCATGCCGCCCCCGACCAGGCGCGCTCACCCGGCATCCGCACCATCGGCCGTGCCACGACCAGCACCATCAGCCGCGTCATGACCAGCACCATCGGCCGCGCCATGACCAGCGCCGTCCTCCGTCTTGTCTTGATCAAGATCGGCCCACTTCGAGACCTCCTGGCCGATGATCTGCTCGACCCGGAGGGCCAGCAACTGGTCGGCACGGCCCTGATTGTAGGGCTTGGCTGCTGCTCGATAGAGACTGTATTCACGCTTCAGGGACTCTTTTTCCCTGAGCCCACAGCAGTCCATTCGGTAGGTACTTTTTCAGCTGCTGGATACCCTCCAAGACCACGATCAGGGCGCCGAGGCCGGCAATCCATCCCTTAGTTGCCGGTGAGCTCCCGGCAGTCGTGGTCACGATGGGGATCGCTGCAGCAGCCAAGATCTCAACGACCTTGAGGCTGGCATACCAGCGCATCGCTGGCGATTGGCGAGCGTATGCCAGTTGATGGACCAGTTCAGGCGCTCGATCGGTTCATATGGGTGCGCTTGGTGGTGCCGCGGCCAGTCATCGAGGGCGGCCAGCTGGCTGCCCAGCATCCACCGCCGCCAGATATGATCCTTAATCCTTGTGAAAGGACCACGGTTTTCAGCGTTCATATTCCCCCCTCACCGAATGCTGGATCATCGCAAAAGCTGCGGCTGCTCCCTGGAAGGCACGTTAGTTCATGACACGGCGAAAAACCACAGATGAGATTTCGGCCGTCGGCCGGCCCACTTCAGTGTGATTCCGAGTTTTACCACGAGGCGAGATGCACGGCCTGCTCGCGGCGGCCGGTCACCAGAGTTGCAGTAACGCAGTAATGCAGGGCCCCGGCTCGGCTTAACGGATGATGCCGGGAGCTCGCCCTCGGGCGGCAGCGCACGCCAGCCGGGCCGGAATTCCCGCGCGGCACCAGGCCCTTATCCCTGCGGCGCTGGTAGCGGCCGATGCGATCAGGAGAGGTGATGCGGAATGGCGGCCGGGCAAGAGCTGGGACCCGCTGGCGGCCGAGCTGGCCGGTACACTCCCGGTGACGCTGGCCCGCTGACCGGTGGTGCCTGGCTGGCGGCGCTGCCGGACGAGCTCGCCGCGCAGCGGCACGTCATGGCCGGGCTGGCCGACCGGTGCCAGGCCTGGCCGCTGGCCAGATCGCTGCTGGTCGGCTGCTCGCTGGGCCGCGGCGCGGCCGACGCGCTGTCCGACATCGACGCCGTGCTCGGCGTCGACGCAGATCGCGGTCAGGCCGGCGCTGACCGGGTCGGAGTCGCCGAAGCGCTGGTCGTGGCTGCGCTGCCGGATCTGGGCGCGCTCGTCGACGTGCTACGGCACCGGACCGGGGCTGCTGACCAGTGGGTCCGGCGGATCTTCGCCCAGTTCGCCGACGGCACCCAGCTCGACCTGGCGGTGGCGGCACAGGCCGAGGTGGAGGAGCGCCGCCGCGGCGGCGGCGCCCCGGACTTCATCCCGCTGTACCAGGCATCCGCCCAGGCGGGCTCCCCGGGGTCCGATGCCCGGCCCGGGTCCGGCGGGAGCCAGCCCGGCGACAACTGGCCCGGCGGCGAGACGGCCGCCGCGTACGCGGTCAGCGGTGATCAGGTCCGTGAGTGGGCCTTCCTGGGCTGGGGCGCGCTGATCGACACCGACAAGTACCTGCGCCGCGGCTCGCTGTGGGAAGCCCACAACCGGCTGCATCAGGCACGCCACCACATCTGGGCGCTGTGGGCCGCGGCGCACGGCGCGCTGTACCCATGGCATGGCCTGTCACAGGTGCTCGACCACGACCCGGGGAACCTGCCGCCGGGCATCGAGTCCACCCTCGCCAGCCTTGACGCCGCGGACCTGCGCCGTGCCGCCCGCGCCAGCACCGAAGTCCTGGCCACCGCCAGCGCGGCCGCCGCCCTGCGGCACCCGGCCGACCTCCCGGCCGCGATGGCCGCGTACGTCACCCGCGCGCTGTCCGGGCCCGCAGGTCCTGGCCCGAGGAACCACGGACCGTTACGGGTCATGGTTATTGTTCGGGCTATGACCCGGATTCCCTATGTGCGGCGTGAGGAGCTGGGGCCCGAGGGCCAGCAGCTGTGGGACAGCATCGTCAGTGGCCCGAGCAACCTGGTCGTGACCGCCGACGGCGGCCTGGCCGGGCCGTTCAACGCGTTCGTCACCGCGCCCGGCGCCGGGCGGCGGCTGGCCTCGCTCGGCGCGACATTGCGGTTCGGCACGTCGATCGAGCGGCGGCTGTCTGAGATCGCCATCATCACGATCGGCGCGCGGTGGCAGGCGGAGTTCGAGTGGTGGGCGCACGCGCCCATGGCGCGCGACCACGGCGTGGCCGGCGAGATGGTGGACGCGATCGGGCGCGGCGAGGATCCGCCGTTCGAGGCGGATGACGAACGGGCCGTCTACGCGGCGGCCCGCCAGCTCGGTAACTCCGGCCGCCTGGACCAGGAGACCTACGATGCTGCGCACCGCTTTCTCGGCCACGCCGGGATGGTGGAGCTGGTGTCGCTGTGCGGGTACTACACGCTGGTCTCGTTCCTGCTGAACGCGTTCGTCGTGCCGCTGCCGCCCGATGCCACGCCGATGTGGGCCCGATCGTGACGCTGCCGGCGGAAGCCACCGGCTCGGCGCCCGGACGTGGCCGGCTGGCGGGGCGGCGGGTGCTGGTGGTCGGCGCGGGGACGCGGCCGTCGCCGGAACCGGATCCGCCGATGGGCAACGGCCGGGCCATATCGGTGCTGGCCGCGCGGGAAGGCGCGGCGGTAGCCTGCGCGGACCGCGACGCGGACGCCGCGGAGGCGACCGCGGCGCTGGGCCGCCGCGAGGGGCAGATCGCCGCGGTCGTGCTGGCCGACGTGGCGTCGCCCCAGGCGTGCGCGTCGGTGGTCGCGGAGTCGGCGGCGACGCTAGGCGGCCTGGACGGCCTGGTGCTGAACGTCGGCATCGGACTGGGACGGGGCACGGCCGGGACGACTGCAGCCCAGTGGGACACGACGTTCGCGGTCAATACCAGGGCGCACTTCCTGGTGCCGCGGCCGCGCTGCCGGTGCTGCAGCCCGGTTCGACAATCGTGTTCATCAGCTCGGCGGCGAGCCTGCGGGCGGCGACCGGGATCCCGGCGTATGACGCGTCCAAGGCGGCACTGCCCGGCGTCTGCCGGCAGGTCGCGCGGGAGGGAATGGCCCGGGGAATCCGGGCCAACCTCGTGGTGCCGAGCCTGGTGGACACGCCGCTCGGACGGGAGGCGTCACGGCTCAACCCGGGCCGGACCGCGCGCAGCCTGCCGTTCGGCAGGCAGGCGACGGCCTGGAGGTGGCCTACGCCACGGTGTGGCTGCTGTCGGGAGAATCCAGCTACGTCAACGCGCATCCGCTGGTCCTCGACGGCGGCGCGACCAGCTTCGGGTAACCGCCCGGCTGAGCGATACCGGGCTGACCGCACGGTCACCCGGATGAGGGTGATGCGCGAGAGCCGCGGAGTCGTCACGATATTCATATGGACATGTCCGTGATCTGGGACCGCCTGCGCTGCCTGCTTGCACTGGATGGCCGCGGCATATGACGATGCCAGCCGTGACGTCGGCGCCGGGCCACCAGGTCACGCGCTCGCAGCGCTGGCTGGCGCGCCTGAGTTTCGTGCTGCTGGCCCTGGCCATCGTGCTCGTGGTAGTGATGGCCGGGCTGAAGAGCCTGGCGATGCTGGCGCTGGCCGTGTTCGGCACGGCGGTGAGCCTGGCTGCCGCGTATGTGTTCTTGTCCAGGCGGGGCGTGCTGCGCTGGACGGCGTTCGCGGTCTTCGTGCTCGCCCCGGTCGCGGTGATCGTGGTCTACGCGGTCCGGAGCCTGCTGGCCGAAGCGTTGATCCTGGCCGCAGGCTGGGTGCTGGCCAGCATGACCGCGCGGCTGGCGCTGGCCGGGGATGTGCCGGACTGGCGGATGCCCGAGCGCCCGGCGCAGCCGCCTGCCCGGCACCCGTACCTGATCATGAACCCGAAGTCCGGCGGCGGGAAGGTCGAGAAGTTCGACCTGGTCCGCAAGGCCGAAGACCTGGGCGCCGAGGTGTTCCTGATCGGCGGCCCCGAGCCGGTCGACGTGGCCGAGGTGGCTCGTGAGGCGGTCGCCCATGGCGCGGACCTGCTGGGCGTGGCCGGCGGCGACGGCACGCAGGCGCTGGTGGCCGCGGTGGCCGCCCAGCACGGCCTGCCGTTCCTGGTGATCAGCGCGGGCACCCGCAATCACTTCGCGCTGGACCTGGGGCTGGACCGGGAGGATCCTTCAGCGTGCCTGCGGGCCCTGTCCGACGGCGTCGAGCTGCGGGTCGACCTGGGGCAGATCAACGGCCAGGTATTCGTCAACAACACCTCCTTCGGGGCCTACGCCGAGATCGTGGAATCTCCCGCCTACCGCGACGACAAACGCGACACGACCCTCGACCTGCTCCCGGACCTGCTGCATGGCCACCGCGGGGCACGCCTGCACGCGCGGGCGGACGGCGCCCAGATCGAAGCGCCGCAGGCGCTGCTGGTCGCCAACAATCCCTACGGCACCGGGGACATCGCCGGGCTGGGCCGCCGGACCCGGCTGGATCGCGGGATCCTCGGAGTCGTCGGCGTCACCGTCAGCAGCGCCGCGCAGGCCGCTGGCCTGCTCCGCGGCAGGCATGCCACCGGCGTGAAGGTGCTGACCGCCGAAGAGATCACGATCACCGCCGACACCCCGCAGATCCCGGTCGGCGTGGACGGCGAGTCGATCCTGATGCCGACGCCTGTCACTTGTACGGTCTCCCCGAGGGCGCTGCGCGTCTGGGTGCCGCGCGACCGCCCGGGCGTCCCCGCGCCGAAGCCCCCGATGAACTGGGCCAGGCTGCGGCAGCTCGCAGGCGTCTCGGGGACAGCCGCTTCGACGGCGGCCCAATGACAGGCACCGGCACCGGACAGGAACGGTCATGCCCGACCGCGGGGGCACCGCGCCTCGGTCGCCGCATGCATAGGAGGTAAGAGAAATGGCGAAGAAGAAGGGCCCGCACGACCGGCATGATGCGGAGAGCCATCCGCAGGACGGGACCGGGCCAGGAGCCGAGCCGCGGCCGAAGATGAAGCGCAAAGAGTACGAGAAGCAGATGCGCGAACTGCACGGCGAGCTGGTCGCCATGCAGCAGTGGGTGAAGCAGTCCGGGGCCAAGATCTGCATCGTGTTCGAGGGCCGGGACACCGCCGGAAAGGGCGGCACGATCAAGCGGATCACCGAGCGGGTCAGCCCGCGAGTATTCCGGGTGGTGGCCCTGCCCGCCCCGACCGAGCGGGAGAAGTCGCAGATGTATGTGCAGCGGTACGTCGGGCACTTCCCGGCCGCCGGCGAGGTGGTGATCTTCGACCGCAGCTGGTACAACCGGGCCGGCGTCGAGCGGGTGATGGGCTTCTGCAAGGCAGAGGAGACCGATCGGTTCCTGGCCTTGTTGCCGGCGTGGGAGAAGGCCATGACCGAAGCAGGGATCTTGCTGCTGAAGTACTGGCTGGAGGTCAGCCCCGAGGAGCAGACCCGGCGGCTGGAAAGCCGGATCCACGACCCGCGGAAGATCTGGAAGCTGTCGGGCATGGACCTGAAGTCCTACAGCCGCTGGTACGACTACTCCCGGGCCAGGGACGCCATGTTCGCCGCCAGCGACACCGAGTGGGCTCCCTGGTACATCGCCAACGCCGACGACAAGAAACGCGCCCGGCTGAACATCATCCACCACCTGCTCAGCCAGGTCCCCTACAAACCGCTGCCCCATCGGGACATCACCCTGCCCAAGCGGCAGCGACCCGGCGGCTACACCGAACCGGACCTGCCGCTGCGGCACATCCCGGCACCGTTCTAGACGACCGGTGAGCCGCCCCGAAGACGTACCAAGGCTGGGAGGAATCCTGAACGTCACGATCTTGAGCCGGCCATGACGGTAGCCGCGGACGGGGTATGGGCCGACGATGTGCTCCGGGCTTATGCCAGGAGCTTGTATCCGGCGGCGCTGCGGATAACCCGCAATACCCCGGATGCCGAGGACCTGGTGCAGGAGACATTCGCGAAGGCCCTGACGGCCTCGGGACAGTTCCGGCCGGGCACGAACCTGAACGCCTGGCTGCGCCGCATCATGATCAATGTCTTCATCAGCGGCTACCGGAAGAGGCGGACCGAGCCGCAGTTCGTCACCGCAGACGCCATCGGCCCGCAGCTGCTGTGCGCCCAATCGCGCGATGGCTCGGCCGAAGACCAGGTGGTCAGGGGGCTGCTGGATGCCGATCTGACTATGGCACTGCGCGCCCTGTCGGACCGGCACAGGACCGTGGTGTACCTCGCCGACCTCGAGGGGCTGGGCTACCGGCAGATCTCTGCCCTGACCGGCATCCCGCTGGGCAGCGTGAAATCGTGCCTGCACCGGGCCCGGCACCGGCTCCGCGCCGACCTGGCTGGGTACGCATCCCGGGAACAGTTGTGAGTAGCGGAAGGGACGTGGAAGGCCCGTGGGCGCTTGGTGGATAAGCCTGGGCTCGCCGAGCGGGCCCCGGTCGTTTGATCCGTTCCGGATCGCCGACCTGGAATACCGGATGTGGGTCGGGTACTACCTGCGCCGCTGGACCCACGTGGCGGCGGCGCTGGTCCAGCTGCTGCGGCTGGGCTTCGGCGCAGACCTGGCCCGGGCCGCCCAGGGCGCCTTTCTGATGCTGCGCGCGGTCCAGTTGTGGGCGCCGTTCCCCGACAACGACCCGGACGGCGCCCAGGCCTGCATGCGCGAGCTGTACGCGCTGGTGCGGCTCCGGTACGGTGCACCCGCGGACCCGGCCCGGGCCGCCGCCTTGGAGGTGGGCTGGTGGCGGGCGCACCGCGAACGCCAGTACTCCCCCGATCCCGCCGACACCGGCGAGGAGCTGGTGGAGTCGGTGACCCGCCTGTACTGCTACCTGTTCGGCGAGACCGCCGATGCGGTCAGGCCAGCCGCCGTGCACCGGGTGCAGGCCATGGACCTGTCCGACCAGTGGGTCCGGGAAGGCTGCCAGCCCGGCAGCCCGCTGCTCCCGCTGGAACGCGCCGCGCTGGTCCGCGCCTACGCCGCCCTGCTGGCCGGCGTCCACCGCGAGGAAGCACGATGAGCGGCAGGCTATGCTAGCCAGAGCGCGGCGGAGGGGCTCGCCGCGCTAGTACCCGCCAGCATGCGCGGGCGACGCGAACGCGGCGCCGCCGCCAACGGTCCCTACCACGCGTACCGCTTGACGCAAGGTAGGAGGGTGGCGCAGATGCCGGACGGCGAGGACGCTCTGGTCACCGCCTTGAGCAGCCTCGCGGCGCTGGGGACCGAGCGTGACCGGGAGCAGATCCAGGCACTGCTTGACCGCCTGGATGCGGCGCGGCTGCGGGTCCTGGTCGCCGGTGAGGCCAAACGAGGCAAGAGCACGCTGATCAATGCCCTGCTGGGCCGTGACGTGCTGCGTCCGGGGTGACCCCGCTGACCGCGGTCGCCACGACCGTACGATACGGCGAGGACTCGCGGGTCGAGGTAGTGTTCCGGGACGGGCACGAGGAAAAGCATCCGCTGGCGGCGCTGGCGGATTTCGTGACCGAGAAACGCAATCCCCGCAACGAGCGCACGGTGGCGGGCGTCACGGTCTACCTGGACGCGCCGGTGCTGGCCGGCGGCGTGGAGCTGGTCGACACGCCCGGCACCGGATCGGTGTTCGGCTGGGACACCGAGGCCGCTCACGAGGCGCTGCGGACGATGGACGCGGCGGTGTTGGTGCTGACCGCCGATCCGCCGGTGTCGGCCAGCGAACGGGATCTGCTGGATCAGGTGGCGGAGCTGTCGGTGACGACGTTCACCGTGCTGAACAAGGCCGATCACCTGGACCAGAACGGACTGGCGGAGGCGTCAGAGTTCACCCGGCAGGTGCTCGCCTACGCCGGCCACTCAGGCACGGTGTACCCGATGTCGGCGCGGGCCGCGCTGCGCGGGGGCGACGCCGGCTTTACCGCGTTCGAGACCGATTTCACCGCCTACCTGTCATCGCGGCGCGAGGCTGACCTGCACGCGTCGGCGATCGCGCAGGCGCGCCGGATCGCCGGTTCGCTGCTGGATGAGGTGGCGCTGACCCGCCGGGCCGCCGAGATGCGCGCCGGTGAGGCGGCCGATCGCGTCGAGCAGTTCGCCGCACGGCTGGCCGAGGTGGCCGTGCACAGCCGCGATGCCGTGGCCGTGGTCAACGCCGAGTCGGCCCGGCTGCTGTTCGCCCTCAACGACGCCGCCGAGGAGGATACGGCCCGCCTGGGCCGCGAGATCGGTGGCCAGCTGGATGCGCTGCTCGACAGCGAGCTGCGCTCTGCGGCGCCGGGCGAGATCGAGCGGCGCGGCCGGGAACGGCTGACCGCGCTGGCCGTGGCCGCCGGGCAAGCCTGGCGGCAGCGGCAGACGGAGTCCATCGAGCAGGGGCTTGCCCGGTTGGATGCCCGGCTGGCCGCAGACCTGAAGGCCGAGCTTGACGTGCTCCGCGCGTCGGCCGGCGAATTGCTCGGCCTGGATCTGGCCGTGCCTGAGCCGGAAGGCCGGCTGGCCGAAAGCGGGCGGTTCTTCTTCGTCACCGCCGAGGACATCGGCCAGACCGAACTGCTGGCCGGCGCGGTCCGCCGCCGGCTGCCCGGCGACTTCGGCCGGCGGACAGCCAGGGAGCAGCTGCGCCGTGAGGCCGCCGGCCTGGTGGAGCGCCAGATCGGCCGGGCCAGGGGAGATCTGCAGTACCGGCTGGCCGAGGCGACACGGGCGCTGGTGCGGGTGATCGGGCAGCGGTATGCCGACGGCACCGGCCGGATACGTTCGGCCCTGCAGGCCGCAGCCGAGCTGCGCGAAGCGTCCGCGGCCGGGGCCGCGGCGAAGGGACGGGAACTCAGCCGGCCGGGACATGGCGCTGCGCCATGTCCTCGGCCTGCTAGACCAGGCTGCAGGGCCGTAGTGAACGCGTCTAGGCGCGGACGACCTGGTGGCCGATCTCAGATCCTTCGCGCTCGTTGGTCCCGGCGAAGGACTCGTTGAACAGCACCAGGCAGTGCGGCCCGATCTGGCCGGCGATGACGCTCATGCGCCGCAACTCGTCGTCCAGCCGCCCACTGGTCATGCCGGGATCTTCTTCCCTGATGAAGTGGGTGAAGATCCCGCGGATCGCATCCGCCCGGTAGGACTGGGCGGTGACGAACAACCCGCATTGCATCATGAGCTGGGCCACGCCGACGCTGCGCAGGAACGTGGATTTCCCTCCCGAGTTGGCGCCGGTGATGATGACCAGGGTTTTCCCGTCGGCTTGCACGTCGTTGCCCACCACCGGGTCCTGTGACTGCAGCTCCAGGCAGGCGTCGCGCAGGTCCGTGCAGGTAAAGCTGAGCGTTGACGGCTGCGCAGGCTCGGGGGTGGAAACGGGTACCTCTTTGGCCGCGAGCCGGTCGGCGAGGTTGAGGCAGCTGACGTAGAAGCCCAGCTCGGCCCGCAGCATGGTGAAGTAGCTGCCGATGTGGTCCGCGGACTGGGCGGTCGCGTTGGCGACCAGGTTGATCCCCCGGCTGGTGAGGTCCTCCAGGATCCGGCCCCCGGCCTCGTCTCGGGGCGAGAGGGTGAACGAGTAGGAGGAGCGCGGCCCGATCCCCAGCCGCTCCGTCCACCGTCGCGTGGCATCACCGGGGGCGCGCAGCACCAGGCCGGTCACGCTATTGTCCCGGTCAAGTCCGGCACTGATCAGCGGGCCAGCGCGGAAGCGCAGCTGCTTGAGGTGGAAGCTGATCTCCTCGAAGTACTCGTCGTCCAGCTCGCGCTGCAGCGTAGCGAACAGCGTCCGCATCCCGCCGGAGCGGAATTTCCCGGCATCGGCGTCGGCGATCTCCCGCAGTTGCCTGAGGCGGGCCACGTAGGCTTCGAGATGGCCGACCGCGCCGGACAGGTTGGACGAGGGAGTCTGGTATGTGCCGCCGTAATACCACAGCTGCCTCTTGTCCTGCAGGGCCCCGACCGCGACCGCGTACATCTGCCGGATGACCTTGGGCTGGGCCAGGCAGTCGGCCAGGACCCGCTGGCGGTAGCGTATAGCGTCCGGATCATCCAAGCTGGCCAGCAGCACCTGCGCGGACACCTCGAAGAGGAACTTGTCACCCGCGGCCATCGCCCGCAGCAGCATGGTCAGCTCCAGATCCCGCATCAGGTCCTCATGGCCGGGCGGCAGGCCCGCCCCGAAGTCGAAGTCCCGGTCCTGGTAGAGCAGGTAGACCTTCATCGCCCCAGCCGCCCTCGCAGCCGCTCGTAGGTGACGTCGTGTTTCTCGGCGAGGGCCAGCGCATAGGCCAGGCCGTCGGCTGGCTTCCTGACCACCTTGTAGGTGCGCTCGGCCGGCTTCCCGGGATCGACCGTGCTCATCATGCTGACGACCTGCGCGCCGAGCGAGGCCAGCTCGTCCACGAATGTGACGTAGACGGCCAAGGCGTCCAGCCGCATGACCTTCGTCAGCAGCTTCGTTCCCAGGAAGCTGGCATCGTGCAAGGTGGTGGAGGCGAAGACCTCGTTCAGGATCACGATGCTGCAAGGGTGGCCGCCCGCAGGATCTTCCCGATCCTGATCAGGTCGTCCTCCAGCTTGCCGGTCATCTTGGTCAGGTCCTCCTCTGTTGCGAAGTGGGTGAAGAGGCGGTCGAACAGGAACAGGCGGGCAGCGCTGCCCGGGACCGGGCAGCCGACGCCGGCCAGGTGGTGGAGCTGGCCGAAGGTCCGGGCAAAGGTGGTCTTTCCTCCCTGGTTGGGCCCGGTGACGACGAAGATGCGCTCGGGACCTGCCAGGCGGAAGTCGTTGGTGACAACCGGCTTGCCCTCGAACAGGAGCTTGCGAGCCAGGGCCAGGTCGAAGGTGTCGGCGGCGTGGATTTCTTTGGAGCTGGCGGAGACCTCCGGATAGCAGAACAACAGGCCGGAGGCGCGAAGCGGCCTGATGTGGTCAAGGTAGGCCAGATAAAACTGGAGGTCGGAGTCGGCGCGCCGGATGCCCTTATCGAGGAAGCCAGCGTGCTGACGGCAGTACTCGTCCAGGGCAGTGAACTCCTCCGGGAACAGCCTGGCCACGAGCCCCAGGATCTGGGCGGCGACGTGGTTCATCCCCGGCCGCGTCCGGTAGCGGACCCGGTAGTCGTTGACCGCGCCCTGCTTGAAGCGCTCGAAGGTGTCGAGCACCCTGGCGCTGTAGTCGGCTTCCTCCTCGTAGCGGCTTACGTCACGTGGCTGCCCCGGATGCGGATGCAGTAGCGGATCTGCCCGAGGGCGTCCTTGAGGTTCCTGGTATCGCTCACCAGGGCGGTGAACCCGGCCGAGGCCACATAGGAAGACAGGTACTCCCGGAAGGCCAGCAAGGCGCGGGAGCTGATCTGCACCGAGGCCAGGTGCCCCGCCAGTGACTGCACCGCGTCGCAGTAGATGGCTGCCGCGTCCAGCAGCCAGCCCTCCCGGTGATAGCGGTCGTCCATCTTCGCCAGCTGACGCAGGTGAGCGCGCACCTCGTGCATGAGCCCGGCGAAGCGCTGGACCTCCTCGAACAGGGCAGGATGGTCCAGGTCCTGGAAAACCTCCTGGCGGTAGCGCACCGCATCGGCATCGCGCAGGTGGCCGAACAGGACCTTCGTGATGAGGTCACCTTCCTCGCGATCGCCGACGATCGCCGCCACGATCTGGTCCAGGTTGAGGTCCGGCGCGAAGGAGCGATCCGCGTCCTGCTCGCTGGCGTCCCCGTCCGGCGGCGCCTCCTGGTACAGCAAGCTGAGGAAATGACCATCATCTTCTGATGGCGAAGCGTCCGGCCCTGGCGGGTTCGTCGATGCTCGCGATGTCACGGCCTTCCTCCTGTTCCGGCCGCTAGTCGGTCAACAGGAGCCATCAGCCACCAGGGCGAGTCCGGCGAGCTCCATCGCCGTGATCTGATTCTACGACCACGTCCGGCCGGGTCAGCCCGGGTCGGCGAACCGGGGCGGGCGCTTGGAGAACTCTGCGGCGACCGCTTCGGCCTGGTTTGGGCTGCCGATGATAGCGCCGATCTCCTGCTGCTCCGCGGCGAAACCCGCCTCCAGGTCCACGCGGCCCGCCAGGTCCAGGAGCCGCTTCGCCGCCCGGATGGCATGAGGGCTCCGAGCCGCTACCGAACGGGCCAGCTCCAGGGCGGCCCGGCGCGGGTCAGCATCGACCCGGGTAGCCAGGCCCAGCGCGACGGCCTCTTCGCCGCGTACGACGCGCCCGGAGAAGGCCAGTTCCTTGGCCACGTCCCGGCCGACGAGTTCGGGCAGCAGCTGGGTACCCGTCATGTCCGGCACCAGGCCCCACCTGATCTCCAGCACCGACATCCTCGCGTCGGGCGCGACGATGCGGATGTCGGCGCCGAGCGCGATCTGCAGGCCGCCGCCGAGGGCGTTCCCGGTCACGGCCGCGATGACCGGGACGGGCAGCTCTGTCCAGACGTAGGCGGCGCGCTGCCCGGTGGCCCGGGCCGGCCCGCGGCCGGGGGGCAGATCGACCTGGAGGCTGAGCCGCTCGCCCTCACGCATGGCCTGGAACCACCCGAAGTCCAGGCCCGCGCAGAAGTCCGGCCCCTGCCCGGACAGCACCACCGCCCGGACCCCTGGCTCGGACTTGAGCCGCTCGCCCGCCGTGACCAGGCCGGCGAACATCGCCCCGTCCAGGGCATTGCGCTTCTCCGGCCGGTTCAGGCGGACGTCCGCTACTGCGTCGGTGATGGTCACCGTGACCCGCTGTTCGCTCATTTGAGCAGCTTCTGCACGTCGCGGAACTTCGGGTGCCGCGCGTCGTGCAGCCATTCGAACAGCACCATTTCCGACGTCACGATCTCCGCGCCGTGCTGCCTGGCCCGCTCGATCGCGGCCGCCCGGTCCGCCGGATCGCGCGAGCCGACCGCGTCGGCCGCCACCGCCACCCGGCGCCCGGAGCCGAGCAGGCCGAGCACCGTCTGCAGGACGCAGACATGCGCCTCGACTCCGGCGATGACGATCTGGCCGGCCCCGGCGGGCAGCAACGCGGAGAAGCCAGGATCGGCCGCCGCCGAGAACGTCGTCTTGGCCAGGGTGGCCTGCGGGTAGGCCGCCAGCGGCGGCACCATGGCACCCAGCCCGGCCGGGTGCTGCTCGGTCGCGCGGATCGGCACGTCCAGAAGCTGCGCTGCTTCGGCGAGCCGGACCGACCGGGCCACCACGGCCTCGTGGTCATGGATGACGGGCATGAGCCGTTCCTGCAGGTCGATCAGCAGCAGCAGGGCGCCCTCGGCGGTGAGCAGCATGCCATCGACGCTACGTCATCAGGCCGCGAGGCGTCATCGGGTGTAACACGGGAATCGAGCCGGACGCGGGAAGCACGGGCGCGCGGACCGGCATGGTGTCCGGGTAGATCAGCCCGGTGCCGGTGTTGAGCACGACCACCTCGTCGGTCTCGGCCAGCCAGCCGGACGCGCGCAGCTGACGGACGGCGGCGAAGCAGGCGGCGCCCTCCGGGCAGATGAAGCTGCCCTCAACCCGAGCCACCTCACGCTGATCGGCCAGCAGCGCCTCATCGGTCACCGACACGGCGTTGCCGCCGGTGGCATAGAGCGCTTCGAGGATGAGGAAATCGCCCAGGGCCTTCGGCACGGTCAGGCCGAAGGCCACCGTCTGCGGGTCCGGCCACGGCTCGCTCTCGGTGGCGCCGGCGCCGAACGCCCGCACGATCGGCGCGCAGCCGTCCGGCTGAACGGCGACCAGCCGCGGCAGGTCGCCCGACACCCAGCCGAGCTCGAGCAGTTCGCGCAGGGCCTTGAAGATGCCGATGATGCCCACCCCGCCGCCGGTGGGATACACGATCACGCCGGGCATCCGCCAGCCAAGCTGCTCGGCGATCTCCAGGCCCATCGTCTTCTTGCCCTCGATCCGGTACGGCTCCCTGAGCGTGGCGACGTTCTGGTAGCCGGGGCGCCGCGGCAGGGCATCCGCGACCAGCCGGCCGGCGTCCCCGATCTGCCCGTCGACCAGGTACAGCTCGGCTCCGGCCGCGGCGCACTCGGCCCGGGTGATCAGCGGGGCGGCGGCGGGCATCACGACCAGGCTCCGCATCCCCGCCCGCGCCGCGTAGACCGACCAGGCGGCCCCGGCGTTGCCGTTGGTCGGCATGGCGATCGCGGCCACGCCGAGCTCGGCGGCCCTGGACACGCCGACCGCGGCGCCGCGCGCCTTGAACGTGCCGGTCGGGATGAGGCCCTCGTCCTTCATCAGCAGCTCCGGCACCCCGATGGCCCGGCCGATCTTCGGCATGGGCAGCAGCGGCGTCATGCCCTCGCCCAGGCTCACCACGCGGGTAGCCTGACGGACCGGGAGCAGCTCGTGGTAGCGCCACAGGTCCGCGGGCCTGCCCCCGACGTCACGCGGAGATGCCTGGCGGGCGACCTGCCGCAGGTCGTACCGGGCCAGCAGGGGAGACCCGCAGGAGCAGGTGCCCTGCACCCGGTCGGCGTCGTGACGGGTTCCGCAGCGGGGGCAGTCAAGGTGGGAGAGGGCGGAGTAGGGCATCGGCGGCGATTCTTCCTCGGGTCGACAGTGGGGCGTGGCAGGATCGGACCCGCGACACGCCGCATGCCGAGGCTGCGCGACGCGGATCCGGACCCGGCCAGGGAGCTGCCGCGACGACATGTTCATCGCCGACCTGCATATTCATTCGCGATTCTCCCGCGCGTGCAGCAAGGACTGCGACATCGAGCATCTGTCCTGGTGGGCGCGGCGCAAGGGCCTGAGCGTGCTCGGCACCGGGGACTTCACGCATCCCGCCTGGGCGGCCGAGCTGAGGGAGACCCTCGTCCCGGCCGAGCCCGGCCTGTTCCGCGCCCGCCCGGAGCTCGAGCAGAAGGTGGTCCGCGATTCGCCGCCGTCCTGCGCCGGCACCGTCCGGTTCCTGCTCTCCGTCGAGATCAGCACGATATACAAGCGCGCGGACCGGACCAGGAAGGTCCATCACCTCATCTACGCGCCGAGCTTCGACGCCGCGGACCGGATCACCGAGGCGCTGGCCAAGATCGGCAACCTGGCCTCGGACGGCCGGCCGATTCTGGGCCTGGATTCGGTCGACCTGCTGGACATCACGCTCTCGGCCGACCCGGACTGCTTCCTGGTGCCCGCCCACGTGTGGACGCCCTGGTTCGCCGTGCTCGGCTCGAAGTCGGGCTTCGATGCGGTGGCCGAATGCTACGCCGACCTGGCCGGGCACATCTTCGCGGTGGAGACCGGCCTGTCGTCGGATCCGCCGATGAACTGGACCTGCTCGTCGCTGGATCCGTACCGCCTGGTCAGCAACTCCGACGCGCATTCTCCGCCCATGCTCGGCCGCGAGGCGACCGTCTTCGGCACCGGCCTGGACTACTTCGCCATGGCGGCGGCGCTGCGCACCGGGGCCGGCCTGGACGGCACCATCGAGTTCTTCCCCGAGGAGGGGAAGTACCACCTGGACGGGCACCGCAAGTGCGGGATCCGCGCCGACCCGGAGCAGACCCGCGACCTGGACGCCGTCTGCCCGCGGTGCGGTAAGCCGCTGACCGTCGGTGTCCTGCACCGGGTGGCGGAGCTGGCCGACCGGCCGGCGGGATTCCGGCCGCCCGGGGCGGCGGGCCATACCTGCCTGGTCCAGCTGCCCGAGATCATCGGGGAGATCCTGGGCACCGGGCCGAAGAGCAAGAGGGTGGCCGCGGAGATCGGCCGGCTGGTCGCCGTGCTCGGGCCCGAGCTGGGCATCCTGCGCGATGTCCCGCTCGATGACCTGCGCCGGGCGGGCGGATCGCTGCTCGGCGAGGCCATCGGGCGGCTGCGCCGCGGCGAGGTGATCAGGGACGCGGGTTTCGACGGCGAGTACGGCACGATCCGGCTGTTCGGCCCCGATGAACTGGACGGTTCCGCCTTGTTCTCCGTGACCGGCCTGTCGCCGGCCTGCCAGGACCTGAATTCGGCCGAACGGGCCCCGGTGTCCCGCGCGGGGAACCGGCCCTCGCCGCGCCGCCGGGACGCCGCGGCGGCTCCCGCGACGGCCAGGCCGGCGGTGCCCGCGACCGGATCGCTGCTCGGCGGGCTGGATCCGGATCAGCGCGCCGCGGCCACCGCCGAAGGGCCGCTGCTGATCATCGCCGGCCCGGGGACCGGTAAGACCCGGACGCTCACCCACCGGATCGCCCACCAGGTCACCGAGTGCGGCGTGCCCGCCCGGCACGTCCTGGCCATCACGTTCACCCGGCGGGCGGCACGGGAGATGCGGGACCGGCTGGCCGTGCTGGGCCAGGGCCTGGAGGACGAGGTCACCGTGACCACCTTCCACGGCCTGGGCCTGCAGATCCTGCGCGAGCACCACGACGCGGCCGGGCTCGGGCCGCGGTTCGCGGTCGCGGACGAGACGGCCAGGCTCCGGGTTGCGGCCGAGCTGACCGGATCGGAGCGGGACGGGCGCAAGCTGATCGCCGGGCTGGCCGGGGACCCGGACGGCGCTGCGGCGCTGCGCAAGGAGCTGATCGCCCGCGACCTGGTGGACTTCGACGGCCTGACCGAGATGACGGCGGCCCTGCTGTGCGACCACCCGGCCCTGGCGGCCGGGCTGCGGGCCAGGTGGCCGCGGATCAGCGTGGACGAGTACCAGGACATCGACGCCGTACAGTACGATCTGCTCCGCGCGATCAGCGGTGACGGCGCGGGCCTGACCGCGATCGGAGACCCCGATCAGGCCATCTACGGCTTCCGCGGCGCCGACGTCGGCATCTTCGGCCGGTTCATGGCAGACTTCCCGGACGCGGCCACGGTGGAGACAGCGGCCGGGCCGACGGGCATGACCACGGCAGACTGGGGCTCTCCGACATCGTCGTGCTGTACCGCACCGACGCGCAGGCCGCGCCGCTCGGCCAGGCGCTGACCCGGGCCGGGCTGCCGTACCAGAAGCGCTCGCACGACCTGCTCGCGCGCCGCGCGGGTGTGGCGGAGATCATGCGCGAGATGCGGCTGCTGAACCCGGCCGCTCCGGTATCGCCGGACCACACCGGCCAGGACGCCAGCCGGCAGCTGGCCGCGGCCGTACAGGCCCTGGCCGCGGCCAGGGGCGAACGGGATTCGACGGTCGTCGACATCCGCGCCGCCGGGGAGCTGCTGGCTCCGCTGGCCCGCCGGTGCGGCGCCGACCTCGATCGTTTCCGGACCGAGATCGCCATGGGCGCGGAAACGGACGCGCTGGATCCGCGGGCCGAGGCGGTCACCCTGCTGACCCTGCACGGGGCCAAGGGCCTGGAGTTCGACGTGGTCTTCCTGGCCGGCTGCGAAAGCGGCCTGCTGCCGCTGCGGCTCCCCGGATCCGGGCCCGTCGCCCCGGCTCTGCGGGGGATCGATGCCGCCGAAGAACGGCGGCTGCTGTTCGTCGGGATGACCAGGGCCCGCGGCAAGCTGCTGCTCAGCTACGCCGGGCGCCGGACCAGGCACGGCGCCGACGTACCGGCCGGCCGGTCACCATTCCTGGCCGCGATCGATCCGGGGCTGCTCGGCCCGGCCGCGCCGCGGAGAACCCGCAGGACCGGCGACCGCCAGCTGCGGCTGCTCTAGTAACCGGGCTCCCGGTCAGAAGTGTCCCGCTGACACTGGACGCTCTCCCACAAGTGTCCTACGGTGCTGTCATGGCCTGGGAGACGGCCGACTCACTCGAGCCGGAGTTCAGGAGCGAGCCGGGCGGGCCGGTCGACGAAGCTGCGGCCCGCCGCCTGTTCGAGCTGCGCGGCGCGCCCGCCCGCGACCTGGCCGGACAGGCCGACGCGGTGACCACCGCGTGTCATGCCATGGCGGTGCGGTTCCACCGCGGCGGCAAGCTGGTCGTCTTCGGCGCCGGCGGCTCGAGCCCGGACGCGCAGCATGTGGCGGTGGAGTTCGTGCACCCGGTCATCGTCGGCAAGCGGGCGCTTCCGGCCATCTCGCTGACCACCGACGTGGCCACGGTCACCGGGATAGCCGAGCGGGACGGCGTGGCCGCGATCTTCGCGCACCAGATCCGCTACCTGGCCGATCCGGCCGACATCGCCCTGGGGATCTCGGCCGACGGCAATAGTGCCAGCGTCCTGGCCGGGCTTGAGGCAGCGGCCGGCCTGGGCCTGCTCACGATCGCCCTGGCGGGCGGGAATGGCGGCCGGATCGCGGCGAGCCAGGCCGTCGATCACGTGCTGCTGGCGGCCTCCTCCGATCCGCGGGTGGTCAAGGAGCTGCAGGTGACCACCTACCACGTGCTGTGGGAGCTGGTGCACGTATTCTTCGAGCAGCCGGGAGTGCTCGCTCCGGGAGTGGTGACATGAGCAGTGAGTGGCCAGAGTGCGTGGGAGATGTCTGTGTGACCTGCTCCGACACCGCGGTGGAGGTCACGGTGCTGCGCCTGCTGGCCGACCAGATGGCCGTGGTCGACACCGGCTCGGGCCAGGAGACGGTCAGCGTGGCCCTGGTGACCGCGAAGGCCGGCGACGCGATCCTGGTTCACGCCTCCGAAGCCATCGCGGTGGTAGGGAGATGACCTGGTGACGCGGCAGGAGGATCACCCGGCCAGTGACGCGATGGAGTCGCTGTACCCGTTCCTGTACTCCGACCAGGCCGACCTGTCCGCCGTGCTCGAGCAGGTTCGCGCCTCGACCGTGGCCAAGGTCCAGGAGATCGGCGAACTGCGCCGCACGGTCTGCGCGCGCGACGGGGCCCGGATGGCCGGTTGCGCGCAGCAGATGGCGGCCAGGTTCGGCGCCGGGGGCCGCCTGTTCGCCTTCGGCAACGGGGGCAGCGCCACCGACGCGCAGCAGCTCGCCACCTTGTTCCTGAACCCCGGCGGCGGCCTTCGCCCGCTGCCCGCGTTCGGCCTGGCCAACGACACCTCCGTGGTCACCGCGCTGTGCAACGACATCGGCGTGGACGTCGTGTTCGCCCGGCAGCTTGCCGCGTTCGGCGGCCGGAACGACATCGCGGTGGGCCTGTCGACCAGCGGCAGCTCGGCCAACTTGCTGCGCGCCTTCGACGAAGCGAGCCGGCGGGGCATGCTCACCGTCGGGCTGGCCGGCTATGACGGCGGGAAGATGGCCGAGCTGGACAGCATCGACTACCTGTTCGTGGCGCCGTCTTCTTCTGTGCACCGGATCCAGGAGGCGCAGACCACCATCTACCAGGTGCTGTGGGAGCTGACCCTGGCCGTGCTCGCCCCGCTGCGCCCGCTCAGCCATCAGGAAGAGGTGTCAGATGTGCCTCGGCATCCCCGGTGAGGTCATCGAGCTCCACCCGGAGCAGCCCGACCTGGCCAAGGTTAACGTGAGCGGCGTGCGCCGGCTGATCAACATCGGCCTGCTCAGCGACGACCCGCCCGTACCGGGCGAATGGGTGCTGATCCACGTCGGCTTCGCCCTGTCGAAGATCGACGAGGCCGAGGCGGCCGCGGCCATGGAGTTCCTGGAAGGCATCGGGCAGGCCTACGAGGATGAGATCGCGGCGCTGAAGGCATCGCTGATCGAGTAGATCGAGTAAGGAGCGTGGGAACCATGCGGTTCGTCGACGAATTCCGTGATGCCGACAAGGCCCACGCGCTGGCCGCCAAGATCGCGGCCCTGTGCGAGCCCGGCCGTCGGTACAAGCTGATGGAGGTGTGCGGGGGGCACACGCACACGATCTACAAGCACGGCCTGGAGGACTACCTGCCCGAGTCGATCACCCTGGTGCATGGCCCCGGATGCCCGGTGTGCGTGATCCCGATGGGACGCGTGGACGACGCCATCCACCTGGCCTCGCAGCCGGACGTGATCATGACCTCGTTCGGCGACATGATGCGGGTGCCGGGAAGCGGGGGGTCGTTCTTCGACGCCAACGCCGAGGGCACGAACATCCGCATGGTGTACTCGCCGCTTGACTCGCTGAAGATCGCCCGGCAGAACCCGGACAAGCAGGTCGTGTTCATGGCGATCGGCTTCGAGACGACCGCGCCGTCCACCGCGATGACCATGATCCGCGCGGCCGCGGCCGGGCTGACCAACTTCTCGGTGTTCTGCAACCACGTCACGATCATCCCGGCCATCAAGGCCATCCTCGACTCCCCCGACCTGCGGCTCGACGGCTTCATCGGGCCGGGGCACGTGTCCACGGTGATCGGCTGCCGGCCGTATCAGTTCATTGCCAGGGACTACGGCAAGCCCGTGGTGGTGGCCGGGTTCGAGCCGCTGGACATCCTGCAGTCCATCTACATGCTCATGCTCCAGCTGTCGCAGGGCCGGTCCGAGGTGGAGAACCAGTACTCGCGGGTGGTGCCGTGGGACGGCAACCTGGTGGCGCTGAAGGCGATCAATGAGACGATGGAGCTGCGGCCTTACTTCGAGTGGCGCGGGCTCGGCTTCATCTCGCACTCCGCGCTCCAGGTCCGGGAGAAGTACGCGGCCATGGACGCCGAACGGCTGTTCCAGGTGCCCGGGGTCCGGGTGGCCGATCCCAAGGCCTGCCAGTGTGGTGAGGTGCTCAAGGGCGTGCTCAAGCCCTGGGAGTGCAAGGTGTTCGGTACCGCGTGCACGCCGGAGACCCCCATCGGGACCTGCATGGTGTCCCCGGAAGGCGCCTGCGCCGCCTACTACAACTTCGGCCGGATGAACCGGAACCGGGTGGCCGAAGCGGCACAGGTGGGTCGGTCATGACTTCCGGGCGCACCGCCAGTCCTGATCACGACCACAGCACCGGCCAGGACCAGCCCGGCTGGATCGGCGAGGCCCTCGCCGAGCACGAACGGCTCGAAGCGGCCGCGGCGGGCCGCCGCCAGCTGCCGCTGGCCGAACCCGCAGACCGTGAGCAGCAGGTCCTGGACCGTATCGACCGCGCCCGGCGGCGTAAGCCCAAGGTCAGGGAAGAGCGCATCACGATGTCGCACGGGTCCGGCGGCAAGGCGACCCATACCCTGATCGAGGCGATCTTCCTCGACGCGTTCCGCAACCCGCTGCTCGAGCCGCTGGAGGACGCCGCCCGGTTGCGGGTGGGCGCATCCCGGCTCGCGCTGACCACCGACTCCTATGTCGTGTCCCCGCTGTTCTTCCCCGGCGGTGACATCGGCGACCTGGCCGTCAACGGCACGGTCAACGACCTGTCCGTGGCCGGCGCCACGCCGCTGTACCTGTCGGCCGGGTTCATCCTGGAGGAGGGGTTCCCGGTCGCCGACCTCAACCTGGTCACCGAGTCGATGCGCGAGGCGGCCGCCGCCGCCGGGGTGCAGATCGTCACTGGCGACACCAAGGTGGTCCAGAAGGGCAAGGCCGACGGCTGCTACATCAACACCGCCGGGATAGGCGTCATCGAGCGGGACGTGGACCTCGGCGTGGCGCACGCGCAGCCGGGCGACGCCATCATCGTGTCGGGGCCGATCGGTGATCACGGCATCACCATCATGCTGGCCCGCGGCGAGCTCGACATCGAAGCGGATATCTGCTCCGACACGGCCCCGCTGAACGGGCTGGTGGCGGAGCTGCTGGACGCGGTGCCCGGCGTCCGGGCCATGCGCGACGCGACCAGGGGCGGGGTGGCCACGATCCTCAACGAGATCGCCAGGGCCGCCAACGTCGGCGTGCTGGTCAGCGAGGACGAGATCCCGGTCCGCGCCGAAGTCCGCGGTGCCTCCGAACTGCTCGGCATCGATCCCATGTATGTCGCCTGCGAGGGCCGGCTGGTCGCGGTGGTCCCGGGCCAGGACGCCGCACGCGCGCTCGCCGCGCTGCGCGCGCATCCGCTCGGCGAGCAGGCAGCGGTCATCGGCCACGTGCGGAACGAGCAGCCGGGGATCGTCCAGCTGAAGACCGCGTTCGGCGGCACCCGCATCGTGGACCTGCTGGTCGGCGACCCGCTGCCGCGCATCTGCTGATTCGTGTGCAATCCGTGTCGCTATGGCAGCACGGATTGCACTCAGAGCTGAAGGCGGTCTCTCGCTCCCGCGATGACCGCCTGCCCGAGGCTGATGCCGCCGTCGTTGCACGGGACGCGCGAGTGCACGAGCACGGTGAACCCGCGCGCCTCCAGCCGGGCGACCGTTCCGTGCAGCAGCAGCGTGTTCTGGAATACGCCGCCGGACAGCGCCACCGTGCCCAGGCCTGTGCGCTCGCGCAGCAGCAGGCAGCCCGCCTCGATCAGCGCGGCGATCCCGTGGTGGAAGCGAGCCGCGATGACCGGAGCAGGAACCCCGTCCGTTAGGTCATCCAGAATGGCCCGCAGGAGGTCGGCGCCGCAGGCTTGGAACGGGCCTTCGCCGGGCTCGATGCGCGCCGGGTAGGCACCGGTTTCGCCCGGATCGGCGAGCTGCTCGAGTTCGATGGCCGCCTGGCCCTCGTAGTTGATCGTGTCCCGCACGCCGAGGATCGAGGCGGCCGCGTCGAACAGCCGTCCCGCGCTCGAGGTCAGCGGGGAGTTCACCCCCCGCTCGGCCATGGCCACCACGGCGGGCCAGCGCGCCTGGTTGCGGTGGGCGACGGCCAGGCGGCCGGCCGCTCGCCGGGAGCGGCCGCACTCAGGTAAGCGGCCGCCATCCGCCACGGCTGCCTGATGGCGGCCGCCCCGCCGGGCATCGGCACCCGCGCGAGATGCCCGCCGCGCTCGTAGCAGGCGAGGTCGGCGATCAGGAACTCCCCGCCCCAGATGGTGCCGTCGGCGCCGTAGCCGGTCCCGTCGAAGGCCACCCCGATCACCGGGCCATCCGCGCCGTTGTCGGCCAGGCAGGAGGCGACATGGGCGTGGTGGTGCTGCACCGGCTCCAGGTCAACTTCGGCCAGCTCGAGCGCGTACTTGGTGGACAGGTATTCCGGATGCAGGTCATGCGCGACGACCTGGGGGGCGATATCGAACAGCCGCCGGAAATGCTCGATGCCCTCGGTGAACGACCGCAGGGTCTCGGCGTTCTCCAGGTCCCCGATGTGGTGCGAGACGAAGGCCCGGTCCTGTTTGGCCAGGCAGAACGTGTTCTTCACCTCGGCCCCGCAGGCCAGCACGGGGCGGGGGAACGGCCTGGCCACCGTGACCGGTTCGGGCACGTACCCGCGGGATCGCCGGAGCAGCATCGGCCGGCCGCGGAAGGTCCTGGCCACCGAGTCATCGGTCCTGATGTGTATGGCCCGGTCGTGGCCCAGGAACGCGTCCGCGATCCCGCCCAGCCGCTCCAGCGCGTCGGCGTCGCGGTAGGCGATCGGCTCGTCGGAGACATTCCCGCTGGTCAGCACGATCGCGCGAGCCGCCGCCCGGATGAGCAGGTGGTGCAACGGGGTATACGGGAGCATGATCCCCAGCTGCCGGTTGCCCGGCGCCGTGGCCGGGGCGACCGGCGCGCCGGCCCGCCGGGGCAGCAGCACGATGGGCCGGGCCGCGCAGGTCAGCAAGTCGGCGTCGGCGGCCTCGACCTGGCCCAGCCGCCGCGCCGCGGCCAGGTCGGCGACCAGCACCGCGAACGGCTTGTCCTCGCGGTGCTTGCGAGCCCGCAGCGCGGCCGCGGCCTCCTCGCACGCGGCGTCCACGGCCAGGTGATAGCCGCCCAGACCCTTCACGGCGAGCACCTGGCCGGCGCCGAGCAGTTCGGCGGCCGCCGCCAGGGGCTCGCCGGGCAGCGCGCGCCCGGCCGCGTCGCGCAGGGTCAGCCGGGGGCCGCAGGCCGGACAGCAGGTCGGCTGGGCGTGGAAGCGGCGATCGGCCGGGTCGTGGTATTCCGCCGCGCACCGCTCGCACATCGCGAACGGCGCCATGGTGGTCAGTGGCCTGTCGTACGGCACATCACGCACGATGGTGAACCTGGGCCCGCAGTTGGTGCAGTTGATGAACGGGTAGCCGAACCGCCGGTCAGCCGGGTCGGCCAGCTCTCCCAGGCAGTCTGTGCAGGTCGCGGTGTCCGCCGACACCAGGGTCCGGCGCGTCCCGTCCGGATCGCTGGCCGCGATGGCGAACGAGGTGGAGCCGGTGGGCGGCACCGCCTTGGTGGTAACCCGCTCGATCCTGGCCAGCGGAGGCGGATCCCGCTCCAGCCGCGCCAGGAACTCGCTGACCGCCAGCGCCGGCCCTTCCACCTCGACGAACACCCCGTCGACGTCGTTGCCGACGAACCCGCTCAGGCCCAGGCCGGTCGCCACCGCATACACGAACGGGCGGAAGCCGACGCCCTGGACGATCCCCTCGACCCGGATCGCGGTGCGGACCAGCTCAGGCACCGGCGGCCCCGCAGGAGTCCAGGGCGGCGGCGACGTGCTCCACCATCTCGGCCAGGACAGGCTGCGGGGTGGCGAAGTTGAGCCGGAAGGACCCGGCGCCCCCGGCGCCGAAGGCGGGCCCGTCCACCACGGTGACGTGCCCGCAGTCGGTGACGAGCGCGCCCGGCGAGGCGGGCAGGTCCATCGCGGTGCAGTCGAGCCAGGCCAGGTAGGTGCCGTCGGGCGGGCGGTAGCGCACATCCGGCAGGTGGCGGCCGAGCAGCCGGGTCAGCAGGTGACGGCTGTCGTTGAGGTAGGCCAGGACCTCGTCCAGCCAGGCCTCGCCGTCCCGGAAGGCGGCGATGCTGGCCACGACGCCGGGATTGCTCGCCCCGCGCCAGGCCAAGAAGCCCATCTCCTCCCAGGCCTGCCGGTCGGGCTCGTTGGTCAGGATCACCTGGGCACACTTGAGGCCGGGCAGGTTCCACGCCTTCGAGGCGGACGTGGCGGTCAGGGCGTGTGACGCGGCGGCGTCAGAGGTGGACGCGTACGGGATGTGGCGCAGGCCCGGATAGACCAGAGGACCATGGATCTCGTCGGCGAAGACCCGGCCGCCGTGCCGGTCGACCACGTCGGTCAGCTGCGTTATCTCCTCGCGGGTGAAGACGCGCCCAAGCGGGTTGTACGGGTTGCAGAAGATGAGCAGATGCCCCCCGGCCCGGAAGGCGCCGGCGATCGCGTCCAGGTCGAAGGTGTACAAGCCGTCGTGACCGCCCATCGGGACCTGGATGATCTCCCGGCCCAGGAAGCCCGGCACGGTGAGGAACGGCATGTAGGCCGGCGTGGGCAAGATCACCGGCGAGCCCGGGCGGGAGAAGCGGGTGATCGCGATCTCGAGCGCCTTGAGCACGTCCGGGACGTGGTGGATCAGCGCGGGGTCAACGTCCCAGCCGTAGCGGCGCTTGTGGAACGCTGCGCACGCCACGGCCAGCTCGTCGGCCAGGAACGGCGGCAGGTAGCCGAAGTTCGCGACGCCGGACAGCGCGTCCAGCGCGTCCAGGATGGGCGGCGCGGCGCCGAAGTCCATCTCCGCCACGGCCGCGCCGAACCCGTCCGGGCCCGGAGCGGTCCACTTGAAGCTGCCGCGCGCGCGAAGCGTGTCCACGGTGGTGGCGTCGATGGCCTGCCGGAAAGTTCCTGGCACACCGTTATCCTGCCACCTGGCCCGCCCGAGGCGGCCAGGCGAGCCGAGCCATGGTCCTGGGCCGGCCGCGCATGGTACGTGCGGCCGCCCTGCCCGGTGGACCGCCCGGGTTCGCGTGCCAGGATGACAGCATGACCGATCCGCGTGCCGGGCAGCCCGCTGCCGCCGAAGATCTCGTCGACGTCGCGAAGCTGGTGACCGCCTATTACGCCGTGCACCCCGATCCTGGCCAGGCCGCGCAGCGGGTGTCGTTCGGCACGTCCGGACACCGCGGGTCCGCGTTCAGCGCGACGTTCAACGAGGACCACATCCTGGCCACGACCCAGGCGATCTGCGAGCACCGGGCCGCGGCCGGGATCGACGGGCCGCTGTACCTGGGGGCCGACACCCACGCGCTGTCCGAGCCGGCCCAGGTCAGTGCGCTGGAGGTGCTCGCCGCCAACGGCGTGCGGGTCATGGTGGACGCCCGCGGCGGGTATACGCCGACTCCCGCGGTGTCCCGGGCCATCCTGGCCCACAACGCATCCGGGTCCGGATCCCGCGCCGACGGAATCGTGGTCACGCCCTCGCACAATCCGCCCTCCGACGGCGGGTTCAAGTACAACCCGCCCGACGGCGGGCCGGCGGGCACGGACATCACCCGGCAGATCCAGGACCGCGCGAACGACCTGCTGGCCGACGGGCTCAAGGCGATGCGCCGGATACCGTACGCCCGGGCCGCCGCGGCCGAGACCACCGGGACGTTCGACTTCCTCGGCAGCTACGTGTCGGCGCTCGGGCAGGTGCTGGACCTGCCCGCCATCCGGGCGGCCGGGGTGCGGATCGGCGCCGACCCGCTCGGCGGGGCGAGCGTGGCCTACTGGGGTGAGATCGGCGAGCGCTACGGCCTGGACCTGACCGTAGTCAACCCGGACGTCGACGAGACGTTCCGGTTCATGACCCTGGACTGGGACGGCAAGATCCGGATGGACTGCTCGTCGCCGTCCGCCATGGCCAGCCTGATCGGCCGCCAGCACGAGTTCACGATCGCGACCGGGAACGACACCGACGCCGACCGGCACGGCATCGTCACGCCCGACGCGGGCCTGCTCAACCCCAACCACTACCTCGCGGTGGCCATCGACTACCTGTACCGGCACCGTGACGGCTGGCCGTCGGGGGCTGCGGTGGGCAAGACGCTGGTCAGCTCGTCGATGATCGACCGGGTGACCAGCGGCCTGGGCCGGTCGCTGCTCGAGGTCCCGGTCGGGTTCAAGTGGTTCGTGCCCGGGCTGCTGGACGGCTCGGTAGCCTTCGGCGGCGAGGAGAGCGCGGGGGCCTCGTTCCTGCAGCGCGACGGCTCGGTGTGGACGACGGACAAGGACGGCATCATCTTGGCCCTGCTCGCCTCGGAGATCACGGCCGTGACCGGGCAGTCACCGTCGCGACTGTACGGCGACCTCACCGGCCGCTACGGAGCACCGGTCTACGCGCGCATCGATACCGCAGCCACCAGGGAACAGAAGGCGGCGCTGGCCCAGCTCTCCCCGG
This sequence comes from uncultured Actinomycetota bacterium, assembly GCA_963808615.1. Classification (GTDB taxonomy): domain Bacteria; phylum Actinomycetota; class Actinomycetes; order Streptosporangiales; family Streptosporangiaceae; genus Palsa-504. The sequence continues at coordinate 58,659 of CAWEGV010000008.1, forward strand.
AGCAGGTCTCCGCCGGCGAACTCGCGGGCGAGAAGATCACCGCGGCGCTGACCACCGCCCCGGGGAACGGGGCCCCGATCGGCGGGCTCAAGGTGGTGGCCGCTTCCGGCTGGTTCGCCGCCCGACCCTCCGGCACCGAGGACGTGTACAAGCTGTACGCCGAATCCTTCCGCGGGCCCGAGCATCTGGCCGCCATCCAGGATCAGGCGCGGGAGATCATCGCCGCCGCCATCGGCTGACCGGGCGGCCGGGAGCGCCGTGGGCCGCCGGATTACCGAGTGCGCCGCCAGATGACCGAGTCCCACGGCCTGAGCTTCAGCTCCGGTGGCAGCTGCAGCGGCACCTGCTCGGAAAGGCTGGTCAGCACCACGGACGCGTCCGCCCAGCCACCGTCCAGCGGCAGGACGGCGCTGACCACGTCCGCGGAGAAGTTCGCCGCGACCAGCAGTTCGGCGTCGCGGCCGCGGCGCGTGAACGCCCAGATCGCCGGGGCGGGCGTCCCGCCACCAGTACCAGTCCCGTTTCGGGTTGTCGCGGCTGGAGCGGGACTCCATGAACCACGGGTGCTCGTCGGAGGTGTGGTTGACCACCAGGTCCATGACCAGCCGCATGCCGCGGGCATGCAGCGCGGCGATCAGCTCATCCAGGTCGGCCAGCGTCCCGAACAGCGGGTCGACGTCGGTGTAGTCGCTGATGTCGTAGCCGTTGTCGTCCATCGGCGACCGGTAGACAGGGACAGCCAGACCACGTTGACGCCCAGGCGCTCCAGGTGGTCCAGGCGGGCCAGGATGCCCCGCAGGTCGCCCACGCCGTCGGCGTCGGAGTCGGCGAAGCTGCGCGGATAGATCTGGTAGACCACCCAGCGTCGCCACTGCTCACCAGGCCCGGAGCCCGCGGTCGTCCCGGGCACCCTTTACAGGCCCATCTCGCCCAGTTCCTTGTACAGATCGGCCCGCGGATGGCCCTGGCTGACCGGAAGCACTTCCGTGGTGCCCGCCGGACCCCGGCCGGAATCACCGGGCGGCTTGGCCCGGCTGCGGCCGGGCGCCTTGCGCCTGCTGCGGAAAATCCAGCCCGAGGCGATCCCGCCGATGAGCCCGCCGAGGTGGCCGATCCAGCTCACCCCGTGGGCACCGGGTATCGCCGCCGTCAGGATGTAGGCGTAGGACAGGCCGATAACCACCGCGGCGAGCGCATCGATCAGGTTCCGCTCGAGGATCCCGCGGGTCAGGACGTATCCGAAGTAGCCGAAGATGAGGCCGCTGGCGCCCACGGTGAGCTCGTTGCTGCCCTGGAACAGCCACACCGCCATGCCGCTGGTGACGGCGATGATCAGCGTCGCGCCGAGGAATTTGACCACGCCGCGGTAGGCGGCGAGCAGGCCGAAGACGAACAGCGGTCCCGAGTTCCCTTCGATGTGCTCCCAGGAAAAGTGCAGGAACGGCGCAGTGAAGGTGTCGGGCAGGTGCCCGATGCTGCGCGGCAGGATGCCATAGCCGGCATCGAGCCCGTAGTGGTCGGCCCAGTTGGCCACCTGGAGCACCCAGATCAGCGCGATGAACCCGACCATCAGGAAGAACGCCTTCCTGGCCTCATCCACGTCGATCTCGGCCGCCCGGCGATTGGGGCCGCGCTTGGCCGCCCGCGGCGCCGCCGTTCCGGAATTTGGGGCACCAGGGCCGGACTGACTAGTCATAGCTCCCATTGTCCAACAGCTTTCTGGCGGCGTGTTCCGTTCTGCCTGGGAGATTGCTGACTGGCCGCGGTCCGCGGCGCTGCCGGTGGTCCGGCCATGGTCCCTGACGCGGAGTGCCCGTGACGTAGTACTTGCCGGATCCGGCAGCGCTTACAGTTGCCTCAGTGGCATCATCACCCGAAGCCAGGCGGGCGGTGGGTTGCGGAGGTGGCTGTGGCTGCTGTGGTGTTCGGTCCGGATCGAGCGGGTCACGGCGCTCACCGCCGCACGGCCCTGGTGCTGGGTGCCGGCGGCGTGCTGGGGGCGGCCTGGATGACCGGCGCGCTGGCCCGCCTGCAGGACCGGCTGCCGTGCCCCGCCGGGGATGTCGACGTCATCATCGGGACCAGCGCGGGCAGCGTGCTGGCCGCCGCCCTGCGCTGCCACGCCCCCTTCGAGGAGATGCTGGCCTGGCAGCGCGGGCAGGCCACCGGGATACTCACCGAGTCCGCCGCGCTCGCCGGGCGAGATGGAGCGCTGCCGCCGCTGCCGCGGTGGCGCTTCGGCTCGCTGCCGCTGGCGCGCGCGGCCCTGCTCACGCCGCACCGGGTGCCACCGTGGGTGGGCGCCAGCGCCTGGCTGCCGCACGGCCGGGGCCAGCACGCCGCGCTGCGATCCCTGGTCGGCGCGCTGCATGTGCGCCATCATCAGCATGCCGTCCCGTGCGCGGCGGCGCGGCACTGGGTCAGCGGCCGCACCTGGCTGAGCGCCGTCGACTACGACACGGGGCAGCGTGTGCTGTTCGGGCAGGAGGGCGCCCCGCACGCCTCGCTGACCGAGGCCGTGGTCGCCTCCTGTTCCATCCCGGGCTGGTACGAGCCGACGATCATCGGCGGTCGGCGGTACGTGGACGGCGGCGTGCGGTCCACGACCTCGCTCGGCGTGCTCGGCGGCACGGATGTGCAGGACATCTACGTGCTCGCGCCTATGGCCAGCACCCAGACCGATCATCCGCTCCAGCCGCACCTGCAGATGGAGCGCCGGCTACGGCGGGTGATCACCCTGGCCGTGCTCCGGCAGGCGAAAGCGCTGGGCGCCGAGGGGAAGCGGGTGACCGTGCTCACGCCTGGCCCGCGGGACCTGGCCGCGATGGGGATCAACCTGATGGATCCCCGCCGCAGGGAGGCCGTGCTCGAGCTGTCGTTGCGGACGTCGGCTGAAGCGCTCGCCGGCCTCGACGGCGCCGTCCCGCGCGCGGCGTGACCGCGCGGCCGGTCAGTGCTCGAGCTGGGCGTCGAGGCTGATGTCCACTCCGGTGAGCGCCTTGCTGACCGGGCAGCCGGCCTTCGCGTCCTGGGCCGCCTTGGCGAACTGGGCATCGTCGAGACCCTCGACCTCACCGCGGACGGTGAGCTTGATGCCGGTCAGGCGGAAGCCGCCTGCCGGGTCCGGGCCGAGCGACACGTCGGCCTGCACATCCAGCGCCTGCGGCGTGCCGCCGGCCTGGCCGATCAGGTGGGAAAGCTGCATGGCGTAGCAGGAGGAGTGGGCCGCCGCGATGAGCTCTTCGGGGCTGGTGTACCCGCCGGCCTCGTCAGCGGCCCGCCTGGGGAATGACACCTCGTAAGTGCCGATCCGGGAGCTCGTCAGCTCGACCTTGCCCACGCCCTGCTCCAGGGTTCCGGTCCAAGCGGTGCGTGCGGTGCGGGTTGGCATCGGGCCTCCTCATCCGGTCGGATCAACGTCCGTTCCACCCTAGTACGCCCGGCCACCGGTGGCTCGCGCGGGAACATACCGGAGCTAAGGTTAGTTGCTATTAAGCAACTATTAATGAGGCGCTCAGCTGATGCCGCGTTCAGCCGTTCACTCCGGAGGAAACCCGTGCCATCCGCCCCGCCCCAGCCGTACCAGGCCGCCCCCGGCCGGCCATATCCCGGGACCCCTGGTCGTCACCGCCGTGCTGGTGGTCAGCTTCGGGCGGCTGGGCGACATGTTCGGCCGGGTCCGGATGTACAACCTCGGCTTCGCGATCTTCGCGGCGTTCTCGGTGCTGCTCTCGCTGACCTGGCTGCACGGCACGGCGGCGGCCTGGTGGCTGATCGTGATGCGGATCCTGCAGGGAGTCGGCGGCGCGATGCTCATGGCCAACTCCAGCGCGATCCTCACCGACGCCTTCCCGGCCCGGGAGCGCGGCCTGGCCCTCGGGCTGAATCAGGTGGCGGGGATCGCGGGGTCGTTCACCGGGCTGGTGCTCGGCGGCGTGCTCGGCCCGATCAGCTGGCATTATGTGTTCCTGATCTCGGTCCCGTTCGGGGTCGCAGGCGCGATCTGGTCCTACCTGAAGCTGGCCGAACTCGGGGTGCGCCTGCGGTGCGCTGGACTGGTGGGGCAACCTGACCTTCGCCGCGGGCCTGATCGCGGTCCTGGCCGGGATCACCTACGGCATCCAGCCCTGCGGGGGGCACACGATGGGCTGGACCAGCCCCCTGGTGATCGGCCTGATCTGCGGCGGCCTGGCCGTGCTCGGGGTGTTCTGCGTGATCGAGACCCGGGTGGCCGAGCCGATGTTCCGGCTCTCGCTGTTCCGGATCCGGCCGTTCACCGCCGGCAACCTGGCCAGCCTGCTGGCCGGCCTGGGCCGCGGCGGCCTGATGTTCACCCTGATCATCTGGCTGCAGGGCATCTACCTGCCGATGCACGGCTACGGATTCAGCCAGACGCCGCTGTGGGCCGGCATCGCCATGCTCCCGCTGACCGTGGGCTTCCTGACCGCCGGGCCCGTGTCCGGCTGGCTGTCCGACCGGTACGGCGCCCGCCCGTTCGCCACCGGCGGCATGGTGCTGGCCGCGGCCTCGTTCGCGCTGCTGGAACTGCTGCCCGTCGACTTCGCGTACTGGCAGTTCGCGGGCATCCTGCTGCTTAACGGCATCGGCATGGGCCTGTTCGCGTCGCCTAACCGGGCCGGGGTCATGAACAGCCTGCCGCCGGACCGGCGCGGCGTCGGCGCGGGCATGAGCACGACGTTCCAGAACTCGGCCATGGTCTTGTCCATCGGCATCTTCTTCACGCTGATCATCCTGGGCCTGGCGGCCTCGCTGCCTGCGGCCCTCAGCCATGGCCTGATCGCCCAGGGCCTGCCCGCCGCCGACGCGGCGCGGCTGGCGGCGCCCGGCCCGCGACCAGGCCGCGGGAGCTGGTCAGCCGGTGACCACCTGGAAGGTGGCCAGGGTGGGGTCGGCCGCATACGCGATCCGGCCGCCGTCCGCCCTCACCTCCCGCAGGGCCGCCAGTGTCTCGGCCGTGATGAGCTCGCCCGGGGCCAGCACCGGGACGCCCGGCGGATAGGGCGCGACGAGTTCCGCGCTGACCCGGCCGACGGCCGCGTCGGCGGCCACGGCCTGGTTCGGGGCGAAGAAGGCTTCCCGGGGCGACAAGACGGTCTGCGGCCGCACCGTCCAGGCGGCCGCGGCCGCGGGCCGGCGTGGCGCGGCACGGCGCCGCTCGATCGAGGCGATCAGCACCTCGGTGAACGCCGCGAGCCGATCCTCATCGTCGGCGATGGTGGGGATCGGGATGACGGTGTCCCGGTCGCCCATCTCCACCGGCATGCCCGCGGCGATCAGGTCGGCTTCCACCAGATTGCCGTTCGCCCCGGTTCCGGCCAGCAGGACGACGAGCTTGGCCGGATCCACCCCGGGGCCGTCCAGGACGTCCAGGCCCGGCACCTCGCGCAGCCGCCGCCGGGCCGCGGCCACCCCGCGCAGCAGCCGTTCACACAGCCGCGGCCCGTCCCTGGCCAGCAGGGCCCGCGCGGCATCGACGCTGGCCATGATGGTCCCGGCCGGGCTGGTGGTGTGGGTGGCCTCGAACGCCCGGTTCAGCCGGGCCTCGTCCAGCCGCTCGGTCCTGGCCAGCACCAGCGCGCCCTGGGTGTACGCGGGCAGCGTCTTGTGCGCGCTGGTCACCATGGCGTCGGCCCCGGCCGCGATGGCGTGCGGCGGCAGGTCCGGATGGAAGCCGAGGTACGCGGCCCAGGCCGCGTCCACGATCAGCGGCACCCCGGCCTGGTGTGCGGCCCGGGCGTGGCCCGCCAGGTCGCCGGTGGTGCCGACGTAAGACGGGTCGCCGAGGATCACGCCGCACGCCCCGGGATGGGCGGCCAGCGCGTCGCGTACGGCCTGCACCGCCACCGCCGCTGGCAGCCCGGAGCCCGGGTCGATGTCCGGCCGCACCCAGACCGGCCTCAGGCCCGCCATCACCAGCCCGAGCAGCAGCGACCGGTGCAGGGTGCGGGCGATGATGACCTCCTGCCCGGGCTGGCCGATGGCCAGGCAGAACGCCTGGTTGCCGTGGGTCGACCCCGCTACGGAGAACCGGCACCAGTCGGCGCCCCACAGCGCGGCCGCGCGGGCCTCGGCCTCGGCCCGCAGGTGATCGGCACGCTTGATCGAGTCGAGCCCGCCATACAGCGGCGCGTCGCCTGCGACCACGGCGCCGGCCAGGTCCTGGCGCTGCTTGTGCCCGGGGGTGCTCATCGGCGCCAGCGTCCCGGCCTGCGCCTGCTCCATCCAGTCCAGCCAGGCGGCCAGCAGCGGAGCGTCGGCCGCCAGCCCGAGGGGGTCACGCGGATCAGCTGAAGTGATCGGGATCCCAGGGTCAGGAACGCGTGCTGTCACCCGCCTAGTGTCCGTCACCCGGGTCACGCGTGACGCGGGCTGAAGAAGATCACCGCGACGCCAACGGCGACGATGGCGGCGCCCAGCCAGTCGTAGCCGTCAGGCCGGCGGCCGTCGATCCCCCAGCCCCACAGCAGGCTCATGATCACGAACACTCCGCCGTAGGCGGCGTAGACGCGGCCGAAGTCGGCGCTGGGCTGGAAGGTCGGGATCACCCCGTACGCCACCAGGATGACCGCGCCCGCCGCGCCGACCGGCCAGGGTGCTCCCGCACGGAGCCACCGCCAGACCAGATAGCCGCCGCCGATCTCGGCCAGCCCGGCGGCGATGAACAGACCGACACTGCGCATGACGTCCATGACCTGAACCTAGCGGCCGGGTTTAACGTGATGAGGTAGGGAGATGAGGTAAGGAAAGGAAGCTGGTAGTTGCCGCTGCTGGACCGGTTTCTGATGGATTGACACCCCGGTGAGACCTGTACCATTGCGGACGAAGGCGTCATAATTGACACTTACGTAGTCCCTACGTGGAGGTCGCACCTCTTGGCGAGCATGGCCCACCGCGTTGCAAAGGGCCTCGTCGGGGGTTGTGCACTTCTCCTCGGGGTCATGGTCTCCGGCTGTGCGGCACCGCAGTACACCTACGTGGCCAACTCCAACGCGAACACCTACTTCAAGGTGCCCTCCGGCTGGCACAAGATCAGCGACTCTGCGCTGCAGAAGGCCACCGGCAGCTCGGGCAGCGGATGGCTGGTCGCCTACGAAGGGGGTACCAGCCCTACGGCCGGCGATTTCCAGTCCTTCCATACCGGCGAGCCCTTCGTGTTCGCCGAGGTCGGCCCGCTCAACTCCACGGCCACCGCGTCGCTGTCCTATGACGGGCTCCGCGATATCGTCCTGCCCGTGACCTCCACCGCCCGGCAGAGCGCGTCGTCTCAGCAGGGGTTCCCTTTCACCGACTTCCAGCAGATCCGCGACCAGACGCTTATGCTCAGCCAGGGCGTCCACGGGGTCCGCGAGACCTTCGACTACACCTTCAACGGCGTCGCCGACACCTTCGATCAGGTCGCGCTCACCAACGCCGACCAGACCGAGCTTTACCTCCTCGTGCTTCACTGCACTACCGCTTGCTATAGCCATGACCAGACCGAGATCAACGACGTGATGTCGTCGTTTACCGTCAGGAGCCCGTGATGAGGAAGGCTCGCGCCGCCCGAGGACTTGAGCGGCCCGGAGGGCGGCCGAAGGACGAGGACCGGCTGACCAGAAAACCGCTGTCCTTCTGGGACCGGATCAAGTTCCTGGTTCTGCTCGGCCTGGTGTGGCTCATCCTGACCTGGTCGGTGATGGCGAACGATCCGCTGGTCGGGTTCTCCGACGCGGTGCGGATCGAGGTGCGGGCGGGCTCGTGGGTGTTCATCCTGATGGGCCTGGAGGTGATCCGCCAGATTCACTTCCTGATCAGCGAGCACTCGAAGGCTTACCACCGGTTCTGGACCTACGGGGTGTTCGGCGGGTTCGAGCGGCTCACCCACCGCCGGATATCGGACTGGACCAGGTTCCGGATCTGGCGGCTGCTGACCTGGGTATTCTGGATCGCCGTGGTGGCGGTGGTCACCGGGAAGATCATCCACACCACGCCGATCCTGGCGCTGCTCCGCGGGCCCTCGCTGATCTGGCACGTGCTGCCGTTCGTACTGCAGATCATGTTCACGCTCTTGTTCGTGGTCATGCAGTTCGTCGCCCTCTTCTGGTTCATGTCGCGGGGCGGCGTGGACGTGTACTACCCGGACGACATCAAGACCAGGTTCTCCGACGTCTGGGGCCAGGACCACGTGCTCGAGCGGGTCAAGGAGAACATCATCTTCCTGGAGAACCCGGAGATCGTCGAGGAAAAAGGGGGCTACGTGCCCGGCGGCCTGCTGCTGTGGGGCCCGCCCGGGACCGGCAAGACGCTGATGGCCGAGGCGGTTGCGGGCGAGACCGGCAAGCCGTACGTGTTCGTCGATCCCGGCGCGTTCATCAACATGTTCATGGGCGTCGGCATCCTCAAGGTCAAGTCGCTGTTCCGCAAGCTGCGCCGGCTCGCGCTGCGGTACGGCGGGGTGATCGTCTTCTTCGACGAGGCCGACTCGCTCGGCAACCGCGGCCAGCTGGCCCAGGGCGGCGGGCTCGGCGGTGGGCCTGGCCGCGCCACGCCCGCGCCGTTCGCGCACGCAGGCTGCCACGGGTTCTCCTACCTGTCTGACGACACCCAGTGGCGGCTGGTCCGGGAGGCCATGGCGTCCGATGTTTCCGACGAGCCGGACACCCGCCGGAACAAGCAGATGCTCGGCGGCATGATGGGCGGGGGCGGTGGCGGCATGGGCACGCTGCAGGCGCTGCTCACCGAGCTGTCCGGGCTGAAGAAGCCGCGCGGCCTGGTCAACCGCTACGTGCGGCGGATCTTCGGGATGCGGCCCAAGCCGCCGCCCAAGTACCGGATCCTGGTCATGATGGCGACCAACATGCCGTCGGCCCTGGACGAGGCGCTGTTGCGGCCGGGGCGCATCGACCGCATCTACAAGGTCGGCTACCCGTCCAAGGCGGGCCGCATCCGCACCTACGAGGGGTACTTCGCCAAGGTCAAGCACGAGCTCACCACCGAGAACCTCGACAAGCTGGCCACGATCACCCCGTACGCCACGGGCGCCACCATCAAGGACCTGGTCAACGAGTCGCTCATCACCGCGATCAGGAACGGCCGGGACGTCATCACCTGGCCGGACGTGATCAAGGCCAAGCAGCTCAAGGAGCTCGGGCCGCCGGAGGACGTGGAGTACATCGAGCGCGAGCGGCACGCCGTCGCGGTGCACGAGGCCTGCCACGCGCTAGTCGCCTTCCGGATGCGCCAGCACATGGAGATCGACATCGCGACGATCGAGAAGGGCGGCGACTACCTGGGGATGGTGGCGAGCATCCCGCCCGAGGACCAGTTCACCCGGTGGCGCAGCGAGTACGAGACCGACATCCTGGTCTCGCTGGCCTCGCTGGCCGGAGAGCGGATGTTCTTCGACCAGGACAGCTCGTCCGGCGTCTCCGGGGACCTGGAGTCGGCCACCACGGTCGCGTCGTTCATGGAGGGCTTCTGGGGCATGGGCACCACGGTGTCCTCGTACTCGACGGCCAAACGGCTGGAGGTCGGGTCCCCCGGCGGCGGTGCGGGCGGCAGGCTGAAGAAGGGCCAGGACACCGAGAGTCAGGCCCGGAACGCGCTCGCCGACCGGATCGAGCACAACCTGGAGGCCCTGCTCGGCCGGACCGATGAGATCCTCAGGGACAACCGGAACGACGTCCTGGCCCTGGCCCACGCCCTGGAGCGGTACAAGACGCTAAGCGGCGAAGACGTGGTCGCCGTCCTGGAGCACCAGCGCGGCCCGCTGGTGGACGGCACGCCGTACGCGGACGAGGCATTCGCGGCCGAGCTCAGCGCCTACCACAACGCCGCGGCCAGGGCGCACCGTGAGCACAGCATGGAGCAGCTGAGCCTGCCGGTGCCTACCGCGGCCGCCCCGCCCTGGACGGTGGCGGTGATCGCCGACCCTGACGCGCACGGGCCGAACGGGAGCAACCCTGACCAGCCGCTGTAGGCCCTGACCGGTGCCCGACGCCGGGGGCGCGGCGCTGCGGCCCGGGCTGCGCCTGCGCCAGGCGGTCAACCTGGCCAACGGGTCCACGCTGGCGGGCCTAGGCGTCGCCGCCCTCGGCGGTGCCGCGATCGCTTGCAGCGCAGACGGCCTGTTCACCGGCACCGGGTACCGGCTGCCGGTGCCTCCCGCGCCCGCGTTCTGCCTCGGCAACGTGATCGTGACCAGAGCCGGTGAGCTGGACTCCGGCTCGCGGCTGTTTCGCCACGAGGCGCGGCACGCCACGCAGTTCGCCTGGTGCGGCGGCGTGGTCATGGTCCCGCTGTACCTCACGGCGGCGGGTGTGTCCTGGGTGCTTACCGGCGACTTCGGCGCCCGGAACGTGTTCGAGCGCCTGGCGGACCTGGCCGACGGCGGCTACGCCGACACGCCGCTGCGGCCGGCCATCCGGCGCGCCGCAGGCCGGCTGACCGCGGGTCGGTTGACCGCGGGCCGGCGCGCTGGCCCGGTGGCCGGGTTCAGCGGGCCAGCCCGGCCAGCAGGTGCTCGCGTGCGGTCTGGTCCCGGGTCGGCTTCAGCCGCACGTGACGGATCGACCGCCAGCCCTTCCCGGTAAGCAGGAACTCCCGGTCGGCGGGCAGCGCGGCGATCCCGTTCATGATGGCCTGGGGATCCCCCGGGTGCCGTTCCCTGGCCGGGCGCGCGTTGACGACGTCGGTGACCTCGCCGCTGTCCGGGTCGATCCCGGCCAGGTAGTGCGTGCCGGCCACGTTGGCCCAGATCGTGCCCGCGGACCAGGCGAGATCGTTCAGGCCCTGGACCCGGCGGCCCTCGCTGCGGACGTGCAGCACGGCCTGCGAGCTGAGAACGCGAGCGTCGCGGCGGACCAGCTCACTGCTGCCGTCGCTGGTCACGATGTATCCGTCGGCAGCGCAGATACCCCAGCCCTCGCGGTTGTAGGGCACCTGCTCCAGCTGCTCCAGGGTGCGGGCGTCCCAGGCCAGGGCGACCCGCTCCTGCCAGGTGAGCTGCCAGATGACGTCGCCGGCCCGGCAGATGCCTTCGGCGAAGAACTGGGGCGGTAGCGCGGCCCGCTGCTCGATCTGGCCGGCGCCCAGCTGGTACCGGCACAGCGCCGAGGAGCCGTACCGGCCGGTGGACTCCCACACCGTGGTGCCGTCGGCTATCAGCCCCTGGGTGAATCCGCGCCCGGGATGCGCCAGGCGCCGGATGACCACGGCCCGCCAGGTTCTCAGCTGCCACGCTCCCGTTGTCTGGTCCGCTACCCGCTGTTCGCGCGGACAGCAAAGTTGTAGCAGCCGAAGCCGCCGTTGCGCAT
>CAWEGV010000009.1:0-117358 GCA_963808615.1 uncultured Actinomycetota bacterium
GAGCACATCTGGGGGACACGTTTCACTGTTTCACTTGCTTGGCGACGGTCGCTATGAGCGCGCCCTGGTGCTCGCTTTCGCCCGGGTACTACCTTGCGGACTGTCAGCTTGGGAATCGGACAGATTGTGGCCCATAACGCCGGTGACCAGCCGACTTCATAGGCCGACAGCGCCCGTGATTGACCGCTGGTCACCCTGGCTAATTGCACGACGAACTTCTCCGCGTGACTGCCCGCAGATTGGCAGGGGATGGCCCGCGTTCGGTCCGGGCAGGCTGCTGCCTGGCCCTTGGTCTCTGACCGGAGGGGGTGCAGAGGCTCCGACGCTCAAGGGTGGGTCCTGAAGATCATTTCTGCGGAGCGGTTTGAAATGATCTTCGGGTGCCCTTGACGGTGGAGGGGCACCCCCGGACACTGAGCGGGTCATCCCCGGACCCTGGCCTTACTACGTCTTCGCCCGCGTGGCTAGGATCCAGAAACCGAGCGCCGGGAGCATCTGCGCATCGATCAGCGCGTGCTCGGTCGTTTCCAGGTCATGCCGCCCGAGCATTCGAGCCAGGTAGGGTCTGCGGATCTCCAGGACCGGCTCGAAATGAGCGTAGAGCGCCTTCTTGATCGCGGCGCTTGTGTGCAGTTCGCGGTGTTCGTGCCGCCAGCCAGGTACGGAATTGTCGGCGGCGGACTGATCGTACTTTGCGAGCCAGGCGGCGGCCCGGCCGTCGTAATCATCCCAGGAGAACTCGTACATGAAGAACGACCCACGCGGACGCAGATGGTTGGCGAGCGCTGGGGCCACATTCTCAAGCTCGGCATGATGCAGCGACATGACAGCGGTAACTGCGTCAAACTGACCAAGCTGTTGCGCGTGCTCGACGCGCTGCTGGACCAGGCGGGGGTGAGGAGGTGCGGCGGGATCGACGCCGAACGCGTCGAAGCCAAGCTCGGCCAGGCGGTCAACAAGTCCGCCGTCACCGCATCCGACATCGAGGATGCGCGAGTCCGCAGGGACCGCCGCCCCGAGGACTGCGTTGAAGTCCTTCCACCACCGCGAATCGGCCATACGACCAAAACGTACCAACCTGCCGCCAGCGAATGTGTCAGCGCCCGTCAGGCGCGATAGACGTCACGGCGATGGCCAATGTCGACGACGGTGACGACGTGAGCCTTGTCGTCGATCCGGTAGATGACGCGGTAGGTCCCGCGTCGTGCGCTGAACCTGTCATCCAGCGGCGGGAGTAGCTGCTTCCCGATGCGGTGGGGCTGCTCCAGCAGCGGTCCGGTGATGAACTCGTAGGCGGCAGCCGCCACAGCTTCGGGCAGCGTTTCGGCAAGCGCCCGCCGTACTGTCGGCGTGGTCCTCAGGATGTACGGCTCTTGGGGGTCCTCGCTCACTCGTGAGCCGAGCGATTGCGGATTGTTTCGGCAACTTCGGCTGGGGTCACTACCTCGCCGCGAGCGAGTTCAGCGTCGGACTGTGCGAGCCTGCGCATCGTGTCGGCGTCCCGGAGGATGGCCAGGGTCTCTTCCAGCCGCTCAAGGTCTTCGATGGCGACCAGCACGGCGGACGGGCGGCCGTGCACGGTAACGGTCACCCGCTCGTGGTGGTCATGCACTCGGCCCACGAGCTCAGACAGGTGGGTCTTTACTTCTCCCAGCGGCAGCGTCGTCATGGTCAAGAGTTTGACCAAAAGATTCGTGGGAGTCAAACCGTGCACGGCGCGTACTGCGTCCGTCTGCGGCGGCCCCGCTACCCTCAGCCGCAGGTAATGCCATGCAGCGGGCACAACAAGGGCACGCGGCTTCCGCAGGACAATACCGGAGATGCCGGACGGAAGCTCTGACCTGGGCCTTTGCGCTGGAGCGGGTGACGGGAATCGAACCCGCACTATCAGCTTGGGAAGCTGACGTTCTACCATTGAACTACACCCGCGCGCACCTGTGCCGGCCCGCTACGGGCCAGGCTGCGCTGTGTTCGCCCAGACATCGTACCGGACCCGGTAAGTTGCCAGCGTGCTCCTCTCCGATCGCGACATCAAGACCGAGATCGAGTCCGGGCGGGTCAAGCTCGATCCGTATGAACCCGAACTGATCCAGCCATCCAGCATCGACGTCCGGCTCGACCGGTACTTCCGTGTCTTCGAGAATCACCGCTACCCGCATATCGATCCCGCTGTCGAGCAGCCTGACCTGACCAGGCTGGTCGAAACCGATGGCGCGGATCCGTTTGTCCTGCACCCGAACGAGTTCGTGCTGGCCTCGACCTTCGAGGTGATCACGCTTCCCGACGACGTGGCGGGCCGCCTGGAAGGCAAAAGCTCTCTGGGCAGGCTGGGCTTGCTCACTCACTCGACGGCGGGCTGGATCGACCCGGGCTTCTCCGGGCACGTGACGCTCGAGCTGTCCAACGTGGCAACGCTGCCGATCAAGCTGTGGCCGGGAATGAAGATCGGCCAGCTGTGCTTGTTCCGCACCAGTTCCCCGTCGGAGCACCCGTACGGCTCGTCCGTTTACGGCTCGAGGTACCAGGACCAGCGCGGCCCGACTCCGTCGCGCTCCTACCTGAACTTCTACCGGGCCAAGGTCTGATCACCGGGCCCGACGGATCAGCGGACCCGCGGCGGTCAGCTGGCTGCGGCCCCTGGCGCATCGCCGTTCCCGCCGTCCCGGGCCGCCGAACTGCCGGCCGTATCGGCCGGGCTTACCGAGCGGGCCAGGAGTTGGGCCACGTCGACCACCTCGAGGGTCTCCTTCGCCTCGCCGGAGCCCTTCTTGGCGCTGATCGCGTCGCCGAGCATGACCAGGCAGTACGGGCAGGCGGTCGAGATGGTGTCCGGGGACAGGGCCAGGGCTTCCTCGATCCGCTCGATGTTGATCCGCTTGCCGATCCGTTCCTCCATCCACATCCGCGCCCCGCCCGCGCCGCAGCAGAACCCGCGGTTCTTGCATCGGTGCATCTCGGCGGCCTCGATGCCCGGAACGTTCTCCATGATTTGCCTGGGCGGGCTGAACACCTTGTTGTGCCGGCCGAGGAAGCACGGGTCGTGATAGGTGATCTTCTCCTCGATGCGCCCGGCCGGGGCCAGCCGTCCCTGCTCGACCAGCCGGGCCAGCAGCTGAGTATGGTGGATGACTTCGTAGTTGCCGCCGAGCTGCGGGTACTCGTTGGCGATGGTGTTGAAGCAGTGCGGGCAGGACGCCACGATGGTGCGCGGTGCCGCCTCGTTCAGCGTCTCGATGTTCTGCTGGGCCAGCATGGAGAACACGAACTCGTTGCCGATCCGGCGGGCTGGATCACCGGTGCAGGTCTCGGCCGGCCCCAGCACCGCGAAGGTCACACCCGCGGTATGCAGCAGGGTGGCAATGGCCTTGGTGGTCTTGCGGGCCCGGTCCTCCAGCGCACCCGCGCAGCCCACCCAGAACAGGTACTCGGTGCCATCGGGGATCTTGCCGTCGACCACCGGCACCTCGAAGTCCAGCTCGCTGATCCACTCGGCCCGCCGGGCCTCGCCCATCCCCCACGGGTCGCCCTTGTTCTCCAGGTTCTTCAGCATGCCCGCGGCCTCGACCGGGAACGCCGACTCGATCAGCACCTGGTAGCGCCGCATCCCGTCAATGTGGTCGATGTGTTCGATGTCCACCGGGCACTCCTCCACGCACGCCCCGCAGTTCGTGCATGACCAGATCACATCCGGGTCGATCACCCCGCCGTCCTTACCGACCAGCGGCCGCTCCGCCTCGGCCTTCTCCGCGTCGGTCAGTTTCTCGCGCTTGGCGTCGGTGTCAGCGAGCAGGTACGGGGCCTTGGCGAAGGCGTGGTCGCGCAGGTCCAAGATGACCTGCTTGGGCGACAGCGGCTTGCCGGTGGCCCAGGCCGGGCACTGCGACTGGCACCGCCCGCACTCGGTGCAGGTGGCCATGTCCAGCATGCCCTTCCAGGACAAGTCCTCGATCTTGCCCAGGCCGAACACGTCGGTGTCCGGGTCGGCTTCCTCGAAATCCAGCACCTTGCCGCCGGACCGCATCGATTCCAGGCCGCGCAGCGCATTCGGCCGCCGGGAGAACAGCACGTTCAGTGGAGCCGCGAAGATATGCAGGTGCTTGGAGTAGACCACGATGACCAGGAACACCATGACGACCGCGATCTGCAGCAGGATGAAGGTCACCTCCAGCACGGCGTTGGTTCCGTACCCCAGCGGCGCCAGAGCGCGCCCGACGATCTGGGAGGCGAACGCGCCGTGCGGGTAGGGGAACACCCCGGTGTTGATCTGCGCCCCACGGTAGATCAGCAGCGTCGCGACCACCAGGAAGATCATGGCCAGGACCAGCCAGGCCGCCCTGGTGTGCGAGCCGTAGAACCGCGAGGCGCGGCCCTCGCGATGCGGATCGTGCTGCACTCTGATCACGGCGAAGATGATGATCCCGGCCAGCACGCCGACGGCGACGAGGTCCTCCAGGAACCCGATGAACGCCCAGTGCCCGATCCACGGCAGGGAGAACGTCCGCTTGAACAGGGCTCCGTACGATTCGATGATCGTCAGCAGCAAGATGGTGAAACCCCAGAACGTCAAGAAGTGGGCCGTCCCGGGTACCGTCCACTTCAGCAGCTTGCGCTGCCCCAGGACTTCAGTGGTCTCCGTTCCGACGTCCCGGCCGGGATGGCTGCGGACCGCCGCGACCCGCTCCGGAGCCGGCTGCCCGCTGAACCCCAGCCGCCCCAGCCACCACAGGCGCCGACCCGCGACCGCCAACGCCACCAGGGTCAGGACCAAGCCGACGGCCATCCGCACAGCCACGCGAACCTCCTCAACGGCAGGAGACCAAGCGTAGCGGTCGGCCGCTCATTGATCACCTGCGGCGAAGTTCCGCCCGCTGCACGGGAATGCCTGGCCGCTGCCGGAAGTTGAGTCTAAGTGACTCAAGTCATTTGACGGCAGGAGCCTCCGCTGGCAAGCTTGAGCCCAGAATACTCAACTTCACACACACAAGGACTGCTCATGGCACGTGCGGTAGGGATTGACCTGGGGACGACCAACTCAGTCGTCGCCATCCTGGAGGGCGGAGAGCCCACGGTCATCGCCAACGCCGAGGGCTCGCGGACGACTCCATCCGTGGTGGCCTTCGCCAAGAACCAGGAGGTACTCGTCGGCGAGGTCGCCAAGCGGCAGGCCGTCACCAACGTGGACCGGACGGTCCGTTCGGTCAAGCGGCAGATGGGTACCGACTGGTCGATCAACATCGACGGCAAGAAGTTCACTCCCCAGCAGATCAGCGCGTTCGTGCTGCAGAAGCTGAAGAGGGACGCCGAAGCCTATCTGGGTGAGAAGATCACCGACGCGGTGATCACCGTCCCGGCGTATTTCAACGACGCGCAGCGGCAGGCGACCAAGGAGGCCGGGCAGATCGCCGGGCTGAACGTGCTCCGCATCATCAACGAGCCGACCGCGGCCGCGCTGGCTTACCACCTGGACAAGGAGGGCGAGGCCACCATCCTGGTCTTCGACCTGGGCGGCGGCACCTTCGACGTGTCCCTGCTCGAGGTGGGCGAGGGCGTGGTCGAGGTCAAGGCGACCAACGGCGACAACCACCTGGGCGGCGACGACTGGGATCAGCGGATCGTGGACTGGCTGGTCAAGGACTTCAAGAACGGCTACGGGATCGATCTGTCCAAGGACAAGATGGCGCTGCAGCGGCTGCGCGAGGCCGCGGAAAAGGCCAAGATCGAGCTCTCCCAGTCAGCGGAGTCGCAGATCAACCTGCCCTACATCTCCCACTCAGCGGACGGGCCGCTGCACCTGGACGCCAAGCTGACCCGCGCGGAGTTCCAGAAGATGACCTCCGACCTGCTCGACCGGTGCAAGGGCCCGTTCCAGCAGGTCCTCAAGGACTCCAGCATCAAGATCGACGACATCCACCACGTGGTGCTGGTC
This sequence comes from uncultured Actinomycetota bacterium, assembly GCA_963808615.1. Taxonomy (GTDB): domain Bacteria; phylum Actinomycetota; class Actinomycetes; order Streptosporangiales; family Streptosporangiaceae; genus Palsa-504. Next base: position 5,927 of record CAWEGV010000009.1, read on the forward strand.
GGCGGGTCCACCCGGATGCCCGCGGTCGTCAACCTGGTCAAGTCACTGACCAACGGCAAGGAGCCGAACAAGGGCGTCAACCCGGACGAGGTCGTGGCGGTCGGCGCGTGCCTGCAGGCCGGCGTGCTCAGGGGCGAGGTCAAGGACGTCCTGCTGCTGGACGTGACCCCGCTGTCGCTGGGCATCGAGACCAAGGGCGGCATCTTCACCAAGCTGATCGAGCGGAACACCACCATCCCGACCAAGCGTTCGGAGATCTTCACCACCGCGGAGGACAACCAGCCGTCGGTGCAGATCCAGGTGTTCCAGGGCGAGCGTGAGATCGCCGCGTACAACAAGAAGCTCGGCATGTTCGAGCTGGCCGGCATCGCGCCCGCGCCGCGGGGCGTGCCGCAGATCGAGGTCACCTTCGACATCGACGCCAACGGCATCGTCAACGTCTCCGCCAAGGACCTGGGCACGGGCAAGCAGCAGTCGGTCCAGATCACCGGCGGGTCCGCGCTGCCCAAGGACGACATCGAGAAGATGGTCAGGGACGCGGAGGACTACGCCGAGGAGGACCGCAAGCGCCGCGAGGAAGCCGAGATCCGCAACCAGGCCGACACCCTGGTCTACAGCACCGAGAAGTTCCTCGGTGAGAACGAGGACAAGGTGCCCGAGGACATCAAGTCCGAGGTGCGCGAGGCGATCGCCGAGCTGAAGAAGGCGATGGAGAGCAACGACACCGACGCCATCAAGTCGGCCAGCGAGAACGCCGCGCGGATCAGCCAGAAGATGGGCACGGCCATCTACCAGCAGGCCCAGGCGGCGCAGGCCAGCGCCCACTCTGGCTCGGCCGACGGCAGCAGCAGCGAGACCCCGGCCGACGACGAGGTCGTCGAGGCGGAGATCGTCGACGACGGCACCAGCGAGGGCGGAGCGGCCTGATGCCAGCCTCGGAGGAGACGGGCTCCGGCCCGGTCATCCACGACAACCGGCGCATCGACCCGGTGACGGGTCAGGTCCGCGGGAGGCACGTCGCGTCAAAGCCGGCCGGCACCACCGGTGCCGGCCGGCCGTCGGCCGACGCCCCCGGGCCCGCCGCGGCCAAGGGCGGCAAGGACAGCGAGGGCGACGCGGAGGCGCAGGTGCCCGCCGAGGAGATCCTGGAGGGCACCCTCGAGGAGCCACTCGCCGCGGACCGGGAGGCCGGCCAGCCGCAAGCCGACGCCGAGGCGCGGCTCGCGGAGCGGACCGCGGACCTGCAGCGCCTGCAGGCCGAGTACGCCAACTACCGCAAGCGCGTGGACCGGGACCGGGCGGCCGTACGCGAGCAGGCCGTGGCCAGCACGCTGGCCGGGCTGCTCCCGGTGCTCGACGCCATCGACCAGGCCCGGGAACACGGCGAGCTGTCCGGCGGCTTCAAGTCGGTCGCCGACACGCTGCAGGCCGCGCTCGGCCGGCTCGGCCTGGCGGTCTACGGGGAGAAGGGCGACCCGTTCGACCCGAAGATCCACGAGGCGCTGACCCACTCCTATTCGCCTGACGTCGCGGAGGACACATGCGTCGAGATCCTGCAGCCCGGCTACAAGGTCGGGGACAGGATCCTGCGGCCGGCCAGGGTCGCCGTCGCCGAGCCGGCGACCGGACCCGACGGCGCCAGCAACGAGGCCACATGGCCTGCGGACGAGGAAGGCAACTAGACAAGCCCAGCGAGGCGCGATGAGCACTAAGGACTTCCTCGAGAAGGACTACTACAAGGCCCTGGGGGTTTCCAAGACAGCGAAGCCGACCGAGATCAAGGCGGCGTACCGCAAGCTGGCCCGCAAGTACCACCCGGACGCGAACAAGGGCGACGCGTCGGCCGAGGAGCGCTTCAAGGAGATCTCCGAGGCCTACTCGGTGCTGTCCGACGAGAAGCGGCGCAAGGAGTACGACGAGGCGCGTTCGCTGTTCGGCAGCGGTTTCCGGGTACCCACCGGGAACCGGACCGGCAGCGGCGGCTTCAATTTCGATCTCGGCGACATCTTCGGCGGCACCGGAGATGCAGGCGGCGGCCTGGGTGACCTGTTCGGCGGCGTGTTCAACCGCGGCCGCAACACCGCTCAGAACCGGCCCCGGCGGGGCGCCGACGTCGAGACCGAGACCACGCTGAGCTTCAGCGACGCGATCGACGGCACCACGGTGGCGCTGCGGCTGACCGGAGAGGGCCCATGCCCGACCTGTCACGGCACCGGGGCCAAGGCGGGCACCGTGCCCAGGGTGTGCCCGGTCTGCGACGGAACCGGCCAGTCGAGCAGGAACCTCGGTTCGTTCGGGATTTCGGAGCCGTGCAAGGAGTGCCGCGGCCGCGGCCTGGTGGTGGACGACCCCTGCCCGGCCTGCTCGGGCAGCGGCCGGGCGATGAGCTCGCGGACCATCCAGTCGCGGATCCCGGCCGGCGTGGCAGACGGCCAGCGGATCAAGATCCCCGGCAAGGGCGCGCCCGGAGAGCGCGGCGGCCCGTCCGGTGACCTGTACGTCCGCGTGCACGTGAAGCAGCATCCGGTGTTCGGCCGGTCGGGCGACAACCTCACGGTGGCCGTGCCGGTGACGTTCGCCGAGCTGGCCCTCGGCGCGGAGGTCAAGGTGCCCTCGCACCGGGGCGCGCCGGTCACGGTGCGGATCCCGCCGGGCACCCCGAACGGACGGACGTTCCGGGTCCAGGGCAAGGGAGTGCGCCGCAAGGACGGGACGACCGGCAGCCTGCTGGTCACCGTCGAGGTGATGGTGCCGCAGAGCCTCAACGGCAAGGCCCGCAGCGCCATCGAGGACCTGCGCGAAGCCACGGCCGGCCAGGACCCGCGCGAGGAGCTACTCGAGCGGGCCAAAGAGGGCTGAGAGGAGGCCACGACATGACCAGTCCCTACGAACACTCGGATGACCTGCCTGTCTACGTCATCTCCGTGGCCGCCCAGCTTTCCGGCATGCACCCGCAGACACTCCGGGCCTACGACCGGCTCGGCCTGGTGTCCCCGGGCCGTAGCGCCGGCCGTGGCCGGCGCTACTCGATGCGGGACATCCTGGCGCTGCGCGAGATCCAGCGGCTGTCACAGGAAGAGGGCGTGAACCTGTCCGGCATCAAGCTGATCCTGGACCAGCTCCGGGAACTGGATCAGGCCCGCAGGCTCATCACCGAACTGCACGCCGAGGTCGCGCAGCTGCGCGTCGAACTGGAGTCCACCCGGGCAGTGGCGGCCCGGCTGGCCGAGCTGCGCCGCGGCGGCACTGACACAAGATCCGGGCTCGTGCCCGTGCGGAGCACGCGGGTAGCGGTCTGGGAACCAATGACCGGGCAGCCCAGCGGGCCTGGGCAGCCCAGAGGAGATACATGACTGGGCAGCCCACCTGGCAGCCCAGAGGAGATACATAGATGGATGACAAGCTAACCCACAAAAGCCAGGACGCCCTGTCCACCGCAGTCCGGCAGGCCGCGGCGGACAGCAGCCCGCAGGTCGACGCATTGCACCTGCTCCTGGCCCTGGTCGAGCAGGCGGACGGCACGACCGCTCCGCTGCTGCGCGCCATTGGCGCCGACCCGGCGCTGGTCGCCAAGCAGGCCACCGAGCGCCTGGCCCGGCTGCCGCGCATCAGCGGTGATACGGCCAGCGCACCGGAATTGTCACGGCCGCTGCTTTCGGCCATCGCCACGGCGTCGAGCCGGGCCAAGCAGCTCGGCGATGAGTACATCTCCACCGAGCACCTACTGGTCGGCCTGGCCGCGGACGGCGGCGACGCGAAGGCCGTCCTGGCCGCCGCGGGCGCCACGCCGGAGGCGCTGCTTGAGGCGTTCAGCCAGATCCGCGGCAGCACGCGGGTCACCAGCCAGGATCCGGAGGGCACCTACAAGGCTCTGGAAAAGTACGGCGTCGACCTGACCAAGATGGCCAGGGAGGGCGCGCTGGACCCGGTCATCGGCCGGGACACCGAGATCAGGCGGGTCATCCAGGTGCTGTCCCGGCGGACCAAGAACAACCCGGTGCTGATCGGCGAGCCTGGCGTGGGCAAGACCGCGGTCGTGGAGGGCCTCGCGCAGCGGATCGTGGCCGGCGACGTTCCCGAATCGCTGCGCGGCAAGCGGCTGGTCGCCCTCGACCTCGGCTCCATGGTGGCGGGCGCGAAATACCGCGGCGAGTTCGAGGAACGCCTCAAGGCCGTGCTGAACGAGATCAGGCAGAGCGAAGGCCAGGTGGTCACGTTCATCGACGAACTGCACACGGTGATCGGCGCGGGGGCCGCCGAGGGCGCCATGGACGCGGGCAACATGCTCAAGCCGATGCTGGCCCGCGGCGAGCTGCGCATGATCGGCGCCACCACGCTCGATGAGTACCGAGAGCGCATCGAGAAGGACCCGGCCTTCGAGCGCCGGTTCCAGCAGGTGCTCATCGGGGAGCCCTCCGTCGAGGACACGATCGCGATCCTGCGCGGGCTGAAGGGCCGCTACGAGGCCCACCACCAGGTGCAGATCTCCGACGCAGCGCTGGTCGCCGCCGCCGTCTTGTCCGACAGGTACATCACCGCGAGGTTCCTGCCGGATAAGGCCATCGACCTGGTCGACGAGGCCGCCTCCCGGCTGCGGATGGAAATCGACTCTCAGCCGGTCGAGATCGACGAGCTGCGGCGCGCGGTGGACCGGATGAAGATGGAAGAGCTCGCGCTGGCCAACCAGGAAGACGCGGCCAGCAAGGAGCGGCTCGAGCGGCTGCGTGCCAGCATGGCCGACCGGCAGGAACAGCTGAACGCGCTGGTGGCGCGCTGGGAGCAGGAGAAGGCGAGCCTGAACAAGGTCGGGGAGCTGAAGAAGCGGCTCGATGACCTCGAGGGGCAGGCTGAGCGCGCGCAGCGTGACGGCGACTACGAGGCCGCGTCCCGGTTGCTGTACGGCGAAATCCCCGCGGTCAAGGAGCAGTTGGCCGAGGCAAGCACCACGGCCCGTTCGGATACATCCGAAGACGGAACCGAGGCGGCCGGAATCCCGGCTACGGCGCCCATGGTGAAGGAGGAAGTCGGCCCCGACGACGTCGCTGACGTGGTGTCGTCGTGGACCGGTATCCCCGCCGGACGGCTGCTCGAAGGAGAGACCGCCAAGCTGCTGCGGATGGAAGAAGAGATCGGCAAGCGCGTGGTCGGCCAGACCCGGGCCGTGCAGGCCGTCGCCGATGCGGTCCGCCGGGCCCGGGCCGGGGTGTCCGACCCCGACCGGCCGACCGGTTCGTTCCTGTTCCTCGGCCCGACCGGCGTGGGCAAGACCGAGCTGGCCAAGGCGCTCGCCGAGTTCCTGTTCGACGACGAGCGGGCCATGGTCCGGATCGACATGAGCGAGTACTCCGAGAAGCACTCGGTGGCCAGGCTGATCGGCGCCCCGCCTGGCTACGTCGGCTACGAGGAAGGCGGTCAGCTCACCGAGCGGGTACGGCGCAGGCCTTACAGCGTGGTGCTGCTCGACGAGGTGGAGAAGGCGCACCCGGAGGTGTTCGACATCCTGCTCCAGGTGCTCGACGACGGACGGCTCACCGACGGCCAGGGCCGCACGGTGGACTTCAGGAACGCCATCCTGGTGCTCACCTCGAACCTCGGATCCCAGTTCATCGCCGACCCGTCGTTCGGCGACGAGGCGGCCAAGCGGGACGCGGTAATGGCCGCGGTCCGGTCGGCCTTCAAGCCCGAGTTCTTGAACCGGCTCGACGACGTGATCGTCTTCGACGCGCTGTCCACCAGTGAGCTCACCCAGATCGTCGAGCTGCAGATGGAACAGCTGGGCGCCCGGCTGGCAGGCCGGCGGCTGACGCTGACCGTGACCACGGCGGCGAAGGAGTGGCTGGCGATGACCGGGTTCGACCCGGTGTACGGAGCCAGGCCGCTGCGCCGCCTGGTCCAGTCCGCGGTGGGCGATCAGCTGGCCCGCGCCCTGCTGGCCGGCGAGATCATCGACGGTGACCAGGTGACGGTCGACGTGGACGAGGCCAGGGACGCGCTCACCGTGGCGCGGGTCCAGGGCTGACGCGCAGGGCCGCGCCTGCCGCCTGGGTTCAGCGCCCGGCGGCGGGCCCGTCCCGTAGGCCCGGGTGAGCCGTGCGGGTGTCGAGCATCTTGTCGTAGTCGTCTTCGGCTAGGCCGAGGTCGACGCGGATTCGGTACCGGAGCCGGAGCAGCAGCGGCAGCTCGGCCTGGTCGTCACCGCGCAGGCAGGCGTCCACGCCCGCGGTGGACCAGTCAAGCGCATCGGCCAGGTCGCCCTGCTCGGTGAGTAGTTCGGCCACCAGGTCGCAGGTCCGCGGCACTGACCTGCCGCCGGAGTCTGTCAGCTCGCGGAGCAGGGCGTTGGCTTCGGCAGGCTTGCCGAGCGCGAACATCGCGCGGGCCAGCGGGACCCTCGGGTCATCGGACGTCGGGCCCGCGTCGGCGATCGCCGCGCGGAACTCGTCGGCCGCGGCCGCCGGATCGTCGGCGAGAAGCCACTGCTCGCCCGCCCGGGTGTGTGCTTCGGCCCGGGACATGCCGCTCGGCGATGCCTGCACCGCCAGCCGGCTCATCCGCACCGCGGCCCGCTTGTGATTGCCCGTCCGGGCTGCCATGACCTCGATCGCATCGAAGAGCTCACCGGACAGCGCAACCACCACGTTTCAAACCGTACCCGCCGAGACCATGCACAATCAGGGTGCCTGTCCGCTTTACCGGCGAGTGCGCTCAAGCGCGTCCCAGAAGCCGCGGCGCAGCGCATGCCGGACCTCATCGTGGAGCAGGAAGTCGATCGGCAGCGACGAGCCCTGCAGCAGCCGGGCCTCGAGATCCGACGGCATCCGCGGCTTCCTGGCCAGCACCGCCTCCAGCCACAGCGCGGGGGCGTCCCTGGCCACCGAGACGCCGAACTCCTGCCCCTCCTCGTGTGCGGCCTGCACGGCGTCCGCGAGCGAGACCCCGGCCCCAGTTCCCGCGGGAGCCCCGGAGCCCGCCAGCGGGTAGCCGGATGCCGGGGTGACGTGGGGCGGCACCGCCGTCGCGACCGGCTGCGGGCCGCTGTAGGGGGCGCTCCTGCCCGACCCCTGGCCCTGGCCGCCGTGCGGGGCGGACGGCATGGGCGCCATGGTCCCCGCCGATCCCTGACCTGAGGACCGGGACGGCAGCCGTCTCAGCTGCCCGGGGGGAGCCTGCACCGCCTCCGCCCCCGGACCTCCCGGGCTGCCCTGGCCGCCCGGATGCCCCGGAACCCCGGAAAGCCCGGAGGCACCCGGCAGACCGGGAGCCGTCTCGGGTGCGGCCGGCTGTCCCTGGGGGTAACCGGAGGTGTCCTCGGAGGAACGAGACCGCGCGCCCGGTGAGGCCTGCTCCTGCCGCTCCTGGCGACCTCGCGCGGGCGGGCTGGGTGCGGCGTACAGGTCCTGCCGGGCCGGCGAGGCCGCCTCGCCGTTGGCGCCCTGCATCGCCCGGTCCTGATGAGACCTGTCCTCGCGGGACCGGTCGTCGCGGGATCTGTCCTCGCGCGGCGGGCGTTCCTCCCGAGCGGCGGTCCTGGGCAGTTGCGGCGCGGGTCGCTGGTACTCCGCCACCACGGGCGCGGTGTAGATCGCGGGGGGTGCGTGGTTACCCGATCCGCCGGGCAGGTGCTGATAGGACCCCACGCCGGACACCGACGAGTGGCCGTTGGCCAGCGTCCTGCCCGGCATGGGCTCCGCGTCAGCCGGCTCGTCCGCATGCGCAGGCTCGGCCCCCGCGATCAGCTCCACGTAGGGCCGGAGCTGCTCGCCGCCGATCTCCATGATGTCGTCGGACTCCTGGCGCAGCGCCCGGGAGATGGTCCAGTTGCCGTCCACCGCGATGTGCACCAGGGTGACCCGCATGCCGAGATCCTGGACGTCGGCGATGACCTGAGCCAGGTCCTCTTCCGCGCTAACCACGAGCGCATCGCTGATCGCGTTGTTGCGCGCCAGCGTGGTCAGGTCACGGTGGATCTCAGTCTCCACGCCCTCCCGCCGGCCCGGGCGGATCTTGGCCACGCGGAGCTTGATCCCGGGCAGGTCGGCCAGTGCGTCCTGCTCGGCGGTCCGGCGGCCGTCGACGGTCGCCTCGTACCAGTAGCAGCGCAGCAACGGGAGCTGGGTCCGCTCCCGGGCCAGGCCGGACAGGAGTTCCAGGAGACCTTCGTAGTCCCAGGACACCGACTCGCCGCGGCGGGTTCCGTGCACCGCCATGGCACCATCCGCGAGCACGTAGCTTGCGTCGACGAACAGCGCACAGCGATCCACGTCCCCACCATCCCTTCCCCTGCTTCAGGCACCGATCAGGACCTGACGGCTCTAAGAGTAGTGAAGTAACCTTCTCCAAGATTGCCTTTCCGGGCATTCCCGCTGCCTGGAGGGGGCGTGGGGGGCGCCTGGGGCGCGAGAAGGGCGCGCTCTGGGCGCAAGGGGGCGCCTGGGGCGCAGGCGATCGCCTACCCCGTCTGGAAGGATCATCGGCGATGACCGACAGCGCGGAGCTACTCGCGGCGATCAAGGCGAAGGCCGTCATCCGCGGCGACTTCATCCTCTCCTCGGGCCAGCGGGCCGACTTCTACGTGGATCTGCGCCGGATCCTGCTCAGCGGCCAGCTGGCCCCGCTGGCAGGCCGGGTCATGCTGGGCCTCACCTGGGACCTGGGCTACGAGGCCGTCGGCGGCCTGACCATGGGCGCCGATCCGGTCGCCACCGCGATGATGCACGCGGCGGCGCGCCGGGGAACACCCGTCGACGCGTTCGTGGTGCGCAAGCAGGAAAAGGAGCATGGCCTGCAGCGCAGGATCGAAGGGCCCGACGTGGCCGGGCGGCGGGTGCTGGCCGTCGAGGACACCTCCACGACCGGCGCTTCCCCGCTGGCCGCCGTGGATGCGCTGCTGGAGGCCGGCGCGACGGTGGTAGGCGTGGCCGTGCTGGTCGACCGGGGCGCCCGTGAGCACGTGACTGAGCGCGGGCTGACCTACCGCGCCGCCTACGACCTGTCAGACCTCGGCATCTGACCGGTGCTTGCCCGGAGACCTCGGCCCTCGAGGCGTCCGGCCGGACCGGCCCTCCCCCGCTTCGGCGGCCTGGGCCCGCGCTGATTCACGCCGGAACTGGCGCAGCCGGTACAGCACGAAGCCGACGATGGCGATGACCAGGAGCGCGAAGATCACGTACCCGGCGACGGCCAGGCCATGGCTGATGCTCTTCCACTCGCTGCCCAGCCAGTATCCGATGCTCGTCATCACGGTGACGTAGATGGCGGTGCCGATCAGGCTGAGCACGCCGAAGCGGACCGGAGGTATCCGGACCAGCCCGGCCACGATCGAGGTGAAGGCCCTGATGAACGGCAGCATGCGCCCGACGGGAACCGCCCAGGCCCCGCGGCCCGCCAGGAATCGCTCGGCCCGGTCCACGTCGGCCTGGGTCACCAGGACATAACGGCCGAGCTTGTGCACCAGGGGCCGACCGCCGACCCAGCCGACGGCGTAGGAGATGTAGGAGCCGACCATTTCGGCCGCCGTGCCGATGATGATCACCAGCGCGAAGTTGAGATGACCCTGGTAGGCGAGGACCCCGGCGAAGCCGAACGTGATCTCAGATGAGATCGGGATGCAGGCGGCCTGCAGAATGCCGAACAGGACCACCGCGGCGTAGCCCGCCGAAGTGAGAAAGCTCTCCATGGCTCCTTGTTGTACCTCATGTCCGGTACCGCCCGGTGCATCTTCATGCTCGCTTCATGTCTAAAGTGGTCAGGGCCAAAGGTCCGTAGAGCGATCTGGCCCGGGTGTCTACAGTGAGGTCAGGCCAAGCCCGAAGGAAGTCAGTGCCATGCCCATCGCGACTCCAGAGATCTACGCGCAGATGCTCGATAGGGCCAAGCAGCGTGGTTACGCGTTTCCCGCCATCAACGTGACATCCAGCCAGGCGCTGAACGCCGCCCTGCGCGGGTTCGCGGACGCCGGCAGCGACGGGATCGTCCAGCTCTCAACCGGCGGAGCGGAATACCTGTCGGGCTCGTATGTCAAGGACATGGTGGTGGGCGCGTGCGCGCTGGCCGAGTTCGCGCGCGTGGTCGCGGACCGGTACCCGGTGTACGTCGCCCTGCACACCGACCACTGCCCGAAGGACAAACTCGACGGCTACATGCGCCCGCTGGTCGCGATCTCCAGGGAGCGAGTGCAGCACGGCCAGGAGCCGTTGTTCCAGTCGCACATGTGGGACGGCTCCGCGGTGCCGCTCAAGGAGAACCTGGCCATCGCCGCCGAACTGCTCGAGCAGTGCGCGGCCGCCCGGATCATCATGGAGATGGAGATCGGGGTGGTCGGCGGCGAAGAAGACGGCGTCGTCGGCGAGATCAACGAGAAGCTGTACAGCACCCCGGAAGACGCCCTGGCCACGGCCGAGGCGCTCGGGCTTGGCGAGCGTGGCCGGTACATCCTCGCGGCGACGTTCGGCAACGTGCACGGCGTCTACAAGCCGGGTCACGTGAAGCTGCGGCCGGGCGTGCTGAAGGAGATCCAGGAGGCGGTGGGCCAGAAGTACGGCAGGGAAAAGCCCTTCAACCTCGTCTTCCACGGCGGGTCTGGCTCGGCCCTGGAAGAAATCAGGGAAGCCATCGGCTACGGCGTGGTCAAGATGAACGTCGACACCGACACCCAGTACGCGTTCACCAGGCCGATCGCGGGCCACATGTTCACCAACTACAACGGCGTCCTCAAGGTTGACGGCGACGTGGGCAGCAAGAAGGCGTACGACCCCCGCAGCTACGGCAAGGCGGCCGAGGCGGGCATGGCCGAGCGGGTCGCGCACGCCTGCCAGGACCTCATGTCCGCAGGTCACCACCTGAGCTGACATGGAGCGCGACAACCTGCTGGCCGGGCCCCCGGCCACCTACCTGCCGGAGAACGAGGAGGCGGCCGGCGCCCTGCGGGCCGGCCGCCCGGCCGCGGAGGTCGCGGCCCGCTTCCCGGCGTACTCGGCGGCCTGGGCGGCCCTGGCCGAGGGCGCACTGGCCCACGGCGATGCGGTGGCCGCCTACGCCTACGCCCGGACGGGCTACCACCGCGGCCTGGATCAGCTGCGGCGGGCGGGCTGGCGCGGTACTGGCCCGATCCCGTGGGAGCACGAGCCGAACCAGGGCTTCCTGCGCTCCCTGTACCTGCTGGCCAGGGCGGCCGACACGATCGGCGAACGGGACGAGGCCCGGCGCTGCGATCAGTTCCTGCGCGAGGCCAGCGCCACCGCCGCCGCCGAGCTGGGCTGAGTCGATGCCCGCCATCGTGCTGGTCGGCGCCCAGTGGGGCGACGAGGGCAAGGGCAAGGCGACCGACCTGCTCGGCGACCGCGTGGACTACGTGGTCCGGTACCAGGGCGGGAACAACGCCGGCCACACGGTCGTCATCGGGGAGCAGAGCTACGCGCTGCACATGCTCCCCTCGGGCGTGCTGTCGCCCGGCGTCATCCCGGTGATCGGCAACGGCGTGGTCATCGACCCGCAGGTGCTGCTGGATGAGATAGACACGCTGCAGGCCCGCGGCGTGGACTGCGGCAACCTGCTGATCTCGGCCAGCGCGCACCTGATCATGCCCTACCACCGGGCGCTGGACAAGGTGACCGAGCGTTACCTCGGCAGCGCGCGGATCGGTACCACCGGACGCGGCATCGGCCCGGCCTACGGTGACAAGATCGCCCGGGTCGGGATCCGCGTTCAGGACCTGTTCGACCCCGGCATCTTGCGCCAGAAACTCGAACTCGTGCTGCGCGAGAAGAACCAGATCCTGGGCAAGGTCTACAACCGCCGCGGCATCGACCCGCAGGCCTGCGCCGAGGAGTACCTGCGCTACGCGGACCGGCTCCGCCCCTACGTGGCCGATACCGGCCTGATCCTGGGCCAGGCGCTGGACCGCGGCCGGCTCGTGCTGCTGGAGGGCGCCCAGGCCACCATGCTCGACGTGGACCACGGCAGCTACCCGTTCGTCACCTCGTCCTCGCCGACCGCAGGCGGCGCCTGCGCGGGGTCGGGCATCGGTCCGACCAGGATCGCCCAGGTCATCGGCATCGTCAAGGCGTACACGACCCGCGTCGGTGAGGGCCCCTTCCCCACCGAGCTCCACGGCGAGCACGGCGAACGGCTCCGCTCCGCCGGCGCGGAGTACGGCGTGACCACGGGCCGGCCGCGCCGCACCGGCTGGTTCAACGCGGTCATCGCCCGGTACGCCACCCGCGTCAACGGGATCACCGACTACTTCCTCACCAAGCTGGACGTGCTGTCCGGCCTGGACCAGGTGCCGGTCTGCGTGGCCTATGAGGTGGACGGGAAGCGGCACGACGAGATCCCCATGACGCAGACCGAATTCCACCACGCGGTGCCGGTCTACGAGTACTTCGACGGCTGGGCTGAGGACATCTCGAAGGCGCAGGCCTTCGGCGACCTGCCCGGGAACGCCCGGGCCTACGTCACGGCCGTGGCGGAGATGATCGGCGCCCCGGTCAGCGCGATCGGCGTCGGGCCGCGCCGCGACCAGACGCTCCAGCTCCGCCCGCTGCTGGACTGAACCGCCCGGGTAGGCTCGCGGCGTGCGCATACTCGTCGTCGGGTCGGGGGGCCGTGAGCACGCGATCATCCGCGCACTGGCCCCGGGCCTGGAAAGCCTGCACGCGGCGCCGGGTAACCCGGGCATCGCGCTGCTGGCCGACACCCACCCGGGCACCGCGCCCACGCCGCAGGAGATCCTCCGGCTGGCCCGCAAGCTCAGCCCGGACCTGGTGGTGATCGGCCCGGAGGCGCCGCTGGTCGCGGGCGCGGCCGACGCCCTGCGCGAGAACGGCACCGCCTGCTTCGGGCCGGACGCCGGCGCCGCGATGATCGAGGGCTCGAAGTCCTTCGCCAAGCAGGTCATGGCCGAGGCGGGGATTCCCACCGCCGCGTCGCTCACCTGCACCACCAGCACGGAGGTGGACCAGGCGCTGGCCCGGTTCGGGCCGCCCTACGTGGTCAAGGATGACGCCCTGGCGGCCGGAAAGGGCGTGCTGGTCACCACTGACGCCGGCGCGGCCAGGGCGCACGCGGCGGCCTGCGGCACGGTGGTGATCGAGGAGTACCTGGACGGGCCGGAAGTGTCGCTGTTCGCGGTCACCGACGGGGTCACGGCGGTGCCGCTGCTGCCTGCCCAGGACTTCAAGCGCGCCCGTGACGGCGACCAGGGCCCGAACACCGGCGGCATGGGCGCCTACGCGCCGCTGCCCTGGGCCCCGGCCGGCCTGGCCCGGCAGATGACCGGCACCGTGGTCCAGCCGGCCGTCGACGCCCTGCGCCGGCGCGGCATGCCCTACCGCGGTCTGCTGTACGCCGGGTTGTGCCTGACCGCCGCCGGGCCGCGGGTGGTGGAGTTCAACGCCCGCTTCGGCGATCCCGAGACGCAGGTGGTGCTGGACCGGCTCGGCACCCCGCTGGCGCCGCTGCTGTACGCCGCGGCGACCGGCGACCTGGCCGGCGCGGCACCCCCGCGCTGGCGGACCGGTGCGGCGGTGGTGGTGGTGATCGCCGCCGAAGGCTACCCGGAGCACACGGTCAAGGGTGACAAGATCAAGATCGGTGATTCCGAACGGGCCATGGTGGCAGCCTCCGGCCTGGCTGGCCTGGCGCCGGGGACCGGCGCAGCGGAGCCGGCCGGCGCTTACCTGCTGCACGCGGGCACGGCGCTGGACGCCGACGGGACCCTGGTGTCGGCCGGCGGGCGGGTGCTCAACGTGGTCGGCACCGGCGCCGACCTCGCCACCGCGCGCGGCGCGGCCTACGAGCTGGCGGCGACCGTCTCGATGCGCGGCGGCTGGTACCGGCACGACATCGCCGCGCGCCTATGACGCAGGCCGGGCCGCCCGCCGGCCTGCCGCTGCGGGTCAGCACCCTCGAGTTGTTCTTCAACCTGGTCTTCGTGTTCACGATCACGCAGCTCACCGGGTTGCTCGCCCGCGACCTGACCCCGGTCGGCGCGCTGCGGGTGCTGCTCATCTTCGGCGTGCTGTGGTGGATGTACGGTGGCTACGCCTGGCTCACCAACGCCCGCACCCCGGCCGCGCTGCCTGAGCGGCTGCTGCTGCTCCTGGGCATGGCCGGCTTCCTGGTCATCGGGCTGGCCATCCCGCAGGCGTTCACCCGGCGCGGGGAGGGCATCGCGCTCGGCCTGGGCTACCTGCTGGTCGTCGCCGTGCACGGCACGCTCTACCTGCGGCTGAACCGGAATATCCTGCGGGTGGTCCCGTTCAACGTGGCCTCGGCGCTGCTGGTGATCGCCGCCGGGGCGACCCTCGGAGTGGCCGGATATGCGCTGTGGATCGCCGCGCTCGCGGTGCAGGCGCTGTCGCCCCTGATCGTCAGCCCGCAGGGCCGGTTCTCGATCCAGCCCGCGCACTTCGTGGAGCGGCACGGCGCGCTGATCATCGTGGCGTTGGGCGAGTCGGTGGCCGACATCGGCATCGGCGCGGCCGGTCACCCGGTCACCGCCGCCCTCATCACGCAGGCAGTCCTCGGCCTGGCGCTGGCCGCGGCGCTGTGGTGGGCCTACTTCGGCGTCGGGGACGACGAGCGGGCCGAGGAGGCGATGACGCGGGCGGATCCGGCCGCCCGTCCCGGCCTGGCGCTGAACGCCTACTTCTACGCCTACATCCCGATGCTGCTCGGCATCGTGGCCATGGCCGCCGGGGTCAAGCGGGTGATCGGGCACGCCGGGCCGGCCGGCTACCCGGCCTGCCTGGCCCTGGCCGGCGGTGTCGCGCTGTACCTGGCCGGCGGCATGGTCTTCCGGCGCACGCTGCGGATCGGCACCCAGCGCTACCGGGCCTCGGCGGCGCTCGCGGCGCTGGCCGCCCTGGCCGTGGGGGTGACGGTCAGCGCGGCCGGCCAGATCGCGCTGCTGACCGCGATCGTGGCGGCGGCGCTGGTGCTTGAGCGCCGGGCCAGCGCCGCCGATACCGTGGAAGCATGATCGAGCGGTACACGCTGCCCGAGATGGGGCGGGTCTGGGGCGAGGCCCACAAGTACGAGCTGTGGTGCCGGGTGGAGACCCTCGTCCTGGAGGCACACGCCCGGGCGGGCACGGTGCCCGCGGACAGCGTGCAGCCGGTCCGTTCGGCCAAAATCCCCACCCCCGAGGCGGTAGCCGCGGCGGAGGCCGTCACTGACCACGACGTGATCGCCTTCCTGACCGCATGGGCGGACAACACCACTCCTCGCTCGGCCGCCGCCTTCGTGCACTACGGCATGACCTCCTCCGATCTGCTCGACACCGCGCTGGCGGTGCAACTCGCCGAGGCGACCGACATCCTGGCCGCCAAGGCCACCCGCCTGGTCGCGGTGCTCAGGGACCACGCGCTGGCGCACCAGGAGACGCTGCGGGCCGGCCGGACGCACGGCGTGCACGCCGAGCCGGACACCTGGGGCCACCGGGTGGCCGACTTCGCCTTCGCGATGGCGCGCAGCCGGGACCGGATCGTGCGAGCCAGGGACGCGGTGGCTGTGGGCAAGCTGTCCGGCCCGGTCGGCAGCTACTCCAATATCGACCCCGCCATCGAGGCGGAGGTCATGCCCGCGCTCGGGCTGCGGCCCGCCGACGTGGCCACCCAGGTCGTGATGCGGGACGGCATCGCCGAATGGATCGGCGCGCTGGCCCTGGCCGCCACCGTCTGCGAGGCGGTCGCGCTCGAGGTGCGGCACGGCCAGCGGACCGAGGTACGCGAACTGGTCGAGCCGTTCCGGGCGGGCCAGAAGGGCTCTTCGGCCATGCCGCACAAGAAGAACCCGGCGCGTTCGGAACGCATCGCCGGCCTGGCCAGGGTGATCCGCGGCTACGTGACTCCGGTGACCGAAGGCATCCCGCTGTGGCACGAGCGGGATATCTCCCACTCCAGCGTGGAGCGGATCGCGCTGCCGGACGCCGCCATCGCCACCGATTACGTGCTGCACCTGACAGCCGGCCTGATCGAGGGGCTGACCGTCGACGCGGCCCGGATGCGGGCGAACCTGGACGCCACCGGGGGGCTGATCTACTCCTCGGCCGTGCTACTCGAGCTGGTCAGCGGCGGGATGACCCGCGAGGATGCGTACGCCCTGGTGCAGGCCGCGGCCATGGACACCTGGAATACCGGCACGCCGTTCCGCGATACGTTGCGCCAGCAGATGGCCGCACGCGGGCAGCGGATCGCAGACGACGTGCTGGAGCGGGCATTCCGACCCGAACGGTACACAGCACGGCTTGTGCCGGTCTTCGAGCGCCTCGCCCGGCTAAGCTGACCCCCATGACTCTGGGACCCGAGACGTGCTACCGCGTGCGGGGCGGCGCCCCGCTGCACGGCACGGTCTTCGTACAGGGCGCGAAGAACGCCGCGCTGAAGATGATCGCGGCGTCGCTGCTGACCGGCAACGGCCACACCGTGCTGCGCAACGTGCCGCCCATCGAGGACGTCCGCCGCGCCGTCGAGCTGGCCCAGGCGGTCGGGGCCCTGGTCGAGTTCCACGAACCCGAGCGGACGCTGGTCGTCGACGCGTCCCGGCTGACCAGCCCGGTTCTCCCGGCCGAGATCGCCCGCAGGTTCCGCAGCTCGGTGCTGTTCGTGCCCGCGCTGCTGCACAGGTTCGGCGAGGCGGTCATCGAGGGCATCGGCGGGTGCAACCTGGGCAGCAGGAACCTCGACTTCCACTACAGGGGCTTCGCCCGGCTCGGCGCGGTGGTCGACGAGGGCGAGTCGGTCATCCACATCAAGGCCGGCAAGCTGCAGGGCGCGCACCTGTACCTGGACACGCCGTCGCACACCGGGACCGAGAACCTGATCATGGCGGCGTCGCTGGCGCCGGGCCGGACCGTCATCGACAACACCGCGCAAGAGCCCGAGGTGCTCGACGTCATCGCGTTCCTGACCAAGATGGGCGCGCGGATCTCCGGCGGCGGCACCGGGTTCATCACCGTCGACGGCGTCGACGAGCTGACCGCGGTCGAGCACACCGTGATGGCGGACCGGATCGACGCCGGCGTGTTCGCGATGGCCGCGGCCATCACCGGCGGCGAAGTGAACCTGGTCGGCGCCTCCCTGGAGCACTTCGGCGTGGTCCGCTGGAAGCTGGAGCAGATGGGGGTGGAGTTCGCCACCAACGGCGCAGTGCTATCGGTGCGCATGGACCGGCCGCCGCGCCCGATCAACGTGATCACCAGCCCCTACCCGGGCTTCGCCACCGACCTGCAGTCGCCGATCATGGCGCTGTCGTGCCTGGCCGGGGGGACGAGCTACATCCGGGAGACGATCTTCGACGGCCGCTACACGCTGGTCGGCGAGCTGAACAAGATGGGCGCCCGGGTCGAACTCGACGGCAACGTGGTCATCGTGCACGGCCCGACCGCGTTCAAGGGCGCCCGGGTGGTGGCCCATGACCTGCGGACCGGCATGGCGCTGGTGCTGGCCGGCCTGGCCGCCGAGGGCGAGACCACGGTCATGCCCGGTTACCCGATCGACCGGGGGCATGCGGCCATCGCCCAGCGCTTCCAGGGACTCGGAGCCGATATCACGCGGTGCTAGACCCGGGGGCCAACCCGCCGGGCCGGGGGCGGGCTACCGGCCGTGGAAGCGCGGTTCGCGCTTGTCCATGAAGGCCTGAGCGGCTTCGCGGTGATCCTCGGTGAGCCCGGTGTGCACGTGGTGGGTCACTTCCAGGTCCATGCAGTCACCCAGGTCGCCGGATACGGCCCGGTTCAGGTTCTCCTTCATGTAGCGGTAAGCGATCGACGGCCCTTGCGCCAGCCGGCGAGCACGGTCCATGACCTCCCGCTCGAAGTCGGCCGGAGGGAAGATGGCGTTGACGATCCCGAGCCGCTGGGCATCCTCGGCGCTCAGCCGTTCGGAGAAGTAGTAGAGCTCCTTGGCCTTGCTGCTGCCCACCAGGCGGGTCAGGAACCAGGTCCCGCCGTAGTCTCCGGCGAAGGCAACCTTGGCGAAGGCGGTGGTCAGCACCGCCCCCGGTACCGCGTAGCGCAGATCGCAGGCCAGCGCGAGCGACAGGCCGGCCCCGGCCGCCGGTCCGCCGAGGGCGGCGATCGTCGGCTTGGGCATGGCCCACAGGCGACCGCTGGTGGCCCGCTGGTTCAGGCGCTGGCGGTGGATGAGGGCGTCGAGCGACCGCCCGGCGCCGTCCGCGCGGTCGGCCGGCGCGGCGGCCATGGCCTTGACGTCGCCGCCGGCGCAGAAGGCGCCGCCCGCCCCGGCGAGCACGACGCAGCCAACCGATTCGTCGGTTTCCGCCTGGGCCAGCACCGCTCCCAGGGCGGACACCATGGCGTGGGAGAAGGCGTTCCGCCGCTCCGGCCGGTTCATGGTGATCACCGCCACGCCGTCGTCGATCTCGGCGCGCAGATCCTCGGTTCCCGTATCGAGCGCGGTCATGTCATCCCTCCTCGCCGGCGAAGCGGACCCCGCCGATCACCCGTGGCCGGCCGCCAGGCAGTCCGGCGACCCTCACCTCGGTGATTCCCTCGCCTCGGCCGCCCCGGGCAGGCACGAACCGCAGCCGCTGGCCGGTGTCCGGCAGCTTTAGCACCATGATGTCCGCCCGGCCGGCCGCGGAGATCCCGAGCACCGCCGCCCAGCGCCGGGCCGCGGCGGCTGGGTCGTGGACCTCGATCGTCAGCCCGGTCACGCCGCCTGGGGCATGTCCGGGCGCCCGTCCCGTCCACGACGGGCCCGCCCACCGCCACGACTGCTCCGGGGCCGCCCAGTCCAGGGACACGATGGCGCCGGGGACGTCCCTGGGGTGCAGGTGGGTCGCGGCGATGTCGGGCAGGTCGGCGGACCAGACCACCCGCACGCCCAGGCCGTCGACCCGGCGGCGGGCCGCCGCCAGGTCCGGGACCTGGAATATGGCCATGTACCCGCCGTCGCCGCCGCGCCGCGTGAGGTACCGGCCGGCGGTGGTGTCCGGCCGCGCGGGCGCCACCACCTCCACGAACGTGTCGCCCACGGCAAACACCGCGTTGGTCAGGCCGAACTGCCCCACCCCCGGGTCGTGGAAGGGCGGCGGCCAGCCGAAGGCCCGGCCCAGCTCGCCGGCCACCTGGCCGCAGTCGTGGGCCACCAGGGCCACCTGGCGCAGGCGCGGTCCCCTCAGCACCCCCCCACAATAGGACGTGACCTGCGGTGCGCGCCCGGATGGCCGAGCGGCCGCCGGGTCAGGTGTTGCGATGGCCGAAGGCGCGGGCCGCGGCCAGGAAGGCGTCGTTGGACTCGGCGTCTCCGATGCTGATCCGGGCGCCCTCGGCGGCGAACGGCCGGACCGCGATCCCGGCGGCCTCGCAGGCGGCCGCGAACGCGGCCGTGTGCTCGCCCAGCCTGAGCCACACGAAATTGGCCTCGGTCGGAGGTACGGCCCAGCCGTCGGCAATCAGCGCTTCGCGCACCCTGGTCCGCTCCTTGACGGTGAGCTCCACGCGCTCGAGCAGTTCCGCCTCGGCGGCCAGGGACGCGATGGCCGCGGCCTGGGCGATGCGGTTCACCGTGAAGGGCAGCATGGTGGCCCTGACTGTCGCCGCCACGGGCTCGTGCGCGATCATGAATCCGACGCGCAGCCCGGCCAGCCCGTAGGCCTTGGAGAAGGTGCGCAGGACCGCCACGTTCGGCCGGGCGCGGTACAGGGTCACGCCGTCGGGGACCGCCTCGTCCCTGATGTACTCGCGGTAGGCCTCGTCCAGCACGACCAGGCAGTCGGACGGCACCCGGTCGAGGAACGCCTCCAGCTCGGCGGCGTGGACGACGGTGCCCGTGGGGTTGTTGGGATTGCAGACGAAGATCAGCCTGGTGCGCGGGGTGATCGCATCCGCCATCGCGGTCAGGTCATGAGTCTCGGCCCGCAGCGGCACCCGGACCGAGTCGGCCGCGGCCAGGTCGGCCAGCGTCGGGTACGCCTCGAAGGAACGCCACGCGTACATCACCTCCTGGCCGGGCTCACCGACCGCCTCGAGGAGCTGCTGCGTGATCCCGACCGAGCCGCACCCCACCGCGACGTGCCCCACGGGTACGCCGAACCTGCCGGCGACCGCCTGGGTCAGGGCTTCCGCGCGGTTGTCCGGGTACCGGTTGACCGAACGGGCCTCCTCGGCGATGACCTCGATTACCGAGGGCAGCGGCCCGAACGGGGACTCGTTGGACGAGAGCTTGTATGACCGTCCCGTTGCGCTGACCGGCGTCCGGCCCGGCTGGTAGGCGGGGAAGCCGTCAAGTACCGAACGGAAACGTGGTGACGCGTCAGTCATGAGTCCAGTCTGGCACTCTCGCGGCGCTGGCCGGTTAGCCGCCGGCCAGCTTGACGGCCTTGACGATCAGCAGCAGGACCGAAATCACCAGGTAGCCGTACATGGCCAGCAGGGTGACCTTCCTGGCCGCGGACCACTGGGCCGGCTTGAGCAGCGCGATCGGCGGCATGCGCCACTTCATCCGCTCGGCCGCGGACATCGTGGCCCGCAGGCGGGGCTCCGGCGGGGGCCGACGGCTCCTGGTCAGCCAGGACCACACCCCGGCCAGGACAGCCACCGCCACCAGTCCGACGGCTACCCAGATGGCAACCTGCGCGGCGTTGATGTGGGTGAACAGCGTGGTGACGACCAGCGTGCCGGACAGCACGAGCAGCACGCCGATGATAAAGCTGGCCACGACGTTGAGCCAGCGCGGGTTCATCCACGGGCCGAGGACCTCGCGGTCGTTGCACAGCAGCAGGAGGAACACGCTCGCGCTCGGCAGCAGGATCCCGGCCAGCGCCTGCACGGCGACAGTGATCAGCCCGAGCGGGGCATGCGGGATGAGCACGATGGCCGCCGACGCCGCGATCATGGCGCTGTAGCTGGCGTAGAACGACTTGGCCTCCCTGAACGTGCGGTGCAGCGAGTGCTTGATCCCGAACACGTCACCGAACGCGTAGCTGGTGGCCAGGGTGACCGCGGACGCGCCGATGATGGACGCGTCGAGCAGGACGATGGAGAACGCCGCGCCGTACCACTGGCCGTGCGCCTCGAGCGCGTGGGCCACTCCGAGCGCGTTGGTGAAGTTCCCGGCCAGGCTGGTGCCCCGCACCGCGAAGACGGCGGTGATCAGGACCGCGGAAGCCCCGATCACCACGACGAAGGCGCCCAGCGTGGTGTCGGCGCGCTCGTAACCGATGAACCGCGGCGTGATCCGCTTGTCGACGACGTTGGACTGCTGGAAGAACAGCTGCCAGGGGGCGACGGTGGTGCCCACGATCGCGATGATGAGCAGCACCGCGTCAGAGGTCACCCCGCCTTGGACGCCGGGCACGACGAAGTGGTAGCCGATCTGCCCCCAGTCGGGATCGGACGTCAACGCCAGCGGGAACAAGATGAGGCTCACCGCGATGAAGATGAACATCGCCAGCTCCCAGCGGGCGAAGCTGCCGCTTGCGGTGATCGCGATCAGGACGGCCCCGGCGATCGGTACCGAGATATAGGGGCTGACGTGGAAGTACTGCAGCGCGAGCGAGACACCGATGAACTCGGTGGTGATGGTCAGGAAGTTGAGGATGAACAGGTCGCCGACGCTGAACCAGCCCCAGAACCGGCCGAACCGCTCGATAATCAGCCGGGCGTGGCCGACGCCGGTGACCGCGCCGAGCCTGACCACCATCTCCTGGTTGACGATCAGCACCGGGATCAGCAGCAGCAGCGTCCACAGCAGGCTGTAGCCGTAGTTCTGCCCGGCCTGGGCGTAGGTGGCCACGCCGCCGGCGTCGTTGTCGCCGACCATCACGATCAGCCCGGGCCCCACGATGGCCAGGAACGTGATCAGCTTGCGCTTGAACCCGCGGCGTGCCTCCTCCTCGCCAAGCCGGATCCGGCCGAGCGCGCCCTCGATGTCGCCGAGGTGGGCCTCGTCGAGGACCGCGGTCGGCTGGCGGAGCTGTGTCTGCGGAGGCTCTCGCTGTCCCTGGCGCTGTCCCTGGCGCTGTCCCTGGTGCTGTTCCTGGCTACGCGGGGCTCCGCCTGGCGGCTCGGCGCGGCCGGGAGGAGTGGTCACGGGGCGTCCCCGTGATAAGCGTCCGGCGGCTCGGCCACCTCCCGGCGGCGCCAGTCATCCGGCAGCATGACCTCGAGCACGTCGTCGACGGTGATCACGCCGAGCAGGCGGCGCTCGGTGTCCACCACGGGGATGGTGATGAGGTTGTAGTCGCTCATCAGGACGGCTACGTCGGTGAGGTCGGTGTCCGCGCCGACCCGGACCGGGTCGGTGTCCGACACGTCGATCACCGCGGCGCCCGGGTCGGACTGCACCAGGGTGACCAGCCTGGCCACCCCGCGCAGGACCCCGTCGTGGTCGACGGCGTGCACGCTGGTCAGCGCCTCAGGCTGGAGAGAGGCGGACTCACGGACCCGGGCCAGCACCTCGCCCACGGTGGTCATGCCGGGCACGGCCAGGAAGTCCATCCCCATCAGGCCGCCCGCGCTCGTGCTGTTGAAGCCCATCAGGGTCAGCACCTTGGCCCGCTGCCCGGCCGGCAGCAGGTCGAGCACCGGCTGCCTGCGGTGCTGCGGTAGTTCGGCGATCGCGTCGGCGGCGTCATCAGCATGCATCCTGGCCAGCACGTCGGCGATCTCCTGGTCGGTCCGGGCGCCGAGCAGCCGGGTGGCCAGGTCCTCGTCGAGTTCCTCGAAGACGTCGGCCTCGAGCTCGGGATCCGCGTGCACCCGGCCCAGGATCTCGGTCTCCTCCTCCTTGGAGGCGTTCTCCAGCAGGTCGGCGATCTGGGCCGGCTTCAGCCTGCGGATACGGGCGAACGGGCCGCGGAGCAGCGCGCTGCCCGCGTGCCCGATGAGCCACTCGAAGTCGTGCCAGTCGCGGAAGACGCCGGCGTCGCCGGCGCCTTGCGGGCCGAGCAGTCCGAACAGCCGCCGCGGGCGGCGGCGGATGTCGACCCCGGACAGGACCCACTCACCAAGGTCCCTGGCCAGTTCCAGGTCGGCGGCGCGGACCAGGCGCGCGTTCTCGACATCGATGAGCCGGTGGCCGAGCACGTCGGCGCGGAGCAGGACCTCGCCCTCGCGGCGCTCGAAGTGCCGCAGGTCAAGCCGGGCGCTCGACAGCCGCAGCGGGTCGGCGTCGAAGCTGCTCAGCTGGTCGATGGGTACGAAGATCTCGCGGCCGCCCACCGCCGCGACCAGGCCGGTGACGAGCGGATAGTCGGTCCCGCGGAGCCGGACAATGACGTCGGCCAGCCGCCCGATCGACTCGCCGCCGCGGTCGGAAACCGGCCTCCTCAGCAACCGCGACAGGCGCAGCTTGGTCCTGTCGTCCGGGGCAGCGCTGCCCGCGGTGGCCTTGTCCGGCGGTGTTGTCGTCATAGGAAGCCTCTTCGTGCTCGGTCCGGTCACGTCTTCCCGGCCGCCTGGGATCATCACCATGTCGTCCGCCGCTACCTTCGCATACGCGGGTGAAGCCCCGGGCACGGGGTAGTCCTTCCCCCAGGTAGACCACGACGACCCCGGAGCACATCAGGCACGGCGGCCGGTTCCGTCCGAACCCGATGTGATGGTATGAAGTCACTGGCGCCCAAAGCTCTTACCTGATGAAAGGCGCAGATCAGTGGCCACGCGGAAGGCAGCAAGCGTACTCGAGAGGACCGGCGGCCTGCCGGATACTTTCTGGTACTCCACCAAACGCCGCCTGCTAGGCCCGCCGCTGGTCAACCAGGACCTCGGCGAGCAGCGGCTGTCCAATCCGCTCGCGCTCGGCGTGCTGTCGCCCGACGGGATCTCCTCCTCGGCCTACGGCCCGGAGGAGATCCTCATCGCGCTGCTGCCCTACGTGGGCCTGGCCGCCTTCACCCTGATCCTGCCCATGACCCTGGTCATCTTGTTCGTCATGGTGCTGGTGCTGCTCTCCTACCGCGAGATCGTCATGGTCTACATCAGGCCGGGCGGCTCGTACGTGGTGGCGCGCGAGAACTTCGGGCCGCGCATCGCGCAGGTGTGCGCGGTGGCGCTGCTGATCGACTACGTGGTGACGGTGGCGGTGCAGACTTCGGCGGGCACGGCCGCCGTGGCCTCCGCGTTCCCCATGGTCGGCCCGTACAAGCTGGAAGTCACCGTCGGCGTCGTTCTGCTGATGTGCTTCGGTAACCTGCGGGGCATCAAGGAAGCGGGCCGCTCTTTCGCGGTGCCGACCTACCTGTTCGCCGGCTCGGTCATCCTGATGATCATCGTCGGGCTGATCCGCGAGGTGCTGGGGAACCTCAAGCCGTACGACCCGCACGCGCTGGCCGGCACCTATCACATCGGCTCGAGCACCGCCGGGTTGATGAGCGGGGCCATGATCTTCATCCTGCTCAAGGCGTTCGCCAACGGCGGCGCGTCACTGACCGGCATCGAGGCGGTTTCGGACGCGGTCGGCGTGTTCCGCCCGCCGGAGGGCGTCAACGCACGCCGGGTGCTGATGGCGGAGGGCGCGATCCTCGGCGTCCTGATAGCCGGCATCTCCTGGCTGGCTCACGCCACAAAGGCGACACCGCGCACGGCCGGCTATCCGACCGTGCTCGCGCAGGAGGCCCAGCTCGTCTTCGGGTCCGGTTTCGCGGGGCACGCCCTCTTCCTGCTGCTCCAGGCCGCGACCATGCTGATCCTGTACACCGGCGGCAACACCAGCTTCAATGGTTTCCCGTTCCTGACCAGTTACGTGGCAGGCGACTCGTTCCTGCCCCGGTGGCTGCTCAAACGCGGGCACCGGCTGGTGTTCTCCAACGCGATCATCGCGCTGACCATCGCGTCCGTGGCGTTGATCATCATCAAGGACGCGGACGTCAACAGCCTGGTCCCGCTGTATGCCATCGGCGTGTTCACCGCCTTCTCGATGGCCGGCTTCGGCATGGCCAGGTACCACACCAGGCACAAGACGCCCGGCTGGCGGCGCCGGATGATCATCAACTTCTCGGCGGGCGTGATGACCGTGATCGTGGTGGCCATCTTCGCCATCGTGAAGTTCACCGAGGGCGCCTGGCTGGTCCTGGTCCTGTTTGCCATCCTGGTCCCGGCGCTCATCCGGCTCAACCGCGAGTACAGCGCCGAGTCCGAGGTGCTCGAGGCCCTCAGCGAGAGCCAGCCGCCACCGCCGCCGCACTACGCTCGCCGCACCGTCTTCGTGTTCGTGGATGGCTTCGACGTGGCCACCTTGGCCGCGCTCCGTTACGCGCGCAGCCTGCGGCCCACCACGATTCGCGCGGTGCACTTCGTGATCGACAACGTAGCCGGTGACAAGCTCAGGCAGAAGTGGACCCGGGCCGACCGCGGCGTGCCGCTTGATTTCATCGACGTCGCGGACCGCAGGCTGACCCGGGCCGCGGCGGAGCTCGTCGAACGTGAGGCCGCCGACCCAGGCACGCACGTGACGGTGGTGCTGCCCCGGCGGAGTTATTCCGCGCTGCTCGGCCGGCTGCTGCACGACCGGACCGCGGACAAGATCGCGGCGGTGGTGAGCCGTATCCCGCGGTCCGCAGCCACCATCGTTCCCTACGACGTTGAGAGCCGGGTCCGAGTGCTACAGGAACGCCAGGCCGCGAAGGCGACGGCGGCTGCTGGGGATGCCGCCGACCAGCGGGTCAGGTCTGGGGCGGCGGAGGTGGCGGCGAGGCACGGCCTGACCGCGGACCCGCACGTCAAGGAACCGCCGGCACCGGAATCGACGGCCTCGGCGGACGGCCAGCTGACGGGAGGAGAGCACGGCGGGGGCGACGGCCGCCGCTGGCCGGAGGCTGGCCGGGACGGCAGCGGATCACCCGCGGCGGGCATCACGCCGATCGGCGCGCTGAGCAGGCCGGGGAGGGCCAGCGTGGAGGGCCGCATTCAGGTGGTAGAGATCAGGCCGGTGGAGCGGAATTCGGTGCTGGCCTGCGAGATATCCGACGGGACGGGTGAGCTCACCGCCATGTTCTACGGCCGCTCGCATATCCCGGGCGTCGTGTGCGGCGCCCGGGTCCGCTTCCGCGGACCGGTGGGCATGCGCGCCGGCGGTCATCCAGTCATGATCAATCCCGCTTACGAGCTGCTCTTATCCTGCGTCTGACCACACCCAAGTGACTGCAGCCGGTTGGCCGGCCGGCGGAGAGTCTCCAGGGCCAGGCTACGGCTTGAACCGGTAACCCATGCCTGACTCGGTCAGCAGGTACTTCGGCCTGGATGGTTCGGGTTCAAGCTTGCGGCGGAGCTGCGCCAGGTAGACGCGGAGGTAATTGCTCTCCGTCTCGTAGGCCGGCCCCCAGACCTCTCGCAATAGCTGCCGCTGTGTCACCAGGCGGCCGCTGTTCCGCACCAGGATCTCCAGCAACTGCCACTCCGTGGGCGTCAGGCGGACGTCGCCGCCGCCAGTGCGGACCACCTGCTTCGCGGCCAGGTCGACGGTGAAGTCAGGGGTCGCCACCACGGGCTCGTCAGGTGCGGGCGACGCGCGGCGGACAGCGGCGCGCAGCCGTGCGAGCAGCTCGTCCATGCCGAACGGCTTGGTCACGTAGTCGTCGGCGCCAGCGTCGAGCGCGGCCACCTTCTGGCTTTCCTGTCCCCACGCGGACAGGACGATGATGGGGATCGACGTCCAGCCCCGGACGCCGTGGATCACATCCGTGCCCTCCATGTCCGGCAGCCCGAGATCCAGGATGATCACGTCCGGGCGGTCACGGGCCACGGCGGCAAGCCCGGTGGTCCCGTCGATCGCGGTACTGACGTCATATTCGCGGGCGGCGAGGTTGATGCGCAGCGCGCGCAGGATAGAAGGCTCGTCGTCGACGACGAGTACCCGGGTCATGACCCCGTTCCCAGGGCGGACTTGTCCCCGCTCGCTTCCGGGAGCGTCACCCTGACCGTGAGGCCGCCGCCCGCGGTCTCCTCCGCCGTGATGGTCCCGCCCATCGCCTCGGCGAAGCCCTTGGCTACCGCGAGGCCCAGGCCCACGCCCGGGTAGCGATCGCCCGCGCGGGTGAACGGCTCGAAGATACGTTCCTTCTGCTCGTCGGGGACTCCCTGGCCATGGTCGACGACCTCGAGCACCACCACGTCACCGAGCAGCTGCGCATGCAGCTCCGGCGGCCGCGACGGCGGTGAGTGCCGCAGCGCGTTCGAGAACAGGTTGGCCAGCACCCGCTCGAGCAGGCCCGGATCGGCGAGCACCAGCGGGAAACCGTCCGGCACCACCATCTCCAGGCGCGGCGAATCGTCTAGCCCCAGCAAGGCGACGGGTGCCACCTCGTCGATCGCCGTGGGGCGCAGGAACGGCTGCAATGACCCCGTGTGCAGGCGACTCATGTCGAGCAGGTTGCCGATGAGGGCATCCAGCCGGTCCGCGTTCTGCTCGATGGTAGCGAGGAGGTCGGCCTCGTCGGCGGCGGACCACTGCACGTCCGTCTGCCGCAGGCTGCTGACGCTGGCCTTGATGGAGGCCAGCGGCGTACGCAGGTCATGGCTGACGGCTGCGAGCAATGCGGTCCGCATCCGATTGCCTTCGGCCAGAGCCTCGGCCTGGGCCGCCTGGGTGCGCAGCCGTTCCCGGTCGAGCGCCGCTGCCGCCTGGGCGGCGTAGCCGGCCAGCAGGGCGGGCGTGGCCGTGGTCTCCTGCCCGGTGACCAGAAGCGCCAGATCGCTACGGATATCGATGCGGGAAGCCACCGGCAAGCTGCCGTCGACGCCGCTCGACGCTACCCGCACCCACCGGCCACCCGTTCTCTCCTGCAGCTCGGCCTGGCCCCCGTGGGTCCGGGTGAGATGATCGAGGATGGCCGCGGGGGAATCGGCACCGCCCAGCACGGTCTGCGCCAGCTCGAGCAGCGAGGCCGCCTCCTCCTTGCTCCGCGCGGCCTGCACCGCGCGCCGGGCGGCGAGGTGGACTATGCTGCTGACGGCTACCGCCACCGTCACGAAAAGCAGCAGGGCCAGCAGTTCCTTCGGCTGCTGGATGGTGAACGTGTGCAGCGGCTCGGTGAAGTACCAGTTGAGCAGGAGGCTGGCCGCGATGGCGGCGAGCACCGCGGGCCAGAAGCCGCCGACCACGGTGATGGCCACCACGGCCACCAGGTAGACCAGCAGGTCATCGGCCAGGTTCAGGTGCGGCCGCCCGGCCGCGAGCACCACCGTGAGCAGCGGAAGGGCCACCGCGGCGAGCATCACCCCGGCGAGGCGCCGCCGGATGCCGATCCCGCCGACCAGGTCGACCGAATCCGCGTCTGATGTCGCGCGGCTGCGCTGGACACCACGTGATGCGGAACGGCCGGCCCGCTGGCCGGTAAACGTGCCCATGCTTACCAGTGTGAGCCGTCTTGCGTACCAGCGGAATAGCAGGCCCAGGCAAGCGCCGGCCAGCGCGCTCGCGCCGAGGACGATCGCCGCGTTCACGGCGGCCGTTCCTGTCGGCCGCAGCTGGGCATACGGCGGGTGGGAAAAGCCGATGGCGGTGAGCCAGCCGATGGCGGCCAGCGCGATCGCCGCGAGAGGTCCAGCGGCGAATGACATCAGTCCGGCCACTACCGCGCAGGCGATGAGCACCCCGGCGGCGGGCAGGCGCCCATGCAACCCGGCGGCCACCGTGCCAACGGCCAGGAAGGCGGCGAACCCCACCGGCAGCGCAAAGGGTGCTTCTAGCCGCGGTGGTCTGTAGCGGACAGTCATCTCGCTTCCATTCGACAGCCGCCCCCGGCGTCGTTTGAACGATCTATATGAATCCTTAACGGGCAGCTCAGAAGGCTTGACAGAACGCTAACGCTGACAGCCCCGGCCGCCCCGTAGCCTGATCGCCTGGACGACAAAGCAATCGAACCTGGGAGCCGCCAACCCGGCCAGGGCCGAAGGCCAGCGGCGAACCGCGCCGAAGGCCACTGGGTGACGGGTCAATAGTCCCGCCACGAAGGGGCATTTCGCCGGAGTCCGCGACGGCCATGCGCTGCGAGGCTGGGTTGGTAGTGCAGGTTCCGGGAACGAAGGCGGGTATTTGGTGGCCGTACGCAGGGCGGCTGGCTTGCTTGAGGGCGGCCAGGGGAACGGCCTGCCGGAGAGTTTCTGGTACAACACCAAGCGTCGCCTGCTGGGCCCGCCCATGGTCAACGATCAGCTCCGCGAGCAGCGCCTATCGAAAACGCTCGCGCTCGGCGTGCTGTCGCCGGACGGCATCTCCTCCTCGGCCTACGGCACCGAGGAAATCCTGATCGAGCTGCTGCCGATCTTCGGCGTCGCCGCGTTCGCGGTGCTGCTGCCGGTGACCGGAGTGGTCTTGTTCGTCATGCTGCTCGTGGTGCTGTCTTACCGCGAGGTAGTCATCATCTACACCCGGGCCGGCGGCTCTTATGTGGTGGCCAGGGAGAACTTCGGGCCGCGGATCGCGCAAGTCGCCGCCGTGGCCCTGCTGATCGACTACGTGGTCACGGTGGCGGTGCAGGTGGCGGCGGGCACCGCGGCCGTGGCCTCCACGTTTCCCGGCATCGGCCCCTACAGCAAAGAAATCACCATCGGCATCATCCTGCTGATGTGCTTCGGTAATCTGCGCGGCATCCGGGAGGCGGGCAAGATCTTCGCGCTGCCCACCTACCTGTTCTCCGCTTCGATCATCCTGATGATCGTGGTCGGGATGGTCCGCTGGGCGACCGGAACCTTGCCCCAGCAGAACGTGAACGAGATCCACGGGCTCTACACGATCGGGCCCGGCGCATCGGCCTGGACGACACTCGCGCTCATCTACGCGCTGCTGAAGTCGTTCGCCAACGGCGGCTCGTCGCTGACCGGTATCGAGGCGGTCTCCAACGCGGTCAGCGCGTTCAGGCCCCCCGAGGGCATCAACGCCCGCCGGGTCCTGGTCATGGAGGGCCTCATCCTGGGCACGCTGGTGGCCGGCATCTCCTTGCTGGCCTACCTGACCCACGCCGCTCCCTACAAGGTCGGCTACCCCACCGTGATATCCCAGGAAGCGGACATGGTGTTCGGCTCCGCCGGGCACTTCATGTTCTTCGTGGTGCAGGCGGCCACCGCGCTGATCCTCTACACCGGCGGCAATACGAGCTTCAACGGCTTTCCGTTCCTGACCAGCTTCGTAGCGGAAGACTCGTTCCTGCCCCGATGGATGATGAAGCGCGGGCAGCGGCTGGTCTTCTCCAACGGCATCATCGTGCTGACCGTGCTGTCGGTGACGCTGATCGCGCTCGTCGGCTCCAATGTGAACGCGCTCGTGCCGTTCTACGCGATCGGCGTGTTCACCGCGTTCTCCATGGCCGGATTCGGCATGGCGCGATATCACACCAGGCACAAGGAACCGGGCTGGCGGCACAAGCGGGTCATCAACTTCTCCTCCGGAGTGATGACCTCGATCGTGGTGGTGATCTTCGCGGTGGTGAAGTTCACCGAGGGCGCCTGGCTGATCCTGATCCTCTTCCCGCTCGGGGTATTCGCGCTGATCAGGCTCAACCGCCAGTACCGCGCGGAGGCAGGGGTCCTGGAGTACCTGGCGGGCCGCCGGACGGCCGGGGAGGCGCCGCGTCAGCCGAACTACAGCCGCCGGGTGGTCATCGTCTTCGTGGACGACTTCGACCTGTCCACGATCGCTGCGCTACGGTACGCCAGGAGCCTGCGGCCCACATCGGTACGCGCCGTGCACTTCGTCATCGATAACGAGCAGGCGGAAAAGCTGCGCGCCGCCTGGCGGCCGGACCGCAGCGTGCCGCTCGACTTCGTCGACTGCCCCGACCGCAGGCTGGCCCGTGCCGCCGCCGAGCTGGTCGGCCAGGAGGCCGAGACGCCCGGCACGCAGGTGACCGCGATCCTGCCCCGGCGCAGCTTCGCGCCGCTGCTCGGCAGGCTGCTGCACGACCGGACGGCGGACAAGATGGCTGGCGCGGTGAGCCGCATCCCGAACGCGGCCGCCGTCGTCATCCCGTTCGACGTGCAGAACCGTATCCACGTCCTGCAGGAGCGTCAGGCCACCCGGGAAGGGAAGCCCGGACAGGTCGTTCTGGCCGCGGCCGACGGCGGGCACGCCGACGCGGCCGCGATCACCGTCCAGCGGCAGGACCCGGCGGCCGAAACGGCAGCGGCGGACCACGCGTCACCGACGCCGAGCCAGGCTGACGGCCCGCTCCCATCCCGGGCCAAGGCGCGGGACCTGCCACGGCCGGGAAGGCGGAAGGCAACCGCGGACGGCCGGTCCGCGGGGGGACCCGAGCAGCTACCCGGGGCCGGCACCTACGACCGGCCCATACCGTCGCCGGGCGTCGACCCGATCGGCTCCCTGCGCCAGCCCGGCCGGGCCACCGTGGAGGGCCGGGTCCGCGTCCTGGAGATCCGGCCCGTGGAGCAGAACTCGGTGCTGGTGGCCGAGATCTCCGACTCGACCGGGGACCTGACCGCGATGTTCTACGGCCGGGCCAAGATCCCCGGCCTGATGTGCGGCTCCAAGGTCAGGTTCCGTGGCTCGGTGGGCTTCAGGGAGGGCGCCCCTGTCATGGTCAATCCGGCCTACGAACTGATCGTCCCCGGCACCCCAGGCAACCCGCCCGGCGAGGGTTAACTCGCCAGGCGAAAGGCATTGCGCGGCCGCTACCTACTGGGTAGTAATGAAACAGGGGGCACGCCCTGGCCCGTGCCGCCGAGGAGGCCACCGTGAGCACCTACGACCTGTACACCACGCCAGTGGACCCTGGCACCTGGGACGTTCCGGCGACCGGGGCCGCGCGGTTCTCGTGGGAGTACGACGACGGGCGACAGCGTTTGCTCGACCTGTACCAGCGGGGCAAGGACAAGCAGTGGGACGCCGCCAAGCGGATCGACTGGTCGCTGCCCGTCGACCCGGCGAACGTGATGGAGACCCCCGAGGAGCTCAATCCGATCTACGGCTCCCGGCAGTGGGATCTGCTGTCGGAGGCCGAACGCGACGAACTCAACCATCACCTGGGCGCCTGGCTGTTCAGCCAGTTCCTGCACGGCGAGCAGGGCGCGCTCACCGTGGCCGCGCGGATCGTGGAGTCAGTGCCGGACCTGGACTCCAAGTTCTACGCCGCCACTCAGGCCATGGACGAAGCCCGGCACGTCGAGCTGTTCCAGCGGTTCGTCCGCGACAAGATCGGGATGTACTACCCGATCAACCCCGACCTGGCCAAGCTGCTCGGGGACGCGCTGAGCGATTCCCGCTGGGACCTGCCCTACCTCGGCATGCAGGTGCTGATCGAGGGGCTGGCCCTGGCGGCATTCGGGGTGCACCGCGACATCACCGGCAACGCCCTGGTGAAACAGGTGCTCGCCTACGTCATGCAGGACGAGGCCCGGCACGTCGCGTTCGGGCGGCTGGCCTTGCGCGATTACTACGGTGAGCTGACCTCCGCCGAGCGCGCAGACCGCGAGGAGTTCGTGGTCGAGGGCTGTTACCTGATGCGCAACAGGTTCCGCGCCCAGGAGGTCTGGGAGCGGATGGGCTTCGACGTCGGGGAGTGCCTGGAGTTCACCGAGCATTCGCCGATGCAGCAGGCCTTCCGCACGCTGCTGTTCAGCCGGATCGTCCCGTGCGTCCGGGACATCGGGCTGTGGGGCGAGAAGGTCCAGCGGGCCTACACCGACCTGGGCGTGCTCGACGCGGCAGACTCCGACCTGGAGGCCCTGATGCGCGACGACGAGGACATCGCCGAGCGGATCGAGCGCGAGCACGCGGCCGAATTCACCGCCCGCAAGGCCGAGGTCGACGCCGCCATAGACGCCGCCGAAGGCTAGCCGCTATCCCGAGCCATCCGCACACCGGATGGCTGCGACGGGCCTTACCAGATGATCTCGTCCTCGGCGGTGTGGTGCATGTGCAGCTGGCGCTTGAACAGCTCCCAGCCGGCGTTGACCGACCGGCGCCTGGCCGGATCGGACAGGTCGGCGGCGGCCGCCGCCCG
The DNA here is from genome assembly GCA_963808615.1 of uncultured Actinomycetota bacterium. GTDB lineage: Bacteria > Actinomycetota > Actinomycetes > Streptosporangiales > Streptosporangiaceae > Palsa-504. The sequence goes on from CAWEGV010000009.1 coordinate 38,846, forward strand.
GGCCAGCCGGGTCAGGTCGCGGCGGAACGCGTCGTGGGCCGCGATCATGATGGTCAGGTCGGCGTCCCCGGTCCCGTGCCTGGCAGCGTCGGTGCCCGGCAGCTTCTGCGTGGTCATCAGCTTCCCTCCGTTGTGATCCGGCGGGCCGGTATCCCCCGGGCCCGCCCGCTGATCTCTAAGACGGCCGACGCCACGCTGGTGTGACCGCGTCCGGTGCCAACTGCGCGTTCTCCGCGATCCGGAAGTACACCTGTTTGTCACCAGCCGGAGAGGTAGGCGGCCCGGCTGACGGGTAGGCCTTTATCGTGAGGCCACCTCTCGCCCCCGCCCGCCGAGCGGGCGCGCACCGCAAGCCGGGCCTGGGCCGGCGGCCTGCGGCCCTGGCCGAGCGCGTCGAGCAAGCCCACGTGCTCGATCCGGTCGTCCGCAGGCTGTCCGATACCGTGGTCCGCGCCCTGCCCGCCGGCCCGCGGACCGACGCGCTGCACGGTGTTCCGTTCGGCCAGCCGGTACACCCTGCGCTGGTGCGGCTGCCACTCGGCTGCTGGACGTCGGCCGTGCTGCTCGACCTGTTCCGCGGCACCGACCGGGCCTCGGGCGTGCTGATCGGCGTCGGCCTGGCCGGCACCGTGCCGACCGCGGCCACCGGGCTGGCTGACTGGTCCGCGCTGCACACCAACCAGCAGCGGGTCGGCCTGGTGCACGCCGTCTGCCAAAGCGGCGCGGCCGTGCTGTTCCTCGGCTCGCTGGCCGCCCGGGCCGGCGGGCAGCGCGGATACGGCCGGCTGCTGTCCGGCGCCGGGCTGGCCATGGCCACGGCCGGGTCCTATCTGGGCGGACACCTGGCGCTGCGGCTCGGGGCGGGCGTAAGCCACGCCGAGCCGGTCAGCCACCTGACCGGGCTCGGCTGGCACGACCTGTGCGGGGTCGGCGAGCTGCCCGACCGGCGCCCGGTCCGCCGCCAGCTCGGCTACCTGTCGCTGCTGGTGTACCGGCAGGGCTCCGACGTGAGCGTGCTGTCAGACCGCTGCTCGCATCTGGGCGGGCCGCTGCACCAAGGACGGGTCGTCGTTGAACGCGCAGGTGCCTGCATCGCCTGCCCGTGGCACGGGTCCACCTTCGCCATCTCCGACGGCACCGTGGTACACGGGCCCGCCACGGCCCGCCAGCCATCCTTCGAGACTCGCGTTACGGCCGATGGGAGGGTCGAACTCCGGGCCCGACCCTGAGCCCGACGTCCGTGGCCCTAACCTGTCCGCTGCCGTCCAGCGCGGCAGGCGACAGACCTAACACCTGCCCGTCCGGCAGGAACTGGCCGACCTCGGATGAACCGACCGGGGCCCGGTTGCCTTGCGCCTGCAGGTACTGATAGATGAGCAGCCGCTTTTCGGGATCGCCTGCGGCGATGGCCTGGAACACCCTGGTGATGCCCTCCGCCTGTCCCTGGGCCCGCACGGCTTGTGCCGCGGCCTCGGCCATGGCCCTGATCACGATCGCGCTGGACTGGCCCTGCGCGGTCAGTTCGGTGGCGTTCTTCTCATTCTCGGCGCGCTTCTGCCGTTCGATGGACTCCTGGATGGCTGACGGCGGCTCAAGGGCATGGAGCTCGGCCCGGCTGACCCGCAGACCCCATTCTCCCGTGGTATTGGCCAGCTCGGTCATCAGCGCGCTGTTGAACTGGTTCCGTGATCTGAGCGTCGTCTCCATGTCCATCCCGTCCGCCACCTTCCGCAGCGTGGCCATGGTCAGCTCCTGGAGAGCGGACAGGTAGTCGTCGACCTCATAGGTGGCCGCCTTGACGTCGCTGACCCGGAAGTAGATGACGGGTTCGATCTTGATTCTCACCTTGTCGCTGGTGAGCACCGACTGCGGCGAGAAGCTGACTACCTGCTCGCGCAGGTCGATGAGCGGGCGCACCCGGTCGACGAACGGCACCACGACGTGCAGCCCCGGGTGCAGAGTCCGGTGATACCGGCCGAATCGCTCCACGATCCCCGCATTCGCCTGCGGGATGGTGCGGACGGACCGCCTGAGCAGCACCACGACAAGAGCGACGAAGACTATCAGCAGGATGGTCAAGACCAGAGTGCTCATGGCGGCTCCACTCCTGCGCCCGGCAGGTTTTCCCGGGTCCGCTTCCCACGTTACAGACGGCGAGCGAGTTGAGCCAGGGTGAGATGGGTCAGCGGGCGCGGGCGGTCCAGCGCGACTGCCGGTGCTCGACCCGCAGCTGGACGCCGAAGCACCGGGACAGGTTCCGCGCGGTGAACACCTCCTCGATGGGCCCGGCCGCGAGCACCGAACCCCGGCGCAGCAGCATCGCGTGGGTGAAGCCGTCAGGCACCTCTTCCACGTGGTGGGTGACGAGCACCATCATCGGCGCGTTGGGGTCGCGGGCCAGCCCGGTGAGCCGGCGCAGCAGGTCCTCGCGGCCGCCCAGGTCGAGCCCGGCGGCCGGCTCGTCGAGCAGCAGCAACTCGGGGTCGGGCATCAGCGCCCGCGCGATCTGCACCCTCTTGCGCTCGCCCTCGGACAAGGTGGAGAACTTCCGCCTGATCAGGTGCGCGCAGCCGAGCGCGTCGAGCATTTCCACCGCGCGGGTGACGTCCGCGGAGTCGTAGTCCTCCTTCCACCGGCCGAGGATGGCATAGGAAGCAGTGAGCACCAGGTCGATGACCTTCTCGCTGGGCGGGACCTGTTCCGCGACCGCGGCGCTGGTCAGCCCGATCCTGGTCCGCAGCTCGAACAGGTCGACCTCGCCCAGCCGCTCGCCCAGGACGTCGACCGTGCCCTGTGAGGGGAACATGCCCGTGGCCGCGACCTGGAGCAGGGTGGTCTTGCCCGCCCCGTTAGGGCCGATCACGATCCAGCGCTCGTTTTCGTGCGCCGTCCAGTCCACGTTGCGCAGCAGGACCGCCGCGTCACGGCGCACCTCGACGCCACGCAGCCGCAGCACCTCGTCGGACATCGGGCCCCCTTTCTCCGCGCGGGCGCCTGGGGTCCGCAGCTCAATGGCCACCGAGACTGAACCTATGCCACCGCCGGGGTGCGCGCACCTGATCTGGGCCCGCGCTGTCTAGCCGCCCTGCTCGTGCCGGACCGCGAGCAGGGCGGCCTGGGTACGATCTTGCACGCCGAGCTTGGCCAGCACCGAGCTCACGTGCGCCTTGACCGTCTTCTCCGAGACGTGCAATGTCCGGGCGATCTCCCGGTTGGACCGGCCCTTGGCCAGCTCGGCCAGGACCTCTCGCTCCCGGTTGGTGAGCGAGTCCAGGCCGTCCAAGGCCCAGTTGGGTGACCGCAGCAGCGTCCCGGCCGCCTCGGGCGCGAGCAGCAGGTGGCCGTCGTGCACGGCGCGGATGGCGCGCACCAGCGCGTCCGGGTCGACGTCCTTGTACAGCACACCCGCGGCACCGGAGCGTACCGCCGCTCTGGCCGACGCGGGATCGGTGGCGCTGGTGAGCACCAGCACGCGGGCCGCGTCGCCGCGGGCCTTCAGCTCGCCGAGCACGGCGATGCCGTCCAGGCCCGGCAGCCTCAGGTCGAGCAGGATGACGTCCGGGGCGTGCTCCGCGGCCAGCGAGAGCGCGCTACCGCCATCGCCCGCCTCGCCGGCCACCTCGATCCCGTCTTGCACCTCGAGCAGAGCGCGCAGGCCCCGCCTGACCACCGGGTGGTCGTCGATGATCAGCACGGAGATGGGCGGTGCCATGGCTCACCCCGCCGCCGTCACCGGGACGGTCATCCGGACCAGGGTGCCCTGCGGGCCGGAGCGTATGGTCAGCGTGCCGCCGACGGCCGAGGCGCGCTCGCGCATCGAGGCCAGCCCGACCCCGCCCGAGGGCGCCTCGGCCACGAAGCCGTGCCCGTCATCACGGACCTCGACGGCTACCCGCCGCGGCGTCCGCGCCAGGCGGACGCCGACCTGGCTGGCACCCGAATGCCGCAGGGCGTTGTGCAGTGCCTCCTGCGCCACCCGGTACAGCGCCGCCTCCGCCCGGGCGCCGAGGACGGGCATCTCAGCCGCGGTGAACGTGACAGGAATCCCGTAGGCGCGCCCGGCCAGCACCGCGTACCTGCGCAGCGAGTCGGCCAGCCCGGCCGCCTCCAGGTCCGGCGGGGCCAGCCCGTCGATCACCGCGCGCAGCTCCGCGTGGGCCTGCGCGCCGAGCGTGCCGACCACGTTGATCTCGGCCTTGACCCGTTCCGGGTCCAGCGGGGTCCGGTCGGCCAGCACCGCGGCGGCCCGGGCGTGCGCCCTGATGCTGAACAGCTTCTGTGTCACCGCGTCATGCAGTTCCCTGGCCAGCCGGGACCGCTCCTGCAGCACGGAAAGCTCCTGGCTGTGCTCGTACAGCCTGGCGTTGGTCAGCGCGATCGCCGCGTGCGCGGCGAACAGCGAGAGAATCTCCTCGTCGCGCTCGGTGAAGCCGCGCCCGGCCGCGGCGGCGGAGGTCTTGTTGGCCGCGAAGATGATGCCGAGGACCTGGTCCCCGTCCCGCACCGGCACCCCGAGGAAATGCGACATCTGCGGATGGGCACCCGGCCAGCCCTCGAACCTCGGGTCGGCGCGGATGTCCGCGAGCCGCTCCGGCTTGCCCTCGTTGAGCAGCACGCCGAGCATCCCGTGCCGGCGGGGCAGCGGGCCGATGGCCTGCTGCCCCGCCTGGCTGATCCCGTCCACCACGAACTCGGCGAACGAGTCGCCCTCGTCGGGCACGCCGAGGGCCGCGTAGCGCGCTCCCACCAGGGACCGCGCCGACCGCACGATCACCTGCAGCACGTCACGGACGGACATCTGCCGGGTGACGGACAGCACCGCCTGGCTCACCTGGTAGAGCTCATCCAGCCCATCGCTCACTCATCCGACGTTAGCCCGGCCGGGTGGGACGTGCATCAGGCGGCGGTCCTACGACCAAGGACCCAGGCCGCACGGTGCGCGGGACCGATGTGCGCGGGCCCCGCGCCGCCTAGCGTGGCAGGCATGAGCAACCAGGTCGCTCTCATCACGGGGGCCTCCCGCGGGCTCGGCCGGGCGCTGGCGGCCGGCCTGGCCCGCGAGGGATACACCCTCATCATCGACGCCAGGAACGCCGCCGCGCTGGACGCTGCCGCGGCCGGGATCTGGGACGCGGGCGGGACCGTCACCGCGGTGCCCGGCGACGTCACCGATCCCGCCCACCGCGCGGCCCTGCTGCGGGCGGCCGAGCAGGCGGGGCGGCTTGACCTGCTGGTGAACAACGCGGGCACGCTGGGTGCCAGCCCGCTGCCCGCACTGGCCGACTACCCGGTCGACGAACTGCGTGCCGCCTTCGAGGTGAACGTGATCGCGCCCATCGCGCTGACCCAGCTGCTGCTGCCCCTGCTGCGCAGCCGCGGCGGAGCGGTGCTGAACATCACCTCGGACGCGGCCGACCAGGCTTATGCGGGCTGGGGCGGCTACGGTGCCGCCAAGGCCGCCCTGGCGCAGGCGTCGAACGTCCTGGCCGCCGAGGAGGTCGCCATCCGGGTGTGGTGGGTCGACCCGGGCGACCTGCGCACCGACATGCACCAGCAGGCCTTTCCTGGCCAGGACATTTCCGACCGGCCGGAGCCCGCCTCGGTGGTGCCCGCGTTCACCAGGCTCATCGGCGAACGGCTGCCGAGCGGCAGGTACCGGGCCGCCCATCTGGTGGCTGCGGCCAGGTAACCATGGTCGCCGACGTCGCCCGAACCGATCCGGCCCGGCCAGGGCTCACGCTGGCCGACTTCGCGCTGCCCGCCGAGCGCGAGGCACACGACCCTCCGGAAGCGCGCGGCCTGACCCGCGATGGCGTCCGGATGCTGGTCAGCCGCGGCTCGTCGGGAGCGATCAGCCAGCACCGGTTCCGCGATCTGCCGAGCCTGCTGTGGCCCGGTGACCTGCTGGTGATCAACAACACCGGCACGTTGCCGGCCCAGGTGCGTGCCGCCGGCGGACGGGCGGTGCACTTCTCCACGCCGCTGCCTGACGGTGCGTGGCTGGTCGAACTGCGTCAGATGAAGAACAAGATCTCCATGCCGAACGGGCCGGGGTTCCCCGGTCAGGTCATCGACTTGCCTGCCGGGGCGGCGCTCACCTTGCTGGCCAAGGCGACCGGCAGGCTCTGGCGAGCCAGGCTGTCGGTGGCGGTGGTGCCGTATCTGCTCAGGCACGGGGTTCCCATCAGGTACTCCTATGTCCGGCGTGACTGGCCGCTGCCGTGGTACCAGACGGTCTTCGCGCAGCATCCCGGCAGCGCCGAGATGCCCAGCGCCAGCCGCCCCTTCACGTTCGAGCTGGTCACCGAGCTGGCGGCCCGCGGCGTGCTGATCGCTCCGCTCACCTTGCATGCCGGGGTGTCCTCGCTGGAAGCCGACGAGGATCCCTACCCGGAGCCCTATGACGTCCCGCCCGCAACGGCCCGGCTGGTCAACCATGTGCGGGCGCATGGCGGGCGGGTCATCGCCGCAGGTACGACGGTCGTCCGCGCGCTGGAAACAGCCGCCGCCGACTCCGGGGAGGTGGCGTCCTCGGCGGGCTGGACGTCGCACGTGGTGACCCCGGAGACCGGGGTGCGGGTGGTGGACGGGCTGCTCACCGGGCTGCACGAGCCGCGTTCCTCGCACCTGCGGATGCTGGCCGCCTTCGCCGGGCCCGAGCTGCTAGGCCGGTGCTACCAGGCCGCGATCACGTCCGGGTACCTGTGGCACGAGTTCGGCGACGTGCACCTGCTGCTGCCCTAGATCTGATGGGGGCCCGGGCCGGGCTGCGATAGCCTGGCGCCGGTCATGACCACACCGCGCAGCACCCTGCTCATCACCCTGACCGGCCGGGACCGGCCGGGCGTCACCTCCAGGCTGTTCTCCGCCCTGGCCCGCTACCCGCTGTCCGTCATCGACGTCGAGCAGGTGGTGATCCGCGGCAAGCTGGTGCTCTGCGTGCTGCTGGGCTGCGACTCGCCGCCCGACCTGACTGGCATCCACGCCGCGGTGAGCGCGCTCGCCGGTGATCTCGGCCTGGAGGCTGAGATCACCACCGCATCCGGTGCCTCGGTAGATGCCCCGGCCCGGGGCGCCGGCTCCGGGCGGCTGCACGTCACCCTGCTCGGCAGCCCGCTGGCGCCCGCCGCGATCACCGCCATCGCCGGGCAGATCGCCGCCAGCGGAGCCAATATCGACCGGATCGGCAGGCTGGCCCTGCACCCGGTGACCTGCATCGAGATGGAGATCTCCGGCGGAGACCCGGTCCTGCTGCGGGCCGATCTGGCCCGGGTAGCGGTGGCGCAGGGCATCGACGTGGCGGTCCAGCGCGGCGGCCTGCACCGGCGGGCCCTCCGGCTGATCGTGATGGATGTGGATTCCACCCTGATCAGGGACGAGGTCATCGACCTGCTGGCCGTCCGGGCCGGGGTAGCCGAGGGCGTAGCCAGGGTGACCGCCGCCACCATGCGCGGCGAACTCGACTTCGCCGCGTCGCTGCGCGAGCGGGTCGGGCTGCTGGCCGGACTCGAGGCCGGGGTGCTCGATGAGGTCCGGGACGAGTTGCGGCTGACCGCGGGAGCGCGCACGCTGATCAGCACCCTGGGCGGACTTGGCTACAAGTTCGGGATCGTCAGCGGCGGCTTCACCGAGGTTATCGCCCCGCTGGCCGCCGACCTCGGCATCGGCTACGTGGCAGCCAACTCACTAGAGGTCGCGGACGGCAAGCTGACCGGCCGGCTGCGCGGCCCGGTGATCGACCGGGCCGGCAAGGCGGACGCGCTGCGCAGGTTCGCCGTGGCTGCGGGCGTGCCGCTGGCCCAGACGGTGGCGGTCGGCGACGGCGCCAACGATCTCGACATGATCGCCGCCGCCGGGCTCGGTATCGCGTTCAACGCCAAGCCCGCGGTCCGCGACGCGGCCGACACCTCGGTGAGCGTCCCGTACCTGGACGCCATCTTGTACCTGCTGGGTTTTTCGAGTGAGGATTTGCTGGACAGCAAATCCTCACTCGAGTGCTAGCCCGGGGGCGGTGCTGACCCAGGGGGGACGACCCCCTGGAACCCCCGCTGCGCTTCGCGCCCCGCTGCGGTACCCGCCGTAGTGTCGCGCGGCCGGAGGGCCGGTGGCCCCTCGCGGACCGCGCGAGCGCGGGGCTTCTCGCCCCGCGGATTATCGCCGTAGCGTCGGTGGACTGGCTAGGCGTCGGGGTTCTTGGGGACGGTGGCGGGGTCGGGCACGTTGTCGGGGGCTGCGGCGCGGGCTGCTTCCGAGGCAGCGGGGGATTCCTTGGGGGCTTCCACTTGGGCGGCGGCGCCTTCGACGGCGGGGGAGACGGCCCCGGTGACCTCGGCACCCGAGGGTGCGGCTTCGCCCAGGCCTGAGGTGCGGCGCTTGGAGATCACGATCGCCACGACGATGATGATCACCGCGCCCAGGGCTATCCCGACGCGCAGGCCGGTGTTGCTGCTGTACTTCACGATGCTGGTCGCGACCAGCAGCGACACCAGGTTCATCACCTTAATCAGCGGGTTGATCGCCGGGCCCGCGGTGTCCTTGAACGGGTCGCCCACGGTGTCGCCGATCACGGTAGCGGCGTGCGCCTCGGAGCCCTTGCCGCCGTGCGCCCCGTCCTCGACCACCTTCTTCGCGTTGTCCCAGGCCCCGCCGGAGTTGGCCAGGTACACCGCCATCAGCACGCCGACCGCGATCGCGCCGGCCAGGTACGCGCCGAGAGTGGAGTAACCGAAGGTGAAGCCGACGGCGATCGGGGCCAGCACCGCGAGCAGGCCAGGGGTGATCAGCTCGCGCAGCGAGTCCCTGGTGACCAGGTCGATCACCCGGCTGTACTCGGGCTTCTCGGTGTAATCCATGATCCCCGGGTGGCGGCGGAACTGGTTACGCACCTCCACCACGACGCCCTGAGCGGCACGGCCCACCGCCATGATCAGCAGGCTGGCGAACAAGAACACCACGGCTCCGCCGATGATCACCCCGACCAGGACCCTCGGCCGGTCGACCGACAGGCTGAAGGTGCCGCCCGCGCTGCCGAGCTGCTGCACGATGATGGTGTGGAAGGAGCCGAACAAGGCGGTGGCGGCCAGCACCGCGGTGGCGATCGCGATGCCCTTGGTGATCGCCTTGGTGGTGTTGCCGATCGCGTCCAGGTGGGTAAGCGCCTCCGCGGCCTCGCCCTCGATGTCACCGGACATCTCGGCGATGCCCTGCGCGTTGTCGGTCACCGGACCGAACGAGTCCATGGACACGATCACGCCGACCGTGGTCAGCAGGCCGCCGCCGGCCAGCGCCACCGCGAACAGCGCGATGGTGGCGTTCCCGGTGGCGAGCAGGTAGGAGCAGAAGACCGCGCCGGCGATCAGCAGCGCGGCGTACGTGGCGGATTCCATGCCGCTCGACGTGCCGGCCAAGATGACGGTGGCCGGGCCGGTCTCCGAGGCGGCCGCGATGTCCAGGACCGGACGCCGGTTCATCTCGGTGAAGTAGCCGGTCAGCAACTGGATGGCGCTAGCCAGCACGATGCCGATGAACACCGCCCCTAGAGCGATCCAGCGGGGGTTGCCGTTGTAGCTCGCGATGGCCGGGTCGGTGATGCCGCTGAGGTCACTGAAGTGGGCCGGCAGGTAGGTGAAGGCGGCAATCGCCACCCCGATGACCGAGATCACCGCCGATATGAAGAAGCCCCGGTTGATCGCCGTCATGCCGCTGCGGTCGCCGCGGCGAGGCGAGACCGAGAAGATCCCGATCACCGCGGTGATCACGCCGATCATCGGCACGATCAGCGGGAAGACCAACCCTTTGTCGCCGAACGCGCTCTTGCCCAGGATCAGCGAGGCGACCAGCATGACCGCGTAGGACTCGAACAGGTCCGCGGCCATGCCAGCGCAGTCGCCCACGTTGTCACCCACGTTGTCGGCGATCGTGGCCGCGTTCCTCGGGTCGTCCTCGGGAATGCCCTGCTCGACCTTGCCCACCAGGTCCGCGCCGACGTCGGCCGCCTTGGTGTAGATGCCGCCGCCGACACGCATGAACAGCGCCAGCAGCGCTGCGCCGAAGCCGAAGCCCTCCAGCACGTTCGGCGCGTTCTCCCGGTAGATCAGCACGACGACCGCGGCACCGAACAGGCCCAGGCCGACAGTGAACATCCCGGCCACGCCGCCGGTCCGGAACGCGATCCGCATCGCGGGCCGCTCACCGCCCTCGCGGGCCGCGGCCGCTACCCGGACGTTGCCGCGAGTGGTTAGCGTCATCCCCACGAACCCGGTCAGGGCCGAGAACAGCGCGCCGACCAGGAAAAAGATGCTGCGGCCCCAGCGCACCCCGTCGGTGTCCGCGGGCAGCACGAGCAGCACGAAGAAGATGATGACCACGAACACGCCGAGGGTCCGGAACTGGCGGCGCAGGTAGGCGGCCGCGCCTTCCTGCACGGCACGCGCGATCTCCTGCATCCGCTCGGTTCCCTGGCTGGCCGCGAGCACTTCCCGTACCAGCGCGCCGGCCACGCCGAGCGCGAGCAGCCCGACGATCGCGACGATGACAACCCAGGTCAGGTTAGAGCCGCTCACACTGACGGAGTTGGCCGCCAGCACGGAGACGTGCTTAAGCATTCGACCTCCTGGAACTCCGAACGGACGGGGTACCGGTCGGAAACAAACGAGTGGCCGGGAGTCTACGCACGCACAGGCCGAACCACGAACACCGGGCCATTCCTAACAAATACGTTACCTGACCGTTACTTTCACGATAAGGACCGCGATGCCAACGGCAAAGACGAAGGCTAGCGCACAGCCGGGGCCCGGGGCGGCCGGTGCCCCGGTTCAGGCCGTGGTGGCCGCCGACGGCCAGCTCATCCGGACGCTCACGCCGGAACTACTCGACGAGACGCGCACGTCATCGGCCAGGCCGGAGATCACGGCCAGCCCGAACCCGGCCGGAATCGCGGCTCCGCCGTCCTGTCCCGGGGCCGGCGAGGTGTCCTCGCCCTCCCGGCCGGCGGGTGCCGGCGGGCTCGCGGAGGCCGTCGGCGCGTGATCGCTCACCACCACGACGAACCGTTCGTCGGTGTCGGTCATCTCGATCCGGACCGGTTCCGCCGGGCAGTGCCGCTGATGGGCCTCGACCGCACGCGAGCAGGCCTCGCCCACGGCGAGGCGCACCTCATCAAGCAGCGCTTCGTCGACGCCGCTGCGCCGCGCCACCGCGGTGGCGACCAGCCGCGCGGTGCGGACGTGCGCGGGCAGCGGCGTGAACGTGACTTCGACGGTGGCCATCGCCAGGCTCTTGAGTCCGTCCCGGGCTACTTCTCGGCCTTCTTGGCCGCGATGGCCTCGTCCACCGTGTCGTGGATGCCGAAGACCTTCGTCAGCCCGGTGATCCGGAAGATCTTGAGTATCCGCTCCTGCGTGCAGACCAGATCCAGCGAGCCGTCGTGGGCGCGGACCCGTTTCAGCCCTCCGACCAGGACCCCGAGACCGGTGGAGTCGAGGAACTCGACCTTCTCCATGTTCACGACGAGCTGGTAGTTGTTCTTATTGACCAGATCGATAAGCAGCTCACGGAGCCGCGGCGCCGTGTAGACATCGATCTCGCCTTCGACGTCGACGACCTCGATGCCGTCCTTGTTGTAGTGACCCAGCTTCAGATCCACAAATCCTCCAGCGCCATCACGGCGTCATATCTCCGTCCCGTCCCGGCGCACGGGCCGACCTAGCCGGCGCCCAGGACGTGATCCTCTGCGGCATTCAACCACGCTCCGATGTCATGTCTATACGAAATCATGCCTCCGGGCATCCCCCACTGGATGAGACACTGAAAAAGCTGTGTCGACGGTTACTTCTTCAGCGGGTGGCTACTCGCCCCCCGCGCTCCCTCGTGCCACGGGGGGCTACCCGGCCCCCCTACCCCCCGGAACCGCCGCACCGGAAAACCGGGCGCTGAGCATCCTGCTCGCCGGCGCGCGCATGGGCAGGCCGGTCCACGTTGAGTACATCCCGGCCCGGGCCGGACGCGAGGTGCCCTGGCCGCAGTGGGTCCCCGCCGAGGTCATCGACGCGTTCGCCCGCCGCGGTGTCCGCGCTCCCTGGTCCCACCAGGCCGCCGCCGCCTGCCACGCCGAGGCGGGCCGGAACGTGGTCATCTCCACCGGCGCGGCGTCGGGCAAGTCGCTCGGCTATCTGCTGCCCGCGCTCACCTCGGTGCTGGCCGGCGACACCGTGCTGTACGTCACGCCCACCAAGGCGCTCGCCGCTGACCAGCTCGCCTCGATCCGCTCCCTCGGCCTGCCGGGGATCCAGGCCGCCGCCTTCGACGGCGACTCGAGCACCGCCGAGCGCGCCTGGGCCCGAAGTCACGCCAGGTACCTGCTGACCACACCGGACATGCTGCACCGGTCGCTGCTGCCTGGACACGCGCGCTGGTCAGGGTTCTTCAGCAGGCTGCGGTACGTCATCGTGGATGAATGCCACGAGTACCGCGGGGTGTTCGGCTCGCATGTGGCGCACGTACTGCGGCGGCTGCGGCGGGTGGTGGCTCACTACGCCGCACCCGGCGGTCCGCCGCGGCCGGTCTTCGTGCTCGCCTCCGCAACGGTCGGCACCCCGGGCGTCTGCGCCAGGCTGCTGACCGGACTCGACGCCGAGGAGGTGACCGAGGATGGCTCGCCGCGTGGGCCGCTCGCGTTCGCGCTGTGGGAGCCGCCGCTGACCGACGCCCGGGGCGAGGCCGGGACCAGGCTGCGCCGTACGGCTACCGCGCAGGCCGCGGACCTGCTGGCCAGGCTGGTCGAGCAGGACGTGCCCACGCTGGCCTTCATCAGGTCACGGCGCGGCGCCGAGAGCGTCGCCCTCGCCGCGCGCCGGGCGCTGGGCGGGCCCGAGGCAGCCGCGGCAAAGGTGGCCGCATACCGGTCTGGGTACCTGCCCGAGGACCGGCGCGACCTGGAGGCCGCCCTCAGCGACGGACGTCTCACGGGCCTGGCCACCACCACCGCGCTCGAGCTCGGCGTGGACATCAGCGGCCTGGACGCGGTGCTCATCGCCGGCTGGCCCGGGACGTGGTCGTCGCTGTGGCAGCAGGCCGGGCGGGCCGGGCGCAACGGCCGGAGCGCGGCGGCGGTCCTCATCGCCCGAGACGACCCGCTCGACACCTACCTGGTGCGGCACCCGGAGATACTGCTGCGACACCCGGTCGAGGCCTCGGTCCTGGATCCCGGTAACCCGTATGTGCTGGCCCCGCATCTGTGCGCGGCCGCGGCCGAGCTGGCCCTCACCGACACCGACACGGACATCTTCGGCCCCGAGGCCGGCCCGGTGGTGGACGAGCTCACCAGGTCGGGCCGGCTTCGCCGGCGCCCGGCGGGCTGGTACAGCGTGCGCCGGTCCGTCACCGGACCGGCGGGCCTGCGCGGGGCGGGCGATGCCCCTGTGCGGGTGGTGGAAGAGGCGACCGGGCGGCTAGTCGGCACCGTGGACGAGCCGTCGGCCCAGCTGCTCGTCCATGACGGAGCGGTCTACGTGCACCAGGGCGAGACCTACCTGGTCGGCCGCCTGGACCTGCCCGACCGGGTAGCGCTGGTCGAGCCGTGCGACCTCGGCTACACCACCACCGCCAGGGACGTGACCGAGATTGAGGTGCGGGGCACGCTGCGGCACACGCCGTGTGGTGACGGCGAGGTCTGCTTCGGAGACGTTCAGGTGACCCGGCAGGTGACCTGTTTCACCCGGCGCCGGGCCGACAACGGCGCTCCGCTCGGCGACACGCCGCTGGACCTTCCGCCCCGGCACCTGCTGACCCGGGCGGTCTGGTGGACGGTATCCGCCGCGGGGCGGGACCGGCTCGCCGCGGCGGGAACCGACTTGGCCGGCGCCGCGCACGCCACCGAACACGCCGCCATCGGCCTGCTGCCGCTGTTCGCCACCTGCGACCGCTGGGACATCGGCGGCGTGTCCGCCGACCTGCACCCCGCGACCGGAAGGCTCAGCATCTTCGTTTACGACGGCTACGACGGCGGCGCCGGTTTCGCGGAGCGTGGCTTCCAGGCCGCCCGGGACTGGCTCAGCGCCACCCGGCAGGCCATCTCCGGCTGTGACTGCGAGGCCGGCTGCCCCTCCTGCGTTCAGTCACCCAAGTGCGGAACCGCCAACCACCCGCTGTCGAAACGGGGTGCCGTGGCCCTCCTGGACATACTGCTGACGGGCAGCCGCTGACGCCACGCGGCATCGCATCCTTGCTTCCTTCCAGTCACGGAGCCGGACTCTCTTATCACAGATCGCACACGACGCCCTCGACCCGGGAGTGGAGTAATACGGCTTCGTACACTAAGGACAACTGGGATGGGCGGTGCCGTATAGGTTGATTGGTGCCGTATAGGCTCATGTTCGCGGATAGCGCAGGCGAGCGCGGACCGGGGCCCAGCCAGGGTCTCTTACTATGTGAAAATTCTTACCCGGCAGTAACAGATCTGGCGATAGCACTGGTCAGGTCCATGGCACTTATGTTGTAATTTCATTTAGCGATGCTGCACGGGGCGCTCTCCAAACGATACGAGCCCAATGCTCGATACCTGAGCCCCTTGCGGATAAGCTTGCATATGGACGGAGCCGGCCTCCCCCCCAGGGCCGGACCGTGCGCGCGGCCCCCGCTCTCCCCCCCGGCGGGGGCCGCCTTATTTCTCCGTCGGGTCCGGGCGTCCCGCGCGTCACTAGCGGCCGGGCTCGGGGTCCCGCGAGTCACAAGTTAACGGCATGCGACCAGGTGAACTGATTGAGATCACGAATCGGTCACGTGGCAGGTCTTTTCAGGTCGGCGATTTCGTCGTAGAACGGTGGTACGGATGCAGAGCATCCGGGCACGGCAGCCAGGTACCCACGCTCGACCAGCCGCGGGAGGCGTGTCAGACCAGGTCAGGCCGAGGATCGTCGCCATCAGGCGACAAAGGACGGCCAGCCTGACTGACAGAGAAGGTGCACGCTTGGTAGCCAGGCATGACGTGCTGAGCGGCGGCGCCCCGTCCAGGGGCGCCGCTTTCTTGCTGGGTGTTCTGGTGCTCGCCGGATCGTGGCATCCCCGGCGGCCCGCCGCACCGCAGGGCAGCAGGCCAGCCGACGTGGACCTGCCGCCTGAATCGTGGCAGCATATCAGGCGACTCGCGACACATCGCGGTAGTCGGCGCGTCGGTGCTGCGGCGGAACGCAAGATGCTGGGCGGGCCCGAGTGCCGCGACGATGCCTATCAAAGGTTAGCCTTGGTCCCTGGCCCATCTTGGGCTGGACCAGCGGGATAACGCGCGGGGCACCGATTGCCGCTCCGCAGAGCAGGTGATCGTCCGGACGACGGGAGAGGGGCACCATGGTCCGCAGCGAAAAGCCGGGACCGGCCGGCAGTGACCAGTCACTCGGGGATCTCGTGGCCATGGCGGCCAAGGACGTATCTCAGCTGCTCAGGTACGAGATCGAGCTGGCCAAGACCGAGCTTCGCGCAGACCTGCAGCGTATCGGCCTGGCCGGGGCCCTGGGCGGCTTCTCGTTCTACTTCGGCTGCCTGGTGCTCCTGCTCCTGTGCTTCGCCTACGCCTACGGCCTGATCGCAGCCGGGATCTGGGCCTGGGCGGCCTTCCTCATCGTCGCTGGTACCGTGCTGCTGCTGGCCGCGCTGGTGGCCGGTATCGCCTACCTGAAAGTGCGGAAGCTGTCCGGCCTGCGCCTGACGAAGAAGACGGTCAACGAGGATCTGGACATGCTGCGGCGCGAGGGTCTGCTCCCCGAGACCAGCCCTGACGGGCAACGCCCCGAGATCGCGACCGGGCCGCGCCCCGAGATCCCGGCCCGCAAGCCGCAGTGAGATGAGCGTGATGGCAGGAGGCGCGGATTCCGCGGTTCAGATCGGCGGCCCGTGGACCCACCGGTCGGTCAGCGCCAACGGGACCCGTTTTCATATCGCAGAAGCCGGCGACGGGCCCTTGGTGCTGTTGCTGCATGGCTTCCCCGAGTTCTGGTGGGCCTGGCGGCATCAGCTGGCCTGGCTGCCCGACGCGGGCTTCCGCGCGGTCGCAGTAGACCTGCGCGGCTACGGGGGAAGCGACAAGCCGCCGCGCGGCTACGACCTGATCACGGCCGCTGCGGACGCGGCCGGGCTGGTCCGGGCGCTCGGCGAGGCCAACGCGATCGTCGTGGGCCATGGCTGGGGCGGGCTGGTCGGCTGGACGCTGGGTGTCTATCACCCCAAGGTCGTGGGGCGGCTGGCGGTGGTGTCGATGGCGCATCCGCTGCGGATGCGGTCCGTGGTGCTCACCGACCCGCTCGGCCAGGGCCGCCACAGCAGCTATGCGTTCCGGTCCCAGCTGCCCGTCTTTCCCGAACGGCAGCTGGTCAGGGACGGCGCCCGCCGAGTGGGCCAGATGCTGGAGGACTGGTCCGCCCCCGGCTGGCCCGACCAGGAGACGGAGCAAGTCTACGCCAGGGCGATGCAGATACCATCGGTCGCCCATTCGGCCCTGGAATATCATCGCTGGTTCGCGCGCAGCGGCGTGCGCCCGGACGGCCTGCGCTTTGCCCGACGCATGCGCACGCCGATCCAGGCTCCCACCCTGCACCTGCACGGAGCACTGGACGGCTGCGTGCTCCCGAGGACTGCCCGCGGTGCCGGACGGTATGTCGAGAGCCCTTACCGCTGGCACGTGATAGACGGCGCCGGGCACTTCCCGCACGAGGAACGCCCCGCCGCCTTCAATACCGAGCTTCGCGGCTGGCTGGCCGATCCGGAACCGGAACGGTGACGCGTGATCGCGATCTGGCCGGCCGGCCGCGGAACGCGCGCCCGCGTGACGCGCTCGGACGGCCGCTCGCCCGCGGCGGGGCCGCCGAGGGCGAACTGCGCGTTCCCGACGATCTCGCGCTAGCCGGGGCCGACGCGGCCGCCCTGGCCGACCAGTTGCTGCGGGCCGGGCGCCCGTTTCATGCGCACGAGGTCCTCGAGGCGTCATGGAAGCTGGGCCCGGCACGCGAACGCGACCTGTGGCAGGGCCTGGCCCAGGTCGCGGTGGGGCTGACGCACGCGCACCGGGGCAATGCCCGCGGAGCCGCTGCGCTGCTGCGGCGAGGTGCCCAGCGGGTCCGCGCGTACCAGGTGCAGGCCGCGTCACCGCCGGACCGTGACCACCCGTACGGGATCGAGATCGAGGCCTTCCTCGCGGCGTCAGACGACCTGGCGGCCCGCATCGAACGGCACGGCCTGGGGAGCATCCCGGCCGCGGATCTGCGGCCCGGGCTGATCACCGCGCGAGGCTAGTCGCAGGCCCCGGTGGACACGGGTGCGGTGAGGTTAGCCCCCGCGCTGGCGTCGTTGGTCACCTCGGCCGCGGTCAGCGCGAAGCCGGTATCGGACACCCCGACCGCGGCGGCGAACACTACCCCATCGACGGTTCCGGCGGGCGACAACAGCGGGCCGCCCGAGTTACCGGACTGGACCACGGCCCGGATCTCGTAGATTTGCCGGGTCACCGTGCTGGTGTCGTAGATGTTCGGCCCCTGCGCGTCCTGGATATCGCCGATCCTGGCCGGCGCCGTCTGCAGGCTCGGGGCGTCGAGCGGGTATCCCGCCACCACCGCGCTGTCGCCGGGGTTGGCCTGCCCGGAGAACCGCAGCGGCGACAAGTCGAGCTGGGGCACATAGAGGATGGCCACGTCCACCTGGGGGTCGTAGAACACCACGGTGGCCGGCAAGGTGACGCCGGATTCGGTGGTAACGGTCTGCCTGTTCGTCACGCCCGCCACCACGTGCGCGTTGGTGAGTATGTGGTCAGGTGAGATCACGAATCCCGAGCCCTCGATAGACCGCGAGCAGCTCGGCGCCACGCCCTGCACCTTCACCACGCGGCTGCGGGCGGCCAGGTAACCCGGACTGTCAAGCACCGCGGGATCGGGGGCGGCGATGGGGAACAGGCGCTCCGCGCCGATCCCGCTGAACACCTCGGCGTAGGTGCTGTTGGTGGCCAGCAGCCTGCGGAAGTCGGAGAACATGGTCTTGGCCGGCGTCGGCATAAACCTGTCCAGTGTCTGCAGCACCAGCGAGTTGTTGACCTGCGTGTCGACCACCGGGAACGGGGACTGGATGAGCACCGATCCAACCACCCAGGCAATGAGCAGCACCGCCACCATGCTGACCAGGGAGCCGCCCACCGAGTCCGCGACCGTGGCCGAGTGCCAGGTCACCGTGGACCGCATGGCGGCGCCGACGGAGGAGGCGATGAACTGCCCGATCACGGCGAAGCTCACCAGCAGGACGACGGCGATCACGTCCTGCTGCGTTTGGCCGCCGACCAGTGCCCGCGAGATGCTCGGGCCGAACTCCGCGCCGAGCAGCGCACCGCCCACGAACCCGAAGAAGCTCAGAATCCCGACGATGAAGCCCTGCCGGTAACCGGACACGGCGAACGCGGCGACCACCACGATCAAGATCAGGTCGAGCACATCTCCGCGCACGCCCTAACCGTATAGCGTTTTCTCTGCTATCTGGCTCGCCCAGCGACGATCCCACGTCAGCCGGCTCGGCGGTCCCGAGGGCCGCGTAGCTACTGTCCCACGCCGGTCCGCCAGGACGATCCCACGTCAGCCGGCTCGGCGGTCTCAAGGGCCGCCTTGCTGCTGTCCCGCGCCTGTCCACCAGGATGGTCCCAGATCCGCGACCTTCGCGACATCCCATGGCCGCTCCCATCCGGCCAATGCGAGCAGGCGATCGACCAGCGCCGCCGTGAAACCCCAGATGAGCATGCCCCTGACCTGGAACGCCGGCGACGGGAACCCGCCGGGCCCGCGGACCGTGAGCCGGGCCGCAGGATCGGCGAGCTCGCCCACGCTGATCCGCTCCACCGCGGCCACCTCTCCGGCGTCAACGGGCGCGACCGCGGACGGCCGGCGCCACCAGGCGAGCACCGGAACCACCCGGAACCCGGTGCGGGGGATGAACCACTCGGGCAGGGTGCCGACGATATCGACGCTGCCGGGGTCGACACCCACTTCCTCGGCTGCCTCCCGCAGGGCCGCGGCGACCGGTCCCCCGTCCTCGGCATCGACGGCGCCGCCAGGGAAAGCCGGCTGGCCCGCATGCAGCCGCAGCCCCTCGCTTCGCTGGATGAACAGCAGATCAGGCTGGTCAGGCCCGTCCCGGCCCTCGGCGAACAAGATGAGCACGGCCGACTCCCGGCCACCGCGAGCGGGCGGCTGGATCAGCGGGTCAATCTCCATGACGCGGGCCGCCTCGGCCAGCTCACGCAGCCACGCCGGTACGGGCGCGCCGGCCGTCACGAGAACGGGCCGGACTTGACAAGCTTCGCGGCGATCACCGGGTCCGTCGGTCCCTCGCCGAATGACGGGCACAGCCGGGCCAGCGGACACGCGCCGCAGGCGGGCCGGCGAGCGTGGCAGACCCGGCGGCCGTGCCAGATCAGGCGCTGCGACAGGTCCGTCCAGTCCCGGCGCGGGATGAGCGCGCCCACCTCGGCCTCGACTTTCACCGGGTCGGTGCTGACCGTCCAGCCGAACCGGCGGGCCAGCCGGCCGAAGTGCGTGTCCACGGTGATGCCGGGGATGCCGAAGGCGTTGCCGAGCACTACGTTCGCGGTCTTGCGGCCCACCCCGGGCAGCGTGACCAGGTTGCGCAGCCGCGGCGGCACCTCGCCACCGAACCTGTCGCACAGCGCTTGTCCGAGTCCGATCAGGCTGTTCGCCTTGGCGTGGTAGTAGCCAGTCGGGCGGAGCACCTTCTCCAGCTCGTCACGGTCGGCAGCCGCGTAGTCAGCCGCGGCTGGGTACCGCGCGAACAAGGTCGGGGTGACCAGGTTGACCTGCTTGTCGGTGGTCTGCGCGGACAGGATCGTGGCCACGAGCAGCTCCAGCGGCGTGCTGAAGTTCAGCTCGGTGTGGGCGTCGGGATACAGCAGGGCCAGCTCACGGTTGATCCGGCGAGCCCGCCGGACCAGGGCGGTATGCGACGGAGATTCAGCGGTCACCGTTCAAGCTTAGGCCCGCCAGGCGGACGGTGCCGATGACAGGGATGATGCGGTCGCTGAGACGGCAGTCCCGAAAGGCGGCACTATTTCCGTGGGACGCATAAACCGCATCACTGATCGCCGATTATCAATTATGGCGCTATTTACCCCGGTCAAGATCCCGCCGGGTAATGCCCATTCGCGCCACTTATCTGGCGGCCCTGCCCGGTGCGGGCCGCGGAAGGCCGGGCGCGTGCACGGCGCACGCCGAGGGGTCGTAGGGAGCCGGGGTCAGCCGGGCGATGAGCGAGCCCGCACGGGGATCGGCCGGGCTGAGGTGCCGGCCCAGCACCACGATCGCGACGCGGCCAGCGCCGGCCAGCTTGAGCGCGGCGCAGGCCGACTGGGCGCTGGCGCCCGATACCCAGCTGTCGTCCAGCAGGAGCACGCCGCCTCCGGCCGGTACGAGACCGGCCCGGAACCGGTGCACGTCCAGGTCACGGCCCTGCCGGCCCGGACGGATGGCCAGCGGAGCAAGTGGCAGCCGCAGATAGGGCGATGCCAGCCGGAGCAGCGGGTGCGGCCCCGGGCGGCCGTACCCGGTCGGCACCACCGCGAGGCGGTTAGGCGGCGGCATGGCCGCCTCCCGCCAGACACAGGAACCGTGATCGTTCAGGAAGGTGAGCAGCAGGGCCAGCAAGCACCTCCGCGCCGGACCGACCGGTGCGGAGCACGATTTGTACCGCCACAGGGCTTCGGCCAGGTCCGTGCCCTTGACCGCATAGGAGACCGGCACCACCGCGTCGGCCAGCAGCCTGTGTCCCAGCACGTCATGGCGTTCGCATTGATAACAGCGTGCGTAGCCGGGCCGCACCGGGCCGCGGCAGACGACGCACGTCGGTACGGCGACGGCCGGCGGCCGCGATTCGGCCCGGCGGGGCCCGAGCTGATACAGCACGGGCAGCGCCGATCGCGGCCGCCGGCTATCCCAGGTCACGGCGGGACCGTCCGAGGCCCCGGCCCGCACCCGATCGGGCTGGGACGATCCGGCCCGTCAGCGCTCTCATGCGCCGATGCTACGGATGGGTGCCGACAAAACGGCCGCCACGAGCCGGACCTGGCAGGGTGGAATCTGGCTCTTGAGCGCGCTGGCCACCGTGTGATGCGGCAGAATGATCCTGCCAGGAAGGCGGCCGGGCACCAGCGCGGCACCTCCCGCTGCCTGATGCGACTCGTGCCAAGGACTCCGTGTGATCGACAGCAGCGAGACCGTCATTCCTGGGGGCGGTCATGACGCTGCGAGCGGGGCCGGCCCGGCGAATTCCCGCCTCGCCCGGGTCTTCCGGTGGGTCACCGAGGTGCTGCGGCGGAACTGGGTGCTGGCCCTGCTGCTGGCCGCGGGACTGGTGCTGCGGGCCCTGGCTCAGGTCGGCTACCAGCCCGCGCTGCTGTTCATCGACTCGAAGAAGTACATCTTCGGCACCGGCCTCACCCCCGCCGTGCGAGGATCGTTCGACCCGATCGGGTACACCATCCTCTTGCTGCGGCCGGTGCTGCTGCTCGCGAACCTGGGCTTCGCGGCGCTGCTGCAGCACGTGCTGGGGCTGGCCATGGCGGTGGGTCTGTACGTGCTGATGGTGCGGCGCGGGGTGAGCCGGTGGCTGGCCGCGCTGGCGGTGGCGCCGGTGCTGCTGGATGCCTACCAGCTCGACGCCGAGCAGACGATCATGCCGGACGTGCTGTTCGAGGCGCTCGTGGTGGCCGCGATCGTGGTGCTGCTGTGGCGGCCGCGACCGGGACTCGGCCTGGTGGCGGCGGGCGGGCTGTTGCTGGGCGCCTCGGCGCCGGTGCGGCAGGTGGGCGAGGCGCTGATCCTGCCTGCCCTGATGTTCGCGCTGGCCGCGGTGTGGGGCTGGCGCACCCGGCTGCTCCATGGGACGGTCCTGGTGGTCTGCTTCGCGCTGCCGGTCGTGGGCTACATGGCCTACTCGGCCATGGTCCTGAAGTACGGGTTCGAGCTGTCCAACATGGACGACGCTTACCTGTACGGGCGGACGGCACACGCGGCCGACTGCGCCACGCTGAAGATCCCGGCCGAGGTGCGGCCGCTGTGCCCCAGCCCGGCCGCGGCCGCCACGCTCGGCGTCGACGGCCTGGTCAACTCCGAGCTCGCGCCGCGCATGCTATACGCGCCGGTCAACGCCAAGCTGGGCCGGCCGATCGACACCCTGCCGATGCAGCGCGAACTGGCCTACGCCGTGATCAGGCAGCAGCCGCTGCGGGTGATCGGCGACATCGCCAGGGACTCGGTGAAGGCCTTCGCCATCACCAGGGACGGGGACCAGGGTGACCCCTCGATCGCGCGCTGGCAGTTCCAGACCAGCTATCCCTACTACCCGCGTGGCATCACCGAAGACGGCCCCAACAGCGCCAGCGCGGTCTTCGCGAGCACCGGGGGCGGCGGAGACGCGCGGGTCTTCCGGCCCGCAGCGATCGTGCTGAGGGATTACCAGCTACACGGTGGGTACACCCCCGGCCCCGTTCTGCTGCTCGCGCTGCTGAGCGGCGTGGCGGGCATCTGCACCGCCCGCAGGCGCGATCCGGGGAATCCGGGCCTGGCCTGCCTGCTTGTCACCGGCCTCGGCCTGGCGGCCATGCTCGGGGCCGACCTGTACGAGTTCTCGTGGCGCTACCAGCTGCCCGCCCTGGTCACGCTGCCCATCGCCGGCGCGTTCGGCGCCACGGTCATCGTGCGACGGCTGCGCGAGCGCCGTGCCGCGACCACCGCTCTCCGAGGTTATCCAGGTGAGCTGGCCATAGCCGGATCAGAGTAGGTGTCATAGCCAGAAGCAGGGGGTGAGCTTGGGGCCCAGGAAGCGACCAGCAGACACGGCGGCCCGGCCGGATGGTGCCGACGTTCGCACGCTGGCCAGCGGCATTGTCTATCAGGACGACTGGATGCGCCTGCGCCGGGACGAGATCGAGCGGCGCGACGGCTCCCGCGGCAGCTACGCGTTCGTGGAGAAGGCTGACTTCGCGCTCGTCATCCCGGCCGAGAACGACGGCTTTCACCTGGTCGAGGAGTACCGGTACCCGATCAGGCGGCGTACCTGGTCCTTCCCGCAGGGCGGGTTCCCGCCGGGGCGGACGGGCAGCCCGGACGAACTCGCCCGGCTGGAGCTCCTCCAGGAGACCGGGCTGCGGGCCCGGCGGATGGTCAGGCTCGGGTTCCTGCACTGCGCTCACGGCATCGCCAGCCAAGGGGCCAACTTCTTCCTGGCCACCGGGCTGGAACCCGGCCCGCCGGAACGGGAACACGAAGAGCAGGACATGCGCCAGGCCTGGGTCCCGAGGACCCGATTCGATGACATGATCACGGACGGCGTGATCACCGATGACTCGACTCTGGCCGCCTACGCGCTGCTGCTGATCAGCGAGCGCGGCCCGGCGGGCTAGCGTTCCGGGGGGCAGTTCAGCCGGGCAGCAAGGGCCTGAACAGGTCGCCATGCCTGGCCACCCGGTCCGGCACCTGCTCGGCGGTGAAGAACAGCTCTTCGGGCCGCCGGCACGCCTGCACCTCTTCCCAGCTGACCGGGGTCGACACCGTTCGGGCTCTGCCGGGCCCGCAGCGAGTAGGGGGCGACGGTGGTCTTGGATCCGTTGTTCTGGCTCCAGTCGATGAGAACCTTCCCGGTCCGCAGCACCCGCGTCATCCGCGACACGACGCGGGCGGGCCGGTCTCGCTCCAGCTGTTCGGCGTAGGCCCTGGCCCGGTCGCTGGCCTGCGCGGAGGTCACGCCGGAGATCTGGGCGTACAGCTGCAGCCCCTTCCCCCCCGAGGTCTTGGCCAGCGGGGTCAGGCCGTCGGCCTCCAGCAGCGGCCGCAGTTCCTCCGCGACCCGGCAGCAGTCCACGACGTTGGCCGGCGCCCCTGGATCGAGATCGAACACCAGCAGGTCGGGCTCGCGGATCCGGGGCATCCGCCACATCGGGACGTGCAGTTCCAGGCCGGCCAGGTTGGCCGCCCAGATCAGCGCGGGCAGGTCGTCCACCACCAGGTAGGTCACGGTGGTGCCCCGGGCCCGTGAGCTTTCCGAGGTGACCCGCGCGGTGCGGATCCAGTCCGGCCGGTGGGCGGTGACGTGCTTCTGGAAGAAGGCCTCGCCGCCGACACCCTCGGGATAGCGCTTCAGGGTCAGCGGCCGGCCCGCTATGTGCGGCAGCAGCACCGGCGCCACCCGCTGGTAGTAGTCCAGTACCTCGGCCTTGGTGAACCCGGTTTCCGGATACAGGACCTTGCCGAGGTTGGTCAGCGTCAGCGTCCGCCCGTCCACCTGGACGGCGACCTTGGTATCAGGGCTCATGGAGCTCATGGCTCCCGGATCACGTCCGCGGGGTCTATGTCGTCGCGCAGGCCCTTGTACACCGGCGCCCGCATCCGGCCCGCCCTGGTCCACCGGTCGAAGGTCACATCGATCACCAGCCGGGGCTCTACCCATACCGCGGCGCGGGCATGCTCGGGCGGTACCGGGCCGTCGAACGGCGAGCCGGGGCGGCGCAGCGGCTCGAGCCGCTCGCCCAGCATGCGCAGCGTCTCCACGCTGAACCCGGTCCCGACGTGACCGGCGTAGATCAGCCCGGAGGAGCCACGGACCCCGATGAGCAGCGAGCCGACCTGACCGATCCGGTTGCCCTTCCCTGGTTTGTACCCGGCGATGATGACCTCCTGGCGCCGGGCGTTCTTGATCTTCCGCCAGTGATCGGTCCTGGCGCCCGGGGCGTACACCGAATCCAGCCGCTTGGCCACCACACCTTCCATGCCGTGATCGACCGAGACGTCCCGGACGGCCGGGAAGTCCTCGCCCGGGAACGACGGCGGGGTCTGCCAGAACGGGCCGGCCAGGCCCAGCTCGTCGAGCAGCGCGCGGCGGTCCCGGTACGGATGGTCGAGCAGGGGCTTCCCGTCCAGCTGCAACAGGTCGAATGCCAGGTACGTGACCGGCGTCTGGCCGGCCAGCATGGCCGCCTGTGCCGCGGAGGTGACGTGCATGCGGGGCTGCAGCGCCTCGAATTCCGGCCAGCCTTCCGGGCCGAACACCACGATCTCCCCGTCGAGCAGCAGCTGCTTGTGCGCAGTCGCCGCGCCCAGGCCGGCCAGTTCCGGGTAGGCCACCGTGATGTCCCGCTCAGTCCGTGACATGAGGCGGACCCGGCCCTTCTCGATGAAGGCCAGCGCCCGGACGCCGTCCCACTTCATCTCCAGCGCCCAGTCCTGCGGGCCGGCTGGCATCGTCGCGCCGGAGACGGCCAGCATGGGCCGGATCGCGGAGGGCAGCGGCTGCCGTTCCCTATGGATCATCCACTGGTTGCCCCTGGTCTGGAACAGCACGTAGCCGCCCTCGACCCGCCGGCCGTGCAGTATGACCTTGACTTCCCTGGGCGTCCACTTCAGCGTCTGGTAACTGCCGTGATCCCAGATGCTGACCGCGCCCGCCCCGTACTCACCCCGGGGGATCTCACCCTCGAAGCTGCCATACTCCAGCGGATGATCTTCGGTGTGCACGGCCAGGTGGTTGACGGCCGGGTCGGACGGCACGCCCTTGGGCAGGGCCCAGGACACCAGCACCCCGTCGCGCTCAAGCCGGAAGTCCCAGTGCAGGCGGCGGGCGTGATGCTCCTGGATCACGAACGCCCCGCCGCCGTGGCTGTCCGGATCCCCGGCCAGTCCGGACTCAGCGGGGACCGGCTCGGGCGTGCGGGCCGCGTCTCGCCTGTCCCGGTAGGCCTGCAGCTTGTCCACGTTCGGTGGTCTACCCGGATCCTGTCGGCGGCATCATCGCGCCCCTATCCCGATCAGGGCGGCCTGCGGCATGCCCTGGCTGCCCGAATGCTCCCTGACGACATCACCGAATGCGGCGGCCGCACGGTCGATCGCCTGGGCGGGCAGCCTGGCGAACAGCGGCCGCAGCGGAGGAGTCCAGTCGGGCAGGTGTCGGAAGAACTCCGCGGGATCGGGCAGCCGCCGGTGGTGGGTCACCTGGTGCACGGCGACGTCGGTAAAGCCCGCCGCCCGCAGCGCGTGCGCCAGCCCCGCCGCCTCGCACAGGTGCGCCCACGGCGGCGGTGCAGATGCAGGAAGGTCCGGAACGGCACGGGCCTGGGCAGCGCCGATCAGCTGCGGCAGCCCGATCCGAATCATGTCCCACGAGGCGATCCCCACCCGCCCGCCCGGACGCAGCACGCGGTGCAGCTCGCGCAGGCCCGCCAGCGGGTCCGGGAAGAATATCAGACCGAACGTCGACGTCCCCAGGTCAAAGCTTTCATCTTCCAGGCCCAGCGCCTGGCCGTCCATCACCTCGGCCCGGGCCTCCAGACCTTCGGCCGCGAAACGGCGGCGCATCACCTCCACCATCCCGGGGGCGAAATCGGTGGCGAGAACCTCGGCTCCCCGCCGCGCCGCCTCCACTGCCACAACGCCAGTACCGGCCGCCACATCCAGCAGCCGGAGCCGGGCCAGGCCGCCGGCCGGCCCCAGCAAGTCCAGGGTGGTGATGGCGTACGGGCGCATGATCGGCGCGATCGCATCGTCATAGCCTGGCGCCACACCGCTCCACACCTCGGGACGGTGAAGCTGACCCGCCGCCTGCTCGCTCACCCGGCGAGTCTCGCACGAGCAGCGGCCGAGTACCACAGGCGCAGCGCAGGTCCCGGCCACCTATCTGCCTGCCCTGTCCCTGGCGCGGCCGGGTGACCATGGCACCGGCCTGGATATTCGGCAGTGCGCCGGCTCCGCTGGCGGGTGGTGGCAGCGGGTGGCTGTGGTAGCGGAGCGCGTCGTGGTGTAGCCGCGATCTGGATATCGGGGAGGATCCGGGCTTCTGGGAGTTTTTGGTGCACCGTAGTCCCCCGGATCCTCCCGCAAGCCCGGATGCTCCCGGCACATGATGATCGTGGTCGTCCTGGTGAGCGAGTGACCAACGGAAGGTGCTCTTGCCGCCGCAAGGGCTGACGGCGAACACAGCTCACGGCACCCCGATCCGGAGGCCGGGAACGGGTACCACGGATCGTTCAGTGCAAGGGTTTTCACTGGTCACTCACGCGTTATCTACATTACCTACATTGCCCACTTTCTAAGTTATGGTGGTGGGGAATGTGAGAAATGCAGCCTGGGAGAGAAAGGAGGCAACGCCGGATGGGCCTCGACCTCTACGTCGTCCTGGGCAGTGCGGTAGTGGGACTGCTGGTCGGGCTGACCGGCGCGGGCGGCGGCGCGCTGATGACCCCGATGCTCATCCTGCTGTTCTCGGTGAAGCCGGTGGCGGCAATTTCCAGCGACCTGGTCGCGGCGGTGGTGATGCGGCCGGTCGGCGCGGCGGTTCACCTGCACAAGGGCACGGTGAACCTGCGGCTGGTGGGCTGGATGTGCCTCGGCTCGGTGCCGATGGCGTTCCTCGGCGCGTTCCTCCTGCGGCAGCTGGGCGACAGCTCGGCCGATCAGAAGAGCGTCGAGATCGCCCTCGGCGTCGCGTTGCTGGCCGGGGCGGCGGCGATGGTGCTCCGGTTCATCCTGGACCGCAGATCGGTCCGGCCTCGTACGGGCAACCTCTCCGAGGTCACCGTCCGGCCGGCGCTGACCCTGCTGATCGGGATGATCGGCGGCCTGATCGTCGGCATGACCTCGGTGGGATCGGGCTCACTGATGATCGTGCTGCTGCTGTTCGCGTACCCGATGCTCAGCGCGGGCCGGCTGGTCGGGACCGACCTGACCCAGGCGGTGCCGCTCACCGCGGCGGCCGCCCTCGGTGCGCTAGCCTTCGGGCACGTGGAGTTCGGGCTGACCGCTGCCATCGTGGTCGGCAGCGTGCCCGCGGTGCTGGTCGGCTCGATGCTGTCGTCGCGCGCGCCGGACCGGTTCATCAGGCCGGCCATCACCTTCGTGATCTTCGCGTCCGGGCTGAAGTACGTCGGCGTCGGCACCTACGCGCTGGGCTGGACCATGGGCGCCGTGCTGCTGGCCGGCGCGGTGTACTGGCTGGTCTGGGTGCGGACCCGGCCGTGGCGCCGGGAGCCGGCTGCGCGCCGGCCGAGACGCCGACGGACCTGCCGGTCAGCTGAGCGATCCGTCCGCGTACTTCTGCACCAGGGAGCCGACATTCGGGAGCGCGGTCGCGACGTGTTTGGCCGCGCTGCCGCGCACCATGCCATAGGCCTTCAGGATCACCGGCCGCTCGGAGACCTTCGCCCGCGCGTCGGTCACGGACAGCAGCGCCTCGGACACCTCGTCGCCGCGCTTGGCCAGGTAGTCGCCGAACCCGGATGCTCCGCAGACGGTATAACCGTCCCAGTACGGCTCGAGTTGGGCCACCATGTCGGGCAGCAGCGATTCCACCATGCCGTTCAGGTAGCCCGGCGCGAACGATTTCGCGGTCTTGTAGGCCAGCTTGACCGCGGTCCCCGAGACCCCTGACTTGCCGGAGACTTCCTGGTCGATCAGGAGCTGGCAGTCGGCGACGACGTGCGGCTGGGTGTCCGGCGCGAGCAGTATCTGGCGAAGCGTGGCTGCCATGGGCGTGGTCGTCTCCTTGTCGCTGGGGTGCTTCACGTTGGGTCCGCGTGCCGCTGGGAGCCCCGGTGCCAAGCCGTAACCGCCCGCTTCCCTCGGGGCCGAACCAAGCTAGCGCACTGGTGTGGCGTCCGTGACCAAAGTTTTCCCACCGTTACGCTTAATGTCGACGGCCGGCCGCCCGGCCGCCCGCGAGCCATCGCGGCCCGCGCCAGGCCGGCGATGCCCCTACAGTGGTCAGCGTGACCGAAACCTGGCTGGTGGAACCGTCGGGGCCGCTTCGGGGCGACATCTCGGTGCGCGGGTCGAAGAACGCGGTGACCAAGCACATGGTGGCTGCGATGCTCGGCGACGGGCCGAGCACGATCCGCAATGCCCCTGAGGTCGGCGACGTCGACATCACGGCCGCGATGCTGGAGGCCATCGGGTATCAGGTGGGGCGTTCGGAGGCCGAGATCACGGTGGCGCCGGGGAGCGCGGTCCAGCCGAGCGTGCCCGAGGCGTTCACCGGGCTCAACCGGATCCCCATCTTGATGCTCGGGCCGTTGCTGCACCGGGCCGGGGAGGCGTTCGTGCCGCTGGTCGGCGGCGACCCGATCGGGCGGCGGCCGGTCGACTACCACGTGGCGGCGCTGCGAGCGCTCGGCGCGGAGATCGAGACGGGCGAGGCCGGGATCAGCGCGCGGGCATCCCGGCTGTACGGGGCCCGCATCGAGCTGCCCTATCCGAGCGTCGGCGCGACCGAGACGGTGCTGCTCACCGCGGTGCTGGCCGAGGGGACGACGGTGCTGCGCAACGCCGCCACCGAGCCCGAGGTGGTGGAACTGGCGCTGTTCCTGCAGCGGATGGGCGCGCACGTCGAGCTCAGCCCGGACCGGCGGATCGTCATCGAGGGCGTGCCCCGGCTGCGCGGCGCGTCCAGGTGGCTGGCCGGCGACCGGCTCGAGGCGTTCTCTTACCTGGCCGCCGGGCTGATCACCCGGGGCGAGGTCCGGGTGCACGGCTGCCCGCAGGACCGGCTGGTCACGGCGATCACCACGCTGGCCCGGATGGGCGCCCAGATCGACATCACCGATGAATGGATCACCGCTTCAGCGCCCGCGGGGCTGCGCCCCGCGGCCGTGCACACCGACACCCACCCGGGGTTCATGACCGACTGGCAGCAGCCGCTGATGGTGCTGTTCACCCAGGCCGACGGGATGTCGGTGCTCCACGAGACGGTGTTCGAGAACCGGCTGGTGTACGTGCCCGCGCTGCAGAAGATGGGCTGCGAGATCGAGGTGTTCGCGGCCTGCCTGGGCGGGACCGCCTGCCGCTTCGCGGACACGAACGCGATGCACTCGGCCGTGATCAGGGGGGTATCCAAGCTGCGCGGCGCCGACGTCACCCTGCCCGACGTGCGCGCCGGGTTCTCCGCCGTGCTGGCCGCGGCCGTGGCCGACCGGCCGTCGGCGCTGCACGGGATCGGTCACATCGAGCGGGGCTATCACCGGCCGTTCGAGCAGTTCACCTCCCTCGGCCTGGTGATCCGGGGTGAATGAGCCATCCGGCGCTTTGGGCTTCTGGGACCTGGTTAGGCTGCTCGCATGACGACGGCGTTCGTACTCGGCGGCGGAGGGCTGCTCGGCGCGCACGAGGTCGGCATGCTCAGGGCGCTTTCCGAGGCGGGCATCCAGCCCGACCTGGTGGTGGGCACCTCGGTCGGCGCCATCAACGGCGCGTTCATCGCGGCCGACCCGTCGGGCGCGGCCGACCGGCTGATCCGGCTGTGGCAAGGCGATGAGCTGCGGCTGGCGTTCAGCGAGAAGCTGTGGGGCCGGGCGGTCCGGCTGGTCAGGTCGGGCACGCACCTGCACTCGTTCGAGCCGCTGCGGCGCATGCTGGTCCAGACGCTGCCTGGCAGCGACTTCGCGGACCTGAAACTGCCGTTCCAGTGCGTGGCGGCCAGCATCGAGACCGCAAGCGCGCGCTGGTTCAGCGGCGGGCCTCTGGTGCCTGCCGTCATGGCCTCCTGCGCGGTGCCCGGGCTACTTCCGCCGGTCGAGGTCGACGGCATCCACTATTTCGACGGCGGTCTGGTCGACTCGATCCCGGTCGGGCGGGCCGTCGCGCTCGGCGCCAGCACCGTCTACGTGCTCCAGGTGGGCCGGATCGAGAGCCCGCTGGCGGTCCCCACCCGGCCGTGGGAGGTAGGGCTGGTCGCGTTCGAGATCGCCCGGCGGCACCGGTTCCACGAGGAGATGTCCGCGCTTCCTGACCACGTGCGAGTGCACGTCCTGCCCACCGGCGGAGACCGGCTCACGCCGGGACTGGCGCAGTTCCGGCCCCGGGACCGGGCCAAGGTAAGGCAGAGCATCGAACGCGCCCACGCGGCGTCCGCGAGGTATCTCGCCGCGCTGACCCGGCAGTTATCCGGCCTGCTTTCTGACGGGAGGAGTCGGCATGCTCCCACCAAGGCTCATCCGCCGGCTCGTGCTGGCCCCCATGGTGATCGTCCTGGCCCTCGGCGTCATCGTGCTGTCGCCCCTGCTGGGCCTGCTCGCGGTGTTGTTCGGGCTGGCCGGGCTGTTGCGGGCAGGCCGGATGCGCAACCTGCGGCTGCTGTCGTTCGCGGTGGTCTGGTTCACCGCGGAACTCGTGGCCCTGATCCTGCTGTTCGGGCTGTGGATCGTGAGCGGGTTCGGCGGCCGCCTGCACACCGAGCCCTACCAGGAGCGCCACTACGCGGTCGTGCGGGGGTTCCTCGACTCGCTGTACCGCGGCGCGGAACGGACGTACGGACTGCGGGTCCAGATCGACGAGCCGGAACTCACCGCCGAGGAGCGGGTCGCGCGGCTGGCCCACCGGCCCATCATCGTGCTGAGCAGGCACGCGGGACCCGGTGATTCGTTCCTGCTGGTCCACCAGCTGCTGAGCGTCTACGGGCGGCGGCCCCGGGTGGTCATGAAGGCGGCGCTGCAACTCGATCCCAGCCTGGACGTGGCGGGGAACCGCCTGCCCAACGTGTTCATCCGTCCTCAGCAGACCGACGAGAAGATCTTCACCGAGCAGATCGTGCGCCTGGCCAGCGGGCTCGATCGGACCGGGGCGCTGGTGATATTCCCTGAGGGCGCCAACTGGACGCCGTACCGCTGGCGCCGCGGCATCCGGAGACTGGAACATGCCGGGCGCCGCGACCTGGCCGCGCGAGCCCGGGACATGCCGGACCTCCTCCCGCCCCGGCCGGGAGGAACGCTGGCCGCCCTGGCCGCCTGCCCGGACGCTGACGTGATCTTCGTGGCGCACGCCGGGCTGGACACCATCGTGTCCGTCAGCGACGTCTGGCGGCGATTCCCTGTCGACCAGGTCATCCGGGCCAAGTGGTGGCGAGTGCCGTCCGACCAGGTACCGCGGGCCGCCGACCACGAGACGCAGGTTCAGTGGCTGTACGCCTGGTGGGAGCGCATCGACAGGTGGGTCGCCGAGCATCGCCCGGCCGGAGTCCCGGTTCCGGCCGCGGTCCCGATGCCCGACAGCGGCCCCGCCGAGCCCGTCGGCGAGTGAGCAGGTGGGCCCACGCCTTCCAGCTGATGCAGGCCGGCCGGGCCGGTGGTACGCTCCTCGGGTCCAGCAGGCCCCACATGCCCGGGCTGCCTCGTGACGAGACGGGTGCCAGTATGACTGACGAGATACCTATTTCCTACCTGGCGGCGGTGCGCGGGACCCCGGTGCTGACCAGTACGGCCACGCAGATCGGCACCCTTGAGCATGTGCTGCAAGTACCCGAAGTCGATGTATTCGATGGGATCGTGATCGCCACCGAGGCTGGCCTGCGCTTCATCGATGCCGATGACGTGCAGCGGATCACGGAAAGCCACATCTGGTGCAGCCTGGATGACGCGCAGGCCGCGCAGTTGCCGCCGCCTGGAGGGGCGCCGGTGTACCGGGTCGATGCGCTGCAGGACTCCGGCCATAACCTGCACGACGTCCTGGGCCGCATGTTCCGCCGCCCGCACTGGACTCGCGAGGATGACCAGGCCTGACCAAGACTCAGCCCGCCGGCGCGGACAGGCGGGTCACAATCTCCTCGGGGTCCTCGACGGTCAGGACCACGCGGTCGTACTTGCTCTCAGCGAGGTCGATGACAATCCCGGGGTTGTGGCCGTGGCAGACGGCGAAGGTGATGTGCCCGGCGTCATGCCAGCTTCCACGCGGATGCCGGGAAGCTCCGTGCCCGCCCACTTCAGGCCGCGAACCTCGGCCATGCAGTCCGATACGGTCCGTACTCCGCTGATGGCGCTCCGCGGGAACGTCTGGTCTCCATGCGCCGCCTCGAACTTCTCGCCTCGAGACATATCGATCGTGACCGTGTCATCGGTAATCAGCAGGTGCGCCATGAAACGACATTCTGGCGCGCTGCGGGAAGCGCAGGTAGCTCGGGGCACCTGAACCAGGGCATCGTGGCGGAGTGCACGTGGATCAGGTGCTGGTCGCCGTAGACCTGAAGGTGGCAGTGCAGACTGAATCTGGCGGCCCGGCCGGGCCGGCGGGCGATCAGGGGAGGATGCGTCGTGGTGGACACACCAGCAGTGTTCCCGGCCTGGCCCGGCCAGGCCGAGGTGGCTGTCGCGCTGACTTTCGACGTTGACGGCGAGTCAGCGTGGCTCGGGGAGGGCCCGCAGAACGGCCGGCGGTTGACCCTGCTGTCGCAGGCCCGCTTCGGCCCGGCGCGTGGCCTGAGCCGCATCCTGGAGTTGCTGGCGGAACTGGATATCAGGGCCACCTTCTACGTTCCCGGCCATACCGCCGACCACCACCCCGACGCCGTGACCGCGATCCTGGCAGGCGGCCACGAAGTCGGTCACCATGGGTACCTTCACCTCAGCACCGATGGCCTCGACGCCGACGGGCAGCGCGCGGAACTCGAGGCCGGCCTGACGGCACTGGGCCGGCATGGGGTTCGCCCGGCCGGCGACCGCTCACCGGGCTGGGAACTGACGCCCGAGACCCTCGCGCTGCTCACCGAGCTGGAATTCTCCTATGACGCCAGCATGATGGCCGACGACCGGCCGTACTGGGAGACCAGCGGAACCCGGCCGCTGCTGGAACTGCCCGGGCACTGGAGCCTGTGCGACTGGCCCTACTTCGGGTGGACGCCCTATCACGGCGGGCTGCTCGCCGACCCCGCCGCGGTCGAGCGCATCTGGCTGGAGGAATTCGAAGCAGCACGGCAGGAGCATCGGGCCCTCACCTACACGATGCATCCGGAGGCGGTCGGCCGCGGCTACCTGATGCCGATGCTCCGGCGGGTGATCACCGGCATGCAGGACCGCGGGCGCCCCTGGTTCGCCACGCACGCGCAGATCGCGGCGCTCGCGACTGCAGGGTAGGCGTCGCGCACGCTCTGAGCCGTGCGGGTTCAGCTACCGGCCAGCCAGAGCGCGGTGATGTCGGGAGCGCCGATGTTCGGCGCGAAGATCGCCGTCGGGTACGTCTGGCCGTTGGAGCCGATACCCCTGACCCGCGCGCTGGAGTACACCGCGAAATTCTGGTCCAGGATGGGCACGATGGCCGCGTCCGACATGATCTGCATGTCGGCCTGATGCCAGGAGGTTCCGGCCGCCGTGAGCGTGGCCGCGCCCTCGGCCTGGGTGATCAGCGAGTTCACGGTCGAGTTGTCGTAGCAGCCGTAGTTGACCGTGTTGATCACGCAGTTCGGGCCCTGGAACAGGGCCTGGATGACGGTGCGGCCGTTGTTACCGAACCAGTCGGGGAACCAGATGGCCTGGCCCATGTCCCACTGGCTGGACTTGTTGTTCTCTGGCGCGTTGCCCAGGTCAACGAAGTAGGACGAGCCGGGCTCCGGCTTCCCGGTCAGCGTGATCCCGCAGTTGGCCAGCGAGGCCTGGATCGCGGTGAACATCCGGGTATCGGATGAGTCGTTCATGTACGTATAGAGCAGCGTGAGGCCGTTCGGGTACCCGGCCTTGGCCAGGTCAGACTTGCACGAGGCCGCGTTGCCCTGCCCGGCGGTGCTGGGGTACATGTGGTAGTTCACGTACCCGACGTTGCCCGACGGGATCACCGTGTTGCTGACCGCGGCGACGTCAGGCCCGCCGATCGCCTTGACCACGGCCGACTTGTCCACGCCGTACTCAATCGCCTGCCGTACCAGCAGCTTGCCCATGGCCCCGCCGGCGTCCGGGCTGCGCAGGTTGAACACGATGTACGGGAACAGGTTCGAGTCTGCCCAGATCACGAAGTTGGGGACCTTCGAGGCCACCAGGGACGGGATGGACGAGGGGTTGATCGGCGTGTCGCTGTCTATCACGTCCTGGGTGCCGGCCTGCATGTCGGACAGCTGAGTCTGGGCGGAGGTCACGCCGAGAGTGTCAATGATCTCGTTCACGTAGTCATGCCGGAGCGGGTCCGTGGACTGCTTCCACGCCGGGTTCCTGATCATGGTGAGCGACTTGCCCGGGATGTAGGAGCTTATCTGGTACGGGCCGTCGGAGATGGTGTGCTGGTTGAGCTGCAGGCTGTTCGGCACGTAGCTGTCGTACTCGACGGGGCGAGCCGAGGCGAACGGCATGGACAGCATGTACAGGAAGTCGGTGATCGGGGAGGCCAGCGTGAACTGGATCGTCGATGAATTCGGCGCCGTGATCCCCGAGATGCTGTGCGTGTTCTGGTAGTTCGCGATGTTCGTCGCGGTCGGCGCGTTTGCCTTGTTCGAGAAGTACGCGGCCTCCGCGTTGCAGTACGTGGTGAACCCGGCGATCGCGGACTGGTAGTAGACCGGATTGCCGACCGGGCTGACCGGGTTACAGAAGGCCTTGAACTCGCGGACGAAATCGGTGGACGCGACCTGGCGCGGCGGGCTGGTGTTCCAGCCCACGCCCGGCTTGATGTGGAACGTGTAGGTCTTCCCGCCGTTGGTGATGCCGCCGTTGGCCACGGTCGGCACCGCGGTCGCCATGTCCGCGACCGGCGTGGTGTTGGCCGTCCAGCCCGCGCTCGATGTACTCGTGTACGGCTCGGTCGGGTACTGTACGAGCTGCCTGGTATAGGCCCGCTCGAGCTGGTAGTCCACGGTGTAATACGCGGGCACCGTGTCGAGGTGGTCCGGGCCACCGGCGGAGACAATGTGCAGCGTCCCGCCTATCACGGGCGTCGTCGAGCTGGCCGCCGACGTGGATGATGACGACGATGAGCTGCACGCGGCGAGCCCCACGGCGGCCAGCACCGCCGCTGCCAGGCCAGCGGCACGCTTGGGCGCACTGATCATGGCCATGTTCCTCTTGGTCGTGAACGTGAGCATGAGCAGGCAGCCACCAACCGGCTAGGCTTTTGTCGATCACTGCCCTTTAGCCGAGACTGTGCGCTCTGGCCGCCGGAATCCAGATCGAAGCGGCCGTCGTGGCTTGATTGTGATGGAAATCGTCCTGGTTTGTCACTGAGACGACGTCAAAGTTACAAGCGGAATCTGTGTGATCACGTGTGAGGCGCGTGCTCCCGGCCGTCCGCAGTTCAGGCATCGCCAGGCCGGGAAGCTCAAACAGCCGCCTGGCGCGGCGGTCCCCATCAGGCATGCGCGGCGCGGTTGTTGCTCATCGGGTCTCTCCTGCCTGACCTGCTAGGCCGGTCAATGGCTGGCCGGGCCGCTAACCCCGGTACCGGATCCACTAAACCAGGGTGTTCTGCAGGTGGTCGCCGACCCTCCGCGAGCCACGTCAGAAACGCCTCGGGTGTGCAGGCCGTTCAGCACCCGGGCGCCGCGCGCTACCCGGTGCTTGATGTCAGTCGTCATGCTGAAGGCCTTTTCCTCTCGGCGGATTCCCAGCGAGACAACCGCGACGACTCCGATCATGACACCGGCAGTTACCAGTGCGACTGCGGCGACCACATAGATCTCGATCATGACGCACACTCCCTGACCTGCGTTCCCTGACCTGCGTTCCCAAGGTCGTGACTCGGAAGCTGAACGGCGCCGCGGCTTCGGCGAAAACCGACGGTACTGTTGGATCAGTATATACAGATCTTTCTATACTAATATTTAACTCTGTCTTGCGGGGTGATGTCAAGAGGCGATAAAATTCTGTTAGTTGGTACATTCAGGTCAGTTGGTATCTTCAACGGAGGCGACCGTGGCTGCGCTCTATCAGAAGATCGCTGATGACCTTCGCGGCAGGGTCCTCGACGGCGAACTTGGCCCTGGCGCGAAGCTGCCCACCGAGCAGGAACTGATGAAGCTGCACGGCGTGTCCCGGAACACGGTCCGCATGGCGATCGCGGCTCTCGTCAACGAGGGCCTTATCGCGACGCAGCCGGGACGCGGCGGCGGGGCGTTCGTCCGGGACCGGATAATGCTGACGTACTACGCCTCACGAGAGAACAGCCATGGGAGCGAGCACACAGCCGAATTCGAAAGAGTCATCCGTGCGCAGGCGGCCGAGCCCGGTGAGGAGTTCAGCCTCTCGGTTCTGGAGGCGCCTGCAGCTCTCGCCGAGCGGCTGCATGTACCGGAAGGTTCAAGCCTCGTTCGGCGGCGCATCGTGCGATCAGCGGACAATGAACCAGTGTTTCGGCAGGACTCCTATTACCCTCAGGATCTCGCCGCGGGCACGAGGGTCATGGAGCCTCGCTCCCTAGCCGGAGGCATCGTCGCGGAGCTGGCCCGCACGGGACACGTCGAGATCGGCTTCTACGACGAGTTGACTGCGGAGATGCCGTCCCCGGACGAGGTCGGCGTCCTCAAACTGAGGCCTGGCGTACCCGTGCTCAAGCACTGGCGTACTGGCTACTCACTAGATCGGCCGATCCGGGTTACCGTCACGATGTTCGCCGCGGATCGTAATCGGCTCGTATATGAAGGTGGCGACACGAGCGCACGGAACAAAGGAACAGCGGAGTTACTGAACCAAGCCCGCCCAACCGGACAAGCGCCATCGCGCTGTTGGCGGGCTTCCAGCGACGTTGCCTGCCGTCTGGTTCTCAGAATGAAGGCTCATAATGCAGGACGGGCGGGGGGCGCCCTGGTCCTGGTAGCGGCGCGCGACCTGTTCAGATTCGGCCTTGGACCGGCGGTAGGCGCCGCCTGGCCGCGTCACCGGCGAATCGGTGGTCAGCATAGCGCCCGGCTTCTCAGGCGGCAGAAGCGCCACGTAGCTGGACACGTGCATGACGGCGTCCAGCCCCATGCGGGCCGCCGCGCCCAGGACGATCTCGGCGGCGCGCGCGTTGATCTCGCGCACGCGCGGGGCCGCCCGAGGGCCGAGCGAGTAGCCGGCCGCCGCATGCAGCACCGCGTCGCAGCCCGACATGGCTTCCTCTACCGACTGTGGCGCGGTCACGTCGTCCATGACGGATTCGACCTCGGCCACCCCCAGCGGGGCAAGGCCGCGAGCCACCCGGGCCGGCAGGAGGGCGGCCCGGGTGGCTGTACCTCGCTGCCGTACGGGACAACCACAAGATTCTGCGTGAGCCGCCGGTGACATACTCACAAGATGACCGATGGCGGACTGAAGCCCATGCGCATCGAGGTGTCCCGTCGCATCGCCGCCTCGCCCAGCGAGGTCTTCGCTATCCTCCGAGATCCCCGTGGCCATGTCGACATCGACGCCTCCGGCATGCTGATGGATGCCACTGGTGAACCGGTCAGCGCCGTCGGGGACCGGTTCACCGTCCACATGGACCGGCGGGCACTTGGCGATCTGCCGTGGGAGGACTACGACGTCGAGGTGGTCATCACGGTGTTCGTACCGGACCGCGAGATCGCCTGGACCATCGAGGGGCGGCTCAAGCCCCCGTTGCGTCACGTGTACGGCTACCGGCTCGAGCCCGCCGACACGGAGGTCCTCGTGACGTCCTACTACGACTGGTCGGAGCTCGACCCGAGCTGGCAGCGCACCTCAGGTTCGTTTCCCGTAGTGCCCGAGAGCGCGCTCAAGGCGACACTGGGGATCCTCGACCGAACCGTCCGCCGACGCCGGGCCATCCAGCCCTGACCTCTGTTACTTGATCGGCTGAGTCGTAGGTCGTCGTGGTCAACGGCGGTAGTCAGCATTCAGGCTCACGGCTCCGGAGGCAGGCGCGGGCCAAGAGGCAGTCACCCGGCTGCGGTGATTTCCGTGGCCTGGGACCAAACTACTTGCCATCTCTCATCTCGAAACCGGTAGCAGTCGGTGTGCCAGCAAATGAAGCCGGGTCCGTCATCGAAGCTGATGCGAGCCCGGTACCGCAAGACAACGACGCTCGCATCGCCGAGTACCGTCATCTCGGAAATGGGTTCAAACACCTGGTATCGCAGCTTCCCCGACGCAATTGCCCCGAGGTAATCGCCTTTGGTCATCTCCGAGCCGTTCGGGGTGATGAGCCGGTAATCTTCCGCATGCAGCGGAGCGGCTGTGATCGTATCCGCGCTGGCCAGCGCGTGCAGTCGCTGGCGCTCGATATCGGGCAGGAGCGCGGCAGCGGAACACATCGGTTCGCCTTTCCCGGAGTATCATGACATGCAACTGGACGCAAGGGTAGTGCGGCGGCCCATCCGGCGCAGCGCCGGGCGGTTCGCCGCGTACGGACCTGCGCCCAGCCAGGCTCTGCACTTTCCGCCTTCAGCGGTAACGTTTCCGGAACGTTCGGGACGTAACGTTGCGGCCATGGGCGGGGGGCAGCTAGCGGACTGGCGAGCGTCAGCGGCGGCTCATGAGTGGCTGGCTGACGTCTGGGCCAGCGGGCAGGCCGCCACGGGCACGTTCCCCGGACTTATGACCCTGCCGGTCAGAGGCTGGTCATGACCTCGGCGACGGCGGGCCGCTCGCGCCGCAGTGGACAGATCATCGCGGTACTCCTGGTCTTGGTGATAGCGGCGCTGCTGGCCTTCATGATCATCTCGGGCTTCCTGACCGGAACGCTGACGCTCGGCAAGGTGCTGCCAGTGCTGAGCCTGCTGACCATAGTCCTGGTGACCGGGGTGATCGGCCTGGTGGTAGTCGGCCATCAGCCGCGCAACCCGATCGGCTGGCTGCTGGCCGGCGAAGCGGTGTTCATCCTGCTGTCCGTCGCCGGCGGGGCGTACGCGAACCTGGTGTACCGGCTCGGCTACCACGGCCTGGCGTTCGCGGGGCCGCTGGCGCTCGTGCTCGACCAGCTGTTCAACTTCCTGCTGGCCGGGTTCCCGCTGGTGATCTTGCTCTTCCCGGATGGCTGCCTGCCCTCGCTGCGCTGGCGGCCGGTGGTGGGAATCTACCTGGCTATTACCGCCGCCGCGGTGCTGGCCACCAGCGCCGCGGTGGTGATCCTGGTCGCCGGGCACCACGTCGACTACCAGGCCAGCGGGAATCTGGCATCCCTTGGCCATTGGGGTACGACCTGGGTCATCCCGGTGCAGGTGGCCTTCCTCTTCACCGTCGGGGCCTTCTGGCTGGCCGCCATCACCCGTCAGGCCCTCAGCTGGCGGCGTTCTGACGGGGAACGCCGTCAGCAGCTGAAATGGCTGGCCAGCGGCGCCGCCGTCTGCGGCGTCTTCGGCATCTGGGCCACCGCCACCAACTCGGCGATCTGGGAAGTCCTGATCCTCGGGTTCACCGCGCTGCCGTTGAGCATCGGCCTCGGGATCCTGAAGTACCGGCTGTATGACATCGACCGGATCATCTCCCGCACGCTGGCGTATGCCATCGTGACCGGCTTGCTGGTCGGGGTATACGCGGGCCTGGTGCTGCTGGCCACCCAGGTGCTGAGATTCCACAGCACGGTGGCGGTGGCCGCCGCCACGCTGGCCGCTGCGGCGCTGTTCAACCCAGTGCGGCGGCGGGTGCAGTTGCGGGTGGACCGGCGGTTCAACCGGGCCCGGTATGACGCGGACCAGATGGTGGCCGCGCTCGCGGCGCGGCTGAAAGACGCGGTTGACCTGGAGTCGGTCCGCGACGACCTGGCCAGTGTCGTGCACCAGGCGCTGGAACCGGCCCACGTGTCGGTGTGGATCGGCGAAGCAGGCAACCGCTGATTTTGGTTGACGACTCTCCTCGTTCCGAGGCCCTCGGGATCCTTGGGAGCCGCTGCCGGGTCACTTCCCGGTGTTTGGCGGACCTGCCGGGCCAGCGGCGGACGGCAGGGCGGCGCCACCCTGACCCGGGCGCTACCAGGCCGATCAGTTCCCTGGAAGCATGGTGTCCGTAGGCATGGCGGGATGGGCGTGGTCGTGATGGCTGTTACGAGGCCGAGCCCGTGGGCGCACTGGCGGGTGCGGGACTCCTACTTTGAAGGATGCGACTGCGAAGCCATCTGCCCGTGCCGCAGCGTGGGCGGTCGCCCCGGGGGGCCTTTCAGTTTTGGGGAGTGCTTTGGCGCTCTGTCCTGGCATATCCATGATGGTCACGCCGACGGCGTCGATCTCTCCGGTCTGCGGGGCGTTATGTCGCTCCGCTACTTCGACCGTGTGCAGCCGAGCACGCCATGGGAGGTCGTGCTCTATGTCGATCGGGATGCCGACGATGCCCAGCGGTCCGCAACAGCCGATATTCTCCTGGCCGGGCCGGCGGAACGGTAGCACAGTTGTACGGCCCCGTCATCGGCGACGTTCACGTTGTACGGCCAGCCCGGATCGCCCTTGAGCACGTCAAGTCTCGCAAACGCATCAAGGTCGTCGGGTATCTCACCGTCGATGCCGAAGGCGAAGCCTCCAGGCCAGGTGATGTCCGGTGCGGAATCCCGGGCTTCGACCATCCGGGCACCGAGCTACACGGCAGTGAGCTGCGATCGACCGACCCGGCGCTTCGCTGGGAGGTACGAGGACGGCGTCACGCCGCCTTCGCCACTGACTGCGACTATCGGTCCGACGGCTGATAGCGCGGGGTACATCCCTCCTACACCGCTCTGGCCAAGCGCCTATCGGGCACGTGACAGGCACGCCGCTGGCCGCGCCGGAGTGGTCCGCCTCAGCTCGCTCGCCTGCGAGGTGCTGATGTTCCGCTCCGTGACACGCAGGGCTTTCGCGTGCGCTACATAGCCGGCATGCCGGAAGCATGCAGGCCAGGGAGGAGCCACGGGAACCAGATGGCCAGGATGCCGATCGCCATCAGCGCCACCCCGACGGCCTGGGCGAACGGCTTGCCGTAGCGCCAGAGCTTCTCGACGAAGATCACCACCGCCAGCGCGGCCATTACTGCCACGTTCATCACGCCGACTGCGACTAGCACGATCATTAGGCCCCAGCAGCACCCGGCGCAGGTAGCTCCGTGATGTAGGCCGACGCGGAGGTCGCGGGTGCGGCCCTTGAAGCCCAGGTAGTACATCAGCGCGCCGATCGGCGACCGGCAGCGGCGAAGGCACCAGTCCTTCCAGGGGGTCAGTTGGTAGATTCCCGCAGCGATGAAGATCGCAACGCCCAGCCACTTCGCTGCCGTTGGAGACGCACTAAGCAATCGTCCGGTCCCGGTAAGCGCTGCGAAGGCGACCGCCCCGACCACCGCCCAAGTCAGCAGGTAACCGCTGAGGAACATGATCATCCGTATGGCACGGCCGAAGCCGGCGGCGCCACCGCTGATCAAACGGGTCCACAGCACCCCCACCGGCGCGACCGAGGGCAGCATCATCGCTGCCATCATCACCACCCATAGCCCAAGGAATGGCAGCAGCGCCAGGCCCATGGTGCCGGGTCCGTTGCCCATGGTCCGGGCCAGGGCGATGGTGACCGCCCACGCCACCGCGGCCAGCGCGGCGACGGCAAGCCACGGCACCGCGAGCTGACGCGGCGGCACGGCCTGCACGGGCCGGGTATCAGCAGCCG
The DNA here is from genome assembly GCA_963808615.1 of uncultured Actinomycetota bacterium. Lineage (GTDB taxonomy): Bacteria > Actinomycetota > Actinomycetes > Streptosporangiales > Streptosporangiaceae > Palsa-504. Next base: position 81,152 of record CAWEGV010000009.1, read on the forward strand.
GAGCGGCTAGGTCAGGCACGACCGGGCCCCGGTCAGCCCTCGTACCGGAAGTCGGTGACGAAGCTGTTGGTCCCGGAGAAGTCTGCGGTCCAGTGGCCGTGGTAGCTCACGTCTTTCGCCTGGGCCTGCCGGACTGGCTGCGTGACGGCGCCGAACGGCGCGTTCGCGATCACCGCTGGTTGCTGGCCATCCATTCCGGTCACCTGATCGCTGCTCATCGAAAGAGCACCGGCAACCTCGGCGTGCAGCGACCCGCCTGTCTTTTCGAACGTGATTGTGGCTGGCTGCACCCCGGCGACCTCGCCGATCAGCGGGCCCAGTGCGGCAAGGTGGCCGCCAGCGCCCCCGGAGAACACCGCACCCAGGGCTTCGGACTGCTCGGCGGAGGCGCGGTCATCCAAGTACAGTGCTACCTTCCAGCCGCCGTCGGTCATGCGTTTCGGCGAGTGCACCGCCATGACGGCATTGAGACCGGACAGGTCCACCCCGTCCTTGTTACCGCTGGTGACGTGCCAGGCTAGCAAGACGTCGCAGTGGTCTTGCGTGGCGGGGCCGAGCCAGACACAGTTGCAGCTGACGTCGCAGTTGCACACCTCGAAGTAGTCGCCCTCAACAGCGAAGCTCATATCGCCCTCCTCGCCACTGGTTCCGGTCGGCTGGCTGAAGATCGTCTGCTTTCTGCCTTGTAGCACTACCGCCGCTGAAACGCAAGGCGCTCACGTGAAGCGACGCGTTCCGTGAGCAGTCCGGACCGAGGTCGCTCCTGCCGCGCCTCCGCCCGTGCCTAATCCTGCCCGTGAACCTCGCATGCGTCCTTGACGCGGTGCCGCGAGCTGGACACTCGGGAACGAGGCTGACGGCGCGCAGTCCGCCGTTCAGGGCGCTCCTAGACGTCTTCGAGGACCTCCGCGAATGCGATCACGACGCCTCCGGTGGCGTGCTTGAGGGTAGCAGCGACAAGGGCGCCCGCCTCTGCGGCGGCAGCACTGGCCGCGGCGTAGCCGGCAAAGTACAGGTCCAGCAGTCGATACGCCGGCGTCGGGCTGCCGTCTTCTTTCGGCCAGACCCTGGACGCCTCCAGCCGAGTGAGGCCGGGAAGATTCCGCGTCAGCGCGAGTTGCTCGGGGTAGGCCGACTCGAAAGCGTCCGGGTCGGTGGGGTTGGAATAGACGAAGCTGATCTTCGTCGGCTTGCCCTGCCCAGTCATGGATGACCTCCTGGCGGTTATTGTCTGTCGATGCGAGTGAGCGGACCTCGACCTGGACGATGTGGGCCGAACTTTCGACGACGCAGCCGCCTCGCCAGAAGACAGGGCTGGCGCAGCGTCCCAGCTTGGGCCAAGCCCGTACGATTGTCCGCTTCACCTGCTGATCATCGAGCGTAGTCGGAGGAATGGAGGGCAACTATGCCCGCTCCACCGGAAAACCTTGCCGACCGTCCAACGCTGCCAGCCGGTTTGCTCCGACCGCCGCGAGAGTTTGCTGATCATCTTGCGCTCGAGGACGCGGCGCTCGGCCTCGACGCGAATCGTCAGCCGCGCGACTTGCTCTCGGAGTTGCTCCGGAGCGTCCGCCTGACTGGAGAACGGGTCGCTGCGTATGGTCCGCTGCGGACGTTCTCGGTCGGCTTCGCCGGTATCTGCACCCTGCACATCGTTGATGAGGGCGAGATTGCGCTTCGGATCGAGGGCGTCCCGCACGTCGAGCGCGCGAGTCACGGCGATGTCATCCTGCTTCCGCGCGGTGACCCGCACCATATCAGCGACGCAGGCGAGCAGGCGCACGCGACGGTGCGCGCCGGCGTATCCGAGGACGACGAGCCCCAGCCGGCGCGCTGGCTCTGTGGGGCGTTCACGACCGGCGACCCGCAGGCGAGCCACCTGCTCGCGAGCCTCCCCGCCGCGATCATCCTTCGCGGCGACCGCGGCCCGGCACTCGAAGGACTCGAAGTGGCCCGCAGGATGCTCCTGTTCGAGATGCAATCGCCCTCTCAAGGATCAGCGGTGATGATCGCCCGCATCCTCGACCTGCTGTTCATCCAGATTCTGCGCGCTGGGCCGCTGGGCCAGACGCCGAACCGAACTGGCTCGCCGGCGCGCTCGACCCCCAGATCGGCCTGGCCTTGAGCGCTGTCCATCGAGACCCCGGTCACGACTGGAAAGTGAGGAACTGGCCCACGCATGCTGCCTTTCCCGGTCGGCGTTCGCTGCGCGGTTCGTCGTACGGGTCGGAATGCCGCCAGCCGCTTTTCTCACGCATGTGTGCCTCGACGCCGCCACCGACCTGCTCCGCGACACCGCCCTTCCAGTCACGCTCATCGCTGCGAACGTCGGCTATATGTCGGAGGCGGCATTCAGCCGTGCGTTCAAGCGCCGCTACGGCACGCCACCGGCACGCTGGCGACGAGATATACGAGCGAGACTTTCGTGAGCGACCCGCGCGGTGCCAGGTCACCCCGCTGAGTCCCCCGGGCACCGACGCGTGGAGTACGAGGCGAAACTCAACCGGATCCGCGACATATGTGCAACGTCTACGACGGGTTAGTTCCGGCGGGGCCGCATCGAGGTCCGCGCTGAGCGGTGTAGGCGCCAGGCCTGGCGCGAACTCAGCCCGCACGTTCAGCGCCCGACACTGCCGCTCGGGTTCACCGTGATCCCACGACCGGAACCGCTTGACGACGTGGCCGTCCGCCATGTCCACAACATGGGTTGAGCGTTCAGTCACAGCGCAGCGGACATGGCTGAGCTCATGACGGCGCGGCGGCTCAGCTCTATCACTCGTGCGCTGTCTCATCCCGGTCACCGCGGGCCGCCCGGGAGTCCGGGAGCGCGTCCATGGCCGCCTGCTTCTCCAGCCGGACGACCTCGCGCTCGATAGCCGATTCGCGCTGCACGACGGTCTTCACCAGGTTGAGCCCGAGGAACAGCATGGGGAACAGGGGCCAGAAGAAGCCACCGCCGCCGACCGCGATCCAGATCACCGTGCAGATCACGCTAGGGACCAGGAAGGCCGCGAACGACTCCTCCACGTCCCTGCGCCACTTGCGCGCCCCGTGCCCTCAGGTCCGCGGGATGCAGCGGAGCAGGCACCGCGGGCGGGTCGCCGGAGGGCATGAGGTCGGCGACGAGCGAAGGCAGCTCACCGAGGGTCAGGCTTCGCGCTCGGCTTTGTCACCACTCGCGTCGTGGAAGCCGGCATGATCTTCACCGGAGTCCTCAGCCTCCTGTCGTTGGTGACCTTGCGGCAGAGCCTGAGCGGGGCGGCCGGAGCAGATGCGGCCTCGCTGGTCACCACCGGCGCGTCGCACGTCGCGGTCTACAACTGGACGTTCCTGCTCGGACAGACCCTGATGCCGGGCCTCAACGCACTGCTGCTCGGCTCCTTGATGTACCGGTCCCGGCTGGTGCCACGCGTCATCCCCGTGATAGGGCTCATCGGAGGCCCGATACTCATCGCCGTCGTGATCGCCAGGCTGTTCGGCAGCGCGGGCTCGATCGCCGGAGGCGGCGGGCTCGCCGGAATCCCGGTGGCTGCCTGGGAGCTGTCGCTGGGCGTGTGGCTGGTCGTCAAGGGCTTCAGGCCCTCCCCGATCACCGCTGGAATAGACGCGGCCAGCACGCCGGGCGCCTACCAGGACGTCGCGGTCTGACCCCCGGCACGACGACACGGCCGGGCCCTGCCAGGGCCCGGCCGTTCCGTGCTCATCGGACCCGCCGCACGGGCAGGATGGCGACGGCTCCGGTGATGGCGCAGAGTCCGGCGACCGTGTACAGCACGCCGTAGCTGCCGCCGTCGCGGCCGATCGCCAGGATGGCCGGCGCGATGGCCGGCGCGATGGCGAAGGGAAGTGCGCCGGCGATGTTGAACACGCCGAGATCCTTGGCGGCGTTGTGCTTGTCGGGCAGCACGTCCACGACGAGCGCGAGGTCGACGGCGGCGTAGACCCCGAAGCCGAGCCCGCTGATGGCCATACCGACCAGGAAACCGCTGAAGTGGCTGGCGATGGCGATCACGAACAACGCCAGGCCGTACACGACCGAGGCGGTCAGGACGAAGATCTTCCGCCGGCCCGTCCGGTCCGAGAGCTTCCCGCCGAGAAGGGAAGCGGCAACGATGACGGCGGACTGGACCAGAGTGCCCAGGAATATCTGCTGCGGCACCTCGGCCTTGGCAGTGCCGATCTTGTCCAGCAGGTAGTAGGCCTGGTAGGTCGTCAGGAACGCATAGGCCAGGACGAACATGAAGCGGCTGACGAAAGCCCAGGAGAAGTCAGGACTCTTCCGTGGATTGACGTAGAACGTGCCGGGGAATTCTCGCAGCGACCATTTCGGCTTATCCGCCCGGTACTACAGCCCGGGTTTGTGACCTACGCCCGAGACAGTGGCCAGGCTGGCTTTCGCCGGGATTGTTGATGGCGTGCTATGGCTGCTCGAGCAGGAGCGGGGTCGCTGTGCTGGCGAGCTGGCCGAGCAGGTCAAGGGCGGTGTCCCGCATCCGTCCGGCAGGGTCCAGCGCGGGATCGTAGGAGGCCAGCGCCGCCGAGACGACCGGCAGGTGGCCGGCCGTCTGGCGCACGATCCGGTGCACGTCGTGGGCCAGCAGCCCGTCTGGGGCGGCGTAACTGTTGGCTGGGGCGATGGAGGGGTCGTACACGTCGAGGTCGACGTGGAAATGCACTACGTCGGCCTTGCCGGCCAGGACCTGCAGCGCGGCGGTGATGGCGCCGGGGTCGCGGGCCTGCGCTGGCGCAAGCCAGGTGATCTCCGATCGCCGCAGTGCTGCCTCTTCGGCCTGATCCAGGCTGCGCGCTCCGATGAGCAGGACCCGCTGCTCGGGCAGCGGGCTGAAGCCGGGAACGGCGGAAGCCAGCGCCTGCCAGCACCGCCCGACCACCATGGCCAGCCCCTGCCCGTCGAGGAACCCGGACTGGTCCAGCTCGGGGGTGTTGAAGTCGCCGTGCGCGTCCAGCCACACCAGCCCCAGACGTAGCCCGGGATGGGCGAGCCCGGCGAGCACCCCCAGCGTGGCGTTGCAGTTGCCCGACATCATCAGCGGGATCTGGCTGCCTTCCCGGGCGGCGGTGACGGCGGCGGCGGCAATGACGTGGTGCAACTCGAATGCCGTCCTCAGCTCTGCGCGCCAGCCAGGCGATGAGGCCGGTTCGAGCAGCACCTCCTCCACCGCGTGTCCCAGGCCGCGAAGCCGTTGCGCGGCGCCCGCACGGGCCAGCGCCAGCGGCCCGGAGCCCATACGGGCGTCGAAAACGCCCGAATCATACGGCACCTGCAACAGCCGCACCGACGGCGCGCCAGCAACCATGTCCCAAGTCTGTCAGCCGGGCCCGTGCATTCCCGCCCCGGCTGCCAAGTCGTACAGCTCCGGGTTATGACCTGATCACGGTTTATGCCGGGGATGCGCGGAGCCGGGTCTGGTAGTGGTGGAATCGGGCGCAGGCCTGGTGTTTTCGCCGCCATCGTGACCATGCGTAGCCAAGCTGGCGGGCGGCACTGCTCATGGGCGTGGCGGCCAGGCGCAGCAGGCGGCGGGCTTCGGGGACGCTGACCTTGACCAGGCCGGGGTCACGGGGAGGCGGCTGGTCCGCGCTGGCCGGGAGGATCCCGGTGTCACGCCAGTCCCAGGGCTGCTGGCCGGCGCCGGGGGGCCCGGCCGCGGCGGGCGGTGCGGGCGGCGGGCGCGTGGCGGCGGCCAGGACCGCGAGCGCGGACATGGACAGCACGGTGTGCCGGTGGAAGGAGTGCCAGAGCCGGACCTGGTGCTGGTCGAAGCCGGCCTGGCCTTTCGCCTGCTGGTGGCATTCTTCTACCGGCCATCTCTTCCCGGTCACGGCGATCAGGACGCTCAGCGGGACGGCGCGCCCGGCGGGCGGGTGGCAGTAGAAGAACGCCAGGCTGGAGGGGTCGGCGATGCTGCGGCGAAGAAGCACACAGTGCCGGGGCGAGCAGGTGGCGGCCCAGGCCCAGGCGTAGTCGCGGTGGCCCTTGCAGCCGCGCCCGCAGGAGCGGGTCTCCCAGCAGCGGGCCGGGATCAGCCGGGCCAGCGACCCGGCGGTGACCCTTCGCCCGCAGGGGAGCCGGATCGTGAAGTTCGCCGGGATCGCGAATACGTAGCCCTTCCCGGCGTCCTCGCAGGCGGCCCGCAGCTTGGAGCTGCGGCCGTAGACCTCGTCCCCGGCGGCCCAGCCGAACGGCACCGCAGCCTTCACCGCCCCGGTGACCATCTCGGTGGCCAGCTCGGTCTTGGTCTGGAACCCCATGTCGCGGGGAACCTGGGCGCGCTGACGCCGCACGTGGTCCCGGCACCAGGCCTTCGGCAGGTACAGCCGGAAATCGAACAGCGTGTGCCCGCGGGCGGTGACGTACGCGCAGTTCACCACGGTCTGGCAGTTCTCCACCTGGCCGGTGATCCCGGCGTACTGGCGGGCCACCCCCACCGTCATCTGCCCCTTCTTCAGCTCCGCGGTTTCATCCAGGACCAGCACCGCCCCAGGATCGCCCAGCTGGGCGAGGATAAACCGCTGCACCGCGCGCAGCGCCGCCTTCCAGTCCCAGGCATGCTCGGCCAGTAGCGCCTGCATCCGCCGCGGCGACCCGTGCCCGGCCGCCTCGGCGAGCTGCCAGCACGACCGGTGGTCTGCGGGCTCGGCCAGCAGCGCGCCGATGTAAGCAAACGCCGCCAGGCGCGACCTCGCCTGGCAGAACACCGGCGCCAGCAGCGCTTGCAAGTCATCCCGCAGTACCCCCAGCCAGCGGCCATCTTCTACGATGGCCGCGGCGGCCACCTGCTGATCTTGTCTTCGCACAAAGCATGATCACCCAGGTGGCCGTCTCGCCGCCCACTGCGGGTCTTGGCAGACCATGATCACACACGCGCTACATCACGAACCGGGACTGTAGTACCGGGCCAGCCGACGATCGTTCAGGGTGACCGCGAAAAGCAAGACGAAGAATCCGCCGATCGCGCACGGGGCCAAGAACATGGCGAGCAGACTGCCGGTGAACAGCTTGACCACGAACGCGCCGCACACCGACCCGATGGGCAGGCAGACACCCAGGACACCGGAGACCTGGCCGCGCTGGAGGGACGGGACCTGATCGGGCAGGACCGCCACCATGGCGGCGAGCAGCGCGTTGAAAAACAACTGGGTGATACACCATCCGGCCAGGACGACCGGGATGCTGGGTGCCAGCGCCACAATGAGGATGCCGAGGGAACCGCCCACCAGGCCGGTGACCATCCATGGCCGCCGCATTCCCAGCCGCGACGCTGTGCGGTCGCTCATCCGGCCGAAGAACGGATTAGCGGCCATCGCTAGCAAGGCGCCGGCCCCGGCGACAAGCGCCAGGCTGCCCGGCGCCTGTTTGATCCCCACGAGCGAGTCCACCTTCAAGGCCAAGGTGACCAGCACGGGCGCGAGGAACAGCAGGTTGGTGCTCATGTAGGCCAGCGTGTACAGCGAGATGAAACCCCATCCGACCCGGTGCGCCGCCAGGGAGCGGGACTCCGGCGCGGCCTGCGCTGCGTTCCGGTCCTTCAGTCCGTCCAGCCCGGCCATGAGAGGCAGATATGGGCGGACGGCCGGCTGGCTACCCCCGGACCGGGAAACGTCCGGCATTGCGCTGGGGCGGGGGCATGACGTGCTGCTCGGTCCAAACGCCGTGTTTGAGCTCTGCCATAGGCCCGGGTCTCACCTCGGATCAGTAACTAGTCGCCCGAGAATCGCTCGTGCGGGATCAGCTTCAGCAGAAACCCGCCGCGTGGTATGCGGCTGCATAGCGTATGGAGACGGTGTGGAAGTCATGCTTCTTAACCCAGCCGCACGATTGTGCTGGCGTCGCCTGAGTCCGCCGCTCCCCGCCCGACCGATTCGTCTGTGCGTCGCAACTCGACCTCATGGCCAAAATCGCGGGCTTCCGGCTCCGGGACCGTCGGGGCGGCAGAACGCGGCGCCGTTCACTCCGACAACTCTGAACGGCACCGCGGAATACCGGCCTGCGCATTCAGATCTTCCACTTATGCATGGCCCACCGAGTAGCACTGAGCGGCTGGGAGCTGATCAGGCGGGACCGTGCGCGCCCTCAAGCAGTCATCACACAGCGGTCCCGGGCTAGTTTCATTTTCGCAGGTGGGTGCACGCGGCCGTCGTCGGCTACTGATAGCAGTTCGGGGACATCTCGGGGACACGCGCTCGCAATGCATAGGCCGGATTGCCGGTGGAGTGGCGCTGTAGCACGACCGTCCGTTTTTCAGGCGGGCGTACGCCAAGTTGGTGCTGACCGCGCGGGAGGCATGCGCTGCCGCCGGTCGCTGCTGGTAGGCGGTGGCAGCTGCGGTTGCTGGCAGCGGCTCCTCACCGGTAGAGCCACTTTGCCAGCTTTATGGCCGGGAGCGTCCTAGATCTTCCGGCAAGCTCACCCATAACCGTTTAGTTGGTGTTCTGACAGGCTGGTACGGTGGCAGGCTTTGACGAGCTCGTGACCGAGGCGCTGACCGCACCGTTCTCTGGCTGGGATTTCTCCTGGCTGGACCGCCGCTCCTGGACCGAGCCACTGCCGTGGGATTACAGCGGCCGCGTCGCGGCCCTGGCCCGCAGTGCCCGGACGATGCTGGACATGGGCACGGGCGGCGGCGAAGCCCTATCGGGGCTTCCGGACCGCGCGCCGCGCACTATTGCGACCGAGGCATGGTCGCCCAATGTGCCGGTGGCCGCACGGCGCCTGCTGCCGCTCGGCATCCCCGTGATCCAGGACAAGGCAGCTCGCGACAACATGGATCAGGACGGCGCTAACGACGATAGTCGCCTGCCGTTCCGCGGCGGCTCGTTGGATCTGATATGCAACCGGCACGAGTCATTCCTTGCTCTTGAGGTCAGCCGCGTTCTCGCGCCGGGCGGCACCTTCGTGACCCAGCAGGTCGATTACCATGACAACGACGACCTAGCCGAGATACTTGGAATCGAGACGCCGGAGGAGCCGGACAGCTGGATCGGGCTGGCCGAGCGACAGGTCACCGATGCGGGACTAGTTATCGAGGAAGCCGCTAGGGCCAACCAGCGCATCCGCTTCGATGACATCGCGGCGGTCGTCTTCTACCTGAAGGCCGTCAGCTGGTCAATACCGGGGTACAGCCTCGAGAGATGCCTGGACCGTCTCCGCGCCCTGTACGAGGACGCCAGCGCCTGGCCGGTCGTGACCAGCGGGCACCGGTTCCTTCTCGTCGCGTCAAAGCCCGGCTGAGAGACGGAACGCAATCGCGCTCAGCAAGGTGATGCACGTCAATTTGCAGGTAACCAAGATCATCTTCGGCGCGTTCGTGGTCAGGCGGTGAGCGTGTGAGTGCGGGGCTGTTGCAGATGGCTCCCCGGTGCTGGTGGCCGGCGGCTGCGAAACCCATTGCGGACGGGGCGGCTGGTGCCGCACGCTTGCTGGCGTGTTCCGGTTCGCCGTCTTCGTCGCCCGCGTGCTCGCCCGCACGGCGATCACGGCTGCCTGCGCACTGCTGCCGTCGGCGGGTCTGCTGGCCCGGGGCGACGCGCGACGCTGACCCTTCCCCGTTCGCCCGGCTGACCTGACGGGGGAGGGTGGCGCATCGCGCGGCGCGGTGAGCGCGCGCGGGGTCAGCGAGTGCAGCAGGACGAACCAGGAGCAGATCAGTCATGACCAAACAGGCCTACATCCGCGACAAGCCGCACCTGAACATCGGCACGATGGGGCACGTCGACCACGGGAAGACCACGTTGACCGCCGCTATCACGAAGGTCCTGGCGGACCGGGGGATGGGCAGGTATGTGCCGTCGGGGCAGATCGACCGCGCGCCGGAGGAGGCCGCGCGGGGGATCACCATCAACATCGCGCACGTCGAGTACCAGACCGCGGCACGGCACTACGCGCACGTCGTCGTCGCGCTCAGCAAGGCCGACGCGGCAGAGGAGGAGATCGCCCAACTCGTCGAGCTCGAGGTCCGCGAGCTGCTGTCGGCCTGCGGGTATCCCGGCGAGCAGGTGCCCGTGGTGCGAGTGCGTTCGGGGTACAGCCCGCAGTTCTACCTCCGCATCACGGACGTGTGCGGCGTGCTGGACCTCGGCGGTATGAGCGGCAGCGTCGACGCCGTCGTGGCCTCGGCCCTGCCGGGGCAGACGGTGCAGGCCACCGTAGCGCTGGGCAAGCCGGTCGCGCTCGATGTTGGTCAGACCTTCGCGATCCGTGAGGGCGGCCGCACGGTCGGCGCGGGCACGGTCACCGCCCTGCTCGACTAAGCCGACGGGTGCGGGACTCCCCGGTCCCGCACCCGCCGTCTTCGATGATCGATGGACACGCCGGAGCGTGACCGCCGTGGCTCGTGTATGTCATCGCTTGATCGGATCCCGCAGGTGAGTGATGCCATCCGGTGCCGCGATGACATCCGCGCGGTCCAGTTATAGCGGCTCGCTGCCGGGATGCTCGATGAGAGCCGCTGTAGGCTGACGCCATGAGCACGCGCGAGGATTACCCAGCCGGGGTGCCGTGCTGGGTCGACACCAACCAGCCCGACCCCGCCGATGCCGCCCGGTTCTACTCCGGGCTGTTCGGGTGGCAGACCGAGGACGCGATGCCCCCCGGCGCTGGGGCTCACTACTACATGGCCCGCATCGACGGCAGGGACGTGGCCGCGATCTCCTCGCAGCCCCCCGGCGCACCGCCGCAGGCGGTGTGGAACACCTACATCCGCGTCGAGTCCGCCGACGATGCCGCGGCGCGGGTGCGCGAGGCGGGCGGGCGGGTGCTCTCCGAGCCGTTCGAGGTGTTTGACGCGGGGCGGATGGGCGTGTTCGCCGATCCCGAAGGCGCGGTCTTTTGCGTGTGGCAGCCCGGCTCGCACCGCGGCTCGGTGGCGGTCAACGAGCATGGCGCGGTGAACTTCAACAACCTGCACACCGGCGATGTCCAGGCCGCCCGGGCCTTCTACGGCGCCGTGTTCGGCTGGACGACGATCGACGCGGGCTCGCCGATGTGGGCTCTGCCGGGCTACGGCGACCATCTGGAGGAGCTCAACCCCGGCTTGCGCGCGGGGATGAAGCAGATGGGCGCGCCCGAGGGTTTCGAGAACGTCGTGGCGACGATCTTGCCGCGCGAGGGTGGCCCAGCGCGCTGGAGCGTGACCTTCGCCGTCGACGACGTGGACGCGATCGCTGCGCGAGCGCGCGAGCTCGGCGGCTCGGTCCTCGCCGAGCCGCAAAATGCGCCGTGGGTGCGATTCGCCGTCCTCGCCGATCCGGCTGGCGCGTTCTTTACCGCCAGCCAGTTCGTGGCGGAGAACCGCTAGTCGACCAGCTTTCGGGATCGCCGTTGGGTCCTGCGCATCCTAGGTTGCTGCCTGTGGTTCGATGGCTGCGACATCCGCTGCCAACATCCCGAGGCCCTGGTCATCATCTCGCCGGGCCTGCGCTCGCGATGTGTAGCTGGCGCAGCGAGATCCGCGGCTCCCGCCCTCGGCACGGCAACAGCGGTGATCGCACCAGTGACTGGGCTCAGACGTCCCCTGCCTCCGTCAGGAGGGCAGGGCATCACCCGGGAAACCGCGGCAGGTGTGAACCTTGAAGGTGAATATCCCGGCCCGGACGCCTGGATGCGCGACAGCGCTGGGTAGCAGGATCACCGGCTTGGAAGGCTCTCGGCTCGACAACATCGGCACGCAAGGCGTGGCGATGCAGGCCTTCTCAAGCGGGTCAGCGATCGGCTCAGGGCGAGGGCCAACCGGCCCGGACAGATCCTGGCGATCTTTGGTCGCTGGGGGGTCGACGTGCCGGTCAGCCGCCAGCCCGGCGTGAATGGTCAGGGTCAGAGCCTGGCAGGGCTCCTACGCCCCCTTGTGCCGTTTGAGGAGCAGCACTTGGACCTCGTGCCGAGGAGCCACGCGCCCGATCACCTTGCTGCCCGTCCTCGCGTTCGCCTCGGCGCAGACCTCCCAGCCCTGCGCACCGAGTTCGTTCAGTTGCTCGAGCATGCGCGCTGCGTCGTCAGCGCAGGCCACGGTCTTATACTCGATGGGCTCCACCTGTCCCACCTCCTGGAATTAGCGCCCGGTCCGCTCGGGGAACTGCATGATCTGGCGGGCCGGGCGTCCGCCGTCCCGCCGCCCGGAGTGGCGGAACCCTATAGCGACAACTTATATCGTATCACGATATAAGTTTCCTAAGGATCATGAAAGGCGGGGCTTACAGCTCTGGTGACGACGGTGCCAGGTCTCGGCATGGTGGCGTGGTGTCCGGTTTGAATCGCCCCGGCGAGTCCGGAGACTCGGACGCCAGGGCCGGTACGGTCGTATCCCCTCGCGATCGCCGTAGCCAATCGTCACGAACTTCGCAAACGCGGGCCTCCCTCACGGACATGATTTCCGCAGATTGCACACCGCCAGTACGGACCCGCCCCCTCCGATCTCAAGAGCGCTTAGCGCCGGCTACGCCGATGGGACGTTGCTGTACTTCCGCGCTGTACGGTGTGCCGGACCACCTTAATCCCGTGGACCTGCAGGGCTGGGTGGTGGCCGGTAGGCTCTGGCCGTGGTCGAGCACCGGCAAGAATTCCAGCGTGAGCTGGAGGCTATCGAGGCCAAGGTCACCGGCCTGTTTGCCATGGTCGCTGAAGACCTGCCCGGGGCAACCTATGCGCTCCTGAGCGGCAGCAGCGAAGGGCTCGGGGTGCTGGCCGAACGTGAGCAGGTCATCGACGCCTTGTACCGGGAGATCGACAACCTGGCCAGCCGGGAGATCTTGCTGCAAGCGCCGGTGGCTTCAGACTTGCGGTTCTTGCTGTCGGTGGTGCGGGTCGTGCCCGAGCTCGAGCGTTCCCACGACCTCGTCGTCCAGATTGCCTCGCGGGCCAGTCACGGTCTCAGTGAGGAGCTTTCGCCGGGCAGCCGGCGGCTCGTCGAGCAGATGGGGGACTTGGCATGGCGCATGTGGCGCCAGGTCGCCGATTCCTGGCGTCACCGCGACCGTTCTGTCGCGCTGGCGCTGAACGAGCGGCATGACAAGATGACCGAGCTGCATGCCAGCTTGATCACAGAGCTCGCCTCAGGACGCATGACACTGCCGGTGGCGATGGAGATGACGCTGGTGGCGCGTTTCTACGAGCGTCTTGGCGACCACGCCGTCAACCTCGCCCGGCGGGTGATCGATCTCGCCGGATCCGCGCCCGGCTAGCAGGCTGGGCTTGGCCCGGGTTTGGGCTCGGCCCGGGTTTGGGCTCGGCCCGGGTTTGGGCTCGGCCCGGGTTTGGGCTCGGCCCGGGTTGGGCTCGGCCCGGGTTTGGGCTCGGCCCGGGTTTGGGCTCGGCCCGGGTTTGGGCTCGGGCAATGTCAGGAGCGCTGCTTGAACGGCATGGGCGCTGCGGCACGGGGCTGCTAATTCAGTTGGCGGTTGTCGTGTATTCATCTGGCGTTCATGTGTGGTTCGGGGGGGTGTCACCTGTGCCGGTTAGCTTTGTGCCACGGCAGGAGACGGATTGCGGCAGGTCAGAGGTCATGGCAAGCCGTGTGCAGCGGTTGGGGATGCCATGACCGAGATGCGGTCCAGGGACTTGATCGCGGCGCTGGACGAGGCATCGCTGAGCCGGTTTCACCTGCGAGCGGTGCTGGTGTCGGGGATGGGATTCTTCACCGACGCCTACGACCTGTTCGTCATCGGGATCGCCTCCACGCTGGTCGCCAGGGAATGGCACCTGAGCTCGGGCAGGCTCGCCCTGCTGAACAGCGTGATGCTGGCGGCGGCGTTCCTGGGCGCGTTCGTGTTCGGCCGGTTCGCTGATGTGGCCGGGCGCAAGCGGGTGTACTGGATGGTCGCCGCGATCATGATCGTGGGCGCGCTGGGATCGGCGCTGGCCCCGTCATTCTGGATACTGATCGTGTTCCGCTTCGTGCTCGGCTTCGGGGTAGGCGGTGACTACCCGGTCAGCGCGGTGATGATGAGCGAGTACGCCAACCGCAAGGACCGCGGCAAGCTGGTCGGCATGGTGTTCGGCACCCAGGCGCTCGGGCTGATCGTGGGCCCGCTGGTCGCGCTGGCCCTGCTCGGCGGAGGGGCCAGCGACAATACGACGTGGCGGGTGCTGCTCGGCCTGGGCGCGGTGCCCGCCGCCGCGGTGCTTTACCTGCGGCTGCTGATGCCCGAATCACCGCGCTACCAGGTGCAGGTGCAAGGACGGGCGGAGCAGGCGGCGAGTCAGATCGCTGACTTCACCGGCGGCCAGGTCAGCGGCGATGGTACCGCTGGGCCGCGGCAGGAGCTTGGGTTGCGGGCCTTCCTGACGGACCGCCGGTGGCTGATCATGCTGGCCGGGACAGCAGGCACGTGGTTCTTGCTGGATTACGCGTACTACGGGAACACGATCTCCACTCCGCAGATCCTGGGCCTGATCTCGCCGCACGCCTCGACCATGACCAAGATCGCCCTGCAGCTGGCCATCTTCGTGGTGGCGGCGGTGCCGGGCTATGTGCTGGCCATCGCCTGGCTGGACCGGATCGGGCACCGGCGGCTGCAATGGACCGGCTTCGCGGTCATGGCGGCCTGCTTCCTGGTCATCGCAGCGGTGCCGGGCATGACCACGACCGTGGCGCCGTTCTTGCTGGTGTACGGGGTGAGTTACTTCTTCACCGAGTTCGGCCCGAACATGACCACGTTCGTGATGCCCAGCGAGCTGTACCCGGTGGAGATGCGAGCGACCGGGCACGGGATCTCCGCCGGGATCGGCAAGCTCGGCGCGTTCATCGGGGTGTTCTTGTTCCCGGTGCTGAACAGCTCCCTAGGCCTGCGCGGCACGCTGCTGCTCACCGCCGGGGTCTCCGTGGCCGGGATGGCGCTCACCTTCGTGCTGCCCGAGGCCCGCCGCAGCCTGGAAGACATGCCCGCCAGCACCCCGGCCGCGGCCCTCGAGCCGCTGCGCGTGGCCGACCAGGTATCGTCCCCGTGAGGACCTGACCGACGCTCACCGGCATGTTCCTGGTGCCCGGTCTTGGGCAGGTACCTGCATATGCCCGCTATCGACCGGGCCGCCAGACCACGCGGGGTCACCTGCGGGACCGGCCTGCCCGGCCTTCGCGGCGACGCCACGCCATGCTGGCGTGCGCGCCCTGTGTGCCTAGCATGAGCATGCTTGCGTGCGCCTATCGTGTGCGTAACATAGGCGGGTGGCCGAGACCCGGACCTGTGAGCAGTGCGGCACCGTGTTCACGCCGCGCCGGGAGCACGCCCGGTTCTGCCGTCCCCGCTGCCGGGTCGCCTGGAACCGCGAGCATACCGGAGACCCGCAAGCCGAGGCGAGCGCGCTGGAGTGGTCCATCACCGCGATGCGCGAGGCCATAGAGCGGCTGTCCAGGGACCAGGTACTGGACCACGCGCAGGGGTTCGCGGTGATCAGCGAGGCAGTATGGTGGGTCACCATCGTCGACGCCACCTTGGTGCGATATCACCGCCATGCCTACAAAAGCGTCATGAAATCCAAGGCCCCCGCCCGGCGGCAGGCGATCGAGGGAACGTTCGCGGGGTTGCGGTTCGTCCGCAACCAGATGGGATATCACCTCGACCCCGCCGATTTCATCCAGCCGGAGCAAAGCCAGCCCGGTGCTGATCACGGCGGTGTCACGGCCTGGAGGTGGAGACCGGTGCCCGAGCCGGACCTCGGATCGCTGCCGCCGCGCGGGCAAGCGTGGGAGATGACACGGTACCGGGCCTACCAGGCCCAGCTGGCCGGTCACACCCTCGGGGAGACATTCGGCCCGGTCGCCGCGTTCCTTAAGCTGGCTGCCCCGCACCTGGCCGCGGCATAGCCGTATCCCCGTCCTGACCTCGGGATTCCTCCTGCCGCCGGCCATCGGCGTTGACCGAACGCATGGGGCAGGCCCCGGCCAGTTCCTGCTCGGCTCCCGTCTTCCTCACCGGCGCCAGATCCTTGTGAGTGGGTGCCGGGTCTGGGCTGGCGAAGCCATCGCAAAGCGACGCCCGCAGGGCGGCCTAGACGCGGCGGCCGCAAGCTGGACAATTGGGCGCGAGGAAGACGGCTGGGCGCTGCGCTCCGGCTCGCGTGACGTGTGAGCCGCCGTAATCTGCGCGCCCTGTGTATGGCCCGGCGTGCGCCGGGCGGGCCTCTCCAAGGCTGAGCCCGGCGCACGCCGCCGTCATCGGAGGCGAGCGCGTCAACGGGACGACCAAGAGCGGCCGGGCCCGCGTCGTTTCCATCGATGATGAGACGGTCGCTCGATGATGAGACGGTCGCTGTCCTGCGCCAGCGCAAGACCGACCAGACGGCAGAGCAACTGAAAGCGGGCGACTCCTGGCGCGGAACCAAGGGGCGACAACCTTGTGGAAGGCTGCCGCTGGTGGCGGGTTCGCTGTTAGGCCAAGGATCGGCGAGGCTCCTAGAGGCTCAGAGCACGGATGAAGGCGAGGCCGTTCGGGGTCCCGACACCGGTCATGTCGTCGTAGCCGGGGCGGGTGAAGATCGTGGTCGGTATCCCGGCGGTCCGCAGCCGCCAGAATTTCCCCTTGGCGTCGTTCACGCCGTTGACGTAGTCGGTGCGAACCTCGGCGATAGGGTAGCTGAGCGGCCGGACATCGTGTATCGCCGTGGTGCCGAGCACTTGGTACAGGGCCGGGTTGATGAAGCCGTGGGCGAAGCCGGCGGCGTCGTCTGCGATGGCCATGACCCCGGCCATCAGCGGCGTGGCCAGGCTGGTGCCGCCAATCCGGTACTCACCGTAGTGGGTGCCGTTCGGGAACACCTGGGTCTCCCCGACCAGCATGCCGGTATTCGGGTCGGCTGGCATCGCGACATCAGGCACGGCCCGGTGCGGTATGGGGGAGAAGTACTCCGAGATCGAGGTCGGCACCCGGCCCTTCTGATAGAACGGCTGCGGGAACAGCCTGCTAGTCCCGCCGCCGGCGCCGGAATTGTAGATCCCGGGCGGTGCGGGGATCCAGGCTCCCTTGGTCAGCGTCGAGTAGGAGTTGCTCCAGCCGGTCTCCCACAAGTACTGGCCCTGGGCGCCGATCCCGACGCTGGTCCCGCCGACGCCGGTGACCCAGGGATCGCTGGCGGGGAAATCGACCGCCTTGTGCCCGACCGAAGTTGTGTCGTCGCCGCTATCACCGGAGGCGAAGTAGTTGCCGATCCCGGTCAGCGCGGCCTCTAGGGCGAACTCGTTGACGAAGCTCACATACCCCATCGATAGCGCTTGGCCCTCGGTGCCCTCTCCGTTGGTCACCGTCCAGGAGTTGGACACGATCGGCGCGAGGTGGTGGTCGATCGAGTCCGCCCAGGCCCTGGGCAGCCCATGCAAGCAGTCCGATCCGGCGACGAAGACGATGTTCGCCCCGGGGGCGATCCCGTGTACCGCCTCGACGTCGAGGGTTTCCTCGCCGTACCAGCCTTGTGGCCCGCATAGCTTGATGTCATCGAAGGAGGCGGGCAGCACCTGGCGGAACTGGCCGGGCCGCAGCGTCGGCAGGCCGTGCCGGCGGGAGTAGGTGTTGACGTCGTTGACGATGGTGGGTGAGGCGTAGGCGTCGGTGATCTCCACGGTGACGCCGCGACCGTCGATGCCTGCCCGCACAAGGTTCTGCAAGCCATACGCCGAGCGGTATTGCGACGGCAGGTACCCGCAGACCGTGTACGGCTGGTGGTGCCCGTAGGCGGGCGGCTTGTCCGTGGCGATCTTCTGGCCGTAGTACGCCGAGCAGGGCTGGACGCCGGTGCGGAACCCCGGCGGCGGCCCGGGCAGCGCCGAGGTAACCGGCTGGACCAGCGCCATCCCGTCGTCGAGGTCGGTCACCCCGGCGATGATGCCTTTCAGGCTGGCCGGCACGGTGAGCACGGTGGCGTTAGCTCGCAACACCTTGCCGTGGTAGGCGTACATCCGCAGCGTCGTACCGAACGCCCGCTCGGCGGCGGCCACCGTGCCGTGCACCGCCACATACAGCCGGCTCGCGGCCACCCCAGTGACGCTGAGCCCCTGGCTGCGCAGCCAGGCCGACACCGCCGCCACCGCGCCCGGGGTAGGCGAGTAGGCGCTGCGGAAGGCGGCGTCGCTGAGCCAGTGCGCATAAAGCGAGCTGCCCGGCGTCGTCCGAGCCTGCGCGTCAGCGGCAGCGGCCGCCGCGTGCTGCAGCCCGAGCAGCACCTCGAAATCAACCGGATCGGCCGGGCGCGCGGCGCCGGCAAGCCGTCCGGCCCGCACAAAGCCAGGGACCGAGCCCGGCAAGGCCACCCGCCCGCCCGGGGCGTGCGCCGGCGCCCGTCACCGACGCCAGCGCTGCGGGCGCGACCGCCAGGGCCGTCGCCAGCACAGTACCGGCCGCCAGCACGCGCGCTGCCCGGCCGCGACGATGAGCCTTCATCACCACTCAGCCTCCCCTCAGCCTCCCCGCCCCGGTCCAGCGCCCGAGAGCCTGCGCACTCCGGGTTCTGCCCGATGCAAGTCCCGCCCTAGCGTGCCTCGCGTGAGCGATAAGGTCCGGCCGCGCGCGGTACGGCACGCAGCCTGTGCCAATCTGTTGGACGGCAGCATATAGGTATGAAGCTCCACTGCCTAGGGCCCACTGATGATTGAGCCATGACCCTCATACGGCCAGACGCTGAAGCGTAACGACCTCTCCAGGACGCCCGCTGCCCGGCCTGGAAGGCAGACAGCTACACCCGCAGGCCGGGCGGGTCGCCCAGAATACCCTTATATACGGCGTTCCCCCACCTGTGGTCCGGCCTCGCAGCCGCTCCGATCGGCGGCTACGCGCGCAGGTGGCAGCCAGCGCGTTCACTGAGCGTAGGAGATGGGTGCTCTTCCCGCTCGGCGGCACGATCGAAGGCGTACGGGACGGCGGCGCGGCGGTGATGGCAGCCGTGGGTTCAGCTGGTGTCGATGTGACCCGGTGCACCGGGGATGACCGGCTGGGGTCACGGTCTTGCCGAGCGGCGCTCCAGGGGGACTGACAGCTACTCGCCGATGATGGTGGTGTCTTTCAAGCGCACTCCAGATGGGCGTTCCGGCGGGATTGCGGCCGGTGATGCCGGTCGGGCCAGCACTCCCGGCACAGGCCCGCCGTTTTCATGCCCGGCATTGCAGATCGCCGGATTCATGGCCGGGCTAGGCCAGCGGCGGGAGGACCGGCAGAGCCGCGGCACCAGAGTGCAGGCCGCTGCCGTCGCTGCGGCCAGACAGCCAGGCCAGCAGCGCCGCCGACCGGCCGCTGACATCGACCGGCGGGCTGGTGCCGAGGTGCAGCGCGCCGCGGGAGGTGAGGGTCATGGGCAGGGCGTCGGCGCGGCGGTCCATCAGGGCGGTCACCCGGATAGCTCCATGGCGACGAAGTCGCCGGGCCAGTCGCCGGCTGGTAGCCGGCGGCCAGGTTCACATGGTGATATTCCAGTTCTCGTCGCAGGCTGGGGACGACACCCCGGACCGGCCTGCAGCCGGGCCCGAGCCATATCGCGGGCGCGTCCCACAGCTGGGCGGGGTGCTCGCGGATCGCGGTCAGGCATTCCCGGACCGCGCGGTCCAGGTCGGCGCGGATGACCGCCGCCGGGCGGCGCGCGCCACCGGCGATGGCCTCAGCGCGGGCTTGCTCAGAGGGATACTGGCGTCCGGCCCGGCCCGCGCGGGCGGCCTTCAGCAGCCCGGTGCGCGAGTCAGCGGCGCGGGCCACATGAGTGAGCACGTGCGCGCGTGTTCAGCCCGGCAACCCTGACGTTCCGCGCAGGTCCTCGTCGGACAGAGCGTGCGCGGTGCCCACGAAGCGCGCCACGCTACCGGCCACCATGTCTCACTCGGCTTCATCTATTCCGGTTACCTGCTGAACGCTACGTGACCCGCGCAGATCACCCCGCTCGGCGCCGTGTCCCGGGCCACGGCTTGCGGGCGATGAAGACCAGTTCGAGGCCGGGACGGTCCGGCGCGCCGCGGACATCTGTCAGCTCGAAGCCCGCGGAGATGAGCGAATCCTCGATCACCGGACGCGGCGGGTACCGCCGGATGCCCTCCGAGGTCAGCGTGGCCCCGTCAGCTGCGAAAACGTACGTCCGCCGGATGCTCACCAGGTCGCCGTCTACCCCGGTCACCTCGGACCAGCTCTCGAACGCACCCGCGTCAGAGGACTCGCGCCTGACATAGGTGCTCTCGCGGTTCCAGTTCAGCCACGGCTTCGCGGCCGGGTCCACGGACTCGAACACCAGGTAGCCGCCGGGGCGCAGCGCCGCATGCACACCGCCCAGCGTCGCCAGCCACGCCTGGGGGTGAGGAACACGTTGCTCACGTTGCCGGTCATTGTCGCCAGGTCGACCGCGAGGGCCGGCAGGCTCCTCGCGTCGCCATGGATCCACTGCACCCGCTGCGCGCCTGGCTTGGCCCTGGCGACATCCAGCGACGCCGCGGCCGGGTCCAGCCCCACGACCTCAAAGCCGCGCTCGGCCAGCATGCTCGCCCAGTTACCCGTCCCGCAGCCGACATCCAGCACGCTGCGCGCGCCGAGCTCAGTCACGATCGCCAGGTAATGGGCAGGTCAATGCGTTCCCCTTCCCGCACGTCGTAGATCCTGGCCAGCCGCGGGTCCGCGAAAAGAGCATCCTGCACGGCAAATCAGCATAGTGCGGCCAGGAACCCGGGAAACAGAATGGCCGTTCCGGGGCACCTCGGACGAGATTTTGGCCGACTGGGGCTTGGCGCCAGATTGGGCGGATCGCTTGCGCGGCTGGCACCAGCGCCGACTACGCTCTGCTATCTCCGCTGCCGCCGGGCTCTGGCTGTGAGCTGAGAGCTTCGGGTGCTATCAGCAAAAGAGGCTTCGCCTCGGACCGCCGAGTTTCGTGGTTCCGGCTGCACGTAGATGACCGGGCGTTCATCCTCAGACCGTAGAGGCACGTGCTGAGGGTGATCATGGTGGAACGTCATGGACTGGCTGCGGCCGGGCCGGGGGTGGTGACTGCTGCCGTCTGCACCTACCCGTCGAAGAAGGCCCTGGCCTCGATCATGGCGAAGGTGCGGGCGCTCGCCCATGGAGCACGGCATCGGACGCTCGCCGACCTGCTGCGCCAGCTGAACGCGGCGCTGCGGGGCTGGTGTAACTACTTCCGGCACGGCGTGTCGGCGGCCACCTTCAGCTACCTGAGCCAGTTCGCCTGGCGCCGGGTCACCAGGTGGCTGCGAAAACGGCACCCCAGGATCACCTGGAAGGACCTGCGGCGCCGCTTCCTGTCCGGCACACCGCGCTGGCGGCCAGCAGAAGACGGGATCGAGCTGTTTTACCCCCAGCAGGTGGAGATCACCCGCTACCGCTGGCGCGCAGCGAACATCCCCACACCATGGGCGGGCCTCGCGGCGGTACCCGCCGCCGCATAGCAGGAAAGGGAACCCGTGGAGCGCCCGTTGCGTGGAGACGCGCACGGCGGGTGCGGAGGGCGGGCCGGGGAAACGGGCCGGGAGCAATCCCGGAACCGCGCTCCGGCCCGACCCCTACTATCCGGTCAAGGCGTGGGTCAACGGGCACGAGTGGGCCAAGCGGCAGGCGACCGCCGCCGGGCTCGGCTTCACCGCGCTGTCCAACGGGTTCGCCTCCTGCGAGGACCCGTCTGGGCTGCAGGCCATCTGCGACCGGTTCGGCCCCGGCACGGTGCAGGTGTGGTTCGAGCGGTGGATGGCCCGGCTCCCGCTCCCGCTGACCGCCGCCGACCGGGACGCCGGGTTCTGGTGGGAGCTGTCCATGCGGCAGGTGGAGACCTCCCGCACCCTGGTCTTCGACCATGACGTCCACGCCCGGGCGTTCTTCGAGGCGCTGCTGTGCGAGAACATGGACCTAGGCCGCCCGGAGAACGTGGAGCTGCTGTTCCGCCGCGGGCAGCGGGCCGGAGGGCACAGCAGCCCGCCGCCGGGGGGTGGGTTCAAGACCAAGATCGACCGGTACTGCAACCTGGTCACCTTGAACGTGTTCTACAAGAACTCCCGGCTGAAACAGTATTTGAAAAACGGCGTCGCGCTGCGCATCGAGACCGTCATTAACAGCCCCAAGGACCTCCGCTGCAACCGGATGCTCGCCAACCTGCCCGAGCTGCAGGCCAAGGCGCGTGCGATCAACGACCGGCTGCTGCACACTGAAACCGCCGGCCAGGGCACGGCACTTGTGAGTCCAGTCATCGAGCGGATCACCAGGCCCACCCTCACCGGGGAGGGCAGGAAGGCGCCCGCACTTCGGTTCGGCGACCTTCGAGTCCAGGCCCTGGCCGGCGCCGTCGCCGCCATGCTGTTCGCGGTCACCGGCATCACCAACAGGAGCCTGCGCGCCCTGATGACCGGCCTGCTGCACCGCCCCTACAGCATGAACCAGGCCAGCTACGACCTGTCCCGGCTGGCCCGCAACGGCCTCATCACCCGCGTCCCCGGCCGCAACCGCTACACCCTGACCCGCGACGGGCTGCTGTTCGCCTGCTTCTACACCAAGGTCTACGACCACATCCTGCGGCCGCTGATGGCACCCGGCCGGCCCAACGCGCCGCCCGAACCCGCCGCGGCGCTGGACACCCTCGACCAGCTCGTCGCCGGCCACATCACCAGCGCCCATCTCCCCACCGCGGCCTGACATCCCGTCACGCCCCGCAGCCACGGCCAGGCCGCGCTCCAGCCTGACCTCCAGTAACCCGGGACCATTACCCGCTGTCACACTCAGGACTAACGTCAAAGACGTGGCACCAAAGGTGCCCTAGGGGTGAGGTTTCATGCACGCCTCGTTACGTGTGTCCTTGGGCCGGGTGGCCCGGGCTGTGTGCATGGTAGTACTCGGCCTCGGCCTCCGCTGGAGGACGCCGGCCGAGACGGTGCATGAGCCTGCGGATGTTGTACCAGCAGACCCATTCAGAGGTGATCTTCTCCACGTCCGCCAGGGTCTGCAGCGGCCCGTTGCGGAACTGTGAGCCCTCCCGGGTGCATTCGGTTTTGTATAGCCCTATCGTGGTTTCCGCGAGAGCGTTATCGAGCGCATCCCCGACGGTTCCTATCGATGGCGCCAGGCCGGCCAGCATCAGCGTCTCGGTGAAATGAACACTCGTATACTGCCCGAGTTCCCTTGCCGTGCCCTGTATGCGGTGGCCTGGCAGATGGCTGATTCAACGAATGCGGCCTCCTTCGACAGCGAGCATTCCCAGCCCGGAATGAGCCCCGCAAACGCGTCGATCACGAATGCCGTATAGGCGAACCGGCCGCCGGCCAGCGGCACGCAGGTGAAGTCCGCCACGTGCAGCTGGCCGGGCCGGGACGCCTTGAACTGGCGGCGCACCAGGTCCGGCGCCCGGGCCGCGGCCGCCGGGTCCGGCACGGTGGTCCGCACCCGGCGGCCCCGGGTCACGCCCCGCCAGCCGTGCGCCCGCTTGAGCCGCTCGACGGTGCACCTGGCCACCGGGATGCCCTGCCGCCTCAGGTGCGCCCACATCTTCACCGTGCCATACAGCGATTCCGGCGGGCGGCGGCCATTCCCGTCCGGCTCGTATATACCGGCCAGGATCTCGGTGACTGCGGTATCCCACAGCTCCCGTTTCCCCGGAATGGCGGCCCGGTGCGCCCAGTAGGTGCGCGGGGCGATCTGGATGCCGTGCACCGAAAACGCGCGGCAGACCGGTGCGACCCCGAACTGTTCTTTCTCCTCGTCGATAAACCGGCAGATCAGCGCTGTCGCGGGTCGCACTCCCGCGCGAAAAACTCGCCGCCGCCTTGAGAATTTCTATGGTCTGCTCCAGCTCGCGATTTCTTCCGGCGCAGCTCCCGGATCTCGGCCGACTCCGCGCTGGTCAACCCCCGGCGCCTTACCCTCGTCAACCTCGGCCTGCCGGATCCACTTGCGCAGCGTCTCCGCGCTCATCCCCAGCCGGCCCGAGACCGCCCTGATCGCCGCCCACTGCGTCGGGTAATCCCCGGCATGCTCACGGACCAGCCGGATCGCCTTGGCCTTCGTGCTCGCGTCGTACCTGGTGCCTGGCATCGTGCCATCATCCTTCCCACAGAAGGATGTGCGCACGAAACCCGGGTCAGTTCAGGGATCCGGCGTGGTGATATGTCGCGTTTGTCGCGTTCGTGGAACGGTCCACTCGTTCCACGGCTACCGTCCGTAACCCGGATTAAGTAGCGAAATAAGCCTCGGACCTGCAGATGTCCCCGAGCCGCCTATCGGAATCGAACCGATGACCTACGCATTACGAGTGCGTCGCTCTAACCGACTGAGCTAAGGCGGCATGCCACCCGACCGGGCGGCCCGGTTGAGTCTACCGGAAGGCTCGGCCGCGGCCTGACCGGCAGCAGCGCCGGGACCGTAATATCCTCACCGTGAGGATTCCCGAAGGCGAGGCGCGGGCTCGGTTCGCCACTGTGCCCGTTGCTCGCCTGGGAACCGCTGACGCTCAGGGGCGGCCGCATGTCGTGGTGGTCACCTTCGCGGTCGAGGGTGACGCCATCTACACGGCCGTTGACCAGAAGCCGAAGTCCGGCGCCTACCTGAAGCGGCTGCGGAACGTCGGCGAGAATCCATGGGTCACCATGCTCGCCGACCACTACTCCGAGGATTGGGACAGGCTGTGGTGGGTTCGCGCCGACGGCAGGGCGGCGATACTGGCGGACCAGCGCCAGATGGCGGCTCCGCTGAGACTGCTGGCGAACCGCTACCTGCAGTACCGCCAGGCTCCACCGACGGGTCCGGTGCTGGCGGTGACCGTCGAGCGGTGGTCGGGCTGGGCCGCGGGACCGACCGCCTGACCCGCCTCGGCAGGGCGCACCGCCAACTCCGGCGGCACTGGCTGTTCGCGGTGCTGCTGGTCATGGCGGCCGTGCTGAGGGCCGTGGTGTACGTGGCCTATCACCCGGCGTTGATCTTCCCGGACAGCGTGCGGTACCTGCAGTACGGCCACAGCTTCGCCAACGGGCACTGGAGCGTGGACGAACTACGGCAGAGCGGCTATTCGGTGCTGATCATCCCGGTCGTGCTCATGCACGACTTGTGGATCATCCCGCTGGTCCAGCACCTGCTCGGGCTGGCCACGGCGGTGCTCGTTTACGCGGTGCTGGTTCACTTCGGCATCAGGGCGTGGATCGCGGCGCTGGCCACCATCCCGGTGCTCTTCGATCCGCTGCAGCTCATCCTCGAGCAGTACGTGCTCACCGACGTCTGGACCGTCTTCCTGATCGTGGCCGCCCTGGTCATCCTGGTCTGGGACACGCCAAACCAGCGCGGCAAGGGAGGCCGGACCGGGGGAGGCCTCACCTGGCGCCGGGCAGCCTGGTGCGGCCTGCTCCTGGGGCTGGCCGTGACGTTCCGGGACGAAGAGCTCATCATGATCATCCCGGCCGCCGTCTTCGTTGCCGTCGCCGTGCGTCCAGGAAAGCGGCTTGCCCAACGCATGGCCGCGCTCATCGGCTGCTTCCTGATCCCGGTCGCCGGTTACCTCGGCTGGTTCGAGGCCTCGCACGGCGAGTTGGGCTTCACGACCTTCGGCGGCGCCTTCCTGTACGGCCGCGTCGCGGACTTCGCCTCATGCCATGGACTGAGCCTGCCGAGCTACGAGAAACCCCTCTGCCCCACCCAGCCGCCCGCGCTGCGCAGCGCGGACTTCTACACCTGGGCCCCGCAGTCGCCCCAGTGGACGTTCCGTCCGCCGCCCGGCATGTCCAGGGACGCCGTGGTACGCGACTTCAGCCTGCGGATCCTGCGTCACCAGCCGCTCGCGTACGCGGAGGCCGTCGGCCGAGACTTCGTCTACGGCTTCTCGCCGGTACGCGGCGCAGGGCCGGAACATTATCCGACGCCATACCTGCAATTCCACCCGTACATCCTGCCTGATCCGCAGGCCGACGCCTCGCTCGCCGCCCTCGGATTCAAGGCCCCCGCCGTGCGGCCCGGCCCCGCCGCCTTCCTGGCCGACTACGGGCGCTGGTTCTACGTGCCCGGGCCTGTCTTCGCCGCCGGGCTCGTGGTGGCCGTGGCTGGCATCGGCGTGGCCACACGCCGTCGCGGCACGCCGAAAGCCACCCGCGACGCCTGCCTGCTGTTGACCCTCAGCGCGGTGCTCGTGCTCATCCCGCCGGCCGTGTTTGCCACCTTCGACTGGCGCTACCAGCTTCCGCAGCTGAGCCTGATCCCGGTCGCGGCCGTGCTCGGAGCGGCCATACTCGGCAACGGGCGGCTCACTGCTGTTCGGAGCTCCACCGGCGGTACAGCTCGACGAACTCGTCCCGCATCTGCGGAGTCAGGTCTTCAGGCGCCAAACGCCCGGTGAGGCTGACGGTCGCGCGCATCTGCGCCAGGTACTCGGTGCAGTGCGGGCAGCCGGCCAGGTGCGCCTCGAAGCGGCGCCTGCCCGACCGGGAAAGCCTGCCTTCCAGGTAGTCACTCACCAGCTCGACCGCCTGCTGGCACACGAGGTCACGATCACGGAGGAGCCTCATAGCACCTCCCGGAACTCGTCTTCGAACAGCTGCCTGAGCCGGCTCCGGCCGCGGTGCAACAGGACCCGCCGGTTGGCGTCGGTGATGGCCAGAACGGCGCAGACCTCTTCGCTGCTCATCTCCTCGATGTCGCGCAGGATGACCGCTTGCCGCTGCCGGGCGGGCAGTTCATCTATCCGGGCTCGGATGCGGTCGGCCAGCTTGCCCGCCTCGATGCGTCCCTCGACCGTCTCGATCCAGCGCTCCGGCGGATCCGCCCAGCTGCCGGAGGCATCGAACCGCGACGGGTCGACCGCAGGCTCGGCGTCCGCGACCGGGACGCTGCGGTGTTCCCGCGTGCCCGTGGTCCGTGCCTGGTTGACCAGGATGCGGAACACCCAGGCCCGCAGGGACGAGCGTCCCTCGAACCCGTCCAGGCCGCGGAGCACCGCCAGCCACGTGTCCTGGACGACTTCCTCGGCGACCGCCCGGCTCGGCACGAACGATACCGCCAGCCGCAGCATCGGCTCGTGATAGCGCTCGACCAGGGTGACGAACGCCTGCTCGTCACCCGAACGCAGGCGGAGCAGCAGATCTCCGTCCGGTTCCATCGCGCACAGGATAGGACGGGCCGACCGCCGCCCACGCCAGGGCCGCGGCCGACTCATCCCGGAACGACGAGGCTTCAGAAGGCCACGATCCCCTCGCCACCCACCGCGCCCGGCACGGTGACCGATCCGATCTTGGTCAGGGAGCCGTCGGCTCCCACGTCGAACTCGTCCATGATTCCGGCTCCGCCGGTCTGGACGTAAAGGAACTGGCCACCCGCAGCCGCGGACGCGTCCACGGTTCCGGCATCAGTGGGTGTCGCGCCCAGCAACGTCAGCTGGCCGCCGGGCGATGAGGTGAAGCCGCTCTCAGCGGCGCTGCCCGCGTTGCCCGCGAACAGGAACGGCCCGGCCGGGGCTACCCAGCAGGTAGCCGCCTGGCCGGTGGGGACCGAATCGAGCAGGCTCACGGTCCCGGAGCCCGCCACGGAGAAGGAGGCCAGCGCGTTGGGCCCGGCCTCGGCAATCACCAGGTTGCCGGATGAGTCGAAGCTGATCGCGAACGGCACCGTGCCGGGCTCGGAGTTCACCACGGGAACGGCCGAGAGCCTGCCGTCGAACCGGACGCCGAAGACATCGATGTCGTTCCCGTTCATCTTGGTGGTCACGACGAGCTGGGCGCCGTCCGGGTTGAAGGCGACCTGCCCCGGCGTGTTGGTGTACTGCGGGCTCGCATTCGGGTCCAGGCCGAGCGAGCGGCCCGATCCGGGAATCGGGACCAGGAAGCTGCCGAACACCCGGTAGCCCTGCAAGAACCCACCGCCCCGGGCGTTGACCACGTAGACCAGGTCGCCGTGCACGGCGATGCTGACCGGGAACGAGCCGCCGGAGCTCACCACCTGACGCAGCGCGAGCCGGTCGCCGCTCACGGCGAAGACTGACACGGTGTTGCTGCCCGCGTTGACCGCGTAGAGCAGGGAATGCCATGGGTCGTAGGTCAGCGAGCCCTGGGATGCCAGGTGGTCGACCACCGATCCGGCCAGGATCCCGCCAAGCCCTCCGGTGGCGTAGGTCCCCGCCCGGCGCAGGGTTCCGTCCGGCGCCCGGTGGTAGGCCACCACCTGATTGCCTGACGTGTTGTCGGTCTGGACGAACACGGCGTGGCTGGCTCCGCCGTTGCCGAAGGCCGGCCCGGTCGTGCTGGCGAAAGCCGACCCGGCGAACGGCATGCCGACGGCTACGGCCGCACCGACCGCGGCCGCCGCGACAGCCGACCCGAGACGAATCGGTACTCTCACTGAAACTCCTCGCGCGTAGGGGTTCTGACGTGTGCCGTTCAGTCCCGCGCGAGGCCGCCGCGTTACAGCGTCGGCCGCTGCCGTAAGAATTTCGAAAGAAACCGGCCCGCGTCCGCAAGCCGGAACGGGCCTACCCGTCCTCCCGGGCCGTCCCGCCGCGGCTGCCGGGCCTGGACCTGCCGTGCATCGCCTCGTAAGCCTGCCGCGATCCGCACACGTCGGCCTTCGGGCAGGCGCAGGCCCGCCCGTCCGCGGAGAGCTTGACCACCACCGTGTCCGAGGGAACGTTGTGCCCGATGACCGTCCCGGGCCCCGCGGGCGAGGTGACCGAGGCTCCGATCGGCGGGGCGTCCTTGCGGAAGTCCTGGTACAGCGGGTGCTCGTACTTCAGGCAGCACATCAGCCGGCCGCAGGCCCCCGCGATCCGCAGCGG
The DNA here is from genome assembly GCA_963808615.1 of uncultured Actinomycetota bacterium. GTDB lineage: Bacteria > Actinomycetota > Actinomycetes > Streptosporangiales > Streptosporangiaceae > Palsa-504. The sequence continues at coordinate 109,863 of CAWEGV010000009.1, forward strand.
GTTCACCGGCAGTTCCTGGTCCTTGGCCATCCGGACCGAGACCGGCTCGAAGTCCTTCAGGAACGTGGCGCAGCACAGGTCGCGCCCGCACGGCCCGATCCCTCCCTGCAGCCGGGCCTCGTCCCGCGGCCCGATCTGCCGCAACTCGACCCGCGCCCGCAGGCGGCCGCCCAGGTCCCGGACCAGCGCGCGGAAGTCAACCCGGTGCGGCGCGCTGAAGTAAACGATGAATACGTTGTCCGACCAGATGAAGTCCACCGCGGTGATCTTCATCGGCAGCCCGTGCTCCCGGATCAGTCTGCGCGCAGCCAGCCGCCCCTCGGCCCGGCGGCGGCGATTCTCCTCGTCCCGGGCCAGGTCCTCCTCCGCGGCCGGGCCCGCGCACACCGGTAGCCCGCCGATTTCCTCGGGCACCCATTGTGGCGCCCACACGCATTCGGCCACCTCGGGCCCGGAGTCGGTGGGCACGAGCACCTTGTCGCCGATGGCCGGTGAGTATTCACCAGGATCGAGGTAGTACAGCCGCCCGTACCGCTCGAAGCTGACCGCCATCATCATGCCCACAAGGCCAGACTACGGTGCCCGCTGTCCAGACCGCGCGGCCGGGAAGGTGGGATCAGCCCTGGACTAGGGAAAGGGTCATTTCCTCTACCGCGAGGAGAGGGGCGACGTTCAGGGGGAGGCGCTCGCGGCAACGCATGATGGCCTGCATGCGGCGCAGGGTGGACTCCGGCGTGGACGCCGAGGCGATTCGATGTAGGTCAGCCTCCCGGTCTCCGTTGGCCAGCTCGACGTCGGCGCCTAGCTGGATCATCAGCACGTCCCGGTAGAACACCGCCAGGTCCAGCAGCGCCTGGTCGAGCGTGTCCCGCTTCACCCGGGTGGCCCGTGACTTCTGGCGGTCCTCGAGATCCTTCATGGCGCCGGCCATGCCGCGCATGGCCTTGGCCACGCCCTTGCCGGTCGACCCCTCACCGAACGCCCGGCGCAGCGCGTTCCGTTCCGGCTCGTCCAGCTCCTCGGTGACCGCCTTCGCCTCGTCCTCGGCGGTCCGCACCAGCGCGGCGGCCGCGGACAGGGCGGGACCCAGCGACACCGCCTGCAGCGGCACGCGCAGCACGTCGGCCCGGCGCGCAGCGGCCGAGGCATCCGTGGCGAGGCGCCGGGCGCGGCCCACGTGGCCCTGCGCCGCGCGGGCTGCGGCCAGCGCGGCAGCGGGCTCGATACCGTCCTGCGTCGTGAGGACCTGGGCCACCGCGGACGAGGCCGGCACCACGAGGGTGACCACACGGCACCGCGACCTGATCGTGGGCACCAGGTCCTCCGCCGACGGCGCGCACAGCAGCCAGACCGTCCGCGGGGCGGGCTCTTCGATCGCCTTCAGCAGCGCGTTCGCCGCCTGCTCGGTGCACCGGTCGGCGTCCTCGAACAACACGACCTGCCAGCGTCCCCCTGTAGGCGCGCCCGCCGCCCGAAGCACCAGATCCCTGGTCTGCTTCACGCCGTAGGACAGGCCCTCCGGCCGGATCAGCATGAGGTCCGCGTGCGTCCCGGCCTGCACCTGGCGGCACGACGCGCACTGCCCGCAGCCACCCGACGCGCACAACAGCGCGGCCGCGAACGCGCGGGCCGCGACCGAACGCCCCGACCCCGGCGGCCCGGTGAACAGCCACGCGTGCGTCATCGCGCCGGGTTCGGGATGCTCGCCGGCCAGCAGCGCGGAAGCCGCCGCAGCCGCCCGCTCAAGCTCCGCGACCACGGCGTCCTGCCCCGCGAGCCCGCCGAACACCGTGTCTTCCCCCTGGCTCCGGGCCGCTCCAAGCCCCTTCGGCTCGCTCATGAGCCTTCGCCGGCGCGCCGGCCGGAGGCGGAGGGGCGCGGCAGGGGAGCCGTCAGGATCTCCTCCTTCACGGCGGGGAAGTCGCCGGTGTTGGCCTCGGCCACGGGAGGAACCGGGTCGGGAAGCATCTCGCGGACCCGTTCCTGGATCTCCCGGGTGATCTCCTCTTGCGGCCGGTCCGCGTCGAGCACGAGGTAACGCGAGGGCTCCGCGAGCGCCAGCGCGAGGAATCCGGCCCGGACCCGCTGATGGAACTCGGCGGGCTCAGCCTCCAGCCGGTCCGCGGAACGCGTACGCCGCCGCAGCCCGGCGATGGGATCCATGTCCATCAGGATGGTCAGGCCGGGGGTGCGGCCGCCGGTCGCCCACCAGTTGAAGCTGGCGATGTCCTCAACCGGCAGGTTCCGGCCCGCGCCCTGGTAGGCCAGCGAGGAGTCCACGTACCGGTCGGTGATGACGATCGCGCCCCGGTCAAGCGCGGGCGCGATGACCGAGGCGACGTGCTGGGCCCGGTCGGCGGCGTACATGAGCGCCTCGGCGTGCGGGTCCATATCGGTGTGCTTGGTGTCGAGCAGCAGCGCGCGCAGCCGCATCCCGATCTGCGTGGCACCCGGCTGGAACGTGGCTTCCACGTCGTAACCGAGCTCACGCAGCCAGATCGCGAGCAGCCTGGCCTGCGTGGTCTTGCCCGAGCCCTCCCCGCCCTCGAAGGCGATCAGCAGCCCCCGGGCCGGCGGGGGCGGGGCGCCGCCGTTGACGTGCGCGGCCTCCGGCAGCGGCGCGAACGGCCCGCCCCTGATCGCCGCGAGCAGGTCCGACCGCAGCGGCACCCCCTTGCGGTCGTCCATCTGCCGGTAGGACCACATGCCGAGCGCGGCCGCGACCCCGGCGCCGAGCAAGATGACCACGTTCTGCCCGACCGAGGCGTAGACGACGTGCGCGAACTTCACGTCGCCGGATCCGGTGACCCCGGCGATCAGCTTGGTGAAGGCGGCCGAGAGGAACAGCACGACGGCGATGACGGTGAGCAGGATGACCTGGATGGTCGACTGGAAGAAGGCGAAGACCCGGCCGCGGGTATCGTCGTCGACCTCGAGCCCGATGATGGTGTAGCCGGTGGCGTAGGCGATACCGGACAGCGCGCCGAGCAGGATGACGAACACCGTGACGATGATGAGGTTCGGCACCAGGCCGATGAGCGCGAGCGGCACGGCCGCGGCCATGATCGTGAGGCCGAACAGCCTGCGCAAGCTGAAGCCCGTGAGCAGCCGCGGGCCGAGGATCATGCCGAGCGCGATGCCCACGAAGATCGCGGCGAAGACCAGCCCGAACCCGGCGTTGCCGCCCTTCAGCGTGAACTTGATGTAGGGGTAGGCCAGCCCGACCACCACGCCGGCCGCGACGAAGGCCCCGACCATGCCGGTGGCCAGGCCGCGCACCACCGGGGTCTTGCCGATGAACCGCCAGCCCTCCCAGATGTCCTTCGCGGTGGACCGAACCGAGATCTTCTCGCTGACCTGCCGCTTCGGTATCTCGGTCAGGACGAAGACGGTCAGCGCCGAGACGGCGTACGACGCGGCGTTGATGTACAGGGCCAGATAGACCGGATTGGTCTTGAAGAACGGCAGCGCCCGGCCGAGGGCCTCGCTGATCAGGGCGAGCACGCTGAACAGGCCCGCGGCCAGCGGCGCGGTGCCGTACGTGCCGAGCAGGCTGTACTGGTTGGCCCGCTCCAGCTTGTCCGGGGGCACCAGGTTCGGGATCGACGCCGCGGTGGCCGGGTTCCAGAACAGCGACACCACGCCGGCCAGGAACTTGGCCGTGTACAGCCAGATCAGGTTGGGGAAGAGCGGGATCGACAGGTAGAGCAGCCCGCGGAGGACATCCCCGACGATCATCGTCCGCCGCCGGTCCAGCCGGTCGGCGATCGCCCCGGCCACCGGGCCGAGCAGCAGGGCCGGCAGCAGGGTGGCCACCCAGACCAGGCCGACGGCCGTGGTCTGCGCCGCGGCCGCCGCGGTGATGGACTGGCCCGCGCTGTGCTTCTGCGTCAGGTACGACGCGAGCGCGAGCAGCGCGAAGATGCTCAGCCAGTCGCCCAGGCTGGACAGGGACAGCGCGATCCACAGCCGGCGGAACGGCTTGATCGACAACACGCTCGACTCGCGGGCACGATTGCGCCGGGCGGCGCCGTCCCCGAGTTCCCCCTGGCCGGCGCCGTCCCGAGCTGATCCGGCGCGGAAGTTCACGGCGTAAGCGTATCGACCCTGCTGGTCGCATAACGGGTTAGTCCTCGATCGTGATTTTAGCTCGGCTCCCAGGTACGAGTGGTGCTGGGCCCGGCACGGTCAAGATCTCTTAGATGCCGAACGGGCCGTGGTGCCAGCCTTCTTCCGTGTCGTGCTGGGCCTGGCGCCTGCCCGGCGGCGCGGCGACGGCGGTGCGGCCCGACGGTCGGCCAGCAGCTCGGCAGCCCGCTCGATGGTCACCGTGGCCACGTCGTCGCCCTTGCGGAGCGAGGCGTTGGTCTCCCCGTCGGTGACATAGGGACCGAACCTGCCGTCCCTGATCACCATCGGCTGGCCGGTCGCGGGGTCGTCGCCGAGCTCGCGCAGCGGCGGTGCCGATCCGAAGCCCGTGCGGGCGCCGCGGCCCCGCGCCTTCGGCTGGGCGAACAGCTCCTTGGCCTCGGCCGGGGTCAGCGTGAACAGCTGATCCTCCGATTCCAGCGACCGGCTGTCGGAGCCCTTCTTCACGTACGGCCCGTACCGGCCGTTCTGCACGGTGACCGGCTCGCCGTCGAGCTCGCCCAGGGCCCGGGGCAGGCTCAGCAGCCGCAGCGCGTCATCGAGCGTGACCGTGTCCAGCGACATGGACTTCAGCAGCGACGCGGACCTGGGCTTGGCCGACGCGGGGGCGTCCTCGGGAGGCTGCTCGGTCACGTACGGACCGAACCGCCCGGCCTTGGCCACCAGCACGCGGCCGGTGCCGGGGTCGGCGCCGAGCACCACGTCGCCGTTCGGCTGGCTGAACAGCTCCTCGGCCTTCTCGACGGTCAGCTCGTCGGGCGCGAGATCCTCTGGGACGTTCACCCGCTGCCCGTCGCGTTCCAGGTAAGGGCCGTACCGGCCGACCCTGACCACGATGTCGGTGCCGGCCAGCGGGAACGAGCTGACGTCCCGCGCGTCGATGTCGCTGATGTCGCTGACCAGGGACTGCAGGCCCCGGTCACCGTTGGCGCCGAAGTAGAACCTGCGCAGCCACGGCACCCGCTCGGCCTCGCCGCGGGCGATCGCGTCGAGCGCGTCTTCCATCCGGGCGGTGAACTCGTAGTCGACGAGCTGGCCGAAGTGCCGCTCGAGCAGCGTGACGACGGCGAAGGCCAGGAACGAGGGGACGAGCGCGGTGCCCTTCTTGAACACGTAGCCACGGTCGAGGATGGTGCCGATGATGCTGGCGTACGTGGACGGGCGGCCGATCTCCCGGTCTTCGAGCTCCTTGACCAGCGACGCCTCGGTGTACCGGGCCGGGGGCCTGGTGGAGTGCTCGGCGGGGGCCAGCCTGAGCACGTCGAGCGGGTCGTTCTCGGCCACCGGCGGCAGCCTGCGCTCGCGGTCGTCGAGGTCCGCAGCGGGGTCGTCGGCGCCTTCGACGTAGGCCTTGAGAAACCCGTAGAAGCTGATGACCTTGCCGGTCGCACCGAACTCGGCCCGTTCGCCGGCGCTGGACCTGCCCGCCACCCGGACCGAAACCGACTCGCCGGTGGCGTCCTTCATCTGGGAGGCGACGGTGCGCTTCCAGATCAGCTCGTACAGCCGCCGTTCGTCGGAGGACAGCCCGTCCCTGGCGACCTGCGCGGGGGTCCTGAAGCTGTCCCCGGCCGGCCTGATGGCCTCGTGTGCCTCCTGCGCGTTCTTGACCTTGCTCGCATAGGTGCGCGGCGCGTCGGGCACGTAGGAGGCGCCGTAGAGCTCGGCCGCCTGCCGCCGGGCCGCGCTGATCGCGGTCTGGGACAGCGTGACCGAGTCGGTGCGCATGTAGGTGATGTAGCCGTTCTCGTACAGCCGCTGCGCGACGGCCATCGTGTGCTTGGCGGAGAAGCCGAGCTGGCGGGATGCCTCCTGCTGGAGGGTCGTGGTGCGGAACGGCGCGTACGGAGAGCGCCGGTAGGGCTTGCGCTCCACGCTGGCCACCGAGAAGCTCGCCCCGCCCAGCCGCTCGGCCAGCGCGGCCGCGGCCGCCATGTCCAGGTGCAGGACATCGGGGCCGCGCAGTTCGCCGGTGGCGGTGAAGTCCCGTCCCTGCGCCACCCGCCGACCGTCCACGGCGACCAGGTTCGCGGTGAACGACGAGGGTTCACCGGCGGCCCCGGCCCTGCCGTTCCTGGTCGCGAACTCGGCTTCGAGGTCAGCGTAGGCGGCCGCGCGGAACGCGATACGCTCGCGTTCCCGGTCGACCACCAGCCTGGTCGCCACCGACTGCACGCGCCCGGCGGACAGCTTGGGCATGACCTTCTTCCACAGCACGGGCGAGACCTCGTACCCGTACAGCCGGTCCAGCACGCGGCGCGCCTGGTAGGCGTCCACCAGGCCCTGGTCGACCTCACGCGGGCTGGCGATCGCGCGGGCAATCGCCTCCGGCGTGATCTCGTGGAAGACCATCCGGCGGGTCGGCACCTTGGGCTTGAGTTCCTCGACCAGGTGCCAGGCGATGGCCTCGCCCTCGCGGTCTTCATCGGTCGCGAGCAGCAGCTCGTCGGCGTCCTTCAGCAGGCTCCTGAGCTTGGACACCTGCTTCCGCTTGTCGCTGTGCACGACATATAGAGCCTCGAAGTTGTCGTCCACGTTGACGCCCAGCCTGGCCCACGGCTCGCCGCGGTACCTGGCCGGGATCTCGGCGGCACGGTCGGGCATGTCGCGGATGTGTCCGACGCTGGACTCAACCACGTAGCCGCGGCCGAGGTATCCGGCTATCGTCCGGGCCTTGGACGGGGACTCGACGATGACGAGCTTGGTGCCATAGCCGTCACCGCCGGCCACCCTCCCCTTCGAGCTCCCGGCGCTCGGCGCCTTCGAGGCACTTCCCGCTCTCGTCTTTGCCGTCACTGTCCTTGCTGGCACGCTCTTCCCGTTCTCGCATCCGCGGTGACCGTCTCTTTATACCGGTGGTCACGCGCCGCCCTGCAGCTGTAACCGTCGGCCCGGTACGGTGTGTTCCCTCGGGTTCGCTGCGGCAAGCCAGAGATTTCCCCATCGCAGGTTGAACCACCGGTGAACTCAAGCACAATAGGACCGATGGCCGAGTACGCCTACCTCGTCGTATACCTACCCCGCGGAATGTCCCGAGATGCTCGTGACACAGCGCGGCGGATCCTGGCCGACCACGCCGAGTACGGGGACTGGGAACTGTCCAGGCTCCGGCTCAACGCCGACGGCAGCAGGAAGGCTACCCTCCGAAGGCGCATCATACGCCCAGTCCGCACATTCTGAGCTCATCCGTGACCGATGCGGACCGTGTGCGGTCCCCGGCGGGGTGCTAACAGCAGTCCAGGAACCGGTCTAGGACCCGGACTCCGAACCGCATGCCGTCGACGGGGACCCTTTCGTCAATGCCGTGGAACATTCCAGAGAAGTCCAGATCCGGGGCCAGCCGCAGC
>CAWEGV010000010.1:0-678797 GCA_963808615.1 uncultured Actinomycetota bacterium
TGGCCGCGCTTCGCGGGCTGCCGTTGCGTCAGCGCGAGGTCGTCACGCTGCGGCTACTGCTCGACCTGGATACCGAGACCACAGCCAAGCTCCTTGGCATCGCTCCAGGGACCGTCGGGGCCCACCTGCACAGAGCGGCGGAAACGCTGCGTTCCGCGCTTTCGCACCTCGCTGATCAGGAGACAACAAGATGAACGACAACAGCGGGCTCGGCACCGTCCGGGACTCCCTCACCGCTGCCAAAGGTGCCCTCACCGAGACTCACATGAACACGCCGCTGGATGCCATCGTGCGCCGCGGGCGGGCAACACTGAGGCGGCGTAGGCTCATGGGCCTGACCGGAACCGCCGCGGTGGCGGCGAGCGCGGCGCTGGTGGTCGGCCTGACCGGCATCACCGGCGCCGCGCCTGCGCACGACACGGGCACGATCCGCACGGCGGCATTCACGCTGGTCAGCCACGCCAACGGCACGGTCACGCTGACCATCTCCAGCAGAGTGGTGTTCGACCCCGGCGTCCTGCAACGCGACCTCGCGCACGACGGCATCCCGGCCAAGGTCACCGTGGGCAGCTTCTGCTTCTCACGCCCGGCACCAGCCGGTCTGTCCCAGGTCGTGTCCTTCGATAACAAGAACCTGACCATGACGATCAGGCCCTCCGCAATGCCAGCTGGGACGGAATTGAGCTTCGGAATCCGCCGGTTCCCGCACACGTACAGCGTCGCTTCGATCGTACTCATCAAGGCCAGTTCCTACACCTGCAACTGACATTCGGAACGATCAAGGCTCAGGCTCGGGATTTCGTCCCGAGCCTGAGCGATGCGCGCACTCGCCGATGGCTCTTCGCATTACGCCACTGGATGCGTGCCGCCCCCAGCCGAATGCCTGTCGCCGCCGAGCAAGCGCACCTCAGCCCGCTTACCACCCTCGTCGCGGCAATTGAGGACGTTCATCCCGAGGGCGATGAACATACCGGTCGGCGGATCGTATGTGGGACCATTACCGGAGGTGACCTGAGGGCCGACGACGCGAAGCCCGCTTGATAACCGCACGCCGACCTGCCGTTATGGTCAGCTTGGCTTCGTCCGGGTTCGGTCTGTCAAGCTTTCAGGAAGGAATGTTATGGGACCGTGGGACCGATCGGAACAGGAGATGCGTAAGAAGAAGAGCTTCTCGCCTGGGAGCTGCCTCACGATTTCCAAGTCGACTGGATGTAAGTATTCGGAAATCGTGTGACCGGGCGTTGGAATCCACGGAGCTGGTGACCTGATATTGCTACGGGGTCTTACCGGCTCCTGCAGAGATGATCACCACGTGCGTCAGGGCGCTCTGTGCGCAGTCGTAGTTGAACTTCGCCTCCTCGATCGGCTGGACGTCGCCGTCGGCGAATCTGGCGCTGACAAGGTTGACCTCGGCACCACCGGAATCCCCGTTTTCCGGGGGGTACACCGTCATCCCGTGGTAGGAGAGCATTTCGCCGAGGCGCCACTGGGCCGCGGCGAAGGCTTCAATGGCCGTTGGCCCGGCGGCGTCGTCCCAGGCCCCGTCGTGCAGCGTGTCCTGGTATTTCGTGGCCATGTCCAGCACGCCGTCAGAGTCAAAGAGGCTTCCGAGACCAGGTTTGTCGCGGTGATCCCAGGCGGCAAAGAAACGGGTAACGGCCGACTGGATCTGCCCCGCGCGGCATGTCGCAGGCACCGCGCTGGACGCGCCCGGAGCAGTGGGCACCGGCGCCGGCGCGGCCGCCGTCCGCGGGGCTGCGGATGTGCAGCCGGCAAGGACGGCCACGGCGCTGACCATCGCGACGAGGCCTGCCCGAGCGCGGCTCTGACGGCCACCGCCGCACTATACAGGGGCTGAATGCGTTGCCGCTAACCGCCATGATCGCGGACTGTGACACGCTGGGGGTAGTGCGTGATTTGCGGTTCCTGATGGTGTTTGCTGTGCTGCGTGGTGGTTGCGGCTGGCGTGGTCCTGGATGCGGAGGGTGCTGAGGCGCCGTCCGGGGACGGCGTGCTGGCTGCCGCGCTGGAGGAGATCGGGCGGCTGCGGGCGGAGAACGCGGAGCTGCGGGTATCGCTGGCGGAGGTTCTCGCGCGGGATGCGGAGCGTGAGGCCGAGCTGGAGAAGCTGCGGGCTGATCTGGCGGTGCTGCAGCGCATGCTGTTCGGCCGGTCGTCGGAGAAGTCGCGTCCGGAGCCGCCGGCCGGCGATGACGGCGGTGATGCTGGCGGCGGCGGCCCGGAGCGGGAACGCGGGAGCGGCCGGGACGTTAAGCGGGGGCCCGGGGGCGCGGGCGGGGCGGCGGGATTACTCGCATCTTCCGCGGTTCGAGGTGTTCTGGGATCTCCCGGGCGGCGGGTACTGCTGCCCGGAGTGCGGGGAGCCGTTCTCCCCGCTGTCGGATCACTGGTCCGGGGAGCAGCTGGACTGGCAGGTGATTGTCAGGGTGGCGGCGCACTGCCGCCGCCGGTATAAGCGGGAGTGCGCGTGCCGGGGGCCGGCGACGGTGATGGCGCCGGGGCCGCCGAAGGCGATCGGCAAGGGCCTGTTCACTGACGGCTTCATCGCGATGCTGCTGACCGAGCGGTACGTCGCGGGACGGAGCATGAACTCCCTGGTAACGGGGCTTTCCCGGCAGGGCGCGGACCTTTCGCCGGCCACCTTGGCGGGCACCTGCGCGCAGGCTGGGGCGCTGCTGGCCCCGCTGGCAGACGCGATCACGGAGCGGTCCCGGGGCTCGTGGCACCTGCACGCCGACGAGACCACGTGGCGGGTGTTTGCTCCCCGTGACGGGGACGGCCCGGCGAAGTGGTGGCTGTGGGTGTTCCTCGGCCCGGACACCGTGTGCTTTGTGATGGACCCATCGAGGTCCGGGGCGGTGCTGGCCCGGCACGCGGGGATCGACGGGGAGACCGGGCAGCTCACCGACGGTGAGGACGGCGGGCCGCGGCGGCTGGTGATCTCCAGCGACTTCTACGCTGTTTACCAGTCCGCGGGGAAGAAGGCGGACGGCCTGGTCAATCTTTACTGCTGGGCGCACGTGAGACGGCACTTCGTGCGGGCCGGCGACGCGAGCCTGGTCCAGCTGAAGTACTGGACCCAAGCGTGGCTGCAGCGGATCCGGGACCTGTATTTCGCCCACGATGAGCTCATGGCCGCCTGGCAGGACGCCGCCGCGCCCGCCGTGCGGCAGAAAACTGCCGCCGCAGCCCGGCTGGAGGAGGCATACGCCGCCTGGGATGATGCGATCGCCGTGATCGACCAGGCGCGGAAGGACCAGGCGAAAGCCCCGGGCCTGCAGGAACCCGCGAAGAAAGCGCTCGGCACCCTGGACCGCGAATGGGACGGCCTGATCGCGCACCGGGACTATCCCCTCGTGTCGCTGGATAATAACGCCGCGGAGCGGATGATCCGCGGGCCGGTCGTGACCAGGAAGAACGCCCGCGGCTCCCATAACGGGGACACCGCCCGGAACGCCGCCGTCATCTGGACCGTCACCGCCACCGCCCAGATGGCCAGCCTCAACGTCCTGACCTGGCTCACTGCCTACCTCGACGAATGCGGCCGCAACCGCGGCAAGCCGCTCACCGGGCCGGCGCTGGAACGGTTCCTGCCCTGGAACGCCAGCCGCGAAGACCTCCGCACCTGGGCACAGCCACCGCCCGCCGGATAAACCCCGCACGAATAACCCCCGCCGCCCGCATAGCCACCGAGAACCGGCACGCCGGCCATCGGCATGCCCTCTCACAGGACTTCCGAATATTTACGACTGGATCGCTAGCCTGGAGATATGAATTAACCTCAATAACTTGCGACATCGATTTAAGATTGCAGCATGAGATTTAGGGCGCATCCGTCCGCAGAATAGAATATCATTTTTCTCCTGACGGATAGTTTGCCTGGCCTGTTCCCAAATCGGCCAGATCAACCCACTTCCATGACGCTGAGACAGCGCCATCCGGTTGTCTGCCAAACTTATATTGCTGAGCCCTTCCTGGCTCGGCTCTGATGGCCAACTCCCATAGCCCGGCGTCGGCCGCCCGAGCTGCTAGCACGGAAACCGCCTCGTCGGCTCCGGCGTAGCGCAGCACTTTCAACAGCCCACTGATACGAGGGAAGTCATTAAAGGAGACGCCGTTGGCTGCCCGAGCGGCCAGGATTGAATATGCCTTGCCTGCTTTCATGTACTGGAATTCGCTGAGCAAATTCAGGACATCTACAGGATCGTCTACTGGGGCGTCATTAGCGGCGCGCGCGGTCAGGGCCAACGCTGCCTCTAGGGCGCCGGTGTCACGGAGCACGCGTAGCAGTCCAGCAACACCGAAAGGGACATCAGCAGTGGTGATAGTACGTCTGACGCCGGAAGGATTGCCGAGCGCGACGCGGTCACCAGGATGGCGTGCCAAGAGTGCAGAAACTGCCGTGTCAGCCTGAGCGTAACGCAGCGTCGTCAGCAGTCGGGCGACACCGAATGGGTCTTCGAGGGGGGCGTCACGGGCGGCTCGCGCTGTCAGTACTGAAACCGCCTGATCAGCCCCGGCATACCGCAACGCCCTCAGCCAACGGCTAACACCCAATAGATCGTTGAGGGGGACGTGCTCGGCGGGAAAACGGGTAAGAAGCGTCGAGACCTCCTCATCGGCTCCAGAATCGTACAGCGCGGACAATAGCGCCGCGACGCCAGAGAGATCGTCTAGAGCGGCGTGGTCAGCTGGGCGACGGGATAGCAGCATAGAGACCGCCTCGCTGGTCCCGGAATCGGCTAGTTCCCTCAGTAGTGCTGCAACGTTTCTGGAATCATCGACCGGTACGTCACGAGCGGCGCGTGCCGCCAACACCAGAACCGCCTCGTGAGCTCCTATCTCACGGAGTTTACTGAGCAGTTGGACGACTCCTCCCCCCAGCACTCGGAAAATCGGCTCCTCGTCTCCAGCGCTCTGCATTGCGGAAATTGCATCATCAAGTCCAGAATCGCTTCGCTGTCTTCGCTTTAGGACTACGCGCTCAGAATCGCCAACGACAGCACCGTTAGCGGCACGTGTCGCCAGAATTAGAACCGCCTCATAGGCTTCAGCATCGTGCAGTGCAGATATCAGATCGGCAACGCCTTCAGAGTCCCCAAGGGGAGCATCTACCGCCGCCCGGGCAGCCAGCGTGGAAGCCGCCTCAATTGCATGGGTCTCGATCAACGTATGCATAAGAATAGCGACGCCCGACAGATCATCGAAGCCGACACCGTTAGCAGCCCTCACCGCCAGCACAGAGAATGCGCTGGCCATCTTCGCGTCGTGCAACTGATCAAGCAGGGCGGAGAGACCCGTGGGCGCATCCAACGGGACTTCGTTGCCGGCGCGTACCGCTAGCACAGAAGCTGCCTCACGAGCATTAAACTCGATCAGCCACCCGAGCAGTTCCGCAACATTCGCTACATCATTAAGGGGTGCCTGGCTGGCTGCCCGCGTTGCAAGCACGGAAAACGCCTCATCGTTCGTGACATAGCCCTGGTACAGCAAATCCGAAATGTACCAAAGGTCATCAAGGGAGACACTCTCGGCTACCCAACGGTAGACGTTATGGGCACCGTCGGGGTCAAAAGCCAAAAGCAGTTCGAAGAGCGAAACTGCTGAAGCAGCGTCCCCGGTGAGGGTAAGTGCGCGCTTCCATAGTAGGGCTGCGTGCCAGTACAGGCCGCGGCCGTAGGCTGCTCGGCCAAGTCGATGCAGGTCACTAGCAGTAGTGGCGTGCACGGCCAGCGCGTCCCACAGTTGGGGTGGACCGAGACACGTTTGTCGGTGCCGCCGAGTGTGCTGGTCGAGGTAATCATCAGGCTCATAACCCGCCTCGGTGTCTCCCGATCGTGCTCGTATGGACTTCAGCGCGGTGAGGGCATTACGAATACCGGTCTCCGAGCCGTCGGGCCGTCTGCCAGTGACAAGACCCGCGAGCGCTGAAGTTGCCCAGTCGGCACGGCCTGGCCGCTGTCGGGGAGAGAGGTAACCATCGGCGGCTTCTGCAAGGAGCGTAATCGGAATGGGTTCGAGGTGGCCTAGCCGACGCGCGTCCAGTGCTGTGGTAAGCAATGCTTCCTCAACCGGGGTGAACAACGCCCCGTTGATGAAGCCATGCAAGAGTTCAGGTCCGCCAGTAAGGTGTTGGATGACATCGCCATCCGGCCCGCTTGTCGATACTGCCGCCTCCAGACGCTTGTCGGTAGGAGCGAGCGCGATCAGCTCCCGCTGCTGATGGCCAGTCAGGTGGTCCTCTACATCGATGCGAATCGTCCGGGGGCCATCCAAAAGCGCTCGAGCCGCCGCATGGATATCCGGGCTGTTACCCACGGCGGTCAATTCCGCAAAATATGGGCGCCCCCAAATTGCGCCTACGGCCACGGCACCGTCGACAGCCATGAGCCTGCTGCGTAGCAGCGTTGCTGCCCGTTCGCCCGCGGTGCCGTACATATAGCGCTGGGTCTCATTGAGCCATAGCACCGTCCCCGGCTGGAACCGGCTTTCTTGAAGTACCTCAAGGAGCTCGTCAGCATCGGCAGGACGCAGTAGCGGCCAGTCCGGCGCTGTCTCACGCAGTGCCTCGTAGAGAGCCCTGGTCTTTCCGGTGCAGGAATCCCCGACCAGCAAGGCGAGCGCTGACGGCCCTCCGGCAGTAGACGGGCGCAGCGCCGTGCACAGCTTGTGATCATGGTGACGCTTCAGGTACGGGGTAAGTGACTCCTCACTGGCTTGAGATGGTCCCGCACCGAGCGGCAGCATCACACGGTGCACTTCCAAGTCGAACGGATCGCACTGGCGGACCGTGCTGACGCCCTGCCCTATCGCTGCCTTAGTCCTGCGCCGTGGTCGGGCCACCGCCTCAAAGTCCTGCTCAAGGTCACCATACCGACGCCGCCAGTCTGCTTCGTCGTGGAGAGTATACGGCAGCGGTTTACCAGCTTGCTTGGCGTGAGCCAAGCAAGCGCGCACTATCTTGTCCACAACGCCCCAATCGGGAGGCTGTCGGATTTTGCCATTCAAGATGTCCGATACCTGCGAAGTGCTGAGATGAGCAGCCTCTGCCAACCTTGTCTGTGTCACATTGGCAGCACGTTGAAGTTGCTTCAGCTTCGCACAGAAACGGAATAGGGCATCAGGTTGCTGTCCCGGGGCATCGTGTCCCCGTCCAGATGCCTGCCTGGCGTCCGGTCTCATCCGCCGCTCCAAGTCAACTCAAGCGCCCCACCTGCCGTTTTCCGGGGCCTTCCGCACTTTCCCGGCGACAGCGGCAGGTTACCCGTGTCTCAGGCATTGTAGCCCTCATGAACGTTTCCACCTCTTGGTCTAGGCTGGCACTCGCAGCTGCCATCTCTTTCCGCGACCTTCTAGTCGTCGTTGGCGGCGCCGGCGCGCTTGCCCTGCTCGTCTATGCCGGGGTTGTGCTGCCCGCAGTGTGGTCGGCTAAGCCGGCCCGGCGGAAGGCGGCCGCTGCGGTACTCCATGAAATCGTTGTCCTCCTCCGCCGTGGATGACAAGAGTTTCGCGTCATGATGTTAAGACCTCAGACACCGCAGAGCATCATACGCATCGATTGCTGGCGGGTGTTGCACGAGGAACAACATGATCTCGAGGAAGACGCCCATCGTCGGGCGCGATGCCTCAAGAGTAAGTAATGCGCGTTTGACGTGCGCACAATTTGTATTACCAGGCTGAATTGACGATTTGCTGCAGCCGTTAGCGATATGCAGGTAAGCACATAAGCATGCGGGCACGCAACGCACTCAATTCGGCAGAATCGAATGTAGGGACTGAGGGGCGTGGCCCTGGCTGGGGTTCAGGCAGCGTGGGGAGCTATCTCCACAATGAGGTCGGCATCGAGGGCCATACTGATCCGTTCCAGCAGCGGGATGGTGGGCACGACGCCGCCTGCTTCCAGGCGGGACAGCGCGGGCTGGGTCATTCCAGCGCGGGTCGCTAGTTCGACCTGCGACAGGCCCAGGGCCAGGCGGCGTTCACGGATGGCCTGGCCGATCAGGAAGGCCCGGCGGGCCTCGGCGTACCCCTGGCGGTATTTCTCGCTGCCGCGGCGATCGCTGGCGACTTCCTCGTAGGCGGAATGCTCGGCGGTCATGTCAGTTCACCTCCCGGTCGAACACCACATGGGCCCGGCTGTGTCCGGCCTCGCAGATACTTTGGGCGTGCAGGGCGCGGGCGACCTCGGCAGTTTCGGCGCCGCGGGTCTTGCGGAAGACCGTCAGTAATATCACCCGCCGGCCAGGGGCCAGCCAGTAGGTGACCCGCGTCTGCTGGCGCAGCAGGCGGAACCGCTCCCTGACCTTCCCGCCGAGGTGACGGGTGTAGGGCTCGCCGAGATCTTCGGCGTGCTCGGCGAGCAGGCCGACGAGGAAGTCGACCCGGCCGAAGTCACGGTCAGGCAGCCCGGCCAGCCAGGACCGGACTTCGGGCTCGATCTCCACCTCAAACAGCCCTGTCATGCATCTGATGCTATATGCATCTGCTGCTATAGCCAAGGCGGCGCGGATATCAGGTGCCGGAAGCCATGTAGGCAGCGAGGATGTAGTTGGGGTGACGGTCGAGATTCGTGCGGGCCCGGTCGTAACGCATAGTGGTCCGGGGATCGGCATGCCGGGCGGCGATCTGGACGTCGCGCAGGTCCACCCCGGCATCCAGCATGGTCGTCACGAAAGTGTGTCTCAGCATATGGGGATGCGGCCTGGTAATCGGCATGCTGGCCTGTTGCGCGAGCTGCCGCAGGCGGCGGGTGGCCGCGTGCCGGTCCATCCGGGAGCCGCGGCGGTTGAGCAGGATCGGACCGCGCATCCGGCCCTGCGATGGCGCGGTCGATGGCCCGGCCGACCGCCGGGGGCAGCGGGACCAGGACGATCTTGGTGCCCTTGCCGCATACCCGCAGCACCCGGTGACCGTGCTCCTCGCCCAGGTCGGCGATATCCGCGCCGGTAGCCTCGAAGATCCGCAGGCCCAGCAGCCCGAGCATAGCCACCAAGGCGAAGTCGTAATCGTTCGCCGACTGGCGCGCGGCGGTCAGCAGCGCCTCGAACTGCAGGTGCGTGAACCCGAGCGTGGGCGACTCGGCTGTGACATGCGGTCTGCGGACATGCTCGGCCGGTGAGTGCTCCAGCACTCCGTCGATGACGCAGGTGCGGTAGAACCCGGCGGCGACCGAGAACCGCCGCGAGACGGTGGAGGGCTTGAACCGGCAGGTTTCTTGCATCCACCGGATGTACAGCTCTAGGTCCGGGCGGCGCGCAGCCAGCGGGTCCAGGCCGCGGCCGGCGCACCATCGCATGTAGCAGCGCAGGTCGGACTCGGTGTGCTCGCGGGAAGAGCCCGTGAACCGGGCCAGGTAGGCAGCCGCCGCTAGCTGTAGAAGACCGGCTGGCGCGTCAGCGGTAGCGGAGAGGGGAACTGGATGGCTGTAATGCATCATGCCCCGACAGTGCGCCACAGCCTCGAGCCCGCAAACCGCTCATCCATACCCGGCGCGGCAAATGAGTACGTTCGCGACAAGAGCGCCGATGCATAAAAATACGGCCTGGCGGACCAGCCTGTGGGGCCGTAACGGGATCTGCCAAACGGCCAACGACGCAGAAAGGTCGTGATAACCGCGCGCGTAGCCGCCGATCTGTATTGGCGGTGATGGCGAATGGTCACGTTGGGGGTGTCGCGCAGATCGCGATGTTCGGTATCAACCGTCTTGGGCCCGGGCTGTGGCCTGGTGAGCCTGGATGAATCGCCTCCAAGCCCGGGCGTGTCCGGGCGTTGGTAGTGGGCTCCTTGAGGATGCCGTCGGGCCGGGGTGGGTAAGCGACGCGGACGGCGGCCAGCCGCGGGCCATGCCGGTCTTCCGCGCAGGCATGCGGCCATTTCGGCTACGGCTTCTGCGATGGACTTCTCGCTGAGGGTGAGGTTGATCCCCTCATCGTCCAGGCCACTGGCGGAACGCGGCCGGCCGTGAACACGGAGGGACGGGCGCCCGCCGTGATCGTGTTCCTCGGTCCCGGGGAAGGCTGAGCGCGAACCGCCGCATCTGGTCGGCGTCCACTTCGCCCGCATTACCTGGCTGCGTATGACGGGCGTGGCGACCTGTCGCCGTCCGATGACTAGGCCTACCACGCGTGAATGCATGGACGGCGCCTAGAGCCGTCGGGGAGCAGGGCTTGACTCCCGGCCGCGTCCGGCGCATGATCCTATCTATGGTAGAGGTACCTATAAGGGATAGGAAAGCCGAACGTCGTGAGGCAACGAAGGCGGAGATCCTCGAGACCGCCTGGGACCTGGTGCGCGAGCAGGGCCTGGGCGGGCTGAACCTGCGGGACCTCGCGGCGCGGATCGGAATGCGGGCCCCGTCCCTGTATGAGTACTTCGCCTCCAAGCACGCCATCTACGACGCCATGTTCGCCCAGGGGTACCGCCAGTTCGCCGCGGTCATCGCCGAGGCCGAGGAACTGCCCGGCGACGACGGGCTGCGGGCAGGGGCCCACCGGGCGATGGCGTTCATGGTGGAGGACCCCGCGCGGTACCTGCTGCTGTTCCACCGCACCATCCCCGGGTTCACGCCCAGCCCGGAGGCCTACGCGGTGTCGGTCCAGCAGCTGGACCGCACCCGGGCGTGGTTCGACGGCAACGGCTTTGCCGCTCCGGGGGCGCTGGACCTGTTCACCTCGCTGATGGGCGGCCTGGCCGGCCAGCAGATCGCCAACGACACCGGCGGCGACCATTGGGTCCGCCTCGTGGACGCCGCGGTCGACATGTTCCTCACCTACATCGAGGCCGCCGGCGGAACGACCGGCCGGACGCGCGAGAGGACCCGATCATGACCCTGACCACCACCGACGTGCGCGACATCCCGCCGATCCGGCATGAGGAGGCGATGGACCTGGCCGCCGCCGAGTACGAACGCTTCGGCGCGCTGCTGCGCGGCCTGGCCCCCGGGGACTGGGAACCTGCGACGGTCTGCGACCGGTGGGACGTGCGGGCTGTGGCCGTCCACGTGCTGGGCGCGGCCGAAGCCTGCGCCTCGGTCGGTGAGAACATCCACCAGATGCGCCTGGGCCGCCGGGTGCAGCGCCAGCTTGGCCTGGGCCACATCGTGCACGGCGCCAACGAGGTCCAGATCCGCGAACGCGCCGACCTGGACCCCGCCGGGCTGATCAGTCGGTGGGACCAGGCCGTCCCGCGCGCCCTGCGCGGCCGCCGCCGGTTCCCGCCGTTCCTGCGCCCGGTGCGCATCGGCTTCGAGCCGCCGCTCGGTCGGCGGCCGCTGGGCTACCTGATGGACATCGTCTGCACCCGCGACGTGTGGATGCACCGCATCGACATCTCCCGCGCCACCGGCCGCCAGCCCGTCCTGACCGCCGGACACGACGGCCGGATCATCGCGGACATGGTCGCCGACTGGGCCGCCACCCACCACCAGGCGTTCGCACTTCACCTGACCGGGCCCGCCGGCGGCAGCTACGCCCGCGGCAGCGACGGCCCGCATCTTGAGATCGACGCCACCGACTGGGCCTGGACCATCTCCGGCCGCGCTCCCGGAACCGGCCTGCTCGCCAACCCCCTCCCGCTATGAACCGCGGTTCGCCGATACCACCCGGCCGGCGTCCAGGTCCGCCCGCGTGCCGGGCCGCGGCTGGGCGGATTCGCCGGCTGCCCTCGAAGCCGGAGTGAGCGCGATGCGATGGGCTTGCAGGTCAGGATGGTTGCTGGGGACGGCCACGCTGGTGATCGCTGCGGCCGGGCTGGCGCTGATGGCCTGGGACTGGTCGACCCCGGTGCCGAAGGGATTCTTCGGTATCCGCGGGTTCGCCGGCCTGTATGCGGCTGGGTTCGGCGGCGTGGGCGCCGTGCTGACCTGGCGCCGCCCGGGCCACATGGTGGGCTGGATCCTGGCCGCCACGGGGCTGGCGGAGGCGGTGGATTTTGCCACCTTCGAGTACGGGTTGGCGGCCTCCGCGGGGCGCAGCTTGCCCGGCAGTGCGTATGCCGGCTGGGTCCAGCTGTGGATCTGGGTTCCGTTCGTCGCGCTGGTCGCGGTGTACCTGGTCCTGCTGTTCCCGGACGGCCGGCCGCCCTCGCCGCGGTGGCGGCCGGTCAGCTGGCTGGCCAGCGGGTTTGCGGTCATCGCGGTCGCCGGGCTCGCCGCCTCGCACGGGTCGGACCGGCCCGACCTGCCGAGACTGAGCAATCCCTTCGGGGTGGCGCTGGCGGCGGTGCCCTCCGGCGCGGCCGTGGCCGGGCTGGCCGGGTTGGTCTGCTGTGTGGTGCTGGCAGTATGGTCGCTGGTCGCGCGGCGGCGCCGGAGTACGGCCACCGAGCGGCAGCAGATCAAATGGCTGGCCTGGTCGGGGTGCCTGGTGGCGGTGGCGCTGGCGCCCGCGGTCGTATTGTCGCTGACGCCCGGGACGGCCGCGCGGGTCGCGTCAGGCGCGCTGTTCGCCGCCGTGCTGGCGATGCCCGCCGCAATCGGAGTCGCCGTGCTGAAGTACCGGCTGTATGACATCGACCGGGTCATCTCCCGGACGCTGGCCTACGCGATCGTCACCGGCCTGCTGGCCGGGGTCTACGCCGGCCTGGTGCTGCTGGTCACCGGAGTGTTCGGGGTGCGGGCCCCGGTGGCGGTGGCCGCGGCCACGCTGGCCGTGGCGGCCCTGTTCAGCCCGGTCCGGAAGCGGGTGCAGCACCGGTTGGACCGGCGGTTCAACCGGGCCCGGTACGACGCCGAGGCCACGGTGGCCGCGTTCGCGGCCCGGCTCAAGGACGCGGTCGAGATAGACGCCGTCCGCGGCGACCTGGCCAGCGTGGTGCAGGCGGCACTGGAACCCGCTCATCTCTGGCTCTGGACCAGCGAGCCCGACTGGAGCAGCCGCAACCCGGCCGGCCCGCCCAGGCTGGCATCTCCCGGACAGCCACGTGGCGGGCCAGAAGGCGGAGGGCAGGCTGGTCCTCCTGATCTGTCAGCACAGCCCGGTCACTGGTGATGGTCGCGCGACCTCGGCAATCCCAACGCCGCCGGGCATCCACGCCCGTCCCGCCCACAAAATCCGCCGACCCGGGCCGCCCAGAACCGCCTGTACCGCGCGGGTCCGGCCGAACGAACGGAGCGACACGGATCACCCGTGTATTAAGCGATCTGATTTCCTACCAGAACGATAGAAAATACTCCACGGCGGGCTCCCGTAAAGCGGGGAGATCGTGAGTGAGTATTCCAATGCATGGATAGATATGCGCCACGACAACGCCCTCAATTCGGCATGTGCGGTAGCCCCTGGCCAGAGCCCGGGCGGGCCATAGCGGGCAGGCGGACCTGTCCTGTGCGCGCAGGCTGCTGGGGCGCGCCGCCGTTGGCAGCCGCTCCGGATGGCGGAGCTCGCCCGGCGCATGGTTACGCTGCGTAGCGCTCGCTGTGGTGGGTCGTGGAATGGTTCGTGGAATGGCTCGCCAGGTAATCCCAGCGCGGTGAGTGCTGTCAGTGTGATTATCCGTGTCATCGGTGCAGCTAGAGCGTATGGTGCACGGAGGCGTGCTTCTCATAATCCGTCAGCCGTGGGTTCGAGTCCCACCCGCCCCACGTGCAGTTTCAAGGACCGACTGCGGCGTGAGCGGGCGCGTTGAACTCTTGTGGCCGGTGAGCCAAAGCGCTCCCCGCGGTCGCGTAGCGTGACAAGCGTCAATATTGTAATCAGCTCGAACAATTTCAGATCGCCGACTATTTGCGCCTGGCTGTGCGCAGGGACGTCGATGGCTTCGCAGTACATATCTGCTGGTATGGCTTGAGCGCCGCGGCGCGGCAGCTGACCAGGGCACCGGCTTAAGACCCGTCCTGGCCGACGTAGATGCGCTGATACCTGCGATTCCAGGTCATGTTTCTGCCGGCGCGGCATTGGTCATCCCCACTCGGCCGCCACGGACATCCCCAGCGCTTGCCCGGCCGGAAAACGCGATGTATCGTGACAGTGGCAGTAGCGCCTGCCTGACTCTGAGCCGCGGCCGCCCACGCCGATCGCGACGCTTTGAGGACAAGGGTCACCGACTCGCGCCTTGGTCACGTTCATCCAGCCGGCCCGGGCTGCGTGGGATCTCGCGCCGCAGAACGGATGACATCATGACCTCTGACCGGAAAGCGAAGAAGGCGACGCGTGCCCGCATGGCCGCGGCAGGCGAGCGGTACACCACGGCCCGCCGGAACGTAGTTCCCGGCGCAGGAGCGCTCCCGGACTCGATGACGGATCCGCCGGACATCGACCCTGGCGAGCACGCCATACGCACTGTGCGCTGGGGAGCCATCAGCTTCCACCTCGTCCCGTACCAGGGCCGCTACTACGTCTGGCATTGCTGGCCCGGCAGCGCCGACGTCTACCAGATGGGCAACGCGGCGGCGGGGCACGCCTTCCTCGACGAGCAGCATGCATTCTGCCTGCTCACCACGCCGTGGGATCAGCGGGCCGCGCATATCTTCCTGCCGCCAAGCCCGGGCAGTCCGCGGACCAGGTACCAGGCAGCGGTGATCATCCTTGCCCAGGACGGCGGCACCTGGCTTGCCTGCCGGGACGGGACGGCCGGCGATCCCGCCGCGCCCACGCTCGCCCGCTTCGATGACATCAGCACCGCGCTGACAGCCTTCGCTGATCATGCCAGCCAAGCTGCCACCCGCGTCGAGCGCGCCGGTGACCTGGCCACGGCAACGGCTCTCAAGGATCACGCGACGGCGGCCAGGAACCAGGCCGGACGGGCTTCGCACCAGAACCTGCCCACGACGCGGCCGCCAGGCACGCGGCTGCCCGATACCCCGGTGCGGACGCACGCCACCTACGTCGCGGGCGGCAAGCAGTACGCCCTCGTCAGCTACCGCGACACGGCGGGCGCCAACTGCGTCGCGGTCGACGTCAACGGTAACTGGGGACCGCCACTGTCCGGCGTGCAGGCCGACGACCGGAACCTGCTGGGCGCCGGACTCACGATGGCCACCCGCGGACAGGGCATCGCGGTAATCTACGGCCGGGCACATGCCAGCGTCACCGCGGTCTATGCGGTGATGAAGGACCGCGAGCGGGTGGACTGGCCCGTCCACGACGACGCCGAAAGCGGGGAGCGCTACTTCGCCGTGATCGCCGACTGCGAAGCCATCGCCAACATCGTCGCGACGGCTCCGGCAACGAAAGCATCGCTTAAGCGATTCTTCCCGATCTGGTTCAGCAAGGCCAGCTAGCGCCGGCCGAAACTACGAAAGCCGAGTCTTAACAGAAAGACCCATTCTGTACACCTGAACAGGCAGTCGCCGAGCGTGCTATAGCCGAGCAGAACGGCGGCTATGGGAACTTGCCCTGCGAAGGCCGCGGCCACGTTCGGCGACAGTTGGCGAACGGCGGTTATCTCAGCGTGGGCGCGCGGGTCGTCCCGGGCTGTGGCTCGTGCCGCCATGTCACGGCGTCCCGTCGGCCTTCGGCCATGGGCGCTGTCTGGCGCGGGGCTGAGCAGGGCGCGGTATGCGGCCGTGGCCCGGTGGCATAATGGCGGCCGGGGATGCGTGCTGGGCAGGAGGCTGCCAATGGCCGGGCGGAACATCGAGATCATCCTGGGCGGGCTGATCGACGCTGTGCGTGACCAGGATCCAGAGCGCATCACGGAGTTCCTTGCCGCCGATCTGGTGTGGGAGGGCCTGGAGCCTGGCCTACGCTGTGACGGCCGGGAGCAGGCGATGGGCGTCATCCGGAACCGGTTTGCCGCCGCGCCGCTCACCGTGGAGGCCGTCGAGGCCATCGACGCTGGGCAGCACGTCGTCGTGGGGCTGCGCGGGCCCGGGTTCAACGGGACGCTGGGCGACCTGGACACGGTGGGCCAGGTCTACAACGTCTTCACCCTCAGCGACGGAAAGGTCATCCGCTGGCGTGACTACCTCACCCGCGAGCAAGCCCTGGCCGCCGCGGGTGCCAGCGACCTGCACTGGCAGTAAGGCACGCACCGTCCCCGAAGGCCGGGAACTGGCTCGCCCTCACAGACCCCGGGCGGCATGGAGGAAATCGGCTATGACTCAGGACCGTTGTCGATTCCGGGACCACCGGGTCGATCGTGGGCGGGATGGCGTCATGCCCGTAAATGAGACGGAGATCCAGCCCCCGGCCTGGCTCTGAACGAAGGCTGATCACGCAACGCGGTGCGGAGCGCCCCACCTCCGAGATGCCGAGCGCCGAATCCGGCGTCGGTTGAGGCGCAGACCCCTGGTGTTGGTCCCGAGCGCGGATCGGCAGTTACGGGCGGCGGTCGGCGCTGACGATCAGCTTTGGGTAGTGCGGGTATACCGCCGGACGGGGATCTCAGTCGATCGGCTCGCGATGCACCCACTCGACGAGGTTGCCGGACGCGAGCGCCCGCACGCGCGCGGCGTACCGGGCGAGGTCGGCGTCGTCGAGGAGGTCGCGCCACTGGCCGCTCGTGCCGCGGCTGAAGAACGCGGCGGGATCGATCCAGTGCTCCGGACCGCCGCCGGGGACGGTCGTGCCGGCCCTGCTGCGCATCGACTCGAACGTCGCCGCCTGGACCAGGCGGGGCCATCGGTGCTCGTCGACGTCGATGCCGAGGCGCGCGGCCATCTGCCGCATCTGCCCCTCCAGGTCGGCCTTTAGGTCGTCGTAGTGCAAATACACGACGTCGAGATCGCCGGCGGCGTCCCGGAACGTCTGCAGGTGCTCTACAGTGCGCCGCAGCGACGACCCGACCTGCGTCGACGGCGTCTCGTCGTCGACCCACTGCCAGAAGCGGTCCCGCTCGCCGCCGGGGCGCGGCCGCGGTGGCCGCAATGGTCCGAGCTCGATACCGTCGATCGCGGCCGCCCGTTCGCGTTGGCTGAGGAACGCGCCGATGTCGGTGTTGCCGATATGGTGGTCCATCGACAGCCCCACGTCGCGCGGGTCCCGCCCGACGCAGATGTACGTGACCGTCGGATCGCTGGGTATCCCGTCGAGCGGCGTGTGGGTCTTGATGAACCGGCGGTGCCTCTGGGCTTCCAGGTCCGCGAACACGTCTGTGCGGGCGCGAGTCACCATGTCGATCCACGGCGAGAGCGTGTCCAACGGGAGCGGGAGCTCCGGTTCCTGCAGTATGAGCAGGGCGCAGATCATCTGCGTCCACGTCGTCCCGCACTTTGGCGGGGTGCTGATGATGATGTCGCCGGGGCGGAGCTCGAAGCCGTCCCAGCGGTTGCTGTCGTACATACTCGCCTCGTAGCGGCGCACGGCCGTCATCCTTGCAGCGGATCCGATCCCGTGAGGCCCAGATGATTCACCGCACGACATCCTGCCGAGGGCTCAAGACTGAGGTTCCCAAGGGCGTCGCGCAACAGTACGTAGCGCGCAGCACCCGCCCATAATGTCCGATCTCGAACACTCCGCGAGGGCATCATGAAGGCCAGAGGATGAGCGCCGAAGGCGGATATTTCTCTACAGGTCGCGAGCTCGGCCGAATACAGAGCGTGACATAGGAAGAGGCACACTCTCCCTGCCGACTCGGCGCGCCCGATGAACCAGGTCGGCCAAGCGGCTGGCTCGCGCAGATCATTCATTATCGTGTGCGTCATTGGCTACCAGATGGGTCGTGGTCGGCTGTCGCCGGGGTGATCACGGGTAGGCCGGCTGCGGCCCAGGCGGTGAATCCTCCATCCAGGTCGGTGGCGTGGATCAGGCCGAGTTGCTGCAGGGTCGCCGCGGCCAGGCTGGACTGGTATCCCTGGTCGCAGATCAGGATGACGTGCAGGTCCCGGCGGGTGATGGCGGGGTGCGGCCATTCCGACGCGGGGTCGCAGCGCCATTCCAGGCAGTTGCGGGGCAGCACGATGGGGCCGGGGATCAGGCCGTCGTCGCGCCGCTGGTCATCGCCGCGGATGTCGATGAGCAGGGCGCCGCTGGCCTGGGCGCGCAGCGCCTCGGCAGGCGAGGGCCGATGGGGCAGCATGGCCCTGGCCCGGGCGAGTAGCTCATCGACGGTTTTCACGGCGCGGTACCGGGCCACGGTGGCCTCCTGGCGGGTAGTGCTGTCCTGCTCATCCTCGCCGGCAGGCCTTGCAGCCGGCTTGCAGGCGGCCAGGGGTGCGGCGGCCGCTGGGCCGTGCCGATGACGGGAACCACGGCACCGCGGGTCTGGCTGATGCCTGGTCCCGGTCGGGCGGGGGATGATGGGATGGTGGCCAGCACGCCCGATCCGGCGCGGCACTGGGATGACGCCTACGCCCAGGGCGCCCGCACCCGCAGCTGGTTCCAGGCCGAGCCCGTCATGTCGTGGCGGATGCTGGATGCGGCCGGGGTCTGCGCTGGCGACAGCGTGCTGGATGTGGGCGGGGGTGCCGCGCCGCTGGCCGGTGCCCTGCTCGCCCGCGGGTTTTCCGACGTGACCGTCCTCGATATTTCCGCGGCCGGCCTGCAGCACGCCCGGCGGCTCCTCGGCCCGCACGCACCGCGGGTCCGGTGGATCATCGCCGACGTCCGGGCCTGGCGCCCGCAGCGGCGCTATCAGGTCTGGCATGACCGGGCGGTCTTCCACTTCCTGACCGGCCGCACGGACCGGCGGCTCTACCTGGACACCCTGAACGCGGCCACCGCGGCTGGCGCGGTCGTGGTGATCGGCTGTTTCGCGCCAGATGGGCCCGGATATTGCTCGGGACTGCCGGTGGCCCGCTACGGCCCGCGCGAACTGGCCGCCCAGCTCGGCGGCGGCTGGGCGCTGATCGCCCACGCCTGCGAGGAGCACATCACTCCCGCCGGGGCCGTCCAGCCGTTCACCTGGGCGGCATTCCGGCAGCAGGCCCGCGGGCACCACGGACAGCCGCCGGGCCGCGGCCATCTCGATCGCGTCACCGGCTGACAGCTGCACCACGGGCCGGGCCCCGCGGCTGACTGTCGTCACCCTCGCTGCTTGCACCCGGAGATCAGCGTTGCAGGGCGCTGGCGCTGACCCGGGCATGCTGACCACGCAGCGTAACCTCGCAAAGATACCTCACCTCCGTCCGCCTCGGCGGAAGTATGCGCTTTGCCCAGGTCGAGGACCAATCACGTTGCGTGAGCGGACGAATCGGGCCGCCGGGTTTCCGAGCACCGGGCAGGGCGCGCGGAAGGCCCGGGCAGGAGGCGAGGCTATGCGCACAGATTGTCCGGGGTGGCATCCGGGTAGCGTCTCAAACAGCGGATCAGGCGCGGGAGCAGGCGAGATCGGGGTTCGCGTATGAGTACGGCCTCAGCGTGCCGGGGGCGACAGCAACGGCACGGCCTCTGCCATCATCCGCTCAACGATCTGCGCGGCGGCCGGCACGTCGGCGATGTCGCCCACGCCGCAGCCGGCGTACATGGCCATGGCAGCCACCTCGCCAGTGGTGAATACCGTCGGCGGCTGAGTGGACCAGCGGACGACCTGCCAGCTGTGGTCCCGGTAGGCGGCGCGGGCGACGACCCGGTCCGCGCATGCAGCCGCGCGCTCCCTGGCGATGCGCAGCACGCGATGGGGGGCGTCCGGCCAGCCTTCGCCGAACGCGGTCGTGCGCACGGTGGCGCCGGCGGCGGCTGCGAGCAGCGCAGTGACGTAGTCGGGGTGGGCACCGGACTCGGCGGTGGCCAGGAAGCGGGTGCCCACCCGAGCTGCGCTAGCGCCAGCGTTCAGGGCCCCGGCCAGCGCGGCGCCGGTGGCGATGCCGCCGGCGGCGATCACGGGCACCTGCAGGGCCGCGATGACCTGCCGGAGCAGCGTGGCCAACGGCGTCGTGCCCCGCACATGGCCACCGGCTTCGATCCCTTGGGCGATCACCGCGTCGCACCCGGCGTCGACGGCGGCCACCGCCTCGTCGAGCGAGCCGACCTGCCAGAAGGCGATCGCGCCGCCGGCATGGATGCGCTCCACCACGGTGGCGTCAGGATCACCCCAGAACACATCGACGACGCGGGCGCGACGGGCCGCTAGCTCGAGCTCCCCGGTTCTCGCCGGCAGCTCGAAGGCGAAGAACCCGACACCGACCGGCCGCTCCGTACGCTCCTGGACCCAGCTCAGCTGCTCATCGACAGGCATGGGGAAGGTCGATGAGAGCATCCCCAGCCCGCCGGCCTGGCTCACCGCGGCCGCCAGCTCCGGTGTACCGGTGCCACCGCCCATCACCGCCAGCTGGATCGGCGCTCGGCATCCGACCAGCCTCGTGAACGCAGTCGCGAACTCTGCAGCCACCTTCGCGAAGCTACCAGCGGGACGACACGCATGCACAGGTCATCAATGACATTCCCAGCCGGGTGTGTTCTGCCGCCCAGATCGTTCCTCCGGCACACGTCAAAGTGACCACACCGGAGACAGCCCCCGCGTACGGATCGGCGGCAGTGTGCGCTTCGCTAGGTCGAGGGCCAATCACGTTGCGTGAGCAGGCGTATCAGATCAGCAAGTTTCCGAATATTTGCGGCTGACTGGCTAGGCCGGACGCATGGGTCGCAGTATACAGATCAATCCTTCGGTACGGCGCCCGCAGCCACGGCGACCGAATGCACAACCGACCATATCGGCGGATCTCGCGACGGCCCTGACTAGCGATCGTCACGCTGCGCGACTAGTGTTCCAGAGAGCGAGCGAACCGAGGCCGGTCAGCGCGGGCGGGATTGGTGGCAGTGATAGGGCGGTCCGCCTGCAGAGCGCCCGTTATGCGCTGCCTCCGCGCTGCGAGCCTCGAGGAACGGTTGGGTTAAACCTGTCTGCTGATAGCCGCGGCGATGATCTGGTAGTAGCGGTCCGGCATGCTTGGGATCTCTTTCCGGTTCGCGCGGCCCATGCTGGGCGGAACGCCTCGTCGAGCACGGGACCTGCGTGGGCGCCGTGCTCGGCCTGCCGGGCGGCTCGCATTACCACCACTTCGAAAATGGTTAAGTGACAAGCCGATTACGGGCAAATGGCGCTCGTAAGGGCGTGCGTAAGCCACTGTGAGTATCGCTCGAGCGGCCAGCCCTGGATGAGGACGAGCCGTTCGTAGATATCGATCGCGAGGTAGTTCCACAGCACGTCGCGTACCTCATCCAGGTCGATGCCGTCGCGGAGCTGTCCGGTCTGGAGCAGGTGGCGGCTCAGCATCGTCATGCCGGCCAGGCCCTCGGCGTTCAGCTTCACCCAGATCGGGGCAAGCGAATCGTCGACGTGCCGCCCGTCGCGGATGAGGATCTGCACCCTCGCAGAGCGCGCCTGGCGCTGGGCCAGGCCCTCGGCGAACATCGCGATCTTGCGCCGCACGTCGGGCTCGTCCCGCACCGCCTGGATCGCCGGGCGTTCGGCGACCGGTACCGGTTCATCGTCACCGGCGATCACCAGGTCGAACACGGCCTTGGCCAGCGCCGCCTTGCTGCCGAAGCCCTTGTAGACCATTTCCGCCGAGACACCGGCGTGCGCGGCGATCGCGGCGATCGTCGTGGGCCGGAACCCGTCCCGCTCGAACAGCTCACGAGCCGCCAGGACCACGGCCAGGCGCCGGGCGCGGGCCTGCTCGCGCCGCCTGGACGCGTCGTAGGACCTCTTGACTTCCGTCACCGTCGGCTCCAAGATTCAGATACAGTCAAACTGTATCTGATTGGAGTCGCCATGACCGCCACCTCTCCCGCCGTGTCGGCCGATCCGATCTCGCTCGCGGTGCGCAGCCTGCACGCCATGGCCGACGGGGACCGGGCCGGCTTCGATCCCTTGTATCACCCGCGGGCCGTCGACCGCGAGAACCAGGTCCAGCCGCCATCGTCGCGGGTTCCGGGGCCGGCCGGCTTCTACTCAACCGCGCTGTGGCTGCGCGCCGCATTCGCCGACCTGCACTACGACATCCACCACGCCGTCGCCGACGGCAACCTGGTCGCGGTGAACTCGACGATGAACGGGCGCCAAGTCGCCCCGTGGGCCGTGTACACCGAGGACGGGGCGGTGGACGCGGTCTTCCCGCCGACAGCCAAGACCTTCGCGGCGACCCAATCCCACTGGTTCCGGATCGAAGACGGCAAGATCATCGAGCACTGGGCGAACCGCGACGATCTCGGCATGGCCAGGCAACTTGGGTGGATTCCGCCGACCCCGGCCTACCTGTTCAAGATGGCGCGGGCGAAGCGGCGCGCGCGGCGTCCTTGACCTTCGCGGCAATCCTCGCGCTGTCCGCAGCAAGCCCAGTCAGCTCGCCCTTGCCGCAGGAACGGTCGTCATCATCAGCACGGCGCCCTCGCGGGGCACCCCGCCCTTCCTGATTTACCTGCTCGCAACCCTACCCCTCGGGGTCGTTGCCGTCCTTCGCGCCCGGGTGCCCGGCAAGAAGAAATAACCAGGCCGAACCGGCAGCGCGAAATGGGAGATAACCAAGCCCTTGAGGGGCCCTATAACGTCTGGCTGATCCAGTCACACAAGCAACAAACCGCCACTGGCCCCGGCGACGGTCGGTATCGATCCTGCGCGGCGCCGTGTTGCCAGCCACTGACCGCACTGACGCGGGTGAGGAGCATGAGATGAGCAAGGTCGCAGATATCAGCGAGCCCGCCAGCGAACTGGAACGTCTGATCGCGGACCTGTCGGGGTCCGGGCCGCTGGTCTTCGTCTTCGGCATCGGCTGGTGGACCGCGCACCTGGCCGGCGCGACGGCGCCGGTGTTCCGCGGCCCGGCCGACCGGCGGTGGTGGCAGGTCAAACTCGGCGATGACGCGGCGAGCTGGTCGATGGACGTGCGGGTCGATGAGATCTCCGGGGTCCGGTTCGTGCGCGAGCTCCACCCGTTCCCGTCCTACTCCGGGCCGGAGCTCTTGGCGGTGCAGTTCCTGGGGCCGGGCGGGGACACGGTGCTCTATTGCTACGTGCAAGAGCTGTACGACGGCCAGCGGATGCGCCCGGAGAAGCTGGCGGCCTGGCAAGCGCTGCGCGAGCGCTACGGCAGTCGCGACGAGTCGAGGGTCGATCGAGGCACCCTCCTGGCCCCGGCTGCCTGAACCATCGTGACCACCGGCACGCGGAGCGGGTGCGGCCATGTTGCATGCCGATCGGCGTCACACGATCCTGCCCGGCGGCTGGTGTCAGGCGTCCGGAGGGTGTGTACGGCTGGTTGGAGGACATCGGTAGATCGCTATCCCGATGGGGGGTGGCCGGGCAATGGCGACCACTCCCGCTGGTGTCAACCGTAAACTGCACGCTCATCTGGGCGCTGACCGTGAAGCGCTCAATTCAAATCGGTCGTTTAGACGGCAAGAGCCCTGACTCGGCGCGCCTGCCCGGCTGACCGGTCAGCGCGCTGATTATCTGATCTGTATCCGATCGAGCAGGGAGTCGATCACCGGCCGGGTCGACCAGAACGGCGGGTCGGCGCGCGTTCTCTCCCGGACGGCGCCCGTCACTCAGCGTCACACTGGCGATCGGCATCATCTCGAGGCCGACTCGATCCAGCCCTCGGTTGGACATGCTGGAACTGGCGCGCGATATGCGGCACCCATAAGGGTCAGTTGTGTCAAGAGGGCGTGGGTCATTGGCCCGGCGGCTTTGATGGTGTCGCGGGGCTGGGCCTGACTGTTCTTCTGGGATCTTCTTCGCAGCTGCCTGGTTCACGTCGCCGGGCCGGAGGGGTCAAGCTGGAGCGCCCGGAGCCGCGGAGCGGCGAGGACGAACGAGCTTGAGGCCGGCCAGCGGCGACGGATCATGGGAAGCGAGGAAGATCGGTGTTCGTGCTGGTTATTGGGGTCGTGGTGCATCCCGGCCTGGCTGGCGGAGTGGTCTCGCAAGCACCCATCCGGCGCCGCGCTAGTGCGCGGCCGCCATGACCATATGTCCGGGGACCGGGCTGCTCAGTCAGATGATCGAGCGCGGCCGGTGGCCGGCTCATGCCGCGAGAGCGAGCTCGCCCGGGGCGTGGTGACCCTCCCGGTCTGGGGGTGTGCTGCGGTGGCCGTGCTGGCGTCCGGCGTGGCCGGGCCTGGTGCCTGGGCGGCGGCGAGCAGGTGCCAGGCGCGGGTCAGCAGCTTGCGGGAGATCGCGATGGTGGCGATCTTCTTGCCGCGCCGTTTCGCGATGGCGGCGTAAGTGGCGGAGAATTCCGGGGACCGCTTGGCGGTCTGGGCTGCCTGGTTGAGTACCCACCGCAGCCAGGCCGAGCCCTGCTTGGAGATGT
Organism: uncultured Actinomycetota bacterium; assembly: GCA_963808615.1. Taxonomy (GTDB): domain Bacteria; phylum Actinomycetota; class Actinomycetes; order Streptosporangiales; family Streptosporangiaceae; genus Palsa-504. The sequence continues at coordinate 24,149 of CAWEGV010000010.1, forward strand.
GCCCGTGCCGGACATGAAGGTCCGAGCCGCGCACGGTCGGGGTCAGCCCGGCCCAGCTGGCCAGCTTGCGGGCGCTGGGAAACCGGGTGATGTCGCCGATCTCGGCCAGCATCACCAGCGCGGTGAACTGGCCGACGCCTGGCAGCGTGGTCAGGACTTTGACCCGAGGGTCAGTCTTGGCGTGCTGGCGCAGCTCGCCGTCGATCCGGTCGATCTCGGGGGCCAGGGCGTCGATGAACGTCAGGCAGTCCGTGACGATCTCCCGGGAGGCCGCGGGCAGCTCGAGCTCGGCCAGCCAGCCGCGGCCGGGCCCGGACAGGTAGCTGCCGGAGCGGTCGTAGCCGAAGTCGGCCACCACCGCGTGGATCCGGTTCTGCAGCTGGGTGCGCAGCCGGACCAGCCCGGTCCGGTGCCGCAGCAGCGCGCGGAGCTGGCGCACCGCCGGCGGCGCGATCCACGCCTCCGGCAGCAGGTCCGCGCGCAGCAGGTGGGCCAAGGTCGCGGCGTCAACCTTGTCGTTCTTCAGCCGCGCGGAGGCGATGGCCTTGCACCGCAGCGGGTGGACCATGTGCGCCTCGAAGCCGTAGTCCTCCAGCAGCTGCGCCAGCCAGCTCCAGCCGAACGCGGCCTCGAACGCCACCGGCGTGCCGGACGGCAGGTCCCCGATCAGCCGCAAGATCGGCGCGGTCCCGTTCACCGTGTTCTTGTTCAGCTGCACCGTCCCGTCCTCGGTGACCACCGCCACCTGGGAGCGCTTGCGGTGCACGTCGATTCCGACGTAGACAGACATTGCCGGGTCTCCTCTCCCGAGCTTGGAATCTCTCACCCGGAGCGTCCTGCTACCGGGCTGAGCTGCCCTTATAGGGTCAGATGAGGTCGTTTGCTGGACCTGGCTGCGAGCGGCACACGGTGTCACCGTCGGCGCGCCGGACTCTTCGTGCGCGAGTCCGGCGAACAGCGCGGACGTCCGGCGAATTCTGGCGCTTTCCTCACTGAAGCGCAGGGACCGGACAGGCGCCCCTAGCGCTCCCGGTAGATTCAGGTAATGAAGAAGGTCCTGGAGCTCCTGGTCTGTTTCCTCCATCCCGTCGCCGTGGTCCTCATATGGATTGACTTGGCAACCCGCCGCAATATCGGGGGCGGTGCGAAGCTGGCATGGGCCCTGTTCAGCCTTATCCCGCTGGTGCCGTTCCTCTACGTGCTAACGGGTGGCGAGCTGTGGTAAGGCCCGCGCGCAGCGCTGGCAATGCGCCGCCAGGCGGGCACGAGAACTGAGGCCGGCCGTTGGGGCGCTGCCTGCTGATCGGCGATATCGCCGCTTGCAGCCCCGGCGGTCACATGCGCGGAGCGCGGTTGAAGCAGGCCGGTTCGCGGGATGCAGTCCGGCGTGCCCGCGCACACTGACACCGTGCCTGTCGGCTCCATCACATTCGTGGTTGACGCTCACGAATGCCTGGGCTGGCCGGTTCTGGACGCAGGCACCGGCTGGAAGGATGTGTCCCGGCGTGAGCGGGAGATCGTCAGCGGGACTGATGAGAACGCGCCTGCCGGCATGTGCCTCATGGAGCGGCAACGAGGAGCGGGTACCCGATCTGCGCTACGTCTGGCGACCTGCCGCGCGGCAGGCATAGCCGACATCCCCTGACGGCCAGGCTCGGGCGCATCTGGCAAGGCCCCAGCTGCAGGGGTGACCGGCGGAGCGCATGCTCATTGCGGCAAATGAGTACGTTCGCGACAAGAGCGCCGCGATGAATAAACATACGGATTGGCCCCTGCCGGCCGAAGACCCGGATGGCCGTGCGGTGGACGTTGGGAGGGCTCCTGATAACACTCGCCGGCCCGTTATGCGTGGTTATCACCCGACAGCGTTGTTGCTCCGGAGAAGGTTGTTCCGTGATAAATGGGGAGCTAGCGGAATGGAGCCCCGCGTAACGTTATGGCGCATCAATTGGCTGCAAATGTCACCACGCTGTCGTCGCGGCGTCTTTAGGACGGCGCGAAGACGATGTGCCCTTCGGCGTGCGCGACCGCGGGCCCGGCGGCGACGTACCGGACGGTACAGGCCGCCGCGCAGCGGATGTCGATGGTCCTGGCGCCGCCCTCGGTGGCGACGAGCAGGTCGCCGGCCCGGATCCCGGCCCGCGCCAGCTGAGCCGCGGACAGCTGCAGGATAGCGTTGTCGCCTGGGTGCTTGTTGCCCGGCGAGAAGCGATCGGCGAGGTGGGCGGCGGCTGCCCGCTGTGGCACGAAGCCGACGGACTCCACGCCGATGTCGCCGCCGGCCGGCAGGGCCGGCCGGGCCAGCGTGACGACCTGGCCGGCCGGGTCCACCGCGTAGACCCGGCCGCTGCTCTCGTCCGCGGCGATCAGGTCACCGCCGAAACTGCCGAAGGTCGCCGGCGCCACCGCGATCCCGCCCTCGACGGCCGGCGCGCCCGTGGCGATGGTGGACAGCCGGCCCTCACAGCCGATGCCGAATACCGTGGCCCGGCCGCCGGACCCGGCGGTGACCAGCAGCCGGTGCCCGAACCGCCCGGTGTTGTCGAACGCGATCCCGGACAGGAAGCGGCCCGGCGGCAGGCTGGCGAACCGCCGCGCCTCACCCTGCGGGCTGATCATGACCACACCTGGCCGTGCGCCCGGCTCAAGGGCGAAGGCCGTGCCGTTCCCGAACGAGCACCGGGTTCCCCCGACCGCACCGCTGCTGGCCAGCACGAGGTAAGGCTCGGGACCCATCGCGGTCAGGTACCCGCCCGCGCCACGCGCGAACGCGCTCAGCGTGCCGTCACGTCCCAGGACGAACAACCGCCCGGCCGCGGCCACCAGGAACGACCCGTCGCCGCGCGGCCCGGCCAGATCCACCACGCCGGGCAGATGCCGGTACACCAGCCAGGCAACTGACGGCCGCGCCCCGGTCTGGCCCGCGCTGCCCCCGCACGCCGCTAGCGTGATCGCGGCGGCGCCCAGCGCGAGAGTCCGGAACCATCGCACGGACAACCACCATACGCCGACCCAGGTGACCGACTCGCGGCTTGCAAGGACGTAGCGACCAGGCGCGAGACTGTTGCCGTCAAGCGCTATCCAGAGCAACGCCACGACAGCAGATTTCGTCATGATGGGCGTCGTGCTTGGCGGGCGGCATACGACGCTCATGGCCCAGATGAAACAGCCAACCCAAACGCGGCATGTGAGTGCGTCTGGCCTGTCGTGATAGAAAAGCCTTCGTGGCAAGGATTGCGGTCTCGGCTGAGGGCATGGTCGATGCGCCGGCGGACACGGTCTACCGTTATATCGCGGACATGCGCGAGCACCATCCGCGGTTCCTGCCCCCGGCGTTTTCAGACTTCCGGGTCGAGTCCGGTGGCGTGGGCGCCGGCACCATCACGCGCTTCAAGGTGACGGCAGGCGGGCGCACCCGCGAGTACCGGATGTCAGTCGCCGAGCCCGAACCGGGCCGGATCCTCACCGAATCTGATACCGGCTCAAGCCTGATCACCACGACCACGGTCTCTCGGCAGGGCGATGCGTCGCTCGTGCAGATCTCCACCACCTGGGACGGCACAGGCGGGATCGGCGGCCTGTTTGAGCGGATGTTCGCGCCGAAAGTGATGCGTGCCATCTACGCGGATGAACTCAAGCGGCTTGACGCCTACGCTCGCGAACACCGCTCCACCTGAGTTGGCATACCCTGTCGGCCGCATGAGTGGACGCGGAGACGTTTCCCGCTACGCGGTGCCGGCCTGACAAGGACGGCGGCATGACCGACCGTTCCGGCAGCGCTACGATCATCGCGGGCGCGGCTGAGGACCCGGGCACCGCGGTCACCGGTGAAGCCGCAGGCGCCGGCCACCCGGATCGGCGCTCTCGGCGGTCACCTGCCTGCATCGACGACCGGGCAGGGTGGCTGTGACAAGCTGGCGGCAGCAGCCCCGGAGCGGGCCGCACGTGGTCAAAGGAGAGCGTCATGAGCGTGTACAGGGTGACCGAGCTCATCGGGACAAGCAGCACGTCATGGGAAGACGCGGCGGCGGAGGCGATCAGGACCGCCGCCGGGACGCTCCGCGATCTGCGGGTGGCCGAGGTCGTCGAGCAGGACATTCACCTGGACGAGGGCGGGGCGATCACCTATCGCACCAAGCTCCAGCTCTCCTTCAAGTACGAACCCGGCCGCTGATCCCAGGTCAGCTGCTCCCCGCGCTGGCGGGTTGGCCCGCCAGCTTCCGGGGCCAATCCTGCTGCCATGCCCCAATGGCCCTTGCGCACGCATCGTAAACACCAGGAACACGTGCCCGATTTGCGGCACTTGAGCGCGTCCTGGCTGACCGGGATGTACGCCCGGGCGGACGCGGTCCGATGACGGTCAGGTCGCGGGGCGGTCCAGATCTGGGTGGGCATTCAGCGCGCCCGGTTTGCGCCCATCCCGGTTCCGGTAATCCCGCAGAGGCAGGGCGCAGGCGGACCGGGACGGGCAGCCAGAAGGCGCCCGGCCCGGCCCGCTGGCGGTCAGAGCGGGCGGACTTCCTCTGCCTGGGGGCCCTTTTGTCCCCGCCCGGCGGTGTAGGCGACCCGCTGGTTCTCCTGCAGGCTGCGGAAGCCGTCAGCCTGGATGGCAGAGTGATGGACGAACACGTCGGCGGTTCCGTCGTCGGGGGCGATGAAGCCGTAGCCCTTGTCGGCGTTGAACCACTTGACAGTGCCTTCAGCCATGTACTTCTCCTGTAGAGACGATCATACGGGAGGCACGTGCGTGCACCCCGGGTTATCGCGACCGCCAGCCTGCCGGGAAGACCTGGCCGTGTACTCGCGGCGCCCGCTGTCAGAAGTTCGCAGGCGCAGGTACACGTAACGAATTTCGACTACAACCACCACCTATTAAACACCATGCCTGACACCCGGCTGACCAGCCGCGCTCGCGCCACCGCCCCGGGCCGGATCAGCTCAGCCCTTCGGCGCGCAGAGCATCAGACCATCCGCGCGACCAGGCAGCACCCGGGCCACCCGCCAGGCGGCTAAAGAGTGCGCGTACCCATCACCGTCTGCGCGGGGCTTCGGCTGCCACGTGCAAGTGCCGGTTGTCCTGGGCCGCAGGCCGGGCGGCCTGCAGCCGGGTCCCGCGGCGCGCCCCGGCAGCGCCGTGCCGTCCGCCGGGTGTCGCTAGCGGTATCAGAGTTTGGTCAGCTTGGCGCACGGCGTCATGATGCGCGCACGGCACGAACCGAAATCGATAACCAGGGCGGTGTCAACCTCTACGCCTATGACTCGGCCGAGGCCGTACGTATCGTGGGTAACCTGATCCCGCACGGCGAACTGCTCGGCAGGCGGAGCGACGGGTGGGGGGCCAAAGGGACTAGTGGGCAAGAAGCGCCGGGACGCGGCGCGGGCTGGTTTCATTACTACCAGTATGCGCCTGTCGGCAGTATGCGCCTGCCGGGCCGCTCGCACTGGGTCCGCCGGGCTGGCCACGCTACGGGCGGACGGCACGCCAGCCGATGCACGGCGTTACCGGCCTCCCGCCGTATCTGCGTATCCAGATAAGCCTGGACGGCGGAGACGACGAGGGCCGCCCCGGCCACAAGGGATGACCGGCAGGTCATGAGAGCTAGACAGGTACGACAGGCCAAGGTCGCGCTGAAGATCGAGCATCAAGATTGCGAATCTGCGCCTGCATGGACACAGCGCTCCGTGTACGGCCCGCGCCTCTTGGCATCGATTGCCGCCAGCCTGCCAGCGCTCCCAGAGCTGGCTGCCGCCCGCGCGCAGATAAGATTCAGCGCAGCTCTGAGCCGTACACCCCTCCGAATGCTGCCATCCGCTCATCGGCATGTGCGGTCGACTGTCATCGCCGCTATAGGGGTGGATGCCAGTGACGCGGACTGCTCTGCCGTCTCGAACGTGACGACGGCTGATTTCTGCCCGGGCGCATGGGTCGGCTCGGTGAGCGTCAGCCGCTGTGAGCTGAGGATCTGGCGGTCAGCTTTGCGAGGTGCGCGGCGGCTCGCCGCCGCCGGCCGGTGTCGGGGACCAGGTCGGCGAGGTGCGGACGGCCGGGGCGTGGAGTTCGCCGATGCCCCGTGATCGGGAATGTACCGTGGCGCCTGCGGCCGGGGGAAACGAGAAGCCGGGGGAGGGCCAGCTGGGTAGCGGCGGCCGGGCTGTCCTCCGGCCGCCGCGGTTACGATGCGTAGCCGAGTTGGCCGTAGTGTTGGCGCGGCCGTGGACCGGCGCACCAGGCAATCCCAGTGTGGTGAGTGCCATCAGTGCGATTCCCCGTGTCATCTGTGCTCGTAGAGCGCATGTTGCACGGAGCCTGACTTCTCATAATCCGTCAGCCGTGGGTTCGAGTCCCACCCGCCCCACCTGCGGTTATACGCTACATCCGGTGTTTGCTCGTGGACCGTTTCGTGGACCGATGTAACCACTCGCTTGCTGGCGCCTTGCCTGAGCAGCGCAGATAGAGCGTCGGTCCTGCGGGTTATGTCGGGACACGTCCTTACTTACGGATCGTCTGGTTCCTCCAATGCGGCTACGACGTCATATCCGAGTGCAGTCGCCACGTCGGGAGCGGCGCAAACGACCCGGCCGAGCCCGGTCACGGGGGCGATTGCTAGCAGCACATCGGCGATCTCGTCGTCCGTCGCGCCTGCCGCGAGCGCCCGGGCGGTGCTCCATTCGAGGCAGACCGCTGGTGACCCGCTGGCCACCAATATCCCTAGTTGAAGCAATGCCACGATTTTGGGTTCCAGGGTCGAGGTCCTGGACAGGGCAAGTGCCAGCCCGGCCTCGTCTTCGACGAAGCCTTCGTCGATCATCGCCAGCCTGCGCAATGTTTCCTGGTATCTCGCCATCTGGCTCATAAGTCTCCCTCGCCATCGAGGACCATTCCACCTCGGACCGGGGCGGGTTCCGTCCCCCCGCTGGAGTAAAGATAGGTCGTCATCCCTCGGGAGCCCCGGCTCATGGGGACCGCGCGACGCCCGCATGCCTGCCTGACCGGCCGCTAACGGCGGGAAGATGATGACCACCGGGCAGGGAGCGTCGTAGGCCACCTGGCTGCTCACCGAGCCCAGCCCCCGCCGGCCGAGGCCGCCGCTGCCCCGTGAGCCCATGACCAGCAGGTCGGCGTCCTGCCAGGCGTCGACGAGTTCGGCGGCGGGCGAGCCCGGGATCACCTGGACGGTAAACGGCGGCGTCGGCCCGGACTGGCTGCTCACCGCCTGGTCCACCAGTGCCTGTACCTCCTTGGTCGCTTGGTCCTGGTTCACGTCGCCCGCGGTGCAGGCGACCGCCCTCTCCTGACGCACATTGAGGACGGTAAGCTCGGTGTGCCGCGCCACAGCCTCGCTCAGGGCCCACTGGAGGGCCCGCCGTGAATGTGATGAGCCGTCCACCCCGACGATGATTCCAGGCATCGTGGCTCCAGTCCTCGTACTCACCTGGGTCATCACGAGCCCACCGCGTCCGGCCCTGAGCTGGCATCACCCCAACGGGGTAAAAGAGTGAGGATCGGCCGGCCTGTTACTTGTCGAGGAGCGCCAGCTCGCGGGCCCGGCCGACTGCCTGTCTTCGTGAGGAGGTCCCTAGCTTCCGGTAGATCGACATTGCCTCCGCCTTGACGGTGTGGCGGGAGAGGAACATCTCCTCGGCGATCTCCGGGAACGACAGGTGGGTGGAGAGCATCGGCAGCAGGCGCAGCTCTGCAGTGGTCAGGGCCGACGCTCCCATAGCGTACGAACCCCGGGCGCGGGAAAGCTCCGCCCGCAGGTCCGCGGCCTGCCGTCCGAAAACACCGAGGCGGGGGCGCCGCACGAGGATCTCGTCGGCCTCCCGGAGCAGGGTCCGCGCCGCGCCGAAATCGAACAACGCGAGGTAGCACCTCGCCAGCTCGATCCTCGCCTGAACCGCCATGTGCGGCACGGCGTGGGTCAGGCCAGGGCGAAGGCGTTGCGCCCGGGTCAGTTCCGCCGCGGCGCGCGGACGGTCGGCCTCGTGCAGCGCCACCCGCGCGGCCACTACGTACAAGATCGTGACCGGCGGATAGTCCTCCAGCTTGCCCTCACGGGCCAGCGACCGGGCCTCGGACAGGTACCGTTTGCCCAGATCCCAGTCGCCCCTGCCGATCGCCAGCAGCGACCGCTCGGCCAGCGCGATGCATGGACCGAACGCGATCCCACCAGCCTGGCCCTCCGCGACCACATCCTCGAATAGGACATTGGCCCGGTCTAGATCGCCGGCCATCACGTGCGCGGCCGCCTGGTACATCATGGCGGTGATCCGCCAGAAGCTGCCCGGGGCCATGGTCGTGGCCGCGAGCTCCGCGTCGGCCTGCATTTGCTCCACCCCGTCGCGGCACAGCAGCGCCCGGATCAGCGCCAGCCACGGCTCGATCGACGGGCTCCCGTCCGGCAGGTTCGTGGCGGCGGCTGCCCGCTCGGCGACGTCGGCCCATCGTTCGGCGCGGGTCGGCTTCCCGGTCAAGGCGCAGAACACCGCCGCCAGGACCGCGATCGCCGGGTAGCTTTCCATGGCCGCACGGTCTTCGAGCCACCCGAGCCACCGCTCGACCGTCGCGATCCTGCCCCGTTGGTAGGTGAGAAACGTCAGAGCGCCGACAAGGCGAGCCGCCGAATCCACCTCGCCCGCCTGCATCCAGTACTCCAGTGCCTCCTCGGGCTCCCGGTTGCGCTCATACCACTGCGCAGCTCGCCGTTGAAGGACGGGCATCAGGCCAGGCTCCTGGCGGTGCAACTCCGCCAGGAGCATGTCGCGGAACAAGTGGTGGTAACGGTACCACTCTCCCCGCCGGTCCAGCGGCACCAGCAGCAGGTTCGACCGTTCCAGGTCTGCCAGGGCCGCCGTGGAACCGCTCATGGTGAGCACCGCATCGCACAGCGGCCCGCACATGCGCTCCAGCACCGCGGTCCGGGTCAGGAACGTGCGGTGCCGGCGGGAGATCTGCGTCAGGAACTCTGACTCCAGGTATTCGCTCACCAGCCGGTCGTCGCCGCCGAAGGAAACCGCCGCGCTGGCCAAGGGGCCGCCCTCCTTGAGGTAGAGCGCCGCGAGGTACAGCCCGGCCGGCCACCCCTCGGTCCGCCGGTGCAACTCCGCCACGTCGTCCGCACCCAGGGTGAGACCCACATTGCGCAGCAGCGAGGACGCCTCCTCGCAGGTGAGCGACAGGTCACCCGGGCCGACCTCCAGGAGCTTGCCCTCGGCGCGCAGCCGCGCGATCGGCAGCGGCGGCTCGGCACGGCCGGCGAGCACCAGCCGGGAACCGCCCGGCACATGATCGGCCAGCACGGACAGCGCGGCCCGGCATTCGGAGTTGTGCAGCGCGTGCACGTCGTCCAGGACAAGCGCCACGGGCGAGGCCATCGATGAGAAAGCCGAGCCGAGCCGCGGGATGACCGAGCCGGGTACTGAGCTGCCGGGGGAAGCGAGGGCATCGAATACCCGCTCGCCGACCGGCTCCACCGCATCGAGCGCCTTCGCGACATAGGTGAGCAGGACCTTCGGATCGTTGTCCGCTTCGTCGACCGACACCCAGGCGAAGGCCCGGCCGTTGCGCTCGGCCCATTGGCCCAGGACGGTCGTCTTCCCGTAGCCGGTCGGCGCAACCACCGAGACGATCGGACGACGGTCGCCCCGCGCGAGCCGTTCGATAAGCGACGAACGACGCACCGTCCCGGGCCGAAGCAGGGGGCGGTGAAGCTTCGCCGTGATAAGGTCCAACACCGGCCCGCCTGCACCACCCGACGGCCCGGTTCGCTGGCGCACCTCGCTGTCGCCCAATGCCCCGCGGCTTCCCGTGGAAATTGCCTGCCGATCCAGGATCGGCCGCGGGCTTGAATCAGGTCAAGCCTTCGCCGGACCTTATTAAGAGCGGTGCCGGGCCGGGTGCGAGTCCCGGTGGCATCGCCTCGGGCGCTCTTTCGTCTCGGCGGACAGTTACGGGGCTGGTGCTGCCCGTTCGTCGTGGCGATCTTTGTGGTGTCCGTCTCGGTGACACAGGCGTGGGTCGTGGCCACCTGCCGGTCCGCTACGGCCCGGCATCGCTGCCTGCGTGCGTCGCCACCACTCCTCCCGGCCACCGTTATCGAGGTGCTCTACCCCGCATGTTGGAGCGGGGGCTGTCGTGCGGCGAGACGGTCGCCCGTATGCGCCCGCACGGCCTGGACGCCCGGAACGGACTTCGCAGGTCGCACGAGCCTGAGCAGCCGAGAGCCTGGAAATTCATGCCAATGGGATTTTTAATGCCGATGGCATGATGTCTAGCCTGGCTGGCTGGCGTGTGGTGGTTGATGAGGCGAGACATCCCTGAACGGCGGCCGGGCGTGGCGCTATCGCGACGTGTGGTCTCCCATGGCGAGCGGCCATCAGGCCGCCGGCGGGAAGGAGGAAGATCCGATGGTGGCCGATGTTGCCGGGCAGGTGGCAGCCCCCGCCAGACGGCCGGCAGTTTCCGCTGGCATCCCCATCCTGCCAGCCAAGATCACCGTGCCAGGTGTGCCGGACTGGGGGGTGCCGCGGCCGCGGATCACCAAGCTGATCGCCGAGGGCACGCGGCGGTGCCCGCTGACCATCGTCACTGGCCCTCCCGGCACGGGCAAAACGATGGCCCTGGCGCTGTGGGCAGCGGCCGAACCCGGGACTGTTGCCTGGATCTCCCTGGATGACTTCGACAACCAGCCAGGCGCCTTCTGGTCCTATGCCGTCGCGGCACTTGGCCGGTCCGGAGTTGCCCTTCCTGAGGTGTTGTCGGCTGCTTCGCCCCGACGGGCGGCGGGCCATGTGTTCCTGCTGCAGCTTGCGTCGGTGCTGGCTGCCCAGAACCCGCCGGTGTCACTGGTCGTCGACGACCTCCATGCCCTGACCAGGCCGACGGTACTGACTGAGCTTGACTTCGTCCTGCGGAACGCGCAGCCGGGTCTGCGCATGGTGGGCTCCTCCCGGGTGGATCCGCTGCTGCCCCTGCACCGCTACCGGCTGGCCGGTGCGCTGACCGAGATCCGGGCCAGCGACCTGGCTTTCAGCATCGCCGAGGCCCGCCTGCTGCTGGCCCAGCACGGGAGCTCGCTGTCGGCAGATTCGCTCGAGCGCCTCACGCGGCGGACCGAGGGCTGGGCGGCCGGCCTCCGCCTGGCCGCGATCTCCATGAATGCCCATCCCGACCCCGACCAATTCGTCAAGGAGCTGATCACCGAGGACAGCGCCCTGACTGGCTACCTAGTGGAAGAGGTCCTCAAGGGCGCGTCGCCTGAGGTCCGAGAAGTGCTGCTGAGCACGTCTATCCTGGAGCATGTCAACACCGAAGCGGCCAGCGAACTGACCGGCAACAAGCAAGCCGGTGCGATTCTGCCGGCGGTGGCGCGCGCGAACGCGTTTGTCCAGCCGACCGGGTGCGGGTGGTATCGCTACCACACGTTGTTCGCCGAGGTGCTGCGGCAGAAGCTGAGGCGCGAGTACCCGGACCGGATTGCCGTTTTGCACAGGCGGGCTGCCCGGTGGTATCAGCGGAACGGTATGGTCACCGCGGCGGTGCAGCACGCCACGCGGGCCGGCGACTGGCAGCTTGCCGCCACCATAGTCATCGATGCTCTGGCGATCAGCGAGATCATCGAGCCGCGGGGCTGCACGTCCCTGGCCGGCGAGTTCCGGCGCATGCCGCGCGGCGAAGCCTGGGCGGGGCCGCAGCCGTATCTCGTCGCCGCCGCGGTCGAGCTGGCCGACGGCCTGTATGATTCCTCCGCCGCCGCGCTGGATGTCGGCGAAGGCATGCTTGCACCCCTTCCCGCCGATGAGGAGGCCGCGTGCCGGCTTGCCGCCGCGGTCATCCGCATCACTACCTCCCGCCGCACCGGGGACCTCGTGATGGCGGCGGCGGCCGTTTCGGATGCGGAGGCGCTGGTCAGCCGGATGCCCGAGGACAAGCTCGCCCAGCACCCGGAAGTCAGAGCGCGAGTGCTGGCCGACCGCGGGGCCGTCGAGCTGTGGCCGGGCCATCTCGACGAGGCGGCCCGCTTCCTCAATGCGGGTGCGGCCGCCGCGACCGGTCCGGGCAGAGAGCACGAACGGGCCGCCTGCCTCGGGCATCTCGCGCTGGTGGAGGCCTTGCGCGGCCGACTGCGCCATGCCGCAAAGCTGGTCGGCCTGGGCGCAGCGGCCTTGGCCGCCCAAGAGCAGCGGCCGCCTCCTCAGCAACAGGGCCCCGCGGCGCTTGCCGCGCTCGCATGGGTGCACCTGGAACGGGATGAGCTGCGGGAAGCCGGCAGGCTGCTGAAGCAACTGGACGCCGCCCTTGGTGTCAGCCCGGACAAGCTGATCGGGGCGGTGGCCTGCCTGGTAGCTGCGTGTGGCGGGCTGGCTGAGGGGCACGGCGAAGCGGCCGCGCAGATGGTAGCCAGGGCACGGTCTGGGTGGTGTGTCCCGGCATGGCTCGACCAGCGGCTGAGCCTGGTCGAGTCGCGGGTATACGCGGCGGCCGGCGATACCTCGGCCGCAGCCGCTGCGGCCGAGCGGGCCGGCGGCGATAGCTCGCCAGAGGCGGCGGCCACGCTCGCGCACGCATGGCTGGCCGCCGGGGACGGCAAGAACGCAAGGCTGGTGCTCGCATCCGCGCTAGCGGCCCGGAGCGGGGAGCCCGAACCGGTGCGGCTGCAAGCGTGCCTGGCTGACGCCCGGCTTAGCTACTACAGCGGCGACCGCGCGCGAGGCCGCCGGTCGCTCGTGCACGCGCTGCGGCTGGCCGAACGTGAGCAGCTGAGGCTGCCGTTCGTGCTGGAGCAGGGCTGGATTGGGCCGGTACTGCGGCGTGATCCTGAACTGGCCACCATTCACCGGCGTCTGTTCCCATCGGCCCCGCGCCATGATCAGCCCCAGGGCGGGTCAGGCTTGTCCCCGCAAGCCACGGTCCTGGTGGTCGAACGGCTCACCGAACGCGAGAGCGAGGTACTGCGGCACGTGTCAGGCATGCTGAACACCGCTGAGATTGCCAGCGAGATGTGCATCTCCATCAACACGGTCAAGGCACACCTCAAGAGCAGCTACCGCAAGCTGGCGGCCACTCACCGCGGCGAGGCGGTCCGCCGGGCCCGGCAGCTTGAGCTGATCTGATCTCACCCCCGCCCGCGATGGCTGCGCGCCGTCTCAACCCTTCCCTGTTTGCTGATAGACGCTGCAGTGTTCCGGTGGGCGAACCAGGTCAGCGATGGGGGTGGTAAACGGGAACTCGTTGTGGGCGATGAGCTGGCCGTCGACATAGAGCTGCGCCCGGCCGGGAGACCCCTTGCCTTGGGTGAAGCCGGGCTGGCCGGCGGGCCCGAACTCGAACCGCAGCCGGTGCCTGCCCTCGGGCCGGGCGTCCGCCGCGCGCCGATCCCGAGCAAGACCTGATTTGTCGTCAACAGACTCACCGCTCATGTCTGACCGTCGCCTGGGTTTGCCGTTGCGGTGCTGTGGAGGGTGCGGCGGGTTGCGGGGCGGTGGCCGGCGGGGTGGGCGCGGCGGCGGCGGGGGTCCTGGACAGTGTCTTGATGGTGAGGTAGGCGACCACGACGGCGACGATGATCAGCGGGCCGGTGGCGATTCCGGCTTTGGAGGTCAGCAGCAAGGTGATGATGGTTGCTGACAGCGGGAGTCCGAGGACGGACACGGCCGCGGCGGCCATCAGGACGGCCACCGCGGGGGTCTCGGAGAACCCGGGCAGGTGCGCGGCGAGCAGGCCCCCGGCCGCGCCGATGAACAAGGCCGGGAAGGTCGGGCCGCCCCGGAAGTTGCCCAGCGAGATACTCCAGGCCAGGCCCTTGAACAGGAGCAGGAACGCCAGGGTGGACAGGGACAGGGCGGAGCCCTGTTTGATCAGCGAACTGAAGGCATCCTGGCCGGAGAACAGCACCACGTCCGCTGACTGGTGGGTGATCTGGGCGAACCCGATCGCCAGGCCGCCGACGGCCAGGGCGGCAGCGGGCAGCAGCAGCCACGGCCGCCGGGCGACCACACCCGCCGACCAGCGGGCCAGGTCGATGATCGCCAAGGTGGCCAGGGCGGCGGTGAACGCGAGCACGATGGCCCAGCCGAACTCGGCGGCGGTCAGCGTGGAGAACGCGGGCAGCGAGAGGGGACCCAGCGAATAGGCGCTGGAGCTGAGCCCGGTCCAGTGGCCCATGCCGATGAAGACCACCGAGCCGATCCCGGCGGACATCAGGCCCGGCAGCAAGATCAGCGGCAGCATCGGCCCGCCGAGGCCGGCGGCCTCGATCAAGATGATCGCGCCGATGACCGGCGAGCCGAAGATGGTGGCGATCGCGGCGAACGCCGCGCTCGCGGCGAGCACCGCCATCGCCTGGTCGGGGGTGTCTTTCTTCACCAGCTTCACGGCCAGGATCGCCAGGCCGCTGCCCAAGGCGATGAGCGGGGCTTCTGGTCCCAGCACCAGGCCCAGGCCCAAGGTGGCCAGCGCGGCCAGCAAGATGCCCGGCAGCTTGGCCGGCTTGGGGGCGCCGGCCTTGATCCCCTCGTAGGGGATGTGCCCGCCGTGGCCGGGCAGCCGGAGGATCGCGATGGCCGCCAGCACCCCGGCTACCGCCATCACCGGCAGCGGCCACCACCAGGGAACGGGGTGCAATCCCAGCCCGCTGGGCAGCCTCTGGTACACCTCTTGCTGGATCCAGTGGACCAGTTCGAGGAAGCACCAGGAGGCGAACGAGACCAGCACGCCGAGCAGCGCCGCCAGGACGAGCAGGACCCGGTAGCTCTTGCTCCGGATTGTCGCGCCCGGATCGGCCGGGGCAGCAGTCGCCTCACTCATCGGCGGTGCCTGTTGTTACGGCCGCCGAAGTTCCGTCGGCACCTGGGCTCTGCGGCGCCTGGCCTCTGGGCTCGCGCCGCCTCGGACCCGGCCGCGTCGCCGCCCGGGTGCGCGGCGCCGCGGGCCATCTTAGATCTCCGTCGCGGACTCAACCTTGCCGTCCTTCACGGCGGCCTGGAGCGCGGCGTAGTCGCGTTCGTTCTGGTCGGCGTAGGTTTCGGCGAAGTCGGCGATCGCCTCATCGAACTTGCCCGAGCCGCCCAGGTACGAGGCCACGGCGATGCGGTCGCCGGAGCGGGCGTGCGCCCGGGCCAGGGTCCACCCGCACTGCCGGGCGTAGACGGTCATGCCGGAGGGGATCATCGCCTCGATCGGGAAGGAGAATTTCCAGTCCCGCAGCTGGCGGACGTAGAAGTCGCGGTCCACCCCGTCGGGGCCGGGAGCGCGGGTCCAGCCGAGGAAGATGTCGCTTTGGGCCTGCATCAGGTGCTGCCCGGCCACCACGCGCTCGCCCTGGTTGGTGTACTGGCTGCGCCCGGCGTACTCGGCCAGGACGGAGGGCTGGGCCTCCTTGGCCTGCAGGAACAGCGGTTCGTCGCTGTCTGCGGCGTCCATCAGCAAGATCCAGGCGCGGGTGCCGACGCTCCCGACCCCGACGACCTTACGGGCCATCTGGACCAGGGTGAACTGCTCGAGCAGGTGCCGCCGGTCGGACTGCAGGGTGCGCCCGTACGTACCCAGCACGGTGCGGATTTGCTCGTAAATCGCGCTGGCCTGCACATCGCTGAAGACCTCTTCGACGGGGACGATCAGCGGAGGGTCGCTGATGATCTGCCGCCGCCCGCCGGCCACGGTGGTCAGCTTGCCCAGCGCCTGGGTGCTGTCCCGGGTGTGCGCCTTGGCCAGCAAGGTTTCTGCGGCCTTGAACCTTTTCGCCTTGAGCTGCGACCGGAACTCGCTCAGGGCCGGCTCGATGTCCAGGTGCGCGTACCAGACTGCCAGCAACGGCTGCTCCGCGAAGCCGCGCATCGCGGTACGGTAGCCTTCGGCCGCCGCCAGGATGATCTTGCGGCGGGCCTTGGCGGGGAACCCGTTGTCCCGGCCGGCCACGGCAAAGCTCGCGGCCAGCCGCTTGACATCCCACTCGAACGGGCCGGGCAAGGTCTCGTCGAAGTCGTTGATGTCGAAGACCAGGCGCCGTTCCGGCGAGGCGAACGCGCCGAAGTTGGACAGGTGCGCGTCCCCGCACAGCTGCACCCGCAGCCCTGACGTGGGCGTCGTGGCCAGATCCGCCGCCATCGGCAGCGCAGCCCCCCGGTAGAACGTGAATGCCGACACCAGCATCCGCCCGTGCCGGACCGGCACCAGTTCCGGCACCCGCGACTGAGCCTGGCCCAGCAGCAGCCCGACCGGGTCGCGTGACCGGCCCGGCCGGAACTCGGCGTGCGAGTCCAGCGGGGCCACCGCCCGGGCGTCCTTGCCCCGGGCTGCCCGGTCCGCGCGGCTCAGCTGCTCCGGTGTTCCGGCCCGCGCCGGACCTGGGCGAGATGCCCGCGCACCGGACCTTCTACCATCCGTCACCGCCATGACCACTCCCTTCGGGCGCCGCGACGGCGTGAGGCCCGCGATACCACGGATCCTTACTGACCTGAGATACGCGGGGACATATCGTCACGTCATCTGCCCTCCCGCGCGCGTGGCGCTGAGGTCCACTCTCGGCTGCGGGCGGCGCCCAGACATCACCCAGGAAGGGTAGACCCGGCGGCGCCGGGCCGGGGATGAGTGCCGCGACCCGGGTCGCCTGGGAGGTGGTCCCATCGAGACCGGAAACAGCATGTCCGTCCGGAGCCATCTGATCGCAGTGCCCCGGTCGCGGCGGGCCGGGGCGCAGCGCGCTTCCCTGCTGCGGAGACCGGAGTCCGCGGCCGAGCCGCAGGTGCGCGGCCGGTCGGCCAACCGGAAAATGCGCATCCGGGTCCGGCTTATCGTCTCGACCCATGATCATCGGTGCGGTAAGCATGCTCGGATCGCTCGCCGATCGGTCAGGATCTCGTGGTTCGCGCCGCGCTCCGATTCCGCCGCAGTTTCTTGAGGGCAGCCCGGAACGACAGGTTCCGCTCCTGCCACACGATGCCGGCCACCGCGCCCAAGATGATCACCACCCCGATGGCGATCAGCCAGGACATCAGCGCAAAGACCACGCCGATCGGCCCGTACTTCTTGTCATCCGAGGTCACGATGCCGGAGAAGACGACCGAGAAGACGGCCTCCATGCCCACCCAGAACACGGCCGTGGCGACGGCGGCCGGGAACAGGTCTCTCCAGGAGATCCGCCCCGCCAGCAAGAACCAGATGGTGAACCACCAAAAGCCGGTGAATACCACCAGGCCGATGACCGCGAGCAAGACCGGGCCGCCCGCGCTGCGCAACCCGGGCCCGGCCCAGCCGGCCAGCACTGAGCAGCCCACCAGCACCGCCAGCCAGATCAGCCCGCGGACCATGTCCCTGGCCCCCCGGCGGTCCAGCTCGAAGGCCCGCTCGTACAGTTCCTGAATCGCCGCGGCCGCAGCACCACCGCCCAGGATGAAGAACGCCCAGGCGGTCCCGGTGACGGCGCTGGAGGTAGCAGCCGAGGAGGTGAACAGGCCGCCGACATCAGCGGCGGCCTGCTGGTTCAGGCCCAGGTGCCGGGCCAGCCCGCTGGCCGCCGACCGGCCGGCCAGGGCATTGGCGACGATCAGGAACGGGAAGAAGCACAAGAACAGCGTGGCGGCAAAGAGCATGCCCCGGTTGATGAAATCCATCGAGTCCAGCCGACGCCACAGATGCTCAGCCGACGAGCCGGCATACTTCCCCTTGGCGACCTCGATGCCACGCCGGACACGCTGACCGTGCCTGCCGTCCGCGGCAACTCCCGGCGACTCTTCGTCCTGCCCGGCGGATGCCATTAGCCCACGATTTGTCCGCTGGGGGCCGGCGCGGGTCCGAGGTCTGGCCCCAGGCGGGCCGCCCGGGATCACCGCCGCTGGCGGCATGCCGCATCGATCCAACCTCGAGCGTCATTTCGCCCCCTAGCTCAGGCACGGCGTGAACTCAGTATTCTCCTGCCTGAACGCTGGTGCCTCACCCGCCTGGGGTAATGCCCGGCCGCCTTGGTCTCGGCCACACTTGGAGGACGGACCAGACGTCCTCACGGCAGCTACAGCCAGAAGGAGGTGGCCTCGGTGGAAGTCGGCCTGGCAGCAAGACTCTCGGGACGGTCCTCAAGAGGGACGAGCTCTATGGTCACGACGGCCCGTGGCCCGGACGGTGGCCCGATGCCGCGACCGGACTGCCTGTGCTCCGGCCCGGCAAAGGAGGACCCATGAACCACCTGCTGGCATCCAGCCCTCACCTCGCTGTCATCCCGACGATCACGGCTCTCGCGATCAGGCACTTCAAGCACAAGCCGGGGCAGGATGACGGTGACGCTGAGCTCAAGCCGAAGCATCCAGCCGTGCGCTTCGTGCTCGGCGCCTGGAACCAAGGCGACTTCAGCGAGGCCGACAAGCACATAGCATCCGACATCGAGATCTACACCAACGGCCTCTCGTTCAGCTCTGAACACGGCGGCCCGGCCATGGTCAAGGAGAGCATCGAGTCGTGGCGCGCGCTCGCGCCGGACGTGCGGATGGAGCTCTCCCAGGAGATCCGCGAGAAGGACCGGATCGCGATCGAGTTCCGGATCACCGCAACCCACACCGGGGACATCTCTGGGCTGCCGGCCAGCGGTGGGGCGATCGACGTCGAGGGCGCCGCGTTCCTGACGCTCAGCGGCGGCAAGGTCACCGAGGTCCGGACGGTCTTCGATACGCTAGCACTCGCGGTCCAGACGGGGGCCGCCGAGGCGCCCGCCTGGTGGCCGGGGCGCAGCTAGTGGCCAAGCGAAAAGACCGGGCGTCCCAGGCCGATCGGCGAGAGGGGGACAGCCCGGTCGCCACGCCGGCCGCGAGCAGGCCGAGAGCGGTCGCACCCAGGTGGCAGGATGGTCCCGTGTCAGTAACCGATCGCATACCGCCCCGGCCGCCGCAGGCAGCGCAGCCGACGGACGGCATGGTGTGGATCCCAGGTGCCACCTTCCTGATGGGCTCGGATCGTCATTACCCCGAGGAAGCCCCGGCCTGCCAGGTCACCGTCGGCGGATTCTGGATCGATCCCTGCCCGGTCACCAACCGCGAGTTCGGCCGGTTCGTCCGCAAGACCGGCCACGTCACCGTGGCCGAGCGGCCGCCGGCGGCCGCCGATTACCCTGGCGCGAATCTCGAGATGCTCGTCCCGTTCTCCGCTGTGTTCGTGGCGCCCCCGCACCGGGTCAGCCTGGCTGATCCGCACAACTGGTGGACGCCCATCCCGGGCGCGGACTGGCGGTATCCCCAGGGTCCCGGCAGTTCCATCCGCAGCAAACCGGACCATCCGGTGGTGCATGTCACCTGGGCTGACGTCGCCGCGTACGCGAGCTGGGCGGGCAAGAAGCTCCCCACCGAAGCCGAATGGGAGCTGGCCGCGCGCGGCGGGCTGGATGGCGCCGAGTTCGCCTGGGGTGACGAGCTCAACCCCGGCGGGGGGTGGATGGCCAACACCTGGCAGGGCGAATTCCCGCTCCAGGACACCGGGGATGACGGCTACCGGGGCACCTCACCGGTCGGCGTGTTCCCCGCCAACGGCTACGGCCTGTTCGACATGACCGGCAACGTCTGGGAGTGGACGTCAGACTGGTACTCCCCGCACGCCACCGGGGCGCACGCGTGCTGCACCGTCGACGGGCGCGAGGGCGCCCTGGAGGGGAGCATCGACCGGCGGGATCCGGCCCGCATCCCGCGCAAGGTCATGAAGGGCGGCTCGCACTTGTGCGCCCCGAACTACTGCCGCCGCTACCGCCCGGCCGCCCGGATGGCCCAGCCCATCGACACCTCGACTAGCCACCTGGGCTTCCGCTGCGTCGTCCGGACCGGGCCAAGCGCCCGGATGGACCACGGCTGACCAGCGGGCGTAGCTGGCGACAGGCCGGGACTGCTGCTACGGTCCGGCGCAGGCAGCAGGAGCCGGGCTTGGGCGGTCAGGGAGGAAACAGGCGGCGCGCAGCCAGTCGACGGCATGGTCATCGCCGGGGCGTGCGTGCACGCCCCGGTCCTGAGACTGTCCGGCTCAGGGAGCCGTGCGCCGTCTGCTTGATGCTGCGGCGGGGCGCCCGTTTCCTCCCCCTCCTCACCGATCAGCACTGCCAGGTGACCGCTGCTGACCGGCCGGCGCAGATGCCGTCTGTACCCCGGATTGCCCATGGGAACGATGTGAAGACGGTAACCGCCTGGCTTCGGTACGGGTCAGCGAAAGCCACCGTGTACACGTACGGTCACCTCTCACATCGCGCTGCTGCTCGCAACAGCCTCACGCCATCCCCGCGGTCACTGCGCATCGGTCCCGGTGGCGCGCCGGTTCTGTTCTACCCATGCTGTCGCGTCCGCGTAGGCGCGCTTGAGGGTAGCACCGACCCGCTCATCGCCGGTGTAGATGTTCTCCGGGGCGATCAGGTCGGTGACGCCGGTCACGCGGAGCTGTTCTTGGATCCGCTCACTGGCCGAGACAATGACGAGCTTGCTGCCGGTAGCTGTGAGGGTCTGGGCGTAGCGGCGCAGGACGTCCATGAATGTGGTGCCGAGGTCGGTGCGTCCCCGCAGCCGGAGGATCACCACGGAATTGCCGGCGGCGTCAGCCGGGACCGGGAGCTGTGACTCGAGGGCCGGCGCAGCGGCGAAGAACAGGCTTCCGTAGGGCTGGAGCACGACCACCTCGCCGGCGGGCAGCTGGGCCGGCGGGTCGGTCTCGATGAGGTTCCCGTCCGGGTCGAGCCGCCAGCGCTTAATGGTGACCTGGTTCGACTGCGCACGACGTGCAAGATCACTGACAGGCCCACCCCGGCGAGCACCGCGTACTGCAACGGGATGACCATGGTGAGCACGAAGGTGGCCGCCAGCACCATCTTCTGCACGGCGCCGGTCTTCCACACCGACTGAAGATCGTCCGGCTTGATGGTCCGGAAGCCGACCAGGATGAGCAGGCCGGCCAGGGCCGGCATGGCGATGTGGCCGACCAGGCCGGCGAAGGCGATGATCACCACCGCCATCACCACGCCGGCGATCATCAGGGCGATGCGCGACCGGGCGCCTGCGGACTTGTTCAGCGACGTGGCCGACATGGACCCGCCCACCGGCATCCCGCGGAAGATCCCGGCGATCACGTTCGCGGCGCCCTGCCCGATGAAGTCACGGGACGCGTCGGGATAGCGGCCGTCGGGGTTGGGGAAGTTGGCCGAAATAGCTGCCCCCTGAACCAGTCCCACCAAGGCAAGGGAGACCGCCGGAATCACCAGCGAAGGGACCAGCCGGAGCATCGGAACCTCGGGCAGCGGCAGCGCGCGGGGGATCTTAGTAAGCTCGCCGACGGTCGCCACGCCATGCCAGCCCAGCACGGCCACGCCGGCCGAGGCAACGATGACCGCCAGCACCAGCCCCAGCGGGCCGAGCCTGGTGCGCTCAAGCACCAGGATCAGCGCGACCGTCACCACCCCGATCGCCAGGGACTGCAGGTGGAGCTCGCCCGGGTGGACCAGAGTGTTGATGGCGCGGACGACGCGGTTTGCCCCCTCCGCTTTGTAACCGGTGAGGTTGGCCAGCTGGCCGAGGATGATGTTGACGCCGACCGCGCTGATGAATCCCACCATCACCGCGTTGGACACGAACCGCAGGACCGAGCCGAGCCACAGGAACCCGGCCGCGAGCATCACCACGCCGGTGAGCACCGACAAGGTGAACAAGGCCCGCGCCGGGTCACTGGCCGAGTGAACCGCCGGGACGTCGGCGACGACGATGGCCATCGCGCCGGTAGCCTGCACGGCCATGAAGGCCGAGCTGGTGAAAAATGAGCCGCCGATCGTGCCGAACAGGTACGCGTACAGGCCCGCAAGCGGGTTAACCCCAGCGAGCAGGCCAGCGGCAAGACCGTCAGGAACGCTTTCCACGCTGAGCACCAAGCCAGCGACCGTGTCCTTGCGCAGCGTGTCCCGCCTCACCGGGACGCGGCGTTTCATGTCCGGGCTTTATCAGGCGTTGTCGAGCGAGCGAAGTGCCCGCAGGCCAGGCAGCAAGATGTAGGCCCCTCCCTTGATGGTCGTGAACCGGGGCAGGCCGTGCAGCGTCTTCTTGATCGGCTTGTGCTGGACGGTCATGTTGTAGGTGTCGTCGTGGTCGCCCGCGATCGGGTCCTTGTCATGTTCCAGTCCCTGGAACTTGGGGGCGTTGATCCACTCTCTCTGTACAAACTCGAACTGGAGTTCAAGATCGGCGCAGCCGAAGAAGACCGCAAGCCCTCGGTCCGTGCCGTCATCGGGACTCTCTTCTAGCGCTCTAGGGCGCGAGGACTTTGACGGTTGACCCGAGTCTGGGGAGAGGGCGCCAGAGCGAGGGCAGGGGTTCAGGCCGCGCGCCCGAGCCGGGTGGCGGCGACGGTGCTGTCGATATGTCGGGTGATGGTCCGCCAGGCGGCGCGGACCGGGGCGGGAGCCGCGATCGGCTGGTCGTGCGCGGTGAGGGGATACAGAACCTGGTCATGCACGCGGGTGTAGACCAGGGCGAAGGTCAGCCCGTCGGCGGTGAGCCGGTAGGTGTTGGTGCGGCCGATCCGCTCGATCAGCCCGTTGCCGCGCAGCCGGGCCAGATCATATGACGCCTGGGTCATGGCGTAGGGGACGCCGCGCAGTCCGGCCATCCAGGCACGAAGGCTCTTGTTGGTGATGCCGGAAACAACGTGGTCCCAGACCGCCAGGCAACCGGCCAGGGCCTGCACCCGGGGGTCCGCGAAGCGCATGGCCGGGACCCTCCGCCCCGCCGCGTCTGTGGTGGGGTGCGCGATCCGCTCGATGACTGGATTCGCGAGGATGCCGCTGCCCTGGCCGGCAATTACAGCATCCATCAGCCGGGCGTTGCATGCACGCGCTTTGGCCGCCAGTTCGTCTAGGTGCTCCAGGCCGCGCTTGCAACCCAGGTCACCCGGCGAGTTAATGACGGTTTCCACTCTGAGCGCGCGGTCCTCCTTCAGGTAGATCTTGATCCGCGAATGCCGGAAGCTCAGGTTGATGGTGACCTGGTCGCCGCGGTTCAGCAGCCGGGTGGAAAAGACGCCCGGTGTCCTGCGGGTCACCTTCTGCCCGAAGATGATCTCGGCGTGCTCCGGGCGGCCCAGGTTCATGTTGCCGGCCAGCAGCTCCTCGAACACGGCCCGGACCCGCCGCGGGTCGTCGAATACCAGCGTCCTGGACACCTCCACCTGCCGCATGGCCAGCTGCCACCAGCAGCCGTGCTCCCGGTCCGCCTCGGTCAGCGGCAGCGGGATCCGGCTCATCCAGGTCTGGAAGAACACCCGCACCGTCCCGGCCTGCACCAGGTCGCACAGCTCCTGCAACCGGGCCGGGTCGGAGGTGGCGGCGAACCCGTTGGCCAGCGGCGTCACCGCGATGCCCTCCGCCAGCGCCGCGCGGCGGGCGATCTCATGACCGTTGCACCAGACTTTGACCGGGTACGGCGCATAGCAGCAGACCTTGATGAACGCGGGCCCTGTGCGCCGGTCGTGGATATAAAAGTAATAGCAGGTCACCAGCCGCTCAGTGCGGTAGAACCGGAACCACGGCACCCCGTCCGGGCCGGCCTTCTTCGTCGCGTCGAAGACCCACTGGAACTCCCGGGCCTCCCCGACCGCCACTACCTTGGACTGACCGGCCTTCTCCGCCGCGTCCAGATACGGCCGTACCACCTCCAGCTTCCGGTCGCCCTTGCGGAAGACGATCCACGGGATCTGGTTCCCGTCGGCGTACCGGCGCACCGCCGCGCGGAACGCCTGGCTGTTGCGGCCCAGCGCCGCCGGCGAGGCGATCGGGAATCCCCGCCAGTGCAGCCACCCGGCGATCTGGCCCGATGTCTGCAGGGCCGGCACCCAGCCATTGAAGTACAGCCGGTCGAACCCCTCGATCTCCAGGCTCACGTGCCCGCTGACGATGTCAGTCAATGTGACCGGACGCTGCGCCATGGCCACCCTCCCAACCACGCCTACGGTCAAGAGGATGAACCCGCCCGCACGATCACGCCTGCAGAACCGCCAACCTCGATGGTCTGAGGCAGCGCCTCGCTAGGAGCAGTTGCGTCAGGAACAGCATGAAGCTCCCGTTCTTGGCGGCGGATTACACGCCTTCTTCCAAATTGGCGATAAATTTGATGGCCGTAATGCTCGGCAGAAACACGTACGCAGCGGCTTTGGTCGTAACGAAGCTCGAGAGACCCGTAACCTCGATCGGCGGGCCTCCATCTGCCTGCGGTATGACAAAAACGCTCTCTGCTGGATTCTGTGTGCCAATCAGTGGATCTCTCGACTTTGGGTGAAGCCTGACGGCCCCGGCGAATTCACTGTCATTGACCCACCGTCGCAGCACGAACTCGTATTGGTTTTCGATGTTCGAGTTGATGAAGTGAAAGAGCATCCCGCGCTCGATGCCATCGTAGGGCTTCCCTGGATCATAGGCCGACCCGTACGGCAGGCCGCGACGAATCAGCCGGTGGGAATTGTTGCTGCCGCCCGGCAGCCCCTGGCCCGCAACTGGCTGGCCTCGTGGATTGACGCGGCGTATGTGCGCGCCGACGGGACAGCGGCTCCCCCTCGGATCTCCCGAGCCATCGGCATCTACATACTCGAAATTGTTCAGCTGTCCGGGCGATATCCCGCTCGCAGGGCTATCCGTGTCCGGTGACAAGGCGAGAGGAACGCCGTTGCGCCATCGCCCCAGCATCTTCGCGGCCAGCAGCTCGGGATCGATCATGTCCTTGTTCGACTGCAAGAAGTCCTCAAAGCCCACGACGTCGGTCTCGACCTTCTTGAAAACCGCGAAGCTGCCGTTCAGGCCGAGTTCTCGCGGCTCGGGTACGTCGTAGTTCTCCGCTTCTCCCCGCAAGACGAAGAGCCATGGCTCGCAGGGCCGCTGGTGATCGGGGGGATATTGTTCCGGGCCGCCGCGAATGGTGGACATACTGATTCCGTCGATATATCCGAAGTGAACTTTGGCAGTAGGCACGGATTCGCCATCTCGCATCTCCATCAGCGCCATCCCGTCTTGGCGCCAGATTTCCCGGAAGGCATTTCCTTCGGCAAACCAGGCGCGCACCCTGTCGCTGTAGCCCGTCATCGCTTCCCGGCTGATGGCGTGCAGCGTCACCAGGACGTGATCGTGCCCTTTCCCGAAACCGGCAATCCAGTTCTCCGGCGAGCTTCGCCCGGTTTCTCCGACCGACTCCGCTCGTTGCGCGGCTCCCTCGATGAACGCACCAAATGACCTGAACGACAGCGCTGGGACGCGTTCCTGCATCTCCAGCGCCACCAGCCCGGGCCACGTGATACCGATGTTGAGGCAATAGTCTGGCTTGCGACGCGGGGCGGCCGCGGGATCGTCTCCCGGTCCGGGCGCGAACCCCACGTGCCAGTCCCCGGCAGTGGTGATTTGCGGGACGTCGGATTCGTCACCGCTCACCAGCCGTCCGAGTTGCCTGCGCGCTTGCGCCGGAGTACCCACCGTCAACAAAAAATGCCGCACCATCGGCATCCTGTAACCACGGAGAATGAACCCCTGAATGTCAGCGAGGTCGAACGCCGACCCTTCCGCGGCCGCCGAACCGCCATCGGTCCCCCAAGGTTCATGCCGCCTTCGGCCAAGCAGCCGGCGAAGAACCCCCGGGCCCTTCACCGCCTGTGCTCCTGGTGAGCTGTACCCCCTGGCCAGCACCCAACCCGGAGTTGATTACGGTTCGTGATCATGTGACGCCTAGTCCTAGCCAGCGGTGGCCGGTGGTGACGTGCGATCGGCCAGCAGGGCTCGGATGTCTTGAACCGACAGACCTGGATAGGCGCTGTAAAACCCGATCGGCGGATAGTTGTTTTCCAGTCCCCACCGATAGAACGCCTGGGCGTTCTTTTCCACCGGGGTCGGCGGCCCGCCAACGACACGTGGAAAGAGAGCATTGAAGACGAAGGCGGTCTTGTCTGCAAAGTCCTGGAAGTACTTCTCCATATCACCGTCGAAGACCGTGAAGAACCCTATGTGGTTGTGCTCAAAGGGTACCCAGTGGGCGACATGCAGCGTCCCGATGGAATCCGACGCTTTGTGTCCCTTGTCTCCTACCAGGGCCCCGGCGACCAGCTTCACGCCAACGGCTTGCACACGTGACTTGAAGGCTATGTACGTCATCAAGGTTCCCTGCGTGGTATTGCCCGTAAAGCCCGCCGCGCGCGCGCATGCCTTGATGTCCTGAACCGAAGCGTCCTCGTAGGCAAAGTACGTGTCCAGAGGCTCGCGGACATGCCGCTTCAGCCATTTGGCAGCCCTCTCAGGGTTATCAGCCGCGGGCGTGGCTGGAGGGTTGTCCACGTATGTGAAGATGGCGTCAAACACCGGCCCGGCACTCTCCACGAGCCGCTCAATGTGCTCGTCGGTCTCGCCGTCGATGTCCGAAAGGAAGAGAAGCTTCTCGTCTCCCTCGACCATGAACCGGGAGAAATGCACGGTACCGAGATCGTCCTGCGCTGTCGCGAGATCGGGCATCAGCGGGGGCAGCTCCCCGGGTATCGCCTTGGCGATGGCTGGACCCTTGATCGGGAAGTCAACGACCAGATGGCTCTGGCTCATAGCGTTCTCCTCAGCTGTCAAAATGGTCGTGGATGCCCGGCTCGACGCGGTGGCCGACGAACTCGCCGATGACCCCGCCCGCGACAGCCCCGGCGGCAACCGACGCCAGCAGCGGCGGCGTGGTGTTCAGCCACAAGCTCAGCGTGACGGCGTTGGGCATGAGAGGCATCATCCGATTTGGGTAATTACGCGCGGGTATCCGGCTTGGCGGGCGGTGTAGTCCTGCTGTCCGGTCATGGCACCAGCCTTGGCGGTCAGGTCGGCGACGGTGACCCGGCCGGTGCCGCGGCCAGGGCTGGTGGCGGGGCGCCCGTGGCATGGGCGGGTGAGGAGCCGGACCAGCCGTCGCAGCCACGGGTGCCGGGTAGCGCCCACGATTGTTGGAGATCTCGCTGTGTGCTTACCCCTGGCGGGTGATGCCATGGTGCAGGCCGGGTCGGTTGACTGTGGCTGGGGTTGTGTCGCAGGCTCACGATGGTTGCTCAGGGAAAGGACATGGCCGTGGCGGATGCACCGTTTGACCGGACCAGGCTGCCCATGGCGGATCCGGCGTTTAAGGGTACGGCGAACCGGACGCTTGCGGGCTCGGCTCCTGACTGGGGCCTTATAGGGCACGTCAGGCCGCCTGAGGGGGCGCCCAACGTGCTGCTGGTGCTGATCGATGATGCGGGGTTCGGGAATCCGAGTACGTTCGGCGGCCCGATCAGCACGCCGGGCATGTCGCGGATGGCGGAGGAGGGTGTCCGGTACATCCGGTTCCACGTGACGGCGCTGTGCTCGCCGACCCGGGCCGCGCTGCTGACCGGCCGCAACCACCACGCGGTTGGTTTCGGCTCGATCGGCGAGCTGTCCTCCGGCTTCCCCGGGTATACGGCGTTCGTTCCGGAGGACAGCGCGCCGTTCCCGAAGGTGCTGCAGGGCAACGGGTACAGCACGGCCGCGTTCGGCAAGTGGCACATGACGCCGGACGGGCAGCAGGGCGCGGCGGGCCCGTTCGACCGGTGGCCGAACGCCTGGGGTTTTGACTACTTCTGGGGGTTCCTGGGCGGCGAGGCCGGCCAGTGGGATCCGGTCATTACCGAGAACAACAAGACGATCGGGGTGCCGCAGGGCCATGACGAGGGAAAGTACTACTTCCCTGATGACATGGCTGACAAGACGATCGGGTGGCTGCACGCGGTCCGCGCCCAGGACCAGGCCAAGCCGTGGTTCGTGTACTTCTCCACCGGGTGCGCGCACGCGCCGCACCAGGTGCCCGAGGAGTGGGCGGCCAAGTACAAGGGGAAGTTTGACAGCGGCTGGGATGCCTACCGGGAACAGACGTTCGAGCGGCAGAAGCGGCTGGGCGTCATCCCGGCCGACGCGAAGCTGACCCCCCGCAACGAAGCGTTCCCGGCCTGGGATTCCCTGGCCGAGGACCAGAAGGCCCTGTACGCGCGGCAGATGGAGGTGTACGCGGGGTACTGCGAGAACGCCGACTGGAACGCGGGCCGGGTGATCGCCGCGGTCGAGGAGATGGGCGAGCTGGACAACACGCTGGTGATCTACATTTACGGCGACAACGGCGCCAGCATGGAGGGCGCGATCACCGGCTCGTTCAACGAGCTGACGATGCAAAACGGCATTCCGCTGACCCCTGAGCAGCAGCTCGCGCTGATCCAGCAGTACGGCGGGCTGGACGTGTGGGGCACCGAGCTGACTGCCCCGCACTACGCGGCGGCGTGGGCCTGGGCCGGGAACTGCCCGTTCCAGTGGGGCAAGCAGGTCGCCTCCCACCTGGGCGGCACCCGGCAGGGCATGGCCATCCGCTACCCCCGGCTGATCACCGACGCCGGGGGGCTGCGCAGCCAGTTCACCCACTGCATCGACATCGGCCCGACCATTCTGGAGCTGGCCGGGCTGCCGCAGCCCACCCACGTCGACGGGATCGCCCAGGCGCCGATGCACGGCACCAGCTTCCTGCACACCTTCGCCGACCCGGACGCCGAGGAGCGGCACGCCCAGCAGTACTTCGAGATCTACGGCTACCGGGCCATGTACAAGGACGGCTGGTGGCTCGCCCAGTCGATCCCGCGGATCCCCTGGGACGTGACTCCGGCGACGATGCGGAGGTTCGCGCCCTCGGTGTGGCAGCCCGACGATGACCCGGTGGAGCTGTACTACCTGCCGGATGACTTCAGCCAGGCGGACAACATCGCGGCGCAGCACCCTGAGAAGGTCAAGGAACTGCAGGACCTGTTCTGGGCCGAGGCGGAGAAGTACAAGGTGCTCCCGCTGCTGGCCGGCATGAGCTTCTTTTTTGGCCTGCTGCCGCCGCTTCCTGCGCAGACCACTTACACCTATTACGGTGATGTGCAGAACGTCGCGTCCGGCATGATCCCCCGGATCTACAACCACTCCTACGCGATCTCGGCCGACCTGGTGATACCAGAGGGCGGTGCCGAGGGCGTGATCGTGGCCGAGGCCGACCACCTGGGCGGTTTCTCCCTGTTCGTCGCCAACGGCAAGCTCAAGCACACCTACTCGATGATGGGCGTGCTGGTGTACCGGCACGAGTCCGACGTCGCCCTGCCCACCGGCGAGGTCAGCGTCCGGCTGGAGTTCCACGCCGACGCGGCCAAGCCCGCCACCGGCGGGGACATCCGCCTGTTCGCCAACGGACAGGAAATCGGCAAGGGCCGGTTGGACCACACCGTCCCGCTCCGGTTCTCCGCCTACGCGGGCATGGACATCGGGCGGGACAACGGCGGCGTCGTCGACCGCAACTACGCGAACCGGGCGCCATACGCGTTCACCGGAACCATAAGAAGGGTCGTCTTCGACATCAAGCCCCACCTATCCGCCGACGACGAGCAGGTACTGCACGAATCGGCGCACCACGGGCACGTGGCCCACGGCATCAGCGGATAGCTGGGCCATTGACCCAGTGGCCGCGAGCCGGACAATCGGGGGCCGAAAGCGGCTTCTCGCTGACCAGGGGCGGCGTACCGCCCGAGCCACCTTCGTCGGCTGCTGTGCGGGTTGTGGCCCGGTGTGCGCCGGGCGGGCCCAAGGCTGAACCCGGCGCGGGAGCCGGGCCGGCGGCGCCGCGCAGCGGCGCCGCCTTGAGTACGCGCGGCATGGGCGATCGAGTGGGGCGGAAATCCCCTGGAGGAAGAGGTGATGCTAACTCCGAGCCGCAGGCAACCGCGTCGCCGTGAGGCGGGACGGGAAGGAAGCCCGAGGCGAAACCCTGCACCGGGGAACACCAACCGCGTAGAAGGCGGGCGATCTGGGTGATCCTGCTCAAGAAGGCGAAGCCCGTCACCATCAACAGGGTCGTCACGTAGACGCGGCGGGTGACTCCCTCGCTAGACCTTCAGGGAGACGACCATGACCGATCAGCCGTACTACCAGCTGCCGCCGGCCCAGCGGAGGCGACTGGTCTTCGGGGCGGTGCTGCGGGGTGTCCTGAGCACAACGGCGCTGGTCGTCGTGTACTACCTGCTCCCGCTGAACCAGCCGTGGAGCGGCGACGCCGCAGTGCGCATCCTGATCGGCCTGGCGGCCTTCGCGGGCATCGCGGTGTGGCAGGTCAGGTCCATCGCCGGCTCGCGTTATCCGAATATGAAAGCGTTCGAGGCGCTGGGCTTGATCCTTCCCTTCTACCTATTGGTGTTCGCCTCGACCTATTTCGTGATGCAGCGAGCGTCTGCGGCGAATTTCACACAGCCGCTGACCCGCACCGACGCCCTGTACTTCGCCGTGACAGTCTTCTCCACGGTGGGATTCGGGGACATCACCCCCAAGTCCGAGGCCGCCCGGGTGGTGCTGATCGTCCAGATGCTCGGCGACATCGCGCTGCTGGGCGCCGGCGCGCGGGTCCTGCTGGGGGCCGTGCGCCGCGGCCAGCAACGACAGGACACGACCGACCAGGACGGCGCGGCTGCTGGGTGAGGGCGCCAGGACCGGGCCGACAGGCCGGTTGACCTGCGCGCACCGCAAGGCGCCCTGCATCGGTGCGGCGGCGCCTGTCGCGGTGAAGGGCTTCCGGACTGAACCTGACCGGGTAGGCGGGCAGTTCACGAGGCCGGTCACCAAGCGCCTCTGCTGCCAGCCTGCGCTCCGGCGTTGCTGGCGCTAAGCCGGCAGCATCATCCAGGTCAGGGCACGGCTCCCAGTCTGCCGGTCCGGCATCAGGGCGGCGTCTCGGACTCCAGCGCGCTGGCCGATGCCCGGCGGATCGTCCCCGCGCCGCCGATCAGGGCCCGCCGCCACGGCGCAACGCCCTCGATTTCGGTTTCAAGCGAGAAGCTCAGGAACGTCCTGATCACCACGATCAGCCCGAGCTGGAGGACATTGTCGAGGCTAGGCGCGACCGCGACGGTGTGAACCAGATCGGCGGCGACGAGTATTTCCAGCCCGAGCAGCAAGGTCCCGCCGAATGCCTGGCGCAGGACCAGGTAGGCTTTTGCCGACCAGCCGGACCGCCGCACGGCAACCGCGGCGAGCACGAACGACCAGATCACGCCGACGACCAGGATCGCGGCTCCCAGCACCTCGAAACCCTGGGCAACGTGATTCATCTGCTCAGTGAACGTCCCAGCCGGCGTCCCGGCAGCACCCGCCGCGAGGATCATGTACCCCTTTCCCGCATGCCGTCTCCTCAGCTAGCCAGCGAGCCGTCAAGCAGCCTCATCCGCCGGGCAGTTCCGACACACCGTGCCGAGCCGGTCATGTGGTGCGACCGCGAAGGCATGCTGTAGGTCGTCAGCACTCCGGTCGGTGTTGTTGCCCGCCCGGTTAGCCTACGCCGCTGACGTGCCCGCTACGTGCCCGATGGGGCGAGCAACGCCGTTGAGGATTCCAGCGACTACATGCCACCCGGAAGGGACCTGAGCTCCTTCCCGCGTCGATCACACGGATCCAACGCCGCACCGTCTCACGCTCCCTGATAGAGCCTCCCTGATTCGTGTTCTGCGATGGAGGCTTGCGCTGATGCCCGCCGATCCCCTCATGTGATCACGCGGTCCGGATAACGAGAAGCCGGGGGAGGGCCGGCTGGGTACCGCCAGCCGGGCCGTCCTCCGGCCGTCGCGGTCACGGTGCGTAGCCGAGTTGGCCGTGGTGTCGGCGCGGCCGTGGACCGGTTCGTGGACCGGCACGCCTGTGGAATCAGGTGCAATGAGTGCCATGGATGACTAGGGCCGTGCTGTTCGTGCAGCTAGAGACAGCGTTGCATGAGGGCAGGCTTCTCATAATCCGCCGGTCGTGGGTTCGAGCCCCATCCGCCCCACCGATTATTACTCGCAGGAAAGTTCGAAATGATCCGTCTGACAGGGAGGACGCGTGCGCAGCGCATCTGGTTCTCTCTCTCAGAGTGAGCGGGCTGATTCTGCTAGTGGCCGCCATACGCTTTGCTGCGATGCTTTACATCGAGGATCAGCACCACGATCTCATCGTCGTGAATCTCGTACAGGACTCGCCAGTCACCGGCTCTGACTCGCCAGGTCCGAGGATCTCCCACAAGCTGGGTGGCCTGTCCAGGCCGGGGATTCTCTGCAAGCCGGTCGATGACACGCCCCACCTGATGCCGGACCACGCGGTCGAGCCCCTCAAATGTCTTACGGGCTTGATCGCGGAAGACGATCTTGTAAACCACCGGTTACAAGCCAGCCTCGGCCTTGACCTGATCCCACGGGATAAGCGGCTCGCCCGCTTCGATGCTGGCGCGAGCCTCACGAGCTGCGGCGGCATCAGCGAAGTCCTCAAGCAGCCCGGCCAGCGCGTCCGGGGACAGCCGCTCCAGTTCGGCCGCGACTGCGGCGGGGACGATCGCGGCTACCCGTTCACCGTGCTCGGTGATGTACACGACCCGTCCTCGCGCGGCCTCATGAGCGGGCTCCGCTACGCCCGGTGTGGTCTCGACCGGCAGATCGCTCATCGGCTCACGCCTCCTCGTGCTGCTCTTCGAGCATACATATGTCCCAGTGGCCGACACCCACGCGGTCGCGACTTCGGCGCCCACGGTAGCCAGGACCAGGACGAGATCGACCGGATGGTCGCGAAGCGGATGCAGCGGCAGCAGGTGCTTTATCAGCCCGCGACGCGGGTCCAGGTGGTCATGCTCGAGGGCGCGCTACGCGCACGTGTGGTGTCGGTGCCGACGCTGGTCGGCCAGCTTGACCGGCTGCTTGCCGTCATCGGGCTGCCGACGCTCGAACTCGGCATCATCCCGTTTTGAGGCCGCGGTGCCCGTGTTCCCGCTGAGCGGGTTCCGGCTGTACGACGACCTGGTCATCGTGGAGTCGATCGTGGGGGAGCAGCAGGTCGCCGAGGCCGATGATGTTGCGCGCTATGAGAAGTACCTGGAGTTGCTGCGAGATGCGGCAAGCACGGGCACCGAGGCCGCAGCGGTGATCCGGCGGTCACTGGAGAGCTTGCGGTGATCTGCGCCGCGGGACCGCTGTTAGCGCCTTGTTACGTCGGTGATGGAGCGGCAGCGCTCGGTGAGCACCGTTCGACAGCGCTGGGTGAGCACTACTGCTACTTCGCCGCGCTGACTGAGTCCTGATGGCGGTCACTGCAGCCTGCGCAGTCGCGGCATCACGGACCTGCCCGTGAGAGCTATCATTGTCACGTGTTGTGACGGACGGGATAGTACGGACGTGCGATATCCGCCTGAGCGGCGGCGCAGCCGTCTGCTATGGCTGCCTATGCTGCCCAAAACGTGTTCTGTGTCGGGCTGGTCCTGGTCACTGGCTGGGCGCGGGGCTTCTGCTCGTCCCGGCGAAGAACTCGCGGGCCAGCGGCCAGAACAGCCTGAGCTTGCCGCCGGGCGGCACCGCCACCCAGCGCCGCTCCAGGTCCCGCACGCCCCGGATGGCCATCGCGATCGTCTGGTCATCGACCCGGGCCAGCAGGTCTTGCAGGGACGGGTCGCCTGCCCGGGCCACCCGGTCCCGGACCCCTGCGGGGGTGTCCGGGCCATCACCCCAGCGGTTGGTCACGCAGTTGGTGATCGTCTTGGCCCGGCGGTGCCCAGGGGTGAGCCACTGATCGGTTCGGGCGCTGGCTGCCGCCCCGGAGACGATCCGTCCCTGCTTGTGCCGCCTGGGATCGCGGGCCGATGCCGCCTGGCCGGCCGCCGCGTGGGACCCGGCGGCCAAGACCGACCTGTATCAGGCGGTCCTGGATCGCATGTGCGCTCGCTTGGAAGCCCACGTCGGCGAGCCCGTCGGCGGGTTCACCGACGCCAGCATCGACGGCCTCCTCGAAGCGGCGGTCGAGTCCCCGGCCGGGTTCCGGCTGCTGTTCCACCACGCCTTGCGCGAGCCGGAGTTCAAGGAACGCATCGAGACGTTCCGCGCCGACATCACCGCCGCTGCGTACCTGCAGATCTCAGCATTCGTCCCGGACGAGGCCCTCACCCATTGGGCGGCACAGCTCGCTCCGGCGGTGGCCATCGAGGCGATCACCGCCTGGCTCGACGTCGGCCAGCCCGAACCCGCCCTGGCCGCCGGGCGGGTACGGCAGGCGGTCATGGGCGTCATCGGCGCAGCCGCCGCCTCCGACGTGGACTGCTCGCTCCCCAGCCCCGAACACCTGGAAGGACCACCGTCATGACCAGCACCGCCAAGGCGCGGACCGGCGAGACCCCGGCCGCCCGGCAGAAGCGGGTGTGGGACAAGTCCGCGCCCAGCTACGACAAGCAGATTGCCTTCTTCGAGAAGATCCAGTTCGGTGGCGGCCGGGAATGGCTCGGCGAGCGCGCGCATGGCCGGGTCCTGGAGGTCGCCATCGGCACCGGCCGCGACCTCCCCCACTACCCCGCCGACGCGACCGTCACCGGGATCGAGCTGAGCCCCGCGATGCTCGCCATCGCCCGCCAGCGCGCCGCCGACCTCGGCCGGGACGTCGACTTGCGGGAGGGCGACGCCGAGCACCTGCCCTCCGGCGACGCGTCGTTCGACACCGTGGTCTGCGCGCTGTCGCTGTGCACGATCCCCGACCCCGCCACGGCGATCGGCGAGATGAAACGCGTCCTGGTCCCGGGCGGCCGGTTGCTGCTGCTCGACCACATCGGCAGCACCTGGCCGCCGATCTACGCCGCCCAATGGCTCCTCGAACGGATCACTATCCGTGCGGCTGGCGAGCACTTCACCCGCCGCCAGCTACCCCTCGTCCAGGCCGCTGGATTCCAGGTCATCGAAACCGAACGGCTGAAGGCCGGCACCGTGGAGCGCATCCACGCGGTCAAGCCCGCCTGACCCACGGCCGCCGCTCGCCGGTCGGCTTCGTGACCGCGGCGAGCCGCGTTCCGCGCTGGCGTGCTGGCCCAGGCGCAAAGCGGCCTCGGCCGGCCGTATGGCGCCGCAATACGGCCCCCTGCGGTTCCTCACCGTGACCACCAGCTGACCGGTTCCTGTCTGGTCCCGCAACCTGGCGACGGCCACGGATTGTGCGCCAGGAAGCATTCGCCGTGCTCACAGCCCACTGTGCGGCGTTCGCCGACCGTGCCAGCGCTGCCGCCCAGATGACGGGGCCGTGCGCGTGAACTTGGGCCATGTTCCCGCCCTGGCGCTGCCGCGTAGCCCCGGCATCCCACCGTTGGCGGGACCGCGTGCTCTGGCGGAGACACATCACCTGAGCCGGGGTCACCCGATCTCCACGCGCAACTGGCCGCGGGCGGCGGTGAGCGCCTGCTCGACCCCGCCGTGCGTACCGGCCTCGGCGAAGATGAAACCCAGGTACCGGTCGCCTTCGGGGAGCGGGAGAACTCGCTGGCCGATGGGGATGGTGATTGTCACGCCGGTGATCCCGGGCACTGCGGCGGCGCGGTCGCGGCCCTCGACGGCGCGCAGCACACCGCAATACGGCACGGGGAGCATGAACACGCCGCAGGGCCGGGCCGGGTCATGGCCGGTGGCTGGGGCAGGCTGGCCGAGCGCGTTGGCCAGCACCAGTTCTTCCAGGGTGGTGCCGCCGGTGAACCGCAGGGCGCGGGCGCACAGGCCGCCGATGGAGCGTGCCGCGAGTTCGAGCATGGCGGGCCCTGGCGGGCTGCCGCGCTCATTGATGCGCAGTTCGGCGTGGATGGGGCCGCTGGTGAGCCCGAGCGCGCGGGCGGCCCGCCCGGCGGCGGTGATGGCCGCGGCGAGAACCGAGCTGGGCAGCTGGGAGGGGGTGAGCAGCAGGGTTTCCTCGAAGGTGGGCCCGCTGGGGGTGGCGGGCTTGTCGAAGCTGGCGGTGACCGTCAGGTCGCCTCCGGCCAGCAGGCCGTCGATGCTCAGCTCCGGGCCGGGCAGGTATGCCTCGACCAGCAGGGGTTCCTGATCACCACGCCCGGCGGCGGCCAGGATATGCCGGATCCGCCCGGCCGCGGCCAGGGCGGCGGCCGGGTCGTCGGCGCGCAGGATGCCCTGGCTGGCGCTGAGCGAGACCGCCTTGACTACGCACGGCAACCCCACCTCCATGACAGCCCGGCGGATGGAGTCATCTGCGGCTGCGGCGGGCACGACCCGAAATGACGGCTGTGCCACGCCGGCGGCTGCCCACCTCTGCCGCTGCCGGGCCTTGTCAGTGGCGTTCAGCACCGCCTCGACCGGGTTGTGCGGTAGCCCCATCCTCTCACCCACCACAGCCGCCAGCACCAGCATCGGGGTGTCGGCGGCGACCACGGCGGCGACTGGCCCAGCGCGGGCCAGGAGCCGGCGGGTGCTGCCGTCCAGGTCGCGCGGGTTCACCGGAATGACCGGGCGGCCACCTACGGGCAGCGCGCCGTCGCTGCCGATCACCACATCCAGCCCCATCCGCGCGGCCGCCAGCAGGAAATCGGCCGCGCGGTAGGTGCGGGCGGGCACCAGCAGCAGCACCTGCGGCCCTGTCCCTGCCCCGCCGGTGAGCGCGGTCATCGTTTCTCGGGGGAGAAGAACGGCTCGGTTCCCGCATCATGGTCGGTCACGTCGACCAGGCCGGTCATGGCGGGCAGGCGGGAGCGCAGCAGCGGCTCGATGCCCTGGCGAAGGGTCACCTCCGCCAGGCTGCAGCCCTGGCAGCCGCCTTCGAGCCGGATCCGGAGCCAACCGCCCGCCGCGCCGGCAACGGTCACATGGCCGCGGTGCGCCGCGATCACCGGGT
This sequence comes from uncultured Actinomycetota bacterium, assembly GCA_963808615.1. Lineage (GTDB taxonomy): Bacteria > Actinomycetota > Actinomycetes > Streptosporangiales > Streptosporangiaceae > Palsa-504. The sequence goes on from CAWEGV010000010.1 coordinate 60,829, forward strand.
TGACCTCGCCGTCCAGGATACGGCGGGCGGCCTCGGCAAGATCGGCGGCAGGCCCGGGCGGTGACCCGGCCTCTCCCGGGGCGACGAGCCTGACGGTCGTGATTCCGGGGACGGCAGCACGCAGCTGTGCCTCGATCCGTGAGGCCAGTGGGAACACCGCTCCGGGCGATCCGGTCACCTCCAGGGTGACGACGCCATCTGCGGTCGCGGCGACGCGGACGGCACCGCCGCGGGCGATCACCGAGGGCAGGACGCTGCGCTTCAGAGCGGCCGTTACCTTGGCCGCTAGCCCCGTCACTGGCCACCCTCCTCGCCGGGTGCTCCTCCCGCAGGGGCCGTGGCCGGGCTGATCGCGGCAGCAAGCGCCGCATCGAGGTCAGCGATCAGGTCCACGGGATCCTCAATACCGATAGAGAGGCGGAGCAGATCATCAGGTACCGGCGAGGACGGCCCCTCACTGCTGCGCCGGTGCTCGATCAGGCTCTCCACCCCGCCTAGCGAGGTGGCCCGCTTGAACACCCGCACCTCGTGCAGCACCGCCTGCGCCTGCCCGGCCCCGCCTGCCAGCCGGATGGACAGCATCCCGCCGAACCCGCCGCGCATCTGCCGGGCCGCGATCTGGTGACCCGGATGATCGGGCAGCCCGGGATAGAGCACAGCGCTGAGTGCGGGGTGCCCGGCGAAATGGGTGGCCAGCTCCAGCGCGGTCTGCGACGCCCGGCGCACCCGCAAGAACAGGGTGCGCATGCCGCGTTGCAGCAGCCAGGCCTCGAACGGGCCGGGCATCGCGCCGGCGTTACGCCGCCACGACCGGATCCGTTCCCAGAACGGATCCCGGCGGGATGCCAGCACCGCACCGGCCAGCACGTCGCCGTGCCCGTTGAGGTACTTGCTGGCCGAATGCACCACTAGGTCGGCACCGTACTCGAAGGGCCGGGTCAGCACCGGAGTGGCCACGGTGTTGTCCACCGCCACCCGGGCCCCCGCGGAGTGCGCCAGCTCGCATACCGCCGCCAGGTCGGTGATCTCCCACATCGGATTGGCGGGCGTCTCCACCCACAGCAGACGCGTGCGGCCAGGGCGGATCGCCGCCGCCACCGCGTCAAGGTCGCCGGTATCGGCGAACTCGACGTCCAAGCCCCAGGTGAGCGCGAACTCGGCCAGCCACTTGCGCACCCCCCAGTACAGCACCCGGGAAACCAGCACATGATCACCGGGCAGCAGCGACTGGAACACCGCCGTCGTCGCCGCCATCCCCGAGCCGAACAGCGCGCACGCACAGCCGCTGCCCTCCAGCGCGGCCAGCAGCCGCTCGGCGTGCTCGCAGGTCGGGTTGTCAGCCCGGGTGTAGATCCGGCCCTGCGGGTAGGAGCCATCCGGCTGCTGCTCGTAGTTCGTGGACAGGTTGATCACCGGAGCCAGGGCACCCGATACCGGATCCGCCTCACCCAGCCCCTGGGCGGCCAAGGTTTCAGCCGACGCGGGCCGTTGGTCCATCAGCCATTCCTCCTGCCTTGCACGCTACGGTCGCTGCCAGTATCCGGCCTACCGCGCCGCCCGATGACCCGGCACCGGACGAACATCAGCCTCCCGCCACTGCCCGGCGCTCAGCCCAGCCGCCTGGGTGCCACCGCGTGCCTGACCGCGGCCGCATCTGTGATCACGATGTATGAGAACTCCGGGCATGCAGAATCACGGTTGTGCGCTGGTCATCGCTCGGGCTAAAGGGCCGGTTGCAGTGGCCCGGGTTCTGCCCTGCCCAGCGCTTGAGCGCGGCCTGTCTGAGGTCAGCGTAGGACCGGTCCCGCAGGCGTGTGAGGAGCTTGCCGGCGGTGGTGAGGAACCCGTCAAGCTCGGCTTGACTCAGGTCGCCGAACGGTAGCGGGCGAACTCGACCTGGTCGGTGGCCAGGGCGCCGACGGCAGCAGCGCCCTTCTCGGTCAGCTGGATTAAGGTGGCTCGCCGGTCGCTGGGGTGGGGGTGCCGGGCCGCGAAGCCGGTGGCCTCCAGGGCGTCGAGCAGGACGGTGACGTTGCGGGGGACGCTCGCAGCGCATCGGCCAGTCACGCTGGCGCAGAACATCCTGATCCGCGCGGTCGCCAGCCCAATCGCACTCGATCCCTAACGCCGATTTTCACTAAGCGAATCGGCCCCCAGTCTGGTCAGTCGTACTGGTAGCGGAGGGTTCGGCCTTCCCACCAGGGCACGGTGATGGTTTCGGGCAGGCTGGCCTGGCGCAGGACTGGTGAGTAGGTGCGCCGGGCCAGCCGGATGGTGGTCTGGCCGCAGTGGTTTTCGATGATGCCGCCGGTGTTCAGGAAGCGCCGCTGGAGGGTGTCGGGGTGGCGGTGGCGTAGCCGGGCAGGGCGACCTAGTCGTCATCGTGCTAACTCAGCGATTGTGGGAGTCCCCGCAGCCGCCCCCGGTGCACACCGAGCTGCAGGCTGCGGTGTACGCCGCGTTGCGCTGATCGACGTCACCTCGGAGGTGAAAGCCGTGAACCTGTCGCCGTTCATGTTGGTCGAGGGCAACTGTGCCGAGGCGATGCAGTTCTTTCAGTCCTGCCTCGGCGGCGAGTTGGAGGTCACGCTACTGCGCGACACGCCGATGAAGGACCAGGCACCCGCCAGCCTGCACGACAAGATCGCCTACGCCCGCCTGACGAGCGGCTCGATCGAGATCTCGGCGACTGACTGGCAGCATCAGACGCGCGTCCCGCGCCAGGGCAACACCGTTGGCTTGTATCTCAGTGGCGGCACGTACGCGGACCTCAAGGAGGTGTTTGACAAGCTGGCTGTCGGCGCGGACTCCGACCTCCTGGACGAACGACGCGACATGCCCTTCGGCTCCTACAGGTCACCTTGCCGACCGATACGGCGTCCACTGGTTCTTCCGCGGAGAACGGTCATCGTCGTCCTAGTGACACGCAGTGAGCGACCATGCAACGTGTAAAGAAGCCTCCAAGACATCGACCCTTGAATCAGGTGCCGGACGCTGAGTTGCCCTTGGTTCGGGACCGGATCGAAGCACTTGGAGGCCGGCGCTTCGGCCTGATCGAGACCCTGCCCTGCTCGCCCGCCGATCGGTCGCCACGTGGGGGGCGACGAGCGGTTCGAGACCTTGGCCGCACGCCGGCCGCAGTGGAGAGCGCGCGTTGCCCAGCTCGCCGAAGACGGACGGCTGCGGGACGCCCGGCATCAGCCAGCGGCCGGTTTGATTGCCAGCCTGACATGGTTAAGGATATTCTTAAGCTAGGTGCGCGGCATGACACGCGCTGAAAGGAGCCGTGTGGAGTGGGAAATCCTGCTGACCCCCGAGGTTGAGGCCTTTTTGACCAGTTGTATGAATCCGACCCGGTGAGCCACCAGCTGGTGAACCAGGCCATCTTGGTCTTGGAGCGCAACGGCCCGGCCGAGGGCCGCCCGCTGGTAGATACGATCACCGCCTCGCGGATTGCCAACATGAAGGAACTGCGTCCGCCGTCACCCAGGCGCAGCGAGATCCGGATCCTGCTGGTCTTCGACCCGTGGCGGTCGGCGGTCCTGCTCGTGGCCGGCGACAAGGCCGGGCAGTGGGATAAGTGGTACCGCACCGCGATCCCCCACGCGGAGCAGCTCTATGAGGAGTACCTGGCGGAGCGGAGGAAGGAGATGGGCCTATGAGCGGCGTGTCGCGGTGGCGGGATTCCGGCCACCTCGAGCGTGCCGTGGCGACCGTCGGCGGCCAGGAGGCCTTCGACGCGGCGGTGGCAGCAATGCTGGATGATGCCCGCGGCTGGCGGCTGGCGGAGATGCGCAAGCGCCGCGGGATGACCCAGGAGCAAGTGGCCACCCGGATGGGAGTCTCGGTCGCCCGGGTCTCCCAGATCGAGCGCGGCGACGTCTCCACCCAGGACGTCTTGAACCGCTACGTCGCCGCCCTCGGCGGCACCCTCAAGCTCATCGCCGACTTCGGTGACGAGCAGCTCAAGATCGCCTGATCGGGCGGGCACACCAGGTGGGTTCTCCGCCCCGGCGAGCCCTGCCGGGGGCCGCCGACTACGCTCTGCTGTCTCCGTCGCCACTACGGCTATGGGGTTCCTCAGTGGCGCGCCTCGGTGGCTGGGCGACCAAGGCAGGTAAGGGCCGCCCTCAACGAGCTATCGGCACCCGTACTCACGATCGACGACATACCTCATCATGCATGTGCGGTAGTCCTGGCCGAAGCTCGGGCAGACCATAACGCGGCAGACGGACCTGTTCTGTGCGCGCAGACTGCTGGGCCGGCCCGCCGCCGTTGTCAGCCGCTCCGAATGGCGGAGCTCGCTCGACGCATGGTAACGCTACGTAGCGCTCGCTGTGGTGGGTCGTGGAACGGTTCGTGGAATGGCGCCTCAGGTAATCCCAGCGTGGTGAGTGCCGTCAGTGCGATGATCCGTGCCATCGGTGCAGCTAGCGGGCACAGTGCACGTGGCCGTACTTCTCATAATCCGTTAGCCGTGGGTTCGAGTCCCACCCGCCCCACCTGCGGTTTCAAGAACCGGCTACGGCATGAGCGAGCGGGTCGGACTCTTGTGGCCCGGTGGCCGATAGCGCTCATCGTGGTCGCGTAGCGTGACAAGCGGGCACATTGTTATTAGCTCGAACAATTTCAGATTATTATTTGCGTGCTGTCGGCCCCCGGATGGCGGCCTCGGATGCATGCATGTCGCCCTGCTCTGCGCGGACAGCGAGCGATTTTGTCATGAGTCGGATGCCGCGCGTAGTGGCGGTTCCCGCAACGGAACGGTGCTGTCATCTGCTACGTTGCGTGGCTTGCGATGGCGGCGTGTTCTCCAGCGCGCTGGTGATCCGCCGGAGCGCCGGCGCGGTGCGGTGCTCATTCGCCGTTGGAGAGTGCGGCGTGGCGGCCGGCGAAGCGGATGACCGCGGTCCCGGCATCGAGGACCCTTCCGGTGGAGCTGACCCGGTCGCGGTCGTGAACAACGGCGCCCGGCGTCAGTTGCCGTCGTCGAGGACGTCGCGCAGTCTCCGCGCGAAGGCCTCGGGCTGGCCCGCGTATCCGGACTCGCCGCCGAGGAAGCCGCCGTGGTGGCTCGGGAACACGGCCGGCTGCTGCCCGAGGAGCTCGGCGGCGGCCGCCGACGTGCGTGCCGTGACCGTGCCCGCGGACTCCTCGCCCACGGCGATGATGACCCGCGTCGGTGCCGCACGCAGCGCGCCGGCGTCGGGCCGGTAGCTGCTGACCGCCCAGGACCGGTCGGAGAGCAGCGGGTCGTCCCGGGCGCCGTCGTCCCCGGCCGGCATCCCGAACATGGCCGGATCGGGCGCGGGCTGAGCGAAGTAGCCGTCGGTGTACTCGCCTGGCCAGGAGGTCATGGCGATGAAGGCCGCCATGCCGGCCCCCCACCCCTTGGCCTGGTACGCGTCCCGCACGCCGCCCCGGGCGCGCTCGGCGGCCGCGGCGTCGGGGAGCAGCGCCAGGAGCGGCGGCTCGTGTGCCACCAGCGTGGTCACGTCGTCGGGGTAGGCCGCCACGAGCGCCAGCGCGGTCACCGCGCCGCCGCTGCTGGCGAACATCTCGACCGGGCCGGCGCCGAGTGCTTCGATCACGGCGTGCACGTCGCCGGCCTGGACCGTGGGCGCATTGTCGACCCGGCCGTCCTTGCGGGTGCTGCGGCCCAGGCCGCGCGGGTCATAGGTGATCACGGTGCGGTCGGGAAAATATGATGCCAGCGTGCCGAAGCCGCTGGCGTCCATGGGCTGGCCGATCATGAACAGCGGCGGGCGTCCGCCGGCGGTGGGCAGCGGGCCGCGGACATCGTAGGCGATGTCGGCCCCGGCGGTTTCGAGCCTGTGCGTCGTCGTCATGACAGTTTCGACGCCTCCCGTGTTGAGAACTCATCGGATCCACGCCCAGGGCAGCAGCGGCCGGCGGAACGTCCGCCCCCGGGTCGCGGACCTCGATACTGCCGATAATTGCTATTTCGCGCAGTACCGCGAACGCCGCTACGAGGATTCTGGGTCCGCCTCCTGACAGGTTGCCATGAAGGAGCAGGGCGACGGGCCGGCATGGCCCATGCGGGTCAAGCACTCCTGCCCCGGCATCTTGGAGCACCGGAAGCTCCGCGGGCTCCTCATCGGGATTGATCAACTCGAACAGCAAGTTGATCCACTCGTGGCGCTCGCGCGACCACACGACGAGATCGTGCGAAGGCCAGCCCATCCACACGGTATCGAGGTCACCGATGCCCTCCATGGGTTCCAGCTACTGGCTGATGACGTAGTCGCGAAAGGAATTCCGCGGTGACATAGCCGAGCGGGTGTATGACCAGGAAGAGTTCATCGATGTGCCGTCGCCGCTGGGCCAGGGTCAGCGTGGTCTGCCAGGAGGTCGCTGATGACGGCGATGCCGGCGTGGATGGCCCGCTGGCTGGTGTTGCCGAAGCCGAGGACCAGTTGTGGCGGGTCGGGGGCGTGGCCGGCGCGGTAGGTGCTCATCCCGTACAGCCCGACGGAGCGCGCGCGTGCCGCCGTGATCACCGTGTCCTGGGCTGTGCCGGCCGGGAGGTGGGCCACGGCGTGGAACCCAGCGGCCAGGCCGGTGAGCCGCACGCTGGGGGCGTGCTCGGCGAGCGCCCGGACCAGGGCGTCGCGGCGGGCGGCGTATTCCGCGCGCATCCGCCGCAGGTGCCGGTCGTAGCGGCCGGTTTCGATCAGCAGGGCCAGCGCGAGCTGGTCCAGGCCCGGTGATCCGCGGTCGGTGACCTGCTTGGCCCGGGCCAGGGTGGCGGCGAGGGCGGGCGGGGCGGCGATCCAGCCCAGCCGCAGCGCGGGAGCCAGGGACTTGCTGACGGTGCCGAGGGCGGCCACCCGGCCGGGCGCGAGCCCCTGCAGGGCGCCGACCGGGTCGCGGTCGTAGCGGAACTCGGCGTCGTAGTCGTCCTCGATGATGACCGCCTGCCTGCGGGCGGCCCAGTCGATCAAGGCGAGCCGCCGTTCGGGGGCCAGGACCACGCCGGTCGGCCACTGGTGCGCCGGGGTGAGGACGACGGCGCCCGCGCCGGAGGCCTCCAGGGCGGCCACGTCCACGCCGCGGTCATCGACCGGAACCGGGACGGCCTGGAGCCCGGCCCAGACCGCGGTGGCGGTGATGGCGGCCACCGGCCCGGGGTCTTCGAAACCGACCCGGGTCAGGCCCTGGCCGGCCAGCGCGCGCAGGATCAGCGCGAGGCTCTGGGCCATCCCGGAGCAGATGATGATCTGGCCGGCGGTGGTGTCGGCGGCGCGGACACGCCGCAGGTAGGCGGCCAGGACCTCACGCAGCCGCGGGTGCCCGGCGGGGTCGCCGTAGCCGAGGTCGGTGTTGGGGGCGGCGCGGCAGGCCTCGCGGACTGCCCACGCCCAGTCCTGCCGCGGAGCCAGTCCGAGATCCGGCACCCCGGAGGCGAAATCGGCGACCAGCCGCGGTGGCACCGCCGGGGGCAGGTGGCGGGCGGGCTCGGCCCGGGTGGCGGACCTGGCGACCCGGGTGGCCGAGCCGCCCCGGGTGACCAGGTACCCCTCGGCCTGCAGCTGGGCGTAGCACTCCTGAACCAGGCCGCGGGACAGGCCCAGCGCCGTGGCCAGCGCCCGCGACGACGGCACCCGGTCCCCGGCGCCGAGCCGGCCGGACCGGATCGCCTGCCGGACCTGGTCCTCCAGCTGGGCGCGCAGCGGGACCGGGCCGCCGCGGTCCAGGGTCAGGAGAACCTCGGCCGCCAAACCGGACCACTGCACAGCCATGCAACCGGACCTTACCGCAAGTCCAGTGTCCGCCTAGCGTCGAAGTCATGACAGTCATCACCCAGGCCGGACGCGCCCAGCAAGGCCCCCCTGGCCTCCCGGCTGACCTTGGCCCTGGCCGCCACCGTGGCCGGGGTCGCTCCGCTGGCCTTCATGCCGGGCATCTGGCCGATGGCCGCCGCCATCACCGCCGCCGGGCTGGGCATCTCCGCCACCCTGACCACCTCCTGCCGGGCCGCCGAGACGGCCGTGGCGGCCGGGCAGCGGACCGAGGCCATGTCGTGGCTGACCACCGCCGCAGCGACCGGCACCGCCCTGGGCGCGCCCCTGGCCGGCCGGCTGATCGACGCCCACGGCGCGCCCGCCGGATACCTGTTCGCCCTCACCGCAGGCCTGGCCGGCGTGGCGATCACGGTCCTGCGCCGCCGCACGCTAGCCCCGCATCACCACCACGCCGCACCGGCGCCAGCCGAACCAGACCTAGATCCAGCAAGAACCGACAGGCAGGAGAAGCCGTCATGACCACCACCAGCACATCCGCAGCCGACGAGGGGCAGATCCGGGCGGTGATCGCCGACCGGGCGGCGGCGATCCGCGACCGCGACGCCGGGCGGTTCGTCGCGCACTATGCGCCGCAGATCGTGAAGTTCGACCTGCCGCCGCCGCTGGCGTACACCGGGACCGAAGCCCGCGACACCGAGGCGCTGCGCGCCTGGTTCGCCAGCCACCCCGGCGGCCCCATCGACTACCAGATCCGCGACCTGACCGTCACCGCCGGCGGCGATGTCGCCTTCTGCCACAGCCTCAACCAGCTCGGCGGCGCGCTATGGTTCCGGTCCACGATCGGGCTGCGCAAGACCGGCGGCCAGTGGAGGATCACCCACGAGCACAACTCCACCCCGTTCTACATGGACGGCTCCGACAAAGCAGCCCTCGACCTGCAGCCTTGATCCGATCGTGCGCTCGCCGAGCGCGTGCATGTAACGGTCACCGTGACGCCCCCGAGCTGTCGCCGAAGACCTGGTACGGGATGCCCGCTTACGCGAACGCGGACGGCAAGATCGTCGTCTTCTTCCAGAACGCAGGCAAGTTCAGCTACCGCTACTCGACCCTGGGCTTCCAGGACACAGCGAACCAGGACGACGGCGACGTGTGGCCGGTGACGTACGCGCTCAAAAAGTGGAGCCCCCGTGGTGGAGAAAAAAGTCGCCGAGCTGGTCAAGGCCGCAACCTCCTGACCGGCAGCCCCCCGCCCCCCGCGGGAACTGCTCAACCACCAGCTCGCGCACCGTCTCAACGAAGACCGCCAGCCGGCATGCATGGCCACATCGCAAGCATCACCAGCCCCGGCCATTGACCGCAATCTGCCTTCGGCCACCCCCCAGAGCCCATCGGGATCGTCCGACGTCACGTGCGGGCATCGGGTTGAGCGAGCGGGCGAACGGGGGGGCACAGATCATCCGCGGCGTAGACCGCGTCCCGGCAGACGGCTATAGGCGCGTTAGGCGGCTACGCGCGCGGCAGCCATAATGAGCGGCCCGCTACAGTGCCGCATCCGGCTACGTTCGCCGCGCTCGGCGATCCCTGCCCAGGCGAGATCGGGCTAGGCCAGTTGGCTGCGGTCCTTGCATGTTCCGCGAGCCGGTGGGGATCATCGACTCACAGCCGGGCGGCCTGCGTGCGGGATCGGAGGCGGAAGTTCGTGGACAACACCGACCCAGGCACCACGCCTGACCATGCTGATGGCGAGCCGCGCCCGGCGGCGGTCATGTTCGTGACCACGGAGCACTTTACGCTGGCCGGTGCTCGCTCGTCGACGATCTCGGAGTCGACCAGCCGGGCGAGCGTTTTCCTCGGCGCGGTATCGGGCGGCCTGATTGCCCTTGGGCTCGTCGCCACGGCCGCCAAGACCGGCGTGGCGTTCTACACGTTCGGGCTCATTTTGCTGCCCACGCTGGCCTTCGTGGGGCTGGCGACGTTCCACCGGGTGCTGCAGACCGGGATCGAGGACCTGGCCTACGCGCGCCGTATCGCGCAGCTGCGCGGCTATTACTTCGACCACGCTCCGGAGCTGGCCGGCTACCTGCTCAACCCCGCGGAACTGCTGCCCACCCCGGGACTGGGGATCGGCCTGTGGCAGCAGTTCCTGACCGTCGCCGGGATGGTCGCCGTGATCACCGCGGTGCTGGCCGGCTCGGCCGGCGGGCTGCTCGCGGCCGTGGCTTCTGGCCACTCGCTGGTGGCGGCGGTTGTCGCCGGCGTGGTCGTCGCCGCTGCGGCCCTGACCGGGCTGATGCGGTATCAGAGTTCGGCCTGGATCCGGGGCAGCGCGGCATCAGTGCTCCACGGCGCAGAAACAGGGCCAGTCCGGTTGCCGTCCTTCAGGCCTTGGCGTAGGAGAGGGTGACCACGCCGTTGCGGCGCTCGGTGACCGAGACCAGCCGCAGGTTCGTGCGCTTGCCGGGGCGGAACAGCGTCGTCCCGCTACCCGCCATCACCGGGTTGATCACGAAGTTCAGCCGGTCGACCAGGCCGCGCTCGAGCAGCGTCTGGGCGAGCTGGCCGTAGCCGTAGATCACCAGGTGCCTGTCCCCCTGCTGCTTGAGCTCGGCCACGGCGGCGACGGGATCGCCGCGGATGATCGTGGTGTTGTTCCAGTCCGCCGCGGTCAAGGTGGAGGAGAAGACGTACTTGCGCATCTGGTCGATCCGCTCCAGGTACGGCCCTGACGGCGACGAAAAGGCGGCGGCGAAGTAGTCGTAGGTGGTCCTGCCCATCAGCATCGCGTCGCTGGCCAGCAGCACCGCGAGCGACTCCTCCGCGGCCTGCTCGTCGAAGTAATCAAGGGCCCACGACTGCGGGTCACCGTGGACACCGTCCAGTGAGACCAGGCTGCTCACGATCAGGGTGCGCATGTCGCCTCCCATGGCTGGCCGGGCTGGTTCCCGGGTCTGCCGTCGATAGGTAGACCCGAGTGGCCGTCTGAAGTAATCGCGGCTATGGTCTCCTGCCGGATCTGTGCCGGATCGTCAAGCGGCAAACGTAGCCTGATGCGGCAACAGATTGTGCTGGCCGCTTCGGATCGTGAACAACCTGATCGCCGATTCCGTACCGTCAGGCGTGCCCGCCTTGATTACCGCCCGTCCTGCGCTCAAATCGAGCCGCTCGCGACATCCGCGACGAAGGTCACGATCCGTCTTGCCGCGTGCCGCTCCGGGTCAAGGTCGGGGTTGTAGACGCCAAGGCTCCATCCGCGGGCGCCCCCGGCTTGCAGCGCCGATGAGGCGATGGCGGCCAGCTCGGACCACGATAGCCCGCCGGGCATGGCGTCATCGCTCGCGGCACCGCAGGCACTGAACTCATGCCTGTCGAGCACATCCAGGTCGATGTGCAGCCACCATCCGGGAGCCTGTGATGTGACCTGCTCGGCGGCCTGGCGGCCACCCTGTGCCGGATTTTGGTGGAGGTCAGCTGCAGTACGGATCCGGACTCGGCCGGCGATCGTGGGGACTGCGATTTCGCGGCGGTACAGCTCGTCACGCATCCCCAGCATGGCGAGTGTCTTCGGTCCCAGGACGCCGGCATCGCTGCGCAGCGGCTCCGGTGCTTGCTGGCCCGTCAGGCCCAGCAACAAGGCCACCTCCATGTTGGCGGCCTCGCCGGTCGTGGAGACCTCCATGGTCGTGGCATCTTCGTGGCCGTCGATGAAGACCAGGCCAGCCCCACCGAGAACGTCCGCGAGCGCAGGCACCGCTCCCAGCAGAACTGCGCAGTCAGCGCCGTAGATCAGTGGGAAACGCCCGTGCGCCAGCGCCGCCCGGACCCGCGTACGGACCGCATCCACCATTTCCAGCAGCGCGCGCTCATTGACAAAACCCGAAGGGGCCACGGGCCGGCGTGGGTTCCGAGACGGTGACATCCGGTGTCAGGACCGCGCGCTCCCGCAGGGCCGCCGCCAGGCCAGCCTCCCGGAGCGCGGCGGGAGCACTTGCCTGCCCGGCACGGCGCCCCAAGCCATCAAAGCACACGCCAATGAGATCAATGGCGCCCAACTGCGGCAGTCCCGTCATAGACACCTGCTCACCTCTCGATCATTCTCTCCTGCCGGAACCCGGGCATATTCGCCATCGGCTACTGCGGATCCACCCCAGATCCGTTCCCGGAGGACCATACGCGGACATCTCGCGGCCGGGCCGGGTCGCGTGGCCTGAACGGACGGGTTCCCGCCAGCGGCAGACGCGGCCTTGCCATTCCCCGAGACACCCTAAGCCACTCGCCAACTTCGCGGCTGCGTCCTGTTTGGTTGGCACGGCGGCTCTTCGCGGCGGTTCGGCTCGCCGGGTAGCCGGAAGCGGCGGGGGCTCAACGCGATCGGGACTGGGGGACCGGCGATTGGGAAGGGGCCGCGCGGCCTCAGTGGCCGCGGTAAGCGGCGAGGAATGCGCGCACGCCGGCGTCGGCGTAGCGATCGAGTTCGGCGGGGGTCGCTGGCTCGTCGTCGCCGAGCAGCATCGCCTGGTTCAGCGGGATCGACATGACAAGCCAGTTGAAGTGTGCCGCGGCCAAGCGCGCGTCGTCGAGTTCCAGGGCTCCCCGCGAGGCGAGCCGCTCGAATAGGGTGGCCAGCGCGTCGACCGTGCGCCCGGGCCCTCGCTCGTAGAACAGGCGGCCGAGCTGCGGGAAGCGGCCCGCTTCCCCGATCACCAGCCGCCGCAGCTGCAGCAGGCGCGGCTGCATGACCGCGCGCAGCTGGCGGCGGGCGTGGTCACGCAGGTCGCGTTCGACGTCGTCGGTGTCCTTCAGGTTCCGCACTTCGTTGTAGATCGGATCGACGATCTCGTCGCAGGTGGCCGTGACGATCTTTGAGAACAGGCGCTCCTTGTCCCCGAAGTTCTTGTAGACGGTCTGCTTGGAAACTCTGGCGAGCGCGGCGATCTCGTCCATGCTCGTGCCCAGGTAGCCGTTGCGCAGGAAGGCGGTGGTGGCTGCCTCCAGGATCGCCCTTCGCTTGCGCGCCGATCTGCGCTCATCCTCGAAGTCCATCTCCGGGAGTGCGCTCACCATGCGGCAAGCATACGAGACTGTCCAGTTCTATGAAGTACTGTACCGTCCAGTTTTTGACATGATACTGTACCGTCCAGTTCTGCCGAGAGCATGTCTCCAGGTGGAACTGGCGCGCGCGGGACCATGCGGTATCGGCCTATGAAGGCGGAGCTAAATGACGGGTGGCACGAGAATCGGGATCGAGGACCTCACACCGTGGGCGTTCCGGTCATCGATCAGGGGCGGGCGCTGGATTTCTATAGCGGCAAGCTCGGCCTCGAGAAGCGCATCGATTCGCGGTTTGTCAACGGCCCGGGGTGGATCTAAGTTGCGCCGACGGGGTCGGCGACGACAATCGCCCTGGTGCCCGCCAAGGAGGGCGCGCCAGCTGGAGTTGAGACCGGCATCCGGTTCAGGACCCGCGACGCGGACGCCGACAATACCGAGTTGCGGTCGTCTGGCGTGGATGTCGGTGACGTGCTCCGCTGGCCGGGCGCTCCGCCGATGTTCGTGCTCCGTGATCAAGACGGCAACCGTCTTGAGATCATCGAGCAGGCGGTCAACGGAACAGCTTGACCGTCAGGAGCGGGCTCGCTGGCTCTCGGAACGAGAAGCGACTGGGATTCACGGATATCGGCCAGGGTTGTCTGACCTTGGTGGTTGTGCTGCCGTCGAAGGAGTTCTCTGTGCCTGAACTGCGAGTTCTGATGACCGGGCTGACGTTCGGCGAGCAGCCGCGGTGGCATCAGGGCCGGCTTTGGTTCTCGGACTGGGGCACGCAAGAGGTCATCGCCGTTGATCTCGACGGCAACAGCGAGATGATCCTTCGGGCGCCGTCATTTCCGTGTTGCGTCGACTGGCTGCCCGACGGGCGCCTGCTGGTCGTCTCGGCGCACGACGGCCTGCTGCTGCGCAGGGAGCCCGACGGAACGCTGGTCACCCACGGCGACGTGAGCGGCCTTTCTGACCCGCCAGCGCAAAACGAGCTAGTCGTCGATGGCCGCGGCAATGCCTACCTCAACGGCGGCGGCTTCAACCTCAAGGCCGGGGAGCAGTTCGCCCCCGGAATCGTCGCCATGATCGGCCCGGACGGCTCGGCCCGGCGGGTCGCAGACGGGCTGTCGTTCCCCAACGGCATGCTGGTAATGCCCGGCGGCCAGACGCTGATCGTGGCCGAGTCGTACGCGAAGAGGCTCACGGCGTTCGACATCACCGCCGACGGCGGCCTGTCGAATCGGAGGGTCTGGGCCGAGCTCGGCGATGGCGTCCCCGACGGCATCTGCGCCGACGCCGAGAATGCCGTCTGGTACGCCGACGTCCCCAATAAGCGGTGCGTGCGTGTCTGCGAGGGTGGCGAGGTGCTAGATACCGTCGAGCTCGACCGCGGCTGCTTCGCCTGCGCGCTCGGCGGCCCCGACAGAAGCACACTGTTCATGATCGCGACCGAATGGAATGGTCCGGCGAACATGTTCCACGGGCCACGAACAGGCCAGGTGCTCACCACCCAGGCGCCGGCACCGGGCGCCGGATGGCCTTGAGAAGGGTCACGGCGTCGACCGACGCGGGGAAGCGGCAGGCGAAGCGGCTGCGCAACCTCACTCGCGATCCCAGGGTCAGCATCCTCATCGATGCCTACGACGACGACTGGGCCAAGGTGTGGTGGGTCAGGCTGCGCGGCAACGGCCGTGTCGTCAGCGGCGGCCCCGAGCGTAATCACGCATGGCAGTCACTGCGGCAAAAGTACCCGCAGTTCGCAGGCACCCCAGCGGCGAGGGCGCAGGGCCCGTGATGGCTGTTGATATCGAGACTGGGCGGGGCGGGCCTGCACCTGATGAGGTCAGGCGATGGACGGCAAAGGCGAGCTTCACCCTCCGGGCAGGCAACGTAATCAGCGCGCCAGGCCGTGACAGGCCCGCAGCCGGCGGCCCCGCGGGCAAGCCCGGCATCGGAGGAACGGCTGGCCGCGGAGAAGCGAAAGGGGAAGTGCAATGTCACAGGAGACACCCTCAAGGGAGACACTGTCTGGTGTCGCCGCCTCGGCGGCCGGGCGGTTCGGTGTTCCCGGGGTTGCCGCCGGCGTGTGGGCCGGTGGCCGGGAAGTTTACGCGTGCCACGGCGTGACCAGCATCGAGAACCCGCTGCCGGTGGACCCGGACACGGTGTTCGTGCTGGGCTCGGTCACCAAGACCTTCACCGCGACGGCGATGATGTGCCTGGTCGCCGACGGGAAGGTCGACCTGGATGCGCCGGTGCGCCGGTATGTCTCCGAGTTCACGCTCAAAGATGAGCGGGCCGCCGCGGCTATCACCGTGCTGAACCTGCTCAACCATACCGCGGGGCTGGACTGGCGGATGAGCGCGGAGACCGGCGAGGGGGATGACGCCCTGGCCTTGTATGTGGCGAAGATGGCCGGGTCCGGGCTGATCGCGCCGCCGGGCACCCGCGCCTCCTATAGCCAGGTGGGATACAACCTGGCCGGGCGGGTCATCGAGAAGGTCACCGGGCTGACCTTCGAGCGGGCCGTCGGCTCGCTGCTGTTCGAGCCGCTGGGGCTGTCCCACACGTTCTTCTTCGCCGCTGATGTGATGACCCGCCGGTTCGCGGTGGGGCACAACCTCGGCCAGGACGGGACGCTGTCGGTCGCGCGGCAGTGGAAGGACACCCGCGCCAACAACCCCGGCGGGGATGCCGGGTCCTCGGCGGCGGACCTGCTGCGCTGGGCCCGGTTCCATCTCGGCGATGGCCGCGCCGAAACCGGCGAGCAGGTCCTCCCGGCCGCGGTGTTGCGCCAGATGCAGCAGCCGACGGTCGAATTGCGGGGCAGCACCCTCGGCGACGCGTTCGGCATCTGCTGGTTCCTGCGCGACATCGACGGCGTCCGCACCGTCGGGCACGACGGATCAGCCAACGGCCAGTTCGCCAACCTGCTCACCGTGCCCGAACGGGACTTCGCCGTCGCCGTGCTGTCCAACGCGGGCCCGGACGGCGGCCTGGCCGTCAACCAGGCCGTCGTCCGGTGGGCGCTGGAGCACTACCTGGGCGTCACCGACCGGGACCCCGAGCCGCTGCCCTACGACCCCGCGCAGGCGGCGGAGATCGCCGGGAGCTACGAGAACGACATGATGACGCTCACCTTCCGCACCGACGGGGCCGTGCTGACCGTCGAATGCACGATCAAACCGGAAATCCGCGCGGCGACCGATACCGAACTGCCCCCCGATCTGCCGCCGGCGGACCTCGGCCTGCTGCCCGGCGACGCCGGCGAGTACATCATCACCAGCGGTGGCCTGAAAGGGCAGCGTGGCTTTTTCACGCGCGACCACAACGGCCACATCACCGCAGCCGACCTCGCCGGCCGGAAGTTCACCCGGGTACCCGCGACCGCTGGATGACACACCGCAGGCGACGCGGAAACCGCCTTCCACCTCGCCCGGCCGACGGGCGTCAGTGCCTGGATCAGCGCGCCGCGCACGACCGGCTCGGCGACGCGAAGCCCTTGCACGCTGTTGCGGCTCCCCAGGCAGCCGCATAACCACCTTTCGGTGAGGTGACGACAGGGGCATCGGCCGATCACGATGACTTACAGAAGGGCGGTTCGCGCTCAGCTCGAGGTCGCGGTCAGTGACCGCCGTACGGCCATCGGCTCGGCCGCCGGTACCGGATCGTGCGTCAGCCACGGCAGCGCGGCACGCCTCCCCGCAGGCGCACACTGGGCCGATGCAAGGCGGTGACCCGGATTGAGCGCGGACAGCACCATGCACCGCCGCAGCGCGGACACCATCTCACCCGCCCGCTGCCCTCCCGCGCATGCCTGCACCCGGACGCGGGTAGTGCAAGACCGAATCCCGCCGACCGCACCGGAGGTCACCGCCATGGACCCCAAAGGCGAGCAGACCGCCTTCGCCTACACGACCTACATCCAGGCCACTCCCGAGCGCGTGTGGCAGGGCCTCACCGACCCGGCGCTGATGAAACGCTACTGGCGGCACCAGACGGCCGGTCCGAAGACATTCCAGTCCGACTGGAAGAAGGGCTCGGCCTACGAGATGGCCCACGACGGCGTCGGACTGGTCGTGTCCGGCCCCGGCCAGGTGATCCTCGAGTCCGATCCGCCCCGCCGGCTGGCCTACACCTGGCACACCATCACCCCCGAGTGGGCCGCGGCAGTCGGCATGGACGAGGCGACCGCCGCGACCTGGCGCGCCGAAGCCCGCTCCAAGGTCGCCTTCGACATCGAGGACGTCGGCCACGGCGTCGTCAAGCTCACCGTCACCCACGACGGCTTCGCGCCGGGCAGCGCCGTGCTGCCGGCGATCTCCGAGGGGTGGCCCGCCGTCCTGGCCAGCCTCAAGACCCTGCTCGAGACAGGGTCGTCCCTGCCCACCTCATGACCGGCCGCGGCAGAGAGCAGCACAGGTCCCGCGCCCCGAACCACGGCCCGCCAGACATGAACCCCGGCCCTCGCTGGGGCGCGACGCGACCGAGCGCGCCGCTGGCGGGCACGTCCCGGTGTTCTCGGGCTCTGGCCTCCGCGATTCACCATTGACCCGCTGACCGGGACGCGATCGTTTCTTCGTGGCTTCGAGCTGCGATTTCGTGGTCGGTGGCTGGCCGGTACGGGTTGGAACGCGCACCCGACGGGTGCGGCTATTGGTGGGTCAGGCTGGCGGCAAGTTCGGCGTTGCGCTGGGTGAAGTCGCGCCAGGCAGCCGGGGTGGCGGCCAGCGCAGCGGTGGCGGCGGGGTGGCTGCATGACCGCTGTGACCAGCCGCACAGCCGCCCGCCGTTGATCTGGAACTGGACCAGCGTGCCGCCGGACCAGCCCGCGATGACCAGGTCCGCCGGGTCCGTGGTGGTGACCCGTTGCGGGCAGGTGACCCAGGTCAGCGCGCCGATCTCGGCCTGGATCCGGGCGGCCATCTCATAGGCCAGGGTCTGGGCGGCGCGGTCGCGCAGCTGCTCCAGCTGGCGGTGCGCCCAGCTGACCGCGGCGGGCTGGCGTTCCAGGATCGCGGCCAGCGAGCCGGCCAGGGCCGCCCGATCGCCGCCAGCGGCACCTCGCAGCCGGGCCAGGTCACCCTCGGCCCCGCCCAGCCGGTCAGCGGCATGACACAGCGGCAGGATCCGGTGCAACGCGGCGACCGCCCGCCGCACGCGCAGGCCGCCCAGGTAGGGGCCGAAATACCGCACCTGGCCAGCCGGCGCTGCCTGGTAGGCGACGGAAAGGCCCGGGTTGCCCGGCCCGGCATCCAGCCGGATGTAGACGGCGCTTTCCTGGCCGCCCGGCGTCCGGTTCCACGGCGGCAGCGATGCCTGCAGCAGGTTGCGCTCCAGCCAGGCGGCTTCATGGGCAGAGTCACAGCCGACCGCCTCGATCCGGGCAACCCGGGCCACCATCGGGGCCAGGTGACCGCGATCGCGCAGATCCGACCAGTACGACGCCACCCGGCTGCGCAACGCGCCGGCCCGGCCGACATACAGCACCCGGCCACCAGCATCCCGGAACCGGTAGACGCCCGGCGAGCCGGGCAGGCGCGCGGCCGCGGGCGGCGCGCAGCCCCGCATCAGGCCGCGCCGCCCGCCATCTGCACGCACGCCACCTGGCTAGTATCGCCCGTCCCGGCCGACCAGACGCGGCAACCCCGGGGACAAGGTGCCTCAGCTCACTGGCAGCGGTCAGCTCGATATCTCAGGCATGCTGGCAAATGCTAATCCAGGCACTCACCGCTTCATCTCAAGGAGGAAACCGATAAGCACAACAATCGACGGCACGGGCTCGCCTTCCCGCCGCCCTCCGCCGTGCCGGCCGGCGACGGCACGCAGCTGCGGTCGCTGGAGCCTGGCCGCTGCCCGAGCTCAGCTCATCGAAGGAGCGCCCGGATGGAGTATGACTCGTGTAGGCAGGGGCGAGAATCCGGGGATGGTGGTGTGG
The DNA here is from genome assembly GCA_963808615.1 of uncultured Actinomycetota bacterium. Taxonomy (GTDB): domain Bacteria; phylum Actinomycetota; class Actinomycetes; order Streptosporangiales; family Streptosporangiaceae; genus Palsa-504. The sequence goes on from CAWEGV010000010.1 coordinate 79,567, forward strand.
ATGGGTGATGAGCCGGATGTCCGGGCCTGGGTCAATGCGGACCAGGCCGCCGGGGAGTTCCGGGTCAGGTACGCCGAACTGTTCGATGCCGAGGCGCGCCTGCATGAACAGCGGCTGCATGCCGCCGCCAGCGTCGGTGCCGCCGAGCATGTGCTCGACATAGGCTGCGGGACGGGCCGGTCCACCCGTGCCGCCGGCCGCGCCGCGGCCGCGGGAACCGTCCTCGGCGTGGACATTTCCGCGCCCGTGCTCGAGCTGGCCCGGCGGCTGACGGATCGGGAAGGTCTGCGCAACGTTTCCTACCGGCTGGCCGATGCTCAGGTGGACGGCCTGGGGCCGACTCGCTATGACGTGTGTATCAGCTGTTTCGGCGTGATGTTCTTCGCCGACCCGGTGGCGGCGTTCACCAACATCGGGCACGCGCTGCGCCCCGGCGCGCGCATCGCGCTGCTGGCCTGGCAAGCCCCCGAGCGCAACGAGTGGTACCGCGAGATCGACCAGGCCATCGGCGGCACTCCTGCCCGCGGCGCCCGGATGTTCTCACTCGCCGACCAGCGCACCACGGCCGGGATACTGGCCGCGGCCGGATTCACCGGCGTCGCCTTCACCGACGTGCGCGAGCCCGTCTATTACGGCGCGGACAGCGGGCAGGCCTACGATTTCGTCACCGGCCTGCAGGCCACCAAAGACATGCTGGCCAGCCTGGATCCGGCCGCCGCCGAGGACGCGCTGCGCGGGCTGCGCGTCACGCTCGCCGGGCGCACGACCCGCGACGGCGTCCTGTTCGGGGCGCGCACCTGGATCATCACCGCGCGAACACCGCGCCGGCCGCGCGGCAGCGCACCAGACATCGAGGATCTCGGCCGAATTGGGCAGGAGCATGGCAACCTTGGACCCCCGCCGGACGCCGAGTGACGCCAGCGCGCTCGCCGCCTGCTCCGCCACTATCAGTGACCTGGACAGACCCTCGGCCCCAGAGCTCGGCACGCCAGATCGACCTGTTGCAGCGCGGCTCGAGCGGATCACCCTGACACCTCCGTCGCCGCGCCAATCAGGCGGCTACGTGCGGGCTGCCGGCGGATGGTTGACGACGCTGGTGCCGTAGAAAAGAAGCAGCGACGAGGGAGGGGAGGCCGGGAGGACCCGCGGTCCCGCTTCCTGGTGACCGGGGCGGGCCGTTGAGGTTAGATCAAGATCTCACCTGTTCCGCCGTACTGCCCGGTGTCGCCTTGCTGCTCTCGCATCCTGACCACGAGCCGCCTTGCGAGGCCTCCGAGGTGCCGGATCAGGAGCTGGTGCGGCTGAACCGCTACTGATCGGCCTGGCCAGGCCAGAAACCGTACAGCAGACGAGTACAGCAACGCGAGCGACCCGGAACGACAACCACAGGCCTCCAGCAACGTTCGACCTGCGCGAACGACCCTCACCGACCGAGTTGGCACTAGTTCGCATCTAGAGGATCAGCCGGTCAGGAGGCCGCTCGGCCGCGCTTTACCGCACGGGCGGCGTAGTCGCGGATGATCTGATCCCGCAGGCCCAGCGGCGTGACGTCCCGCAGCATCTCACAGGTGTCCCGGCGCTACGCCATCCACACGTCCGGCTCGGGGTGGGAGATCGCGTACGCCTCGCCCCAGTGCCAGCGGAGAGCGCCGAGCGGCTCGTCCCAGTCGCTGCCCATAGAGCAAAAGCTACGCGCCATTGATGCTTCTGTATAGTTCTATAGAGCAATAGCAGAGCTACCTAATGCATCTCCGCAGGTCAGGGGAGCTATTGTGCTGTTCGTGAGTGATCTTGAGGCTAAGGGCGGCCGTGATGCCGATCTCGCGTACCTTCGAGTCGCTGACGACGTCGCTGCCCGCATCGCCTCCGGTGAGCTGGCTCCGGGCGCGCGGCTGCGCGCCGAGCGAGACCTGGCCACCCACTACGAGGTCTCCTATGGCACCGTGCGGCGTGCTATGGAGGTACTGCGCGAGCGCGGGCTGATCGAAACCGTCCACGGTCGGGGTACGTTCGTCCGCAAGGGCCGGGGCTGAGGCTTGCCCGCTCGATGTCGGCTCACCGCCCGCCTTCTCCGCCGCTGCTGACCAGGCGATGCACTTGATAGACAGCTCTCGGTCGAACCCACACGCGATCCGCTGATAGTCCGGCAATCGACCAAAGTCATTCGGCGGCCAGGATGGGTAGCGAACGTATCCGCACTCGGCCACGTGCGATTGATACCAGCGCACCCGTCTTGAGTTCGTCCGCCACTGGCGGCAGATTCGCCGTTAGCAAGGCGGCCTGCTGATCGGGGGTGAGGCGATCCGCGGACCGGAGCAAGACTACCGATGGGCGAACCGCCCCGCGCGAGACGGCCAGCAGCTCGCCGAAATCTGTGTCAGCCGAGACGATCACCAGCCCGTTCCCAGCCGCATAATCCACGATCGCTTGGTCGGTAGCAGCGAGCAAGTCAACGTCGGCGACATGGATGGACTCGAACCCCGCGCCGCTCAGCAAGGCCGCGACCCTGGGCGAGAGGTTCGCGTCGATCAGGAACCGCATGGCGGCTACGCTGGCTCGGCGAGCGGCAGTTCGCGTTCCTGCACGGCCGCTGCGGCGAACTCCAAAGCAGCCAGGATGTCAGCCCGTTCCAGGTACGGGTAGTCGACGAGAATCTCCTCGGTGCCGCGGCCACCTGCCAGCTGACCCAGGACAGCGCTCACGGTCACCCGGGTGTCCCGGATACAGGGCAGGCCACTCATCCGGTTCGGGTCGATGGTAATCCGCTCGTAGGCCACGCCTTCAGGGTACGCCAGACGGGCCCCCTCAGCCTGCTCAGTAGCAGCGGGGGAACGCCCCTGGTCTCAACGACTTCGGCAGCCTCTCTGCCTGCTCGACCGCCACAAGCCCTTGATCATGCCAAATACGTGCCGAAATGGACCTGAGCAGGGTCGCGGCCGCCCGCATTTGCCCAGGTCAGCGACCCTACCGAGGGCTGATGGCCGTCTGGACTCATAATCCGCCGGTCGTGGGTTCGAGCCCCACCCGCCCCACTCCGCGGAACTGCCGGTAAGGCGCTATGAGCTGCGGAGATGCTCTATTATCCGGTTTTTTGTGACTGGCCAGCGGGCTCGCTTTCGAGGCCCGACGGACGCAGAATGACGGCACCGGCTCGCCAGCGTGAGCGCGGGCGGCCCTCAGCGGCGTCCGCCTGGCCAGATGCCCGGCTGGATGCGCTTGAGCCGGTCCCTGATGACGGCCAGCTGATCGGCGCTGCAGCGAGCTCGGCGGGCGATGCCCACGGCGTTCAGCCGCAGGCTGTGGGAAGCGGTCCGGGTGTTCACGGGCGCGATGGACAGCCGCGGGGTTGCGATCGTGGAGACCGCAAGGTGCTTCCGGCTCAGTTGTCGTGGTCCGCCCCGGGCGAGCGCCACCGGATGCTGACTCCATCCGGGCGGCCATTGACTTCGGCCAGCATGGCCGGAGTCGCAGCCGTCAGCGCCCGGGTCATCCACCAATAGATGCCACGTAAAGGATCAGATGGCTAGCGATCGTAGATCTGGCTTCGGTGACCGATCTGGATGACAAGCACTACCAGTTCGCTGTCACGCACTTCGTATACGATGCGGTAGTCGCCAACGCGGATACGCAGCCAGCCGTGCTGGCCAGTCAGTGCCTTGACGCCGGGCGGTCGGGGCTCAGTGCGCAGAGTCTCGGTGGTGCTCTTGATACGACGCGCTATCTGGCTGTCAAGCTTGCGGAGCTGTCGCAGCGCTGCCGGGCGGAATCTCAGCTCGTGGTGAGGGCCGGTCACTCGTCGTCGGTGATGCCTAGTTCGGCCCAGACCGCTTCGGCCGGGATGTCCTCGCCTGGCTCAGCCATGGCCGCCTCGGCGGCGGCAATGTCGGCGGCATCCTCGCCTGCCTCGATTTCCGCGGCAAGCTCGACAGGCACGATCGCGGCCAGGCGGCGGCCGTCGCGGGTCAGGTAAATGACCTCACCCGTCGCAGCGCTCTCGTCGGCAACCTCGTCCAGGTGACCACTGGCCTCCGAGATCGGCATCTCGCTCATGTGCCCAGAGTACGGCGCGGCTGGTGTGACAGCCACTGACCGGAAGCTTGATCATGCCCGATCCGTGCCGAATCAGCGTGGACGGCATCGCGGCTGCCCACTTTTGCCCAGGTCAGCTCTGGTAACGGCCCTGTCGGCGGACTGGTGTCATAAATCCGCCGGTCGTGGTTCGAGCCCCACCCGGCCCATCTGATCTGAGCTGCGACGATAGCACTTATCGCTTCTTGTGACCCTGCAGCGAAGGCGCTTTCAGGGCCCGACGGACGCAGAATGTACGCACGCGGTCATGGCGCTGTCTTGCCGGTCTCCCAGATCAGCGCTACCGTCTGCTCGGCGGCGGCTAAGTGCGCCTCGATCAGCACGTGAGTGTACCTGTCGTTGATGTCGCGGTCAGCGTGGCCGACCTCGCGGACGCGGGCCTCCCAACGTGCTGCCAGGGGAGCGGGCTGTCTACATCAAGCCCGACGTGATCGTCCGGGCGGCCGATGAGATCAGGAAGCGTGGACTGGCCTAGTCATGGGCAGGCGCATCACCGATGTCACCAGCGCGGAGTTCGATGCGCTGTTCACCGGCTTCGAGCACACCGCCTACCGGCTGGAGACCCTCCAGGCCTACGACGTCAGCTACGAGGAAGAGCCTTACCGCGCCTTCCTGGCCGGCCACCCGCAGCCCCGTGATCCGGCGAAAAACCAGTGGGTCAGCATGATCGGCGACGCGGTGAGGGCCGGGAAGGTTTTCCAGCGTGTGCACGTCGTCCGCGAGCCGCTGACGGACTACCTCCGGTACGAGCTCGGGTGGAGCTATCCGCCGAACGTCGAGGCCGGTGAGGACATCCGCATTCTCGTCGCCCAACCCGGTAGCTGGCCGATGTCGGCCCGCGGCAAGATCCTCCCCGAACTCAAGGACTACTGGCTATTCGATTCCAGCGACCTGTGGGTCATGGAATATGCCGACGGCCTGAGATGATCGTCACGGCCGCGCGCCGGCGTGACGCCGCCCTGCATCAAGCGATCCCGTACCGCGACTACGTGCGCCGCGCCGAGCTGCTGGCCGCATCCTGAGAGGGCACGGTTGACGACACCGGCTTACCAGCGCGAGCGCGGGCGGCTCGCTGAGGCTCTGAAGGCGCTCCGGGTCGGGGCGGGTCTCAGCGGCGCCCGCCTGGCCGAGATGCTCGGCTGGCAGCAGTCGAAAGTATCGAAAATAGAGACGCGCAAGCAGCTCCCCAGCGAAGACGACATAGCCGCATGGGTCGGCGCAGTCGGCGCCACGCCCGAGACGGCGAGCGATCTGCTCGCGATGCTCCGGGGCGCGCGGGTCGAGTACGCGGCATGGAAGGACGCCTACCGCGACTCCGGGGCCGACCGTGTCCAGGCCGACATCCTGGAACTGGAAGCGCCTACAACGAGGATCGCGGAATTCCAGCCAGGCATGATCTCGGGTCTGCTTCAGACCTCGGAATATGCGCAGGAGTTCTTGCACTTGGCGTGCGGGCCGCTCAGCTACGGCCAGGACGAGGACGAGATCGACCGGATGGTCGCGAAGCGGATGCAGCGGCAGCAGGTGCTTTATCAGCCCGCGACGCGGGTCCAGGTGGTCATGCTCGAGGGCGCGCTACGCGCACGTGTGGTGTCGGTGCCGACGCTGGTCGGCCAGCTTGACCGGCTGCTTGCCGTCATCGGGCTGCCGACGCTCGAACTCGGCATCATCCCGTTTTGAGGCCGCGGTGCCCGTGTTCCCGCTGAGCGGGTTCCGGCTGTACGACGACCTGGTCATCGTGGAGTCGATCGTGGGGGAGCAGCAGGTCGCCGAGGCCGATGATGTTGCGCGCTATGAGAAGTACCTGGAGTTGCTGCGAGATGCGGCAAGCACGGGCACCGAGGCCGCAGCGGTGATCCGGCGGTCACTGGAGAGCTTGCGGTGATCTGCGCCGCGGGAACGCTGTTAGCGCCTTGTTACGTCGGTGATGGAGCGGCAGCGCTCGGTGAGCACCGTTCGACAGCGCTGGGTGAGCACTACTGCTACTTCGCCGCGCTGACTGAGTCCTGATGGCGGTCACTGCAGCCTGCGCAGTCGCGGCATCACGGACCTGCCCGTGAGAGCTATCATTGTCACGTGTTGTGACGGACGGGATAGTACGGACGTGCGATATCCGCCTGAGCGGCGGCGCAGCCGTCTGCTATGGCTGCCTATGCTGCCCAAAACGTGTTCTGTGTCGGGCTGGTCCTGGTCACTGGCTGGGCGCGGGGCTTCTGCTCGTCCCGGCGAAGAACTCGCGGGCCAGCGGCCAGAACAGCCTGAGCTTGCCGCCGGGCGGCACCGCCACCCAGCGCCGCTCCAGGTCCCGCACGCCCCGGATGGCCATCGCGATCGTCTGGTCATCGACCCGGGCCAGCAGGTCTTGCAGGGACGGGTCGCCTGCCCGGGCCACCCGGTCCCGGACCCCTGCGGGGGTGTCCGGGCCATCACCCCAGCGGTTGGTCACGCAGTTGGTGATCGTCTTGGCCCGGCGGTGCCCAGGGGTGAGCCACTGATCGGTTCGGGCGCTGGCTGCCGCCCCGGAGACGATCCGTCCCTGCTTGTGCCGCCTGGGATCGCGGGCCGATGCCGCCTGGCCGGCCGCCGCGTGGGACCCGGCGGCCAGTTCTGCCCACAGCCCGTCGGTGATGCCGAACAGGGACTCGACCACCAGGTGCGGAAGGTCATGGATGACGTGCACCGGGCCGCGGCGGGCGGCGTCTCCCGCCTGGAGCCAGGCACGGTCCCTGCCGCCGGGACCTGCGGCCTTGACCAGGGTTATCTCCATCACCGGCTGGCTCATCGGGGCACCACGCGGATGCCGTAACGCTCGCCGATCCGGCGCCGCGCGGCGTCGTCCGGAGCCGCGCTGATCTCGGCGAAGTACTCTTCGATGCCGCCCGGGACGGCGATCAGCAGCAGCCGGGCGGGAGGACCGGCGGCCCAGAACCGGTGCGGGCGGCCCCGGGGCAAGAACACGAAGCTGCCCGCCGCGGCGTCGAAGGCGTCGTCCCCGCAGCGGATGGACAGCTCGCCGCCCAGGATATAGAAGCACTCATCTTCGCGGTCATGGACATGCATCGGCGGCCCGGCGCCGATACTGGTCTCAAACACGCTCAGGGCGCCGCCCGTCGAGTGCCGCGACGCCTTCAGGCCAGGCTCGCCCGCCAGGCCGGCGCTGGCTGAGACCACATAGCCGGTCAGGAAATCAGTCACGGGATATATGATCACTCCGCCCCCCGGGCAGGGTCAGGAAGTTCGGGATGCCCGAGGTATGGGTGAGCAGGTGCCGGACCGAGGCGGCCCGCCCGGGCCCGGGGTAGCTGGGCAGGTGGGCACTGACCGGTTCGTCGATGTCGATCAGCCCATCGACGGACAGCAACATCACCGTCATCGCCGTGAACGGCTTGCTCAGCGAGCCCAGCGCGAACACCGTGTCCGGTGCCACGCCCAGGCGCCACTCCACGTCGGCCAGGCCGAAGCATCCCCGGTACGCTACCTGGCCGCCGCGGACCACGGCTACGGCGGCACCGGGACCGCCCGATCCTGTCATCGCCGCTACCCGGGCATCAATCCGGCGCGTCACCGTCACACCATCCAGGCGTCACGCACCGGGGGAGGTTGCTGCAGGCACGCTGACGTGGCAGGTGAGCAGCCGGGCGCTGCGCCGGGTGCGGCGGGCCGCCTCGTCCAGGAAAGGCGGCGCCGCGCACAGAAACAACGTGTGGCCGTCGGGGCCGCCCAGCGCGCAGGCATAGCAGGCGAGCTCACCAGTGGAGAGCCGGCCAGTGATTTGTCCGCCTTCCACCACCCGCAGCACCTCCCGGCCGAACGGATTGGCCACCCACACCGCCCCGGCGGCGTCCAGCGCGATGCCATCGGGCCACACGCTGACCTGGGCGATCACCTCGGGCAGCGTCGTCGCGGTGGCCGGCTCGCCAAAACTGGCCCACACCCGCCGGCCGGTCAGCGACCCGTCGGCACCGACGGTGAAGGCCGACAGCCGCTGCCCGGCGCTTTCCGCGACGATCAAGGTGCGGCCATCAGCCGATAGCGCCTGGCCGTTCGGAAGCAGCACGCCCTCAGCCACGACACGGGCCGAACCGTCCGGATCCAGCCGCGCCAGGCCGCCGCCGGCCAGGCCGAACAGGCCGATGTAGGCCCTGCCTTGGCCGTCGACGGTCATCTCATTGCAGGGCACCGGCCCGCCGCTGAGCGGGCTGGCCACCTCGGTCACCGGCCCGGCCTGCTGCCGCAGCAGCCGCCCGCCGCGGGTCACAGCCAGCAGCCCGCCATCGGGCAGCCAGCCGAACCCCGCCAGCACCTCCGGCACCGTCATGACCACCTGCGCCGCCCCGCCGGCGGCGAAGGCGACCACCTGGCCAGCGAACATGTCCGCGGCCCACAGCCGGCCTTCATGCCAGCGAGGGAGCTCCAGGAACGAGAAACCATCCGCGAACAGATCCAGGCCTTCATTAGCCATGACGACACCTCACCTTCGTATGGAGGCCCGGTCTGGTCGAGCTTGGAACGCCGGTCCGCGCGAGCGCCTTGGCCCGGACGATGTCCGGGTCTCGCGGGTCCGGCGCGAGTGCCTCAAGCCACGGGCGTTCGCTGCGGACCCCCGGTCGCCTGATGCGGGTACGCTTCATCACTGACCTCCCCACGGCCACTGATCGTGCACGGGCCCGGGCCGGCCGCATCGTGTCCCTGGCCGGCGCCGGCGTCCTGGGCCTGTCTTGGTTCCATGGTGAGCCGATCCCGGTTCCCGGATCATCGGCAACGTGGCTGATATGTGCGGCCGGCGGTGGCGTTTCCCGACGGGGCCGGCAGCCGCGCCGACAGCTTGATCCGGTGAGCCGCGGCACCTTCTCGTGGAGATGGCGACGGGCGTGGCCCCGCCCCCGTTCAGGGACCACGCCATCGCATCAGGACTACGGTCCCTTGTCCGCCGGGTCATGACATCGGCCAGCTGGCTGATGTTGCCAGCCGCCGGGGCCGGGACGATGGGGGGGTGGAGATCCGCATCGTCCTGGACAGGGTCGAGCCTCCGGCCGGCCGTCTGCGGGTCGTCCGCGCTCCCGGACGGGCCTACCAGACCCGTAGGGAGCAGGAGATCAGCTTCACCGGCTGGCTGGGGCTCCTGCGGGCGCTGTATGAGGTGACCGCGCAGCCCGGCCAGGGCGCAGGTCCCGGGCCATGACCATGCCGCGGCTGGCTGCCCGGCCATGGCCGCCGGGACCGCAGTACCATCCGGTCATGGGCGCGCTGGCCCCGGTCGCGAGGATCTGCGGGCGGGAGGCTGAGATCGCGGCCCTGGGCGAGGCCCTGGGCCGGGTGGCCGCTGGCGGGCCGGCGATCGTGCTGGTCGAGGGCGAGGCCGGGATCGGCAAGTCCCGCCTGCTGGCGGAGGTCCTGGTGGACGCGGCCGGCCGTGGCATGCGGGTGGCCGCGGGCCGGGCCGAGGAACTGGAGCGGACCCGGCCGTTCGGCGTGCTGGCCGCCGCCCTGGGGTGCGCCCGGTCGTCGCCGGACCCGCGGCGGGCGGCGATCGCCGGGCTGCTGGCCGCCCAGGGCGCTGGGGACCTGGGCCCGATCACGGTGACCAGCGACCCGGGCCTGCGGTTCCGGGTGGTGGATGCCTTCACCGACCTGGTGGAGGAGCTGGCGCTGGCCGGGCCCGTGCTGCTGGGCCTGGATGACCTGCAGTGGGCCGACCCGTCCAGCCTGCTGGCGGTGGGCGCACTGGCCCGCCGCCTCACCGGCCTGCCGGTCGGCCTCATCGGGTGCCTGCGGCCTTCCCCCCGGACCGCTGAGCTGGACCGGCTGGCCGGCGCACTGGAGGCGGCCGGCGCCCGGCATCTGGTCCTGCACCCGCTCACCGGGGAGGCAGTGACCGGCCTGGTGGCCCAGGCAGTCGCCGCCGAGCCGGGCCCGCGGCTTCTCGCCGAGCTGGCCGGGGCGGCAGGCAACCCGCTGTTCATCACCGAACTGGTCGGCGCGCTGGCCCAGGAGGGGGCGATCACGACCGCCGGCGGGCGGGCCGAGGTGACGGAGACGGTGCTGCCGCCGACGCTGCGGCTGACCATCTTGCGCCGGGTCAGCTTCTTGCCCGAGCCCGCCCTGCAGGCGCTGCGGTCCGCCTCGATCCTGGGATCCGGGTTCACGCTCACCGACCTGGCCACCATCACCGGCCGCCCCGCCGTCGACCTGTCTGTTGCGCTCGGGGAGGCCATCAGGGCCCGGGTGGTGGAAGACGACGGCGCGCGGCTGCGCTTCCGGCATGAGCTGATCCGCGATGCCATCTACCAGGATCTGGCCGGCAGCGTGCGCCGCGCCCTGCACCGCGAGGCCGGCCAGCGGCTGGCGCAGGCCGGGGCGCCAGCCCTGCAGGTCGCCGAGCACCTCGGGCGCGGGGCGACGCCGGGGGACACCGATGCGGTCACCTGGCTGGCCAGGGCGGCCCGCCAGGCGGCACCGCGGTCACCGGAGGTCGCCGCGGATCTGCTGGGCGGGGCGGCCGGGCTGATGGCACCTGGGGATCCCGGCCGTGACCGCTTGCTCGCCGAACGGGCCAGCAGCCTCATGTCGGCCGGGCGCATCGCCGACGCCGAGGCGGCCTGCCGCTCGCTGCTCGACCGGGACCACGACCGATCCGTGGAGGACGCCGTCCGGGTATGCCTCGGGCACGCCCTGCTGGCGGGCGGACAGGCGCGCGATGGCCTTTTTGAGCTGGAGCAGGCATGCCAGTCGCCCCTGCTCACCGGCCCAGAGCGAGCCGAGGCCCAGGCGTGGGCGAGCTTCGCCCGGCTGCGATTGCAGGACCTCGACGGTGCCGCAGCCGCCGCCGGGGAAGCACGGTCGGCAGCGGTATCGGCCCGCGACCACCTCGCTACAAGTATCGCCATGGCCTCACTCGCCATGGTCTCTGAACTTCGCGGGCACCTCCGGGAGGCGCTGCAGATCGCCGACGATGCTGTGCGGCGGGCTGACCAGAGCCCCGGCAGGCTGGGACACCGGTTTCCGATCCACATTCCCCGCAGTTTCATCCTCGTGGAGCTTGACCGGCTCGATGAGGCCAGGACCACGATCGAAACCGGCAGGCGGATCAGCGAGGAACGCGGCATCCTCTGGCCCCTTTCCAGCTATCACGCGGTTCGCGCGTTGGAGCGTTTCGTCGCGGGGCACTGGGATGATGCGGTCGCCGAGGTCGAGGCGGGCGCCGGGCTGGCGAGCGAGACCGGGCATAGCTATGGCCTCATCCTCGGCCGCGGCGTGCTGTCCCTGATCAGGCTGCATCGCAACGACCTACGCGGCGCCCGGGACGCGGCGGGCGTCACCGCGGCCCAGCTGTCTGACGTCGGCCCCCGCCAGCGCGGCAACTGGTCCGCGTGGGCGCAGGCCCTTCTGCTCGAGGCCGACGGCGAGCTCGCGCAGGCGCTCGCGATGCTCGGGGAGTGCTGGGACCGGTGCGCCAGGTACGGGCTCGGGCTCGAATACCCGGTCATCGGTCCTGATCTGGTCCGGCTGGCGCTGGCCGCCGGTGAGGCGGGCCGGGCCCGGGATGTCGCGGCTGCGGTCGCCGGCGTGGCGTCTCGCAACGAGGTGCCCTGGATCACCGGCGCCGCGCTGCGCTGCCGGGGACTGGCAGAGAATGACGTCGGCATCCTGGACGCTGCTGTCAGCGCCTGCGCCCGCGGGTCGCGCCCGCTCGAGCTTGCGCTCACCTGCGAGGACGCGGGCGCCGCGTTCGCGCGACGGGGCAACATGGCCCGCGCCGGCCAGCTCCTCGATCAGGCGATCACCCTCTACGAGCGCCTCGATGCCGCGCGGGACCTGGCCCGGGCCGAGGCCGTACTGCGGCAGATGGGGGTCCGCCGCGGCCGCCACGTCACGCACCGCCGCGCCCAGAGCGGCTGGCAGAGCCTGACCCCCAGCGAGCGGGCCGTGGTGGACCTGGTCGCCGAGGGACTGTCCAACCCGCAGATCGGACAGCGCCTGTACGTCTCGCGCCGGACGGTGCAAAGCCATCTCGCGCACGTGTTCGCCAAGCTTCACATCACCTCCCGCGCCCAGCTCGCCGCCGAGGCGGCCCGGCACCGGGGGTAACCAGCCGGGACACGGCACCGGGCTCCGCCGGCACCTAACCCCGGCGCGGTCCATGCCCGGCCGCCGCCAACGTGGCGGACCCGCGCTGCCGCGGCAGCAGGGACGCCTGCCCGGCCGGCCAGGTCCCTCTCCCGGCCTGGGCCTGCGCCGATCTCCGCGTCATCGCTGAGACCCTGACCGATCGCGATATCGGCTAGCTGGCCGATGCCTGCCAGGCCGGTGCCGCCGCACGCTAAGAGCGTCTTGTCCACGGCCGCAGCACCCAGCGCCCCGGCTTGCGGAACGGACAGCCGAGGCCCGCCGCCGCGGCCACCTGGAAGGAAGCCACCCGGTGAATCAGATCCACATCAGCAAACGCCACACCCACTCAGCCGGCTGGCGGCAGGCGCCGCTGCGGTTGGACCCCGCGATCCCGGCATCGTCAGGCATCCAGCGCCGGCTCACTGAGCAGCGCACGGTTTCGGCCAGCTCCCCGAACACCCTGGCAGGCGCGACCTCAATCGGACCGCGAGGCGGCTTCCCCGGGCCAGCCCATTACTCCGGCCGGCCTGCCTGCCGAAGGCGACGCCACCACCGAAGCCACCTGGCTGCAGCCGCCGGCACCGAACCGCCAGCGGGTAGCGGCGGCGGCCGGGCGCTCTGAGACACACAAGCGGATGATCTGCGCAAGACCTCGGGGGTGACCGGCGGTGCGGCTCAGCGGACCGGGCTTCGGCTTCTTGTGGGGTGTCCCCGTGCTCAGCGGGCTCTTCACCCTTGTCACCGCCGTGATCTTGGCCCGGGTAGGCGGCCGCCTGCTCGGGATCCGGATGCGCTGGCGGCGCGCGATCCTGGCCGGGTTCCCCGGCCTGGTCCTCGGCTGGATCGCCGCCTGGTCGATCAACGGCCAGCGCCGCGGCCCGCAGACGCTGGCGTGGCCGGGCGTGCTGTTCGGTGCGCTTATCGCCACGATGCTGATCGCGGTCACGCTCGAACTGCTGGCCCGCCCGGGCCGGCTCGCCGCGGTGGAAAGCCGGTTGCGGGCCAGCCCGGTCCCCCATCCGATCCGGTCGCTGCGCCAGCGCGCCGGCCGGACCCGGCGGTACCTGCAGGTCACTCGCATCGCCGCCCGCCACGGGCTGAGCTCCTACCTTAGCGGGCGGCGGCCCGGCACCGATGAATCGAGCCCGCTGGCCCGCAACCTCCGGGTCGCGCTGGAAGAGGCCGGCGGCATGTTCGTCAAGCTCGGCCAGGTGCTGTCGACCCGGTCCGACCTGCTGTCGCCCGATGTCATCGCCGAGCTGTCCATGCTCCAGGATCACGTCGCGCCCGCCGACCCGGCCGGTATCGAGGCCCTGCTGACCGCCGAACTCGGCGCGCCGCCATGCAGCGTGTTTAAGTCGTTCGACCCGGCGCCGCTGGCCGCCGCGTCGATCGGGCAGGCGCACCGGGCGCGGCTGGCCACCGGCGAGCGGGTCATCGTCAAGGTCCAGCGCCCGGATGTGCGCGCGCTGGTAGAGCGCGACCTGGACATCCTGCTCCGGATGGCCCGGGCGCTGGAGGCGCGGGCCGCGTGGGCCCGGGAGTACGCCGTGCTGGCGATGACCCGGGGCTTCGCCGCCGCGCTGCGCGAGGAGCTCGACTTCGGCATCGAGGCCCGCAACATCGCCGCGGTCGCCAGCTCATCACGGGTCCGGGTCCCGGCCGTATACGGCCAGTGGTCCACCAGCCGGGTGCTGGTCATGGAGTACCTGGACGGCGTCAGCGTGCGGGACGCCGAGCCGGTCCTCGCCGAAAGCGCCGCGGACCGGCACGGCCTGGCGCGCGGCCTGCTCGCCGCCATGCTCGGCCAGGTGATCGCCGAGGGCACGTTCCACGCCGACCCGCACCCGGGCAACGTCCTGGTGCTGCGCGACGGGCAGCTGGCGCTGATCGACTTCGGCTCGGTCGGCCGGCTGGACCCGCTGCAGCAGGCCGCCCTGCGCCGCCTGCTGCTCGCGGTGGCCCGGCGCAACCCCGCCGGGATGCACGATTCGCTGCTCGACCTCGCCCAGGTCTCGCGGCCTGCGGCCGGGGACGACCTGCTGGAACCGGCGCTGGCCCAGTTCCTCGCCCTGCACCTCGGCCCCGCCATGGTGCCCGACGCCGCCATGTTCACCACCCTGTTCCGGCTGGTGGCCGATTTCGGGCTCGTGTTCCCGCCGGTCATCGCCGCGGTGTTCCGCGCCATGATCACGCTGGAAGGCACCCTGGCCCGGCTGGCTCCCGGCTTCCAGATCATGGAGGAAACCCGGACGATGGCCGCCTCCTGGCTCGGTGAGGTGCTTGGGCCCGCGTCGCTGCGCGACGCCGCCGCCGACGAGATGCTCGGGCTGCTCCCCGTGCTGGGCCGGCTGCCGCGCCGCCTGGACCGCATCACCACCTGCCTGGAGCGCGGCACGCTGACCACCAGCGTGCGGCTGCTCGCCGACGACCGCGACCGGCAGCTCGTCGCCAGCATGGCAGGGCGCGCGGTGCTGGCCTTCCTCGGCGCGGCGTTGGGCGTCATCTCGGTGATGCTGATCGGCGTCCGCGGCGGCCCGCTCTTCCTGCCGGCCGCGGCGGGCACCGGCGGCACCTCGCTGTTCCACGTGTTCGGCTACGCCGGCCTGTTCTTCAGCCTGGTCTTGATCCTGCGAGTCATCATCGCGATCACCCGCGAAGGCATCTAACGTGGCCGCCGGCCATCGAGACGCTCGGCCTGTCGCGGCGATAGCCCTCCCGGTACCCCGGTGGCCCGCGACCTCCCTGGCCAGGCCCGCGAGCTACCCGCGGCACATCGGCCGTCGCCGGAAAGCACAGCAGCGAGCAATCCTGTCACGACGACCCAGAACGCCTTAGCCAGCCGTCCCTTCGGGAGCCCGGCAGCTGCCGTGCCGGCCGCAGCTCGCGCAGCCGGGCCGCCTGCGGGGTGCGCACGGTGACCGCGCTGCCCCGGCGCGCGCCACGGACTCCTCGACCGTGGTGTCGGCGATCAGCCGCCCGCGGCCGATAACCACCAGCCGCGCCGCAGTCAGCGCCATCTCGCTCATCAGGTGCGAGGACACGAACACGGTGTGACCGTCGGCGGCAAGCCCCTGGAGCAGGTTCCGGACCCACAGCACCCCCTCCGGTCCAGCCCGTTGACCGGCTCGTCCAGGACCACGACGCGGGGATCACCCAGCAACGCCGAGGCGATGCCCAGCCGCTGGCCCATCCCCAGGGAAGAACCCGCCGGCCCTCTTGCCCGCCACATCGCTGAGGCCGGCCATGTCGATCAGCTCATCGACCCGGCGCCGGCTGACGCCGTTGGACTGGGCCAGCGCCAGCAGGTGATTGCGGGCCGACCGGCCGGTGTGCATCGCCCTGACCTCGAGCAGGATGCCCAGCTCGGCCATCGGGCCGGGGCCGCACGGTAATCCCGGCCGTTGACCCGGACCCGGCCCGCGGTGGGCTCATCCAGGCCGGCGATCATCGGCATCGTGGCCGGCTTGCCGGCCCCGTTCGGGCCGAGGAAACCGGTCACGACGCCGGGCTGGACGGCGAAGTCCAGCCCGTCGACCGCCAGCTTCTCCCCGTACCACTTGCTAAGGTTCTCTACCTCGATCATCGCGTGTTCCCTGCATCGGTACCGCCGGTAACCCCGGCACGCCACCCACGCTAGGAATCACCCGCCCGGTCCGGCATCGGCGAGCGGCCACAAGCTGAGCAGGCCACATATGCCGCAAGGCCTATCCGCCGGCCCCCGACGACCTACCAGGCCCGGCCTGGCGGGAGGCCAGCAGATAGGCGGCTGGCCACGTGCCTCAGCACCCGCAAGCGCGCGTCCAAGAGAACGCCCAATGCGGTGCGGTCATGTCAGCCAGCCCGGTCCGGCGCCGCCCGGACCGCAGCAGCACCGCGAACAGCCGGTGGTACCAGGACCGTCGCGCAGCCAGCGCCACCACCAACGCGCCGGCCGCCTCCAGCAGGCAGTTCCACGACTCCCCGCGACTGGAGGAGCTACGTACCACCCTCAGCGATCTGCCGACACACCGGCAGGGCCAGCCGGTAAGCCACGGCCCTGAACCCCGCGCGCTCCTACCGCAACCTGGGCTGACCGGGTGGGCCAGCTTTGCCGCCGCGCCGATCATTTCCGCGCGCAGCGCATCAGCGTCTGCCGCTGATCGCAGCATGCTGTGGGATGGAGGGCCGAGGTGCACGCCGTTCCCATCGGCCGGGCGCAGGTGTTGTGGCCGCTGGCGGTGAGGGCCAGCACGGCGGTGAGCAGTCCGGCGGAGATGACGGCCCCCAGCAACAGCATGGCCTGCTGCCAGCCCAGCCGCGCGTACCGGCGGCGCGGTTGCGGAAAGGCTATACCCCGGCGCGGGTACCGCCGGGCGCGGCGCGGACGGTGGACGGCCGCCCGCCCGCGCCGCACCCGGGTCTTCTCGCGTACCGGCATCTCCTCGCCGGCGGCCAGCCGGCTGAAGATAGTCAGCATGGAAGCCAACCGGGGGTCAGAACCGGCCAGGCCGTCCGCAATGGAGCCCAGGACCTGCATCTCTGGTTCGGTAAGGCTCATCATCACCTCCGAGGCGGGGGGCATGAGCAGTGCCGGGCCCTGGGTGCATGTCGCTGGTCAAGACCGTGCTTGGTGGCTAGTGCCGGTGGGGCCGAGATGGGTCAGCCATGGGCTTGGGCCAGGCCGCTGCGGGTGTTGAGCCGGCGCAGCGGTGCGGGCGCATACCACGCGGCGCGGCCGAGTATCCGCTGGCCGGCCGCAGATGGCGGTCTCGCCGCTGTCACCGGTGACCTGGAGGCCGTCGGACCAGGCGGCCGCCGGCTGTCTAGGACGCGTTCGTCCCGGGCCTGGTAGTGGGCGGTTCCGCCGGTCGCGCTTACCACAGTCCCAGCGGGCGGCCGGCCCGCGCGGGTTACCGCCGCCGCGGCGGCCTGCGGCCCCGGTTGCGGGATTCCAGTCATGGGGTGTTGGCCGTGCCGGCGTCGCCTGGGATGGGCAGATCGCTGCCGGTCAGCCGGGGCCCGGTCGGCCGCCCGTTACCGCGGATGGCTGCCGCCAGGCCCTTGATCTGCTGCCGTCGGCCGTAGGCGATGAGCACGAACACGGCGCACAGCGGCAGGGTCAGCCAGACGTTGCTGCCGTATGTGGTGTTGTGCAGCACCGTGGCGTTGATGATGGTCGCGCCGGCCATCTCGGCCGCCAGCCCGGCGGCGGCCAGCCCGGCCAGTCAGGGCGTGAGCAGGCCGATCGCCCCGGCCAGTTCGGTTGTTCCGACCAGGTAGCGCAGCCACTGGCCCGCTCCGATCAGGCCGAACTCCTGCACTGCCTGATGCGTCCCTTTCAGATGGGGCAGAGCGGCAACGAACACGAAGAACGCGGCCAGCGGGATCTGCCCAGCCCAAAGCAGCGTGCTGGTAAGGCGGCGCGGCCTGGCCGCGCGGATTGCTAGCCGCGCTTCCGTCACACGGGCAGTGGTGGTGATCACGGCTGTCTCCCATTGTTTCATCGGGTCATCGTTCCTTCCAGACACCCGGGCGACCCTCGTCGCCCGGACTTGTGGTGTTGGGGTGGTGGGGGTGGGTGGTCAGGTGATGTCGCGCCTGCCGCAGGTTGCTGGGGCTGCTGGGCCGTCATTTCGTGTAGTAGAGCGTCATGAAGTAGCTGGCGTAAGCGGCAATGAAGCTGCCGCCCATCTGGGCCGAGTTGCCACCGTTCGCGAAGCCCGACATGACGAACAGGTATCCACCCAAGGCGGCCGACAGGACCGACAGCAGGCCCACCACCGACCACCACCGCGCGCCGCGCGCCAGACCCGCGGACCTGGACCAGGCGAACGCCAGGACCGTGATGATGACTGCCAGCACCAGCAGCACAGCGCCCTCCCCGGCGTGCCATTCCAGGAAGAAGGGCTGCGGCAGCCGGCCCAGTTCGGAGACGAAGCCGCCCAGCGTGGCCGCTGGCCTGGCGATGCCGTGCGACGGCGCGAGGAAGATGTTGACGGTGTCACCAAACCAGCCCTGCACCGAAAGAACGACGATCGCGACGACGATGAGCACCCGGAAGCTGCGCAGCCGGGAACGGGAGCCGCGTCGGGTCTGGCGTGCTGCCAGCTGAGCCATTTCCGCACCGGGACTGAAACTAGACATGATGATCTCCTTGCGATGGGCTAGGCGCGCGCCTGGTGGCCGGCCTGCGGATGAGCAATGCGCCGGGGGGAGATTGCTGGCCCTGGATTTGCTTCACCGGTGGCTTCTTTCCAGGTAGCGGCGCTGGGTGCTGGCTGTCTGTGCCTCGGGTCCCGAGCGGGGGGCCGCTGCGGCCGGTGGTCAAGACGCTCTCAGGGTGCGGCGCGGCGGGCATCGCAGGCATCGGCCAGCTGGCTGATGTTGCCGGCCGTCCGCGGCCGGCACGATGGGGATATGGAGATCCGCATCGTCTTGGACAGGGCCGAGCCTCCGGCTGGCCGTCTTCGGGTCATCCGCGGTCCCGGGCAGGATCGCGGGCCTGGCGCGGGGCAGGACATCGGGTTCACCGGCTGGCTGGGGCTGCTGCGGGCGCTGTATGAGGTGACCGCGCAGCCCGGCCAGGGCGCAGGTCCCGGGCCATGACCATGCCGCGGCCGGCCGGGCGGGCGTACCGGCCGGGGCCGCAGTAGCATCCGGTCATGGGCGCGGTGGCGCCGGTCCCGCGGATCTGCGGGCGTGAGGCTGAGATCGCGGCCCTGGGCGAGGCCCTGGGCCGGGTGGCCGCTGGCGGGCCGGCGATCGTGCTGGTCGAGGGCGAGGCCGGGATCGGCAAGACCTGCCTGCTCGCGCAGGTCCTGCAGGACGCGCGGGGCCGCGGCATGCAGGTGGCCGCGGGCCGGGCCGAGGAACTGGAGCGGACCCGGCCGTTCGGCGTGCTGGCCGCCGCCCTGGGGTGTGCCCGGTCGTCGCCGGACCCGCGGCGGGCGGCGATCGCCGGGCTGCTGGGCGCCCAGGGCGCTGGGGACCTGGGCCCGATCACGGTGACCAGCGACCCGGGCCTGCGGTTCCGGGTGGTGGATGCCTTCACCGACCTGGTGGAAGAGCTGGCGCTGGCCGGGCCCGTGATGCTGGGCCTGGATGACCTGCAGTGGGCCGACCCGTCCAGCCTGCTGGCGGTGGGCGTGCTGGCCCGCCGCCTGGCCGGTCTCCCGGTAGGCGTCATCGGGTGCCTGCGGCCCTCCCCGCGGACCGCCGAGCTGGACCGGCTGGCCGGCGCGCTGGAGGCGGCCGGTGCCCGGCATCTGGTGCTGCGCCCGCTGACGGGGGAGGCGGTGACCGGCCTGGTGGCGCAGGCGGTCGCGGCCGAGCCGGGTTCGCGGCTCCTGGCTCAGGTGTCGGGGGCGGCGGGCAATCCGCTGTTCATCACCGAACTGCTCGGCGCGCTGGCCCAGGAGGAGGGGATCACGACCGCGGGCGGGCGGGCCGAGGCGGCGGAGACGGTGCTGCCGCCGACGCTGCGGCTGACCATCTTGCGCCGGGTCAGCTTCTTGCCCGAGCCCGCCCTGCAGGCGCTGCGGTCCGCCTCGATCCTGGGATCAGGTTTCACGCTCACCGACCTGGCCACCATCACCGGCCGCCCCGCCGTCGACCTGTCCGTCGTGCTGGACGAGGCGATCAGGGCCCGCGTCCTGGAAGACGACGGCGCCCGGCTGCGGTTCCGCCATGACCTGATCCGCGATGCCATCTACCAGGATCTGGCCGGCAGCGTGCGCCGGGCCCTGCACCGTGAGGCCGGCCAGCGGCTGGCCCAGGCCGGGGCACCAGCCCTGCAGGTCGCCGAGCACCTCGGGCGCGGGGCGACGCCGGGGGACACCGAGGCGGTCACCTGGCTGGCCCGGGCGGCCCGCCAGGCGGCACCGCGGTCACCCGATGTCGCCGCGGACCTGCTGGGCCGGGCAGCCGGGCTGATGGCACCTGGGGATCCCGGCCGCGACCGGCTGCTAGCCGAACAGGCCAACAGCCTGCTGTGGGCCGGGCGCATCGCCGACGCCGAGGCAGCCTGCCGCGCGCTGCTCGGCTGCCACCTGGATCCATCCCTAGACGGTGCGGTCCGGGCACGTCTCGGGCACATTCTGCTGACGGCCGGGCAGGCACGCGATGGTCTTCGCGAGCTGGAACGGGCATGCCAGTCGCCCCTGCTCACCGGCGCCGAACGGGCCGAGGCCCTGGCATGGGCGAGCTTGACCCGCCTAACGCTGGCAGATCTCGACGGCGCCGCAGCCGCCGCCGCGCAGGCCCGGCCGGCGGCGGTAGCGGCCCGCGATCACCTCGCCACCAGCGTCGCCATGGTCTCGCTCGCCGTGGTCTCTGAACTGCGCGGCGATCTTGGGGACTCGTTGCAGATCATCGACGAAGCCGTGCGGCTGGCCGATGAGAGCCCCGGCAGGGTGGGACACCGCTATCCGATCCACTCCATCCGGGGACACATCCTTACTGCGCTCGACCGGCTCGATGAGGCCAGGTCCACTCTCGAAACCGGCATGCGGATCAGCGAGGAACTCGGCATCCCTTGGAGTCTTGTCCTCTATCAGCTGGCTCGCGCTATGGAGCGTTTCCTCGCGGGGCACTGGGACGATGCGCTCGCCGAGATCGAGGCGGCCGCCGGGCTGGCGGACGTGCCCAGCGGGAGCTACCACCTCCTCGTCCGCCGTGGCGTGCTGTCGCTGATCAGGCTGCACCGCAACGACCTGCCCGGCGCCCGGGACGCCGTCAGCGCCGCGCCGAGCGAGCTACCTGACGTCGGCCCCGGCTACCGCGCTGATTGGTACGCAAGGGCGCAAGCCCTTCTGCTCGAGGCCGACGGCAAACATCCGGACGCGCTCGAGACGCTTAGCGACTGCTGGGACCGGTGCGCCAGCTCCGAGCTCGCACTGGAATACCCGGTCATCGGTCCTGATCTGGTCCGGCTGGCGCTGGCCGCCGGTGATGCGGGCCGGGCCCGGGATGTGACGGCTGCGGTCGCCGGCGTGGCGTCCCGGAACGAGGTGCCCTGGATCGCCGGCGCTGCGCTGCGCTGCCAGGGACTGGCCGAAGATGACGCCGGCATCCTGGACGCTGCTGTCAGCGTCTGCGCCCGCGGGTCGCGCCCTCTTGAGCTTGCGCTCACCTGCGAGGACGCGGGCGCCGCGTTCGCGCGGCGGGGCAACATGGCCCGCGCCGGCCAGCTGCTGGATCAGGCGATCACCATCTTCGAGCGCCTCGACGCCGCGCGTGATCTTGCCCGGGCCGAGGCCATTCTGCGCGGCATGGGTGTGCGCCGCGGCCGCCGGGTCACGCACAGCCGCGCCCACAGCGGCTGGCAGAGCCTGACCCCGAGCGAGCGGGCCGTGGTGGACCTGGTCGCCGAGGGCCTGTCCAACCCGCAGATCGGCCAGCGGCTGTACGTCTCGCGCCGGACGGTGCAGACCCATCTCGGGCACGTGTTCGCCAAGCTCCACATCAGCTCCCGCGCCCAGCTCGCCGCCGAGGTGGCCCGGCACCTGGGGTAGCGAGCCGGGGACGGGAACGCCCGGCCGCCACCTGAGCCGGGCGCAGGCGGCCGGCCGCCGGCACCGCGAAGTTCGCGCGGCACCCGCGACGGCAGGGACGCCTGCCCGGTGGGCCCGGTCCGCCTGTCCCGCGGCCTGTCCGGGAGTGAGCCGATCTCCGCACCTGTCGCAGGGGCCCTGGCCGATCGCGATATCGGCCAGCTGGCCGATGCCTGCCAGGCCGGTGCCGCCGCACGCTAGCGACGCGGCCTCGGCCGACACGCCAACCCTGACCCGCTGGAGATCACCATGCGCATGAAAGCACCTATCGAGGTCACCGGCCTGCGCACGAGGTTCGGGCCGGCCGTGGCGCTGGACGGGCTGCCGTTCACGGTGCCGCCGGGGCGGGTGACCGGTTTTGCCGGGCCCGACGACGCGGCAGGCCCACCACGATGCGGGTGATCCCGGCCTGGACGCCGCCGATGCGGGCAGCGCATGCCGGCAAGATCGGCCAGCTGGCCGATGCCTGCCATGGCCCGGCGACCGCACCCTGGGAACGGTCCAGCCGCCCCAGGCAAGGACGAGGCAGGCCGTTTCCCGCTGCCTCCCCCGTCCCCGCCGACGCAGAACAAGCGTAAGGAACAGGAACACCAACCCATGACCATCACGGCCCTCATCGTTCACACGGCGGCACCCGCCGGGCCGCGCCAGCTCACCCCCGCGCAGCTGGCCGCGGCCGACGCCCGGTGCCGGGCGCTGTTCGCCTCCAGCCTGCAGCGATCGGATGCGCCAGGTGCCGGCGTGGTGGCGGAGGCGATCAGGGTCACCGTGCAGCAGCTCGGTGCCGACGGCTGCACTGGCCGGATGGCGCAGGAGTTCGGCGACCACCCGGAGGCGGCCGCGGCGCGGATGCGCTGGGTCCGGTCGCTGCTGACCTGACCCTGGAGACGATCACCGCCGCTGCGTGGCCCGAGGCCGTGGACGGCAGCGGTGCGACCGAATCGTGCGATGCCCTGAAGGAGGACATGCGATGTCATCGGCAAGAACCGATCCCATTCCCGCGGCGCAGCCGGAGCCGGCGCGGGCCGCGCCCGCAGCCGGCCAGCCGACACGCGTCAGCCAGCTCGGACGGCGGCTGCGGGTCCTGGGCGCGCTGGCCGGCATCACCGGCCCGGTGCTGCTGGCCGCGTACTTCATCATCCCGGCGCTGACCGGCTGGCCGAGCCCGGCAGAATCCGCCGCCAAGCTGGCCGCCTACGCGACCGCCCACCGGCTGCTGTTCTACCTCGGCGGGTGGCTGCAGGCCACCGGGGCGCTGCTGAGCGTGGTGTTCCTGCTGGTCCTGCTGCAGCGCAGCGGCGCCCGCCGCACCCTAGCCGGGGCGGCCACCCTCACCGGGTGCGCCCTGCTGCTGTCGGTGGTGGTGATCGAGGCCGCCATGCTGGAGGCCGTGCCCATCGCCGCCGCCAACGGCGACCAGGCCACCGTCGCGACCGGGTTCGCCCTCAGCAACGGGGTGTTCACCCGCATCTACCCGCTCGCCCCGGCGCCGCTGGTCTTCGCCGGGATCGGGTTCGCCCTGTACCGGACCGGCATCCTGCCCCGGGTGTTCGCCCGTGCCGCGGTGCTGATCGCCGGACTGTTCCTGATCGCGGGGCTCGCGGCGGTGTTCGGCACGGCCGGGCTGATCCTCGCCACCGTGATGTCGGTCGCGGAAGCCCTCTGGATCGCGGCCGCCGCCATCGCCTTTGCCCGGGCTGGGGGATCGTGAGCCCCGCCGCCGGCTCCGCGGCCGCCAGCCAGGCCACGCAGCCTGGCGGGAAGGGGTGATCATCGCTGTGAGCGCAGGATTGCCCGAACGGGCGCAGCCCGAAGACCATGATGCCCTCGGCGAGCTCCATAGCTACGCGGGCCTCCGGCCTGACTGGCCGGGGCCCGACCGTTTAGAGTCCAGGTGTGCCAGTCTTCGGGCGCGTGAGCAAGCAGCTGATATGCGCGCACTGCGACGCGGTGATCGCCACCGCGGCGTACCGGCCGCTGCTGAGCTGGCGGCTGGACATCACCTCCCCCGAGCGGTACCAGCTGGCGCCGCTGGCCGGCTCGGTTCAGCTTCGCATCGCCCAGCAGGAGCTGGCCAGCGCCTCACCGGCCGGAGAACGCCAGGCCCGGTGGCGGGTCGACGCGGCCCGCGGCGACGACGCGCACTACGTGCAGAACCTGCGGGCGAACCCCGCCGTACGGATCAAGATCGGCCGGAGATGGTTGCCCGGCACCGCGGAGGTACTTCCCGACCACGACCCCGGCCAGCGGCTGGCCTGGATTCTGGCGCACTTCGGACGGCTACGGCGCGCCAACGCAAAGGCGCTCCAATCCTCGATTCGGTTGCTGGATAGCACACCCCGTTTCGTACGCATCAACATCATCGACCAGCCAGGAAACAATCCATGACCGCCCCGGCGCGGGCGTCTACGGGCTGTACACCCAATGGCACGATCCAGCACTGCAACGGACGCACTTTGGACGCAGACGGCGAGAGTACAGTCGCGCTCAACCTCGACCAGCCTCTACATCCGCAGCGTCTTGACGTGCCGATTTGCAACCTGGCTCGATGAGGAGCTACTAACCTCTACGGCCTGTGGGGGACTCATAATCCGCCGGTCGTGGGTTCGAGCCCCACCCGCCCCACCTGGAATTTTACGGGCTATCCCGGGTACGTCGTGGAATGGTTCGTGGAGTGAGTCGCCCTGCCGGCGTACGATGCCGCCATGCCACGGGTCGCCAGGGGTCACGTAGAGCAACTACCCAGCGGGTCGTTCCGCGGTCGTGTACGTGGGCGTCGATCCGCTGACCCGGCGGCGGGTCTACCTTAAGGCCACCGCCAGGACAGAGAAGCAGGCGCAGGTCGAGCTCGGCAAGCTTCTCGGTAAGGCCTCCGATGGCCGCCGGCCCGAATCCGATGCGACCGTGGCGAAGCTGCTGGAGGAGTACGCGCAGATCGCCGGGTGGGACCTGTCCACCCGGGAAAGCAACCTCGGGTATATCCGGCGGACCCTCAGACCAGCCCTCGGGTCCATGCAGGTGCGCAGGGTCCGCGGCCCGCTGCTGGACACGTTCTACGCGCGCCTGATGCGATGCGGGAACCTGGCGTGCACCGGCAAGCCTTTCACCGAGCATCGCGACGTACCGGATCTAAGGCCCGACCCGGCCGACCCCCGCCTGGGATGGCAGCAGGCCGTCGGTCGGGTGCGGGCAGCGATCCGCTCCGGGCAGCTGGCCTCCGGTGACACCCTGCCGTCGGTGCCCGACCTGGCCAGGCACCAGGGGCTGAGACCGGGAACTGCCCGGCACGCGCTGATCGCGCTTGCCAAAGACGGCCTGGTGGAGATCCGCCAGGGGACGACCGCAATGATCACCGGCGAGCCCGGGCCAGATGACCAGCCTGGCGGACATCATGCCCGGGCGCGCCTGAGTCATGATTGCCAGCTATCCGGATGCAGGCCGCACGCCTGCAAGCCCATGGCCAAGAGCACTATCCGCAACATTCACGCGGTCTTGTCCGGGGCATTTGATGCCGCGCAGCGCTGGGAGTGGATCGACCGCAATCCCGCGGATTCGGCGAAGCCGCCCACCGTGACGCTCAAGAAAAGAGCCGCCACTGCGCCCTCCAACGTCGTCAAGGTGATCGGGCAGGCCCGCGCTACCGGGCAGCCAGACGTCGCGTTGTACATCTGGCTCGCCGCGATTACCGGTGCCCGCCGAGGGGAACTGTGCGCTCTCCAGATCCGCGACACTGACCTGGACAACGGCGTGGTCCACATCGCGTTCAACTACGTGGTTAAGGGCGGCCGGAAGCTCCGCAAAGATACCAAGACCCACCAGGGCCGGTACATCGCCATCGACCCGGTCACCTGTGCCTGATCCAGGAAACCCTGGACGAGGTGACGGCGGTCCTGGCTGAGGCCGGGGTGAGCATCCCGGCCGGCGCCTACCTGTTCTCCAATGACCCGGCCCATGCGCGGCCGTGGAGCCCGGACTGGGTCACCCACCGGATGGGGGACCTGGCCAGGGCGGCAGGGGTCAGCCTCGACACCAGCGGCAGGGGTCAGCCTCGACACCAAGGGAATCAGGCATTACACCGCCAGCCAGATGCTGGCCGAAGGCTTCGACCTGGGGAACACCGCCGCGAGGCTCGGCCACTCCGGCGGCGGCGCGACAACGCTGAAGCATTACGCCGACCCGGTATCTGAGGTCGACCGGCGCGCGGCCGTCCGCCTCGCGCAGCTGACGTCGGGATCTGCGGGCCAACGCTCCCAGTAAAGCCCACTCAGGCGAAGCTCCCTGTCCTCCCAGGTGTTCCCGCGCGGCTCGGGCGTGTGCCCCTGACGTGTCATCGCGGATAGGCGCAGGCCACCCAGGGCAGCCGGGCCGCCTCAGGCGGCCAGCAACGGGCGGCCAGCCCGGCGATGATCTGCTCGGCCTCCGCCCGGGTGATCTCGGCGATGTCCGCATCGGCGCCGCCGTGCGCCTCCTCGGCCAGCATCGGGGTGTGTTCCCAGCACAGCCGCCAGGTCATCTGCTGCCCGAGGTCAGGGTACGGGTCGTCGCTGCGGGTCCGTTGGCGGATCACCGCGAACGGCTCACGGCTGCCGCAGGAGCGGGCCGAGAAGGACGTCACCGTGACCGTGATGGCCGGGTTCAGGTCGGCGAAGCAGTCGTCACAGACCGCCCGGGTCCAGTCGCCGTCGATGGTGGCGATGTGGTGGTGGAAGTAGCCATGCCAGCCGCAGCGCGGGCAGTCATCGATGATCCGCCCGGCCAGCCAGTGCCGCTGGACGGGGCCGACCGGGTCGTCGGAGTGCAGGATCAGCCGGGGCAGCCAGTCCCGGCGCAGGGCGTCGTCGGCGGCCTGGTCGCGGGCCAGCCTGGCGCAGCCCGGCGCGTGGGCGAGCTCGGAGTGGACGGGCCGTCCGGAAGGAGCGAGGTCGGTGACCTGCTGCCCGCACCCGGGGCAGGGCCAGGTCAGCGGCGGGGCTCAGAATGTGACCAGGGTCAAGGGAAGGGCCGAACCGCTGGCCGGCTGCTCTCAGGAAAGCTCATAGGTCCAGGCATTCCCTCACAGGCTGGCTGACCGGCCTTACAACGCGCTAGCCGCGCGGGGCTGTAGTCAGCACGGCGTTAGCGAGGTAGGCCGTGCGTCAAGGGATACGCCTGCCGCATGGAGGACGATGCGCCCGCAGGCCCAGCGGATCCGGCACACCCGGGGCCGTAGGGCTGCCGACGGCCAGGCTGGCAGTCAGCTTAGCCGGATCAAGCCGCTGACGGCCAGGTAGGCGCCCAGGAGCACGGCGATGGTGGCCATGAGCTGCAAGGCGTGGCTGAGCAGCCAGTCCTGGGTGTGCTTGAGCCGTGCCTTGGTGGCCTCCGGCCGCAGCTCCAGGAACGCGTACGGGATGAGGATCAGCAAGAAGTCGATGAGGACGAAGATGACCACGGCGATGACCTGGGTCGCGGTCGAGGATTCCCGGTGACCAGGTCGTGCAGCGCGGTGAGGTAGCTGGCGCCCGGGATGCCGACCAGCGCGCCGACCAGCATGGCCAGCCCGAGCCGGGGCTCAGCCAGCACCCGCTGCGCCCAGCCGCCCTTCTTCTCCGGCTGCCCGTCCCCGGCCGGGACCGGGGCCTTGCGCCGGCCGTGCAGGCGGCCGGTGGCGAGCAGCGCGCCGGCGGCGAGCAGGACCAGTCCCAGGGCCAGGTCGACGCCCGCGCTGACCGAGGCCTGGTGGTTGATGGCATCGGCGTGGAAGACGAGCACGTCCAGCAGGCCAATCGTGGCGGCCACGGTCAGGCCGCCGGCCAGCAGGGACAAGAACATCGCCCGCGGCCGCCGGTTCTCGATCAGCAGCAGGTCCAGGGCAGCAGCTTGGGGTTGAGCGCCGAGGCGAACGCCAGCGCGAAGAACTCAGCGTTCATCGCCGGCCAGCCAGCACCCGTCCTCGTCCCGTGCTGGCAGCCCGGGCCGGCTGGCGGTGCAGCCCGACATGCTCCACGTACGCAGAAATGCCGTCCGCGACCGGGTAGGGCCCGCGGACCCGCCGAAGCTCGGGCGAGACCTGGGAGTAACCCAGACCGGGATCGTCACCGCAATCGCAGCAGATGATCTCATAGGCATCGGTGTAGCCGCCTTCGGGCCGGCCCTGCACCATGCGGGCCGGCTGGCGGCGCAGCACCACCGTCCAGCCGTCCCCGGGCTGATCACGGGTCGCCATGCCTGCCTCCTTAGCGATGGCTCCGCCGGACACTTCCCGACGCGCCATGCGGGCCTGCCGCCAGGGCCGTTCATCCTCAGCCTCCGGGATCCTCCTCCGCCGGTCCGTCGGCAGATTGACATGGCCAGCCGAGGACCCGTCAGTAATCATCCAGTTCCTCCAGCGCGGCCGCGACGTCATACCCCAGCGCGGTCGCCAAATCGGGAGCGGCGGCGACGACCCGGCCGAGCCCGGCCACCGGGGCGATCGCCAGCAGCACCTCAGCGATCTCGTCCTCACTCGCGCCCGCCGCCAGCGCCCGGCCGGCGCTCCATTCCAGGCAGACCGCCGGCGACCCGATGGCCACCGACACCCCTACTCGAAGCAACGCCGCGGTCTTGGGATCAAGGGCCGATGTCCCCGCCGGGCCAAGTCCGAGCCCGGCCTCGTCTTCGACCAAGCCTTCATCGATCATCGCCAGCCTCCGCAGGGTCTCCTGGAATCTCGCCACTTGGCCCATACGCCTCCGCCCGCTGTCAGGCCACCATTCCACCTCATGCCCCGAGCGGACTTCATCCCCCTGACGGCATGAAAGACCGGATCATCACCCCTCCAGAAGGCCCAGCTCACGAGACCGGACGACCGCCTGGCTGCGTGAGCAGGTGCCCAGCTTCCGGTAGATCGAGATCGCCTGCGACTTGACGGTGTGGGGGGACAGGAACATTTCCGCGGCGATCTCGGGGAACGACAGGTGGGTGGACAGCAGCGGCAGCAGGCGCAGCTCGGCACTGGTCAGTGCCGACGCTCCGGGAGCACTTGAATCGCGCTCCTTCGACAGCCGGGCCCGGAGCGTCTGGGCCTGGTCGGCCAGGGTTCCGAGGCCGGGCCGGCGCCTGAGCAGCTCATCGACCTCCCGCATCAGCGTCCTGGCAGCTACCAGGTCGGCCAGCGCGAAGTGGACCCGGATGAGCTCGATCCTCGCCTGAACGGCGAAGCAGGGCAGGGCGTAGGTCAGCAGATGCCGCAGCCGCTGAGCGCTGACCAGTTCCCGGCGCGCCGCCGGGACATCTCCCCGGTGCATGGCTGCCCGGGCCTGCACCGCGCTGACAAGGGGCGTTGCGTAGCTGTCCTCGATCCCGGCCCGGCGCAAGGCGGTGCGTGCCCGGTCCGCAAGCGCCCCGGCCCGGCCCCATTCGCCGCGTGCCATTGCCAGCAGCGATCGTTCGCACAGCGCGATCGCGACATCCTCGTGCGCGTCGGCTTGCTCCCCGACGCTGACCCCGTCCTCGAGGGACGCGTCGCCGCCGTCGAGGTCACCGCACAGGAGGCGCGCGATCCCCTGGGTGAGCGCGGGTGCCGGCGTCACGAAGCTCTGCGCCGCGAACCTGCGCACCGCCTCGTCCGCATCGGCGCGCATCTGCTCGACCCCCTGCCGGCACAAGAAGGCCCGCATCAGAGCGGCCCACGCCTCGGCGGAGCGATCACCGGGCCGCGTCGGATCCCCGTACTGCCAGCGATCAACCGCGTCGGCCCACCGCTCGGCCTCGACCGGCCGACCCGTCAACGCGCAGAACAGCGCAGCCAGCACCGCGGCCATTGGGTGTCCCTCGACCCCGCCCCGGTCCTCCAGCCACCCGAACCACCGCCGGACGGTGGGGACCCGGCCTTGCCGTTGCGCCGGCACCGCGAGTTTCTCCGCCAGGCCCGCGACCGCCTCGACGTCCCCGGCCGTCATCGAGTATTCCAGCGCTTCCTCGGGCAGCCCGTTCCGCACGCACCAGTCAGCGGCCCGGCGCCGCAGGACGGTCATCAGTTCAGGCTCCACGCTGGTCAGCTCCGCCAGGAGCATGTCGCGGAACAGGTGGTGGTAGCGGTACCACTCACCCCTGCGGTCCAGCGGCACCAGCAGAAAGTTCGACCGGGCCAGGTCCGCCAGGGTCGCCCCGGATCCGGGCAGGTCGAGCGCCGCCTCGCACAGCGGCCCGGACATGCGCTCCAGTACCGCGGTCCGGGTGAGGAACACCCGTTGCCGGCGGGAGATCCGCGCCAGGAACTCCGACTTCATGTACTGGCTGACCAGCCGGTCATCCCCGCCGAAGGAGACCGCCGCGCTCGCCGGGGGGCCGCCCTCCCTGAGGTACAGGGCCGCCAGGTACAGCCCGGCCGCCCAACCCTCGGTCCGCCGGTGCAACTCGGCCACCTCATCCTCGCCCAGCACCACGTCAGCGCTGCGCAACAGCGACGACGCCTCCTCGCAGGTCAGCGACAGGTCACCGGGGCCGATCTCCAAGATCTTGCCCTCGGCGCGCAGCCGCGCGATCCGCAGCGGCGGCTCGGCCCGGCCCGCCAGCGCCAGCCGCGAGCCGGCCGGCACATGATCGGCCAGCACCGACAGCGCGGCCCGGCATTCCCGGTTGTGCAGCACATGCACGTCGTCCAGGACCAGCACCAACGGCGAGGTCATCGACGAGAACGCCGATCCGAGCCGGGGGACAACCGAGCCGGGCACCGAGCTTGCCGGGGAGGCAAGCGCGTCGAACACCCGCCCGTCGATCGGCTCGACCGCATCGAGCGCTTCGGCGACATAGGTGAGCAAGACCTTCGGGTCGTTGTCCTGTTCGTCGACCGACACCCACGCGAACGCCTGGCCGTTGCGCTCAGCCCACTGCGACAGCAGCGTCGTCTTCCCGTAACCGGCGGGCGCGACCACCGAGACGATCGGACACCGGGCGCCCCGCGCGAGCCATTCAATCAGCGGCGAACGGCGCACGGTCCCCGGCCGCAACAGCGGGCGCAGAAGCTTCGCCGCGAACAGGTCAAACACCGGCCCGCCCGCGCGGCCCGGCCGGCCGGGCCGCATCCTCGCCGCTTCCTCTGGCTCGAGGAGCGTCCCCTCGCGGCCAGCCAGAGCCTTCGGGCCCTCAGCGCCGTCGGCGCTCACGCCGGTGCATCCCGGCCGCGGAGACCGGTGACAAGGGACGCCCGAAGGGGTCGATGAACAGCGCACATGGCCCGGTGGCAGCCGGCACGGCGCCGTCGAGGACCGTGACGCTGCAGGTGAGCGCGTCTCCGTCCAGGCGCGGATCTTCGATGACCACGACCGCATCCTCGGGAACCCTGTCACCCGGCTCGGCGAACGACAAGACGGCGTTCGGCGGGTTGTCCGAGAAGCTGTTGTCCCCTGCTGGCCAGCTGGCGACGAAGCGGCCAGAGGACATGTGCCCGACCTCGCGCTGCGGACGGTCCGCGAAATACAGCGTCGACGGCGACAAGCCCCGCAACGTGATGGTTCCCCGGTCGCTGGTCATGCTCGCCGCGGTCTGCACGAACAATGCCTCCATGTCCTCCAGCTGCTGCTCGGTGACCTCACTCAACGTGGCTCCTCTCTCACGGCCCTGGCCCGGCCGGGCCCTTGCCGCGTGATCCGCCGGTGGCCGTTAGGGGCCATTGGCAACTCTTCCTAGCGCGGCAGCCGCCCATTGCTCCCCCCTGGCGGCTGCCGCACCAGGCCCCCCATACCGGCCGTAGACGGCCAGTCCTTGACCCGCACCGGACAGTGCGGGCACTTCATCGAGAGCACGGTGCGACTGGGCGCGCTTCCGCGCGCTCGCCGCGCGGCGGACTCTCGCCGGCTGAACCAGTCACAGCCCCGCGGTGAACAGCAATGCCGCCAGCCGGGCCCGGCACGACTGCGGTCAGGCTTTGCATGACCTTTGCGAACCGTGATCATCGAGTTATACCGACCTGCCTCGCTGCCGTGTAGCCAAGACCTAACCTTCCGGCGCTGTCGCCATTCGGGCCGGGAAGCGCCCGACGTGCTCGTCATACGCTGCCAGGGCCGCCTCTAGCGTGAACGGTCCGCGAAGCCACTGAAGCCACGGCGGGACCTCGGAGTAATCCACGTACGGATTATCGCCGCAGCCAGGGCAGATGAACTCGAACACGCCGGTGTAGCCGCCTTCGACGCGGCCATCCACGATGCGGACCGGCTTGCGCCGCACGAATGCCGTCCTGCCATGGCCGGGCTGCCCGGCAAGCGGGAATACCAAACCGGCTATAGCCCCCATGCGCAGCCACGGGTCACGGCGACCGTGCAGACGCGGCGCAGGGACAGCGGCTAGGCGGACGCCCGGTCCGGGACCGGTCACAGCGTCAACGCCACCAGGGCTGCTCACTCAACTCACCGCCAGGCACTATTCCTGCACTGCCAGGGTCCGGAGCAGCATGTTGGCTTGTTCTCGCATGACTATACACCCGGGCACCGCACCCATGCCCGCTAGCTGCACAGATGCCACGGGACATCTCACAGACGGCACTCGGCGCCCAGCACCCAGCGGCGGCCACAGGATGTCCTGCTCTCAGTTACGGGCGGCCCGGCTCCCAGGTCGGCCAGTTCCTCGAGATAAGCCGCAACTTCGAGCACGAAAGGAAGCGCTTCAACACCCTGCTCGGCCCAGAGAAGACCGACCAGATCGTTGACAACCGGGTGACGAGGACCAAGAAGCGATACTGGAGGTGGTTCGGCTTCACAGTGGTCGGCTACGCCATTTCCATCGCGGAGCGATAGTAGCCGCGATAGTCGTACCATCGATCGTCGCCTGACTCATAGGCGATTAGAGATCATGCCGTACCGGTTGATCCGTCCCGCAGGCAGCCGGGGCCCGTGCGCCAAGCTCGCGCATCAAGTTGTCCAACTCGGCCCGGGCCGGCGGCTTCGGTGCCAAGGCCTCAC
Source organism: uncultured Actinomycetota bacterium (assembly GCA_963808615.1). Lineage (GTDB taxonomy): Bacteria > Actinomycetota > Actinomycetes > Streptosporangiales > Streptosporangiaceae > Palsa-504. The sequence continues at coordinate 112,214 of CAWEGV010000010.1, forward strand.
GCCACCAGCCCGAAGCCAGCAGCGCTTGCCCACGCTGCCAGGGCCCGCCGCCGGCGGCTGGAAGCCCAGTGCCCGGCCCCGGCGGCGGCCTGGGTAACCACGGGGGCGAGAGGGCGCACCCATCCGAGCGTCCTCGAGGGCCTGGCACCGTCCAGAAAGACCATCCGGTACAGCCGCCGCGACAGGGCCCAGGTGTCATCACTAGCCATCCCGTCATTGTCGCTAGGCGGTCGGGCCGGCGCCCGGCACCGCCATGGTGACAGTGGCGGGCCCGGGCCACGGGCCAGGGCGATGACCTGCCCCGCCCGTACGGCCACCGCTCGCCCTCACCCCTCCCCGGGCGCGGGCTGCCGGCCCTCCAGCAGGTGCGGCCATAACTGGCGAACATCGACAACGCCGAGTACGCGGGTGCGGTCGCCGTGTCCTGTGCCATTTGATCCGAGGTATCTCTTGCCCGCGACTTGCTGTGTCTCGAGTCAGGTGGCAGGCCGGGCGGTCTGGCCTGCCATCTGATCTGAGGCAATCTCGCCGCGCTCGGGACCGGAGCGCTGTTCCTGCTGTGATCCACCTGCCCGGCGGGCGACCCGAGATCCAGGGCGGGCTCGTCCTGGGCCTCAGGAATGGGTATGCCTGGCTGGCTGTCAGCCACGGCGGCGCGCGATGTGCAGTACCGCCTCCCAGTGGCGGCGGACGGCATTGTCTGGCCGCCGGCTCAGGCGGAGGCGTATTTCTGTGTAGAGCCGTTCGCGCTTCCAGCCGGCCATGGCGATGTGGCCGGAGAAGGTGTTGAGCAGTTCGATGTAGCCGTCGGCGTCGTAGACCTGCTCCCAGTCGAAGTGGCGGATGTGGGCCACCTCGAACAGGCCGCTGGCGTTGATCTCGGCTGCCTGGTCGGGCAGTTCGCCGGGGCGGGGCCAGGTGCTGCCGGGGGGCAGCCCTTCGCCGATCTCGTCGTAAACGTCTTGGATGTCGCGGAAGAACGGATCGCCGTCGTCGGGGAAGACGTGGAGAGCGTTCCAGAAGGCCAGGTGGCCGCGGGGACGCAGGGCGCGCCAGGCGAGGGTGTAGCGGCGGGCGGGGTCGATCCAGTTCCACGCCGTGGCCGCGAAGACCAGGTCGAACCGGTCCCCGGCGGCTGGTTTCCAGTCCTCGAAACGGCCCTGGATGATGTCCGCGTCCAGGCCGCCCAGGTTGCGGCGGGCGGCTGCGGCCAGATCGGGGCCCAGTTCGACGCAGGTGATGCGGAAGCCCCGGCGGGCCAGGGGCAGGGTGGCCTTGCCGGTGGCGCAGCCGATTTCCAGCAGACGGTCACCTGGTGCCAGCCCGGTGACTGCGATGAGGTCATCGAACAGCTCGCGGGGGTAGCCGGGTCGTGCCCGGTGGTAGGACCCGGCTGCCTGGTTGAACGTCTGCCGCAGCCGCTCCCGGTCGTTGTCGGGCGCCGTCATCTCTGCGGTGGCCGTCCCAGTAGCATCCTCACCTGGACGGGCTCGGCGAACCGCTCGTTCGGCGCCACGGCGCGGCGGATCTGCTCGGCGAAGGCGGCGCGCTGATCCGGCGCTGGCAGCCGGTGGACCGGCAGCGCCGAGTAGAGGCTGCCGATGAGGTGCCCGAGATCAAGGTCGCCGGTGTACTCGAAACTGGCCTCGGACACGCCGAACCCGGCTGCGGTCATGGTGTCGCGGTAACGCTGCTGGCTTGCCTCATCGGTGCCGCAAGCATTGGTGAGCGCGGCGCCCAGCCACTGTTCCAGGAACCCGCGCAGCCCCTGCGACCAGGCGCTGTCTTGCAGCCACAGCGGCGTGCCGTTGGTGATCACGGCGAGCCCGCCGCCTGGGCGCAGCAGCGGTGCCAGCGCCGGAAACAACTCGTGGTAGTTCATCCAGTGCAGGGCCTGGCCGATGGTAACTGCCCCGGCACGCTGATCACCGAGCAGCGCCGCCAGGCCCGGCATGTCAGTGTCGGCCCCCAGCAGCCAGGTCACGTTGGTGATGCCGTGCTCGGCAGCGGCCCGGCGGGCGCGGGCCAGCATGTCCGGTTCGGGGTCCACCCCGGCAACGGCACGCACCCGCCTGGCGATGGGCAAGGTCAGCTGACCGGTCCCGCAGCCAAGGTCAATCACGATGTCGTCACCGGTCAGGCCGAATGCGCCAGCCAGCGTGTCGATCACGGCCTGTGGGTAGCCGCGCCGGTACTGGTGGTAGAAATCGGCTACCTCGCCACCGAAACCCAGGTCCACCACTCCAGCATGCCCCGCTGGCGCCCGGCAGTCGGCCGTCCGGGTGATCTGACAGCGGCGAAGCCGGTAGCAGCCAGATCTCCCAGAGCCCGCATCGGACAGGTGTCAGTGGGCTGCGTTACCTTCCCGCCGTGCAGAACCCGGTCCCGGGCACATTCATTGGAACGAATGATGTCGGCTCCGGGCATCGGCCCTCGCCGATGACGGCCAGCCGCCGGAAACCCTGAAGCAGCGCAAAGAGCCCCTCGTTGCTCCAGGCCGGTCGTGGCAGAGCTGCGCGAGCAGATCACGGTCCAGGCTGGAGTAGCAGCGCAGCCCGGCCGATTCCCAGTTCCCCTGGATACTCCCGCCGAAACGGACCCACCATTCTTCATCGGTTATGACAATCAGGCTGGCGAACTCGAAACTGCCGCTGACCAGGTTGAGGCCGAAGCCGGTGCACTCCACCCTCCACCGCTCGCCGCCGGAATGGCCGGCGAGCCAGCGCATCGGCTCCGACAGCAGGCTGGGATGCATGGGGTCCGCCCGCAGCTGCCCCGGGCGGGTGGAGTCGACATCGTCGCGGCCGAGCAGTTCTTCCTCAAGCTCGCGCTCCAGCGTCGCGGCCAGCGCCGCGGCCGCGGCGTGATCGCTGAGTGGCTGGTGAAATGCCTTCGGGATCACGGCCAGGCGCCGGGCCGTGTTCAGGACCGATCCTGAGCGCTCCTGGATCAGCAGAAGGTAATCAGCGCTCTGGGTGTGGCTGCCGGGGCGGGCGATCGCGCACAAGGCCAGCGGCCCGCCGGCGCACAGACGCTGATCAACCCCGAGCACGGTGGCCGCGTCGGGGAGGAGCCGGCCGCGCAGGGGTAGCGTTCCGGGCAGGCAGTCCTGGCCCGCGGCCACCGCATCGACGAGCTCGGTTTCCAGGAGGTCCATGGTCAGGGCGTAGCCGGCGAACTCAGCGACCGTCACGGTCGCGCTGAGCACGCCCCGGGCGGCCTGGATCGAGGTCAGGTCGTAGATCGGCGCGTTGACCAGCCGCGTGCCGGTCGTGACGATCTCGGCCAGTCGCTGCACGGCAGCATCGGCCATCAGCCCGTCGAATTCCGGGGCGGGGGGCGGGAAGCTACTGGACAGCTTCACCGACTGGCGCATCGCGTGCAGCGGGATGTCAAGATCAAGCCACCCGGGGCCGGGTCGCCGGTCCGCTTCGACAGGTAGAGTGTGGGTAATGCTTCCGGCCGGGCTTCCCTGATCTTGACTGAGTACAGGCGTAGGGTCGGGAGCCTGCGTCCGCGCGGGGACGCCGACCCGCAACCCGCCGCTACAGCGCGGCTGTCCGCGCCCAGTCGCCGGCCTCGCCGGCCACCGGCCGGCCGATCAGCCAGTGATGGCCGAACGGGTCGGCCAGCCGTCCCTGGCGCAGCCCGTAGGATTGGTCCGCGACCGGCGCAACCTCGATGGCACCGTTCGCGATGGCCACGGCTGCAACCCCGTCAGGGTCAGCGACCAGCAGGTTGAGCCGCACCGAGGTGCCGCCGAGCGCCTCCGGACTGAGATTGCCGACCTCCGGTGCCTCATCGGCCACCCGGAAGCGTGCCTCGCCCACGGCCAGCTCAGCGACGATCCTGCCGTCCGGATAGGTGTTCCGGTAGATCTCCTCCGCGCCAAACGCCCGCTCGTAGAAGGTCACCGCCCTCGCCGCACCCCGAATCGTCAAGACCGCCGTCACCGCATTGTGAAACGCCTCCACAGTCGAAGTATCCCCCCGGAGTCTCTCCGCCAGGCACCACGTGAGGGCTAGACAGCCAGCAGCGGTACGCCCGGGGCTACGCTCAGCCGCGCTACCGATCCGCTTGCGCTCATCGCAGAGTCGGACGTCGGCCAGCCGTGCCGGCTATGCACGTGGCCGCATACAGATCACCCGTCATGCGCGGCGGAAATGAACGCTTGCAGTCACCGGGCGATGCAGGTAGGGCGGTTCTCGCGTCAAGCCCTGGCGGGATGCCAGCTGAGCAGCGGCAGCTTGTTGTCGCCGGACTCGGCCCGGCCCGGCGCCGCGAGGATCCGGTCCATGTCTCCGGCAGGCCGGCGAGAACTACCGGGCGTTCGCCCAGGACGCCCTGGGCCGCAGCCCGCAGCGGCGTCACCTAAGTCAGGCGGGCGGAGCCTGCGCGCCGGAGTGCGCGGCGGCCGGTTTGCCGTTGCTTGCCTGTACGGGCAGCTGGGGGATCGGCGGGACCTGGGGTACTTCGAGCGGCGCTCCGCGCGTGATCGCGGCCTCGGCCGCATCCACCTCGCCGAAGTCCGCCAGTGACGCCGTATCGGCGGCCGGCTTCGTGTAGCCTGCAGGCGCCGGCGGCGTGAGCTTGTCGAAGAACCGGAGCAGCTCGACCGGTACCGGCATGACCAGCGTGCTGTTCTTTTCCGCGGCGACCTCGACCACGGTCTGCAGCAGCCGCAGTTGCAGGGCGGCGGGGTCGCGGGCCATCACGTTGGCGGCCGCGGCGAGGCGCTTGGAGGCCTGGTACTCGCCGTCGGCGGTGATGATCCGGGCGCGGCGCTCCCGTTCGGCCTCGGCCTGCCGGGACATCGACCGCTTCATGTTCTCCGGGAGTGAGACGTCCTTGAGCTCCACCCGCTCGACCCGGATGCCCCACGGGCCCTCGGTCGGCTCGTCGATGATCCGGCGCAGCTCGCGGTTGACCGAGTCCCGCTCGGAGAGCAGCTGGTCCATCTCGGACTGGCCGATGATCGACCGCAGCGAGGTCTGCGCCTGCTGGGAGATGGCGAACAGGTAATTCTGCACGTTGATCGTGGCCTTGATCGGGTCGACGACCCGGAAGTAGACCACGGCATCGACCCGGACGGTCACGTTGTCCCTGGTGATGCCCTCCTGCGCGGGCACGGCCATGGCGACGATCTGCATGTTGACCTTCTGCATCCGGTCGCCGACCGGCCGGATCAGGGTCAGCCCGGCGCCGCGCGTGCCCGGCAGCACCCGCCCGAACCTGAAAATGATGCCCTGCTCGTACTGCTGCACGACCTTGACCGAGCGGCCGGCCGCGATGAGCCCGGCCACGACGAGTACCACCAAGATGACCACCAGGGCAACCATCACCAGCACCTCTTCTTCGGCGGCGCCGTGGCCGCTGGCCGCCCTCGGCGGCCGGTCCCCGGGGCCTGCCTTCAGCCTATCCACGCAACCGGTAACTAGCAAAATAATTCCAGAAACCATAACCCAGTTCTTAGGGGTGGCGAGCTACTGCTGGAGTACTAAGCATCCGATTAAACCGGCCGTGCTTGCTCCCGAGCTTTGCCAGTCCCGGGTTAACGACGGCGGATGGGCGCCGGTACAAGCCCGGATGTCCTGCCATCAGGCACGTGCGCTCCGCTCCGACCCACCGGCACCGGCTCGTCGGCCCGCCAGAATAACTGACCTAGGCGCCACCGCTAGCCCAGCACCGACCAGTCACTTCCGTACAGGCGGAGCTTTTGCGCGTCTACCACCAGCGCCGACCACGCTCTGCTATCTCCGTCTGTCCGTCACTTCGGCTATCGGGCTCCTCAGCGTCGCGCCTCGGTGCTGAGCGACCGGGGTCGGGAAGGGCCACCTTCAACGAGCCATCGGCACGCCTACTCACGATCCATGACATACCTCATCGCGGCAGAAGCGGACATTCACCCCAAAGGCGGCGATGCATAAATATACAGCTCGGACGACTATCTATTGGGCCAAACCGGGACTGCTGAGCGGTCGGCCAGCGCCCCGATAACCGCGCGCCGACCCGCCTGATATGCGCGTCAGTCCTGGCCGAACGTCTGGTCGTTACTGCCGCGCGGACTAGGCTATTCTGCGCGCTCACTTACGAGCCGGCCGCGGACTCGCGCATCGCCCGCCGTTCGGCATGACCGCAAGGTCGAGGCTAGGCACACCGGCGGCCGTCCCGATCCGGGTGGACTGCCGCACCCGGTTCGGATGCTGCCCGGCAGGCGGCTTGGTGCCGGGGTCGCATCTGGGACGAAAACCAGACGAGGCGGGTTAAATCCGGTGGACGTCACGGCAGGCACGGCCCAGCAGGCTGAGCTCGGTCAGAGGCGAACCGGTGGTAGCCGGTCACGTCCCGCCGCGCTGGCGGGTCGTAATCTGCATCAGCGGTGATGGCTGAGGCACTGACCTATAGCGGGGAGAGGCGCGACCATGACGAGGATCCTGGTGACCGGCGGCAGTGGCGTGCTGGGACGGGATGTGGTCCGGCAGCTGCTCGCCGCCGGGAGTGAGGTGCGCGTGCTCAGCCGGCGCCCGAGCCGCGCCGGCGACCCGGCTGCCGCCGAGTGGGCGGTAGGTGCCCTGCGCACCGGCGCCGGGCTGGACGGGGCGCTGCGCGGCGCCGGCGTGGTCGTGCACTGCGCCTCCGATCCGCGCCGCCCGCGGCAGGACCTCGCGGCGGCGCGCAACCTGATCGCCGCGGCGCGGCGGGCCGGCCAGCCGCACCTGATCTACGTGTCGATCGTCGGCGTGGACCGGGTACCATACGGCTACTACCAGGTCAAGCTCGCGGTGGAGCGGCTCATCGAGCAGTCCGGGCTGCCCTGGACGGTGCTGCGCGCCACCCAGTTTCACGACCTAGTCTGCTACATCTTCCAGTGGGCCGCCCGGCTGCCGGCACTGGTGCTTCCGGCCGGGGTCAGCTTCCAGCCGGTCGACACCGGCGACGTTGCGGCCAGGCTCGCCGTGCTTGCCGCGGGTGAGCCGGCCGGGCGCGCGGGCGACTTCGGCGGCCCGCTGGTGCAGCCGGCCGGCGAGCTGGCCCGGGCCTGGCTGCAGGCCGTCGGCCTGCGCCACCAGCTGCTGGCGGTCAGGGTGCCGGGCAGGCTGTTCCGCGGCTACGCGGCCGGCGGCCACTTGGCCCCCGCGCACGCCGACGGCCGCGTCGCCTACGCGGAATTCCTGCGCCTGCACGTCAGCCCCGCCACCCGCACCGCCCGCTACGGGCAGCTACGCTAATCACCTGGCGAGCGCAGCTTCCCACCGCCGTCTTCCGCGGACTGGAAAGCTCGGCTGCAACCGCCAGATCCACAGTCCTGCCCGAGCCACCGGCCGGAGCGCTGCCGCGTCATGCGACGATCCAGGACACGCCGCGTAGTCAATGGAAAGCACGAATGGCCGCCGTTCTGGACGGCGATCGAGCTCCTTGCACAGTTGTCATAGCCGTGCTCGAGCGGGTGTTCTGTCGTGTCGAGGCCCGCCAGTGCCTGCCGGTAGCGCGTTCGAGTCGTTGCCGGCGGCCGCGGGTGGCTAGATCCACGTGACGGCGATGGTGTTTAGTCCTGCCCGGAGCGGGCGGGAGGAGCCAGCCGTACCGGCAGCCGCCGAGGCCCCCAGGTGTCCGGGGGGCCGTCGAATACCCCGGGCATCCGCGTGCCGCAGCTCAGGCACTGGCCGTCGCCGGTGAGCCGCCAGGCGCCCAGCCGGTACCAGTCGCGCTCGATCACCACCTCCCCGCATGCATGGCAGCAGGTGCTCTGGCCCGCCGGGTCGTGGACGTTGCCGGTGTAGGCGTAGCGGACGCCGTTGTCCAGGGCGATGCGCCGGGCCCGGGCCAGCGTGGCCGGCGGCGTGGGCGGCAGGTCCAGCATCTTGAAGTCCGGGTGGAACGCGGTGAAGTGCACCGGCACGTCTGGCCCGAGTTGCCCGGCCACCCACCGGGTCATCGCATCGATCTCGCGGCCGGAGTCGTTGAGGCCCGGGATCAGCAGGTTGGTGATCTCGAGCCACACGCCGGTCTCGTGCCTGAGGTACAGCAGGGTCTGCAGCACCGGGTCCAGCTTGGCCAGGCACACCCGGTGGTAGAAATCACCGGTGAATCCCTTCAGGTCCACGTTCGCCGCGTCGATATGCCGGTAAAACTCCGCCCGCGGCTCCGGTGACATGTATCCGGCCGTCACCGCCACCGCCTTGACGCCCAGCTCCCGGCACGCATCAGCCACATCGATCGCGTACTCCAGGAAGATCACCGGGTCGTTATAGGTGAACGCCACGCTGCGGCACCCGAGCTCTGCAGCGGCCCGGGCAATCGCCTTCGGCGATGCCTCGTCGGCCAGCGTGTCGGTCTCGCGGGACTTGGAGATGTCCCAGTTCTGGCAGAACCGGCAGCCCAGGTTGCAGCCGGCCGTGCCGAAGGACAGCACCGCCGATCCCGGCAGGAAATGGTTCAGCGGCTTCTTCTCGATCGGGTCGACACAGTAGCCGCTGGAGCGCCCGTAGGTCGTCAAGACGACCGCGTCCTGCTGCCGCATCCGCACAAAGCAAAATCCCCGCTGCCCCTCGTGCAGGCGGCAGGCACGCGGGCACACATCGCACTGCACCCGCCCGTCGACGGTGCGGTGCCAGTACCTCGTGGCCACCGTGGAACGGTCCATCACTCGCCTCCCCCAGAGATTACCTCCAGGTGACGGCGGCGGCCGCCCCCGCGAGCAGGACAGCGCCGCTCGGCAGGGCACCAGCCCGCCCAGCTGCCGCCCTCTCGTCACCGACGCGTCCCCGGCCAGGACGCACGACAGTCACCCACCCATGCCGGCCAGGATTTCGCGGGCCTGTCACCAAGCGTGGCGATCTGGAGGAGACACCAGTTCCACAAGCGCGAGATCCACCGCTATGTGCCTTCTGGTAGCCGGGCTATACGGCCGCCACGGCATGCCAGAACGATCGCTATTTGTCATGAATGGGGCGGTGAACGCAGGCGCGCCGCTCGGAGTCGTCTTCTTCTGCATGTGAGGTTATCCGTGCGGAGATCTGGCGGCCCTTTGGCGTGTATTGAGGATTCCCGGCGCCGGCCTCCACCCGGGGAACGCGTCATACAGCGGTCCAGCCGCCGTCGATGACCAGGACCTGCCCGGTCATGTAGCTGGAGGCGGCGGTGGCGAGGAAGAGCAGCGGGCCGTCGATCTCTTCCAGTGTCGGGGTACGGCCGAGCAGGGTGTGCTCGCGGATGGAACGCGCGAAGCCGGGGTCGGCCAGGTGGCCGGTCAGCTCGGTCGGGAAGTAGCCGGGGGCCAGGGCGTTGACCCGCACGCCGTGCTGGCCCCACTGGACGGCCAGATGGCGGGTGAGATTGACCAGGGCGCCCTTGGTGGCGTTGTAGGCGGCCATCGGGCCGCGGGAGGCGACGATGCCGTACATGGAGGCGACATTGATGACGCTGGCGGCGGGGGCGGCCAGCAGCAGCCCGGCGGTCAGCCGGCAGATGTCCAGGACGCTGATCAGGTTGACCTCGACGACCCGGCGCAGGTCATCCAGCGACTGGTCGGCGATCGGGCCGTCGTCGCAGATCCCGGCGTTGTTGACGAGCACGTCGAGCCTGCCCAGTGATTGCAGGCGGCCGGCCAGCGCCTGCCGGTGGCGCTCGTCGGCGATGTCGCCGGGCATCGCGTGAATCCGCTCGCCGCGCTCGCGGGCGAGCTCGCCGAGCAGGTCAGCCCGCCGGGCTGTCACCAGCACTTCCGCGCCCGCCTGGTGCAGCACGCGCGCGAACCGCGCGCCCAGGCCCGCTGAGGCTCCGGTGACCAGGGCGACCCGGCCATCCAGGCGCCACAGGTCATCGTGCGCGTGACCGGCCGGCGTCAGCCCGGCTTTGTTCATGTGTACCTCCTGGAAGTCTGTGCGGGCGCGGCCATCTGCGAGGATATGGTGGCCGGTCATGCGGCTTTCCGGATCGAGGTTAATGCAGCTGGCAACGGCGCAGCATCGTTCCTGGCGGGCTGAAAGACTGAACGGTCCCCATTGTCGGCTGGCAGCAACCATATTTTCGGTGTCAGATCAGATCTGGCCGCACCTGGAGGCACGCGCAGGTGAGGCGGTGCGGCACAGGCACTACAGGCTTTCCCGGCGCTGCCGCGAAATTCTCCGGCGCGACTTTAATCCGCACATACAGTGAGGGTTATGCAAAACTCTCCTTGAAGAAGTAGAGCCCGATTGCGGCACGGAATGATGACATAAAGGTCTTCAGCGGCCGACGGTAGTCGGTGAAGAGAATCCGCCATGTCTTCAAGGTGGCGACGGCGCGTTCGACCGGCGCGCGGAAGGAACTCACCTGATTGTTCCACTCGTGCTCCCATTGCCGTAGCTCACGGCATTCCGGCTTGCGGATAGGGGTGGTGATGTAGTCGGTCCCGATGAATCCCTTGTCGCCGAACACTCCGCCCGCCTTCTTCAGGATCTCCTCCACGGCTGATCCCTTCAGTTTCGCCATGTCGTGCTTATTGCCGGTAACGGGCTCGGATACGAATGTTATGCGGCCTTGAAGATTCGTGACAATCAGGGAGCCGTGTCCCGTGGTCTTATATTTCCCGGACCACAGCTTAGTTTCGCCATCCCAGGACCAGCACGGCCACAGCGTGCCGTCTACCAGCGCGACCGCACCCCTGGTGGTTTCGGCTGCTTCCTCCGGCGCTGGCCTGAATTCTGCGGTTGCCTGCTCGACCAGCGGGGTGAGGAATGTGATGATCCGTGAAATCGTTGACTGATCTACGTCGAATATATCGGCCCAGACATCCTCGATAATATTCTGCCTCATATAGCCGCACGTGATGACGAGCGCTTCCCGGAAGGTAATCTCTCGCGGGCGCCCTATACCTTTGTCCCACGGCTCTTCAAGGAGTTCCGCGACACGCTCTTCTAGTTCGTCGAGTTGCTTTTCGCGCAGCCCTGACATACGATCGAATAGCAACGGCTTCTCCGTCGTGAAAGGTTTGTGTGTGGAAACCTCCTTTCTATCGCCTGGAGAGGCCGTTGCTTGTTATTTGATACGGCGTGTCGCCATGTTCCGAAACATGCCGGACAAGGGTCAGTGGACTAGAAATAGCCGGGGTTTCGCATAAGCCACAGTAACTCGATATTATTCGCGGGACAGCCATCAATACCTCAGAATTCAGGCGCAACTCGTAATCGGCGATCCGGCCGCAGGCCGCCCAGTACTACAGTCCCGGTTCGTGATGTAGCGCGTGTGTGATCATGGTCTGCCAAGACCCGCAGTGGGCGGCGAGACGGCCACCTGGGTGATCATGCTTTGTGCGAAGACAAGATCAGCAGGTGGCCGCCGCGGCCATCGTAGAAGATGGCCGCTGGCTGGGGGTACTGCGGGATGACTTGCAAGCGCTGCTGGCGCCGGTGTTCTGCCAGGCGAGGTCGCGCCTGGCGGCGTTTGCTTACATCGGCGCGCTGCTGGCCGAGCCCGCAGATCACCGGTCGTGCTGGCAGCTCGCCGAGGCGGCCGGGCACGGGTCGCCGCGGCGGATGCAGGCGCTACTGGCCGAGCATGCCTGGGACTGGAAGGCGGCGCTGCGCGCGGTGCAGCGGTTTATCCTCGCCCAGCTGGGCGATCCTGGGGCGGTGCTGGTCCTGGATGAAACCGCGGAGCTGAAGAAGGGGCAGATGACGGTGGGGGTGGCCCGCCAGTACGCCGGGATCACCGGCCAGGTGGAGAACTGCCAGACCGTGGTGAACTGCGCGTACGTCACCGCCCGCGGGCACACGCTGTTCGATTTCCGGCTGTACCTGCCGAAGGCCTGGTGCCGGGACCACGTGCGGCGTCAGCGCGCCCAGGTTCCCCGCGACATGGGGTTCCAGACCAAGACCGAGCTGGCCACCGAGATGGTCACCGGGGCGGTGAAGGCTGCGGTGCCGTTCGGCTGGGCCGCCGGGGACGAGGTCTACGGCCGCAGCTCCAAGCTGCGGGCCGCCTGCGAGGACGCCGGGAAGGGCTACGTATTCGCGATCCCGGCGAACTTCACGATCCGGCTCCCCTGCGGGCGAAGGGTCACCGCCGGGTCGCTGGCCCGGCTGATCCCGGCCCGCTGCTGGGAGACCCGCTCCTGCGGGCGCGGCTGCAAGGGCCACCGCGACTACGCCTGGGCCTGGGCCGCCACCTGCTCGCCCCGGCACTGTGTGCTTCTTCGCCGCAGCATCGCCGACCCCTCCAGCCTGGCGTTCTTCTACTGCCACCCGCCCGCCGGGCGCGCCGTCCCGCTGAGCGTCCTGATCGCCGTGACCGGGAAGAGATGGCCGGTAGAAGAATGCCACCAGCAGGCGAAAGGCCAGGCCGGCTTCGACCAGCACCAGGTCCGGCTCTGGCACTCCTTCCACCGGCACACCGTGCTGTCCATGTCCGCGCTCGCGGTCCTGGCCGCCGCCACGCGCCCGCCGCCCGCACCGCCCGCCGCGGCCGGGCCCCCCGGCGCCGGCCAGCAGCCCTGGGACTGGCGTGACACCGGGATCCTCCCGGCCAGCGCGGACCAGCCGCCTCCCCGTGACCCCGGCCTGGTCAAGGTCAGCGTCCCCGAAGCCCGCCGCCTGCTGCGCCTGGCCGCCACGCCCATGAGCAGTGCCGCCCGCCAGCTTGGCTACGCATGGTCACGATGGCGGCGAAAACACCAGGCCTGCGCCCGATTCCACCACTACCAGACCCGGCTCCGCGCATCCCCGGCATAAACCGTGATCAGGTCATAACCCGGAGCTGTACGACTTGGCAGCCGGGGCGGGAATGCACGGGCCCGGCTGACAGACTTGGGACATGGTTGCTGGCGCGCCGTCGGTGCGGCTGTTGCAGGTGCCGTATGATTCGGGCGTTTTCGACGCCCGTATGGCTCCGGGCCGCTGGCGCTGGCCCGTGCGGGCGCCGCGCAACGGCTTCGCGGCCTGGGACACGCGGTGGAGGAGGTGCTGCTCGAACCGGCCTCATCGCCTGGCTGGCGCGCAGAGCTGAGGACGGCGTTCGAGTTGCACCACGTCATTGCCGCCGCCGTCACCGCCGCCCGGGAAGGCAGCCAGATCCCGCTGATGATGTCGGGCAACTGCAACGCCACGCTGGGGGTGCTCGCCGGGCTCGCCCATCCCGGGCTACGTCTGGGGCTGGTGTGGCTGGACGCGCACGGCGACTTCAACACCCCCGAGCTGGACCAGTCCGGGTTCCTCGACGGGCAGGGGCTGGCCATGGTGGTCGGGCGGTGCTGGCAGGCGCTGGCTTCCGCCGTTCCCGGCTTCAGCCCGCTGCCCGAGCAGCGGGTCCTGCTCATCGGAGCGCGCAGCCTGGATCAGGCCGAAGAGGCAGCACTGCGGCGATCGGAGATCACCTGGCTTGCGCCAGCGCAGGCCCGCGACCCCGGCGCCATCACCGCCGCGCTGCAGGTCCTGGCCGGCAAGGCCGACGTAGTGCATTTCCACGTCGACCTCGACGTGTACGACCCCTCCATCGCCCCAGCCAACAGTTACGCCGCCCCAGACGGGCTGCTGGCCCACGACGTGCACCGGATCGTGCGCCAGACGGCCGGCCACCTGCCGGTCGTCTCGGCGGCGCTGGCCTCCTACGATCCCGCGCTGGACCCTGCCGGACGGATGCGGGACACCGCCCTTGACCTGCTCGGCCAGCTCGCCAGCACAGCGACCCCGCTCCTGCTCGAGCAGCCATAGCACGCCATCAACAATCCCGGCGAAAGCCAGCCTGGCCACTGTCTCGGGCGTAGGTCACAAACCCGGGCTGTAGTACCAGGTCGACGTCACTTTCCGTGATTAGCCCTGCTCCTGGCTTACGCGCCGATCCGCCGTCGCTCACCGCCATTTAGTCCAGCGGCTCCACCCGGTAGTCCCCGCCGTCCTCGACCAGCAGAACCCCTTTGCCCTTGCCCAATGGCGCGACAACCAGGCCGGCGAGCCCGAGCACGGCGGCCTCGATGGTGGGGCTGTGGCCCACCACCAGCGCCCGGCCGCCCTCGGGCAGCCCCGCCACCACCTGCCGCAGCGCCAAACCGAGCAGCCAAGACTCGCGCTCGACCAGGTCCGGGTCGATGGCCCGGATGTCCTTCAGGTCCGCTCGCTTGCCCGCTGCCTTGGCCGCGTCGCGCCAGCGATCCTCCACCGAGGACCGCAGCCCCGTCGCCGCGGTGATCGGGGTGTCGTCCTGGCCGGCCGCGCGCCGCAAGATTTCCAGCATCTGGGTGGCGCGGGCCGCGCCGCTGGAAACGAATGCGGCGTAGGGCGGGTGCAACCCGCCCCGGCCGATCACCTCGGCATCTGCCGCTCCCTGTGGCGTCAGCCGGTCACCCTCGTTATCGGTGTGCCGGCGCAGTTCCACGTACCGCATGAGCGGGTCTTGCCCCGTCGTGGCGCGGTCATGCCCGGCATTGCCGCGATCACGCCAGGCGCCCTAACCGCCGGGCAGGTGAGACGGCCCCGAGGCGTTGTGTCACGCCCTGGTCGTGAACGGCCGCGGGCGGCCGGCGATCATGCGGCCGCCGCCCGCCCCCGGCGGGGCCGGCAACTGCCATGGGCCGCGAGGGCGTATCCGGGTTATGATCGGTTCCCCGGCGAGATGAGGGGCGGGGTGATGACGCAGGTAACGGAGCATCTCGAAACCCACGGCGTCCCGTTCGAGCCCATCGCGCACCAGCAGACCTACACCTCGATCGCCGAGGCGAGGGCGCTCGGCATCGACGCCAGCGAGGTTCTCAAGACGGTCGCGATGCGCGTCGCGGACGGCTACGCCCTGATGGCGGTCCCGGCAACCTGCCGCCTCGACATGCATCTCGTGCAGGCGGCGGTGGGCGATCGCCATGTCCGGCTTGCCACCGAACAGGAGCTGCTACGGGACTTTCCAGGCATCGAGCTGGGCGCCCTGCCGCCGCTTGGCTCGCTGCTGGGCGCACCGCTGTACGTCGATCAGGAGGTGCTCCAGCACGAAACGGTGGTCTTTGCCGCAGGGAGCCAGACCGAATCCGTTCAGATCAAGACGGCGGACCTGCTCCAGCACGAGCAGGTGACGACCCTGCCGTTGATCAAGCATCCCGACGAGAATGACACGGACTGGCGGCGGTAGCCACAGGCCTGCACCTCCTGCGGCACGCATAGCCGGCAGGCAACACGCCGGTCCCGAGATCGGATCACACTCAGTGACGGGTGCCGGCCCGGGCCCAGTGCGCAAGTATCCGCCGATCTGTATCTTCGGCGGTCGCGATCAGAGGATTACCGCCCTCGCGCAGATTAGGTCGATCTGGCTCGCGATCTCCGGGGCGGCTTGATGGCGACCGGACATAGCCGAATTGAGTGCGTTCGTGTGAGACCGCCTTGTGGGGTTGAAAGCCACGGAACTGGCCACTGCGCAGTCACCTGTTCGGCGGGTTGCCCCGTCTTTGCAGGTGAGCCAACCTGCCGAACGGGCGGTTTACGCTGTAGCGCGTGACGTCCAATGAGCTAGAGGGTCACGCGGAGACGCTGGAGTTGATCAACGCTGAGCTGACCGCGCGCCTTGACCGGCAGGCCAACTCGACCGCGAAGATCGATACCAAGGCCGTTGCGCTGGCCGGGTATGTCGTGGTCGCCGCGTCGTTTCTGGCGACGCAGCACCCACAGCCAGTCCTGGCTGGCCTTGCCTATGCCGCCTATGTGGTGACGTTTGGCTTGAGCGTCTTCGCGTACGCGGTCGGCACCTACCGCGACGTCCCGGATCCGCGTCGGCTGCTCTACCACTACGCGAAGCGGACCAAGCCTGAGGTACTCGGCGCACTCGCCGTCGAGCGGGTCAAGGCATTCGACGCTAACGCCAGGAGGCACAAGCGCAAGGCGCAACTCTGGCGCGTTAGCCTCGCCAGCCTGGCCATAGGCGTGACGCTAATGGTGGTGTCCGTCGTAGTGCACACTAGTCATCATGGCAGCACCGCAAGACCCGGACCAGGACCCAGCGGGGTTGGCAGCCCCACAGCAAGTGTCACCAGATCCGTCCCCTGACGCGGCGGAGCCGCCGTCTGCCGAAGAAGCCGACTGGCTTGACTCGCTCGACGACGATGACCTCGCTAGCCCCGAATGGCGAGGTTAAGTCGCAAGCCCGGTTGTCCGCCCGCCACATGATTACCTTATGTTACTCCAATGTATACCTCGAGTGATACTCCCGTTGCCGCCGGGCGGCGATGATCATCAATCCCGGCATCTGCCAGCAGGCTGATCTCGGCATAGAATTGCCGGTAGCCATATGGTCGCTCGTGGTAGTAAATCGCGGACATGGCAGGTGCTGGACTTGGGAGTTGCATGATGGTAGCCGTACTGCGGCTGGAGGTCACGCAGTTCCACGATCCAGCCCGTTGGCGTTGGGTGCTCAAGGATCAGGACCAGGAGATCGTCGCTGAGCATCGGGTAGACGTGGATACCGCGTGCTGGCAATTCGAAGCCATGCGAGACCTATTTGCGTATCTGGCGTGGCGTGCGGCGCCAGATCGCCGGCTGGCGCATGAGGAGGAGCTCGTCGCCGAGGTTGGGGCGTGGGTTGGGGAGCACGTATTCGGGCCGGTGGGGGTGGCGCTCGGGCAACGGTCCCCCGCGGCAGTCCGTGTGGTGGTCCCGCAGGAAGCGCGGATCGTCGCGTTTTACCCGTTAGAGTGCGCGATCGTCGCGGGTCGCCCGCTCGCGTTGCAGCGGGTCGGGCTGGTCTTCGATGTCGGTGGGGGTCGGGCCGTGGCAGAGCCCAAACGTCCGGTAGGTGAACGCCTGCGGATTCTTGGCCTGTTCAGCCTTCCCGAGGGGACGTCGGCGCTGGGCCTGCGGAAGGAACGCGTCGGCCTATCCCGGGTGGTGAAAACGATCGCTGACACCAATCACACCGCGGTCGAGCTGAAAGTGGTCCAGTACGGGGTCTCCCGGGCACGCCTCCGGGAAATCGTTGAAGATGCCGACGGCTGGGACATTCTTCATCTCTCCGGTCACGGCCGGGCCGGTACGGTGCTGCTGGAGGAGCTGGACGGATCACCGGACCCGATCACGACGGGTGAGCTGTCCGGATTGCTCGAGCCGTTGGCCAAGCGGGTGAAGTTGGTTACAGTCTCGTCGTGTTCCTCCGCTGCGCTGACGGCCGAGCAGCTGTCCTTGCTGGGGTTCGCCGCTGCCGCGCCTGCTATTGAAGAGCCGATTCCTCAAGGCGCGCCCGCCAGCGCGAATGACAGCAACGAAGCACGGGTTGCCGTGCTCGCAGTGGAGCTGGCCTCTCGCCTGGACTGCGCAGTGCTGGCGATGCGGTACCCGGTCACCAGTTCCCTAGCGACCGGATTGGCTGAGGGACTGTATGACGCGCTGATCGGCCTGGGCCAAAGCCTTCCTGCTGCCCTTGGATCCGTATTGCCCTCGCTCGTTGAGCATCCGCCCACCCTTGGGTATCCCGCCCTCTCGGTGGCCACGCCGGCGATCTTCGGCGCACGGGCACTGGACGCTGATGCTATCCGGGCACCTCACGGTGAACTCGCCGCGGATGAGGAACGGGCGCGGAAGTTGCGCGACTGTCCGCCGCAGCCCCCACGGTTTGTCGGCAGGGTCGGCGTCATGGCTCGTGCCGGCGCGGCGCTGGCTCCGCATAGCGGCGTACCAGGCATGGTGGTGCACGGTATGGCGGGATCGGGAAAGACCGCGTGCGCGGCGGAATTGGCCTACACACATCACGATAGCTTCGACCGGGTGGTGTGGTTCAAGGCTCCCGACGAAGGAGCAGACATCGCCGATGCGCTCTCCCGCTTCGCGCGCAAAATCGAAGCGCAGATCCCCGAGCTCCTATTCGCGCACTTGCTGGAGGATGAGGGGACACTGGCCCGGTTCGTGCCGTCGTTGACCGGATTCGCTGAGCGCAACCGTGTCCTGGTCATCGTCGATAACGCCGAATCCCTGCTAACCGCCACGGGAGCGTGGCGGGACAACCGCTGGCGCCTGGTCATCGCCGCACTGACAGCCCACCAAGGCCCATCGCGGCTGGTAATCACCAGCCGTCGGCCTGTCAACGAGCGGGACGGGCGGCTTCAGGCAGAGACGATGCACGCACTGTCCCGGGATGAGGCTGTGCTCCTTGCCCGGGAACTGCCGCACCTGCGGGCCTTGCTGGACGAGCAGGCACAAGGTCCGAGGGCCGCTGAGACCAGGGAGCTTGCGCGCTGGGTGCTGGCAGCGACGCAGGGCCATCCGCAGCTGCTGGAGCTGGCCGATGGCCAGGCAGCGGACATTGACCGGCTCACGGCCCTGCGGGCTGCCGCCGATCATGCATGGATCGCCCGCGGGGGCTTGCCTGAGGGGTTCTTCACCAGCGGGGAATCGGCGGCCTCGGCGGAGGACTACACCGACGTCCTCGCCGCATGGACCCGCACCGTGACGGACGGGTTGCCGGAAGAGGCGCAGGCACTCTTCTGGTTCCTGTGCTGTCTGGAAGAGTCCGACCGCCACGGGCCGCGCATCGGCAGGGTAATCGCGGAGAATTGGGCGAATGCGCGATCTCGCCTGGATTTGCCGGGGGATCCAGCCGAGATCGGCGAGCTGCTCGACATGATCGCGGCCTGCGCGCTGCTTGCACCGGACCGCCACCCCGGCCACGGCAGGGTGGTCGGGTACCGGATACATCCGCTGATAGCCATGGCCGGCCGGGCGCGAGCGGGGGCGCGATTCCAGACAGCGGTAGACACAGAACTGGCCCGCTACTGGACCACGATCGCAAACGATGCCCTGAAGCGCGAGGTCGAGACGAGCGGGCTGATGGTGCGGGCCGGGCTGGCCGGTGCACCGTATCTGCTGCGCCTGAACGCATGGGAAGACGCCGGACGGCTACTTGACCGGGTGCTGCAACGTGATGATCGCCGCTCGACGGCGGTGGCGGTGCTGCCCGCACTGGAGCAGATCTACGAGGCCAGTATCGGCACCGACCGCGAGTCCGCCGCGGCCGGGCGGAGGGACTTCGCGCGGGGGCTAATCCACTCGGCGGCCTCGGTGGAACGGCTGATGCAGGAGCGGATAGCGACGGTGCTGGCCTATCACGACTACCAGGCGGCCTCGACGATGGCCGGCGACCTGGCTTGGATTTACCTGCGGTCGGGGCAATTCGATGAGGCGCTGCAGATGGCCGATCGCTGCATCGGCTATACACGGCAGACCCGCTGGGGACCGTGGACTCAGCTCGGGGATGAGGTCCAGCGCCTGCAGATCCTGGTCTTCACGGGAAAGGCAGAACAGGTGCTGTCCGACATGGAACGGCTGCGTGCCCAGGCGGACGCCTTGCCCGGTACGGGAAACCAGCCGGAGACGGTCAAGCTGTGGACCGTTCGAGAGCGGCTGCTGGATGCCGGCCGCACGGCGGCGCTGCAGCTCAAGCAGTGGGCGCGGGCGGTGGAACTGAACACAGCGGTGGCCGACTCGCAGCGGGCACGGGCAGCGACGAAGACCGAAATCGCGCGGACCCAGTTCAACAGGTGCGGGCCCCTGCTGCAACTCGGCCGGCTGGACGAGGCGCGGCGGCTGCTGCGGGAGTGCCGGGAGATCTTCGACCGCGCTCACGACGACCGTATGCTCGGCAACGTCTTCAGCATGCTTGCCCTCGCGGAGCGCGAGCTGACGCACGGCGAAGTCGCGCTCGGCCTGGCCCGCGATGCCCTGCGGTACGGCTATCTAGCTGATGACGTGGACGGCATCCCCGTCAGCCACTTCAACCTGGGCACCTACCTGCGGGAGGACGCGGGGGACCCAGGAGACGCACTGGCGCATCATCTGGCCGCCGCGCTGATCTACGCGGTCACTGGTGGCCAGTACCTAGAGCAATCGGTGCACGCAGCCGCAGCCGATCTGCAAAGATCCCCCGATGCCTCCGGGATTCCTGGCGACGTGGCTGAGTTGTGCCGCCGCGTCGGCAAGGTGCCCGGGGCACAGCTGGGCAAGCTGCTCACCCGGCTCGCGCCCGACCCGGAGGCGCGCCAGCGGAGGCTAGAGGAACTGATCACACAAGTCGGCGCCCTGGCATCGGCCCCTAAAGCGACTGCGCGCCGTGAACCTCTTTGACCAGCCATCCCGCCGACTCGCCCGAGGGCGGCCAAAGCTGACCGTTCCAGCCGCCGAACGGGTTGTCCGTGTCCGATGTCACCGTGACAGTTTGGACAGCAGCCAACAGGTCTGCGTATGCGGTGCCTGCCGAGAGGAGGGTGCGCAGAACCGGCTGATCTGAGCGCAGTCGATTAGGCGAACCGCTAAGCCGTTAGACGCACATACTCGGCGATATGATTTCCTACCAGAACGATGGAAAATACTCGACGGCAGACTCCCGCAAGGCGGGCAAATCGTGAGTGAGTATTCCAATGCATGGATAGATATACGCCACGACAACGCCCGCAATTCGGCAATGTCGGGCGTCTCCCGGGGCAATGAGTCGCGGGAGACGCAGGCTGTTCAGGTGCCGGAGGCCATGTAGGCGGCCAGGATGTAGTTCGGGTGGCGGTCCAGGTTCTGCCGGGCCCGGTCATACCGCATGGTGGTGCGCGGGTCGGCGTGACGGGCGGCGATCTGGACGTCGCGCAGGTCAACGCCAGCGTCCAGCATGGTCGTGACAAATGTATGGCGCAGCATGTGCGGGTGAGCCCCGGTGGCCTGGATGCCGGCATCTTCCGCGAGGTGCCGCAGGCGCCGGTGGCCGCGTGCCGGTCCATCCGGGCGCCGCGGGTGTTCAGCAGGATCGGCCCGCGGGCCCTGAAGCCGATCGCCCGGTCGATGGCCCGGCCGACCGCTGGCGGCAGCGGGACCAGCACCACCTTGGTGCCCTTGCCGCAGACCCGCAGCACCCGGTGACCGTGCTCCTCGCCGAGGTCGGCAATGTCCGCGGCGGTGGCCTCGAAGATCCGCAAGCCGAGCAGCCCGAGCATGGCCACCAGAGCGAATCACACGGGTCCGCCGACTGGCGGGCGGCGGTGAGCAGCGCCTCGAACTGTAGATGCGTGAACCCCAGGGTGGGTGATTCGGCAGGGACCGTCGGGCGGCGCACGTGATCGGCGGGTGACTGCTGCAGGACGCCGTCGATGACGCAGGTGCGGTAGAACCCGGCCGCGACGGAGAACCGCCGGGATACCGTGGAGGGCTTGAACCGGCGGATTTCCTGCATCCACCGGATGTACAGCTCCAGGTGCGGCCGCTGCGCGGCCAGCGGGTCCAGGCCCCGCTCAGCGCACCAGGCCAGGTAGCAGCGCAGGTCAGATTCGGTGCACCGGCGGGAGGAGCCCTTGAAGCGGGCTAGATAGCCGGCTACTGCCAGCCGCAGCTGGTCAGTGAACGGCATGGGAGGAGCGGAGGGGGCTGTGCCCAGCGTGGCGAGGTCCATCATGAACTGACAGTGCGGCGGCTCCGGCTTCCCGAAGCTTTCGGCACCTTCACCCCGGCGCGGTACGACCGGATGTTCGCCCCTGCTCAGGGTGCGATGTGTGTCCCGGTGAATCGGTCTCAGCCGCCTGAGGGCTGGAAACGGCGCACGATCTGGCGGGCGTAATAAATCTCCCGGGTTTCGCCGGGAGCTTCGGCCGTGAATTGCCTGTCCAGGCCGGCGAGCAGATAGGTCAGCTCGCTGCCGACGGTCTGGACGCCCCGCAGGTCCGGCAGCGCCGTGCGGCACTTTACTGACGGCAGGTCTACGGTCGGCGCGTATTTCGCGGCCTCGTTCGCGCTCCGCACTATCAGTAAGGGAGCTGAACGCTGATGCCCGTCATGTTGATCCTCGCCGTCGTTGCCATGGGGCTCGTCTTGGCCGTGCTCGCCGTCGTGGTCGTCGGCATCAGGCAAGAGCCGTCGTCACAGGAGCTGGCCGGGCAAGCGCCACGCCTGATGGCCAAGATGACCCGGCGCCTGGTCGGGGTGTACGTCCGCAGGCCGGATCCATGCGTGATCCCAGAGAATCAGAGGAAACCGAGCCATGCAGCACACGGTCTCGCTCGCCGGGCGGACTGACACCCCGGCATAAGGTCCGTGACATCTGATCGCGCTCCCAGCGGCACCCATAAGGGCCACCGCTGTCAAGAGGGCATACGAATCTGGCCTGGTGACTACGCGTGCCGTCGGGCTGGGCTGACTGTTCTTCTGGATCTTCCTCGCAGCTGCCCGGGTCTTCGCGCCGCGCGGCCCGGGGGTCAAGCTGGAGCGCCCGCAGCCGCGCAGCGGCGAGGACGAACGAGCTTGAGGCCGGCAAGCGGCGGAAGATCATCGAGGGCGAGGAAGGGCCGGTTGCGGTTGGAGTATCAGGGGTCGCGTGCGTGTTCCCGGTGCTGGGCTGACGGAGTGGTCTCACAAGCACCCATCCGGCGCCGCGCCAGTGTGCGGGCGGCTGCCATGACCATGTGTCCGGGACCGGGCTGCTCAGTCATGAGATCGAGCGCGGCGCTAGCGCCGGCTCATGCCGCAGGGGCGAGCTTACCCGGGGCTTAGCGACCCTCCCGTCTTCACGGCCGCTGCAACGGCGTGCCGGTATCGGCGCCTTGCATCTGGTCGAGCAGGTGCCAGGCGCGGGTCAGCAGCTTGCGGGCGATCGCGATGGTGGCGATGTTCTTCCCGCGCTTTTTCGCGATCATCTGGTAGCTGGCGGCGAACTCAGGTGACCGCTTGGCGGTCTGCGCCGCCTGGTTGAGCGCCCACCGCAGCCACACTGAGCCCTGTTTGGAGATGTGCCCGTGCCGGACCTTCCGGTCCGAGCCGTGCACGGTCGGGGTCAGCCCGGCCCAGCTGGCCAGCTTCCGGGAGTTTCCGAACCGCGAGATGTCGCCGATTTCGGCCACCATCACCAGGGCGGTGAACTCCCCGACGCCGGGCAGCGTCCGCAGCGCCTTGACCCGCGGGTCGGCCTTGGCGTGCTGGTGCAGCTCGCCATCCAGCCGCTCGATCACCGGCGCCAGGCCGTCGATGACCGCCAGGCAGTCGGTCACGATCTCCCGCGACACCGCAGGCAGGTCCGGCTCGGCCAGCCAGCCCCGGCCGGGCCCGGTCCAGTAGCTGGCGGACCGGTCATAGCCGTGGTCAGCGGCCACCGCGTGGATCCGGTTGCGCAGCTGGGTCCCGAGCCGGACCAGGCTGATCCGGTGCCGCAGCACCGCGCGGAGCTGCCGCACCTGCGCCGGGGCGATCCAGGCCTCGGGCAGCAGATCGGCGCGCAGCAACTGCGCCAAGATCGCCGCGCCGGCCCTTGTCGTTCTTCAGCCGCGCCGAGGCGATCGCCTTGCACCGCAGCGGATGCACCAGGTGCGCGTCGAAGCCGTAGTTCTCCAGCAGCTCGGCCAGCCAGCTCCAGCCGAACGCCGCCTCGAACGCCACCGGCGTCCCCGAGGGCAGATCCCCGATCAGCCGCAGGAACGGCTCGGAGCCGTTCACCACGTTCTTGTTCACCTGCACCTGGCCGTCCTCGGCGACCACCGCCACCTGGGAGCGCTTGCGATGCACATCGATTCCGACGTAAACAGACATTGCCGGGTCTCCTCTCCCGAGCTTGGAATCTCTCACCCGGAGCGTCCTGCAACCGGGCTGAGCTTGGAAGAGGCCCGGCCCTTATAGGGTCATGAGAGGTCGTGTCCTGGGGGAGGTCCAGGGGGCCGGCAAAGTCCTGGTTGGGTGGTGAGTTAGCGGGCTGGCGACACGCCGATGTGAGCCGGTAACGGCGCGGGCACGGTCCTGGAAGTGATCATGACGGTTCCTACACCTGCCGGATCACTGCCGAGGGGCCATGCCCGCTGCGCCATCATCCCCGATTGACCCTGCGATTAACCAGTTGCTGGCCGCCGCGCAGTGCCTGGAGCAGGAACCGGCGCGGCTACTGCCGGTGCTGGCTGCGCTCCCGGATCCTCGCGCCCGCCGGGGGGTGCGCCACCGGCTGGCAGCGATCCTGGGCCTGGCGGTATGCGCGGTGCTGGCCGGGGCCCGGTCCTTCACGGCGATCGCGGAATGGGCCGTTGACACCGATCAGGCCACCAGGGATGCGCTGGGCGTCATCGGCGCGGTGCCATCTGAGTCCACGTTCCGGCGGACCTTGCAGCACCTAGATGCCGATGCCCTGAATGCGGCGGCGGGCAGCTGGGCTGAGCAGCGCACGGCCCCGGCTCCTGGCAGGCGGCGGATAATCGCGGTGGACGGCAAGACGCTGCGCGGATCCGGCACGGCCGGCGGCCCTGGCCGGCATCTGCTGGCCGCACTTGATCATGCTCATGGCGTGGTCCTGTGCCAGATCGACGTCGAGGCCAAGACCAACGAGATCCCCATGTTCGCCGCCGTGCTGGACCGCATCGACCTGGCCGGGGCGGTCATCACCGCGGACGCGCTTCATGCCCAGCGCGCCCATGCCGGATACCTGGTCGCCGAGCGCGGCGCGCACGACCTGATCACCGTCAAGCGCAACCAGCCCGGCCTGCATGCCGAGCTCGCCGCGCTGCCCTGGCGGCAGATCCCCGTTGCGCATGACACCCGCGAGAAAGGCCACGGCCGCGCCGAACGGCGCATCCTGAAAGTCACCGCGGTCGCGGCCGGGCTGGCCTTCCCGCACGCCGCCCAGGCCATCCAGATCGTGCGCCGACGCCGGCCGCTGGCCGGCAAGCGCAGCAAGAAGTGGTCCACCCAGACCGTCTATGCCATCACCTCGCTGACCGTCATCCAGGCACGGCCCGCCGAACTGGCCCGTATCGTGCGCGGCCACTGGGCAATCGAGGACCGGCTGCACTGGGTCCGGGACGTGGTCTACGACGAGGACCGCTCCCAGGTCCGCACCGGCAACGGCCCCCGCGTCATGGCCAGCCAACCTGGCCATCACGATCCTGCGGCTGACCGGCCACGCCAGCGTCGCCGCAGCCCTGCGCTACCACGCTCGCCGGCCAAGCAGGCCGTTGCAAACGATCATGCAATGCTAAAACGGACTTTGCCGGGGCTCTGGCCCTGCCCGTTAGCCGGTGGATCAACGAGGCCACCGGCTGGATGCTGTCGTGGAGGTCCTGGTAACGACGGCCGCCATCGGCCAGCTCGGCGGGGACGGCCAGGGTCCGACGCCCTGTAAGGACGGTTACCGCATGACGTGAGGTCAACCAGCCGGAAGGTACGCTGCCCGCGCGGTCACTCGTTCCTGGCGACCTCGGGTCCGGTGATGCGATTGAGGAGCGGGAACGTGGAGGCGATGATCGCGAGCGAAGCCGCAAGTCCGCCGATGACAGTGGCCCAGTACGCGATTCCCGGGATGCTGAACGCGATGCCGACCTGGGAGTGGAGGTAGAGGGCAGCCGACACGAGGCCGACCACGATCGACACCGCGGCGACGAGCAGGAGAGGCAGCGCACTCTCTAGCGCGACGACACGATGCAGGAGCGCAGTGGGGACACCGGTGAGTCTGAGCAAGCTAAACGGGCGTTTCCGCTCGCTCAGCCCGGCGGCGATGTTCACGGCGAGGCTGCAGGCGGCGATGATGAGGCTGGCCACGATGATCACGTCGGTCATGTCCTGGATCATTGTGAGGAGGCGCGCGGTTGACGGATCGAACGCCTCGACTGCGATCGGTGTTCCCTGGAAGGGAAACGCCCGCTCGAGGGTGGTCCGTGCCCGTTCCAGCGAGCCGGACGACCCGTCCGTGACGACTACGACTGCATCGACGGGAAGACGCGCGGCGCCCGCCGTCGGCAGGTTCGCGGACGGCCAGATCGTCGACGACGCGTGCGAGTTGTGCCCAAGGAGGTTGGAAAGGAAGTAGCCGATGTTCGCCACCGACGCTCCCGGCGCGCACTTGCCGATCGCGGGCGTCCGCGCCAGCTGGTCGCACGCGACGACCCCGAAGGAGTTCCTCAGCTGAGCTTGGGATGGGCTCTGGTGGACCAGCGTCACGCTGCGCACTCCGGGCGTCGTGCGGAGCTCGGTCAGCACGTGGCCTGGGACAGAAGGGACTTGGGCGGAAGCGGGACAGTTCGTCGTCGAGAAGCTGCAGAACGGGTCGGCGAGGGTGTCGTTCCCCGCGCTGCCTCCGCCGGAGCTGCTGGCGGCGGCGATCGAGCTGAGCGCCCCGATCACGGCGGTGGCAACGAAGAGGGCGATCACGAGCCCGCTGATGAACCGGAAGGCCGCCTTGGGATTGTCGAGGAGCCGCCGGCCGGCGATAAGGGTAGAAGGACGGCTTGCCCGGTTGGCCATGAGCCGCGCGCCCGCGGTCGTGAACCACGGTCCGGCGAGCACGAGCCCCACCACGAGGAGCACGAAGCCCGCGAGCAGCTCGAGAAGCTGGCCGCCGATGGCGCCCGGCTTGCCGGCGGCGTCGAAGTACGCCAGCACGGCGATGCCGGCGAGTAGCGGGATTATCCGTACGATCCGCGGTGGGCGGGACGACGCTCGCCGCTTCACGCCGAGCGGCGATATCTGGACCCTGCGAAGCGCGAGGCGAGCGGACACGACAGCGGCGACCGGTACGCCGATCACGGTGAGCACGATGTCGATCCAGTGCAGCGAGAGGTCGCCTTCAGCGAAGGGCGCTCCGGTGAACGGCACGTGGTAGAGCAGCGGTCGGAAGGCGAAGAAGAGCGCGAAGCCGACTGCGACGCCCGCGACCGCCGCGACCACTGCCTCCACCGCGGAGACCACAGAAATCTGACGCGGCGTGGCGCCGACGAGGCGCATAGCGGCGAAGCGCTCCTCGCGCCGCGCGCCCGACAGCCGACTGGCGGTCGCGATCAGGATCAGCACTGGCAGCAAGAGCGCGACGGCTCCGCCGGCCAGGATGAACTGCAGAACGGGTCCGCTCCCGATGGCGCTCTGGCAGGCGTAGCAGTTGGCCGGCGTGCGTTGGATGGCTCCGACTTGGACCGCACCGGGTGCCTGCGAGAGCTGGCGCTTGGCGTGGCCGATGACGATGATCAGCGAGTTCGGGGACGGCAGCGCCGCTGCGCCGATGGTCCCGATCTGTCGGCCCGGAAACCGGTCGCGCAGCTCATTCGCCGGTTCGGACCGAAGAAGGGTCGTGAGGGCGGGCGAGGCGAAGTAGTCACCCGGTCCTGGCAGGCGGGGAAGCCCTGGCGGGACCGGAGCGTTCGGTCCGGTCGCGGCGACGTCGATCCGGTCGATCGCCTGGTTGCCGAACTGGTCGGTGCTGGACAGCCACCACAGCCGGTCGGATGTCGAGGTCGGTCGTGAGGCCTGCGCCGAGGTGTCGAGCCACGCACCGCGGTCGGTTTGAGCGTGTAGCCCGTTGACACCGGCCAGAGCAGCCAGCAGCAGGCCGACGCCGAGGGCGACGGCTGCCGCGGTGACGAGGACGCGCAGCAGCGGTTCGCGACCGCTCTGCAGCGTCAAGCGAAGACCAAGGCGGATCATCGCAGGGCCGCTTCGGTCGAGGTCACGAGCCCGTCGCGCACGATCACCTCTCGGTCGGCATAGGCGGCCACGCGGGGCTCGTGGGTGACCAGGATCACCGTGGTTCCCTGCTCACGTGCGGCGCGGGTCAACAGCCCCATGACCAGCTCCCCGCTCAGCGAATCGAGTGACCCGGTGGGTTCGTCGGCGAAGAGCACGTCGGGACGGCCAACCAGGCCGCGCGCCAGCGCGACGCGCTGCGACTGGCCGCCAGACATCTCTCCGGTACGGTGGCGCTCCATGCCGTTGAGCTCGAGGAGCTCGAACCAGCTCCGCGCCACACGGAGGGCCTCGTCACGGCGCGTGCCACCGAGCAATAGCGGCAGGGCGACGTTCTCCTCGGCTGTCAGCTCCGGCACGAGCTGGCCGAACTGGAAGACAAAGCCGAAGCGCTCGCGCCGCAGCCTGGATCGCTCCGCCTCCCGCATCGAGTCGAGGCGCTGGCCGTCGAAGGTGACCTCGCCGGAGTCCGGGACCAGGATGCCCGCCAGGCAGTGCAGCAGCGTGGACTTGCCCGAGCCGCTGGGGCCCATCACGGCGAGGATCTCGCCCTGTTTCACCGGTACGCTCGCGCCGCGGAGGGCAGGGGTCTCGCCGAAGGAGAGCACGAGGTCTTGTGCCTCGACGATCACGCCTGCGCCCCCGACCACACAGGAGCCGTTCGCACCGTTCACGACGCCACCTCCTCCGCGACCGCGGCGAGTCGCGCCGCGGTGAGGTCGATCCAGCGCAGGTCGGCCTCCAGATGGAACAGGCCGTGGTCGGCGAGCAGGGCATCAAGGAGGTTGCCGCGTTGCTTGAGCTCGGTGAGCTCGCGCATCCGAGCCAGGTGCGTGGCCCGCTGCACGTCGAGGTACGCCTCGGCGGGCCGACCGAGCATGAGGGAGAGCACGACCTTCACGAACAGGTCGCTCTGGAGGTGGGGCTCGGCCGGGATCGGCTCCGCGAGCCATGCCTCCACCTGGCCCTTCCCCGTCTCGGTGATGGTGTAGCGCTTGCGGTCCGGGCCGGCGCCGGGTTCAACCGCTCCAGCGGTCGCCTTTCCGTCCCGCGCCAGCCGGGCGAGGGTGGCGTAGACCTGGCCAAACGGCAGGGGCCTGCCGCGGCCGAAGTAGGTGTCGTAGTCACGCTTCAGGTCATAGCCGTGGCTCGGTTCACGATCGAGAAGCCCGAGGAGGGCCATGGGGACGCTCATATCCCGGAGCATACACTGAATGTATACTCCGAGCAAACAGGTCGCCGGGTCGGGCAGAACCCGTCAAGAGCGCCTACGGCGGCTTCGCCGATCTTCGGCTCTTGACAGAACCTGCCCGACCAGGGATACGGCAGCGATCGGCAGCATGGACGCGTGCCCGTTCACACCGGCCAGTCAGGGCCGGTGGCCAGCTCCGCCGTCCCACCGCACCAGTGCCCGGCGGATGCTGGCATCATCTGGCCGTTCGCGTGCTGACACCAGCATCGCGGGCGTCGCCGCCGTCAGCGCGCGGGCAATGTCCTTGCGGTATTTGGCCGAAGCCTGCTTCCACTTCATGTCCACATAAGCGCAGGCGAACTCATACCAGGTGGTATCGGTCTTCTTCCGCTCCCAGGCCGTCGGCCTGCCGGTGATCAGGCTGAACGCCTCGCCCTTCCTGGCTGCGGTCAGCAGGGCGCTGCGGGGGCTGTCGGCCTGCGCGGCGGTTCGGAAACCTTCTCTCCATAGCCGCTTGCCCGCCTTCCAGCGCACTCCGTAAGTAGTGACCTTGACGCCCCTGTACACCTCGGTCAGGTAGACCCGCACGTCGTAGGTGGTGTCCTCGTTCACAATCAGGCGGCTTCCTCGCGCGACGCCAGCCAGCGCTGATACTCGGCCCGGCGGATGCGCAGGCTGCCGTTATGCAGCGTGATGCAGCGCGGCGCCTTGCCTTTGGCCCGCCATTCGTAAAGGGTCCGGCGGCTGATGCCGAGATCGGCGCACACCTCTGCGATGGTGAGCTTGTCGCGTTCTCGGGAGCCGCGGAGTTGGTCAGCGCCGGGCATGACGGTGCCTCCCAGCCGCAGTGTCGCACTGGCTGTCCAGCTCGGACCGCCGAACCGGCCAGCACAGCCGCTTGTCCATTGTGAATCTCCTTCCGGGTGGGTCCAGGCAGCAGTGGATTCCTCGCCAGGAACGCGTCACTCCGTGCGGTGGGGGTGCCGCCCTACCGACGGGCTCCGCGAACTGTTGGCCCCTGCTTGTCCCGGGCACACAGGAAGCAGATATCAGGCGCTTGCCACAGGCGATGGGGGAGTTGACCGGGATGAAACCCGGTGGGGGAGTGCAGATGCCTAGTTCCGCGCCGGAAGGGCGATCTTGATCTGCCGGTGCCCTGGGCGTTCAGCCCGGCACCTTCGGCAACGCTTGCTCGGCTCTGGTATCCACTGTGCGGCCAACGCCCGCTCAACGCAAACTGCGACATGCTGACCACGGCGGCCGGTTGTTCCCTGCAGGACCGCACGAGTCCGTTACTGTACGTCTAGGTCCACAAAGCCAAGAGCTATATGACCTATATCACTTACGTGACTGCCGCGCTGATCTGCCGCGTGCTCCAAGCCCGTGGGCGAAGGCAACGAGATTGTCCTGCCTTGCCGCATGCTGGATCGCATGGGAAAGCCAAAGCGCCAGTCAAGCACCAGAGCCAAGAAGGGGCGGCCAGATCGGCAGCCTCAGGCGCCAGCGGGACCACCAAGCGCGGCACTGCGGGTTTCCCGGATGTCACCACCGCAGGTGCTGAACCGGATCGGGCGCGCCCGCGCTGCGCAGCAGAAGGCAGAAGCCGAACTCGCTGCACTCGTGGACCACGCCGTCGAACTCGGCGTCGGCTGCCGGAGATCGCCACCCAACTCGGGGTCACCAGACAGGCGGCCCGCCAGCACTACCAGCGCCGCCATCGCGACGACGCCATCCGTCAAGATCGAATGGCCAGACTCACCGTTGGTCAAGCGCCAGATGTCAAGCGTCAGGTGGCACTTGTAAACATGTGTTGTCGCCGCTCACGGTCAGCACCGGCCTCCGCAGTAGCCTGCCTGGCCAGCGGAAACCCCGCCCACCGTGGCCCGGACAACGGATGTTGTCCGATTTGGGTGAGAACTTACTATACGTATATCAAGGGCGCACCTTCGGCGCGCCGGGCCTGACGGCCCCGGCCGTGAACAGCGAGGACGGGCGCGAGCAGTTGAGAGGGAATGAGCGGCCAGGGTGACCCGCCGTGGGCGGCCGGGGTTCACCCGGGGTTCACCCGGGGGCCTCGCCGTTGCCGGGCGGCAGCTTCGCCGCGTCCTTCGGACGCGAGCCCTACGGCGCGGCGGCTGCCGCGCACGACGGCCCCGGTGACCGGCCGCCTGCGGTCCCCGCCGTATCCCGCTGCCGCGCCCGCCAGCACCACGGTCGGGCCGACGACCACGCGCCAGATGCGCCGATCGTCGTGAAAATGTCACAGCGACCGGGCCGGAGCGCCGCGCATTGTCCGGGCTGGCCCCTCCAGCGTCAAGGGCACCCGAAGATCGTTTCTAACCGCTTCGCGGAAACGATCTTCAGGACCCGCCCTTGAGCGCCGGAGACCTCTGCCAGCCCAGCGGGCCTAACGGCGAGGGCCAGGCCAGAGGCCAGGCCCGATGGGCGCGCGTCGCACCTCAGCACCTATCGAGCGGAAACGCGATAGTGTGCGATGATAGCAAGAGATGGGCGTCTCTCACGGTCCGTCCGATCAGTGCGAAGATCCCACTCGGCGAACGTCCGGAGATGTTTCGCATGCTGCGTTTCCTTCCCCTAGCGGGCTCCGTAATCTACGGCATCGCTCTAGCGGCGCTTGCCATCGCCGGCTTGTGGACGGCGTTTTGTTGGTCGCCTGCGTCGGCGGCCCCTTGATCGGCTTGATGTACCTGGTGATAGCACGGTCGAACCGCGCGCGGGAAGCGACAATCTGAGCTAACCGCTGTTTGTCAGTGCCGCAACGACGCTCTGTACAGCAGCGAGATACAGCAGCCCATGCGTGCTACGGCTGTCCTGAGCTGCCATCTGCACACGTGCTAGGCTGCGCCGTTCGACCACGAGCAGGGTCGTGCCAGTAGTTTGCATGCAGACGGCCAATCCTCAGGGGGATCAGACGTGGACCATGCGTCAGGTCTGCTTCTGGCCCTGGCAGCAGGCGAACCGCCGACCTACCGTCTCCAGAGCCGTAAGCCATGAGCGGGGTAGGGACGAGGGCGCCCTCTGGCTAGCTATGCGGATTCCCCGAAGCTGACTTCGCCGAAGGGGAGTACCGTGACGCCCTCGGCGAGTTCGCGTTCAATCTGCGCGGAGATGGTGGACGCCGGTTCATTCTCGTCGTAAGTGGCGTGGGCGCCTGAGGCGAGGATTGCCTGAAGACCCTGCTTCAGGGCGCCCCGGCTGGACTCAGCCACGCAATAGTTGCTCTGCATCCCGGCGATGATGACTTCGGTTATCTCCTTATCGGCAAGGTTCTTGGCCAGCGCAGGATTGGCAGCGAACGTATCGGACTGGTCCTTTCTCACGATCAGCTCGTCGGCGCTGACCGGAAGCACGAGCTGCCAGCCGTCAGTGCCAGGCTCGTCGGGT
Organism: uncultured Actinomycetota bacterium; assembly: GCA_963808615.1. Lineage (GTDB taxonomy): Bacteria > Actinomycetota > Actinomycetes > Streptosporangiales > Streptosporangiaceae > Palsa-504. Next base: position 144,203 of record CAWEGV010000010.1, read on the forward strand.
TCGCCCGGTGGCCCGTCGTTCTGGACGTGGACCACGAATGCGCCCGCTCGGCGCGCCCGCAGCAGCAGGTCTTCGAGAGCTTCGCGGATTGAAGCGGCCGAGGGAACCGGTGCCGGTGGCTCAAGCATGTTGCGCTGAACATCGATAAGCATCAGGGCTCTGGTCATACGGCAATCCTGCCACGTCCGATTCCAGCCGACCGCGCGACCAGGCTGACAAGCATGGAGAAGGCCGAGTAACCAAGTGAGCCCTCGGTATCGCTGCGCGCGACGCCGTACTGGCGTGAAATTGCGGCTGGTGCCGCCCGCGACGTCGTTGTTACTTGCTGCGGTTGAGGCCGCAAGTGAGCCTGACGCTGGGAGCCGGTTTTCAAGGGCTGTTCATTGTTGCTGCGAGCACGCGGGTCAGTTTCTTCCGTTCGCCCCCGGTTCCCCGGGCGGCACCTTCTGGCAGGTCCGGGAAGGGAGAAGCGAGGCGCAGATGGAAGAGGTAACCGACGAGCCGCTGTACCGGGACCGGGTGTGCGGCATCGACATCGGCAAGGCGGGCATGGTGGCGGCGATCCGGGTGCCATCAGATAAGGATCCGTCGCGGCGGGCCCAGGAGACCCGCAGCTTCGGTACCACCAAGCGGGGGGTGCTGGCGCTGGCGGACTGGCTGCGGTCCTGGCAGGTGCCCGCGGTGGTGATGGAGGCGACGGGCGACTACTGGAAGGGGCCGTTCTACCGGCTGGAGGCCGAGGGGTTCGAGTGCGTGCTGGCCGATGCCAGCCAGGTCAAGAACCTGCCCGGGCGGCCCAGGCGGGACCCGTCCGATTCGCGGTGGCTGGCGGCGTGCTTTGAGCGCGGCGCGGTCACGCCGTGTTTCGTGGCCACCCCGGAGTTCCGGATCATCCGGCTGCACACCCGGTACCGGCGGGAGCTGACCGAAGAACGCACCCGGGACAAGCAGCGGGCGGAGAAACTGGCTGGAATCGGCGGCGATCAAACTGTCATAGGTGGTCAGCGACCTGCACGGGGTGACCGGCCGGGACATCATGGACCACCTGATCGCCGGCCAGCGCGGCCCCAGGGCGCTGGCCCAGCTGGCCCGCGCCCGCGCCCGCACTAAGTAGCGCTGATGACCATGACGGCGCACCGTGGCCGGCGGGTTGAGCTAGGCCGTGACGTGGTCCGCGGCCAGCGGTGTGACCCGTTCAGGAACCGGCGGACCCTGCTTCACCATCCAGATCCCGGCCACCAGCACCCACAGCATCGTCGCCAGTATGCCGAAGAAGCCGATGGGACCGGCCAGGCAGGCCAGGCCGAACACGAACATGACCCATCCCATCCATTTCGGCAGGATCCGGCCCACCACGACGGCCAGCCCGGTCAGGATGCCGAACAGGGCGAACCCGATGAGGATGGGCAGGAAGAAATCGTTCTGGAGCAGATTCAGCGTCTGGGCCAACGCGGTCGTCAGATGGTTGTGGTCCTGCGCCAGGACCGCGTCGAAACCGACGGAGGTCAGGAAGCCCACGCCGCCGAAGACGGCCCCGGCGAGTGCCCCGTGGGCCAGCCAGCGATCACCGGTGCGCACCTGCCGGGCCAGTGCCACCGCGAATAGCACCAGGAACAGCACGGCCAGGCCCCCGATGAGGTCGAACACGAAGTCCGCCTTGTGATGGCTCCCGTACCACGCGATGACCTGAGCGCCGGTGGCGTCATCGCCGGCGAGTTCGGCCCCGCGAAGAATGCGATCGCGACGAGTACCCCTGCTAGCGCCCCGGACGCGGGCGCCCACTTGCTAAGCCATGCTGACATGTAACTCACCCTCCCTGAGCCTGCATGAACTCAAGCTCGTACCGTGTCCATTCAGAGGTAGGTGGTGAGCTGCGTCTCCAGCCACCCGTTCAGGTCGCAGGGAGGGGTAGCCAGGGTTCGGCGGCGAGAGCGCGGGTGGTGGCGTTGAGTGGTGTGAGTCCGTGGTTGGTGGCGGAGTCGAGGTAGCTGCGGATGCGGCACCAGCGGGCGAGGGTGCGGTTGGTGTGCCAGTAGCCGGAGACGGCCTGGTGCCGCTTGGCGGCTTTGACGGTCTGCTCGGAGCAGTTGTTCGACCGAGTCGTCGACTGCATGTGATGCGGCGGGTGGGAAGTATCCGGATTGGGTGCGGGTCACGCACCGGTTCCATCCGTTGTCCGGCCGCTCGTTTGAGTTCGTGAAACGCTGCAAGACCTGGCAGTCCGATCGTGTCTTCTTCTTCGATGACAGCGGTGAGCTGGTGAGTCTGCCGGCGGAGTGGACCGATGTCGTGCCGGCGGACCCGTTCGTGGTGGTGTCGGCAGGGCGTTCGCCGTTTCGCACGGCGGATCTGCTGGTGCTTGCCGAGCTGGTCGCCCAGCTGGGTGCGGGTTCGGGTGCTGCCCGCCGGAGTGTCAGGAAGATTCTGCCGTGACTGTCCAGTGGATTCTGCCGGGGATTGCCGGACTGGGTCGCCGTCTCTGCCGGGCTATCCGGAAAATGTCACTTTGTTCTGCTGATATCCTCCTTCGTCGGCGCGCCGATGTTATCACGCAGATTCCATGCGGCATAATCTCCTGGACGAGCCGACTTCTGTGGAGGCGGAATGACCCGGCGAGACGATGGCAAGACGCGAGCGCTGGCGGCATCCAGGACGCTGAACCCGCGCCCGGAGAAGGTGGCAGATCCGGCGTTCGCGCCGGGCTCCTTCTTCGATCCGGCGGATCTGGTCCAGGTCAAGTACGAGATGGTGCGCCGCTCGGAGACCGACGGCGTGCCGGCCGCGACGGCCGCGGCGGCATTCGGGTTCTCCCGCCAGTCGCTGTATACGGCCAAGTCGGCACTGGCCGAGCAGGGCCTGGCCGGGCTCATCCCGGCCAGGCCCGGCCCCAAGAGCGGCCACAAGCTGACCGAGGAGGTCGTGGACCTGCTGGAGGAACTGCTCGCCGCCGACGCCGCGCTGCGCCCGGCCGGCCTGGCCGCCGCGCTGCGGCAGCGGACCGGGATCAGCGTGCACCCGCGGTCAGCAGAACGCGCGCTGAGCCGCCGCCGGGCCGCCCGGGCCGCCCATGCCGCACAGCCCGGGCAGGACGACCCCAAAAGCGGCTGACCAGGCCGGCGGCACGGCCTGCCCGGCGCTGTCCGTCGGCCGGTATGAGCTGCTGCGCGCCGCCGCGGCCAGCGGCAGCGGCGGGTGGCGGCACGGGCTGGGGGTGCTGGCCGCCAAGGGGATGGCCGCCTGGATGGCCGCGTGGGCCGCCGTGGAGGCGGCACCGCCCGAGCCCGGCGCCACCGCAGGAACGGCCCCGCAGGCCGGCGCGTCCCTGTCCACCACGACCCCGTCCCTGCCCGCCCCCGCGACCGGAGGAGGTGATGCCGGCTCCACGCCGGCCTGCCTGCCGTTCCTGCCCGCCGGCACCGACCAGATCGTCGCGGTGCTGGCCCAGATGACGCTCGCCCATGCCCGCACTGCCGGGCAGCGCCACGCGCCTGCCCCCGATCAGAAAGCCGATGACCCATGACCAGCACCGATACCACCGGCAAGGTGACCGCGGCCCGGCTCCGCCGCGACGCCTACCTCTACATCCGCCAATCGACCCTCTACCAGGTCGCCAACAACACCGAGTCGACCGCCCGCCAGTACGACCTGCGCGGCCGGGCCATCGCGCTGGGCTGGGGCGCCGACCGGATCCACGTGATCGACATCGACCAGGGGCATTCCGGCGCCAGCGCCGCCGACCGGGAAGGATTCCAGCACCTGGTCGCCGAGGTCTCGCTGGGCCGGGCCGGGATCGTGCTCGGCCTGGAATGCTCCAGACTGGCGCGCAACAACGCCGACTGGCAGCGGCTGCTGCAGATCTGCGCGCACAACGACACCCTGATCCTGGACGAGGACGGGCTGTATGACCCGACCAGTTTCAACGACCGCGCCCTGCTGGGCCTCAAAGGCCAGATGTCGGAATTCGAACTCCATTTTCTGCGGGCCAGGCTGCGCGGCGGGATCTTGGCCAAGGCCCGCCGCGGGGAACTGAAACTGCAGCTGCCGATCGGGCTGGTCTACGACCTGCGCGATCAGGTGACCCCGGACCCCGACGCGGGCGTCCGCGGCGCCCTGTCGCTGCTGTTCGAAACCTTCGCTGCCACCGGCTCGGCGTTCGCCGTGGTCAAGGCCTTCCGGGACCAGCAGCTGCTGTTCCCCGGCCGCCACCGCAGCGGCCCCCGCGCCGGCGAGCTGTACTGGAACAGCCTGTGCCACGACCAGGTCCTGAAGGTCCTGCACAATCCCGCCTACGCCGGCACCTACGTCTACGGGCGGGCCCGCCACACCACCGACCTGGACGGGCGCCCCCACACCCTGGCCAAACCCCCCGGCGAGTGGACCGTGCTGATCCACGACCACCATCCCGGCTACCTGACCTGGCCGCAATACCAGGCCAACCAGCAGACGCTGGCCGCCAACGCCGCCGCGCACGGCCACAACCGCAACGCCGGCCCGGCCCGTGAAGGCCCCGCCCTGCTCCAGGGCCTGATCATCTGCGGCCGGTGCGGCCGCCGCATGACCGTGCGCTACCACTGCCGGAACGACGGCACGACCGTGCCCGACTACGTTTGCCAGCACGACGGCATCCAGAACGCCACCCCGATCTGCCAGCACATGCCCGGCGCCATCATCGACGCCGCCGTCGCCGACCTGCTCCTGGCCACCCTCACCCCGCTCGCCCTGGAAGTCGCCTTGTCGGTCAGCGACGAGCTGATCCAGCACGCCCAGCACGCCGACTCGCTGCGCGCCGCCTCTGTCCAGCGCGCCCAGCACGCCGCCGACCAGGCCCGCCGCCGCTACCTGGCCGTCGACCCCGGCAACCGGCTGGTCGCCGACGCCCTCGAAGCCGACTGGAACACCCGGCTGCGCGAGCTGGCCGACGCCCAGGACCACTACACCGCCGCCAAGACCGCCGCCGCCGCGCTCGACGAGCAGCAGCGCGCCCGCATCCGGGCCCTGGCCGCCGACCTGCCCGCACTCTGGAACGACCCGGCCACCCCCGCGCGCGAGCGCAAACGCCTCCTACGCCTGCTGGTCAGCGACGTGACCCTCACCCGCGGCCAGGACACCATCACCGCCGCCATCCGGTTTCCCGGCGGCGGCCACCACGTCCTGCACCTGCCCGTCCCGCTGAACGCCTGGCAGCTCCGCAAGACCCCCGACGAGGTGATCACCCTGATCGACCAGCTGCTCGAGCACCACACCTACGCACAGATCGCCGGCACCCTCAACACCCAGAAGGCGCCTCACGGCGGCCACACCGCACCCTGGACCGGCGAGCACGTCGCCAGATACAGCTGCGAGCGCGGGCTCCGCAGCCACCACCAGCGGCTGCGCGACCGCGGCCTGCTCACCCTCGACGAGATCGCCCGGCAGTTCCCCGCGCATACCCAGAGCATCAAACGCTGGCACCAGCTCGGCCTGATCACCGGCGAACAGGCCGACGATCGCGGCGTCTTCCTCTACCACCCGGGCCAGGCCCGGCCCACCAGCACCCAGGTCAGGCAAGCCGGCCAGCAGCTCGGCGACCCCCGCCGGTCAGGCCGCCGCAACCCTCACCGCGTCTCCGGCCGCCCGCGAACCCGCAAAAATGTCACCACCCCATGCCAGGATCACATCAGCCAGCCAGCCCAGCCGGCCACCCCAGACGAATACTGCGCAACGCCCCCAGGAGGTGCAGTGTGAAGCCAGATCGTTCGTCCAGTCCACGGCGAACTGGGCGGTGAACAGCCAGACCTGCTCGTTGTAGTCGCGCAGCCAGCAGCCGAGGGTGTAGCCGGGGTGGTTGCCGTCGTGCCAGTCCCGGTGCCGGTTGTGTGTGATCCCGAAGGCGACGGCCTCGTCGTAGCGCCTGCGCAGCTTCGCCAGGGGCTCCGCGTCGAGGGCGGGATCGGCCCGGGCCAGGGCCTCCTCGACGGCCTGGTGGGCTTCGCGCAGCACGTCGATGATGTCGGCGGCCCATGATTGCAGGCTGCCGGGGCCGAGCCTGGTGACCGCGCGGGCGCGGCGGATGACGTGCTGGCAGCATTGCTGCACGCCGGCCAGCTGCGGCAGGAGCTGCTGGTAGGCGGCGTACCCGTCGGTGATCAAGAAGCCGGTGAAGAACGCCAGGACCGCGGTGATCGCGGCGGCTTGCCGGGAGCCCAGCGCCCGCAGCCAGGTCAGCCCGCGGTGCGGGGTGCGCACGACCAGCACGTGCGGCGCGCCCGCGTCATCCTGGGCCAGCCCGGCATGGGGGTCGCTCAGGTTGACCGGGGTCTCGTCGGCGGCCAGCACCGGTTCGGCCGCCAGGGCGGCCTGCATCGCCTCATCGAACCGGGCGCCGTCCAGCCGGGAGGCCAGCCGCTCGCTGGCACCGTCGACGAACCCCGCCGAGACCGGCACGCCGAGCAGCATGCCGATCAGGTTCGCGGCTCGTTCCGCGGGCACGTTCCCGTAGGAGGTCAGCAGCACCGCGGCGGTATTGATGCCGGGACCGTAGGAGATGCTGCCCGGATGCGCCCATGGCGGCGGCTGCGCAGCGTTGATCTTGCCGCAGCACGGGCAGGCCAGCAGCGGCAGCAGGTACTCGGTGACGAACGTCGTGATCTTCACGTCCCGCACCTGCGACCACCACGTCCCCGCCCGCCACGCATCCTCCAGGCCGGTCCCGCACCGCGAGCACTCCGCCGGCGGCGGCACGTCCTCCTGCTGGTCCGGGTGCGGGTCCCGCGATAGTCCCGCCCCGGGGTGCCCCGGCTGCCCGCCGGGCTTGCGGTCCTTGCGCCGTTCCCGTTCCGAGGACTGGCGGGCCTTCCGCTCGGCCTTGCGCCGCTGACGCGCCCCGATCGGGTCCTTCGACGGCGGCGTTCCCGAGGTGGTGCTGTCCGACCCCAGCCGCCGCTCCAGTTCCGCGGCCCTCAGCTTCAGCTGCCGGTACCGCTCCCGCTGATCCTGCAGCTCGGCCCGCAGCATCGCGTTCTCGGTGTCCTTGGCCTCGATCACCGCCCGCAGCCGGGCGACCAGCTCACGCTGATCCCCGCCGTCGGCAGGCACACCAGGCTCATCGGCAGGAGCCTGCTTGCAAGGCCAACCCGGGACATGCGCCAAGCTGCTGGTCACCGGCTCGTTCGTGGTGCCAGCGGCAGATCCCGGCAGGCCGGAGCAACCACACAGGCGGTCCGGCCGGAGCGATCCCCGAGCGCCTTCGGGGTTCCGGCTCGACCGGCTGGTCATCTGATCCTGGTGTTGCGTGCAGGATCCGGGATTGCTCCCAGCTGGATCAGCATGGCGAGGTGGTCGTTGACGGCCCAGCGCTCGACTATGCGATCACCGGTGATCCGGTACATGAAGGCGGTGTCGCGCTGGTAGTACCCGGCAGGGACCTCGAAGCCGCGGAAGGTTCCCCCGGGCCACTGCCCCTCCCTGACGCCGAACTGGACGACGAGATCCTGTTCGCCGACGACGGACAGCTTCCGCCAGCGGAACGATTCGAAGTTGCGGCCGTCAGTGGCGAGCCACTGACGAGTACCGTCCAGCCCCAGCAGCGGCCTGGCGCGAGGGCGTGATTGACCATGTCCGGGCTGCATAGCTCGTCGAGCCGGTCCAGGTCGCGGTTGTTGAGGATGGCGTCGAAACGCTCCACGATCGCCTTGTTCGTCTCGGTACTCACCGGGCTCCCCCCATTCGACGATAGTTTCACTCTCACAGATATATGTGTACTATCGCTAATATGGCCGAGGGTGTCAAGAGGCGTTACGACAACTCCCGCCGGCTCGCCCAGGCCCGGGCCACACGACTGAAGGTGATCGAGGCGGCCGGACAGCTATTCATCGAGCGCGGCTACCCCGCCACCCCCATCGAGGCGGTCGCCGCAGCCGCAGACGTCCCGCTCCCCACCCTCTACCGGCTGTTCGGCTCCAAGCGAGCCCTGCTCAAGGCGGTGCTGGACACCTCCTTCGGCGGCGACGACGAGCCGATCACCTTCGCCGGCCGGCCCGAACAGCAAGCCGCGCTCTGCGAGCCCGACCCGACTCAGATGGTCAACGCCTTCGCCCGCATCGCCCGGCAGTTCATGGACCGCTCCTCGGCGATCCTCCACGTCCTGGCTACCGCCGCCCAAGTCGACGGTGAGGCAGCCGAACTGCTCGCCGAGATCCGCCGGCAGCGGCACACCGGCCAGTCCAAAATCGTCACCGCCCTGGCGGAGCGAGACGCCCTCGACCCACACCTGGATCCCGGCCAGGCAGCCGACATCGTCTACGCGCTCATGTCGCCCGACGTCCACCGGATCCTCACCGTTGAGCGCTGCTGGTCAGCCGAGAACTACCAATCCTGGCTGGGACGATCCCTCCGAACGCTGCTACGCCCCGCGCAGTGACCGGCTTCGCCCTCCCGCGAGGGCCCAGTGGGCGGAGCCCGGCCATGACCGCCGGCAGGTGATCCGCCAGCCCGGCGAGAGATCCCAGCCCGCAACGGCCGCGCCCTTGTGCCCTGTCACCCAGCGAGGCAACAGCCGGGCTGGGGATGCCGAATGGCTCAACAAAGCAGCCAAGAAGGGTTGGATGTTCGGCCCAAACGCGCGAAATAGCAGGTAAAGGCATTATCCGCGACGCCCAACCTCTTCCAGTCTCAAGGACAATCCCCAGCATGCTCGCACCAGCCAGGTTTCAAGCACCCGTGCCACGTGCCGCGTCACGCACTCAACCCGAGGACCCCTGAATGGACACCTCGTACCGACCCGGATGCCGCCCCCTCGGCGGACCAACCGGAATGAGCCCACCCTACGGACAGAGCGTTCCGGGATCGTTACGGCTCCTTTCCATCAGAGGACGTAGGGAGCAATTGTCAAGACCTGCGGTTGAAGATCTTTTAGATTCCAGCTCGGCGCCTGCGCTGGGCGTTTGACGAGTTTGCCGTGGCTACATTGCCCCCCAAATCGCAGGATGAGGACATCGGAGGCGGCGCCCCGAGGGTAACTGTTCAGCCGGGGCGGATGGCGGCTGGTAGCCAGGGGCCGGTGGTGAACAGCTGGGTGAGTGCGTTGAGGGCGTCGATCGCCTCCTTGGTGCGGTCACCGGTGTGCAAGGCGGTGAGGAACTCGGTGCAGGCGATGTGCACGTAGCGCGGGCCGCCGGCGGCGCTGCCGGGGTCTCATCGGCATACAGCACCCCGGCCGCGCGCAGCAGTTCCCGGACCTGGTCCATGAACGGGCCAGCCGGGCCGCGGCCTTGCCGCGGACCCCGGCCGTGAACCCAGCGGAGACGTTCACCCCGGTGTAGGCGGCCATCAGCCTGGCACCACGGGCAACCGGCAGCTAGTGCGCGCAGACCGCCAGCGCCGCCCGGGCGTGCACACCCGGCCCGTACTGCACCAGGCTGGTGACACCTTCCGGGGACTCGCCCTCGGTCACCGCCCCGCAGCCCGGGCGTGCCTTCGTCACCACCCGGTACTCGGTCACCACCGGCGGCGGCGCAGGCTGCGCCTCGAACACCTGCCGCTTGTGCCCGCCGGTCACGGCGGCGCCGGACAGGTCCGCACCGCAGGCCCGGCACGCCACCGGCCAGCCGGCGTCCTCCAGCACCTTGGCCAGCCGCTGCCCCTCGCTGGTGCGCTGCTCGATCAGCTTCTTGCGGTACCGGGTCCAGGCCCGCAGCTCGGCCACCGCCCCGGCGGGGATGAAGCTGGGCCGCAGCAGCCCGTACTCGTGCAGCTCGGCGATCCACTGGCAGTCCATGACATCTCGCTTGCGGCCCGGGACGTTGCGCATGTGCGCCGCGTTGCAGACGCACACCTCGATCCCGGCCTGGGCCCAATGGCGTTAAGTTAAGACTACATCGGTGTAAGATCGCCTGCGTGGCCAGGCGAGGACAGCAGGTGGTGGCCGGGGACCGGCTGCCGGACCGTATCGGAATCGGGGTGCTGGCGAAGGTGTTCCCGCCGGAGCTGGTTGACCGGGTGGTCGGCGAGGCGGGCGTGCGGGAACAGCGTAAGCGGGCGCTGCCTGCCCGGGTGGTGGTGTACCTGCTGCTGGCGATGGTGCTGTTCTTCCAGTCCGGCTATGGCGAGGTATGGGGCAAGCTGGTGCGGGGCCTGGAGTGGGCCAGGCAGTTCCGGGTCCGGGTGACGCTGGGCATGCAGCCCTCGCCTGCCGCGATCACCCAGGCGCGCAGGCGGCTGGGCTGGCAGGTGATGGCCCGGCTGCTGGAGGCGGTGGCCGGACCGCTGGCCGGGGAGGAGCAGGAGACCGCCCGCGTCGCCGGAATGCGGCTGGTCGCGGTCGATGGGTTGTGCCTGGACGTGCCGGCCACTGCCGAGAACGGCGCGGAGTTCGGCTACCCGGGCAACGACGCCGGGCCCGGGCCGTTCCCGCAGGTCCGGGTCGTCGGCCTGGGCGAGTGCGGCACCCGGGCGGTGCTGGGGGCCGAGCTGTCGCCGCTGGCGGTCGGGGAGCAGCCGCTGGCCCGCAGGCTCGTGCCCAGGCTGCGGCCCGGTGACCTGCTGCTGGCCGACCGGAACTTCCTGTCCCACGGGCTGGTGAAGGAGGTGCTGGACGCCGGGGTGCACGTGCTGTGGCGCGCGAAGAGCGACGTGGACCTGCCGGTCCTGGAAGTCCTGCCCGACGGCACGTACCGGTCGCGGATCGCCGACCCGGACGCGTCCAGGCGGATGCGGCGCAAGGGCACGCACCCGCGGGATATCCCGGGCATCCCGGTGCGCGTCATCGAGTACTCGGTCACCAGCGAGGACGGCAGCGAGATCTCCGAGACCTTCACCCTGGTCACCGATCTGCTGGACCCGGACGAGCTGTCCGCGGAGCAGGCCGCCGCGGCGTACCAGCGGCGCTGGCAGCTGGAGACCTGCTTCGATGAGCTGGAGACCTCCATCCGCGGTGGCGCCGCCGTCGTGCTGCGCTCGAAGTCCCCGCCGATGATCCGCCAGGAGATCTACGCCATGCTCTGCTGCTACCAGGCCATCCGCACCCTGATCAGCCACGCCGCAGACGACGCCGGCATCGACCCGCTCACGGTCTCCTTCACCGCCGCGCGCGAGGCCATCCGCAGCCGCATCAGCGACTCCGGATGCTTTTCCCCCTCGCCTCCTTGACGAGCTCGCCGCCGACCTGGCCGCCGAGATCACCTGGCACCGCCACCTCGTCCCCGGACGCCCCGGCCGCCGCTACGCGCGCAAGACCAAACGCCCAGGGGGCAGGTACAAGACCCGGAAGCCAGGCGAAACCACGCGGCTGACACCACTGACCAAGATCATCTTCTGGCTGATGCCGGTCCCCTTAACTTAACGCCATTGGGCCTGGGCCAGCGCGTGATAGGCCGGCCACGAGTACACTCCCGTGCTTTCCATCGCCGCGTCCGTGACGCCCAGCTCGGACAACCAGGCCGCCATCTGGCGCAGCGATCGCCAGAATGTCTTGAACCTCTTCGCGGTCACGATGCGCTCGCCGGGCCGCTGACCGGGCAGCCGGACCGCTACCCAGACGATCTTCTTGTGCACGTCGATCCCGGCTACCTGCGGATGGATGACCTCCATCGCCGACCTCCCTGCCTTTCCCGATAATGGATACGGGCGCGCCGCCCGCAGAACCCGCGACAAGATCAAGATCCTGTGAGACGCGCTCTCAGCAGCAATCCGGGGTACCCACCGGGCGGGCTCCAGCGTCAGTCTGAAAAACAGGAACGCAGCGCCAAGGAAGGACGACGTCAGCGGGCGGCGCAGCCTCAAGTTTCATCCATCCGCGGGGCGTCACGACAGTGACATGAAGTCTGAAAAGCGGAAGGTCGGCAGTTCGATGCTGCCATCGACCACCGATTTGACTAGGGGAATACCGGCCGCTCTACTGCTCTCGGTTACTAGCGAGGCGCTGCCTCAGACCATCGAGGTTGGCGGTTCTGCAGGCGTGATCGTGCGGGCGGGTTCATCCTCTTGACCGTAGGCGTGGTTGGGAGGGTGGCCATGGCGCAGCGTCCGGTCACATTGACTAACATCGTCAGCGGGCACGTGAGCCTGGAGATCGAGGGGTTCGACCGGCTGTACTTCAATGGCTGGGTGCCGGCCCTGCAGACATCGGGCCAGATCGCCGGGTGGCTGCACTGGCGGGGATTCCCGATCGCCTCGCCGGCGGCGCTGGGCCGCAACAGCCAGGCGTTCCGCGCGGCGGTGCGCCGGTACGCCGACGGGAACCAGATCCCGTGGATCGTCTTCCGCAAGGGCGACCGGAAGCTGGAGGTGGTACGGCCGTATCTGGACGCGGCGGAGAAGGCCGGTCAGTCCAAGGTAGTGGCGGTCGGGGAGGCCCGGGAGTTCCAGTGGGTCTTCGACGCGACGAAGAAGGCCGGCCCGGACGGGGTGCCGTGGTTCCGGTTCTACCGCACTGAGCGGCTGGTGACCTGCTATTACTTTTATATCCACGACCGGCGCACAGGGCCCGCGTTCATCAAGGTCTGCTGCTATGCGCCGTACCCGGTCAAAGTCTGGTGCAACGGTCATGAGATCGCCCGCCGCGCGGCGCTGGCGGAGGGCATCGCGGTGACGCCGCTGGCCAACGGGTTCGCCGCCACCTCCGACCCGGCCCGGTTGCAGGAGCTGTGCGACCTGGTGCAGGCCGGGACGGTGCGGGTGTTCTTCCAGACCTGGATGAGCCGGATCCCGCTGCCGCTGACCGAGGCGGACCGGGAGCACGGCTGCTGGTGGCAGCTGGCCATGCGGCAGGTGGAGGTGTCCAGGACGCTGGTATTCGACGACCCGCGGCGGGTCCGGGCCGTGTTCGAGGAGCTGCTGGCCGGCAACATGAACCTGGGCCGCCCGGAGCACGCCGAGATCATCTTCGGGCAGAAGGTGACCCGCAGGACACCGGGCGTCTTTTCCACCCGGCTGCTGAACCGCGGCAACCAGGTCACCATCAACCTGAGCTTCCGGCATTCGCGGATCAAGATCTACCTGAAGGAGGACCGCGCGCTCAGAGTGGAAACCGTCATTAACTCGCCGGGTGACCTGGGTTGCAAGCGCGGCCTGGAGCACCTAGACGAACTGGCGGCCAAAGCGCGTGCATGCAACGCCCGGCTGATGGATGCTGTAATTGCCGGCCAGGGCAGCGGCATCCTCGCGAATCCAGTCATCGAGCGGATCGCGTACCCCACCACAGACGCGGCGGGGCGGAGGGTCCCGGCCATGCGCTTCGCGGACCCCCGGGTGCAGGCCCTGGCCGGTTGCCTGGCGGTCTGGGACCACGTCGTTTCCGGCATCACCAACAAGAGCCTTCGTGCCTGGATGGCCGGACTGCGCGGCGTCCCCTACGCCATGACCCAGGCGTCATATGATCTGGCCCGGCTGCGCGGCAACGGGCTGATCGAGCGGATCGGCCGCACCAACACCTACCGGCTCACCGCCGACGGGCTGACCTTCGCCCTGGTCTACACCCGCGTGCATGACCAGGTTCTGTATCCCCTCACCGCGCACGACCAGCCGATCGCGGCTCCCGCCCCGGTCCGCGCCGCCTGGCGGACCATCACCCGACATATCGACAGCACCGTCGCCGCCACCCGGCTCGGGCGCGCGGCCTGAACCCCTGCCCTCGCTCTGGCGCCCTCTCCCCAGACTCGGGTCAACCGTCAAAGTCCTCGCGCCCTAGAGCGCTAGCGGATCTGCTAACTGGGGCCCGGGCTCGGCACCCGGCTCAAGGCGTCGAAGCTCACGGTCACTCGGAGGCGTACGCTCGGTACATGAAGCGGGGCGCAGCGCTGATCCTGCTCGCAGTGCTGACAGCCGGGTGCTCCTCCACCCACGTACCGAGCCCCGCGAAGCAGCCAGCCACGATCACCGGCTCGGCCGCGAGCCCCGGCGCAGTCCCGGCTGCGGCAGCGGGCTGCCCGGCCTCGATAACCCCGCGCCCTCTTCCCTCCTGGGCTCGCGCCGGGTTCAGTCCGCCAACGACGGCGATGCCGTACGTGATGGGTGCACGGGGAGACATCGTCGCCATTCTCTGGGCCGATCACGACCCGTTGCACGCGCCGCCGCTCGCTGACCGGAGCAACAAGATCCTGTGGGTCTCCCGGCTGAGCGAACAGCTAGCTACTCCGCTGCGCATCCGGGCCACGCTTAACGGCACCGGCCGGACTGTGACACGAGAGGTTACCGGGGGCCCGGGACCGTCGATCATCGACCTCCCCGCGGCGGGGTGCTGGTCTGTCGACTTGAGCTGGTCGGGACATCAAGATCACCTCGACCTGAGGTATGTAGCCAGCTGATCCACGACAGTCCGGAATGAGCACCTAGTCTCATTCCTAGTCTCACTCATTCAGCTACGTCCAGGGACGTTCGGCGTGCACCACGCAGAACAGGCCGCCGAGGTCACGGACCCTCTTGGACCGCGGCGGACCCAGGCCCACAGACTTGGAAAGCGTGCTGGGAACCTCCGGGCAGCCGGTCGAAGGGCCTATTTTGAGTGGGGCCAGAGGCTCCATCGCGGACGAGGTGCGTCATGAGCAGCCTGCATCAGAGTTTCCAGTCGGCTGGCCAGTCGTTTGACACCGAGGCCACCTTTACCTGGCTGGATCGCATGGACGGAAACCCGTTGATCCAGCAGGTCAAGCGGCAGATGCTCGATGCGTGCCCGGTCAGGGAAGGTGATTACGTCCTAGATGTGGGATGCGGACTCGGGTACGAGGCACGCCGCCTCGCCGAGCGGGTAGGGCCGCACGGACGGGTCGTCGGTATCGACGCTAATCCGGTCATGATCGCGGAGGCCCGCCAGCGTGCAGCGGGCCTGCCCCTGCCCGTTGCCTTCGAAGTGGGCGACGCCCACCATGTGGATCTCCCGGATGACACGTTCGACCTGTGCCGGGCTGAGCGCGTCCTGCGTTATCTGGCCAGCCCGGAGACCGCGGTGGGGGAGATGGCCCGCGTGGCGCGTCCTGGCGGATCAGTGTTGGCCTTCGACTTCGACTCCGATCAGACCATCGTGGATGCACCGGACCCGGCCCTGGCACGCCGGATCGCGGAGGTCCTGGATGCCGCCGTGCCGCACTCCTGGATCGGCCGCCAGCTCTTCGGGGCTGTTCAAGCGGGCCGAGCTGCGTGATGTGCGCGTGGTCCCGCACACCCTCTGCTTTTCCGGAGCGGCCGGGTTCGCTGTCTACCAGCGACTCAACCAGGGAACGATTGACCGGGCCGTGCAAGCCGGCCAGGTCACTGCGGACGAGGTGGCTGCCTGGTGGGGAGCACTGACGCGGGCGGCCGAGGCGGAGGCGTTCTTCTCAGCAGTTCTCGGATTCATAGCCGCTGGCCGCAAGCCGTAGCAACGGGGCAAGTGGACAACCTCAACCGAGAACCGGGACGACTCAGAGGCCAGGAAAACGGAGTGTCAGCAGGGGTGATCTTGCTAACGCCAGTGCTAACGATCTGGCTTCACACTGCACCTCCTGGGGGCGTTGCGCAGTATTCGTCTGGGGTGGCCGGCTGGGCTGGCTGGCTGATGTGATCCTGGCATGGGGTGGTGACATTTTTGCGGGTTCGCGGGCGGCCGGAGACGCGGTGAGGGTTGCGGCGGCCTGACCGGCGGGGGTCGCCGAGCTGCTGGCCGGCTTGCCTGACCTGGGTGGGGGTGGGCCGGGCCTGGCCCGGGTGGTAGAGGAAGACGCCGCGATCGTCGGCCTGTTCGCCGGTGATCAGGCCGAGCTGGTGCCAGCGTTTGATGCTCTGGGTATGCGCGGGGAACTGCCGGGCGATCTCGTCGAGGGTGAGCAGGCCGCGGTCGCGCAGCCGCTGGTGGTGGCTGCGGAGCCCGCGCTCGCAGCTGTATCTGGCGACGTGCTCGCCGGTCCAGGGTGCGGTGTGGCCGCCGTGAGGCGCCTTCTGGGTGTTGAGGGTGCCGGCGATCTGTGCGTAGGTGTGGTGCTCGAGCAGCTGGTCGATCAGGGTGATCACCTCGTCGGGGGTCTTGCGGAGCTGCCAGGCGTTCAGCGGGACGGGCAGGTGCAGGACGTGGTGGCCGCCGCCGGGAAACCGGATGGCGGCGGTGATGGTGTCCTGGCCGCGGGTGAGGGTCACGTCGCTGACCAGCAGGCGTAGGAGGCGTTTGCGCTCGCGCGCGGGGGTGGCCGGGTCGTTCCAGAGTGCGGGCAGGTCGGCGGCCAGGGCCCGGATGCGGGCGCGCTGCTGCTCGTCGAGCGCGGCGGCGGCGGTCTTGGCGGCGGTGTAGTGGTCCTGGGCGTCGGCCAGCTCGCGCAGCCGGGTGTTCCAGTCGGCTTCGAGGGCGTCGGCGACCAGCCGGTTGCCGGGGTCGACGGCCAGGTAGCGGCGGCGGGCCTGGTCGGCGGCGTGCTGGGCGCGCTGGACAGAGGCGGCGCGCAGCGAGTCGGCGTGCTGGGCGTGCTGGATCAGCTCGTCGCTGACCGACAAGGCGACTTCCAGGGCGAGCGGGGTGAGGGTGGCCAGGAGCAGGTCGGCGACGGCGGCGTCGATGATGGCGCCGGGCATGTGCTGGCAGATCGGGGTGGCGTTCTGGATGCCGTCGTGCTGGCAGACGTAGTCGGGCACGGTCGTGCCGTCGTTCCGGCAGTGGTAGCGCACGGTCATGCGGCGGCCGCACCGGCCGCAGATGATCAGGCCCTGGAGCAGGGCGGGGCCTTCACGGGCCGGGCCGGCGTTGCGGTTGTGGCCGTGCGCGGCGGCGTTGGCGGCCAGCGTCTGCTGGTTGGCCTGGTATTGCGGCCAGGTCAGGTAGCCGGGATGGTGGTCGTGGATCAGCACGGTCCACTCGCCGGGGGGTTTGGCCAGGGTGTGGGGGCGCCCGTCCAGGTCGGTGGTGTGGCGGGCCCGCCCGTAGACGTAGGTGCCGGCGTAGGCGGGATTGTGCAGGACCTTCAGGACCTGGTCGTGGCACAGGCTGTTCCAGTACAGCTCGCCGGCGCGGGGGCCGCTGCGGTGGCGGCCGGGGAACAGCAGCTGCTGGTCCCGGAAGGCCTTGACCACGGCGAACGCCGAGCCGGTGGCAGCGAAGGTTTCGAACAGCAGCGACAGGGCGCCGCGGACGCCCGCGTCGGGGTCCGGGGTCACCTGATCGCGCAGGTCGTAGACCAGCCCGATCGGCAGCTGCAGTTTCAGTTCCCCGCGGCGGGCCTTGGCCAAGATCCCGCCGCGCAGCCTGGCCCGCAGAAAATGGAGTTCGAATTCCGACATCTGGCCTTTGAGGCCCAGCAGGGCGCGGTCGTTGAAACTGGTCGGGTCATACAGCCCGTCCTCGTCCAGGATCAGGGTGTCGTTGTGCGCGCAGATCTGCAGCAGCCGCTGCCAGTCGGCGTTGTTGCGCGCCAGTCTGGAGCATTCCAGGCCGAGCACGATCCCGGCCCGGCCCAGCGAGACCTCGGCGACCAGGTGCTGGAATCCTTCCCGGTCGGCGGCGCTGGCGCCGGAATGCCCCTGGTCGATGTCGATCACGTGGATCCGGTCGGCGCCCCAGCCCAGCGCGATGGCCCGGCCGCGCAGGTCGTACTGGCGGGCGGTCGACTCGGTGTTGTTGGCGACCTGGTAGAGGGTCGATTGGCGGATGTAGAGGTAGGCGTCGCGGCGGAGCCGGGCCGCGGTCACCTTGCCGGTGGTATCGGTGCTGGTCATGGGTCATCGGCTTTCTGATCGGGGGCAGGCGCGTGGCGCTGCCCGGCAGTGCGGGCATGGGCGAGCGTCATCTGGGCCAGCACCGCGACGATCTGGTCGGTGCCGGCGGGCAGGAACGGCAGGCAGGCCGGCGTGGAGCCGGCATCACCTCCTCCGGTCGCGGGGGCGGGCAGGGACGGGGTCGTGGTGGACAGGGACGCGCCGGCCTGCGGGGCCGTTCCTGCGGTGGCGCCGGGCTCGGGCGGTGCCGCCTCCACGGCGGCCCACGCGGCCATCCAGGCGGCCATCCCCTTGGCGGCCAGCACCCCCAGCCCGTGCCGCCACCCGCCGCTGCCGCTGGCCGCGGCGGCGCGCAGCAGCTCATACCGGCCGACGGACAGCGCCGGGCAGGCCGTGCCGCCGGCCTGGTCAGCCGCTTTTGGGGTCGTCCTGCCCGGGCTGTGCGGCATGGGCGGCCCGGGCGGCCCGGCGGCGGCTCAGCGCGCGTTCTGCTGACCGCGGGTGCACGCTGATCCCGGTCCGCTGCCGCAGCGCGGCGGCCAGGCCGGCCGGGCGCAGCGCGGCGTCGGCGGCGAGCAGTTCCTCCAGCAGGTCCACGACCTCCTCGGTCAGCTTGTGGCCGCTCTTGGGGCCGGGCCTGGCCGGGATGAGCCCGGCCAGGCCCTGCTCGGCCAGTGCCGACTTGGCCGTATACAGCGACTGGCGGGAGAACCCGAATGCCGCCGCGGCCGTCGCGGCCGGCACGCCGTCGGTCTCCGAGCGGCGCACCATCTCGTACTTGACCTGGACCAGATCCGCCGGATCGAAGAAGGAGCCCGGCGCGAACGCCGGATCTGCCACCTTCTCCGGGCGCGGGTTCAGCGTCCTGGATGCCGCCAGCGCTCGCGTCTTGCCATCGTCTCGCCGGGTCATTCCGCCTCCACAGAAGTCGGCTCGTCCAGGAGATTATGCCGCATGGAATCTGCGTGATAACATCGGCGCGCCGACGAAGGAGGATATCAGCAGAACAAAGTGACATTTTCCGGATAGCCCGGCAGAGACGGCGACCCAGTCCGGCAATCCCCGGCAGAATCCACTGGACAGTCACGGCAGAATCTTCCTGACACTCCGGCGGGCAGCACCCGAACCCGCACCCAGCTGGGCGACCAGCTCGGCAAGCACCAGCAGATCCGCCGTGCGAAACGGCGAACGCCCTGCCGACACCACCACGAACGGGTCCGCCGGCACGACATCGGTCCACTCCGCCGGCAGACTCACCAGCTCACCGCTGTCATCGAAGAAGAAGACACGATCGGACTGCCAGGTCTTGCAGCGTTTCACGAACTCAAACGAGCGGCCGGACAACGGATGGAACCGGTGCGTGACCCGCACCCAATCCGGATACTTCCCACCCGCCGCATCACATGCAGTCGACAACTCGGTCGAACAACGACGCTGGACGAGCGTGGACATGGGTGGAACCACCGGCCAGGAACAAGAACACGACCAGGTTCTGGAGGTCACTGGCGGACAGGCTGTGGACGACTGTAATTCTTTCGTGATGCGTCGCTCGCTATACTCCCCTCTCGCGCAAGGAGGAAGCTGAGCACTGATCGCAGGTAGATGACTTGTTTCGACAGCACGGGCGTATCTTGCAGGCGAGTGATCGCTGGCTCGAATCACCCGAGAAGGTGCAGCAGCACAGTGCAGCAACCGCACCGACCCAGACCAGCCCCAGTACGGTCCCGTATGAACTGCTGACATGCGCCAATGGCCCGTACCGACCCCTATGCCTCCAGATGGCATGTGGGGTTGCCCTGTGCCATCAGCTAGACCTGGCCGACCACCCGGCACAACGTCTTGACCGTGGCCTCACCATCAATCATGGCGACGACCGTCTCGCCGTTCTCAGCGTTCGGCTGCTTACGTCCAGAAGGGGCCCGGCTTTGGAGTGTCAGACGGCTGCGGCCGGGTAGATGTCGCACTGTTGTCGGTCGAACCGGCACCGCGGGGAGGAAGGACTCAGCGAAGGCCGTTAAGAGACGGAGGTCATGGTGAGCGAGTTCGACAAGGTAGCGGGAGAAGCAGAGAAGTTCGGCGAGCAGGAAGCCCAGAACAAGCTGGGCCAGGGCCAGCAGGGCCAGGGCCAGGGCACGTACGGCCAGGACCAGGGCCAGCAGGATCAGGGCCAGCAGGGCCAGGGCACGTTCGGCCAGGACCAGGGCCAGCAGGATCAGGGCCAGCAGGGCCAGGGCACGTACGGCCAGGACCAGGGCCAGCAGGATCAGGGCCAGCAGGGCCAGGGCACGTACGGCCAGGACCAGGGCCAGCAGGATCAGGGCCAGCAGGGCCAGGGCACGTACGGCCAGGACCAGGGCCAGCAGGATCAGGGCCAGCAGGGCCAGGGCACGTACGGCCAGGACCAGGGCCAGCAGGATCAGGGCCAGCAGGGCCAGGGCACGTACGGCCAGGACCAGGGCCAGCAGGATCAGGGCCAGCAGGGCCAGGGCACGTACGGCCAGGACCAGGGCCAGCAGGATCAGGGCCAGGACAAGCAAGGGTACTAGGCCGCCATCTGAAACGTGCTTAGCCGCGGCGGCTACCTGGCCGTTGGGACCGTGGATGTTTACTCCGGCCCGTGGGGCCGGGCGTGCGCTGCGAGCGGTCGTGCGGCTGGCGTTCCTCGCAGGCCAGATTCACTCCGCTTGTCGCCATGATCGGGTGCTGGCATGTGCGGTACTGCGGCTGACGTTGAATGCAATACCACCGGAACGACGGCTACCAGAGCGTATCTGTAGGCAGGGAGCCAGGGTTCGGGTCCCTTACTGGGTGCGATGGCACGGCGCACAGGGCTTGTAGGGACACCTCACGGCATCCTAGCCTGAGTGTCGGAGGTTCTAGAACTCGTCGGTACGCTGCTGGCCGCCGGTACGGGGAGGGATGGCAAGGTGTCTGAGCACGTGGTGAACGACCTCGACAAGCTCAAGGGAATCGGCCCCCAGTACAAGGAGATGCTCAAGAGTATTGGCGTTGATTCGATCAAGGAGCTGCGTCACCGCAACCCGTCGCACCTGAAAGAGATGATCGAAGAGCGGCACGGACCGGTTGTAGGGCTGTCCGAGCATGAGGCGCAAACCTGGATCGACGAAGCAAAGGCTTACCAGGAATAGCTCGATCAGTATCGCCTGGGACCAGTTCATTGTCGCTTTACGGTTGTCGCTGACCGGAATCGTCATCGTCCAAGAGGCCCAGGATGCTGCCGTCGGGTCTGTAAACCCCAGAAAATGCCGGTCGGGTCGGCTTCGATCTCGTCAAATGCCGTGTCGAGGGACCAGGGTCGGGGTCGTCATAGCGGTGCCAGCGGCCGGTGCGGTCGGCCCAGTACAGGCTCCAGTGGTGGGTGGTGGCGCTGTAGCGCAGCTGGGCGACGCGTACCTTGGACCATTCGGCCAGGTTCGGGTGCCACGGCGGCCGGCACTCGAAGATGGTGGCAGAGTTGCCGCGGACGGCGCTTCGACGCGAACCTGGTGGAGAAGGCGGGCTGGGACCCGGGCTCGGCAGTACTTGCGGATCTTGGCGACGTCGGTCTCTGGTGGTGCTGCCACCCGACCACGGTGAGGCGTTAGCTGGCTAGCCGTGGCCGTGATCGCCGCGGTGCCTGCTACGCCTAGACATCTAGTCGAAAGTTAGACCAACACGGCCTATAGTTCTAACCATGTCGACAGCCGCGACGCCCGTGCCGTTGTCTGAGGCCAAGGCACGCCTGTCTGAGCTGGCCAGGCGGGTCCGCCAGCAACACGAGCGGATTACCTTGACCCGCAATGGCGAGCCCGAGGCTGTCTTGCTCTCGGTGGATGACCTTGAGGGCCTGGAGATGACCCTGGAAATCCTCGGTGACCGATGCTGTCGCGCGCATCACCGAGAGCCTGGCGGCCCTGGGGCGCGGTGAGCCTGGCGCTGACATGGCGACGGTACGCCAGGATCTGGCCCGGCGCCGCGTCACCGGCGCGTGACGGCCGAGCCTCCGCGGCGGTACGAGATCCGGTTCCAGCCTGCCGCGCGGCGACCGATTGCCGAATGGCTTCCGGAAGCTGTTGCCGCTGCGGCACTGGAGTTCTGTGCCAGCGCGCTTGCGGTCAACCCTCACCGGGTCGGCAAGCCGCTGGCCGGGCCGCTCACTGGCTGTCATGGCGCGCGGCGCGGCACCTACCGCGTCGTCTACCAGATCGACGCGAACAGCCGCGTCGTCCATGTCCTCGATATCGACCACCGCTCGGAGATCTACCGCCGATCCCAACGGTGACCGTCGATACTCGCTTTGCCGGAGCTTGATCATGCCCAATACGTGCCTAAATCGGCCTGAGCAGCAGCACCGCCGTCCGCATTAGCCCAGGTCTGGCGCGCTGGGGCCGGGCCACTATTAGGATGGGTGCCGCGGCCCGGGGTCGATCCGGCGCCGGCCGGCCGACTGGGCCTCCGGGCGCCGTGGAGAGTGTTGGAGATGACCCGGGAAGCCGATGTGGTCCGGTCGCTGGTCGAGCTGGCCGACACCCTGGTCATTGAGCCGCTTCCGCCAGACCCTTCTTGAGGTCGTCGGGCCCCGTGTCCATCGACCGGAACACTTGTGGTCTTCGCCGCGCCCGATCAGGCCGCCAGGGGCCGCGGCATACCTGCGGCCCATTTCACCTAGGTGAAGGCTGGTGCGCAGGCTCCGGCCTGGTTTACATCGGTCCGGCCGCCGGGAAGACTGGGGCTTGGACCCAGAACCGCGACATGCGGGATAGCTCGTCCAGACCCCGCGCGCATCCCGCCTTTCGTCTGATGGAAAGGCGTGCCATGAGATCCTCGAGCGTGCCGGACCCGGATGGGTCCGGCCACCATCTTGATCAGCACACCGGCGATCCGGTGCGGCGTCTGCGCGTTCCAGCCGCGGGCGCCGCGCCCCGGCAGGGCCGGGCCGCGAGCCCGGCCGGCCCGGCCCGCATCAGGCACTGGCCGGGGTCCGGGCGGCCGGGCGTGCGCCGCGAGTATGACCATCAGCCCGGTGCCCCCGCGGCCAGCTGCGTGGCCCCGTGCGCGTTCGCCGCGGTCCGCGACATCACCGGGCGGCTGCTGCTGGTGCGCCGCTGTGATACCGGCGACTGGGAGTTGCCCGGCGGGCACGTCGATCCCGGCGAGAGCGCCTCCGATGCGGCGGTCCGGGAGACCGCCGAGGAGTCCGGCATCACCGTGGAGGTCACCGGCCTGGTCGGCATCTACACCGACCCCGGCCACGTCATCGCCGACCCGCGGGGGCTAGTGCGCCAGCCGTTCGCGGTGTGCTTCCACGCCCGCCCGCTGTGCGGCAGCCTTAGTG
The DNA here is from genome assembly GCA_963808615.1 of uncultured Actinomycetota bacterium. Classification (GTDB taxonomy): domain Bacteria; phylum Actinomycetota; class Actinomycetes; order Streptosporangiales; family Streptosporangiaceae; genus Palsa-504. The sequence continues at coordinate 167,184 of CAWEGV010000010.1, forward strand.
GTGACCAGGTGGAGACCAGCGAGGCCCGGTGGTTCACCGCCGGCGACATCCCCGCCCTGCCGATCCGCCCGGCCATGCGCCTGCGGATCGGCCACGCGCTGGCCCCCGGCCGCCCCTGCCACATCGGCTGACATCGGCCATCCCGCGGCTGGCCGCACCGCCCCGGTCACGGCACAGGTCGAACGTGCCGATGCCGCCGGTGCCGAGGGCCCCGCATCGCGGCGACGGCGCCATGACGCAGGGCATCATCCGGCTCTACGTTGGCTTCGCCGTGCCTGCGTGTAAGCGTCTGGCGATAACGGCATCGCTGCTCCAGCCCCCGGCAGCGGCAGGAACTACTGCCCCCCGGCATACGGCGTAGGCGGGCACCAAGTAACTAGCAAGTTTTTTCCGGAACCTGATAACTTGTCAGCGTGGCGAGCTGGACGTTCCTGACCACCCACGCGCGGGTTCTGCTGCTGGTCGCCCATGACCCCGGGGTGCGCCTGCGCGACATCGCGGCCAGCCTGGACATCACCGAACGCGGCGCGTTCGGCATCATCACCGACCTGGTCGAGGCCGGCTATGTGGTCAAGGAGAAAGACGGCCGCCGCAACCGCTACCACATCCAGGCGCACCTCCCGTTGCCCGAACCCACCGCCCGGGAACGCACCGTCGGTGAGGTGCTGGCCCTGCTGGCCGGCACCGACGCGACCAGGCCCGCGGAGTGCGAAGCGAACGGGAGGAGGCAGGGACATGACCGACGTATGGGTCGCGAACGATGAGGGTAGCGAGATCGTCCGCGCGCGGGATATCGCGGTGGCCAGCCTGGACTACGACGGCAACGTCAACGTGCGGCTGCTCGGCGCGGACGGCGCGGTCGTGACCGTCGTCGCGCACCGGGCACATCGTGAGGAGCGCCGGCCTGACGAGTTTCACCGCCAGCTCATCCGCGTCATCGCCGAACTGTCCGACGCGGCGGGAACGTTCCTGGTGCGGGCGGTGCACGACGAGACGCGTGGCTGGCAGTGGGTCACCGAGCTGCTGTAACGCCGAGCGTCAAAGGGCGCGGTCGTCCCGCGGGTCGGTATGGCCCTCCTTGCGGCGCTGGTCCTCGACCATAGAGGCGACGTACCGTACGCACACCTCGAACGCCAGCGGGTCTTGCGCGTGATGTCGCGCAGCGTGTCCATGAGCGTGACCATGTTCTGCACGGTGCGGTCCGGCAGGCCCTGCACGCCCATGAGTTCCCGCCGCCAGCCTGGCGTCGCCGGTGACCGCCGCCGCCCGCGTGGAGGCGTCCGCGAGCGCCGCCATTGGCCAGGGTGCTGGTTGAAAGCGGGGCGGTCCTCGCCAAGTGCCCAGCCCCCGGCCGGGACCACGGACAGGTGGCCGTTGCGGGTCTCGCCGGCAGCAGCCAGGCGAGCATGCGCAGGCCGTTCCGCAGCAGATGATCGCGGCTGAGTTTGTCGGCGGCGGCGATGACGGCCTCGGCGATGGCCGCGTTCGCGTAGTGAGCCGGGGGGCCGGCCACGGCCACGCCGCATCGGCGGGCGGCTCGCCGATTCGAGAACGTCCGGCGGCTGATGCCGAGAGCGGCGCACACCTCCGCGATGGTGAGCTTGTCCCGCTCTCGGGAGCCGCGGACCTGATCAGCGCCGGGCATGACGGCACCTCTCAGCCGCAGTGTCGCACGGTCGTCCGGCTCGGATCGCCGAACCGGCCAGCGCAGCCGCTTGTCCATGGTGGATCTCCTTCCGGGTGGTTCCGGCAGCAGCGGGTTCCTCGCCAGGAACGCGTCATTCCGTGCGGTGGGGATGCCACCCCGCCGACGGGCTCCGCGAACGGTCAGCCCCCTGCTTGTCCCGGGCACACGGAAAGCAGATATCAGGCGCTTGCCACAGACGATGGGGAGTGGATCGGGGATGAAACCCCGCGAGTGAAGTACTGATGCCTAGTTCCACGCCAGAACGGCGATCTGATGTTGCCGGTGCCCCGGGCGTTCAGCCCGACACCTTCGGAGCCCTTGCTCGGCTCCGATAACCACTATGCGGGCTACGACCACTGAACGCAAACACAGACACGCGCGTCCTGTTTGTGGATACAAATTTGTGATACATTAGCCGTATGACGGCTTCGGATACGCACACCGTGGGCCTGCGGGACTTGCGGCATCACACCAGCGAGGTGCTGGCTCGGGTGCGGCACGGTGAGACCATTGATGTGACCGAGCACGGGCGGCTCATCGCGCGGATCGTCCCGGTGGGGAACCGTCAGCCTACTCCGGTGCTGGCGCGCCTGGCCGAATCGGGACGCGCGACTCTCGCCCAGCGGCCTGGATATCGTCCGCGCATGCGCCCCGGCGACGGGACCAACCGGCTGTCTGACGCTCTCGCGGCGATCCGGGATGAGGAACGCTGGTGAGCTTGTACTACGCCGACACCTCCGCGGTGATCAAGCTCCTGGCCGAGGAAACCCACTCCGGTGCCTTCGCGGCGTTCTATGACGCACATGCCGATGCCGAGTGGGTCAGCTCGGCGCTGCTGCGGATCGAGGTGAGCAGGGCTGTGGCCCGTGCCATGCCCGCGCTGCTGCCGGAAGCGCGCGACTTGCTGCTCGCCTTCTCCACCATCGCCATCGATGACGACGTCGTGGAGGGCGCGATCAACGAGCCCGACCGTACGCTCCGCTCGCTGGATGCGATCCACCTGGCTACCGCTCGCATCCTTGGCCCGGATCTTGATGCTGTGGTCAGCTATGACGACCGCCTGATCAAGGCCGCGACCGACGCGGGCCTGGCCACGGTGTCGCCGCTAGACTGAGCGCTGCCCGGGAATGGGCAAGTCCAGGCGGCAACCGAAGGTCCGGCATGGACAACCTGGGCGTAGGCGTCCAGAGCCAGCTGAACCGTCGCGGCCGCCAAAGCAGGTTTCCCAGCTGTCTCCGTCCGAGGTGCAGCGGATTGCCCCGGCCTCCCGGCGGGCCAGGTACCTGGCCCGGGCGGCGTCGAATCCTCGTTGACCTGCTGCTCATGCATCGCCTGGCGCAGCTGCTGGATGCGGGCCTGGGGCCGTCCAGCATCCCGTTCCCCGGCGATATCATGGGTTCTCCCCCAAGTCGGCCAGACTGCTACTGAGTGCAGTCTCCCGCGTGACCGTCCCGAGATCGTACGGTAACTGGCACCCGCCGCCGCCCGCGGTCCAGATCCACGCCTCGGCGGGGCCGAGCGCGCGGTTCACGGTGCCGAGGAGGTCGTCGCGGACAGCGACCTGGCCGGCCGCGTCCTTCATCCGGGCGGCGGACTGCACTCGCTGCTTCCTTAGTGCCGCGCCGGGTTAACGCCAGGCATGGCCGCCGCGAGCTGGCGGTGCGCCCTGCTCCATACGCTCGGCAGTCAGGAGGTTCTCCCGGGGCAGTCGCGTCGGCGGCATCGTGCCGGTGGCCAGCAGGCAAACTGAGCTGCCCCTCCGACAGCAGGCTCACCCGTGAGGGATGATGCCGTGGCGTCGTGATCAGGCGGATGCTGACGGTATGCGGAGTGGCCCCATTCCTATGCTCCGCAAGGTTCATCTGTGCGGCGGGGAAGGAGTGCCGCGGTCGCGGCAGGCCTGAGCTGGCCTTGAGGACAGACATCATGAGACAGCAGCCATGGCACGCGTGTGGCCGGCAGCAGCCGTGCCTGCGGCTGCGCGGATGGCTAGCGCGCTACGTATGGCCGAGCTATGACCAGGCCCGGTTCATCGAAGCCGCTAAGCGCGACATGGAGAAATTGATCGAAGGGGAGCCGGAACTGAATTAGCGGCACGGGAAGCCCGGACCTTCGCTGTGGCTGTCCTCCTCGCTTTGCCTGCCGCACTTTACCCTCCCGGCTTTGACCAGCTCGGCCCCGGACTGCGGCGTGTGCGCAGCCGTAGACGTGCACTACCTGAGGACCGGCGGCGCCCGGGCGGCAGGCGTGCTAGCCGCCGATGCCGACTTCGTGCACATGCTGGCCGAACGCACCGGGGCAGCCTCCCGGTGCCGCCCTACAGGATCGGACAGTTCTACCGGCGCGAGCTGCCGCCGCTACGCGCGGTCCCTGGACGATCTGAGCGGGCTGGGCCCGCTGGTGGTCGGCGGCTACGCCGGCCAGGTCCCTCCCGGTCGGCCCGGCCTGGGCGCGCAAGCGCAGGCCGAGTTCGGCATCGCGGTGATCGGGGTGGCCAAGTCCCGGTTCCGCACCGCGGCCCACGCGGTGCCGGTCCTGCGCGGATCCTCGGCACGCCCGCTGTTCGTCACCGCGGCCAGGATGCCCGCAGCCCACGCGCCGTATCTGGCCCGGCGCATGGCCGGCCGTACCGGCTGCCCGGCACCCTGCGCCGTGCCGGCACCCTCGCGCGGCAGGTCGCCCGCCGCCACCATGACCGAGCGCCAGCCCGGCCGACCTACACACGCGCGAAATGCGGCTAGATGGGGACATTCACCCTAAGAGTGACAATGTATGTATATACAGAACAAGCGATCATCCAATAGGCCATACCGGGGACTGCTGAGAGGCCCCGCCAACGCCCCAAATAACGCGCGCCGACCCGCCTGATTGGGCGACGGCTCCAGTGCGCTGGTTGGCCCGTGCTGACGGCTCTGAATTGTCATTCTGCGCAGAGAGCGGTGGTGGTCTTGGCTGGTTTGGCGGCGGTAGCGTCCGCGACGGCCATCTGGCCGGCCAGCGTAACGATGCCCTCGCAGGGCTCACCAGGGAGGCGTCGGCGAGCCCTGACCATTATGAGAGTCCTCCCGTCGTCTGAAAGCACGTCTCTTGCACCCGGCGTTGCGGGGCACGAGTTCCGCGCATTCCGGGAGCGATGGCGTCGCTACCGGATCTTGTTTCGCGCTGCGGAAGCGGAAGCTGGGGCGGTACGTGGGATGCGAGCGGCTGCAACGCGGCCGGCCTTCGCGTCAGGCTCGCTGTCCGGCGGTTGGCGGGGCGATCTGGTGCTCGGGTGACTTGACCAGTTTCATGGTCAGGTGGGAGTCGAGCTTGTCGACTCGGGGCACGTCACCGAGCTGGGTGGAGACGAAGGTCTCGTAGCTCTCCAGGCTGGCAGTTGTGACCCGGAGCAGGTAGTCGGGCAGGCCGAACATCCGGCGTACTTCGATGACATCGTCGAGCGCGGCGACGGCGGCCTCGAAGGCTTCGAAGGTCGTCCTCCGGCCGCGGGGCTGGCGCCGGATGTGGACAGCTCACTTCGTTGTCGACGAGAGCACCGCGATGGCCGTTGCCCAGCCGGCCCCGCGCGCGGGCCGGTACGCGTTCTGGGCCACCGGGATCACGCTTTACGCCCTGTGGACACTGGGTACTCTCGCCGGAGCGCTGATCGGCGGCGGGATCGACACCTCGGCGCTCGGGCTCAACGCCGCCGCCCCGGCGATCTTCCTGGCCCTGCTATGGCCACAGCTCTCGCGCGAGCGGGCCCGCGCCGTCGCGCTCGGGGCGGCCGTGGTGGCGCTCGGGCTGATTCCGCTCGCCCCGGCCGGACGCCCGATCATCGCCGCCGCGGCAGTCGCGATCCTCGCCGGGCTCCTGCCGGCTCGGCGACGCCATGAAACGGAGGGCCAATGATTACCGTCTGGGCCACGGTCCTAGTCGCCTCCCTCGGTTGCTACGGGCTCAAGCTCGCCGGCGTCTCACTCCCCGAGTCAGTGCTCAACCACCCGCGAGTCCAGCGGACCGCGGGCCTGCTGCCCGTCGCGATGCTCACCGCTCTGGTCGTCACCGATCTGTTCGACGCCAACGGACGCTACACCGCCGATTGGCCCACGCTCGCAGGAATCGGGGCCGGCGCCATCGCGCTCCGGTTCGGCCGGTCCCCCGTCGTCGTCTTCCTCCTCGCGATCGCCACCACCGCGGTAGTGCGCTTGGTCTCTTAAGATCCTCGGCTGATTACGCTGCGTTAGCTGGATATCGAGCGGTGGTTCCCCGGGCGGCCGATGCCGTCATACCCTAACCCTTCGGCCGGAAGAGCCAAAAGCGCGCGCCGGAGGGGTCGGCCACCCGGGCGACCCGCCCGAGGCAGTGGTCGGCAGCCTCGGTGAGCACTGCGCCGCCGAGCGCGCTGACTTTCGCCACCGAAGCGTCGACATCATCGCTTTGCCAGAACACCGACCAGGACGGCGCTTCTCCGGGCGCCAGCGACTCCACCTCGTCGCCGATCCCGGCGATTGGCCGGTTGTTGTCCGGGTCCATGTAGCCGGCGTAGTGATGGCCGTCGGCCTCCTCCTCGAGTGGATCCCAGCCGAACACCTGGCGGTAGAAAGCGACCTCTGTGTGGTAGTCGTGGACGTCGATGGCGATGAAGCTCGGGGTGCCGTGCTCGTGGATCACGGTGAAGCCGGGAAAGCTGCCGGGCTGCCAGATGCCAGTTACCGCCCCCGCCGGGTCGGCGATCACCGCCTGACTGCCGAGATCGTCGATCGCCACGGCCGGGAGATGCACCGTGGCACCGTGCGCAGCGGCTAGCTCGAGGGTGCGAGCGATGTCCTCCGTAGCGAAGAAGGGCTTCCACGTGTCGTTGGCGCGCGCCTCGCCCATGTCGCCCATCGCCCCGGCGACCGGAATGCCGGCCCGGGTAAACATGAAGTAGCCGCCGTGATCGGGGCTCGGATCCCCTGCGTGCCAGCTAAACAGCTCGGCATAGAACTGGCGGCTCCCCTCGACGTCTGAAGTCCACAGATCGACCCAGCAGGGAGCCCCGGGCGGGGCGACGGGTCGGTTCGTCATCGCTGCTCCTTTCAACAGATCGTCGTCTTTGCTACCTAGACGGGAGTCGCCTCAGGATCTCATCGCTTTCCACCAGGCCCAGCGGCAGCGCCGACGAACCTCGAGCTCCGACTCGGCGAAAGGAACGCCCGGGCATCGGCGCGCATGCTATCGAGGCGCTGGCGGCCGGCCGATTCGTCGTGCCTTGCACGACGGAGCTCGGATCGCGCGGTCATCGGGTGCCTGGACAGTGCCCGAACATGCTTACCGAGCCGTCTGACCAGGTTTGTTCTCGCGAGGTCTGAGATTTGCGCACTAGCCGGGGCTTCGAGCCGCACTGCGGGGGCCGGCTTACCTGCGGACAGTGAAGGGCTGACGCCATCCAGTTGACGTGCCTAGCCCGGCGTGTGACCCTTGTCCCTAGCCCATGAGTTCGGGGAACAAGCATGCACGGGCATACCGGAGGACATGTCGGAGGCGGTGGCCACATACCGCCGCGCATCACTAAACGTAACAGTCCGGCTCTCGCCCAGTTCGTGGTGGTGAGGACGACCCATTCCTGACCGGGCGCGAATTTCATCCGGGCGCCGGATGGCAGGGTGTAGGTGGTGCCGCCGTCTAGGTCGTGCCGGGACCAGCGCACCCGCCAGGCGCGCCCGTCGCGCAGCACCACCGCGGTGCCGGAACCGGCGGACTGGGCATACGGGGGAGGGAGACCGTATTCCAGGAACCGGGACGTCCGCACGACGGTGTACTGGATCACCACGGTGGCCGCCGCGAGGTCCCTGCCGGCGGCGTCGGTGGCCTGCGTGCCGTCCATCCAGACCAGCCAGCGGCGCGTCCGCGGCGACCAGCGGAAGGTGAACGACGCCGCCGGGTAGGACACGCTGAACGACGCCGCGGGCCGCCCGCCGGGCGGGGGCGGGCCAAACCGGAACCCGATGTCGTGTGCCGTGCTGGCCCTCGCCGCCTCGGCGCGGAGCGTCCTGGCGTAGGCGTACAGGTTGTGCGGCGCGACCCGGTTGCCATCACGGAAGTACGCGGGTGTGTCGTACAGGTTCACCACCCTGGCCCGGGCGATGAACGGCAGCAGGTGCGGCGTGGCGCCGGAGTAGGCGAACCCGGGCCGGCCGAACTGCCGCAGCAGTTCCAGGTCGTCCTCCCGGGCGCTGCGCACCGGGCCGATGATCTGCGGGAAGCGGCTGGAGAATACCGCGAAGATGCGGCTCAGCCCGCCCTCCACCGGCAGCAGGTACACGATGTCCGCGCTGGCCAGGCCGGTGGGCGGCCGCGCCTGCACGATATTGTCGATCTTCACCACGACCACCCGGCCCAGCGCCTTGACAGGCTCGCCGGTGAACGGGGACAGCAGCTGCTCCGGCGCCGGGTCAGGCAGATGCCAGACAGGATGGGGAAACGGGACAAAAGCAATACCCTTCCACACCGCCGGCCGCGGCGGCCCGCCGCCAGGCAGCAGCGCAACCAGAATGCTCAGCCCGGCAGCCACGACGGCCATCCTCGCGCCGACAAGCGTGATCCAGCGGTGCTGCATGCGACGACGCCCCTTCCCCTGCACGGCGGCTGCTTCATGGACGCCGGTAAATCATGCCATGCACCCAGCCGGAATGCGCCCGGTTCTGATGCCAGCACCCATGCCGCCAGAGGGGCGATTGCTGTCGCGGCGCCCGTGGCCGGCCAGCTCGACGGACACGCAGAATGTTCTTTCGGCGCGGCACCAACGGCCACTGCCGTCGAGCGGACCGGCGGGGCGCGTCCGCGCGCGTTTCCCGACCTTCCCGTCGCTCAGCGTCACGGCGTCGATCGGCAAAACCTCGAAGCTGACCTTCCTCCAGTCAGCTGCTGACGTGCGACAACGGCCCGGACCGACCCCTATGCCTCAGATGGCATGGAGGGGTCAGAGGTTCGAATCCCCTCAGCTCCACCGATGTGTTAAAGATCAAAGGCCATATCTGATTCCCCGCTGATCTCGGCTGCTCAGCTTGGGGGCCATTGTGGGGAGCCGAGTTGTAGCCTTCCGGTCACCGAGCGGATCGTCCGCGGCGGCCGCCGATTGCGGCTAAGCCTGGCCGTCCGCTGGCCCTGGGGCAGCCAGATTACCGCCGCGATCACCGCCTGCAGGCCCTCCCATCTGGCTGACCAGCCCGAACCATCAGGGCGCCGCGTTGGGTAGCCATCCATCACCTCTCCAGCCGGATCCACGTCTGCTTGCTGTACGCGCACAGCTCACCGTCGGCGGTGAACGGATAGCCCCTACTGGCACTGCGCGCCTCATGGAGGCTGGGACACTCTGGAATCGCCAACTCGACAACCGTCTTCTGCCCCTCGGCGATCAGGTCATCACCGTGCATGAGCAGCAGCCGCGAGCCGCCACCTCTTTCAGTGTGCGCACGTCGCGCTGAGCGGTGAGCTTCATCTGCTGGTCGAGCCCTTCGAGCAGTCCCCATCGGTCGGCCAGCAGCGTGGCCTGTGGGAAGCTCGCGATGCGTTCGGCGATTTCCAGCGCGCACGTCATGTGTTCGCCAGGTGCTACCACCTCGGTGACAAGTCCCATGGCAAGCGCCGTCGCGGCAGAGATCTCGCGCCCGGTGAGTACAAGGTCCAGCGCACGGCCGAGCCCGATGATCGCGACGAGCCGGTCGGCACCCCCGTCCAGGATCGGCACTCCCCATTGCCGGTCCGGGAACCCGAACCGTGCCGTGTCCGCGGCGATCCTCAGATCGCACCAGGTGGCCAGCGTGAGGCCGCCTCCGAGGCACCAGCCCGAGATCGCCGCGATCGCAGGCTTCGGCGAGAACCGCCGCACGCCGAACACTCCTTCCGGCGTGCTGACTCTTGGTTGCAGCGACTCCAGGGACTTCAGGTCGGCTCCCGCACAGAATGCCTCCTCGTCCCCGGTCACCACCAGCACCCGCGCGTCTGGGTCGTCGTTGAACGCGCGGACGGCTTGCACCATCGCCTCAGCCGTAGGCCCGTCGATGGCGTTGCGGCGCTGCGGACGCCGAATCGCGATTACGGCGGCCGCCCCCACCCGCTCGTATCTGAGAGGTGTGGCGCCGATATCATCGGCCGCGATTGGGCTCCCACGCTGGGCACACATGACGCCTCCCGTTGACGCGGCCTCACCGGGCACCTGCCGGAAGCCGGGTCGGTTCTCATTATCACCTGCAGGGACGCAAGCGTCAGGCGGGGAAATACCTCACTTTGCGGCACCCCGCTCACTAGTCGAGGCGCCTCCGGCGGTTGCGCCCGTCGGCTGTGGTGCAGGAAGCTGTGACCGCAGGTCGGCAACGATGCTTGCGGCAGGAGGGCTGCCATGGAGCAGAAGCTGGGCTCCACCCGCCTGCCCGGCGGAACGACAGTCGCATACGCCACTGCGGGCGGCGGGTCGTTCCTGTTGTTCATAGGCGGCTGGCTCAGCCACCTCGAACTCAGCTGGGCGCTTCCCGCGGAACGTCACCTGTTCGAGGGCCTCGCGCGCGGACGGACCCTTATCAGGTATGACCGACCTGGTTGCGGCCTCTCGGACCGGCCATCCCAGGCGAGTGCATCGTTGGAGTCCGAGCTCGACGTCGTTGCGGCAGTCATCGCGGCCACAGATGCCGAACGCGTCGACGTGATGGCCAGCTCCCTCGGCGTTCCGGTTGCCGTTGCCTGGGCCGCTCGTCACCCGGAAACCGTCGACCGGATGGTGCTCTACGGAGGATGGGCGCGAGGAACCGACATCGCACCGCCACCGGTGCGCGAACACGTCGTCGGGCTGGTCGCCAGCCACTGGGGGCTCGGAGCCGACGTCCTGACCGACATCTTCGCTCCCGAGGCGTCCATAGATACCCGGTCCGCGCTCGCTGCCTACCAGCGGCACGCGTCGTCCGCCGAAACCGCCGCGAACTTGCTCGAGCTGTGCTACCACATCGACGTCACAGACTCCCTTGGCCAGGTCACGGCCCCCACGTTGGTCATGCACCGGAAAGACGACCGTGCCGCTCCGCTCGAGCAGGCGCGGCTCATCGCCTCACGCATCCCCCGCGCCCGGCTGCAGGTTCTTCCCGGCCGGTCGCACATTCCATACATCGGAGACGTCGACGCGCTTGTCGCAACAGCCCGGGACTTCCTCGGCCTGCCGCCGCGCCACTGGCCGTCGGCGCCCACCCTGACCAAGCGGCAGCGCGAGGTGGCGGCACTCGTCACCGAGGGGCTGACGAACAGGGAAATCGGACAGCGATTGGGCATCGACGAGCGCTCCGCCGAAGGGCACGTTGAGCGCATCCGCATCCGGCTCGGATTCCGCTCCCGGACACAGATCGCGGCCTGGCGGGTCGCGACGGGCAGTTGACTCCGCGGCGACCGGCGGCCCACGCCGCGGCTGCGCCCGTGTTCGACGCGCTGATCGGCACCCTCGTTTCGCGGGGCCGTCTGGCCGCAGCCCGGCGGCGGCCTGACCACGTATGAGCCCGATCCTTGCGGAGCCGGTCGTCGTAGATACCGGCGTCTTCGGCGCGCGCATCACTCCGACCAAACTCGGCCGGTAGGCCAAAAGCGCGACCCGAGCTGAGCTTGATCGTGCCCAATACGTGCCCGAATCTGTCCTAGCATGATTGCGCCGATGCGTATTGGCCCAGTTCAAGGGTCCTGACGAAGGCCGCTGGCAGCCTGGATTCATAATCCGCCGGCCGTGGCCATGCAGGTGATCACCGGGCGGCGCAATTGAGTGGATATGGCCTTGGCCATGCCGGCCGTGGCGGTGTGCTGGTCAGGCGGATCCAGGCCAGTCCGGGCCGAGCAGGGCGTTGGCGGGAACCGCGCGCGGGGCGAGCAGCTTGTCGGCCTGCTCGGCTCCCACCACGGGCAGGCCCGCCGGGTCCAGCAGTCCCACCTGGACCAGCACCGAGGCTTGATCCCAGTAGATGTGCTCGTGTGTGACCTTGCCGTCCTGGAAGCCGGCTACCACGCACACGGCCAGCCGTACTCGCTTCCCGGTGGGCGGTACGCCGGGAAGCAGATGGTTCATGGCGATGTCGTGGGTGAAAGACATCACCAGCTCGTCGACCACCTGGTCGGTGCCGACGGTCCGGGAGATCCGCTGCATGGTGGTGTCTGCCGGCCAGTGGCCTATGAAGACCTGCTGGTAGAACCGGCGTACCTCGTCCCGGCCGATCCCTCCGGTCAGGACCGGGACGTGATTGAGGTACGGGTCGTCGGTCATGGTCGCCATCGTGGCGTCCAGGTCCCTGGTGGCGAACTCCGCCGCCAGGTGGTCATCGAGCGCCTCCGCTAGCCCGCCGTGCCGCTCGGGACCCGTCATGCGCATCCTCCGATCACCGGGCCAGCCGCCATCTGCCCAGGGCGTACTCCTGGCCGACTCTCCCGGGGGTCATTGTGCCGCATCGCCCGCAGCTCAGCACATGGGCCGATGAGACGGGTGAGCACCAGCCGTTCGTTCACCAGGTCACCGTCCCCGGGCGCGCCGCCCGGGCGCATGGTGAGCCGGAGCGTCGGCCTGGTGCTCGATCCAGGGCGAGTACCTGCGCCCCGGCTGGCCGTGCCCCGGGGACGGCGCGTCCAGGGCCCGCAGGCTGGCGCTGATCGACGACCGGCTGGTACCCGGGTGAGGCGCGGGTGGTGCCGGGCCGGTCAAGTCAGGCAGGCTGTGGCTATGACCGTGGGGACCAGGCCCAGGCAGCGGCTGACCCTGGCGGTGGCGTGCCTGGCTCAGGGCATGATGGTGCTCGACGTCTTGATCGTGAGCGTTGCCCTTCCGGCCATGCAGCATGAGCTGCATCTGCTGCCTGCGGGACTGGAATGGGTTGTCAGCGGCTACGCCCTGGCCCTGGCCGCCTTGATACCAACCGGCGGCGCGCTGGGTGATCATTTCGGCCGCAAGCGCGTTTTCGTGAGCGGGGTCACCCTGTTCACGCTGGCCTCAGTCGGCTGCGCGCTATCGGTTTCGGGCGCCATGCTGATCGGCTTCCGGGTGATCCAGGGAATAGGTGGCGCCGTGATGTCATCGTTGACCCTATCGCTGATCTCCGAGGCTTATCCTCCGGATGCCAGGGCCGGCCCAATCGGGCTGTGGGCCGCGGTAAGCGGCCTGGCCGTGGCGGGCGGCAGCGTGCTCGGCGGCGTCCTGCTCAGCGTGTTTCCCTGGTCATCGATCTTCTGGGTCAATGTCCCGATCGGGGTTGTCACCGTGGCCGTCTGCCTGGTGGCGGTCACGGAGTCCCGGGAGCCGGTCCCCCGCTCCTTCGATGTCGTGGGCGTAGCGCTGAGTGCCTTCGGCCTACTGCTGCTGACCTTCGGGTTCGTCGAGTCCGCTGACGTGGGCTGGCATTCTCCGGTGGTGGCTGTCTGCGTGGCCGGCGGCGTCGCGGTCCTGGCCGTCTTCACTGCGTGGGAGCGCAGGGCCGCGGCCCCGATGGTGCCACCCGCATTGCTGCGGACCCCGGGCTTCGGCCGGGCCTGCGTGGTGTATCTCGTGGCCTACCTGGCCTTCTCGGGATTCATCTACTACGTCACGCTGTTTTTCCAGGACATCCAGCAGTGGTCCGCGCTCCGCACCGGGCTGTCCTGGCTGTTCTTCTGCATTCCGTACTTCGTCGTGGCCCAGCTCGGAAAGCGGCTGGCACGATGGCTGCCAGTGGCCTGGGCGGTGGGGTCGGGCTGCTTCGCCGCCGCCGCGGGCATGCTCGGGATGAGCCAGCTGAACACGACAACACCGTTTGCGTGGCCGGCAGCGTGCTACATCGTGGTGGGAGCGGGCTTCGGCCTGATGGTCCCGGCGGGTTCGGCCGCGGCCATGGCCGAGGTTCCCGCGGGATCATCCGGGATCGGCTCGGCCCTGTTCAACTCCTGCCGCCAGATCGGCACGGCAATGGGACTGGCAATCTTGGGCTCCATCGCAGGCAGCGCCATCTTGGCCGACTGGCACCGGCGCGCCGGATCGCTGCCGCCGGCCGAACGGCAGCCGGCAGCGCAACTCGGCGCCGACGTCGCGGGCGGCCAGGTCCATCGGGTCGCCGCGTCCGTTGGGCAGAACGTGCTCGACCCGGCGGTTGCGTCATTCCTCCGAGGCTTCGAGCTCGCCCTCCTTCTGGCCGGCGTGATCCTTGCCGCCGCCGGCGTCGTGGGCTTGCGAGGCCTCCGGCACCTGAAGGTGCATCAGGCCTCGCAGCCCCCGATGACAGGCGTGGGCGCGGACCGCTGAACCTGTACCGCTGGCCGTCGGTCCAGCCGTAAGGGTTCCCAGGCTCGGGGGCCGAAGCTTTCGATGTCGGCGCAACACCCCGCACGGCGTGCAACTTGGATGAGGCCTCCCACCGCCGCTATCGTCACCCGGCGCGCCGTCCGACACGCAGGACGCTCAGGTAGCGGCGTGGTACCCGGTTGCCCATCTGCGTGCGGATCCGCTCGGCGATCGCGTCGAGCAGGGGATCACGGACGTGACTGTCAAGCGCCCGGTACAGCGACGTCGAGCGGAGGAGATCGGCGAAGCCGTCCCCGTCGAACCACTGAACAGCCGGGTACCACCGAACGATCGTCGGGCCGAACAAGCTACCGGGGTCTGTGTCCAATCCCCAGCCCTCGTCCGATCTCGGGTCAGTGAGCGAGAGCGGTTCCGGGATCGCGTGAACCACTGCGTCACGCCGGGCCGTGACCAGGCTCCCGGAGAAGGTGGCGACTGCTGTCGTGGAGTTCATGTACGGCTCTCTAGCCGCCAGCCCGCACCGCGTCGGCAAGCCGCTGAAGCTGGGCCTTGAGGGACTTCACAGCGCCCGGCGCGGCGATCTACACGATTGACGACCAGCGGGGCCTAGTCACTGTGATGGCCATCGAGCACCGCTCCGATATCTACCTGCCGCGATGGTGGCGTCCGGAATCCGGTGTAAAAGGACGGGCGCGGTTCCGGCTTCATGGTGATGTTAGGCGATGGCACTGACATTCGGGGTGGTGTCAGCGTCCTGGCTGTTGGTTACTTTGCGTGCCCGGGGCCGGCGGGGGCGGGTGGAGCAGGGAGCGGCGCAGGTCTTGCAGCAACCGCAGGATGCCGGTGCGGCGGCTGGGCGAGGCGCCACGGTCAAGGCTGTGCGGCGCTACGTCCGGAGGCTCATGAGCACATGCGGCTCATCCAGCCACTCCGGCGTGAACGCCAGCCCGGTCAGGCGTTCCGCGATCACGAGCATCACGGGCAGTTGGGCGGCGGCGTACCCCGCTGGCGGGAAGGGGAGCTGCAGGCCTGCCGTGTACTGGTCCAGGAACGCGGGGTCGGTGCCGAGCCGCATCTGCTGCCCGGGACGTTGCGGGTCGAGCCCCGCGACCAGCGTGTCGCCCGTCATGTAGTGAACCCAGCTCCTGCCGCGCGCTGCCCAGGACACGCTGACCGTGGTCGTGCCGGCCGGCATGGGCTGGGACCGGCGGATGATGCCAGCCGACGGCTGGTAGCACCCTTCGACGGCGACCAGCCAGTCGTCCTCCTGCCGGAAGGCCATCACCACCTCCCGGGACAGCACCGGGATTCCGTTCCTGGCACTTGCGGTGTCGGCGCCCAGGGCCCCCGCGATCTCGTCCAGGCCGGCCCCGCGCACGAACCGGAGCGCACCTACGGGGGCGAGCCAGTGGGCGCTGGTCCACAGGTACCGGTCGGTAGGCGCGGGTCCTGCCAGGGCGGTGAGGCCGAGTGACCCCGCCGGCGGTGCCGGGTTCCCGAGCGCGGACATCACCTCGGCGCGCAGCCCGTCCTCGGGCGAGCCGAGTGACTGAAGGCAAAGGTATGCCGCGGTGGCGGACTTGAACGCCGCCGCCAGCGGATTCGGGCCACTGGCCTCGCGCGCTGCGGTCTTCGCCCAGAACCGGCCCGCCCGAACGCGATCCTCCGGCATGGCGGCCTCCGGCGCGCCGCCATGGCGGCCGCGTGGTGTCCGGGCGCCGTGCCTGGCGGCCTCGTCAGCCGCGTACCTCGCCGCGATGCCGGCGACGCTGCGGCGAGGTACCTCATCCGCGTGCAGCAGCGCCCAGGCGAGCGGCCCGTCGTCATAGGTCAGCGCCTCGGCCGGCGGGTAGATCACGCTTGCGGGATCGTCGTCCACCGGGGTGACCGGCATGACGGCGAAACCCCCGTTAAACCACTGTGGCTCAATCCGCAGTCCGGTGACCCTGGATGCCAGGGCGAGCATGAGGGGTACCCACTCGCCGGTCTCCCAGGGCAGCCCGGCACGGGCTTCCTCCAGGCAATCCGGATCCGCGCCGTGACGCCGGCCCGGTGACATGACCTCGAACGCGGTCAGCACCCGGCCGCCTGCCGCATAGGAGAACCGGGTCGTGAGGTTAACGTTCCAGTAGGCGCTCACCGCGCAGCCGCCAGCGGAGATCCGGCGGAGCACCTCCGGGCGCGACCCCTGCCAGCCGTTGACCTCCACTACCAGCAGCCACGACCCGAGGTCCCTGACGGCCACCACCGGCTCATCAACCGACGGCATCCCGATGTCAGCCAGGGAAGCGCGGCGGGCGCCCGCCAGGTCACCGCCGAAGCCCCGGACGACCCCGCCAGCATCAGCAGGAGCCACAAGCGTCACGCACGCCCCGTCACGGAGCTCTATGGACTGAATCCATCCGAACGCGCCGATCTCATCTACCGCCATTACCACACTTCCTCCTAAGCCGGTGGCGTCGGGACCGGAAATACCAACGTAAAGGAACGCGGTTCCGGCTTCATGGTGAGATCAGGCGATGGCACTGACATTCGGCGTGGTGTCAGCGTCCTGGCTGCTGGTTACGGTGCGTGCCCGGAGCTGGCGGGGCGGGTCGAACAGGGACCGGCGCAGGTCCTGCAGCAGGCGGAGGCCGTCGGCGGTCATTGTCAGGCCGCGCCAGCCGCGGGAGGCGCGGTCCAGGACGGCCCAGACCAGGGTGAGGCAGCTGGTCTCGCCGGGGAGCCGGCCGATGACCTTGACCCGGCGGCGGGTCTCGCCGAAGGTGCGCTCGATGAAGTTCGAGTGCCGGATCCGGTGGTGGTGATCGGCGGGGAACCGCAGGTAGGCGGTCAGCCCCTCGCGGTCGGCGAGCAGGCACTTCATCGCCGCCGGGTAGGTCGCGCGGCCATCTCGGTGATGCAGTGATCGGCCAGTTCGACGAGTTCCGGGCCGGGCACCGGC
Organism: uncultured Actinomycetota bacterium; assembly: GCA_963808615.1. GTDB lineage: Bacteria > Actinomycetota > Actinomycetes > Streptosporangiales > Streptosporangiaceae > Palsa-504. The sequence goes on from CAWEGV010000010.1 coordinate 184,065, forward strand.
TCGGCCGGCGAGCCGGGATGCATCCGGAAGAACGAGGCGTCCAGGAACAGGTAGTCCAGGACAACATCGTCCAGGCCCGCTTCGCCCAGGCCTGGTATTCATCCTTGATCTGGCCGCAGATGACCGACACGGTGGACTTGGAGATCGCGGCCTGGTCGCCGAGGGCCTCGGCGAGGGCCGCCTCCACATCGCGGACCGACAGGCCGCGCACGAACGAGGCGATCACCAGCGATTCCAGCGCGTTGGTCTTGGTCACGTGCGCCCCGAACAGCCGGGACGCGAACGCCCCGGCGGTGCCGCGCAGCTTCGGCCTCGACAGCTTGACCGGCCCGGCGGTCGTCTTGACAGTCACCTCCCGGTACCCGTTCCGCGACCGGGCCGGGCGTCCTCGCAGACTGCGGTCGGCCGGTACCGGTCGCGGCCGGGGAATTCGGTGATCTCAGCCTCCAGCGCGGCCTGCATCAGCAGCTGCGCGCCCAGCCGGGCGACCTCCTCAGGATCTCCGGGAGCTGCTTGTCCTGAGCGAATAGCTCGTCGATGTGGCCGCGGATGCGCTCGGTAGGGGATACTCGGTGTGGCATGGGCGTAGGTCCTTCCCTTCGATGACTTGGCCGTCTTGAAGGGAAACTACGCCCGTCTTGTCATTTACACCGGGATTCGGACGCGACCGCCGCGATGACCGCATCGTTCATGCCGTCAGACGGCCAGATGTTTCGTGCGACCTGGCGACCGCACGGCATGCGGCAGGTGCGGTAGTCCTGGCCGAAGCCCGGCAGGAAGATGTGTCGGCCCCGCCGCAGAACAGCGACCCGTCGGTCTGCAGGACCAGGGCCCGCGCCTCCTCGCTGGCCGCCCGCCTGACCGCGCCCTCCAGGCCGACGCCCAGCTCCATGGTGAAGGTGTTGGCGAGCGGATTGGCCATCGTGACTACCGCGACATCGCCTACCCTGTCGTACTTCGTCTGGATCATGATGCTCCGATCTGCCGCCCGGGCCCGGTCAGAGGCGCTCCAAGATGGTGGCGTCGGCCAGGTCGGTGCCGGTTTCGCGCTGCCAGGCGAGCACGACGCTGGCGAGCGCCTGGCGTGATCCCGCTCAGCTCTCGGCCGTTTTGCCGGAGGCCAGCCGGGCGATCTGCGCGCGCGCCGCTTGGACTAGCTCGGCGTTAGTGTGGGCGTGGCCCTCCAGGCCCCAGCCCCCTTCGACTGCTTCGGTAATCAGAACCCAGGTCCTCTTCGACAGGGAGGGGTCTGCGGCCGCGCTGGTCACGAGATCGGTGAACTGACCGACCACCGCGAGTTGCTTGTCGCGGTCAAGGGCGCCAGCGTTGGTCAGCACCTGCACCCGTACGTAGTTGCTTTCGCCGTCCACGTTCGACATGGCCCCGTCAGCGAGCTCATGGATAAAGGCCGCCGTGTTCTGCCGGAACATGGGGATGTCCGGGGCCCCTTCAATGGTCATCAGCACCCGGGCGAGGTCAGCGGCCAGCCGGTGCGGCTGAGGAAAGGTGCCGGCTGTCGCGTACACATCGATCATCGGCACGGTGCACCTCCTATTATGTATGTCTTCATACATAGGGACGCTAGCATGACCATGATGAGTTGCATAGCGGGTCGTCGAGGGGATTTGCGCATGGGCGGTAAGGGTCGGTCCGAGGCGGGTGAGGCGATCGCCCCGGGCGGGGTCCGGGCCAGGATGGTGGAGGGTGCCGTCCGGCTGCTCGCCACCAAGGGGGTTGAAGGCACCTCCTTCGCTGAGGTGCTGGCCGCCACGAGCACACCGCGAGGTTCGATCTACCACCACTTTCCCGGCGGAAAGCCGGAACTGCTACACGCGGCGCTGGACCTTGCCAGCCAGCGCGGACTGGCAGCGATGGAGGCTACCCGCGGACAGTCGGCGGCTGCTGTCGTCGAACGGTTCCTCAGCCTGTGGCGGGAGCTACTGGATCGGTCACGGCTCACCGCTGGATGCGCGGTCGTGGCTGTCACGGTCGCCGCGGGGGACGATGACCTGCTGGATCACGCGGGAACGATCTTCCGCACCTGGACGGAACGGCTCACGGAGCTCTGCGCGGCCGGCGGGATGAACCCGGAACCGGCACGACGGCTGGCGGTGACTGTCATCGCCGCCACCGAGGGAGCTGTCGCTCTATGCCGGGCTGAAAGAAGCCGCGAACCGTTCGAGGACGTCTCAGCCACGCTCCTGTCCCTATCGACAACGCCTCATCTCAGGGAACAGGACCTGGAGGGCAAGAAGGACCGCTTGACGCGAGATACGCGGACGGGCGACAACGGCACTATCACCGCCCAAGCACCTTCACCGGCATCTTCACATCCTCGTCCATCGGGCCAGTCCAGCCCACCGGCCAGCACGTCGAATCGGAAGTGATCAACACGTTCAGGTACGACGACGGGCGATTGGCCGAGCAGCTGATGGCGAGCCAGTGATGGCCGCGCTCGTCGCGTAGCTGGTACTGACAAGGAGCCCGCGCTAATGTCGCCCGCAGCTGGACATCTCGTCACCGGGACGTTGGAGTACGACGGTGGCCGCCAGGTCACGGTGTACGTCCCGGCGGCCTGCGCTGAGTCCGTCGTCTTCGCCGGAAACGGCGGGTGGCATGTCTCGCGGCTGGGCGGGATCCTGGAGGCCGCCAGCGCGCGGTCCACGATGATCGTCGGTGTCCACGGGCTTGCCGATGACGGCGCGCGGCTCCGCGAGTACTCGCCGGTCTTTGATGCGGAACCTTTCGCGGCGCACGAGAAGTTCTTCGTCGAGGACGTCCGGCGATGGGTGCAGTCGCGTCTGGGGGTCGCGCTGCCCGCCGGGCGCACCGCGGTGTGGGGTGCCTCGGTTGGGGGAGAACTCGCGCTGGCTCTGGGGATGGGCCATCCGGACATCTACGGCGCGGTCTTGTCCGCCTCGCCGGGCGGGGGCTACCGGCCGCCTGCGGTGATGCCAGGCCCGCTTCCGCGCGTGTACCTCGTGGCCGGCACGTTGGAGCCGTTCTTCCTCCAGAACGCCAAGCGCTGGGCCGTCGCACTGCGCGACGCAGGTGCGGACGTGGTCATGACCGAGCGTGGTAGCAGCGCCTAGCGCGGCAGACGCCGACGCGGTGGTCGCCTTCGTCGTCCTGCAGACGAACTGGGCTCGGCGGAGCAGGCGGTGGCGGCGGCGCGCGCGGATCGCCTGGCGTGGATCTGCTACCCGAAGGGCGGCCAGCTAGGCACCGATCTCAACCGTGACCGGCTCGTCGCGGCTCTTGCCGAGCATGGCGTGCAGCCCGTCCGCCAGGTTTCCATCGACGACACCTGGTCCGCGTTGCGCTTCCGCCCGGCCAAGCAGTAAGACGCTATCCGCCATGCTGTTCCTAGTTGCGCTATGCGCCAGCAGGCAGGCCCGGCTCCGGACGCAGGCCCGGGTTGCTACAGCTCGTCGACGCGAACGACGTCGAGATTGCGGAAGGTGGGCCCTGACGAGCACAGGGCCGACAGTTTCTCGGCGAACGCCGTCGTCTCAGGAAGGGCCGAATTCGCCATCGCCTCCTCGTAGGAGGGAAACTCCACCACTTGCACGTAGGTATCGGGGCGTTCGCGGTCCTTGGTTATCAGGATGCGGCGTGCGCTTCGGCGCCCTGCCGTCGCCGCTATCCACCCGTTCGTGAGCTCCTCGATCTCGGACGCTTTGGTGGTGGTCATCTCGATGATCTGTACGAACGTCATTACTCTCCCTCCCGGTCCGACCGGCTGGCCGGACCACGGACAAATGTACTAGCGCGCCCCCAGGTGCTTGGCCGGCGTGACTGACTGCCAGGGCAGCCTCGACGGGCTCGTGCGCGGCCAGCTTGCCCCTTCGAGGCGGGCTCCCCGGAGTCTGAACGGCAGCGCGCCTTCCATCGACAGATTCGCTGATCCTTGACACAGCCATAGACGGATTCTTCACTGGTCAGACTAGCTGGTGGTGCGGGCTGGCCCCGTTACACACTGGGGAGCTGAAGCCGGTTCTGCGAGCGCGTCAGAAGGCAAGCATGAGCGAGTACACGATCAAGCCGCTGGGTCCCAAGACGTGGGATGCTTTCGCCCGGCTGTGCGAGAAGCACAACGGGATGGGGTTTGGCGGCTGCTGGTGCACCTGGTTCCACCGGTCAGATGCCGGTAAGGGACCGGCCGCCGAGGGCAACCGCTCCCGCAAGGAGCGGCTGGTCAACGAGGGCCGAGCACACGCTGCGCTGGTGTTCGACGGTGACGTAGCGGTGGGCTGGTGCCAGTACGGAATCCCGGACGAACTTCCGAACATCTACCACCGATGTACGAGGCCGGTCTCGTATCCTTGCCTGATTACCGCCTTACCTGCATCTTCGTGGACCGGAATCACCGGCGCAAAGGGGTAGCCCGCGTCGCGCTCGACGGAGCCCTGGACCTGATCGCCAGGGCAGGCGGCGGAGCCGTGGAGGCCTACCCGCATGACATGGCGGGGAAGAAGATGTCGTCCTCGTTCCTGTACGACGGCACCCGCAGCATGTACGAGAAGGCAGGCTTTGACTACGAGCGCCCCAAGGGCAAGAACAACTGCGTGATGCGCAAGGTCGTCCCTGCCGCGTAGCGGCCGGCCCGGCTGGTGTCACGGGGCGCTGTACGCGGGACGCCGGACCGTCACCTGCGTGGAGCGCAGGCGCGGCAGCACTGGCGGTGCTGGCCGCACATGGAACTACGGGTCAGAAGATCGAGCGTGCGAGCCGTCAGCGTTCTGCTTCAATCACTGATATGGATGCTGAGACTGCCGCCCGCCGCTGGGCGGACACCTGGGCGCACGCCTGGCCGCAGCGTGATGTCGAGGCCATCGCCGCGCTGTACGCCGATACCGCGGTGCACCACTCGACCCCGTTCCGTCAGCCGGGCGTGGGCCTGGCTGGCGTCCGCCGCTATCTCACCGACAACTTCCTGGTCGAGGAGGATATCGAGTGCTGGTTCGGCCCGCCGGTTGTCTCGGGCGGCCGGGCCGCGGTCGAGTGGTGGGCCAGCTGGACCGAGCAAGGCCAGGACCTGACCTACGCGGGAGTGAGCGTGCTGCGCTTCGACGACCAGGGCCAGGTGGTCGAGCACCGGGACTATGACCACCACATCGAGCAACGTCAGCGGCCCTACGCCGACTGGTGAGGCGGGCAGCGCAGGCAGAGTAACCAAATGAGGGTCTTCGAAGTAAACCGGGATCGGGTTGCGGGCTGGTTACCGGATGTGTCCGCTTTGTAGTTGCGGTGCGTGAACGGCGGCGGTATCCGCGGGTGCAGGCGATGCGGACGCGGCGCCGCTGGTTCAGCGGGTTGCGGAACCCGTAGGCCAGGCGGCCCTCGAGCTTGGCGAGCCGGTTCAGGCTCTCGGACGTGGCGTTGGTGATCCCGGTGATCACCGCGGCGACGATCTGGTCCTCCCACCGGGAGATGGTCGCAGCCAGCGTAACGAGCTCGGGAATGTCGTCATGCGAAGCGCACCAGTCATAGAAGGAGAACAGCCGGTCCCGGACCTGCAGCCGCTGCCAGGCGTCGTGCGGCTCGGACGAGGGCTCCACCTTTGCCGCCGCCAGCCGGGCATCCAAGGAATGGAACGAAGACCGGCCCGCGCACATAGCACCAAGAATGCCACCAGCGCGGCATGTTCCAGGCCGGTGTTCCTGCGCTTGGTTCCGAAGCCACAGGGTGCACGCCTGACACGCAAGCTGGACTCATGGTCCGCCGGCCGTGGGTTCGAGCCCCACCCGCCCCACCTGCAGTTTCAAGAACAGCCAAGGAAAGGCCGTGGAACCGGCGTCGGCGAAGGGATATACCGTACGGCCACGCCTCTGATCACATAGAGTAAGTGAAAGGTTGCGGAAAGCGTGTTAGCCCAGACGGCCGGTGAGCTGATGGTGCTACCTTGCGGCTGACCGGCTCGTGGCTGAAGTGCCTGCGATGGCGGCTCAGCGGGGTTCGTGGGGGGTAAAGCGAACTGGCAGGCTGCGCATCGTATAGATCCCGGTCGGCGTGCCGAGGACAGGCTCGCCGTCGGGCTTCAGGTGGCGCATGCGGGGGGCCAGGAACGCCAGCGCTTCGATGATCTCGGCCCGGGCCAGGTTCGCGCCGGCGCAGAAGTGCGCGCCGAAACCGAAGGTGACTACCTGCGCGCCGCCTCGGTCGGCCATGATGTCGAAACGGCCAGGATCCGTGTACGTCAGCGGGTCACGGTTAGCGGTCGCCGCGCAGACAAAGATGACTGTCCCCACCGGGAAGACGATCCCCGCGAGTTCCAGCTCCTCCCGCACCAGCCTGGCCGTGAACGGCACGATCGGCTCGAAACGCAGCACTTCCTGGCAGGCCTGCTCCGCAAGAGCCGGGTCGTCCGCCAGCCGATCCCACTGGTCGGGATGGTTGGCGAACAGCCGCAGGCCATGTGCCAGCTGCGACTCGGTGGTATCGGTGCCGCCAGCGATCACCGAGCTCGCCAGGGTGACGATCTCGTCATCACTGAGCCGGTCACCATCTTGCTCGTGATGCACCAGCGCTGACAGAAGGTCCTCGCCTGGCTGCTGCCGCCGCCTGGCCACCAGGTCGAGCACGTAGTCCCGGACGTCCTCGTTGGCTGCCTCGATCTCAGCGCGCTTGGCCGTCATGTCCATGTCGAACACTGCTTGCAGGCCGGCCGACCACCGGGCCAGCAGCGCGGCATCGCCGGGGACGCCGAGCAGCTCGGCTATGGCCATCGAGGGCAGCGGCCGGGCCAGGGCCGTGACGACATCGCACCTGCCTGTCTGGGCGATGTCCCGCCACAGGCCAGCCAGGTATGCGCGCAGGCGAGGGCGCAGCCGCTCGACCTGGCGGGGCGTGAAGGCCGCACCCACCAACCGGCGCAGGCGGGCATGCGGCTGGCCGGACTGTGCCATCAGGCCCTTAGTCGTGCCATCGTAGATAATCCCGTCGGTCAGCCCCTGCAGCTCCAGCAGTTCGACCGCGGGGAACGACAGCCGCCGGTCCTTGAGCAGCGCCATTCCCGGCTCGCGGCCGAGCACCAGGTAGCCCAGGTCAGAGCGGGCCAGCCAGCTGCGGCTGGCGAGCTCATCGAGGACCTCGTGGAACCGCTCGCCCGCAAAGGCCGGGTCATCGTGGGCCAGTAGCGGCAGATCCGCGTCCTCGGCACGCATCGCAGCGATCCTCAGCCCAGTTCGGGCGCGAGCTGGCCGGTGCCGGGCACGGCCGACCCCGCGGACCCAACTGAGAACTCCCGCCCGCTGTGGCGATCTGTCACGTTACGCCTCCCGTGGACTAGTCCCGAACCATTATGCAGGTGATTCCGCCAGCACAGCCTGGTCTAGCTCTGGCCACTGGCGGACGACGTGACGGGCACAGGCTGAGTCAGGGCGGGTACCTGCGTCCCTGCAGATCGGCTCAGGCAGCCAGGCCGGCAGTTTTCAGTCGAGCCGGCCACCAGGCGCCAGTCCCGGTCATGTTGGACGAGTGAAAGCCGTCCTTATCTGCGAGTCTTCGTCGAGGCCGGTACTCAGAAGAGCCCCAGCTGAACTGTGCAACGCCCGGGCGCACAGATCGCCTTCCGGTTGTCGGGCCGCGCTCCTACCGCCGACGCTCTATATAGATGTTTTAAGGAACGTAGCACTAGTAGTGGTGCTTGGTGTCGTAGTGGCTGTGCGCTTCCCTTCTTACTTTCTCGGCACGAGAGATGTACGCCTGGCTGACGTATTCCGGATCCTGAAGCAAGGGCTGGATTTTTTCCTGTATAACGCTAGCATCTTTGGGCGATAGTTGCACAAGAGAACTGTATTTACGGAATGCCCATCTCCTTGGGTGCGGATGAAATGTCTCCAGTTCATCTACTATCTGCCGCAGTTCCACGCCCTCGTCAAGCGGGACTAGCCCTGTAATTGTCACGTGACAGCCGGATGTGTAGGCGCGATCAGCGATACCTAGCCTGCGCTCAAATTTTACAACGTCGGAAATAATCTCCGTTCGCCCGATGATAAGCCCTCGCCCAGTGCTAGGATTCCGGAATATCGCTCTCGTGGTATAGAGGAATACAATGTCGCCGCGAGCAAGCGGGATCCGTCGCTTGGGGGTAAAGGCCACCTGGTGCTCACGGAGTACGTAGGCGAGCCCGTCGGCATCCCGGAGGACCAGAAGGTATGGTCGTGGCGTCCCAGGCATGGTGATAAGCATGGTAGCCGAGTGCGGGGAGGCGCTCCCGTCCACAGTTCCCGTCCACAGTTCCCGTCCACAGTTCCCGTCTAAGGACGGCTATCCTCCGGCGCTCCAGTCTTGAGCCGCCTTGATCACCGTCAAGAGCGCTCCGGTCTGCGGCCCCGGCGCAGCATGCGGCTCGCTCCGCTATCACTCCGCTCCCTCCTGGCTGTGAACTTGCTCGGCGCATGTGGCGCCGATCGGGTGGACGGCCAGGTGCGGGCGGCTGGCAGTCGGGCGCAGCAGGACTGTACAGCAGCTGCATATCCTCTGTTGCGGCCCGGGTACGGGCGCTACGTTGTAGCAATGAAGCCGGTGCTCCGCAGAATGGACGCGGCGACGTACGTCAAGGGCATCGAAGCGTCGCGTGCGTTCTATGAATTGCTGGGCTTTTACGAGGTGCAGTCGGGCCGGGGCCCCGCCTCGGCGTGGGCGGCCTTGCGGAACGGCCGGGATACTGTCTTGCTGACGTCGACCCGGCCGCCGCTGCCGGTTCCGCAGTTTCCGCTGCTGTTCTACTTCTTCTTCGAGGACCTCGACGCGCTTCTCAGCATGCTGGATGATGCTGGGCTCAAGCCGTCCATCTCGGTCACCCGCCGCACGCGCCTGGCGGCGAAGCGAAAGTTACGGATCCGGACGGCAACATGATCCTGCTCGCCCAGGAAGAGAGGTCACCAGGCCAGCCGCCGATCCCCGAAGAGAACGCCCAGGAGTGGTTCTCCATTTTGAAGGAGGCAGCGGCCCTGGTCCAGGCGCGCGGCGGCACGACCGCTCAATGCGAGATCAGCTGGGCCAGGAAGGCATGCTCGCAGCAGGCGGAGGTCAAGCTGGCGGATTGGGCGGGCCACTCGGCGTGGGCATGCCTGGCCCACGCGGACGACATCTTGATGACGGTGCCCGGGGCATTCATCACCAGCCAGGACGAGGGGCTCGCCGCGTTCCTGTCACGCGGCTGACAGCCGGGCCCACCTAGCGCCCGAGGCGCCGGCCGCACGCGCTCGGAGCTAAACACTTGCGCTTGGTGCATCGCGCGGCGGGCACGCCATGGCTGGTGGACGTGGACTGGAACTCCGCTACCCCGTGCGGTGCTGGTTTGCATGATCAGCACCTGGCCGTTGCTGGCGGCCGAGTCCACCAGGACCTCCAAGGTCGAGCCGCGCATCCAGGCCAGTTGCTGGTGCTCACCGGCGGCGGCGAAGTAGGCGCCCAACGTCATGGTGCCACGCTAACTCGTTCAACCGGAGCGGCGGGGTTCAGCCCTTGTCTTCTGGCCATACGCGGATACTGCGCTGTGCCGCGTCGAGGATAATTTGCGCATCGATGCCGGTCCGGGTTTGGCCGGTCCCGAGCTGGCAGATGAACTCCAGCGGTCCGCTTGGCGGCAGCGGCCATGACCACCACCGCATGACCAGATAATGCGACGTCCCGCCGCCGCCGCGCGATCGCAAGATCGGCCCGGTCGGCTCGGCGTCGCCGGGTGGTCTCCCGCTGGTGACCATGCGGCCGTCGGAGAGCTGCAAACTGATCTGGAAAGACTGCCGTTCCGCGAGCATGCCCCTCGGCGCGCCGGGCACCGGGTCTTCGTCGAAGCCAGGGGCATCGGGCCGGATGAGGCGGGTCACGAAGATCTCGAATCCGTTGCTGTAGGCCGACATGCCTGTGATCGCGATCGCGTCAGTCTCAGATCGGCCCAACTGGAGCGTGCTGATCGGTACGACGGCGGGAAATTCCGTCTCTGGCGGGTGCCAGGGACGAGGCACCCGACGTTGTAGTGTCGGCCGCGGGGGCGGTGACTTCCGAAACAAGCCCATGGCCCAAGCCTTGCGCCGGTATGTGCCCGGTGCAACCGACCAGGCCGCCGCTGGAGAGCCGACCACCATCATTGACCACCACGACCTACGACGCACCGATTGAGCGAGTGCCAAGTTCGAGGAAATACCTTGATCCGCTCGATGCGATGAACCAGGCTTCAGGCCTCCCGGGTGACCCAGCTGGCCTGAGCCTTGAGGCATCCTTACGGGATGACGGCAACCTGCATCATCCTGAACGGCACGAGCTGTTCCGGCAAGTCGAGCATCGCGGCAGTGTTGCAGGAACTCTGGCCCAGGCCCCTTCAGGTGACTGGTATAGATACCTTCCTGGCCTCACAGAGCAAACGGTTCTTCGCCAGCGACGGACGCGTGGTGGCCGGATTCAGCTGGATCCCGGTGACCGTCGATGGGCAGGCCGCCTTCGACGTGGTACCTGGTCCGCTGGGCCTGGGGATGATCAAGGCGAGCCACGCGTACTGGGCCGCGTGCGCCGCGGCCGGGCTCGATCAAGTCATAGACGATGTATGGCTGGTACCAGATCAGCCAGCCGGGCTACAGGACACCTTGGTGGCCGCGAACACGCTGTGGGCGGGGGTGCACTGCCCGCTGGCCATCGCCGAGCAGCGAGAACGAGAGCGCGGCGACCGTACCGTCGGCACGGCACGCGGTCAGCACGCTCGGGTGCACACGTTCAGGCCGTACGACGTGGACGTCGACACCTCGGTGGGCGCACCCCGGGAATGCGCCGAAGCGATCCTTGCCGGGCTGGATTCCCGGTCTGGGGATGGTTGACATACACCCGGCCCGCTCATAACCCCAGAACCATCTGGGTCGCGCCGCGTATGGCAGTCACATCAGCGGAAGCGTTGCGCGGAACGCGTCCGCTGGGCGCCCGTTGACCGACGATCAACGTGAACCGACTCACCGGGAAGGCATTCTGGTGGTGAGCTAGTCTTGGCACGGATCAGGTCATCAAGCGTGTGATGAACTGGGCGACCTGGTACAGAACGTCATTCGCGGGGCCGCGATGTGCTGGCCGTCGGCAGGCTCATGCTTGCCCTAGCGGAAGCAGGGCAGGCACGCTAACCGGGAGTCCGGCGGCCTGGGACCGGAGGAGGGCTAGGACGGATGGCCACTGTCGAACAAGCTGTCCAGTACGTGCAGTGGCTGAAGGAGGTGGCCGACCACGACTACGCCGCTGCCTCCAGCTACCTCAGTATCCGCTTCGGGGAGAGACGGGCACAGGAGGTGTCGAAGAAACTGCGGAAGCTCCCGGTCATCCACCGCCGCGCCAACGACATCCTGCGGGCCACCCGGCGTGACCCGCTGCCGCTGTCGGACCCGGGCGTGCTGAAGGACCTGCAGAAGGTGCTGGCTGGACAGAAGCTGTCCCCGGTTCTGGTAGCGGAGGGGGATATCGCGGACGGCTATCACCGTGTCTCCCTCGCCTACGCGCTCGACCCTTACGCCGACGTGCCGCTCAAGCTCGGCTAACCACCTGGGACTGAGTTAACCGGGGTCAGCGCCATCCGCGAGCGCGGCTATCAGCCGTTGATCGAATAGCGGGGGAGCGCTACCAGCCTGGAGGGACGACCGGGAGGTGAGGGCTGGGGCCTGCCGCATCCGGGACAAGTCCCTGCTGCCCATGTCGCACCGGGCTCGTCCGCTGATCAGAAGGAGAAGGCGAAGTTGTGCCCTTCTGGCTCCAGTGCGATGAGCAGCGACACAGCCTCGATCAGCGCCAGGTGAGTGAATGCCTGAGGGAAGTTGCCGAGGTGCTGGCCCGTGGTGGTGTCGATCTCCTCGGCATAGAGCAGCAGGGGTCCGGCGAACGACAGCAGCTTCTGGCACAAGGTGTAGGCACGCTTGGTTTCGCCGATCATGGCCAGCGCCGTCACCAGCCAGAAAGAGCAGATGGTGAACGTGCCTTCCTCGCCTTCGAACCCGGTGTCGGTTCCCTCGACCCGGTAGCGGAGCACGAGGCCGTCCTTAGTCAGCTCATCGGCGATGGCCAGCACGGTCTCCTTGACCCGCTTATCCTCGGGAGGAAGAAAACCCATAACCGGGATGAGCAGCAGCGACGCGTCGAGTTCATCGGTCTCGTAGTGCTGCCGGAAGACGCCGCGGCTGGAAACACCCTTGTCCAGCACCTCGGCCTTGATCTCATCCGCGCCTGCCTGCCAGCGTTGGGCTCGCTCGTCATCCCCGCGTCGCTGGGCCAGATCGGCACCTCGCGCCGCCGCTACCCAGCACATCACCTTGGATGCCGTGAAGTGTTTCGGGTCACCGCGGACTTCCCATATTCCCTGGTCAGGATCACGCCAGCAGCCGAGGGCGGCGTCGACGAACCCGGCGATGCCCTCCCATACGGGCATCACGATCTGATCAGCCGCGCGGCGAAACTGGTAGTCCAGGGCGTCCAGGATCATCCCCCACACGTCATGCTGGTGCTGGTTCCAGGCCCCGTTGCCGACCCGGACCGGATGCGCTCCCCGGTAACCGGACATGTGGTCAAGGGTCCGTTCGGTCAGATCTCGTTCCCCGCCGATGCCGTACATGATCTGAAGCTCAAACGGCCGGTTGAGGTCACCGCCGCTGATGGCGTCGATGACAAAGGCGAAATACTCGACTGCTTCCCAGTCGAAGCCAAGGCGGTACAGCGCGCGGAGCATGAACGCCGAATCCCTGATCCAGGTAAACCGGTAATCCCAATTGCGTGCGCCGCCGGGCGTCTCCGGCAGGGAAGTTGTCGCGGCCGCCATGATGGCACCGGTGGGACTGTAGCTGAGCCCTTTCAGGGTGAGGGCGCTGCGGTCGAGGTAGATCCGCCACGGATGGTCAGGGACCGTAGCTGTGCTCAGCCAGTCCCGCCAGAAGTCGATGGTACGGTTCAGGGCGCTGAACGCCTCGTCCTGGGTTGCCGGAATGGTATTTTCCCCCCAGGAGAGGGTGACGAAGGCCGATTCTCCGGCCGCGATCGTGGTGCGGCCGTAACAGCGGGAGCTAAGCACGCCAAGCGGGATAGTGCCGGCAATACTGAGCTCCAGGCTTCCTTCGCGTGCGGCGACGCGCATGGAGTCGTACCCGTCGCCGATGTAGGTCCACGTGCCGCCCGTGGTGCCGTAATTGAAGAGCGGGGAGCAATTCACCAGCACCTCGACCCGCCCGCTCGTACACGTGGCCAGCCGAAGCAGAACTCCGGTGGCCCCGGAATCGGTGGGTGCCCGATGATAATCCGCCCGCCGCTGCCCGCGGGAAGTCGGGCCCATGACCAGGAGATCGTAAACGGTCAGCCATCCCGTCGGGGTCTGCCAGGTCGTCTCCAGCACCATCGTCCCCGGCACATACCTGCGGTTCTGCGGTACCTGAGCATTGGCCGGGCCGAACCGGAAGGCGCCGGCGGTGCGATCGAGCAGCGCGCCGAAAACACTCGGGGAGTCGGGGCGCGGCAGGCACATCCACTCGACCGCGCCGTCGGGTGCTACGAGGCAGTTCTGCTCGCAGTTGGACAGGAAAGCGTAGTCGCCAATGGGCGGAAACGTGGTCGCAGACATGACCCCTCACATGCCAGGCGTGCGTCGGCTGTTCCGATCGGATGGTCGTGCCGAGCTGATAGATCACCTCTCCCAGGCGCCTGATACCCGTCCGCAATGCGCGGAAAACACCTAGTCAGTGACCGATAGGTCGGGTACCAATCCTTTACGCGCTGCCGATCGGATGGAAGCGGCGACCCGGCCCACGTCGGTACCGCCGGTCACGGCCTGGAACCCGGAGGCATGCCCAGCCGGGTGGCCACCTCCGGATGCCCGTAGATGCGCGCCCGCGCACAGCGGTAACGCCGCCACAGCAGCTCAGCGCTGTGTGTGTGGAACGGCTTGCTGATCAAGATCCGCACCCGCCCGCAGGCCAGGTCATCGAGCGCACCCAGCACCGGGTCATCGTCGCCGTCCACCAGCGGTGAGGCTTTGCGCGTTGAACACCCTGGTCGGCACGCCGAATCCCGTATCGGCCTCCCACTCGCGCACGAAGCCCTGGAAGGTGGCTCCTGGCTTGAGCCGGCGGACGAACACGCTGACGATCATGAAACCTCCTTGCCCGCTGGCGAAAGACTGATGGCCGGTTCGGCCCAGCTGGTGTTCACCCGGCTGAGGAGCCGAGCTCGTCGAGGCGGATTCCGTGAGCCCAGGCTGCGCCGCGAATGAGGAAGTTGAGGGCCATGCTGGCGAGCTCTTCCACCTCGCCCTCGAGCTCACCGGCCAGCCAGGCTTCCAAGACGGCGACGTGTGCTCCGACAAAGGCTCGTGCCATCAACGGGACGGGGACGCGCGGCTGCTGGCCGAGGGCCTTGAGCCGGTCACGGAAGTTCTCCTCGGCGTACCGGCTCAGGGTGGACAGGTGAGCTTGGCGGGTGCGGGCGTCGCTCAGGCAGGCCCGGTACAGGTCGGGCATCTCGGCCACCTGTTTGTACGCGGCCTGGATGGCATCCCGGCGGACCACGGTCGCGGGGCCGTCCTGGTCGGCGATGCGCTGCACCAGGTCCTCGGTGAGCCGGTTGAAGACCGAGAACTGGACGGCCTCTTTGTTGGGATAGTGAGCGTAAAAGGTGGCCCGGGCCAAGTCGGCCCGGTCGGTGATGTCTTCCACGGCAATCCGGTCGTACCCGCGCTCCAGCACCAGCTGCACGAACGCGTCCTCGATCGCCGCCTTGGTGCGGGCGACGCGCCGCTGCACGCGAGAGCCTGGTCGTGAGGGTGGCATCGGTGTCTCCCTGCCCCGGGAAGTTACGAGCCTCGTGAGTCCAGTAAATCTCCTGCGGTCATGGTGATCGACACGCCGGGCCGCTCATGTCCGGTCAGGATGCACTCGGACAAGTTGACAAGCACTAGACACTATGTATGGTTTCCTCCAAGCCTAGGAGGGAGCGCCCGGTGACCGCCGAACCCGCCCGCGTGATCAGCGTCATGAATCCCTGGGCGTGGCGTATCGTCGCCGGGTTCCAGGCCTTCGAGCACCGAACCTGGAAGCCCTCCTGGCGCGGGGTGCTGTGGATCCACGCCAGCAGGGACAGCGACCGGTCCGCATCCGCCGAGCTGTGGCCGCCCGCCGGGCAGCTGGTCAACTCCGCGATCATCGGCCACGTCACCCTGGCCGACGTCGAGGGGCGGCCCGGCGCGTGGCGATGGGTACTGACGAACCCGTACCAGCTGACCAGGCCGGTGACCGGCGTGCCCGGGCATCCTGGCCTGTGGCTCATCGACTTGCCGCCAAGGCTTTCTACCGGCCAGAACGCCCCTAGGTTGACCCGGCAAGAAGATAGACATGCCTGACGATGTTGCGCCCGGTGCATGCGGAGCCTGGCGTGATGCCGCACCGGCCTTGGCTTCAGCGTCCGCCTGTGCACGGGCCGGACGGAGGAGTAGCGGCTCATGCGATGGCGTCAGAGTTTCATCGCCGAAGTCTCACAGGCACTCCAGCAGCTCGGCCTGAGGGCTTGTCCCGTCTGCGGCTCGGCGGACGCGGTCGGCATAGGGCGCTTTCCCGCGTTCTTGCTCGACGGCGGGCCTGCCCCCGACCGCGACGATCTCCCCTTCGGCGAGGATCACGATTATGACGTGACCTTCGCCGTCCGAATTGAATGCGCCGCGTGCGGTCATCTCATGCTGTTCAACGCCGAGAAGTACCGCACCGGAGATGAACAGATCCTGGTGCGAGATCGCGCCGAGGAAGGAGGTCAGCTTCGGGAGTGACCGAGGTAGTCAGACGCGGCGCAGCACGGCAACCACCTTGCCGAGAATGTGGGCGTTCTCGGCGGCGATCGGCTCGTACACGGGGTTCTGCGGCATTAGCCAGACCCGGCCGGCCGTCCGGCCCAAAGTCTTGACCGTGACCTCATCGCCGATCATGGCCACCACGATCTCGCCGTCCTCGGCGTCGGGCTGTTTCCGCACCGCCACCCAGTCGCCGTCCATGATCGCGGCGTCGATCATCGACTCTCCGCGGACCCTCAGCAAGAACAGGTCCCCGTTGCCGACGAGCTGCACGGGCAGCTCCCAGTCGCCGTCCTCGACCTGCACGGCCTCCAGGGGATGGCCTGCGGGAACCAAGCCGCATGCGGGAACGCGAACATAGTCAGTCCTGGGCCGCTCAGCGTAGGCAGGGAGCCGTCCGTCGGGCCGTCGCACCTCCAGCGCCCGCGGCCGCCCTGGGTCGTGCCGCACCCATCCCTTGCCCTCCAGCTGGCAGATCTGGTAGCTGACGGCGGCCAGGCCCTTGAGGGCAACAGCGATGCCTATCTCTCGTAGAGAAGGCGAATAGGGACGCGGGTAGTTCCAGAGGAACTTCAGGATCTCATGCTGCCGCCTGCTGAGCTCGGGATATGGAACCGGATCGCGCCAGTGTGCCGTGCTGCTCGCCATACGCCTCCACTCCAGGCTTTCGATGATCTTAACATAAATCTTAACTTCATCAAACGTACATTCGAGATCATCTGATGCCTGGTAGCGGCCCGTACCGCGTACGGATCGGCCTGCCGGCCCGTCCAGTGTCCACGACCAGGTGATACTGCCCCCTGCAGGCAGTGCCCGCCAGCACACCGCGAACTCCTCCAGGCGGCCCAGGATGCCTTCGATCAGCGGCGAGTCCAAGGTGCCGGGCATCAGGCGAGAGAACCACAGCGGCTCCGGCCGCCCTCGAGCCGACGCGGCCTCAGCGCGGGGTCGCGCTGAGGCCGCCGGTTGCCGTCCCGCTCAGGCCAGGATCTTGGCCTTCTCGCGCTCGAACTCTTCGGCGGTGATGACGCCCCGGTCACGCAGGTCGGCCAGCTTGGCCAGCTGGTCCGCCGGACTCTGCGAGCCCGCGGCTTCCTGGACGTAACTGCGGAAGTCCGCCTCTTGCTGCCGCGCGTCCCTCACCGCATGCTCGTGCATCTTGCCGCCGCGGGCGATCAGGTACACCAGCACCCCGATCAGCGGGAGGAACAAGATGAAGATGAACCACAGCGCCTTGGCGAAGCCGGACAGGTCATGGCTGCGGAACAGGTCGATGATGATGGTGATCAGGATCCAGAACCAGATCACCCACAGGAAGATGATGAAGATCGTCCAGAACGCGCCGAGCAGTGGATAGGAGTAACTCGAAGCGAGCAACATGGTGGCGCCTCCTTGGCGCGCAGGCGCTGGATGGCGCCGGGGCAGGCCTGGTGGTGAACACGAGCATCGTGATCGTACTGGGCCCCGGGGGTACGAAATCATGGTTACCGCTGGATCGGACCACCGACGGGCGATCTTTCATGCCAACGGCATGTTGGAACTCACCCTGGGACAAGGTGTAATTGTCTCGGACCGCGCATGGAACGCGCCGGGTCCTGACCGGATATGACCACCCAGAGGGGGAACCCCATGGTCTTGGGCTTCACGCTCGGCATCATCTATCTCGTGCTGCTGTTCGTCTTCGCCGTTCTCAGCTTCCGCAAGGGTCACTGGGTACTTGGCCTCATCGGCTTCATCTTCCCGCTCCTGTGGATCATCGGGGCGCTCCTGCCGAGCAGGTACGCACACCGCTGATGCGGCGCTTACCGGTAAGACCGTCGCCGGGCAGGACGGACGTTTGCTCGCGAGCAATAGATGAACTGCGTCGTTCAGGCGTTGTAGGGTGCAGAAGATCACCGCTCTCGGTCATATCCGCGGAGGATGTCATGCCGCCACAACGGTGGAGCGATCTCAGCGAGCGCAACCGCAAGCTCATCATCGCCGCGGGAGTTGTCGATGTCACCCTGCGGATCGCGGCGCTCATCGACATCAAGCACCGCCCGGCCAGCCAGATCCGGGGCCGGAAAGGGCTGTGGGCCGCGGTCGTGGCGGTCGTCAACTCCGCCGGAGTCCTGCCGGCGTCGTACTTCCTGTTCGGACGTCGCCGCCAGCCCTGATCCCGGCCGCCCGGGCGCTCAGGCTGGCCACATCCCGTCGCGGATCTCCGGCACGTCCTCGCCCTGGTCCCGGGTGTGGGCCCGGCACGAGATCCGCTTGCCGGTCATCAGCTGCCGGACGTGGCCGGCCGAGGAAGCCACCGGCTGGTCCGCGGTGAACAGAGCGTCGAACTCGGCGTCGGACATGCCGTGCGGGTGCTCGGTCTCCGGCTGCAGCCGCATCAGGT
Organism: uncultured Actinomycetota bacterium; assembly: GCA_963808615.1. GTDB lineage: Bacteria > Actinomycetota > Actinomycetes > Streptosporangiales > Streptosporangiaceae > Palsa-504. Next base: position 202,241 of record CAWEGV010000010.1, read on the forward strand.
CGACCACGTTGACCACGCGCACTTTCAGCGACGGCAGGTGCTCGCGCAGCATTGAGACCGCGGCCAGCGTCTCCAGGGTGGGAATGTCCCCGGCGCAGGCCATCACCACGTCCGGCTCACCGGAAGCGTCGGATGACGCCCACTCCCAGATCCCGGCGCCCCGGGTGCAGTGGATGACCGCGTTGTCCATGGACAGCCAGTTCGGCTGCGGCTGCTTGCCGGCCACGATGACGTTGACGTAGTTCCGCGAGCGCAGGCAGTGGTCGCCCACCGACAGCAGCGTGTTGGTGTCCGGCGGCAGGTAGACCCGGATGACCTCGGCCTTCTTGTTCATCACGTGGTCGATGAAGCCGGGATCCTGGTGCGAGAACCCGTTGTGGTCCTGCCGCCAGACCAGCGAGGACAGCAGGTAGCTCAGCGACGCCACCGGGCGCCGCCAGCCGATGTGCCGGATGACCTTCAGCCACTTGGCATGCTGGTTGAACATCGAGTCGACGATGTGGATGAACGCCTCGTAGCAGTTGAACAGCCCGTGCCGGCCGGTGAGCAGGTAGCCTTCCAGCCACCCCTGGCACATGTGCTCGGACAGCACCTCCATGACCCGCCCGTCCGGCTCCAGATGGTTGTCCCCGGGCACGATCTGCCCCTCGAACACCTTGTTCGTGACCTCGTAGACGCTGCCCAGCCGGTTGGACTCGGTTTCGTCCGGCCCGAACAGCCTGAAGTTCGACGGGTTGGCCTTGATCACGTCGCGCAGCCAGCTGCCCAGCACCCGGGCCCGCCGTGCCCGGGCCCGCAGACGTAGATGACGTCCAGGTCCCGGTTCCTGATCACCCGGTTGAGGTGGGCGTAGATCAGGTTCAGCCCGGGCGTGGTGCCCCAGTGACCGAGCAGCCGCGGCTTGATGTGCTCCGGCCGCAGCGGCTCGCTCAGCAGCGGGTTGCCCAGCAGCTAGATCTGGCCCACCGACAGGTAGTTCGCGGCCCGCCACCAGGCGTCGAGCGCGTCGAAGTCGTCTCCGTACGGCTCTTCGGTCACGGTCATTCAAACCCCCTTTTATTCCGAACGGTCCGTGGCGCGTGCCTCCGGACTCCACGCTGCGCACCCGGGCTATTTCGTCACCCCCCGGCCCGGACGGCCGGCGGGTCAGCGTTAACGTTCACGACACCTCAGCGCAACCTGCGCAGGAAGGGATCCTGCGGCTGGTAAGGGGTCACCTTGATCCGCGCGTCCACCACGAATGCCCCGTCCGGCCGCGCGATGACCGGGTTAAGGTCCAGGTCGGTGACCTCGGGCAGGTCGTCGGCCAGCCGCGAGACGCGCAGCAGCAGGTCGCGCAGGGCCCGCAGGTCGGCGGCCTGGCCCCGCGGGGGGGTCTGGGGGGGTCGTCCCCCCGGGCCAACACCGCCGGGGTGGCCAAGCAGCAGCGGCGCGGAGCGGATCGATCCGATCAGCTTGTCCGCGTCAACGTCGGTCAGCGGCGTGAGCCGGGCCGCGTGGTCGGCGAGGACCTCGGTGGCCACGCCGCCGAGCCCGAACACCACCAGCGATCCGAACATGTGATCATCAGCCACCCCGATGATCACCTCGGTGCCGCCGGAGATCATGGGCTGCACCAGGACCTGGCGCTGCCGTTCGCCGAAACGGTCCATCAGCTTGCCGTAGGCGGCCCGCACGTCGGCCTCGGTGCGCAGGTCGAGCAGGACCGCGCCCGCGTCGGTCTTGTGCACCAGCCCCGGCACGTCGGCCTTGAGCACGACCGGGCCCGGGGCGGCCTGCAGCGCGCTGACGGCCTCGTCTTCGCTGCCGACGGGCGTGAGCTCGGCCAGCGGAATGCCGTAGCACCGGAGCAGCTCGGCGGTCTTGTCCGGCGGCATCCAGCCGCCGCCGAGCGTGGCGTGGAAGAACTCGCGCACCACCGCCCGGGCCTGGTCGGCCTTGATATCGCGGAAGGCGGGCACCTGGCCGCTCGGCTCCTTGCGCCAGGCCCCGTACCTGGCGGCGCGGGCCACGGCGGCGGCCGCCGCCTCCGGGTACCCGTAGGCGGGGAGCTCGCCCCCGGAACCCCCGGTTCCCAACCGCGGGATCAGCCGGACTGATTCCGGCTGGTTGAGGACGACGGCGGCGATGGGGACGGTCACGTCGGCCTGCTGGATGGCCGCGGTCAGGTCCCCGCTCGCTCCGGTCGGCAGTACCAGCGCGATCATCGCGTCGACTTCGTCGTCCGCGGCGAGCAGTTCCAGGCACTGCCGGAAGCTCTGGCCGGAGATCGCGGCCGTGGTGTCAACCGGGCCGCCCACCGCGCCGGCCTCCGGGATCAAGGTCCGCAGCCGGCGGCTGGTCAGGCCGTGCGGGCGGTGCACGGTCAGACCGAGGTCGGCGCAGGCGTCCGCGGCCAGCACCCCGGCGCCGCCGACGTTGGACACGATGGCGACGGTGCGGCCCGCCGGGACGGGCTGGCTGGCCAGCAGCGCGGTGGTCTCGAGCAGCTCCCCGAATCCCGGCGTGGTGATCACGCCGGCCTGCTCGAACAGGGCCTCGCGGCTCACCAGCGGCGTCGCCACTGCCGCGGTGTGCGAGGTCGCCGCCCGCTGGCCGACGGCCGAACGCCCGGCTTCTACCGCGAGCACGGGCATGACAGCGCCGACCCGGCGCGCCGTCCTGGCGAACTTGCGCGGATTGCCGAACGACTCGATGTACAGCACCGCGAGCCGGGTGCCCGGGTCGCGTTCCCACCACATCAGCATGTCGTTGCTCGACACGTCGAGCTTGTTGCCGACCGAGGCGAACGAGGAGATCCCGATGCCGAGCCGGGACAGGTGATCCACCAGGGCGAAGCCCAGGCCGCCTGACTGCATGACCAGGCCGACCGTGCCCGGCTGCGGGTGGCTGGCGGCGAACGTGGCGTCCAGGCCGGTGGCGGGCACGGCCACGCCGAAGCAGTTCGGGCCGACCAGCCGCATCCCGTGCCTGCGGCAGGTCGCGAGCAGGTCGGCGCAGGCCGCCGTGTCGAGCCCGGACGTGATCACCACCAGGGACCGGACGCCCCGCCGGCCGCACTGCTCGGCCACGTCCAGCACCGCCGCGGGCGGCACGGCGATCACCGCCAGGTCGGCCGGCTCGGGCAGTTCGAGCACCGAGGACAGGCAGTGCACGCCGCCGATCTGCCGGGCGCGCGGGTTGACCACGTACAGGCGGCCGGCGTACCCGGCGGTGCGGATGTTGTCCAGGATCGACCGGCCCACCGTGCCCCGCCTCCGGCTAGCGCCGATCACCACCACCGACTCGGGCGCGAGCACGTGCCGGAGGCTGGCGGTGTCGGCCCGGCGTTCCCGCTCGGCCACGGCGTTCAGGTAGCTGTCGAGGTCGGTGCCGCCCTCCTCGCTGGGGAGCGGGAAGGTCAGCTCCATGACCCCGTCCGCGTAGTGCCGGTGTACCGGCAGGCCGGCGTCGTTGAACACCTGCAGCATCGCCGTATTCTCGGGCAGGGTCTCGGCGGTGAAGATGGTGACCTGGTGGCTTCTGGCGATCGAGACCAGATGCTCGAGCAGCAGGGTCGCGATGCCCCGGTGGTGCATGTGGTCCGCCACCGCGAACGCCACCTCCGCCACCCGGTGCCCGCCGCCGGTCCGGCCGCCATCGGACCCCCGGTCGGCCGTGACGTCGAAGCTGGCGCAGCCCACGACCTCGCCGTCCGCCACCGCGAGCAGCGCGACATGGCCAGGCCGCGGCTCGCGGCAGATCCGGCGGGCCTCGGTCTCGGCCGCCAGCCGGCTGAGGTTGAAGAAGCGCAGGTAGGTGTTGTCCGGCGACATCGCCTGGTGCATGGCCTTGACCAGTTCGAAGTCGGCCGGGCCGGCCGGGCGGATCTCGATCGTGCTGCCGTCGGCCAGCAGCGCGTACACCGGGCCGGCGGCCTGCGCCGTGTTCATCGTGTGCCTCCCGCTCGCTTCCGGATCAGAAGGGCAGTCCCGCGATGGACCGTTCGGCAGGCGGGTAGGTGAGCTCATCGCGGACCGCCACCACGCCCCGGACCTGCCGGATCCTGTTCACGAGCTGGTGGCCGAGGTTCGCGCTCTCCAGGCTGCCCTGAATGGTCACCACGCCATCGCGGACCGACACGATGAACAAGGCCGGGTCGATGAGGAGCCCGTGCAGGATCACGCCGTCGGTGATCTCGGCCAGGATCTCGGGGTCCGGGCGGTCGAAGACGGCTAGCACATCGGAGCGGCTGACGATGCCGATCAGGTGACCGCCCGCGTCGACCACGGGAAGCCGCTTGACCTGGAGGGTGTACATCATCCGGGCGGCGTGCTCGACCGTGTCCTCGGGCCTGACGGTCACCGCAGGGTGGGTCATCAGGTCGCCCGCGGTGAGCGCCTCGGCCTTCTCATGCTGCCTGTGGTGCAGCAGCCCGGTGACCGCGCCTCCAAGCCCGGCCTGGCCGTCGGCCAGTGCCTCCCGAGCCAGCAGGTCGGCCTCGGAGACCACGCCGATCACCTTCCCGTCGTCGTCGATGACGGGGAACGCGCTGATCCGGTACTGGCGCAGGCTGGCCGCCATCTCCTTGAAGGAGGCGCCGCGCCTGACCGCTACTACCTCGGTGGACATGACGTCCCTGACGGTGACCTTCATCGTTTTGGTCCCTTCTGCGTTAGCCGGGCAGCGTGCTCGACGGTGTCCTCGGGCCGCACGATCACCGGCGGGCTGACCCAGATGACGCGGGTGGTCATGACGTCCTTGACCGTGGACCTCATGGTGAGCACCCCTTCATGTCCATCACCAGTCTGGTCATCAGCGGCGACAGACGGCAGGGCCGAAGGTCCGTACCCCCGGGTTGAAGGTCATCGCGAAGCTGGGGAGCACCAAGTCGGCCCGTGAGCGCTAAGGGGCCCGGGGCGCTAAGGTCGTGACAGCGCTAGCGTCATGACCGGAAGGATCAGGCAATGTCTGACGGCACGATCACCGAGCTCGATGAGGCCGAGTCCCTGCGGCTGATAGCGCAGGGCGAGGTCGGCCGCATCGCCTACCTCAGCCGGTTCGGCCCGGCCGTGCTGCCGGTGAACTACAAGTGGCACGACGGCGCGATCGTGTTCCGCACCGCGCGGCACAGTGCGCTGGACGAGGACCTGCAGACCGGGATCGCGGGCGGGGATTACATGGTGGCGTTCGAGATCGACGACTTCGACGTCCGCGAACGCCGGGGCTGGAGCGTGCTGATCCAGGGCCCGGCCCACCACGTCGAATCCGAGGCCGAGCGCGAGGCCGCCGCGGAGGCCGGCGTCCAGCCCTGGGCCGGCGGCGAGAGGGCACTGTTCATCAGGATCGTCCCGACCCGCATCACCGGCCGCCGGATCAAGGCGGCCCAATAGTCGTCACGCAGCCGCCGCCCGCTGAAGCGCCAGCCGGGGATCCGGCCGATACGTCCCGCCCAAGGTGCGGTAGCCGAGGTCGCGGCGCTCGGGACCTTCTTCCCTTATGTACCCCGCGGCGGGTGGGCAGACTGGGGCCATGCGTGGTGACCGATCGTGGGTGTGGAAGGGGTTGGGCTGATGAGCCATCCGACACGCGACCTCACGCCGCTGCCGGACCTGCTGCACGGTGCGGCCCTGGCCGGCCCGGTACGGACGCGCAGGCCGGTATACGGCGACCTGCTCCCGCCGTGCAACGCGGGCTGCCCGGCCGGGGAGAACATCCAGGCCTGGCTGGCCAGCACCCGCGCCGGGGAGCATGAGCGGGCGTGGCGGCAGCTGACCGCCGACAACCCGCTGCCGGCCATCCACGGCCGGGTCTGCTACCACCCGTGCGAGAGCGTTTGTAACCGGGCCGAGCTCGACAGCTCGGTTTCGATCCATTCGGTCGAGCGGTTCCTCGGCGATCTCGCCCTTGACCGCGGATGGCGATTCGACTCGCCGTCGGCCCGGACCGGCCAGCGGGTGCTGGTCGTCGGTGCGGGCCCGAGCGGCCTGTCGGCGGCCTATCACCTGGCCCGCCGGGGCCACGAGGTGGAGATCCGCGACGCCAGCGCAGAACCTGGCGGGATGATGCGTTACGGGATCCCCGCGTACCGGCTGCCCCGTGATGTGCTGGCGGGCGAGCTGGCCAGGATCGAGGCGCTGGGCGTGCGGATGACCTGCGGCCACCGGGTCACGGACCTGGCCGCCGAGCAGGCCACGGGCGGGTTCGACGCGGTGTTCGTCGCGGTCGGGGCGCACCTGTCCAAGCACGTGGACATCCCGGCCAGGGATGCGAGCCGGATCATCGAGGCAGTCCCGTTCTTGCGGGACGTGGCCGGCGGTGCGACGCCGGTGATCGGCCGCCGGGTCGCGGTGTACGGCGGCGGCAACACCGCGATGGACGCGGCCCGGGTCGCGCGGCGCCTGGGCGCCCAAGACACGATGATCGTCTACCGGCGCACCCGTGCCCAGATGCCCGCGCACGAGGAGGAGGCCGCTGACGCCGAGCGGGAGGGCGTGCGGATCAACTGGCTGCGCACGATCGCCGCCTTCGACGGGCCCGAGCTGACCGTGGAGGTCATGGAGCTGGACGACGAAGGCAGGCCGCATCCCACCGGACGGCTGGAGACGCTGGCCGCCGACACGATCATCATGGCGGTCGGGCAGGACGCCGACACCGCGTTCCTGCGGCACGTCCCGGACGTTGAATTCAAGCAGGACGGGACCGTCGTGGTGTCATCGTCGATGATGACGGGCTGCCCCGGGGTGTTCGCAGGCGGGGACATGGTGCCCGCCGAGCGGACGGTCACGGTGGGAGTCGGGCACGGGAAGAAGGCCGCGCGGTTCATCGATGCTTATCTCCGGGGCCAACAGGCCACCTCATCGGCCAAGAACGACGAGGCGGCCTTCGACCTGCTGCACCCGTGGTACTTCACCGATGCCGAGCGCCGCCGGCAGCCCGAGATCGAAGCCAGCGCAAGGATCGCCGACTTCACCGAGGTGGTGGGCGGCCTGCGCGACGACCAGGCGGCGTACGAGGCCGGCCGGTGCCTGTCGTGCGGCAACTGTTTCGAGTGCGACGGCTGCTTCGGCTCCTGCCCGGAGGACGCGATCATCAAGATCCGCCCCAGCCGCCCCGCGGGCCACGAGCACGGGACGGACTATGCCTACGTGTTCGACTATGACCGGTGCACGGGCTGCGCGATCTGTCACGATCAGTGCCCGGTGCACGCCATCGAGATGATCCCTGAGGAGCCGTGATGCGCGTCACCGTCGACGGCAACGAGGCTGCGGCCTCGGCCGCCTACCGGCTCAACGAGGTGTGCTGCATTTATCCGATCACGCCGTCGTCGCCGATGGCGGAGCTGGCCGATGAGTGGTCCAGCCAGGGGCGGCCCAACGTGTGGGGCAGCGTGCCGGCCGTGGTGGAGATGCAAAGTGAGGGCGGGGCCGCCGGCGCGTTGCACGGTGCGCTGCAGAGCGGGGCGCTGACCACGACGTTCACCGCCTCGCAGGGCCTGCTGCTGATGATCCCGAACATGTACAAGATCGCCGGGGAGCTGACCCCGGCGGTGTTCCAGGTGGCCGCGCGCTCGCTGGCCGCGCAGGGCCTGTCCATCTTCGGCGATCACTCCGACGTGATGGCGGTCCGGCAGACCGGGTTCGCGATGCTGGCCTCGGCCAGTGTCCAGGAAGCCCACGATTTCGCGGTGATCGCCCAGGTGGCCACGCTGGCCACGCGGATCCCGTTCGTGCATTTTTTCGACGGGTTCCGCACCTCGCACGAGGTGAACACCATCGACCTGCTCTCCGATGACGCCCTGCGGGCCCTGATCCCCCAGGAGCTGATCCGGGCCCACCGCGGCCGCGCGCTGACCCCGGAGCGGCCGGTTCTCCGCGGCACCGCGCAGAACCCGGACGTGTACTTTCAGGCCAGGGAGACCGTCAACCCGTTCTACGCGCGGGTCCCCGGCGCGGTTACCGAGGCGATGGACGCCTTCGCCGCGGTGACCGGGCGGCGGTACCGTCTCGCGGAGTACACCGGTGACCCCGAGGCGGACCGGGTGGTCGTGGTCATGGGCTCGGGCGGCCAGACCGCCGCCGAGACGGCCGCCTACCTCGCCGCGCGCGGCGAGAAGGTCGGGGTCGTCCAGCTCCGGCTGTTCCGGTCCTTCCCTGCCGGAGCCCTGCTGGCCGCGATCCCCGCGAGCGCCCGGCATCTGGCGGTGCTGGACCGGACCAAGGAGCCCGGCTCGCTGGGCGAGCCGCTGTTCCTCGACGTGCTCGCAGCACTTGCCGAGACGCACGCGGCAGGTGAGCGCTCCGCGATGCCGCTGGTGACCGGCGGCCGGTACGGGCTGTCCTCCAAGGAATTCACTCCCGGCATGGTGGCCGGGATCTTCGCCGAGCTGGCCGCCGACCGGCCCCGGCCGCGGTTCACGATCGGCATCACCGATGACGTGACCGGGACCAGCCTGCCGTATGACCCGGCGCTGGACATCGAGCCGGCCGGGACCGTGCGGGCGGTGTTCTTCGGGCTGGGCGCGGACGGGACCGTCGGCGCGAACAAGAACAGCGTCAAGATCCTGGGTGCCGATCCAGCCCGGCACGCCCAGGCCTATTTCGTCTACGACTCGAAGAAGTCAGGGTCTGAGACGGTCTCGCACCTGCGGTTCGGGCCAGCACCTATCAAGGCGCCCTACCTGATCGGCCAGGCCAGCTTCGTCGGCTGTCACCAGGCGCGGATGATCGGCAGGCCCGAGGTGCTCCAGCGCGCCGCGCCCGGCGCGACGCTGCTGCTCAACACTCCGCATCCGGCCGAGGAGGTGTGGGACTCACTGCCACGGGAGGCCCAGGAGCAGATCCTGGCCAAGCAGATCACCCTGTACGCCATCGACGCCAGCCAGGTCGCCCGCGATGCCGGGCTCGGCCGCCGGGCCAACACCGTCCTGCAGACCTGCTTTTTCGCGATCTCCGGGGTCATGCCGCGGGACGAGGCGATCAGGGCGATCAAGGCCGCGATCGCCAAGACCTACGGGCGGCGCGGACCCGAGGTCGTCGCGCGCAACGACGCCGCCGTGGACGCGGCCCTGGCCGCGCTGAACCAGGTAAAGATTCCCCGGCGGGTGACCGCCACCCGCGGCGTGCCGCCCGTGGTGCCAGCGGACGCGCCGGAGTTCGTCCGGGCGGTGACCGCGCAGATGATGGCCGGCCGCGGTGACGAGCTGCCGGTCAGCGCGCTCCCGGTGGACGGCACCTACCCGACCGGGACCGCAGCGTACGAGAAGCGGAACATCTCCGATGAGGTGGCCGCGTGGGACCCGGACCTGTGCATCCAGTGCGGCAACTGCAGCTTCGTCTGCCCGCACAGCGTGATCCGCTCCAAGTTCTACGACGCCGGCCAGCTCACCGGCGCACCGGACGGGTTCCCGGTCATGCCGCTGGACGCTCGCGGATTGCCGGACGCCCGGTACACCCTGCAGGTCTACGCCGAGGACTGCACCGGCTGCGGGCTGTGCGTCGAGGCCTGCCCGGCGGTCGCGCCCGGCGATCCGGGCCGCAAGGCGATCAACCTGGCCCCCCGCGAACCCCTCGTGGACAGCGCGCGGCGCGATATCGCGTTCTTCGAGACCATCCCGGTCAACGACCGGTCGCGGGTCGACTTCGAGACGGTGCGCGGCACCCAGTTCCTGCAGCCGCTATTCGAGTTCTCCGGTGCCTGCGCCGGCTGCGGCGAGACGCCCTACCTCAAGCTGGTGTCCCAGTTGTTCGGCGACCGGCTGATGATCGCCAACGCGACCGGCTGCTCGTCGATCTACGGCGGCAACCTGCCGACCACCCCCTGGACCACCGATAAGGCCGGACGCGGACCAGCCTGGTCCAACTCGCTGTTCGAGGACAACGCCGAGTTCGGGCTGGGCTTCCGGCTCGCCGCCGACCAGCACCTGGCCCTGGCCCGCCGTCGGCTGGCCGAGCTCGCCGATGCGCTCGGCCCCGGCGGGCCGGAGCTGGCCGAGGCGATCCTGACCGACCCGCAGCGGCGCGAAGCCGAGTACGCGGCCCAGCGGGACCGGGTCACCGAGCTCAGGCGCCGCCTGGAGCGGCTGGACGACACCGATCCCGCCGTGGCCGACCTGCGCAGCGTGGTGGACAGCCTGGTCCGCCGCAGCGTGTGGGCCGTCGGCGGCGATGGCTGGGCCTACGATATCGGCGCAGGCGGGCTCGACCACGTGCTGGCCAGCGGCCGCGACGTGAACGTGCTGGTGCTGGACACCGAGGTGTACTCCAACACCGGCGGTCAGGCCTCGAAGTCGACGCCGCCGGGCGCGGTGGCCAAGTTCGCCGCGGCCGGCAAGAAGGTGCCCAAGAAGGACATCGCGCTGCAGGCGATCGCCTACGGCAACGTCTACGTGGCCCGGGTGGCGATGGGCGCCGACCCGCAGCAGACGCTGCGGGCGCTGCGCGAGGCCGAGGCCTACGAGGGGACCTCGCTGGTGCTCGCCTACAGCCACTGCATCGCGCACGGCATCGAGAAGGACGGGATGCCGCTGCGCAACGGGATGGACCAGCAGTACCGCGCCGTGGCCAGCGGCTACTGGCCGCTGATCCGATACGACCCGGTGCTGCGCGAAGCCGGCCGCAACCCGTTCCTGCTCGACTCGCACCGGCCGAGGATCCCGCTCACCGCCTACACCGGGCGGGAACTCCGTTACCGCATCCTGGAACGCACCGACCCCGAAGCAGCCGAGCGCCTGCTCAGGATGGCCCAGCAGCAGGTCAGCCAGCGCTGGGCCACGTACGAGGAAATGGCGGCCCGGAGCCCGGAATGGTTTCCCGCCGTCGGCGACGGCAGCGTTAAGGCCGGCACTACCGAGGACGAGGAACCAGCCGATGAATCTTGACTCCAGCTACCTGGGCCTGGAGCTGCGTAATCCGCTGGTCGCCTCCGCCGGGCCGATGACCCAGACCGCAAAGAGGGTCGGACAGCTCGCCGAGGCGGGGGTGGGTGCCATCGTGCTGCCGTCGCTGTTCGAAGAGCAGATCCGGGCCGAAGCCGACCGTGACGAGCGCCTGGCCGAGGTCGGCATCGACAGCTTCAGCGAGGCGATGACCTACCTGATCGACCCGGACGCCAGTGTCTGGCCTCGCCAGTACCTCGATCTGATCGAGCGCGCCGCCGGATACGGTGTCCCGGTGATCGCCAGCCTCAACGGCAGCACCGCCGGCGGGTGGACCGACTACGCCCGGGCCATGCAGGGCGCGGGCGCGTCCGCTCTGGAGCTCAACATCTACTACCTCCCCGGTGATCCGGTCGTCCCCGCGCGTGACAACGAACAGCGGTATATCGACATCCTCACCACCGTTAAGGCCGCGGTCAGCATCCCGGTCGCGGTCAAGCTGACCCCCTATTTCAGCTCGCTCGGCGAGATGGCGGTCCGCCTGGAGCGGGCAGGCGCGGACGGTCTAGTGCTGTTCAACCGGTTCATGCAGACCGACATCGACCCCGGCACCCTCAGCGTCAGCACCGGGTTCCAGCTGTCCAGGCCGGGCGAGGCAACGGTGGCCCGGTCCTGGATCGCGCGGCTACGCGGCCAGGTGCGCGTCTCGCTCGCCGCCAGCACCGGCGTGGAGACCGCCGATGACGTGGCCGCCTACCTGCTGGCCGGCGCGGACGTGGTGATGACGACGTCCTCACTGCTGCGGCACGGCCCGGGCCACGTGACAGTGCTGCTCGACGGGCTGACAGCCTGGATGGAACGCAAGGGATTTAGCGGCACCGGGGAAGTTCGCGGATTGCTCGCCGCCAATGCCGATGCCGCTGGACCCGGCTACGGGCGGAGCAGCTACCTCAGCGCGGTCGAGAAAGGCATACGGGCCTACGGGCCACGGTAACCACCTAAGGTGTCAGCTTCTGCGCCTTGTATCGGCCACATCGGCACCATGAAGATCCTCCGGCCGGCGCCCGGTGGGGCGCTAGGCGGAGGATCCTGCGGTGCTTGCGGCTGTGTCGCCGCTCGCCGCCGTGGTCATGTGGCCTTGACGTGTTCCCGCTGGGTGGGCGGCGCCACCTCGGCCGCGGCCGGGGTGCGGCGGCCGGTGGCCAGGGCGATGACCGAGCCGATCAGGGCCAGGCCGCCCAGGGCGAAGCTGGCGATGGCGGCGATGTAGGTGATCTGGGAGACCTTCCACCAGCCGTAGGCGTTGAGCAGTATGGAGCGCAGCGTCTCGCCCTTGAACACGGTGGCCACCAGGCCGACCAGCTTGGCGTTGTTCGGCTGGGCCATGGACAGCGCGGACAGCTGGGAGTAGGTCTTGCCGCCGGCCATGTCGGTGATGTGCTGGGCGATGAAGTGGTCAGCGTAGGCCTCGGCCTGCTGCCCGGTCAGCAGCTGCTGCCCGGCGTACTGGGAGACCGACGGGATCATGTTCGGGGTGATCTCGGTGCCCGCCTTGGGGTGCGCGAACGCGGACTGGGGCGGGAAGTAGATCTGCTGGGCGGCGAGCTGGTTGGTCACGGTGTTGTGCACGTAGGTGGACCCCCACAGCAGCAGGCCGCCTGCCACCAGCAGGACCGCCGCGACGGCGAACCCCGCGATGGCAGCGGTGAAATGAGAATTGCGGCGCATCGTCATGCCTCCTCATGAAGCGGGGTCCCGGGGATCGCCCGGCCTCGCATTTGTTGAGCTTTCAACTGTTAGTGTTCCGCGCGGCCCCCCTCAGCGTCACGGCCAGATGTCACCGGCTCACCGGGACCTCTGTCACGGTCTTCCGGGCCTTCCTTAGGGCGGCAACGCGATAGGGCCGCGTGAATGGCGGCCCTATCGAGGGTCAGGAGATCAGGCGGTGTGCGCCGGCTTGGGCTCCTGTGCTGGCGAGTTCTCGCTGAGCCTGTTCACCACGTCGACCACTCCGTCGATGTCCCAGATCATCTCTATCGCAAGGTGGATGAGGTGATGGTGCTGGTCAGCCGCGGGCTCGACCGCGCCGGTAAGGATCACGACGCCATGGCGCACCGTCACGGTGACGGTCGCCGGATCGTCGCAGGCGGTCTCGTGGAGGATCTGCTGGGCATCGTGGGCGATGTCGTCATCTGGGCGCAGGAACACGCTCAGCAGGTCGCGGCGGCTCACGATGCCGACCAGCTTGCCGTTTTCGCCGGTGACCGGCAGCCTCCTGAGGTGGTGCGTGTTCATCAGGCGCGCCGCGGCCGGGATGGTCGCATCGGGGCCGATGGTGATGGCGGGCGAGGTCATCAGGGTCCCGGCGGTCAGGCCCGCCTGCGGCCGCCTGTGGAGCCGCCGGCGCCGGCCGGTCGTCGCGGTCATCCGGGCGTGCCTGGCCTTCTCGTCCTCCGCGGCCAGCAGGTCTGCTTCGGACACCACGCCAGCGACTTGCCGGCCCATCATCAGCACCGGCATCCCGCTGATCCGGTGCTGGGTCAGCAGGCGGTCGATCTCCTGGTACGGCGTGATCCGGTCCACGGTGACCACCGAGGTCGTCATCACGTCCCTGACCTGCCGGGCCCACCGGCGGTGGCGCACTTCGTGGCCCTGGTGAGGCTGGTGGCCCTGGTGAGCCTGGTGCGGCCGGGCCGGTGCGGCATGTGACGAGATCTCGTGCAGGTGTTCCTCCACCGTGTCCAGTGCGCGGGTCACGTCAGAGCGGGTGGCCCTGCCGTGCAGGTTCTCGTAGTACGCGGCACCGAGGTGGCGAAGCATGGCATCGAGATGAATGTCGGTGCGCGCCATCATGCTCACTTCCTTACTCATTCCGGTAGCCGGGCCGCCTCCGGCCTGCCCTTTCGGGATACAGGCCCGGAGACAGTCACCGGCTGGGTGCTGGTTGGATTTAGTTGTCCCTTACGCGGCCTTGGCGCCGCTATGCGGCCTTGGTCTGGGCCTGTCCGGTCTGGGGGATGACCGCGACCTGGGTCTTGGGCTTGCGCCCGGTGGCCAGGGCGATGACCGAGCCGATCAGGGCCAGGCCGCCCAGGGCGAAGCTGGCGATGGCGGCGATGTAGGTGATCTGGGAGACCTTCCACCAGCCGTAGGCGTTGAGCAGTATGGAGCGCAGCGTCTCGCCCTTGAACACGGTGGCCACCAGGCCGACCAGCTTGGCGTTGTTCGGCTGGGCCATGGACAGCGCGGACAGCTGGGAGTAGGTCTTGCCGCCGGCCATGTCGGTGATGTGCTGGGCGATGAAGTGGTCAGCGTAGGCCTCGGCCTGCTGCCCGGTCAGCAGCTGCTGCCCGGCGTACTGGGAGACCGACGGGATCATGTTCGGGGTGATCTCGGTGCCCGCCTTGGGGTGCGCGAACGCGGACTGGGGCGGGAAGTAGATCTGCTGGGCGGCGAGCTGGTTGGTCACGGTGTTGTGCACGTAGGTGGACCCCCACAGCAGCAGGCCGCCTGCCACCAGCAGGACCGCCGCGACGGCGAACCCCGCGATGGCAGCGGTGAAATGAGAATTGCGGCGCATCGTCATGCCTCCTCAAGGGGCCGGACCATCCCGGGCCCGGCATGCTCACATATCTGTTACCTGTGAGTGTTCCGCCGCGTCCGTGGCTGTGGCACGGCCAGATGTCACCGGCTGACCGGGACCTCGGTCACCGTTAGCGCAGGTCTTAACGCCGTGGGCTCCAGCGCGGCCCGTTCGCCAGCCCGCGTCCCAGGCGGCGAGCCGGCGCCGGTTCAGCACCACGTGGACCAGCCTTCCGACCATGATCAGCATGACGGCCAGGCCGGTCACGGCCAGCACCTCGGACAGGCCGGCCCGGCTGGCGACCTGGCTGGCGTTCAGCGGCGGAGCGGTGAGCTGGCCGGCCTGGTTGGTCCACACCATCAAGGTGCTGCCTGCTGCGGCGGCGATGAGCACGGGCACCTGGCCGGTAACCATGTGCCCGTCCGGCGCCCGCCACCGGGCATTGGCCTCTGCGGTATAGGCGCCGGGCGGCTGCGCCGGTTCCAGGAGCGTCGCCGGGACCTGATGCAGGGCGGCCTGCTGGGCCTGCGCTTCCCGCGCCGACGTGGCGTAAGTCCAGCTGGCCGCTGTGTGCGCGGCCAGCGGGGCCCCGGCCAGGCCCGCCGCCGCCAGCACGCCGAGGATGAGTGTCTCGGCCCGGTCGGAGCGGCGCCGCAGCGGGTTACGGTCGGGGCGCCAGCCGCGCCACCACCGGCCCAGCCGGGTACTCCGGGGACGCATCGTGTCACCTCACCAGGTCACGGCAGTCTTCGCATCTGACCATCTGCTGCTATCGGCGGGCTCGGCCAGGGCCGATGGTCCTGCGGTTAGGTGCCCATTGGCGCTAGGTGCGCCAGGGTCGCCGGGCTCAGGCTGGCGATTGAGACGTCGATGAGGAGGAAGCTCATATGACTACCAGAGTGGGAATCAACGGCTTCGGGCGGATCGGGCGTGCCTTTACGCGCCTGGCGCTGGAGCGCACCGACCTGGAGGTGGTGGCGGTCAACGACGTCGCCGATGCCCGGACGCTGGCGCACCTGCTGGCCTTCGACTCCACCTACGGGCGGCTGGGCCGCGCCGTGGACTGCACCGGGGATTCGCTGATCGTCGCGGGGGCGCCGGTGGCCGTGCTGTCCGAGCGGGATCCCGCCCGGATCGACTGGGGGAAGCTGGGCGCGGACGTGATCGTGGAGTCCACCGGCAAGTTCCGGTCCCGCGACGGCGCGGCGCTGCATCTCAAGGGCGGCGCGCGCAAGGTGCTGATCTCGGCGCCGGGCAAGGGTGCCGACCTCACGGTGGTGATCGGGGTCAACGACGGCGCCTATGACCCGGTGCGGCATGACGTGATCTCCAATGCGTCCTGCACGACCAACTGCGTGGCCCCGATGGTCAAGGTGCTGCACGATGCGTTCGGCGTGGAGCAGGGCTTCATGACCACGGTGCACGCCTACACCGGTGACCAGATGCTGCTCGACGGGCCGCACCAGGACCTGCGGCGCGCCCGGTCCGCGGCGACCAGTATCGTGCCGACCACGACCGGCGCGGCCCGCGCCACCGGTGAGGTCATCCCGGCCCTGGCCGGGAAGCTGGACGGGGTGGCCGTCCGGGTTCCGGTGGAAGACGGCTCGCTCACCGACCTGGCCGTGGTGCTCAGCCAGGAGGTCACTGCCGGACAGGTGAACCACGCGTTCGCCACCGCGGCGTTCGACCCGAAGAGCTCGCTGGGCGCCGTGCTGCGGTACAGCACCGATCCCATCGTCTCCCGCGACATCATCGGCGACTGCGCGTCGTGCGTGTTCGACTCCGAGCTCACCCAGGCCTCCGGCCGGCTGGTCAAGGTCTTCGGCTGGTACGACAACGAGTGGGGCTACACCTGCCGGCTGGCCGACCTGGCCGCTCTGGTCGGCGGCCGCCTGTAAGCCGGGCCTGCAGGCCTCGTCCTGGCCGCCAGGCGGGGCCGCCCCTGAGGGGCGGCGCCGCCTGGGCGGTCCGGGGTCAGGTGCGCTCGATCCGGAGGCCGGTGATCCGGTCCGGGACGATGCGGACGTGCACGTCGCGATCACCGCCTGGCCGATCACCGCCTGGCCACGGCCACAAGGTGGTATCCCGCCGCACGTGATCGAGTTCGGCCGGGTGCGCGACGCGGTGGGCCGGGCCGCGCACGAGCACGCTCCAGCCTTGGCAGAGCGCCTGGTCGAGGTGATCGGCCTCGAACGCCACCTGATCGCCGGCGTGGCCCTCGATCATGCTGCCCTCGCTGGTCCTGATGACGATGGTGCCCGCCAGCACGG
Organism: uncultured Actinomycetota bacterium; assembly: GCA_963808615.1. Taxonomy (GTDB): domain Bacteria; phylum Actinomycetota; class Actinomycetes; order Streptosporangiales; family Streptosporangiaceae; genus Palsa-504. Next base: position 218,949 of record CAWEGV010000010.1, read on the forward strand.
CGAAGTTGACCGGAAGCACGACCGGACCCGAGGCCGTGCCGAACGCGAGCCGCCCGATGCCGCCCGGCGCGATCAGCCGGAGGCATTCGGCCGGCATCAGCTTGGTGACGACGGGAGGCCGGGCCGAGCGCCCGGGCGCCGGCGGCAGCTGCGCCCCGGCTCCGAGCAGCGCCGCCGGGGTCGTCTGCAGCGCGGCGGCGAGCTTGCGCAGCGCCGCGCCCCGCGGCCGGGCCGGATATCTCTCCAGGTACTCCACGTACCGCAGGCTCAACCCGGCACGGGCGGCCACCTGCGCCCTGCTCAACCGCAGCTCCGCCCGCCGCCGCGCGATCCGCTTACTCAGATCACCCGGGTCCGGCGGCGACGGCCAGGCCCATGCTCCATGCTGGTCCGGCCGGTTGGGCTCGGCTGGTACCTGCCTGAGTACGTAACTAACGCTCATCAGGATCGCGGCGCCGCGGACCGACCGGGCCCAGGCCGCGGATGCCGCTTCACCTCCTCGGTTCTTCCAGCCGTCATGCGGGGCTTTCGCTCTCATACGTCAGCCTCAGCACACCGAAGCCGGCCTGGGAGTGGCCTCCGCCACGTCCGGCCGGGACGTTGGTCCATCGCACCATGCCGCGCTCGGGCCGGAACCGCCGCGGCCCATCGTCCTGGATGGCGAGTGACCTACGGCCCTGGCCGGCGGCGGGCCGCGGTGCGATGCTGAAGCTGACCTGGGCGAGGTGATGAATCATGATCGAGGTGACCGCGGGGGCTCTGTCCGCGCATCCGTTCTTGCACGGCATGTCCCATGACCAGCTGGGCGTGCTCGCCGAGGCGGCCTCTGACGTCACGTTCCCGGCCAGGCACCGGCTCTTCGAGGATGGCGGCAACGCCAACCGCTTCTGGCTGATCCAGTCCGGCCACGTGCACCTGGACCTGCAGGTTCCCGGAGAGGGACCGGTGGTCATCGAGACCATCGGCATGGGCGAGCTGCTCGGCTGGTCGTGGCTATTCCCGCCGTTCAGATGGGCATTCGGCGCCGTGGCCGCCACCGCCGTGGAGGCCTTCGAGTTCGATGCGCCGGCCGTGCGGGAGGCCTGCGTGGCCGAGCCCGGGCTCGGCCATGAGCTCAACCAGCGGGTCGCCAGGGTCCTGGCCAAGCGGCTGCAAGCCACCAGGATCAGGCTGATCTCCCGCTCCGGCTACTCGGCGTTCGCGCGCTGACCTGGTCCGGAGCCTTCCCCTCTGATGCGCCCCGCCTCCGGCATGGCGCGGTCCTGGCTCGGCTGCGGCCGATCCGCCGCACGTGGCATCCCGGACGAAGGTCCCCCGTCGCAGCGGCGTATGACCCTGACGGGCGGCCGACGGCGGCACCAGGCTGACCATGGAGCCAGCCGCCTGACCCGGAGGAGATCTGATGATGATGAAGGCGATCGATGACCTGGCGGTCGCAGGCCAGCGGGTCCTGGTGCGCGATGACCTCAACGTGCCGGTCGATGGCGGCCGCGTCACCGATGACGGCCGTATCCTGGCCGCCCTGACCACCCTGACCGCGCTGCTCGAGCGCGGTGCCGCGGTGATCGTCTGCGCTCACCTCGGCCGCCCCAAGGGCGAGCCCGACCCCAGGTACTCGCTGGCCCCGGTCGCGGCCCGGCTGGGCGAACTGCTCGGCCGCCCGGTGCAGCTAGCCGCCGATACCGTCGGCCCGGCCGCGCAGGCGGCAGTGGCCGCACTGCGCCCCGGCGGCCTGGTCATGCTGGAGAACCTGCGGTTCGAGGCCGGGGAGACCAGCAAGGACGACGCGCAGCGCGGCGCGTTCGCCGACCGGCTCGCCGCGCTGGCCGACCTGTACGTGGCGGACGGGTTCGGCGCGGTGCACCGCAAGCACGCCAGCGTCTATGACGTGGCCCTGCGCCTGCCGCACGCCGCCGGCTACCTGGTCCAGGCCGAGGTCGCCGGGCTCAGCCGGCTGACCGCGGACATCCGCCGCCCCTATGTGGTGGTGCTCGGCGGCGCCAAGGTGGCGGACAAGTTCGAGGCGATCGGTAGCCTGCTCAGCGCGACCGACCGCATCCTCATCGGCGGGGCCATGGCCTTCCCGTTCCTGGTCGCGCAGGGCCACAAGGTGGGCACGTCCCTGCTGGAGGCCGGCCAGGTCGAACTGGCCGGCAGCTATCTCGCCCGGGCCGCGCGGGCGGGCGTGGCGATCGTGCTGCCCTCTGACTTCATCGTGGCGCCCCAACGCGCCGCCGGCGCGCCGCACCAGGTCGTGACGGCCGACGCCATCCCGGTCGACCAGATGGGCCTGGACATCGGACCGGAGACCGCCAGGCTGTTCGCGACCAGCATCCGCGAGGCCAGCACGGTCTTCTGGAACGGCCCGATGGGCGTCTTCGAGCTGGCGCCGTACGCTGGCGGCACCAGCGCGGTCGCCTCGGCGCTGACCGGCAGCGGCGCGTTCACCCTGATCGGCGGCGGCGACACCGGAGCGGCCATCCGCGCACTGGGCTTCCCCGAGAGCGCGTTCGGATATGTCTCCACCGGCGGCGGCGCCAGCCTGGAGTTCATCCGGGGCAAGACCCTGCCGGGACTTGCGGTGCTCGAGCAGCCATGAACGCGGGGCCGGCCTACCGTCTGGTCGTGCTCAGGCACGGGCAGAGCGAGTGGAACGCCGCCGGCCGGTTCACCGGGTGGGTGAATGCCGAGCTCACCCGGGACGGAGAACGGGAGGCCGCGCGGGCCGGGACACTGCTCGCGGCGCACGGCCTGTTCCCCGCGTTCGCGCACACCTCCTTGCAGCGGCGGACCATCCGTACCGCCGACCTGACCCTGGCGGCTGCCGACCGGGACTGGATTCCGGTCCGCAGGTCCTGGCGGCTGAACGGCCGGCACTACGGGGCCCTGCAGGGCAGGAGCAAGGCCCAGGTGGTCCAGGAGTACGGCGAGGAGCAGGTCAGGCTGTGGCGCCGTTCGTACGACGTCCCGCCCCCGCCGCTTGCCGCCGACGCTCAGTACTCGCAGTTCGGCGACCCCCGCTACGCCTGCCTGCCGCCCGAGGCCAGGCCTAAGGCCGAGTCCCTGCGCGACGTTTCCGCGCGGCTGCTGCCGTACTGGTACGACGCGATCGTCCCGGACCTGCGCGCGGGCGGCTGCGTGCTCGTCGTCTCGCATGGCAACACGTTGCGCGCGCTGGTCAAGCACCTCGACTCGATGCCAGACGACCGGATCGCCGACCTGGAGCTCCCCACCGGCATTCCGCTGCTCTACCAGCTCGGACCCGACCTGCGCCCGGTGGTCGCGGTCGGTCAGTACCTCGATCCTCGCGGCGCCCGCGACAGGATCGCCGCCATCCAGAACCAGGGCCGCCCGGCGTCGGCGGCCATCAGCATGAGGTTAGGAGGACCCGATGAACAGCGGACTCACTCCCGAGCGGCCGCGCATCGTGGTCGGGATAGACGGCCTCGAGCCATCTATGGCCGCGTTGCGCTGGGCCATCCACCAGGCCAGGCTGACCGGGGCCGTGGTGGAGGCCGTGACGGCCTGGCATATCCCGGTCGGGACCGGCTGGCTACCGGCCGCGGACATGCCCGACTACCAGGAGGACGCGTTCGACGTCCTCGCCGAGGCGATCGCCCAGATGTACGTCATCGACCCCGACGTCGAGGTCTGCCCGCGCGTGGTCAAGGGGCAGGCCGGGCAGGTGCTGGTCGACGCGGCTGAGGGAGCCGACCTGCTCGTGGTCGGCTGCCGGGGACACGGCGGGCTCCCGGGTGCGGCGCTGGGATCGGTCAGCCGGTTCTGCGCGCATCACGCGCCGTGCCCGGTCGTGATCATGCGCGGCAAGCCCGCGTTATGCCAGCGCGTCCGCGTACTGGCGGACGTCGATCCAGGCCGCGGTGTCGGCCGGTGTCCCTGGGAGCTGGCGCACGGTGGCGTGGGCAGCAGCCAGGGCACGACGTGAGACGCGGCAGTGGTGACCGCACAGCAACAGGTCCGTCTCGCGAGGCCGGGCGGCGGTCGGCGGCAGGATGACACGGACGACCGCGTTGGCCGGGCAGCAGCAGGCGCGGCCCACCGGGCCGGCTGATGCCGAGACCGCGGAAGTCGCACTGCCAGGTGCGGTCTGGACCGCGGTGGTATCGCCTCGAGCCGAGGGGTGCAGGAATCTCGCGTCCACATCCTCAGCGTGGCCGGGATGCCCCTCGGGCCGGAAGAGACCAAGATCACTGCCCGAGATGCGGTGTGCTGCGCGCGAATCCCGATGGACATCGCCGGGTTCTTCCACACCCTGGTGCCGGTCGTGGGTCCCGACGAGCACGGATTTCCGTCAGCCGCTGGGAGGGTATGCATGGCAGAGGGGCAGCCGCCGGTTCGGATCACGGATCGAATGCCGCCCAGGCGGGCACGCTGGAGCTGAGGACCAAGGACCCGCCAACCGCCAACCAATGCCCGTGACCGCAGGCGGCAGCGGTGACCGATGGTAAGAGGGAAGGGCATGCAGATGTATCCGAACGGACAGTGGTAATGGCTACGGCGACCGCGATTCCCGGCCCACGGCTGATCGACACCGCGGGGCTCGGGAACCTGTGCCAGGCTCTCGCGACCGAGGGTTACCACGTGATCGGTCCGGCCGTCCAGGACGGAGCGATCGTGCTGAGGGAGCTGTCCTCGGCTGCGGAACTGCCCTTCGGCTGGGGCGTCCGGCTCGAGCCGGGCGGCTACCAGTTGCGCCACCGCGACGACACCGCCGCCTTCGGCCATTCGGCCGGGCCGCAGAGCTGGAAACGGTTCCTGCACCCGCCGCGCGAGCGCCTGTGGTCGGCGACCCGGACCGCCGACGGCTTCGACCTCGACGGTGCCGAAGACGACGAGCCGCCGCGGTACGCCTTCCTAGGCGTCCGGCCCTGCGATCTGCGGGCGATCGCGATCCAGGACCGGGTGCTAGCGCAGCCGGGATCGCGGTACGCGGCGCGCCGCGCCCGGCTGTTCATCGTCGCGGTGAACTGCACCGAACCAGGCGAGACGTGCTTCTGCGCGTCCATGGGCACCGGGCCGGGGGCCGAGGACGGCGCGTACGACCTGGCCCTTACCGAGCTAGTGGATACTCGCGGGCATCGTTTCCTGGTCGAGGTCGGCTCGCAGCACGGCGCGGACGTTCTCCAGCGGATCCCCAGCGAGCGCGCCGACGAAGCGACGCTGCAGGGGGCGCGGTCGGCGGTGCAGGCGGCGGCAGATCACATGGGCCGCCACATGGAGGCCGACGGCCTGCGGGAGCTGATGGCGGACAGCCACCAGGCCGCGCGCTGGGACGACGTGGCCTCGCGCTGCCTGACCTGCGGGAACTGCACGATGGCCTGCCCCACCTGCTTCTGCACCGCCATCGAGGACGTCACCGACCTGACCGGCGAGCACGCCGAGCGCTGGGAGCGCTGGGATTCCTGCTTCGACCTCGACTTCTCCTACCTGCACGGCGGAAGCGTCAGGACGTCACCGAAGAGCAGGTACCGGCAGTGGCTCACCCACAAGCTCGGCACCTGGCACGACCAGTTCGGCTCGTCCGGCTGCGTGGGCTGCGGGCGCTGCATCGTGTGGTGCCCGGTCGGCATCGATCTCACCGAGGAAGTGAAGGCCCTGCGCACCGAACGGGACCAGCCATGACGATCACCCGGGAGCACGTGAGCGCGCCCGGCGCCCCGGGACCCCCGATGCGGCCGTCCCGCTACGTGGTGGCGGCGCGCCGGGCCGAGACCTACGACACGGTGACCCTGATGCTGCGCCCCGCGGAAGCTCCGATCGAGCCGCCGCGCCCCGGCCAGTTCACCATGCTGTACGTGTACGGCGTGGGAGAGGTCCCGGTCTCGGTCAGCGGCTTCCGCCCGGGCGGCTCGCAGGGCTCGCGGGGCCTGCGGTATCAGGTCCTGGTGCAGACGGTCCGCGCGGTAGGGGCGGTGACCCGGGCGCTGTGCGCCGCGGCCCCCGGCGACATGATCGGGGTGCGCGGCCCGTTCGGCACTGACTGGCAACTGCACGGGGCCGACGGCCGGGACATGCTGGTCGTCGCGGGTGGCATCGGCCTCGCCCCGCTGCGCCCGGTCGTGTTGACCGCGCTAGCCGAGCGGGCCAGGTACGACCGGGTGGTGCTGCTCATCGGCGCCCGGTCACCCGATGACCTGATCTTCACCCGCGAGCTGGAGACCTGGCGCAGGCGGGACGCGGACGTGCGGGTAACGGTCGACCACGGCAGCGCGGGCTGGACGGGCCAGGTCGGCCTGGTGACCAGGCTGATCGACGCCGCGATCGAGGACCCGGCCGATACGGCGGCGTTCGTGTGCGGTCCGGAGATCATGATGCGGCTCTGCTCCGAGGCGCTGGTGGACCGCGGCGTCCCGGCCACCGATATCCGGGTCTCGCTGGAGCGGAACATGCGGTGCGGCGCCGCGCTGTGCGGCCACTGCCAGCTCGGCCCGCTGCTGCTCTGCCGGGACGGCCCCGTGGTCAGCTATGCCGACGCCGCGCCCCTGGCCGCCAAGAAGGAGCTGTGATGACCGCCCCCGCCAAGCCCACGCTGGCCGTGTGGAAGCTGGCCTCCTGCGACGGCTGCCAGCTCACCCTGCTCGACTGCGAGGACGAGCTGCTCGCGATGGCCGGAGCGGTCGAGATCGCCCACTTCACCGAGGCATCCAGCGCGCACGTCGAAGGGCCGTACGACGTGTCCCTGGTCGAAGGGTCGGTGACCACCGAGCGAGATGCCCGCCGCATCGTCGAGATCCGCGAGGCGTCGCGGACGCTGGTCACCATCGGTGCCTGCGCCACGTCCGGCGGGATCCAGGCCCTGCGCAACTTCGCCGACGTGGCCGAGTTCACCTCGGTGGTCTACGCGCGGCCGGACTACATCTCGACCCTGGCCACCTCGACGCCGGTGGCCGATCACGTCCAGGTGGACTTCGAGCTGCGGGGCTGCCCGATCGACCGGCGTCAGCTGCTCGAGCTGCTGACCGCGCTGCTGGCGGGCCGCAAACCCCAGATTCCCTCGCACAGCGTCTGCTACGAATGCAAGTTGCGCGGCACATCGTGCGTCATGGTCTCACGCGGCACGCCGTGCCTGGGCCCGGTCACCCAGGCCGGCTGCGGTGCCATCTGCCCGGCCTTCGGCCGGGGCTGCTACGGCTGCTTCGGTCCGGTGGCCGCGCCGAACCTGGTCGCCCTCACCGTTCAGCTCAGGCACCTGGGCATGACCGAGGGCGAAGTAGACCGGGTGTTCACCACGTTCAACGCCGCCGCCCCCGCCCTCGCCGCGGCACGATCACAGCGACCTCAGTAACCCCACCGTAGATAGCAGGGCCCGGCGGTCACCGGTCAAGTGATAGCAGCCTCGATGACTCGCCATACCCCGGGCCGCAGCTCCTCAGATTCGGGTCGCATCAGCGACGCCTTAGCCTCCGGCCACAACGTCCGACTTGACCAGAGCACGTGGGCCAGGTCCGCGTCGTGCAGGTTCGCGCCGAGCAGGTTCGCGCCGCACAGATCAGCGCCGGCCAGGTTCGCGCCGCACAGGTCCGCGCCGGCCAGGTTCGCGCCGCACAGGTCCGCGCCGGCCAGGTTCGCGTCGTACAGATCCGCGCAGGCCAGATTCGCGCCGACCAGGTCTGTGCGGATCAGGATTGCGTCGTGCAGATCCGCGCCAGTCAGGTTCGCGCGGGCCAGGAATACGTCATGCAGGTCCGCGCGGGCCAGGTTCGCGTCGTACAGATTCGCGCCGACCAGGTTCGCGCGGGCCAAGTTCGCGCCGTAGAGGATCGCGCCGGTCAGGTTCGCGCGGGTCAGGCCCGCGCGGGTCAGGTCCGCGCCTTGCAGGTCCGTACCGACCAGGATTGCGCGGGTCAGGTCCGCGCCGTACAGGTCCGCACCGGCCAGAGCCGCGCGGGCCAGGTCCGCGCCGGCCAGGTTCGCGCGGGCCAGATCGGCGCCGGCCAGGTTCGCGCGGTACAGGTCCACGCCGACCGCGCCGCGCAGGGCGCGGATAGCCGAGGCTGCGCTGCGCAGGTCCGCCAGCACCGCCTCGGCCACCGTGGCCAGGGCAGTCAGCTCAACACCCCGGTGCGCACCAGCGGTAACGGCGGCGGCCAGGTCCTCAGCACGCCTATGACGATGGCGTGGTCCGGCCATGGTCCCAGTATCTCCCGCCGCGCGCTGGAGTGGCCGTCGGCGGGGGCCCTAAATGAGTCTCGTTCTGGGTGTGATGGCCGTGCCGCAGGCCCATGATCGTGATCTGGGCGCCGTCCAGCTCGGGCAGTTCCGCCACGGCCGCGGCCAGCATGCCGGGCGTGGAGGGTGCCCGCGGCTCGCGCGGTGAGCGGGCGGCGTAGTTCGGCCTCGGCCAGCAGCCGCAGGTAGGTTTCCAGCTACGTGCGCCGGGGCTAGGAGCCACAGTCCCCGAACGCCGGGACCAATGTCAGCCGGGCAGATCGCCCGCGCCGAGGTCGTCGAGGATGGCCCTGGCCACGGGGCCCACGGCGGCGGCGACCGCGGGCGTCAGGCCGGTGCCCTGGGCCAGGTCGGAGGCCTCGATGGCATGCACGATCAGCCGTCCGGGCATCCGGTCCAGGGCCACCGCCAGGCTGATCGCGTCGTCCAGGCCGAGTCCGTGTGAGCTCGCCGCCCCGGCCGGTCCGGCTCCTGGCCGGTCCACCACGAAACGATGCACCAGGCCCGGGTGGGCCGGCTGGGCGCGGACCGCGTCGACCACGATGGCCAGCGCCGCCCCGGTCCAGGCCTCCATCAGCCGGGTGGGCTCGCCGTCGGTGACCACGAGGTCCACGCCGGGAGGCGCCAGATCGCGGAGCCTGCCGACCACCACGGGCCCCGCCCCGTCGTCGCGCCGGAACTCGTTGCCGACGCCGATGACCACCATCCGCCCGCCGCCAGGAGCTGAAACTGGAACCACCGTCCGTTCGGTAGATAAGGATCTTTCTATCGTGAGGTCCAGGAAGTGGGTCGCGCAGGAGATGCACGGGTCGTAGTTGCGGATGGCCTGCTCGCACTGGCGGGTGAGCTCGGCGTCGTCGAGGTCGAGCCGGGCCTGCACGAAGGCGCGCAGGTCGGCCTCGATGGCCGCCTGGTTCTGCGACGTGGGAGGCACGATGCGGGCGGCGGATATGATGCCGTCCGCGCCGATCTCATACCGGTGGTACAACGTTCCCCTGGGCGCCTCGGTGACCCCGTGGCCGACGCCGGCCCGCGGGCGCACCTCGACGGCGGGAGGATCCGGCGGTTCGTACGCGGCGATGAGCCGCAGCGCCTCGTCGATCGCGTAGACCGTCTCCACGGCCCGGACGATGATGCTGCGGAACGGGTTGTCGCAGGTCGGACCCAGCCCGGCGGCCTGCGCCGCCTCGCGCGCCAGCGGGGACAGCCAGCGTGAGCTGAGCGAGTACCTGGCCAGCGGCCCGGTGAGGTAACGCCCGCCGTCGGCCAGGTGCGCGTGCAGCGCGTTGGAGTGCGCCACGTGCTCCTCGATCACGTGTTCCTCCCAGCCGGCCGCGGGGAACGCCAGGCCCGACCGGGTTGCCACCGTGCCCCGCTCGATCGGGTAGCTGCCGGGCAGTGACAGCGCGAGCATGTCCGCCTCGCCTGCGTGGTCGGGGAAGTCGAACCCGGCCACCCAGCGCACGGTGTCCAGAGCGCCGTCCAGCGCCCGGCGCAGCGGATCGGTGAGTGCGGCCAGTTCGGCCCGGGCCGGGGCCCGGTAGAAGCCGCCGACGCGCACGTTGACCGGGTGGATGGCCCGGCCGCCGACCACTTCCATGATGGTGTTCCCGGCCTTCTTCAGCGCCAGGCCGCGCTCCACGATGTCGCGCCGTTCCGCGGCCATCTCGATCCCGCTGCGGTAGCCGAGGAAGTCGGGCGCGTGCAGCAGGTAGATGTGCAGCGCGTGGCTCTCGATCCACTCCCCGCAGTACAGCAGCCTGCGCAGGTCGGCAATCGGTCCGCTGACGGTGACCCCGCAGGCGTCCTCGATGGCCAGGCATGCGCTCATCTGGTAGGCGACCGGGCAGATACCGCAGATCCGCGCGGTGATGTCGGGCGGCTCGGTGTAGGCCCGGCCGCGCAGGAACGCCTCGAAGAAGCGGGGCGGCTCGTAGATGTCGAGCCGCGCCTCGGTGACCTCGGCGCCGGTGGCGCGGATGTACAAGGCGCCTTCACCTTCCACCCGGGCCAGTTCGGTGACCGACAGCACGCGGTCGTTCTTGTGCGTCATAGCAGCTACTTTCCGCCAGCCGATGCTTTCTTCATGATCTGTGAGCCCGACGTGCGGACGATCGCGCGGCGGGCCCGGTGAGGATCACCCGACGGCCGCCGGATGGAGTCCACTCGCACCTGAGCGGGAACCTTTGTTTGCATAAATGGGTTCTTACTTGGTGAGTAGCCTCACCGAGAGGGGATGGCCGCGGCGATGTGGCCGAAATTGGCCTCGCGGATTTCACCCTCCGCGCTGACGCCCGCGGCCTTCAGCTCGGTGACCACCTTCTCGACCACGCTTTCGCCTTCGCCGTCGCCGCAGTCCACCCGGATGCGGCCGAACCGGCCGGTGGCGAACTCGTGCACGTGCAAGACGATGACGTGGTCTCCGCTGTCCCGGCTGAGGTCGCGCGTCATCTCGGCGGCGGCGACGACATGCGAAACGGGATCGTGTGACGCTGCATCAACGGCCAGCAGGATGTTCTTGCTCATCTGGAGCCTCCCGGACTACTCAGGCGCCTGATTACCGAACGACCAGGACCGGTCGGTCGCTGAGGTGAATGACCTTGGTTCCAGCCCCAGCCGGGACGGAAATGTGGTCCTTTCACTCGCGACCTTCCTACTTCTGCGTCACGCGAAACGGCAGATGCGGAAGTAATGCCAAAGCAGGACCTTCATACCTAGCGGCCCGCGACCTGCTGTGCCGGGCAACCCGCCCCGCTCTGATGTTAGGCGGCGGGAACCGTGGCCACGGGGCCGTGCGCGTGGCTCAGCACGGCGTTGATGACCGAGCCGGCACCGTGGTGCGCGGACCGCCTGCCGATGACCACCAGATCGGTCCGGGCGGATAGGCCGACCAGGGCCCGGCCCGGGTGGCCGTGCACGACATCCTGGCTGACCTGAACGTCGGGGTACTTGGCCCGCCAGTCAGTGAGCATCCGCTCCAGCCCCGCGTTTGCCTTCTCTTCCATGTCGTGCCCGAGTGCTTCGCCGGCCCGGGAGATGTCGGATTCCCCCGCCTGCCAGGCGTGCACGACGATCAGGCTGGCCTTGCGCGCGGCGGCTTCCTCGAACGCGAAGGTGAGCGGGGCCTCGGCGTGCTCCATGTCGCCGACGCCGACGGCGACCTGCCGTCGGCTGGCTTCGGGGGCCTCGCGGACCACCACCACCGGGCAGGACGCGTGGGTGGCCGCGTACCGGCTGACCGACCCGAGGATCAGCGCTGCGAACCCTCCGCGGCCACGGGAGCCCACCACGAGCAGCAGCGCGCCGGATCCGCTCTGCGTGACTGCCTCGGCGGGCGCCCCGTCCAGGTGGTCCGTGTCGATAAGCAATCCGGCCGCCGCCTTCGCGGCCCGGTCCGACGCCGCCTGCAGGGCCTTGTTACCGCCCTTGGTGATGACGTCGGTCACGTCGTCGTATTCGGACTCGGGGTGGGCGCTGCTCATCCGGGGCGGCAGCGCCACGGCGTTGACGATCCGCAGCGGGGCTCCGCGCAGCACGGCCTCCCGTGCGGCCCATTCGACCGCCCGCAGCGATTCCTCAGAGCCATCCGTAGCGGCCACGATGGGATTTGCTGACATTCTCGTCCTCCTCAGTGGACCCGGATATGCCGGGATGTCTCGCAAGGCGGCGTTTGCCCCACCGTCATCATGACCATACGCAGGCCAGGCGGCAAGGTCATATCTGCAGAGACTAAGGCACGACCGAGGCCGGTGGCTCGCGTTCATCCGGCGACGCGCAAGGTTACGCGAATTGTTGCGCCTAGCCGCCTCGGTGCTAGTCGGCGTCAACTAGCTGGCGTTATTCTGACGATGCATCGTCACCGGGAGGAACCTGCCGTGGAACCAGGCGCCGCGGGGCGCCCTGAGCTGGCGCCCAACCTGCAACTCGATGAGCTCCTGGCTGAGCTGCAGGGACGCCTGGCCGCCGTGGCGGTCACCAGGGACCGGATGCGCGGCCTGCTCGAGGCGGTCGTCGCCATCGGCTCCGGCCTGGACCTGGAATCCACTCTCAGGCGGATCGTCGAGACCGCGGTCGGCCTGGTGGACGCGAGCTACGGGGCGCTGGGCGTCATAGGAGATGAAGGGCGGCTGGCCGAGTTCATCCCGGTCGGCGTGAGCCAGGAGGAGATCGGGCACATTGACCACTGGCCCGAAGGACGGGGCCTGCTCGGTCTGCTGATCGAGGACCCGCGGCCCTTGCGCCTGGCCGACATCGCCGCGCACCCGGCATCGTCCGGGTTCCCAGACGGGCATCCGCCCATGCGAAGCTTCCTCGGCGTCCCGGTCCGGGTCCGCGATGAGGTGTTCGGCAATCTGTACCTGACCAACAAGCAGGGATCCGGGGAGTTCACCGAGGACGACGAGACGGTGCTGGTCGCCCTGGGTGCCGCGGCCGGCGTGGCGGTTGAGAACGCGCGGCTGTACGAGGAGGCGCGCCGCCAGCAGCGCTGGATCCAGGCCAGCGCCGAGGTCACGACCAAGCTGCTGTCGGGCTCCGAGCCCGGCGAGGTGCTGGCCGACATCACCAGGCAGGCGTTCCAGCTGTCCGGCGCCGACCTGGCCGTCCTGGCCCGGCCCGACGAGGAGGACCGGCACCTGATCATCACCCACGCCGAGGGCAACGGCGCCGCGTCGGCGCTCGGCGTGGTCCTGAGGGTCGGCCAGTCCCTGTCTGGCCAGGTCCTGGCCACCGGGGAGTCGCTGACGTCCGCCGACTTCGCCGCCGACGAGCGGGCCTCCGAGGCGGCCCGCGGCGCGATGAGCCAGATCGGGCCCGCGGTCGTGTTCCCGCTTGGCGCGCCGGGGAACGTCCGCGGCGTGCTCACCATCGGCCGCTGCCACGGCGCGGCGCCGTTCCCGCAGGTCCAGGTGAACCTCGTGGCCTCGTTCGCAGCTCAGGCGGGCGTCGCTCTCGAACTCGCGGCCCGCCGCCGGGACGCCGAACGCCTCGTGCTCTACGAAGACCGGGACCGGATCGCCCGCGACCTGCACGACCTGGTCATCCAGCGGCTCTATGCCACCGGCATGTCGCTGGAGGGAACGCTGCCCATGGTCACCAGGCCGGAGGTCACGAACCGGATCAGCAATGCCGTGGACGAGATGGACGAGACCATCAAGGACATCCGTGCCACCATCTTCCAGCTGCAGGCGCGAGGCGAGGCTGTCCAGCGGGACCTGCGCGGGGACATCCTGGCCCTGGTCGAGGAGATGACCTCCATGCTCGGCTTCGTCCCGTCCCTGCGGCTGGGGGCCGGTCTGGCCGCGGAGATCAGCGACGAGGTGGCCGAGCAGTCGCTGGCGGCGCTGCGCGAAGCGCTGTCCAACGCGGCCAGGCACTCCGGCGCCAGCCAGGTCGACGTGATGGTGGACGTGGATCCGGACGGGACCCTGGCCGTCAAGGTCACCGATGACGGCACCGGCCTCCCGTCAGGGGGACGGCGCAGCGGCCTGAGCAACCTGGCCAGGCGGGCCGAGAAGCTCGGCGGTGAGCTGCGACTCGGTCCGGCCGACCCGGGGACGGCCCGTCCGGGTACCCGGCTGGAGTGGCGCGTCCCCCGCGCCTTACGGCCGGCCGCTCCGCGCGTGCCTAATGGCCGGCCGCTCCGCGCGTGCCTAATGGCCGGCCGCTCCCCCGTGTTCCGCCGGACCCGGCGCTACTCGTTCCCGGCCTGGTGCTCGTGCTCGTCGCCGAAGACCCGGACCGCGTACGCGGCCGCCTGGGTGCGGCGCTCCATGCCGAGCTTGGCGAACAGCGCGGACACGTAGTTCTTCACCGTCTTCTCGGCCAGGAACATGCGCTCGCCGATCTGCCGGTTGGTCAGCCCTTCCCCGATCAGCTCCAGGATCCTGCGCTCTTGCGCGGACAGGCCGGCCAGCGGATCACGCCTGGTCGACTGATCGCGCAGCCTGGCCATCAGCTGGCTCGCGGCCCGCGGGTCGAGCATGGACTGCCCGGAGGCCACCGTGCGCACCGCTCCGACCAGGTCGGTGCCGCGGATCTGCTTGAGCACGTAGCCCGCCGCGCCGGCCATGATCGCATCGAACAGCGCCTCATCGTCCCCGAACGAGGTGAGCATGAGGCAGGCCACCTCGGGCATCTTCGACCGGATCTCGCGGCATACCGACACCCCGTCACCGTCCGGCAGCCGTACGTCGAGGATGGCCACATCGGGCCGCAGCGCCGGGATGCGGGCCAGTGCCGAGGACGCGGTGCCGGCCTCGCCCACCACCTTGATGTCCGGCTCGGCTTCCAGCAGGTCACGGACTCCTCGCCGGACCACCTCGTGGTCGTCGAGCAGAAAGACCGCGATCGGCTTCTTGCCCTGGTCGGCTGGGTCAGGACCGCTTACCAGACTTGTCACCGTGACTCCTGTATCTTTGCCAGAGCCGCCCCGGCGGGTGGGACCGTGTGTCACATTAACTCTAGGCAGTTCGCAGGTACGTGCGTTAGGACCAAGGTCCCGGGACGGCCAGACCCGTTGGCCCTGTTGTTGCGGGCCCTGAGTGCCTAACATTGATAATGGAGGTACCGAGGCAGCTTACTGAGGTACCACGGCAGCTAAAGGCAAAAGGAGAAGTGAGATGCCTGGAATCCTTGTCGGCGTAGACGGTTCCGGTCATTCGCAGCGCGCCCTCGAATGGGCCGCCAGAGAAGCGGCGACCCGTAACACATCGCTTGCGGTGGTCACCGTGCACCAGGCCGTGGCGGGTTTCTGGGGGGGCACCCTGAAATACGCAGAGGACGAGACCCTGACCCACAAGGCTCGCGAGGCGGCCCAGGCTGAAACCGATAAGGTCTTGTCCACGCTCGGCGATTCCCGGCCGACGTCGGTCACGGTCAACGCGATTCACGGCTACCCCGCGGAAGACATCCTCAGTGCGGGCGCTGATGCCGACATGATCGTCCTGGGCTCGCACGGCGCGGGCGGGTGGACGCGGGCGATGGGATCGACCGCGACCAAGGTAGCCCACCACGCGAGCGTTCCGGTCGTGATCGTTCCCAAGGAGGGCCGCACCTGACGACCGCGAGGGCGCCAGCCACGACGGCGGTCGCGGGACTATCCGCGGCCGCCGTTTCTTGCCCCCAGGTCAGGCCTCAGATATGCCCGGCGCGCGGATGCCGCTGCCACCACCAGCGCCGGCCGGGCGGGCTCAGGGTCGCGACCGACGACCCGCGGAACTCCTCGCCTTCCGGCTCGGCCGACATCGCCATCGGGGGCCGGATAGGCGGGCGCGGCCGCCTGGGCTCGCGGACTCCGGCCAGTCCCGGTCCGCCCCGGTGCGGCACGAACGGCAGGCGGTACCAGAGGCGGACCAGCCACCACCGCAGGTCGAACCGGAGGCGGCGACGCGATATCACTCGATTAGCCTATAGGAACAGCGACCCGAGGGGCAGAGATGACAGATACGCCGCCGGTGAACGGGACCGCGCCACCCGGCCTCATCCCGCGGGTGCGGGTCGACGGCACAGGCTTTGACCGCGGCCGCCAGTACGGCGTGCAGGCCCGGGCCCGGATACGCCGCTCGGTGCAGGCCTACCAGCAGGTCTTCGCGTACTACGCAGGATGGGACTGGCCGGCCGTGCGGCGCGCGGCGGCCGGGTTCGAGGCCCCGATCGCCGGCTTCCGGCCCGCCTACCTGGAAGAGATGCGGGGCATCGCCGGCGGAGCAGGGCTCGATCTGGCCGACGTGCTGGCCATCAACGTGCGGACCGAGGTGATGTTCGCCGCCAAGGCGCGCCAGGCCCCGCTGGCCGGCCGAGCCCGCCCCGCCCCGCCCGCCGGCCCGCTTCCGCCGGCAGGCCCGCATCCGCCCGCAGGCCCGCATCCGCACACACGCCCGCAGCCGCCGGCCGAGTGCAGCGCGTTCGCGGTCGTCCAGGACCAGCCGGCCGCGACCCTGATCGGCCAGAACTGGGACTGGCTGCTCCACTCGGCCGAGACGCTGGTCCTGCTCGAGGTCAGGCAGGACGACGGGCCGGATTTCGTCACCGTGGTGGAGGCGGGCCTGCTGGCCAAGGCCGGGATGAACGCCGCGGGTCTCGGCCTGGTCACCAACGCGCTGGTCACCGACGCGGATGTCGGCGCACCCGGGCTGCCCTACCACGTGCTGCTGCGGGCGGTGCTCGACTGTCCTACGGTCACCGATGCCCTCATGGTCCTGCAGGCGGGGGAGCGGTCCTCTTCGGCCAACTACCTGATCGCTCACTCAAGCGGTGCCGCGCTCGACGTGGAGGCGGCCCCGGGCGACTTCACCCGGCTGTACCCGCTGTATCCCGATCACGGCCTGCTGCTGCACACCAACCACTTCCTGTCACCGGGCCTGCACCCGGTCGATCTGTCGCTGTGGGCCATGCCGAGCAGCGCGGTCCGCCTGCAACGGCTCCGGGCGTTCGGGGCCCGGGGACAGCGCCGGACCCTGGACGAGTTCCGCGGGCTGCTTGCCGACCACGCCGACTACCCCTACAGCGTCTGCGCTCACCCGGAGCCTGGGGCGCACCCCTTCGAGCAGGGCGCCACCATCGCGTCGGTGCTGATGGACCTGACCGCCGGCCGGATGTGGGTCGCGGCCGGCCATCCGTGCCAGGTCCGCTACACCGACGTCGGCGGGCCGGCGTCGCCCGCCGGAGCCTCCCCGGCCGCGCAGTCGCCCATGGAGGACAGCCCGGAGGCCCGCGCCCGGCGGGCCAGCCCGGTGTGAAGGCGCCGCGGCCACAGCGGCCCGCCGTAGATGAATCCGGTGTAGGCCTGGATCAGCGTGGCTCCGGCCCGCAGCCGCTCCCAGGCGTCATCGGGGGTCTCGATCCCGCCCGCGGCGATCAGCACCAGGCCATCCCCGGCCCGGGCGCGCAGCCGCCGCAGCACCGCCAGGGCCCGGTCCTGTAGCGGTGGCCCGGACAGCCCGCCGGCCCCGGCGGCGGCCACCTCGGCCGCCGAACTGGCCAGCCCGTCACGGGACACGGTGGTGTTGGTCGCGATGATCCCGTCCAGCCCGGGCGCGACCGCCAGGTCCGCTACCGCGTCGACGTCGGTGTCGGCTAGGTCGGGCGCGATCTTCACCAGCAGCGGCACGCGCCGCCCGGAGATCCCGTCGAGCGCCTCGCGCACCGCCTCAAGCACCGGCCGGAGCCGCTCGGCGGCCTGCAGATCGCGTAGCCCCGGCGTGTTCGGGGAACTGACGTTGACCACCACGTAGTCGGCTACCCCGGCGACCGCCCGGGCGCTGGCCGCGTAGTCCGCGGCCGCCTGTTCCTCCGGCACCGCCCTGGTCTTGCCGATGTTGACCCCGACGATCAGCCCCGCCCCGCGTCGCCTGCGCAGCCTGGCCGCCACGGCCGCGGCGCCGTCGTTGTTGAACCCCATCCGGTTGACCAGCGCCCGGTCCGCGGGCAGCCGGAACAGCCGCGGCCGGTCGTTGCCCGGCTGCGGCCGGGCCGTGACCGTGCCGACCTCCACGAACCCGAACCCGAGCGCGCCGAGCCCGGCCGTCCCGCGCGCGTCCTTGTCGAACCCGGCCGCCAGCCCGAGCGGGCCGGGGAATTCCAGCCCGAGCGCCCGGACCCGCAGCACCGGGTCGCGCGGCCCGAGCCACCGCCGCAGGCACCACGCGGCCCCGGGGACCGCGGCCACCGCGCGGATCAGCCAGAACCCGGCCTGATGGGCCGTCTCCGCAGGCAGCCGCCGTAGCACCATCCGGTACACGAGCCGGTACATTGGCCTCACCCCACAGATCAAGGGCATTATGCCGAACGAGCCGTGGTACCCGCCCCCGGGGGACCTGCGTGCCATCCGTCCGCGGACCGGACGCCCGCCAACCGCTAGGCGACGAGCTCGGACTCGCCGACGAAGGCGTCCCACAGGGACGCGTAGATCCCGTCCTCGGCCAGCAGCTCGTCGTGGCTGCCGATCTCGGCGATCCGCCCGGAATCCAGTACCACGATCCGGTCCGCGCGGGCCGCGGTGGTCAGCCGGTGCGCGACCACGATGGTGGTGCGGGCCGCGGTCAGCTCGCTGATGGCCCGGTTCACCGCCGCCTCGGCGCCCAGGTCCAGGGCCGCGGTCGCCTCGTCGAGCAGCAGGATGGCGGGATCGGCCAGCTGCGCGCGGGCCAGCGCGACCAGCTGCCGCTGGCCGGCCGACAGGTTGCGGCCGCGCTCGGATACCACATGGCCGTAGCCGCCGGGTAGCCGGGTGATCATGTCGTGCGCGCCGACCGCCCGTGCCGCCGCCACGATCTCAGCATCGCTGGCGCCCGGCCTGGCGTACGCGATCGAGTCCCGGACCGTCCCGGCGAACAGGTACGACTCCTGCGGCACCACCCCGAGCCGGTGCCGGTAGCTGCCCAGGTCGTAGTCGCGGACGTCGGTGCCGTCGACCAGGACGGCCCCGCTGGTCACGTCGTAGAACCGCGCGATGAGCTTGACCAGCGTGGACTTGCCCGCCCCGGTCTGGCCCACCAGGGCTACGGTCTCGCCCGGCTCGATGGTCAGGTTCACCCCGCAGACCGCGGTGGCGTCGGTGCCCGAATAGCTGAAGTCCACGTCCCGCAGCTCGATGCCCCCGCGCAGCCGGTCGGCCGGGACCGGCGTGCTGGCCTGGGGCGTAGAGGTGCGCAGCCGGAGCAGGTCGGTGATCCGGCGCAGCCCGACCATGGCCTGCTGGTAGCCGTCGAAGACCTGGGAGAGTTGCTGGACGGGGGCGAAGACCATGTCGATGTAGAGCAGGTAGGCGATCAGCGCGCCCGCGGTGAGCGCCCCGCTGTGCACCTCGCCGGTCGCTATGACCAGCACGATCGCGCCCGCCACCGTAGACAGGGTCTGCACGAACGGGAAGTAGAGCGCGATGTAACGCTGCGCGCGCAGCCGGGAGGCCCGGAAGGCCCGGCTGCGCCGCCCGAACCGGTCCTGGTTGGCCGGCTCGCGGCGGAACGCCTGTGTCACCCGCAGCCCGGCCACGTTTTCCGCGAAGTCGGCGTTGACCACCGCGACCTTCTCCCGGGAGTCCGCATAGGCCTTGGACGACTTGGACCGGAACACCAGCGTCGCCGCGACCAGCACCGGGAAGATGCACAGCACCGCCAGTCCTAGCCGCAGGTTGATGATGAGCAGCGCGATGAGCACGCCGAAGAAGGTCAGCACCGAGCTGACCATGGTCACCACGCCGGTCTGCAGGAACGTGGACAGCGCGTCCACGTCGGTGGTCATCCGGGTCATGATCCGGCCGGACATCTCGCGTTCGTAGAAGTCCAGGCCGAGCCGCTGGAGCTGGGCGAACAGCTTGACCCGCAGGATGTACAGCAGCCGTTCGCCGTTGCGCCCGACCACCATCGTCTCGGCCACGTTGACCAGCCAGTCGGCCAGCACGATGGCCAGCCCGATCAGCGAGACCACGGCGATCGCACCGAAGACCTTGGTCTCCACCCCGTGGTCGATGCCGTTCCTGACCAGCGCGGGCAGCGTCAGCCCGGCCAGCGCGTCCAGGCCGTCCAGTACCAGCCCGATGATCAGGGCAAAGGCGATCGGCCGCAAGAGCCGGCGCAGGGTGAAATGCCGGTCCGCGGCCCGGGCCTGGGCGATGTCCACCTCGGGCACGTCCCGGGCCGGAGGCAGCGCCGCGACCTGGGCCAGCAGTTCCGGCGAGGGCGGCAGGCTCTCGAACGTCCCGGAGAGCTGCCCGCGGCCTGCGGCTCCGGACCCGGGCAGGGCGCGGGCCCGCCCCGGCGACCCGGCGGCCCGCCCGTCGAGGATGTCCTCCACCGTGCTGGCCCGCAACGGCCGGATCGGCAGCACGCCGGGCTCGGCGTCGTCGTCCGGGCCGGTGACGAGCTGCCGGTACAGCGGGCAGCGCTCGGCCAGTTCCGCATGGGTGCCGCTGTCGGCGACCCGGCCCCCGTCCAGGACCACGATCCGGTCGGCCAGGTTCAGCGTGGACCTGCGGTGCGCGATGATCAGCGTGGTGCGGCCCTGCATCACCTCGCGCAACGCGTTGTGGATCTCGGCCTCCAGGCGCGGGTCGATGGCCGAGGTCGCGTCGTCGAGCACCAGCAGCCGGGGATCGGTGATCAGCGCCCGGGCCAGAGCCACCCGCTGCCGCTGCCCGCCGGACAGGGTCATGCCCTGCTCGCCGACCACGGTGTCATAACCGCCGGGCAGCCTGACGATGAACTCGTGGGCCTGCGCGGCCTGCGCCGCGGCCACGATCTCCTGCTCGGTGGCGTCCGGCCTGCCGTAGGCGATGTTGGCCCGCACCGTGTCGGAGAACAGGAAGCTGTCCTCCATGACCAGCCCGATAGCGGCCCGCAGCGAATCGCGGGTCACGTCCGCGACGTCGTAGGAGCCGATGCGGACCGAGCCGCCCTGCGGGTCGTAGAACCGCGGCAGCAGCAGGGCCAGGGTGGACTTGCCCGAGCCGGACGCGCCGACCACGGCGACGGTCTCGCCGGGCTCGACCCGGAAGGAAAGGCCGCGGAGCACCGGCTGTGACGGCACGTACCCGAACCGCACGTCGGTGAAGCTGAGGCCCGCCGCGTCCGGCGGAAGCTCGATCGCGTCCGGCTTGTCGGTGATGACCGGCCGCGTGTCAATGATGTCGAAAACCCGGATGACGCTGGCCCGCGCCTCCTGGCCGAGCGTGATCATGTAGGTGAGCATGCGCACCGGACCGGTCATCAGGGCCAGGTAGGACGCGAAGGCCAGGAACGTGCCGAGGGTGATGGAGCCCTGGATGGCCAGCCAGCCGCCCAGTGCGAGCACGCCGACCAGGCCGAGCGACGGGATGGCGGTCAGCGCGGGGTTGTACCTGGCCGTCAAGCGGACCATCCGCAGCCGGGACGCGAACAGCTTCGCGCTCGCCGCCTCCAGCTGCTCCTGCTCCTGCTCCTCCTGACCGAAGCCCTTGACCACCCGCACGCCGCCGATCGCCTCGTCGACCAGTCCGACGACGTCGCCGGACTGCTGCTGTGCGTCCCAGGTGGCCGGGAAAAGCTTGCGCCGCGACGCGAGCGCGATCAGCCACAGCGCGGGCGCGACCGCGACGGTGACCAGGGTCAGCAACGGCGACAGGACCACCATGATGCCCAGGGTCAGCACGAACAGCGCGATGCTCCCCAGCGTGACCGGCACCATGGACATGATGCCCTGCACCATGTTCAGGTCGGAGATGGACCGCCCGACCAGCTGCCCGGTGCGTATCTCGTCCTGGCGCGCGCCGTCCAGGCGGGACAGCGAGCCGAACAGGTCGGTGCGCAGGTCATGCTGGACGTCAAGGGACAGCCGGCCGCCGTAGTACCGGCGCAGGTAGATGCCGCCGAAGTTGACCGCCGCCGCGACCAGCAGCAGCCCGGCCAGCGGCCAGATGGACTCGCGGGGCGTCACGATGACGTCGTCGATGATCCGCCGCTGCACCAGCGGGATCGCGGCCGTTGCCACGGTGGCCAGCAGGGCGCCGCCCAGTGCGAGAAGGACACCCCGGCGGTGACGCCAGGTGTAAATGGCCAGCCGCCGGACCCACCCGGACGCCGGAGCCCGCGTGCCCGTCGCCTTACCCGTCCTCGCCGACAGCGTCTACCCCATCTCGTCCGTCTTCCCCGTAGACAACATCAACAAAGCCAGCGGTGGTTTCATTTCCCTAGCTAACCATCTGGCCAGCCCGGCGCTCGCTTGGCGCGCAGGTGACCGATGGCCGGCAGGTGAGGCCGGAAAGGTTACGGTCAGCCCGGCCTCTGCGACTTGACCCACGCTGAAAGCTGCTGAGCCAGGGGAGAGGAGGCGATTCGGTCTCCGAGGCTTTGCCACGTGCTGTGCGTCTGACAGCCGCAATGACCATGGTGGTGGCGGTCCCGGCAGGGATGCTCGCATACGCACAGGCACGCCTGGCCAGGATGGAGCACGGGACCGATGCCGGGTAGCGCCTGGGCCCGGGCCAGCCGGAGCAGGGATTCGGCCGCCTCGTGGGCGTTCTCGCCGGTTCCCGACATCCGGGCCGCGATCAGGCCTGCCACGACGGGCGTCGAGAATGAGGTTCCGCTCCACCTGGCCATGCCGGTGAAAGTTGCCGTGCCCGTCTGGTACTCCTCGTAGGTGTATTGGCCGTCGGCGAAAGCGTGCACGAGATCCTGGCCAGGCGCAAAGACCTTGACCCAGTCGCCGAAATCGGAGAACCAGGCGAGCGCGTCGCCGGGCGGACCCAGCGCCCCGACGCCGACGACCCTTTCCATTTCCGCGGGCGAGAACTTCCAGTCGGCACTGTCATTGCCGGCCGCGGCAACCAGAGCGATCCCGGGCCGCTCGCGCAGCGGGCCGTCAACGAAGACGTGGAAGCTCAGCAGACCGTGATGCCTCCAGGTATGCGTTCCCGCGGAAAGGCTGATGACATCCGGGGCCCAGTCGAGCACCTCGAGGAGCACCCTGACGATATCGGTCTCGTAGATGGAGCCCGCCTTTCCGAAGGCACGCTTCACCCGCACCTCGGCGCGGGGGGCCATGGCCCGCACGATGCTTGCGATGAACGTCCCGTGACCGCCGTACCGCACGATGGGAACGCCCTGGTTCACCTCGAGATCGCGGTCGCCGGTGACGCCGGTCAGCCATGGATGTCTCGCCGGGGCGCCCTGCACCAGCCCCGTGTCCACCACGGCGACGAGGGTGCCGCGGCCGTCGCAGCGGGACTGCGATATCCCTGGCCGGGGAGCAGTGCCGGGGGGTACAGGATCGGGTTCTGTAGCCGGGCAGTCAGTGGCCGGCGTAACGTGCACCGCGTGGTCCGGGGCTGCGACGCCAGCGCCCAGTTGCTGCTCGATCGCATCCAGCGCGCTGAACATGACCCGGGCCTGTTCCAGGGGGTCATCCTGAATTTCAAACCTCAATGGGATGAGTGCAAGGCCGGGTATCGGATGACTGACCTCTCGAGCGGGGTCGCCCTCACCCTCGGGGCCAGTGGGGAGGAGCCCGGGAACCGTAGCGAGAATGCCAAGAACGCGCTGCAGGTCCTGGTCTCTGGTCAGCAAATGGTTGCGGTGGTAGATGAATTCGGCCTCGGGAGGGTTCGGATCCCCGTCCCGCCGCGGCGGATAGACCGCTGCGTCAGGCAGATTCTCCAGGATGTACTGGATCTGGATTTCCGAGACTTCCCTGATACTCCTAGGCGCGTCCGCCCCATCCTGGCCGTTGTTCCCATCGCTGCCTGCGCTGCTGCCCTCGCTTGCCGTCATCGGAACTCCATCCATCTATCGAGGAATGCACATATCGACCATCATGGACATATGTCAGAGAATGACGACAGTGTTCTCAGATACCACTGAGGCCAGTCATCTTCTCGTCCTCACGCATTCCCGGCCGGCCGAGGCGCTGGCCCAGGCCCGGGCGGTGCTGTCACGTCGGCCGCCGATCACTGCCGCCGAGGCGTCCATGGCCCATCAGGCAGCCGGCATCGCGCTGCGAGACCTCGGCCATCCCGAGGACGGGCTAGCCGAACTGCGGCGCGCCCTTCGCTCGGCCCGGGCCAGCGGGCAGCCGCAACGCCAGGCTGACGTCCGCGCGAGCCTTGGCCTGACCATGGCCAAGGCCGGCCATACCGCCCGGGGCATGGCCCAGGCCGATGCCGCGGTCCTCGTGGCGCGCGGGGCTCTGGCCGGCCGGGTCCTGATGCGCCGTGCGGCCATTCTGCGTTACGCCGGCCGGCGAGATGAGGCGCTGTCCGACCTGAACCAGGTGGTGGCGATCCTGCACCGGCACGGGGACTCCCTCTGGGAAGCCCGGGCCCGTAGTCACCGTGGCCTGATCCTGCTCGAAATGGGCCAGACCCAGCGGGCGGATGCTGACTTCATCCACGCTGAGCAGGAGTATAAGCAGGACGGACAGGAATGGGAGTACGCCACGGCGCGGCACAACCGCGGGCTAGTGGCGGCCTCCTCCGGCCACGTTCCGCAGGCGCTGGAATTCCTCGCCGAGGCCGACCAGTGCTATGAGCGGCTGGGCACGCCCATGCTGGACGTCGCCATCGACCGGTGCGCAGTTCTGCTGTCGGCCGGACTCGCGGCAGACGCATGGGCCGAGACTGACGCTACCGCCCGGCGTCCGGGCCCCGACGTCCGCCGGTCCACCACGTTTGCTGAGCTGCTGTATTCCTCTGCGACCGCGGCGCTGGCGGTCGGTGATCCATTGGCCGCGCGCGAACGGGCCGAGCAGGCCGCGCGGTTGTTCCGCCGCCAGCACCGGGAGCGGTGGTCCGCTCGGGCCCGCCTTGTGCTGGCCCAGGCCCGTCACGCCACGGGGGACACCAGCCCGGGCGCCTACCGCCTGGCCTGCTCGGTCGCCCGGCAGCTGGACGCCGTCGGCGCCGATGAGTCGACCGAGGCGCATCTGCTGGCCGGCCAGTTGGCCCTGCAGCGCGTTAAGGTTGCGCAGGCCGAGGACCACCTGGCCGCCGCAGCTAAGGCACGGCGGACCGGTCCGGCACTGAGCCGGAGCCGCGCGCTGCTGGCCCGGGCCCTGCTCTGCCAGCTGCGAGGGCGCCAGCCCGAGATGCTGACTGCCTGCCGCCGCGGCCTGGCCATCCTGGCCGAGCAACAGCAACTGCTGGGAGCGAGCGAGCTGCGGGCTGCGGCCACGACCCACGGCCGGGAGCTGGCTGCCATCGGCCAGCGGGCCGCCCTGGACCGCGGCAATGGGCGGCAGCTGCTCGCTTGGAGCGAGCGCTGGCGGGCCACCGTCCAGGCCACGACGCCGGCCAGGCTCCCGCGCGATAGCGGCCTCGCGCGGGACATGTCCGCACTGCGGGAGGTCAGCCGCCGTCTGGACCGGGATCTGGCGGCCGCCCCGCAGGTCTCGGCGCTGCGGCGGGAGCGGGTGCGGCTGGAGGCCGTGGTGCGGGCCCGCATCCTGCGCACCCCCGGGTCGTCCGCGGCGCATTCACAGTCGTTCAGGGTGCCGTCCTTGCATCACGCGCTGGGCGGCGCCGTGCTGATCGAGCTCATTGAGCTGGACGGCACCCTGCATGCGGTGACAGTCCGCGGCTCAGGTGTCCGGATCTACACCGTCGGCCGCGTCGATGACGCGGTCCGTGAGGCCGGCTTCGCACGTTTCTTGCTGCGGCGGCTGGCGGATGGCCGGCCGGTGGCCGACCCCGGCCAGGCCCTAGCCCGGGCCGGCCGCCTGCTGGAGGAGGCCGTGCTCGGCCCGGTTGTCGCGGAACTCGAAGGCGACTCGGTGGTCATAGTCCCGACGGGCAGGCTGACCGTCGTCCCCTGGGGCTTGCTGCCGTTGCTGCAAGGCCGGTCGGTCAGCGTCAGCCCGTCCGCGACCGTCTGGTTGCGCGTCAGGTCGGCTCCCGAGCCACCTCACCGTGCCGTCGCCTTGGTCGGCGGTCCTGACCTCACGGATGCGAAGGCCGAGGTAATGGGCCTTTCCGACCTGTACCCTGAGGCCACCGTCCTGACCAATGGCATGGCGACTGTCGGGCGCGTTCTTGCCGCGCTTGATGGTTCCTGGCTTGCGCATGTCGCAGCGCACGGCACGTTCCGCGCGGACAACCCGCTCTTCTCGTCCCTGCAGCTGGATGACGGGCCGCTGACCGTCTATGACCTCGAGGGCATGAACCGGGCGCCGCACCGCCTGGTGCTGTCTGCCTGCGAGTCGGGCCGCGCCGCACCTATAGGCTCAGATGAGCTGCTGGGCCTGGCCAGCAGCCTGATACCGATGGGCACCGTCGGAATCGTGGCCGCCGTGGTCCCAGTCAGCGACCAGGTCACCGTGTCGGTCATGAGATCCTTGCACGGGTGTTTGGCTGAGGGCGCAGGGTTTCCCGAGGCGCTGCGACAGGCACGGGCCGATGCAGCCGAGACAGGCGACCCGGTCGTGCTGGCGACAGCGTGCTCCTTTGTCGCGCTGGGAGTGTGATCAGGATGGTTACCGAGAGCGGCTCCGAGCCTGAATCGGGAGATGCCGAACTGCCTGACAACCCCGTTCCCGGTTGGGTGCAGGCCGCGGCGGCCGGTGATTCCCATGCCTGGGAGCAATTGGTAGACCGTTACCAGAGCCTGCTGTGGTCCATCTGCCGGAGTTACCGGCTGAGTGCCGAGGATTCCGCCGATGTCGTCCAGCTGACCTGGCTGCGCATGCTGGACAACCTGGAGCGGATCCGCGATCCACGCCGGCTGGCCGGATGGCTTGCTACTACCTGCCGCCGCGAGTGCCTGGCGGTGCGGCGGCGGTCGCAGTCCTCAGTCCCCGTTGAAGACGAGCGCATGGACCGGCTGCTCGGTGGCAACCCTCCAGCCGATGAGCCTGTCCTCACGGCCGATCAGTTCGCTACCTTGTGGGAGGCGTTCCGTCGGCTCAGTGAGTGGTGCCAGCGGGTACTCCGCGCGCTGGTGGTCGACCCGGAAGATGGGCCGCCATCGTACCGCCTGGTCGCCTCCCAGCTCCAGGTACCAGTGGGCAGCCTCGGGCCCACTCGCGCCCGCTGTTTGGATCAGCTCAGAAAACTGCTTGACAATGGTGGTATCTAGCCCGCGCATGCCGGCCTCATGATGGGGTAGAGCGGAACACATCAGCATGGCGGGCAAGTCCGACAGGGCACGCGCCGACGGCGAAAGGGTCGGAAGGTAGATGAGCACCGACGATCGCTCATTCCGTGAGGGTACTGACCCACGTGAGGGTACTGACCCAGCTGCCACACTGGGCGGTCTGGACGACGAGGGCCTGCTAGCGGCAGTGCGCGAAGTGCTCGGCCGTGCTGAGCCGCCACCGGACTGGTCTGCGGAGCTGGCCAAGAGCAGCTTCGACCTGCGGGCTGTGGACGCCGAACTGGCCGCACTGACCTCTGATTCCAGGCTGGCCACAGGGTCCGGGATGCGCTCTGGTACCGCACCTCGGCTGGTGGTATTCGAGGCGGGAGACCTTAGCTTCGAGATCGAGATCGAGCCGAGCACCCCAGTCGGCTCATGGCGGCTCGTAGGCCAGCTGATCCCGGCCTCACCTGCGCGCATCCAGATCCGGCAGCAGCGAGCTGAGCCCGTCTGGGTTGACGCAGATGACCTGGGCCGCTTCGCCGCTGATCATCTTGCGGGCGGATCGATCAGCCTGATGTGCATGCGCGAGGGCATGCGAGCCGCGGTCACCGAGTGGATTGCGATCAGCTAGGACCGCTTCGACGCCGAACGGGCCGGCGTGCTCTTGGCGCCCGTGCTCTTGGTTGCCGTGCTCCTTGGCGCGGCACTGGCCGACCTGCTCTTTGCGCCCGTGCTATTGGCGCCCGTGCTCTTTGGTGCGGCGCTGCCCGAAGTGCTCTTGGCGCTCGTGCTCTTTGCGCTCGTGCTCTTTGCGCTCGTGCTCTTGGTTGCCGTGCTCTTGGGTGCGGTGCGGGCCGCCGTGTTCTTGGGTGCGGTGCGGGTCGGCGTGCTCTTGGCCGCCGCGTTCTTCGGCGCGCGGCGGGCCGCGGTGCTCTTGGCCGCCGGGCTCGCGGGCGTGCTCTTGACCGCCGGCTTGGCGGGCGCGCTCTCAGGCGCGGGACTCTCGGGCGCGCGGCTCTCGGGCACGCTCGCGGACGTGCGGCTGGCCGGAGCGCTGCCGGCGTTGCCCGGTATCAGCGGCGTCATCAGCTTCAACAGGTCCTCAGCGAACTTCCGCTGGTTAGCCAGCATCTGCTCGCCCAGGCGGTAGGCGTTGGCCACGGTTTCCTCACGCCCGGGCAGCCGGTCGGCTAGCGGCAGGCTGAACGACGGCATCTTGGGCAGCTTGTCCGTGAGCGGCGAAAGCCTGGGACTGGCTGACTTGACCGTTTCGACCCAGGTCTTGAGCGCGGCGATCACCGCCTGCTGGCTCTTGCGGGTGATGGCCAGGAATTCTTCCTGCGCTGGGGTGGTAGGCATGGCTGCGGCCTCCTCGTCAAAAATCTTGTGCAAACTATATCAAGCATGATTGGGATGTCAAGCATCCGGCACCCCCGCCAGGCCCTTTGCCTGCGCACCTGCCCGCTGATCGTGGATCAAAACCCCTCATACGGGCAGCAGCGATCCACGATCAGCGGGTGACAGGGTCGAGCGGGCGCGGAGGAGGGGCAGGCCGGGCGCTGGCTGAGCAGGATCTCCAAGAGGGCCGGTCGGAGACGAGCCGTGCGCTAGCCGACGGTGACCGCCACCGTGGGATAACCCGAGGCCCCGTTGGGCTCGGGCGGCTCCTGGACGGCGGTCTGGGTGTAGCCGGTCTTGTCGGTGGCCCGGGCCGCGATCACGTGGTTCCCTGGGGTGGCGTCCCACTCCCACACCCACTGGCGCCAGCAGTCGATGCCGGGGACCGCGGCCAGCCTGGCCTGGTTCCACGGGCCCTGGTCCACTCGGACCTCGACGGCTTCGATGCCCTTGTGCTGGGCCCAGGCCACGCCGGCCACCGCGGTCCGGGCCGCCGGGATCTGATTCTGGCCGGTCGGCACGTCGATGCGGGATTCTGTCTTGATGGGCGCCTGCTGCGACCAGCCCCGCTGGGCCCAGTAGGCGTAGTTCGCCGCGAACGTGGTGACGTTGATGTCGGTCACCCACTTGGTCGCCGACACGTACCCGTACAGGCCGGGCACCACCATGCGGGCGGGGAAGCCGTGCGCGACAGGAAGCGGCTGGCCGTTCATGGCCACCGCAAGCAGGGCGTCACGGCCGTCCATCACGGTCTGGACCGGGGTGCCGGAGGTGAACCCGTCCACCGAGGTGCAGATCAGCTGATCCGCCCCGGCCTTGATCCCGGCCTCGCGCAGCAGGCTGGCCAGGCTCGTGCCCAGCCATAGCGCGTTGCCGATGTACGGCCCGGCGACCGGGTTGGACACGCAGCACAAGGTGATGTAGTCCTCGATCAGCGGCCTGCGGAGCAGTTCGTCGAAGGTGATCGTGAGCTCGCGGTTCACCATGCCGTGGATGCGCAGCTGCCAGGTCGACGGCGCGACCTGCGGCAAGACCAGGGCCGTGTCCACGCGGTAGAAGGCCGAGTTGGGCGTGATGAACGAGCTGAGGCCGGGAATGCCCAGGTTGACGCCTGGCGGGAGCCCCGCGACGGACTGCGACGGCCTGGGCAGGCGCAACGCCGACCGCGCGCTCGCCACGCTGTTCCGTTCGGCCAGCGTACGGCCGGCCAGGCCGGCCACGCCGGCGATGCCCGCGGTCACCACGCTGGCGGCCAGGAAGCTTCTGCGTCCCGGATCCGCGGTCGCCGGGGAATCCGCGCGCATCGCGGGCCGCTCCCGCCCTGCCGCCGCGGACGGCCTGATCACGCCGCCCGCGGCGGCCGGCCCGCCGGGTCGGTCCGCGCCGGGCGGCAGATCCGGGACCACGGGCAGGTCCGTCTCGGCCGGCGTCTGCGGCTCACCGCGCGAGAATCCTGCGCCCGCCCCTCGAACCGCCGCACCGGGCCCAGCCGCACCAGGCCCCGCCTCCCACTCATCCGCCCACTCTGGCGGGCTGCTGTCGGTGGCCGGGCCGATCCGGCTGATCAGCACCCACAGCACGATCGCCGCCGCTGCCGTCGCGGCCAGAGTGGGCAGCACGCTGGCCGCGGTGGCGGTGGGCCGGGTCGCGGCGGCGGTGAGCCCGATGGCCGCGAACACCCCCAGGCCCGCCAGGCCGTAGCCCAGCCGCCGCGTGGCCGCCGCGCCGATGACGGCCGCGAAGACGGCCAGCACCACCAGGATGCCGCTCACCAAGACCAGCTTGTCGTCCGAGCCGAAGTCCTTGATGGCGAAGTTCTTCAGCCACGGCGGCGTGAAGTCGATCTGCAGCTGCCCCACCGCGACCACGGGTGACCCGTTGGCACCGGTCAGGCCGGCCACCAGCTGCCCCACCCCTAGCGCCGTGGCGGCGGCCAGCAGTCCGGCGATCGCGCCCAGACCCGCGCGACGTCCATTCCCTCCAGTCGGCTGATTCCCCATGATCTTTATTCGGTGCCGCCGCGCCCCGGGTTTGCCGGGACGGTGTGTTCGTTCCCCGGCGCACCGGCGGAAGGGATGCCCCACGCCAAACCCCGGCGACCCCTGCTACGAATAAGAGTCGTGACGCAGCACCTTCCCGGGGAGACAAGCAGCGATGCCCCCCGGGATCCGCCCGATGCCAGCGCCCCGGACCCGAACCACCCCAAGCCGGGCACGGGCACCGACCTCGCCGCCCAGATCGGCCTGGTCGCGCGCGGTGACGCGGCGGCGTTTGACGACCTGTTCGAGAAGGTCGGTCCCGCCGTGTTCGGCATCGTGCTGCGGGTGATCCGCGATCCCGCCCAGTCCGAAGAGGTCACCCAGGAAGTCCTGCTCGAGGTGTGGCAGAACGCGTCCAAGTTCGACGCCGGACGGGGCAGCGCGATGGCCTGGGTGATGATGCTGGCGCACCACCGGGCCGTGGACCGGGTCAGGTCCGTGCAGAAGGAATCCGAACGCGAGCGGCGTACCGCGTCGGCCGAGATCCCCTACGACGACGTGATCGAGGCCGTGGAGTCGAGCCTCGAGCGCGAGCGAGTGCGGCGCTGCCTCAAGTCGCTCACCGACCTGCAGCGCGAATCGGTCACCCTGGCCTACTACGGCGGCTACACCTACGATCAGGTGGCCAGCCTGCTCGGTGTTCCGACCGGAACGATCAAGACCCGGATGCGGGACGCGCTGATCAGGCTGCGCGACTGCCTGGGGGTGGCGTCATGAAACTTGGCCCGGGGAGACGGCTTGCCCGGCCCGGCAGGGACGCTCACACCCTGGCCGGGGCGTACGCCATGGACGCGATCTCCGAGCGAGACCGGGCCCGGTTCGAGCGGCACCTGGCCGGGTGCCAGGAGTGCACGCAGGAGATCGCGGGCCTGCGCGAGGCCACCGCCCGGCTCGGTGCCGCCACCGCGGTTACCCCTCCCGCAGGGCTGAAGGAACGGGTGATGGCCGCCGCGGCGATGACCAGGCAGCAGCCGCCCGCTACCGCCGAGCCGGACGCCCCGGCCCGCGCGGGCGCCATGGTCCGGGCTATGAGATGGGGCGGGGCCTGGCTTCGCTCGCTGGCCTGGCCGGGCCGCCTGGCCATGGCGGCGGCCGCGGCGGCCGCGGTAGCCGTGCTCGCGCTCGCCGTCGTGTTCGGGGTCTCCGACGGCAGCATCCGGCAGCAGCTGAGCCAGGCCCAGGCCAGCAGCCAGCAGATTGCCGCCGTGCTGACCGCGCATGACGCCCAGATGCTGACCGGCCCGGTGGCCGGCGGCGGAACCGCCACCATCGTGATGTCCCACTCCCGGCACGCCCTGGTGTTCACCGCCGCCGGCCTGCGCGTGCTGCCCGCCTCCCGCGGCTACGAGCTGTGGCTCATCGGCCCGGCCGGGACCCGGCCGGCGGGCATGCTGACTATGGGCAGTCACGACATGACCGGCCCGGTCATCGCCTCCGGCCTGCGCCAGGGGGACCACCTGGCCCTCACCGCTGAGCCCGCGGCCGGAGCCAGCCAGCCGTCCGCGCCCATGATGCTCGACGTTGCCCTCTAGCGCCGGCATGATGGTTCCGGAGGTAGCGCATGGACGGCCGCCCCCCTGCGGTGCTCGGGATCGACCTGGGCACCAGCGGTGTCAAGGCGCTGCTGTGCGCCCGCGACGGCAGAGTCCTCGGCCAGGGCCGGGCTGGCTACCAGGTCAGCACGCCCCGGGCCGGCTGGGCCGAGGCCGATGCCGAGCAGTGGTGGCACGCCACGCGCGCCGCGGTCCGTTCGGCGGTAGGTCCCGTCCCGGCTGAGGTCGTGAGCCTGGCCATCGTCGGCCAGATGCATGGCCTGACTCTTGTGACCGAACGGTCCGGCCTGCTTCGCCCCCCGATCATCTGGCTCGACCGCCGGGCTGGCGCCGAGGTGGCCGACTACCAGCGGCTGCCCGCCGATCTCCGGGCCCGGCTGGGCAACGCCCCGTCGGCCGGCATGGCCGGCCCGCTGCTGGTCTGGATGTCCCGGCACGAGCCCGACGCCTACCGGCGGGCCCGCTGGATGCTCCAGCCGAAGGACTGGCTTCGCCTGCGGCTGACCGGTCTTGGGGTCCAGGCCGCCACCGACCCGACCGATGCCTCCGGCACGCTCCTGTTCGATCTGGCCCGCGGCACCTGGGCCACCGACGTCGCCCAGGCCCTCGGCCTGCGCACCGAGCTTCTTCCCGAGATCCGGCCGCCCGCCGAGATCGCAGGCACCCTGCTGCCCGCCGCCGCCGAGCAGCTCGGCCTCCGTCCCGGCCTGCCGGTAGCCACCGGCGCCGCCGACACCGCCGCGTCGCTGCTGGCTGCTCGGCTCCCAGCCGTCGGCCACTGGGGACTGCTGACCCTGGGCACCGGCGGCCAGCTGATCGTCCCGGTCCCCGCAGACAGCGGGGGAGCTGATCTCAGCGGCACGACCAACCTGTTCCGTTCCGTGGACGGCGGGATCTTCCGGTTGGCCGGAGCCCAGAACGTGGGCGTGACGCTTGACTGGGTACGGCGGACGCTCGGCGCCAGCTGGGACGAGCTGTACGACACGGCCGCGCGCCCCTGGCAGGCGGACACCCCGGTCTTCCTGCCTCAGCTGGCCGGCGAGCGCTGGGATGACCGCGACTGTACTGGCCCGGGGGGAGAGCCCCCCGGAACCCCCCGGGGCGGCGCCTGGATCGGCCTGACCCTGGCCCACGAACGGGACGACCTGATGCGCGCCGCGCTGGAGGGAGTGGCGTTCCTGCTGCGCGGCCAGCTCGACGACATGCGGGCCGCGGGCTGCGCTCCGGCCAGGATCAGCCTGGCCGGGGGCGGCACCCGGCATCCGGCCTGGCGCCAGCTGCTGGCCGACGTGCTGGCCGTGCCGCTCCACCCGGCCGGCTCCGGATGGCTCACCGCCTGCGGGGCCGCGCTGATCGCCGCGGCGGCCACCGGCATGACGTGGGCGCGCACCCCGGACCGTTCGGGAGAAGATGACGAGGCCCTCGTGCGGACCAGCCAGCTCGCCGAAGCGAGCTACCGTCGCTTCCGTTCTTCAGCGTCCCGGTAATCCCTCTGACATCCCTGTATCGTGCTGTGGCGTGAGCGAGGGGACCGGCGGGCCGGGCAGGCTCAGGACCTGGCTGTATGCCCGCCTCAGGCCCGCTGCGGCAGGGCGATGCGACGCCCAGCTTGATCCGGGCGGGGGAGCGCGGCGTGATCGGCGGCCAGCCCGGCCACCGTGGCGGCCGCCTCAGGCGGCATCGGCGCCACCCGGTCCCCGCTGACGTGCAGGAACATCAGCTCACAGGTCGCCGCCACGCTCCCCGCGCGGGTCATCCGGTGGAACACGTGCAGCCGCTGGCCGTAGCCCGGGCCAGGCCTCCGGAGTGCATGATGGGCAGATGCCACGGTTCGCCTTCGAAGGCCGTCAGCCGGATGTCAGCCCCGCCGCGTGGATCGCGCCGACCGCCACCCTGGTCGGGAACGTACGCGTGGAGGCCGAGGCATCGGTCTGGTACGGGGCGGTGCTCCGGGCCGATTTCGGGCCGATCCTGGTCCGGCGGGGGGCGAACATCCAGGACGGATCGATCCTGCACGGCGGGAGCGATCCGGTAACCGAGGTGGGCGAGGGAGCCACCATCGGCCATCTGTGCGTCGTTCACGGCGCGGTCATCGGCACCGAAGCGCTCGTGGGTAACGGCGCCACCGTCCTCGACGGCGCGGTCGTGGGCCGCCGCTCCGTGGTCGCGGCCGGCTGTACCGTGCCGCCTGCGATGATCATCGGTGACGGCATGCTCGCCGCCGGGGTCCCGCGCGGATCATCGGCGAGGTCACCGCCGGGGCGAAGCAGTGGGTGGAGACGAACCCCAGCCTCTACCGTGAGCTGGCCCGGCGGCACGCGGCCGGGGTCCGTCCCGTGCCGGAGCCGCAGACCGGTGATGGGAGCCAGGGAATGGCCCACCGGGGGTTCGACGGGTTACCATCGCCCGGACGCCCTGGCCGTCTCCGGGCGTCGTGAGCCTGCGAGTCGGCCGTAACGGCCGGGGGGATGGTGCGTCAAATGGACAAGGACCTGGCTGAGCACGTGGCAGAGATCGCCCAGCGCGTAGTGGCCAGCGGGGCGATCTCGGCCAACGGGCACGGCAACGTCAGCGTGCGGGTACCCGGCGCGGAGGAGATGTACTTCACCGCCGGCCCGTCGCTGCGCGGGCACCCCGCCTCGGCCGTCGTGCGGGTGGGGCTGGACGGGACCCTGCTCGAGGGTGACCTGCCGCCCATCCAGGGCGCCGTGGTCGCGATGCACACGGCCATGTACCAAGATCAGCCCGAGGTGGGCTGCGTCCTGCACACGCACTCGCCGCACGCCACGGCCTACGCGGTGGCCCAGCGTCCCATCGGGTGCTGGGTCGAGGCCATGGCCATGTTCGGGCTGGCGGATGGCGTTCCGGTGGCCGGCTACGCGCCGCGCGGGTCAGCCGAAGCCGTGGCCAGCATCCGCCATGCCGTCACCCCGGGCGTCCCGGCTGTCCTGCTGGCCAACCACGGCGTGCTGGTCTTCCACCGCACTCCCGGCCTGGCCATCCTGGTCGGCAGCGTCGTCGAGGAGGCGGCGCAGGCCGGCATCAACACCAGCGGGCTCGGCGGTCCCGTGGAAATCCCGCCCGAGATGCGGGCCGCGGCCCTGCAGCGGGCCATGGCCTTCGAAGGCCGGGGAACGGTCCGCGCCTGATCCGCCCGGCTGGCCTGCGGTCAGCCGGCGGGCTTGTCCCACACCGATACGTGCTGGCGGCTTTCGCCGGTGAAGGGTTCCCGGCCCCACCCGGCCCACCGTTCGCGCAGCCGCAGGCCCGCGATCTGGGCCATCAGGTCCAGCTCAGCGGGCCACACGTAGCGGAAGGGAATCGAGGTGTACTCCCCGCAGCCGCTGCTGAACGTGACGTAGTGCCCGCGCATCTCCTGGGTCGCGACGTCGTAGGAGTAGGACACCCATCGGGCCGGGCCTATGTGCCACGGCAGGATGTTCTGCCCGGGCGGCAGCCTGCGAAGCTCGGGGACCCTGACCTCGATCACGAAGCAGCCGCCTGGCTCGAGGTGGGCCGCCACGTTGCGGAAGCAGGCCACCTGGGCCTCCTGCGTGGTCAGGTTCATGATGGTGTTGAACACCAGGTAGGCGACGGAGAACGTCCCGTGGACCCTGGTGGTCGCGAAGTCGCCGATCGTCACCCCGATCGCGTCGCCGCCGGGTTTGGCCCGAAGCCGGGCCACCATGGCCTGGGACATGTCGATGCCGTGGACCGGGACGCCGCGCTGCGCCAAGGGCAGGGCGATGCGTCCGGTCCCGATGCCCAGTTCCAGTGCCCGGCCGCCGTCTGCCAGCTCGGCCAGGAAACTTACCACCGCGTTCACGGCGCCCGGCTCGAAGATCTCCGCCGACTCGTCATACGTTGCCGCGGCACGCTCACCGAAGTAGCCGTCCTCGTCGTCCATCCGCGGACGCTACCTCACCGAGCCCGGTAAGCGCACGCGGGGTTTCTGCCCGGCGCGGAACGCATCAAGGCGGGCACCTTGCCGACCTGTGCCTAGGCTGGCCGGACCGTCCTGGGGGTGATGAGCAGGGACTGGGCCGCTACGCCTACCGGGCCGTCCAGGTCGGAAAGAACGGAGGTGGCGAGCCCGGCGCCACCGGTGGAGACGGCGGTCTGCGCGTCCAGGCAGATCCATTCGCCGACCGCCTCCCGGTGCAGGTGGACGGTGAGCTCGGGGTTGATGAACAGCCAGCGGTTCATGTCGAGCTCCCAGGAGACGCCGCTGCCGCTGTCGGCGATGAGGAGCACGCGCTCCAGCGGGCTAGGCTCCTCGTCTGGCACGATCGGGTAGCGCATGCGTGCCCACACGGTGGCGGGTCCGGGGCCGCCGAAGCTTCCGGCGGCCCGGTCACCTGGCGGCACCGGCCAGGGGCCGTCTGCTGCTTACTGCAGCAAGCGGATGATCAGGTTACCTGAAGATAGATTTCAGGAGAAGGCCAGGTTCATGACCGAATATCGGATCGGTTCCCTCCGGTGCCAAGCCCTGCGGCGGCACCGGAATGAGCCGAGAGCGCCCCGCTGGGCCGCCCCCCGCCCTCGTGGGGGCGCTCATCACCCTTTTGGGGCCGGGGCGCCGCGTCTAATTCCCATCCGGAGAAACAACCACGCCATGATGATTGCCGAGCTGCTGGCCCACATCGAGGATTGCGACGCAGAGGCCGGCTATGAGCAGATCCGGACCTGGGTCGTGGCGCAGTCGGTGCGCAACGCGCTGCAGGTATTCCACGGTTTCTGGGCGTTCGATCCGGACGACCTGGGCAGCGGGGCGGGATTCATCAGCGATGGCCAGATGCGCGTACTGAACATCACCATCCGCCGTGCCGTGCATGAGGCGCTGGGCCAGGTGGACCTGGCCCGCGACGCCCTAACGCACCGGCACGGCCGGGAGCCGAGCGCCGAGGAGCAGGCCGCGCTGGACTACTGCGATTTCCAGCTCAGCACCGTCCATGACTACATGGAGCCGCCGGGCTCGCCCGAGCTGGAGGGGGCGTACCGGCGCTACGTCACCGAGCCGGACGTCAACCGGTGACCGCGCCGCCGCGCAGCACTACGCGTTCCTGGTCAGCGAGAAAGAGTTCGACGAGGCCTTTGACCGCATCCGCGCACAAGACCTGCCGTACTGGGCCGATCCCGCCCGGACCCAGCGGCAGGCCATGAACCATCGCGACGGCGGCCGGGGCCTGTACTTCGAGGACCCCGATGGTCACCTGCTCGAGATCCTCACCCGGCCCTACGGCAGCGGCGGCTAAGTCGTGTCCCAGGGTCTTGGCCTTGGATTAGGGCGGTGTCAGCTGGCGCGCCGGTAGGCGCGCACCGCCAGCGGCACGAACACGACGAAGATCGCGATCAGCCACAGGGCGCTCTTCCACAGGCTGGGCCAGACCGGCCCGCCCAGGGCCAGCGCCCGCATCGTGTTGACGACGTAGGTGACCGGCTGGTTGTTGGCGAAGGCCTGCAGCCAGCCCGGCATGGTCGCGATCGGCACGAACGCCGAGGACAGGAACGTCAGCGGGAACAGCCAGATCAGCCCGAACGCCTGGACCGATTCCTCGTCGCCGATGGCCAGCCCGGTGAAGGCGGAGATGCAGCAGATCGCCACGCCGAACACGATGGCGAGCAGGATCATGGACACGGCCGGGACGAAGCCGTTCTCGAACCGGAAGCCGACCGCGTATCCCACCCCGATGATGATCAGGATCGTCACGGTCATCCGTCCGGTGTCGGCGACCAGGCGGCCGGCCAGCACCGCCGA
The DNA here is from genome assembly GCA_963808615.1 of uncultured Actinomycetota bacterium. GTDB lineage: Bacteria > Actinomycetota > Actinomycetes > Streptosporangiales > Streptosporangiaceae > Palsa-504. The sequence goes on from CAWEGV010000010.1 coordinate 256,432, forward strand.
GCGGGCCATCGGCATCGAGCGCAGCCGGTCGATGACGCCCTTTTTCAGTTCCATGGCCAGCGCGATGGCCGTGCCGAATGTGGCGAACGCCGCGGTCTGCGCGGTGATCCCCGGTATCAGGTAGTTGACGTAGCCGCCGACGGTATGCACCGGGATCGCGCCGCCGAACACGTAGCGGAACAGCAGCACGAAGATCACCGGCTGGACCACGGTGAATACCAGGTAGGCCGGCACTCGCGTCCAGACCAGCAGGTTGCGCCGGGTAATGGTGAGCGTGTCGCTCACCGCCCAGCGTGTCTGGACCAGCCGGCTGGGCGCGCCGACCGACCCCGCGTGCTCAGCGATCGCCGTCATGACCGCGACCTCGCTTCCACCTTGTCCTCCACCTGGCTGCCGCCACCCCGGCGGCGCCCCCTCCTGCGCCCGCCTGACTGGTCGTCGTCCTCGGCAGCGTGGCCGGTCAGGGTCATGAACACGTCATCTAGCGAAGGCCGGCGCAGCGTCAGCCCTCGCGTGACGACACCTGCCGCGTCCAGGCTGCGCACCGCGTCGATCAGCGCATCAGAACCGCGGCTGCCGGCCCCGATGCTGACCACGCCGGTGTGCGGGTCGGCGTGCGGCTCGCCCTCGCCGATCGCCGCGATCGCCGCGATCGCGTCGGCGATCCGCTGCCGGTCGGGAACGGTGAACTCGACGACGTCGCCGCCCGCCCGGCTCTTCAGCTCCTCGGCCGTGCCCGCCGCGATGACCAGGCCGTGGTCGATGACCACGATCTCGTCGGCCAGCTCGTCGGCCTCGTCGAGGTACTGGGTGGTGAGCAGGATCGTCGTCCCGCCCGCCGCCAGTGACCTGATGATGTCCCACATCCCCAGCCTGGACCGCGGGTCCAGGCCGGTGGTCGGCTCGTCGAGGAACAGCACGTGCGGGTGGCCGACCAGGCTGGCGGCCAGGTCCAGGCGGCGCTGCATGCCGCCCGAGTAGTTCTTGGCCGCGCGGTCGGCCGCGTCGATCAGGTCGAATTCCTCAAGTAGCTCGACCGCGCGGCTGCGGGCCTGCGGCCAGCTCAGGTGGTAGAGCCGCCCGATGATCTCCAGGTTCTCCCGGCCGGTCAGCTCCTCCTGGATCGCGGCCGACTGCCCGGAGAGCCCGATCGACCGGCGCACCGCGGCGGCCTCCCGCACCACGTCGTGACCCTCGACCACCGCACGCCCCCCGTCCGGTAGCAGCAGGGTAGTCAGGATGCGCACCGCGGTGGTCTTGCCCGCGCCGTTGGGACCCAGCACCCCGAGCACCGTCCCGCGCGGGACGGACAGGTCGATGCCGCGCAGCGCGTGCACGTCCCCGAACGACTTGGTCAAGCCCTCCACGAGGATCGCAGGCTGCTCACCGACCCCGTTTACGTGTGACATAGACACTCCCATATCCCCGTCAACATCCCCTGCCCCGAACCTACTCCGGACGTGCCGGACCGGGCCAACCAGATTAAGCTCCCTGCAGCGCGCTACGGCAGCCCGCTGAGGAACCTGGCTACGATCGGACCGCAGGTGGGCCCGCCGTTCCCGTCGGAGTCGACCACCAGCGCGGCGAACGCGATGTCACCCTTGAAGCCCACCAGCCAGGCGTCGGCCTTGAGCGGCTTGGTCGTCCCGTACTGCGCGGTCCCCGTCTTGGCGTAGGTTCCCGCCGGAAGCCCCTGACCCGCGGCGGTGCCGCTGGCGACCACCGACGCCATCATCTCGTGCAGGTCGCTGACCAGCGCCGAGGGTAGCGTGCCGGTAACGGTGCCTGCGCCTGGTTCGCCCACGACCAGGCTCGGCGAGTGCACGGTCCCGGTATCGGCGGCCGCGGCGACCATGGCCAGGGCCAGCGGCGAGACCAGTACCCGCCCCTGGCCGATGGCCGTGGCGGCCAGGTCGGCCTCATCGGAGGGCTTGGGCACCGAGCCGCCGAACGCGATCAGCCCGATGTGCAGCCTGCTGTCCAGCCCGAACATCGACGCGGCAGCCGGCAGATCCGGCGGCGTCAGGTGGCCGGTGGCCAGGCGGATGAAGGCGGTGTTGCACGACTCGGTGAAGGCCTGCAGCATCGTGGTGACCGGCGCCTCGCCCTCGGCGTTGCGGAACACCTCGCCGTCCACCGTGACGCTGCCCGGGCAGCTCGCCGCCGAGCGCGGGGTGAGCCCGCGGGTGATCAGCGCACCCGAGGTGATCATCTTGAACGTCGAGCCGGGCGGGAAGCCGCCGTCGAGGGCCTGGTCGAAGCCGCCGGAGTTGACCGACACCGCGGCCAGCACCGCCCCGGTCGAGGCGTTCACGGCCACCAGCGCGGCGCTTCGTTTCTCCGGGGCCAGCGCCGCCTCGGCGGCCATCTGTACCGAAGGGTCGATCGTGGTCCGGACCGCAGTTCCCGGGCGCGGCGGCAGCGTGGCCAGCGTCGCGACCGTCGCGCCGGCCTTGCTGACCACGGTGACCGTGGCTCCCGGCTGGCCGGCCAGCTGCTTCTCGTCGGCCTGCTCCAGGCCGGTCTGGCCGACGACGCTTTGCGCGTCGTAGGGCGCGCCGAGCTGGCCGAGTTCCTGGGCGGTGATCGGCCCGACCTCGCCGACCAGGCCCGCGGCCAGCCCGGGGGTGATGGCGCTGCGCGCGGCGCCGGTCTGGAACACCGTGCCAGGGATCGGGTAGATGATCGGCTGAATCTGGTCATAGCGGGCCCGGGTCACGGTGAAGACCGGCTCGAAGTACGTCGGGTGGGCCCTGGCGGCGGCGATCGCGCTGCTCGCCTGGCTGGCGGTCGCGCCGACGGAGACCAGGGCCGCCTGTACCGCCGAAGCGTTCTTGACCCGGAGCCCCTCCACGCCGATCGTGACGACCTGCCCCTGGGTGGTCAGCGCCGCGCCGTCCGTGCCGAGGATCGCGGCCCGGGCCGGCCAGGTCTTCTGCAGTGAGAGCTGGTCACCCGGCCCCAGCTGCGGCGCGATCGTGGCAGGCGACCACCGGACCAGCCACCGGCCGCTCGCTTGCACCAAGTGCAGCTCGGATTTGATGGTGACGGTGCCCGTGCTTTCCAGGCCGAGCCGCTCGGTGATCGGCTCGGTAGCCGTGGTTCCCGTCGTTGTCAGCGTGCCCGCGGTGAAGGCGGCCTTCTGGACCGACAGGTGAGCGAACGCCGCCTGGTTCACCGCGGTGAAATCGGCCGGCGGATTCTCCACCAGTCCGCGCATGACGGCCCAGTCCTGCCTGGCCCAGGCGGACAGGTACGCGCTCGCCGTGGTCTGCGGCTGCGGTGCCGAACTGCTGCACGCGCTCAGCAGCCCCGTAACCAGCGCCGCGGCCGCGGCCGCGGTAGCGGCTACCGCGGCCGGACGGCGCCGGAGCCGCGATGGGATCGTGCCCATAGCCAGCAAGGGTATCGGTGTACCTGGGCGCAATGTCGGTGCTCCGCGCTATGGTCCGGCCATGCTCATGTTGCATACGTCCGACTGGCACCTCGGGCGTTCGCTGCACCGGGCCGATCTCCGCGAGGCGCAGGCGGCGTTCCTTGATCACCTGATCGCCACGGTCCGCTCCGAGAAGGTCGACGTGGTGCTGGTAGCCGGTGACGTGTACGACCGCGCGGTGCCGCCGGTGGATGCGGTCGAGCTGTGCGAGGACGTCCTGCTCCGGCTGCACGCGGCCGGAGCGAGGATCGTGCTGATCAGCGGCAACCACGACTCTGGCCGCCGGCTCGGCTTCGGTGGCGCGCTCTTGGACCAGGCCGGAGTGCACCTGCGGACCCGAGCTGCCACGCTGGCCAGGCCGGTCCTGCTGGAGGACGCGCACGGCCCGGTCGCCGTGTACGGGGTGCCGTACCTGGAGCCCGATGCGGTCCGCAACGAACTGCCGTCAGCCGACGGCCCGGCCGACGCGCAGCCGGTACCGCGCGGTCATCCAGGCGTCCTCGGCCACGCGGTCCGCTGCATCAACGCCGACGCGGATGCCCGCGGCGTGCGCCGCCGGGTGGTCATGGCCCACGCGTGGGTCAGCGGGGGAGCGGCCAGCGACTCCGAGCGCGACATCACGGTCGGCGGGGTCGGGCAGGTGCCCGCGGAGCTGTTCGCCGGGTTCAGCTACGTCGCGCTCGGCCACCTGCACGGCCAGCAGACGCTGGCCGGGCACCTGCGCTACAGCGGCTCGCCACTGCCCTACTCGTTCTCCGAAGCATCCCACCGTAAGGGCAGCTGGCTGATCGAACTGGGCGCCGAGGGCGTCCAACGGGCCGAGCGCGTCCCGGCGCCCGTGTACCGCACGCTGAGCGTGCTCCGCGGCCGGCTCGCCGACCTGATCGGCTCGGCCTCCTACGCCCGGTACACCGACGACTTCGTCTCCGTCGCGCTGACCGACGCCACCCGCCCCGAGGGGGCCATGGACGCCCTGCGGGCCCGGTTCCCGCACATCCTGGTCCTCACCTTCGAGCCCGAAGGTGCCGTGCCCGACCGCCGCGGCTACCGGGCCATCCTGGCCGGGCGTGACGACCTGGCCATCGCGGCGGAGTTCGTCAAGCACGTCAGGAACGGGCCGGTCACAGAGGGCGAACAGCAGCTCCTGGCCGAGGCGTTCGAGTCCGTCCGGGTCCAGGAAGCAGCGGACTGATGCGCCCGCACCGGCTGCGGGTGACCGCGTTCGGCGCGTTCGGCGGCACCGTCGAGGTCAGCTTCGATGACCTGGCCAGCGGGGGCCTGTTCCTGCTGCACGGCGAGACCGGCGCTGGCAAGACCACGCTGCTGGACGCCATCGGGTTCGCCTTGTACGGGCAGGTACCAGGGGAGCGAGCCAAGACCAAGCGGATCCGCTCGGATCACGCGGCCATGGGCACGCCGACGGAGGTCCAGCTCGAGGCCACCATCGGTGGACGGCGGATGCGGATCACCCGCCGGCCTGAGCAGCAACGCCCGAAGCGGCGGGGCGGCGGAACCACCACCGAGCCGGCGAAGGTCCTGCTCGAGGAGTCCGATGGCGCCTCGTGGCGCGCCGTCTCCACCCGCGTGGGCGAGGCAGACGACGAGATCAACCACCTCATGGGCATGTCCGCTGCACAGTTCTTCCAGGTCGTGCTGCTGCCTCAGGGGGAGTTCGCCAGGTTCCTGCAGGCCGACGCCGGGGACCGCGAACGGCTGCTGCAGCGGCTGTTCGGCACCGACCGGTTCCGTGCGGTAGAGGAGTGGCTCGCCGAGCGGCGCCGGACCACGGCGCACGAGGTGGCCGAGGCCAAGCTGGCCATCAAGGAGCTGGTCGCCCGGGTGGCCCAGGTGACGGACGTCCCGCTGCCCGGCGGGGAGTCGGCTGATGACGGCGAGGAACTTCCAGCCGAAGGGTGGGCCGCCGGGCTCGCCGAGGTCGCCGCCGGGCAGGCCGCCGCCGGCGAAGGCCAGGTCAGTGCGCACCGCATCGAGCTGGAGCGGGCCCAGGGCCGCCAGCGAGACGCGGAGCGCCTCGCCGACCGCCAGCGGCGGCGCCAGGACGCCCTACGCACTCGTGATGAGCTGACCGCGCAACAAGGGAACGTGGCCAGACTGCGCCGTGAGCTTAACGACGCTGCCCGGGCCGCTGAGGTGACTCCCGCCCTCGCCGAAGCCGAACGGACCGCCGACGCCCTGGCCCAGGCCCGTACCGCGGAGCAGCAGGCCAGATCACTGGCCGGCGTTCCGGAGGCTACTGCCGCCGAGCTCCGCGTGGCCGGCCAGGAGCATGTCGCCAAGATCGGCCGGCTGGAGGGGCTGCAGTCACTGGCCCAGCAAGCGCAGGACGAAGACCAGGCCGCGGTCACCGCCCGGGCCGAGGCGGCCGCGCTGGACATCGGAATGGACGCCGCGGCGGACGAAGTCAGCACCGGACGGCAGCGGCGCCCGGACCTGAGCCGTCAGCGCGATCAGGCCCGCCAGGCTGGCGACAAGCTGTCCGCCGCGCGGGCCGAAGCCGACCGGTTCCGCCGGGCCGCCGACGACTCCGGCGCCCTGGTCAAGGCCCGGGCTGACGCGGTCCGCCAGTCCGAGGCCTACGTCGGCGCTCGGATCGAGATGGCCGACCTGCTCGTCGAGGCGTCGCGGCTGCGCCTGGCTCGCATCGACGGCATGCGCGCCGAGCTAGCGGCCAGCCTGGTCGACGGCGCGCCCTGCCCGGTCTGCGGCTCGCTCGATCACCCGGAGCTGTGCGAGCTCCGCGGCGAGCGGGTAACCCGCGAGCAGGAAGAGGCCGCCGATGCCGAGGCGGTCGCGGCCTCGGAACGAGCCGAGCTGGTCGGGGCCAAGCTGGCCGCCGCCGATGTGCTGGTCGCCGACCTGGCCGCCCGGCTCGAGGACGCCGGGTTCGCTGCCGACTCGGATCCGGCCTCGCTCCAGGCCACCGCTCGCCGCCTAGCCGCCGAGGCGACGCAGCTCACCGTGGCCGCGGCCCGGCACAGTGAGTTCCAGGCCGCCCTCGATGCCCTCGACCAGGACCTGGCCGACGCCGAGAAACGCCTGGCCGGGCTGACTGAGCAGCGCGAGTCCGAACTCCGCCAGGCCAAAGACTGCGACCAGCGTGCGGCCCGGCAACGGGCGTCGCTGCTGGCCCAGCTCGACGGCCAACCTAACCTCGACACCGCTCTGAGCGCCGCCCGGGAGGCAGCCGACGCACTCACCGCCGCTGCCGACGCGGCCGACGCCACCGTCCGCGCCCAGGCCGATGCCCTGCGCGCGCACGACCAGGCGGTCCTGGCCGCGGCCTCCGCCGGATTCGCCAGCCTGGCCGCGGTCCGCGACGCCCAACGGTCCAACGAATGGCGGGCAGCGACCGACCAGGCCATCCGCGACCACGAGGGCGCGGTCCGGGCCGTCGCCGAGCTGCTGGCCGACCCCGAGCTCGATGTGCCCCTGGACCCGCCCGCCGATGTGGACGACGCCACGGCCGCGGTGGACGCCGCGCGCCAGGCCCACGACCAGGCCCTGGCCGCACATGACCGCGCCCAGCACCGGGCCGGGCAACTGGCCGACCTGGCCCCCCGGCTCAGCGCGCGGCTCGACGCGCTGCGCCCGCTTACCGCAAGGGCCGCCGAGGCCCGCCGTCTGGCCGACCTGGCCGCCGGGCAGGGCGTGAACGCGCTGCGCATGACCCTGTCCTCGTTCGTGCTCGCGGCCCGCCTGGAGGAGGTCGCGGCGGCAGCCACCGAACGCCTGCTCACCATGACCTCGGGCCGGTACGCCCTGGTCCACACCGACGCACGCCGCGGCGCGGGCCGGTCCGGTCTGGGCCTGCTGGCCTGCGACGCGTGGACCGGGGTCGACCGCGATACCAGCACGCTGTCCGGCGGCGAGACGTTCCTGGCCAGCCTGGCCCTGGCCCTCGGCCTGGCCAACGTGGTCACCGCCGAGGCGGGCGGCACCCGGATCGAGGCGCTGTTCGTCGACGAGGGGTTCGGCAGCCTGGACGACCAGACGCTGGAAGAGGTGATGACCGTGCTCGACGGCCTGCGCGAGGGCGGCCGGATGGTCGGCATCGTCAGCCACGTCGCCGAGCTGAGGCAGCGTGTGCCCGCTCAGGTTCGCGTGCGCAAGGGCCGGGCCGGCAGCCACTTGGACGTGCGCGCCCCTGGCTGCTCGTGATTATTTCTTCCGAACGGACAGTGGTGCGTGCTCCCGCCATCTTGGTCCAGCCCTGAGGTCACTCCAGGACTCAACGACCAGGTGCCCGAAGGATCTGCGCATCCGGCATTGAGCCCGGGCATGTCGGCCAGGCCCGGAGCCGCCGACGCTCGCGGCGCCGCGGAATCCCGACAGACAGGGACCTGCGCGACATATACCGGACAAGACGGTCACAAGGCCTGTCTCCCCACATCGGGTCATATAACGATACGATGACACTGCAGTCTCAGCAGAGAGCGCGTCGCCGGCGAAAGCGGGCTCTGGCCTCTCGTCAGGCGCCTCGCTCAGGTTTACGATCGGAAACTGTCAGTCAAGACTTGGAGAACTCTGACGGTTCGCCGTGGGCGGGATGGACAGGAGTGTCAGAGGTGGCACACAAGTAAGAACAGGAATTCTTCATGACAACAGATCCCGGTGTTCGGCGCATCGTGGTCGGTGTCGACGGCTCATCGGAGTCCGTGGCCGCCCTGAGATGGGCATGTAGAGAAGCTAACCTGCGCGCCGCCGAGGTTCACGCGGTGCTCGCCCTGGAGTCCGCGTGTCATCAAGTGGCCAGCTACGCCGGGCCAGTGCCCCGGCGTACCGGCGGTAGCTGGGGAGCCGCCCGCGAAGTGCTGCGCCGGTCGGTCAACGAGGCGGCCAGCCTGTATCCCGGCGTCACCGTGCGCACCGAGATCACCGAAGGACTCGCCGCGCGGGTGCTGCTCGACCACGCGCGCGAGGCCGACATGCTGGTGCTCGGCCGTACCTCCCGTGGCCCGGACCCGTACCGCGGGGCCGGTCCCGTCATCCGGGTGTGCTTGCGGGCCGCGCCGTGCCCCGTCGTCATCATCGGCTCCGCGGCGACGGCCGTACCGGACCCGCACGGCCCCGCTTCCCCGTCGCGGCACCGCCTGCTGGAGGGCTCGGCCGCGGCCAGGTAACGTGCGCTCACGCAGGCCCGGCAGGTCCGGTCACCGCGCGGTAGCCTGACTACTCGATGGCGATGATCAAGGTGTGGCTGCCCAGGCCGGACTGGGTGGCGGCGACGGGCGGCCTGCCCGGCGGCATGACCGCCGACATCTGGACCGGCGGCGAGGAACTTCCGGCTTCGGCCGGCGAGGTCCAGTTCGTCGTGCTTCCGTTCGGAACACCGCCATCCCGGCTGTCCCTGCTGGCCAAACTGCCGCGGCTGCGGGTGATCCAGCTGATGTCAGCGGGCGCCGAGCACGTGCTCGGCTACGTCCCGCCCGGAGTCACGCTGTGCACCGCGCGCGGCGCGCACGACCCCGCGGTCGCCGAGTGGATCATGGCCGTGATCCTCGGCCAGCAGCGGCTGCTGCCCGGGTTCATGGCGGCACAGCAGGCTGGCACCTGGAAGCCGGCGGTAAGCGATCCGCTGGCCGGCCAGACGGTGCTGGTCGTCGGGTACGGCTCGATCGGCGAGGAGGTCGAGCGGCTGCTGGTTCCGTTCGGGGTGAAGCTCGAACGCGTCGCCCGGCACCCGCGGCCCGGCGTATCGGGCCCTGACGACCTGCCGGCCCTCATACCCCAGGCCGACACCGTGATCCTGCTCGTCCCGGTCACCCCGGCCACGACCCGGCTGGTCGACGCGCGGTTCCTCGGCTTGATGCATGATCACGCGCTGCTGGTCAACGCGGCCCGTGGCGCCATCGTGGACACCGACGCGCTGCTGGCGGAGCTGAACGCCGGCCGGCTGCGTGCCGCGCTCGACGTCACCGACCCCGAGCCGCTCCCATCCGGGCACCCGCTCTGGTCCGCGCCGGGCCTGCTGCTCACGCCGCACGTGGCCGGGCTCTCCACGCAGGCCGTACCCCGGGCCAGGGCCATTGCCCGGGACCAGCTGGTTCGGTATGCGGCGGGCGAGCCGTTGCACAACGTGGTCGGCGAGCAGGGGTACTAGTCCGCCTGGCCGGGGCGCCGGGTCAGCCAATGAGACAATCGGTCCTGTGGCGTCCCCGGTCGAGATATCTCCTAAGGTGAGCGCCGCGCTCGCGGCTGGCGCACCGGTCGTCGCGCTGGAGTCCACGATCATCTCGCACGGCCTGCCGCGCCCGGGCAACCATGCGGCAGCCATCAGGTTGGAGTCGATCCTCAGTTCCCGGGGAGTGACCCCGGCGACGATCGCGCTCATCGACGGCGTGCCGAAGGTCGGGCTGACCCCCGATGACCTGGAGCGCATCGCGGCCGACGAGTCGGTAGTCAAGGTGAGCAGCCGGGACATCGCCATCGCGATGGCCAGGAAGATGACCGGCGGTACCACCGTCGCGGCCACGTCCGTGCTGGCCGCCCAGGCTGGCATCCGGGTCTTCGCGACCGGCGGGCTCGGCGGCGTGCACCGCGGCGCGGGGGAGACCTTCGACGAGTCGGCCGACCTGACCGTGCTGTCCAGGACGCCGATCACGGTCGTGTCGGCTGGGGTGAAATCCATCCTGGACATCCCGGCCACCCTGGAGCGGCTGGAGACTCTGAGCGTGGCGGTGGTCGGCTACCGCACCTCGCGGTTCCCGGCCTTCTGGCTGGCCGATTCCGGCTACGACCTGGACTGGTGCGTGGACAGCCCGCAGGAGGTGGCCGCCATCATGGCGGCCAGGGCGGCGTTCGGCGAGCAGTCCGCGCTGCTGGTCGCGAACCCGCTGGCGCCCGCCGACCAGCTAGACCCGGAAGTGCTCAGCGGCGCCCTGGAGGCGGCTCTGGTGGCGGCGGCCGACGCCGGCATCCGCGGCAAGGCGGTCAGCCCCTTCCTGCTCGACCACATCCAGCAGGTGACCGGCGGGGCCAGCGTCGGGGTGAACCTGATCATCGCTCAGGGCAACATCGAGCTCGCGGGCCAGATCGCCACAGCGTGGTCCGAACGGACGGTGTTAGCCCGGGGGGGCACCCACGTCCGGGGGAACGGCCCCCCTGGACCCCCCGCTCATGGGGGGACTCCCCGTCCCCCCATGCCCCCCTGGCCCCCCGGACCCCCCGCTCATGGGGGGACTCCCCGTCCCCCCTGGCGCCCTGGCCCCCCTTGGCATCGTGGTCTGCGGGGACGTCAACAACGACGTCCTGGTCAAGCCGGCGGGCGGCATCGCGCCCGGCAGCGACACCCCGGCGGTGATCCGGGCCTGCCCGGGCGGTGCTGCGGCCAACCAGGCCGCGTGGATGGCTCATCTCGGCGCCGCGGTCACCTTCGCGGGACGCGTCGGCGCCCGCGACGCCGACTACCACCGCGCGGAACTGGCCAGGACCGGCGTCCGCGCCCGCCTGGCCGCCGATCCTGAGGCAGACACCGGCTCGATCGTGATCATGGTGGCTCCCGACGGGGAGCGGACCATGTTCACCGACCGGGCGGCCAACCTACGGTTCCAAAGGTCCGATCTGCCGGCAGGCCTGCTGGACGATGCGGCGGTGCTGCATCTGACCGGCTACACGTTCTGCGAGCCGCCGCTGCTCGAGGTGGCGCTGTGGCTGCTGGACCAGGCTCGGTCCCGCGGCCTGGCCTGGTCCATCGATCCCGGCTCGGCCGCCTTCCTGGCCAGGATGAGGCCCGCCGAGTTCCTGCGCTGGACCGAAGGCGCCGCCGTCTGCTTCCCCAACCGCGACGAAGCTGCCGTCCTGGTCGGTGAGGCCGACGCGGACGCCATGGCGGCCCGCCTCACCAGGCACTACGGCATCGTGGTGGTCAAGCTCGGCGGCGCCGGATGCGTGCTCGCCGTGCCCGGCGAGCCCCCGGTCCGCATCCCCGCGCACCCGGCCGACGCCCGTGACACTACGGGCGCGGGCGACGCCTTCTGCGGCGCCTTCATGAGCAGGTGGCTGGCGGACGGCCCAGCCACCGACCTGCCCGCCGCCGCTGAGTTCGCCGCACGGATCGCCGCCCAAGTCGTCAGTCGCCTCGGCGCCCGTCCGCTCTAATCGGAATCCGGCTCGGCCCGGATCGGCTCGGCGAGCGGTGCCGGGCGCCCACCGGGCTACTGCGCCGTGTGCGCGAGCAGCGCCGTGGCCACCTCCGCGTATGCCCGGCTGGGGAGTTCCGCGCCAACCCCGTCGAGGACTAGCAGGGTTGCGCCGGGGATCTCCTCGGCCAGCGCCTTCGCATTACCCACCGGGAAGAACGGGTCGGCTGAGCCGTGCACCACCAGTGTCGGCGCGGTGATCTCCGGCAGCCGTTCGCGCCAGCGTGGCGTGCAGTCCAGCTTCGAGAACACCGCGCTCAGCAGGCCGTTGCGCGCCGACGCCGGGTGCGGACCGGAGCGATCGAGAATACCGGCCGCATGGACGCGGGCCTCGGCGGCGTCGAACTGTGGCGAGCCGGAGCGCACGCGGGCCGCGGCCACCGCACCGTCCAGGATCGACGTGCGGTCGGTCCAGTCGACCGGTGGAGCGCTGCTGACGTAGGCCATGATCGCCGGGGAGTGCTCGGGCAGGTCATCATCGACGGGGCCCATGGTGGACACCTCAGCTGAGCGCGGAGAGCACCACGCCGCCGCGGCCCGCGCCCAGGTCTCGCGAGGTGGCCCTGGCCGCCTCGAGCACCAGCCGCACGAGCTCGTCACGGGTACCCGGTACGAGCAGCCGGTCCGCGGCGCCGACCACACCGATCGCGCCGGCCACCACGCCGTCCCTGGACAAGATGGGCGCCGCGATGCCGGCATCGCCCACCGTGGCCTCCTGGTCCTCCACCGCGTAGCCGCGTTGCCGTACCTGGGCCAGCGCCCGGGTCAGCGCGGCCCTGGTCGTCTTGGTCTTACCGGTCAGCGGGGCCAGGTCGGCGGCCAGCGCCCGGGTGCGCTGCGCGGCGGGCAGGTGCGCCACGATCGCGTGGCCGAGGGCGCAGGCATGCCACGGGATGGCCGCGCCCACCTCGAGGATCTGAACCGTCTGGTCCGGCCGGAACACGTGATGCAGCACGATCACCCGGGATCCGGACAGGGTCGCGACCCAGACCGCCTCGCCGGCCCGCTGGGCCAGCGACTCGGCCCAGCGCAGGGACCTGGCGCGCAGCTCGGATCCATCCAGGTAGGCGTTGCCGAGCTGCAGCACGCCGGGGCCCAGGCTGTACTTGCCCGTGTCGGGGTCCTGCGCGACCAGGTCGCCGGCCTCCAGGGTGCGCAGCAGCCCGTGCACCGTGGGCTTGGGCAGGCCGACCCGGGCGGCGATCTCGGTCACGCCGAGGCGTGGCGTCCCTGAGCCGAGAACGGCCAGGATCTGGGCTGCGCGCTGTACGGACTGGATCATGTCGCCCTTTCAGCGATACCGAACAACATTCAGGATATGCCGAGCTTCGCCACCGCGCGGCCGGGCCGGCCAGTTTGCCGGCCTCATCAGGGTCACCGGCGACGTGCTGCTGGTCCTCGGCGAGCCCGTCGAGTCCTAGCCCGGTTCCCTGGTGCCGGGCACGACGAGCCCGGTCTCGTAGGCGGTGACCACCGCCTGCGTGCGGTCGCGCAGGCCGAGCTTGCTCAGCACCCGGCTGACGTGTGTCTTCACGGTCTCCTCGGTGACCACCAGGCGGGCCGCGATCTCCGTGTTGGACAGTCCCTCGGCGACCAGCAGCAGCACCTGCGTCTCCCTGGGCGTCAGGGTGCCCAGCGCGGCCGCGGGCGCGGCGTCAGGCCTCGGACGCAGTCGGGCGAACTCGCTGATCAGGCGGCGGGTGACCGCGGGCGCCAGCAGCGCCTCGCCGGCCGCGACGACCCGCACCGCGTCGAACAGCCGCTCGGCGGTGACGTCCTTGAGCAGGAAACCGCTGGCGCCCGCGCACAGCGCGTCGTAGACGTAGTGGTCGAGGTCGAAGGTGGTCAGGATGAGGATGCGGGGGCCCGGATTCCCGTCCGGCCCGGGGCCGGCGAGCTGCCTGGTGGCTTCGATTCCGTCCATCACCGGCATGCGGACATCCATCAGGGCGACGTCGGGCGACAGCTCCCGGCAGACCCGCACCGCCTCCTTCCCGTCGCAGGCCGTGCCGACCACCGTGAAATCCGGCTGGGTGTCCAGCAGCGCGGCGAAGCCGGTGCGCACCACCTGGTGATCGTCGGCCACGACGATCCGGACCGCCCGGGGCGTATCGGTTCTCCCGGCGTCCAAGGAGGCACCGGTCATGGCCGCCTCCGCGGGCGTTTCGGTTCTCCCGGCGTCCAAGGAGGCACCGGTCATGGCCGCCTCTGCGGGCGTTTCGGTCATTCCGCCGTCTCCGCCCTGGTCGCCAGGGTGGCCTCGATCAAGAAGCCGCCGCCCGGAGCGGCATCGGCACGCAGCTCACCGCCGGCCGCGGCGGCGCGCTCGCGCATGCCGGTCAGCCCGTGGCCGCCGTTGGCCACCGCAGGCATCGCGGGCGGCCCGGGCCCGTTGTCCCGGATCCGCAGCCGCAGGGCGGTCTCGGTGAATCGCAGTTCCACGTCGACCGCGGCGCCCGGCGCATGCCGCCTGGCGTTGGTGAGGCCTTCCTGGACGATGCGGTAGGCGGCCAGCTCGACCCCGGGGTCGAGGGCGGCCGGCGGCCCGGACACGATGAGCCGCAGGCCCGCACCCCCCGCCTCCCTGGCCTCGTCCAGCAGCTCGTTGAGCTGCTGGAGGCCCGGCTGGGGACGCCGGTCAGCGTGCCCAGAGAGCGGGTCGGCGGCCTGGGCGTCCTCGCGCAGCACGCCGAGCAGCCGTCGCATCTCGGTCAGCCCGGCCCGCGCCGTGTCCCCGATCTCCAGCAGCCGCCGCGCACCCGCGGCGGGCATTCCCGGGGTGGTCAGCCGGGCCGTCTCGGCCTGCACGGCGATCATCGAGATGTGGTGGGCCACCACGTCGTGCAGTTCGCGGGCGATACGGGCCCGCTCCCCGCGGGCCGTGTGCTCCACCAGGGAATCCGCGATGACCTGGCGGGCGGCGATGTGCACGTGCGCCTGGATGCGGGCCCGCTGCGCGATCCCGGCCAGGGCCGCCGCCGGGGCCAGCGCCGCCGCCAGCACGGCCAGCACTTGCTGCTCTGAGCCGGGGGAGCGGGCCCCGGTCAGTGCCACGATCACGAACGGCACGGCCAGCACCGGAGCCAGCCACTGCCCGCGGTTATGCTGGGCGCCGCCCGGGGACCAGCCGTCCCGCCCGAGCAGGTACAGCGCGATCAGCGTGGCGGCCAGGCCCGCCACAGTCAGCAGCCGGAACGCCGTTAGCGACACCACCCCGGCCGCGACGATGCAGATCGCGGCGGGCGCCGGCCCGAGAAAAGCCAGCGGCACCGTGGTGCACAGCGCGAGGATGGCCGCGGCGAGTACGCCGACAACGCTCAGGTGGCCGCTCAGGCCGCGCGCGATCGCCTCGGCCAGCGCGGCCAGGCCCAGCGCCACACCGGCCACGGCCGACGCGTTCCGGGTCGCCGGGACCGCGGCCAGCCGGCCGCGATACCTGGCCCAGCCGCCGTGCCAGTCAGCCACGATGCCAGTCAACCATCAACCTCCTGTGACCATTGTGCGGTGGCGGCCCCGGGCCGCGCGTCACCCAGCCCGGGGATCCCGCCGTCCCCCGCGGGAGGGACCCGAAGACCGCTCCCCGGCGTGACGACGAGCCGGGCCTGGTGTCCGTAGCGTTCCTGTCATGGACGCAACCATCGAAGTCAGCGGCCTGCGCAAGCGGTTCGGAGCGGTCCTGGCCCTGGACGGCATGACGTTCAGCGTCGCCTCGGGCCAGGTCACGGGGTTCGTCGGCCCGAACGGCGCCGGCAAGTCCACCACGATGCGCGTCATCTTGGGCCTGGACGCACCGGACGAGGGCACCGCGCTGATCGGCGGCCGGCGCTATCAGGACCTGCGGTGCCCGCTCAGCCACCTCGGGGCGCTGCTTGACGCGGCCGCCCTGCAGCCGAGCCGGACCGCCCGTAACCACCTGCTATGGCTGGCCCACTCCCAAGGCCTGGGCAGCAAGCGGGTCGACGAGGTGATCGGCCAGGCCGGCCTGGATTCGGCGGCCCGCCGCAAGGCAGGCGGCTACTCCCTGGGCATGCGGCAGCGGCTGGGCATCGCCGCGGCGATGCTCGGCGACCCTCCGGCGCTCCTGTTCGATGAGCCATTCAACGGCATGGACCCGGAGGGGATCGTGTGGATGCGGGGCTACCTGCGTTCCCTGGCCGCCCAGGGCCGCGCCGTCCTGGTCTCGAGCCACCTGATGAGCGAGCTGCAAGACGCAGCCGATCACCTGGTCGTGGTCGGCCGCGGCCAGGTCATCGCGGACACCAGCGTGGCCAGCCTGATCGCGGACGCGTCAGGCGACAGGGTGGCGCTGCGCACCGCCGCCAGGACCGAGGCGATGACGGTGCTGGCTCGCGCAGGAGCCACGGTCGCCGTCACCGGGCCCGACACCGCGACCGTGTCCGGGCTGCCCGCGGACCGGATCGTCGCCCTGCTGACGCAGAACGCGGTCCCGTTCTCCGAGGTGTCAGCCCACCGCGCCACGCTCGAGGAGGCCTACATGGAACTGACCAGAGACGCAGTGGAGTTCCGGGCCGCCCCGGCCGAGGGTGCCAGCGACAACGGCGCAGCGCTATGACCGCCACCGTCACTCCGGCCCGGACCCCAGGACCAGTCAGCCGCGACGGCTTCGCGCAGCTGCTCCGCGCGGAATGGACGAAGTTCCGCACCGTCCGCGGCTGGGTCATCGGCGCGGTCGTCGCGGTCCTGCTGACGGTGGGGCTCGGGGTGTTCGCCGCCGTCGGCGGCAGCAGTTCGTGCGTGTCGGAGAGTTCAGCGGGGAACGCCCAGGCCCGCAGCGGCGCGGCCTGCGCGCCCAGCCTGACCGCCGGGCCCGGCGGCGGGCCGGTGAGCGACAACTTCTACTTCGTGCACCAGCCGCTGGCCGGGAACGGCGGCATCACCGTCCGGGTGACCTCGCTGACCGGAGAGCTCCCGGACCTCAACGTCAATCCCGCCGGTGCGGGCCAGCAGGTTCCCATGCACGCCGGGCTCATGTCCTGGGCCAAGGCCGGGCTGATCATCAAGGACGGCACCACCGAGGGGTCGGCGTACGCGGCGATGATGGTCACCGGCGAGCACGGGGTGCGCCTGCAGGCCGACTACACGCAGGACACGCCGGGCCTGCCCGGCGCCGCCAGCGCCGCGTCCCCGCGCTGGCTGCGGCTGACCCGTTCCGGCGACACGATCACCGGCTACGACTCGGCCGACGGCACGCACTGGACCGCAGTCGGCAGCGTGCGGCTGGCCGGGCTGCCCACGGTAGCCCAGGTCGGGCTGTTCACCGCGTCCCCGGTCGACCAGGTCATCACCGAGGGCTTCGGCGGCGGGGACAACGGCAACACCGCTCCCAGCCAGGCCACGGCGGTCTTCGATCACCTGAGTACCCAAGGGTCGTGGGCGGCGGGCGCCTGGTCCGGCGGCTACGTCGGGTCCGGCGCCTACGCGCCGGGCATCGGCAGTTACCACCAGGCCGGCAGCCAGTTCACGGTGACCGGATCCGGTGACATCGCGCCGATCCCGTCCGGTCCCAGCGCCCCGGGCGGACCTAGCATCACCCTGACGAACCTGCTCATCGGCACGTTCGCCGGGCTGATAGCGCTGATTGTCGTCGCGACGCTGTTCATCACGGCCGAGTACCGGCGGGGCCTGATCCGCGTCACCCTGGCCGCCAGCCCGCGCCGGGGGCGGGTACTGGCCGCCAAGGCGGTCGTGATCGGCTCGGCCAGCTTCGTGGCCGGGCTGGTCGCCGCGGCCGCCGCTATCATCGTCGGCAAGCAGCTCGCGCGCAGCCGGCAGTACGTCTTCCCCGCGTCATGGGCGACCGAACTGCGCCTCGTGGTCGGAACGGCAGCGCTGATCGCCATCGTGGCAGTGCTCGCGCTCGCGGTCGGCGCGCTGATGCGGCGCAGCGCCGCCGCGGTCACCACGGTCATAGTGGTGATCGTGCTGCCCTACATCCTGGCCGTCGCGTCGATCGTGCCGGCCGGCGCGGGGGACTGGCTGCTGCGTCTCACCCCCGCGGCCGGGTTCGCCGTCCAGCAGGCCGCGACCGCCTACCCGCAGGTCGACGCGCTCTACACACCCAACGGCGGCTACTACCCGCTGCCCCCCTGGGCCGGCCTGGCCGTCCTGGCCGGCTTCGCGGCGCTCGCGCTGGCCGCCGCCGTCGTCCAACTTCGCAAGAGGGACGCCTGAACGTGGCCTGCGCCCTGCACGCGGAATGGACCAAGCTGCGCACCGTGCGGGGTCCGGCCTGGCTGCTGGCCGCGCTGATCACCCTGACCGTCGCGGTCAGCGCCCTGGTCACCGCGGCCGCCACCTGCCCGTCCGGCACGGCCTGTCAGGGCGACCCGGCCAAGCTCAGCCTGACCGGCATCCAGTTCGGCCAGGCGATCGTCGCCGTCTTGGCCGTCCTGGCCATCAGCAGCGAGTACAGCACCGGCATGATCCGGGTCACGCTGACCGCCATGCCGCGCCGGATTACGGTGCTGGCCGCCAAGGCGGCCCTGCTGGCCGTCCTGGTGCTGGCCGCCGGCGCGGTGGCTGTGGCCGGCTGCGTGCTGGCCGGGCGGCTCATCCTGCCCGGCCACGGCTTTGATCCGGCCCACGGCTTCGCGCTGCTGTCGCCGGCCAACGCCACGGTGCTGCGGGCCGCCGGCGGGTCGGTGCTCTACCTGGCCCTGATCGCGCTGCTCAGCCTGGGCATCTCCGCCATGGTCCGCGATTCCGCCGTGGCCATCGGGATCGTCCTGGCCCTGCTGTACCTTTTCCCGATCGTCGCTAACGTGGTGACCAATGAAACGTGGCACCGACACCTCGAGCAGATCGGGCCGATGACCGCCGGACTCGCCATCCAGGCCACGACCGACCTGTCCAGCCTGCCCATCAGCCCGTGGGCCGGCCTCGGCGTGCTGGCCGCCTGGGCCGCGGGCGCGCTGCTGGCCGGCGGAATCCTGCTCAGGCTGCGCGACGCGTGATCGGGCCGCGCCGGTGACCTCCACGCCCACCCCGTGGCTGCTCAGGAGGATTTTCCCGATCCTGGGCGTCGTCGGGCTGATCGCCATCGGCATGGCGGGCACCATCTGGGGACCGCTGTACTGGGGCGAATCGGCCTGGGCGGTCCCCGATGACCTGTGGGCCACGCTCGTCGCGTCCGAGCGGCTGCTGCACCTGGACCTGGCCGGCCTGTACAGCGCGCCCACCAACCTGGTCAGCTTCCCTGGCACCGCCGTGATCCTGGTGCCGGTGGCCGCGCTCTTCGACCTGGCCGGGCTGTCCGTCCAGGCGGGCAGCCAGGGCGGTCATCCCATCGAGTGGGAGATCGCCGGTCCGTGCGTGGTCGTCCTGTCGTCCGTGGCGCTGTTCGCCGCCGACGCGATCGCCGAGCACCTCGGCGTGAACCGGCTCAAGCGCTTTCTGCTCGCCGCCGCGAGCGCGACCGCACTGTGGAATGTCACGATCCGCTGGGGCCACCCGGAAGACGCGGTGGCCGTCGGCCTGCTGATGTACGCGATCCTGGCCCTGTCTCGCTCGAGGACCTGGCGGGCCGCCTGGCTGGCCGGGGCCGCGGTAGCCGTCCAGCCACTCGTACTGCTCGCGTTCCCCGTCCTGTTCGCGGCCGTCGAGCCGCGGCGCCTGCCGGGCTTCGTCGCCCGGGCCGCGGCCCCCTCGGTGCTGCTCGTGGGCGCCGCCGCCGCGGCCAACTGGGCGGCCACCATCCACGCGATCACCAGCCAGCCGAACGCCCCGACCATCGACCACCCCACCCCATGGATCTACCTCACCGCGCTGGCCCCGCACCTGAGCAACGGATCGGTAGCCGCAGGCCCGGCCAGGGCGCTGGCCATCGTGCTGGCCTGCGGCTGCGGACTGGTCATCTGGCACCGCTGGCGGGCGGCCCGGCTGGCCGCCGAGTGGAGCCCGGAAGCCCTGGTCGAGCTGCTGTGGTGGACCGCGGCGGCGCTGACGCTGCGGTCGGTGTTCGAGCCGGTGATGGTGTCGTACTACGTGTGGCCGCCGCTGGCGGTCGCTCTCGTGGCGGCGTCGCGGGACTGGTGGCGTCTCATCCCGACCACGGCCACGGCCGTGGCGCTCACGTTCCTGTCCCAGGTCTCGTGGCGCAATCCGTGGGTCTGGTGGACCCCGATGGTGGCGCTGCTTGGCCTCACGCTGTTCTTCTCCCGACCCAGGCCCGCGCGGTCAGCGACGGCACAGGCGCTGCCAGAGCCGGGGGAGGAGTTCGCCGCCGACCGCGCGCCCTGAACCGGTAACTGAAGCCCGGCCGTGCGCAGGAAGGCGCCAGCGATGACGCCGTACCCGGCCCGGTCCGCGTGCTGGTTGGGCCCGCGCGGCGGCGCCGCGCACTCCCAGGTCCACCGGCAGATCAGGGCCACGTTGCGCGGGACCTGGCCCAGTCCCGGCATCGTGACCCGAGCAGCAAAGTTCCCGGTGTCAAACGCGCCGAACACGTCCGCGACCCTCGCGCCCGACGCGGTGTAGGCCCGGTCAAGCAGGTCGTTGTAGACGGCGGCCAGCCGCTCGCTGAGCCAGGCGATCGCCTGGCCCGGCGTGCCGTCGAGCCATTCGGCCAGCGCGGGCAGGTAGTAGGTCATCCCGACGATGCGGACGCCCGGCCCGGCCGCCGCCCGCAAGCGCTGCACGATCGAGGACAGGCGGCTGGCGGCACCGGGAATGCCGGTCCTGACACAGGACAATGCCTGCAGGCTCGCCCAGCTGCCGCAGTCTTCGGTGTCGTTGGCTCCGATGTCGAGGGTGAGCAGCAGCACGTGTCCCCGATGGGCGCGCAGGAACGCGACCGCCGCCGCCAGCTGCGACCCGCCCCGGTAGCGGCAGATCCCTCCGTTCATCATCGTCGCGGTTGTCTCGCCCGGGCAGCCGAGCTTGACCAGCCGCAGCGAGGGATACCTGGGACGCAGCGCCGCGTACACCTGGTCGGGATAGCCCTGCCCGGTCTCGACGCTGACGCCCGCCGCATCGGGCTGGACCCCCTGGGACAGCGAATCACCCAGGGCCAGGTAATAACTGGCCGGCGCCGCGGCCCGGTGCCCGCCGGACGAGGTGACCGTCCCCGAGCACGCCGTCACGGCCGTTGCGGCGACGGCGACGGCGAACGCGATCCGGACCAGCCTCATAGCCATACTTCCCTGGATCGACACTTCCCTGGATCGACTATAGGTCGGCGTTCGCCTCGCCCGACCGGCCCTGGCCGACGTCGAACTGCCGGGGAACGGTGTCCGCGGCTCAGGTAACGTCACTGGATGACAGCGGAGGGACTGGGCTCGCGCTTCGCGAAGCTGTGGGCAGCCAGCACCACGTCGGCGCTGGGCAGCGGCCTGGCCACCATCGCCGCGCCGCTGTTCGTCGCGGCGCACACCAAGAGCCCGTTGATCGTATCCGCCACGTCCGGCGTGGCGTGGCTGCCGTGGCTGCTGTTCGCCCTGCCGGGCGGAGTGCTCGTGGACCGGGTTGACCGCCGGCGGCTGATGGTCGCGATCGACTGGATGCGGGTCGCCGCCATGGGCGTCCTGACCATCGGCCTGCTGACCGGCCGGGCGGGAATCGTCCTGCTGGATGCGGTGCTGTTCGTCATCAACACGGGCGAGGTCGTCTTCCGTTCGGCGAGCCAGGCGATGATTCCCTCCGTCGTGCCGCGCGCGCGCCTGGAGCGGGCGAACGGCTGGCTGGTCGGCGGGACCACGCTGATGCAGGGCATGATCGCCGGACCGCTGGCCGGTTTCTTGTTCGTGCTGGCGGCCTGGGCCCCGTTCTTTGTCAACACGGGAACGTACGCGGCCAGCGCCGTCCTGGTCGGCCTGGTTGCGGGCACGTACCGGGCCTTGCACCCGGCGGCTGCCGGTGAGGGGCGGCCGAGCACGATCGGGGCCGAGCTCGCCGAAGGGTTCCGTTGGCTAGCGCACCAGCGGGTGCTGCGCACGATGACGGTCCTGATCGGGCTGCTGAACGTCACCCTCATCGCGGCGACCTCGGTGCTGGTGCTGCTGGCGAAGGAACGGCTTCACCTCGGCCCGGTCGGCTACGGCGCGCTGTTCACCTGCGAGGCGGCCGGGGCCCTGCTCGGGTCGGCCTGCGGTGACAGGCTCATCAAGCGGGTCACGGCGACCTGGACCATCAGGATCGGCCTGCTGGTCGAGGCCGGGCTGCACCTGACCCTGGCCACCACCCGCAGCGCCTATCTCGCCGGGCTCATGATGTTCGCGTTCGGCGTGCACGCCGCGCTGTGGACCATCGTGGGGAGTTCGCTGCGGCAGCGGCTGACGCCGCCGCAGATGATGGGCCGGGTTAGCAGTACCACCCTGTTCATCGCGGCCGGAGGCAACTGCGTCGGCGCCGTGCTCGGCGGCGTGATCGCGACCAGGTTCGGGATCACCGCTCCCTTCTGGGCCGGGTTCGTGGTGGCGGTCGTGGTGTCGGCCACCACCTGGCGGGTCTTCAACCGGGCCACCGTCGCCGAGGCCTATGCGGAGCCAGCGCCCTCGGGATGAGCAACAAACCAGCTCAACATCCCATAGGGCTAGGCCACAGGATCAGGCCGCGGTCAGGGTGTTAGGGTATCGTGCCCCCAATGACCGGCCATGGTCCCGTTGCGGACCGCGTGGGCCAGTGGTGAGCGCCGCGCAGGAAGCTCACCTGGGAGGGCCCGCCGCGTCCTACCGAGGGCTGTTCGCCGAACCGTGGGCCCGTTGGCTCGCGCTCGCCGACGTCTGCGCGCGACTGCCGCAGGGCATGGTCACCGTAACCCTGCTGCTGGTAGCGGCCCAGCATGCCTCGATGAGGGTCGCGGGCCTGGTCGTGGCCGGGTACACGCTGGCCCAGGCCGTATCCGGGCCGCTGCGGGGACGGCTGGCCGACCGGCGCGGACTGGTCCCGGTGGCCGCCCTCTGTACCCTGGGCTACGCCCTGGCCCTGCTGGCATTGCTAGCTGCCCCATCGGCCGGGTTGCTCATCGGCACCGCGGTGGCGGCCGGCCTGCTGAACCCGCCGCTCAGCCCCGGCATGCGCAGCCTCTGGTCCACCAACGCCGTCGCCTGGCTCAAGAAGACCGCGTTCGCGCTGGACGCGGCCGTGTTCGACCTGGCCTACATCACCGGTCCGGTGCTGGCCAGCGGGCTGGCCATCGGCATCGCTCCAGCCGCGGCCGTGGTTGTGTTGCTGGTGTTGACCGGTGCGGCGGTGATCGCCATCGCCGCCCAGGCACGCGGCACAGGGCCGTCCCGTTCAGCCGAGCCCGGGGGCGGCGTGCCCGCCCGGCGCTCGCCGGGCCCGCTACATACCGCGGCGCTTCGCCAACTGCTGCTCACCGCGGCTCTGGTCAATGTGGCGCTCAGCGCGACAGAGGTCGCGCTCATCGCCTATGCCCGGCATCACCACGCGCTGTGGGCCTCGGGTCCGCTGCTGGCCGGAGTCTCGCTCGGCAGCATCCTCGGCAGCCTGGTGTTCGGCGCCCGGCCGCTGACCAGCAACCAGGGCCACGACGGCCGCCTGGTCCGGCTGCTGACCGGGTACGCCTGCGGTCTTGCCGTGCTGACCGCCGCCGGGCTGTACCCCCCGTTGCTCGCGGTGGCTGCGCCGCTGGCGGGTCTGTGCCTGGGACCCACTTTGGCCACGCTGTTCGGTGCGGCGGCGGCCGTAGCGCCGAACGGCCGCGGCACCGAAACCCAGGCCTGGGTCAACTCGATCATGAACGGCGGCGCCGCCGCCGGGGCCGCGATCGCCGCGTTCGCTGCGCAGCGGCCGATCCTGGCCCTCGGCCTGGCCGCCGCGACGGCGGCGGTGGCTACCCTCAGCGCTGTCCACGGGCCGCTAAGGCGCGGATGGAGCGCACGAACGGCGTTCCGTTCGGGTACAAGAGAGACGGGACCGGGGCCAGGCGGACCCTCGGCCGGGGCGGTCGGCCCGCGCCGACAGGAGGTCAGGCGATGAGTTCGTGGACAGCGCAGCGCGTGCTCGACGCGGCGGCCGCGATGGAGTGGGTGCCCGAGGGTGCCATCGAGCTGCGCACCGATGATTACCGCCTCATCCGGTACCCGGACGTGGTGCTCGACCCCACCTTCCGCGCGGCCCAGGTCACGTGGTCGCGGACGGCGCGGGCGCTGGAGGAGATCCTCGACGAGGTCGCCGTGCATATCCGGGCCTGGGACCTGGCCGGGGTGGCCTGGTGGGTGTCGGCCGCGACCCGGCCGGCCGACACCGAGCAGGCGCTGTGCGCCCGTGGCGCCGAGCTGATCGACGCCGTGCAGGTGCTGGCCCGCGAGATCGGCGGCAGCCTGCCGCAGCTGGACGTCCCGGCGGATGTGGTGGTCGAGCTGGTCCGTGACGAGCGCACATTCCGCGCGGCCTCGGCGGTCACCGTCCAGGGCTGGGAACGAGCCGAGCCGGACGAGGTCGAGCTGGCCAGTCAGCTCGACGAGGCCGTCGGTGACCTCGCGACCTGGTCCAGCTTCCGGGTCGTGGCGTTCATCGGTCGCCAGCCCGTCTCGACCGGCGGCTGCTCGCTGGCGGGCGAGGTGGCACAGCTGTGGGGTGCGGTCACGCTCCCCGCCGCCCGGGGCCGCGGCAGCTACCGGGCCGTGCTGGCCGAGCGGCTGCGGCTGGCCCGCGAGCACGGCGCGACCCTGGCCCTGGTCAAGGGCCGCGTCCTGACCTCCGCGCCGATCCTGCTCCGGGCTGGCTTCGCTGATTACGGGGAGGAGCGCTGTTACTGGCTTCCGATCGGGTGAACCCAGGCCGCAGCTCACTAAACCTGGGGCGGCGCAGGGTCGGCCGCGGGCGTAATTGTCGGCGCGGACCGCCGGTCCCTGAGCTCCGCGGCCGCCCGGCGGGTTGCTCGTTGACCTGACCGTGCACAATTAGTTGTTTGAAGGCAGCCATGTGCCAGGATCACAGCCTGCCCGCACCGATGCCCGCCGTGCTCCACGACGTCGGGGTAAAACAGCCGACCACACTGGAGCCGGTCGACTCTGTCGAGATCGTCTGCCTGATGGACAACGTCACCGACCCGTCCATGCCCGACCAGGGCCCGGGCAGGCGCCCAGGCCTGCCGCAGCGGCGCCGGGCATCCTCGGTGATGGCCGGCGAGCAGGCCCTGGACGCGCTGATCGCCGAGCACGGGTTCTCCGTGCTGGTGACAGTCCGCAAGGGCCCGGCCGAGCACCGGATGCTGTTCGACGCCGGGACCAGCCCGGACGGCGTGGCGGAAAACATGCGCCGCCTCGACATCGACCCGGGCTCGATCGAGGCGATCGTCTGCAGCCACGGGCATTTCGACCACACAACCGGCATCGACGGGCTAATCCGGGCTGTCGGCCGGCCGAACATGCCGGTGCTGATCCACCCGCACTTCTGGCGGCTGCGCCGGGTCCGGCTCCCCGGGATCGAGCCGCAGGAGGTCCCGTCGGTGAGCAAGCGGGCGCTCCAAGACGCAGGGTTCGAGGTGATCGAGCAGGCGCAGCCGAGCTTCCTGCTGGACGGCTCGGTGCTGGTGACCGGCGAGGTCGCGCGGACGACCGGGTACGAGCCGGGGTTCCCGCCGCGGGACGCCTGGCTGGACGGCGCCTGGGTGCCCGATCCGCTGGTGCTGGACGACCAGGCGCTGATGATCAATGTGAGCGGCAAGGGCCTGGTCGTGCTCACCGGGTGCGGGCACGCCGGGATCGTGAACATCTGCCGCTACGCCCGCCGGCTTACCGGGGACCAGCCGCTGTACGCGGCGATGGGCGGCTTCCATCTGAACGGGCCGCTGTTCGAGCCGCTGATCCCGCGGGTGCTCGACGACCTGGCGGAGATGGCACCGCAACTGCTGGTGCCCGCGCACTGCACCGGATGGCGAGCCCAGCACGCAATGGGCCTCCGCTTCGGCCAGGCGTTCGTGCCGAACACCGTCGGCACCCGCTTCACCCTTTGATGGCTGCCCCGCTCGCGTCCAAGCCCCACCTCAGCCCCCAGCCGACCCGCTCCTCCGGCCCCGGTCCGGCCACGTCCACGACCATCGCACCTGGCCGCGGCCAAGACGGCGTCGCCGCCAGAGCCACGGGGGTTCAGTCCTGCGATGGCCTTCGCGGCCCTGGCGACCTGCTCGCCGATCCCGTGCAGCGGCCGCCACAGGAGCGGCGGGCAGGTCGGCTGGATGCCCGGCGGGACCAGCCGGGGTGAGTAGTGTTCATCACGTGCCTATCGAACGGCGGGAGTTCTTGCTCCTGGCAGGCGCAGCCGTCACCGGGACGGGGTTGGCGGGGTGTACCAGCACGCGGCAGTCCGCCGTGCCGTCGTCGACGGCGAGCTCGGCGCGTGACGCGGGAATGCAACTGGGCCCGCAGGTCGTGCACGGGCCGCGGGACCGAGCCGGGGTGGCGCTCACATTCCACGGTCAGGGACCGGTACCGATGGCCGACGCGCTGCTCGGGGAGGCAGAACGGGCCGCAGCGCAGGTCACGGTGCTCGCCGTCGGGACCTGGCTCGGGCAATACCCGCAGATCGCGCAGCGGATCCTGCGCGGCGGCCACGACCTGGGCAACCACACCATGCATCACCTGGACATCGCGGCCATGGACGCCGCCGGCGCCTACGCCGAGATCGCCGGGTGCGCGCGGCAGCTGCGCGCCCTGACCGGGTTGGCCGGCCGCTGGTTCCGGCCCTCGCAAACGCAGTACGCGACACCGCTGATCGAGCGGGTAGCCCGCAAGGCGGGCTACCAGACTTGCGTATCTTACGACGTGGACTCGCTCGACTACACCGATCCCGGACCGGACGCGATCATATCTACCGTGCTCGGCTCGACCCGGCCAGGATCGATCATCAGCCTGCATCTCGGGCATCCCGGCACCGTGACCGCCATGCCCGCGATCTTGCGCGGCCTGGCCAGCCGGAGACTGCGCCCGGTCACCCTGACCGAGCTTCTGACCCCCTGACCGCACATCACCATCCCAGCCGCGTCCCAGCCCAGCCCAGGCAGCAGCTCACTGAACCTGAGGCGGCGCGGGGTCGGCCGCAGGCGTGGTTGCCGCTTGGCGTTCGAGCCGGGCCAGGGCAATCGTCGCTGCGGTCGCCTGCTGAGGCTCACGGGTGACCTCAATCCGGTCCACCGACTTGACGCTCAGAAAGCAGTCCCACTCGGAGGGTCCGACCAGCCGCGGGAAGCCGGCGGGTCGGGGGCTTGCGGCTCCTTCGTGCTCGAGCGCAAGGAGCACCCGCTGATCCTCGGCTTGCTCGCGGGTGAGCACGGCGGTGTACTCGCCGGAGCCGACCGTGACATAGCCGGCCGCGTCGGCGGCGCCAGCGAGCACGAGCAGGGTCCGAAGCCGCACCCCGCGCCAGCGCTCGCCGAGCCGGCTCCAACCCTCGCGGCAGTGAAAGTCCGCGACTGGTTCGGCGTCCATCAAAGAGCGCAGCTCTGCCAGTGCGAGGCAAGCGGGCCGCTCGACGTCGCCACAGAATGAAAGCGAGACGCTGCAAGTCATCAATGCCCGATTCTACGACCGGCTGCCCGGCACGACCTGTAGGCCACCGTTCCTGGGTTGCCAATGGCAACACGTTGCAGTCGAACAAATAATTCAGAAAAAATATTCGTTATATGAGCCAAAATAGTCTTGGTTTAGTACAATGGTTCTAGCACCATCCTCCTACGATTCCTCCGAACGGACGGTTGTACGTGCCCCAGGACCCGTTCACCAGCCCCGGTGCCGACGGCGAGGAGCCCGATGGTTCCGTGCCGTCCCCGGATGCTGAGGCAGGCCCGGATGCTGAGGCAGGCCCGGATGCTGAGGCAGGCCCGGATGCTGAGGCAGGCCCGGATGCTGAGGCAGGCCCGGATGCTGAGGCAGGCCCGGATGCTGAGGCAGGCCCGGATGCTGAGGCAGGCTCAGAGCAGGGCCTGTTCGTATGCCTGCCGGCTGAGGAGCTGGATGTGGCCCGGTTCGCCCAGCACGGCCAGTGCGACTCGATGTCGCCGGGTCCGCTGCTGGCCAGCGTGGTGCACGCCTTGGCCGGTGATCAGGGAGATGGGCTGGCTGCGCTGTCTGATGACCAGCTGGTCGGGGTCATCGCTGCTGCCCGGCGGCTGGAGTCCCGGGTGGCCTGGACCCAGCTGGCCGCCCTGGCCGAGTTCGCCGCCCGCCGGGCCGGCCGCGAGGGCCCCGGGCCCGGGTGCGAGTTCGCCGCCGACGAGCTGGCCGCGGAGTTGCGGCTGACCTGGCAGTCCGCGGCCGGGCAGATCGACTACGCCAGCGTGGTGGCCGCCCGGCTGCCGCGGACCCTCGCCGCCCTGGCCGCCGGGACCATCCACCCGGTGCACGTGCGGATCATCGAAGACGAGACCAGCGTCCTGTCCGCGCAAGACGCCGCCCGCGCCGATGCGGAGCTGGCCGGGGCGGCCGCGGTCAAGACGTTCGGGCAGCTGCGCGGCTACGCGCACCGGCTGGTCCTCAAGCTGGACCCCGAGGCAGCCCGCAAGCGCAAGGAAGCCGCCCGCCGCGACGCGCACGTCCGCCGGTTCCGGGAGGACTCCGGCAACGCCGGCCTGGTGGCCCGCGAGCTGCCCCCCGATGAGGTGCTCGCGTCCTGGCAGCACGTGGAGCAGCGGGCGCTGGACCTGCGCGCCGCCGGCCTGCCCGGCACCCTGCGGGAACTGCGCGTGCGGGCCTACCTGGACCTGCTCCAAGAACGCGACACCCGCCTCGCACCCGCCGCCCCGGATGCTCCGGATGCTCCGGACGCTGACCCGACCGTCAGCCCGCCCGCACACGACAATCGGCCAGATGATCCGCAGGACGGCCACGACGGATCCGGCGACGGCCGCGGGAACGGACCGGGCGAGGATGGCGGACCCGATCGCGGTCCTACCGGCGGACCCGGCGGGAGCGGCAGCAACGGCCGCGCCCGCCGGGCCCGGAAGGACCCAGGTCCTAGCGTGGCGGCCCTGGTGAACATCACCGTGCCGTGGTCCTCGGTGGTCGGCCAGCCGGGAACGCTAGGGGAGGCCGCCGGGTTCGGCCTGCTGGACGCCCAGACCGCCCGGGACCTGGTGGCTGCCGCGGCCCGGCACCCCCGGACCCGGTGGTGCGTGACCGCTCTGGACCCCGACGGGACCGCCGCCGCCCACGGCTGCGCGCTCGGCTCCCGGCCGGCGCCCATTTCCGGCGCCTCGCCCGGCCAGGTTCTGCGAGCCCTGGGCATCACCTTGAACATGATCATCCGCGGCCCATGCCATCACGCTCAGGCCGAGCGCCGCCACCGGCCCGGCCGCAAGCTGCAGCACCTGGTCAACGCCCGCAACACCCGATGTACCGCCCCCGGCTGCGGGCAGCCCGCTGCCCGCTGCGACCTGGACCATACCATCGCCTGGCACCACGGCGGCCCTACATGTCCCTGCAACCTAGCGCCGCTCTGCAGGCATCATCATCGATGTAAACAGGCCGAAGGGTGGTGGCTCGAGCAGCCCGAACCCGGTGTCTTGAGATGGCGGACACCATCCGGCCGCACCTACACCACCATCCCCACCGTCTACCCGGTGTAACCCGCAATCAGCTGGCCCCGGGGGAGGCCCAGTAGTACTACTGGTGGCGCAGTCTCGTCCGCGGGGAGGCGCCGATGACCACACGGCCGGGAGACGACCTGGCAGCAGCGAGCCGTGGCCGCATGCGGTCTTCGCATGCCGACCGTGAGCAGGCGGTCGAGGTGCTCAAGGACGCGTTCGCGCAGGGTCGGCTGGACAAAGACGAGCTCGACGCGCGAGTGGGCCACGCATTCGCGTCGCGGACTTACGCGCAACTAGCGGCTGTCACCGCTGATATCCCCGCCGCCCCGGCCGTCGCCGGGCCGGTTGCCGTCGCCCCGGTCGCCACCGAGCAGACCAGTACTCCCGCTCGGACGCTAGCGAAGGCAGCCCTCCGGGCGGCCCTATGCGTGCTTGTCGCGGCCGCCCTAGTTGGAATCGCATTCCTGACCCAAAATCTCATATCGCTATTCTTCGCCGTCTGCGCGGTACCTGCGGCGGCCATCGCGGTGTCGGGATTTCTCGGGTACGGCATCATCGACGCTTGGCAGGAGAGGGGCTCTCGCGCGCAGCTGCGGTCGGGACCCGGCGAGCCCGGTGGAGGGCTGAAGAACGAACGGTACAGCCCGATTGGCTATGGTCAGTCCCCCCGCAGTACCTGCCCTGACTCGACCCTCCCGGATCGGACCCGCCCCGACCGGACCCGTGCCGACCTGCGGATCCGCAGGTCACAGCCGGGTCGGCCGCATCCTTCCAGACGGGGTGCCCGGACACCGCGCGGCATACGGCCGGTACCGGACGCCGTGTAACAGGCCACCTTCGCCCTCCACGCCGTTCGAGCTTACGTGTGTCGTTTTGGCAACCTCGCGTGCTGTGCAGCTATCACCATCGGTGTAACAGGCGGAGGGCGGCGGCCAGAGCAGCCCGATCCCGGCGTCCTGCTCTGGAGCACACCCCATCCGAGCGCTCCTACACAACCACCCCCACCGTGTATCAGGCCTAGCCCGCCCGGAGTGTCAGCAAGCCGACAGCAACGCCGTCGGCTTGCTGACTGACGGGCCCGCCCAAGTCCGCGATGGTTGGAGAACCGGTCCAGATACTAAGGAGCTGACGATGACCTATCTGCTGTACAGCATCCCGCTGATGGTCCTGTTCTTCGGCCTGTGGGTGGGCATCCCGCTCTGGCTCGTGGCCCGGCACCCGGACACCGGCCCCCAGACAGCCCACATGCCCGCCATTGCCTACTTGCCCGCCCGGCAGGAAGACCCGGGCTACCAGCGCGCTGCCTGACCCGCGGAGGGGTCGGATCAGGGAGCAGCTGGACCCGCTGGTCGTTAATCGGCGCCGCCTTCTGGGTGGCGCCGATTTACTGTCGGACAGGCTTATCCCCGGTGGTTGATAGCGCGTGCCGGCGGGATGGTCATCGGGGGAGCGGCCGCGCTACCCTGTTCCGTGCCGCGGCCCCGGCTGCGGCGGTCGCTGCCGGGAACAAGGCCCTGCGAGCGCGGCCAATGCGATCTCGTGGGCCAGCAGGCGGCCAGGTCTGCCAGCTCGCGAGCTCGTGCTGCGGATAATGCGGATAAGGAGAGGACGCGGGAGGATGGCCGGACTGATTGCTTTGTTCGTCGTCACCGCGCTGATCGGGCTCGGCATCGGGAACCGTAAGGGACGTGCCGTCCAGGGCTTCCTGCTGGGGCTGCTGCTCTCGGTGATCGGCATCTTCATCATCGCGTTCTTGCCGCCGACCGAGGAAATGAAAATCCGCCGGGCGCAGGAGAAGATGCGCATTCAGCAACGGCCACGACGTGAGCCGCTCATCCGCCTCCGCCGTAACCGCAGCAAGGGCACGGACCTAACCCCGCACTAGCCTCCGGCGCCTGCGAAGGCGCGCCTATCCGGTCTAGATCGTCGACCGGGGATTCGGCGTAGGTTGCGGGGCAGGCGAAGAGTGTCCAAGATCGGCGTGTTCACTCACGTCTTACCTGGGGAAGTCATCGTGATCGCCGACCTGGAGACTCTCTTGATGCACTTTAGGCCGAGCTGACTGACCGCATCATCCCGTGCCCCGGCCTGGGCCTGACGCTGATCCGCCGACCCGCAGGGATGAGAAGACCCCGCGTCCGTTCGAACTGGCTGCGCCAGCGGATCGAGGCGATCATCTGGACGCTGAAGAACCAGCTCGACCGCCCGGCTGGTCATAATGGCCGCGGGCCCGCTGGTCTGGCAGCTCGGCCGGCTGGCCCACCACCGCAGGGGTCAGCACGAGCTGGTCACCGCGACCATCGTCGTGTCGCCCTGACGATCGCCGCAGCAAGCTAGAAAGTTAAGCACTCACTTGACCGTCAACCCCGGATTCTCTTATAGTTAAGCAAATGCCTAACCAATTGGCGCTGGACCAGGTCTTCCAGGCGCTCGCCGATCCGACCCGGCGGGGCATGGTCGAGCGGCTCGGCCGCGGCCCGGCATCGGTGAGTGAGCTCGCCCGGCCGCTGGCCATGTCGCTGCCCGCAGTGATGCAGCACCTGCAGGTGCTGGAGGCCTCCGGCCTGGTCCGGTCGGAGAAGACCGGCCGGGTGCGGACCTGCCACATCGAGCCGACCGCCCTGCGGGCGGCGGAGGTCTGGGTCACGTCGCAGCGCACCGCCTGGGAGGCCCGGCTTGACCGGCTCGGCGAGTACCTGGCCGACCCAGGCACAACCGCCGACCCAGGCACAAACCCAGGCATGGACGACAGCCAAGGAGGCAGCTAAAACCATGGACCGCTACGTCACACACGCCACGTTCAGCCTTGAGCGCAGCTACCCGGTACCGCCCGCGCGCGTCTTTGCGGCCTGGGCCGAGCCGGCCGCCAAGGCCCGGTGGTTCGCGCCCGGACCGGACTCCCGGCACCAGCTCGACTTCCGGGTCGGCGGCAGCGAGGTGGCCCACGGTGGCCCGGAGGACGGGCCGGTCATGACGTTCGAGTCGCTCTACCGGGACATCGTCCCGGGCGAGCGGATCGTCTACACCTCGACGCTGTCGGCCGACGGCGACGTCATGGCGGTGTCTGTCACCACCGTCGAGTTCAGCACGGCCGAGGGCGGCACCCGGCTGGTCCTCACTGAGCAGGACGCCTGCCTCGACGGCCGGGAAGAGCCCGTCTGGCGGGAGCACGGCACCGCCGCTCAGCTCGACGTCCTGGCCGCCGAGCTCAAGTCTAATGGCTGACCTGCAGACGGAGCTCCAGGCCGTGGCCGAGGAGATGGTGGCCACCGAAGCGGAAACCGGCCTGCAGGTCGCGGTCCACCGGTACGGCCAGGTGATCGCCGACGTGACGGTCGGCGTCGGCGACCCCCGGACCGGCGCACAGGTAACCCCAGGCACCTTGTTCTACGCGGTGTCCACGGCCAAGGGCGTCACCGCCTCGCTCGCGCACGTCCTGGCCGAACGCGGCGACCTGCGCTACGACATGCGGCTCGCCGAGGTGTGGCCGCAGTTCGCCGCCCGCGGCAAGGAACGCACCACGGTGCGGCACGTGCTGCTGCACACCGCGGGGTTGCCCGGCCTGCCCCGGCAGACCACCATTGACCAGCTGTGCGACTGGGACCACATGTGCGCCGTGCTGGCCAGCGCCGAGCCATGGTGGGAGCCCGGCACCCGGTTCGGCTACCACGCGCTGACCTTTGGTTTCCTGCTCGGCGAAACCTTCCGCCGGGCGACCGGCCGGACGGTGACCGAACTCCTGCGGGAGGTGCTCACCGCCCCTCTCGGCATCGAGGACGAGGTGTGCTTCGCCGTCCCGGCCCCGCTGCTGCCCCGGGTAGCCCGTCAGGCTACGGGCCCGAAGCTCCCCGAGCCGCCGGAAGGCTCGCCGCTGGACCGCGCCACGCCGCCCGCGCTGCGCGATGTGGCCAGCTTCGGCAACCGCGCCGACGTGCTCACCGCCGATATCCCCTCGCTGGGCACTATGACCGCCCGGGGGACGGCCCGGATGTACTCGGCCCTGCTCGGCCACGTCGACGGCATCGACCTGGTGTCCAGCCAGCGGCGCCAAGCCATGGCCGCCGTCGCCTTCACCGGGATGGACGAGGTGATGGGCTTCCCGGCCCGCTGGGCGTTCGGCTACAGCCCCGACCGCCCCGGCCGGCCAGCCGACCCCGGCAAAAGTGCCAGCGCCCCGTCACGTCACGGCTCGACGTTCGGCATGGTCGGCGCCAACGGCTCGGCCGCCTACGCCGACATGGACTCCGGCCTCGCGGTGGCCATCATGCGCAACGGCCCGCCCGCGGCCGGCCTGACCGCAGCCGCCCGCATCGACCGGCTCATCGCAGAAACGGAGGGACGCAGATGACCACGCCAGACACCACGCTCGACCCGCGGTTCAGCGACCCCGTCGCGCAAGCCGCCAGCTGGGACGAGACCCGCCAGGCGCTCGAGGACGCCCAGCTGTCCTGGATCTGCACGGTCCGCGCCGACGGACGCCCGCACCTGACCCCGCTGGTGGCGGTGTGGCTGGACGGGGCACTCTACTTCAGCACGGGCGAAGGCGAGCAGAAGGCCGTCAACCTGCGCGGCAACCCGCACGTGCTGCTGCTGACCGGCTGCCACCGCTGGGACGAAGGGCTCAACGTGGTCGCCGAGGGCGACGCCATCCGGGTGACAGACGACGCCTTGCTCACCCGGCTCGCGCGGGCCTGGGCGCAGAAGTGGGACGGGCAGTGGCAGTACCAGGTCCGCGACGGCCGCTTCGAGCACCCGGACGGCGGTCCGGCGCTGGTGTTCGAGGTCCGGCCCGCCAAGGTCCTCGCGTTCGCCAAGGGCCGCTTCGGCCAGACCAGGTACCGGTTCTCCCAGTGATCGCCGACCTGGACACTCTCCTGATCGCGCTATATGTCGAGCTGACTGACCGCATCATCCCCTTGGTGGGTTGACCCGCTCAGGGCCGGGGCAGCGGCCTGAGGTGACCGACGCGGAGCTGATCTGCCTGGCCGTCGCGCAGGTGCTGCTGGGCCATGACGACGAGCGGCGCTGGCTGCGCGCCGCGCCCAAGCAGGTCGGACACCTGTTCCTGCGGCTCCTGAGGCAAAGCGAGTACAACGAGCGCATCAAGGCCGCGGCGCCGCTGATGGAGGCGGCGCTGCGGTGGCTGGCGGAGGCGACACCGAGCAGCGCGGAGCTGCTGTGGCTGATGGACGCCACGCCTATCGCATGCGGCCAGTCGGTCATCACCGCCCGCCGTTCGGACCTGTACGGGTACGCGGGGTACGGCTACTGTCCTAGCCACTCGCGCTGGTACTGGGGCAGCAAGCTGCTGCTCATCGTCACCTGCGACGGGACGGTAACCGGATTCGCGCTGGCCAACCCCAAGCTGGTCGGCGAACGGGAGGCCGCCCGCGTCATGCTGGAGCACCAGCCCGCTAACCGGCCAGCGCCCGGTACCGCAGTCGTCACAGACAAGGGCCTGTCCGGCGAGGACACCGAGGCGTTCTTCGCCACCCCCCGGCCTGGGCCTGAACCTGATCCGGCCGGCCCGCAGGGACGAGAAGACCCCGCGTCCCTTCCCGAACTGGCTGCGCCAGCGGGTCGAGGCGATCATCTGGACGCTGAGGAACCAGCTCGGCCTCGAGCGCCACGGCGGCCGGGTCCCCGCCGGGCTGTAGGCGCGGATCGTCCAGCGCCTGCTCGCGCTCAACACCGCCATCTGGCACAACTGGCAGATCGGCGCACCGGTCAAGCGGTCCCTGATCGCCTACGACCACTGATTACCTGTTCAAATATCCCGGTCAACGATCTAGGGCCGATGGGACCGCGGCGGGCACTGCGAGTTACGGGCGGCTTGGATAGCGGCGGGCGTAGGCGATGTTGACCACCGCGATGACGGCCCAGATCAGCACGATAAGGAATACCTGGGAGCTACTGATCGAGCGATCGATGACCTGGCAATGACTACTTCGCGAAACGGTGCGATCACGGTGCCGAGGTCCTTGACGCGCAGATGAGGCTGTTGTTCCTGGCGTTGCCGGTCTAGCCTCTGACCATGGGGCGGATAGTGATCATCGGGGCCGGGGTGGTAGCGCTAGGGACCGCCATGCTTCTGGCCGATGACGGCCATCAGGTCATCATGCTGGAGCGGGACCCGGAGGGGCCGCCGAGGGACCCTGTCGATGCATGGGAGGACTGGGAGCGTCCGGGGCTGAACCAGTTCAGGCTGGCGCATGCCTTCCTGGGCGGGTTCCGCGCGGTTCTGGATGCCCAGCTGCCCCGGGTGGCCAACGCCCTGCAGGCCGCTGGCGGGCTGCGGCTGAACTTCATCCGCGACGTGGTGCCCGCCCAGACGAGCGGCGGCTGGCGAGATGGCGACGAATGCTACCAGTGGCTGACCGGCAGGCGCACCGTGGTGGAAGCCGTGCTCGCCGCGGCGGCCGAGTCCACCCCGGGCGTGGAGATTCGCCGCGGTACCGCCGTCGGCGGCCTGACCCGCGGAACCTCGGCCCGGACCGGCATCCCGCACGTGACGGGAGTGCGGACCAAGGCTGGCGAGTCGGTCGCGGCCGACCTGGTGGTGGACATGAGCGGGCGGCGGTCGGCCTTGCCGGGCTGGCTCACCGAGATCGGCGCCCGCCCTCCCGCCGAGGAACTGGAAGACAGCGGATTCCTGTACTACGGCAGGCACTTCCGGTCGGCAGACGGGTCGGTCCCGTCCTTCCTCGGTCCAGGCCAGATTCACTGGGGCACCATCAGCTCGCTCACGCTGCCCGCGGACAACGGGACCTGGGCCATCGCGCTGGTGACCGGCTCGATAGACACGGCGCTGCGGCCGTTGCGCGAGGCGGACCGCTGGGAGGCGGTGGTCCGCGCCCTGCCGCTGGTCGCTCACTGGCTGGACGGGACCCCGATCGACGACGGTGTCCAGGTCATGGCCAGGCTCGAGGACCGCTACCGCGGCTTCGTGGTCGACGGCTCGCCGGTCGCCACCGGGGTGGTGGCGGTGGCCGATTCCTGGGCATGTTCCAACCCCGCCAACGGCCGTGGCGCGTCGATCGGCATGCTGCATGCCCTGACGCTCCGGGACCAGCTACGCGCGGCCGGCCTGGACGATCCCGCGGCGTTCGCCGAGGCATTCCACACGGCCACCGCCGAGACCGTCGAGCCGTGGTACCGCACCACCCTGACCAGCGACCGGCACTGGCTGGGCTGGATCGAGGCCGGAATCCGCGGTGCGGCCTATGACTCACCAGACCCTGCGTACCAGCTGGAGAAGTCCCTGGACGTCGCGGCCCAGCATGATCCAGATTGCCTGCGCGCGAACTTTGATGTCCGGTTCGTGCTGCGGACACCCGAGGAGGTCTTCGCCCGTCCCGGGCTGCGCGACAAGACCCTGCGGCTAGGATCTGGCTGGCGCGACGTGGAACCGTTCGGGCCGACCCGCGAGCAGCTCCTCGCGCTCGCGTCCGCCCAGTAGAGCGCACAGTAGAGGAGGCCAGATGAGCCGGGTGGATGTCAGCGGAGTCGGCATCGAGTATGAGGTCACCGGGCAGGGAAGGCCGGTCATGCTGCTGCACGGGTTTCCCGACTCCGGCCGGCTCTGGCGGCACCAGGTCCCGGCGCTGGCCGGCGCGGGGTTCCAGGTCATCGTGCCCGATCTGCGCGGGTACGGGCGCTCCGATAAGCCGGAGGCCGTCGAGGCCTACTCGATGATGTTCCTGGCCGGGGATGTGCTGGCCGTCCTGGCCGACCTGGGGATCGCCCGGGCGCACGTGGTCGGTCACGACTGGGGCGCCGCCCTGGCCTGGGGGCTGGCTTCCCTCGCGCCTGACCACGTTGACCACCTGGCCGTGCTCTCCGTCGGCCACCCGGCCACCTTCCGCCGCACGTACGCCCAACGCGAGAAGTCGTGGTACATGCTGCTGTTCCAGTTCCCCGGGATCGCCGAACGCTGGCTGTCCGACGACGACTGGGCCAACTTCCGGGCCTGGGCGCATCACCCGGACGCCGACCAGGTGATCGCCGAGTTGGAAGCGACGGGTTCGCTGACCCCGGGCCTCAACTGGTACCGGGCCAACGTCCCGCCAGAATCCTGGGTGGCACCACCGCTGACGCTCCCGCCCGTCCAGGCCCCGACCTTGGGCATATGGAGCACCGGAGACATCGCTCTTACCGAGATCCAGATGACCGACTGTGTGCAGAACGTGTCGGGTCCGTGGCGATACGAGCGCCTGGACGGCCCGGGTCACTGGATGCAGCTGGAGGCACCAGACCAGGTGAATGAACTGCTGCTCGATTTCCTGCCGCGCTGATCAGATACCCGGCTGCGGCCGGTACCGAGGATCCCCGCCACGTTACAGATCCGCGTCACCGTTTGACCTGGACCTGGCATCCCGGCAAGCTGGGGTTGCCTTGACGGATCGCTGCCCCGTGGTGTACCACCAGGAACCTCAGGTCACCGCAGCGGCGCTTCCGTCGCAGATCAGGAGAGGAACGTGCGGACCTCGGGTCTTCTCTCTCACCGTCAGGAGCCCGCCCCTGCTCAGGGAGCCGACGCCGGCCAACCTCGCGGGACGCCACCCGTGCCAGTGCTGCGCCACAGCCTCAGCCGGCTTCGCCCGTTGTGGCCGGACATCGCCTGGGCGGCCTTCGTGTTCCTCAACCTGGCGGCCATGCGGTTCCTTCCGGCCTGGCAGACGGTGCCGTTCCTGGCTATCTGGGTGAGCCTGACCGTGATCTACGGGTTCCGGTTGTGGCGCCTGCAGCCGACCATCTTGACCCTCGCGGCGGTGACGCTGGCCACCGGCGGCATCATCTTCGTGCAGGTCCTCAAGGGACAGCAGGACGCCGACTACCTGGCCGAAGTCCCGCTGATCGCGCTGATGTTCCTGGTCATGGTCTGGCATGGCCGCAGGCGGCTGGCGGCCACCCAGGAGAGGCTGACCGCGATGGAGCAGGTGCAGCGGATCTCCCAGGAGAACGTGCGCCTGCTGGAACAGCAGCGCCAGTTCCTGCAGGACGCCTCGCACGAGCTGGGCACTCCGATCACCGTGGCGCTCGGCCATGCGGAGCTGATCGAGCGGTCCGCCACCGACCAGGACGTGGCCGCGGACGCCAGGGTCGTCACCGGCGAACTGGCCCGGCTGCGCAGGCTGACCAACCGGCTGCTGCTGCTGGCCTCAGCCGGCGCCCCGGACTTCTTGCGGCTGGCGCCGGTGGACGCCGACTCCCTGGTCCTGGACGCGCTGGAGCGCTGGGGCCATGTGCCGCGCCGCTGGCGCCTGGGTGACGTGGCCGAGGCGACCGTGCTCGCCGATGGTGACCGGCTCATCGTGGCGCTGGACGCCCTGCTGGAGAACGCCGTGGCTCACACCGAGCCGGGCGACCGCATCGAAGTCAGCGTCCGCCTCGATAACGGGAGCGCGGTCATCGCCGTGACCGACTCTGGCTGCGGTATCCCGCCAGCCGACCTGGACCGGATCTTCGGACGCTTCGCCCGCGCCGAGCCGTACCGCAGCCGCGAAGCGGGAGGATTCGGCCTCGGCCTGCCCATCGTGCTGGCTATTACCGAAGCCCACCACGGCACGGTCCGCGTCCACAGCGCCAGCGGCCAGGGCTCCACGTTCGAGATGGTCATCCCCGCCGTCCCCGAAGCCAAGCTCCGCAAGCTCGCCTAGCACCCGCGGGAGCCCGTGCGCTGCCCGCGGGCGGCTAGCGTAGGGTCGCAACATCAGCCATCAGCATGAAGGAGCCCCAGGTATGCGGCTAAGCGCCCGGAACCAGATCCCGGCCCGTGTCACCAGCGTCAATAGCGGCGAGGCCATCGCTAACGTCGAACTGGACGCGAACGGCACCCGCCTGGTGGCCTCGATCACGGTCGAAGCCGTTCAGCAACTCGGCCTGACCGAAGGATCGACGGTCATCGCCGTGATCAAGGCCTCAGACGTGATCCTCGCCGTCAGCGACTGACACGGAGCAAACGTGCAGCGGACAGCCCGGACACCAGACGACCGGATCCTGGCCATCGAAGAGGGCGGCGATCCGGACGGCCGCCCGGTCCTGGTGCAGGGCGGAACGCCGAACTCCCGGCACCTGTACCCGCCGATCGCTGCCGACGCGGCCGCCCGGGGCCTGCGCCTGATCAGCTACGACCGGCCGGGGTACGGCGGCTCGACCCCGCAGCCCGGGCGGAGCGTCGCCGATTGTGCCGCCGACGTGCGGGCCATCTGCGCCGAACTCGGCATCGGCCGGCTAGCCATGTGGGGCGATTCGGGCGGTGGGCCGCACGTGCTGGCCTGTGCCGCGCTGCTGCCCGACCTGGTCACCGCGGCCGCGTCGCTCGCGTCGCCTGCCCCGTTGGATGCCGAAGGGCTCGACTGGTTCGCCGGCATGGGCCAGGACAACGCGGACGACGTGCGGCTGTTCCTCCGCGACCCGCAAGCCGCACGGGCCAAGCTCGAATCCGACCGCGAGATGGACCTGGCCATCTCCGCGGCCGACCTGGCCGGGATGCTGCGATCGCTGCTGTCGCCGACCGACGCGGCGGTCCTGAAGGACGACCTGGCCGAGTACCTCACCTACTGCGGGCACGAAGGCCTGGCGCCGGGGGCCCAGGGCTGGTGGGACGACGGCGTGGCCGAGTCCGGCCCGTGGGGATTCGAGCTGTCCGACATTTCCATCCCGGTCCTGCTCATGCACGGCCGGGACGACCAGTTCGTGCCGTTCGCCCACGGCCAGTGGCTGGCCGCGCGCATCCCCGGCGTCGAGGCCCGGTTGTCCGAACACGACGGCCACCTGACCCTGCTGACGAACCGCATGGGAGAGGTGCACGCCTGGCTGGCCGACCGGCTGGGATGATTGACCAGGACCCGGCACAGAAGTGGGTGACCGACACGCATGGACCAGGACACCGTGATCCGCCTGCGCCGGGTCGTCCTGCGGCTGGCGCGGCAACTCAACGCTGCCTCCGCCGACGAGGGGCTCACCCCGACCCAGGCCTCCGTGCTCGGCATCACCACCGCCCGGGGTCCGCTCAGCCTGGCGGAGCTCATCGAGGCCGAGGGCCTCAACCCCACGATGCTGTCCCGGGTCGTGGGCAAGCTCGATTCGTTCGGCTTGATCCGCCGGCTGCGTGACCCGGATGACTCACGCGCCGCCCGGGTCGAGGTCACCCCTGAGGGCCAACGCACCTACCAGCGGATTGCCGCGCAGCGAGCCGCGATCATCTCCGAATGCGTGGCAGGCCTGGCCCGCGACCAGGAGGCCGCCCTGGTCGCCGCGCTGCCCGCCCTGGAGAACCTCGCCGAGGACCTGCGCGGGGCAGTCCGCCGCGCCCGCGCCGAGCCTGCCCCGGCCGTGCTAGCTGAAGCGAGCCCGGAGCAGGCCGGGGATGGCTGGCGCTCCGGTGATGGGGCGGAACCGGTCTGACGCCTCATTCAGGGCCTGGTACTGCTCGTCGGTGAGCTCGATATCGGCCGCCGCGACGTTGCTCTCGAGCTGCTCGACGCTCGACGCGCCCGGTATCGCGACCACAGCCGGGCGGCGGATGACCCAGGCCAGGGCGATCTGCGCGGGTGTGGCCCCATGCGCGTCGGCCACCTCCCGCAACGCCGCGATCAGATCGCCGGCCCGCTCCAGGTTCTCCGGCAGGAACAGCGGGTTGGCGATCCGCACCCGGTTCACCGGTCGGCTGGTCCGGTGATACCGGCCCGAGAGCAGCCCTTGCGCCAGCGGGCTGTAGGCGATCACGACGTGATCGGTCGATTCGGCGAACGGTAGCAGGTCGCGCTCGGGAGCCCGGACGACCAGGCTGTAGTTAACCTGGTTGCTGAGCACCCGGCCGCCCAGCGCCCGCTCGGCGGCGCGCCAGCGGTCCAGGGAGTAGTTGCTCACGCCGACCTCGCCCACCAGCCCCACTCGCTGCAGCGCCCGCATGCCGCGCATGATGGTCCCGTCGCGGACCACCGGGTTGGGCTGGTGCACCTGATACAGGTCGAGCCTGCGCACCCCGAGCCGGTTCGCGCTGGCCACGGCGCGCTGCTCCACGACCGGGGCGACCGGCAGCACCGGGAAGATCTTCGTCGCGATGAAGGCCGAATCTCGCCCCTCGCCGAGCGCTTCGCCGAGGATCCGCTCGCTGCGCCCGAAACCGTAGAGTTCCGCGGTATCGAACAGGGTGACGCCCAGCTCGAGCGCCCGGCGCACGATGGCGCGCGCGTCCTGCGCGGCGTAAGACTCGCCGTATCCCCAATCCCTGGAACCGAACTGCCACGCGCCGAGCCCGATTCTGGAGATCCTGGTCTCGGCACCAATACTCAGATAACGCATGTACCCATCCTCCCTCCCAGCCGCGGCCCGCCTCACCCTCCGGGGGGCGGAATCGGGTAGGTGAGACATATATTTAGCGTGTATCACCACCGAGGGCTAAGCGAGCGGAGCAGGCCGTAATGTACCTCGCCCGGGGATCAGGAGCAGACGCAGGGCCAGATCCGGCCGCACCGTCAGCCGTGCTGCTCCTGACCGAGCCCCTCCGCTGGCTAGTGGACCTATGGGGGTTGCCGCTGGCCATGCCCTGGCTGCTGACCGCCCCGCGCGGCGACGGCCACGGGGTGCTGGTGCTGCCGGGCCTGCTCGCCACCGACACGAGCACGGTAGCCTTGCGGCGGTTCCTGAGCTGGCTGGGTTACAACGTGCGGGGCTGGGACATGGGCCGCAACCACGGGCCCACCGAGGCGGTGCTGGCCGGGCTCCCGCGGGCGCTCCTGGAGCACGCCGAACGGACCGGGGGCCCGGTGTCGCTGGTGGGCTGGAGCCTGGGCGGCGTCTATGCCAGGGAACTGGCGCGCCAGCACCCAAGCCGGGTCCGGCAGGTCGTCACGCTCGGCAGCCCCTTTGCCCTTCGGGAACCAAGGCAAAGCCACGCCCGTGGCCCCTACCAGCGCCTCAGCCACCTGCACGCGGACGGCGCCCAGCTGCCCAGCCGGGAGCAGACCGCCCGGCCCATCGGTGTCCCTTCGACATCGGTGTACTCCCGCTGGGACGGCATCGTGTCCTGGCAGGCCTGCGTGGAGCCCGAGACGGACCTGCATCAGAACGTCGAGGTGCGCTGTTCCCATCTCGGCTTCGGCGTTGACCTGGCCACGCTGTCGGTGATCGCCGACCGGCTGGCGTCCCCGCCCGGCTTGCAGCGCCGGTTCCGGCCGCCGCCGCTGCTGAAGGCGCTGTACCCGTGATCGGCGCCGGCCATGGCTACCCGACCGACACGCGCCGGGCACCGTTGCAGCTCGCGGCGTCGTGGAGGGGGCAGGGGTACGTCACCGACCTT
This sequence comes from uncultured Actinomycetota bacterium, assembly GCA_963808615.1. GTDB lineage: Bacteria > Actinomycetota > Actinomycetes > Streptosporangiales > Streptosporangiaceae > Palsa-504. Next base: position 298,839 of record CAWEGV010000010.1, read on the forward strand.
GACGGACCGGTGCACTGGATCGAGTTCAGCCCCAGCTACGGGGAAGGCCAGCCCCTGCAGGGGCCGCCGATCGTGTTCGTGCACGGCCTGGGCGGCTCGCACCTGAACTGGTGCCTGATCGGACCGGAGCTGGCGGCCGGGCGCCGCGCCGTCGCGCTGGACCTGCACGGCGCCGGCCTGACCCCTGGCTCGCGCGCCACGACCACCGTGCGGGCCAACGCGCGGCTGGTGGACCGGTTCGTGCGCGAGGTCACCGGGACCCCGGTCATCCTGGTCGGGAACTCTATGGGCGGGCTGATTTCCATCCTGCAGACCGCCGCCCAGCCGGATACCGTGCAGGGCCTGGTGCTGATCGACCCCGCGCTGCCGATGCCCCGCGGCAGGGTTGACCCCCGGGTGACCGGCGGATTCCTGCTGTTCGCGCTGCCCATCCTGGGCGAGATCTTCGTCGGCAGGTACCTGACGCGCCGCTCGCCGGAACAGACCGTCCGGCAGTTGCTCGAGGTCTGCTTCGCCGACCCCTCGCGAGCCGACCCCGAGTTGATCGCGGCCGACATCGCGCTGACCGCCCGGCGGGAGCCCACGTCCGCGCACCAGGCGTCGGTGCGCGCCGGGACGTTCCTGGCGGCGGCGCGTTCCCTGCTGTGGGTGCTCAGCCTGCGCCGGGCCTACTTCACTATGATGGCCGGGATCAAGGTCCCGGTCCTGCTCATCGGCGGCGAGGGCGACCGGCTGGTCCAGGTGGCCGCCATGCGCCAGGCCGCTGCGCGGTTCCCGCGCTGGGAGTCCGTTATCCTCCCCGGTGTCGGGCACGTCCCGCAGCTGGAGGTGCCCGACGTGGTGATCGGCACCATACGCGACTGGCTGGACCGTCACTTCACCAAGGAAACCTAGGGCAGCGGGAGGAACGGGACATGCAGCAACTGACCGGGCTCGACGCCTCGTTCCTGGTTCTGGAGACGGCCACCACCACCGGCCACGTCGGGGGGCTGAGCGTGCTGGATCCCAGCGGCGCGCCCAAGCCGCTCACCCTGGCCCGGCTGACCGAGGTCATGGCCGAACGCCTGCCGCTGGTGCCCGTGCTCCGGCGCAAGCTGCTGAACGTGCCGCTCGGCCTGGACCAGCCATACTGGGTCGACGACCCGGACTTCGACATCGAGTACCACGTCCGCGAGGTCGCGCTGCCCCGTCCGGGTTCGGACGCCCAGCTGACCGAGCAGATCAGCCGGCTGCACGCCAGGCCGCTGGACCGCAGCCGTCCCCTGTGGGAGATCTACCTGATCACCGGGCTGGCCAGGAAGCGGGCCGCCGTCTATACCAAGATCCACCACGCCGCCATCGACGGCGCGTCCGGCGCTGAGCTGCTGACGGTGCTGCTGGATCTACAGGCCTCGGGCCGCGAGCTGCCCCCGGTCCGGCCGTTCCGCCCGGAAAGCCCGCCCAACCTATCCGAGCTGACCATAAGGGCGCTCCTGCGGCTGGCCTGGCGGCCGGTGCAGACGGTGCGCATAACCAACGAAGTAGTCAAGGTCCTGCCCACCTTGACCCCGGTGATGAGCACCGTGATCGGCGGCATGCTCGGGCTGAACCGCGGTGACGGCGGGATCATCAGCACCGCACTGGGGCGCGCCCCGTCCACGCCGTTCAACAAGTCCATCACGCCGCACCGCAGGTTCGCGTTCCGCAGCGTGGACCTGGCTACGGTCAAGACGATCAAGAACGCCTTCGGCGTCTCGGTCAACGATGTGGTGATGGCGATGTGCGCCGGAGCCCTCCGCCGCTGGCTGGCCGACCACGACGCGCTGCCCGTCCAGCCGCTGGTCGCGATGATCCCGGTGTCGGTCCGCGACCCGGGCAGCAAGGGCGCGCTGGGCAACCGGGTGTCGGCCATGCTGGCCATGCTGCCGACCAACGTGAACGAGCCCGACATGCGGGTCCAGATCGTGCATTCGGTGACCAAGATCGCCAAGGCCCAGCAGGCGGCGATCCCGCAGGGCCTGGTCGACCAGATCAGCGACTTCGCCCCGCCGGCTTTGACCGCGCGAGCGGCCCGCGTGATGTTCGCCAGCGGCCTGCTGCACCGGGTGCCGCCGTTCAACGTCACGATCTCGAACGTCCCCGGCCCGAACGTCCCCGTCTACCTGTGCGGGGCCAGGCTGATCGCCCACTACCCGGTGTCGGTGGTCACCGACGGCCAGGGCCTGAACATCACCCTGGTGGGATACCTCGGCCAGTTGCACTTCGGCCTGGTGGCCTGCCGGGAACTGGTCCCCGACATCGACGTGCTGGCCGGCTACCTGGTCGACGAGCTGGCCCTGCTGGCCGAAGCCGCCGAGAAGCACGCGGCCGGATGATGCCCGACGACATCGGCAGGGTGCTACCTGAGGGAACCAGGGCGCCTGCCACGGTCCCGGCCCATATCTTCGCGGCCGCGGTGGATACCTTCGCGGCCGGGCAGCGGCTGGACATGCGGTCGCTGGCCAGGCGCATCGGCGTCGCACGCGCCACCTTGTACCGCCGGGCCGGCAACCGGGAGCAGCTGCTGGACCAGGTGCTGTGGTGGCGGGCCCGGCGCATGCTCGCCGACCAGGTGCGGGCCAGCACCCACGTGACCGGGGCGGACCGGCTCATCGCGGTGATCGGTGGCGTGCTGCATGCCTTCGGGAACGACCGCCCGCTGCGGCTGTTCCTCGAGTCCGACCCGGAGACCGCGCTGCGCATCCTGACCGGACGGTGCAGCACGGTGCACCGGGGCATGGCCGCCGCGCTGGAGAACCTCATCGATCTGGAACGAAGCCGCGGCTCGTTCGAGGCCAGCCTGGACACCCCCACGCTGGCCTTCGCCATCGTCCGGGTCAGCGAGGGTTTCCTGTACTCCGACGTGATCGCGGACCGCGCCGCGGACATCGGCCGGGCCGTCACCGTTATCGAGACGCTGCTCCGCGGCCTGGACCTGGTAAACCGCGCGGCCGTGCCGTCCTAGCGCTCGTCCAGGGCCAGGATCAGCTTGCCGGTGTTGGCGCCCTCGAACAGCATCAGCAGCGTCTCGGGGAAGTCGCGGACGTTGCCCGGCACGATCTGCTCGCGCGCGACGAGCCGCCCGGCGCGGTACCAGCCGGCCAGCTCGGCCGTGGCTTCCGGGTACCGGTCGGCGTGGTCGAACACCAGCATGCCGGTCATCGACGCCCGCGCTACCAGCAGCATCATGTAGTTGGCCGGGCCCCGCACCTGGTCCTCGTTGTACTGCGAGACCGCGCCGCAGATGATGATCCTGGCCCCGCGCGCGATGCAGGTCAGCACGGCATCCAGGATCTCGCCGCCCACGTTGTCGAAGTACACGTCGACACCGCTGGGCGCGAGTTCCCGCAGCTTCTTGCGCAGCCCAGGTTCGCGGTAGTCGATCGCCGCGTCGAACCCGAACTCCTCGGTCACCGCCCGGCACTTCTCCGGCCCGCCCGCGATGCCGATGACCCGGCAGCCCTTGATCTTGGCGATCTGGCCCGCCACGCTGCCCACCGCGCCAGCCGCACCGGAGACCACCACCGTGTCGCCTTCCTTGGCCCGCCCCGTGTCCAGCAGCGCGAAGTACGCGGTCAGCCCGGGCATCCCCAGCGCGCCCAGGTACGTCGGCAGCGGGGCGAGGCTGGTATCCAGCTTGATCACGCCCCGGCCGTCCGAGGCCGCGTACTCCTGGACGCCGAACACACCGGACACGGCCTCGCCCACCGCGAACCCCGGATGCTCGGACGCGATGACCCGCCCGGCCCCGCCCGCCCGCATGACTTCGCCGATCTCCACGGGCGGGACATAGGACCGGGTCGCGTTCATCCAGCCGCGCATGGCCGGGTCGATGGACAGGTGCGAGACCGCCACCGTGAACTGCCCGGCGCCAGGCGCTGGCACGTCCTCGCTGGTGAACTCCCAGTCGGCCGCGCGGGGCAGCCCCGACGGCCGGGCCGCCAGCCGCACCTGATGGTTCACCGTCGGTTCCGGCATGGGGCGCTCCCGTCATCGCGATGTCCGAAATCCGCCAGCTTAGTCCGTCCGGGCTTCATAGCCTCGAGGGCATGACCAGCTACACAACAGTACCGAGCCCCGTGGGAGAGCTCCTCCTGGTGGGGCAGGAAACCGAGGGCGGCGTGATCCTGACCTCGGTGTCGATGTCCGGCCAGCGCAACGCACCGGCAGTCCAGCCTGGCTGGCAACACGCCCCCGAGGCGTTCGGCGAGGTCATCAGGCAGCTCGACGCGTACTTCGCGGGTGAGCTGACCAGCTTCGACCTGGACCTCGCCCCGCGCGGCACCGAGTTCCAGCAGCGGGTCTGGAAGGCCCTGGACTCCATCCACTACGGCACCACCATCAGCTACGGCGAGCTCGCCGGATACCTCGGCGTCCCGCGCGACCGGATCCAGGCCCTAGGTGCCGCGATCGCCGCGAACCCACTGCTGATCATCTGCCCGTGCCACCGGGTCATCGGCGCCGACGGCTCCATGCGCGGCTACGCCGGGGGAACCGAACGCAAGCAGCAGCTCCTGGTCCATGAAGGCGCCCTGCAGCCCATGCTCACGGCCGATTTCTCGTGATCACCGCATTCCCCGCAACCCAGCTGAGCGCAGCCGGCTGGCGGCAGGTCGGCGACGACCTCGACGCCGTCGGGCAGTCCAAGAGCTCGCAGATCCTGCTGCGCTACCACGCCGGGGACTGGAACGCCCTGCACCGGGACCTGTTCGGCGACCTGGTCTTCCCGCTGCAGGTCGTCATCGGCCTGGACGAGTACGGGACCGACTACACCGGCGGCGAGTTCCTGCTGGTCGAGCAGCGGCCTCGCGCCCAGTCCCGAGGCACCGCCACCGTGCTGGAGCAGGGCCGCGGCCTGATCTTCACCACCCGCGACCGCCCGCTTCGCACCGCGCGCGGCTGGTCCGCCGCCCCGGTCCGGCACGGCGTCAGCACCGTCCTCTCCGGCCGCCGCCACGCGCTGGGCCTGGTCTTCCACGACGCCTAGCGCGCCGGCCAACGGGGGCGACTAGGGGATATCCCCCAGCCGAAGATGGGTGACAGGCCGCTGCCGCCCGCCGGTCACGATCCGTAGCGTTTTGGCTGTCGCCATCGCGGTAGCCGGGAGGATTCCCGATGATCCAGGAGCGGGCTACCGCGGCCTCGGCCCCGCGCTGGGCATCCTGGCCGGGACCTGCGCGATCCCGGTCGGCCTGACCATCGCCCTCGCCGAACGGCCCTCGCCGGCCATCGAGGCCATGGCTTACTTCTGCGCGGCCGAGCTGCTGGCCAACGCAGCCAAGCACAGCGGCGCGAGCCGCGCCACGATCAGCCTGCGCGAACAGGACCCCGGGCTGGTCATGTCGGTAACCGACGATGGCAACGGCGGCGCTCGCCTGGTCTCCGGCGGCGGGCTCGCCGGGCTGCTCGAACGCGCACAGACCGTCGACGGGCGGCTCGAGGTGGACAGCCCGCCCGGCGGTCCGACCATCGTCACCATCGAACTGCCGAGGCACGCCTGATGACCGTCGCCCCCGAGCGCCTGCGCATCGTGATCGCCGAAGACGCCGCGATCATGCGGGACGGTCTGACCCAGACCCTGAGCCGCCGCGGCCACGACGTGGTCGCCGCGGTGGCCGACGCCGAGGCGCTGCGGATCGCGATCTTGGAGCACCGGCCCGACGTGGCCATCATCGACGTGCGCATGCCGCCCACCCATACCGACGAGGGACTGCGCGCCGCCCAGGCCATCCATAAGGACCATCCCGGAGTCGGCGTGCTGGTGTTCTCCCAGTACATCGAGACCCAGTCCGCGACCGAGCTGTTCGCTGCGGCCCCCGGCGGGGTCGGCTACCTGCTCAAGGACCGCGTCGCCGACGTCAGCGACTTCATCGACGCGATCACCCGGGTCGCCCGCGGCGGCACCGTGCTCGATCCCGAGGTCGTCCGCCAGCTGCTGACCGCCAGCCGCCGCAGCGATACCCTGGCCGCGCTGACCCCCAGGGAGCGGGAGGTGCTCTCGCTGATCGCCCAGGGCCGCTCCAACGCGGCCATCGCGGCCGCGCTGTTCATCTCCCCGAAAGTGGTGGAGAAACACGTCGCGAACATCTTCGACAAGCTGGGCCTGACTCCCGACGACAACGACAACCGCCGGGTCATCGCCGCCCTGCGCTACCTGGAGTCGTAGCATCGGCTAGCCACACCGAGACGTGAGCGGGCTCGAATGCCTGATGAACGCCACCCGTTATCGTCGCGGTACCTGGACGAAGGAGCGGCGCTCGGGCGGGAGCACCGAGATCCTGCCGACCGAGAACCGCAGCGTGCTGGCGTACCGGCGGGCCCACCCGCGCAGCGTTCCGGTTCTGTCGCTCACCAACTTCAGCAGGCCGCCGCGGCGAACGACGCCAACCCCGCGTGCACGGGCAATACCTCAGCGCCGGTGACCCCCGGCCAGCAGTAGTTGAGTCGCCAGTTGAGTCGCCGTCACCGCATAGGTGACTGGCGCTCGCTGTCAAGATCGATGCTCTTGTTTCTTGTCACTGATCTCGATTCTGTGCGATCATCGAGACATGAATAAGTCGACAGACCGGGCAGGGCGGGGACCCGAGGACACACGGCACCCATCCGTGCCACGCACGGCCCGGGAACGAGCCAGGGCCGAGATCACCGGGGAGATCCTGGCCGCGGCCCGCGGATACCTGGCGACCGACGGCGCCGCGGCGCTGAGCCTGAGGGCGATCGCCCGGGACCTCGGCATGGCATCGTCGGCCCTTTACCGATACTTCAAGAGCCGTGAAGAGCTGCTGACCAGGCTGATCATCGACGCATATGACTCACTCGGGGCGGCCGCCGAGGCCAGCGAGGCCAGTGTGGACCGGAATGACTTGGCCGGCCGCTTCACCGCGATCTGCCAGGCGGTCAGGACCTGGGCGCTGGTCCACCCGAACGAGTACGCGCTGATCTACGGCTCACCGGTACCCGGCTACGTCGCCCCGGCCGACACCGTCGGGCCGGCCACGCGCGTGACGTCCCTGCTGACGTGCATCATCATCGACGCCACCCGGGTATCGGCCCCTGACCGGCAAGGCCCGCCTGATGCGGAGGCTGCCGCAGCCGCGCTCGGCCCGATCCGTTCCTACCTTTCCCCCGGCATCCCCGTGCCGCTCATCCAGCGGGCGCTCATGGTGTGGACGGGCCTGTTCGGCGTCATCTCCTTCGAGTTGTACGGCCAGCTGAACCAGGTAGTGGGGGAGGAGCCCGGTGACCGCGACGCTTTTTTCGCCGGGTGCGTCCGGCGCTGGATTGAGTTCGTCGATCTCAGCTAGGAAGCGGTGAACAGATTCGAGCAGAAAGGAACGCCGTATGGCCGGCATCCCCGAAGTGCTGTTCGTGTGCACTCATAACGCCGGGCGGTCTCAGATGGCCGCCGCGCTGCTCAACCACGCCGCGGCCGGCCGGGTGCGCGTGAGGTCGGCGGGATCCCAGCCTGCCGACCAGCTCAACCCCGCGGTCGTCCAGGCCATGGCCGAGATCGGCCTGGACCTGTCCGGCGAGTACCCCAAGCCGCTGACCGCCGACCAGGTGCAGGCCGCTGACGTCGTGATCACCATGGGCTGTGGCGACGCTTGCCCTGTCTACCCCGGCCGGCGCTACCTGGACTGGGACCTGCCCGACCCGGCCGGGCTCACCATCGAACAGATCCGGCCCATCCGCGATGAGATCAGCGCACGGGTACAAGCGCTGATCTCCGAACTTGACAGCTGACCCGCGGTCGGCCGGGCCCGCGGGCAGACGGAAGGTAACGTGGTAGCGGGGTCCGTACATGACAGAGCGCAAGCCGGCGGGAACCAGCTTCACCTCGTGGATTGACAGCCAAATCAGCGAGGCGGCCCAGCGGGGTGCCTTCGACGATCTGCCGGGTGCCGGTAAGCCGCTGCCCAGGCGGGCCGACGCGGACGATGGCCAGGCCTGGCTGCGGGAGTACCTGCGCCGCGAGGGCGTGTCGGCCGAGGAACTCCTGCCCACCCCGCTGAAGCTGCGCAAAGAGATCGAACGGCTGATCGGAACGGTCCACGACCTGGGCAGTGAGCAGGAGGTCCGCGACGCGGTCGCCGAGCTCAACCGGCGGATCATCCAGTGGCGCCGGATCCCCGAGGGCCCGCCGGTATTCCTGCGCCTGGTGGATGAGGACATGCTGGTCCGCAAGTGGCACGACGGGCAGGCCTCGTCACCGCTGCCGCCATCGCCACCGCTGCCACCGTCGGCGTCGGCGCCCTCTGGCCGGTGGCGCCGCCTCCGGCGACGGCGGCAGCCCGCGGGCTAGCCGGCGAACTCCTCCAGGGGTACGTCCGGGTCGGCGAGCCTGGCCGTGTCCACGATGCGCCCGCTGCGCACGATGGCCTGGATCGGCTCGTTGACGTCCCAGATGTTGACGTTCATGCCCGCCAGCACCCGGCCGCCGCTGAGCCAGAACGCGATGAACTCCCGCCGCTCGACGTCACCGCGGAACACGACCTGGTCATAGCCGCCCGGCTCGACGTACCCGGCATATTCCATGCCCAGGTCGTATTGGTCGGTGTAGAAGTACGGCACGAGGTCGTAGACGGCTTCCTGGCCGAGCATGGCCCGCGCCGCCGTCTGCGGCTGATTCAGCGCGTTGGCCCAGTGCTCGACCCGGATGTGCCGGCCGAGCAGGGGATGGTAGGCATTGGCGACGTCCCCGGCGGCGTAGATGTCCGGGTCGGAGGACCCCAGCCGCGCATCGGTCACGATGCCGTTGCTGACCTCCAGGCCGGCCGCCTCGGCGAGCTGGCTGTTCGGCGTGATCCCGATGCCGACAATGATCGCTTCGGCCGGGACGAAGCTGCCGTCGGCCAGCCGAACGCCGTCGGCCCGGCCGCCCGATCCGGTGATCTGGTCGACCTGGACGCCGAAGCGCAGGTCGACCCCGTGCTCACGGTGCAGGCCGGCGAAGACCTGGGCCACCTCCCGGCCGAGCACCCGCAGCAGCGGCAGCTCGGCCGCCTCCAGCACGGTCACCTCCGCGCCGGCCGCCCGGGCCGCCGCGGCGGTCTCCAGGCCGATCCAGCCCGCGCCGATCACCGCGATCCGGGACGCGGTCTGGAAGGCCGCCCTGATCTGGTCGCTGTCGCCCACTCGGCGCAGGTAGAGCACGCCGTCGGCGTCGGCGCCCGGCACGGGCAGGCGCCGCGGCGAGGAGCCGGTGGCCAGTAGCAGCCTGGCGTAGCCGACCCGGCTCCCGTCGGCCAGCGCGACCTCGTGCCCGGCAAGGTCGATGCCGGTAACCCGGGTGCCCAGGCGCAGGTCGACGTGGTGCTCGGCGTACCACGACTGCGGGTGGACGTAGATCGCCTCCCGTTCGGCCTTGCCCAGCAGGTAGTCCTTGGACAGCGGCGGGCGCTCGTACGGCCGCTCGCTCTCCTCGCCGATCAGCACGAGCGGGCCGTCGAAGCCCTCCTCGCGCAGGTTCTCCGCGGCCTTGGCCCCGGCCAGGCTCGCGCCGACGATCACGTATGCCGCGCTCATTCTGCGCTCTCCTCTCGCGCGTCTCGCTGCCGGAGCACCGTACGCAGCTGGTCGCCCAGGTCTCGCCAGCTCGCGTCGAAGATGGCCAGGCCGTTGCTCTCCAGGCCCTCGGTCACGTCGCCGTAGTCGATGCCGAGCGCTTCCAGTTCGCTGAGCACCTGCCGCGCATCACCGTAATGGCCGCGCACCGAGTCCTCGTGGATGCGGCCATGGTCGGCGACCGCCCGCAAGGTGGCCTCGGGCATGGTGTTGATCACGCCGGGCGCGATCAGGTCGGTCACGTAGCGGGTGTCGGGATAGGCTGGGTCCTTGACCGAGGTCGAGGCCCACAGCGGCCGTTGCGGTCGGGCGCCCGCCGCGTGCAGGGTCGCCCAGCGGGGCGAGGCGAGCGTCCGCTCGTAGTGGTGGTAGGCCAGCCGCGCATTGGCGATGGCGGCCCGGCCGCGCAGCGCGGCCGCCGCGGCGGTGCCGATCTTGTCCAGCCGCGCGTCGACCTCGGTGTCCACCCGGGACACGAAGAACGAGGCCACCGAGGCGATCGACGACAGGTCCCGGCCAACCTGCCGGGCCCGTTCCAGGCCGTCCAGGAAGGCGCCTATCACCGCGTCGTAGCGGGCCAGGGAGAAGATCAGGGTGACGTTGATGCTGATTCCCTCGGCCAGGCACGCCGTGATGGCCGGCAGCCCCTGCCGGGCGGCCGGGATCTTGATGAACAGGTTGGGCCGGTCCACCAGCCACCACAGGTACCGCGCTTCGGCGATGGTGGCCTCGGTGTCGTAGGCGAGCCGCGGATCGACCTCGATCGACACCCGGCCGTCCACGCCGTCGGTGGCGTCGTGGACCGGCCGCAGCACATCGCAGGCCCAGCGCACGTCGAATGCGGTCATCGCGCGCAGCGCCTCCCCGACGACGGCGCCGCGCGCGGACATGTCACTTATCTGCTGCGCGTAGGCGTCGCGGCCGGCGATGGCCTTGGCGAAGATCGTCGGATTGGTGGTCACGCCTACCACATGGTCGTGGGCGACCAGCTCGGCCAGGCTACCCGAGGTCAGCCGCAGCCGGCTCAGGTCGTCCAGCCAGATCGACACGCCCCTGTTGCTCAGTTCAGCCAGCGGATCGGTCATGTCGTATCCTTCCTGCCCTGGCGGGCACGCTCGTGCTCAGTGAGGTACGCCGGCCAGAGCGAAGAACTCTGCCCGGCTGCGCGGGTCGGCTCGCAGCGTGCCCAGCAGGGCCGACGTCACGGTCTTCGCGCCGTGGGCCCGTACCCCGCGCAACGTCATGCAGGAGTGCTCGGCCTCCAGTACCACGCCCACGCCCGGAGCCCGAAGACGCGTGGCCAGGTACTCGGCGACCTGCTTGGTCAGCCGTTCCTGGACCTGGGGCCTGGCCGCGAAATGCTCGACCAGCCGGGCCAGCTTGGACAGCCCGACAATGCGCTCGCCGGGCAGGTAGCCGACGTGTGCGATACCAGAGAAGGGCAGCAGGTGATGCTCGCAGACCGTACGGAACGGGATCGCCCGGGCCAGCACCAGCTCGTCGTAACCCTCGTCGTTGGCGAACGTGGTCAGCCGCAGCGGCCGCGCGTCGAACAGCTCCGCGTAGGCCCGGGCCATCCGGGCCGGCGTCTCCCGCAGGTCCTCGCGTTCAATCGCGATCCCCAGGGCGGCCAGGAAATCGGCCGCCGCTCGCTCCGCCGCATCGATGTCGACGTCGAGGCCCTCCCGCGCGATGTGCAGCGCTCTGGTCACGGCCGATCACCCCCGATAGCCACACAGCAGTGCCCGGGCTGCGGATCGAGCACGGGCCGCGCGTGAGCCGCCCCCAGGCCCGCCGTGATCCCCTCGATCAGCCCCAGGTTCATGCCGCAGACGATGTCCCGGTGATGCTCGGCCAGCTGGTGGAACGGGCAGTTCCGCAGCCGGATGACGCCATCCTCGCCGCGCCTCGGCTCGTATCCCTGCCTGGCCAGCGCCCCCGCCAGGTCGTCCTGGCCGTCACCGTGGAACCGGCCACCCAGCTCCGAGCCGAGCCTGCGCGCTGCATCCAGCAGGACAGCGCGACTCCGGCCGCTGGGATCGGACTCGACCGCCTGGACGAGCAGCCGGGCGGCCAGCTCGTACTCCCGCGGCGGAACGGTGACCGCGAATTCGCGGTCTGACCTGGCGTACAGCTTGGCCGGCCGCCCGGCGCCTGGCCCGCTGCGTCCCAGCGGCCGCTGGTAGGACGCGGTCAGCAGCCCGGCTTCGGTGAGCCTGTCGAGATGGTAGACGGCCAGCGCCCGGCCCACGCCGGCCGCGGCCGCCGCCTCGTCCCGGCCCACCGGCTCGGTCCGCCCGCACACCACCTCGTACAGGCGGCGGCGGACCGGATCGTCCAGGCTGCTCACCGACGACACGAGGTCCAGGTCCGTCATAGGCCAGACTCTATCACTAAAAATAACTAATTAAAGAAGCTGTCCTCCCCGGAAACATAAAATTTCACCGAACGGCCCGTGGTATCACCCCTGATCGGCCGGCTCGCCCAGGTGGCAGGCGCCTGCAGGGCATGGTGCCCTCAGGCCGGCTCGACCTTCGGGTATTCGGGCGTCCACATGGCCCGGCGCACCTGGCCTTCGGGGTCGTCCAGTGGCCTGTCGGCCAGGCCCTCGGCCTGCGCGGCCCGGGCCACGGCCGCCCCGACCGCGGCCGAGACCTCGCGCAGGCTGGTCACCGGGGGCAGCACGCCGGCGCCCGGCGCGGTGACATCGGACATGCTGGCCACGGCGCGGGCCGCGGCGGCCAGCATCTGGTCGCTGACCCGGCGAGCCCGGCAGACGGTGACCCCGAGCCCGAGGCCCGGGAACACGAGCGCGTTGTTGGCCTGGGCAATCTGATAGCGGACCCCGTCATAGGTGACGGGACCGAACGGGCTGCCGGTGGCGATGAGTGCCCGCCCTCCGGTCCAGGCGATCAGGTCGGCGGGCCGGGCCTCCGCGTGCGAGGTCGGGTTGGACAGCGGCATGATGATCGGCCGGGCGACGTGCGCGGCCATCTCGGTGACGATCTGCTCGGTGAAGGCGCCGGGCTGGGCCGAGGTTCCGATCAGTATGGTGGGGCGGGCGCGGGTCACCACCTCGGCCAGGCCGATGGCGCCGTCGCCGTCGCGCCGCCAGCTGCTGATCTCGGCCGCCGGGCGCGCGTAGGGCACCTGGAAGTCCCGCAGCTTTCCGGGGTAGTCGCTGGTCAGCAGGCCGTTGCGGTCAACGGCGTAGAAGCGGCTGGTGGCTTCGGCGGGACTGAGACCCTCCGCGATCATCACCTGCCGCAGGGTCGCCGCGATTCCGGTTCCGGCCGTGCCTGCGCCGTTGATCACCACCCGCTGATCGCGCATCTGCGTGCCGGCGGCCCGGACCGCGCCCACCGCGGCGGCGAGCAGCACGGCGGCCGTGCCCTGGATGTCGTCGTTGAACGTGCAGTGGGTGCCGGCGTACGTGGCCAGGATGCGGTGGGCGTTGGCCGTGCCGAAGTCCTCCCAGTGCAGCAGCGCGTTCGGGAACAGCCGGGCGGCCACGGTGACGTAGGCGTCGATGAGCTGGTCGTAGCGCTCGTCCCTGACCCGTGGGTGCCGGGCGCCCAGGTACATCTCCTCGCCCAGCAGGGCGGGGTTGTCGGTCCCGACATCTAGCACGACCGGGATGACCCGGCGGGGATGCAGGCCCGCCGCAGCAACGTAGACGGCCAGCTTCCCGGTCGCGATCGCGATGCCGCCGACTCCCCAGTCGCCGATGCCCAGGATGCCCTCGGAGTCGGTCGCCACGATCAGGTCGACGTCGTCCGGCCCGAGCCCGTAGTTGCGGAAGGCCGCCTCGACCTGATCGGGATGGTCCACCGACAGGTACACCCCGCGCGGCCGGCCGTACTCCAGGCTGTACCGCTCGATAGCGGTCCCTACCGTCGGGGTGTAGATGACCGGCAGCATCTCCTCGATGTGCTCGGTCAGCAGCCGGTAGAACAGCACCTCGTTGCGGTCCCGCACGTGGCTGAGGAAGATGTACCTGGCCAGGTCATCGGGTTCGCGCCGGTACTGCGCGTAGACCCGGCTGAGCTGCGTCTCGATCGTGGACACGCCATCGGGAAGCAGGCCGGTCAGCCCGAGCGCGTCCCGCTCGGCGTAGCTGAATGCGGTGCCGCGGTTCAGCATCGGCGACCTCAGCACCAGGCTCTCCCGTATCCGGATCCGCGCCACTACGCCCTCGTCGGTCGAGATGAACTCGTACGGAGGTTCCACCCCAGCTTCACCTACCCATCCCGGTCGCGACGGCTGCCGCATGGAGCCTATGGTCGCGGGCGGACCCCGGGCGGCGCAATCACATGTTCGTCATCACTCGTCCCCGCCCAGTTCGGCCCGCAGCGACGACAGGGCCTGGGCGGTGTGGCTCCTGACCGTGTCCTCGCTGATCCCGGTGGCCGAGGCGATCTGGGTCTCGGGCAGGTCGGCAAAGTAGCGCAGCACCACGACCTCGCGCTGCCGGGCGGGCAGAGTCCACAGCGCCGAGACGAAGGCGGAACGCTCGAGTTCGATGTTCGCCTCCCGGCTGGCGGACGGCATGGCCGGCGCGGTCGCGGGGGCGAGCTGGTCCGCGACCGCCCGGTCGCGTAGCGCCCAGCGGGACCGGTCGATCACCGACCGGCGCAGCTGGGGCAGGGCGTGATCGGCGTCGGGCAGCCTGCGCCACGCGGCATGCACGGCCACGAACGCGTCCTGCACGATTTCCTCCGCGGTGGCCAGGTCCTGCACCAGCAGCGCGGCCAGCCGGACCAGGGGCCGGTAATGCGTCAGGTAGAGGGCGGTCACCGCGTGGTTGGCGTCTGGGTGCGTGGGCTGCGGCGAGACGGTCCTGCGGCACCAGGGCCGTTCCGTTCCGAACGATTCACGGCCTGACCTGGGGTTGCGGGCTCGCATCGTCGCTCTCCTTGGGGGTCCGCGGGTCGGCCTCCCGGCCGCTCAGCGGTATGAGTCGACGGCTCCCACATCGCCAACAACTATCGAGAACACGATCACGCCGGCCCTGGTGGCGGCTGCCCTTCCGCTATGATCGTCCGGTGCTGGAAGGACGAGCGCGAGTTACCGCTGCCGCCATCCCTGGCCTGCTGCGCCGCGGTGCGCTGGCCGTGGCGGCCGGGCGCGTGGCGATCGGCGTGACCGCGCTGGCCTGGCCAGCCGCACCGTCCCGCCCGTGGGTGGGCGCGGCCGCCGATGACCTGGCCGCCCGGGTATTCGGCCGCGCCCTGGGAGCGCGCGACCTCGCCCTGGGACTCGGCGCCCTGGCCGCGCTGCAGGGCGCGGACGGGTCGGCGTCTGCCTGGGTCGCCGCGGGTGCCCTGTCCGACACCCTGGACGTGGTGGCCAGCCTGGCCTCGTGGCGCGAGCTACCGCGGATCGGCCGGTGGCTGGTCGCCGGGTCCGCCGCCGCCGCGGCCCTCACCGGCGCCGCCGGCGCCCGCGTCCTGCGGCAGAACCCGCAGCGATCAGCCGCGGAATAGCTCGGCGTAGTCGTAAGCGGCCTCGGGCTTGGCCCGCACCTTCGCGTCGATCATCTTTGCGTCCTCGCCGACCAGGATCCGCCACGCTCCTGATCGCACCCCGTCAAGGATGATGGTCGCCGCGTCGGCCGCGCTGAGCGGTGCCTTGTCCCGGAAGTCGGTAGCCATCCGGGCCAGAATCTGCCGCAGGTCATCGGCTGACGCGTTCTGGGGCAGCAGCCCGGCCTTGGCCAGCGCGGCCCGCGCCTCGGGCACGATGATCTCCTCCACCTGGGCGTCGCTCATGTCCTTCGGGTCGGGCCGCCCGTGGCCGCGGAAGCTGTTCGCGATGATGTTCGTGCCCACGTGACCCGGCATCACGACCGCCACCCGGACCGCAGGCGCGTTGCTGCGCAGGTCCTCGATGAGCGCCTCGGTGAAGCCCTTCACCGCGAACTTCGCCGTGGCGTAGGCGGTGTTGGCCATGCCCGGGCCCAGTGCCGCCCAGAAGCCGTTCACGCTGCTGGTGTTGACCAGGACGCCGTCGCCGCTCGCGATGAGCAGCGGCAGGAACGCCCGCGCGCAGTAGTAGACGCCCCAGAAGTCGACGGCGAACGTTCGCTCCCAGTCTTGCCGGGAGTCGCGGACGAAGCTGGCGGCGCCGCCGATGCCCGCGTTGCTGAACACCAGGTCGACATGATCGCTGGCGTGCTCGGCCAGCAGCTCGTCGCGGAACCTCAACACCTGCGCCTCGTCGGAGACGTCGCACGTATGGCTGGTCACCCGGACCCCGGCCGGAGCCTCCGCCCGCACCATGACCACGGTCTCCGCGACCGTGTCCGGGTTGATGTCGCACGTCGCGACCGAACATCCCTGCTCGGCCAGCTGGCGGACCAGCTCGCGGCCCATGCCAGAGCCGCCGCCGGTCACCACCGCGAGCTTGCCTGTGAACGAGTCCATCACCCGGCACCTCCCGTCCGTCGTAACCTCTGCTAAGAGTGATATCACTGGAGGTTCGAGTGGAAGAATTCGCGGCGCCGCAGGTGACAGCCGACGATCACGTGCGCGGGCCCGCCGATGCGCCAGTGACGGTGCTCGAGTACGGCGACTACCAGTGCCCGTTCTGCCGGGGAGCGGCCCGCGACGTGGGCCGGATGCTCGATGTGCACCCCGGCCTGATCAGGTTCGTCTTCCGGAACTTTCCCATCCCTCAGCTGCACCCGCGGGCCGAGCAAGCCGCCGAGGCCGCCGAGGCGGCCGCGGCCCAGGGAAGATTCTGGGACATGTACGAGCTTCTGCTCACGCCCTCGTCCACGCTCGACCTCGCCTCCCTCCTTGACTACGCCGCGCGCCTGGGCCTGGACCTCGGCCGGTTCCGCGACGAGGTCACGGGAAACGCCCATGCCGCCAGGATCGAGCGCGACGTCACCGAGGGCATCAGGAATGGCGTCAACGCCACCCCGAAGTTCTACGTCAACGGTGAGCGCATCGACGGCAAGGTCCCGCTGGAGGGACTGGTAGCCGCGGTCCAGGCCGCGCTCCCGTCCTCCCGGCCCACGTGACCGACTGCTGCCCGCGGGAAAGCCTGTACGGGACGGCGGTGGGCCGGCTACCCGTCCCTGCCTGAAACGACTTCGACCCGCGGGCTGGGACGTGGTCAACACCGCGTGGCCGGGGAGAAATCAGGGTATTGGCGTTACATGGACCGCCGTAGGTTCCTGGCCGGAACGGGCCTGTTCACCCTCGGTGGCGCGGCAGGGGCCGGTGCGGGGATCGCAGTCTGGCAGGCTGCCACGGCCGAGGGGCCGACGGCGCGGACCGCGACGCCGGCCGGGACGGGGGAGTACCTGGCCTCGGTGACGTTCCGCTCCGCGCCGTCAGCCAGGCTGGTCGCGCTCACCATCGATGACGGCCCGACGCAGGAGTGGACGCCGCAGATTCTGACCATCTTGCGGCGGCACGACGCGAAGGCGACCTTCTTCAGGGTGGGCGAGCGAGCGCAGGCCGCTCCTGGCCTGGTGGTGCAGACCGCGGAGGCGGGTCACGAACAAGGCAATCACACCTGGGCACATGACGATCTGACCCAGCATGACGAGACCTTCGACATCGGCACCCTGGAACGCACCCACGAGTTGCTGGCCAAACTGACCGGCCAGCCGCCGACGTTGTGCAGGCCGCCGTACGGCCGCATCGACAGCGTGGGACTGGCGGCGTGCGCCGGCCTGCATTACGCCGTGACGTTGTGGTCACATCACGTCACGGGCAGCAACCCGCAGGGTGGCGTCAATACGATCTTGCGGCGGCCCTCGCCCGGCAGCATCGTGCTCGCTCATGACGGCGGTTCGGAGCCGAACGTCAGCCTCATCAGGCAACTGGACAGGCTGGTGGCGTCCATGACGGACACCGGGTTCAGGTTCGTGACGATCAGTGAGCTACTGGCGACCTCGGCCTGAGGAGGCGCCTGCTGCCCTCGGGTCCGGAACCCATCCCGGCTCCAGGCGGGCGGGGGTGGTCGGCGCGGCCCTGGTGCTGGCCTTCAGCGTGACCGCGGTGACCACCGCGGTCGCCATGCAGCCTGGACAACCCGGGCTCGCGATCGCCAGCGTTGCTCAGGCACCGTGTCAGGAGCAAAGTGCACTGCCCGTTCCGGCTCGGCTGAGCGGCCAGTTCGAGCCGGACTCCAGCATCCTGCTCACGGCCGAAGGCGCCTACCTGACCCAGTCACGGCCGGCTCCGCTGACCCCGGCCGAGTCGGCCTGCGCCGCGGTCGCCGTACGGGCCGACCGTGACTGGTTGCGGGCTGGGCTCGTCCCCGGCCTCACCGCGGCTCAGCGATCCATGGCCGCCAGGGCCTTGCTCGACCTGAGGCTGGCCGTCCGGCCCAATGGCGCCGTGGTGGCCGGCTGGCGCGCCGGCTGGAAGTATGTGTGGCCCCGTGACTCGAGCTGGGTCGCGGTGGCGCTCACCGACACCGGGCATCCGGCCATGGCCTACCAGATCCTCCGCTTCCTGCAGCGCATGCAGGGGGGCAACGGGATCTGGGCCGCCAGGTACCTGCCCGACGGCTCGGGTCCGGTGGGTGACGGCCGGCCCGCCGAGCTCGACGCGGACGGCTGGGTTCCGTGGGCCGTCTGGTCCTGGGCGGTGACCCAGCAGCCGAGACCGGGCAGCCGATCGCGCCGCGACCTCACGCTGCTGTGGCCGATGGTCACCCGGGCCGCCGACGCCGCCGCCCGCTCGCTGACCCAAGATGGCCTTCCCGGGCCTGCCATGGATTATTGGGAGGTCTCGGTCCAGGTCACGCTCGGTACCGCCGCCCCGCTGCTTGTCGGCCTGCGCGCCGCCGCTGACCTGGCCGCGGACATCGGCGGCGTCCCGGCAACCAGCGATGGCCGCCGCTGGGCGGCCGCCGCCGCCAGGCTGGCCAGGGCGATCACGGCGACGTTCGGCTGGACGGGTTACCAGCGCCTGCCGGAGGCCGGCTCGGGCGCCGATGCGGCGGTCACGTTCCTCGGACCGCCCTTCGCGCAGCCAAGCCCGGGGGTGCTGAATGCGGCCAGGTCAGCACAGCGGGCCCTGGTGGTCCCGAACGGCGGCCTACAGCCGGGCACCACCTGGCCCGGCACGCCCGACGTCGCCTGGACCGCGGAAACCGTATTCTTCGCCTTGTTCGATGCCGCGACCGGCCAGCACGGCCGGGCAGCAGCGCTGCTGGACTGGCTCGCCGCCCACACCACGAAGCTGGGTTCGCTGCCCGAGCAGGTCGATTCCGCGGGCCGGTCGGCCGGCCTGGCCCCGCTTTCCTGGACCGACGCGGCGTCCCTGCTCGCCCTGCTCGCACAGACCGGGCACCTCCGCACCGTCCCCGTGCCGCCTCCGGGACGGTAATGGCCGGCGGCGTCGCGGTGCGGGGGTCAGTCAGCCCCGGCCCGGGCAGGCGCGCCCGGCATGGCCAGGGTGCACTCGGCAGACTGGCGCAGCAGGCTCCACAGCCGCTCGACGTCCTGGCGTTCGGTGGGCTCGGCTCCGATCGAGACCCGGACCGACCAGGTGCCGTCCAGCAGCGAGGGTGTCACCAGAGCGGCGCCTGAGGCGTTGACCGAGCCAACCCAGGACAGCGTGTGCGCGTTCAACGCGTCGGCGTCCAGCACGGTGCCGGTGCCCGAGACGACCCCGGCGGGCTCGTGCCTGAGCACCACGGTCTGCAGGTTGACCGGCGCCAGGACCCGCCAGCCGGGGGTCGATGAGACCTGCTCAGCCAGCCAGCGGGCGTTGTCAAGATCCCGCCGCAGTCTGGCCCGGATGGCCTCGACTCCGTCCAGCCGCAGGTGGAACCACAGCTTGAGCGCACGGAACCGTCGGCCGAGCGGGATGCCCCAGTCCTTGTACTGGGTCACCTGACCATCAACGGCCGACCGGAGATAGGACGGGTTGGTCGACATGACCCGGATCAGATGGTCTGGGTCGGCGACATACAGCAGTGAGCAGTCCAGCACGGTGCCCAGCCACTTGTGCGGGTTCCAGGCCAGAGAATCCGCGCCTTCCACGCCGCCCACCAGCCAGCGCATCTCCGGCAGCAGCAGCGCCGAGCCCGCCATCGCCGCATCGACGTGCACCCACATCCCGTACTGGCGGGCCAGCGGGATGATCTGTGCCAGCGGGTCCACGGCCGTGGTCCCGGTGGTCCCGACACTGGCCACGACGGCGGCCGGGCGCCGCCCGGCCGCCACGTCAGCCTCCAGTGCCGAAGCCAGCACGTCGGCGCGCATGGCATAGCTGACCGGGTCGACGTCGATCAGCCTCAGGTTGTCCTGCCCGTAGCCGGCCAGGGCCACCGCCTTCGGGATCGAGGAGTGTGCGTGCTGCGTGGTGTAGACCGTCAGCGGCACGCTCTCGGCCTGCAGCCCGCCGCGTGCCTCGCAGTAGTCCGTCGCGCGCTCGCGTGCCGCAAGCAAGGCGACCAGGCACCCGCTGGAAGCCGTGTCCTGGATGACACCCTTCCACGACGCCGGGAGCGCCGTCAGCTCGCGCAGCCACTCGACCACGACTTCCTCGACCTCGGTCAGCGCGGGGGCCGACTGCCACGTGATTCCGAGCGCTCCGAGCCCGGAGGTGGCCAGGTCGCCCAGCGCCGAGCTGAGGGACGCGTTGGACGGGAACCAGCCGAAGTAGCGGGGGTGCTGAACCTGGGTCAGGCCAGGGACCACGACATCTTCGAGGTCAGCCAGCACCCGGCTGAACGGTTCGGCCTCGGTCGGCGCCCGGCCCGGCAGCTTCCCCGCCACCTCACCCGGTCCCACCTGCGCCTGAACCGGCAGCTGCGGAATCCGCGTCCGGTAGTCCGCAATCCAGTCGATCAGCTCGTGACCAGCTGCCCGGAACTCCTCAGGCCCCATGTCGCATCTTCGCTTCCTCACCGCCACACAGCCCACGCCTACCTGAGCAGGCTATCCAAACGTCCCGAGCCCGTCAGGAGGTCGGCCGGGCGGCGTGGCAGACTAGCCCGATGGTCTTGTACCGGCTCAGCGCCGAGGTGAGTTCAGAGAACCTCAGCGCGATCCATCCGCTGCTCACGCAGCTCACCGGCGGCCAGGTCACGACGACCAGGCAAGGCCTGCACGTGGAGGGCGCGATGGAGGGCACCGATCCCCGCGACGTGAATCGCCGGCTGCTGTCCGCCCTGCGGCGGGTCGAGCGGCGCACACGGCTGCGCGCCGAATGGACAGGCGGCGGCACCACCTACCGGTTCTTCGACTACGTACCCAAGTCCGAACGACCCGCGTCACCCTGACATGGCGTGCACCAGCCCTTGCGCTGGAGCAGTGGGACCAGCGCGACGGGTGTGGCAGGGTCGGCTGGTCAGGCCGTGGCCGACGGCGCGGTCAAGGACACCGGGGTCATCGCCGCCGCGATGCGGGAGGCAGGCACCGACACCACGCTGATGGATGCGGTCGGCCAGCAGTTCCGCAAGGCCGCCGACTCCGGGCACGGCGAAAAGGACATGGCCGCCGTCTATCACGCCTTCCGTAGCTGAGCCTGCCGGCCCGGCTTCTCAGGCGTGGGCCTGGTCGCGGTTGAGGCGGGCGTGCGCCTTGCGGTTGCGCCGGTAGAGCCCCACGAACTCGCGGAACAGGCTGTCGTACAGCTCCTTCAGGGCCGGGTCCGGCTGGTAGCTCCTCGCCACAGGGACCCGGTCCGGTACCTGATCGAACGTGAGTTCGCCAAGCGCCACCGCAGCCAGCAGGCCGGCTCCGCGGGTGCCCGCATTCACCGGGTCGGCTACCTGGTCGATGGTCCGGCCGAGCACATCGGCGAAGATCTGGCACCATACGTCCGAGCGCGCGCCGCCGCCGATAAACCGGATCGGCTCCAGCCGGTGCCGGGTGAAGCGCTCCACCGCCCCGAGCAGCCAGCGCGCGTTGAGCGCCACGCCTTCGAACACGGCCCGCACCAGGTCCTCGCGGTTGGTCGAGAGCGACAGGTTGTGAAACCCGCCGCGCACGAACCGGTCCTCCACCGGGGTCCGTTCGCCGTACAGCCACGGGGTAAAGATCAGCCCGCCGCTCCCCGGCGGGGCCTGCCCAGCCATCCGGTCGAAGTCGCGGTACGCGGAGGCCGGCGGATCATCCCCGTAGAGCACATGGTCGCGCAGGAAGGTCAGCGCGGCACCGGCTGTCTCCTGCTCGTCGGCGACGAAGTAGCGGCCTGGTATCGGCGAGGGCAGCGAGGCCATGTTGTGCAGCAGGTCGGTCTTCTTGGACGGCACGTGGCAGGTCAGCCAGGATGACGTGCCGACGTACAGGTGCGCCTGGTAGTCCCGGGTGGCTCCGGAGCCGATCGCCGCCGCCTGCACGTCGGGCGTGCCCACCACGACCGGGATGCCGGCCGGGACGCCCAGGGCGTCCGCTGGCTCAGCCGACAGCGGCCCGAGGATATCCGTGGCGGCCAGCAGGTCGGGCAGCCGCGACTCCTCGATCCCGGCCAGCCGCAGCAGTGCCGGGTCATAGCGGATGCGGTCCGGGTGGCGGTTGTCGGTCACCCAGTGCAGCGCGATCGAATCGAATGACGCTGCGCACCGTCCGGTGAGCCGGGCGTTCAGCCAGTCCTTGGGCTCCAGGAACCGGTGCGCCCGGCGGTAGGTTTCTGGCTCCTGGTGCTTGAGCCACAGGATGTGGGCGATGGAGTCCTTGCCGCTGCGCGCCGGCACCCCCGCCGTGGTGCGCAGCCACCGGGCCAGCCGGACCACCCCGTAGCCCTGCACCTTCAGGGCTCCGCCAGTGATCTGCCGCGCGTACGGCGCGCCGCGCGAGTCCATCCAGATGATCGCGTCGCGGATGGGCTCGCCGTGCTCATCGACGGGCACGGTTCCCGACCACTGGGCCGTGCAGGCCACGGCGACCACCGATTCCTGCGGGACCGCGCCGCGCGCCATGAGGCGGGACGACGCCTTGGCGATCAGGTCCCACCACTGCCGCGGGTCCTGTTCGGCGCCGCCCCCGGGCAGCAGCCTCACCTGGTGTGTCTCCTCCTCCGCGGCCACGACCTCGCCCGCCATCGAGACCACGGCGACCTTCAGCGCCGAGGTTCCCAGGTCGATGGCCAGCACGTGGCGTGCCATGCTCATACCTCGAAGAGCAGGTCGAGGTAGCCGTTGAGCACCTGGCGGACGACCTCCGCGGGCAGGCTGGCCGCCATGCCGTAGACCGGGGCCATCCCGGTGCTGACCCCCGGGTTGACCCGGACTTGCTCGACCGATTCGGCCAGGTCGCCCAGGAAACGGTCGGCCACCCCGGGCTGGGTGTGGCGCAGCGTGACGGCGATATGGACCGCGGCCGGCCGCTGCAGGCCGTTCAGGCTCCAGCCGCGATGGCCCATGTTCTCCATGACCTGGTAGACGTCCAGGCCGTCCTCGGCGGCGAAGGCGATGACCCACAACGGATCGCCCAGCACTCGCAGCCCGGATATGGCCGCGATGCCGTCCCGTATCCTCGCCGCGGTGGCCAGGATCCGCCGGGCCGCTTCGGTGTAGCCGCTCTCTCCGATCGAGACCATGGCCGCCCAGCAGGTGGCGGACAGGGCACCGGGCCGGCTGCCGGCGAAGGTGGGGGATAGGTACAGCCCGCCCGGCCAATCGGTGACCGCGTAGTACTGGAAGTGACGCAGTTCCCTGCCGCGGTACAGCACGACCGAGGAGCCCTTGGCCGCGTACCCGTACTTGTGCGTGTCGGCCGACATCGAGGTCACGCCGGGCAGCCGGAAGTCGAAGGGGGGTACCGGGTAGCCCAGCCGCCGCGCCCACGGCAGGATGAAACCGCCCAGGCACGCGTCGACGTGGCAGGCCACGCCGCGTTCGGCGGCCAGCGCCGCGATCTCGGGGATCGGGTCGATCAGGCCGTGCGGGTAGCTCGGCGCTGAACCCACCACGACAGCCGTCCGCTCGGTGATGGCACCGGCCAGCTCCTTCGGATCGACCCTGAAATCCTCTCCGACCGGGACCCGCACCAGCGGCATGTCGAAGAACCGGGCCGCCTTGTCGAATGCCGCGTGCGCGGTGACCGGCGCCACGATCTCCGGCGCGGCGATGCCGCGGCGCTCACGGGCGAAGTCACGGTAGGTCTTCATGGCCAGCAGGATGCTCTCGGTGCCGCCGGAGCTGACCGTGCCGACCACCTGCGTCTCCGCCGCCCGGTCGGCGCCGAGCATGGACGCGGTCATCGCCACGATTTCCGCTTCGAACTTGGTGGCGCTCGGCCACAGGTCCGGATGCAGCGGATTGCTCTGCGACTGCGCGGCGTAGACCCCGCTGAGGAAGGCCATGTGTTCCGGATCACCGTGGTAGACGGCGCCGGACGCGTATCCCTCCCGCCACGTGCGTTCCTCCGCCGAGGCCATCCGCTCGACCAGCTCGGTCACCTCGGCCCGAGCCAGGCCGTCGGCCGGCAGCTCGCTGAACGAAGGAAACGTGTCCCGGTAGGGCTTGAGCTGACGTTCCAGGTCGGCCATCGGGTCGGTCACTGGGCGCCTCCTTGATATGCGCTCGCGGTGCTCGCGGGTGCGGCGCTGCCGGCCGGAAGCCTGACGGCCAGCGCGAGCCCGCCCAGG
The DNA here is from genome assembly GCA_963808615.1 of uncultured Actinomycetota bacterium. Lineage (GTDB taxonomy): Bacteria > Actinomycetota > Actinomycetes > Streptosporangiales > Streptosporangiaceae > Palsa-504. Next base: position 322,988 of record CAWEGV010000010.1, read on the forward strand.
CAAGCCACCGCCAGAGCGCCCAGCGACAGGTACGGATTCCCGATCACGGCCTGGACGATCAGCACCAGGATCACGCCGCCCAGGTTCCCGGACAGCAGCAGGAACCCGGCCGCGCCGCCGGCGCGCTCTGGTCCGGCGTAGAGCTCGGACCAGTCCAGCACGACCGGCAGGCCAGCCAGCAGGAAGAACCCCGCGGCGACCAGGACGAGGGCGTCGACGGCCGGGTTATGCACCGTGGCGATCACGGCGAACGCCGCCGCCGTCACCACCACCGCGATCATCAGCATGCCCCGCCGCTGGTTGCGCTGCGCGACGATGCCCGGCAGCAGCGCGCCTCCGGCGATCCCTCCCACGGTCATGAGCGCGATCAGGTAGCCGCTCGCGCCGCCGTGCCCGAAGTGCGTGAGGATGGAGTCCAGCCACGTCGCGACCGCGTTGAACACGCCCATCCCCACGAACAGCAAGCCGGCCAGCAGCCACATGAACCGGTCGCCGCGCAGCCAGCGCAGGGACGGCGCGACCGACGGATCGCCAGGGAAAGCGGCGGGCGCCCGGATCACAGTCAGCACCCATCCGGCAGCTACCACGGCCACCACGGCCTGGACCGACAGCAGCAGCCTCAGGCCCCCGGCGTCAAGCAGCGGCCCGCCGGTCAGAACCGCGGCCAGGATGCCCGCGAACAGGGCCACGCTGCCGATGGAGACCGCCGTGGTCCGCTCCTTGACCGGGAAATAGCGGCTGGCCACCTTGGTGATCGAGTTGAGCACGAACGGCTGGCCGGCCGCGGTCACGAACTGGCCCGCCATGGCCCAGCCGTACGACGACGGGCCGGCCAGGCGCAACAGACCGCCGGCCGCGGTCAGGATCGCGCCGAGGCCGAGGGCCCGCGCGAACCGGGTATCGAGCCAGCGGCCTGCGGGCAGGGCCAGGACGACGTACACGAACGGGAAGATGGCGGCGAGATCACCTACCGCCCCCTCAGACACCCCCATGATCTGGTGCGCCTGTGTGGTGATCGGCGCGTAGGCGAGCCAGAGCCACTGGGTACACGCGGTCAGCAGGGCGTAACCGGCCAGGATCACCCAGCGGTTGACCCGCACCGATGCCACGTCCTGTGCCGTCACTGCCGCTCCGCTGCTGTGCTCGCTCTGGCATGCCTGGGAATATCTTCGTGCCTGCGATAGGGCGACGCCACCCGGCGCCCGCTCCGCGCTCGGCCGTCTGGCGGATGTGGATTCACCTCAGCCTCCCGTTGTGACAAGCTGATGAGCAGTGGCCTGGACATTCTGCAGCATGCCGCCGTTCTGGCCAGGCTGATCCCTGTATTTCCGACCTGACATAGGGACAAGGCCAGGGAGGGCGCCATGCGGGCACGCGAACCGGATTACCAGGGCATCGTGGAGCGGGACGGGGTGCGGGTCGGCTACGACGTGTTCGGCACGGGCGAGCCGACAATCGTGCTGTTGACCTCCTGGGCCATCGTGCACGCCCGGCAGTGGAAGGCGCAGGTCCCGTACCTGGCGCGGCGATTCCGGGTGATCGCCGTCGAGGGCCGCGGCAACGGCCGGGCCGACCGGCCGGCGACCGAAGAGGCCTACGCCGATCGGGAGTACGTCGACGACGCCATCGCGGCTATGGACGCGTCCGGGGTGGATCAGGCCGTGGTCGCCGGCCTGTCGCTGGGCGCCCGGCACGCACTGCAGCTGGCGGCCTGGTATCCGGAGCGCGCGGCCGGGGTGGTCGCGATCGGCACGGCGCTGCCCTGGCCGATTCCGCCGGACTTCGGTGAGCCCAAGGACAGCTACGAGGGCTGGGGGAAGGCGAACCGGAACTACTGGCTGGCCGACTACCGCGGCTGGGTCGAGTTCTTCATGTCGCAGGTGTTCACCGAGCCGCACTCGATCAAACAGTGGGAGGACGGGGTCGGGTACGGTCTGGAGACCACTGCGGAGAAGCTGCTGCTGACCGGCCCGGCCGTCGCCGCGCTCACCGAGGCGGACGCCGAGGCCATCTGCCGCCAGGTACGGTGCCCGGTCCTGTTCGTGCACGGGGACCAGGACGGGATCGTGCCCTACGAGACCGGCATGGCGCTGGCGCACTGGACTGGCGGGCAGCTGGTCACCATCCACGGCGGCGGGCACGCACCGACGATGCGTGACCCGGTTAAGACGAACCTGCTTATCCGGGATTTTGCCGAGTCCCTAGGCCCGGGGACACCGGGGCTGCGGACCTGGACCCGGGGCCGGGATCGCCGCAAACGGGCGCTGTACGTCAGCTCGCCGATCGGCCTCGGTCACGTCCGCCGCGACCTGGCCATCGCCGACGAACTGCGGGCCCGGCACCCGGATCTGGAGATCGACTGGCTCACTCAGCATCCGGTGACCCAGGTGCTCCAAGAGCGCGGCGAACGGGTCCACCCGGCATCTCGCTGGCTGGCCAGCGAGAGCGCGCACATCGAGTCCGAAGCGGGCGAGCATGACCTGAACGTGTTCCAGGCCGCCCGCCGGATGGATGAGATCTTGGTGGCGAACTTCATGGTCTTCCACGACCTGACCTGCGACGAGCCATACGATCTGTGGATCGCCGACGAGGGCTGGGACGTCGACCACTTCCTGTTCGACAACCCAGAGCTCAAGCGGACCGAGTACGCGTGGCTCACCGACTTCGTGGGCTGGCTGCCGATGCCCGAAGGCGGCGCCGCCGAGGCCGTCCTCACCGCGGACTGGAACGCCGAGGGGGTGGAGCACATGCGACGCTACCCGCGGTTGCGGGACCGGTCGATCTTCGTCGGGAACCCAGATGACCTGGTGGACCTCCCGCTGGGACCCGGAATGCCGAGCGTGCGCGACTGGACGCTGGAGCGCTACGCCTGTACCGGGTACGTGACCGGGTTCACTCCCCCCGAGGACCGGGAGGCGCTGCGGGCCGAGCTCGGCTACCGGGCCGACGAGCGGATCTGCATGGTGACCGTGGGCGGTTCCGGGGTGGGGGGGCACTTGCTGCGCCGGGTCGCCTCGGCGTTCCCGCTGGCCGAGAAGAGAGTCCCTGGCCTGCGGATGATCGCCGTGACCGGTCCGCGGATCGACCCTGGGTCGGTCCCGGTGCCCGATGGCGTCGAGGTGCGCGGCTACGTGCCCGACCTGTACCGCCACCTGGCCGCCTGCGACCTGGCGGTGGTCCAGGGCGGGCTGACCACGACCATGGAGCTCGTCGCGACGAGAACGCCGTTCATCTACGTGCCGCTGGCCCGCCATTTCGAGCAGCAGATCCACGTGGCCCACCGGCTCGCGCAGTACCGCGCCGGGAGGCGCCTGGACTATACGGCCCTCGACCCCGAGTACCTCGCCGAGGCCATCGTCGCCGAGATCGACCGCCCGGTCGGCTACCGCCCGGTGGAGACCGACGGGGCCGCCCGGGCCGCGGCCCTGCTGGCTGAGCTGCTGTAGCCGGTACCACCCGGAGCCGAGGCGGTCCGAGAATGGCTGCCACGGGACAGCCGGGTTAAGCTGGCCTTTGACTCTCCTCCTGGGGAGGCGCCGTGATGGCAGGGCCGAAAGACGAACAGGCGGCAACTGCGACGGGCCGCAGCCACCTGCGGGCGTCGCCCGCCGACCGCGAGCAGACGATCGACACGCTCAAGGCCGCGTTCGTGCAGGATCGGCTGACCAAGGACGAGTTCGACGCGCGAATAGGCCAGACGCTCGCCGCGCGTACACACGCGGAACTGGCCACGATCACCTCCGATATCCCGGCCGGGCTGGCCGGCACCCGGCGGACGCGCGAACCGCGCCGGCTGCGAGTGAGTAACGTCGTCAAATGGGGCACATCCGGGTTCATTACGCCTGCCATTCTGGGCGCCGCTTTTGCATTCGGTTCGCAGCGCGGTGATGGCGAATATGGCGCTGTGGCCCTTGTGATTGCCTTCGTCTATTTCATGTTCTGGCTGTACGTCGGCGCCGATATGCTCTGGGAATGGCATTGCATGTCTTTGCCTACGGCAAGAATGTGCGTCCGATGCGCGCATAGTGCCGCATCTCACCGGGCGCCAGCGTCATGCGCAGCCCGGCTGGGTTCGCTGAGTGTGTGGGAACGCTGCCCGTGTGCGGGCTATGTTCCGCCGGGGTCGTCACCAGAGAATGTCGACCTGAGCTGGGGTTGTCCCGCTTGACGGCCATGGCTGCTGCGGGCCGTGCGCAGGCGATTTCGCGGGTCTGACGGATGTTCATCGGGCCGGCGGACTGCCCCTCATCATCGGCGAGCCGCCCACTCGTGGTCGAGGATGGACATCAGCACCTCGTCGCACCAGCGCCCGTCGTGCAGTCGTACCCGGTCGCCGACGAGGATCGAGTCACCGTAGGCGAATGCACCGGAAACATCGGTCAGTTCGGTCATGTGGCCGATACTGCCGCATGCTAGACGGCAGGCAACCGGCGGCCTAATCTCAGGCTGATGATGGCGACGATGCCTGCCGCCTCGCCCAGCCAGGACGTGGCCCGGCGGCTGGTGGACGACGGCTATGTCGTGGTAACCGGCATGCTGACCCCGGATGGCGTACAGAAGGCCCGCGCTGACCTGGACCGGGTGCTGCGGACCACCCGGACCGGGCGGAACTCCTTCGAGGGGTTCGACACACAGCGGATCTACGCGCTGTTCGCCAAGACCCGCGCCTTCGACGAGCTTGCCACCGACCCGTTGCTGCTCGGCGTCCTCGACCAGGTACTTGGCCAGTACCAGCTCAGCGCTCCGGTCGGCATCTGCATCGGTCCTGGCGAGAAGGCGCAGATCCTGCACAGGGACGACGCCATCTACCCGGTGCCCGAGCCGCATCCGCCGCTGGTGGTCAACACCATGTGGCCGCTGGATGAGTTCACCGCGGAGAACGGGGCCACCAGATTCATCCCCGGCAGCCACCTGTGGGAGCCTGGTCGGCAGCCGGGCCCGGCCGATCCAGTTGAGACTGCCGTGATGTCGCCCGGAGCGGCCCTGTTCTACCTGGGCAGCCTGTGGCACGGGGGCGGCGCGAACCAGACCTCCCGGCCACGACTCGGCGTGATCCTGGAGTACGCCGTCGGCTGGCTGCGGCCACAGGAGAACCACTGCCTGGCCGTTCCCCGTGACGTTGCCCGCGGGTTGCCGGAACGGCTGCAGGAACTGCTCGGCTACAACATCTACCCGCCGTTCGTGGGGTACGTCGACGGCAGGCACCCGCGCCGGGTGCTCTCGGAAGGATCCTAGCTGTCTCGCGTCGATCCGGCCGTCACCCCGGGGGCCATGGTGGCAGCTGGCTGTACCGGGCCGGGCTGTCTGCCCGAAGCGATAGGGTTCTGGACCAGCGGGACACGGCGGCCGGTCGGAGAGGGTTACCGCTGACGGCCGTGTGCCGATCGGGATCGTATACGCGGGAGCGGCGGCGATGAAGGCGCTGGTTAAGGCGAAAGCGGGGCCTGGCCTCAGGCTTGAGGATGTGCCCGTCCCTGCCTGCGGCAGGGACGACGTCCTGATCCGTGTGCTCAGAACGGGTGTCTGCGGCACGGACCTGCACATCTATGACTGGGATGGCTGGGCGCAGGCGAATGTGCCGGTGCCGCTGGTTGTCGGCCATGAGTTCGTCGGCGAGGTCACCGATATCGGGTCCGACGTGCAAGAACTGCGTCCGGGCGACCTCGTGAGCGGCGAGGGCCACCTGGTCTGCGGCCGTTGCCGCAACTGCATGGCCGGCCGGCGCGTTCAGTGCGCGCACACGAAAGGGGTGGGGGTCAACCGTCCGGGTGCCTTCGCCGAGTACATCGCGCTGCCTGCAACCAACGTCTGGCGGCACGAGCCCGACATCGACCTCGATGTCGCCGCCATCTTCGACCCTTTCGGCAACGCCGTGCACTCGGCCCTGACCTTCCCGATCCTCGGGGAGGACGTTCTCATCACCGGTGCGGGCCCGATCGGTCTGATGGCGGCCATCGTGGCCAGGCATGCCGGAGCGCGGTACGTCGCCATCAGTGACGTCTCGGAGTACCGGCTGGATCTGGCCAGGCGGACCGGCGTGACCCTGGCGGTGAACGCTGCCGAGACCAGGCTGTGCGATGTCATGGCCGAGCTTGGCATGCGCGAGGGCTTCGACGTCGGCCTTGAGATGTCCGGTAAGCCGGCCGCACTCCGGGAGATGCTGGCCACCATGACCCATGGTGGCAAGATCGCCATGCTCGGCCTGCCTGTGGAGGACTTCGGGATCGACTGGCCGCACCTTGTGACCAACATGATCACGATCAAGGGCATCTACGGGCGTCAGATGTTCGAGACCTGGTACGAGATGTCGGTGCTGATCCATTCCGGCCTTGACATTTCGCCGGTCATCACGCACAGGTTCGATGCCGCCGATTTCGGGCAGGCCTTCGATACCGTGCGCAGCGCCCAATGCGGCAAGGTGGTCCTCACCTGGGCTCACCGGTAAGGAGCCGTCACGTGTTTACCAGCACCCAGCGAGGCATCAGCGCCGAGCTTGATGAGATTCGCTCGGCAGGCATGTTCAAGGCCGAGCGCGTCATCGTCAGCCCGCAAGGGTCGAGCATCCGCGTCGGGGATGGCCAGGAGGTTCTCAACTTCTGCGCGAACAACTATCTGGGCTTGGCCGACGACCCGCGCATCATTTCGGCCGCCAAGGAGGCCATCGACCGCTGGGGATATGGCCTGGCCAGCGTCAGGTTCATCTGCGGCACGCAGGACGTGCACAAACAGCTTGAGCAGCGCATCTCAGGCTTCCTCGGCACCGAGGACACCATCTTGTACTCCTCCTGCTTCGATGCCAACGGAGGCTTCTTCGAGACGCTGCTCGGCGAGCAGGACGCCGTCATCAGCGATGAACTGAATCACGCATCTATCATCGACGGGATAAGGCTGAGCAAGGCCAGGCGGCTGCGCTACCGGAATCGCGACATGGCCGACCTCGAAGCTCAGCTCAAGGCCAGTGCCGATGCCAGGCGCCGGCTCATCGCCACCGACGGCGTGTTCTCCATGGACGGTTACCTCGCGCCACTCGGTGAGATCTGTGACCTGGCCGAGCGTTACGAGGCAATGGTCATGGTCGACGACTCGCACGCGGTGGGATTTGTTGGCTCTCGCGGCCGCGGCACGCCCGAACTGCACGGGGTCAGCGACCGCGTGGACGTCGTGACGGGGACCCTGGGCAAGGCGCTGGGCGGGGCCAGCGGCGGCTACACCAGCGGCCGCCGCGAGATCATTGACCTCCTGCGGCAGCGTTCAAGGCCGTACTTGTTTTCAAACTCCGTGGCGCCCGCGGTGGTGGGTGCTTCGCTAAAGGTCCTGGACCTGCTGGAGAGCGGCGATGACCTGCGGGCACGCCTGCGCGAAAACACCGCCTGGTTCCGCGAGCGGATGACCGGCCTCGGCTTTGACATACTGCCCGGTGATCACCCGATCGTGCCCGTGATGATTGGCGACGCCGCGCGCGCCACCCAGATGGCCGACCTGCTCCTAGAAAAGGGCGTGTACGTGATCGGCTTCAGCTATCCGGTGGTCCCGGTCGGCAAGGCGCGGATCAGGACCCAGGTCTCCGCCGCGCACAGCCGCGACGATCTCCAGACCGCGGCAGCCGCCTTCGCCGCCGTCCGCACCGAAATGAGCTGACGCTACGTGCGAGACTGTGCTGGTGGGTGATGCTGCTGCTCGCACGCTGGGCCGGGTCGCCGCCAACGGCATCGAGCTGGCCTATGAGACGTTCGGTGACGCCAGCGCGCCGCCGGTTGTGCTGATCATGGGCTTGGGGACGCAGATGATCGCCTGGCCGGACGAGCTGTGCGAGAGTCTGGCCCGGTGCGGTCTTTTCGTCGTCCGGTTCGACAACCGGGATGCGGGCGAATCGACCCACCTGGGGAACCTGCCGCCGCCGCGCCTGGCCGACGTGATGGTACGGCGCAGACCGCCGCCGTACTCGATCGACGATATGGCCGACGATGTGGCCGGGCTGATCAACGGACTGGGGCTGGGCGAGGTTCACCTGGTCGGGGCGTCGATGGGTGGATTCATCGTTCAGGCTGTCGCGCTGCAGCACGCCGCCCGGGTCCGCAGCATCACGCTGATGATGACATCCACGGGATCTAGCCGGGTCGGGCAGCCGAAACCCAGGGTGTACTCCCGGCTGCTGCGGCCCCCCGTGGTCGCCGACCGGGCTGCCGCCATGTCCGTGGCCGTCGAGACGTTCCGGCTCATCGGCTCGCGCGGCTTTGCGTTCGACGAGCAGTACGTGCGTGACCTGGCCGGCCGGAGCTGGGACCGCGGACAGGACCCGGCCGGCCGCAGGCGGCAGCTCGCGGCCAGCGTGAGTCAGCCGAACCGTACGGCGGCGCTACACCGGATCACGGTCCCGGCGCTGGTCATCCACGGGCTACATGACCCGCTGATCACGGTCAGCGGAGGCCTGGCGGTGGCCAGGGCGATCCCGGGTTCCCGCTTCGTCGGGTTCTCCGGCATGGGTCACGACCTGCCCCGGGCGCTGTGGCCGGAGTTCGTAAGGGAGATCGCGGCGTTGACCGCAATGGGCGAACTGTGCCGCCGCGAGAAACCTCCAGCGGGCTAGCAATAGCTAATTACTGGGGTGCACCGAGCAGTTAATATCCGGGTTTACTCCCATGTAGTTGAGGGGACCGGCGATGATCGTTACCGCAATAGTACTTGCGCTGCTGCAGCCGATGGATCCTGTGTAATCTCCGCGCTGCCCGGCGGCGATACCGCCGATGACCAGCCAGATGACAAGAAGCACCGATCCGATGTGCATCTGCACCTCCGTATCATCGCCTGCGTAAATTCACGAGATGGCCAATCGCGATTGCCGGTCTTTACTTTGGTCCGGCATCTCCGAGAAAGCATACCCGTGCGCGGCGATATTGAGTCCAGCGCGCGCGAATTCAACGCCTTTTCCAGAAATCTGGAAGTAACTGTTCAGCCGGGGCGGATGGCGGCTGGTAGCCAGGGGCCGGTGGTGAACAGCTGGGTGAGTGCGTTGAGGGTGTCGATCGCCTCCTTGGTGCGGTCACCGGTGTGCAAGGCGGTGAGGAACTCGGTGCAGGCGATGTGCACGTGGCGCGGGCCGCAGTTCTTCGATCTGCTCCGCCAGCTCCGCCAGCCGCGCCTGCGCCGCCTCAAGCCGCGCGTCCCGGGCAGCCAGCTGCGCCACCGCCACCTCTAGCTGGGCGTCCCGGGCGGCCAGCCGCTCCTCAAGCTCCACGACCCGGGCACGCAGCGCCGCAAGCTCGCCCGCGGGCGGGACATGCGGCATACCAGGCACAAGCCACCATGATCACCACATTCAGGAAGTGATCCAGCCGCCACGCCGTGCCGGCGAGGCCGGCCCACCGCCGTCTTCAGCCTCGCTCACCCGGGTCCTGGCAAGCCCATCCCGGCCGGCTAACAAGCTGTCTTTGGACGGCTCAAACGCGCCGTCCTACAGTTCCCTCATGCGCATCCGGATCATCGACGCGTTCACCGACCGGCCGTTCGCCGGCAACCCCGCCGGCGTCTGCCTGCTCAACGCCGGCGCCTGGCCCGACAAGGAGTGGATGCGCCGGATCGCCGCAGAGCTGAGCCACGAGACCGCCTTCGCCCGCCCGCTGCCGGACGGCGCCGGCGCCGACTGGGCCCTGCGCTGGTTCGCTCCCGCCGCCGAGAGCAACCTGTGCGGTCACGCCACCCTGGCCACCGCCCATGCCCTGCACACCGACCGCGCCACGCCGTTGACCGTCCGCTTCGCCAGCCAGTTTGGCATCCTGATCGCCCGCACCCGCCACGACGGCACCATCACCCTGGACTTCCCCGCCGCCTTCCCCGCCGAGGCGCCGGCCCCCGACGGCCTCGCCCAGGCCCTCGGCGCCAAACTGCGCGCCGCCTACTCCACCGGCGCGCTCGGAGACCTGCTCGCCGTGGCCGGCCACGAGGCCGCCGTCCGTGGGCTGCGGCCCGACTTCACTGCCCTAGCCCTCCTGACCCGCCGGAACGGCATCCGCGGGATCATCGTCACCGCCGCCGCAGCAAACCGGCACAGTGGCTATGACTTCATCTCCCGGTACTTCGCACCAGCAGGCGGCATCCCCGAAGACCCCGTCACCGGCAGCGCCCACACCGCCCTGGCCCCCTACTGGTCGCACCGCCTCGGCCGCGACAGCCTCACCGGCCTGCAGGCCTCCGACCGCACCGGCCTGGTCCATACCGCCGTCCACGGCAACCGGGTCCACCTCACCGGCCACGCGGTCACTGTCCTGGACGGCACCCTGGACCACAACGCGGGATAAGAGGGACTGCCAATCGGCTCTGAGATGCCGGCCCCTGGCCACCAAGGCCAAGGAGACACTCTGCCGGGTCCGCCCGCCGTCCCGCACCAGGCGTAACTCAGGCTGAATAGCTACATCTGGAAGTCAGGCCGTCATCGGCATAAGCGGATCACAGGTCGCCGCCGTCCATGCCCGACGGCTCGCAGCCCAGGAAGGACCGGGTACCCATCATGACCCAGAAGAAGGCCGCATTTGCTCTATCCGGGGCCAGGGACCGCTCTCCCGGAACTTCCAGACATCTGGAAGCTGCCCGTGATTCGTTGACTGACGGCTGCACTGCCCGCATCCTCGGTGAAGGACGGGCGGATCAGAAACAATCAGGCGAGCGCACACGTCAAGGACAGATCGAGATGGTACTCGATGACTGAAGGCCGGGAAGCGCCGCGTCGGCAGGCGCGCGCTCCGCTGCGGCAGCGGAGCCGGGGGCGCTGGGCGGTCGCGGGCGGCGTCGCGGCGTGCTGGGTGGTTCTGGACGTCGAGATGGGCTCCGCCGTCTCCGCCACCATGCTGCTGGTGGCCGTCGCGGGACTCGGCGCCGCTAGCGTGGGCGGCCTGCGTGCCTTGGGCATCACGAGGGATCATCCATGGATGCGGCAGCTGGCTTCCCGGCCATGGCGCGATGGGCAGGACGTGCTGCGGATCGCCATGCGGCATCTGCCTGATGTGTTCGTGGTCACGCCAAGCGGGTTGCTGATCGCACCGAACGTTGTCGAGCTGCAGCTGAACCCCGATGATCTTGTCTCGCTGTGCGAGCGGCTGGAGCTCGGCGTGATCAGGACGAGCGTGACAGAAGTCTACGAGGAGCAGGTAGCCGCGCACGGGGCTCGCTTCGCCGGGCCGGGCCGGGCAGACGTGCAGGTCATCGCGGCCGGATCTGTCCCGCCGGGCCGCTACCGCCTGCGGCAGGCGGATCACGCGAGTGTCGATGCCGAGCCTGACCTGCCTGATGCCTGGTATGCGGACGTCCAGCCGGAGCTCGCGTATGCCGTCCCGCAGCACGCCTACGCCGGGCCCGGCAGCCGCGCTTGGCAGGAACCTGATCCCGGCCTGACGGTCGCCGGTGGCTTGGCCACGATCATGGAACGGAGCCTCGCTTCCGTCCCCCTGCTGCGGCTGGTCACGGGCTCCTCGGTGGCGGGGACCATGAGGTCGGGCGCCCGTGCCGGGCGCGGGTCCGTTGAGCTGGTGCTCCCCGACGTGCCCACGGTGTCCAGGGAGCATGCGAGATTCACCTTCTCTGACGGTCGCTGGTGGATCACCAACCAGGGCAGGAACGGGCTCACCCTCAACGGCGTCCCCGTGGCAGGTGAGCAGCCGCTCAGCGACGGCGATGCGATCCGCTGGGGGACAAGGCCGGACGCGCTGCTGTCTCGCGTTGAGATCAGCTGAGGCCCGGAAGTGCGAGAATTGTCGTCCAGACACGGCGAGACTGGATGGACGCGCCGGTGGCGCGCCATCGATCGGGAGTGGCGACTGAGTGGCGACGGGTCGGCTTTTCCTGTGGTCAGAAGCGCGCGGTGAGTGGGTCAGCTGTCCGCCCGATGAGATCACCTGGCTGGACCGGCGCATGCTCAGCGCCAACGAGGATCTCACGCTGCACAGGGCCCCGCGTTGTGCCGGTCTTCGCTATGTTCACCACCGCTGGGAGCTGTTCAGCCGTGATACGACCCACCGCGTTTACCTAGCGCAGGAAGCAGCAGGGACACCGCTCAGCGCCGAGGCCGTCCAGCGGACGGCGTGCCATGTCCTGCCGGTTGCCCCGGCTCGCTACGAGCCGCTGCCGGTCGTGCTCTCAGAGGGCTCGTGGCTGGTCAGCGTGGGTACCTGGGTCCTGCGGCTGCGGCTCGACGTGCTGGCCCGCACCCGCGCTGATCCGGCCGCCCTGCACGGTGACAAGCAACCGACCACCCGAGCCGGGACGGTCATGCGGCGGCGCAGCGTGCCCGCAGAAGACGGCGTGGCTCGCGTGCGCGGCTACTTCATGCGCAACGCCACGGCGCGGCTGGCGATGGCCTATTACTACCAGGAGTTCATCCTCGGCCTGGCCGCCCCGCAGACGGTACCGATGATGAATGTGGTCATCGCCTTGAACCTGAGCGGAGAGGGTGCGGTATCTGACTACAAGAAGCTGCTTCAGGGTCTCATCTGGTCCGAACGCGGCCACGCGCGTGATCTCGCCGACTTCTTGCTGGCCAATGGCCTGCTGACCCCGGCCGATCTCGATGAGGCACGCCAGGCCGCGGCGGACAACGAACGCAATGGCGTATGCGAGATGGCACGGCAGCGGCTCCAGTACCGCCCGAGAGGCAACTGACCGGACGATGCAGCCAATACAGTGCAGTCAGCCAATGGAGACTGCCGTACCAGATCTCCCGGCGCCGGGCCGTCCGGTCTTCCGCCGCCGGGCACGGCGGGTGTGAAATGACTGCGTGGATGAGCAGTTGCGGCGGGAACTGCTGGCCCGGCGTGATGAGGATCAGCGGATCCGCACCCAAGTGTCCCCGCTCAGGGGTCAGCACATGGTCAGGCTTCCCGATGAGGTAGCAGCAGAATGGCAGCGCATCGACGAGGACAACACCCGATGGCTCGGGGAACTTGTCAGCGCCCGGGGCTGGCCCGGGCGGACGCTGGCCGGTGAGGACGGCGCCGCGGCGGCATGGCTGCTGGCCCAGCATGCGGACCACGATCCTGTCCGGCAGCGGGCATTCCTGGATGCCCTGCGCGGCGCAGTCGATCAGGGGGAGGCGTCCTCGGCGAACCTGGCCTACCTGGAGGATCGGGTCCGGGTCAATGCCGGGCTGCCTCAGCGCTACGGCACCCAGTTCACCGTCAGCGACGGAGAATTCGGGCCGCACCCGATTGAGGATCCGCAACGGCTGGACGAGCGCCGCGCCGAAGCCGGACTTGAACCGTTCGCTGATTACCAGGCCCGAATGCAGGCCCGGTCATAGCCAGTACTGATGACGCTCGCGGCCACCGGCCATTTGACTTTGCCGCTGGGGCAGGGTCCAGCCTTCGGTTAACCGCGCCGGGGGCGCGGCGATCTCGGCAGGCGGCCTTGCTGCGGCCGTGCTGGCCGGGCTGTTCAGCAGCTCGCGCAGGCCAGGCGCGATGATGGCGGCGGCGGGCTGCATCTGGGCCGGGGCGATAGCCGGGTTCGGCGTGACCCGGTCGCTGCCTGCGGCTCTGGCGCTGCTCGCCATCGCGGGCGGCGCGCTGGTGATCCTCGGCATATTCCGCAAGACCATCCTCCAGGCCGCCGCCGCTGACCACATGCGCGGACGGATGCAGGGCATGGACCTGGCCGTCGCCGCGGGCGGGCCGCGGCTGGCCAGCGCCGCGCATGGCCTGATCGGCGCCGCGCTCGGGACCACCTGGGCCGTGACCGGCGGCGGCCTGCTCGCCGCCGCGTCGATGGTCATCCTGCTCGCCGCATGCCCCGGATTCGCGCGCTACCAGGCTGACCACTCACCCGTGAGCGGTGAGTCTCAGCCGTTCCCGGTGCCCAGCTGTCCGGGCACATGGTCCCGCACCTCATGATGCCGCCCAGGACTGCGTGGCGCGCCAACTGCTTCCCTGAGGGCCAGGTAGCGAAGGGCCAGCGCCACGGCATCCTCGGGCATCGACGAGGCTCCTTCTCGCTGCGCCACGGCGAAGCCTTCCTCGCCCAGGGCGCGGCGGACGGTAGCCGTGGTCGCGGCGACCGAGGCCCGGCGGTAGGCGGGGCGCGGGACATCCATCCGCTCCCGCCAGGCGTTCGCTGCACCCACCAGGTAGACGGCCGTCTCGGCATCGTCCTCGGCCGCCGCTACCCGGGCGGTTTCCTCCAGCGCGGTCAACACCAGCCAGTGCGGGCCGGCCGGCCAGCCCTCGATCAGTGCGTCCTCCAGCAAGGCCCGGGCCCGGCCGTACTCACGCCGGTCGCAGGCAAGCTGGCCCGACGTGACCAGCAGTTCGACCACCCCGCCGTGGATCCCATGCTCCCGGAAGAGCTCCACCGCCTCTGCAGCCAGCGCCTCTGCCCGGTCGAGGTCGCCACTCATCGCCGCCGCCAGCGCCAGGTTGTTCAGGGAAAAACCGGCCCCCTTGGGATTTTCCAGCTCACGGCACCGGGCCAGGGTGTCGGTGCAAACAGCCTGGACCGTTTCCCAGTCGCCCTCGTCGCGAGCGATGTCGCCCACGCCGAGCAGGACAAAGCCTCGCCGACCCGGTCACCCATGGCGTGGTAACGCGACAGGCACTCCTCGTAGGCTCGCCGGGCACCGCCGAAATCGCCACGCTCGCGCATGATCATGCCCAGCCGGAACAGGGCGAGGCTGACGGCAGCCTCGTCGGCTGCGTCATGGGCTACCGCCAGGCTCTTTTCCGCGAGGGCCGCCGCCTCGTCATACAGGCCCTGCCCGCGCGCCATGATCGCCCGATTGGTCAAGACATCGGCCATCCGCGCGGTCTGCCCGAGCGCTTCATAGAGGTTCAGGCTCTCCTCAAACAGCGCGTCGGCCAGTTTGAAGTCGTCTTGGTCGTGGGCCAGCCACGCCGCTCCGGTCAGCGCGGCCACCCTCACCTCCGGAGGCATCGCGCGGGCTCCTTCGAGGCCCAGGAAATGCTGCAGCCAATGCCGTCCCTCGGTGAAGTGGAACCGCCGAGATCACGGCACTTCATGTCGACCGGGACGATGTGCCTGCGGGCAGTCTGTTGGTGCTGGCGCCGCCCCGGTCGCTGGCCGCGGCGATCGATGATCACCTGTGGAGGCTGCCGCCGCAGACACGGGTCGTTCTGCAGATGCTGTCTGTGCTGAATGCGCGGATGCCGCTGGCCCAGCTGGCCCAGGTGGCGCAGGTGGACTCGCCCAGCGAGGCCATCGAGCCGGCGGTGGCTGTCGGCCTGGTGGACTGGTCACCAGCCGAACCGGAGTGCCCGGTGCAGATCCGTGACCCGCTGGTCCGGGACGCCATCTATGCCAAGATCACAGCGACGAAGCGCCACGTGCTGCATGCCCGGGCCGCGTCCATAGTCAGCGAGCCGGCGTCCTGGCAGCATCGGGTGGCCGCGCTGGAACGGCCCGATGAAGGTCTGGCCGCCCAGCTGGAGCAGCTGGCAGACGGCGAGGCGGCCGCCGGCCGACTGGCGCTGGCCGCTACCCACATGCACTGGGCCTCGGATGTCTCTCCGGCGTGGTCCGACCGGGAACGGCGGCTGCTGACCACCGCGCTGCACCTGGTGCTGGCCGAAGAGGTCCGGGGCCTGGCCCTGCGCGAAGCGGTGGAGGCGACGGCACCGTCGCCGCTGCGCAGCTGCGTACTGGGCACCATGGCGTTCTCTGAGGGCCAGCTGATCGAGGCGGAACGGCGGTTCGGGGAGGCGCTGGCCGAGGCACGGAACGATCCGGACAGTCAGCCGCTGGCCGCCCTGAGCGCAAGCCGGCTGGCCGACACCCACCTCTTGCTGGGGGAGGGAGCGAAGGCGATGGCGCTTGGCCGGTGGGCGCTGGACACCGGCAGCCTGGAGCCGGCGGTCGTCAGCCAGACCCGCACCCGGATCGCCATCGCCGCCGCCCAGGTGGGCGGCCCAGTTGCCGGCCTGGCTGAGCTGGGGCATCTGGATGCCGACCCGGCCCGGGTCGACCTGGTTGATGTCGACGGCCTGGCGTTTCGCGGGGTGTTCCGGTTGCTGGCCGGTGACCTGGAAGGAGCCGTGGGCGATCTGCGCTCCAGCCTGGAGCTGTGGCATGGCCGACGCGCTGGGCCCCTGGGAGGACGAGGCGGCCCTGGACGGCCGTAGCCGGATGTATGCCCAGCTGTGGCGGCCGCTGCTGGCCGAGGGTCTGATTGGATCGGGCCAGACCGAGCGGGCGGCGGTCGTGCTGGCACAGCTGCAGGCCGATAGCGGCCAGGTCAGCTACCTGCAGCCGGCCCTGGCCTGGCTGGCAGGCTGGCTCGCTGAGCAGCGCGGCGCCCTGGACGAGGCCCGGGAGATCTACGCCCGCGGCGAGGAGACCGCCAGCACCCAAAGCCCCGTCTACACCGCCCGGCTGCTGCTGGCCCGCGGTCGCCTGCTGCGGCGTACCGGCCACAGGAAGCAGGCGGTCCAGCGACTGCGCCGGGCCAACGGCCTGTATCAGGAGCTACGTGCCGCTCCGTTCCTGGCCCGGACCGAAGAGGAGCTGGCGGCCTGTCATCTTCCGGGCAATCCGGTGAAGAACCACTATGTCCTGGCGCTGACCAGCCGGGAGACCGAAGTGGCCCACCTGGTCGGGAATGGGCTATCCAACCCGGAGATCGCGGCCGAGCTGTTCATCAGCCGCAAGGCAGTGGAATACCATCTGGGCAACGTCTACGCCAAATGCGGCGTGCAGGGACGGCAGCAACTGCGGCGCCTCATCGAACACCAGCGCCTGCCAGCTGCGGCCTGAGTCCCGGCTGGTGCCCCCGTCCGGGCCGGGTCTAGGATCTTTAGACCGCAGTGGTCTCCAGCCCTTTGCCCGCTCACGTCGGCAGAAGCCGGCGGGCGTTGCGGGGACTGGCAGGTGATCCCTTCGGCCTGTTCCCACCCGAGGGGAATCTTGATGGCGCTCTACATGTACCAAGCCTCCTATACCGCAAAATCGATGGCGGCTCAGCTCCAGAAGCCGCGGGACCCCATGGAAGCGATCAGGCCGACCCTGGAGGACCTGGGTGCCAAGCTCTTGGTGGCTGGCTTCCCGTTCGGCGAGTATGACCTGCTCGTCGTGTATGAGGCACCCGATGATATGACCGCTGCCAGCGTCGCGATGGCAGTTGCCGCCGGGGGTGAGGTCAAGTCGGCCAAGACCACGCGATTGCTCAGCGGGCAGGAATGGCTCGAGTCCTTGCGCAAACGCAGGATTGTCAATACCCGGAAGGCGCGCTAGCCGCACGACCGTCGACGCGTCACCAGCGGCCTGATATTCCCGGTTGCATCGGCAGGTGCGTATCGGGCGGGACGTCGTTGTAGGTGCCCGCGGTCTTGCGAGCCTTGGGCAGCAGCTTGCTGCCGGGCGGCGGGTCGGGTGTCTCAAAGATGTCCCGCAGTCCCGCGTCACCGATACCGCTGGAGCCGAGCACGGCGACCCTCCGCTCACGGGGCACCTCAACGCCGGAATCCTCCAGTTCCGCACGTGCCTTCCGCCCCGCAGCCGACAGATGCGGATGACCGGCCACGGAGTAGTGCCCGACCAGACCGTTCCGTCGGAGCCCGACGATCAGCTCCTGCACCGCGGCCGAGTGCGCCACGTCATGCAGGAGCTGGCCCAGTACGTGGCCGGTGCCTGGTACCGCGTCCAGGACCGCGCATTCGACTGGCTGGCTGGCCCTGCGACGGGCTACCTGGACGCGGTGCCGGGTGCGGGAAATCGTGATCCGCGCGTCTTGCTGCATGGCCACAACGGCGGCCAGCGCCACCCGCTCCGCCCCTCCGCACAGGTATGCGATCTCGTATACGTCAAGCTCGCCAACCGATGTCATGGATCACACCCGCCTTCGCCCGGGTCGCTACGGTACGCGCTGGCTCCGTTGAGACACCCGGCCACTGCCTGCGGATCGGCGTCGCAATCTGGCTGACAGTCAGCCTACCGCCTGGCTAGCCTCGAACCCGCGACCCGCCGCACGCTGTGCGGCCCATCCCGGGGTCTGTGTCCGCCTGGCCATCATCTACCTGCGGCTCTGAGCCGTAACGTTCCCGGAACGATCCGGGCGTAGCGTTTCGCTCTGTGGGAGCGAACCTCAGCCAGCAGGCGAGGCAGGCGCCGGTGACCGCGAGCACGGCGGGGGGCCGGTCCCTATCATCTCTCGCACCGTGGCCTACGCGATCGTGACCGGGCTACTGATCGGGGTCTACGCGGGGCTGGTGCTGCTGGCTACCGAGGTGTTCAAGTTCCGCAGCACGGTGGCGGTGGCCGCCGCCACGCTGACTGCCGCGGCGCTGTTCAACCCGGCGAGCTGGACCACGGCCGTGGGCCGCGATCATCTACTCAGCCGGTTTACGCACCTCCGGGCTCGCCGCCGCACTGGTCATGCTTGTAAGGTGCGCCCAAGAAGCCGGGGAGACCGTTCAAACCAAGTGAGGTCTAGCCGATGCCGCAAGCGCCAGCACGGCGGGATGCCAGCGAGTCATCGGACGTTGCCGAACTCGTCAGGTCACATCACCGGCGGCGCGGATGGGCCTGGGTGGCAACAGGCAGCGTGACTGGCCTCGTGGTGTACGTGGGGATCGACGCACACCTGTTCACGAGCCTCACGGGCACGGCCGAAACCCTCAGCGTTATCCCGGTCTTCGTACTGCTCGCTCTGGCCCTGGCCGGGCTGGTTGTCGTGATCGTCGATACATCACGTATTCACCGCGCCGATGCGGCCGTCCGGGTGAGCGCGAAGGGCAGCGTTTCGCATCACCCGCTCTACGCTCACGCGTATCGCTATCCGCCGCGCCACCACGGCAGCTGGGTGTTCGTCCTCTTCATGCTCGTGGCGATGACTGGAATAACCGTGTTTCTCCTGCCCTCCCTGGTGAACTCGTGGGCATATGTGGCCGGCGCGGAGCACCAGGACACCTTCAACCCGGTGTCGTATGCTCAGGCCTGCAATGGCGTGGGCCGGCACGGCAGCTGCCACATAGTGACCGAAGGCTACCTTTCCAAGAGCGGCGCGGACGTCATCTGGGGCAGCCAGTTGCCACTCGGCCAGCCGTTCAGTGTCCGTGACCCGCTCTGGGCCTGGGGCAGCGGGCGCACTCTCACCGATGGCGACGGCTCGGCGATCCCGACGATCATCGCGGGCCTGTTCTTCGGTGGAGTAACGCTCCTGCTGCTGTACGTCCTGGTCGTGATCGTGCGCAGCACCTCTGCCAGGCGAAGCCAGCGGGTGTCCGCGCCTGCACGCGCAGATCCGGGCGAAGTCCGCCGACCACATCATCCCGATCGCGGTCACCACGGAAGCGGCGTTCGTCGCCCTGCACGCCGTGGGCGCGTTAGGCGCTGAGGATCGCTCTTCGCCCCGGCTCAGCACCGCTGCTCAACCGGCGCCGCCTGGCGCGCTGGGGCATGGCCTGGGCAGACATCGGGCCCCGGTGGACCAGGGGCAGATAGCGGATCCCGGCCGTCCATGAACGGTATCTGCTGAAAGGGACTGCTCAGCTGACCCGCTGAACACTAGCTCCGGCTCGGATGGCCTGGGGTATCTCGGCAACTTGGTCGACCACCTCGAGCAGGTGAGCGAGCTGATCGGCGGGGGCATCGGAACTGATCTGGACCGAATAGCTGATGCCCGTGGACCGCCAGGTCGCGGTGTCGAACCCGCCTGCCGCGATCACGCGGGCCCCTTTCAATTCGATTCCCAGCCCTGCGGCTTCCCGGTAGAGGTCGTTGAGGACGCAGCCGGCTGCCGCGAGATGGAACAGGTGCCCGCCGGTGAAATCGGCTTCGACCGTGACGCCGCCGGGGGTCCACCGGTGCGGGAAGCGGGCGGCCGCGCCGGAGTCGGACATCATTGTTCCAGCACCCACCGTGACCTCGAAGCGATTGCCCATCAGCGGCTCCTTCTCAAGAATGTGGTGCTCAAAGGTCAGGGTGGGCCCTGATGCCATCCCGGATGCACCTCAGGGATGAACCAGGGCTGATCCCGATCGACGCGAGCGACCGGCGGCGGCAGCCTTGAGATATCAGCACCTCACTGCGACATGAACGGAGACCGATCACCATGCTCGCCATCATCGCCCTCGTCCTCATTGCCATCGTGGCCCTGGCCGTCATCGGCTTCGCCGTACACCTTCTTTTTTCGCCCTTGCTGCTGGTGGCGGTCATCGGCATCCTGGCTTGGATCGCGTTCCGCCCCCGCCGTTCCCGCCAGTAGCCTGCTCCACGGCTAACGGCAGGTATGGCAGCAAAAGTGGCGCCGCCTGCGACATCGCGGATCAG
Source organism: uncultured Actinomycetota bacterium (assembly GCA_963808615.1). Lineage (GTDB taxonomy): Bacteria > Actinomycetota > Actinomycetes > Streptosporangiales > Streptosporangiaceae > Palsa-504. The sequence goes on from CAWEGV010000010.1 coordinate 343,247, forward strand.
TGAGCACCGCGCACGAATGCTTCCACGGACCCGGCGATCAATTGGACGGCAATCGCGGAAACGAGCAAGCCCGAGACGCGTGTGAGCAACTCGACACCGCTGGGCCGCAGGACCCGCACGACCAGATTGCAGTACCGCAGGAAGAGCCAGAGCATGACGCCCACCGCGACCAGCGCCGCAGAAAAGGCGATCGCGTCCGCCGCGCCGTTGATCCGCTTGACGAAAAGCATTGTCGCGACGATGGCCCCCGGTCCCGCCAACAGCGGCGTCCCGAGCGGAACGAACGCCACGTTCGCCATCTGCCGTTCGGCCTCGGTCGGCTCCTGAGCCGTGCCAGTCAGCAACTGCAGGGCCACCAGGAGCAAGAGCAGGCCGCCCGCACCCTCCAGCGCGGCTAGCTGGACGCCGAGGTAGGCCAGGATCAGCTGGCCGAAGAGCGCGAAAACCACGATCACGCCGAACGCAACCAGTGCCGCCTGCCAGGCCAGCCTGTTGCGTTCCTCGGTTGTCCGCCCGCTGGTCAGGCCTAGGAAGATGGGTACGGTTCCCGGCGGGTCGATGACGACGAACAGGGTGACGAAGACCTCCCAGAAGAACTTCATGCTGAAGAACCTAACTGGCGGCCGGTGACGTGCTTCTCCCGGTTCCGCCGCGTCGGCCAGATCGCTATCTCAGTACCTGATGCCGGGGAACTGCTCGCGGGCATGCTCCAACTGGTCAGCCCACTCACGGGGCCAGCCGAAGGCACGGGAGGCCTGGCCGCTCATATCGGCGGCCGCAGCACCGCTGGTGAAGTGGACGTACTCGCCCCAGTTCATCCGCCGTGTGTAGGTCCCGCCGGAGTCGCGCGGGAAGTGCTGGGCCAGTTCCCGGAAGAACCTGTTCATGATCTCCGCCCGCCCGCAGTCCCGCCATAGCGGGTAGAACCAGTCGCGGAACCAGCGGGTCCTCCGGCGAGGGAAATCGTCGGTGTTGCCGGCGAACCGGCGATAGACGTCCTTGGCCTCGCGGTTCATGCCCAGCGCGGTGTAGAGGTCATAGATATAGAACTCGGCCCACTTGCTGTCGCCCCAGATCTCATACGCGGGCGAGCCATGGACGCCGTTGTTGGCGCTCTCCACCGAATGCCCGATCTCATGAGCGGGCAGCTCGCGAGCCAGGGTGTTGCCTTCCCGCCAGGTATCCAGCCCGCAGTCGCTGACGTTGTGGTAGTCGTGGACCGGGCTGACGTAGTAGCCCGCGTGGCCGCCGCCGTGCCGCCCGGCGTGGTGGATGGAGTAGATGCGCGGGTCGGACCCGAACGCGTCGCCGTAGGTTGCCTTGGAGTACTGCCAGGTCATATCGATGAACCGGGGCAGCCACCCGATCTCGGCCAGGCGCACGTCGGGGTCCACGTAGATCGCGCAGTGCTCGTCGTTATGGTAAAGCCGGAGCAGCTGGCGGTGGTCGAACCAGTGCTCCTGCCAGGTGGCCGGCGGATCAGCCAGCTGACGCTCCGACTCTGCCTCCACCAGGTCCTCCCACCTCTCCGGGCCCTGCCCGGCGGTTTTCGTCAAGCCCTCGTCAACGCGATCGTATGGCCAGTGAGCGCGCTTGTCGTGCCTGGATGTTCCGCGCCGCCCACGCGGTACCAACCGGAGACGCCGCTGTCCTACCGTGGATGTATGACCGCATGGGCCGACCTGCCGCCCGCGCTGCCGCCGCCCGGCACGTCGACTCATCCTGAGCGCACAAGCGGCCCGTGACCTGGGATCCCATAATCGTTCGCGCGCGGATCAGGCCGCTGATAGCTTCACAGAGCATGGTTGCAGCGGCGTTGGCGGTATCCCGGATGCGACCGGCGCTGACGTGGCGCGCCATGGACGGCGACCTGGTAGCGGGCGAGGTGAGCGCCCGGCTCCGGCCCGATAACCGCTGGTTCTTGTATTTCGACACCTGGCGGGCCGACGCCTACCCCCCACTAGCTGATGCTGTTGCTCGCGATCTCGGCCGTGACCTGTACGTCACCCTGGAAGACGCGGAGTATGACGCGCTGGACGCCTGCGCGCAGGCCGGATTCGCCGTGCACCGGCGGGAGAGCTACTACCGGATGCCGACCGATCCTGCGATCACCGGGCTGGCTGCGGCCAAGTTGCCGGCCGGGCTCGACACCCTTTCCGCCGGCGAAGCGGATATCTGCCGGCTGCGGCTGCTGGACGACGCGCTCCGGCAGGACGTTCCCGGCTCGGAGGGCTGGCGATGGGATGCCGAAGAGTTCCGCGCCGAGACGTTCAGCCGATTCTTCGATCCCGCCACCTACCTCATCGCGATAGACCGAGCCAGCGGGGAGTACGCCGGACTGGTGCGAATCTGGCGCAACCGCGCCGGCCCGCGCCTCGGCCTGATCGCGACGCTCGCCCGGTACCGGCGGCGCGGGGTGGCCAGGGCGCTGCTCGGCCAGGCGTTCACCGTGCTCACCGCCCGAGGGGATACGAGCGTCGTCGGCGAGGTCGACGACACGAACGTCGCGTCTCTTTCGTTGCTGACCGGACTCGGCGCACGACGGTACGGCGGCAACGTGGAGCTGATCAGACCACAGTGACACCCAGCACGTCGGGCGTTATTCAGCGCGCTCGTCCGCCGGGTCCGCTAGCGCCGGGCTGCGCCGCTGGGCCGGCTATCTTCATTGCGCGCCGCAAGGTGCGTCATCAGGCCGCCGGGGACCGTTCAGCCCGTGGAGCGACGTGTGCGCGAGGGCCTCGTCCAGGCTCGCGAAGTTGGGGATCATACGGTCGATGGTAGTGAGCGCGAAGATGCGCAGAACCGCTGCACTCCCGATGACGAGCAGCAACTCGCCGCCTTCGGCCTGGGCGCGCTTATGCGCTGCCAGCAGGATATGGAGCCCGGACGAATCGCAGAACTGGGTCCGGGTCATGTCGGCCACGAGCGTCCCGGGCCCGTGCGCGGCCGCCTCCATCAGGGCCGAGCGCAGTTCCGGTGCGTTGGTGATGTCGATCTCCTGCGGCGCCGTCACGACCGGCACGCCGCTGACCAGCTCGACGGGGAACTTGCCGTCCTGCATCTGCGTCACCTCCCGTGCGGTGAGCACGGCTGCGCCGGACGCCGTGCGGGCCGCACTGTGGTGCCCGTGCCGTGTGGACTGTGCGCGGCCGGTGACCCGGCCAGCGCAGTACCAGGATCGCCGCACGGCCGGAGATCTGTCAATAGAAACACGAGAAATATAACATCTGTTTTCTCTCGCGTAAAAATCACTCGCGGATCCTATCCTGGGGAGGCCCGATCCGTCCTGAATACTGCCTGACGCGGGAACGTGCGGCGACTGCGTGCTCACGGCCGGCCGATGGCCCTGAGCAGATCAGCACGGGCAGTGGCCAGCGAAGGGCCGTACCAGCTCAGCAGCCGTCCCGAGACGAGCACCACGCGCTGGGCGGGGAATACCTCGGGCCCGTCGTCCGCCGTGAACGGGTACGGTTCGTCAGGCAGCAAGACCAGGTCGGGCGTTGCAGCCCGGATCGCCGCCGCCTCCACGCGGGGGTAGCGCCCCGGGCCCGCCCCGAACAGATTGTCCAGGCCAAGCCGCTCCAGCACGTCGCCGGTGAAGGTGCGCGCGCCGACGACCATCCACGGATCGCGCCAGATGGGCACCGCGACCCGGCCCGCCGGCTCTGGCCGGGGCCCGGACCAGGCCTGCTCCGCGGCCGCCAGCCAGCCCGGTACCTGCAGGGCCAGCGGCCCGGTCAGCAGCCGCCGCAGCGACGCCAGCGCCTCGGGCACCGACTCGATCACGGTCACCCACACGGCCAGGCCCGCGTCCCGCAGCCGGGTGACGTCGAGCTTGCGGTTCTCCTCCCGATTGGCGATCACCAGGTCGGGAGCCAGGGCGATGATCTTGGCCCGGTCCGGGTTCTTGGTCCCGCGGATCCGGGTCACCGCCAGGTCGGCCGGATGGGTGCACCAGTCGGTGGCCCCGGCCAGGCGGCCGGTGGCCGACACCGCCACCGCCTCGGTCAGCGAGGGCACCAGCGACACTACCCGCCGGGCCGGGCCGGGCAGCTCGACCGGGTGCCCGAGGTCATCCCGCCACACCGTCACCAGGACATCCTCCTGCCGTGCGGGCCGATCCAGCCTCTTCCGTGACAAGCTAGGCGGCGGCGAGGCCGAGCCGCGCCTGGAACACCGGGAACGTCGGTAGCTGGCTCTTCAGGCCGGGCACTCGCCTCAGCACGGCGAGCAACCGGTCGCCGCCTGCCTGCGGGACCTCGTGCAAGTCCGTTAGGCCGGCCAGGTCGCGGAGCTGGCGCAGCTCATCGGGGTCCACGGTCCAGGTCCAGTCGGGCGGGCGGTACCCGCCTGGCAGCGGGTTACGCCGCCGGACCTCCTGCAGCTGCGGGGTTACCGCGTCGAACAGCAGCCACGCTCCAGGCAACAGCCGAGCCCAGGCGGTGAGCAGGCGGTGCACCTCGTCCCGCTCGAAGTAGGGCAGCAGACCCTGGGCCGTGATGATCACCGGCCGTTCCCGGTCGACCTGGGCAGTCCACTCGGGGTCGGCCGCGGAACCCGTCAGCGTCCGGTTGCGCGGGCCGTCGGGGAGCACCTCGCGCCGCACCGCCACCACCTCAGGCAGGTCAAGGGTGAGCCAGCGCAGCCGCCCGTCATCCACCCGCCAGAACTGAGTCTCGAACCCCTCGCCAAGCGCGACCACCGTGGCGTCCGGGGCGGCCGCCAGCACCCGCCGCACGGCGGCGTCTATGGTGCGCACTCGCAGCGCGTGCAACCTGGCCGCCAAGCTGCCGTAGGGCTGGTTGAACCGCTCGAAGGGGTAGTCCAGCCGCTCGAGCACCTCGACCGCGCGCGGGTCGTCCAGGTGCCCGGCGCGCGCCGCGGACGCACGCTGGTACAGGTTCCAGAGCGCCGTCTCCGGCACGCCGGTCAGTTCCACCTTCGCGGGCGCATCCATTCGCCAAGTTTAGTGAGGCCCTCAGCGAGTCCCTGGCTAGGCGAAGGACGAGGCGTCTTCCCGGTGACCGCTGGAGACCGGACGGGAGAGAGAACCTCGGTCGTTTGGATCTATATATTCCGAACGGACCGGACCGCGAGCCTCGGGGCGCGGGATCGCTATCCAACTGACCGAACTATGCGGGTTCGTCCTGACTGAGACGATTTTGCCCGGCAGGCACACATACTGGGCGGATTTGGGGTACGGCAGGAGATATGGTGCCGGGGCCCGGCCCGGCCCGGCCCGGCCCGGAACCGCGCCGCGCCGCCAGGACAGGCGGTCGGCGGGTCAGGTGGTTCGCCCAGGAGGCGGTGCGTGAAACCCTTCGTGATCAATAAGCACGGTCGGCTGGTGTTCCCGGCTAACTTCCTCGGCGAGCTGGATTTCTCGGTGCTGGAGTCCCTCGACCAGTTCACCACGGTGATCGGGCGGGACTTCGAGGCCAAGGCGCCGACCGGTTCTGACATCCTGGCCCGGGTCGAGGCGGGCACCTACCCGGGGCGCTTCGAGCTGCTGCGGGACCTGGGCCAGAACCTGTACTGGGCCAACCGGTACTCGATCACCATGTTCGACCGGCGCCCGACACGGTGGCGCGACCTGGCCAAGCGGCGCGGCGACGTCTTCCTGCCCGTGCTGACGCCGTGGGAGGACAGCGAGCGCAAGGTAGCCGCGGTCGAGCAGGCCTTCCGCGCCCTGCCGGTCACCTGGTCCGCCCAGGCCGAGGAGACCATCTTTGGCTGGCTGTTCGACCTGTTCAGGACCAAGCTCTACCACGCCACCGAGCTGCCGCCGATCAAGCCGACCGTGGCTGAGTTCCTGGCCCAGCCCGACGCGCTGACCTTCGTCATGCCCGGGTACGACCCCGACTTTCCCGTGTTCACCATCGAGGACATCCTTGACGCCAACGAGGACGTGCCCGAGCTCGAGGCGCTCATGCGCTGGGCGATGGTGTTGCACAACCAGTACCCGTGGGACCGTTCCCTGACCGAGCTGCGCGGGCCTGGCCAGATCGGCGACGACGACTTCGTGGTGGCCTTCCACCCGCGCACCCGGGACGTGATGACCTTCATCGAGCGAGTGAAGCACCCGGCCGCCGCCTCGGGCTCTGCGGCCTCGGAGCAACCTCGGGTAGCCAGGCCGGAGGCGGTAGAGCCCGCGGCGCCCTATCCTCCGGTCCGGGTGCGCGAGGCGCTCGCGGTCCAGCCGAGGCTCGAGGCGCTGGCCGTGGTGCGCGGCGAACACATCTGCAGCAACGCCGATGTGATCAGGAACGCGAGCTTCTCCTGGTCGCCGATGACCGCGGACGAGATCGCCGCGAAGACCGGCATCGAGCAGCGCCGCTATAGCAGCCGGGAGCCCGAGGAACTGGCGCTGCACGCAACCCGGGCTGCGCTGGTCAAGTCGGGACGTGACCCCGCGGAGATCGGCGCGGTGCTGGTCAGCACGTGCACAAGCAACCGGCAGATCCCGTCGATCGCGTGCTGGCTGTCCGGCGAGCTCGGCCTGCAGCAGACCCATGCCTCGGTCGACATGGTGGCGGCCTGCGCCGGGCTGCCGTACGGGATGAGCGAGGCCCTCCGCCAGCTCCAGGAGGTCAGGCGGCCGGTCCTGCTGGTCTGCGTGGAGAAGTTCTCCGACAAGATCGGCAGCGTCCGGACCTCACGGATGATCTTCGGGGACGGGGCGGCGGCGATGGTCATCGGCCCGGCCCCCGAAGGACAGGCCGGGGATGTGGAGGTGGTGCAGACCTACGCGAGCGGGCCGCACAGTGAGGTCAACTCGATCATCTGGCCGAACTCCGAGTTCGACGGCGATATCACCGTGTACGGTCCAGAGGTGAAGGCGCTGGTCCAGCGGTACCTGACCCAGATGCTCGATGAGCTCGGCGCCCAGCCGGATCCGGACGACCGTGGGCGGACCCTGCTCGAGAGCATCGAGCTAATCATCCCGCACCAGGCCAACAAGACAATGATCCTGAACCTGGCCGGCCAGGCCGGGCTGTCCGCCGACCAGCTGTACTTCAACGTCGAGAAGATGGGCAACGTGTCCGCAGCGAGCATCCCCATCGCGGTCTACGACGCCGTGCGCGACGGGATGATCACCCGCCCGGTCCGCGTCTTCGCGCCCGGCTTCGGGGCCGGCGCGGTGGGCGGATATGCGGTCATGCGCATCGACCCGGCGATCGTCGCGGACGAGGTGGTGCTGGACGTCCTGCCGGAGGCGTCCCGGCCCGGTGAGCCCGCAGCCGGGGGAACGAGCGACGACGTCCGTGCCGCCTTCGGTGAGTAGCCCGATGAGCCAGCCTGGTTTCGCCTTCCAGCGCGTCGCGATCGTCAACCGGGGCGAGCCGGCCATGCGGCTGGTAAACGCCGTCCGGGAATGGAACGCCGAGGGACGTCCGGCCCTGCGCGTCATCGCCGTATATACCGCCGCGGACCGGCACGCGACGTTCGTCCGCGAGGCGGACGAGGCGGTGCTGATCGGCCCGGCCGATGCCGACGCGGCCTTCGCCGGGAGCCCGTACCTGGATTACGCCGAGCTCGAGCGCGCGCTGCGGGCATGCCGGGCCGACGCGGTGTGGCCCGGCTGGGGGTTCGTCTCGGAGAAGGCCGAATTCGCTGAGCTGTGCGAGCGTCTTGGCATCACCTTCATCGGCCCGTCGGCCGCGGTCATGCGCCGGCTCGGCGACAAGATCGAGTCCAAGCTGCTGGCCGAACAGGCTGGCGTGCCGGTCGCGCCATGGAGCGGCGGTCCGGTGGCCGACGTGGCGGCGGCCCGCGAGGCGGCCGAGTCGATCGGCTACCCGCTGATGGTCAAGGCGACCGCGGGCGGCGGCGGGCGCGGTATCCGGCTGGCGTCGTCGGCTTCGGACCTGGACGAGGCGTTCGAACGGGCCAGCTCAGAGGCGTCGAAGACGGCCGGGGACGCGACGGTCTTTCTGGAGCGGGCCATCCGCGGCGGCCGTCACGTCGAGGTGCAGGTGGTGGCCGACGCCTCAGGCGCGGTGTGGACGCTGGGCGTGCGGGATTGCAGCGTGCAGCGGCGCAACCAGAAAATCATCGAGGAGTCGGCTTCCACCGCGCTGGACCTGGAGCAGGAGAAGCGGCTGCGCGCCCACGCTGCGGACCTGGCCCGCGCGGCCGGGTACGTCAACGCCGGGACGGTGGAGTTCCTCTACGAGCCCAGCCAGCGGCTGGTGTCGTTCCTCGAAGTCAACACCCGGCTGCAGGTCGAGCATCCGGTCACCGAGGCGACGACCGGCGTCAACATCGTCAAGCTCCAGCTGCACATCGCGGCGGGCGGCACGCTGGCGGAGGTCGGCCCGGCGGAGCAGCAGGCCCGCGGGCATGCCATCGAGGCCCGGCTCACCGCCGAGGACCCGGAGCGGGACTTCGCACCGGCCCCCGGCCTGATCGAGCACCTGGCCCTGCCGGCCGGCCCTGGTATCCGGGTCGACACGGGGGTGGCGGCGGGGGACGTCATCCCGCCGCAGTTCGACTCGATGATCGCAAAGGTCATCGCGTGGGGCCGGGACCGGGGAGAGGCCCGCGCCCGGCTGTCTCGCGCGCTGCGCCAGACCAGGGCGGTCATCCGAGGCGGGACGACCAACAAGGGCTTCCTGCTTGACCTGCTGAGCCGCCCCGAGTTCGCCCGCGGCGAGATCGACACGACCTGGCTGGAAATGATTATGGCTGGCGGCTACGAACCGCCACTGCGGGTCGACGTCGCCCTGCTGGCCACCGCTTTCGAGGCCTACGAGGCCCACGCGCGGCGCCAGCAGGACCGGCTGTTCACCTCGGCCGAGCGCGGGCGTCCCCAGGTCGGGGACGAGATCCGGCACCAGGTCGACGTCCGAGTGAGCGGGGAGGCCTACCAGCTCCGGGTGTCCAGGAGCCGCCCGGGCCGTTACCAGGTCGAGCTGGACGGCCGTTCGGCCGATGTCGACGTGGACCGCTCGGGCCCGTTCGAGCTGCGGCTCGGCGTCGGCGGCCAGACCTTCGACGTGCTCTCGGTCACGCATGGCACCGACTACGTGGTCGAGGTCGACGGCGCGGTGCACCGGATCTCCGGCGGCGAGGCCGGCCTGGTCCGTGCGCTGGCCCCGGCCATGGTGGTGGCCATCCGGGTCACGGCCGGGGATCAGGTCGCCGAGGGCGATGTGGTGGCCATTGTGGAGAGCATGAAGATGGAGACCGCGCTGCGCGCCCCGGCGGCCGGCCGGGTTGCCGAGGTGTTCGCCGACGTCAACACGCAGGTGGACGCCGGGGCCAAGCTGCTGTGGATCGAGCCGGACGCCGACCAGGCTGCCGAACCCGGGGCGGGCCAGCGGGCCGACCTGCGCGCGCTGGCCGAGGCGGCTGGGGCCGAAGACGACCGCGGGCCAGCCGCGGCCAAGAGGAACGCCGCGGACGCGCTCGCGGCGCTGCGTTCCCTGGTGCTCGGTTTCGACGTGGACGAGGCCGAGGCTCGCCGTCAGCTGCAGCGGCTGGCCGCCGCGCGGGCCGAACTGCCCGCCGACGACCCGCATGTGCTGGCCGGCGAGGCCGGGATCCTGCAGATCTTCGCCGACGTGTCCGCCCTGTGGCGCAACCGCCGGGTGCCCGGCGAGTCGCCCGCCGACGACGAGGCCGCCGTCGACGATGAGGCTGCCCGCAACCCGCAGGAGTACATGCACGCTTACTTGCGCTCACGCGACGCCGACGCGGAGGGCCTGCCCGAGTCCTTCCGGATCAAGCTGGGCCGGACCCTGGCCCACTACGAGGTCCGTGACCTGGAGCCGTCGCCCGAGCTCGACCCGGTGCTCTACCGGATCTTCCTGGCCCACCGCCGGGCGGCGGTACACGTGCCGGTGGTGGCGGAACTGCTGCGGTGGCGGCTGCGCCACCCAGAGTCCCTGGGCTCGGCTGCGCTGGCCGACACGGTGTTGCTGCCGGATGGCCGCGACGGCTACCGGCGGATAATCGACCAGCTGGTCACGGCCACCCAGCTGAGGCACCCTGGCGTCGGCGACCTGGCCCGCCAGGTCCGATACCGCTGCTTCGACGCTCCGCTGCTCGCCGCCGAGCAGACCCGGGCCCAGCATCGGGTGCGCGCCGAACTCGACCAGCTCTCGGCGGATCCCCAGGCCAGGGCGGCCCAGATCGACGCGATCGTGGCCGCGGGCGAGCCCATCCTGGGCGTCTTCGCCGAACGGCACCATCAGATCATGCTCGAGGTGATGACCAGGCGCTACTACCGGATCAGGCCGCTGCGGAACGTTCAGGTCCCCGAGTGGAGCGGTCGCCCGCTGCTGACGGCCGAGTACGACCATGACGGGCGCGACTACCTGGTCATCGCGACGGTGGCCGACGGCCGGGAGAGCGCGGCCGCGACCGACCTGCCCGAGCTGATCAACGCGCTGCCGCCCAGCGGGGCCGTGCTGCTCGATCTCTACGTCACTTCCCAGACGCCCGAGGAAGAGGGCAACGGCAACCCCGACGCCCGGGCCAAGCGGATCAGCGGCAAGCTCGGCCTCATCCCGCCCAGCGTGGACCGGGTCGCGGTTGCGGTGCGCCGCGCCGACGGTTCCGAGCGAGATGACCCGGCCTGGTACACCTTCCGCGGCGGCCCCGGCGGGATACCCGAGGAGGACCGGACTCAGCGAGGGCTGCATCCGATGGTGGCCGAACGGCTGGATATGTGGCGGTTCTCCGGGTTCGAGCTGACCCGGCTGCCGTCGGCCCCCGACGTGCACCTGTTCCGCGCCAAGGGCCGGGAGATGCCTGAGGACCAGCGGCTCATGGCCCTGGCTGACGTGCGCGAGCTGACCATCCTGCGCGACGAGGATGGACGGGTCCGCGGGCTGCCGCAGCTCGAGCGCATCCTGGACGCCTGCCTGGACGGCCTGCGCGCGGCCCGGTCCGGCGACCGGGAGCTGGCCCGGCTGGACTGGAACCGGGTCAAGCTCTACGTCTGGCCGGTGGTGGAGGCCCCGCTCGCCGACTTCGACCAGGTCATCAGGTCGCTCGCGCCGCGCGTCGAAGGACTCGGCCTTGAGGCGGTGATGGTGCAGGTCAAGACCGCTTCCCCCCCGGACGGCGGCGTGCGGGAGCTGATGCTGCGGATGTCCCGCCTGCCGGGCGCCGGGCTGACGCTGCGCGTCACCGACCCGCCGACCGAGCCGCTGCGTGAGCTGAACGCCTACACGCAGAAGGTGATCAGGGCCCGCCGCCGCGGCACCGTCTATCCCTTCGAGCTCATCCCGCTGATCACACGCTCGCCGGACCGCGGCGGCGCCGCGGGCACGTTCACCGAGTACGACCTAGATGCCGACGGCGCCCCGGTCCCGGTAGACCGGGAACCCGGGCTGAACACCGCAAACGTCGTGGTCGGCGTGGTCAGCACGCCGACCGCCCGCTATCCCGAGGGGATGCGCCGGGTCGTCCTGCTCGGCGACCCGACGCAGGCGCTAGGCGCGCTGGCCGAGCCGGAGTGCCGCCGCGTGCTGGCTGCCATCGACCTGGCCAGGCGGCTGCGCGCGCCGGTGGAGTGGTACGCCATCTCGGCGGGGGCGAAGATCTCGATGGAGTCCGGCACCGAGACCATGGACTGGATCTCCCGGGCGCTGCGCGGGATCGTCGAGTTCACCCAGGGCGGCGGCGAGATCAACGTCGTGGTGACCGGCATCAACGTCGGCGCCCAGCCGTACTGGAACGCCGAGGCCACGATGCTCATGCACACCCGGGGCGTGCTGATCATGACGCCGGATTCGGCCATGGTGCTCACCGGCAAGCAGTCGCTGGACTACTCCGGCGGGGTCTCGGCCGAGGACAACTTCGGCATCGGCGGCTACGACCGGATCATGGGGCCGAACGGCGAGGCCCAGTACTGGGCGCCGGACCTGTCCGCCGCCGTCGACCTGCTGCTCGCGCACTATTCCCACACGTACGTCGCTCCGGATGAGCGCTTCCCCCGGCCCGCGCCGACCAGCGACCCCGCCGACCGTGACATCTCCGGCTCGCCGCACGCCGGTACCGACTTCTCCGCGCTCGGCGAGATCTTCGACCCGGCGAACAATCCTGAACGCAAGAAACCTTTCGACATGCGCTCGCTGCTGCGCGGCGTGGTCGACGCCGACCACGAGCCGCTGGAGCGCTGGGCAGACATGGCCGACGCGGAGTCGGCCGTGGTGTTCGACGCGCACCTGGGCGGCCAGCCGGCGGAGATCATCGGGTTCGAGTCGCGTCCGCTGCCACGGCACGGGTTCTTCCCGGTGGACGGGCCGTCGCAATGGACGGCGGGCACGCTGTTCCCGCTGTCGTCGAAGAAGACCGCGCGGGCGATCAACGCGGCCAGCGGGAACCGCCCGCTGGTGATCCTGGCCAACCTGTCCGGGTTCGACGGATCGCCCGAGTCGCTGCGCCGGCTCCAGCTGGAGTACGGCGCGGAGATCGGCCGCGCGGTGGTCAACTTCGACGGGCCGATCGTGTTCTGCGTGGTGTCCCGCTACCACGGCGGAGCGTTCGTGGTGTTCTCCGGCACACTCAACGACAACATGGAGGTCGCCGCGGTCGAGGGCTCCTACGCCTCGGTGATCGGCGGCGCGCCGGCCGCCGCGGTGGTATTCGCCGCCGAGGTCCGCAAGCGCACCGCCGCCGATCACCGGGTAGCCGACTTGCAGGCCGCGATCGCCGAGGCCACCGCCAGCGGCACCGACGACGAGGCGTCGGCGCTGCGGGCCAGGCTCGGTTCAGTCTGGCCTGCCGTGCACGCCCAGAAGCTGGGAGAGCTTGCCGACGAGTTCGACGGTGTGCACAGCATCGAGCGGGCCAGCCAGGTTGGTTCGGTGCAGGCCATCGTCCCGGCGGCGCGGCTGCGGCCGTACCTGATCGATGCCGTCCGGCGCGGGATGCAGTGCACGCTGGCCGTGGGTACGAACCCCGATCCCGGGTAACGCGCCTGGGGTTGCGCAGCGTGGCCTCGTCGGGCACGCGAGTTGCCCTGATCTGCCGGCGGCGGGTAACCCATGGCGTGGTGTCGGACACTAACGAGTGTGGGCCCAGTCGCTGTCGTGCCGCCGGCCTGCCCCCCGGGCAGCGCCACGCCGTCACCCTGTTCTACTACGCCGACCAGCCCGCCGGGCAGATCGCCGGCACTCCCGGCGCCGCCAGGGCCAGCCTGCATAAGGCCCGCCGCCGGCTGCGTGAGTACATCACCGCGCACCGCCCCGACCTCATCCCCGCATCCTCCCGGAGAACCCCCATGACTGCCGTCCGCATCGCGCACGTCGGCCCCTGGCCAGGACGCCAGCCAGTCCTCCTGGTGGTGCTCGCCGACACAGTGCCTGCCAAGGATGGCGGGCAGCGGGCCCTGCCGGTCCTGCTGCCCGCCCGCGGTCCGTTCTGGCGCCTGCTCGCCCGCCCCGCGGACCGCGACCAGGAACACCCCGAAGACGACGCCGGGGAGATGACCGGCCAGCTGCTGCACGCGGCCGGGATCACCGTGACCGCCGTGACCGTCACCGACCTGGGCCCGGCGGTGACTGCCACGCGGGTAGATATCGCCGTGCCCGGCGGGACCCGGCAGGTCACCACCGGCCTGGCCGACGGCCTGGCCCTGGCCGTCATCACCGGCGCGCCGCTGGCCGTCGACGGCCCGGTGATTGACCGGCTCGGCGAGCCCGTCACCGGCCCCGACCCGCTCAGCCCGTTCCGCAGCCGCCAGCAGGCACCCCCCGGGCCGCCCGAGCACACGCGGTTCGAGCCGCGCAACCTGGCGTTCACCGACGGCCTGCACCGATGGCAGCTCGATGGCACCTTCCTGCGCCAGGTGACGGGGGCCCACGACCAGGACTATTCCTGCACCACCGACGACGGGCGGGCGATCCTGGCCGCGGCCGTGCCCGAACCCGCCGGATTCGCCTTCCTCAGCCAGGAGATCGAACCCGACGACTACCGCGGCCGCGCCATCACCTTCCGCGGTGACCTGCGCACCACCGGCGTCGCCGACCGCGCCGGGCTGGTGCTCCGCATCCCCCGCCAAGGACGGCGACCGGCCCCACCGGATCCCTGGCACGATCCCGAGAACCACCTCGCCCCCGTCACCGGAACCCGCGACTGGACCCGCCACGAGGTCACCGCCCAGGTCCCGGCCGATGCCATCAGCATCATCTTCGGCGTCTTCCTGAACGGCCGCGGCCAGATCGAACTCCGCAACCCGCGACTCGACCCTCAGCCGGCCAACCAGTAAGCGGGACCGGCAGGCCATCCAGCACTACCCTCACATGAGCAGCAGGCAGCTTCTCCAGGCTCACCGGTCGAACGCCGTCTTCAGAGCTTTCGCTCCCACTCCCGGCAGGCGTGCGGGACCCAGGAGCCGCCGCAAACGGGGTTAACCTGGCCAAAGTTACCTCCGCTGGCCTGAGGTTGCCTGTCGGCCTGTAGCCTGCCGAGTGGGTCGTTCGCGAGCAGCGGATGGCGATGCGCCGGTCGGCGCGGCTCGGCTGGGCGGGCGCGGGAAGGATCGGCATGGGTGAGGCTGGCCGACTAGAGGGCCAACGGGCCAGGCGGTCGATCTGGTTCGGCGCCCTGTGTGTGGCCATCACGGCCGTGGTCGTGATCTTCGCGGTGGTCTTCCGGCCGTCCGCGCAGACCAAGGATTCCGCGCCAGTCCGAGCGTCCCACTCAGCGACGGCACCTGCCTCACACGCCAGCAGTGCGTCGCCTCCTGCGGTGACATGGCAGGTCGCGAGCCCGGTGTCGGACCTGTCGGTGCCGCTGCCGGGCATGCCACCAGTGGCGAACCCGGTGAACATCTACGCCGACGCCGGGCCGGACATGCTCAGCCCGGCGGTCCGGGGGGTGCCTTACCGGATCTACGTGCCGAACAGCGGCGGTTCCACGGTGACCGTCATCGACCCGGCTACCTTCCGGGTGATTGAGACCTACCAGACCGGCCTTAACCCGCAGCATGTCGCGCCCGCATACGACATGCGCACCCTGTACGCGACCAACGATCTTGGCAACAGCCTCACCCCGATCAACCCTCGCACCGGCCGCGGCCGGCCCGAACATCCCGGTGGACGACCCGTACAACATGTACTTCACCCCCGACGGGCGCTACGCCATCGTGGTAGCCGAAGCGCGCCAGGACCTGGATTTCCGCAACCCGCATACCTTCGCGCTCGAGCATCGGCTCCGGGTTAATTGCGCGGGCGTCGACCACATTGACTTCGCGGCCAACGGGGCCTACTTGATCGCCACCTGTGAATTCTCTGGCCGCCTGGCCCGTGTCGACCTGCACACGCTGGCGGTGGTCGGCTACCTGAACCTCCCGGGCTCCTCCCCGCAGGACATCAAGCTGGATCCCGCCGGGCATACCTTCTATGTCGCCGATAAGAACCATGCCGGGGTGTGGCTGATCGATGCCGCGACCTTCCGGCCGACCGGGTTCATCCCCACCGGCCCGGACGCCCACGGCCTGTACCCGAGCCGCGACGCCCGCTACCTATACGTGACCAACCGCGGCAACGGCTCGATCACCGTTATCAGCTTCGCGACTAAGAAGATCGTCGTCACCTGGAGGATTCCTGGCGGGGGCAGCCCGGACATGGGTGGGGTATCCCCGGACGGGAAGGTGCTGTGGGTGTCCGGGCGCTATAACAATGTCGTCTACGCCATCTCCACCGTTACCGGCCGCCTGCTGACGGAGATCCCGGTCGGGGTGGAGCCGCATGGGCTGTGCGTATGGCCCCAGCCCGGCCGGTATTCCCTCGGTCATACCGGGATCACCCGATGAGCAGGCCATGGCTGCAGTCTGCGGGCCTGGGACGCCGCAGCCGCCGCGCAGGACTGGCACTGGCCGGGCTGGCCGTGCTGCTCGCCGGGCTGACGGGGACGGCCACGGCCTCCAGGGTCGGTGATGTCGTCGCCCGCCTGGGACCCATCACGGTTAGCGCCGCCACGCTGCGCCCAGGCCCTTCGGGAACACTGACCACCAGCGTGCAGGTCAGCACCAGCGGGCAACTCTCCGATCAGCTCGACGCCGCGATCGCCGCGGGCGGTGCCCCGGTGGCGGTCTATCACCAGCGAGTCAGCGTGGGCGAGATCCCGGATCTGGCCAGCTGCGACGGTGACCTCCCTCCGCCGGGGGTTGTGAATCAGTGGCTCCACTACGGGCCGCTGCTCATCCCCGGGCGTTCCGGCGGACCGTCTGTGCCTGCGGGTGCGATCCTGACGGTGCAGCCGGTTGTCTCCGTGCCGGTCGGCGGGACCTTGGCGATCACCCTGTACTTCGCTCACGCCGGTTCAATCACCGTCCGTCTCCCCATCGACCACTCGTGACCCGTGGTTCAGGTCGCGGGCACGCCGCGCTCCAGCAGCGCCGACCGCGGCGGTCCTTTCCGGGCAGGTTCAGCTGGCAGGTGGGTGGATCGGCTGGCCGGTCAGCCAGGCAATCGGGCTGAGCGCTTCGGCCGCCGTCCAGGTGCTGGCGTCGGGGTGGTTGAGCTCGGTCCGACCCTGGGCGCTGAGGAAACGGCGCAACGCAGGTGGGATCGGAGATCCGGCAGCATCGGGTGAGCCCACCACCAGGAAGCGTTCCCGGCCCTTTGCGTCCAGGTAGATCAGGGCGTCTTGGTGGTTGATGTCGTAGGTCAGCGGCTTGCCGCTCAGCCAGTCCGTCGCAGGCGGGTCATCCTCGGCGACCTGCTGATACCAGACCCCAAAGTATCTCCAGATCTGCCCGATCACCGCTGGGCTGCCGGTCAGCAGGAGCAAGTTGGCCGGAGCCCCGAACAGCCTTCGGTAGGCACGCAGCCGCCCTGTTGTGTCCCGTTTCGGGTCCACGGTCAGCTCCACGAACTGCACCCGGCCGGCCAGCCCTGCCGCACTGACAGCACGATCCATCACCAGCAGGTTCCCGGTCGTCAACGGGCAGGTCTCCTGGCAGAGAGTAAGGAAGTCCGCCAGCACCACCACCCGGCCGTGCAAGGAGGCCAGGCTGATCGGCCTGCCCGCGTCCGTGGTCAGCGGCAGGTCCGCGACCCCATCCGGGACTGGCCTATCCAGTACGGTACCGAGGTAGGCCGACGGCGGAGCAGGAACGCCTGGATCGCCGCCGCACCCGGCCCCGGCCCCGGCCAGCGCCAAAGCGGCCAGCGCGCCTGCCAGCCGAACAGAGCGGTCTCGCCTCATGGCCTTCATTCTCGCGCCCCCGACTAGCTTGGGACGTTCGTCTGGCCGCTTTTGAGCTGCGACACATGTCCGCCAACGGATGCGCGGCGGAGGGCCGAGCACCACCATCGTGTCCTTAGGCACATACTGCAGCGGTTCGAACCCGCCTGCGCGGTCGTCGTCGTACTCGAGCAGGAACCGGTCGACGGAAAGCGTCGCGAACAGCCGCTCGGCGATCGGCCGATGGTCAACTTCCCCGAGCCACATGCTGGACTGGTTGCCGCGGCAGACATGCATGCCGACCGATACCCCCGCGGGGCGCTGCACTCCGGCGACGGCGGCAATGTCGGCGTCCTTCCAGAACCGGTCCACCAGAAATCCCGGCGCGATCAGTGCCACCTTGACCGGTGCAGAGGTCAGGCTCCGCACGTACGCCGATTCTCCTGCCGCCAGCCCGCGCTGCTTCAGCCGTCCGGTGATCACGAACTGCTTGCTGGCCAGCTTGGTGACCCCATCGCTCGAGCGTGCGGTCAGCGGTATGGCTGCCGGATGCTGCGACCGTCAATGCGACCCGCCTGACCGTTGCCCAGGCCAGGGCGGCCGAACTGGCCGGAGCCGCGATCTACCCGAACTGGCCGGTGCACCAGCTGTTGCGGAAAGGCTCGCGGGTCACCGGGGTGACCAACGGCAGCGAACAGATCCATGCCGGGGTCACCGTGGTCGCGGCCGGAGTGTGGTCGGCTGCTGTCCTTCGGACGGCCGTGGTCACCGTTGAGACAACACCGGTGCGCGGGCAGATGATCGCCGTCCGGCCGCCCGCGGGCCGGGTCAGGCACATGGTCGTCGGCGGGGGTGAAGCGGACGGCGGCGACGTTCAGCTGCGAGGGCGGCGTCGCCGATCTCGTCGAGAAGTACCCGGACACGTTTCACCGCGAGCTGCTCGACGTCACCGACGCCGCCGCCGTCCGCGATGTCGTGGACCGCAGCTTTGCTTCCCTCGGCCGCATCGACGTGGTGGTGAGCAACGCAGGCTACGGCCTGTTCGGCGCAGCCGAGGAACTATCCGATGAGCAGGTCAGTCACATCATCGCCACCAACCTCACCGGCTCTATCCAGTTCATCCGGGCCTGCCTGCCGCACCTGCGCGGCCAGGGCGGCGGGCGGATCATCCAGATCTCCTCCTACGGCGGGCAGGTCGCCTTCCCCGGCAACTCGATGTACCACGCCACCAAGTCGGGAATCGAAGGCTTCGCCGAGTCCGTCGCCCAGGAGGTCGCGCCGTTCGGCATCGGCGTGACCATCGTCGAGCCAGGCGGGGCCCGGACCGAATTCCGCTACGGCAGTGCCCAGGTGGCACAACTGCTGCCCGCCTACGATGGCACCCCCGCGCATGGTTTCCTGGCGATGCTCGACCCCGCCACCGGGCTCGCACCCGGTGACCCGTCCCGGATGGCCGCGGCCATCATCGCCAGCGCCGCACAAGAGCCAGCCTCGCTGCGCATCGCCCTCGGAGCGCAAGCCTTCAAGACCACACTTGGCGTCCTCAAAGACCGCGTCGCTAGCTTCGAAACGCAGGCTGACCTGGCCGCATCGGCAGACTTCCCGCCGGGTGATTGAGCAGCACTCAGCGCCGGTAAGGACTTCTCCGACCCCGTCTTCCTCGATAGGCGCGGGATCCTGGCGAGCGGACGTCGAGTCGAGGTTCGGCGAAGCCGATCGCATGCGACGCGACCTAAGGGAGCGACCTCGACGCGGCGGGGGGTGGGAGCGGCCCAATGGATCGCCGAGGAAGATGACATCGCGAGCCCCGGCTGCGTGCCCAATTAGTCTGGCTTATCTAAGGGAGACGCTTACGGACTGGCGGCGCGCCCGCGCGAGCGGCTCTCATGGCTGAGTGCAGCGCCGGAAGCGCCGCCGCGCCGCCGCGCAGCGGTGCCGCCTTGACCTGTATGGCAGCGATGCTCGTCAGCGGGCGACGCCGATGTTCTGAGCAAGCTCATAGAGGCGCGGATGCGGCCCGCTCCTACAGCATCTATGGCGTCTACGGGATCTCCGGAATCAGTCAACGGCACCTCAAGGGCCAGCCCGACCTCGAGTGCCACGGCGGCCGGCCTGCTCCCGCCGCCGGGTAGGGTTCACGCGACGGCAGGGGCTGGAGGCGTTTTGATGGGGTGGCCAATCTTCCGCGGGCTGTTCGACGACGCGTCGCTGTTCCCGCCCGCCTCGCTGCCGATGGCCGACGCCGTAGCCGGACACCTGCGTCACCAGGCCGCGTGGTACCGCGAGATGTCCGGCCCGTTCGTCTGCGCAGACACGAAGATTACCGAGCTAAGCGCCGCGCTCACGGCCGTCGGCGTCGCCGGACTCGACCTCGCGCTCGTGCTGCCGGGCGGCGTCGCGGGTCTGGACGCGGCCGTGGATGGCGTATTCGCTGACCCGCGCCTGCGGCTGCGCGCCGTGGAATTGCCGGCCGCCGCCCGCGACGGCATCACCACCGCGGTCGCGGACGTGGCTGCCGCACTTGACCGGACCCCGCTGGCCGGCGCCGCCGCCTTCATCGAGGTCCCGGCCCGGGACTTCACCACGGCCGCGGCTCGCGCCGTAGACGATCACCGGTACCGGGCCAAGGTGCGGACCGGCGGCACTACGGCAGACGCATTCCCGGACGATCAGACGCTGGCGAACTGCCTGGTCACGCTGGCTCAGGCGCGGCTGGCGTTCAAATGCACGGCCGGGCTGCATCACGCGGTACGGCACCGGGTCGCGGACACAGGTTTCGAGCATCACGGTTTCCTTAACGTGCTGCTGGCGGTGGCAGCGGCCCTCGATGACGCGAGCCGGGAGCAGGTCGCGGCCGAGCTCGCCGACCGGGACGCGGCGCGGGTCGCGGCCAGGATCACCAACCTGGACGCGGAGACGGCCTCGGCAGTCCGCAGCCTGTTCACCTCGTTCGGCACCTGCAGTACCGACGAGCCGGTCACCGACCTGGTTACGCTTGGCCTGGTCAGCAAGGACTAGCCGACGAGAGGGCCTCGCGGCACCGGTAGCCGGCATCATCGCCAGCCCTGCCGGCTTCCAGCCACGCGATCGCCAGCTGGTGCATGCCAAGCAAGCGCGGTCAGCGGCCGCGTCCGGCCAGAAGGCCGGGGAACGCGGCGGGACTTCTGCCATCGGCGGTTCCCGCTGCCACCGGCTGGATACGGGCCGAGGTGCCGGTGATGTGGCGGAGGACTGGTATGGTAGTGTTACCTTATTCTGGTTGTAGTGGGAAATTCGTGTTCGTGTCACAGCGCCTGCGAAGTTCTGACAGCGGGCGCCGCGGATTCCAGAGTCCGGCTTTGAATACAGGCGGTCGCAGCAGCGATGGTTCCGCGTATGCGGATCCCGAAGATCGTCCGGTAGGAGAAAGCGAAAAATGCCTCAGGGTACAGTGAAGTGGTTCAACGCGGACAAGGGCTATGGTTTCATCGCCCCCGATGACGGAACGAGTGACGTCTTCGTTCACCACTCGGTTATTCAGGCTGACGGTTACCGCAGCCTCCAGGAAGACCAGCGGGTGGAGTTCACCGCCAGCCAGGGCGCCAAGGGTCCCCAGGCCGAGCACGTCCAGCCGATCTAACCGGGCAGCGCAGCGGTGGGGCGTGCAAGCCGTCGGGTAGGCGCTCCGCCGCGTCGCCTTACCGCTCAAGCTGGCGCGGCGGGTCATCGGGAAAGTTCCGTAGGCTAGGCGTGAGCTCCTGCCGTCCGCAATACCATTGCCCGTTCGGGATATAAAAGATCTTTTGCCAAACGGGCCTCGGTTTCACCTGCATCATCAAGCTGACACGCGACGACCCGAGTTCTTCCTGCACGGCAAGTCGGCGAAATGGCATGAACCGCCGGTTTACGTGCACCGGTCGTTCTTGGTGGCGGCCGGGGTGAAGACGGCCTTGCAGCAGGCACCGTCTCAGACGCGAGGATGCAGCGGGCCTGAGTTGCGGTGATCTCCTCGGCACGGGCGAGCAGCTCGGGACCGGTCAGATACACTCGGTTGCTGCGATGGACGGTTTCACGCTCATCTATGAAGGCTTCGATCCGGCCGAGGAGGGGCTTCGGGAGGCGCTGACCTCGACCGGTAACGGTTACCTGTGCAGCCGCGGCGCCGCGGAGTGGGAAGACGCCGACGGTGTGCACTACCCCGGCAGTTACGTGCACGGGGTGTACAACCGCGAGACGACGATCCTTGGCGGTCTGCCGGTGCTCAATGAGGATCTGGTCAATCTTCCCAACTGGCTGGTGCTCAAGCTGCGGATCGAGGGCTCGGATGCGATCCGGCTGGCGGATGTTGAGCTGCTTGAGTACCGCCATGAGCTCGACATTCACCGTGCGGTGGTGACGCGCGAGCTTAGCTTCCGGGACGCCGCCGGGCGTGAGACGGCGGTGCGCAGCAGGCGGTTCGTGAGCATGGCCGATCCGCACCGGGCTGGTATCGAGTGGACGCTGACGCCGCAGAACTGGTCGGGCCGGGTGGAGGTGATCTCGGCGATCGACGGACGGGTGACTAACCAGGGTGTCGCCCGCTATCTGGAACTCGAGGGCCGGCATCTCAATCCTGTCTCGCCGCGGACGTTTGGCGCGGAGGTCATCGCGCTGAAGGTCCAGACGCGGCAGTCGAACATCTATGTTAGCCAGGCGGCGCGCACACGCGTCTTCCAGGGAAGCGAGCCGCTCGCAGTTGAACGCAGCCTGTATCAGATGGAGGACTACATCCAGCAGGTGCTGGCGTTCGATGTCCGGCAGGGCGCGCCGACCAGGATCGAGAAGATGCTGACGTTCTCGACCTCCCGCGACGCCGCGACCAGCGACACGCTCGCAAAGGCTGGGACCTCAGCGCTTTGGCGGCCTGACTTCGGGGAGTCGCTCGAGCGCCATGTCGCTGCCTGGGACGAGTTGTGGCGCGTGTGCGACGTGCGCGTGCGCGGCGACGAGCGTGTCCAGATGCTGTTGCGGCTTCACGTCTCCCACATTCTCCAGGTGTGCTCCCGGCACACGGCCGACCTGGACGCCGGGGTGCCCGCGCGCGGACTTAACGGCGAGGCATACCGCGGGCACGTATTCTGGGACGAGCTGTATGTGTTTCCGTTCCTGAGCTTCCGTGTGCCCGAGGTCACGCGTGAGCTGCTGATGTACCGTTACCGCCGCCTCGACGAGGCGCGGGCGGCGGCCCGTGAGGCGGGCTTCGACGGGGCGATGTTCCCGTGGCAGAGCGGCAGCGAGGGCAAGGAGGAGACCCAGCGGGTGCACCTCAACCCGCTGTCCGGGCGGTGGGAGCCGGACCTCAGCCGCAACCAGCGCCATGTGAACGCGGCAATCTTCTACAACATCTGGCACTACTTCCAGGCCACGCGGGATCTGGCTTTCTTGCGGGATTACGGCGCGGAGATGATGGTGGAGATCGCGCGCTTCTGGGCGTCCATCGCCCAGTTCAACCCGGGCCGCGAGCGCTATGAGATCCACGGGGTGATGGGCCCGGATGAGTTCCACGAGAAGTATCCGGGCGCAGAGGAGGGCGGCCTGCGCAATAACGCCTACACCAACGTGATGGTGGCGTGGCTGTGCGAGATCGCCGGCGGGGTGCTTTCGCTGCTGCCGGCCAGCAGGGCCGATGCGCTCCGCGCCAGGCTCGAGATCTCTGAGCAGGAGCTGAGGCTGTGGCAGGACATGAGCCGGCGCATGTTCGTTCCCTTCCACGGCGACGGCATCATCAGCCAGTTCGAGGGCTACGAGGCGCTCGAGGAACTCGACTGGGACGGTTACCGCGCGACGTACGGGAACATCCAGCGACTCGACCGGATCCTGCGCGCCGAGGGCGACGACCCGAACCGCTACAAGATCGCCAAGCAGGCCGACACCGTGATGCTGTTCTTCCTGTTCTCCCCGAGCGCGCTGCGGCGGCTGTTCGGGCGCTTGGGCTATGAGTATCGCGCGGACACCGCGGCCCGGAACATCGCGTACTACGACCAGCGCACCTCGCACGGCTCCACGCTGAGCTTCATCACGCACGCGGGCGTGCTCGCCGGGCTCGATCCGGACAGTTCCTGGCAGCGCTTCTTGGCGGCGCTGAACAGCGATGTGGAGGACGTCCAGGGGGGGACGACCAGAGAAGGCATTCACATGGGTGTCATGGCCGGGACGCTCGACCTCATGCAGCGCGCCTACCTCGGCACGGAGATCCGCGACGAGGTTCTTCACTTCGAGCCGAGGCTTCCCGGCCCGATCCAGGAGCTGTCGTTCACGATGCAGTTCCGGCGGACGCCGCTCCTGGTGACGCTCGACAAGGAGAGGCTCACGCTCGCGCTCCATCCGGAGGGCGCGAGCGGGCCGGTAAGGGTCGGGGCTGGCGGCGAAATCCGCGAGCTCTGCCCCGGAGACCGGCACATGTTCCGGCTGTCCTCGGCCATGTCGGCCGAAGCGCGCCGGGTCAGCGGCTGAGGGGAGGACGCGTGCCGACGTTCCGGGCAGCGATTTTCGACGTCGACGGAGTGCTCGTCGACTCGCCGCACGAGAAAGCGTGGCGTGAGTCGCTGCGCCAGCTGATGGAGTCGGACTGGAGCGACGTCCGCAACTGGACAAGCTGGTCGCCGGAGGCGCTCACGTCCCGCGTCTACGAGGAGCAGATGTCCGGCAAGCCTCATATGAGCGGCGCGCGCGGCACTGGCGTACTTCCACGTCATATGAGCGGCGCGCGCGGCAATGGCGTACTTCCACGTCGCCGATGATGACGGCAGGCGTCTCGCCGAGTACGCCGGCCGGAACCAAGCGATGGTGGTCCGGCTCATCCAGGCCGGCGACTTCACCGCATACCCCGACGCGCTGCGCTTCATCATCGCCGTCAAAGACGCCGGGATCAGGGTGGCGGCCGCCTCCTCCTCCAAGAACGCCAACCTGTTCCTGCGGCGGATAAGGCTCGGCAGCTTCGCGCAGCAGCACGCGATCGTGTCCGCGTCGCTGCGACCCGGGCTGACGTTGCTCGAGTTCTTCGATGCCGACGTTTCGGGCCGGGACTTCGCGCACGCAAAACCACATCCCGAGATGTTCATCACCGCCGCGCATGAACTCGGGACCGCACCCGCGGGGTGAGCGTCTCGGGCGACCCGGTTCTGCCTCACCGCGATGGGAGCCCGCGCTGCGGCGCTTGCTCGCTGGCGGCATAGCGTGACCCGGGCGGACGGCTTACGTTTGGGTTTCCGTTTAACCGCTGGGACCGGAACTGGCCCAGCTTCCCCGGTTCCAGCCCGGCCGGGAGGTGACAAGTACGCGGTCGAAGAGGAGCTCCTGGATCACTCCCCGGCCGCGCACGTGCGGCGGCGACGGGCGGACCATGAATCCCATGCCGCCGCGCTGGACGCAATGAGCTCGGCGTCCTGCTGGCCGCCGTGGGCTCGGCCCGCCGCCCGAGCATGCGCTGATCTCACTGCTCGCCTTGAACGGGCTGCGGGTATCGGAGGCCACCGGCGCCGACATCGAGCACCTTGGCCTCGAGCGCGGGACCGGACGCTGACGATCACCCGCAAGGGCGGCAAGGTGGTTACCGTCCCGCTGGCGCCGCGCACCGCCCGGGCGATCGACCTGGCCATCGGGGAACGCACCGGCGGGCCGAAGTTCCTGGCCGCGCACGGACGGCGGTCGGCCCGGAAGGCCGGCGCACTGACACCTTTTAGGTCGCGGGCGTGTCGGTGCCGGTCAGCAGGGCCAGGATCTCGCCGACGGTGCGTTCGCGCCCGTCCGGTCCGGGCAGCGGGAGGTGCGCCTGGATGTGGTAGCGGTTGCGGCGGCCGTTCTTCTCCTTGACCACGTAGCCGGCCTCGACCAGGTCAGTGATGATGCCGAAGGCGCTGCGTTCGGTGATGCCCAGGCTGGCCGCGATGTCACGCAGGCGTACCCCCGGGTCATGGGCGACGAGCAGCAGGACCCGGGCGTGATAAGTCAGGAAGGTCCAGCTGGCCACCTTGACAGGTTACCAGATTCCGGAAAATACTTGCTAGTTTTCCGGTGCGGGTATAGCTTTTAAATCAGGCACCGGACGTCGGCCGCCGCCAGCGCCAGCTTCCCGGGCTACCGGAGGAGCAGATGCGCACCGATGCGGTCATCACGGTCGCTGGTGCCCATGACGCTCGAAATGCCGCGTCCCGGCCGGCTGTACCGGTGCCTGATGGAAGCTGCCGGGCCAGGATCGGCCCTGCTGGGCGTCGGCTAGCGGCCGCGTATCCACCCCATTCTCCGCCTGCAAGGGAAGACACCATGCCCGAACCAGCCGCACCCCGCCCGGACCCGGGCGCTGCCACCACCCGGCCGCGCCCATCCCCCAACGGCACCGCCCCGCCCAGGCCACCGGTCCCGCCGATGCCCTCGGAGGTCACGACTAACGGCACCGTCCTGCCCAGGCCACCGGTCCCGCCCAGGCCACCGGTCCCGCCGATGCCCTCGGAGGTCACGACTAACGGCACCGTCCTGCCCAGGCCACCGGTCCCGCCCAGGCCACCGGTCCCGCCGATGCCCTCGGAGGTCACGACTAACGGCACCGTCCTGCCCAGGCCACCGGTCCCGCCCAGGCCACCGGTCCCGCCGATGCCCTCGGAGGTCACCACGGCGCGCACGCGCGCACAGCGGCCCGCGGCCGGCGTGGTCCGCACGGCGATGTCGCCGCTGCGCAAGATGATGCGCCGAGCGCCCCGCCATGCCTAGTCCCGGCCCGCGCGGGCGGCCCGCGGCCATCATGGCGCGGGCGGCCCGCGGCCATCATGGAATGCCACGCGCCACCCGGCCGGTCCCCGTACCCGTGACCGGAAGCGCCGTGACGCACTCCGCGGCTCATGAAGCCAGCCTCAGTCTTACCTCCCGGACAGACCGCGGCGGCTACGTCCTGGCCGCGCTCAGCGGGGAACTCGGCATCGCGTCAGCTCCCGCCCTGCGCGAGCAGCTCCTCGGCCTGCTCCGCGCCGCCAGCCACCTGATCATCGACCTGTCCGCGGTCGAGCACGCGGACGCCAGCGGCCTGGCGGTCCTGGTGGGCAGCCGGCGCCGCGCCCGGCTGCTCGGCGGATCCCTGCGCCTGGCCGCGCCATCACCCCAGGTAGCCCGGGTCCTGGCAGCCACCGGCCTGAACCAGCACCTCGCTATCTACCCCACCGTCCGGGCAGCGATCACCGGCCAGCCCGGGCTGCCCGACGCGATCTTCCCGCCGGCAACCGTCCCAGCCCGTGGCCACCTCATCGACGGCGCCCTTGCGGGCACGGCTGCAGACCCGGCTATGCCTGCCATTGATCTAGCGACCGCCAGGGCAGGCCAGGGCTTGATCAGCTGACTGGAGTGCGCCGACGGGCAGTCGCGGCAGGTCGCCTTCGAGCCCGGGCAGGCCCGCCGAGTCCGGAGGCGGCCCCGGGACGGGCGCCGAGAGGGACGATCCGGCCAGCTGGCGGTCCGTCGCCGTGTCAGCGCCTGGCCCCGCGCGAGACCCGCCCGGATACCGCAGTCACTGCCGAGTCGGCCTGGTTTAGCAGTCTTGCCGTGCGGGCTGACGGATCTCAGCGGTCAGCGGCCACGCCAGACGATGAACAAGCAGCCGGGGTCGGCAGCGCGATCGCCAGCAGCATCCAGGTCCGCAGCCGGGAGGGGAGAAAACCCACATACCAGCGTCATTTCTTCATTCCGCCTGGCGGCCTGCGCCTAGCCGCCCGGCAGCTTATCCGGCGGACCCCGCGCCCGGGGCGAGCGTCCCGGCCGACTCGGTTCTACCTGACCACGACGGGAGCCCGAATGCCGCTGGCACGACGACGATCAAGCCGGCCAGCAGGTGGTCCTGTGCGCCCTGGCACTGACGCGGCAGATCTGGCTGATGTGTGCTCGGCGCGACGCTAAGGCCTGAGCCCGAGAGACAGCAAGTAGTCGGCGTTCGGCGCGATGGGAGGCATACGGGTGCTCCCCTCCGTGACATTGACCGGCGTCCGAGTGACGGTCACGGTAGCTCTGACCAGCGGTTAAGGCGCAAAACCGCAGGTGGCTGGCTCCCATAGAGGCTCTCGTCGGTCGTGTCGGCTCCGTGCAGTAATCCGGAGCAGCGACCTCGGCAAACCGGACGGCGGCGGGGGTCCGAGTGCTGCTTTGGGAGGGGCGGTAGCGGTCGCCGGGGTTCACGGTGACCACGTGATGGTGGCCTGGCGCGACGCGGGCGGGGTCTACGGCCTGGGCCGCGGGCCCGGATGGGGCTGGTGGCGGCCCTGCTGGATGCCGGGCTGAGGTTGCCGGGGCCTGCTCGCGGCTGGGCCGGTAAGGGTTTCTGTGCCGTCGATGAACGCCTGGGCCAGGTCGGACAGGCGGCGGTTGCTGACCCTGGCGTGGTCGCGCAGCAGGGTAAATGCCTGGTCCATGTCCACCTGAAGGCGCTCGGCGAGCTTGCCCTTGGCCTGCTCGATGATGACCCGGCTGTTCAGCGCGGTCTGCAGCTGCTCATTCAGGGTGTCGCTGTGGCGCATGCTGCGCTCGTGCAGCAGGCTGATGGTGGCCACGTCGGCCAGGGCCTGGCCGACGCGGATGTCCGCGGGGGTCACGGCGCCCGGGGCGGCGCGGAACAGGTTCAGCGCGCCGATGACCTGCTCGCGCAGCCGCATCGGCAGGGCCTGCACGGCGGCGAACCCGGCGTGGCGGGCGGCTGGCGCGAACCGCGGCCACCGCCGCGCCGCGGCGGCCAGGTCCGCGGCCTCGACGGGCCGGCCGGTCCGGAAGCAGTCCAGGCAGGGACCCTGGTCGTTTTGTATCTGGAATAGCTCAAGCAGCCGGGCGGCTTCGCTGGAGGCGGCCACCACGCGCAGCTCACCGCGCGGGTCAGCCAGCAGCAGCCCGGCGGCCGAGACGTCCAGCAACTGCACGCTGCGGTCGGTCAGCACGTGCAGGAAGTCGATCACGTCGAAGCCGGCCACCAGGGTGTCGGTCAGCTCAACGAACGTCTCAGAGAGCAGTTGGTCGTCCATCCCGCTCACCCCCTCAGGAACAGGCAGCAAGATCGGTCAGTGCGGGTCAGCGTGCGCCCTGTCACCGCTGGCCGTCCCTGCGCGGGTCTGGGTCAGGATGCAGCCGCAGCCGCCGCTCGACGATGTCACGGGCCAGGTCGGACAGTGCCCGGTCATGAGCATACGCGTGGGCGCGCAGCCGGATAAATGCCTCCGCGATGCCGAGGCCGAGCTGCTCGGTGAGCATCCCGGTGGCCTGGTCGATCTCGGCCCGGTGCAGGGCCAGGTCCGCTGGCTGGCCGCCCGGCCCGGTCCCTGCCGCGGCTTCGCCCGCGGCCTGGCCCTGGGCATCGAGCAGCAGCAGTGTCGCGGTATCGGCGAGGATCAGCGCATCACCCAGCTGGGAACCGCTCAGCGGGCCGGGCCGCTCCCGGTACAGGCCCATGACCCCGGCCCGGATTGCCCCGATCCGCAGCGGGAACGCGAAGATCGCTGCCGCCCCGGCCTGGCGTGCCGCCGGGGCGAAAACCGGCCAGCGGCGCGCGGCGTCCCCGGTGGCCAGATCCGAGGCAAGCACCGGCCCGCCGCTGGCACAGGCATCCTGGCACGGGCCCTCTCCCAGGGTCAGCTGGAGCTCGGCGAGCTGCCCGCTGACCTCGTCAGTTATCCGCATGAGGTGACCCGCCTCGGCGCCGCGCGCGGCGCTGAGCCAGGCGCCGGTGACCTCAACTGCGGCGACGGCCGCCGCGCACACATCCGCGGCTGACACGCGGCCGCCGCGGCTGGCGGCCTGCCGTGCGACCAGGCCCCAGATCCTGCCCGGCCGGCTACCTGTCATCCGCGCAGCCAGCGACGGGGACCCTGCGGCAGGAGCCCGCCCCTCCGCGTTGCCGGCGGCCGGCCGGAAAGCCAGGCCATCCAGGACGGTCACCGGCTCCGCAGTACGGCTGTGCGGGGTGGTGACGCTCCCGCCTGTCCCGCCTGCTGCCGCGGGTTACCGTGCTCCGCTCCGGAAGGCTTGCGTTCCTGACCGCACGGCGGGACGTGGCCAGCGCATCGTGCCGGGGCGCCGCCGCATTGGCACGACCCCCAGCGGGGAGCGTCCGGCGCTGTCGGCTGCCTCTTCCACGCTGGCGTGAAGGCAGAAGTCATCGACCAGCCGGGTAACGGCTAGAACCCGCAGCACCTGCTGCCGCGGCGCGGCTAGCAGCAGGTCGCCCCCGGCGTGCCGGGCGTGCGCGCGGCCTCGCGCTAGCGCTGCCACTCCGCTGGCGTCGATGAACTCGAGGGCCGCCAGGTCCACGATGATCTCCGGCTCGCGGGCCGCGACAGCCACCAGCGCAGCCGCGACACCCTCGGCGTCTACCAGGTCAAGCTCCCCGCGCAACGCGACCACGACATGGCCGTCGCATTCGCGGGTACTCAGATCTACGCTGAACATGAGGGCGCCTTCCTGCTACAGCAGCAAGGCGGGGTCCTGACCCAGCGGCTAGTTCGCCAGCTTCCACCATGAACTCTACGCCCAGCACCCCGCCCATGTCCTGTCCCGGCGATGCCCTGTTGACGGCGCCCAAGGCGCGCGCTCTCGTGGCCACGGCACGATCCAATGCCGGGACACCTGGCAGAAGATCCCGCGGTCCGGCCAGGGGGAGCCCTTGATGCGAGGAGCAGGTCTCCGCTCCTGGCGGATGCTGGAAGGTGCAAGACATCCGTCTGCCAGCCTGCAGAGCCTGATCGAGACCGGCGTGGACAAGTACACCACCGTGGCGTTCCCCCGCCCAGCCGATGACCACCATCGCCGAGCTCGGTGCCTCAACGCCGCCGCCGAGCCGGACGACGATGAGGACGACGAACTGGACCCGCTTGACCGGCCGGACACCGGAATGAAGACGGGCAGTACCGGCCGGTCGAGGCGCAGCGCCGGGCGCCTGCCCGGTCGCCGCCACCAGGCCAGTGCCCAGCCGGCCCGGATCGTGATCCAGGCTCCTTCAAAACCCCCGGTCTTCGGCAACGCCCGGGCGCCGGCCTCGCGGGCGGGGGCCGCCGGTCGCTGTGTTCTGTGGTCTCGCGCTGGCTGGTGAAATGGTCCAGCAGCTCGCCGATGGTGGGTTGCTGGCTGGCCGGCCCGGGCAGCGGGAGGCGGGCCCGGATCTGGTAGCGATTGCGGCCGTCCTTGAGCCTGGCCACGTAGTCGGCGCCGGCCAGGTCGGTGACGATGGCGCAGGCGCTGCGCTCGGTAATGCCCAGGGTGGCCGCGATGTCGCGCAGCCGTATCCCCGGGTCGCCGGCGATGGCCAGCAGGACCCGGGCGTGGCTGGTCCGCAGCGTCCAGTCCTCCACGCACCCTAGATCACCAATACTAGAAATATATTGCTAGCTTTCTGTTTCCAGCGTAGGCTGAGGAGCAGAACCCGGGAAACACCCGCCGACGACGGCTCGTGGGCCCCGGTTCACCGAAGGAGCCTGCCATGTTCATCGCCTTGGTCATCATCGCCACCCTCGTATGCTGCGGCCTGTACATCGGCAGGCGGTTGCGGCGCCGCCTCTGACCGCCGCAAACCCGGGGCTGCGCGGCACCGCGCGCCAGGCCTGCCCGGGCACCATCCGCGCACGCGGGTGCCCGCCGCTTCAGCCCGTCCCTGTCCCTGGAAAGGAACCAACGCCATGCCTGCGCAGACCTCACCGCGGCCGGGCGCGGCACGCCCGCTGTCGCCCCCGTCCGTCAACGGCTCCGCGCCGTCCCCCGCCCGCCGCGGCCAGACGCCACCGCCCTGTATTGCGTACCCGGATCAGCGGCATCCGTACCGCCCTGATCGCCGGGGTGCTCGCCCTGATCGTGCTGGTGATCTTCATCGTGCAGAACGCGCAGGCCGTGAAGCTCAGCTTCCTGGGCGCCCAGATACGGCCGTCGCTCGGGTCGTCCTGCTGCTGGCCGCCGTCGCCGGGGCGCTGCTGATGGGCGCCGCCGGAACCGCCCGGATCACCCAGCTGCGGCGGGCCATCCGCCGCACCCGCCGCGGCCAGCCGCCCGCCCCGGCCACGCCCGGCCGGCAGGCAACGGCGCCCGGCAAGAAGGAGCAATGACCATGCTGACTACCGCCGGACGCCACACCGCGACCAGCCCGGCACCGCCCTCCCGGCCGCGGCTGCGGCTGCAGCCCGACCTGTCGGCCCGCACGCTGCTCGACGGCGGCTGGTGGCCCCGGTCGGCCGACCCGGCCGCCGAACTGCCCGGGCTGATCGGGGCCATCGAGGAGCGTCACGGCCCGGTCACCCGGATCATGCTCGGCCGCGCCGGCTGGGACGCCAGCCGGCCCCGCCGGCTGCGCGTGGATGGCCCGGCGGGCAGCCGCGTCGTGCGGCTCGGCTGGTTCCAGACCATGCCCGCCGGGCTGCTCACCGCGACCGCCCGGGCCGGGCGGACCGACCTGCTCACCGTCCCGCCGCACACCGGCGAACCGGCCGCCCGGGCCGCCATGGAACAGGCCGCCCAGGCCGGCAACCGCACCCCCGCCCCGGCCCTGCTGGCCGCCATCGCCACAGCCGCCATCCCGGGCCGCCCGCCAGCCGCCACCCCGGCTGGCGCCACACCGGACAGCACCCAGCTGAGCACCTGGGAATGGGAAGGCGGACAGGACGGCACCAGATCGCAGCGGGCGGCCACATCCGCTGCGATCTAGCCGCAATGCCGGGCAGTTAATACTGCAACGGGTGCGCCCAGAGAGCAGGAGGTGATCGTCCAGCTGCTGTGAAGTGCGGTGGCCCTGTCCGGCGCGACTGGACCGGCACGGCAACGGAGGTCCGGTAATACGGGTAACCGGCCCGGATCACCCCGTCACCAGGGCTTCCGCTGCGCGTTCGCTCTGCTATCTGTGCGCCGTCATGACGATCGCCGGGACGATCACGGCAGCGGCGGGGGTGTTCGTGCCCGGCCATCTGGGCGAGCTGGCTGGGGGTCGTCGCGGGTGCGTGGGCGGCGGGTTGCCTGCAGGCCGGCGATGAGGGTGTCGAGGCTGGCGGTGAACCGCTGGTCGCGGTCGTCGGTCCAGGCGTAGGCGCCGAGGGCGGCCAGCGCGGGGAACCGGCTGGCGGGCAGGGAGCGCAGGAAGGCGTGCAGCTCGGCTTTGGTGGCGGTGTCCTGGACGCGCTGCTCGCCGGGTGAGGTGGGGTCGCTGAGCGCGAAGCCGAGGGTGTAGTCGTAGATCAGCCGGAAGGCCCAGGCGGCCTGGGGTCCGGGCAGGCCGGCGGCGCGCAGCGGGGCGAGGAACGCCTCGGCCAGGGCGAGGGATGCGGGGCTGATCGGGTCGCGGGTCTTGAGCAGGGCGGCGATGCCGGGGTGATCCTCCAGGACGGCTCGCAGTCGGCGGGCGAGCGCGGTGACCTGCCCGGTCCAGGGGAGGTCGGGGTCGGCCTGGCAGTCGACCTCGGCCAGGACGCCGTCCAGGACGAGATCGTACAGCTGCTCCTTGCTGGCGACGTGGCGGTACAGCGCGGCGGGGACCACGCCGAGGCGGGCGGCCAGGGCGCGCATGCTCAGGGCCGCCGCGCCGTCGGCGCTGATGATCGCGAGGGCCTCGGCGACGACGCGGTCGCGGGTGAGCACGCGGCGGCGGTTGTGCTCGCCGCCCGGGGGGTTGAACCACAGAGGGCGGGTCCCGGCGTCGCCGGCTGCCGCCTGTCGCTGCGTGGGCATGTGCGTCCTCCTTTGAGCGCGTTTGACTGT
This sequence comes from uncultured Actinomycetota bacterium, assembly GCA_963808615.1. GTDB lineage: Bacteria > Actinomycetota > Actinomycetes > Streptosporangiales > Streptosporangiaceae > Palsa-504. Next base: position 376,103 of record CAWEGV010000010.1, read on the forward strand.
GAACCTCGTTCACTGTATTGTGAACAGTGTAACTCGGAACTGAATAGTGTTCACCTGAGCGGTGTTCTTCCGGGTCGCCGGGCCTTCGGCCCGGCCAGAGGCAAGGGAGAACCAGATGACAATCACCACAGCCTGGGACCTGTTCGAGGACCTGCGGGCCGCGCAGGATGAGATGCTGCGGGCGACCGGCGGACGCGGCTGGCGGCCCGGCCAGCAGTTCACCACCGGCACCACCCCCGCGGCCTGGGCGCCCGCGGTCGACATCTCCGAACGCAAGGACGCCTACCTGGTGGCCGTCGAGCTGCCCGGCGTCAGGCCCGACGACCTGGAGATCACCTTCGAGGACGGCCTGCTGACGATCCAGGGGGAGCGGCACTTCGAGCACGACTCCGCCGAGGAGAAGATGCACCGGACCGAGCGCTGCTACGGCGCCTTCCGCCGCTCGATCACCCTGCCCAGCCACGTCGAGGCGGACAAGATCCAGGCCTCGGCCCAGGACGGCGTGCTGCAGATCCTGGTACCCAAGGCACCGGACGTCCAGGCCAAGCGCATCCAGGTACGCGCCGGCCAGGCTCACACCACCCTCACGCCAGGCGTAACGGCCCAGGACGGCAGCTGACCGCAAAGCCGCGGCCGCACCGGCCACCGACCGCCACCCTGGCAGAACGACCCTGCTGCCGTCACCGCCCAGCACCGCGGTGACGGCAGCAGGCACGTCCCGGCTCGCTCGTGACAGGCCGCTGGCCGCCGAGCGCAAGTTCCACGGCATGGACGCCCTTGACCATGGCCTGTATCCGCTGCATAGGTACCGGCAGTGTGGCGCCGATAGCCGTCTGGTCCCGCCGCCCGCCTGGCCAGCCATTGCTTGCGGCCCGGACCTGCCAGCACACGCCGGGAGCGGGGTGCCGGACTGCGTGGCCGGGCATCCCGGCGGGACGGCCCGGGACGGCCGTCGGCGGCCCGCAGGTGGCCACGCCTGGACTTCCGCCGGGCTTACATCCGGGTGTGCGGGAACTCGGCGGAGCGCCGCTGGAACGAAACAATCTTCGGATTGCGGATCACGCCGTCGCGGATCTGGATCGCCCGGCGGATGGTCTGGTCGCGGTCCCAGGCGCCGGGCCCGTCCATCACGGTACGCAGGTGCGGGATCAGCGCCTCGCTGATCTCCCAGGTGGCGGAGTTCCACAGGTAGGACGGGCTGTGGTCGACTCCGTAATAGTGCATTGTCTCGCCTACGGCGAACATCGGCTCCGCGAACGAGGTGGGCCGGGCCCACTCAAAACCCATGCCCTCGTCGCAGGACACATCGACGAACAGGCTGCCAGGCGCGAACAACCGCAGCTCGTCACGGGTGATGAACATCAGCGGCGCGTCGGTGTCCTGCAGGACGCAGTTGACGACGATGTCATGCCGGGCGAGGAACTCCGCGATCGGTACCGGACCGCTTGGCGTCAGCACCAAGATCCGTGCCGGGTCTTCAGGCGCGGGCTCAAAATGGACCATGCGGACCGACGGGATGGGCGAGGCCACGGCAGGCACGTTGCGGTGGGTCAGCACGGTCACGTCGAAGATCCCCAGCGCGCTCAGCGCGGTGACCGCCCCGCGGGCGGTCGCGCCGAAGCTGATCACAGCGGCCCGCACCCGCCGCCCGTACGCCCCGGTCATGCCCAGCAGCTGCAGGGAATGCAGCACCGAGCAGTAGCCCGCGAGTTCGTTGTTCATATGGAAAACGTGCACGCCAAAGCTGCCGTCGGCCGTCCAGTAGTTCATGGCCTCCCATGCGATCAGGGTCAGCCGGCGGTCGATGCCCAGCTGGGTGACGGCGTAGTCCTGGACGCAGTGCGGCCAGCCCCACAGCACCTGGCCCTCCCGCAGTCCGGCGACGTCGTGTTCGGTGGGCTTGGGCAGCACGATCACGTCGCATCCCGCGATGAGCTGCTGCCGCGAACGCACGCCGGCCACCATCGGGGCGAGCTGCGCGTCAGCCATGCCGAACCGCTCGCCGTAACCGCGCTCGAGGAAGATCCGCGCTCGCAGGCCCGCCTCGATCCGGTCCAGGTGCAGCGGGTGGATCGGCAGCCGGTGCTCGTTCTCCTTGCGGGAGGTCCCGAACACGGCAAGGCTGAGCTGTTCCATGAGCGCTCCCATCCTCTCAGCTGGGCGCAACCGGTATCTGACAACGATGCCGCGGCACCCAGGGCACCGGCTACTAGCGTTGCCGGGGCCTGGCCGCCTTCTCCCGCGTGCGCAGGCGGCTCCCATGTCTATACCCATGTCCAGGCCCGGCCCGCCGGATGTAGCGCACGCCGTCTCACTAGTCAGGTCCGGCTGGGGCGATCGCACGGCGCGGGCACGGCTAGTGCGCTGGCCACATACGTTCACCGGGTGCTGACATGCCGCGGTGATACGCCCGCACTCGATCTGTAAGGCAGGTGGAGTGGCGGGAGGGTGCGATGGCTGAGCCGGTGCGGGCGCGGCGGCTGACTGATCAGGAGGGCCGGCGGCTGCTGCAGATCGTGCGGCGGGGGAAGCACGGGTCGGTCCGGGTGCGGCGGGCGATGATCATCATGGCGTCGGCGTCGGGCACGCTGGTCCCGGCGATCGCCCGGCTGGTGGCCGCCGAGGAGGACACGGGGCGGGACGTGATCGATACGTTCAACGCCAAGGGCCTGGCCGCGCTGGACCCTCGGCGGGCGGGAGGCCGTCCCCGCCTGATCAGTGACGGCGATATCGAGGTCATCGTCACGGCGGCCAGGACCCGGCCGGAGAAGCCAGTCCAGCCGTTCACCCGGTGGAGCTTGCGCAAGCTGGCCGGGTATTTAGCGGGCCTGGGCCGGCCGGTGCGGATCGGGCGGGAGCGGCTGCGGCAGCTCCTTCACGAGCGCGGCATCTCGTTCCAGCGGACCCGGACCTGGAAGGAATCCACCGATCCGGACCGGGACGCCAAGCTGGACCGGATCGAGTACGTGACCAGCGCCTGCCCGGACCGTTGCTTCGCCTCCGGCCAGTCCGGGCCGCTGTCGATCCGGCCCTGCCACGGCGTGTGCCGGGCGCCGCGCAAACGGCCGGCCCGGCTGCGCGCGACTTATCATCGCACCCACGGCATCCGCTGCTTCCATGGCTGCTACTGCGTGGGCGATGACCAGCTGCGGGGCATCACTGGCGAGCATAAGGGCGCCGATCACACCCTGGCCGCGCTGAGCCCGGTCCGGGCTGCCCGGCCGGGCGGGTACCGGCTGTTCGTCATCATGGGCAACCTGGCGGCGGACAAGACCCCGGCGATCCGGCGCTGGGCCAGGCGCCAGAACGCCGGGCTGTGCTTCACGCCCGCGAACGCATCGCGGGCCAATCCGATCGAGGCGCAGTCCGGTCCGGTACGCACCTTTGTCATGGGCGGCTCGGACCACCGGAATCACCCCGCGCTGGCCCGCAAGCCGCAGGCCTGCCTGCGCTGGCGTCATGCCCGCGCCCGCCACCCCGGCGTGCTGGCCGCCCAGCGCCGCGAACGCGCCCGCCTCCGCAGCGAACGCCAGCAACGCCGGGGCCACCCGAAACCTGAAGCCGCATAACCGAGCCGGTGCACGTTCGTGGCCAGCGCACTAGGCGTCACGCAACGGCCCGGCAAGCGCCAATCCCGCCCCCTGTGCGTCACCACAAGCCGTGCAGGTCCCGGGCCGGCACAGGGCATAATTTGACCAAACGGGCTGGCGTTCCCGCCTCCCGCCACCGGCTCGCCTCGGATGGTGCATCATGGCTGGCCTGCCAGAAGTACTCGGGTTGCTCTACCGGGCCGACTGGACCCGCCTGTCCCTGTCCGCCGAGGTGCGCTTCGAACAGGACGGTGACCTGGCCCGCCGCCGGGATAAGACGGTCGCGGCGGAGTCGATGCGGCGGTTGGGGATCCGCCCCGACCTGCTCGGCTCGCCGTCCAGGGAGCAGGAGCTGGACGACGAGCGGGGCGGCTATCACCGGTGGCACGCGGCCCTGCTGATCGCGCCCGGCCGGCGGTACCGCCTGGAGTACGAGGGCGACCATGGCGGCCGAGCTGACGGATCTGACGGCGAGCAGCCCTGGACGCTCCGGCCGCCGGACGCGGCACCGCTCCCGCCGCGCGACGTCGAGAGCGGCCGGGGGCTGCCGGTTCCGGCCTTGTTCTGCCCGGCCGGCCTGCTCGCCCGGTTCACCCTGGACGTGGGCGGCCCGGTCACCGCCTGCGGCCGCGAGGCGATCGCCGTGACGGCCGTGCCTCGGCACGGTGCCGTCGGGTCCTTGACGACCCTGAGCCCCCGCGCGTGCGACCGCGTCGAGCTGATCGTGGACGCCGAGACCGGCATCCTGCTCCGCCGCGAGGAGACTTTCGAGGGCCAGGTGCTCACCCTCTTCGAGCTGACGACCGTGACGATGAGCCCGCCGGAAGCGGATGACACGGCCCGGTTCGCGCCGCCCGCGGGCAGCCGCCCCGTCCCGGATCCGGAGGATGCCCCCGGGCGGAGCGGGCTCGGTTGGCAGGTGGCGGTGAACGCGGCCGGCCTGGCGGCGGGCGGCCTCGGGGCCTGGCTCCGGCTGGCACCGCACCTGCCCGGCCACCGCCCGCCCGCCGGCGCCAGCTTCCTGGCCGCGATGCCGTCTCCCGAACCGGGCCCGCTCGATCCCGGAGACGGGCCACCGCCCTCCGACGACCTGCTCGGCCTGCTCTACCGCAGCGGCCTGTATGACGGTGACGACCCCCAGATCCGCGGCGCCGCGGTGCGGCGGTGGAACGACTCGGCGGCGGTTTGGGGCCAGGTGCGCGGCACGTTCCCCGCGGCGGGCCAGGGCGGCTTCGGCTATCTCCTCGACGGGTTGTCCCAGAAGGAATCGGTGACCCTGTCGACCGGCCGGCTGCGTATCGGGGGCCCCGAGCTGTACTACCTCGATTACTCGTCCTGGCAGGGCCGGCCCGGACCGCTCGTGATGGCTTGCGACGGAGAGCAGTACTGGGGGATCCACGAAAACAGGGCCCGGGTGGGGCCGGCGCGGCCGATGACGGGCGACATCGCGAGCCTGGTCGGCTCGTCCTGGCTGCTCGGCGAGCGGCTGTCCGGCGGCGCGGAGATCACCTACCACGGCCGCCGCGGCTACCACCTGCGGGTGACCCGCGGCGACGGTGCGGCGCACGCGGGACCGACGATGTTCTACCCGGCCGACGCGATCGTGGACGCGGAGACCGGCAGCCTGCTCCGGCTGATCGCGTACGACGGCGACGCCCCCGCGGAATGGTGGGAACTGGACGGCGTCACCGCGGAGCCCGGCGATACCGCTGACCCGGCCGGATTCCGCCCGCACATCCCGCCCGGCACCCGCGTCGTCGAGGAAACCGGCGACCCGATGGTCGACGCCACCGCGGGGATACCCGGCCTGACCGGGACCGCGGCCCGCACCGCCGCGGAGGCCTTCCGCCGCGGCACCGACGCCGTCTCCGCCGCCCGCAGCTTCCTGGACGACCTGCGCGGCCATCGCTAGTGCGCTGGCCACGAACGTGCACCGGCTCGGTTATGCGGCTTCAGGTTTCGGGTGGCCCCGGCGTTGCTGGCGTTCGCTGCGGAGGCGGGCGCGTTCGCGGCGCTGGGCGGCCAGCACGCCGGGGTGGCGGGCGCGGGCATGACGCCAGCGCAGGCAGGCCTGCGGCTTGCGGGCCAGCGCGGGGTGATTCCGGTGGTCCGAGCCGCCCATGACAAAGGTGCGTACCGGACCGGACTGCGCCTCGACCGGATTGGCCCGCGATGCGTTCGCGGGCGTGAAGCACAGCCCGGCGTTCTGGCGCCTGGCCCAGCGCCGGATCGCCGGGGTCTTGTCCGCCGCCAGGTTGCCCATGATGACGAACAGCCGGTACCCGCCCGGCCGGGCAGCCCGGACCGGGCTCAGCGCGGCCAGGGTGTGATCGGCGCCCTTATGCTCGCCAGTGATGCCCCGCAGCTGGTCATCGCCCACGCAGTAGCAGCCATGGAAGCAGCGGATGCCGTGGGTGCGATGATAAGTCGCGCGCAGCCGGGCCGGCCGTTTGCGCGGCGCCCGGCACACGCCGTGGCAGGGCCGGATCGACAGCGGCCCGGACTGGCCGGAGGCGAAGCAACGGTCCGGGCAGGCGCTGGTCACGTACTCGATCCGGTCCAGCTTGGCGTCCCGGTCCGGATCGGTGGATTCCTTCCAGGTCCGGGTCCGCTGGAACGAGATGCCGCGCTCGTGAAGGAGCTGCCGCAGCCGCTCCCGCCCGATCCGCACCGGCCGGCCCAGGCCCGCTAAATACCCGGCCAGCTTGCGCAAGCTCCACCGGGTGAACGGCTGGACTGGCTTCTCCGGCCGGGTCCTGGCCGCCGTGACGATGACCTCGATATCGCCGTCACTGATCAGGCGGGGACGGCCTCCCGCCCGCCGAGGGTCCAGCGCGGCCAGGCCCTTGGCGTTGAACGTATCGATCACGTCCCGCCCCGTGTCCTCCTCGGCGGCCACCAGCCGGGCGATCGCCGGGACCAGCGTGCCCGACGCCGACGCCATGATGATCATCGCCCGCCGCACCCGGACCGACCCGTGCTTCCCCCGCCGCACGATCTGCAGCAGCCGCCGGCCCTCCTGATCAGTCAGCCGCCGCGCCCGCACCGGCTCAGCCATCGCACCCTCCCGCCACTCCACCTGCCTTACAGATCGAGTGCGGGCGTATCACCGCGGCATGTCAGCACCCGGTGAACGTATGTGGCCAGCGCACTAGGCACTGTCAGCGCCGACGGGACGGCGCCCAGCAGGCCTGGCCCAGCTGCCGCCGGGCGCGCGTTTGCCGTTGGTTCCGGCCCGGCAAACGACGGCACCACCCTGGCGGGACTACGCTGGCTCTGTACGGCATCTCATGCGGGCAATGACTGTGAGCACATGCGGTGCCGCGGAGAGGAAGGCGGCCGTGTTCGAGGCGGGCGATATCCGGGAGTGGCGGGGCCACGACGTTGTTGATCCCGACGGTCACAAGATCGGGGAGCTGGAGGCCGTCTACGTCGACACGAGCACAGACCTGCCAGCGTTCGGCACCGTCAAGGTCGGGATGCCTACCCGGCACCGGCTCGTCTTCGTTCCCCTAGCCCAGGCGACCGTGGGTCCCGGATACCTCAAGGTCGCTCACGACAGGAAGCAAGTGAAGGATTCTCCCTCGATCAGCACCGACGGCGAGCTGCCAGCGGCCGACGAAGAGGCCATCTTCAAGCACTACGGCCTGACATACCAGGCAGGGACCAGCGGTGAACGGCAGCTGGCCCGCCGCTGACCACTACGACTGAGCGGAGCATCAGATGCTGGCCTTCTTCCTCCTCCTCGTGATCGTGGCGATCGTGCTCGGTATCGTGGGCGTGGTCGTCAAGGGCCTGCTGTTCTTGCTGTTCATCGGCATTGTCGTGTTCCTCGGTGCCCTTCTTCTGGGTGCTTTGCGAATGCGGCGGCGACCAGGGAAGCCCCCGGCGCGGTGATCCCTCACCGAACTCGGATGCGGCGCTGATTCGTGGTTCACAGGTGGCCACGAGCTTGCCTCTGAGCCCTGAATTCCCAGGTCGGAGACTGAGGACGTACCGCCTCCGGAGCCGTGAGCCCTTAGGCCACGCACGGGCCAGATGCCGCGTTGATCAGCGGGCAAGGTGACGCGGTGGGTGATCGACCGGGAAGTCGCCGCCGACGTACTCGTGATCCAGCCCCGCACCCGAGGGAGCTGTTGGCGCTGAGCCCGCGCCAGCCCGACGTCGCCGCCTTTCCATACCGTCGAGGTGAGGGGAGCTCGCATGGCGTCGGCCCTGCGGGCGGTCTCGTGGTGGTAGCGTCGTAATGAGCAGGTGCGGTCGGTGCCGGGTGGGCCCTGACCGCGGCATCGTTGCTCCAGACCCTGGTGACGAAGGCCCCGCGCGGTGCGCGGAAGACGCCCAGGAGACCAGGAGCGACGAAGATGACAGCACCCGGCTTTCTTGCCCCGGTGTCCGGCCGCGCCTCAGCCGCAGACGGGCTGCCTGCCGCCGTCGATCCTTCGATGGCTAGCTTTCGTGCGCTGGCGCTGCAGGTGCGGGCGATGGGTCTGCTCGACCGCAGGCCGGGCTACTACTGGGTGAAGATCACCCTGACGATCTTCGCGTTCTTCGCTGGATGGGCCCTGTTCGTTATCGTGGGCAACTCGTGGACGACCCTGGCCGTCGCCGCATTGGTGGGGATGATGTTCACCCAGCTGGGCTTCATCGGCCATGATGCGGGGCACAACCAGGTATTCGGCACACGCCGGCGCAATCGCCTGCTCGGCCTCGTGGTGGCGAACGCGCTCATCGGGCTGAGCTTCGGCTGGTGGGTTCCCAAGCACAGCGCTCACCATGCCCATCCCAACGAGCTGGGCCGCGACCCCGATATCGGCGACGGAGCCGCCCTGGCCTCCTCGGACGTGCCGGGAAACGGGCGCGGCCCTCTCGCGTCGTGGCTGGCCTGCTGGCAGGCGCCGCTGTTCTTCCCGCTCATGCTGCTGCGAAGCGCCGGCATGCACGTACTGGGGATCGGGCGGCTTGTCCGGCGGAGAGACCGTGCCTCGGCGGTAGAAGCCTGTCTCATCATGCTGCATGCCGCGCTGTACCTGACGGTGGTGCTGTGGGTGCTGTCCCCGCTCAAGGCACTGGCTTTCGTCGCCGTCCAGCAGGCGGCCTTCTCGCTGTACCTGGGCATCAGTTTCGCGCCCAACCACAAGGGGATGCCGATCATCGAATCCGCAACCGCGGCCGGCTTCGCCCGCCGCCAGGTGGTCACGGCCCGGAATGTCAGCGGCGGCCGGTTCACCACCTTCATGCTGGGCGGCCTTAACTACCAGATCGAGCATCACCTCTTCGAGTCGATGCCCCGGCCCAATCTGCCACGGGTCCAGGGCCTGGTCAGGGACTTCTGCGTCGCGGCTGATCTTTGCTACAGCGAAGAAAGCTTCGTCGAGTCATTCCGCCAGATCATCCATCACCTCAGCGACGCCGGAGCAGCCAGCCGCGTTCAGGCCCCACTCGCACCTGGAGGAGCCGCACGGTCGTCGGCAGCGCGAGGCGGCAGCAGGCGCGCCGACGGTCGCTATCCGGGGGCGCCGTCAGGCGAGGCGGCCACCTCGCGATCCTTCGAAATGGCTAGTCGAGACGAGGGAGAGCGAAGTGGCGTCCTCGACGATGCCGGCCAGGGCACGTGGCGGCTGGGCCTTCGCCTGGTCTACGGTTTCAGTCATGGTCCTGTCCTCTCGGTTAGGCGGAGGGATGGGGTCAAGGCCCCGCCGGACGCACTCACGCCTCGGCGGGGCCGCTGTGTTAAGCGGGCATGGGTGAACTGGCGGCAGGGCCGCCCATGATGTGATCCGCGATGCTGCCGCCGGACACCCTCAAAGGCGGGGGACAGGCCGATGACGGCACATTCCGGTACCAGGGGGCCCGCAGCGGGGCTGACGGGCCGGCTCGGCGAACGTGGCGTACTTGACCGGTTCGTTGCTGGCGTGCGGGCCGGTGAGGGCCGGGCCCTGGTGGTGCGCGGTGAGCCCGGCGTAGGCAAGACCGTGCTGCTGGACTACCTGGCCGGGCGGGCCTCGGGGTGCCGGGTAGCGCGGGCAGCGGGAGTGCAGTCGGAGATGGAGCTGGCCTTCGCGGGGCTGCATCAGCTGTGCGCGCCGATGCTGGATCATGCGGAGTCTCTTCCGGTGCCGCAGCGTGAGGCGCTGCGGACCGCGTTCGGCCTCAGCGCCGGCCCGGTGCCGGACCGGTTCTTGGTGGGCCTGGCCGTGCTCGGCTTGCTGTCCGAGACGGCGGGGGAACGTCCGCTGATCTGCGTAGTCGATGACATGCAGTGGCTGGACCACGCCTCGGCGCAGGCGCTGGGGTTCGCGGCGCGGCGGCTGGCGGCGGAGCCGGTGGGCCTGGTGTTCGCGGCGCGGGTTCCGGGCATGGACGTGGCCGGGCTGCCAGAGCTCGTGGTGGAGGGCCTGGCCGAGCGCGATGCGCGGGAGCTGCTGGAGTCGGTGCTGACCGGGCCGCTGGACGCGCGGGTTCGGGACCGGATCATCGCCGAAACGCACGGGAACCCGCTGGCGTCGCTGGAGCTGCCGCGGGGGCTGACGCCGGCGCAGCTGACGGGCGGGTTCGGGCTGCCCGGCGCGGTGCCGCTGGACGGGCGGATCGAGGAGAGCTTCGGGCGGCAGCTGGAGGCGTTGCCAGCGCAGACCCGGCGGCTGGTGCAGCTGGCGGCGGCCGATCCGACGGGGGACCCGGTGCTGGTGTGGCGGGCGGCCGGGCGGCTCGCGATCGGCGCCGGGAGCCTGGTGATTCTAGGGCCAGACCTCTGTGACCTGGTGGGCCGTACTGGATTTGAACCAGTGACCTCTTCCGTGTCACCTCGGCGACTCGGCTCACGTGCGTCAAGCCAGGTCGCGATGCCTGCGGTGTTGTCCGGGAGTGACCGTGACAGCCCTCGGCCGACCACCTCATCGGGCACGCAACGGGCACGCAACCCTGATTCGTGGCCGGAACCGCGCGCCCCGACGGCACGTCTATAAGGTCGGCGGAGGAGGTGGGTGCGCTGCAACAATCCACCAAAGGACAGCTGTCTGTCCTCGACGATGCGCTGAGTGTACAGGCGCGGTGCCGCCGGTTGCGGCGGGGCGGCCTTGCCGTAGTCACGCTTTTGCTTGTCGTCCTCGTCGCCCTGGTGCTCGGCACGGGCCGCCAGCCGAGCGCCGGGATGGCCCGTACCGGGGCGGTCACGGGATACATCCAGCCGTGCTCAGGTCTGCCGTTCCCGCAGTTCACCTCTACGGGGGCGCGGCTGTTCTCGGCCGCCGCGACCGTGGAGGCGCGGCGCGGCAAGGAGTACCTCAAGCCCGTAGGCGGAGGGATTTCTGACTGGGTGTTCCCCGCTGCGGTGGCTGCCCGCGAGCGTGTCTCGCAGAATCAGCAGTTCCGCCTCGGCCGCCTTTCCCCTGGCCGGTATGTGATCCTGGCGCATTACGCGGGAGGCAATGCGATCACCTGGTTGGACGTGTCGGTCATCGGGGGCAGGACAGCCGACGTTGACCTCCCGGATACGTGCCTGTAGCCGCCAGCAGATGACGGGATAGAATCCGCACTATCAGCTTGGGAATTGGACAGATCGTGCCTGCTGAGACCGCTGATCAGGAAAGCTGGTTGACCGGAAGTGGCCGTGATTGACCGTCTGTCGCTCTGGCTAATTGCACGCTAATTGCACGACGATCTTCCGGCGACGTCCGCAGCCCGTAGCTTAGCGGCATTGTAAATCCGGTTCTCACGGCCACAAGATATCTGCGCGCTGGGTGGCATCCGGTTCGTCGTTCGACACGGCCACTACCTGGGGCTTTCAGCATGTCGACCCTCTGCGTCGTCCAAGATCATCCCGCGTATATCCCGTGACGACATCGATTGGCCTCGCCGGGCGCATGAGCGCCCTTGTGGACTCGCCCACTCCTCCCCCCAACCCGACCGCTGCCAAACTCCAGGCGGCGTACGGGTTCTGTCCAGATCCTCTTCGCGTGTACGTTCACCCGGCACCTTCACCGCAAGTCGTTGCCCTGCGGTCACAGAGGGTCTTGACAGGTTCCGTGAGCCCCGTATCCTCCTACGGCGGGTTGGGGGGAGGCCACCTACACTTCCACCCGCATACTGGCTTGACTCGCCGGGACGGTTCAAAACGCCTTCTGGGTCGCGCTGGTGCGTCCTGATGGCTGCAGCTAGGCCTGCAACTGCGTCGGCCTGTCCGTCTGACCGGGCGCCGGACGGCCGCTGCCTGGCCTGGCGGTTTTGCGGCGCTAGGTCATGGCGCCAGCTTGAAGGGCGGGTACTGATCGGTGACCAGGGTAAACGCGTAAGCGACAACCCGGTTGTGCCAGCGGAACACGCCTTCGATGAAGCTGAATAGGCCCGATGGATAGCGGTCGGTGAACAGGATGGCGAACCAGGTCACGACGACTGCGAAGAACGCCCCGATGTCCAGGAAGAACAGCACGATGTAGTGCGGAATGGCGCGGGACTTCTGCCTGAACAAGATCATCAGCAGCGGGCCGAGGAACAACAACCCGCCCGCGCCAGCGCTCCCGTAGGCCATGCTGGAATGGAATGGCCTCCCGCCCATCCCCAGGCTCCGCCGGACACGGTGCCGAGCACGATCCAGATCGGGATGATCACGAAATAGGGAAGAACGACGTCAGCCGGCATCGACGGGCCATCCCGCTCATGCGCCGAATTGTCGTTCTCCGCGTCGTTCGTCGCCGGGCTCGCGAAGCTCGGTTGCGAGGTCACCCTGGAGCCGGCTCAGGCAGCCTGGCCGTCCAGCCACCAGAATCCGGTCCGCCGGATGCTGACGCCTGCCGGGTAAGTCCAGTTTCCTCAGGCTGTGACTCTAGGCTGCGGTATCGGGCAAAGAGGATGAGGAGGCGCTCCGGATGGCCGGAAGGGACCTGCGATCACGATGACGGTTCTGGTGCTACCACTGATCTTCGTGTTCACTGCGCTGACCGTGCTGGTGTTCGCGTTCGGTGCCCGGCGGCTGCTGGGACTGCGGTTCTCGTTCCTGCGCACGCTGATCGCAGGCGTCCTGGCGTTCCTGATCGCCTCGCCAATAATCACGGCCATCAGCGGCTCCGTGGTCGTAAAGCGAACGAGCGTCCTGCCCGAGCTGTGGTTCGTGATCCTGGGCGTGACGATCGCGCTGGTGGTCGGCATGGTGTTCCTGGTCGTGGCCGAGGCGCTGGTGCCGAGCGGGTCGGTGCCCGGGCCGGTCTACGTGCTGCGGGCCGCGCGAGGACGGATGGGCCGGGCGCGGCGCTACTGGCAGATCAGCGGGATCTTGGTGCGGCGCGGCCTGATGCCGTACGTACGGGGCGGACGCCGGTCCGAGCTGTCGACGTCGGAGGGCCGGGCCAGGCTGGCCCGCTCGGTGCGCCTGGCAATGGAGGACGGCGGGGTCACCTTCGTCAAGCTCGGGCAGGTGCTGTCCACCCGCCGGGATCTCCTCCCGGCGGAGTTCATCAGCGAGCTGAGCCGCCTGCAAGACGACGCGGCCGAAGTCCCCTGGCCCAGGATCGAGCAGGTGCTGCGGTCCGAGCTGGGAGCGGAGGTGGGCGAGCTGTTCGCCAGCTTCGACCGGGAGCCGATCGCCGCGGCGTCCATCGCCCAGGTCCACGCGGCGACGCTCCCGTCGGGGGCTCGGGTCGTGGTAAAGGTGCGCCGGCCGGATGTCAGCCAGATCGTGGACAGGGATCTGGACATCGCCGGTCGGCTGGCGGCCCGGCTGGAGCGCAGCACGAGCTGGGGCCGGGCGGTGGGCACGGCCGGGCTTGCCGCCGGATTCGCCGCCGCCCTGCGCGAGGAACTCGACCTGCGGGTAGAAGCGCGCAACATGACCTCGGTGGCCGCCGCGTCGGGCAACCGCGACATCGCCATTCCGGTGCCCTACCAGCCGCTGTGCACCGGGCTGGTGCTGGTGATGGAGCGCTTCGACGGGCGGCCGCTGGCCGCGATCGACGTCGGCATGCCCGCTGACGTGCGCGCCGCGCTGGCCCGCAGCCTGCTCGACTGTCTGCTCCGCGAGATCATGCTGGAGGGGACCTTCCACGCCGACCCGCACCCGGGCAACATCCTGCTGCTGGCCGACGGCAGGCTCGGGCTGCTGGACTTCGGGTCCGTCGGGCGCATCGACCGAGGGCTGCGTTCCGCGCTGCAGCGGCTGCTGCTGGCCCTGGACAAGGGCGACCCCGCCGGGCTGGCCGACGCGCTCCTGGAGGTGGTCGAGCGACCCGAGGAGCTGGACGAGCTACGCTTCGAACGGATGCTGGGCCGGTTCCTGGCCCGGCACGTCGCAGCCGGGATCACCCCCGACGTGACGATGTTCACCGACTTGTTCCGCATCGTCTCCGACTACGGGCTGGCGGTACCACCGGAGATAGCCGCGGTATTCCGCGCGCTGGCCACGATGGAGGGCACGCTTACCCAGCTCGCCCCGGGCTTCGACATTGTGGCCGAAGCCCGCCGGTTCGCGGGCCAGCAGCTTGCCGGGCAGTTCAGCCCGGACACGCTGCGCACGACCGCGGCCGACGAGATGGTCGCGCTGCTGCCCCTGCTGCGCCGCCTCCCCCGGCGCATCGACCGGATCGGCGGAGCGCTCGAAGCAGGACGGCTCAGCGTCAACGTCCGCCTCCTCGCCGATGAAGGCGACCGCCGGATAGTCACGGGCCTGCTCTACCTGGTGCTGACCACGTTTCTCGCCGCGACCAGCGGCATCATGGCGGTACTTATGCTCGGCCTGCGCGGCGGGCCAACCATCACCAGCCGGGTATCCCTCTTCCAGTTCCTCGGCTACTGCCTGCTGGTGATCTCAGCTATCCTCGCACTGCGCGTGCTCGCACTCGTGTTCCGCCCAAACAGGGCCTAGCCACATCTGGGCGTCACCTCCTCGGTCGGGCACCCTCCGGGCTACTCCCGGTTCTCCGGGACGGCAAGGGTCTGCCCGAAGGGTCGAGCGAAACGAGCCCTTGCCGTCCCGGGGGGGTTCGGGAGTAGGGCTCTTCCTGCCCGGGCGAGATGACCCCCGTTCTGATCCCCCCATCTCCGAGGGAGGGCCGGGGGTCCGGGGCAGCGTCCCCGCAATAAAGCCGACGGCTGTACATCAGGGAGTCGGCAGCCGCTAGATCCATGGCCTCTACCTGCGGCTAATTTGAACCGTCCAGACAGTCCTCCACTGATGCTGCTGTTTCGCCGTGGTTGCGAACAGCCTCTTCGTCCCGAACTACGCGCGGCGCTGGGCGTTTGGTCATCGTCCCAGCCATCGCGTGGCGCTCGTGGCCGCACGGGCTGGTGGCTGTGAGGGGATCGTTGCTGTATTCCGCTGCTGTACCCATCGGTAGTGATCCCTCTCTTGTAAGGAACCGGGATAATGGCGGTCATATAGCCTGACCTGCCGTTTTCGTTGACCGTACATGACCGAGTTTGACCGCTCGCTACCCTGGCGAATGGCACGATGATCTTGCGAGCCGTGTCCGTCCACCAGCAGATGCGGTCGCTGGGTTATGAGCACCACGACGCACGCCTTGCTGGTCCCTGGGATTCCCGCTGCGTCTCGCTGACCAGGACACGACGAACCGAGTCGTCTCACGCCTCGCGCAGCATTTCCGCTGTCCTGCGCGGTCTCGTTAGCGAATCCGTTAGCAGACCCACCGCGTGACCTGCGGGTTCCTGCTCCTTCCCGTCCTTCTCGTAGCTGCCATCCGCTAGGCCAGCGAGAAGGACGCGGCCCATACCGTCGATCTTTACCGTGTCAAGGTGCCGAGTTGCGGGTCCGGGTTGCCGGAATCATCGATCTCACCTGGGCGTGCATCGATAAGCGGCCCCCCGGTCTCCTCGTGCTGACCCTCGTTCCCCCGTCCTCTGTGGGGACACTGCGGCGTCAACCGCGGGGTCGGGATCTTGGAGCGGCGAGGAGAGTCGGTGCCCCGATCCTGAACCGCTTCTCGCCGGGCTGGGGTCATGGCCCCTGTACCAACGGCCTCGAAGATGTAGTTGTCTACTCGATTCCGCCCGCGGTGCCGGGAGCGCCTTTTGGCGCGTCAGCAAGATGACGCTGCTCACCGGGACGAAGATCAGGAACAGCACGAACGCGATGAGGTCGAGAACGAGCCCGAACGATGCGATGACGCCGCCGAGGCCGAAGCCCTGGAGGAAGAACAGGATCCCGGCGAGGATCGAGGCCCACCCGAGCCAGCGCGGCAGGACGCCGCTGCCGATCACGAGCACGCCTGCCGCGAAGGCAAAGAGGCTGCCGAATACGTCCCCGACGCTGTCCAGGCCATAGGTCACCAGGTACAGCGCGTAGGACACGCCCTGATCGTGGTGGAACCCGAACGACGCGAGCTTCGCGCCGAGCAAGCCGAAGATACCGATGTCGCTGACGGCATGCAAGGCAATAAAGAGCGCTCCGCCAGTTAGCACCAGGGAGCCAAGGAACCGCGGCCGATCTGTGTCCCGGCGCAGCAGGTCGTGCAGCTTGGCCAGGTAGATCAGAAACATGGCGGCATAGACGACGGATAGGTATGCGATCACCAGCAGCTGCCCGCGGTGGTCGTAAAGCGCGTTCGCGATCTTCGCCGCCGAGGCGTTCTGGCTCACGCCGCCGCCGAGCAGCCCGACCACGGTTTCGCCACCAGCGCGATAACGTAAAGGATGCCCGCCGCCCAGGCATACCGTCCCACGCGCTAGAGGTCCGCGCCGCTGCCACCATGCCATCTTCCCCCATCCTCCCCTTGCGGGCCATTACGACTCGGCGTTCACCACAGACCCACGTCCATGCGAGCGGCGAAGACCTGCAACGAGGCCAGGCGGCGCTCGCCGTTTAACATCACCCCGGCGCTGGCCGACCACGAGGTGCTCGTCCTCAAGGTCGGCGTTCGTGGCAAGCTCTTGCAGATCGAATCCCGGTCCTGTAGGAGTGGGCAGAACTAGACGAAATAGCCATCGCCGGGATCGGCGGCGGAGCAAGGGAGGCTCTATGGGCAAGCGGCTAGGCGCGCTCGGCGCAGTCATTGCAGTGGTGGCACTGGCGGTTGGTATAGCTCTTCCCGCTGCAGGTTCAACTGGTCCCGCCGCTCAGGATCAGACCATCCGCGTGACCGCCGTCGACACGGAGCTGAAGCTCCTTGATCTTGGCGGCCCGGGGTTCTCCCTTGGTAACGAGATCGTGCTCTCCCAAAAGCTGCTGCAGGGCGCAAACCAGGTTGGGCACGATGGTTCGGTGTGCACGGAGGTGTCCGTGGCGCGCCAGGAGGCGCAGTGCATCGCTACCTACTCGTTCCCCGGCGGGCAGATCACCGCCCAGGCGCTGGTTATCTTTGGCTCAACGGCGCCGTATGACGGGTCCATCACCGGCGGCACCGGCAAATACGAGGGTGCGAAGGGTGAGCTACACGTCCAGAATGTCTCGCCAACCGAGGGAATACTGACCTTCCACCTGGAGCACTGACAGGCCGTTAACCTTCCCCGCCTTCCTCGTAGGCGCAGCGACCTAGCGAGCGACGGCCAGGGATTCGGAATGGCCCCCAAGGCCTGTTCGATGTATTCGATTTCTCTATCTTACCTGGTGGGCCGTACTGGATTTGAACCAGTGACCTCTTCCGTGTCAGAGTATCGGCCTTCCGCTCCGGTCAGCATCTTGCCGTTGTGACCTGCGCATGCACCCACTACGTACTCCTCAGCCAGCTGGAAGTTTCCTGCATTTACACCTGCGGTCCTCGGCGTTCTAGGGCCGCTGTAGGGCCAATCCCTAGGGCCGCAGGCGGATCGAACAGGTGACCGCTTCCGTGTCAGTTCAGGGCGGCTACCTGGCGGGAAGCTACGACCTTGCCATGGGTGGCAGTGGCGGTGAGCCTAGTCCAGTCGTTGTGCGGTGTCGTTGATGTCACTTCTGCTGTCACCGACCCCTCCGGTCGTCGCTGGTGGCCTTAGTTCGCAGCCGGTCCGCCCTGGTGCCGCACAACCGGTTTACCACCCGTCGCCGTCCGTATTTCTTCTTGCACGACCTGCCGGATTTCGGCGCGGCGGGCCCGGCGCCGGGTCAGAACCGCCAAGGCGAAGGCTGCCAGCGCCAAGAGCGCGCAGACGATGGCGGTGTGGACTGAGGCTTGGGCTGCCCGCCATTCCACTGGCAGCCCAGCGACTGAATTGAGCACCACCACGACCGGCTTGGCAAAACCAAGGAAGCCGCTTGGCGCGCTCAGGTACAGGCTGCCACGCTGGTCCGGCGCCAGCCAGCGCACATCGCTGAAATGCAACAGCGAGCAAATCGCCACCGCAGCCGAGGACAGCGCCAGCGCCATGGCGCCACCGCGAACGACCAGCGACGGCGCTGGCCTCGGCAGGCGTTTCCTGGCTGCGCTCAAGAGCGGCGCTGCGCCACCGATCACCACGGCCAGTGTTATCAGCCAGCCGCGGTACTGCGCCACCAGCCAGGTCCAGTCGTTTAGTTGTACCAATGCCCATCTCACCTGGCCGAAGCTCATCGGCTCCTCCTTCAACGAGTAAGCGCGCGGGATGCGGCCGGATAGCGGTGTCGCCGACCGCCGCCGTTAGCCGTTGGTCGCTGCTGTTGCTGTCAGCACTGCCCAGGTTGTCCGGCGGCATGCCTGGCCCGGACCGCAGGGCCACCAGGCCCGAGGATCGGACGCGGCCCGGCAGAGCTACGCATTACGAGGGTGTTCTCGTGCGTTGCTCGCGGGTTCAAGGGGCGCCCTAGCTTCCTGTTCACAGGTGGCTGCTGGCGGCGGTCGTTGGCTATTGATGGCACTTCGGGGACATCTCGGGGACACGTCCATAGGACGGATCGACCGCGCCCCGAGCGTCACTCCCAGCGGCAGGCGTTGCTGTCGTTGAGGGTGCCGCCTGGCTCAGGAATGACGCAGAACAGCAGCCCGGCCGGGTCACGCATCACCCACCACGTGCGGGCATGCTGGACCCGCTGCGCGCCAAGGTGTTCAAGTCGCTTCACTTCGGCGTCCAGGTCGTCGGTGTAGATGTCCATGTGGACGCGAGCCGGTCCCTCGCCGAGGCGCTGTATGAGCAACCCGATGTCCTGCCCGTGCAGCAACCCGCCGTGGTACTCGGGGTAGTCGAGCTCGGACAGACTCTGGCTTGTGGCCGCTCCCCAGAACGACAGCTCGCGATCGTGATCATTGCCCGGTACATCGATAACGATCGCCGCCACCCGACTGAAGTGCGCCACAAGGTCAGCCTATGCCAGGGCACTGTGGTGGGCCGTACTGGATTTGAACCAGTGACCTCTTCCGTGTCAGGGAAAATTACCGGCATCCTGGCCTGGCTTTTCGTGCACGTATCAACTAACTAGCTGCAGCTATGTGGCTGGACGTCGCTGACTAAGGCTCTATGAGGCGGGCAAATGGCCCCCAAGATTGGCCCCCATTTCTGCTATCATGAGGCCATGAGTTCACGACGCGGCTGGGGCCAGGACGGGATCTTCTTCGAGCACGACGCCCCTTGCCGTGACAGCAACAGGCACCGGCACTGCCAGGGCCGGTGGCGCGGCGTGATCAGCCTCGGATTCGGCCCGGACGGGAAGAGGATCCGGCGCAAGGTCTCCGGCAAGACCAAGGCCGTGGTCCAGGACCGGCTCAAGGCGCTTCACAGCGACCTCGAAACGGGCGTCCGGGCAAGGCCGAACTACACCGTCCAGCGCACGGCCGAAGACTGGCTCAAGGACGGACTCGACGGCCGGTCGGCCACGACGATCGAGAAGAACAAGCACGTCCTGGCGCCCATCGTGGCAGCGATCGGCGCCCGGAGGCTGCGCGAGCTGACGGCCGAGGACGTCCACCAGGCGCTGACCGCGATGGCCCGGCGCTATTCCAGCGCCGCCGTAGCGATGGGGCACAACGCGCTGACCCGAGCTATCCGGCACGCCGAGGCCCGGGACCTCGCGGGACGCAACGTCGCCATGCTCGTCGATACCCCCAAAGGCCAGGTCGGACGGCCGAGCAAGAGCCTCAGCCTGGAACAGGCATCCGCGCTGCTGGCAGCCGCCGAATGCACCAGGATGCACGCCTACATCGCCCTGTGCCTGGCGACCGGCATCCGCACCGAGGAGGCCCGGGCGCTGCGCTGGGAGCACGTTGACTTCGGCGATCCGGACGGCGGGCCGCCCGTGCCGGCCAGCGCAGCTGTGTGGCGTTCGGTACGGGCCCACGGGGATACCAAGACGGAAAAGTCGCGCAGGACGCTCGGCCTCCCTCAGATGGCGGCCGATGCGCTCCGGGCCCACAAGAAGCGGCAAGCCGCAGAACGGCTCGCCGCCGGAGAGCAGTGGAGCGACCACGATCTTGTCTTCTGCACACGGACAGGCAGTGCCCTGGACGCGGCGAACGTCCGGCGGGAGTTCAGGGGAGTCTGCAAGGCCGCCGGGATCGGCGAGCACTGGACGCCCCGGGAGTTGCGGCATTCATTCGTGTCGCTGATGTCCAATTCGGGAGTGCCGTTGGAGGAGATCGCGCGGATAGCGGGGCACTCGAGCTCGAGGACGACCGAGGTGGTTTACAGGCGCGAACTACGGCCAATTCTGACGACCGGCGCAGAAGCCATGGACAGGCTTTTCAACCCCCGTGCGTCCTGACCGCCCCGCAGCCCGCCGATCACGCTCTGCGCTGCCTGCCGATCCCGTACAAGCAAAATATCCGCCGTTCTGCGCGGGCGTCGGCTCGATGCCCACTACGACACTGGCCGTCCAGATCTGGGCATTCTGCGCGCCATGAGCAGGCGGGCACGGCGAACGCTGGTCTACGTCCTGGGGTCCGCCAGACCCGGGCAGGAGGCCGGAACGAGCCTCACAAATAGCCGATGAGCGGATAGACCGGGCTGATCCGCGGCGGGCGACTGGAGTGCACTATGGAGCGCCCGCATCGCAAACTGTGCTTCGTCCGGCCGATCGGGGCTCTTTCAGGTCCGTGAGCGCTCGCTGTGGTGGCTGACGACTCCATGCACGCGGAGACCGATGCCGCGTTCGGCAGGGGGCGCACGGCGACCCGTGGTCGGATGGATCCACGCGCTGCTCCCCGGGTCCGCGGCGAGGACCCACCGCGGCAAGGTCCACCGTTTCGACGAGCACACGGTCGTGCTCCGGCAGAGCAGGGAGCGGTGGACCAGCGCCGGGCACGTCCCCTTGTGCGGTCGGGCTGACACCTGGCCCCTGACTCCACGCACCCAACGGGTCAAACGGGCAGTGGCCTCATGTCCGGCCCTCCTGGCGGCATGCGGCCGGCGCCAATCCCTGATGCAGCAAGGGCGCACAACCTACGGGAGCACGGCGCGAGCGCTTTCCATGTCGTCTGTGGCAATCACGATCTTTCCGCCCGTGAACGTTGTGTAGGCAAGATCGACGTTGACGTTCGCCTCGGCGAGCTTGCGGGTCAGCTCGCCAAGGGCTGCGGGCCGGTCATCGACGGCGACCATGAAGACCTCGCGCTCGTCGGCGATCCCCATTCCGGCGCGCTCAAGCGCTGCCCGGCATCCAGCCACGGCCTCGTCGTCGACAAGCACATGCACGACACCCCTGCCCTCGCCAGTGAAGGCCGCAAGGCCATGGATCGTAACACCCGCTTCGCCGGTAACCTCCCCCAGCCGGGCCAGCTCGCCCGGCCGGTGCTCGAGAATCACTGTCAGGTCCGTAGGCATCGCATATTCGATCTTTCCACCGCGTCCGGCACTAGGCAATCCGGTTATCACCGGCCGGCTAAGCGCCATGATCGCACGACGCTGCCGGTGCGCTCATCACTGCACCAGGTGCTTTTGCCGCGATAAGGCGCGCCGCAACCGGGTGCTCGAATCGCCGCAGTGGCGCGCCGAGGTCGCCGTGGCCGGCGCGGTCGGCGGTAAGTTCAGCTGACCCGTCCGCCAACCGGCTTCACGCTCCGTGACAGGCGCACTGTCTAATTCGGCGCTCGTAGCCGCCTTGTGCGCCGACGCTGCTCGGTGCTGCGTCAGAGGTGGCGTCCCAGATTGGTTATTCTGTCGCGCCGGCGATCCGGCACCTGACGATCCGTTGCGAGTGTGGCGGGTGACATCCGGCTCCGCGGACCACGTGACCTGCGCGAGGTCAGGACTCCTTGGCGGCACCCGACTCGGAGGCCTCGGTGGAGGAAGCTCGCGGCGTATCACCGGCCTTTAGCTTGGGGAGCCAGCACCATCGCGTTATTCGCCGTCCGGCTCGCCGTCATTTCCTGGCTGGCTTCGCCGTGGGTAGTTCCGCGCCGGCGATAGAGCCGTGGGCTGACCGGGGTCCCCGCGCGCCGTGTTGGGATCGCCGGCGCTGTCCTGACCCTCACCGGGGTGCTCACTGAGTCAGTCCAGTACTGGGTGGTGATCTTCAACCTGAGGGTCGGCTGAAATGCTCAACCGCTGCAGACCCACCGGGGCCGGCTATGTCCGTTGCTGCCCGGAGGCTGGGGGAGATGCATAGCTCACGGGAACTACTGCTGGCCTGTTGCATCACCGCCATCCCTGAAGTTACCATCCATATGGATGGTGACGGGATGGCGTGAAGATGGTGAATGGATGGCCCGGGGTGAGAACGAGAAGACCGAGAAGATCACTATCAACCTGGGACTGGTGGACCTCGGGCAGATCGATCTGCTGGTCCAGGAAGGCTTCTACGCCAACCGCACCGATTTCATCCGCACGGCCATCCGGACCCACCTCGCCACCCGGGGTGAGGCGCTCGACCAAACAGCGGCCCGGCGCACCCTCACCCTGGGCAGCTGTCACTACACCCGTCGCGACTTGGAGGAGATCCGCGACGCCGGGCAGATGATCCATATCCGGGTGCTCGGGCTGGCGAGCATCGCCGCCGATGTCTCCCCCCAGCTGGCCCTGGCCACGATTGCCTCGGTGGAGGTGCTCGGCGCCTTCCGGGCTCCCGCCGCGGTGAAGGCCGTCCTGGCGCCTCGCACCGCCTAAACCTCCCTGACCGTGATCACAACGGCGGTCCGGACCGCGGGCCCCGCAATGTACGGGCGGTCCTGCCAGCGGGTCAGCGAAGATAACCACCAGAAGGGACACCGGCATGAACGCACGCCAGATGGCGGCGATGGCGGAGGCCACCCGCCTGACCCGCCAGGGCCGCCTGGTCGAGGCAACTGCGCTGATCCAGCAGACCCTGGCCAGCCCGGCAGTGACCCGGCAGGCGCCGGATGCGCCACCGGCCGGGGAGGAGACCAGTGGCACGCCCGGCCGCCACCTGGCTCCCCCGCCGGCGCTGCGCCCCGGCCAGGGGACACAACCGGGACGGGTCCATCCCGGCTGGATTCCCCGCCGCCGCACCGTCCCGAGCCGAGGCGCGCGCGGTCTCCGCCGGACGCACCGGCCCGCGGCCCCGGCCGTGAAGCGGCCGGGGGGCCGGTTTGACGCCTTCTCCTACAGCAACGCGGCCGGCGCTCGCGCCTACCGCCTCTACGTCCCCGCCGGCCACGCCGGCGGCCCCATGCCCCTGGTCGTGATGCTGCACGGCGGCACCCAAGACGCCGCGACCTTCGCCGTCGCCACCGGCATGAACGAGCTGGCCGAGCGCCAGGCTCTGCTCGTCGCCTATCCCGAGCAGCCCCGCTCGGCAAACGCGGGCCGGTACTGGAACTGGTTTATCCCCGGTCACCAGCGCCGCGACGCCGGCGAGCCGTCGCTGATCGCCGGGATCACTCGCCAGGTCACCGACCGCTACGGGGCAGACGCCACCCGGGTGTACGTGGCCGGGTTCTCCGCCGGGGGCGCGATGGCCGCGGTGATGGCAGCGGTCTACCCGGATCTCTACGCCGCCGCGGGGGTGCACTCAGGGCTGCCCTACGCCGTCGCCGGCGACATGGCCTCCGCGTTCGCCGCGATGAAGCAGGGAGCGCCCCGGCCGGCCCGGCACCCGGGGCGTCCCCTGCCGCTGATCGTCTTCCATGGCGACCGGGATGCGATCGTGGCCCCCGCCAACGCCGCGGGCCTCATCGACCACGCCCTGGCCACGGCTAGCCCGGACCGCCGCCCGGGCACGCCTACCGCGGTAGCCACAGGGCAGGTGCCTGGCGGGCATGCCTACACCCGCACCTGCTACCAGGACCCCGCGGGCACGGCCCTGGCCGAGCGCTGGATCATCCACCACGGCGGGCATGCCTGGTCCGGTGGTGTCCCGCACGGCTCCTACACCGACCCCCGCGGGCCGGACGCCAGCGCCGAATTCATCCGCTTCTTCGGCGACCACCCCGCCGTCCCGCCAGCCCGCTGACCGCAACCGGGCCGGACCGCACCAGAACATTGCGCGCCGGGGGGCTGACCTGGACAAGCAAGGTAAGCACGACGCCGGCCAGGGCGATGCTGGCTCAGGAAGGCCATGTCCACGCCGCACCAAGACCGCCTGCACGGAGGTGAGCAGCGAAGCCGAGTGGATCTGGCGGGCTGCTGCCGAAGACGTTCTGCCGGCGGAAGTCCGGCCGGCGCCGGGAGGCCGGACAGCTCGAGCTGGCTGGCAGGCGCAAGCACGGAGTGCCACCCCATATCAGGATATGACGGTAAGCCACTGTTCGTCACGCGATGTAACGTTCTTAGCCTCCTGGCGAGGTCACCTGGGTCAGACCGGGCCGGGCAGGTCACCCGTCACCTCGCACAGGCGCGCGCCGCACTGGAGCCCGCCCTACCGCCATCAGCGGCTCCCGATGGACAGGAAGCCACCGCGGGCGCCGCCTGGACGCGCAGCCCGCCGCCGAGGTTCTGGCCCGCATCTACGTTGTGGTCGATGCCCGCAGCCTGGACCTGTGAGACACCGCTGCCTGCTTGCAGGTGCAGGGACAGGCGATCAGCGGGCCCGGTGGCCTCGCCTGACGATCAGCGGGCCGGAGGTCAGGCCGGGTCGGTGATCTGGAGCCCGACCAGATCAGCCTCGGTGATGGCGGGGATGGCGAGCGAGGCCGGGTCAGGCTGCTGAGCTGGCGGCCTCGCTGGCGCGGCGGGCGAGCTCGGCCCCGTAGCCGGTCCAGGTGCCCTGGCCCCAGTAGCGGTAGCAGCTCGTTTCGCAGGCCAGCAAGTGGAAGAGCGCGCGCCGGTACCGGGGGTCACCGGCCGGAACGCCGGGGGCCAGCAGGTGCTCGCTGAACAGCGTGCTAGCGCGCTGCATCGGCGCCAGCACGTTGCCGTACCCGCGCACCCACGACACGTCGCTGGTCCAGCTGCCGCCGTCCATGCTGAATCGGCCGTCTTCGGCGCTGAGCTCGGCGATGACAGCGGCGAGCCGGCCTGGACCCTCGCCGGGCTGGAATCGGTCCCATATCCGGTGCTGGAGCACTGGCTGCAGCACCGGCAGGTCGCCGTCTCTTATGCCGAGCCCGGCCAGCATTTCGAGGTAGGCGGTGACGTTCACGGCCGGCGTGGACGACCCGGAGCACTCCCTGATGACCTGCAAGTACTTGGGCGGGAACTCGTTCATCATGACGCCGCCGTTCTCGCCATCGGCGATCTGCGCGACCACAGGGGCGACCGGCCGGCCCGCCAGTTCGGCGGGATGCAGGCCTCTGGCCTCGTAGTAGGGCTGCATCTGGCCCACCAGCTTGGTGTCGCTGCCCTGCGTCTTGATCACCGCGAGGATGCTGGCGGTGTTCCCGCGCGAGTCTGTGCACACCAGCCGGTGCGGCAGATGCGGGTGCTCGATGCCGCGGCCGCCGGGCTGCTCCACGGTGTGCTCCTGGACCAGCACCCACCCATAGCCGCAATCAGCCAGGGTGCGGACGAACGCGCAGGCGACATCGGGGTGGTTGGGCAGCGCCATCTCGGCGGGGGAGAATCCCCGGACGCGCCCGAGCGCCTCAAGGCCGAAGATGGCCGCGAAATGGTGCTGCCAGGCGCGCACGTGCAGCCCGAAGTCCTGCGGGGGCGTAGAAGGGGCCACCGCGTGGCCCCAGGTGCAGCCGAGCCACTCCACCGCCTGGCGGGCCCGGGGATCACGGGTGAGATACCCAAGCGCATCGAATACGTCATCCAGGCCCATCTGCCGCATCCCATGCAGCAAGGTGCCCGAGTAGTCGAGCATCACCCGGGGCTGGCTTCCCTCGCCGAGCAGCTGCCGGATGAACTCGCCCATGCGCTTGTAGCACCACACGAATACCGGGGCATTGTGGTTGTCACCGATGTCCTGATGGTCCATCATCCACGCCAGGTTGCTGATGACCGGCGCGGAGTGCAGGTCGGCCCCGGCCGGGATGAGCGGCTGGTGCATGTGCAGCGCGACCGCGAATGTGCTGGCGGCGCGCTCTAGATCTCCGTCATGCCGAAACACCGGGTATTTCCGGCCCGCCGCGATCGCCTCGCTAATCAGCGGCTCCTGCCCGCACAGGTTCGGCAGGCCGTCGACGTACTCGGCGAGCGGATCCATGGACTCCCCCCGTAGGCTCACTTGTGCCGGATGTACTCCTGATACCCAGGTATTCCTGGCCGGGCCCACGAGTAATCGGCGCGCATGCAGTTGGCCACGAGCTCGCGGAATTCGCCCGGCGGACGGACCACAGCCGGAGCCGGGCGCCACCGCGACGGAGCTGGCCGGCCATAACCGGCCCGGGTGGCCGACAGCATACGAGCCCAGTTCGGGCAACGGATAGCAGCCGAAGACATCGCGGACATCACCTACATCGTTACCCGGCCGCGGCCCGTGGCAGTCAATGAGATGCTGATCCGCCCCACCGAGCAGGAGCGGTAGCCCCGTCCCGGCGGAGTGTCTCATTACGACCAGCCCGCTGCCTGGGCGATGATCGGGGATAGGCGCCGGAATCGGCGCTCTCCGGTCAACGGCGGCAGCTCGCGAGCGCTGTCGCGCTTCGTGATCGGCCATAGGGACGAAGCGCGTACTAGGTCCGCCGCTATGCGCGGCTCGCAGCCATGGAATCTCAGTGCCGGCTGGCGCACAGATCTGGACGATATGCGCCAGTTGTCACGGCCGGCCCAGGTCCGGTCGTGCCGGGTTGACCGGCCCGAGCGAACCAATGTTGACTGCAGCTGAGGAAGGGCCATAGTCATCTCAGGGTCCGGCTCCACGAGCTGGGCCCACACGGCGGTCGGCTCCACCCGCCAGAGCGCAGAACCCGGCGTGAACGCTCCGCACACCGGCCGCAGCGTTTCTTCCGGCCGCCGCCGGGTGAGGAGTACCGACTTGGTCTGGCAGCTCGGAGCTCCGCGGGAGACAGCTGAGTCGAGGTCTGCCGCCGAACGACAGGCCGTTAGTGCGAACGCTCGAGGCTGATGACGACGTTGCCGGTTTCTGCCCGGTCTCGACGTACCGGTAGGCCTCGACGATCTGGTCCAGCGGATACGTTCTGTCGATGACCGGCTTGAACTGTCCCGCCTCGATCAGTTCCCTGAAATACCGCACCATCAGCTAGTCATGCTTCGGAATGGGAAACATGACCTTCTTGCCGCCATGCAGCGGGGCGATGAGCGCCAGGAACGGATTCTGGGCCAGCGGGCCCAGCTCCGACGAGATGTAGATCCCGTCCGGTTTCAGGAGCCGTTTGCACTGGTTGAAGGAGCTCTTGCCAACCGAGTCGAGGACCACATCGTATTTCTGCTCGTCCCTGGTGAAATCCCCGGCCGTGTAGTCGACAACTTTGTCGGCGCCCAAGCCCTTGACCAGCTCCATGTGGCCGGTGTCGCAGCCCCGGTCACGGTGGCGCCCAGGCTCTTCAACAGCTGGACCGCCGCTGAGCCGATAGCACCGGTTGCGCCGTAGACCAGGACGTCCTGCCCGCTGTGGATCTTGGCTGCCTTGATGTGCGCGAGGGCATAGTGCGAACCCTCGGTACTGGGAGCGGCCTCCTGGAAGCTCACGTTCGCCGGCATGATCGCGAGCGAACCTGGTAGCCGGCTTCGCCACTTCGGAGATCAGAACCACCTCGGCGCGGCCGTACCTCGTCTGGACCGCCGCCTTCACAGGCGGAGTGTAGCGAGCCGCCATGGCCCGGAAGATCACTAATCCAGTCAAGGCGCAACAGGGAACTGAGCGGCCCGGGCCGCAAGCACGCCAGGGCCGCTGGAGGCATCCCGATAGCCGAACCCCGCGCGGTGCGTCCCCGGCGGGCGCAGTCTCCAGGTAGAACCTGGGAAGACCGGTCGGCGTATACCCAGCCCGCAGCATTCACCCGGACAGGAGCCTGTATGTACACCCACGCGACCGCGTCGAGCCCTCGCTCGCTATGCGGTTGCTGTCAGGCCGCCGCTGGCCCGCCGCAGCCGGGCGGCGGCTGTGGTGTCGTAGGAGGCCTTGCTGGAGGTCCTGGGTTTGCGGCCGGCGTAGTACCGGCCGGTGATGCCCTCGACCTCGGGTGAGGAGGGAGGTAGATCGACGTGCCCGCGCCGTGGGCCGGGGTCTTCATGAACAGGCGCGCCACGCGGATCATGACGGCGAAGTACGCCGCCTGGTCTTCGGCGCCGAAGCTGGTGCGCACCACACCGGGATGGCACACCGTGGCGGTCACGCCGGTGCCCTCCAGGCGGCGGGCCAGCTCGTAGGTGAACATCACGTTGGCCAGCTTCGACTGGCTGTAGGCGCGCTGCCCGGAGTAGTCCCGCTCCCCCTGCAGATCGCCGAAGTCGATGCGGCCGCTGGCGTGGGCGCCGGAGGAGACGGTGACGATCCGGGCGGGTGCGCTTGCGGTGAGGCGGTCCAGCAGCAGGCTGGTCAGCAGGAACGGCGCGAGGTGGTTGAGCGCGAAGGTGTGCTCCAGTCCGTCGGCAGTGAGGTGCCGGTGAGCCCAGAACCCGCCGACGTTGTTGGCCAGCACGTCCAGCCGCGGGTAGGTGTCCAGCACCTGAGCGGCCAGACGGCGCACCCCGGCCTGGGCGGACATGTCCGCGGCAAAGGCGTCCACGGCTGGGTTGCCCGGCGCGGCGCGGATGGCTGCCGCGGCCGCCTCGGTGCGGACCTGATCGCGGCCGGTGATGCCGACCCGGGCGCCCAGCGCGGCGAGCCCGATGGCGGTGGCCTTGCCGATGCCGCCGGTGCCTCCGGTGACCAGAACGGACTTCCCGGCCATCAGAGGGGCGTCAGTCATGGTTCATTCCTACCCCGGTGCCTGCCGAAGGCAGTCGCGGACCCGCCCGGCCAGCCGCTCGTCATAGGCCATCCCCGGATCGCAGGACCCCTCACCTCGCGTGATCGACCCCCGGCGTAGATGAGCGCGCAGTCCCGTCGTTCGGCGCGGACGGCGGGTCGATGCCGATCACTGCGCTGGCGATGCCGATCCGGGTATTCTGCGCAACAGCCGCCGATCACGCGGCAGAGATCACTGATCCCCTGGCGGCCTGCCATACCGGTGCGGGTTCGAGCTGGCCGCACCGGTATGGCGGAGCGTCTCGGGTACGTAAGTCAATCGTGCCTCCTGGCTGCCAGGCTGGCGGCCCGGGCGCGTCGGCTTTGCTCGAGGGCGGTCTGACTGGCTCGCCGGATGAGTGCACGATTCGCGCGTGCGGGTCAGCGGTCACAGGTCCTGCGGCATCTGCAGGCCTGACCCGGTTTGCGCCTTCTGCGATTGCGCCCTGGCGGCGGAGGCGCCGCAACGCGCCATCCCGGGTACCGCCGTCGCCGCCGGCTTGCTGCGCCCGGCCGGGAGCGGGACGGCCGTCAGCGCTGGCGGACTGCGGGGTGATGACCTCGCCGGGTGGGACCAGGTGCTGGCGCCGGTGGTGCCGTTCCCGGTCAAGGCGACCCGGAATTATGCGGTCGCTTCATCGTCGGCGCCGGCCAGGAGAGCCAGGATCTCGCCGATGGTGCTTTCCCGGCTGTCGGTCTCGGGGAGCGGCAGGTGGGCCTGGATCTGGTAGCGGTTGCGGCGGCCGTCCCTGTGCTTGACGACGTACCCGGCCTCGGTGAGATCGGTGACGATGCCGTAGGCGGTGCGCTCGGTGACGCCCGTCCTGGCCGCGATGTCGCGCAGCCGCACGCCCGGGTCGTGGGCGATGCACAGCAGCACCCGGGCGTGGCTGGTCAGGAAGCTCCACTCCGCCACGCCGGAACACTACCATAGATCATTTCCAGAAATCTATTGCTAGTTTCTGGTTGCCGACGTAGCGTGAAGACAACCCTATAAGGCCGGTGATCCGCCCAGGCCGGCGCCCATCGTGTGCCGGTGTCATGGACGTTCCATCAGCATGCACCGACAAGGAGGAAGCCATGGACCAGAGTTACCCCGTGCAGGTGCGGGCCCGCCTGGATGAGCCGTTGAGCCGCTGGCTGTGGCTGGTCAAATGGCTGCTGGCGATCCCGCACTACATCGTGCTGTTCTTCTTGTGGATCGCGTTCGCCGCCGTCACCGTCATCGCGTTCTTCGCGATCTTGTTCACCGGGCGCTACCCCCGCCCGCTGTTCGGCTTCAACCTGGGCGTGCTGCGCTGGTCCTGGCGGGTCGGCTACTACACCTACAGCGCCCTGGGGACCGACCGCTACCCGCCGTTCAGCCTGGGTGAGGAGCCGGACTACCCCGCCATGCTGGACGTCGCCTACCCCGGGCGGCTCTCCCGCGGCCTGGTCCTGGTCAAGTGGTGGCTGCTGGCGATCCCGCAGTACGCCATCGTCACCGTGTTCGCCGGCGGCGCCGCCTACACCGCGACCGGGGCCTCGGGGCACGCGTGGCAGGGTGATGCCTTCTATGGCGGGCTGATCGGGCTGCTGGTGTGCTTCGCGGCGATCGCGCTGCTGTTCGCGGGCCGTTACCCGAAAGGGCTGTACGACCTCGTCGTCGGCATGAACCGCTGGGTGCTGCGGGTCGTCGCGTACGCCGCTTTGATGACCGATGCCTACCCGCCGTTCCGCCTGGATCAGGGCGGGGCCGGCGTGCCCGCCCCGGCACCCGATGACCTCGCACCAGCGTCGGCCGCCCGGGCCCCGGCTCCGGCTGTACCGGTCAGCTGAAGGGCCTTGTGGCCGTAACGAGCACCACCCTGCGGCAGGCACGCACACACGATGCCTGGCCCGCCGCTGGCCAGCTCCGATGCGACGTTCGGAGAACGGCTGACATGCACCGAAGGACTACTGAGATGAACGTGAGCGGCACTACTTCAACGGAACGGGCCCGGAACACCAGCTACCTCCCCCGCCCCGAAAGGCGCATCGGCTACGACATTGCGGGCGACGGTCCCCTGGTGGTGCTCGTGCCCGGCATGGGTGACCTGCGGGCCTCTTATCGCTTCCTCGCTCCGGCCTTGCGGGAGGCGGGTTACCGGGTCGCCTGCACTGACCTTCGTGGCCACGGCGACAGCGACACTACGTTTAGTTCCTATGGCGATGAGGAAACTGCAGGCGATGTCGTCGCCCTGATCGAGGAACTCCGCGGCCCGGCGGTGATTGCCGGCAACTCCATGGGCGCCGGCTCCGCCGTGCTCGCCGCGGCCCAGCGGCCCGAGCTGGTCTCCGGCCTGGTGCTGGCCGGCCCGTTCGTCCGCGACCCGGCGGTGAGCGCGCTGCGGCGCGTTCTCCTGCGCGTTGCCCTGGCCCGGCCGTGGGCGGCCGTGTCCTGGAAGTCCTACCTGCCGAAGCTGTACGCGGGCCGGCGCCCCGCTGACTTCGGCGCCTACCGGGACCAGGTTGTGGCGAGTATGCGCCGGCCGGGTTACGCCAGGGCGTTTTCCCTCACCACGCGCACAAGCCACGCGCCGGCCGAGGCGCGGCTGGCCGACGTCACGGCACCCGCCCTGGTCGTGATGGGCGAGCAGGACCCTGACTTTCCCGATCCGCGGGCCGAGGCTGACTGGATCGGCCGGGCACTGCGCGGACAGGTCGTGATGGTGCCCGAGGCCGGGCATTACCCGCAGTCGC
Organism: uncultured Actinomycetota bacterium; assembly: GCA_963808615.1. Lineage (GTDB taxonomy): Bacteria > Actinomycetota > Actinomycetes > Streptosporangiales > Streptosporangiaceae > Palsa-504. Next base: position 407,492 of record CAWEGV010000010.1, read on the forward strand.
AGCAGCCCGACCTCACCGCCGCCGCGGTCCTGCGCTTCCTGGAGACGGTCACGGGCCGCGCCTAGGGCAGGGCACATCCAGGCCAGCGGGCGGGAGGAGGCGCGGTGGATCGTCGGCGAGGTGGCCGTCTCGCAGAGCCGGAAGTGACCGTGACCAGGCGCACCACTCCCGCCGCTGCCTGTACGAGCGGCACAGTCACCGAAGAGCCGTCCGTGACGGATTCGCCCAGGATGCGGCTGGCCGCCGGGGGGCCGAGGACGCGGCCGCGGGGTCGTATCCTGGCGCCGGCGCGGTACCGGCATCCGGGCGATGTGATCCGCCTGGTCGCCGCGGCCTCGGTGCTGGCCGCCGCGGGGGTGATCGCTGTGCTGCTGCCTGCCCTGCTCCGGCCGGCCGCGGCGATCACCGGGGTCGGGCCCGTGACCGCGGCCGGGCGGGTGCTGACCGGCCTGGTTCAGGTGATGATCGCGGCGGCGGCCCTGGTGCTGCTGGTGGCCGCGCTGCGGTACCGCCGGTTCCGGGTGCTGGCTACAGTGGCGGGCGGGTTCGCGGCCGCGGCGGCGCTGATGGCCGCCATCACCTACCTGGCCGGGCCGGGCGGCTCCGCCGGCCTGCCCGCAGGGCTGCGCCAGGGTTCCTGGCTGACCGGCGCCGGCTTCCCCGATCCGGCCGTTCTGGCGGGGCTGGCGGCGGTCGCGGTGGCCGCCGCGCCGTGGCTGAGCCGGCCCTGGCGCCGGGCGTCGTGGGCCACGCTGCTGCTGATCGGTGCGGCCCGGCTGATCACCGGCGGCCTGCTGCCCATGCAGCTGGTGCTGGCGCTGGCGGCCGGGGTGACCGTGGGGGCGGGCTTGCTGGTGGTGTTCGGCGTGCCGGACCGGCGGATGGGCCCGGCCGGGGTGGCGGCGGCGCTGCGCGCGGGTGGCGTGCCGGTCAGCCAGGTGACCGGACCGCTGCGCCACGCGAAGGGCTCACGGCCGTTCCAGGCGATCACCGGCGATGGACGTGCCCTGTTCGTCAAGGTCTTCGGCTCAGACCAGCGGGACGCCGACCTGCTGTACCGGGGCTGGCGCGGCGTCCGGCTGCGCGGCGTCGGCGATACCAGGCCCGCGGCCTCGCTGCTGGCGGCCGTCGAGCATGAGGCGCTGCTGGCCGTGATGGCCGAGCGGGCCGGGGTCGCGGTGCCGCACGTCGGCCAGGTCATCAGGGCCGGCGACGGGTCGGTGCTGCTGACCATGGAGCTGGTAGCCGGCCAGTCCCTGGATGAGGTCCCGGCCGATCGCATCACCGATCAGCTCGCCCGGACCCTGTGGCGCGAAGTCGGCTGGCTGCACCAGGCCAGGATCGCGCACCGGTCGCTGCACGGCAGCAACATCATGATCGGCCAGGACGGCTACCCGCGGCTGGCCGACTTCAGCTTCGCCGAGCTCGCCGCGACCAGCCGCCAGCGCGGCATCGACGTCGCCGAGCTGCTCACCTCGCTGGCCGGCCGGATCGGCCCGGACCGTGCCGTCGCCACCGCAGCCGCCGTGATCGGCGCTAAGGGTGTCGCCGCCGCGGTGCCGCTGCTGCAGCCGCTGGCCCTGTCGGCCGGCACCCGGCGCGCGATCAAGGGCCAGGACGGGCTGCTGAAGAACACGCGCGCGGCCGCGATCGCAGCCACCGGCGGCGACGCGGATTCCGGCCTGGCCCAGCTGCAGCGGGTGCGGCCGCGCACGCTGCTGGCGATCGCCGCGCTGGCCGGCGCCTTCTACTTCCTGCTACCGCAGATCGCCCAGGTGAGCAGCAGCTGGCACGCCCTGCAAAGCGCGAACTGGGCCTGGCTGCCCGTGATCATCGCCCTGTCCGCGCTGACCTACGTGGCCAGCGCGATGGCGCTGATCGGCTCGGTGCCCGGCCATGTCCCGTTCGGCCCGGCCGTCCTGACTCAAGGCGCCTCATCATTCATCAACCGGGTCTCGCCAGCCAACGTCGGCGGGATGGCGCTGAACGCCCGGTTCCTCCAAAAGAGCGGCACCAGCACCCCGGCCAGCGTCGCAGCGGTCGGGGTGAACGCCCTCGCGGGCGCCGTCCTGCACGTCGTGCTGATCGTGGTCTTCTTCGCGCTGGCCGGCCACGACCTCACCAAAGCGTTCAAGCTGCCGTCGGCCAGCAAGATCCTGCTCGCCCTGGCGGTGATCATCGCGGTCATCGGAGTAGTCCTGGCGACACGCCCCGGCCGCCGCTGGACCCGCAAGCAGCTGATCCCCGGCGTCCGCTCCGCGGCCGGCAGCCTGCGCCAGGCCGCCGCCAGCCCGGTCAAGCTGGGCCTGCTGTTCGGCGGCTCGGCCCTGATCACCCTGGCCTACATCGCCGGGCTGGCCGCCTCAGTCCAGGCGTTCGGCGGGGGCCCCGGCCTGGTCGTGCTCGGCGCGGTGTACCTGGCCGCCGCGGCGCTGGCCGCGGCAGCGCCCACGCCAGGCGGCCTCGGCGCGATCGAGGCGGCGCTGGTCGCCGGGCTGACCGGCGTCGGCATGCAGCCCGGGCCCGCGGTCTCGGCCGTGCTGCTATACCGGTTGGCCACCTACTGGCTGCCGGTACTACCGGGCTGGCTGTGCTGGCGGTCCCTGCAGCACCGGGGGTATGTGTGAGCGCCAGCCCGCCGCAGCCGGCCCAGGGCGCAGCGGAGCGGGCGACGGTCGCGCCAGCCGGCCGGCCGCCGCCGCGCAGGCGGTGCCCCGCCCGGAGAAGCGGGGTCCCAGGCTCCGGGCACGTGCGGAGCAACCTTTCTTCCCGATCCGCACGGAACGCGATGAGAGCAGTGCTGGAACGACGGACGGTGGCGTACCTAGCCTGTCTGGCGCTGGCCGCCGCGTGCTGCGCCTGCACTTCCGCCAGCGGCAGCGGGGCGGCTGGCCGGGCAGGCGAGGCCGGCCAGGACGGCGCCGTGATCACGGTCGGGTCATTCGATTTCCCGGAGAGCGTGCTCCTCGCTGACCTCTACGCAGGCGCGCTCGCGGCGCAGGGTTTCCCCGTCCGCGTCCTGCCGGACCTGGGCCCGCGCGAGCTGGTGGACCCGGCGCTGATGAGCGGACTGGTCCAGGTGGTGCCGGAGTACTCCGGATCGGCAGTTGAGTTCGCCAGCGTCGGACGGCAGTCCGCGACGTCCGATGTTACGGCGACCAGCAGGGCGCTGACCGAGCAGGTGGCTGGCCGGGGGCTGGTGGCGGGCCGACCGTCCGCCGCCCAAGACGGCAACGTCATCGTGGTCACCGCCGCGACCGCGGCCCGCTATGGCCTGCGATCCGTTGCCGACCTGGCCCGGGTGGCGCCCCGGCTGGTGTTCGGCGGCCCGCCCGAATGCCCGGAGCGCGTCTACTGCCTGCTCGGACTGAAGCAGGTTTACGGGCTTCGCTTCCGGCCGTTCGTCTCGCTGGACGCCGGGGGCCCGCTGACGCTGCAGGCCCTGCAGGCCGGGGACATCGACGTGGCGCTGCTGTTCAGCACCGATCCGGCCATCACGGCGGACCATCTGGTGGTGCTGGCCGACGACCGCGGCCTGCAGCCGGCCGAGAATGTCGTCCCGCTGGTGCGCCGCGATGCCGTCGCCCGCTACGGCCCGCGGCTGCTCGCGGTGCTCAACGCGGTGTCGGCGCGGCTGACGACCGGCTCGCTGCGTGCCCTGGACGCGCGGGTGGAACTACGCGGGCAGGATCCGCGCCTGGTGGCCGGGAGCTGGCTGCGGACGCAGGGACTGGCCCCGATGGGAGGTGCGTCGCAGTGAGCGAGAAGACGGAGACGGTGACCACGCGGGGCGGCGCGGCGAGCCTTCCGCCGGGTCCCGCCGTGCGGCGGACGCCGCGCCGGCGCCCCACGGGTGCGCCCCCGCCGCTGCCGCACCCGGTCTCGGTCACCACCAGGGCCTGGCTGGTCCTGGCGGTGGTCGTCCTGGCCGGCCTGATCGTGATCTTGGTGCGGGCCCCGTCGCTGCGGCTCGATGATCAGGTCAACGCAGCGGTGCTCCGGCCTTTCGCGCGGGCCCGGACGCCGTGGCTGACCGGTATCGCCAACGGGATCGTGGCGGCCGGCTCCGGCTGGGGGGCCACGGTGGCCGGGCTGTCGGCGGTCGTATTGACGATGGTGTTCCGGCGCTGGCGGCACCTGCTGGTGTTCCTGTGCAGCCTGGGTTTCGTCAAACTTGCCGGGTTCTTCATCAATCGACTGCTCGAGCGGCCGCGGCCGTACGGCGTGCCGATCACCGGGGGCTGGGCGGGATACTCGGCGCCGGCGCTCCAGGTGGCGATCCTCACCACCTTGCTGATGGGCATCGCCTACTGCCTGGTCGTTCCCGGGCGGCCTCGCTCCTATGTCAAGGCGACCATAGCTGTCATCGTCGCCGTGTACTGCCTGGCTTGCCTGTACCTGGCTGTCGATCACGTGGACGACGTGCTGCTGGGCGTCGCGCTCGGTGTCGCGATCCCGGTCACTGCGTTCCGGTTTTTCACCCCGAACGAGGTGTTCCCGGTGGCCTACCGGCGCGGCAACACCGCGCACGTGGATGTGACCGGCGCGCGCGGCGAGGCGATCCGGCAAGGCGTGCGCGACCAGCTCGGGCTCACCGTCACCGGCATCACGCCGGTCGGGCTGGAGTCCTCAGCCGGCTCCACCCCGCTGCGGCTACGCGTTGGCTGCGAACCGGATGAGTACCTGTTCGCCAAGCTCTACACCAAGGGCCACGTCCGCGCAGACCGCTGGTACAAGATCTGGCGGACGATCCTGTACGGCTCCCTGGAGGACGAGCACCCCTTCCAGACCGTCCGGCGCCTGGCCGAGTACGAGGACTACGCCCTGCGCCTGCTGCAGGACGCCGGGGTCGCCGTGGCCAGGCCGTACGGCATCGTGGAGATCACCCCCGAGCGGGAGTACCTGCTGGTCACCGAGTACTTCGACGGCGCGGTGGAAATCGGCGGCGCCGACGTCGATGACCAGGTGATCGACCAGGGGCTGCGGCTGATCCGCACGCTATGGGACGCGGGGATCGCCCACCGCGACATCAAACCGGGCAACCTGATGGTCCGCGCCGGGGAGCTGCTGCTGATCGACGTGGCCTTCGTCCAGGTCCGCCCCTCGCCCTGGCGGCAGGCCGTCGACCTGGCCAACATGATGCTGGTGCTGGCGGTCCGCACCGACCCGGGGCGGGTGTACCGGCAGGCGCTGAACTATTTCACCGAGGCCGAGCTGGCCGAGGCCTTCGCCGCCACTCGCGGGGTGGCCAGCCCGACGCAGCTGCGCGCCTTCATGAAACGCGATCCCCGGGACCTGCTCGCTGAATTCCGCAAGCTCGCCCCGCAGCGGCGCCCGATCGGGCTGCAGCGCTGGAGCGCCCGGCGGGTGAGCCGGGCCGCGGCGATGCTCGCCGTCATCGCCGTGACCACCTATGTCACCTACACCTTGTTCACCCCGCTCCCCAACCCAGGGGCGCAGGCGCCCGACTGCGGCACCGGCCACGCGATGATCCTGGCGGCCCAGGCGGTTCCCTCGGCGGCCTTCCTGCCCTGCATCGCGGCGCTCCCGTCGGGCTGGACCGCGCCCGGCACCGACGCCGAGATCGCTAGCGGGCAGGCCAGCTTCTGGCTGGACTCCGGCCAGGCCGGGATCCAGGCGGTGACGATCACCCTGACCGCGACCTGCGACACCTCGGGTGCCCAGCAGATCCCCTCGGACCAGCCCGGCACCCGCCGGTTCGAGCGCCCGCTGAGCCTGGTCCCGCAGTTCTCCGACCTTCGCTACTACACCTTCCCCGGCGGCTGCGCTACCTACCAGTTCCGCTTCGCGCCCGGCGCATCCCCGTCCCTGGCCGCCGCCGTGGACAGCGCGCTGTCCTTCACGTCCAGGTCGGTGCTGGTCGGCCTTGTCCGGCACACCGAAGGCCTGGCCCTGTGCGGGCGAGGTGCCGCATGCCCGGGATGACCCGGCCGGCCACGACCCGGCGGCAGGAGGACGCGCTGCTCGCCCGTCCCCGGCAGGCCGCTTTCCTCACCGCCGGGGTGGTGGCGCTCGCGGCCGTGGTGTTCGCCCTGGCCGCCGGCCACGGCACGCTGGCCCGCATCCAGCGGCTTGACGACGCATGGCTGCGGCTGATGATCTCCGGCCGGGCGCCGCCGCTGACCGCGATCGCCAAGGTCTTCAACGTCCTCGGGCTGGTGTACGTCACACTGCCGGTGCGGATCGCCCTGGCCGGCTTCCTGGCCCTGCGCCGCCGGTGGTGGCACCTGGCCGCCTTCGCCGCAGCCATCGTGCTGTCCGAGGTGCTGATCGGCTCGCTGAAGGGCAGCTATGACCGGACCAGGCCGCCGGGGTCGCTGGTCGCGACCAGCGGCGCGTCGTTCCCGTCCGGGCACGCCATCGCCGCGTCGGTCACTGTCGTCGCGGCGGTGATCGCCCTGGTGCCCGCGGGCAGGCGGCGCACCTGGTGGGGCGCGGCCGCGGTGGCGTTCTCGATCGTGATGGGGCTTCCCGCGCCTACCTGGGTGCCCACTGGCTGTCCGACGCGGCAGCCGGGATCTTGCTCGGCACCTCCTGCGCCCTGGTCACCGCGCTGATCGCCGGCCAGCTCCAGCGGCGGCAGAACAGGCGCCACCGGCCCGCCAGGATGCAGTGCCTGGCGGGCGTGCCCCCGGCCCACCACGCTGAGGACAGGCGATGACCGGCAGGAATCCGGACGGCACCGAGGACTTCCCTCTCCCCGACTGCTAAACGCCATCATCGGCGCCTACGAGGACTTCCTGGACCGGGTCCGCGGCACCGACGACCTCAGCTTCCACTCAAGCTGGAACTGCCCGCCGCCAAAACCACCAGCGCGCAGACATCCACCCGAGCCGAACTGGATGATCTGGGTGGTTTCCGCTTCACAGCCGGTCAACGACCGACCCGCGCCGAGTCGGCGATCTGGCTCTATGGGCCAGATGAAAACCTTGCGCAGCAATTGCCGCTGCGACGTAAGCGCGCCAGCTGAATCATGGAAGGTTATGCACAGCTGTGCATAAGTGCGTGCCCAGGCAACGCCCGCTATTCGGCAATGTCGGGCGTCTCCCACGGCTCGAGCTGCGGAGAGGGGGAGGGATCCCGGCCAGGTGAAGCTGACCGGCCCCGGGCCAGGTGGCTGGCTGCCTGGCGAAGGACTGCCGGATGGGCCCTATTGCCCTGGCCGGCCGGGATGGGACTGGACAACGGGATGGGCATGGAATCCGGGGGCGCTCATAGCTCAAGGCGATCCCAGCCCTGATGGCCTGGCCGGTCCAGCCCGAAGGTGTCGGGGTTAACCCCGAGCGTCTCGGCGGCTTCCAGCGCGATCCGCTGCACGGCCACGGTCAGCGGGAAAATCGACAACAGCTCCCCGAGCCGGTCACCGGCAACACGAGTCACCGGCACGGCCGCCTGTTCGGCGGCCTGCGCTACGTCGGCGATCCTCGCCGACCAGGTCCCGCCGCCATCGAGGCAGACCAGCCGGTCATCGGGGCCCAGGGCGACCGAGGGCCCGTGCAGGAACTGCTCGACCCCGAGTCCCTCGCTGGCCACGTAGGCGGCCTCGCGGATCTTCAGCGCGCCCTCAGCCGCGGTCCACTGGTTGATGCCGCCGCCGATGAACTCGATCAGCCGCACCGGCGGCGCCGGGCGCTCGCCGGTCGGTACGCGGTAGGCATGCTCGACGGCCACGGGGACCTCGCCCAGCCCGGGCAGATCCGCGCCCAGCGCCCGCGCCAGCTGCGCCGCGCGCAGCAGTGCTCCCAGATGGCTGGCCGTGTAGGCCGACGAGCGTTCCCGCGGCACCGTGACCAGGTCCGCGCCTTCCACGCCCACCCCGCAGACCTGGACGATCTGTGCGCCACCGGAGCGGGCGCGCTGCGTCGCCTGCGCGGTATACCGCTTGGCCCCGGTGTGGGTGAAGACCAGCAACGCGCCGTCCTGGCCGGGCAGCGGGCCGTCCACGGCAGCATCGGCGGACTGCGCGGCCCCGGCGTCCAGCCCGGCCGCGCGCAGCAACATGGCGGCCTGGCTCGCGGCATGCCAGCTCGTCCCGGTGCCGATCGCCAGCACCCGGCGTCCGCGCAGCCGCTCCGCCGCCGCGATGACGGGCGCCTCATCAGCCAAGATCCCCGCGAGTGCCTCAGCCTGGCCATCCATCGCCTGCCGCATCATGCTGGTCCCCGGCCCGGCTGCCGCCATGACATCCCTCCAGATACTCCGGATCAGGCCACCGCCATCGGGCATCCCGGCACCCCGCAAGGGCGGCTTGATCAGCGGCTGTTGACCCTGAACTTACTTAACGCTCCGGGAACGCACGTCCCCGGCCCGGCAGCGCTGCGGCACGCAAGCAGCGCCGATCGGCATCACCGAGTCGAGCTCGTCCGAGCGCCGTGACGATCAGTTCCCTCCAGACGGCCAGGGTTGACCGTGATTACCAGTCCGCGGTCGTACGCGCCAGTCAGCCTTGGCGCAGAGTGCGTGAGATCTCATAGCGTTCCCAGCGGTGGTGACGCCGGCGAAGGCTGGCCACGTGGTGTCCGGTCCGCCGACCTGCAGGTCGTGGCCTGCGGTTACCTGTATAAAGAGGCCGGCCTTGGGATTTGATGGGCCTTGACCGCCCGCACCATGGTCATCTCGCCAGTGCCGCCTGCTTGCCGACAGCACCCTGGCGTCATGGCGGGCTGGCAGGGCGGAATCGCCGGGGCCGCCAGGCGGTTACCGCATGCATGGCTGCCTGGCACAAGATCACGATCACCCCGGCCGATGCACGCATCCAGGTCGCCGTTGGCGGCCAGCAGCTGGCCGACTCGGACCGGGCCGTCCTGCTCACCGAGACCGGCAGGCCGGCCCGTTACTACATTCCTCGCGAGGATGTGCGCACCGAGCTGCTGCGGCCTACGGCTCGCTGGACGACCTGCCCGTTCAAAGGCCAGGCGTCGTACTGGTCGGTACAGGCCGGCGACCAGATCCATGATGACCTCGTGTGGAGCTACCAGACCCCGGTCGCCCAAGCCGAAGAGATCGCGGGCCTGATGTCCTTCTACAACGAGCGCGTCGAGCTGAGCATCGGCGGTGAACGACAGGCAGGCCGGCAGCCTTCATCCTCGCCATAACGTTAGCCGCGGGCGGCGCCCTCTGCAGCGTGCCCGGACCGAATACTCGGCGCGGCATGAGCAGACACCCGGCGCGCTACCCGTTGAGGATCTGCTCCCTCAAGATGTCTGCATGCCCGCCGTGCTGGGCCAGTTCGCGCAGTACGTGGAGGTACACCCAGCGCAGCGGGAGCGGGCCGCGCCAGTAGCCGTAGACCCTGTCGTCCAGCCCCAGGGACGAGGTCGCACGCCGTGATGACTCGCATGCCTCGCGGTGTGCTTGCCGGACGCTGGCGATGGTGTCGTCGTCATGAAGAATGAACGACTCGCCCGAGGTCGCGGGGATACCGATCTCAGCACGTGACCGGCCTGTGACAGCTTCGTCGAACCAGACCTTCTCAACGAAGGTCGCGTGCTTCACCAGGCCCAGCAATGTGGTCCGGGAAGGCACCAGCGACTGGCGCGCCTGCTCCTCGGTCAGCCCGTCCAGGCAGCGATTGAGTCCACCGCGGTGCTCATCGAGGAACGCCTCGAACTGGGCACGGGCTGGCTGATTGATGACATCCTCAGCGAACGTCGCTGGAAGGGAGGGCATAAGCGGAGCATGTCAGGAGCGCCGGCCACGAGCAAACTACCGCTCATCGGCATGATCGGGCATTGCCCGGCGTGTTAGGTGTGTGAACGCTGGAGAGCGCGGATCGCGGGACCGTTCGGCCGAAAGCCGCCCAGCGAAGTCGGGTGAGGTCGCAGCTGTGCTCGCGCATCGGGCGGCAAGGGTCTCTGATCATTCGAACATTAGCGCTGCTAACGAGATCGCGGGGAGCCAAACGGGGAGCCAATGACCACAGGCACGGGGCCACGCCAGACCACACCCAGCAGTTCTCGCAGTGGCGGAACGGCATGTCAGGCGCCATCGGGCGATGTCAGGCCGTGTTTCGGGATTGCCTCGTAAGCAGGTATACCCTGCGGTCGGAGCCTAGGTCAGGGTGCCGCTCATACCAATGGCGTATCCGGGCGAGCCAGTTCCGTTCCACCACATGACCCGGCTCACCAGGCAGGGTCCACCCGCGGTCACTTGGCCCCCGGAATGGCCCCCAAGGTCTATTCGAGGTATTCGATTTCTCTCGCTGAACTGGTGGGCCGTACTGGATTTGAACCAGTGACCTCTTCCGTGTCAGGGAAGCGCTCTCCCACTGAGCTAACGGCCCGAGTACCTCGCCGAGATGCTACCAGAGCCGTCAGCCCTCCGCCCGGCGGCAACGACGCCACCAGGGCTGGCCACAGCTCCCGCCGCCCACCCTCGCCACCAGTCCGGCAGCTGGACTAACCGACATACGCGGGGAGCAGCGGCCGTGACGCGACGATCTCCTCCCACGGCGCCGGGTCCAGGCCGAACATCGCCTGGGCCGCCGAGGAATCCATCACGAAGTCGCTGCGGAACTGGTACTCGGTATCGCGAAGCTCCCGCATGAGCGGCCAGACCAGCCCCATCCCGCTAGGACTGCCGGGGGAATGGTATCGATCCAAGGAGAACGGGTTAGCATCGCCTGCTGTGGACCCTCACCCCGCAACTTCCTCGCTGGCCGTACTGCTGGATCGCTACCATCCGGAAGGCGAGGCCGAGACGGCGGACCTGCGGCGGGTCCGGGCCCTGGCCGAGGCCGCCGATGACCCGTGGCGCCGAGATCTCCCGTTGCATGTCACCGCGTCCGCGCTGATCGTGCACCCCGGAACCGCACGGGTACTGCTGCGCTGGCATCAGCGCCAGCAGGCCTGGCTGCAGGTGGGTGGGCACGGCGACCCGGGGGAGAGCAACCTGCTGGCCATCGCCGAGCGGGAGGCGAGCGAGGAGACCGGGCTAGCCGACCTGGAACCCTGGCCGGACGCTGGGATCCGGCACGTCGTCATCGTCGACGTGCCCGCCGGTAAGGGAGAGCCCGCCCACGAGCACGCCGACATCAGGTACTTCATGGCCACCAGGGCTCCCGGCCTAGCGCGCGCGGAGCACGAGGACGCCCCGTTGCGCTGGCTGTCCCTGACCGAGGCACGCGAGGTCACCTCGGAGCCCAACCTGAGGGAAACCCTGGCCCGGCTGGAGCGGCTGCTGCCGACGTGAGCGGCCAGGCCGCCATCGCTCGGATGACGGTAGTCGTCAGGCGTTACCTGGTCGCGGCCGCGGCGTGCGTCAGGCCCGACTGGGCTCAATTAGTGCGCACCGAGTCACGGTGAGCGACACGCCGAGGTACGCTGGCCCGGTGACAGCAATTTGGGCCGTCCTGGCCTTCCTCCTCGGCTGGAAAGCCGCCACTGCGACAGGCGGGCACCCGGCCGCCGCGGTATCCTCTGCGGCCAGCTCAGCAAGAACCGCCGCTCACCAGGTGGTCGCTCAGGTGACGAACACGGTCTGGGCCACGGTCTGGTCGGTAGCTTGGCATGTCGTGGTGATCGCCGCGGTCCTCCTGGCCCTGGTGTACGGCGGCTCCCTGGTGCTCCGCCGGGCTCGGCGGAACGTCACCGGCCACTGAGCCCGGCGGTGGCGAAACCGCCAGGTGACCGGCCACGTTTCCGGCTTGAGAGAAACCTCGGGCCCTCCGTGCCCGGTTTCTTGCCGGTTCACCAGCAGGTCACAGCTAAAAGCCCGCCGAAGCTCCGTGATCGTGAGCCAAGACAGGTCACGTGTCGGTGTGGCTGAGCGAACGCGGGTAGCCGGGTCTGCCGCGTCAGGCGCCAGACTTGCCGCATGACTACAGCCCCTGACGCCCAGCCCGGCCGGAAGGTGACCTGGCCGGAGGCGGCCAGCATTCTGGCCGGCAGGGACCCGGTCATCGCCCGGTTGCTCGAACAGGCCGGCCCGCCGCGCCTGAGTCGTCCGTCGGAGTCGCACTTCGCCACCCTGGTCCGGGCCATCGTTTATCAGCAGCTGGCCGGGAGGGCGGCCGCGGCCATCCACGGCCGGCTGATCGCCGCGCTCGGCGGCGACGTGCAGCCCGAGGCGCTGATCGCGCTGACCGATGAGGCGCTCCGCGCGGTCGGCTTGTCCCGGGCCAAGGTCGTGTCGTTGCGCGACCTGGCGGCCAAGGTACTGGACGGAACCGTCGTGCTGTCGCCGCGCGGGCTGTCCAGGGAAGGCGACGAAGAGATCATCGCGCGCCTGTCCGCCGTCCGGGGCATCGGCCGCTGGACGGCCGAGATGTTCCTCCTGTTCCAGCTCCGCCGCCCCGACGTCTGGCCGGTGGGCGACCTTGGCGTCCGCCGCGGCTACGGGCTGGCCTGGAACGTCCCGACGCCGACTGCGCGGGAGCTTCAACCGCTTGGCGATCCGTACCGGCCGTTCCGGTCCGTGGTGGCCTGGTATTGCTGGCGCGCCGCGGAACTGTACGCGCAGGCCGCCGAGAGGGCCCTGGCCCGTTGAGAGCTTGCTCCGGCAGGCGACGCGCTGCGTCGCGAGGGCCGGGCAGGCGAGCGTGCCGGGGGAGACGCCGGGGGATGCCGGGGACCGCCCGGCCGACCACGCTGCCCTGATGGAACAGGATCTTCCGTCCTGTCCGGGCGCCCCCTACCCACCGACGGGCTACACCAGCGTGTCGAATAGCTTCATCCAGGCCACGATGCTGGACTCCTTAACATCGACCCGGACCTCGGAGTAGCCCTCGACGTACGGACCATGCCTGATAACGCTCTTGTATATGAACGGAGACGCGATGATGCCGAGGCTAGCCCCGCCTTTACCCATAGCGTTCTTCAAGAGCGGGGCCTCTATGAGCCGGGCCGTGACGATGATCGCCTCGCCGGAAACTCCCATGGCGTCACTGACTACTGGCCCGACATCGATGGCGACCCGCAGCTGAATCCTGGCGGAGGCAGGGTAGACCTGGTTGTGTTCTTCGAGTGCCGCAGGCAGCTCTTTGTGCAGATGCGCCACGACCACCGCGGTGGGAACACTCGGCGAAACAACTGTGAGCAGGCCATCACCGCGGTCGTCCCACGACCACACGTCAGGCAGGCTCTGCAGGACCGTATGCGTCATGCTGAAGAGTGCTTCCCTGATGATGCGGCGGTCCTCGTCGTTGCGCGTGTCGGCTCCGAACCCAACGACGTCGCTGAGGATAACGGTGCAGTTCTCCCCGACCAGGTGGCCGGGGCCCCGCTCGGCCAGAACGCGGTCCTCCTGGTTCTGATGTGACACGTCCTGGAAGCCGGGGCGAGATGCCGGCCAGGTAGCAGATATTCCAAACCGAGGTCTCCAGCGCAGGCGATTGCGGAACACGGGACGTGCGTGTCTGTGAGCGGGCTCGGATCCCGCGGCTCCGACACGCTGGATCTCGAGCTTGCCTTTGAGTATCAACCTGCCGATCGAAAGCGTCAGGTTGGTCAGCAGGCCGCCGCGGTTGTCGGAGTCGCGGTGAGCGGGACTGGTATCCGGGGGGCGCCGGATGTCATCCGGGTCGGGGAACCTGCCAGGCCTGTACATGCCTCGGCCTTCCACCGCACCGGCCACTATGGCCGGCATCGGATGTGAAGGAGTCTTCCGGGATTCCCGGCATTCTCAGGTCACCCCCTGCCCGGGTCCTCGAGATGAGCGGGGCTAGGCCTACCGCCGAACGCCCCACGACAGGTAGTGCTCCAGGCCTGCGAAACGACGAAGACACGCTCGGCCGCAAGCCCAAATCTCGACGCTCTACTCACCCAGTACGGTGTCACCTCAGAGAGCCAGCGGGAACGGCTTCAGGCCCTCAACAAAGGGGCTAAGGAGCGAGGCTGGTGGGACAGCTACAAAGATGACGTCACGCCGGAGTACCTCAGCTACGTGGGCTTTGAGGCTGGCGCGGCCTTCATCAGGCAGTTTCAGATGGGGGTGGTGCCTGGGCTGCTTCAGACTGCCGATTACGCCGAGGTCGTCATCGCCGTGGGCCAGGTCGATCCGGATAAGGTAGCTCCGCTGGTGAGACTTCGGATGCAACGGCAGTCGGAGCTGGCGCAACGGTCGGTTCCGCCTCGCCTGTACTTCGTCCTCGACGAAGGGGTTATCCGTCGGCATGTCGGGATCAAAAGGAACCGGGCCATCATGCCCGATCAGCTCCGCAGCATCGCCGACCGGGCCGAGCAGGACAATCTGCTCACTGTCCGGGTCATTCCGTTCGACGCCGGCGCGCACCCAGGGCTCATCGACCCGTTCACCCTTGTCGAGTTCGAGGCCGGGCTACCTGACATCCTCTTTCTCGATGCTAACCGGTCATTTGTCATGGTCGCTGGCGACGACCCTCAAGTGGCAAGGTATGCGGAGGACTTCGAGGAGCTGATCGAGGACGCCCTGCCGGCCGAGGAGTCGATCAAGCTCATACGTAGCGTCGCCGAGGATATGTCCTAGCATGAGCATTTCCGTGACCCGCAAGCGCCTTATCCCTGGTGAGCCGGTGCATCCTGTGCATCTATGTGATAACGATCGGTTAAGTGTGTGATAACGATTGAGCGGTGTGACTACTTGGCGCAGTACCTTCCGGCTGTCGCCGAGGTAAAGCAGCCTCGGGCCAGGAAAGGCAGGGGGTCCCCTTGGCTGCTCAGCCACGCCGGCACTCGACCATTACTGTTCGGCCGGACCGGTACTCGACGCTTTCCTGGCGTACTAGCAGCTTCAGCGCCGGCGCAGGTGAGTGCGTCGAAGTAGCCACGTCCGCTCCGTTTGTTCTGGCCAGGGACTCGCGTGACCGGTCGGGTCCGGTGCTCGAACTCACCTCGGCTCAGTGGCTCGGTCTGGTCGAGCGAATCAAGAACGGCGAAGCAGTCACCGGCTGAGCCCGAAGCCCGCGGGCCCGAAGGCGGCTCCAGCTGCGCCACCGCTTACTCGACGCCGTCGACCAGTTCCCTGAGCCGCCGCAGCCGGTCGGCTCGCTCGTCGGCGAACCGCTTGAGCGCGGCCAGGATGTGCGCCTCGTCCAGGTGCGCCTCCTCGATGACCTCGGCCACCGAACCGCCGGTGCGCCACCGGTCATCCCAGTCAGACGACAGCGAGTATTCCCTGACCAGCGGGCCGTCGGCCCATTCGCGCATCAGCTTGAACGCGCCGTTGGTGATGATCATCGCGTCGAGCCGCTCCGAAGGCCCGGCCACCGAGTGCCGGTACGCCTCGGGCTGGCGGGCGAACAGCTGCGGGCTGACCGCCGCCACGATCTTGACGTTGATGCCCTGGTCGGCCAGTGACGGCAGCACGTTCACCACATTCCGGGTCGGCAAGGTGCCGCGTACGAAGACCGTCCCGCCGTGCGGCAGCCCCGGCTGGTAGTCGCGCAGCACGTAGGCGCCGCGCGCGGCGGCCAGGTGGGACGCGATGCCCAGGGCCTCCCGGTCGGGTATCTCCACCGGCGGCCGGGTCAGGTGCAGCGCCACGATCGGGACGTCGAGCGAGAACGCGGTGCCGAGCATCACCGGCACCTCGTTGTACTCCCACGGGTGAAGGTCGATCACGTGACCCTCGGGGAACAGCTGGGTGACGCCGATGGAGAAGATGCCGAAGTGGGTGCGCGAGTCCTCGGCCGTCTCCGGCCCGGAGTGGCCCGCGATCCACAGCACCTTGCCCACCTTGAGCTCGCTGTCTTGGGCCAGCTGGCTGAACAGCCGCATCAGCCCGTACTTGAGGTAGGAGAACGAGCCGTAGGTCGAGCATGCCCCCCAGAATCCGTCGAACTCCCCGAACGGGTTTGCGGCCAGGTTGACCGTGGCCAGCCCGGCCATCATTCCGGCGTTGGTGAACTCGGTAATCTCGGTCGGCAGCAGTGCCCCGAACGGATTCTCCTCACGCTCGTACCAGCCGGTGCCGGGCCAACCGCCGAAGTCCTGGCCGAACCCGGCGATGTTGGTCGATTCGGCCAGGTCGGCGGAGGCCGCGATGAACAGCGGCCGGCCGTAGTCGCGCAACGCGAGCGAGTTCACGTACGAGCCCCAGGCGGCCAGGCCGGCCCGGTTGGCCGCCTTCTCGCCCGGCTTCTTCCACATGCTGTCGGGATACGAGGAGACGTCGAAGATGCGGCGGTCGCTGAACACCCCGGTCGCGCCCAGCCGGAAGCCGTCCACCGAATCGGGCACCGTGTCCGCGATGGCCGCCAGCCGGTCCGACAGCCAGGTCACCAGATCCTCGTCGCGGTGCAGCACGCTCATCGCGATGCCCAGGTTCGCGGCGGCCTGGGCCTGCACGGCCGCCGGATCGGCGGGGGCGGGGGAGTCCACGCCCTCGTAGGTCACGCCGTACCGCTCCATGAACCGCTTGCGGGTCGCCCAGAACTGCTCGGCGTTCATCGCGAAGGGCGTGCCGTGACTGGCCGCGTCGACCTTGCCGTAGCCCCGGCCCTTCTGGGTCATGAACCAGGCCATGGTCGGCGCCAGGTCGGCCTGCGGGCCGCAGGACGCCTCCAGGACCGTCCGGGTGACCGGCCCCCACTCCATGCCGTGCTCGGTACCGGTGACCCGCCAGCCGTAGGGCGCGAACCAGTCGACCGGGGTGCCGGCCACCACGCTGGAGGCCGGCCGCGGGTCGATGCCGAAGTCGTTCCAGTCGACCATGAAGACCAGGTTGCCCAGGCCCAGGCCCCACGCGGAGTTCTTGGTCTCGTGCGCCGAGCCGGGGGTGAGCCCGCCCTCGCCCTCGAACACGAACACCTTCACCTCGCCGGCACCGGCCAGCTTGAGGGCCAGTGCCTCGCCCGCGGACGGCGGCATGCCGTGCCCGGAGGGACCGGTATTGAACTTCAGGAACAGCGTCCTGCCCTCCATCTCGGCGTGCCCGGGCAGCCCGCCATGGCGGCGAAGGCGCAGCAGCCATTCCCAGGTCAGCGCCCAGCGGCCGTCATCGGGAAACGCGAACGCCGCGTCGCCCGAAAGCTCGTGCCGCGCCCGCATCCCCTCGTTGAGCACCGCCAGCGTCGCGTACACCAAAGGCGCCGTGTGCCCCGCGGAGAGCACGAAGCGGTCCCCGAACCGGCGCCACGGCCGCAGCAGGTCCCAGCGCATCGCCCCGGACAGCAGCAAGGCAACCATCATGTGCACCTTGGACCGCGACCCGCCGGGATGCCCGCTCTGGCGGTAGTTGAGCGACAGGTCGATGCACTCGTCGATCAGGTCCTTGATCACCTCGTACCGGACGAAATCGGCTTCCGCGGCGGCATAGAGCTGCCTCGCGTCCCCTCCACTGCCCGACCGTGCCACGGGCCCATCGCCCATTCCCGCACCTCCTTGTGCAGCACCGACCTCTAGCCTGACGTGTCAGCGGGCCGCGGACAAGATCACGGAGATCCTGACACTCCTGACTCTTACCACCAAACCGTCCCAGTCTTATCATCGGGCCATGACTGATTTCCGGCTCGCAGAACGCATGTCCAGGCTCGGCACCGAATCGGCGTTCGAGGTACTGGCCAGGGCCAAGGCCATGGAGGCCGCTGGCCACAAGATCATCCACCTGGAAATCGGCGAGCCGGATTTCCCGACCGCCAGCCATATCGTCGAGGCCGCCGTCGAGGCTCTGCGGGCCGGCCACACCCACTACGTGCCCGCTCCGGGAATCCCGCCGCTGCGCGAGGCGGTGGCCGCATTCCTTGAGCGCACCGGCCGGATGCGGGTCACGCCCGACCGGGTCGTGGTGACACCGGGGGCCAAGCCGATCATGTTCTTCACCATCATGGCCCTGGCCGGCGAGGGCGACGAGGTCCTGTATCCCGATCCTGGCTTCCCGATGTACGAGTCGATCACCTCGTTCGCGGGCGCGGTCCCCGTCCCGGTGCCGCTGCGTGAGCGCAACGACTTCCGCATCGATGTCGGCGAGCTGGACCGGCTGATCACCGACCGGTCCAGACTGCTCATCATCAACTCGCCGCACAACCCGTGCGGCAGCGCGCTGACCCGTGAGGACTGCGAGGCGATCGCGGACATCGCCATGCGGCACGACCTGATCGTGCTCACCGACGAGGTGTACTGGGCCATCCGTTACGGCCCGCAGCACGCCAGCGTGCTCGCCGTGGACGGGATGGCCGACCGGACGATCCTGCTCGATGGCTGGTCCAAGAGCTACGCCATGACCGGATGGCGGCTCGGCTTCGGCGTGTTCCCGCCTGCCCTGGTCGAGCCGATCACCCGGCTGGCCATCAACTCGGTGTCGTGCACGTCGGCGTTCAGCCAGTACGCGGCGATCGCGGCGCTGGAAGGCTCGCAGCAGCCGGTCGAGGCGATGGTCGAGGAGTTCCGCCGGCGCAGGGACATCATCGTCGCGGGCCTGAACGACATCCCCGGCATCAGCTGCCTGGAGCCGCAGGGCGCCTTCTACGTGTTCCCGAACATCACCGCGACCGGCCTGACCTCAGCGGAATTCCAGGCCCGGCTGCTGCAGGACGCTGGCGTGGCCGCGCTGGCCGGCACCGCCTTCGGCTCGTACGGCGAGGGCTTCGCCCGGTTCTCCTACGCCAACTCGGTGGAGAACATCAAGTCGGCGCTGGAGGCGATCAGGGCGCAGCTCACCTGACTCAGACGATCTCGTCCTCGCCCTCGTCCATGTTGAGGAACTCCTGGGCCGCTGCGCCCATCGACAGGTCCCCGGGCTGAAGGCCCTCGTCTGGACCAGGATCGGCCGCATCCGGGTTGATCTTCACGTACGGCGGCAACTGGGGCTCAGACCATACGACCTTCTTGCGCTTGCCTATGACCCAGCGCCGAATCCTGACCATATGTTCTATCTACCCACCACATCGTCTCTAATCGCAGCAGCCCGGCCTGCCTGCTGCTCGCCGGGCTGCTGGATGTCGGGCCGGCGTACGGCCAGGTAGCCGACCAGGACGGCCACGATGATCGTGGTGATCAGCGCCACCGGCCCGTCGCCGTAGTTGGCGCCGCTGAGCGAGTGCGGCTTGCTGAAGTAGTCGGCGAACGAGGCGCCCAGCGGCCGGGTCACCACGTAGGCGCACCAGAACGCCACCACGGAGTTGAGCCTGAACCACTTCCAGGCCACCGCGGGGATCAGGATGACGACGAAGAACAAGATCCCGGACGCGAGATAGCCCAGGTGCAAAGCCACGGCCGTGTAGTCGCCCAGGGCGGTGCCCAGCGCGAACGTGGCGAACACCACGGCCCAGTAGTAGATTTCCCGCCGCTGCGTATAGATGCTGTGGATCGACAACGTGCGCTCGCTGCGGTACCACAGTACGAAGACGGCGGCCAGCACGACGGCCCACAGGGCGGTGGTGCCGGAGTAGGGGATGCCGAGGTACAGGTGCATCACATCCGCCACGCCGGTGCCGAAGATCGCGATCGAGTAGGCGAAGGCCCAGTAGGCGGCGGCGACGTAGCGGGTGGTCCGGAACTGCCAGACCAGGGCGATGAGGAAGATCCCGGCCTCGATGGCCCCGGCCTCCAGCCGGCCGGTGCTCACGGCCAGGTAGTCAGAGGTGGCCTCTCCGCCGGCCGTGGTGAGGATCTTGATCACCCAGAACAGGAAGATGATCTCGGGGACCTTGGCGGCGACCGGCTCGGGGAAGAACCCCCGTCTATGGCGTGGCACGACGCCGATGATAGCCACAGAACCTTACGCGCGGCGAAGATAGAGGCGGAGACGGGAATCGAACCCGTGTACAGGGCTTTGCAGGCCCTTGCCTAAGCCACTCGGCCACTCCGCCACAAGGGCATGCCGCACGGGCATCCGGACCCTCGGAGCGGACGACGGGATTCGAACCCGCGACCCTCACCTTGGCAAGGTGATGCTCTACCAACTGAGCCACGTCCGCGCGCACCCGGGGTGCGTTCAAGAACTGTAGCCGATCCTACCGCCGGCGCAAACTCCGAGCCGGCGCTCCGGCCCCCGCTGCCATGCTTCGATGAAGGCCGAAACACGCCTGGGCTACCGTCGGACCATGACCGTGCCCGCCCAGCCTGTTCCATACGACACCGACCTCGCCCAGCCGGCCGCGCTGATCGCGGACCCGACCCGGGCCGCGATGCTGCGCGCGCTGCTGGCCGGGCGCCCGCTGGCCGCAGGGGAGCTGGCCCGGCTGGCCGGGGTCAGCGCCGCGACGGCCAGCTTCCACCTGGCCAAGCTCCGCGAGGGGAACATGATCGAGGTGGCCAGGCAGGGGCGGCACCGCTACTACCGCCTGGCCGGCCATGAGGTGGCCGCCGCGCTCGAGGCGCTCGGCCTGATCAGCCCGGCACTGCCGGTCCGCACCCTGCGGCAGTCCCGCGAGGCGGCCGCGCTGGCCGGGGCCCGTACCTGCTACGACCACCTGGCGGGCCGGGCCGGGGTCGAGCTTCTCGAGGCCCTGGTCCGGCACGGCCTCCTGATCAGAGAGAAACAAAGATCATTTTCCCGAACGGGCCGTGGTGATAGCGCCACTGCCACGCGCTTCGAAGTCACAGCGGCCGGAGCGAAGACGTTTGCCTCGTTCGGGATAAATGTGAGGGAAATACGGCGGTCACGGCGGACCTTCGCCGGGGAGTGTATCGACTGGACCCAGCGCCGCGGGCACCTGAACGGTGCCCTGGCCGCCGCCATCACCGCCCGGCTGTTCGACCTCGGCTGGATCGAGCGCGGCCCTCGCCGCCGCAGTGTGCGCATCACCGCGGCGGGCGTCGAGGGCCTGGCCTTCACCTTCGGGCTAGACCTTGCGGAGGAAGGACCGGCGCTCGGCTAGGACGCAGCGCGCCTGCCTGACGAACGCCACGTTGGCCTGGGCGTCGGGATCGGCGGCGAGCCGCGCACGGTACTGCTCGTCGCCGGCCAGCGAATCGAAGTCGAGCAGTGCCAGCGCGAAGTCGTTGGCGCCCTCTTTGGGCAGTTAGAACCCGGTCAGCCGACCGCCGCAGCGCTCGATGATGGGCGGCCACGTGGTGGCGTACTTCTCGAAATCCTCGATGCCATGCGGGTCGAGCGTGTACTGGATCACGCAGGTGGTCATGATGTCCCCTTCCGTCGGGCCGTCTGAGCTGATGCCCTCACCGACGGTAGGCCAGGGGAAATTTGCACCGGGGCCGAACCATCGGCGGCGCCCGGACGTGGGAAGCTGTCGGTCATGCGAGAAGTGGTGGTAGACGGAAGCGTGCTGACCATCAACGATGTCGTGGCGGTCTCGCGCGGGCAGGCGCGGGCCAGCCTGGGCCCCGGCGTGGCGCAGCAGATGGAGGCGAGCCGCTCGGTCGTGGTGCAGGCGCTCAGCGGCGGCGCGCCGGTGTACGGGGTGAACACCGGGTTCGGCGCCCTGGTCGACACCCCGATCTCCGAAGCCGACCTGACCACGCTGCAGGGCGCGATCGTGCGCTCGCATTCGGCTGCGACCGGCGAGCCCCTCGACGACCAGGCGGTACGCGCCGTCTTGCTGCTGCGGGCGCGGACGCTCGCGGCCGGTTACTCCGGGGTGCGGGTCGACCTGCCCGCCCGCCTGCTCGAGCTGCTGGCGCTGGACCTGCTGCCGGTCATCCCGGGCAAGGGATCGGTGGGCGCCTCCGGGGACCTGGCCCAGCTCGCGCACCTGGCCCAGCCGCTGATCGGCGAGGGACGCCTGCGTGCCCCCGGTGACGATGCGGGCGGCCGCCCGGCCGCCGAGGTGCTGGCCGAGCACGGCCTCCAGCCACTGACGCTGGCCCCCAAGGAGGGCTTGTCACTGGTCAACGGGACCGAGCCGATGCAGGCACTGCTCGCGTTCTCGGTGCATGACGCCGAGATGCTGGTGCAGGCCGCGGACGTGGCCTGCGCGCTGTCGATCGAGGCGCTGCTCGGCACCGACCGGCCCTACGACGAGCGGGTCCAGGCCCTACGGCCGCATCCGGGCCAGCTGGCCAGCGCGGCCAACCTGCGCGCGCTGCTGGCCGGGTCACCGCTGCTGGCCAGTCACCGGCACAGCAGGCACGCCGTGCAGGACGCGTACTGCCTGCGCTGCGCGCCGCAGGTGCACGGGGCGGTCCGGGACGTGCTCGGCTTCGCGCGGCAGATCCTCACCACCGAGCTGGGCGCGGTGGTGGACAACCCGGTCATCGTGCCCGACGGCGAGGTCATGACGACGGGGAACTTCCACGGCGAGCCGCTGGCGTTCGCCGCTGACATGCTGGCCATGGGCCTGGCCGAGCTGGCCTCCATCAGCGAGCGCCGGGTCGACCGGATGCTCGACCCGGCGTTCTCCCGCGGCCTGCCGCCGTTCCTGGCCCCCGCGGCCGGCACCAACTCCGGCTTCATGCTCGCCCAGTACACCGCGGCCTCGCTGGTCAGCGAGAACAAGGTCCTCGCCCACCCGGCCAGCGTCGACACCATCCCGACCTCGGGCAAGCAGGAGGATCACGTGTCGATGGGCTGGACCGCGGTGCGCAAGCTGCGTGACGTGGTGGCCAACGTGCGCAGCTGCCTGGCCGTCGAGATCTGCTGCGGCACCCAGGGCGTGGACCTGCGGGCCTCGATCGCGTCGCCCAGCGTGCCGCTGCAGGCCGTGCATGCCCTGGTGCGGGCGTCGGTGCCGCCGATGGACGTCGACCGGGAGGTGGCCGGGCAGATCGCCGCCGTCGACGCGCTGCTGCCGGAGATATGCCGGGTGGCCGCCGAACGAGCCGGGTCCTTCCGGTAGCGGTGGAGGAGAATCGGATCATGGACCAAGAGACTCAGGTACTTCTGCAGTTCCTCGACGCCGAGCGTGAGCATGTCCTGGGCATCCTGGACGGCTTCTCCGAAGAGCAGCTGCGGAGGCCGGTGCTTCCCTCGGGCTGGTGCTGCCTGGGCCTGGTCAAGCACCTGGCCCTGGCCGACGAGCACTACTGGTTCCAGTGCGTGGTCGCTGGCGAGTCGTTTGATTTCCTGCCCGAGGGCCAGGACGACGAATGGCAGCTGGGACCCGGTGAATCGGCCGAGGACGTCTTCAGCCTGTACCGGCAGGAAATCGAGCGCTCGAACGCCATCATCGCGGCCACCCCGCTCGACATGGCGCCGCGGCAGCTCGACCCGCACTGGGGGGAATGGGGCAAGAGGTTCACCGACCTCAGGTTCGTCATGCTGCACGTGCTCAAGGAGACCGCCTGCCATGCTGGCCACCTGGACGCGGTAGCCGAGCTCCTGGACGGCCGCCAGTGGATCGTTCTGGGGGAGCGCTAGCCTGACTCGCCCGTTCGAGCCTAGGCCACGGGGCCGGGCTGGCGGTCCGGGGTCAGGCCCGGCGGAGAAGGTCGTTCAGCTCGGTTTCGAGGTCGATGTAGCTGGTTTCCTGGCCGGCCGGGACGATGCTATAGGTGCGCCGGAGGAACGCGGACATGGCCTGGGCTGGCGCTTCAAAATGCGCCTCCCCGAAGGGGGAAGACAACTCGATGTTCAGGACGGCGTAGTCGGCGTCGGCCGTCCCGATCACGTCCAGGTCCTCAGCTTCGGCGCAGGACTGCGCGGAGGGCCACACCTTTACGTCTCCCTCGCCCTGGGGCGACTCGATTCCGGCCGCGAGCAGGTCTCTGGCGAAGATCCACTCGACCGGCTCATCGGTGCCAACATGGAACGCCATGCGTACCGCGTATGGGTCCCTGCCGCTGTAGTGCAGACTTGCCACGAGCGGAACAATCGTTTGCTGCGGGACGACAAGCCTGAGCCCGAGCTCAGCCGAGATCGTCGTGCTGCTGCTTCTGCTCACCTGTTACCCAACCCTACCTAGCCAACTTCGGGGCGCCCGGACTCTGCCGATACCAAGCGGCCGGTTGGTGACGCGGGCGCACACGGAGGGTGAAGTTGCCCCAGGTGATCAGCATCCCGTTTTGCGCCTTTCGTGCCTAACCGGAGGACAGGCCAGCGCCGCTGCCTTGACCTGGACAAATGCCGCCCAGTTCGGGCAATGGCGTTGCTGCAGTTTAGTGTTTCTGCCCGGAGATTGCATAGCCTGTGACGCTGATCTCATGGGCTAATCGACAAATTTGTCACTACTAAGCTACTAGTTGTGATAACCGGCGTCCCGATGCGTACGATTGCATAATTTCGTCGTTACACACTGTTATCAACGTGCCGTGGGGAGGGAGCAGGCCCTGATTCCCGGACACCCGTGGCTTGATGGGCGGACCGGGCCCGCGTCCGGTGCTGCCACCCGCGATGCGGTGCGTCGCCGCGTGCCGCGGCATGCGGATATGCGCTACCCTATGGGAGCGCCGCGACAAGGCAGCCGTGGTTCAGCCCTCGGCGGACAGCCGGTACCAGCGGCGGGCGATTGGCTCAGCGGGAGAGCGCCTCGTTCACACCGAGGAGGTCACTGGTTCGATCCCAGTATCGCCCACCCAGCTCACCGGCCAGTTGCGATCTTGTAACTGGCCGTTTTTAGTCCTCCGGCAGCAGCAAACGGCAGCAACGGTCATGCGAGCCAGTCGCTGAGCTTGTGGAGCGCGTCACGGGT
The DNA here is from genome assembly GCA_963808615.1 of uncultured Actinomycetota bacterium. Classification (GTDB taxonomy): domain Bacteria; phylum Actinomycetota; class Actinomycetes; order Streptosporangiales; family Streptosporangiaceae; genus Palsa-504. The sequence goes on from CAWEGV010000010.1 coordinate 431,955, forward strand.
GGCATCGGACGGGGCTTCGGTGTAGATCTCCATCGTGACGGCGATCTTGCTGTGCCGCAGGATACGCATCGCCACTCGCGGGTGGACGTCGAGCGCGGCCAGCAGCGAAGCACAGGTCTTGCGGGTGCCGTGGACGGTGATCCGGGGTACCCGGGCGGCGATGATGCAGCGGTCGAAGCTGCGGCCAAAGTTGCGCGGCTCGATCGGGGTGCCGTGCCGGGTGGTGAATACCAAGCCGGTATCGATCCAGCCGTTTCCCGCGCGGTCACGATCGGCATCCTGCTGCTTCTGGCGGCCCTTGAGTGCGGTCACGCACAAGTCGGGCAGTGGCAGCGGTGCCTCGGAGGTTTCGGTCTTGACCTCACGACGGATGAGCTGGTGACGCACACGCTGGAGCTGTTCTCCGACGTACAGCTCGGCGTCATCGAGGTCGACTTGATCCCAGGCCAGGCCGAGGACTTCACCCCTACGCAGGCCGAGGACGAGGACCAGGACGAAGGCTGCGTAGAGCGCTTCACGGGCGTGCCAAGCCGATTCGAGGAACCACCGGGCGTCTTCGACGGTCCAAGCCTGGTGCTTGCGACGCTGCCTGGGCTCTCGGCGCTTGGTCATCTTGACCGCGGTGACTGGGTTGCGAGCGATTGTCTCGTCTTCGACCGCGCACGTCAGCGCGGCGCGGAGAACATCACGTGCGTCTTTGCGACTGCGCACAGAGAGCGTTCCACCACAACATTTCCCGACCGCGCAGCAGCGCCTTATGTCCTGGGGCCGCGCGGCGTCTTTTCCCTGTGCGCAGCATTGGCAGGTAACGGCGAGCTTATTTAGCCATTGCCGAATATCTTTAACTTGTATCTTATCGAGGCTCTTGCAGCCGAGATACGGCATGATGTGCAGTCGGCTGAACATCTCGTATCTCTCGTACGTCTTGGGTGCGAGGTTTGGCTCCACGATTTCCTTAAGCCAGTAGGCAAGGAATTCATTCAGTTTCGGAACGCTGGAGCTGACCTGTCCCCGGCTGGCCTGGCCCCGCAGGTTCCTCCAGTTCTGCCGTGCTTCCTCGTAGGTCTTGCCCCGGACGTACTTGCGGTACCGGCTGCCATCTGGCCTGATGCACCAAATGTACCCGCGCCAGCCGTCGCTGGACTGGTACAAGGAACCTTCGCTGTTCCCGCGCTTGCTCAACTGCTGGCCTCCTGGGCTTTCCGGGCAACGTACTCATCAACATATTCCGGAAGGATACGCCTGTTACCGCCGTCCTTGATCGAGCGGATCTGACCAGACAAAACCAAATGCTTGGTCTTGGTCAGGCTGAACCCGAGCATCACCGCGACTTGTTTCGTGGTGTACCACTTCGGCTGGACTGCCGACTGTTCCGCGATAGTGTCGGTCACGCTTTCCTTCCCTTCCACAAGAGCCTAGACGATCTGGTTTTGACGCTTAATCGTCAGAGGTTGCCGTGATTTCACGCGGCCTCGCTGGCGATGGTTTCGGCGTACTCGCTGGCGAGTTCGTCGTGTCCGGCTTGGCGGCGTTTGCGGGCCTGGTCGGCGGCAGTGTTGGCGAGCAGCGCGTCGCCGCTGGTTTTCCATCCGGTTCCGGCGTAGCTGAGGGTGCCGATGATGAGCGTGGTCTCCTCGTCGGCGTGGTCGGCGGTGCGGATAGGGCGGTGTTCGGGTCCGGTATCCTGGCTGCGCCGGTAGGTGATCCGGGCCTGGCGCAGGTCGCGGAACCGGATTGAGTAGCGGCGGGCCTTGGTCAGGAAGTGGCCGCCGAAGCCGAGCATGTGCGCCCAGCGGCGCAGGCTGGCGTAGCCGGGGTGGGCGCCGATCTGCCAGCAGGCGGCGATGAGCCGTTCGGGGTGGGAGCCTGCCGGGTTGGCGTACAGGTCGACGGTCGCCTCGGTGATGCGGGCCGAGGCGTGGCCGGTGGCCTCGGTGCCCTTGGTGGAGTATTTGGCCAGGTAGCTGGCGACGGCCAGGTCGGTGACGGTGCCGGTGCCGCGCAGGGTGATGACGCGAATGTCGGCCTCGGTACCCCAGGTGATGTGCCAGCCGCCGGGCCGGGCCGGGTGCGGCGGGGTCCAGAAGCCGATGGTGCGGGCGGCGTGGCGGGTGGCGTCTTCGAGGTCGGCGGCGGTGAGCGCGGCGGGCGGGGGGATGAGCTTGCCGGGGTCGGCGGGGTCGAGGCCGTCCAGGCGGAGCAGGGCGTGGAAGTGGACCGCGCCGCGGACTTGGTATTCGGCGGCCTTGCCGTGTGCGACGCGTACCGGGTCCACGAGGCGGTACTTGCCGTCGCCGCAGGGAACTCGGATCGCGGGGACGCCGCGACGGCGGGCGAGCTGGCCGAGGCGGCGTTCGATGGCCTGCTTGGTGCGGCGCCACAGCTCCCCGGCCTGGTTGTTCCACACCACGTGGGCCGGGTAGTCGTAGCAGTCCGGGCACAGCGGCTGGCCGAGCTCGGGATCATCGCAGCCATGCCGGGCAAAGCAGTAGGCGGGGCGGCCGTGCTCGCACAGAGTGAGGTCGCGGCGGGCGTGGCAGGGTTGCGGCAGGCACTGGCAGCGGGATCGGTCGGGGCAGGTGTGCTGGCGGACCGGGCGGGCGTGCACCGGCCCGAAGGACGGGGCGGTGAGGGTGACGAAGACGGCGGGGTGGGCGGCGACAGTCGGGGTAATGCCCTTGCCGCCGGTCAGCCCGGCGCGGATCAGGTGGTAGGCGTCGCGGCGGTAGGTCTCGGCGCAGCCAGGGCAGGCGCTGGTCCGGCGGTTCCCGCACGGCTTGTAGACCACCTTGTCGGGCATCGTGTCAGTGGTGATGTCGTACAGCAGCTCCCCTGTGGCGGCGTCGATGTGCCGGATGTGGCCGTGCAGCCGGATGGGACGGGTGCAGGCGGCGGCGTGCCAGATGTGGTCGAGCCAGGCGAAGTAGCCGTCTCCGGCGCGGGCCCGGGCGCTGTCGGCGGCGTTCTGGTACCGGGAGGACCTGCCGGGGCGGGGTCCGGTGTTCGCCCCCGTGCCCGGCCCGTGGCGGGGTCCGGGCAGGAGAGCCAGCACAGGGCCGGTTGTGGTCATGGGCGGTTCCCATCTGCGAGGTTGCCGCCGGAAGTGTCGGTACCCCAGCGTTGCTGGGCGCCTTGGCGGGTGATGCCGAGCCGGGCGGCGATGTCGGCCCAGGAGTAGCCGCGGGCGCGGAGCCCGGTGATGGCCTGGCGGGTGGCGTCGTCGAGGTAGTCGGCGAGGGCGGCCATGTCGGCGATGGCTTCGATGTCGCCGGCGGCGACGCGGCGGCTGTAGGCGGCGATGACGCGGCGGAGGAACGCGGCGTACTCGTCGTTCTCGATGACCCGCGTCCGGTGTTTGGGTGTCAATGGCTTGTTGACGGTGAAATGGACGGTGAGCGCGGCGGGTGTCATCGGGTGCCCCCATCGGTGCAGTCGTTGCACTGGCCGGTGGAGCGCGGCAGGCAGTAGTCCTTTTCGGTGCCGCACACGGGCAGGTGCGGCGGGCTGTGAGGGCCTTGCCGAGGGCGGCGAGCTGGGCGGCGGTGGGCTGGCGTCGGGGCAGGGCAAGGTCGGCGCGGTACAGGTAGGCCACGCGCAGGCCGCGGCGCCACAGGATCTGGGCGGTGACGGGCTGGCCGCCGGGGCGGAGCCCGTGGGCGCGGAGCTGCCGGGTGGTGAGCAGGCCCTCGGGGGCCCAGTGGTAGGGGTAGGTGGGGATGCCGTAGCAGTGCCCGTCGGGGTCGTAAAACTGAACGTAGATGCCCCGGGAACGTGCGCCGTCCAGTGTCGGGACCCGGCGGGTCCAGGGCAAGGAGCTGGTAGGTTGCATGATGTCTGCGTCCTGTCAGAGGCGGGGTGGGCAGGCAGGGGCCGGGGTTGCTGGCAGGCAAGAGACCGGCCCCGTGCCATGTCCGGGAGAGATCGGCGCGTCCGGGTCGAGTGACCCGGGGATATGCGCGGTGTCGGGCGTAACGCCGGGGGTTGACGCTTACGCGTCAGGCGGTTTTGGCCTGGAATTTGCCGTCGCAGGCGGCGCAGGTGATGGGCGCCTCGGCCAAGGTGGAGGCGGCGGCGCGGATGGTGCGCCCGCACGGGCAGATGGCCGCGATGAAGTTGGTGTTGCGCCGGAGAGTGGCGCCGGTGATGGTTTCGCCGTGCCGCCACAAGGTCATGGCCTGGGCCAGGGCGTCGAGCTGGCGGGCGTAGGCCGCTTCGGTGGCGGGGCTGATGGTGCTGGCGGACCAGCCGGTGCGGTCGTCGTGCTCGACGGCCAGGCCGAGTTCCTCAGCGCAGGTCTTGTACTGCTTGTTGTGGTAGCGGCCCTGGCGGGAGGTGTCCTTGAGGCCGCGGGCGTGGGCCAGGGCGTGGGCGGCTTCGTGCAGCAAGGTGGCCAGGACCTCACCTGGGGTGCGGCGCAGCCCTTCGCCGCTGATCATGATCTCGGCGCGTTGCTCGCCTGCGACGTTCCAGCGGCCGGGGGCGTGGTATCCCCAGCGCGGGTGCCTACCGCCGGTGCCGCTGGCGATGATGATGACGACCGCTGGGATCTCGGGGTGCCAGCGGCGGATTTCCATCCAGGTGTCTTCGAGTACCTTGAGGATCCGGCTGGCGGCCTGGGAGCTGGTGCCGTTCGCGGAGCCGTTTCCGGTGCGCTTCCCGTTGCCGGAACTGGTGAACCCGCCGGATCGCGGGCCGGCTGAGGTACCGGTTCCGGTGGCGGTGCCGGGGAGCCGGTCGTAGCGGCGTCGCCGGGCGGGGTCGGTGAGCGTGTCGTAGGCTTCGGTGATCTCCCGGAACTTCTCGGCGGCATCGCCGCTGTCGTTCACGTCCGGGTGGTATTGCCTGGCCAGCTTGCGGTAGGCCTTCTTGATCTGCTCTGTCGTGGCGCCGGGTTCGGCGCCGAGCAGCGCGTAGTAGTCCTTTTGCCGGGTTTTCATCAGGCCGGGCCTTGTGATCGCCAGACCTGGCCGCAGTCGCCGCATTCCAGCGCGTGCTCTTGACCGCGCTCTGCGGTGGTCAGGCGGATCTCGCTGACGGTGCCGGTGTTGCCGCAGGACGGACAGGTCGTGATGGCGGCCTCGTGGGCAGTGAAGTCGGTGACGGTGGCGAATCCGTCCTCGCCGATGTAATCGGCGCAGCGCCAGTACCCGGAGGTGGACGGGTAGGCGTTGTAGGCCGCGATGGTGGCGTGGCAGCCCTGGCAGCCGCCGAGGATGTCCACGCCGCTGGCCAGGCAGTCCTCGGCGGTGTAGAGGTCTTTGTCGCCGACGACGGTTTGACGTAATCCAGGATCGTGATGGGCATGAGGTGTGTCTTTCTGTGCGTGACGCATAGGCGTCAGGTCCGGGTACCGGGCGGGGAGGCGGGGGTGACGCTGCCGCGGTAGGACATCAGCGCGTGGTGGGTGGCGGAGTAGGCCTCGGTGATGGCGACGATCTCGTAGCCGATGGGGCCGAAGCTGCGGGCGGCCCAGTAGTGGCCGCCGTCGGCAGTGTCGTCATTGACGGCAGCGTCCATGAGCTTGGCGATGCGGTCGACCTGGGCGCGTCCGCCATCATCGGCGGAGGCGGCGTGCAGGGTGACGCAGGCGCCGTAGGCCGGGACCGGGACGGCCATGTTCTGGTCGAGGTAGTCGGCCAGCTCGCGCAGGGCGCGGATGAATCGTCCCTTGGCGCCGGAGTCGGTGGTGTAGGACTTCACGGTGGTTCCTTTCCGGAGGGTTGGTCAGGCGACGGCGATGGCCGGGCCTGCGACAGGGGCCGGGAAAGTGGTCCGGCGGGTCGCGGCGGCGTGGTCGGCCAGGGCGATGATGTCGGCGTCGGTGAGGTAGGCGACCTTGATCCGCTGGGGGGTGCCGCCTTCGGCGATCAGGAAGGCTTCGCCTTGGTTGAGGGGGCTGATGTCGGTGGCGGAGAATCCGGCGGCGGACCAGCCGTCGCCGAGGATGATGTCGGAGGAGCCGGTGGAGGTGCAGCGGAATGCGGCGCGGTAGCCGAACAGGTCGCGCAGGCTCTTGGGGATGATGTCCACACTGGGCCGCTGGGTGGCGGCGATGACGGGCATGGCGGCGGCGCGGCCGCGGGCGACCAGGTCGCGGAGCAGGGCGACGAAGGTCCGCTGGTCTTGCTCGGTGCCCAGCACGGTGGCGTACAGAGCGATCTCGTCGAAGATCGAGGTGATGACGCTGATACGGTCGCCGGGTTCGATCTTGCGGCGGCGGCGGGCGCGCAGCCAGGCGTACCGGTTGTCCATGACGCGCTGCAGCCGGAGCAGGGTGGTGATGGCGTGGTGCAGGTCGGGGCCGACGAATTCGTCGGCGAGCTGATCCCACATGCCGAGCTCGACTTGCTTGCCGTCGAACAGCACCATCCGGGTGTTAGCGGACAGGGCGACGTGGGCGGCCAGGATGTTCAGCAGCCCGGATTTGCCGCCGCCGGGTTCGCCGGCCGCGAGCAGGTTGCGGTAGATGATCTTGATATGGACCGGGGCGCCGAACTCGTTGACGCCGACGTGCACCGGGTCGTACATGGACAGCACCGGCCCGGCCGGGGTGACGCCGGGCGCAGCTGGCGGGAATTTCATGGGACGGTGACTCCTTCGGGAGCGGGGCCTTCCGGCGGGCAGGCGTTGGCCTGCGGGCCGGAAGGAATCCCCTGGGTGGTGACCGCCCCGCCGGGACGGTCAGGTGTGGTGTCCGCGCAGTATGCGGATCAGGTCCTCGACGGCGGCGCGGTCGTCATAGGTGGCGATGCCGTCGGCTCGTTGCCGTGTGAGGCGTTCGTGTCCTGTGGTCAGGGCACGGCCGGGTGGTGTGGTGCCGGGGAGCCGGGCGGCGGGCTGGCCCTCGATGACCCGGAGATCTCCCGGGGGCAGGGCCGGTGCCCGGCGGGCTGAGACGGCGGCGTGGTAGCCGGGGAGGGTGGTGCGGCGGTGCCGCCTGATCAGGGCCCAGGTGACCAGGCCGGTGACGGCGATGGCCGCGGTGCTGATCAGCACGATCAGCAGCAGGGTGACCAGCAGGTGAAGCAGGGCCGAGAGCACGTCGGCGGCGATGATGATCACCGCGATCACCGCGAGGAGTTCGCCGGTGCCGGAGCTGTGCTGCGGTTGACAGCAGGGTGTTTTGCACATGCGGAAGCGTCCTTTCTCACAAGGGACATGGGTGGTGGGCGACGAGGCTGGGTGGGTTAGAGCCAGTCCTGGATGTCGTCGGCGGCGGCCTGCACGACAGGCGGGGTAGCCGCGGGATGGGGTTTGCTGCCCGTGCGTGACGGGCGCCTGGCCGGTGTGACGTCCTCAGCGGTGACGTCGGCCAGGTCCAAGGCAGTCGGTACCGGGACGGTATTCAGGTCCCGGGCCGGGGTGGCTGGCGCGATGAGGGCCAGCAACGGCGAGCGGACACGCTCGGTCAGCGCGTCGCGCCGCTTGATATCCATCTGGATGTAGGCCGCGTTCGCGGCCGAGGCGGCCTCGGCGGTGGCGGCGGTGGCCCAGCAGGCGGTGGCGATCTTGTCCAGCCGGTCCTGGATATCTTCCAGGGCCAGGCCGGGCCGCAGCCAGACCCAGACCCGCTCGCCGACCCGGCTCGGCCGGGCCCACAAGATCAGCGGCAAGGTGCCGGTGCGGTTGGTGATGATGAATTCGGCAAAGCAGGTCCGGACGCGGTGCCGGGTGATCAGGCACCAGGTGGCGGCGTTGAGCCAGGCGCGGACCGGGCGGATCACCGCCGGGATGGCGATGACCGCCGCGACGACAAGCAGCCGCCAGACCAAGATGGTGTGATCGGCCAGCTCAATCCAGCCGATGATGACCGCGGTGGCGATCCCGGCCTCGGGGGCCCACCACCAGATCGCGCGGATGACCGGCCATGCGGTTACCACGGCGCCTGCCACGGCGCCGGTGATCAGCCCGAGGGCCAGGCCCGCGAGCAGGGCGATGACGGGGTGCCACCTGCTGGCGGCGACGGTGGCGGTCAGCAGGCCGGTGATCACCCAGACGACATAGAACACGATCTTGGCCTTGCGGCGAGCCGATCGCATGACCGGTTCCTCGATGACGGTGATCGTGCCAGGTCCGCGGCCGAACATGCCACGGTTAGAGTTAGGCATGACGCAACTTCCTCCTAGTCAGGTTGTGTGCGTTGCGGGGCGCTCGTGGCCCCGGCCGGGCCAGGGGGAATTGCCGTCCTCCTGGCCTCGGCGTTGAACGGGCTAGTTCGGGCTGATACCGACCGCGAGATGGGTGACCGGCCGGGTGGCCAGTTCCCGGACATACAAGGCGGTCGTCAGCGCGGAGACTATGACCGCGCTGTTGGTGATGATCAGGTCTTCCACCGTCCCGTAACCGGGCCGGGTGCGGAAGTACTGGTCAAGAGCCGCGTCCTGGACTTCGAGGTTGATCTCGATCTCGTCGCGGAGCGCGGCAGTGGGCAGGGCAGCGGCTTCGCGCTGGATCTCCCTGATGAGCTGGCCGAGGTTCGGCACGGACGGCCTTCCTTCCGCTCGGCGAGTCCGTTGACGCTTAATACTGCAACGGCACTTAGCTGATCCGTTGGGGCATTATTGGATGCATGATGATGGATGTTGTCGCGGCCGGGCTGGATGAGCTGCACGAGCGGGTCGCGGGCCGGTTCGGCCGTTCTGAGCCGCGGGCGCGGGTGCGGGAGTATGTGTCCGGGCTGGTCACGGGCCTGGAGCGGAAGAACGGGTGGACGCTGGCGGAGTGGGCCGGGGAGGTCAGCCCGGATGGGATGCAGCGGCTGCTGCGCCGGGCGGACTGGGATGTGGACGGGGTCCGCGATGACGTCCGCGGCTACGTGGTGGAGCAGCTGGGCGAGCCGGACGGGGTGCTGATCGCCGATGACACCGGTTTCATCAAGAAGGGCACCCGGTCGGCCGGCGTGCAACGGCAGTATTCCGGGACCGCGGGGCGGACGGAGAACTGCCAGGTCGGGGTGTTCCTGGCGTATGCCTCGGCGCACGGGCACGCGCTGATCGACCGGGAGCTGTACCTGCCGCAGTCCTGGACGGAGGATCCGGAGCAGTGCCGTGCGGCGGGCATCCCGGAGGAAGTGGAGTTCACCACCAAGCCGCGGCAGGCCCAGGCGATGATCGGCCGGGCTATCGCGGCCGGGGTGCCGTTCGCCTGGTTTACCGCCGATGAGGCTTACGGGCAGGCCAAGTGGCTGCAGGCCTGGCTGGAAGACCGGGACGTGTCCTATGTGATGGCGATCCGGTGCAGCGACACGCTGACCATGCCCGCTGGTGAACGGCGGGCTGATGATCTGATCGCCGCGGTTCCCTCGCAGGGCTGGCAGCGGATCTCGGCCGGGGCCGGGGCGCACGGCCCGCGGGAGTTCGACTGGGCCCGGGTCCCGGTCCGGACCCAGACCGGGTGGGCGCGCGGCCGCGGGTACTGGCTGCTGGCCCGCCGGTCGATCAGCGATCCGGAGGAGATCGCTTATTACGCCTGCTACGGGCCCCGCCGCTCCAGCACCGCCGACCTGGCCTGGGTCGCGGGCAGCAGGTGGCATATCGAGGAGTGCTTCCAGCAAGCGAAAAACGAGGCCGGGCTGGATCACTACCAGGTCCGCTCCTGGCGGGCCTGGTATGCCCACATCACCTTGTCCATGCTTGCCCTGGCCTGGCTGGCGGCCAGCCGGGCCCAGGCCCAAAAAAGGGATCGGCACCAGCAACCCGGGCATGATCGGCTACACGCTGCCGGCGATCCGCCGCCTGCTGATCAGCCTGGTCCACGCCTGCGCACCCGACCCCGGGACCGTCTGGCGCTGGTCCCGCTGGCGCCGGCGACGCCAGTACCAGGCCCGACAATGCCACTACCGGCAACGCGGCTACGCGCTCACCTGAGCCCGCAAGACCCGCGAGGCAACTGTCAGCCGGGTTTGCGTCCCCAGACCTGGAACAGCAAGGGCGACAAGGTAAAGGTCTCGGGCCTGGAGAGGTGTTCCTCTAGCTCGCCGGTGAGCCGGGCGAGCTGAGGAGCATCCAGGAAGCCGCCGGCCGTGATCTGATCCTGGAAGATGCCGATGAATCTGAGAAGCAGCAAGTGATTGTGCTGGCCAGCACGCTCAGTGTGGCCGAAGACCTCGATCGCGACATCAACCAGGCCCGCATCGCGCAACAGTGCGGGCATCCGGCGGCCCGTGAAGGGATTCAACCCGGTCGCTCTGAACGTCTTGACCAGGGCCTCAAGCAGGCTGTCCCAGGCGGGATGCGCGGGCTCGCACGTCCAGCTGATCCAGTCCACGTTCTGCGTCACGACCGAACCGCCGGGCCGGACAACGCGGACCATCTCCGCGACGACGTCTTGCGGCGACGTCAGCGTGATCAGGACCAGCCTCTCGTGTGCGAGATCAAAGTAATCGCCATCCAGACCGGTCGCCCTAGCGTCGGCCTGGATCAGCTTCACGTTGGTCAGGCCACGCTCGGCGATGCTGCGCTGCGCGAAGCCGATCATGCGCGGCTCGCTATCCAGCCCGACGACCTCGCCGGCCGGCCCGACCCGGCGGGAGAGCAATTCCAGCACACCAAGCGGGCCGCAGCCGAAGTCAACGGCGCGCCCTCCTGCCGGTATCTCAAGGCGATCCAGCAGAGCTTCAGTCTCAGCCCGGTGAACCTCTCCCTGCGCCAGCAGGCGCGCCCGCTCACTCTCGTCTGACCCCAGGAAGTACTCGGGCGCGGAGCGCTGTTGCTGCGTCATTGGGCTAGCCTATGAAGCGCATAGAACCACGTCTACGCCTCCAACCCGATGCATTTTCCTGCTAGCAAGGGATGCCTCGAAGAGCTAAGTGCCGTTGCAGTATTAAGCGTCAGACGCGGGCAGATACCCCAGGTGAAACCCATGACATGCCAGACCGGTCAGCCGGTCTTGACCGAAGACAGCCCTCCAGCCGCCTTGATCTCCTCCGCGCGGAACGCCACGCCGTTGCGCCCGTTGGTCGCCCACGGCAGGGCCTCCAGCTTGGACACGGTCACGAGCTGCCCCACCTTCACGTTCGGCCTCTCACCAGCCGTAGTGACGGTGATGACCTCGCCGCCGTCGTCGTCCAGGACGAACACCTGCGTCGACCACATCAGCCGGCCCGTCCCGCGCTCGGTCTTCTGACGGCCGTTCTGCTCCAGCTTCTCCGTCGCCTCCTTCGTCACGCTCACCTGCTTGCTGCCGGTGTCCACGTAGAGCTTCATCAGGCTCTCCCTTCGATGCGTGGCCAACCGTTGACCACGGGTAGAGTCTGGCGTGGTCGAATGCGTACAACTAGTGACAAAGCTGGTGTCAGAGACGGACAACCGGGGGACAGGCGAGTGTCACCATGCATGTCACCCCCGCGTTATGGGTGACACTAGGAGCAGAGAGACCACCGTCCCGAGGAGCATCGCTGATGGCCGATGATCGGCCCGCATGGGCCCGGCGGATGTACAACGAGCGGCAGGCACGCGGTTGGAGCCAGGCGGATGTGGTCAGGGCCATGCGCGCTCACTACGCCCACATTCACTCTGACAAGGAGCTAGCCAGCACCTCTAGCCTGTTGCGGCAGTACAAGCGCTGGGAAGCGGGCGAGATCGAGCCCGACCGCGGGCGAGCCGAGCCGTTCTATAAGCCGATCATCGCGGCGACGTTCGGCACGGTCACGCACGCCATGTTCCCGGTTGCGCCGAAACGCGATGCGGACTCTGACGTCCTAGCCGTCACCGGCATGGACACCTTGGAGCTGGTCAGCCGCCTTCAGCGGTCCGATCTGGATCAGGCCACGCTCGACGGACTCCGGATCATGGCCGACCGGCTGTGCTCGGAGTATCCGTTCATGCCCGCCGATCAGCTCCTGGTCGAAGGCCGGTCCTGGCTCCGGCGAGTCGTCTCCTTCCAAGGCCAGCGCATCACCTTGAATCAGCACCGCGAGATTCTGACCCTCGCAGGCTGGATCGCTTTGCTCATCGCGTGCGTCGAGTACGACTCCGGTGACCGCCAGGCCGCCGAGACGACACGCCAGGCCGCCTTGTCCCTCGGGGGAGGAAGCTGACCACCCCGAGGTCAGGGCGTGGGCGCACGAGATCCGGGCATGGATCGCCCTGACGACCGGCAATTACCACGGCGTTGTCACTGCGGCACGGGCGGGAATCGAAGCAGCTCCGCATCACAGCGTGGCCATCCAGCTCGCCGCGCAGGAAGCCAAAGCGTGGGCGCGCATCGGGGACCGCAGGCTGACCGAAGTCGCGCTCGACAAAGGACGCAGGCTTCTCGAAGCCATGCCGTACCCCGACAACCTCGATCACCACTTCGTGGTCGACCCGACGAAGTTCGACTTCTACACGATGGACTGCTACCGGCATCTCGCCGAAGACCGCCTGGCCGAGACGCTCGCCAGCGAGGTCATCCAGGCCAGTACCGACTTCGACGGAACCGAGCGCGCACCGATGCGACTGGCCGAGGCACGCATCACCCTGGGAGTCGTAGCAGCACGGCAAGGAGACCTTGAACAAGCGATCCATTACGGCGAGCGGGCGCTTAGCGCTCCCCGTAAGTCACTGCCGTCCCTGCTCATGGTCAGCCGCGATCTCACCAAGGTGCTGAACGACCAGTATCCGAAAGAGTCCGAGACGCAGGCCTACCTTGATCAGCTTCACGCGCTCAGTTCGTAAACAACTCTCTCGGCCTACCTAGACCGATAGGCCCGTCGCAAACTTCAGGCCGGGTTGGACGGACGGCGGACGACGGGCTGGAGCCGGGCACACAGAGCCGGGCACCTGCGGTTCCCACAGTTCTCGCGCCTCACCTCGTGCCGATGCCCCCCGATGCTTGGCTCTACTGGCTCCACATGCCTGCCGGACCCTGCCTGCCGGACTGGCCGGACACGGACTGGCCGGACTGGCCGGACCGTGCCGAGACTCACTTGAGCCTTGACGGATCGGCTTCAGTTGATCCTTCACACGCCCTAGTTGAATTTGCGTCAAAGGGCGTCTGCTGCTGTCAATGATGCCGTGCTCGTGCTGGCAGGTCAGGTGCTGGCGGCAAGCTGCTTGTCGATCCGGCGCAGCTGCTGGCGGGCTGCCCCGCGGACATGCTGGTCAGGGTGCCCGAGCAGAGGCGCAATGTGCGGGCGGGCATCGGCGTTGCCGAGCCTGCGGCGCAGGGCCGACATTGCTGCCAGGGCGGTGTCTGGGTCAGCCAGGGAGTTGAGCAGGATCTCGTCTGCGGCCGGGGTTTTGACTCGCCATAGCATCCTGATGAGCGGCTGGCGCCCTATGCCATGGCTGTTGTCCGCGGCGAGGCCGGTGATCGCGGCGAAGTGGCGGCTGTCGCATGTGAAGGCTAGGGTGTCGGCGACCACCCACTTGTGGGTCGCGCTGCCGGGGCGGCGGAACTCCTGGAGGAGGGCGTCGGCGACCAGGCCGTCCCTGGTCTTGATGGCCAGGTGCCGCACCATGGTTTCGCGGAGCTTCTCGTTAGTGACGCGGGGCAGCCACGCCAGCAGGATGGGCATGGCCTGCCGAGCGTCGAAGTGCGCGGGCTCGATCACTCCAGGGACAGGCCGGTTGACGAATCTGCCGAACTCCCGGGTATTGACGCCCGCGGCGGCTAGGGCCGCCTTGACCGGCTCCGCGTCGTGGTCATAGCCGGCTGGAGGCGGCTGGCGCTGGCTCGGCTGCTGGTCCACGGCGCTCCTGTCTGCCTGCCCGAAAATGCAGCGGTGCCCAGAGACTAGCCGCCAGCCAGGCCATGGCAATACCGGGCGGCGGGCGTCATCGGCCGGATCGGGGCCGGGTGGCGTAGGCCTTGTAGCGGTGAATCTCGGCGCTGGTGGTGCGGGGGACGGTGCCGACGCTCTCGCCGTCGATGTGGAGCTGGAAGCTGTGGTCGCTGGCGGTAACCGTGACGATCTTGCGCGCGTGGATCATTCCGACATGAATGCGCTGAGTGGCGACCATGATGGAGCCGCGCTGGGACACGCGCCGCTGCACGATCACCGGACCGATCACCGGACCGTCGTGTGAAAACTTTCTGTACGTCTTCAAGGCGGCCCGCCGGGCCGCTCGCGCCGCCGACACGGCGCGCACGCCTCCGCTCCCGCTGTCGCTCCCGCTACGGACGGCGCCAACGCCGGTCGGCTGGCGCGAAAAACGCAAAACGCCGGGCCGCTATCGACGCACAGCAGTTACCAGGCGCTCCAGCAGCGGAGTGTCCATGCTCCCGCTGCGGAATTGTCCGAGGTCGGCCAGAACCCGTCAAGAGCGCCTACGGCGTCGGCTCCGCCGATCGTCGACTCTTGACGGAACCTGCCCGACCATGGATGGGGCAGCGATCGGCAACATGGACGCGAGTGGCCAGGACGGCTGGTGCATAGGGGCCACCTTCGCAGCAACCCGAGCAGCCGCTAAATGGAGTGACGCTTAATCGTCAAGAGAAGCTATCCCACTCCTCATGCCACAGGTTGACGATTAAGCGCCAACCCGACGGTATCGGACAAACGGGCGGCAACCGCATCATGAAAATCGGCTGGATAAGGCTTTACCCAGCAGCTTGGAGTACCTTGCGGGCGGCAGCGTCAGGGTCAAGCAGCACATCGTGTTCCCAGAGGCGAACCACAATCCAGCCCTCACGTTGCAGCCTTTCGGTGACTTCTCGATCTCGGGCTCTGTTGCGCTCGATCTTGGCTACCCACCACTCTGTCCGGCTAGGGAAGAGGTCGGCCAACGTGTCCCGGCCTCGACGCCTGACTTCTTCCGGGTTGCCGTGCGACATATCGCCATCGACAAACACGGCCAGGCGGCGGCGCCTGATGACGATATCGGGCCGACCAGGCACATCGTTGGCATGGAGGCGATAGCGCAGACCGGCCGCGTGGAGTGCCCGGCGGAGACTTAGCTCGGCCTTGGAGTCCTTGTTGCGGACTGCGGCCATCATCCGGCTCGTGACGGCCGGATCACGAGGGCCCAGTCGCCTGCGGTGCTCTTGTGCCACAGCCTCAGTCTCGTGCTTCTGGCCACCACTTTTCAAAGCTTGCGGGACGGCGTCGGCCATAACGCGGCCGAGATCAACCGGGACCACATTACCCAGCTGCCGCATTTGCTCCCCGCGAGGGCCAGCAAGCCGCCAGGAGTTCGGGAAGGTCATGACGCGGGCAACTTCCCGTACCGTCATGTAGCGGATGCTACCGTCGTCGAGCTTCATGACGGTCTCGCCGCCCGGAACGCCGTGAACGCCAGCTTTGACCGTTTTGGCTGGCCAGTCGAGGTCGTTGGGTGTATGTCCATGGTAATGTCTGGCCCCTGGCCAACCATAATGATGAATCCAGTCGGGATGTTCGATGCGATCGCCAAGCGGTGGCGGCAAGTCCGCGATGGCATCCCGCAGGGTTTGCCACCGCTCAAGGCCGTCCGGTTCGCCTGGCACGTCACGAATCAGTTCGCGGCGGCGGGCCACGCCATGCTCTTTCCAGTACGAGCCGTCAGCCTGCGCCCGCAGCAGGCTTACAGTAGCTCGAAGTGGGTTGCCAACGGTGGCTTCCAGTTACCGAGCCCGAGATCCTTGCGGAAGGCGATTACAAAGACACGCTGGCGTATTTGCGGAACGCCGTAGTCAGCTGCGTTAACCGGCAGGCACCAGACGTTGTAACGCTCGACCTGATTCCCTTCTGCCTGGAGGATCTTCTGGAGCCGCTTGTCGTGATCGCGCCAGTCCTCGCCATTGACACGTTGTTCAAAGGGAGCTTCCAGCTCGCGAAGAATGTACTCGTAGTAGGGCTTGAAGGATGGTCTGAGCAGCCCGCGGACGTTCTCGGCAATCACTGCCTTGTGGCGGGTCTCGCGCACGCAGCGGAAAAGCTGTGGCCAGAGATTCCGGGTGTCGTCGTAGCCCTTATGGACGCCGCCTAGGCTCGGCTCCAGGGCTGGCATGGGACACCGCCCGCAATCACGTCAACCTTGCCGACCCAGGAGGTGAAGTCGACCCGGTGAACATCGCGTTCGTACAGCGGCCACCGATCACCCGGCGAGTCGAGGCCAGCGCGGCTTTGATCCAGATCGTAGGCAACGTTGACCCGCAATGTTGCGCACGCCCGAGGCTCGAGCTCGTTGACCAGCAGATGCCGAAAGCCAGCTTCATGCATGGCCCAAGCGAGGACGCCGCCGCAAGCCAAAATTGCGCACATTGGCCCGGTTGGGGGGCCCCTGCAACCCGGCCCGGCAGTAAATACCGGTCGTGACGACCGCGCGGAAACTCTCCATGTCCTGATGATGACGGCCTGACGCTCGCCCGCGCGAGACCGATCCGGACACGAAGGCGCTCCGCCGCGGACGTAAGGAAATGGCCAGGCCTTCAGAAATCACGACGGGACACCAGGCCGCCTGTCCGGATCTGACTAGCCCGCCCCGGGGAACCGGGTCCACTCTGAGATCATGCCTGACAACGGGTCCGGCCGGGGTTCTGCCATGTATCCCCGGCGGAGGCTGCGGCCGCGGAACGGGCTATGCATGCCCGGCCGATGGAACGGGCCGGGCATCTTGCACACGCCTCCAGGCCGCCCGCCGCAACCCTCGGTGATTGCGATCTTCTCTCCTTGACCAATCCTACAGGATCCGTGAGAGCACCTGAAACGAAACTCGCACAACAAAGGAGAAGGAGGAAGTAGGATGCGCTTCAAATTTATTAGATCACTGGTCATACTCGCCGCAATCGGCATAGGCATAACTGGGAGCCAGTCCGCCGCGCAAGCTGCTTCTGTGATTCCTGCAGTACACGCGGCCAGTCCCGCCAGCCTGCGCTCTGCAGCGCCAGACGTCAGTGAGAATTTTAATCTCAAGGTATTCGATGACTGCGGACAATGGGTGGGAAGCATCACGATATCCGTCAAAGTGGAGGGCGGTAATGACGAGAACTACGCTCATATCGCCGGAACACTCTATGCCCGATGCCATGGCGGGTCAACTCTTATCTTCAAGATCTCCTGCGGCGGCGGCTCAGAACAGAACGCGAAAACCTGGACAACTGAAAGCAAGATATCAACGGAGTACTCTTGGGGTCCATGTTCGTATGGCCTCGCCGCACGGGTCGAGCTCTGCTGGCAGGGACCAGGTGGGTACAGTTGCGCTTATAGCCGAACGGTCGCAGACATTGTAGTCACGTCAATCAAAAGATCGGCATCCTAAAGATGCTATGGGCACGAAAAAGCCCACAGCCATGGTTACTAAGGAGTTCATAAGTTCGTAGACCGCGAGCTCGTGGTCTACGACAATGGGCCGTGCGCGGAAACAACGGCCGGAAACTGGATCACAAGACCCTTGAGGCGCTGCGGCTGCGCGCGGTTGACCAGGTTCAGCAGGGTGCTTACCCGGAGGACGTGGCCGCGGCGCTGGGTCTGCACCGGTCCACGGTCTACGGTTGACTGGCGAAATACCGCGGCGACGGGCAGAGGGCACTGCTGGCCCGGCCGGTGCCGGGACGCCCGCCGCGGCTGAAGCCGCTGCAGATGCGGAGGCTGTGGACCTTGATCATGGGCAACGCCTACGTGGGTCAGCAGATCACTGACGGAATTCGCCAACCCGGTAGGCCAACACCCTCAATCACTCGCCTCAGCCAAGAGCACGGACACGCGCGATCCACCTGTGCCAAGGCGCTACACCTGCTGGAAGCCGAATGACTGGTTAGGAATCCCTGGGCCTGGCTATTACAGCTGACGTCGGATGTTCCGCGGACCTAATGAAGTTTTCTCAGCGACTTCACGCGAGTCGCTTGTGCTCGAATAGCGTCAGGACAAGGGTTGCGCGCGCGATAGGGCCTATCTCGCTGGGGCTTGCGGTGACGTTCTGGAGCGTTTTCCAGCGCTGGGAAAGCAGCGCGAAGCCTCTTTCGCCCAGGCATCGTGCAGAGCTCAGCAGCATATTCCTGGTGCGCGCGTTAATGTCCAGTTCCTTGACCCCCTTCGGCTTCTTCACCGGAGTGAGGATGCCGTGACCTGCGCCTTCGTACCCGCAGTCGGCCAGGGCGGGCATCTTCCCCGTGTACTTCCGCAGCACCGGCAGGACGTTCTCCCGGGCAGCGGCCAGGTCATGGACATTGCCCGGCAGCACGTCCGAGATCCACGCCGGCAGGCCGCCGGGATGGAACAGCCCCTGGATGTTCCCGCCGAAGTCCTTCTTCTTCCCCGAGTACCACAGGTCGATTTCCCGGCCCGTCCTGCTGACGGTCTTCTCGTGGCAGCGGTCGGAGGAAACGATCTTGCCGTCCAGGATCACGTACGGCGTCCCCTCGGCCACGGCACGCTCCAGTGCTCGCTCCAGGCCGGGCGCCTCGGCGGCCACCACCTTGGTGATCTCGGCTACGTAGCGGTACGACGTCGCCTGCGACAGCTCGAACCCCGCACCCAGCCGCGGGATGTCCGGTTTATCCCGGTACCAGGCCAGGCCGAACAATGCCTGCCGGTAACAGCCCAGGCTGCGGGCACCCTTCCGGGTGCCGATCTCCTCGCGGTGCCGGGCCAGCAGCCGCGAAACGAACAGGACAAGCTCCCTGGGCACGTCGAGTCTGACACGATAGGTGATCAACGCGGAGTCTCCCGGCAGGCGGACGTTCTCTGGCGAGACCCCTTCTACCGGGAGCTCCGCGCCTTCCCGGCGATGTCCGCCTCTGTCCGCGTGTCCGCCAACATGGGCGTTATGCGCCACATGGCCGATTCAGCCCTGCTGAGAAAACTTCAATGAAGAGTATGACGCTCAAGCGTCAAGTGAACCTTGTCTATGGCAGCAGCAAACGGCAGCAACCACATCGCCCTCAGGTGTCTGCGATCGCCCGGCATCGGCACTCTGACGTGCCGGAATGACCTCCATTGACCTTCCTGCCACTCGTTCACACCGAGGAGGTCACTGGTTCGATCCCAGTATCGCCCACCAGGTCAAGCCCTTATGCCGATCTTCATCAAGATCGCTGTGGGAGCCATTCCTGTAGCCAAGTGGTCAGCGAGCACGCTCCCGGCTCTGGCAGGCAGGCGCGGCTGGGGCGAAGACAGCATCTACTTCGATCACTCGGGGGAGTGCCGCGACCCTGAGACCCGTCGGAATTGTCCGGGCCGCTGGCGCGGCGTGGTCAGTCTCAAGCCCGGCCCTGACGGCCAGCGGCGGCGCAAGAAAGTCTCTGGCAAGAACAAGACCGAGGTCCGGGCCAAGTTCGCCGAGCTGCACGATGAGCTGAACGACGGAGTAGTCACCAACGCTGGCTACACCGTGGCGCAGGCGATCAACGACTGGCTGGCCGACGGGCTTGCCGGCCGGGCACCGAAGACGGTCAGCACCCAGCAGGAAGTCCTGGACCCGCTCATCGACATCATCGGGGCAGTGCCGCTGCGTGACCTCTCGGCGGCTACCGTCCGGTCGGCGCTGAACGACCTGGCGGCCACCCGCGCCACGCGGACGGTGGCCATGGCGCACGCCGGGCTCACCAGGGCCATCAGGCACGCCGAGGCCAACGACAAGGTGCGCCGCAATGTCGCCACGCTCGTGGACACGCCCGCCGGCCAGGAAGGCCGCCCGTCCAAGTCGCTCACCTTCGGGCAGGCCGTTGCCCTGATCAGGGCGGCACGCTCGTACGGCTTGTACGCCTACGTTGTCGTGAGCCTCCTGGTCGGCGTCCGGACCGAGGAGGCGCGGGCGCTGCGGTGGGATCACGTCGACCTGGAGGGCGACCCGGACACCGACCCGCCGGTACCTCCCCATCTCGACGTCTGGCGCTCCGTACGTGCCCACGGGGACACCAAGACGAAGAAGTCCCGGCGCTCGCTGGGACTGCCCCAGATGGCTGTGGAAGCGCTCGGCGAGCACCTGCAGCGGCAGGCAGCAACGCGGCAGCGGGCAGGCGTTTTTGTGGCAGGACAACGGGCTCGTCTTCACCACCGCGCTCGGGACATGGCTCGATGCGGCGGATGTGCGCCGGTCGCTCCGGACGATCTGCCGGAGAGCGGGCCTCGGCCAGCAGTGGACGCCACGCGAGCTGCGCCACACCTTTGTCTCTCTCCTGTCTGACAACGGGATGGCGATCGAGGAGATCAGCCGCCTCGTGGGCCACAGTTCGTCCAACGTCACCGAGACGGTCTATCGCCACCAGATCCGACCGGTTATCACCGTCGGGGCCGAGGCGATGGACAAGATCTTTGCCAACGAGCAGGGATTTCACGCTACGGCGCGGCGCCGAAGTCATGGATCGGCTAATCAGCTGATCTGACTGCACAGTCGACTCTTCCGTAATGCACCTTGTACCCGCGTGCGCTGCGACGGCGAGGCACCAGAGGTGCGCGGCAATCACCTCGTGCGGGGTGAAACTGCCCGAGGGAAGGCCGTTCGCCGTCGCCCTGACGGTGATGCTGGTGCTTACCCTGATCGGCCTGGTTCTCGGCGTCCTCATCCCTCGCAGGCCGGTCGAGGCCACGACGCCGGAAATCCCTGGCACCGAACCTGCGGCGCGTCAGCCGACGTCGTAAGAGCCGGACCCGGCAGGAGGATGCGATGCGCTGGCCGATTGCGTAACCGGGGTAGCACGCCGACGAGCAGCACCGCGTTGGTCCAGGCCGCGGGCGCGGAGGTCCGCCCGACCTGGAATGTCGTCACCCTTGCGAGGGCGATTCCGTCGGTTCCCCGGCCGCATTAAGGTCCCGGGGCAGCCGGTGGTTATCGTCGGCCGGCAGGAAAACCCTGCCCAGCGCCTGGAAGCGGGCCGGCCGCCGGGCTCGCAGGACGCCGACGGCGATAACGCCGAGGCCAAGCCAGCCGAGAGCCGTGAACGGCAGCAGGTCCATCAGGGCATGGCCGCGCGGGTGCAGGATCCCCCAGAGCGGAAACAAAAAGAAAACGGCGGCCGCCGCCGGGATGACCAGGTGACGCCAGACCCTGAACTCGGTGCGGAATCCGGTACGGAACGCGCGGATGGCTGAAAGGTTAACGGCGAGGTAAATGAGCACCACAGAAAGCCCGGCGGCTCCGGCGAGATACCCGAACGTGCGGGCGCCGCCGTAAGCGTAGGTCAACGGCAGGCCGAGCGCGAGCGCGAGCACCGTGACGCAGCCGATGGCCACGGCCGGGGTGTGGCGGCGGGAAAGCCGGGCAAGTGACGGCGGGAGAACCCGTTCGCGTCCCATGGCGAACAGGACCCGGATGATCGCGTTGACCGCCGCGGTGACGAAACCAAGGCCGGTGAGCACGACCACGAGGTCGATCACCCACAGCGCGGACGGCGACCAGTACCGGCTGGTGAGATAACCCAGCGGGTTCGGCTGCCGGGTGAGGCCGAGGATGTCGCGCCGTCCCATGCCGAACGTTTCGGCGCAGACGACCAGCAGGTAGAAAAGGCCAGTCACGATCACGATGCCGATCGTGCTGGCGGGGATGGAGCGCCGTGAGTTCCTGGCCTCCTCGCCGAGCGCAGCGGCGGTCTCAAAGCCGGCGAACGCGGTGATGCCGTAGATCATCGCGTTGGTAAGGTCAGTGAGCTGGCCGTTCGGCGACGAGGTCGGCGACAGGACCGCAGCCGAGTAGTGCGCCGGCCCGATCTTGACCAGGACGCTGATGGCCAGCGCCGCGATCACGGCCATTTCCCCGGCGACAAGGGCCAGGTCGACCCAGGATGAGGTGCCGATGCCCAGGTAGGCGACGTCGGCCACGGCCGCCAGGATGACCACGAACAGCGCCCAGCTCCCCATGGTCACGTGCACCGTATCAGCTAGCAGCTGGGACATGTAAGCGCTGGTCAGCGCGATACCCGCGGGCACGTACAGCGCGTAAGCGAAGACCATCATCCAGCCGGTCAGGAACCCTCCGGTCCCGCCCAGCCCGCGGCTGTTGTAGGTGTACAGCGAGCCGGCTGACGGCAGCCGTCGGGCGAACTCCGCGATGCTGACCGCGCAGCACAAGGACGCCGCCAAGGCGATGAGGACGACCAGCGGAGCCGCGAACCCCGCATACCCCACGACGATCACCAGCCCGCCTACCACCGCGCCGGACGGGGCCACGTTACTCACACCGAACGCGGTCACCCGCGCCGATCCGATGGCCCCGTGGGCGAGTTCGCGGGTCTCGGACTTGCCTGCACGAAAAAGCTTGCTGCTGTCTGGACTGTTCATGGAGCCTTACGCCATTCCGCGCCGGTTTCCTGGCGGTAGGCGGCGATGGCGGATCCGATGGTCGGGTAGAAGTGAGGCGGGTCGATGGTGCGGGTGAGGCCGTAGCGTTCGATCTTGCGCCGTACCGGGTCCTTGAGCTCGGCGAACACCAGGTTGGTGCCGTCGGCGTTCAGCGCTTGGTCGAGTTCCTCGAGCACATCGGAGGCGGTGGTGTCCACGTCGGTCACTGCCTCGGCGGCGAGGAGAATCCACCTCGGTGGCGGGTCGGCCCGGGCCAGGCGCCTGATCTCGTCGCGGAATGTGGTGGCGTTGGCGAAGAACAGCGGGCCGTCGAACCGGTAGATCACCAGGCCGGGCAGGTGCTGTGCCTCCGGGTGGGTGTGCACGTCGTGGTAGCCTTCGAGGCAGGCCCGCCAGCTCCGCGTAGGCCATGCCCTGCGGCACCAGCAGCGTGCTGAGCACGATCCCGGCGACGACGTCCCTGGCCAGCCATTCCCGCCGGTAGGACGGTAGGTTCAGCCCGCGCGCCAGTCTGAACATCGGCACCACATCTCGGCAGCTGCGCTGGTTTCATGCGTGCAGCCGAGTATGCCTGCCGACCGGCGCCGCGTCATCACCCCCCGATGGGTGACCTGGACCGGTTATGGCCCGGGCGGCGGCGCCACCAGGCTCACCTCGATGACGTCGAGTCCCAGGCTGCTGATCCGGTCCATCAGCCCGGTCAGGGCACCCCGATCCGGCAGCTCGGCCCGCAGGGTGGTCGTCCCAGGACCTATGGTGACCTCGCAGTCGTCGAACTCCGCGCGCAGCGTGGCGCCCGCTTGTCCCACGAAGGTGATCTTATATGTTCGTGACCGCACCGGGTTACCGCCTCCCGGTCCTCTCGCTTATGTGTGCCTCGAGCGTGCCGCGCAGCGGTGTCCTTGTGATCGCCCTTTGGAGGGTGATCTGAGATCCGGCAACGGTGATGCTCTGGACTTGCGCGTCACGATCGCCACACGCGTACGGGCGGCTCAAGGGCCACCAGTGGACAAATGGCACTGTTGATACCGCCTTGTTCCGGGGACAATGCGGGTATGGCTGAGGGCGGGGGGCATGGACGCGCCACCATACAGGGCACGCGGTTCGCACTGGCGAAGTTCCGGCCGCCGGCGCTGCCCGCCACGCTGATCAAGAGGCCGGAACTGCATGAGCAGCTAACCGCCGGATCTGGTCAGCGGCTGACGGTTGTGGTGGGCTCGGCCGGAGCGGGCAAGACCGTGCTGCTGGCGGGCTGGGCGGCGGCGCGCCCGCCCGGGGTGACGTCCTGGTTGTCCTGTGATCGTGCCGACCTTGACCCGGTCCGGTTCTGGGCCGGGTTCATCGAGGCGCCGCGGGCGATCGAACCGGGGTTCGGTGCCGACGCCGCCGACCTGCTCGCGATAGACCGGACGATGTCGGCTGACGTCACCGCGTCGATCGCCAACGATGCGGCGAAGCTGCCTGCGGGCTCGGCGATCATCGTGGATGACTTCCACTACGCGGCCGCCGCGGCGGCCCGGGACATGACCGATCTCATCGAGCGCTGGCCAGCCGAGACGGTCCAGCTGGTGCTGGCCGGCCGTTCCGATCCTGCGCTACGACAGCACCGGCTGCGGATGGCGGGCCAGCTGTGCGAGGTCCGCGACCAGGCCCTGTACATGTCCCTCGCCGAGAGCCGTGACCTGCTGGCGAACTTCGGCGTCGAGATCTCCGGCCGCGACCTGGCCCTGCTCCACGAGCGAAGTGAGGGGTGGCCCGCCGCGCTGCAGATGGCCGCGCTATCGCTGCGCGGCACCACGGACCCGGGCCAGGTAGCCCGGGCGCTGGAGGTCCGCGGCCGGACGATCGCCGAGTACTTCATCTCCGAGGTGCTGGAGCAGCAGCCGCCCGAGGTGGCCCAGTTCATGCTCGACACCTCGATCCTGACCGGGGTGCTGACCGTGAACGCGTGCGCGGCGGTCACCGGACGGCAGGACGCGGCGGCGCTGCTGCGCGGCATCGATGCCGCGCACCTGTTCCTGGTGGCCCTCGACGAGGAACGAACCAGCTTCCGGTACCACCATCTGGTCCGCCAGGTGCTGCGCGCCGAGTTGCGCGCCAGAGACCGCCCCCGCGAGCAGGTGCTTCACCTGCGCGCGGCCGAATGGTTCGAGGCCACCGTAGACAACCGGCGCGCGGCCCGCCACTTTCTCGCGGCGCA
Organism: uncultured Actinomycetota bacterium; assembly: GCA_963808615.1. Lineage (GTDB taxonomy): Bacteria > Actinomycetota > Actinomycetes > Streptosporangiales > Streptosporangiaceae > Palsa-504. The sequence continues at coordinate 456,293 of CAWEGV010000010.1, forward strand.
GCAGACCGACCGGGCGCTGGCCCTCCTCCAGGACCGGGTCGTGCCCGACTTCCTGCACGATCCGGGCGCGTCGGTACCGCTCGATCTCGCCCTGATCGACCCCTCGCCGCTGGTCGCCGCGCCGGACCGGCTCCTTGGCGTGGCCGCGGACCTGCTGCTCTGGGGCGACGCGGCTCGCGGCGGTGAGTACCTTGATCTGCTCGAGGAGGCCGGGACGATCCCGGCCTCCTCGCCGCTAGCGGCCCGCTTCGCGGCGATGAGGTCGTTCCATTACGGGGTGACCGGCCACCTGGAACAGTGCGTGGACACGGCTCTGGCCGCGCGGGCCACCCAGGAGCGGATGCAGCTTAGCGACGAATGGAACGTCGCCGTCCCGCTGATCCTCATCCGTATATATAACTGCCTGGGCGACTTCGCGGCGCTCGATCGCGAAGCAGCTACGGTCCTGGCTGCCCCCGGTGTCGCCGAATCGGTCAAGCTCGTGATGGTGCCCGGCGCCCGGGCGCTGGCCTGGTTTGAGTCCGGCCACCTGGCGGAGGCCGCCGATGCGGCCGGGGCCGCTGATGCCCAAGCGCGGCGGCTCGGATTCAGCCAGCATTTCTTCGCCGTCGACCACCTGCGCGTGCTCTCCGGCCTGGCGCTGGAGCGCCGCGACCTCGACACCGCGGAGCATGTCACCGAACGAGTACTTTCCATAACGGAACAGCGTCGGCCGCTCTTCGAATTCTTGGCGCTGCTGGACCGGGCGCAGATCTGGGCCGCCCGCGGGCAGGTCCGCGACGCGCTGACCACCGTCGGGGCCGCACGTCAGGTCGTGCCCGGGGCCAGCCCGGTGCTGCTGGCCCGGGCCGACGAGCAGGAGGCGCTGCTGCGGCTGTCACTCGGCGACCTGCGCTCCCCGGCCGAGCTGGCCTGCAATCTGCCCGCCGTCCGCCGCAGCCTGCTGCTGGCCAGAATCGCCCTGGCGGCCGGCGACCACCATGCCGTGGCCGAACACCTGCAGGCGGCGGCGCCCGGCGACCTGACGCCTCGCGACGCGCTGGTGCGCCAGCTGCTTTTTGCCGCCGCCGCTATCGAGCGTAGCGATCGGGCGGCCTCCGGTACGCTCGGCATCGCTTTGCACACAGCTCGCAGCCATGGCTTCTTCAAGACCGTCGTCGCCGCCGCACCGCAGGTGACCAGCTATCTAATCGAGCACGCGGCCCAGTTGCGGTCAGACCCGTTTATCGAGCAGCTGATTGCCGCAGCGCTCGAGGTGCGCGCTACCCAGCCCGGCACCACCCCGTCGAGCCGGGTGCTCGCCGAGCCCCTGACCGCGGCCGAGCAGCGCGTCCTCACGCTCCTGCCGACCAGCACCTACCTGCAGATCGCAGACACCCTCTACGTCTCACGCAACACGGTCAAGACCCATCTCCGGTCGATCTACCAGAAACTCGGGGTGGTGTCACGCTCGGAGGCCCTCAAGCGGGCCGTCGACCTGCGCCTGCTCTAGTCTGCGCTCGCTTCTTCTCCGACAGGCGGCGCTGCGAGACGGTGCCGCCGGGCGGCCGGAGGCTGGCGGCCTGCTGTCGTTGCAGGCCGAGTCGTACGCCGGCGCTGAGCCGTACCCGCTGGACGTCCTGGACGCGGGTACCCAGGGCATGATCGGCTATCTCATCCAGCAGGAACTGCGGAGCCTGCTGCCGCCAGAGCAGCAGGTGGCGACGCTGCTCACCATGATCGTGGTCGATCCGCAGGACCCGGCGTTCGCCCGTCCCGCGAAGTTCGTCGGCCCCGTTTACCACAAGGACGCCGCTGACGCGCTGGCCGCCGAGAAGGGCTAGGCCTTCCGGCAGGACGGTGACGCCTGGCGCCGGGTGTGCCATCTCCCGAGCCCCGGCAGATCCTGGAGATCCAGCCGATCACCTGGCTGCTGGACCGGGGGGCCGTGGTCATCTGCGCGGGCGGGCGGCGGTGTGGCTGTCGTTCCTGCTGGCCGGGTTCGTCGCGGCGTTGCAGGAATATTCCTTCGCGAAGCTGGGCGCCCGGTACCCGTCGGCCGGGGGGCTGCTGGAATACGTGGCGAAGGCGACGGGGAACGGCCACTTCACCGGGATCACCTCATGGCTGACCTACTCGGCCAACGCGATCGTGACCGCGATGGTGGCGGTGTCGTTCGGCTCCTATGCCGCCTCCACGTTCGCCGGGGAGAACCAGGCCTGGATCAAGGTGTTCGCGGCGCTGATCATCATCGTGGCGACCGCGGTGAACGTCGTCGGGTCCAAGCTGGTGGCCAACGCGCAGACGGTGATCGTGTACGTGGTGCCGGGGATCCTGGCCTTTTTCTCGGTGGTCACGCTGGTGAACATGACCCCGTCACTGCTGGCCCCGTCGAAGTACCCGCCGGTGCAGGACATCATCTCATCGGTGGCGCTGACCTTCTTCGCCTTCCTGGGGTTCGGCATCATCACCTTCACCGCCAAGGACCTGGCCAAGCCGGCCCGCCAGCTGCCCCGGGCGATGTTCCTGGCGCTGGGCATCGCGACGGTCATCTACGTGGCCATCGCGCTGGGCGTGTTCGGCACGCTCACGGTGGACAAGGTGATCTCCTCGGGAGGCACCGCGATCGCGGTGGCCGCCGAGCCGACGCTGGGCCGGGCGGGTTACTGGCTGATGACCGTCACCGCGCTGTTCGCCACCGCCGGGGCCACCAACGCCGGGATGTACCCGGCCCAGGGGATGTCCGAGCGGCTGACCGAGACCGGGCAGTTCCCGCCGCTGATGGCCCGCAAGGTCGGCGGGCGGGCCTCGAACGGGCTGCTGATCCAGGCGGGGGTGTGCCTGGTGCTGGCCGTGGTGTTCAAGCTGGATTCGATCGCCTCGATCGGCAGCGCGGTGGCCCTGGTGATCTTCACCATGATCACCGCGGCGCACCTGCGGATCCGCTCCGAGACCGGGGCCAGCCTCTCGATCCTGGTCCTGGCCATCGTGGCCTCCGGCGCGGTCTTCGTGACGTTCGTGTTCACCACCTTGATCCACGAGCCCGCCTCGATCGTCACCCTGGCGGGCATCTTGGTGCTCAGCATCGGCTTGGACTACGGGTGGAAACGGGGCCATACCGGTACGCCGAGCCAGATCCAGGTCGGCGGAGTAGGTCGTTGAGGAGCTGAGATGACCACTGTTGAGCATCCCGCCGAGAACCTGGCCTGGTATGCGCTGTCCGCGCAGGATGCTGGTTGGGCATCGCCGAGCTGGGCTGCGATCGCTGTGAACCGCTCGTTGAAGACCTGGTCCGGTCATGAACGGAGTCGGCCTCGGTAATCTTCTGTCGCCGGTAGGCCACAATCAGGGCAACTAGCGCCCCGGCCCCAGCCACTGTGGCGAAAACCAGCTGCAACACCGCCACTGTGTCATGCGGCGCCGATGCCCCGTGGTGACGTATCCGGCCAAGCCCAGCAGCACCCATGCCAGCCAGGCCAGTCCGGCTAGGCCGACTACTGCGCCGGATCCTGCCTGCGGACGCGAGCACGAAGCTCGCGGTAGCAGATTCGTCGGATTCAATCTTGCCGGCGCGGCCGTGAACCGGTACGGCTGATCTGCCGGTCGGTTCTTTGTGCCTCGTTGTCGTTATTACGTCGCAGGGATGGGAGCGTCCGGTGACGCGCCAGCAGCGGCGGCGGCATCTACCGGCACTGCCTGAGTCGGGGTGGCCTCTGCGGAGGCTGCCTGATCCGGGGCGGCAGCGTCCTTGAACAGCGTCTCGCCCTTCACCAGCCAGGCGACGCCGAATGATGCGATGGACAGCGACTCGAACCAGAACATCCATTGAGTTTGCGCCTTCACCGAGCCCGGCCAGAAGTTCTGCGCGAGGGCGAGGGCGACGCCGATGATGATCAGCCAGGCACAGGCCGAGTAGATCCGGTTGCGGGTGAGCTTGTTGCCGTGCACGCGCTGGGCGTACCGGAAGATCAGCGCACCGAGCATGCGCTTGACGTCATCAAGCCAGCGCGCCGTCTCATCGCGCGGCGCGCTCTGGGTGAACTGCAGCGCCATCAGCGCCTGTCCGGCCAGCGCGATCCCGGCCACCACCGGGTGCACGTGGCCGACCCAGGCCGGCTTGAATCCGGGGTTCGAGGTGGGGAACAGCGCGACGCCGATCGTCGCGGCACCGCAGACGTTGGTGATCCGGCTGTCTAGCTTGTCGTATCCCTGGTAGGTCAGCAGGAAGGTGCCAAGGACGCATAGCGATGCCACCAGGATGTTGCGCTCGGCGGAGTAGTAATAGGCGCTAATGGAGTAGGGATCTGGCGGGAAGATCGCGCTGCCGATGCGCAAGATGAACGCCAGCGCGACCCCGAGAACCCCGATGCACAGCCGGAGGTTCAAGTACGACACATCCAGGGTGCTCGGCTTCCGGCTCCACATGGCCCGCTCCCTAGCTTCCGGGTGAGAGTGTCGGGCTCTCTCATTCATGGCAAACATCTCCATGAACTCAGAGGCAGCCAGGGCCACCCTGATACAGCGTGTGAAGAAGGTGCAGCAACCGCGGCGGCCGGCACTGACCTATGACGACCGGCTGTTCGCCGTGAGCGACATCATCGCCCTGGCGCTTGACCTGGGTGTTTACCGGGGACAGGATGGTCTGGGAATCTCGCAGGCACCAAGAGGGGGTTACGAGCATGCCGACCTATGTATCTCTGGTCAAGTGGACCGATCAAGGCATCAAGAACTACAAGGACTCGCCGAGCCGCGCAGCCGATTTCTCCAAGCTCGTCGAGAGCTTGGGCGGCAGGCTACGCGAAATTCTCTGGACGGTCGGCGAGTACAACATCGTCACCGTTGCCGAGTTCCCTGACGATGAAACGGCGACTGCGGCCCTGCTCAAGATAAGCTCTCTCGGCAACATCCGCTCGACCACGCTGCGGGCCTTCAACGCCGATGAGATGGCCAGCATCATCGCAAGAGCCGGTTAAGCGCGGTAAGGCCACGCCCTATAAGCCGATCATCAGCCGGGCCCACTTGCCACTTGCTCACACCGAGGAGGTCACTGGTTCGATCCGTTCAGTGGGCCGCGGCTGCCCCGTGGCGTTCGGCGCTGAGGTGCTGGCGGTACAGTCCCGCGACGCGGAATGCCAGGTCGAGTGACTGGCTGCGGTTGAGCCGGGGATCGCATGCGGTTTCGTACCGCTGGTGCAGGTCGCTTTCTGCGATGTGCTGCCCGCCGCCGATGCACTCGGTTACGTCGTCGCCGGTGAACTCGATGTGGATGCCGCCTGGGTGGGTGCCGAGCGCGCGGTGCACCTCGAAGAACCCGGCGACCTCGTCCAGCACGTCATCGAAGTACCGCGTCTTTTGCCCGCCAGCCGACTCGACCGTGTTGCCGTGCATCGGGTCGCACGCCCACACGACCTCGGCGCCGCTGGCCGTAACCGCCTTCACCAGTGACGGCAGTACGTCGCGGACCCGGCCAGCGCCCATCCGCGTGATCAGGGTTAGCCGGCCAGGCTCGCGGTCCGGGTCCAGGGCTGCGATCAGCGCGAGCACATCCTCGGCGCTCGACGTCGGGCCGATCTTGACCGCGACCGGGTTGCGGATCTGACGCGCGAACTCGACGTGCGCGCCGTCGGGAGCACGAGTGCGCTCTCCGATCCACAGCAGGTGAGCCGACAGGTCGTAGGCCTGCCCGCTCCGCGAGTCGATCCTGGTCAGCGCCCGCTCATAGTCAAGGATCAGGGCCTCGTGGCTGGAGTAGAACTCCACTGCGCGAAACTCTTCAGGGTCAGCCCCGCAGGCATGCATGAACGCGATCGCCCGGTCAATCTCGCCCGCCAGCCGCTCATACCGCTGCCCGGCCGGGCTAGTGGCCACGAAGTCCTTGTTCCAGGCATGGACCTGGCGCAGGTCGGCGTATCCGCCGTTGGCGAAGGCCCGGCACATGTTCAGCGTGACCGACGCGCAGTGATACGCACCCAGCAGCCGGCCAGGGTCAGGCGTCCTGGCCGCGGCGGTGAACTCGATCCCGTTGACCGCATCGCCCCGGTAAACGGGAAGCTCGAACGCCGTCCCTGACTTCGGCCGCCGAGGACCGGGGCTTGGCGAACTGGCCCGCCAACCGGCCGACCTTCACCACCGGCACGCTGGCCGCATAGGTAAGCACCACGGCCATCTGCAGCAGCGTTTTGAGCTTGCCCCGGATGGCGTCGGCGGTTGTCCCGGCTACCGTCTCTGCGCAGTCGCCGCCCTGGAGCAGGAATGCCTCACCGTGTGCTACCGAGGCCAGCCGCTGTTTCAGCTGGTCACATTCGCCGGCGAACACCAGGGGCGGCTGGCTCTCCAGGCGGCCTATCACCGCCTCAAGCCGTTCGCGGTCAGGCCACTCCGGCTGCTGAAGCGCCACCGTCTGGCAGGAGGGTCCCTCCCGCCTGGCAGCACCGGCGGGGCGCAGGCCAGTCCCGGATCTGGCACCAGGCCCAGACGCAGTCACCTGTCCAGGCTAGTGGTCCAGTCGATGCTCGCCCACCTCAGCCAGGTCCCCGGTCATGGCATCTGCCTTCCGGGGCTTAGGGCTTGGGCGAGACCTGGACGGTATGCGCTGTCACACGTGCCTTGACGTCGGCCAGCTGGTCGCCGCTCTCCGTAGCGGGCGGGACAAGCCCGGTACTTGACGCGATCACCACCTGGCCAGCGGCCGGGGGGGGCCAACAGCACTTGTCCGGTTTTAACCTGGCCTGAGCCGGCAGCCTCAACGGCCATGGCTGCTGCCCATCGGCTGATGCCGGGCCGCCGCCGGGCGGGGCGGGGTCGGCGTCGGCCATCTCGGTCAGCAGGTCAAGCATCGGGCCGACCCTGAGGCCGTCTTGGGCGCTGTGCCGGAACGGGCTGTCCGGGTTCACCGTGTACCGGGTGCGCCGCCCGACCCGGGTCCGGGTCAGGTAGCCCGCGGCGTCCAGGTCGGCCACGATCGCCTGCACGGTCCGTTCGGTGAGGCCGACGACCGGGCTGATGTCGCGGATCCGGGCCTGCGGGTTGCGGGCGATCTCCACCAGCACGTGCCCGTGCCCGGTCAGCAACGTCCAGCTGCCGTTCTGCTCGCCAGGAACTTCCATATCCTATCCAGTCTCGCGCTGCTATTACGCAATATAACACATGAGGTTGTTAACACGTTTCTATTGACGGGTAAGGTTGCCGGAAGTAACATCACCTCACGGTTGTCGAGCCAGCCGGCCCGGTGCTCCGCACTGCCGCCTGCCTCGCGCCGCCCCGCACGCAGACCCCAACCGGACCCCGGGCGAAATGTACGCCTCGCGCGGGAGGTGGGGGAGACGCCCGGTATCAGATGAGGGGAGCCTGTGATCAGTCCCGGACCACAGCGCAGGCATCGCGACCCGGTTTGACGACGTGTGCCGGGCCGCCGGGCCGACCCGCTCTAGCGGGGTCGGGATGAAGGGCCTGGCGGGGGGTAGCGAGAGCGCATGGATGATTCAGATACCGGCACCCGGCGTGAGACGGAGGCCGAGTTGCGGATGACGCGAGTCAAAGCGCTCAGCAGCCAGGACGTCGTAGCGGTGCTGACCTACCTGCTGGCCAGGCACCCGGACACGTTTCCAGCGATGCTGGACGACGCGCTTAGCTCAGTCAGCCCGAAGCCGGGCGGCGAGAAGTAATCACACTGCGGACTTTGCCTCTTCCAGCATGCCGCCTAGCCGCTCTGCCGGTGCTTCGTCAGGTGCCGCTGCTTCGACGCCTGGGACGGCACGGCCGTGGACCGTCGGCGTGTGTGCGTCTGCCGGCGGACGGGCTGCGATCCAGCGTTCGGTGCACGACCTGGCGTCCTTGCAGTACCAGCGGATGTCGGCGCACGCCTGGCCGCCGTCAGGTACCAGCAGGCCGAGCGGGAGCGCGATGCCGCACAAGGAGCACGCGGCTACGGCCAGCGGCCGGAGTCGACCGGGCTGCGCGACCGGCGGTGACTCCGCCACCACCAGGCTAGGAGTGGCCGCACGTTGGTCAGGTTCAGGTTCCGTTTCCGATGTCGTAACCAGCCCGGCAACTGCCATACTGGACATGTCGGGGTTCCTCCTAAGGGTTTGATCCGACACATGGTCCCGGCCGCGTGCTGCGAACACCTGGCCGGGACCGTTCTTGGCTAGCAGGCGATCCCTATGCAGGTCATCTCGCGCCCGGCGGGCGGAGGGATGACGCGAATATCACTGGTTTCTCCCTCGGCTCATGCTTACCTGCAGCCTTGACCAGCCAGGATAACGCCCTGTGCACAAACTTGTGGATAATTCCGGTAAAATGGCTGGTCAACGTCGGCATGGCTGTGGACGAACGGGGCTGTGGAAATGTGGATAAGCGCGGCGGCGCACAGTCCTGCCAGGTCGCGGGCCTATGCGGCGAGCTTTAGCAGGCCGGGCCGCGTTCGCCGATCTCACGCTAAGTGACCAACGCCAGGGCCGCGGTCCGCCGGCCAGGCTGACCTCAGCGCTCGCGGAGCAAAACGCCGCGGATGAACGCGGCCTGCCCGGCATGCTGCAGGCCGTCGGAGATCACGCTGACCAGCCGCACGCCCAGCGTCACCGGCGGGTTCCACCGCTCGTCCACGATCCGCGACAGGTCGGCGTCCGTGACGCCGGCCACCAGCCGGATCGTCTGGGCGTGCACCGCGTCGTGGTACCCGCTGAGCAGGTCACCCGACGGGACCTGGACCTGGGCGACCTGCCGCGAGCTGTGCCCGTAGCCCGTCGCGCCCGGCCCGAACGGCAGCCCGAACCGGTCTGCCCATTCCGGCCACACCTGCATGACCCCGAACGCGGCCGCCACGTGGTCGTCCTGCACCCGGGCCAGATGCCAGCACAGCCACCCGATGGAGTTCGCGTCCTGGTCCAGCCGGGCCGTCAGCTGGCCCGCGGACAGCCCTTCGACCGCCTCGTGCACAGCCTCCTGCACCCGCCCGAAGGCATCCGTCAGTAGTTCGGCACTGGTCACGGCAGCCATCCCTTCTCAAGATCAAAGACAGAATGTATCCGAACGGTCCGTGGCAGGTGCGCCCGACCTCGGCCCCCGCACCCAGGGTGGACAACGCTCAACACGCCGCGCCGACCTGGCCTGCGTCCCGCTTGGTCGTGGCGCTGGTGCTCGCGAGGTACCGTTCCGAACGTGTCCGCTGGTCGTAACCGCACGTCACCGCCGGACCTCGAAGCCCCCGCAGACCCCAGCGGCACCTCTGTCATCAGCAGTGTCCGCGACGAGGCCCCGGCCGTGGCCGACCTGCTCGCGGCGGCCGTGGCCGGCATCGGCGGCGAGGAACGGCCCGGCCAGGTCGCGATGGCCGAGGCGGTTCAGCGGGCCATCGAGACCGGCGAGCACCTTGCCGTCCAGGCCGGCACCGGTACCGGGAAGTCGCTGGCCTACCTGGTCCCGGCCGTGCGGCACGCGATGACCGCCCAGACCACGGTGGTGGTGGCCACGGCCACCATCGCGCTGCAGCGCCAGCTTATCGACCGCGACCTGCCTCGCCTGGCCGCCGCGCTCGAGCCGCTGCTCGGCCGGGAGCCGCTGTTCGCGATCCTGAAGGGCCGCCGCAACTACCTGTGCCTGCACCGTCAGCGCGGCGGGGCGGACCCGCAGGCCGAGGACCCCCAGGAGGCGCTGTTCGATCCGGCCGCTCTGCCCGATTCGGCGGGCGGGCCGACCTCGCCGCTAGGCCGTCAGGTGAAGCGGCTGCACGAGTGGGCCGAGGTCACCACGACGGGGGACCGGGATGAACTGGTCCCTGGCGTGCCCGAGGCGGCCTGGCGGCAGGTCTCGGTCAGCGCGCAGGAGTGCATCGGCGCGTCGCGCTGCCCGTTCGGCTCGAGGTGCTTTGCCGAGCGGGCCCGCGAGGCGGCCGCCAAGGCGCACATCGTGGTCACCAACCACGCCCTGCTCGCCATCGATGCCACGTCCGACGTTGACGTGCTTCCCGAACACGACGTCGTCATCATCGACGAGGCGCACGATCTGGTCGACCGGGTCACCTCGGCCACGGCGGGCGAGCTGTCCGGTCCCGCGGTCGATGGGGCCGCCCGCCGCGCCGCCCGCCTGACCGAGTCGGCCGCGGCCGAGGGTGCAGCGCCGGCCGTGGCTGACGGCCTGCGCAAGGCCGCGGCGGCGCTCACCGTGGACCTCGGCGACGTGCCGGACGGCCGGATGGACATGTTGCCCGACACGCTGGCTGCGACGCTGGCCTCGGTACGTGACGCGGCCGGCGCGTGCGCGGACGCGGTCCGGGCTGGCGCGAAGGACCTGGAGGAGGACCCGCAGCGGCTGGCCATCAGCCGGATGACGCTGGCTTCCCTGGATGAGCTGTGCAGCGCCGCCGGGCGGATCCTCCAAGTGTTCGGCCAGGACCTCGCCGCGCGCCGTGAAGTGGTCTGGCTGGACCGGCCGCCCCTCGAGGACTCCCGGCGGCCGCCCACGCTTCGGGTCGCGCCGCTGGAGGTCGGCCCGGTGCTGCGGGAGCGGCTGTTCGGAGAGCGCACCGTGGCGCTGACCTCGGCCACCCTCGCCCTGGGCGGATCGTTCGTCCCCCTGGCCATCCAGTGGGGCCTGCCTGCCGCGCCCGACGATCAGCTGGCCTGGACCGGGATCGATGTGGGCTCGCCGTTCGATCATCCCCGGAGCGGCATCTTGTACATCGCCAGGCACCTGCCGCCGCCTGGCCGGGACCAGCTGCCCGAGGCCTACCTGAGCGAGCTGGAGGAGCTGATCGATGCGGCGGGCGGGCGCACGCTCGGGCTGTTCTCCTCGATGCGAGCGGCCATCCAGGCGGCTGGCGCGCTCCGCGACCGGATCGCGTATCCGCTGCTGTGCCAGGGCGATGACCTAACCGCCCAGCTGGTCAGGCAGTTCACCGCGGACGAGCAGACCTGCCTGTTCGGCACCTTGTCGCTGTGGCAGGGGGTGGACGTGCCGGGCAGCGCGCTGCAGCTCGTGGTCATCGACAGGATCCCGTTCCCGCGGCCCGATGACCCGCTGGCCTCGGCACGGCAGCGAGCGGTAGCGGCGCGCGGCGGCAACGGGTTCATGACGGTCGCCGCAGCGCAGGCAGCACTGCTGCTGGCCCAGGGGGCCGGGCGGCTGCTGCGCACGATGACCGACCGAGGGGTGGTCGCCGTGCTCGATCCCCGGCTGGTGACAGCGCGTTACGGCGGCTTCCTGCGCGCCTCGCTGCCGCCGTTCTGGACCACGACCGATCCTGCGCTGGTCCGGGCCGCATTGCGCCGTCTTTCGGCCGCGACTCGCTGACGGGTCTTTAAGCCTCTTACCAGTACATTATGTCGGGCGACTGGTGCGGATTTAGACGCACGATGCTGGGTAACATTCGGGGAACAACCGTTTGTGTTCATCCGTTGGGCAGGGGACTGGCGACCCAGTCGCAGCGGGAGGTCAGGCATGCCGAGACGGCCGCGAACAGGCAAGCGGCACGTTCTCCGCTGGGTTGCCACTGCGGTGGTCGTCATCCTCGGCGCGGGAACGCTCGCCGCCTACCTGAAGTACCGGGCCGTCTACGACAGCATTACCCGGGTCGCCGTCCCGTCGACCGAACTCGGCCACCGTCCGCCGCAGTACAGCACCGCCTCGGAGAACATCCTGGTCTACGGCGACGACAGCCGGAAGGGCCTAGACGCCCACGAGCAGTACATCCTGCACACCGGCACCGTTCAGGGCGACAATACCGACACGATCATGGTCATCCACCTCTCGCCCGGGCGGCACGAGGTCACGGTGGTGAGCATCCCGCGCGACACCATGGTCCCGCAGTACCAGTGCGACAGCGGCCCGGGCTACCCGGGCCAGCAGGCCAACCCGGCGTCCTACGTGATGATCAACTCGCTGCTCGCGGCGGGCGGCCCGGTGTGCCTGTGGAAGACGGTCGAGCAGCAGACCGGCATTTACATCAACCATTTCATCGGCATCGGCATGCTCGGCTTCGTCAAGGTGGTCAACGACGTGGGCGGCGTCAACGTCTGCGTCCCGTACAGCGTGAACGACCCGGTATCGGGCCTTAACCTGACGGCCGGGATGCATCACATCAACGGGGTCCAGGCCCTGGCCTTCTGGCGGACCAGGGAAGACATCGGGACCGGGTCGGACCTGGAACGGATCCAGCGCGACCAGTTCATGTCGGCCCAGGTGGTGAAGGGGGTGCTGCACAGCGGGCTGTTGTCGGACCCGTTCCGGCTGCTGTCCGTGATCGGCGACGCCGCCGCCTCGATGACGACCGACAACGGCATGACAGTGTCCGACCTGTTCGGCATCGGCCAGAGCCTCCGCCACCTGTCCAGCAAGAACGTCCAGTTCATCACCGCGCCGAACCAGCCGTGGCCGGGCGACCCCAACGCCCGTGTCCAGTTCGCGCAGCCGCAGGCCGGTGCGGTGTTCTCCGCCATCGCCCGCGACGTGACAGTGCCGAAGGTGTCCCGCCCCAGCGCGCCGGCCAGCGGCGCGCAGCTGCTCACCACCAGCCCGTCCAAGGTCAAGGTCGAGGTGCTGAACGGCTCCGGGGTCCAGGGCATCGCCAGCCAGGCGGCGACCGATCTGACCAGCCGGGGCTTCGAGGTGACCGGCACCGGCAACGCGGCGAGCTTCGCGTACACCGAGTCGGTGATCGAGTACTCCTCGGCTGCGGACATGGCCGAGGTCAATACGCTCAAGCAGGTGCTGACCAACGTCACCGACCTGCACGTGCCCAGCCTGGCGCCCGGCACGGTGGCGCTGATCCTCGGATCGGACTTCACGGGACTGGCTTCGGCGGCTCGGGCCTCACCGGCGCCGGCCACCCAGGCGTCGGCCTCGCCCGGTGCCTCGGGCACTTCCGGGGCGGCGAGCCCCAGCGCGTCGGCCTCGGGTATCGCTAGCCTGGCTCAGTCGACCGGCGGCATCACCGCGGCGGCCAGTTGCGCCAGCGACAGCCCGGCCTTCGCCGGCCCGCTTGGCCCCTGACCCCGTGAGCCCGCAAAGCTCTGCGTTACCTGGGCACGATCGCGCTGACGTCGGAGACCGTCTCCGGGAGCCTGCGCATCGCGGTGATGCGCCGCTCAGCCAGCTTGGCGGGATGCCCGGTGCCGTCGCGGTCGACCCAGACCGAGCGGAGCCCCAGCCGGGCTGCGGGCAGGATGTCGTGCACCCAGCTATTGGCCACGTGGATCCAGTCCGCCTTGCTGACGCCGGTCTGGTCGGCGAAGGCACGGAAATGTCCCAGGTCCGGCTTGTAGCTGCCCACTTCCTGCGCCGTGATCACCACGTCGAAGGGCACCGGCAGCCGTGGCCTGGTCGTCGCGAACAGGTCGTCGTCGCAGTTGGTCAAGATGGCCAGGCGCCAGCCCTGATCCCGCAGGGCGGTCAGCGCCGGGGCCGCGTCCTCGAACACCGGCATGTCCGGCCAGGCCCGGACGAACGCCTCCTCGCCGCCCTCGGGCAGCGCGATTCCCTCGCGCCTGGCCGCCGAGGCCAGCCCGGCGGTGAGCACCTCCCGGTACGGCATCCAGCCCGGGCCGGCCTCGAGCTCGAGCTCGGCCCGGTGGTACCCGGCCAGCAGCGCCCTGGCGTCCGCTCCGGCGAGCGCCTCCAGCGCCCGGCCCATGCCGGTGTTCCAGTCCGCGATCGTCCCGTAGCAGTCGAACGTCAGCCACTTGTCCGCCACCGGTCACCTCCACTCGCCCGTCTGCCCAGCATTTCATTGTCCACCGCCATAGTGGCCGCGTGAGCCTGACCTCGGGGAATGGCATAGGTCATCGCTTCGGCGTGGCAGCCGCGTGAAGACCCTGATCTGCAGGTCGACCGTCACGGTGAACGGACTGGCCGAGGAACCGGTCACGGGCCGCGACCATGGCGGAGGTATCGGCCGTGCCGGGCCCCGCCCGGCCGGCGGTGAGGTTGACATAGCCGTGACGGGCGATGTCGAAGCTATGACCACGGCCGCAGGCCAGGCGGCTGCGGCCCAGGTGCAGCGGGCCGGCACAGGCAGGGCAGCGCAGATAAGCGGCGACGGCCGCGAGCGCCCAGCGTCCGGCGCAGGACCGTCAAGCTGCCTGAACAGACGCTGCGGAGTACTGATGACACGCCGTGTGACCTGGACATCTGTGACATAAGCGCACTAAAGGGGGAGCATCAGCGCTGTGAAGACAATCCAGATAGGAAGGCTACGCCAATGCTCCCGGAGCCGACCCTACCAAAGCGGCGTGCCGCCTCATCGGCCTCGCCAGAGCCGTGGGTCATGACGCCGCTGTTCGCCGTGCCAGACGGCGACGAGCCTGACGTACATCCGATACCAGGGCGCCGGAGCACGCGGCCGCCCGCCCGCGGACGGCGGCCGAGTTCGCGCCGTCCGGCAGGCCGCGCCAAGCGCGACGGCCTGGGCGACCCACCGGATCTGCTGGCCGTCACCGCGCAGCGGCTCCGGCAGGCCCTGGCCCGCAGTTTCCTGCGCTACGGAATCCCCGGCGATCTCGAGGCCGCCGTCCATGCCGCGATGAACGTCATCGAGCCGGTGCTGCAGGCGCGGGACAGCGAGATCGTGCGCCTGCGCCGGCTGATGTCCGGCAAGCTCCCCGGCAGGTAGCCCGCGCCCCCGGCGCTGAGCCCGGGCACGTAAGATGCCGGGGTGCACGTGGTGGTGACCGGCGGGGCGGGCTTCCTGGGCTCGCGCCTGGCCCGGGAGCTACTGGCTGCGGGCTCGCTGCCGCCGGCGGGCTCGCTGCCGCCCGCGGGCCGGGCGAGCCTCCCGGCATCCCGGGTGACGCTCATCGACCAGGCCCCGGCTCCGCCGGACCTGGAGGCCGACGCCCGGGTGACCGTGATCCGCGGCGAACTCGGCGATCTGCTGGACCCGCCCTCCGTCGGCCGGGATGTGCTGGACGGCGCCGAGGTGATCTTCCACCTCGCGGCGGCGGTCAGCGGCGAATGCGAGACCGACTTCGACCTGGGCCTGCGGGCGAACCTGCAGGCCACCGAGTCGCTGCTAGCGTGCTGCCGCGCACTCGGGACCAGCCCGGTGGTGGTGTACTCGAGTTCGGTTGCCGTGTTCGGCGGGTCCCCCGAGCAGCCGCTCCCTGAGGTCATTACCGATCACACCCGGCCCAATCCGCAGACCAGCTACGGCACGCAGAAGGTCATCGGCGAGTACCTGCTGGCCGATTACACCCGCAAGGGCTTCCTGAACGGGCGCGCCGTCCGCCTGATGACCGTCAGCGTGCGCCCGGGCCGCCCCAACGCCGCGGCATCGGGCTTCCTGTCCGGCATCATCCGCGAGCCGCTGGCCGGCCAGCGCGCGGTCTGCCCGGTCGCCCCGGGCACCGAGGTCGCCCTGGCCTCGCCCGCCAAGGCCGTCGGCGCGCTACTGTGCGCCGCCACGTCCTCCGACCAGGCCTGGGGCGGCCGCACCGCACTCACCATGCCGGCGCTCACCGTGACCGTCGCAGACATGGCCGCCGCTCTGACCCGGGTCGCCGGGCCGCAGGTCAGCGCGCTGATCGACTGGGTCCCCGACCCGGCCATAGCCCGGATGTTCACGACCTGGCCTGCCCGGATCCGCGCCGGCCGGGCCGCGCGGCTGGGCCTGGCCCCGGACCCCGACTTCGACTCCATCATCAGGATGCACCTGGCCGAGTCGGGATCATGAACGGCCGGGTCATCTAGGCATTGGGGTGGCATCGCTCCGGTAGCCCCGGCGCGCTGGGGTGCAGCCCAGGCCGGCAGCCGATGGCATCCGAGGCCATCGGCACGTGAGGGCAGTGATTTCATGGGGAGTGAGCTAGGAGGCAGTCATGGTCGACATCGATGTCCCCCACCCATCTCCCGCTTCCGCTTCACTGGCCGAAGGGCCAGGCCCGGGGGAGTACGCCTACCAGCGGGGATTCGGGAACGAGTTCGCCAGCGAGGCCGTACCGGGAGCGCTGCCCGCGGGGCGCAACTCGCCGCAGCGCGCACCGCTGGGCCTGTACGCCGAGCAACTCAGCGGGACCGCGTTCACCCAGCCGCGGGCGGTGAACCGGCGGACCTGGGTGTACCGGATCATGCCGTCGGCTGCGCACCCGAGGTTCGCCCGGATCGGCAACGGGACGGTCCGCGGCACGCCGTTCGATGAGATCGAGCCCGACCCGAACCGGCTGCGCTGGGATCCGCTCCCGATACCTGCGGGCGACGCCGACTTCATCGACGGGCTCTACACGGTGGCGGGCAACGGTGACATCAGGACCCGCAACGGTATGGCCGTGCACGTGTACGCGGCCACCAGCTCCATGACCGACCGGTACTTCGTCGACGCCGATGGCGAACTGCTGTTCGTGCCCGAGCACGGCCGGGTCACCCTGCGCACCGAACTCGGGCCGCTGGCCGTGGCACCCGGCGAGATCGCGGTGATTCCGCGGGGCATCAGGTTCCGGGTGGACCTGCCGGACGGCCAGGCCCGTGGCTACCTGTGCGAGAATTTCGGCGCCGCGTTCACCCTGCCCGAGCGGGGACCGATCGGTGCGAACGGGCTGGCCAACGAGCGTGACTTCCTGGCCCCGGCCGCGAGCTTCGAGGACCGGTCCGGCCGCGTGCAGGTCGTGAAGAAGTTCGGCGGGAACCTGTGGGCCGCCGACTACGACCACTCGCCGCTGGACGTGGTCGGATGGCACGGGAACTACGCGCCGTACAAGTACGACACGGCCAACTTCATGGTGATCGGCACGATCAGCTTCGATCACCCGGATCCGTCCATCTTCACCGTGCTGACCTCGCCCAGCGAACTGCCCGGTCTGGCCAACGTCGACTTCGTGATCTTCCCGCCGCGCTGGCTGGTGGGCGAGGACACCTTCCGCCCCCCCTGGTTCCATCGCAACATCATGTCCGAGTTGATGGGCCTGGTCCGCGGCGTCTATGACGCCAAGGCCGAGGGCTTCGTGCCGGGCGGGGCCAGCCTGCACAACACCTTCGCCTCGCATGGTCCGGATGCCCAGACCTACTCCCTGGCGTCAACGGCTGAGCTGAGGCCGCAGAAGATCGACGACACGCTGGCGTTCATGTTCGAGAGCCGCTGGATGATGATTCCCACCCGGCAGGCGATGGAGGCCGGGCACCGCCAGCAGGACTACAACGCCGTCTGGGGCGGCCTGACCCGCTCTTTCAGAACGTAGCCTTGATGGCGGAGGCACCATGTACATTCCCGCCCATTTCGCCGTCGACGCCGCTGCCGTGGACGAGCTGCTGACCAGGCACGGCGCGGCCGACCTGATCACGCTGACCGAGGACGGCCTGCTGGCTACGATGCTGCCGTTCGCCTACGAGCCGGCCGCCGGGGAGCACGGCACGCTGTACGGTCACGTGGCCCGGAACAACGACCAGTGGCGCAAGCCGGCCCTCGGCGAGTCGCTGGCCATCATCCGCGGCCCGGATGCGTACGTGTCCCCGTCCTGGTACGCGGCCAAGGCCGAGCACGGCCGGGTCGTCCCGACCTGGAATTACGTGACGGCGCACGTGTACGGGCGGCTCGTCGTGCACGACAACCCGGTCTGGGTTGAGGACGTGGTTCGCCGCCTGACCGCCAAGCATGAGGCGGCCAGGCTCGCCGCGCCCGGCCAGCAGATGCCGTGGTCGGTGGACGACGCGCCGCGCGCGTTCATCGAGGGCCAGCTGCGGGCTATCGTCGGCCTGGAGCTTCAGATCACCCGGATCGAGGCCAAGGCCAAGCTGAGCCAGAACCGCCCGGTGGGCGACATCGCAGGCGTCGTCTCGGGCCTGTCCGCGCGCGGCGACGACCGCAGCGCCGCCGCCGTCGAGCAGGCCAACGTCGAGCGCGTAAACGGGAAGGCTAAGGCTTAGCCGCGCATCCAAGCAGCTGCCCGCACCCGAGCACCGTGGTCCGTTCGGCTCATTAGAAACGGGATGCGGCGGGAATGACCTCAGCGGCCATAACCTCGAGCGGGGTTACCCGCCACACGTTGGCCACCGCGCCAATCGCGGCCTGGAAGCCGAGGTCGGCGAGCTGGCCGAGTCTGTCGGTCACCTCGGCGGCCTTCTCGCCCTTCTCGCCGACGTCGAAGACGAAGTAGCAGGTCTTGGTGATCTCGTCGTAGTCGCGGCCTTCGGCATCGCAGTGCGCGCGCAGCACGTCGAGCTTGCGGGCCAGGTCCGGGGTCGGGAACAGGTTGCACGCGTCGGCGTACTTCGCGACCAGGCGGAGGGTCTTCTTCTCCCCGCCGCCGCCGATCATGATCGGCGGATGCGGCCTGGTCAGCGACTGCGGCGAGTTGAGCGGACGCTCCAGCTGGTAGTGGCGGCCGCGGTATTCAGTCTCGTCGCCGTGCCACATCTGCAGGCAGATCTGCAGCGTCTCCTCGAGCCGCTCGAACCGCTCGGCGACCGGCGGGAACGGGATGCCGAGCCCGCGCGACTCCTGCTCGTTCCACGCGGCCCCGATGCCGAGCCAGGCCCGTCCGCCGGACAGCACGTCCAGCGTGGTGACGGTCTTGGCCAAGATGCCCGGGTGCCGGTACACGGTGCCCGTGACCAGAGTGAGGAGCTTGGCCCGCGACGTGCAGGCGGCCAGGTAGCCGAGCGTGGTGTAGGCCTCGAGCATCTCGCGCTCGGCCGAGCCGATCGCGCGGATCTGGAAGAAGTGGTCCATGACCGCGATGAAATCGAAGCCCGCCTCGTCCGCCGTCCGGGCCACGGTGGCCAGGTCCGCGCCGAGGCGGGCCGGGCCGTGGAGCGTAGTGAAGTCGGGGATCTGCAGGCCGATCTGCACTGTGTTACCTCCGCGCCGAAGCGGTGACTGGCCGCGCTTAGCCTCTCATGGCCTCCGGCGGGAGCCCATCACAGGGCCTTCAGTGACCGCGGGCCCGTTTGGCGGTCGGCGGGCGGCAGCACCGCGAGGACCTGCTCCTCCTGGCAGTGGAGGCCAGCTTCTGGGCCGCCGCAGTCGGCCGGCCGGGGATACCGTTGAGTATGGGCGCTGACCGGGTGGACGTGGTGATCATCGGAGCGGGGCTGGCCGGGTCGGCCGCGGCGTGGGCGATGGCCCGCCGCGGGCGCACGGTGGCGGTCCTGGAGGCGTTCCAGCCCGGGCACCGGCGCGGCAGCTCGCACGGCAGCGCCAGGATCTTCCGGCGCGCCTACCCCGATCCTGTCTACGTCCGG
The DNA here is from genome assembly GCA_963808615.1 of uncultured Actinomycetota bacterium. GTDB lineage: Bacteria > Actinomycetota > Actinomycetes > Streptosporangiales > Streptosporangiaceae > Palsa-504. The sequence goes on from CAWEGV010000010.1 coordinate 475,436, forward strand.
CTGACCGGCCAGGCGCAGCCGCTGTGGTGGCAGCTGGCAGACGAGGCCGGCCAGGAGCTGATCCTGACCACCGGCGGCTTGGACTTCGGGCCGGCCCGCAAGCAGGAGAAGATGTACGACATCCTGGCCGGATTCGGGGTGCCCGCCGAGCTGATGTCGGCCGCCGCCGCCGCCGAACGCTGGCCCGGCATGGCGTTCGGGACCGACCCGGTGCTGTTCCACCCGGACGCCGGGGTGATCGACGCGGAGCGCGCCATGGCGGCGATGTGCGCTCTGGCGGTCGCGCGCGGCGCACAGGTCTGCTACGGGTCACCGGTGCTGCGGTTCTCCGTCTCCGGGACGGACGTGACGGCACATACCGCCGACCGGTCCTGGCGCGCGCCCGCGGTGGTCGTGGCCGCGGGCGCATGGCTGGACCCGCTGCTCGGCAGGCTGGTCCGGCTGCCGCCGCTGGTCGTGACCCAGCAGCAGGCCTTCCACTTCGCGCCGCTGGCTCCGGCGGCGGGTGAGCCTGCGCCGCCGGTGTTCATCTGTCATGACGAGACTGCCCCGATGTACGGCCTGCCGGCCGGGCGCGACGGCGAGGTGCCTGGCGCGATCAAGGTCGGCGAGCACGGCCGCGGCACGGTCACTACTGGTGATAGCCGCGACGGGGTGGTCGACCCGGCCTGCCGGGAGCGGGTCCGCCGGTTCGTCGCCGACCGGCTCCGCAACCTCGACCCGGAGCCGGTCGGCGAGGTCACGTGCCTGTACACCTCGACCGCCAGCGAGGACTTCATCCTGGACCGGCAGGGGCCGTTCGTCATCTGCTCGGCCTGCTCGGGCCACGGGGCCAAGTTCGCCCCGCTTACCGGCGAGATCGCCGCCGACCTGGCCTGCGGCGGCGCCCCGCCCGACCGCCGCTTCACCCTCGCGGCCCATAGTTAACCCGGCGTTGCTCCGGCTCGACCGCCGCGCCGGTGCGAGGAAGCCCACGGCCCCGCACGGTGCGAGATCCTAGGAGAGACTGCCTGTGCGGCGGGTCTGCGAGGTTAGGTGCTGGCCGCCTCGGCGGCCTGGCGCTGCTCGACGAGCTCGCCCTCGATACTGATCTGAATCTCCTCGCTCACGACCATCCTGCCGTCCAGGATCGCGCTGAACGTAAGGCCGAAGTCCTTCCTGTTGATCTTGGTTGTGGCCGCGTAGGCGATCCGGTGCCCCATCATTCCCGGGTCGTTGAACTCTCCGTACCTGGTCACGTCGAGTACCACGGGGCGGGTGGTGTCTTTGATGGTCAGATCGCCGGTGAGCTTGTAGTGGTCCGACCCGGAAGGCTCGACGCTGGTGCTCCTGAACGTAATCTCCGGGTACGTGTCCACCTCGAGGAAGTTGGACGAGCGGAGATCGTTGTCCCTGATTCCGTTGTTGGTGCGGATGCTCGCGGTCGAGATGATCACCTGGACCGACGACGTCTCCGGATGGTCCGGGTCGATATCGGCCGTGGCACTGATCTCGTCGAAGTAACCACGTACCGTCATCATCCCAAGGTGCTTGGCAGAGAACTCGACCTGCGTGTGATAGGGATCGAGTTGCCAGATGCCCATCGAGGGCCTCCTTAGCTCCCCCCTTGGTCCGGACGCAGCAACATATTGCCGCCAGTTGCGATCGTAGCTGGCGGGTCCCATTGTTCTGGAGGGGGCCCTCCGTATATCCGGTCCAGCGTGGGCGTTCTAGCGGCCATGCTCCTGTGTCAGACCGGGTACCGCGTCGGCTCGGTGGTGTACTGCCGCCCGGAGGGCGTGGTCCACCGGACGTGTCCGCCGGGGAGCTGTTCGACCATCCACCGAGGGTCTTGCTTGATCCGGTGGTCACGCCGGCACTCCGGGTTCCCGTTGCACAGGCAGGTCCGGCCGCCGGCCTCGTACGGGGACCACGCTGGTCATGATGGAGCGCTTCGATCCTGTCGTGGCTCTGGCTGAGATCCAGCGCCATCGGGTGACGGTGGTCGACGGCGTGCCCACGATGTACGCGATGATGCTGGCCGACCCGTCCCTGCCTGGCGCCGATCTGTCCTCACTGCGGATGTGCGCGGTGGGTGGCCAGACCATGCCGGTGGCCAAGATGACCGAATGGGAGCACAGGTCGGGTGCCCCCTTGCTGGAGCTGTGGGGGATGACTGAACTGGGCGGCGCGGGCACCAGCAACTGCAGCTACATGCCGAACGTCCATGGCTCGATCGGCTTCGCACTTCCCGGCCTGGAGGCCCGGATCGGCGCGCTCGACGATGCGGGCGTCACCGTACCGGACGGCGAGCCAGGCGAACTGATGGTCCGCGGGCCGCTGGTCATGCTCGGCTATTACGGCAACGAGCAGGCCACCCGAGCCGCGGTCGAGCCCGACAGCTGGATGCATACCGGTGACATCGCCTCACGCGACGACGAAGGCCACTACTTTATCGTCGACCGCAGGAAAGACCTGATCATCACGGGCGGATTCAATGTCTACCCGGCGGAAATCGAGCGCGTCGTGGCTTCGCACCCGCCGTGGCCATGGTCGCCGTCGGGTCTGTGCCGGACGAGACCCTCGGTGAACTGGCCCGCGCCTACGTGGTGCTCCGCCCTGACGCCACGGCGACCGAGGCCCAGATCATCGAGCACTGCCGTCCGCACCTGGCCGCGTACAAGCGGCCGCGCTCGGTGCGTTTCGTGCCCGACCTGCCCAAGACCTCGACGGGCAAGGTGATGCGCCGGGAACTGAAGACCCTGGACAACTGAACCAGAAGCCATCCCGGGATGCGTGTCTGTGGTCCGCAGGCTGTCCGTGCTCCGCGATGATGGCCCTGTGGAGAACGACGGTCATTCCGGGCGATCCAGTGAGTAGGCTGCCGGACCGGGTGTGGAAGCTGCCGCGACATGAGGACGACGAAGCGGCGGAGGAGGGCCTCGGCCGCATCCTGGCGCTGTCCGATGGCGTGTTCGCCATCGCCACCACCCTGCTGATCCTCGAGATCGCGGTGCCGGCCACGACGAGCGACGCCGGCCTGCCGAAGGCGCTGCTCGGGCTCTGGCCTCGTTACCTGGCCTATGTCGTGAGCTTTGTGGTGATCGCCAGGTTCTGGGTGGCACATCGGCAGGCCTTCCGGCTCATTGTCCGCGACGACGGCGCGCTGGTGTGGCTCAACCTGCTGATGCTCATGTTCGTGGCGTTCCTGCCATTTCCCACGGCCGTTGTGGGAGAGCACGGCGGGTCGCCCGCGGCGGCGGTTCTCTATGCGGCCTCGGTGGCCTTGGCGTCGATGGCCTCCGCAGCCTACTGGTGGTACGCATCCGGCCGGGGAAACCTGTTGAGGCCGGACGCCCGGCGTGCGCAGGTAAGGGCGATGCGGGCCCGCGGCCTGGCGTCACCGGTGTTCTTCGCGCTGACGATGCCAATTGCCGTCTTCGCGCCTTATGCTGCTGAAATATTGTGGCTTTTGATATTCCCCGTGACCTGGATTGTCTTTGTCTGGTTCTTTGCTGAGGACCGCGAACAGGCTGGTTAACTCCACTGCCGTCCGCACCTGGCCGCTTACGGACTGTCGCGCTCGGTGCGTTTCGCGCCTGGCCTGCCCAAGACCTCCATGGGCAAGCTACTGTGCCGCGAGCTGAAGGCCCTCGACGGCCGCACGTGGGCGTTCTGTTACTTAAAGTAATCGAGCTTTACTAACTGTAGCGGCTTCGTCCGGTGCCGGTAGCGATCAGAGTGAAAACTGGGTCTCCTGTGGCGCGGATTTGGCAGTTTAGCAACAAAAAACCGATTTAACGAGTTTTGCGAAATTTGTCAGTATGCGCCGGATCTGCCCAGGTAAGCTCCCCCGATGCCAGGCGCTCCGAAGGCTGCCCGCACATTGTGCCGCCTTCCATGGGAGCGCGAACTTCACGGAGAGGAGCCCTTTGGGCTGCCATAGGAAGCCGTCCCGTATCCGACTCCCGCGCCGACTCCCGACTGTCGCCGCGCCCGCGCTGGCCAGCGTGGCCGCGGCGATCTGCTTGTCGCCGCAGGCTCTCGCCAGCCCGTCGGCCGCCCCGGCTGCCGCGCAAAATGCCGTGGTCGCCGGTTACCAGTCAGGACCGTCCGCTGCGCACCTGCTGGCCGCTGAATGGTGGGCCGAGCAGGCCAAGTCGGCCGGGTCATCCAGCCCGTCCTGGTACCGCGTGCAGCCGGGAGACTCGCTGTCCTCGATAGCCGGGCGCGTTTACCATAACCAGGACGCGTGGCCGGTGTTGTACTGGGCCAACCACAAGCAGATCCACTGGGCGAGCGTTATCGAGGCCGGGCAGGTTCTGCGGATGCCGGCCAAGCCCGCCAAGATCCCCGCCGCGCCCGCGCTACTCGGGCCGTCCGCACTGCCGGCCCCGGCCGCTGCGGCGCCCGCCGTATCGGACTACGCTCCGGCGTCGAGCGCGAGTAGCTACTCCGGTGGCGGGTCCGGCGGCTCGTTCGGCCAGTGCGTGATCGCCCGCGAGTCGGGCGGCAACGCCCAGGTCATGAACTCCACCGGCCACTACGGCCTCTACCAGTTCAGCGCGTCGACCTGGGCCGTGTACGGCGGCAACCCGGCTGACTTCGGCAACGCCAGCGTGGCCGAGCAGAACCAGGTGTTCGCCAACGCGCTGGCCGCTGGCGGCCAGTCGAACTGGTCAGCCTACGACGGCTGCTGATCCCGCCCGTACGGCTGCTGATCCCGCCCGTACGGCTGCTGATCCCGCCCGTTCTGGGCCTCGCGGTGCTCGCCGCCGCGGGGCCCAGACGGTGGATCTCGGGCGCGAACGGCGCGTCTGCTTGCCGGCGCCAGGGCGAGGGCCTAGAGTCTCAACCCAGGTTCCGTGGGCAACGTCGCGGCCATAGCCCAGGAGGTTAGCGCTGGTGGCAGCATCACGTAAGACAAAGCCCCAGGATAAGACCAAGGCCCAGGCAGCAGAACTGGGTCCGACCGGGAGGCCCTCCTCGGCCTTTCCCGTTCCGCCGCCGCTGATGGAGCACGGCCCCGCGCGCACGGTCGCCGTCTGCAACCAGAAGGGCGGCGTGGGCAAGACGACCACGACGATCAACCTCGGCGCGGCCCTGGCCGAGCAGGGGCGGCGCGTGCTCCTGGTCGACTTCGATCCGCAGGGAGCGCTGTCGGTCGGGCTGGGCATCCAGCAGCACGACATCGACGGCACCATCTACAACCTGCTCATGGAGCGTGACGTCACCCCGCAGGACGTGCTGTTCAAGACCGGCATCAACGGCATGGACCTGCTGCCCAGCAACATCGACCTGTCCGGCGCAGAGGTCCAGCTCGTGCACGAGGTCGGCCGGGAGTATGTGCTGGGCGGGGTCCTCGAGCCGCTGGTGCCGGACTACGACGTGATCATGATCGACTGCCAGCCGTCGCTTGGCCTGCTGACCATCAACGCGCTGGCCTGCGCGCACGGCGTGATCATCCCGCTGGAGTGCGAGTACTTCGCGATGCGCGGCGTGGCGCTGCTGATGGAGACCATCGACAAGATTTCGCGCCGCCTGAACACCAAGCTCACGATCGACGGCTTGCTGGCCACCATGTATGACTCACGGACGCTGCATACCCGTGAAGTCCTGGCCAGCATCGTCAATGGCTTCGGCGACAAGGTTTTTCATACTGTAATCAACCGCACGGTGAGGTTCCCGGACGCTACGGTGGCGGGAGAACCTATTACCAGCTTCGATTCCGGATCGATGGGGGCAAATTCCTACCGGGAGCTGGCTAAGGAGGTACTGGAGCGGTGGCGGCAGGCAGGAGTCGATCACGGAGGGTGAGCCTGCCCGGGGTCGCGGAACTCCTGCGCCCCGCCACTGCCGGCCCGGACGGGGGCGACCAGCGTCTGGCCAGCGGCCGGGAGAAACACACCCAGAAGATCACCGTCTACCTGTCCGCCGAGGAACTACTTGACCTGGAACGCGCCAGGCTCGCGCTACTGCGCTACGGCGCCGCCGCAGACCGCGGCCGGATCGTCCGCGAGGCGATCGCCGTACTGCTCGCCGACCTCGATGCGCGGGGCCAGGACAGCCTGCTGGCCCGCCGCATCGCCGCCGCGAACCGGGCCAGCCCCGACATGCCCGCGTCACCCGGCGCCAGCGGGAACGTCATCAGCTCGAACGCCGGGTCCGCAAGCTAGTCTCGCGACGCCCCGCACCCAGACTCCGCTACCGTCATGAGCGTGGACATCGACGACGCGGGGGCCGCCCCTGGCCCCGAGGGGGCCATCGGCTCCGAAAGGGCCATGGGCTCCGGGGAGGCCAGCGGCTCGGAGGACGCGCCGCGGGCCGCGGGAGGCTTCGAGGTCCACCTCGACGTGTTCGAGGGCCCGTTCGACCTGCTGCTCGCCCTGATCTCAAAGCACAAGCTGGACATCACTGAAGTCGCTCTGTCCCAGGTCACCGACGAGTTCATCTCCTACATCTCGGAACGCTCCGATGGCTGGGATCTGGACCAGGTCAGCTACTTCCTGGTCGTCGCGGCCACCCTGCTCGACCTGAAGGCCGCCAGGCTGCTCCCCTCCGGCGAGGTGGAGGACGAAGAAGATCTTGCCCTGCTCGAAGCCAGGGACCTGCTGTTCGCCCGGCTGCTCCAGTACCGCGCGTACAAGGAGGTGGCGGCCGTCTTCGCCGCCCGGATGGCCGCGGCGGCCCGGCGCTTCCCCCGCCGGGTCCCGCTCGAGCCGCGCTTTGCCGACCTGCTGCCCGAGGTCTTGCTGGGCTTGGGCCAGGCCGAGTTCGCCCGGCTCGCCGCGCTTGCGCTGGCGCCGAAGCCGCGGCCCAAGGTGTCGACCGAACATATCCACACCCCCGTGATCAGCGTCAGGGACCAGGCCCGCATCATCACTGCCCTGCTCTCCAAACTCGGCCGGGCCAGCTTCCGCCAGCTGACCGCGAACGCGGCGGGCAGCTACGAGATCGTGGCCTCGTTCCTGGCCCTGCTCGACCTGTACCGGGAGGACGCCGTGTCGTTCGAGCAGGTCAGCCCGCTCGGTGAGCTTTACGTGACGTGGACGGGCCGCATGGATACTGATAGATTCAATGATCTTACGGAAAGTGACGACTGACCGATGACCAGCGGATCCGAGGACCTTCACGACACCGACATTCCTCTAGGCCCTGGCCTGCGGACGGCCCTGGAGGCGATCCTGCTGGTCGCCGACGAGCCGGTACCGGTGGTGGTGCTCGCACAGGTTCTCGAGCGGCCCCGCAACGAGGTCCTGGCCGAGCTGTGTGACCTGGCCGCGGCTTACGCCGCCGAGGGCCGCGGCTTCGACCTGCGCGAGATCGCGGGCGGATGGCGCTTCTATACCCGGGAGGACTGTGCCCCGCTGGTCGAGCGGTTCGTAAGCGACGCACAGGAGGTCCGCCTCACCCAGGCGGCGCTGGAGACCCTGGCCGTCGTGGCCTACCGGCAGCCGGTCAGCCGGGCCCGGGTCTCGGCCGTACGCGGCGTCAACTGCGACAGCGTGATGCGCACACTGGTGCTGCGCGGCCTGGTCGAGGAGGCCGGCACCGACGCCGAGACCGGCGCGATCTTGTACCGGACCACCGGGTACTTCCTGGAGCGGCTGGGCCTGGCCGGCCTGGAGGACCTGCCGGATCTTGCGCCCTTCCTGCCCGAGGACATCGAGGACATCGAGGATGAGCACGTCCGGCCCTGACCTCGACGGGGACGACCGGGATTCGCTGACCGACGTCCCGGGCGGGATCCGGCTGCAGAAGGTCCTGGCCGAGGCGGGCTTTGGCAGCCGCCGGTACTGCGAGGAGCTGATCGGCGCCGGCCGGGTCGAGGTCGACGGGCAGACGGTCCGCAGGTTCGGCGCCCGGGTGGACCCCGAACGCCAGGTGATCAGGGTGGACGGCATGCGCATCCCGGCCCGGCCCGGGCTGGCCTACCTGGCCTTCAACAAGCCGCCCAAGGTGCTCACCGCGATGTCGGATTCGCGGGGCCGCAAGACCGTGACCGATTTCCTTCCCGACCGGTCCGAGCGGCTGTTCCACATCGGCCGGCTGGATTACGACACCGAGGGCCTGATGCTGTTCACCAACGACGGCGAACTTGCCCACCGGCTGGCCCACCCGAGCTTCGAGGTGGCCAAGACCTACCTGGCCGAGGTGACCGGCCCGGTACCGAAGGACCTCGGCCGCCGCCTGCAGACCGGCATCGAGCTCGACGATGGCGTGGCCATCGCCGACCAGTTCCGGGTGATCGACCGGTCGGGAGACCGCGCGCTGGTGCAGATCACGCTGCATGAGGGACGCAAGCACATTGTGCGCCGGATGCTGGCCGCCACCGGGCATCCGGTCACCCGCCTGGTCCGCACCGACGTCGGCCCGATCAGGCTCGGCACCCTCAAACCGGGCGCGTCGCGGGAACTGACCACCAGGGAAATAGGCGAGCTCTACGCCGCCGTGGGCCTGTAAGCGTTATTGGGGTCGGTAAGAACCAGTACCAAACTCCGGATACCGCGAACTCCTGAACGAGCACTGTAGCCTGTGGCGATGGGAGGAGCGGCCAGATGACGGTCAGGGCGGTCCGCGGCGCGGTGCAGATCAACGCCGACGAACGCGACGCGATACTGGAGGGCACGGCCGAGCTCGTCACGGAGGTGATGGCTCGTAACGAGCTCGCCCCCGGTGACGTGATCAGCGTGCTGTTCACCGCCACGCCGGACCTCACCGCCGAGTTCCCGGCGCTGGCCGCCCGCAAGATCGGCTTCCACGACGTGCCGCTGATGTGTGCCACGGAGATCGCCGTACGCGGGGCCATGCCGCGCGTGGTGCGGCTGATGGCCCATGTGGAGACCGACCGCCCCAGGTCGGCCATCCAGCACGTGTACCTGCGGGGCGCCGCGGCCCTGCGCCTGGACATGGCCCAGTGAACGTCGCGGTCATCGGGACGGGCCTGATCGGGACCTCGATCGCCCTGGCGCTGCGCGAGCAGGGAGCAACGGTCTGGCTCGCCGACTCCGACCCGGCCGCGGCCAGGCTCGCCGCCGACCTGGGGGCGGGGGAGCCGATGCCCGCCCGGGGGACAGCAGACGTCGCGGTGATCGCCGTCCCCCCGGCCACCGTGGCCGCCACCCTGGCCGCGGCCCAGGCCCGAGGCGGAGGCCTGGCCCGCTACTACACCGACGTGGCCAGCGTGAAGCAGCTTCCCGTCGCACAGGCCCGCGCGGCAGGCTGCGACCTGACCTGCTACGTACCCGGGCACCCGCTGGCCGGGCGCGAGAAGCACGGCCCGGCGGCGGCCCGCGCCGACCTGTTCCTCGGCCGGACCTGGGCGTTGTGCCCGGAGCCTGAAAGCTCCAGCCAGGCCACCGAGACGGTCACGGCTCTGGTCCGCGCGTGCGGCGCGGTCCCGCTGCTCACCGACGCCGCCGCGCACGACCGCTGGGTGGCGCTCATCTCGCACGCTCCGCATCTGGTGGCCGCGGCCATGGCGGCCCGCCTGGAAACGGCCCCGGCCCAGGCCCTAGACCTGGTCGGCCAGGGCCTGCGCGACGTGACCAGGATCGCGGCCGGCGACACCGCGCTGTGGACGCAGATCCTGTCGGCTAACGCCGCGCCGGTGGCCGAAGTCCTCGCCGCGGTGGCCGCCGACCTGGCCGAGGCGGCCAGGACGCTCACCGAGGAAGCCGACGGGGACGAGACCGGGCAGCCCAAGTCGGTCGCGGCACTGCTCGATCGCGGCCAGGCAGGCGTGGCCCGGATCCCGGGCAAGCACGGCGGCGCGGCCCGCCAGTTCGCGGTGATCCAGGTGGTCATCCCCGACCAGCCCGGCGCGCTGGCCCGGCTGTTCCAGGCGAGCGGCGCCGCGGGCGTCAACATCGAGGACGTCCGGATCGAGCACTCGCCCGGGCTGCCCGTCGGGGTCGCGGAGCTTTCTGTGCGCCCCGCCGAGGCTGGCCGGCTGATCGATGCCCTCCAGGCGGGCGGCTGGCCGGTCCGCCGCTAGCAATCCGGACCGCCGACCCCATGGCTCTTCTTATATGGCCCGAACGGGCCGTGGTGCATGCGTCGGCACGCCGGGGCCACCCCCGGACACGGCCGCCGGTACCATCGCACGGGTGAAGACTTCAGCGAGCCTGGACAGCGATACCGGCGGGGAGAGCGATACGGCCAGCGAACCCAGGCTTGTCGTGGCGGTCGACGGGCCGTCAGGTGCGGGCAAGTCGAGCGCGTCCCGTGGCGCGGCGATCGCCCTCGGCCTGCGGTACCTGGACACCGGGTCCATGTACCGGGCCCTGACCTGGTGGCTGCTGGACCAGGGCGTGGACGTCAGCGACGCGGCTGCCGTGGCCCGGCTGGCCGCCGAGCCGGTCATCGAGGTCGGCACCGACCCGCGCGCGCCATGGACGCGGGTCAACGGCGCCGACGTGTCCGCCGCGATCAGGACCCGTGAGGTCACCGGCGCGGTGAGCGCCGTGGCGGCGGTCCCGCAGGTCCGCGCGCACCTGATCGGGCAGCAGCGGGACATCATCGCGAACGCACCGGGGATCGTCGCCGAAGGCCGCGACATCGGCACCGTGGTCGCACCCGAGGCGCCGGTGAAGGTGTTCCTCACCGCAGAGAGCGCCGCCCGGGCCGACCGCCGGGCCGCCGAGGCCGACTGGTCCGCGGTCTCGACCCGGCACGACCAGGACCGCCGCGACCGGCTCGACGCGCCGCAGAGCGCCCAGGCCGCCGGCGCGGTGGAGATCGACTCGACCCGGCTCGACCTGGACCAGGTGGTCGAGGTCATCGTGCGGCTGGCCCGTGAATACGCGGGCCAGCCGCATCCGCGCCGGCCAACGCGTTAGCCAGAGCTGATACCGATGCCGAGCCAGTCCTCCTCAGCCCCCGTGCCCGTGGTCGCCGTCGTGGGCCGGCCCAACGTGGGCAAGTCGACGCTGGTGAACAGGATCCTGGGCAGCAGGCAGGCGGTCGTGGAAGGCACCCCCGGGGTGACCAGGGACCGCGTCGCCTACGACGCGCTGTGGCGCGGCCGGGCGTTCACCCTGGTGGACACCGGCGGCTGGGAACCCGCGATCGAGGGAACGGAGAGCCTGGCCGCGCGGGTCGCCGCCCAGGCCAGGGTGGCGGTGGACGCCGCCGACGCCGTCTTGTTCGTGGTGGACGCCACCGTGGGCGTCACCGACGCGGACGCGTCGGTGGCCAGCGTGCTGCGCCGGTCGGGCAAGCCGGTCGTGGTCGCGGCCAACAAGGTCGACGATACAAAGGCCGAACCTGAGGTCGCGGCCCTGTGGTCGCTGGGACTTGGCGAGCCCGCGCCGGTCAGCGCGCTGCACGGGCGGGGCAGCGGCGACCTGCTCGACCTGGTGCTCGACGCGCTGCCCGAGATCCCGGCCGAAGCCGATGCCGTCGAAGGCGGCCCACGCCGGGTCGCGCTGCTCGGCCGTCCGAACGTCGGCAAGTCCAGCCTGCTGAACAAGCTGGCCGGCCACCAGCGCGCGCTGGTCGACGCGGCGGCCGGCACCACCAGGGATCCGGTGGACGAGCTCATCGAGCTCGGCGGCACGATGTGGCGATTCGTCGACACGGCCGGCATCAGGCGGCGGTTCCGGGAGAGCCAGGGCGCGGACTACTATGCGGCGCTGCGCACCGCGGGCGCCCTGGACCGGGCCGAAGTCGCCGTGGTGCTCATCGACGCGAGCGAGCCGCTCACCGAGCAGGACCTGCGGATCGTATCCATGGTGATCGAGGCCGGCCGGGCCCTGGTCATCGCCTACAACAAGTGGGACATGCTCGATTCCGAGCGGCAGCGTTACCTGGAGCGCGAGATCGACAGGCAACTGCACAACGCCCGCTGGGCGCCGCGGGTGAACATCTCCGCCCTCACCGGGCGGCACATCGACCGGCTGGTGCCCGCGCTGAACCAGGCGCTGGCCGGCTGGGAGACCCGGGTGCCGACCGGCAGGTTGAACGCGTGGCTGACCGGCCTGGTGGCCGCGACGCCGCCGCCGGTGCGCGGCGGCCGTCAGCCGCGGGTCCTGTTCGCCACCCAGGCCGGGACCCGTCCGCCGCAGTTCGTGCTGTTCGCCTCGGGATTCCTCGAGGCAACCTACCGGCGTTTCGTGGAGCGCCGGCTGCGCGAGGACTTCGGCTTCGAGGGCAGCCCGGTGCAGGTCTCGGTGCGGGTCCGGGCAAAAAGAGAGGGACGCGGCTCCCGCCGCCCGGCGGCCCGGCGCCGGTAAGACGGCGAAGGCGTCCGCGGGAGGCACGGGGGAGGGACGGGCGTCCGCGTCACTGACCGGCTTCGCGCCTGCCGTGAACCGGGCGAGATCCTCGCCGTGCAGCACCCGCCCTGGCATCGGGTCCGACGCCGCCAGCCGGGTAAGCGCGGCCACTGGGAGCGGGCCCGGGCCGGCCGCCAGCACCAGATTGCCGAACCTGCGGCCGCGCAGCACGCTCGGGTCGGCGATCAGGCACACGTCACCGAAGACCGCCTGGGCCGTGGCGGCCTGCGCACGGGCGTGCGCCAGTGGCGCACCATCGGCCACGTTGGCCGCGAAGACCCCCGAGCCTCGTAGCGCACGCCGGGCGGCCGCCGCGAATTCCACCGAGTTCAGGTGGGCCGGAGTGCGCCCTCCGGAGAACACGTCCGTGATCACCACGTCGAAGGAACCGGCCTGCAGCCGCTCGAGCACGGCGCGGGCGTCCCCGACCCGGACCCGGACCCGGCGCAGCGGCAGCCTGAGCCGCACCATCTCCACCAGCGAGGCGTCGATATCGACCGCCAGCTGCTGCGAGCCAGGCCGCGTCGTGCCGACGTAACGAGCCAGGGTGAGAGCCCCGGCCCCCAGGTGCAGCACGCGCAGCGGTCGCGCCGCCGGCGCCGCGGTGTCGATCACGTGCCCCAGCCGCCTGACGTACTCGAACTCCAGGTACCCGGGATCGTCCAGGTCGACATGGGACTGCGGGATGCCGTCGACCAGCAGTACCCATGCTGCCCGCCGGTCAGCATCCCGCAACAGCTCGGCGCGGCCCTGCGAGGTGTCCGCCTGGTCGGCTGCGGCCTCGGTCCGCCGCCGGGACGTTCGGGTCATAGCAGACAGTATGAGCGGCTCCGGCCTGTCCAGGCCAAGGGCGGCACCGGTCTGGGGTGGCGGCTCGAACAACTAGCCCCGGGTATGCGAGGCTGGTTGTCGTACTTCTGCGAGGAGGTCCGCATGGCTGTCGAGCAATCCGGAGCCGAGGCATCGGCGAACCCGGCCAAGTCCGCTGGTCCCGCAGCCCAGGCACCCGGCAAGCCGCCGGCTGCCGAGCTGCCGGATGAGGCCAAGGCCGATCTCGAGGACCTGAAGCGCAAGTTCCGCGAGGCTCTGGAGCGCAAGCGCGGCACGCACGCCAGCGGCAACGCCGAAGGCGCGCAGGACACCGGCAAGGTGCACGGCTCGCACGGACCCGCAGCCAGCCGCCGTGAGTTCCGGCGCAAGAGCGGCGGCTAGCGCCGGGATAGCGGAACAGCGCGGAACCAGCTGCGGTCCTCGGTCAGGTACCGGTCCAGGCGCAGGCCCGCCGCGCCGAGGGCGGCCGCCAGCTCGGCGTCATTCAGGCGCGTGGTGGTGAACGTCTGCGTCCAGCACCTGTCGCCGACCACGTATTCCACCGTGGCCGTGAGCAGATCCGGGCCCGGGCGCGACACGTCGCGCATCCGGAGGACGATCCCGTCCCGCGTCACCTCCTGGTCCCGGGCGGATGCGAACCACTCTGGCGAGTGCTGCTGGACGATGACGCAGCCGTCGTCGCAGACGTGACGCCGGCACGCCGCCAGGAACGCGCTCCTGGTGCCGGTGCCGGAGTTGTCGACGGCGCACCCGTCCGGGGTGATCACCCCAGGTCCGGACCCAAGGGATGCGGTACCACGGTCATAATCCCATTCTGGCCGAACGATCCCGCCGCCCGCTCCCGCCCACAGACCTCCATAACATGGGGGCATGCGTTACAGGCCGCTGGGCGAATCGGGACTGCTGGTGTCGGTGGTGGGGCTTGGCTGCAACAACTTCGGCGGCCGCCTCGATACCGAAGGGGCGCGAGCGGTGGTGGACGCGGCCATCGATGCCGGGATCACCCTGTTCGACACCTCGGACACCTATGGCGGAGGCGGAGGGTCGGAGACTGCCCTGGGCGAGATCCTCGGCCGACGCAGGGACCAGGTCGTGCTGGCCACGAAGTTCGGCCACCAGGGCGTGGACATGGGCTACGGGCCGGCCGCGGGCGCCAAGGGCGGCCGAGCCTACATCCGGCGGGCCGTGACCGAGTCGCTGCGGCGGCTGCGCACCGATCACATCGACCTGTATCAGCTGCACACGCCGGATCCGGTCACCCCGGTCGAGGAAACCATTGCGGCGCTGCACGAACTGGTCGCCGAAGGCAAGGTCAGGTACATCGGCCACTCCAACCTTTCCGGCTGGCAGATCGCCGACGCCGCACACGTCGCGGCGGCCGGCGGCCGCACCCCGTTCATCTCCGCCCAGAATCACTGGTCATTGCTCGCGCGCGCGGTCGAGGCGGAGGTGGTGCCCGCGGCCAGGCGCTTCGGGCTCGGCGTGCTGCCCTATTTCCCGCTGGCCAACGGGCTGCTGACCGGGAAGTTCCGGCGCGGCCAGCCGGTTCCGGCCGGAACCAGGCTGGCCAGCCGCCCGGGCTATGTCACCGACGACAAGCTGGCCACGGTCGAGGTGCTGATCGGATGGGCCGAGCGGCAGGGCGCCACGCTGCTGGAGGTCGCGATCGGCGCGCTTGCGGCCCAGCCGGGATGCGGGTCGGTGATCGCCGGTGCGATGAACCCCGAGCAGGTCAAGGCGAACGCCGCCACGGCGGACTGGATCCCGTCCGCGGACCAGCTGGCCGAGATCGACCAGATTGTCCCGCCGTCCGTCCCCGAGGGGTACTAGGCACCGGAGTGCTTAGGCCTGCTGGCCGCGGTCAGCCGCCGGCCACCGCCATCTGATACAGGGCCGTCACGTTCGCGCCGAACATGGCCGAATACGAGACCTGCGGGATATCGCCGCCCTGCTCATACCCGCCGATGACCCCGATGACCGAGCCCTGCCCGGTCAGCGGGTCGACGTTGGTCAGGAAGGGACCGCCGCTTGTCCCGTCGGTATAGCCGCCGCAGTCGAACTCGAGCTGATCCGCCATCGGCTCCCTGGTCCAGTTTCGGCAGGTGATCGGCGTGTTGGCGCTGTTCGGATAGCCGATGACCTCCACCAGCCGGCGGGCGGGTGTGCTGGTCTCGAGCTGTTCGGCTCCGGTCACGTCCTCGATGGGGACGATCGAGCCGAGCTGGGTGACGCGCAGGAAGGCGACGTCGTCGTCGGGGCTGGCGGAGGAGGACCATGCCGGGTCGGAGTAGACCTTGGTCACGGTCCAGATTCCGTAGGGGGCCACGCCGCTGTGATAGCCAGGAACGAACACGACACCGGCTGTGCCGCCGCTCACGCAGTGCGCGGCGGTGATGACCAGGTCGCTGTGCGGGCTGTTGACCACGCTCGCGGTGCAGAAATGGTTGCTGAGCTTGCCCCCGGTCGTGGTGAACAGCGCCCCGACCGCCGGGGTGCCCGTGAAGTCCTGGCCGTTCTGCGAGGGCGACGTCAGGTGCCCGACCACCCGCGCCAGGCCGGACGCGATGTTGCCGGCCGCTCCTTCGGCGGGGGTCATGGTGACCACCACGCCGATGGCCAGCGCGCTGATGAGCGCGATCCGGGCCGACGGCCGGGAGAGCAAACGCACCCGCTGACGCGGGCCGCTATGGCCTGCGGGCTGCTGCTCCTCGTCGCTGGCGGCCGGACCTTGCCCGCCCAGCCGCCCCGCTCGCAACCGCACCTGCTCCAGTCACCCGCCTCGTTATGTCACGAATTCTTTGGGTTCTAGTACCAAGATTCTGGGATTCTAGTGCCAAGTTCGATACTCAATTGTGATGTACAGGGACCGACAGTACCAGAGGCATCCTTCTGTAAGGTCAACAGAAGCCACGATGTGAGCTGGGGATTCGCTGTGAACCCGCTGCGTGCCGGGCTATCTGGGGTGCGTCGCGCCCCGGTAGGCGCCCGGGGTGATCCCGTAGTACCGCCGGAACCAGCGGGTCAGGTGGGCCTGGTCGGCGAAGCCGGCCTCGGCCGCGGCGGTGGCCGGCGCGACCCCCAGGGACAGCAGCCTGCGCGCGGTGCGCACCCGGAGCTGCCGCTGGTACTCGCTCGGCGCGAGCCCGTACGCCTGACGGAAGGCCCGGTAGGCGGCGTACCTGCTGCATCCGGCCGCCTCGGCCAGGTCATCGGCGGTCAGGTCCGCGGCATACCCGTCATGAATGAGCTCGCGGATCCGAGCGGCGATGCGCACGTCCGGACCCGCTTCAGGATGTGCTGGCTGCCCTGGGGGCGTGGCGGCGTGCCGGACCAGCAGCCTGGCCGTGACGGTGAGCCGCTCGTGCCGTTCCAGCTCGGTGCACGTGCGGTCGGGGCTGGTGAGCGCGATGTGCAGGCGGCGAAGTGACCGGGCGGTGGCGGGATCGTGGAGCACCGGCGAGCGGAACAGCGGAAGCGAGCTTGAGCGCCCGATCAGGTCGGTGAAGAACTCCGGCCAGATGTGCACCATGCGGTAGGTGAATCCGCCCTCCCCGGCCGCGTGGCCGTCATGCGGATCGTCGGGGTTGAAGGTCATCACCATTCCGGTGCCGCTCACGTGGCGGCCGTGGCGGCAGGTGAAGGCCTGCGCGCCGGTCTCGGTCACGCCGAAGGAGTAGCTTTCGTGTGCATGCCGGTGATACACGTGCGCGGTGAAGTGCGCGTGCATCGCCTCCACCGGCATGCCGTCCGCGCGCCAGTATCTGGCCCAGTCTCGGGCCCGAGGATCCGCGCTGGAGGGCATACTCCATTATCGCAAGCTGGCCGCCCGCTCCAGCGTTCAAGACCGCGGGCGGCGGGCGGGCCATGCTGGCTGGATATGGATCACCCAGAACTCCGGCGGCGGTTCGCCGCGCTGACCACGGCGCATCTGGCCGACGCCTGTCTGCGCGCCCGCGTTCCGCTGCGCTGTGCTTCGCTGCGCGCCGTGGTGCCGGGCAGCCGCGTGGCCGGGCGCGCGGCGCCGGCCCGGCATGCCGGCAGCGTGGACATCTTCCTCGAGGTGCTGGAGCGGACCGGGCCCGGCCATGTTCTCGTGGTCGACAATGACGGGCGGCTCGACGAGGCGTGCGTCGGCGATCTGATCGCGCTCGAGGCCCAGGACGCGGGCCTGGAGGGCATCGTGATCTGGGGACTGCACCGGGATACCGCTGATCTGATGGCGATCGGGCTGCCCGTGTTCAGCCTGGGACCGATTCCGGCTGGCCCGCAGCGCCTCGATGCCCGGCCGCCGGACGCCCTGGATTCCGCGGCAGTAGGCGCGTGCCCGGTCAGTGGCGCGGACCTGGTCCTGGGCGACGAGGATGGCGTGCTCTTCGTGGAGGCGGCCCGGGCCGATGAGCTGTTCACCATCGCCGAGGCCATCCGCGACACCGAACGTCACCAGGCCGAGCAGATCCGGGCCGGCCTCTCGCTCCGCAGCCAGCTGCGGTTCGACCGCTACCTGGCCCGGCGGCAGCAGGCGCCCGCGCTGACCTTCCGTGATCACCTGCGGGCCATCGGCGGGGCCATCGAGGAATGAGGCACCGATGACCATGCGGTTCGATACCAAGATCGCCGTCGCCGTGCGCGCCGACCTGGAGCCATGGCAGAAGCTGAACGTCACCGCGTTCCTGGCCAGCGGCATCGCCGCCAGCGCGGAGGACGTCATGGGCAAGCCGTACGAGGACGGGTCGGGGAACACCTACCTGGAGCTGTTCCGCCAGCCGGTGGTGGTCCACTCGGCCGATGGCCCGACGCTCAGCCAGGCTCACCAGCGGGCGCTGGCACGGGGGATGCCGATGGCCGTCTACACCATGGACATGTTCGCCACCGGCAACGACGACGACAACCGGGCCGTGGTGCGCGCCGTACCCGCCGATGAGCTGCAGTTCGCCGGGCTCGCGCTGCACGGCCCACGCAACGCCGTCGACAAGATATTTAAGGGCGCTACGCTGCATCCATGAGAGCTGCCCTGTACACGCGGACCGGGCCAGCGGCTGAGGTGCTGCGCGTGGAGGAGGTCGACCGGCCCGCGCCGGGCCCGGCTGAGGTCCTGGTCCGGGTGCGCGCCTCGGGCGTCAACCCCACCGACTACAAGAGCCGAGCGGGGCTGACGCCTCGAGCCATGGACGGCTTCCAGGTCCCGCACCAGGACGGCGCGGGCATCATCGAGGCGGTCGGCGCCGGGGTCGACCCTGGGCGCGTGGGAGAGCGGGTGTGGCTGTGGCTCGCGGCGGCCGGGCGGCGGTGGGGGACCGCCGCCGAATGGACCGTGGTGCCCGACCGCCAGGCCGTTCCGCTGCCCGACGGTGCCTCGTTCGACCTGGGCGCCTCGCTCGGGGTGCCGGCCATGACCGCGCACTACTGCCTGTTCTGCGACGGATCGGTGAACGGCCAGACCGTACTGGTGGCCGGCGGTGCGGGAGCTGTCGGCCACTACGCCATTGAATTGGCCAAACGGGCCGGGGCTCGAGTGATCACCACGGTGAGCGGACCTGAGAAGGCAGCGCTGGCCTCCAAGGCCGGCGCTGACCTGGTGGTGAACTACCGCTCGGCGGACGCGGCCCAGCAGATCCGCGCGTCCGCGCCGGCCGTCGACCGGGTGGTTGAGGTGGCGCTCGGCGCCAACCTCGCGCTCGACCTGGCGCTGGCCGGGCCGGGGACCACGGTGGTGACCTACGCGGCCGAGGCGGCCGATCCCGTGCTGCCCGTCCGGGCCTGCATGACCGCCAACGTCACGCTCCGGTTCGTGCTGCTGTACGGGGTCCCGCCGGCCGCGCTGGACCGGGCGGCCGCCGACCTCACCGCCGCGCTCGCCGCGGGCGACCTCACCGGCCTGCCCGTGCGCAAGTTCCCGCTCGACGCCATCGCCGCCGCGCACGAAGCCGCCGAAGGCGGCGTGGTCGGCAAGATCATCGTCACGCCCTGACACCGTCCCGCGGGTGGCGGATGCGTCAAGATGACTCCTGGCCGACTGGCCTGCAGCTACTTCCTCTTGAAGCTGGGTATGTGAAGGATCTCGTCATGGCGATTCGCGCGATGAGCCCGGTCAGCGCGCTTTGACTCGGCTATCAGCATCATCAGCGGTATGCGCTGATGCCGAGCCTGACCGCCAGGCCGATCCCGCACAGGCTGACCAGGATGCGGAACGGCCCGGCGGGGATCCTGCGGGCAATCGCGGGCCCGATCCAGCCGCCGATGAGAAAGCCAGCCGCGAGCGGGACCACGAGGTCCCACCTGACCTCACCGAACAGCGCGAAGCACACCGCGGCCATGGCGTTCGCCATCCCGGACACAGCATTCTTCACCGCGTTGACCCGGACCAGCGGTTCATCGATCATGCCGCTGAGCACCACCAGCAGCATGATTCCCGCGGCGGCGCCGAAGTACCCGACGTACATGGCCACCGCGAACAACGCCGCCCCGTGGGCCAGGCGGTGTTCTCCGGTCCTGGCCGACGCCAGCTTGGAGATCCGGGGTTGGACCAGCAGTATCAGCGACGCGCCCCCGATCAGCACCGGCACCACCATCGTGAAGGCCTCAGCCGGAGTCGTCAGCAGCACCGCTGCCCCTGCCGCGCCGCCGGCCGCGGTGACGGCGCCCAGGCGGAGCACGCGCTGGCCCAGGCCGGCCAGTTCCGGCCGCGAACTGGCTGCCGAGCCCGCCCCGGTCAGGACCAGTGAGACGGTGTTGGTCATGTTCGCGCTGAGCGGCGGCAGGCCCAGCGCCAGCAGGACGGGGTAGGTGACAATCGACGCGATGCTCACCACCGTGCTGAAGATGCCGCCCACGGTCCCGGCGGCCAGCAGCACGATCACCTCAGAGAACTTCATCCGAAGCCACGGTAATCTCCTCACGCCGGACCTACTAGGCTGCCCTTGATGATCGAAGGGCAGGTTGAAGGCACGCACGGCCAAACCGCCGGCGGGCAGGGGCGGATCCGGGCGGCCGTGGCGCACCCGTGGGCCAGGGAACTGGCGGTGCCGGTCGCCTTCCTGGCGGCCGGGGTGGCGGCAATCTGGCCGCTCCCGTCCTACATCACCGGCAGGCTGCCGCTGAGCAGGGACGTGTCGATCTACGTCTGGAACCTGTGGTGGGTGGCCCACCAGATCATCCACCTGCACGACCCCTGGTCCACTACCTACCTGGCCGCCCCGGTCGGGCTGCAACTGGGGTACCACACGCTGACCCCGCTGCTCGGCGTGGTGATGGCTCCCGTCACGCTGGCCTTCGGCCCGTCGGCCGCCTATAACCTGCTGAACATCCTCCTGCCCGGCCTGGCCTGCTATGCGATGTACCGGGCGGCCCGGCTGTGGCTGCCCACCAGGGCCGGGGCGATCGCGGCCGGTGCCTTCTTCGGGCTGTCGGCCATGCTGTGCTACCAGGTCTGGTATCACCTCAATATCTCCTACGGTGCCGCGCTCCTGCCGGTGACGCTCGAGGCCGCCGTCCGGCTGCGCCGCAATCCCACCGTCGGCCAGGCCGCGATCCTCGGCGTCGTGCTCGGCGCCTCGGTCCTGGTCAATCAGGAAACCGCGGTGATGGCCCTGATCCTGGCCGCTCTGGCCCTGATCCCGTGGCTCGCGACGTCCCGGGCCGCAACTACGCTGCCGAACCGGCTTAAGGCCACGGCTGCGGCGGGGGTGGTCGCCATCGTCGTGGCCAGTCCCCAGCTGCTTGCGATGTACTCCGAGGCCCGCGCGGGGACCACGGTGACACCGTCCACGCTCGGGTACCCGCACTGGGTGGGCAACCTGCCCAGCCTGTTCGCGCCCTCGCCCCGGCTCGCGAACTACAGGCTGACGGCCGGGCTGGGCCACATATATACGTCCCAGACGCGCCTGGAGACGATGAACACGTTCGGCCTGGTGCTGAGCGTGCTCGCGGTGCTGGGCCTGATCGTGAGCTGGCGGCGGCTCAGCGCCTGGCTGCTCGCTCTGCTCTGGCTGGGCGGCGCCGCGCTGGCGCTCGGGCCGGTGCTGTACGTCGGCACCCACATGTACGTGCCCCTGGCCCAGTACTGGCAGGGCACGCGGGTGTCCCTGCTCATGCCCTACACCTGGTTCGTGCGCACCCCCGGGCTGTCGGTCTTCCGCGAGGCCGACCGGCTGGCGCTGCTCGGCCTGGTGGGTGCCGCCCTGCTGGCTGGGGCGGCCGTGGACTGGCTGTGGCGCGTCAGGCCCTGGCCGCTGATCGTGGCCGTGGCGCTGCTCGGCGCGCTGGAGGCGGGCTGGTCGGGCACCCCGGGAGGCCTGCCGACCACGCCCACCACGCTGGCCGCCCTAGATAACCCGATCGCAGGCGATCACTCGGGGTCGATCGTCGTCGACGTGCCGTTCGGCCTGGACAACGTGCCGTCCTACGGCGATGAGCCGATGGCCCAGGCCATCCTGATGGCCACCGAGGACGGCCACCCGCGGGCGATCTGCTACGCCTCCTGGGTGCCCGCCAAGACCATCAGGGGCATCGAGCATCATCAGTTCTACGTCCAGCTCAACCAGGCCCAGCACGGCTGGAAGACCTCGCCAGCCCAGATAGCGGCGGCCCGGGCCGACCTGCGCCGCCTCGACGTCGGCTGGGTGCTGGTGTGGCTGCAGAAGCCCAGCCCCGCGCTGACCGGGTACCTGTCCGCGACCGGGTTCAGGTTCGCGTACTCCGCCGACGGGGTGTCGGTCTACCGGCCGGCCGGCGGCGGCTGACCCACCCGCGCGACCGCGACCACCGACTGGCCGAACGGCGGTCGCCTGATCAGGCGCTCGCCGAAGCGGACCACCGGGACCACCAGCCGGTCGTAGAACATCATCGTCCGGCCCGCCGACGGCTGCTTCCTGAGCAGGCTAGTGAACGCGTAGTAGCAGATCAGGCCCAGCGAGTTGGCGTACCGCACATCCACCGCCTCGAGTCCAGCCTCGGTCAGCGCGGCCGTCATGGAGCGCTTGGTGTAGCGGCGGACATGCCCGGTCGCGATGTCCACCGGGCTCATCGCGAACGGGAACGCCGGGCACACCAGGATTATATGAGCGCCGTTCCTGACCAGCCTGGCCATGCTGCGCAGTGCCCCGATGTGGTCGTCGATGTGCTCGAGCACGTTGTAGCAGATGAGGCAGGAGTGGTCAGCCTGCCCGGCGGCCGGGAGCAGGACCTGCTGCACGTCCACGTGGGGATACCCGGCCATCTCCCTCTTCAGGCCGATGATCATCGTCTCGTCCGCGTCGGTCACCGTGAACTTCTCGACCAGCGGGATCCATTCCCGCGCGTAGTCGCCCAGCCCGCTGCCTATCTCGATCGGGCAGTCGCCCAGGTAGGGCCGGGCGAAGCCAGCGAACCACTTCCGGTGGTTCCGGCATCCTGCCAGCGCGACCAGGACTTCGCACTGAATCTGCCGGTCGCCCCGGACCTTCGTCACCTCGCGGGCCGCTTCGCCATCCGGATCCGGGCCAGTATCCACACCGCTTGCACCCCGTCGCGCCAGGTGATCTTCTTGCCCGCCTCGCGGCTGCGGGCCCGGTAGGTGATCGGCACCTCGAACGGGCGGATCCCGCGGGCGAGCAGCTTGCCGGTGATCTCGGCTTCCATGCCGAATCCGCCCGAGGTGATGTCCAGGCTGCGCAGCAGGTCGAGAGGCATGAGCTTGAAGCACGTCTCAAGGTCAGCGATATAGGCGTTGAACAGGACGTTCGCCACGGTGGTCACGGCCTTGTTGCCCATGACGTACCAGAAGGAATAGGCCGAATGGCTGCCGAAGCCCCGGCTGCCGTAGACCACCTCCGCCTCGCCGCTTAGCACCGGCTCGAGCAGCGTGGGGATCTCTTCCGGCTGATATTCCAGGTCGGCATCCAGCGGCACCATGAAGTCCCCGGTCGCGGCGGCCGCCGCGGTGAGGATGGCGGCGGTCTTGCCCCGGTTCGCCGGGTGCCTGAGCTTGATCAGCCGCTCGTCGTGCAGCTGATCGATGATCTCGGCCGTCCCGTCGGTGCTCGCGTCGTCGACCATCACCACTTCCACCTGGCAGGGGAAGCTGACGTCAAGCACCCGCTTGATGGTGCGCTGCACGGTCTTGGCCTCGTTGTACACGGGGACCAGGATGGAGAGCTTCACGGGGCGCGTCATCCTATCTGCTCGCGGAACCACTCGATGGTGCGGCCCAGGCCTTCCTCCAGGCCGACCTCGGGCTTCCACCCGAGGACCTGGCGGGCCAGGTCGATCCGCGGCTGCCGCACCATCGGGTCGTCCTGGGGACGCGGGATGAACGTGATCGGCGAGGCCGACCCCGTCCTGCGCTTGATGATCTCGGCCAGTTCCAGAACCGACAGCTCGCCCGGATTCCCGATGTTCATCGGGCCGGGATGCGAGGACCGCACCAGCCGCAGGATGCCCTCGATGAGGTCACTGACGTAGCAGACCGACCGGGTCTGGCTACCGTCGCCGGCCACCGTGATCGGCTCGCCCCGCAGTGCCTGGCTGATGAACGTGGGAATCGCTCGCCCGTCATTCGGCCGCATACGCGGGCCGTAGGTGTTGAAGATGCGGACGATCTTGGTGTCCACGCCGTGGTTCTTGCGGTAGGCCACGGTCATCGCCTCAGCGAACCGCTTCGCCTCGTCGTAGACGCCGCGCGGGCCGACGGGGTTCACGTTGCCCCAGTAGTCCTCGCTCTGCGGGTGGACCAGGGGATCGCCGTAGACCTCGGAGGTGGAGGCGAGCAGGAAGCGCGCGCCCTTGTCCCGCGCCAGCCCGAGCGCGTGCATGGTCCCGATCGAGCCGACCTTGAGCGTCTGGATCGGCAGCTCCAGATAGTCGACCGGGCTCGCAGGGGACGCGAAGTGGAGCACGATGTCCACCGGCCCGCCGACGTGCAGGTACTCGGTCACGTCGTAGCGGACCAGCCGGAAGGCCGGATGCTCGATCAGGTGCGCCACATTGGCCGGGGTCCCGGTGCAGTAGTTATCAAGGCAGACCACCGAGCACCCGTCGGCCAGCAGCCGCTCCGACAGATGCGAGCCGAGAAACCCTGCCCCACCAGTTATGACGATCGTCTCGGCCATCAGGCCCACATGTCCCTTCGTCGAGCAGATAACTTACCTGGCAGAGGCCGACCTGGGAGAATCCGCCACGCGAGCACGTCGTCCACCTGCACTGCGGGCCGGCCGAACTCGCCGTTCAGGAAGCGCGCGAGCCGCGAGTTCCGGCCGGTGACGGTGACAATAGCCGAAAGCTGCCAGTACGCGAGGTCCTTGCGGATCTGCGACTGCGAGGGCGCACGCGCGATCGGTTTTCCCTGCCACAGACTATCGAGATACACAGCGGTGCTCCGCCGATTGTAACCAGAGGCCTGACCGGTCTTATCGGGCACGATGAAATCGCCTACGCCCACCATCGAAGCCGGCACGCCCGTGTCCGCCTGCCAGCGCAACTCCAACTGGGGTGTATTGGGGATGACCAGCACATGGGCGGCGGGCGGCAGCCCCAGCTCGGCGAAGGCCGTCTGCCAGCCAGCCGGAGCCCGGCCGAGGGCCTGAGCAGGCGCGGGCCGGGGGATCAGGGGCAGCACGGCCACCACGACCGCCATCGTGGCCAGCAGCCCGAGTTGCTGGCGCCCGCTGCGCGCCGCCAGCAGGCGCGCCCGGTCGAGCGCGAACGCGAGCATGGCAGCCAGGGCTCCGTCCGCGAGGATAGAGAAGCGGTCCGGCAGCACGTCGGAGAGAATGGGCAGGCCCTGCAGCCAGTGCCAGGGCAGCAGGGCGGCGGGGTAGCGGAATCCGTGCAGGGTCACGCCGACCCCGCCGAGGGTGAAGAGCTCCAGGATCGCGAAGGTCACGGCGGTCAGCCGCACCTTCGGATCCCGCCAGAAGGCCACCGCGGCGGCCAGCGCAAGGATGAGCAGCGGCCACCCCAGGTAGGCCAGGTACTCGGGCCGGGGCTGGTTGTAGTGGGCGGCGATGGCCGCGCTGGAGGTCGTGTGGAACAGCAGCGCCCCCGACGGGGTAACAAACCCGTACGGATAGCTATGGAATGAGGGGACGTTCCAGGGGCTGCCGTGCTCGCGGAGCGGACCGCGGAACTGCACCCACAGCGGGTAACCGCAGACCACCGCGGCGAGCGCGGCCGCGGTACCCAGGCCCGCGAGGATGGCACGGGCCCTGTCGGTCATCACCTCGATGGCCGCCCGCGGCTGGCTGAGGGCGAGCACGACCAGGATCACCCCGGTGGCTACGGCCGTGTCCACCAGCAGTTCTTCCCCGATGAAGACCTGCGCAGCCGTCAGCAGGCCGAGCCAGATACCGGTACGCACGGCGTGGCCGCGCCCGGTGACGATCCGCAACACCGCGTCGATGATCAGCGGCGGCAGCACCGCGAATTGCAGCTGGAAGTGGCCGATGCCGGAGACGAGCAGGGCCGGCGAGAACCCGTACACCGCACCGCCGATGGCCGCTGCGCTGACGCTGGCGCCCCAGCGTCTCAGCACGAAGAACAAGCTGGCCGCGGAACCGGCGAAGCCGGCCGTCAGCAAGACGGTCAGGCTGGTCTGCGGGCCAGCCAGCAGCGTCACCGGAGCCAGCACCAGCCCGGGCAGCAGCTCCGAGGTGTTCCACATCAGGTTGATGCCCTGCGGCGCGTTCAGCCCGGTCGTGACCAGGGCCGGGAGCCGTCCATGCGAGACCGCGGTGGCGATGTCACGCATGAACCAGGCGAACAGATTGCTGTCTTGGAGGTTGCCCCACACGATCCGGCCCGCTGGGTCGGCCCACAGCCTCCAGGTCAGCGCGAAGGCGCCCAGCACGTAGCAGCCCGCCACCAGCCATGGGGCCCAGCTCGTGATCCGGGCCGGGTGCGGGGAGGCAGGCGGGGCCGACTCTCCGGGAAGAGACTGCCCGTGCTGGCTCGTCACGCTGCTCACTCCGCACAAGAGTAGAGCGCCAGCCGACAGGATGTGCCGCCGCCGTGCCGCGCTAGTGCTTGGAGCTCAACTGATTTGACATGAAAATCGGCCGACGGTCACGCTGTACGTGACCGACTAGGCCCAGGAAGGAGCGCGGCCGGTGACGGTGAACGGGGACACCGTGGGCGAGGGCTTGCGTCAACTGAAGTTGACACCGGAAGATTGTCAACATAGGTTGACATCATGATTGGCGCAGCCGGGTACGCGATCTGCACCGAGGACCTGCGCAAGACCTATAAGTCCTCCCGGGGGGATGTGCCGGCCGTGCGCGGCATCGACCTGGGGGTCAGCTCCGGCGAGTTCTTCGGGCTGCTCGGCCCCAACGGGGCCGGCAAGTCCACCACCATCGGGATGCTGACCACGCTGGTCCTGCCGACCGGGGGCCGGGCCTGGGTAGCGGGCCTGGACGTGGTGGCTGACCCGGTCGGGGTGAAGCGCAGGATCGGTGTGGTGACCCAGAACAACACCCTGGACATGCAGCTGGTCGCCCTGGCGTCAGCAAGGTGGAGGCCGACGGCGACTACGTCCGGGTGTTCACCTCCGAGCCCGAGGGTGTGCTCGGCGAGCTCGTGACCGCGGACTCGGCCGCCGGGCTGACCGTGCGTGACGCCACCCAGCTCAAACCGAGCCTGGAGACCGTCTTCCTTACCCTGACCGGACGGGAGTATCGCGAGTGACCACTACCACCGCCGCCCCCGGCCAGGCCGCGGAATCCGCCGTTCCGTCGGCCTCTGAGGTCGCTGCCCTGATTGCCGACGCGCCCGTACCGCGGCCCACCCTGCTCAGGACGTTCGCTCGGGCTGCTGCTGGGCACGATCATGGATCCCCGCAAGATGCAGATGCTGTTCGCGGTCATCCTGCTGCCCGCCACCATGCTCGGCTGCGTCTACTACCCCTGGGCGGCGCTGAACCAGATCCGCTGGCTGCAGCTGCTGATCCTGATCAACCCCATGGTCTACATGTCCGAGGGCCTGCGGGCCGTCCTGACCCCGGTACTCCCGCATATGCCGATGTGGGCGGTGCTGCTGGCGCTCGTCGGGGGCACGGTGGTGTTCGGCTACCTGGGCACCCGCACCTTCACCAAGCGGGTCCTCAACTAGGCGATACCCGGGAGCCCGCCAGCCGGTACCGGGCGTCCGGCGGGAATACCGCTTGGCGGCCCGGTGCTGTTAAGGTTGTTGCCAACAGTCCGGCGCTTCGGTGCCGGGCGCGCGAAGCGGAGGACCACCTCCCACCCGGTCGGCCCGGTGGATACCGAGGCAGGCGGGTCTGGCCAGAAGTCCCAGCGACGTTACGGGCGAAAGCGCGTGCGTCGCCGGTGTCAGCTGGCACGGCGCACCCGTGGCCGGTTCCCGGCCTAGGGCAGAGCGCCGTTGTCGTGGTTGCCCCGGAGAGCGCATCGCCCGCGGGGCTTTCTCGTGTTCGGGCGCCGCCTCTGGCAGGCGGCACCGGCAGCGGAAACGCCGCGGGAAGGCACATGCCGCTGCCGGAGAGGCCGGTGGCGGGAGATGAGGCTCAGGAGGTCACATCAGCGTCGAAGCGCGTGTCAACGAGCGCATCCGTGCCCCCGAAGTCCGGTTGGTCGGGCCGAAGGGGGAGCAGATCGGAATCGTCTCGGTCAGCGAGGCACTCAAGCTGGCTGCCGAAGCCGACCTCGACCTGGTCGAGGTCGCACCGACCGCGCGGCCCCCGGTGTGCAAGCTCATGGACTACGGAAAGTTCAAGTACGAGTCCGCGGTGAAGGCCAGGGAGTCACGCAAGAACCAGACCCAGACCATCGTCAAGGAGATCAAGCTCCGCCCTAAGATCGATCCGCACGACTACGGCACCAAGAAGAGCCACGTCGAGCGGTTCCTCAAGGCGGGCGACAAGGTCAAGGTGACGATCATGTTCAGGGGACGTGAGCAGTCACGACCTGAACTAGGCTTCCGCTTGCTGCAGCGCCTCGCCGGCGACGTCGAAGAACTCGGCTTCGTCGAGTCGCAGCCCAAGCAGGACGGGCGGAACATGATCATGGTGATCGGCCCGCACAGGAAGAAGAGCGAGACCAAGGCACACGCCGGGCAGTCGCACAGCAGGTCTGTGCCAAGCCCGCGCGCAGCCGCCCAGGCGGCGCCTGAGCCCGCGGCGAGCGAGCCCGCCGCCGATGGCGCCGCGGTACCGGGTCCGGCCTAGCCGCGCCGCGATCTGGCCGGAGCAGTCCCCGACGGCACCCGCCGGGGACGGTGACTGCTGCGCACTGTGGCCGAGGACCGCAGAGATGACAGAACGGAGACGACGGCGACCATGCCGAAGATGAAGACACACAGCGGTACCGGGAAGCGGTTCCGGCTGACCGGTACCGGCAAGGTGATGCGCCGCCGCGCCAACCGCAACCACAAGTTCGTACACAAGTCGTCCCGCCTGACGCGGCGGCTTTACGGGGAAGTGATCGTCGCGCCCAGCGACGTCAAGGAGATCAAGAAGCTGCTGGGCAAGTAGCCTGGCTCGCGCGAGGGAGACAGAACAATGGCACGCGTGAAGCGGGCGACCAACGCCCACAAGAAGCGCAAGGTTGTCCTCGAACGGGCCAGCGGCTACCGGGGACAGCGGTCACGGCTGTACCGCAAGGCCAAGGAGCAGGTCCTTCACTCGATGACCTACGCCTACCGCGACCGCAAGGACCGCAAGGGTGCGTTCAGGCGGCTGTGGATCCAGCGGATCAACGCCGCGGCCCGGGCCAACGGCATGACCTACAACCGGTTCGTGCAGGGGCTGCGAGTGGCCGGCGTCGAAGTCGACCGCCGGATGCTCGCCGAACTGGCGGTCGCGGACGAGTCGGCCTTCTCGGCCCTGGTCGAGGTGGCTAAGAAGGCACTTCCTGACGCCTCGGGCTCCGCAGCCGCCTAGTGACGAGGCGCATCGCAAGGCCCGGCCCGGCCGATCGCGCGGACGCGCGAGAGGCCATCGCGCGGCCCGCGGGGGTCGACGACCCCCCGGTCGCGCGATACTACGGCGGGCACCGCAAGCGGGCAGCGGGAGGTTCCAGGGGGGTCGTCCCCCCTGGGCTAGCAAGAGCGCGGCGCCTGACCAAGCGCGCCTTCCGTCAGCGCGAACGCGCCTTCCTGGCCGAGGGACCCCAGGCGGTGGCCGAGGCCATCAGGTGCGGGGCCCAGGTCAGCGACCTGTTCGTGACCGCGCCCGCCCGGAGTGGGCACCATGACCTCCTCACCGCGGTCGCGGATGCGGGCATACCCGTGCACATCGTCAGCGGTGAGGTGATGGGCGAACTGGCCCAGACGGTGACCCCCCAGGGCCTGCTGGCCGTGTGCGGCTTCCTGGACGTCCCGCTGGCCGCGGCGGTCACGCCCGCTTCCCGGCTGGCCGTGCTGCTAGCCAATGTGCGTGATCCCGGCAACGCCGGCACCGTACTGCGTACCGCCGACGCGGCGGGCGCGCAGGCCGTGGTGTTCGCCGACGCATCGGTGGACCCCTACAACGGCAAGTGCGTGCGCGCGTCGGCCGGCAGCCTGTTCCACCTGCCGGTGGTGGCCGGGGCCAGGCTCACCGATGCGGTGGCCGCCATGCGTCAGGCCGGCCTGCGCATCATCGCGGCGGACGGACGAGCCGGGCGCTCCCTGGACGACACGGACGTGCGGGCACGGCTGCACGAGCCGACCGCGTGGCTGTTCGGCAACGAGGCGTGGGGACTGCCGGCCGACCTGGCCGCGCTGGCCGACGAGGCGGTCGCGGTGCCCATCCACGGGAAGGCGGAGAGCCTGAACCTGGCGGCCGCCGCGGCCGTGTGCCTTTACGCGTCGGCACGTGCGCAGCGAGTGCACAGTGAACCAGGGACACCCAGTGAACCAGGTACAAAGAGGTGGGCGGGGGGACGAGCTGGTACGTAAGTACCAGCTGGTGGCATAGAGTACTCGGGCTACGACATAGAGAATTCG
Organism: uncultured Actinomycetota bacterium; assembly: GCA_963808615.1. GTDB lineage: Bacteria > Actinomycetota > Actinomycetes > Streptosporangiales > Streptosporangiaceae > Palsa-504. The sequence goes on from CAWEGV010000010.1 coordinate 505,438, forward strand.
GGTCTCAGGACTGTCGCAATAGCGGCTCAAGCGCTAGAGTCTGATCACAATCCGTCACCCGAACCGTGACTACATCCGGCTGCCGGACGCGTCCTGCGCCAGGCCGGACGGAGGCTTCGCTGCAGTGGACGAGCTCATCGCGAGCGAGGTGCCACCTTCGCCCACACCGAACCGCGAGACCGCTGACGGTCATGACTCCGGCATCGATTCAGTCCCGGAAGGCCCGGTTCCGATAGGGAGCCTGATCTTCGCTGATGAGCTGCCCGACGGGGTGGTGGTCGCCGACGAGGCCGGCCGCATCGTCGTGTTCAACCGGGCCGCGGCCCGCCTGACCGGCCTGGACCCGGCCGAGGTGACCGGCAAGTTCGTGTTCGACGTGCTGCCGTTGCGTGACGCCGAAGGCAATGACTGGTGGCTGTATGCCGACCCGTACCATGGCCTGCCGACCCGGACCCGTCACCCCGAGCGATCGCTGCACCTGGCCTGCGGCACCGAGGTCCTGGTCTCGGTGGGGTATGTCCGCGACCGCCCTCCCGGGCTAGCACTTCGAAGGCTGGTCCTGAGCCTGCGGAGTGCCCAGCAGCGGGAACGGCTGGAACGCAGCCGCGCGGAGCTTGTCTCCACTGTCGCGCACGAACTGCGGTCGCCGCTGACCAGCGTCAAGGGCTTCACGGCCACGCTGCTCAATAAGTGGGGCAGGTTCACCGACGACCAGAAGCGCGTGATGCTGGAAACCGTCAACGCCGACGCGGACCGCGTGACCAGGCTCATAACCGAGCTGCTTGACGTGTCCAGGATCGAGTCCGGACGGATGGACGTCCACCGGCAGCTCGTGGACCTGCCCGACCGGGCCAGGAAGACCATCGCGGGCCGGGTCGCGGCCGGCGAGCCCGAAGACCGCTTCCGCCTGGAGGTTCGCAGCGGGCTGCCCGAGACCTGGCTGGATGCTGACAAGATCGACCAGATCCTGGGCAACCTGGTGGAAAACGCCGTCCGGCACGGCGCTGGTATCGTGACGATCGTGGTCGAACCAGCACACCTGGACGCCGACGCGGCGATGAGCGGTGCCACGGCGATGAGCGGCGCCGAGGCGATGAGCGGCGCCGAGGCGATGAGCGGCGCCATGGCAGCGAACCGGCCAAGGAGCGGCACGGCCGCCGAACTGGGCGCGCCTGACGCGGCCGCCGTTTCCGTGCGTGACCAGGGTGAGGGCATCGCGCCCGACGTCGCGCCGCGGGTGTTCCGTCAGTTCTGGCGCGGCAAGCCCCAAGCCGGCCGCCGCACGGGCCGGCAGGGCGGCGGCACCGGCCTTGGCCTCTACATCGTCAAGGGCCTGGTCGAGGCGCACGGCGGCACCATCGGCGTGCGGAGCGCCCCTGGCGGCGGGGCCGAGTTCCGATTTATCGTGCCCGCAGGGGCAGCCACCGCCTGAGGCCCGACGCCTAGCGCAGCTCACGGCCACGCATGCGGGCCAGGTACGGTAATGTCCCTTCGGGCTATCCCCTGACACGCCCGCTCGACGTTGGCCGGCTGGCGCTCCGCGGCTGACCGTGGGCAGCCACCACCGCCCGTTCGGGAAAAGCCCGCCGGAACCGCAGCAGAGCCCAAGCTACGTACGGACCCTGAGAAACGCGCAGGAAGCAGGACCTTCATGTCCGCACCCAACGATGACAATGACTCCGCCGGCGAGGCCGGCCGGGACCGGACTACCCCGGAGGAGGTAGCCCGTGCGCTGGATGAAGGGCTCACCGCCGTCGCGGCCGCCGGGACGCTTGACGAGCTGAAGGCGGCGCGCATTGCGCACGACGGCGACCGGGGGCCGCTGGCGCTGGCCAGCGCGCAGATCGGCGCGCTGCCGCGCGAGGACCGCGCCGAGGCCGGCCGGCGGGTGGGAGCCGCCCGCAGCCAGCTGCGTGAGGCGATCAGCCAGCGCCAGGCTGTGCTTGAGGCCGAGCGTGACCAGCAGGTGCTGATCACCGAGGCGGTCGATGTCACCCTGCCAGGCAGGCGCGTCCCGCCCGGTGCCCGCCATCCCGTCACCACGGCCGCCGACCGGCTGTCCGACGTGTTCGTCGCCATGGGCTACGAGGTCGCGGAGGGACCCGAGGTCGAAGCGGAGTGGTACAACTTCGACGCGCTGAACATGCTGCCGGACCACCCGGCCAGGGACGCGCAGGACACGATCTTCATCCAGAGCCCGCAGGGGCCAGAGCACAAGTCCGGCATGGTGCTGCGGACGCAGACCTCGCCGGTGCAGATCAGGTCCATGCTGACCCGCCCGCTGCCGCTGTACGTGGTCAGTCCGGGCCGCTGCTACCGTCACGACACGCTCGACGCCACGCACAGCCCGGTGTTCCACCAGATCGAGGGGCTCGCCGTCGACGAGGGCCTGACCATGGCCGACCTGCGAGGTGCGATCCAGGCGTTCGTGGACGCGATGTTCGGGATGGGCCTGCGCACGCGGTTCCGGCCGGATTACTTCCCTTTCACCGAGCCGTCCGGTGACGTGTCCATGGAATGTCATGTCTGCCGCGGCGCCTCGGCCAAACCCGGCGGCGACCCGTGCCGGGTGTGCCGGTCGCAGGGCTGGATCGAGATCGCGGGCTGCGGGATGGTGAATCCCAGGGAGCTGGTGGCCTGCGGCATCGACCCGGACCGCTACAGCGGGTTCGCGTTCGGGCTCGGCATCGAGCGCAGCCTGATGATCGCGCACGGGCTGACCGAGATCAGGGACGCGGTGGAGGGCGACGTACGGTTCAGCCGGGCGTTCGGGATGGAGATCTAACGATGAGAGTGCCGCTTTCCTGGCTGCGCGAGTACGCGCCGCTGCCCGAGCCGGTCGACGCGGCCGAGGTGGCGCGGCGGCTGACCGCCGCCGGGTTCGAGGTCGAGTCGGTGGAGTCGGTCGGCCACGACATCCGCGGCGTCGTGGTGGCCCAGGTGCTATCGATCGAGGAGCTGACCGGGCCGCGCAAGCCGATCAGGTACTGCCGGGTGGCCGTCACCGAGGGACAGCTCGACGGCCCGGCCGACGAGGCATCCGGGGTGATCTGCGGCGCGGTCAACTTCGCCGTCGGCGACCGGGTGGCACTCTCGCTGCCGGGGGCGGTACTGCCCGGCGGGTTCGAGGTCGGCGCCCGCAAGACGTACGGGCACATCTCCGAGGGGATGATCTGCTCGGCCAGCGAGCTGGCCCTCGGCGATGACCACACCGGGATCCTGGTCCTGCCCCCCGATGCGCCGCTGGGCGCGGACTTCGTGGCCTACGCCGGGCTGCGTGACGAGGTGTTCGAGATCGCGGTCACGCCCGATCGGGGCTATGCCGTGTCCGTGCGCGGGCTAGCCCGCGAGCTCGCCAGCGCGTTCGGCGTGCCCTTCACCGATCCGGCCACCGCGGCGATGCCCGACGCGACCCTGCTCGGCGGGGACCTGGACTACGTCGGACCGGATGTCTATCCCGCCCGCATCGCCGACCCGACCGCCTGCGACCGTTTCGTGCTGCGCGAGATCCGGGGCTTTTCCCCGGCGGCCAGCACCCCGGTCTGGATGATGGTCCGGCTGGCCCGCTGCGGCATGCGGCCGGTGTCGCTGGCCGTGGACGTGACCAACTACCTGATGCTGGAGCTGGGCCAGCCGCTGCACGCGTTCGACCGGTCCAAGCTGACCGGCGAGATCGTGGTCCGGCGGGCACAGCGGGGGGAGCGGCTCGAGACGCTGGATCACCTGGTCCGTGCCCTCGACCCGGAAGACATCCTGATCACCGACGGCTCCGGGCCGATCTCCCTGGCCGGCACCATGGGCGGCCTGTCCACCGAGATCGATGAGACCTCAGCCGACCTGGTCATCGAGGCGGCGCACTTCTCCGCCCGGGGCACGGCCAAGATGAGCCGCCGGCACAAGCTGCACAGCGAGGCGTCCTACCGGTTCGAGCGCGGCGTGGACCGTGAACTGCCGCTGCGCGCCAGCGCGAAGGCGGTGGCGCTGCTGTCCGGGCTGGGTGGCGGCCGTGTGGTGCCGGGCTGCACGCACGCACAGGCCGACGTGCCGCCGGTGGTGATCTCGATGGCCACGGATTACCCGGACCAGGTGGCCGGGGTGGTCTTCGGCCGGGACACCGTGGTCCGGCGACTGCGAGAGGTGGGCTGCTCGGTGGTCCAGACCCGCGCGATGCCGCCCACCGTCGCCCCGTGGCGAGCCGCGCCCGGCGAATCCGGGCCGGACCAGCTCGAAAGCCTCCCGCCGTCGGCCGCGTCTGCGGCACAGGTGGCCACGCTGGACGTCACGCCGCCGTCCTGGCGGCCCGACCTCACCGACCCTGCCGACCTGGCCGAGGAGGTGATCCGGCTGGAAGGATACGAGAGCGTCCCGGCCAGGATGCCCCGCGCGCTGGCCGGACGGGGGCTGACCCCGCGGCAGCGGCTGCGCCGCTCGGTGGGCCGGACGCTGGCTGAGTCCGGATACGTCGAGGTGCTGTCCTCGCCGTTCGCCTCTCGGTCGGACGCGGACCGGCTCGGGCTGCCGCCTGAGGACATGCGCCGGCCGGCCGTGGTGGTGGCCAACCCGCTCAGCGAGGATGAGCCGCTGATGCGGACGACGCTGCTGCCGGGGCTGCTCCGCGTCCTGGCGCGGAACATCGGCCGGGGATTCGCCGATACCGCGCTGTTCGAGATCAGCCTGGTCTTCCGGCCGCGGCCCGGTGCCGCCCCCTCCGCGCCCATCCTCCGGGTGGACCGGGGCCCCACGGTTGAGGAACTGGCCACCCTGGAGGCCGCGCTGCCCGACCAGCCGGTGCGGATCGCGGCGGTCATCACCGGCGCCCGCGAGCTCGAGGGCTGGTGGGGACCCGGGCGCGCGTCATCGTGGGCGGAGCCGATCGAGGCGGCCCGCGCGGTGGGCCGGATCTGCCGGGTGCCGATGGATGTCCGCGCCGACCAGCACGCTCCGTGGCACCCGGGACGCTGCGCGGCCGTCTACGTGCAAGCGGCAGCCGACGGGCAGCCGCGGGAGTGGCTGGCCGGGCACGCCGGCGAGCTGCATCCCAGGGTGATCAAGGCGTTCGGGCTGCCGGACCGGACCTGCGCGATGGAGCTCGACCTGTCGGTCGTGTTCGCTGCGGCCGAGGGCGTGGGCCCCGTACAGGCCCCGCAGCTGTCGGCCTACCCGCTGGCCACTCAGGACGTGGCACTGATCGTGGACGAGGCGGTGCCCGCCGCCGAGGTGGAGGCGGCGCTGGTGGCCGGCGCTCCCGGCCTGCTCGAGGACGTGCGGCTGTTCGACGTGTACACCGGGTCCCAGGTCGGCCAGGGGCGCAAGTCGCTGGCCTACACTTTGCGCTTCCGCGCCCCGGACCGGACGCTCACGGCGGCGGAGACCACCGACGCCCGCGATGCCGCGGTGGCCGAGGCCACACGCCGGGTCGGCGCGGTACTGCGTAGCGGATAGCGGCGCTAGTTTCCGCGGGTCGTTACCCGCCTGGCGCAGTAACGGCCCCGCGATCACGCTTGCGTCCTGTGTTGCACAACACGGCGACTGTCGGTCAGGATGTGACTACCGAACACCACAGCCGACCTCTGAGCCGGAGGGCGACATAACAAGGCACGCGGTGGCCCCGGGGGGTGCGACAGCGCAGGCCGCGAAGACTCCGTTCCGCGACGTGTTCGCGGTGGCGGAGTTCCGGGCATTGTGGATCGCCCAGCTCTTGTCGGTCGTCGGCGATCAACTGGCCCGCGTCGCGCTCACCGTGCTGGTGTACGACCGGACCCGCTCGGCGCTGCTGGCCTCGATCACGTTCGTGGTCAGCATCGTGCCGACCTTCCTCGGCGGCGTGATGCTGGCCTGGCTGGCTGACAGGTACCCACGCCGGCGCATCATGATCGCCTGCGACATCGCCCGGTGCGTGCTGGTCCTGGTCATGGCCTTGCCGGGAGAGCCGCTGACCGCGATGGTGGTGCTGCTGTTCGTGGTGACGCTCGTGGGAGCGCCGTTCGGTGCGGCCCGGGCGGCGATCTACCCCGATGTGCTGACCGGTGACCGGTACGTGATGGGTACCGCGGTGACCCTGACCACGTACCAGTTCGCGCAGGTCCTCGGCTTCGCGGCGGGCGGCACGGTGGTCGCATTCTTCGGTACGCGGACCTCCCTGCTCCTCGACGCCGTGACCTTTGCCGTCTCGGCCATCATCGTCCGGGTCTGGGTCCGCCCCCGGCCCGCTCCGGCGATGCTCCGCGCAGGCCCCCATCCGTCCCGGCTGGCCGGCCTCATCGCCGGGGCCCGGCTCGTCTTCGCACGCCCCGCGCTGCGCACGCCGATGCTGTTCGGCTGGCTGGCGGCGTTCTACTGCGCCCCGGAGGGCGTGGCGGCTCCGCTCGCCCACGATCTCGGCGGCGGCGCCACCGCCGTCGGCGTGATCCTGGCGGCCGATGCCCTGGGGCAAACCGCCGGTGCCATCGTGTTCAGCCGGTTTGTGGCCCCGCCGACCCGGCTGCGCTTCATGGGCCCGCTAGCCGTCGCCTCCTGCGGGCTACTGGTCCTGTTCCTCTGGCGACCGGGCCTTTCCGCTTCGCTGCTGATCCTGGCGGCCTCGGGCGCGTGCGCTTCGTATCAGCTGGCGGCCAACGCCGTCTTCGTGACGGCGACGCCACAGGAACGACGCAGCCAAGCGTTTGGCCTAGCCCAGGGCGGGATGAGCCTGGGGCAGGGCACGGCCATGATCCTGGCCGGAGCCGCAGCGCAGCAACACGCCCCGGCACGGGTCATCGCGGTGTTTGGCGCTGTCGGTGCCGTGGCGGCGCTGGCGGTCGCGATCAGCTGGACCCGCGATCGTGGCCGGCTGATCAGCGAACGCCATCAGCATTGAGGGATTGGCGGATTCAGCCCCAGCTGGCGTCGCGCATGGTGGGTCCTTCCTGGGTGGTTGCCGGTGGTCGGGGTCGGGTGAGGTTCGGCAGGGCTCAGCCCCAGCTCGCGTCGCGCATGAGACGATCCTTCCTTTAAGTACCTATACGGATTCTCTGAGTAACTGAATAAAACGTCTAGTAGCAGGTAGTGGTTCAGTGCTCTCCCGGGTCCAGCGCTGGCTCCTTCCGATATGTCCGGCTCGTAGGCAGGGTTTCGCGACTACCCATTGTGCCTGCAATTGCGAACGAGGGGTACTTTGTGCTTAATGTCGGAAATAAGAGGGTTCTGGGGTGACTAGGCGTAACTTCGGCACCGCTACGAGGCTTTGTGAGGAACAGAGCAAGCAGAGAGGGTATTGTTCTGCCAGTGAGTAGCCGGGATTTCACGGTTTGCGCTCCCCAGAGCGGACAATGCGGGACAATCGTCATACGGGCTGCTCCGTAGATGGCGAGGCACCAAGCCGTGTGAGGAGACACCGATGGGCATGACTCGTCGCCGCTGGCGGCGAATTTCAGCCATCGGTTCCTGGCCGCTCTGGTCCCTGCCGCGCTGGCTGCTCTCCTACGTGCTCACGATCGACGCCCTGGCCGTGGCTGCCGTCGTTGTCGCGGCGTCGTTCACCACGATCACGGCACATGATCTGGCGTTGTTCGGCCTGCTGCTCGGCTGCACGGCGTTCGCCGTCGAGCTGACCAGGAAGGCGGGGGAGCAAGGCGGCTTCATCAGGGACGTCCAGGGCGTCTGGGAATTGCCCGTCGCCATCCTGCTCCCTCCGCTGTATGCGCTGCTCATCCCCATGGCCCGGTTCGCGCTGGTGCAGTTCCGGGTTCGCCGTGCTCCGGTCTACCGCCGGGTGTTCAGCGGCGCCTCGGTCGGCCTTTCTTATGGCGCCGCGTCGGTCATGTTCCACGGCGTGTCGGGGCTGGTCCCGTCGGCCTCCGGCGGGACGCTCAGCCGGGCCACGGTATGGACCTTGCTCGTGCTGGCCAGCGCCCTGCTGCAGTGGGGCCTGAACAAGGCCATGATCATGACGGCCGTCAAGGGTGGTGACCCGGCCGCGAGCATCCGCGCGCATGTCTTCAGCCGCGAGCCCCTTTACAACGATCTGGCCGAGATCAGCATCGCCGTCCTGGTTACCTACGGCGTGGCCGGCAACCCGCTCATTGCCTTGGCTGCCCTGCCCGTCGTCACGCTGCTCCAGCGATCGCTACGGCATGTCCAGCTTCTCACCGAGTCGCGGGCGGACTCCAAGACCGGCCTGCTGAACGCGGCGACCTGGGAACGAGAGGCGGCATCGGAGCTCATCCGCGCGGTACGCACCAAGTCGCCGCTCGCGATCGCCATCGTGGACATCGACAGGTTCAAGGTCGTCAACGACACCTACGGGCACCTGGCAGGCGACCAGGTGCTCAAGGAGATCGCGAACACGCTGAACGGCATGCTGCGGGACTACGACCTGGCCGGGCGGTTCGGCGGTGAGGAGTTCTCGCTGCTGCTGCCGCAGACCCGGGCCGTGGACGCCTTCCGGATCGCTGAGCGGGTGCGCGCGAACATCGCGGGGCTCAGCATCATCGCCCCCGGGGCCACCGGCGGGGAGCGGGTGCAGGTCACGGTGTCGATCGGGGTGACGGCGCTGGACAGCGGCAGCCGCCGCGAACTCGCCGAGCTTATGGCGGCGGCGGACGCGGCGCTGTACCGGGCCAAGGCTGGCGGCCGGGACCAGGTGCAGATGATCAGCACCACCAGGGGCCTGAGCGCGGTCAGCGGACCGGGCTGGGGCGCCGCGGCCCGCGGTGCCGACGGGCGCCAGGACGCGCCGAGCGCATTCCGCCGCGCCCAGAACTCCTGACCGTCCGGACCGGGCCCTGACATCCTCGGGACCAGCTGCCGCGGCCCAGGCCGGTACTTTCTGTAGCCGAGTTTTCACGTTTGGCAGTCATTGCCGCCTGCGATCCGGGACACTAGGTGGTGCGTGCTGCCCCCGATTCAGGTCCGGGCGCTCGCAGCGGCCAAGGAGATACCGGTGGATGCCATTCGCTCGATACGCGGGCGAAGGATGGGGCCCAGGACCTGGCCGGTCCGGGTCCTTCCGAACTGGCTGGTGGCTTTCATCGCCATCGTGGTGCTCGGCAACGCCGTCCTCATGGCGGTCACGGCCAGCGTGGTCACCATCCACGCACATGACCTTGAGGTATTCGCCGGGCTGCTGGTGTGCAGCGCCGCCACCGTCGAGCTGACCAGGCGCCTGGGGGAGAACACCGGTTTGGTCAAGGATGTGCACGCGATCTGGGAACTGCCGGCCGCGATGCTGCTGCCGCTGGCCTGTGCGCCCGTCCTGCCCATCGTCCGCCTCGGCCTGACCCAGTGGCGGATCGCCCGCGCTCCGGTGCACCAGAGGGTGTTCAGCGCGGCCGCCATCGGGGTGAGCTACCTGGCCGCCGGGTTCGCCTTCCATCACCTCGTCCGCCTGGTGCCGGGGCCGGCCCAGGGCCCGGCAGGCCACGCCTGGGCCTGGATGCTGATGGTGGCGGCCTGCGCGGCGATGCAGTGGATCATCAACCAGGCCCTGGTCTTGACCGCGGTCAAGGGCTCGGGCCCGCCCGTACGGCTTCGCGACGAGCAATTCGCCAGGGAGCCGCTGTACAGCGATCTCAATGCGCTCTGCGTGGCGGTACTGGTGACCTTCTGCGTGGCGTTCAGCTGGATCGCGCTGTTCTTCGCGTTTCCCTTCATCAACCTGCTGCAGCGGTCGCTGCGGCACAACCGGCTGCTCACCGAGGCGCGACAGGACCTCAAGACCGGTCTGCTGAACGCCGCGACCTGGGAGCGCCGGGCCACCGCGGAGGTGGCCCGCGCGGTGCGCACCAGGACCGCTCTGGCCGTCGCCCTGATCGACATCGACAGGTTCAAGATCGTCAACGACACCTACGGCCACCTGACCGGCGATCAGGTGCTCAAGGAGATCGCCCGGACCATGACCAGCCTGCTGCGGGATTATGACCTGGCCGGGCGGTTCGGCGGCGAGGAGTTCTCGGTGCTGCTGCCGCACACCCGCGCCGTCGACGCGCTCCGCATCGCCGAGCGGATCAGGTCGAACATCGCCGCGCTGAGTATCATCGCGCCGGGCGCGGCCGGCGGTGAACGGGTGCAGGTCACCGTGTCGATCGGGGTTTCGGCCCTGGACAGCGGCGGCCACCGCGAGCTCGCCGAGCTGATGGCGGCGGCGGACGCGGCGCTGTACCGGGCCAAGGCCGGCGGCCGGGATCAGGTGCAGATGATCAGCACGTCCCGGGGCCTGTCGGCCTCCGCGTCCTGACCTAACCAGCGGTGCTCGTGGCCCCGGACGCGGGAACGGGCAGCACCGCCACGATCGCGGCGCTGGCCGTGTGACACTGCGAGGCGGTGCCCGTGCGCAGCACCTCCGGGGTGGGGTAGCCCTGACAGGTCCAGCCGCTCACCGCGACCGGCGCGCCGCCGCCGTTACCGGGCACCTGTCCGGCTCTGATCTTGGCGGCGTACGCGTTCTCGACCCGCATGGCCATGCCGCAGTCCACGGTGCCCTTGAGCACCTTGATGATGACCGGCACGTCCGCCGCGGTCCGCGTGGTCCCGCAGGTCGCGCCCACCCCTTGCCCGGGAGCCGACGAGGAGCAGCCCGCCAGCACGCCCGCGCCTGCCGCCAGCAGCGCTACCCCGCCCATCACCAAGCCGAGCCCCCGCACCACCCTCGCCCAGCCGAGCCCCCGCGCAGCCCTGGCCCACTTGAGCCGCCGCGCGGCCCTGGCCCGCGGAACCCGGCCGCCCCCGGCCGCCCGGCCGCTGCCCTCCCGCTCCACCTTGTCACCCTATGCCGGGCCGTCGTTTGCATATTCATGCGAACTAGTGAATACTCTTTCACGAGGAAAGGGGTCGGGCAGCCACATGGGCGCGAGGGTTGCGGTCGCGGGAGCCAGCGGCTACGCGGGCGGCGAGCTGCTCCGCCTGCTGGCCGGCCACCCGGACCTCGAGATCGGCCCGCTGGCCGCGCACGGCACGGCCGGCACCAGCGTGACCGCGCTGCACCCTCAGCTGTCCGGTCATCCCCGTCTGCACGAGGCGGTCTTCGCCCCGACCGACCCGGAGCTGCTCGCCGACGCCGACCTGCTGTTCACCGCCCTCCCGCACGGGGAGTCCGCCCGGCTGGCTGCCGCGCTCCCCGCCCAGCTCAAGATCATCGATCTCGGTGCCGATTTCCGGCTCGAGGACCCGGAAGCCTGGTCCCGGTACTACCCGACCCCGTACGCCGGCCGCTGGACCTACGGGCTGCCCGAGCTGCCCGGGGCCCGGGACGCGATCAGGGCCTCCACCACGGTGGCCGCTCCCGGCTGCTACGCCACGGCCTGCATCCTGGCCCTGGCCCCGCTGCTGGCCGCCGACCTGGTCGAGGCGTCCGACGTCGTGATCGTCGCCGCCTCGGGCACCTCGGGCGCCGGCCGATCGCTCCGGCCGGACCTGCTGGGCAGCGAGGTGATGGGCTCCACGTCCGCCTACCAGGTCGGCGGCACGCACCGGCACACCCCGGAAATAGAGCAAATTCTTTCTACTGAACGGTCCGTGGTTCCCCGCTCCGGCCAGGTCACAGTGTCCTTCACGCCTACCTTGGCGCCAATGGCTCGCGGCATCCTGGCCACCTGCACCGCGCGCCTGGCGACAGCCGCTACAGCGGACGGGCTGCGGGACACGCTCACCGCCGCCTACCAAGGGGAGCCTTTCGTGCACGTGCTGCCCGGGGGGAGCTGGCCCAGCACCGGCGCGACCCTCGGCTCCAACGCGGCCCACCTTCAGGTCGCGGCCGACGCCCACGCCGGCCGCGCGATCGTCATCTGCGCCCTGGACAACCTGGGCAAGGGCGCCGCAGGCCAGGCCATCCAGATCGCCAACCTCATGCTCGGCCTGCCGGAGACCGCCGGCCTGACCGCCCACGGAGTAAGCCCATGAGCGTGACCGCGCCCCTCGGATTCCGGGCCGCCGGCGTGACGGCCGGGCTGAAAGCGTCCGGCCAGATGGACGTGGCCGTGGTGCTGAACGACGGGCCGTCCCGCGCCGCCGCCGCCGTCTTCACCTCCAATCGGGTGCAGGCCGCCCCGGTGATCTGGACCCGCCAGGTGGTGAGCGGCGGCCGGGTCCGGGCCGTGGTGCTCAACTCCGGCGGGGCCAACGCCTGCACCGGCCCGGCCGGATTCCAGGACACCCACGCGACCGCCGAGCACCTGGCCGCGGCGATCGGGGATTCGGCGGGGGAGATCGCGGTCTGCTCGACCGGCCTGATCGGCGAGCGGCTGCCGGTGGATAAGCTGCTACCCGGCGTGGATACCGCGGTCGCCGCTGCGTCGCGGGCCGGCGGCCTGGCCGCCGCCGATGCCATCAGGACCACCGACACCGTGGTGAAGATCGCCTTCAGGCGCGGCGTCGGCGGCTATACGGCCGGCGGAATGGCGAAGGGCGCCGGGATGCTGGCCCCGGCGCTGGCCACCATGCTGTGCGTGCTGACTACCGACGCCGATCTTGGCCCGGCCGAGCTGGACGCCGCGCTGCGCTCGGCGGTGGGCCAGACGTTCGACCGGCTGGACACCGACGGCTGCATGTCCCCCAACGACACGGTGCTGCTGCTGGCCAGCGCCGCCTCCGGCCTCCGGCCCGAGGTCGGCGAGTTCACCAGGACGCTCACCGAGGTCTGCGCGGACCTGGCCCGGCAGCTTCAGCTGGACGCCGAGGGCGCGGCGAAGATGATCACGATCGAGGTGGTCGGGGCCGCCTCCGAGACAGATGCGGTGACGGCCGGGCGCGCCGTGGCCCGGAACAGCCTGCTGAAGTGCGCCATCGGCGGGGAGGACCCCAACTGGGGCCGCGTCCTGGCCGCGGTCGGTACCACCGATGCGGTCTTCGAGCCGGACCGGCTGAACGTGGCGATCAACGGCGTCTGGGTCTGCCGCCACGGCGCCGCGGGCGACGAGCGCTCCAAGGTGGACCTGACCGGCAAGGACGTCACGATCACCGTGGACCTGTCCGCCGGCCCGCACTCCGCCGTCACCTTGACCACCGACCTGACCGCCGCCTACGTGCACGAGAACTCTGCTTATTCGACATGAGGGCCTACCCGACATGACGGTGACCGAAGGGCGCGTCCAGGACGCCTCAGCCAAGGCGGCGACGCTGATCGAGGCGCTGCCCTGGCTGAACAGGTTCCACGGCCAGACCGTGGTGATCAAGTACGGCGGGCACGCGATGGCCGACGAGGCGCTGCGCCTGGCCTTCGCGCAGGACCTGGTGTTCCTGCGCTACGCCGGGCTGCGCCCGGTCGTGGTCCACGGCGGCGGCCCGCAGATCACCGAGCAGCTGGACCGGCTCGGCGTGGAAACCACGTTCACCGCCGGGCTCCGGGTCACCACGCCGGATGCCATGGAGGTCGTCCGGATGGTCCTGTCCGGCAAGGTAAATAAGGACATCGTCCGCCAGATCAACCGGCACGGCCCGTTCGCGGTCGGCGTATCGGGAGAGGACGCGAGCACGTTCACCGCCATCCGCAAGGCGGCCCTCGTCGACGACGAGCTCGTGGACATCGGCCTGGTCGGGGAGATCGTGACCACCAGCCCGGGCGCGATCGAGGCGCTGCTGGCCGACGGCCGGATACCGGTCGTGTCCAGCGTGGCCTCGGGCCAGGACGGCGAGGTCTACAACGTGAACGCGGATACCGCCGCCGCGGCGCTCGCGGTGGCCCTCGGCGCGGCCAAGCTGGTCGTGCTCACCGACGTGGCCGGCCTGTACCGGGACTGGCCCTCGTCGGCCGAGGTGATCAGCCAGCTCACCGTGCCGCAGCTCGAGCAGCTGCTGCCCGGTCTCGCGGCCGGGATGATCCCCAAGATGGAAGCCTGCTTGACCGCGGTGCGCGGCGGCGTCCCGCAGGCGCACGTCCTGGACGGCCGCCTCAGCCACGCCGTGCTGCTCGAGATCTTCACCGACGCGGGCATCGGCACCATGGTCGTCCCGGACAGGACCCTGCCATGAGCGAAACGGAAGCACTGCGGAAGCGGTACGCGGCGGCGCTGATGCCCAACTACGGAGTGCCGCCGGTCGCGATCAGCCGCGGCCGGGGCTGCCGGGTGTGGGACGCCGACGGACGCGAGTATCTGGACCTGATCGCCGGGATCGCGGTCAGCTCGCTGGGGCATGCCCACCCGGCCATCGCCGAGGCGGTCACCCGGCAGGTCGCCGCGGTGACCCACACTTCCAACCTGTTCCTGCACGAGCGCGAGATCGACCTGGCCGAGCGCCTGCTGTATCTCCTCGGAGGGAACGATCCCCCCCAGACTGTGCCTCCTCGGGGGGACGATCCCCCCCAGGCTGTGCCTCCACGGGGGGACGACCCCCCCAGACCCCCCCGCCACGGGGGGCTCCCCGCCCCCCGTACCCCCCGGCCCCCCGCTTACGGGGGGGCTCCCCGGCCCGGCGGGGGCCGTGTGTTCTTCGCGAACTCGGGCACCGAGGCCAACGAGGCGGCGATCAAGCTGGTACGGCGCTGCCAGGGGCCTGGCCGGCCGGTGATCGTGGCCGCCGAGCACGGCTTCCACGGCCGGACCATGGGGTCGCTGGCACTGACCGGCAAGGACTCAATACGCGAGCCGTTCGGCCCGTTCGGCCTGACCGTGCGGTTCGTCCCGTTCGGTGACGCCGACGCGTTGCGCGCGGCCGTCGGGCCCGACTGCGCGGCCGTGTTTCTCGAACCGTGCCTGGGCGAGGGCGGCGTGGTGCCCGCCCCCGCCGGCTACCTGCGCGCGGGCCGCGAAGCCTGCGACCAGGCCGGTGCGATGCTGGTGATCGATGAGATCCAGAGCGCCATAGGCCGCACCGGGGCCTGGTTCGCCCATCAGGCGGAAGGCGTGCGGCCCGACGTGCTGACCCTGGCCAAGGGACTCGGCGGCGGGCTGCCGATCGGCGCGTGCATCGGCTTCGGAGACTACGGCACCGGCTTCGCCCAGGGCGATCACGGCTCCACGTTCGGCGGCAACCCGGTCGCCTGCGCGGCCGCTCTCGCGGTGCTCGACACCGTCGAGCACGAGGGCCTGCTGGACCGGGCCACCGCGGTGGGGGAGCGGCTGGCGGCCGGGATCGAGGCGGTCCGGCATCCGCTGGTGGCCGGCGTGCGCGGCCGCGGGCTCTGGCTGGCCATCGTGCTGACCGCCGCCCGGGCTGCGGACCTGGAGGCGGTCGCCCGGCGCGCCGGGTTTCTGGTCAACGCGGTCCAGCCGGACGTGATCCGGCTCGCGCCCCCGCTGATCCTTACCCCGGCCGAGGCGGACGAATTCCTCGCTGCCTGGCCCGCCATTCTCGGGCTGCTGGAGGAGGGAGGAGCAATCATGAATCCGTTGACTACTCCCCGCCCTGAAGGACGGGGATTCCAGCCGTCACCGGCTGAGGTTCCTGTTTCACAGCCGACCGCACCCGGGAGGACCCGGAGTGTCTGACGTCAGCTCCGCAGGCATCGCCCGGGGAGCCCCGGGCTACGGCACGACCTGCCGCAAGAATGTTCTTCGCGGCGTTGACGTCCCGGTCGTGCCGGGTGCCGCAGGCCGGGCATCGCCACTGCCTGGTAGACAGGCTCAGCTCCGCCAGCAGGTGCCCGCACGCCGAGCAGGTCTTGGACGCCAGGTCCGGGTCCTTCTTCATGGCGGTCAGCGCCCGGTCGGATTCCGCGTAGGAGGTGCCTGTGCGGTCCAGGTACCAGCGGGCCTGGCGGGTGGCCAGGGTGCGGTTCCACACGACCCGGACGCAGCCGAAGGTGCGGTTCAGCACGGCCTGCTGCACCTGGTCCGGGTAGGCCCGGCACCGATATGCCGTCCTCACCCTTCAAGGATCGCATGTGTGATCGAAAAATTGCGGGAACCACGCCGTACGGGCGGCCGTTTTTTCCGCCCCTGCTGCGTGGGGTACTTGATTCCTCCCCGGTCTGAAGGCCGGGGCATCCTCCGGGAGGTTTGGTGACGAAGACCGTGCGGCACGCGCGCATCGCGGCCATCCTGGCCCGCGAGCAGGTCCGCTCCCAAGAGGAACTCGCCCAACTGCTCGAACGCTACGCGAGTCTGCACGTGACCCAGGCCACCTTGTCCCGCGACCTGGACGAGCTCGGCGTGGTACGGCTGCGCGCGGCGGGCGGCGGGCTCGTCTACGCGCTGCCCGGGGAGCCCGGCGGGCCCGGCTCGCGCCCCGGCGGCGCTCTGGGCCCGGCCTGCCCCGCAGAGCAGGACGAGGCCGTGGGCCCGGCCGGTCCCGCGATGCCGGAGGGCTCCGATTCCGCATCCTCCGCCCGGCTGACGCGCTACCTGGTGGAACTTCTCACCTCGGCCGAGTCGAGCGCCAACCTCGTCGTGCTGAGGACGCCGGCCGGAGCAGCCCAGTTCCTGGCCTCGGTCATCGATCACGCGGCCCTGCCGTCGATCCTCGGCACCGTGGCCGGCGACGACACCGTCCTGGTCATCACCCGCGATCCGGCGGGCGGCGACACCCTGGCCGCCGACTTCCTCCGCCGGGCCGAACGCCGACGATGATCGTCCGGCGCCATCGGACAGCACCTAGCCACTACGTAATGAGGGATGCATCGTGACCACACCAACTCACTCCGGCAGCAAAGACCAGGTAGTGCTCGCCTACTCCGGCGGGCTCGACACCTCGGTGGCGATCGGCTGGATCGGCGAGCAGACCGGGGCGGAGGTGATCGCCGTCGCCGTCGACGTCGGCCAGGGCGGCGAGGACCTCGAGACGATCCGCAAGCGGGCGCTGGCCTGCGGTGCGGCCGAGGCCGAGGTGGTCGACGCGCGCGCCGAGTTCGCCGCCGGCTTCTGCATGCCCGCGCTGCGCGCGAACGCGCTCTACATGGACAGGTACCCGCTGGTCTCGGCACTGTCCCGGCCGCTGATCGTCACCCACCTGGCCCGCGTGGCCGCCGAAAAGGGCGCCACCATGGTGGCGCACGGCTGCACCGGCAAGGGCAATGACCAGGTGCGCTTCGAGGTCGGGCTGGCCAGCCTCGCGTCCGGGCTCAAGGTGCACGCGCCGGTCCGCGACTCCGGCATGACCAGGGACAAGGCCATCCAGTTCGCCGTGGACATGGGGCTGCCGATCGACGTGACGGCCCGGTCGCCGTATTCGATTGACCAGAACCTGTGGGGACGCTCCTGCGAGACCGGGCACCTGGAAGACATCTGGGAGGCGCCGCACGACGACGTGTGGGCCTATACCGCCGACCCGGCCCAGTCGCGCGAGCCGGATGAACTCGTGCTGACCTTCGCCGCGGGGATGCCGGTCGCCATCGACGGGCGGCAGCTCAACCCGCTGGAGATCATCACCGAGCTGAACCAGCGAGCCGGAGCGCAGGGCATCGGCCGGATCGACATGGTGGAGGACCGGCTGGTCGGCATCAAGAGCCGCGAGATTTACGAGGCGCCCGCCGCGATCACCCTGATCGCCGCGCACTCCGAGCTGGAGAGCGTGTGCGTCGAGCTCGACCTGAGCCGGTTCAAGCGACAGGTGGAGCAGCGCTGGACCGAGCTGGTCTATGACGGCCTGTGGTTCTCGCCGCTCAGGCGGGCGCTTGACGTCTTCCTGGCCGAGGCCTCGGTGCACGTGTCCGGCGACGTGCGAATGGTGCTGCACGGCGGCCGCGCGGTCGTCACCGGCCGGCGCAGCGACGCCTCGCTGTACGACTACGCGCTGGCCACTTACGACACCGGCGACGCGTTCGACCAGTCCCTGTCCAAGGGCTTCGTCGAACTCTGGGGCCTGCCCAGCAAGGTCGCCGCCCTCCGCGACCGCCGCGTCGCCGGCGCGTGAGCTAGGCGATCCGACCCACTAGGGTCGTGGTGGCAGCGTGACGGTTATAACCGTGTCGTTGCCGCAACGTTACGACCGGAATGGCCTGGGAGAATCGGAGACATGGGAGACACGGGAGCCGAGGAGATGGGGCAGGAGCCTGGGACTCGGCTGTGGGGCGGGCGGTTCTCGGCCGGGCCGGCCGACGCGCTGGCCCGGCTGTCGGTCAGCGTCCAGTTCGACTGGCGCCTGGCCCGGTACGACCTGCGCGCCTCCCGCGCGCACGCGCGCGTGCTGCACCAGGCCGGCCTGCTGACCGACGACGAGCTCGCCGCCATGCTCAAGGCGCTCGACGGCCTGGACCGGGCCTGCGAGAACGGCTCGTTCCGGCCGACGGTAGCCGACGAGGACGTGCACACTGCCCTCGAGCGAGGGCTGCTGGAGCGGCTCGGCGCGCTTGGCGGCAAGCTCCGGGCTGGCCGTAGCCGCAACGACCAGGTCGCCACCGACCTGCGGCTGTACCTGCGGGACCACGTCCGGCTCATCGCGAGCAGGATCGCCGAGCTGGAGAGCGCGCTGATCGACCAGGCGGCCGCCAGCGGCGACGTACCCGCTCCCGGCATGACGCACCTGCAGCACGCGCAGCCCGTGCTGTTCGCCCATCACCTGCTCGCGCATGTCCAGGCGCTCGTCCGCGACGTGGGCCGGTTGCGAGACTGGGACAAGCGCACCGCCATCAGCCCGCTCGGCTCCGGCGCGCTGGCCGGGTCGTCGCTGCCGGTCGATCCGCAGCTGCTCGCCGCCGAGCTGGGGTTCGATGCGGCGGCGCCGAACTCCATGGACGCGGTCAGCGACCGGGATTTCGCCGCCGAGTTCTGCTTCGCCGCGGCGCTCATCGGCGTGCATCTGTCCCGGCTGGGCGAGGAGATCGTGCTGTGGTCCTCGCAGGAGTTCGGCTGGATCGAGATCGACGATGCCTATGCGACCGGGTCCTCGATCATGCCGCAGAAGAAGAACCCGGACGTGGCCGAGCTGGCCCGCGGCAAGGCGGGCCGCCTGATCGGCGGGCTGACCGGCCTGCTCACCACGCTGAAGGGCCTGCCGCTGACCTACAACCGGGATCTGCAGGAGGACAAGGAGCCGGTCTTCGACGCGGTGGACACCCTGCTGCTGGTACTGCCCGCCATGGCCGGCCTGGTGGCGACGCTGCGGGTCAATCCGGAGCGGCTGCGCCTCGGTGCCTCGGTCGGGTTCACCCTCGCCACTGACCTGGCCGAGTATCTGGTCCGCCGGGGCGTCCCGTTCCGGGAGGCGCACGAGGTGGTCGGGCACCTGGTGGTGTGGTGCCAGGTGCACGACTGCGACCTGGACGAGGTGAGCGACGCCGACCTGGCCAAGGTGTCCGAGCACCTGACGCCCGATGTCCGCCAGGTGCTGAGCGTGCCGGGTGCCCTCGCGGCGCGCAAGGGCTACGGCGGGACCGCGCCGGAACGCGTCGCCGACCAGATCACCGTGCTCCGCGCGGCGGTCGACGAGCACGCCCACTGGGCGGCCGGGCACGCAGGCTAGCGCCCGGGCCGTGCTGATCTCGCGGGATTTCTTCGCCCGGCACTCCGTCCAGGTCGCGCCGGAGCTGCTCGGCTGCGTCCTGGAACACCAGACCGCGGACGGCCTGGTGGCGGTCGAGCTGACCGAGGTTGAGGCGTACGAGGGGGAGACCGATCCCGCCTCGCACGCCTACCACGGGAAGACCCGGCGCAACGCGGTGATGTACGGCCCGCCGGGGCACGCCTACGTGTACTTCACCTACGGCATGCACTTCTGCGTCAACCTGGTCTGCCTTCCGGCGGGCCGCGCGTCGGCGGTGCTGCTGCGGGCGGGCATGGTGACCGAGGGAGAGGACTTGGCCCGGGCTCGCCGCACCAGGTCGGCGCAGATCGCGTCATGGGACCTGGCCCGCGGCCCGGCCCGGCTATGCCAGGCGCTTGGCATCGACCGGTCCCTGGACGGAGCGGACGCGTGCGCCGCCGGGTCGCCGCTGCGTGTCAGGTGGCCCGGCGCCCGCAGGACGGATCGTTCGGCCAAGATAATCAGCGGGCCGCGGGTCGGAATCGCTCGCGCGGCCGAGGTGCCGTGGCGGTTCTGGATAGAGGGCGATGCCACCGTGTCGGCCTACCGCGCGAATGTGCCCAGGAAGCGCAAACTGGTTACCCCCTAGGGGCCGGTAAGTGGCACCATGCAGGCGTGGACGACATCATCGACGAACTCTCCTGGCGGGGCCTGCTCGCCGACACGACGGATCGCGACGAGTTGCGCGGGGCGCTGACCTCCGGCCGGGTTACCTACTACGCGGGCTTCGACCCGACCGCACCGGGCCTGCACATCGGCAACCTGGCGCTGCTGCTGACCATGCGCCGGCTGCAGCTGGCCGGGCACCGGCCGATCGGGCTGGTCGGCGGGGCTACCGGGCTGATCGGCGACCCGAGCGGCAAGGAAACCGAGCGGGTGCTGAACCCGCTCGAGGTCGTGGCGCGCTGGGTGGAGCGGATCCGCGGCGAGGTGTCCAGGTTCCTCGACTTCGACGCGGGTGAGTCGAGCGCGCTGATCGCGAGCAACCTGGAGTGGACCGGGCCGATGCAGGTACTGGACTTCCTGCGCGACATCGGCAAGCACTTCTCGGTCAACCGGATGCTGGACCGCGAGTCGGTCAAGGCCAGGCTCGAGGCGGGCGGGATCAGCTACACCGAGTTCAGTTACCAGCTGCTTCAGGCGATGGACTTCCTGGAGCTTTACCGGCGCTACGGCTGCACTTTGCAGCTCGGAGGCAGCGATCAGTGGGGCAACCTGGTCGCAGGGGTGGACCTGATCAGGCGCGTCGAGAGCGCGTCCGCGCATGCTCTGGCCATACCACTGGTGACCAAGGCGGACGGGACCAAGTACGGCAAGACCGAGAGCGGCGCAATCTGGATCAGCGCCGACCTGCTGCCGCCATATGCGTTCTACCAGTTCTGGCTCAACGTGGCCGACGCCGAGGTGCCCGGCCTGCTGCGGGTATACAGCTTCAAGTCACGAGACGAGATCGAGGCCCTGGAGCGGGAGAGCACCGAGCGCCCCGCGGCCCGGATCGGCCAGCGCGCGTTGGCCGAGGAGCTCACCACGCTGGTTCACGGCGCTGATGAATGCCGCCGGGCGATGGCGGCCAGCCAGGCTGCGTTCGGCCAGGCTGAGCTGGCCCAACTGGACAAGCGGACCTGGGCAGCCATGGCTGGAGAACTTCCGCATGTCACGTACCAGCCGAGCATCGGAGCGACCAACGCATCCCATGGCAGCGTCGTGCCGGCCACGATCGGCCAAATCGCATCCGGGTCTGTGCAGGTTGTCTCCGGAGGTCCGGCCAGCACGTTTTCCATGGCCGCGCCAACCATAGCGAGCGTAATGGTTAGCGCCGGGACTGCGCCTACGTTGTCCGCCGCCCGGAGGGCGATCGCCGAAGGTGGCGTCTACCTGAACAACCATAGGGTTACATCGGAAGATCAGGTTGTGACCCCAGCTGATCTCTTCCACGATCGCTACGCCATGGTCCGCAGGGGGAAGCGGACGCCTGCTGTCTTCGAGTGGGGCACGCCTGGTGAGGCTGGCATCGCTCGCACCGATGCAGCAGATCACACTGAATCCGGCGACGGACCGGAGGAGTCTTTAAGCTGGGGGCTAGATCCTCCTACTGCAGTAGTATACTTTGTTCATGCCGCGCGGTAATCCCTCACCCAAGCTCGCTATCACAGTTGATCCCGAGGTCCATGCCCGGGTCGTCGCCGCAGCGGAGGCTGAGGGCGTCAGCGTGTCGGCCTGGATGACCGCGGCAGCAAGGCGTGCTCTGCGGCTCCGGGAAGGTCTCATTGCCGTAGCCGAGTGGGAAGCAGAGCATGGAGCGTTGACTCCTGAGGAACTCGACGCCGCACGTCGGCGCATCGGCACCGGCAGCCCCGGGCAGCGGTCGGCATGACGCCGGTAGTGTACGACGCTGCCGTCCTGGTCGCCGCGGATCGCAACAGGCGCAGCGTCTGGGCTGAGCACAGAGTGCGGCTGGAGGCGGGTATCGTCCCCGTGGTGCCCGCACCTGTTGTCGTTCAGGCGAGCCGCTCGCCGGCCCAGGTGCAGCTCCGGCGGCTGCTGCGAGGTTGTGAGGTCGTGAGCCTGACCGAGCGAAGAGCGCATTCCGCGGGGCGGTTGCTCGGTCGCGTCGGCTCTCGCGACGTAGTGGACGCCGTGGTGGCCGATACAGCAGCCGAACTTCGGGCGGACGTCGTGACGGGCGACCGCGCTGACATCCGTCGCCTGCTTGACGCCGCAGACGCATCAGGGAACATCATCGATGTCTAGCTACTCCCTGGAAGAGCGAGCCGGCGCGGCCCGAGTGGAATGAACGGGGCTTTCAGCATGTTCTGGGATGGTGAAAGCCCAGTTTCGCTCCGATCCACGGTCTTATGGCGGGCTGGAGCGTTCGATTTGACGAGGGCTCTGGGCACCCCTAGAGTTCTTGTTGCCCCGAGGGGATGGACGCCGCAAGCGCCAGGTCCCGGGGAGCCACCAGGATGTCTTCTCTAGCTCAGGCCTCGCGCTGTGCGTGCAGGTCAGGGGTAGGGGCCGCCCTGGCGGGGCCCGGCGGGTCATCGTCGGCGAGGTCCTCCCGGATCAAGTTGACGAAGGGTACCTAACCGGGTAACGTGGAATGGTTGCCCTGGAGGAGGCTGACAGGTCTCCGAAGGTGTGCGCCCGCTCCTTGAGAACTCAACAGCGTGCTAAAAGCCAGTGCACAAAAGCACAAACCCCGTCAGTGGGGCAGGTCCGTTTCGCTACGGGCTGACCTCACTACGGAGGCCATGATCGCTTCCGAGTCGGCCGCACGGTCGTCCCGGAGGCTCTCTGGAGTCAGCAACCCGCTCAATGCCGACTAGTTCGGCGCCAGGAGCGGTTGTGAATAGACATCAACGGAGAGTTTGATCCTGGCTCAGGACGAACGCTGGCGGCGTGCTTAACACATGCAAGTCGAGCGGAAAGGCCCTTCGGGGTACTCGAGCGGCGAACGGGTGAGTAACACGTGAGTAACCTGCCCCTAGCTCTGGGATAGCTCCGGGAAACCGGGATTAATACCAGATACGACCACTTTAGACATCTGCTGTGGTGGAAAGGATCCCGGCTAGGGATGGGCTCGCGGCCTATCAGCTTGTTGGTGGGGTAACGGCCTACCAAGGCGACGACGGGTAGCCGGCCTGAGAGGGCGACCGGCCACACTGGGACTGAGACACGGCCCAGACTCCTACGGGAGGCAGCAGTGGGGAATATTGCGCAATGGGCGAAAGCCTGACGCAGCGACGCCGCGTGGGGGATGAAGGCCTTCGGGTTGTAAACCCCTTTCAGCAGGGACGAAGCGAAAGTGACGGTACCTGCAGAAGAAGCGCCGGCTAACTACGTGCCAGCAGCCGCGGTAACACGTAGGGCGCAAGCGTTGTCCGGAATTATTGGGCGTAAAGAGCTCGTAGGCGGTCTGTTGCGTCCGCTGTGAAAACTCGGGGCTTAACCCCGAGCCTGCAGTGGATACGGGCAGACTAGAGGTAGGTAGGGGAGAATGGAATTCCCGGTGTAGCGGTGAAATGCGCAGATATCGGGAGGAACACCGGTGGCGAAGGCGGTTCTCTGGGCCTTACCTGACGCTGAGGAGCGAAAGCGTGGGGAGCGAACAGGATTAGATACCCTGGTAGTCCACGCCGTAAACGTTGGGCGCTAGGTGTGGGATCCTTCCACGGATTCCGTGCCGCAGCTAACGCATTAAGCGCCCCGCCTGGGGAGTACGGCCGCAAGGCTAAAACTCAAAGGAATTGACGGGGGCCCGCACAAGCGGCGGAGCATGTTGCTTAATTCGACGCAACGCGAAGAACCTTACCAAGGTTTGACATGCAGGGAAAAGCCGTAGAGATACGGTGTCCGTAAGGGTCCTGCACAGGTGGTGCATGGCTGTCGTCAGCTCGTGTCGTGAGATGTTGGGTTAAGTCCCGCAACGAGCGCAACCCTCGTCCTATGTTGCCAGCGGGTAATGCCGGGGACTCATAGGAGACTGCCGGGGTCAACTCGGAGGAAGGTGGGGATGACGTCAAGTCCTCATGCCCCTTATGTCTTGGGCTGCAAACATGCTACAATGGCCAGTACAAAGGGTTGCGAGACCGCAAGGTGGAGCGAATCCCAAAAAGCTGGTCTCAGTTCGGATTGGGGTCTGCAACTCGACCCCATGAAGTCGGAGTCGCTAGTAATCGCGAATCAGCAACGTCGCGGTGAATACGTTCCCGGGCCTTGTACACACCGCCCGTCACGTCACGAAAGTCGGCAACACCCGAAGCCGGTGGCCTAACCCGTAAGGGAGGGAGCCGTCGAAGGTGGGGTCGGCGATTGGGACGAAGTCGTAACAAGGTAGCCGTACCGGAAGGTGCGGCTGGATCACCTCCTTTCTAAGGAGCACCTGGCGTGGCCTCTGCGGAGGTCGCGTCCAGAGCCATGTCTCGGGCGAACGTCCCGAGATGGCAGCTCATCTGTGGAGCACTGGTTATTCGGTCAGTACGGAGCTCAAGCCAGTTAGTACGTCCTCGCGGACGGAAGGGTGGCGGCGGCGACGGGCTGGCCGAGCACGCTGTTGGGTCCTGAGGGAACGGGCGTTTTCCGTCCCTCGGACCGGCTCGGCCCGCCGCGGATGCGGCGGTGAGCGCCGGGACCGCCCGTATCTTGAGAACTGCACAGTGGACGCGAGCATCATCTGTAGTTGCCAAGTTAATAAGGGCACACGGTGGATGCCTTGGCACCAGGAGCCGAAGAAGGACGTTGGAGCCTGCGATAAGCCCCGAGAAGCCGGCAACCAGGCATTGATCCGGGGATTTCCGAATAGGGAAACCTGATAGGGCGTAATTGCCCGTCACCCCTGCCTGAACACATAGGGCAGGTGGAGGTAACGCGGGGAAGTGAAACATCTCAGTACCCGCAGGAAGAGAAAGCAACCGCGATTCCCTGAGTAGTGGTGAGCGAAAGGGGAAGAGGCCAAACCAGTCACGTGTTAAAGCCAGCAGGCGTTGCGTGGCCGGGGTAGCGGGACCGCTCAGTCAGAGCTGCTGATCTGGCAGAGAGTTACAAATCGTTTGGGTAGCAGAGGGCGTTGGAAAGCGTCGGCACAGAGGGTGATACCCCCGTACGCGAAACCTAGACGACTCTCGAGCGGGATCCCAAGTAGCACGGAGCCCGTGAAATTCCGTGTGAATCTGGGAGGACCACCTCCTAAGCCTAAATACTCCCTGGTGACCGATAGTGAACCAGTACCGTGAGGGAAAGGTGAAAAGCACCCCGGTGAGGGGTCGTGAAATAGTACCTGAAACCGTGTGCCTACAAGCCGTGGGAGCGTACCGGTCTGCGGACCGGAGTAAAGTGACCGCGTGCCTTTTGAAGAATGAGCCTGCGAGTTACGATATGTGGCAAGGTTAACCCGTGTGGGGTAGCCGTAGCGAAAGCGAGTCTGAATAGGGCGCTGAGTCGCGTGTTGTAGACCCGAAGCGGAGTGATCTACCCATGGGCAGGTTGAAGCGCGGGTAAGACCGCGTGGAGGACCGAACCCACCAGGGTTGAAAACCTGGGGGATGACCTGTGGGTAGGGGTGAAAGGCCAATCAAACTCCGTGATAGCTGGTTCTCCCCGAAATGCATTTAGGTGCAGCGTTGCGTGTTTCTTACCGGAGGTAGAGCTACTGGTTGGCCTAGGGGGCCGACAAGCTTACTGAAGTCAGCCAAACTCCGAATGCCGGTAAGTGAGAGCGCGGCAGTGAGACTGCGGGCGATAAGGTTCGTAGTCGAGAGGGAAACAGCCCAGATCACCAGCTAAGGCCCCTAAGCGTGTGCTAAGTGGGAAAGGATGTGGAGTTGCAGAGACAACCAGGAGGTTGGCTTAGAAGCAGCCACCCTTGAAAGAGTGCGTAATAGCTCACTGGTCAAGTGATTCTGCGCCGACAATTTAACGGGGCTCAAGCACACCGCCGAAGCTGTGACACTCGCGCGATCGCCCGGCCCTCTGTGGTTAAGGTGGATGGCGGTTTATGGCCTCCGCGGCTTCGGCTGCGGACGCCTCGACCGCGGCCACCAGCTCCTTTAGGGTCCAGGTGCGCGGGTGGGTAGGGGAGCGTCGTGTGGCAAGGGAAGCAGCGGAGTGATCCAGCTGTGGATGCTACACGAGTGAGAATGCAGGCATGAGTAGCGAAAGAGGGGTGAGAAACCCCTCCGCCGAATGACCAAGGGTTCCTGGGGCAGGCTAATCCGCCCAGGGTAAGTCGGGACCTAAGGCGAGGCCGACAGGCGTAGTCGATGGACAACGGGTTGATATTCCCGTACCCGCGTGAGTGCGCCAATGCCGAGGCTGGCGATGCTAAGTACCTGACGCCGGGGAGCCCTTCGGGGCTGATCCGGCTGATCGTGCGATCCAGACTGGTAGTAGGCAAGCTGAAGGGGTGACGCAGGAGGGTAGCTCTACCGGGCGATGGTTGTCCCGGAGTAAGGGTGTAGGGCGGTGCGTAGGCAAATCCGCGCGCCATGAAGCCTGAGACCTGACGCCGAGCCGATTTTGGTGAAGTGAGTAATCCCATGCTGCCAAGAAAAACCTCGCAGCGAGCACTTAAGCGGCCCGTACCCTAAACCGACACAGGTGGTCAGGTAGAGAATACCGAGGCGATCGGGTGAACCGTGGTTAAGGAACTAGGCAAATTATCCCCGTAACTTTGGGAGAAGGGGAACCGTGTCTGGTGATGGGGCTAGCCCCCTGAGCTGGGCGCGGTCGCAGATACCAGGGAGAAGCGACTGTTTACTAAAAACACAGGACCGTGCAAAGTCGCAAGACGACGTATACGGTCTGACGCCTGCCCGGTGCCGGAACGTTAAGGGGACGGGTTAGCAGCCTTCGGGTTGCGAAGCTCAGAACTTAAGCGCCGGTAAACGGCGGTGGTAACTATAACCATCCTAAGGTAGCGAAATTCCTTGTCGGGTAAGTTCCGACCTGCACGAATGGCGTAACGACTTCTCCACTGTCTCAACCACGGACCCGGCGAAATTGCACTACGAGTAAAGATGCTCGTTACGCGCAGCAGGACGGAAAGACCCCGGGACCTTCACTGCAGCTTGACATTGGTGTTTGGGACGTCTTGTGTAGGATAGGTGGGAGACTGTGAAGCAGGGACGCTAGTTCTTGTGGAGTCATCGGTGAAATACCACTCTGGTCGTTCTGGATGTCTAACCTAGGTCCGTAATCCGGATCAGGGACAGTGTCTGGTGGGTAGTTTAACTGGGGCGGTTGCCTCCTAAAAGGTAACGGAGGCGCCCAAAGGTACCCTCAGCCTGGTCGGCAACCAGGTGTCGAGTGTAAGTGCACAAGGGTGCTTGACTGTGAGACAGACATGTCGAGCAGGAGCGAAAGCTGGGACTAGTGATCCGGCGGTGGCATGTGGAAGCGCCGTCGCTTAACGGCTAAAAGGTACCCCGGGGATAACAGGCTGATCTTCCCCAAGAGTCCATATCGACGGGATGGTTTGGCACCTCGATGTCGGCTCGTCGCATCCTGGGGCTGGAGCAGGTCCCAAGGGTTGGGCTGTTCGCCCATTAAAGCGGTACGCGAGCTGGGTTTAGAACGTCGTGAGACAGTTCGGTCCCTATCCGCTGCGCGCGCAGGAGACTTGAGAGGGGCTGTCCCTAGTACGAGAGGACCGGGACGGACGAACCTCTGGTGTGCCAGTTGTTCTGCCAAGAGCACGGCTGGTTTGCTACGTTCGGAAGGGATAACCGCTGAAAGCATCTAAGCGGGAAGCTCGCCTCAAGATGAGGTCTCCCTCTGGGTTAACCAGGTAAGGCCCCCAGCTAGACGACTGGGTTGATAGGCCGGAGGTGGAAGCACGGCAACGTGTGCAGCTGACCGGTACTAATAGGCCGAGCGGCTTGGCTTCTACTCCATTTGTCGTTTCGCGTCCACTGTGCGGTTCCCGGGATACGGTCGCCATACAGGCCTTCGCGGGCCGGTGACATCTCAATAGAGTTTCGGCGGTTATAGCGAAGGGGAAACACCCGGTCCCATTCCGAACCCGGAAGTTAAGCCCTTCAGCGCCGATGGTACTGCGCGGGGGACCGCGTGGGAGAGTAGGTCGCCGCCGGACATGCTTGAAGAGGGTCGCTCCCGATGAGGTTGAGCGGCCCTCTTCGCTTGTCTGGGCCCGCGAAATTATTGAATAGGGCACCGTGTTGTGGCAGATGCTGGAGGTTGGTCTACGTGGCTGAAGGACGCGGGGCGCCGCGAGGCGGAAAGGCCAGCGGCGGCCGGGCCGGCGGGCGCAGCCCGCAGACGGGCCGGACCGCCTCCGGTGCCCACAGGAACTCGAGGACCTCTGGGAGCAGCCCGCGGTCGTCCGGCGAGCCGACGACTGGCCGTGGCCGGGGGAGGTCGGCTCCTCGCGGTGCCGGACGGGACACCGGGAAGGGCCGCGCGGAGGGCGCCGGCGAAGGCCAGCGGCGCACAGCGAAGCCCGGGAAGGCTCCGGCGAGGCCCGGGACGTCCCGGAGCGCGGTCAGCGACGGGCCGCGGCGAGGCACGGGGACGTCAGCCGCCGACGGAGCGCGCCAGGGGAAACGCACCTCACCGCCGAGCCAGGCCCGCAGACGGGCCGCGGGACCAGGTGGGGACAAGCCACGCAGCACCGCGCGATCGTCGGCTGACGGAGCGCGCTTCCGGGGAGATAGGCCGCGCTCGCAAGGCGACCGGCCGCGCTCCACGGCGGACCGGCCGCGCTCGCAGGGGGACCGGCCGCGCTCGCAAGGGGACCGGCCGCGCTCCACGGCGGACCGGCCGCGCTCGCAGGGGGACCGGCCGCGCTCCCAGGGGGACCGGCCGCGCTGGCAGGGGGACCGGCCGCGCGCCAGGGCAGGCGGACCGCGCTACCGGGAAGACGGACCACGCCGCACGGCCGAGCGCGCCGAGCCGTATCAGCAGCGGGACAGCGGACCACGGGTTCCTGACGCGATCACCGCCGACCAGCTCGATCCTGAGGCCCGGAGCCAGCTGCACAGCCTACCGAACGACCTGGCCGACAGCGTGGCTCGCTACCTCGTAGCCGCGGGAACGGCTGAAGACCCCGAGCAGGGTTACGCATACGCCAGGGCAGCCCGGCGCCTGGCGGCCAGGGTGGGTGTCGTCAGGGAGGCAAACGGGATCGCCGCATACCAGACGGGACGATGGGCGGAAGCACTCGCCGAGCTCCGTGCCGCCCGGCGCATGACCGGGCGCGACGATTACCTTCCCCTCATGGCCGATTGCGAGCGTGCTCTGGGCCGCCTGGACCGGGCACTGGCGGTCATACGCGAGGCGGATGGCAGTCGGATCGACCGGGCCACGCAGGTCGAGCTGCGGATTGTCGAGTCGGGAATCCGGAGGGACCAAGGCCTCGCCGAAGCGGCGGTGCTGGCCTTGCAGGTATCGGAGCTGACCAGCGGTCGGCTGCGCCCATGGTCGGCGCGGCTGTTCTATGCATACGCGGACGCGCTGCTCGCGGCCGGGCGTGAGGACGAGGCCAGGGAGGCATTCGAGCGCGCTGCGGAGGCCGACGCCGACGGCGAGACTGACGCGGGCGACCGCCTGGATGAGCTGGACGGCATCATGTTCACCGATCTCGCCGAACCTGAGGATCTGCAAGACCCGGCGGAGACGTCCGGCCTTGGATCCGGAGTCCTGGAGGGCCACGGCGGCGACGACCCGGAGCGGCTGACCTGAAGGGGGAGTACCCTGATCGGCGCTGCGAGGAGCGGTTAGCAAGGCCGCGGTCGGCGCCGGTAACGAGCCGCGTGCGTAGCCGCTGTCAGTGTGTGACCCGAGTTAAGCCAATTTAGGGCGTACCTGAGTACCTGTGGATGCGGTCAAGCGGGTCGGGGAGGTCGGGAGGGGATCTGCGGCGGTGATGATGCAGGTGCCGGTGCGGAGGGTTGCTATCGTGCGTCTATGGACGACGAGTGGCGCGTCTGCATTGCGTTCGGTGGCCTGCCGCACCAGCTGAAGTCCTGCCGGCAGGAACTTATCTCTGCATTGGGCAGCCGCCTCGGCGATCAGGTAGCGGTCAGCTCGAGGCGATGGGGTACCCAGATGTTCTTGTACGCCCCCAGCGCCGGATCGGCTGATGAGGCCGCGCAAGTGGCGCGTGAGGTGCTCGCGCGGCACGACGTCAGCGCGCCCGTCCGGACGGAGTTCTGGAGCCTGCGGGACCAGGAGTGGCGGGATGCGGCGGACGAGCCGTCCTTCGATCCCGTTGCCGAGCAGCAGGCTCTGCACGAAGCCCGTCAGGATCGAGAGCGGCAAGCGTCGGTGACGTCCGGCCGCCCCGCCCGGGAGGTGTGGGTCGAATTGCCGTCACACGACGATGTGGTGCACCTGGCCGAGCATCTTGCCGCCCAGGGATGGCGGGTCCGCCCGCACCGCAGGCACCTCATCGTCGGGGCGGACTGCGAAGACGACGCTAAGAGGCTCGCCCGGGAGCTCTCCGGTGAAGGCCGCGCTGATGCCGATACGGCCTTCCCGGTCCGGCGGGTCGATATATATGCATCCTGGACTGACGGTGGAGCCTTTGCTGGCGGCGGTGGTTGATCCAGGTCATTTGAGAGTCTTGCTGCTGTTACCGGAGCGGTTCAGCAGTGGAGAGCCTGGGTCGCCACAACCCTCGAACGCGACCTGTTCACTTACTCCGCATCACGATCCGCCTGACCGGCGGCGGGAGCGAGCCGCGCACGTAGCCGCTGCCGGTGTGTGACCGGGCTGGCCAAGGGGCCGAACGGCCCGCCCGGGCGGGACCTCCGGCCGCAGCGTCCGCTGGCGCCGCAAGGCCAGGCTCAACGATAGAAACAGTCGGCAAGCGGCGGAGGTGGATAGGTATGACGACCCGGGAGAGACCGGCCAACAACCGGGATATGATCTCCACCCGGCCCAGCCGGGAGTCCTCCGCCGCCCAGCTGGCTGCCCCTCGGCGCGCGCTGCGGACGCTCAGCCCGGCCGAGTGCTTCGAACTGCTGGAACCCGGTGGTATCGGTCGCGTCGGGTTCACGGCCGCGGCCGGGATCATGGTGCTGCCGGTCAACTTCGCGGTAGCCGGTAAGACCATCGTCTTCCGTACCGCGCGTGACACGCTGCTGGCGCTGTACGCCAATGCCCCGGTGAGCTTCCAAGTCGACCGCCTCGACGAGGCGCTCCACGAAGGCTGGAGCGTCCTGGCGCATGGTCGGGCGCACGAGGTGACCGATGAGCGTGCGGTGAAGCGCCTTGAGGACACCACACACCTTGAGCCGTGGGCAGGCGGCGCCCGCGACGTATACATTCGCATCACGCTGACCCGGATCAGCGGACGACGTATCGAGCCGAAGGTTACTGGGTCTTATTAAGCCAGTCCATGATGCCCGAGACGTTCAAGGAAGTGCCGCTGAGCCGCTCCAATCTCGCGGCAAGCTCGGGATCGGCGTCCGGGGCCAACGCCGCGTACCGGGCGTTGGTGCGCTCCCGCACCATGGCCACTGCATGATCCAGGTCGAGGCCTGCCGCATGCGCCTGGCGTGTTTGCTCCACCCAGACCCGGATTTCCTCCGCTGACCGGTCCAGCGTCTCGGTCACCTCGCTCACGGGCCCGTAATGGCTGAACAGCAGCCGAGACGGCTGCAGCGCGGCAAATCTCCGCAGCGAACCAAGCGCGGTCTCCAGGTCGAAATCGGGGGGCGGCGTGGCGGGCCTGAGGTCGGCCGTCTCCGGGACGTAGACGCCGGCCGCGTCGCCGGTGTACAGGTCGCCGCTGTCTGAGTCGATGAGGCCGATCCTCGGCGCCGACACCGAGCCGGGTCAGGGCGTCACGGACCACCGGTGCCGAAGGCGCGGTACCAGTTTCCACCAGGCAGGGCCGGTCGCTCCGGATCAGGTAACCAGCGGTGATCCCGTCATACCCGGCCATCCGGGTATCGATCTGGAATACCTCGTGCCCCAGCGGGGTGATGTCCGTCTCGGTGCCCGGATCTACCGCTTCAGCTGCGGGTTCTTCGTTCACCGCCCTATTGTCGCAGACCCTCGTCTGGCGAGCCGAATGTGCGCAGGACCAGTCCGGTGCGCGGTTTGGGACCGAACGACGTGGACTTGCGTGGCACCCGCTCGCCGTGCGCGGCGATCTGGATGACGTCCTCGAACGAGGGAGCATTGGAGATGACGGCGGTAGCTCTCAGGCTGGACGCCGTGCGCACCGCGTCGGCCGCGTCATGATTGATCAGCACGTCTCGCTGGCTGTCGGTGATGCCCCATATCCGGCCGACCAGCAGTTGCTGGAGCACCGACGCGTCCAGGCTCTGCCAGGTCGCGGAGCTGCCAGGCGGCATCGACGCCGCGACCTGCACCGGGTCAGGCTGGCTGAGCAGGCGGAAGGCCATGGCCGGCTCGCCGCCGGCCAGCAGGAACGCGGTCCCGGCGGTCCCGGCCTCGGCCAGGCATACCTGCGCCTCGGCCAGGCCGGAGCCGGTCGGCAGGTCCTGCACGCTGAACGCCCCCTTGGCGAGCTCGGCCGCGTGTTCCGGCCTCAGCCCGGGCAGCACACGGTGGATCGCGCCGACACGCGGCGGGTAAGCGTCGGAATCGGCGAGAAACGCCAGCCCGTAATCCCATGGCCCGGGACCCAGGCCTGCGGCCCGCATCTCAGCCTGCAGCTCCAGGTAGGCGGCGTACCGATGGTGGCCGTCCGCGATGAGGGCACGGCGCCCGGCCAGGTCGGCGGCGATCACAGCCTGCTCGCCGGGATCGCCGAGCCGCCACAGCCGGTGCGTCACTCCGTCTTCGGTGGCGATCGATACCAGCGGGGTGCGCTGGGCCGCCACCATGTCGATGATTTCCGTGGCCGTGCTGTCGGGAATCGCCGGCGCCAGGGCCGCCCCGCCTGGCTCGCCGTCGTAGATCAAGAAGATGGGCTCCAGGTTGGCCTGCGTGGCCGACATCAGCTCGCGGCGGTCAGCGACCAGGCTGGGCAGCACGCCCTCATGGGGCAAGATGCCCGCCCATTCTGGCGAGCCCAGCCGGACCAGGCTGATGATGCCGCGCTGCAGCCACCGCGAATCCGCGTCGGCCTGCTCATAGAGATACAACGCCGGCATCCGGTCCCTGATCAGCACGCCTGACGACAGCCACTCGCGCAGCAGGCTGGCTGCAGCCTGGCTCGCGTCGGCGGTTTCACCTGGCAGGATGAGGCGGACAACGTTATGCGGGTCGGCCGCCCGCAAATGCTCGAGGATGCCGCCGCTGATCACGTCGTACGGTGGTGAGGTGACGTTTGCGATGCCGCTTACCCGGTCACGGGCGTAACGGATACCGCGGAAGGGTGCCAGCACGAGACCGGAATCACCCTCAGAGGGAAGGGTCTGCACACCATGTCAGAAGGATCGAGCGGGAGCGGTGATTCCCGTCCGGAGGAAAACCTCCCTGGCCAGGCCCTTCCCGATCCAGATGTGCACGCCTGGTACCGCCGCGGCCTGGACCTTCTGGGCCGCGGCAGCCCCGCGGCCGCGGCCCAGGTCCTGCAGCGCGTCTCCACGGCCGAGCCCGGTTCTCGCAGCGTGCGTGAGGCCCTAGCGCGGGCTCAGTTCGACGCGGGCTGGTACGCGGCGGCGGCGGAGAACTTCCGGATGATCGTGGAGGCGAGCCCGTCTGACGATTACGCGAACTTCGGGCTAGGGCTCGCCCTGGCCCGAAGCGGAGACCACGCCGCCGCAGCCGAGTACCTGGCGCTGGCCGCCGCGATGCGGCCCGACGCGGCGCACTACACCGAGGCCCTCCGTTCGGTCCGCGCGACGTTGCGCGCGATGGCCGATACCCGCTCGGCGGACCGCGAAGGCTCCCAGCCCGGCACGCCCGAAGACGGCCAGGAGGACAGCCGATGACAAGCACCGCGCAGGCGCCGCGGGGTTGCGCCGATCCGCCCGACGTCGTCTACGACGTCGGGCTGCTTGATCTGGACGGCGTCGTCTACCTGGGCGGATCCGCGATTCCCGGCGCGGCTGAGGCGCTTCGCAATGCCGAGGCGGCAGGCATGCGGCTGGCCTACGTGACCAACAACGCCTTCCGGACCCCCGCGGCGATCGCCGCGCTGCTGACCAGCTTCGGCGTGCCCGCCACGCCGGAGGATGTGGTGACCTCCGCCCAGGCCGCGGCCCGCATGGTCGCCGAGCGCCTTCCGGCGGGGGCCCCGGTCCTGGTCGTCGGCGGCAGCGGCCTGCGACAGGCGGTGCGGCGCCACGGACTGCGTCCGGTGACGACCGCAGCTGACCGGCCGCAGGCGGTGATCCAGGGTTATTCGCCCGACATCAGCTATCCCATGCTGGCCGAGGGAGGCCTCGCGGTTGCCGCCGGAGCTCTGTTCGTCGCGTCTAACGGTGATCTCACGCTGCCGAGCCGACGTGGCCGCCAGCCGGGGAACGGGTCGTTGATCCAGGTGATCGCGACCGCCACCGGCATACGACCGCTGGTGGCGGGCAAGCCCGAACCGCCGCTGCACCGCGAGTCCGTGCTGCGGACCGGCGCCAAGCACCCGCTCATCGTGGGGGACCGGCTGGACACGGACATCGAGGCCGGGTCGCGGGTCGGTGCGGACAGCATGCTCGTGCTGACCGGGGTGACCGGGCCGGCCGAGGCCGTGCTCGCGCCGCCGTCACAGCGCCCGACCTACCTGGCCGAGAACCTGACCGGGTTGCTCGAGCCGCATCCCGCGGTGACGAGCCAGGACGACGGGTTCGGCTGTGGCGGCTGGACGGCGCGCTGGGACACAGACCGGCTGGAACTGACCGGCGGCGGAGAGCGTATCGACGGCCTGCGCGCGTTGTGCGCGGCGGCATGGGCCGGCGGGCGTTCCTCCGGGGCAGCCGGCGGGCGTTCCTCCGGGGCAGCCGGCGGGCGGGCCTCGGGCGCAGCGGACGGGCACGTCACCGGGGAGTCGGTGCAGGCCGCACTGCGGCGCCTGGACGACGCACGGTTATTCCGCCGGGCTCATGGCCGCCAGCGGCAGCCGGCCGTGTATGCTGTTCCGCATGTCAGGCCGCGCAGCCCGCGAACACGGCGACCGTACCGGTGCCGCCGCGATGATGCTGCGTGTGTTCTGTCCTTCGTGTTGTTGCTGACAACGACTCTCAGCTGACCGTTGTCGCAGTCGGGGCCGACGACCCCGACCCCCACGAAGGAACTCACGTTGACCGCAGATATGTCTGTCGCCCCTGAGATCGCCCGGCTGGCTGTGCCGCCTCGGGGGGACAATCCCCCCCAGACCCCCCCTGCGCACGGGGGGGCTCCCCGCCCCCCCGTACCCCCCTGGGCCCCCGGGGTCCCCGAGGCCCCCGGGGGCTCCCGGGCGGCGGCCGCCACGATGACGCTGGGTGCACTGGCCGGTCAGTTGTGGTCGATTGCTGCCACGCCGGAGCGCTGGTGGGGTCTGGTCTGCTTCGATCCGGACCGTTCGGTGAAAATAGTGATCGAGGACTCGGCATCGCACCAGGCCTGGCTGGTGGTCATGCCGCCGGGCGACGCCGGGCACGGCTGCGATTGCGACGCGGCGACGATGATCGCAGGTGAGGCAACCGAGGGTGGGCCCTCAGGCGCGGTCCTGCGCCCGGGCCAGGTGCGGGTACACGGCCAGGAGCACGGCGTGCTCGGCCGGCCGCACGGGCCGCACCTGCTGCGCGGACGCGGCGCCGGATATTCGATCAGCCTGCACGCCCGCGCGCACCGCGCCGCGTCGCAGGAGTAACAGGGTCAGGATCTCGTAGCCGTCCTCGGTGACCAGGATGGTGTGCTCGAACTGCGCCGTGCGCCGCCGGTCCTTGGTCACCGCCGTCCAGCCATCCGGCCAGATGTCGTACTCGATGGTTCCCAGGGTGAGCATGGGCTCGATGGTGAACGTCATCCCGGGTTCCATGGTCACGTCGTTGTCCGGGTCGTCATAGTGCGGCACGATCAGGCCCGAATGGAACGTCCGGCCGATCCCGTGCCCGGTGAAATCCCGCACCACGCCGTAACCGAACCGGCGGGCGTAGGACTCGATCACCCGGCCGATGGCGTTCAGCGGGCGCCCGGGGGCCACCGCGCGGATGCCCCGCATCATCGCCTCGTAGGTGCGCTCGACCAGCAGCCGCGACTCCTCATCGACGTTTCCCGCGCAGAACGTGGCGTTGGTGTCGCCGTGGACCCCGCCGATAAAGGCGGTGATGTCGATGTTGACGATGTCCCCGTCGTTGATCAACGTGTCATCCGGGATCCCGTGGCAGATGACCTCGTTCAGCGACGTGCACAGCGATTTGGGGTAGCCGCGGTAGCCGAGCGTGCTCGGATACGCGCCGTGGCTGACCAGGAAGTCGTGGCCGACCTGATCCAGGTAGTCGGTCGTGACGCCGGGCGCCACGTGCGCGCCGACCTCGGCCAGCGCCTGGGCGGCCAGCTTGCCCGCCACCCGCATCCGGGCGATGATCTCCGGGGTCTTCACGTCCGGTTCCCCGGTCCTGGGGTGTTTCCGGCCCACGTACTCCGGCCGCGGGATGTCCGCGGGAACCTGGCGGGTGGGTGAAAGCCGACCCGGATGAAGCACTGTCGCCATGTTTTGCGAGTCTAATGTGCATGGACGATGAGAAGCGATGGTGGTACAGCCTCACGCGTCACACCGTGGAAGACGACGACGGACCCACCCCGGGTAAGGACCGGCTCGGCCCGTACCCCACCCGGGAGGCGGCCGAACACGCGCTGGAAACGGTGCAGCGGAGAAACGAGGAATGGGACGCCCAGGAGTAGGCACGCGGCCCGGCGGTCCCGGCGCGATATTAGGCTAGGGGCGTGAGCGAAGAACTGCCGGTCGTGGCCGAGGCCCGGATGGCCGAAATCCGGCGCAGCGGCACCTGGGGCTCGGCGCTGACCTCGGATGAGTTCGCCGCGATCCGCAGCGTCGGCTTCGAGCCGGTCGGCCAGGTGCTCGGCGCCGCCGTGTACAACATCGGCTATACCGGCAGTTTCAACTGCCCGGGGGCCTGGGGGAACTGGGGCTACGGAGCGCCAGCCCGGACTGTCACCCAGGTCTCTTCCCGTGGAGGTTACGGGTCCTTCGCCCCGCTGGTGAAGACGATGTACGAGTCGCGGCATAAGGCCCTGGACCGGATGACCACCGAGTGCGACGAACTCGGCGGGCACGGCGTGGTGGGCGTCCGGCTGAGCATCGGGGCGTTCCCCGCGGGCGGGCTGGAGTTCAAGGCCATCGGCACCGCGGTCCGCGCGCCCGGAGTCCCGCCCGTGGCCCAGTGGGACAAGCTGCCGTCGGGGCGCCACAGGACGCCGTTCACCTCGGACCTGTCCGGACAGGACTTCGCCAAGCTGATCATGAAGGGCTGGGCGCCGGCCGGCCTGGCGCTGGGCATCTCGATCGGGTCCCGGCACGATGACTGGATGACCGTCGGCCAGACCCGCTGGGGATCCGGCAATGCGGAGGTCGCCGGCTGGACCGAGCTGGTCAACGAGGCCCGGCACGACTCGCGGCTGCAGCTGGAACGTGACGTCAAGCGGTTCGGCGCCGAGGGCGTGGTGATCGCGTCCATGGAGTTGCGGGTGCGGGAGCGGGAGTGCCCGGCCGTGGAGGGCCGCCGCGACCACATCGTCGAGGCCACCACCATCGGCACCGCGATCGCCCGGTTCACCCCCTCGGAGCAGGGCAGCCAGCACGGCAAGACGCTGGCCATCATGTCGCTCGACCCGCAGCGCCGCCAGGCGGCCCGGATCAAGATCTAGACAGCTACAGGAGAGACCAATGACCGAGCAGGGGAACATAGCGACCGAGCTGGAGAGCGCGGGAGTCCCGCACGATGCCATGCGCCGTCTGGCGGAACTGCAGCCCGGCCGGGCCGGCTCGATCTTCACCTCCGACCTGTCGGTCAACGAGTTCCTGCTGGTCCGGGAGGTCGGGTTCCGGCCGCTCGGCCTGGTGCTGGGCAGCTCCATCTACCACGTCGGCCTGCAGGTCGGCCGCTGGGGCAGGAACCAGGAGCTTGACGTGCTGTCCCAGGCCATGTACCACGCCCGCGAGCTGGCCATGACCAGGATGGAGGCCGAGGCCGACGCGCTGCGCGCCGACGGCATCGTCGGCGTCCGGCTGGACGTGGAGATGAAGGAGTTCGGCGCGGACATCGCAGAGTTCATCGCGGTGGGCACCGCGGTCAAGGCTGAGGAGGGCGCCGGCGGCGGGGGAGTGGACAACTGGCGCAACAACAAGAAGCAGCCGTTCACTTCGGACCTGTCCGGCCAGGACTTCTGGACCCTGATCCGGGCCGGCTACGCGCCCCTGGGCATGGTGATGGGCTCGTGCGTGTACCACATCGCGCACCAGAAGTTCGGCACCAAGATGGGCAACATCGGCCGCAACGTGGAGATCGAGCAGTTCACCCAGGCCCTCTACGACGCCCGCGAGCTGGCCATGAGCCGGATGCAGGCCGAGGCCGAGGAGCTGCACGCCGAGGGCATCGTGGGCGTCCAGCTGCGGCAGCACAGCCACACCTGGGGCTCGCACACCACCGAGTTCTTCGCCATCGGCACCGCCGTGCGCCCGCTGCGCGCCGACCACATCATCGAGCGTCCCACCATGGTCCTGAGCCTGGACACCTGACCGGGCTGGCGCCCGCGGATGCCTAGGGGTTCGGCCCGCTGACCACGTCCAGCAGGTGCGCCACCCGGTCCCGCAGGCCGCGGACGCCGGGGCGGTAACGCTGATACCCGGGCGTGCCGGGCCGTCCGGCGCGCCCCTCGCCCCGGCCTGCGCCAAGCTCGCCGCAAGCCGCGCTGATCAGGTGCTGTGCGGCTCCGAACGATACCATCGCGGGCGTGCCTGGCCCGGGCATGATCGACATCGCCTCGTGGGCCAGGCCCTCAAGCTCCGGATCGCCCTGGTCGAGCGCGAAGATGGTGGCGCCCGTCTTGCGCGCGTCGCTGACCCGCTCGAGCAGCGGAACCGGCGCGGTCGACGGCGTCACGATGAAGACCGTCTCTCCCCGCCGGGCTGCCTCCAGCCGCTCCAGGCCGACCCGCAGGTGCGGCGGCGCGGCCTCCGGGACCTGCCAGCGCACCAGCGTCGGCATCAGTTCGGGAATCCCGGACAGGCGGCTCTCCTCGTCCAGGTGCGCGGTGAGGTGCCAGGGTTCTTCGGCGGGCGTGCCGACGACGAGCAGGCCTCCTGGCGTCCGGGTCGCGTTCCGCAGCCCTCGGGCGAAGGCGCGGGTCCGGTCGAGCCAGCCGGTGGGGGCTAGCAGTGCACGGAGAGTAGCCACCTGGTTCGCGTCCACGTATCTATGGTGCCCCCAGATGGTGTTTGTGCACAGTGTTTTCCCCCGGGGGACGACCCCCCGGGGACCCCCCGCAAAGGGGGGACTGCCCGTCCCCCCTTTCACCCCCCTGGGCCCCCCTGGCCCCGTTAGCCCCTGGCTGGCAAGATCTGGTCCATGACTGAGCGCGAAGCCCCGTCCGTCGACGGCCTGGTCATCGGCATCCTCGGCGGCACCGGCGATCAGGGCCGCGGGCTGGCCTTCAGGTTCGCCCGCGCCGGGCACCCGGTGATCATCGGCTCCCGCAGCGCCGAGCGCGCCCGGGCCGCCGCCGCGCAGATCGGGCATGACGTCCAGGGCATGGCCAACCCGGACGCGGCCAGCCAGGCGAGCG
Source organism: uncultured Actinomycetota bacterium (assembly GCA_963808615.1). Classification (GTDB taxonomy): domain Bacteria; phylum Actinomycetota; class Actinomycetes; order Streptosporangiales; family Streptosporangiaceae; genus Palsa-504. The sequence goes on from CAWEGV010000010.1 coordinate 544,966, forward strand.
TGGTGATCGCCGCGGTGCCCTACGAGGGCCACGGCGAACTGCTGTCGGCGCTCGCGCCGGTGCTGGCCGGCAAGATCGTGGTCGACTGCGTGAACCCGCTCGGCTTCGACCACCATGGCGCCTACCCGCTGCCCGTACCCGAGGGCAGCGCCGCCGAGCAGGCCGCGGCGCTGCTGCCGGACAGCCGGGTGGTGGCCGCGTTCCACCACGTGTCGGCGGTCCTGCTGGCCGATCCCGAGGTCGACACCATCGACCTTGACGTGCTGGTGCTGGGCGAGAACCGGCACGCCACCGACGTCGTGCAGGCCCTGGCCGCGCAGATTCCCGGCATGCGCGGGGTCTACGCGGGCCGCCTGCGCAACTGCGGCCAGGTCGAGGCCCTCACCGCCAACCTGGTCTCCATCAACCGCCGCTACAAGGCGCACGCCGGGCTGCGCATCACCGATATCTGAAAACCCATTATTCTCCGAACGTACCCTGGTTCCCGCCCCCGGCAGGCCGGGCGCATGCCGGGGCACGGAACCGCCCGCGCCGCCCGGATAGGATCGGATTCAACCAGGCATCCCCGGTCTTCCACCGGGACATCAACTGCGCGCAACGGCGTGTCCAGCGGGCAGCCGGACGAGGCGGCCACGATGTGATGCCAGCCGAGAAGGACGACGATGCCGCCCAGGAAGAAGAACTCCAAGAGCAGCCGTCGCGGAACGACCGCGGCCAAGAAGGCTCAGCCGCCGGTCCGGCGTGACGGCGGCCCGCCCTCGTCGGCCGCGCCGCGCTCGTCGGCCGCGCCGCCCCCGTCGGCCGCTCCGTCCCCGGGCCGCGTGCCGCCCGGCGGACCAGGTCCGCGGGCCCAGAACGCTCCATCTGGTGGTGCCCCGGGCAGCACCATCCCGGCCGGCCTCAGGCCGGCCGGGAACTCCCGGTCCGGCCCTCCGGCCGCGAACGCGCGGCCAGGGGCCGTCCAGGGAACGGGCGGGCACGCGCCCCTGGCACCGCCAGTCGGCGGGCGAGTCGGCGTGGTCTCCCCGGGCCGGGCGGCTCCGGCCGTCCCGGGGGTAGCAGTCCCTTCGCCGAAATCCACGGCGGCCCGGACCGCGGGCACGGAGCCGGGGACGGCTCCCGCCGAAGCACCGGACGACATGCCCCAATGGGCCGCCAGAGCCGTCGAGGAACTGCTCACCGTGACCTACTGGCTCGACCCCGGCGCGGCAGGGGACCCGTTCAGCGCCACGGTCCGCTTCTCAGGCCAACGGGCGGGCGTGACCGGGAAGCCCCAGCCCGGGGACACCTTCTCGCAAGACGTGACGGTCGCGGGCATCGTCCCGGGAAGCGGTCCGGTGGCGATCACGGCGGAGGTTCGCGGCATCAGCCAGGGCGAGTGGACGGTGACCCCTCGGCCGGTCGGACCCGTCGGCAGCCGTCCCTATACGCCCTACCCGCCCGCCGCCGAGAACCCCGCCGACGCTCCCCGGGTACCGTGGCCGCGGCACGTGGCCGTCTCGACAGATCCCCGCGTGAGGATGCATACCGCTCGGCTGCTCCGCAGCAAGGTGCCCGGGATCGTCCGGTTCGCCTACGCCAGCCTGGTGTCCCTCGGCGTCCTGGTCGGGCTGGGCCTGGAGGCGTTGCTGCTGAACCACGGCCATTACTCGCTGTTCCGCCCCATGCTCTACTCGGTGCTCGCGATCGTGGCGGGCGTGATCGGCGGGAAGGCCTGGTACGTCGCGGTGCACCGGGGCCGGAAGTTCGACGGCTGGTGCATCCAGGGCTTCGTGGCCGGCGCCGCCGTGGTGGTGGCCGCGGCCGCCATCGCGGGTCGGGGCATCCCGGCCGGGGCCTTCCTGGCCGCGGCCACGCCCGCGCTGCTGATCGGCATGGCCATCGGCCGGCTCGGCTGCTTCTGGGCCGGATGCTGCACCGGGCGGCCTACCGCGTCGCGCTGGGGAATCTGGTCCTCGGACCGTCGCCTCGGCTGCCGGCGAGCGCCGGCGCAGTTGCTTGAGGCCCTGGCCGCGCTGATCAGCGGGCTCACGGTGCTGGTCGTCGTGCTGGTCTCGGGGCTGCCGCGATCGGGTCCTGTGGCCATCATCGGGCTGGCCGTCTACACCCTGTGCCGGCAGTTCATCCTGGGCCTGCGGGCCGAGCCACGGGTGTGGCGGTACGGCCGCCCGGTAACAGCCATAGCCGCCGTCGTCGCGCTCATCGCGGGCGTCATCCTGCTGGCCCGGGGCTAGCCCGTGCCCGCGTACCACCCGCCACCGCTGGGAGAGGACCAGCGTGGTTGGATGAGACAGAACTTCACTAATGCGGACAAGACTCGCCAGCGGAGGTACGCGTGGATATCGGAATCGGCCTGCCGAACACGGTCCCCGACACCGAGGGGCGGGCGCTCGTGGACTGGGCCAAAGCGGCTGAGGAGGCGGGGTTCAGCACGCTCGGCACCATCGGTCGGCTGGTCTACCCGAACTACGAGGAACTGATCGCCCTCAGCGCCGCCGCCGCGGTCACCAGCCGGATCCGGCTGACCACGAGCGTGCTGCTGGCGCCGCTCTACAGCAACGCCGCGTTGCTCGCCAAGCAAGCGAGCTCGCTGGACCGGCTCTCCGGGGGTCGCCTGGTGCTCGGCCTCGCCCTGGGCGGGCGCGATGATGACTTCATCGCCAGCGGGATGTCCATGCACGACCGGGGCCGCCGCCTGGAGGAGCAGGTGGCCATGATGAAGCGGGTCTGGTCGGGGGAGGAGTTCGGGACCGCCGGAGGCATCGGGCCCGATCCGGCCCGGCCGGGCGGCCCCGAGATCATTCTCGGCGGCGCCACCGAGGCCAGCTTCAACAGGGTGGCTCGGATCGCCGACGGCTGGATCATGGGCGGCGGCACGCCTGACATGTTCGGCCAGGCTGCGGCGGGCGTGGACAAGGCCTGGCAGGAGGCGGGCCGTCCCGGTCGGCCGCGCAAGCTCACGCTCGCCTACTACGCGCTCGGCTCCGATGCCCGCGCCCAGGCCGACCGGTACCTGCACCACTACTACGCGTGGCTCGGTGACATCGCCAACATGATCGCGTCGGGCGCCGCAGTCGGTCCCGACATGGTCAAGGCCTACGTCGCCGCATTCGAGGCCAACGGCTGCGACGAGATCATCTTCGTGCCCACCGGATCCCGGCTCGACCAGGTCAGCCTGCTCGCCGAGGCGGTCGCCTGATCTAGTCGGCTAGGCTTTAAGCCAGGGAGATGTCATGGGCTTTGAACACATCCTGGTTGAGCGTTCCGGTGAGTACGCCACCATCACGATGAACCGTCCGCAGCGACGCAACGCCTTGTCGCTGGAGCACATGCGCGAGCTGATCACCGCGTTCGGCGACGTCGGGAGCAGCGATGCCCTGGGCATCGTGCTGGCCGGCAACGGCCCGGTGTTCAGCGCCGGGCATGACTTCGCCGACGTCGTCGACGCCGACTTGCCGCACGTGCGCTCGCTGCTGGCCACCTGCACCGAGCTGATGACGCTGATCCAGCAGGTGCCGCAGCCAGTGGTGGCCCGGGTGCACGGGCTGGCCACGGCGGCCGGCTGCCAGCTGGTGGCCAGCACGGACCTGGCCGTGGCCAGTGAGGACGCGGGCTTCGCCGCGCCCGGCGGCAAGGGCGGCTGGTTCTGCCATACCCCGATGGTGGCCATCGCCAGGAACATCGGCCGTAAGCGCGCCGCGGAGCTGGCCATGTCCGGCGACGTCATCGACGCGCATACCGCGCTGGACTGGGGGCTGGTCAACCGGGTGGTACCGGCCGCGCAGCTCGACTCCGCGGTGCAGGATCTCCTGGACCGGGTCACCCGCGGGTCGGCCGACAGCAAGGGCATCGGCAAGCAGGCGCTGTACGCGCAGATCGACCTGGATCAGCCCAAGGCCTACGCCTATGCCATCGAGGTCATGGCCGCGACCAGCCAGCTGCCCGACGCGCGGGAAGGGATGCGGGCGTTCCTGGAAAAGCGCAAGCCGCACTGGCGCCGCGGCCGTATGTAGGCTGGCCCGCCGGCTCCTGACGTGCGTCAATGCCGCGCTGTTCTGCCGCGCCAGCGCCGCTCGCCAGATAGCGGACCGAAAAGGATCATCAGGCGGCGATTACGTGCGGCGCCGCTCGTCCTGGTATCTTGCGCGTCACGCCCGGTGAACTGTGGATTAGCTGTGAATTTATCCGTGGATAAATGATCATGACATGCGGAAAACCTCGCGTATTCTGTGGATAAATTGTGGACACCAAGAAAATGAAAAATAACCAGCTAAAGGCTCTTGCACACTGCTCGCCGAAGCGATAGAAATGGCTCACCGTTGGAAACGGGCACCACCCCGGGGGAAACCCCGGGACGTGGGAGAGATCGGGAAACCGGTGTCTGTCGCGGGTGTCTGGCCCTGGCGGTCGGCTTGCGGCACTGGGCAGCCAGGCAACTGTCAGCTCAGGGCCGTGCGGCCGGGCAAGGCCCCCTCCACCTCATACGTGGAGGGGGCCCTTGTTACATTCTGCCGTAACTTGCGCCGTGTTAACCCATCGGATAGCGCCGAAAGCCGATGGCATAGTCGCAGCCGGCGCCCATCCCGATGTAGCCCGTCATGTTCCGCAGGAACTCGTCGGGATCGAAGTCGCGGCCCAGGCCGTCGATATAGGCCTGGTGCTCGCGCAGCGATGCGATGCCCGCGTCGATGCTGTCGGTGACATCCACGAAATGCGTCGGGCTGCCACTGGCGGCCACGTAGGCGTCGCGGATGCTGGTACACGGCGGGCCGGCCTCGGGGAACACCCACTCGTTCGCGGCGTCCCGGCAGGCGTCAAGCACGGCGAGCCCGACAGCGCGGTGGTCAGCGTGGTTGACCGGCCCTTCCTCGCCCCAGGTGAGGTCGAAGCTCATCGTGATGATCATCTCGGGCTGGAGCCTGCGGAACGCGGTGGCCAGATCCCGCCGTAGCGGCACCCCGTATTCCACCAGGCCGTCCGGGTGGTCGAGGAACTCTACCGAGCTGACGCCCACTACCGCCGCGCTGCGCCTCTCCTCTTCCATCCGCAGCGGTCCGGTCCGGTCGGGAGGCATGCCCGCGATACCGGCCTCGCCCCTGGTGGCCAGCAGGTAGGTCACGTGCTTCCCCTGGCCGGTCCAGCGGGCCACGGCCGCGGCCACGCCGTATTCGAGGTCATCGGGATGAGCGACCACCGCCACGGCCTTGTCCCAGTCTTCCGGCATCGGCTGCACGCGTCCCACCTGTCTCTCAGTCCGGTCTTGCCTCACCCATTACAGGTGCCACTCTGCCACACCGGCCAGCCTCATCCGCTGGCCGAGGCGTCGGCCAGCGGGGACTGTGACGCTAGCGGTAGGAGTGCTCCTCATCGGGGAAGGCACCGCTGGTGACGTCGCGGGCGAAGGCGGTCGCGGCGGCGGACAGAACGGCGGCCAGGTCGGCGTACTTCTTGACGAGCTTGGCCGTGCGCGGGGACAGGCCCGCCATGTCCTGCCACACCAGCACCTGCGCATCGCAGTCCGGCCCGGCCCCGATGCCGATCGTCGGGATAGTCAGCGCCTCGGTCACCCGAGCGGCCAGAGACGCGGGCACGCACTCGAGCACCGCGGCGAACGCCCCCGCCGCTTGCAGCACCTTGGCGTCGTGCAGCAGGCGCTCACCGTCCTCGCCGCGGCCCTGGACCCGGTAGCCGCCGAAGGCGTTCACCGATTGCGGGGTCAAGCCGAGGTGGGCCATTACCGGGATGCCAGCCGAGACCAGATCCTCGACCTGGCGCGCGACGCGCTGGCCGCCTTCGAGCTTGACCGCGTGCGCGCCGGTCTCCTTCAGGAACCTGGTCGCGGCGGCCAGGGCCGCGCCGGGGGAGGCCTGGTAGGAACCGAACGGCAGGTCGGCTACGACCAGGGCCCGGCTGGTACCGCGCACCACGGCGGCGGTGAGCGGGATCAGGTCGTCCACGGTGACCGGGATCGTGGTGTCGTGGCCGTAGACCACCATCGCGGCTGAATCACCGACCAGCAGCACGGGAATCCCGGCCCTGTCGAAGATCCCGGCGGTGAGGGCGTCGTACGCGGTGAGCATCGGCCACTTCTCGCCGCGGGCCTTGGCGGCCGCGATGTCGCGGATGGTGACCCGACGTCCGGTGCCGGACCCGCCGTACAGCGGCTCGGGGGCTGTGGGGTTGGTCCGCTGTCTCGTCGCGGCCACCGGTATGCCAGCATGCTGTGCCATTTGCGTTGACCTCCATGTCTCGTGTCGCCCCAGCGGCGTACCCGGACGGTTCAATCATGGCACGTGAGGTGAGCGGCATGGCCAGACGAGGATGGAAGACTGTGACCATGGTTGACTTTGCGGGCGAGGACGCCCTGGCGGCGGGCTTTCAGCAGGGCGGCGGGCAGCCCGGAGTGGCCTACGGGATCGTGGTCCGCGGCGAGCTCGTGCACGCGGCCGGGCTCGGCGAACGCTACCTCGGCGGCCCGCCGCCGGATGCCGATACGGTCTTCCGCATCGCCTCGATGACCAAGAGCTTCACCGCGTCCGCGATCCTCGCGCTGCGCGACGACGGCGCGCTGGGACTCGATGACCTGGCCGAGGCCTACGTGCCCGAACTACGCGGCTGGCCGCCGGCCAGCCCGGACTCGGCGCGGGTGTCAGTCAGGCACCTGCTGACCATGACCGCGGGGTTCCCGACCGACGATCCCTGGGGCGACCGGCAGCAGGGCCTGCCGCTGGAGGAGTTCGCCAAGTTCCTGGCGGGAGGCGTGGGGTTCAACTGGGCGCCGGGCACCCGGTTCGAGTACTCCAACCTCGGTTACGCGATCCTCGGCCGGGTCATCACGGCGGTCACCGGCCTCGCCTACCAGGACTACCTCCGCGATCGCCTGCTCCGCCCGCTGGGGATGACCCGCACCGGGTTCGAGGCGGCCGAGTTTGACGCGTCAGCGCTAGCCCAGGGCTACCGGCGGGCGCCCACGGGTTGGTCCGAGGTGGAGTTCGACGCCTGCGGCGCGTTCGCCCCGATGGGCGGGGTCTTCAGCTGCGTGCGGGACCTCGCGCGCTGGGTGGCTGGTTTCGCGGCCGCGTTCCCGCCCGGCGATCCGCAGGCTGGCGGCCCGCACCCGGTACGGCGCGCTACGCGACGCGAGATGCAGTTGCCGCAGGTGCTGACCGGATGGGACAAGCCGGCCGGTTTCCCTGGGGACACGGCGCCCGCGCCTCCGGCTTACGGGTTCGGACTGTTCGTGGAGGATCATCCCTCCTTCGGCCGGGTGGTCAGCCATAGCGGCGGGTATCCCGGGTTCGGCAGCAACATGCGCTGGCACCCGGCCACGGGCACCGGGGTGATCGCACTCGGCAACGGCACCTACGCCGCGATGATGACGCTGGCCACCAGGATCCTGGACATGATCCTGGGGCATCTGGACCCGCCTGCCCATGGTTACGGGCCGGCCCTGGCCCCCGCGGGGAGCGGCGGACACCACCACGCCGGGCCGTGGCCGGAGACTCTGGCCGCACGGGACGCGGCCAGCGCCCTGCTCCGGTCCTGGGACGACGCCGAGGCCGCCCGCCTGTTCTCGCCCAACGTCGCTCAGGACGTTCCGTTCGAGGAGCGTCGGCAGGCGATCGCCCTGATCCGCGAGCGCATCGGGGCTTTCCGCGACGACGACAGCCGCCGGCCCGAGTCCGACACCCCGGCCCACTGCCGGTGGTGGCTCGCGGGCGATCAAGGGGTGGTCCAGGCGCAGATCCAGCTCAATCCGGAGCACCCGGCGCGCGTCCAGTCCCTCGGCGTGGCCGTGCCGCCCGCTGCGGACACGCCGCTGGGCGGGACGCTGGACGCCGTCCTCGCCTGGCTCAACCGGAACGACCCCGCCTGGCCGCCGTCGATCCCGGTGGTCGGCACCGTGGACGTCGGCCTGCTGGCCCGCCGCTTCCGCATGGCCGCGGCCTGGGCCGGTGAGTGTCGCCTGGGCGCGTTCAAGGCGGGCGACGGAATCGCGTCGGTGACCGTGGAACTGGTCGGCGCGCACGCCGCGCTCACGCTGGTCCTGGTCGTGGACCCGGCCTCGGGCCTGCTCCGTCAGGCCGACATCGCCCCGTAGCGCCCTCCCAGGTCGGCCGCGAGGCGGTCGGTCCCTAGCGCGAGCATGCGCCACAGCTCCGTTCGGCCTTAAAGAGGGGGGAGACGCCCGTCGCGAGCCGCAGGTCAAATGTGACGTGGATCACAGCTGAGACCGGGAAATATATTCCGATACGAGACTGTTCCGTATCGATAGTTGCGGTGCCGGGAAGTCCTGATCATGGCAACACGCCGATGATCCCGTCCCTTCCCGGTTCCGCGCACAAGCTTTCCGCGGGGGCCCGGGGACCGTACCCGGACCAACACACCAAGTGATCCGGAAGGGACACATGGACACGCAGACGATTTACCGTCGCCGCTGGGTCATCCTCAGCGTGCTGATCATCGGGCTGCTCGCCATCGTCATCGACAACACGGTGCTCAACGTGGCGCTGAAGACTATCGCCGAGCCGCGCGGGGGCCTCGGCGCGAGCCAGAGCCAGCTCGAATGGGCCATCAACTCCTACACCCTGGTCTTCGCCGGCCTGCTGTTCACGTTCGGCGTGATCGGCGATCGGGTCGGCCGCAAGCGCATGCTCATGATCGGGCTCGTGCTGTTCGGCCTGGCCTCGCTGCTCTCGGCCTACTCGCAGACGCCGGAGCAGCTGATCTTGGCGCGGGCGGCCATGGGCCTGGGCGGCGCCGCGGTCATGCCGCAGACGCTGTCGATCATCTCCAACGTCTTCGAGCCTGCCGAGCGGCCGCGGGCCATCGGCCTGTGGGCCATGGCGGTCGGCATCGGCGTGGCCACCGGGCCGGTGCTGGGCGGCGTGCTGCTCGACCACTTCTGGTGGGGTTCGGTCTTCCTGATCAACGTGCCGGTGACCGTGATCGGCGCGCTCGCCGCCGCCATCCTGGTGCCGGAATCGCGTAGCTCCGAAGCAGGCGGGATCGACTACGCCGGCGTACTGCTGTCCATCGCGGGCCTGGTGCTCCTGGTGTACGGCATCGTCCAGGGCGGCGACACCGCCTCCTGGCTGCGCCCGGACGTGCTCGGCCCGATCGCGGGCGGCCTGGCCATCCTGGCGATCTTCGCCTGGTACGAGACACGCATCCAGCACCCCTCGCTGGACGTGAGGCTGTTCCGCGACCGGCGGCTGTCCGCGTCGGTGGGCGCGATCGCGCTGGCGTTCTTCGGGATGGGCGGAGTGTTCTTCTTCACCAGCTTCTACCTGCAGAACGTCCGCGGTTACACCCCGCTGGCGGCCGGCCTGTTGACCGTGCCGTTCGCGGTCGGCCAGCTGCTGGCCTCGCCGCGCAGCGCTGGGCTGGTCCGGCGGTACGGCGCCAAGGCGCCGACCGCGAGCGGCATGCTCGTCATGGCCGCCGTCATCGCCTGCTACGCCACGCTGGGCACGGCCACCCCGATCTGGCTGCTCGGCCTGATGTTCTTTGTCCAGGGCGCGGCAATCGGCGTGGTGATGCCGGCCGCCACCGCCGCAGTCATGGACGTCCTGCCGCGCGAGCGGGCTGGCTCGGGCTCGGCGCTGACCAACACCTCCCGCCAGGTGGCGGTCGCGCTCAGCGTCGCGGTCCTCGGCTCGATCCTGGCCGTGTTCTACCGGAACTCGCTAAGCCCGTCGCTGGCTGGTCTGCCCGCCGCGGCCCGAGGCGCGGCATCATCCTCGATCACCGCCACCCAGGCCGTGGCTCAGCAGCTCGGCGCGGCTGGCCGGCCGCTGCTCGAGCCCGCGAACAGCGCGTTCGTGCAGTCCATGCACATCACCACGCTGGTCGCGGCGCTGCTCGTGCTGGCGGGCGGCTTCGTGGTGCTGCGCTGGATGCCCGGCAAGCCGCGGCCCGCGGTCGAGCCCGCGCCGGCGACCGATCGCGCGTATGAGGCCGAGCTTGCCATACTGGAAGAAGCCATGGCCAACACCGCAGATCGAGAGGGATGAGCAACGATGCAGCCCGTGATCACCGATCAGGGGCCGGGCACTGACGCGGAAGCCGGGCCGGCGCCGGAGACCAGCCGCCGGCCCGGCCGTCCGCGCAGCGAGCAGGCCGAGCAGGCCATCATCGAGGCCACCCTCGACGTGTTCGCCGAGAAGGGCTTCGAGGGCGTGTGTGTCGAGCTCGTCGCCAGCCGGGCCGGGGTGGGCAAGGCGACCATCTACCGCCGCTGGCCGAACAAGGAGGAACTGCTGCTCGCCGCGTTCGCCTCGCTGAAGTCGCCGTTCCCCGAGCCCAAGGGCGTCTCGGTCCGGGATGACCTGCTCGCCATGGTCGAGGTGATGTGCGCGGACAAGGCCGACCCGAGAAAGGCGCGGCGGTACGCGCTGCTGCACGGCGAGGGGGAGCAGTACCCACGGCTGATGGCGCGGTACAAGGAAACCGTCGTCCAGCCGCGGCGCGACGCCATGCGGGCCGTCATTCGCCGTGGCATCGAGACCGGCGAGCTTCGCCCCGATACCGACGTCGACATCGCTATGCTCGCGCTGACCGGGGCGATCATGAGCCTGGAGAAGTCGCAGGACGGGACGTTCAACGGCGACTTCGCGGCCCGCCTGGTCGACGGCCTGCTGCTCGGCCTTTCAGCGCGTAGCTGATTCTTGCCTGGGCTGATAACTTCGCCACCCATTTCAATTCGCAAGTCGCCGCTTGCCCATATGTCTAAAAGATCTTGGAAGATTCGGGCTCTGGGGAGGATTTGGGGTACTGGGGTGCACCAATTACTCCCCGAAGCCCATATCCTCCCGACAAACCATTGCGTTTAGCACATCTGGCGTTGTTGCATACCAGAAGTCCCACCGCGTGTTAGCCGATTTCTCGGAGGCTGCCGCTATGAGGGCAGCGCCTCACGCCACCGGTTGGTGATGGGCAGCCGCCGGTCCCGCCCGAAGTTCTTCTGGCTGATCTTCGGGCCGGGCGGGTACTGCCGCCGCTTGTACTCGGCCGCGTCGACCAGCCGTACCACCCGCTCGACCAGCGCCGGGTCGTGCCCGGCCGCGACCAGATCCGCGACCCCCATGTCCTTCTCCACGTAGTCGTCGAGCAGCGCGTCGAGCACCTCATAGGGCGGTAGCGAGTCGGTGTCGAGCTGTCCGGGCGCGAGTTCTGCGCTCGGCGGCTTGGTGATGGAGTTCTCCGGGATCGGGGGAGTGGCCCCCAGGCGTGACGCCTCGGCGTTGCGCCATCTGGCCAGCTCCCAGACCAGGGTCTTGAGCACGTCCTTGATCGGGCCGAACCCGCCGGCCGAGTCCCCGTACAGCGTGGAATATCCGGTCGCGAGCTCACTCTTGTTGCCGGTGGTGAGCACCAGGTGCCCGCCCGCGTTGGACAGCGCCATCAGCACCACCCCCCGCACCCGGGCTTGCAGGTTCTCCGCCGGCAGTCCCGTCTCAGGGAACCCGGCCGGGACGAGTTCCTTGGTGAGCGCGTCCACCATCGAGGCGATCGGGATGGTCAGCGCGTGCAGACCCTGCCGCTTGACCAGGTCCTCCGCATCGGTCACCGAGTGCCCGGAGGAATACCGGCTGGGCATCAGCACCACGTGCACGTTGTCCGGGCCGATCGCGTCCGCGGCGATCGTCGCGGTCAGGGCCGAGTCGATCCCGCCAGACAGCGCCAGGATGGCCGAACGAAACCGGTTCTTGCGCACGTAGTCCCTGACCCCGGTGACCAGCGCCGCATACACCTCGGCCGGATCCGACAGCCGCGGCCAGACTGCCCCGTCGGTGATCTCCGGCGGATCCACGACCGGGGCGTCCGCCGATTCAGGCAGCGCCACCCGCTGGATCGTGATCGTCGTGCCGTCCTGGGCGTCGACCGGCTGGTCCCCGGGCAGCGGCCCGGGGTCGGCCGCGGGCAGCTCCAGGTCGGCGAGCACCAGCGCCTCGGCAAACTGCGGCCCGCGGGCCAGCAGCGTTCCGTCCGCGGCCACCAGGATCGAGTCGCCGTCGAAGACCAGCTCGTCCTGTCCGCCGATCATGTTGGCGTACGCGAGCGCGGCCCCGGCCTCGCGGGCCCGGCGGACAACCAGGTCCAACCGCACGTCGTCCTTGCCCCGCTCGTAGGGCGACGCGTTCGGCACCACCAGCAGGCCCGCTCCCGCCCGCGCGCAGACCGCCACCGGCCCGCCGTCCTGCCACAGGTCCTCGCAGATCGCGATCGCTATGCTGACGTTCTCGCCGTCACCTGCGGGCAGCCGGAACACTGGCAGCGTGTCGCCCGGCACGAAGTAGCGGAACTCGTCGAACACCCCGTAGTTCGGCAGATGGTGCTTGGCCGAGGTGATGACGACTCGCCCGCCGTACAGCAGCGCCGCCGCGTCCCGCGGCGCGCCCGCGGGCTGCCCGGTTCGCGCCGCCAGGCCGGGCCGCCGGTCCAGGTAACCCGCCACCACGGCGATCCCGCCCAGCCCCTCGTCCCCGAGCCGCGCAGCCACCTCATGCAGCGTCCTGATCGACGCTTCCACGAACGACGCCCGCAGCGCGAGGTCCTCCACCGGGTACCCGGTGAGCATCATCTCGGGGAACACCACGACCCGCGCCCCACGTCCGGCCGCGCGCCTGGTCCACTCCACGATCAGGTCGGCGTTCCCGTCCAGGTCCCCGACCGTGGCATTGACCTGCGCCAGCGCGATCCTCAGCTTGGTCACGCCTCCAGCCTAAGGCCGTACCTCACATGAGGCGCTGATGTAACAGCGCGGAAACACAAGCCAGGCAGACTCACACCAGGACAGTCAACGACGAACGTCTTAAGGTGATAGCCGTGGACAGGCAGGAAGAGTTCGTGCTGCGCACGCTGGAGGAGCGGGATATCCGGTTCGTCCGGCTCTGGTTCACCGACGTGCTCGGCACGCTGAAGTCCATCGCGGTCGCCCCCGCCGAGCTGGAGGGCGCGTTCGCGGACGGGATCGGCTTCGACGGCTCCGCGATCGAGGGGTTCGCCCGGGTCTACGAGGCGGACATGATCCTGCACCCGGATCCGGCCACGTTCCAGCTGCTGCCGTGGCGCGGTGAGTACCCCGGCGTGGCCCGGATGTTCTGCGACATCTTGCTGCCCGACGGGTCGGCGTCATACGCGGACCCGCGCTGGGTACTCAAGCGGAACCTGGCCCGCGCCTCCGAGCTCGGCTTCACCTTCTACGCCCACCCGGAGATCGAGTTCTTCCTGCTCAGGGAGCGTCCGGAGCCGGGGGCCAGGCCGCAGCCGATCGATTCGGGCGGCTATTACGATCACACGCCGCACAGCATCGCGCATGACTTCCGCCGGACCGCGATCACCATGCTCGAGTCGATGGGCATCTCGGTCGAGTACAGCCATCACGAGGGCGCCCCCGGACAGCAGGAGATCGACCTGCGCTACGCCGACGCGCTGACCACCGCCGACAACATCATGTCGTTCCGGCTGGTGATGAAGGAGGTGGCGATCGAACAGGGCGTGTACGCGACGTTCATGCCCAAGCCGTTCACCGATCATCCCGGCTCCGGTATGCATACCCACGTGTCGCTGTTCGAGGGCGACAAGAACGCGTTCTACGAGGCGGGGGCGGAGTTCCAGCTGTCCAAGACCGGGCGGGCCTTCATCGCCGGCCTGCTGCGGCACGCGCCGGAGATGACCGCGGTGTGCAACCAGTGGGTGAACTCCTACAAGCGGCTGTGGGGCGCGGCGGAGCGGACGGCCGGCGCGGGCGGCGAGGCCCCGGCCTACGTGTGCTGGGGGCACAACAACCGCTCGGCCCTGGTCCGGGTGCCGATGTACAAGCCTCAGAAGGGCAACTCCACCAGGGTGGAGTTCCGCTCGGTGGACGCCGCCTGCAACCCGTACCTGGCCTTCGCGGTGATCCTGGCCGCCGGGTTGAAGGGCATCGAGGGCGACTACGAACTGCCGCCCGGCGCCGAGGACGACGTCTGGGCGCTGACCTCCGCCGAGCGCCGCGCGCTCGGCATCCGCCCGCTGCCGCAGGATCTGGACCAGGCCATCCGGGCCATGCAGGACAGCGAACTCATCGCCGAGACCCTCGGCGAGCACGTCTTCGACTTCTTCCTGCGCAACAAGCGCGAGGAGTGGCAGGAGTACCGCCGCCAGGTCACCGAGTACGAGCTGGGCCGGTACCTCCCCATGCTGTGACCGCTCGGGTCACTCTTCGAAGCGGCCGTCCAGGTACCTGGCCAGGAAGCGCTCGGCCGCGGCGTAGAACTTCAGCCGGTTCTCCGGCTTGGCGAAGCCGTGGCCCTCGTCGGGGAACAGCATGTACTCGTAGTCAATCCCCGCCTCGGCCAGCGCGGCCACGATCTGCTCGGACTCGGCCTGCTTGACCCGCGGGTCGTTGGCGCCCTGCGCGATCAGCAGCGGGATCCGGATGTCGCGGGCCCGGGACAGCGGCGAGCGCGACCACAGGAACTGCTCGTCGGTCTCCGGGTTGCCGACCCGCTTATACAGCTGTGCCTTTATCGGGGCCCAATACGGCGGGATGGTCTCCAGCAGCGTCTTCAGGTTGGACGGGCCCACGATGTCCACCGAGCAGCGGAACACGTCCGGGGTGAACGCCGCGCCCACCAGCGCCGCGTAGCCGCCGTAGGAGCCGCCGTAGATCGCGATCCGGTCCGGGTCGGCCCAGCCCTGATCCACCACATACCGGACCGCGTCGATCAGGTCGTCGTGCATCTTGGCGCCCCACTCGCGGTCACCGGCCGAGACGAACGCCTTGCCGTAGCCGGTCGAGCCGCGGTAGTTCACCTGAACGCACAGGTAGCCGCGGTTCGCCAGCCACTGGGCCTCGGGATCGAAACCCCACACGTCGCGGGCCTGCGGCCCGCCGTGCACGTTGAGCACCGTCGGCAGCCCGGACCGCCCGGCGCCGGGCGGGAAGGTGACGTACCCATGCACGGTCAGGCCGTCCCGGGTGAGGTAAGAGAACGGCTCCATCCGGGCCAGCTCGTAGCGGGACAGCTCGGGGCGGCTCTCGAACAGGAAACTGCCGACGCGGGTGGCCCGGTCGTAGGCGTAGTACCGCACCGGGCCTGCGTCGTCGGTAAAGGCGATCAGCCAGGTCGTGTCGGCCTCGTCCCGCGAAACGAGTCCCGGGTCGCCGGAGTGAAGGGCCCGGATCGTCTCGTAATCGGGCTCCACTTCCGGGTCGAGCACGTGGTACTCCGCGCGGTCCTTGAGCACCTCGACGATCTGCGGTTCGCGGGTATCCGGGTGCAGCATCGCGCCCGCCACGTCGGCCTCGGGGTCTTCGAGCAGTACCCGGGCGTCGCCCGAAGCAAGGTCGATCCGGACCAGACTGCCGGTGTTCACCCCGACCGAGCTGATGGCCAGCAGCGACTTCCCGTCGCCGGCGAAGGCCAGAACGCCGCTGGCCGGAGCGTCGTCAGCCGAGATGGTGAGCAGCGTCCGCCAGTCGGCGTCGGCATCGTCTCGGACGAGCAGGTCGAAGCCGCCGTCCGGCAGCGGGGCGAGCGCGCCGCGGACCACTAGGTCCTCGTCCGCGAGCCAGCCCGCGTACCCCGGGTTCTCGATCAGCTTGGCCAGGTCGCCCGTCTTCAGGTCCAGCCGGTAGACGTCGTGCAGCTGCGGGTTATCCCGGTTCATCCCGACGAGCACCTCGTCGCGGTGGCTCTTGCGGGTGGCGATGATGCGGGCCTGGATGCCGTCGTACGGCGTCAGGTCACGCCTGGCCCAGCCAGTCTCGCCGCCTGCGGTGGCGGGCGCCTCCAGATCAACGTCGTACAGCCGCCAATTCTCGTCGCCGCCGGTGTCCTGCAGGTACAACAGGTGCCTGCCGTCCCTGGCCCAGGCGAAAACCCGGATGCCCCGGTCGGCGTCGTCGGTCACCACGGTCGCGGCATCCCAGTCGACACCCGAGGCGCCCGCTGCGCCGATGGGTGCGACCCAGACGTTGAGCACTCCCTCGTGCGGCGCTATCCAGGCCAGCCGGGTGCCGTCGGGGGAGATGTGCGGGCTGATGCGCTCCGGGTTGCCGAACAGCACCTCGCGCGGGATGAGATCGACCATGAATCATGCCTACCACACCGTGCGGAGGTTACGGTCCGGCCGCCATCGCGGGTTCGCCGGAAGCGTACCCACCGTCATCTCGCTACCGTGGACGGTCGCGCGTGGTGAATCCCGTTACCGCGGCCGAAGACGGCGTGGGTCAGGACATGGCCCGTATATCGGACAAGGGGTCTGGTACGGTTGCCGCTGGGCCATAAGGAGGGGGTTCTCAAAGTGGCGGGATCTGACCGATACCTCACACAGGCCGGCTGGCGTCTGCCGCCGTGCCGCGAACGCGGGTGCAGTCTGGCCGTGTCAGGCCAGGCGGCCGAACCGCCGGTTCACCGCCCGCTGCAGGCGACGGCGCGGCAGGTTGAACAGCACCGCCGCGATCAGCGTGGCGGCGGCCACGGCCACCGGCGTATGGAACGCGAACATCTGGATGGCCAGCAGGACCAGTGCCGCATACGCCACCGTTAGCAGTCCGGTCATCAGTGCGTACCTCATATTGTCCACACTACGGAGGGACCGTTCCGGGAACGTTACGGCTCAGCACTGAGCATGTTCCCGGGGCAGAACGCCGAGGGCCAGCTCCGTGCCGTGGTGCTCCGGCAGCCTGACGGCACCACGGGCCTCAGACAGAGAACCAGTGCGCGGGCGCCGGGCTCGTGTTCTGGTAGATGTGCTTCTTCTCCTGGTATTCGTCCAGGCCGGAAGGACCGAGCTCGCGGCCGATGCCCGACTTGCCGAAACCGCCCCACTCCGCCTGCGGCAGGTAAGGGTGGTAGTCGTTGATCCACACCGTGCCGTGGCGCAGCGCGCCCGCGACCCGCTCGGCCCGGCCCGCCTCGGACGTCCAGACCGCCCCGGCCAGGCCGTACCCGGTGTCGTTGCCGAGGCGGATGGCCTCCGCCTCGGTGCGGAACCGCTCGACCGTCACCACCGGCCCGAACACCTCGTCCTGCACGACCGCCATGTCCCTGCGGCATCCGGCGAACACCGTCGGCCGCAGGAAGAAACCGCGGGCCAGCGCGGGCTCGGGCGGCCGCTGACCGCCGGCCAGCAGTTCCGCGCCCTCGGCCAGCCCGAGCGAGATGTACCTCTCCACCTTGGCCCGCTGCGCCTCAGAGATCAGCGGGCCGCACTCGGTGTCAGGGTCCAGGCCGCTGCCCAGCCGGATCCGGTCTGCGCGGGCGGCCAGCTCGGCGACGAAGCTGTCGTGGATGCTGTCCTGCACGATCAGCCGGGAACCGGCCGAGCACACCTGTCCGGAGTGCAGGAACGCCCCGGTCAGCGCGTTGTCCACCACAGTGTCGAAGTCCGTGTCGGCGAAGATGATGTTCGGGTTCTTGCCGCCGAGCTCGAGCGCGACCCTCCGCACCCCGCGGGCTGCCGCGGCCATGATCTTCTCGCCGGTCGCGAGCCCCCCGGTGAAGGAGACCAGGTCGACACCAGGGTGCGCCACCAGGGCCTGGCCCACCGTCCCGCCCGCGCCGAGCAGCAGGTTCACCACTCCGGGCGGGACGCCTGCCTCCTCGACAAGCGTGACCAGCGCCACCGTGGACAGCGGGGTCAGCTCGCTGGGCTTGGCTATCGTCGTGTTGCCCGCGGCCAGCGCGGGCGCGAGCTTCCACGAGATCTGCAGCAGCGGGTAGTTCCACGGCGCGATGAGCGCGCAGACACCCACCGGCTCGTGCGTGATCCGGCTGACCACGCCGGGCCGGCCCGGTTCGACCACCCGTCCCGCGTGCGAGGCCGCGACCCCTGCGTAGTAGCGGAACACGGCCGTCGTGTCGTCCACGTCGGCGCGGGCCTCGTTCAGCGTCTTGCCGGTGTCGAGGCTCTCGGTGTGCGCCAGCTGCTCGCGGTCCCGCTGCAGCAGGTCAGCTATCTTGCCCAGCAGCGCGGTGCGCTCGGTGATGGTCGACCGCCGCCACGGGCCCTCATCGAACGCCTCGCGGGCCGCGGCCACGGCCGCGTCGACGTCGGTCGGCGCGGCCTCAGCCAGGGTCTCCAGCGGGGTTGCGTCGAACGGATTGATGGTCTGTGACGTGCCGCCGTCCTTGGCCGGGACCCACTTTCCAGCTAGGTAGAGATTCTTCATGCCTGCTCCCTGGGTCCGTTGCCGCCGACGTCGCCACTATAGACAAGGGCCGATCCGGCCGGTCAGGTGGTTGTGGTGCCGCTCCCGCTGCTGCTGCTGCTGCTGCTGCTGCTGCTGCTGCCGCCGCTGCCGCCGCTGCCGCCGCCGCTGCCGCTGCCGCTGCCGCTGCCGCCGCTGCCGCTGCCGCCGGTGCCAGTGCTACCGCCGCCGTAGCTGCTGCCGCTGCCACCAAAGCCGCCACCACCTCCGCCACCGCCGCCAAAGCCGCGGCCGCTTCCCGGCGTGAACGGCAGGTCGGACTTGCAGGCGTTGAACGCCGCCTGGCCGGCCGGGTTGGACTGCAGCTCACCGAACAGGCTCTAAGCCGCCGCCCGAAGCTGACGGGCTGGGGAGGGTGACGCCGTGCGCGGCCAGGCAGCTCTCGAACTTGCCGAACGCCGCGCTGAACCCGCCCGATCCGCCGAAGCCGCCCGCCGGACGCAGCGATGCGCAGGCCTTACGGGCATTGGCGATGGTGCCGCTGCTCGGGGCGCTCCCGGTCGAGCCGCTGCCGCCGAAGCCCGTCACGCCGTGCTCGCGCAGGCAGTTGAAGTAGGCGCTCGCGCTGCCCGAACCCGACGAGCCCGACGAACTGCCGGGCGAGCTGCCTGCGGCCGGCGCGGCCGACGCGGCGCCGCCGCACGCCGCCACCGCTAGTAGCAGGGCGGGAACTGCTGCCCCAACCACCAGGGTCCGGCCGAGGCGGCTCTTCAGTGGGCCGCCCAGGTAACGGTGAATTCTGGGCAAGGGTGTCTCCTGTAATCCGTAGGGGCAGCGGGTGCAAGGTCCGCTGCCCGCGAGCGATTCGATGCTGAAATGTAGAAGGTTAAGCATTAGAGAAATGTCGGAATTTGCCGTGCTTTGGCTGCAGGGAATCCGGGCGGCCAGCCACGTCAAGCGTCCGCCTCGGCTGTCCTAGGGTTCCGCGAGGATCAGCTGGCCGGTTACCTTTGCTGGCGTGAGCAGTTCGCGGACCACGCTGGCCGGGCAGCTGGCCCGGATGGGTTTTGCGGACGCTGCCCGGGCTGAACGCCTGCTGGCCGATCTCGGCGGCACTGATCTGGCCAGCTCGGAGGACGGGCAGAAGGCCGAGACGGTGCTGACCGCGCTGGCCGCGGCGGCCGACCCCGACCTGGCCCTGACCGGACTGGCCAGGGTGTTCGAGGCCACCGCTGAGCCGCACGCCCTGCGCCAGGCGCTGCGCGACGAACTGGACTTCCGCGACCGGCTCACCGCGGTGCTGGGCGTCAGCGCCGGGCTGGCCGATCACCTGACCCGGCATCCCGAGGACTGCCAGGTATTGCGGGAGGCCATCAGCCGGCCCAGCCCGGAGGAGCTGCACGAGGAGATGCTGCGGGCCGTCGGCGCGAACCCGCGCCTGGCCGAGCCGGTAGCGGGCCGCGAACCAGCGGACGGCCGGGACCAGCCGCCGCCGTTGGGGGCCACGGCCGCCCTGGCCGCGGCGTACCGGCGACGGCTGTTGCAGCTAGCCGCGCGGGACCTGACCGGCGTCGCATCCGTGGACGAGGTGGGCGAGGAGCTAGCCGACATCGCGGCGGAGGTTCTCGAGGCGGCCCTGGCCGTGGCGCGGTCCGAGCTGCCCCCGGAATCCATGCCATGCCGGCTCGCGGTAGTGGCCATGGGCAAGTGCGGCGCTCGCGAGCTGAACTACGCCAGCGATGTGGACGTGATCTTCGTCGCGGAACCGGTCAGGGACGGGGACGAGACCGCGGCGCTGGCCACCGCCGGCCGCCTGGCCGCGGGCATGATCGGCGTCTGCGCCCGGTCCACCCCCGAGGGCAGCATCTTCCCCGTCGACCCGAACCTCCGCCCCGAAGGCCGCCACGGCCCGCTGGTCCGCACCCTGGCCAGCCACCGGGCTTATTACGAGCGCTGGGCGAAGACCTGGGAGTTCCAGGCGCTGCTCAAGGCCCGACCGGTGGCGGGCGACATGGCGCTCGGCCAGGCGTACGCGGACACGCTCGCCCCGCTGGTCTGGCAGGCAGCGCGACGCGAGCACTTCGTCGAGGACACCCAGGCCATGCGCCGCCGGGTCGAGCAGTCCCTGCCGGCTAAGCAGGCCGGGCGCGAGCTCAAGCTCGGCCCAGGCGGGCTGCGGGACATCGAGTTCGCCGTCCAGTTGCTGCAGCTCGTGCACGGCCGCACCGACGAGGCGCTGCGCTTGCCCGCGACGTTGCCCGCTCTGGCCGGACTGGCGGCTGGCGGGTATGTCGGCCGCGACGACGCGGACGAACTGGCCGCCGCCTACCGGTTCCTGCGCCGCACCGAGCACCTGCTGCAACTGCACCGGCTGAGCCGGACCCACACCCTGCCTGAGGATCCCGCCGTACTGCGCAGGCTCGGCCGGGCGATGAGATCTTTGGATATCCCGAACGGGCCGTGGTATCCGCATCCGGCCACCCTGAAGCGTTCCGATCCAGCCGTCGAATTCGACGCCATGTGGCGCAGGCACGCCAGGCAGGTGCGGCGGCTGCACGAGAAACTGTTCTACCGTCCGTTGCTGGAGGCCGTGGCCCGGCTGCCCTCGGAGGCGGCCCGGCTGACCCCGGCCGAGGCCCGGGCCCGGCTCCAGGCACTAGGCTATGCCGACCCGGCGGGTGCGCTGCGTCACATCGACGCCCTGACCTCGGGCGTGTCGCGGCGCGCCGCGATTCAGCGGACGCTGCTGCCGGTCCTGCTCGGCTGGTTTGCCGACGCCGCCGAGCCCGACGCTGGCCTGCTGGCGTTCCGCCAGGTCAGCGAGGCGCTGGGGGAGAGCCCGTGGTATCTGAGGCTGCTGCGAGACGAGACCAAGGCGGCCGAGCGGATGGCGCGGGTGCTGGCGTCCAGCCGGTACGCCACCGGCCTGCTGCTGCGCGCGCCAGAAGCGGTCGCCATGTTCGGCGACGACGCCGAGCTGGTGCCGCGGAACCTGGCCGCGCTGCGTTCGGAGATGATGGCAGCGTCGCAGCGTTACGACGACGACGCCGAGGCGGCGGTTACCGCGGTACGCTCGATCCGCCGCCGGGAGCTGCTGCGGATCGCCGCTGCCGACATGCTGTGTTACCCCGGGGGGATGACCCCCCGGAACCCCCCACTCCAGGGGGGATTTCATCCCCCCCGGGCCCCCCAGTGGGGGGAAGCCTTTCCCCCCACGTCCCCCTCGGGGGGGGACAGGTCCCCCCATACTGCCCTGAGCGCTACTGCGGGGGCGCTCACCGATATCAACCGGGTCACCATCGAAGTGGCGCTGGACGTGGCGACGCGGAAGATCTCCGATGAGCTGCGCCGCCCGCTGCCCACCCGGTTCGCGGTGATCGCCATGGGCCGGTTCGGCGGTCACGAGTGCGGGTACGGCAGCGATGCCGACGTGCTGTTCGTCCATGATCCGCGGCCCGGCCAGCCCGAGCGGGACGCCTCCGATGTCGCGCATGCGGTAGCCGCCGAACTGCGGCGGCTGCTCGCGCTGCCGGTGCCCGATCCGGCCCTGGTGGTGGACGCCGACCTGCGGCCGGAAGGACGCCAGGGTCCGCTGGTGCGCACCCTGGCCGCCTACCGCGCCTACTACCGGCGCTGGTCCGCGCCGTGGGAGGCCCAGGCCCTGCTGCGTGCCGAGCCCGCCGCCGGGGATGCCGAGCTCGGCGCCAGGTTCACCCGGATGATCGCCGAGTTCCGTTATCCGGCCGGCGGCGTCGACGCGACGGCCATCCGGGAGATCCGCCGCATCAAGGCGCGGGTGGAGGCCGAACGGATCCCCCGTGGCGCGGACCGTGCCCTGCACGTCAAGCTCGGGCCGGGGGGCCTGTCCGACGTGGAGTGGACGATCCAGCTGCTGCAGCTTCAGCACGCCCATGCGCTGCCTGGCTTGCGCACCACCAGGACCGGCGAAGCGATGGCAGCGGCGGTGCAGGAGGGCCTGCTGCCCGCCGAGGACGCGGCGGCGCTGATGGCCGCCTGGCAGCTGGCCGCGCGGATCAGGAACGCAATCGTGCTGGTCCGCGGTCGGCCGAGCGACACGCTGCCCGCCCGGCACGGCGAGCTGACCGAGGTCGCCCGCCTGCTCGGCTACGCGCCCGGCGACGCCGCGCAGGCCCTCGAGCAGGACTACCGCCGCGCCGCCCGCCGCGCTCGCGCCGTCATGGAGCCCCTCTTCTACGGCTGAGGCTAGCTATCGTCGCGCGACCTGGATGACCGCCCGCTGGTTACCAGCGGCCGTTGGCCCGCACGACGCGCAGGGCGTCCACGGTGAGGAAGCCGCGCCACTCTCGTTCCGCGGCGGGCGACCAGGCCAGCCAGTTGAATGTCCAGCCACCGTCATCGCGCTGCGCCTGCGCCAGATGGTCCAAGTGGGCCTTGATCGGGGCGCCGTCGAACAAGCCGCGCGCCAGCGAATCCGGCTCGAGCGCATGCCCGAACCCCCCGTCGTCGTTGCGGTACGCGGCCACCGCATCCCGCACCGGCGCCGCGCCGCCGCCGCCGAACCGCTTCGTATCCCGGATCGACGCCAATGTGCCGGCCCGGCAGGCGTCCCGCGCCCGGCCAGACACCCAGGACCTGGCCGTCCTGGCGGCCCAGGCGGGCTACGCTGACCAGGCTCACCTGACCAGGGAATGCCGAGCGCTGGCCGGCCTGACCCCGGCGGCTCTGGTCAGGCAGCGAGCTCAGGGTCAGGCAGCGAGCCCACGGTCAGGACAGCTAGCCCACGGTCAGGGCAGCTAGCCCAGGTGCTGCCAGACCAGGGCGGCCAGCCGGTCGATCGTGTCGATGCCGTACTGTTCGGTGGGATTCCCGGTGGTCAGCACGGCCAGCAGGTAGTCGCGGCCCAGGCCCGAGATCCAGCCGATGCTGTTGACCTGCCAGTCGTCTCCCGCGCTGTCCAGGGGCAGCCAGCCGTTCTTCAGGGCCACCGTGGCCTGGGGCGGGACGCCCCCGGACACTCCCCACCGCTGCGAGGGAGTCACGTTTTCCATCAGCGACAAGGCGTATCTTCGTTCGGCGCCGGTCAGCAGGGGACCGGGCATGACCAGTTCCCGGAGCAGGGCAAGCTGATCGGTGGGGACCGTGGTCGTCAGCCCCCACCCCGGCCAGGGGAAACCCGAGCAGACTACGCAGGACGACGGCATGGTGCGCTTGAGGCCGGCCGCGGCGTTGAACGAGCTGATCTTCGCCGCCCCTCCTACCTCGTACCACAGGCTGGTCGCGGCGTCGTTATCACTGTCCTCGATCATCTGCCGGGCCAGCGACTGATCGCTGGCCGACAGCCCGGCCGGGCTGCTGTCGCCTCGCTCGGCCAGCAGCGTCTCGAGGACGTCGAGTTTGACCACGCTCGCTTCGGCCTGCGGCTGCCCTGTCCCGAGGCTCCAGGTCTGCCCGGTCTCGAGATCGTCGATCGCGGCCAGGACGGTGCCCGCCCGCGTCGACACATTGGCCGCCGCGACCGGCCCGAACGGATCGGGGTGCGCATGGTGGCCGGCTCGGTAGTCGTGGCCGACGGGACAGCCGTGGCCGGCTGGGAGACGGTAGCGGACTGGGAGACGGTAGCGGACTGGGAGACGGTAGCGGACTGGGAGACGGTAGCGGACTGGGAGACGGTAGCGGACTGGGAGACGGTAGCGGACTGGGTGGCCGGAGCCCGGGCAGCCGCCGGGGGTCTGGAGGCGCCCGGGCCGTGCACAGCCAGGACGGCCACGAGTACCGCGGCGATGACCAGGCAGGCGCCGACCGCCACCAGCGCGCCCTTAGAACGCGTCACGGATGCCCGGGCGCTGTGCCCGCCCCTTACGCCGATGACAGGATCCTGTCCAACATCTGATCGGAACTGCCGCCCAGGCGCGGCTCAGCTCGCCGGGCAGACCTGCTGGAATGGCTGGGTTCCAGCGTAGTCGGCCCACTGTTCGCGGGTGAGCGAGACATCCGCAATCGCGCAGGCGGCCTGCGCGAGCTTGGCCGGGAAGGCCACGTCCCAGGTCCGGACGGTGCCGTCGCCGCCCGCGGTGGCCAGCGTGGTGCCGTCCGGGCTGAAGGCGGCCGCGTAGACCGGCTGGGTGTCGGCGGTCATGGGCGCGCCGATCTGCTGCTGGGTCGCCGTGTTCCACAGCCGGATGGTGCCGTCGCCGCCCGCGGTGGCCAGCGTGGTGCCGTCCGGGCTGAAGGCGGCCGCGTAGACCGGCTGGGTGTCGGCGGTCATGGGCGCGCCGATCTGCTGCTGGGTCGCCGTGTTCCACAGCCGGATGGTGCCGTCGCCGCCCGCGGTGGCCAGCGTGGTGCCGTCCGGGCTGAACGCCACCACGGTTGCGGCCGTGCCCGCGGCCATGGGCTTGCCGAGCGGCTTATGGGTGGCCACGCTCCACAGCTGGGTCCGGCCGCCCGCGCCGACGGTGACGAGGATCTTGCCGTCCGGGCTGAAGCCTGCGGTCCTGGTGAAGGTGCCTGGCGGGCCGGCGGGCAGCGGCGCGCCGATCTCCTGCTGGGTCGCCACGTTCCACAGCCGGGCCGTGCCGTCCGCGCCGATGGTGGCCAGGGTGGCGCCCTCGGGGCTGAAGGCCACTCCGCCGTACCCTCCGCTGCCCCCGGAGGCGGGCAGCGCCGTGCCGATCCGCTGACCGGTCGCCGTCCGCCAGAGCTGCACGACGTCACCGGCCACAGCCAGCGTCCCGCCGTCCGGGCTGAGGGCCAGGCCGGTCACGGTACCGTAGCCGGGCAGCGGCACGCGCACGGCCCGCTGCGTGGTGAGGTCCCACACCTGGACGGTCCCGTGTCCGTCGCTGTCGGCCAGGATGCGGCCGCTGGCGGACAGGACGGCTGGCGCGTGTCCGGCGGCGGGCAGCCCGACGGCGCCGATGGCTAGCGGAGCCGACGCCAGGTGGAAGGCGGCCGGGCTCCACAGCTGGATGGCGCCGTTACTGTCCCCGGTGGCCAGGGCGTCCGCGTTGGGGCTGAAGGCCAGCGAGCTCACGCCCGCCGAGCCCGGTGCGGTCAGCGGCGCGCCCGTCTGGGTCTGCGTGGCAACGTTCCACAGTTCGGTGGTGCCATCGCCTTCGGTGGTGGCGAGCGTGGCGCCTCCGGCGCCGAACGTCAGCGCGCCTACCGGGTACCCGGTGGCCATGGTCGTCCCGATCTGGCTGCCGGTGCTCACATCCCACAACCGAGCGGCGCCGTCCCGGCCCCCGGTGGCCAGGGTCTTGCCGTCCGGGCTGAACGCCAGTGCATCGACTTCTGCCGTCCCGGCGGCCAGGGCCGATCCAGCCTCCTGCTGGGTGGCGGCGCTCCACACCTGGACGGTCCCGTCGCTGCTGGCGGCGGCCACAAGCGTACCGTCGGGGCTGAACGCCACGGCGTCCACCGGCTGGGTGTCGGAGCTCATCGGCGCGCCGGTCTCCTGCCCGGTGGCTGTGTTCCACAACCGGATGTTGCCGTTTGCGTCACCGGTGGCCAGGGTGGTGCCGTCCGGGCTGAACGCCACCGCGGTGCCGCCCGGGGCACCGGTCAACGGCAGCGCGGTGATCCTGGCCCTGTTACTCAGGTTCCAGGTGCCCACCGCGACGTCATCGGCGACCTGGAGGGCCCGGCCGCCACTGGTAAAGGCCAGCGCCAGCGGCGCGGCGCCCCAGGTGGCAGCGCCTACCAGGCGGTGCGAGGCCAGATCCCACAGCCGGATCGTGCCGTCGGAGTACCCGGCCGCCATCGTCGTGCCGTCCGGGCTGTAAACCATGGCGGTGACCACGCCCGATTGCGCGGTCAGCACGCCGCGCACCGGCTGGGCCAGCGATTGGAGCAGGCTGTAGCGCGTCTGCGCGGTCGGTGCGAGCCGCCAGGCGGCCGCGGCGAGCAGCGAGGCCATGACCGGATCCGTCGCGTCGAGGGCCATGCTCTGCCCGGCCAGGCTCTGCGCTACGTCCGTGGTCCGCTGCTGGTCAGCGGTGGTCCTCGCCTTCTTGACCGCGATTCCCGCCCCGGCCAGCGCGGCGAGGACGACCAGGGCCACCAGCGCGGCCAGCGCCCTGTGCCGCCGTCGTGCGCGGGTCATGGCCGCTCCGCTGGCCCGCAGGAACTCAGCCTCGCCCGCGGTCAGCGCCGGGTACCGGGCCGGGTCGGCTTCCCACATGCGCGCGGCCTGCCTGGTCGCGGCCAGCTGGACTCCCCGGTACAGCAGGGAGGAGTCGTCTCCGTTCGCGCGCCAGCGCTCGGTGTCCTCGGCCAGCTGACCATACAGGATGACGCTGGTCTGGCCTTCTTCCAGCCAGCCGCGCAGCCGCGGCCAGGCCTGCAGGACGACATCGTGGGCGATCTGGACGCGCCCGGCGTCCAGGACCAGCAGGCGGGCGCCGGCAAACGCCTCCAGCACCTCATCGACCTGCGGCCGTTCATTGTCGGGCCGCCCGGCGTGCAGGTCGTCGCGCCTCACCGTGCGGCGGACCGGCCGGCGGTCGGGCCCGACCGCCGTCAGCTGCCGGAAGATGTCCCGCGCAACCGTCTGCTGCTTGTCGGTCAGGCCGTCGTAAGCGGCCTCGGCGCTGGCCTCCACGGATCCGTAGACCCGGCCCGCCCCAGCTCGCCCGCCCGGCCCTTCGTAGCCGCGCCTGGTCAGCTGGTCGCCGTCGCGCTGCTGCCAGGTCAGCATCATGGCCTGGGAGAGGAACGGAAGCGCGCCGGCGGTCCCTTCCCCGACCGACCGCAGATCGGCCAGGATGGCGTCGGCGAGGCCGGGCTCGATGCGCAGCCCGCTCGCCTCGGCCGGGCCGGCGATCACGCGGCGCAGGTCAGCTTCGGACATCGGGCCCACGACGAGCTGATCCTGCTGCATGGCCCGGACGAGCTGGGGATAGGCGGCACACCGGTCCCAGTAGTCCGCGCGGACCGCGATGACCACGAGGGCCGGGGGCACACCGCGCGGCCCGGCGGGCCTGGTGGCCGCCGCGCACACCGCGTCGATGAACGAGGCCCGCTCCAGCTTCCCCTTCTCGGCCGGGCCGGCGAATATCTCCTCGAACTGGTCGATGATCAGGACCAGCCGTGCCGCCGCGCCGGGGACCCCTGGTTCGTGCTCTTGGCGCTCCTGCTGGTGCCCGGCCGCGGTCCGGACGATGTCGGCGACCAGCAGGTGCGCCTCGCCTGGCGCATCGGCCAGGCTCTTCCTGAGCACTTCAGCATCGTGGCCGCTCAGCTGGGCCAGGCGGCCCGACAACTCGGTGAGCGGATGGCCGCCGGGGGTGATGCTGACCCGCAGCCAGGACGAAGATCCCGGTACCTGCACCCCCCTGGCCAGCGCGGGTACCAGGCCCGCCTGCAGCAGCGAGGTCTGGCCGGCGCCTGAGGCGCCGGCCAGCACGACCAGGCCGGTCTCGGCCAGCAGGCCCGCCAGGTCCGCGGTGAGCCGGTCCCGGCCGAAGAACACCGCCGCATGAGCCTGGCCATAGGGCAGAAGCCCGCGATACGGGCAGCCGTCTGCCCAGCGCGGAGCGGAAGGTTCCTGGCCTGCTGATCCGGGCAGCCACTGCCGCGTGCGCTGTTCGATGATGGCCAGTTCCTCGCGGGCCATCCGGACGTCGGCTGACTGCCGTCCCACCTGCTCACTGGCGGCCCGCAGCTCGGTGCCCCGGCTGCTGAGGCGGCCCTGGATCTCCTCGGCCGCCTGCGACAGGTCGGCGAGCAGGAATCCCATCTCGCCGAACTCAGAACTCACCGCCTCGACCGTGGCGAGTACCTCGTGCTGTAGTTCCCCGTCCCCGGTTTCGATCGCGGCCCGGAGCATCGTGCCTCCCGCGTCGATCTCACGCAGCACCATCGCCAGGTCCGATCGCAGCTCGCCCGCGCGCGTGTCGGCCACGGAAAGAGCCTCCTTCATGCTCCGGGCGATCTCCCGCTGCAGGTCGTTGCGCGGCAGGTCGCCGGGCGGGCGCGCCGACCGAGCGCGTTCCAGGGTGCCGGCCAGCAACTCGGCCAGAACGCTGGCTCCGACCGAGGAGAGGACCCCGATCCTCGCCACGGCCGCTGTGCTATCCCGTGGGGGCACGGTCAGATCGGCGGCATCGGCGAGCGCAGGCCCGAATGCCGCCGCGACCAGCAATGGCAGCACGGAGGAGGCCGGTATCCCGCGTAGCTCATGACGGCCGCTGCGTGCCGTGCGACGCAGCCACTCACCGATCCCGGCCTGGACCCGCTCGACTTCCTCCAGGTCGCCCAATCTCCCACCTCTACGCGCCCACGACACCCAGAGACGGCGGCAGCCTAGCCGGCTGCCTGCCTGCCGAGCGGCACCTTTTGCGTAGTTTGACTACTCCCGCCTTGAAGGACGGGGATTCTGGCCGTCGCCGGCCGGGGTTCCTGTTTCGCCGCCGGCCGCACCCGGGAGGACCCGGAATGTCTGACGCCAGCTCCGCAGGCATCGCCCGGGGAGCCCCGGGCTACGGCAAGACCTGCCGCAAGGATGTTCTTCGCGGCGTTGCTGTCCCGGTCATGCCGGGTGCCGCAGGACGGGCACGTCCAGTGCCGGGTGGACAGGCTCAGCTCGGCGAGCAGGTGCCCGCACGCCGAGCAGGTCTTCGACGACGGGTGCCAGCGGCCGATCACGACCAGGCGGCGGCCGTACCGCTGGCACTTGTATTCCAGCTGGCGGCGGAACTCGCCCCAGCCGCAGTCGGCGATGGCGCGGGCCAGGTGGCGGTTGCGGATCATGTTCGCGACCGCGAGGTCTTCGATCACGATCAGGTCGTTGCACCGGACCAGCCGGGTGCTGGCCCGGTGCAGGAAATCCGCCCGCGCGTGGCGGACCTTGCGGTGAGCGCGGGCGACCTTGGCCGCGGCCTTGGCCCGGTTGGCCGACCCCTTCTGGCAGCGGGCCAGGCGCCGCTGGTAGCGGGCCAGTGCGCGGGCCCTACGTGCCAGGTGCCGCGGGTTGGCGATCCGCTCCCCGTCGCTGGTCACGGCGAAATCCGTCACGCCGAGATCGACGCCGGCGGCGCGCCCGGCTGGCGGCAACGGTTCGGCGTCGGCGGTGTCGACGGTGAAGGTCACGCACCAGCGGCCGTCCGGCTCGCAGGACACGATCACCATCGCCGGGTCAAGCGCGGCCACGTCCACGTCCGGCCACGACCAGGTGAAGCGCAGCGGCGCGTCCGCCTTCGCCAGCCGCAGCACGCCCTCGCGCAGGGTGAATGCCGACCGGGTGTAGTGCGCGGACTGCCGGGAGCGTCGGGACTTGAACCTGGGGTAGCGGACCCGCTTGGCGAAGAACGCGGCGAATGCCTGGTGCTGGTGCCGCAGCGCCTGCTGCAGCGGAACGCTGGACACCTCGTTCAGGAACGCCAGGTCCGAGTCTTTCTTCATCGCCGTCAGCGCCCGGTCGGTCTGGGCGTAGGAGGTGCTCTTGCCTTGGGTGGCGTAGCGGACGCCACGTGCGGCCAGGGTCCGGTTCCACACCACGCGGACGCAGCCGAACGTGCGCGTCAGCATCTGCTGTTGCGCCTGGTCGGGGTATGCCCGGCACCGGACGGCGGGAGCCACGCCGTACCCGCCGCCGTCTCTCCCGCCCCCTCAAAATGCTCCAGAGCAGCGAGGCCCTGTCAAGTTGCTTCGCCTGCGTCCGGCGCGCGCTGGCCCCGGGCGGGATGTTCGTCTTCGACCTGATGACCCGGAACGGTTTCTGGCTGGACTATAACTATCTCGGGGTCCGGGACACCGAGGATGAGCTGTACATCCTCAAGAGCGTGTACGACGGCGCGGAGAAGGCGGCCGTACGGCTGACGGGATTCATGCGCGACGGCGATCACTGGGAACGGTTCGACGAGTTCCGCACGCCGACCCTGTTCCCCGCGCCCGCCGTGATCACCGCGCTGCACGAAGCCGGGTGGCCCCAGGTGCAGATGGCAAGCGCCGACGATCTCCCTACCCCCATCACGGATCCGGAGCAGTTCGACAGGATCTTCTTCGTGGCCACCGGCGCATGATACCGGTCAGGCGGCAGGGGGCTCGGCGATCATGGCGGTGCCGATCTCACGGAAGCCGATCCTGGCGTAGACCCGGGCCACCGCCTCGTCGTTGGCCGACAAGAAGATGATCTCCACCCCGCGGTCGCGAGCGTCCGCGGCCAGCAGCGCCGTCACCGCGGCACCCAGGCCCTGGCGGCGGTGGGAGGGCAGCACGCCCACCCCGGTGATCTCGGCCACCCCGCCCACGGCCTGGCAGCTTCCCGCGGCTAGCGGGCCGTCCGGGCCGAACGCGGCGGCGAGCACCGAGTGTCCCGAGCGCAGCCGTTCCCGCAGCATGGCGATCGTTCCGCCATCGTGGTCCGCGGCGATCTTGTCCCGCTCCGCTGCGCCAGCCTCCCCGGCTGCCGTTCCCGGCTGAGCGAACGCCACCGCGGGCACCGCCCAGATCCGGTCGAGTTCGGTGTCTTCCGGCGCGACGATGCGGACCGTGATCCCGGGCGGCAGCGACGGCACCTGCGCGGGCCCGGCCAGCACCATCAGCGGATGGGCCCGGACCTCTAGGCCTGCGTCGGCGGCGGCCGCCGCCATCTCGGGCGCGGTCTGCTCGATCCATTCGAAGGATTCGGGGATGATCAGTTCGCGCTGGCGGGCGCGGACCGCGCGGATGTCGGCTGTGGTCACCGGTGGCCGTGGTCCTGGCGTCGGCCGCGCGTAATACGGCCAGCCCGGGCCGGTGGGGACGAAGATCACGAGCGGTCCGTACTGGTGGGCCTCGGCCCGGCGGCGGGGAACGGCGTCGCAGAACGCGTCAATCCGCTCAATGATCTCGTTGTCTCTCACTGCAGTACCTACCTTAAGGTGCCTGGCGCGGTCGTCCAACCGTGTTTGCCCTCCGCTGGCCGCGCGGGGCAGGCCGGAAAACCAGTAGGCGGGCCAGCACGCAGGCGCTACCGTGGCCCGGTGGCAAGCGAAGACCCCTCGGTCGGCCTGAGCCAGCTGGCCTTCCACGGGCCCATGTCGGAGGCCAGGGCCGCACAGCTCACCGCCAGGCTGGCCCGGACCGGCCTGGGCACGATTCTCGACATCGGCTGCGGCTGGGGGGAGCTGATGCTCCGCATTCTGGCCGCCGCGCCCGGAGCGACCGGCATCGGCATCGACGTGAACGATGCCGACCTGGCCCGAGGACGCGCCAACGCCCGCGCCCGCGGCCTGTCCGGCCGGGTCACGTTGGCCAGGGAGTCTGGCATCGGAACCTCCCGCGGCCCCGCCGACCTCGTGCTGTGCCTCGGGGCCAGTCACGCTCTCAGCGAGGCTGAGCCCCCTCGGCATACCGCTGCTGCCCTGAAGGTGCTGCGGCGGCTGGTCGCTCCCGGCGGTACGGTCTTGCTTGGCGAGGGCATCTGGGAGCATCCCCCGACCGCGGCCGAGCTGTCCGCGATGTGGCCGGGCACGGACGCCGGAGAGCTCCTGGAGCTGGCCACCCTGGTCGACGTGGCCGTCGACGCGGGTTTCCGCCCGGCGTGGATCGAGACGGCCAGCCCGCAGGAGTGGGAGGAGTTCGAGTCCGGCTACCAGGCTGACGAGGAGGAGTGGCTCGCGGCCCACCCCGGTCACCCCAGGGCCGCCGAGGTCAGGGAGCGGGTGGACGAGCACCGCTCGTGGTGGCTGCGCGGCTACCGCAACGTCCTGGGCCTGGCCTACCTCACCCTGGTCCCGGCCGGCTGACCGAGGGCGCTTGGTCACCGCCAGGCGGGCGCATCACTGCCGTACCGGGTGAGGCCGGGCGGCCAGGCCAGGTCCTGCCCGTCGAGCCGGCCGAGCGGCCGGACCACGGTGACGCGCCCGTCCGCGCTGTCCACCGTGGTCAGCCAGGTGCCCGGGTCGCCGTCAGCCGCGGCCGCGGCCGCGGCCGAATTCTCCGTTTCGCTTGTGACTTGGCTCATCAGCCAGGCCCCGGTCCGGGCCAGGCTGAGCTCGCGGAACAGCGTGCCGCCCCCCGACGCCTGCCGGGCCAGCGCGCGGAGCACGGCGGCCGCGCACAGGTAACCGGTGCCGTGATCGAGCAGCTGGCAGGGCAGCGCGCCCGGCCGCTCCCCGTCCGGGGATTCCGTGATCGCGATCCCGCACGCCGCCTGGACGATGCTGTCGAATCCGCGCCTGCCGCCCCAGGGCCCGGTGCGGCCCCAGGCCGACAGGCTCACCACCACCAGGCCCGGATGGCGTTCGGCCAGCGCGGCCGGGGTGAGCCCGAACCGGTCGTGGGCATGCGGCCGGTATCCGTGCACCAGGACGTCGGCCCCGGCCAGCAGTTCGTGCAGCCGGGCCTCGCCGCCGGGCGTACCGAGGTCGACCAGCGCGCTGCGCTTGCCGAGCAGCCCGTCGTAGGTCTGCTGCGGCAGTTCCGGCCGGTGCGGCGGATCCAGCCGCAGCACGTCGGCGCCGAGAGCGGCCAGGAACCGGGTGGCCACCGGACCGGCGATGACACGGGTCAAGTCCAGCACCCTGATCCCGGAGGCAGGCAGCGCCCCGGCTTCCCGGCGCCGCGGCGGCGCGCCGCCGATGCTGAACACCCCGTCCCAGGCCGCGCGCCGGTGCAGGCATCCCTGGATCAGGGCGGCCGCGGCGACAGCCTGGCCCGGCGGCTCCGCCTGCCAGCCGGCCTCGGTCCGGACCGCGGCGGCGACCCCGTCCGCGCCGGTCACCAGATCCTCCACGTCGCGCGCGCCGCGGCCCGCGATGGCCGCGGCTACGGCGCCCGGATCATCGCTGGTACCCAGGGCCCGCAGCAGCGCCTCGCGGTGCCACGGGTAGTTCGCGTGCGTTCGTACCCAGCCGTCGCGCGTACGCCAGAACCGTGACAGCGGCGCGAAGCCCGGCCCGGCAGGTTCGCCGTTGATCCGCAGCCAGGCCTCGCTCCTGAAGGCCGCCGCGACATGGGCCCGGTCCAGCCGGAGAACCCGCAGGTAGCTGCCGCCGCGCCCGGCGTGCAGAGCCGCGGCGGCGAGCAGCGCGGCCCCCGCGCAGGCGATGGAGGTGTCCTCGACCGGCAGGCGCGACGGCAGGCGGCCAGGCTCACCGGTCACCTCGACCCGGCCCGACCAGACGGGCCGCGACCCGGAATCGTCCACGGCCTCCCGGTCGAGCCCGGCCCACACCTCGCCCAGCATCCGCTGCCAGAGCTCGTCAGCCACGCCGTCCTCCCAGCCGGTATCACCCTAGCCCGGGCGCCGCGCGATCAGGTGCAGCAAGGCCGCCACCTGGCGGTAGGGATCGGTCCGCGCCGCCCGTTCCTCGCAGCTGAGCAGGGCCTCGAGATCCGCGGGGGGTTCGGCGTCGCCGGGCGCGAGGTCGGTGAAGACCCGCACCCCGTACCAGGCAGTGACCTGCAGCCCGTAGCCCGCCAGCCGGGCGGTCAGGTCGG
This sequence comes from uncultured Actinomycetota bacterium, assembly GCA_963808615.1. Lineage (GTDB taxonomy): Bacteria > Actinomycetota > Actinomycetes > Streptosporangiales > Streptosporangiaceae > Palsa-504. The sequence continues at coordinate 578,519 of CAWEGV010000010.1, forward strand.
CCCGGCGGTCGGCCCGGGCGGTGACCCCGATCCGGTTCGCGTATTCCAGCGACTCGAACGCCATCGCGCACGCCGCCCAGTCGCCGCGCAGACCGGGCCGCATGGCCAGCGCGTCGCCGTTGCGGACCAGCAGCGAGGCCATCCCGCCCGGTGCCGTCAGCCCGGCGATCACCCGCAGGGTCGGATCGGGATCGGCCAGGTACATCAGCACCCCGTGGCACAGCACGGCCGGGACCGGCGAAGCGCCGGACCGTTCGGCATAATCTTCGATTTGAGCCTGCTCCACCCGCACCCTGGCGCGGACCTCAGCCGGCTCGGCGGCCAGGTCCCGTTCGAAGCGAGCCAGCAGGTCCGGCGACGCGTCGACCCCGGCCACCTCGTACCCGCGCCGCGCCAGGCGCAAGGCTTGCGTCCCCTGACCGCAGCCAAGATCGATGATCCGAACGGACGGTGGTGGCAGCTCATCGGCCAGCTGACGCGCGACCAGTTCCTGGCGCACCACGTCCCTCAGCTTCCCCAGCCGTGCCTGCCAGTTGCGCTCCGCGCCGGTAAACCCGGTACTCACTCGCCCATCCCGAGTTGTCGCTGCATCAGGACGGTGTCGATCCACCGGCCGTGCTTGAGCCCGACGCCGGACAGCCGGCCCGCTTGAGCGAAGCCGAAGCGACGGTGCAGGGCCACCGAGGCCTCGCTGCCGGTGTCGGCGATAACCGCGATGACCTGCCGCGCGCCAGCCTGTTCGCACTCGGCCAGCAGCGCGCCGAGCAGGGCGCTGCCCAGCCCCAGGCCGGTATGCCCGGGGGAGACGTACACCGTGTCCTCGACGGTGTGCCGGTAGGCCGGCTTCGGCCGCCACGGGGCGGCGTAAGCGTACCCGCCGACGACTGCCCCGGACCCGGCCACCAGGAAGGGCAGGTTACGTCCGGCCAGGCCCTCGAACCGCCGCCGCCAGTCCGTGACGGCCGGGGGAATCTCCTCGAACGTCGCCACGCTGGCCGTCACGTAGTGCGCGTAGATCGCCGCGACCTGCTCCAGGTCGGCCGGGACGGCCGCCCGGACCGCGAATTCCGCTGCGCGCACCGTAACTCCCGTGATGGCATGCACCTGGCCGATCGTACGATGCCCGGGTCCGGACAGATGTCACGAGGGGTAGCGCCGCTTGGTGTGTGGTGACGTGCCCTGCGCTGACCACGGCCGTGGAACCAGACTGTTCCCTGCGGACGTCCAAGGTCCGTGCCGCGGAAACTGGCTGACCTAAGGAGGCCAGATGAATCGCATGTCCATCGGGCTGGCCACGCTTTTTGTGGCCGCGGTGACGGCTGGCTGCGGGACGGTTACGGCGTCTCAGCCGACCGCCGGGGGGCACCCGGCGGCGGGTCATACGGGCCAGGCGCCTGCCACCGCGGCCCACGCCGCGGCCAGCGCCAGCCCGGCGGCCACCGGTGCGCTGGCGAGATGTAACGGCGCCGCGCCGAGCGGGCAGCTGCTGGTGATCACGATGGGCGGCAACGGGAAAACGTACTGCATGCGGGTCGGCGAACAGGTGGAGGTACAGCTGCGCGGCACCCGTTCAAATCCCTGGCTACAGCCGCTGGCCAGCAGCAGCGTGCTGACGCCGGTCCCGACCGGTGAGCTGTCCCTGGTCGCAGGGCTTACCGAGGGCCGGTTCGCCGGGGTCCGGGCCGGACAGGTGCTCATCACCTCGATCCGGCCGCCGTGCCCCGGCTCGACCGGGTACTCGAAGGCCTACGCCCAGCCCATAGGCCCCCTGCCCAAGGTGTACCCGCTGCGGGCCTGCGCGCCCGATAGCCGCTTCGGCATCTCCCTCGTGGTGGTGAGCTGACCTGGTGCCGTCCGCGGCACGCTCCTGGTTCAGGCTAGGCCTCGTGCAGGCCGGGGAACATGTGGCCGAAGACCTCGTTGAGGATCGCTATGGCGTCGGCGCGGCCGATGGCCTCGTCCTGGTCGAGGCCGGGGGCCGGCAGGCCGAGGTGCTTGGCCAGCGCCAGCACCGGGAAGCAGGCCGCCTTGGACAGGCCCTTCAGCCGGGCATCGAGCGAGATGCGCGCCGGGTCGAACGCGGGCACCGGTTGCGGCGTGACCTCGGGCCAGTCCTCCGGAGCCCGCGGGCTGCCCAGGGACAGCACCGGGGCTAGGTCACGGACAGACCCGTCGCGGCCGGTCAGCGGCGTGCCGAGCGGCCAGCGGCCCCGCAGGGTCCGGATGACTGACGTGTGCCGGTACTCGTCTGTGACCACCGTGTTCTCCGGAATCCAGGCCGACACGGCGATGGCCGGCACGCGCAGGCCCGACCGCTGGAACGTGAAGCCCATCTGCCCGGCCGGGGCGGCGGGGTCCGGAGGCACCACCGTCGGCGGCGGGACATGGTCGTAGGTGCCGCCGTGCTCGTCGAACGTGATCAACAGCAGCGTGTTGTAGGCGTTCGACCCGTCCGGCGAGGATGAGGAACGGATCGCGTCGTAGATCCTCGCGAGCAGTGCCTCGCCCCCCAGCAGGGAGGACGGCGAGTCGAGGTCCACGCCGGGAAACAGGGCATCGAAGGCCGGGTGCATGTCATTGTGGCCGTACAGCAGATTGGGCTCGATGAACGAATAGGCCGGCAGCTGCCCGCTGGCCGCGTCGGCCAGGAAGCGGTCCGTGGTGAAGAAGTTCGTCTTGAACCGGTCCAGCAGCCGCGGCGCGTGGATGATGCCGGTGATCGATACGTGGCTCGGCGGGTCACAGTAGACGCGCCAGGTCAGTCCGCCTGATTCGAGGCGCTCGAAGATCGTCTCGGCCGTGTTGTGAACTGGGAAGGAGTCGGCGGGCGACATGTTGACCACCAGCCCGGACGAGCTTGCCGCGTGGAAGAACGACCGGTTCGGGAACGTCTGCGACGGCACCTCGCAGAACCAGTGATCGAAGGTCGCGAAGCCGCGGGCCAGTGCGGAGGTGACCGGTACCTGTGGCGGCGTATAGCCCGTCATGATCTGCGCGTACTCATCGGAGACCGGCGGCCTGCCCATCTCGGCCGTGAACGCGCTGATGTAATCGGCAACGAACCCGTCCATGGTCGGCGGCTGACCCGGATCGGCCGGTGCGTTGTACGGGGCGACCATGTGCTCGGCCACCATCCCGCGGTTCGATGGCGGGTCGATCAGCCCGAACAGCTGGGTGTTGACGTGCGGGTATTCCTCGCCTGGGTCGGGAGAGGGGGCGTTCATGCCGGCCGCGATGCCATACGGTATGAGCGACGGAGCCGTGCCGGCCGCCGCGTCGGCGGCCCAGTCCGGGACCGGGTTGGACAGATCCAGTCCCGTCACGCCCGCGAAGGACGCTACCTCGCCGGGCTGGTAGAGGCGACCCAGCAGGTTGTCGAACGAACGGTTCTCGAACATGATCACGACCACGTGATCGATGGCGTTGCGCCGGTCAGGGCGTGGCATGAGAAAGAAGATACGCGTTCGGACCCGGGTCCATATCCATGATGGTGACCAGGATCGGCCAGGTCCGCTTCGCCCGTTTGCACCACGACTCCGGGTCCTGCTCGGCCCGCGGCCTGTGGTGGCGGCGCTGCCGGTGCAGCGGCTACACCGGGTTCGATTCGGCCGAGCCTGCCTGACGAGCATCTCCCGCCTGACCGGGATTCCCGCCGGTCGCGTCAGCTGACCGAGGCGGCGGGCACGGGCCGACCGCGTTTGGCCAGGATCAGGGTGACGCCCGCCGCCGCGGTGACCATAGCGGTGAGGTGGCCGACGGCGGACACATCCAGATGGCTCAGGCCGGCGAAGATATGGCCGCCGAACACGAGCACCGCGAAGTCGAGCGTCGCCGCGACACGCGCAGGCCAGGTCCCGCACACCACGGCGATCACGATGGCCGACACCACCACGTAGGAGGGACCCACGTCGACCAGGTACCTGTCCGCCACCGGCAGCTGGCCTGCATCCAGGCGGTAGGCCACGATGCCCTCGCTGACGACGGTGCCGATCACCTGCCCGGCCACGCAGATCAGCGCCGTCCTGACGTTGCCCAGGGCCCGGTTGGCGCCGAACAGCGCCAGCGCGATCAGCACCGGCCAGACGAGCAGAGACCCCGGCCCGATGAACGCGGACAGCATCAGCGGACCGACGGGCTCATGTTCCAGATTGGCCACGCTCGTGCTCGCCCACCCGGTCAGCGCCGCCTGCGCGGACGGGCTCAGCAGGGCGTAGACGACCGCGCTGACCAGGTAGCACGCCAGGTAGGCGGATGCGAACGCATACCGGCGGTACATGCCCGCAGACTACGCGCTGCCCCGCCGCCTGTCAGCCACCGTACTGTCAGCCCACCGCGTTCTGACGGCCCCGGCCCGCGGGCGGGCGGCAGGCTAGGTGCTGGCCGAGGGGTTCAGGTCCTCGTGTCCGCCGGCGCGGAAGATGGTTCCTGGGGGCTTGGCCACCACGGACAGCGGCCGGGCGACGTCCTCCAGGGACTTGCCCTCGGCGTCGACGGCGAGGAACGCCGCGACCACGCCGCCCAGGATCATCGCGCCCGCTCCCAGCAGGTAGCCAAAGTAGAGCCTGTTCGGGTCCTGGCCGTTGCCGATCAGGTGGCCGTACAGGTGCGAGCCGAGCGAGCCGAAGCACTGCGCGATGGCGAAGAACACCGCGATGGCCTTGGCCCGGACCTCCAGCGGGAAGATCTCGGAGACGGTCAGGTACCCAGCGGAAGCTCCGGCCGAGGCGAAGAAGAAGATCACCGACCAGCACAGCGTCTGGGTGACGGCGTTCAGCATGTGCGCCTTGAACATCTGCGCGGTGATGACCAGCAGGATGCCGGAGATCAGGTAGGTGCCGGAGATCATCTTGCGGCGGCCGATCGTGTCGAACAGCCGCCCGATGGTCAGCGGCCCGAGCAGGTTACCGGCGCAGAACGCCATGAAGTAGTAGGGGGTCTTGCCGGCCGGAACGTGGAAGAAGTACAGCAGGACCAGCCCGTAGGTGAAGAAGATCGCGTTGTACAGGAACGACTGGGTGATCATAAGCGTCCCGCCGTAGATCGCCCGGCTGGGGTAATGCTTGAACAAGGACCGCAGCAAGGCCAGATAGCCGATGTTCTCGGTGGGCCTGATCTCCAGTTCCTTGCTCGAGTCTACCGGCGGCAGCTCGCCCTTGGTTGCGGAGACGTCCTGCTCGATCTCGGCGATCGACGCCTCGGCTTGTTCCTCCCTCCCGTGCATGATCTGCCAGCGGGGGCTTTCCGGCAGGTGCCGCCGGACGAAGATTATGACCAGCGCGAGCACCGGGCCGATCAGGTAGGCCACCCGCCAGCCCAGCGCGCTGCTGAAGTGGTTCAACGCGAACAAGGTCACGAGGGTGCCCAGGAATGCCCCGGCCCAGTACGTGCCGTTGACCGCGAGGTCGACCCGGCCCCGGAATTTCGCCGGGATCATCTCATCGATCGCGGAGTTGATCGCCGCGTACTCCCCGCCGATGCCCATGCCGGCGATGACCCGGGTCAGGTATAGGAAGATGAACCAGTAGGCTCCCCTCGGGGTCGCCGCGGTCAGGCCACTGCCGATCAGGTACACCCCGAGCGTGATGATGAACAGGTTCTTGCGGCCCAGCTTGTCTGAGAGCTGGCCGAAGAACAGCGCCCCGATGACCTCGCCGATCAGGTACCAGGTGGCGATGTCGGCGACCGAACTGGCCGACATGCCCAGCGCGGCCTTCTGGGTCAGCTGCGGCCCCACGTTGCTGGCGATGGTGATCTCCAGGCCGTCCAGGACCCACGCCACTCCCAGCGCAATCACCAGCCTGGTGTGGAACTTCGACCACGGAAGCCGGTCGATGCGGGCCGGGATCAGGCTGCGGATCCCTGGGCTGCGGGTGGTATCGGGCGTCACCGTCGTCATGGCCCGGCCTTTCGTGCGAAGCCTGCGTGCCGGCGTCTGCGCTCGGCGCTGCCCGCCTACCCGGCACTGGCCGTCTAAACCAAGACTGAGGAACAGATCAGGTCTTGATCCTCGGCTGGGCACGCCGGCGCTGCCTGCCGTGGCTACCAGGGACGGCGTGGCCAACAGCCACACTGAGCCATCTTGTCCTGCGGAAACATCGGCGCTTGATGCCGTACCGCAGGCGTATCACAATCCGGCGGCAGTCTCCTCCGAGGCAGCTTGCAGCGCGGGCTGCTCGACGTCGGCCAGCACCACGTCGAGCCCGGCGCGGGCGAACCGTTCGGCCAGCGCCAAGCCGATACCGCTGCCGGCCCCGGTGACGACGGCCACCTTCCCCGTGGTCAGCTCCATGGCCACTCCCCTGATCAGACCTGGCTTCACGCTACACCGGCTGGCTCGCCCTAACACCCTTGGAACTCTCGTGATGCAGGAGCATCCAGCGATCAGCAAAGCGGGTGGCAGGGCGTGATCTGATTGTGCGCCTGGGCGAGAATCCCATCCCGGCAAGACCCGATGTGATGCGGTGTGCTGTTCAGTCCGCTGGGCCGTACTACTGGCCCCGGTAGTGCAGGAACAGTACGCCTTGATCGAGTTCCTGGGTCGCGACCAGCTGCATCTTAGCCGTCGCGCCGCCATTGAACACGCGCCTACCGTGGCCAGCGACGATCGGCTGCACCAAGAACTTGTACTCGTCGACCACCTCGGCCTGCATCAGGGATGCAACGAGCGTGCCGCTACCGATGACCACGGTCTCGGCCCGCTCCTGCCGGACCTTGTCGAGGTCGGCGATGATGTCGTCGCCACGCCCGCTGATCACGGTGGAGTTGTCCCAGGGAAAATTGGGCTCCCCGCTGCAGACCACGTACTTGTGGGTGTGGTTGAGCTTGCCGGCGACGCCGCCCATCGCGTCATCTTCCAGGCGCGACCAGTGCGGGCCAAGCATCTCGTAGGTCAGGCGCCCCATCACAAACGCATCGGTATGCAGATAGGTGTCCTGGATACAGTGCTGCCGCTCGGCGCTATCGTAGGGTTCCCACCACTCGTCCATGGTTTCCGCGTCGAAGACGCCGTCCAGGCTCACCCATTCGAAGACCACCAGTTTGCCCATACGGCGCGCCTACCCCTGCGCCGCCTAGGTATGCAAACCGCTCGCTGCGGACCGCACTGTCAGCTTGGGAATCTGTGCCATAAACGGTCCGAGACCGTCCGGTGTTTCGGATGATCAGGACAGACGTGTCTTAGGTCGTTGGGGTCAGTCCGGGCCCGTGTATCCCCGTTGCTGCTCCGGTTGCTGCTCGCATTCTTCGTGCTGGTGGTCCTTGATGGTTTAGGCGGCCGGGGCCACGAGGGCGCCATGATCGACTCTCGACTCGTCGCGGTTGCCGTAGCGTTCGCGCAGTGCTTGCCTGGGCTGTGACAAGGGCGAGGCCTTCCAGACCTGGCTTCGGCGCCACGACGAATACGAAAGCGAGATCACATGACCGAGCACAAGGTTGGAAGCCGACAGGAGTGGCTGGCCGCCCGGCTTTCGCTACTCGAGGCCGAGAAGGAACACACGCGACGCGGCGACGAGCTGGCCCGTCGGCGCCAGGAGCTGCCGTGGGTGCCGATCGAGAAGGAGTACCGCTTCGAAACCGACGAGGGTCCAGCGTCGCTGGCTGATCTGTTCAGGGGACGGTCGCAGCTGATGATCTACCACTTCATGTTCAGCCCCGACTACGCGGCCGGGTGTCCGTCCTGCTCGGCGATTGCCGATGGGTTCAACGGCTCGGTCGTGCATCTGGCCAACCACGATCTGATGCTGTGGGCGGTGTCGCGCGCGCCGCTGCAGAAGCTTCAGGCCTACAAGCAGCGGATGGGCTGGACGTTTCCTTGGGCGTCCTCTTCTGGCAGCGACTTCAACTACGACTTCGGGATCTCCCACACCGAAGAGCAGCTGCAGTCGGGCGCTACGGAGGACAACTTCACGACGGTCGACATGCGTGCCATGCTCGCGGCTCCCGAGGACAGCCCATGGGTGCAGCGGATCGCCAGAGCCTCCGGGGTGGACTGGCCTACCTACATGCAAGAGGCACCGGGCCTGAGCGCATTCGCGCTGGAGGACGGGACCGTCTACCACACGTACTCGGCCTATCGGCGTGGGATCGATGCCATCTGGGGCATGTACCCGTGGCTTGACCGTGCGCCGCGCGGACGCAACGAGACCGGCCCCTGGTGGCGGCGGCACGACGAGTACGACAGCGACTGACGCAGAGAATCGCGGCCACCGTCTTACTAGAGGCGTGAGGCCCCCGGCCGCCGGCCACGACCGGCCCCACGGACCGCAGCGATTGTGTCGCGCTCGCCGACCGGCGCTCTTGCGTGGCGCCCGACGGTTTTACAGAGAGTCGGCAGCCTTGCCTGGGTCGTGGCGTCTACCTGCGGCGGAGCTATCTACGGAGGCTCTAACTAAGGTGGCTGTTTCGTCGTGGTTGCGAACAGCCTCTTCATCCCGAACTAGCGGCGCCCCTGGGCGTTTTGCGGTCGTCCCAGCTAGCCTGGTGTGCTGGCGGTCGTGCTGGCTGGCGACTGTCAGGGGGACGTTGCTGTACTTCCGTGCTGTACTGCGCCTGCCGCAGCGGCTCGCGCGCGGCTTTGGTGCTCGCCTGCCGACCTTCCGTTTTTCAGGCCGGACGTATCCCCAGGTCGCCATACAAAGTGCGAGTGTTCGCGTGTGCTGCCGACCGCTGATGTTTGCCGCTGGTTGCTGCTGTTGCTGTCACCGTTGCTGTCAGGGGCGGCAGTGGCTCCTCAGTCTGTGAGAGGGTTGCGAGAGCCCGCTAGCCTCGACCGGGGCGGCATGCCTTGCGTACATGGCGATTTCCCCGCCGCAGCTTCGGGATAATGAGTTGAATCGTCGCGTGCGCCGGTCTGGCGAAGGAGCGGATGAGCCATGACGCAGCCCCCCGTGACCAAGGAGAGCCAGGCGCTTGTTTCATCCCTCGCCGATCAGCGCCAGCACGTGCTCGGCATCCTGGAGGGCCTGTCCGAGGAGGACCTGCGGCGCCCCATTCTGCCGTCGGGCTGGACCCGCGTCGGCTGGCCGGGGCGTCGCACTCTTGTCTGGCCTTCATCTTCTGGTGTCCCGGACTGGACTCGCTCCGGCAGGAACAAGGTCAGAGCGGTGACGAGGGCGAGGATCTTGGACAGCGCGTTCAGTGCGATCGGACCTGGAGCAGACGGATAGCTGAAGCCGAACAGGCTCCAGACGGCGAACACCGCCAGCATCCCCGCCAGGCACCACAGTGTCGCCCTTCGCAACCGCACCGCCGGTGACAGCGACAGCAACGCCAGCGTCGTGATACCGACCAGGAGCAGCGGCCCGAACAGCGGCAACCGGAACAAGGCAGGATCGACGACGGGATAGGTCCTGACCATGATGATCAGGTCGAACGGGAACTCGAAGATCATCAGCCCGGCCGCGGTACCGATCACCGCGCTGCCCAGAGCGATACGCGAGCCTCTCGCCTCCTGCGCACGGGCTATGACGACAAAGACGACGACCGCGCCGGTCAGCGTGATGGGCGCGACGGCAGTTACAGGCGAGGCCGTGTGGAGGCCCTTCTGATGCGCCTCCACGATGTACGCCGCGAAACACACCAGGACCGCCGCGATAGCCAACCCCCAGATCGCCAGCATCATGATCTTCGCTGCCCGGCCGGGCCTCGGCAGCCGCGCGGGCAGCGGCAGCCTGATCGCCGCGTAGGCCACAGCCGCAGCTGCCGCCGCCAAGACAACGGCCAGCACGATCTCGGCGGCGCCACTATAGCTCACCAAGGTGCCATGTATGGTCATACAGGCCTCGCTCTGGCCTCAGAAGGCAGCATGATCGCTGCCGGTCTCGGCGGGCCTTCCATCCCCGTCCAGGCCGCCGAGCAGGTTGCGCAGCGCCCGGGTGTAGGCGCTGAGGGCTGCCCGGCCCTGGCTGGTCAGGGCGACCGTGGTTTTCTGCGCGGACCCGTTCCTAGTCTTGGTGCTGCTGATGTAGTCGGCGTTTTCGAGCTTGCGCAGCTGGATGATCAGGTTGCCGGGGGTGAGCCCGAGCATGTCCTGCAGCCGGGTGAAGGACAGCGCGTCCCCGTCGGGCAGCGCCGCCAGCGTAGCGACGATCTTCAGCCGGGTGGGCACGTGGATCAGCGGGTCCAGCTCAGTGGTCACGGCCGCACCATGCTGCGGCGCTGCCGCCAGGCGGCGAACGCGGCGAGGCCCAGGTACACGGCGCACAGGCCGATGCCGATGATCAGCCACGAGCCGGCCGGGCCGCCGAAGCCGGCGGCCGCGGCGACCACGGCGATCGCCAGGCAGGTGCAGGCCAGCGGCCAGTACCGGAAGGCTGCCGCGACGGCCGCGCCGGCCAGGCCGATGATCAGCAGCGGCGCGCTGGCCGGATACAGCCCCCAGACCGGATGGCTGACCGCGGCGTGGTACAGCGGCGCGGTGACCGCGTACCCGATGATCCAGGCCGCCACCATGATGCCCTTCCAGGCCCCCCACTTGCGCTGGGCCGGGCCGCTGACCCCGGTGCCCGCGCGCTCGATCGCCCAGATGGACCAGACGATGTTGATACCTACTAGCACGACCGCGACGGCTATGGCCCAGCCGCTGAGGTGCCCGGTGTAGGGGTGCTGGCCGCGCACGGACAGCCAGAAGCCGCCGAACACGACCAGCACGACGACGGCCCGGAAGGTAAGCAGCGGCGGTGTGAGCGGCGTGAACTGGCGGCGGGCCTGCTGCGTGGCCTGGTCCATCAGGTCAGCGGCCTGTTGGGGATCGAAGCCGCCGCCGTTCTCGGCGGTGGTGGTGTCGGGTGCGTGGTTCATGATGCCTCCCTCAACCGACTCTATGCCATAAAGTAGACACCACTTTATGGCATAAAGTCAAGGGGCCAGCGGCCGCCGCGTCATCCTGGGCACTCCCGAGTCGCACCAGTCGCGGACCGTCCCACTGCCCCGGTTCCTGGCCGCCGAAATCGCGGCGGCTGCCGCAGGCAAGCCGACTTGGAAGGGCTCAGGAGGTTCCACAGGTCGCGGCACGATGACACGGGAACGGAATAAGGCGTGGCCGCCCCTAAAGCCGAGATCATCTGGGAACAGCACCCTTCAAGCACATTCCGGACCTGCTGATCCGTAGTTCCATGTGCGGGCATCCGGACCCGTTCAGATCAGTTCGCAACCTGGGCCTCGTCTCTACCGGTTGTCCATGCGGGTCCGGAGTATCCCAAAGTTGTTCGTTCGTATGGCTCCCAGCGTGGCTCCCGAGAAGGCACGCTCACGGCTCCGGAGGCGGCCGGTCTCCAATACGTCTAGCTGTGTCGATCACGGATTGGTCCGAGGCGTGGTCCATCTCTGGTGCACGGTCAGGGATTTGTCCACGGAACCGGGACACATAGCGCCGTTGCTGGAACGTCTCGACGGCATGCCGATGGTAATGATTGCGCACGAACGCGACGGCCTTGCGACTGGGCACCCCATCGAGGATGGCGAGGCAGGCAAGAGCTGTTCCGGTACGCCCGTGGCCGCCAGCGCAGGCGATCTCTACTCGCTCTGTCACGGCCCGTTGCCAGGCCTCCGCCAAGGCAGACAATACCGCTGCCGGGTCGGCAGGCAGGCCGAAGTCCGGCCAGCGGAGCCATCGTGATTCCCAGGGCACAGCAGGTGGCTGCTGATCCAGCAGGTAGACGCCGAAAGTTGGACAGGGGTCGTCGGCCAGCGGACGCCTCATCAGGCCACGGCCTCGCACCAGCCTGCCCGACGGTAGGCGCAAAATGCCTGGCGCTGAGGGATCCCAGAGTTCGCCCACGGCCCGTATCGTAATCGTCCTCGCCGATCACGGCGCTTTAGCGTTGACGGGCTGCGCGGCCGGTATCTTCAGATCGCGCGGCGGGACGCCGCTTGATGCGGCATGATCGACTGCCTAGGAGGTCGTCGGCCTGCGCCTGGCGAGCTCGCCCGTCCCAGCTCGGGTGCCGTCTTGGCCTCGCCGGGAGTGACCGTGAGTTCCCCGGTCTACTGCCCGATCGGGCACGCAACGGGCACGCGCTTACCGGGGAGCATCTGATCCGTAGGAGTGGGCATATCGTCCAGGACCGTCCATCGGCGGCTTTGTACTGCGCCGACATTCCAGAGGTGTCTGTGCGGGACCGGGGCTGTTCAACGGCTTGGCAGAGCAGCCAGTATTGGCAACAGTCAAGACGGATCGGCTTCGATCGCCGACCGTCTGCTTCTGCCGTCAAGAACTTCCCAGCCCCACACGTGGCCTGCTCCGAAGACTGGGTGCACCAAATCCTTGAGAGGTGCCGTTTCTCGCGGCCCGAGGGTGACGGTTCTTGCCGCGATGAGTTCGAATGCTTCGATCAACCACATGATCGGCCGGGCTGGGTCCTTGAAGCCGTAGATCAGGATTGCCCGCCGCTCACCGAAGCCGCTGCTCGCCAGTTTCGGCAGTCGGTTACAGCACTGCGATCATCAGGGTAAGGCGACAGGATCTTCTTCGTCGTGTCCTCGTAGTCACCGTTGTCACGCCTGAGGCGTGCCATCTTGACTTCAATGGCCCAGTCGGGCAGCTCCCCCAAGGCAAGATCGCACTCGTTTCTGCTAGCCGGGTAGCGTCGCTTCGCCGCGTGGGTGTAGACGCCACCGCGAACGGTCCGCAGCTCGGCCAACGTCAGCGCTACAGCCTCCGTCTCCCGGAACGGACCAATCCCCGGCTGGTGTAGAACCGTTCGGCGGTACTGCTGCTCGACGCCTGTGGGTGTCTCTTATCAGCGGCTTCCATGCCAGCAGCGAAGTCGTGAACGATCTGCGGAAGCTCCATGGCTCACAGGGTATGGGTGGCCGAGTCGACCTGAATGCGAGACATAACCCACTTCGACGTCCTGGCCGGGTCGGCATCCGTGGCTCATAGTCTGCCATCGCTGCTACCTGCATTGTCGGCGCTCGGGGCTGGCTCGCCGAGCAAGATCATCCCGCGTATATCCCGCGGTTGCTGTCAGCCGTTACCGGGAGAGCGGGCGGCCGATGGTTTGCGCGGCCCTCGACCCGTTGCTCAGGAGGATCTGGGCGGCCGGACCGGGATGCTCGTGCGCAGGAGCGTTATGGTGTGGAAGGGGTGAGCTTATGGTCAAGTTCTGGCGGCGGAGAGTGCAGCCAGGCCCGGCGCATGCCCAGCCAGCGGTCCCGGCAGACCTTGTCGTCTGGGCGGGGGAGGTGGATGTGTCGCGGCTGTCGGACAGGACCGTCCAGGACGCCGAAGACTACCTAAAGGGGTACCGGTACATGAACCTGGACCTCAGCCAGCAAATGGGCTGGCGCCTGATCGCGGCCGTCGAGGCCCAGGTAACTCCCTCGCCGCCAGCCGACGCCCAGCCGTTGGATGTTCTTGCGACAGTCCTTGCGCTGCGGCGCAAGCAGCTCGGCATTGACTGATCATCGCCGTCGGCTCTCGCCTGACAGGAAATGCCGCTCCAGCGCGGCGATCATGTCGCGACCGCGATGTTGACGACCGCCAGGTTGAGCAGTGTCATGAAGAATCCTGATAACACGACTGGCCCGCGTCACCTTGCAGGGGATGGCCCGCGTCCGGTCCGGGCAGGCTCGACACCTACGGCCACATCTGGCCCGACCGCGACGAGTCGACCCGCGCCGCTGTGGATGCCGTCGTCGCCGCCCGGACGGCACGCCGCTTGCGGAACAGCGAAACCAGCACCGCACAACGACGCAGGTCAGGGCCGGTTTAGCGGTCAGACGTCGTAGTACAGCTCGAACTCGTGCGGATGCGGGCGCAGCCTGAGCTGGTCGAGCTCTACGGTCCGCTTGTAGTCCAGCCAGGTCTCGATGAGGTCATCGGTGAACACGCCGCCCTCGGTGAGGAACGCATGGTCGCCCTCCAGGACGTTGAGCACCTCGTCCAGCGAGCCGGGTACCTGCGGGATGGCGGCCGCCTCGTCCGGCGGCAGCTCGTACAGGTCCTTGTCGACCGGCTCCGGCGGCTCGATCTTGTTCTTGATCCCGTCCAGGCCCGCCATCAGCATCGCGGCGAACGCCAGGTACGGGTTGCAGGACGGGTCGGGGACGCGGAACTCCACGCGCTTGGCCTTGGGGTTCGTGCCGGTGATGGGGATCCGCGCGCAGGCCGAACGGTTCCGCTGCGAGTAGACCAGGTTGACCGGGGCTTCGAAGCCGGGGACCAGACGGTGGTAGGAGTTCGCCGTCGGGTTGGTGAAGGCCAGCAGCGCGGGCGCGTGCTTGAGCAGCCCGCCGATGTAGTAACGGCCGGTGTCGGACAGGCCCGCGTAGCCGACCTCGTCGTAGAACAGCGGCGCGCCGTCCTTCCAGACGGACTGGTGGCAGTGCATCCCGTTGCCGTTATCGCCGAACAGCGGCTTGGGCATGAACGTCACGGTCTTGCCCCTGGCCCGGGCGGTGGACTTGACGATGTACTTGTACGTCATCAGCGTGTCGGCCATGGCCAGCAGCGGCCTGAACCTGATGTCGATCTCCGCCTGGCCGGCGGTACCGACCTCGTGGTGCTGCATCTCGACCTCGATGCCGCAGGCGATCAGGTTGGCCACCATCTGCGAGCGCAGGTCGGTGTAGTGATCCATGGGCGGTACCGGGAAGTAGCCGCCCTTGTACCTGGGCTTGTAGGCCAGGTTGCCGCCGGTCTCGTCCTTGCCGGTATTCCAGGCCCCTTCCACCGAGTCGATGTGGTAGTAGCCCTCGTTCGCCGAGGTCGAGAACCGGGCCGAGTCGAAGATGTAGAACTCCGCTTCCGGGCCGAAGTAGGCCGTGTCACCGATCCCGGTGCCGCGCAGGTAGTCCTGCGCCTTGCGAGCGATGTTGCGCGGGTCCCTGGTATAGGCCGCGCCGGTCAGCGGGTCGTGCACGAAGAACGTGAGGTTCAGGGTCTTGTGCTCGCGGAACGGGTCGATATACGCGGTGGCCGGGTCAGGCATCAGCTGCATGTCAGACTCGTGGATCTGCTGGAACCCGCGGATCGACGAGCCGTCGAACATGAGGCCGTCGGTGAACACGCCCTCGCCGAACGACGCGGCGGGCACCGTGAAGTGCTGCATCGTTCCAGGCAGATCACAGAACCTGACGTCGATGAACTCCACGTTCTCCTCCGCGATGTAGCGGAGGACCTCCTCGGCACTGCTGAACATCAACCCTCCTGGATACAGGGCACCATCCCGGTTCTCAAGGCACGCGATTGGGACGCTAGCCGTCGGCAATTTCCGCGCCGTGTCTGGTGTGTTTCACCGATGTTACGGCTCACTGGCCGGGCTCAGGGCACCTATTATGGCTCGCCGGCCGGGCTTTGTCCCCGGTCATCCCGCGGCCCGCTGCTCTCGGGCCGCTGAGGAGCCGATACCGTGGTGGGGTGGCCAGGAAGTCCCGTCCTCGTGGTGGCACCCGCCCGGCACCCGCCGCTGCAGCGTCCGGGCAGGTCGGCCCGGCGCCGGCTGGTACGCGGCAGGCTGGCACCGCTCAGCTGACCGGCGCGGCGGTAGCCAACGCGGACACCGACTATCCAGGTAAGCGGTTCGGCCTGCCGGAGCAGGGCAGAGGATCGGTGGCCAGCATGGGCTCGCGCGTGCTGGCCCTGTTCATCGACTGGCTGCTCTGCATGCTGATCGCATACTGGCTCACGCACTCGCAGTACTGGACGATCGTCGTGTTCGCGGTGGAGGTTTACGTGCTCACCGCGCTGACCGGCACCACGGTGGGCAAACGGCTCTGCGGCATCCGCGTGATCAGGACCGATGGCGGCCTGGTCGGCTTCGGCTGGGCCCTGGTGCGGACGGTGCTCCTGCTGACCGTCGTGCTGCCGCTGCTCACCGATTTCGACAGGCGGGGCGTGCACGACCGCGCCGCCGACACCATCGTGGTGCGCCTGTAAGCGAACGCCCGTGAAGGCCGGCCCGAGGCGCCAGCAACGTCAGCGTGTCTTCGGCCTGGGCATCTTGGGCTGCCGGATGTTCCTCGGGATCGGGCCCTTGGGCGCCTGGAGAGACGGCTGCAGTGCCTTCAGCCGGTGGTTGAGGTCGTCGACCGCGCCCGGCTTGAGGTTGCGCGGTAGTCGCATGACCTTGCGCTGCAGCTTGCTGATCGGGATCTGGCCATCCTCGTTGCCGACCTGGAACTCGAAGATCGGCACCTCGTAGGCGACTCGGGCGACGCGCTTCTTCTCGTTGCCGAGCAAGCTGGCCAGCCCGGTGGGGGAGCCTTCGCCGACCAGGATGACGCCCGGCCTGCCCACGGCCCGGTGCACCACGTCCATGTTCCGGTTAGCGGCGATGGCCGGTGTCACGGTCCAGTTGCCGCGCATGTTCTCGAGCACCGCGGCGGCCGCCCCGGCCTGCCCCTCGATGGCCGCGTACTGTGCCGCCTGAGCGAACCGGCCGAACAAGATCGTGCTGACCAGCAGGCCGAGCACTATGCCCAGCGGGATGAGAAACGGAGCCAGGCCGGTGAGCAGCCCGACGATCACCAGCACGGCCAGCGTGCCGAGCCCGCTCCCTATGACGATGGGCATCGCCTTCGGGTCGGAGCGCCTCACCAGGCGGGCGGCCAGCCGCATCTGCTTCAGCCGCCCGGCGTTGGCCAGATCCTGCGCGGTTTCGCTGGTGAGGGCCGGGTCAGCGGACCCGGACTTTCTCGACATGCGTGCCATGCTCCGCAGCATACGGTTCCCACGCCCCGGACAGGAACACCGCGAGCCGCTAAGGGGCTCAGCGTGCCGGCACCGAGTCGCGACGCTGCCCCATGGCCTGCGCGTACAGCCGTCCGGCCCGGTAAGAGGAGCGGACCAAGGGCCCGGACATGACCCCCGCGAACCCGAGTTCCAGCGCTTCCTCGCGGAGCTCGACGAACTCCTCGGGCTTCACCCAGCGCTCCACCGGATGGTGCCGTGGCGTGGGCCGCAGGTACTGGGTGATAGTCAGCAGCTCGCAGCCCACGGCCCGGAGGTCCCGCATGGCCTCGGTGATCTCGTGGCGCTGCTCGCCCAGCCCCAGGATCAGGTTGGACTTGGTTACCAGCCGCGTGTCGCGGGCCGCGCGGAGCACCTCCAGCGAGCGCGGGTACCTGAACCCCGGCCTGATGCGCCGGAAGATGCGCGGCACGGTCTCGATGTTGTGGGCCAGCACCTCCGGCAGGGCGCCGAAGACCTCGGCCAGCCGCGCCGGGTCGGCGTTGAAGTCGGGGATGAGCAGTTCCACGCCGCAGCCCGGGACGGCGGCGTGGATTTCCCGGCAGACCTGCGCGTACAGCCAGGCACCGCCGTCGGCCAGGTCATCACGCGCGACGCCGGTCACGGTGGCGTACCTCAGGCCCATCGAGGCGACCGACTCGGCGACCCGCCGGGGCTCCTCCTCATCCAGCGGCAGCGGCTTGCCCGTGTCGATCTGGCAGAAGTCGCACCGCCGGGTGCACACCTCACCGCCGATGAGAAAGGTGGCCTCGCGGTCCTCCCAGCATTCGTAGATGTTCGGGCAGCCTGCCTCTTCGCAGACCGTGTGCAGGCCCTCGCTGCGGACCAGGGCCTTCAGCTGCGTGTAGGAAGGCCCGGTGCGCAGCCGCGTCTTGATCCACGGCGGCTTCCGCTCGATGGGGACCTCGCTGTTGCGGGCCTCGAGGCGGAGCATGCGCCGGCCCTCGGGGGCAAGTACCACTGTTCCAGCGTATGTCGTAGCCTGCCGATGATCGTAAACAGGAACCCCATGATCTTCAGCACAATGAACGACGTGCGAGGAGGGCATGGGACCCGGACGTCGTGGCAGCGTAACGGTGATAACCGTCTGGCTGTCACATCGTGCCGGCCGAAGTGAGCGCGTCCTGGCCGATAAGGGCCGCCAGGTCGGCGCCGCGGCGCCAGGAGCTGTAGCCCAGGGCCTGGGCCAGGTGGCGTTCCAGGACCGGCGTCACGTCGGCGACGGTGATGGAGCGGCCCGCCTCGGCCGACAGCGTGCTCACCCCGGCGTCGCGGATGCCGCAGGGGACGATTCGGTCATACCACGACAGGTCGCAGTCGCAGTTCAGGGCCAGCCCATGCATGGTGACCCCCCGGGCCACCCGCGCGCCTATGGCCCCCACCTTGCGATCCGGCGCGCCCTGGTCGCCAGGAACCCAGGCGCCGCTGCGGCCCGCTACCCGCTCGGCGGTGACGCCGAACTTGGCGCAGGTCCGGATCATGGCCTCTTCGAGAGCCCGCACATAGGCGACCACGTCGACCGGCTCCCTTAGCTTGACGATGGGGTAGCCGGTCAGCTGCCCGGGCCCGTGCCAGGTGATCTTGCCGCCGCGGTCCACGTCGATGACTGGTGCGCCAGGATCCCCGAACGGCCGGTCGGATGCGGCCGTGCGCTTGCCCGCCGTGTACACGGGCTCGTGCTCGAGCAGCAGGCAGCTGTCCGGGACCTCGCCGGCCACCCGTCGTGCGTGGACGCGCCGCTGCATGTTCCAGCCGTCGAGGTAATCCACCGGCGCGGGCCCGAGGGCAAGGTACACAAGCTCGCTCACTTTTCCCAGCTTACGCGGGCCAGCGCCAGCGCCGTCCCGGTCGGCGTCAGCCCGGGCCGCCGCCGCGCCCCCTTCCGCCGGAGCCGGGAGCATGGTCTGGTGACGGGGCCGTCACTGAGCTCGCGGAAAGCCGCCGGGCGCAGAATGGCAGTGTGATCGATGAGGCTGAACTACGCAGGATGACCCAAGACGAACGGCGTGAGCTGGCCCGCATGCTCGCCGCCATCGACCTGCCGCACCCGATGGCCACTCGGCGCCTCAGGCTGCGCAGGCGGTTCGGCCTGCTGTTCATGACGGCGTGCTGTCTCGCGCTGGCCGCCTGGATCGGGATCCTCATCCTGACCCTGCCCGACCGTTTCACCTCCAGCGACTGGCGGGCCGTGTGGGTCGGCCTGGACATCGCCGAGCTGATCGGGCTGGCCGCCATCGGCTGGGCGGCGTGGCGGCAGCGCCAGGTGCTCATCTTCTTCATGATGATGACCGGCACGTTGCTGCTGTGTGACGCGTGGTTCGACCTGGCCTTGAGCTACGGCTCGAGTGGCTTCACCACCAGCGTTATCACCGCGGTGGTGGCCGAGTTCCCGCTCGCGTTCCTGCTGTTCGCCGGCGCCCGGCGCCTGGTCCGGGCCACGGTCCAGACCGTGATGCAGCTAGCCGGAATCACCGGCCCGGTGCCGCCGCTGTGGCGGGTACCGCTGCTGGCGGCCGGGCTGGACGAGGCCCTGCCCGCCCCCCTCCGGCAGGAGTCGGGCGACCTCCAGGCCGGAGGTGTCACAGCCGGCGGCCGCCCCTCGTCTTAACGGAACAAACGACCGCAGAAGGCTGGACGAGGCCCGAGGATCAAGGCCACGCGAAGGCCGAGAGCACAGGCGAGGCGAAAGGGTCTGCCGATGGACGCGAGCGATGTCAGCCAGTACCGGCCGCTGATGTTCTCGATCGCCTACCGGATGACCGGCAGCGTCAGCGACGCGGAGGACATCGTGCAAGAGGCGTTCTTGCGCCTGGCCAAGAGCGCTCAGCACGCCGATGGCGCCAATGGCGCCCCGGTCGCTGGCGCGGAATCGCCGAAGGCCTACCTGGCCACGATCACCACCCGGCTGGCCATCGACCACCTCCGTTCGGCCCGGGTCCGGCGCGAGTCCTACGTCGGCACCTGGCTCCCCGAGCCGCTCCTCGGGGAGGGGCCGCCGGGTCCCGCCGAGCTGGCCGAGACCTCCGATTCCCTGTCGATGGCGTTCCTCGTCCTGCTGGAGAGCCTGTCACCGGCCGAACGCGCCGTGTTCCTGCTCCGCGAAGTCTTCGGCTACGGATACGACGAGATAGCCGAGGCGGTGGGCAAGTCCGAGCCGGCCTGCCGGCAGATCTTCGCCCGCGCCCGCCGCCGCATCGACGAGGGCAGGCCGAGGTTCGAGACCTCACGCGCCGAAGGCGAGGAGCTGACCGGCCTGTTCCTGGCCGCCGCCCGCGGCGGCGACATGGGCAGCCTGCTCGAGCGGCTGGCCCCGGACGTTCTGTTCTACGGCGACAGCGGCGGCCGGCCAGTCGGTGGCGGGGGAAGGTTCACCAAGCCGGTGGCCGGGCGCGAGCGGGTGGCCAAGGCGCTCCGCTTTTCGATCGAACGGATGGTCCAGTTCGGCGCGCGGCTGCGCGGGGCCTGGGTCAACGGGCAGCCTGGCGTGCTGGCCTACGACGCCGACGGCGGCCTCATTGCCGTCATCGCCTTCGACGTGCTCGACGGCCAGATCCAGGCCATCAGGGCGGTCGCCAACCCGGACAAGCTGCGCCACATCGGGCCCATCTCACGCATGTGGCAGCTACGGGAAGAACAAGAAGACAGCTGAAGGGAGTGTCACACCCCGCATGACGACGCCCGAAGCCGAGTCCGCGGCGGACTACACCGAGTATCGGCCGCTGATGTTCTCGATCGCCTACCGGATGACCGGGAGCATCAGCGACGCCGAGGACATCGTCCAGGAGGCCTTCTTGCGGCTGACCCGCGCACTTCGCGAGGGCGTCAGCATCACCGCGCCCAAGGCCTACCTGGCCACGGTCACCACCCGGCTGGCCATCAGTCACCTGCGGTCCGCGCGAGTCCGGCGGGAAGCCTACGTGGGCGCCTGGCTGCCCGAGCCACTCGTCACCGGCGAGCTGGACCCCGTAACTCCGGCGCCCGCCCCGGACCCCGCGGAGCGTGCGGAAATGTCCGATTCCCTGTCCATGGCCTTCCTCGTCCTGCTGGAAAGCCTGTCGCCGACCGAACGCGCCGTGTTCCTGCTGCGCGAGGTGTTCGGCTACGACTACGCCGAGATCGCCGAGATCACCGGCAAGTCCGAGCCGAACTGCCGCCAGATCTTCGCCCGCGCCAGGCACCGCGTGGACGAGGGCAAGCCGCGTTTCGAGGCCTCGCGCGAGCAGCGTGACGAGGTGGCCCGCCGGTTCTTCGCCGCCGCCGGCGGCGGCGACCTGAACGGCCTGCTTGAGCTCCTCGCTCCCAACGTGGTCACGATCGGCGACGGTGGCGGCAAGGGCCAGGCCCTACGCGAGCCGACGTACGGAGTGGAACGGGTCGCCCGGTTCCTGCTCGGGCTGTTCCGCCGTGCGCAGAAGGAGGGCACTTACGCCGTGCCGGCCCTGGTCAACGGCCAGCCGGGCGCGGTTGCCTACGACGCGGAAGGCCGCGTGGCCGCTGTCTTCGCGCTCGACATCGCCGACGGCCTGGTGCAGGCGATCCGCTCCGTGATCAACCCCGACAAGCTCCAGCACCTCGGACCGACCTCCGACCTGTACCGGCGAGCTCGCCGGGACTTACGCTGGCGGTCATGGCCACCGACTTCACCGAGCAGACCGCCGCCAACGCGGTCGTGGCGAGCTTCGCTCATACCCCCGACACGCGGCTGCGCGAGCTGCTGACCAGCCTGGTCCGGCATTTGCACGCCTTCGTCAGGGACACTGAGCCGACGATCGCCGAATGGCAGCGGGCGATCGAGTTCCTCACCGCTACCGGCCACAAATGCGACGGCGAGCGGCAGGAGTTCATCCTGCTGTCCGACGTGCTCGGCGTCTCCATGCTGGTGGAGACGATGAACAACCGGAAGACGGGCGGGGCCACCGAATCCACCGTGCTCGGCCCCTTCCACATGGTGACCTCCCCGCGCCGGGCGCTGGGCGACAGCATCGACCTGGTTGGGACCGGCCCGCCGTGCGTGGTGACCGGCCGGGTGCTCTCGGTCGGCGGCACGCCGTTGCCCGGAGCCGAGATCGACGTCTGGCAGGCTGACGACCACGGCTTTTACGACGTCCAGCAACCGGGCATCCAGCCGCGGGCCAACGGCCGGGGCCTGTTCACCGCCGACCCGGACGGTGCCTTCTGGTACCGGACGGTGCTGCCGTGCCAGTACCCGATCCCCACCGACGGCCCGGTCGGCGCCTTGCTGCTGGCGACCAAGCGCCACCCGTACCGCCCGGCTCACATCCATTTCATCGCCACTGCCCCCGGCCACCGTCCGGTGACCACGCACATCTTCGTGGCGGGCAGCCCGTACATCGAATCCGACGCGGTGTTCGCGGTGCGCAAGAGCCTGATCACCGAGTTCACCCCGGTCGACGATCCCGGGCAGGCGGCCCGCTACGGCCTCGACGGACCGTTCCACCTGGCGACCTTCAACATCGTCCTGCAGCCTGAGAGCTGACCCGCGGGCCTGTAGCCGTCTTTCCTTCATTCCGAACGAACCGTGGTGCGTGCCTCCCGGTCGTCTCACGGTCCGGGCCGCTACGCTCGGTGGGGTGCACCCGAGCGCGGGTCCTTTGCGATAAGTGGCCCGATGCGGTGCGGGCCCGTGTTGCGTTACCGTGGCGGGGAGACGATTAATCGTTGCGGGCAGCTGGCTGCCGTGCGACGCGGCAGCCGTCAGCCCGTCGACAGAGAGGTCAGGCCTGGTGACCTGTCGCCTGGACCGCCGCCGGTTTCTCGCCGGGGTTGGTCTGTTCACCGTCGGTGGCGCGGCCGGAGCCGGTGCCGCGATTGCGGCCGACCCGCCTGTTGCGGCCGAGGGGCCGACGGCACGGACCGGGACGCCGGTCGGGTCCGGGGCGTATGCGGCAACCGTGACATTCCGTACCGCGCCGCCCGCCAGACTCGTCGCACTCACCATCGATGACGGCCCTACCCTGGAGTGGACGCCGCACCTGCTCGAGATCTTGCTGCGGCACGGCGCGAAGGCGACGTTCTTTCGAGTCGGCAAGCGGGCGCAGGCTGCTCCTGACCTGGTGGCGCAGACCGCGGATGCAGGTCACGAGCAGGGCAATCACACGTGGGCGCACGACGATCTGACCCAGCACGACGAGGCGTTCGACTTCGCCACTCTAGGACGCGCACACGAGCTCCTGGCCAAGCTGACCGGCCAGGCACCAACATTGTGCAGGCCGCCCTACGGCCGCATCGACAGTGTCGGACTGGCGGTATGCGCCGAGCTGGGCTACGCCGTGACGTTGTGGTCGAGTCATGTCACTGGTAGCAGTGCGCGCGGCGACGTCGACGCGATCTTGCGGCGGGCCTCGCCTGGCAGCATCGTGCTCGCTCATGACGGCGGACCAGAGCCCAACGCCAGCCTGATGACGCAGCTCGACAGGCTGGTGGCGTCCATGACAGAGACCGGATACACGTTCGTGACGGTCAGCGAGCTGCTGGCGGCCTCGGCCAAAGCGAGCGTCGGTCGCAACGGTGCGGAACGGTAGCAGGGTAGGCAGGCGGCGCGCCGTCGCTTCCGGTGCCGCGCTCTTGCTGGCGGTCGCCACCGCCGTCGTTGCCGTCGCGGCAACCGTCACGCCGGCCAGACAGCCGACGCAGCCTCAGCTCACGGTGGCAGGCATCGCTCAGGACCCATGTCAGCAGCAGCGGGCGCGGCCAGTTCCGGCTCAGCTGAGCGGCCAGTTCGAACCGGATTCCAGCATCCTGCGGACGGCCGGAGGAGTCTACATGGCGTCGGGAGAACCGGTCCCGCTGATCGCGGCCGAGTCAGCCTGCGTCGCCGCTGCGGAACGAGCCGATCGCGACTGGCTGCGGACTGGGCTTGTCCCCGGTGCCACCGCAGCGCAGTGTTCCATGGCCACCAGGGCATTGCTCGACCTGAGGCTCGCCGTCCAGCCGGATGGCGCCGTGGTGATCGGCTGGCACTCCGGCTGGGAGTATGCGTGGCCGCGTGACTCGAGCTGGGTCGCGGTGGCGCTCGCCGGCACGGGCCATCCTGCGATGGCATACCAGATCCTCCGCTTCCTCCAGCGCGTGCAGGCCGACGACGGGACCTGGGCCGCCAGGTACCGGCCCGATGGCTCGGGCCCGGTGCGAGACGGACGGCCTGCCGAGCTTGACGCGGATGGCTGGGTTCTGTGGGCGGTCTGGTCCTGGGCGGTCACGCAGCAGCTAGGACCGGGCAGCCCGTCACGCCGCGAGCTTGCCCTGCTGGGGCCGATGGTCACCCGGGCGGCGGACGCAGCGGCCCGCTCGCTGACCGGTGACGGCCTGCCGGGGGCGGCCATGGATTACTGGGAGGACTCCGTCCAGGTCACGCTCGGCACGGCCGCCCCGCTGCTCGTAGGGCTGCGCGCCGCCGCCGACGTGGCGGCGGACATCGGCGGTGCGACGGCCGGGGGCGATGCCCGGCGCTGGGCGGACTCGGCAGCCCGGCTGGCGGGAGGGATCGCGGCGACGTTCGGCCGGACCGGTTATCAACGCACGCCGACCGGATCAGGTGCCGATGCGGCCGTCACTTTCCTCGGGCCGCCATTCGCGATGCCGGACCCTCAGGTGCTTCGGGCGGCCGAGTCAGCACAACAGACGCTCGCCGTCGCTAACGGCGGCCTGCGGCCCGGCGCAATCTGGCCGGGCACGCCCGGCGTCGCCTGGACCTCGGAGACCGCGTTCTTCGCGCTGTTCGACGCGGCGACCGGGCAGCATAGCCGGGCGGCGGTCCTGCTGGCGTGGCTCGCCGCGCACCGGACGCGGCTAGGCTCGCTGCCCGAGAAGGTCAACTCCGCCGGCCAGCCAGCCTCGGTAGCCCCGCTGTCCTGGACCGACGCAGTGACCCTGCTCGCCCTGCTGGCGCAGGCCGGGCACCTCTCGACCGTCCCGGTACCGCCCCTGGGCAGTAACGCCTGGTCCCGATCGTTGGCCGCCGATAGGTTGGGTAGCGGCAGACGCTGAAACGACCACGTGCAGGCGCACCGGTGAGGGGCTTCGATGCTTCAGGCGATGTTGCTGGCTGCGCTCGTGGCCGCGCCGCTCGGCTCGGCGAGCCTGTTCCTTCCCGCGCGCAGGCACGCGCGCACCACCGGCACCTGGCCCGCCATCCGGCGATTCACGCTGGCCATCATCGGCACCATCGTGGTCGTGGCGGCCGCGGCGGGCCTGCTCCGCCTGCTCGGGGCCTCCGAGCACAACCTGGTGGCGGGGGTCGCCGGCCTGATCTTCGCCAGCCTGGTCTGGATGCCCGTGACCAGGCGGTGGTCAGCCGCCGCCCACCTGTGCTGGGCCTCCAGCGTGTTCTTGTTCGTGGTGTACCTGACCTACGCGCTGGAGTGGACGTTCAACAGCCACCTCGGCCCGGCCAGCACCATCGGCGGCTTCCTGCTCTGGCTGCTTGAGGTCTTCGCCGCCCTGCTGAGCTGCGCGTACCTGTGGGAGATCTGCGACGCGCTGGGTACCGAACACTGGCGGCGGCGGATCACCCCGACCACCAGGCTGTCGATGCCGGACGGCGAGCTGCCCATGATCAGCCTGCACGTCCCGGCGCACAACGAGCCGCCGGACATGGTCATCGACACGCTCCGCGCCCTGCTCGGCCTGGACTACCCGCGGTATGAGGTCATCCTGATCGATGACAACACCGACGACGAGGACCTGTGGCGGCCGGTGGAGGCCTGGTGCGGCCGGCATGGGGTCAAGTTCGCCCATCTGGAGAACTGGCCGGGTTACAAGTCCGGGGCGCTGAACTACGCGCTGCGCAAGCTCACCTCGCCGGAGGCCGAGATCATCGGCGTGGTCGACTCGGACTACCAGCTCCGGCCCGGGTTCCTGCGCCGCTGCGCACCGGCATTCGCCGACCCGTGGATCGGCTTCGTGCAGGCGCCCCAGGACTACCGCGGCTGGACGCAGGCCCGCTACTACCGGCGGCTGTACTACTCCTACAAGTACTTCTTCGCGGTCTCTCAGCCATCGCGCAACGAGCACGACGGGGCCATCTTCGCCGGCACCATGGGCCTGATCCGGCGGGTGGCGCTGGACGAGCTCGGCGGCTGGGACGAATGGTGCATCACCGAGGACGCCGAACTGTCGCTGCGGCTGCTGCGGGCGGGTTGGCACGGGCTGCATGTGGACCAGTCCTGGGGCTACGGGATCATGCCGCTGACGTTCGAGGCGCTCAAGGGCCAGCGCTACCGGTGGTGCTTCGGCGGCATCCAGATCCTGCGCATGCACTTGCGCTCGCTGATGCCTAGCCGCCAGAGCAAGAGCAATCACCTGAGCGCCGCTCAACGCTGGGCGTACCTGTCGGGCGCGCTGCAATGGTACGGCGACCTGCTGGGCCTGCTGTTCCTTATCTTCCTGCTGGCCGGCGCGTTCAACCTGGCCACCGGCGGCGGCCAGCTGTTCCGCAAGCTGACCGTCTACCTGGTCTCCGCCGTGCCGGTGCTGGTGCTGCTCGGCCTGGTCCGCGCGGTGGCGCTGCTGCGCCGCGGCACCGGCGCCTCCTGGCGGGACGCGCTCGGCGCGTTCTTCATCTGGCAGTCCACCTCGCTCGTGGTGGCACGCGCGTCGGTGCTCGCGCTGTTCGCCCGCAAGGCCGCC
Organism: uncultured Actinomycetota bacterium; assembly: GCA_963808615.1. Taxonomy (GTDB): domain Bacteria; phylum Actinomycetota; class Actinomycetes; order Streptosporangiales; family Streptosporangiaceae; genus Palsa-504. Next base: position 604,857 of record CAWEGV010000010.1, read on the forward strand.
TTCCTGCGCACCCCGAAAAGTAGCGAGCGCACCAGGTGGTGGGAGGCGCTACGGGCCAACTGGGCCGAATCGGTGCTCGCGCTGTTCGGCTTCGCCGGCATCGCGGGCGCCCTGACCAAGTACGACCAGCTCAGCGGGCCGTTGCTGGCGGGCCTGCTGCTGTTCCCCACCCTGGGCATGGCCGCGGCGCCGGTCAACAGCTGGGCCGCGCGCCGGGCCGCGCTGCCGGCCTGGCTGCGGGAGCGGCGGCGCACCGAGTATCGCCGGGACCGCCGCGCGTTCGCGGCGGGGATAGCGACCGGGGGAGCGGTGGCGGTGCTCGGCATCGCGATCGCGGCCATGGCCCTGCTTTTCACCGGCCACGCGGTGCAGACCCCGAACCTGGTCGGGCCGGCTCAGGGCACTTCGGCTCCCGCGACCCACTCGCCCTCCAGCACGCCGTCGGCCACGCCCTCGGCTACCAGCTCGTCCCCGTCCGCCTCGCCCACGCCTACCTCTTCGGCGACTACATCCCCGAGCCCATCTCCATCCACTTCGACCTCACCTTCACCAACGGCAAGCTCCACCGCCCCTTAGGGACCGATCCGGGACGGCTGGAACCCGAAGGGGCCGCCCCCACGGCCCCGGCGCAGGCTCAGCGGTGGGCGCTCGGCCTGGCGGGGATGAGCTCGTCGGGCGACCCCCACGAGGACGAGGCGTGAGATGGCGGAACCACCGACTTCGCCTTGGGGTTCAGGTCATGGTTGATCACCTTGGCCACCGCCTCGACGGTGGCGATCCCGTAGGCCATGGTGGGGTTGTCCAGCGTCAGCACCACGATGATGTAACCGCCGCCGCGGCCGGTGAAGCAGCCGATGCTGTGAATGCGCCAGCCGTGCGTGGGCAGGGGCAGCCAGCCGTTCTTGACGTGCACGGTGAGGCTGGTCGGAGCGCCGACCGGAATCCCCCAGCGCTGGGATCCGATGACCTGGGCCATCAGGTTCAGCGCGTAGTCGCGCGAGGCGGTGTCGAGTACCCGGTTCGGGTGGAGCAGCAGCCTGAGCAGGAGCACCTCGTCATATGCGGTGATCTCGGTCAGGCCCCACGCGCCGTCCGGACCCAGGATCGTGTGCTTCATGCCGGCCAGATCCAGGAAGTGCTGAAGGTAGCGGTGCCCGAGCTCGGCCCACAGGTCGGACGCGGCCAGATTGTCCGATCTGGTGATCATCGCCCTGGCCAGGGCAGCCTCCGTGCCGGTCAGGTATCTGTGCTGGTCCATTGCCTTACGGAGCAGCGCGCCCAGGATGGTCACCTTCACCACGCTGGCGGAGTCGAAATGCTCCGAGCTGTGCAGCCAGCAGTCCAGACCCTGGCCTGGATCGTCGACCCCCACCGCGACGAAGGAGACGCGACCGCGCAGCGCGGCTCGGATACCACTGGTGAGCCTGGCCGCGAGCGCGGGGCGCGAGGACGACCGGCAGATAGCTGAGGAGACCGCGGCCGCCCTGTCCGCGGCGCCGGCCGCCCTGTCCGCGGCGCCGGCCGCCCTGTCCGCGGCGCCGGCCGCCGCGGCCGGGAACGCCATCAGCGTCGATCCGAGCAACAGAGCCGCGACGCCCCTGATCAAGCCGCCCATCGGCCGCATTGTCATTCCTCCCGTGCCCGCTCCGTGGTCACCATCATCCGGTCATCCCGTCAGTAATCAAGTCGACACGCTGGGCCGATAGGAGGAAAGCAGGCGATCTGCCGGGCTAAGCTCTGCTCCATGCCCGCTGACCTTGGCGCCTTGGTCGCGCTCATGCCGTTCGCCGGGCACCTCGGCCTGGTCCTGGACGAGGCCAGCCCGGACCGGGTGATCGCGCGGCTGGAATGGGCACCGCACCTGTGCACCTCCGCTGGCCCCATGCACGGCGGAGTCCTGATGTCGCTGGCTGACACCGCGGGCGCGCTGGTGGCGTTCCTCGGACTGCCGGAGGGTGCCACCACGGCCACGATCACCTCGACCAGCCAGATGTTCCGGCCGGTCAGCAGCGGCACGGTGCGCGCGGTGGCCGTACCGCTGCATCGTGGCCGCAGCACGGTCACCGCCCAGGCCAGCCTGTACGACTCCGGGCAGCGCCTGGTCGCCCAGACCACGCAGATCCAGGCCGTCAGGGGACCGTAACGTGAGCCACAGCGAAACGGGCAGCGGTCGGCCCAGCCCGGCCGGGCCGCCCGGCCCGCCCGATCCGGCCGCCGCGCTGGCCGAACGGCTGTTCCGTGACGTGACCGGGGCGCTCGAACTCTTCACCGTGTACCTGGGCGACCGGCTGGGCCTGTACCGGGCGCTTGACCGGGACGGCCCCGCGACCTCCTCGGAGCTGGCCCGGCGGACCGGCACCGCCGAGCGGTACATCCGGGAATGGCTGGAGCATCACGCGGCCAGCGGCCTGCTCGAGGTTGACGACCCGGCCGCCGGCCCGCTGGCCCGCCGCTACCGGTTGCCGCCGGAGTACGTCCCGGTCCTCGCCGACCCCGACGACGTCCGGTACCGGGCCTTCAGCGGGGTCGAGATCGTGCGCGCAGGTCGGCAGCTGCCGCAGCTCGTGGAGGCGTTCCGCACGGGCGGCGGGCCGCCTCCGCTGCCCTGGGCACCCGAGGGCAGGGCCGACTACAACCGCGCCGTGTTCCTCAACCTGCTGGGAACGCAGTGGCTGCCCGCTATCGAGGCCGTGGACCGGCGGCTGCGCAGCCAGCCAGCCGCCCGGGTGGCCGACCTGGCGTGCGGCGCGGGCTGGTCCAGTATCGCGCTGGCCCAGGCCTATCCGCTGGTCAGCGTGGATGGCTTCGATCTGGATGCCGACGTGATCGCCGCCGCTCGCGGTAACGCCGAGCAGGCCGGCGTGTCCGGCCGGGTCACGTTCGCGGTCGCCGATGCCTCGGGCCCGGGCATGTCCGGCCGGTATGACCTGGTGACGGTGTTCGAGGGGCTGCACGACATGTCCAGGCCGGCCGACGCTCTGCGGGCGGCGCGCGACATGCTCGGGCAGCCGGGCTGGGTGGTCATCGCCGATGAGCTGGTCGAGGACGAGTTCACCGCCCCCGCCTCCAGCCTGGAGTGCTACCACTACGGCTGGAGCGTGGTGTCGTGCCTGCCCGCGGTCATGGGTGAGGAGGGCACAGCCGCGACAGGGGCCGTGATGCGCCCCGCCACCTTGCGCCGTTACGCCGCGGAGGCGGGCTTTCGCGGCGTGGACGTGCTGCCGATCGAAACCGGGACCTGGCGCTTCTACCTGCTGACTCCATGACCTCGCGGGGCCGGGGCGGTGGACCGCCCGATGAGCAGCGCGTGCCCGGGACGCTCGACGGTGATGGCCTCGGTCAACGGTCCTTGATGCTGGCGAGTTCCTCGGACAGGGCTTCGGGCAGCGCGGGATGGCGGAACCGGTAGCCCGCCTCGGCCAGCCGCTTCGGCGTGACCCGGGTGCTGGTCAGCAGTTCCACGGAGGCCTCGCCCAGGCCGAGCTGCAGCACCGGACCAGGCACGCGGAGCCAGGGCAGGTCCCGGCGGCCGACGGCGGCGTTGAGCGCGGCGGTGAATGCGGAATTGGTGACCGGCTCCGGGGCGGTCAGGTTGACCGGGCCGCCGATGTCCTTGCGGTCCAGCAGGAACCGGATCGCGCCGATCTCGTCGGTCAGCGAGATCCAGCTATGACCTGGGCGCCCGAAGCGAACCTGGGACACAGGCCCAGCCGGGCCAGCGGAAGCAGCCGGCTGAGGAAACCGCCGGCCGGGGTCAGGACCAGGCCGCTGAGGGTATGCACGACCCGGATACCGGCCTCGGCGGCCGGTCCCGCCGCGGCCTCCCAGTCGCGCACCAGCCGGGCCAGGAAGGCCGTCCCGGCCGGTGCCGACTCGTCCACCGCGCGCCCGCCGGTGTCCCCGTACCAGCCGATGGCCGAGGCTGCCACCAGCGTCGCGGGCGGCTGGGCCGAGCCTGGCCAGCGCGCCGGCCAGGGCGCGGGTACCGCCACCCGGCTGGCCCTGATCTCCGTCTTGTAGGTCGTGGTCCAGCGGTGGTCCCCGACCCCGGCGCCGGCCAGGTGCACGCAGGCATCCAGTCCCTCAAGCGCGTCCGGGGCCACCGGGCCCGGCGGCAGTAGCCCGGCATCGGCCGCGTGCGGGCCCCAGCGCACCTCGTCAGCCGACCGGGGCGTCCGCCGGACGAGCCTGACGACCTGGTGACCTTCGGAGCGCAGGCTAGCCGTCAGCGCCGTACCTATCAGCCCGGACGAGCCGGTGACGGCGACCTTCATCGAGGAAGGTTACAGTCCGAGTTCGCTTTCAAAGGCGCCTTCCTCGAGCCTGTTCTTGACCGTGATCAGGAACCGGGCCGCGTCGGCGCCGTCGACCAGGCGGTGATCGTAGGTGAGCGCGAGATAGGCCATCGAGCGCACCGTGATCACCTCGCCGAGGGCGGGATCTTCCACCACCACCGGGCGCTTGACCACGGTGCCCGTGCCGAGGATCGCCACCTGCGGCTGGTTGATGATGGGCGTATCGAACAAGGCGCCGCGGCTGCCCGTGTTGGTCAGCGTGAACGTGCCTCCGGCTAGTTCGTCCGGGCCAACCTGCCCGGACCGGGTGCGCTGGGCGAGGTCGCCGATCTTGCGCGCGATCCCGCCGAGGTTCAGGTCGCCGGCGTTGTGGATGACGGGCACCATCAGGCCGCGCTCGGTGTCGACCGCCACCCCGAGGTGTTCCGCGTCGTGGTAGGTGACCTGGGCCCCGTCGATGACCGCGTTGAGCTTCGGGTGCACCTTGAGGGCCTCGACGACGGCGAGCGCGAAGAAGGGCAGGAAGCTCAGCTTGACGCCTTCCCGGGCCTCGAAGTCGCGCTTGGCCCGGTCCCGCAGCCTGGCGATAGCTGTCACGTCGGCCTCAACCACCGTGGTGAGCTGGGCCGAGACTCGCAGCGACTCGACCATCCGCTGCGCTATGACCTGGCGCGGCCGGGACATCCGCTGCGTGGTGCCCCGCAGCGAAGATGGTGCCACGGCGGCACGCCCTGCCGGAGCGGCCGGGCTCGGCGGGCCGCCCGGCACGGGCGGCACCCTGGGCACCTGCTGGGGCACGGCGGCCGCGGGGACCTGCTGCGGCCCTGCCGGAGCCGGAGCCTGGGCGGCGGGGACCTGCTGCGGCCCTGCCGGAGCCGGAGCCGGAGCCTGGGCGGCGGGGACCTGCTGCGGCCCTGCCGGAGCCGGAGCCGGAGCCTGGGCGGCGGGGACCTGCTGCGGCCCTGCCGGAGCCGGAGCCGCGGGGGCCTGTGACCCGCGCTGGGCGCGAGCCGCCTCGATCACGTCCTGCTTCCGGATCCGCCCGCCGACCCCGGTGCCGGTGACCGATTCCAGGTCGACCGCGTGCTCGGCGGCGAGCTTGCGGACCAGGGGCGTGACATAGGGCGCCTCACCCGTGCCCGGCAGCGGCGTCGGCGGCGGGTACTCCTCGGCCGCGGCAGGCTCCGGCTCCGGGGGAGCCGACTCTTCGCGGGCGGGTACCTGTGCGGCCGGGGACGCGTAGGGGGGCTGCGGTGCGGCGGGCTGGCTGTAGTCCGGCGGCTGGCCGTAGGCAGGCGGCGGGGCGTAGCCCGGCGTCTGCGCGGCCGGCGGCGGCGGGGCGTATCCGGCCTGCGAGCTCCAGCTGCCGACGCCGGCGGCAGCTGCCGGTTCCGGTTCCGGCTCGGCGGCATCGGCGGCATCAGCGCCCGCAGAGGCGTTGGCATCGGCGGCATCAGCGCCCGCAGAGGCGTTGGCATCGGCGGCATCAGCGCCCGCAGAGGCGTTGGCATCGGCGGCTGCGGAGGCATCCGCGTCGGCCGGAGCCGGTTCGGCCGCATGCTGCTCCGGCGCGGTCTGCTCCTGTGCGGCCTGCTCCGGCGCTGCCGCGGCGGCGCCCTGCCCATCCTGCCCATCCTGGCTGGCCGGAGCGGGCGCGGAGTCGGATTCCTCGATGACCGCTAGCTGGGCGCCCACCGCGACCGTTTCGTCCTCGTCGACCGCGATGCCGCGCAGGATCCCCGAGGCGGGCGAGGGAATCTCGGTGTCGACCTTGTCCGTCGACACCTCCAGGAGCGGCTCATCCGCCTCGACGCGCTCGCCCTCCTTCTTCAGCCAGCGCGTGACCGTGCCCTCGGTGACACTCTCGCCAAGCTGCGGCATGGATACCGGGACCGACATTTCCGTGACTCCTCGGGTGGGCTTGGGGGAGGAAAGAGAAGAAGCAGGGTGGGCTCGGGAGACATTCAGGCGTGGAAGTGCAGGGGCTTGCCGGCCAGCGCCAGGTGCGCTTCGCCGATGATCTCGGACTGGGTCGGATGCGGGTGGATCAGCTGGGCCACATCCGATGGCTCGGCGTCCCAGTTGTAGATCAGCTGGCCCTCCGCGATGAGCTCGCCGACCCGGCTGCCCACCAGGTGGACGCCGAGTACGCGCCCGGCCTTCCCGGAGCCGCCGGCTTCGGCGATGATCTTCGCCGCGCCCTGGGTCTGCAGGATGACGCTCTTGCCGTTGGCGCCCAGCGGGTAGTTCACCTCGGTGACTTCCAGCCCGCGTTCGGCAACCTGAGCCGAGGTCAGGCCCACCGAGGCCACCTCGGGATCGCTGTAGGTGATCCGGGGCACGCCGTAGTAGTCGATGGGGTGGACCTCCAGGCCGCTCACCCGCTCGGCGACCAGGATGCCCTCGGCGAAGCCGACGTGCGCCAGCTGGGGGTGCCCCTGCTCCGGCAGGGCGACGAGATCGCCGACGGCGGAGATCGTCGGCACGTTGGTGCGGCATAGCTCGTCCACCATGACGAAGCCGCGGTTGAGCGTGACGCCGTTCTCCTCGTAGCCGAGGTCAGCCGAGACCGGCCCGCGGCCCACCGCGACGAGCAGCAGCTCGGCGTCGAGGGTCTTCCCGCCTTCCAGCGTCACGGTGACGCCAGTATCGCTGTGTTTGACCGACTCGAACATGGCGTTGAGCTCGAACGAGATGCCGCGGCGCCGGAACATCCGCTGGAGGGTCTTCGCGCTGGACTCGTCTTCGAGCGGCAGCAGCTGCGGCAGCATCTCCACGATCGTCACGTCCGTGCCGAACGAGCGCCAGACGCTCGCGAACTCGACCCCGATGACGCCGCCGCCCAGGACGATCACCGAGCCCGGCACCCGGTCCAGGCGAAGCGCGTCGTCCGAGGTGATCACGCGGGTGCCGTCGATGTCCAGCCCGGGCAGGCTGCGCGGCACCGATCCGGTGGCCAGCACCACATGGTCCGCCTCGTAGACGGTGTCGTTCACCTGCACCGAGGTCGGCGAGCTGAGCCGCCCGTCGCCGATCACGGTGTCGATCTTCCGGCTGGCGATGGTGGACTGCAGCCCCTTCCAGAGCCGGTCGACCACGGACTCCTGATAGGAAAGCACGCCGGGCATCTCGACGCCCTCGAACGTGGTCTTGATGCCGAACTTCGCGGTCTCCCTGGCCTGGTCCGCGATCTCCGCCGCGTGCAGCAGGGCCTTGGTCGGGATGCAGCCGCGATGCAGGCAGGTCCCGCCTACCTTGTCCTTTTCGATCAGCGCCACGCGTTTGCCGAGTTCGGCCGCGCGCAGCGCGCAGGCGTACCCGCCGCTGCCGCCACCAAGGACGACGATGTCGTAGCGGCCGCTGCCCTCTGCCACCCCTCGAGCCTCCTTAATCGGCTTTTCCAGGGCCATGCCCGGATTTCATCATGTCACTTGCCGTCCGAGCCGCCTGAACCGTGTGCGTCAAGCCTGCCATCCGCCACATCCTGCGCGATCTGCACCAGGGTCCTGACTGCGGCCCCGGTGCCGCCCTTGGAGATGTACCCGTATGCGGCGCCGTCATTGAAGGCCGGGCCGGCGATATCCAGGTGAGCCCAGCGGACTCCGGCGGGAACGAACTCGCGCAGGAACAGCCCGGCGACCAGCATGCCGCCGGTACGGTCCCCGGACACGTTGGCGATGTCTGCGACGCTGGAGTCGAGCCCCTTGCGAAGATCCTCGGGCAGCGGCATCGGCCACATCGCCTCACCGGCCCGCCGCGCGGAGTCGGCGATCTGCGCGGCCAGGGAATCGTCGCTGGCCATCACGCCGGCCGTGCGGTTGCCGAGGGCGACCGTCTGAGCTCCGGTCAGGGTGGCGACGTCGATGAGCAGGCGGGGTGAGTCGGCTCCGGACCGGGCCAGCGCGTCGGCGAGCACCAGGCGCCCCTCGGCGTCGGTGTTCAGCACCTCCACGGTCTTGCCGCCGTAGATGGTGATGACATCCGACGGCCGCTGCGCGCCGCCGCCCGGCATGTTCTCGGCCAGCGGCATGTAGCCGACCACGTTGACGGCCGGGCCGAGCGCGGCGATGGCCTGGAGCGCACCAAGCACGGCCGCGGCGCCGCTCATGTCGGCCTTCATCGTTTCCATGGCCTTCGACGGCTTGAGCGACAGCCCGCCCGAGTCGAACGTGATCCCCTTGCCCGCGAAGACCACGGTGGCGACGGCATCCGGGTGAGTGTAATCGAGCCGGACCAGCCGCGGCGGGTGGGCCGAGCCCATGCCCACGGCCAGGATGCCGCCATACCCGTCCTTGGCCAGTTCGTTCTCGTCGAGGACCTGCACGCCCAGGCCGTGCGCGTCGGCGGCCCGTTCCGCGGCCGCGGCCAGGTCCGCGGGCACCATGTCGGCGGGAGCGGTGTTCACCAGGTCACGGACCAGCGTCATTGCCTCAGCCAGGATCTTGGCCCGGTCGGCGACGCCAGCATGCGGGGTGTGCACGACCTGCTCGACCTCACCTGGGGCCGTCCCGGTGGTCCGGTACCTGCGGAAGGAGTAGCCGCCGAGCAACGTGCCGAGCGCCACCGCCTCGGCCTCATCCGGCTCATCCGCCGGAAGAGCGATGGCCACGCGAGCGGCCCGGCCGGACGCCAGCTCGCGGCTGGCCGCGCCGGCCGCGCGCCGCAGCCTTTCCAGGTAGGCCTGGCGCGCCGCCAGATGGTCGGATGCGCCCGGCTCAGCAGGGGTACGGGGATCAGGGCCCAGGCCCACGGCGACGATGACCGGGGTCGCCAGCCGCCCATCCGTGAGGACCTTGGTGATCTCTTCGAGCTTGCCCGCCGCGCCGAGCGCGGTCAGCGCGGCGGTGAGGTTGATTTCGTCTGTGCCCCAGGCGGGGACCGGGCCGTCCGTGCCCTGGAACACTCCGATGACAAGGGCGTCCGCTTCGGTCGCCGTCGGCGTTGACTGGCTGGTAAGCAGTGTGACCGTCATCTTGCTGATCGTAGGGCATGCGCTGCCGTCCCAGCCTGGCGCGTTCCCCTACTCTCGGCCAAGAACAGGGCTCGACAAGGTACTAACCAGAGTTAGTGCTATAAGCTAACAGTGGTTACACCCAGACGGAGGAGTCGGCTGTGTTGGCGGTACCGGGCCGGTGGTCAGCGGCTCTCCGCTTCCTCGGCGTAGACCCGGGCGGCATAGGCCTCCAGCGACTGCTCGCACGCCTCGAGCGCCTTCTCCGCCGCCTGCCGCCCGTCCGCGTCGAAGACGTCCCGGTCCCGCACCTTGGCGAACCAGCTGCGCAGCTTGACCAGGTCGACTTCGTTCTCCTCAAGCTCGGCGTAGGTGAAGTGGTTGTCCGAGTACTCCTTCTTCACCTGGCGCAGGAAGTCCTCGCAGCGGTCGACGATCTCCTCGTACTCATCATTCCTGGCCGCCTGGAAGGCGCTGCGCACGTCGGACTCGCCGGCCAGCACGTCGCACGACAGCAGGATCGCCGTGCCGTTCATGTCGATGATCTCTCTCCTGAGCCTGCGCAGCGCGCGCTCGGTGGCCGCGCTGGCCGGCAGCGCGGCGGCCGAGTTCTGCAGGTAGATGGCGCCGAGGCTCTTGATGCGCCGCCAGGCCGTGGACCGCAGCCTGGTTGGCTCAGGCGGAATGCGGTAGATAAGGACCAGCCAGCCCGTGCTCTGGGATTTCTCGGTCACCCGAACATTGTCCCCGACCTAGTGGAGCTAGCGTGCTGAAGGAGGCTCGGTGACTGCCCTGCCCCTCATCCTCACGGTCTTCGTCGCGTGCGCGGTGGAGGCCGTGGAGGCGCTCACGATCGTGCTAGCGGCCGGCCTGACCCGGGAGTGGCGGTCCACCTTCCAGGGCATGGCCGCGGCGCTGGTCGTGCTGGCCGCGATCGTGGCCGTGCTCGGGCCGACCATCACGCTGCTGCCGCTGACCGCGCTGAGGCTGGTCGTCGGCGCCTTGCTGGCCATCTTCGGGCTGCAGTGGCTGCGCAAGGCGATCCTGCGGGCCTCCGGATATAAGGCGCTGCACGATGAGGCCAGCGCCTACCTGCGCGAGGTGGCGGCGGCCAAAGCCGCACCGGTCTCCAGGCGGCGGTGGGTCGGTGACTGGTACGCGTTCACGCTGTCGTTCAAGGGCGTCCTGCTCGAGGGCCTCGAGGTCGTGTTCATCGTGATCACGTTCGGGACCAACCAGCACAACCTGGGCGCCGCCGTGATCGGTGCCGCGATGGCCGTGGTGGTGGTGGCCGTGACCGGGTTCATCGTCCGGGCGCCGCTGTCCCGGGTGCCGGAGAACGCGCTGAAGTTCGCGGTGGGCATCATGCTGACCTCGTTCGGGACGTTCTGGGGAGCCGAAGGAGCCGGGGTCACCTGGCCCGGCAACGACGCGGCCCTGCTCGTGCTGGTCCCGGTGGTGGCCGTGACCTCACTCGGCTTCGCCGCCTGGCTGCGGCGCGGCCGCGAGGCGGGCGAGGTGCCGGGCCCGGCCGCCGTGCCGGCGACGGAGTCGGAAGAGGTGACGGGACGATGATGCGGGTCCTGAAGTCGTTCGGAGCGTTCTGGTACGACTTCGTGATCGGCGACGACTGGCACGTCGCCGTCATCGTGGCGGCCGCGCTGGGCGTCACCGCGCTGCTCACCCACGTGGCCGGGGTGAACGCCTGGTGGCTGCTCCCGCTGTGCGCCTTCGGCGCGCTGGCCTGGTCGCTGCACCGAGCAACCTCCGGCAAGCGCTGATCCCAGGCTCCTAACCGCGTCGCCCGGCCGCGTAACCGGCCTCGCCGGCACGCGGTCGACCCAGAGCGCGGTGGGCGCCGATGCGTGCCGCAGCGCGCCCCATCCCGAAAGACATGGGAGGATCCGGGTTACGGGGAGGGTTTGGTGCACTCCAATCCCCCAAATACTCCCGCAAGCCCGAATCCTCCCCGATAAATTGCGGTTGGATCGAACGGGTGAGCTAATGGGTGCGGATGCGATAAGCGGGACCAGCGAGGCTTCACACGGACGCTCAGGCCGTGCGTTCGCCCAGCCTCAGGCGAGGTCGCCGAGGAAGCGGGTGTCCAGCGGTGTCTCAGTGACCTCTGAGTCCGCCGACACGGCCACGCGGTACGCGCCGGCGGTCGGACGGTCCGCGATCAGCTCGGCCAGCGCGTCGTCGGTGAAGTGCGCCGCCGCCCCGTCGTCGCAGGCGATCCCGCCGGGCAGCGTGCCGTCCGCGACCAGCCGGTGGTACAGCGGCCGGCGGCCGGGCTCGGAGTCGTAGTGCGGGCAGTAGCTGCCGGGCAGCAACCCCAGTCCGTCGGTGAAGGCCCGCAGCTCACGCCCGAACGAATCCGTGGTCCCCCCCTCGAACCAGCAGATGCCCCCGGCGCTTGAGCCGGTCAGCACGATGCCCGCCTGCCAGGCCTTGCGCAGGATCACGTCGAGCCCGTGCACGCGCCACACGGCCAGCATGTTCGCCACGCTGCCGCCGCCGATGAAGATCACGTGCTGGGACAGCAGCAGGTCCTCGGGATCGCGGACGTTCGGCATCGGGAACAGCGCCAGGTGGCTGACCCGGGCCGGGCGCCCGGCCAAGCGGTCGTACATGAGCATCGTCCACCGCGGATCGTCGCCGGCCGCCGTGTTGAGCGCGCACAGCCGGGGTTCGCGCTGCCCGGTCAGCCGCAGCGCGTTTTCCAGGTGGGTGGGTACCTGGCCCTCCGGCCAGAGCATGCCGCCACCGATGGCGATGATGTGCCGCCGGCCGTCTGCTGCCATGCCAGGCACGCTAGCGTCGTGACAGCCCGCAAGCAACCGGCGGCACGGTTGCACCATAAGTAACACGGTTGCACCATAAGTAACTGGACGGCCGCGCCTGGATATTTGGCCTAACGGACCGTGGTTCCTGCATCACGCAGGTACCACGGTCCGGGTCCCGGCGTCGCCGGTCAGGATCGGCCGCAGGGTCAGCTGGACACGTCGATGCCGTAACGCGCGGCCAGCGCCTCGACCTCGAGCCTCTGGCCGGTCAGGCTGAGCAGTTCCGGGTCACCGGTCAGCGCCGCGATCACGCGCCCGACGCCCTCCGGGGACTGCGAGCCGGTCAGGTCCAGCTGCCTGGCGAACTGGAGCACGCCCTCGGTGCGCACCCAGTCCGGGTGCAGGGCCACGGACGCCACCCCATGCTCGCCCAGCTGAACCGCGGCGGCCAGGGCCAGCCGGTCATCGGCCACCTTGGCCATTGCGTAGGCAGCGCCGAACGCATGCTGCTTGGTCTCGGGCACCGCCACCGAGATGGTGACGACCAGGCTGCCAGGGGTGGCGATGAGCAGCGGCACGCACACGGCCAGCGCGACGTAATGAGTACGGACCCCGCCGGTGAACATGGCGTCGAACAGTTCCAGCGGTTGCTGCCAAAGCGGCGCGTTCCACTCCTCCCAGGCCCCGGCGTTGAGCCGCTCGTAGCCGGCCCATGCGTTGTTAACCAGCAAATCCAGGCGGCCGTGGTCTTCGGTGATGCGCGCGGCCACGGCCGCCACGGCATCGTCGTCGCGGTGATCGCACAGCATGGCTATGCCGTGCCCGCCGGCGGCGGTGATCGCATCCGCGGTCTCGGCGGTGGTTCCCGGCAGGTGCCCGGTCCGGGCGGCGGGGGAGGAGCGGGCGGTCACGTAGACCACCCAGCCCGCGCGGCCGAGGGCGACCGCCACCCCCCGGCCGACGCCGCGGCTGGCCCCGGTCACCCAGGCCACCCGCCGGTCCGCGTGACCCTGTCCAGCCGCCATGCCGATCACCTTAGTGGCCCTGGACGTCGTGCGCGGAGCCGGTTTCGCAGGCGCGATCACCACGGGCCGTTCGGGAAAAGTAAGAATACCGCCGAACCCGGTGCGGCCGGCAGCCGTGCACCGGGGTAACAGCAAACGCCGCTTTAGGTAGCCGATGGCAGGCAGGTTCGTGGTGGGCCGGGCGGCGTGGTGGCCAGCCGGGCGCGGGCGCAAGACGCGATCGGCACGCTGAAGGGTCTGCATGTGACGAGGAAGCCGGCACGGGGAGCGGAGTTCCGCGGCTGGGACGGCCGGGGCTGTCGGCTGGGGACCGCCGGATCCAGCAGGCACCGGGTGAACCCTGGGACCGCTGGCCATGGGGCGCCCGGCCGCTGGTGCCGGACGGGCCCTGGCTGCCCTCCGGGCCGGACATCGCAACCGCGGTGCACCCTGGCCCCGAGGACGACCTGAAAACCTTGCTGGCCACAACAGCGCGGCTGGCCATAATGCGTGTGTGAGCGACGGGCGGCTTTCGGTCGTATGGCTGTGCGGTCCGCCCGGCGCGGGCAAGTCGGCAGTCGGCTGGGCGCTGTACGCAGGACTCGCGCGGTCCGGCGCACGGGCGGGCTTCGCCGACATCGACCAGCTGGGCATGTGCCTGCCCGCGCCGCCGGACGACCCGCAGCGTTACCGGCTGAAGGAGCGCAACCTGTCCGCGGTGACCGGAAACTTCCGCGCGGCTGGCTGTGGCGCCGTTGTAGTGTCTGGGGACTTGGGTCCTTCTCCTGGCATTTCATCCAAAACGGCCCCCGGTGCCTCCCTGACCATCTGCCGTCTCCGGGCGTCGCCAGACGAACTGCGGCGGCGCCTGACCTCGCGCCGTCAAGGACCGGATCTGGTGGCCGGCGCGCTGCGCCAGGCCGAAGAGCTGGACCGCTCTTCCTTCGCGGATGCGTGCGTCGGCACGGACGGCCTGGCCGTTGCCGAGGCGGCCCGGCTGGTGCGGGAACGCTGCGGCGGATGGCCGCCTGAGCGTGTCGCCGGTGCTGGGGCGGACCACATCGCGCCCGCATCGGCGGACGAAGCCGCGCCCGCGCCCGCGGTCGGCGCCGACGGCGATGTCCTGCTCATCTGCGGCGCGACCGGCGTTGGCAAGTCCGCGGCTGGCTTCCGGGTCTACCTCCGGCACCTGCGGGCCGGAGCCGCGGCGGCTTACATCGACCTCGGCCAGATCGGCTTCATCAGCCCGGTGCCCGCCGATGACCCCGGCGGGCACCGGCTCAAGGCGCGCAACCTCGCGGACCTGTGGCGGGCGTATCACGCGGCCGGGGCGCGGCGCCTCGTCCTGAGCGGCCCGGTGCCGGACGAGCGTGCCGCTGCCGTGTACGTCGGCGCGCTGCCCGCGGCTCGCGTCACCGTGTGCCGACTACACGCGGGCCCCGCCGAACTAGCATGCCGTATCTCGCGTCGCGGGCAGGGCCTCAGCTGGCCGCAGCCCGGCGACCCGCTGATCGGTCAGCCGGAGGCTCACCTGCGGCTCGTCGCTGCGGAGGCCGCTGCCGAAGCCGAAGCGCTGGAACGCTCAGGCCTCGGCGACCTGCGCATCGACACCGACGGCCGAACCGTGGCACAAGTAGCGGACCTGGTCGCCCGGCGCTGGTAAGCGGCCCTAGGCCCTGCCCTTACCGCGGGGCGGCCACCGATGTCGCTGCGAAAACTCACTAAGAGCGGCTCAGCCGGAATATCGGTATGGCTGCGGGTATCGAGGATTCGCGTCCCATCACGCGGTAACACGTGAATGACACGGAACTGGCGCCGCCTGCGGCTTATGGTATGCGACTGCATACTGATGGTTACGTCGTTCATCGCCCGCACCACCCCGGGATGTGGACGGTCAGCGTCCAGCGATGGGGGCATTAAAAAGATGCAGCCGACGCGAGCTTAACGGGCGTCTATCGTCTATTCTAGTGCACTATTCAACGAGAGAAACGGAGAGCACGTGGCCCAGAAGATACAAACCTTGTTCATCGATGACATCGATGGGACTGAGGCCCAGGGCACTGTCCGCTTTGCGCTGGATGGTGCCGACTACGAGATCGACCTGAACGCAAAGCACGCTGCAGCGCTGCGGAGGACGTTGGCCAAGTACATTGAGGGTGCGCGGCGGAGCAGCAGCGCCCGGCGGCCGGCCCGGAGCGGGCGGAGGGCCTCGGCCAGCGGGGTCAACACCACTGAGGTTCGCGAGTGGGCTAAGGCGCAGGGGATCGAGGTCAAGGACCGCGGTCGCGTGCCTGCTGAATTGGTGGTCAGGTTCAAGGCCGCGACCGGGAACTAGGACGCTTACGATCGCTGGTAACTGCTAATCGGGACACCAGGCCCGTGCGCGGATCGTCGGCCCGCGTGCCGGCCTGGCCCATGACCTTTCGGGGATGCCGTGCCCTTCCGTGATCTCGGATCATCGGAGGGCACGTATCTCCATTACCGGCAACTGAACCGTATCCGGACGGGTTCGTGCTATTACCGGCTGTCTTCCAAAGCGGTGCCCCCCAGAGCGGATAGGACTCGGGGCCAGGCGAGGCTTTGCGGGTCGATGAGGTCAAAGTGGCCCGCCCCCGGGATTTCGATGAGGCGGCCCGCCTTGAATGCCTGGCTCATGGCGAGCGGCACGCGGTCATCCTCGGTTCCGTGGACCAGGGTGACCGGAACGGGCGGAGGGGGCAGCGCGGCGGGGTCGGCGACGGCATAGCGCTCGGGGACCTCATCGGGCCCGCCGCCCATCAAGTTGACGGCCGCCCCGGCCCCTAGCTTCCACTCCGCGCTCAGGCGCAATGAATTGCATCCCGCCAGCGAAACGACGTGCGTGGCCTCGCAAGGTCCTCGCCACGGCGATCCAGCCGGCAGGCCCGGCCGGGCGGCTGCCCACAACGCCAGGTGACCGCCTGCCGAGTGCCCCGCCCACGTGACCGCGCTGACGTCGGCACCGTGGGCTCCCGCGATCGAGGCCACCTGGTCCAGGGCCGCGGCGATGTCATTGAACGTTCCGGTCCAGCCCTCGGCGGCCATTCCGGCCCGTCGGTACTCGGGAACCGCCACCACGTACCCGGCCCCCGCCAGGGCGTGGGCCATCGGGCCCAGGTGGCTGCGGTCGAAGGCCGGCGTCCAGAACCCGCCGTGGACGAGCACGATGAGCGGCGCCGGGAGACGGGCCGGGAGCCTCAGATCGATCACGTGCTCGGGCAGCGCGCCGTATGTCGCAGTCAGGTCGGGCGGCGGGGCAGGCCGGTGCAGGACGTCGGTCACGGTTGTCCCCCCGGCCCGGGAGCCGGGGGCAGCAGCCAGCTGAGCATGACGCCGGTGTGATGGGCCGGGGTGCCCAGCAGGCCGGTCAGGACGCGCACAAGCTGCGGCTGCTGGCCGGTGTCCTCGACGACGACCGCACCGACCCGCCAGGACCGCATGACGGCGCGGAGTCGTGACTGGGACCGGCTTGCTGGATGCTGTCCCTGCCAGAGTTCGCTCAGGTACCAGGCGACATCGGTCTGCTCGTTGTGGGTCTGGAAGTAGAACGAGGCTTGGCCGGTGGCGTTGGGCCCGATGAAGTAGCCGCCGATCAGTGAGCCGGGCTGGCCGGTATCGGCCTGCCAGCGCAGGACATCGGGGTGGAACGCGTCGGGGAAGGGGAGGACGAGCACCGCAGTGTCCGCTGGGAGTCGCAGCGTGGCGAAGGTCTCCTGCCAGCCCGCTGGAACCGGCGGGACCGCAGCGGGCGGGTAGGGCAGCGGCACCAGCGGCAACACAGCGAGCACCGCCACCGCGGCCAGGGCCACCCGAGGCCAGGCCCGGCCGCCCTCACCCCGCGGCACCGCCGCCCACGCCCGGTCCAGCGAGAACACCAAGACCGCGGCCGCCGCGCCGTCGGCCAGGATGGCAAAACGCCACGGCAGCACCTGGGCCAGGCCGGGAAGACCCTCGAGCCAGTGCCACGGCAACAGCCGCCCCGGCCAGGTGAACGGGCCGGCCCGCAAGTTGGCCCCGCCCAGCACGAACAGTTCCAGCACCACCCAGGTCACCGCCGCCGCCCGCACCCGCAGATCCCGCCAGAACACCACCGCGGCAACCACCAGCACACCGATCAGCGGCCACCCCAGGTAGATCAGGTATTCGGACGGCAGAACCAGGGCCGCCGCGGTCGCCGCGCTGGCGCGGGTGTGGAACAGCATTGAAGCCGACGGCGTGACAAACCAGCTGAGCTTGCTGTTCAGCGCGGCCTGGAGCTTGCTGTGTTCGGCCTGCGGGCCCTTGACCTGGACCCACAGCGCGTAGCCGTCGGCGATCAGGAACACCGCGGCCGCGGCGCCCAGGCCAGCCAGCGCCCCGCGCGCCCGCTGCAGCACCGCTGATGGACGGCTCAGCGCCACCGCCGCCGCCAAGACCACGCAGGCCAGCACCGTGTACACCAGCAGCTCTTCCCCGATGAACAGCTGCGCCGCCAACAACAACCCCAGCCACAGCCCCGTCCGCACGCCCTGCCCGCGGCCGGTGACCAGCCGCAGGACGGCGTCGATGATCAGCGGCGGCAACACCGCGAACTGCAGGTGATAATGCCCGAAGCCTGAGTTCACCAGGGCCGGGGAGAACCCGTAGACCGCCCCGCCGAGCGCGGCCGCGCCGACACTGGCCCCCCACCGGCGCAGCACCCAGAACAAGCTGGCCGCCGAGCCGGCAAAGCCCAGCGTCAGCGCCACGGTCAAGCTGACCTGCGGGCCGGCCAGCAGCGTCAGCGGCGCCAGCAGCACCCCGGGCAGCAAGAACGAGGTGTTCCACATCACGTTGATGCCCTGCGGCGCGTTCATCGCCGTGGTCACCAGCGCAGGCAGGCGGCCGTGCGCCACGGCCGTCGCCGCGTACCGCATGAACCACGCGAACAGGTCAATATCGCCCGGGTTTCCGGCCTGCGCCCGGCCAGCCGGATCCGCCCACAACCGGGCGGTCACCGCCACCGCGCCGATGAGGTAACAGCACATCACCAGCCACGGCGCCGCCGCCCGGAGGCGACCCCCTCGGCGCTCCGCGGCCGTGGTCGTGGACGGCTCCCCGGCCGGGTCGGCGGCTGGCTCGGCGGCCGGCTCGGCGACCGGCTCGGCAAAGCCCGCCGCCGCCCTCCTCCCCGGTGTCTTGGCAGCCGTCAGCGACTCGCCGGGGTCCGCGGACGCGCGCGGGCCTGGTCCAGCCTCAGGCTGCTTCCCGGCTGTCACAAGGCTCCCTCACTCCAACCTCAACCCCGCGCATCGTAGTCGCTGGCCATACCGAACAGGTGTCGGTGCACGCTTATTAGTCGGTCCGATGTTTGCTCTGCTTCACGTTATCCGCCCCCGCCACGCGGGCATCAGGGCCGGGGAGTGGCGCGATCGATGATGGCGGCGAAGTCAGGACCAGAAGGAAGCGTGCCGTAGGCACGGCCCCATCCGCCCGGTCCGCCGGAGTCGTCGGCCAGCCGGGACGCGGCGAACGCTTCGGCCACCGCCGGGTGCCCGAAGCGGACCAGCAGGGCCCCCTGCAAGGTGAGCGTCATGGCTTCGGCGAGACGACGGGCTTGCGCCTCCGAGGGCTCACTGAGTTCCTTGCGCAGCCTGACGATCGCCTGATCCAGTCGCCGGTCCGCGCCCGCGGCCTGGTCGAGCTCGGCGAAGAGCGCCTCGGCCGTCTCCGGCTGCCTGGTCAGGGCGCGGAGCGCGTCCAGCGCGGCGACGTTACCCGAGCCCTCCCAGATGGAGGCCAGCGGCGCTTCGCGGTACAGCCGCGGCATCCCGGATTCCTCCACGTAGCCGTTGCCGCCCAGGCACTCCAGGGCCTCGGCGGCGTGCCCCGGGCCGCGCTTGCACACCCAGTACTTGGTCGCCGCCAGGGCCAGGCGGCGGAAGGCCGCCTCCTGCTCGTCTCCGCGCGCCGCCCGGTCGGTCGCCCCGGCCAGCCGGAACGCGGCCATCGTGGCCGCCTCCGACTCGACCACCAGGTCGGCCAGCACGCTGGCCATTAGCGGCTGGTCGGCGAGCCTGCGGCCGAACGCGGTCCGGTGTGCGGCGTGATGCGCCGCGAGGGTGACGCCGGACCGCATCCCCGTCGCCGCGCCGAGCACGCAGTCCAGCCTGGTCATGTTCACCATCTCGATGATGGTGCGGACGCCGCGGCCTTCCTCGCCGACCAGCCAGGCGGTGGCCTGCTCGTACTCGACCTCCGCCGACGCGTTCGACCGGTTGCCCAGCTTGTCCTTCAGCCGCTGCAGCCGCATGCCGTTGCGGCTGCCGTCCGGCAGCACCCGGGGCAGCAGGAAGCAGGACAGGCCGCCGGGAGCCTGCGCGAGCACCATGAACAGGTCGCCCATCGGGGCCGACGTGAACCACTTGTGACCGGTCAGCAGGTAGCTCCCGCCGCCCGCCGCGCCATCCCCCTGCACGGGGACCGCGCGGGTGGTGTTGGCCCGGACATCCGAACCGCCCTGCTTCTCGGTCATCGACATGCCTGCCAGCAGCCCTAGCTTGACCTCCGGCGGGCGCAAGCCGAAGTCGTACTCCCGGGCGGCCAGCAACGGCTCGAAGCGCTCGGCCAGGTCCGGCGCGTGCCGTAGCGCGGGCACCACGGCGTAGGTCATGGAGACCGGGCAGCAGTGCCCGGCTTCGGCCGCGCCCCAGACGTAGAAGCCCGCGGCCCGGGCCACGTGCGCGCCAGGACGCTGGTCCCGCCACGGCGCCGCCTGCAGGCCGTGCCGGACCGCTACGGTCATCAGCTCGTGCCAGGCCGGGTGGAATTCCACCTCGTCGATGCGGTGGCCGAAGCGATCGTGGGTCCGCAGTACCGGCGGGTTCTCGTTCGCCTGCCTGCCCTGTTCCTGCGCCAGGGCCGAGCCGGCCAGGCGGCCGAGCTCGCGGACCCCGTCCTCGGCCCAGCCTGCGCCCTCGCGGCGCAGTGCGTCCAGCATCGTCGGGTCGCGGGCCACGTCATACCCGGCCAGTGCCGGGGGCTGGTTGAACACTTCGTGGGTCGGTGGCATCAGCGGTTCCTGCCTCGGGGCCTCATGGCCATTGAAACATGCCCGGCCGACGGTCATGATCTCCCTGCGAGGATGAGCATCAGCGGCCCGGGCTCCGGGGCCGGCGCCAGTGGCCCTGTGACAGCGAGGCGAGAAGCTTGGAACTGCGACGCGAGCGGCTGACCGCGGAGATGATCGATCCCGGAACGGGCGAGCCGGTCCGCACCCCGATCGAAGTGCGCCTTGATCCGCTGACCGGGCACAGCTCACGCATCCTGCCCGACCGCGGCCTGATGCCCGTCAGCGATTTCGATCTTGAGTCCTTCGCCCGGCAGACCCAGCCGACCTGCCCGTTCTGCCCGGACCGGGTGGACCGGCTGACGCCCAGGCTGGCCAGCAGGATCCACCCCGACGGACGGGTCACCTGCGGTGCGGCCATGCTGTTCCCGAACCTGCACGCCTACTCCTCGCACAGCTCGGTGTCGATCTACTCGCCTCGGCTGCACTACCTGCCGGTCGGCGAGATCACGCAGGAACTGCTGGCCGACAACCTGGCCACGCAGGTCGCCTTCGCCCGGGCGGTCATGGCGGCAGAACCGCAGTCGGCGTGGGCCTCGATCAACGCCAATCACATGCTGCCCTCGGGAAGCTCGCTGTTTCATCCCCACATGCAGGGGATCGTCGATTCCCATCCGACCACCATGCAGCGGCTGCTCGCCGACGTGCCCGGCCAGCAGTTCGAGGACTACCTGGCTGCCGAACGCCGCATTGGCGAGCGGTACCTGGGGAGCACCGGGCGTATCCAGTGGCTGGCCAGCTTCGCCCCGATCGCCCCGGCGGAGCTGAGGGCGTTCGTCGCGGGCATCTGCTCACCCGCCGAGCTGGACGACGGACTCGTCGGCGAACTGGCCCACGGGCTGGCGCTGGCGCTGAGCGGTTACGCGGAGATGGGCTCATCGAGCTTCAACTGCGCGATATACGGAGCACCGCCGGGCACCGAGGGCTACCCGCTGAACCTGCGCCTGGCCTGCCGCTCGAACCTCCAGCCCCTGTACCGGTCGGACTCGACGTTCCTGGAGCGCCTGCACTGGGAGGGCGCGGTCGATTGCGCGCCCGAGACCGTGGCCGAGCGGCTCGGCCCCCGTTTCCGGAGCTAACGCCCGCGGGCCCATGGCCGCCACTTCCGGAGCTAACGCCCGCGGGCCCATGGCCGCCACGACCAGCGTCACGGTAGCCGCGACCTCGGCCAGCGCGCCGAGCACGTCGCCCGTGATCCCGCCCAGGCGGCGCACCGCATGCCGCTGCATCGCGAGCGCCGCGGCCAGGCCGGCCACGACGGCGAGCGGCAACGTCCAGCCGAGCGGCTCGCTGGTCACCGTGGCCGAGATCAGCACCGCCGCGACCGCGGCCGCCGTGACGGCCAGCGTGGCCGCCGCCACGGTCACGGGGCGTACGGTGCCCGCCACCAGCGCTCCCAGCCCATCCGGCCGGGCCGCCGGCACACCGCGGCGGCAGGCCCAGGTCAGCGCGAGCCTGCCGGTGATCACCGCGGCGATCAGCGCGGCCGGCCCGCGGCCCGGGCCGGCCGATTCCGCGTGGCCGAGCGCAGCGAACTGGATGAGCAACGCCAAGATCAGCGTGATGGTGCCGAACGGCCCGATGTCAGAGCGCCGCATGATGTCGAGTGCGACCGGTGCCGGCTGACCGCTGCCCAGGCCGTCGGCCAGGTCGGCCAGCCCGTCCAGATGCAGCCCCCGGGTCAGCAGCGCGAGTGAGGCCAGCGCGAGCGCGGCGGCGGTCAGCGGTCCGCCGCCCAGCGGATGATCCACCACCACCAGGACGACCGAGGCGATGACGCCGAGCAGCAGTCCGACACCCGGCGCCCAGGCCATGGCCGCGGCCGCGGTCGCCCGGTCCGGTCCCGGGCGCGCCGGAGCACCCCCGGCGAGCGGGAACACGGTGAGCAGCGTCAGCGACAGCCTCAGGCCGTTCCATCTCATGGCGAAGCAGCCTATCGGTCCGCGGTCAAGAGACGTACTATCTCAAGAGGGGCCTTGACGGGGTCCAAAGCGACCGGATGGCGGGTGACGCGAGCATGTCCGAGTGGTGGTCAATCGAGGTCTTCGACGCCGCTGAACTGCCCGCCCGCCGGTGGCGGGACGCCTACGAGGACGCGCTCATCGAGGCGGCCGTGACCCACGGGGCCAGGTACTGGGAGTGGCACGAGCATCGCTACGGCGTGGTATTCGAGGTGCTCTTCGACTCTGACCAGCAGTGGGAGGCGTTCCGTGCCCTCCCGGCCGTTCGCTCGGCCCTGGACGGCGCGCCCGATCCGGTCAACGGCCTGATCATCTACCGGGGCCGGGGCGGCGGTGCCGGGCCGAGGAAGCCGCGCAGGCCCAAGCCTGCGCCGGGTGCCAGCGCGATCGCCCTGCCCGAACCGGAAACCGAGCGCGTGCTGCACCTCACCGAGGCCAGCCCGCCGGAGATGCCCGGCAGGGACCTGCGGGTCGGTTAGATCCGGTCCTGCGGGCGAAGCACCCGGCGGGACGGTGCAGGATGGGGGGATGAGGGAAACGCGAGTCGTGACCGACGGCCTGCGGGCCGCGATCGAGCGCAGCGGCTACTACCCGGGCCTGGTGTACGATGCGGTCGCCTCGGCGCTCGGGTCCGAACCAGTGACGGCCTACGTTGTGCACCACGACGCGATCTTCGATCCCGGCATGGAGGTGCGCAGGCACATGACCGTGCTGGCGCTCACCCCCACCCGGCTGGTGTACTCCCACACCGATGAGCATCCGGCCGACGAGCCCGACGGCCGGCCCAGGGCCGAGACGAGCACTGAGGCGATCCGGTTCAGCCGGATAGCGTCGGTGGCCATGACCCGCGTGGTGCTCGACCCGGCCGCCTACGTGCCCGGCGCCACCATGCCGGCGGAGGTCATGCTGACCATCGGCTGGAACGTGCTCTCCCACCTGGAACTCGAGCCGGCGCACTGCGGCGACGAGACCTGCGAAGCCGATCACGGGTACCTCGGCACGATCACCGCGGACGACTTCTCGCTGCGGGTCAGCCAGGCCGCGGACGGCGAGGAGGCCGTCCGGCAGTTGCTGGGTTTCGTACGGGCCCTGTCCGACGCCACTGCGGTCAAGGGCGGCTGACCGCCCCAGCGCTCCGGTTTTGCTCCCCGCGCCGCATGGTGGCACGATGTTCCGGCATGATGGCAGGGCACTGAGTGGCACCCACGAGCAGCAGATGAGGATTCCCGCATGACGCTCGAGCCGAGACATCCGCCGACCGTGCCGTCTTACGGGACCGGGAGCCTGTCCGACTTGTCTGCCTCCATCCTCGCCTCCCTCGATCCCGAGGCGTGCCCGGAGCAGAACGTCCTGGGCCTCGCGCCCACCCAGCGCGCCTGCCTGCTGGTGGTGGACGGGCTCGGCTGGGAACTGCTCCGTGACCATCCTGCCGCCGCGCCGTTCCTGTCCGAGCTGGCCCGCAACTCCAAGCCGATCACGGCCGGGTTCCCCGCTACCACGGTCACCAGCATGGGCTCGCTGGGCACCGGCAGGCCGCCCGGCCAGCACGGGATGCTCGGTTACAAGGTCCTGGTGCCAGGCGAGGATGTCCTGCTCAACGGGCTGCGCTGGGACTCGCGGATCGACCCCAGGCAGTGGCAGCCGTGGCCTACCGTCTTCGAGCGGGCCGCCGCGGCCGGCATCGCGGCCGTCCACGTGGCCCGGGGGTCATTCCGCGACAAGGGCCTGACCACGGCGGCACTGCGCGGTACCGAGCTCCGCCCGGCCGACAGCATGGGCGCCCTGGCCGCGCAGGCCGCCGCCGCCCTGGCCGAGAACGGCCGCGCGTTCGTGCTGGTCTACCACGGCGACCTGGACAGCACCGGGCACGTGTTCGGCGTCGGCTCCGATGCCTGGTACTACCAGCTGGCGCACGTGGACAGGCTGGCCGAGCACCTGGCTCATGCCCTGCCCTCCGGGACCTGCCTGTACGTGACGGCCGACCACGGCATGGTGGAAGTCGGCCCTGCGGAAAGACTCGACGTGGACGCCACGCCCGAACTGCGGTCCGGGCTGGCCCTGCTCGGCGGCGAGCCGAGAGCCAGGCATCTGTACGCGCGGCCTGGTGCCGCCGCGGACGTGCTGGCCACCTGGCGCGAGGTGCTCGGCGATCGCGCCTGGGTGCTGCCGAGGGACGAGGCCATCAAGGAAGGATGGTTCGGCCCGGTCGACGCGCGCATGGCCGACCGGATCGGTGACGTGGTGGCTGCGGCCGCGGGCAGCTTCGCCGCGGTGGCCACCAAGGCCGAGCCCGGGGAAGCCTCGCTGTTCGGCATGCACGGCTCGCTGACCTCTGCTGAGCAGCTCATCCCAGCGCTCACGTTCACCGCGACATGACCGGGGCAGGCGGGCTGCTGGTCACCGCGCCCGCGCTCGCGGCGGACTGGCCGATGAGCCGCCGCCGGGGTCCCGGACGTACGGTGGCAGCTCGCCGGGCCACCGGGCCTCGACAGCTACCGCGAGGGTCCTCTGCCGGGTGCCGTCTTCACCGACCTGGACCGCGACCTGTCCGGGCCGCCTGGTCCGGGCGGCCGGCACCCGCTGCCCGATGCCGCGGCGTTCACCGAGGCGATGCGCGCGGCCGGGGTCAGCCAGCGCAGCCGGGTGGCGGTGTACGACGACGGGGACGCCACCGCCGCCGCCCGCTGCCGGTGGCTGCTGCGCTATTTCGGGCATCGGGACGTGCGGGTGCTTGACGGCGGCTACCAGGCCTGGCTCGGCGCCGGGCTCGCGGTGACCAGGACCGAGCCCGCGGGGCAGCCCGGCGACTTCACCGCGCGGCCGGGCCAGATGCCGGTGCTCGACGCGGCAGCGGCCGCGGCCACGGCGCGCACCGGCCTGCTGCTTGACGCCAGGGCGGGCGACCGTTACCGGGGCGAGAGCGAGCCCGTTGACCCGGTGGCCGGCCACATTCCGGGCGCGATCAGCGCGCCCACCACCGGCAACGTGAACGCGGACGGCACCTTCAATGACCCTGCGGAGCTCACCGCCCGGTTGGCCGGGCTCGGCGTCAGGCCAGGCGGCGCGGTCGGGGTCTACTGCGGCTCAGGCGTCACCGCGGCCCATGAGGTCCTGGCCCTGGCGCTGGCCGGCATCCCGGCCGCGCTGTACGTGGGCTCATGGTCCCATTGGATCACCCATCCGGCCCGCCCCGCCGCCACCGGCGGCCCCGACCTGAACCACGGCGACCTGAACCACGGCGGCCTGAATCACGGCCCGGACGACAGGCGGTTGTGATGAGCCCAGAAGCAGAAACGACGGAGGAACGCGGATTCGGGCCGTTCGTCACCTACGTCGTCCGCAAGCGCCCGGACGGGGTGCTCGCGCGCTGGGAGTCCCGCTCGCACCGCAAGCACCTGTCCGGAGACCAACCGCGCGGCTCGACGTGGTGGGCACCGCAAGATCGCGACTGGTGGATCGGCGTGCTGTTCGCGATCGGCTCGTTCCTGTTCGGTCTCGCCACGGTGCCCGCGTACGCGAGCGCCATGGGCGCCAAGGCTGACGCGGTGACGTACTTCATCGGATCGATCTTCTTCACCTCGGCCGGCTTCCTGCAGTACCGCGAGGCGGTCGACGCCGCGCCCAAACGGCCGGAGGCGGCCCGGCGGAAGGTCTTCGTATTCCTTCCCCGCCAGATCGACTGGCTGGCGACCGGGATCCAGAGCCTGGGAACGCTCGAGTTCAACGTCAGCACCTTCGCCGCGATCTGGGCGGCCAACGGCACGGCGCTGGCCCGGCATCACGTCTGGCGCCCCGACATCCTCGGTTCGGCGTGCTTCCTTATCGCGAGCGCGCTCGCCTGGTTCGAGGCATGTCACGGCTGGGCTGCCTGGCGGCCGCGGTCGCTGGCCTGGTGGATCACGGGGCTAAACCTGGCCGGGTCGGTCGCGTTCGGGTTCTCCGCCGTGGCCAGTTATGTCATTCCCGGGACCACGGAACTGCTGAGCGTCCCGGTGACCAACCTGGGTACCTTCGTCGGCGCGGTGTGCTTCTTCGCCGGCGCGGTGCTTCTGCTTTTCGAGCGCACCGAACCGGCACCCGCCGTCGCGTCGGCCCAGCCGCGCCTGCCCGGTCCCGCGCCTGCCCGGTCGTTATCAGCTCGAACGTATCGTTATCCTGGGCAACCTGACCCGGGCTGGGTGCCAGTGTGCAGCGCCGGACCCGGTACGACGACCCGGAGGACCCGATCTACTACGTGGTCGTGCACGACCCGGAAGGCAACGAGTTCTGCGTCAGCTGAAACTCACGCCCGAATGCGGCTCGTCCCGGATCCGCTCTACCCTTGAACCCGCGCCCACACGAGCGGGTCCCCTGCAACTACAGGCGGCGGGACCAGTTCTGGCCGGTCAGGTCCTGGCCAAAGCTGTGGTGCCGGTCCTCGCTGTCCAGGGTGAAGCCGGCCCGCTGGTAGATCCTGCGCGCATCGGCCAGCACGTCATTGGTCCACAGCGTGATGTCGGTGTACCCGGTCCTCCTGGCGAACCTGAGCACCTCCTCGACCAGCCGGGAGCCGATCCCGAGCCCCCTGGCCCACGGCTCCACCAGCAGCAGGCGCAACCGGGCCGTGGTGGCGTTCTCGCGCACGCAGAACACGCAGCCCGCGCGGGCGCCGTCCACCTCCGCGATCCAGGCCGCCTCGGCGGCGGGATCGCGGTGCTCGAGGTAATCCGCGACGATCCTGGCCACCAGCGCCTCGTATGACGCGTCCCAGCCGAACTGCCCGGCGTACACCGCCGCGTTCTGTTGCACCACCCAGCCCATGTCGCCCGGCCTGGGCTCCCGCAGCAGGTACCCCCGCGGCTGCGCTGACTCGGTGAGCACGTCGGTGATGACGCGCATGGCCTCAAGCAGGCGGTGCCGGTCGTCGTCCCGCACCGCGGCCAGCATGTCCCTGGTCTGGCCTGCGGATCTGGCCTGGAGCCGCGCCACCACCGAACGTCCTGTCGCCGTCAGCCGGATGACCTGCCGGCGCCCGTCGGCCGCCGAACGCTGCCGGGTGATGAGCCCGTCAGAGGTGAACCTGCTCAGGATGCGGCTCAGGTAGCCCGGATCGATGTCCACCGCGCGCCGCAGGTCGGTGACCTCGCTGGCCTCCCGCTGGCCCAACTCGAACAGGAGCCGCGCCTCGGTGAGCGAGTACGGCGTGTCCAGGTACTTGCCCCGCAGCAGCCCGATCGTGTTGGTGTAGAACCGGTTGAACGCCCGCACCGCTGCCACCGTGCCGTCGTCCACCTGGCCCGCCCCCCGTTCGAGCGCCCCCCGTTCGAGCGCCGCCGCCGCGCCGTCCGCCTGGTATGTCCCCGTCGCCGGGTTCTCCGCCGCCAGTTCGCCCATGTCGTCACCCCGGAGCATTAATTGTCTAAGTCAACTATATATATGCTCTGAGCAACTATTAGCAAGCCGATTCCCCTCGGCCGGAAGCCCGCATCTAGGATGGGAAACCGGCCAGCGAGCGCGGCGGGAGAAGGAAGGCGGCGGCCAGGATGCGGATGCGGACGCTCGGCGGTACCGGGATCAAGGTGAGCCCTTACTGCCTTGGCGCCATGATGTTCGGCGCGTGGGGCAATCCCGATCACGCAGAAAGCATCCGGATCATCCATGCCGCGCTGGACGGCGGCATCAACTTCGTCGACACCGCGGACGTGTACTCGGCAGGGGAGTCCGAGGAGATCGTCGGCCAGGCTCTGCTGGGCCGCCGCGACGAGGTGGTGCTCGCCACCAAGGCGCACAGCCCGATGGGCCAGGACGTCAACATGCGCGGCAACTCGCGGCGGTGGATCGTCCGGGAGGTGGAGAACAGCCTGCGCCGGCTGCGGACCGACTACATCGACCTGTACCAGGTGCACCGGCCGGACCCGGACACCGACATCGACGAGACTCTGTCCGCGCTCTCCGACCTGGTCCATAGCGGCAAGGTCCGCGCCATCGGCTCATCCACGTTTCCCGCCGAGCAGATTGTCGAGGCCCAGTGGGTGGCGCAGAGCCGCGGTCATGTCCGGTTCCGCTGCGAGCAACCGCCCTACTCGATCCTGGTGCGAGGCATCGAAGGGTCGGTGCTGCCGACATGCCAGAAGTACGGCATGGGCATCATCGCCTGGAGCCCGCTGGCCGGCGGCTGGCTGACCGGCCGGATCCGCGAGAGCACCGGCGTGGACATGACCAAGGGCCGTGCCCAGCGGATACCGCAGCGCTTTGACCCGTCGCTGCCAGGGAACGTGGCCAAGCTCGCCGCGGTCGAGAACCTCATCAAGGTCGCGGCGGACACCGGCGTCTCGCTCATCCACATGGCGCTCGCGTTCGTGGTCGGGCACCCGGCCGTGACGTCGGCGATCATCGGGCCGCGCACGATGGACCAGCTCACAGACCTGCTCGCTGGCGCGAGCGTGACGCTGGACGACGATGTGCTCGACCGGATCGACCAGATCGTCCCGCCGGGCATGACGCTCAATCCAGCCGACTCGGGCTGGCAGCCGCCGGTGTTCGCCGACCCCGGCCTCAAGACCGCCCGCCGCCGCCCCGAGGCCGCCCGCGGCGCCAGCTAACCGCCTGGCTCTGCCGGTCACCGGCCCGGCTGGTGAGGGTGAGACGGCGGCGGGGGAATGGTGCCAACGTCGGGCGGCGGCTCCGGCCAGACCAGCAGGACCGGGCAGGCGGCGTGGTCCACCACGAACCGGACAGCCTTGCCCAGGCTCTTCGGCCCGAGCCGGGACCGGTCGCCGTCGCGCCATGATCAGCAGGTCCGCACCGGCCGAGGCAGCCACCACGGTCCGTTCGGGCTGACCGTGAAGCTCCACACGCTCGCAATGCCGTCCGAGCCCTGCGCGCGGCCGCCTCGAGCAGTTCGGCCGCGCGCAGCAGGCCGGGCAGGCTGGTCCGCTTGCGCCTCAGCGCGCGGACGGCCAGCACCGCGGCGCCGGCCAGGGCGGCCCAGGCCGGGCTGACCCCCGCCGCGGACGCGGCCACGAACCCGGCCAGGGTGAGCGCGACCACGGTCAGCGTGAACACCGGCAGGTCTGGTCGGGCGCCCTGCGTGGCGGCGCCCGACCGCGGGCCGGCCGACAGGTCCGAGGCGAAGAACCGGCTGAACACGACGTACTCAATGCCGATGACCGCCAGCCACGGCAGCGCCATCAGGGCCGTGAACCGGCCGAACGCGAGCCCGCTGGCCGAGAAGGCCAGCAGGTTGGTCAGGTTGGACACCGGCAGCAGCACAGACCCGGAGTTGGCCAGGTGCGTGCATGCGCACACGTGCGGCCTGGCCTGCACCTCCAGCCGGGCGCGGTGGCGAACACCACCGGGGTGAGCAGGACCACCGTGGCGTCCAGGCTGAGCACGGCCGTGGTCAGCGCCGCGATCACGAACACCTGGGCCAGCAGCCTGTGCGCCCCCGCCATCTTCCGCTGGCCGCCGCCGCCGGACCGCGCCATCCAGGCAGGCCTGGAACAGCCCGTCGTCGGCGCATAGATGCGCCAGGACCAGGATCGCGATCAGGAAGCCGATCACCGGGCCCAGCCGCCTGGCCTCGGCGCCTGCCTCCGAGGCCGGGATCACGCCCGCGGCGATGAGGATGACCGCGGCCGGCACCGCGGCGATCGCTTCCGGCCAGCCCCGCGGCCTGATCACGGCCCAGGCCAGCACGGATAGCAGTGCGATCACCGAAACCATCTCGGCTACGGCGGCGTTCAGCGCGATCCTCCCCTGAGTCCATCTACGGGACGTGACGATCGGCGCTCACTTACCCGTTCCTGCTGGCCACTAACGCCGGGAATCCATCGGGATTGACGATGGATCGGCTGCCCGCAACCCTGGTGGCGTGAAGAACGAACAGGCCCGGGCCGAACGGTTCGCTGAGCTCTTCCGGGCCGTCTACCTGACGTTTCATCGCCGAGACGGGCCCCGGGGGCAATTGCCTGGCGCGTCGAGGGCCGTGCTGGAGCACCTGGCCCTGGCCGGCCCGCTGACCGTGGGCGAGGCCGCGGCCCACCTGGACCGGGCTCAGTCGGTGGTCAGCGAGATCGTGACGCACCTGGAGCGCCAGGGCCTGCTGGAGCGCGAAGGCGATCCGGCCGACCGGCGCCGGACGCTGATCTGGCTGACCCCGCACGGGCACGAGGTGCTGCGCCGGGACCGCGAGGTACTCGGCGTGGATCATCTCGCCCTGGCCCTGGCCCGGATGCCGCCGGGCCACGCCGACCAGCTCATCGCCGGGCTCCGGGTCCTGGTGGACCTGGCTGTCCCACCCGAATCAACCCAGGAGGCTTCTCAGTGACCACGACACACGCCTGCGAAAGCTGCGGGATGCCCATCGAGACCGGCCGCTACTGCGGCTACTGCACCGACTCCAGCGGCGCCTTGCAATCGTTCGACGAGCGTTTCGAGCGGATGGTCGGCTGGCAGGCGCGGCGCCATCCGGAGGCGACCAGGCAGGAAATCGAGCGCCAGACCCTGGACTACATGGCCACCATGCCGGCCTGGCGGGACCACCCGCGGGTCACGGCCAGGACGTCCTCGCCGGAGTCCTGACCGCCCCCCTGAGCAGCCGCACCGCCACGGCGGCGATGGCCGCCAGCGGAATGCTGACCGCGGCACGCTGCAGGAGGCCCGCGCTGGCCGCCGGGGTGTCGATGGCAAACGCGATCAGCAGCGCGGCCGTGGCGCCGGCGCTGGCCAGCAGCCACGGCCGCCACGGCCTCCAGTCCCGCGAGGCCGGGTCGTCCGGTGCCCAGGGCTGCGCCGGTTCGCGGCCGAAGCGCAGCGCCAGCAGCACCTGGGCCACGACGAGGTCGGCGTAGATCACCGCGCTGACCACGTCGTGCGCGTGATTGTGCCAGGACACGGCACCCGGAGTCAGCAGCATGTGGTCACGGCGCAGTAGCCCCGCCGCGATGGTCAGCAGACCGGCCCCCTGGATGAGACGCGGCGCCGGGCCCGCGCGGCCGCGCCCGCCCAGGGCATCGTGCAGCGCCGCGCCGAACACCGCGGTGCACCCGCCGAGGACCACGAACCCGGTGAGCATGATCCACGGATCCCTCGCGTCCGGCGCGGCGAGCCCGCTGAGCTGAATCTCAGCGGCCGGGCGACCAGTCTGGCGCAGTGAGCTCGCGATCCATGCGCAGGTGAACGCGGCCGGCCCGGCGATCCCGGCTGCCACGGCCGCCCGTTTTCCTACGATTGTCTGCTTCCTGCGTGGTTCGGTCATAATTACCTGCAGGCGGCTTTGCGGGACCGGCAATCGTTCTCAAGGCCGCTTAGGTGTAGTTTCACTGGCGAAGGTGTCTGAAGTCGAACGCTGCGGAGGGGTACATGAGCATTATGGGCACCCGGGTGATCCGGACGGAGGACCCGCGGCTGCTGACCGTCGGCGGCGTCTATGTAGACGACCTGCGCACGCCGGAACTGAACCGGGCGGCCTGCGTGACCTTCGTGCGCAGCCCGCTGGCGCACGCGCGCATAACCGGCATCGACGCCAGCGCGGCCCTCAACGAGCCGGGCGTGGTCGCCGTGCTGACCTTCCGCGACATGGACGACCTGGCCCCGCCGCCGGAGAGCTCAGGCGAGTGGGACGGCAGCCCCGCACCGCTCGGCGGCCCGTGGGCCGAGCCCTTGCTGGCCATCGACACGGTGCGGTTCGTCGGTGAGCCGGTGGCGGTGGTGATTACCGATAGCCGCTACCAGGGCGAGGACGCAGCCGACCTGGTCTCTGTCGATTACGACCCGCTGCCGGTGGTGCTGGGACCGACGGCCGCCGTCGCCGACCAGACCCTGCTGTTCCCTGCCGCCGGCACCAACGTCGCCGTAAAGAACGCCGTGTCCACCGACGACACCCCGTTCGACGCCTGCGACGTGGTCGTCGAGCAGGACATCGTCAACCAGCGGGTCGCCTGCCTCCCGATGGAGGGGCGGGCCACGGCGGCCGCGTACCAGGACGGCAAACTGACCGTCTGGGCCAGCTCGCAGAACGCACAGGTGACCCGGTTCATCCTGGCCGGCGCCCTGGGCATGGCGCCCGACCAGATCCGGGTAGTGGTGCCCGACGTAGGCGGCGGGTTCGGCGCCAAGATCGGCATCGACCGGGACACGATCACCATCGCCTGGGCGGCCAGGAAGACCGGCCGGGTGCTGCGCTGGGTCGAGACCCGTAGCGAGAACCTGGTCGCGATGAGCCAGGGCCGCAGCCAGCTGCAGCGCATCAAGATCGGCGGCAGCCGGGACGGCCGCATCCTCGCCTACCGCATCGACGTCATCCAGGACGCCGGGGCCTACCAGCGCATCGGCGGGCTCCTGCCCTTCCTCACCTGCCTGATGGCACCTGGCGTGTACGACATCCCGGACGTGCAAACCGGGTTCCGGCAGGCCGTCACCAACGCCGCGCCCATCAGCGCCTATCGCGGGGCCGGGCCCGAGGCCACGGCGGCCATCGAGCGTGCGGTCGACCTGTTCGCCGCCGAGATCGGCATGGACCCGGCGGAGGTCAGGCGGCGCAACTTCATCGCCCCGGACAAGTTCCCCTTCCAGACCAAGGCCGGCGCCCTGTACGACACCGGCCAGTACGAGAAGGGGCTGGACAAGGCGCTGGCCGCGGCAGGCTATGAGCAGCTCCGCGAGGAGCAGCGGCGCAGGCGCGCCAGCGGTGACCCCAGGCAGCTCGGCATCGGCCTGTCCTCCTACGTCGAGATCACCGCGCCGGACCCGGACGCCGGCGAGACCGCCAAGATCGAGGTGACGGACCATGGCTCTGCCACCGTCTACACCGGCAGCTCAGCGCACGGCCAGGGGCACCACACCGCGTGGGCCATGCTCGTGCAGGACGAGCTCGGCATCCCGATGGAGCAGATCACGGTCATCCACGGTGACACCGACCTGATCCCCACCGGCGTCGGCACCTACGGCTCGCGGTCGCTGCAGCTCGGTGGCTCGGCCGTGCACAAGGCCGCGCTCGAGGTCAAGGACGAGGCGCGGCACCATGCCGCGGAGATGTTGGAGGCCGCAGAAGCCGACGTGGTGCTCGATACGAACACCGGGCTGTGGCAGGTGCGCGGCGACCCCGACACGGCGCTGTCCTGGTCCCAGGTCGCCGGTCACGCCAGCGGCGGCAGCCTGATCGCCGACGTGACCTTCACCCAGGAACGGCCCACGTTCCCGTTCGGGACCCATCTGTCCGTGGTGGAGGTCGACACCGAGACCGGCCAGGCGAAGCTGTTGCGGCACGTGACCGTCGACGACGCCGGCACGGTGGTCAACCCGGTGCTCACCGAGGGCCAGCGGCACGGCGGCATTGCCCAGGGCGCGGCGCAGGCGCTGCTCGAAGAGGTGCTCTACGACGCGGACGGCAACCCGCTGACCTCCACGCTGGCCGACTACTCGGCCGTCTCCGCGCCGGACCTGCCCAGCTTCGAGCTGGTGACCAGCGAGACGCCCACCGACCTGAACCCGCTGGGCGTCAAGGGCATCGGCGAGGCTGGGACGATCGGATCGACTCCCGCGGTCCAGAACGCGGTCATCGACGCGGTCGCGCACCTGGGGGTCAGGCACATCGATATGCCGGCCACCCCGCAGCGGGTCTGGGCGGCCATCAGCGAAGCACGAAAGGCGAGTGACCAGTGAAGGTCGACGTGAGGGTCAATGGCAAGGACGTCACCGCGGACGTGGAGGACCGCATGCTGCTTGTGCACTTCCTGCGCGATGTGGCCGATCTCACCGCGACGAATGTGGGCTGTGACACCACCTCCTGCGGGGCCTGCACCGTGCTGCTGGACGGCGAGTCCGTGAAGTCGTGCACGGTGCTCGCCGCCCAGGCCAGCGGGCACGAGGTCACCACCGTGGAGGGGCTGGCCGGCGACGGGGGGATGCACCCGGTGCAGCGGGCCTTCCACGAGCAGCACGGCCTGCAGTGCGGGTTCTGCACGCCCGGCATGGTGATGGCGATCGTGTCGCTGCTGCGGGAGAACCCGCATCCCACCGAGGAACAGGTGCGGACCGGCCTGGAAGGCAACCTGTGCCGGTGCACCGGTTACCACAACATCGTCAGGGCCGCGCTGGCGGCTTCGGGGGGTCTTGAAGGGTCGTCCCCCCAGGCCAGCACCGCGGAGACCGTGGAGGTGCCCTCGTGATCCCGTCATCGTTCAGCTACAAGCGGGCAGGCTCGGCCGCGGAGGCCTGCGACCTGGCCGCGGAATACGGCGAGGACGCCAAGTACCTGGCCGGAGGCCATTCGCTGCTGCCGCTGATGAAGCTGCGGCTGGCCGCCCCCGAGGTGCTCATCGACCTGGGCGGTCTGCGCGAGCTTTCCTACATCACCGACCAGGGATCCCACGTGGCGATCGGCGCGCTGACCAGGCACCATGACGTCGAGCACTCCGAGCTGCTGGCCCGCGAGATCCCGCTGCTGGCGCACGCGGCCGGTCAGGTCGGCGACCCGCAGATCCGGCACCGGGGCACGATCGGCGGCTCGATCGCGCACGCCGACCCCGCCTCCGACCTGCCCGCCGTCCTGCTCGCCCTGGACGCCACGCTGGTCGCCCGCGGCAGCGACGGCTCGCGCGAGATCGGTATCGGGGGGTTCTTCCAGGGCCTGTTCGAGACCGTGCTCGAGCCGGGCGAACTGCTCACCGAGATCCGGGTGCCCAAGCCGGCCGCCGCGGGCTGGTCGTTCCAGAAGTTCACCCAGCGGGCCATCGACTGGGCCATGGTCGGCGTCGCCGTCCAGGGCGGCCAGGTTGCGCTGGTCAACATGGGCGGGACCGCGCTGCGCGCCAGCGCGGTGGAGGCGGCCCTGGCGGGCGGGGCGTCGCCCTCCGATGCCGCCGCGCACGCCGCCGAGGGCACCAGCGCCGCCTCGGACATCCGCGCCAGTCGCGAGTACCGCGAGCACCTGGCCCGGGTCCTGGTCTCCCGCGCCCTCACCGAGGCCAGCACCCGCTCCTAACGGACGATCGAGTCAGCATGGTCGAGGCCGTGGTTTTCGACCTGGACGGGGTGCTGGTCGACTCCGAGCCGGTGTGGGAGCAGGTGCGCCGCCAGGTGGTGGCCGAGCGGGGCGGGCACTGGGCCCCGGACGCCCAGCGCAGGCTGATGGGCATGAGCACGCCGGAATGGGCCGCCTACCTCAGCAGGGATCTCGGTGTCGGGCTGCCTCCGGACCAGGTCGCGACCCTGGTCATCGACCGGATGGCCGCCAGGTACGCCGAGCATGTGCCGCTCATGGACGGCGCCGCGGACGCCGTGCGCCGGATCGCCGCGCGCTGGCCGCTCGGCGTGGCCAGCTCGTCGCCCCCGAGGTTGATCGAGACCGTGCTGCGGTCCGCCGGCCTGCGCTCCTGCTTCTCCGCGGCGATGTCCACCGAGCAAGTGGCCCGCGGCAAGCCGGCCCCGGACATCTACCTGGCCGTGGCGGCGAGGCTCGGCTTCCCGCCGGGCGGCTGCGCGGCGGTGGAGGACTCCGCGAACGGGCTCCGTTCGGCCGCCGCCGCGGGCCTGCAGGTCATCGCGATCCCGCAGCCCAGCTACCCGCCGGAGCCGGACGCCCTGACCCTGGCCAGCCTGGCGCTGCCCAGCCTGGCCGGGCTGACCGTGGACGCCGTCGCGACCCTGGCTGCGAGGTAGCCGTACTACCACGACACCGGACCAGCCACAATAATGTTCCTAGCGTCAGCCGGCTGACCGGCGCGCAGCACCAGGAGCGGCACCCAGCTTCCAGCATGGGCGTGGGCCGCGGCCACTGTGGAAGCTCCGGAGAGAACAGGCCATGAACGACTCGTTGACCTACGGCAATTACGGAACGGCGACCCGGGACAGGACCCATACCCTGTTCGGGCAGACGATGGGATACGTGGCCGTCACCACTGGCTTCTTCGCGCTGGGTGCCTACCTGGGCCGCAACCTGTCCCATGGCTGGGCCTTCGTGTGGTACATCGTCGCCTTCGCCTGCCTGATCGCCATGAATTTCACGGTCCGGCGGTCCGCGGGACTATCGGTGGTGCTGCTGCTGATCGTGGGGCTGGGCCTGGGGCTGGCCCTGGCGCCGACCCTGGTCTACTACGCGAGCACGAACCCGCAGGCGCTCTGGCAGGCCGGCGGCGCCACCGCGTTGTTCATCGCGGGCTTCGGCGCGGCCGGGTACGCGACGCGGCGGGACCTTTCCGGGCTGGCCCGGCTGTGCTTCTGGGCCCTGCTGGCCCTCATCGTGGTCGGCATCGTGCTGATCTTCGTCCGGATCCCGCACGCCTACCTGGTCTGGTCGATCCTCGGGCTGGTGATCTTCGCGGGCCTGACCATGTACGACTTCCAGCGGCTTCGGCGCTCGAAGGACCTCGACTCCGCGCCGCTGATCGCGGCCTCGATCTTCCTCGACGCACTGAACGTGTTCCTGTTCTTCCTGCGGATCTTCTCCCGGGGTAACTAAAGCCCTGGGTGTCGCGTTGAGCCGGCGAGACACCCGACAATAGGAGCGTGCGGATACGTAGCGCGCTGGCCAAGCCGGTGAGGTGGATCTGGTCGGTCCGCGGAGCGATGTTGCTCTGCGGGGCGCTGCTCGTGCTCACCTTCCCCGCCGCGAACCTGGAGTTCCTGGCCTGGTTCGGGCTAGTGCCGGGGCTGGTGCTGATCGTCAGGTCGCCCACCGCCCGGGAGGGCGGGATACGCGCCTGGTGGCTGGGTGCGGGGTACCTTATCGCGGCGCTGTACTGGATGGCACCGGAAATCGGGCCCGCGGTGCTGCTGGTCGCGACGGTATTCGGCATTATGTGGGTGCCGTTCGGGGTGGCCGCGGCCAAGCTGCTGCGGCCCCCGCTCAGCTGGCCGCGGGCGCTGGCCGCGCTCGTGGTCGTGCCTAGTTGCTGGGTGCTCACCGAGTGGCTGCGATCCTGGCAGGCCCTCGGCGGCCCGTGGGCAGTGTTCGGTGTCAGCCAGTGGCAGCATCCCGCGGTGCTCGCGCTGGCTGCGGTCGGCGGCGTCTGGCTGGTCAGCTTCGCGCTGGTCATGGCGAACGTGGCCATCGTGGTGGTGATCGAGTCGCTGCCGCGAGTGGGCTCGGCCCTGCTGCCCGGCGCGTCCCCGGCGCCCCAAAGTGCCGTGGCGCCCCCAGGAGTCGCGGTGCCCCAGGGAGCCGCGGCGCTCCAAGGAGCCGCGGCATCCCAGGGAGCCGCGGCATCCCAGCGAGCCTGGCGGCCGGGGCTGGCCGCGCTCGGCGTGACCGCCGTGCTGGCCACCGTCTTTGCCGGGCCGCTGGCGTTCGCGCTCACCCCGGCCAGCCCCGCGGTCCGCCAGGTCACGGTGGCCATGGTGCAGCCGGGCATGCTGAGCAACGTGAGCCTGCGCCAGCACGCGTCGGAGACACTGACCGCCGAGCTGAGCCGGGCCGGCACGCTGAGCGGCGTGCGGCCGGACCTGGTCGTCTGGGGTGAGAGCAGCATCGCCGAGGACCTCACGCTGCCGAAGTCGCACGCACTGCTGAGCCAGATAGAGGCGCTGTCCGCCACCGATGGCGCCGACGTCCTGGTCAGCCAGGACGCCACGCCGCCGGGCAAGGGCCACGAGAAGTGGGCGGTCCTGGTCAGTCCCTCCGGGATCAAGGGCATCTACATCAAGACGCGGCTGGTGCCCTTCGGCGAGTACATACCGTTCCGGCAGCAACTCGGCTGGCTCACCAAGATCAGCAAGGCGGCGTCGTCGAACATGATCCCGGGCACCGGCGCGCACTTGCTCCAGGCCACCGACCGGGAGGGCCGCCCGCTGCCGATAGGCGTGCTGATCTGCTTCGAGTCCGCGTTTCCCGACATGGCACGGGTCGACTCGGACCAGGGCGCGCAGCTGATCGTGTACCAGTCGGCGACGTCCACCTTCCAGGGCACCTGGGGACCGGACCAGCACGCCTCGCTGGGCGCGGTGCGCGCCGCCGAGACCGGACGGCCCGTGGTCCAGGCCGCGCTGACCGGAGACACGGTGGCGTATGACGCCCGGGGCAGGCTGCTGGCCTGGATGGGCCAGTCCTCCCACGGCGTGGTCACCGTCCGGCTGGGGCTGCCCGCGACCTCGGCCAGGACCATCTACGACCGGCTCGGTGACTACGTGCCGTGGGCCGCGCTGGCGGTGGCGGTGGCCGCCGCGCTGGTCATGTTTGCGAATTCTCGTGGTCTTACTGGCCGTAGAGCTGGTATCGGCGGCGGGCATGAGGCACAATACGTAGAGGACTCCGTGCCGCGCTGATGAGGTCGCTGGGGAAGGCGAACCTCGTCTTAGGAGGCACGGTGTCCGCACATGGTGTTCTGTACGTTCATTCAGCGCCCCCGGCGCTCTGCCCGCATATCGAGTGGGCAGTAGCAGGAATCGTGGGGGCGCATGTTGGCATGCCGTGGGTCGGCCAGCCCGCCGCCCCTGGATCGTTGCGTGCCGAGCTCACCTGGCAGGCGCGGCCGGGCACGGCGGGAGAAATCGCGTCCGCGCTGGCCGGGTGGAACAGGCTCAGGTTCGAGGTCACTGAGGACAGCTCACCCGGCTGTGACGGAGTGCGCCACTGCTACACGCCGGACCTGGGCATCTTCAGCGCCGTGACGGCGGCCAACGGCGACATCGTGGTGCCGGAGAACCGGCTCCGCGCCGTGGTGACGATGACGGTAGGGGCGGGTGTCGCGTCGCTGGAGGACGAGCTCGGCAAGCTGCTCGGCACGGCGTGGGACAACGAACTCGAGCCGTTCCGCCGGGCCGCAGACGGTGCCCCCGTCCGCTGGCTCAACGCCACCGGCTGAAGCCAGCCGTCACCAGCTGGTAGGCACCGGCATGCCCTCGCTGTAGCCCGCGGCGCTCTGCACGCCGACGGTCGCCCGCTCGGCGAACTCGGCCAGGTTCGCCGCCCCGGCGTAGGTGCATGCCGAGCGGAGCCCGGCCACGATCATGTCGATCAGGTCCTCCACGCCGGGCCGCACGGGGTCCAGGTACATGCGCGCCGAGGAGATGCCCTCCTCGAACAGTTCCTTGCGCGCCCGCTCGAACGGGGTGTCGCTAGCCGACCGGAGTCGCACCGCCCGCGCCGAGGCCATCCCGAAGCTCTCCTTGTACAGCCGCCCCTCAGGGGACCGGAACGTGTCACCTGGGGACTCGTACGTGCCGGCGAACCACGACCCGATCATTACGTTGGACGCGCCCGCGGCCAGCGCCAGCGCCACGTCCCGCGGGTGCCGGAC
Organism: uncultured Actinomycetota bacterium; assembly: GCA_963808615.1. Taxonomy (GTDB): domain Bacteria; phylum Actinomycetota; class Actinomycetes; order Streptosporangiales; family Streptosporangiaceae; genus Palsa-504. The sequence goes on from CAWEGV010000010.1 coordinate 644,175, forward strand.
GCCGCCGTCGGCCCAGACGTGCGCGCCGAGCTTGCGGGCCTGCCCGGCGCACTCCAGCACCGCGGAGAACTGCGGCCGTCCCACGCCGGTCATCATCCGGGTGGTGCACATCGCGCCGGGCCCCACGCCCACCTTGACCACGTCCGCCCCGGCCTGGACCAGGTCGGCGACCCCCTCGGCGGTGACCACGTTGCCGCCTACCACCGGGACCTCGGGCGCCAGCGAGCGCACCGCGGCCAGCGCGCAGATCATCTTCTCCTGATGCCCGTGCGCGGTGTCCACCACGAGCACGTCCGCGCCCGCGTCGAGCAGCAGCTTGGCCTTGGCGGCCACGTCGCCGTTGACGCCGAGCGCGGCGCCGACCCGAAGCCGCCCCGAGGCGTCGACGGCGGGGGAGTACAGCGTCGCGCGCAGCGCCCCGGTCCGCGTCATGATGCCCAGGCAGCGGCCGGAGCCATCCACCACCGGCGCCAGCCGGTGCCGTCCCTCGTGCAGCAGCGAGAAGGCCCGCTCGGGCGGCGTGCCCGCGGGCAGCGTGAACGGGTCGGCCGACATCACCTGGCGGAGCTGGGTGAACCGGTCCACGCCCAGGCAGTCGGCCTCGGTGGCCACGCCGACCGGCCGCCCGTCCTCGACCACCACCACCGCGTTGTGCGCGCGCTTGGGCAGCAGGCTCAGCGCATCGCCGGCGGTATCGCCCGGGCCGAGCGTCAGCGCGGTCTCCACCACCAGATCCCGCGACTTGACCCAGGCGATCACGTCCGCGACCACGTCGGCCGGGATGTCCTGGGGCAAGATGGCCAGGCCACCGCGCCGCGCCACCGTTTCCGCCATCCGCCGCCCGGAGACCGCGGTCATGTTGGCCGTCACCACGGGGATGGTGGCGCCGCTGCCGTCTGTGGTGGCCAGGTCGACATCGAGCCGCGAGCCGACGGCCGACCGGCCCGGCACCATGAAGACATCGCTGTAGGTCAGGTCATGCTCGGGAGCTTGCCCGTTGAGAAAGCGCACGTAGAGATTCTCCCCGACCCGCGGGGGTACTGTAGCCTCCTTCCGGTGGCCCGCCCTCCACCGCAAGGCCCACCGCAAGGCCCGCCGAAGGCCGCCGGACTCTCCGGCTTGGTACCCGGGAGTGGAACCCAGGATCGTTCGGCAGCATGGCCGTGATCAACCGGACGCCAGACTCGTTCTTCGATCGCGGGGCCACCGCAGAGTTCGGCGCCGCCCTGGACGCGGCCAGCCGGGCGGTGGCCGACGGCGCCGACATCGTCGACGTCGGCGGGGTGAAGGCCGGGCCGGGCCAGGAGGTGACCAGCGCGGCGGAAATCGACCGGGTGGCGGGCCTGGTCGCGGCGGTGCGCGAGCGGCATCCGGACATCGTGATCAGCGTCGATACCTGGCGAAGCGAGATCGGGGAGGTGGTCGCCCAGGCCGGCGCGGACCTGCTCAACGACGCCTGGGGCGGCGCCGATCCCCGGCTCGCCGAGGTCGCGGCCGAGTACGGAACCGGACTGGTCTGCTCACACGCCGGCGGCCTGCCGCCGCGCACCCGCCCGCACCGGCCCGCGTACGGCGCCCTCGTGCGGGACGTCACCGCCTACGTCACCGGATATGCCGAACGGGCCGTGGCATCAGGCGTCCGCGCCTGCTCCATCCTGGTGGATCCCGCTCACGACTTCGGCAAGAACACCTGGCAGTCGCTCGAGCTCACCCGGTGCCTGGGCGAACTGACGGCCACCGGCTGGCCGGTGCTGGTCGCGGTCGCGGACAAGGACTTCATCGGCGAATCCCTCGATCTACCCGTGGATCAGCGCGCCGAGGGGACGATCGCCACTCTGGCCGTCTGCGCCTGGCTCGGCGCCCGCGTCTACCGCGTGCACGACGTCCCCGCCGCCCGCCAAGCGCTCAGCGCAGTGGCAGCGATGCGCCCGCCCGGCACCTAGCTCCTCCGAGCGCCCACATCGGCGCGCCCCCTCTGCGCCACACCCGTCACAGCTGCGACGCCCTCCATGATCATGAAGGGTTTTACCCCCGGAAGAGGGGCAAAAGGCTTCGTGAACTTCTCCTCGCGCCACATGTCACGAAACGGAGAGGCCGAATGCGGCGAACATGATGTCGGCGATCCGGTCGGCCATCTCCTCCTCGGGCAGGCGGATCTCGGTGCTGATCAGGTAGTTCACCCGCTCGAGCATCATCAGGCAGGCCACCGCGGTCAGCTCGGCGTGCTCCTGGTGCCGCCCCGCCGCCTCGGCGGCAGCCGTCATGCCCGTGGTCATGGCCTCGGCGATGCTGAAGAACAGCCGCAGGCCGTCGCCGAACATCTCCCCGGGCGCGTTCGCCGAGCTGAGGGTGCGGAGCACGGTCCCGTGCGCGGCGTAGGCCTTGAAGAACTTGCGGACCCACTGGCGCAGCACCTTCAGCCCGGTCTCGTCGCTGGTGACGACGGGGAAGTCGCCGGCCACGATCTCCATATCGTGCAGCGCGTCCCTCATCAGCGCCTTGAACAGGTCTTCCTTGTTCGAGAAATACAGGTAAAAGGTGCCGTGCGAGATTCCGGCCCGGCTCACCACGTCGTCCACGCGCACGCCTTGGAAGCCGCGCTCTTCGAACTCGACGATGCCCGCCTCGAGCAGCCTGCGGACGGTCTCCCGGCCCTGCGCCCGCAGTTCGCGGTCCTGGGCGGGAGTCCCGCCGCCCAGCGAGGGTCTGGCCGGCTGCTTCCTCGCTGGCCTCCCGGTCCCGCGGGGCGCGGCGCTGGCGGGCCCGCGGCTTGCCTCCTGGTTCATAGCAAGAGAGTAGCCGTCCGGGCCATGAGTGCCGCACTTTCGGCCAACGTGCGGCGCTTTCCTGGCCACGGCGCTGCTACCCTTCCTGCGGTGAGCTCTGTCTCCCCGGGGGGCCGAACCCCTGGGATCCCCCCGCGCATGGAAGGGCCCCCCATCCCCCCTGGGCCTCCCCATATTCCTCTGGCCCCCCAGACCCCTCATGGGCGTGCCGGTGCTGCGGCCCCCCCGAGCGAGGCTGAGGGGGAGGCCACCGGTAGCGGGCGGCTCGGTGCGCTATGGCATCGCACCGCGGTCAGGGTCGGTGCGCTCACCGCGGGCGCCGCGTTCATCTACTGCCTGGATTCGCTGATCTTGTTCCGCCGCTTCCTGGCCAGCACATTTGACCTGGTCATCTTCGACCAGGGGATCCGCGGCTACGCGCACTTCGGTGCGCCGGTCTCGATCGCGCGTGGCGTGTCCGACGGCGAGGGCGTCCACTTCATGCTGCTCGCCGATCACTGGTCGCCGATCCTGGCCCTGCTGGCGCCGCTGTACTGGATCCACGACGACCCGACCACGCTGCTTGTGGTGCAGGGCATGCTGTTCGCGCTGGCCATCCCGCCGCTGTGGGCGTACACGCGGCGCAAGCTCGGCGCGGGCGCGGCGTATTTCGTGTGCGTGGCCTATGCGCTGTCCCTGCCGGTCATGGCGGCCGTGATCTTCGACTTCCACGAGGTCGCGTTCGTCCCGGTGCTGACCGCCGTGATGGTCGAGCGGTTCGATGCGGTGTCTCCTCGGGGGGACGACCCCCCCAGACCCCCCCGCTCACTGGGGGACTCCCCGTCCCCCCGTTCCCCCCTGGCCCCCCGCTCACGGGGGGACTCCCCGTCCCCCCGTACCCCCCTGGCCCCCCGGACCCTCCGGGCCTGGGCCCGGGACCCCCTGGTAGGGGGGATCGCCGCCGCGCTGGCGCTGCTGCTGGTCAAGGAGGACATGGGCCTGCTCGTGGCGGGCTTCGGATGCTACCTGCTGCTGACCAGGCGGCGGCCCGAGATCTGGATCGGGCTGGCCTTCGTGATCGGCGGAGTCACCGCCACCTGGGTGGCCACGCAGCTGCTGATTCCCGCCTTCGGCGGATCAGCCACCTTCTACTGGGCCTACGGCCAGTTCGGGCCCACGCTGGGCAGCGCCCTGGCCAACATGCTCAGCCATCCCCTGCACGCTGTGCAGGTGTTCGTCACCCCAGCGGTGAAGGCCCGGACGATGATCGGGCTGCTCGCAGCGTTCGGCTTCCTGTCGCTGGCCTCGCCGATGGTGGTCGCGGTGCTGCCGCTTCTGGCCGAGCGGATGCTGGCGTCCGGCTATCCGTTCTGGTGGTGGTCCGACTACCAGTACGACGCGTTCGTGGTCATGATGCTGTGCTGCGCCGCCGTCGACGGCGCCGCGCGGCTGCAGCGCCACTGGCCGCCGGGCTGGAACCGCTGGCTGACCTACCCCTGGTCCCGCCCTGCGTGGCTGCGCCGCGGCGGCTCGCCGTGGCCGCCGGCGACATTGTGGGCGGCCGCGATCTGCGCGGCCGCCCTGGTCTATGTCCCTTCCTCGCCGTTCAGCCCGCTGCTGCACCCGGGCTTCTACGGGGTCAATGCGCGGATGCAGGCGGCCGCGGCAGCGGTCGCGCACGTGCCCTCGGCAGTGGAGGTGGAGGCGTCCGACAACCTCGGCCCGGAGCTGTCCGGCCGGGACACGGTGCTGCTGCTGGACGGGACGCCCCGGTGGGCACCGTGGGTGGCCGGGGACACTCTCGGGCTCGACTTCCCGTTCTGCTCGCCCAGCCAGCAGGCTCGGGAACTGGCCTACCTGCAGGCGCACGGCTACCAGCTGATGTTCGCCGACGACGGCTACGTGGTACTGCACCGGCCCGCAGACTGGCGCACCGTGCAGGCCCTCGCCCATCCGCTGCCGGCGGCCCACGTGCATACGAACATCTGCTACTGAGGACGACCATCGATGCCGCCTGAGGTGCTGAGCCTGCGGGCGCTCAACCGGGCGCTGCTCAGCCGGCAGTTGCTACTGGACCGCCCCGACCTGCCGGACGATGCGGACGGCCGGAGGGCCGCCGTGATCTCGGCCATCGAGCACCTGGTCGGCCTGCAGGCCCAGGCGCCGTTCCCGCCCTACTACGGCCTGTGGTCACGGCTGGGCGGGTTCCGGCCCGAGGACCTGGCCTCGTTGATCACCGACCGGAGCGCGGTCCGGATCGCGCTGATGCGCGGCACCATCCACCTGGTCTCCGCGCGGGACTGCCTGCCACTTCGGCGCCTGGTCCAGCCCGCGATCGAGCGCGGCATGCGCAACGCGCACGGCAAGTACCTGGCGGGCGTGGACTCCACGGCGCTGGCCGCGGCTGGGCGCGCCTTGGTGGAATCCGAGCCGATGACGTTCAGCCAACTCGGCCAGGCGCTGGCCGAGCGCTGGCCGGACGGCCGGCCCAACGACCTGGCGCAGGCGGCGCGCGCGTTCGTGCCGCTGGTGCAGGTGCCGCCGCGGGCCGTCTGGGGCCGGGCCGGCCAGGCGCGGCACACCTCAGCGGACCTGTGGCTGGGTCAGCCGGCCCGCGGGGCGCCCGGGCACCTGGAGAGCCTGGCCGAGCTGGTGACGCGCTATCTGGCCGCGTTCGGGCCGGCGGCCGTGCGGGACGTGGCAGCCTGGTCCGGGCTGACCGGGCTGCGCCCCGTGCTCGAGGAGCTGAGGCCGTCCCTGGTCACCTTCACCGATGAGCAGGGCACCGAGCTGTTCGACCTGCCGTCGGCACCGCGGCCGGACGGTGACGTGCCCGCCCCCGTTCGGCTGGTCGCCGAGTTCGACAACCTGCTGCTGTCACACGCCGACCGTTCCCGGGTGATCAGCACCGAGAACTTCAAGCGATTCCTCACCGCTAACGGCGTACTCCCCGGATCGGTCCTGATCGACGGGTTCGTCGCCGGGCTGTGGCGGCTGGCCAGGAGCTCCGGCAGCGCCACGCTGGCCATCGAGCTGTTCAGCCCGGAGCAGGACCTCGACCAGGTGGTCAGCGAGGCCGAGCGCATGCTCGCGTTCTGCGCCCCGGGCGCATCTGCCGACATCCGGTTCGCCGCTCTCGGATGATGCCGGGCCCGCCGACGATCGCCCTGGCGCTGCCGAAGATCTGATTAAGAACTTCTTTGGGGGGTTTGTGCTCGCGCGGGCGCCTTATATCGTCATATACATTGTGCTGTCCCATGACCTGTGCCGTGCTGCCCTGAGGGCCGCCGCCGTGGCCGCGACGTGCGTGAGCGTAGCCGGATTCGCGGTTCCGGCGGCCTATGCCGCCACCGGCTCTGCCGCCTCCGGCGTACCCTCCTCGCATGTCTCGTCGGCCCTGGGGCCGATTCCCCCGCAGGTCGCCGGGACCCCGGCACCGGTGAATGCGTTGCCTAAGCAGCCGGAGTTCGTGCCTGACCTTATCGCCGCGGTCCCCGGGGGGATCACTACTGCGCAGCTGGCCAGGATCCGCAAGCTCGGCGGGGTGACGGCGGTGCTGCCCGTCGACGGCGGGAAGATCACGGTCAACGGCCACAGCGCCAACGTGCTTGGCGTCTCGCCGCAGGCGTTCCGGCCCTGGACGCCGTTGTCCACCGCCACCTCGGCCACCGTCTGGGCGCACCTGGGCCATGGCCAGCTCATCAGCACCAGCGCCGCGGCCCGCAGGCTGCACCTGACCGCAGGGAAGTCCTATCGGGTATCGGCCGCGACCACCGTGCAGGTGCCGTTCGGCGGGGCGACCGCACTCAGCGTGCCCGGTGCGGACGCGATCGTGAACCTGACCAGGTCCGCACAGCTGGGGCTGGCCAGGAATTTCGCCGTCCTGATCAGCGCTCCCCGGGCGAACTTGTCCACGCTGAAGGCCCAGGTCCAGTCGGTCATCGGCCAGGGCGGCCAGGTGGTGAACCTGGTGTCGTATTCCCTGGTCACGGCGAGCAAGCTGGCGGTGACGACCAACGTCCCGGCTGGCGTGCCCGCCAACTGGCTTGCCTTGTTCAAGGAGTCGGCCGCGCAGTACTGCCAGGGCCTGCCCTGGCCCGTGCTGGCCGCCATCGCCCAGATCGAGAGCGGGGATGGCGCCAACGATGGCCCGTCTAGTGCAGGAGCCCTGGGTCCCATGCAGTTCATGCCATCTACCTGGGCGATCTGGGGCATCACCGGGTTCGGCCCGGCCGGCGCGCCGGACATCATGAACCCGCTGGACGCCGTCCCCTCGGCCGCGCGCATGCTGTGCTCCGACGGCGGCGGGAACAGCGCCACGCTGGCCTCGGCGATCTTCTCCTACAACCACGCGAGCTGGTACGTCAACGAGGTGCTCGCGCTAGCCGGCGAATACGCTCAGAACAACCCCTGAGGACCTATCGGTCAGGCGGGGGACGCCAGGGACCGCAGGCGGCCCAGGCCGGACAGGCAGGTGACCGCGCTGGCTACTCCGCAGGCAGCAGCGAACACATAGCCAGCGCGCGGGCCGTGCTCATCGATGATGAAACCGACCGCGGCCGCGCCCACGGCTAGGCCCACGCCGATTCCGCTGCTGAGCCAGGCCATGGCCTCGGTGCGCCTCCCCGGCTTGGCCTGCGCCTCGAGCAGGCTGAAGCCGCCGATCAGCGTCGGCGCGATGGTGAGCCCGCACAGGTAGATCCCGCAGGTCAGCGTGACCAGGTTCGGCTGGGCCCAGAACGTGGCCACGCCGAGCACGGTCAGGGTGAGCGTGAGCGCGAACCTGCGCTCGACGGGCGCCCGCCACTGCCTGGAGCCGTACCAAAGCCCGCCGGTCGCGCTGCCGAGCGCATAGGTGCCCAAGATGAACCCGGCCAGCGGTTTGTGCCCGAAGTGCTGGGCGAACGACACCGTGCTCAGGTCGACGGATACGAACATCGCGCCCAGCAGCAGGTACACCGGAATCAGCACCACCAGCCCCGGCGCCGCGGCGGTGCCATGGCGCCGCAGAAAGCCCCCCCGCTTGCGGGGGGCCCCGGGGGGAACCGGGGGGCGGGCAGTCCCCCCGTGATCGGGGGGTCCCGGGGGGTCGTCCCCCCGGGCTAGCACTGGTTCCGTTCCACGCTCGGCCGCGAACCACAGCGTCCCGGCGATGCACAGCAGCGCCGCGGTGCCGATTCCGGCCGCGGGGAACACCTCGGTGGCCAGCAGCGTGACGGCGGCCGGGCCCACGATGAAGCACAACTCGTCGGCGACCGACTCGAAGGAGAACGCGGTGTGCAGCCGCGGGGAGCCACCCAGGAACGCGCTCCACCGGGCCCGCACCATGGTGCCCAGCGACGGCATGGTCGCGCCCGCGATCAGGCCGGGCGCGAAGAACATCCAGGTCGGCAGGTGCAGCTGCACAGCCACGATCAGAGCGGCGGTCGCGGTGGCGAACACCGCGAGCAGCGGCAGCAGCACGCGCCGCTGGCCGTGGGAATCCACCAGCCGTGCGATCTGCGGCGAGGCAAGCGCGTAACCAAGGGAGCCGGCCGCGGCGACGGCACCGGCTACGCCGTACGTCCCGGTGCTGGCCGAGATGAGCAACACCGTGCCGAGCCCGAACATCGACATCGGCATCCGCCCGATGACGCCTGCTGCGGAGAAGCGCCACGCGCCCGGGACCTGGAAGATGTCCGCGTAGGGCCGCAGCGGGCGGGGCAGCTTGCTGACTGCGGTTCGGTCTGCGGTCCGCTCCGCGTTGTCCACCCCCGTCATCGGCTGCATAGTCCCACGATCGCTACGATATCGGCTCCGGACAACCGATTTCTGCCGTCGGCTGAGCCGGGCTAGGCCGTCACCCTGCGGGAATGACACGTATCCGGCCCTGGTTGGATGGAGGCATGCCGGCCTACGATGCGTTCCTGCTTGTCTCGTTCGGTGGCCCGGAGGGCCCGGCTGACGTGATGCCGTTCCTGGAGAACGTCACCCGCGGCCGCGGTGTCCCGCGCGAACGGCTGGCCGCCGTGGCCGAGCACTACTACGCGTTCGGCGGGGTGAGCCCGATCAACCAGCAGTGCCGGGATCTGCTGGCCGCGGTGCGGTCCGACCTGGCCGCCGGCGGCCTGGCGCTGCCCGTCTACTGGGGGAACCGGAACTGGACGCCGTACCTGACCGACGTGGTCCGGACCATGGCCGATGACGGCGTCCGGCGGGCCATCGCCTTCGTGACCTCCGCGTACAGCTCGTATTCGGGCTGCAGGCAATACCTGGACGACATCGAGCGGGCCCGCGCCGCCGCCGGTCCCGATGCGCCCCGGATCGACAAGATACGGCGCTTCTTCAACCACCCGGGATTCATCGAGCCCTTCGCCGACAACGCGCGCGCGGCGCTGGCCACCCTCCCCGCCGACGTGCGCGAGGAGGCCCACCTGGTGTTCACCGCACACAGCGTCCCGGTCGCGATGGCCGAGGCCAGCGGTCCAGCGAGGGAGAGCCGGAAGGCGGGCGGGGGGCGGTACGTCGCCGAGCTGACCGAGGCGGCCCGCCTGATCGCCGAACGGATCGGCCAGGGCCGTCACCCATGGTCGCTGGCCTACCAGAGCCGGAGCGGACCGCCGTCGGTCCCGTGGCTGGAACCCGACGTGCGTGAGCACCTCGGCGACCTAGCCAAGTCGGGAACCAGGGCTGTGGTGGTGATCCCGGTGGGGTTCGTGTCCGACCATATGGAGGTCCGGCATGACCTGGACATCGAGGCGGCCCAGGTCGCCGGATCCCTGGGCCTGGCGTTCGCGCGCGCCGCCACGCCCGGCGCCAGCCCGCGGTTCGCCTCGATGATCACCAACCTGGTCCGGGAGCGCATGGCGCTGCCCGCAAGCCCGCCGCCTGCGGCCCTGGGAGTGATGGGCGCGGCGGCCCAGGACTGCCCGGCGGACTGCTGCAGGGCCCGGTGACCGACCCCGGGGCCCTGCTGCGGATCGCGGCGGACGTGGCGGCCGAGGCGGGCCGGTTGCTGGCCTCGTGGCGGGGCGAGGAGCGTCCCCAGATCGTCCGGACCAAGTCGAGTCCCACCGATGTGGTCACGGAGATGGACCGTCGGTCCGAAGCGTTGATCACCGGGCGGATCCGCGCGTTCCGTCCTGGCAACGCGGTCCTCGGCGAAGAAGGCGGCCAGACCCTCGGCGGCCAGCGCGTCTCGGACACCGCGGCGCCCTCGGGCCGGGTGCGCTGGGTAGTGGACCCGCTCGACGGAACCGTTAACTACCTCTACGGCCTGCCCGACTGGGCCGTTTCCATCGCCGCCGAAGTGGACGGCACGGTCCTGGCCGGGGTGGTCGAGGTGCCACGTTACGGCGAGACGTTCACGGCGGTGGCAGGCCGGGGCGCTTGGCTGCACCGCGACGGGCAAGCCATCGCGTTGCGCTGTACCTCCGGCGTGACGCTGGGCCATGCGCTGGTGGGAACTGGTTTCGGATACGATGCAGGACGCCGCCGGATCCAGGGCGAGGTGGTCGCGGCCTTGCTGCCCTGCGTCCGGGATATCCGGCGCGGCGGCTCCGCCTCCGTGGACCTGTGCTCGGTAGCGGCCGGCCGGATGGACGCATACTTCGAGCGCGGCCTGAACTACTGGGACTACGCTGCAGGCGGCCTGATCGCGCGCGAGGCCGGCGCGGTGGTCGGCGGGCTGTCCGGCAAGGCGGAAAGCACGTCCATGACGGTCGCCGCGAGCCCGGACCTGTACCGCCAGCTGGAGACTTTCCTGGCCAGGCTGGATCCGGAACGCGACGCGCCGGCAGATTAGGAAGACCGGCGTGACCAGCACGGAATCAGCCGCGTCAGTAGTTTCGGCGTGGCGCGTGTGCGCCGGACGCGAACATGACAGAATTCCCCGCCGGAATCGGGCACAACCGGGGCCTCGAAAGCGTTACAAACGCGCAGCGACTGCGCACTACGGATGAAGGGGGATGGAGTACTCAGATGGCTACCGATTACGACAGCCCGCGGAAGACGGACGACGACCTGACGGAGGATAGCCTTCAGGAGCTTCAGGCGCGCCGGATGGACAAGTCATCGAGCACCATCGATCTTGACCCCGACGACGTTGCCGAGTCCCTGGAGTTGCCGGGGGCTGACTTGTCGAACGAGGAACTCTCGTTCCGGGTGATACCGCGTCAGGCGGATGAGTTCACATGCTCGCGGTGCTTCCTTGTGCACCACCGGAGTCAGCTTGCCGAAGACCGCAATGGCCAGCTTGTCTGCCGGGAGTGCGCGGCTTAGAGGTCCGCGGTGTCGGCGGCCTCGCGGCTCTGCCGACTGTGGCTGCGTGCCGCCCGGATGGCGAGCACCCGCGCCGACCCCAGGACCAGGCCCACCAGCATGGACCAGGTGAGCGCTTCGGGGAGCGACACCTGAGGATCCTCGGGATTGGTAGGCGGTTCCTTGCCTGTGGCCTTGGTCCACACGAAGGCAAGCGCCTTGCGTGCGATAAAGGTGGCCCCCAGGGCCGCCAGTCCGGCCGTGATTCCATCGACGGTCAGGTTCGTCAGTCCGTCGAAGAGCTGAAAGCCACGGCTTTGGCGATTTCTTGGCACCTCACTGCCTCCTTCTAGCCCCGTCAGCTACGCCGTCCGCGCCATCATGCCACTGGCTCGTGGCCGCCTTGCACCCGGCACCTTTCGATGGCCGCCGCCAGTTCCGCGGGGTGCCTGGTCCCGATCAGCCAGTAGGGAGCCGCCGAGGCGGAATGGGTCGCCACGGCCGCAGGATCGACGGCCACGTACACCGATTTCTTGAGGTAGGGTCGCGAATACAGGTGCGCTGCCGGATCGGCTCGCGGGCCGCGCAGCCGCGTCGACTGCCTTTCGCCGAGGGCGACCACTTCGGTGATGGCGGTCAGGGGCAGCACGGCGCCCCCCGCCCACAGCGCTCCGTCGCCGACCTCCACGCTGCCCCGGCCGAACACGATCAGCAGCGCCGCGCACCCGCCGGCGAGGCCGCCGACGATGACAACAGGCCACGGCCAGGGCAGGCCGGCGTAGACAGTTCCGCCGAGGATGAGGACAGTTGGAACCGCGAGCAGCCACCAGGCGAGCGGTACGTAGAGCCGTTCGCGGTAATCGCGCATGAAGTTGAGGGTAGTTGGTCAGATGCAGTCGTGGCGGGGGCTGGGACGACGGGGCCGCGCGGCGATGGGCCGGCTCACCGCGGCCGGGCGCACGCCCGAGGATCTCACCCAGCCCGACGGTCCGGCGCCGCGGGCGGGGGCCCGGGACGCAGCCAGTAACGGCGACACGGGAATAAGCACCGCCGATGCAGGTAGCGGAACGGTCATGAGCGAAGAGGCAGCCGCCGCCTCCGGAGCCAGCCCGCTGAACAATCCCGCCGAGCGGAACGGGCCGGGTGACCCGAACGGGCCGGGTGACCCGAACGGGCCGGGTGACCCGAGCGGGCCGGGTGACCCGAGCGGGCCGGGTGACCCGAGCGGGCCGGGCGAAGCCAGCGGCGCCGTAGTGGCGAGCGGGAACGGCTCCGTCGTGACGACCGGCGACCGGACCGGGACCGTTGTCGTGGCTGCGGAGCGCACCGCGGGCCGGAGGAACGTGCCGGAGCAGAGCCGGGTGCCGAGCTGGCTGCAGACCGCGGCCGCGTGGTCCTGGCGGCTGCTGCTCATCGCCATCGTCATCTACCTGACCGCCCGCCTGCTCGGCATCTTGTACATCGTCGTGGTGCCGTGTGTGGCGGCGCTGCTGCTGACCGCCCTGCTGCAGCCGCTATCGGCCCGGCTGTGCCGGGCCGGGCTGCCCAGGCTGGCCGCCACCTGGGTCACCCTGCTGATAGCCGCGGTCGTGCTCGGCGGCTTGATCGCGCTGGTCGCCAACCGGGCGAGCGCGGATTACCCGACGCTGGTATCGGAGGCCAAGCACACCGCCACCCAGATCAAATCGCTGCTGGCCGGGGCACCCTTCCACGTCAAGAGCAGCAATGTCCAGAAGTTCCTGAACGACATTCCCAGCTATTTGAGCAAGCACAAATCGCTGGTCGAGGGGACCGTGGTGACCGGAGGCAAGATCGCCGCTGAGTTGTTCGGCGGCCTCGTCCTGATGCTTTTCGTCATGTTCTTCCTGATCAAGGACGGCGAGCGGATCTGGACATGGCTGACCGGCGCCCTGCGGGCCGAGACAGCCAAGCGGGTGGACCGGGCCGGGCGTGCCGCCTGGGTGGCGCTGGTGTATTACATGCGCGGTACGGTCGCGGTGGCTGCCATCCACGCTGTAGTGATCGGCCTGACCCTGTGGATCATGGGCGTCCCGCTGGCCTTCCCGCTTGCCGTGCTGGTGTTCCTGGCCGCCTTCGTGCCACTGGTGGGGCTGCTGGCCGCTGGCGCGCTGGCCATCCTGGTCACCCTGGCCACCAAGGGCTGGGTCGCGGCGGTCATCCTGCTCGTAATCCTGGTCATCGAGGATCAGCTGGAAGCCCACCTGCTCCAGCCACAGGTGGTCGGCCGGGTGATACGGCTTCACCCGCTCGCGGTCATTCTGTCGCTTGCGGTCGGTGCCGTGCTGGCCGGTATCGCCGGCGCCGTGGTCGCGGTGCCGATCGTGGCGGTGATCACCCGCGCGCTGCCCGAGCTGCGGCGAAGCGAACCGGGCGATCTGGGCCCGGACGACCCATAAGATGACCGGTAGTGCCCGGATGCAGCGTTATCCTCACCCTGCGTGCAAGAGATAGGAGTCTCGTTGCCGCCCTCCGAACCCGACGTGCTGATCAAGCGCCTGGATCCCGGCGTGCCGCTGCCGTCGTACGCCCACCCGGGGGATGCGGGCGCGGACCTGACCGCGGCCGAGGACATCGAGCTAGCCCCCGGCCAGCGGGCCCTGGTGCGGACCGGCCTGGCCATCGCGCTGCCCGCAGGCTACGCGGCGTTCGTCCACCCGCGTTCCGGCCTGGCGGCGAAGTACGGGGTGACGCTGGTGAACGGGCCGGGGACGGTCGACGCCGGCTATCGGGGCGAGATCAAGGTGACCCTGCTGAACACCGACTCCGAGCACTCGGTCAGCTTCAGGCGAGGAGACAGGATCGCGCAACTGGTCATCCAGCGGGTGGAGCGGGCCATCTTCCATGAGGCAGACGTACTCCCCGGGTCGATGCGAGGTGACGGCGGCTTCGGTTCCACAGGTGGCCACGGCCCAGGGGGGAACGGGGGGCCGCGGGGGTCTGGGGGGGAAGGTTCCCCCCCAGGATCGGGGGGATCCCGGGGGGTCGTCCCCCCGGGGCCAGCACAGTAAGGAGCGTGCGGAGTGTTTCGTCGGCGTCGTTCAGCAGACGTTGGCCAGGACTGGGACGAAGAGCCAGACCAGCCTGACCTGTACGGCGACGAGCTGGACTACGAGGAGCCGGCCGAGGACGAGGAGCCTGCCGGGGCGGCACGCGCGGAGGGCGGCCCGTGGGACGCCGGTGAGCCGTACCCGGCCCGGGACCGGGTGGACCTCGGTAGCCTGCACGTGCCGGTCGGTCCCGAGCACGAAATCCAGCTCGTCATGGCCGACCAGCACGGTGCCTGGGTAACGGTCAAGCACGGCGAGAGCGAGATGCAGCTCCAGGCCTTCGCCGCGGCGCGGCGCGGCGCACTGTGGGACGACGTGCGGAGTGAGATCGCCAACGAGGTGCGCGATGCAGGCGGTGAGAGCGAGGACAGGCCCGGGCCGTTCGGCATCGAGCTCGCGGCTCAGGTGCCCGCCGAGCCCGGGCTTCCGGCTTCCGGCTTCCGGATGGTCCGCTTCGTCGGAGTCGACGGCCCACGCTGGTTCCTGCGCGGCCTGTTCACCGGGCCCGCCGCAGCCGGCGGCGATGCGGCCAGCATGCTCGAGGACGTCCTCAGGGACGTCGTGGTGGTACGCGGCGAGCACCCGGTGCCGCCGCGGGAGATCCTGGAGCTGCAGCTGCCCCCAGAGGCGCGGCAGGCGCTCGAGGAGCAGGCAGCCGGGGCCGGGGAGGACAAATTCCGGACCGACCTGAACCCCTTCGAACGCGGCCCGGAGTTTACCGAGACTCGTTAGCGCTCAGCAGGCGCGCCAGCTCTTCTTCCACATCCTCGCTGGTCACGAAGAACAGCTCATCGCCGGCCTGGAGCGGATCGTCCGGCTGGGGGACCAGCACCCGGCCCTCGCGCAGGATGGCGACGAGCGCGGTGTCCATGGGCCACTCGATGCCGCCGACGCGCTCGCCGACCAGCGGCGCCTCGGCCGGCATGGTCAGCTCCACCAGGCTGGCCTCGCTGTGCCCGAATGTCATCAGACGCACCAGGTCGCCCACGCTGACCGCCTCCTCGACCAGCGCGGAGAGCAGCCGTGGCGTGGAGACTGCCACGTCGACACCCCAGGATTCGTTGTACAGCCACTCGTTGCCCGGGGTGTTCACCCTCGCCACCACCCGGGGCACCCCGTACTCGGTCTTGGCCAGCAGCGACACGACCAGGTTCACCTTGTCGTCGCCGGTCGCCGCGACGACCACGTTGCACCGGTACAGCGCGGCGTCATCCAGGGAGCTGATCTCACATGCATCGGCGAGCAGCCACTCGGCGCGGGGCATGCCTTCCACTTTGATCGCCGACGGATCATGGTCGATGAGCAGCACCTCGTGCCCGTTGTCCAGGAGTTCGCTGGCGATGGAGCGGCCGACCGCCCCGGCTCCCGCTATCGCGACGCGCATCAGTGCCCGCCTCCCCGGGACCCGAAGGCGACGGCGATCCGGTCCAGTTCGCTTTCCCTGGCCACGACGTGTATCACGTCTCCTTCCTGCAGCACCGTCCCCGGTTCGGGGACGAACGCCTGGCCGAGCCGGTCGATGAAGACGATCCGGGTCGTCGAGGAGGCCTCCGCGGCCTTGACGGGCTCGCCGATCCAGGCGGGCGAGAAGGCGACCTCGGCCAGCACGATCTTGCCCGTGGGATCCCGCCAGAGCGGCTCGGTGCCCTCGGGCAGCAGCTTGCGCAGCATCTGGTCGGCGGTCCAGCGCACCGTGGCCACGGTGGGGATGCCGAGGCGCTCGTAGACCTCGGCCCGCCGCGGGTCGTAGATCCGCGCGGCCACCCTGAGCACGCCGAACGTCTCCCGGGCCACCCGGGCCGCGATGATGTTCGAGTTGTCGCCGCTGCTGACGGCGGCGAAGGCGTCTGCCCGCTCGATCCCGGCCTGTATGAGCACAGCCCGGTCGAACCCGATACCGGTGACCCGCTCGCCCTTGAACGACGACCGGAGCCGACGGAATGCCTCCGGGTCCCTGTCGATGATCGCGATGCTGGCTTCCCGGTCCTCCAGGATGTGAGCCAGTGTCGACCCCACCCGTCCGCAGCCCATGATCACGATGTGCACGATCGTCCTCCACACTGAGCCGGGTTCCCCGATCAGGTCGCCTCGCCCAAGGTATGCCCCCGCGTGCGAGAATGCGACCCCATGAATTATCAGGCCGGTCAGGTTGTCGAGGTGACGGCTTCAGAGGTCGCGCACGGCGGCTGGTGCGTCGCTCGGCCCGGCTCAGGACCGGTCGTGTTCGTGCGGCACGCGCTGCCCGGCGAGCGGGTCCTGGCCCGGATCACCGAGGTCACCTCCCGCCTGGTGCGCGCCGAAGTGGCAGACGTCCTGGCCGCGTCGCCCCATCGGGTCGAACCGCCCTGCCCGCACGCTGGCCCTGGCCGCTGCGGCGGCTGCGATTGGCAGCACGCTTCCTTGCCCGCACAGCGGGCGCTCAAGGCCGCAGTGATCCGCCAGCAGCTCAGGCGGCTGGCGGGCATCGAACGCGAGGTCACGGTGGAACCCTTGCCGGGCGACGGGGGCGGCGGGGAGAGCCCGGTGGAACCCTTGCCGGGCGACGGGGGCGGCGGGGGGAGCCCGGTACCCGCCCGCCGGGCGGGCCTGGGCTGGCGGACCCGGGTGCGCTTCGCGGTGCGGGCCGACGGCGTGGCCGGGTTGCACGCGCACCGGTCACATGAAGTGATCGACGTCGGCACGTGCCTGATCGCCCATCCCGTGATCACGGATCTGGCCATCCCGCGCCGGCGATGGCCCGGAGTGGCCGTGATCGAGGCGATGGCCGGAACCGGGCTCGCCGAAAGCGAGGGCTACCAGGGGCGCCGTCCCTCCGGGAGCCAGCAGAGCGCCGTGATCGTGTCACCGGACCGGACCGGCCGAACCCGTGGCCGCCCGGTGTCAATTGAAGGGATAAAGGCGGACTCGGTCCTCCGCCGCACCGGACCGCGGAGCCGCAGCCTGGCCCCGCTGCGCGGCCGTCCCTACCTGAGCCAGCGTGCGGCGGACCGGGACTGGCGGGTCAGCGCGGGCACGTTCTGGCAGGTGCATCCGGGCGCGGCGGACGCGCTGGCGGACGCCGTCCTGGCCGCGCTCGAGCCACGGCCGGGTGACGCGGTGCTGGACCTGTACTGCGGAGCTGGGCTGTTTGCCGGGGTGCTGGCGCCCGCGGTCGGACCGGGCGGGACCGTGATCGGCATCGAGTCCGACGCCACGGCGGTCCGTGACGCCCGCTACAACCTGCGAGAATGGCCCTGGGCGCAGGTGCGCAAGGGCGACGTCGCGGGTGTGCTGGCCTGGGCCCTGCCGCCCGCCCGGCTGGTGGTGGCCGACCCGCCCCGCGCGGGGCTGGCCCGGGAGGTCATCGACTACCTGAACCGTCCAGGGAGCGGGGCGTGCCGCCTGGCCTACGTATCGTGCGACCCTGCGACACTGGCCCGCGACATCGGGCTGCTGGTCGCGCACGGCTGGGTGCTCGACGGCCTGCGCGCGTTCGACGCCTTCCCGATGACCCATCACGTCGAGTGCGTCGCCATCATGGGAAAGGATGGCGCGCCGGGCCCCGAGCCTGGCTAGGCGGGTGATCCGGTACCCGCGGTGGCCTTGACGTAGTAACCCAGACCCGGGATGCGGACGAGCAGGCCTTCGTCTACCAGCGTCCGCAGCGCCTTGGCGCACGTCTGGCGGGCATGCCCGTACTGCTGACTCAGGGTGGTAATGGACGGCGTCGGCATACCGGGCGCGAGGGTTCCCTCGGTGATCTGCCGCCGCAGCAGCGCGGCCAGACGCACGTACGCTCTTGGGTCCGATTCGTCGCTTATCGACACTCTCGTACCGTACTCGATTGGCAATATTGCCAATCGCAACGCTTCGACACTAGTCGAGATTAGACGAGAGTTCAATAGTGCGTTACCGTCGGAATCGCCAGGGCCTCACGAACCCTGAAATGAGGCCGAGCCAAAATCCAGGGCAGGTCATGATCTTCTACTCGTGGACGGCACTCAGCGGCAGCTCCGGATCCTCGGTCGCCATGGGCATCACCGATGATCGCGGCCGGGCCATGCGGGCAGGGGAGGAGAGCCTTGACTCGGGTCAGGCCATCGTGGTCATCATCGACGCCGTGCGGCCCGCGATGGCGCCACATACCCTGGCCCCGTGCTACGTACACACCGGCGTGGGCTGGCTGGGACGGTGCACGGCCGCGGGCGAGGTGTCCTGGGACAGGTTCTTCGCCCCCGGTGATCCAGGTGATAGGGCCGGGTCCGCGGACCCTGGCAGGATAGGAGGATGAAACTCCGGATCTTCACCGAACCGCAGCAGGGCGCCGACTACCAGACGCTGCGGAACGTGGCGCTCGCCGCGGAGGAACTCGGCTTCGACGCCTTCTTCAGGTCCGACCACTTCCTGAAGATGGGCCACGTCTCCGGGCTGCCGGGCCCGACCGACGCATGGGCCACGCTGGCGGGCCTGGCCATCGAGACCAGCCGTATCAGGCTGGGGACACTGATGTCGGCGGCGACGTTCCGGTTGCCCGGCCCGCTCGCGATCATGGTGGCGCAGGTTGACCAGATGAGCGGCGGCCGGGCCGAATTCGGCCTCGGCACCGGCTGGTTCGAGGCCGAGCACGCCGCCTACGGCATACCGTTCCCGTCGCTGGGCGAGCGCTTCGACCTGCTGGAGGAGCAGCTCACGGTCATCACCGGGCTGTGGGGGACTCCGGATGGTCAGACGTTCTCCTTCGAGGGGGCGCATTACCGGGTGTCGGACTCGCCCGGATTGCCGAAGCCGGCCCAGCGGCCACGCCCGCCCGTTCTGCTTGGTGGCGGGGGCGCCCGCCGTACCCCACGGCTGGCCGCCAGGTTCGCCGACGAGTTCAACGTGCCGTTCCGGTCGCTGGCTGATTCAGCAGCCGGATTCGTGCGAGTCCGCGAGGCCTGCGAGGCCGCCGGGCGCTACCCATCGTCCATGATCTTCTCGGTGGCCCAGACGGTGTGCTGCGGCAAGGACGAGGCCGAGTTCCGCCGCCGTGCGGCCGCCATCGGGGAGGAGCCCGAGGACCTGCGCGCCAACGGGATCGGCGGAACGCCGGGGGAGGTCGTGGCCAAGATCGCGGAGTTCGCCGAGATCGGGGCGGAGCGGGTCTACCTGCAGGTGCTCGATCTGAGTGACCTCAGTCACCTGGAGCTGCTCGCGTCCGACGTGCTCCCGCAGGTATAGGGCTAGCCGAACGCGCCGATGGCCGCTGCCCGGCCGGCCGCGCTGGTGGCTGCGTAGCCGTAGGTGCCGTGGTCACGGAGTTCGGTGGCTGCCTCCACGAGGGCTCCGAGCGCGGCGAAGGCGAACGCGCCGCCCACCGAGATCCGGGCCACGCCGGCCTCGGCAAGTTCGGGCACCGGCGGCGCGCTGCCGATGGCCAGCACGTTGACCGGGCGGTCGACCTCGCGGACCAGCCGGCGGATGTCGCCGATGTCACGCAGGCCGGGAGCGTACAGAACATCGGCGCCGGCCTCCTGGTAAGCCTGCAGCCTGGCGATCGTATCCGCTAGGTCGGCCCGCCCGTGCAGGTAGTTCTCGGCGCGGGCGGTGAGCACGAAGTGGACGCCGCCTTCGTGGGCGGCCTGCGCCGCCGCCGCGACACGTTCGGCTGCGGCCTGAAGGCCATAGAGGGGCTCCTCGTCCCGGCCGGTGAAATCCTCCACCGAACCCCCGGCCAGGCCGACCTCAATGCCCAGCCTGATCGTCTCCGCCACTGCGGCCGGCTCGTCCGCGTAACCGTTCTCCAGGTCGGCCGAGACCGGCAGCTCGGTCGCCGCGACGATGACCGCGGCGTGCACCAGGGCTTCTTCCCTGCTCACCTCGCCATCGACCCGGCCCACAGAGGCAGCGAAGCCGGAGCTCGTGGTCGCGAGGGCCTTGAATCCGAGCGATGAGAGCAGCTTGGCCGAGCCGAGATCCCACGGGTTCGGCAGCAGCAGGGGCTCGCCCGGCCGGTGCAGGGAAAGGAATGCGCGCGCCTTGTCCGCCTGAGAAGTCATGCCCTTAACGTAATGGTCGGGCCTGCCGGTATAGCTTGCGGGGCGCAAACCGCGATGCGATCGTTGACCAGTGCGCTCTGATACCGCCGCCGGGAGAATGCGGCTCGTCACCAGCCTGGCGGTGGTGAGCGCCGCTGCGGTCCTGCTGGGCCTGATTCTCGTGGTCATGAGCACGGCCGCGCACGTGGTCAGCAGGCGTCCGGCTGGTCATGTCACCGTCCTCGGCCTGGCCCTGGGCGCGGCAGGCGTCGCTGTTGGCCTGGTGGCCATGGTGATGGTCGCCTTCACGCGGGCTGGGAGGTCTACCAGGGGTCAGGGCGGGTCCCAGCGGGCCGGGGCGGACCGCCGGCCTCCGGCGGCCCACCGGCATCGAGCCTCGGCACCCCGCGGGCACGATCGCGACCGGGCCCGGGGCGGCGCTGCCGACCGCGGCCCGGGTCAGTCGGCGCCTGATTCCCGTTCCCGTCCGCGGCAGGACCAGATACTGAGCCCGACGACGATGTACTCTCCGCGCGACCTGCTGGACGTTCCCCGCGATGTCCGTGCCCCGGAGTCCGCCGGGACGCCGCTGACGGCACCGCCTCCTGAGCCTGCCGGGACGCCGAGGGCGGCACCGCCGCCACGCCCCTATGGGCCCGGGCCGGCCGGGCCCCCGGGATCACGTGAAGGGTTCGGGAGGCCGGCGGCCGCGCGCGCATCCCGCAGCGGGCACGATGAGGACCGCACCTCGGCAGGCCGGATGCCCGGGCCGCCGCCGCCCGGGCCCAGCCACCAGCCAGGACCGTATGCCGCGAGTCCCGGCTGGGGTCCGCCGCCCGCCCAGCCGGCCCGGCCGCCTCAGCAGCCCCAGCAGCCCCAGCACCTCATGGGGCCGCCGCATGACCGCATGCGAGCCAGGGAGGCCTACCCACCGCGTCAGGCACCGCCCCCGCGCGACGCACCGCCTCTCCGGGAGGCGCCGGCAGCGCGGGAGGCCGCAATGCCGCGCGATCCTTCGCGCCCTGGTACTCCCATGCCGCCGCGCGGCGCCTTCCAGCCCGGATACCCGAGCCGGTCCGGCCACGGCCAGGGGAGCGCGAGCGGCCCACCGCCCGCCGTCCCTGGCTATGCTGCTTCCCCCCGGGGACGGTGGTCGGCACCGCCAGGGACTCCGGTGGCAGGCCCCGCGGGAACACCGGGAGGCGCGATGCCCCCGGGAGCCCGTCATCCTGGAGCCTCCCGGTCCGCAGCGCCCACGGGCAGCGGCGACGCCCCGAACGCGGCAGGAGCCTACGGAACGTTCGACGGCGGGTACGCGCAGGTCATCCGCGCGACGGACTACCCGGCCGGGCCGGACGGCCGGACCCGGCCCCCGCATCCCGGACGTCCAGCCGGTCCCGTGGGCCCGGCAAGTCCTGCTCCAGCCGATGCGGACGTATTCGTCTACCGGGAGCCCAGTACGCCGTCGGCTGCCCCGCCCGCCGGCCCGCCAGCGCGGGATCCAGCCGAGCATGACACCGCCTACTGGTACGACCTCTTGAGCGAAGACACCACCCTCAGGCACGAGGAAACTCGCGGCCCCTTCGAGCCGCTGCATTCCTCCAGCGGCACGTCATCAGGGCCGGGCGTCGCGGCCACGGGAACGGACCCGGCCGGGACCGGGCCAGGGCAGGCCTCCTCCGACGATACGGCGCAGGCCAGGGCGCGAAACCTCGAACAGCTCAAGGACCTGTACCTGACCGCGGAAGCGATCGGAGAAGAGAACGTCGACAAGCACTTCGACCATCTCCTGGCCCAGCAACGCGAGCTGATCAGCGAGTACTTCAGGCAGGCCGGCGAGTCCGGGCCCACCGTGGCCAGCCCGCGCGACGGGCAGGCGGCCGATGCCGGCGCCACGCCGCGCGAACCACACCACCCGGACCGGCCGGGCGCCACAGGCCGCCAGGCCGACAACCCGGAGGACGCGGGCGTCGCCGCCGAGCAGCCTCGCGCATGGTGAACCCGCGCACGCTGGTGATCGCGGTGCTCGGCTTGGGCGAGGCGGGTTCGTTGATCGCGCGCGACCTGCTCATCGACGGCACGCGCAGGCATGCGCTGCGCCGGACCGCCGAGATGGAGGCGGCCGCGGACATGCTCAGCGAACTCGGCGTGCCGCCCTTGATGGCCGAAGCCAGCCGCGCCGTGCACGAGCGCCTGTCAGCCGGACAAGAACCCTCAAGCCAGCGGGCCGAGCGCCTCCGCTAGCGGCTGGAGGGAATCGGGCTTCGGGTGCAGCGGCAGCCCCACGATGACCAGGTCCGCCCCGGCGTCGCGGTAGGCGGCCGCCGCGGCCACGACGGGCTCCAGGTCCCCGTCAGGCTCGATGCGCACGTTGACCGAGCACGTGATCTCGTTCACGTCCCGCCCGATGCTGGCGCAGTGCCCGGCCAGCACTTCCTTCAGCTCGAGCCATTCCTCAGGGCTCTCGGAGATCGCGTTCCACTGCTGGGCCCAGCGCGCCACCGTGCGCAGCGTGCGCTTGCGGCCGCGGCCGCCGATGGTCACCGGCGGATGCGGCCGCTGGACCGGCTTCGGCTCGCACCTGGCCTCGGTGAGCTTGACGTACCGGCCGGCGAACGTGGTGGTGGTCTGGGTCAGCAGGCCGACGACGGCCTCGACGCCCTCGTCGAACCGGTCGAAGCGCTCGCGCAGCGGCGGCAGGTCGATCCCGTAGGCGTCGCACTCCATCTGGTTCCAGGCGGCACCCAGGCCGAGTTCCAGCCGGCCGCCGGAGATGATGTCGACGGTCGCCGCCATGTTGGCCAGTACCGCCGGGTGACGGTAGATCATGCCGGTGACCTGGCAGCCCAGCCTGATCCGCCGGGTGGCCTGCGCCATCGCGGCCAGCATCGTCCAGGCCTCGAAGTTCGGCCCGGTCAGGTCGCCGGTCAGCGGGTAGAAATGATCCCAGTTCCACGCCGACTCGAACAGCGGGACTTCGTCCGCCGCGATCCACGCGTCGCGGATCTCTTCCCACGTCTGGTGCTCGGGCCGTGTCTTGATCGCGAAGCGCATTCCGGCGACGTCCTCCCAGCACAAATACTTTCGGTTACGGGGTTATCCTAGTGAGCCTAAGAGGCCCCTACTGGCCGGGGATCGGGGTGAGGGCTGGTGACCACCGCATCGATCGTCATCGGCGCCATGCTGGTGCTCGTGATGGTCGGCATCTCGGCGTACGGGGCGGTCGCGCTCCCGTCGGATGCCCGCATACCTATTCACTACGGGATCGGGAGCTACAACAACTTCGCCTCCAAGACCGTCGGGCTCATCATGTGGCCGCTGGGCGGGGCGGTGATCTACGGGATCTTCGTGGCGGTGTCCGAGCACGCCATCAAGCCGAACCACGGGAGCCGCGGCCCCGGGCAGTTCATCCTGCTGGTGGTGCTGGTGCTCATCGTCGCCTTCCAGTACGGTGCGATCTCGCTGGCCAGAGGCGGTGGCACCACGGCCCGTTCTGAATAAAAGATCTTCGGGTTTGCCGGGCTGCATTCCCGCAGCCCCTCGCAAAGTACCTTGATATCGAGATACTGTAGGTTAACGGGGTAGGCGCGAACGAGGAGGCCATACAACGATGACCGCGAACAGCTTCGGCAGCCGGGCAGCGCTTGGCGTGGCAGGCAGGCAGTACGAGATCTACCGGCTGGATGCGGCGGAAGGGTCGAACAGCCTCCCGTTCAGCCTGAAGATCCTGCTGGAGAACCTGCTCCGCAACGAGGACGGCGAGAACATCACCGCCGACCACATCGACACGCTGGCCCGGTGGGACCCGGCCCAGGAGCCCGACACCGAGATCCAGTTCACCCCGGCCCGGGTGATCCTGCAGGACCTGACCGGCGTTCCCGCCGTGGTGGACCTGGCCGCCATGCGCGAGGCGATGCGGGCCCTGGGCGGCGACCCGGCCAAGATCAACCCGCTCATCCCGGCCGAGCTGGTCATCGACCATTCCGTGGTGGCCGACGTGTTCGGCCGGCCCGACGCGTTCACCAGGAACGTCGAGATCGAGTTCGGCCGCAACCGGGAGCGCTTCGGATTCCTGCGCTGGGGCCAGCAGGCGTTCAGCCAGTTCAAGGTGGTCCCTCCGGGCACCGGCATCGTGCACCAGGTGAACATCGAGTACCTGGCCCGCGTGGTGATGACCCGTGACGGCGTCGCCTACCCCGACACCTGCCTGGGCACCGACTCGCATACCACCATGCAGAACGGGCTCGGCGTGCTGGGCTGGGGCGTCGGCGGGATCGAAGCCGAGGCGGCCATGCTCGGCCAGCCGGTCTCCATGCTCATCCCGAAGGTCGTCGGGTTCCGCCTGACCGGCGAACTGCCGAGCGGCGCGACCGCGACGGACCTGGTGCTCACCATCACCGAACTGCTGCGCCGCCGCGGCGTGGTGGGCAAGTTCGTGGAGTTCTACGGTGAGGGCGTGGCCGCGGTGCCGGTGGCCAACCGGGCCACGATCGGCAACATGTCCCCGGAGTTCGGGTCCACCTGCGCGATCTTCCCGATCGACCGCAGCACGCTGGAGTACCTGGCCCTCACCGGCCGCCCGCGGCAGCAGCTGGCCCTGGTCGAGGCCTACGCCAAGGAGCAGGGCCTGTGGCACGACCCGGAGCGTGAGAGCCGGTACAGCGAAGAGCTCACCCTGGATCTGGCCACTGTCGTCCCGTCGATCGCCGGCCCCAAGCGGCCGCAGGACCGGATCGCGCTGGCCGACGCCAAGAATGCCTTCCGCGACGCCCTGCCGAACTACGTGGCCGAAGCCAGCCTGGACAACGGCCTGGCCGGCACCTTCCCCGCCTCCGACCCGGTGGCGTCCGGCGACGGGACCAGGGCGTCCAACCCGATCCAGGTCACGCTGGAAGACGGCACCACGACCAGCGTCGATCACGGCAGCGTGGTGATCGCGGCCATCACCTCCTGCACGAACACGTCCAACCCGTCGGTCATGGTCGGCGCGGGCCTGCTGGCTAAGAACGCCGTCGAGCGCGGCCTGACCCGCAAGCCGTGGGTCAAGACCACGCTGGCCCCGGGGTCCAAGGTGGTCATGGACTACTACGAGCGCGCCGGGCTGCTGCCCTACCTGGACAAGCTCGGCTTCAACCTGGTCGGCTACGGCTGCACCACCTGCATCGGCAACTCCGGGCCGCTGCCGCCCGCGATCAGCGAGGCGGTCAATGACCATGACCTGGCCGTGGTCTCGGTGCTGTCAGGGAACAGGAACTTCGAGGGCCGCATCAACCCGGACGTCAAGCTGAACTACCTGGCCTCTCCGCCGCTGGTGGTCGCCTACGCGCTGGCCGGGACAATGGACGTCGACCTGGCCCGCGCGCCGCTCGGCTCCGATTCCGAAGGCCGGCCGGTGTACCTGGCCGACATCTGGCCGTCCCCGGAACAGGTTGCCGCCGTGGTCAGGGACGCGGTGGCCGAGGAGATGTTCACCCGCGACTACGCCGACGTCTTCGAGGGCGACGATAACTGGCGCGGCCTGCGCGTTCCCGAGGGCGACACGTTCGCCTGGGAGGACGAGTCGACCTACGTGCGCCGCCCGCCGTACTTCGACAGCATGCCGGCCGAGCCTGAGCCGGTCACCGACATCAGCGGCGCGCGCGTCCTGGTCATGCTGGGCGACTCGGTGACCACCGACCACATCTCGCCGGCCGGCGCGATCAAGACCGACAGCCCGGCGGGCCGCTACCTGACCGAGCACGGCGTGGAGCGCAAGGACTTCAACTCCTACGGGTCGCGGCGCGGCAACCACGAGGTGATGATCCGCGGCACGTTCGCTAACATCCGGCTGCGGAACCAGCTCGCGCCGGGTACCGAGGGCGGCGTCACCGTGGTCGATGGCGAGCAGATGACCATCTACGAGGCCTCCCGCAGGTACATCGACCAGGGCACCCCGCTGATCGTCATAAGCGGCAAGGAGTACGGCTCGGGCTCGTCGCGCGACTGGGCGGCCAAGGGCACGCTATTGCTCGGCGTGCGCGCGGTGCTCACCGAATCGTTCGAGCGCATCCACCGGTCCAACCTGATCGGCATGGGCGTGCTGCCGCTGCAGTACCGTCCGGGCGAGTCGGCCGCGTCCCTGGGCCTGACCGGCCGGGAAACCTTCGACATCCGCGGCATCGAGGAAATGAATTCAGGAGATATCCCGAACGAGGTGGTGGTAACAGCCGACGGCCAGGAGTTCCGCGCCGTGGTGCGGATCGACACCCCCGGCGAGGCGGAGTACTACCGGCACGGCGGCATCATGCAGTACGTGCTCCGCTCCCTGCTGCGGGCCGGCTAGCCGGTAACGCCGATGCACAAGCTGATCTACTCGATGAGCGTGTCACTGGACGGATACACCGCCGGGCCCGACGGCGACATCGCCTGGGGTGCGCCCGATGACGAGCAGTTCAAGTTCCATATCCAGCAGACCCGTGAGATCAGCGCGCACCTGCTCGGCCGGGGCCTGTACGAGGCCATGCTGGTCTGGGAGACCGCGGAAGCGCCGCGGTTCAACGCCGGCGAGCTGGAGTTCGCGCGGATATGGAAGGATATCCCCAAGGTCGTCTTCTCGACCACGCTCGAGCAGGTCGAAGGAAACGCCAGGCTGGCTACCGATGACGTGGCCGCCGAGGCCGCCAGGCTCGCTGAGCAGCCGGGGGAGGGCGTGGTGGGCGTCGGCGGCCCCGGCCTGGCCGCCACGTTGATCAACCTGGACCGCATCGACGAGTACCGGCAGTTCGTCAACCCCGTCGTGCTCGGCGGCGGCACGCCGTACTTCCCGCCGCTGAAGACCGCGCTCAACCTCGAGCTGGTTGAGACCCGGACGTTCGGCTCCCGGGTGGTCTACCTTCGTTACCGGCGTGGATGAGCACGCCGTCGCGACCAGGCTGCGCGCAGCGGGCTGCGTGTTCGCCGAGGACGAGACCCGGATGCTCATCTCCGCGGCCGCGAGCGGCGGTGAGCTCGAGGCCATGGTGGACCGGCGGGCCGCCGGGCTGCCCCTGGAGCAGGTCCTGGGCTGGGCCGAGTTCTGCGGGCTGCGGATAGCCGTCGAGCCGGGGGTCTTCGTGCCGCGCCGCCGCACGGAGTTCCTGGTCCGCCAGGCCATCGCGCTGGCCAGGCCGGGCTCCATCATCGTCGACCTGTGCTGCGGCGCGGGTGCGATCGGCGCTGCGCTCGCGTCGGCCGCGGCCCGGGCCGAGGTACACGCCGTCGACATCGATCCCGCCGCGGTGCGCTGCGCCCGGCGTAACGTCCCGGGACACGTCTACCAAGGTGACCTGTACCAGCCGCTGCCCGGCAGGCTCCGGGGCCGGGTCGCCATCTTGACCGCCAACGTGCCGTACGTGCCTTCCGGGCAGGTCAGCTTGCTGCCCGCGGAGGCCCGGGCCCACGAGCCGCTGGTCGCGCTGGACGGCGGGGCCGACGGGCTGGATGTCCTGCGGCGTGTCGCCGCCGGGGCGCCGGCTTGGCTGGCCCCCGGCGGCTACCTGCTGATCGAGGCCAGCGAGCGCCAGGCGGCGCAGGCCGCAGCCGCCTTCGCGGGCAGCGGGCTGAACCCGCGGGTGGCGAGTTCCGCCGAGATCGGCGCCACCGTGGTCATCGGCAGGCTCCCAGCTTCAGCTGGGAGGACCTCAGTTACCGGTCCCTCAGATACCAGGGAACAGCCGCCGTAGCTCGTCAAGGTCAGTACTGCCCTTTTCCGTCGGCGGAGCGTGGGCGGAGTCGAGGCGGCCATAGACCAAGCGGACGAACGCCTCGGCGGGCAGGCGCAGGTCGGGCGGGCCGTCCTGGCCGTCCGCCGCCGTCAGGGTGACCGCCGTGCCGGTTTCCAGTATGAAGTGCCGCTCAGGGTCGCTGGTCTGAATCCGCAGCCGGCGCTGCTTCCCGTCCGGCTTGCCCGTCCACGCCGCTAGCTGGCCAACCGTGTCGACGACCAGGCCGACCGCATCCGGCTGCACCCTCGCCGACGGGTCGAGCGCGACCGCGACATCCCAGGTGTGGATGGCATGCTCGCTGAGGCGCAGCCGGGCCATACCGGCGGCGTCCAGGTCCATGCCGAACAGCTGCAGGTGCAGCCGCGCCCGCTGGTCAGCGTCGAGGGACTCGAGCCGCTCCACGACCGTGGCATCGGCCCGCAGGCCGTCTGCCGCCTGGGCCTGCGGCTGCTTGGCATTCCAGGCGCTCCAGATCGGTCCGAATACGTCGCCTCCGGGCGGATCCTGCCCGCTCAGCGCGGCGTGGAGCCACAGGCCGTAGACCTCGGCCGAGGAGCCGATGTGGGACAGGACCTGGGCAATCGACCACTCGCTGCAGTATGAACGCTGCTGCAGCTGGCCGAGGTCCAAGGGCTCGACCAGGGCTTGCAGGCGGTCGTGGGAATGCCTGAGGGCGTCGATCCAGGGGTCCGGGCTGGTTTCCATGCTGCGTCTCCGTTGATCGGCCGTACGTATCTGGTGGAATCCTCCGGAAGCTTAGCCCGACCCAGCCGAGCCCGGATGAGGCCCCGACGCGATGGGCAATCCGCTGCTTCCGGCTGAATGCGCACGGTAGTGTTTGACCGGTTCAACCCATGGTGTCAAGGGAACCCAAAGGGGTCCCAGGGGAGGGTGTGACAATGGCTAACGGCGGCGGCCTGGCTTCCGTGCAGAGCGTGGTGGTCCTGATGCTGGAGAACCGCTCCTTCGACCACATGCTCGGCTTTCTTTATCCCGGCCAGGTATCCCCGTCGGGCCAGCCGTTCGACGGCCTGACCGGGACCGAGTCCGACCTCAGCTCGTCGGGCCAGCCGGTTACCGTGTTCCGGATCGAGCCGACCACCCCCAACGCGTATTTCATGCCCGGCGCCGACCCAGGCGAGGGATACATGGCCACCAACGACCAGCTGTGGGGCAGCAACAGCGGCCCGACGTCGGCGGACGAGCCACCGACGGGCCAGGGCTTTGTCAAGAATTACGGCTACACCCTGACCTGGGAGACCAACATGAAGTGGTCCATCCAGGCCGGTACGGTCGAGGGCGACATCATGGGCTGTTTCACGCCCGAGGCACTGCCCGTGCTGTCCGCGCTGGCCAAGGGGTACGCCGTCTGCGACCAGTGGTTCGCGTCGGCGCCGACCGAGACCCTGCCGAACCGGGCCTTCGCCTGCGCGGCCACCAGCCAGGGGCACATGGACGACAAGACGCACACCTTCTCCTCGCCGACCATCTTCGGCCAGCTCCAGGCGGCAAACCTCGGCTGGGCGGTCTACGGCTACGACGCCGAGCCGCTCACCAAGCACACGTTCACCCAGATCACCTCGGCCGACGCCAGCCACTTCGGGAAGTTCACCGACTTCCAGGCCGCCGCGGCCGCGGGAACCCTGCCACCGTTCACGTTCCTCGAGCCGAGCTGGAGTTCTTCGGGCAATAACCAGCACCCGCCCTATGACGTGGCCCTGGGCGAGCAGCTCATCCACGACGTGTACGAGACACTGCGGGCGGGCCAGGGCTGGCCCGGGACGCTGCTCGTGATCACCTACGACGAGCATGGCGGCTGCTACGACCACGTGCCGCCGCCCTGGGGCGCGGTGCCGCCGGACAACGACGCGGGGGAGTTCAGCTTCGGCTTCGACCGGTTCGGGGTCCGGGTGCCCACCGTGCTGGTCTCGCCGCTGATCGCGCCGGGCACGGTGTACCGGGCGCCGGCCGGGGGAACGCCGCTCGACCACACCTCGATCCTGAAGACAGTCGAGCAGCGCTGGAACCTGCCCGCGCTGACCGCGCGGGACGCGGCCGCCCCCGGTTGCGGTGACGTGCTCACGCTCACCACGCCGCGGACCGACGACGTTCTCGCAGGTGTCGCCGTGCCGGTCTCGCCGGGTCCGGGTCCCGCCGCCAACACCGTCTCCCACCTCGAGTCGGTCCGTACCGAGCTGATCAACCGGCAGCTTCCGGCCGGGGTTTCGCCTGACACGACCCCGGCTTGACGCGGCCGCAGGCCCGCTCCAGGCTCCGTACCGCCTAGACTGCCTACACCGAAGTAGTTCTCCTTCTGGTCGACGGGGGACCAGCTGACGCGGTACACGAACCACGCGGGCCGTCCCGGGCCGGGCGGCGGGGCACGCACGCTCGTCTCCGCCGGGCCTGCCCCCGCCGAAACCACGCCGGCCCGCGGGCCTGCTGCTGCCGAGACGGCCGCCGCGCCCGGGCCCGCGCATCCGGTCCGGCCCTGGCTTGACCGCCGCCGCATCATGGCCGCCTACGCCGTGTTCGCAGGCTACGCGGCCATCGACGCCATCTTCTCGGCGGGCCGGGATCAGGTCTGGGCTATCTGGGCGGCATGCGGCTACACCGTGGCCCTGCTCATGCTGTGGCGCTGGCCAGGCCCCCGGGTCCGGATCGCCGCCGTGCTGGTCTCGGTGGCGCTGGCGGTCGTCGCGCCGCTGCTCTGGCTCTCTGTCGCCTATCCGCTCGAAGACGGCATGGTCGTCATCGAGCGGTCGGCGCCGCTGCTGCTGCACCACGGCACGCCGTACCTGGCCGGCGCGCAGCTTACCTCCTGGTTCTCGTACAACCCCTACCTGCCGGTCATGACCCTGGTCGGCATGCCCGCCGCGACCAGGGTCGGCGGCCTGGCCGGTAACGCCGGGGTATGGCTGGCCGTGGTCACCGTGGTCCTGCTCGCCGCCGCGTTCTGGATCTCCGCACCGCATCGTCACTGCCTCCAGTGCCGGCGCCATACATTGCTGGCCACGGGGATCGCGGTGGCCTCGCCGGTCATAGGGCTCAACCTGGCCGTGATCACCACCGATCCGCCCGTGCTGGCGCTGATGCTGGTGTCGCTGGCCCTGGCCGTGGTCCCCCCGGGCCTGAAGGCAAGCGCCGCGCGGGCGGCCGGATCGGGAGCGGCCCTCGCCGTGGCCTGCGACCTGAAGTCGACCGCCTGGCTGGCGGTCCCGGTCATGGCCGTGATGTTCGCGGCCCGCGACGGCGCCCGGATCATGTGGCGCTTCCTGGCCGGCCTGGTGGTCACCGGCATCGGCCTCATCGTGCTGCTGGCTCCCGCCGTGCTGGTCAAGCCGGGAGCTGCCGCCGCGCTGGTGCAGAACAGCGTGCTGTTCCCGCTCGGCCTGACCCACTACAAGACGCCCGCCGAGAGCCTGCTGCCCGGGCACCTGCTCACCGCCATGGGCACCGCCGGGCACCTGGTGTCGATCGGCCTGCTGCTCGCGGCGGTTCTGGCCGTGGCCATCTCGCTGGTCGTCCGGCCGCCGCGCGACGTTCCGTCGGCGACCTGGCGGCTGGCGGCGGGGCTGGCCCTGGTCTTCCTGCTCGGGCCGGACGTCCGGTTCGGCTATTTCATCTACCCGCTCGGCCTGATCGGCTGGCTGGCCCTCACGCGCCAGGCCACGAGTGTTTCCGAAGAGTTAAGCGAAAGGGAGAGTGCGAAGATGCGCGCGGTAGTTGGCGAGCGTCACGGCGGCCCGGAGGTCCTGCGCATCGAGGAGCGCGAGGCGCCCCGGCCCGGACCGGGTGAGGTGGTCGTGGATGTCGCCGCGGTCGGCGTGAACTACATGGACATCTACCAGCGTGAGGGCCTGGGCAGCTACCGGACCCAGCCGCCGTTCGTGCCGGGCGGGGAGGGCGCGGGCACGGTCGCCGCCGTGGGAGCGGACGTGACCAGCCTGGCCGTGGGTGACCGGGTGGCCTGGCCGGCCCGGGCAGCAGTTATGCCGATCAGGTCGCCCTGCCTGCCAGGCGCGTCGTCGCGGTGCCCGATGGCCTGAGCCTGCAGCTCGCCGCGGCCGCGATCCTGCAGGGCATGACCGCGCACTACCTGTCCGCCAGCACCTATCCGGTGCGCGAGGGTGACGTGGCCGTGGTCCATGCGGCGGCCGGCGGGGTCGGGCTGCTGCTGACCCAGATGGTGAAGCGGCGCGGTGGCATCGTCGTCGGGACCACCTCGGGCGGACAGCGAGGAGAGAAGGCCGAGCTGGCGCTGCGCGCCGGTGCCGATCACGTCGTCGGCTACGACCGCTTCCGGGAAATCGTCGACCAGGCGACCGAGGGTGCGGGCGCGCATGTCGTGTACAACGGCGTCGGCCAGGACACGTTCGACGACAGCCTGGAGGCGCTGCGCCCGCGCGGCATGATGGTGCTCTACGGTGCGGCCAGCGGGCCGGTGCCGCCGGTCGACCCGCAGCGGCTGAACGCCGGCGGATCGCTGTTCCTGACCCGGCCTACCCTGGGCCACTACGTCGCCGACCTCGAGGAACTGCGGTGGCGCGCGGGCGAGGTATTCGACTGGATCGCAAAGGGCGAGCTCGACGTGCGGATCGGCGGCACCTATCCGCTGGCCGACGCCGCCCGGGCCCAGGACGACCTGGCCAGCAGGCGAACCACCGGCAAGCTGCTGCTGCTGCCGGGCGCGTGACGGTAGCGGGCGCACGCACGAGGGCTCGTTTGGCCAGCGGGCGGCGCCGCGCTGGCCCTGCCGCTTGCACTATGGTTCGTTCGGCTAAAGGATTATTTTCACTCCCAGATAGCTTTACTTGCTGATGCCAGAACGTCCGGTCGCCGGCCGACGCCGGTCCCGTCAGATCACGCTGCTGGTCGTGGCCGTGGCGGCCGCTGGTTTTAACCTGCGCACCGCGGTCACCAGCGTGCCGCCGCTGTTCCCCGACCTGTCCGCGCAGCTGAACCTGTCCACGGGCACGCTGTCCCTGCTGGCTGCGACACCGGTGATCTGCTTCGGCGTGGTCTCAGCGTTTGCGGCCTGGATCAACAGGCGCTGGGGCGAGGAGCGGAGCCTGCTGATCGCGCTGGTCGTGCTCACCGTGGGGTTGCTGCTGCGCGCCGTGGCCCCCTCGACCATGCTGTTCGCCGGCACGGCGCTGGCGGCCAGCGCGATCGCCATCCTTAACGTGCTGCTGTCCAGCATGGCCAAGCGGCGCTGGCCCGAACGAGCCGGGCTGCTGGTCGGCATCTACCTGACCATGCTGTCGGTGGGTGCCATCGGATCCTCACTGCTCAGCGTGCCGCTCTATCAGGCCTCCGGCGGCTCGATAGCGCTCGCGCTCGGAGTGTGGGCGGGCCCAGCCGCGCTGGCCGTGCTGCTGTGGCTGCCGCAGCTCGGGTACGCCTCGCCCGGGATGAGGCGACCAGCCGCGTATCCGGTCACAGCCAGCGTGGTACCGGCGCCGGCCAGCCTCACCGTGGCCCGGATCAAGCTGTACAGGTACGCGCTCGCCTGGCAGGTCACCGTGTTCATGGGCCTGCAGAGCCTGCTGTTCTATGCGGCGCTGTCCTGGCTGCCGACGATCTTCCAAGACCGCGGCGCGACGGCGGTCACGGCCGGTAACCTGCTGGCCCTGATGAGCGTCGGCAATCTCGTCGGCACGTCGGTGGTACCCGTGCTCGCCCACCGCACTCCCGGCCAGCGCGCTCTCGTGGTTCCGAGCATGATCGGGATGGGCATCGGCCTGGCCGGATCGCTCTGGGCTCCGCTGGGCTCGGCCCCGTTCTGGGTTCTGGTACTCGGCGTCAGTCAGGGGGCCTGTCTCGGTTTGGCCATCTACTTCATGATGGCGCGGGCCCCAGATCCGGACGCGGCGGCCTCACTGTCGGGCTTTGCACAATCGGTCGGCTACCTGGTGGCCAGCGCCGGGCCGCTGGGACTCGGGCTGCTGCACGCGGCCACCGGCGGCTGGAATATCCCGGTCGCGGTGCTCCTGGTGCTGTGCGGATGCGGGCTCGCCGTCGGCGTGCTCGCCGCGCGGCCGCTGGTGCTGCCACCAGGGGGGCACGGGAAGACGGGCCGTCCCCCGATGCGCGGGGGCTCCGGGGGGTCGCCCCCCCGGGCTAACGATCTCTTTAATCGCCGGGGTTACGAGCTCTGGTGACGGTGGCCGGGCGATACCGGCTGAGTCGGCTCGCCCTCTGTGGCAAGACCTATGCGTTTGCCCTGCGCAGGAGGAATTCAGTTCGTTGAATGGTGCCGAGAGCCCGAGTTGCCGCCGCCGGCCGAAGAATGCCGCGAGCGGGGCCTCTTCAGCCGCTCGGCTCGATTCCAGGGTGGCGCTTAGAGCGGAACGGGCGCTGGCTGTACTCTTCCGAGCCGCACCGGGCGCAGCGTCCCGGGTCTTCCGCGGCCCGCTGGGCGGCCTCCGCCCCTGAGCCGAGGTTCCGTTCGACCTGCTTGATCATCTCCCAGTCCCGCAGCGCGCTGCTATCCCCGCCGCCACCGGGGATGCCAGTTACGTTAAAGCTCACCACACCACCGGACACCGGCACGGTCCCCCTCGGGGGCCGGGCGATCGCCCGTGGCACCCGCCAGGTGCACCCGCACTCATCGCAGGTCCGCTCGTAATACCTGATCATCCAGGGCACCCGCATACCGTCAACGGTACACCCGAATCAGACGTCCGCCCTGGCTCCGGCGCCTGCCTGAACGGCTTCGCGGTACACGTATCCGGCTGCAGCGAGATCCTGGGCGGCCAGGCCGGGGGATGTGGCCGTGTCGATCTCGCGGTCGGCTTCCTCGCCAAGACCGGGC
>CAWEGV010000011.1:0-1174132 GCA_963808615.1 uncultured Actinomycetota bacterium
CTCGGCCAGCCGGCCCGCCAGGGCCAGCTCCGGGTACAGGTTGCCTCCGCCGTCGAGGGTGATGAACAGGTATCTCATTCAGGCCTCCCGGCCCCCGGACGTTACAGCTGGTTTTCTGGCGGCGTCAACAGCCGTCGCGGTCCTTAAGGTGGCGAGCGCCGAAGGCGGGGTACTCGAAGGCGGTCCTGGGCCGCCATCGAGAGAGAAGGAGCCAGCTAATGGCGCTCATTCTGCTCGTTCTCCTGCTTGCCCTGCTGCTGGGCGGGCTGGGGTTCGCGGTGCACATCCTGTGGTGGATCGCCCTGATCGTGCTGGTGGTCTGGGTGCTCGGCTTCCTCATCCGGGTGGGTGAG
Organism: uncultured Actinomycetota bacterium; assembly: GCA_963808615.1. GTDB lineage: Bacteria > Actinomycetota > Actinomycetes > Streptosporangiales > Streptosporangiaceae > Palsa-504. The sequence goes on from CAWEGV010000011.1 coordinate 354, forward strand.
GGCGGGTCGAGAAGCCGCTGGTACCGCTGGTTACCGGTCCGCCGGGCCCTTCTGGCGGTCCGAAGGCTTGACGTGATCAATAGCGGGCGTCCCCGACGGGACGCCCGCTATTGTCATCGCCCGCGCGCACCAGGCACCATGTGCGAATGATCGGTATCCCGGAACTCCCGTGCGCGGGCCCGCACCCCGGGCAGGTCGGCGCGTGAACCGGGAGATGACCGAGCTGTGGTCGGCCGCCATCGGCGCCGCGGGCACGGTCATCCGCTACGGCCACGGGGGACGCCCGGTGCTGGTGTTCCCTACCGAGCGGGGGCGGCCCGCCGATTTCGAGAACAACGGCATGGTCGGGGCGGTAGCCGACCTGATCGAGGCGGGACGCCTGAAGCTCTACTGCGTCGACAGCTATGACGCCGCGTCCTGGTCCGATCGGCAGATCCCGCTCGAGGAGCGGGCGCGCCTTCGCGGCCGCTACGAGTCGTGGATCGTCGGCGACGTCGTCCCGTGGATCTACCGGGACTGCGGCGCCCCGGCCGAGGTGGTCACCCTGGGCTGCAGCATGGGGGCGTTCCACGCGGCCAATTTCGCCCTCAAGCGGGCCGACCTGTTCCCGCTCGCGATGTGCTTCTCTGGCAACTACGACCCGGCCAGCTGGAACGGATGGGGTGAGCGGGGCAGCGAGGCCTACTTCAACAACCCGATGGACTACGTCGGCCACGCCGAAGGCGATCACCTCGACTGGCTCCGCAGCCAGGTCAGCCTGCTGCTGGTCTGCGGCCAGGGTCAGTGGGAGGACACCACCGGCACGCTGGAGAGCTCCAGTAAGTTCGCCGCGCTGCTGGCCGAGAAGGGCATCAGGCACGAACTTGACGTGCGGGGGTATGACATTCCCCACGACTGGCCTTCCTGGCGCGCCCAGGTGGCCCACCACATGCCGCGGTACTGCTGAGGAGGGAGCCTCCGTTGCCGGAAAAGCACACTGCCACCAGGCACTTGATCGGGTTGCTGCTCGGCACCGAGGACGACTGGCCGACGGCGTTCGAAGAGATCCTGCGCCGGCTCGGGCCGGTGGCCCGGCCGGGCGGCGGCAGGCACGCCTTCGACACCGAGCGGATCACCATCGAGCCGTTCAACCTCCGCGACCGGCCCCGCTACAACCTGGTCATCGACCGGCTCGCGTACTGGTACTACCACCCCAGGGAGTGGCTGAAGAAGATCGCGATGATGGACGGCGTCTACCTGCTGAACAGCCCGTTCACGTTTCAGTCGATGGAAAAGCACGCAGCCTACTGCGCGATGATGAGGCTCGGGCTAAAGGTGCCGGAGACGGTGCTGGTGCCGTTCAAGCATCCGGTCGACAACGCCCGCTACGCCTATACCGCCACCCGCTACAACAAGGCCTTCGACCTGGACGCGATCGCCGAGCGGATCGGCTACCCACTGTTCATGAAGCCCTACGACGGCGGCGCCTGGCGCGGCGTCTCGCGCATCCGCAACGCCGCCGAGCTGCATGCCGCCTACGACGCCAGCGGCGAGATGCTCATGCACCTGCAGAAGGCCGTGGACTACGACGTCTTTGCCCGCTCGCTGTCGATCGGCCCCGAAACCATGGTCATGCGCTTCCAGCCGGACCAGCCCATGCATCACCGGTACGCGGTCGAGCACGACTTCTTGTCCCCGCAGGTCGGCGAGGAGGTGGTGACGATCGGGCGGCTGGTCAACGCGTTCTTCAGGTGGGAGTTCAACTCGTGCGAGACGCTGGTGAAGGGTGGCGAGGTCTACCCCATCGACTACGCCAACGCCTGCCCGGACGTGGCTCTGACCAGCCTGCACTACTACTTTCCCTGGGCTATGAAGGCCCTGGTCAAGTGGTGCGTCTTCGCGCTGGTGACCGGCAGGCCGGCCCGGCTGGACCTGGACACCGGCCGGTTCTTCGCGGTCGTGGACGAGGCCGGCCTGTCCTACCAGGAGAAGCTGGATCTCTACCGGGATCTCGCCGACGCCTACTTCGACTCCGCACGCTACTACGACTTCTGGGCGGGCCTGCAGGCGCGCCTGGATGAGATCGTCCTGGACTGGGTGGCCGGACCCGACTTCGACGAGCTGCTGACCCGGACGGTCCGGTCGGTGTACCCGGCGCACGAGCACGACAAGTTCATCGCGCACCTGCGGGGCCTGATGGACCTGTGGGTCCGCGAGGAGAGCACGCGGCTGGCCACGGCCTGATCCGCGGGCCCGCAAGTCCGCTGGCATCGGCGCCAGGGCCATGCGAATGTGTAAGAACACGACGCTGAGCGGAGGCCTCCATGGGCCGTGACATCCAGGCGATCAAGATCACCGGCGAGGACCGGCGCAGGTACCGGGACAAGGTCTGGCGCTCGCTGGACGCGTTCGCCCGCATGTTGCGCGAGCGCATGTTCGCGGAAAACCCCACGACGGTGGGCCAGGAGATCGAGCTCAACCTGGTGGACGGGCACTGCATGCCCTCGATGCGCAACGCCGACGTGCTCGAGGCGATCGCCAGCCCCGCCTGGGCCACCGAGGTCGGGCAGTTCAACCTCGAGATCAACGTGCCGCCCCGGATGCTGGACGGTGACGCGTTCGCGGACCTGGAGGCCGAAGTCCGCGCCGACCTGAACGCGGCCGACACCCGGGCCCGCGACGTGGGCAGCCGTCTGGTCATGATCGGCATCCTGCCCACGCTGACCGAGGAGGACGTGCACGAGGAGACCATGTCGGCCAACGAGCGCTACCGCGTGCTCAACGACCAGATCTTCGCCGCCCGCGGGGAGGACATGCGTATCGCGATCGATGGCCGCGAGCAGCTCCTGGCCTACTGCACCTCCATCACGCCCGAGGCCGCCTGCACCAGCGTCCAGCTCCATCTCCAGGTCAGCCCGGACGCCTTCGCGGATTACTGGAACGCGGCCCAGGCCATCGCGGGCGTGCAGGTCGCGCTGGCGGCCAACTCCCCGTTCCTGTTCGGCAGGCAGCTGTGGCACGAGACCCGGATCACGCTGTTCGAGCAAGCCACAGACACCCGCCCGGACGAGCTGAAGGAACAGGGCGTACGGCCCCGGGTCTGGTTCGGCGAACGCTGGATCACCTCGGTGTTCGACCTGTTCGAGGAGAACCTCAAGTACTTCCCGGCGCTGCTGCCGATCTGCGAGGACGAGGACCCGCTGGCCGTGCTCGACCAGGGCGGCACCCCGCAGCTGGCCGAGATGAGCCTGCACAACGGGACGATCTACCGCTGGAACCGGCCGGTCTACGGCGTGGTCGGCGGGAAGCCGCACCTGCGGGTGGAGAACCGGGTCCTGCCCGCCGGCGCGTCGATCGCCGACGTCATGGCCAACGCCGCGTTCTACTACGGGCTGGTGCGCAACCTGGCCGAAGCGCAGCGGCCGATCTGGACCCAGATGTCGTTCGCGACCGCCGCGGAGAACCTGCACGAGGCCGCCCGCGACGGCCTGGACGCCCAGCTGTACTGGCCGGGCGTCGGCGACACGCCGGTGGCCGAGCTCGTGCTGCGCCGCCTGCTCCCGCTGGCCCGCGATGGCCTCAGCCGCTGGGGTGTCAGCCCGGTTCATGCCGACCGGCTGCTCGGCATCATTGAGCAGCGCTGTCTCACCGGCCAGACCGGCGCTGCCTGGCAGATCGCCACGGTCGACGAGCTGACCACCCGCAGCGGGCTCGACCGCGCCGAAGCGCTGCGGCAGATGACCGAGCGCTACATCGAGCACATGCACGCCAACCAGCCGGTGCACACCTGGCCGCTGACCGGCTAGCCGGCCCCGCCCGCGGCGATCAGCGCGACGCACACCGCCGCCAGCGCCAGCCCGGTGACCCGCAACCGGGTCAGCCGCTCGCCCAGGGCGATCCGGGCCAGCACGATCGTCACCGCCGGGTACAGCGAGGTGAGCACGGCCGTCACGGCCAGGAATCCGTCGTGCGTGGCGAAGAAGTAAAAGATCGTGCCCGCCGCCCCCGCCGCGCCGGCGGCCGCCGCGAGCCAGCCGGGCCTCGCCCCGGGCAGCCGCAGGTTACCGGTGACGGCGGCCACCACGCCGACCACTACCAGATCGGCCACCCCGACCGCGGCGACCGGCCACAGCCCGCTGCCGGATCCGGCCCGGTTCAGCCCGATGAACAGCAGCGCGAAACAGGCCCCCGCCGCCAGGCCCAGGGCCACTCCTGCGGCCGGGCGGCCGTGCCCCTCGGCCTGGTCGCCGCGCGCCGCGCTGGCCGACACGCCCACGATGGCGGGCAGCGCCAGGATCGTCCCGGCCAGGGCCAGGGGCGCCGGCCGCTCGCCCAGTGCCAGCCCCACCAGCACGGAGAAGCCTGCGGCGGCCACCGCGCTGAGCGGTCCGGCCACGCTGAACGCCGCGTGCCGGAACCCGAGATACAGCGCGAAGCCGCCCACCGCGCCGCTCACCCCCGCCAGCACCCCCCAGGCCAGCGCGGCCGCCTCCGGCCGGTGACCCGCGGCGAACGGCACCGCCGCCACGGTCACCGCCGCTGCCACCACCGAGGCGATCAGGGTGATCTGGATCACGCTGGCGTTGCGCGTGGCCAGGCCGCCCGCGAAGTCCGAGCCGCCGTAGACGATCGCCGCCGCCAGGGCCAGGACGATTGCCAGCATCCCGCCATTGTCGCCGGGCACCTGACCGGAACGGGAAACCAGGGTCCGTTCGGCCATCAAGGAAACCCGGAGTACGGCGGGTCAGCTGTCCCGCTTGGCGGCCGGGCTTCCCGCCGGATGGAAGACCCCGAGCACCCGGAGCGGGTCCTGGCCGGTGTTCTCCAGGCAGTGCGGCGCCTGCGGCGGCAGGTAGATGGCGGTGCCCGGCTCGATCGGCGTATCCCCGCTGCGGAGGTGGATCACGCCCCGCCCGGCCAGTACATGCACCACCTCGTCGTAGCTGTGCTGGTGTTCCGGAGCGCGGCCGGGCGGGATCAGGCCGGCGAACTGCGTGATGGTGAGCCCCGGGCTCAGCAGGACCCGGAATTCCCGGTCGCCGGTGCGCTCGGGCTCGCAGTCCTCCAGCGACCTGGCCTGGAACACCGGGTCCGCCGGGGCACCCGCCCGTACCGTGCTGGCCAGGATCTGCAGGCCAGGCTCGTCCCCGGGACCCCCGAGATCCCCAGGACTCCCAAGATCCCCGGGACCGGCCGCGGCCCGGCACCGGTAGCCCTGTCCCGCTCCCAGCCACACGGCCGTGCCCGGCCGCAGCGCAACGGCCCCGGCCGCCGCCCCCGCGGTCAGCGTGCCGGACCCGCCGATCACGTACCAGGCCTCGCCACGGCCCCCGGCGGTGCCGGCCATCCCGGCGCCGCCCGCGAGCCTGAGCCGGCGCTGGTGCAGGCCCCGGCAGCCCTGCCGGTCATCGAGCAGTTCCGCCACCGTGACGCCCGGGGCCAGCGCGCGGGCCGGGACCTGCCGCCGGACGACCGGCGCCGCCCGCTCAGCGTTCACGGCCCGCTCCGGACAGGTTCACAAATCGTCGAAGACGCGATCCGGGTTGTGCTCGGACAGCACCGACGGCGGCCCGATGAGCAGCCGGTCCGGCTTGCCGAGGACCTCGTCGTTGCGGCCCTCGTAGTCGAACTGCGAGAGCACATGCTTGATCGCCTCGAGCCTGGCCCGCTTCTTGTCGTTGCTCTTCACCACCGTCCACGGCGTCTCCGGCGTGTCGGTGTAGTGGAACATCGCCTCCTTGGCCTCGGTGTAATCGTCCCACTTGTCCAGCGACTCGATGTCCATCGGGCTCAGCTTCCACTGCCGCACCGGGTCGATCCGGCGGATGATGAAGCGCGTGCGCTGCTCGGATTGGGTGACCGAGAACCAGAACTTGACCAGGTGCAGCCCGGAGTGGATCAGCATGTGCTCGAACTCCGGTGCCTCGCGCATGAACTCCAGGTAGTCCGGCTGCGTGGTGAACCCCATCACCCGTTCCACGCCCGCGCGGTTGTACCAGGAGCGGTCGAACATGACGATCTCGCCCGCCGCGGGCAGGTGCGGGATGTACCGCTGGAAGTACCACTGGGTACGTTCCCGCGCGCTCGGCTTGGTCAGCGCCACCACCGTGGCGCCGCGGGGGTTCAGGTGCTCGGTGAACCGCTTGATCGTGCCGCCCTTGCCGGCCGCATCACGGCCTTCGAACACGATGATGATGCGCTCCCCGACCGACTTGACCCAGTTCTGCAGCTTGACCAGCTCGACCTGCAGCGGCCGTTTCAGGTACTCGTACTCGGCCCGCGGCATCTTCTCGTCGTAGGGGTAGTCCTCGCGCCAGGTGTCGACCACCGTCCCGTCCGGCTTGCGCAGCACGGGGTCGTCGTGCTCGTCGTCGTCGTCGACGGTCAGGCCGGCTGTGAGGACGGGATCGGACGCCCAGTCCTCAGGGAGCGCGTTGAATTCGGTCACGGTACTAGGACAGCACATTTCCCGGTCCCGGTCACCAGCGGGCCGGCCGTGTGCCCACGGCCCGATCAAGACCCTTATGTCCGAACGGGCCGTGGTACCAGCCCGCGGACACCGCGGCCGCCGCCGGCGGCCGGGGCTACAGGTCGCCGAACACGACCTGCCCGCCCGAGACCGTCATGACCACCGAGGTGTCGCCGATGGCGCCCGGCGGCACGGCGAACAGGTCCTGGTCGAGCACCACCGCGTCGGCCCGCAGCCCGGGCCGCAACGTCCCCACGGCGTTCTCCTCGTGATTCACCCAGTCCACCCCGGCGGTGAAGGCACCGAGCGCGTCGTCGAGGCTGACCGCCTGGCCGGGCAGGAACGGGCTCTCGCATTCCGGCTCGCCCGGCTGGCCGAGGCGCTCGGACAGCACCCGGTTGACCGCGACGTGGATCTCCTGGAGCGGGTCGGCGCTGGAGATCGGCCAGTCGCTGCCGAACGCGATCCGGGTGCCCATCCGGGCCAGCGCGCCGATCTGGTACTGCCAGGCGGCGCGCTCGGGACCGACGAAGGGCAAGGTCATCTGCTCCATCTGCGGGTCCGCGCAGGCCCACAGCGGCTGGAAATTGGCCACCGCGTCCAGCGCCCGGAAGCGGCCCAGGTCCCGCGGCGCGATGAACTGCAGGTGCGCGAGGTGATGGCGGGCGGTCCGGCGCCCCGCGGCCGGGAGAGACTCCAGCACGTCCAGGGCGGTGCTGACCGCGCGGTCGCCGATCGCGTGGAAGTGGAGCTGGAAGCCCTCGCCGGCCAGCCGCCGGGCCGCGGCCTGCAGGAGTTCCGGCTCGATGAACAGGCCGCCGCGATGACCGGTGGGGTGGCCGTGCCGGTCCAGGTACGGCGCGGCCATGGCCGCGGTGAACGTCTCGCACACCCCGTCGAGCATCAGCTTGACCGCGGTGGCCCGGAACCGGCCCCCTCCGGCCTGTTCGCGGCGGGCCAGCAGGTCCTCGACCTGGCCCAGGCCGCGGCCCCGGTCCCACCACAGCGCGCCGGTCACGTGGCAGCTGAGCACGCCGTCCGCGGCGGCCTGGGTGTAGGTGCCGAACGTGTCTGGCATGCCGAGTTCGGCGGCGGCGCCGACGCAGGCGTCCTGGAACCTGGTGATCCCCAGCGAGTGCAGGTGCGCCTGCGCCGCGAGCAGCCCGGCCCGGAGCTCCGCCGCGCTGGCCGCCGGGACCTGGACCAGCCGCATGGCGCCGTCGTGCAGCACGCCGGTGGGCCGCGGCCCGGTCGCGTTCGATCCGCCCGTCGGGCGGGTCGGGGGTGCCCGCGTCGAGGCCGGCCAGCTCCAGCGTGGCGGTGTTGACCCAGCCGCTGTGGTGGTCGCGGTTGGGCAGGAACGCGGGCCGGCCGCCTGTGACCGCGTCCAGGTCCGCCGCGGTGGGCAGGCCGCCGGGGAACGCCGCCATGGTCCAGCCGCCGCCCAGCACCCAGGCGCCGCCGGGCCGCCCGGCGCAGTAGGCGGCCACGGCGGCCAGGGTGTCCTGCCGGGTCCGCAGGCCCAGCAGGTTGCACCGCAGGCTCTCCAGGCCGCCGGCCACCGCGTGCACGTGCGCGTCACCGAACGCGGGCAGCACGAGCCGTCCCCGCAGGTCAACCACGCGGGTGCCGCGGCCGGCCAGCGGCCTGATGTCCTCGTCCGATCCGACGGCCTGGATCAGGCCGGCGCGGACGGCCAGGGCCTGGGCGAACCCTGACGGGTGCACGGGCGTGCGGATCTTCCCTCCGGCCAGGACCAGCTCGGCCGGGCTGTCCCTCATAGCCCGCACCCTAACAGCGCGGGCCCCGGCGTCCCGCGCGCCGGGTAAATCGCTTGCCGACCGCAGACCTAACTGCTCGCGTGCTCGCCGCGCGGCGGCTTGCGGTGCATGCGGTAGTGCAGCACCAGGAATGGCAGGCCGAACACCCAGAACGCGTGCTCGGCCCGCAGTTCGCCCTGGTCAACGTACACGTCCAGCCGCTCGGCGAAGCCCCGGACCGCCGCCGTGGTGAGCTCGGCGGTCTGCGGGTCGATGTAGGTCAGGTAGTGGCCGGGCTGGTCAAGTTCGCTGCGGCTGTCCAGGACCAGGCCCTGCCCATTCCCGGCGCCCGGCCGGGCGCTCGGCGCGAGCGTGGCGGTGAAGCTGGCCTGCGGCAGCGGGAAGCCGACGCTGACGTATCCCTGGCCCTGGTGCCGGTAGGTGGTGTAGATGCCCACGTAGATCGGCTGGCCGGTGTCGGCGAAGGAGCGGATCCAGCCCCGGACCACCACGCCGTCCGGCAGCCCGGTGATGGTGTCGATCCGGCTGCGCACCCCGTGCTGCGCCTCCCGCTGGCTCATCGGCACGTTGGCCTGCCCGAGCGGCCGGGCCAGCACGGTCCGGTAGAGCAGGTAGCCGGGCCGCACCCACAGCCGCCATTCCGGCACGATGTCGAGGGCGAACCTGGTGGTGTGCTCGTAGAACTCACGGACCAGCGGGTCGATGCCGGCCGGGTCGAAGGCCGGCCCGGCCAGTTCGTCCAGCGACGCGACGATGCCGATGTCTTCCACGTCGGGGACGTACGTCGCCGCCCAGGACCTGCGCGAGCGACCTGACGTAGCCGGTGCCGACGTACCGGGTCTGGCTGGCCAGCGGCACCACGAACGGGACATCGGCGGCCTGCACCCGTTCGGCGAGCAGGCTCAGCTGCGGGTCGCGGAACAGCAGCGCCGAGGTCACCCGGTAGCCGACCACGGCCGTGGCGGCGGCCACCGAACCCGGCACGCGCCCGCCCCTGCTGGCCAGCGCCAGCCCGATCGCGGCCCCGGCCGCCGGCCCGAGCAGGACCTTTTGCGGCCGCAGCCCCAGCGCCCCGGCGGCCGCGCCCGCCGCCGTGGCCACCGGCACCGGCCCGGCCCCGGCCAGGCGGTCAGCCGCCCAGCCCAGCGGCGCCGCCAGGGCGCCGCTGGCGATGATCCGGGACCACAGCGCGGGAATCTCCCCCGGCCGCTGCCGGGCCCTGGCCACCGCATCCGTGATCGCGAGCCCGGCCGCCCCGGCCAGCGCGCCCGCGGCCGCCGCCCTCCGCCCGCGGTGCGCCGTCAGCGCCGCCCCGGCCAGCGCGCCGATCGCGCCGGCCACGCCGATCTGCCGGGCCTGCTCGGCCCTGGCCGAACCGTCGTTTGCCACCCAAGGAACCTATCGCCTCAGCGGAACTACCTGCTCGCGCTCACCGGGGCTAGGCTCGTCCGGTGCGAGTGACATCACTCGGCTTCCGGACCGATCTGGCGCTGCGGGTCCTCGAAGGCGCCACGATCTCCGATCGCGGCGCTTACCTGGTCATCCGTAGCCCGGGCAACCCCGACTACTGGTGGGGGAACTTCCTGCTCCTCCGCGACGCACCAGGGACGGGCGGACCCTGGCTGGCCCGGTTCGCCGAGGAGTTCCCTGCGGCACGCCGCCGGGGCCTGGCCGGCACGCTGGTCTGGCACGCGGGCCGGTACGGTCGCGCGGTCCTGCGTGCCCGGACCCTGGTCATCGTGGCCGACCCGGCGGACGCCGCCATCCGGATCTACTGCGCCTGCGGCCTGACCGACCGCGAGAGCCGTTCTCCTTCGAGCGGGCATCCACCTGACGGCGTTCTTGTGCGAGCATGCAGCAAGGACGCACGCGGCGACAGGCCGTGGCCGTGACCTTGGAGGGCTGGAACCGACCATGACCACACGCGAGATCCGGATCGACCGCACCCGCCCCCTGACCGCCCAACCCGAGTCGGGCCACAACCGCTGGCACCCCGATATCCCGCCCCTGCTGGAGTGCGATCCCGGTGACGAGGTCGTCATGGAGACCCGGGACGCGCTGGACGGACAGCTCACCCCTGACGCCACGCTGGTCCAGGTGGCGCAGGCCGACCTGGGCGTGGTGCACCCGTTGACCGGGCCGGTGTACGTGGCCGGCGCCGAGCCGGGGGACCTGCTCGAGGTGGACATCCTCGAAGTCGCCCCGGAGCCCTTCGGCTTCACCTCCCAGATTCCGGGCTTCGGATTCCTCGCCGACGTCTTCGCCGAGCCCTTCCTGGCCCGGTGGCAGATCGACCAGGGCTTCGCGACCTCCTCCGATCTCCCCGGCGTGCGCATTCCCGGCGCGCCGTTCATGGGAACGATCGGCCTCAGCCCAGGGCATGATCTCCTGCGCCAGACGCTGGCCAGGGAACAGGCCGCGCTCGATGCGGGAGGGGCCGTGCTCCCGCCGGATCCGGCCGGCGCGGTCCCGGCCACCGCGGCCATCGCCGCTGAGGCGCTGCGCACCATTCCGCCGCGCGAGCAGGGCGGCAACGTCGACATCAGGCACCTGGTGGCAGGAACCCGGTTGTTCCTGCCGGTAGACACCCCGGGCGCGCTGTTCTCCGCGGGCGACGCCCACTTCGCTCAGGGCGACTCGGAGGCGTGCGGAACGGCCATCGAGATGGCCGCGACGCTGCGGGTCCGGTTTGCCGTTCACTCCGGCGCGGCGGCGGCCAGAGGGATCCGGTCACCGCGATTCTCCCGCGAAGGCAGCCCTTCTCCCGCTGCGACCACCGAGCCCGCGCGGTATATCGCCACCACGGGCATGCCGCTCACCGAGGAGGGCGAGAACCGGGCCGGAGACCTGACCCTGGCGGCCCGCAACGCGCTGCTGGCCATGATCGACGAGCTGACCGAGCGCGGGTACAGCCGCCCGCAGGCCTACGCGATCTGCAGCGTGGCCGTGGACCTTAAGCTGAGCCAGCTGGTTGACGTTCCGAATGTCCTGGTCTCGGCCTTCCTGCCGCTTGACATCTTCGAGTGACGCTGGCGGGTCAGTGAGCCGGTTGCGGTCAGGTGCCGACGTCCTCCTCGAGGTCCTCGAGACCGAGCACGTCCGGCATGTGTTCGGGAATCCCGGGACCACCGAGTTGCCGCTCATCGACGCTCTGGCCCGCCAGGACCGTCTCAGGTACGTGCTCGCTCTGCACGAGTCCGTGGCGGCCGGCATGGCCGACGGGTACGCGCAGGCCACCGGGCGGCCGTCCTTCCTCAACGTGCACACCGCCGCCGGCCTGGGTAACGCGATGGGGAACCTGTCCAACTCGCGAGCCACCGGCACGCCGATCGTGGTGACCGCGGGCCAGCAGGACCGGCGTCACCTGCTGGCCGAGCCGTTCCTGGCCGGCAACCTGACCGGCATGGCGGCCGGACTGGTGAAGTGGGCTCACGAGGTCCACCGGACCGCCGATCTCGGGCCGGTGCTCCGCCGCGCCTTCCACGACGCGGCCTCACCCCCCACCGGGCCGGTGTTCGTTTCTGTGCCCATGGATGTGCTGCAGAACAGGGGCGCGTTCGCGGTGCCCGCGCCGTCACGCATCGAACGCCGGGCCGTCCCCGCGGCCCTGCCGGAACTGGCGTCGGCCATCCTGGCTTCTCCGCGGGCCCGCTTCGCGGTGGTGGCCGGCGACGAGGTGGCCCGTTCCGGCGCGACCGGCGTGCTGGTGGCGGTGGCCGAACGGCTGGGCTGCCGGGTCTACGGGCCGGCCATGCACTCCACCGGCGTCTTCCCCACGGCTCACCCCCTGTGGGCCGGCGCGCTGCCCGCAGACGCCGAGCAGGTGCGCGCGCGCCTGTCCGGGCTCCACACCGTGCTGCTCATCGGCGCGCGCGGGTTCATCACCTTCGGGTACCGGAACATCTGTCCGGTGCCCGTGGAACTCCGGCTGCTCCACCTGTCTCCGGCCGCATCCGATCTCGGGCGGACCTATCCGACGTCGCTGGGCCTGGTCGGCGATCCGCGGGCCACCCTGGAGGCGCTGCTGCCGCTGCTGGACGGGGTCGACGAGGCGGAAACCGTGGCGCTGATCCGCGCCGCCGAGGCGCAGGCCATCCAGGAACGCGCCCGGCTGCACGAGCGAGCCCGGGCGGCCCCGGCAGGCCAGGATGGGCGCATGCATCCGCTGCCGGCGGTCGCGGCGCTGCTGGCGGCCCTCCCGCCGGACACCATGATCGTCGACGAGGCAGTGACCAGCGACCCGTACGTCCGGGCCTTCCACCGGGTCCGGGCCCCGGACCGGTTCCTCTACTCTCGTGGCGGCGGTCTGGGCTGGGGCCTTCCCGCGGCCCTGGGCGTCTCGCTGGGCCGGGATGGTGAACCGGTGGTGGCCGTGGTGGGAGATGGCTCCTTCCTGTACTCGCCGCAGGCGCTCTGGACGGCGGTGCGGGAGCAGCTGCCGGTCGTGGCCGTGGTGCTCAACAATCGCGGCTACCTGATCCTGCGGCGGTTCCTGGCCGAGATGCGCGGGGAGGCCGTCCCGGCCGGCGCCGGTGCCGGCCTGGACATCGCGGACCCCAGCGCGGACCTGGTGTCGATAGCGCGGGGGTTCGGTGCCGCCGCCAGCCGGGTGGACCGCCTGCCGGAGCTGGGGGACGCCGTCCGCGCGGCGCTGGCGGCCGGCCGCCCTGCCCTGCTCGACGTGCAGGTCGCTGCGCCGTTGATAGGCTGAGCCGGCGTACCGGATCGAGGCAGCACGAGTGAACGCGCGGGAGCCGTTCATCGGCAGGCCGGAGGCTACCGCCCTGCTGGTGATCGACATGCAGAATGACTTCCTGCTGCCCGATGCGCCGGCGCGACCGCGGGAACCAGCCCGGAGCGGCACGAGGCGGCCCTGCTCTGCCTGCGGGTTGCGTTCGCGCGGATCGAGACGGTCGAGAGCGCATGCAAGATCCTCGGGTGGGCCGAGGCATCCTAGCGACCGGCGGGCTCAGAGCAATGTCTGCAGCGTGTCGCCCGATGTCTCGTACATTCGGAGGACCTGCAGGGCCACGCCGATCCGCAGGGCCGCCGCCGCGTCGCCGGTGAAGCCGCCCAGCATCCGCTCGAGCTTCGTTACTCGGTAGCGCATGGTGTTGTAGTGGTAGTGCAGGGCGCGTGCCGACTCGGCCACGTTGAACCGGGTGCTGAACAGCACGGCCAGGGACTTGAGCAGGTCGGTGCGGGTCGGCTCGGGCAGGTCGAGCACGGGGCCCAGCGTGTCGTGCACGAAGGCCCGCAGCTCGGCCTGGCTCACGTTGCTGATCAGGCGGTACAAGCCGAGCCCGGCAAAGCTGGTCACGGCCCCGCCGCCGGCCAGCCGCAGGCCGACCTGCAGCGCCACCCTCGCCTCCTCGTACCGCCGCGGGATATCCAGCGCTCCGGCGGCGGCCTGGCTGACGCCCACGGAGTAGGCCCGCCCGGTCGACGCGGTCAGATCCGCGTGCGCCTTACGGGCCAGTGCCTCTGCGTCGGCCGCTCCTACCACGGCCACCAGTTCGGTGGCAAAACCCGCCACCGCCGCATTCCGGTCCCGGTCGCGGATGGCCAGGGTCCACAGCTCGGTCGCGCGCAGCGCGGATGCCTCCTGCTGCCGCGCCGGCTCGTCGCTGCCCTCAGTGCCGCAGCGCCGGGCCACCAGCACGGCCAGCGGCCGCCGCAGGTCCCAGCCGAACCTGACCGCCCGCGCCAGCGCGTGGTCCAGGTCGGACGCCGTCCCGGTGACCAGGTCGTGCAGCGCGTTCGAGGCGAACTGCTGCTCGACCGCCAGTACGGCCAGATCACGGGTGATCTCCAGCGCGGCCACCAGCGCCGCCTGCTCGACGGCCAGGCCAGCCACCGCGGGCAGGCCCTGCGTCCCGCCGACCGCGAGCACGAACCCGTGCTGCATGTCGCCGGCCCTGATGACCGCGGCGGCCCATCCCGTCCCGGTCTTCTCGTCCTTGTGCACGCCCGCGATCAGCCGGGCGGTGTTCACCAGGCCGCTGGCATCACGGAAGTTCTGCGCCTGGATGCCGGACCGCGTAGTGGCGGCCAGCGGGTACCCGGCCGGGTCGCAGATGACCACGTCGGCGCCGGGCAGGATCCCGGCCAGCTCGTCGGATAGCCGGGCCAGGCCGCCACCGGTGAGCGCCACGCGGAGGAACGCGTCATGAATCTGCTGTGTCCTGGCCAGTGCGGCCGCCTGCCGGTTGACGATGGTCTCGAACGTCTGGCTCAGCACATCATCAAGCGGCGAGGTGGCCGGGATCATCACGATCGGGAAGCCGATCCGGTCGGCCAGTTCCGCCGCCGCCGGAGGCAGCTCGGCCAGGTACTCGTCCAGTTTCACGCCCAGGCCCGCCAGGCCCTTGGCGGCCAGCTGCTCGATCAGGTGACAGAATTCCTCGGGCCGGCGGGGCAGCGGGTATCCGGTGGTCAGCAGGAACTCGTCCTGTTTGGTCCACCGCACGATGTTCGGCACCGTCCAGACGTTAAGCCGCCTGACCGGGCGTTCAAGCCCGTCGGCTCCGGCGATGACCCATGCCCCGCGCATGGCGTCTTCGCTCAGCATCTCGCGGACCGTCAGCGCTTCGACCGGGCCCTGGCGCCGCCGCCGCCCGGGCAGCGGGACGACGTTCGCGCGCCCGCCCTTGTCGGCGTGCGGGGCCGGCCGGCGGGTGGTGGCCGGCTGCCCGGCGGCCGCGCCGCGGCCGCGCCGGATGGCCATCGGCTCAGCCCGGATCGCCGGACGACGGCGCGGGCGGCGGGGCGGTACAGGGGTCCTCGACCAGACCGCGGGCCCAGGCCAGGTCGGCGGCGCTCGGCCCGGTATCGGCGTCCACGTCGAGCAGCTGCATCGGGTTGTCGGTGATCATCCGCGTCACCTGCTCCATCGGCACGCCCTTCTCGAAGATGGTCTGCGCGAAGATCCGCAGCGCCTCCGAGGGCAGCGGGTTGTGCCGCTGCCCGGTGTCGGAGACCAGCAGGCAGCGGGATGCCCCGATCCGGTCCACGCTCGCGGCGATCTTGTCCGGCGCGGCGTACTGCCAGGCAGGCGACACGGTGCAGTAGCCGAACTCCGGCATGGCGCCCATCCTGGCTACCTCCTCCAGCGTGTCGAGGTCGATGTTCGGCACCCTGAAGTAGGGGTGCGTGATGACGATCTTCTCCACGCCGACGGAACGGGCCTCGCGGACCAGCGCGACGATCTCCCTCGGGGCCAGGTGGCAGGTGCCCAGGATGGCGCCGTACTGGGCGACCAGTTCCAGCATCTCCTTGACCTCGTGCCGCAGCTTGCCGTCCTTGTCCGCCACCCAGATTCCCTCGGCCTGGCTCCGGCCGCCCTGCTGCGAGTCATAACCGCCGGTCCCGCCGTGGACCTCGGCGTGGTAGCCCGCGTCGACCGTGGGCATCCACACCTCCTTGCCGCCCAGGCGCAGCGCCGCCTCGACGGCGGCGGGGTTGATGCCGCCCACGTAGTAGTTCAGGACGATCCCGCCGAACACCCGGATGCCGGGAATCACCCGCTGGACCAGGTAGGCCCGGGACACGGTGCTCTCGTGATGACACTTGAGCAGGATGGCCTTCATGCCCGCGTCGCGGGCGGCCCGCACGATGTCGAAGTCATCGGCCAGCCGCGGGAACAGGTCGGGGAACGGGTGGCAGTGCAGGTCGACCGCACCAGCCATGTCGACAAGAGGCCCGCCGTAGGTGCGTCTGGTCATGGGTGCTCCTCCCGGTGCTGGTGCGGCCCGCGCGGTCTCACCCTAAATCTGAGCGCCGGGCCGCGGTACGTCAATGTTTGCCGGCCGGAGGCCAGGTTTGCTGGCAGCTGTCGCCCTAGTCGGGGTCGTCGCCCCGGGTCCGGCCCGCCCGCTCGTCCAGCAGCTCGAGCACCCGCTCGGGCGTCATCGGCAGCTGGTCCGGGCGGATGCCGATCGCGTCCTGGACAGCACTGGCGATCGTAGCCGCCACGTTCCCGATGGGCGGCTCCCCGATCCCCCGGGCCCCCAGGGGGCCCTTGCCCTCGCCGCTTTCCACGATGCTGACCAGTACATCGGGGAAATCCTGCGCGTTGGGGATCAGGTAATTGGCGAACAGGGCCGCCTGCACGTAGCCATCCACGATGCCCAGGTCCTCGGTGAGCGCATAGCCGAGACCCTGCATGGCGCCGCCCTGGATCTGCCCTTCCACGCGCATCGGGTTGATGGCGCGGCCGACATCGTGGCAGGCCGCGTACCGCAGCACCGTGACCTGGCCGGTCTGGGCATCGACCTCCACGTCGGCCGCGTGCGTGCCGTAGGTGTAGTCGGGGAAGGTGTCGCCCTGCCCGGTGCGCGGGTCGAATGAGCCGGACTCCGCCCGCCAGGTGGACAGGTGCGCGGTGCTGATGGCCCGCTGGTCGCAGGCGGCGGCCAGCTCGGCCAGCGACACGCTCACCCGGCCAGGCCCGCCGGGACCACCGGCGCCCGCCCCTGCGCCCGCGTCCGCCGTCCCCGCAGGCCAGACCCGGCCGCCCGCGAAGTCCAGCCGGTCAGCCGGGACGCCGAGCAGGTCGGCCGCCACCGGCGCGATCCGCTCGCGCAGCTCGCGAGCCGCCTGCAGCACGGCGTTCCCCGACATGTACAGCTGGCGGGTGGCGAACGTGCCGCCGGCCTGCGGGTTGAGCGCGCTGTCGCCGATGTAGATGCTGATGTCCTCGAGCGGTACGCCGAGCACCTCGGCGGCGATCTGGCCCAAGCTGGCCGCCTGCCCGGCACCGAGATCGGTGACGCCGGAACGGATCAGCAGCGTGCCGTCCGCCTGCAGGCTCAGCCAGGCCGCCGCCCGGTCGCGGAACCAGATGGTCCGGCCGTACGGGTGCCGGTTGCAGCCGATGCCCCGGCCGACCAGCTTGCCCGGCCCGGAAGGCCGGGCCGGCTCCCCGAGCATGGCCACCGCGCGGTGCATGGTCTGGCCGGCCTCCACGCAGGTGCCGAGCCGTTCCCCCGTCGGCAGCAGATCACCCTTGGCCAGGAAGTTGCGCTCGCGCAGTTCGGTTCGGGGCAGGCCGAGACGCTCGGCGAGCAGGTCCATCTGCGCCTCATAGCCCAGCACCACCTGCATGGCGCCGAAGCCGCGGAACGCACTGGACGGCACGTTATTGGTGAAGACCGCGCTGGAGGTGATGCTGGCGTTGGGCACCCGGTACGGGCCGCACGCGCAGGCCGCCGCGGCGAACAGCACCCGGGGCGACAGGTTCGGGTAGGCGCCGGCGTCACCGAGGATCTCGACCTGCTGCGCGGTGATCAGCCCGTCGCGGCTCGCCCCGGTCCGGTATCGCATGGTGAACGGGTGCCGCTTGGTGCTGGCGATCAGCGATTCCTGGCGGTCCCAGATCATCCGCACCGGGCGCCGGGTATGCCAGACGAGCAGGGCCAGGTAGGGCTCGACCGTCATGTCTTCCTTGCCGCCGAAGCCGCCGCCCATGTACGCGGCGATCACCCTGACCTTGCTCTGCGGTACTTGCAAGATGTGCGCGATGGTGGCCGCGTGCTCGATGACCTGAGTGGCCACGCGCAGCGTGAGCACGCCGTTCTCCAGCCAGCCGACGCCTGCCTCTGGCTCGAGATAGGCGTGCTCGACGTGCTGGGTCCGGTACTCGCCCTCGACCACCACGTCGGCGGCGGCCAGCGCCGCGGCCGCGTCGCCGCACTGGATCTGCCAGCTCACCAGGGTGTTGCCGACCTCATGCACCCGGGGCGCCCCCTCGGCGCGAGCCGAGGCGACGTCGAACACGCCGGGCAGCTCCTCGTAATCCACGGCGACCAGCTCGGCCGCCTCCTGGGCGATCTGCTGGGTGGCCGCGGCTACGATGGCCACCGGCTCGCCCGCGTACCGGACCCGGTCGGTAGCCAGCACCGGCATGGTCACCTCGAGTTCGGCCAGGCCGCCGCTGGCCATCTCCACGATGCGGTTGCTCGGCACGTCGGCGGCGGTGAGCACGGCGGCGACGCCCGGCAGGGCCCGGGCCGCGCTGACGTCGATGCCGGTGATCCTGGCGCTGGGCAGCTGGCTGCGGACCACCCGGCCGTGCAGCATCCCGGGCAGCCGCCAGTCCGCGGCGTAATGCAGCGAGCCCTTGACCTTGTCCACGAAGTCGTGGTGCGCGGGCGACTGCCCGACCACCCGGTAGCGGCCGGCCAGCTGTTCTCCGGCCGCCTGCTGGGGTGGTTCGAGGACCGTCATGGGGCCTCACCGGGCGGGAGCGCCGCGGCCTGGCCGGCGTACTCCTCGACGGCGTCGAGGATCTTGGTGTAGCCGGTGCACCGGCACAGGTTGCCGACCAGCGCGTACCTGATCTCCTCCCGGCTGGGCCGGCCCCGGCCCTGACCAACACGGCGCCGCACCAGGTCCAGCGCGGTGAGCACCATGCCAGGCGTGCAGAACCCGCACTGTGAGGCGCCCAGGCGCAGGAAGCATTCTTGCAGCGGGTGCAGGGATTCACCGGGGCCCATCAGCCCCCGCAGCGTGGTGACCTGGCGGCCTGCCGCCTGAAGCGCGAGGGTCAGGCAGCCGTTCACCGGCTCGCCGTCCAGCAGCACCGTGCACGTGCCGCACACCCCCTCGCCGCAGCCGTACCGGACCTCGGCCAGGCCGAGCTCGTCGTGCAGCACGTCGAGCAGCGTGTCCGAGGGCAGCACCCAGATCTCGTGGTCGCGGCCGTTGACGCTCAGCACGAGCTGCCTGCGGGTCATGCTGCCGTCCCCGCGGCCCGGGCGTAGGCCTCGCGCAGGGCGCGGGCGGTGAGCACCCGCGCCAGCCGCCGCCGGTAGCGCGCCGAGGCGTGCACGTCGTCCGGCGGCTGCAGGCGGTCGGCGATCCGGGCCGCGGCCGCGTCGACGGCCTCATCCTCAGGGTCCTCGGCCAGCATGCGCCCGGCCAAGCCCGCGAGCAGTTCCGGGTCGGCCAGCGTGACCCGGTCCGCCACTCCGGCCAGCGCCACCCGGGCGTGTGCGATTGTGGCCGTCCGCTCGTCCAGCTCGACCAGGGCGGCGACGGCCACGATCGCGAAATCCGAGGTGCGCCGCACCATCTCCTGGAACGACCAGCCCTGCCGGGGCCGCCGGACCGGGATCAGCACGTCGGTGATGATCTCACCGGGCGCCAGCGAGGTGGTCCAGTAGCTGACGAACAGCTCGCTGGCGGGCACCGTGCGGTCGCCGTCAGGGCCGCGGACCACCACCTGCGCGCCGGTCGCCAGCGCGCAGCTGCCGATCTCCGAGGTCGGGTCGGCGTGCGCCAGGCTGCCGCCGACCGTGCCGCGGTTGCGCACGCGCACGTTGCCGACGTGCCGGGCCGCCTCGGCCAGCAGCGGGCAGCCCTGGCGTACCAGGTCGTGCTCGAGCAGGACCCGGTGCCGGGTCAGCGCGGGCAGCCGGAGCAGGCCATCGGCCACGGACGGCGGCCTGTCATCGGCGGGGTTGATGTCGATGAGCAGCTCGGGGCGGGCGAGCCGGAGGTTCAGCATCGGCATCAGGCTCTGCCCGCCGGCCAGGATCTTCGCCTCCTCACCGCCGTCAGCCAGCAGCCGCACCGCCTGGTCGTAGCTGTCGGCGGCGACGTACTCGAAGGCCGGGGTAACCATCGGCGCTCCCGGCTATCCGGCCAGCGCCTGCAGCCGGGCCGCGGCCGCCGCCAGCACCGCCTGGTTGCTGGTGATCACCGGCAGGCCGAGCCGCTGCGCGAGGGCAGGCCGGGCCGCCATCGCGCCGAAGTTCGTGCAGGAGGCGAAGACCAGGTCGATGTGGCCCCCGGCGGCCAGGCCCCCGAGCGCCCGGACCGCGAACGCCACGATCTCGTCTGGCTCGACCTCCGCGATCTCGAAGTTGTCGGTGATGCCGAGGCCGGTGATGGCGGCCACCTGCGTTCCGTCGGCCTCGATGCTGGCCTTGATCTTCTCGTTCAGCTCATCGACGTACGGCGTGATGACGCCGATGCTGGCGGCGCCCGACGCCTCGATCGCGGTTCGTACCGCGCCGATGGTGGACACGGTCGGCGCGCTGGTCAGCTCGCTGATCCGCTCGCACAGCTCGGTGTCATAGTCGTTGCCGCGCAGCGCCCCGGCGCTGGTGCAGCCGAACACCACCACATCGGGCCGCGCCGTGCCCAGGTCACGGGCGGCGGGTAGCGCGAACTCGTCCAGCATCCTGCTCTCGCCGGCCGGAGTGGTGTCCTGCATGAACATCCGCGCGGTGTGCAGGGCAGCCCCTGGCGGCAGGTCGCGGGTGAAGTCCACCTCCATCATCGTGTTGGAGGACGGGATCATCAGCCCCACCCGGGCGGGCCGGCCGCTCATGCCGGGCCTGCCGGGACCCGGTCGGGTTCGGCCACGGCGACGGCCTCGGCCACCGCCTGAGGTCCGTCGCGCAGCTCGCGGTAGATGGCGACCTCCTCCGGCGACGGCGGCGTGAGCTCGGTGATCTCCTTGCTGAGCAGCAGTTCGAATCCGGTCTGCGCGCGGACCTGGGCGACGCTCACGCCCGGCTGCAGGCCGCGCAGCCGCATCCGGCGGCTGGACGGCTCGAAATCGAGCAGGGCCAGGTCGGTGACCACCGCCCCGAGCCGGCCGGTGACCAGCCCGGCCCGGGCCCGGCTGTCACCGCCGGACAGGTAGCCAGGACTGGTGATGAAGTCGACCCGGTCCACGAAACGCCGGGGCTCGTGCTGGGTCACGATCAGCACCTCGTTGCACAGCGAGATGATGTCGTTCGCGCCGCCGCTGCCCGGCAGTCGCACCCGCGGCCGGTCCATGCTGCCGATCACGCTGGTGTTGATGTTCCCGTACATGTCGACCTGGGCGGCGCCGAGGAAGCCGTAGTCGAAGTACCCGCGCTGCGCGTACAGGAAGATGTCGGTGATGTCGGTGAGCATCTGCGCCCCGTAGGCGGCCCGCATCTCGTTGGTGGAGATGGGTAGCTTGCCGGCCAGCAGCGAGGTCCCGATGATGCCGCCTTCCAGCACGATGGTCAGGTGCGGCGCGTGCCGGTGCCGGGCCACCGCGGAGGCCAGCAGCGGCATGCCCACCCCGGCGAAGACCACCTTGTGGTCGGCCAGCAGCCGGCTGGCCGTGATCGCCATCAGCTGCTCGCCGGTGATGTGGGCTGTCACATCGCTCATTTCGGCCCCCCCGTTCATGGCGGCATCAGCTCCCCGGCGTCGGCCGCCAGCGCGGCCAGCCGGTCTGGCCCGGCCGCGGCGACGAAGCCGGCGAAGTCGGCGTGCGTGTCGACGTTCTGCTCCACGTAACGCAGGCCCGCCGCCGGGCCGTCCTCCTTGACCGCGGCGACGTAGGCGTCGAAGTGCTTCAGGTCCGGCCCGTAGCGGCCGTAACACTCGTGCGGGTACGCCCCGTACGGTGCGGCCACCACGGCATCGACCGCGAAGTGCGGCAGCATCGTCTGGTCCGGCCGGGCCGCGATCTCCTCCGGGCTGACCATCTGCTCGGCGCTGACGATGACCGTGCGGGCCGCCCTGGCCATGTCGACGTCCATGTGCTGGTACCCGTCGACCTGCACGTTGCCGAACATGTCGGCCCGGTGAGCGTGGATGAGGGCCACGTCGGGGTTGAGCGCCGGCATCGCGGCCAGCCGGGCCCCGGTGTACGGGCAGGTGACGGTCTGCAGGTCCAGCCGGGCGGCCAGGTCGGAGCCGAGCATGGTCAGGCTGGGCAGGAACGGCACGCCCATCGCGCCGGCCTTGTAGCGCAGCCCCATGGCCAGGTGGCTCCACTCGTCGTACGCGACCTCGCCACGCTCGACGTAGTGCCGGAAGATCGGGGCCAGGCCCCAGGGCAGGCCGATGCCGACCCAGCTGGTGACGATCCGGTCGAGCGCTCCGGTGGCCAGGAACAGCTCGATCTCGTAGCAGGCCAGCGGCCGGGACACGGTCAGGTGCCGCCTGCGCTGCCGCAGCAGCGCGAATACCAGCGCCATCGGCGTCCGTGAGTACAGCGTCCCGCCGATCGCGACATGGTCGCCGTCGCGGATCAGCGCCGTGGCCGCCTCGGCCGTCATCCGCTTGTCCACCGCGAGCCGCCCGTCCGCCTCCCGCTCGGCCCGGGCCGCCAGCACGGCGACGTGCTCCATCAGCCCGCCCCTGCGCGGACCCGGGGTCCGAGCAGCGGCAGCACCTCGGCGGCCAGCCGGCGCACCTGTTCGGTCTGGTAGTTGTACGGGCAGAACACCAGGTGCTTCACGCCGGCGTCGGCGTAGGCGGCGATCTGCTCGGCGCACTGCTCGGGCGTGCCGCGGATGGCCGACTCGGGCGTCGCCTCGCTCCAGGCCGGCACGTCGAAGTAGTCGCCGACGTACTCGCTGGCCTGCCGGCTCGCCTCCTCGTAGGAGGCGCCGATGCACAGCGGGACCTGCGCGACCAGGTTGAGCCGGTCCGGGTCGCGGCCGGCCTGCTCGGCGTAGCCGCGGATCCTGGACCACGCCCCGGCGATGGACCCGGGTGTGTAGAAATAGGTCACCCAGCCGTCCGAGCAGGTGGCCACGCGGCGCAGCACGCGGTCCACGTAGCCGCCGATGAGAACCTGCGGCCGCGGCCGCGGCTGGGGCACCATCCTGACGTGCTGCAGGACCCGGCCGTCCCATTCGCCGGTTACGTCGTCATCGGCCCACAGCCGGTACAGCATGTCCAGGTTGCGCTCGAAGATCCGGCCCCGCTGGGCGAACGGCACCGCGGTGGCGTGGAACTCCCGCTCGTACCAGCCGGCCGCGACGCCGAGCATGAGGCGGCCGCCGCTGCCGGCCTGGATGGTCGCCGCGGTCTTGGCCAGGATGGCCGGCTCCCGGATCGGCAGCACGAGGATGCCGGTGCCGAGCATAATCCGGCTGGTGCGGGCGGCCACCATGCTGAGCGTGGTCAGCGCCTCCAGGAAGGGAAACGGGCGCCTGGCCCCCAGGAACAGGTGATCCCAGGCCCAGACCGACGCGAAGCCGAGTTCCTCGGCGGTGACCGAGTACGCCGAGACGGCGTCCATGTCGGGCACCTTCCGCTGGCCGGGGTGAAGTTTTCCAGGGCCAGTCCGAAGCTGACGGTCATGGCAGGCCTCCAGGCAGGTGGGCGGGCACCGGGTCGTCCGGGAGCGGGCCGTGCTCGCCCGGCTTCCCCCCAGAATCGTATGCACGGGCCGCCGGCTCCTTCATTGGCGGGGACTGCCAGCAACCCGGCCCATTCTTCGGCAACCGGTGCCATATCGCTGATCCGCCGGAACCGAGATAGTGACGATAATGCCAGACCTGTATCGTCCCTGGGCCCAGCGGTAACGAGGAGATGCCATGACCTCTGTATCTGACCTGGAAGCGACCAGAGCGCACGAAGAACCGCTGATCCTGGAGCGGCACGGGATCGACTACATCCCGCCGTCGGAGCGTCACGGCAAGCCGAACACGCTGTTCACGTTCTGGGCGGCCAGCAACGTCCAGATCCTCGCGATCTCGGTCGGCGCCCTGGCCATCGTCTTCGGCCTCAGCCTGCCCTGGGCGATCTTCGCGATCCTGGTCGGGAACGCGGCCGGCGGGCTGTACATGGCGCTGCACTCGGTCCAGGGTCCGCGCCTCGGCCTGCCGCAGATGATGCAGTCCCGGGCCCAGTTCGGGATGTACGGGACCGCGCTGCCGAACATCATCGTGGTCCTGATGTACATCGGCTACTTCACCTCAAGCGCGATCCTGGGCGGGCAGGCCACGGCCAGCCTGCTGCACGTGACGACGGCCGAGGGCATCATCATCATCAATGCCTTCGTGCTGCTGATCACGGCTTTCGGCTATGACATGTTCCACGCCTACAACAGGGTCGTCACGTTCCTGTCGACCGGGGCGTTCGTCGCCATCCTGATCAAGCTGCTGACCATCCTGCCCGCGCACCTGCCGGCCGGGGACAACTCGGCGGGCAACGTCCTGCTGGCCATCTCGGTGTTCGTCGCCTGGCAGGTCACCTGGGCGCCGTACGTGTCGGACTACTCGCGCTACATGCCGGAGGACACCTCCGGCGCCAAGGTCTTCACCTACACCTATGTCGGGTCGGTGGCCGGCGCGTCCCTGGTCATGGTCATCGGGGCCCTCGCGGCGACGGTGGCCTTGAAGAGTGTAAGCGCGAACGCCCCCGACTATCTGGCCGGGCTGCTGGGTTCCGCGAAGTGGCTGTTCCTGATCATCTTCATCCTCGGGGTCGGCTCCGGGAACTTCGGTAATCTCTACGGCCCGTATCTCACGTTCATGGCGATCATCTCGCCGTCGGGCAAGCTGGCGTCGAAGACCACCGGCCGGACCGCCCGGCTCATCGCTACCACCGTGGTCGCGATCATCGGCACCCTGATCGCCATCAAGGCGAGCAGCAACTTCATCACGGACCTGTCCAACTTCCTGGTCTTCACGCTCTACCTGCTGGTGCCGTGGACCGCCATCAACCTGACCGACTACTACCTGGTCCAGCGCGGGCGCTACGACATACCCGAGCTGTTCAAGGTGCACGGCAGGTACGGGACGGTCAACTGGTTCTCGCTGGTCGTGTACGCGGTGGCGGTCGGGATCCAGTTCCCGTTCATGAACGACCCGGCCGTCTACGTCGGCCCGGTCGCGAATTCCCTCGGCGGCGCGGACATCGCGTGGATCGTCGGTTTCGTCTTCGCCGCCGTCGTCTACTACGTCGGCGCGCGGGCCGGGATTGCGGTCTCGGCCCGGCTGGGGCGCGGCCCCGACGTCCCCGCGGAGAGCCCCGCCTGACCGGATCTCAGGCGTCGCCGGCCGCCGCCTCGGCGTCGGCCAGTTCCAGGCCGTGGTGCAGGGCGTCGAAGATCCTGGCCAGCTCGGCGTCGGAGATGACCAGCGGCGGGGCCAGGAACAGCGAGGTCTGCTCGCCGCTGGTGGCGATCAGGGCGCCCGCTTCCAGGGCCCGCGCCACCACGCGGCTGGCCAGCGGGTTGGCGTCCTGGCCGTGCCAGCTGCGCCAGTCGGGCCCGTGCAGCTCGATGGTCCAGTGCAGGCCGCGGCCGTCGATGCGGGCCACGCTCGGGTGCTGGGCGGCGACCTCCGCGAGCCGGCCGTACATGACCGCGTCCAGGTCGCCGGCCCGCTTGTACAGGCCTTCCCGGCTGGATACCCGCAGGTGGGCGCGGATCGCCGCCATCGCGACCGGGTGCGCGCGGTAGGTCGAGTAGCTCTGCCAGCTGGTGCCCTCGAGCCGGTCGAGCAGCCGCCGGGACAGCACGACCGCGCCCGCGGCGGCCCCGCCCGCGGACAGGGGCTTGCCCATCGTGACCAGGTCGGGCCTGCTCTGGCCGTGCTGGAACTGGAACCACCCGCCGACCCGGCCGAAGCCGGTCACGGTCTCGTCGGCGATCCAGTACGTCCCTTCTTCCGCGGCCAGCTCGGCTACCCGGTCCTGGTAGGCCGGCGAGTGGTAGATGCCGCCCTGGCTGTAGTCGAGCAGCACGGCGGCGCTGCCGGCCAGCTGAGTCCGGGCGGACGGGAGCCAGTCCGTTCCCGCGGTCGGGTCGGGCTGCCCGGTCACCCGGGCCCCGGCCGGCGCGGGCAGCTGGTGCACGGTCACCAGCCGGGGCGGAGCCGCACTGGCGGACCCGGCGGGCCCGGCGCCGGCCAGCCCGCCGTGCCACTGCGGCTGCACGGTCAGCTCGCGGGCCAGGCCGGCGCCGCCGTGGTAGGCGCGCTGCCTGGTGGCCAGGTCCGTCCGGCCGGTCAGCGCCTGGCACAGCGAGAGCGCGGCGTCATTGGCCTCGCTGGCGCTGATGAAGAAGCGGACCGCGCAGGCCCAGTCCTCTCCGGCGAAGGCGATGCCCAGCAGGTCCTCGGCCGCCTGCTCGCGCTCGGCCCATTGCCAGCCCTCGTTGATGACCGGCGCGTCGGCGGCGCGCCGGATCGCCTCGATGACTTCGGGATGACCGTGCCCGAGCGGCGCCGCGGTATTGCTGGCGTCGATGACCTCGCGGCCGTCGGACAGCCGGAACCAGACGCCGTGGCCGCCGACGATCCTGGGGTTGGCCTCCTCGCCCGTGGTCAGGCTGGTCGACAGCAGGCTGCCGCGGGCGCTCATGACAGCGGCTTGCCGCCGATGCCCCACTGCCGCGCGGGGACGCCCTCTACCACCACCCAGATGCTCGGCCGCGAGTCCTCGCCGAATACCTGGCACGCCGCGTCGGTGAGCGCGGCGATGAGCCGCTCGCTCACCGCCGGGTCGCTGAACCGCCGGTCGACGGCCTTGACTTCTATGTACGGCATCGTGCACCTCTCTCTTTTTCTGCGGTGACCTGCGGCTTCACACGTCCCAGCCGGCGTCGACGGGAATGTCATGGCCGGTGATGTTCCTGGCGCCGGGAGAGACCAGGAACCTGATCGCCTCCGCCACGTCGGACTCCTCGACGAACCGGCCGAGCGCGGTCTGCGCGGTGAAGTCCGCGTACACCTGATCCGGCGACCTGCCGGTCACCCGGGCCTTCTCGGCCACGATCTTGTCCATCCGGCCGCCGTGGGTGACGTTCGGGCAGACGTCGTTGACGGTGATGTCATGCGGGCCGAGTTCCAGCGCCAGCGTCCTGGTCAGCCCGCGGACCGCCCACTTGGAGGCCGAGTATCCGCTGCGGTTCCGGTAGCCGCGCAGCCCCGAGGTGCCGGCGATGTTCACGATGCGGCCGCCGCCCCGGGCGATCATGTGCGGGATCGCGTGCTTGCAGGGCAGGAACGTGCCGATCACGTTCAGCTCCAGGATCCGCCGGAACTCCTCGGCCGGGTAGTCCTGCGCGGGCGTCTCGATCGGGCCGGTCCCGCCGGCGCTGTTGACCAGGATGTCGATGCCGCCGAAGCGCCGGGCCGTCGCGGCCACCATCGCCTGCACTTGCTCCTCGTCGGTGACGTCGCAGCGCACGGCCAGGCTGGCCCGGCCGGGGCATTCCTCGTCCAGGGCCGCGGCCCTGGCCAGCAGGGCATCCTCGTCGCGGCCCGCCAGCGCCACGTGGGCACCGTCCTGGGCTAGGTACTGGCAGACGGTAGAGCCGATTCCCCTGGCCGCGCCGGTCACGATCGCGACCTGGCCGTGCAGTGGCAGCGTGCTGGTCATCGCGGAGTCCCTTCCCGTGGCCCGGCGGCTGTGGGGGCCGCCCCGATGCGGGCGTCGGACACCGTCACCGGCGGCGTGCTGAGCCCCAGCGTCCGGCCGATGACGGTGGCCGCCTCATGGATGAGCTGAACGTCCCGGCGTACCCGCTCAACGGTCAGCCGGGGGCTCGGCCCGGCGATGCCCACCGCGCAGATCACGTCGCCGGCCGACAGGACCGGAACCGCGATCCCCCAGACGCCGATGTCCGTCTCCTCGTAGCTGCTCGACCAGCCTCGCGCGCGGATCGCCGTGAGCTCACGTCGCAGCGCGGAGCGGCTGGTGATCGTGGCGGTGCACAGCCGCTGGAGGGGCCGCGCGGTGAGCCTGTCGATCTCGCCGGCTGGCATGAAGGCCAGCAGCGCCTTCTGGGAGGCGCCCGCATGCAGCGGAAGCTGCCGTCCCGGCTGCACGGACAGCCGCAGCGGCCGGGAGGACTCCGCCCGTTCCAGGCACACGCTGCGGTCCCGGGCCGGGCTGAGCACGGTCAGCAGGGCCGTCTCGCCGGTCGCCTCGGACAGCTCGCGCAGCGGGCCGACGGCCACCGGCCCCAGGTCCGCCAGGCCGCGGGCCCGCTCGCCGAGGCTGAGCGCCGCCAGGCCGAGGCGGAAGCGCCTGGTCTGCTCGTGCTGGCTGACGTAGCCCAGGCGCTTCAGCGCGGCCAGGATCCGGTGCACCGTCGGCACCGGCAGGTCAAGTTCACGCGCGATGCCGGTGGTGCTCCATTCGGGCTGCGCTTCGCTGAAGACCTCCAGGATGCCGAACGTCCGCTCCAGCACCTGGAAGGCAGGCCTGGCCCCTTCACCAATCGAGGGGTTGTCGGCCATCGAGCGGGACAAAATACGCAGCCCTCCGGGGGTCAGATTAACCAGTCGCCATGTTAACATCCCGATACCGGCTGACGAAATGTCATCTCGACTGACGGAACGCAGGGAAGTGAGCGAGCGTGGACCGACCCGACCTCGAACTGCTGCGCGGCGCCATCGACATGCACGCGCACACCGCCCCTGCCCTGTTCAAGCGGCACATCGACGACGCCGCGCTGGCCGAGTTCGCCATCTCCTACGGGATGCGCGGCTTCGTGCTCAAGGATCACGACGCGTCGACGACCGGCCGCGCCTATTACGTCAACCGGATGCATCCCGAGGTGTCCTCGTTCGGATCGGTGGTGCTCAACCGGTCGGTCGGCGGGCTGAACCCGTACGTCGCCCAGGCCGCCATCCACTACGGCGCCACGGTCGTGTGGATGCCGTCCAATCATTCGAAGTACCACGCCGAGTTCTTCGACATGCCCGACTACCCGCAGTTCGGGCGGCCGCGCAAGCAGCTGCCCGGCGAGGGCGTGACGGTGTTCGAAGCCGACGGCGCCACCCTCACCAAGGACGCCAGGACGATCTGCGAGGTGGTCGCCGAGAACGACGTCGCGCTGGCCACCGGTCACCTGTCGCTGCCCGAGATCCGGGCCCTGCTGGACGCGGCCACGCAGGCCGGCGTCAGCCGGTTCATCGTGACCCACGCGAACTGGTCGCTGTGCAAGCTGGACCTGGACGTGCAGCGGGAACTGATCGCCAAGGGCGCCACCATGGAGTACGTGGCGTGCTCCTGCGTGTCGCCGATCTTCTGGGAGCAGCAGCCGGGTGAGCTGGCCGAGTGGATCATCGCGCTGCGCGGCGAGAACATCGTGCTGGGCTCTGACCTCGGGCAGTTCGCCGGGCCACCGCACCCCGAGGGCCTGCGGATGCTGCTGGCCGCGCTGATCGACATCGGCGTGCCGTATGAGTACCTGGAGAAGATGGCCAAGCAGACCCCGGCCCTGCTGCTCGGCCTGGACCCGGGCTGGTCGCCGCCCGGCGGACGCGAAGGATCGTGATGTTCACCCGGCCATTCAGGTTCGAGCGGGCCGGTCACTGCGCCGAGGCCTGCGAACTGCTCCGCCAGCACGGCGAGGGCGCGAAGGTCATCGCGGGCGGGCAGAGCCTGATGCCGCTGGTGAACCTGGGCCTCGTCCAGCCCGATGTCGTCATCGACATCTCGCGAGCCGACGACGGGCGGGACCTTGGCGCGGCGGATGGGTTCCTGACCATCGGTGCCCTGGTCACCCACGCACGCCTGGCCGCCGATCCGCTCGCGGCCGACGCGCAGCCGCTGCTCGGCGCGGCGGCCCGGAGGATCGGGAACGCCAGGGTCCGCGGCCGCGGCACCCTGGGCGGGTCGCTGGCCCATAGCGACCCCGCGGCGGAGCTGCCGCTGGTGATGGTGGCCCTCGGCGCCACGTACGAGATCACCGACGGCCGCGGGTCGCGCGAGGCGAAGGCCGAGGAGTTCCATCTCGGCTTCCTGACCACTGCGCTGGCCGCCGATGAGCTGGTGACGGCGGCCCGAGTTCCCGCCCTCGGGCCCGGCTGGGGCTGGAGCTTCCAGGAGGTCTCCCGCCGCGACGGCGACTTCGCCCTGGCGGCCGTCGCCGCGCTGGTCAGGATCGCGGGCGGGGTCATCGTGGAGAGCCGGGTAGCGGTGGGCGGGGTCAGCGACCGGCCCGTGCGGCTGGCGGACGTGGAAATAGCGCTGACCGGCGCGGGGGTAAGCCAGATCGGCGACAGGATCGGCCAGATCGGCCCGCTCCAGGGCATCAGGCCGGTCAGCGACACCAGCGCCAGCGCCGGCTACCGGGCGCGGCTGTGCCGTGTTCTGCTGGCGCGGGCGCTGGCCGAAGCCGGCCGCAGGGCCGAGGAGGCCGCGTGAGCGCCGAGGCTCGCATCACCCTGACCGTCAACGGCCGCGAAGTGTCCAGGACGGCCGGGGCCCACCTGACCCTGCTGCGCTGGCTGCGGGACGTGGCCGGTGTGACCGATCCCAAGTACGGCTGCGGCGAGGGCATCTGCGGGTCGTGCGCGGTGCTGGTCGACGGGCAGCCGGTGTCGGCGTGCCTGGTGCTGGCGGCTCAGGTGGACGGCGCGACCGTCACCACCGCGGCCGGCCTGCTCGAGGCCGACGGGTCACTTGGCCCCTTGCAGCGGGCCTTCCACGCCAAGCACGCGGCGCAGTGCGGCTTCTGCACGCCCGGCATGCTGATGGCGGCCGCGGCCGCGCTGGCCGACGGGCGCCGCCGGTCCCGTCAGGAGATACGCGAGGAACTGCACGGCAACCTGTGCCGGTGCACCGGATACGCGCCGATCGTCGACGCGATAGAGATGGCGCAGGAAGGGGCGGGCCGGTGAGCGCCGACGGTGCCGGGATCCGGACGTCAAAGGAAGACGAGCTGCGGGTGGTGCGCCAGCCGCTGCCCCGGCACGATCAGGCCGAGAAGGTGGCGGGCAGCACCAGGTACGCGGGCGATCTTGCTTTCGCCGCCATGCTGCACGCCCGGCTGGTGCGCTCGCCGGTGCCATCGGCGCGCATCACCTCGCGGGATGCCAGCGAGGCCCTCGCGGTGCCCGGGGTGGTGGGCGTGCTGTTCGGCGAGGACGTGCCGCACAACGTCATCTGGGTCGACGTGCCGGGCCAGACCGTGGAGGTGGCCGCCCTCAAGGCCAGCATGGAAGTGCTCGCCACCGACCGGGTGCGCTTCCACGGAGAACCTGTGGCGCTGGTCATCGCGGAGACCGAGGACGCGCTGGCGGAGGCCTGCGACCTGGTGGCGGTCGACTACGTGGAGCTGCCCGCGGTCTTCGACCCGGACCAGGCCCTGGCGGACGGCGCCCCCGCCGTGCACGACCGGGGCAACCTGCTGGGTGAGTGGGACATCGACCGGGGCGAGGTGGACGCGGCCTTCGCAGCCGCCGACGCGGTGGTCGAGGGCAGCTACCAGACCCAGATCGTCGATCACGCCTACCTGGAGCCCGAGGCCGGGGTCGGCTGGCTGGACGACGAAGGAGTGCTGAACCTGCGGGTCGCCACCCAGGTTGTTGAGCATTACCGGGACGTGGCGCGGGTCCTCGGGATACCCGAGGCGCGGGTCCGGGTGATCGCGCCCTACGTCGGCGGCGGGTTCGGCGGCAAGGAGGACATGACGGTCGAACCGTACCTGGGCCTGGCCGTGTGGCGTACCAGGCGCCCGGTGCGGATGCAGTGGACCCGCCAGGAATCGCTGCTGGCCAGGCCGAAGCGGCACCCGATGCGGCTGCGCTACCGGACCGCCGCCACCAGGGACGGCAAGCTCCTCGGCCAGCAGGTCGACATCACCGCCGACTCCGGCGCCTACGCCTACCTGTCCGCCCTGGTGCTGCTGTACTCGTCCGTCCACGCCTGCGGCCCATACCAGGTGAGCAACGTCCGGCTGCGGGCCAGGTGCGCCTACACCAACAATCCCCCCACGTCGGCCTTCCGCGGCTTCGGCGGCATGCAGGTGGTGTTCGGTTACGAGGCGCAGATGGATCTGCTGGCCCGTGAGCTCGGGCTGACCCCGGCCGAGATCAGGAAGCGCAACGCGATAGCCCGCGGCGACGTCCTGCCCGTCGGCCAGGTCATCGAGACGGAGGTGCTGCTGGCGCAGACCATCGACACGGTGCTCGACCGGGCAGGCAGCAAGCCGCGGGCCTCGGGGCCGCGCAAGGCCGTGGGCCGGGGACTGGCCTGCAACATGCAGTCTTACGGCAGGCTCGTCTGGCTGAACGACTCGGCCGCCGCATGGGTCGGCTTCCAGCTCGACGGCAGCCTCTCGGTGCGGTGCGCGGTCCCCGACATCGGCGGCGGGCAGGCGTCGTCGCTCGCTCAGATCGCGGCCGAGATCCTCTGCGTGCCGATGGACCGGATCACGGTTCACTTCGGCGACTCCGCGCTGAACCCGCTGGCCGGCACCACCACGGCGACCCGGCAGCTGCTGATGTCAGGCAACGCGGTCTACGAGGCCTGCGTCCAGCTGCGCGGCAACGTCCTGGCCGCCGCGGCGGCGGCCACCGGTGAGCCCGCGGACAGCCTGCGGCTGGATGACGGCATGGTCCGCGGGCAGGCGAGCGGCATGCGCCTGGCGGATGCGCTGCTGGCCTGCCGCCGGGGCAACGTGCCGATCGAGGCGCTGGGCACGTTCTTCGGCCCGAAGGGCAAGCCGGTGGTCAAGAGCCTGCAGGCCGACCGGGTGTTTCCCGATTTCACCTTCGGCACGCACCTGTGCGACCTGGAGGTGGACCTCGACACCGGGCAGGTGAAGCTGCTCGGCTATGTGGCGGCGCACGACGTCGGCCGGGCCATCAACCCCCGGTCGGTGCAGGGCCAGATCACCGGCGCGGTCGCCCAGGGACTCGGCATGGCGCTGCTCGAGGAGGTCGTGGTGGCCGAAGGGACCAACCTCACCTCCGGCTTCTTCCAGTACCTGATCCCGACGGCGACCGACGTGCCCGAGATCGACGCCGTGGTGCTTGAATCGGGCGAGGGGATGGGGCCGTTCGGAGCCCGCGGCATCGGCGAGCCGCCGATCGGCCCTCCGGCTGCGGCGGTGGCCAGCGCGATCCAGGATGCCGTGGGCGTCAGGCCCGCCAGCTTGCCGATGACGCCTGAGCGGGTGCTCGAGTGCCTCACCCGTGCCGGCCTCGCCGCAGGGCCACTTGAGTTCCTCACCCGCCCCGGCCCCGCCGCAGGGCCATCAGCGTGATCATGTCGAAGATCACGGTCGCGGCGGCGATGGCCGTGACCTCCGCGTGGTCGTAGGCCGGGGCCACCTCCACCACGTCGGCTCCGACGAGGTTGATGGCGGTCAGCCCGCGCAGAATCCGCAGCAGCTCCCGGCTGGTCAGGCCGCCCGCTTCCGGTGTTCCCGTGCCGGGCGCGAAGGCCGGGTCGAGCACGTCGATGTCGACCGACAGGTACACGGGCAGGTGCTCGACGCGACGGGTGATCGCGTCGATCGCGCCGCCCGTGCCGAGCGCGTCGATATCGCTGGCCCGGATGGTGCGGAACCCGAATCGCTTGTCGTCGTCGAGATCGCCCGAATCATAGATCGGACCCCGGATGCCGATGTGGATGGAGTGATCCTCGACCAGGAGGTTCTCCTCGAAGGCCCGCCGGAAGATCGTGCCGTGTGTGGTAGGCGCGTCGAAGTAGGTGTCCCACGTGTCAAGGTGCGCGTCGAAGTGCACCAGCGCGACCGGGCCGTGCTGGCGGACGACCGAGCGGAGCATGGGCAGGGCCACGGTGTGGTCGCCGCCGACCGCGATGACGGTCCGGCCGCCCCGGGTGAGGTCGGCCGCGTGACCGGCGATCTGCGCCATGGCGGCGTCGATCGAGAACGGGGTGACAGCCACATCCCCGGCGTCGGCCACCTGGATCTGGCTGAACGGCGCGCAGTTCAGTTCGACGTGATGGCTGGGCCGCAGGTGCCGTGAGGCCTGCCGGACGGCCATCGGCCCGAACCTGGCCCCGGGGCGGTAGGACGTGCCGCTGTCGAAGGGCACGCCGAGCACGGTGACGTCATAGTCACCGACCCGGTCGATCTCCGGTATGCGGGCGAAGGAACCGGATCCGGCGAACCTGGGCACCTGGCGCCCGTCCACCGGGCCGATCGGCCCGCTGTTGTCTTCACGCATTCATCTACTCCCTCCGGGCCTGTCCCGATCGCGCTGCAGCCCGGTGAACAGCACGCCCACCCGGTCCTGGTCGCCGATCATGCCGGTGCGCCGCATCTCGATCAGCCCGCCTAGGCCCGCCGAGCCTGTGGCATCGACCTGGATCCCGGTCTGGGCCACGGCCAGCCGGTTGGCCGCGACCAGCGAGTTATCGCTCACCAGCAGCGGCCGGCCGCCGGTTATCAGCATGCCCTCCACGACGGCCCGCCAGTCGTAGGTCTCGTCGTCCAGGATGCCCGTCGCCACGCTGGCGGGCCGGGTTTCCCAGGCCTGCATGAATGCCGACCTGTGCGCCGCGGCCCTGGCCATCGCCTGGCGTACCGCATCCGGGCCGGGCTCGTCCGGCAGCAGCGCCCGCACGCGCCCGTAGGCCCGTTCCAGCGGGTGCGCTCCGGACGTCTGCACGGTGTGCAAGCGGGGAAGCCGGCCCAGCGCGCC
Organism: uncultured Actinomycetota bacterium; assembly: GCA_963808615.1. Classification (GTDB taxonomy): domain Bacteria; phylum Actinomycetota; class Actinomycetes; order Streptosporangiales; family Streptosporangiaceae; genus Palsa-504. Next base: position 34,730 of record CAWEGV010000011.1, read on the forward strand.
CAGCTCGGCCGCCTCGCGCAGCGCCTGGATACACGAGCTGGCCAGGGCACCCCCGCCGACCTGGACGATCAGGTGGTCCAGGCCGCCGGGCAGGTCGGCCAGGTCGGTCACGAGCTCATAGCCCAGAGTCTGGCCGCCCTCGACGGCGAGCCCGTTCTCGGTGCCCTGGACGGTGAACGGCAGCGCCCCGCGGTCCAGTTCGGCCCGCAGCCGCAGGTAGGTCGGGTCGCCGACCGTGCCGCGCTCGCGGGGACAGACCTCTACGTCCGCCTCCAGGTCGCGCAGCCGTTCCGCGATGTCGGCGTCGGCATCGGGCGGGACGAACACGCTTAGCCGCCGGCCGCAGGCCCGGGCCAGCACGGCCGCCGCCAGCGCCGCGTTCCCGCAGCTGGCGATGGCCAGATGGGGGCGTTGTGCGGGGTCGAGAAGGCCGCAGGCCTCCATGACCGCCAGGTGCAGGAGCACGCCCATGAGATGCCGGCCCTTGTGCGAGCCCGACACGTTCACTGTCTCGTCCTTGACCCACACGCCGCCGGCGTCTGAGAAGGCCAGGGACTGGCTCAGTTGCCGGCTGCGGAACCATGGCGTGACGCGGAACCCGCGGCCGCAGGTGGCGGCGACCGACGCGTCGAGCGATGCCACCAGGTCGGTGTAGCCGGCCTCGGACATCCCGCGGGCCATGGCCGCGTGATAGGAGTGCATGAGCGCGCGGTAGCGCAGGAACGGGTGCTGTTCCCTGCCGCGGGGAAAGGCGGCGCCCGCCAGGCTGAGCACCCGGGTCAGCACGTGATCGGTGTCGTCGGTCCCGGCCCGCGGACACCGGAACGGGTACACCTCGTCGGGGTCGGCGACGTACCCGCATCCCGAGCAGCGGATCGTGCTGGCCGGGACGGTCATCCCGCCGCCAGGCCGGTCCGCTCGTTGAATTCGGCGATCATGGCGTCCCATACCGGCAGCAGGTCGCGCAGGCCGACCCAGAACTCCTGGTCGCGCCGCGCCTCGAAGTCGGCCAGCGATACCCCTTGCTGCTCGACCCAGGTGTAGTAGCCGAGGTTGAAGATGCGATTCCGGTCCACCAGCGTGGTCTCCAGCAGGTTGTCGGTGCCGGCCGCGAGCATCCACCGGCCGAAGACCTCGGCCGCGTCCGCCATCTCGAAGCCGCCGCGGAAATCCCGGGCAGCGATCCTCTCACGCTCGCTCCCGTACATTCCCGCCCCGTCCGTGGCCACCGTCATGACCACGTCGTCCGGGCCCAGGCGCAGGTACTTCGCGACCTTCACGGCGGCCAGGATGTTGCAGATGCTCGACAGCCCGAAGGCGGGCAGCGACTGCAGGACGGGCTCAGGGACCCGCCGCCGCGCCCGGAGATACTCGATACCCTGGCCGTTCGCGAACAGCACCGACAACTGGTCGGTGGCACGGTCGGAGATCGCGGCCACCAGGTCAGTGTTCATCACGTTGTGGATGAGCGGAATGTGCTTGTCGCCAATGCCCTGGATGTTGTGCTCGCCGAATCCGTTGGCCAGCATCGTCGGGCATTCAAGCGCCTCCACCGCCACGATCTTGGCGCCGTAGCGCTCCTTGAGGTAGTCGCCGGCACCCAGGGTGCCCGCCGAGCCCGAAGCCGACGTGAAGGCCCGCAACCGCAGGGCAGGCTCGGCTTCGGCGATGGCATCGAACACGGCCCCGAGGGCCCGGCCTGTGCACAGGTAGTGGGCGAGGTGGTTACCGAACTCCGCGAACTGGTTGAAGATCACATGGCCGGGATCGGCGGACAGTTCCGCGCAGGTGTCGTAGATCTCCTTGACGTTGCTCTCGGTCCCTGGCGTCCGGATGACGTCGCCCGGGTCGGCGACCCAGTTCTCCAGCCACTCGAAACGCTCACGGCTCATCCCCTCGGGCAGCACGGCTATCCCGCGGCAGCCCATCAGGCGGGAGATCGCGACGCCGCCCCGGCAGTAGTTTCCCGTGGAAGGCCAGACGGCCCGGTCCCTGGCCGGGTCGAACGTGCCGGTGATGATACGCGGCGCCAGGCACCCGTAGGCCGCCAGCACCTTGTGGGCCCGGATCATCGGGAACAGGTCACCGATGACCACCACGATCCGCGCTTCTACGCCGGACAGCTCGCCGGGCACGGTCACGTGCACCGGCGTGGTCACCTGCCCGGTGCGCCCGCGGTCGTTGTACCAGTGCACCCGGAACAGGTTCCGCGGGTCCGCCTCATCGGCCGTCACCTCCGCCAACCCCTGGAGGATCTTCGCCGGGATGCTGCCCGGGGCGGCCAGCTGCGTGAAGGTAGGGAGCACGATGCCTGCCGCACGGAAGCAGTCGACGGCGCTGCGGTACGTTTCGTGATCGACGACGCGCCGTTCGAGCCCCAGTGACGTCACCTCTGACCGCCTCTCCGCGAACGTGGCAACCCGGACCCGGTGGCCCGGGCCGGGCCGAGGCCGTTTCCCGCTCCTAGGATGGCACTTTGCCAGGAAGCCGCTGCACGTGCCGGTCGCGAACCCAATCGGCACCCGAGCCGGCCGACGCCGGTACCGGTGACCATAGACTCGCGCTCCCGGCCAGTTCACGCCACCGCCTGGTCCGCGTCCACCGGTACCGTTTACCTGCCAGCAGCTGCCGCGGTCGGCGGCGGTAGTGGCAGCACTATGCACCGCTCGGGGTGCCCGGGCGGGCTACCCGGCCCGGGCCGGGGGACTGTGGCTGTGCAGGACCTTGGTGCGGTCCGGGTTCCAGGCGGTGGTGGTCCCGTCGGGGTTGAGCACCAGGGTCCAGGCCCAGCGGTGGATCACGATCTGGTGGTGGAAGAAGCACAGGAGCACGCAGTCCTTGGTGCTGGTCTTGCCGCCGCGGGACTTGTGCGTGACGTGGTGCACCTCGCAGGCCGCGGCGGGCTGGTGGCAGCCGGCGGCCCGCCGGCAGTGCCGGTCCCGCGCGATGACCGCGTTGCGGATCCCGGCCGGGACGTTGGCGCTGTAGCCGATGTCCGGCGGCAGGCTCGGCCCGGCCAGCCGCGCTCCCGGCAGCCCGGTGCGCAAGAAGCTGGCCAGCCCGCCCGGGCCCGACAGCAGGTCGGCGGCCTTGCCGATGATGGCACGTTGGAGCGCCTCCCGGGCCGGGGACGTGACCGGTCCGCCTGCCGCACCGGCCGGGGACCGGGACCCGGGAAGCGGGCCCGCCCCGGACGCCGTCCCGGCCCGGCCTCGCCGCGGCCGCCGGCGTGGTCCAGCCGGCCCGGTTGCACGCACAACCGCACCAGGTCCTCCAGCACGCCGATGTCTACCTCGCCGGTCACGATCGGGGTCAGGCTGGCTTTCACCGGCTGCCCGGCCCGCTCGGGCAGCAGGCCGCCGGCGGCCAGCCGCCGCATCGCCTCGTGCAGGCCGTCGTGGTAGCGCTGCTCCCGGGTCCGGGTGTCCTCGGCGTTCATCGAAATTGTTCGCAATGATTCAGTGTCGGCCCCACCTACTCGACCGCGATCTCAGGACGGGCGTCACGAGTCCTGGATGAGCCTTTGCTCGGTGACGATCGCCGAGACCAGGTCGGCCGGGGTGATGTCGAAGGCGTAGTTGAGCGCCTTGGTGCCTGCCGGGGCGGCCGGGACCGTGATCTCGGCGTCCGCGCGCCGCTCGAGCGGGATGGCGGTACCGGCTGGTGTCGCCTCGTCGATGGTCGACTCAGGCGCGGCGACCAGGAACGGGATGCCCGCCCGGCGGGCCGCGAGGGCCAGGCCGTAGGTGCCGATCTTGTTGGCCACGTCGCCGTTCGCGGCGATCCGGTCCGCGCCCACCACCACGGCGTCGACCAGGCCCTGGCTGATCAGGAACGGCGCCGCGCCGTCGCAGGCCAGCCGGTGCTCGATGCCGAGCTGGCCGAGCTCCCAGCAGGTCAGCCGGGCGCCCTGAAGCAGCGGCCGGGTCTCGTCCACGACGACGTGGCCGAGCGCGCCGCCGGCGTGCAGCGCACGGATGACCCCGAGCGCGGTGCCCCAGCCCAGGCAGGCCAGGCTGCCGGTGTTGCAGTGAGTGTGCACGCGGAGCGGGCCGTCGCCGCAGGCCTGGATCAGGTACGCGGCGCCGCGCTCGCTGATCTGCCGGCTGACCGCGGCGGTGGCGACCAGGACCCCCAGGGCTGCGGCCTCCACGGCCCGGCTGCCCTCGCCGACCCGGGCCGCGACCGCGGTTACCTCGCGGCTGAGGTTGACGGCGGTCGGCCGGGCGTCGGCGATCCGCCGGATCTCCGCGTCCAGCCGCGCCGCGTCCCAGCCCTCGCCGAGGCCCTGGCGCACCGCGAGCGCCACGCCCAGGGCACCAGCCGCGCCGAGCACCGGCGCACCCCGGATGGCCAGGCTGGTGATGGCCTGCACCAGCTGATCGACGGTGTCGATGCGCAGCGTGCGGATCTCGTGCGGCAGCGCGGTCTGGTCCAGTGCCTCGATGTGCCCGTCCCGCCAGGCCAGCACGTCGGGAGTGTCCATACCGTTGAACCTATGCTGCTCGAACAAGCACGAGACGACGTGGTCCGGACCTGCCAGGAGATGGCTGCGGCGGGGCTGGTGGTGGGGACGTCAGGCAATGTGAGCATCCGGGCCGGTGACCTGCTGGCGGTGTCGCCCAGCGGCGTGGCTTATGCGGAGCTGACCGCCGATCTGGTCGGCGTGCACCGGCTGGACGGCACGCCGGTCCAGGCGCCGTTGCGGCCGACCAGCGAAATGCCGCTGCACCTGGGCGTCTACGCCGCCACCAGCGCGGCGGCGATAGTACACACGCACTCGGTCGCGGCCACGGCGCTTTCCACGCTGGCCGACGAGCTGCCGGCCATCCACTATCAGGTGGCGATGTTCGGCGGCCCGGTCGCGGTGGCGGCATACGCCACCTACGGGAGCCAGGAATTGGCCCGCCACGTGGTGGCGGCGCTGCGCGGCCGGACCGCATGCCTGATGGCGAACCACGGTGCCGTGACGACCGGCCCGGACCTGAGGTCAGCCCTGGTGGGCAGCCGCCACCTGGAATGGCTTTGCGAGGTCTACCTGCGGACCCTGGCCACCAGCGGCTCTGGCCCGCGCCTGCTGTCGGCCGACGAGATCGCGCTCGTGGCCGGCCAGCTGGCGGGTTACGGCCAGCGGACGGGGAAACCTGACTAGCAGCGGCCCTCGTAGGCGCCGGTGACGTAGGTGGTCCAGGGGTCCCAGTCGGCGCCGTCGTCGGAGATGATGATCGCGGCCTTGGCGTTCCCGATCGGGTTGTAGGTGGCCAGCGCGGGCCCGTGCGAGCCGTTGATCTGCCAGTAGCCATAGTCGTTGGTCGGGCTTAGGGCGTACTGCTGGCCGCCCGATTCGGCCATCGCGATCTCGGCGGCCATGAACGCCGCGCCGTGCGAGCCGCCGGCCGCCTCCCACAGGGCCTCCAGGCCCGAGCAGCCGAGCGTTCCGCTCAGCCTGGTGTCCGAAGAGCTCAGCGTGGCGGCGGCCTTGGCGTGCTTGGGCGCGTAGGAGGCGGCATTGGCGCGCGGGTCGTAGGGCACCTGCAGCTTCTCACCGACGTAGATCACGTTGGGGTTGGCGATCTCGGACTCGTTGACGTGGTACAGGAACGGCCAGTCCGCCGGGTTGCCGTAGAAGCGCTGGGCGATCGAGGACAGCGTGTCGCCCGATCGGACCGTGTACGCGCGGCTGGTCGGCTGGAGGTGGCGCACGAGCGCCTCGGTGTGCGCCCGCTCGGCCACCGTGGTGGTCTTGGCGGGAGTCTTCACCGCGGCGTGTGCCTGCGGTGCCGCGACCAGCACGCCCGCGATGGCCATCGCCGGTGCCGCCTTGCCTGCCTTGTCTGCGACCTTTTCCACCTGTGACGGTGTGGTGTGCCTGCCAGTGCGCCGGATCTTCCGCGGTCGGCGGTGCTTGCTGGCTGAGTCCACAGAACTCCCCAAGTCGTTTCTGCGCTCGCCTACCCGTCCCGCTGCCGGGGCCTTGTCGGCGGGCCTGTCAGTTACTGTGTGCAACCGATGAAGCATTTTTCGCGCTACGGCATCTGCGCCGTCTGCGGAAGCATGGCAGGATCGGCGATCGGGCCGCAGGCAAATCGAAGTATTTCCGTGACTCATCTGTGATCTTGTAAGAGTTCGGTCACAAAGTGCTGGAAGAATCCGAAGTGTGACCGATCATGGCCTTAGGTACTTCGATGATTACCTGCCCGGGGCGACGTACGATTGCGGAAGCGTCAGCGTCGACCAAGCCGAGATAATTTTCTTCGCTAAGAAGTTCGATCCGCAGCCCTTCCATGTCGATCCTGAGGTAGCGGCCAGCGGTCCGTACGGCGGGCTGATCGCCAGTGGCTGGCACACGGCGGCCCTGATGATGCGCCAGCTCGTGGAGCATTACGTGTCGGCCGAGGCGAGCCTGGGCAGCCCGGGGCTTGACGAGATCCGCTGGCCCTATCCCGTCCGTCCGGGGGATACGCTCCGTGTTCGGGCCACGGTGATAGAGACGCGCAGATCGCTGAGCAAGCCGGACCGTGGCATCGTGCGGACCATGGCGGAGGCGGTGAATCAGGACGACCGGCCGGTGATGCGGGCGACCGCGATCAATTTCTTCCGCGTCCGCCCGGAACCCGGCGCCTGAGCAGGCCGAAGGCGATCAGGGCCAGCCCGGCCAGGGCGGTGACCGGGCCGATGACGGCCCACAAGGTCGCGCCGGTCATGAAGCTTCCCGTCACGTAGCCCAGTCCCTGCAGCGTCCAGATGATCCCGGCGACCCCGATGAGGGCGCCCACCACCACGAGCAGCACCCTGGTCGTCACGGTCACGATCCGAGCCTAGCCCGGCTGCTCCGCGGCGGGGGATAGTAGGACGAGGCCGGTAACGTGCTAGTGCACCAGGAGGGTCCGTCATGTTCTACGCCTTCGGGTTCGAGCGGGTCGGCGTTCTGGCCGGTGACCTGTACTTCGTGGATCCTCATCCGGGCCAGGGGCAGGAAGGCGCCGAGCACGGTGTCCGGGTCGAGCTGCGGGTGCTCGGGCGGGAGGCGCTGAAGGGATCCATCTACTCGGCTCAGCCCATCGAGATCGGCCAGCCGATCTGGCGCGCCGACCTGCTGGAGTCAGTCGCGGGGCGCCCCGGCAGTTACGACCGCACGCATTACCACCCGGTGTTCAGCGGCTGGAACCCTAGCCGCCGGGTCTTCGTCTCTGAACTGTCCGCCGATCCACTCGGATGGCTGGGCGAGAAGATGGCCGACCTTGACGGCCTGCTGGCTTCGGCCGGCTTCCCGCCCGATACGGCCGGCCCGGACGACGCGGAGCAGTTGCGCGCCACCGCCCCGCAGATCGTGGACGCCACCCGCGGGCTGCTCGGCAAGGTGCGGGCTGGAGAGCTGGGCCGCGCGCCGCGCGAGGAAGCGCCGGGCTCGGTGCGGGCATCGGCAGACGAGCCGGCCCTCATCCGCACCGGGTGGCTCTAGCTCCACAGCCAGCCTTTGCTCCACCGCCGGGGCGAAGCTACCAGCCGCGGAACTGGCCTTGCCAGAACCAGAAGGTGGCCAGCGCGCTCACGACGAGGAGATCCACCGGATCGCGCAGCACCTGCCGTAGCCCCTGGCCCAGTCCATGGACGGCGAACAGCCAGTAGTCCATGGCCACGATGCTGCTGACCACCGCGACCACGACGGGCCACCGGAACAGCGGCCCTAGCAGCCCCGCGACGACGTCCACGGCACGTTCGGGCAGCATCGTGCCCCGCGCTCTGAGCGCAAGCAGCGGGTTGGCCTTCGGCATTGCGGCCGGGACGCCCTCGGCGGCCACCACGCCAAGGGGAAGCAGCTTCGCGGTGATGAGATAGCGGACCTGGTCGGCGTTCAGCGACCGGCCCAGGTCAGCGCTGACCAGCTCGGCGATGGCGCCCGGGTCACCCGGCGCGCCGCCTATCGTCCACCTGGCTACGTAGTCGCCGCGTACCTGGCAGACCAAGGGCGCCCGAGACCTTAGCCGCGGATATTGGGTCGCCCAGCGGGCCGTGGCAGGCTTAGCACGTGGTTAGTGACGCGACGCGAAGGCTGATACTGCTGCGGCACGCCAAGTCGGACTGGCCGGACGTGCCCGACCGTGACCGGCCGCTGGCCAAGCGCGGGCGGCGCGACGCGCCCCGGATCGGCCGGTGGCTGCACGACCGCGGCTACCTGCCGGATCTCGTGGTGTGTTCGAATGCGCGCCGGACCCGGCAGACCTGGGAGCTGGTGGCCCCGGAGCTGGGCGGTTCACCGTCGGTGACGTTCGAGCCGCGAGCGTACGCGGCCAGCGCGCAGGCCCTGCTGTATCTGGCCCAGGAGTTGCCCGGCAGATACCGGGCTGCGCTGCTGATCGGGCACAATCCGGGCCTCGCGGAGCTGGCCAACAGCCTGGCCGGACCTCCAGCCGGGAACGGCAGGCTCTCCCCGGCCGGCCTGAGGTTCCCCACGGCCGCCGTGGCCGTCTTTGAGTTCAGCGAAGACTGGGCCGCCCTGTCCTCTGGACATGCTCGCCTGCTCGCCTACACCGCTCCCGCCGACCTGTAAGCCGAGGGATTTCCCGGCGGGCTTATGAGTGCGAGCCGCGCTGTAACGCAGGCTGGCCGCTACCGGATTGGACGGCGCCGAAGGTGACGGTGACGTGCTGGAAGCCCAGCGAGGTCAGCATGCCGTCGAGCATCTCCTGCGTGTTCTTCTGCGCCTCGGTCAGTAGCGGGCTCTGCTGGGCCGCGCTCTGGATCTTCTGCTGGGCCAGGATGTAGACCTGCTGCTGGCTGTTCGGGTTGCCGGAGAAGAAGTTCCCGATCCGGTTGAACAGCCCCTGCTGCTGCGCGTACACGTAGGACTGCGAGACGTTGAGGACGGCCGGTTCCAGCTGGGCCTTGGGCAGGCTGACCGTGACCGAGGTCCGGTCCGCGCTCACCTTGATGGCCTGGCTCTTGAGCTGCGAGAAGTCGACGAAGGCGATGTCGGTGCCCTGCCCGATGAACAACGTCTCACTGCCCTCGAGGAACGACGGCAGCAGCCAGGTGCGCTGGGTCAGGTCGACCACGACCTCGAACGAGCCGCTGGCCGCCTCGTAGCGGCTGAGCTCGGTGATCGACTTCAGGATGACGGGCTGGCTGCGGACCGTGGTGGTCTCCGCGAAGGGGTTCCGCAACTGGGGCAGCAGGTGGATCGCGGACAGGACGACGATCGCCACGAGTACGGCGGCGACCGCGCCTACGATCCCGGCCAGCGACCCTACCCTCGGCATGCGCGCCATGGCTGTCGTCCTTTACGTGGTGCGGGGTGTCCGCGCGCACCGACTACCCCGGAGAGTCCAGAAAATTCAGGCCGCGCCGCATACTGCACGTGTACTGGGAAGACACAAGGCATGTCCAGGTACGGGTTCGGCCGGCGCTCGGGTTACCGGGCGCGCCGAGGGCGCTGGCCGAGGTCGCGAGCGGCCGGCTGCCTGCTGTGGGTGGTACTGCTGATCGCGCTGCTGATCGTGCTGTCGATGCTGTTCGGCGGCTTCCAGAAGGGCACCAAGGCGGACGGTCTGGGCCTCGTCCGTGCACCCGTCGCTGTTGCGAGGGCCGCAGGGGGCGCGGCGGCCGGTCATCAGCATGGGCCGCGCAGGTTACGCCAGCCCTCGCCGTGTCGATATGGAGAGCGCTATGTCGCTGACACTTTCGGATGGGCCGCTTTCCGGACATCCACCGGAGACCGTCAACTACCACCTCGAAGGTCCGGCCCACAAGCTGCTGATGCACCCATTCCCGCGGCGGGTGCGGGCGGCCTTCGGCGGCCAGAGCGTGCTGGACACCACCCGGGCCATGCTCTTGCACGAGACCGGGCTGCTGCCGCAGCTGTACGCACCGCTGGATGACATCCGGGCCGAACTGCTGCGGCCCAGGGCGACGCCTCGGATGTGAGCGGCTACCTGTGCTTCGGGCACGACGAGCTGGTCACCGAGGTGGGCCAGCCCGGCTAGGCGGCTTCCCGGCGTTCAGCCTGCCGGGCCGGTTCCGGTTCGGCGGCCGCAGCGGCCCGCTTCGGGTCGGCTGCGATGCTCTCGCCGGGCGAGGCCAGGGCAGCCCGGTCGGCGCGGCCGGACGGACGGGCGGCCAGGAAGAGGCGACCAGCCACACGGTCAGCGTGCCGACCGCGACCAGGGCGATGAGGGCCAGCTGCCAGGCGGTCAGTGCGGTGTTCGGGTACGGCATGGCAGGGATCTCCTTTGCTGGACGGGCCGCGGCCCTGGGTAACCAGAACACCGGCCTCATGTGAGCGAGAAGGACCCCGCATCCGCTTCTCGCGGATTCCGATTGCGCGGTGCGCGGTGCCGGTCCCGCCCGGAGCTGGCATCGTGTCTCCGCGTCTGTCCGGGATCCTTCTCGTCACTTCTCAGCTCACCGCGTCGCGAACAGCGGCTATAGAGACCAAGGTCCCGTCGTGAGATGACTTGCGTACCTCGGGAGGCGGGATCCGCGGCCGGACGCTCACGCCCAGGATCGTTCGGGCAGAAAACAGGCGGACATGCATGTGGCGGGCCACCTGATCACGGTGGCCCGCCACATGCGGGCAGAACCTATCGGGCCTACTCGGCGCCGAAGGTCTTGATTTCGTGCTCCTCTTCCTTGCTGAGTTCGCGCGGCACCTCGCCCTTGGCCTCCTTGGCGCTCTGCACCTGCTCCCGGATCTGCTCCACGACCTCGGGGTTGGCCAGGGTGGTGACGTCGCCGACGTCGGTGAAGTTGGACACGGACGCGATGACCCGGCGCATGATCTTGCCGGACCGGGTCTTGGGCATGTCGGAGACGATCCAGACGTTCTTCGGCCGGGCGATCTTGCCGATCACGGTCTCGATCGTCTTGCTGACCTTGTCTTCCATCTCCTTGCCCGGCTCGTAGCCCGGCTTGAGGGAGACGTAGATCTCGACCACCCGGCCGCGGATATCGTCGATGACCGGTACCGCGGCCGCCTCGGTGACCTCCGGGACCGTCAGCGCCGCCGACTCGATCTCCTTGGTGCCCAGGCGGTGCCCGGCCACGTTGATCACGTCGTCGACCCGGCCCAGGATCCGGAAGTAGCCGTCGGCCGCTTCCATCGCGCCGTCGTTGGTGAAGTACGGCCAGTCGTGCCAGTCCTGGCTGTCCGGGTTCGTGTTGTACTTACGGAAGTAGGTGGACAAGAACCGCTCCGGGTCGCCCCACACCGTCTGGAAGATGCCCGGCCACGGGTTGCGGATGCAGATGTTGCCCGCCTTGCCGCTGCCCGCCGGCACCGCGTCGCCGTTCTCGTCGTAGATCACCGGGTAGATGCCGAGCACGCCGGGGCCGCAGCTGCCCGGCTTCATCGGCTCCAGGCCGGGCAGGGTGCTGCCCAGGAAGCCGCCGTTCTCGGTCTGCCACCAGGTGTCGGTGATGGCCGCCTGGCCCTTGCCGACCTCGTTGTAGTACCACCGCCAGACCTCGGGCTCGATCGGCTCGCCCACGGTCGTCATGTTCTTGAACCGGTAGCTGTACTTGCCCGGCTCGTCCGGGCCGACCTTGCGCAGCATCCGGATCGCGGTCGGCGAGGTGTGGAAGATGTTCACCCCGAGCTTCTCCGCGATCCGCCACGGGCGGCCGCCGTCGGGGTAGTTCGGCACGCCCTCGTAGATCACCGTGGTGGTGCCCAGGGCCAGCGGCCCGTACACGATGTAGGAGTGGCCGGTGATCCAGCCGATGTCGGCCATGCACCAGTACACGTCGTCCGGGTGGATGTCCTGGTAGTACCTGGACGTGCCGGCCACGTACGCGAGGTAGCCGCCGGTGCTGTGCTGGCAGCCCTTGGGGCGGCCGGTGGTCCCGCTGGTGTACATCAAGAACAGCGGCGCCTCGGCCGGCATCGGCACCGGCTCGACACTCTGCCCCGCGTACCGCGGCAGCACCTCGTCGACGAAGAAATCCCGGCCCGCCGCCATCGGGGCCTGCGAGGCGTACTCGCCGGGGCGGCGCCGCCAGACGAGCACCTTGTCGACGTCCTGCCCCTCCTTGGCCGCCGTGGCCAGGGCCTCGTCGGCCTTGACCTTATGGTCGGTCATCGATCCGGCCCGGTAGTAGCCGTCCGACGTGATCAGCACCCGGCTGCCCGAGTCGGCGATGCGGGCCCCGCAGGCGTTGCCGCTGAAGCCGCCGAACACCTCCGAGTGGATCACCCCGAGCCGGGCGCAGGCCAGCATGGTGACCGGCAGCTCGGTGACCATGGGCATGTGCAGGGTCACCCGGTCGCCGGCCTTCAGGCCGCAGAAGTCACGCAGCAGCGCGGCGAACTCGTTCACCTGCCGGAGCAGGTCCCCGTAGCTGACGTGCTCGGGCTCCTCGGACTCCAGCTCGGGCACGAAGATGATCGCGCTCTTGTCCGGATCGGCCGCGGCATGCCGGTCGACGCAGTTATACGAGGCGTTCAGCCTGCCGCCCACGAACCACTTGTAAAACGGCGCGGTGCTGGTGTCCAGCGTGGTGTGCCACCTCTGGTCCCAGGTCAGCAGATCGGCGTACTCCTTGAAGCAGTCCGGGAACTTGTCCTCGGTGAACCGCCCCCGGATGGCCGGGTCATTCGCGTTCGCCTGCGCCGTGAACCCGTCAGGTGGCGGGTAGCTCTCCTCCTCGCGCCAGTGCACCGCAATCTGTGCTTCGGATGTTTCGGCCTGCCCTTGGACGTCTTCGGCCATTTTGCGTGAGTCCCTCCGCTTGCGATTACTTCGGATTTAACGCAGGAAGCACTCCAAATTTAACGCGAGCAGGCAGCATCATCTATGGTCACGGTCACATATCTGACCAGGTCGGCTTGAGAGTTACCCTCAGTACGCGCGCGCTGACGAGCGCAGCTCGGGGAAGGCCCGGTCCAGCCCGGTGATCCGTATGATCTTCAGCAGCGACGGGCGCGCCGAGGTGAGCGTGAGCTGGCGGCCCGCCTGCCGGGCGTGCCTGGCCGCCTTGGCCAGCATGCCGAGGCCGGAGGCGTCGCAGAAGGTCAGCCCGCCCAGGTCGACGCTGACCGGCGCCGGCCCTTCGTCGATGACCCCGCTGATGTAGGCATAGGCCTGCTCAGCCGTGGCCACGTCGAGCTCACCGGTCACGGTGACCACCTGGTATCCGTCCGCGCCTGCCTGGCAGGAAAGCTCCAGCTGGGCAGGCTCCAGCTCGGCAGCGCGCTCCGCGGTTATCACGGCCACATCACTTCCCCCGTCTGTGGCTGCCGCGCCGACGCTGGCGCGGTTCAGCTGACGAATGATCACGTGCCACTCCAACCCGTCGTCCCGTCAACGTCAGCGGCGCGACATTCCTTCCTCGCACCGCCGAACCGGGACCGGAACCCCAGAGCCCCGTACACCTGGGGTAGGGCCCCGATTCTGGCAGTAACTCCACTGCCAGCGCAAACAATTAGAACCCCGAAGCCTGAACCGAAACCGGGATCCTGCTGAGTAATACGTATGAGTCGCGGCGAAGGTTCATCGGCTGGCCAGCTGCCGGTTGCCTAGGTCGGCGGCCGGGGTAACGTGCCGGTATGCGCGCGTGGCACGTCGAGGCCCCGGGGCCGGTCACCGGCCGCCCGCTGCGCCTGCACACCGAGGACGACCTGCCTCGGCCCGGACCAGGCGAGCTGCTGCTCCGGGTCCTGGCCTGCGGCGTGTGCCGCACCGACCTGCACGTGACCGAGGGGGACCTGCCGCCGCACCGGCCTGGCGTGACGCCCGGTCACGAGGTGGTCGGCCAGGTGGCGGCGCTGGGCGAGGGAGCGGAAGCCGACGGCTTCGCGGTCGGCGACCGGGCCGGGGCGGCCTGGCTGCGCTGGACCGACAACGAATGCAGGTACTGCACGCGCGGCGCGGAGAACCTGTGCCCGAACTCGCGGTACACCGGCTGGGATGCCGACGGCGGGTACGCCGAGTACATGACGGTGCCCGCCGGGTACGCCCATCGGCTACCGGAAGGCTATTCCGACCCCGAACTCGCGCCGTTGCTGTGCGCGGGCATCATCGGGTACCACGCGCTGCAGCGCGCCGACCTGCCACCGGGCGGCCGCCTGGGCCTCTACGGGTTCGGTGGTAGCGCGCACCTGGCCGCCCAGGTGGCGCTGGCCCGCGGCGCCACCGTGCACGTGCTGACCCGCGGCGAGCAGGCCCGGCGGCTCGCGCTCGGACTGGGCGTGGCCTCGGTGGGGGAGGCGGCGGACTCCCCGCCCGAGCCGCTGGACGCCGCGATCTTGTTCGCGCCCGTGGGCGACCTGGTACTGCCCGCGCTGGCCGCGCTGGACCGGGGCGGCACCCTGGCCATCGCGGGCATCTACCTGAGCGACATCCCGCCGCTGAACTACGAGCGGCACCTGTTCTCCGAACGGCAGCTGCGCAGCGTGACCTCCAACACCAGGGCGGGCGCCAGGGAGTTCCTGGACTTCGCGGCCGGCCACAAGCTGCAGGTCACCGCCCACCCGTACCCGCTGGACGCCGCCGACCAGGCCCTGCGGGACCTGAAGGCGGGCCGCTTCGACGGCGCCGCGGTCCTGACCCCTTGAAGTCCCGCAGCCGAGACACTGAAGGCTTCCTGACCGTTCGCTCGCAGTTGCCTGCCTATCCGCCGCACCGGCCGCCTGCGGTCATGGCACCACGAGCAACAGGCATACTGGGCATCACGAGGAGCTGCCATGAGTAAGCAAGCCACGCCGCCGCCCGCCGGCGACACGCCCAAGCCGTCCGCGCCGCCTCCGCCGCCGCGCTGGCGGAACTGGATCTGGCCGATCATGATCCTGGCCATCCTCGTGCTGTTTTACCTGACGTGCCACGCGCTCGCCCTCGAACAGCCTGACCTACTCCAAGTTCCTGGACGATGTGGCCGCGCATCAGGTGAAGACGGTCCAGCTCGCCAGCACCGAGGGCGGCACGAGCACCGGCACGCTGACCAACGGCACCAGCTTCACCGTGGTCGTCCCGCCGCAGGCCGGCCAGGAGCTGCTGACCGAGCTGCAGTCAGAACAACGTCGAGGTCTCGTCCGCCCCCTCGGGGAACGGCTTCGGCACCACGGTGCTGATCTACCTGATCACCTTCGGGCTGCCGATCGTGTTCTTCATCTGGCTGTTCCGCCGGCTGTCCCGGGGCGCGGCCGGAGGACTGCAGGGCGCGCTCGGCGTAGGCCGGTCCCGGGCCAAGGTGTTCGACGAGGAACGGCCGTCCACCACGTTCGCCGACGTGGCCGGCTACGAGGGGGCCAAGTCCGAGATCGAAGAGGTGGTGGACTTCCTGCGCAACCCGGACCGGTACGCCAGGGCGGGCGCGATGGTGCCCCGCGGCGTGCTGATGGTCGGGCCGCCCGGCACCGGCAAGACGCTGCTGGCCCGCGCGGTGGCCGGCGAGGCGCACGTGCCGTTCTTCTCGGTCTCAGGCTCCGGGTTCGTCGAGCTGTTCGTCGGGGTCGGCGCGGCCCGGGTCCGTGACCTGTTCGAGCAGGCGCGCAAGCGCGCGCCCGCCATCATCTTCATCGACGAGATTGACGCCATCGGCCAGCGCCGGGCCGGCACGGGAGCGGTGGTGGCCAACGACGAGCGGGAGCAGACGCTCAACCAGCTGCTGGCCGAGATGGACGGCTTCGAGCCCTCGGCGGGCATCGTGGTGCTGGCGGCCACCAACCGCCCGGAGATCCTCGACCCGGCGCTGCTGCGGCCGGGCCGGTTCGACCGGCAGGTCACGATCCCGTTGCCGAACGTCAACGAGCGGGCCGCGATCCTCGCCGTGCACTGCAAGGACAAGAAGCTGGCTCCGGGCGTGGACCTGAACGCCGTGGCCCGCGGCACGCCCGGCTTCTCCGGCGCCGATCTGGCCAACCTGGCCAACGAGGCGGCCATCAACGCGGTCCGCGCCGGCCGCGACGTGCTGACCGCCGACGACTTCGGCGCGGCCAGGGACCGCATCATCCTCGGCCGCCGTGAAGGCTCCAACGTGCTGCTTCCTGAGGAGAAGCACGCTGTGGCGGTGCACGAGTCCGGGCACGCCATGGTCGCCGCGCTGTCCGAACACGCCGACCCGGTGGCCAAGGTGACCATCTTGCCCGCGGGCCAGACCCTGGGCGTGACCGAGCAGCTGCCGCTGGTCGAGCGGCACATGTACGGCGAGGACTACCTGCTCGATTCGCTGGCCGTCCGCCTCGGCGGCCGGGCCGCCGAGCTGGTGGTGATCGGCCAGGGGTCGACTGGTGCCGCCAATGACCTGGCCGGGGCGACCGACCTGGCCACCAAGATGGTCAGGGAGTTCGGCCTGTCGGACAAGCTCGGCCCGATCGGGTACCCCGAGGGCGGGTCGGTGTTCCTCGGCGGCGGCGCGCCCATGTCCAGCCGCCCGTTCGCCGAGGCGACCCAGGCGGAAATCGACAAGGAGGTCTCGCGCCTGCTGCGCCAGGCCGAGGAGCGGGCGATCGAGCTGCTCAAGGACCACCGCCCCGAGCTCGACTCGCTGGTCAGCCTGCTGCTGGAGAAGGAGACCGTGGACGGGGCCGATGTGTACCGGCTGGCCGGCCGGCCCGACCGGTCGGCCACCGTCCCGCCGGTGCCGCCGACCACCATGGCCCCGCCCCGCGTGGCGGCCGTCACCGACGCCACCGCGCCCCAGCCCACTGAGGCGGCTACCGCGCCGATGGTCGCTGACCGCCCGGAATCCAGGTAGTTTTCTCCCGAACGGACCGGGGTACCACGCCTCGGCCGGCTGCGTGGCTCGCTGGCGGTTCGCCGGTCGGCCTACGCCCGGGCCAGGTGTACCCTCGGCGCTATGGCGATGTCGGCCTACATTCCCAGCCCGCCGATCAGCAGCTTCCACATCGGCCCGCTGGTCATTCACTTCTACGCGCTGATGTACCTGGTCGGCATCGCCGCCGCGGTCATCATCACCCGGCGGCGGTACCGCGCGGTGGGCGGCGATCCCGACCTGGTGGGCGAGGTGGCGCTGTGGAGTGTCCCGGCCGGGATCATCGGCGGCCGGATCTACTTCGACATCACCACCCCGATGGACATCCCGCACGTGTGGTACGGCCCGTTCGCGGTGTGGGACGGCGGGCTGGGCATCTGGGGCGGGGTGGCGCTGGCCGCCGTGGTCGGCGTCTGGCGGCTGCGCCGGCACGGCGTGAACGTGGCCCTGTTCATGGACGCGGTGGCGCCGGCGCTGCTGGTCGCGCAGGGCATCGGGCGGATCGGCAACTACTTCAACAAGGAGCTGTTCGGCCGGCCGACCTCGCTGCCCTGGGGCCTGGAGATCCCGTACCAGTACCGCGTATCCGGCGGCATCCCGGCTCAGTACCTGCACTTCAGCACGTTCCAGCCCACCTTCCTCTACGAGCTGATCTTCGACTTCGCCTGGGCCGGCCTGCTGGTCTGGCTCGGGCATCACCGCACGATCAAGCCGCCGGGGCTGTTCGCCCTGTACGTGTTCGGCTATTCGGCCTACCGGATCTTCGAGGAGTCGCTGCGGATCGACTCCTCGGTGTACATCTTCGGGCTGCGCCTGAACATGTACATCGCATCGGCGCTGACCGTGGTGGGCGCCGTCTGGTTCTACCGCAGCCAGCGCCGGGCTCTGCCGGAAGCCCCCGCCGCGAACGCGGCCCAATTCAGCACAGCCGTGGAAGCCCCCGCCGCGGACGCGGCCCAGGCCGACCCTGCCGCGAACGCGGCCCAGGTCCCCCCCGCCGCGGGCGCGGAGCCTGCCGGTGACCCCGGCCCGGAAGCCCTGGAGGCGGCCGCCGCCGGTCCGGGCGAGGAACCGCGCGAATCACGCGACGCCGGGCAGGCCGCTCCGGGCCCGGCGTAGCGTGTCCGCCCGACCCCTGGTCCTGCCCTTCAGCCCCCGGAGCCGCCGTCAGGGCCGGCTCCCAGGTAGCGCAGCACCGCCAGCACCCGGCGGTGGCCGACGTCGCCCGGGTACAGCCCGAGCTTGGCGAAGATCGAGTTGATGTGCTTGCTCACCGCGCTTTCCGTGATCACCAGGGCCGCTCCGATTTCGGCGTTCGAGCGGCCCTCGGCCATCAGCGCCAGCACGTCGAGTTCCCGCTCGGTCAGGTCGCCCAGCGGGTCACCCCTGCGCAGCACCAACTGCGCCACTACCTCCGGGTCCAGCGCGGTACCGCCCGCCGTCACCCGCCGCAGTGCGTCGAGGAACTCGGCCACGTCGGCCACCCGGTCCTTGAGCAGGTAGCCGACGCCGCGGGTGTTCGCCGACAGCAGGTCGGCCGCGTACCGCTCCTCCACGTACTGCGACAGCACCAGGATCGCGATCTCCGGCCACTGGCTGCGGATGACCAGCGCCGCACGGATCCCCTCGTCGGTGTGGGTGGGCGGCATCCGGACGTCGGCGATCACCACGTCCGGCCGTTCCCGTTCCACCGCGGCCAGCAGGCCTTCGCCGTCGGCTGCGGTGGCCGCGACCTCGAACCCGGCGCTGTCGAGCAGCTTGGTCAGGCCGGCCAGCAGCAGCACCGAGTCCTCGGCGATCACCACCCGGGGACGGCCCGGCCGGGCCGTCCCCGATTCTCCTGTCACGGTCCCACGCTAGAGGTCCGTCACTCGGTGCGCAGCGCGACCGCCGGGCGAGCCCGGGCCGCCCAGCTCGCGGGGGCCAGCGCTCCGGCCACCGCGATGGCCAGGGCGGCCAGCGAGAGCAGCGCGAGCCGGGACGGCGGGAACACCGAGGTGACCTCGGCGGGTATCCCGGTGTGCGCGGTGCCAGCCATCGCGTGCACGGTGGCCGTGTTCAGCGCCACCGCGACCGGCACCGCGATCACCGCGGCCAGCACGGCCGGGCCGACGATCCAGCACACCACCATGGTCAGCATCTGGCCCGGCCGCATCCCGAGCGCCTTGAAGATCCCCAGGTCGTGCACCCGGTCCCGGGTGGTCATCAGCACCGTGTTGAGCACGCCGAGCCCGGCCGCGACCGCGACCATCAGCGCCAGCAGGCCCACCAGGCCGACGGCGATCTTGTAGAACTGGCCGCTGTCCTTCTGGGTGGTGGCCCCCCACGGGCTGCTGCTGCCCAGCGTGGAGTTGACCGCCTGAGCGTACGCGGCGGCGCTGGTGCCGGGCCGCAACCCCACGTCCCACTGCGCCAGGTTGACATCCGTGGCCACCCCGCGCAGCGTCTGGGCGCTGCCGTACAGGTTGGGCCGGCTGCTGGGGTGAAACACCTCCCCGACGATGCGCACGGTGACCAGGGAGGTTCCGGTATCCACGGTGGCGGTATCCCCGACCGCCAGGCCGGTGGCGTTCAGGAACGCGGTGTTGACGTCCACCTGGCCCGGCGCGTCGTACCAGTGCCCGGTGATGACGCCGTACCCGATCCAGGAGGAGTCACTGCCGAACGCCCAGGCGTTCACGGTCCCCGCCACGCCGGGCACCTTGACCTGATTCTCATACACCGCCGTCTGGTGGGCCGTGCCCGGCTGGGCGCGCAGCGCGGCGGTCACCGCCGCGTCCTGCTTCGCCGTCGAGATCTGGCCTGGGCCGCCGCTCGGGCCGCCCTGCTGGATCTCCACCGGGACCGTGGCCGACAGAGTCTGGATGCCCGCGGCCCGGCCCAGCGAGGCGCTCAGCCCGAACGCGAAGATCACCGCGGTGGCCCCGAACGCGATCGCGGCCACGGTCACCAGCGTGCGCGCGGGCCGGGCGAACGGCGCGGCCAGGCCGATGCCGACCGGCCGCGGCAGGCGCAGCCGGGCGGCGAGCCGGTACGCGGCGTAGCCGCGGGCCGGGTTCGGGGCGCGGCCGGCCGCGATGGCCTGCGTGGCGGACAGCCGCCCGGCGCGCAGCGCGGGCCCGAACGCGGCCAGCACGGTCAGCACCAGCATCCCGGTCGGCGCGGCGACCGACGCCCACCACGGGACGTGCTGACTGCCCACGCCGTAGGCGTCGGCCGACTGGCGCAGCACGGAAACCGCCAGCAGGTTGCCCGCTACCACCCCGGCCACGCATCCGGCCACCGCGGGCACCCCGACCCGGCTCAGGTAGGCCACCACGACCTGCGCCGGGGTCAGGCCGATGCTCTTCAGCACGCCGATCCGGTAGTACCCGGCGGCCACCGCGCCGCTGACCACGTTGGCCACGATGAGCACCGCCATGGCCAGGCCGATCAGCGCGAACGCGACCACGAACGGCTCCATGATCGCGCCGGTGCCGGTGTTCTGGCTCTCCGCGGCGAGCCAGGAGCCGGCCCCGGTCACCGTACCCGGCGGGAGTGCCCCTGTGACTTCCGCCAGGTCGGCGCGGACCTGGGCGTCGGTGGCCGCGCTGGCGAACCGGTAGAGCAGTTGCGCACTCGGCGCGGCGCCGGGCGTTTGCAGGTCGGCGACCTCGGCCGGAGCGACCCAGCCGTCGGCCGTGTTAGTGATGGAGCTGGCGAAGCCGACCACGGTCAGCGTGACGGCCTGCGGCAATCCGGTGATGGTGATCTTGCTGCCGACCACCGGGCCGCCGTCCCCAGGAACGCTGTTCAGCACGATCTGGCCCGGCCCGGTCACCCAGTGCCCGCCGTCCGGCGCCACGTCGTCCACCGGGCCGCCGGGCGAGGACCGCCCGACCAGCGTGAGCTGCCCGAAGGGCTGGCCGCTGAACTGCGACTGGACCGTCGCCGCGCCGAACGGCCCGGCCACCGCCGTGACCCCGTGCAGGCTACGGGTGCCGGCCAGCTGCGCCGAGTCGGCCCGCGCCGGGTTCACGGTGACGACCAGGTGCGCGCCGTTCTGGGCGGCGAAGGCCTGCTGGAACGGCCCGTCGGTGGCCGCCAGCAGCGCGAGGCCGAGCGTGGCCGAGGCGGTGGCGACCAGCAGCACCATGGCCAGCACCACCGCCTGTACCTTGTGCCTGAGCATCCCTCCGGTGGCGGTTCTGACCGCGCTGAACCAGCTAACCCGGGGCCAGTTCACCGGGACACCCCGGCGGGGATGCCGGCCAGCCGCCCGTCCACGATCCGTACCGGGCGGGCCGCGTACCGCTCGGCCAGGTCCGGGTCGTGGGTCACCAGCACCAGCGTCTGCCCGCCCTCGTTGAGCTCGCGAAGCAGCCGGCCGATCTCCTTCCCGGTGGCGGTGTCCAGCGCCCCGGTCGGCTCGTCGGCCAGCAGCACCTCGGGCTGGTTCACCAGGGCCCGGGCGATCGCCACCCGTTGCCGCTGTCCGCCGGACATCCGGGCCGGGTAGGCGTTGCGCTGCTCCTCGATGCCCATCCGCGCCAGCAGCTCGTCGGCCCGCGCCCTCGCCTGCCGCCGTGACGCCCCGGCCAGCTGGGCGGGCAGCAGCACGTTGTCCTCCACGGTGAGGTCGTCGAGCAGGTTGAAGAACTGGAAGATGATCCCGACGTGCCGGGCCCGGAACCGGGCCAGGGCGCTCTCGCCGAGGTTGTCGATCCGCCGCCCGCCCACCGTGACGGTGCCCGCGGTGGGCCGGTCCAGCCCGGCGATGAGGTTGAGCAGCGTGGACTTGCCGCTGCCCGACGGACCCATGACCGCCACTACCTCCGCGGCCGCCACGTCCATGCTGACCTCCGCCAGCGCGGGCGGAGCGCTGGCCTGGTAGGTCTTGGTCACGCCATTCAGCCGGATCATGCCGTCAGGTGCCCCGTGGTCGATCATCAATGCCCTCCTGAGTGGGGAACTGACGCCACGGTGCCACCTCGGGGTAGCCGCGCGCACTGGCCCAAGCCCCCGAATCGGGGGTGGTGCTAGCACCACCCCCGATGGTGAACCGCACTGGATAGGCAGGCCCCGTGGTGTCCCCCTACGGTGGGATCTATGGTCACCCCCGTCCGCCGCGCCCCGTGGTCGCCGCGGGCCTGGCGCCAGGGCGTGTACCTGGCCGGCGGGATCCCGGCTCAGCTCGTCGTGATGCTCCCCCTGGCGGCCTGGGCCTTCAGCCGTTACGTCCTGCACTCCACCCCGGTGTCGTGGGGGAGATGGGAGAAGCTGGAGAGGCTGTGGCCGTATCTGCTCATCGGCCTGGTGATCGTGTTCCTCGCGCTGCCGCTGCTCACCCGGATGCACCGGCACCGGCTCCGCACCACGGTCGGGGTGTATATCCCGCTGCAGCGGCCGATGGCGAACCGCTGGAGCCAGGAGGGGTTCGCCGACTACATCCGCTCGCGCGCCACCTGGCGCCAGTTCGGTTACCACGCGCTGGCCGCCCCCGCGCTGGCGGTGGCCGCCATCATCGCCCTCGGCGCGTGGCTGACGGGTGTGTTCTTCACCCTGGTCTACGTCTACGGAGCGGCGCTGCCCCTCGGGAACTTCTTCCGCGACGGCCAGACCCATTCCGCGACCGAACACGTCATCCGCATTCCCTGGGACGTGTACCTGACCCTCGGCGGGATCGCGCTGCTGGCGGCTGCGCCGTGGCTGACCGCCGCGGTCGGGGCGCTGGACGCCACGGCCGCGCGGGCGCTGCTGGGCCCCAGCCGCGCCGAGGAGCTGGAGCACCGGGTGGAGCACCTGACCCAGAGCCGCACCGGCGTGGTCGACGCCGCGGACGCCGAGCGGCGCCGGCTGGAGCGGGACCTGCACGACGGCACTCAGCAGCGGCTGGTCGCGCTGGCCATGCGGCTGGGCATGGCGCGCGCCGAACCCGGTGGCGGGACGCAGGCCCGCCAGGTCATCGCCGAGGCCCACGAGGAGGCCAAGGCCGCGCTGGCCGAACTGCGGAACCTGATTCGCGGCCTGCACCCGGCCGTGCTGGAGGACCGGGGCCTGGACGCGGCGCTGTCCGGCGTGAGCGCGCGGATGCCGATCCCGGTCCGGCTGACCGTGGACGTGCCGCGCCGGCCCTCGCCCACCATCGAGGCGGTGGCCTACTTCGTGGTTTCCGAGAGCCTGACCAACATCACCAAGCACGCCGCGGCCAGCCAGGCCGAGGTATTCGCGCAGCGCGTGGGTGACCGGCTGCACATCATCGTCAGCGACGACGGCGTAGGCGGCGCCGACCCGGCCCGCGGCACGGGCCTGGCCGGGCTGGCCAAGCGGGCCGCGTCGGTGGACGGGACCTTCGAGGTCGCCAGCCCGCCCGGCGGGCCGACGCTGATCACCGTGGACCTCCCGTGCGCACGGTAGCCGGCCCAGGCCGCTGGGCCTGGGGCCTGGCCGGACTGGCCACGGTGCTGGCCCTCACGTTCGGCGGGGTCGTCATCGTCACCCGGGCCTGGTCTACTCCCCAGCCGCCGCCGCAGGTCACCGTGACCCAGACGGTGACCCTGGCCAAGCCGGTCACCAGCCTCACCGTGCAGAGCCACGGCGGAGCGATACGGATAACGAGCGGGCTGGCCGGCCGCGTCCAGGTCAGCGACACGCTCACGTACGGCCCGCCGGCCGGCGGGCAGCCCGCGGTGACCGAGTCGCTGTCCCGGGGACACCTCATCCTGGCCGACCCGGCGTGCTCGCAGGACGGCGGCTGCTTCGTCAGCTTCGCGGTGACAGTGCCGCCGGGCGTCGGCGTCACGGCGATGACGGACGGCGGTGCGCTGACCGTCTCAGGGACGGGCGCCGCGAACCTGGATTCCGGCGGCGGCCCGGTGAGCGCCACCCGGATCGGCGGACCCCTTACGGTCAGCACCGAGGGCGGCTCGCTGCTGGTGGACAGCCTGTCCGGCGCGCTGCACGCCGACACCTTCGGCGGGAACCTGACCGCCAACCGCATCGACGCCGCAGCGGCCACGGTCAGCACGGACGGCGGAGACGCGCAGATCGCTTTCGCGGCCGCGCCGCAGCAGGTGACAGTCAGCACCAACGGCGGCCTGGCCGCGCTGACCGTGCCCGGAGGCCCGTATGCGCTGACCGCCGACAGCAACGGCGGCCCGCAGTCGGTGGGGATCGCGACCAATCCCGCCGCGGGTCCCTCGATCACCATCAGCAGCGGCGGCGGGCCGGTGCAGGTCGAACCCGTGGCGCCCCATTAGCGCCGCGGCAACCCCGTGAGGGCCTAGGCGCCGCGCTGGTCGATGACCCGGCGCATCTTGCCGGCCGAGCGTTCGATCGTGTCCGGGTCCGCGACCGAGACGTCGACGCGCACGCCAATGTTGTCCCGCACCTGGGCGGTGAGCGCCTGCGCCGCGGCGGAGCGCTGGTCCGCGGTGAGCCCGGGCCTCGCCTCGACGTGGACGGTCAGCTCGTCCAGGCGGTCGCGCGAGGTGAGCACCAGCTGGAAGTGCGGCGACAGGCCAGGCACCCGCAGTAGGAGCTCCTCGACCTGGGTGGGGAACACGTTAACCCCGCGCAGCACGATCATGTCGTCCGACCGGCCGGTGACCCGTTCCATCCGGCGGTGGGCGGGCCTGGCCGTGCCTGGCAGCAGCCGGGTCAGGTCCCTGGTGCGGTACCGGATCAGGGGCATGGCCTGCTTGGTCAGCGAGGTGAACAGGATCTCACCCCGCTCGCCCGGGCCCAGCGACGCGCCCGAGGCCGGGTCGATCACCTCCGGGTAGAAATGATCCTCCCAGACGGTCAGGCCGTCCTTGGTCTCCACGCACTCCTGCGCGACGCCGGGACCCATCACCTCGGACAGCCCGTAAATGTCCACCGCGTGCAGGCCCGCCCGCTGCTCCAGTTCGGCGCGCATCTCCTCGGTCCACGGCTCGGCGCCGAAGATGCCGATCTCCAGCGAGCTCTGACTGGCGTCCACCCCGGCCCGCTCGAACTCATCGAGGATGGTCAGCATGTAGGTGGGGGTGACCATGATGACGCGGGGCCGCAGGTCGCAGATGAGCCTGACCTGCCGTCCGGTCATCCCGCCCGAGGCGGGGATGACCGTGCAGCCCAGCCGTTCGGCGCCGTAGTGGGCGCCCAGCCCGCCGGTGAACAGGCCATAGCCGTAGGCGACGTGCACCACGTCCGCGGGCCGGCCGCCCGCGGCCCTGATCGACCTGGCCATCAGGGCGGCCCAGGTGCTCAGGTCCGCCTCGGTATAGCCGACCACGGTGGGCTGGCCGGTGGTCCCGCTGGAGGCGTGGATCCGCCTGATCTCGGCCGGCGGGACGGCGAACATGCCGGCCGGGTAGTTGTCCCGCAGGTCGTCCTTGGTCGTGACGGGAAACCCGCCCAGGTCCTCCAGCGAGCGGCAGTCCTGCGGGCTCACTCCCGCCGCGTCGAACTTCCTCCGGTAGAACGGGACGTTCGCGTAGGCGTGCCGCAGCGTCCAGCGGAGCCGCTCGAGCTGGAGCGCCCGGAGCTCGTCGACCGGCATCCGCTCGGCGGCGTCAAGCTCCCCGGCCGCCGGCGGCGTGCCGAGCCGTGCCTGCCGCCTGCCCGGACCGTCCGTCATGAGCTCATCTTAGGGGCGGGGCGGTGACCCGATGCTGGCCACGGTGGCCGCCGCGGCCCGGACCAGATCGGCGGGGGCCAGCTCGATCTCCAGGCCGCGCCGCCCGCCGCTGCAGAACACGGTGGCGTGCTCCATGGCCGACCTGTCGAGCACCACGGCCAGGCGCTTGCGCTGGCCGACCGGGGAGATGCCGCCCGCCACGTACCCGGTGGCCCGTTCGGCCGCGGCTAGCTCAGCCAGGGCGGCCCGCTTGCCGCCCACGGCAGCGGCCAGCGCCTTGAGGTCGAGCTGGCCGCCTACCGGGACCACCCCGGCCACCAGCCTCCCGTCCACCTCGGCGATCAGCGTCTTGAACACCCGGCCCGGCGGGACGCCCAGGGCCTGGCTCGCCTCCAGGCCGTAGGACTCGTGCCGCGGATCGTGCGCGTACTCGTGCACGGTGAACGGGATCCGGGCGCGCTCCAGCGCGATCGTCGCCATGGTGCCGCGTCCTGCCACGATCGGCCACCCTACGGCACCGGGGCCAGCCCGGCGAAAATCATTAGGCGGCCGTCCGGTTGCTCCCCATAGTGGGGATATGCGCGTGACGTTCCCCCGTCTCCCGGATCACCAGCGCGCCTACGCCCTGGTAGAGCGCGACGACGGGGCCGTGTACCGGCTGTACGGAGGCCAGGCCGGACCCCGGCTCCCGCACGACATCATGCACTTCGTGGTGGAGCGCGACCTGCATATCCCCGACGGCATCTGGGGCGGCATCGCGGCCGGCATCATCTTCGACAGCATGCAGCACATCGGCGGCCGCCGCCCGCCGCACGCGCGGGAGCGGTCCAAGGAGCTGCTGGCCAGCTTTCATCAGCGAGGGCTGCGGGCCGAGGTGCTGGCCAACTTCGTCGAGTGCGTGGCCGGCCTCGACCACCCGTCGGACCTGGAAATCCTGACCCTGGCCGCCGACCGGCTGGCCGTGCTCCCGGACGCCGACGCGGACGTCGACCCGGTCGAGGTCGCCGCGGCCGCCCAGGCCCTGCAGGTCGAGGCGGCCCGCTGGGCCAGGCTCAGGGTCGGCGGGCAGCTCAGCTACGAATGGCCGCGGACGCCCCTGGCGGCACGCAGGGCCCGGGCGCACAAGCCGCGTATCGTTCGGCCCTATAAGAAGAGAAAGGGGCGCAGGCCCGCATGACCGGACGGCCGGAACCTGACCAGGTCATCTCCCGCGGTCCTGTGACCTTGCGGCGTTATCGCGAGGACGACCGCGAGGCCGTGTTCGAGGCGGTGACCGAGTCCCTTGATCACCTGCGCCCGTGGGCGCCGTGGGCTGTGGGCTACACCAGGCAGTCCGCAGCCGAGTTCCTGGCCAAGTCGGCGCGGGACTGGGCGGACGGGACGGAATACAACTACGCCATCATCACCGGGGACACGCTGGCCGGCGGGTGCGGCCTGATGGCCAGGATCGGGCCCGGCGGGCTGGAGATCGGCTACTGGGTGCACCGGGCCTGCACCCGGCGCGGTTTGGCCACGGCGACGGCGTCGGCGCTGACCGAGCAGGCGTTCCGGCTCCCGGGCGTGGACCGGGTGGAGATCGTGCACGACGAGCTGAACGTGGCCAGCGGCGGCGTGCCGCGCAAGCTCGGCTTCACCGAGGTCGGCCGGCGCCCCATCGAGCCGCGCTCGCCCGCAGGGACCGGCGTGGGCGTGGTGTGGCGCCTGACCCAGGTCCGGTAGCGTAGGCCGGCATGGGATACGGGCAAGCGGATCAGGCCGATCGCGAGATGATGGCGCTGGCCCTGGGGCGGGCCCGGGACGGCCTGGAATCCGGCGGCGTGCCGGTCGGGGCGGTATTGGCCGCGGGCGGCCAGGTGATCGCGGCCGGGCACAACGAGCGGGTGCAGCGCGGCGATCCGGTGGCGCAC
This sequence comes from uncultured Actinomycetota bacterium, assembly GCA_963808615.1. Lineage (GTDB taxonomy): Bacteria > Actinomycetota > Actinomycetes > Streptosporangiales > Streptosporangiaceae > Palsa-504. Next base: position 61,943 of record CAWEGV010000011.1, read on the forward strand.
GGCGAGATCGCCTGCCTGCGCAACGCGGGCCGGCGGCCGTCCTACCACGACACCACCTTGTACACCACGCTGTCACCGTGCCAGATGTGCAGCGGCGCGATCCTGCTGTTCCAGATACCCAGGGTGGTGGTAGGCGAGGCCGAGACCTTCGCGGGCGACCTGGGCTTCCTGGCCGGCCGCGGCGTCGAGATCGTGCTGCTCGACGACGAGAACTGCGTGGCCGCCATGCGCGAGTTCCAGCAGCGCTACCCGGAGATCTGGAGCGAGGACATCGGCGGCCGCTGAAACTAGGAGCGTTATGCAAAACCGAATCGCGAGTGCAGGCCTTTGGGGCCTGCGCGAGCGATCGGTGCAGGCAGTGGACAGCAACAACAGCGGGTGCTTCGCATAACGCGAACTTTGGAAAAACGTTAGGTCCGGGCGAACCGGTTCAGTGCGGTCATCATGTGCTCGGTCATCTCGTCGCCGCCGTGATGCCCGGTGCGGACCAGATGCAGCTCGGAGCCCGGCCAGGCCCGGTGCAGCAGCCAGGGCACGTCCGGCGGCCCGCCGATGTCGAAGCGGCCGTGGATCAGCACGCCGGGAATGCCGGCCAGCAGGCCGGCGTCGCGTAGCAGCTGCCCGTCTTCCAGCCAGGCCGCGTGCGAGAAATAGTGCGCGCACCTCCGCGCGAACGTCATGCGGAAGCGGGGATCGGCGAGCCCCAGCGTCACGCCCCACGAGCCAGCCCAGACCAGCCACCGCTCGATGCCCAGGTACACGCGCAGCTTCTCGATGTCGCCGATCAGGTGATCGGTGGTGTTGGCGTCCAGGCTGGTGTCCAGGTCCGCCACCGAGGGCGTGCTCCGTCCGCAGCCGCGCTGATCGAACTGGACCAAACGGTAGGCGTCCGGGTCGAACGAGCGGCGCCGCCCCGGAGCGCTGCCACTCCCCGGTCCGCCGTGCAGCGCCACCGCCGGCTTGCCACATCAACGGGCTGGCCGAGCTCGCCTTCATCACCCTGGCCGGCGACCAGCTGCGTATCGGCGCCCTGGCCCGGCACGCGGACCTGCTGTCCTCGGCCGTCGCGGGCCAGTGGTCCCGATCTTCGGTGACGCCGAGCGGGAGGTCGCGGACCCGATCGTCAGGCTGTGGGGAACCGTGGGCGGCTCGCTGTGCCAGGCCGATCCGTCCGAGGACCTGCCCGCGGTGTTCGCGGCGGTGCGCGCCATCGCGGTCATCCGCGGCCAGCACGGCGAGCGGATGGTCCCGGTCAGGGAATTCCACCTCGGCCCGTACGAGACGGTGATCAGGCCGGGAGAGCTGCTGGCTGAGATCCGGGTGCCGGTGCCGGTCCGGCCCGGCACCGGCAGCGCGTACCAGAAAGTGGCGCGGCGGGTCGGCGACTGGTCGGTGGCCGCGGCCGGCGCGGTGCTGCGCCTGGACGCCGATCACGGCCGGCCGGTCATCGAGTCCGCGGGCATCGGGCTGACCGCCGTGGGCGCCGAGCACTTCGTCGCGGCCGAGGCCGAAGACTTCCTGGCCGGCCGGGTCGCCGACTCCGAGAGCTTCGCGGCGGCCGGGGCGATCGCCGCGGAGCACTGCCATCCCGCTGCCGACCAGCGCGGACCCGAGGACTTCAAGCGCCACCTGGTCGCCGAGCTCACCACCCGCGCGCTGCGCCGGGCCGCGGCCCGGGCGGGTTCATGACGATCCGGGTCGCGGTGACCGTCAACGGCATCGAGTACGTGCGGGACGTGCTCGAGGTGGATGCCGCGGACCTGGAGTGGGAGCCTGGCCGGTGGTTCGCCCGCGGCGACCCGGATTCCGGCCACACGATCGCGGAGATAGCGCTGGCCGCCCACTCCGGTCTGGAGCTGCCCGAAGGCGTCGAGGGCCAGCTGGACGCGACCTGCGTCTACAACCCGCCCAACCTGACCTATCCGTGCGGCGCGTACATCTGCGTGGTCGATGTGGACCCGGGCACCGGCAAGGTCTCGGTGCGGCGGTTCATCGCGGTGGACGACTGCGGGGTCCGGATCAATCCGATGATCGTGGAGGGCCAAGTGCACGGCGGGCTCGCGGACGGGATCGGGATGGCCCTGATGGAGGTCATCGCCTACGATGCCGACGGCAACTGCCTGGGCGGCTCGTTCACGGACTACCTGCTGCCCACCTCGCTGGAGTGCCCGGCCTGGGAACTCGGGGAGACCGTCACCCCGTCGCCGCACCACCCGATCGGCGCCAAGGGCGTCGGCGAGTCGGCCACGGTCGGCTCACCGCCCGCGGTGGTCAACGCCGTCCTGGACGCGCTGCGGCCGTACGGTGTCCGGCACGCCGACATGCCGCTCACGCCTGCTCAGGTGTGGCGGGCCATCCAGGGCCGTCCGCTCCGCACCGACCTGGCCATCGGCCCGGAAGATAGACTCGCACCTTGAGCGTTATAGCGCGAGACCCGACCGCGAACTTTTGCATAAGACACCGAGACACATTGCGAGCGGCGCGTTGACACATGATCTTGATGAGCGATTCCCGGATGTCAGCGCGCTGGCCGCTGCCCTGGAGGCGGTCGGCTACCTGGCAGGCGACCAGCTGGCGGCTTCCCTGTTCCTCGCCGTGCGGATGGGGCAGCCCATCCTGCTCGAGGGTGAACCGGGCGTAGGCAAGACCGAGGCGGCCAAGGCCTTGGCGGCCGCCATCGACACCCCGCTGGTGCGGCTGCAGTGCTATGAGGGCATCACCGCCGCGGAGGCCCTGTACGAGTGGAACTACCCGCGTCAGCTGCTGGCCATCAGGCTGGCCGAGGCGGCCGGGGAGCACATCCGCGACAAGGACCTGTTCACCGGGGAATACCTGCTGTCCAGGCCGTTGCTCACCGCCCTGCTGCACGCCGGGCCCCGCCCCGCCGTCCTGCTCATCGACGAAGTGGACCGGGCTGACGACGAGTTCGAGGCGTTCCTGTTCGAGCTGCTGGCCGAGGCGGCGGTCACCATTCCCGAGCTCGGCACCCAGCAGGCCAGCCTGCCCCCGGTCACCGTGCTGACCTCGAACCGGACCAGGGACCTGCACGACGCCCTGAAGCGGCGCTGCCTGTACCACTGGATCGCCTATCCGGACGCCGTGCGCGTGGCGGAGATCGTCAGGCGGCGGGTGCCCGCGGCGGGAGACGGGCTGGCCGGGCAGATCGCGGCGGCGGTGAGCCGGCTGCGCACCATGGACCTGACCAAGCCGCCAGGCATCTCGGAGGCGATCAGCTGGGCCTCCGCGCTGACCGTCTTCGGTGCCGGCGAGCTTTCCGCCTCGCTGGCTAGCCAGACCATGAGCACGGTGCTGAAGTACCCCGAGGACGAGGAGACGGTCCGCCGCACCGGCCTCGCGGCCGTGGTCGGCTCCGTTGACTGAGCTGGCGCAGACCGACCCCGGGACCCTCCCGGACGTTGCCTCGCTGGCGGCCGGCCTCGGGGCCGCGCTGCATGCCGCGGGGCTCCCTGTCGGACCCGACCGCTGCGAACGGCTGGCCCGGGCCGTCACGGTCATGGGTGCGCGCTCGGTGCCGGAACTGCACGCGTGCGCCCTGGCCACCATGGTCTCCGATCCCGGCCAGATGGCCACCTTTGAGCAGGTGTTCGCCACGCTGTTCGGCACGCCGCCGCTGCTGCGGGATCTGCCTGCCCCGCCGAATTCCGCGGCCTGGCGCCAGCCCTCCGACGACAGTGCGCCGCCTGCCGCCCGGCCGCAGACGGACGACGACGGCTGGACGGCCGGCGCCCATGTCTTCGACACCGGAACTCCGGCCCCGCCCGACGGCGCTCCGCTGTCGGAAGCGCCCGCCGTGCACCGGGTGGCCTCGGCCGCCGAACGGCTGCGCGGGCGTGACTTCACCGAGCTGTCCGCCGTCGAGCTGCGGCAGCTCGTGACGCTGATGCGCGAGATGGCCCTGTCCATCCCGCCCCGGCGGACCCGCAGGTACCGCCGGGCCCGCGACGGGAAGCGGCCGGACCTGCGCGGCACGCTTCGGCAGGCGCGGCGCAGCGGCGGCGAGGCGGTCCGCCTCGCCCGGCGGGCGCCGCGGGAGCGGCCGCGCCGGCTCGTCGTGCTCTGCGACATCTCGGGTTCCATGGAGCCCTACGCCCGCGCGCTGCTGATGCTGCTGTACTGCCTGAACGGCGGCCAGGCCCGCGGTGGGCAGGGGCGGCCCGAGGTATTCAGCTTCGCCACCCGGCTGACCAGGCTGACGCCGACCCTGGCCGCGGCCAGCCCGGACACCATGCTGGCCAAGGCGGGCGAGGCGGCCCCCGACTGGTCGGGCGGGACCAGGATCGGCGCCGCGGTCAAGGAGTTCAACGACCGCTACGGCGCCCGCGGCATGGCCAGGGGAGCGGTGATCCTGATCATTTCCGACGGCTGGGAGACGGGCGATCCTGAGCTCCTCGGCGCGCAGATGGCGCGGCTGTCCCGGATCGCGCACCGGATCGTGTGGGCCAATCCCCGCACGCAGTCTCCGCGTTACAGCCCGGAGGTGGGCGGGATGGCCGCCGCCTGGCCATACTGTGACGCCGTGGTGAGCGCGCACAACCTGGACGCGCTCGAGGACCTGCTGGCCGCCCTGCGCGTCCGCTGATCAACGCTAGGCGACGATCACGCCGACCGTGTGATAGCCGGTGGCGCCGCTGGGCTCGGGCCCGTGCACCACCGCGGTCTGGGTGTGGCCGGTCTTGTCGGTCGCGCGGACCTTGAGCGTATGCGGCCCTGGAGTCGCGTCCCAGACGTAATACCACTGCCGCCAGGTATCAGCGGTGTCCTGGCTGGCCAGCGTGGCGTCATGCCAGGTGCCGTCGATGCTCACCTCGACGGCCTCGATCCCGCGGTGCTGGGCCCAGGCCACTCCGGCGATCGTCGCCCGGCCCGCGGGCAGGCTGCTGCCGGCCTTCGGGACATCGATGCGCGACTCGGTCTTGATCGGCGCCTGCTGGGACCAGCCGCGCTGCACCCAGTAGGCGTCGAATGCGCCGAAGGTGGTGAGTTCCATGTCAACCACCCACTTGCACGCCGACACGTAGCCGTACAGGCCCGGTACCACCACGCGGACCGGGAAGCCGTGCGCCTGCGGCAGCGGCTGGCCGTTCATGCCCACCGCGAGCAGGGACGCGCGGCCGTCCATCACCGGGTCGGTGGCCACGCCGAGGTTCATCCCATTGACGTCGCGCATGACGATCTGGTCGGCGCCGGACTGGATGCCCGCCTTGCGCAGCAGGTCGGCCAGCAGCGTGCCCTGCCAGCGGGCGTTGCCGATGTAGCCGCCGCCGACGCTTTCCGACACGCAGGTCAGAGTCACGTCGTGCTCGATCATGGGCAGCTGCATCAGCTGGTCGAACGTGATCGTCATCGGGTTGTCGACCATGCCGTGGATGCGCAGCTGCCAGCTCGTGGTCGGCACCTGCGGGATGATCAGCGAGGTGTCGACCCGGTAGAACTCCGCGTTAGGCGTGTAGAACGGGGACAGGCCAGGGATGTCCAGCGTGACGTCCTTGGCCAGCGGCTTCGGCTTGACGACCGGAGCGGTGAGCTTCACCGATGCGGTGTTCACCGAGAAGCGCTTGCTGGTCAGCAGCTCGCCGCCGATCCCGGCTGCGGCCGCGGCCACGGCGGTGACGCCGCACGCGGCCACGAACCTGCGGCGGTCGAGATAGCTGGTCATGGTGCTCCCCGGCGCCTGCCGCCGCGGGCGTGCCGGAACCCGGAGGCCGCCGCCGAGGGCCGGAGCGGCGCGACGGGTGCCGCCGCGCGGGCCAGCCACAGCAACGCCGCGATCCCCGCGATGCCGCCGACCACCGACGGGATGACATCGGCGGCCCGGCTCTCCGGCCGGGTGATCGCGACGAACGCGCCGAACAGGCCGAACGCGGCCAGGCCGGCCACGCCGATGCTGACATTGCGCCGGGCCAGGCAGCCGATCGCCATGGCGATGAAGGCGATCGTGACGTACATGCCTCCCAGCAGGATCGTCTTGTCGTTCTCGCCGAAGTGCTGGACCGCGAAGTTCTTCAGTGCCGGCGGGGTCCGGTCGATGAAGGCACCGCCCACCGCGATGATCGGCGAGGCCTGCGGGCGGACGAACGCGGCCGCGAGCGTGGCCACGCCTATCGCGGTCGCGGCGGCCAGGAATCCCATCACCGCGCCGATGACCAGCCCGCTGCGGTCCTGGTCCGGGCCGGGGCCGTCGTCCGGATCGGACAGCCAGTCCCGCTCCCCGATGATGTCCGGGGCGATCAACGCCGGCCCCGTGCGGGTCGCCGGGCCAGGCCCGGCGTACTCGTCGTAATCGGAGTAGACGGCCGTCGCCCCTCGGCCCTCGTCCCAGGCCCCGCCGTAGCCGTTCCCGGCACCGTAGCCGTTCCCGGCACCGTAGCCGTTCCCGGCACCGTAGCCGGCTTCCGCGACGCCGTAGCCAGCCTGGCCGTAGCCGTTCCCGGGCGCGGCGCCGTAGCCAGCCTGGCCGTAGCCGTTCCCGGGCGCGGCGCCGTAGCCGTCCGGGCCGTAGCCGTTCCCGGGCGCGGCGGCGTAGCCGTCCGGGCCGTAGCCGTTCCCGGGCGCGGCGCCGTAGCCGGTTTCCGTGGCGCCGGACCCGTACCGGTCCCAGCCCGGGCCGGCCCGTCGCCCGTGTACTGATCGGCCAGCTGGCCGTGGCCGCCGTCGAAGCTATCGTCGGCGTATGCCTCGCCGGCGCCCACGTAGCCGGAATTGGTGCGCCAATAGCCGCCGGTGGCCTCGGGGTGGCCGTCCCAGGCGTCGCCATAGCCGTAGCCGCTCGTGGTGGCATATCCGTTCCCAGCCGCGCGGCCGGTCCGGGCGCCCGCGAACGCTCCTGCTGCCCCCCAGGCCTGGTCGCCGTCCCGCTGGCCGTTGCCTGCGGGGTAGGCCTGCCAGCCCTCCTGGGGCGTCGCATTCGGCCAGCGCTCTTGGCGAGGCGGTCTGCGATACGACGGGTCGTAGCTCATATCCTCATTCACGGCCTAAACCCCCGGTGCCGTTTGATGTTTGGCGCACGGGTAACCATCCGGTAAGAAAGCGCCCACGTGATCCGGGGCACCCGCCGTCACCGGCACCGGCTCGATGCGGTCGGCCCCGCGACGGGCGAGTTCCCGGCGGACCAGCCAGCCGGCCAGCACGATCAGCACCGGCACGCCATAGGCGAAGGCGTCGGAGTACCGGGTCGGGACCGTGAGCCGCCCCATATTCGGCTCGGAGGCGTAGTACCCGCCTGCGGCGAACGCCAGCCATTCCGGGCGTCCGTCCAGCGCGACCAGCATCACCAGCAGCAGCGCGTACCACTGAAAGGGCGGAGTGGTGACCGCGAGCCCGGCGCCGGTCATGACCATGGCCCCCCGCCAGGGCTGATCGGGATCGGAGTACCTGAGCACGGCCAGTGCGACCACGGCCAGCACCAGGACCGCCACGGCGATGGCCGCCCGCCCGCCGGCAAACAGCCCGATGATCCCGAACCGCGTCCCGTTGGTGTACCCCTCCTCCCTCAGGTAACCGGGCAGGTACCCGATCACCTTGCCGCCGACCGCGATCACGTGCGGGATGTAGACCACGGCGAACGCGCTGCCCGCGGCGGCGAGGACCGTGAACCAGCGGCGCCGCAGCACCGAGGGGACGACCAGCACCGGGGTCACCTTGGTCGCGATGGCCAAGCCGAGCAGAACCCCGCCGCCGATGGTCTTCCTGGTCGTCCGCGCCGTGGCCAGCACCAGCAGCACCGCCGCGGTGATTCCCACCGCGACCACGTCGACATGCGCGCTGTTGCCGGCCTCCAGGGCCACGGTCGGGCACCAGGACCACAGCGCGGCCGTGCGCACGTCGCGTCCCAGCCCGCGCAGGCCGAACAGCAGCAGCACCGTGGTGAGCACGGCGGCCAGCGCGGTGGCGGCCTGGATGGGGGTGGTCGACTGATCGGCCTCGGGCAGGTAGTGCACGCCGAGGAAGTACGCCTCGGCCACCGGCGGGTAGATGGTCGGGACCTTCGGCCGGTTGATGGCGGTGCAGCCCGCGGCGAGCTCGGCGGCCGGATGCTCGCTCACGTAGGCCGAACTCACGCACCAGCGCGCGCCCGGATGCCACAGGAGCTCGTCTCGCAGGCCGGTGAGCTGGCGGGCGGCCGGGACGTACTGGTACGGGTCGATGCCCGCCGCCTGCACCCGGCCGTCCCAGATGTAGCGGTACAGGTCGTCGCTGTTCCGCGGCGGCGCGGACACCGCGGCCAGCTGGATGGCAATACCACCGAGCATGATGAGCGCCACGGAAGCCCGCAGCGACACCTTCCGCAGCAGCCACGCACCGCACAGGAATGCCATCCACGCGCCGACGATGAGCGGCAGCGGGCGTATGTGCGCCGGATTCAGACTCGGGCGGACCACGAGGAGGATCAGGATGGCCAGCACCGAGAGCGCGAGGCAGATCGCGGCCACGCGGATTCTTGCGTTCATGCCGCGTAGGGTGCCATCTCGCGGAGCGCCGGGGTCGTCCGCGGGGCTGACCGTAAGCATTCCTTAACGCCGGTCATCACGGGCCGTTCAGAAGAAATGGCGCACGAGCCGATGGCCGCGAACCAGCGTCCGTCGACCGTCCAGGTCTCGACCTCGCCCAGCCCGGCCTCCCGGGCCACGTCCTCGATGTGGTCGGTGCCGACGAAGGCCCACGGGAACCACGGACCGGCCAGCTCGGCATGGCACAGCCGTACGGGCTCGCGGCGCAGCGGCCTGCCCGGCGGCTCCAGCTCGACCAGGGCGCGGCCCTCGGGCGCGAGCAGTTCGCCTGCCCGGCGGAGCAAGGCCGCCGGATCACCGCCGATCCCGATGTTCCCGTCCGCGAGCAGCACCGTCATCCAGCGGCCGGTGCCGGGTACGCGGCCGAACACGTCCCGCAGCATCACCAGCGCGCCCGAGGAGCGGGCCAGGTCGACGGCGTAGGGCGTGATGTCGATGCCCAGGGTGGGGATGCCGCGCTCGGCCAGGGCCACCGTCAGCCGACCCGGGCCCGAGCCGATGTCGAGGGTCGGGCCCTGGCAGCGCTCCAGGAGGGACCTGTCGGCGGGGCTTTCGTTCAGCCAGCCGTCCACGGGCAGCGGCATGCGGCTGCCGTCGGCGTGCTCGACATCCGGCCGGACCCAGCCGGCCAGCGCGCGCTCGTACAGTTCCCCGATCACGCCGACTCCTCAGACCTTGTCAGTCCACCGATGATCGCGAGGCGGAGCCCGCCGCGATCGCTGAACCGCCCGCGCCCACGGCCGGGCGGAAACATCCTCAGTGTCAACCCTGGTAGCGGCCAGTTCGGCATCGATCGGCGCGAAGCTCACACAATCGTCACTGTGCTTACGTACTTATGACGAGCCGGAGCGCTTTTGGCCCCTGTGCTGGCTTGGATGACCATTTACGTCTTACCTTTAAGGCGTGATCAATGCCGCTGACCAGAACGGGCTGCCTTGGTAAGCAATCCCGATCCACCAGGACGGATCGTCGTCGTCGACGACGATCCCACCGTCGCGGACGTCGTCGGGCGTTATCTCGTGCGCGACGGCCACACGGTCGAATGCGTGCACGACGGATACGAAGCGCTACGCCGCGTCGCCGAGGAGCCGCCCGATCTCGTCGTCCTCGACCTGATGCTGCCCGGCATGGACGGCCTGGAGGTGTGCCGCAGGCTGCGGGCCCGCTGGCCCATTCCGGTCGTGATGCTGACCGCCCTGGGTGACGAGACCGATCGCCTGGTCGGCTTCGAGACCGGCGCGGACGACTACGTGACCAAGCCGTTCAGCCCGCGTGAGCTAGCGCTCCGGGTGCGTTCGGTGCTGCGCAGGTCGCGCGGCGTCGGCCTGCCCGACAAGCCCGACCTCGGCAGCATCGCCGACGGCAACCTGGTCGTGGACCTGTCCGCGCACGAGGTCAGGGCCGACGACAAGCTGGTCCAGCTGACCTCGCGGGAATACGACCTGCTGGTCTTCCTGATGCGCAACCCGCGTAAGGCCTTCACCAGGGAACAGCTGCTCAGCGAGGTGTGGAGCTGGACGTTCGGCGACACGTCCACCGTCACCGTGCACGTCAGGCGGCTGCGCGAAAAGCTCGAGCCCGACCCCACCCTGCCCAGGCGCATCGTCACGGTGTGGGGCGTCGGCTACCGGTACGAGCCGGAGGCGGCGTGAGCGGCAGTCGCGACCTTGCCTCGCAGATACTGCCGTTCGGCATCCAGGTATCGGACCTGGAGTTCATCGCGCTGTGGACGTTCGTCGCCGCGGTTGTCATCAGCGTTATCGGGATCCTGCTGCTGCGCCCGCTCGGCGCGCGCTCGCTGAGCCTGATGTTCACCGTCGTGGTGGCGGCCTCCGTGCTGGCCTCGATGGCCGGGGTGGGCGTCATCGCGTACCGGATGATGGCCACACCCGGCGACCGCAACGTGATGCTGACCCTGATACCGATCGGCGCGCTGGCCGGGTTCGCGGTGGCCCTGGTCGTCGCACGCCGGCTGATCAAGGCCAGCCGGGCGATTTCCGAGGCGGTCCAGGGTGTCGGCGAGAGCGGCGTGTACATACCGCCCCAGCGCACGCTACCCGCGGAACTGGCCGAACTGTCCGAGGCGCTGACCGTCGCCTACGACCGCCTGGCTCAGGCTAGGACTAGGGAGCGGGCCCTGGAGGCCAGTCGGCGCGAGCTCGTCGCCTGGGTCAGCCATGACCTGCGCACCCCGCTGGCCGGGCTGCGGGCCATGGCCGAGGCCCTGGAAGACCAGGTCGTGACCGACCCGCGCGAGGTGTCCCAGTACCACACGCAGATCCGCCGCGAGGTGGACCGGCTGACCTTGATGATCGACGACCTGTTCGAGCTGTCCCGGATCCACGCCGGCGCGCTGCGGCTGTCCCGGCGCATGGTCGGGCTGGAGGACCTGGTGGCCGAGGTCGTGGCCAGCGCCGAGCCGGTGGCCAGGTCCAAGGGCGTCAGGCTCACCGGCGCCGCGGTCCGCGGCATGCCCGTGTTCATCGACACCGCCGAGATGGGCCGGGCGCTGCGCAACCTGGTCACCAACGCGATCAGGCACACGCCCTCTGACGGCGTGGTCGACGTGCTGGCCGAGATGCAGGGCGGGATGGCGTGCGTCAGCGTGTCGGACGCCTGCGGCGGCATCCCGCCCGAGGACCTGCCGCGGGTCTTCGACGTGGCGTTCCGCGGCGAGTCGGCCCGTACTCCTGGGCCCCAGGAGGGGGCCGGGCTCGGCCTGTCGATCGCCCGCGGCATTGTGGAGGCGCACTCCGGCCAAATCGCCGTGCGTAACGCCGGCCCCGGCTGCCAGTTCCTCGTCAGGCTGCCGGTGGCCCGCCCGGGCGCGCAGGTGCTGACCCGCTCCGGACCCGGGTCCGCGCCCGGCCACCGCGCCGGGCCGGGCCGCCCCGGCGCCGTCAGCCCGAACTGACCCGGATCAGGCCAATACCTGATTGTGACTGGCACACCGGTGCCTCCACGCTCACCCCAGCCGTCCGCCAACCGGACCGGTAAGTTCCAGGTCTACACGCAGGTTCTAAGCGAGCGCGGGCAGGGCAGCGGGTTCGCGCAGCGGGGCGCGGGCAAACTCGGCGATCCCTTCAGCGAACCGGATCTGGGCGCGGAAACCCAGGTGGGCGGCGCTGCGGGCAGGCGAGGCCACTACATGCCTGACATCTCCCAGGCGGTACTCGCCGGTGACCACCGGCTCGAGGCCGCCGCCGAACGCGGCGGCCAGTGCGGCGGCCATCTCGCCGACCGTGCGCGGCTCGCCGCTCGCGACGTTGTAGCACCGCAGTCGGCCGGCGTCGGCCGTGGCAGGATCCGCGTCAGCCGCCTGGCCGGCGGCCTCCAGGGCCAGCAGGTTGGCCCGGGCCACGTCGCGGACATGCACGAAGTCGCGGCGCTGGCCGCCGTCTTCGAACACCCGCGGCGCGACCCCGTTCTCCAGGCAGGAGCGGAAGATCGCGGCCACGCCCGAGTACGGCGTGTCCCGCGGCATCCGGGGGCCGTACACGTTGTGGTACCGAAGCCCGACCGCCGCTCCGCCGGTCAGCCGCGCCCAGCTGGCCGCCAGGTGCTCCTGGGCCACCTTGCTCGCGGCGTAGGCGTTACGCGGGTCAAGCGGCGCGTCCTCGGTCACCGTCGCCGTGGTGAGCGGCTGCCCGCACCGCGGGCAGCGCGGCTCGAAGCGGCCTGCGGCCAGGTCGGCCGGCAGCCTGGGCGCCGGGCGGATCCGGCCGTGCGCCGGGCAGTCATAAGCTCCCTCGCCGTACACGACCATCGACGAGGCGATCACCAGGCACGGTATGCCGTGTCGGCCCATGGCCTCCAGCAGGACCGCGGTGCCGGTCACATTGACGTCCGCGTAGACGGGCAGGTCGGAAAGGTCCACGCCCAGCCCGACCATGGCGGCTTGGTGGCACACTGCGTCCATGCCGGCCAGCGCCCGGTCCACCGTCGCAGGGTCGCGCACGTCGCCCACGGTCAGCTCGCCACAGACGTGGTCCGGGCGGCCGCGATGGACGGCGGGCGACAGGGAGTCCAGGCCCCGTACGTCGTGGCCCGCGGCCCGCAGGCCCTCCGCGATATGGGATCCGATGAACCCGGCCGCGCCGGTCACGAGAACGCGCATGCCTCAGCAAAGCACGCGATGACGAGGGGTCGGCCTGCCCGCCGATACCGTCACAGCTTCGTAAGCCCCCCCGAGCCATTTTCTGGGCCTGATCCGGCTGTCGCGCCAGTACTGTCGGTCGCCATGGAAATCGACGTGATCCTGCCCTGCCTCAACGAGGCGGGCGCGCTGCCTTGGGTACTGTCCCGGATGCCGCACGGCTACCGGCCCATCGTCGCGGACAACGGCTCCTCCGACGGCTCCGCGGATATCGCCGCGAGCTACGGGGCCCGGGTCGTGTACGTCCCGCAGCGCGGCTTCGGCGCCGCCTGCCACGCCGGCCTGCTGGAGGCCCGCAGCGAGATCGTCTGCGTGATGGACGCCGATGCCTCCTTCGATCCGGGCGACCTGCCGTCCGTGACCGGCCCGGTGCTGGCCGGCCAGGCCGATCTGGTGCTGGGACGGCGCTCGATCCAAGGCAGCGGCGCCTGGCCGCTGCACGCCAGGATCGGCAACCGGGTGCTGGCCGCCGAGCTGCGGCGCCGGATCGGGGTTCCGGTGCGGGACCTGGGCCCGATGCGGGCCGCGCGGCGGGAGGCGCTGCTGGCCCTGCCGATGTCCGACCGCCGGTTCGGTTACCCGCTGGAGATGGTGGTCCGCGCGGCCCAGGCTGGCTGGCGGATCGCCGAGACCGACGTGCCCTACTACCCGCGGACCGGCAAGTCGAAGGTCACCGGCACCCTCGGCGGCACGGTCAGGACCGTGCGGGACATGCGCCGCGTGCTCGCCACTGCCACCTCCCCCGCGTCATGAACGGCCCGGCCATGAACGGCCCGGCCATGAACGGCCCGGCCATGAACGGCCCGGCCATGAACGGCCCGGCCATGAACGGGCCTGGGATGACAGGCGCCAGGATCGGCCGCGAGTACACCGGCAGGCACCGGCGCGACAGCGGCCCAGAGCCGCTCCGCCCAGACCCGGCGGGCCGCGCCGCGAGGAGCGGCCGGATTGAGCTGAACGGCGGGCTGCTGCCGGGCCCCGGGCCAGTTGCCTGGCCGCGGCCCGGCGCCAGCGGAGGGCGGAAGTCCGATGCCGGGTGACCCGCTGGCGGCCCAGGTCATGGTGATCGCGAAGGAACCCGTTCCGGGCCGGGTCAAGACCCGCCTCACGCCGCCTTACACGCCGTCGCAGGCGGCCAAACTCGCCGAGGCAGCGCTGGCCGACACCCTGGCCGCGGTCGGGTCCGCGAGCGTGGCCAGGCGGGTACTCGCCCTGGACGGCGCGCCCGGCCGGTGGCTGCCGGCCGGATTCGACGTCATCGGCCAGCGCGGCGGCGGCCTGGACGAGCGGATCGCCTGGGCCCTGGCTGACGCCCGCGCGGCCTGGCCCGCTCCCGTGGTCCTGATCGGGATGGACACCCCTCAGGTGACACCGGACCTGCTGGCCGCGGCCGCCGGGCCGCTGCTATCAGGCGCGGCCGATGCGACCCTGGGTATGGCCGAGGACGGCGGCTTCTGGCTGCTCGGCCTGCGCGAGATCGATCCTGCCCTGGTGCTCGGCGTTCCGATGTCGCGCCCGGACACCGGATCACTGCAGCTCGGCCGGCTGGAAGCGGCCGGGCTGCGGGTCGCTCTGCTGCCCGAGCTCACCGACGTCGACACCGCCGACGAGGCCGAGCGCATCGCGGCCGCCACGCCGGGTTCGCGCTTCGCGGCCTGCGTGCGGGAGCTTTCAGGCCAGGACGTCCGGCCGTTCGCCGCCGCCGCCCGCTGACCCATTCCGGCGGCTGAGTCGCACGCTGGTAGCTGAGAGTGGTTAAATGGCCCTGGTTGTCACGAAGTTCGTGTACGTGCCCAGCGCCTGCGAAGTTCTGACCGCGGGCGTCCTGGATCCCCGAACGCCCGCCCGTTACCGGGCCGCCCGCTTGGGTAGCGGTCGCAGCAACCCGGGACTCACGACCGTGCGTTCCCGAAATCGTCTCAGTAGGAGAAGTACATGCCTCAGGGCACCGTGAAGTGGTTCAACTCGGACAAGGGCTACGGCTTCATCGCCCCCGACGACGGCTCGGCCGACGTGTTCGTCCACCACTCCACCATCAAGGTCGACGGATTCCGCACCCTGCAGGAGAACCAGCGGGTCGAGTACACCGCGGGGCGCGGCCCCAAGGGGGTGCAGGCGGAGGAAGTTCACCCGCTGTAGCACGTCACGGCACGCGCGAAAAGGGGCGGCCCCGGGTCCCGGGGCCGCCCCTTCTGCGCGCTCAGGCGACCGGGCCGGTGACCGTGACCAGGCTGCCGTAGTAGAGGTAGGAGTAAGCCGTCCTGGCCGCGTCCCAGGGCAGCTCGACGCAGCCCAGGCTCTGGTACCACCCGTAGCTGTACCGGTCGAACTGGTGCACCGCGTCCCCGCCGTTGAAGTAGTTCGCGTAGTACACCGGGTCGTCATACTTCGAGCCGTCCGGGTTGGTCCCCTTCATGTAGGTGAAATAGAACTTCAGGTAGACGGGGAACGTGCCGTCCACGGTGGGGGACGCCGCGATGCCGGTGTTGACCAGGCTCCTGAGCACCACGTCACCGTTGTGCCAGATGATGATGGTCTCGGGACTGTCCTGGCTGGCCAGCGCGTAGGTGTAGCCGTTCGGGTTGCGCTGGCCCTTCGCGACCGCGGTGAGCAGGTCGGACCACACGGTATGACCGGCGTAACCGTCCATCGTCAGGCCGTGGACCGACTCGAAGGCCCGGATCGCGCCGACGTCGAGAATGTTGGCCGAACCGGTCGCCCACTGGTCCGTCAGGTTCGACGGGTAACCCTTCTGCCAGGTGAATGTCCCGCGGGGCGGGGCGTACGCAGCCGAGAGCTCGGCGTTCGCGTTGCTGGGGCTGATGGCCGACCGGGAGGCCGGGGTCCAGGTCAGCGGCAGGTAACCGAGCTGTGCGAACAACTGCTGCAGGCGCAGGGTGCTGAACGAGCCCGTGGTGAAGCTCTCGGTGACCCCCGCGGCCAGCAGCCCGCCGGAGCCCGTGCTGGCCCCGCCGACCGAGATCATCCCGGACGGGCCGCCGGGGATCTTCAGCGTGACCCGGGTGCTCTGGAAGTAACCCGCGGCGGGGGTGAAGACCGCCGTGTCGCCCTCAACCTGCCAGTTGCCCGCGATCTGAGGTGACAACTGCGGCATCGGGGTGCTGGCCGCGAGCGGGGCGGAGAACTGCACCCGGATCGGAGCGGCGCCGTTGACGCCGTGCGCTCCAGCGGCCGGGGTGACCGAAAGTACCTGCAGCGGGACCGCGGGCTGGGTCACCGTCGAGCGTTCGGCATCCGTCACCGGGGCCGCGTGGCTTCCCGGCGACGCGAACGCGACGATCGCGACGCCTGCCGCCAGGACCATGGCCGCGCTGCCGGCGGTCAGGGCCGCGCCCCGGCGCCTCTTCCTGCGTCGCGACCCGCTCGGTTCGGCTTCCATGGCCCCATCGCCCTCGGGCATTGACTGCCGTTTGCGGAACCAGCCGGATCGCGACACGGTGCCGTCTCCTCCACGGGATTTCACAATTGGACCAATGACGGGCCGAACTCTCGGAGCACGCAAGATCAGTTAGCAACCCTTAGTACAGACGCGTACCTACCGCGAAAGGTTGCCGGATCAAGCATATCCTCACCCAGCCGGCGTCCTATGGTGCGGCTGGGCCGCCCGGCGCCGTCGCCCGTGTCCCGGCACAGCCCGTACCGGCCGCTGGGGGCGCCGCCAGAGGGCGGGCAGCAGCCGGAAATCCTGAGTGCGAATTGCGCTAGGGCCTGATTACGCGGCTTCGCGAAATGGCTCCGGATTGCTTCAGGACTCCCCGGATCGACCTCCGGGTGACCGGTAATGAATGCCTGGCCGGCATATCGGACTACCCGGAAGGACGGACACGTTACGGTAAATTCCCGCTGCTCCCTGGACACCGGATAGCAGCCGGTCGCCGTGCGGTCTGGCTGAGGCCGCGCGATCGCGTCGCCGTCACGAAGGTCCGGGGCACCGTCACGTCGTCCGCGGGCCCGGGGACCAGCCACTGCCGGGCAACCCTCGGCCGGGCGCCACGACATGGCAGGCAGGCCGGAGCCGGAGGCCCGGAGCGCCGTCCAGGCATGGGCCGTGCCGTAACCCCTCCGAAAGATCCGGCGCTCACTGAGAGAGATTTAATAATTACAAGACGTACCTGCCGTGCCGGGCCGGTCTTTCCGCCGCGACTTGATGTCCTATTACGGGGCAATCTCGGTCGGCACAGGACCCCGCCACCTGCGACGTAAGAACTTGGCAATAAATTGCCAAGGCTTCAGCGCTGTTTCCGGTTTCAAACCGGACAAAACATTAATCTTCCTGATTTCGGAGTTTCCGCTATGCCGCAGGTCTACGGTGAACCATCGGGAGCGTCACAGCGGACATCCATGGAGGTGGATTGAATGCTCAGCGGGCATCGGTCCGCATGGCGCCGTCGCGGTAGGAACAGTCGTGCGGCGCGCATCGCGGTCCCTCTCGCCATTCCCATGGCGTTGGGCCTGACTCTCGGGGTCATCCTCGCGGTCTCCGGAAGCCACGCCACCACGATTGATCAGTCGGCGCTGGGCGCATGCGCCTCCTCGTCGGCGAGCCCCGCTCCGTCCGGGAGCCCCGCTCCGTCCGGCAGCCCGGATCCGGCACCCTGCCCGTCTGCGAGCGCCTCAGCGAACGCGGGCCCGCCCAAGGTGGTGCCACCCGCGGCTACCTTCGCCAACGGGCCGGTCGCCTTCCGCAAGCTCGGCGACGTGGCCACCGACCCGGTCGACGGCACCGGAGCCGCCATCAACCTGAACCAGACCGCCGCCGAGGCGGCTACCTCGATGAACTGCACCCTGACCGTGCCGAACCACCCGCTCACTGCCCGGGGCCTGGCGACCCCGTACCAGCTCGGCGACGGCTGCACGATGACGGACGCAGCGAACGAGGGCGCCTTCGTCGAGGCGACGATCCTGTCCCCGAACGGATCGCTGCAGGTGTACGACCCGCTCGTGGTGACGGCGGGTACCACGCCGGCCGTGGCACCTGTACCTCCGAAGATCGCTCGGGGTTCGCACGTGATCATCGACATCGGCTCCAACGGCAACAACCTGGTCCTTCAGGGCCAGGGAGCGGTGCAGGGCAATTGCGTCGACGCCCTCGGCCAGTCGGTCATCGGCCAGGTGTCGGCGTGCAACGCCGTCAACTTCTACCGGGCCGCCAACGCCGAGATCGCCAACGGGACGCTGACGGTCCCGCCGATCGGCACCTCCGAGGACGGCGAGCCGTGCGAGACCGTGCGTAACTTCGCCCTGGTCGACCAGGACCAGAGCGACAACGTGGTGACGACGTACCTGATGAACGCGAACGGCCAGACCGCGCAGGACACGTCGGCGAACGCGAACTCGCTCGCCGGTGCCACCCCCATCGGCAACGGCAGCGACGACAGGCTGCTGGCCAACTTCGTGGACCCGGCCAACGGGTGCACGGCGTTCAGCGCCACCAACACCACCGACGCGAACGGCAGCTCGGGCGCGCAGGCTCTCAACGAGCTCAGCGCCCGCGTCAACCAGAGGGGGACCATCGCGGTCGTTCCGGTGAACGACGAGATGACGCTGGTCAACGGCGCGTACAGCATCGCCAAGACCAACGTCTACCGGTCGCTGGTCGACCAGCCGCTGCTGGCGAACGACGTGAATGCGCAGGAAGTCGCCGCGGACTACTGTCAGAACCTGGTTAACATCGCCCCGGCGCACAACCAGCTGGACATGGCCAGGGAGCTGAACTTCGCTTCGCCGGTCCCGGCCACGGGCGATAACCTGGCCACGTTCCTGGCGGCCAGGCTGGCCGCGTCGTTCGGGGTCCTGGGCTGCGCGAACTTCGGCCTGAACGACCCGGCCGCCCTCACCCTGGACGGGAACGGCGTCGCCACCGCGGCGACTTATAGCCTGACCCAGCAGGCGGCCACCATCGCGGGGGGCGGCGGGGCGTCGGCCACGCCATCGCCCACCGCATCCGCTTCGGCGGATCCCGGTGGAGGCTGGGGAGGCTGGGGAGGCTGGGGCCACCGGCACCGGCACCGGCAGAACTCGACGGGTATGTGAGGGCCGAGCTGGCGCTCCCGTCAGCACTCACCGAGGGGCGGCCCCGGGAATTCCCGGGGCCGCCCCTCCGTGTCGCCGGGCCCGCGCAGGTCACGGCAGGCACCCTCCTGGCCCGCCCGGCGCGCGGATATCGTTGAAAGGTACCGCGGGAGGTCAAGATGAGCTCAGTCTTTGTGGTCGACGCGTGCCGGACACCGATCGGGAAGGTCAAGGGCGCGCTGGCCGACGTGCGCCCCGACCATCTGGCCGCCGACGTGATCAAGGAGCTGGTCGGGCGCAACCCGGGGCTGGACGCCACCGCGATCGACGACGTCTACTGGGGCGCGGCCAACCAGGCGGGCGAGGACAACCGGAACGTGGCCCGGATGGCCGTCCTGCTCGCCGGGCTGCCGGTGGAGATACCCGGCGCCACGGTGAACCGGCTGTGCGGGTCCGGGATGGAGGCCGTGTGCGACGCGGCCCGGGCGATCGCGGCCAGGGAGGCCGACGTCTGCCTGGCCGGCGGGTCGGAGTCGATGACCCGCGCCCCGTTCGTGCTGGCGCGCTCGGCTGACCCGTTTCCGCGCGCCCTGGACCTGGCCGACACCCGGCTCGGCTGGCGGCTGACCAGCCCGCTGATGAAGCAGATGTACCCGCCGATCACCCTGGGCGAGACCGCGGAGAACGTGGCGGGCAAGTACGGCATCACCCGGGAGCGCCAGGACCAGTGGGCGCTGCGCAGCCACCAGCTGGCCGCCGCCGCCCGCGACGCGGGCAGGTTCGACGCCGAGACCGTGCCGGTGGCCACCTCGCGCGGCGAGGTCCGGCACGACGAGGGCATCAATGGCGGCATCACCGCCGCCGAGCTGGCCGCCAAGCCGCCCGCCTTCCGGCCGGGCGGCACCGTGACCGGGGGCAACTCCTCGCCGCTGAACGACGGCGCCGCCGTGCTGCTGCTGATGTCGGCCGACGCCGTGCGGCGGGCCGGGGTCCGGCCGCTCGCGCGCTACGCGGGCGCCTCGGCGGCGGGCGTGCACCCGGACTACATGGGGATCGGGCCGGTGCCCGCCATGCACCGGGCGCTCGGCCGGGCCGGCTGGCGGCTGGACGAACTGGACCTGATCGAGATCAACGAGGCGTTCGCCGCGCAGTCGGTCGCGGTCATGGACGAGCTCGGGTGCGATCCGGAGCGGGTCAACGTCAACGGCGGCGCGATCGCCATCGGGCACCCGCTGGGCTGCTCCGGGGCCAGGATCATCACCACCTTGCTGCACGAGATGAGCAGGCGCGGTGCCGGGCGCGGCGCCGCCACCATGTGCATCGGCGTGGGCCAGGGCATCGCCTCGCTGTGGGAGGCCGCATGATGGCCTCCGATATCCTAGTAGATCGCGATATTCACTCTGAACACGGGCACAACGTTTTTCGCGCTTTCGCCGCAGTTGTGACATCGCAGGTCTAGCCTCACCCTCCAGGCACCATGAGTTGTCGTCGCGGTGCGCGGAGGTAATGGCATGCTGACCCGGAGCGGGACGGCCCGGCGTGGCCGCGCCCGCAGGCCGCCGGCGTGGCTGATCGCAGCGGCCGTCGTCCTGGTGACGCTCGGGCTGTCGATCGGCGTGATGACGGCGGCTTCCGGTCGCACGCCGGGCACCAGGATCAGCGAGTCGGCGCGCGGCACCCGGGTCACACCCAGCGCATCCGCCCAGGCCAAGACGGCCAACACGGACTGCACCCTCATCGTGCCCGACAGCCCGCTGAGCGCGAGCGGCCTGGCCACCCCCTACCAGCTGACCGGGCCCGGCGGCCAGGGCCCGGCCGCATCCGGCTGCACAGAGTCCAACCCGAACCTGCAGGCCTTCGTTCAGGCCACCATCCTCGACCCGGCCACCGGGCGGCTGTCGGTGTACGAGCCGCTCGTGGTGACGCAGGGATCGGCCCCTGCGGTGGCGCCGGTACGGCCGCACCTGCCCCCGCAGGCCGTGGTCAACGTGATGGTCGGATTCAACGGCAGCAGCCTCCGGCTGGCCGGAGCTGGGCCGGGGACGCTAGCCCGGGCCGGCTGCGTGAACGGCCTGGGGGACTCCCTGTTCGGCCAGGTCTCCTACTGCAACAGCGCGGCCTTCTACGCCGCGGCAGACCTGGACCTGGCCGAGGGCAGGCTGCGGATTCCCGCCAGCGGCACCTCGCCCCTGACCGGGCGGCCGTGCCCCACCACGCGCAGTTTCGACCTGGTCGACCAGGATCCCAGCGACAACGTGACCACCGAGTACCTGCTCACCGCGAACGGCGAAACGGCGCAGGACAACGCGGCCAGTCAGGCCGTGCTGCCCGGCGCCACCATGATCAGCAACGGCAGCGACAACAGGCTGCTCGACAACTTCGTGCTGCCCGCGCTCGGCTGCGTCCCGTTCACCGCGCCCGACCTGTCCGACGCAGGCCTGCCGGCCACCTCGCAGACGCTGGACGAGCTGTCCGCGGCGGCCAACCAGGGGGCCCCCATCGCGCTTGTGCCGGAGAACGACCCGATGACCCTGCTCGGCGGTCAGTTCAGCGCGATCAAGACCGACTTGTACCGGATCGGTGTCGGCCAGCCGCTGGTCACGGCCGGCCAGCAGGCGGACGCGCCCGCGAGCTTCTGCGCCAGCATGCTCAACGTCCAGACTGCCTTCATCGCCGCCAACCAGCAGCGGTTCAGTGTGAGCACCTCGCCGGTCCCGGCCACAGGGACCAACTTGTTCACGTTCATGGCGGCCCGGCTGAGTGCGTCCTTCACCAATCTGGGCTGCGCGGCCTTCGGCCTGCGGAACACCGTGAACCTGAGCGTGGATGACCAGGGAGCGGCGGTCGCCGCCACCCTCAGCCTGATCCGGCAGGAGCCGACTGCGCCGGCAGGTTCGGAGACGCCCGGCCCGGCCGCGCCCACTGCGCAGCCGGCCTCGTCCCTCCCGTGGGGCCAGGCCCCGGCGCCCGCACCGTCGCAGCCGTGGACACCGTGGACCCCCTGGGGCCAGGCGGAGCCCGGGGTGCCCGGTTACCTGGGCGAATCAGGGGCCACGGGGTCCTAGGTCCTACCCGATGTTTCCCGAGTAGGCGTCGTAGTTGCCGGCCTCCGACGTGCCCAGCGGAGCGGTGGCGGTGTCCGGCGGCAGCGACGACGGGCTGACGAACTGGCTGCCCTGGGGGCCGGCTTGCACCGCCTCGCCCAGCGCGCTGCCGCGCAGGTACTCGGCGAAGCTGAGGAACCACTCGGTCCAGCCGTCGTCCCACTTGCCTGCCGCGGTGCTGGCGGTGACGGTGATCGGGTCGCCGGGAACGCTGAGGTTGTAGTAGGTCGCCGCGTCGTCGGGCGGCAGGTTCACGCAGCCGTGGCTGACGTTCGTGGTGCCCTGGTCGACCACCGACCAGGGGGCGGAGTGGTAGTAGTCGCCGCTGAAGGTGAACCGGACCGCGTAGTAGACCAGCTCGTTGTAATAGCCGGAGCTGCCGGGCGGTGCCCAGCGCCCACGTGCTGTGCCAGCGCCAGGTCCGGCCGGCCTCGGTCACGGTGCCGCCCGGTCGCCCGAGGCGGTGACCGTGACGTTCGTCACCCGGCCCTCGGTCGCGGTGACCGTGATGCCCCGGGAGGGGCTGACGCCGCTGCTCCCGTTGGCCGGCGTGATCTTCACTTCCGTGACGGGCGGCGTGGCGTGTGCTGTGGCCGAGGCCGAGGGGCCAACCTGAGCCGACGGCCCGCTGCAGGCCGCGACGGACAAGCCGATGGCCGCCGCCGCGGCGATAGCGGCGTACCGCCGTACCGGCCTGCGGTCTGTGCCACGCACGGTAACCCTCCCTGAACGCCTTGGTCAGAACGGGGCTAGCTCGCCCCGATGCCAGGTACGCATATTACGTGGTGCCTACCAGGGCCGAGGGCCGGT
Organism: uncultured Actinomycetota bacterium; assembly: GCA_963808615.1. Classification (GTDB taxonomy): domain Bacteria; phylum Actinomycetota; class Actinomycetes; order Streptosporangiales; family Streptosporangiaceae; genus Palsa-504. The sequence goes on from CAWEGV010000011.1 coordinate 84,574, forward strand.
TGCGCGAAGCCCTGAAACGCCCGCCGCGGTTAGCGCGGGCCGGCCTCGCCTGGCCGGGTGCGGCGGGGACGCGACCTGACCGCCGCCCACCCCAGTGCCAGTACGGTCAGCGTCACGAGGAGGTACTCCGGCCAGGATCCCACCCGGTCGGCCAGCGTCCGGTAGCTGACCAGCGGGACCCGCGCCTCCAGGATGGCCGAGCGCCAGACGCCGCTGCGGGTGATCAGCGCGCCGTCCGGCGCGATGATCGAGCTCTCCCCGGTGGTCGAGGCGTACACCACCGCGCGGTCGCTCTCGATGGCCCGGATCCTGGCCATCGCGGTCTGCTGCTCGGTCTCGCCCAGTTGCCCGTCGATCTCGAAATCGGCGTCGTTGGACTGCAGGGCGAGCAGGTTGGCCCCGGCCGTGACCTCGGACCGGACCAGGTTGTCGAAGCCGACCTCGTAGCAGATCACGTCGCCCAGCCTGATCTTGCCCGCATCGAACACCACGGCCTGGTGCCCGGCGGTGAAGTTCACCGGCTGCAGCGAGGGCAGGGAGCTGAAGCTGGAGATGATCCCGCGGAACGGGATGTACTCGCCGAACGGCACCAGCTGGCGTTTGACGTACAGCGTGGTGGGGCCGCGGCCTGGCACCCACAGCTGCCCCACGTTGCGCTGCGGGTTCTGCAGGACTTCGCCGATCAGGATCGGCCGGCCGGCGGCGTCCACCGTCCCGGCGACCTCGGCGTAGACGGCGGGGTTCTGGTACGGGTCGAGACCGACCGCGTCTTCGGGCCAGATCAGCATGTCGAAGGCGGGCGCACGCCCGGCTCTGACCTCCGCGGCCAGCTTCAGCGTGGCCTGGACCTGGTTCTGGGTGACGTCGTTGTCGTTCACCTGCTGCGGCAGGTTCCTGGCCCGCGGCACGTTGCCCTGGATCGCGGCCACCTCGGCCGTGGGCGCGCCGCCGGTCGGGTCGACCGGGAGGAAGCCGCCCGCGAGCACCAGCCCGGCCGTCACCACCGCGGCCGCCGCCGCGCCCAGCCACGCCCGGTTATCCCAGAACCGCCAGGAACCCGCAGCCAGCCCAGCCAGGACGGCCCGGGCGATCATGGCGCCGGTCAGGGCAACCAGGAAGGTCAGCAGCGGCGCGCCGCCGACCGCGACCCAGCGGACGTCGGGCGCGGCCGGCTGGCTCATCGCCAGCCGGCCCCAGGGGAACGCGAAAGGCCACCGGTCTCGCAGCGCCTCAGCGGCCACCCACCAGGCCGCCACCGCGACCGGCCAGAAGGGCAGCCGCAGCAACAGCCGCTGGCCGACGGCGAGGATGGCGAAGATGACCGCCTCGGCCACGGCCAGCGCGAACCACGCGTACCAGGCCACGTTGAGCAGCCAGGTCAGCAGCGGCATGAACAGCGCCAGGCCGAAGGCCAGCCCGCAGCCGAACGAGGCCCGCAGGCTTCGCCCGGTCAGCGCTACGACCAGCAGCGCCGGCCCCAGCGCCGCCAGCGGCCAGGCGTCCAGCGGCGGGAAGGAGGCGAACACCGCCGCCCCGCCCGCCACCGAGATGAGCAGCGCCCACCGCGTGCCGAACCCGGCGAACGCGCCCGCCCGGTTCGCGGTCGCACCCGACGCGGGCACGGCCTGGGCGGATACCTGACTCACGCTCGCAGCCTAACCGCCGGACGGGACCACGTCACCCCGGCCGGCCCGGCGGCCCCGCGACGCCCGCGCCAGCCCGGGGAACATCCGGGAGCTCAACTAGGCTGACATCTGCACGGGGCCGGATCCCGGTCACGCACGGGCGGAGCGCGAAGGAGCACAGGTGAGTGCCATTCGGTACCGGCTAGCGAGCACGGGCTTTTTGAGCCCGTGCGAGCGGCCGGTGGCCCGGTACGGGCTCTCTGGATGGCGCGAACCTCTGGAAGAAGCACTGTGAGCAGGCGCGGCTGGCTGCTGTTCGCCGCCATGGGCGTGATCTGGGGCATCCCCTATCTGCTCATCAAGGTGGCGGACGAGGGCGTCTCGGTGCCGGTGCTGGTGTGCACCCGGGTCGCGATCGGCTCGCTCCTGCTGTTGCCCGCGGCCATCCGGGGCGGCCACCTCAGGGCGCTGAAGGGGTATGTCCCCTGGCTGGCCGCGTTCACGCTGGTGGAAATCGTCGGGCCGTTCGCGCTGTTGTCCACCGCCGAACGGCACCTGCCCAGTTCCACCGCCGGACTGCTGGTGGCCGCGGTGCCGATCTTCAGCGCGCTGCTGGCCTGGCTGACCCGCAGCGGCGACCGGCTGACCCTGGTCCGCTGGGCCGGGCTGGCCATCGGGCTGAGCGGCGTCGCCCTGCTGGCCGGGCCGGGTGCCGGTCATGGCGGCACGCTGCCGGTCATCATGGTGCTGCTGACCGCCCTCGGCTACTCCATCGGCCCGCTGATCGCCAACCGCAAGCTGTCCGCCCTGCCGCCGGTCGCGGTCAACACGGTGTGCCTGGGTGCGGCCGCCCTCATCTACGCGCCGTTCGCCGCGCTCACCTGGCCGCACGCGGTGCCGTCGGTCCAGGTCCTGCTGGCCCTGGCCGGGCTCGGGGTGATCTGCACCGCGGCCGGGTTCCTGGTCTTCTTCCGGCTGATCGCCGAGGTCGGCCCGGCCCGCGCCACCGTCATCACCTACGTCAACCCGGCGGTCGCGGTGGCGCTCGGCGTCATCGTCCTGGGCGAGCGGCTGACCCCGGCCATCGCCGGGGCGTTCATCTTGATCCTGGGCGGCTCGGTGCTGGCTACCCGTCCCGGCTCGGCCCGTGCCGTCCCCGCGGCGCCGCCCCAGGAGAGCCCGGTGGTGGTCGAGGATGCTGCCACCACCGTCCGTTCGGACTAATACTGTTTCTAATGATCCCGAACGGGCCGTGGTGCGTGCCCGCCGGCACCATCTCGTGTTGTCCGGGGAAGGGCCTATGACCGATACCGCCTCCGCGGCCGCGGCCGGTACAGCGGGCCTGCGGCTGAAGAGCGCGCAGGGCCGGTGGGTGGTGGCCGCCACCGTGCTCGGCTCGGGCATGGCCGCCCTGGACGCGACCGTGGTGGGCATCGCGCTGCCCGCCATGGGGCGGGACTTCCACGCCAGCGTGGCCAGCTTGCAGTGGGTGGTGGACGCCTACACGCTGACCCTGGCCGGGCTGCTGCTGCTCGGCGGGACGCTCGGCGACAGCTACGGGCGGCGGAAGATGTTCGGTGTCGGCATCGTGTGGTTCGCGCTCGCCTCACTGCTGTGCGGGCTGGCCCCGAGCGTCGGGGTGCTGATCGCGGCCCGGGCCCTGCAGGGCGTGGGCGGGGCGCTGCTGACCCCGGGCAGCCTGTCCATCTTGCAGGCGTCCTTCGCCGAACAGGACCGTTCGGCGGCGATCGGCGCGTGGTCCGGTCTGGGCGGCGTGGCGACGGCGATCGGCCCGTTCCTGGGCGGATGGCTGATCAGCGCGGTGTCCTGGCGGCTGGTGTTCTTCATCAACCTCCCGGTAGCGGTGGTGGTCCTGGCCATCAACGCCCGGCACGTGCCCGAGACCAAGGCGCCGGGCCCGGTGCCGCGGCTGGACATCCGGGGCGCGGCGTGCATCAGCGGCGCGCTGGCCGGGATCACCTACGGGCTGATCGCGGCCTCCTCCTACGGATGGGGGTCGGTGCAGGTCCTGGTCCCGCTGGGCGCGGGGGCGGCGCTGCTCGGCCTGTTCATCCTGGTCGAGTCGAAGGAGCCGCAGCCCATGCTGCCGCTCGGGATCTTCAAGTCGCGGCAGTTCACCGCGGCCAACGCCGTGACCTTCATCGTGTACGCGGCGCTGGGCGGGCTGCTGTTCCTCGTGCCCGTCGTGCTGCAGGTGGTCCACGGCTACAGCCCGGTCGAAGCGGGCGTGTCGCTGCTGCCGGTGACCTTCATCATGCTGTTCCTGTCGTCGCGCTCGGGCGCGCTGGCGGCCAGGATCGGACCGCGACTGCAGATGTCCGTCGGGCCGCTGGTGATCGCCGCGTCGTTCCTGTTGTTCACCAGGATCGGCAGCTCCGGTGACTACCTGACCGCGGTACTGCCCGCCGTGCTGGTGTTCGGGTTCGGGATAGCGATCATGGTCGCGCCGCTGACCGCTACCGCGCTGGCCGCCGCCCCGGCGGACCACGCGGGCATCGCCTCGGCGGTCAACAACGACGTGGCCCGGGCGGGCAGCCTGATCGCGGTGGCGGTGCTGCCCGCGCTGGCCGGCATCACCGGGGAAAGCTACCTGCACCCCGCCGTGCTCGCCGGCGACTTCAAGACCGCGGCGATGGTCGCGGCGGCGTTCTGCGCCGCAGGCGGCGTGCTGGCCGCGCTCACCATCCGCAATCCCGCCCCGGCCAGGTGCGCGCAGACCACCCCGCAAGAATTCAACTGCGGGCTCGACGCCCCGCCCCTGCGTACCCTGGAGCCGACCGCACGAACCGCCGAGGCAGGGGGCGCTCAATGACTGCTGAGGGCACCGTCACCGCCGAAGCCGATGCGCTCAAGGCGGTGGAAGAGGCCGCGCGGGCCGCCCGCGGCGCGGCCGCCGGCCTGACCGGCGTGCCCGGCGACCGTCTGGACGACGCGCTGCGGGGGATCGCCGACCAGCTCGGCCGTCATTCCGGGCCGGTGCTCGCGGCCAACGAGGCGGACATGGCGGCGGCGCAGGAGGGTGGCATCACCGGCGCGCTGCTCGACCGGCTGCGCCTGGACCAGGCCCGGCTGGAGGCCATCGCCGGGCAGCTCCGCGCATTGGCCGATGTCCCGGCCGAGCCCGATCAGCGGACGATCAGGGAGCTGCCCGGCGGGCTGCTGCTGGCCGAGCGGCGCAGGCCGGTCGGCGTGATCGGGGCCAACTTCGAGGCCCGGCCGAATGTCGTGGTCGACATCGCCTCGCAGTTCGTCAAGTCGCGCAACGCGGGCGTGCTGCGGACCGGGTCGGCGGCCATCCGGTCGGCCATCGCGCTGGCCGACCAGGTCATCGCGCCCGCCCTCGGCGCGGCCGGGCTCGATCCCGCCCTGATCCAGCTGGTCCGGCGGCCCGGGCAGTCCTCCGCGCGGGCGCTGGTCAGCCAGCCGGGCCTGATCCCGCTGGTGATCCTGCGCGGCAGCGGGGACAGCACCCGGGCCCTGGCCGCGGAGGCGGCGCGGCACGGGGTGCGGACCCTGGCCCACGCCGACGGCGGCGCGGTCCTGTTCGTCGACCAGGCCGCCGACGCGGGGATGGCCGAGCGGCTGATCGAGGCCGGCCTGGACCGGCTCGGCGTGTGCAACCGGCTCAACCTGCTGCTGGTGCACCCGGCCCGGTGGGATGAACTGCGCCCGGGCATCACCCGGTTGCTCAGCCGCCTTGGCCTGGCGGCGTCGCTGCCGCCGCACGCTCATCCGCTCGGCCACGAGTGGGCGCTGGATGCCGGGCACGAGGCGACCGTGACGATCGCGCCCGCCGACGGCCCGCGCGCGGCCGCGGCGATCGCCAATGAGCAGACGTCGGGGCTGGCCGCGGCGATCGTCACCCAGGACCAGGCCGCCGCGGCGGAGTTCCTGGCCGCCTACGCCGGCACCGGAGCATTCTGGAACGCGACCACCCGCCTGCTCGACGGGTTCAAGCTGCTGTCGGTGCCGGAAACCGGGATCAACCTCGACCCGGTGCCCGGCCCGCGCGGCCCGGTGACCTTCCGCGACCTGTACCTGCGCCAGTTCGTCGTCACGCCCGCCGTAGGCTGACCGGCAGTACCTGGCCGGATTGTTCACGGTATACGCTTAACTCGGATCGTGACGCCATGGGGGCGCGGGTTCTTCCCCGAGGAGCACACGCGACGGGCGCCCATCCCCGGTGACCCCGCAGGCCCCGCTCACCCCCCCAGCGGGGCCTGCGGCCGGGTCAGCCCGGGCGCATCATGGGGTCGGCGCGGGCACGTACCTGATCGATTCCAGGGTCATCTCGTCGCCGCCGCTGATCTGGACGTCGGCCCCGGCGCAGCGCGGGCAGGTGGCCAGCAGGTCGCTGGTCTCGCCGCTGAATCCGCAGTCCGCGCACGTGATCGTGGCCGGCACCGTGACGAGCTCAACGGTGGCGCCGGCCGCCTCCGTGCCCTCGGCCACCATACTGAAGGCCTGCGCCAGAGATTCGGAGTCGACGGCATGCCTGACCCCGAACCGCACCCGGATCCCGGCCACCTGCCGGCCGCCAGCACGCTGGCGCACCGCGTCCAGCACGCCTTCGCACAAGCCGAATTCATGCATGGCGTGCCCCGGAGCCCGATCCGCGGTGGCTCATGCCGCCGCGCGGCGGGAGCGCCGCTCGATGAGCTCGTCGACCACGCTGCCCAGAAGCGCGACCCGGTTACGGCTGGACCTGCCGCCCAGGCGCTCCATGGCCGGCCCGGCCGCGCCCTCGAGCACGCTCAGCGTCTCGCCCAGCAGCCGCTTGGTCTCCGGTGAGGCCCAGATCGCCTGGGCCGAGTCCAGCGCCTCCTGCAAGCCCTTCCGCCCCTGGCGGGTGCCGATCCAGTAGCCGACGGCGAAACCGAGTACTGCTTCCACGCCCATCACATCCTTCCCGAGCGCGCGGGTCTACATCTCGCGTATTTCGAGGTACCGCTTGATGTCAGGCAGCGAATCGATCACCAGCGCCAGCACCGCGGCGACGAGAGCCGCCTTGATCAGCCTGCTCAGCATCCCGATCACCTCCCTTCCTGGGCCACGATGTCCCGCACCACCCGCACCGCGTGCGGCAGGGCCTTTTGCACTGGCTCGGACAGGCCCATCCCCGCGCTGACGTCGTCCGGCTCGCACGCCACCACCAGGCACCGCCCGGGGCGGCCGCCCAGCGAGGCGAGCAGCGCGAAGATGGCGTCGGGGGTCAGGTCATGCGCGTCCATGACCGGGTGAGGCAACGACTCGGGGTCGGGCAGGTCCACCTCCAAGACGCTGACCGTCCCCGGTTCTTCGCCGCGCGCCGCCGCATCTATCAAGACGAACAGGTCGCAGCCGTCGAGCAGCTCGTAGACCAGGTGCACGCCGCGGATGCCGTAGTCGCGGACCTGGACGCCCGGCGGCCATGGCTGGCCATCCAGCAGCCGGACCACCTCGACGCCGAACGCGTCGTCGCGCAGGAACACGTTGCCCACGCCCGCCACCAGCGTCCGCCCGGTCACGGGGTCACCTCGCACGGCTCCACCTCGTCGGGCATGAAGTACAGGAACCTGCCGTGCGAGATCCGGATGTCCTCGTCGGGGTCGTCGGCCAGCGACACGGCCAGGTACGGATGGTCCTCCACGTCTAGCAGCACCGCCTGGACCTCGGCGATCCGTCCGGCCAGGAACATGTCCTGGGCGTCGCTGCGCCGCCTGCCCGGCCGCAGTCTCACCCGGCTGCCGCGGGCGATCCGCAGGCCGCCGATGACCACCGAGTCGGTGTCCGGGTGCACCGCCGCGTCGGCGTCCGGATCCCACCAAGGAACAGCCGGGCCCGCGCCGGAGGCGCCAGGGTACAGAGCGCCGGAGGCGCCAGGGTACAGAGCGCCGGAGGCGCCAGGGTACAGAGCGCCGGAGGCGCCAGGGTACAGAGCGCCGGAGGCGCCAGGGTACAGAGCGCCGGAGGCGCCCGAGTACAGAGCGGCGGAGGCGCCCGAGTACAGAGCGGCGGAGGCGCCCGAGTATGGAGCGCCGGAGGCGCCCGAGCGGATGGTGCCGTGCAGCCCCTGCATGGCCTGCGCGTCCAGTGACTCGACGCGGTCGATCAGCGCGGCCGCCCGCGGGTCGGTGGCCCGGGCCTCGAGCTTCTCGTCATCGGACAGCGCGAGCGTGCGCAGCGTGAGGATCTCGTCGATCTCGGTGCCGTCGTAGAGCTCGCCAGGGCTCTCCGGCGCCAGCTCGGGGTGGTCGTACAGGATGATCGGCGAGGACAGCATGGCCTGGCGGCCGCCGTCGGGCTCGGCCAGCACGGGCCAGCAGCCCACGTTGTCGCACCCGGTGACGGCCGGCTTGGCCCACTCCGGCGGGTCGGTCATCGAGATGAACGCGCCGCCGGAGACGGTCATGATCACGTGCGCGGCGACCAGCGCGGTGGGCAGCGCCTCGTCCCGGAGCCTGGGCACGGGATCGGCCGCGGTCCGGTTCTCCCCCCGGACCTGGAGCAGGATCGCCTGCCACGGGCCGGGTACCGGGGTGGCGGTCACCGATATGACGCCGGCCAGAGGTTCCCGCCGCCTGACCGCGAAGCCCGCCTGGCCGGTCTTTTCCCCGGCGAGCGGCTCGCGTTCTTCGCCGCCGGGGATGGCGAATTCCCTGATGCCGCCCTGGCCCAGCAGCTGGTCACGGCCGACGGTGAACCGGACCTCGCGTTCGGTCGCCTCGTCCCAGGCCGGGATGGCGGCACCGGGCGCGGTTCCGTCGGTGCTGCGCCGCTGGACCTGCAGGAATCGCAAGATCACCTCGACGGCGGGCTGGCCGGCGTGCTCCAGCACGCACTCGGTCTGCATGAAGCTACGCTCGGAAGGATCGACGGCGGCGTACCCGGGCGCCATGATCACGCCGAACTGCCAGCGGCTGCGATTCTTCTTGGCCGAGGCGCGGTACGGGTACAAGATGTAGCCCTCGTACAGGACCGCGTCGGCGATGCGGCGGACCGCGTCGAGGTTCACGGCTGCTTCGCCCCCGCCGGGTCCTCGGGATCGCTGGTGTCCCGCGCTGGCTCGTGTGCGTCGGCCGGCGTGGCCTCCGCCATCAAGGCGGTCAGGGTGGCGTCCCAGGTCGGCAGCGCGCGCTGGGCCTTGAACGCCGACAGCGCGTCCAGGGTCTCGCGGCCGCAGGGCAGCCAGGCGCGGCCGGGGAAGTGCATGTCCACCAGGTCGTGCCAGACGCTCACCGGCATCCGGTAGGAGGCTTCGGCGCTCCACGGCACCAGCTCGACCGAGAAGCCCTCGTCGGTAGCCAGGAACACGGTGCCGCTGAACAGCAGGAGCAGCGGGATCGTGCCGTCGTCCAGGCCCTGCAGGTAGCGGGCCGATGCCACCTCCAGGTCGTAGGTGCACGGCACCGGCAGGTCGGTCTCGGTCACCGCGGTGAACGTGGGAACCATGGTGGTGACCGTCGCGAGCTGGATCGGCTTGACCGTCTCGGCCCACCGCGAGGGATCCCCGAACAGGTCGTGCAGCCGTTGCGCCTCAGCCGCCGAGTACCGGCGCCGGTGCGGCTCGATGCGGATCTGGCAGCGCAGCGCGATCGCGTGCACCCGCACACCGGACCGCTCGGTGATCGCCAGCGCGAACGTCACCGTGGGGGTGGCGGCGTACCGCTCCGCGGTCGCGCCCGTGCAGCCGAAGATCAGGTCGGCCATCTCAGCTGCCTTCCAGGACCAGCGCGCGCCGCCGCAGGCTGTCCAGGAACGTCGCGAGCGCGGCGTGTGCTTCGGCACCGCCGTCGAATCCCTGCCAGCGCAGCCGCAGCTCGCCGACCAGCGAGTAGCACTCGTCGATCGGGATCAGGAACACCTCGTAGTGGCCCGACGAGGTTCGCGGGGGACTAGGGAGGCCAGGGGGGACGGGGGGGACATCCCCCCCTGGCCGGCTTGGTGGGTCACCAGGATCGCCTCGACGTCGGGGGCCAGCGCCGCCAGCAGCGGGTACCCGGCCGCAAGCCGATCCCACGCCGCCAGGTCGAGCTCGCACTCGGTCGCGCCGCCGGGGCTCGGGTAACCCGCGACCACACGGCCCAGCGCCGAGTTGTAGAAGAAGAAGGCCATCGCGACCGGGATCTGCAGCTCGTTCCAGTCTGTCTCGGTCAGCGGCCGGCCCGGGTCGTAATAGACCCGTTCGGGCACCGCCCGGTACCGCCCGCCGGCCGCTCCTTCATGGGTGAACAGCAGATAGCACGCGCGGCAGGCGCAGGTCAGCGAGCGCTTCTCGGTGTCGACCAGGTGCCCGTGCCGGTCCTCGAGCACCTGCCGGCACATCTCGCACCGCTCGGCGTCCGCGCGGACCGCGTCGGCGTCGCGGTCCGCGCGGACGCTCAGGGCCGCGGGAACGCCCGCCGCGGCAGGGGCCGCGGCACCCGCGGGCCGCTTGACGAAGCGCCGCAGGCCGGTCGGCGCTGGCCCCCTTGAGGACGTCACCGTGCCCCCCGGATCGCCGTGGGGCCCCGGCTGATCTGCAGCAGCGGCAGTTCCGCGGGCACGGTGACGACGTCGATCTCGACGCCGGCCGCCTCCGGCGCCGCCGCGGCGACCGACTGCTCGATGGCCGCCTGGACGCCAGCCGAGGACGACTGGCAGCCGTGGCCGCTCTGCTGCAGGCGCAGCAGGATCACGCCCCGGTCGTCGACGCCGACGAACTCCACCTGGCCCGCGTGTGAGCCGAGCCGCGGCGTCACCTCTTCGATCGCCTGCCGGACCCGGGCGCCGACGTCGAGCGGGTGCAGGTCATGCAGCAGCAGCAGGCTCTCCACCAGCGGGTCGGCGACCAGCGCGTCCATCAGCCGCTTACCGCCCTCGGCGTCCTCGCCGATGATCTGGACGATCTTGGCCAGCCCGGCGCCGTACAGCTCGACCAGGCAGCTCACCAGCTCTTCCGCGGTGGCCGCGACCTGCGGCCCGGCGTGCGCGGTCAGCTCGGCGAGCAGCGCCTCGATCCGCTCGCCGGCTTGCTGCGCGTCGTCGCCTGCGGCCATCAGCCCTCCCTGTCGTCGGCGTTACGCTGGTGCCAGTGAACCGGGGTCAGATCGCCAGCGTCACCCCCGTCGGTGAGTGCGCGGTCCTCAGCACCCGGCCGCCGCCCAGGTACATGTGCACGCCGCAGGGCAGGCAGGGGTCGAAGCTGCGCACGGCGCGCATGATGTCGATGCCCTTGAAGTTCTCCGGCGGGTTCTCCTCGAAGATCGGCGTGTTCTGGACCGCGTCCTCGTACGGCCCGGGCGTCCCGTAGACGTCGCGGACGCTGCCGTTCCACGGCGTGGGCGGGTACGGGTGGTAGTTCGCGATCTTCCCGTCCCTGATCACCATGTGGTGCGACAGCACGCCGCGGACCGCCTCGGTGAAGCCGCAGCTGTACGCGTCCTGCGGCACGGTGAACGACTCCCAGGTCTTGGTCCGCCCGGCCCGGATCTCGGCCAGGGCCTGCTCGACGAAGTACACCGCGCACGCGGCGGCGTAGGCCTGGAAGTAGGTCCTGGCCCGGTCCCGCTCGATGGCGTTGGACAGTGGCTGGCCGGCCTTGTCCACGGGGATCTTCCACTCGAAGGTGGTTTCCGGCCGGGACACGGTCTTGGGCAGGTTGATCTTCACGCTGTGCCCGGTGGACTGCACGTAACCGAAGTCGATCAGGCCGCCCAGCGCCGTGGCCCACAGCCGCGCGATCGGGCCGCCGCCGGTGTCCAGTGGCAGGTGGTCCTGGCCGTCGAACCAGCGCGGCGACATGGTCCAGCTGTAGGCGCCGTCGAAGTCACGCTTGGCCGGCTTGGGGATCGTGTGCTGGTTCCACGGATGCCGCCGGTCCACCGGGTTGCCGAGCGGGTCGCTGGTGACGAACATCTCCTGGTCTTCCCAGTCCTCGTAGTACGAGTGACCGAGCAGGATCCTGATGCCCAGGTTGATGTCGACCAGGCTGTTGGTGACCAGCTGCCCGTCCACCACCACGCCGGGGGAGACGAACATCTTCCGGCCCCAGTCGGCCATGTTCTGGTAGCTGAAGTCGCAGTACTCCGGGTTGTTGAGGCTGCCCCAGCAGCCCAGCAGCACCCGCCGCCTGCCGACCTCCTCGTACCCGGGCAGGGCCTCGTAGAAGAAGTCGAACAGGTCGTCGTGCATCGGCACGACCCGCTTCATGAACTCCACGTAACGCATGAGCCGGGTCAGGTAGTCGGTGAACAGCTGCACTGTGGCGACCGTGCCGACCCCGCCCGGGTACAGTGTGGACGGGTGCACGTGGCGCCCCTCCATCAGGCAGAACATCTCCCTGGTGGACCGGCTGACCGCCAGCGCCTCGCGGTAGAACTCGCCCTCCAGCGGGTTGAGCGAGCGCATGATGTCGCCGATGGTGCGGTAGCCGTGCTCGGCCGCGTGCGGCGCCTCGGTGGCGTTGGCCCGCTCCAGCACGCCGGGGTTGGTCTCGGCCACCATCTTCTCGCAGAAGTCCACCCCGACCAGGTTCTCCTGGAAGATGTTGTGGTCGAACATGTATTCCGCGGCCTCGCCGAGGTTGATGATCCACTCGCCCAGGTGCGGCGGCCGGACCCCGTAGGCCATGTTCTGGTTGTAGACCGAGCAGGTCGCGTGGTTGTCACCGCAGATCCCGCAGATCCGGCTGGTGATGAAGTGCGCGTCGCGCGGGTCCTTGCCCTTCATGAAGATGCTGTAGCCGCGGAAGATCGATGAAGTGCTGTGGCACTCCGCGACCCGCTTAGCCTTGAAGTCGATCTTGGTGTAGATACCGAGGCTGCCCACGATCCGCGTGATGGGATCCCAGGTCATCTCGACCAGGTCGGTCTCGGCGGAGGCGGGGTCGGTCGTCCTCGGTTCGGTCGTTGTCATCTCGTCACCACGTCTTCTGGTAGCCGGTGCGGAGTTCGGAGCCCTTCACGCGCCACTTCGGTTCCTTGTCCGCCGTCTTGGCGGTGAAGCTGCGCAGGCTGCGTATGACCGTGCCGTACATGCCGCTGGCGGCCGTCGAGACCCGCGACCCGGGCGGCTCGTCCATGAACGGCATGAACTTGTCCGGGAATCCGGGCATGGTGCAGGCGATGCAGATGCCGCCGACGTTCGGGCAGCCGCCCACACCGTTGATCCAGCCCCGCTTGGGCACGTTGCACTTGACCACCGGGCCCCAGCAGCCCAGCTTGACCAGGCACTTGGGCGAGCCGTACTCGCTTGCGAAGTCGCCCTCCTCGTAATATCCGGCCCGGTCACAGCCCTGGTGGACGGTGGCCTCGAACAGCCACTTAGGCCGCAGCGCCTCGTCCAGCGGGATCATCGGCGCCTGCCCGGCCACCTGGTAGAGCAGGTACAGGATGGTCTCGGACAGGTTGTCCGGGTGAATGGGGCATCCGGGCACGCACACGATCGGCAGCCCGGCCTTGGACTTCCAGTCCCAGCCCAGGTAGTCCGGCACGCCCATGGCGCCGGTCGGGTTGCCTGCCATCGCGTGGATGCCGCCGTAGGTGGCGCAGGTGCCCACGGCCAGGATGGCCGTCGCCTTGGGCGCCAGCCGGTCCAGCCATTCGTTGGTGGTCATCGGCTGGCCCGTCTCGGGGTTGTTGCCGAAGCCGCACCAGTAACCCTCGGACTTGATCGCCTCGTTCGGGATAGATCCCTCGACGACCAGGACGAATGGCTCAAGTTCACCGCGGTCGGCCTTGTGCCACCACTCGATGAAGGTGTCAGCACCCTGCTCGGGGCCGCACTCGAAGTCGATCAGCGGCCAGTGGACCGCCACCTTGGGCAGGCCCGGGAGGGCGCCGAGCGCGATCTCCTCGATGCTCGGCTGGGTCGCGGCAGTCAGCGCCACCGAGTCCCCGTCGCAGCCGAGGCCTCCGTTCATCCAGAGAATGTGTACGACTGGTTCTTCGGCATGGCTCATTGCGCACCCCTTCGGTAGCGCGACGATGGGGCTGTGCGGCATCCCCGGGTCACGCGAGCCTCTGCCCGGCATGGCCCAGTAGCTCGCCGGCGAGAGACGCCGGCCGACTGACCGCTCATCACATGCTCACACGCGCCGGCTCGCGGCGACTGCGCCGTCACCGGTTCCCCCAGCCTAGACCGGCCCCGCTCGGATCACAAGACAGAACAGTCCGTGTGCGGACACAACTGTCTGACCGGCCCGGCTCGTCTACGGAGCGCTTTTGGACGTACTCTCATTGCATACTCCGGTGATGGCGCACCGGTGATTCTCCGTGGCCCGAGACCGGAGGGTGGCGATGGACAAGCGGGCCGACCTGGTCAGCGACAACGTCGAGGTGGTGCCCGTCGTGGTGCTGTCGCAGACGTTTCCCGCGCGGCCGTCGTCCATCCCGGACATCCGCGATTTCGTCCGCCGCTGCCTGGCCCAGTCGCCGCTGTCTGAGGAAGACAACCGCGAAGTCGGTGAGACCGTCGCCCAGGCCCTGCTCGAGGCGGCCGGGCCGACCGGCGCGATCAGCGTCTCGTTCCGGATCTTCCCCGATCACGTCGAGGTCGACGTGCTGCGCTCCGGCGGCCAGATCGGGACGCCCGCCGGCCTGGACGCCCTGACCTCGCTGCTCAGGGCCCAGGAGGAGCCGGCCGGAAGCTACGACGGGCCAGGCCCGCACGACGGGTCCGAGACGGCGTTCGCGGACTGGATGGCGGCCGCGCTGCGCCGGGAGGGCATGACCATGGAGGTGGCCGCACGCCAGCTCGGCGTCTCGGTCAAGACGGTCAGCCGCTGGGTAGGCGGCACCACCGAGCCGCGGCTGCGCGACCTGCGGCGCATCCGTGAGCTGTTCGGCGAGTTTCCGCTCCCTTGATCCCGCGGTTCACAGGGCTGTACCTCACCCCGGCCAGTGGACCATAGCCTGCCCGAGCGCCTACCGTGGGGCCCGTGGCTGCAATCACGGGTAAGTTCCGGCTCGGGCCGGACAACGGACGCGTCATCCTCAGGACCGGCCGGGCCGGGCTCGCGGCCAAGGCCGGTCATGACCTGACCATCGAGATCACCCACTGGTCGGCCCGGGTCGAGATGCCAGACGAGGAGGCCGGCGGCATCGGCGCCGCCACGGTCACCGCCGAACTCGATCTCGGTTCGCTGGCGGTCCGCGAGGGGACCGGCGGCGCCAAGCCGCTGACCGACCGGGACCGCGGCGAGATCAAGAAGACCATGAGCGGCATCCTGGGTGACGGCCAGGCCAGCTTCACCTCCTCACGGATCATCCGCACCGGCGCCAGCGGCGGCGCGGTCGAGGGCACGCTCACCATCAACGGGAAGACCCAGCCGGCCCGGCTGCAGGTCTCCGAACCCGGGCCCGGCCGGTACCGGGGAACCGGGACCGTGGTGCAGTCCGCCTACGGGATCAAGCCCTATGTCGGCTTCTTCGGCGCGCTCAAGCTGCGCGACGAGGTCGGGGTGGAGTTCGAGGTGGACCTGACCAAGGCACCCTCCGACGAATCGGATCCCGCCTGACGCTCCTTGTCGCCGGCCCTTGTCGTCGGCCAGTCCGCCCTGCCCGCGCCCTGACTCAATCGCGCCTCAATCGCAGCTGAGAGACCCTCTGACACGCTGTGGATGGCAGCTTCCATGCCGGCTGTGAGGAGGGGACGACATGGGCTGGTTCTGGCTTGATGTGCCGCTGGCCGTCACGCTGTTCACGGTGTGGGCCTCGGCGTGCGGATGGCTGGTGCGGGTGTGCGGGCGGAACCGGGGCTAGCCATGGATCTCAGCGTGATGTTCATGGACTGCCCCGAGTTCTCCGACCAGCACCGCACGATCCGGTGCGGGCTCCCGGCCGCCGCCGAATACCGCTACCCGGTCAGCTCCCTGGAGGGGCTGCTGGAAAGCGTGAAGATCCGGTGCCCGCCCGGACTGAGCGTGGCATGAGGCCTGCCGCAAAACCCGGTGCGGGGCGATAGCGTGCTGTCAAGCTGCGCGACATGAAGGGGTGCGAGGTCTGTGGACATCGTCTTCGCCCTGCTCGCCGCGTTCTGCAACGCGGTCAATGAGGCCACTCAGCACGTCGCCAGCACAGCCAGCCCGCGCCGGTCCTCGGGCTGGCGGCTGGTGGTCTACCTGTTCCGCAATCCGCTGTGGCTGTTCGGCTGGGTGGCCTTGATCGGGGCGTTCGTGTTCCAGGCTCTTGCTCTGCACGAAGGTCTGATCTCTGTCGTGCAGCCGGTGCTGGCCACCGAGCTCGTCTTCATGCTCGTGCTGCGCCGGTTGTGGATCCACCAGGCTATCCGGCCGATCACGTGGGGCGCCGCCGCCTTGGCCTGCGTGAGCCTGACCGTGTTCATCGTCATGAGCGAGCCCAGGGGCGGCCAGCCCAACCCGATCAGTCATCACTGGATCACAGCCGGACTGGCCTGCTGCGCCGTAGCCGCGGTCCTGGCCGTCCTGGCGCGATGGGGATCCCCGGCCCGGCGCGCTGCCCTGTACGCCGCGGCCTGCGCGGTCATGTGGGCCCTGGTAGCTACGTTCATCAAGGCCACCACGGACACGCTGGCCCAGTTCGGCGTGGCCGGGATGTTCACGCGCTGGCCCGTCTATGCCCTGGCCCTGGGCAGCGCGGCGGCGCTCATCCTGCAGCAGGTGGCGCTTCACGTCGGGCCGCTGCGGGTCTCCCAGCCGGTCCTGGTCATCGTCGATCCGATGGTCAGCATCGCCCTGAGCGTGTGGCTGTTCGGCGAGCACTTCACCTCTGACGCCGCCGTGCTGGCCGCGGCGGCCATCGCCTTCGCCGTGATGTGCGCCGGGGTAGTGGTGCTCACGCAGACGGCGCCGGCGACCATGCAAGCCGATGCCCCCCAAGCCGATGCCCACGAAGCCGCAGCCACGGAAGCCGATGCCCACGAAGCCGCAGCCACGGAAACCGATGCCGCACCGGCCGAAGCCCCTCAAGACGGCTAAGCCACCGGTTCCCTGGGCCGGGACAGCCACGGCGCGCAGCCCCGCTCAGCTCAGCTTGTCGGCCATGGCCCTGACGCCGGCGATGAACATCTCGACGCCCAGCCGGTAATGGAAGTCCGGGTCACAGTTAGCCATCGGCGCGGCGCATTCGACCAGGTGCGGGTAGCGGGCTGCGGGCAGCATGGCCAGCTCGAGCTGGCTGCGCCGGTTCCATTCCGCGCGCTCCTCGTCGGAGAGTTCGGGACGGTAGCCGGCCTCGCTCATGACCAGGGTGATCGCGGTCCACAGCGTGCTCCGGGCGATCTCGGCGGCGTGCACCGGATCGAACCCGGCGCCGCGCAGGATCGCCAGGGCGGTTTCGGTGGCGCCCAGCGCCGCCTCGCTCCGCTTCTCGGTCTCGAGCAGCAACGGGGGGGCCGACGGATGGGCGCGTAGCACCCGGAGCAGGGACTCCAGCCCGCCCTGGAGCTGAGCCCACCACGGGACCGACGGGTCGACACGCAGCTCGATCTCGCCCCAGACCTGCTCGGCCATGCCCTCGAGCAGGTCTTCCTTGCTGCGGAAATGCCAGTACAGCGCCATCGGGGTAACGCCCAGGTCCTGGGCCAGCTTGCGGATGGTCAGCGCATCAAGACCGTCGGTGTCGGCGAGCTTGAGCGCTCGGTCCACCACGGCGCGCTTGCTGAGCCGGGCGCGGCCGCCCTCCTCGCCGCGCGGCTCCTCAGAGCGAAGGTCTGCATCCATCACTTGACAACTATACGCCGTACACGCATGATGTACAACGTACTTGTACGATGTATATGAACGAGATACAGGTACGGCGTATATGAGATCACAGAGGAAGGACGATCGCTGTGTCAGCGAGCACCACGGATCCCGGGGGGTCCACTAGGCGTCTGGAATCCATAGGCTCCGCCACGTCGAGGAGATGGTGGGCGCTGGCGGCCATGAGCCTGGCCGCCTTCATGACCTACCTCGACAACAACGTGACCAACGTCGCGATCCCGACCATCCAGCGCAGTCTGCATCTGTCGGTAGCGGGGCTGGAATGGGTGGTCAGCAGCTACCTGCTCACGCTGGCCGGGCTGCTACTGGTCGGCGGCAGGCTGGCCGACGTGTACGGGCGGCGCCGGGTGTTCCTGATCGGCCTGGCCATCTTCACGCTGTCCTCGCTAGCCGCTGGGCTGGCCGCCAGCGGCGGCGTGCTCATCGCCAGCCGCGCGGTACAGGGGATCGGCGCCGCACTGCTGATGCCGACCACGCTGGCCATCATCGTGGCGGCCTTCACCGACGTGCGGGAGCGCGCCATGGCCATCGGCATCTGGGCCGCGGTCGGCGCGCTGGCCCTTGCTCTCGGCCCGGTACTCGGCGGCCTGATCACCCAGCACATCCGCTGGGGCTGGATCTTCCTCATCAACGTGCCGGTGGGCGTCATCACGTTCGCCATCGCCGTGGTAAACGTGACCGAATCGCGGGCCTCCTCCGTGAGCCGGCAGCTCGACCTGCCCGGCCTGGTTACCTCGGCGTTGGCCTTGTTCACGCTGACCTACGCCCTGATCGAAGGCAACGTGAAGGGCTGGACCTCACCGCTGATCCTCGGCGCATTCGCGATCGCCGCGGCCGTGGCCGCGGCCTTCCTGGCGATCGAGGCGCGTAGCGAGCACCCGATGGTCCCGCTGCAGATGTTCCGGCGCCGTGAGTTCAGCGGCGGCATCACCACCATGATGATCTGGTCCTTCGGCATCCTCGGAATCTACTTCTTCACCTCGCTCTACCTGCAGGGAATCCTCGGTTTCTCGCCGACCAAGGCCGGCCTGGCGTTCGTGCCGATGGCGCTGTCCGTCGCGGTCTTCGCGGCGATCGCGCCGCGGATCGCGGCGCTGGCCGGGGCGCACCGCACGGTGGCGTTCGGCATGCTGCTCATGGTCGTCGGCCTGGTCCTGTTCGCCCGGCTCGGCCTGGGCGCCAGCTACGCCGACCTGCTGCCCGGATTCATCCTGTTCGGCGCCGGGGCAGGGCTGATGAACGTGCCGCTCACCAACACGGTCATGGATGCCACCCCGCTGGCCCGGGCGGGCATCGCGTCCGCGCTGCTCAACGCCTCACGGGAGGTAGCCGGGCTGCTCGGCATCACGCTCATCGGCGCGATACTGCGGACCCGGGAGGCCGCCGCGCTGCGGGCCGGAGCGGGACCGGTGCATGCGTTCGTGGACGGGTATCACCTCGGGCTGATCGTTACGATCCTGCTGCTGGCGGCTGGGGTCGTGGTCAGCTACCTGACGCTCCGCCCGCGCACCGCCGAAGCGGCGCCCGCGGACCGGATTCCCACGGCCGGTGAGATCGAGGCTGCCGGCGAGTCCCTGGGTGAGTTTGTTCTCGCGGAGGGACTGGTGACCTCGGCGCACGGCGACGGGGACGGCGCGGGCTCCGGGGGCGTCCGCGCCGGCCACGCGACCGTGCCGCGGTCCTGAGCCCGCGGCTCGGGAGGGGGGAACAGCAGTGAGCCCGGCCGGAGAGGTTCCGGCCGGGCTCACTGCTCCCCGTGCAGACGTCCGCGGAATGATCGGGCCCGGCCCGGGGTTGGCGGGGTCATGACAACTGTGGGCATCATCGGCAGCGGGATGATTGGCGGCACGGTGGCCCGGCTGAGCGTAGCGGCCGGGCACACCGTGGTGCTGAGCAACTCGCGCGGTCCGGAGACCCTGGCCGAACTCGTAGCCGAACTCGGCCCGCTCGCCAGCGCCGCCACCGCCGAGCAGGCCGGTGAGGCGGGCGACCTGGTGGTGGTCAGCGTCCCGGTCAAGGCGTTCGGAGACATTCCGGTCAAGCCGCTGGCCGGCCAGGCAGTCCTGGACACCGGCAACTACTATCCCCAGCGCGACGGGCACATCGCGGAGCTCGACACCGGCGCGCTCACCAGCAGCGGGCTGCTCCAGCGCTACCTGCCGGACGCGCACGTGGTGAAGGTGTTCAACAACATCTTCTTCAAGCACCTGGGCTCGCTGGCCCGCCCGCACGGCGCCGAGGACCGTTCCGCCCTGCCCATCGCGGGCGACAGCGACCAGGCCAAGGCGGCGGTCACCGCGTTCCTCGACTCGATCGGCTACGACGCCGTGGACGGGGGTCCGCTGGCCGACAGCTGGCGCCAGGAGCCGGGCACTCCGGTCTACGGCAGTCCCTACGGGCCGTTCTCCGACGAGGTGGGCACCCCCGCCGGCGCCGCGCGGATCCGCGCCGACCTGACCGGAGCGCACCGGTAGGGCCGCGACTTAGGCTGGTGCACTATGAGCACCGCAGCAGCGTCGGCCACCTCGGCCGGGATAGACCACCTGGACGCGGTCATCCACACCGAGGACCTGACCAAGGTCTACCAGGGCACCGACTTCGCCGCGGTGGACAAGCTCAACCTCGATATCCGGGCCGGGGAGATCTTCGGCCTCCTCGGCCCGAACGGCGCGGGCAAGACCACTACGGCCGGCATGCTCACCACCCGCGTGGTCCCGACCTCCGGCCGGGCCTTCATCGCCGGCGTGGACGTCGCGGCGCATCCCGCGCTGGCCAAGCAGCTCAGCGGGATCGTGTCGCAGCAGAACACCCTGGACCGCCAGCTCACCGTGTGGGAGAACCTGTACTTCCACGGCCGGCTATTCGGGATGGGCGCGAAGGCGTCCCGGCAGACCGCCGACCAGCTGCTCGAGCAGTTCCAGCTGTCCCGGTGGGCCAAGGCGTCGGTGTACGCGCTGTCCGGCGGCATGGCCCAGCGGCTGATGGTGGCCCGGGCCATCTTCCACCGCCCCTCGGTGCTGTTCCTCGACGAGCCGACGGCGGGCCTGGACCCGCAGAGCAGGCTGGCGCTGTGGGACCTGCTGGGCGAGCTGCACGGTGAAGGCCAGACGATTATGCTCACCACCCACTACATGGAGGAGGCCGACCGGCTCTGCGAGCGGGTCGCGATCATGGACCACGGCCGGATCCTGGCCCTGGACACGCCCGCCGCGCTCAAGCAGAGTACCGGCGCGGACACCATCGTCACGGTGAAGACCCCCGGCGACCCGGGCCGGCTCGCCGAGCTGCTGGCCGCCGGCGTCGAGGGCGTCACCCGGACCCGGGTCGCGGGCGACAGGCTCGAGCTGCACATGCAGGCCGGAGACCGGCTGGTGCCGCGTATCGTGCTGTCGGCCGAGCAGAACGGCTTCGAGCTCGTCGACGTCTCCATCGCCGAGCCCAGCCTGGAGACCGTGTTCATCAACCTGACCGGAAGGGAGCTGAGGGAGGATTGACCGCCTCGGTAACCTCGCAGGCCCAGCCTGCGGCCCGGCGGATCGGCGGCGGCCCCACCCGCTCGGTGGCCGCCGCCAGCTGGACCGCGCTAGGCGCCCTGCTGCTGCGCGACGTGGTCGTGCTGCGCAAGCACATCTGGGAGTTCGTGCTGCGCACTCTCATCCAGCCGTTCTTGCTCTGCTTCGTGTTCCTGTACGTGTTCCCGAAGATCGGGCAGGGCATCGGCGGCCGCAGCCCGGAGCAGCAGTCGGCCTTCGCCACCATCCTGGTGCCAGGCGTGGTCGGGATAACGGTCATGTTCCAGGGCGTGCAGTCCATCGCCCTGGCCATGGCCCAGGAGTTCGGCTACACCCGCGAGATCGAGGACCGGGTGCAGGCGCCGTGCCCGATCTGGCTGGTGGCCATGGCCAAGGTGCTCTCCGGCGCGGCTCAGGGCCTCCTGTCGGCGGCCTTCGTGCTGCCGATCGCCTCGGTCGTGCACGCGCCCGGAGTGCAGGCCCACATCAACCTGCACTGGTGGATCATCGTGACGTTCGTGCCGCTGGCCTGCGTCGCGATGGCCGGTCTCGGGCTGCTGCTCGGCACCAGCTTCGAGCCGCGGAACATCGGCCTGATGTTCGGCTTCATCATCCTGCCGATCACGTTCCTGGGCGGCACCTACTACTCGTGGACCAAGCTCGCGCCGGTGGCCGTGGACGGCTGGCACTGGCTGCAGACACTCGTGCTGATCAACCCGCTCATCTACGTGAACGAGGGCATGCGGGCCGCGTTCACCAACGCCCCGCACATGCACCTGTACGTCGTCTACCCGGTGGTGGCCGGGTTCGGCGCCCTGTTCCTGGCCATCGGCCTGCGCAACTTCCGCCGCCGCGTACTGTCCTAGCGATCAGGCTTCTGCGGGGGCGGCCATGCTGGCCCGGACCTCGTCCATGTCGAGGTCGCTGGCCTTGGTGATCAGCTGCTCGAGCGCGGCCTCCGGCAGCGCGCCCGGCTGCGCGTAAAGCACGATGCCGTCGCGGATGATCATCAGCGTCGGGATGGACGAGATGCTGAACGCGGCAGCCAGCTCGGGCTGGGCCTCGGTATCGACCTTGCCGAACACCGCGTCCGGGTGCTGCTGCGAGGCCTTCTCGAAGACCGGCCCGAACATCCGGCACGGACCGCACCAGGCCGCCCAGAAGTCGACCAGAACCAGGCCGCCGCCGCTCATCGTCGAGTTGAAGTTGTCGGTCGTAAGCTCGACCGTCCCCATCATCCGCCTCCTCGCATCAGATACCCACAGGGGTATCTACAACGCCCGCACCGAGAAAATTCCTGAATCCGAACGATCCCCCTGCGTGGCCAAGCCATCCGCAGACGCCCCCGCGGGTTTCCGGGGTCCGCGGGGGTGTCCCCCGCGGGTGGGGTTTCGCGGGGGTGCCCCCCGCGGGTGGGTGTCCCCCCGCGTGTGGGTTTCCCCCGCGTGTGGGGGTCGTGGCTTACGATCGGCCCGTGAACGGTGCACAGGCCCTGATGGCCAGCCTGGTCGGTGCGGGCGTCGACGTCTGCTTCATGAACCCGGGAACGTCGGAGATGCACTTCGTCAGCGCGCTGGACTCGGCGCCGGCCATGCGCGGATTGCTGGTCCTGTTCGAGGGCGTCGCCACCGGAGCCGCCGACGGGTACGCGCGTATCGCGGGCCGGCCCGCCGCGGCCCTGCTGCACCTCGGGCCGGGGCTGGCCAACGGGCTGGCCAACCTGCATAACGCGCGCCGGGCCCGCAGCCCGGTGCTGACCATCGTCGGGGCCCACGCCACCGATCACGTCCGCTACGACGCGCCACTGCAGTCCGACATCGAGGCCCTGGCCCGGACGGTGTCCGGCTGGGTTCGTACCTGCGGAACCACCCGTGACCTGGCCCAGGACGCGGTGCGCGCGGTGGCCGCGGCCAGCCGCGGCCAGGTCGCCACGCTGGTGCTCCCGGCCGACGTGTCGTGGGGCGAGGACGCCAAGCCCGCGCCGGCCCGGCCCGCGGCCCGGCCGGAGGGCGCCAGCGACGATCAGGTCCGCGCGGCCGGAGATATCCTGTCCGGCGGCGACGGGGTACTGCTCCTGCTGGGCGGGCAGGCGCTCACCGAGCGCGGGCTCACCGCGGCCGGCCGGATCGCCGCCGCCACCGGGGCCCGGCTGCTGGCCGAGACGTTTCCAGCCCGGATGGAGCGCGGCGCCGGGCTGCCCACCGTCGACCGGCTGGCCTATCTGCCCGAGCAGGCCGAGGCTCAGCTGGACGGGCTGCGGCACCTCATCCTGGTCGGCGCGCGCTCACCGGTCGCGTTTTTCGCCTACCCTGGCCGCCGCGGTGACCTGGTGCCGGACGGCTGCCAGGTGGACGTCCTGGCCGACGCCGGCCAGGACGTCCAGGCCGCCCTGGACCTGCTGGCCGACCGGGTCGCCTCCGGTGTCTCGCCGGTCCGTGCGCCTGCCTCACCGCCCGCGGTGGAGCCGGGACCGCTCTCGGCCATCAGCCTGGCCAACACCATCGCCGCCTCGCTGCCCGAGCGCGCCATCGTCGCCGACGAGGCCATCACCTCAGGATTCGCGCTGCCTACGGCCCTGGCTGGCGCGCCCAGGCACAGCCTGCTGACCCTGACCGGAGGCTCGATCGGGCAGGGGATGCCGGTGGCCACGGGCGCCGCCATCGCCGACCCGGACCGGCCGGTGCTGTCCCTGGAGGCCGACGGCAGCGCGCTGTACACCATCCAGGCGCTGTGGACCCAGGCCCGCGAGCAGCTCGACGTCACCACCGTCCTGATCAACAACGCCGCCTACGCCATCCTGCGGATGGAACTGGCCAGCACCGCGGCCGGCCAGGCGGGCCCGCGTGCGGCGCGGATGCTCGACCTGTCCGGCCCGACTCCGGACTTCACGGCGATCAGCACCGGCCTGGGCGTGCCCGCCACCCGGGCCACCACGGCCGAGGAACTCGACCAGGCGCTGCGCCGCGCCTACGCCGAGCCGGGACCGCACCTGATCGAGGCCATGGTCCCCCCGATCGTGCCAGCCCCGGGAACGGCGTGGTAGGAAGGCCCGATGAGCGGCCCGCGGCCGGCCCCTCGGCGATGACCAGCTGGAGATCTACCTGGCCGGCCTGGCCGGGCTGCTGCCAGGTTCCCGATAGCCTTCGCCGAGCCGGAGGCCCGGGCCTCACGTGCGCTGGCCGACCTTGCCCCGGACAGCCTGCGCCGCACCGGCCCGCACCAGGGCTGACCGCGGTTCCTGGCTAGCCGGGCCGGGCGGAGCTGGAATGATGACGGGGTGCTTCCTGTCAGCTGGGACACCGTCCGGTTGTTCCTGCACGTCCTGGCCGCGACGGTCTGGGTGGGCGGCCAGCTGGTCCTGGCCGCGCTCGTCCCGGCCTTGCGCCGCTTCGGCACCGACGTGCTCGGGGCAGCCGCCCGCCGGTTCAACCAGGTGGCCTGGGTCGCCTTCGCGGTCCTCATCGTCACCGGGACCTGGAACATCGTGGCTGTCCGGGCGCAGATCAGCCACAGTGCCAGCTACCGGACCACGCTCATCGTGAAGCTGGTGGCGGTCGCCGTCTCCGGCCTGACCGCGTTCTTGCATGCGCGGGCCCGCACCCCGCGCGGCCGCGCGGTCTATGGCGCGCTCACCGGGATCAGCGCTCTGGCCGCGCTGTTCCTGGGGGTGCTGCTGGCCGGCTGAGCCCGAGCACTCCGACCGCCGCGGGGAACGCCTTGGTCACCATCGATCCGGACTGACCAGGCGGAGCCAGGCGGCCAGCTGGCCCGCATCGGCGGCCTGGCCGCGGAACCCGATGTAGCCGTCCGGGCGGACGGCGGTCAGGCCCCGGCCGGGGACGCTGGTCAGGCGGTGGATGCTGATCAGCGGATCGGGCGGCAAGGTCTCCGGCCGGGCGGCATCGCGGTCCAGCAGCACGTGGACGCCCGGCCGGGCGAGCAGTTCGTGCAGCCTGACCCGGTTCCCTCCGGCCGTCACGGTCTGATCAGGCAGCCGGTCGCCCGCGCGGGGTCGGCCGGGCCGGCGCGGCGTGCCCTCCACCGACAGCGGGCTGCGCCGGTAGCTCACCCGCAGCTGGGCCAGCATCCGCATCCCCCCGGCCACGAACCTGCGGCGGCCGATGAGCGCGGGCAGCAGCGGAGCGGCCAGCGGGGCCAGGCCGCCGCGCAGCGCCGAGGGGAGACGCCCGGTGGATGCTTCGCCCCAGAAGGCCATGTGAGTCAGGGCCAGGACGTACCGGGCCACCGGCCGGCGCCAGGATCAGCGCGCTGGCCGCCCCGGCCCAGACCTGGTTGCCGGGAGCCAGCGCGGCGAACAGCCGGGTGTGGGCCTGCTCGCCACGACGGGTGACCAGGAACCGCCAGGGCTGGCTGTTCTGCGCCGACGGCGCCCAGCGGGCCGCCTCGAGCAGCGCGGTCAGCGCCTGGTCGCCGAGCTCGTGCGCCCGGTCGAACCCGCGGGGACTCCACCGCTCGGCGAGCAGCGGATGCACCGGGACCGTGGTACTGGCGGGCTTGCGCACGGCGGCGCCGTCCTTCCTGGCCGGGACGGAAACGTCGGGGGCGGTAATTAGATGACGCGTCATGGATCAGTTAACATGCATGACACGTCATTCATTTCGGGTATGATGGAGCCATGACCGGCCCGTGGCTCACCGCGGCCGAACAGCGGTCCTGGCGTGCCTACCTGCAGGCCGGAACGCTGCTGACCGCCCGGCTGAACCGGCAGCTGCGGGCCGATTCCGGCCTGTCGCTGCCGGAATATGAGGTGCTCGTGCAGCTCAGCGAGGCGCCCGGAGGCCCGGCTGCGCCCGTTCCAGCTCGGCCAGGCCATGCACTGGGAGCAGAGCAGGCTCTCCCACATCCTGTCCCGGATGACCCGGCGCGGGTTCATCATCAGGGGGAGATGCGCCGACGACGGCCGGGGCACGCTCGTCGTGCTCACCGCCACCGGGCGCGCCGCGATCGAGTCAGCAGCACCCGGGCACGCGGCAGCGGTAAGGCAACTGGTGTTCAGCCAGCTCGACAGCGCGCAGTCCGCGGCGTTCGGGCAGGCCTTCGAGGCGATCCTGGCCGCGGTGGAAGATTCCGGCGCCCCGTGAGCGAGCCCGGTCAGCGCACCGCGTCGCGAAGATCTTGCTGCTCGCCGGTGAGGCTCACGTGCGCCCCGTTCCGAACGCGTCCGTCACCGGGTCTGCGCTCCCGGTTTCATGCCGTGCGCATCCAGGCCGCCCAGCGGGTGCCCGGACACCTCGGCGTTGTGCGCGTGCGCCACGTGGTGCAGGCCGAACACCGCATCCATGCCCGGCCGCATCCCCATCAGGTCTTCGCACTGGTTGACCGCGCGCTTGGCCAGGGCCAGGCCGAACGGCGGCATCTCGGCGATCTGCCCGGCCAGCGCGAACGTTGTGGACTCCAGTTCCGCGCGCGGTACGACCCGGCTCACCATGCCGGCCTGGTAGGCGCGCTCGGCGCTGAACCGGCCGCCGGTGAACAGCACCTCCTTGGCCAGCCGCGGCCCCAGCACCCACGGATGCGCGAAGTACTCCACGCCCGGTATCCCCATCCGTACCACCGGATCGGCGAAGAACGCGTCCTCGGCCGCCACGATCAGGTCGCACACCCAGGCCAGCATCAGCCCGCCGGCGATGCAGGCGCCGTGCACCATCGCGATGACGGGCTTGGGGATCTCCCGCCAGCGCCGGCACATGCCCAGGTAGACCTCCATCTCGCGGGCGTACCTGGCGTCGGCGCCGGCCTTGCCCACGTGGTCCCACCACAGCACCGCCTGGCGGTCGAAGGACACGTCGGCGTCCCGGCCCGGGGTGCCGATGTCGTGGCCGCCGCAGAAGTGCTTGCCCGCTCCGGTCAGTACCAGCACCGCGATCTGGTCGTCGTTCACGGCCCGGGCGAAGGCGGCGTCCAGGGCGTAGGTCATCGCGGAGTTCTGCGCGTTAGCGTATTCAGGCCGGTTCAAGGTGAGCAGCGCGACCCGGCCGCGCTGGTCGTAACGGACCTCGTCCGCCATCAGGGCTCCTCTCCCAACTGCCGCTTGAGGACCTTGCCCGACGGGTTGCGGGGCAGCGCGTCGCGGAACACCACCCGCCGGGGCACCTTGTAGTTGG
Organism: uncultured Actinomycetota bacterium; assembly: GCA_963808615.1. Taxonomy (GTDB): domain Bacteria; phylum Actinomycetota; class Actinomycetes; order Streptosporangiales; family Streptosporangiaceae; genus Palsa-504. The sequence goes on from CAWEGV010000011.1 coordinate 111,560, forward strand.
CCAGCCGTTCCCGGCAGAAGGCCAGCACGTCCGCCTCGGTCAGCACCTGTCCCGGGCGGGTGACCAGGCAGGCCTGGCCGACCTGGCCGAGCCGCGGGTCGGGCACGCCGATGACGGCCGACTCCGCGACCGCGTCGAGCCGGGCGAGCACCTGCTCCACCTCGGCGGGGTAGACGTTGAAGCCGCCGCAGATGTACATGTCCGTGAGCCGGCCGGTGATGGCCAGGTACCCGGCCGTGTCCAGGCGGCCGACGTCGCCGGTGTGCAGCCAGCCGTCGGCGTCGATGGCGGCCTTGGTGGCGCCGGGGTCGTCCAGGTAGCCGAGCATGAGGTTCGGCCCGCGGAGCTGGATCTCCCCGCTCTGGCCTGCCGGGGCCGGGCCGCCGTCCGGCCCGGCGATCCGCACCTCGAAACCGGCCGCCGCACGCCCCGATGTCGAGGCCACCGTCTCCGCGGCATCGCCCGGACGGCACATCGTCGCCACCACGGCCTCGGTCAGCCCGTATCCGGTCAGCACGACCTCGAAGCTGAGCTCGCGGCGCATCCGCTCCACCAGCGCGACCGGGACGTCGGCCGCGCCGGTGACCGCCAGCCGCAGGCTGGACAGGTCGCGGCGGCCGCGTTCGGGGTGGTCGAGGATCATCTGGTAGATGGTCGGCGCCCCGGGCAGCACGGTGATCCGCTCGGCCTCGATCAGCCGCATGGCCTGCCCGGCGTCGAAGACCGCCTGCGGGACCAGGGCGGCCCCGCTGACCAGGCAGGCCAGGATGCCCGCCTTGAAGCCGAAGGTATGGAAGAACGGGTTCACCGCCAGGTAGCGGTCACCCGGGCCGAGGCCCACGCAGTCCGCCCAGGCCCGGGCCACGGCCAGCGTCCGCTCGTGCGAGGTCATCGCGCCCTTGCTCCGCCCGGTGGTGCCCGAGGTGAACATGATGTCGCTGACGTCCCCCGGCCGCACCGCCCCCGCCCGCCGGCGGGCCTCAGCCAGCCCCGCCCGCTGCCGCGCCTCGGCCGTGGTGACCGAATCCGCCCGCCGCTCGAACGCGGGCCAGTCACCCGGGATCCGCACCACCAGCCCCAGCCGGTCCAGCGCCCCGCCGCCACCGTCGGCCCCGAAATCCGCCGAGACGGCCGCGGCCCGCAGCGTCCCGAGCCGGTCCACGCCCAGGAAGTCGCCCGCCACGAACAGCGCGCGCGCCCCGCTGCGGCCGATCACGTCCAGCGCCTCGGGCCCGGTAAACCGCGTGCTGACCGGGACCAGGACCCCGCCCGCAGCCAGCGTGCCCAGCGCGGCCAGCACCCAGTAGTGGTCGTTGGGCCCCCAGACGGCCACCCGGTCCCCGGGCGCCAGGCCGCCGCCGATGAGCGCGGCCGCCACCCTCGTCACCCGCTCGTCCAGTTCCCGGTAGCTGAGCCGGGGCCCGTCCGGCTCGGCCAGCGCCGGGCCGCCGCCGAACCGGATGTCCGCTTCCGCCACGGCCCCCGGGATCGTCAGCTCCACCGCAATCCTCCCGCGGGCGCGAGCCCCTCTGGCCAGCACCGCCTAGCAAGCAAGCACTTGGTAGGTTTAGCCTACGCACGAGGGCAGTCGCCGGCCAGACCAGCCTGTAAAGCCCCAGGGAGGACCGCCCGTGAAGGCCCACGGCCTGCTGGAGGGCAAGGTGGTCGTCATCACCGCGGCGGCCGGCACCGGCATCGGGGGCGCCGCGGCCCGTCGCTGCCTGGCCGAAGGCGCCCAGGTGATGATCAGCGACCAGCACCACAGGCGGCTGGAGCAGGCCCGCGACGAGCTCACCGCGGCCCACGGCGACCGGGTCGCCGCGCTGCCCTGCGACGTCACCGACGAGGCGCAGGTCCAGGAGCTGATCGAGGGCGCGGCCGGGCACTTCGGCCGCATCGACGTGCTGATCAACAACGCCGGGCTGGGCGGCACCGCCTCGGTGCTCGACCTGACCGACGAGCAGTGGCGCGCGGTGCTCGACGTCACGCTGACCGGGACGTTCCGCTGCACCAGGGCGGCGCTGCGCCAGATGGTCGCCCAGGGGCACGGCGGCGCGGTGGTCAGCAACGCCTCGGTGCTCGGCTGGCGCGCGCAGCCGGGCCAGGCGCACTACGCGGCGGCCAAGGCCGGGGTGATGGCCTTCACCCGCTGCGCCGCGCGGGACGTCGCCGCGCACGGCATTCGGGTCAACGCGGTGGCCCCCAGCCTGGCCATCCACCCGTTCCTGGCCAAGGTGACCAGCGAGGACCTGCTGGCCGAACTGGCCGGCCGCGAGGCGTTCGGCCGGGCCGCCGAGCCGTGGGAGGTGGCCAACGTCATGGTCTTCCTGGCCAGCGACTACGCCGGCTACATGACCGGCGAGGTGGTCTCGGTGAGCGGCCAGCACCCCTGAGCCCCGCGCCGGTGCCCGCCGCACGCACCCAGCCCCGTTCGGTCCACATGATTTTTATCCGAACGGACGGTGGCTCACCGATCCCCGCCCGTGCCAGCTCACTAGACTGGGCGCGTGTCCGTAGACCCGGCCATCCGGTTTCCCGGCGAGCCAAGCGAGTACCGCCTCGCGCGCAACCAGCTGCTGGAAGCGGAGATCGAACTGCGCCGGATGATCGAGCGGGTCGCCGCGCAGCGCCGTACGCTCCCGCCGGGCGGGGCAGTCCCGGAGGACTACGTCTTCGAAGAAGCGGCCGGCGGAGGCCAGGTGAGGTTCTCGCAGCTGCTCGCGCCGGACCAGGACACGCTCGTCGTCTACAGCTTCATGTTCCCGCGCTGGTCAGGTGACACCAGACCGGGTCCCGTCGAGGGCGAGACGGCCCGGCTGCCGCTGGCCGAGACGCCATGCCCGTCGTGTACCTCGATCCTGGACTCGCTCGACGGTGCCGCTCCTCACCTGGCGGACAAGATCGGCCTCGTCGTGGTGGCGAAGTCAGATCCGGCCCGGATCGCCAGCTTCGCCCGCGAACGGGGCTGGCGCCGTCTGCGCCTGCTGTCCTCGCGGAACAACACCTACAACCGCGACTACCACGCGGAAACGCCCGAGGGTGAGCAGATCCCGATCCTGAACGTGTTCGCGCGCGATGGCGACGGGTTCCGGCACCGGTGGGCGGCCGAGCTGATGTTCGCGCCCCGGGACGAGGGCATAGAGGCCCGTCACGTCGACTTGATCTGGCCGATCTGGAATGTCCTGGACATGACGCCGGGCGGCCGCGGTGACGACCCGGACTTCCCCGCGATGCAGTACGAGTAATCACAGCCGCTCGAGGATGGTGGCGGTGGCCATCGCGCCGCCCGCGCACATGGTGATCAGCGCGGTGCTCGCGTCGCGCCGCTCGAGCTCGTGCAGCGCGGTGGTGAGCAGCCGGGCGCCGGTGCTGCCCACCGGGTGCCCGATGGCGATCGAGCCGCCGTTGACGTTGACCAGGTCCGGGTCGGGCCGGTGCACGCTCAGCCAGGACAGCACCACCGACGCGAACGCCTCGTTGACCTCGAACAAGTCGATGTCGCCGATGGTCATGCCGCTACGGGCCAGCACCCGCTCAGTGGCCTGGACCGGCCCGTCCAGGTGGTAGTACGGCTCGGCGCCGACCAGGCACTGCGCGACGATGCGCGCCCGCGGGACCAGGCCGAGCGACCGTGCCCGGCTCGCCTCGGTTAGCAGCACGGCGGCCGCGCCGTCGGAGATCTGCGATGAGGTGCCGGCCGTGTGCAGGCCGCCCTCGACCACCGGCTTGAGCCGGGCCAGCGCGGCCAGGCTGGTCTCGCGCAGGCCCTCGTCGCGGTCCAGGATCCTGGTCTCGCCGGTCGGCTGGCCGCCGGCGTCCAGCACAGGTGCCTTGACCGGCACGACCTCACGGTCGAAGCGGCCGGTGTCCCACGCGGCCCGGGCCAGCGTCTGGGAACGCAGCCCGAACGCGTCGGTCTGCTCGCGGGTCAGCCCGCGGCGTACCGCGATCCGCTCGGCGCCGGCGTACTGGTTGGGCAGGTCGATGTTCCACGAGGCGGGCCGGGGCGAGCCGATGTCCGTCCCGATCGCGGCCCGCAACGGAATCCGGCTCATGGCCTCCACCCCGCACGCAATGCCCACGCCGATCGCGTCCGCCGCGATGAGGCCCGCCACCAGGTGGGCGGCCTGCTGCGCCGAACCGCACTGGGCGTCCAGGGTCTGGCAGCCGGCCTGCTGCGGCAGGCCCGCGTGCAGCCAGGCGGTCCTGGTGATGTTGCTGGCCTGCTCGCCGGCCTGCGTCACGCAGCCGCCTGCTACCTGTTCTACCTCGGAAGGCGGGATGCCCGCCCGGTCGAGCAGGGCCATCTGGATGCCGCTCAGGAGCTCGGCCGGATGCAGTCCGGCCAGCGCACCGCCGCGCTTACCGACCGGGGTCCGTACCGCCTCGACGATCACCGCGCTGCCCATGGTTCACCCCTGGATCCTTGTGTTCTAATCAAAACTAGAACACGTTCCACCTCGCAGCCAAGGGAGGCAGCCGTGACCGCGCCGGACATCCCGCCTGGCTTTGACTTCACTGATCCCGACATCTACACCACCAGGGTGCCGGCCGAGGAACTGGCCGAGCTGCGCCGGGCGGCCCCCGTCTTCTGGGTCGGGCAGCGCCGCGGATCGGCGGGGTTCGACGACGAGGGGTACTGGGCCGTCACCCGGCACGCCGACATCCTGGCCATCTCCAAGACCCCGGACGTCTACTCGTCCTCGGAGAACACCGCGCTGATCCGGTTCGCCGAGGGCACGCCGCGCGAGTCCATCGAGATGCAGCGGATCATCCTGCTCAACATGGACCCGCCCGAGCACACCAAGCTGCGCGGCATCGTGTCCCGCGGCTTCAACCCCCAGGCCATCGGCAGCCTGCGCCAGGCCCTCACCGACCGCGCCGAGGCCATCGTGGCCACCGCGCTGGACACCGGCACCGGCGACTTCGTCACCGACGTCGCGATGGAACTGCCGCTGCAGGCCATCTGCGAGCTGCTCGGCGTCCCGCAGCAGGACCGCGGCAAGATCTTCTCCTGGTCGAACCGGATGGTCGGCTACGACGAGCGGAGCCCCGACGACGACGACGGGATGGTCGCGGCCACCGAGATCCTCGGCTACAGCCTGGCCATGGCCGAGGAACGGCGGGGCTGCCCCCGGGACGACATCGTCACCACGCTGATCAGCGCGGAGATCGACGGGAACCACTTGTCCGACGACGAGTTCGGCTTCTTCGTGCTGATGCTGGCCGTGGCGGGCAATGAGACCACCCGCAACGCCATCGCGCACGGCATGCTCGCCCTCCTGGACCACCCGGAGCAGTGGGAACTGTTCAAGGCTTCGCGCCCGGACACCGCGGCGGACGAGATCGTTCGCTGGGCCACCCCGATCACGGTGTTCCAGCGCACCGCGGTCACCGACACCGTGCTGGGCGGCCAGCAGATCGGGGCGGGCCAGCGGGTCGGGCTGTTCTACCGGTCGGCCAACTTCGACGAGGAGGTCTTCGACCACCCCGAGCGGTTCGACATCGGCCGCGACCCCAATCCGCACCTCGGGTTCGGCGGCCTCGGCACGCACTACTGCCTGGGCGCCAACCTGGCCAAGCTGGAGATCGAGCTGATCTTCAACGCGGTCGCCGACGCCATGCCGGACATCTGCAAGGCCGGTCCGCCGGAGCGGCTGCGCTCCGGCTGGATCAACGGCATCAAGCACCTGCCGGTCAGCTACCGGGGTGCGCCGAACGTAGCCTGAGCAGATGGACCGGCGGATCTTCGGCCTCGACACCGAATACGGCCTCACCTGCACCTTCCGCGGGCAGCGGCGGCTGTCGCCGGACGAGGTGGCCGGGTACCTGTTCCGGCGGGTGGTGTCCTGGGGCCGTAGCAGCAACGTGTTCTTGCGGAACGGGGCGCGGCTGTACCTCGACGTGGGCAGCCATCCGGAGTATGCCACTCCCGAGTGCGACAACGTGATGGATCTGGTGGCGCACGATAAGGCGGGGGAGCGGATCTTGGAGGGGCTGCTGGTCGATGCGGACCGGCGGTTGCGGGAGGAGGGCATCGCGGGGGATATCTACTTGTTCAAGAACAACACCGACTCGGCGGGCAATTCGTATGGCTGTCATGAGAATTACCTGGTGGGGCGGCATGGGGAGTTCGGGCGGCTGGCCGATATCTTGATCCCGTTCCTGGTCACCCGGCAGGTGATCTGCGGGGCGGGCAAGGTGCTGCAGACGCCGCGGGGTGCGGTGTATTGCGTGAGCCAGCGGGCCGAGCACATCTGGGAGAGCGTGTCGTCGGCCACGACCCGGTCCCGGCCGATCATCAATACCCGCGATGAGCCGCATGCGGATGCGGAGCGGTTCCGGCGGTTGCATGTGATCGTGGGCGATTCGAATATGAGCGAGACCACGACGTTGCTGAAGGTGGGGTCGACGGATCTGGTGCTGCGGATGATCGAGGCCGGGGCGATGATGCGGGACCTGACGCTGGATAATGCGATCCGGGCCATCCGCGAGGTCAGCCACGACATGACCGGCCGCAGCCGGGTCCGGCTGGCCAGCGGGCGCGAGCTCGGGGCGCTCGACATCCAGTATGAGTACCTGAACCGGGCCAGGGACTTTACCGACAAGTACGGCCTGGACCCGGTGAGCAAGCGGGTGCTGGACATGTGGGAGCGGGCGCTGGGGGCGATCGAGACCGGGAACCTGGACCTGATCGCGCGGGAGGTCGACTGGGTGACCAAGTATCAGCTGATCGAGCGGTACCGGGCCCGGCATGACCTGCCACTGTCCTCGCCGCGGGTGGCCCAGCTGGACCTGGCCTATCATGACCTGCACCGCGGGCGCGGCCTGTACTACCTGCTGCAGCGGGCCGGTGCGGTGGACCGGGTAGTGCGGGACCTGGACATCTTCCAGGCCAAGTTCGTGCCGCCGCGCGATCATCCGCCGATGTGAGCGCGGCCGCAGAATTAGATGTGCCCCGCGGCGCGGGATGGCGGCGAGGCGTGCGCCTGGGACGCGAACAGGCTCAAGCCGAGCGTCCTGGACAGGTTCCGGGCCGCCAGCTGGCCCCTGACGCTGTTCCCGGCCCGGTCCAGCAGCGGGGAGAACGCGCCCGGGCCGCCCTTGCCCGGGAGACCGCGATGATCCCGCCGCCGATCCCGCTCTTCCCCGGCACCCCGACGTCGAACAGCCAGTCGCCCGAAGTCTCGTACATCCCGGCGGTCGCCATCACGGCCAGCACGTACTGGCAGGCGGCCGGGCTGACCACCTCCCGCCCGGTCACCGGGTTGACTCCCCCGTCGGCCAGGGTGGCGCTCATGACCGCCAGGTCCTCGACACTGGCCAGCAGGCAGCTGCCTGGTGTACAGGTCGACTGCTTCGGCCGGGTCGGCGTAGATCCGGCCCCGGCTGGCCAGCAGGTTGGCGATGGCGCGGTTGCGGTAGTTGGTCGCCGAGGCCGAGGCGTAGACCTCATCGCTCAGGCAACGAGGAATAGCGTCCAGATGATGATAAACGCGATGGAGAACGGCGGCATCAGCCAGAAACGGCGGGCCAGCACCCGTGCTGCGGGTGCCCGCCAGCAGGCCAAGCGCGACAGCCGGTGACACCGGTCCGCCAGGCCTCGGGCTAGCGCGGCGTGCTGGACACCACCCACATGGAGAAGAACTGGGAGCCACCGCCGTAGGCGTGGCCGAGCGCGGTCTGTGCTCCAGGTACCTGGTGGGCGCCGGCCTTGCCCATGACCTGCAGCGCCGCCTCGGCGAAGCGGAGCAGGCCAGACGCGCCGATCGGGTTGGAGCTGAGCACCCCGCCGGACGGGTTGACCGGCAGCCGGCCGCCGAGGGCGGTCTCGCCCGCCTCGGTCAGCCGCCAGCCCTGGCCCGGTGCGGCGAAGCCGAGGTTCTCCAGCCACATGGGCTCGTACCAGGAGAACGGAACGTAGATCTCGGCCACGTCGATCTTGTCCAGCGGATCGGTGATGCCCGCCTGCCGCCACAATGCCGCGGCTGCTTCCGCGCCCGCCCGCGGGTTGACGTGGTCCTTGCCTGCGAACATGGTCGGCTCGCTGCGCATCGCGGTGGCCCGGATCCAGGCCACAGGAGCCTTACTAGCCCGCGCGATGGCCTCGTCGCCGATGACCACCGCGCACGCGCCGTCCGAGGACGGGCAGGTCTCGTCGTACCGGACCGGGTCCCACAGCATGGGCGAGGCCTGTACCGATTCCAGCGTGATGTCGGCCTGCTGCAGGTGGGCGTAGGGGTTGAGCGCGCCGTTGCGCCGGTCCTTGACCGCGACCATGGCGCCGATATGCCCCGGCGCGCCGCTGCGGCGGATGTAGGCCCTGATGTGCGGCGCGAAGTACCCGCCCGCGCCGGCCACTACCGGGATGCTGAACGGCGGCGCGATCGACAGCGCCCACATGGCGTTGGACTCCGACTGCTTCTCGAACGCCACCGCCAGCACCCTGCGGTGCAGGCCCGCCTGCACCAGGCTGGCCGCCACGATCCCGGTCGCGCCGCCTACCGAGCCCGCCGTGTGCACCCGCAGCAGCGGCTTGCCGGTCGCGCCGAGCGCGTCGGCCAGGTACAGCTCCGGCATCATCACGCCCTCGAACAGGTCGGGCGCCTTCCCGACCACCACCGCGTCGATGTCCTCCCGCGCGGTGTGCGCGTCGTCAAGCGCGCGGTCGACAGCCTCCCGGCACAGCCCGGCGATCGACACGTCGGTGCGCTTGGACCGGTGCCGGGTCTGCCCGACGCCGAGCACCGCCGCCTGCTGGCTCATCGCCCCTCCATGACGCAGACCAGGTTCTGCTGCAGCGCCGGACCGCTGGTCGCGTGGCCGAGCGCGCGTCCGGCCCGGCCGGACATGATGGCCTGCGCCGCCGTCCCGATGCGCGCCAGCCCGGCGGCGAACATCGGGTTGCCGCACAGCGCGCCGCCCGAGGGATTGACGGCCACGCCGCCGCCGAGCCCCAGTGCCTCGCGCAGCATGATCTCCTGGTGGCTGAACGGCGCGTGCAGCTCGGCCACCTCGGCCGTGCGGCCCGCGAACGCGCCCGCTGCCCGGGCCGCGGCCGCGGCCGACGGCGCCGCCAGCAGGTCCCGCGCGCCCAGTGACCCGGAGTCGATGCGGTGCGCGAACCCGATGATCCAGGCCGGCCGCGCGCACAGGTCCTGGGCCCGGCGTTCGGACGCGATGATCACCACCGCGGCCCCGTCGCCGACCGGCGCGCAATCGTGCGCCCGCAAGGGCTCGGCGACATAGGGCCGCCCGAGCAGTTCCTCGGCTGTGATGTCCCCGGCCACCTGTGCCTGCGGGTTGGCCACCGCCGCCGCCCGGCTGCGCGCGGCCACCTCCGCCATGTCCTTCTCGGTCCACAGCCCGCCCTGCAGGCCGAGCCGGGCCTGCAGGGCCGCGATCGAGACCGAGTCCGGCCACAGCGGGGCGATCAGGTACGGATCGAGCTGCAGCGCCAGCACCCGCCGCAGCTGCGCCCCGGATGACTTGCCGAACCCGTAGGCCAGCGCGATCTCCGCCTCACCGGCGAGGATCTTCACCCAGGCCTCGTACAGCGCCCAGGCGCCGTCCATCTCCACGTGCGATTCCATGACCGGCGGGACCGCCCCGATCGCGTCGACCGCCTGCACGAACGAGAACGCCCGCCCGGCCAGGTAATCGGAGGACCCGGAACACCAGAACCCGATGTCGGCCTTGGTCAGCCCGGTGGCCCGGAGCACCTCGGCGAAGATCGGCACCAGCATCTCTACCCCGCCGGTGGTGGCGTCCTGGCGCACCCGGCACGGCGACTGCGCAAAACCGACGACCGCGGCCTGGGTCATAGGTGCCTCTCGTAGGCCCCGTACGGCGCGTCGGGCTCGCCGGTGGGCGTGAAGTGGCTGATGGCCCCGGTGGCCCCCCGCTCCTCGGGCGGCTTCCACACGGCCCTGACCCGCATGCCCATCCGCACCTCGCCGGGGTCACAGCCCAGGATGAGGTGCTGGAACGCGATGTCCGCCCCGTCCAGCAGCACGGCCGCCGCGACGTAGGGCGGCGTGACGCGCTGGCCCGGGTAGCCCACGTTCACCACGCAGAACGTGGTAACGGTGCCGGTATCAGGCAGTCCGACCTCCTCGGCCATGGGCACCCCGTCGGCCGGGCACGTTCCCCTCGGCGGTATGTACACCTGGCCGCACACGCCGCACCGCTGCCCGGTCAGCCGGCCCTCGGCCAGCCCGCGCAGGTAGGCGCTCTCCCCAGGCGAGGCGGTGTGCTCGTAGTGCAGCCGTACCGGCGTCACGGTCATCCCGGCGGGCGGCGGGTCAGGTTCCGCCGCGCCCGGTGCTCCAGCCGGCGCGCCCGGATCGCCCGCGGCTGGCGCTTGGCCGTGCGTGTCCCGCTCCTGCGCGGCTGCCGCCGGTCCGTCGCACGGCTCGAAGCAGGCGATGTCGCGGATGCTGCCGACCCGGCTCGCGGCCCACCGGGGCCGCACCCGCAGGCCGGTCCGCATGGCCGCGGCCGAGTCCGTGTCTACGGCGTGCAGTATTGCAGTATCCGCGCCGTCCAGCCGGATCAGCGCCCAGGCGAACGGATCCGTCAGCGGCTGGCCCTCCAGCGGCTCCGGCATCCATGACCAGCTCAGGACGGTACCCTCCGGACCGACCTCGGTCAGCTCCCCGGCCGGCTCCGAGCTCACCGGGTCGTACTCGAACGGCGGCGCGTGCACCCGGCCGTCCACGCCGCGCACGCCGAGGATGCGCCGGTCCGCCAACCCAGCCATGAACCGGCCTAGCACCGGCCCGAGCGAACGTGTGTAGTCGAACTCGATGTCCAGCTGAGCCCGCAGCGGTTCCGGAGAGGGACGGCTCACCCGCCGATTATAGAACGTGTTCTAGTTAGCGGGCAGCGCCCGCCCCGGCAGCCTTGTCGCCTGATAGAACGTGTTCTAGATTAGGCCCCGTGACCGACATGGGCCTGTGGGCCATCGCGGCGGCCGCCCCGGACCGGACCGCGGTGATCGATCCGGACGGAAGGACCGTCAGCTACGCGGAGCTGGCCGCGCGGGCCGACCGGTACGGCCGGGGCCTGCAGGCCCTCGGGCTCCGGCCAGGCGACAGCGTGGCCGGGCTGCTGCCCAACGGCACCGACGCGCTCGCGCTGTTCTTCGCGGCGGTGCAAACCGGGCTGTACGTCGTGCCGCTGAACTGGCACCTGACCGCCGCCGAGGTGGCCTACATCCTGGGCGACAGCGGCGCCGGGGCGTTCGTGGCCCACGACAGGTTCGCCGGCGTCGCGGCGGATGCGGCGCAGGCGGCCGGGATCGCTCCCCGGGCCAGGTTCGCCGCGGGCGAGGTACCGGGGTTCACGCCGCTGACGGTGCTGGGCGCGGACGGCTCCGGGCGCCCCGAGCCGCGGACCGCGGGCGCCCCGATGATGTACACCTCGGGCACGTCGGGCCGGCCCAAGGGGGTGCGCCGGGCGCTGACCGGCGAAGACCCGGACCAGGTGCCGGCCGCCTCGCTGTGGTTCTTCGGGCTGTTCGGCCTGGTCCCCTTCGACGATCACGTGCACCTGTGCTGCTCGCCGCTCTACCACACCGCCGTACTGAACTTCGCCACGATCTCGATCCAGCTCGGCCACCAAGTCGTGCTGATGGACCGCTTCGAGCCCGAGGAGATGCTCGCCCTGATCGAGCGGCACCGGGTGACCCACACGCACATGGTGCCGACGCAGTTCCGCCGGCTGCTCGCGCTGCCTGAGCCGACCCGCGACCGCTACGACACGTCCTCGCTGCGGGCCGCCATCCACAGCGCCGCGCCCTGCCCGCGGGACGTCAAGCGCCGGATGATCGACTGGTGGGGGCCGGTGGTGACCGAGTACTACGCGGCCAGCGAGGGCGGAGGGACGGCCATCGCCGCCCCGGAGTGGCTCGCCCGCCCCGGCTCGGTGGGCAGGCCGTGGCTCGGCACCGAGGTGCGGGTGCTCGACGCCGAGGGCAACGACGCCCCGGCTGGCGAGCCCGGGCTGGTGTACATGCGCATGGGCACCTCGACCTTCGACTACCACCAGGACCAGGAGAAGACCAGGGCCTCGCGGGCCCGAGGCATGTTCACCGTCGGGGACATCGGATACCTGGATGCCGACGGCTACCTCTACCTGTGCGACCGCAAGAGCGACATGATCATCTCGGGCGGGGTCAACATCTACCCCGCCGAAATCGAAGCCGAACTGTCCGGCCACCCGGCCGTGGCCGACGTTGCCGTGTTCGGGATCCCGCACGAGGACTGGGGCGAGGAGATCAAGGCGGTGGTCCAGCCGGCCCCCGGGGTCGAGCCCGGCCCGGCGCTGACCGGCGAACTGCTGGCCTTCCTCGGCCAGCGGGTGGCCAGGTTCAAGCTGCCGCGCACCATCGACTACGTCGCCGAACTGCCGCGCGACCCGAACGGCAAGCTCTACAAGCGGCGGCTCCGCGACCCGTACTGGGCCGGTCGCGACCGCGCCATCTGAGGCGGGAGCGCGCATGGCACGTCATGCCGGGATCCCGCTGGCCCGGGGTCAGCGGCTGGGCTGATCGAGGCGGGAGGCTAGGAACCGCAGGTGGCAGTGGGCAGGTCGAGCCAGCCCGTACGCCGTAGCTCACCCTCGGGTTGGCTGGACCTGTGTCCCATAAGGAGATGTCGGGTTCGGCGTGTGGGCGCGCCCGACTATCGCGCAATCTGTGCCGCCGGCTTGTTTACATTCCGAAAGCGCCACGGAATCTGCGCCAGCACTGGTTTTGGCCCAGCTGTATCCCCAAGCACCGTTGCTGCCGTACGCAAAGGAGGAGTATGCGTTCTCAAACCATATGTGCGCGGAACATCCCCCGAACCCGGTGGATCCACCTCCGGCGGTCTCACATGCCTGCACCGCCGCTGTCTCGGCCTGAGCTTGCGTATCGCCAAGGCCCGATACGATGGAGTGCGGCATGTCGCCTTGAGACCATGCCCATGCGCCATAATCCTGGGAGGCGTGGGCCGCAGCCCCACATCCTCCGGAAGAACGAAGCGCTGTCACAGCGGTTATATCCTGGGCGGTCAGCGCCATCAGGGGTGCGTCGTTGGGGGAGTTGAGGCCGAGCTGGGTGAGGGCCTGGCCGGCGGCCTGTATATCGGCAAGGGCAACCCGAGCCGACCGGGTGGCGTTGGCCTCATGCGGTCGCCGAGCTCGCCACGGCGTTGACGACGGCATTCGCATCTTAGTTTCGGGCAGTCTCCTACTGTCGGCTGTCCAGGCGTAACGGCACCCGTGGGTCCGAAATGCAGTAATGGGGTTACTCTGTCCGCTGACAATGGCCAGGCTGTCCTGGATGGCTTCCTCGGCTGCGCGCAAGTCGGTCAGGGAATGCTGGCTCCCATGACGGCCGGAGTGCAAAACAATTATCAAGAACTGCGCCTTCGCAGTTGCGCGAGGTAAAGAGAACGGCCAGGTCAGCGAACGGCCCTGCACGCAGGCGCCCCGGCGGGCCTGCGTCGGCTAGGCGTCGCGGAACTGCGGCCGGCGCTTCTCGGCGAACGCGCGCGGCCCTTCCCTGGCGTCCTCGCTGGCGAACACGGCCATCCCCACCCTGGCTTCCAGCGCGAACGCCTCGTTCTCGGCCATGCCCTCGGTCTCGCGGATGACCCGCAGGATCGCGCGCACCGCGACCGGCCCGTTGGCCGCGATCGCCTCGGCGATCTCCAGCGCCTTGCCGAGCGCCTGGCCGTCCGGCACGACGTGGCCGATGAGCCCGATCGAGAGCGCCTCGGCCGCAGTGGTGTGCCGCCCGGTGAGCAGCAGGTCCGCGGCCACGGTGTACGGGATCTGGCGGGGCAGCCGGACCGCGGACCCGCCCAGCGGGAACAGCCCCCAGCGCGCCTCGGAGATCCCGAACCTGGCGCCTTCCCCGGCCACCCTGATGTCGCACGCCTGCAGGATCTCGGTGCCGCCCGCGATGGCCGGGCCCTCCACGGCCGCGATCAGCGGCTTGGTCAGCCGGCGCCCCTTGAGCAGCGGCTCGATCACGGACAGGTCCATGTCCCCGGCCCGGAACCGATCGCCGGGGTGCGCGCCGGTCATCGCCTTCAGGTCCGCGCCGGCGCAGAACGCCCCGCCCGCCCCGGTCAGCACGCAGACCCGGATGTCCGGATCGCTGTCAGTCAGGTCCCAGGCCTGGCGCATCAGGGCCATCATCGGTGCGCTGAGCGCGTTGCGAGCCTCCGGCCGGTTCATGGTGACGACCAGCACGTGCCCCCGGCGCTCGATGAGTGCGTGCGGCGGCCCCTCACCGGGCACGTCACCGGTGCTGTGCGCGGCGGTCGCGGTCATGGCTGCGGTTCCCCATTCCAGGCATCCCGAAGGCTTGCCCAGAACAGTAACACGTTCTACTTTCGTTCCCATGGCCCTGAACTTCGCCGACCTATTCGAGCATGCGGCGGACGCGTTTGCCGAGCGCACGGCGGTGGCCTGCGGCGACCGGCAGGTCAGCTATCGCGAGCTCGACGAGCGGACCAGCCGGCTGGCCCATCACCTGGCCGGGCTCGGGGTCGGGCCCGGCGACCACGTCGGGCTCTACGCCCGCAACTCGATCGAGGCGGTGGAGACGCTGATCGCGTCGTGCAAGCTTCGCGCCGCCGCCGTCAACCTCAACTACCGCTATGTCGAGAACGAGTTGCAGTACATGTTCGCGGACTCGGACCTGACCGCGCTGGTGTACGACCGGCGGCTCGCGCCGCTGGTCGCCGCGGCGGCCGGTGCCGCGCCCGGACTGCGCGGCCTGGTCGAGATCGACGATGGCAGCGGTGCCGGGCCGGTGACGCCGAGCACGCGGGTCACGGACTACGCAGCCGCGCTGGCGGGCGCCTCGCCGGAGCGCGACTTCCCGCCGCGCGGCAACGGCGATGTCTACATCATCTACACCGGCGGCACGACCGGGTACCCGAAGGGCGTGATGTGGCGCCACGAGGACATCTGGCGCACGCTGGGTGGCGGCATCGACTTCATCACTGGTACCCCGCTGGCTGACGAGTGGGAGCAGTCCCGCAAGGGCCTGGACGCAGGCGAGTTCGTCAAGCTCTGCGCGGCGCCGCTCATCCACGGCAACGCGCAGGTGGCCGCGCTGGCTGGCTTGTTCGCCGGGGAGACCATCGTGCTGCTGCCCGCCTTCGACGCCCACGAGATCTGGCGCGCCGTCGAGCGGCGCCAGGTCAACGTGCTGGTCATCATCGGCGACGCGATGGCCAGGCCGCTGGTCGAGGCGTACCTGACCGGAGGCTACGACGCCTCCTCGCTGGTCGCCCTGTCCTCCAGCGCGGCGCTGTTCTCCCCGGCGGTCAAGGACGCCTGCGCCAAGGCGCTGCCCGATGTCGTCATCACCGAGGCGATCGGCTCCACCGAGACCGGCTTCGCCGGGATCGCCTTCGTGAGCGTCGGCGACCCGCATCGCGGCGGCCCGACGGTCATGGCCGGCCCGGACGTCATCGTGCTGGACGACGACGGCCGGCCGGCGGGTCCCGGCCAGGTCGGCCGTCTGGCCAGGGGCGGGCATGTCCCGCTCGGGTACTACCGGGATCCGGAGCGCACCGCGGCGATGTTCGCCGAGGTGGGCGGCAAGCGGTACGCCATCCCCGGGGACATGGCGCGGGTCGAGGACGACGGGACCATCACCTTGCTCGGCCGGGGCAACACCTGCGTGAACACCGGCGGCGAGAAGGTGTACCCCGAGGAGGTGGAGGGCGCGCTGAAGTCCCATCCCGACGTGTTCGACTCGCTGGTCATCGGCGTGCCTGACGAGCTGCTCGGCCAGCGCGTGGCGGCGCTCGTGCAGGTGCGGCCGGGCGCGGACGGTGACCTGGCGGCACTCCAGGAGCACGTGCGCGGCCAGGTCGCCGGGTACAAGGTCCCGCGCAGCATCTGGCTGGCCGATGCCATCAGGCGCACGGTGTCCGGCAAGGCCGACTACGGCTGGGCCCGCCAGTACGCGGCCGGCCGCCCGCCGGACCTCGACCGCCCCCTGAAGCCGCTGGGAGGATGACCGTGCGGACGACCCTATGCGACCTGCTGGGCATCGAGCACCCCATCGTCGGCTTCAGCCCGTCCGAGCACGTGGCCGCCGCGGTCTGCCGGGCGGGCGGCCTGGGAGTGCTCGGCTGTGTCCGCTTCAACGACCCGGCAGAGCTGGACGCGGTCCTGGACTGGATGGACTCCAGCACCGGCGGGCGCCCGTACGGCATCAACGTCGTCATGCCGGCCCGAGTCCCGGCCGAAGGCGCCGCCGCGGACCTGGACCAGTTGATCCCCCGGGCGCACAAGGACTTCGTCGAGCAGACGCTGCTGAAGCTCGGCGTGCCGCCGCTGCCTGACGACGCGCAGGCCGCCGACGGCGTGCTCGGCTGGCTGCACTCGATCGCGCGCAAGCAGGTCGAGGTCGCGCTGGCCCATCCCGCGCGGCTGATCGCGAACGCGCTCGGCCCGCCGCCGCCCGACGTCATCTCCGGCGCGCACCAGCGCGGCATGCTGGTCGCGGCGCTGGCCGGGACGGCCGAGCATGCCCGCAGGCAGGTCGCCAGCGGCGTGGACATCGTGGTGGCGCAGGGTTACGAGGCGGGCGGGCACACCGGCGAGATCGCCAGCATGGTGCTGATCCCCGAGGTCGTCGACGCGGTGGGGGGGCCAGACGGGAAGGTGCCGGTGCTCGCCGCGGGCGGGATCGGCTGCGGCCGGCAGGTCGCGGCGGCGCTCGCGCTGGGCGCGGTCGGGGTCTGGATGGGCTCGGCCTGGCTCGCCACCCGGGAGTACGCGCAGCTGACTGTCGCGCCCGCCGTCACCGAGGCGGTGCTCGCGGCCACTTCGTCGGACACCGTCCGGTCGCGGATCTACACCGGGAAGCCCGCCCGGCTGCTCAAGAACCGGTGGACGGACGCCTGGGAGCAGCCCGGCGCTCCCCAGCCGCTCGGCATGCCCCTGCAGAACCTGCTGGTCAGCGAGGCGCATCAGCGTCTCATGCGCTCCGGCCGGCCGGACGTGGTGCCGATGCCGGCCGGGCAGATCGTGGGCCGCCTGACCGAGGTCCGCCCGGTGTCCGACGTGATCGCCGCCCTCGTCCGCGAGGCGGATGAAGCCCTGGACCGGCTGACCGGGCTGCGATGATGATGTCATGAGGATCTCCGTCACCGTCGGCTACTGGAGTGCGGGTCCGCCGCCTGGCGCGGCCGGCCTGTTCGCCGCGGCCGAACGGGCCGGAGTCGACCAGATCTGGACCGCGGAGGCCTACGGCAGCGATGCCTGGACGCCGCTGGCCTGGTGGGGATCGCGCACCTCGCGGATCCGCCTCGGTACGGCGGTCTCCCAGCTGTCGGCCAGGCCGCCGGTCACCCTGGCCATGACCGCGATGACCATGGACCACCTCACCCAGGGGCGGGTCCTGCTCGGCATCGGCACCAGCAACCCCCAGGTGGTCGAGGGCTGGTACGGCCAGCCGTACCCCCGCCCGCTGGAGCGGACCAGGGAATATATCGACATCGTCCGGAAGGTCATCGCCCGCCAGGAGCCCGTCAGCTACCAGGGCAGGCACTATCAGCTTCCGCTGCCGGCCGGGAGCGGGGCCACCGGCCTGGGCAAGCCGCTGCGCTCCATCCTGCATCCGTACCGGACCGAGATCCCCATCTACCTCGGCGCGGAGGGACCGCGGAACGTGGCGCTCGCCGCCGAGATCGCCGACGGCTGGAACGCCATCTTCTTCTCGCCCGCGATGAACGACTTCTACGCCGGGGCCCTGGCCGAGGGCTTCGCCCGGCCCGGCGCCCGGCACACGCCCGAGACCTTCGACGTGGTCGGCGGTCCGCTGGCCATCATCGAGGACGACGACCTCGAGCGCGCGGCCGATCTGGTCCGGCCCACGCTGGCCCTCTACATCGGCGGCATGGGCGCGCGCGGGGTCAACTTCCATCACGAAGTCTTCGTCCGCCTGGGCTACGAGGCCGAGGCGAAGAAGATCCAGGACTTCTACCTGGCCGGCGACAAGAAGAGCGCCATCGCGGCCGTCCCGACCGCCCTGGTCGAAGACGTGGCCCTGATCGGTCCCTGGGCCAAGATCGCCGACGAGATCCAGCGCTGGAAGCAGACCGTCCTCACCACGTTCTCCGTTCATGCTCACCCGGAGCAGCTGGGCAAGCTAGCGGACCTGGTCCGCTGACCCTGCACCCAGTGCCGCAGCCGGGTTTTGAATGCCAACGATCACCCAGCATTGCGGATCAACGTGTTTCCTTCCTCGCGGGGTTCCCGTTCGGCGTGGCACCCGCGCTGGCACCGCCGCTGCCGATGCCCGCCCACCTAACCCTGGAGTTCTTGCCCCCGCTGGACTGGACGGCCTACGGTCCGGGTGCGGCCGCCGACCCGGGGCATCGTCTCGGCCTGCTATGACGACATCACCGGGCGCTGCAAGCCGCCGCCGACCGCCTGCCGGCAGAACACCATCCGGTGCTGGCGGGATGCTCACGGCTCACCGCGCGGGCGGCAGCCGGGGCGATCCAGCGCGCTAGGAACACCTTCCGCTGAGCGCGCCTGCCCCGGCGGCCGGGCTAGCCTGGAGTCGCGGAGTGTTCCACGGGACGGAAGGGACCCACCACGGTGTCGGCACTACAGCATTTCCGGGCTCCGGAGGGACTGGCGCCCGGCCCGGGATACAGCCACGCGGTGACCGGCCGCGGCCGCTGGGTGGCCACCGCGGGTCAGGTGGCTCTTGACGACGCCGGCCAGCTGGTCGGGCCGAACGATCCGCAGGCTCAGGCCCGGCAGGTGTTCGCCAACCTCGGCCGGGCGCTGGCCGCGGCCGGCGCGTCGTTCGCCGACGTGATCAAGCTGAACTTCTACGTCACCGACATCATGATGCTGCCGGCCGTGCGCGCGATACGCGACGAATACATCGACACCGCGCGCCCGCCGGCCAGCACCGCGGTGCAGGTCTCGGCGCTGGCCAGGCCGGGACTCATGATCGAGATCGAGGCCTGGGCGATCTGCGACGACTGAGATCAGAACCAGCCGGCCCGGAGCCTGGAGGCTGGGCGATGAGCGGCTGCGCAGGCTCCGGCTCGCCGCGCAGCGGCTGACCCCGGCCACGGCAGCCGCCGACGCCGCCGCGGCGGCGCGGCGGTGGTGGGCGTGCAGGCCCAGGATCCGCGGGCGGCCGGCCTGGCGCTCCGCTCCCGGGTGCCCGGCCTGCGGCGGGCCGACGTCGACAGCTCCGGGCTGGTGCGGACCTGGACGGTGCGGGGTACGGCGCACCTGATCGACCCGTCGGACCTGCCCTGGCTGCAGGCGGCGGTGGGTTCGCGTAACCGGGCCCGCTTCGACGCGGCGATGAGCAAGCGGGGCGAGCACGAGGCCGCCGTCGGGATGCTCGACAACCTCGTCGCCGTGCTCGCCGAGCGCCCGCTGGACCGGTCCGGCCTGCTCCGGGAGCTGGCCGCCCGCGGCCATCCCGGCCTGGGCCAGCGCTCGATTAACGTCCTCATGCCGTGGGCGGCCGCCCGGGGTCTCATCGTCGGCCTGCCTGACGGCCGCTACCGGGCGGCCCAGCCGCCGGCGGCGGCGGTCGACCCGGACCTGGCCCTGGCCACGCTGGCCGAGCGCTACCTCGCCGGGTACGGACCCGCGGCTGCGGCCGACCTCGCGTGGTGGTCCGGCCTGCCGCTGAGCACGGCCCGCCGAGCCCTGGCCGCCCTGGATCACGTCGAGACGGTCGCCGGGCTGCTCGCCCTGCCCGGCACCCTCGACGCGGAGCCGCCGGCCCCGCCGGCCCCTGCTGCTCGCCGCCTTCGACACCATCATGCTCGGCTACCGGACCCGCGAGCCCGTAGTCGCGGCCGGCGATGACCGCCACATCCTGCCCGGCGGCGGCATGCTGCGCCCGGCGGTCCTCATCGACGGCGTGGCCGCCGGGACCTGGAGCCTGGCCGGCCGGGGGCGCCGGCGCACGGTGGTGATTCAGTGGTTCCGCCGCCCCGCCGAGTCCGCCGGACTGCGCGCCGAGCAGCTCAGCGTCGCGAGGTTCCTGGGATGCGGCTGATCGGCCTGGACTCCCTGGCTCCTCGGGCTATTCGGCCTGGATCCAGCTGAGCAGGTCGTCCGGGCTGACCGTGTTCAGCAGGGCCGGATGGTCGGTGGCCATGTGGCCGCGGATCACCCCGACCACTTGGTCGTCGCTATCGCCCCGGGCCACGAATCCGCACTCGCATCGGATCAGTTTCGCCACCGCAGCCTCCCGCCTAGCTTCTACATGCAGCGTAATGCCACCATGTTGGCGTGACCTTGGCGTCGCCGCATTCTGCGATGCGCATTCAGATCTGCGGGATGCTCGCTGTCGAGTGTGACGGCCAGCGTCTGGAAGGTCGGCTGCCCGGCCGCCAGGGCCGGCTGTTGTTCACCTACCTGGTGGTCAACCGGCATCGCCAGGTCCCCAGGGATGAGCTGGCCGAGGCCCTGTGGCGAGAGCCCGACCCCGCCGCGGTCGATGCCCGGCTCAACCCGCTGCTGTCCAAACTTCGCCGGGTTTTCGGCGCGGACGCCGTGGACGGGCGCGCCACGCTTCGGCTGTGCCTGCCCGGCGCCTGGATCGATCTCGAAGCCGCCACCGAGGCCGTCCACCGAGCCGAATCCTCTATCGCCCAGCAGGCCTGGGCGCGAGCATGGGGACCGGCCCTCACGGCGATGTTCGTGGCCGAACGCGGCTTCCTTCCCGGCGAGGACGCCCCGTGGATCGATGAGATCCGCCACCAGCTGACGGAAACCCGGCTGCGCGCACTGGAGTGCTATGCGGCGGCAGCGCTAGGTCTCGGCGGGACCGAGCTCACCGGCGCAGTCCGGGCCGGTCGGCAGCTCACTCGGCTCGCGCCCCTGCGGGAAAGCGGCTACCGATATCTCATGCAGGCCCTGGCCGCCCAGGACAACCTGGCCGAAGCCCTCGGTGTTTACGGCCAGCTCAGCGAGTGCCTGCGCGACCAACTCGGCGTCTCACCTAGCCCTGCCTCGCGCCAGCTGTATCAGCGTCTGCTCGCCGCCACCTGAGGGCCGCCTCTGACCTGCCGGATTCCCGGCGCCAAGGTTTCGCCAACGTCGCGGCAATGTTGCGGCAAGGGCGTCGTCGTAGAACTTTCCGGTAAGCAGTCCGCGACGCGGGGAGGTTCAGATGAAGACAGCAGCAAAGAGGGCTACATCCAGGCCGGGCGCTGGCGGAGGGATGCTGGTGGATCCGCAATGGCTGGAGGACCACCTCCTGGATCCGCAGGTGCGGGTGGTCGAAGTCGACGTCAGCCCGGCCGCCTACCACGACTGGCACGTCGACGGCGCCGTGCTGTGGAACGTC
The DNA here is from genome assembly GCA_963808615.1 of uncultured Actinomycetota bacterium. Lineage (GTDB taxonomy): Bacteria > Actinomycetota > Actinomycetes > Streptosporangiales > Streptosporangiaceae > Palsa-504. Next base: position 132,918 of record CAWEGV010000011.1, read on the forward strand.
TACGCCGACCTCAAGGACGCTAGCTACCGCCTCGTGGACGCGGCGGCGCTGGAGCGTCTCATGACGCGTTCGGGAATCCGTCAGGACTCGACGGTGGTGTTCTACGGCTATGCCCCTGCCCTGGGCCTATGGCTCATGAAGCTGTACGGGCATGACGATGTGCGCATTCTCGACTGCTCCCGCGATACCTGGCGGACCGGAGGCCACCCGTGCAGCACGAGCGCGAGCGAGCCGCCGGCCGGCCGCGTCCGCCTGCGCGATGCGGACCCCAGGATCCGGGCCGACCTGCCGACGGTGCGCGGCGCCATCGGCCAGCCGGGCGCGATCATCGTTGACGTGCGTTCAGCGGCCGAGTACGCCGGCGAGCGCTTCTGGCCCTCCGGCGGCCAGGAACCGGGCGGGCGCGCCGGCCACGTGCCCTCGGCCGTCCACCAGCCCATCGACGGCCTGTACCACGACGACGGATCGTTCCGCTCCGCCGCGGAGCTCCGCCGCGTCTTCTCGGCGACCGACCTCGACGGCAGCGAGGAAATGATCACGTACTGCACCATCGGAGGGCGCGCCGCCACCGCCTGGTTCGTGGTGACCTACCTGCTCGGACGCGACCACGTCCAGGTCTACGACGGCTCATGGGCCGAATGGGGCCGCCTGACCGACACCCCCGTCGAGTGCCCGTGAACGAGCGACCCGCTGCGGTACTCTCACCGGGCCAGGGCAGCGCCGATGCGGCGGAGCTGGGCGGTGGCACCGCCGAGGGCGAACTCGTGGTGCTTGGCCGCGACGAAGTAACGGTGCACCGGGTAGGACGTGTCGATGCCCAGCCCGCCGTGCACGTGGACCGCGGTATGCGCCACCCGGTGGCCGGCGTCGGCGGCCCAGAACTTGGCCGTGGCCGCCGCCACGTCCGCCGCGGCGTCGCCCGCGGCCAGTAGCCAGGCGGCCTGCCACATGGTGAGCCGGACCGCCTCGGCGTCGATGTACGCGTCGGCCAGTCGCTGCGCCACCGCCTGGAACGAGCCGATCGGCCGGCCGAACTGCACCCGGCTCCGCGCGTGCTCCGCGGTCAGCTCGAGCGCCCGCTCGATGACGCCGGACTGCACGGCGCATAGCCCCACCAAGGCCCGCGACGCCAGCCAGTCCGCGACCTCAGGCCCGCCCAGCACCCGGTCCTCGTCCAGCGCCACGCTGTCGAGCACGACCCGTCCGGCCTCGGCGAAATCCGTCAGCCGCTGCGGCTCCACCCGCACCCCGTCATCGGACGACGTGACCAGGAACACGGCCACCCCGTCCGGGACCGCCGCGGGCACCAGGAACAGGTCCGCCGACGGGGCGGCGGGCACCGCGGTCTTCACCCCGGATAGCACCCACCGGCCGTCCTGCCGGCCTGCGCGAGCCGAAGGACGACGCGGGTCCTCGCCGTCCTCCTCGGCAAGCGCGGCGGTGAGCACGATCTCGCCGCGTCCGGCCGGGACCGCCCACCGATCACCCAGCTCTGGCGATCCGAACTCGGCCAGCGCTCCGGCCCCGAGCACGACCGAGGTCAGGTAGGGCACATCGGAGGCGGCCCGGCCGACCTCGATCAGCACCGAGCACTGCTCGAGCAGGCCCAGCCCCGCCCCGCCGAGCGTCTCGGGCAGGCCAGCCGCGAGTACGCCCGCCGCGGCCAGGTCGGCCCAGGGTGCGTCCCGGTCGGCCAGGATCTTCCTGGCCAGCGCGGCCAGCTCGTCCTGCGCTTCGCTGAGCGTGAAGTCCATCAGCTCCTCCTAACGGCGAGACAGGGGCAGCCCGAGCGCGGCAGCCGCGATGATGTCGCGCTGCACCTCGTTGGTGCCACCGCCGAAGGTCAGGATGAGCGCGGCCCGGTGCGCCCGCTCGATCCGCCCGGCCAGCACCTCGCCGGGCGACCCCGAGCGCGTGACCGCCCCAGCGCCGAGGACCTCCATCAGCAGCCGGTAGGCCTCGACCGCGAACTCGGTGCCGAACACCTTGGTCACTGAGGCCGCCGCCGGGCCCATCACGCCGTCGGAGGAGGACGCCACGCGCCAGTTCATCAGCTTGAGGAACTCGGCCTTGGCCTGCACCCGGGCCAGGTTGAGCTGCACCCATTCGGCGTCGATGATCCGCTGCCCGCTGGCCAGCCGGGCCGACGCGGCCCAGTCCCGCACCTCGGCCAGCGCTGTCAGCACCGGCGCCGCGGAGGTCAGCGCCACCCGCTCGTGGTTGAGCTGGTTGGTGATCAGCGGCCAGCCCTGGTTCTCGTCGCCCACCAGGGACGACACGGGCACCCGCACCGAGGAGTAATAGGTGGCGCTGGTGGTCACGCCCGCCACCGTGCGCACCGGCGTCCAGGAAAACCCCGGCGCATCGGTCGGCACGATGATGATCGACAGGCCCCGGTGGCGCTCAGCCGCAGGATCGGTCCGGCAGGCCAGCCACACGTAGTCGGCGTACTGGATCAGGCTGGTCCACATCTTCTGCCCGTCGATCACGTACTCCCCGCCGTCCCTGACCGCCGTGGTGCACAGCGAGGCCAGGTCGGTGCCGGCCTCCGGCTCGGAGTACCCGATCGAGAAGTGGATCTCGCCCGCGGCGATCCGCGGCAGGTAGAACGCCTTCTGCTCGGGCGTCCCGAACCGCATGATCGTCGGGCCCACCGTGTTGATGGTCAGGAACGGCACCGGCACCCGCGCCGCGGCCGCCTCGTCGCCGGAGATGAGCTGGTCGAGCATGGTGCCGCCGCGCCCGCCAAACTCCCGTGGCCAGCCCAGGGCCAGCCAGCCGTCGCGCCCGAGCTGCCGGACCACCTGCCGGTAGGCCTGGCCGTCCCCGTAGTCGCCGTCGTCCCCGTCCCCGGCCAGCGCCGCCCGGACCTCCGGCGTCATCAGGGTGCCGAAGTACGCCCGCAGCTCCCGCCGCAGCCGTTCCTGCTCGGGGGTGTAGGCGATGCGCATGGGCTTCCCTAAAATAGAACGTGTTCTAAAAGCTTACCCCGGGAGGCGCGGATGCCCGAGGCCTTCATTATCGACGCCGTGCGCACCCCGGTCGGCCGCCGGGGCGGCGGGCTGGCCGCCGCGCACCCGGCCGATCTCGGCGGCTACGTCATCCAGGCCCTGCTGGCCCGCACGCAGGCCGATCCGCTGGCCGTCGACGATGTGGTGTTCGGCTGCGTGGACACGGTCGGCCCGCAGGCGGGCGACATCGCCCGCACGGCCTGGCTCGCGGCTGGCCTGCCCGAGGCGGTGCCCGGCGTCACCGTGGACCGGCAGTGCGGCTCCTCGCAGCAGGCCGTGCACTTCGCCGCCCAGGCGGTGCTGAGCGGGACCGCTGACCTGGTCATCGCGGGCGGCGTGCAGAACATGTCCATGGTCCCGATCGCCGCGGCCATGAGCCCCCCGTACTCCGACCCGTTCAGCGGCTCGGCCGGCTGGCGCGCCAGGTACGGCGCCGAGGAGATCTCCCAGTTCCGCGCGGCGGACCTGATCGCGGACAAGTGGGGGATCGGCCGCGCCCAGATGGAGGGTTACGCGCTGGCCAGTCACCAGAAAGCCCTAGCCGCCATCGACCGCGGTGCCTTCGATGCCGAGATCGTGCCCTACGGCGACGTGGCCCGGGACGAGGGCCCGCGCCGCGACACCACGCTGGTGAAGATGGCCGCGCTCAAGCCGCTGCGTCCTGGCGGCCGGATCACCGCCGCGCTGGCCAGCCAGATCTCCGACGGCGCGGCGGCCCTGCTCGTCGCCTCGAGCCGTGCGGTCCGCGAACACGGCCTGCGCCCGCGGGCCCGGGTCACCCACCTGTCCGCTCGCGGCGATGACCCGGTGCTGATGCTCACCGCGCCGATCGCGGCCACCGCGCACGCGCTGCGGCGGGCCGGGATGGCCCTGTCCGACCTGGACCTGATCGAGATCAACGAGGCGTTCGCCTCGGTGGTTCTGGCCTGGCAGCGCGAGACCGGCGCGGACCTGGCCCGGGTGAACGTGTGCGGCGGCGCGATCGCGCTCGGCCACCCCCTCGGCGCCACCGGCGCCCGGCTGCTGACCACGCTGCTGCACGCGCTGGAGCGGACCGGCGGCCGCTACGGGATGCTCACCATGTGCGAGGGCGGCGGCCAGGCCAACGTGACCATCATCGAGCGGGTCTGACCGGTGCCGGCCGCGTGCACCACCGTCCGTTCGGGCCAAGGGACTTATACCGAACGGACCGTGGCCATCGCGTCCAGGCAGGTCTCAGCCTCGGTCATGATCGCCTCGATCAACTCCGCGCACGACGGCAGGTCCTCGATCAGCCCGGCGACCTGGCCGGATGACATCAGGCCGAGGTCAGGCCGGCCGTCCACCATCGCCGCGCGCAGCAGCACCGGGGTGTTGGCGGCCATCAGCACCTGAGCCCAGGTCAGTTCATTGTGCCGGCTCCCCGTACCCCGGCGCCCCGTACCCTGGTGCATCGCCCGGCCCTGGCGCACCATCTCCGGCCAGCTCATCCCGGACAAGCCCCGGAACGCGACGGCGTTACGCGCCGACCGGACCAGGCTCGACACCGCGCCGCCTCGCACGAGACGGTCGACCATAGCCGTGCGCAATACGCGGTGCGGCACGCCGTCGACCCGGGTGGTGACCACGGTGCCGTCCAGCCCGGCCGCCAGGTAGACCCGCTTGACCGCGTCGGCCACCGGGCTGTCGCTGGTCAGCAGGAACCGGGTGCCCATCGCGATGCCGGCCGCGCCGTACGCCAGCGCCGCGACCAGGCCCCGGCCGTCGAAGAACCCGCCGGCCGCGATCACCGGGATATCGACCGCGGCCGCGACCTGGGGGATCAGCAGGCTGGTCGGCACCGCGCCGACGTGGCCGCCGCCCTCGGCGCCGGTCGCGATCACCGCGTTGATGCCCCACCCGGCGGCCTTCTCCGCGTGCCGCCGCGCGCCCACCGACGCGATGGTGGTGACCCCGGCGTCCCTGAGCGCCGCGATCAGCTCCGGCTTCGGGGCCTGCGCGAACGAGGCCACGGGGACCCGCCCGGCGATGATGAGCCTGACCCGCTCGGCCGCGTCCGGGGCGTCGGCGCGCAGGTTCACGCCGAACGGCGCCGCGGTCCGCCCGGCCGTCTCCTCGATGGCGGTCCGCAGTTCGTCCAGGCTCATGGTGGCCGACGCGATGAGGCCCAGCCCTCCGGCGTTCGACGTCGCCGCGGCCAGCCGCGGCCCGGACACGTACCCCATCGCGGCCTGCACGACCGGGTGCCAGATGCCCAGCAGGTCCGTCAGCGGCGTCCGTATCATCGCAGCTCAGCCTCGCGCGCCCCGGCCGGATCGAGCCGGGCCCTGATCAGGTCGAGTTCCGCGGTGGTCGGCGTCCTGGTTGCCGGCACCGGGTCCCCGATGGCCAGCGGGAAGCCGGTGGCGGCCACCACGTCGGCCACCTGCACCCCAGGATGAACCGACCGCAGCCGCATGGTGCGCTCCGGAGTGCTGAAGTCCAGCACGGCCAGGTTGGTCACCACCACCCGCAGCTCGGCGGCGCCGCGGTCGTACCCCACGCCGCAGATCATGTCCACGTGGCCGGTGAACACCCGAGGCGAGTGCCGGGGGATCCAGTAGCTGACCGGGTGGTTCACCGTGTTGCCCGGCGCGCCGCGCACGCCGAGCAGCTGGACCTTGGGCCGTTTCCAGTCGCCGATGGCCGAGATGTTCTGGTTCCCGAACCGGTCGATCTGGGCCGCGCCCATCATCACGTGCCGTTGGCCCGCCGCGAGCATGGTGAATACCTTGGCGTACGGCAGCCAGCCCTCGATGCCGCCCTCGGCATCCACGAGGTATGCCTCGCCGTCGGTCAGCAGCAGGTCCGGCTCGAACGTGAGCCGGGCCAGCCGGGCGCCCAGGGACGGGATCAGCCCCATCGGGCTGGCCAGGATCGCGCCGTCGCCCCGCCACGCCTCGGCGCAGGCCACGATGCACACCTCCGCCCGGGTCGGCTCGGCGGTCATCCCCTGACCGCCTTCTGGTAGTCGGCCTCGTCGCCGGTCAGGTACCGCGCGGCGAAGTCCCGCCAGGCGTCCGGGTCGGCGGCGGCCCGCGCGTAGCGGGCCTGGAACGCCTCGTCGCGGCCGTAGTCCGGCACGCAGCTGGTGAAGTGGGCGCCGTTCGGGGTCTCGGTGACGCCGTGCACCATGGCCCGGTTGAGCAGCAGGGTCTGCGGCGGGCCATGGAAGCCGGGCACGATCTGCTCGCACGACACGTACGCCCGCTCGGCGGCCAGGCAGAACAGGTCGTCGAAGTACGGGTCAGGACCCAGGTACTGGCCGTTGCCCGCGGCGTCGGCCCGGTTCATGTGGACCAGCGCCGCGTCCAGCCGCAGCGCGGGCATGGCTACCAGCTCCTCCCCGATACCGTACGGGTCGCGGTACGGCGAGCGGATCGTGCGCAGCTCCGGGTTGACCTCGAGCACGCCGGAGCCCAGGCCGGCCCGGGTCGGCAGGAACGGCAGCCGGTGCGCGGCGGCCAGCAGGCCCCAGTGCAGCATGCCCTCGTCCAGCTCGGTCAGCTCGACCGTGCCGTCCTGCCTGGCCCGGCGGAAGTGCGGCTCCAGGGCGATCGAGTCCAGCGACGCGAAGCCGGTGACGACCCGCTTGGCCTGGCCGGAGGCGACCAGCAGCCCGACGTCGGGGCCCGCGTACGACACCACGGTGAGGTTCTTCAGCGGCGAGCGCACGATGGCGCGGACCAGGGCCATCGGCTTGCGCCGCGAGCCCCAGCCGCCGATCCCGATCGTCATCCCGTCGCGCAGCTCCGCGACGACCTCATCGGGAGTCACGTTTCCCGTCCACGAACGCCTGGCGCGCCCGGTCACCGGCGCCGGCCAGGTTCAGCTCGAAGGTGAAGCCCTGCTCGTACCGGTAGGAGCGCTTGACGTCGACCGGGTCGATGCCGTTCAGCGACTGCTTGGCCAGCCGGATGACGGCGGGATCCTTGGCCGCGATCTCTTCCGCCAGGCGCTGCGCGGTCTCGCGCAGCTCCCTGCGCGGCACCACCTCCAATACCGTGCCGAAGCCGAGCAGCTGGCGCGCGGTGACCGTCCGGCACGTATAGACCATGGCCCGCATCAGCGGCTGCGGCACCAGCCGGGCCAGGTGGGTGGCCGCGCCCAGCGCGCCGCGGTCGACCTCGGGCAGCCCGAAGGTGGCGTCCTCGGCCGCGATGACGATGTCCGCGTTGCCGGCCAGGCCCACGCCGCCGCCCAGGCAGAAGCCGTGCACGGCGGCGATCACTGGCACCGGGCAGTCGTAGACGGCGGCGAACGCGGCGAAGCAGCCCTGGCTGGCTTCGAGCAGCGCCTGGTTCCCCCGGGTCCGCTGCATTTCCTTGATGTCCACCCCGGCGCAGAACCCGCGGCCCTCCGCGGCCAGGATCACCGCCCTGGTCGCGGCGTCGGCGCCCGCCGCGGTGACCGCGGCCGCCAGCTCCCGCCAGCCCTGCGCGGGCAGCGCGTTGACCGGCGGGAAATCGATAACCACCTCGGCGATCCCGTCCGAGGCGCGCACCTCGACGCTCATCGCGTCCCCGCCCGTGGCGTCGGCGTCCGGTCTGCACCGGTGTGAGTGCGATCCGTGCTGTTATAGCGACCCATATTGCACGCAAAGCAGGCCTGTACGTCAGCGGCACCCGCCTCGCCCATCGCTACATCACCCGCGCCCGCGCTTGACCTAGCGTTTGCTTGGGCGCGAGCCTAACATGGCGCCATGCAGCCCGTCGACCAACCGTATTCCGGCTTGTCCGGCCGCCGGGTGATCGTGACCGGCGGCACCCGGGGCATCGGGGCAGGCATCGCGCAAGGGTTCCTGCGCTCCGGCGCGCGGGTGCTGGTCTGCGGCAGGAACGAGCCGCCGGATGAGGCCGCCCTGCCGGCCGCGGACGGCCGGACCGCCGCGTTCACCTGCGCGGACGTCAGGGACCCGGACCAGGCGCGGCGCCTGGTCACGGCCGGCGCGGACCTGTTCGGCGGTCTGGACGTGGTGGTCTGCAACGCGGGCGGTTCCCCGCAGGCGGCGGCCGCCACCGCCTCGGCGCGGTTCCACGCCAGGATCATCGAGCTGAACCTGATCGGACCGCTGCACGTGGCCCAGGCCGCCAACGAGGTCATGCAGGGCCAGCCCAAAGACGGGTCGATCATCATGATCGGCAGCGTGAGCGGCACCCGGCCCTCGCCCGGCACGGCGGCGTACGGCGCGGCCAAGGCCGGCCTGCACCACCTGGCCACCAGCCTGGCCATCGAGTGGGCGCCCAAGGTCCGGGTGAACACCGTGGTGCCAGGATTCGTGGCCACCGAGTCTTCTGCCGGGCACTACGGGGACGCGGACGGAGTGGCGGCCGTGGCCGCCACGGTGCCGCTGCGCCGGATGGCCACCCCGGATGACGTGGCCGAGGCATGCCTGTTCCTGGCCTCCCCCCGGGCCGCCTACGTCAGCGGCACGTGCCTGACCCTGCACGGCGGCGGCGAGCCACCGGCGTTCCTGACCGCGCGTCATTCCGTTCCCGAGCAGCCGTCCCGGTGACGGGAGAAACCGGTGGAAGATACGACCGCAGGCCAGGCCGGCAGCAGGCTGGCGGTCCGCGCGGGCCGGGCGTTCGATGGGCAGGCGGCGATCCCCGGCGGGGCCCTGGTCCTGTGCGCCGACGGCCGGATCGTGGGAGTCGAGCCCGGCCCGGCCCCGGCGCCGGACGGCTGGCCGGTCGCGGAGTTCCCGGACGGTACCGTGCTGCCTGGAATGATTGACTGCCACGTCCATCTGTGCGGCGATTCCCGCGAGGGGGCCCTGGATCGCCTGGCGGGCTACGGTGACGAAGATCTGGACCGGGTGATCGAGGCGGCGCTTCGCGCGCAGCTGGCCGCGGGCGTGACCACCGTGCGTGACCTGGGCGATCGCCGGTGGGCCGTGCTCAGCTGGCGTGATCGCATGGCCGCGGGTACGGCCGGCTTCCCCAGCCCGGCCATTGTGGCCTCCGGTCCGCCGATCACCACCCCGGGCGGTCATTGCTGGTTCATGGGCGGCGAGACCAGCCACCCCGGTGCGCTCCGTGCCGCCATCCGCGAACGCGCCGACCGCGGCGTGGACATCGTCAAGGTCATGGCCAGCGGCGGGGTCATGACACCCGGCACGGACGTCCTGGCCTGCCAGTACACGCTGGAGCAGCTGCGGACCCTGGTCGAGGAGGCACACGCCTGCAGCCTGCCGGTCACCGCGCACGCGCACGGGCTGGCGGCCGTGATCCAGGCCGCGGAGGCCGGTGTCGACGGGATCGAGCACTGCAGTTGCCTGACCGAACACGGCGTGGAGCAGCCCGCGGGCTTGCTCGCGCGGCTGGCCGCCAACCGGACCGTCGTCTGCCCCACGCTGGGAATCATCCCCGGCATCCCGCTATCGCCCGCTGTCCTGGCGCTGCAAGAACGGACCGGATCCACTTTGGAGGCCCGGCTGGCCAGGACCGGCCAGCTGTATCAGGCTGGCGTCCGGCTCGTCTCAGGGCTCGACGCCGGCATCAGCGATGGCAAACCGCACGGCATCCTGGCCCTGGCCATCGCCGACCTGGTGACCAGCGGTGTTCCTGCCGCCGACGCCATCGCATCAGCCACCTCGCTGGCCGCCGACGCCTGCGGGCTGGGCGGCAGCAAAGGACGGCTACGCCGCGGCTACGACGCCGACCTCGTCGTGGTCCACGGTGTCCCCCTCGCCGACATCGGTGCCCTCACCGCGGTCCAGGCCGTCTACCTGGGTGGCCGGCTCGTCGGCGAACGCGGCGGCTAGACCGGGTAGCGGGTGGGAACAGCCACCGCCAGCCACATCGACCCGAGCCAGCCGAAGACCGAGCCGGCTAAGGACCGGGCCTCTGTCCTTAGCCGCCGGCAGGCTCAGCCTCCTCGCCGGGCCAGTCACCGGTGACCTCGCGCACGCCTTGGGCGGCAGCCCGCTCGAAGACCGCCTTGATCAGGGCAAAGATCACGCCCTGCAGGGCGGCGGCCAGCAGGATCTCCCGCCAGCCGCGCCGCTCGTCGGTGGCCTCCGGCACCTCGTCTGATCCGGGCGTGAACTTCCAGACCTTCTTGAAGATCACTCCGGCCAGCAGGCTGGCCACCAGGCTGGCGGGTCGCGCAAGCAAAGAGACCCGAAGCCCAGGCGGGCTGGACATGGAGGCCTCGGCCAAGTTGATCCCAGCCTCGCAGATCTAGATCCAGTCCACGGCGGAGGAGCGGAAATAGGTGAGATCATCTTGGGTCCACAGTCGGCCGTGCCGGGCGAGGCGGTTCCGGTGGCCAGCCCAGCTGGCCAGCTGCGGGGCGCTCCAGGCCCTGTCGGCGACGCCGGGCAGGCGAGGCAGGAGCAGGAAGCACAGGTCATCGAAGCCGGAGATCGTCTCGGCCCAGATCGCCGCTTCGATGCCGGCCACCTGCGCTTCCCGGCCGGGTCCGAGCACCTCTGCGGGTTCCCACTCGTACGAATCGGCGACGGTTGCGGGGCATAGAGTCCCAGGCCGACGCGGCCCTGCCGGTCCGCCTGCGCGGGATCGGCCGGCGCCTCGGCGTAGGGGACATCGAGGTAGCAGTGGCTCAGCGGTGACACGATAACCGGCACCGACGCCGCTGCGGCCGTCTCGAGGTCGCGGCGCGAGAGGGCCAGGTCCGCGTCCAGCTGCGCTCGGACCTGCGGCGGCACAGACTCCGCCAGGGCGATGCCGGTGAGCCAGTACTGGATGATGTCGTCCGGGCCCAGGCGGCCCGCGCGGACTCCTGCCAGCCGAGCGGACGCCTGCCGATCAGGCGGACCAGACGGCGCAGCCGCTCGGTATACGACGCGTACAGATCGTGGGGCATCCCGTAGGGCTCGTCCCCGCCGATGTGGAGGTACGGGCCGGGGAAGATCTCGGTCACGCCGGCCAGCACCCGCTCCATCAGGTCGAAGGTCGCGGGCAGTTCGGGGTCCAGCCACACCTTGCGGCGCTTGCGGCCGGGCAGCAGCTCGAACTCGACCTGGTTGCGGCCGGTGTTCAGCTCCGGGTGCAGCCGCACGAGCGCGGACGCGTGCCCGGGCGTGTCGACCTCGGGCACGATAGTGACGAAGCGGTCCGCGGCGTAGGCGGCCAGCGCGCGGAGGTCGTCGGCGCCGTAGCAGGCGTTACCGGGCTCCGGTTCGACGGCCAGGGCCGGCCGCCCCACCGCGAGCGGCCAGCTCTGGTCGCCGGTCAGGTGCAGGTGCAGCACGTTGAGCTTGTACAGCGCGAGCAGGTCGATCACCCGCCGGACCTCCTCGACGGTGAAGAACCTGCGGGCCACGTCGAGCGACAGGCCGCGCCAGGCGAACCTCGGCGCGTCGAGGATCCGTGCGCCTGGCACCCCGATCTCTCCTGCGCTGCCCGGCGGTGTCGCGGCCAGGAGCTGGGTCACCGTGGTCAGGCCGCGCGCGACGCCGAGCGGTTCCACGGCGCGGACCACGATCTGATCGCCGTCGATCACCAGCGAGTGTCGTTCGTCGGCCGGGCCGTCGCCGGCCGGTGAGAGGCCTACCGGCGCGGGGAGTGCTCCAAGCTCGTCTCCGGCCGCTAGCTCGATCTTGACGGACGGTTCATCCGGTACCTGGCGACCTGCCCGGGGCACGAGGCTCAACCCCGTACGTCGTGTGATCTGCGAGCAGAATCGCCCGACCATCGGTGCCAGGCCGATGTCGGTGTACCCGACCTCCGTGCCCGGCCGGAACACGAACTCGCGCCCGCCGGCGGCGTCGAACTGTACCGGAGCCGGTACGACCGTGTGGCTCATCAGGTCGCCTCCCCGCTCAAGGGTCCCACGTATCCCTTAGAGCTCGCGGCAGCCTCGACCGTGGGCGCGGATCAGATGTTCTGTTCAGCCAGGAACGACGATAGGGCGTTCTCCATCGTGCTCAGGTTTGCCGCGCTTATCTGGGTGCTGATCTGAGCCTGGGTGGCGAGGAAGAACTTCAGGCTTGCGGCGCAGGTGTCTGCTTGGCTGGGCGCGAGCGTGCACGCGGCCATCTGACCGTTGGCGGCGCCGTGGCCTACCTCGGCGGTGTACAGCGCCGCGGCCGGGCCGGGGCCGTCGCCTGAGCCCTGGACGTTGGGGTCCGTCACGTGGGCCGGAACCAGCACGGCAGCGGCGTAGAGGCTCGCCGTATGGGTCGGAATCTGCCGGATCACGTCGGCCGGGGGATGAGTGCAGAAGACACGGCCAAGGTTCTGCCGGAAAACCTTATCCGCGGCCAGCACGGCCGGAATGTACGGGCAGGCAAGATCGGTGCTCGGCCCCGCCCCGCCGGGGCGGATGATCATCGTGACGCTCTGGGAACGATCCGAGGCCGAGGTGGCCGTCATGATCTCGCCGCCGTCCGCGCTGGCCAGGTATCCCTGGCAGGTGGCGGATTTCGGACCGAGCAGATATGAGGCCGGGCCAGGCAGGAACTCGGTCCCGAAGATTTGCGCGGTCCCGGGCAGCGTCAAAGACGACGGGAGGCTCAGCATGCCCGGTGCCGGTCGTGGCGTGTACGGCGTCCCGGCGTAATCCCCGGCCGGCACGGGGCAAGAAACGACGTGAACCTCGACCGGGGCGGTACTCGCCGGCGTGGGCCCGGGCGGGCCGGTCACCGTGAATAGCGCCCAGCTGGTGGCGTGGGCGCCGATCGCCAGGACATATCGTCCCGGCAGCGTCGCCTGCGGGTGTCCGGTGGGCCGGTCCTGGAAGCAAGTCCCCTGGCCGCCAACGGTGAATGAACCGCTCACCTGGCCGGTTGCCGTGTCGAGGTTGATGAGCGGATGTATCAGGCCGGCGATCACTTCACAGCCTGCAAGGCTGGCCGGCCCAGCCGAGCAGTCGTACGGGTACGCACGCGGCGCTTTCGCGCAGTCGGCCCAGACATCGGTGATCAGGTTGAAATAAGCGGGATGCCGGAAATAGGGTTCGTTCGCGCGCACCTGCCCCGGGTTGAGCTGACCGCTGATCGTGACATACGTGCCGACCGGCCCGGACGCTGGCCGCAGCTTCAGCTGAGGCAGCCCCGCCGGATTCGCCGCCGTGGACCCGGCGCTGGACGTCGTGACCGAGGAGGACACACCAGATCGGGGCACCGGAGCCCAGGACGACGCACCCGCCGGCAACGCCGAACTCGCACACCCTGCCGCCAGCGCCAGCGACGCAGCGACACCTAGACCAGTGGCCAGCCGCTTCCACATGACTCCTCCCGCCCTGCGTCCAGCATGCGCCTATCTCCTTGGACGCCGAACGGTATCCATGCGTTGCAGCCGACCCATGACCCAGAACGGGTACGGAATGATCTCGACTCCGGCGGCAGTCGCCCATCCCTCTCTGGGGTTCCTTGGACCTGTTCAGGAGGAGGGCTCGGTCCATATCAGTTCCAGGGCAGCGCGCACCAACGATCCCGCTGGAGGGGAGTTGAGCCATATCACGCACTGACCTGCGGGGCCGGACCGGGGTGAGGCGAGCGCGTTAGAGACGAAGCGCGGCACGACGGGCAAAGGCCGCGGCTCAGTTCCGAGCTTGCTGGCCATGTGGATCGTCACTGGCACTAGGACCCAGGAGAATTGCCCGGGCCGAGCGGCGGCCTTGATTTCGGCTTTGATCCAGGGCACGGTGGCCGCGGCGCCAGCAAGCTCGGCCTGGAAGGCGCAGCCGGTACCGGCTCGGATGGCCGCGGGAGCGCTGGCGCTGCGGACGCTGGCTGGCGTGCTTGGCGGGCGGACATGACCCGTGACGTAGAGAGTCCCGGCTACCGCCATGATCGCCGCTACGGCCATGGCCTCCGCGGCGTGTCGGGAGTAGGCCAGCACGCGCCCCCACTCCAGGGCCGCGCCGCCCAGCAGGTTGAGCGCGGCCAGCAGCGGTGTAAGCTCGCCCCCGCGGATGAGCTCGTCAGTCAGGCTGGCTAACTCGGTGCCATACCGGTCCCGGAAGGCTGGCGGGTACAAGGCCACCAGCCCGCATATCAGATGGCGGTTCACGACGATGCCACCGCGATGCGCTGCAATCCGACCTCGACGATGCGGGCCGACTCGGTCAGCCGCTCGTACAGGAACTCCCGGCCTGCCGCGGTGATCCGGTACGGGCGCCTTCGTTCCTCTGCGGGCAGCGCCTCGACCAGGCCTGCCTGCTCCAGCTTGGCCAAAGCGCTGTAGAGAGTGCCTGGTCCGAGTCTGACTCCGGCGAAGCCTTCGATGTCCTTGATCAGCGCGTATCCGTGTTTCGGCCAGCCCGCCAGGCTGGTCAGGATCAGGATGCTTCGGTCCGATGAGCCTCGGATGGTGTCTCTGGTCGTGCGCTCGCCTCCGATAGCTCCAATAACGTTACATCGAAAAATGTAGTAATGGAAGCGCGCGGCCTCTCGCTGTCATGGCCGCCGGATCCGGGTATACGCTCCGGATAACTAGAACGTGTTCTAGCTAGGGAGCACGCCATGGTCGCATCCATCGCGCCACATCGTGACGAGCTCGGCCTCGGCGATGGCCTCATGCTCATTGACGGGCGCTGGGTAGCGGCCGCCAGGGAGGGGAGCTGGATCCACCGCCATCCCGCCACCGGGGAACAGGTCGCCTCGTTTCCGGTGGCGGAGCCTGCCGATGTGGACCTGGCCGTGCGCGCGGCGCGCCGGGCGTTCGACGACGGACCGTGGCCGCGCGCCCGGGCCGGAGAGCGGGCCCGGGTGCTGCGGGCCATCGCGGACCTGGTGCGTGAGCACGGTGACGAGCTGCTGAGCCTGCAGGCGCTCGATAACAGCGTCCCGCTGAGCTTCGGCGAGATCTACGCCATGTCGGCGGCCTTCGTGGCCGACGTGCTCGATCATCACGCCGGCTGGGCTGACAAGCTGGCCGGGGAGACGCTGCCCGTATCAGGGCGGAGACCACCTGGTCCTGACGCTGCGTGAGCCAGTCGGCGTGGTGGGCGCGGTGATCCCGTGGAACGCCCCGCTGGTGCTGTTCGCCCAGAAGGTGGCGCCGGCGCTGGCGGCGGGCTGCACGATCGTGCTCAAGCCCTCGGAGTACGCCACGTTCGCGGTGCTCAGGCTGGCCAGGCTGATCGCCGGGGAGTCCGGCCTGCCCCCGGGCGTGCTCAACGTCATCACCGGGCCCGGCGAGCCGTCCGGCCAGGCCCTGATCAGCCACCCGATGGTGGACAAGCTGTCGTTCACCGGCAGCCGGGCGGTGGGAGAGAAGGTGATGGCGGCCGCGGCCGTCGGCTGCAAGCGGGTCAGCCTCGAACTGGGCGGTAAGAGCCCGTCGGTGGTGTTCGCGGACGCGGACCCGGGCAGCGCCGCCGCGGTGACCATGGGCACGGTGACCCTCGGCCTGTCCGGCCAGGTGTGTGCCGCCCAGACCAGGGCGCTGGTACAGCGCGACGCGATGGAGGAGTTCCTGGCCGCGGCCGAGATGATCGGCACCATGGTCAGCTACGGCAACCCGTTCGATCCTGAGGTCACCTCCGCGCCGCTGATCAACCCCCGCCAGCTGGACCGCGTCCTCGGCCTGATCGCGCGCGGGCAGGCCGAGGGGCCCGTCTGGTGTGCGGCGGCAAGCGGGCCGACGGCGATCTCGCGGTCGGCAACTTCGTCACGCCGACGCTGTTCGCCGACGTGTCCAACGACATGAGCATCGCCAGGGAGGAGATCTTCGGGCCGGTGCTGTCGGTGATCCCGTTCGGCGACGAGGACGAGGCGGTGGGCCTGGCCAACGACACCGACTACGGCCTGGCCGCTACGGTGTGGACCTCGGACGTGAGCCGGGCGATCCGGATGGCCAAGGCCCTGCGGGCCGGCACGGTCGGCGTCAACGGCTTCCAGCTGGAGCCGAACTGGCCGTTCGGCGGCTTCCGGCAGTCCGGGCTCGGCCGCGAGGGCGGCCGAGCCGCGGTCGAGTCCTACACCGAGCTCAAGACCATCCTGCTGCCATTCACCGATGACATGATTTGACGTCCTCCCCGCCGTGAAGGGCGAGGATTCAGTCCGTGCCAGGTCATGTGGCACCTCTGAGGGTTCCTGCTTCGCCGGCGGCTGCCAGGACGGTGCCTGGTCTTACATCGCCTCCGCAGGCGTTTAGACTCTCCCTGCGTCCCAGGGCGAGGACGTTGCGTGCCGCGTTGAGGTCCCGGTCGTGGAGCGTTCCGCAGGCAGGGCATGTCCACTGGCGGACGCTCAGCGGCTTGGGGCCGTCTTTGACCCCGCAGGCTGAGCAGACCTGCGAGGTGGGTTCAAACCGGCCCACTTTGCCCAGCAGGCGGCCGTACCGGGCCGCCTTGTACTCCAGCATCCCGACGAACCTGGCCCACCCGGCGTCGTGGATGCTCTTGGCCAGCCTGGTCCGGGCGAGCCCAGCAACGCACAGGTCTTCCACGTAGATCGCTTGGTTGTCGCGGATGATCGCGGTGGATACCTTGTGATGAAAGTCGGCCCGCCGGGCGGTAACCTTGGCGTGCGCGCGGGCCAGACGCGCCCGCGACTTGTCCCTGTTAAGGCTTCCTTTCCGTTTGCGGGAGTGTGCCCGCTGGGCGCGCTTGAGTTTTCGCTCGGCGCGCCCCAAGAACTTCGGCGACCGAATCCCGGTGCCGTCAGATAGCACTGCGAACGAGGTCAGTCCGAGGTCGATGCCGACGTCGGCGTCCGGTCCCGGGAACCGCGTCGAGTCCGCGGCCGGGTCGGTGTCAACCACGAACGAGGCGAAGTACCGGCCAGATGTGTCCTTGATCACTGTCACGCTTGACGGTGCCGAAGGCAGGTCGCGGGACCAGCGGACCTCGACATCGCCGATCTTTGGAAGCCGCAGCCGCCCGTTGGTGAGTACTTTGAACTTGGCGTTCGCTGTAAACCTAGCCGCCTGACGGCGGTCCTTGCGGGATTTGAACCGCGGCGGACCCACCTTGCGTGGCCGTGGCCCTGTCCGCCCGTTAGCACGCCAAGCTCGCAGCGCGGTGCGGTAGTTGAGGAAGCGGCGGTACGCCGCGTTAAGGTCGGCCAGGGATTGCTGGAGCGGCACGGCCGAGACCTCGCCCAACCAGGCCCTCTCCGGAGTGGACTTGGCCGCGGTCAGCAGGGCCGACAGTTCCGCGTCGGTGGGGTAGGGCAGCGCGGCCTCATGCGCCTGCTGGCGGGCACGGAGTGCATCGTTAAATACGACCCTGGTGCAGCCGAACAGGCGGGCCAGCGCGGCCTGCTGCCCCTGGGTTGGATACAGGCGGTAGTTATACCGGAGCCTCACACATCCAGCCTACTTGGGCTCGCGGCCGATATCAGAGATATCCACGCTGGCAAACATAGTTTTTTCAAATTCCCGTACGCCTCCCCGGGCGGTCGCGGCCAAGGATAGGCATTCGGCGTGCAACGTGGCCTTGCTCGGAGACGACGCAGCAGATCTTGCGGAATGTGCGAGGACGTGGGATGCGAGATGACCGATGCCGACGAGTGACTCGGCAGCTGTCTGGCCACCCGCCATCGACCTCTCCGACGGTTATGCTGCCGGTGTCGGGTTCATGCCGGGCTGTCCCGTGCAGCGACGGGCCAGGGACAGCCGGAGGGAGTGCCCATGCCTCACCGGGTGGTCATCATCGGAGCCGGATTCGGCGGGATCGGCATGGCGATCGCGCTCAAGCGCGCGGGGATCGACGACTTCGTCGTGCTGGACCGGGCCGATGACATCGGCGGCACCTGGCGCGACAACAGTTATCCCGGACTGACCTGCGACGTGCCGTCGCAGCTTTACTCGTTCTCGTTCCGGCCCTGGCGCTGGAGCCGGCGCTTCCCGGCCCGCGAGGAGATCCTGGCCTACCTGCGCGCCCTGGTCGCCGAGCACGACCTCGGCCCGCACCTGTCCTTTGGCCGCGGGGTCGCGGCGGCCGAGTTCGACCAGCGCGGCGCGGCCTGGCACCTGACCCTGGACGACGGCAGCACGCTGCAGGCGACCGCGGTCATCTGCGCCGTCGGCCAGCTCGGCCGCCCCGTCCTGCCCGACATCCCCGGCCGGGACACCTTCGCCGGCCCCTCGTGGCATTCCGCCCGCTGGAATCACGATGCCAACCTGGCGGGCCGCCGCGTGGCCGTGGTCGGCAGCGGGGCCAGCGCCATCCAGTTCGTGCCCGAGATCGCCAAGGTGGCCGGCCACGTGGACGTGTACCAGCGCACCCCTCCGTACGTGCTGCCCAAGGCCGACCGGCCCTACCGCGACGCCGAGCACGCCCTGTTCGACCGGCTGCCCGTGGTGCGCAAGGCCGACCGGCTGCGTGTCTTCCTCTACGGCGAGCTGCTCACCAGCGGCTTCGTCCTGTCGCCGAAGCTGCTGGCCGGACCCATGCAGCTGTGGCGCCGCCAGCTCCGGACCCAGATCGCCGATCCCGGGCTGCGCGCCAAGTGCGTCCCCGACTACGTGATGGGCTGCAAGCGGGTGGTGTTCTCCAACGACTGGTACCCGGCGCTGGCCCGGCCGGATGTCGAGCTGGTCACCGACCCGATCGAGCGGATCGTCCCGGACGGCGTGGTCACCGCCGACGGCACGGCCCGGGCCGCCGACGTGATCATCTACGGCACCGGTTTCAATGCGGTGACCTTCCTCGCGCCGATGCAGGTGTCCGGCCTCGGCGGCGAGCCGCTGCAGCAGGCCTGGCGGGACGGGGCGCAGGCCTACCTGGGCATCACGGTCCGCGGGTTCCCGAACTTCTTCATGCTCTACGGGCCCAATACCAACCTCGGCGGCAATTCGATCATTTACATGCTCGAAGGCCAGATCGGCTACGTGCTGAGCGCGATCCAGGCGCTCGAGGCCGAGCGCCTGGCCTGGATTGACGTGCGCCCCGACGTGCAGGACGCGTTCAACTCCTGGGTCGCCTCGGCCAGCCGGACGTCGGTGTGGGAGAGCGGCTGCCACAGCTGGTACACCACGGCCTCCGGGCGCAACACCAACAACTGGCCCGACCATACCTTCATGTACCGGTACCGGGTCCGCCGCTTCGACCTGGCCGCTTACCGGGTCATGCCGAGCCAGCCGACCGCAGTCGGCGCTGGAGCCGACGCGGGCGCAGCCGACGCGGGCGCAGCCGACGCGGGCGCAGCCGACGCGGGCGCGGCATGAGCGCCCGCCGCGGCCGTCCCGAGCTGCGCGTGCCGCCGGCCGTCATGCGCCTGGGCGTGCACCAGCTCGGCAGGCGCTGCCTCGACCCGGCCCTGCCCTGGGGGGTGCAGCGGACCCGGCTGGACCAGCTCACCAGGACCTCGCTGCTGCCGCGCGGCGCCGCGGTGGTCAAGCAGGCCATCGGCGGAGTGCCGGCCGAGGTGGTGTCGGCCCGGGCGGCGGATTCGCAGACCACGGTGATCCACTTTCACGGCGGCGGCTACTGCGTGGGCTCGGCCAACACGCCCCGGTCGTGGGCGGCGCACCTGAGCGCCCGGACGGGCTGCCGGGTCGTGCTGCCCGAGTACCGGCTGGCCCCCGAGCATCCCCATCCGGCGGCCCTGGAGGACGCCCGCGCGGTGCTGAAGGCGCTGTCGGGCGAGGTCGCGCCGGGCTCGGTGGTGCTCTCGGGCGACTCGGCGGGCGGCGGGCTCACCCTGGCCCTGGTCCTGTCGCTGCGCGAGGAGGGCCGGGAGCTGCCGGCCGGCTGCATCCTGCTGTCGTCCTGGCTCGATCTGGGCCGCGACCGCCGGGCCGTCCCCGACCTGGTGCGTCAGGACGTGTTGCTCACCCCGGACTGGCTCGACGCCTGCGCCCGTGCGTACGCCACCCCGGATTTCTGGGCCGACCCGCTGGTCTCGCCGCTGCGCGCTGCGCACGCCGGGCTCCCGCCGCTGCTGATCCAGGCCGGGGCCAGCGAGCTGCTCGCCCCGGACGCCGGGCTGCTCGCGGCCAGCGCCTCGGCCGCCGGGGTGGACGTGACCTACACCAGGTGGCCGCGCATGTGGCACGACTTCATGCTGCAGCCCGGCCTGGTCGCCGCCGCCGACAGTGCGCTAGCCCAGGCCGCCTGGTTCATCGGCCAGGTGACGGCCTCGTCCTGACCGAGCTGGTCCCGCGGCTAACCCTGCTGCTCTTGTTCCAGGACGCGCTGCTTGGCGGCCTCGAAATCGGCGTCGGAAAGCACGCCCTGGTCGTGCAGCTGCGCGAGCTGGCGCAAGTGCGATATCCACGGCGGCTCCGAACCCGCCGCTGCCGCAGCCGCCGGCGGCGGCGGCCCGGCCGGGGCGGCAGCTTGAGCCGGAACGGCCGTCGGGCCGGGTGCCTGGCCGCCGGGCCCGCCGGCCGCGGAGAAGAGCTGCTGGCCTGCGGGATTCACCCCGAACTGGCGCCAGAACCCCTCGACCTGCGCCTGGTACTGAGCCTGGCTGATCCGCCTCGTGTGGAACGACGTGGCCGCCGCGGCCATCGTCCGCAGGTGAGGTAGTTGCGCGCGGCTGATCTGCAGGCCCCGGCTGCACACCGGACACACCAGGTAGTCGTCCGTCCCGTATGGCACGACGGGCACGAAGTACAGGCGCACCGACTTCTTGGACCGGACGTGGTGGAAGAACACCTGATTGTGACAGTTCGGACAGACGGCAGGCGCGACTGCGCCCAGGTCCTCCGGGCTTCCCGCCCCGAAGCCGAAGATCACCACCATGCTGCCATTGAAGCCGAACCAGCCGCGCGGCGGCTCATCCACGGCAGGTGATAACGAGCGGGGGCTCCTGGCCCGCGGACCGCTTCCCTATGCGGGCCCGCGGGTGTCACGCGCGGGAAAGCCGATGGTCTCCGTGGCCAGCGCCATGGTGTCCTCGCACGCGAAACCCGCCGCGGACGTCGCGTCGCCGAAGGCAGGGCTCAGCGCCGCGCGCACGGACTCCAGCGTCCACATGCCGTCCGGCGAGCCGTTTTCGCTGGCCTGGAATACCGCCCGGATCCGGGGCGGCTCGAGCACCGCGGCCACCCCGCCGTGCACCACGAACACCTCGCCGTTGATCGCTTCGGCCGCCGGGCCGGCCAGGTACACCACCAGCGGCGCGACGTGCTCGGGCGCGAGCGGATCCACTGTCCCGTCGGGCGCCGGGCCCATCAGCCCGGCCGTCATCGCGGTGCGGGCCCGGGGGCAGATGGCATTGGCCCGGACGCCGTAACGGGCGCAGCTGCGCGCGGTCGTCACCGTGAGCGCGGCGATGCCGGCCTTGGCCGCGGCATAGTTGGGCTGGCCGGCCGAGCCGAGCAGGAACGCCTCCGAGGAGGTGTTGACGATCCGGCCGTAGACCGGGCCGTCGGCCTGCTTGCTCGCCTCCCGCCAGTACGCGGTGGCCAGGCGCGTGGTCACGAAGTGGCCGCGCAGGTGGACCCGGATGACCGCGTCCCACTCCTGCTCGGACATCGAGAAGATCATCCGGTCGCGGAGCACCCCGGCGTTGTTGACCAGCACGTCCAGCCGTCCGTACTCGCCGAGCGCGGTACTGAGCAGGTTCTCGCCCGTCGTCCAGTCCCCGACGTCCCCGGCGGCCACGACCGCCTGCCCGCCGTCCGTCCGGATCTCGGCCGCCACCGCCTGGACTGCGTCCCCGGGCAGGTCATTGAGCACCAGCAGCGCCCCGGTCCGGGCCAGCGCCAGCGCCTCGGCCCGGCCGAGCCCGTCGGCCGCGCCGGTCACGATGGCCACCCGGCCGGTCAGCGTCAGGTCATCGCCCATCCGTGCGATCCCCATTTCATTTATCCGAACGGTCCGGCGTGTCAGTAGCCCGGCCCGGCCAGGAGCCCGCCGTCGGCCACGAACTCACTGCCGGTCGAGTAGGACGACTCGTCTGAGGCCAGGTACGCCACCAGCCGCGAGATCTCGACCGGCTCGGCGAACCGGCCCAGCGGCATTGACCGCAGGAACGCCTCGCCGTCGCTGCGGGCGGCCGCCGAGTCGGTGATCATCCGGGTGAGCACCCCGCCGGGATGCACGGAGTTGACCCGGATGCCGAACTGCGCGAGCTCGGCGGCGGCCACCTTGGTCATGCCGCGGATGGCGAACTTGCTGGCGCTGTAGGCCGACAGCCCGGCCGCGCCAGTGAACCCCTCGATCGAGGAGATGTTGACGATCGACCCGCCGCCCGCCTTGGTCATCGGGTCGATCACGGCCTTCATGCCCAGCCAGCATCCCACCGCGTTCACCTCGAGCACCCGCCGGAAATCGGCCAGCGGCATCTCGGCGATCGTCGCGAACGCGAGGATCCCGGCGTTGTTCACCAGCACGTCCAGCTGGCCGAACGCCTCCACCGCCAGCGCCACCGCCGCCGCCCAGTCGTCCTCGCTGGTGACGTCGTGGTGGGTGTACCGGCAGGACTGCTCGCCGAGCCCGGCGGCCACGTACCGGCCCTGGTCATCCCGGACGTCGCCGAACACCACCCGGGCGCCCTCGGCCACGAAGTGCCGCACATGGGACTTGCCCATGCCCCGGGCGCCGCCGGTGATCAGCGCGACCTTGCCGTCGAGCCGGCCCATGGACCCTTCCCTGCCCTCCGGTTTCTGCGACCAAACGCTTGCTTGGCCCGAGCCTAACATCCGTCCCGCACAACTAGAACGTGTTCTTGTTTCGGTCCCGCCGGCGGCGTAGAGTCCGGGGCACGAGCGGATACGCCGCTGCTGCGAGGACCCGGATGCAACAGAGCGCGGATTACATCGTGGCTGGCGCCGGCAGTGCCGGATGCGTGCTGGCCAGACGTCTGGCCGAAACGGGTGCCAGCGTCAGCCTGCTGGAGGCCGGCGGTCCGGACCGCACCCGGCTGGTGCGCCAGCCCGGGATGATCGCCATCTTCCACAACGTGCCCGCGCTCCAGAAGCGCCTGGACTGGGGGTACTACACCGCCCCGCAGGCCAGCGCGCTCGGCCGCCGGATCCCGCAGCCCCGGGGCCGGGTGCTCGGCGGCTCCGGCTCGATCAACGGCATGGTGTTCGTCCGCGGGAACCGCCAGAACTACGACGAGTGGGCCGTCCCGGGCTGGTCCTACGAAAACGTACTATCCAGTTTCAAACGAATGGAGGACTGGGAAGACGGCGCCACCGCGTTCCGCGGCTCCGGCGGCCCGGTGAAGGTGACCAGGCAGAAGGACCTGACCCCGGCCGCCCAGGCGTTCATCGAGGCGCTCGCCGCAACCGCGGGCGTCAAGCAGATCGACGACTACAACGGCGAGTCCCAGGAGGGCGTGGGGGTCTGCCAGCAGAACGCCAGCGGCGGGCTGCGCTACAGCTCCTCGATCGGCTACCTGGACCGGCACGGCCTGCCGAACCTCACTGTCACCACCGGCGCCCTGATCACCCGGATCGTCATCGACAACGGCCGCGCTACCGGCGTCGAGGTCGTCACCCAAGCCGGGCGCAGCACCATCCGGGCCGCCCGCGAGGTCATCCTCTGCGCGGGCGTGTACGGATCCCCTCAGCTGCTCATGCTGTCCGGCATCGGGCCGGCCGGGCACCTGCGCCAGCACGGCATCACGGTTGTCGCCGACCTGCCGGTCGGCGACAACCTGCACGACCACCTGTTCGTGCCCATGACCTACTGCATGACCTCGGCCCGCAACCGGGGCACCACGCCGTACTTCGCCGGCGGCGTCCTCAGGGAGGCGATCCGCGGCGACAGCTGGATGGGCCGCACCGTGTTCGAGGTCCTGGGCTTCGTCCGCAGCTCACAGGCCAGTGACGTGCCGGACCTCCAGATCCATGTGCTCCCGTGGTCGTACCCGTTCCCCAACCAGGACGCGCCGGTCAGGCACAAGGTCGACAAGCGCTGCGCCCTGACCATCATGCCCACGCTGATCTACCCCAAGAGCCGGGGCACGCTCCGGCTCGCCTCCGCCGACCCGTCCGCCGCGCCGGTGATCGACCCGGGCTACCTGACCGATCCCGATGACACCCGGCTGCTGCTGGACGGGATGGAGCTCACCCGCGCGGTGATGGCCAGCAAGATCATCGCGGACCAGGTCAGCGTGGAGCTGAGCCCGGGGCCCGGCTACCCGGGCCGGGCCGCGCTGGCCGGAGAGCTGCCCAACCGGGCCACGTCGGTGTATCACGCGGTCGGCACTTGCCGGATGGGCACCGACGAGCGGGCCGTCGTGGACCCGGCGCTGCGGGTCCGGGGCATCGACGGGCTCCGGGTCGCCGACGCCTCGATCATGCCCAGCATCACCGGAGGGAACACGAACGCCCCGGCCATGATGATCGGCGAGCACTGTGCCAGCCTGATGGGCTCCAGCCCCATCGAGTCGGCCGCACCGCCCGGCAGCTAGTGCCTCGTCCCCCGGCGTGAGCTGAACCAGACGCCGAAGGACGGCTTCAATGACGTACTGCCAGTGGGCGAGGCCGCGACGATATCGGTCAGGGCCTCGCAGTCTGCGATGACGGCGAAGTAGCGTTCCTGGTTCCGCGGATCGTCGTAGATGGGCCAGTCCACCCGTTCGCCGTCCTTCATGACTGCGTACAGCTCGGTGACGCTGGCGTGGGCGCGGCCGTAGATTGCGGCCGTGCCTTGTCCCCTGGTCGCCATCGTCATCGCGGCGCTGGCCAGGTGCCGCTCGTCGACCTGGATGTCGCGCGCCGACGCGCCCGGGCGGCCGTCCCGGTCGATCGCGATGCAGCGGCCGCCTGCCGTGTCCAGGTAGCTGACCAGGGCGAAGCGGTGGCCGTCGACGATGCGGGTGGCGAGCGTGGTGGTGGGTGTGTCCGGGAGCCGCGAGCCGGGGGGACGGACGACGGGCTGCTGCGGCCAGGCCCAGTCCTGGCCGGCCACCACCCGTCCCAGCGATTCCCGTGACAGGCCAGCCTCGTGCCAGAGCGGGTGCAGGCCGTCGTCGCTGTCGGCACGGAGCTGGTGACGGCGGATGGCGTCGCCCAGCGCGGCCCGCGCAGCCTTGGCACGTACCGTTGCCGCCCGGTAGCGCAGAACCCCGGCGAACAGGTCCGGCTTGTCGATGACCTGCCTGCTGTCGAGGCGGTCGGCGGCCCGCTCGGCAAGGGCGGCGAACTGCTCGAGGGCTCCGTCCAGTTGCCCGAATTGGCCGATCGTGCGCGTGCCTCCGTCGTTGGCCGTGTCATCGAAGCAGGCCAGCCAGGTCCCGCTGTCCTCGACGTTCACCACGGCGGCTTCGTACAGGATGCCGTTGCGGGTGCTCGGGCTGAGCAGGAATATGGTGGCGATCCGCTCGTCCCACGGGATGTGCAGCAGGTTCGTGGCCTGCCAGGCGTCCACGAAGGCGCGGCCCGCCGGTTCGCTGGGCATCCCGTAGACCTGGCTCCGGTCACCGGGGTCGGCGCCGATGATCCACGCGCTGTACCGGCCTTGGTAGCGGACCAGGTAGCAGCCCAGCACGCCCCAGTGACGGGAATGCACGGCGTGCTCACGTGGATCGATGGCGGGCGGCCTGGCCAGCGGAGCCGGGCGGTCCGGGCCGGCCTGCACGGCCCGCCGGGCGGTGCTGTAGGGCTCGCCGGTGGCGGCCATCCGGGCGCGGGCGGCTTTCTTGGCCGAACGATCGGAGGTCATGGCGTCATCCATTCACGGCGCCGGAAACCCACGCTTCCCGTGCCGGTTCGATCGTCATGACCGTGCTCGAGAGCGGCGCGAGTCGGTGACCCTTGTCCTCGTAACGTCGCAGCCGGCGTGGGCGGCCGCGGCTCGGAGGCGGGCAGGCGCTACTGCCTCTGCCCTCATCATAACCGCGCCATCGCCTTCCGCATCTGCGGCAACGGGCCGGATTCTCCGAGGCTCGCGCTAGGCCGTGATGCCGTCGAACAGCAGCTTCAGCAAGGCCTCGGCCACCTGGTCGGTGCTGTAGCCGCCCGCGACGCGCCACTGCGACGGGATCCACAGCACGTCCCGCAGCAGGCGGTAGGTGAGCCTGGGGTCGAGATCCGCCCGGAAGGCGCCGGAGTCCTGGCCGCGCTCGAGCTGGGTGACCCAGGTCCGCTCGATCTCGCTGAGGGCTTTGCGCAGGTAGCCGAAGCGGGGCTGGGCGGCGAAGTGGCTCCAGTCGTTCTGGAGCATGGCCAGCGCGGCCCGGTGCCGGGAAAGGGTCCGGCTGGTCGACCGCACGACCTGCTCCAGCACGTCCGGCGGGGATCCGGCCGAGGACGCCGCGCTGCGGTAGTCGGCCAGCACGTCGTTGATGAAGCTCGACAGGATCTCGTCGGCGATCGATTCCTTGGAGTCGAAGTGGTGGTACAGGCTGCCGGACAAGATGCCCGCGGCGTCCGCGATCTCGCGCACGGTGGTCGCGCGGAAGCCCTTCTGCGCGAACAGTTCGCCCGCAAGCTGTACCACGTCGGCCCGGCGATTTCCCGCGGCCCCGCCCGCACCAGCACTCGTGCCCGTCGCGCCCGAACGGCCCGCAGACGCCGAGCCGACCCGGCTGCTACCCTGGCGTGCGGTGCTCACGCGGCCATTATCGCAGCCCGGCGGGCAGTTGACCTAACGCTTGCTCGGTTCGCAGCCCGGGATGGTCGCGAAGCGCTCGTCGACTTCCTCGCCGGTCAGGCCGAAGTCAGCCAGCGCATACGGGCGCCCCGGGGTCGCGGCGGCGCGGCCGAAGGGATCCGCCCTGACCAGTGACCGCATGGCGTTCGCGGCGGCGCCGGACAGCGGCAGCCCGAAGTATCCGTAGGCCACCTCCACCGTGCCGACCGGATCGGCCACGAAGCCTTGGTAACCGACGTCAAAGAACCGGGCCGGGTCGTGCCTGGCCCGCTCGGCCGTGAAACGCTCCAGCCCGGACGCCCACAGCGACAGCTGATCCTGGCCGATCACCGGTCCGCGGAACGTCGCCGACCAGCCGTCGGAGGCCTGGGCCGCCAGGTGGCACACGGACGCGATCGCGACCCGGGGTGCCCGGTGCGTCTGGATCACCAGCGCGTCCGGGTAGACCGCCAGCAGCGCGTCGAGCGCGAACAGGTGGCTGGGGTTCTTCAGCACCCAGCGGCGGTCGCCGTCGTTCAGCCCGATCAGCTGCAGGTTGCGGCGATGGCGGAGGTAGGCCCCGGTCCAGTCCTGCTCCCGCAGCCACGCCGAGTACGTCGGCAGGTGCGCCAAGCATTCGAAGGAGACCGAGCGCATCGACTGCCGCAGCAGCCGCCAGCACTCCTCCACCTGGTCGGCCGCGATGTAGTGCACCCCCTTGAACTCCGGATGCTCCACGTGATGCCGGGCGTAGGCAGCCTGGATGTGCTGATACACCGGGTCATCGGCCCAGCTAGACACCGGTGGCCTGGGCTGCGGCGCTTCGGTGAGCCACAGCTCGAGGCCCTGATGAGCGGGATCGGCCACCAGCAGCCGGTGCAGCGCGGTGGTGCCGGTCCGGGGCAGCCCGGTCACGAAGATGGGGCGTGTCACGCCCGCCTCGGCATGACCGGGAAACGAGTGCCACGCCGCCTCGCTGAGCAGCCGCGCTATCAGCGCCCCGCGCAGGAAGGACCGCGTCAGCTTGGTACCCAGCGGGGTCAGCGCCGCGTCCCGCTCGTAGGACTCGAGCAGCACGTCCAGCCCGTCGGTGTAGTCATCCGGACCGAAATCCGACCGCCCGGTCACCCGGCTCGCCGAGGCGTGCAGGTCCGCAGCGGTGCCGACGGAGCTCAATGGTGATACTCGCCGCAGTTCACGTCCAGGCACTGCCCGGTGATGGCCCGGGCCATCGGCGAGGCCAGGAACACCACCGCGTCGGCGACCTCCTCGGGCTCCGGCAGCCGGCCCAGGTCGGTCCTGGCCGCGGTCTCGTCGTAGACCTGCTGGACGTCCACGCCGCGCCGGCGGCCAGGTACCCGAAATACCATTTCAGCGAGTCACCCCAGATGTGGCCCGGAGCCACGGAGTTGACCCTGATGCCCTGCGGGCCGAGCTCGGTGGCCAGGCTCTGCGCCATCGCGAGCAGGGCCGCCTTGGCCAGCTTGTACGGGCCCATCCTGCGCTGCGAGAACCGCACCACCATCGAGTTGACCATCACCACCGAGCCCCCGGTCTCCGCCAGGGAGCTGGTGAACAGCCTGGTCAGGCGCAGCGCGGCCACCACGTTCGCGTCGAAGCCCGCGCTGACCGCGTCCAGGCTGACCTGGCCCAGGTCCTTGATGGGCGGCATGGCCAGGGCGTTGTACACCAGGGCGTCGATCCGCCCGAACGCGTCGCGCGCCGTCTCGGCCAGGTGTGCCGCCGCCCCGGCATCGGTCACGTCGGTCGGCACGGCCAGCCCGCGCCGCCCCAGCGCGACGACCTCCTTGGCCACGTCGTCCAGCCGCGACGCGGTGCGCGCGGCCAGCACCACGTCCGCCCCTTCGCGGGCGCTGGCCAGCGCTATCGCCTGGCCGAGGCCGGCGCCCACGCCGGCCACCACGATCACCTTGTCCTGCAGCAGCATCAGCCCAGCATCCTCTCGGCCACGGCGGCCTGGCGCGCGGCGATCCGCGTCCGCCATTCCCGCGGTGACACCCGCGCGCGTTCGTAGTACCGCAGTCGGTCGCCGATCTCGGCGTACGGGACCACCGCCACCGTCGGCCCGTCGGCTGGCGTCAGCCCGCGGGTCAGCCGCTGCCAGCGGATCTGCACGTAGCCGCGCCGGTGCCCGGTGCGCTCCAGCCAGTTGGCCACCCCCGGATCACGCTCGCTGATCACGAAGCGCAGCTGGCCGTCCGGGTCGATGCGAGCCTGGTCGGCGGTCAGGCTGGTCTGGTGGTTGATGTAATCCAGCGACACGTACCACATGCTGCCGAGCTGGATGCCCTGGTACGGCGCGGTGCCGGCGCCCGCGGCGGGCACGGTCACGATCATCGCCTGGTGGTCATCCAGGTCATAGTGGCCGGCGGAGGAGAACTGCGTGGCCAGCCCGCCCGGGGTCGGCCGGGGCGGCGTCATGGTGTTGGCCGGCTCGGTGAGGTAGAACCACTCCGGGAAGGCCAGGAACGTCCGCAGCCTGGACAGCAGGATCTTGCCCGCCACGGCGTACCGCCTGGCCAGCGCCTCGGAGCTGGCCAGGGCGGGCGGCGCGCAGCCGGCCCGGTCGGCCCGGCGGATGGCGATCGTGCCCCGGCGCTCGGCGCTCCAGTCGCTGTACACCTCGCGCACCAGCAGCATCGACGATCCGGCCCCGAGCCGGAAGCGGTTGGGCCCGGTGGCGTCCCAGGCCGGATCGCAGGGTCCGAAGCGCAGCTCGAACGTGCCGTCGGCGGCGGTCTCGAAGGCCCGGTCGTCGAACGCGCTCAGGCTGTCCGGCACCTCGGCGGGGGAGTAGTCGCCCTTCAGCACCTGGAAGCTCAGGTCCGCGGTGGTGCCGCGGGTGCCGGTGACCAGGTACTCGGCGTCGTCGCGGAGGTAGGCGTGGAAGTACAAGGTGTCGGGGTTGTCCAGGCCCATCTTGGCGTACGGGCCGGTCGAGGTCACGAAGTAGGGGAAGTCCCGCTCA
This sequence comes from uncultured Actinomycetota bacterium, assembly GCA_963808615.1. GTDB lineage: Bacteria > Actinomycetota > Actinomycetes > Streptosporangiales > Streptosporangiaceae > Palsa-504. The sequence goes on from CAWEGV010000011.1 coordinate 162,333, forward strand.
TAGGCCCAGGCCAGCCGCAGTGACGCCTGGATGCTGCCGGCCAGGTAGTCGTACCCCTCGGCCAGGTCCCGTTCCGAGGTGATGTGCGGGGCGCTGGTGATGACCTTCTCGGCTTCGGCCAACGCCTCAGCGAATGGCTGCGTCAGCAACGTCAGCTCCGGCGTCCAGCCTGGCGGTGAGGCGGAAGCTCGGCAGGTCATCGAGCGACAGCATCGCCTCGTAGGTGCGCACATAGCCGGTGTGCGCGATCCGCCAGCGGCCGTCCTCGCCGCGCTCGTAACGGTCCCGGTAGAACGCGGCGCCCTTGATCACGACGCGGTGCTCGGCGGCAATCACGGTGTCCTCGAACGACCAGGTCCCGCGGGCGGTACGGCCGTCCACGGTGATCTCAGGCTGGCCCGCGGAGTGCACGGTGATGATGTCCGGCCCGAGCTTGGTCCGGAAGAACTCGACGATGTGGTCCCGGCCGCTGATCTTCAGCGGCTTGCCGTACACCATCGTGCCGTAGTCGACGGTGGCGTCGGGGGTGAACGTGTCCCCGATCTCGTCCCACAGTTTCAGGTCGACGCAGCGGAGATAGCGGTACTTCACCCGGCGGATCTCTTCGATGGCGCGGAGCTCTTCGACTGGGTCCATGTGCACCAGCTTGCTGCATCTGATTGACTGAAACAAGAACCTGTTCTAGTTTCGGGCCTCGGGAAGGACGGCAGCCCGGTGCGATTCTGCTACGCCGAGTCGATGATCGACCCGTCGTTCTACGCTCCGCTGGCCCGGGCCGCCGAGGAGGCCGGGTTCGACGCGATGATCGTGCCCGACAGCATCTGCTATCCCGAGCAGGCCGACAGCATCTACCCGTTCAATCCCGACGGCACCAGGGAGTTCCTGGAGGACAAGCCCTTCCTCGAGCCCTTCTCGCTCATCCCCGCCCTCGGTGCGCTGACCGAACGCATTCGCTTCATCACGTTCGTGCTGAAGCTCCCGGTTCGCCATCCGGTGCTGGTGGCCAAGCAGGCCACGTCGGTGGCCGTGCTGACCGGCAACCGGCTGGTCCTGGGCGTCGGCACCAGCCCGTGGCGGGAGGACTACCAGGTGCTCGACGTGGACTGGGCCAGCCGCGGGCAGCGCATGGACGAGGAGATCGCCATCGTGCGCGGGCTCGCGGCCGGGGGTTATTTCGAGCACCACGGGAAGATCTTCGACCTGCCGCCGGTCAAGATCGCTCCCGTGCCGAGCGCGCCGATCCCGGTCCTGATCGGCGGTCACTCCGACGCCGCCCTGCGCCGCGCCGCGCAGGCCGGCGACGGCTGGCTGCACGGAGGGGGAGACCCGGCCGAGCTGCCCGGCCTGCTCGCCCGCCTAGACGAGCACCGCCGCCGGGCCGGAACCGCCGACCGCCCGTTCGAGGTGCATGTGATCTCGGCCGACGCCTACACCGTGGACGGCGTTCGGAGGCTGGCAGCCCACGGGGTGACCGACGTCATCGTGGGCTTCCACTGGCCGTACCAGGTCGGCCCGGACACCGAGCCGCTGGAGCGCAAGATCGCCCAGCTGCGCCGGTTCGCCGACTCGGTGATCGCCAAGATGCCCAGCTGAAGCTAGGCTGGGCGGCCGGAGGCGCCCGACACGCGGCTGGGGCAAGTGGTGACGATGCTGGCCAGGACCTGGGAAAGTCCGGCTAGGACCGTGCGCGCGTCCCTGGCCAGCAGCGGGGTCGCCGACACCGCCGCCGGTCTCGCCCTCGGTCTAGGCCTGGGGCTGCTGGCCCTCGGGCCCGGGCTGCGGCGCGGTTTCCTGCTCAGCTACGACATGGTGTTCGTGCCCCGCGAGCCGTTCTCCGCCGCCCTGCCGGGCCCGGCCCCGCCGCGCGCGGTGCCCAGCGACCTGGTGATCGCCGCCGCTTCCCGGGCCCTGCCCGCCGACATGGTGCAGAAGGTCGTGCTGCTGTCGATCTTCGTGCTCGCCTGCTCCGGGGCGGCCGCGCTGTTGGACCGCGAGCCGCTGCTGGCCCGGCTCGCGGCCGGTGCGTTCTACGCCTGGAACCCGTACGTCGGCGAGCGGCTCATCATCGGCCAGTGGGCGCTGCTGCTCGGCTACGCCGGCCTGCCCTGGATGCTGCGGGCCGTCCTCGCCCCCGACCTGGCCTCACGGCGCGGAGCCGCTCGGCTGGGCCTGGCCGTGCTGCCCGCCGTCATCGGCGGGTTCGCCGCCATGGCCATCACCGCCCCCGTCGTGGTGCCCGCGGCGCTCATCACCAAAGACGCCCGCCGGGCGGCCGTGGCGCTGGCCGCCCTGGCCGTGGGCAGCCTGCCGTGGTTTATCCCGTCCCTGCTGCACGCGGTGTACGTCGATCCGGGGGGCGTGGCCGCGTTCGCGGCCCGCGCGGACACGCCGTTCGGCAGTCTCGGCAGCCTGGTCATGCTGGGCGGCGGCTGGAACGCGCAGACGGTGCCGAAGGATTACGGCGGAGCGTGGTCGGCGCTGTGGCTGGCCGTGGTGATCGTCGCCCTCGCGGGCTACCTGCTGATCGCCCGCCCGCGCCGGCGCTGGCCCGGCCTGGGGGTGGCCGCCGTGGCCGGGCTGGTGCTCGCGGGCCCGGGCGTGACCCCGGCCGGCCGGGACCTGCTCAGGTCCATGATCAGCGCCTGGCCGGGTTTCGCCGTCCTGCGCGACGCCCAGCAGTTCGTGGCGCCGCTGGCCCTGGCCGAGGCCGTCGGCTTCGGCCTCGCGGTGGCTGCGGCGATGAACCCCCGTACGTTCCGGGCAAAACGGGCCGAACGCGCGCGGCCGGCCGATCCCGATGCGGCCGGTATGGCGCTCGGGGTTCTCGCCATCCTCGCGCCCGTGCTACTGCTGCCCGGCCTAGCCTGGGGCGCCGCGGGACGGCTTCGGCCCGCCTGGTACCCGGCGGAGTGGCTGGCCGCGGCCCGCGTGGTGGACACCAGCGCTGCGCCCGGCAGTGTGCTACTGCTGCCCTGGGACACCTACCGCACGTTGCCCTGGAACCACCGGGAAGTGGTGCTCGACCCGTGGACCCGGCTGCTGTCGCGCCCGCTGATCTGGAACGACGGAACGCGGGTCGGTGACCTCGAGCTCGCGCCCGACGATCCGCGGGCGCGCGGCCTGGACAGCGCCATCGACGGCCACGGCCCGCTGACCGCAGCGCTGCGTGCGGCCGGGGTGCGCTTCGTGCTGGACGACGCGGGCGGACCGGACCCGAAGCTCGGGACGCGGCTGCCCGGATCGGTCGTGATCGTCGAGCAGCCGGGGCTGACGGTGTACCAGTTGCCGAGTTAGCCGGCGCCGATGTCGGCCTGGCCCGCGGTGATCCTGGTCACCTCGCCGCGCCGCGCGCAGCCCATCAGGCGCTGGTGTTCCTCCTCGGGGACCGGAACGGCCTGGTTGGCCAGCATCAGCGGGATGCCGTCCTCGATCCGGTACAGCCGGCGCAGCCGCGGGTTGTACAGCACCGCGTCGTCGGCGAAGTACAGCAAGCCGTGCTTGTCTATGGGGCACACCAGGATGTCGAGCAGGGCGTCCTCCAGAGCCATAACCGCCGCCTGTCGGCCAGGTAGCCCGGCACCGCCGCCGGGTCCGGCTCGGGCTCGCCCGGTGACTGCCGGGACAGGGTGATCAGCACCAGCCCGGCCACCGCGATCGCGGCCAGGCGCAGGCCGAGCTTGGCCGGCCCGGTCGGCAGGTGCTCGTGGAACAGCCAGGTGCCCGCGATCATGAAGTACACACTGCCGGTGACGGTGGACACGGGGACCAGGATCGACGCGCGGCAGGACTGCAGCCCGACCTGGTAGAGCAGCAGGGCCGCGGCCGAGCAGCCCGCCAGCACGTACAGGTAGGGCGACGAGACCAGGCCGGTCGCGATGCTCACGGCGCCGTGGTTGCTGACCAGGACCCCCGACAGCGCCTTGATGGCCAGCGCCGCGACGCCGTAGAGCAGCCCGGTGCCGATGCCGAAGCAGATCGCCGCCGTGGTGCTGCCGCGGCGGCGGGAGCGGCGCAGCGGGCTGGCCGCGACCAGCAAGCCGATGACGACCGAGGGGATGGTGACCACCGCCATCCAGCCCGGGCTGGCGTGGTGTCCGGCCCCGGTGCCGGCGCCGCCGGCCGAGGCGGCCAGCAGGATCACCGAGACGGCCATCGCCCCCACGCACCACAACTCCACGGCACGCAGGCGCTCCCGCAGTACCACCCGGGACAGCACCAGCACCAGCGCGACGCCGGAGGCAAGTATCGGCTGCACCACGCTGACCGGCTCGAACGTCAGCACGATGACCTGGCAGGCCAGCCCGACGAGCATCAGCGCGAACCCGGCCAGCCAGGCCGGACTGGTCAGCAAGCTGGCGATCACGTGCGGCACCCGGCGGATGTCGAGGGCAGGCATCCCCCCGAGGGCCCGCTTCTCCTGGATCAGCCCCACGTTGTAGGCCGCCGCGGCCAGCAGCGCCAGTGAGATTCCGGCGTAGGGTGCGGCGCTCATTGGTCCTCCCCCGGGGTGGTGGCGGGCTCCGGCGCTTCCCGGCCGGCTGGCCGGCGCCGGACCGGGATGGCCACCTCCGGCATCAGCGCGGCGGCCAGCGCGATGAGCGCGCACGCCTGCGCCGGCCAGCCGAAGGGACCGAGCAGGCCCTGACCGAACGGCCGCACGGCGGATAGCAGTCCGGCCGCGGCCAGGCCTGCGAAGGCCAGCATCGGCAGCCACTGGGCGGGGTCGCGGGCGGCCGTCTCCCCGGGCCTGCGCCGCGCCAGCCAGGTCGGAGCCAGCCAGGCCAGACAGGCCAGAAACGGAACGGCCAGCGCCACCGGGCCGCCCGCCACGAAGATCAGCGCGGTGACGGCGAGCAGGCCCAGCCAGGCGCGCCCACGGCCGGCCAGCGAGGCGGGCGGCGGGGCGGGCGGCGGCGACGACCAGCCGGTCGGCCCCGCCACAGGCGAACCCTCGCCGTCTGCCTCGCCCCGGCGGCGGCCCAGGAAGGACCACGCCGTGAGCGCGAGCAGGATGACCACGGCAAGCATCGATGCCACCAGGACCAGGTGATACGCCGCGGCGGGCCGGAAGCTGAGGGCGATCGTCCCGCCCGCCCCGGCCGGCACGACGAAGCCTTGCTGCCAGCCGTCCAGGCGTGCCGGCGTGAGCGCCTGCCCGTTCAGCGCGGCGGACCAGCCCGGGTTGTAGTTCTCGTGGACCTCCAGGTAGGAGGCCGCTCCCGGGCCGATGCCGAGCCGACGCTGGTCCGGCTGCCAGCTGCGGACGGTCACGGCGCGCGAGGCGCCCGGCCCGGCCGCGGCCTCCGGGCCGGTGCCGGTCAGGCTGAGGTCGGTGACCGCGAACGTGCCGGGCGCGGCCGCGGTCAGGGTGTGCGGCCCCGCGCCCAGGCTCAGTGTGCCGCCCGGCGAGCACAGCCGGACCGGCAGCGGAAGGTACTGGCTCAGGTCGCCGATCGTGCCGCTGACCGACGTCTGGTACACCCGCCCGTCGACGGTCAGCGCCGGGCCCTGGCCGCACGCCGCGGTGAACCTCGCCTGTTCGTCCGGCGTGACCGCGCGCAGCCCGGCTAGGGCAGGCACCGAGAGCCGCGACAGCCTGACGGGGACCGTCTCCAGCTGACCCGTCGAGGTGACGACGGTGGCCTGGCGCAGGTTGGGGAAGGATACGTCGATCCGGTCGGTGAGCAGCGGCGTGGTGAGCCTGACCAGGCCGCCGGGCCCGATGCCCGCCTGCCGGGTGCCGTCCGGGCTGGTGATCGTGACCACCCGCGGGGCGGACGGCAGGCCGGCGGCCGGCCGCACGATCAGTGACGCGATGCGGCGCTGGCCCTGCCAGCTCAGGTGGATGACCGGATTGTCCCCCTCGGCCGTCCACGGCACGCGTCCGGACCCGCTGATCAGGCTGGCCGGGAACCCGGCGGGCTGGGCGCCCGGGGTCGAGGCCACGCTGACCTGCAGCAGGCCAGGGCCCGGCGGGCCGATCTGGTCCAGCAGGGCGTCCAGCCCCGGGCCGGGCAGGGCCAGCGCGGAAGCCTGCAGCCGCATGGTGGCCGGGTCAGCGACGGTGAACGTCCGGGCCATCGGCGCGGCGGCCGCCGGGTCGACGAAGGAGAACGGCGACGGCACCTGCTGGGCGAAGGAGAAGACGGTCGATGCCGCCTGCTGACCCGCCGGATCCTGCGCGGGCTGCAGCTGCCGGGTCACCCGCACCCCGGGGATCAGCACGTCCGAGATTCCCGCTCCCGGATAACCCACGCTCACTCGCCGGGCCCGGAGGATCGTGATGCGCAGCCAGCGGGTGGAGCCGGGGACCACGTTGAGCGGCTGGACCGCGCCGGTCGCGGCGACGCTCGTGGTGGCAGTGCCCGCTGCGGTGGACACCCGGAGCTGGCTGGCGATCTCCCGGTCCGTGCTGTCATCGAGCAGCCGGATCCCGATGCGGGCGGGCAGGTCAAGCGGGCCGGAGAAGGTGATCTGGATCCACTGTCCCACCGGCGTCAGCTCGTTGCCTTCCGCCCAGGCCGTCGCCGGGTTGACGTCGAAGGCGTTGACCGGGTCGTCCTGCTGGGTGTCGGCGATCCAGGAGCCGTACGACGACGCGGTCACGCTCGCCGCCCCGGACAGCACGGCCACCGTCAGGTGCCCGGCAGCTGGCACCGGCAGAAGCTGCCGGGGCGGGCCGCCCGCCCGGCCGAGCTGGCCGGCGCCGACCGGGTTGGTCTCTGTCGCGGTGTAGGTGTAGGAGATGTTGGAATTGACCAGGCCGAACAGCGTGTCGGCCCGGCGCTGCCCGTCGGTGACCGCCCACTGCGCCGGCCTGAACCCCGAAGCCTCCGGGGCAGGCCACGGGTCTCCGGCGATGATGGCGGGCTGGCCGGAACCCAGCAGGTGCTGGCCGGTGAGTTGCAGGAGCGAGTCCGGTCCCCCGTTGACCAGCACGGTCTGGCTGACGGGCAGGGTGCTCACCGGGCTCAGCGGGGGAACCGTCCCCCCCGAGGCGGGGGCATAGACCTCGACCGCCGGGTAGCTGGGAAGCGCCGCCTGCTGAGCGCGGGTCGCCCGCGGTTCGATCTGCGCGCCGCCGATCAGCGGCCCGAACGCGGCGACCCGGGTATACCCGGACAGCGCCAGGGTCTGGTGCACCAGCGCCGCGGAGGTGTAACCCACCTGCCCCGGGTCCAGGTCGTTTCGCACCACGACGTAGCCGACACCGGCCCGCTGCAGGTAGCCGGCCAGCCCGGCCACCTGCTCGCCGGATTCGACCGCGTTCTCCGCGGTGTTCAGCAGGATCTGCGATCCCGCGCCGCCGTAGGGCACCAGGCCGTCCTCGGCCCACGGTGAGCTGGCCAGCGCCACCAGCGGGTCATCGATCGGATCACCCCACAGGTAGTCGCCGTGCGCGTCCGCGGGCACCACCAGCGCGGTGTTCAGCGGCGACCGGGCCGCCAGGAACGCGGCAGCCTGATACCAGTAGCGCGGCACTGCGGGAAACGAGCCGGGGTTCAGCACCCGGCCGCCCAGGTAGGGCAGCATGAGCCCGATCAGCACCACGCCGACGACGGCCCTGGCCTCCAGGGCGTAGGCCCGCTGGACGCGGCTGACCTGCCCGCGGGGAGAGCTGGCCAGCCTGGTCGCGACCGCGTGCGCCAGCCCCAGCGCCAGCGCGGCCGCGATGACCGGTTCCAGCTTGTACACGTTACGGAACGGGGCCAGCGCACCGTCCAGCAGGTGATCGACCGGCTGGTGGAACGGGCCGCCGAGCGGTCCGTTGTAGCCCGCCAGCGCGCCGGCCGCCGCGATGCCGGCCGATAGCCGGAGCCAGACCGCGTAGGGCATGCTCCGCAAGGCCAGCCCGTACAGGCCGCACGCGGCGGCGATCGCGCCGGCGATGATCGCCATCGGGGTGCTGACCATGGCCCAGCCCGCCGGCAGCCATGGCGTGCCGAGGTTGAGGTAGGCGGTCCAGTTGCCTGCGCCGCGCAGCGTGGCGGCGGCCGACATAGTGCCGGTCGTGGTGACCGCCTGCTCGACGTAGGGCAGGAAGTTGAACGCGTACTTGCCCTGCAACAGCAGCGGCAGCGCCCACCATGCGGTGGCGATGGCCACCGCGGCGCCCCAGCACAGGGCGAGCGAGACCAGCCGCCGCCCGCGGGCGCAGGTCAGGATGAACAGGCCCGGCAGCAGCAGCGCGTCGATGGTCACGGCCGCGTTCACCCCGCCCATGCACAGCACCACGGCGCCGGAGCGGGCGGCGGGCCCGACCACCCCACCAGGTCCGCGTACGGCCTTCGTCAGCGGCAGCACCGCCCACGGGGCCAACATCCCGGGCAGCGCCGCCGACGAGGTGGACCCGATCACGATCGTGAACGTGGGCCACAGCGCGAACACCAGTCCGGCCAGGAAGCGGGAAGCCGGCGAGCCGATGCCGAGCGCTTCCGCCAGCTTGACCAAGCCGCCGAATCCGACCGCGATGATCAGCGAGAGCCACAGCCGCTCGATGAGCCAGACCGGCACGTGCGCGAGCTGGCCGGCCAGGTAGAACGGCGCCATCGGCACGGCGTAGCCAATCGACTGGTTGTTCAGCGCGCCGAAGGTGTTCAGCGGATCCATCAGGTGCCACAGGCTCGCGTAGTAGCCGTACGCATTCAGGTCCACGCTGAGCTTGGTGTCGAAGAACATCCGGCCCGGGTCGTTGGCCAGCAGCGCGAGAAAGGCGCCCAGCCACACCAGGCCGCACCAGCGCAGCGCGGGACTGCGCGGCGGCCTGCCGGGTGTCGTGCCCGCGGTCGCGCTGTCCTGCTCGCCAGCCCCGGCGCGCGCCGCCGGAGCGGCCAGCCGCTTGCTGCCGGCTCGGATCGTCATCCGACGCGCCTCATGATCAGCATGAGATTCCAGGTGGCGACCTCACGCAGGCCGGGCAGCCGGACCAGCGAGCGGCACCAGCGCGGGTAGTACCTGGGCCGCGCCTCGACGATCTCGACGTCCGGCCGGGCCCGCAGCGCCCGGAGCACCGGCCCGACATGCACCGGGAACAGGTTGACGCCGCACTCGTGCTTGGGCTCGCGCCGGTGGCGCCTGACGTACCGCCGCCCGGCGTATTCCGGGCCCAGGTAGTGCCAGGGCGACATCTCGTGCCCGCCCCACGGGGAGTACCAGTTGGTGTACGACAGGTACACCAGCCCGCCTGGCCGGGTGGCCCGGATCATCTCCTCGATCAGCCCCATCGGATCGGGGACATGCTCGAGCACGTTCGAGGAGAACGCCACGTCGGCCCCGCCGTCGCGCACCGGCAGCCAGTAGCCGTCCGCGACCACCGCGCCGGCCGGAGCGCTGGCCCGGAGGTACAGCTCGGCCGGGTCGGGCTCGAACAGGTAGCAGTGCGCGCCGCGGGCCCGGAACGCCGCGGTGAACCAGCCGCCCCCGCCGCCCACGTCCACCACCGTCCGGCCGCCGAGCTCGGCGTGCTCGGCTACCTGCCGCACGGCGTCCTCGGCCAGGCTGGCGTAGAAGGTCTCCGGGTCGGCCTGTTCGGCCAGGAACAGGCGGAACAGCCTGATCGACCGGAGCACGCCGGAGCGGGCCGCCGCCTGATCCACGCGGCGGCGGCGAATCGGTGCCAGCAAGCTCATGCAGTCCTCAAGAGTCACGCCAGGCCGGTGCGGACCACGAGCCAGGCGGACCGGTACCGGCCTGGCGGGAGAGCAGTAAGCGGTTCATGTATGGTAACCGGTGCCGTGGCGCTGACGCCGGTGCCTTGACTACCGGCTAGTAGCCACAAAATAATGCTTGCAATCTTCACCCACGAGATCACGCAGTGGCTACTGGTAGCGCGAAGTCTCAGCGTCAGCCAGGTGACCTGGAGCCGCGACATGAACGATGATCCGGGCGCATGGCCCGGCGAGACCGGCCTGTCTGACCATCCGGACCTGGCCGGGCCCAAGTCGGCCTCCGGGCTCCCGGGAACCCGCGAGATCCTGTTCGTGGCCTGGCGGGACCTGGCCAACCGGCGGGCCGGGGGATCTGAGGTCCTGGTCGATCAGCTGGCGTCCGGCCTGCTGGCCCGCGGCCACCGGGTGACGCTGCTGTGCGGCGGGCCGGTCGCCGAGCGGCCATACCACGTGCGGCGCAATGGTGGTACCTACTCCCAGTTCCTCCGCGCTCCCCTGGCCTACCTGCGGCATTTCAGGAACGCCGACCTGATCGTCGAGGTCTGCAACGGCATGCCGTTCCTGGTGCCGCTCTGGGCCAGGCGCCCGGCGATCTGCCTGGTGAACCACGTGCACACCGAGCTGTGGCCGATCCGGTTCCGCCCGCCGGTCTCCTCCGTGGGCCGGCGCATCGAGAGCACGGTGATGCCCTGGGTGCACCGCAGGAACCTGTTCCTCACCGTGTCATCCTCCACGGCGGAGTCACTGGAGCGGATGGGAGTCGGCCCGGACCGGATCCGGCAGATCTGCAACGGCGTGGTCCGGCCCGACCCGCCGACCCCGCGCTCGCCGGATCCGCTGTTCGTCGCGCTCGGCCGCCTCGCCGACTACAAGCGGCTGGACCTGCTGCTGCGCTTGTGGGACCGAGTACGGCACGTGACCGGCGGCCAGCTGGTCATCGCGGGGGACGGCCCGGAGCGGGCCCGGCTGGAGGCGATGGCCGGACCCGGCGTGGTGTTCACCGGCCGGGTGTCGGAGCAGGACAAGCACCGGCTGCTGTGTTCGGCGTGGCTGTTGCTGCACCCGGCGCTGATCGAGGGCTGGGGCATCGTGGTGTCCGAGGCGGCCATCCGCGGTACCCCGGCGGTAGCATTTGATGTGCCGGGGTTGCGTGACTCGGTAGTGCACGGCGAGACCGGGATGCTGGTGCAGACCGAGAGCCAGTTCGCCTCGGCCTGGGCCTCGCTGGCGATCGACGGACGGCGACGCGAGGAGCTTGGCCGGGCGGCACGGACTCGGGCGCTGGAGCTGCACTGGTCGGCCGCGGTCGAAGGTTTCGCCGAGGTGGCCGACGAGGCCATCAAGCACGCGGGCCATCGAGCCCGGAAGGAGCCTTCATGGCGGTGACCGCCCCGGCGCCGGACCACCCGCTCCAGGAGTTCTACTCTCGGCCCGGCGTCCCGCTCAGCTCGGGCCCGGACCGCGCCCTGCGCCAGGCCCGGATGCTGGCCCAGGTGCTGCGGGGCTCGGCCGGCCCGGCGGTGATCGTCGACCTGGGCTGCGGCGACGGCTCGGCGCTCGCGGTCGCGGCCGGGCACAATCCGGGGCACCGGTTCGCCGGGATCGACTGGTCTACGGACGCCCTGCGCGGTGCGCAAGCCCGTGGCCTCACGGTGGTGCGCGGGGGCGCGGCCGCGCCGGGCCTGCCGGTGGCCGATGGCGTCGCGGACGTGGTGATCATGAGCGAGCTGATCGAACATCTGGTGGATCCCGACGGAGCGGTCGCCGAGGTCCGGCGGGTGCTCCGGCCGGGTGGCTCGCTGCTGCTGTCCACGCCAAACCTGGCTGCCTGGTACAACCGGGGGCTGCTCGCCGTCGGGATCCAGCCGGTCTTCTCCGAGGTGAGCCTGAACGGAGTGTTCGGCAGGCCGGGCCGCGTGGTGGCCGGCCACCTGCGGCTGTTCACCCGGCGGGCGCTGACCGAGTTCCTGACCGCCAGCGGGTTCCGCTGCGTGACGGTCGCCGGGGCGCGCTACCACGACGTGCCGCGGCCGCTGGGCCCGCTCGACCGGGTCTTCTGCCGGTGGCCCTCGGCCGCGTCCATCCTGCTGGTGCACGCCAGGAAGGACTGATCCCGGCGATGGCGCAGGCGTCCGAGACCAGCACCGAGGCGGACCAGCCCCCCGCCCGCCGCCGGCCCAGGCGCGGACTGGAGCTGGCCGGCCTGGCCATCGGGCTGGTCGCCGGGATCGGCATTGCGCTGGGCTTGCTGCTCCCGGCGCGGCTCCACCCGTCCGCCCCGGCCGCGCCGAGCACCCAGGCGCCCGTACTGGTACCGAGCACCCGCTCGCCCGTACGGGCAGGCGGTTCAGCGGGCCAACCGGACCCTGCTGCGCTGGACGGGGAGTGGATTGCCTACTCCGATCATTCCACCTGCGCCGACTGGGCCGGCGGCGACGGCGTTTCCGCCATCCGGCTGAACTCCGCACAGCTCGCCTGGTTCTTCTCCGATACCTTCATCGGCCCGGCCGGGCCTACCATCGGTTTCTCGCACCTCAGCGGGTTCGTGCACAACGCGGTAGTCGTCCAGACCACGACCGGGCGGGGCAGCACGTTCGTCACCATGACGGGCGGCGGAGCCTGCACCGGCCCCGGCGGCCCTGGCAATGCGGCCCCGGTGGTGGGGGGACCGGCGGAGGTGCCTGGCGGGTCATCCGACCGGTACTGGGACGAGGACGGCATCGAGATCAGCGGAACGGTCGTCAAGTTCTACGATCATTATCTCGCCCGCCGCTTTCCGTTCGTCCCGGTCGGAACGGTGATCGCCACGCTCCCGGCCAGCCAGCTCAGCTCGGCCGGCCACGGAAGCCAGTACGGTGCGGTCGCCCGGCCCGGCCTGGTCTCGCTGCCGTCTTACACCCCGCCGTCCGGCGGTTCCCCGATCCTGTGGGGCGCCGCGCTGCTGCGCGTCGGGAACACGGTGTACGTCTACGGCACGCAGAGCCCGAACGTGCAGGTCCCGGGCTACCGGCTCTACCTGGCCCAGGTCCCGGCGGCGCAACTGACCACGTTCTCCGCATGGCGGTTCTACGCGGGCGCCGGCGCGTGGGCGGCCGGGCAGCACAATGCCGAGCCGGTGCAGCCGCCGGGCAGCGGCCTCAGCGTGTCGTCCGGGTTCAGCGTGATCCGGGTGGTGGGGAGCCGCTACTGGCTGATCCAGGGCGGGGTGACGCCAGGCGGCCCGGATATCGACGCCTACCCGGCCCGCGCGCCGTGGGGCCCGTTCGACTTCGGCGCCGGAAGGCTGCTGTACCGGGACCCGACCATCGGGCTCTACGCCGCGGATGACTACCGGATCATGTACGAGGCGCGGGTCGAACCCGCACTTTCCACCCCTGACACGCTGGTGATCAGCTATAACGTCAACTCCGAGGCGGTGACCACTGGCTGCGTGCCGATGTCCTTGTACACCAATACGGTGACCCTGCCCCGGTTCATCGCCGTTCCGCTAGCGGCCTTCGGCGATAAGCCGGGCACGCCCGGCAACTCGGCGTGGAGCGGGCCACAGGACGATCCGCGGATCGTGCCGCGAAACCCGTCGCAATGGTTCGACGGCTGGGCTTATCCGGGCACCGGCTGTCCGCCGGTGCCCGCCCTGGCGTCCGTGCAAGCCCGGCCGGGCGCCGGTAAGGTCATGTTGAGATGGCCCGATGCTGGCCTCGGCATCCACTATCGCGTCTACCTGCAAGGGCCGGGCGAGCCAGCAACCCCGGTGGCCACCGCATACGCCGACAGCACCACCATCACCGAGTTGCTGCCAGGTAAGTACCAGGCCACGGTGGCGCCGGTGAACTTCAAGAAAAAGACCGGGCCGGCCGCCAGGGTAACGTTCACCGTCCCTTGACCCGGCTGCTGTTACGCTGCGAGATAATCCAGCCTGAAGGAGAAGCGTCGTGGTCCGGCTGATCATCGCCGTTGTCGTGGGTCTTGCGATCGCCATCGGCGGGACCGTCCTGGTGGTCAACGTGGTATCCAGCCACGGCAACAGCACGCCTAGCAACTCCTCGACCTACAACTACGGCTCCCGCTGATCGCCGGGCGGGGCTTCGGCTGCTCACGGTGACGCCCCGCCGCCCGCCCGCCGCCTAGCCAGGCGCCCCGCGAGTAGAACTTGTTACAGTCACGTGTCTGGATCGGACCGGCCTCAACGCAGCAGCAGCCGGGCGGCGAGCTCGAGGTGGCTGCTCACGTCGTCCGCCGACGCGCGCCTGGTTACCCAGGCGACCAGGTTGGACAGCCACACATCGCCGATGACCCTGGCGATCGCGATGTCGTCGGCGGTCGGCGGGCCGTCATGCATGGCCCGGGTGAACATCCGCTCCATCTGCCGGGCCACCGCATTGACCTCGGCCGCCGCGCTCGGGTCGGCGAACATGAAGGCCCGCGTCATCGCCTCGGTGAGCATCGGCCCACGCTGCATGCTGCGGGTGACCAGGGACAGCACGTACAGCATGCGCTCATACGGCGTCCCGCCCGGGATCGGCCTGCGGTCGAGCTTGTCCTGCGTCCGCTCGAACTCCAGGGTCAGCGCGGACACCAGCAGGTGGATCTTGGACGGGAAGTACCGGTACAAGGTCCCGAGGGCCACGTCGGCGCGCTCGGCCACGGTCCGCATCTGCACGGCGTCGTAGCCGCCCTTGGACGCCAGCGCCAAGGTGGCATCAAGGATCCGCTTACGCCGCTCACGCTGGGCCGCCGAGCCGAACTCGGCGTCGTCGGCGACGCTCAGCGCGTCGGTGGTCCGTGTTCTCGCTGGTGGCATGAGGTCCCTCGTCGTGTCCGCCCGCCGCCAGCCTACATCCTGGTCGCATATCAATGAAACGTGTTCTAATTCTGGGTAGGCCGAACGGGAGGATGGCGGTGCCGATCGCGATGACGCAGGAGCAGCAGGCCCTGCAGGCGTCGCTGCGTGACTGGGCCAAGCGGGCCGAGCCGCTCGCCGTGGTCCGCGCCATGGAACCTGCGGAGGGGCACGGGCTCCCCCCGGCCGGTGCCGCGCTACTGACCGACCTGGCCGCGCTCGGCGTGTTCGCCATACCCGCCGACGGCGGCACGGTGACCGACCTGGCCGCCGCGCTCGAGGAGTTGGCCTGCGCCCTCGTCCCGGGCCCGGTCCTGCCCACCCTGCTGGCCGCCCTCATCCTCGGCCGCCACGCCGACGGCCAGCCTGCGGTCCGCGAACTCCTCCCGGCGCTCGCCCAGGACCGGGCCACCGCCAGCGTCGCTCTCGCCGCCGGTACGCTGACCGCGACCCGCCAGCCGGACGGCGCGCTGCAGGTGAGCGGTGAGATCGCGCCTGTGCTATGGGCCGCCGGTTACCTGCTGGCACCGGCGGCCACCGTCCAGGGCGACACGTGGTTCCTGGCCACCCCCGGGCTGGCGGGCCTCACGGTCAACGGGCTCACCCCCGTCGACTTCTCCCGCGAACTGGCCGCCGTCCGGTTCGACGACGTGACCGTCCCGCCGGAGCAGATCCTGGCCGGCCTCGATACCGGCAGCGTTCGTGACCTCGCCGCCACCATGCACGCGGCGGAGGCTGCCGGGGTGGCCGCCTGGTGCAGCGCCACCGCCGCCGACTACGCCAGGACCCGCCGCCAGTTCGGCCGCCTCATCGGCGAGTTCCTGCTGGCCGCCGGCGGCGCGGTCAACCCCCTTTTCGCCGAACGGACCGGGGTTCACGTAGCCGGTGCCCTGGCTGTCGCGCTCTTCGGCGTGCGCGCCACCCATCCGGCCATCCGCAAGCTGATCGGCACCGAGCACCGCCAGGCGGTGGCCGAGACCGTCCTGGAGCTCCAAGGTCCGGCCGGCGCCGCCGAAGGTGAGGCCAGCTACGAGTTCCTGCTCACCCGGTGCCTGTCCATCGCCGGCGGGACCACCCAGATCCTGCTCAACCAGGTCGCCGAACGAATCCTCGGCCTGCCCTGATGATGGACTTCAGCCTGACCGACAGCCAGCAGGCCGTGGCCGGCCTGGCGGGGCAGGTGCTGGGCGGCCAGGACCCCTGGAAGCATCTGGCCCAGGCGGGCCTGCTGAACCTGGGTGACGAAGGCCTGGGCCTGCCCGAGGTCACCGTCCTGCTGACCGAGATCGGCAGGCAGGCCGCGCCGGATTCGCTCAGGGCCCTGGCCACGCTCATGACCGGCGCGCTGCCCGTGCTCCGCTGGGGCAGCGCCGAACTGAAGCAGGCCGTTCTGCCCGGCGTGGCATCGGGCGAGCTGAACCTCACCGCCGCGATCCGGGAGCCCTCCGACCCGGCTCCCGTCGTCCCGGCGACCACGTTCACGGACGGGAAGATCACCGGCACCAAGGTTGGCGTGCTCCACGCTGAGCAGTCCCACCTGATCCTGGTCCCCGCCTCGTCCGGCATCGCTCTCGTGGACCCCAGGGCAAACCGGGTCGGGCTCACCCGCGCCCCCAGTTCCAGCGGGCAGCCCGAGTACACGCTGCGCCTGGACCAGGCGCCCGTCGAAGGGGTGCTCGGGCCGGCCGAGAGCGTCCGGGACCTGTATCAGCTGGCCGTGGCCGGGGCGTGCGCGCTGGCCGACGGCGCGCTGGCCGGCGCCCTGGCGCTGACCCGGGATCACGTCGCGTCGCGCAGGCAGTTCGGCCGTCCGCTGGCGCAGTTCCAGGCCGTCTCCCAGCAGATCGCCGACGTCTACATCGCGGCCCGCACCGTGCACCTGGCCACCGTGTCCGCGTGCTGGCGCCTGGCCGAAGGCCGCGATGCGGCCGGCGACCTCGACGTGGCGGCGTACTGGTGCGCGGAGCACGCACCCCGGTCCGTTCGGATATGTCATCACCTGCACGGCGGGCTCGGGATGGACGTGACCTATCCCCTGCACGGGTATTCCTCACTGACCGGCAACCTGGTCCGGCTCCTCGGCGGCGCCGACTACCGGCTGGAGCGGCTGGCATGTACCTCGACCTGACCCCGGCCCAGCTCGCGCTGCGCGACGAACTGCGCGCCTACTTCGCCGGGCTGATGTCGCCCGCCGAGCGGGCCAGCCTGCTCACCGAGCGGCACGGCGAGGTCTACCGCGACGTGGTGCGCCGGATGGGCCGCGACGGATGGCTCGGGGTCGGCTGGCCCCGGGACCTTGGCGGGCGCGGGTTCGGCCAGGTGGAGCAGCAGATCTTCGTGAACGAGGCGGCACGCGCCGACGTGCCGCTGCCCGCCGTCACGTTGCAGACCGTCGGGCCCACCCTGGCCGAGCACGGCTCGGCGTGGCAGAAGGAGTTCTTCCTGCCCCCGATCCTGGCCGGGGAGGTGCACTTCGCGATCGGCTACACCGAGCCGGAGGCCGGCACGGACCTGGCGGCGCTGCGCACCCGGGCGGTCCGCGACGGCGAGGAGTACGTGGTCGACGGGCAGAAGATCTTCACCACCGGCGCGCACGCGGCCGACTACATCTGGCTGGCCTGCCGGACCGATCCCGCGGCGCCGAGGCACCGGGGGATCTCCATCCTCATCGTGGACACCTCCGACCCGGGCTTCTCCTGGACCCCGATCATCACGCACGACGGGGCCCATCACGTCAACGCGACCTACTACTCGGGCGTGCGGGTCCCGGTCAGGATGCGGGTCGGTGCGGAGAACCAGGGCTGGCGGCTGATCACCACCCAGCTCAACCACGAGCGGGTGATGCTCGGCCCGGCCGGGCGGATCGCCGCGCTGCACGACCGGGTCCGTGACTGGGCGGCGGCCACGCCCGGCCCGGACGGCCTGGCCCTGTTGTCCCGGCCCGACGTGCGCCGCGCGCTGGCCAGGGCCCGCGCCGCCCTGCGGGTCAACGAACTGCTCAACTGGCAGGTCGCGGCCGCTCCTGAGGTCTTGGTGGCCGACGCGTCCGTCACCAAGGTCTTCTCCTCCGAGCAGCTGCAGACCATCGGGCAGTCGCTGGCCGAGGCGGTCGGCCGGCACGCCGTACCGGATACCGACCCGGACACCGCCGAGCTAATGACCTGGCTCGACATCCAGCTCAAGCGAAACACCGTGCTCACGTTCGGCGGCGGCGTGAACGAGGTCCAGCGCGAGCTCATCGCCACCGCCGGCCTGGGCCTGCCGCGGGCGCCGCGATGACCGGGAAAGCTGCGATCCGGGAGGCCGCCGCGCGCATCGCGGCGGCGGGTGACAGCCGCCCCCGCGCCGCGCGCGACCCGGTGAACCTGCCCATGATCCGCAACTGGCTAGAGGCCCTCAGCCCCGCCGCCCCGGACCCGACCGCCCAGGACCCGACCGCCCAGGACCCGACCGCCCAGGACCCGACCGCCCAGGACCCGACCGCCCAGGACCCGACCGCCCAGGACCGGACCGCACCGGACCCAACCGCCCCGCAGCTCCCGGCCGGCCTGTCCGCCCCCCCGGCCATGATCCAGGTCTGGACCATGCCCGGCCTGCACGGGGTCCGCGCCGACGACGACCCGCTGGGCCAGATGGTTCGAGTCCTGGACCAGGCCGGGTACACCTCGGTGGTCGCGACCAACTGCGACCAGACCTACCGCCGGTACCTGGAGCTCGGCGAGCAACTGACCGTCCGGGCCAGGCTCCTCGACGTCACCGGCCCCAAGCGCACCGCCCTGGGCGAGGGCTGGTTCGTCACCACCCGCAGCACCTGGTTCTCCTCCGGCGAGCCCGTCGCCACCATGGACTTCCGCATCCTCAAGTTCCGTCCTCCCCACTCCAGCCCGCCCCAGGCCACCCCGCCCCAGGCCTCGGCCACGCCGCAGCAAACCACCACACCGCCAACCACCACACCGCAAACCGCCACCCCGCCGCTGGCCGCCACAACGCCGCCTCCCCACCACCCTGACCCTTCTGTCCCCCTCAGCCCCTCTGACACCCCCACCTCGCGCATTCCAACCACGTCGTTGTCACAACGACGTGCACCAGACCACGTGGTTGTCACAACGACGTGGTTGCCCGCGGCCCAGGCCGGACCGGTCATGCGCCCGCAGGTGACGCCGGACACCTCGTTCTTCTGGGCCGGGACGGCGGCCGGGGAGCTGCGCATCCAGCGCTGCGCCCGGTGCGGCACGCTGCGCCACCCGCCGGGGCCGATGTGCCCCGCGTGCGGCGAGGCCAGCGACGGAGGGTACGTCGTGGCGGCCGGGACCGGCGAGGTGTTCAGCTACGTGGTGCACCATCACCCGCCAGTGCCTGGTAAGCAACTGCCGATGGTGGTGGCCCTGGTTCAGCTGCCCCAGGGCGTGCGGATGGTCGGTGAGATGCCCGGCGTCCGCCCGGACCAGGTACGGATCGGGCTGCCGGTGCGCGTCGCGTTCGTCCAGGTCGACGACGACCTGACCCTGCCCGCCTGGCAGGTCGGGCCGGATGAGACGCCCCCCTCGGCGCCCGCCGGGAGGACGGCCGAGGGCACGCTTCCGGACCGGGTGATCGACGTGACGCCCACCTTCGTGATCTCCTCCGCGCTGGCCACCCGCGACTTCACCGACCTGCACCACGACCGTGACCGCGCCGTCGAGCAGGGCGCCAAGGACATCTTCGTCAACATCCTGACCACGACCGGGCTGGTCCAGCGCTACGTCTGCGACTGGGCCGGCCCCGACGCGGTGGTCCGGGCCATCTCGATCCGCCTGGGCGCGCCGTGCCACGCCGGGGACACCCTCACCCTCACCGGGCAGGTCAGCGCGTCGGACGGCCCCGAGCGGGTGGTTTCGGTGACCGGCCGGTGCCGCCTCGGGGACCACGTCACCGGCACGGTCCGGATCGAGGTGCCGCCATGATGACCGCGGCCATCGCCGGCATCGGGGCGACCGAGTTTTCCAAGGATTCCGGCCGCAGCGAGCTGCGCCTGGCCGCCGAGGCGGTCCGGGCCGCGCTCGCCGACGCCGCGCTCGGCCCGTCCGATGTGGACGGCCTGGTCACCTTCACCATGGACAGCAACGCCGAGATCGCGGTCGCACGCGAGCTCGGGATTCCCGGGCTGCGCTTCTTCGGGGAGATCGGCTACGGCGGCGGCGCCGCCTGCGCGACCGTGCAGCACGCGGCGATGGCCATCGCCACCGGGACCGCCCAGGTGGTGGTGTGCTACCGGGCGCTGAACGAGCGCTCCGGCCGCAGGTTCGGCCGGGTCGCCGCCGGGATGGTCGCCCTCCCCACCACATCCGGCGTGGACAGCGGCTGGCACTACCCGATGGGCCTGGCCACCCCGGCCGCAGACGTCGCCATGGTTGCCCAGCGGTATATGTACTGCTACGGCGCCACCAGTGAGGACTTCGGCCGGGTGACGGTGGCGGACCGCCGGCACGCCGCGAGCAACCCGCACGCCTGGTTCTACCAGCGCCCGGTCACTCTCGCCGAGCATCAGGCCTCACGCTGGATCGTGGAGCCGCTCCGGCTGCTGGACTGCTGCCAGGAGAGTGACGGCGCCGTCGCCGTCGTGGTCACCAGCCTGGACCGGGCCCGCGACCTGCCCCACCCGCCCGCGGTGATCCGGGCCGCCGCCCAGGGTGCCGGCCCGGACCAGTTCACCATGACCAGCTACTACCGCGACGACCTGACCGGCCTGCCCGAACTGGGCCTGGTCGCCAGCCAGTTGTGGCATCGGGCCGGGATCGCCCCGGCCGACATCCGGACCGCGATCCTGTACGACCACTTCACTCCGTACGTGCTCATGCAACTGGAGGAACTCGGCTTCTGCGGCCGCGGGGAGGCCCGGGACTACATCGCCGACGGCGCGATTGAAATAGGCGGCCGGCTGCCGCTCAACCCGCACGGCGGCCAGCTCGGCGAGGCCTACATCCACGGCATGAACGGCATCGCCGAGGCGGTCCGCCAGGTCCGCGGCACCTCGGTCAACCAGGTCCCCGGCGACGGCCCGGTCCTGGTCACCGCGGGCACTGGCGTCCCTACCAGCGGCCTGATCCTGTCCCCGCCCGGCACCTAGGATGATGCGACCTACCCGAGGCCGCTAGCTGGCCAGCTTGTTCGCTCAGGCCAACCTGGTGTGCTCATGCTCAGAGGGTCCCAAGCGTTCTTGACCGCCACGTAACCAGCACGTGACGAGAGGGTGTCAGTAAATACTGAATCTCGGCTCTACCAAGAGGCAGGTTCGGTCATCTGATCACGGTCCCGAGGACCAGGTGCCCGGGACCTTATAGGCCTCATCTGCGCCCGGCCAGGGCGGCATCGTCACCCCTACCGCCGCGAGCGGGCCGCCTCCGGCCGCCCGGAACTGGAAATGCGTGCCAGGCGGAATGGAGATGCAGGTACCGGGCCGCAGCGGGACGGTCTCCTGCCGGCCGCCCTGCCGCCGCCACATCTGGCCCTGTCCGCGCAGGATGTACCAGAGCTCCTCGACGGACTGGTGTGCCACGGCTCGCGAGACCCGCCCCGCGCCTAGCTCGAAGTGGGCCATCGAGCCCCGGCTGAGCCGCAGCAGGACCCGCACGTCCGAACCATCCGGCGCCACCGCATCCGGCCTGTCTGGTAGCTGCATCGAGTCAAATCCCTGATCCATAACCGCGATTATGGCGGGCCGAGCAGTCCGCGCTCGCCTGCGGTAAATGCCCGGCCAGGTCCAGCGCGGCGATGTAGCCGAACGTCATGGCCGGGCCGATCGTGGCGCCGGCGCCGGCGTAGCTGTGCCCCATGACCGACGCGCTGGCGTTGCCCGCCGCGTACAGGCCAGGGATCGGGGTGCCGTCCTCGCGCAGGGCCCGGGCGCGTTCGTCGGTGCGCAGTCCGCCCTTGGTGCCCAGGTCGCCGGGCACGATCTTGACCGCGTAGAACGGCGGCCTGGCCAGCGGGGCCAGGTTGGGGTTGGGCCGGCAGCGCGGGTCGCCGTAGTAGCGGTCATAGGCCGACTCGCCGCGGCCGAACTCCTCGTCCCTGCCCGCCGCGGCGAACTCGTTGAACCTGGTCACGGTCGTGACCAGGCCGTCAGCCCCGAGACCGGCCTCCCGGGCCAGCTCGCCGGGGTCGTGGGCGCGGACGGTCGCTCCGGCCGCATACCAGCGGCGGGGGAACGGCTTGCCCGGCGGCCGGCCGGCGAACACGTACCGGTCCCGGTAACGCTGGTCGAAGATCAGCCAGGCCGGGATGTGCGGGTTCTCGGGCGTGTTCCTCGCGTACATGGCATGCACCGCGTCGACGTACGGGGCCGACTCGTTGACGAACCGCTGGCCCGCGGAGTTGACCAGGATGCAGCCGGGCAGGCTGCGCTCGGCCAGGCAGAAGTACGGTCCCCCGGGCAGCGGGATCGACGGCCCCCACCAGGCGTCGTCCATCAGCCCGGTAGCCGCGCCGAGGGCCAGGCCCGCGCGGATCCCGTCGCCGGTGTTCCCGGCCGCGCCGGTGGTCCACTCGATCCCGATCGGCGCGCGCTGGTACTCGCGGCGCATCTCCTCGTTGCGCTCGAAGCCGCCTGTCGTGACCAGCACCCCGCGCCGGGCCCGGATGAGCATCGGTTCGCCGTCGCGCATGGCGTATACCCCGTTCACCCGGCCGTCCTGCACCTCGAGGCCGGTCAAGGCGGTATCCAGCCAGACGGGTACCCCGCTGGTGAGCAGCCCCGCGCGCAGGCCGGCGGCCAGCGCCTGCCCCAGGCTGAGCATCCGGTGTCCCAGCAGCCGGCTGCGAGCCGCCCGCCCGGCGACTTTGGCGCCGGCCAGCACGGCGCGCGGATGGCGCGGGCCGAGGCTCAGCCATCGGTAGTCGGCTTGGGTGATGGCTACGCCGTCCGGAGACGGAAGGTAGGGACGGCCCAGGCGAGCCAGCTCACTGCCGAGTACCCGGCCGTCGAGCGGTACCGGCTCGATGCTGCGCCCGCGGGCCAGGCCACCGGGGGCCTCGGGATAGTAGTCGGCGTAGCCGGGCACCCACGCGAACCGCAACGGCGTGTTCGCCAGGACCAGGTCCAGCATGGCCGGGCCGTGCTCCAGGAACGCGCGCCGCAGTCCGGCCGGGACGCAGTCGCCCGTCACGTAGGCCAGATAGGCGCTGGCTTGCTCGGAAGTGTCCACGATCCCGGCCTGGCGCAGCACCGCGTTGCCCGGCGCCCAGATCCCGCCTCCCGAGCGTGCAGTCGATCCGCCGAAGGCCCCGGCTTTCTCGATGACCAGCACGCTCAGGCCGAGCTGCGCCGCGGTCAGCGCGGCGGTCATCCCCGCCGCCCCGCTGCCCGCCACCACGACGTCGAACTCGGCGGGCTCTGTCGCCATGCCACCTCCGCGCTCCACGATAGAACACGTTACAGTTTTGCCGTCGGATGGCGAAGGGAGGCCTCGTGCCGGGGGACTGGGACGTCCAGGCCGACGTGGTCGTGGTGGGTTTCGGGGCCGCGGGCGCCTGTGCGGCCCTGGAGGCGGCCTCGGCCGGCTGCTCGGTTCTGGTCCTCGACCGGTTCGAGGGCGGTGGGGCCACGGCGCTGTCCGGCGGCGTGGTCTACGCCGGCGGCGGCACGCCGCAGCAGCGCGCAGCCGGCGTTACCGACTCGCCGGAGGCGATGTTCGGCTACCTGAGTACCGAGGTCGGTGACGTGGTGCCCGCCGCCACCCTGCGCGAATTCTGCCAGGGCAGCGCGGCCATGCTGGTCTGGCTGGAGGACCACGGCGTGCCGTTCGAGGGCAGCCTGTGCCCGGACAAGACCTCGTATCCGACCAACCGCCACTACCTGTACTACTCCGGCAGCGAACTATCCGCCGCCGACGTGGCGCCGCCCGCGGCGCGCGGGCACCGGGCCCGGGGCCGCGGCACCTCGGGCGGGCTGCTGTACGCCCGTCTGGCCGCCGCCGTCCGGGGCACCGGCGCCCAGGTGCTCACGCAGACCGCCGCCCGGCAGATGGTCACCGGCCCCGGCCCGGAAGGCGGGCGGGCCACCGGCGTGGAGTGCCTGTCGCTGCGCGCCGCGCCGGGCTGGGCCCGGCTGTCTCACCGGATCCTGCACCGCTGGTCGGCCAAGCCGTACCTGTACGTGCCCAAGGCCGGCCGGGTCCTGCACCGGCCGGTCGGCTGGCTGGAGCAGCGGTACGCGCGGCCGCTCCGGGTGGGAGCGGCCCGAGGCGTGGTGCTGGCGGCCGGCGGCTTCGCCGCGAACCGGCAGATGATGCGCTCGCACGCACCGGCCGCACGAGGCGGTCTGCCGCTGGCCACACCCGGCGACGACGGCAGCGGCATACGGCTGGGCGCCGAGGTGGGCGGCGCGACAGCGTCCCTGGACCGGGTGTCCGTATGGCGTTTCCTCACCCCGCCGCCCGCCCTGCTGAGCGGCGTCCTGGTCGACCGGTCCGGGCAGCGGATCTGCGACGAGTCGCGCTACGGCGCCGCGATCGGCGACGCGATCGTGCGGCACGGCGGGCAGGCGTGGCTGCTCGTGGACCGGGCCACCAGAGCCAAGGCCCGCCGCCAGGTGCGCCGGTCGACGCTGTGGTTCCAGCGGCTGCAGGCCTGGTACCTGCTGACCGTCGGCGCTGTCTCCGCGCCCACCGTGGTGGGGGTGGCCGCCCGGGCCGGCGTCGACCCGGACAGCCTGGCCGCCACGCTGGCCGCCTACAACGCCGCCGCCCACGACCCAGCCCCGGCCGACCCGGCGGGCAAGCCCCGCGACCTGCTGCGCCCGCAGGACCAGCCGCCGTACTCGCTGATCGACTGCTCGGTGCGGCCCCGGCCGTTCTACCCGGCGCCCGTGCTGACCTTGGGCGGCCTGGTGGTGGCTCCGGAATCCGGCCAGGTGCTGCGCGCCGACGGGAGCCCGGTAGCGGGGCTGTACGCCGCGGGCCGAAATGCGGCCGGCCTGTGCTCACGCTCCTACGTCAGCGGCCTGTCCCTGGCCGACTGTGTCTTCTCCGGCCGCCGCGCCGGCCGCCACGCTGCCTTGGCCCCAGCCGCGCACCGGGACCGCAGCGCTCAGTAGGCGATGCTCACCTCGGGGGTCAGGGATACGGCCTGGCAGGCGAGGATGTAGCCGTCGGCGATGTCCACGGCCTCGAGCACCTCGTTGTGGACCATCTCCACCTCGCCGCCGGTGAGCTGGCAGGCACACGCGCCGCAAATGCCCTGGCGGCACGAGTACGGCGCGTCGAGCCCTGCGTCGATGAGCACGTCGAGCATCCGGGTTCCGGCCGGCCATGGCAGCAGCGTGGTCGCGCCGTCGAGCGTGACGGACAAAGTGGCGGCCATCCCGTCGGCGGCCGGCGTCTCCTCGAAGGGGTTCTCCGCCAGCGACACGAACCGCTCCACGTGCACACGCTGGCCGGGCACGCCGAGTCGGCCGAGCGCGTCCCGCACCGCCGCCAGGTAGGGGTCGGGGCCGCAGATGAACGCGTCGTAGGACGCGTACGGACGGACCAGGGCCATGATCGCCGCGGCGGTCGGCATCCCGAGCAGCGAATCGAGCCAGTGCACTACGGCCAGCCGATCGCCCGCGTCCGCCGCGAGCCTGCTCAGTTCCGGGCCGAAGATCACCGAGTGCTCATCGCGGTTGGCGTAGACCAGGACGATCCGGCCGCGGCCCGCCGCCAGCGCCGACTTCAGGATGGACATGACCGGGGTGATCCCGCTGCCCGCCGCGAACAACAGGAAATTGCCGTCCAGCGACTGCGGGCTGAACGTCCCGGCCGGGGGCAGCAGGTCCAGCATGGCCCCGGCCGTCATGTGATCCAGGATCCAGTTCGAGGCGTACCCGCCCGCCGTCCGCTTGATCGTGATCGCGGGCCGCTCGCCAGCGACCGGGCAACTCGACAGCGAATAGCACCGGGCCACCGAACCGGTCCGGTCGGACGGGACGCGGACGGTGACGAACTGACCGGGGCGGTAGGCGAACGTCGCCGCCAGCGGCGGGGGCACCTCCAGCACCAGGGAACAGGCGTCGCCGGTCTCGCGGACCACCTCCGCCACCGGCACCTGGTAGTACTCACGCATAGGAAGGCGGCGAGACCTCCAGCCGCCCGGCCGTCACCGCGGCATCGATACTGTCCCGCAGGCTGGCGCACCCCTCGACCAGCGCGCTGGGGCGGTCCGAGGCGCCGAACTCCTGGCACGCCCGTACCGCCGTCGCGGTCCACTGCACCGTGGTGTGCTGCGGGCTGAACTTGGCGGCCAGCACGGCCGCGCCGCAGCGAGCGCACTGCACCGGGCTCGCGGCGGGGTGCCGCTCGTCAAGATGCCGGGGCGGCCGGGTCCCGTTAGCTGACATCGGTCTGCCGGGCGAGGTTCGCCGCGACCTCCGCCTCCCAGCCGGCCACCGCCCGGGTGGTGTCGATCTCGAACTCGAACCGCGCGACCATGTCCGGCGCGATGTCGGCCACGTCGCAGTAGAACTGCTCATACCAGCGGCGTACCTGGTAGACCGGACCGTCCTCCGCGCAGAGCAGGGGGTTGTCGATCCGCGTCTTGTTCATCCAGATCTCCACGTCCTGCTGAAAGCCCAGCCCGACGAAGTCCGCGAACTTCGCCGCCACCCGTGACGCCTGCGCGTCGCTCAGCCCGGGCGGCCGCTTGACGATGGCGCCCCACTGCAGCAGGAACGAGGTCGGGGTGACCGGGTAGTGGCAGTTGATCAGGACGCTCTCCATCGTCATGCCGTGATAGTCGTGCCACAGGTTGTCGATCATGTACGCGGGGCCGTAGTACGAGGCCTCCGAGCGCAGCGTGGTCTCGCTGGAGCCGTCGGAGTAGTTCGACGCCCCGCCGACGTCGGGCCGCGACCGGGTCCGCAGGTACTGTGACGCGACGTGGCCCTCCAAGACGTTCTTGAAGTAGGTCGGGAGCGCGAAGTGAATGTAGAAGAAGTGCGCCATGTCCACCACGTTGTCGATCACCTCGCGGCAGTTCGCGCCCTCGACCAGGATCGAGTCCCAGGTCCAGCTGGTCCACTCCTCGGAGTAGGCGCCGTCGATCCGCGGGATCGTCACCTCCTCGGGCGGCGGGTTGCCCTCGGGGTCGTGCCAGACGAACAGCTGCCCGTTCTGCTCCAGGGCGAGCCAGGACCGCGTCCGCGCCGCGGGCGGGACGCGCCTGGCGTACGGCACCTGCGCGCACCGGCCGTCCCCGCCCCAGCGCCAGTCATGGAACGGGCACGCGATGGCGTCGCCCTTGACCGTGCCCCGGCTCAGGTCGCCGCCCATGTGCCGGCAGTACCCGTCCAGGACGTGCAACTGGCCTGCGGAGTCCGCGAACAGCACGAGCTTGGTGCCGAACGCCTCCACCGCGTGCGGGGCGCCGTCGCGGAACGTCCCGGCCAGCCCCAGGCAGTGCCAGCCGCGCGCGAACCTGGCCGGCGGCCTGCCCGCATCGATGGTCCGAACCTGATCCATACCCTTAGACTAGAACATGTTCTAGTCTTGGGCATATGGCAGAGACCGAACGTCACGCCGTGATAGCCGCGGTCACCGAACTGCTGCCGGTGTTCCGGCAGCGGGCCCAGGAGGCCGAGGACCGCCGGGTGCTGCCCGCCGAGTCGGTCAAGGCGCTGGCCGAGACCGGGTTCTTCCGGCTGCTCCAGCCGACTCCCTTCGGCGGGCTCGCGGCGGACCCGGTCACGTTCTATACCGCGGTCCGGCTGATCGCCAGCGCGTGCGGGTCGACCGGATGGGTGGCCTCGGTCATCGGCGTGCATCCCTGGCAGCTCGCGCTGTTCCCGCCGCAGGCCCAACAGGACGTCTGGGGCGCGGATCCCGATACCCGGATGTCCTCCTCGTATGCGCCGACCGGCCGGGCCCGGGCCGTCGTGGGGGGCCACCGGCTGGACGGGCGCTGGAGCTTCTCCTCCGGCTGCGACCACGCCACCTGGGTCCTGCTGGGCGGCATCGTCACCAACGACGAAGGGCAGCCTGTCGACTTCCGCACCTTCCTGCTGCCGGCCAGCGACTACACCATCGACGACGTGTGGGACACGGTCGGGCTGCGCGGAACCGGCAGCAACGACGTCGTGGTAGACGGGGCCTTCGTCCCCGAGCACCGCTCGCTCAGCTTCACCGACGTCGCCCGGTGCGCCTGCCCCGGGCAGCAGGTCAATCCGGGAGCGTTGTACCGCGTTCCGTTCGGATCGATATTTTCCTATGCCATCACCACGCCGATCATCGGCATGGCGACGGGTGCCTACGCGGCGCACGTGGAGTACCAGCGCGGCCGGGTCCGGGCCTCCTACGTCGGCCAGAAGGCGGCCGAGGATCCGTTCGGGCAGGTCCGGATCGCCGAGGCCGCGTCGCTGCTCCACGCGGCGTGGGTCGTGCTGGAACGGAACATGGCCGAACTGATGGCGCACGCGCAGGCCGCGGAGAAGATTCCGCTGCCGCTCCGGCTGCGGGTGCGGCGCGATCAGGTGACCGGCACCGGCCAGGCCATCCGCGCGGTGGACCTGCTGTTCGAGAACTCCGGCGGCCGCGCGCTGAAGACCGGGACGCCGATCCAGCGGTTCTGGCGGGACGCGCACGCGGGCCGGGTGCACGCGATCAACGACCCCGAACGGGCCCTGTCCATGTTCGGCCGCGGCGAGTTCGGCCAGGACGTGCCGCCAGACGCGATGATCTTAGGGAGGTCGCCATGCACCTGCACTACGACGAGGCGGGCGCGGACGCCGCCAATACCGCGCCGCCGGTGGTCATGCTGCACGGCGGGGGACCGGGCGCGTCAGGGGCATCCAACTTCGGGCCCAACCTGCCCGTCTTCGCCGAGCGCTTCCGCACGCTGGTGGTGGACCAGCCCGGGTTCGGCAAGTCGGACAAGCCACCGGTGACCGGTAACTATTTCACCTTCGCCGCCGACGCGCTGGCCGGCCTGCTCGACGAGCTGGGGATACACCGGGTCCACCTCGTCGGCAACTCCCTCGGCGGCGGGACGGCCGTCCGTTTCGCCATTAATTATCCCGAACGAGCCGGACGCCTGGTGCTGATGGGGCCTGGCGGCCTGTCGCTCAACGTGCTGTCCGCCGATCCGACCGAGGGCATCAGGCGGCTCACGGAGTTCGCGGCGCCGCCCGGCCCGAGCCGGGAGAAGATGGCCGCGTTCCTGCGTACGCTGGTGTTCGACCAGGCTCTGGTGACCGACGAACTGATCGACGATCGGTACGCCGCGGCCTGCGACCCGCAGGCGCTGGCCGCGATGGCGTCGATGGGCGCGTCGTTCTTCGACCCGGCCAGCTACGAACAAGGGCTGCTGTGGCGCGAGGCGCACCGGCTGCGGAACCGGGTGCTGCTGATCTGGGGCCGCGAGGACCGGGTCAACCCGGTCGATGGCGCGCTGGTAGCGCTGAAGCTGATCCGCCGCGCCCAGCTGCACGTGTTCGGCGGCTGCGGGCACTGGGTGCAGCTGGAGAAGTTCGACGAGTTCAACCTGCTGGCCATCGGCTTCCTGGAAGGGGACAAGTCGTGATCAGGTCCCTGGGCTACCTGCGGATCGAGTCCGCTGACGTGGCGGCCTGGCGTGAGTTCGGCGTCAAGGTGCTCGGCCTGGCCGAGGGGCGCGGTCCCGAGGACGGTGCTGTCTACCTGCGGATGGATGACTTTCCCGCGCGGCTGGTCATCCTGCCCGGGGAGCGGGAGCGGCTGCTCGCATTGGGCTGGGAGGTCGCGGACGCGGCCGCGCTGGCCGCGGTCGGCCGCGCGCTGGCCGACGCCGGGGTTGCCTACAAGGCTGGCACCGCGGACGAGGCCGCCGCGCGGCGGGTGACGTCGATGCTGCGCCTGGAGGACCCGGCCGGGCACACCCTGGAAGTGTTCTGCGGCGCCGCGCTGGAACACCGGCCGGCGGTCAGCCCGTACGGGAACCGCTTCGTCACCGGCGACTTGGGCATGGGCCACGTGGTGCTGCCGGTCCCGCCCGGCTCGTCGGCGGCGTCCGACTTCTAC
The DNA here is from genome assembly GCA_963808615.1 of uncultured Actinomycetota bacterium. Lineage (GTDB taxonomy): Bacteria > Actinomycetota > Actinomycetes > Streptosporangiales > Streptosporangiaceae > Palsa-504. The sequence goes on from CAWEGV010000011.1 coordinate 191,846, forward strand.
ACCGAGGTCCTCGGGTTCCGGCTGCGGGACTCGATGCGGATGCCCGCGGAGTTCTTCGGCGGCTCGCCGGGGGACCCGCCGGTGTGGTTCAGGTTCCTGGGCTGCAACCCGCGGCACCACTCACTAGCCCTGGTGCCGATGCCCGCGGCCGCGGGCATCGTCCACCTGATGATCGAGGCCGCCTCGCTGGACGACGTGGGCCGGGCGCTCGACCGGTGCAGTCGCCGCGGCGCGCCGGTATCCGGGACGCTGGGCCGGCATGCCAACGACCGTATGGTCTCGTTCTACGTGCGCACGCCAGGCGGGTTCGACATCGAATACGGCACGGACGGCCTGCTCGTCGACGACGCGACCTGGATCAGCAGGGAAACCACCGCGGTCAGCCTGTGGGGACATAGCTTTGCCGGACCTGCGGCGCCCTGAAGCAGCCGTCCCGCCGGACACCGGGCCGCCAGCGGACGACGCGCAGGCCGAACACTTCCGGCAGGTGCTCGGGCACTTCTGCACCGGCGTTACCGTCATCACGGCCGTTGGCGACGCCGGGCCGACCGGGTTCGCCTGCCAGGCGTTCGCCGCGCTGTCCCTGGAGCCGCCCCTGGTGCTGTTCTGCCCCAGCCGGTCCTCGCTGACCTGGCCGGTGATCGCGCAGGCCGGGCACTTCTGCGCGAACCTGCTCGCCGACGAGCAGCAGGAGCTGGCCAGGGTGTTCGGGACCAGCGGCCGCGACAAGTTCGCCGGAGTGTCCTGGTCCCCGTCGCCGGCCGGCGCGCCGGTCCTGGACGGCGCGCTGACCTGGGTGGAGTGCGCGGTGCAGACGGTCCACGAGACAGGGGATCACTACCTGGTCATCGGGCGGGTCACCGCGCTGGGCGAATGCCGGGCAGGTCGGCCGCTACTGTTCTACCGAGGCCGGTACGCGGCGACGGACCCGCGGCGGACCGAGGGCCCGGCCGAGGTGGTGGACACCCTGCTCGCGTGGCCGCGGTACGCGGACTGGATGTGAGCGGGCCGCGCCGGACGCAGGTCAGTACTCGGTGTCGATGGTGTTCAGGGCCGCCTGGACCTTCTCCAGCGGGCCGCGCAGCTGCATCATCTTCAGCATCTTGCCCGAGATCTTGACCTTGCCTTGCATGAACGCCTTCTGCCCGTCCAGCTCACCCTTGTTGACCTGGGCCGAGGTCTCGTAGGACTGGCTGATGGTGACCTCGGCATCGGCGGCGTCGCCGAGGCCCGCAGAGGCGCTGCCGTCCGCGATGCGCAGCCAGTAGCGGACCTCGCCCTGTGGCGCGTCCGAGATCACCATCTGCAGGGCCGCTTTCTTGCCCTTGAGCGCGGCGTGGACCGCGTCGTCCCCGGCTAGCGCGGTGTTGTAGGCGTCGATCCACTCCTGGGACAGATACTTGACCGGCATCGCGTCATCTCCCTCAGAGCCCGCCCGACGACGTCAGAGGCTTCCGGGCGAGGCTCAAGCGTTCTAACCAAGCGCTTGCTTGGTAACGTAAGCCGGCCCGGCGGCGGGCGTCAACGCCGCGGGCCGGGGTGGCCGGGGCCCTACACGGGCGGTCAGGGCGGCTGCGCCGGGGCGGTCAGGGCGGCTGCGCCGGCTGCGGGAGCCTGGCGGTCACCACGCAGCGCGCGCCGTCGTGCGGGACGAACGTCACCGCCTCCCGGCGGATCCGGGCCGACCGCCGCGAGGCGGGCCGGAGCGTCACCGATCGCAGCACTTCGGGCAGGATGACCTGCATCTCGAAGGTGGCGAAGCTAGCTCCGAGGCATCGCCGGATGCCGCCGCCGAACGGGAACCATCCGAAGGCCGGAGGCGGCTGCCCGACGAACCGCTCCGGCCGGAACGCCGCGGGGTCGGGGTACAGGTCCTCGCGCCGCTGGACCAGGTAGATGTTGGGGCATACCACGGCTCCGGCGGGAATCACGTGCCCGCCGATGGGGGTGGCCTTGCGCACATGGCGATCGACGATCACGATCACGGGCCTGACCCGCAGCACCTCCCTGATCGTGGCGTCCAGGTACTCCGAGCCGCCGCTGTCCAGCTCCGCGACCAGCCGGCCCAGCACCCGCGGATGGTGCAGCAGCAAGTCGAAGGCCCAGGCCAGCGACGTCGCCGTCGTCTCGTGGCCGGCGAACAGCAGGGTCACCAGCTCGTCGCGTACCTCGTCGTCGGTCATGGCCCGGCCCTCGTCGTCGCGCGCGAGCAGCAGCTGCGACAGGACGTCGCTGCGCTGCTCCAGGTCGGGTGCCCGGCGCCGGTCCCGGATCTGCTCGCCGAGCGCGGCGTCCAAGGCATCGCGGGCCCGGATGAACCGCGCCCACGGGGCGTGCGGCCCGAGCTTGCGGTCGCGGGTGGCGAACAGCAGGAAGGGATTGCGGCCGATGCGGGTGACGGTGACAATGCGGCGGCGCAGGTCATCGCGCCGCGCGCCGCCTGCGACGCCGAAGACGACCCGCACGATGACGTCGAGAGTGATCGACTGCATGCTCGGACGCAAGGCGAACGGCTTGCCCTCCGGCCACCGGGCGATCTGGGCCCGCGTGATGTCACGGATGGTGGTGTCCCAGGCTCGCATGCGGTCACCGTGAAACGCGGGCAGCATCAGCTTGCGCTGGCGCAGGTGCGCCGGTCCGTCCAGGACCAGGACCGAGTTCGGGCCCAGCAGCGGCTCGAGGATCGCGCCGTTGGCCTCCCCGGCCCGCAGCACGTCGGCGTTGCCGCCGAAGACCGCCTTCACCAGCTCGGGGTCGGCGATGTGGACCAGGTCGTTGCCCAGCGGAAGGCGCATGGTGAACACGTCACCGTAGGTCCTCCAGCAGTGGTCGAGAAACCACGTCGGTTTCTTCAGCCACAGCCAGGCCTGCACGATGCGCGGGTGCCGCGGACCGTCCGGCAGGACTAGACCGGACACGGCCTGCCGGACGTGGTGGCCAGCGAGATCCTCGGCCGGCCCGGCGAGCGGGGACGACATGCCCCGATTATCGCTCTTCCGCTCGCCGGCTCCCCAGCCGGATCAGCGGAAGATGCGGTCGAGCTGGTCATCGACCAGCGTGAGGGCGTCTGCCGGGCTGAGCACGCCGATCAGGATCGGGCCGATGAGGCCCTGGACCATGAAGAACAGCACCGCCGCCTCGCGGTCGGTGTCGATGCCGCCGACGATCTCCCCGGCCTCGGCCGCGGCGCGCAGGTTCCGCCTGGACACCGACAACAGCCGCCGGTAGCCCTCGCGCAGCAGATCGGCGTGCGCGGGATGAACGACGGCGAAGGCATAGAAAGCCCCGGCCACCACGGCTTCCTGCCGTCCTTGCTCCCCGATCGGCAGCATCGCCCGCGCGGCCGCCCGGACCGTCTCCCGCGTGGTCGGGTCGCCGATGACCGCGAGCTCGTCCTGCATCCGGGCCAGGACACGGTCACGCATGTGGCTCATCGCGAACAGCAGCATCTGGTCCTTCGAGGCGAAGTAGTGCTGCACGGCACCCATCGAGACGTTGGCCTGCGCGGCCACATCGCGCAGGCTCACTGCCTCCAGGCCGCGGCTGCCGATCACCTCGAACACTGCCTCGGCGATCGCCCGGCGCCTGGCCTCACGATCGACCCGCCTGGGCACTTTGTTCCCCTTACCGGCCGGCGGCCCGGCCCGGGCGCCCGCCTTGTTGACCCACATGATGCCATGCAGTCGCATTGCGAAACCCGCTCACCGTTATACAATGCAAGTGCATTGCATTGATAGCTGACCCGGTAAACGAAGCAGCGGGCTGTCCCGAGCAGGAGAACCTCATGCCAGTCCAGACCCGTTACGCGCACCACAACGATGTCGAGGTCGCGTATGAGGCCTTCGGTGATCCCGCCACGGGCGAGCCCTTGCTGTTGATCATGGGCCTGGACTTCCAGATGGTCTGGTGGCCCGAGGCACTGTGCGAGCGGCTCGTCGAGCGCGGATTCGCGGTCGTGCGGTTCGACAACAGGGACAGCGGGCTGTCGACCAAGTTCGGCTCCGCGAAGAAGGAGAACCCGTTCCTGGCCCTGCTCGGCCGGACCAAGCCCTGCTATACCACCCTGGACATGCTCGATGACGCGATCGCGGTCATGGACGCCGTGGGCTGGAAGAGCGCGCACGTTATGGGCGCGTCGATGGGTGCCGGGCTGGCCCAGGCCATGGCGCTCTACCACCCGGACCGGGTCCGCACCCTGGTCTGCGCGATGGGCGTGCCCGCCGATGTCAGCGGCATCGGCGTCATGGGCTACATCAAGTTCGGCGTCTTTGCCAAGCTGCGCAGGATCAAGCCGGGCAGCTCGCGTGAACAGCAGGTCGACGGCCTCGTGGAGACGTTCCGGGTCTTGGCGTCGCCGGGTTACCCGTTCCCCGAGGACTGGGTGCGATCGGTGGCAGAGGTAAGCCATGACCGGAGCCCGCGGGATCCCACGTCCACGCAGCGGCAGATCGCGGCCGGCCGGGCGCAGAAGATCCCCCCGATATCGGGCATCCACGTGCCGGCGCTGGTGTTCTGCGGCCGGGATGACCCGATCATCAAGCCCAAGGCCAGCCAGGACATCGCGGCGAAGATCCCGGGCGCCACACTCGTCATCTACCCGGGCATGGGGCACAACCTGCCCGAGGAACTGTGGCCCGATGCGGTGACCCGGATCGCGGCCCTGGCCGGCCTCACCTGACGTAAGCTCGCGGGGCATTGATCGCCGGTCAGCCGGGCCGGCCCTGGGCCATCCCGATTTCAGGACCAATGGCCCAGGTGTCGGCCAGCTGAACGAAGGAGAAATCAATACCTAAGGCGCGAAGCTCGTGCCTAGCACGGAACATCCCGCACCAACCGGTTGGTGATGGCGCCCAGGAAGGGGACTAGATGACTAGTCAGCAGGCGGGTCCGGAACGGCCCGTGACGCCCGAGCAGCGGGCGGCGTTGGAACGTGCCGGGGTCACGCTGCGGTCGATGGGGGAGCCGAACTCGTTCGCCAGGCAGTTTGACTTCTGGGACGACAGCTACGAGGGGCGGCGCCTGTTCTCCGAGCTCCTGGGAACCTTCTTCCTGGCCCTGGTCGCGGTGGGCGGAGGCATGGTCAACTCCCGCTTCGGGGGCCACGCCGTGCCCTACACCGCGCTGGTGGTCGCGCCGGCCCTGATGGTGGCGGCCATCATCTTGTTCATGGGCGCCGTCTCCGGGGCGCACCTGAATCCCGCGGTCAGCATCGCCTTCGCCCTGCGGGGGGATTTCCCCTGGAAGCGGGTGCCGGCCTACATCGCGGCCCAGTTCCTGGGCGCGATCCTGGCCACGCTGCTGCTGTGGGCGCTGATCGGCAAGCAGGGCAGCGCGGGCCTGACCCTGCCGGGCAGCGGCATCTCCGCCGGCACCGCGATGGTATGGGAGCTGGTGCTGACCACCGGGCTGGTGAGCGTGATCCTGGGCACCGCGTCCGGAGCGCAGCAGCTCGGGCCGATCGCCGCCCTCGGCGTGGCCAGCTACATCGCCCTGGCCGGGCTGTGGGGTTCAAATGTCAGCGGCGCGTCGATGAACCCGGCCCGGTCGCTTGGGCCCGCCTTGGTGAAGGGCGACTGGACGGCCTGGTCGGCCTACCTGATCGGGCCCATCGCCGGCGGGATCATCGCCGTCGGCATCGCCTGGGTGCTTCGAGGCCGGGGCGGGGGCCGCAGCGGAACCGATGCCGCGATGGGCACCCTGGGCACCAGGTGGAACCCCGGCCGCATTGGCGGGGACAAGGGCGGGGACAGCAAGGGCTGACCTCGCGGGCGGGCGCCCGGCGGGTACGCGATCGGGAGACGGTCGTGGCGGGCGCTCGGCGGGCTGGTATAGCGTCGCATGCGGCGGATCGTGCTGCCGGAGGTCAGGGATGGAACAGATGACGGACGCTGGCCTGCCCGGCATGGTCAGGCTCGGCGGGGTGATGCTGCCGCTGGTGGGCCGGGCGCGGATGTACGTATGCGGCATTACGCCGTATGACGTGACTCACCTGGGTCACGCCGCGGCCTTCGCGTGGGCCGACACCCTGGCCCGGGTGCTGCGTGCGGGCGGTGCCGACGTGATGATGTGCCGCAACGTGACCGACGTGGACGACGTGCTGCTGGCGGCGGCTGACCGGGCGGGGGAACCGTACGACCAGTTCGCGGCCATCCAGCAGTTCTACTTCGATCGTGACATGGCCGCGCTGGGCGTCGGCCAGCCGGCCATGCAGCCGCGGGCGCATGCCTACATCGGCCAGGTCATCGCGCTGGCCGCCGGGCTGCTCGAGCGCGGCATGGCCTATGAGCGGGGCGGGCAGGTTTATTTCCGGGGCGCCGCCGTCGCCCGGCGAGCCGTGCCGGATCAGGCCACGGCGCTCCGCCTGGCCGAAGAGTACGGGGATGACCCCGCGGATCCGGGGAAGGACGACCCGCTCGACGTCGCGGTCTGGCGGGCCTCGGATGCCTGGCAGCCGCGCTGGGCCAGCCCGTGGGGGCCTGGCCGGCCGGGCTGGCACGCCGAATGCGCGGCGATGGCCCTGCACGTGTTCGGCCCTGCCATCGACGTCCAGGCCGGAGGCGCTGACCTGCGGTTCCCGCATCACGCGTATCAGGCCGGCCTGGCCGAGGCGTTCACCGGGGTCGCGCCGTTCTCCCGGGCCTCCCTGACCGCGGGTGTGGTCCGCGTGGAGGGGGCGAAGATGGCCAAGTCGACCGGGAACCTGGTCCTGGTCGGCGACCTGCTGAAGGACTACCCCGCGGCCGCCGTGCGGCTGCTGATCCTGGACCGCCGCTGGAATCAGGACTGGGACTTCAGCCCGCCGGGCCTGGATGCGGCGGCGGCCAGGCTTGAGCGCCTGCACGCGGCCGCCGGACGGCCCGAACGCGGCACGGCCGGGAGCAGTGGCACCGCAGTGACCGCCATGCGCGCTGCGCTGGCCGATGACCTCGACGTCCCCGCTGCGCTGCGCATCGCCGAGGATGACGGGGGCCAGGCCGCCCGCATTCTCGGCTCGCTGCTCGGCCTCTGGTAGCGCTGATACACCCTCGGAGGACTCGCGGCAGCCCCTTAGCTCTGGTCGGTGCGCGACTCCGCGTGCGCCAGGCGGCCGTCCACCGGCAGCCCCGCGCGGGCGGCGCGGTCGTACTCGTCGTCCACCGCGACGACCGTCCGTCCGGCCGCGTCGAGGAAGGATGCGGCGATGCAGGCGCGATATCCGGCTCCGCAATGCACCCACACCTCGCCGGCGGGCACGTCGGCGAGGCGCGACGGCAACTGGTGAAGGGGGATGTGGACGGCGCCGGCAATGTGCGAGGCGTCCCATTCTTGGCCGCGGCGCACGTCCACGATCACCATCGGGCGGTGACGCCGCGCCGCCGCCAGATCGGCGAAGTCCGCGACCGGATAGCTGCGCAGCGGCTCGCCGTCGGCCCACTCGGCCGGCGAGCCCGTGGCGGCCGCGGCCGGGCGGTCGATGCCGATCCGGACCAGTTCACGCTGGGCCGCGGCGACCTGCTCGGCGGTCTGGCCGAGCAGGGTCAGCGGCGTGCCCCAGGGGATCAGCCAGCCCAGGTAGGTGGCGAAGCTGCCGTCGAGGTCGAAGCCGAGCGTGCCGGGCAGGTGCCCGGCGGCGAATACCCGGCGGGCCCGCAGGTCCACCACCCATTCTCCCGCCGCGATCCGCTTGCTCAGCTCGGCGGCGTGCGCGCGGCCCGGCGCGGACAGGTCAGGTCCGGACGGCCCGGCGGCGTTGGCCGGGCTCATGTGCGCGTAGTAGGCGGGGTAGGCGTCCAGCCCGGCCAGTAGCTCGCGCACGTACCGGTCCTCTTCCAGGATCAGCGCCGGGTTGACCTGCCGCTCCCGGCCGATCGTGGAGAAGGTGCCCTCGGACTGGGTCGCCGAGCAGAAGCTGCCGAACCCGTGGGTGGGGTACACGCCCGCGTCCTCCGGCAGCTCGGCGGCCAGGCGGCGCGCCGAGGCGAACTGGGCGTGCGCCAGCTCGCCGGCATGGGCGCGGCCGAGCAGGTCCGGCCGGCCGGTCGAGCCGTACAGCAAGGACCCGCCGGTGAATACGGCGTGCGCGCGGCCGCCGGCCTCGAGCACGTACGACAGGTGGGTGAAGGTGTGCCCCGGCGTGGCCAGCACCCGCGCCTGCAACACCGGGCTTACCTCGATGACGTCTCCGTCGCTGACCGGCACCCGGTCGAAGGCCACCTCGTCGGCCGCATTGACGTGGTAGGCCGCCCCGGTTTCCCCGGCCAGCGCCAGCCCGCCGGTCACGTAGTCGTTGTGCAGATGGGTCTCGAACACGTGGGTGACCCGCACCCCCCGGGCCGCGGCCAGGGCCAGCACCCGGTCGATATCCCGCTGCGGGTCGATGACCACGGCGACCTGCCCGTCATGCGCGAGGTAGCTCCGGTCGCCCAGCGCGGGCGTGTCGATGGCTACCACCTCGACGCCAGACCCCGCCGTCGTGCTCATAGGAGCCCTCCCTCGCACCGGTGGTGCGTTATACCCGCGGGGGTATCTGATGAACTCTAATGTAGAGCGCCGCCGGCTGTCCGCGCAACCGCTCTCACGCCGGTACGCGGCGGGTGTCCGCCACCGCGCCGCCGCACTCCGGACCGGGCAGGCCGCTCGTGCGCGAGGCCGTGATAGCATACCCCTCAGGGTATATTCCAGTATCTGACTACCCAGCGGGCACCCGGACTCAGGAGCTTGGCATGGATGTGGACAGCCAGACCATGGCCGGCGTGATCAAGCGGCTCCGCCGGGCCCAGGGCCAGATCGGCGGGATCATCAAGATGATCGAGGAAGGGCGCGACTGTGCCGACGTGGTGACGCAGCTGGCCGCGGCCTCCCGGGCACTGGACCGGGCCGGGTTCAAGATCATCGCGACCGGGCTGCAGCAGTGCGCCCTCAACGGCAGCGACGGCGCCGCCGAGACGGACCGCGCTCAGCTCGAGAAGCTCTTCCTCTCTCTCGCCTGACCCTGGGCCTCTGCCGCGTCACCGGCCACAGGGAGTCACCGGCATGGCGCCCGGTGCTGGCACGATGAATCACATGCTCGCTGTCCGCCGCTTCGCGGCCGGGGATGCTCCCGCCGCCATGGCCATCGTCCGCGGCCTTCCGGACTACTTCACCGCCGGTGTGCCCGCGCGGGTCGAGCGCGACGCCGCCGGCCACCAGGCCTGGGTCATCACCGACTCCGGAGCGGTCACGGGCTTCGCCGTAGCCGCCAGGAAATCACCCGGCGGCGCGGAGATCCTGTGGATCGCCGTCGACCCCGCGCGGCGCGGCCGCGGCCACGGAACCACGTTGCTCGGTCATGTCCTGGACCACCTGGCCTCCGCGGGAATCAGCGTCGTGGAAGCCAAGACCCTGGACCGCTCCTCCGGCTACGGCCCGTATGAGGCCACGCGGGCCTTCTGGGAACGCAACGGTTTCGTCCACGTCGACACGATCGACCCGCTGCCCGGCTGGCCGCCCGGCAACCCGGCCGCAATATACGTAGCCGCACTCCGCCCGACTCGATGACCAGCTGCCGGTCAGGGCAATCAAGATCTCTTGTCCCGAACGGGCCGTGGTTCACGCGCCGATGAAAGGATCATGGTGCGCTTCATCACCCACGAGCCCGGCCGATGGGAAGCACGGCCGAGATGCCGATCGAGGCATCGGCTATGGCCGGCCAATTCTGTCCGCCACCTGGCCACCGACGACGTCAGGTGCCAGCGACGGCCCGGGCTGCCGCGGCTCCGGCGGCGGGCCCGGGCCTGTTCGGCAAGGTCGGCGCAGGCCTCGAGCCCGCCGTCGGCAGCGGCCCGCAGCAGATCGTCCGGCCGGCCCTCGAGATCCGGATGGGGCATCCGGCCGGGCGCCGGGCGTCAAGTCCCCGGGTCAGAAGCGCGCCGAGGTGTTCCGCAGGCTGGTCACCCGGGTCTGGGCGTAGTTGCACTCGGCGACGATAGCGGCAACGCGCCTGCCGAAACGTGCCAGCGGACCCCGTACGCCCTGTGTCACGTTGTGGTTCATCGTTCCTCCTCGTTTCCGGCTATCTCTTCGCCGGTCACCATCGAGTCTGGCCGTAAGGTCCTCCCTGGCGCATTGGAGGAAGTCCCTATCTTTCCTGCTGAGATAGTCTTAGCCGGGCCTTAGCCGGCTTAGCAGGACTTAGCACCCGGCGCCATGACTGATGAGGTCACCGAACCCGGGTTGAACGCCCGCCCGCCGCGCGTGCTCGCCCGGCAGCTACGCCAGGAGTTCGGCTGCGCGGTCATCGCGCTGATCGGCACCTCATGATGGCGGCGAGCGTGCTAGCTGCCGGGCTGCTGGCCGCCTGCAGCCGTCAGCGAGGCCGGCAGAGCCACGGCACGCTCATCGAGACCAGCGTCTTCCGGCACCGCGGCTATAGCGCCGGACTCGCCTGCGTGGTCGTCTTCTTCGCCGGGATGGCCGGAACCCTGCTGGCGCTCACCCTGTACCTGCAGTTCGGCGAGCACTTCTCGGCCGTCCACGCCGGCCTGACGCTCGCGCCGTTCGCCGCGGGTTCTGCCGTCGGCGCCGTCGCCGCCGCCACGATCGTCGTGCCCCGCATCGGTCGTGGTGCGCTCCAGGTCGCCGCGGTGCTCATCGCCGCCGGAACCTGATGGCTGCACAGCATCATCGGCGCACGGGCTGGCCACCAGCTCGGCCGAGCTCATCCCGGCCCAGCTGATAATCGGTGCCGGAATCGGCATGCTCATCTCGCCGCTGTTCGACTTCATCCTGGCCTCGGTCGGCGATCACGAAGTCGGCTCGGCCTCTGGTGTCCTCAATGCCGTCCAGCAGCTGGCCAGCGCGATCGGCGTCGCGGCGATCGGCACCGTCTTCTTCAGCACGCTGGGCCGCTCCGGCTATCCCGCGGCTATCCGCCAGTGCCTGATGATCGAGCTCGGCGTGGCGGCAGTCCTCTTCGTGCTGGCCAGCGCACTGCCACACCGCCCGTGCGACGCACAGAAAGACGGAATCGAGCCCGTCGCCATTGCCGTCACGAGCGTGCCCGGCTTCCCGGCGCCAGCCGGCAGCACGGCCAGTACGTCATCCTGAGTGAAGGCGCGTGATCTCAGCTGTCCTGGCTGATCCATACCGAGACGTGGGCGGGTTCCAGGGCACGGTACACGACAGTGGCCAGGTCATCCCGGGCCGAGTCCAGGTCCACCGTGTCCTGCAGGCGGGCCGCGAACGCGGCGACCATCCGGTCGGCGTCGTAGCGGGCCCGGTTGAACCGGCGGTCCACGGCGCGCTGCACCCGCCGCCGGACCGGATTGAACAGCGCGGCCGCCACCAGGGTGGAGGCGGCCACCGCCACCGTGCTGTGGAACCGGAACACCTGGGTGGCCACCAGCACCAGCCCGGCGTAGACGCCAACCAGCAGGCCGGTGACGATCGCGTAGGACAGCGTACGGGAGATGATCCGGTCGATCTCGTACAGCCGGTACTTCAAGATGGCCACGCCCATGCCCACCGGCAGCGCCGCGATCCCGACGCTGACGATGCCGAGTGCGGCGGTGACCGCTGGCCCGGCGCTGGTATCGAGGGTGCCGACCACCACGGTCAGCACGGTGCAGACAACGGCCACGGCGGTCCCGCTCATCAGCCATTTCAGCTGCCGCCGCCGCTCGCCGCCCGCCTGACGCCAGGCCAGGACCTGCCTGAGCACGAACAGGGCTCAGAACACCGCCAGGACCGGCAGGACGACCGTCTCGACCGTGGACAGCCAGGCCGAGCTGCCGGACGGATAGTCGACGGCCTGCAGGTCCCCGCCGGGTATGACGTGGATGTCGTGCCCGGCGATGGCCCGGATCGCGACGGCGTAGACGCTCACCGGCCAGGCCGCGCCCACCACCAGGTAGGCCACGAACAGCCGCCGCCAGCGGCGGCACGCCACCGGGTGTGGCGTGAGCTAGTCCGGCTGCCAGAGCCGCCTTCCGCGATGGCGTCTAACCGGGCAGTTTGACGCCGAAGCCGGTGGCGGCCAGCTTGAGCAGCACCTGGCCGGGTGCCTGCAGCGCCGCGACCTTGGCGGCGCTGAGTTCCTCCAGCTGGGCCAGGACGTCCACGTACACCTCTGGGCCCTGCTGGCGCGCCCGGCTCAGCGCGATCGCGTTGGCCCACACGTTGGCCCGCGCCTCACGCAGGAAGCGCTGGGTACCGAGCCGGTTGAACGGCCGCAGCAGCCGGTCCAGCAGGGAACCGGGCCCGGAGATGCTGGTCAGCTCGTCATCCTCGGCGGCGACCCGGGACGCGAGCACGTCATCGATGGCACGGTGATCGGCCTCCCGCCGGGCCAGCAAGTCCGCGTCGTGGAATTCCTCGTCGGCGATCACCGCCACCAGCGCCTGCGGCAGGTCGTAGTTGATGTGCGCGTTCATGCCGAGCAGGACGTGCCGTAGCGGCGGCAGGTCGGCCGGGGTGCCGAACGCGATAGCCCACGGCCGAGTCGGCGTCCGCCCGGTCATATCGGCCTGCAGGGCATCCAGATACAGCTCTGCGAAGGCGACGTCCCACCGCTCGACCCAGTCGGCGTCGGCGAATCCGCCGCCCTTGAGTTCCCCGGCCACCGCGATGGTGGTGCGCTGGTAGGTGGAATGGAAGTACCGCCGCTGGTCACCTGCGGCCTCGAGCGGCTCGAGCAGGGCCGCCATGCGGGCGATCAGCTCCTCTATCACCGGGCCATTATGGCCGACTGCGGCAATGACGGGCGATGACGCCAGGGCGGACGCGCGGGGGATCCCTGAACAAGTACTCGATGCTGATCGAGCCTGAGCCCGGTCCGCTCACTTTGAACGCGTTATGCGTCGCGCTTGCGGAACAGGTAGGCGCCCGCGGCGAGCAGGGCCGCGGCCCACAGCGCCGTCACGCCGAGCTGTGGCCAGGCCGACCACAGGTGCGGATCGGCGTTGTTGCCGATGGTGACCGAGACCACCCGGTTCGCGGCGTCCGGCAGGAACCGCATGATGTCCCAGCGCCACTCGTTCGGCAGCGCCTGCTCGAGGACCGGGATGATGAACAGCGCGGCGATCGCGATCGCGATCGTGCCGGCGGTGTGCCGCACGATCGCGCCGATGCCGAACGCCATGATCGCGACCAGCGTGACGAACAGCGCGCAGCCGATGATCGCCAGGAGCACGGTGGTCGGGGAGATCACGTCGGTGCCGGAGAACACCAGCTTGCATCCGGGTGGCAACCCGCCGCCGCCGCCGACCTGGGCCTGCTGAGGGCAGGTCACATTCGCGTTCTGCGGGATCGTGACGGAGTGGAACAGCGAGGCGCTCACCCCGCTGGACGACAGCAGCGCCTGGCCGACGAAGAACGCGATGAACGACGTGACGAGGGAGACGACGAGCGTCAGCGAGGTGAGCACGATCGCCTTCGCGGCATAGACCGTGCCGCGCCGGGGCTGTGCGGTCAGCGAGGTACGTATCATCCCGGTGGAGTACTCGGAGGTGATCGCCAGCGCGGCGATCACCGCGATGATCAGCTGGCCGATCTCGAAGAACGCGATCAGCGAGGTCTGGGTGGCGTCGAAGCCGGCCTTGTTAGCCGGGTTGTGGCTGAAGTTGGCCGCGGTGCCTGCCGTGATCGCCGCGCCGATGCCGATGGAGACGATCAGCAGCGCCGCCAGGGTCCAGTAGGTGGACCGGACCGAGCGGATCTTGGTGAACTCCGAGGCGATCGCGCCCCGCAGCCCGGCCCGCCCGATGGCCGGCGGAAGTGAGGGGAGCAGAGTGTTCGGCGTTGTCGTGGTGGCCATCGCTCAGCCTCCGCTTTCGCTAGTGGTTGCGGTCCCGGGGACCCCGGCGTGGTACTCCACGCTGCTCGCGGTCAGTTCCATGAACGCCTCCTCGAGCGAGGCGTGGACCGTGGTTAGCTCGTGCAGCCTGATGGCCTGCTCAAACGCGATGTCACCAACCGCCTCCGCGGTCATCCCGCGGATCTCGATGGCGCCGTCGTCGTCGGTGACCGTGGTCGCGCCCTCGGCGGTCACGCCCTTGATCAGGTCGTCCGCCATCGGGGTGCGCACCCGCACGGCCGCGCCGGAGGAGCGCGCGATGAACTCCGACATCGAGCAGTCGGCGATCAGCTTGCCCCGGCCGATCACGATCAGGTGGTCGGCGGTGGACTCCATCTCCGACATCAGGTGGCTGGAGACGAAGACCGTGCGCCCCTCGGCAGCCAGGGCCCTCATCAGGTTCCTGATCCACAAGATGCCCTCGGGGTCGAGCCCGTTGACCGGCTCGTCGAACATGAGCACCCTGGGATTGCCGAGCAAGGTCGCGGCGATACCCAGGCGCTGGCTCATGCCGAGCGAGAACCCCTTGGACCGCTTCTTCGCCACCTCGGAGAGGCCGACAAGCTCGAGGACCTCGCCGACGCGGCGCTTCGGCAGGTTGTTGGTCTGCGCCAGACAGAGCAGATGGTTGTAGGCCGACCGGCCGCCGTGCACCGCCTTCGCGTCGAGCAGCGCGCCGACCTCGCGCATCGGGTATCCCAGGTCGTGGTAGTCGCGGCCGTCCACCGTGACGGTGCCAGCGTCCGGGTAGTCAAGGCCGAGGATGCACCGCATCGTGGTGGTCTTGCCGGCCCCGTTCGGGCCCAGGAAGCCGGTGACCTTGCCCGGCTCAATGCCGAACGTCACCCCATCGACGGCGGTTTTCTCCCCGTACCGCTTCGTGAGCCCCCGTATCTCAATCATTAAAATGGTCCTCTCCCTCGTGACATATGCCCAATTGTGCCTGTCCGCCGCGCTCGCCCGCGTCGGCCCCAGTGATGATTTGCAGTCCCTCTGCAGAGTGACAGCCGTCTTTCCGTGCGACGCCTGGCGTGCAGCCTCACCGAGTAGCCATAGCCAGCGGTGCGCAGGCCGTGCAGGATAGCTGTGCCGTGGATCCGGACGCGGCCGCTGCCGCGTCTGCGCTGGTCACCAGGTATCTCGACCCAGCACCAGGGCGTGGCTGGTCAGGAAGCTCCAGCCCGCCAACCCCGCAAATCGTAGATCATTTCCAGAAATATATTGCTAGTTTCCGGTTGCGGACGTAGCGTGAAGACGACCCTATGAGGCCGGTGATCCGCCCCGCCGGTGCCCATCGTGTGCCGCTGTCATGGATGCGGCGCCCGCATGCACTAACGAGGAGGAAGCCATGGACCACAACTACCCGGTACAGGTGCGAGCTCGCCTGGATGAGCCGCTGAGCCGCTGGCTGTGGCTGGTCAAGTGGCTGCTGGCCATCCCGCACTACATCGTGCTGGTCTTCTTGTGGATCGCGTTCGCCGCCGTCACCGTCATCGCGTTCGTCGCGATCTTGGTCACCGGCCGCTACCCCCGCCCGCTGTTCGGCTTCAACCTGGGGGTGCTGCGCTGGTCGTGGCGGGTCGGCTACTACACCTACAGCGCCCTGGGGACCGACCGCTACCCGCCGTTCAGCCTGAACCAGGAGCCGGGCTACCCCGCCACGCTGGACATCGCCTACCCGCAGCGGCTCTCCCGCGGCCTGGTCCTGGTCAAGTGGTGGCTGCTGGCCATCCCGCAGTACGCCATCGCCGCGGTGTTCGCCGGCGGCGCCGCCTACACCGCGGGCTCGGCACACAAATGGCAGGCCGATGCCCTGTCCGGCGGCCTGATCGGGCTGCTGGTGTGCTTCGCGGCGATCACGCTGCTGGTCGCGGGCCGCTACCCGAAAGGGCTGTACGACTTCGTCGTCGGCATGAACCGCTGGGTGCTGCGGGTCATCGCCTACGCCGCCTTGATGACCGACGCCTACCCGCCGTTCCGCCTGGACCAGGGCGGGACCGGCACCCCCGCCGCCCCCGCACCCGATGACCTCGCGCCCGCATCGGCCGCCTCGGCCCCGGCTCCGGCCGTACCGGTCAGCTGACGGACCCTGTGACCGTAAGGAGACCAACATGACGACCGTCATGCGAATCACAGCAGCGAAACGAGTCCCGATGGACTCACTGCGGAAGACCGCGCTCGTCGCGGGCGTCTTCTACTTGATCACCTTCATCTCGATCCCCACACTCGCCCTCTACGGCCCCGTGAAGAACCACCGGGACTGGATCCTCGGCTCCGGCGGCCACACGGCCGTGCTCGTGGGCGGCTTCCTCGAGGTGATCGTCGCCCTGGCCGGCATCGGCACCGCCGTCACCCTATACCCGGTGGTCAAGCGGCAGAACGAAGGCACCGCGCTCGGCTTTGTCGCCGCCCGCGTCGTTGAAGCCGGCATGATCTTCACCGGCGTCATCAGCCTGCTGTCGCTGCTGACCCTGCAGCAGGCCGGAGCGGCCGGGGCAAATGCGGCCGCGCTGGTCACCACCGGCGCGTCGCACGTCGCGGTCTACAACTGGACGTTCCTGCTCGGACAGAGCCTCATGCCGGGCATCAACGCACTGCTGCTGGGCTCCTTGCTGTACCGGTCCCGGCTCGTGCCCCGCATCATCCCCGTGCTCGGACTCATCGGAGGCCCCCTGCTCATCATCGCCGTCATCGCAACGCTGTTCCGCGGCACCGGCCATATCCCCCCCTTGGCCGTGCTCGCCGCAATCCCCGTGGCTGCCTGGGAGCTCTCGCTGGGCGTCTGGCTGGTCGTCAAGGGCTTCAAGCCCTCCCCGATCACAGCCGGAATGGCCGCGGCCAGCATCGCGCCCGCCTACCACGACGTCACCGCCTAACCCCGAACACGGCCGGGCCCACCAAGTGCCTGCGGCACTGTGCTCGCCGTCATGACCATGACCGCCGCCCGATAGCGAAGCCAGACCAAAACCACTAGTGGCGAAGCCAGACCAAAACCAAAGGCGATGAACGCATGAGCACCGCAGCGAACCATACAACGCGCGCCAGCCATTCCAGCTCCGTGCCTGCTGCCGAGGAAACCCGTTATCTCCGCTGTCCTGAGGGGCGGATCGGCTATGACGTCGCGGGCGCCGGCTCCCTGGTGCTGCTGGTGCCTGGCCTGGGTGACCTGCGGGCCGGCTACCGTTTCCTCGCTCCTGCCCTGCGGGCAGCGGGTTACCGGGTGGCCCGTACCGACCTTCGCGGCCACGGCGACAGCGATGCCACGTTCGCCTCCTACGGCGACGAGGAAACCGCTGGCGATGTCATCGCCCTGATCGGAGAACTTGGCGGCCCCGCAGTGGTGGTGGGCAACTCCATGGGCGCCGGGTCCGCGGTCCTCGCCGCTGCGCAGCGACCCGGCCTGGTCTGCGGCCTGGTGCTGGTCGGGCCGTTCGTCCGCAACGGCAAAGCCAGCAAGATGCGCCGCCTTGTGCTGCGCGTGGCCATGGCTCCGCCGTGGGCGGCCATCTCCTGGAAGTCCTACCTGCCCAAGCTGTATGCGGGCCGGCGGCCAGCGGATTTCGGCGAGTACCGCGACCAGGTCATCGCGAGCCTTCGCCGGCCGGGACACGCGAAGGCGTTCTCGGCCACCACGCGCACCAGCCACGACCCGGCGGAGGCGCGGCTGGCCGATGTCACCGCGCCCGCCCTGGTCGTGATGGGCGAGCGGGACCCCGACTTCCCTGACCCGCGGGCGGAGGCCGACTGGATCGCCCGCGTCCTGCGCGCACAAGTCGTCATGGTGCCCGAGGCCGGGCATTACCCGCAGTCGCAGCGGCCCGACATCACCACCGGCGCAGTCCTGCGCTTCCTGGAATCGGTCACGGGCCGTGCCTAGGGCAGGGCGCCGAGCCACAGTGCCGCCCGGCATGGGGGCCACGGCCTGGGGGTACTGCCCATGACGGATTCGCCCACGATACTGCTGGCCGCCGACGGGCCGAAGACGCGTCCGCGGGGCCGCGTCCTGGCACCGGCGCGGTACCGGCATCCCGGCGATGTGATCCGGCTGATCGCCGCGGTCTCGGTGCTGGCCGCCGCAGCGGTGATCGCCGCGCTGCTGCCTGCCCTGCTCCGGCCGGCCGCAGCGGTCACCTGGGTGGGGTCCGCGACCGCGGCCGGGCGGGTGCTGACCGGCCTGGTCCAGGTGATGATCGCGGCGGCGGCCCTGGTGCTGCTGGTCGCCGCACTGCGGTACCGCCGGTTCCGGGTGCTGGTCACCGTGGCGGCCGGATTCGCGGCCGCGGCGGCGCTGATGGCCGGGATCACCTACCTGGCCGGGCCGGGCGGCCTCGCGCCCGCAGGGCTGCGCCAGGGTTCCTGGCTGGCCGGCGCGGGTTTCCCCGATCCGGCCGTGCTGGCGGGACTGGCGGCGGTCGCGGTGGCCGCCGCGCCGTGGCTGAGCCGGCCGTGGCGCCGGGCGTCCTGGGCCACGCTGCTGCTGATCGGCGCGGCCCGGCTGATCACCGGCGGGCTGCTGCCGATGCAGCTGGTGCTGGCGCTGGCCACGGGCGTGGCCGTCGGGGCCGGGCTGCTGGTCGTGTTCGGCGTGCCAGACCGGCGGATGGACGCGGCGGGAGTGGCAGCGGCGCTCCGCGCGGGCGGCGTGCCTGTCAGCCAGGTGACCGGACCGCTGCGCCCTGCGAAGGGATCGCGGCCATTCCAGGCGACCACCGGCGACGGGAACGGCCTGTTCGTGAAGGTTTTCGGCTCCGATCAGCGGGACGCGGACCTGCTGTACCGGGCCTGGCGCGGATTCCGGCTGCGCGGCGTCGGCGACACCAGGCCCGCGGCCTCGCTGTTCAAGGCCGTCGAGCATGAAGCGCTACTGGAAGTGATGGCCGAGCGGGCCGGCGTCGCGGTGCCGCACGTCGGCCAGGTCATCAAGGCGGACGACGGGTCAGTGCTGCTGACCATGGACCTGGTAGCGGGCACGTCCCTGGACCAGGTCCCGGCCAATCGGATCACCGATCAGCTCGCCCGGGCCCTGTGGCGCGAGGTCGGCCAGCTCCACCAGGCCAGGATCGCGCACCGGTCACTGCACGGCAGCAACATCATGATCAGCCAGGACGGGTCTGCCGTGCTGGTCGACTTCAGCTTCGCCGAGCTCGCCGCGACCAGCCGCCAGCGGGCGATCGACGTGGCCGAACTGCTCACCTCGCTGGCCGGCCGGATCGGCCCGGACCGCGCCGTCGCCACCGCGGCGGCCGCGATCGGCGCCGGCGGTGTCGCCGCCGCCGTGCCGCTGCTGCAGCCGCTGGCCTTGTCTGCCGGCACCCGGCGACAGATCAAGGGCCAGGACGGGCTGCTGAAGAACACCCGCGCGGCCGCGATCGCGGCCTCCGGCGACGACGCGGACAAGGACCTCGTCCGGCTGCAGCGGGTGCGGCCGCGCACCCTGCTGGCGATTGCCGCGCTGGCCGGCGCCTTTTACTTCCTGCTGCCGCAAATCGCCGATGTGAGCAGCAGCTGGCACGCGCTGCAGCACGCTAACTGGGCCTGGCTCCCGGTGATCATCGGCCTGTCCGCGCTGACCTACGTGGCCAGCGCGGTAGCGCTGATCGGCTCGGTGCCCGGCCGTGTCCCGTTCGGCCCGGCCGTGCTGGCGCAAGGCGCGTCGTCGTTCATCAACCGAGTCTCGCCGGCCAACGTGGGCGGGATGGCGCTGAACGCCCGGTTCCTGCAGAAGACCGGCACCGACACCCCGGCCAGCGTCGCGGCGGTCGGGGTGAACGCCCTGGCGGGCGCCGTCATGCACGTGGTGCTGATCGTGGTTTTCTTCGCGCTGGCCGGCCACGACCTCAGCCAGGCGTTCAAGCTGCCGTCCGGCAGCAAGATCCTGCTCATCCTGGCGGTGATACTGGCGGTGATCGGCGTGGTCCTGGCGACACGGCCCGGCCGGCGGTGGACGCGCAAACAGCTGATCCCGGGTGCCCGTTCCGCGGCCGGAAGCCTGCGCCAGGCCGCCGCCAGCCCGGTCAAGCTGGGCCTGCTGTTCGGCGGCTCGGCCCTGATCACCCTGGCCTATATCGCCGGGCTGGCCGCCTCGGTCCAGGCCTTCGGCCGGGGTCCCGGCCTGGTCGTGATCGGCGCGGTGTACCTGGGCGCCGCGGCGCTGGCCGCGGCCGCCCCCACGCCGGGCGGCCTGGGCGCGATCGAGGCGGCGCTGGTCGCCGGGCTGACCGGGGTCGGCATGCAGCCCGGGCCCGCGGTCTCGGCCGTGCTGCTGTACCGGCTGGCGACCTACTGGCTGCCAGTGCTGCCGGGCTGGCTGTGCTGGCGGTCCCTGCAGCACCGGGGGTACGTGTGAGCCCCAGCCCACCGTTCCCGGCCCAGCGCGCACCAGCGCAGGTGCCCGTCGTGCCGCCGGCCGCCGCCTGTCAGGCGGTACCCCGCCCGGAGAAGCGGGGTCCCAGGCTCCGGGCACGTGCGGCGCAACCTTTTCTTCTCGACCCGCACGGAACCTGATGAAAGCAGCGCCGGAACGACGGACGGTGGCGTACCTAGCCTGTCTGGCGCTGGCTGTCGTCGCCTGCGCCTGCGCCTGCAGCAGCGGGCCGGCTCATCATGCTGACGGGTCCGCCCAGCATGGCGCCGTCATTACCGTCGGGTCATTCGACTTCCCCGAGAGCGTGCTGCTCGCCGACATCTACGCCGGCGCGCTCACGGCGCAGGATTTCCCCGTCCGCGTCCTGCCGGACCTGGGCCCGCGCGAGCTGGTGGACCCGGCGCTGATGAGCGGACTTGTCCAGGTCGTCCCGGAGTACTCCGGGTCGGCGCTGGAGTTCGTCAGCCTGGGGCGGCAGTCCGCGACGTCCGATGTGACGGCGACCGGCAGGGCCCTGGCCGAGCAGGCGGCTGGCCGGGGGCTGGTGGCGGGGCGGCCGTCCGCCGCGCAGGACGCCAATGTCATCGTGGTCACCGCCGCGACCGCGGCCCGCTACGGCCTGCGATCGGTCGCCGGCCTGGCCCGGGTGGCGCCGCGGCTGGCGTTCGGCGGTCCGCCCGAATGCCCGGAGGAGGCCTACTGCCTGCTCGGGCTGAGGCAGGTTTACGGGCTCCGGTTCCGGGTTTTCGTCCCGCTGGACGCCGGCGGTCCGCTGACGCTGCAGGCCCTGCAGGCCGGGGACATCGGCGTCGCGCTGCTGTTCAGCACCGACCCGGCCCTCACCACGGACCATCTGGTGGTGCTGGCCGATGACCGCGGCCTGCAGCCGGCCCAGAACGTCGTCCCGCTGGTGCGCCGCGATGCCGTGGCCCGCTACGGCCCGCGGCTGCTCGCGGTGCTCAACACCGTGTCGGCGCGGCTGACGACCGGCTCGCTGCGCGCCCTGAACGCGCGGGCGGAACTACGCGGGCAAGATCCGCGCCTGATGGCCGAGAGCTGGCTACGGGCGCAGGGGCTGGCCCCGACGGAGGAGGCGTCGCAGTGAGCGAGAAGACGGAGACGGTAACCACACGGGCCGGCACGGCGAGCTTTCCGCCGGGTCCCGCCGTGCGGCGGACGACGCGCCACCGGCGCCCGACGGGCGCGCCCCCGCCGCTGCCGCACCCGGTCTCGGTCACCACCAGGGCCTGGCTGATCCTCGCGGTCGTCGTCTTGGCCGGCGTGATCGCGGTCTCGCTGCGGGCCCCGTCGCTGCGGCTCGATAATCAGGTCAACACGGCGGTGCTCCGGTTTTTCGCGCGGGCCCGGACGCCGTGGCTGACCGACGTCGCCCACGGGATCTACACGGCCGGCTCGGGCTGGGGGGCCACGGTGATCGGGCTGTCGGCGGTCGTGCTGACGATCGTGTTCCGGCGCTGGCGGCACCTGCTGGTGTTCCTGTGCAGCCTGTTGGCCCTCACGCTCGCCATGGATGTGATCACCGAGGGGATGACCCGGCCGCGGCCCTATGGCGTGCTGATCATCGCTGGCTGGGCGGGGTATTCCGCGCCGGCGCTCTCGGTTACGATCCTCGCGTTCCTGCTGATAAGCATCGCCTACTGCCTGGTCGTGCCGGGACGGCCCCGCACTTATGCGAAGGTGGCCATCGCGGTGATCGTGACCGTGTTCTGCCTGGCCTGCCTGTACCTGGCCGTCGATCATGTGGACGACGTGCTGCTGGGCGTGGCGCTGGGTGTCGCCATCCCGGTCAGCGCGTTCCGGTTCTTCACCCCGAACGAGGTGTTCCCGGTCGCCTACCGGCGCGGCAATACCGCGCACGTGGATGTGACCGGCGCCCGCGGCGAGGCGATCCGGCAAGGCGTGCACGACCAGCTCGGGCTCACCGTCACCGGCATCACGCCGGTCGGGCTGGAGTCCTCGGCCGGCTCCACCCCGCTGCGGCTGCGGACCGAGGGCGGCCCGGATGAGTACCTGTTCGGCAAGCTCTACACCAAGGGTCACGTCCGCGCCGACCGCTGGTACAAGCTGTGGCGGACGATCCTGTACGGCTCCCTGGAGGACGAGCACCCCTTCCAGACCGTCCGGCGCCTGGCCGAGTACGAGGACTACGCCCTGCGCCTGCTGCAGGACGCCGGGGTCGCCGTGGCCAGGCCGTACGGCATCGTGGAGATCACCCCCGAGCGGGAGTACCTGCTGGTCACCGAGTACTTCGACGGCGCGGTCGAGATCGGCGGCGCCGACATCGACGACCAGCTGATCGGCCAGGGACTGCGGCTGATCCGCACGCTATGGGACGCGGGGATCGCGCACCGCGACATCAAACCGGGCAACCTGATGGTCCGCGGCGGGCAGCTGCTGCTCATCGACGTGGCCTTCGCCCAGGTCCGCCCCTCACCCTGGCGGCAGGCGGTCGACCTGGCCAACATGATGCTGGTGCTGGCGGTCCGCACCGACCCGGGGCGGGTGTACCGGCAGGCGCTGAACTATTTCACCGAGGCCGAGCTGGCCGAGGCCTTCGCCGCCACCCGCGGGGTGGCCAGCCCGACACAGCTGCGCGCCTTCATCAAACGCGATCCCCGGGACCTGCTCGCCGAGTTCCGCACACTCGCCCCGCAGCGAAAGCCGATCGTGCTGCAGCGCTGGAGCGTCCGGCGGGTCACCTTGGCCGCGGCGATGCTCGCCATCTTCGCCGTGCCCGCCTTTTTCGGCGTCGGCTTGCTACTGCCGGACACCGCGACCACAGGGGTGCACTTCACGCTGGTGCCCGCGGCCACCCGCGCACCCGATTGCGCCACGGGCCATGCGATGATCCTGGCGGCCCAGGCGGTTCCCTCGGCAGCCTTCCTGCCCTGCATCGCCGCGCTCCCCTCAGGCTGGACCGCGGCCGACCCCGAGATCGCCAGCGGGCAGACCAGCTTCGTGCTGAACTCCGGCCAGGCCGGGCTGCAGTCGGTGACGATCACCCTGACCGCGACCTGCGACACCTCGGGCGCCCAGCAGATCCCCTCCGACCAGCCCGGCATGCGCCGGTTCGAACGCCCGCTGAGCCTGGTCCCGCGGTACTCCGGCGTCCGCTACTACACCTTCCCCGGCGGCTGCGCGACCTATCGGTTCGTCCTTGCGCCCGGCGCGTCCCCGGTCGTGACCACCACCGTCGACAGCGCGGTGGCGTTCATGCCCCGCTCAAAGCTGGTCGGCTATGTCCGCCGCACCGAAGGCCTGGCCCTGTGCGGGCGAGGTGCCGCATGCCCGGGATAACCCGGCCGGCCACGACCCGGCGGCAGGAGGACGCGCTGCTCGCCCGTCCCCGGCAGGCCGCTTTCCTCACCGCCGGAGTGGTGGCGCTCACGGCCGTGGTGTTCGCCCCCGGCCGCTGATCACGGCACGCTGGCCCGCATCCAGCGGCTCGACGATGCGTGGCTGCGGCTGATGATCTCCCGACGGGCGCCCGCGCTGACGGCCATCGCCAAGGTTTTCAACGTCCTCTCTTCAGCGCGGCCCGTACGTCTTGAACGGTCAGGTCCCGCAGCGGGATCGGACCGATGACCGCGAGCAGCGGTCGCAGTGAGTCCCGGGCTTGCCTCGACCGTCTTGGCGGTGCGACCCGGCAGTCCCTCATCCAGCCAGTCGGCTACAACCTTCTCGACCGTGTAGGTCGCCGTGGTCCGGATACCCGCGTCCAGTTCCGAGTGCAGCGCCTTGAGCTTCTCTTTGACCTCAGCTTTGGTCTGGCCACCGACCTTCTTGCGGATTCGCTTCCCGTCCACGTCGAAACCGAGCGAGACCACCCCGCGCCAGCGCCCGCACAGGTCTTGTGATGGACGCCATCCCGGCAGTCACCCCGGTGGTCGAAGTAGATGCCGTCTTCGCCGTAGCCGCGACGCTTAGCCTCAGCCATAAAGCCTCAGCCATAAAGGAAGCCCACAACTTGGCTCCCACAATGGCTCCCACGTCGAACCGAAGAAATTCGAAAAAGGCTGGGGACTGCAATTTCTCGGTGGAGCTGAGGGGATTTGAACCCCTGACCCCCTCGATGCGAACTAGCGCCAAGTCGGTCGGTGAAGGTCGTTGGCGCAGGTCGAGCGTTGCTGGAAGCCCTCGAGGGCCGCTCCAGGTCGCTCGCGTTGCTGTACTCGTCTGCTGTACGGCTTCTGGCCTGACTGGCCAGGCCGATCGGTAGCGGTTCAGCCGCACCAGCTCCTGATCCGGCACCTCGGAGGCCTCGCAAGGCGGCTCGTGGTCACGATGCGAGAGCAGCAAGGCGACACCGGGCAGTGCGGCGGAACAGGTGAGATCTTGATCTAACCTCAACGGCCCGCCCCGGTCACCAGGAAGCGGGACCGCGGGTCCTCCCCGGCCTCCCCTCCCTCGTCGCTGCTTCTTTTCTACGGCACCAGCCCTATGACCACGGGAGCCCGGACGGGCGTCGTGCCTCGCCCAGCCCAGCTGCTTGTTTCCAGTTTCCGTGGTCATCCGGGACCAGGTGGTCATCGTTAAACCGGCCGCTGGTCCCCCAGTCGACAGCATGGGTGACAGGATCACCAGCTTCGAACTTGGACCATCTCCATGCCATCTGGAGGCAAGGGGGTCGTTGGAGGTCGCTGGCGCAGGTAGGCGGTTCGTACTGGGTCGCACTGGGTCTGGTCTAGTCCGGTGCGGTTGCTGCACTCTGGTGCTGCACTCTCTCGATTGGTTCGAACCAGCGACCGGTTCGTCTCTCAGGATGTGCCTGTGCTGTCGAAACAATTCGTTTACCTGGCGATTGGTGTTGATGAGCGTCCACTCGTTCCAATCTCCAAAGCGTTACCCCTCGATGTGAACTCTCGGCGGCGAGGTCCTTCGCGGTCGTTGGGGCAAATCCCCGGATCGGTCGCAGTCCGAGGGAGCCACGTCGTCCCCGGCCGTAACCGAACGGCTCTTACCGGTCGTCTGAGGCCTCGCAAGACGGGCTCGTGGTCATGATGCGAGAGCAGCAAGGCGACACCAGTCAATACAGCGGAACAGGTGAGAGCTTGACCTAACCTCAGCGGCCCGGCCCCGGTCACCAGGAAGCAGGACCGCGGATCGTCCCGGCCTCCGCTGCCCCCACCCGAGGGCAGCGTCATCGAGATCGAGCGCACCGTCAGTGCCTCGGGCAACCTCAGCATCGGCAACCACGTGCTGTCGGTGGGATCACCGCTGGCGGGCAGCGGGTCACCGTGGACGGCCCCATCGCCCACATACTGCCCAGCGGCATCCTGATCCGAACCCTCGCCTGCCTCGTCCCCGAGCAGGGCCGCCACCGGCTGCGCGGAGCCCGCGCCGCACTCACCCGGCCGCCCCGCCTGCCCGAACCGCTCACCGTGAAAAGACGGGTCTCGATCCGCGGCGCCATCATGATCGGCGGCCAGCGCATCCAGGTCGGGCTGCCACACGCGGGCAAGACCGTAGCGGTCACCGTCGAGACCGATACCTACCAGATCACCGTCACTGACGGCATCACCATCGCCATGTCCCGCAGGACCAGCCGCGCCATCAACCGCCACAAGGCCTCCGACTACGGTTAACCAACCGGGACCAGAAGGATGCATATATGAGCCAGCCAGCCGGTGCCACCGGGTCCCCGATTCCGGTCGAGGTCATCCCCCGCCTAGCCGCCGCCGCCGCCCAGGTCGCCGTCGCGCACGAAGAACCCGCCCCAGCCTGTATCGCCGCCGTGGCCACCACCCGGGTCAAGGCGCTGGAAGCGCTATCCGCAGGCAGCATGCCCGCACGGTTTGACCTGCCTTCCTATGCAGTGGTGATGACCGGCCACTTCGCCAGCTACCGCGGCGCCCCGCCCGGCAGCCAGATCACGCTGCCCCACCGTTGGCGATGCCTGGTCGCCGTCATCGACGCCGCCACCCTCACCTGTACCGACGTTGGCTTCCGTGAGCACGAAGGTGGCGAGATTGACTCACTAAGACAACTCGGGCCAGTGTCAATCTTGGCCGGGGAGACACCCCGCCCCCCACAAGATCTCTAGGGTGTGTCGCACATCAAGCGGAGCCGATCCGTCGCACATCAAGTGAGTCCCGGCACGCGAGTCAAGCACGTGTCCGACTCCGACTGATCGTTGACACGTCCGGCCTCACCTGGCACACGGCAGGCACGCTGCCACCTCCGGTTGACCCCGCCGCGGAACCCGGCGTTGACTAGCACCTATCCGTGGGCAAGGTCCGAAAGCGCGGAGGGGACAACGATGACAGCCGGTGAGGTCGTGGGCGGCGAACCGGGCTACCGCCTGGCGGCGGCGGGCCGCGAGAGAGCCGAGGATGAGCGGCTGGACCTCCTCGAGCGGCTCTTCGATCCCGGCTCTCGCCGCCGCCGTGACCTGGTGCAGCCCGGCTGGCGGTGCCTGGAGGTCGGCGCTGGCCGCGGGTCCATGGCCATCTGGCTGGCCGAGCGCGTGGGCCCCGCTGGCCAGGTCGTGGCCACCGACATCGACACCCGGTACCTGGCCCGGCTTGACCTGCCGAACCTGGAAGTAGTGCAGCACAACATCCTCGACGACCCGCTGGATGCCCTCGGCCCAGGATCATTCAACCTGGTCTGCACCCGGCTGGTGCTGTTCTGGCTGGCAGGCAGGCAAGAGCAAGCGATCCACCAGATGATGGCGTGCCTGCGCCCGGGCGGCTGGCTCATCGACGAAGAAGGCGACTGGGGCGTGCCCGGGCCGGTCGACCCCTCCCACCCGCTCTACGCGGGTTACCACCAGGCCTTCAACAACGGCGGCTGGTGGGCCTCGCGGGGCTACGACCCCTTCTTCGGGCGCAAGCTGCCTACCCTGTTCGAGCGCGGTGGCTTGCGCAACATCAGCAACCAGACCACCGCCAGCGTGGTACCCGGGGCAACCCCCTGGGGGCGCTGGTGGCAGCAGAACCTCGACGTCATCCGCGGCTGGGGGCTGGCCAGCGGCACCACCGAAACCTCCGACGACGAACACCAGGCGCTGACGGAGCCCTGCAGCGACCCGTCGGTCTGGTTCATCACCGAGCTCCTGCACGCCTGCTCGGGCCAGCGACCCGGCTAACCAACAGCGCAGCCACCTACCCTGGTCTAACAAGGTCACACCAGACCCGAACCCTAGAAACCGTCAAGCATCACCTGAAGCCGTTTCGTCAACGATCAGTTGAACGTCGGCACGCGAGTGAGCACGCGTGAGCACGCGAGTGAGCACGCGTGAGCACGCGAGTGGAGCGTGAGCACGCTTGTCCTCCGTCGAGTGAGGTGCGACACGTCCGCCAGCTGATCTGCGACAGTCCAAAGGCGGATCGCGGCATGAGTGCGTCAGCCGAGCACATGTGCGATAGACATCAACGCGGGCGGCCGTGGATGCTGGCTCTCGTGGACACGAGCCCCAGCGGTGACGGCGACGGTCCCCCCGCCGTTCCAGCTGTGTACCGCGGAACAGAGGGAAGGCCCGGGCCGGTGTTGTTCACCCTCGACGTCGATGGCGAACGGTTCGCTATTCGCCGAGCGGCGTGGGGACAAGACGGCACCTTCTACGACTGGCTGAGCGGGCCTAACCAGGGCTACGGATTCACGTCGAGCGGGACACCGAATCGGCCGATGGAGGAGCACCGGGAGCACATTCGCGACTTCCTCGCCATGATCGATCCCGATACGGGCTACATCGGGGACGGCTGAAGGAAGCGTGTAATCCGCCTGAGCCTTTACCAGACACAGAGATCGGCAGATCCGCGCGTTGCCGCCCGTCACGTGATCGACACCTTCCTATATCACGGGCAACCGAGGGCTGGGAGGGCTGCTCCTCCGGGGTACGGTCAAGGTTGTGGTGGACGTTGAGGACGCGGCAGCGCTCGCCGAGACGAAGCTTGCCCAGGCTTTGCCGCGACGCTGGCGGCATGTGCGGTCAGTGGCCCGGCGGGCCAGGTGGGTCGCGAAGACGCTCGGCTTGCCTGATGACCTGGTGGCAGCAGCGTGGCTGCATGACATCGGGTATGCCCCTGAGCTGGTCGACACAGGGTTTCATCCCCTTGATGGAGCACGCTACCTGCGCCGTGCCGGTATCGACGGGCAGGTCGTGTGCTTGGTGGCGTACCACTCGTGTGCTCAGATCGAGGCCGAGGTCCGTGGTCTTAGCGCTGAGCTGGCGGGGGAGTTCTCACCCGCTAACCCGCCGCTGGCTGATGCGCTGCTGTATTGCGACATGACGACCGGGCCTGACGGTGATTTTGTGCGTCCTGTTGACCGGCTGGTGGAGATCCGCGGACGGTACGGGCCCGATGACGAGGTGACGCGGTTCGTGGAGCTAGCCGCCCCGCAGATCCTGGCCACTGCCGGGCGAGTCGAGGCGATGCTGGCCGCTCAGCCCAGGTAGGGTTCGGGGCGCATGTCGAGGTAGTGCTGGATGCGCTGGCGCATCGAGGGGTGCATCTGCAAGCCGGGGATGAGTTCGGGGGAGACCCATTGCGGCTCGGATGATTCGCTGCTGGGCCGCAGCTTCCCGCCGATCGGGCGGGCGGTGAACACGATGGGGAACTCCTGGCGGACCTCGCCGTTGCTGGTGTAGCGGATCACGTGGCGAGGGCTGGTGTAGATGCCGACCAGGCCGGTGATCTGGCAGGTGATCCCGGTTTCCTCCTCTGTTTCGCGGATCGCGGCCTGGGTGATGGACTCGCCCAGGTCCATGCCGCCACCGGGCACGGCCCAGTTGCCGTTGTCGGTGCGGCGGATCAGCAGGATCCGGCCCTGGTCATTGACCACGATCACGTTGGCGGAGGGGACCAGGCTGGTGGGCCTGGGCGCGGCCGGGTCGTCGAGGTAGTCGATCCGCTCACTCATCGTGGGCCGCCTCGGTGCCGTTCCAGGTCGCGCGGGTCTGGTCCCAAACCCGGTCAAAGCTGCGGGCGTAGGTCTGGAACAAGGTGCCGGAGCTGAGGTGCCGCAGGTGCAGGACCGGGGCGAAGTGCGCGGGCACCCCGTAGGCGTGGGTGTTGACGAGCATGTCGTCATCGAACCAGGCAGAAAGAACTGATCTTAATATCGAAATCACTCGTTGAACTCGGTGGAGCTGAGGGGATTTGAACCCCTGACCCCCTCGATGCGAACGAGGTGCGCTACCGGACTGCGCTACAGCCCCGAGAACCCTGAGCTAGCGTAGCAAACCCGTGGACGTGCCCGCGCTTGGAGCGAGACGCTGGGACCGCCGCCATTGAACACCGGGAACGCCAGCTGGAGGGCTGACCATTGCGGGACACGGCATCTCATCGGCGCCGATGGCCGGCGGTGGCCGCGATCGCCGCCACGCTGCTGACCACGTGCCTGGCCGGCTGCACCAGCCAGCCGCCGGCCCCGGTCCAGCACTCCGGATCGGCCCAGCCGACGACAGGAGCCCAGTCGGCGACGCATACGCTCAGCGGGATCAGCAAGATCCGCCACGTCGTCATCATCATGCAGGAGAACCGATCGTTCGACTCGTTCTTCGGCACCTACCCGGGAGCGGATGGCATCCCGGCCAAGGACGGCCAGTTCACGGTGTGCGTGCCCGATCCGCGCACCAGGGGCTGCGACAAGCCCTACCACGATCCCAGCCTGGTGAACGGCGGTGCTGGGCACAATCTGTCCGACGGCATCGCGGACATCGACGGCGGCAAGATGGACGGGTTCGTCAAGAGCGCCGAGGATGCGTCCACCCGCGGCTGCAGCAGCACGAACCCTCCGACGCCGGTGTGCCTGCCCAGCAACCCGCCGGATGTCATGGGCTATCACGACGCCCGCGAGATCCCCAACTACTGGACGTACGCCAAGGATTTCGTCCTGCAGGATCACATGTTCGAGCCGGTCGACTCGTGGTCCCTGCCGGCGCACCTGTACCTGGTCAGCGGCTGGTCGGCGCACTGTACCAGCGCGAACCCCGACAGCTGCACCAATGACCCGGAACAGGCCGCAGCCGCCGCGCAAGGGCTGAACCTCAACGACCTCCCGGCGGCCTTCCGCTCGTGCATGGCCGCGCACGGCGTCACGAAGCTCTCCACTACGAGCGTCACCGACCCGAAGGTGATCGCGGCGGGCGAGGCGTGTCTGCGCTATCTCACGCCCGCCGACCTCCAGCTGCTGCTCGGGAACGGGGGAGAAGAGGCATCGCAGCTCGGTCTGTACTCCTGGACCGACCTGACCTACCTGCTGCACAAGGCGAACGTCTCCTGGGCCTACTACGTGCAAAGCGGCATCCAGCCCGACTGTGACGACAACCCGGACCAGACCGCGGCGGGCTGCGCGCCGGTCGCCCAAGGCTCCGGGACCCCGTCGATCTGGAACCCGCTGCCCTCCTTCACCGATGTCAAGGAAGATGGCCAGCTTGGCAACGTCCAGAACCTGTCGGGGTTCTACACCGCCGCCGAGCACGGAACGCTCCCGGCGGTGTCGTGGATCGCCCCGACCCAGGACAATAGCGATCATCCCCCGGCGAACCTCGCCACCGGCCAGGCTTACGTCACTAACCTGATCAACACGATCATGCGCGGCCCCGACTGGGACTCCACCGCGATCTTCCTGGCCTGGGACGACTGGGGCGGCTTCTACGACCATGTCGTGCCGCCCATGGTCGACCAGAACGGCTACGGGCTCCGGGTGCCCGCCCTGGTCATCAGCCCGTACGCCAAGACGGGCTACATCGACCACCAGACCCTGTCCTTCGACGCGTACAACAAGTTCATCGAGGATGACTTCCTGGGCGGGGCGAGACTCGACCCGGCCACCGACGGCCGGCCCGACCCGCGTCCGGACGTCCGCGAGGACGCCAAGATCCTCGGCGACCTGCTCGCGGACTTCGACTTCAGCCAGCCGCCCAGGCCCCCGGCGCTACTGGCCACCCACCCGCAGCCCGGGCCAGCCTCTACGCCGTGACCAGCGACCGCGTCCTCGCCGATTGAGTGCAATTGGGTGTTGTCATGACGACGCAAATTGCACTCAGATCCGGTTCAGCTGCCGAACCATAGATCGCCTGATGACACAGCCCGCCGGCCGCCCCATCATGGGCATCATGCGGCACAAGCGCTGACCCCCGAGGAGGTGCCCGATGACGACGACCGCTCCCGTGTCCGGCTGCCCGGTCGACGAGTCGTTCGACCCGCTCTCGCCCGGATTCCTCGCCGATCCCTACGCGGTCCTGGCCGGGCCGCCCGGGGACGGGGCGCCCGTCTTCTTCGCCCCGTCGATCGGCTACTACGTCGTCACCCGGTACAAAGACGTCGAGGAGGTATTCCACGGCCCGGCCGCCTACTCCGCAGCGGTGGCTCAGGCCCCCTTGGTGCCGATAACCCCGGAAGCCCAGCAGATTCTGCTGGCGGGCGGCCACCAGCCCCAGCCGTCCATGGTCAGCCTGGACGAGCCCGAGCATGCCCGGCTGCGCAAGCCGGCCGCCCGCGCGTTCAGCATGAAGCGCGTCACCGCCATGATTCCCGCCATCGAGGCCACCACCGCCCGGCTGCTCGATGAGGTCGCCGGCCGCACCGAGTTCGACCTGGTTGCCGCGCTGGCCTTCCCGCTGCCGGCCAACATCGTGTTCTCCCTGATGGGCGTGCCCGAGCAGGACTATGCCCAGCTGAAGAGATGGTGCGGCTACCGGGCGGCGCTGAGCTTCGGTCGCCTCGCAGCCGAGGACCAGGTCGAGACCGCGACCACCATGGCCGCCTATCGCGGGTACATACGTGACCTGGTCCAGGCCAAGGCCCGAACGCCCGGCGACGACCTGACCAGCGACCTGATCGCCATCCATGACGAAGCGCCGGACCGGCTCACCCTGGCCGAGATCTCCTCGATCCTGTTCTCGCTGTCGTTCGCCGGGCACGAGACCACCACCGGGCTGATCGGCAACACCGCCCGCCGTCTGCTCGAGGACCCCGGCAGGTGGGCGGAAATCGTGCGGCAACCCGGACTGATCCCGGGCGCCGTGGAGGAAAGCCTCCGCTACGACCCGTCGGTGGCCGTCTGGCGGCGGGTCACCACCCGGCCGGTCACGCTGGGCGGGGTCGACCTGCCCGCGGGGTCCAGGCTGTTCCTCTGGCTGGCGGCGACGGGCCGGGACGCCGCCGCGTTCGCCGAGCCTGACCGATTCGACCTGCGCCGACCCGACGCCGACCGGCACCTGGCCTTCGGCAAGGGCCTGCACTTCTGCCTGGGCGCGAACCTGGGCAGGCTGGAGGCGCAGATCGCGATCGCCGAGCTCGTCCGCCGCTACCCGAACCTGGCGCTGGCGCCCGACCAGGAGTTCACCTTCCACCCCAACATCTCGTTCCGCGGGCCGCAGGTCCTGAAGGTCCGCACGAACTAGCGGGACGGGAGCGGCTCAGTCACCTACCGCGCGCAGCTTGGCGTCGGCGTACTGGTCGTAGATCTCCTCGTCGTCCTGGGGCTCGGAGGCGCCAGCCCCGGAAAAGGCCAGGACCTCTGCCCGAGCAGGACGAGCAGGAGGAGCAGGAGGAGCCGCCGCGGCCGCGGCCGCCGCGTGCGCCGCCTGAGCGTAGGCCCGGTCATAAGCCCGGTCATAGGCCAGCTCGCGCCGCTCGGCGTCAGCCTTGGCGGCCGCCCTAAGCAGCAGCAGGTAGCAGACCAGCATGACCGTCGCCGGGACGGTCACCCACCAGGCCGCCAGCCGGATCCCGGCGAGCACGCCCGATGCGATGGTGAGCGCGACGAGCAGCAAGAGCAGCCGCCGCCGCGCGGACACCACCCGGCGATGGCCCGGGTCAGACGGCAGGTCCCGGCCCTCGCCCGGGACCTCGCGCGGGGCCGAGCCCAGTGCCGGACGCTTCTCGCGCGGGGCCGAGCCCGGGACCGAACGCTCCTCGGCCGGAGCCGCAGGTTCCTCGGCCTCGGCCTGATCGTCCGGGTGCCGGCCAGACGGCTCAGGCTCTTCGCCGGCCCCGCCCGTGCCCTGCTCGCCGGCCTGGGCCTCGGCCGGGGAGGAGACGGGGACGGAAGCCGAGGAGTCCCGCCGGAGCCAGCGGGGAATGAGCACGCAAGCCCAGATGGCGACGATGGCGACGTAGAGTATCGCGCTGCTCAAGAATCCCTCCCCTCGGCGCGGCACGTACCAGGCAGTCCCGGCGCCCGGTGGTCGGCTCGGCAGGTCCGGATCGCGGGCATGGTACTCCCGCGCATGCCCATGTGACGCAACGTAATAGCTGGAGTGGTCCTGTACGAGTACCGGGCCCGGTGTGTCGCGACATTCCCCGCGGTGAGCCGGGCCGGAGGATGGGAGGATCAGCCCGCGCCGGACCGGGAGGTCAGCAGGATGCTGCGCCACCTCGGCATCAGCCCCCGCGGTACCTCCTCGACCGTCAGCGCATAACACACGTGGTCCCGCCAGGCCCCGTCGATGTGCAACTGGCGCACCCGGATGCCCTCCTCCCGGAACCCGAGCTTTTCCACCACCCGGCGCGAGGCGTGGTTCTCCGGCCGGATGGACGCTTCGAGCCGGTGCAGGCCGATGACGCCGAAGCAGTGGTCGACGGCCATGGCCAGCGCGGTGGGGATGACGCCGAGCCCGGCGTAAGCCTCGTCGATCCAGTACCCGACCTGCCCCGACCTGGCCGAGCCCCAGGTGATCGAGCCGACGGTCAGCTGGCCGACGAACTTCCCTCCGTAGGTCACCACCCACGGGATGGCCTGCCCCTGCCGGGCCTCGCCGCGCATCGCTCGCACCATCGCGATATACGGCCCCAGGCTGGACCGGTGCAGCGGCGTTTCCGGGTTGGTCGGCTCCCAGGGCCGTAGCCACGACGCGTTCCTTACCCGTATCTCCCGCCAGGTCCGGGCGTCGGCCACCCGCACCGGCCGCAGCCCCACCGGCTCGGCGAGCAGATGGGGCTCGGTGAGGATGACCGGCCAGCCGCGCATGCGTCCCACGATCCCATCATTCCCTGGTAGTGCCCGCCGACGCTACGCCGTTCCCGGCCCGTGGTCCGCGCCGGTTCCCGCCCGCACGTGATCGCCACCGTTAATCTGCGAGACCGCGTGCTCCAGCACGGGCGCCAGCACGGCCAGCCCGTCACGGACCCCGCCGGTCGAGCCGGGCAGGTTGACGATCAGCGTCCGGTTCGCCACCCCGGCCAGGCCCCGCGACAGGATCGCGGCGGGCACCCCGGCCGCGGCCCCGGCGGCGCGCAGCGCCTCGGCGATGCCGGGGATCTCCTTGTCGAGCACGCGCCTGGTCATCTCGGGCGTCAGGTCGGCCGGGGTGAGCCCGGTCCCGCCGCTGGTGACGACCACGTCGTAGCCGGCCGCGACCGCGTCCCGCAGGGCGGCCTCGACGGCATCCCCGTCGGGGATGACCAGCGGGCCGTCCACCGCGGCGCAACCGGCCCCGCGGAGCAGCTCGACCAGCACCGGTCCGGACTTGTCCTGGTAGATCCCGGCGGCGGCCCGGTTCGAGATGGTGACCGCCAGCGCCCTGATCATGGTCTGCGCCATGGCCCGGTCTTCCCGCCTTCCTTCCACTCCACCCGCACGTCGCTGATCACCGCGGCCGGGTCGATGGCCTTGACCATGTCGACCAGCGCCAGGCCCGCCACGGCCACCGAGGTGAGCGCCTCCATCTCCACCCCGGTCCGGTCCGCGGTCCTGGCGATCGCGGTGATGTCCACGCCCTCGTCGGTCACCTGCGCCTCGACGCTGACCGCGTGCAGGCCGATCGGGTGGCACAGCGGGATCAGGTCGGGCGTCCGCTTGGCGCCGGCGATCCCGGCGATGCGCGCCACGGCCAGCGCGTCGCCCTTGGGCACCTCCCCGGCCCGCAGCGCCGCCACCGCCCGCTGCGACAGCAGCACGCGCCCTGAGGCGCACGCCGCCCGGGCCGTTACGTCCTTGCCGGACACATCCACCATCCGCGCGTGGCCTGCCGCGTCCACGTGGGTCAGCCCGCCAGAAGCGACTTCGCTCATGAGGCCAGAGTACTTTTCATCCCTAACGGACCGTGGTTCATGCCGTCGCGCCAGGCCGGCGTCAGGGCAGCACGAGCACGTCGGCGGTCTCGCCTTCGTGCATCTGCGCCACCGGTTCGGGGACGACGACCAGCGCGTTGGCCTTGCCGAGCGTAGCTACCTGATGCGACCCCTGGCCGGTGAGCGGGGTGATCTGGGCGCGGGAGCGGTCCAGGACGCCGCGCAGGAACGACCGCCGGCCCGGCGGCGAGCGCAGCGGCCCGGTCAGCTCGGCCCGGGTCTGCTCCAGGCCCAGCCCGCTGTCGGCCTGTAGCGCGCCGATGGCCGGACGCGCGAAGACCTGGAACGACACGTAGGCGCTGACCGGGTTGCCGGGCAGGGTGAAGATCGGCACCTGATCGTGCTCACCCGGCCTGACCGGGCTCTCTGTTACCTCCCCGCGGTCCGCGAGCCTGCCCAGCAGGCTGCGGCGGGACCCGTCTTCCTGGGTCCCGGACGCGGGCAGGGCCACGGTGCCGAACCCCTGCGGCATGCCCGGCTGCATGGCGACCTTGCGGAACTCGATCGTGCCGAGCTGGGCCAGCGCCGCCTTGACCACGTCGTACTCGCCGCCCATGCTGACCCCGCCGGTGGTGATCATCAGGTCGGCGCGCACCAGCTGGTCCTCGATGGCAGGCAGCACTTCCTCCGGGCGGTCGGGCACGATGGCCTGCCGGTAGGCCAGGCACCCGGCCTCGCGGGCCGCTGCGGCGATCATGAAGCTGTTGGAGTCCCAGATCCGGCCCGGGACGATCGGCGTGCCGGGCTCGGCGAGCTCGCTGCCGGTGGACAGCACCACCACCCGCGGCCGCGGCTGGGCCTGCACCGCGCCGCGCCCGGCCGCCGCGATGACCGCGATGTGCATCGGACGGAGCCTGGTTCCCGCGGCGACCAGCACCTCGCCGGCCTGGGCGTCGCCGCCGGCCAGCCGGATGGCGTGCCCGCGCTCGGCCCGGCCGCGAACGGTAACCCGCGCCGTGCCGCCGTCGGTCCACTCCACCGGGATAACGGCCTCGGCCCCGTACGGCAGCATGGCCCCGGTCATGATCCGGATGGCCGTGCCCGCCTGCAGTGCGTACGCACCGGTGTCACCCGCCGCGACCTCGGCCACGACCGGCAGCGTGACCGGGGATGCCTCGGATGCGGCGGCCACGTCCTCCACCCGCACCGCGTACCCGTCCATCGCCGAGTTGTCGAACGACGGCAGCGCAGTGCTGGCCGTCACGTCCTCGGCGAGCACCAGGCCGTACGCATCGCCCAGGCTGAGCTCGGTCGGCGCGAGCGGCCGGATGGTGCCCAGGATGTCGGCCAGGTGCGCCTCCACCGGAATCAGCTCGCCCGTCAGGACGTGGGCGTGGGTGTCGGTCACGGCAGGCTGTCCAGGTACTTCCGCAGCCAGGGCACGATCTCCTCGGCCAGGTCCGAACGCTCGCAGGCGAACTGGACCATGGTGCGGAGGTAGTCGAGCTTGTTGCCGGTGTCGTAGCGGCGGCCGTGGAACAGCACGCCGTGGACGCCGCCGCCCTCGGCCGGGCTCGCATTGGCCAGCGTCAGCAGCGCGTCGGTGAGCTGGATCTCCCCGCCCCGGCCGGGCGGCGTGTGCCGCAGCACGCCGAACACCGCCGGGTCGCACACGTAGCGCCCGATCAGGATCCAGCGGCTGGGCGCCGAGCCGGGCACCGGCTTCTCTACCAGGTCGGTTACCGTGACCACGTCGTCCTCGTCGGTCGGCGCGATCGCCGCCGCCCCGTACTGCGAGACCTGCTCCGGATCGACCTTCATCAGCGCCACCACGCTGCCGCCGTACCGCTGGCGCACCTCGATCATCCTGATCAGCAGCGGGTCGCGGGCGTCGATGATGTCGTCGCCCAGCAGCACCGCGAACGGCTCCTCCCCGACGTGCTGGGCCGCGCACAGCACGGCGTGGCCGAGCCCCTTCGGGTCGCCCTGGCGTACGTAGTGCATGGTGGCCAGGTCGCTGGACTCGCGCACCTGGGCCAGCCGCTCGGTGTCGTCCTTGGCGGCCAGCGCCTCCTCGAGCTCGTAGGCGCGGTCGAAGTGATCTTCGATGGAATGCTTGCTCCGCCCGATGATGACCAGCACGTCGTCCAGCCCGGCCGCGACGGCCTCCTCCACGACGTACTGGATCGCGGGCTTGTCCACCACCGGCAGCATTTCCTTGGGCGTCACCTTGGTCGCGGGCAGAAACCTGGTGCCCAGGCCGGCCGCGGGAATGACGGCCTTGGTCACGTCCTTGGCGGCGTCGTTATCAGCCATGCCCAGAACACTAGCGAATTCCATGGCATGCTCCCTGCCCCCGGTGCGCAGCGTCATTCGCCTGGTAGGCGGAAGCCGGGCCCGCGATACGGTGAGTGACGTGTCCCATATCCGGCAGCAGAAGGCCGAACTGCGCTCCAGGCTGCTCGCTGCCCGCGCCGGGCTGTCCGCCGATCAGCGGGCGGCGGCGGGCAGGCTGATCCGGGACGCGCTGCTGTCGCTGCCCGAGGTGCAGATGGCCGGGACCGTGGCCGCGTACTACTCGGTGGGCGCCGAGCCCGACACCCGCGGGCTGGTGTACGCGCTGTGGAAACGCGGCACGTACGTGCTGTTGCCGCTGCTGCGGCCGGGCGGCGACCTGGACTGGGCCTCCTACGAGGGCCCGGATTCGCTGGTGCCCGGCCCGCGGGGGCTGCGTGAGCCGGCCGAGCCGCCTCGCGGGGCCGACGCGGTGGCCAGGGCCGACGTGGTGCTGGTCCCAGCGCTCGCCGTCGACCGGGCTGGTCACAGGCTCGGCCGCGGCGGGGGGAGCTTCGACCGCGCCTTGGTCCGCGTCGGCCCGCTGATCCCGGTCATCGCGCTGCTGTACGACGACGAGCTGGTCGGCCGGGTGCCCGCCGAGCCGCATGACGTGCCGGTGCGGTCCGCGGTCCGCCCCGGGCACGGAGTCAGCTGGCTGCAGGCGCTGCCGCCGGACCGTTCGGCATAAGAATGAACTGGCGTCGGCCGGGGCTTTCTTCCTGGCCCAGCCGGCGCGGGAGGCGGAATCACCGGCCATCCTGCGTGGTTGGATATGCTTAGCAGTCGGATGTCCCGAGTGCTAACCTGAACCACCCGAGTTGTGCCTGCGCGGCGTGGCGGCTGCGTGAAGGAGGGTCCGTGCCCACGTACCAGTACACCTGCACCGACTGCGGCGAGCCGGTCGAGGCGGTGCAGAAGTTCACCGACGACCCGCTGACCGTGTGCGCCGCCTGCGGAGGCAGGCTCAGGAAGGTGTTCTCGCCGGTCGGGATCGTGTTCAAGGGGTCGGGCTTCTACCGCACGGACAGCCGCAACGGCTCGGGTTCACGGTCCGAGGCGGCCAGCGCCAAGCAGCCGTCGGAGTCGTCGGCCAAGTCGGGCGAGACGAGCAAGTCGGCGGACAAGCCCTCAGCCGCCGCCAAGTCCGGGGAAACCTCGAGCGCCTCCTCCAAGCCCTCCTCGTCGGCCAAAGAAAAGGTCGCCTGATCTGCGATGCCCGGCCTGGCCAGTATCGCCGTGGTGGGCGGCTCGGGCTTCTACGAGTTCCTCGAGGGCGCCGAGGAAGTCAAGGTCGATACCCCGTTCGGGCCGCCCAGCGATCCGGTCACCGTGGGGGAAGTAGCCGGGCGGCGGGTCGCGTTCCTGCCCCGGCACGGCCATGACCACCGGTTCCCGCCGCACAAGATCCCCTATCGCGCGAACATGTGGGCGCTGCGTTCGCTCGGCGTGCGGCGGGTGCTCGCGCCGAGCGCCGTGGGTTCGTTGACGTCCTCGTACGGGCCGGGCACGCTGGTCATCCCGGACCAGCTGGTGGACAGGACCAGGAACCGGGTGCAGACCTACTTCGACGAGGGCGCCTGCCACGTGCCGTTCGCCGATCCCTACTGCCCGTCGGTCCGTCCGGTCGCCATCGCGACCGCCAGGGAGTCCGGCTGGATCCCGGTCGGCTCGGGGACGCTGGTCGTCATCGAGGGGCCGAGATTCTCCACCCGCGCCGAATCGCTGTGGTTCGCCGCCCAGGGCTGGACGCTGGTCGGGATGACCGGCCACCCTGAGGCGGTCCTGGCCCGTGAAATGGCGCTCTGTTACACCACGCTGGCGCTGGTCACCGACACCGACGCCGGGGTCGAAGAAGGCGAGGGCGTCACCGCCGCTGAGGTCTTCGAGGTGTTCGCGGCCAACATCAAGCGGCTGCGCGACCTGGTGATCCAGATCATCGCCGCCCTCCCGGCCGAGCGCGAAGACGACCTGTGCGCACACGCCGTGGACGGCCTGCCCCTCCCTTTCGACCTGCCCTAGCCGTAAGGTCGGTTCCGTGACTGACCTGAACGTCGCGCCGGGCGGGTCCGCCTCGGTGCACGTGCTACATGAGGGGTACGTCGGCCGGGACGGCGACGACGAGCGGGTGGCCGGGACGGTCACGCTGATCATGGACGGCGACGCGGTCATCGTCGTCGATCCCGGCATGGTGGCCTCCCGCGAGGCCCTGCTCGCTGCGCTGGCCGCACAAGGTCCGGAGGCCGGGGACGTGACCGACGTGGTGTTCAGCCACCACCATCCAGACCACACGGTCAACGCCGCGCTGTTCCCCGCGGCGCGGATCCACGACCACTGGGCCATGTACCTCGGTGACCGGTGGGTGGACCGCGACGCGGACGGGTTTGCACTCGGGCCGTCGGTCCGGCTGCTGCGCACGCCGGGGCATACCGACCAGGACGTTTCCACGGTGGCGTCCACCCTGGGCGACGTGGTCGTGTGCACGCACGCCTGGTGGGGCGCGGCCGGGCCGGCCGAGGACCCGCTCGGCTCCGACGCCAGCGCACTGCACGCCAGCCGCGAACTTCTGCTCTCATTCGCCTCGGTGATCGTGCCCGGCCACGGCGCCGCGTTCCGCCCGAACCCGAGCACGCCACGTTAGCGGCTGGTACCGTCCGCCGGTAGGCTAGCCACCGGGCCCCGATAGCTCAGCGGATAGAGCGACTGCCTCCTAAGCAGTAGGTCCCGCGTTCGAGTCGCGGTCGGGGCGCAGCTCAGAGGCCTAGAGGTTCAGCAGGACGTGTCGCGGGGAGCCTAACGGGGAGCCTAAGTGTTCCGCTCCTACTATGTCCGAGACGAAAGTCAGCCGCCGCGGACGCGGCGAGGACGCGATCTATTTCGCTACGGCGAAGAACCGATACGTGGGATCGGTCTCGCTGGGTTACGGGCCCGACGGGAGGCGGATCCGGCGCAAGGTCTTCGGCAAGACCAAGCAGGAGGTCCGGGACAGGCTCAAGGCGCTGCATCAGGAAATGAACGCCGGGGTCAGGTCATCGCGCACCTACACGCTGCGGGAAACAGTCGAAGACTGGCTGAGTAACGGGCTGGACGGCACGTCCGAGCGGACCCGCACGCTCTACGAGGGCCTACTGGAGCCGGTGCTGGAGATGATCGGTTCCAGGCCGCTACGTGACCTGGGCGCAGGTGATGTCCGCTCGGCGCTGGGCCAGCTCGTGACCCGCTATTCCACCCGGTCGCTCCAGATCACGCGCAACTCGCTAGAGCGGGCCATCAGACACGCTGAGGGCAACGATCTTGTCGCGCGTAACGTCGCGGCCTTGGTGAAGCCGCCACGGGGTCGTACCGGCAGACCGTCCAAGAGCTTCACGTTCGAGCAGGCGAAGGCATTGCTGGCCACAGCGGATAAGACCCGCTGGCACGCGTACGTCGCGCTGAGCCTGTTGGTTGGCATCCGCACCGAGGAGGCCCGCGCGCTGCGATGGGATCACGTGGTGACCTGGGTAGACGATTCCGCCGGATGGCAGCCCGTCACCACGGCCGGGTTCGATCCGGCCAGAGCGGGCGATGACCGCTACGCGATCTATGTCTGGCGTTCCGAGCGGTATGGCGGCGATACCAAGACCGAAAAGTCACGGAGAACACTCGCGTTGCCCCAGCGTTGCGTGGAGGCGTTGCGGCAGCACAGGAAGCTTCAGGCCAGTGAGCAACTGAGGGCCGGTGAGCTCTCGGAGGATCACGGCCTGGTCTTCGCGTCCAGGGTTGGCACGCCCCTTACCGCCGACAACGTGAAACGCGCGTTCCGGGCGGTCACTAGGAAAGCAGGGCTCGGTCAGGATTGGGCGCCTCGGGAGATGAGGCACACCTTCGTATCGGTCTTGTCCGCCAACGGCGTTCCGGTGGAGAGCATCGCGCTGCTCGCCGGTCACGACCGCACGGCCACGACCGAGTCGGTCTACCGCCACGAGATCCGGCCCGCCCTCACCCAAGGCGCCGAAGTGATGGACAAGATTTTCAGCTAGGAATTGCCTGGCCGCCTCGACCGCGCGTGCCTAGGCGAATTGCGGTCCGAGTCGTCAGCGAGCTGGCGGCAAGAGTGATGGCGGCGGGATGGCGGCCGTGGTAAGCACCTGACCATTTATCCGCCGCCTACGGTCCTCGGCGAATTCCCGGCGAAGTTCAGCAGCGAGAAATATATCATCCTGGTCATAACCGGTGTGGGAGCGGTCCGCAGGACCGCTCCGCTGACCTCGAGCGTCCCAGCACGCTGGCTCGCGGCGGAGGCTGAAGCCTGCTTCCCCACCCCAACGCGGTCAAAAGAGTGCATCCGTTTAGGTCAAAGCGTGTGACCCGCGGGTCAGCTGGCGAGCGCTGCTGCCGTACTGGAGACCCGTCTCGGCCTCAGCGAGCTGGCGTCGTACCGGCCTCCACGGTGCTCCGCGCTGCCAGTGCCGAGACCACGGCGACGATAGCTGTGACCAGGCTGATCAGGGACGCATTTTGCGACTGTGTGAGGTGCCACCAGGCGAATCCGATACCCAAGGACAGCGTGGCTGATACGAAGGCCGTCACCGTGCCCGCCACCGCGACGGGCTGCTTTTTGGTCTGCGGCCATAGATGAGCGGTCACCGCGCTGGCGAGCGCCCAGAACGCAGCGACCTCGGTCGCCACCAGCGTGGTCTGCGATGACGTCCAGTGCACGGCATTGAAGCTGGTCATGAGGCCGATCACCGCCCCAGTCAGCACGGCGAGCCCAGCCAGCACAGCCGCGATCTCCGGCGGCACAGCTGGCCGATCAGATCCCGAATCAGATGGCGTGCTCGCTGGCGGATTCGATGACAAGGTGTCCGTCGCTGCCATGAATGTCCCCCTTGGGAATCGGTCGGACCGCGCTCAACGAGCCCGCCGAGGCTTCGTTGGTGAGGATCGCGGCCTAGTGAAATGGTCTAACTCACGACCGCAACCACCTCCGCCGTGCCAGGCTCCTCGGTGCGCAGAAGGGTGGGTTTGTGCACGCCCGCGCCTTCAATGAGCCGGAGGCGTGCCGCTGGATTCTGATACATGTCGCCGACGCGCTGCCGGCCGCCCTGTCGGTGGTCTCAGCTCAACGACCAACTGCAGTGACGCGGCAGGCACCGGCTCGCCGTCGCACAGGTTGCCACCGACGCGACCTGAACCATGCTGAGTGCGCTCGCTCGGCGGCAGAAGCGGACATTTACCCCAAGTACGACGATGCATAAATGTACATCTCGAACGACTATCTATTGGGCCAAACCGGGACTGCTGAGCGGCCGGTCAGCGCCCTCATAACCGCGCGCCGACCCGCCGTTATGCACACCCGTGCGGCCGGGTCCGAACAGGCGCGCCACGGTACCGATTGGGCGATATGCGCGGCCGGGTGCCGGGGTCCGCGAGCGGTTCGTTCTCCGGATGGGCCACGCCAGCTCGGGTCAGGGAATGACGGGAATGAGCAGTCGGGCCCGGCGCTGCGGGCCGAAGTGCAGGGTGCAGTGGCCTTTGGGGCTTTTCTGGTAGGCGGCGGGGAACTGCCCGGTGAGCGGGTTGACCGGCCAGAGCCAGCGCCCGGCGATCACCAGCCGCAGCCGTTCCCCCTCCCGGAACAAGGTGGCAGACGGGCCCAGTGGGATATCCACGGGGACGACCTGCCCGGGCGCGAGCGGCTGACGGCGGGTACAGGCGGGCACAGGTTCGTGGGGCTGGGAGGCCTGCTGGTCGAGTTCGCGGAGGGAGGCTTTCAGCCAGCCGGTGGTGATCCGGTCGCGGCCGAACC
The DNA here is from genome assembly GCA_963808615.1 of uncultured Actinomycetota bacterium. Classification (GTDB taxonomy): domain Bacteria; phylum Actinomycetota; class Actinomycetes; order Streptosporangiales; family Streptosporangiaceae; genus Palsa-504. Next base: position 235,129 of record CAWEGV010000011.1, read on the forward strand.
CGTAAGAGCCCTCAAAGCCGACGTAGGTGCGGCCGTGCCATTTCTCCACCCCGGCGAACAGATTGATGTCAGCGGCGCCGTGGGCTTCGACCAACAGCCGCAGTGCCATCGGCCCGGTCACCTCCGTGTCCGCGGGCACGGCCCAGTCACAGCCCACGCCCTGCGAGCGCACGTCAAAGGTGATCTGGCTATCCGCTGACGGCGGGGTGGCGGTCAGCCCGGCGGCGGTCAGATACAGCGGCGTCCACCGGGCGCGTTCCAGCGGCCAGTCGTCCTCGTCCCGGACGCTGGTGATGACATCGCGGCTTTGCCGGACCTCCAGCCGCACCCGCGGCGGTGCCGGCACGTCGGCCCCTCGCAGGTACCGGTCGAAAAACGCCAGCTGCAGATCGCGGGCATCGGGTGAGTAGAAGGTGGCCCACTTGCCGCCGCGGTGGGTGTAGAGGAACTTCTCGGGACTGGCGATCTGCTGCCAGCCGCGGAACGAGCCGCGGCTGTGCAGGTTGTTGTCGGAGAAGCTGCCGCAGACCAGCGCCGGCACGGTAATCCTGCCCAGGTCCGGGACCAGCGCTTGCCACCAGTTATCGCGCAGCGGGTGCGCCCGCTGCTGCTCGGTGAGCCGGTAGGACTGGCGGACTTTCCGCAGGGCGAGGCTCCACAGCCGGGTAAACCCTTGCTCGGGGATACCGCCCGGGAAGGCGAAATCACGGTAGGCGTCGGTGAACCCCTCCCACGGGCAGATCGCCTTCAGGTGCGGCGGCCCCAGGGCAGCGGCCTTCCACTGCGAGATCGCCAGGTACGAGACGCCGAGCATCCCGACCGCCCCAGTGCTCCACCGCTGGACAGCAGCCCATTCGATCAGGTCATAGACATCTTCGGCCTCCTGGTCCGACAGCAGGCTCGCCTTCCCGCCGGAGGTGCCAGCGCCACGCAGATCACAGTTGGCGACCGCGTAGCCCTGCGCCGCCCACCAGGCCGGGTCTGGCGCCTCCCACCCGGTCAGCGACGAGAACCACACCCGGCTGGCCTGCCGCAGGATCCGGTACTGCGCCGACACCCGCCAGCGCCGGCCCCGCCGGGTGGGGAGGTTGTCCTTGCCGTACGGGTGGGCCGACATCAGTACCGGGAACCGGCCGCCCCCGGTCGGCAGCACCACGTTGACCCGCAAGACCGTGCCATCCCGGACGGCCACCGGCAGGTCCCGCAGCACCTCCGGCGAACCCGACGCAGGCTCATACACCTCCACCGGCGGGCGCAGCAACCCCAGCAGACGGGCCAGCGCATACCGCGCCGCGCCTTGCCGATGCCACGGCCGATCCAGCCGGGTCAAGCCCGCCTGCCTGCCCACGCCCACCTCCCCTGCGCCCGGGCACTGGCCCAAGCGGGACAGCGAACTGGCACCCGCTTGATGATCACACGCCGTGGGTGACGATCGCGCCAGGAACCAGCGAATAGCCGCCGTTCTAGAGGAAATCGCCGTCGGCTGGACTCTCTCCGGTCGCCGCGCAGAACGGGTAGTTCTGGATGTCCACCTACAAGGCCGTGTACCGACGACATGAGAGTCCCGATTCGGCAGGGATCCGGGCGCTGGGTCGGGCATCGTGTGATTATTGTCTGTGATCCGCGCTATCGCCTTCACGGCCGATATCCGTTCTGGCCGGCATGGGCGATCGGGTTGCAGCCGCGGACCGGGCAGCCGCGCCGGACGGGCCGGCGACGGGCCGGGGCGCCGTGAGGGGACGGTCGGGTGGCGGGCCGGGGCGCCGTGAGGGGACGGTCGGGTGGCGGGCCGGGGCGCCGTGAGGGGACGGTCGGGTGGCGGGCCGGGGCGCCGTGAGGGGACGGTCGGGTGGCGGCCAGGGTGACCTCACAGGAGGCCGTGTTTGCGGCACCATGCCCCGGTGTCGAGGCCTTCGCCGGTGACGGCTGCTTGCCAGTGCTGGTCGTTGGTCATGGCGTCCAGGACTGACGGATGCAGCGCGAAGGCGCGGGTCAGCCCGGTGAGCTGGAAGATCCGGAGGGTCGGGCCGGGGCTGGCGGCGAGCGTGAGTGATCCGCCGTGGGCGCGCAGCCGCTTGAGGCTGCCCACCAGGGCGCCCAGGCCGGTGGAGTCGATGAAATGTACGCCGCGCAGGTCGGCGATGACGTGGCGGACGCCGCTGTTGACGAGCCGGGTCACGTGCTCCCTCAGCTGGGGGGCGGTGTACGCGTCGACCTCGCCGGTGATCCGCAGCACGGCGCAGTCGCTGCCGGCGGCGATGGATTCCTGGCCGAAGGGCTGCATCGAGGTTTCCTGGTTCCGTGGCTGACGGCGCCCGGCTGCTCTGGCCGCCCGGGCGCGGCTCCCGCCGCTGTCATTGCGGGGATTGACGGCGGACCACTTGTGATTACATTAGAACGGACGACCGACTGTTGTCAACCACGGGATTCCGATGTCATGGTGAAGAATGACAGAAGGGAACTGGCATGAGAGTCGAGATGGCCATCGGCAACCAGATCGCGCGGCTCCGGCAGGGCCGCCAGATGTCATTGACCCAGCTCGGCGAGGCCCTGGGGCGGTACCTCGGCAGACCATGGAGCCGCCAGGCCGTCCACCAGGCCGAGCGCGGGCGCCGGGCCTTCACCGCGGCCGAACTCGCCGCCCTCGCGCTGGCCCTGGATACCTCGGTCCCCGCGCTGTTCCTCGCCGATGCCGGGCAGATCGAGCTGCCCGGAGCGAGGATCTCAGCTGAGGACTACCGGGGAATCCTCCTGAACGCGGGCGACGACGTGCCCATGGACGGAGTGGAGGAACTGATCGTGGCGCTGCACGACATCGCCGAGGTGCTGTCGCGGCCCGTCCTGGCCCGGCTCGCCAAGATCGGGCAGGTAGCAGAGCAAGTCGCCGCGGCGCCGGCCACGGGCAACTCGGGCCGGCAGCGCCTGCCAGCCGCACGCCCGCAGCCAAGATCGCCCCGCGAGGATCAGGCCAGTCGCCGGTGATGAGCCAGCTCTGCTGGCTGGCCATTGCAGACGCGCCTGAACCGCCGTTACGTGCGCCTTCAGGGTCAGGCTCTGGTTACGTTGCCGCCGCGCAGATCAGGTCGTTCTGGTGTGGTGTCCAGGGCAGCCTCGTGAGGTTGAGGTATTCCCGGTCGGCTGGGTGCTCGGCGGTGGGCTGGCCAGCGTCCTGCGACGGGAGTGGCAGCCGAGCACTATTGGGAATCATTTCAGGCCAGGCCGAGGAGCTTGCGGGCCATCGATTCGAGAGCGCCTGCGGTCTCCCAGAGCGAGGGTTGCTGCCTGCCGTTCACGGTGATCGCGTCGACCATGCAGCCGGCTGTCGAGACGGCGACCGCGGGCGCCTGCCTGCCCGCGCCCGTAAACCGCAGCGTGAAGCTGGCCAGCGGCGCCGGACATGACACGCCTGCCAGCGCTGCGGCGGGCGCGGGTGCGCGCCCGTTGAGGAATGCGGCGAGCCCGACGATGACCGCAGCCGAGGTGAACGTCCGCGTCACCTGGTGTGGCCGGGGGATGAGCTGGTCCGCTGAGATGGTGACGGCCCGGAAGCTGGCCGGGTCCAGGTGCTCAGCGGCAGTGCGGTACGGGAGCCAGGCCGCGAAGGCGTAGGCGCCCACCAGGGTCGTGCTCCGGGAGTGAGACTGGACCGCCAGATCGAGGATGACGGCGTCGATGCCGGGCTCGGGCGCCTGCCGCATCGTGCTGCTCAGCACCGGGGTGGCCGAGTAGATCACCGGCTCGTTGAACGGGGCGTGCGCGCTGATCCGCTGCAGCACCGCGAGCGGCTGCCCGGGCACGATGAGGATCCGGCTGGCACCGGCCCAGCCTGGCGCACCGGGGGCCTGCGCCCGCACGATCTCCGGCAGCGACGTCAAGTGCGCGGGCACGCTGCCTTCGGGCAGGCTGAGCTCGGCCATCAGGTGCCGCACATAGGCTTGTGCCTCCGCGCGCGAGCCGTTCACGACTACCGCGGTGCGCGGTCCGCCGCCGGAATGACCTGTGCCGGACTGCGCGAGCGCCGTGCCGCACCCGGTGAGCAGCACCGCCGCCGCTGCGCCAGCGAGAAATGATCGCATCCGGGCCTCCTGGATCGCGGGGACTTGCTGATCAGACGCACAGCAGCTCAGAACGGTTTCGCGCGACCCGCCCGCGCGCGGCCCTCAATAGCTGCCCGGGCGTAGCTATGCCGGTCACGGGACGTGACTGCCAACCAGGCAGTGGGGTGCGCGAAGTTCCGCCGATCGGTGCGGTTGTCAGCCAACTGCGCCGTGGCGTGAGAACCGCCCGCGGCTGGCCATTCTGTGCGAGGGATGTCGTGACATGCACGCGGGCATGCGGGATTGGTCACGGATAGCCGCGGGTGGTGTGGCGGTAGCCGTCGCAAGGGGACCAGCGGTGGACGGTCATCAGGGCGCGCTCGATGTCCCATTCGATGAACAGCGCCGTGGCGATACCCAGCGAGAACACCGCCGCCTGCTCCCGGGGCTGCCCGGACCACCACGCCTGGGCGGCGGCGGCGCGAAGACCCGGGCTGGCCGGGATGGCAGATCCGTGCAGCTTGAGCTCGCCTTCGCCGTTGTCTGGGCCGGTCACCGCGCTATGCAGCGCGTACCGGGGGTCGCGGTGCAGGTCGGCCGCCTTCGTGGACCAGGTCATGGCGCCCACCAGCAGCTGCCCGCGCACCAGGTACGGCTCGATCGGGCTGATCCGCGGGGATCCATCCGGTCGCACGGTGCCCAGCATCGCCACACCAGCGGCATGCAACCGGGCCAGGCCTAGCCGGGCCAGCTCCGGCGCGCCCTGTTCCAGATCACCCCAGCCCGCCGGGCCGGTCACTGCGGTCATGGCACTGACGCTACCGCGCGGTCCTACGGTGCCTGGCTAGCTGCGGTCGAATCAGGCGAGCGCGGGAAGCCACAGCGGGCCAGCGAAGCCAGCCGCAGGAGAACGATCCGGACCGGGACCCGGTCCTGCCGCCGACGGTGCAGCGTACTGACGCTGCCCACCCGTCACGTTGCCTCGCTGCCTCATGGGCTGGCTTGACGTGCGTGAACTGCCGATAGGTATGCCCGGCGGCTCCGTTGCACGCGACCAGTGTTGTGCGCTGAACTGGCGGTCCGGGTTCGCTGGTCGGCAGCCATGGCCTGCCAGGAAACGGGCCGCTGCTGGCGGGGTCGGCCAGCCGGGATCGGCCGAGGGCACATGCTATCTGGAGGCCAGGTGGTCAAGGGCGCCAGCCATGCTCGGACGGCCATCGGCTGCGGAGATCGTCCAGGTGACGAACTTCGTCGGTCCCATGTACGGCTTGAGCGAAGTCATCACCTGCACGTGCGGAGGGGTGCGCATGAACTCCCGCAGCGCAGTGTTGTCCGTCCAGACCGACAAGGTCCAGTAGTCGCGGGCCAGCGGCCTGGCCCGCAGCGTGTAGCCGATCAGGCCGTCCGCGGCGGCCAGCTGCTTGCGCACCGCGAAGACCGCCCGGAAGAAGCGCACCGTAGCGGTGATCCGCCTCAGCGGCAGGTGGGAGGCCATGACCAAGTAGCCGGTTCCGGGTTCCATTTCCGCGCGGGCTGTCCAGGGCAGGTCCGGCACGGCTTTGAACCTATCAGCGAGACGAACCGGCCGGCGCGGCGGGCCGGATCAGCCTCACCAGGGTGACCGGCCAGACTCTGTTGTCTGGCCTGGCCCGGTGATGTCACGCCAGGCAAACGTGCCGGATCGGCCAGCCGGTACGATCACGGCTCACCGGCCGTAGCCAGCGGCCGTGCCGATCGGGGTGATCGGCACGCTGGACCAGGACGCACCTGTCACACAGCCGGGTCGGTACGAAGCACGCTGTAGATCACCCCGTCCCGCCAGGTACCATCACGCCATCCCGTAGCACGAGTGATGCCCTCCCGGGTGAACCCGGCTTTCTCCAGAGCTCTCTGCTCGGCGATATTGTCCGCCTCGGTCCCCGCCCAGATGCGGTGCACCGTGGTATGGGCGAACAGGTAGCGGGCCAGCAGGCGCTGCGCCTGCGTGCCGTAACCGCGGCCCCGGGCCTCGGGCAGCAGCACGATGCCGATCTCCCAGCAGTATGAACTGGGCACTGTAATCGGCTGGCGGCGCCAGTTGACCAGGCCCAGCCACTGATCGCCACAGGTGACGATCAGCGTCCCGCCGTCTGGGCCGATCAGGCCATTTTCGTCCCAGCTTCGCCGCCAGCGCCGCAGATCAGACCACCCGAACCACTCAAACTCACCCGTCTTGTCCGGGTTCTGCGTCAGATCCTCCAGCAGCGCCAGGTCATCCTCACACACCGGGCGCAGCGCCACCTCGTCGCTCACGCCCACAATCATGCATGTCCGGCGGGCCTGACCGCGCCGAGCCGCGGGCAGTGACATGGCGCGGCCCAGGGCCAGGCATGGCGAAGTCAGTCCAGCCGGACGTGCCCAGGTTCGAGGGGGAACGTCATGCGGCCGTGGGCCGCCGGCGCCTTGCGGCTCCTGCCACGATGGCTGGGCAAGGCTCAGGGCGGCGCTGGTGGCCGGGGCGTAGCCGAAGCTGGAGGTCAACGCGGCGGTCGGCGGGTGAGCGAGGAGGACAGCCCGATGAGAGCCCGGGTACGCGGTGACCACGGCGGACAGCACGGCGACACCAAAGGCCACGCCGACCTGCTGGCAAGTGTTGAGAATGCCGCCGGCGAGCCCTGGTCTGGCTGCATGCACGCCTGCGGTGGCGGCGATGTTGATCACCACGATGGCAGCCCAGGCCGGCGAACCCGATGACCACCGCGACCGCGGCGACGGTCGGCAGGGCACGCCAGGCCTCGCTCCCGCCACGGCCGGACCTGGCCGCCGGGACCCGTCTCTGTGTACCAGCCCACCTCCCCGCGCCGGTCGGCAGTACCGGGCATGATCGGCCCTGGACTGAACCGGGCGCGCATCCACGCCTTATAGATCGGCTCTGGCCTCAACAGCCGTGCTGTTCAGTAGGTTGCCGAGCCGGAGATTCTGCGCGGTGGTGCGGGCCCACCTGGCCGGGCCTTCCGGCTGGGTCTAGCTGTCGAGAAGGCCTGCCAGCCGGGCTGGAGCGATCGCCGGGCAGGCATCTTGGCACAGCTCAGTGATCTCGTCCCAGTCCACATGGCCATCCAGCCGATGCCGATTCATCGCGGCCGCCTAGATAAGGCGGCAAGAAGAACAGCCGGGCTCAGAAGCGGTGAGTTCTTGCTGCGTTCCGGGCAGGCCCGCGCACCACAGATGGCCGTGTGCCTACAGTGAGCCGGACCCGTCTATTTACCGCATGTACTCGTCAGCCTGAGCGGATCCGTGCCGCATCAGCCCGGCGGCTTGCAGTGCCGCCTGCTGGCGATTGGCCACACCCAGTTTCCCGAGGATCGACGAGACGTGGTGGCCGACGGTCCGGCGGGACAGGACGAGCCGCTCGGCAATCTCGCCATCGGACAGGCCCTGGCCAAGCAGGAGGAGCACCTCGACCTCCCGGACGCTGAGCCCTCCCGGGTTGGCCCTGGTGCTGTCGCGCGGCCCACGCGGTACGCGTCCGCCCGCTGACCGGATCCGCTCGGCCACTACCGCCGCGACGGCGCCGGTGCCGAGCGCCTGCAGGATCGCGTGGCTGCGATGCAAGGTGCCCGGCGAGCCGGCGTCCGCAAGCGCCTGCGCCTGGCGGAACGGGCTGCCCATCTCAGCCCAGGCCGCCGCCGCCCCGCGTGGGTCGCCGCTGAGCCAGCTGCGGTATGGCTCGGCTACGGGACCGGGCGGCCACCAGTCGACGCCGACCCGCCTGGCCCAGGATGCGAGGTCTCCGGCCATCCACGGGTTCAGCGCGCCGGTGACCATCTTCACCGCCTGGCGCACCTCGTCGGCCGCGGCCTGGAGATCGCCCGCCAGCCAGGCGGCCTCGGCCCGGTCTATCCGCAGCGGCACCATCAAGACGACAGACTGCATGGAGTCGATGCTGGCCGCGGCGTCATCGAGGAGGCCGCGGCCTTCCGGATCGCCGCGGCGCACCGCCAGGATCCCCAGCACGCGCAGGCACTGCAGCCGGCCTGCCGGCGAGCGCCCGCCGGTGGCGAGCATCATCTTGGCCAGTTCCTCGGCTTCGCGCCAGCGCCCGCGCTCCAGCAAGGCTTCGGCGATATCGCCGCGAAGGCAGTACAAGGAAAGATCGAGGTCGCGCTCCTCGGCGAACGCCAGCGCGCGCCCGGAGTGCGCGTCGAGAATGTCGTATGCGTGGTTGAGCGCCGCCGAGGCGATGATGTTGGTGTACGCCCTGCCGATGTCCTCTGCGAGGTCGGCCGCTTCTGCCCTGCGCAGGCTTTCCAGCACGATCCGGGCGCGCAGCACCAGCCGCTGCGGGCTGGATCCGGCCCGTACGATCTGCTCCAGCTTGCGGCGCCGTTTCTTCGTCAGGCTGATAGCCATGGCACGGGCACACCCTGTCATCGGAGTTCTCCTTCCGCGTCACGATGATCACGAAAGAATGCACCCGTAACAGCCCGGAACGGCAGGTATCCGCCGCGCCGGCGGTCGCGGCCCCCCCGGGCCCGGGACCGTGAACCGCACGCTTGACGGCGGGCTGAGGGATCCGGGGCCATAGCCTGACGCGGCACCAGGGCCTGCGGTGGCGGCTATCGTGAACGGGTCAACCAGGAACCTGGCGGACAGGACGGATGTCATGGGATCAGCTGACGGCGGAGAACTCGGCCGGCTCCTCGATGAGCAGGTCACCTACTACCGGTCCCTTGCCGCCGATTACCTGAACCAGGGCCCGGATCTTCCGGGCGGCGACGAGCTGACCCAAGCGCTTGAGGCATTCCAGCCGGCCGGAAGCGCGCTCGAGCTCGCCTGCGGGCCCGGGGTGTGGACCAGCCGGCTTCTGCGTCACGCGACGGACGTCACCGCCGTGGACGCGTCCCCGGAAATGCTCGCCATCGCGGCAGCCCGGGTGGGCGATGACCGGGTGCGCTTCGTCCAGGCCGATCTGTTCACCTGGGTGCCGGACCGCCGCTATGACGTGGTGTTCTTCGGATTCTGGCTCTCGCACGTGCCGCTGGAACGCTTTGAGCCGTTCTGGACGCTGGTGGCTGACTGCCTGAAGGACGATGGCCGCGTGTTCTTCGCCGACGACGCCTACCGCACTCCCGATGAACTCATCGATGGCCCCTCGTCCTCCACGATCCGCCGGCGGCTTGATGACGGAACCTCCTACCGGATCGTGAAAGTCCCGCACCGGCCGCCGGACCTCGAACAGCGGCTCCGGCGGCTCGGCTGGCACATCACGGTCACCGCCACGTCTGGGCCGGTCTACTGGGGAGCAGGAGGCAGAGGCTGACCAGGCAGCGCGGTCTGGGCAGGCGACCAACCCGCTCGGCGGCCCGGCCTCCACGATGCCCCCGGTCGCAACGACTTGTCATCGGGCCACGCTGCCACCCGCGCCATAACCGCAGGCAGGCCACACTAAAGGCATGCCCGTATCGCCCAAGCGCCTGAAAGACCTGATCGAGGGGACCGTGGACCACCACGCCTCGCAGGCTTACCCGGACCTGCAGGAAGTCACCATCAGATGGCGCGGCTCCTTCGGCTACCTGATCGCCTGGGCCGGAGAAGGCGACGATCACGACGAGCAGATCCCGCTATGCCGCATCGAATACCTCGGCGACGACCAGGACTGGGGCTTCGCCCTATACGACCCCGCCACGGAGACCTACACACCCGCCCTGCTCCGAACCGGGCAGCCCACCGGGCACCCCAATGACGCCTTCAACACCGCCGCCATCATCCACCTCGTCGATTTCTAACAGTGACATCATTCACGCCAGCAACCAGTAAGGAACTTACGAGGGGCTGCACTAGCGCCCGCCGGACCGTCGGACGGCTCGGCGCCGCCCCGAGCACCGGGGCCAGATGGGCCAGCACCGCAATGTCGCTCATGCTCGTGGCCCCGAGCGCGACCGCAGCCGCCATCGAGACCAGCACGATCCCCCGGTCCAGGACAGGCGCACTGACCGGGCTTCCGCAGCGCCGCGCCCAGGCCGGCGGTCAGCCCCGCCTGGTCGGCGGCCTTCCGCAGCAGCACCGCACCCGCGTGGCCGACCAGGCCCGTCCCGCCGCCGGTGACCTTCAGGGCATGGTCCCACCCGTTATGCTCCATGGCGAAGAGCGCTCCAGTCCGGGAGACGTGTGTGTGGTAACCGCGAATCTCCCAGGACAGGGCGCTCTTCGCTGGTAACCAGCAAGGACAGCCGCCCCGCGGCCGTCCTCGTCATTCCCGGGCGCTCCGCCGATCGCACCGCACCATAAAGCGCGCGCCCCGAACCCGTCAAAGCACAAAACCACAGCTCACAGCGACGGAAAGCGAATGGGCCGCTCAGCTGCCCATCAGTGCTGAACAGCGGAGGTCAAGCAGTTCGCGGCAGCCTCGACCGTGGGCGCGGATCAGATGTTCTGTTCAGCCAGGAACGACGATAGGGCGTTCTCCATCGTGCTCAGGTTTGCCGCGCTTATCTGGGTGCTGATCTGAGCCTGGGTGGCGAGGAAGAACTTCAGGCTTGCGGCGCAGGTGTCTGCTTGGCTGGGCGCGAGCGTGCACGCGGCCATCTGACCGTTAGCGGCGCCGTGGCCTACCTCGGCGGTGTACAGCGCCGCGGCCGGGCCGGGGCCGTCGCCTGAGCCCTGGACGTTGGGGTCCGTCACGTGGGCCGGAACCAGCACGGCAGCGGCGTAGAGGCTCGCCGTATGGGTCGGAATCTGCCGGATCACGTCGGCCGGGGGATGAGTGCAGAAGACACGGCCAAGGTTCTGCCGGAAAACCTTATCCGCGGCCAGCACGGCCGGAATGTACGGGCAGGCAAGATCGGTGCTCGGCCCCGCCCCGCCGGGGCGGATGATCATCGTGACGCTCTGGGAACGATCCGAGGCCGAGGTGGCCGTCATGATCTCGCCGCCGTCCGCGCTGGCCAGGTATCCCTGGCAGGTGGCGGATTTCGGACCGAGCAGATATGAGGCCGGGCCAGGCAGGAACTCGGTCCCGAAGATTTCCGCGGTCCCGGGCAGCGTCAAAGACGACGGGAGGCTCAGCATGCCCGGTGCCGGTCGTGGCGTGTACGGCGTCCCGGCGTAATCCCCGGCCGGCACGGGGCAAGAAACGACGTGAACCTCGACCGGGGCGGTACTCGCCGGCGTGGGCCCGGGCGGGCCGGTCACCGTGAATAGCGCCCAGCTGGTGGCGTGGGCGCCGATCGCCAGGACATATCGTCCCGGCAGCGTCGCCTGCGGGTGTCCGGTGGGCCGGTCCTGGAAGCAAGTCCCCTGGCCGCCAACGGTGAATGAACCGCTCACCTGGCCGGTTGCCGTGTCGAGGTTGATGAGCGGATGTATCAGGCCGGCGATCACTTCACAGCCTGCAAGGCTGGCCGGCCCAGCCGAGCAGTCGTACGGGTACGCACGCGGCGCTTTCGCGCAGTCGGCCCAGACATCGGTGATCAGGTTGAAATAAGCGGGATGCCGGAAATAGGGTTCGTTCGCGCGCACCTGCCCCGGGTTGAGCTGACCGCTGATCGTGACATACGTGCCGACCGGCCCGGACGCTGGCCGCAGCTTCAGCTGAGGCAGCCCCGCCGGATTCGCCGCCGTGGACCCGGCGCTGGACGTCGTGACCGAGGAGGACACACCAGATCGGGGCACCGGAGCCCAGGACGACGCACCCGGCGGCAACACCGAACTCGCACACCCTGCCGCCAGCGCCAGCGACGCAGCGACACCTAGACCAGTGGCCAGCCGCTTCCACATGACTCCTCCCGCCGAGCGTTCAGAATGGGATCTATCTCCTTGGACGCCGAACGGTATCCATGCGTTGCAGCCGACCCATGACCCAGAACGGGTACGGAATGATCTGGGCTCCGGGCGGCAACTCTGACCCAGTACAGGCAGGTAGATCGCAAAACTCGCTAGATCGCAGCGGCCGCCTACGGAGCCATGGACGTGCCCGCTGCGTCCGATCTGGGAGTCATCGACGGCAACCGTGACAGCAACGTTCGCAGCCAACCCCAGGCTGGCGCGGGCCCACGGACAGCCGAATACTGCTGCTCAACTGGGCTGAGCAGGCAGCCCGGCCGCTTAAAGGCGTTATGTATCGATATTCGCCCTGTCAGATTGGCTCTGGGTGCTTGATCATGCCCGAGAGTGCCCAGGTCGTGACTCTGACTGACGTTTTCGCAGGTAAAGCCTGCGCGCAACCCCCCGCGGCCTGTCAGTCGGACAGGACCTTGCGCAGGATGCCGGCGAAGGCGTCCGGTTCGCCGCCGTAAGGACCTCCGCTGGGGAGGAATCCGCCGTGGCCGCCGGGGAAGATGACCGGCGTCGTCCCGAGCCGTCCGGCCACGGCCACGGCCCCGCGCCCGGCCAGCATCTGGCCGGATTGCGCGCCCACACCGACGACGATCCGGGTCGGCACCGCGCGCAGCGCGGCGAAGTCGTGCCGGTACTGGCTCAGCGAGATCATGTTCAGCCCGAGCAGCGCGTCGTCTCGCGAGCCGTCGTCCTCGGCAGGCAGCCCGATGGCGGCGGGATCCGGAGCGGGCCGGTCCGCGTAGTCCTCCGGGACCGGTCCCTCCAGGCTGACGAGCGTGAGGAACTTCGCCATCGCCGGGCCGAAGCCGCTGCGCTGATATGTCTGGTGGATGTCCACGTTCGCCGCCAGGGCGTTCTCACGATCGGGCAGTGCCTGGACCGCTGGCGGCTCGTGCGCCACGAGGGTCCGGACCTGCTCCGGGTGCTTGGCGATCAGGGCCAGCGCGTTGACGGCGCCGCCGCTGCTGGCGAAGATGTCCACCGGCCCGGCGTCCAGCGCACAGATCAGCCGGTGCAGATCATCGGCGTGCTCGTCGACCGTGGTCTCAAGGGCGCCATCGGTCCTTTTGCTGCGCTCCGCCCCGCGGGGATCGTACGTCACCACCGTCCGGTCGGCGAAGCGCTCCGCCAGCGCGCCGAATCCGGAGGCCCCCATCGGCGACCCGATGATCAGCAGCACCGGCTGGGTGCTGTCGTCGTTAGCGCGGACGTCGTAATGCAACACGGCGCCCGGCGCTTCCAGCGCATAGGTCTTCGGCTCAGTCATCGCTGCCCCTTACCGGGAGGGTTACCCGCACTCATCTGACTCCTGGAGCCAGCAGAACTCATCGGGCCCCGAAGCTTGCGCCCGGGGCAATGAGCCGGAGCGTACCTGCCGTCCTTGCCCATTCCCGCCCTCCGCGGATCGCCACCTAGCCCGATATGGCATGAAACCCAAGCTCACAGCAACAGGAAAGCCGCCGGGTCGCTCAACTGACCATCAGCGCTGAATAGCGGAGGTTAGGACGGCGCGAAGACGATGTGCCCTTCGGCGTGCGCGACCGCGGGCCCGGCGGCGACGTACCGGACGGTACAGGCCGCCGCGCAGCGGATGTCGATGGTCCTGGCGCCGCCCTCGGTGGCGACGAGCAGGTCGCCGGCCCGGATCCCGGCCCGCGCCAGCTGAGCCGCGGACAGCTGCAGGATAGCGTTGTCGCCTGGATGCTTGTTGCCCGGCGAGAAGCGATCGGCGAGGTAGGCGGCGGCTGCCCGCTGTGGCACGAAGCCGACGGACTCCACGCCGATGTCGCCGCCGGCCGGCAGGGCCGGCCGGGCCAGCGTGACGACCTGGCCGGCCGGGTCCACCGCGTAGACCCGGCCGCTGCTCTCGTCCGCGGCGATCAGGTCACCGCCGAAACTGCCGAAGGTCGCCGGCGCCACGGCGATCCCGCCCTCGACGGCCGGCGCGCCCGTGGCGATGGTGGACAGCCGGCCCTCACAGCCGATGCCGAATACCGTGGCCCGGCCACCGGACCCGGCGGTGACCAGCAGCCGGTGGCCGAACCGCCCGGTGCTGTCGAACGCGATCCCGGACAGGAAGCGGCCCGGCGGCAGGCTGGCGAACCGCCGCGCCTCACCCTGCGGGCTGATCATGACCACACCTGGCCGTGCGCCCGGCTCAAGGGCGAAGGCCGTGCCGTTCCCGAACGAGCACCGGGTTCCCCCGACCGCACCGCTGCTGGCCAGCACGAGGTAAGGCTCGGGACCCATCGCGGTCAGGTACCCGTCCGCGCCACGCGCGAACGCGCTCAGCGTGCCGTCACGTCCCAGGACGAACAACCGCCCGGCCGCGGCCACCAGGAACGACCCGTCGCCGCGCGGCCCCGCCAGATCCACCACGCCCGGCAGATGCCGGTACACCAGCCAGGCAACTGACGGCCGCGCCCTGGCCTGGCCCGCGCTTCCCCCGCACGCCGCTAGCGTGATCGCGGCGGCGCCCAGCGCGAGAGTCCGGAACCATCGCACGGACAACCACCATACGCCGACCCAGGTGACCGACTCGGAGCTTGCAAGGAACGTAGCGACCAGGCGTCAGACTGTTGCCGTCAAGCCGCTATCCACAGCAACGCCACGACGGCAGGTTTCGTCGTGATGGGCGCCGTGCTTGGCGGGCGGCATACGACGCTCATGGCCCAGATGAAACAGCCAACCCAAACGCGGCATGAGAGGTCGATGGTCGGGCTGTGCCAGTGGGACAGTGTGACAGCGTGCTGGTGGATGAACGGGCCCATCAGCAGACCGCATCCAGCGGCGATCGCGGATGTTCCCAGGCCGAATGAGGGCCGACACGCAAAGGCCCCCGTTACCCCGGGGGCGAGGCCTGCGCACAACGGAGCGGGCGGGCGCGCATTCGCCGCAATTTGGGACTTACGCCCTATAGACTGCCGGGCTGCTGGCCGCGCTGGCCGTTCGGCCCGTTCCGTTGCGTGATCAGTCTACCACGAGACGTGAATAACAAACTACCCGGCGACGTATACCCGGTTCAGGCGGCTTGTAGATGCCTCGGGTCGGTGATGGACGTTGAGGCTGATCCCCAGTACCCGGCCGGGCTGGACGAGCTGTACTTGAGTCCTCTCCGCGCCCGATCGGCGGCAGAAGAGTGTGCCCTCGGCGATATCAATAAGGGTGCTGTCCCAGGGGTCCGCCGCTCGAAATACGCGTGCCTTGCGGGCTAGTTCATGACGATTTGCGGATCTTCCAGACTTCTTCGCATGGCCATTGCCGCGACCATTCGAGGGTAACGAATGGGTACCGGGTGGTGGCGCCCGGCTCGGGCCGGAGCTCGAGGAGGTCCTCCAGCTGCAGCCCGCAGCCGCGCAGCAGGCGGATCATGTCGCCATGGCCAAGGTGGAACTCCACTGACTCATCATCGGGCCATTCGAACCGGTGCATGCCGAAGTAGGGTCGCAGCAGCCGCTCGGTGGCCGGCTGGTCGTCAGCGTCCGGGACGGTGAGCATGAGCAGCGCCGAATTGACCGGGAAGATCAACTGGCCGCCCGGGCGCAGCAGCCGGGCCGCCTCGGGGATCCAGGCGTCGGGGTCGCACCAGATGCTGGCGCCGTACTCCGAGATCGCCAGGTCGAAGCTGGCGTCGGCGAACGGCGCCTGCTCGGCGCTGGCGTGGATCAGCGGGAACCGCAGCCCGAACCGGTCCTGCAGCTGGCGGGCGGTGGCCAGCTGGGCCGCGGAGTTGTCCACGGCCGGCCGTGCGCCGCGGCGGGCCAGCCAGCCCGACACGTAGCCGGTGCCGCAGCCCAGCTCGATGCTGTCCCGGCCCTCCAGGTCAGCGGGCAGCACGCCCGCCTGCGCCTCGGCGACATTCCAGATGCCCCAGGCGGGCTCGGCCGCCGCCCACAGCCGCAGGCCCGGGCCAGCGTATTCCGCCGCCCACCGGTCCCACGCCGCGCGGTTGCGGCGCACACGATCAGCGGTCCCGGTCACAGCCGTCAGCATCGTCCCGGCCAGCCATGCCGTCAACCAGGTATCCCGCCAACTCCGCCCGCAGCACGGCAACGTCGTGTGTCCGCGGGACCGGGGAGGCCGGCATTTCTTTCCTGCAGCCAGGACGCTGGCGGTGCGATCATGTGCGTGTGCCGGACGACACCGTTTCCTGGCCCGAGGTTGCGGCCCGCCTTGCGGCAGCGCGCAGCTACTGGCTGTGCACCACTATGCCCTCGGGCGCCCCGCACGCGGCCCCGGTATGGGGAGTGGTGATGAACCACACCCTGTACCTCTACAGCGAGCGCCGTACCGTCAAGGCACGGAACCTCGCCGCCGACCCGCGCCTTGTACTGCACCTGGAAAGCGCCGAGGACGTGGTGATCGTGCGCGGCACCGCCCAGGATCTGGGAACCCCTGCCCAGGTCCTTGAGGTGGTGATGGCCCTGTCGGCGAAATACACCGGCGAGAAGGACCCGCAGTACCTGCCGGACGGCGACCCTGACTTCAACATCGTCTATGCCATCAAGCCGCAGTCAGCGATGATGTGGCGCCTAGCCGACTACGAGGGCTCACAGCGCCGGTGGACATCCTGAACACTCACCGCCGCACGGCCAGGCGCACCACCCGCGGCAATTGAGGATGTTCACCCGAAGCGCGGTGATGAACATACAGCCCGGCTGACTGCGCGCCGGCCTGTAACCGGGACTGCGATACAGCCTACGGCTGCGAGGAGGTCTGGCCAGCGGGAGTCGGCCTTCTTGACGGCTGCTGGCCCGGGCCGTGACGTCCGCCAGTAAGCGCGCCCCGGGCACTTGCTGCCCGGCGCGGAAGGAATAAGGATGAGACCAGATCTGACGGCTATCTCACCGCCACGGCGTCGGGCCGCGGCTCACCGGGTGAACCGGCATCGCCCACCGCGGGTGGCGGGCATGTACTGCCGCGGAGACCTCAGCGGGGCCGGGCCACTAGCCACGTACCGGACATCGGAGAGCCATCATGATGAGTGGCAACAGCGGCGTCCCGGGCCAGGCCGCCCCGGACCTGGCACCGGGGGTCGCCGGCGGCGCGCCCGCCCCGGTTGGCGGCACGTATGCGTTCGGCAACCAGCGGCAGGTGCAGCCGGAGCGGCTGCGGCTGCTCGCCGAACTCCTCGATGAGGGCACCTTCACCGTGCTGGCGGCGCTCGGTGTCCGCGCCGGATGGCGCTGCCTGGAGGTGGGCGCCGGCGGCGGCTCGGTCGCGGCCTGGCTCGCCGGGCGGGTCGCCCCCGGGGGGTTCGTGCTGGCCACCGATCTGGATACCACCGTCATGCGGGGCCTGGACCATCCCTGCCTGGAGGTGCGCACCCATGACATCCTGCGTGACCCGCTCCCGGAGGCCGGTTTTGACCTGGTGCACGCCCGGCTGCTGCTGGCCTGGCTGGCCGACCCGCAGGCCGGGCTGGACCGGATGGCCGCCGCCTTGAAACCGGGCGGCTGCCTGCTCATTGAGGAGATGGACTTCGTGGCCCTGGCCCCCGACCCGCGGCTCGGCCCGGCCGCCTGCGAGCTGTTCACCCGGGTCATCGGCGCCCACCACGCCGTGCTGGCCGCCCGGCACGCCTTTGACCCGTTCCACGGCCGGCGGCTGGCCGGGGACCTGGCCGAGGCGGGCCTGGTGAACACCGGCTGCCAGGGACGGCTGGCGATCTGGCAGGGTGGCCATCCCGGCGGCCGGGTCTGGCAGCTCACCCTCATTCAGCTCCGCGACGCGCTGGCCGACTCCGGGCTGGTTACCGCAGCCGAGGTCGATCAGGTCATCGAGATGTGCGGCGATCCCCGGTTCCGGTTCATGTCCCAGGCCACCATCGCCTCCTGGGGTTGCCGCCCGCGGTGAGCGTCTGCGTAGCCGCCGCGGCCGGCCGGCTATTGATCCCTTTGCAGGCGGAGGGCCGCTGCCTTGCCTGATCCGCATCCCCGGTTTTGCCGGTCCCCGGGTAGTCATCGAAGCCGGCAACGGATGCTGATGTACAGCTGGGCGTGCAGACCCGCCCGCGATCGCCCTGGTCATCCAGCAGAATGCGGCTTCCGTATGGCTGCGCCGCGGCACCCTTCGCATGTTGGCGCTACGGAGCGCCGGTCACGGTCGGGAGGCACCATGGGCTACCGTGCCATTGCGTTTGTCGCAGGTGCACGAGGCCGGCGCCGAGTCCACCGGCCGCGACGTCGCCCAGCAGCTTGGCTTCGGTTACCTGAATGAGGCCATCGTGGCTCAGGTCGCCAAGGACTATGACGTCGATCCGGCTATCGTCATCGAGGCTGAGCGACGCAAGTCGTTCTTCACCCGAGTTGCGGAGATGGCTGCCCGCGGGGCCCCGGATGTCGTGGCGGCGGACGCGTCGCTGTACACCTTCGACCAGGCGGGCACGCTGTTGTCGCTGATCCGGGACGCGGTGCGCGACGCCGCCGGGCGCGGGAACATGGTCCTGGTCGCGCACGCGGCCTGCTACGCCTGCGCCGGCCGTCCGGACGTGCTTCGCGTCTGAGTCACCGCTCCGCCATCGACCAGGGCGCCCCGGTGGCGTCCGCGCGCGCTTGGCGTCAGTGACAAGGAAGCCGCCAAGCCGGTGCGCCGGTCGGACGCGGCGCGGGCCAGCTACCTCAAGCGGGTCTACGGCGCCGGCGAGGAATCACAGACCGATTACGACGTCGTCATCAACACCGAGCGGCTGGCGGCGGATGCGGCGGCCGGTCTTATCCTCGGCCTGGTCCGGGCGCGACCAGCGCCTCCTCCGCCGACGGCGGCACCGGTCCGCGCCTCAGGCGGCTGACCGGCCCGCCTGGACGGGCAGACGCTGCCGCCGGGCAGGCGGACGAGGTTCATGAACCCAGAACCGCGTCCCGCCGCGTGTCAGCGCAACCGAAGACAAGACGCTGAGGTCCCGGCATGCCCGGTCAGCGGCATGACCGGAAGCTTTCTCGACTTGGCTACCTGTGGCAGATGCCGCGCTTGCCGCCGAGCCAGTCCGCAGTGATGCCCGGACTGCTCGTCGGGCTCGCATCGGGTTTTCGCCGCACCTGCCAGCAAATCCGGAAGGAGCACGTCCGGAACCTGACCTAGCATGCTGATCATGACGCGGCACGAGCGAGCGTCCCTTGACCAGGCTGATCCTTCTCGAATGAGGTGCAAGGTGCAATCTCGCAAGCAGGGCATGTGGTGGGGAACCGCCATCGAGGCGCCGGACCCCGGCGCACTGGCGAGGTTCTACTCCGGGCTGCTCGGCTGGCCCATCGGGCACGAGGAACCAGGTACGGCCATCCTCGCCGCGCCCCCGGGATCCATCTTCATCGTGTTCCAGCAGGCGACCAGCTACCAAGCCCCCGTATGGCCGCCAGTCGATGGGGAGCAGCGTCCGATGATGCACCTCGACTTCCAGATCGGCGACCTCGACTCCGCGGTCGCCGAGGCCGTTGCCCTCGGAGCAACGGTGGCTGCGCACCAACCGCAGGAGAACGTCCGAGTGCTTCTCGACCCAGCCGGTCACCCCTTCTGCCTTTGCCGAGACGACGGCTAGCCCGCGCCCGCTCATCGGCAGATGTGCATAGTTATGGTGCGGTCGCGGTGGCTATGACGCGGCGGACCAGGTTAAAGGTTTCCAGGACGCGGACGCCCTCGTCGTGGAAGGAGCGCAGCGCCGCGTCGCTGCCGGGGTCGAGCGCTGCGGCGTCCTCCCACATGGCGCGCTCGCGCGCCCGCCAGCCGGGACGGTCGCGGACTTCGACCTCCTCGAACCCGGCTGCGCTCAGCCCCGCCTGGAGGTCGACCCGCCGCAGCCGTTCGGGCACCACTGCGCCGGGCGCCCCTCTGGACGGTAGCGTCATCACCGGCTACCCGGCTACAGTGACCACACGGCGCGTTCGTGTGCGTTCAAGATGAGGGAGGGCATCATGTACGCAGTTCCCCACACGGTGACCATCACCGACCCGGCCGCAGCCGCCGCAGGTCTGGATCAGGTCGTGCCGCAAGTTTCCGGCCTGCCGGGCTTTGTCGCTGGCTACTGGATGGCGCGCTCGGCGGATCAGGGCCTCGCCGTGGTCGTGTTCGATTCCCAGGCGGCTGCCCAGAGCTTCGCGGACTTCTTGAAGACCGCGCCGGACGAGGGGGGCGTGACGCTCGACCGGGACAGCATCGGGGTGGCCGAAGTCCTGGCGCACGCCTAGCTCAGGCCGGGCCGCGATCGCGCAGGGTATGCGGTGGTCCCGCTCGGGCAAACCGCTGCGTCGGGCCGGGCTGGGGGCGGCAATGACGCCGCACAGTTCGCAATACCTGCCGAGTGAGCCGTGGAGCAGGCAAACGTCGCAGGTTACGGCACTACGCAGCGCCCGAAGAGCGGCAGATGAGGATGCATCTTCGTACCTGCGCGAAGGATCGGACCGCACGGCAGTGACTAAACCAGCCATGCGCCGCTGGATACGGAGGCTCTTCGCTCCGCGGCTTCGTCGTGTGGCTGACTGCTGAGCAGTCGGCAGCGGGGGTGATCCGCGCGACAGCGCCTGCCAGGCTCAGCGTGCGCGCTGTGAGCGGCCCGGCTGTAAAGTCGCGCCGTGCCGGTGTCCCGGTTCGTGGTGCAGCTCCACGACGCGACGACGCTGCATTTCGATCTCCGGATCCGGGTCGGCGAGGTCCTGCGGTCGTGGGCGGTTCCCAAGGGGCCGTCGCTCGATCCTCGTGTCCGGCGGCTTGCCGTACCGGTCGAGGACCACTCCCTGGCCGCTGGTGACTATGAGGGGGTCCGGGCCGGGCAGGCACGCGGTACCGGCGCGGTGATCATCTGGGATGAAGGCGACGCTGAGGTCATCCGTGATGAGCCTGGCCATCTGTCCCTCCTTCTGCACGGCAGCAAGCTCGCTGGAGGATTCGCCTTGACCCGCACCGGCGAGCGCCGCTGGATTTTGGTCAAGACCCGTGATAACCACGCGCGACCCGGTTCGGACATCGTGGCCGAGCAGCCAAGGAGCGTGCGCAGCGGCATGACGTGGGAAGACCTGGCGAACGAGTAACCCAGTCGCGGGCGCTGCAACTCACACTTGGTGCTCTCCTCGCGGCAGATGCGGACATTTACCCCAAAGGTGACGATGTATAAATATACAGAACAGGCGGCCATCCGATAGGCCATGCCGGGACTGCTGAGAGGCCCGCCAGTTCACCGATAACCGCGCGCCGACCCGCCGATCTGCGTGGCCTTAGCCAGCAAGACAGGCGCTGCGCAGGTCGTCCAGAACCAGGCGTTCTGTGCCGGCAGGTCAGCTGCCGGGAAGCAGTTGGGCACAGGAAAGTGTCTCCGGCCGGAGCGGGCCGTGTCCGCATGGCAGCTGTCGGGCAAGGGCAGGGAACCATGGTTGTCCAGCCTGGGCCTTACTCCCAGCGCAGCGGCAGCCTGGCAGTGACCTGCGCCGATCGCCCGGTGGCGATGACCTCGATTCCGGTCGTGGCGCGGCTGAGCGGCGGCACCACCTCCACGCGCAGCGCGGTCCCGCCGGCGCTCCCGCCCCGGCCGAGGGTGCGCGTGGCGTGCCAGCGCCTGCCGCTGTCGCGGATCCAGGTCACCGGCCAGTAATACAGTTCGGCTGGCGAGTAGCTCACCTGGTTCATCGGGCCGCTGGCGTGCATGTGCACGACTGTGCGGCCCAGGCAGCTATGCAGGCCCAGGATCGCGAGCGTGATCCCGCCGAGGTCGGGAAGCGCGGCGGCCGCGGCGGCCCCGCCGTCGGCCGCCGGGGCCGTCCGGGCCTGCCCGCGGCGGTCGTGCGCCAGCATGCCCAGCCACGGTCCGGGCAGGTCACGGGCGGGCGGGGCGGTGATGCCGTGGCCGGTGAGGTGCAGGCGCGCGCACAGCGCGGCGAACTGCCCGGGCACCGGGCTGAGCGGGGACAGCGCGCCGGCTGCCTGCAGGGCCGCGATGACGTCGCGCCACCCCTCGGCGCCGGGGGCCAGCGGCCTACCGGGCCGTGGCGCGCTCTGGCGCAGCGGGTAGCCGCTGGGGTCATCCCCGCCGAGCAGCCGGGCCGCGACGGCGTGCAGCACGTGGTCGCCGGGACTGGCCGTCACCGGGCCGGCCGTCACCGTGGCGTCGTGCGGCGGCCGGGCTGGCGGGTCCAGGCCGACCCGGATGGCGGGCTGGCCGGGGGCGGTGATCAGGTCCAGCCACTGCGGGTCATGCGGCGGGCTGGGCTCGAGCAGGAGGGTCCACCCGTCGGTGCCGCCGCCCAGGTTGGAGACCATCATCTGGTAGCGGGTCCCCCGGTCGTCGGTGGCGGTGAACTGCTCCAGGATCCCCGCCTCGGATCCCACCGGGTCGACCGCCTGGCGGGTGGGCCGCACGTACAGGCTCAGCTGATGGCCGGGCTCGGTCTGCGCGTACGACAGCAGGTACACCTCGCCGCCGGGCTCTGCGCGCAAGGGGATCACCTGCCCCAGCCGGACCACCCGGCCCGGCACCGGGCCGGCCGCCGGCGACCCGGAGCTTACCGGCACGGCCGGCCAGAACCGCACGCCGGCTGGCCACCGCTGCAACCTCGCGGCCCGGCCGGCCGGTGTCGGGAACGCCTGCCGGGCGAGCAGGGCCAGGTCGAAGTCCGCCACGATCCGGTCGGCCACCTCGTCATCGAGCGCACCCATGGCTATCAGCAGCTCCGCGCCCCACCGGATCCGGCGCGCCCATGCGGGACGGCGCAGCTCTTCCTCGGCCAGCAGCCGCAGGTAAGCCTCCGCCCGTTCGCGGCTCATCTCCTCAGTGTCCCCCCGGCCCAGCCTGCAGATCACCGAGCGTCTAGGACTCCACGGCCCTCCGCGCGCCGGATCCGCCTTACCTGGCGCCGTGTTACCGCCCTCGCTATTTGAACATCCAGCGGCGGAATTATCTGTGGACGATTCGGCACAGCTCTGCGAGGATCGCAGCAACCTGATCACATAGCGTGACTGCCGACGTGGCTTAGTGCGCGCGTACCCGCCTCTGCGCGGATATCGGCTGGATGTTCGGCGTTGCGGCGTTCACGGTTCCGTAGACCGTCGGCCCGATCTGGCACCTGCCGTAGTTTACCGAGTTCAGCAGAAGATGTATAGTTCAGTTGTGAGTGTATCGACTGCGCTGGACATGGGGACGCTCTCGCGGATCGGACTGGCCCTGGCTGATCCGACCCGGCGCCGGGTGCTGGTACAGCTGATCGACGGCCCAGCGTATCCGGCTGAGATGGCCGAGGAGTTTGGGACCACGCGGGCGAACCTGTCCAACCATCTGGCCTGCTTGCGTGAGTGCGGGCTGGTGACCGCGACTGCGGAGGGCCGCCGGATCCGGTACGAGCTGGCTGACCTGCGCCTGGCTGATGGCCTGCGCATCCTGGCGGCGCTGGACCTGCCCGGTAGCTGCAATGAACTGGGTTGTTAGAGCAAGGGGAAGTGATCGAGGTGAACGGGTGCATGTGCGGATGCGGCGGCCCGCGCTTTGGCGTGGCGAGCTTGCCGACCGGGAGGAACGGCTGCGCTGGCTGGAGGACTACCAGCGCGATCTTGAGCAGCGCATGGCGGCGGTAGCTGCGGAGATCGAGGATCTGAAGGACGGCACCCAGCACGCCAGCTAGTTCATTGGAGGTGACCCGATGTCTCGGGTTCAGTTGTCGATCAATGTCTCCGATTTCGACGCCGCGGTGGCGTTTTACTCCCGGCTGTTCGGGACGGCACCGGCCAAGCAGCGGCCCGGGTATGCCAACTTCGCCGTCGATGACCCGCCGCTCAAGCTGGTGCTGAACTCACCGGGTAATGGGGCGGGCGGCACGATCAATCACCTCGGCGTGGAGGTGGACTCGACCGGCGAGGTCACCAAGGCGCATGAACGGCTGGCCACGGCGGGCCTGGCTCCGGACTCCCGGCCGGGAACCGAGTGCTGCTACGCCCGCCAGGACAAGGTGTGGGTGCACGACCCCGATGGGGTGGCGTGGGAGTACTACACCGTCCTGGAGCACATCGAGACGCCATGATTCCGCTCGTGCCGCAGCGCTCCCGTACAGCCGCTATTTAGTGGCGTGGTGGTATCAGCGGTAGCGGGCTCACCGGAGTGGCTGCGCCTGGCCCGGCTGGCCCGGATGATGTCCTGGCTCACCCTCGGCTGGCTCGGTGTGGAGGCCGGGGTCGCCATCGCCGCCGCCATGGCGGCCGGATCGGTGGCCTTGCTGGGTTTCGGCCTGGACAGCGGCATCGAGGCCATGGCCAGCATCATTGTGATCTGGCGGTTCACCGGAACCCGTCTGATGGGCGCCACCGCCGAACGCCGTGCCCAGCAGCTCGTCGCGGTGAGCTTCTACCTCCTGGCCCCCTACATCGCCGCCGAAGCCCTTTGGGGACTGATCCACGCCGATCACCCCGAGACCAGCATCGTCGGGCTCGTGCTGACTGCCGGAACTGCCATTCTCGAACCCGGGCTTGGGGTCGCCAAACGGCGCATCGGCACTCGCCTCGGCTCGGCGGCTACCGCTGGGGAAGGCACCCAGAACCTGCTGTGCGCCTACCTGGCCATCGCGGTGTTCGCCGGGTTGTTGGCCAACACCCTGTTTGGTGCCTGGTGGCTTGATGGCCTGGTGGCGCTGGGCATCGCCGGGTGGGCGGTGATCGAGGGGCGGCGAGCGTGGGCCGGAAAGTCGTGCGCCTGTACTTCCCAGCCGGGCGCGTGCTGCTGACCCCTCAGCCGAAACCCTAGCGATCTGGTTGGGTAGCGTGGCCGGGTGCTGGGGACCGGCTGGACGGAGATCGTCGCCTTGATGGCGGCGTTTGTCCTTGCGGTGCTGGCGACCCTGCGCGCCGAGTCGATCTGAACGGTTTGGCTACAGTCAGGCCCACCGGAGTCAGTCACGCTCCTGACAGCCAGAGCTGCGCAAAGAGCGCTGCCGTTGATCATGGTCCTATGTGCAGATAAATGGGCCGCTAACAGCCGCCGGTATCGCCCGGCTGAGAAGGTGGTCTCCCCAGTGCAGATCAGGGTGGTCGGCGCGGCTGCTATGCCTGGCGCCGTGCGACCTGCGCGGCGCATGGCCCTACGGATCCCGGCGGATTGCATGCGGTCTCTGCCTTACGAGCTCGCCGCGCTCGCGGATCAGGACCGCGCTCGCGGAAACCCGCTGTACAAGCTCCTGTGCCTGCGCAAGACTCGCCCCATGACCGGAGCCGATGAGAAGCAGACGCTGCACCGGTATCTGCGGAACGCACGCGGAGTGCTGCTGTGGAAGCTGGAGGGACTGTCCGACTACGACATCCGGCGGCCGGTGACGCCGACCGGCACGAACCTGCTCGGCCTGGTCAAGCACTGCGCGGGGGTGGAGTGCGGGTACTTCGGCGCGGTGATGGGCCGGCCGTTTCCCGGCGCGGACGACCTGGACTGGCATGACGGTGACGACGATGAGCTGAGCGGTGACATGTACGCGACAGCGGCCGAGTCACGCGAGCAGGTCACGGATTTCTACCGGCGGGTGCAGGCGCACTCCGATGCCACGATCGGGGAACTCCCGCTGGACGCATACGGCACCGTGCCCTGGTGGCCCGAGGAGCGCAGGCATCCCACCCTGCACACGCTGCTCGTGCACACGATCCAGGAAACCGCCCGGCACGCCGGGCACGCGGACATCATCAGGGAATCGATCGACGGCGCCGCCGGCCTGCGCGAGGGCGTCAGCAACATGCCCGCCGAGGCCGGCGCCGCCGCCTGGAAGCAGCACTACGACAAGCTGGACCAGATCGCGCGGTCCGTACGCTAGGACCTGGCGCCGCGCATCAGCTTGCTGGGACGGCCCCAGAAGGAATGATCTGCACGCGGAAGCACCGTTGCAACCGCGCCCGTAAATGAGCAACATATTCGGCGATCTGGCTCTATGCATCCCTATGAAAAGGACGCGCAGCAATTGCGCTCCGACGTAAGCATGCCGGCTGAATCATGCAAGGTTATGCATAGCTGTGCATAAGTTCGCACGCAGGCAATGCCCTCATTTCGGCAATGCCGGACGTCTCCCGGGGTCGGCGCTCCGGGAGACGCGGGTTTGGTCATGTGCCGGAGGCCATGTAGGCGGCGAGGATGTAGTTGGGATGGCGGTCCAGGTTCTGGCGGGCCCTGTCATACCGCATCGTGGTGCGCGGATCCGCGTGGCGCGCGGCGATCTGGACGTCCCTGAGGTCGACGCCAGCGTCGAGCATGGTCGTGACGAATGTGACGGAGCATGTGCGGGTGCGCCCTGGTCACCTGGATACTGGCAGCCTCGGCGAGCTGGTGGAGGCGGCGGGTGGCCGCGTGCCGGTCCATCCGGGTGCCGCGGGTGTTGAGCAGGACCGGCCCGCGCGTGCGGTCTCCGGCCGCCCGGCCGATGGCCCGGCCGACCGCTGGCGGCAGCGGGACCAGGACGACCTTGGTGCCCTTGCCGCACACCCGCAGCACCCGGTGGCCGTGCTCCTCGCCGAGGTCGGCGATGTCGGCGCCGGTGGCTTCGAAGATCCGCAGGCCGGGTAGCCCGAGCATGGCGACCAGCGCGAAGTCGCACGGGTTCGCCGATTCCCTGGCGGCGGTGAGCAGGCCTCGAACTGCAGGTGGGTGAACCCCAGCGTGGGTGACTCGGCGGGCACTGCGGGGCGGCGGACGTGCTCGGCGGGCGAGTGCTCCATGATTCCGTCGATGACACAGGTCCGGTAGAACCCCGCCGCGACGGAGAACCGCCGGGACACGGTGGAGGGCTTGAACCGGCGGATCTCCTGCATCGACCGGATGTACAGCTCGAGGTGCAGCCGCTGGGCGGCCAGGGTCCAGGCCATGCTCGGCGCACCAGGCCAGGTAGCAGCGCAGGCCGGATTCGGTGTGCTCGCGGGAGGAGCCCTTGAAGCGGGCCAGGTAGGCAGCCACTGCCAGCCGCAGCCGGTCGGTGAACGGCTCAGGCGGATCGGAGGACGCGGGAGCCAGCCGGGTGAAGGTAATCATGCCCTGACACTGGGGCGAGCACCTGCTCTCCGCGAACCTGGCGGACTCCCGCACGCACTTGATGACGGCGGCAGAAGCGCACGTCAGGCATGGGCAGTACCGGGTCTGGCGCGGCGTTCTGCTTCGGTCCGGATGGTCTTGAAGGAGGAGCGGACGGCCGCCTCCCAGGCGGCCGCTACCCGGTCGGCCCACCACTGGCCCGCGATGCCGAAGTCGGTGCCGAGCTCGCCGGAATAGCTGAGCCTGGTCGTGCCGGCTTCTTCGGCGAGCGTGAATTCCTCGGTGAGGTAGGGCACCGGGCCGCGGACGAGCCGGAAGCCGATCGTGTGCGGCCGGTCGAAGGTGACGGTCTCCAGCGTGGCCGCGGTGAGCCTGCCCCGGTGCACCGGCGTGTAATGCTCGGCCAGGACCATGTCGGTGCCGCGCTGCAGGACCTGGAGCTTGCCGGCCATGGCGCGCGGGGTGCGGCCCAGGTAGGGCGCGGCGATCACGTCGAACACGACCGGCGCCGGGGCCGCGATCTGGACGCCGAACGGGCCCAGCGGGCGGACCCGGCGTCCCCAGCCCGTGTCGATCGTCGCCTTGCCGCTCACCACCAGGTAGTAACCCAGGCCTGCCAGCCCGCCTGCCGCGGCCACCGCAGCTGCTCCACCTCGGATCATGCTCGCCAGCCTACGGACTGCACGGCCGTGCGGGCAGCCGCTGCATGCATCCCCGTGGCCGCGGCCACGTAACCGGCGACGACAACTGACCGCTCAGCCCTCCGATGAATCTCACGGGGAGCGGCAGATGCGGACATTTACCCCAAAGGTGGCGATGTATAAATATACAGAGCGGGCTACCATCCGATAGGCCATACCGGGACTGCTGAGAGGGCCCGCCAACGCCCCAAATAACCGCGCGCCGACCCGCCTGATTGAGACTTCTGGTAGACGGTGCGGGCCTGGCCGGGATGGCAGTGAGTCAGGTCGTAGCGTTGAGAGGTCCCGGTGGGCTGGCTCTCGACCCGCCTGCCGGCCGATTGTGGCCTGGTTTTTTAACGACGTGCCGGCCTGCCGGGGCCGCGCCGTGGCGTGGCTTAAAAGCCATCCTTATCCCGGGGGATGGTCGCATTCGCGAGAAAATCCGGGGGCCAGCCTGCACCGCCGTAGCCGGCTGGGTTTGTCCTGGCTGGGGTGCTGTGCCTGCCGCACGTTGCGGTTTGCGAGATGATGGCGCGGGCTGCCCGTGACGCCGAGCTTCTTTGGGATAAGAGCCCGTTCAAAAGCCAGGCGCTGGGGTCCGGACCCGGAGGGTCGCTTCTTGTTGCCTCGAGCACGCTGGTCAGACTTCGCGTTCACGCACTGACCGCGGATCCCCGGGCAGCCCGCTGATCTTCTTATCGGTTCCAGCATAGGAGGGCGCGGTGCGCAAGCCGCAGGTGATCCCGGATGAGGATCACGAAGTCGTGTATGAGCGGGTGGCCGCGGTGGACGTGGCCAAGGCGTCCGGGGTGGTGTGCCTGCGCACCCCGGACCCGCAGCGTCCGGGCCGGTTCGTGAACCGGATCTGGGAGGACGTGCCGGCGACGCGGGCGCGGATCGCCGAGCTGGGCGGGGAGCTGCTCCGGTGCCGGGTGCAGATGGTGACGCTGGAGAGCACGTCGGATTACTGGCGTATCTGGTATTACGTGCTGGAAGGCATCGGCCTGGCGGTGCAGCTGGTGTCCGCGTCGCAGGCCAAGAACCTCAAGGGGCGGCCGAAGACGGACCGGCTGGATGCGATGTGGCTGGCCCGGCTGACCCAGTGGGGCATGCTGCGGCCGAGTTTCGTGCCGCCGGCCGCGATCCGGCGGGTGCGGGATTTCACCCGGGCCCGGACCGACCTGGTCCGGGAGCGGACCCGGGTCCTGCAGCGGCTGGAGAAGCTGCTGGAAGACGCCATGGTGAAGATTACCTCCGTGGTGACAGACGGGCTGAAGGCCAAGTCGTCGGTGGCCATGGTGGCCGCGCTGGCCGCCGGGGAACGCGACCCGCGCACGATCGCGGACCTGGCCAAGGGGTCGCTGCGCGGCAAGCGGGACCAGCTCGCCGAGGCGCTGGATGGCATGTTCGACTCCCACCATGGCGTGATCGCCCGCATGCTGCTGGACCAGGTCGCGTTCCTGGACCAGCGGATCACCGCGATGGAGGACCAGGCGATCGCGGCGCTGGCCCAGGCGGAGGAGTCCTGGGGGGTGGACGCGAGCGGGGAGACCGGCCCCGGCCGCGGCACCACCCCGGACTCGCCGGTGCTGGCCGCCGCGCACCGGCTGGCCGAGATCCCCGGCATCAGCGTGTGGCTGGCCATCGTGATCATCGCCGAGATCGGCCTGAACATGGCCGCCTTCCCTACCCCGGAGCACCTGGTGTCCTGGCTGGGGCTGTGCCGGTCCGCCGCCCAGTCCGGCACCCGGCACGGCAAGGGCAGGCAGAAGAAGGGCAACAGCTACGCTCGCGGCGCCGCAATTCTTCCATCTGCTCCGCCAGCACCGCCAGCTTCGCCTGCGCCGCCTCAAGCTGCGCATCCCTGGCCGCCAGCTGCGCCGCCGCCACCTCCAGCTGAGCGTCCCGCTCTGCCAGCCGCCCCTCAAGCTCAGCTACCCGGGCACGCAGCCACCGCAACTCCGCACCCGCGGCGTCAGGCGACGGCGTCTCCGGCATAAGTCACCATGATCGGCGATCTTTCACGAAGATCCAGCCGACACGCGCTGCAACATCACGATTGCAGTTGGACTGATTCCCCATGGAGGATCAGCTGTCAAGGGCGGAGCTCGATTGACCGCACCCCGCCTATTGTGGCGGCATGGACAACGAACAGGCGTTCCCGGCCATCCGGCAGACGGTCCTGGACACCACCGACCCGCGGCGCCTGGCCGAGTTCTACCGGCAGCTATTCGGCCTGCGATACCGCCCGGGCGATGAGCCGCCCGCACCCGGCCAGCCAGACCCGAGAGGGCAGGACTGGCTAGTGCTGACGAGCCCGGCCGGCGAGGCGGCCCTGGCGTTCCAGAAGGTCGGGGAGCTTCCCGAGGCAACCTGGC
The DNA here is from genome assembly GCA_963808615.1 of uncultured Actinomycetota bacterium. Taxonomy (GTDB): domain Bacteria; phylum Actinomycetota; class Actinomycetes; order Streptosporangiales; family Streptosporangiaceae; genus Palsa-504. The sequence goes on from CAWEGV010000011.1 coordinate 265,010, forward strand.
CGGACGGCCCGGTCCCGCAGCAGGTGCACCTGGATACCACGGTGCCCACCACGGCTGACCTCGACGTCCAGCATGAGCGGGCGCTCGCGCTCGGGGCCCGGCTGATCCAGGACCGCTCAGATGACCCGGAGGAGCCGCTGCGGGTCTACGCCGACCCGGCCGGGCACCCGTTTTGCATCTTCGTCGGCTGACCGGCCACTCACCTTACCCCGGCTGAATAGCTACCGCATGAGCACACGTCATTCACGTTCTTGGGGTTCACCTTCCGCGCCCGCGCGGCCCGCGGCAAGAACGGGAAGAAGTTCACCTCGTTCTTGCCCGCGGTCAGCAAGGACGCCCTGGCCAAGATGAGTGCGGAGGTCCGCCGCTGGCGGCTGCACCTGCGCACCTGGCACACCATGGGCAGCCTCCCCCGGGAGATCAATCCCGTGGTCCGGGGCTGGATGCAGTACTACGGGGCGTTCTACCGCTCCGCGCTGCTGCCCCTCCTGCGGCGCATCAACGCCTACCTGATGCGCTGGCTCCGCAAGAAATACAAGCGGCTGGCATCCAAGAAGAAAGCCCGGGCCTGCTGGGAACGCCTCATCACCCAGTACCCGCGGCTGTTCGCCCACTGGGCATGGGTGCCCTATTCCTGGTGGACAGGATGACAGGAGCCGTGTGACGGGAGACTGTCAAGCACGGATCTGTGGGGGCCCGGGGCTGAGATGCCCCGGGCTACCCGACCTGAGCCGCTGCATCCGCAGCAAGAACAGCGAGAAAGCCGACATGAACAGGACACGATGATCACGATGACAGCTAGCCAGCACACCACCTACACGCCTCCGGCCACGATCGGCGTCACCGTGGGCGGGTCGTGCGGCGGCCCGCGGCGGCGTTGTGGCACGTCCACCGCGAGCAGACCCTCGCGTGGGAGCTGTGGTGACAGGCCAACCGGGCAACCGTGCCGAGCACCGGCCCGCTACGCTGGGTGCTCACCCTTGACGGGCACCGGCTGGCCGGCAGCCACCTGCCTGCCCCGCATCACGCTGATGCCAGGGATGCCGCATAGTCGCTGAGCGGCGCGGCAGCACAGCAGCGCACCTGCTAGATGCAGTACCGCACGGCCCGCTGAAGATCTCCGCGTGCCGCAACACAGACGAGGAGGGAAACCGATGAACAACCTTCAGGCCATCGCTGACCGCGCCGAGATCGAGGCGCTGCGCGGCGAGTACGCCGACGCGCTGATGATGCGCGACTGGGACCGCCTCGCGTCGCTGTTCGCATACGACGGCGCGGTGCGGATGCCCCACGTCCCCGCCGAGTTCGCCAGCCGGCAGGAGATCCGCGCCGGGATCGAGCGGCTGCAGGCTCTCTTGGACTACTTCGTGCAAACCACCCACCAGGGCATCATCCGGCTTGACGGCGACACCGCCGCCGGCCGCGCATACATCCAAGAGCTCATACGCTTCCGCGACGGCAGCTCGCACCTGAACTACGCCGTATACCACGACCGCTACCAGCGCACCAGCGACGGCTGGAAGTTCACCGAGCGCGTCTACGAGATCAGATACCTTGACACCACACCGCTGGCGGGCTCGGCGCCCCGCACAGCCGGGGACGCCCGCTGACCCTCCGACCGATAACACGTCCTCGGCGAAACGAAGACGGTGACCACAGCTACATCACCGTCCCCGGCCCTCGGACCCCGGTCCGGTGCACCACCGCCTGCCCGCCACCCCGCCTGACGGCGCAACCATAAGGCCCGCGCACCCTGATACCACCAGCACACCCTACCCGCCGCAACGCCGGGATTGCCCTGGTCAGCTAGCGAATGGCTGCTGCCGTACTAGTGGTAGGCAACTACGACCTCAACCCCGTGTCCGGCGGCGCGATCTCCGCCAATGCCTTCATCTACAACATGTCCACCCATTTGTGGACGCTACTGCGCCTCGGCGAAAGCCCTTCGAGCATCACCACGCTTTACGGCATCTGGCAGAACGGCGGGCCCGGTAGCCCGAACTACACCCTGGCCGGCGGCTCCTCGGCGCACGGCTCCGGGCTCGGAACTCAGCGGGCCTTCCTGATGACTACAACGAACAGACCGGGGCCTTCGGCAAGCCGACGTTCTACAGCTACGGCAACGCCCCGGCGGCGGTTACGCACTTCGACGGGATCACGAAGGTACCGGGCGGGTTCAGCTTGGTGGCCGTCAGCTCGGCCCAGGCCTCATCCATGGCGTTCGTCCCGGCGATCGGCAACCAGCCTTCCTTCGGTCCGGCGACTTGGTATCCGATCGACGTCCAGGGCAGCCCGGTGTGCTCAGGTAACTGCAGCACGGTAACCGGAAACACCGTGTACCAGAACCAGGTGATGGGACTCGCCAAATCGGCTACCGCGCAGATCTACCTCGCCACCGTCTCCACGCCGTAACCATAACCTGGTTCCCTACACCCGGTCGCCAGGCACCTGACGACAGAGCGACCGCAGCGCACGGCAAAAGCCGCCTCACCGAAGGACAGGATAATGCCGCACCTGAAATCCGAAATGCTCTGGCCCGCGTAGCCGGCCTGCGCCGCGCTGGTAGTCCGTCACCGGCCCAACGGGGAGCCATACGGTCGAGGTGCAGCCCGTTGGCGGGCAGCGAAACCGGCACTACCGACACGCAGGGCCGCTCCGCTGTATGGCTTTCGCCATGGGGATTTGCAGGTACTGGCGTCACAGCCGGACTGGCCCGGACAGGCGGAGCAGTTCTTGCCGGGCCACGGGTGGCTTCGCCGACGAGCACTGCCCGTGGGAGCGCCCGGCCACGAAGATCAGGCTTAGCTGGTATGTGCCGTCGCCGCTGATCCCGGCGTACCTTCCGGTGCCGCCGGTGATCCGGTAGGTGCCGGGCTGGCTGATCATGTCCAGGCAGGTCCTCGGGTCAACCTCGGCGGTACCCCGGCCGGCGTGGTGGGTCAGGATGATCGTGCCGCCGGGGAAGACGATCTTGCCGAGCCTGGCCTCGCCCAGCTGAGCCTGGCTCGTGGCTGGCGTCCTGGCCGCTGCCTCGCTGCTGCAGACCTGGCTCGGGTCTGGCGCCGTCCACCAGAAGGTTCTCGGCTCGGTGTTCGCCACCGCCGTGTGCGCCACGGTCGTGTTCCGGCAGCGTTACCCGACGATCGCGGGCATGGCCGCGCAGGGCATCCTCGTGGGGGACTTCTACACCTGGCACAACCTGCAGGTGGGCGCCTGGACCATCGCGTGGTTCTGCTCCCTGTACGGCCTGGCCGTCTGGTCATCGACGTGGCGGTTCGTAGCGGGCTCGGCCTTCGTCGCGCTAACCGACCTGCTGCCGGTGGGGCGGGACCCGGCCACCCTGAACACGGCGGCATCCGGCTTGGCCGGCGGAAGCGTGGTGGTGATGCTGCTTGTCCGGCGCATCGTCGGCGACCGCCACAGCCGGGCCCGGCTAGCCGAGCGCGAGCGGGACGTCGCCGCCCGCGAGGCGGTGGTCGAGGAACGGGCCAGGATCGCCAGGGAGTTGCACGACGCGGTGGCGCACAGCGTGTCGATGATGGTGATCCAGGCGGGGGCCGAACGGCGGGTGCTCGGCCCCGGCGACGGCACGACCCGTGAGGTGCTGCAGACCATCGAGCGGATCGGCCGCGACGCGCTCACCGAGATGAGGCGCCTGGTGGGGATGCTGCGGACCGACTCATCCGACCCGTTGACGCCGCAGCCGAAGCTGGCTGATCTTCCGACGCTCATGACACAGGTCCGCGAGGCCGGCTTGCCGGTCGAGTTCCGAGTCGACGGCGAGCGCCGCGAGCTGCCTGTCGGCATCGAGCTATCGGCCTACCGGATCGTCCAGGAAGCCCTGACCAACGCGCTCAAGCACGCCGGCCAGGCCCAGGCGGCGGTGCATGTACGGTACGGACACGACTCACTCGAACTCGAGATCACCGACGACGGCGGCAGCGCCGTGACGGACATCCCTGGCGGCGGGCACGGCCTGGCCGGGATACGCGAGCGGGTCGCCCTCTACCGGGGCAAGTTCGACGCCTCGGCCGGTCGCGACGGCGGATTCGCCGTCCGGCTGCTATTGCCTCTGATCTGACCGCCGCCATGACTACCGTGCTGATCGCAGACGACCAAGCCCTTGTCCGGGTGGGGTTGCGCAAGATCCTGGAGAGCGAGCCGGATATCACCGTGCTCGGCGAAGCCGTCGACGGGCAGGACGCCTGCCGGGCCGCGCGGCAGCTGCGGCCAGACATCGTGCTCATGGACGTCCGGATGCCCGTCCTGGACGGCATCGAAGCCACCAGGCGGATCGTGGGGGCCCAGCCTGCCACGAAGGTGCTGATCTTGACCACGTTCGGGCTCGATGATTACGTCTACGACGCGCTACGGGCCGGCGCGAGCGGCTTCATGCTCAAGGACGCACCACCAGAAGAGATCGCAGCCGCGGTCCGGATCATCGCCAACGGCGACGCGCTGCTCGCGCCAGCCATCACACGCGCGGTCATTGAGGAATTCACCCGCATCCCACCCCGGGCACAGCCACCCACCCCCCGGGCGGTCGGCGAACTGACGCCGCGAGAACGCGAAGTCCTAGACCTGCTCATCCGCGGGTTGTCCAACCCCGAGATCTGCCGCGAACTGGTGATCAGCGAAGCGACAGCCAAAACCCACGTGGCCAAGATCTTGCAGAAACTCGGACTCAGAGACCGCGTCCAGACAGTCATATACGCCTACGAAAGCGGCCTGATCTCGCCCGGCCCGGCGAGCTGAAGTCCGCTCATCCGGTCATCCCGCCACTGGCCGCCCGTACCGGGCCACACCACCGGCACCCGGCCACGGCCCGCCCCGGTCACCTGGGGCCACTACCGACCCTTCCTGCCAGCTTAGGCCAGGGGCCAGTCCGAACGGCCAGGGATGCCAGGACCTGGGCCAAGCGCCCTAGTCACCCAGCGCCATAACGGCCAGTCCGGGATACGGCCGAAGCGGCCATCTGCTGGTGGGCCAGCCCATCATAACGACGGTTACACGCGGGTGCCGTGAGATGTCGATGACGTCCTGTGATCGACGGTCAGCTGTGCTGCCAGGGGTCGATTACGTCGATCCCGGTTTCCCGGAAGTCCTTGGCGTTGCGGGTGGCCAGTGCCGCGCCGCGTGTCCGGCAGATGGCCGCTATCTGGGCGTCGAACCCGTCGATGGGCAGGCCGAGGCGATCGCGGCGGGCCACGATCGTGGCGTACCAGATCGCGGCCTCTGCATCGAAGGGCTGGATGTATTCGCTGAACGCAGCGAACAGCTCGGTGGCCGCGGCCAGCAGGCCTTGCTTGCGGCGCCCGTTGGCAAGCCGCTCAAGGCCGTAGCGGATCTCGGCGACGGTTATCGCCGTGGTGCACAGCTCGCCTGGCACGCGCGCGGTGACCCACTCCCGGACCTGCGGGGAGGGCGAGGTCCGCATCAGCTCCGATACGACATTGGTGTCGAGGACGATCACGAGCCGAATTGTGCCGCCCGGGCCGGGGTCGCGCGCGGCGGAAGCTCGAGTTCGACACCGCCTAGTTCGCCGAAGCGATCCATGAGTGCCTGGAACAGGCCCGGGGCCTCGTCGGGCTCTGCGACCGCGTCGGCGAGGATGGCACGGACCTCGGCCTCCATCGACCTGCCGTGGCGCGCAGCCCGGACGCGGAGCCGTTCCTTCACCCGGTCATCAAGATTGCGGATGCTCATTGCTGACAGCGCGACCATTCCCTCCTTCTGCTGCTAGCAATGCTAGCAGCAGGCACAAGACCGGGCCAGGCCACATCCAGCCATTGCCACTGCGGCTCGGCGGCAAGTCAGGCTACGCCGGGCGACGTCCAGCCGGGTCACGGGTCTGCCTCCTAGCAGTGGGTCGTGGACACGTTAGCGAGGCGCTTAGTCCCAGTTGTTTCGGCTATCCGGGCTGGATTGTGGCCGTGTCAGTGCGGCTCAGCGCTGTCGTGCGCAGCGAGCCACACCGAGGCGTGAGCGGGCTTGAACGCGTGGTGGACGGTATCGAGCAGGTCGCCTTGCACGGTATCGAGGTCGACGGTCTGCCGCAGCCTGGCGGTGAATGCGGCCACGACCGCTTCGGCGTTGTAATGGGCGCGGTTGAACCGCCGGTCGACCCGGCGCTGGACTTGCTTGCGCAGCGGATTGAACGGCGCCGCCGCGGCCAGCGTCGCCGCTGCTACTGCCACGGGTGTCTTGACCGGGAGGACGCCGGTGGCCAGGAGCACCAGCCCGGCGAACACCCCGGCGAGCACGGCCGTGATGATGGCGTAGGAGATCACCCGGCTGATGATGCGATCGATGGCATATAGCCTGTACTTCAAGATGGTGATGCCGATGGCAGCGGGAGGGCTAGCCCGACCCCGGCCACCACTGCCACATCGAAGGCCAGCTGTCCCAGGTTATCGTAGGCTGCCACCGGGGCCAGCGGGAAGATCACGGCCAGGGTCACGATCGCGGCGTAGGCGAACCATTTGAGCTGCAGCCGCTCCTCGCCGGCTGAGCGACGGTACCGGGCGACCAGGCTGGCCGCCGCCAGCAGCAGGGGCAGCAACCCGAGGGCCCACAGGCCGAATCGGAATTGAGCAGATCCGCAAGGAACTGCGACGGCCGACCCGACCACACAATGGGCGCGGAGAGCGATCTTCTTAAGTCGGCACCGCGACTTGGAAGAGGCCAAGGCTATTGCCCTTGCCCGGATGTCCACCGTCGTGCCACATTCGTGTCGGCCTCCGCCCGGGCCGAGACCGTCAGCTGCGCAGGGCCGTCGACTGCACGAGCGCCCGGTCGGAATGCGGCCGGAGCCTGCTGCCGGGGGAGGCCGGTCAGGTAGCTTCGACGCCATGGACGACCTGGTCGCCCTGGTCACCGGGGCTAACAAGGGAATCGGCAAGGAGATTGCCCGCCAGCTCGCGGGCGCAGGCCTTATCGTCTACGTCGGTTCGCGGGATGCCGGGCGAGGAAAGCGCGCTGTGCAGGAGATAGGCGGCCACGCCAGGCTGCTCGTCCTGGACGTGACCGACGGCGCGAGCATCGCCGAGGCCGCGCGCCAGATCGGCACCCTGGACATCCTGGTCAACAACGCTGGCATCTCTGGCGACGACAAGACCCCGGACCAGGAGGATGCCGGCACCTTCCGCCGGATCTACGAGACGAACGTGTTCGGGGTCGTCGCGGTGACCAATGCCTTCCTGCCCGCGCTGCGGCGGTCCGCGCGGCCCCGGATCGTGAACGTCTCCAGCGGCACCGGGTCGCTGACCTGGGCCACCGACCCGCAGTCTCGGCACTGGTCTGGCCGGTACGCCGCCTATCGCTCGTCCAAGACGGCGCTGAACGCGGTCACGGTGTTCTACGCCCGCACCCTGGCCGGCGACGCCATCAAGGTCAACGCGCTGGCACCTGGACTGCGCCGGACCGACCTCAACGCCACTGCCGCGGCCAGCGAAGGCGACCCGGCCGAGGCCGCAGCAGCCGCGGTCCGGCTGGCGCTGCTGCCCGACGACGGGCCCACCGGGGAGTTCTTCTCCTGGGACGGGACCACGGTCCCCTGGTGACAGACGGCACCTCAGGCGCGCAGTGACATTATCGCTCTCATGGAGCGTGACCGCGGGCGGTCACCCTCACCTCAGCCAGAAGCGCGGTCGGGTTCGGTCGCGCCGAACGCCTCCCCCAAGGTGGTCAGGTCAACGGGGTGCCGTCCCGGCTCGGGCCGGTGGTCCAGGAGCGGCCGCATCTCTTCCAGGGCGGTGAGGATGTCACGGCCGACCTGCTGCGCCGGACGCATCGCGTCGACAGATACCAAGATTCCGCGGTCGCGGTACCAGCAGATGATCGGGGCGGTCACTTGATGGTAGAGAACCAGGCGCTGGGCGATGACCTCCGCGGTGTCGTCGGAGCGGTGCTCGAGGGCGGCTCGTGCCAGCAGACGGCGGGTGACTTCGGCATCGTGGGCGTCCAGGTGCAGCGCGACGTCCGCGGTCATGCCGAGTTCGCGGCCGATGAGGTAGGCCGCGCGGGCTTGCTGCATATTCCGCGGGATCCCGTCCAGGACATACCCGCCTCCCGCGGCCTTGGCGGAAATCAGTGCCTCCCGCACCATGTCCAAGACGACCTGGTCGGGCACGAGCTCGCCGCGGTCGAGATACTCCTGCACGGCCAGGCCCAGCGCGGTCCGCCGCGCCACGTGATCGCGCAGCAGCTCACCGGTCGCGATGTGGGGGATGCCGAAGTGCGCGCCGATCAGTGCGCCCTGAGTCCCCTTGCCCGCGCCCGGTGGCGCGATCATCAGTACCCGCATCCGCATCTCCTCGCCTCATCATCTCCTCCGTCGGCCGCCCGGTCGACACCCCGCCGAGCACGCGCCCTGGATTCCCCCGGCGTAGTTCGTCGATCGGACGAGGCGTGTTAGCCGACGCCTACCAGCGGCCGCCATCATCGTCCCGCCGTGCCCGGCAGAGTCCGGCGCAGCCCGTCCTGGCCCGCGGTGGTGCGGCCGCTGAACCCTAGCCCGGCCCGCTTGACCCAGTCCTCTTCGCTGACCGCGCCGCGTTCGGCGGGCAGGTAGTGGCTGAGGATGAGCTCGCCGACCCCGGCCCGCTCGGCCACCCGGCCCACCTCGGTGACATCAGTGTGCAGCCCGGCCATCCGGTCCAGCGCGGCACCGGCCCAGCCGTGCCGCTCCAGATAGCCGAGATCGGCCACGTGGTGCACCAGGATGTCGGCCCCCCGGGCCAGCGCGATCAGGTCGTCGTTCACCGTGGTGTCGCCGGAGAACACCACCGAGCCGTCCGCGGTGTCGAACCGGTAGGCGAACGCCGGGACCGCGTGGCCGTGTGTCACCGCGACCGCGCCGACCCGGACGCCCCGGTCGTCGAGGACCAGGGTCGGTACCTGAGGCTGGTCAGGCGCCCGGGCCGGGATGGCGATGTCGGTGGCGCGGACCAGCTGGCCCGGGTCCGGCATGGCCGCGTCCAGCGGCATCACGTTCAGGTGGTAGGCGTAGCCGGCCAGGATGTGACCGACCAGGTCGGTGTTGCCCGGGCACGGCAGTTCCGGGTGGATCGTGGTCTGCCGGTGAAAATCAGCGTCACCGGTCGGTACCTGCGCCGGCCGGCCCGGCCCGTAGACGTGCACCGGAGGCACCGGCCCGTCGGGGCGCACCCGGACCCCCCACGGATACAGCAGCAGGCCAGCCAGGTCACCGGTGTGGTCGGCGTGCAAGTGGCTGAGGAACACGCCCTCCAGCCGGGCGAAGTCGAGACCTGCTTCGGCGAAGCCGGATGGCGTGCCGCGGCCACAATCGATCACGAAAACCCGGCCGTTCACGACCAGCGCGGACGAGATCCCGGCCCGGCCGGGCACCGGCAGCGGCGCACCGGCCGTGCCCAGCAGTACCAGTTCGGTTGCCATGCGCACCATACTGCCCCGCAGTCCCTGGAGGCATGATGCGGCCCTTCGGGTACGGGTTCGGCCCGAGGCCCGGTGGTCTAGTCAGCCGCCCGGGCGATTCGTGCCAGGCGGGTCAGGGCGGGACGCTGGAGGACCTCGCCGATGTCGTGCAGTGCGACGATCAGTTCCTCGAGTCCGTCCAGAGGAGTGTCGTTCTGCCTGTTCAACAAGGTGCCGCGGTAGTCCTCAGGGGAGATGGCCCCGCCGGGCAGCTCGATCTGCTCGCCTTCGGCGCGGAACAGGGCCTGGACGGAGGTGTCCAGAGCCAGAGCCAAGGCGGTGAGTTCCGCGGCGGTGAAGGAACGCAGGCCACGTTCAGCCTGATGAACGGCCTGCCTGCTCCAGGGCTTGCCCAGATAGCGGCCGAGGGCTTCGCCCAGGTCGGCCAGCGACAGCTGCCGCTGTGCTCGCAGGCGCGCGATTTGCCTGCCTATGGCTTGTTCAACCCGCATCGTAGTCCCTCGGTGTCAGTCCAGGCAATGACAAGGTTGGTTCGTGATTGACAACTTCTCGCCGCTGGCACTAATGTAACCGCATAGCTTTCTATGTCAATTCCTGACATGACACACGGCCGATGGGAGCGGATATGCCCGAGTTCCGTCTGGACACGGTCGGGCCGGTCGGCGACTGCGCCGTCATCCAGGTGACCGGCGAGGTCGACGTCTATACCGCGCCGATGCTACGCGACCAGATCCGGGAGCTTTCGGCCAAGGGCGCCGTGCATCTCATCGCCGACCTGGGCCGGGTGGACTTCCTCGACTCGACGGGCCTGGGAGCCCTCGTCGGCGGTCTCAAACGGCTCCGCGAGGCCGGCGGATCGCTCGCACTGGTGATCAGCACTCCGCGCATCCTGCGCATCTTCCAGATCACCGGGCTCAGCAACGCGCTCGCCGTCCAGCGCTCCGTGGCGGACGCGATCACCGCAGACCCCCACTGGCAGCACAGCCGAAAGCCAAGCCGGAAGCGTTCAACAATGGTGCCGGCAGCACGGCCTGTCCTAACCGCCGCCGTGCCCCGCGTGCCGCGGCAAGCTCGGCCAGGACGCTGCAAGACGGGCCGTCGCCGTCGGGTGCCAAGCCATCCCGGTCTCCTTCGGCTGTGACGGCCCGGGCAGCGACCGGGTGTGCTTCCTTAAGGGTCCTGCCCGCCGCCTGACCTGACTACCCTGATCTGTGTCCTTGCGCCCGGCCGGACGCTTGCAGGGGTCGTGCTGGAATGGCTTGGATTTCCGGAAAGGGAGGCGGTCGGCGGCATGGACGAGCGAGTCAGGCGAGCCAGGCTGCTGTATGAACGGGCTGTTTTCGCCGGTGATCCGGGTCCGCTGGCGGACGCTGACTTGGAGCTTGACGCGGCGGAAGCCGATCTCGACGTGGCACGCGGTCAGATCATGCATACGCGATTTCTCCTGCGTCGCGACGAAGACCCGGATCAGGCCGAGGGCGATCCGGTGGAACTGGTTTTGTTCGAGCGGGCGGCACAGCTGTACCGGGCACTTGGTGATACGCGCGGGGAGGCCGAGGCCCTGTTCTGGGTCGGCTGTTTCCACCAGATTGCCCGGCGCGACAATGCCACTGCGGCTCCCGCTCTGGAGCGCTCGCTGGAACTCGCCTCGCAGGCAGACGACAAGGCCACGATGTCGGAGGCGCTGCGGCACCTGGGCATCCAGGCACACGCCGCTGGAAGCCTGGAGCTAGCCAGGCAGCGGCTGGAGGAGTCCACCAGGCTGCGCCGCGATATCGGCCTCTTGCCCGGGGTGGCCGCCAACCTGATCGGGCTCGCCTACATCGCTGCAGGCCAGGGGCGTCGTGACGACGCAATGGCGCTGCTTGACGAGGCTAGCGCGATCGCTGAGGCCAACGACGCGCCGCGCATCCTGCGATCGGCCAGCCAGGCACGCGCAGAACTGTCAGCTCGGAACCGCCATCGATGAGATCTACATCTTTCGGGTGAGCGGCGGGAAGCTGGTAGCGCGCTCGGGCAGGGGGCAACCTGGCCAGGGTGCGCAAACTCGGGTTCACCACGTGAGCGCAGCCTGCCGTGGCCGGCGCCTCGATTCCGGCGCGGAGGATGACGTGACCAGCTAGCTGAGGCTCAGCGTGTAGCACACCTCGTCTGTGCCCGGAACCGGACCCGTGAGCTGGAATCCCAGGCGTTCGAGCAGCCGCCGGGACGCGGCGTTGTGGGCACCGGTGACCGCGGTAAGCCGGCGGATCTGCGGCACCGCCGTTAGACGCCTGACCAGTGCGGCCACGGCGGCGGTGCCGATGCCCTGGCCCCGCACGGACGGGGCGAGGCTGTAGCCGATCTCGACGCAGCCCTCACCGTCGGGTGGGCCATGGGTCCCCAGATCACCTACAATCCGCCCATCAGCTCGGCGGACGACCAGCCAGACGGTCGGCAGCACGGCGGCCGCTCCGGAGTCGATGTCGCGGATGGCAAAGCCCATGGCTTGCGGGATCCTGTCGTGCAAGGATCCTTCCTCAAACTCGCGCGTGATCGGCCCGCCATCGAGCACGGCCCGGGCGACGCGGCGAGTGACCGGCTGGAGCGTCACGCTTCCTGCCTCGATGGTCCAGCGGCGCTGCCAGCCAGCGGAGTCTGGAACCACTGGCTGTACCATGTTCGCTTTCTAGCATGCCGCCGCTCGGCGGCATGCCATGCGTCGGCATCCGCCGCGCAGAACACCCACGTAAGAGTCCGGTACCCGCGCTCCAGGCCGTAGCCCGTTCAGCACCAGGCCGGCTTGCTAGCAGATTGCTGCTCCCATCGAGTGGCCGACAGCTGCCGTTGAGCATGAGGGCGGCCCAACCGGGTCGGCTGAACGCGGCCGGAAGTCACGGCAACATGCACAGCGGGCCGGTCAAGCAGCCTGCCAGTCGCCTCCGGCGCGGAATTCGATGTTCAGCGCGCCCAGGTTCTGCCGCCCGAAACCGTCCAGCGGCGCGAGCTCGTTCTGGCCGCTCGGGTCGTACAGCCGCCCGATGGCCAGTTCGCGGCCCATTCCGTCGACCAGCCTGAAGAACCGCCCTGCGGTCAGGGCCTCAGTGACGTCCTCGGCGACTGCCTGGCCGGGCCCGGACTTGCCAACTGAGGACGGCTCGGCCCCGTCATAGCCTGCGCCCGCATCTTCGGTGATGACCCAGCAGTACGGCGTGGTCAGTGAGGAGAAGTCCGAGACCATCGAATCGGGGACCTCGTCGGTTTCGAGCTCGTCCAGCGGGGCCAGCTCCGCTACGACGGGTTCGGACCGCGATGGTTGGGGATTCTCGCCCTGACCGTCCATACCGGGTCTCGTATCCATGCCTGGCCGGATTATGCCTCCACGCTCGCCCTTGGCATGGCATGGGAATGAGACCGGCGTCACGCTGGTTGCTGCCGGGCATGAGGATTGCGGTGCTCGGCAGAGGCAATATCGGCGGAACGCTCGGGAGCAAGTGGTGCGCGGCCGGGCACGACGTGGTCTACGGCGCCCGGGACGAGTCCGGTCAGGGCCCGGGCGGGGCGCCGGTGCGAAGCATCGGCGATGCACTGAAAGACGCCGACGTGGTACTGCTGGCCGTCCCCGGCCAAGCCGTGCCGGACGTCGTGAACGAGCAGGGCGTGGCGCTGGCGGGCAAGGTGGTGATCGACGCGGTGAACCGGATGGGCGCGCCGGAGTTCGACAGCCGGGCGCTGATCGCGGCCGCCGCGCCGTCGGCGCGGTATGTGCGCGCGTTCAACTCGCTGGGCTGGGAAAACTTCGCCGACCCGGTGCCCGGCGCGAACCTGTTCTTCGCCGCCGATCCCGAGGCGCGGGCGCCGGCCGAGGAACTCATCAGCGCCGTCGGGCTCGAGCCGGCCTTCGTCGGCGACGCCACCGCCACGGCGACCGTCGACGCCCTGCTGCCGCTGTGGTTCGCACTGGTCAAGCAGAACGACGGCCACCGCAAGCTCGCGCTGCGCATCGTCCGCTAGCCTCAGCCGGGCTTACCTACCTGGCGCGGCGCCCGCTCCCCGGGGCACGCTGGATCACCGATGATGAGCTGTGCCGTTACTGGCTGAACAAGGCCGCGGCCCGTCGGGCCATCTCCTCGGCCGGGACGTCCTCGATGTGCTGGCTCATCATCCACTGCTGGCCAAAGGGGTCACGCAGTCGGCCGCCGCGCTCCCCGTAGAACTGATCCTCCAGCGGGTAGATCACCTCCGCCCCGGCGGCCACCGCGCGCTGCCACGCCGCATCCACGTCCTCCCAATACAGCGCCATCACGCAGGTGACCATCCCGCCCAGTCGCTGTGGGGATCTGACCGGCCCGTCCACGTCGTCCTCGGTGATCATCACCACCGAGTCCCCGATCCGGATCTCGGCGTGGATTAGCTCGCCGCCCGGTCCGGTGAACCGCTCACCTACCTCCGTGGCGCCGAACGCCCGGGTGTAGAAGGCGATCGCGGCCCCGCCGTCGGCCACCACCAGCCGCGGGGTGACCGTGTGCAGGCGCTCGGGGACCGGCCTCACCGCGCCGGGCTGGGATGCGGTCATCGGGCCTCCTCCAGGGAAGGGTCGTGAGATATTCACCGCCACCTTATTCATCGCACGGACCCGCCGATGATGACGCAGCGGCCCGCGCGTTGGCGACGTTTTCTTCCTTAATCTTGGCCCGCACCATCAGCACGTTCAGGTCACCGCGAGCTGAGGGGCAGGCTGTAGTAGTTCTCGTAGATCCGCTCGGCTTGAGCCCGGGCGGTGTTCCAGTCCCAGGCGCGGGGGTGGTACCGCGTGGGGCTAAGGGACTGGACGTAGGGGGATAGGTCCGGTTGCAGGCTCTCCAGGACGTGCTCGGCGAGGCCAGCTGATCCGGAGACGCCATGTGCGTTGCAGGCCGCGGCCATCACGAAGCCGCGCGGAGCGGGCACCGGTCCGACGATGAAGCGGCCGTCCGGTGAGAACGCCGGGAACCCGCGGAAAACCTCGCGGACCCCGGTCTCGGTGACCGCGGGTGCGAACCCGGCGAGGTCGCGGGCGAAACCGGACAGGACGTCCCAGTCCGGTAGCGCGGCGAGCGGCTGCCCTATGGCTACCTCGCGCGGGTTGAGGCTCAGGCCGTCCGGTTCCCAGCCCCCGCACAAGATTCCCTGGCCCTCGGCCCGGGCGTACAGGCGGATGTCGGGGATGCGCAGAACCGGCAGGCCAGCGTGCCAGCCCTTCACGGCCTGGGTGACGAAGTACTCGTGACGCACGGGCACGATCGGCAGGTGCAGGCCGGCCAGCGAAGCCACGGCGCCGGCCCACGGCCCGGCTGCGTTGATCACCATGTCGGTCGCGACGCCGCGCCCGTCGGCCACGATGCCGCTGACGGTGCCGTCGGTGATCCGCAGTCCGGTGACGGTCGTGTGCGTGGCGAAGGTGACTCCCCGGTCACGGGCGCCTCGGGCATACGCCATTACCAGGCTGTTGGGCTGGAGGTAGCCGTCGGTAGGGCACCACAGCGCCGCCGCCACCCGCGTGGTGTCCAGCATCGGGCACAGTCTTGCCAGCCGGGCAGCCGTGAGAAACTCAACCTCAAGCCCAGCTGACCGCGCCACCTCGGCTAGCTCCTGGAACTCGGCGGCACGCCGGGCGGTCATCGCTATTCGCACACTGCCTGTCTGGCGCCAGTCCGCGGTGGAGCCGGTCTCCTGTTCGATCCGCGAGTACGTCGCTACCGAAGCCATCGCGAGCCTGCACCGCTCTTTGCTGGCACGGACCTGCCCGACCAATCCGGCGGCCTGTCCCGAGGTCGCGCCGGCGAGCTCACCCTGCTCCACGACCTGGATGTCCCGGTAGCCCGCCCGGGCCAGGACGTACGCCACGGCACAGCCGACAGCCCCGCCACCGATAATCGTGACCTCAGCGTCTCTGACCTCGGTCACCGTGCTCTCCACCGCGCCGGTTTCCCGTGCAGTTCGAATGAGCGATCGCCCCGGAGCCGCTGTTCCGGCGAAAACGCTCGCACGCTTACCTCCGCCACCATCTCGTCAAGAGCACGAGAGGCTGGCCGGGGTGGCGTTGTTGCCGGTGTAGCTACCGTTAAAACCGAACGTCGTGGATGCTCCCGCGGCCAGCGTGCCGTTGTAGGACAAGTTACCGGCCGTCACGTTTTGACCTGACTGGCTAAAGGAGGCGTTCCAGAGGTCGGTGATTTCCTGGTCGCCGGGGAAGGTCCAGCCGACGTCCCAGCTGCTCAGGCCGGCGGCTCCGGCGGTGACAGTGACCTGGGCCTGGAACCCGCCTGGCCAGCTGTTGACGATCGCATAGCTGGCGGTGCACGTACCGCCTCCGCCGCCACGGGAGCTGATGGTCCAGGTGAAGGCGGCAGATCCGGACGCCCCGGTGCTGTCGCGTGCGGTCGCGGTGACGTTGTACGTCCCCGCAGTGGTCGGGGTGCCGGAGATGAGCCCGGTCGAGGAGTTGATGGACAGGCCCGCCGGCAGGTCAGAAGCGCTGTAGGACAGAGTCTGACCGGAGGCGGAATCGGATGCGCGGACCTGAACGCTTGCTGCCGTGCCGACGGCGCCGGCCTGGCTGCCGGGATTAGTGACAGTGACCGTGTTGCCGCCACTGCCGCCGTTCACGCTCACGGAAAACGACTTGGTAGCCAGGCCGGCTCCGCCCTGCCACAGCTCAAACCCGGCCTCGACATCGATCAGCCAGCAGGAGCTCGGCATGTAGCCGCGGCTGATCGCGTCCTGGGCCAGCTGCCCGACATCCAGGTTGGTCACCGACGTCGCGCCAGTAGTCATGGTGTACGAGACGGTATTCCACGAGCTCTGGGCACCCTCCCAGACGTTGTAGGAGTGACCTCCGATGCTGACGTTCGTGGCGACCTGGGAACCGAACGGCTGGACGCTGCCGTTGTGGTTGAGCCAGACCATCAGCTCCATGCAGTTGGGTTGCCCGGTGGTCGTAGAGGTCCGGTTGAACCAGATGTCGTAGGCCACGTCGTAAGCGCCGCTGCCGTTCTGGGTGGTGCTCCAGCTTGTCGTGAGCTTGCCCGTGCCGAGGTTCGACGCCTGAATCGGAGTGGCAGCCAGGCCTCCCGAGCTGCAGTTGCCCCAGTGGCATCCCTGGTAGATCGATGGATATCCGCCCGGGGCTCCGTTGGTGGCATTAGCGATGGCTGAGTTCGCCACGGTGAAATCCGGGTTACCGTCGGTGGTAATGCATTCCGAGGCACCGGAATTCCATTCGTTGTTCTGGACGATGGAGCTCCCGCCGCCAACAGCGGCCGTCTGCGAGTTGCATAGCGTGGTAGTCGCGGCCGTGGCAGTCGAGGAGAGGACTGTCGGCACGACTGTCACGGCTACCGCCGTGAGCGCTGCGACGGCAAGCGGCACGATGCGAATTCGTCGAGCTTTCCGATGAGACATTCGAGCCTCCCGTGTAGGGCACCGGCTACGCCAAACCCTAATCTCGCACGCCACGTGATCAAAGGGGTGCCGTCCGCGATCGTGCACGCCAGCTCGGCGAGCATCCGAGGCCCGATCATGGAACTAGGTCCGCAGCGAGGCCAGCGCCTGCGACGGCTGGTCCGTCAGGCTCGCGACGCAGCCGGCGAACCGGGAGTGCCTGCAGCCGGACGCGGGTAGTGCAAGACCGAATCCCACCTACCGCGGCGGAGGTCACCGACATGGTCCCCCGGGGGCGAGCAGGCGGCTTCGTCCACACGACCTACATCCAGAACAATCCCCAGCGGGTGTGGCAGAACCATCTCCCAGGGGTGGCCCGCCATCAGGAGGCACGACTACCGTTCGACAACCCACGCAGAACTCGGGAGGCTGGAGCAGTGAGTGAGCTTCAAGGCATCGCACGGTTCAAGTTCCACGAGGGCAAGCTCGAGGAGTTCAAGCGCTTGTCCGCTCAATGCATCGAGATCGTGCAGACCAAGGACACCGGAACACTTCAGTACGAGATCTATTTCAGCGACGACCAGTCCGAGTGCCTCGTCCTCGAGCGGTATAAGGACTCCGAGGCGCTCATGCAGCACACCGCCAACATCGGGCATCTCATGGAGGCGATCATTGCCACGGGCTCGCTCTCGGGCGAACTTCTCGGTGAGCCGAGCGCCGAGCTCAGAGCGCAACTGGCCGGTAGCCCGGTCCGTCTTTTCACGCCCTTCCAGTCGATGTAACCACACCCTCCGACTCGGCCCGCCCGCGTCGCCATCCTGCGGTGTGGCTCGGACCGGGTGGTGGCATGCGGGCCGGGAGGCCAGAGAATGACAGGTCACAGCCAGCGGCGTCGGCATGACGGCAAGCGCGCCTTGGTGGTCCGTGGCGGATGGGAGGGCCACGTGCCCGGTCCCGCGAGCGACCGGTACGCCCGGGTGCTCAGGGAATCTGGCTTCGAGGTGACGGTGTCGGACACCCTCGACAGCTATCTCGACGAGGCGCAGCTTGCCGCTACCGACCTAGTGGTGCAGTGCTGGACGATGGGAACGATCAGCAGCCAGCAGGCGGACGGGCTGTCGCGCGCAGTACGCTCCGGGTCTGGTTTGGCCGGCTGGCACGGCGGCATAATCACGGTGTCTCGGATCTGGCCAGCGCGCTGACCACCGGCACCGCGCACCGCGCCAACGGCGAGATCGCCTATCACCTGCTCGATGTGACGGAAGGCCTGCTCGCGGCGGCCGACTCAGGGCACGCCGTCGACACCACCAGCAGTTGCGACCGGCCGCCAGCCGTCCCCTTCGGCGCCCGGCCGGATGACCCATGACCAGGCCGCGGGCCCTGGGCGGATACTTGCGCGCTGGTCGCGATCCGCCCCCCGTCGTTTCGCACTGGTAGGTGGTGCCTCGGGGCGGACGTCTAGCGGGCAGGGCTTAGTTCGAACCCGTGGAAGTTGCCGCTGCTGTCGACGTAGAAGCCGACGATCACACCGAGGTTGCTGATTCCGGCAACGTTCGTGCCTTCGGTGCCGGCCGGATCCTCCACCGGGATGAACCCCCGTGCACCTCAATGAACCCGTGAAACTCGGCGCCGGAGTCCACCCATTCCCCGACGACCACCCCGGCGTCGTTGATCGCCGCGGTGAGTGTGCTGAACGCCGGCGCGACCGGATCGCTGACCGGGCGGAACGTGCCAGCCGGCCCGGCAAAGGCTACGGTGTCGCCGTTGCTTTCGGTATAGCTCCCGGTAACCTCCCCGAAGTCGTTGATGTACCCCACGCCGGTGCCCTGCCCCGATGCGGTGCCAGCATTCGGGTCGTTGATCGCGGTGAACCTTCCGTTCCGGTCAATGAACCCGTGCTGAACGCCGCTGGAGTCGATGGAGAACCCGGCGATC
Source organism: uncultured Actinomycetota bacterium (assembly GCA_963808615.1). Taxonomy (GTDB): domain Bacteria; phylum Actinomycetota; class Actinomycetes; order Streptosporangiales; family Streptosporangiaceae; genus Palsa-504. The sequence goes on from CAWEGV010000011.1 coordinate 283,763, forward strand.
ACGCCGAGGTTGTTCATGTTCGCCACGAACGTGCCCTGTCCGGATGCGGAGCCGGCGTCCGGGGCGTTGACCGTGGTGAACCTGCCGTCCCGGTCGACGAACCCATGGGCGCAGCCGCTGCCGTCGATGTAATACCCGACCGCTACGCCGAGGTCGTTGACCACGGTCAGGAGCGTGTCGGCAGCACCGGGTACGTCGACCGTGGTGAACCTGCCGTCCCGGTCGACGAACCCGTGCTCGTTGCCGCTGCTGTCGAAGTAGAACCCCGACACCACTCCCGAATCGTTGACGCCAACGGCGACGGTGCTCGCCGCGCCAGGCACGTCGATGGTTGTGTACACCCCGGGCGCAGTCCCCGCGTTGGCGGCCACTGGCACCAGTGCCAGCGCCGACGCGGCACCTGCGATCAGCAACAGTCGATGCGGCGTTCTGAGCGACATCAGGAATCCTCGCTTCCCGGTAAGGCTCGGACGGCGAAACCCGGATGCCGGATCCGGCATCACCGGCCCGCACGGGACGCCGGCCGCCTGCCACGTTGGCGTGTCATTGGCGGCTAGTCTTCTGTGTGGTGGTAGCAGTCTGGTAGCGAACGTGTAGCGCTAGCTCGGGCACCGAAGCCGGGCGGAGGTCGCATGACACCGAAGCTGGAGTTCTGCCTGCTCGGGCCGGTAGTGGTGCGCGGCGGCGGGGCGGCCTTGCCGGTGCCGAGGGGCAGGCAGCGGGCGGTGCTCGCGGTGCTGCTGCTAAATGCCGGCCGGGTGGTGTCGGTCGGCGAGATTGCCGAGACGCTGTGGGGGCCTGCTCCGCTGCCGTCAGCCTCGGCGACCGTTCGGAACTACGTGAAGAGGCTGCGCCGTGCACTGGGGGATGGGGACCAGGCCCGGATCGTCACCCGGTCCCCGGGGTATGTGATCCGGGTTGATCCCGGGGAACTGGATGTGGCCCGGTTCGAAGTGCTGCTCGACGGCGCGCGCACTGCTGCGCGAGGCGGTTCCTGGGAGGCAGCGGCTGATCAGGCCCGGGCGGCACTGGCGCTGTGGCGCGGCGAGCCGCTGGCCGACGTGGAGTCGGATGCGCTGGCGCTCCGCGAGGTTCCGCGGCTGGCCGAGCTGCGCCTGCAGGCGACGGAGTTGCGGATCGGCGCTGAGCTACGCCTGGGTCGTCACGGCGTGGTCATCGCCGAGCTCGAACGCCTGGCCGCGGCCCACCCGTTGCGCGAGCACCTGCACGCCCTGCTGATGCTTGCCCTGTACCGCGACGGCCGCCAGGCCGAAGCACTGGCCGCCTATCAGCACGCCCGGCGGCTGCTCGTCGATGAGCTGGGTGCCGAGCCGGGAGCCGAACTGCGCGAGCTGCACCAGCAGATCCTCACCACTGGCCCAGCCCCGGCGGGTCCTGGGTTCAGGCAACTGCCCTCGGAGGGCATCCGGCCAGCGGGCGTCCGGCCGGCGGGCTCGGGGCCGTGGACGGTGGTGCCACAGGAGCTGCCGGGTCCGGTGCCGCAGTTCGTGGGCCGGGCAGCCGAGCTGGCCGGCCTGACCGGGATGCTCGAGCGGGCCAGCGCACACCGGCCGCGGACCCTGGTGATCTCGGCGATCGCCGGGATGGCCGGGGTGGGTAAGACGGCGCTGGCGATGCAGTGGGCGCATCAGGTGGCGGACCGGTTCCCGGACGGGCAGCTGCACGACCTGCTCCGCGCCTACGCCGCCGAGCAGGCTGCCGACCACGACAGCGAGCAAGATCGGCGGGCGGCGCTGACCCGCCTGTTCGACCATTACCTGGCCGCCGCCGCCATCGCGGCCGGTAGCTTGTTCCCCGCCGACCCTGACCAGCCAGCGTTGTCCCAGCCCGCCGGCCCTGTGCCGCCGCTTACCAGCCCCGCCGCGGCACTGGCCTGGCTGGACGCGCAGCGGTCTACCCTGGTCGCGGTCGCCGCGCATGCCGCCGACCACGGATGGCCCGGCCACGCCATCGGCCTGGGGGCCACCATCTTCCGTTACCTGGATGTCGGCTACTTCACCGACGCCGCGGCCATGCACAGTCATGCCCGCCACGCCGCCGCGCAGGCCGGCGACCGGGCCGCCGAGGCGGCGGCGCTGACGATGCTCGGTGCTGCCCACGCTGCCCAGGGCCGTCTCCGCCAGGCCACCGGCCACCTCGAGCAGGCCCTGGCCCTGTGTCGCGGGGACGGTAACAGGATCGGCGAGGCCCGTGTGCTTGGCCACCTCGGCATGGTCGGTTATTGCCAGGGCCGTTACCAGCGAGCGGCTGGGTGCCACCGAAAGGCGCTGGCCATCTACCTGGAGATCGGCGACCACGCCGGTGAGGCCCGTGAGCTGCACGGGCTCGGAGTCGTTGACCTGCGGCAGGGCCGTTATGCGCAGGCCGCCGGGCACTTGCGTCGGTCACTGGCGCTCTTCCGTGACGTCGGCCTTCGGTCGGGCGAGGCCCATGTGCTGGGCAGCCTCGGCGAACTCGAGCTGCGGCAAGACCGTTATGTGCAGGCCGCCGCCCTTCTCCGGCGGTCCCTGGAGCTGGGCCGCGAGATCGGTAGCCGGTTGTGCCAAGCCCGGGCGCTGGCCTGGTTGGGCATTTGCGAGCTGCGGCGGGGCCGCCGTCGGCAGGCCATCGGGCATCTCCGGCAGTCGCTGGCCCTGCATAGCCAGGCCGGCAATTGCTCTGGTCAGGCCGAGGCACTCAACGGTCTTGGCGAAGCGTTCCTCGCCGCGCGCGAGGTCGGCCAGGCCAGCGGCCGGCACGCCGCCGCGCTGGCCCTGGCGATCCAGTGCGGTGACCAGCCCGAACAGGCACGAGCCCGCAGCGGCCTGGCCAGCGCCTGCCAGGCCGGCGGTGGCGGCGGGCAGGCCCGCAGCCACCGGAAAGCCCTCGCCAGCTATGCCGATCTCGGTACTCCGGGGGCCGGGCAGGTTCGCGCCCAGATTGCCGTGGCAGCCGAGGGCCAACGTGAGACGCTCGCTCCATCCAACCCACCCGGCGCCCGGGAACGCGCAGGTCAGCTCCGTTGATGCCAGAGCAGCTGGGAAGGAGTTGGGTCCGAAGGCCGTCGGTGGCGATTCGCGCCGGGCATGTGACGTGCCGGCGGTCTGTTGGGAGGCGCGGCAGTGAGCGGTAACGGAACAGGTGACGGGGTGTCTGCGGCGCTGCGGCAGCCAGCCGCCAGGCGCAAGTTCTGGGGCTGGGGCCTGGAGGATGAAGGGCTGGCCGAGAGCGAGATCGGGCAACTCGGGGCCGTGTTCGCCGAGCGCCTCGGGATCGATGGCGTGCGCGTGCAGGAACCACCTCGGGTGGAGGAACTGGACCTGCCCGCGCCGCGGCTGGTAGCGCCGGCGTCGCTGGAGCCGGTATTCAGCACGGACCCGTACGACCGGGCCGCCCACACGTACGGCCGGTCGTTTCGCGATCTGGTCCGTGCCTTCCGCCGGGACTACGCGCATGCGCCTGATCTTGTGGCGTTCCCTGGCGGCGAGGGTGAGCTGGTGTCGGTGCTGGAGTGGTGCAGCGATGCCGGGGTCGCGGCGATCCCGTTCGGCGGCGGCTCCAGCGTGGTCGGCGGGGTCGAGCCCGATGTCGGTGACGGTTATCACGGCGTGGTCAGCGTTGACCTTCGCCACCTGCAGGGGGTGCTGGAGGTTGACGCTACCTCGCGGGCCGCGCGGATCGCGGCGGGCACGCTCGGCCCGGTGCTGGAGGCGCAATTGAAGCCGTATGGCCTGACGTTGCGGCATTTCCCGCAGTCGTTTGAGTGGTCGACGCTGGGCGGGTGGATAGCGACGCGTTCAGGTGGCCATTTCGCGACGCTTCACACTCATATCGACGAGTTCGTGGAGGCCGTCCGCGTGGTGACGCCGCGCGGCGTGCTGCAGACCAGGCGGCTGCCGGCTTCCGGTGCGGGCCCGTCGGCGGAACGGCTGTTCTGCGGCTCCGAAGGCACCCTCGGGGTGATCACCGAGGCGTGGATGCGGGTGCAGTCGCGGCCGCGGTTCCGGGCGGCCGCCTCGGTGTCCTTTGCCGACTTCGCCGACGCGGTGCAGGCGGCCAGGGAACTCGCGCAGTCCGGGCTTCATCCGGCCAATTGCCGCCTGCTCGGCCACGACGAGGCGCTGCTGTCGGGCAGCGGTGACGGGACGCGTTCGATTCTGGTGCTCGGCTTTGAGTCGGCGGACCACGAGCTGGAGCCGTGGCTGGCCCGGGCGCTGGAGATCTGCGCCAGCCACCGCGGCGAGGTGTACGGCGAGGAGAGCGACCCGGCCGCGGTCTGGCGGGCTTCGTTCTTGCGCGGCGGGCACCTGCGCGACGGCCTGGTCCGGCTCGGCCTGATCAGCGAGACCTTCGAGACGGCCATCACCTGGGATCGCTTCTGGGAGTTCCATGAGGGGGTGCTGGCGGCCACCAGGCAGGCGCTGCGCCAGGCATGCGGCGGCGGCGTGGTCTCGTGCCGGTTCGCGTACGTGTATCCCGACGGCCCGTCACCGTACTACTCGGTCTTCGCGCCGGGTCGTCCCGGCCAGGAGCTCGAGCAGTGGAATGAGATCAAGGTTGCGGCTTCGGAGGCGATCGCGGCGCTCGGCGGCACGATCACCCACCACCACGCCGTCGGCCGCGACCATCGCCGCTGGTACCTGCGCGAGGTGCCGCAGCTGTTCGCCGGCGTGCTCCGCAGCGCGAAGGCCGAACTCGACCCGGCCGGGATCATGAACCCAGGAGTCTTGCTTGAGCCAACCGGAGCCGTGACGCACCGCCACGAACGAGGCAGGCCCTAAGGCCTGATCGCCGGGAATGGCCGCCGGGCCTTCCATCACCCGATCCCAGCTCATACCCCGGGACATGAACGACAGGAGTTGGACATGAGCGACGGAGTCCGCACCATTCCCGTGCTCGAACTTAGGCGGACGTAGCCCACACCGCCGACGGAAGAGTTATCCCGTGCCCCGTATCTTCATCACCGGCTCCGCCGACGGACTCGGCCGCGCCGCCGCCGGTGTCCTCCTGGGTGAAGGCCATGACGTTGTCCTGCACGCCCGCAGCCGCGAGCGGGCGGCGGCGCTCAGCGACCTCGCCGCGGACGCCGCGGGAGTCGTCATCGGCGACCTCAGCAGCGCAGCCGAGACCCGAGAACTCGCCGGTCAGGTGAACGAGATCGGCCGGATGGACGCTGTTATCCACAATGCGGGCGTCTTCCTCGAGCCTTCCCGCACCACGACCGCCGAAGGTCACGCCAAGACTCTGGCGGTGAACACCCTCGCGCCCTATATGCTCACTGCGTTGATCGGCCGCCCGGATCGGCTCATCTACCTCAGCAGCGGACTGCATCACGCAGGTGCCGGGTCTCTCCGGGATATCGACTGGGCCAAGCGGCACTGGAACGCCGCACAGACATACGCCGAGAGCAAGCTCCACGTAACCGCGCTCGCGCTCACCCTGTCGCGCGTGTGGCCGGAGGTACTCAGCAACGCCGTCGATCCGGGCTGGGTCCCGACCAAAATGGGCGGTGCCGCAGCAACCGGTGATCTGGAGATGGGCCATCTCACGCAGACATGGCTCGCCGTCAGCAACGACGCAGCCGCCACCGTGAGCGGCGGCTACTGGTACCACCGGCAGCGACAGGCGCCCGCGCCACAAGCCCGTGACCCGGCTTTTCCAGGACCAGCTGATGGACCGGCTGGCCGCGCTCACCGGTGTCGCGTTCTCATAGCGTCGCGGTTGCATCCAGCCAGATCGGGGAAGAACCCCGGCCCGGGGACCCAGGTCGCGACGGTCAGGTACCTGGCGGCTGGTAGGTGATCCCTTTGGCCCGCTCGGCGATCGCGGTCAAGTCGCTGGACTCGATCAATTCGTGCGTCTCGAAACGCGAGAGCGCGCCCGAACCGGTAATCGCGACCACCACCCCACATACTTGGATGCGACTTGATCTGGGCGCTGCCAGTATCGCGCCGGTTGTCTCCGGCTTCAACCCCTGGCTAGCCGCCGAGGTGCCTGGCCAGGAACGCGAATGCTCTCGGCATTGCGTCGGCGCGGTTCGCGCGCTTGGTCAGGCCGTGCCCCTCGTCGCCGTAGACCAGCAGTTCGCATTCGCGGCCGCGGGCGGTCATCGCCGCGTGGATCTGCTCGGCCTCGCTCAGCGGCACCCGCGGGTCGTTCGCGCCATGAATGATGAACAGCGGCGCAGTGATGTCGTCAATGTGCGTGAGCGGGGAGACCTCATGCAGGAACTCGCGGTCGTCCTTGAGCGTGCCGTACTCGCGTTCCCGGTAGGCGCGACGGTATGCCGAGGTGTTCTCCAGGAAGGTAACGAGCGAGGCGATGCCGACGATGTCCACGCCTGCTGCCCACAGCCCGGGCTGGAACGCCAGGCCTGCCAGCACCATGTAGCCGCCGTAGGAGCCGCCCCACAGCGCGGCGCGGCGCTGGTCCACGCCCAGCTTGGGCAGGTAAGCGTGCAGCGCGGCAAGGTCGGCGACCGAGTCGAACCGGCGGTGCTTGTCGTCGGCCGTGTACCAGCGCTTGCCGTAACCCGTCGAGCCACGGACGTTCGGGACTAGAACTGTGTGGCCGGCAGCGGCGAGCGCTTGGACGACCACGTCGAAATTCTGCCGGGCCTGTAGCTCGGGACCGCCGTGCACGACGAGGACCGCGCTCCCGGCTAGGTCTGCGTGGTCTGGCTTGCCTTGATCTGGGCGCCGGTATACGCGACAAGGCACCAGCTCGCCATCGGCTGTCTGCACCCGGTGCTGCTCCGGGAAAACGGGGACGTCAGCGCCGAACGCGGACGCCGAATGGGTGAGCCTGCGCACCTGGTTCCCGGCGTTGCCTGCGTCGAGGAGCCCGACGTCGAGGAGCAGTGCGTCGCCCGGGAGTTCGGGGCTGCTGATCGACAGGGCGATACTGCGGGAATCCGGCGCCCATCTCGGGTCGGCAAGCCGGGGACTGCTGACCGTACCGACGGCAGGCAGCGGCAGGTCACGGAGCTTACGGCCAGTGGCCGCTGCTTCATATAGTGCCAGCTCCGACGCGCCATCGTCATTGCGCTCGACGAGCAGTGCAGTGCCGTCCGGCGAGAGCCAGCCGGTCAGGTCGGCGGTGTCGTCGGTGACCAGCCAGGTCAGCTCCTGGCCGGCAAGGTCGTATCGGGCCACCGCGATGAACTCGCGGTCGTTGCTGGAGCTGAAGATCAAGGCGTCGCTATCCGGCGTCCAGCCCAGTGCGTGGTTTATGGCCGGCGCGTCGGGCGGGGTAACCAGCATCGGCTGCTCGCCGACTGCTGGGGCGGTCAGGTCGACGAGGACGACATGGCAGGCGGCCGCGGTGACGGGGGATGCGACTGCCAGCGCGAGCCACCTGCCGTCGGGGGAGATGACTGCTTCTTCGAACCTGTGGTCGCCAATACTGATGATCCCCTCGGTACCGTCGGCCAGGTCGCGGATCACCGGGTCAAAGGCGACCCCGTTCCGGCGATTGGTCAGGTAGCAGATCCGGCCGGGCGCTACATCGGCGAGCGTATGCATATACCGCGGGTCATGCACCAGCGGCTCCAGGTCAGCCTCGGTCGCAGGGTTTTCCCTGGGCAGCCTGAGCAGCGACAGCTGGTAACGCTCGTTGCCGCCCTCGTCATGCGACACGATCACCCCGCGCCGCCCAGGCACGTACCGTCCGGTGCACGCGCCCGGCAACGCGGTGAGCGGCGTCACCTCGCCATCGCCGGCGATCTCGATCAGCTGAGCGGAGCCGGTATCATCGCTGCCGGCCAGCACCCGGCCGGACTCGTCGACATCGAAAGCCTGGAATAGCCGGATTTCAAGCAGGCGATGCAGGTCAAGTCCCATGACTGCACGTTGCCACACAACCAGGCAAACTGCACAGGCGCTGCGCCGACAGCGGGTCGGCATGCCGATCGCCGGGCAGTTCCAGGCGACGCCGCAGTACCGGGCCGCAGTACCGGCTTGCCCGCGGACTGGCTGGCGTGAGAGGCGAACGAGCCACCCCGATCCGCCGATGCCCGGCGCCCGGCTACCCGCCTCGAGGCGGCGACGGGCGGGCCAGCTCGCCGCGCAGCCACTGCGCGGTTTCCGCTAGCACCGGGTCAGCGGCGTCCTGCCAGGTGAGCGCCGCAGCCGCCGCGCTCTCCGGCGCGAGTTCGGATGCGGCGTAGAGCGCACAGGCGCGCAGCCAGTCGTCTTGCCAGTACGTGTGCGGGTCATCCAGCAACTCGTTCAGCCACGGTGCGGCCTCGCGGCCGCCGGACGGGACGGCGGCCGCGAGGAGCGCTCGGCGCCCGTCATCGTCCATGTCCGGATCGACCAGTTCGAGCAGTCGCGCTGCGGTCTTTCGGCCCAGTTCCAGTTCCAGCGTCTCGACGGCCAGAGCACGGCCGCCGTCGGCAGAGGATGCCAGCTGCGCCACCGTTCTGGTGAGCCATTGATTGCCGAAGGCCGCGCCCACGAGGCACTGAGCCTGCCGTGCGCAAGCCCGGATCTCGTCGTCGAGCGCGCGGCGGAGATGCTCGGCCCGGCCGGTGCCGGCGACGCCCTGGGCTGCGGCGGCGGCACGAGCCGCGCGGCTGCTCTCCAACGCCATCAGCCGCTCGGCGAGGTCGGGCTCCAGCGCGTGTCCCCTGGCTGCGATCGCATTCCCGGCGGCGCGGGCTAGGCGGCGATCGGGGTCGCTCAGCAGCTCCGTCAGAACGACCAGCGATGCACCGTCCCGGCGCAGGCCCAGGGCCTCGATGGCCCGCGTCGCGGCCTGCTCCTCGGTAACCGCGAGCCGCTGGAGTGCGGCCGCGTCGCAGCCCGGCAGGCCGACGTGCGCGGCCACCGCCGCCCCGATGGCAGATGGGCTGCCCGCGTGGCGCGCCGCGAGCGTCATCAACACAGCAACGTAACTGGCGTCCGGCCCCTGAGTCACGGCAGACAGGGCCGCGGCGACGACCACGGCGTCTGTCGATTCCAGAGCCGCGTTACACAGTGCGCGACCGCTGTCGGCCAGCGGCCCGTCGCGGCGGGTGAGCAACATGGCCGCGGTGAGCCGCAGCTCAGGGTCGGCGTCATCGAGCAGTACCGCGAGCGCCGAGAGATCCGAGCCGAGGGCCGCGATCGCGTGCGCAGCACTGACCCGCAGATCACCCGGCAGCGCCTCGTCGCGCGTGATCTGCACGAGCTCGGGTATAGCGGCCGGATCGGCAGCAGCCACCGCGGCCTGCACCCCGATCCGCCGGTGCTCGACGTCCGGGTGCCCGAGCAACTGGCCGATGTGCTGGCTCAGCAGCGAGGGATCAGCAGCGGTCAGCACATCGACGCCGAGCTGGACGTCACGAAGATCCGCGCTGCTGAGCAGCCTCTCGACGGCCGCGCGCGAGGCCGCATCGGTTACGAGCAGGCCCGTGGGATCCCAGTCGCGTCGCGCCAGCGAATCGCGCAGCCGCCTTCCGTACTCGCGATGACACAGGGCGGCGACCGCCAGCCACAGCACGCCGAGAACGGCCGCCGCAACGGCGTACCACATGATGCCGAGCCCCAGCGCGGCGAAGATCAGGACCAGACCGCCGACTGCGGCAATTGCCGCAGGTTCCCCTGCCGCCTCGACCGACGTCTGTGCCGCGAGGCGTTCGGTCGGCGCGAGCGCTTGGTACGTGGCGACGATCGAGGTGCGGCTGGTGCCGTCCGTGCACGCGATGTCCGCCACCTGGGCGCTGCACATCAGCACGAAGTACGCGGATGTCGCTGACCCGGCCACGGCGCCGGTCACCAGACCGGCCGCCACCACGGCGAGCATCGCGACCGGGTTGGCCGCGAGCCCGAAGCCGACGCCGAACCGGCGAAGCAATCGGCCGGCCAATAGCACGACGAAGGCGATGCTGACGGTGTTCATGATCGCCCCGAAGGCACCGAGGAAGGCGGCGAGATGGGCCGCGTCCGGGTATCTGACCGCGGCCTGGTCCCACACTATGAAGTACAGCAGCTGGGTCGCTGCGGCCGAGGCCACCGAGTAGCCGAGGACAAGTAGTACCAGCCGCGTCACGCGCCCGCGGCCCAACGCCTGACCAGCCGTCGGCGCCACCGCGACCGGGGCGGGTGCGGCGTGCAGCTGGGCGGGGTAACGGCGTCCGGTCTGGGCCAGCAGCACGGCGAAGGCCACCAGCGGAACGAGGTCAAGAATGAGCAACTGGCGGATGTCGCCAGTCACCCGCACCAGCCAGGCCGCGAGCAGACCACCCACGGCGAGCCCGATGGTGAAGCCGCCCACCACCCGCGAGTACTTGGCCTTCATCTGCTGCAGGTCGAGCAGTCTTCCCGCCTGCGCACCGACCAGCATGAGACCGATCGGAATGGACAGCGGGAACAGCACGAGCAATGGAAACGTCACCCACTCCGCTTTGGCGACGACGAGGAGTACCCACCCGGTGGCCACCGCGACGAGCAACGACGCAAGCACCGTGAGGCCGATCTGCAGCAACGTCCACCGCCGCTGGGCGCGAGACATGCCCCAGGACGCGAGAACGCCCGACGCTCCGACGGCGAGGTAGACATATGGCAGCCGCGTGGCGCCGTACTGGACGAGAAACAGCGAACTCGCCGGCACGACCAGCAGCGCGCAGAACAAACCCAGGGATGTCGTCTGGCCAGTGAGCAGGATCAGCCGCGCACGCACGTCATGACACCGGTTGGTGCGTCTCGCGCAGGCGGCGCGCCAGATCGGCGATTACGCCGCGCGCGATCTCCGGCTGCGCGTCAAGCGCGTCGTCGAAGACGGCCTTGCGCAGCCGCAACAGCCGGACCGGGCTGAGCGCGACAACGGTGGCCGATCTCGGCCGGGCGTCGAGCACGGCAAGCTCGCCCACCACGCTTCCGACGCCCATGCGCACGCGGCGGTCGGTGCGGATCACCTCCACCTCGCCGTGCTCGATCACGAACAGCCAGTCCTCGACGGCGCCAGCCTCCATGATGACGGCGCCGACCGGGCAGGTGACCTCCTCGAGCACGCGGGCAATGCCGGCCAGCACGCGATCCGCGGTGCCCGCGAACAGTTCCACACGTCGAAGCAGCGCGACCCGTTCGATGGTGAGCGCCACGGTATAGAGCGTAGTGTCACGCGAAATTATCCGGCAGACTGGTCCGCACCTGCCGGAGGTGCGCGCTGACCGGGCGGTAAATGTGTCGCTCCCGGGCTGGGGGCGTTGCGACAATCGGTTCGTGCGGAAGGCTGATATCACCGCCGGTTTGGTGTCCAGGCTGGTCGGGACGCAGTTCCCGCAGTGGGCAGGCCTGCCAGTCAGGCCCGTCGACGCCGACGGCTGGGACAACGCCACGTTCCGGCTGGGCGAGGAGATGTCGGTCCGGCTGCCCAGCGCCGAGGCTTACGTTCCGGGCGTTCACAAGGAGCAGCGTTGGCTGCCGGTGCTGGCTGGCCAGCTGCCCCTGCCGATACCCGAGCTGGTGGCAGTGGGCGAACCGGGATGCGTTTTCCCGCGGCCGTGGTCGGTGTATCGGTGGATTGACGGCGCCCCGGTCACCGAGCAGACGGTGCGTGACCTGCCGCAGTTCGCTGCCGACCTGGCGCACTTCCTCGCCGCAGGCTGGCCAAGGACGGGCGCCTCTGCGCAGTCATCGACTTTGGCACCTGCGGCGTGGGCGATCCGGCCTGCGACACCACGATCGCCTGGACGTTCCTGTCCGGCGAGAGCAGCCGCGTCTTCACCGAACGGCTGCCCGTTGACCGGGCGCCCTGGACCCGGGGACGCGGCTGGGCGATCTGGAAGGCCATGAAAGTTCTTATCGGTGCGCTTGACGACGACCCACAGGACGCCGCCTTCACACGTCGCGTCATCGACAAGATCTTGGCTGACCATCTGGCTGACTCATAGCGACGCCCCCGCCCGCCGAGCAGCCGGGGCGAGCAGCCAGGGCGAGGCGCAGGGCGGCGAGACGCAGGATGGCTAGTCGCCGATGGCTGCCGGGCCGTCGAGTGCCTGTTCGAGCTCGTTCATATGGGACCAGGCTGCGCCCAGCGCCTCGGTCGGCCGGTCCAGCCGGGCGATGCCGAGGTTGGCGTCGCTCAGCGGGATGGCGCACTGGTCGCGCTGGCGCCCGTACTCGGCCAGGGCCGCGTCTAGGTCGCCGTGCCAGCCGCCGACGACGGCCGAGGCCACCAAGTCTGCGTCGCGGAAGGCATCGGCCATCCCCCGGGCGATGACGGGATCCTTGTGGTGGCCGGCGTCCCCGGCCAGCGCCCAGCCCGGCCCCGACGATATCTGGAAGAAGGTGGGCAGGGCGGCCGTGCCGCGCAGCCGCTCGGCGATGACCGCCTCTCCGAGCAGGCCGGCCAGCGCGGGGCGTGACCGCAGCTCGCTGAGGTAGGCGGTGAGAGGGTCACGGCGGAAGGCGGGGTACTGGCCGCGCGGTGCTTGCACGAAGGCGAGCGTGAGCCCGCCCCCGACCGGGAAGATGCCGAAGAACCTGCCGGGTTCGAGCCAGGCGTGCAGGCCGGCGGCCGGGCAGCCGCGCCAGTAGGTGTAGTAGGCGAACGTGACCGGCGGGTGGTCATGATAGGTCGTCGCCCCGGCGAGCCGGGCGATCCGGGAGTTGCGGCCGTCCGCGCCGATCACCAGGCGCGCGCGGCGCTGCCCGGCTGAGGTCGCGACTCCGGTGACCCGGCCGCCTTGGCGCAGCAGGCCGTGCACGGAGACCCCCATCTCGACTTCGGCGCCCGCTTGTGCGGCCGCGGCCAGCAAGATCGGGTCCAGCACCGTCCGGCGTGGTGCGATCGGGCTGGGGCCCGGTGCGGGCGCTGGCGGGCGGTGTGGCTGGCCGTCCAGCCACAGCACCCGGTCCTCGAGCCGGGGGCAGCCAGTGGCGAGCACGGCGTCCAGCACGTTCCACCGGCGCAGCCGGGCCACTCCGGCCGGCTTGATCAGGTGGCCAGACACGACGTCGCCCAGGTGCGCAGACCGCTCCAGGAGCCGCACGGACAGCCCGGCGCGCGCCAGCAGCAGGGCGGTCGGCGCTCCCGCACACCGGCCGCCGACCACCACCACGTCATCGGTCATGGTGTCCATGCCCGGAGCTTTGCCGGCCCGGGCCGGGCAGGCGTCCCTGAGTTCAGGTATTTCGGATCAGGAGTGGCTGAGGATCATGGGCTCGCCGGTGGTGTCGTCGGTGCCGAACAGCCAGACATGGCGAGAGCGCCACCACGCTCTCGAAAGCGGTGCCGCTCGGTCCCGTCAGCGTGTAGGTGCTCCAGGAGGTGCCGTTGTCGTGGGTCACCATGTCATCTCGGTAAATGCCCCAGATGTCGTCGGGACCGTCTGCGCTCACCGCGAGGGCAGGCAGGGCACCGGAGACGACCGACCACGCGGTCCCGTTCCAGTGCAGGACGGAGACGTCGGCGAACGCCCAGGCGTTCGTCGGGCTGAAGTCGAGGACTGCGTTGAGGATGCCTTCGTTGGGCCCGGCCACGACCGACCATGCCGTGCCGTTCCAGTGCTCGTAGAGCGAGTCGTGAATTTTCGTTCCCGCAGCCTGCTCTCCGACGGCCCATGCGTCGCTCGCGCTGCTGGCCGCGACGGACTTAAACACCCAGTCCGGAGTGCTACCCGAGGGCGTGGGGGTGGGCACGGTCGACCAGGCGGTGCCGTTCCAGTTCAGCGCGACTGGGTCCGCGCCGGATGAGAGGCAGGTTGCCGAGCGGGCACCCGGACAGAGCCGGAGGATGAAGCTGCCCGGCTTAACCCGCGGAATCCTTGAGCAGCAAGCCGGCGGCCATCTCGCGGTGCGATGCCGGCGTGCCCAGCATGACCTCAGCGGACTTGGCCCGCCGGTAGTACAGGTGCGCATCATGTTCCCAGGTGAAGCCGATGCCCCCGTGAACCTGGATGTTCGACGCGGCGACGTGGAAGTAGGCCTCCGAGCAGAAGGCCTTGGCCAGGCTGGCCACCAGCGGCAGGTCAGCGTCGCCGTCCGCCGCCGCCCAGGCCGCGCGGTAAGCGGCGGACCTGGCCGACTCGACCTCGAGCAGCATGTCCGCGCACATGTGCTTGATCGCCTGGAAGCTGCCGATCGCCCGGCCGAATTGATGCCGGACCTTTGCGTACGCCACCGCCATGTCCAGGCAGCGTTGCGCCCCGCCGGCCTGCTCCGCGGCCAGCGCGAGCACGCCGCCGCGAACCGCCTGCGCCACGATCTCCGCGGCCGCGCCGGGCTGGCCCACCAGCCGGCCCGGGGTCCGGCTGAACGTGAGCACCGTTTGCTTGCGGGTCATGTCGAGCGTCTGCATCCCCTGACGTGACAGGCCCGGCGCATCGCCGTCGACCGCGAACAGCGCGGGCCCGTCATCAGACGAGGCGGCCACGAGGATCAGGTCCGCGATCATCCCGTCGAGCACGAACGACTTGCGGCCGTCCAGCAGGTACCGGTCACCGGACCGGCGTGCGGTGACCATGAGCTTGTCCGGCTCCCACGAGCCGTCGTCTTCCGGCACGGCGAGCGTGGCGATCGTCTCGCCGGACGCTATGCCCGGCAGCAGATCCGCCTGCGCGGCCGCGTCGCCGCTGGCCAGCAGCGCCCACGGGGCGAGCACGGCGCTGGCCAGATACGGCGCGCACAGCAGCGCCGCGCCCATCTCCTCGCACACGATCAGCTGCTCCACCGGTCCGCGGCCCGCGCCGCCGTGCTCCTCCGGGATGGTGAGCCCGGCGAGCCCGAGCCGCCCGAGCTGCGCCCAGACCGCCGGGTCGTACCCGGCCTCAGTCGCCATCAGCCGCCGTACCGCGCTGCCCGGCGATTTCTCCGCCAGGAACCGCCGTACCATGTCGCGCAGCTCCTGCTGCTCATCGGTAAATACGAAAATTGCCATAACGACCGGGGTTCCAGCCCCGGCGTCCGGAGATCGGGCTGGTCCAGGAAGGCGAGCACATGCTGGCTGAACAGGTCCGGCTGGTCGACGTTGCATGCGTGGCCGGCGTCCGGGATCGCCGCGTACGCGGCCCGGGGAAGTTTCGCCGCCATGTACCCGGCCGCGGCGAGGTAGTCCTTGTCCTGTGCGCCGACCAGCACGAGCGCCGGGATCGTAATGGCTGGCAGCGCGTCGATCACGCGCGCGTCGCGCTGGGTAAGCATGCCGCGGGCGGCCAGCGCCAGCCCGCGTGCCGAGTCGCGCTCCAGGCGCTCGGCGAGCGCGATGGCCCGCTCGTTCCACTGCTGCCGCGCTTCGTCGCGACGGTAGCCCGGGCCGGTGTCACACAGCACCAGGCCGGCCACCCGGTCTGGGTAGGCCAGGCAGAACTCCAGCGACAAGAACCCGCCGAGGGACAGCCCGCCGGCCACCACGCGCGCGGTCCCGCACGCGTCGAGCAGCGCGGCCATGTCCGCCACGCAGGCTTCGGCTGAATAGCGCGCCGGGTCGGCTGGTGCGTCGCTGCTGCCATGGCCGCGCAGGTCCCAGGTGATGACCGGGCGCGCGACAGCGAGCGCCGCGATGTTCGGCTGCCACATCGCCGACGATGCGGAGAAACCGTGGGTGAGCAGGAGCGGCGTGGCACCGTCCGGCGGCCCGAAGGCCTGGTAATAGATCCGGACGCCGTCTCGGTCCAGGTAAGCCATCGGGCACCTCGCGGAAGGGCAGGTCCCGGCTGGGGTCGGGCTCCCTGGGCAGGCCGAGGATCCGCTCGCCGATGATCGTCCGCTGGATCTGGTCGGTGCCGCCGGCGATGGAGATGCCCGGCACGGAGAGGAAGATCTCCGCGATCGTCCCCTCCAGCGGCGATCCGGGCCCGGCCAGCATGCCGTGCGGCCCGGCGATCAGCACGTGAACCCGCGCCGCCTGCCGGGCGATGACGCTGCTGGCCAGCTTGCCCAGCGAGCCTTCCGGGCCGGGCGGCCGGCCCGCCGCCCGCGCGGCGGCGGCCCGCTCGGCCGTCCACCGCGCCGACCAGGCCAGCTCCACCAGGCGGGCGATCTCCTGGCGCACCAGCGGGTCGTCGGCCAGGCCGTGCGCGGCCGCCCTTCCGGTGACCAGATCCGGCCGGCCAGCTCGCTGCGGGTACCACTTGTGCGGCTCGCTGGCCGCGGTCCGCTCCGCGATCGCCTCCCGCCAGGCCCGCCCGGTCGCCCCGGCCGGCACCGGGCCGGGCCTGGATGCGGCCAGGCGGCGCTCGTGCGCCAGGATCGACAGCGCCACGGTCCAGCCGGTCCCCTGCTCGCCGATCAGGTAGCCGGCCGGGACCTTGGCCTGATCCAGGAACACCTCGTTGAACGAGGCGTGCCCGTTCATCTGGCGCAGCGGGCGCACTTCGACCCCCGGCTGGCGCATCGGCAGCACGAAGCAGGTGATGCCGCGGTGCTTGGGCACGCTGGCATCGGTGCGCGCCAGCAGCAGCCCGAAGTCCGCGGTCGCCGCCCCGGTCGACCAGACCTTCTGCCCGGTCACCAGCCACCCGTCAGCGACCGCCTCGGCCCGGGTGGTCAGCCCGGCCAGGTCCGAGCCCGCACCTGGCTCGCTGAACAGCTGGCACCAGGTGATCTCGCCGGTGACGGTACGCCTGACGAACCGTTCCCTGAGCGCCTCGGTGCCGTGCTCGATGAGCACCGGCCCAGCCAGCCCCACGCCGACCCCTTCGGCCGGACCGGGCACTCCCGCGTCGGCCAGTTCCGCTGTCACCAGCGCGGCCAGGCTAGCCGGCAGCGACCTCCCGCAGCAGCCGTGCGGCCAGGCCGGGCATGCCCATCCCGCGTCGGCCAGCAGCTCCCGCCAGCGCACCAGGCTCAGCTCCGGATCCCAGCTGGCCTCGATCCACCGCCGCAGCTCAGCGACGGCTTCCGGGATGGCCGCGGTCACCGGGCCTCGAATCGGGGAGGCCGCCGTTGCGCGGACGCGCGGATGCCCTCGGCGAAGTCCGCCGTCTGGCGCAGCCGGTCCTGCTCCGCTAGTTCCCGGTCCATCGCCGCCCGGGCCCGGTCCGCCAGCGTTCCTCGCATCGTCGCCCGGATCGACCGCACCGCGAGCGGGGCGCAGGCGGCGATCTCGGCGGCCAGCTCCTGCGCAGCCGGCCGCAGGCCTTCGGGATCGGCCAGCTGGTCGGCCAGCCCGATCCGGGCGGCCTCCTCGCCGCCGACCCGGCGGCCGGTAAACAGCAGGTCCAGCGCGCGCTGTTCCCCGATGATGGCGGGCAGCGTGACCGTCAGCGCGAAGCCATGGTGCAGGCCGAGCCGGGCGAAGTTCGCGCAGAACCTGGCCTGCGGGCTGGCGACCCGGAAATCGGCGGCGCAGGCCAGCCCGAGCCCGCCGCCCACCGCTGCGCCCTGCACGGCGGCGACCACCGGCGTCCGCGCCTCGAACAGCCGGGCCGCCGCGGCATAGAGTTCCCTCGCGCCGCCCAAGCCGGACCGCCCAGAACGCCCCGTGAAGTCCGCGCCCGCGCAGAAATGCTTGCCGTCCGAGCACAGCACCGCCGCGCGGAATTCCGGCTGCACGTCCAGCCACGCGTAGGCGTCCGCGAGCGAGGTGATGAGCCCGGCATCGAAGAAGTTGTCCGGCGGGCGCCCGATCTCCACGGTCGCCACCAGGTCGCCGCTCGGCCAGACGCTCACGTCACCGAACGTCTTCCTCGTCTCGAGCATGACCGCATCGTAATCGACATAGATGCCGGCTCCGCGTGAACGGCCCCGTGCGCTGTCGCGTCCTGCGCGACCAGAGGGGCGGTTCCGGCGCTTGGGACCGTTGAGGACTGCGCTGCCGGATGCGTATGGTGGTCTGCATACGCTCCTGATCAGCCCGTCTTCTCGAAAAACCGGCGCGGGTTGGCGGTCAGCATGGTGGCGATCTGCTCCTCGGTCACCCCATGCTCGCGGACGTATGGCAGAACCTCGTCGTGGATGTGCAGGTAGTGCCATTGCGGCAGGAACGGCAGGACGTTCGGGTCGATCCAGTCGATATAGCAGGCCGCGTCCTGGGACAGCACCATGCGCTCGGCGTAGCCGCGGCGGCACATCTCGACCAGCGTATCGGCCCGCGCCTCGAACGTTGTCGCCGCGTTGAGCCCGAATCGGTCCATGCCCAGCATGAACCCGGCGTCGGCCAGTTCCGCGAGATGGTCGCACTCGGTGGTGTCGCCGCTGTGGCCGAGCACCACCCGGCCGGGGTCGACCCCGGCGGAGTCGCACAGCACCCGCTTGACCTCCAGCCCGGTGCGCGACCCGGGGTGGGTGTGCACGGTGATCGGTGCGCCCGTCTGGTGGTGGGCCGCCGCGACCGCGCGCATCACGCGCTCGACCCCCGGGGTCAGGCCCTCCTCGTCGATGGCGCACTTGAGCATGGCCGCCCTGACCCCGGTGCCGGTGATGCCCTCGGTGATGTCGCCGGTGAACATGTCCACCAGCGGGTCGGGCACCTCGGTACCGAACGCCTCGTTAAGCGCAGGGCCGCGGTGGCGGAAGAAAAATGGCACGCTGTCGTAGGTGTACAGGCCGGTGGCGACGATGACGTTGAGCTCGGGCATCTGCTCGGCGACCCGCTGGATCCGGGGCAGGTTCCGGCCCAGGCCGACCACGGTCGGGTCGACGATGGTGCGGACCCCCTGGGCGGCCAGCGCGCGCAGCCTGGTCACCGCGTCCGCGATCCGTTCGTCCTCGCTGCTCCACTCGCCGGGGTAGTTCTGCTGGACATCCGCGGTGAGCACGAAGATGTGCTCATGCATGTAGGTCGGTCCGAGGTCGGCGACCTCCACCGGGCCGCGGACGGTGGCGACCTGGCTCATTCGGCCCGCAGCTCCCTCTTGAGTATCTTCCCGGTCGGGCCCTTCGGCAGGTCGGCGACGATCCGCACCTCGCGCGGGTACTTGTAGGCCGCGAGCCGCTCCCGGCAGTACGCGATGATGTCGTCCGGATCCGCCTCGGCGCCCGGCTTGAGCATGACGAACGCGACGACCTCCTCGCCCAGCCGCGGGTCGGACTTGCCGATGACGGCGGCCTCGGCCACGGCCGGGTGCGCGAACAGCACTTCCTCGATCTCCCGTGGGTAGACGTTGTACCCGCCCCGGATGAGCAGGTCCTTCTTGCGATCCACAATGAACAGGTAGCCGTCCTCGTCGGCGTAGGCCAGGTCGCCGGTGTGGAACCAGCCGCCGCGGAACGCCTCTGCGGTCGCGGCGGGGTTGTGATAGTAGCCCTTCATCACGTTGTGGCCGCGGATGACGATCTCGCCGATATTCTCCGGCCCGGACGGCAGCGGCTTGTCCTGCTCGTCCACCACCTGGACCTGTACGCCCCAGATCGACCTGCCGATCGAGAGCACCCTGCGCTGCTCGGCGCTGATGTTGAAGGTGGTGGTGCTGGCCGTCTCGGACAGCCCGTAGCCCTCCAGAATCATCACGCCGGGAAACTTCTCCTCGAACGTCCGGATGACCTCGCCCGGGATCGCGGCACCTCCGGAGACCCCCACCCGCAGCGACGACAGGTCCCGGTCGGCCAGGTCTGCCTGCAGCAGCGCGTAGTACATGGTCGGGACGCCGGAGAAGATCGTGCACCGGTACCGCGCGATCGCGTCCAGCACCGCATCCGGCTCGAACCGGGGGATGAGCACCAGCGTTCCGGCGAACCGCACGACCACGTTGAGCACGCTGGACAGGCCGAACACGTGGAACATCGGCAGTACCGCAATCCCGATGTCGTCGCCGCGGAAGCCGAACAGCTCGCCGGCCACGGTGCAGTTCATGTACAGCTGGAAGTGGGTCAGCTCGGCGCCCTTGGGCTTGCCGGTGGTCCCGCTGGTGTAGATGATCACCGCGGTGTCGTCGGCATTCGTGGGCTCGATCTCGCCGGTGTCGTCGGCGAAGTAGAGCTCGTCGTAGTGCCTGGTGCCCTCGGGCCGCTGGTCGCTGCCGGGCAGGTTGACCACGTAAGTGGGCACATCCCCGGCCTGCCGGGCGCCGGCCACCGCCTCGGCCGCGAACCCCTCGAAGGTAATCAGCATCCTGGACTCGGAGTCCTGCAGCTGGTACGCCACCTCGGGCGCTTTCAGCAGCGGATTCAACGGGACCATGACCAGGCCGGCCTTGAGGATGGCGAAGTAGCTGAACAGGAACTGAGGCAAGTTCGGCAACTGCACCGCGACCTTGTCGCCGCGGCGCAGCCCCTGGCCGGCCAGGGCGCTGGCTACCCGCCCTGAGATCTCATCCACCTGGGCATAGCTGAAGGTCAGGTCGCTGATGTGGCACAACGGGTGGTCCGGCTTGGCATAGCGGGACTCCCGCAGCATGGTGGCCAGGTTAAAACTCATGGCGCTCCTGTTACGGACGGGTAACTCACTCTACGACGCCGCCCTGCCCCATGAGGAGCACCGTCCGTGCCCAGAACTCCCGTTCAGCCGCCGTCACACCCGCCCGGTCGCCCCGCCCGGTCGCCCCGGGCGATCAGGCTCCCGTGGCCTCACCGCTGATAAAGCTCGTCTTCTGCGATGCCCGGCGGTGGTTGGCTTCCTTCGCGCATGCCCAGCCGGCGGCGGGCGGAGAACAGCGAGCCGCGGGCGGGCGTGGCCGGGGCGAACATGGCCAGGCCGGTCTGGGGCATGTCGATGTAGACCGACTCGATCTGGCCGTTGCGGAAGTAGGTCTCGTGCCAGAAGCCGGTGCCGCCCCTGTCGCGCAGGAACACGGTTCGTCAGCGGGCCCGGGCAGCGAAACGGCCGCCGCGCTCGGTGCGGGCTTCGGCCTGCACGGCTCCCTGGCCCCCGCCCCGCCGCCCCGGCCGCGGTAGATGAGCAGGCCATTGACCGGATCAGGGACGGCATCCAGGGCCGCCCGCACGATAGGCAGGGCGCGGAACGCTTCCCACTGCTCTTCGGTATCGAACAAACCTCGAAAACCACGCCCCATCTGTCCGCATGCCACGCTCCGGCGCGGACCCCGTTGGTCAACACCGCCTCGATGAGGCTGAGTCATGCTGTTCCTGCCACCGGAAGGCGGACACCTCGCCGTGCAGGACCTCGATTGACCACCACTCGGCCACAATCGCGATGGTACGTCAGCGCGTGAAGAACACGTGGGTGGCTCCGCTGGGGACGGTGACGGTCTCCACGGTGTAGCGCTCATGCAGCTCGTCGAGGCCATCCCAGAGCCGGACACCGCGGCCGAGCACGACCGGGATCAGCACGATGTGCAGGTAGTCGACCAGGTCAGCCTGCAGGAACTCGTTGATCGTGGTCGGCCCGCCGCCGAGCCTTATGTCCAGGTCACCGACCGCCTTCTGTGCTTGCTTCAGGACCTCGGCCGGGGTCCTGCTGACAAAGTGGAAGGTGGTGTCGCCGACCGTGAGCGGTTCCCGGGCCGTCGATGTACGCGGTGATGCATCCGCAGACGTAACCGCCGTTGCCGCTGCCCGGGGGACCGCAGAAGCGCGCCGGGATGACCAGGGAATCTGTCATGCCTTGACGCTAAGAGCGACCTGCGCCGGCCGGCTCCGGCGCGAGGCACGTGTCCTGATGTCGGCCCTGGACCAAGCCAAAGGCCGCTAGGCGAACGTCTGGCTCGATGGTCAAGCCCAGGGCCGTTCGGGTAAAAGATCTTGATCTTTCCTAACCGGCCGTGGTGTCCCGGGTCGTCAGGTCCGGAGCACCCATTCGTCGTCGCGGATGATCTCGGTTGTTCCCCGCGGGCCCGTACCGGTCACGGTCAGGCCCTCACCGCCGATCACCACATCGGTGTGTATGGCCGAACGGTTGAGCCCGATCTCATACCTTTCCTCGTGGCTCTTGGCCAGGCCGTCCGCCACCGCGAACGGGAAGCTCTGGCCCCAGGCAACGTGGCAGGCGGCGTTCTCGTCGAACAGCATGTTATGGAAGAGCAGGCCGGCCTGGGCGACCCGCGAGTCCCGGTCAACCAGCGAGACCTCACCGAGGCTGCGGGCGCCCTCGTCGGTGTCGAGCTGAGCCCGCACCGTCTCGGCGCCCGACGCGGCCGTGATGTCGGTGATGCGCCCGCCGCGGAACCAGACCTTCAGCCCCTCGACCACCAGGCCGCCGATGATCACCGGTTTGGTCAGGCTGATCACGCCGTCGGCGCGGCGCCGGTCGGGGCTCGTGAACACCTCCTCGGTCGGGATGTTCGGCATGTATGTGACGCCATCCGGGTCGTCCATGGCCCCGCCGGTCCATCGAGCATTCGGCACCAGCCCGACGGTCAGATCCGTATCCGCGCTGCGGTAGCGCACCTCGGTCAGGCCCAGCGCGTTCAGCGCGCGGGCTCGCGCGGCCAGCTCCGCGGCCCGTTCCCGCCAGCTGGCCACCGGATCGGCCTCGTCGAGGCGCATCGCCGTCGCGACCGCTTCCCAGAGGCGCTCCAGGTCCGGTTCGCCGAAGACCTCGTGCGCCCATCCACGATTCGGCGCCGGGACCACCGTCCAGCGCAGCTGCTGCTCGAGGAGCGCCTCCCGGTAGGCCGTGGCCTCCTCCACCGGGAACGCGGCCGCCTTGGCCGGATCGACATCGTCGAGCAGGTGCGGATCGGGATCGCCGGTGAGCGCGATGGACACCCCCCGCTCGGCCGCCCACGCCTGGGTCCGCTCCATCACCCATGGCCGCGCCCTGGTCAGCCTCTCAATGTCCGCGTGGCGGACCTGCGAGCGCCGGATCGGGCCGTCCGACCAGTCGATCTCGACCCAGGAGGCGCCTGCGGCGTAGGCGCGCTCGACCACCGCGCGGGCGATGTCCAGGTGGGCGATGTCGGTGCGGAGCAGGACGAATGAGCCGGGCTGAACGTTGGCGCCGACCTGGACGACCAGGTCGGCGAAGCGCTCAAGGCGATCGTGGTCAGGCATGCCCAGCATGGTAGGGCATGAGCCACAGCAACCAGCTCAGGCCATCAAGCCGCCCGTTCTGAGCCGGTGGTTATTCCAGGACGTCGCGGCGGAGCTGAGGGAAGACCTTTGACACCTTGCCCAGGAGGTAGTCGCCGTAGGTGCCGGTGAAGGCGCAGGTCCACTCCGTCCCAGCGCCGCCGGCCGTCGTCTCCGGCAGCGGCCTGGTCGGGCAGCGGCGGCACCTCGGCGGCGAAACCCGGGTCCAAGAAGAACGGGAAGGACAGTCGGCCGTGGCCGCTGAGGTTGCGGACCCGGTGCGGCGTCGACCGGTACCAGCCACCGGTCAGCCGGTCGAGCATGTCGCCGATGTTGCAGACCAGCGTGCCGGGGATGGGCGGGGCATCGATCCAGCCTTCCGGCGCGCGGGAACAGGTATCAGCGGGCCCACGTCGATGACCGGCAGCGCGGCCGGGCCACCCGAACCTGCCATGCGCCCATCCTGCCCGATGGGTCAGGGCCTGTCAGCCGCGCGCCGCCAGCGTGAACGCCCCCTTGATGGCCGAAAGCATGACCGGGACCGCGATGGTCTCGTCGATGGGCTGCGACGGATTCTCGGCCAGCGCGGTGACGACGTAGCTGTGCCCTGTCCGGGTGGTGGCCAGGTAGGTCATGGTCAGGACCCCGGGCTCGGATCCACCCTTGAACCAGGTTGTCTTCCACTGGGCCGGGTCGAGGGCCAGGCCGTCGTCGTTCAGCGAAAGTACCTCGCCGAGCTGGGACAGGCCCGGTCGGCGGGCCAGGGCGGCCAGGGAAGCGTAGGCACGGCAGATGTCGTTGGCCGAGGCGAAATATTCAAGGCTGTTAATGTCGCGCGGCGTGGTCCACGACGACGCCGCCGCCACGGCGGGAAGCGGTGCCCGGTCGACCACGCTGGCCAGCAGGGTCCGTCGGCCAGGTTCGTCTGCGGCGATGTAACGGTTGGCCAGCGCTGGCCATCGATCGAGCTTGAGCACGAAAATCTCACGGGTGGTCAGGAACGGCCGATCCAAGCCCGGGTCGGCCATCCTGGTGGTGGTCAGCGCAGCCTCGACCGCGGACCGGCCTACCAGGTTGATCAGCATGTCGGTGGCCGTGTTGCCGCTGAGGGAGATCATGGCCGCGGCCGTGTCCAGCACCGAGATCCGGGTGCCGTCCGGCTCGTTCTGGTACTGGCCGGCGGGCAGGCTCGTGAGCTGCGCGGTGACCGTCAGCGGCTGGTTCCAGCGGGCCCTCCCCGAGGCCACGGCAGTGCCCAGCGCGTCGAGCACGTAGAGCTTGAAGGCCGCGCCGAGCGGTGCCGCGGTGGCGGGGTCGGTGCTGTGCAAAGGCTGGCACGAGCCGTTGCTGACGTCGGCGACCAGCAAGCGGACCTGCGGGGCGACCGAGCGGAGCGCGGCGTCCACGTCGGCCCAGGTAGCGGGACCCGATCCGGTGGTGACCGGGCGGATTCTCAGCCCGCTGATCAGGCCCCGGCTGTCGACGGTGAGCCAGACCTGGGCCCGCGGCAGCGCGCCGCTGGTGGAGACGATAGCGGCCACCGTGTTCAGGTCGTTGACCTGAATCGAGACCAGCTTGAGGCCGGTCACGGGTTGCAGCGTCTGGTTGAGCGCCGCCGGGTCGACCTGGGTGAGGAAAGCCGCGTCGAAGTGAGCCTGTAGCTGCTCGCCGGACAGCGGCAGGTGGGCCACCGCTCCGATCAGCCACCGGAGCTGGGCTCCGGCCGGGGTATCGGGCGGGATCGCGAGCTTCGCGGGTGCCATCGGAGCCGCGGCGGTGGCCGACCCCGTCGGCGTCTGCGGCGACGTGCAGGCGCCGGCCACCAGCGCCACGACGGCCATCAGCGCGACCAGTAGCGGCCACGCTGGGCGGCCCGGCCTGCTGATGCTCCGGTTACGAACCCCGGACATTGCCTTTCCTTTCCTCACCAGCACGTACCCGCTCTGGCCGCCACTGCACAGAACTCCCCATCTCGGCCGTGGTACCTACCGTGGGCCGGTCGCGGCGACGTGGCCATCTATCCTGCGCAGCCGCCCCTGCCTGATGAGGTCATCCACCAGCGAGTCGGACCAGTACCACGGCCAGGAGAACCAGTGCCGCAGCTCGGATTCCGGCGCGAGGACGGCCGCGCGCACGGCGGCGGCGACCAGGTCCCTGAACGCGGCCCCGGGGTCCTCGCCGGTGCCGCCGCTGCCCTGGTAGGCCTGGTCCCAGCGGACCAGCTCGCTGGAATGCTGGTACTCCTGGCCGGCGGTGACGTGGAGCGAGCGCGACACGATCGCGCCGCATCGCTCCAGCGGGGCCCGCAGCGCCTTCAGCTCCTGCCGCTTGAGCTCCAGCTCGATGCGCAGGTCCTCGATGCTTGACGGCCCCGCGGCGGCCAGGTGATCCAGCAGCCGGCCCCAGCCCCGGTCCGCGGCGCGCATCCGGGTGATCTCCGCCCGGCAGATCGGGTCGAGCAGCCGCGCCACCTCCGCACCGACCAGCAGGTTCTTGCCGCGGTGCACCGCGGCGATCAGGTGACCGCGGTCGGCCAGCTCGCCGAACCACGGCCACTTCGTGGCCGGCCACGTGGCAAAGCCCGGGCTGCCCGGCTGGTACGGATCCTCATGACACGCCTCATACAGGCTCGGCAGCGCGCAGTCCGCCGTGCGGGTCAGCAGCCCGCGGTCTCGCAGGAACGCATCGGCCTCCTCGACCGACTCCAGCGCCCGGTCAGGGCTGAGCCGGCAGCGGAACACCCGCTGCTCACGCAGCCCGGCCAGCGACTCCACCGTCCCATTTTCCCCCGCTCCCCTCGCCCGGCCAACGGCCAATCAGGCCCGTGACCGGTAGTTCGGCCGCCGGGCGCACGCGTGCTCGCCTTCACGCCGTTCCGGGAGGCCAGAGCTCGACCAGCTGCGCCGGGCTGATGTTACCGCCGCTGCATATCAGTGCTATCTTCCGGTCCGCGAACCGCCCGGGTGCATCCAGCACGGCAGCCAGAGCCGCCGCGCCCGCCGGCTCGACCAGGTTGCGTGTCGTGGAGATCATCAACCGCGTCGCGATCCTGAGCGCCTCCTCGGAAACCAGAACGAAGTCGTCAAGCAGCTCCCACAGGATTCGCTGCGGCAGGTCGAATGCGGTCCTGGTGGCCAGCCCCTCCGCGAACGTGCTGGTGGTGTCCTCCACGAGCGAGCGAGCCTGCCAGGAGCGGTAGGCGGCCGGGGCCGCTTCGGACTGCACGCCGATCACCTCGATGGACGCGCGGACCGCCTGGGCCACCAGGCACGCGCCCGCCGCCCCGCTGCCGCCTCCGACCGGGACCACGATCACGTCGATATCCGGGAGGTCCTCGATGATCTCCAGGGTGTGGGTGGCCACGCCCGCGATGAGCGACGGCTCATTGCCCGAGTGGATGTACCGGAATCCGTCGTCAGCGGCCCGTTTCTCGCAGTACTCGCGCGCCTCGTCGAAATCACGGCCACGGAAGATCACCTCGGCCCCCAGGGCCCGCATCGAGTCGACCTTCACCGGGTTGGCCTGCTCCGGCATGCAGATCACCGCCCGCACGCCGAACAGGTCCGCCGCGTAGGCGACCGACTGGCCATGATTACCGGTCGAGGCCGCGATGACACCCCGGCGCCGCTCATCGGCATCCAGCTGGCTGACCAGGTTCACTCCACCGCGGACCTTGAAGGCGCCCACGGGCTGATGGTTCTCGTGCTTGACCCAGGCCCGTGTCCCGGTCATCGCATCCAGCGCCGGGTAGCGGTACAGCGGGGTGGGCCGGAGATAGGGCGCGATGCGCTGGCGTGCCGCGAGCACGTCAGCCAGGTCCGGCACCAGGGAGCCACTCATGCCACGTGTCTACCACGGTTCGCCATGCCGCCGGCCGCCGGGCGCCAGGTGCCGAACTGTGCTTCCCGTCTCCCTGCGATCATGAGAGATTGGCGGCGTGAGCAGCGCAACCGCCCCGCGTCGGCGGCCCTGGGGGCAGCGGGCCGTGGTCGTGCCCGCGACGCTGACCCTGGTGGCCTGCGTGCTGCTGGGCACGGTCGGCTGGTACTTCCTGGCGGTCGCGGTCGGCTACAACTGCGGGATGTCCGAGGTCTCTTGCGGCACCGCCTCGAAGGCGTGGCTCGTCGCCGACGGCATCGGGGTCTGGCTGCTGGCCGCGGCGGCAGCCGTCCTGCTGCTGGCCAGCCGCGCGCGGCCGGGATGGCGGCGGCCTGCCGCGATCGCGTGCTGGGTGCTGCTGCCGGCGGCCGTCGTCTGGTTCGTGCTCGCCGGCCGCCTGATCTGACGCTCGGCCGCGCGGCCGCGGGGCGGCTAGGGGAGCTGTGGATTTGGGGGGGGTCGCGGGGGTATCCCCCTGCGGATGGACATCAGCGCGCTGCGGGCGCAGACGCCCGGTTGTGCCGGGCCGATTCACCTCAACAATGCGGGTGCGGCGCTGATGTCGCAGCCGACGCTGGACGTGATGACGGCGTACCTGGGCCGGGAGGCGGAGATGGGCGGGTACGAGGCCGCCGCCGAGGCGCGGCCCGCCATCGCCGCCACGTATGAGGCGATCGCCGAACTGGTGGGCGGCCGGAGCCAGGAGATCGCGCTGTTCGACAACGCCACTCACGCCTGGAACGCTGCGTTCTACTCGGTGCTGCTGCGTCCGGGGGACCAGATCCTGACCGGCCGCGCCGAGTACGGCAGCAACGTGCTGGCCTACTGGCAGGCCGCCCGCCGCACCGGCGCCGAGGTCGTGGCGGTGCCCAACGACGAATACGGCCAGCTGGACCTGGCTGCCCTGGAACGGCTGGCGGGCGAGCGGACGGCGCTGATCGGGGTCAGCCACGTGCCCACCAGCGGCGGGCTGGTCCAGCCCGCTGCCGCGATCGGGCGGATCGCCCGCGGCTGCGGCGCGCTGTTCTTGCTCGATGCCACCCAGTCAGCCGGCCAGTTCCCGGTGGACGTGGACGCGATCGGCTGCGACATGCTCGCCGGCACCGGCCGCAAGTTCCTGCTGCGCGGACATCCACCAGACCTACCAGCGCAGTGGCTTCGGCCCGGCCATGGCCAAGTTCATCGCGCTCGCCATCCAGCAGGGCCCGATCCCGCCCGATTACGCCGGCCGGCCTGCTCCGGACCCGGCCGCCTTCGGGTTGCCGGCCGAGGACGACGGCTCGCGCAACGACCCGCTGGTGGGGCAGAACATGATTTCGTGCCCGTCCTACGAGCACGATTTCGCCGCGCTGCGCGCGGCATCGACCCGCATCGTCATCGGGGTCGGGGAGGAATCCGGGCAAACGGTGACGGGCCGCTCTAGCGTCGCGGTGGCCGGACGGCTGGGCCAGGCGCCGGTTACCTTCCCCGGCGGCCACGACGGCTTCCTGGGCGGCGAATACGGCGGCATGGGCAAGCCGGACGCCTTCGCCGCCACCTTGCGCATGCTCCTCGACCCTGCGTGACCTGGCATGACGTTCACCGCTGATCCGAGGGTCGATGCCTACATCGACTCGCTGCCCGCGTGGCAGCAGGACATCTGTGGCCAGGTGCGCGCCCTTGTGCACTCCGCCGATCCGGACGTAACCGAGACCGTCAAGCGCCGCATTCAGCCGTATGTCGAGCTGCAGGGCAACATCTGCGCGCTGCTGGCCGCCAAGGACCACGTCAACGTGTTCCTCTACGACGGCGCCATCGTGCCCGATCCCGAGGGCATCATCACCGGCGGGCACGACAACAAGACCGCCCGCACGGTCGCCATCGGGCAGGGTGAGGTCATCAACGCGCCCGCCCTGACCGCCATGTTCCGGCAGATCATCGCCAACAACCGGGCCGGCGGCTGGCGGAAGCTGAAACAGCAGGGATGAGAACCGGCCGGGCCCCGCCGTCCGGCGAAAAACAATCACATATGCTTGCTCTGCGGGCAGCGGCGTTCAGCGGCGCCGCTGCTTCGGCGGGAAGGCGGGCGATCCATGGCGGCCAGCATGGACCAGGCACCCACGCCGATCCGCATCGGCAACGCGTCCGGCTTTTACGGCGACCGGTTCGCCGCGATGCGGGAGATGCTGGAGTGCGGCCACCTCGACGTGCTCACCGGCGACTACCTGGCCGAGCTGACCATGCTGATCCTGGGCCGGGACCGGCTGCGGGACCCTGGTCTCGGCTACGCCCGGACGTTCCTGCGCCAGCTCGAGGACTGCCTCGGCCTGGCCCTGGACCGTGGCGTGGCCATCGTCAGCAACGCCGGCGGGCTGAACCCGGCGGGCCTGGCCACGGCCATCCGCGAGCTCGCCGAGCGCCTCGGCCTGGACCCGAAGATCGGCTACGTCGCGGGCGACGACCTGCTGCCGCGCGCCGCGGAACTGGGCCTGGCCGCGCCGGGCGGCGGCCAGCCGGTCGCCGCCAACGCCTACCTCGGCGGCTGGGGGATCGCCGAGTGCCTGCGGGCCGGAGCGGACGTCGTGGTCACCGGCCGGATCACCGATGCCTCGCTGACCGTCGGCCCGGCCGCCGCCCACTTCGGCTGGGCCCGTGACGACTTCGATGCGCTGGCCGGAGCCACGGCGGCCGGACACGTGCTCGAGTGCGGCGCGCAGGCCACCGGCGGCAACTACTCGTTCTTCACCGAGATCGCCGACCTGCGCCGCCCAGGCTTCCCGATCGCGGAGATCCACCCGGACGGGTCCAGCGTGATCACCAAGCACCCGGGCACCGGCGGCGCCGTCACCGTCGGCACCGTCACGGCCCAGCTGCTCTATGAGGTGGCCGGCCCTCGATACGCCGGACCGGACGTTACCCTCTGCCTGGACACGGTCCGATTGATACAGAACGGACCCGACCGGGTGCGGATCACCGGCGTGCGGGGCGAGCCACCGCCGCCGACCCTGAAGGTATCGCTGAACGCGATGGGCGGGTATCGCAACCAGGTGGAGTTCGTGCTGACCGGGCTGGACATCGAGGCCAAGGCCGATCTGGTCCAGCGGCAGCTGGCGGGCGTGCTGCCGGAGAGCACGCAGTGGACGCTGGCCCGCACTGATCACGCCGACGCCGCCACCGAGGAACAGGCCAGCGCGATGCTGCGGTGCGTGGTCCGCGGCAGCGACGCCAAAGCCATCGGCCGGGCGTTCTCCGGGGCCGCGGTCGAGCTGGCGCTGGCCAGCTACCCGGGCTTCCACGCCACCGCACCGCCGGGTGACGCGCAGCCCTACGGGGTGTTCGTCGCGGCCTACGTGGACCGCACCCAGGTCCCGCACACGGCCGTGCTGCCCGACGGCCGGTCCGTTCCGGTCGCCGATCCCCCGACCGGGCGGCCGGAGCCCGCCGATCCGGTCGCGATCCCGGCCTGGCGGCACGACGGCCCGGCGCGCCGGGTTCCCCTCGGCCTGGTGGCCGGCGCGCGCAGCGGCGACAAGGGCGGCGACGCGAACGTGGGCGTCTGGGCCCGCGACGAGGCGGCCTGGCCGTGGCTGGCCGGCACGCTGACCACGGACCGGCTGCGCGAGCTGCTGCCCGAAACCGCCGGCCTGCCGGTGCGGCGCTACCTGCTGCCGAACCTGCACGCGGTCAACTTCGTCATCGAGGGCCTGCTCGGCGAGGGCGTCGCCGCGGCCGCCCGGTTCGATCCGCAGGCCAAGGGGCTGGGCGAGTGGCTCCGGGCCCGCTACCTCGAGGTACCGGAGGACCTGCTGTGACCGCGCTGCGCTCGGTGCTGGACGAGGGCTCGGCCGGCTACCAGGCCAACCGGGACGCCATGCTGGCCAAGCTGGCCGAGGTCGCGGCCGGTCACGCCCAGGCCATGGCCGGCGGCGGGCCCAAGTACACCGACCGGCACCGCGCCCGCGGCAAGCTGCTGGCCCGCGAGCGGATCGAGCTGCTGCTGGACCCCGGCGCACCGTTCCTGGAACTGTCGCCGCTGGCGGCCTGGGGGACAGAGTTCGCGGTCGGCGGCAGCGTCGTCACCGGGATCGGCGTCGTCGAGGGTACCGAGTGCGTCATCTCGGCCAGCGATCCGACGGTACGCGGCGGCACCAGCAACCCGTGGACGGTGCGCAAGTCATTTCGTGCCCACGACATCGCGGTGGCCAACCGGCTGCCGATCATCTCGCTGATCGAATCGGGCGGTGCGGACCTGCCCACCCAGAAGGAGATCTTCATCCCCGGAGGCCGCACGTTCAGGGACCTGACCCGGCTGTCCGCGGCCGGCCTCCCGACCGTGACGCTGGTGTTCGGGAACTCGACCGCGGGCGGTGCGTACGTGCCCGGCATGTCCGACCACGTGGTGATGATCTCCGGCCGCTCCAAGGTGTTCCTGGGTGGTCCGCCGCTGGTGAAGATGGCCACCGGCGAGGAGTCCGATGACGAGTCGCTGGGCGGCGCCGAGATGCACGCGCGGACGTCAGGGCTGGCGGACTACCTGGCCGCCGACGAGCCGGACGCGATCCGGATCTGCCGCCGCATCGTGGCCCGGCTGAACTGGCGCAAGCAGGGCCCGCCGCCCGCCGCCGCGCCCGCGCCGCCGCTGTACGACGAGGAGCAGCTGCTCGGCATCGTGCCGCCGGACCTGCGGGTCCCGTTCGACCCGCACGAGGTGATCGCCCGGGTCGTCGACGGCTCCGACTTCGACGAGTTCAAGCCGGTATACGGCACCAGCCTGGTCACCGGCTGGGCCCGGGTGCACGGCTACCCGGTCGGCATCCTGGCCAACGCGCAGGGAGTGCTGTTCAGCGCCGAGTCGCAGAAGGCGGCGCAGTTCATCCAGCTCGCCAACCAGGTGGACACGCCGCTCATCTTCCTGCACAACACCACCGGCTACATGGTGGGGGCGCAGTACGAGCAGGCGGGGATCATCAAGCACGGTGCGATGATGATCAACGCGGTGTCCAACTCGGCGGTGCCGCATATCTCGATCCTGATGGGTGCCTCGTACGGGGCGGGCCACTACGGCATGTGCGGGCGGGCCTACGACCCGCGGTTCCTGTTCGCCTGGCCGAGCGCCAAGTCCGCGGTGATGGGACCGGCCCAGCTGGCCGGGGTGCTGTCGATCGTGTCCCGCGCCGCGGCCGCGGCGGCCGGGCGGCCGTTCGACGAGGATGCGGACGCGGCGATGAAGACGGCGGTGGAGAACCAGATCGAGGCGGAGTCGCTGCCGATGTTCCTGTCCGGCCGGATCTACGACGACGGCATCATCGACCCGCGGGATACGCGGACCGTGCTGGGCCTGTGCCTATCGGTGATCCACGGCGCGCCGGTGGCCGGCACGCGCACCGGCTACGGCGTGTTCCGGATGTGATGGGCGTGCTGAGCAGCGTGCTGGTGGCCAACCGGGGCGAGATCGCCCGCCGGGTGTTCCGGTCCTGCCGGTCGCTGGGCCTGTCCACCGTGGCGGTGTACTCCGACCCGGACGCGGACTCGCCGCACGTGACCGAGGCGGACGCGGCGGTCCGGCTGCCGGGCCGCGCGGCCGCGGACACCTACCTGCGGGCGGACCTGCTCATCGCGGCCGCGCAGCGCGCCGGAGCCGACGCGGTCCATCCGGGCTACGGCTTCTTGTCCGAGAACGCCGAATTCGCCCGGGCCGTGCAGGCGGCCGGGCTGACCTGGATCGGGCCGTCGCCGGACGCGATCGCCGCGATGGGCAGCAAGATCACCTCCAAGCGGCTGATGGCCTCGGCTGGGCTGCCGGTGCTGACCGCGCTGGATCCGGCCGCGGTGACCGAAGCGGACCTGCCGGTGCTGATCAAGGCGTCCGCGGGCGGCGGGGGCCGGGGCATGCGGATCGTACGGGCCCTGGCCGACCTGCCCGGCGCGCTGGCCGTGGCCGCGTCCGAGGCCGCCTCGGCGTTCGGCGACCCGGCGGTGTTCTGCGAGCCGTACCTGGAGCCAGGCCATCACGTCGAGGTGCAGGTGCTCGCCGACCACGCGGGCACGGTCTTGACCATCGGCGAGCGGGAGTGCTCCATCCAGCGGCGGCACCAGAAGATCATCGAGGAAGCGCCCTCGCCGCTGGTGGAGCGGACGCCGGGGATGCGCGAACGGCTGATGCAGGCGGCCGCGCTGGCCGCGTCCGCGATCGGCTACGTGAACGCGGGGACCGTCGAGTTCCTGGCCGACGAGACCGGCCGGTTCTGGTTCTTGGAGATGAACACCAGGCTCCAGGTCGAGCACCCGGTGACCGAGGGCACGACCGGGCTGGACCTGGTCGCGCTGCAGCTGCAGATCGCGGCCGGGCAGACGCTGCCCGCCACGCCGCCGCCGGCCCGCGGCCACGCGATCGAGGCCCGCCTCTACGCGGAGGATCCGGCCGCGGACTGGCGGCCGCAAAGCGGCACCGTGCGCGCGTTCGCGCTGGCGGGCGAGCCCGCCGAGTTCCGGGCCGATCCTGCCCCGGCCGGCCGGACCGCGGCCGGCCCCGGGCTCGCGGCACTGGTGCCGCCGGTGCTCCGGCTGGACTCGGGCGTGGCCGCGGGCAGCCAGGTGGGCATCTTCTACGACCCGATGCTGGCCAAGGTCATCGCCTGGGCGGCCGACCGGGAGCAGGCGGCAGCGGCGCTGGCCAGGGTGCTGGCCACCGCCCGGATTCACGGCCTGACCACCAACCGCGACCTGCTGGTCCGGGTGCTCAGGCACCCGGCGTTCCTGGCCGGGCAGACCGACACGGCCTTCTTCGACACGCACGGGCTACGCGCGCTGGCCGCGCCGCTGGCCGACGGCGCGGCGGCAGAACTGTCGGCGCTGGCCGCGGCGCTGGCCGCCGCCGCGGCCCGGCAGCGAGACGCCGGGGTGCTCGGCGGGCTGCCGCCGGGGTGGCGGAACGTGCCGTCACAGCTGCAGCGCGTCCGGTACGCCGGGCACGACGTCGGTTACCGGATCGACCGCAGCGGGCTGGTCGTCGAGGGCCGCGACGACGTCCGGCTGGTGTCGATGCGCCCGGACCGGGTGGAGCTGGAGGTAGCCGGGATACGCCGGGCCTTCGACGTCGCCGACTACGACGGCCTGGTGTGCGTGGACTCCGCGCTGGGCCCGGTGACGCTCCTCCCGCTGCCGCGGTTCGCCGATCCGGCGGCGCAGGTCACGGCCGGATCGCTGCTCGCGCCCATGCCAGGCACCGTGGTCCGGCTCGCCGCCGCGGTGGGCGACGAGGTCGCCGCCGGCCAGCCGCTGCTGTGGCTGGAGGCCATGAAGATGGAGCACCTGATCGCGGCACCAGCCGCAGGCATCGTCGCGGAGCTGCCGGTCGCGGCCGGCCAGCAGGTTGAGGTGGGCAGCGTGCTCGCCGTGGTCAAGCCCGAGGAGGACCTGCCATGAACTTCACCGAGACCGACGAACAGCGGGCGCTGCGGGCGGCGGTGGCCGAACTCGGCCGCAAGTACGGCCATTCCTATTTCATGAAGCAGGCGCGCTCCGGCGGCCGGCTCACCGAGTTGTGGCAGGAGGCGGGCGCGCTCGGCTTCCTGGGCGTCAACCTGCCCGCGGCCTGCGGCGGCGGGGGCGCCGGCCTGTACGAGCTCTCGCTGGTGCTGGAGGAACTGGCCGCGGCCGGCTGCGGCCTGCTGATGATGGTGGTCTCCCCGGCGATCTGCGGGACGATCATCGCCAGGTTCGGTACCGGCGCGCAACAGCGGTACTGGCTGCCCAGGCTGGCCAGCGGCTCGTCGATCATGGCGTTCGCCATCACCGAGCCGGACGCCGGCTCGAACTCGCACAAGCTGACCACCGTGGCCGCCCGCGACGGCGGTGCCTGGGTGCTCAACGGCCGGAAGATCTACATCTCCGGGGTGGACGAGGCCGAGGCCGTGCTCGTGGTGGGGCGCACCGCCGACGCCAGGACCGGGAAACTGCGGCCGGCCCTGTTCGCGGTGCCGACCGACACGCCAGGCTTCAGCTACCGGCCGCTGGAGATGGACATCGTCGCGCCGGAGAAGCAGTACCTGCTGTTCCTCGATGACGTACGGCTGCCCGCCGACGCGCTGATCGGCGACGAGTCGGCCGCGCTGCTGCAGTTGTTCGCGGGGCTCAACCCCGAGCGGATCATGGCCGCGGCGATGGCCGTCGGCTCCGGCCGGTACGCGCTGGGCCGGGCCGTCGGCTACGCCCGGGAGCGAGCCGTCTGGGACGTGCCGATCGGTGCGCACCAGGGCGTCGCGCACCCGCTGGCCCAGGTCAAGATCGAGCTGGAGCTGGCCAGGCTGATGATGCAGAAGGCGGCCACGCTGTATGACGCCGGCGACGACCTGGCCGCGGGCGAGGCGGCGAACATGGCCAAGTACGCCGCCGCCGAGGCCAGCATCCGGGCCGTCGATCAGGCCGTGCAGACGCTGGGCGGCAGCAGCATGACGGCCGAACTTGGCCTGGCCGCGATGCTGGCCAGCGTCCGCACCACCCGGATCGCGCCGGTCAGCCGGGAGATGATCCTGAACTTCGTCGCGCAGCACTCCCTCGGCTTGCCGAAGTCCTACTAGGCGCCACGGGAGACTCCCGGAACTCGACCGCACCGATCTCAAGGGAGAGATGGCATGTCCGACCGGCTCGTGCAGTACTCGGTGGACCGGGGGATCGCCAGGATCGCGCTCGACTCGCCGCGCAACCGGAACGCGCTGTCGGCCGCCTTGGTGGGGCAGCTGACCCAGGCGCTGACCGAGGCCGGGGCGGACGAAACCGTCCGCGCCGTGGAGCTGACCCACACCGGGTCGACGTTCTGCGCCGGCGCGGACCTGACCGAGACCCGCCAGGGCGGCATGAAGGCCGGGACCACCAGGGTGCTGACCCTGCTGCGGGGCATCGTGGCGTTGCCCAAGCCCGTGGTGGGCAGCATCGACGGTCACGTCCGGGCCGGCGGCCTGGGACTGCTGGGCGCGTGCGACATCGTGCTGGGCGGCCCGGCCTCCACGTTCGCCTT
This sequence comes from uncultured Actinomycetota bacterium, assembly GCA_963808615.1. Lineage (GTDB taxonomy): Bacteria > Actinomycetota > Actinomycetes > Streptosporangiales > Streptosporangiaceae > Palsa-504. Next base: position 319,469 of record CAWEGV010000011.1, read on the forward strand.
CTCAGAAGTCAGGCTGGGGCTCGCGCCGGCCATGATCTCGCTGACCACGCTGCCGCGGATGGATCCGCGGGCCGCGAGCCGCTACTACCTGACCGGCGAGACGTTCGACGTGGCCACCGCGGCCAGGATCGGGCTGGTCACCGAGGCCGTCGGCAACATCGATGCGGGCACGCTCGCGGTGCTCGATGCGCTGCGCAAGTGCTCGCCGCAGGGCCTGCGGGAAACCAAGCCGCTGCTGACGGCCGGGATCCTGGACGCCTTCGAGGCCAGGGCGGAGGCCCTGGCCGAGCAGTCCGCGCGGCTGTTCGCCTCAGACGAGGCCGCCGAGGGGATGAGCGCGTTCCTAGCCAAGCGGCCGCCGTCCTGGGCGGCGGGCTAGGCGGCTTGCGGCGGTGGCACAGAACCGGGTCGCGCTGCGCGAGCCGCAGCAGGATCGCAGCCGCGTCACCAGGGCCAGGCTGCTCGAATCCGCGGTGAGCTGCCTGGCCGAGCTGGGCTGGAGCGGGGCCACGGTGACCGTGGTCGCCGAGCACGCCGGCGTGTCCCGGGGTGCGGCCCAGCACTACTTCCCGACCAGGGAGGACCTGTTCACCGCGGCGCTGGAGCACATGGCCGAGGTGCGGCTGGCCGAGATCCGCGACGAAGCGGCCCGGCGGTCGGCTGGCGTAGCCGCCGCCCCGACACCGGACGTCGTCGGGTTGCTGGTGCGGCTGTACACCGGGCCGCTGTTCCGCGCCGCGCTGCAGCTGTGGGCGGCGGCGGCCGCCAGCGAAGCGCTGCGTGAGCTGGTGATGCCGCTGGAAGCCCGGCTCGGCCGAGAGGCACACCGGGCGGCCGTGGAGCTGCTCGGCGCGGACGAGTCAGTGCCGGGCGTGCATGAGGCGGTGCAGGCCACGCTCGACCTGGCCCGCGGCCTCGGCCTGGCCGACACGCTGACCGACGACTCCCGGCGGCGGACCCGCATCATCGCGCAGTGGGCCGCCATGCTGGACGCCGTCCTGGCCCGCTGACCCGGCCGTCCTGGTCGCCGTGATGCCGACCGGACGCTGGTCGCATCAGGTCTGCGGCCGGGCCAGGTAGAAGCTGCGGCTGGTCACCCTGGCCAGCCTGGTCGCTTCCTTGAACGTGTCGCTGCGGAATCAGCCCATCGCGGTGTCCATGTCCTCGACGCTGATGTGGAACAGGGCCGCGCCGGGGTCGTCCAGGTCGCGGTAGGCCGGCCCGTCGGTGATGCCGTACCGGGCCCGGTTGGCGGCGTGCAGGTAGTGCTGCACCTTCCAGGCCTCGAAGTCGTCGGTCTGGATACGGATCATGATGTCCTGCATGGCGGTGGCCCCCCATCTGTACGGGACGTGATAGGGGCAGCCTAACACGTTTAGGTGATTAATCAAATAGGTTCAAATGAAAATATCTCCAGACGCACAGGATAGGATGATGGCGTGCCGATGCCAACCGATGATCAACTCGCCGTGTGGAGACAGCTGCAGTGGGCGACCGCCCTGATCACCAGCAGGTTCCGCCGCGACCTGGCCGGATTGGGGTTGAGCGTGGAGCAGTTCGACGTGCTCGTTCACCTGGCTTGGGCACCGTCCGGCTTGCTGCCGCTGCATGAGCTGACCACTTCGATGGTGGTCGCCGACGCGCTCAGCCGCAGCGGCATTACCCGGCTGCTGGACCGGATGGAACGCGACGGGCTCATCGTCCGGACGGTCAGCCCCGCCGACCGGCGCCGCTTCGACGTCTCGCTCACCCCGTATGGACGGCAGCGGTTCGATCAGGTCTGGCCCGGGCACGCCAAAGGCATCGGGCGCTACGTCGTCCAGCCCCTGACGCCGCCCGACATCACCGAACTCGGCAGGATCCTGGCCAGCCTGATCCAGGCCAACCAGGACCAGCCCGGCTAGCTCACCCGTCGGTCACGTGAGCGACCGCGGTGGTCAGATGGCTGCCTTGGCCTTGGTCTTGAGCGGTTCGAACACGCTGCGCTGCACTGCCGTCGCTTCATCCTGGGCCGGCTTCGCGGCTTCATCAGGCGCCGGCTTCGGTGCGGCTACCAGGGCAGGGCTTGCCGTGGCGGGAACGTACGCGCTTGGCTGCCGCCGGGCTGCCACCCAGCGCTCGGTGCACGAGATGGAGTCCTTGCAGTACCAGCGGATGTCAGCGCACGCCTGACCGCCGTCGGGCACCAGCAGGCCCAGCGGACGCGCAATACCGCACAAGGAGCACTGCGCTACCTCCAGCGGGCGGAGGTGGTCGCGCTGCGTGGTCGCCGGTGGTTCCGCCGGCGCCAGGCGAGGAGTGCTCGGAAGCTGCTCAGATCCCGTTCCCAGGGACATCGTAAAAACTGATGAGGCATGTGAGGCCATGTCTCCTCCACGCGGGACACTGGTCACGAGGCGACCGGACCTGCTGGCCAAGCCAGGACGGCCCTCGTGAGTGGGCAGGCAAGCTCGCTCATACCAAGCCCGCTCGTGGGTGGGGCAAGCTCGCTCATACCAAGCCCGTGTATCTAAGGTATCCACCCAGGTTCGCGCTACTCAAGGAAAAGTCACAAAATCACCCGCCCTGACCTCCTCACCGGTAGCGTCCCGGGTCCCACCGTCACCCGGCGCCACGGCGGCGTGAACGCCGCGACCGGCTCACGAGCTGGTATCCCGCGGCGCCCAGGCCATGACCGACCCGGCCCGCTACGTACGGCCCGGGGAGTCGTCGGCCACCTGATCTCGCTCGTGCTGACCGTCCGGCTCTACCCGCCCGCGGTCGGCCAGTAAGTATCAGTCCAGGTCAAGCCCGGTCGGATCGTAGTAGTGGGCGTACTGCCACAGGCCGCGGCTGATCAGCGTGTCGTCGGGCAGCGGGCCGAACCTGCCCGGCGACAGCGCGGTCATGCCGGCCGGCGCCTGGCCGGTGATCCAGGTGGCCAGGGCCTCGCCGATCGCCAGCGAGGAGGAAAAACCCGAGCCGTTGCATCCGCTGGCTACCCACAGGCCCGGCAGGTCGGGTACGGGCCCGGCCACGAACCGGCCGTCGGGGGTCATCGTGAACAGCCCGCCGCGGTGCTCAGCGACCGGGGCGGTGCCGGCCGCCGGGACCTCGGTGGAGATCTGGCCCGCCAGCCGCCGCAGCACGGCCAGGTCCAGCGGCACGTCGTCGGTGGTGAACGAGGCGGGCTGGTGCCGCGGGTCGACCGGCAGCGGATCGGGCTCGAACCCGCCGACCATGAGCCCGCCCCGGGCCGGGCGCAGGTAGACGGCGGCATCGACCACCCGGATGATCGGGTCGGCCGGGTCGATCTGGGCCAGCGGCGCGGTGATCAGCAGCTGATGGCGCACCGTGGCCACCGGCACCCGCGCGCCGGCCAGTTCGGCCACGCGCCGGACCCAGCCGCCCGCGGCGTCCACCACCACCGGCGCCGCGATCGACCGGCGCGGGGTCTCCACGCCGGTCACCCGGCCCGCTGCGACCGTGATCCCGGTGACCGGCTCGTTCTCCGCCACCTCGGCTCCGTGCCGCTGGCAGGCCGCCAGCTCGGCCTGGATCAGGCTGGCTGGTTCGTCGATGTAGATGTCCTCCGGGCACCACAGGGCGAAGTCCTCGCCGGCCGGACCGTAGTAGCCGAGTCCGTCGGCGAGCTGCGCCCGGGTCGCCTCGCTTACCTCGGCGCCCCAGCGCCGTGACTGTTCCAGTTCCCGGCCCAGGAACTGGCGGTGCTCAGGGGTCCGGGCGATCAGGAAGCTCCCGGGGCGGGCCACCGCCAGCGGCGTGTCCGCCCAGTCGGCGAACGTGATCGCCTTGACGATGCTGCGCCGCGCCAGCCTGGTGCGCAGCTCGTCCGCCTGGACCGACTTGAACAGGCCCGCTGCCCGGCCCGAGGCCTGCGATCCGGCCGTGTGGCGTTCCAGCACCGTCACCGACCGCCCGGCCAGCGCGCAGTGCAGGGCGGTGCTCAGGCCCAGCGCGCCGGCCCCGACCACCACCACATCGGCGTCCGCCATCTCAGCCAGCCTGGTCCAGCCAGCCCGCGATGCTCCGGGCCAGGGTCGGCATCGGCAGCGAGCCGTTATCCAGGACGGCGGCGTGGAAGGCGGGCAGGGAGAACGCCGGACCCAGGCGGCTGCGGGCCTCCTGCCGGAGCCGGAGGATCTCGAGCTTGCCGGTGAGGTAGGCCAGCGCCTGTCCCGGCATCACGACGTACCGGTCGACCTCGCCGGCCAGGAACTCCCGCGGCATCGGGACGTGGTCGACGAGGAACTCCAGGGCCTGCTCCCTGCTCCAGCCGAAGGCGTGGATGCCGGTGTCGACCACCAGCCGGGCGGCCCGCATCAGCGACGTGCTGACCGACCCGAGCAGGCCGCGCTCGTCGGCGTAGAGCCCGGTCTCCTCGGCGAGCTGCTCGGCGTACAGGCCCCAACCTTCGGAGAACACCGGCAGGCTGCGCTGGCGCTGCAGAGCGGGCAGGTCGGCGAGCAGCTGCTGACGGGACAGCTGGAGGTGATGCCCGGGTACCGCCTCGTGGAAGGCCACCACCTCGATGTCCCATCCGGTGCCGGCGGTGGGCCGTTCGGTATTGAACCAGAACGTCCCGGGCCGGCCGCCGTCCAGCCGCGGCGGGGTGTAGTGCGGCGCGGCGCCGCTGGAGGCCACCACCTCCGGCATCGGCGTCACCTCGCACGGCGGCGGGAGGGGCGCGGGGAAGAACTCCGCCGCCCGGGCCTCGGCCCGCTTCACGGCGACCGACGCCTCGTGGATGGCCTGGGCCGGGGCCATCTTCCCGGCCGAGTCCCGCAGCGCGGCGAACACCTCGTCGAGCCCGGAAAGCCCGAGCCCGGCCCCCAGCTCTACCGCCCGGGCCTCCAGCGCGGTGACGTGATCCAGGCCGGTCTGGTGCAGTTCGTCGGGGTGCAGCGGCAGCGTGGTGTAGATCCGGACCGCCCGGGCGTAGGAGCCCGCCCCGCCGGGCAGGTGAACCAGCCCGGCCCGGTCCGACGGCCGCGCCTGCGCGAGCAGCTCGGAGATGGTGGCGACCCACCGGGCCAGGGCCGGTTTGACCACCTGTTCGGCCACCGTCCGGCGTTCTTGCTCCCACGCCGCCGCTCGGGGCCAGCCCTGCGGGGGCCGGGGGGAGAGCACCGGTTCAGGGACGGGCCCGGCCAGCACGCCCTCGGCCCAGGCGATGGCCTGCTCGACCAGCGGGGCGACCGGGTACCGTCCCTTCCCGGCCCCGGCCCGCAGCCGCTCCCCGACCTGGTCCAGCCACACCCCGCTGCGCCGCAGCCGGGTCAGGTAGGCCTCGGCCGCATCCGCGTCGACCAGCACCGTCCGGGCGGCCACCGCCAGGAAGGTGGCCGGCCCGGCGAACTGCATGGCGGTGACGGTGTACTCCGCCGGGGCCAGGTCGATGCTCTCAAGCTCCTGGGTGACTGCTTGCCTCGTGCAGTCGAGCGTGACGGCATCGGCCAGGGTGAGCTGCTCACGGGCCAGCGCGTCGGCCTCCGCTGCGAACTGCTCGGCCTCGGCGTGCCAGGCCCGCTCGCCCTGCTCGCTCTGGTCCGGGACCAGATCGTCGTACCCGGGAATGCCGTACATGGTGGCCGCGAAGGGATTGGCGCGGAGCCAGCGCTCATGGAAACGATCGGCCAGATCACGTACCGCCGTCATGAGACCTTCCCCGATCGGGTCATGATCCTCCCTTTTTGACCTAACGGACCGTGCCGTGTGCGGCCGGTCATGTGACGCGCATCACCCGGCCGCGCTGTTACGTCGGGCCGGGCCACTTCGTCAGTGGAGTGTAACCACACGAAAGGCAAGGAGGTCATCATGGACGCACGTGTCGACTACGGTAACGCCATCGCGGCGAAGTTCGCGAAGGGCATCAATTCGGCGGGCGCGGCGGTATCCGGTTCGGCCCTGCCGCGCGCGACGCAGGAACTGGTGAAGATCCGGGCCAGCCAGATCAACGGCTGCGCCGTCTGCACCGACATGCACACCAAGGACGCCGCGCACGCCGGGGAAACCTCGGTCCGGCTCAACCTGGTCGCGGTATGGCGGGACGCGAAGGTCTTCACCGAGGCCGAGCGGGCCGCCCTGGAGCTCACCGAGCAGGGCACCCGCATCGCCGACGCCGCCGGCGGCGTCACCGACGAGGCCTGGGCCAACGCGGCCAAGCACTACGACGAGGACCAGCTCGCCGCGCTGGTGTGCCTCATCGCCCTGATCAACACCTACAACCGCCTGAACGTCATCGCCCAGCGGCCCGGCGGTGACTACCAGCCCGGCCAGTGGGGGTGACCCCACCTAGGCGGGCCAGACGACGGGGAACAGCGGATGATCCATGGGCGCCCCGGCGGGCAGCTCGGCGTCCAGGCCGTCGAACGGCGGCGAGGTGCGCCAGGCGCGCGGCGCGTGCCTGGCCTCGGCCGACAGGTACCGCAGCGACAAGATCCGCCGCCGGCCCGGGTGGCCGAACCCGGGCGCCCCGTGCACGGTCAGGAAGTCGAAGAAGATGGCATCGCCCGGCTCCAGCGCGAACCGCCGGATGTCGAACGCGGTGGGGTCGGCGTCGATGTCGGGCAGCTCGGCCAGGCTCCCCTCGGGGAACCAGCGAGCCTCCTTGCGCAAGAACGTCCGCGGCATCAGCCACGGTCCGCGATGCGAGCCGGCCACCAGCTCGAGGCTGCCGTCGGCGGGCACCGGGTCCACCGGGATCCAGGCGCTGACCCCCCGGCCGTCGACGTTGTAGTAGGGCTGGTCCTGGTGCCACGGGGTACGCTGCCTGGTCCCGCCCTCCTTGACCAGCACGTGATCGTGGTAGAACCGCACCTGCGGGGCGGCCATCAGCGCGGCGGCCGCGGCGGGCACCGGCGAATACCTGGCCAGGGCCTCGATCTGGCCGATCTCCCGCCACCGGCAGAAGTCCTCGGTGAACGCGCCCGGGTCGTCGGCCGCGCTCGCCACCTGGGCCAGCGGGCCCGGCCGGGCCAGCACCTCGTCGATCGCGCGGGCCGCGGCCGCCACCTGCTCGCCGTCCAGGACCGAACGCAGGCACACCACCCCGTCCCGGGCGAAAGCCGCGACCGCCTCGTCATCAGCCAGCACCGGTTCCATGAGACCGCACTCTAACCCCGCTCGCCCGCGCGATAAGCCTTTGGGCCTGGCCGGCGGCCGCGGCTAAACTGGAACGCATGAAGGTCAGCTTTACCTGCGCGGCCGCGCGAGCTATCGGCTCGCCGGTTGCCGCTGCCTGACCTGTCTTCCACTCGCGCTGGCGACCGGGAACGGTTCGCCGGGCGTGACCTGGATCTCCTTTAATCGTCATGCCAGCGGTCCCCTTCCTGGTGCCAGCCCACCCACGAGGAGGCCCACGCCATGAACGTGACTGAGACCATCCAGACCTTCCTGGCGTTCTTCGGTGACCGGGGCCATCAGGTCATCCAGGGCAGTTCGCTGGTGCCGCCCGATGGCGACCCGGTGCTGTTCACCAGCGCCGGGATGCACCCGCTGACCCCGTACCTGGAGGGCGCGCCGCACCCCCAGGGCCGACGGCTGGTGGGCGTGCAGCGCTGCCTGCGCACCACCGATCTCGAAGAGGTCGGCGACGACCGTCACCTGACCGTGTTCCAGATGCTCGGCACCTGGTCGCTGGGCGACTATCCGGGACCGCAGAGCCTGCGCTGGGGCTGGCAGCTGGCCGTCGAGGGCTTCGGCCTCGATCCGGTCCGCCTGCACGCGACCGTGTTCGGCGGCGACGAGCAGGTGGGCGCGGACGTCGCGGCGCAGCAGACCTGGGCCGAACTCGGCGTGCCGGCCGAGCCGACCACGCACGGGAACTGGTGGTCGAATGGCCCGGCCGGTCCGTGCGGTCCGGACTCGGAGATGTTCGTCTGGACCGGCGACGGCCCGCCGCGGGGCACGCCCGGCACCGATGAGCGCTGGATGGAGCTGTGGAATCACGTGACGATGCGCTACCGGCGGCACGCCGACGGCCGCCTCGAACCGCTGCCGCAGCGCAACGTGGACACCGGGATGGGCCTGGAGCGGCTGCTGATGGTGGTGCAGGGCCAGCCGTCGGTGTACGGCTGCGACGTCTTCCAGCCCTGGATGAGCTCGCTGTCCGGCCTGTGGCAGCCCGGCCAGCGATCGCTGCGCCTGCTCGCCGACCACCTGCGCTCGGCCATCGTGATCATCGGCGACGGGGTCAGGCCGTCGAACACCGGCCGGGGCTACGTGCTGCGGCGCCTGCTGCGCCGCGGGCTCGCCGTGCTGTGGCGTGACGACAGCACCAGGACGCTCGGCGATCTGCCGGGGTCACTGCTCGAGCACACGCTGACCCGGTTCGGGCAGGACGCGGGCCCCGGGCCGGTGCGCGCGGTGCTCGCCGACGAGGAGCAGCGGTTCGCCGCGCTGCTGGCCCGCGGGCGTAAGGTGCTGGCCCAGTTCGGTCCCGGCCGCCCGCCGACCGAGGCGGACCTGGCCTACCTGCACCAGACCCACGGCCTGCCGCCGGACCTGGTGACCGAACTGCTGGCCTGAACCAGTGCCGGAATACAGAACCCGGGACCCGTTCGGTATAAATATCATTTCTTTTGCCGAACGGTCCTGGGTCCCCGCTGACGGCAGGTTGACTGTGCCGCATGGGAGGATAGACAGTTCCTGGTGCTGGAGCTACGTTCGGGAGCGTGAGTGCCGCGCAAGCCTCGCTGACGGGAGGGCTGGCATGAAACCTGCTATCGGCCTGCTGGGCTTCGTCGCCCTGCTGGCTCTCACGGCGTGCGGTGGCGGCAGATCGTCTTCCGCGGTCGCCGTGCCGGCCGACTACAGCAGCCTGGTCAGCGCGATTTCCTCGGCCGTGTCGCAGGAGAACAGCGATCTCTCACACGAGACGTCCGCCGCGTCCAGCGGCCCCGCGGATTCGGCGGGCCCCTGCGCTAACCTGCAAGACAACGTGGATTACGACGTGACCACCAATATCGCCCGCGATACACAGGACGTGACCTACGACGTCACCAATCTGCAGAACGCGATATCGACGATGCAGACCGATATCGCCAACATGCATACCGACGTGACGGCCATTGCCAACGAGGGCACGCCAATCCCGGCCGACATAAATGCGTTCGTCTCGTCGGCTAATTCGCAGGTGCTTCAGGCGATCGCCAGTGCCAACAGCCAAATCGACCAGGCGAACAACCTCACCTCGAACGCCTATAACACGGCTAATGCGCTGGCCACAGGCTCGTGCTCGGGCGACGGGCCTGGCAGCACGCCCGCCCCGATCGGCCACATCACCTAGCCGCGCCGTCCAGCCTTCACACGTAGCCCAGGCGCTGTAGCAGCCGCCAGGACACCCAGCCGGGCGGCACCGGAAGCCAGTAGGTGGCCAGCCGGGAGATGACCACCGCCGATACCGCCGCCCCGGAGGAGATGCCGATGCCGGTCAGGCCCGCTATCGCCGCGGCCTCGAATCCGCCCACGCCGCCGGGGGTCGGCGTGGCGGTCGCGACGACGGCGGCCGCCATGTACACCGCGCCTATCTTCGCGATGCTGGCCCCTCCGCCGAAGGCCTCGACCGAGGCGATCAGGGCGCCCACGTAGGCCAGGGTGACCAGGGCCGACCCGCCGAACAACATGGTCAGCCTGGCCGGGCTACGGGCCACCCGCCCCAGGCTGGCCAGGGATGACCGCAGTGGGGGCAGCACCTTCCTGGCCGCGAAATTGCGGCCCTGGCGGGTGGCGATCACGATGCCGATGACCGCGGCCACGGCCGCCAGGACCGCCAGCAGCACGCTGCTGGACGGCAGGTGGAACGCCTTGCTCGCACCGCCGCGGCCCGCCCAGGCGAAGAAGATCACCAGGAGCACCAGGTGGACCAGGGCTCCGGTCAGCGAGTTGACCCCGACGGCGGCCACGCCAGCCGTCGGCTCGACGCCGGCTTTCTGCAGGAACCGCACGTTCAGCGCCATGCCGCCCACGTTGGCCGGCGATACCCGGTTGATGTACGAGGAGGCACCCTGGGTCAGCAGGGTGGGCCAGAACGGGACCCGGACCAAGACGCCGCCGAGCAGTCCGATCGCGCTGGCCAGGTAGGTCAGCGCCGAGAAGGCGATGGCCACCAGGACCCAGGCCCACTGGGCCGACTCCAGCACTGGCAACGGGTTGCCCACCTTGGCCAGCTGAGGAAGCAGGACGTAGTACACGCCGACCAGCGCGGCGATCGTCAGCAGGTTCCGTGGCCGCACCCGCTGCACGCGGACCAGCTCGGGATTTTCCAGGCCGCTGGCCGCGGCGGCCGCGGACCTGGTCCGGGTCAGCAGGCCGGCCTGCCGCTTGACGGCGTGCCGGGTGCCGGCCGACAGGGCCAGCGGCTGCAGCAACGGCACCGCAGGCGCCACTCCCTTGGCCCCCAGGACCTTGACCGCGGCGGACACCGCCCGGTCCTCGCCAACCAGGGTGGCCAGCGACGCCAGCAGTTCCGCCACGTCCAGGTCCAGCTGCCGTCGCGTGGCCGACAGCTCGGAGAAGCTGAAGTCGGCGATCACGGGCCGGCCGTCCCGGCCGACCAGCACGTTCGCGGCCCGCAGCGAGCGATGGGCGAGTCCCGCCCGGTGCAGCCTGTCCACCTCGGCCCACAGCCGGACGAGCAGCTCGTCGGTGATGTGTCCCGCCGCGAGCTGCTCCAGTGAGCTCCCGTCCACCCACTCCATGACCAGCAGCGCCGTATCGGCGTCGGCCTTGATCACGCGGTCCACCCTGGGCACGGTCACCCCGGCCCGTTCGGCCATGACCCCGGCCAGGGCTTGGTGCTCGACCGCATGGAACAAGGACGCGGCCGGGCGGGTGTCGCCCACGTTCTTCAGCCGCACCGCCCGGTAGGCCCGGTACAGCAGGTCCGCGTCGCGCTGGTCGGAGCCCAGGGCCTTGATGAACCAGCGCTGCCCGGCCACGCCTGCCGCGGCGAACGGCCTGGCGCCCTTGGACTCGACATCAGCCGCCCAGGCCGACTCGGCCGGCAGGCCCGCGGCCCGCAGCGCCTCGGCGATCTCGTCGGCGCCGATCCGGCGGTCGGGTACGCCGAATGCCACCAGCACCGCGGCGCCCAGGGTCAGCCCGGTCGCGAAGGCCAGCAGCAGCTCCATCGGCAGCACCGTGCCGGTGACCAGGCGCACCACCACGACCAGGAGCAGCGTGAGCCAGGCCGCCCGGCGCCACGGCCGGCTCAGCCAGGGCGAGGCGGCCACGATCACCGCCACCGCACCCGCGATCAGCGCCGGCCCGGGAAACGCCGCGCTGGCCAGCCACGACCCGTGCGCCAGGTTGCCGGTGAGCGCAGCCGGATGCCGGTCGCCGAGCAGCAGCAAGATCGCGGCCGTGACCCCGGCCGCGACCACGGCTCCCGCGGCCAGCCCGAGCAGCAGCCGATACCGGCGGTGCCAGAGCGTGGCCGCCACCACCAGCGCCGCGGCAGCCACGCACGCCATCTGCACGATGCCGGTCAGCACGTCGCTGGCCGGGCCGAATCCGATACCGCCCGCCGCCGCGTCCGGGCCGAGCAGCCAGCGTGCCGCGGCCTTCGACGCCACCAGCGACACCAGCAGCAGGATGCTCCCGGCGATCAGCCGGATCACGTCACCCGGGTGCCGGTACCGGGTGGACGGCACCAGCCGCCCCATGGCGACCGCGACCGGATGCCCGCTCATGGCCCGTCGGCCCGCTGGGCCGGATCCGGCACGTGCGCGCGGGCGTGACCCGGAGCGCCGCCCGCCCGGCGCGGCTGCCAGCGCCGCTGGAGCCCGTCCACCACCACCGCGGCCAGCAGCGCGCACGACGTCCCGAGCAGGATCCCGGCCACGGCGTCGGACAGCCAGTGGGCGGCCAGATAGGCGCGCGAGGCCGCCATCAGGATCGAGAAGCCCACCGCGGCCGCGCCCCACGCCACCCGGCGCCGCCCCGGGGGCACCAGCGCGATGACCGCCGCGACGACGGTGACCGAGGCGGCGATGGCGTGCCCGGAGGGGAACGACGCCCCGCTCGTGGCCACCAGCGCTCCGGGCGGCCTGGTCCGGTCGTAGGCGTTCTTCAGCGTGCCGATCAGGACCTCCGACAACACCACGGCCGCGACGAACGCGGCCATGTGCCACCACCTGCGGCGCAGCGCCAAGTATCCGGCGATGGCGATCCGGACCGGCAGCGTCACGTACACCAGCCCGAGCAGGTTGAAGAACTTGGCGATCACCGTGACCGGCGCCGACCGGCCCGAGACCATGAGCCGCAGCCACGCGTCGTCGACTCGCTGGATGTGGGCCAGGATGCCGTGGTCGGCGACCACGGCGAAGGCCACCGCGGTGAGCGCCAGCACCGCGGCGGTGACCGCGGTGTCCCGTCTCGGGGCGCCCAGGATGGCCTCCTCCGGCCTCCTGGGCGCCGCTCGCCGGGTCAGCCTGGACATGCCGCGTCCCGCCCGCACAACGCCAGGCCCTCGGTGTCCTGGACGTGGTTCACCAGAGCGGCCCGGCGCCACGGCGTGATCTCGGAGAACACGAAGGCGAAAGCCACGATGAGCACCGCGAGCAGGAGCCACGCCGTGGTGCTGACGGCGATGGGATGCGGCAGCGGCGGCGGCGCACCGGTCGGGCGGCGCTGGCGGCGTGTTCCGTGGACGTGAGCGCTCCCCGGCTGGCCGGCGGACGCTGCGGGTCTCGGTGGCGCCGGGGTGCGCTCTGCGCTCTCAGTCATGACATACGCGGCCTTCCCAGGCAAACGCCGCAGTGTGCCGCCGTGTCATCGCCGCGGTGTGTTCTCATCATGCCCCGGCCGCCCCGCACAGGCTAGTGAGGGGGAAGGCGGGCCATCCGGCGGTGGCCAAGGCCCGCCCCGCGTGGCGTCAGGTCCTGGCGTAGTTGCTGGCTCCGTACCAGTCGACCACGACCACGGGCTCGTCCCCCACCACCCAGGCGTCGTGGCCCTGGGGGAGGGCGGTAACGTCGCCGGGCCCGGCGTCGAACTCCGAGCCGTCGGCCATGACGACATGCAGGGTGCCCTGCACGTGGTACTGGAAGTGCGGCGCCTCGCACAGCTCGGTGCCGGCCAGCGGCTTGACGTGGTCGGACCAGCGCCAGCCGGGCTGCAGGGTGAGCCGGCCGATGCCGGCGCCGCCGATCCGTATCAGGTCCAGCGTGCCCCGCTCGAACTCCCGGCTCTCATCGGGTACGGCGAAGGTCTTCTGCTCTGCCTTGGCGGTCATCGGGTCTCTCCTTTGCTCATTACCTGTCGGTCTGGCTATCAGCCTGGCCGGGACCGGTTGCAGTCTCCTTGCAGCGGGGACCGCTGTGGCGGCTTCGGTCCCCGCTGAGGTTTGATACCTGCATGAAGTCGCTGGCGGTTCGGGTGCTGAGTGATTTCGGCGTGGACGGCATCGAGCCGCAGGCCCTGGGCAGCAGGAAGGGCAGGCTGGCGCTGTGCGCGCTGGCCCTGGCCGGGGGCCAGGCGGTGCCGGCCGACGTGCTGGCCGACACGCTGTGGGGCGACGCGCCGCCGGCCCGCCCCGACGATCAGCTGGCCGTGCTGGTCAGCCGGCTGCGGTCGGTGCTGGGCCGGGAGCGCATCCAGCATCACGACCACGGGTACCTGCTGGTCTGCGACTGGCTCGATGCCTCAGAGCTGGCCGCGCTGACCGAGGAGATGGAACGCCGGCGCGCCGCGGGGAACGTGCTGGGTGCGGGCGCCGCCGCCCGGGTCGCGCTGTCGCTGCTGCGCGGCTACGGGCTGCCCGCCGTGCCCGGCGAGTGGGCGCAGCTCAAGCTGGCCGAGCTGGACCGTCTGGCCGGGCAGGCCCGGCGGATGGCGGCCACGGTGCTGCTCGAGGCCGGAGACTGGATGGCCGCCGCCGACGCCGCGGCCGCCGCGGTGGAGCACGACGGATACGACGAGGCAGCGCTGCGGGTGCTGCTGCGCGCCTACGTCTCCGGCGGCCGGGCGGCCGCGGCCCTGGCCGCCTACGCCCAGGCCCGGGAGCGGCTCGCCGACGACCTCGGCGCCGATCCTTCTCCCGAGACGGTCGCCCTGTACACCGCCATCTTGCGCGGTGAGCTGCCGTCCCTGCCGCTGGCTGCCGCCCGCGGCGCCGCCGGCCTGGTCGGCCGCGACGAAGAACTGGCCTACCTCGACACGGTGGCGTTGCGGGCCCGCGACGGCTCGACCGAGATCGTCGTGGTCGACGGGGAGGCCGGCATCGGCAAGACCGCGTTGCTCCGCGCCTGGGCCGGCCAGCGGGCCGCGGCCGGCGACACCGTGCTGATGGCCTCGTGCGGTCAGCTTGACCAGGCCATGCCGCTGGATGCGCTGCTGGCCGCGCTCGCGTCCCTGCTGCGCCGGCTCGGGCCCGACGCCACCGCCGACCTGCTGGCCCAGGACGCACCGACGCTCGCGCCCCTGCTCGGCACCGAGCCCGGCGACCCGCCAGGCTCCGGCCCGAGGCCGGAGCCGATCCTGGCCGACAACATGCTCGGCCCGGCGGTGCTGTACGCGGCGCTGGTTCGGGTCATCGGGCGCATCGCCGAGCGTGGCCCGCTGATGGTGGTGATCGACGACGCGCACCTGGCCGGGCGGGCCCTGTCGAACTGGCTGAGCTTCGCGCAGCGGCAGCGCATGCGCGCGCTGGTCGTGGCCGCGGTCCGGTCCGGACAGGGCCCGTCCATGCCCGCCAGCGCGCTCGTGCACCTCGGCCTGCTCGGGCGCGAGGCCGCGGCCGAGCTGGTGGGACCGGCCCGGGCCGATGAGCTGTACGAGCGGTCCAAGGGCAATCCGCTGTTCCTGACCGAGCTGGCCCAGCAGGCGGCCAGGACCGAGCTGCCTGCCTCGCTGGTCGAGTCGGTATCGTCGCGGTGCGACGAGCTGGGCCCGGCCGGTGCCCTGCTGCGCGCGGCCTCGGTGATCGGCCCTGAGCTGGACATCGAACTGCTCGCCGCGCTGCTCGGCCGGCCCGTGGTGGACCTGCTGGATGACGCCGAGCAGGCCGCGGCCGCGCAGCTGCTGGCCACCGACGGCGGGACGTTCAGGTTCCGGCACGAGCTGGTGCGGGAAGCGCTGGCCGCCAGCGCGACCCCGGGCCGGGCCGCGCTGCTGCACCGGCAGGCAGGGCGGGTGCTGGCCCGTCAGCCGTACGCCGACCCGGCCCTGGTGGCGCACCACGCCCGGCTGGGCGGCGACCTCGAGCTGGCCTCCAGGTCGCTGCGCGTCGCGGCTGAGCGGGCCGCCGAGCGGTTCGACCACGCGGCCGCCGAGGCCCTGCTGGACGACGCCCTGCGGCTGCATCCGGGCCCCGAGGGCTGGCTGGAACGGGCCCGGGTGCGCACCCTCCGGCGCCGTTACGGCGAGGCCCTGTCCGACGTAGAGCGGGCCACGGCGGCCGGGCCCGCTGCCCTGGAGGTCGGCGCGTGGGCGTGCTACTTCGACCGTCGCTTCGCCCAGGCCGCCCAGTTCGCCGCGGACGGCGCGCTGGCCGCGGCCGATGCGGCCGGCCGGTCACGCTGCCTGGCGGTCGGCGGCCGGACCCGGCACGCCGCCGGCGACCTGGCCCAGGCCGAACTGCTGCTCGGCGAGGCCTTCTCGCTGGCCGAGGGCACCGACCGGGTGACGGCGGCGGCGTGGCTGGGGGTGCTCAGAGCTCACCAGAGCCGGACCGAGGAGGCCTTGGCCCTGCTGCGCCCGGCCGCCCGCGCCGCCGAGGGGGTGGCGCACACCGCGGCGACCCTGCACGCGCTGCTGTTCTCCGGGCACGCGCACGCCGTGGCCGGCCGCCCGGACCTGGCCCTGGACACCTTCGCCCGCTACACGGCAGAGGCCGAACGCCGGCAGGTGCCCAGGTTCACCGGCCGCGCGGTGAACTTCGCCGGCTGGGTGCTCCGCAATCTGGGCGCCGCCGGTCAGGCCCATGATCGTCATCTCGAAGCCCTGGAGCTGGGACAGCGCGGCGAGGGTATCCCCGAGCTCACCATCGCCGCGCTGGAGGACCTGGCCGAGCAGTGCCTGGAGGCCGGTGATCCGGACGCCGCGCGGGCCCGCCTCGCCGAAGCCCGGGCCCTGCTGACCGGAGACCTGGTCTTCGGCTGGCGGCTGGATCTCAGGCACCAGCTGATCTGCGGAAGGCTGGCGCTGCTGCGCGGCGACGCGGAGTCGGCGCTGGCCACCGCGGGCGCGCTCGAATCACGCGCGGCCGCCCTGGGCGTGCCGCGTTACGTCAGCACGGCCCGCGTGCTGACCCACCGGGCCCGCCGGGCGCTGAACCAGCCCGTCGACCTCGACGCGGCCGCGGGGGACCTGGATCGCGTCGAGCGGTCGGTCGCGGTCGAGGCCTGGTGGTGGACCGGCGAGACCGCGGCCGATCTCGCCGTCCCGGCCTGGCTGGACGTCGCGGCCGGTCGGGCCGAGCGGCTGGCCCGCCAGGCCGGCGAGCACGCGGACGTGCTGCGGCGGGCGGCGGCCCGGCGCCTGGACGACTGGCGGTCCCGGGCCGGCTGAGCCGATGTGCCTGCGGGCTGGCCTCAGCGGGCCATGAGCACCAGCATGGACACCACCAGCGGGCCCATCCCCGTCACGGCCGCCTCCGCGGCCTGCCGGAGCTCGGCCTGCCGGGCGGCGGGCAGCGAGCACATGAACGGTGCGGCATGGGCCATGCCGAGCCGCCAGGCCGCGAGCTGGGCCGGGTTGGACAGCCCGGTATCGACCGTGACCCTCAGCAGCCGCACGTCGGCGAACCCGGCGGAGGCGCAGTCCCGGCCCAGCGCGGCCGGGTCACTGGCCCACGGCTCGGCGTCCCGCTTGAACGTGACGTACCACGGGGGAGGCCGGTAGCCGAACGAGCCGAGTACGTCATCGACCGCCGCCTTGGCCGGGTGGCTCCAGCCCGGCGCGAACGAGCTGGCGGCCAGTACCGCCGATACCCGGCGTGCCTCGTTCAGGCCAGCGGCGGGACGATCCAGGTGGCCCAGGCAGAATGCGGCCAGCGCCAGGTCGAAGCGGCCGTCGCGGAACGGCAGCGCGGTGGCGTCGGCCGCCACCGGATGCAGATCCGCGCCGCACCGGCGCAGCATGCCGGGGGCGAAGTCGGCCGACACCACCGACCTGGCCCCGGCGGCCAGGGCGGCCCTCCCGGCCACCCCGGTCCCCGCGCCCAGGTCCAGCACCCGCTGGCCCGCAAGCCGCTGGCCCGCCAGCCGCCGGCCCGCCGGCCAGACCTCGGTCGGCACATCGGCGGCGCAGGCCACCAGCGCGCGGGCCAGGCTCGCGTAGAGCCGCTCGGGACCCGCGGCCCATAGCGGCGCGGCCTCCTCGTAGGCGGCCCGTCCGTCCGCGCTCAGTTTGTCTGCCTTCCTCGCGGGCGCTGCGCTGGCTTCGGAAGGCGGGTCCTCGGCGCCGGGGCACCGCTGCGGCCCTCCGGGTCCTCGCGGCGCTGGGCCCGGCGCCTGCGGCGCCTTCATCCCAGCAGAGGCGCCGCGTGAACCGCCTGCGTCTCCCACCATGCGAGCTCCTCGTCGTACCCGCCCAGGGCCTTCTCCCAGCCGAACTGGACCAGCGCGCCGAGCAGGCACAGCGCGAGCTGGCGATCCCACCAGGGCCCGGTGCCGATGCCGTGCTCTTCCAGCGCCCGCCGGTAGGCGGCGATCGCGTCCTCCTTGCCCTGCGGCAGGCGGCGGCAGTTGATCGCCAGGTACCAGGCCAGGTCGGAAAGCGCCGCCCCGCGCCCCGGCTGCTCCCAGTCCAGCAGGACGGTCCGGCCCTGGTCGTCGGTACCCAGGTTGTCCAGCTTCCAGTTGCTGTGCACGAACGTATGCGGGGTGGCGTCCAGGGCCTCCACCAGCGGGCCAGGGTCCCGGGCCAGCGGCGTGACGATCGCGGCTGCGGCCGGTGCCACCTCGGCCAGCCGGGGCCAGCCCTCGCCGACCAGCCGCGGCACCAGGTGCGCAGAGCCGACCGAGGTCTCCGCGTGCGCCAGCCACGGGGACAGCTCCAGGTAGCGGTGCATGACCGGGACGACCTCGCACTCGGCGCCGCAATCCCAGAACGCCGCGTGCATCGCGGCCATGTGCCGCAGGAAGCGCAGGTGCTGATCCAGGCCGATCGGCTCGTCGCTCACCGGGACCAGCCACGCCGACACGTCCCGCATCAGCAGCGCACATCCGCCCGAGGGCCGCCGGCCGTCGCCGGCTTCCGGGGCCACCCCCACGATCGGCTGGTTGAAACACGGGGGCAGCCGGGCCAGGATGCCCCGCTCCCAGGCCAGCAGCGGCGCTCCCGGCAAGCAGCCGGAGGCCCGCATGGTCCAGTCCTCGGCCAGGTCGAGGCGCTTGAGCACGTACGGCTGGCCGCCGATCACCAGCCGCTCCAGCTGCGCCCCGGATTTCCCTGGCCCCTCGTCCAGCCCCGTCCGTTCGGTCGCGCCCGCGATGAGCTCGGCCACGCTGGCGGACAGGGGCGGCGCTCCCGCTGGAGCATCAGGCATCCGCGGCCTCCATCTCGGCAAGCAGTGACGCCGGCCACCGTCCTCCGCACATCACGGTGTCGGCCACGATCTGATCATCGGCCACCGTGAGCAGGTGCATGTGATGGCCGGCATGCGGCACGCCGTTCTCGGTCCAGCTGAGCGTGTACTCCAGCACCTCGCTCGGCCCGCCGGAGACCGGGCACCGGCGCAGTTCGCCGAGCGTGGCCGGGTCGGCGAACCACTTCTTGTACTCGGCGCGGACCGCGTCCGCGCCGCGGGCGTGCAGCCGCCAGTTCGGGACCGTCGCGTCGAGCGTGGCGTCCGCGCTCCACGCGTCGCAGTCACCGATGGTGGCGGTCTCGATCGCGGTCAGGAACTTATCGATCGCCGGTGAATCTGGCATCTGCGGCCTCCTGTTGTCTGGTGCGTCGCCACCAGCGTGCCCGCCAGAGCTTGCAGCCAGGTTGCAGTCCTCACCAGAGCCGGGCCGTGGCCCGGCGCGCACCCTCGGCCAGGGCCTCGAACTTGGCCCACACGATCGTCGGATGGATCTCCGGGGTGTAACTGGCCTGAGACGCGAAGCCGCAGTCGGCACTGGCCACCACGTTCTCCCGGCCCACCAGTCCGGCGAACCGGACGATGCGATCAGCGATGGTGTCGGGGTGCTCGACGATGCTGGTGGCGTGGCTGATGACTCCGGGCAGCAGGACCGTGTCCGGCGGCGGCGTGACCGACTCGAACACGTGGTACGCGTGCTCGTGCCGGGGGTTGGCGGCCTCGAAGGAGAAGGCTCCGGCCTCGATCGTGAACAAGATGCCGATCAGCTCCGACAGCGGGGCGTCGTGCACCCGTGGTCCCTCGTTGATGCCGTAGCACGTGTGCAGCCGGACCAGGTTGCGGGGAATGCCCGCCAGGCTCCGGTTGACCGCGTTGACGTACCCCTGGGCCACGGCCAGCTTGTCTCGCGCCGAGCCGGCGCCGTAGCTGAACACGTCGGTCAGGAACGGGTCATCGATCTGCAGGGTGAAGCCCGCGTCGACGATGGCCGCGTACTCGACGTGCAGCGCATCTGCCACCGCGGCCAGGTAGTCCGGTTGCGACGGGTAGTACTCGTTGGCGCCGACCCCGCTGGGCGCCACGGCGCAGACGAACACCTCGTCCGCGCTGGCCTGGCCGACCGCCTCGCGGAGCAGGTCCAGGTCACGCCGCAGGCGTTCGTCCCCGGTATAGGACACGGGTCCGGTGCAGGCCAGCGGCACCGCTGGGGCGGCCATCCCGCCGGTCATCGCCCTGGTGAGGTACTGCTCGTAGTACTCGGGGAAGCTGTCGATCTCGGCCCGGAATCCCTCCAGGGGGTCACGGCCGGGCCGCGGCTCGAAGCCGCTCAGCCGCTGCCCGATGTAGGCGTAGAACCCGGTCTTGGTCTGCTCCCCGTCACTGATCATGTCCAGTCCGGCTGCCCGCTGCCGGGCCACGACGTCCGCGACGGCCTTGCGTTCGGTCTCGGCGAGCTCGGCCGGATCGACCGGACGCCCTTCGGCAGCGGCCTTCATCAGGTCGAGCAGCGCCCTGGGCCGGGCCAGGCTGCCCACGTGGGTGGTGCGGATGCGATCTGTGCTGCGGATCATGACAGGCTCGTCTCCGTTCAGCTCCAAGCCTGCCAGACTCGTCCCGGCGCGGGCTCGGTCTTCCCGCCAGCTGCCAGACGGGGCCAGCTGCTGCCGGACGGGGCCAGCTGCCGGACGGGGCCAGCTGCCGGACGGGGCCAGCTGCTGCCGGACGGGGCCAGCTGCCGGACGGGGCCAGCTGCCAGACTGGGACGGTGCCGGAGGAGTCGCTGTCTCAGCTGATCGCGGCGACCGGGACGGCGGGCGAGGGCAACACCGCGCTCGCCGCCGCGGTGGCCCGCGCGCGGAACGCGGCCGCCGGCCGGTGCGCGGTCATCCTGGTGGAGGGGCCGAGCGATCAGGCCGCCGTGGGTGTGCTGGCCGCCCGCCGCGGCCGGGACCTGGACACCGAGGGCGTCTTCGTGGTTCCGATGGGCGGCGCCACGAACATCGGGCACTTCCTCGAGCTGTTCGGCCCGCGCGGTCTCGGCGTCACCCTGGCTGGCCTGTGCGACGAGGGGGAGGAGGGTGACGTCCTGCGCGGGCTGGCCCGGGCTGGCCTGCACCCCGGCCCGGCTCGCGCCGACGCCGAACGGCTCGGCTTCTACGTGTGCGTCGCCGACCTGGAAGACGAGATGATCCGCTCGCTGGGCACCGCCAGGGTCGAGCAGCTCATCGCGGCTCAGGGCGAGCTCACATCGTTCCGGACCTTCTGCCGGCAGCCTGCGCAGCGCAACCGGAGCCGCCAGCAGCAGCTGAGGCGCTTCATGGGCACCCGCTCAGGCCGGAAGCTGCACTATGCGCGGGTGCTGGCCTCCTCGCTCGAGGAGACCCGGGTGCCCCGCGCGCTCGACCGGGTCCTCGCTCACGTCTGACTCGGCGGGAGTGCGCGATCTCGGTCATCCCGGCGGATCAGCACTCAGCGCGAGCAGCTTGGCCGTGACCTCGGTCAGGTCCTCGCCGGTGACGTCGGGCGGGGCGAAGGGCGCGCCGTAGCCGCCGGACTTGCGGCTCACCCAGCCGGTGACCAGCCCGGCTCGCTTGGCGCCGTGGCAGTCCCAGTCGTGCGCGGCAACCAGCGCCATCCGCTCGGGCGGGACGTCCATGACCTCCGCGGCGTACAAGTAGACCACGGCGGCGGGCTTCCACCGGTACACCTCGCCGACCGAGATGACCCGGTCCACCAGCGAGCCGAGTCCGGCGCGGTCCAGGAACGACGAGATCAAGGACGCGGACCCGTTCGTCAGGCAGGCCACCCGCAGGCCGGCCTCCGTCAGGCTGGTGATCGCGGGCAGCGCGTCATCAAACGCGGGCAGGTCGTCAAAGGCCGCCATGACCTGCGCTATCTGCTCGTCGCTGACGGTGTAGTTCGTGAGCGCGCGCAGCGAGGCCTCGGCGACGTCGGCGAAGGCCAGGTAGTCCCCGGCCGCGGACAGCGCCAGGCCGTCTCGCAGGGTGCGGGTGTACCAGGCTTCGAGCAGATGCGGCGGCTGGCCGATCTCGGCGAGCTTGCCTCGCAGGGGCTCGAGCGACATCAGCGTCTCGATCACGTCGAAGGCCACTACGGCCGGGCGGCGGCTCACGACGAACCGAGATTCTTCAGCGCGTCTTCGATGGCGCGGTGGAAGGTCGGGTAGGCGTACGGCATGTTGCGCAAGGTGGCCACCGGCACCTCGGCTCGTACGGCCACCTGCAGGGCGCTGAGTACCTCGCCTCCGGACGGGCCGGCCGAGGTGGCGCCGACCAGCACCGACCGGTCGGCATCCTCGATGACCTTGATGAACCCGTCGTTGCCCGCCTTGTGGATCCAGCCCCGGGCGGAGTAGGGCAGCTGGGTCACGCCGGTCCGCACCCGCAGGCCCGCCGCCCGGGCCTGCTCCTCGGTCAGGCCGACGCTGCCGACCTCCGGGTCGGTAAAGGTCACCCTGGGGACCGCGCGGTAGTCGGCGGGCCCCTCTTCGCCGGAGCCGAGGATGTCGCGGACCGCGATATCCGCCTGGTACATGGACATGTGGGTGAACGCGCCCTTGCCGGTCACGTCGCCGATGGCCCACACGCCGTCCGCCGCGCGCATCCAGCCGTCCGTGGGTATGGCCCGGGCCTGATCGTCCAGGCCCACCGCGGCCACCCCCACCGCGGCCAGGTCCACCCGGCGCCCGGTGGCGACCAGCAGCCGCTCGGCGGCTCGCGCGCTGTTGCCGATGCGAACGGTGAAACAGGCGCCGTTGTGGCTGACCCGCTCGGCCGGGGCACTCGTGCACACCGTGATGCCCTCGCGCATGAAGATCCGCTCGATCAAGGCGCTGGCCTCGGGTTCCTCGAACGACAGCAGCCTGGGCAGCGCCTCGACCACGGTGACGGACGTGCCGAACCGGGCGAACACCTGGGCCAGTTCGGCACCGATGGCTCCGCCGCCCAGCACGATCAGCGACTCGGGCACCTGCTCGGCCTGGACGATGTCCCGGTTCGTCCAGTACGGGGTGCCGGCCAGGCCCTCGACGGGCGGGATGGCGGGCTCGGTACCGCTGTTGATCACGATGCCCTTGCGCGCCGCGAACACCCGGGTGCCCTCCGCGGTGCCCACCGTCACCTGGCCCGGCGCGGTGATCTTGCCGTGCCCGCGGACCAGGTGGCCGCCCTTGTCGGTGAACCTGTCGGCCGCCACCTTGTCGTTCCAGTCGTCGGTGGCCTCCTCACGGATCCGCCGTGCGACCGCCGTCCAGTCGGGGGTGACGGTGGACGTCCCGGCCACGCCGGGGGCGCGCCTGGTCTCGGCGATCAGGTTGGCGGCGCGGATCATCATCTTGGAAGGGATGCATCCGTAGTAAGGGCATTCACCTCCGACCAGGCGGGCCTCGACGCCGGTCACGTGCAGCCCGGCCTCGGCCAGGGCGCCGGCCGCGTACTCCCCGCCCGGGCCCATTCCGATCACGACCACATCGGTGGGCTCTGGTTCGTCCATGCCGTGCTCCTGCCCTGTGCGGCTGATCATCGTGCGCCCGTGGCCGGACCCGGAATTGGCCGGGGGCGTCACAGCAGGAGGGCCGGCATCGGGACGGCCCATGTCCATGACCAGGTACGTCAGGCTTCGGTTATGGGCAACAAACCTACCTCAAGCATCCGGAGGATCGCCGCCGTCTTCCAGGTCCGAGATGTCCAGCTCGGGCTGGCCGTGCACGAAGGCGTCGGGGCTTTCCAGGTCGTCGGTGGTAGGCAGTAGGTCGGGGTGGGCCCACAGGGCATCCCGGCCGTCGATGCCGCGGGCGTCGGTGAGACCCTGCCAGATGGCCGCCGCCTCGCGCAGCCTGCGCGGACGCAGTTCGAGCCCGACCAAAGTCGCGAACGTGAGTTCGGCCGGGCCACCGGTGGCCCGGCGCCTCCTGATCGCTTCGGCGAGGGCATCCGCGTGCGTCAGCCGGTCCCGGGCTGCGACGCTGACCACGGTCGCGACCCACCCCTCGACCAGGGCCAGCGCCGTCTCCAGCCGCGCCAGCGCGGCCTGCTGCGCGGGCGTGTCCTCCGGCCGGAACAGGCCCTCGCCCTGCAGTGCCTCGCGCAGCGCCTCGGGGTTGGCCAGGTCGACGTCGGGGATCGCCTCCTGCAGCCTCGTCATGTCCACGGTGATGCCGCTGGCGTACTGCTCGACCGCGCCGAGCAGGTGAGCGCGCAGCCACGGGACGTGCGCGAACAGCCGCTGGTGGGCAGCCTCCCTCAGCGCGAGGAAGAGCCGGACCTCGCCGGCGTCGACGGACAGGCCCTGCCCGAACTGGGCCACCCCCGACGGCAGCAGCGCGGCCACCCCTTCCGGGCCGAGCGGCAGCCCGATGTCCGACGAGCCGACCACCTCGCGCGCGAGCTCGCCGACCGCCGTCCCGGTCTGGCTGCCGATCATGGCCCCGCCGATCTGCCGCAGCATCGCGCTTAGCCCCGCCATCCCGCCGGGGCCGCCCAGGGCCCCGAGGGCCTGCCGGACCTCATCGGGGACATCCTCGCCGAGTTGCGTCGGGTCGGTGTTGAGCATGCCGCTCATCGCCTCGACGCCCTTGGCCGCGATGGGATCGCAGAGCTTGGCCCAGACTGGGAAGGTGGCCTCGAGCCACTCCGACCGGCTCCAGGCCTCGATCTTGCGGACCCCAGAGGGGAACGAGGCGGCTTCGTCCAGCCACAGGTCGGCCAGGCGGACCGCCTCGGCGATCTCCCGGCGCTGCGCGTCCAGGACGCTCGGATCGCCCGCCGCCGCGATCGCGTGCCGGGCCACGTTCTTGGCCAGGTCCCAGTTGACCGGGCCGCCGCGCCAGGACAGGAGGTCGGCGAACTGCCGCAGCGCGTCGGCGAATTGCTGCGGATCGCCCATCGGCCCGAACTGGCCTGAAGACCCCTGGCCGCCCTGGTCTTCCGGCTTGTCGGGCAGACCGAAGCCGAACGGGCGGTCAGCCATCGTTGGCTCTGGGGCAGGATGGAAGGGTCATGACCGTCACGTTATCTCGGGAGAAGCACACTGTGACAAACGCCCGGCGGCCGGTTCGCCACGAGCGCAGTGACACACGCCCCCAGCCTATGCCCGTGGTGGCGGTCACGGGTGCGGCTAGCGGCATCGGACATGCCCTGACCGTCAGGCTCGCCTCCTCGCAGTCGGTCAAGAAGGTGATCGCGATCGATGCGCGCCGGGGTGACATCGCCGGGGTGACCTGGCGCGTGGCCGACGTGCGCGACCCCGCGCTGGCCGGCCGGCTGGCCGGCGTGGACGTGGTGGTGCATGCGGACCTGGACCTGGCCCCGGACTCCGATGCCCGGCAGCGGCGGGCGTTCAACGTCCGCGGCGCGCAAACGGTGCTCGCCGCCGCCGCGGCCGGCCGTGTCGGCCGGGTGGTGCTGGTGACCAGCTCCATGGTGTACGGCGCCCGCCAGGACAACCCGGTGCCGTTGGCGGAGGACGCCCCGCTGGCCGCGGACACCTATGACAGCGTGGCCGGCGACCTGCTGGAGGTCGAGCAGCTGGCCCTCCGCTCGCCGCGGGCCTACCCCGGCCTGGCCGTGACCGTGATGCGGCCCGCCGCTCTGGTCGGCGAGCCTCCGTACCCGGTGGACACCCTGGTCACCAGGCATTTCGAGGCGCCCAGGCTGCTCACCGTGAAGGGCTGCGCGCCACGCTGGCAGTTCTGCCACGTCGACGATCTCGGCTCCGCGCTGGAGATCGCGGTCGCCGGCGGCGTCGAAGGCGAGTTCGCAGTCGGCTGTGACGGCTGGCTCGAGCAGGACGAGGTAGAGCAGATCAGCGGGCTGAAGAGCATCGAGCTGCCCGCCCGGCTGACGTTCGGGACCGCGCAGCGGCTGCACCGGCTGGGCGTGACCCCGGCGCCCGTGATGGACCTGCGCTACATGGTGTACCCGTGGGTGGTGGACTGCGCCCGGCTGCGCGGCGCCGGCTGGCGCCCGCAGCTGGACAACGCGGCCGCGCTCCGCGTCCTGCTCGACCAGCGGCACGGCCGGCACGCCGTGGCCGGCCGCCGCATCGCGCGCAAGGAGGCCACCATCACCGCCGCTGGAGCCACCGTGGCCGCGGCCGCCATCGGCACCGCCGCCATCGTCCGCCGCGCCCGCCGCCACCGCCACCCCGGTTCCGGGTAACGTGGCAACGTGGATGTCGTGCGCCTGATTGCCGTGCGTGAGGCCGAGTTGTCGGTCGATGAGGTCCGGGCCGCGGTGGCCGATAGCAGTGGCGGCGGCATCGTGCTATTCGCCGGAGCGGTCCGGGACAGCGATCATGACCGCGGGGTCACCGGGCTGTCCTACACCGCGCACCCGTCCGCCGAGGCCGAACTCCGGCGGGTGGCCGAGGCGATAGCCGAGAAGTTCGGCGTGCTCGCGGTCGCGGCCGTGCACCGCGTCGGAGACCTGGCCATCGGGGACCTGGCCGTGGTGGTGGCGGTGTCCTGCCCGCACCGGGCCGAGGCGTTCGACGCGTGCCGGGCGCTGATCGACGAGCTCAAGGCGTCGGTGCCGATCTGGAAGCACCAGCACTTCACCGACGGCACCAGTGAATGGGTCGGCACCCCGTGAGCCAGCGAGTCTAAGAAATATGTCCCGACGTTCCCTGACGCTGCTGATCGCCGCGGTCGGCACCGCCGTGGCGATCGCGGTCAGCGTGCTGATCCCGGTGCCCTACGTCATCCTCGGGCCGGGGCCGACCCTGAACACGCTGGGCAAGGACAGCTCCGGGCAGCCGCTGATCGCCATCTCCGGGCACCCGTCGTACCCCACCAACGGGCACCTCAACATGGTGACGGTGAGCTACCAGGGCTGCCAGGGCGACACGTTCAACATCTTCACCGCCCTGGTCGCCTGGCTGAACCCGCACCAGGCGGTGGTCCCGGACAGCGAGATCTGCCCGGCCGGGCAGACCCAGCAGCAGACCCAGCAGCAGGACACGCAGGAGATGACCGGCTCGCAGCAGTCCGCGACCGCGGCCGCGCTGACCGAGCTGGGCATCCCCTACCAGACGCAGGTGGTCGTGGTGCAGACGGTCCCCGGCTACCCCGCCGATGGCGTGCTCAAGGCCGGGGACGTGATCACCGCCGTGGATGGCAAGCCGCTGGCCAGCCAGTCCGACCTGTCCACGCTGATCTCCGCGCACCCGGCGGGCAGCACGCTGACCGTGACCGTGCTGCGGGGCGGCCAGACCCAGCAGGTCCAGGTTTCCACCAAGCTGTCCGGTGGCCATCCGGCGATGGGCGTGTATATCACCGAGCAGTACAGGTTCCCGTTCGACGTGAAGATCAGCGTGGGTGACATCGGCGGGCCCAGCGCGGGCCTGATGTTCGCGCTCGGCATCATCGACAAGCTGACCCCGATGAACCTGACCGGCGGCAAGTTCATCGCCGGCACCGGGGAGATCGAGCCCAGCGGCCAGGTCGATCCCATCGGCGGCATCCAGCAGAAGATGGCCGCCGCTCGCGAGGCAGGAGCGACGATCTTCCTGACCCCCACGGCGAACTGCCCCGATACCAAGGGCGCGGTTCCCGCCGGGCTGCGGCTGGTCAGGGTGAGCACGCTCAGCCAGGCCGTCAACGACCTGGAGGCCATCAAGGCCGGCCACCAGGTCCCCTCCTGCTGACCCAAGGGATCAGCAGGAGGCCAGGGGAACGCGGGGGCAGCCCCCCGTGATCGGGGGGTTATACGGGGGGTCGTCCCCCAGGGTCAGCACCTATAGATTCTTCTCCCATGAGGGTTGCGGATGCGGTCGCCTATGCCGGGCACGAGGTGCATGTCTGTCGGCGCCGCGAGGCCGGGACGCTGCTGCGCTGGCTGGGTGAGGACCTGCGGGGCCTGCGGGTGCTGGACGTGGCGGGTGGCGACGGGTACTGGGCGGCGCGGGCCCGCAGGCGCGGGGCGCGAGCGGTGGCGCTCGACCTCTCCCCGGCCAAGCTGCGGCGGGGCCGCGAGCTCACCGCCGCGCCCGGGCTGGTCCGCGGGGACGCGCTCGACCTGCCGTTCGCCGGCGCGAGCTTCGACCGCGTGATGTCCATCTGCGCCATCGAGCACTTTGCCGACGGCCCCCGGGCCCTGGCCGAGATGGCTAGGGTACTGGCCCCCGGCGGCGAGCTCGTCATGTCCGCGGACGCGCTGACCTTGGCCCAGCGGTGGCCCCGGCTGTACCGGGCGCACTGCGAGCGGTACCACGTGCGGCGCACCTACTCCCACGGGCAGCTGGCCGCGTTGCTGTCGGCCTGCGGGCTGGAGGTGATCGCGCACGAGTACCAGTTCAGGACGCACTGGGCGCAGCGGATGTACCTGGGCCTTTCCGCCTACGGCGGCAAGGTGGGTTTCAACGCGGCCGCGCTGGTGCTGCCGCTGGTCGCCGCCGCGGATCGCGGAGCGCGCGGCGACGGGGGCGCCATCGTGCTCGTGCGTGCTCGACGCGCGGCCCGGTCCTGATGGGTAGGTGCTCGTTCATGTTTTGCGCAGGGCGTAGGCTTTAATCCCGACGGGACATCCACACAGGCGTGTGCCAGGGCCGTGCGGGACGGCGCGAGCCCTGCCCTACCTGCGTGCCCGGGTGACCCAGGAAGGGAGCAAGTGGCGGTCGTGGCACCTCGCGTACTTATCGATGCGACGGACGTGCCAGCCGACCGGGGGGCGCTCGGCCGGTACGTTGACGGGCTGATCGGTGCGCTCGACTCCGTCGGCGCGGACCTGGCCGTCGTCTGCCAGCGCGCCGACGAGGAACGCTACGGGCGGCTCGCCCCCAGTGCCCGCATCGTCACCGGCCCCACCGCGCTGTCGCACCGCTCCGCGCGGCTGGCCTGGGAGCAGAGCGGGCTGCCGGTGGTGGCCCAGCAGGTGGATGCGGACGTCATTCACGTGCCGTACTACTCGATGCCGCTACGGCCAGGCAAGCCCACCGTGGTGACCGTGCACGATGTCACGTTCTTCACCGAGCCCGAGCTGTACAGCCCGGTCAGTGCCATGTTCTTCAAGTCCGCCATCCGGACCGCCGCCCGCCGCGCGGCCCGGCTCATCGTGCCGTCGAAGGCTACGCGCGATGAGCTCGAGCGTGTCCTGGGCGCCGATCCGACCAAGATCGACGTCGCCTACCACGGGGTGGATCACCGGCTGTTCCACCGCCCCGACCCCCAGCAGGTCTCGCAGGTGTCCAACCGGCTGGGCCTGCACGGCAAGCCGTACATCGCGTTCCTGGGCATGCTCGAGCCGCGCAAGAACGTGGCCGCGCTGATCACCGGCTGGGCCGGCGCGGTGGCCGACCTCGACGACCCGCCGGCGCTCGTGCTGGGCGGCGGCGGCGGCTGGAGCGATGAGGTGGACGCCGCCGTGGCCACGGTCCCGCCGCACCTGCGCCTGATCCGTCCCGGCTATCTGCGGTTCTCCGATCTGCCGGGCTTCCTCGGCGGGGCGATGGTGGTGGCGTTCCCGAGCCGCGGTGAGGGGTTCGGGCTGCCGGTGCTCGAGGCCATGGCCTGCGGCGCGCCGGTGCTGACGACTCATTGCACCTCACTGCCGGAGGTGGGGGGCGAGGCCGTCGCCTACACCGAGCCGGACGCAGATGCCATCCGCGACTCGCTGCGTGCGCTGCTCGACGACGCGCCGCGCCGGAAGGCGCTGGGTGACGCCGGGTACGCCCGGTCGCAGGAGTTCTCCTGGGCTGCGTCGGCCGAAGCGCACCTGGCCTGCTACCGGCGCGCCGCCGAGCAGCCAGATGCAAACGTCAGCGCGGTGTAACCTGCGATCCATGCCGCGTGAACAGCTTGAGGCCATCGTGCTCGTCGGGGGGCAGGGGACCCGGCTGCGGCCGCTGACCCTGTCCGCGCCGAAACCCCTGCTGCCCACGGCAGGTGTCCCGTTCCTGGCCCACTTGCTGGCCCGGGCGGCGGCGGGCGGTGTCACCCACATCGTGCTGGCCACCTGCTACAAGGCGGAGATGTTCGCCTCGTGCTTTGGTGACGGCTCGGCGTTCGGGCTGGCCATCGACTACGTCAGCGAGGACGTGCCGCTCGACACCGCGGGCGGGATCCGCAACGCGGCCGGCTCGCTGCGCGGCACCGGCGCCGCCGATCCGGTCGTGGTGCTCAACTGCGACATCCTGTCCGGGCACGACCTGCGCGCGCAGGTCGACCTGCACACCAAGACCGACGCCGCGGTGACCCTGCACCTGGTCGAGGTGGCCGATCCGTCGCGGTTCGGCGTCGTGCCGGCCGACGGCACCGGCCGGGTGACCGCGTTCCTGGAGAAGATGCCGGACCCCGTGACCAACCGGATCAACGCCGGGTGCTACGTGTTCCGGCGTGAGGTCATCGACCAGATCCCGGCCGGGCGCCGGGTGTCGGTCGAGCGGGAGACGTTTCCGTCGCTGATCGAGGCCGGCCAGCTGGTCATGGGCTATCACGAGTCGGCCTACTGGCTGGACGTCGGGACGCCGCAGGCCTTCGTGCGCGGCTCGTGCGACCTGGTGCTCGGGCGGCTGCCCGCCCCGGCCGTACCCGGCCCGCCCGGGCCTTCGCTCGTGCTCGCGGGCGCGTTGGTGGCGCCGGATGCGTCGGTGACCGGCGGTTCGGTGGTCGGCACGGAAGCCTCAGTGGGGGCCGGGGCCACGGTCTTCGGCAGCGTGCTGTTCTCCGGCGCCGCGGTAGGCCAGGGCGCCGTGGTGCGCGATTCGATCGTCGGCCACGGGGCCGTGGTGGCCCCGGGTGCGGTGCTGGACGACGCGGTGATCGGTGACGGCGCGTTCATCGGGTCGGGCAACGAGCTGGCCCGCGGCATCCGCGTCTGGCCGGGCGTGCGGTTCGAGCCGACCTCGGTCCGCTTCTCCTCCGACGCGTGACGGCGGCCCCGTGTCAGTGGCGACCGTCCCGCCGGACCGTGAAACCCCGCCGGACCGGGGAACCGCGCCAGACCGTGAAACCCCGCCGGACCGGGGAACCGCGGCAGACCGTGAAACCCCGCCGGACCGTGACCCGGTGCCCGGCCCGGAATCGCTGCCGGATGGTCAGGCGCTGCCGGATCCCGGCCCCGAGCCGCTGCGCCGCGAATGGCTGGCGCCGTTCCTGCTCGACGTGCGCCTGACGCTGTCGGTGCATCGCCACGGCGGCGGCGATCCCGCGTACCGCGTGGACCCGGCCGGGGCGGTCTGGCGCACGTCGCTGACCCCCGAAGGCCCTGCGACGGTGCGCATCACGTCACGGTCGCTGCTGCCCGAATGCACCCTCGTCACCGGTCAGGCCTGGGGACCTGGCGCCGGCTGGCTGCTTGACACCCTCCCGGCTCAGCTCGGCGCGGACGACGACGTGTCGGGGTTCGCGGTGTGCCATCCGGCCGTCGGCGAGCTGGTGCTCCGTCATCCGGGGCTGCGCGTCGGCCGGACCAGCCGGGTCTTCGAGGCCCTGGTGCCCGCGGTCCTTGAGCAGAAGGTGGTCGGCCGCGAGGCCCACCGGGCCTGGCGGTTCCTGCTGCGGACGTTCGGCCAGGCGGCGCCAGGCCCGGCCCCGGACGGGATGCGCGTGTTCCCGCCCCCGCAGGTGTGGGCGCGCGTCCCGCCGTGGGAATGGCATCGCGCCGGCGTGGAGGGAGTCCGGGCCCGGACCATCACCGCCGCCGCCGGCGTGGCCGCGCGCCTTGAGCAGGTCCTGGAGCTGCCCCCGGCCCAGGCCGACCGCCGCCTGCGATCCCTGCCCGGCATCGGGGCCTGGACCTCAGCCGAGGTCAGGCAGCGGGCCGCGGGCGACCCGGATGCGGTCTCCGTGGGTGACTACCACCTGCCCCGGGTGGTC
This sequence comes from uncultured Actinomycetota bacterium, assembly GCA_963808615.1. GTDB lineage: Bacteria > Actinomycetota > Actinomycetes > Streptosporangiales > Streptosporangiaceae > Palsa-504. The sequence goes on from CAWEGV010000011.1 coordinate 350,833, forward strand.
GGCTGGACGCTGGCCGGCCGGATCACCGACGACGCCGGCATGCTGGAGCTGCTCGCGCCCTACGCCGGGCACCGCTACCGGGTGACCCGGCTCATCGAGCTCGGCGGTCGCCACCCCCCGCGCCGCGGCCCCCGCATGTCCGTCCGCGACTACCGCGCCCTCTAGCCGCCGTGCGGCCCGGCGCCGTACGCGCCTGGGAAGATCCGGCCCACCGGTAGGGTTGGCTGCAGCATGGACGATTCTCGCCAGGACTCTGGTACCAGCGCGGCCGAAGGGCCGGAAGGGGGCAGGGAAGTCAGCGGAACTCATACGGCCGGCGGAGCCGGCACGGCCACCAGCCCAGGAGCCCCCAGAACCAGCGGGATCACGGCCTCGGCCATGCGCCGGACGCTGGCCCGGGCCAGGGACGGCAAGTCGCTCGACCCGGACGAGGCGACCGTCTTGCTGCACGCCCGCGGTGAGGACCTGCACACCCTGCTGGGCTACGCGAGCCGGACCAGGGACGCCGGCCTGGAGGCAGCGAACCGGCCGAAGACCATCACCTACTCCAGGAAAGTGTTCATCCCGCTGACCAGGCTGTGCCGGGACCGCTGCGGGTACTGCACCTTCGCCACGGTGCCGCACCGGCTGCACAGCCTGTACCTGGAGCCCGAGGAAGTCCTCACAATCGCCCGCGACGGCGCCGCGCTGACCTGCAAGGAGGCCCTGTTCACCCTGGGTGACAGGCCCGAGCAAAGATGGCGCCAGGCCCGCGAGTGGCTCGATGCCCGCGGCTACGACGACACCCTGTCCTACGTCAGGGCCATGGCCATCCGCGTCCTTGAGGAAACCGGGCTGCTGCCGCACCTCAACCCGGGCGTGCTGTCCTGGCAGGACTTCCAGCGCCTCAAGCCGGTCGCCCCGTCCATGGGCATGATGCTCGAGACCACGGCCGCGCGCCTGTTCACCGAGCCAGGCGGCCCGCACTTCGGCAGCCCCGACAAGGACCCGGCGGTGCGGCTGCGTGTCCTCACCGACGCCGGGCGCTGCAACGTCCCCTTCACCACCGGCATCCTCATCGGCATCGGCGAGACCCCGGCCGAACGCGTCGACTCGATCTTCGCCATCAGGAAGATCGCCCGCACCTACCACGGCATCCAGGAAGTCATCGTGCAGAACTTCCGGGCCAAGCCGGACACCAAGATGCGGGACGTGCCGGACGCGGAACTGGACGACCTGGCCGCGACGATCGCGGTCGCCCGGCTGGTCCTGGGCCCGAAGACGCGGATCCAGGCGCCGCCTAACCTGGTCGGCGACCAGCACGACCTGATCCTGAGGGCCGGCATCGACGACTGGGGCGGCGTCTCGCCGCTGACCCCCGACCACGTCAACCCCGAACGGCCCTGGCCGGCCATTGACGAACTCGCCGCCCGCACGGCGGCCGCCGGGTTCACCCTGCGCGAGCGCCTGACCATCTACCCGCCCTACCTCCGCGAGCCCTGGCTGGACCCGCGGCTGGCCCGGCACGTGGCCGCCCTCGCCGACCCGGCCACCGGGCTGGCCGCGGACGCCGTCACCCCGCGCGGCCTGCCCTGGCAGGAGCCCGACGGCGGCTGGGGATCCTCCGGCCGGACCGACCTGCACGTGACCATTGACACCACCGGCCGCACCCATGACCGCCGGGATGATTTCGCCGAGGTCTACGGCGACTGGAACGAGATTGCCGAACGGCCAGGGGGGTACGGGGGGGCCGACAGCCCCCCCGTGCGCGGGGGGTCCAGGGGGGTCGCCCCCCCGGATCAGCACGGCGCTTCCGCTGTGCCGCCCGCCGGCTCATCTGCGCGCTCCTCCACTCCCGCTCCCGGTGTGCTACCCGCCCGCGAGACCGCCTCCGCTCTCCGGCAGGCCGAACGCGACCCGGCCGCCCTCACCGACAACCAGGCCATCGCCCTGCTCTCCGCGGACGGGCCCGACCTCGATGCACTGGCCGGGATCGCCGACGCGCTGCGGCACCAGGTCGTCGGCGACGAGGTCACTTACGTCGTCACCCGCAACATCAACTTCACGAACGTCTGCTACACCGGCTGCCGGTTCTGCGCGTTCGCCCAGCGCCGCACCGACGCCGACGCGTACACGCTGTCGCTGCAGCAGATCGGTGACCGGGCGGCCGAGGCGTGGGACGCCGGGGCGACCGAGGTGTGCATGCAGGGCGGCATCCATCCCGACCTGCCCGGCACCGCCTACTTCGAGATTGCCGCCGAGGTCAAGCGGCGCCGTCCCGGCCTGCATGTGCACGCGTTCTCGCCCATGGAGGTGGTGAACGGCGCCTCCCGTACTGGCCTGCCGATCAGGGAGTGGCTGCTGCGGGCCATCCAGGCGGGCGTCGGCTCGCTGCCAGGAACCGCGGCGGAGATCCTCGACGACGAGGTGCGCTGGGTGCTGACCAAGGGCAAGCTGCCCGCCTCGGTCTGGATCGAGGTGATCACCACCGCGCACGAACTGGGCCTGCCGACCTCGGCCACGATGATGTACGGGCACGTGGACACCCCGGCGCACTGGGTCGGGCACCTGCGCGTGATCCGGTCGATCCAGGAGCGGACCGGCGGCTTCACCGAGTTCGTCCTGCTGCCGTTCATCCATTCCAGCGCCCCCATCTACCTGGCGGGCCTGGCCCGGCCCGGGCCGACCAGGCGGGAGAACCGGGCCGTGCACGCGGTGGCCCGGCTGATGCTGCACGGGGCGATCGATTCGATCCAGTGCTCCTGGGTCAAGCTCGGCGACGACCTGTGCCAGGACGTGCTGCGCGGCGGCGCCAACGACCTGGGCGGCACGCTCATGGAGGAGACCATCAGCAGGATGGCCGGCGCCGACCACGGCTCCTACAAGACGATCAGCCAGCTCCGGGCCATCGCCGAGCCGCTCGACCGTCCGCTGCGCCAGCGCACCACCACCTACGGCGACGTCCCGCCCGAGCGGCTCGCGGCCGCCGCCGCCAGCGACGGCGTCTGCGCCTCTGTCCGCTCCGGCCTGCCCATCCTCACCTAGCCACCATCATCCGAGACCGGCCCCTCAGCGGGTCAGGATGAAGTCGCCGGGGTCGCGCGGAGGGCGCGGGCGGGCCTGCTCGGCGGGGTGCCCGACGGCGATGGCGCCCATGGGCCGCCAGCCATCCGGCAGGTCCATCGCCCGGGCGGCGACGTCCTGGCAGAACAGCGTGCTGGAGATCCAGGCCGAGCCGAGCCCTTCCACGGCCAGCGCGATGAGCAGGTTCTGTACCGCCGCGCCCATGGAGGCCGTGAACATGGCCTGTTCCGCGGCCGAGCGCCGGCGGTCGGGGTAATCGTGCGCCGCGCCGGTGACCAGGCACGGCACCACGATCAGCGGGGCGAGCCGCAGCGGCTCCCCGCGGCGGATCCGGCGGGCGATCTGCTCCGGCGTGAACCCGTCCCGCCGCAGGTCAGCTATCCAGGCCTCGCGCATCGCATCCAGCAAGGTCTCGCGCGCGGCCGCAGACTCCAGGATCACGAACCGCCATGGCTGGCTGTGGTGCGGCGCGGGCGCGGTCAGGGCGGTGGCGATTGCCCGGCGGACCGCGTCGCCATCGACCGGCTCGCCGGTGAACGCCCTGATGGTCCTGCGGGCCAGAGGCACGTCCGCCGATCCGTAGCGGAACATGTCCTCGTCGGCCGACCTGATGAGAGCCTGCGCGCCCGGGCCGTCCTGCTCGATGACCAGGCTCGCCAGCCCGTGCACCACCGCGACCGGGACCCCCAGCGACTTTCCCTTCACCAGGTCGGCAGCGCCGGCGATCTCGTCGGCCACGGCGGCGACGGTGACGTCCAGGATGTTGCCGAAGGTGTCGGCCTGGCCGCGGTAGTCGCGGACGGGCACCACGCCCGCCGCGCCGATGGCGTTGTCGGTCTGCCCGGTCCGCCACGGCCTGCCCATGGTGTCGGTGATGATGACACCGAGCCTGCGACCGGTCCGGGCCTGCAGCGCCTTGCGCAGCCGCCTGGCCGAGTCGTCGGGGTCCTCGGGCAGCAGGACCACGGTGCCCGGGGCCGTGTTGGACCCGTCCACGCCGGCCGCGGCCAGGACCAGGCCGTGCCGGGTCTGCGCAATGGTGGTGGCGCCGCGCCGCGCCACCACCCGCGCCGTCTCAGCTTCGATGGCCTGCTCGCGGGAGGCGGCCAGCACCCGCCCCTCGGCCTTGCTCACGATCTTCGAGGTGATGATCAGGATGTCGCCGTCGCGCAGGGCCGGGACAGCGTCCGCGATGAGCTGGGCCAGATCGCTGCCCGCGGTGATCTCGGGCAGCCCGGCGACCGGGGCGACCGTGACCGCGGTCGGCATCACGCCTGCTCCCCACGGCCGGGGTTCAGCTCCAGGGCCAATTCCAGGGCCGCTCGGGCGATCGCGGTGGTGGCCGGCAGATCACGCATGAACAGCGGCAGGACGCGGACCTCGATGCCCGTCAGCGCCGGGTCGCCGGCAGCCGCCTTGTCCTGATCATCGACGAGCCAGCCGTCGATCAGCTCTGGTCCGTAATGCGCGCCGACCGCCGCGGCCGACGTGGTGACGCCGATCGCGGCCAGGCAGGCGTCGGCCATCCCGCGTACCGGCGCGCCGCCGATGATCGGCGAGACGCCCACCACGGTCTTGGCCGCCACCGCCGTCCTGATGCCGGGAACGGCCAGGATGGTGCCGATGCTCACCACCGGGTTCGACGGCGGGAACAGGATCACGTCCGCGCCGTCGATCGCCTCAAGCACCCCCGGTGCCGGGGCCGCGTCGGCAGCGCCCACGGCCCTGATGGCCGCCGCGGGCGTCTGCGCGTGCATGCGCACCCACCACTCCTGGAAGTGAACCGTGCGCCGGCCGCTGGCGTCCTGCAGCACGACGTGCGTCTCGATGGGATCGTCGGACATCGGGAGCAGCCGTACTCCCGGCCGCCACCGCTGACACAGCTGCTCGGTGACGGCCGACAGTGGGTGGCCGGCCGCCAGCAGCTGGCTGCGCACGATGTGGGTGGCGAAGTCCCGGTCACCGAGCGTGAACCAGTCCGGACTCGCGCCATAGGCGGCCAGCTCCGCCCGGACGCTGAAGGTCTCCTCGGCCCGACCCCAGCCCTGCTGCTCGTCGATGCCCCCGCCGAGCGTGTACATGACGGTGTCGAGGTCCGGGCAGACCCGCAGCCCGAACAGCGTGATGTCGTCGCCGGTATTGCCGATGACCGTGAGTTCGGCGTCCGGGGCCGCTCGCTTCAGGCCGCGGAGGAAACGCGCGGCGCCCACGCCGCCCGCGAGCACGGTGATGCGCATACGTCAAAGTCTGTCAGGCCCGCTCCTGGGCGCCTGCCCGGCCCGCCCCCGGGCCGTCTGCCCGGCCCGCCCCCGGCCCGTCTGCCCGGCCCGCCCCGGGCCTCGGCCACGCGGACGCGCGACCGCAGCGGCCCGCTGGTAACAGCGTAGCTCTTGGTGCTGATGTGCCAGATGCCCAGTTTCCCAGGTGATTTATCTCGCATCTCAGGCAACGAATCGACCATTATCACCTTCCCGGCTTGACTTGAAGTAAGACACGCGCGTGTAATTTCATCATTGTGATTTTCCACCTCTGGGCGGCGGTGGGAACCGGGGGGGACTCCGATCGGGGAGGGAGGATGCGCTGTGACTGAGGTCATCGTCCCGCTGGCGCAGGTGTTGGTCAGCCCGGATGATGTCGACGAGCTGGGCTGGCAGGACCGGGCGCTGTGCGCACAGACAGATCCGGAGGCGTTCTTCCCGGAAAAGGGAGGATCGACCCGCGAGGCCAAACGAGTGTGCCGGAGCTGCGAGGTTCGCGCCGAGTGCCTGGAGTACGCCCTGGAGCACGACGAGCGGTTCGGCATCTGGGGCGGCATGTCGGAGCGGGAACGCCGGCGCCTGAAGCGCCAGGCCGTCTAGGCCGCGGACATCACCTGTTCAGCCTGCTGACCACGTTCGGCCTGTGTAGGGTGGTGCTGCCGTTCACGTAGTCCACGCGCTCTTGCCGGGGTAGGTAGCCGCGCGGAGTGCCGTTGCCCACGCCACCAGACAGGACCCTTGTCAGAGAACGCATCGCACCTGCGTCACGTGGTCACTGCCGTGATCGTTGCGCACGACGGCGCCCGGCTATTGCCGGGACTCATCAATGGCGTGCGGGAGCAGACCCATCCCGTACATCGCGTCGTCGGGATCGACACCGGCAGCCGGGACCGCAGCGGCGCAGCGCTGGCCGAGCTCCTCGGTCCGAACGCGGTCTTCGGCATGGAATCCGACACCGGCTACGGCGAGGCGGTATCTCGTGCGCTGCAGCACCCGGCGGCACGCAGGCCCGCAACTGGATCCGAGGCCGAGCCGGGCCCGCTGACCGAGTGGATCTGGCTGCTGCACGATGACTGCGAGCCAGCGGCCGACGCCCTCCAGCAGATGCTCAAGGTAGCCGACCGCAGCCGGTCGACGGTGGTACTCGGCCCGAAGCTGAAGGACGCGGCGAACCGGCGCGTGCTCCGCGAGGCGGGCATCACTGTGGACCGTGCCGGGCGCCGCCTCACCGGGATCGAGCCAGGCGAGATCGACCAGGGCCAGCACGATGGCAACCGGCTGGTGCTGGCGGTGAGTTCGGCCGGCATGCTGATCCGCCGCGATGTCTGGGATCAGATGGGCGGGTTCGACAGCGACCTGCCGCTGTTCCGTGACGACATCGACTTCTGCTGGCGGGTTCACGCGGCTGGCTACGAGGTGCGGGTGGTGACCGACGCGGTGGTGTATCACCGCGAGCTGGCGGCCAGACAGATCAGGAAGGTTCCCGTTGCCCAGGGTCATCCGCGGCGGCTCGAGCGGCGCAGCGCGCTGTACGTGCTCGCGGTCAACCTGCCGCTCGGCCGCATGCTCGCCATCGTGGGGGGCTGCGTCGTCGGCTCCGTGGTGCGCGCAGCCTACTTCCTCCTCACCAAGCAGCAGCGCAAGGCCTGGGCTCATCTCGGCGCGATTGCCTGGCTGCTGCGTCATCCGGCGCTGCTCTGGCGCGCGCGCCGCCGCCGCGCGGCTGACCGCAAGCAGGGCTGGGCAGTGTTGCACGCCCAGCTGCCCAGTGGCCGCACGCTGGCCCGGCTCGCCGAAGGTGCCGCGAGCCTGCTGTCCCGCAGCCCGGGCTACGAGAGCGGCGGGCTTCATCAGGCCCTCAGCAATGAGCCCGGCGAGGATCTGCCGATGCCTGCCACCGATTCGGTCATCCGGCGGGTGCTGACCAGCCCGGGCGTCCTGCTCTGCGCCGGGCTCATCCTCGTCGCCCTGGTGGCGGAACGCTCGCTGGCCGGCTCGGTGCTGACCGGTGGGGGCACGCTCAAGGGCGGGATGTTGGTTCCCGCCTGGGGCGGGGCGAGCGATCTGTGGCGGGAGTACCTGGCGGGCTACCACGACACCGGCGTCGGATCGGCCGCGAGCGCCCCGCCCTACCTGGGGCTGATGGCCGCGCTGGCTACCGTGCTGGCCGGCAAGTCCTGGCTGGCCACGGATGTGCTGTTGCTCGGATGCGTGCCCGCGGCGGGGATCACGGCGTTCTTCGCCGCCCGGCGCATTACGCCGGTGCTGGCGGTCAGGTGCTGGATCGCGGTCACCTATGCGCTGCTCCCGGTGGCGATGGGCGCCGTGGCCACCGGGCGGATAGGCACCGCCGTCGTCTTCGTCCTGCTTCCGCTCATCGGCATCACCATCGAGCGGATGCTCACCGGCCCGGCGCGGGCAGCCCGTCGTGCGGCCTGGGCGGCGGGCCTGCTCGTCGCGGTCGCCGCGGCGTTCGTGCCGCTGGTCTGGCCGATCGCGGTGGTGGCCGCCCTCGGCGTGGTCGTGGCGTGGCCGTGGCTGGGCCCGAGGGTCGCCGTCAATGCGGCGATCGTCGCGGCCGTGCCGGCGGTGGCCCTCATACCGTGGACATTCCACCTGCTCGCGCAGCCTTCCGCCTTCTTGTCCGAGGCCGGGCTGGCGCGGCCTGGACTGGCCTCGGCGGGCCTGCGGCCAGAGTCGGTGCTGCTGCTCAGCCCCGGCGGCCCGGGCCTTCCGCCCGCCTGGGTCACCGTAGGGCTGGTCCTGCCTGCGTTCTGCGCGCTGCTGGCGCGCAGGAGGATGGCCCTGGTGTACGCGGGCTGGGGCATCGCCCTGTCCGGGCTGGCGATCGCGCTCGCGGTGAGCAGGGTCCGGGTGACGCCGCCCCAGGGCGGGACCGCGGTCAGTACCTGGCCGGGCATCGCGATCGCCATCGCCGCCGTCGGCCTGCTGCTGGCGGCCACGCCACTGATCGAGGCGGCCGCCGGGATGGCCGGGCGAACCGGAGAGCCCGCCGCGGGCAGGCTGCCTGGCACCAGCGGGCGCAGGCTCGCGGCGCTTGCGGTCCTGGCCGTCGCGGTCTCGGCGCCGGTGCTCGCGGCCGGTTACTGGCTGGCTGAGGGTGTCCGCGGTCCGGTGACCCCCGCGGGACCGCAGATTCTGCCCGCCTTCGTCGCGGCCGCGTCCTCCGGTCCGGACCGGAGCCGGACGCTGGTTGTGCGGCAGGACGGCGGTGTCCTGACCTATACCGTCCTGCGCAACACCGATCCCGTGCTCGGCGAGCCGGAACTGGTAGCGGACTCTTCCGCGACGCGGGCGCTGGACGGCGTGGTCAGCTCCCTGGATGCGGCGGCCAGCGGGGACGCGGGAAATACCGGGCAGGCGCTGAGCCAGTTCGACGTCGGCTACGTGCTGCTTCCCGCCCCCATCGATCAGGCGCTGGCCCACCAGCTCAACGGGGCGGCCGGCCTGGTCCCCCTGACCGTGGCGCCCGCCTATGACCTGTGGCAGGTCGCGGGGACCGTGGCCCGCGTCCGCGTGATCGGCGCTGATGGCACCGTGGTGCCGGTCTCCTCCGGCTCGATCGGTGTGCAGGCGGACCTCGCTCCGGGGACGGGAGGCACGCTGGTCCTGGCCGAGCCTGCAGGCGGCTGGTCCGCCACCCTCAACGGAAGACCGCTGGTCAAGCTGGGCACAGCGGTTGACGGATGGGCCCAGGGCTGGGTTCTGCCCGCTGGCGGCGGCCTCCTGGTCATCGCGCGGGACGAGACGGCACGGGACGTCAGCCTGGCCCTGGAGGCCGTTGCCGTCCTGGTCGTGCTCGCGCTGGCCCTGCCAGGCACCAGGTCGGCCGTCCCGGCTCCGGCCGCAGAGGCCGAGACCGGGCCCGAGCCGGAGGCGATCCCTGCCGCGGGCCGGCGGCGGAACCGCGCCAGCGGACCGAGCGTGGCCCGGCGTACACGCACATCGCTGCCGTTCGCCCTGGCCGCCCGCCGGGCCCCCGGAGCGGACCGCTCCGGCTCGCGCGAGTTCGCTGCTGACCCGGCCGAGATCGGCGCCGCCAACGGCGACTCTCCGGCGGCCGCCGGAATCCCCGCGTATGCTGCCGCGGACCGCTCAGGTGCGCATGCCGCCCCCGGCCCCGATGCTCAGGCTGGGATGCAGCCCAGGCCCGCCGCGACCAATCCGTTTCCGCCCGAGCCGGAGTTCCGCGGCGGATGTGGCCCTGAGCCCGTGATGAGCGCAGAGCCCGGTGCTGACGAGGGCGCCTCCCCCCGGACCATGACCGGGCCCGCCGCCGCGGATGCCCCGCCCGGCGCCCCCAGGCGGTCGCGGGGAGGCCAGCACGCGGCCCGGCACGGCAAGCCTTCGCGGCGCTGGCGCGGCCGCCCGGCAAAACGGCCAGAGACCGGCCCGGCCGAAGTCGTCCAGCCACCGGCCATGACGGCCCAGGACACCGGCGCGACGTCCCGGGATCACACCCAGGACAGCCTCGGCCCCCGCCCCGGAGACGAATCCGGCGGTATACCGGGCTGGGCCCCGCCTGACCCCGCGACCACCGACCCGCGGCCACCCTGGGACCTGGGTCACCGGCCATGAGGCCCGTCCATCTGGTCCCCGCCGCCGCGGTGCTACTGGCCCTGGGTGCGATCGCAGCCGCCGCGCAGTTCGGCCGGCCTGCCGCGACGGCTCCGAGCCAGGCCGTCACGGCGCCTGGCCAGGCGGTGGTTACGTCCGCGGCCCGGGCCTGCCCTCCCGTCCCGGGCGGCGGACCAGGCACGGTCGCGTTCATCGCCGGCCCGCCGTCATCGTCATCCGGACCGGCCTCCGGAGCCGGGCAGGCCGGCAGCACCGGGCAGGCCGGCAGCACCGGGCAGGCCGGCAGCACCGGGCAGGCACAGCTGGCGCCCTTGCCGCTAGCCGCGGCTGAGCTGCGCGTGGCCAGCCCCATCAGCCAGGAAGTTCCTGGCGTGCTGCAGATGCTGAACATCCCCGCCGCGCAGGGCGCGGGCAAGCAGAACACCCAGATCCTCCAGGGCTGGTCGGTGACCGCGAACGGCACCATGGCACAGGCCATGGAGGCTGAGGTAACACAGAGTCCGGGTCTGGCTACCGTACGCTGTGGCGAGCCTGGCTCAGACATCTGGTTTGTCGGACCGGGACTGCAGGGCGATGTTCATCACATCGAGCTTGACCTGATGAACATCGACGCGCTGGCCGCGAGCGTGGACGTCAACGTCTTGACCGACGCCGGGCGGGTCGAGGCCGGGAATGCCGCCGGGCTCACGGTTCCGCCGCATCAGACGGTTACCGAGTCCCTTTCCTCCCCGGCCGGCGGAGCCAGCGTGGTCGCCATAGAAGTGCGCACCACCATCGGCCGGGTGGCTGCCGACGTCTCGGAAGCCTCCTCCGGAGGCGGTTCGGCGAGCTGGCTGCCCATTGCGGAAGCGCCATCGGCTCATCTGGTCATACCGGGGGTGCCACCGTCCGGCAGTCCGGCCGGTCTGTACATCGTCGTCCCTGGCAGCGTCGATGCCAGGGTGACCGTGCTTGCCCTTACCTCGCAGGGGCCATACCGCCCGTTCGGCGTGCAGACCGAGGACCTGCCTGCCAACTCGGCCTCATACGTGCCTCTCACCCCCCTCGGCGGCACCGCGGCAGCGCTCGAACTGGAGTCGAACGTGCCGGTCACCGCGGCCGTTCTGGTGCCGGGCAGCGGCCTGGGGGCCTTGACCGCGGCTACCGCGCCCATCAGCGAGCAGGCGATCGTGGCCGGGAACACCAGCGGCTCCGGCCTTGGCGCCACCATCGTCCTGTCCGCCCCGGCCGCGGCAGCCCGGGTTCGCCTGACGGAGATGGCCGCGGCGTCCGGCCGGAGCGCGAACGGGGCCAGCGTGACCGTCAGCCAGGCCGTCTCGATCCAGGCCGGCCACACGCTGACCGCGCGGGTCTCGGCGCCCCGGGGCGCCAGCGCCGGAGCGGCGTTCGCCGTCGTGATCACCCCGATGCCCGGGTCAGGCCCGGTGTACGCCGCACGGGTGGAGACGCAAGGCCAGAACACCGTCGTGTCCATCATCCCGGCCGTCAGCGCGCTGACCACGATCATCATCCCGCCCGTCCGCGACTCCTACGACGCCATCTCTCCCTGACCCAGCCAGAAATACGAACGCACGCACCACCCGTTTGGCAGCGCGCCGCGCCCGGGCCCGTCGCCAGGGTCAGCAGGTGGCCCAGATCCCGCCGTCGACCGGGATGATGGCGCCGGTCACGTACGCGGCCCCGCGCCCGCTCAGGAACACCGCGACGCCCGCCATATCGTCGGGCCGGCCGATGCGCCCGAGCGGGGAGGAGGCCGCGATCTGCTCGCCGGCGGAGGCCAGGGTGGCCGCCATCATCTTGGACTCGAACGGGCCAGGGGCCACCGCGTTGACGGTGATGTGCCGCGGCCCGAGCTCGCGGGCCAGCACCCGGGTGAGCTGGTGCAGCCCCGCCTTGCTCGCCGCGTACGAATAGGTGGGCAACCCCGGCACCCGCAGCCCGTCGATGCTGCCCACGTTGATCACGCGGGCCGGGTCATCGGCGGTGCCGGCCGCCTCGAGCAGCGGCAGGAACGCCCGGATCAAGAAGAACGGCGCCTTGAGGTTGAGGTTGAGGACCTTGTCCCAGGCCGAGGCCGGGAACTCCGCCAGCGGCGCACCCCAGGTGGCGCCGGCGTTGTTGACCAGGATGTGCACCTGCTCCTCGGACCGGCCGACCTCGACGGCCAGCCGCGTGCATTCCTCCTCACGGGACAAGTCGGCAGGCACCGAAAGCACGGTGCCGTAAGCGGACAGTTCGGTCACGGCGGCCCGCCCCGCCTCCGGCTTGCGCGAGCTGATGTACACCGAAGCCCCGGCCTGCAGCAGGCCGCGCGCCATCATCAGGCCGATGCCGCGGGTCCCGCCGGTCACGACCGCGACCTTGCCGGTGAGATCGAACAGGTCCACCAGACCCTCCGAATGCGTCAACAGGGGCGGTTAACCACTCAGTCGAAGTCACCGTAGCCGGGATCGACGATTTCCGGGTCCACCCCGAGGATTTCGGCGAACTCCTCGACCACCACGTCGAAGACCAGCTCGCTCAGCTCGTCCTCGTCCTCGGCCCGGGCCAGCAGCGGCCTCCGGAACAGCACGATGCGCGGCCCGGTGGCCGGCTGCTCCGGATCGCTGTCCTCCGGCGAGCCGCGGACGATGCGGGCCAGCGGGACCCCTTCCTCGCCGATGGTGTCGTAGTCGGGGACTTCCTGGACCGCGAACTCCACGTCGGACAGCTCGGACTCCCAGCGCGGCTCCAGCCGGGCCACCGCCTCCAGGACGAGATCGTCGAACTGCTGGGCGCGGCTGCGGTACAGCGGGACTCCGGGCGGGACCAGCCTGCCCCGCAGGCCGCGCCCGTGGCGGTCGCGCCGCCGTGGCCGGCTCGATGGCCCCGAATCTGGCCTCGAATCGCCGTCGCCCGTCTGCACAGTCACCGAGCGTATCGGATCGTGTCGTCGGCCGGCGGGCGCAGCCAGGCACCGGTCAGGCAGGCACCGAGCACGACACGATCATGGCGTCGGCGCGGGGTGATGGCGTTACCGTCCGCGGGCGGATACCGTCACCGTTGTATCCGACGCCGTCCCGAAGTCCCGGCCTCCCGGGATTCCGGGCACCGTCTGCACGGTGATGTGAGCGAGGTGGGCTGGGTGAGTTCTCGTTGCTGCTCGCGCACCGCATGCAAGCATCCTCCCGTCTACACGCTCACCTACGTGTACCGCGATTCCACGGCGGTGCTCGGCCCGCTGGCCACCTACACCGAGCCGCACTGCTATGACCTGTGCGAGAAGCATGCTGCCCGGCTGGTCGTGCCGCGCGGCTGGGACGTGGTGCGGCTGCCCGCGGACCCGGCCCAGCAGCGGGCCGATGACCTGGAGGCGCTGGCCAACGCGGTCATGGAAACGCCCGCGCGGGGGCCGGGGCACCAGGAGCCTGTCGGCCAGGGCGTGGAGGTCGGCCGCCGCGGCCACCTCCGGGTGCTGCGCTCAGGCCCGCCGCAGGACGGATAGGCTCGGCTATGCCGCCAGCTCACGGCGCGGCTCAGCAGCACGGCTAATGGCGGCCTGCTGGGGCGCCGCCGAGCCGACGAGGTCGGCGGCACCGGTCCTTCACAGGAGGCGTGTCCGGCAGTGGGTGATCTCGCGAGCATCGTCAAGGCCTACGACATCAGGGGCGTCGTCCCCGATCAGCTTGACGAGGGCGTGGCGGAAGCGATCGGCGCGGCGTTCGCCACCGTGACCGGCGCCGGGACCATCCTGACCGTGCACGACATGCGGGCCTCTTCCGGTCCGCTCGCGAATGCGTTCGGTCGCGGGGCGACCTCGCAGGGCGCCAACGTGCTGGCCGCGGGACTCGGCTCGACCGACATGCTCTACTACGGCAGCGGCGACCTCGGCGTCCCGGGCGCGATGGTCACGGCCAGCCACAACCCGCCGCAGTACAACGGCATCAAGCTGTGCCGGGCCGGGGCCAGGCCGGTCGGCATCGAGACGGGCCTGAAAGACATTAAAGATTTGGCCGAACGATCCGGCCTACCAGCGGCGATGACCGGCTCCGTCACCCATCTGGACCTGTTGCCTGGGTACGCCGACTACGTCAGGAAGCTAGTCGACATCTCCGCTATCAGGCCGCTGACCGTGGCGGTGGATGCCGGCAACGGCATGGCGGGGCACACCGTCCCGAAGGTCTTCGAAGGGCTGCCGATCACGCTGATCCCGCTCTACTTCGAGCTGGACGGCACGTTCCCGAACCATGAGGCCAACCCCATCGAGCCAGCCAACGTGCGCGACCTGCAGCGGGCGGTGATCGAGCACCGCGCCGACATCGGGCTGGCCTTCGACGGCGACGCCGACCGGTGCTTCGTGGTCGACGAGCGCGGCCAGATCGTCTCGCCCTCGGTCCTCACTGCGCTGATCGCGAGCCGTGAGCTCGCCCGCGAGCCCGGCGCCACGATCATCCACAACCTGATCACCTCCCGCGCGGTGCCGGAGATCATCGCCGAGCGAGGCGGCGTGGCCGTCCGCACCAGGGTGGGACATTCGTTCATCAAGGCGGAGATGGCGCGCACCGGCGCGGTGTTCGGCGGCGAGCACTCGGGGCACTTCTACTTCAGGGACTTCTGGTTCGCCGACTCCGGCATGCTCGCCGCGCTGCACACGCTGGCCGCCCTGGGCGGTCAGCCCGGGCCGCTGTCCGGGCTGCTGGCCGGGTACTCCAGGTACCACGCCAGCGGCGAGATCAACTCCCTGGTGGCCGACCAGGCGGCGGCGACGGCGGTGGTCAGGCGGGCGTTCGCCGGGCGGCCCGGGGTCAGCACCGACGAACTCGACGGGCTCACGGTCACCACCCCCAGCTGGTGGTTCAACCTGCGGCCGTCCAACACCGAGCCGCTGCTACGGCTCAACGTGGAAGCAGAGACCGAGGACACCATGGCCGCCCTGCGTGACGAGGTGCTCGGCCTGGTCAGGAAGGACATCTGATGCTCATCGAAGCCTGGCTGCTGGACATCCTGGCCTGCCCGCAGTGCCACGCACCGCTGCGGGCCGACGAAGAGGCCAGCGAGCTGGTGTGCACCAGCCAGACCTGCGGTCTGGCCTACCCGGTGCGCGACGACATCCCGGTGCTGCTGGTGGAGGAAGCGCGCCGACCTGGCGACAATAAATGAGTAACGGCCTAGACGACTGGGGCGGGGACGAGTACGTCCTGGCCGCGGACCGGCTCGACACGCCCGACGTGATCGAGGCGGCCGATCCCGGCGACGTGCTGCGGCAGGTGGCCTCGTCCGCGGCCCAGGTGCGCACCGCGCTGCGGTCCTGCCTGGAAACCGACCTGTCCGCCCTGGTGCCGGACCTCAGGCCGCGCGCCATCGTGGTGGCGGGCATGGGCGGCTCCGGCCTGGCAGGCGAGATCCTGGGCGCCGTGGCCGGGCTGACCAGCCCGGTCCAGGTCGTGACCGCGCAGGCCGGGCGACTGCCCGGCTGGGTCGGGGCGGCGGACACGGTGATCGCGGTGTCGTCGTCGGGTACCACCGGCGAAACGCTCGCGGCCGCGGCCGAGGCGGTCCGGCGCGGCTGCCGGCTGGCCGCCGTCGGGGCCAAGGATTCCCCGCTCCAGCACATCGCCGAGCAGGCCCGCGCGCCTTTCGTCCCGGTCGTGCTGGACGGCCCGGTCAGGTCGATGCTGCCCAGGTGCATGCTGTGGGGGCTGGCCGTCCCGCTGCTGGTGATGGCCGAACGGCTCGGCGTGGTCCGGATCGGCCCGGAGGCTTATGAGCTGGCCGCGAACCGGCTCGAGGAGGTATCCCACCAGTGCCGGCCGGCCAGCGAGTCGTTTGTCAATCCGGGCAAGTCACTGGCCCTGGACCTGGTGGGCACGCTGCCGGTGGTGTGGGGGACGTCGCTGCTGAGCGGGGTCGCCGCCCGGCGGCTCGCCAGCCAGCTCAGCGAGAACGCCAAGTACCCGGCGATGGCCGGCCTGCTGCCCGAGGCGGCGCACAACCAGATCGTGGCGTTCGACGGGCCGTTCGCCCCGGCCGCGGGACCGCCCCTTGAATCGCCTCAAACGCCTGACGCCGAGACGCGCGATGACGTGGCCGACCTGAACGATCTGCCCTCCTCCTGGGACCCGGAGTATGACGAGATGCGGCCGGGCCAGCTCCCCGGCTTCACGTCGCTGCGGCTGGTGCTGATCGCCGATCCAGAGGAGGACCAGCTGGTCGGGGCCCAGCGGGCGGCGATCACCGAACTCGCGGCCCAGCGCGGCATCGGCCTGTCCGAGCTGGCCATGGACGGCGAGCACGCGCTGGTGCGGCTGGCCGGCGTCATCCAGCTGGCCGACTACGCCAGCGTGTACCTGGCCATCGCGTCCGGGATCGACCCGGGCCAGACCGCGGCGATCGCTGACCTGTCGGCGCGGATCGAGTAGCGCGAGTGCGGGTCTCGCTGCGGGAGATGCGGGCGGTGTTCGCCGCCCTGGCCGCCAATCTCGGCATCGCGCTGGCGAAATTCGTGGCGTTCCTGATCACCGGGTCCGCGTCCATGCTGGCCGAGTCGGTGCACTCGATCGCGGACACCGGCAATGAGGTGCTGCTGATCGTCGGGCGCGGCCGGTCCATCCGGCCGCGCTCCGAGGAGCACCCGTTCGGCTTCGGGCGCGAGCGGTACTTCTACGGGTTCGTGGTGTCGGTCATGCTGTTCACCGTCGGGGCGGCCTTCTCGGTCTACGACGGCCTGCACAAGGTCCTGAACCCGGAGCCGGTCCGCTCGCCCGGGGTGGCGTTCGCCGTTCTCGCCCTGTCAGCGGTGCTGGAGGCGTTCTCGCTGCGTACCGGGATCAAGGAGGCCAACCAGGTGCGGGGCAACCGCAGCTGGGGCACCTTCATCCGGCGGACCAAGGCGCCCGAGCTGCCCGTGGTCCTGCTCGAGGACCTGGCCGCCCTGATCGGGCTGGCCTTCGCCTTCGCCGGGGTGGCGCTGGCCACGCTGACCGGCGACGGCAGGTGGGACGGCGCGGGCTCGCTGGCCATCGGCGCCTTGCTCGCGACGGCTGCGGCCATCCTGGCCGTGGAGATGAAGAGCCTGCTGATCGGCGAGGCGGCCAGTGCCGAGGTGGAGCGGCTGATCGTCGCCGCGCTCGAGGACGGGCCCGAAGGGGTCCGGGTCATCCACATGCGGACCGTGCACATAAGCCCGGACTCGGTCCTGGTCGCCGCCAAGATCGCGGTCCGGGAGAGCGATACCGGTACGCAGGTCGCGGCGGGCATCAACGCGGCGGAACAAAGGATCAGGGCGGCCGTCCCGATCGCCGGGACCATCTACCTGGAGCCGGACATCTACCGCCCGTCCCAGGCCGACCAGACCGATCCGTCGATCCGCGCCGTGCTGCGCAGTCGCCCGGCCGCGTCCCAGCACCCGGATCGGGCCAAGGACACCCCGTGACCCGAGCGGGCAGCAACGCGCCCGTCAGCGCGCAGCCCGGGCCGTCCGCGCTGGAGATCATCCGGTCCGGCACCGAGCTCAGGCCCGTGCCGCTGGTTCCGGAGATCCGGCTGTACCAGGCCAGCGAGCCGATCGAGTTGTGGCAGCGCACCGAGCAGGCGGCCGGGCGGACCGGCCTGGATCCGCCGTTCTGGGCGTTCGCCTGGGCGGGCGGCCGGGCGCTGGCCCGTTACCTGCTCGACCACCCCGAGGCGGTCAGCGGCAAGCACGCCATCGACATCGCCTCCGGCTCGGGGCTGGTCGCCATCGCGGCGGTCAAGGCGGGGGCGGCGGACGTGACCGCCTACGACATCGACCCGCTCGCGGCCGCGGCCATCGCGATCAACGCCGAGGCCAACGGCGTCACGGTCCCGGCCATATGCGCCGACCTGCTGAACACCGACGGCCCGCCCGCGCCCGGCGCGGTCCGGGCCGGCCAAACCGGCGTCCTGGACATCGACGGCCCGCCGCCGCCCGGCCCGGATCTGGTGCTGGTGGCCGACGCCTTCTACGAGAAAGAACTAGCTGGCCAGGTGCTGCGATTCGCCGAACGAAACCGCGCCCGCGGCGCCGCCGTCCTGCTCGGCGACTTCGGCCGGACGTACCTGCCGCGCGCCCGCCTGGCCCCGCTGGCCGGCTACGACGTTCCCGGCCTGCTCGCCATGGAAGGCACCGAGACCAAGCGCACCACCGTCTGGACCCTGCGTTGACGGCCCTGCCCAGCCGGAATAACCGCCTGCAGACCACGTCGTTGTGACAACCACGTGGTCTGGTGCACGTCGTTGTGACAACCGCGTGGTTGAGCCGGATGCCGGGCCAGACGGCTCAGCGACCGGAGAGCATGCGCAGCGCGCGTTCCTTCTCGAAATCGAGCGCCCGGCTGGCCGGGGCGGGGACGCGGCCGAGCCGTCGGCCTACGTCGGCCACCGCAGCCCGGACCGCAGGCTCGGCCAGCACGCGCAGCCCGAACGCGAGCGCCGCCGGGCTGATGTCGTAGCGGCGCTCGAGGTCGAGCGCCGCGGCCACGGCCTCCAGGTCCGCCTCGCCGAACTTCCGGTGTGACGGCCCATGAGGGGCGGTCTGGGGCGGTCCTCCCCCCGGGCTGAACCCGGGCGGGCCGGGCCCGAAGGCTTGCCACGGACCCGACCCGACGCCCTGATGCTCACGGACCGGGGGCAGCAGGCCGAGATCCTCGCGGTAGCGGAGCATGCGGGCCGACGTGCCGAGCCGCCTGGCGGCCTCCGAGATGCGCATGAACGATGATTCTAACAATTTTGTGTTAAGAACAGCACCCAAGACGTGCGGCGACCACCCTGGCTCACGTAGCGTGTGAGCGACACGGGTACCACGGCCCGTTCGGCCGGAAAATAAAAGGGGAGAACCCATGACCGCGGATCAGCTTCCGTATCACGTTGCCGACATCTCGCTCGCGGCCTTCGGGCGCAAGGAAATCCAGCTGGCCGAGCATGAGATGCCGGGGCTGATGGCGATCAGGGCCGAGTTCGCGCCCAGCCAGCCGCTGCGCGGGGCCAAGATCACCGGCTCGCTGCACATGACCATCCAGACGGCCGTGCTGATCGAGACGCTGGTCGCGCTGGGCGCCCGGGTCCGCTGGGCGAGCTGCAACATCTTCTCCACCCAGGACCATGCCGCCGCGGCGGTCGCAGTCGGGCCGGACGGCAGCCCCGACGACCCGAGGGGGATCCCGGTCTTCGCCTGGAAGGGCGAGACCCTCGAGGAGTACTGGCAGTGCACCGAGCAGGCGCTGACCTGGCCGGACGGAGACGGCCCGAACATGATCCTGGACGACGGCGGGGACGCCACCTTGCTGGTGCACAAGGGCGCCGAGTACGAGAAGGCCGGCGGGGTGCCGTCGCCGGCCGCCGACGACCCTGACGAATGGCGGATCATCCTGGACCGGCTACGCAACTCGCTCGCCGATCACCCGGGCAAGTGGACGCGGATCGCCGCGAACGTCAGGGGCGTGACCGAAGAGACCACCACCGGCGTGCACCGGCTGTACGAGATGGCCCGGGACGGCGCGCTGCTGTTCCCGGCCATCAACGTCAACGACTCGGTGACCAAGTCCAAGTTCGACAACAAGTACGGCTGCCGGCACTCGCTGATCGACGGCATCAAGCGGGGCACCGACGTCCTGATCGGCGGCAAGGTCGCCGTGGTCTGCGGATACGGCGACGTGGGCAAGGGCTGCGCCGAGTCGCTGCGCGGGCAGGGCGCGCGGGTCATCGTCACCGAGATCGACCCGATCTGCGCCCTGCAGGCGGCAATGGACGGCTACCAGGTGGCCACGCTGGAGGACGTGGTGGCCACGGCCGACATCTTCGTCACCGCCACCGGCAACCGGGACGTGATCACCGCCGATCACATGAGCCAGATGAAGCACCAGGCCATCGTGGGCAACATCGGCCACTTCGACAACGAGATCGACATGGCCGGGCTGTCAAGACTCCCCGGCGTCCGCAAGACTGCTATAAAGCCGCAGGTGGACGAGTGGAACTTCCCGGACGGGCGCGGCATCATCGTGCTGTCCGAGGGTCGGCTGCTCAACCTGGGGAACGCCACCGGCCACCCGAGCTTCGTGATGTCCAACAGCTTCGCCAACCAGGTGATCGCGCAGGTCGAGCTGTTCACCAGGCCCGGCGAGTACCCGGTGGGCGTGCACACGCTGCCCAAGCACCTGGACGAGAAGGTGGCCCGGCTGCACCTGGACGCGCTCGGCGTCCGGCTGACCCAGCTGACCAAGGAGCAGGCGGACTACATCGGGGTACCCGTGGACGGCCCGTACAAGCCGGAGGCCTACCGTTACTGACAGGGCCGGGGTCCAGAGAGGCAACGGGGGGATGGGTCCCCCCCAAGGGGGGAACGGGGGGACGGGCAGTCCCCCCGTGCGGGGGGTCACCGGGGGGTCGTCCCCCGGGGGAAAGCAGAGTGACGTCGCCGACCCGGCGCTGGCCGCCGACGGTGAGGTCCGCATCCGCTACGCCGAACGGGCCATGCCGCTCATGGCCGGCCTCATGGCCCGCTTCGCCGGCCAGCGCCCCTTCGACGGCCTGGCCATCACGGCCTGCCTGCACGTCACCGCCGAGACTGCGATGCTGGTCCGCCTGCTGCGCGCGGGCGGCGCGAGCGTCTGCCTGGCCGCGTCCAACCCGCTGTCCACCCAGGACGACATCGCGGCGGCGCTGGCCGTCCGGCACGGCATCGCGGTCTTCGCCCGGGCCGGGGAGGATCGGCGCGGCTACTACCGCCATATCGAGCTGGCCCTGGCCGCCGATCCCAGCGGGCCCAATCTGGTCATCGACGACGGCGGCGACCTGGTGAACACCCTGCACACGCGGGCGTCGGCACTGCTGGGAGGCGTCCGCGGCGGGTGCGAGTCGACCACCACGGGCGTGATCAGGCTGCGCCGGATGGCCGCCGAGGGCGCGCTGGCCTTCCCGGTCATCGCGGCGAACGACACGGCGGCCAAGCGGCTGGTCGACAACACCTGCGGGACCGGGCAGTCGGTGATCGACGGCATCCTGCGCGCCACGAACACGCTGCTGGCGGGCAAGACCGTGGTCGTGGCCGGGTTCGGCGCGTGCGGCCGGGGCGTGGCCGAGCGCGCTCGCGGGTTCGGTGCCCAGGTGATCGTGACCGAGACGGACCCGGTCCGGGCCCTCGGCGCGTCGTTGCGCGGCTTCCGGGTGCTGCCGATGGCGCAGGCCGCGCCGGCCGGCGAGGTGTTCGTCACCGCGACCGGGAACTGTGACGTGATCGGCGCCGCCGACATCGCGATGATGCGCGACGGCGCCATCCTGGCCAACGCCGGGCACTTCGACACCGAGATCGACGTGCGGGCGCTGGCCGGGCTGGCGGCCGCGGTCCATCATGACGTCCGCCCGCACGTGGACGCCTACGACCTGGGTGACGGCCGGACCGTGCTGCTGCTGGCCGAGGGCCGGGTGGTGAACCTCGTGGCCGCCGAGGGCCATCCCCCGGAGGTGATGGACCTGGCCTTCGGCATCGAGGCGCTCGCCCTGGCCTGGCTGGCCGACGTCGTAGCGCCGGACAACCCTGGTGACAAGCTCCCGGCTGGCGTGCACGAGGTCCCGGCGGACATCGACGCCGAAGCGGCCCGGCTCATGCTGGCCACCATGGGCACGTCGATAGACGCGCTCACCCCGGCCCAGCAGGCCTACCTGGACTCCTGGCGCATCGGCTCCTAGCTCACCGCTGCGGGCAGGCTCTGGTCGGCGGCCGTCTGCGCGGGGAGCTCGACGGGCGTACCTCCGGCCGTGGTCGCGGCGGGCGGCCGGGTCAGCAGCAGCCACCCGATCAGCCCGATCGGGTACACGAAGTATCCCCACCTGGTCGCGGGGGCCAGCGTGAACATGACCGCCAGACCGATGGCCAGGCGCCACGCGGCGGCCCGCGCGTCCCTGGGCGGCCGGACGATCAGCCACACCACGAACCCGACCCCGGCCGCGACCAGCAGGCCTACCGCGGCCCAGTGGCCGGCCATCCCGGTGTCGGCCAGCAGATGCCCGGGCAGCGGGCTGGCCGCCGGGGTCTTGTACTTGGTCAGGCCGAGCGGGAACAGCACGGTGTTCTGCAGGAACGAGTAGGGGCTAGCCAGCCCCGCGGGTGCCAAGACCACGGTCAGCACGACCGCGATCGCCAGCGTGGCCGCGGCGAAGCGCCAGGCCCGCCTGGCTCCATCCCGCGCAGCCAGCATGGCGGTGAACACGGGGACCGCCGGCCAGGCAGTCGCCTTCATGGCACAGGCGACGCCGAGCGCGCCGGCCGCCCGGATCAGCCCGGACGGCCGGGCGATCAGCGCCAGGGTGAGGAACATCAGCGCGATGACCGGCGGGTCGGTGATGCCGACCGCCAGCGGGAACGCGATGACCGGGGAGGCGGCGATGAACACGGTGGACAGCATCACGTTGCCGCGGCAGTCCTCGCAGTGCCGGTGCGGCGCCGCGATGGTGAACGCCGCCCAGATCAAGGCGATCGACACCGCCGTCAGCCATACTCGCGGATCGGCGAGCAGGCCGGTCGCGCCGAGTGCCTTCGGCAGCCCGAACACCGCCATGACCGGCATATAGGGGTTGTAGGACAGCCAGGTGTCCAATTGTCCCGGTGGCAGGTACGGCGTGCCGTGCTGGAGCAGCAGGACCGCCGACTGCGAGATGACGCGTACCTCGGGCGTCGGTGCGACCCTGGTGGCCAGCCACATCAGCGGCGCGACCAGCGCGCCGGCCAGCGCCACCAGCTGCGGCACGATCACCGGCACGTTCTTGTGCCGGGTGAGCCACAAGATGAGCGTCGTCACCCCGTAGCCGACTGCCGCCCAGATCGCCCAGGTCCGGTCCGCGTGCCCGGTATCCACGGCCAGCGCGGTCGCGTAGATCGCGAAGGCCCCGTTCGCGATCAGCAGCCACTTGCGGCTCAGCCAGTGCTGGTGGACTGGCCCTGGGTGATGGTCTTCTCGCTGCGTGTGTTCCACTATGCCGGTACCCGCCCGTCCACGCGATATGCCCTGTTACCTATTCAGCTGTTGCTAAGCAGAAACGGTAGAAACTGCCCCCGAAGCAGGTTATTAAGCGTATCACCAGGAGTAACTAAGCTTGGCTTCGGGACTAAACAGGCGCGCCCCGCTAAGGGCAGCTTCCAGTCGATCGGCTGGGCGCCACGCTGCTGGAGCAGCTGATTAGCTCGGCTGAACGGGTGTGAACCGAAGAATCCGCTCGCCGCCGAATACGGACTCGGATGTGCCGACTCGATGCGGTCGATGTCACCGAGCAGCGGTACCAGGGTGCGCGCGTCGCGTCCCCACAAGATGACCGCCAGCGGCTCTGTCTGGCGCGCGGCCAGCGCCCGGATGGCCTGCTCGGTCACCTCCTCCCAGCCCCGGCCCCGGTGCGACCCAGGCTTGCCGGGCTGGACGGTGAGCACCCGGTTCAGCAGCAGCACGCCTCGCTCGCTCCACGGGGTCAGGTCCCCGCAGGACGGAGTCGGATAACCGAGGTCGTCGGAGTATTCACGGAAGATGTTGACCAGGCTCGGCGGCAACGGCCGCACGTCGGGTCCGACGGAGAAGCTCAGGCCGACGGCGTGCCCCGGGGTGGGATAGGGATCCTGGCCGACGATCAGCACGCGCACGCCGGTGAAGGGCTGCTTGAACGCGCGCAGCACGTTCTCACCCGAAGGCAGGTACCGGCGGCCGGCCGCGACCTCGGCCCGCAGGAAGTCTCCCATCGCGGCGATCCGGCCCGCGACCGGCTCGAGCGCTTCCGCCCATCCCCGGTCGATGATGTTGCGCAACGGCTCCGCCATGGGCAGTTACTTTAGCCCCGCCCGGGTCCGTCCCATAAGGTCAAAACCCTTGTCACCGAACGAATCGAGGTATCCCGCTCCGGACATGTCTTTCTGGCCTTCCTCGCGGGCGCTTCGCTTGGTCGTGCCGAAGGCGCGCCAGACAGCGGAGCGGAAGGCGGGTCCTCGGCCCGGGGACACCGCTGCGGCCCTACGGGTCCTCACGGCGTTGGGCCCGGCGCCTGCGGCCTCCCCGGCCAGGCGCGGGTCGCCGTGCGCCCGCGGCTGGCCACGGCGGCGGCGAACGCGGCGGCATCGCCGGGGGCGGCGGCGGCCTGGTCGTTGTTGAAGTACACGTAGACGTCGTGGTCCGCGGCCCAGGTCGCCACGATCCGGTCGGCCCACGTGTCCAGCGCGGCGGGGCTGTACCGCGGCCACGGCGCGCCCTCGCCCTCGTGCAGCCGCAGGTAGCCCCAGTCCGCCGTCCGCCACAGCGGCCCCAGGGCGGACCCGGTCCTGTCGGCCCAGCACAGCGCGGCATTCCGGTCGGCCAGCACATCCTTCACCTCGTCGGTCCACCACGACTCGTGCCTGGGCTCGACCGCGACCCGCACCGCGGGCGGGAACTGGCGCAGGCACTCGGCCAGCAGCAGCGGGGCGCCCCGCAGGTCCGGCGGAAGCTGCAGCAGCACCGGCCCGAGCCGGGCGCCCAGGCCGGCCGCCGCCTCGAGCAGCCTGGTCACCGGCCCGGCCGGATCGCGGAGCCGCCGCACGTGGGTCAGGTAGCGGCTGGCCTTCACGGTCATGACGAAGTCGCCGGTGACCCGGTCCCGCCAGCTCGCGAAGGTGTCCCGCGACGCAAGCCGGTAGAACGTCCCGTTGTTCTCGACCGTGGCGAACTGGGTGGCGTAGTACTCAAGCCACCGCCGCTGCGGTACCTGCGGCGGGTAGAACGCGCCCCGCCAGTCCCGGTATTGCCAGCCCGAGGTCCCGGTCATCACGCTCACCGTCGCCCCCTCAGCGGTCACTCAGGCATCGTGCAAGTTGGGTTTGATGCGTACGGCTCTCGGAAACGCTATAGCCGAACGGGTGTCGCGCAGCAGGAAAATGAGGGTAGCCTGCGTCCACGCAGAGTCAATCACATGGAACGATGAGGCCCATGAAAGGACGTGTGCTGGTCGTCGACGACGACGCCGCCCTCGCGGAGATGCTCGGCATCGTGCTTCGCGGCGAGGGATTCGAGCCGACCTTCGTAGCCGACGGTGACAAGGCAGTAGAGGTATTCCGGGATTCCCGGCCCGATCTGGTGCTGCTGGACCTGATGCTGCCGGGCTCGGACGGAATTGACGTGTGCCGGCAGATCCGCGCCGAGTCCGGGGTGCCGATCGTCATGCTGACGGCGAAGACGGACACCGTCGACGTGGTGCTGGGCCTGGAGTCGGGGGCCGATGACTACATCGTCAAGCCCTTCAAGTCCAAGGAACTCGTGGCCCGGGTGCGGGCCAGGCTCCGCCGGACCGACGAGCCCGCGCCGGAGATGCTCCAGATCGGCGACATCGTCATCGATGTGGCGGGCCACTCGGTCAAGCGGGACGTGGAGACCCTCAACCTCACCCCGCTGGAGTTCGACCTGCTGGTGGCGCTGGCCCGTAAGCCGCGGCAGGTCTTCACCAGGGAGGTTCTGCTCGAGCAGGTGTGGGGTTACCGGCACGCGGCGGATACCAGGCTGGTCAACGTGCACGTGCAGCGGCTGCGCGCCAAGATCGAACGGGACCCCGAGCACCCCGAGATCGTCGTCACGGTGCGCGGCGTCGGCTACAAGGCGGGGCCTGGTTAAGCCCGGATTCAGATGAAGGCGGCAGCAGGACTCGAGGGTCGGTGGCATGACTGGGTGACGGCCTTCCGCCGTCCGTCGTGGCGCCGCGCGGTCATCCGGCGGCTGCCCGACGGGATCGCGCAGTGGCTGCTGGCCGCGAACCGGTGGCGGCGCCGTGCCGCCGCCCAGCTGCGCAGCCGCTGGAACCGCTCGCTGCAGCTGCGGGTGGTCGGCACCGCCCTGGTGCTGTCCGCTCTGGTCATCGCCGTGCTCGGCTTCTTCTTGGTGCAGTCGATAGCCGGCGCTCTGTTCAGCAGCGCGGTGAATTCCGGCGGCAACCAGGTGATTGCAGGCCGCCTGTCCGCCCTGGGCCAGCGCAATCCCAACGTGCTCCAGGAGCCGTCCCCGCCCGGCAGTCCCTACGACGCCGAGGCCGTCGCCCGCATCACCGCCAGCACCCTTCAGCAGGCCAGCGGGAACACCGGCAGCTACCTGGTCTTCATCAAGCCGACAAACATCTCCCCCACCTACGTGACCTGGGTGGGCCAGGGCAACATCGACATCCAGGCCACCATCCCGCAGGCCCTGAAGACCAAGGTGACGAACGACCAGCAGCCCTCGCGGTACGACAACGAGACCACCGCCCCCCCGTCCTACCAGCCGACCACGCTGGTCTACGCCTCCGGGTCGGGCCCCGCCGTCCCCGCGCTCGCGTTCGGCGTACCGCTCGGTGCCTACTATCAGCTGTACTACGTGTTCCCGCTCACTCAGCAGCAGGGATGGCTGCAGCAGGTGCAGCGGATCCTGGTCGGCGTGGGGCTTGCGCTGGTGGTGCTGCTGGCCGCGATCGCGTCTCTGGTCACCCGCTGGGTGGTGCTGCCGGTCCGGCAAGCGGCCCAGGCCGCGCAGCGCGTGTCAGCAGGCCACCTCGAAGAACGCATGCAGGTCCGGGGCACCGATGACCTCGCGGCCCTGGCCACCTCGTTCAACGATATGGCGGCCAGCCTGCAGGCCAAGCTGGGCGAGCTCGAGGAATTGTCCCAGTTCCAGGCCCGGTTCGTATCCGACGTGTCGCATGAGCTCCGCACGCCGATGACGACCATCATGTGGGCCGCGAACCTGCTGTACGAGTCTCGGGCAGGCCTGGATTCCGACGGCGCCCGGTCCGCTGAATTGCTGCAGAGCCAGCTGGAGCGATTCGAGGCCCTTCTCATCGGCCTCCTCGAGATCAGCAGGTACGACGCGGGAGTGGCCACGCTAGAGGCCGAGCTTGTGGACGTGTGCGACCTGGTCCGGCGCTCGGCCGATGACGCCCAGCAACTGGCCGGGCGGCGGGGCAGCCAGATCGAGTTCAGGCTGCCGGCGACCGGGTGCCTCGCCGAGGTCGATCCGCGCCGGGTGGAGCGCATCCTGCGCAACCTCCTCGGCAACGCAGTCGAGCACGGCGAGGGCAAGCTCGTGGTGGTCACCACGGCCATGGACAACGACGCGGTCGCGGTCGCGGTCAGGGACTACGGCGTGGGGCTGCGGCCCGGCGAGGAACAGCGGGTCTTCGAGCGGTTCTGGCGGGCCACCCCGGCCCGGGAACGCACCACCGGCGGCACCGGGCTTGGGCTGGCCATCTCCCTGGAAGACGCCAGGCTGCATGGCGGCTGGCTGCAGGCCTGGGGCGAGCCGGGCAAGGGCGCACTGTTCCGGCTGACCCTGCCCCGCGTGTCCGGCCAGCCGCTCGTGGGCTCGCCGCTACCACTGGCCCCCGACGAAGCCGAGGTCATCAGCGGAATGGTCCCGCGTGGCTAGCGCCGGTCACGAGCCTGCCCGCCGGACGGTCCGCCCGCGGCAGCCCCGGCTGGCCCGGCTGGCCCGGGCCAGCCTGCTGGCCGCCACGGTGGTATCCGTGGCGGGCTGCGTCGGCATGCCCGGCAACGGCGCGGTCGGCGTCTTCAGCGCCAGCCCGCAGAGCACGGCGCAGGGTGGGGGCTTCATCGCCTCGGTCCCAGCGGGACCGGGCCCGGGCTGGACCCCGACGCAGATCGTCGGGGGATTCATTAAGGCCAGCGCCGATCCCACCTATGAGGCGATCGCCCAGCAGTACCTGGCCGGTCCGGCCGGCGACAGCTGGGACCCGGGCTGGTCCGTCGAGGTATTCAATCAGATCATTGTGCCGCCACACGCCGCGCTGAGCCCGGTCGGCCGGCATGGCGCCCAGCAGGCGGTGGTCAAAGTCACCGGCGCGGCCCAGGCCGCGCTCAGCGGCACCGGACAGTACGTCTCGGCTGGCCTGGGCCGGCAGGGCCCTCCCAGTTTCACCCTGATCAAGGTAGACGGTCAGTGGCGCATCTCGAATCCGCCCAAGTACCGGATGCTCACCGAGACCGAGTTCGCCGACTTCTACAATGCGCAGGACCTGTACTTCCTGGACCCGACAGGCCAGGTGCTGGTCCCCGACTCGGTGTTCGTGCCGCAGGGAACCTCGTTGCAGACCCTGGTGAACAACCTGGTCACAGCACTGATCCGGGGCCCAGATACGACGTGGCTGGCTAACGCGACCACCACCGCATTTCCGGAAGCGACCACCAGGTTTCCCAAGGGAACCACCATCCTGAGCGTCGCTGTCTACGGTGCCACCGCCGTGGTGAATCTCGGCGGCGCGATGGCGAGCGCCAATACGCTGGCCCGCGAGCAGGTTTCCGCCCAGCTGGTGTGGACGCTGGCCGGCTCCCCGGCCAGCCCGTCGGCCATCCAGTCGGTTGAGCTCGAGGTCGACGGCGCGCCGGTCAAGCCGTCCGCTACCCGATGTGGCGAGAGCCTGGGCCAGAGTCCCGTGCAGAAGCTGGCGTCCTACGGATGCTACGGCCCGTACCCGTCGGCGGCGGCGAGCTTCTACTACATCAACGACCAGCAGGCCTGGTCGCGATGCGGCTCTGAGGGCCTGGTCAAGGTCAACTCCATCGGCGCGGTCGTCCCGGTCTTCGGTCGCAAGGGCGCCCCGAGCGGCCAGCAGTGCGCCCACGGCAGGTTCGTGGCCCCTACGTCGACCACCCAGCCGTCCGCGCAGGCCCAGTCACAGCCGGCCTCCATGGCGGCGGTGTCGCCCAACGGGCAGTACGTCGCCTACGTCTCGCCCGGGGGGGACGCCGTGTACACGGGGCAGCTCTCAAGCGGCGCCGCGTCGTTCTCGCGGTCTCCCGCGCGGCTGACCGGAACCGATATCACCGCGATTAGCTGGGACCGTGAGGGCGACCTGTTCGTCGCGCAGAACGGCACCATCTGGATGCTGCCGCCGACCGGGCCCAAACAGCAGGTCGGCAACGACTTCGGCGGAGACGTGACGGGCTTGAGCATCGCGCCCAACGGTGTCCGCGTCGCGGCCATCGTGCAGACGAACTCCGGAAGCGATCTCGACCTCGCGGCCATCGGGCCGGCGGCGCCCGCCAAGCCATCGGCCCCGCAGTATTCCATCAACCAGGTCGTGCAACTCGGGCCCAACATCGCCGACCCGGTCGCGCTGACCTGGTACAACGCAGATAACCTGCTCGTGCTGGACCGCGTGGGTGCCGCGAACACACTGTATGAGGTCCCCGTCGACGGGCAGTCTGCCATCGGGCCGCTGGTGACCCCGCAAGGCGCGGTCGCTATTACCGCGGATGGCGCCGCGAACGTCCTGGTGGCGGGGCTGGCCGACCATCAGCTGGCCGTCTCCACCAGCCTGGTAGGCCCGTGGCTTTACCTCACTGACCAGGGCCAGAATCCCGCCTACCCCGGGTAGCGCATAACCGGACGCTGGTGCTGGCCTGCCCGACCGGGCCCGGGCGATCCGGTCCTGGCCTGGATCGGTCGGCTCGTTTTTCCGGCGAGTTCCGCCCGACTGGGATTACGCGTCGGCGTTGCAGGGGAAGAAAAGGGCACGCAATACCGCGCCGCTCGACGTTATGCAGCCGTTATGTAGCTATAGGTGATTGATCGCCTACATGTCCCTCCTGACATTCACGCTCTGGCGAGCTAGCGTTCATGACATGGCACTCGCCCGGGCCCGTGGTTGCGCCGGGCGTGTCTTCCGCTCCGGGAGTCACGTCAGGCAAGCCGATGCCAGCCGCAGGCGAAACGGCCCACGTAAGGCGACTTCTCGTCGACTGATCACGGTGCGGCTTAGGAGTAAGTCCTGCCCCGCCGGGAGATACGGAGTCTCCCGGGCCGGGAGAAGGGCAGTAGTGGCCGGGGAAAGGCCGCGAACCCCTCAGCAGGCGGATGTGGGGTCGAAGACCAGGTCGGCCGGGCGAGTGCCGCCCTGCTCACTGGCGCCGGGGCCTGGTCAAGCTAGCTCAGTCAAGCTGATCGGGCCCTGCTCCATCAGACCGGGCGCAATCGGAGGGAAGGGGGATCGTGATGGAAATCATTGTCAGAGGACGCCATATGACCGTCCCGCCGCGTTTCCGTCAGCACGCCGCCGCCAAGCTGGCCAAGCTCGAGAAGCTTGACCAGAAGGCGGTGCGGATCGATGTGGAGGTCTCCAAGGAACGCAATCCGAGGCAGTCTGACCGCCGCGAACGCGTCGAACTGACGATACGGTCCCGCGGCCCCGCGATCAGGGCCGAGGCGGCCGCGGACGACAGGTATACGGCGCTCGATCTCGCCTTCGCCAAGCTCGAGTCCCGGCTCCGCCGGGCCTCCGACCGGCGCAAGGTGCGGCACGGCGGCGCCGTCACGGTCCGGTCACCGGGAACGCCGGCCGGGGTGACCGCCGCGGGTTCACCGGCCGCCGGGACTCAGGCCCCCCCGCTCGCCGGGTCCGCTCCCGCGCTCAACGGCAACGCGGCGCCGCGCGCCGCGGCGCTGGACTCGACCGACGGGGCAGAGGCCGATGGCCGCATGGTCCCCATCCAGATGGAGGGAGACGGCCCGCTGGTGCTGCGCGAGAAGGTGCACGCGGCCAAGCCGATGACGATCGACCAGGCCCTGCTGGAGATGGAACTCGTGGGCCACGACTTCTACCTGTTCCATGACAGCGAATGCGACCGGTTCAGCGTCGTATACCGCCGCCGGGGCTATGACTACGGAGTTATCCGGCTGGTGGAGGAGTAGGTCGCGGCGAGGCCAGCCGGCCGCGCGGTGCCCGGCTTGCATCGCGGGCCCGCGTCGGTAAGAGTCTGATGACATAACGTTGGTGCCGGACGAAGGCCGGCCTGGCTGCTGGGCGAGACAGAGGCGAGCGACGGTACCCGAGGAGGCAACGAATTGAGCGCCATGGGCGACCCAGCGGTGACTGCTGCTCGGCAACCGGACAGCGGGGAGCGCGCCGAGCCGATCCGGGTGCTGATCGCCGATGATCACGCGCTGTTCCGGCGCGGCCTGGAGATGGTCCTCGAAGAGGAGGACGACATCGAACTGGTCGGACAGGCCAGCGACGGTGCCGAGGCCGTCGCCGTGGCCGGGGAGTCGCTGCCCGACGTGGTGCTCATGGACATCCGGATGCCGAAGACCAGCGGCATCGAGGCCTGCCGCGCGACCAAGGAGGTCGCGCCCAGCGCCAAGATCGTGATGCTGACCATCAGTGACGACGAAGAGGACCTGTTCGAGGCGATCAGGGCCGGCGCCAGCGGCTACCTGCTGAAGGACATACCGCTGGATGAGGTGGCCGAGGCGGTGCGCGCGGTGCACGGCGGCCAGTCGCTGATCAACCCGTCGATGGCCGGCAAGCTGCTCACCGAGTTCGCCACGCTGGCCAAGCGCGACTCCGAGGAGGAACGGGCGCAGCACGTCGCGGCGCCCAAGCTCACCGACCGCGAGATGGAGGTGCTCAAGCTCGTCGCCCGCGGCATGAACAACCGCGACATCGCCAAGGAGCTGTTCATCTCGGAGAACACGGTCAAGAACCACGTCAGGAACATCCTGGAGAAGCTCCAGATCCACTCCCGGATGGAAGCAGTGATGATCGCCGTCCGGCAGAAGCTGATCGAGTTCAGCTGAGCGGCTCGTTCCGCTGCCAGGCCGTAGAATTCGGCCGTGCGCACGATCGAGACTGACTACCTGGTCGTCGGGGCAGGCGCGGCCGGGATGGCGTTCGTCGACGCGCTGATCGCGGCCTGCGACGCCGATGTGGTGATGGTGGACCGGCGCCATCGCCCCGGCGGTCACTGGAACGACGCGTATCCGTTCGTGCGCCTGCACGGCCCGTCGGCGCTGTACGGCGTGAACTCGCGGAGCCTGGGCAGCGACTCGATCGAGCTGACCGGGCCGAACGCCGGGTACTACCCGCGCGCGACCGCGGCCGAGATCTGTGACTATTACCAGCGGGTGCTCGACGAGCACCTGCTTCCTTCGGGCCGGGTGCGGTTCTTCGGCATGTCCGACTGTGTCCGGGCGGGGCGGGGCGAGCACCGGTTCGTGTCCCGGCTGACCGGGGACGCGAGGACGGTGCGGGTCCGCCGCCGGGTCGTGGACGCCAGGTATCTCGAGCCGTCGATTCCGGCCACCCATGTCCGGCCGTTTGACGCCGAGCCGGGAACGCGGCTGATCCCGGTCAACGATCTGGTCAGGCTGGACGGCCCGGCCAGCGGGTTCACGATCATCGGCGCCGGCAAGACCGCGATCGACGCGTGCCTGTGGCTCCTGGAGGCCGGCGTACCGGCAGAGGCGATCCGCTGGATCAGGCCACGGGATGCCTGGCTGCTGGACCGGGCCTTCCAGCAGCCGCTCGATCTGGTGCCCCGGCTGATGGAGGGGGTGTCGCTGTACGTTGAGGCCGCGGCGCAATCCGACGACATCGCCGACCTGTTCGCCCGGCTCGAGGCCTGCGGGCAGCTCATCCGGCTCGATCCGGAGGTCGAGCCGGCCACGTACCGGTGCGCGACTGTGAGCGAGGCCGAGCTGGCGCGCCTGCGGAGCATCGAGAACGTCGTCCGCCTCGGCCGGGTCACCCACGTCGGACCCGACCGGGTCGATCTGGCTGACGGATCGATCCCGACCGACCGCGGGCAGGTTCACGTGGACTGCTCGGCGGCGGGGCTCCGCGTCGAGTCCGGCCGCCCGGTGTTCGCCGACGGCCGGATCACGCTGCAGCAGATCCGCGCCTGCCAGCCGGTCTTCAGCGCCGCCCTCGTCGGCTATGTGGAAGCGGCTCGCGACGACGGGGCGAGCAAGAACCGGCTCTGCCCGGCCAACCCGTACCCCGACGCGGCCAGCGACTGGATCCCGGTCACCTGCATCGCCCAGCGCGCTGAGCTGGCGTGGCTGGCCGAACCCGACCTGTCGGCCTGGCTGCAACGGTCACGGCTCAACGCCACCCGCGGGATCGGCGACCACCCCGATGACCCGCAGCTGGCCTCGGCGCTCACCCGCTGGCTCGCCAACGTCGAGCCTGCGCTAGCCAAGCTGGAGACGTTCATGGCCGAGATTCCGCCGCCGGCCCAGGACCGGGCGGCTGCGGCGCCGTAAGGCCAGCCCGGCCTGAAGCCGGAGCGTCAGGCCCTAGTCAGCCCGGCCTGAAGCCGGAGCGTCAGGCCCTAGTCAGCCCGGCCTGAAGCCGGAGCGTCAGGCCCTAGTCAGCGCGGCCGCCAGGCGCCGGGCGTGCTCCCTCGGCTCCACGTGCCCCAGCCGCACGTCGTCACAGCCCACCCAGCTGGCCGCCTCGCGGAGCGCCTGAGCCATCGGCTCGGCCGCGGCGGCCCGGTCCAGCGACACCTTGTGCGCGACGAGGGTGTGACCCTCCCGCGCCGGATCGACCCGGCCGACCAGGCGTCCGCCCGCGAGCAACGGCATCGTGAAGTAGCCATGGACCCTCTTGTGCTTCGGCACGTAGGCCTCCAGGCTGTGCTCGAAGCCGAACATCCGCAGCGTCCGCTTGCGGTCCCACACCAGCGAGTCGAACGGCGAGAGCAGCGTCACCCGGTTCCGGCCGCGGCCCCCGGCCTGGGCCAGGGCCGCCGGGTCAGCCCAGACCCAGCGACCCCACGAGGAGCGGGCGCCGGTCTCGGCGATGGCCACCGGCGTTAGCCCTGCGGCCTGCGCGGCGTCGGCGAACAGGCGGGAGTGCTGGCTCTTCTCGCTGGTGAAGGAGTTGAGCCTGTGGTAGTCGATCAGGTCGGCCTGGGTGACCACGCCGAGCGCCCTCGCGGCCACCCCGGCCAGGTAGCTGAGGCACTCGAGGTCCGAAGGCTCGGCGTCCAGCAGGGCGGCGGGCAGCACCCGCTCGGGTAGGTCATAGACCCGCCGCCAGCCCGTCCGCCGGACACAGCAGACCTCGCCGGTATCGAGCAGCCACTCCACCGCGATCTTGACATCAGACCAGTCCCACCACGGTCCGCCGCCCTTGGCCCCGCCGAGCTGGGTGGCGGTCAGCGGGCCCTCGGCCCGCAATCGGGCCAGGACCTTCTCGCAGGTCTCCCGGTGGCTCTGGTGCCACCGCACTCCCCTGGCCCGCAGCGCGCGGCGCCGGAACGCATAGTAGGGCCATTGCTCGAGCGGCAGCACGCAGGCCGCGTGGGCCCAGTACTCGAAGGCGGCGGGCCGCTCAGCATGCCAGTACGCCTGCTCGATCTGCGCCCGGGGGACCGCCCCCAGCCGCGCATAGGCGACCAGCTCGTGCGACCGCGCGAGCACGCTGATCGTGTCCAGCTGCACCGCGCCGATCCGGCGGAGCATCTTTCCGGCTCCGTGCGCCCCGGCGCGCCAGCCGGTGGCGCCCAGGAACCCCTGCGCGCGCAGGGTCATCCTGCGGGCCTCATCCGGCGTGATCGTCAACGACGTTTCCGGAGCATCCAGGCTCATCCCCCGCAGCGTAGCCGGGAGCTACGACATTTCACGACCGGCCCGCGGGCCTCGCCCGGCCGCGGAAACCACGGCCCGTTCGGGAAAGAGATCTGTCAGTACCAGTCGTCGAAGATGTGCACGGCCGCGCCGACCATGGCGCCGAGGACCACGATCCCGACCCCGGTCCAGAACAGCCACCAGGTCGGGCCGATGGGCAGCGCGATCCCGCCGATGATGAAGCCGACGATGACGATCGAGGACGCCACCCAGGAGGCAGGACGACCGTGGAACTCCTCGTGGGTATACGACTGAGCGACCTGCGCGTCGAGCCCGCGCGCTCCCGTATCTCCCGCCTCCGCCATGGCCCCGGGCGCCGCCTGATCGGCCACTGGGTGCTCCTCTCGTCAGGTACCGCTCCTATTATTCTCCGGGACATGGGAGACTGAGCACCAGCCGGACCCAAAGTCCCTGAGGCCCCCCGCTCGCTGGCCCCGGTGCCCAGCAACCCTACCGGTCCGCGTGCCACTCGGTTTGGTGCCGCATCTCGCCTACCATGACATGCGAGGCGGTGAACGGGAGCCGACTGCCGGTCACCGGCCATGGTGAGGTCAGACGATCCGCGAGGAGCGCGACGAGAAGTGCCAGCCATCATCGATAGTGTCCTTCGGGCCGGCGAAGGCAAGATCCTGCGCAAGCTCAAGCGGATCGCCGAGCAGGTCAACTCCGTCGAGGACGAGTTCATCGCCATGAGCGATGCCGAGCTCCGCGGTATGACCGATGAGTTCCGTCAGCGGTACGAAGCCGGCGAAACGCTGGATGACCTGCTCCCCGAGGCGTTCGCCACCGTGCGCGAGGCCGCCAAGCGCACCCTCGGCCAGCGGCACTTCGATGTCCAGCTGATGGGCGGCGCGGCGCTGCACCTGGGCAACATCGCCGAGATGAAGACCGGTGAGGGCAAGACGCTGGTCGCCACCCTGCCGTCCTACCTGAACGCGCTGGCCGGCCAGGGGGTTCACGTCGTCACGGTCAACGACTACCTGGCCAAGCGGGACGCTGAGTGGATGGGCCGGGTGCACCGCTTCCTCGGGCTCGAGGTGGGCGTGATCCTGGCCCAGATGACCCCGCCGGAACGCCGCGTGCAGTACGCGGCCGACATCACCTACGGCACCAACAACGAGTTCGGCTTCGATTACCTGCGCGACAACATGGCCTGGTCGCTGGAGGAATGCGTACAGCGCGGCCATCACTACGCCATCGTCGACGAGGTGGACTCGATCTTGATCGACGAGGCCAGGACCCCGCTGATCATCAGCGGCCCGGCCGAGCAGAGCGCCCGCTGGTACGTCGAGTTCGCCAAGATCGCCCCCCGGCTGCGCCGCGGCGAAGACGGCGAGGGCGACTATGAGGTCGACGAGAAGAAGAAGACCGTCGGCATCCTGGAGTCGGGGGTGGAGAAGGTCGAGGACTGGCTCGGCATCGACAACCTCTACGATCCGGTCAACACGCCGCTGGTCAGCTTCCTCAACAACTCGATCAAGGCCAAGGAGCTGTACAAGAAGGACAAGGACTACGTCGTGATGAACGGCGAGGTCCTGATCGTGGACGAGTTCACCGGCCGCATCCTGCACGGCAGGCGCTACAACGAGGGCATGCACCAGGCCATCGAGGCCAAGGAGAGCGTGCCGATCAAGGACGAGAACCAGACGCTGGCCACGATCACCCTGCAGAACTACTTCCGGCTCTACGAGAAGCTGGCCGGCATGACCGGCACGGCCGTGACCGAGGCCAACGAGTTCCACCAGATCTACAAGCTCGGCGTGGTCCCGATCCCGACCCACCTGCCGATGATCCGCGCCGACCAGGCCGACGTCGTCTACCAGACGGCCCAGTCCAAGTTCGAGGCGTGCGTCGACGACATCGCCGAACGGCACGAGGCCGGGCAGCCGGTCCTGGTCGGCACGACCAGCGTGGAGAAGTCCGAGATCCTGTCGAAGATGCTCAAGCGGCGCGGGGTTCCCCACGAGGTGCTGAACGCCAAGTACCACGAGCGGGAGGCCGCGATCGTCGCCCAGGCCGGGCGGAGCGGCGCGGTCACCGTGGCCACCAACATGGCCGGCCGCGGCACCGACATCATGCTCGGCGGCAACCCGGAGTTCCTCGCGGACCAGGAGCTGCTGCATCAGCGGGACCTGACCCCGCTAACGCCGGAAGATTACGAAGAGGTGCGGGAGAAGTACGAGGCTTGGTTGGCCAAAGAGGCGCCGGACGACCCCGTCATCCAGGTCATAAGCAGGCACCTCATCCAGAGCGGCATGGCGGAAGATGAGGCGATAAAACTCGCGGTGGAGAAGGTTCGCCAGGTAACAGCGGAACACGAGCAGGTAGTCCAGGCGGGCGGCCTCTACGTGCTCGGCACCGAGCGGCACGAGTCCCGCCGCATCGACAACCAGCTGCGCGGCCGCTCCGGCCGGCAGGGAGACCCGGGCGAGAGCCGGTTCTACCTGTCCCTCGAAGACGACCTGATGCGGCTGTTCAACTCCGAGCGCGTCGGCGCGATCATGGACCGGCTGAACATCCCGCCGGACGTGCCGGTGGAGTCCAAGGTCGTCACCCGGGCCATCAGGTCCGCGCAAACCCAGGTCGAGCAGCAGAACTTCGAGATCCGCAAGGACGTGCTCAAGTACGACGACGTGATGAACCGGCAGCGCCAGGTGGTCTACGGCGAGCGTCGCGAGGTGCTCGAGGGTGCCGACCTGCATGAGCAGATCAGCAGGATGACCGACGAGGTCATCGCCGGGTATGTCGCGGGCGAGACCAGCGAGGGCTATCCGGAGGAATGGGACCTGGACAAGCTGTGGCGCGCCTTCCGGCAGCTGTTCCCGATCAGCATCTCCATCGACGACGTCGTCGCCGAAGCGGGCGGCGAGCGGGCCGGGCTGACCGGCGAGTTCATCACCGAAGCGGTGATCGCGGACGCCCACGACGCCTACGACCGGCGGGAGCAGGAGCTGGGTCCTGAGGTCGTGCGCGAGCTCGAGCGCCGGGTGGTGCTGTCGGTCCTGGACCGGAAGTGGCGGGAGCACCTGTACGAGATGGACTACCTGCGCGAGGGCATCGCGCTGCGCGGATACGGCCAGCGCGACCCGCTGGTCGAGTACCAGCGCGAAGGCTACGACATGTTCAACGCCATGATGGAAGGGATCAAGGAAGAGTCCGTCGGCAACCTGTTCAACCTCCAGGTTCAGGTCCAGGAGAACCCGATCGTCGAGCAGATGCCCGAGGACGGCATCGCGGCCCCGGGTGCCCAAGGTATTCCAGCCGAAGGTATTCCCGCCGGCGGTGCCGCGCCGGCCGCCGCTCCCGAGGCCTCCGGCCCGGCCGTCCGGCCCGTGGTCCCCGCCCAGGCGCCTCCCGGCACCAGGCCCGGCCAGGCAGGTCCCGCACGGGGCGCTGCCCCCGCCCGCGGCGGCGCTCACGCCCGCGGCGCCACCCCCGCCGGATCAGGTAACCAGGACGGCCAGGCAGGCCAGCAGGGTCAGAGGAACCAGCAGAGTCAGAGGAACCGGCGGGGCCAGGCGGGCCAGGCCTCCCAGGGCGGCGGCGCCCATGCCAGGCCAGCCGGGGCTCAGGCCGACCCTCTGCCGGCCGGGCTCGGGCCGCGCCGGGCCCAGCAGCTCCAGTACTCCGCGCCGTCCGTCGACGGCGGGGCCCACGTCGAGACCAGCCGGGGCCCGGCCTCGGGTGATCAGTTCGCTCGCGTCGGGCGCAATGACCCGTGCCCGTGCGGATCGGGCCGCAAGTACAAGCGCTGCCACGGCGACCCGCGGATGCGCCCCGACGTCTAACCTTCGGCTAGCCCGCCTCGATCGCGGTGCACAGCCAGTGCTCCGGGCGGCCCGGCCGTCCCGGTGTGGCCGGCCGAGCCGCGATGTGCTCCAGGCGCATGGCCAGCGCGCGTGACCTGGGGCCGATGCTCACGATGACGGTCATCTCCACCACCCGGGCCGTGGGCCGCGACGTCACGATGCGCCGGATCCCTGGCCGCCGGTCCGACGCCAGCAGCGGAGCCAGTCGGCGGGCTTGCTCGCGGGCGTGATCGGTGGTCAGCCCGATGATCTGTTTCTGCGGCCGCAGTCCCGCCATGATTTCCACGATCACCTGGGCGAACTGCCACGGCAGCCCCCCCGCGGGGCCGGGGGCCGAAGCCGCGCCAGGCGCTGAAGGCGCTCCGGGCGCTGAAGCCGCTCCGTGCGCCGAAGCCGCGGCCAAGGGCGCCCCTGGCGCCGAAGCCGGAGCCGAGGGCGCTGCGGACCCGGTGGCCCGGACCGGGCGCGGGCTGCGATCCCGGTCCGGGTCACTCCGGCTCGCCACCGCGGCGTCCGTCGCCGGGCATCCGGCGCCGTGGGTCGGGCAGTCATAGGGCGGCGCGGCATCGGGGACCTTCACCAGTCGCAGTGACATGATCCCGCCCTCCAGATCCAGTGAACGCGAACGACCCGCCCGTGGCGGCCGTGTTCGCGTCAGGCTCTGGCTGATCCCGTTGTATCGCTGGCCAGTGACATTCGGCTGGCCTGCCCGCGGCCCCCGGCCCTTCACGGTCCGGCGTGCCCCGTTTTCCCGCCCGGCCAACAGGGCCCATAGGATCACTACCGTGGGCAATAGAACGCAACTCCGCGGCGTCATCACGGACTGGGGCGGCGTGCTGACCAACCCGATCCCGGCCGTGGCCCGGGCCTGGATCGAGGCCGAGGGCATCGACTGGGACAGCTATTACACGGTCATGAAGGCGTGGGTGTCCCAGGCCTATGGCGCAGGCGTCCCGAACCCCATCCACGCGCTGGAGCGCGGCGAATGCACGGAAGCGGAGTTCGAGCGGATCTTCGCCGGCCGGCTGCGCCGCCTCGACGGAGGCGTGGTCGACGCGGAGGGCCTGCTGCGGCGCATGTTTGCCGCCAGCGTGCGGGTGCCCGCCATGGACGACCTGATCCGCACGCTGCGCGCGGCGGGCCTGCGCACCGCCTTGCTGACCAATTCCTGGACCCACGACGAATATCCGCGTGCGGATTTCGCCGAGCTGTTCGACGCCGTGGTGATCTCCTGTGAGGTCGGCATGCGGAAGCCGGAGAGAGGAATCTTCCTGCACGCGGCGCAGGCGCTCGGCCTGGCCCCGGCCGAATGCGCCTTCATCGACGACATGAAGGCCAACGTGGCCGCGGCGGTCGGATGTGGCATGACCGGCGTGCTGCACACCGAGGCGGCCGCCACGGCCGCGGCCCTGCACGACCTGCTCGGCGTGCCAGCCAGCTGATCCGCCGCGCGCGGCGGCCGGGACCGGACTACCCTGTGGCCGTGGCCGGTTATCCCCATCCGTCCAGCGCGGGCCGGTCGGCCAACATGCGCGCCAACCGGCGCACGGACACCAAGCCCGAGCTCGCCCTGCGCCACGCCCTGCACCAGCTCGGCTACCGCTACCGCAAGGATTACCGGCTGGACCTGGACGGTGGCAGGCGGGTGCGGCCGGACATCGCGTTCACCGCGCGCAAGGTGGCGATCTTCGTCGACGGCTGCTTCTGGCACGCCTGCCCGGAGCACGGATCCAAGCCCCGGGCGAACGAGTGGTACTGGGGACCGAAGCTGCTGCGGAACGTCGAGCGCGACCGGCTGAACGACGCGGCGCTGGCCGTGGCCGGCTGGACCGTGATCCGCCTGTGGGAGCATGTCTCGCTGGACGAGGCCGTGACCACCGTCGTGGCCGCGCTCGCGGCGCCGGCCACGGCCGACCAACCCCAAAGCTTCCCCGTTGACCTCATCAGCCTCACCCGTACTCATCAGACCGAGGCGCTGGAAATTACCCGGGAGTATTCGGGCTCGCGGGAGGATCCGGGGGACGGGGGTGCACCAAACCCTCCCGGAAGCCCGGATCCTCCCCGCAAATACCGGGCATTACGCACCACGGGGCGCTCGCACACCACAGCACCCTCCGGAACCTTCCCAGGATGGCTCGGATCGACCAGCGGACCGTCTGGCCTGGACTGTGGCAGACTCTGGGGCACCATGCGCGTCTACCTGCCGTCAACACTTCCGGCCCTGGCCATGGCCCTGCGGGCCGGCCGGATCGGTGAAGGGCCGCTGCCCGGGTTCGCGGTCACGCCCGCGCTGCGCGAGGCCTACGCCAGCGGCGACGATGAGGAACTCGAGTACGCCGCGCTGACCGAGGCGGCCCGCGCGGCGCTGCGGCTGCTAGCCGCTAACCCGAAGGCGCCGTCCCGGCGGGTGGTGCTGGCCGCCGAGATCCCGGCCGATCAGGTGAGCTGGGATGCGCGGGACCGTGAGCCGGGCCGGGTCGTGATCAGCGCGCCGGTCCCGATCCAGCGCCTGGCCTCGGCCCACATGGACGACCCCGAAGCCGGCGAGGACGTGCGCAGTGCGGCCGGGGCACTGGCCGCGGCCGATGCCGGCGACGAGGACGCCAGGTTCATCGTCGACGGAGCCGAAGGCCACGAGCTCGGCTGGTACGCCACCCAGGAGCTGTCCTACCTGGCCGGCTGAGCCGACTGAGGATGCCCCCGACGAGCCGGGCATGCGACGATAAGGGGGACCAAACAGGCCGAACGCCACGAACCCGAACGCCAGGAGCGATCGTGATGGACGCCGTGTCCAGGACCCCCACCCCGGCCAACGAGCCGGTTCGGCAGTACCAGCCGGGCAGCCACGACCGAGCCGTGCTGGAAGGCAAGATCAAGGAGCTTGCGGGCCAGCGGACCGAGCTGACCATGACCATCGGCGGCCGGGAGCAGATGGCCACGGGCGAGCCGATCAACGTGGTCCAGCCGCACAACCGCCGGCACGTGCTGGGCCAGCTGGGCAACGCGACCAGCGTGGACGTGGCCGCCGCGATCTACGCGGCCAAGCAGGCGGCGCCGGCCTGGCGGGCGCTGAGCTTCGACGACCGGGCCGCCATCTTCCTCAAGGCGGCGGACCTGCTGGCCGGACCCTGGCGCGCCACCCTGAACGCCGCGACCATGCTCGGCCAGTCCAAGTCGCCGTATCAGGCGGAGATCGACGCCGCCTGCGAGCTGATCGACTTCTGGCGCTACAACGTCTATTTCGCCAGGAAGATCCTCTCCGAGCAGCCGGAGTCGGCGCCGGGGGTCTGGAACCGGATGGAGTACCGTCCGCTCGAGGGCTTCGTGCTGGCCATCACGCCGTTCAACTTCACCTCGATCGCGGGCAACCTGCCGACGGCTCCGGCGCTGATGGGCAACGTGGTGGTGTGGAAGCCGTCGCCCACCCAGCAGCTCGCGGCGCACTACATCATGCGCCTGCTCGAGGCAGCAGGCCTGCCACCCGGGGTCATCAACCTGGTGACCGGGGACGGCCACGCGGTGTCCCAGGTGGCGCTGCCCCATCCCGACCTGGCCGGCATCCACTTCACCGGCTCCACCGGCACCTTCCAGCACCTGTGGCGGACCGTCGGCGAGAACATCGCCAGGTACCACAACTACCCCCGGGTGGTGGGCGAGACGGGCGGCAAGGACTTCGTGATCGTGCACCCGTCGGCCGATCAGCAAAGCCTGGCCGCCATCTTGATCCGCGGCGCGTTCGAGTACCAGGGCCAGAAGTGCTCCGCGGCCTCCCGCGCCTATATCCCCGAATCTGTCTGGGCCCGCACCCGGGACGACTTCATCGCCCAGGTGGAGTCGCTGACCATGGGTGACGTGGCCTCCGACCTGTCGTTGTTCATGGGAGCCGTGATCGACGCCCGGGCCTTCGCCAAGCACGCCGCGGCCATCGACCGGGCCAGGGCCACCGGGTCGATTAACATCCTGGCCGGCGGCCGGTACGACGACACCGAAGGATTCTTCGTCGCACCCACGGTGCTTGAGTGCTCGGATCCGGCCGACGAGGTCTTCACCACCGAGTACTTCGGCCCGATCCTGGCCGGGCACGTTTACCCGGACGAAGCCTACGACCAGGTACTCTCGCAGGCAGCCGACGCCGCCCCCTACGCGCTGACCGGATCCATCGTGGCCACGGACCGCGCCGCGATCGCCCAGGCCACCGACGCGCTCCGGTACTCGGCGGGGAACTTCTACATCAACGACAAGCCCACCGGCGCGGTCGTCGGGCAGCAGCCGTTCGGCGGCGCCCGTGCGAGCGGCACCGACGACAAGGCCGGCTCGGTGTTCAACCTGATCCGGTGGGTGTCCGCCCGGGCCATCAAGGAACTGTTCGTGCCCCCGTCCGACTACCGATACCCTCACATGGGCTGACGCACCGCACCGGAGGGCGGCACCATTCACCGGCTGGTTCTGTGGAATATCGACCTGACCCTGGTCGATGTCGCCCGCGTCACCCGAGACGCCTACGCCGAGGCGTTCGCCACGGTGGCGGGCCGCCCGCTGATCCGGCTGCCGCAGATGGCGGGCCGGTCGGAATCGGAGATCTTCTTCGACGCGCTCGCGCTGAACGGCGTGGACGTGCGCTCCGGCACCGAGGCCGAACGCCTGCTCGAGCCGTTCGGTGCCGAACTGGCCGCGGCCCTCCAAGCCCGGCGCGACGACCTGGCCAGCCAGGGCCAGGTGCTGCCGGGCGCGGCCGAGGCGCTGGCCGCCGTGGCCAAGCTCGACGATGT
This sequence comes from uncultured Actinomycetota bacterium, assembly GCA_963808615.1. Classification (GTDB taxonomy): domain Bacteria; phylum Actinomycetota; class Actinomycetes; order Streptosporangiales; family Streptosporangiaceae; genus Palsa-504. Next base: position 393,723 of record CAWEGV010000011.1, read on the forward strand.
AGTGCAGACCGTCCTGACCGGCAACAGCAAGCCGAACGCGATGCTGAAGCTGAGCGCGTTCGGCCTGGACGGCTTCATGGACTTCGACATCGGCGGCTACGGTTCCGAGGCATATCCCAAGGGCACCCTGCTGCGGGTGGCCAGGCAGCGCGCGTCGGAGAGGCACGGCGTGACGTTCGGTGAACGGGCCACCGTCTACGTGGCGGACTCCGCCCGTGACGTGGAGGCGGCCCGGATCGGAGGCGCCTCCTCGCTCGCGGTGGCCAGCGGCCGGGCCAGCGCGGCCGAACTGCGCGACGCGGGTGCTGACGCGGTGCTGGCCGAACTCACCGACCCCGCTGGCCTCGTCGCTGTTATCACCCGCCTCACTGAACCGCCCGGCAGCGCCGCCCCGGAACCGGCCTGATCCGGGCCCCCGGGTCCGCCCCGTCGCTCAACCCCGAAATCCCCGGTTTATGGTGATTCATGACCTTTAGCGGAATCCGCGGGCCACGACGCGGGCTCATCGTCCCCGATGGGCGTTGCCAGGGCCGCCAGGATGGCACGATGCTGTGAGCATGGACCTAGGTGACCTGACCAGCCGGGGTTACGGCACGGTGCTCTGGGAGCCGGATGAGCAGACGGCCCGCCAGGCCCGGATCACCCGGTTCATGCACTGGCTGGCCGCCGAGCACGGGCACCAGTTCGCGGGCTACCAGGACCTGTGGCAGTGGTCTGTGACGCAGCCCGGGCCGTTCTGGGGGGCGCTGTGGGACTACTTCGAGGTGCTCGGTGACCGGGGCCCGGGCCCGGTCCTGGCCGGCCAGGTCCTGCCCGACGTGCGCTGGTTCGAAGGAGCCACCCTCAATTACGCCCGTAACGCGCTGAGGACCGCGTGGACCGACCCCGCCCGGACGGCGATCATTTTTGATTCCGAACGGTCCAGATCGGGGCGCCTGAGCTACGCCGAGCTTGCCGAGCAGGTCGCGCGGGTAGCGCGGGGCCTGCGGTCGCTGGGCGTCCGCCGGGGGGACCGGGTGGCGGCGCTGCTGCCGAACGTGCCCGAGGCGGTCATCGGCCTGCTCGCGACGGCGAGCCTGGGCGCGATCTGGTCCTCGTGCTCGCCGGATTTCGGCGCGCGCAGCGTGATCGACAGGTTCGCGCAGATCGAGCCGAAGGTGCTGATTGCCTGCGACGGCTACGGGTACGGGGGCAAGGTGTTCTCCCGGGCCGGCCTGGTGCGCGACGTGGTGGCGGCCCTGCCCGGACTGTCCGCGATGGTGCTGGTGGAGGTGCTGGGCGAGCCCGGCGAGCAGCCGGCGGTCCCGTTCACCCGGTGGGACGATCTCGGCACGGAACCGGGCCCCCGCGAGCCGGAGTTCACCGAGGTGCCGTTCGCGCATCCGCTGTGGGTGGTCTACTCCTCGGGCACCACCGGCCTGCCCAAGCCGATCATGCACGGGCACGGCGGGATCGTGCTTGAGCACCTCAAGGCGCTGTCGTTCCACCAGGACCTGAAGCCGGGCGACGTCTTCACCTGGTACACCACCACGGGCTGGATGATGTGGAACTACCTGGCCGGCGGATTGCTGGCCGGGCTGACGATCGTGCTGTACGACGGCAGCGCCACCTACCCGGCCGCGGACCGGCTGTGGCGGCTGGCCGCCGAGCACGGCGTCAGCTACCTGGGGGTCGGCGCGCCCTACCTGGTGGCCTGCATGAAGGCGGGGCTGCGCCCCGGAGACGAGACCGACCTGTCCGCGCTGCGGGCCATCGGCTCGACCGGATCACCGCTGCCGCCCGAGGCGTTCGGCTGGGTGTACGAGCGGGTTTGCCAGGACGTGCTGCTCGGCTCCTTCTCCGGCGGCACCGACCTGTGCACGGGCTTCGTCGGGCCCTGCCCGCTGCTGCCGGTGCGGGCGGGCATCATCTCCGGCCGCTGCCTGGGGGCGGAGGTGGAGGCCTACGACGAGGCCGGGCAGCCGGTCATCGGGAAGGTGGGCGAACTGGTGATCACCCAGCCGATGCCGTCGATGCCCGTCGGCTTCTGGAACGACCCGGACGGGGTCAGGTACCGGGCGAGCTACTTCGACACCTACCCGGGCGTCTGGCGGCACGGTGACTGGATCGAACTGCTGCCCGACGGCGGCTGCGTCATCTACGGCCGCTCGGACGCCACCTTGAACCGGGGCGGCGTCCGGATGGGAACCAGCGAGTTCTACCGGGTGGTCGAGGGCTTTGATGAGGTGGCCGACAGCCTGGTGGTGGACACCGGCAGGCTCGGCGCCGAGGGCCGGCTGATCCTGTACGTGGTGCCCGCCGCGGGAGGCGAACTCAACGATGACCTGGCCGGCCGGATCCGCGCCGCGCTACGTGCGCAACTGTCGCCCCGGCACGTGCCGGATGAGATCCACCAGGTTCCGGGCATCCCGCGGACCCTGTCCGGGAAGAAACTCGAAGTCCCGGTGCGCAAGATCCTGCTCGGCACCGCCCCTGAGCGCGCCGTGGACCCCAACGCCCTGGCCAACCCGGAAGTCCTCACCCACTTCGGAAGGTCCCAGGGTGCACCTTCAGGCTAGAAGGCGAAACGGCGAGTGGTGCGGCGCAAGCCGCGATCATGCGGCCGCGAGGGGCCTTCGGCCTCTCCGGGCGCGTGATGGTAACGGTGGGCACCAGAGCGGGGCGCGAAGCGCAGCGGGGGGCTCCGGGGGGTCGTCCCCCCGGGCAGGCACAGACCACAAAGGAGTGGACGATGCCGGACAATGACCCGAACGGGGCCAGGGAGACCCTGCTGGCCAAGGCGGAGCAGGCCTGGCGGGACGATCCCGCCCTGGACTCCGCCCTGGGCGAGTCGGGCGACAGCGTCCTGCGCTACCTGGACGCCTACTATCAGCGCGTCCCCACCGAGGACCTGGCCCTGCCGTCCCGGCTGGCTGCGGTGGCCGAGGCCCACGCCCGGCTGGCCCTGAGCCGGCCGCAGGGCCGGGCCCTGGTCCAGGTCCGCGAGCCGGGCGACGCTCACCTGGACCCGGTCACCCCGTCGAGCCTGGTGGTGGACATCGCCGTCGACGACATGCCCTACCTGGTCGATTCGGTCACGACCAGGCTGAACCGCCACCGGGCCGAGATCGGCCTGATCATGCATCCGCTGCTGCGGGTGCGCCGGGACGTGACCGGCACGCTGCGCGGGGTCCTCGGCGCCTGTGCCGACGACGCGGTCCCGGCGAACGGCGAGATGATCGAGTGCTGGATCCACGTCGAGATCACGCTGACCAAGGACTGGGGCACCGGCGAGCAGCTCGAGGCCGACCTGCGCCACGTGCTCGACGACGTGCGCGTCGCCGTCGAGGACCAGCCGCGGATGGAAGCGATGGCCGAACACCTGGCCGACGAGCTCGACTCCGAACCCGGCAGTGAGGAGGCCGAGTACGGCGAGTTGCTGCGCTGGCTGGCCAGCGACAACTTCACGTTTCTCGGGTACCGCGAATACGACCTGGTACGGACCGACGAGGGCACCGGCCTGCGCGCCGTGCCGGGCACCGGGCTCGGCATCCTCCGCCATGCCCGGCAGGGCCGGGACGCGCTGCGCAAGATGTCCTCGCAGGTGGTGGCCAGGGCGCAGGACCCGAGCGAGCGGCTGGTGCTGGCCAAGGCGAACTCCCGGTCCACCGTCTACCGCGCCAACTACCTGGACTACGTCTCGGTCAAGAGGCTCGGCCCGGACGGCGCGGTCACCGGGGAGTACAGGTTCCTCGGCCTGTACTCGCACGCGGCGCACACCGCGCCCGTCGACGGCATCCCCGTGCTGCGGCGCAAGCTGGCCCACGTCCTGGCCGAGGCCGGGCTATCCCGGGACAGCCACGACGGAAAGCAGCTGGTCGAGATCCTCGACGACTACCCGCGGGAGGAGCTGTTCGAGATCTCGGCCGACGAGCTCACCCCGATCGCACTGGGCGTGCTGCGGCTGAGCGAGCGGAAGCAGACCCGGCTGTTCCTCCGCAGGGACCGCTACGGCCGTTACATGTCATGCCTGGTCTACCTGCCCAGGGATAGGTACACCACCAAGGTCAGGCTGCGCGCGCAGGACATCTTGAGGGAGGCCCTGCACGGGGCCTCGGTGGACTACAGCGCCACGATCGGCGACTCGGCCCTGGCCCGGCTGCACGTGGTGGTGTGGGCCGAACGGGGCACGCCGGTGCCGCAGGTGGACGCGGCGGCCCTGGAGCGCAGGCTGGCCGAGGCCGTCCGGTCCTGGGACGAGGACGTGGCCGCCGAGGCGACCCGCCGGCTCGGCGAGGAACGGGCCAGGATGCTGCTCGACCTGGGCGGGGCCAGCATCCCCGAGACCTACAAGGCGGACGTCTCGGCCCAGGATGCGGTGGACGACCTGACCACGATGCTCGGGCTGCGCGAGTCGGGGAGCGAGTTTTCTGTCCGCCTGGTCGAGCACCCCGAGCGGTGGACGCTGGTGGTGTACCGCTCGGGTTCCCCGATCACACTGTCCGACGTGCTGCCGGAGTTGCAGCACCTGGGACTCGAAGTCGTCGACGAGCATCCGTACGAGTTCACCGGCAGCTCGAGCGCCGGATCGTTCTGGACATATGAATTCGGCCTCCGGCCGCCGGCCGCGGCCGTGCCCGGCGTCCGCGAGACCTTCGAGGAAGCCCTGACCGCGCTGTGGAACGGCGAGACCGAAGACGACGGGTTCAACGCGCTGGTGCTGACCGCGGGCCTGAGCTGGCGCGAGGTGATGTTGCTGCGCGCCTGCGCGAAGTACCTGCGGCAGGGCGGAATGCGATTCAGCGAGGACTACGTGCAGCGGGTGCTGCGGTCCAACGCGGCCATCACCCGGCTCCTGGTCCGGCTGTTCGCGTCCAGGTTCGACCCGGCCCGGCAATCCGGGGCGGCCGAGCGCTGCGAGGCGATCACCGAGGAGATCCGCGGCCAGCTCGACGAGGTGGTCAGCCTGGACCACGACCGGATCCTGCGGACCTACCTGGCGCTGATCGATGCCACGCTGCGCACCAACTACTACCGGGCGGACAGCCCCGGCGGCTGTGACGGGCCGCACTGCCTGGTGCTCAAGCTCGATCCGAGGTCCGTGCCCGGGCTGAGCGAGCCGCGGCCGAAGTTCGAGATCTACGTCTACTCGCCCCGGCTGGAAGCCGTCCACCTGCGCTTCGGCCGGGTGGCGCGCGGCGGGCTGCGTTGGTCGGACCGGCTGGAGGACTTCCGCACCGAGGTCCTCGGGCTGGTCAAGGCGCAGGAGGTGAAGAACGCGGTCATCGTGCCGTCCGGCGCCAAGGGCGGCTTCGTGTGCAAGCGGCTGCCCGATCCGTCCGGCCGCGAGGCGTACCAGGCCGAGGTGCTGGCCTGCTACAAGACGTTCATCGGGGCGATGCTCGACATCACCGACAACATCGAGGCCGACACGGCGGTGCCGCCGCCGGACGTCGTCCGGTGCGATGGCGACGACCCGTACCTGGTGGTGGCGGCGGACAAGGGCACCGCCACCTTCTCCGACACGGCCAACGAGATCGCCGCCCGCTACGGCTACTGGCTGGGCGACGCGTTCGCCTCCGGCGGATCCGAAGGCTACGACCATAAGAAGATGGGCATCACCGCGCGCGGTGCCTGGGAGTCGGTGAAGATCCACTTCGCCGCGCTGGGAATGAACCCCGACATCGATGACTTCACCGTGACCGGCATCGGCGACATGTCCGGCGACGTGTTCGGCAACGGAATGCTGCTGTCGGAGCACATCAAGCTGGTCGCGGCGTTCGACCACCGGCACGTGTTCATCGATCCGGACCCGCACCCCGGGACGAGCTTCGCCGAGCGGAGTAGGATGTTCGCGCTGCCCCGGTCCTCGTGGGCGGACTACGACCCGGCGCTGATCTCGCCCGGCGGCGGGGTCTGGCCGCGCAGCGCGAAGTCGGTTCCGGTGTCGCCGCAGGCGCGCACCGCCCTCGGCCTCGACGCCGGCGTGGTCGCGCTCTCGCCGGACGAACTGATCTCGGCCATCCTGGCCGCCCCCGTCGACCTGCTGTGGAACGGCGGCATCGGCACCTACGTCAAGGCCAGCAACGAGTCCCACGCCGACGTGGGGGACAGGTCCAACGACGCGGTGCGCATCGACGCGACCCGGCTGCGCGCGCGGGTGATCGGCGAGGGCGGAAACCTGGGCCTCACCCAGGCGGCCAGGATCGAGTACTCACTCGGCGGCGGGCTGGTGAACACCGACTTCATCGACAACTCGGCCGGAGTCGACACCTCCGACCATGAGGTCAACATCAAGATCCTGCTCGCCGACGCGATCCGGGACGGGATCCTCCCCGCGTCCGCCCGGCATGGGCTGCTGAACGACATGACCGACGACGTGGCCGCCCTGGTGCTGCGGCACAACTACCGGCAGAACATGGCGCTGGCCGCGGCCAGGTCGCAGGCACCGTCCCTGTTGCACGTGCATGCGCGGTACCTCCGCAAGCTGGCGCGGGATAAGCGGCTCGACCCGGAACAGGACGTGCTGCCGGGGGAGCGGGAGATCGCCGAGCGCAGGTCCGCGGGCGGCGGCCTGACCAACCCCGAGTTCGCCCTGCTGCTCGCGCACACCAAGATCGCGGCCGGCGAGGAAGTCCTGGCCTCCAGCCTGCCCGACGATCCGTACCTGCGCCGGGTGCTCGACGCGTACTTCCCGGCCCAGCTGCGGGCCGACTTCGGGAAACTGATGGAATCGCACCGGCTGCGCCGCGAGATCATCACCACCTCGGCGGTCAACGCGATGATCGACACGTCGGGCACCACGTTCTTGTTCCGGCTGATCGAGGAGACCGGCGCCTCGGTGCCCGATCTGACCCGGGCCTGGCTGGTGGCCCGCGAGGTGTACGACATGCCGGCCTTCTGGACCCAGGTCGAGGAACTGGACGGCCAGGTCAGCCTGGCGGCCCAGATCACGCTGCTGCTCGAGGGCCGCAAGCTCACGGAGCGCACGGCCAGGTGGCTGCTGCACAACCGCCGTCCGCCGTTCGACATCCAGGCCAGCGTGGACTTCTTCTCCGGCGGGGTGCGCGCCGTGCGCAACGGCCTGCCCAAGCTGCTCACCGGCCGGGACCTGGCCGGGTTCGAGGAACGCAGGGACTCCTACCTGGCCCTGCGCGTGCCCTCGGACCTGGCCGAGCGGGTCGCGGCCATGGTGCCGACCTACTCCGCCTTCGACATCGTGCAGATCGCTTCGGCCGCCGGGCGGCCCATCGAGGAGACCGCCGACGTCTACTTCGACCTGGCCGACCGGCTGCAGATCACCCGGCTGCGGGACCGCATCACCGCGCTGCCCCGTGAGGACCGCTGGTCGACCATGGCCCGCGCCGCCCTGCGTGATGACCTGTACGCCGCGCACGCCTCGCTGACCCAGGACGTGCTCGGGGTCAGCGGGTCGGGCCTGCCGAGGACGCCCGAGGAGCGGCTCGCGGCCTGGGTCTCGCGCAACGAGGCGGCGGTGGCGATGGCCACCCAGATGCTGGGCGAGATCTGGGAGAGCGAGCGCTTCACGTTCACCACGTTGTCGGTGGCGCTGCGGGCCATCCGTACCCTGGTCTCGGCGAGTTCCCTGCCCGAGTTCTAATACCGAGGCGGTCCGGGGGGCCTCCCCGGCTTAGTAGGCGTGCCCGGAGGTGGGGCCGCCATAGGCCCCGATGATCTGCACCTTGGCGTTCTGGGCGGTCGCCGGCGGGTCGACCGCCGCGTACTCGAAGGTCCAGTTCGCCAGCACCTGGTGATAGCCGATCTCGGTGGGGGCGCCGAGTAGCGGGACGAAGTTCGCGGGCACCGGAATCGGTGAGCCGCTCACCAGCCCGGGATACTCGGTGGTCGTATTCAGGGACATCGAGTACATGACCAGCGCCCCGCCATCGGCCGTGCGCAGTTCGAACTGCGGGAAGTAGGAGCCCTGGAGCAGCCACTGGTAGATCAGGCCCCGCGCCGTGGCCGCGCTGGCCTGCGCGTTCTGCGCCGCGTACATTCCCGTGGTCAGCGGGCCGCTGCGGACCACCGCGGCGGCCGCGCTCGCCGGGCCGTCGTCGACCACGGCAGCCTGCGTAGCCCCCAGCACGTCGGGCCGCAGCAGCAGGTCCGGCTCGGCGGTGCGGACGTCGATGGCGTACCCGTCCTGGTCCCGGGCGATGGCCGGCAGGCGCTGATCGAGCTCCGCCGACCCGTCGAGCGTCCAGCGCAGCTTGTTGTCGTACTGCTCGAACACCATGAGCGTGTTGACCGCGGCTCCGGGCCGGGCGTTCACCACGGCCGCCCTCGGCACGGCCACCATGAACCACAGCGGGTACCCGGCCAGCGCCGGCACGTAGAAGACCGGCCGGCCGTACCGGTACGTCGGGACCGGCGTGTGCGCCGCAGCCAGGGCTGTGTACTGACTGCGCACGATGTACCACTGTGCGTACCCGACGTACGCCTCGCCCTGGGTCGCGTTCCCGTGGGTCGCGGCCGCCTCGCTGATCTTCAGGTAGGAGCTGTAGGCGGCCTCGGCTACCGCGAAGGTGAGGCTGTGGTCGCTGCCGGTGGCCGTGCTCGCGGTGGCCGCCGCCGGGGTGCATCCCGCGGCGGCCAGCACGGTCACGGCGGCCAGCGCGGCCAACCCGAGGACTGCTGCATAGCCGGTCGCGGCGCGGGTCCGTGCCGACGTCCGTCTCACCCTGCGCATCCTCACGCTAAGGCAGGATACCGGGTTTGCTCTCTTGCTTACCCGCCCGCCTGCGGGCCGCGGCCTGGCTGGCCGGGAACCGTCCGGGCTGCGCCGCGCCCCTTCGGCTCGCGTAGGCTTGCCCACGTGGCAGGTACCGATCCCGCCGACCAGATCGCGGCACTGACGTCCAAGCTGGACAGCATCGAGGCGGTGCTCGATCCCGGCGCCATGCAGCAGGAGGCCGAGGGCCTGCGCGAGCAGGCCGCCGACCCCGACCTGTGGGCCGACCAGGATCGCGCCCAGAAGGTGACCCGCCGGCTGTCGTACCTGGAAGCCGAGCTGGGCAGGCTGGCCGGCCTGCGCCAGCGGCTCGAAGATACCCAGCTCCTGTTCGAGCTGGCCGAGAGCGAAGACGACCAGCCCACCCGCGAGGAGGCGGCCCGCGAGCTCGCCGCCCTGCGCAGCGAGATCGACCAACTTGAGGTGCGTACCCTGCTGAACGGCGAATACGACGCCAGGGAAGCCCTGATCTCGATCAACGCCCAGGCCGGCGGTGCGGACGCCGCGGACTTCGCGGAGAACCTGATGCGGATGTACCTGCGCTGGGCGGAGCGGCACAGGTACCCCACCGAGGTGTACGACACCTCCTACGCCGAGGAGGCGGGGATCAAGTCCACCACGTTCGCGGTGAACGCGCCCTACGCCTACGGCACGCTGCGCGGCGAGCACGGCACGCACCGGATGGTCAGGATCTCCAAGTACGACAACCAGGGACGCAGGCAGACCTCGTTCGCCGGCGTCGACGTGATGCCCGTAGTGGAGCCGATCGACCACATCGAAATCCCGGAGGACGAGATCAGGGTGGACGTGTTCCGCTCCAGCGGCCCGGGCGGCCAGGGAGTTAACACCACGGACTCGGCCGTCCGCATCACCCACCTGCCGACCGGGATCGTGGTCTCCTGCCAGAACGAGCGCAGCCAGATCCAGAATCGGGCCACAGCGATGGCCGTCCTGCAGGCCAAGCTGCTCGAGCGGCGGCGCCAGGAGGAGGCCGAACAGATGGCCGCGCTGCGCGGCGACGGCGGCCGCGCCTGGGGCACTCAGATCCGCAACTACGTGCTCTACCCGTACCAGAACGTCAAGGACGTCCGGACCGGCCAGGAGACCGGGAACGCGGTGGCCGTCCTGGATGGCGAGATCGACGACTTCATCGACGCGGAGATCCGCTGGCTGCGCCAGAACGGCCGGTAGACCTACCGGTGCAGCTGCGTGGCGACCAGGAGGAGCAACGTCAGCACCAGGATGGTCCCGATGATCAGTTGCGGGCTGGCCACCCAGTGGTGGTGGACCTGCTGCCTCGCGGCGCGACACGCCGGGCAGCGGCCCTCTACCACCGGCCCCGCGCACTGAGCGCAGATCAGGTGTTCGCAGCTCATCGTGTCTTTTGCCTCCACCCGGGCACTTGCGTGTATATGCGGCCTTAGCCGTTAGTTCCACTCTAGACTGTTCCCTGGCCAAAACCAGGTTATCCGGATGTCGGCCAAGTTGGCGGCAGCCGTGGTTCGAAACCCGTACCCTCATCGTTGTGATGGTTCCGTGATCAACTTCGATAACGTCACCAAGGTCTACCCGAGTCAGAGTCGGCCGGCCCTGGAGAACGTGAACATCTCGGTGGCCAAGGGCGAGTTCGTTTTCCTGGTCGGACCGTCAGGATCGGGGAAGTCCACCTTTCTCCGGCTGATCCTGAAGGAGGAGCGGCCCTCAGACGGCCAGATCCACGTGGCGGGACGGGATCTGGCGCGGCTCACGAACTGGAAGGTGCCATATCTGCGCCGGCGTATCGGCTGCGTGTTCCAGGATTTCCGGCTGCTGCCGAACAAGAACGTCTACCAGAATGTCGCATTCGCCCTGGAGGTCATCGGCAAGCACCGGCGTTTCATCCGCAAGATCGTTCCCGAGGTCATCGACCTGGTCGGGCTCGAAGGCAAGCATGACCGCATGCCCGACGAACTGTCCGGCGGGGAGCAGCAGCGGGTGGCGATGGCACGTGCGTTCGTCAACCGGCCGATGATCCTGCTCGCCGACGAGCCAACCGGGAACATCGACCCGGCGACCTCGATCGGCATCATGAAGGTGCTCGACCGGATCAACAGGACAGGGACGACCGTGGTGATGGCCACTCACGACGCGGCCATCGTCGACTCCATGCGCAAGCGGGTGATCGAGCTCGAATACGGCAAGGTCGTCAGGGACCAGTCACGCGGGGTGTACGGCCAGGCCTACTGACCTGTGCGGGCCGCGCCGCAGCCGCGCCGCGGTCCGGACCCGTCCAACCCCTCCATACCTAGGACTACAAGGGATCAGCCAGCATGCGTTCACAGTTCGTCTTCCAGGAGATCTGGATCGGGCTGCGCCGGAATCTCACCATGACGATGGCGCTCATCGTGGTCGTGGCCATCAGCCTCTCCCTGCTCGGCACGGGTCTGCTGTTCGTCAAGCAGGTGGACAGGACGCGAACCTACTGGCAGGGAAAGGTCGAGCTGTCGATCTACCTGTGCATCAAGACCAGCCCGGAACCGCAGTGCCAGCAGAACGGGCCTGCCACCGACGCGGAACGGGCCCAGTTGCACGCCCAGCTCGTCTCCATGCCGCAGGTCCAGGCCGTGTACTACGTGTCACAGCAGCAGGCCTACTCCGAATTCAGGCAGTACTTCTCGACCGAGCCCGCCCTGGTCCAGGACACCCAGGAGGGCGACATTCCCGACTCGTTCGAGGTGAAGCTGCGCAACCCCGAGGCCGACTACAACATCGTGGCCAGCGCGGTCACCGGCGCCGCCGGGGTGGAAACCGTGGTCGACGAGATGACGATCCTGGACAAGTTCTACCGGCTGCTGGACGGCGCCAGAAACGCGGTCGTCATCATCGCCTTGATCCTGATCGTGGCGGCGGTCCTGCTGGTGGCCAATACGATCAGGCTGTCCGCGTTCAACCGGCGCAGGGAAACCGCCATCATGCGCTTGGTCGGCGCGTCGAACTTCTATATCCAGCTGCCCTTCCTGCTGGAGGGGACCATCGCCGGGCTGATCGGCTGGGCCATCGCCGCCGGGCTCCTGGTCGCCGTCAAGTCGCTGATGCTGGATAGCCTGGGGCAGTACTTCTCCTTCAACGTGGGTCTGCCGGTCGGCGACCTGATCGAGGTCATCTTGTTCTCGATGGTCGTCGCGGTGCTGCTATGCGGCGTGACGTCGTTCCTGACCTTGCGTCGCTACCTGCGGATCTGAGGGGGCCAGGCGTGCAGACAGGAGGGACGTGGCTCGGGAGCAAGGGCGGAAGGTCATCGCCCGGAACCGGCGTGCGTTTCACGACTACCACATCGAGGACACCTACGAGGCGGGCCTGGTCCTGACCGGCACCGAGGTGAAGTCGCTGCGGGCGGGCCGCGCGTCCCTCACGGATGGCTTCGCGCAGATCACCGACGGCGAGATGTGGCTGCACAACGTGCACATCCCCGAGTACGTCCAGGGCACTTGGACCAACCACACCCCGCGTCGGATCAGGAAGCTCCTGCTGCACCGCAAGGAGATCGATCGCCTGGTCAGCAAGACCGCCGAACAGGGCCTGACCCTGGTTCCGCTATCGCTTTACTTTAAGGATGGACACGCCAAGGTGGAGCTGGCGCTGGCCCGGGGCAAACGGACTTACGATAAGCGCCAGGACCTAGCACGACGCGACGCGGCCAGGGAGATTGACCGCGCGCTGAAACGGCGAAGGTGACGGGCAGATCGTGTCCATTCCTGCGAGCGAGGACAGCGGCCACGCGAGGCCGCCAGGCCCGGTCGCGCACCCCGGCCGCGGTCCCGCCCACGGCCGCGCTCCCGCTCACAGCCGCGGTCCCGCTCACGGCCGACGGCCCGCGCCAGCGACCAGGCAGGCCAGACGATCCCGGATCGTCGTGCTGGCCGTGGCGGCGATCGGGCTGCTGGTCATCGGCCTGGCGGCCGGGTTCGGCTCGGAGCCTTCCGCCGAGCCCACCGTCCAGGCGTTCTTGCTCGACTGGCAGCAACAGCATTACGACGCGGCAGGGGCGCTGACCACTGCCTCGCCGGGCGCGGTTGCCACCGGGCTGGCGGCCGCCCTCACCCAGCTCGACGCCACCCAGATGTTTCTGGCCATGAGCTCGGTCACCCAGCACGGCGCCACCGCGGAAGCGTCGTTCACCGCCTCGGTCGATCTCGGCCAGGCGGGACGGGTCTGGACCTATGAGGGCCGGTTCGGGCTGCGCCAGATCGGAGGCGGCTGGAAGGTGGAGTGGGCCCCCAGCGTGGTGTACCCTGGCCTGACCCAGGGCGAACGGCTCGCCGTGGTGACCCGGTTCCCGAGCCGCGCGCCGGTGCTTGACTCCGAGGGCCAGCCGCTGGAAGTCCCGGGTCCGGTGTACGTGCTGGGCGTGTGGCCCGACCGCCTGGCCGCCCTGGCGGTAACGGCCCGGGCCTTCGCGAACCTGACCGGGCTGGAGACCGCGCAGGTACTCGGCCAGATCACCGCCGCCCCGCCGCACCAGTTCCTCAGGCTCGCCTCGCTCGATCCGGCCACCTACGCCAGCCTGCGCTCCCGGTTGCGTGACGTGCGCGGCCTGATGGTTGAGCGGGCACGGGAACAGCTGTTCCAAACCGAGGCCAGCGGACTGGTGGGCGAGGTCGGCAGCGAGGTCAGCCCGGTGCTGCGCGCTGACGGCGCGTTCTACCTCCCGGGTACCACGATCGGACTGTCCGGGCTGGAACAGACGTACCAGCGTGAACTGCTCGGCACCCCGACGACCGCGGTCGTGACGGTGAACCCGGCGGGGGTTCCGGCCAGCGTGCTGGCCCAGTGGCCGGGCGCGGCGGGCACCGCGGTGCACACCACGATCAACTCCGCGGTCCAGCAAGCCGCGCTGGCCGCTCTGGGCCGGAGCCCGGCGTCCGCCGAGATCGTCGCGGTCCAGGCGTCGACCGGACAGGTCCTGGCCGTGGCCCAGCACCGGCTGTCCGGCTCGCTGACCTCGGCCAGCCCGCTTGACGCGAAGCTGATGCCAGGGACGGCCTTCACCATCGTCTCGGCCGCCGCGCTGCTCGGGACGGGGCTGAAGGTATTCACGCCGATCTCGTGCGATGACTCCTTCACGGTCGGCGGGCAGACCTTCACCAGCGAAGGAACCGGCGCGCCGAAACCGTTCAGCGACGCCTTCGCCCGCGGCTGCGGTACGGCCTTCGCCGGGCTCTCCGAACGTCTCACGGCCGGCGAGTTTGCCCAGGTGGTCAAGGACTTCGGGATCGGTGCCGACTGGTCGCCGCTACCGGTGCCTGCCTTTTCAGGATCGGTGCCTTCGGCGGCGGACGTGGCGGACCTCGCGGCCGAGACCATCGGCCAGGGGAACGTGCGGATGAGCCCGCTGTCCATGGCCATGGTCGCCGCGACGGTGGATACGGGCAGGTGGCATACGCCGCAGGTCACCCTGGGCGCGGCCGATCCCGCGGGGACCCCGCTGAACCGCAGTGCCATGTCCGCGGTGCGCAGCCTGATGCGCAGCGCGGTCCGCTCGGGCGCCGCCCAGGCAGCCAGCGTTCCGGGCGCGCCGGTGTACGGGCAGGTCGGCCTGGTGCACACCGGATCGGACTGGCTGAGCTGGTTCGTCGGCTTCCGCGGCGACATCGCCTTCACGGTGATCGAGTCCGGCAAGACGCCCCAGCTGTCCGCGGCGGCGCTGGCCGGCGCCTTCCTGTCGGCGATCCGCAGCTGACCATCGCGGCTCCCGCCGCCGCGCGCTGCCGCCGCCGCTGCACGATGCGGCCGCGGGAATCAGGGTTGGCGCCCACCGGTTGTACGTGTATGGTCGAGCACGGCAGCGTGGCCCAGGTCGCGTCGGCCGGACAACTCAATAGGGGGTGATCGGTTTCGACTTCGGTGGTTGAACCAGGGGAAGCGGGCCGAGGGTTGCGGTTGTGACCTCGTAAATCCTGTGACCGCACACCAAAATAAGTGCCAACTCAACGCGCACTGACCTCGCTCTCGCCGCCTAAGGCGAGTTAGAGGTCTGTCAGCCCGGGGACGCCTCCGACCCGGTGCCTGGCATCAGCTAGGAGGATCACCGCCTGATCCGGCCGCGGGGCCAGGCGGGACATCTGACAGCGGCTGAGCCCGTCGGCGAACTTGCTTGCGTGATCGCCGGGGCTGAGAAAAGCACAGCAAGCTGCGCCCGGAGAAGCCCTGGTGAGGTACTGAAGGACGCGGGTTCGATTCCCGCCACCTCCAAGAGTGCTCAAATGATCACGTTGAGCACTGTTGGAGGTGTCCGAAACCCCCGCATAACCGTCAGGCCTTTCGCGCGCCCTCGCCATCGCGCGGCGCAACAGGCGCATGCCCCGGCCATCGCCCGACCCTCCCGTCGGCCCGTCCGCTGAACGGCTGGCGTAAACGCCGTACGCCCGTCTTGACGGCGGCGAGATGGCCGATCATTACCATTCTGCTTCCGAACACGGGATAATAGGGCGACGGAGAGAAACAGTTGTGGCTGGCCGGTTCCGCCGCGGGCGCCTCGGATTTCGGCGTACCCGGGGCCCGGAAGGGCGCAGGGCCGATCCGGGCGCGGTGCGTGGAGCGCGGAGGAAGGGGATGGGCAATGGCGGCGATGAAGCCGCGGACGGGTGACGGTCCGCTTGAGGTCACCAAGGAGGGGCGCGGCATCGTCATGCGCGTCCCGCTTGAAGGCGGCGGCCGGCTCGTTGTTGAGCTGACGGCAGATGAGGCAGCTAAGCTTGGTGACGCCTTGAAGTCCGTCGTTGGCTGACCCGTTGCCGGGCTGTTCCCCTAGTCGCCCCTCTTGAGCGCGGCGAGCAGGCCCTGGCCCAACGGCAGGAGCACGGGGACCAGCCGGTCGTCGCTCCGCACCCGGGTCGCAAGGTCGGCTCCGCTGTCCGCCAGGTCATCGCCGTCAAAACTCTCCGCGGCGCCCGAGCCGTCCTGCAGGTCCGTTCCCGCCAGCAGCGCGTTATTGAATGCCACGACGCCGCCGGGCCGCAACAGGCGCAGCGCGGCCGTCAGGTAATCCGGATAGTCCCGCACATCGGCATCACAAAAGACCATGTCGTAGGCGCCATCGGAGAGCCGGGGCAGGACGTCGAGTGCACGGCCCAGGATTAGGCGGCATTGATTTTGCGCGAAGCCGGCCTGGGCGAACGCTTTCCGTGCCATTCGCTGGTATTCAGGCTCGGTATCGACGCTGGTGAGCGTGGAGCCCGGGCGCATTCCGCGAAGCAGCCAGATACCCGAACTGCCGCATCCGGTGCCGATCTCGACGGCGGTCTTCGCGCCGACCGCGCAGGCCAGGAAGCGGAGCACGGCACCCACCGCCGGGAGCACCGGTTCGGTGCCGCCGAGCTCGGCCGCGTTGGCGCGGGCGGCCAGCAGCGGCTCATCCTCGGGAACGTAGTCGGCATCTGCTAGTGGCTCCACCAGGGCAGCCTAGCGCCACACGTACAGCTCCGGGAACTCTCCCGGAGCCGGAGCCGTTACCTAGGCGATACAGGGACCCGGGTGTGGCGGCCCGCCATGGTCAGGCTGTCGCCTGGACCCCGAGGTCCCGGACCGAATTGGCGCGACGGGAGAATCCAGGGCACGATGGTGACAGTCGCGGCATTCTGCGACCCCAAGGGCGGATTGCTGGAGGAGGCCAGCCAACTGCCATCCCCGTCGACGCAACCTTCCCAGCCCGAGTGGGACCTCCCGACCTGGGAGGATATCGTCCGCGCGCATTCCGCTCGGGTCTATCGGCTCGCCTACCGCCTGACGGGCAATGCGTACGACGCGGAAGACCTGACCCAGGAGGTCTTCGTCCGGGTCTTCAGGTCCTTGTCCAGCTATACCCCGGGCACGTTCGAAGGCTGGCTGCATCGGATCACCACTAACCTGTTCCTCGACTCGGCGCGGCGCAAGCAACGGATCAGGTTCGAAGGGCTGGCCGACGACATGGCCCACCGGCTGCCCGGCTCGGAGCCCACGCCCGCCCAGGCCTTTGACGACAGTCATCTGGATGACGACGTGCAGGCCGCGCTGAAGGCCCTCCCGCCGGAGTACCGCGCCGCGGTGGTGCTGTGTGACATCGAAGGCTTCTCCTATGAGGAGATCGCCGCCACTCTAGAGGTCAAGCTGGGCACGGTGCGCAGCCGGATCCACCGCGGGCGAGCCCAGCTCCGCGCCTCGCTCGAGCACCGACGGCCTGCCCTGGCTCACGCCAAGGAGCCGGGCACGCGCTCGGCGGGCCAGCGACTGGGGCGTCGTCAGGGCCAGGGCCTGGGCCGGCGGATGAAGCGGTCGGGTGAGTCATGAGCCACCTCGGTGACCGGCTGTCGGCCCTGGTGGACGGCGAGCTGGACGGAGCCGAACTCGACCGCGCCCACGCCCACCTGGCCAGCTGCGAACGGTGCCTGGCCGAGGCGGCCGAACTTCGCGCGCTGAAACGGAAGCTACGCGAGCTCACCGCCGGGGCGCCGGCCGAAGCGGACGTGACCCGCCGCCTGATCGCCATCACCGGACCGGGCGGGCCGCTGCCTCCGCGGCGGCGCCGGATGCGCCTCGCGCCAGGTCCGCGGCCGCCGTCCGGGCGGGACACTCGAGGGCCAGGCTTCAGGCGCCGCGTCCGCCGCCGCTACCTGATGCTCGGCACTGTGTCTCTTGTCGTCGGCCTGGGCGCCGTCGCGTTCAGCGTGGGCGGCCAGGGGCAGGCTGCCCCGGGACCGCGGATCACCCCGCCGGTGCAGATGTACGTCGTCGAGCACGCCATCACCACCGGCGAGATCCCGTTCACCGGCCCGTCAGTCAAGCCGTCGCCGGGCGCCTCAGCGTCCGGCGCCGGCGCGACCCAGCCGTGAGGTCAGCGTGTTCGCGCTCAGTTGCCCCGCCGACCGCCGCCGTGACGCCCGGCCGTCCCCTCGCGTCGAGGTCCGAGGGGGGTCCGGGGGGATGGGTCCCCTCGGTCGGGGGGGTCTAGGGGGGTTGTCCCCCCGAGGACAGTACAGGGGTCTGCCCGGGCCGGCCTTCCTGATCGCCGCCGCGCTCGCGATGACGGTGCCCGGGCTGCTCGTCACCGCGTGCAGCGGGCAGGCCGGGTCCTCGCAACAGGAGACGGCGGCGGCCCGCGGCGGCCGGGGATCCGCGAGTCAGGCCCCGGCCACGTCCGCGCCCGTAGCGCCAGGCGACTCCCGCGCGGCGCGGCTGCTGACGCAGGCCGCTCAGGCGGCGGTCCAGACGTCCTACCAGGGCGAGGAGATCGTCTCGCGCTGGGCCATCAGCGGCGGGTCCGTGCTGGTGTCGGACATCTGGCACGCCAGCGGCGGCCAGACCATCACCCGGACCCTGGCCGCCGGAACCTACGCCAGCAGCGGCCCGTACCTGTCCGCCGACACCGCTGCGCAGTGGCCCGAAGGCGTGCTCGGCGTCACGATCCCGCTTGTCCGCCTGCTGGAGACGCACTACGTCGTGGCCTATGACGGAGCGGGCCTGGCCGATAACCGGGCCGCCCAGATGGTTGATGCCCGGCGAAGTGACGGCAGCCTGGCCGCGAGGTTCTGGCTGGACGACGCCACCATGCTGCCGCTCGAGCGTGAGGTTTTCGACACGGCCGCCCACGTGATCAGCGAGGACGTGTTTATCAACGTGCAGATCATCGGGCAGCGGCCGGTCGCCGCGCCAGGCAGCGGCCGGGCCGCCCCGCAGGACCCCTGGCCGGACCCGCTGTCGGCCTCCCAGCTTCTCGCGCTCCGCGACCGGGGCTGGCTGGTCCCGCCCGGCCTGCCCGGCGGCCTGTCGCTGTTCACCGGCGCTCAGGCCGCGACCAGCAGCGGAAACGTGATAGATCTTGGCTATTCGGACGGCTTGTCGGTCGTGTCAGTGTTCGAGCAGCACGGCAACCTGGCGGCCAAGCTGGCCGGCTGGCAGAAGACCACCGTGGCGGGTCACGCCATCTACGTGGCCGAGCCCGACCAGCGGTCCCTGACCTGGTCCAGCCGCGGCATCGTGTACACCGTGATAGCCGACGCTCCGGCCCAGACGGTCGATGCCGTGGTCGGCGTGCTGCCGCACGACACGCCGCCCGGCTTCTGGAAGCGGATGTCGCGCGGCCTGGCCCGGATGGCTTCCTGGGCCAATCCGTTCGGCTGAAGGCTACGAATCCCGGCCAAGGCCGAGTGCCTGCGAAAGGCTGGCCGACGTCCGTCCACGAGGTGCGTCATAACGGTTTACAGTGGATACGCGAGAGCGTGACACCGATGCCGGAAAGAGCTGAGCGTGTTCGACCTGTCTATCCCCAAGCTCCTGGTCCTAGCGGTGATCGCGCTCGTCGTCTTCGGCCCGCACGAGCTGCCGAAGATCGCCTCCCAGGCCGGCCAGGCCCTTCGTGACCTGCGCAGGATTGCCGAGGGCGCCAAGAACGACCTGCGGGAGGGGCTGGGACCGGAGTTCGCCGATTTCGAGTTGGAGGACCTGAACCCCAAGCGGTTCGTGCAGAAGCACTTCCTCGACGACCTCAACTCCGATGCCGCCGACGGCCAGGCCGCCGGGCGGCCTCAGGCGGCCTCGCAGGCCCGGGCCAACGGCACGGTGCTGGCCCCCGGCGAGCGCCCGCCCTACGACATCGACGCGACCTGACCCCAGACCCTTACCGCGAAGTCGTCGGGGTCGTCGGGATCGTCGGGATCGTCGGGGTGAGGCCCAGATGGCGCCCGGCCAGGCCACGGCGGCGGGCGCCCAGTTCGTCGGCGATTTTCCGCAAGGCCAGCCCGGCAGGGGAGTCAGGCTCGCCGAGCACGAGCGGGACCCCGGCGTCGCCCCCCTCGCGCAGCCGGATATCGATCGGCACCTGGCCCAGCAGCGGCACCGGTGCCCCGGTCAGCCTGCCGAGCGCGGCCGCGACCGAAGCTCCGCCGCCCGAGCCGAACACCTCGGTCTGCTCGCCGCAGTGCGGGCAGACGAGGTAGGACATGTTCTCGATCGCCCCGGCGATCCGCTGGTGGGTCTGCATGACGATCGCCCCCGCCCGTTCGGCCACCTCAGAGGCGGCCAGCTGGGGGGTGGTGACCACGAGCAGCTCGGCCGACGGGAGCATCTGCGCCACGGAGATGGCGACGTCACCGGTCCCCGGGGGCAGGTCAAGCAGCAGCACATCCAGGTCGCCCCAGTACACGTCGGCCAGGAACTGCTGCAGCGCCCGGTGCAGCATCGGCCCGCGCCAGACCACCGGGGTGTTGCCCTTGGTGAACATGCCGATGGAGATGACCTTCACGCCGTGCGCCGACGGCGGCATGATCATGTTCTCGACCGGGGTCGGGCGGCCGGTCACGCCCAGCATCCGCGGCACCGAATGCCCGTAGATGTCGGCGTCGACCACGCCGGTCTTGTGGCCTGCGGCGGCCAGCGCGGCGGCCAGGTTGACCGTGACCGACGACTTGCCGACGCCGCCCTTGCCGCTGGCCACCGCGTAGACGCGGGTCAGCGACGACGGCTGGGCGAACGGGATCTGCGGCTCGGGACGGTCGCCGCGCAGCTGGGTTTGCAGGGCCTGCCGCTGCTCGTCGCTCATCACGTCCAGGCTCACCCGTACCGAGGACACTCCGGGCAGCTTGCCGACCGCCGCGGTGACCTCGCGGGTGATGGTGTCCCGTAGCGGGCATCCCGCCACGGTCAGCCACACCTCGACCAGCACCCTCCCGTCCGCGGCGATCTCGATGTCCTTGACCATGCCGAGCTCGGTGATGGGCCGGTGGATCTCCGGATCCTGAACGCCGTCAAGCGCCTTGGTCACCTGGTCGGTGGTGGGTGGGGAGGTCATGAGTTCATGCTACGAACCCAACTGCTCATAAGCTAATTTCCCCGAACGGGCCGTGGTGCCCGCCTCCGGTCACCTGGCTGTGCTCGCCGCGAGATCTTCGTCAGCTCCCGTCCAGGCCTTGCAGCAAGTCGATTGCGATCTGCGGCTGGGGCTGGCCGCAGCGCGGGCATGCCGTTCCCGGGCTGGGGATGTTGAGCCAGTAGCCGCTGACCGCGGCCGAGGTGAGTCTGACGTCTTCGATCAGTTCTGCTGCGCTGACGGGCGTACCGGAGGGGTTGGTGGACAATCCTGCAGAGACAAACCTACTATCATGAACCCTCGTGACCGCCGTCGGGTTCGCCGGAAACCTTTGCAATGGCAGCATCATCGGCAATGTGCCCGACCCGCCGCTGGACGGCCTGACCGCGAACGTCCAGCTCTCCCGATGACCGGAGCTGCCGTGCACCCCCGGTGTGTTTCAAGGATCCGCATAGGCCCTGACCAGAGCCCTGCGGACGGACGATTCGGCATGGCCGGCCTGGCGATCGCCGTGGCAGTTGCGGTCGCCTGGATTCTTGCCGCCTGCTCGGCCGGCTCTCCCGGCACACATGCGTCACCGACGGCTCAGCCGTCCCGCGCGCGAGGGACGTCGGCCTGGATGCTGACTCGCTCGGCACTGTCCCAGCTCGTGACCGACCCTAGTGCCCGCGACGCGCTGCAGGCTTCGCGCATCTATGAGATCCTGCAGCCGGGGCAGCAGCCTCTGCCGGGGTTTACCGCAGAACCGGTAGTGACCTTTGCCTCCGCGGCCGCGATCAAGCAGGCTGTCACCGGCGGCCAGATTCCGGCAGATACCTACGGCGTTCTGTACGATCCCGAGGCCTGGTCTTTCACGCCGCCCGCTGAGCAGCGTGATCCCGTGGGAGCCGCCGCAGAGGCCGCGGCCGCAGCACACGCCCACGGCCTTCGATTCATTGTCACCCCTGCGCTGAACCTCACGACAGCCTTGGCGCCGGGCGGTCTGCCGCGGTGGCAGGCGTTTCTGAGACTCGGCCTGGCAGGCCGCATGGCTCAGGTCGCTGATGTCATCGAACTCCAGGCCCAGAGCCTCGAGCGGAACGCGGCGACGTACACTGCCTTCGTGGAGGCGGCGGCCTCCCAAGCTAATCGGGCTAACCCTCGGGTCACTGTCCTGGCCGGGCTGTCGACTAACCCGCCGGGCGCCGTGGTCAACAGCCAGCAACTGATCTCAGCCATGGAGGCCACCCGGTCCCTCGTCGCCGGTTACTGGCTAAACATCCCTGGTCAGGGCACGCGCTGTCCCACCTGTAATCCTCCGCGCCCGGACATCGGAATTCAGCTCCTACGGCAGCTTCGCTGACCAAGCGGTGCCGACGAAGCGCGACGTCTCATTTAGAGCCAGCCGTCATGCCCGGGCGCTAGCCGTTGTCGCCGGCCGCAGCAAGGCTGCGCGTAAGTCGAACACGTGTCACGGCATCCCAAAACTGACCCACTTTCGGCCTGCCGACGACAAACACGTACGTATCAAAGAGGAGATGTGGACAGTCCAGCACCAGCGCGTGACACTCACAGCCTTTTCACAGAAGTGTCGGGAGCCTTCGCCTGGCCCCGGCTATTGTTCACATGGCGAGGAGAGTGGCATGCGGTCATGGCGCAGGGGGTATTTGCACGTGGAGGAAGACGCCGGGAGGCCCCATCCTTCCGCGGCCCGCAGAGCCGGGAACGGCCAGGTGAATGGTTCACGATGGCCTGGGTCAGATGGTCGGCCAGAGTATTCGGACGGTCTGGCGTCACCCCATGACCTTGGCACGGCCAATGGCAGCCACGCCGGGCCGGGTCGCCACCGTGCCGAGGGAACCGGCTCGCCCGCGCCTGCCGCCTACTGGGTGTACGACGCCCGGTACGAGGACGAGACCGGCGTGCCGCGTGATCGCGGTGACCGTCACAATGGCGTGCCGCTCGATCCAGGGCTCCCGCACGCTGCATCACCGGCACCGTCGGCCGGGCCGCCCGCCAAGCTGGATGACTACTGGCCGGCTAGCTACCAGGCGCGTCCCGCCGCTCCCGCGCCTTCGGTGAGCTACCCGCCGACCGTCTATCAGGAACATTTGCCCGTCAGCGCGCCGAGGTACCCGCTCGCCAGCTATCAGCAATCGTCGGTTCCTGTTGTGCCGCACAGCCATGCCGTGAGCCAGTCACGGCAGCGAGTCCGCGGCATGAACGCGGCTCTGGAGACCGGCGTGGCCGGTGTGGGTGAGATGGCACCCGCGCGTCAGCCTGTCCGGCCGCGGCAGATGGTCGTGGCCGTCCTGGTGGCCGCCGTCGGTCTCGTGGCGGGCGTACTGACCTATAGGAGCCTGGCCTCTGGGCCGGTGTCGTTCAGCGGCGAGGTCGTGCCGACTCACGTGTACGCGCTCAACTTTGGCGCGACAGGCACCATCACTGCCGTCACGGTGCACGCGGGTGAACACGTCACCGCCGGTGAGGTGCTCGCCACGCAGAACGACAGCCTGGCCCAGGCAAACCTGCAGGAGGCAAAGGACACCGAGGCCGCCGCGGCGGCGGCGTTGTACGCCGACGAGCACCCGCAACAGTCGAGCGTGACCAGGGAACAGGACGCCTTGGCATCGGCTCAAGCAACGCTGGCCAGCGTTACAGCGCGCACATCGAACACCGACAGCCGCGATCAGGAGATCGTCGATGCGCGCCAGCAAGCGGTGAACAGCGACGCTGCCTCGTATTCCAGCCAGTGCGGTAGCTCCACCACATCCAGCACCTGCCAGGCCTTGGCGGCCAAACTCGCGACGGCGAAACAGGACCTGGCTCAGGCGCAGGCCGCCGCGGCCGCGGCTCAGGCTGCTGGCCAGCAGCAGCAGCAATCCGAGCAAAGCCTGCTCAGCGAGCGACAGGCGGCGCTGCAGCAGGTCGAGTCGCAGGCCAGCGGCGTCCCCGTGACCCTGGATGCGGCGAAGCAGCGGTTGGCGGCGGCCAACGCGAGCGTTGCCCAGGACGAGATCGAACTCGCGGACACCTCGATCGTCGCGCCTGTTTCTGGGACCGTTGCCGCCGTCTCTGCAGCGAAGGGCGACAGTATCACTGACAGCAACCTGCACAGTCCGGTCGTGATAGTCGACTCAGGGCCGCTGATGGTGTCCGCTCGTCTGCCGGGCACCGAGATCGGCGAGGTGCGGACTGGACAGGCGATGGCGCTCGACATCCAGCAGTTGCAGATGAACCTGCCGGGCAAGGTCGTTCAGGTCAACCAGATGGCGAGCCAGTCACAGAACGCGGTCAGCTATGTAGTGCTCTGCCAGATCGAGGGGAACGACAACACGCTGATGGCGGGCATGACGGTAAGCATCACCCCGCGATGATCCGGTCTTGCGCGATTACCGAAGCCCTCTCTGCGGCCACTCTCGTCTTGGCTGTGTCCACGGCGTGCTCGGGCCTGTCCGCGCGGCGAGCGAGCAGCGCCGGGCAGGTGCTCCAGGATTATCTGGCCACCCGCGACCTGATCGACGGCTTTCGGCTGAACATCCCGTATCGCAACCAGCCGGGCCTGGTCGCGCTCGCTGACCAGTTCCTCCGGAACATCCCGGCGTCCGCTCCGGCTAGTGCGACGGCCTGCGGCGGGACTGAACCTGGCGCGGCATGATGAACGATTGGCCTGCCCTGGCGCTCATGCTGGCCGACACCGCCGTCCTGGCGGTGATAGTCCTCCAGCCTTTGTCCCGGCGCTACGACGACTCTGACCGGGGCCGCGGCGTCGTGGTGAACCTGCCGGCCTTCGGCAGACCGTCCTTGCCCAGGGCGGGGTTCTTTCTCGCCGCGTCAGCCGCGGTCGGCACCGGGTTGGTGCTCCGTCACCCTTCGGTCACCCAGCAATACCACCAAACGCTGCTGCACCTGCTCGACTGGGTGATCCGGGACCCGTCGATGGTGAACGCCTACGCGGGCAAGCTTGTGCCGCTGGTGCCCGCGGCCTTTGCCGGTTATCTGATCACCGTCGCGGTCGTGATGCCGGGCACCCTCGCCCGCCGGATCATGATCCTGCTACACGTGCCGCTGTACCTTGCCGCATCGCTGTTCACCAGCTGCCTGCTCGGGCTGGCGTGGACTGCGCTGCACCTCCAGCCCTGGCCGGCCCCGCTGATCAGCATCTACCTGCAGTACCTTCTCGGCTGCCTGGTGGTGTTCCGGTTGTTCTTCACTAGCTACCAGCTACCGAACCTGACCCCAGTGCCGTCGTTGCGACGCGGCGACCTGCGCACCAATCTCACCTTGATCCTGTGCCTGCTCAGCGCTATCTGCATAGTCTTCGCGGTGATGCTCGGACTGTACCGGGAGATCAACGTCGACACCGTGATCGGTCCGATCGTCCTGATCCCGGCCCAGGCGGTCGTCATTGAGCTGTTGGCGGTATTCCTCATCTTGATCCGCGCGGTCGGCGATCGCCGCCCGGGTCCGCCGAGCCAGCGGCCGCCGGTGGACGTCATCATCCCGGCCTACAACGAGTCGGTATGCATCGAGCGTATGCTGTGGTCAGTCGATCGCGCGGCCAACCGGTACGGCGGCCCGGTTCGGGTGATCGTGTGCGACGACGGATCGGCCGACGATACCAGGGCGCTCGCCGAGGCCACGATGGCCTCGTTCAGCTACGCCACCGGCGAGGTGATCCACGGCACGCACAGTGGCAAGTCTCAGGCGCTCAACATGGCACTGGAGCGCTGTACCGCCGATTTCGTCTACCGGCTCGACGCCGACTGCGCGCTTGACCAGGACGCATTCGTCTACTCGGTAGCGCAGTTCCTCGCCGACCCGCGGGTCGGGTTGGTCGGCGCGCTGCAGATGCCGAAGGAGCCGTACTCGACCTGGATCGATCGGATGCGGGCCTTCGAGCTGTTCTTCCAGTTCGGCTTCTTGCGCGTGGCCTTGGCCCAGGTGGATGCGGTACCCTGCATCCCCGGCACCTTCTGCGCCTTCCGCCGCGAGGCGGCGCTGGCCGTCGGCGGCTTCCTGAACGGGATGTACAGCGAGGATACCGACTTCACCTGCGCCATCACGCGCCTGGGGTACCGGGCGGTCATAGATACGCGCGTGGTGTCCTATGAGGACGTGCCGACCACGATCCGGCAGTTGCGGATTCAACGGGTCCGGTGGGGCATGGGCAGCAGGCTGGTCTTTGCTCGTTTCGACCCGTTCAACCGGGATATAGGCGCACCTGGGCCGCGGTTCTGGTTCTGGATGCCCGCGTCCTCTGCCGGGCACCTGCTGGGACCGGTACACATCCTCGTGTGGGTGATGACCCTGGAGTACTCGATCATCGCGCCGGATGCGCGCCACAACCTGGCCAAATGGCTCGCGTTTATGCTGATCACCCGAACACTGACACTGGTGCCGAAGTTCTTCGTCCTGGCCTACTACCGGAGGTTGCGGCTGCTGCCGTGGGCGGTGCTATGGGTGCCGTTCAAGCAGCTCAAGCGGTTTTTCCTGCTCGAGGCACTGCTCGCCTTCCAGATGCGTCCGGTGAAGCCGCCGCTCGCGCTACGCGCACGGTACCCCACTTGGAGATCGATGCTGGCTCCATGGCGTTCGCCTGCCACTCAGAATGCCAGCACCTGATGGGTGTGCGATCCTCTGTCGGCTTACCCTCGTCGGCGAGCACCGGCCAGGGTCGGCCGACGAGCCCGCGGGCCGGCTTCGTCTGGGAATAACGGCACACACGGGCCGTTAAGGCATAAGACCATCCAAGACGTTCATATACGCATTAAAGGAGCAAGTTAGGACGATCAATGCCGTCCTTGGTCTAGAACACCCCAACTGGTGAGAGCTTCGACCAATCCGTCCGTAATCGCCAGCGAATCCAGTTCCGCGACGGTTACCCAGCGCGCGTTGGCGGCGTCGTCGCCGGGAATGAGGGCCCCGCCGGTAATAGTCGCGGCGTAATCCCTGATATCTATGACGTCACCGTCACCGGCCGGGCGCCGTACCGCTCCGAGCAAGGGCCCCGGCTCGACTTCCAGCCCGGTTTCCTCCCGCATTTCCCGCACGAGGGCCTCTGCGTCTGTCTCGCCGGGCTCGATCCTCCCGCCTGGCAGCGACCACAGCCCGGCCCCGGGCTCGTGACCGCGCTTGACGAGCAGCAACCGCCCATTATCGTCCCTGATGACGGCGCCCACGCAGGGGATTACCGCGCCTGACACGCGACTTATTATCACGGTGCCCGCACCGGGCCGGCAAGCGTGGTAATGTGCTGCCCGCGACCGCGTATCACTGTGGTCACGCGGCAACATGAGCTCAATGGTTGCGATTTGGTCACGTTGATGAATTGCCACCGTCGATGTCAACCAGTCGCCCCCATCCCGCGTCTTCTTAGCGGGAAGGACACCCAGTCCGCACCTGCCAGACTTCCGGGTCCGCCCGGGGATCTTCCTCTTCGAGAATGCAAGACCGATCAGGCCAGCCGTTCCTGACCTGATCAGGCCACCGCGAGCCGGCCGCGTGTCGGCCGGGTCGGACGGTTCCGACGTGCCGCGGGGGCCAGCTTGTCCGACCGTGCGCAGGGTACGGCCGGAGCTTCCAAAGAGGACGAACCGTTCCTCTGGACCGAAAGGAGCGGACTTTGATCCGCAGAGCAAGGTACATCCTGGCCGTGGCAGGGAGTGCGGCCATCCTCGCCGGGGGCATGGCCCTGGCGGGAGCGGGAGCAGCGTACGCGAACACAGTGCCGAGCTGTGCCACCGGCGTCAATTGCACGAACACCACGTCCACCCCCGCAGGCCCGGGCGGGCTAGCCGGCTACTACGGTGCCGACGACAACCACACCCACTACCGTTTCGTGCAGACCGTGACTGTAGCCGCTCCCCAGCTGGTGAACCTGAACGGGAACGGTGACAATACGGGCGCGGCCGGCGTCAGCCTGTGCGACCCGAACAGTGGGAATGCCGCCGACATCGCCGTGGGGTTCAACGGCAAGAGGTTCCTGGTGTCGTGGATCGTCGGTAAGTACTTCACGAACACCGCGGAGCCGTGCGTCCAGGCCGCCGCCAAGTTCGTGTTCAAGCACGGCCACGTCCTGAGCTTCCCGGGTGTCAACGCGGGTGACAAGCTCTTCCTCGCCATCTACTACACCCCGAGCGGCCCCAACCGCCACCGCATCTCCTTCGGCGCCTGCGACATCACCCAGGGCGTGTGCCGCCAGGCGTACAGCAACGCGCTCACGCTCAGCTTCTTCGAGTTCGGCATCGGCACCGCCAGCCAGAGCACGAACCTGACCGCACCGGCGAACAACCCGCTGACCAGCTTCGCGTCTAACGAAGTGACCTGCTACTCCTGCGCTGGTGCGGTGCCGATCACCGCTGTCGGGCCGGTCAACCCGTTCAACATCGGCGGCCTGTACGAGGCGCAGTTCCTCAACCCGTCCAGCCAGGTGACGATGTCGCCCAACGACAGCCTGAACTATGCCACCGACACCTTCGGCGTGTGGAACGGCTCCACGAGTCCCTGATTCCCAGCAGTAAGGGGCCCGGGCGTTAGCCCAGCCCCATGACATCACCGGCGCGGCCGGGGAACCCTAGGGTTCCCCGGCCGCGCCTTCGTCGTGCATGAGGCATGTTCGCCATGGCAACGGGGTAAGAACCAGTTCACGCCCGTAACGGTCGCAACTGCATCCCGTTCACGATGAGGTAAGCACGTGGGTAGCGACAGTCATCCTGGCTTGCATGCGTCCTGCCCGCGCTGCGGCAGGCCTGTCCGCGAGCCGACCGTGTGGTCGAGCACCTGGCGCTGCGAGCTGCACGGCGAGGTCCACCCGCTGCTGCCGCCGTTCAGCCCGTCCCGGGAGGGCCTGGACGGCCTGCTCCGCTTCTCCGGCGTCCCGGTCCTGGCGCCGTGGCCGCTTCCGGCCGGATGGCTGCTCGCCGGGTTCGCCGGCGCCGGCGACGAGCGCACCGGCACCTGCGCGGCGGCGGTCGCGCTGGCCGGCCCGAACCCGGTCGGCGGCCCCGCCGACCTGGTGGTCGTGGCCGAGGAGCCGGGGGTCGGGCTCGGCGCCGCGCTGGCCGGCCTGGACGGCGTTGACCCCGGAGCGGGATTCGCGTCCGCTCCGCCGACCGCCACGGTTTCGTTCGGCAAGCATGATTTTCCCCTCTGGCACGTTGATTCGCCGGACCGCGCGACGTTCGCCGGTGAGATCAAGGCGCTGTGGCTCTGGCTGGTGCTGTGGCCCGACACCGCGGGCGTCCTGCTGGTCGAGCCGCTCGCCCTGCGCGATCTGCGCGACCCCGGCCAGGACCTGGACCTGCCGTTCGGCGCCGCCTCACCCAGGCTGCCCATGCCCTGATGCGCGCCGACCTGCACACCCACAGCGACGCCTCCGACGGGACCGATTCTCCGGCCGACGTGATGCGCCGCGCTGCGCTGGCCGGGCTTGACGCGGTGGCGCTGACCGACCATGACACGGTGGCCGGCCACGAACAGGCGCGCCAGGCGTGGCCAGAGGCCCTGACGCTGGTGCCGGGCATGGAACTGTCCTGCCGCCTGGCCGGCCGCAGCGTGCACCTGCTCGCCTACCTGTTCGACCCGGACCACCCGGAGCTGGCCGAGCAGACCCGGCGCATCCGCGACGACCGCGTGCTCCGTGCCCGCGCCATGGTCAGCCGGCTGGTCGACCTGGGTGCCGCCGTCACTTGGGATCAGGTGGCCGCGATCGCCGGAACGGCCGTGGTCGGACGTCCGCACATCGCCCGCGCCATGGCGGCCAGCGGCGTGGTGGCCAGGCCCGCCGACGCGTTCACCCGCGACTGGATCGCCGACGGTGGCCGCGCCTACGTCGCCAAGTACGCGCTTGATCCGTCCCGCGCGATCCGCCTGGTCCGCGCGGCCGGCGGCGCCGCGGTTCTCGCCCACCCGCGGGCGGCCCGCGACCTGTACGTATCGGATGAGCAACTCGCCGCGCTGGCTGCCGTGGGCCTGGCCGGGGTCGAGGTCTTCCATCCCGACCAGTCAGCCGCCCAGCGAGCCGGCCTGGTCGCTCTGGCCCGCGACCTCGGCCTGGTGGCGACCGGCGGCAGCGACGATCACGGCAGCCTCACCGGTCACCGGATCGGCTGCGAGACCACGGCCGCGGGCGCGTACGAGGCCCTGCTGGCCCAGGCCACCGGAGCTCAGCCGATACGGCTCGGTTGAGCCCGCGGTGGTTTCCGGCCCCCGGCCTGCCTCTGGTGGCCAGGATCGGTTCCTTTGTCCACAGGGCCGCGTTCGATCGTTCGGCTGACCGGTCTGGTGTGGTAGGAAGGTCGGCGGGTCGGCCGAACAGGAAGGAAATCTCCGATGGCCACACGGATCGAGAAGGTGTCCGCACCGGGGGCCCAGGCCAACACCTGGATCATCGGCGACGACGGCGAGGTCATCGTCATCGATCCCGGTCGCGACCCAGCCGTCGTGCTCGACGCGGTGGGCGATCGCGAGGTGCTGGCGGTGATCTGTACGCACGGTCACGCCGACCACATCGCCGCGGCGACAGCGGTGGCCGAGCGAGACGAGGCGCCGGTGGCGCTGCACCCCAAGGACCGATTGCTGTGGCGGGATGCCCACCCGGCGGACGACGCCGACATCGAGATGACCGACGACGGAATCTTCGAGGTCGCCGACAGCTCGCTCGAGGTCATCCACACGCCCGGCCACACCGCTGGCTCGGTATGCCTTTACTGCGAGGATCTCGGTGTCGTGTTCACCGGGCACGTCCTGGCTGACGACGGGCCGGTCCCGCACGACGGCGGATACCCGGACTTCCCCGGCCAGTTGAACGCGATCGGCGAGCACCTGCTGCCGTTGCCCTCCGACACCCGCGTGCTCCCAGGCCAGGGCGCGGAAACGACGATCGCGGCGGCCGGGAAGGACTTCGATTCCTGGGTATCCGCGGGACCCGACCTGGATGACTAGGCGGCGCCGAGGTGGAACAGCTGGGATTCGAGGGGATGCCGCAGCGGCTGTACCCGTGCACACCGACCAGGCTTTCCGCCTGGCTGGACTGCCCGCGCCGGTACCGGATGACCTACCTGGACCGCCCCTCGCCGCCGAAAGGGCCGCCCTGGGCGCACAACAGTCTCGGGGCCAGCATCCACAACGCGCTGGCTGGCTGGTGGCGGCTGCCGCTGGAGCAGCGGACCGTGGCGACCGCGGGCGGGCTCGTGGAACGCGGTTGGATTGACGAGGGTTTCGCCGACGAAACCCAGTCGGCGTGGTACCGGGAGCGGGCCGCGGGCATGGTCGAGAGGTATGTCGGGGGCCTTGACCCGGCCGACGAGCCGCTCGGGGTGGAACGGACCGTGGCCACCCGCACGGACCGGATCGCGGTCTCCGGGCGGATCGACCGGCTGGACTGGCGGCCCGCCGAAGGCGCAGCCGCCGAACTCGTGGTGGTCGACTACAAGACCGGACGGCACCTGCTCACCACCCAAGACGCCCGCAGCTCGATGGCCCTGGCCCTGTACGCGCTAGCTGCAGGCCGGGTGCTGCGGCGGCCGTGCTACCGGGTCGAGCTGCACCACCTGCCGTCCGGTGAGGTGCTGGCCTGGGAGCACTCCGACCAATCCCTGGCTAGGCACCTGGGCCGCGCCGAGAGCATCGCGTCCGAATGCGCTGCCGCGGATGAGCAGATGCGCGACGGCCTGCCCGCCGACCGTTACGACGAGGTGTTCCCGCCCAGGCCCAGCGCAGCCTGCGGCTGGTGTGACTATCTCCGGCACTGCCCCGAGGGGGCAGCGGCGGCGGTGACCCGGCGGCCCTGGGACGGGCTATCGCCCGAATGAGGCGCGCGCTCACCGGGGCGGACCTTCCCCGGCGGTATCTGGACTCCGGACCCGGCCGGGCTGGGTGCGCTCGCGCCCCCAGCGCGGGACGTTACGGTCAGGAGGCTTTGCGCCGGGTGGTCTCCGTCCCGTCTGTTTCTCGCATCCGGTCCGCGGCGGCAGGCCGCTGGCGGTCGATCCGCTGTGCCTGCTCGCCACCGATATCCTGGCCCGCCCTGGTCCTGCGCCGCCGCCTGGGCCTTCCGGCCTGCTCGCCGGTCCGGCCGCCGTGGCGTGCGGAACCGGCGCGCCCTGGCCGCTTGGCGCGCGGCGAGCGGATCCGGCCGGTCTCGCCGATATCCTCGATGGCTTCGGCCTCGAGGCCGGCCCGGTCACGCTTCGCGCGGGGGAGGGTCCCGGTTGCCTCACGCGGTATGTCGAGCTGGGCGTAGAGATGCCCAGAGGTCGAGTATGTCTCCTCGGGTTCAGGCATGCCCAGGCCGAGAGCATCGTTGATGAGCTTCCACCGGTGCATGTCCCGCCAGTCGACGAAGGTGACGGCGACACCGGCGCGCCCGGCTCGCCCGGTCCTGCCGATGCGGTGGACGTAGGTCTTCTCGTCGTCCGGGCACTCGTAGTTCACCACGTGCGTGACGTCCTCTACGTCGAGCCCGCGGGCGGCGACCTCGGTGGCGGTGAGCACGTCTACCTTGCCGCTCCGGAACGCGCGCAGCGCGCGTTCCCGCTGCCCCTGACCCAGGTCGCCATGCACGGTCGCCACCGCGAAGCCCCGGTCGGCCAGCGCGTTCGCCAGGTGATCCGCGACCCGCTTGGTCTGGCAGAACACCATGGTCAGGCCGCGGTCCCTGGCCTGCAGCACCCGGGCCAGCACTTCGATCTTGTCCATCTGGTGAGCCCGGAAGACATGCTGCCGCGTGCCGGGAACCGACGCGGGCTCGTCGTGACCTTCGGCGCGCACGTTGGTCGGCCGCCGCATGTGGCGGCGGGCCAGCGTGACGACGTCCGACGGCATGGTCGCGGAGAACAGCATGGTCTGCCTGTCGCCCGGGGTGAGCCGGACGATGCGCTCGACATCCGGCAGGAAGCCCAGGTCGAGCATCTTGTCTGCCTCGTCGAGCACCAGAGCCCGCACGGCGCTCAGGTCCAGGTGGCGTCGCTGGGCCAGGTCGAGCAGGCGCCCCGGGGTGCCCACCACGATGTCCACTCCGGCCGCCAGCGCGTCGATCTGCGGCTCATAGGCCCGCCCGCCGTACACGGTGAGCACCCGGACGCGGAGGTTGACCGCGGCGGTGCGCAGGTCGTCGGCGACCTGGATCGCCAGCTCCCTGGTGGGCACCACGACCAGTGCGCGAGGCGACGTGCTGGCCCCCTCACCTAGGAGCTCGAGAAGCGGGATCCCGAAAGCTAGCGTCTTCCCGGTGCCTGTCCTGGCCTGCCCGATGATGTCCTGGCCGCGCAGCGCCAGCGGGAGGGTGAGCGCCTGGATGGGGAAGGTGGTGACGATCCCTGCCGCGGCCAGGCCGGAGCATATCGCCTCGCTGATTCCGAAATCACGGAACGGGACCGCGTGTGCGTCACCGCGGCCGGTCTCCGCCTCCGCCACGTCCCCGTTAGAAGTCTGAGTTGTCAGGGGTTTCAGGGTGTCCATCCTTTGTCATGGCCATCCCGGCTGTCCGGGATCGGCCCGTCATGTCTGCATGCTGCTCGCGGTGACCCGCCACGTTCCGAGCTGCTACCCGAGGGCCGGCTTCGCGCCGTCTTCCGGCGTCCCACCCCATTAACCCAGCCGTACCCGTCAGGGAGCCCACTACGTGGCCTGAACACCGCCGTTTACCGTGGTTCCCCATATGAGCCGGGCCATGCGCCCGGCATAAACGGCAGCCGATTGGTTCAACGCGAAGGCAGGCTCCGTCATTCCATTGACCAATCATCACCAAGCGTACCAGGAGCAGACTCAGTCCCCGGTCGCAGGCGCGCCGGGAATGGCACCGGCCGCCGCCCGGCTCAGATGGCGCAGGCCACCGCCCGGCTCAGACGATGTTGCCGAAACCGACCCGGCGGCCTTCCGCGCCGCCCCATTCCACGTAGGCGATCTTGTCCGCGGGTACCAGGACCTTGCCGCCCTTGCTGACCGAGATCGCGAAAACCGCCTGCCCGCCCTTCTCCAGGGCTGCGGACAGGTCGCGTTCTAGGTCGCCGGCCGGGGTGTCGGTCTCCACGACCAGTTCGCGCGGAACAGACTGGATTCCGATCTTGACTTCCACCGCACTCCCTTCAGTGAGCGCTATGCAAAACCGACTCGCGAGTGCAGGCCTTGGGCCTGCGCGAACGATCGGTGCAGGTCAGCGGCCGGGAACCACAGCGGGTCCTTTGCATAACGCGAGCTTTTGCAGTAAACACAGTGCCTCTGTTGGCTCGCACGGCCAG
Organism: uncultured Actinomycetota bacterium; assembly: GCA_963808615.1. Classification (GTDB taxonomy): domain Bacteria; phylum Actinomycetota; class Actinomycetes; order Streptosporangiales; family Streptosporangiaceae; genus Palsa-504. Next base: position 427,492 of record CAWEGV010000011.1, read on the forward strand.
CCCGGGCGATGCCCGCTCAATGCTCGCTGCGCGGCCAGCCGCTGATGCCGCGCCACGCGAGCCTGGCCACGAGCTGCTCGGCGTCCTCCCTCGGCATGTGGTCCTGGGTGCTGAGCCAGTACCTCGCGGTGACCTGCGCCAGGCCTACCATGCCCACGCTCAGCAGACGCGCCTCGTCCTCGTCCAGTCCGGCGTCCTGGCTGACCATCTGGCTGACCAGCTCGGCGCACTCCCGCTGGCCCCGTTCCAGCCTGGCCCGGACGGCGGCCTCGTTGCCCAGATCCGACTCGAACACCAGGCGGAACGCCTGGCCCTCGCCCGCCACGTACTCGAAGTAGGCGCTGAACGTGGCGGCCACCCGCTGCTTGTTGTCAGCGGTGGAACCGAGCGCGCCGCGCACGGTTTCCACCAGCGCGTCCACGCTCTCGTCGAGCAGAGCCAGGTAGAGCTCGAGCTTGCCGGGGAAGTGCTGGTAGAGGACGGGCTTGCTGACTCCTGCCCGCTCGGCGATCTCGTCCATGGCAGCGGCGTGGTACCCCTGGGACACGAACACCTCACGCGCGGCATCCAGCAGCTGCCGCCGCCGTTCGTGCCGAGGCAGCCGGTTGCTGCGTGGCCGTGTCTCAGACGTTGTGGTCAAGGTCCGGTCTCCGGGTGGTCGCGCACGGGCAGTTCTGCCGCGTTCGCCTCATCCTAAGCCGCGATCAGCGGTAGTCGTCATCGTCATAGCCGACCGCGCGCTCCTGCTCGGCCGCATCCGCCTCGTCCACGTCGAACGGGACTTCATGCCGCGCCACGGGTCCGGTTTCGTCCGCCACGACCTCGGTGTGCTGCTCGATGGCGTCGTCCTCGGGCGTCTCCATGTCCGATTCGCTCAACGGCCCGCACCCCTCTTCCTTGTGATCGGCACTTCCGGCATTGCTGGCGGCCCTGGCCAGCTCGCGGAAGGCTGATTCCAGTGCTTCCCCGTAGGTGGGGAAGGCATGCACCACGTCGGCCAGGACCGTGACCGGAATTTTGGCCCTGATGGCGAGGGTAACCTCAGCCATCCACCCGGCCGCGTCCGGCCCCACCGCGACCGCGCCGACCAGCACGTCGCCGTCGGCGTACAGTTCGAGGCGGCCGACCTCATCCTGGCCCAGCCCTCCCCTGGTGGTATCCCCCAGGTCGGCTCGCACCGTGAGGCGCCCGGGCCCGGCGACCTCGCCCACGGCGTAGATCGAGGGGCTGGTGAACACGCATCGCGGAATGGCGCTGTAGTCCGCTTCGCGTCGCTGGCCGAGGATATTCGCGGCGACCACTTCGGCCTGGTAGCGGCTGGCGTGGGTATGCGTGATGCCGGTCACATCACCTGCTGCCCACACGCGTCCTGGCGCGTCACCCGCCTCGCTGATGCCGCTCACCCGGCATGAGGTCGTCGTGGGCAGGGCCAGGCCGGGTGCGACGGTGACGCCGAGCGCGTCCAGGCCGAGGCTCGCCAGCCGGGGCCGCCGCCCGGAGGCGAGCAGCAGCCGGTCAGCGTCGATCCGCGTGCCATCCTCCAGCGCGAGAGTGAGGCCGTCCGGCGTGCGTTCTGCCTTCGTGGCGGCCGAGCCGAGGTAGATCTCGGCGCCGGCCCGGCGCAGGGCCGCGGCGAGGATCTCCCCGGCGAAGGAAGGCTCGCCGGGGAGCAGTCCTGGCTCCGCCTCGACCAGCGTCACCTGTGAGCCGAACGCGGCATAGATCTGCGCGAGCTCACATCCGGCCGGCCCGCCGCCGAGCACGATGAGGCGGCGCGGCAGGTCGGGGGAGCACAGCCCCTCAGCGGTGGTCCAGGTGGGAATGTCGGACAGACCCTCGATGGGCGGGGCGACAGGCTCGCACCCCGTCGCGATGACCAGGTCTGAGTAGGTCAGTGACACGTTCTCCCCCGCGGCCTCGGCTGGGACCGGCGACACCTCCACCGCGCCCGGACCGGTGATCTGACCGATACCGCGGATAACGGTGACGCCCGCCTCGATCAGCTGCAGCGCGGCCGCGGAGTCGTCCAGGCCGCTGGTGACATCGTCCCGGCGGACCACCGCGTCTTCCCATGTTTCGCCGCGTGCCGCCGACAGCAGCAGCGAGTTCGACGGCAGGCAGGCCAGGTAAGGGGATGCCCCGCCGATCAGCCCGGCCTCGACCAGCGCAACGGACCTGCCCCCCCGGGCCACCTCCCGGGCCACATGCATGCCCGCGGTGCCGCCGCCGAGCACGACTACCTCGAAAGCGCCCATCGCTCTCCGTCCCCCTCGAACTTTCGAGTTGCGCCCAGCCGGGCCTGGCGCGTTCATCATCTCAGCCGTGGCCGTAAGCTCGCGGAGACGTGAGCTAAATCTCGTCCTGGTAACGGCCGGATTCATCGAATTCACTGTCGGTTAAGTGAATCAGGTCAACACGGGATGTATCAGTGCTAACCGGGGTAGGTGAAGACCATGCGTAGCATATGGGCCGGTGCCATCTCCTTCGGCCTGGTCGTGATCCCGGTGAAGCTCTACGCGGCAACCGAACAGCGCGACATCACGTTCCGTCAGGTCCACCGGAAGGACGGGGCCCGGATCCAGTTCCGCCGGGTGTGCACGCTGGACGGGGAGGAAGTCCCCTACTCCGACGTGGCCAAGGGTTATGAGCTGCCTACCGGCGACATGATTGTCCTGACCGACGAGGACCTCGCCGACCTCCCGCTGGTGACCGCTCACCGGATCGAGGTCCTGCATTTCGCGCCCAGCACCCAGGTCGAGCCCATCTACGCGGCCAAAAGCTATTACCTGGAGCCCGAGCAGGCCGGCGTCCGGGCGTACGCGCTGTTCCGCGACGCGCTCGAGAATTCGGGGAAGGTCGCCGTGGCCAAGGTCGCGCTGCGCCAGCGCGAGGCGCTGGCCGCGCTGCGGGTCAGGGAGGGAGTCATTACCCTCGAGACCCTGCTGTGGCCCGATGAGGTGCGCAAACCCGATTTCGCGTTCCTCGACGAGGACATCGAGGTCCGGTCGCAGGAACTGAAGATGGCCGCCTCGCTCATCGACACCATGACCGAGGATTTCGACCCCGACCAGTACCACGACGCCTACCGAGAGGCCCTCGAAGCTGTCGTCCGGGCCAAGGTCGAAGGCAACGACATCGTCCGCCCGGCCGGCGTCGTCGCCCCGCCCAAGGCCCAGCCCGCCGACCTGACCGAGATCCTTCGCGCCAGCGTGGCCGCCCTCAAGTCCGAACGCGGCAAGCCCGGCGCAGCAGACGACTCCGCGACGGCGGGCGGCCCGCCCAAGTCCCGCACTCGCGCCAAGGCCCGCGCGGCCGGCAAGGACGGCAAGACCGCCACGGAAGAAGCGGCCGCCAAGTCAACGACCCGCCGCAAAGCCAGCGCTTGACATCTCCGGGTAGCCCGGCGCGGCCTTCCGGCCCGGATGCCAGTGCTGGTGCTGCTCAACGGCCAGGTTCCACACGTACCGGGCGTGCGCGCAGTGGTGACGCGGCACCGCTCCCTGAGCGGGGCTGGAATGCAGCCGGAACCGAGACATGCGAATATATTAGCGAATAGTACCGACATTTCCGGGATGTGAGATGGCGTTTCCTTCCCGGCCTGAAGGCCGGGCATCCACGCCGCGATCCTGATGACCGAGCCAACGGGGCGCGGTGCCGCCTGGATGGAGGAGCGGAAGCGACGAAGGGTCGGCCGCCACAGGCGGCCAGGCCAGCAACGCGTCGCCAGTGAGGGGAGATGAAGGGAAAGGGTAGATTGGTGGGGGTGGGCAACCGAGGCGGGCGGCAAGAAAGAGCGATGGGGAGAGGCCTCGTGAGCGGTCAGCTTGCCATGGCAGAAGCCATCCCGCACTGGCCGGGGGAACTGGTCTCGCTCGGCGACTACCAGGTCTACGTGCGCAGCACATCTCTTGATATTCCGCAACCGGTTACCCCTGATTCGGATAATACGAAACTGGAATATCCGGGAGGGAACGGCTCTGCTCGCGAGCCTGCGCTGTGCGTGCACGGGCTGGAGGGCTCCTCGCGCAACTGGACCGACCTGATGGACCTGCTGCGGCCCGGGCTGGCCTGCGATGCGCTCGATCTGCCCGGCTTCGGCGACTCTCCGCCCCGCCCGGACGGCCGCTATTCGATCGCCGCCTTCGCGCAGACAGTCATAGCGCTGATCGAACGGCGCGGCCGCGGCCCGGTGCACCTGATCGGCAACTCGCTGGGCGGTGCGGTCTGCGTGAAGGCCGCGGCCGCCCGCCCGGAACTGGTCAGGACGCTGACCTTGATCTCCCCGGCCCTGCCCGACTCGCGGCCGCGGCTGGACCTGCTGCAGTTCCCGTTGATATGCCTTCCGCGGGTCGGCAGCCGCCTGCTGCGGCGGTACCAGGCCCTGCCACCGGAGAACCGGGTGGCCGACGTCATCGCCAACTGCTACAGCAACCCGGCCCTGTTCTCCCGGGCCCGCTACGCCACCGAGGTCGCCGAACTCACCCGCCGGGACTCGCTCGGCTACGCCACCGCCGCGCTGGTGGGCTCGATCCGTACGCTCACCGCCGAGACCCTTCGGATCGGCCGCCACTCGGCCTGGCGCGACGCGGCCCGCATCACCACACCATCCCTGGTGGTCTACGGCAGCCACGACCGCGTGGTCGACCCGCGGATGGCAGGCCGGGCCGCGCGTGCGTTCTCCGACGCCAGGATCGTGGTGCTGCCGCGCACCGGCCATGTCGCGCATATGGAGCACCCGGGCGTGGTGGCGGCCGAAATCAGGGCGTTGCTGGCCGCCGCGAGCCAGGGCGCCGCCGGACGGACGCGGGAATTCCCGCTCGCGCAGGCCGGTTGATCGTGGCACGGGGCGGGAAGCACGAACCCAGCCCCGTTCGGATGAAAAGATCTTTGGAGGCGATCGTGTCGCTGCCCCCGCTGGTGGAGCCCGCCGATGAGCTGACCGTCGATGAGGTCAGGCGTTACTCCCGTCACCTGATCATCCCCGACGTGGGGATGACGGGCCAGAAGAGGCTGAAGAACGCCAAGGTCCTGGTGGTGGGGGCGGGCGGTCTGGGCTCGCCCGCGCTGCTCTACCTGGCCGCGGCCGGGGTGGGCACGCTCGGGGTCATCGACTTCGACGTGGTCGACGAGTCGAACCTGCAGCGCCAGATCATCCACGGCCAGTCCGACGTCGGCAGGAGCAAGGCCGAGTCGGCCCGGGACAGCATCCGCGAGATCAACCCGCATGTCAACGTGGTGTTGCACGAAACCCGGCTCGACTCCGACAACGCCATGGAGATCTTCGCCGGCTACGACCTGATCGCGGACGGCACCGACAACTTCGCCACCAGGTACCTGGTCAACGACGCGTGCGTGCTGCTCGGCAAGCCGTACGTATGGGGATCGATCTACCGGTTCGACGGGCAGGCCAGCGTGTTCTGGGCTGACTACGGCCCGTGCTACCGCTGCCTGTACCCCGAGCCCCCGCCGCCCGGGATGGTGCCGTCCTGCGCCGAGGGCGGCGTCCTGGGCGTGCTCTGCGCGTCGATCGGGTCGATCCAGGTCAACGAGGCGATCAAGCTCATCACCGGGATCGGCGAGCCGCTGGCCGGGCGGCTGATGATCTACGATGCGCTGGAGATGAGCTACCACTCGGTCCGGGTGAACAAGGACCCGGAGTGCGCCGTCTGCGGCAAGAACCCGACGATCACCGGGCTGATCGACTACGAGGAGTTCTGCGGCACGGTGTCCGAGGAGGCGGCCGCGGCCGCCGAAGGCTCCACGATCAGCGCCAAGGACCTGGCCGCCATGCTGGACGCCGGGGACGACATCTTCCTCATCGACGTGCGCGAGCCGAACGAGTACGAGATCGTGTCCATCCCCGGCGCGACCCTCATCCCCAAGGGCGAGTTCGTCTCCGGCGCCGCCCTGGAGCGGCTGCCCCAGGACAAGCGGATCGTGCTGCACTGCAAGAGCGGCGCCCGCAGCGCGGAGGCGCTAGCCATCGTCAAGAACGCCGGCTTCTCCGATGCCGTGCACGTCGGCGGCGGCGTCCTGGCCTGGATCAACCAGGTCGATCCCTCGCTCCCGGCGTACTGACCACCAGGACAGGCCATGAAGGGCGATCGGGTCGAGATCGTGATCGACTCAGGCGAAGGCACCCGGACGTATGAGATCGCAGCGACCCGGGCGGGCCGCCGGGTGGAGATCACCAACCGTCGCGGCCTGGTGGAGGTGGCCGAGGTGACCAGGACCGGGACTCCGGTCCGCACCGCGCGGTTCATGGCCAGCCGGGTGGTCGCGCTGGTCGAGCATCCGGCCTCCGGCCGCGGCACCGGATAGGGCCCGCTGGGATTAGCATGCCCGGATGGAGCTTCTCCAGCCGGTGGTGCTGCCCTACGCCTGGGGCTCGCGATACGGGATCGCGGAACTTCAGGGCCGGCCGGTCCCGTCGCCCGGCCCGGAGGCCGAGCTGTGGATGGGAGCGCATCCGTCGGCGCCTTCGGGCCTGGAGCGAGGCGGGCGCTGGACCACGCTGGATGCCGTCATCGCGGCCGATCCAGGCCGTGAGCTCGGCCCGCAGTGCGCGGCCCGGTTCGGCGCGCGGCTGCCGTTCCTGCTGAAGGTGCTGTCGGCCGAGCGGGCGCTGTCGATCCAGGTGCATCCCTCACGGGCCCAGGCCGAAGTCGGCTATCGCGCGGAGAACGAGCGCGGCCTTCGGCCGGCCGACCCGGCCCGGAACTACCACGACGACTGGCCCAAGCCCGAGCTGCTCTACGCCCTGACGCCGTTCGAGGTGCTGGCCGGGCTGCGATCCCCGGCGGACGCGGCGGGAATCCTGCGGGCGCTCGCGGTTGACCAGCTCCGGCCGCTGGCGGCCCGGCTCGAGGCCATGGCCACCGAGCCGGTGCTCGGCGAGGTGTTCGGGTCGGTGCTCGACTGGCCCGCACCCGGCCGCGCCGGGCTCGTTGCCGATGTGATGGCCGCCTGCGCCCGGCTGGCCGCCGCAGGCGGCCGCTACGCGAGGGACTGCGCGGCGGCGGCCCGCGAGGCCGCGGATCATCCCGGCGATCTCGGCCTGGTCGCCCTGCTGCTGATGCGGCACACCGTGCTGCAGCCGGGCCAGGCCGTGTTCATGCCCGCCGGCGGTCTGCACGTCTACCTCAGGGGCACCGGCGTCGAGGTGATGGCCAACTCCGACAACGTGGTCCGGGCCGGCCTCACCAGCAAGCACATCGACGTGCCCGAGTTGCTGAAGCTGCTCGATCCGGCCGTGACCGTACCTGTCCTGGCGCCTGTCTCCCGCGCGGACGGCGTGTGCTGGTTCGACACCCCGGCCCGGGAGTTCCGCCTCTCCCTGGCCGATCTCACCGGGCATGCTGTCACGCTGCCCGGCGCGGGCCCGCGGATCATGCTCTGCACCCGGGGCGCCGCCCTGCTGCGCGGCGAGTCAGGCGGCCAGGTCAAGGTCGGCCGGGGTCAATCGTGCTTCGTCTCCGCCGCTGACGGCCTGGTCACCGGCACCGGGCCCGCACACGTGTTCCTGGTCAGCCCGGGAGAACCTGACGAGTCATGAATCCGGGTTCCAGCGGGCAGAAACCGGGTTTCATGCCGCTCGGATGCTGGTTAACATGGGCATTGCCCTGATGCCGTCGGCGGGAGAGTTGCGGTGAGGTTCTGAGGCCAGCGAGACCGCGCTGACGCTTGAAGCCTGCCCAGCAGCGTGGTGTCGCCACACGTACCGGAAGCCTTTCCTACGTGCTGGGAGCCGCGTCTCATGACCGCCGCCATTGTGTGCTCTAACCTCAGTTACAGCTGGCCCGACGGAGCGCCCGTGCTGTCCGGGGTGACCGTCTCGTTCGGGCCGGGCCTGACCGGGCTGATCGGCATCAACGGGTCGGGCAAGACCACGCTGCTACGCGGAATCGCGGGCCTGGCTGACCTTGATGGCGTGACGGTCCGGCGAGGAGCAGCGGTCGGTTACCTGCCGCAGCGGCTCGACATCCTCGATGACTCGCTGACCGTGGTCGATAACGTGCGAGCAGCCGCACCGAGCGCCTCGGTCAACGAGGTCCGGGCCAGCCTGGCCAGGTTCCTGTTCCGCGGCGACCGGGCTGACCGGGTGGCCGGCACGTTGTCCGGGGGTGAGCGATTCCGCGCCGTGCTCGCCGCGCTCCTGCTGGCCCAGCCCGCACCTCAGCTGTTACTGCTCGACGAGCCGACCAACAACCTGGACATGCCGTCGGTCGGGCAGTTGTCCCAGGCGCTGGAGGGCTATCGCGGCGCGCTCATCGTGGCCAGTCATGACCTGCCCTTCCTGCGTTCGGCGGGGATCACCCGCTGGCTCCGCCTGGACCGCGACACCGGCCTGACCGCCGTCGAGCCGCGATGATCCTCGGGGCGGCGTTCGGAGAGCCGCGCGCCCCGCGGGCGTGCTGGCCCAGGGTTCGGGTCCACGGCCGGGGCCAGGCCGGAGCCGGCCGGTTCCGTATTGGCTGGGCTGAGCCGTGTGGGCTAGACTTCGTGGGCGCAGCGGGTCCGGTGCCCGGTGCCGGTGGGGTATGGGGTAATTGGCAGCCCGACGGGTTCTGGCCCCGTTAGTCTAGGTTCGAGTCCTGGTACCCCAGCCAGTTCAATCGCCAGCGCGGACGTGACTTCACGTCCGCGCTTTTTCATGCCGGCGGGCCCCTGACCGGTTAGCCGCTGGTTGGCCTGACCGGTCGCGAGGCGGTAGTCTGTACGCCGCTGGTGATGCCAGCGTCCGGCCCGGCGGGGATCCCGCCGGCGCCCATGTTCGGCCCCGTCGTCTAGAGGCCTAGGACGCCGCCCTCTCAAGGCGGTAACGCCGGTTCGAATCCGGTCGGGGCTACTTTCTGACATCTCCTCCCCGGGCGCATGCCGCGCCTTAGCCGTGCCCGCGGTCAGGTATCGATGTTCGGGTTGCCGGCGGGCAGGGGGACCAGCCGGGCGGGCTGGGCGGAGATGACGACCGCCGAGTGAACGCTCAGGTCGGGCCGGACGTGGACGAGTTCTCCCGGAGCTATCATGCGCCAGCCGCTCTCGCCGTCCAGCTGCTCGGACGCGATGACCACCGATGGCACGTCGTGCAGAGCGGGCGCGTGTATCGAGGATGTCGAGCTGCGGACGTGCAGGCCCTTGTCCCCGACCGGGGTCTGGCTCGCTCCGGCTGGCCGCTCCAAGATATGCAGTGCGTGCTGTCCCGGGTACCGCAGCGCCCACAGCTCGCCCGGCGCGGCCACGATGGCGTTCAGCGAGGAGACCGGCAGGTTGGCTCCTATCCAGCTCGCTGCGGCCGTGATTCCGGCGCCGACGTCGCCGCCGTGCGCGTCGGCCTGCTGGGTGATCAGCGCAAAATACCGCTCCGAGTCGGTGTCGCCCCGGACGAGGCTGGCGTATGAGCCAAGCTGCTCCTCGAGCCTGGACAGCTCTCCGAACCCGCCGTTGTGGGCCATAATGCGGCCCTGCATGACGAACGGGTGTGTGTTCTGCGGGGTTCGGCCGCCGGCCGTCGCCCACCTGACGTGCGCGACAAAGGTCGAGGACTCGGCCTCCCGCGCCTCATGGATGAACTCCTTATCGCGGAAGGCCGGCTCCGGCTGTTTGTCCACCACGGGCCTGTCGGTGGCGTCGAAGAAGCCGATACCGCTGCCGTCGGCATTGCGGTGGCTCTGCGCCTCCAGCGAATCAGGGGCGTCGAGCAGCCAGAACGTCGCCCGGACCCGGGCAGCTCCTGAGGTGAGCCCGAACAAGCGGCACATGGCGTTCCCTTCGGTGTCCGGCCGGCCAGCAGCCAGCGTCATATCGACCTTCCAGCCTGCCTGCGACCGAGCCTCGCGCTCACGACCAGTTCATGCCACCGCACTAGTCCGCGTCCACCCGTATCGTTCAACTGCTGCGGATCACGAGTCCCGAGCGCTCGCGCCCGGCGGTCCGGCCAATAACTGCGGTGGTTGGCGTTACCACGCACCGCCGTGGGCGCGCGGGTGTTATCCGGCCCGGGCCGGGGGGCTGTGGCTGTGCAGGACCTTGGTGCGGTCCGGGTTCCAGGCGGTGGTGGTCCCGTCGGGGTTGAGCACCAGGGTCCAGGCCCAGCGGTGGATCACGATCTGGTGGTGGAAGAAGCACAGGAGCACGCAGTCCTTGGTGCTGGTCTTGCCGCCGCGGGACTTGTGCGTGACGTGGTGCACCTCGCAGGCCGCGGCGGGCTGGTGGCAGCCGGCGGCCCGCCGGCAGTGCCGGTCCCGCGCGATGACCGCGTTGCGGATCCCGGCCGGGACGTTGGCGCTGTAGCCGATGTCCGGCGGCAGGCTCGGCCCGGCCAGCCGCGCTCCCAGCAGCCCGGTGCGCAAGAAGCTGGCCAGCCCGCCCGGGCCCGACAGCAGGTCGGCGGCCTTGCCGATGATGGCACGTTGGAGCGCCTCCCGGGCCGGGGACGTGACCGGTCCGCCTGCCGCACCGGCCGGGGACCGGGACCCGGGAAGCGGGCCCGCCCCGGACGCCGCCCCGGCCCCGGCCTCGCCGCGGCCGTCGGCGTGGTCCAGCCGGCCCGGTTGCACGCACAACCGCACCAGGTCCTCCAGCACGCCGATGTCTACCTCGCCGGTCACGATCGGGGTCAGGCTGGCTTTCACCGGCTGCCCGGCCCGCTCGGGCAGCAGGCCGCCGGCGGCCAGCCGCCGCATCGCCTCGGCCAGCCCGTCGTGGTAGCGCTGCACCCGGGTCCGGGTGTCCTCGGCGCCGCACGGGGCCGACAGCGACTCCAGCACCGCGCTCACCACGGCCGCGCACTCCGGCGTCAGGTCACCTGAGATGACGCCCGCGCCCTCGAAGGTGGTCTGCACTCGCAGCGACCGGTCCTCGAAGCTCTCGTCCGGGTCATCGGCGGAGCCTTCCGGAAGCGACCGGGCGTAGATCTCCGCGGCCAGCCCGGCCAGGTCCGCCAGCGCCGCCCCGGCCAGCGCCGCGGCGACCAGGATCGCGTCCGCCGCGTCCCGGCAGGTCTGCGGGAGCTTGTCCGACCACTCGCAGACCGTCCGGGCGTACGATTCCGTCATCTGGCCCTCGGCCAGGACAGCAGCTACCCGCGGATGGGCGGCGGCGCGGCGGGACCAGGCGGTGTGCGCCGTGGCGGTGCCCTTGGTGACCCGGGTCTGGTGGATCAGCCAGGACCGCGGGCTGTAGTCCGCGTCGGCCGAATAGCCCTGACCCGAGGTGAACGCGCCCAGGATCGCGGCCCGTGCCGCGGTGGTCATCGCGCTGGCCTGCTCGAGGATCTTCAGGCACTGCGCCTGCTCCTCGGCTGCCAGCCGGGCCGGGTCGGCGGCCGCCAGGAACCCTAGCGCCGCGCGCGCCATCTGCGCCGCTTGCGTGGCGCTGGCGAATGCCGGGGCGTTGCTCATACGGTGACCGCCTCCTTCCCGGACGCGCGTGGAAATAGCTATTATTGCTGTTCTTTTCTGATGATGAGCCCGAGATCGGTATCTGATCATCTACTAGTTCGATTCTAGCATCGGGCTAGGACATTTTCGCGGAACGTCATGCTGAATTGCCTCTGTTTTCCGACGATCGTGGCGAGCAAAACGTCCCGACCTAAACACCGGATCGGTGACACGATCAGGCAATTGCCTTGGTTGCCTCGCTGGCGCCATGCCGCCGGTTAGACTAACCGCGTCCTCGCCTCGAACCGAATCGCAGTGTCCGCCGTCACGGTAACGAGAGCTGATCACACGGGGGAGCCGGATGAGAGCACACCCGGCACGCTGGCCGCGCCATCGGCATCGCGCGTGGGCGGCCACCGGCGTCCTGCTCGCCTGCGTGGCCACCGCCTGCTCATCGGCGAAGCCCATCCCCTCGCCGACCGGGAACCAGGCCGCCCAGTTCCGGCTTTCCGACGCACCGGCCCTGCTCGTGCAGTGCATGCTCAACCAGGGGACCCTGGGACGTTCCGACTCGATCTTCTCCGGCTCGTCGGCCTGGCTGCACGGCGGAAGCATCATCATCACGCCCGCCACCGTCACCAAGTTCGGCACCTGGTACCAGGCCAACGGCGCGATCACCGTGGGCGGGAAGGACCTCAGCGACTGGGCCAAGTGGGCCGCAGCCAACGACCAGCTGCCTGCGGCCGTCTGCGGGACGTCGAGGTCGGCTTCCGTTCTGCAGAGACAGGTCTTCGGGAAGGATCCGGCAGCTGGTAACCCATGGGGCGCATGAGGCGGCTCTAAGCTGGTGGCTTAACCGTTGTACCTGCGTAACTCATAGAATACGAGTTCGATTTACGGGTATGCTGGCATGATGGCCGCATATACACCGCCTGGGTGGCCAGCTGGCGTGCACCCGCCGGGCAGCGAGGAGTTCGAATCCACCGCGGTCACCTGGCTGCTTGATGTGGTGCCGCCCGACTACCGCCTGCACGGGGTGCTGCGCCGCTACCCGGTGGCGCTGGCCACGATGGCCAGGTACCACACGAAGGCATGCGTGGAGGGCGCGCGCCAGGGTTACCGGACCGCGCGAACCGAGCTGGCTGGCGAGCTCCCGCCGCACGCGATCGATACCGTCCTGGCCGCCTACCGCAAGGAGGGCGCCAGGCTCGCCGCCACCGCCCGCGCGGTCGGTCTGGTCGAGCGCGCGCTCCGCGGTGAGGTCTTCACGCCGAAGATGCGGGACAAGCGGGCCGCTAAGTGAGCCCGGCGCACACGGCGGCCAGCTAGCCGGGCGCGTCGGGCGACTGCGCGAGGCCCTCCAGGCGTTCCCTGAGCGGGCCGGCTGACCCAGGCGGGGACCAGCCGCCACCCGGCACCCATTCCCTGACGACCCGGGCCGGCACGCCCGCCACCACGCACCGGTCCGGGATCGTGCCGCGGACCACCGAACCCGCTGCGACCACCACGTTGCGGCCGATGCATGTACCCGGCAGCACGACCGCCCCCGCGCCCAGCCAGCTGCCCGAACCTATCCTGACCGCCGAGTTCTGCGGCATCTGCCGTCCGATCGGCTCGTCCGGATCGGCGTATCCGTGGTTCTGGTCGGTGATGTAGACGTAGGGGCCGGTAAACACGTCGTCCCCGATCAGCAGCGAATGATGGGCAATGATGTGACTGCCCCGGCCGATCACGCAGCGGTCGCCGATCCGCAGCACCGGCACCGGGCCGAGATCCTGGCCCGGGACCATCCCCGCCGACAGGCTGACGAAGGCGCCGATGAGGGTACCCTCGCCCACGGTGATCCAGCGTTCCCCGAACACCGACCCGGGCGGGAACGCCGCTACCGACCCGCGGCCGAAGGCGGCGAACCTGCGGGCCGCCGGGGTATCCGCCGTCACCACGCCAGCCCTCTGGACCGCCCCCCACCCCCAGTGCGCCACTCGCCACCGCAGCCCGGCCAGCCCCCGGCCTCCGGGCCCGGGCCGAAGCGGTTTCACCGCCGGGCCGAGGCGGCTAGCTGGCCGCAGGCGCCGTCGATCTCCCGCCCGCGGGTGTCCCGGACCGTCACCGGCACCCCGGCCGTGGCCAGGCGGCGGACGAACTCGCGCTGGGTCCCGGGCCGGGACGCGGTCCACTTCGAGCCCGGCGTCGGATTCAGCGGGATCAGGTTGACGTGCGCCAGCCGTCCGGCCAGCAGCGACCCCAGAAGGTCGGCCCTCCGGGGCTGATCGTTGACGTCCCTGATCAGGGCGTACTCGATCGAGACGCGACGTCCGGTGGTCGCGGCGTAGTCCCACGCGGCGGCCAGCACCTGATCGACCTTCCACCGCTGGTTTACCGGCACCAGCGTGTCCCGCAGCTCGTCGTCCGGGGCATGCAGGGATACCGCCAGCGTCACCGAGAGACCTTCATCGGCGAGCCGGGCGATGGCGGGCACCAGGCCGACCGTGGAGACGGTGATCGACCGCTGGGAGATGCCCAGGCCCTCCGGCACCGGATCGCTGAGCCTGCGGAGCGCCGCCACCACGCTCGCGTAGTTCGCCAGCGGTTCCCCCATGCCCATGAACACCACGTTCGAGACCCGGGCGGCGTTGTCTGGGGGGGACGATCCCCCCCAGGCCCCCCCTGCTCTTGGGGGGGCTCCCCGCCCCCCCAAGCCCCCCTGGCCCCCACGCGAGGCCACCCCGGGCACCAGGCCGGCCGCGAGCAGACGCGCGCCCGCCACCACCTGGGCCACGATCTCCCCGGTGGACAGGTTGCGGGTCAGGCCCGCCTGGCCCGTCGCGCAGAACGGGCAGCCCATGCCGCAGCCGGCCTGGGACGACACGCACATCGTGACCCGGTCCGGGTAGCGCATCAGCACCGACTCGATCAGGGCCCCGTCGAAGGCGCGCCACAGCGTCTTGCGCGTGGTCCCGGCGTCACAGGACAGCTCGCGCTCTGCGGTCAGCAGCCGGGGCAGCAGCGCGTCCGCCAGCACGGCACGCGACGCCCGAGGCAGGTCGCTCATCTCGTCGGCGTGCTCGGTGTACCGGCCGAAGAAGTGCCTGGACAGCTGGGTGGCCCGGTACGGCGGCTCGCCGAGGTCCGCCACCACGGCGCGGCGCTCGGCCATGGTCAGGTCGGCCAGGTGCCGCGGCGGCCGCCTGCGTCCACTCCCGGCCAGCGTGAGCCGCGCCGACGCCACCGGATCAGCCGACGCCACCGGATCAGGTGCATCCAGACGAGGGCGGGACACGCGGCTCCGTTCGGTCAAAAGTGGTCTTCCTGGTGTCACACCAGGATAGGGCGCAGGACCGGCTGCCGCGGAGGATAAGGGCGCAGGACCGGCACTGATGGCCCGCTGCAGCACGGTGTTTGAGCTACATTTCGTGCATGGCCACGTCGTACCCGGACTCCGGCGGGCATCGGATGGCGCAGCAGCCGGTCACGCTGCTGGAGAGCTTCAGCCCTTACGGAAGCCGCAAGGTCACCGTTGACTACGATGGCCAGGTCACGGCCGCCTACCTGCACGACGACACCTCGGTGATATCCGCCACCTGGATCGCCAACCACCGGCCGGCGCCGCAGGCCACCGACCAGGCGCGCCTGGACGCCGGACGAGCACCGCTCATGCCGGCCGCGTGCACCAAGCGCCCAGGCGGCCGTCCGCCGCTGCAGGCCAGCGCGCTGGAGGCGCTGTGGTTCGAAGAGGGCGACGGGGTGGCGATCCTGGAGCACGGACGGCCGCTTGCGGTGATCGCCGGGTGGTCCGACATGGACCGGGGGATGCCGGGGTACAGCAGCGACGTCATCGGCCAGACGCCGTTCGGCTGGTCGCTCGACGACGCCGCGGAGGGGCTCGCGCCCCGGCTTGAGCGGTCCAGGTCCTACTGGCGCTGGCGGCAGTCGGCCGACGGGTGGAGCCAGTTCCAGGCTGCGCTGTTCGGCCATCTGGCCTCCAGGCTCGGCCCGGGCGGGCATTACTGGGACGCTTCGGCGGGCAAGCAGCCGCTAACCGGTGTGACCGAACGGCCCCCGGCCCCCCACCGCCCGTATACGGCCCTGTCCACCGTCGGCATGAGCTGCCAGCGGATGCCCGCGGTCGAGCAGGTGCTCGACGACCCGAGCGAGTACGCCAGGGTCGAGCTGGCGGTGGCCACCACGGTGCCGAGCGCGCGCGCGGCGCGGGTGTTCCTGTGGCTCGCGACCTATCCCTGGCACGCCGTCACCTGGTTCGGCCCCGGCCACAGCGTCCGCTGGTACCACGAGCCTTCGACGTTCCCGCTCGGCGGCGGGGAGGGCCACGGGGCGGTCCTGCTGCTCGACTCGCCGGGCGCGCTGGCCGGGCCGCAGCCGCCGGACCTGTCGGGTTTCGCGTTCGGTGGGGATCCCGTCCGCTGGCTCTGGGTCGTCCCGATATCGGAACGGGACCGGCAGCTCGCCAAGGAGCACGGCTCGGCCACCCTGGTGGAACGGCTGGCCGCCCAGCACCGCAGTTGGATCGTCGGACCCTAGAGCGGGTGAAACTAGAGCGGGTGAAACTAGCTCACCGGGATGAACGCGGCCAGCAGGAGCCACACCACCGGGGCGCAGACCAGGAGCGAATCGAGCCGCTCGAGGATGCCGCCGTGACCCGGCAGCACGGTGCCCATGTCCTTGATGTCGAGGTCGCGCTTGATCATGGACTCGACCAGGTCGCCGAGGGTCGCCGCCAGTACCGCCGCGGCTCCGGTGAGCAGCCCCTGCCAGGCGTGGCCGTGCAGCAGCAACGGCAGGCATAGCGCCCCGCCCACCTGGCAGGCGACGGCCGAGCCCGCGAAGCCTTCCCAGGTCTTCTTGGGGCTGATGACGGGGACCATCAGATGCCGGCCGAGGGTGATCCCGGCGAAGTAGCCGCCGATGTCGCTGCAGATGGTCACGATGACGAAGGTCAGCACACGCCGCGGGCCGTCGGCCGGGACCAGCATGGCGGTTACGAATACGGCGGGGAGCGGCAGGTAGCAGAGGGCGAACATGCCGGCCGTGGTGTCCTTGACGTAGCCCGAGGGCCCGCCGCGCAGCCGCCAGGCCAGCACGGCGATCACGGTCAGCGTGAGCGCGGCCAGCGCATCCCGCCACCCCAGCCAGTACATGCAGGTCACCATGGCGACCCCGCCGACCGCCACCGGGATCACCGGGATGTTGATGTCGCGCTTGGCGAAGGCCCCGGTCAGCTCGGCCAGCGCGATGCCCACGGCGATCGCCATGTACAGCAGGAACGTCGCCTTGACGGTCAGCAGGGTGAGCACCACCAAGCCGCCGAGCCCGGCGCCAACCGCGATAGCAACGGGAAGGTTGCGGCCTGTGCGCACCCCGTGGTGCTGGGCTTCGGTGGGTTCCGCCGGTTCCGTCGGTTCCGTCCCGGTCGGCGCGATGTCCAATCAGACCTCGAGGAGCTCGGCTTCCTTGTTCTTGAGCAGTTCGTCTACCTGCGCCACATAGGTGTGGGTGAGCTCCTCGAGCTCGCCCTGGGCGCGACGCACGTCGTCCTCGCCCGCGTCCCCGGCCTTGGCCAGCTTGTCCAGGGAGTCCTTGGCGTGCCGCCTGATGTTCCTGATCGCCACGCGGCCGTCCTCGGCCTTGTGCCGGGCGGTCTTGATGTACTCGCGCCTGCGCTCCTCGGTCAGTTCGGGCAGCACGATCCTGATGATCGTTCCGTCGTTGGCCGGGTTCACGCTCAGGTCGCTGTTCCTGATCGCCCGCTCGATCGCCGCCAGCGAATTCTTGTCGAACGGCTGGATGATCACCATCCTCGGCTCGGGCACGTGAAACGAGGCGAGCTGGTTCACCGGGGTCTGCGTCCCGTAGTAGTCGACCATGACCTTGCTGAACATGGCTGGGTGCGCACGGCCGGTACGGATGACGGCGAACTCTTCCTTGGCGACCGTGACCGCCTTGTCCATCTTCTCCTCGGCTTCGAGGAGCGTGTCATCGATCATGTTCGGCTCCGTTGTGAGCGTTGTGCCTATGGAGCTTAGTCGTCCGCCCGGTCTTCGTCCGCATCATCGTGGCGGTCCGGCGCGGTCCGCTGCAGCCACGGAGTTCCGGGGATCTGCGGTCCCGGTGCAGCACACCAGCGTGCCGACCTTCTCGCCGCGGATGGCCCGGACCACATTTCCCTCGCCCATCAGGGCGAACACCACGATCGGCAGGCCGTTGTCCATGCACAGGGTGACCGCCGTGCTGTCCATCACCTTCAGCCCCCGGCTGAGGTACTCCGAGTAATCCAGGCGATCGAAGCGCACCGCGTCCGGGGTGGTGTGCGGGTCGGCGTCGTACACCCCGTCGACCTTGGTGCCCTTGAGGACCGCGTCGGCGCCTATCTCCAGGGCCCGCTGCGCGGCCGCGGTGTCGGTGGAGAAGTACGGTGCGCCCAGCCCGGCCCCGAAGATCACCACCCGGCCCTTTTCCAGGTGCCTGATGGCCCGGCGCGGGATGTAGGGCTCCGCCACCTGGCCCATCGTGATGGCCGTCTGCACCCGGGTGTCCACGCCGAGTTTCTCCAGCACGTCCTGCAGGGCCAGGCAGTTGATGACCGTGCTGAGCATGCCCATGTAGTCGGCGCGGGCCCGGTCGATCCCCCGTTCGGCCAGGGCCGCGCCGCGGAACATGTTGCCGCCGCCGACCACCGCGGCGACCTCGACTCCGTCCTTTACCGCGGCGACGATCTCGGCGGCCAGGTGGGCCACCACGTCCGGCGAGATGCCCAGGGGCTCGGCGCCCGCGAACAGGCCGCCGGACAGCTTCAGTACCACCCGGCGCCAGCTCGGATGAAGCACCCCTCCAGACCCGGGCTGCGTCATCAGGCCTGGCCGACCTGGAACCTGGCGAAGCCGGTGACCTCGACCCCGCCGGAGGTCAGGACCTGCCGGACGGTGGTCTTCGGGTCCTTCACGAACGCCTGCTCGACCAGCACGACGTCCTTGAAGTAGGCGTTCAGCCTGCCCTCCACGATCTTCGGGATGGCCTGCTCCGGCCTGCCTTCCTCGCGGGTGATCTGCTCGGCGATCCGGCGCTCCTTGTCCACCACGTCCGCCGGGACGTCCTCGCGGACGATGTACCGCGGCCGCAGCGCGGCGATCTGCTGGGCCAGGTCCTTGGCGACTTCGGCGTTCGGCTTGTCGAGCTGGATCAGCACCCCGATGGTCGGCGGCAGCGCCGCGTCGCTGCGGTGCAGGTAACGGTCCACGTATCCGCCCTCGAAGCGCGCGAACCGGCCGAGCTGCAGCTTCTCCTTGAGCGACGCGCCGGCCTCCTCGGTGAGCTGCTCCACGGTGGTGCCCGGCGTGGCCTGCGTGCTCAGCAGCGTCAGCCGGTCGGCCACCTTGGCCTGCAAGGCGGCCGCGGCGATCTCGGCCGCCACGTGCTGGAACAGGTCGGTCTTGGCCACGAAGTCCGTCTCGCAGTTCAGCTCGACCAGCACGCCGGCCGTGGTCCCGTCCAGCTCCGCCGTGACCAGGCCGTTGGCCGCTGTGCGGGCGGCCCGCTTGCCCGCGTCCTTCACGCCCTTGACGCGGAGCAGTTCCGTCGCGCGCTCGGGGTCGCCGTCGGCCTCTTCCAGCGCGCTCTTGCAGTCCATCATGCCGGCGCCGGTCTGCTCGCGAAGCCGCTTGACGTCAGCGGCGGTGAAATTCGCCATGTCCTCGTCTCTCACTCGTTCTCGTCGGCCGCGGCAGCGCTCTGGTTCTCGTCGGCCGCGGCAGCGCTCTGGTTCTCGTCGGCCGCGGCAGCGCTCTGGTTCTCGTCGGCCGCGGCAGCGCTCTGGTTCTCGTCGGCCGCGGCAGCGCTCTGGTTCTCGTCGGCCGCGGCAGCGCTCTGGTTCTCGTCGGCTGCGGCAGCGCTCTGGTTCTCGTCGGCTGCGGCAGCGTTCTCGCCAGTCGCGGCAGCGGTCTGGTTCTCCTCGGCTGCGTCAGCGATGGCCGCCAGGTCGTCGGCCTCGTCAGCCGCGGCGTCGGCGTCGCTGGTGATCGCGGACTCGGCGTCGATCTCGGGGGCGGCTTCGGCCACGGCCGCGGCTATGGTCGGCGTGTCCGCCGGAGCCGGGCTGTCGGCCTGCGCGCCCACGAGCAGCTCCCGCTCCCACTCGGCCAGCGGCTCCTCGCTGGCCACCTGGTCACCGGACGGCTTCTCGTCGCCGCCGGCCGCGCCGGCCCGCGCGATCAGGCCCTCGGCCACCGCGTCGGCCACCACCCTGGTCAGCAGCGCGACGCTGCGGATCGCGTCGTCGTTGCCGGGGATCGGGTAGTTGACCTCGTCCGGGTCGCAGTTGGTGTCGAGGATGGCCACCACCGGGATGCCGAGCTTGCGCGCCTCGCTGACCGCGATGTGCTCCTTCTTGGTGTCCACCACCCAGATCGCGCTCGGCACGCGCGTCATGTCCCTGATCCCGCCCAGCGTCCGGTCGAGCTTGTCGTGCTCGCGCCGCAGGTGCAGGAGTTCCTTTTTGGTCATGCCCGAGCCGGCTACGTCGTTGAAGTCGATCTCCTCGAGTTCCTTGAGCCGCTGCAGCCTCTTGTAGACGGTGGAGAAGTTGGTCAGCATGCCGCCCAGCCAGCGCTGGTTCACGAACGGCATCCCGACCCGGCGGGCCTGCTCGGCGATGGCCTCCTGGGCCTGCTTCTTGGTGCCGACGTACAGGATGCTTCCGCCGTGCGCGACGGTCTCCTTGATGAACTCGTACGCCCGGTCGATGTAGTCCAGCGACTGCTGGAGGTCGATGATGTAGATGCCGTTGCGTTCGGTGAAGATGTAGCGCTTCATCTTCGGGTTCCAGCGCCTGGTCTGGTGCCCGAAATGGACACCGCTCTCCAGAAGCTGCTTCATGGTGACGACCTGAGCCACTGGCACGGTCCTTTCCTTCGTGCGCCGCGTGGCGTCCCGCCTGCGGCGCTGCTCGGTTGCTTCCTGGTGCCCGTGACCTGACGCGCCTGCGGCCGGCCTGGCGGCCGGCGGACCGAGCGGCGCGTCCCGCCGGGAAGAGTCCTTGTTCCCCGGCGAGCATGCGGGCACGCGATTTAGCCGCCGAGCACGCACCATCACGGCGCGGCTACAGCGACCGCCATCAAGGATACTTGACGTTCCCCGTCCGCCGCGCCTTCCCCCCACGCCGCGGTCCCCGCCGTCCCCTGATAGCTGCGCCACCGCACGTTCGGCAAGATCTTGCTCCCTAACGGACCGTGGTATCGCGCCCCCACGTCAGCCCGGCGTCTGCCGACGTTGACATCTCCTATGGTCCCCGGCGAGCAACTGAAGTCGGCTCCGTGATTTCCCCTCCCAGGCCCAGGCCCAGGTCCAGGCCGTCCGGCCCGGCCGAGGCCGCGGCGCTGTTCGCCGCGGCTCGCCGCCGCCGACGGCGGCACCGGGCGGTCGCCGCGCTGCTCGGCTTGGTGCTCGGCGCTTCCGTGCTCGGCGGCCTGGTCGCCTGGCCGCGTCACGCCGCGCCGCGATCCGTGCCGAACCCGGGCCGCGGGGCCGTGGCCGCCGGGCGGGCGGCAGGGTTCACGCTGCCCGGGGCGACCGTGGCCTGGGTCGACTACTACGGCGGGCTGCACCTGGGCGACGTGGCCACGCAGGCCCAGCGCATCCTGACCGCCATCCCCGCCGTGGCCGGGGCGGGAACCAGCTGGCTGGTGACGGCGGGCGGAAAGCTGTACGTGGCCGGCCCGGCCGCCATCCGCGAGGTCGACCTGGCCACCGGCACGGTCCGGAGCGTGCACGCCGGAACGGGCGTGTTCGCCTCAGCCGATGGGCGCCAGGTGTATGTGGTCCAGGCCGACGGCAGCCTGATCGAGCTGCCCGTCACCGGCCCGGGCCGTCCCCGGACGCTGCGGGTGCCGGCGGGCTGGTCCTTCGATCCGGACCAGGCGGTGGCAGGCGGCATCCTGGTCGGTTCGCAACCGGCGCACGCGGCGCCGCGACTGGGTATCTGGAGTCCCGGCACCGGACGAGTACGGGTCATCGCTACCGGGGCCGCCCGCAGCCTCGGCGCGGCGACTGCGCCCGGTGCCCGTTACAGCATGGTCGCCTGGGCGCCGGCCGACTGCCCGTTCGCCAGCGACTGCCCGGTCGAGATCACCAACACCGCCACGCTGGCGACGATTTCGGTCCGCAGCCCGCTGCACCACGGGTTCGCCTCTACCGGAGCCGTGTTCTCTCCGGCCGGGACCGAGCTGGCCGCGTGGGCGCGGGCGGTCAGCCTCAGCTCCCAGTGCTGCGCGAACACCTCCGAGCTCGCGATCATCGACACCAGCACCGGGGCGGTGCATCTGGTACCCGCGGCCAGGCTGGTGACACAGGAGGACGCGGGCTGGATCTTGTGGCTGCCCGGCGGCCAGCGACTGCTGGCCGGCGCGCTTTCCTACAGCTACGCGGTGGACACCTCGACCTACGCGGCCCGGCCGTTCTTCTTCCCGCAGACCGCCGACGGCCCCGACGCCGACCACGACATCATGGACACGCCCGACATCAACTTCTCGGCCGTCCTGGTCCCGTGATCAGCTTCGCAGGCCGCGCTGGGACTCACCGGGGCGGAGGTGATCAACACGTTCAGGTACGCCGACGAGGAGCGACTGGCCGAGGAGTGGGTGCAGACCGACTACCGCAGCTTCTTGACCAAGCTCGGCGTAACCGCGACGGAGTCCGCCGAGCGCCGCACCAACACCAGTTAATTTGTCCGCAGATTCACTCACGGCACGCGGTCGGCCAGGCGCAGAGGACCGCTGCGAGTACCGCGCTGGATCCGGGCTCCGTGGTGGATCGGGTGCACGATACTCCCGGGTCCTGAATGTACCGATGCGAGGCGGGGTTCGGAGCTGGCGGGCGCGGGTTCGGGGGGCCGGTGTCGTGGTCGGTGCGGGGGCCGGTGAGCAGTGAGGCGACGGTGCGGCAGTCCTGCAGTCCAGCGTCATCTTCGGGGGCGCAATCGGGATCGTGGCCATCAGATTTGGAGCAACGCCTGCGATTGCGGCGGTCGCTGCTGCCACGATTGCGGTGGCGTCCGCTGGCGTCGGGCTGACTGCAGTGGCCATGCTGCTCGCCTGTGTAACTGTGGACGAAAAGCACGCGGGCTAGCCAGTCATGGCACGGACAGCAGTTCGGTGCCCCCGGCCCGTGACCGGCTCCGGGCCAGGCTTGACGAAGTGGTGGCCGAGCAGGACGAACGCTCGAGGCTAGCCCGTTCCTGACCGCGCCCACGATGTCAGCGGCATGACGTCAGCCGAGCCTCAGCGCGCCCGCCGTGACGTTGAGGTAAGCCTTGCACTGGCGTTCCCCGGCTCGCCCGTGCGCGGGCCGATCGTGGCCCACCTGAGCGCTATCGATGCAGAGCTGGTCGGCCGCCATTCGCACCGACGGCGGGGAATCTGCTTGTGCTCGTGCGGTTTCGGCACTGACAACCCCGCCTGGTTCGAGGCCCGCCTGTTCCACTATCCCGGTCATCAAGCGCGGCCTGGCGGCGCGGCGACTGACTGCCGGGAGACCAGCCCCGGCGGGCCCCCCGGTCGCCCTGATCCTAGCGGGTTAGTTAGCTGGTGGTGGTGCAGGCATCCTTGACCAGGACCGTCAGCCGCCCCGTCGCGGCGTAGATGCGTTGGCTGGTCGGGCAATAGCCGAACCGGCGCAGCGTTCGCAGGGCCTGCTGGTGCAGCGGCGGGGACGGGCTGCCCCGCCCCCCGGGCAGGTTGAACTCTAGCAGGAAGATGGCCGGGGCGCCGGGATGGGAGGCGAGAAATCTGGTCACGGTTGCCGGGGTTACATAGAACACCGAGATCGTATTCCCAGCCGGGATGGCTGGCCGGGCCGCGGTTTGCGTCGGGTAGCCCTGGTAGTAGTTCATGTAGTACAGCCATTGTTCCCCGTACCAGACCGGCGGGCCGCTGTAGTCAGCCCTGATGATCGCTAGGTCATCGGGCGTGGCCCGCCCGCGTGCGTACGCGACTGCCGCTTTGACGCCGGAGAAGTCGACAGGCTCGGATTTCAGCTGACTGGTCTGTGCCAGCGCCCGGGCAGTCGCGAGGCCACCAGGCACTCCCGCCGCGAGGAGTGCGATCGCGGCCACTCCCAGTGCGAGGCCGCGCCACCAGGCAGCCGGCAAGGCCGCAGCGTGTTCGCCGCTTCCACCGCTGAGCGCAGCGACCAGTCGTACGGCACCTATCCCCATCAGGATGTAGAGCAGCGGCAGCTCGAAGATATTGACGCGGACCATACCGAACGGCCACCGCTGCGCCATCGAGGCTGCCAGCTCGAGCACCAGCGCGCCGCCGGTGGCCGCCACGAGCGCGCGCCCGGCCGCCTCCCGGGCCGCCGCGACGATCCCGGCGCCGACCAGCAGCGCGACGACGGCACCCAGCGGCTCGTGGGCACCGCTCGGCAGCCGGTAGTGCGGGGCTGAGTTGGTCACCCCAGCGACCCCGGTGATCATCCCCGGGAAGTAGCCCGCCACTCCTTTTATGGTGAAGCGGACCAACGGGCCGAGCTGATGCGGCGCGTAGGCGAAGACCCAGTACCCCGTGCTGGCCACGGCTGCCTGCGGGCGGATGAAGTAAACGTAGTGCCACAAGGCGATGCCGGCGGCCAGAGCCTCGCCCCCGATACGTAGCGCGATCTTGTCCCTGGCCCTGATCGCCTGGATGAGATCCAGGGCCAGCAGCGGTCCCACGACGAACAGGTTCGGCAGCGAGAAGACACACGTCACGCCCAGCGCGGCATACAGCAGCAGCCTTGCCCGATGCCAGCTGGCGCGTTGCACACCCAGGTAGGCGGCGACGGCCGCGACCGCGAGCAGGCCTTCGTAGGAGTAGGACTTGAGCTGGAGCGCATTGTTGACCGTCCAGCTGTTGACCAGGAGAAGGGCCGCTGCGCAGAAGCTCACGCACCGGCCGAGCCACCGCCTGGCCAGCAGGTAGGTCGCTACGCCGAGGCCAGGCAAGGCAAGGAACATCGGTGCCCTGAGCCCGGCCTCGGTGTTGTCGGACAACATGCGCGCCACGTTCTCGATGGCGACCCAGCCAAGCGCCAGCGGGGCGCCTGAGGTGTTCAGATGCGCCAGGAACCCGGTGCCGATGGAGATGTCGTACGCCCGCCAGGACTCGTCGAAATAGAACGGCCTGGTCAGCATGTCCCGCAGGAAGAACTCGATCAGGCCGGCCAGGGCGACCAGGCCCGCGATGGCGACCGCCTCAGCGACCACATTGCGCGCCCGATCAGCCGATGCCGACCCGGCCGCCACCGCCCCGGCAGGCATGTATGACCTGGCCTCTGGCATCCTCATCGGGTAACCATATAACTGACCGAAGGCGTCCGGGGGTCAGCGGGAAACCTTCGCTTCGGGGCAACCGTCCCGCGAATCCTAACAAGTCCTCGCATGACAGGCCTTCTGCGGGGCGCGGATGGCCTCAGTCACCTAGCCCGGCTTGATTCGGAGGAGCCGGAATATCGAGTCAAATTTGATGACCTTGAGAGATGGTTCACGCGGCGATGTGCAGGCCTGCTCGCGTGATCAGGTCGTCGAGGGCTGCCTGGTAGGCGCGTGAGGCGTTGCGGATCGGGCTGGTGCCAGCTGGTGCGGTGAGTTCGGCCAGGCCGGTGACCAGGAGGCGGTCATGGGCCCGGGCGAGGAACATGGCCCGGGCCAGTCCGGTGTCGGTGACACGGTAGCGGTGGCTGTGCGGGATGCGGCGGATGAAGCCGTGGTCTTTGAGGCGGCGCAGGTCGCAGGTGGGTTGCCCGGGCGTGATGGTCCCGGCTGGGCGGCCGAGGTAATCGGCGAGCAGGGCGCGCAGGTCGGCGTTGGTGGATCCGCGGGGTTGCAGCCGGAAGATGAGCACGATGTGCAGCAGGGCCTGGGCCCGGGGGTCGGTGAAGCGCAGCCCGGCGGTGCGGGTGCCGTCATCGCGGATGACCGGGTCGCAGGCCAGGTGGAAGGCTTCGGTGCCGCTGATCGGGTCGTGGCTGAGTCGTTGGGCGTCCAGCAGGCGCCGGTTGGCGGAAAAGCCGGTCTCCCGCAGGGCGGGCAGATTGGTCAGCCGTCGGCCGATCGCGAAGTCGTAGCTGTTGTTGATCGTGGTCTCGGTCCGCATCGCCTTGCCGTCTGCCGGGTAGGACCGGCGGGTTGCCCCGCCGGTCCCCCCTAAGAACCGTGCGTGCCACTCATCGCGGCACACGGCTCATGCAAGCCGCGAGGGCGCGCAGCCTGGCTGTGCCGGATCCTGCCTGCTGATGCGAGCGCGAAGCTCGCGGTAGCAGGAGGCGTGTATCAGGCTGGTTCGGGCATCGTCGGGTGAGCCGGGTCTCCTGTCGTGGACGAGATAGCTGGGGGCTATCGTCTTGCGGGTGACCTGGTGCCACCATCGTTCCCACTGGCTGGGGGACTGGGGTGGCTGGTCGGCGTGCAGCAGGTGCTCCCCGCATAGCGGGCACAGCCCGGCCTGCCTGGTCAGCAGCCGCACCGTGCCGCCGTCGAGCGGAGGTTTGACCTTCTTGCGCCGTTCGGCCCAGTACGCGGCCAGGGCGGGGTCATCGGGTGATGCCGCGCCCTTGACCGGCACGTGCCGCAAGGCCGGCCACCGCTAGATGCGGCCCATAACGGGACACAGCGTGTCACCGTCTGTCGCCGGCCGGAGCCCAATCCGCCAAACCCCAGCCGATCACTCACGGCTCGTCCGGGCTGGGGCGGAGCCCCGTTAGGCGTTGGTCACGTGTTCAGCTCTCGGGGCCCATTACGCTAACCAGATGGTGGGCGGTAACAGAGCCATAGCGGTGCAGGCCTGCCCCGGAGGTCGCAGCTGTCTGCCCGGCCGGTCACCACCGCCCATCCCCGCTACCCAGGCCTACCGCGCCCGCATCCGCGCCCGGTTCGCTGAACTGCACGACGAACGCGAACGGCTGGAAACCCAGCTCAAAACCCTAGCCAAGACAACCCGGCCGCCGCCGACACCACGCTCCTTGACCAGCTCCCGCTGGTCGGCGACGCCCTGCCCGGCCTGCCGCCCCGGCTCAAGGCCTGCCTGTTCCAGGTTTTTGACCTCTCCGTCCTGTGGAACCAGCCCGGTCAGCAAGCCACCGTCCACGCCGAACTCACCGAGGCCACCCTGCAAGCCGTGCCCGGCATCCTCGACCCTACCCAAGACGTCTTGACTATGAGGTCCGGACCTGAGCGCTATCACCTGCGTCGGCACATCCGGGCGCAATGTACATCGTCGAAAGGACGACCATGCCGAATCCTTATAACCCTGGCCCGGGGAGCCCTCCGCCCCCGCGCCCTGGTGCCATCGGCCCACTGAACCCTCCGCCTCGGCCTCCGTATAACCCTGGCCCGGGTGACCCTCCGCCCCGGCGACCGGATCCCCGTAAGCTGCGCGGAAACGACTCAGACTGACAAGATGCGGAAGGCGACTTTTCTCCGCCTTCTCGCTGACTACGAGTGTTCGCCGCCGAGGCTAACGATCCCTTATTGCGGGGTTACCGAAGGGCATAAGGTCCGCGCCGGCCCTCTAGGCCCGGGGGTGGGCCTGGCGGTAGCTGGACTTGAGCCGCTCGATCGAGACGTGCGTGTAGATCTGGGTGGTCGCGGGGGAGGCATGGCCGAGGATCTCCTGGACGCTGCGCAGGTCGGCGCCGCCCTCGAGCAAATGGGTCGCCGCGCTGTGCCGCAGCCCGTGCGGCCCGGTGTTCCGGTCTGTTCCTGCGTCGCGCAGGCGCTGGTGCACGATCCGCCGTGCCGTACGTGGGTCCAGGCGGCCGCCGCGCACGCCGAGGAACACAGCGGGTCCGCTGGCCGCGGTGGCCAGCACCGGGCGGCCCTCAGCCAGCCAGAGGGTTACCGCGCGCAGCGCGGGCATGCCCACCGGGACGGTGCGCTCCTTGTCCCCCTTGCCCAGGACCCGGACGGTCCGGCGGCCCAGGTCGAAGCTGCCCGCACTGAGCCCGCACAGCTCGCTGACCCGGATCCCGGTCGCGTAGAGCAGTTCAAGCACCGCGGAGTCGCGCAGCGCGACCGCTGCTTCGACCGCTGCCTGCGCCGCTTCGAGAACCGCTTCGGGCGCTGCCTTAACCGCTTCGGGCGCTGCCCTGGCCGCCGCTTCGGGCGCCGTCTGGGCCGCCACGTCCCCCGTGGCGCTGGCCGCATGCTCGGCCGCCGCGCGGGCTGCATCGGCACGCTCTCGGGCCGCGTCCAGCACCGCCCGGATCTCGTCCTGGCGCAGCACGTGCGGAAGTGCCCGCCGGGTCCTCAGCGTCCCCAGCTGCGGACCGGGGTCGGTGGCCAGCCAGCCGCCGCGGCACGCGAAGGCGGTGAAGGCCCTCGCCGCCGCGCCGCGCCTGGCCAGCGTGGCGCGCGCAGCGCCCGAGGAGTGCTGGTTCGCCAGCCAGCTCCGCAGCTGCGTCAGGCCGAGGCCGTCCGGCGCCCGGACCCCGTCGCGGACGGTGTGCTCGAGCAGCGACCTGACATCGCCGACGTAGGCCCGCACCGTATGCGGCGACAGCGAGCGCTCGGACCGGAGGTAACGCTCGAAGGCGGCGAGCGGCGCGGCCATCGAAGGCGGCAGCGGACCCGCGCCCGCCGCGGTCTTTCCGGCATCGCTCATGGGCCCAGTCTGCACCCGAAGCGGCCCGTGAACCCGGAACAGCCCAGGCGACAGGCGGTCGCGAATATTTTCGCACGCCCGACACGCCGATCGAACTGAAGTTTGACACGGCGCAGCCGTTGCGGCAGGGTGATCCGTGCGTTCCTGCCCGCGCGGCCGCCGACCGCTACGAGGCCACCGAACGCGCCCGCACCAGCGCTGGAGAGGATCGAGCATGGGTTCCAAGACAGTCCGGTTCAGTGACCTGAGCGGCCAGCTCATCATGGACGACGACGCACTGGCCCGCATCGTGGTGCACGAGCACCCCGAGCTGGTCGACGGCCCGGTCGAGATCGAGGCTCTGACCGGCGAGGCCGAGTTCATGGAGCAGGCCGCCCTGCGCGTCGCGGTGGTCGAGGTGTACCTGCCCGACGACATCGAGCCGCGGCGCATCGTCATGGCAGCCGACGCCTTCGACAAGCTGGCCACGGAGCATCCCATGGAGCAGCTCCTCATCGCGGCCAGGCCCGCCAGGCGCAGCCCGAGAACAGCGGCGAACGGCGGCTCACGCGGTGATCGTCTCGACTACGCCATCCTGGAGCACGCCGGCAAGCCCCACAAGGGCAAGACGACCGATGTCGAGAAGCAGCTGGTACGAGATCACTTCGACCAGATCAACCAGCGCCTCGCCGCGCAGGGGATCCGGACGATCAGCTTGACCGACCCGGATCATGTCGAGCGTTACGGCCTGCAGGAGTTCGTCAGGGAACGCCACGGTGAGCTCGAGTTCGACCTCGAGGCCGAGGGTTCCGGCGCCGTCGCGGCCGGGTAGAGCCGTGTCCCGGCCAGGCACGCGCCCCGGTCCGCCGCCGCGGTCAGCGGACGATCTCCACCAGGAGAACCCATGTGTTGTAGACGGCGCCGACGATCCCCAGCAGGCGGTCGGTGCCAGCCAGTAAAGCCCGCCGCCCCAGCCCACGGCCAGCGACAGCTCTGGCTCGTATGTGTGCTTCTGCCGGGCACCCGGGATCCTCTCACCGCCTGCGCAGGCGCCAGCCGCGATCGCAGCGCTCGATGAACCCGCACCCGGCCAGCAGCCCGAGGCAGCGCATCACCGTATCGAGATCCACTCCCGCCTCGGCCGCGATTGTCGAGGTCCCGGCACCGCCGCGCGCGGGCAGCGCGTCGAGCACCCGGGCGCTGTCCGCGTCGAGCTCGTCGCGTGAGAGCGCCGGGCCCGCACGCCGCAGTGGGCCCGGCGCCGGGCGGTCGGCTAGCGCCAGCGTCTCGGGTGCGCCCAGCGGCAGGAGCATCTCGATGACGTCGCCCGCGCGGGTGACACAGGTGGCGCCCCAGTCCCTGATGATTCGGTGGCACCCGGCCGACTGCGCGGAGGTCACCGGGCCGGGAACGGCCATCAGCGGCCTGCCCAGCTGGGCCGCGTGCCGCGCGGTGTTCAGCGCCCCGCTACGCTCGCCCGCCTCCACGATCACGGTGCCGCAGGTCAGCGCGGCGATAGTCCGGTTCCGGACCAGGAACCGGATCCGGGCGGGATGGCGGCCCGGCGGCCATTCGCTGGCCACCAGGCCGCGCGCCGCGATCTGTTCGAACAGCTCTGCATGCCCCGCCGGGTACGGGTGATCGACGCCGCAGGCCAGGATCGCGACGGTGATGGCCCCGGTGGCCAGCGCGCCGCGGTGCGCGGCGGCGTCGATGCCGTAAGCCCCGCCTGAGACGATCGCCCAGCCTCGGTCGCCGAGGTCGGCGGCGAGCTCACCGGCGACGTGCTGGCCGTACCCGCTGGCGGCCCGTGACCCCACCACCGACACCGAGCGCAGGCAGGCCAGCCCCAGGTCAGCCCGACCGCGCAGCCACAGCGCGTACGGCCGGGCCGGGCCCAGCTCATCCAGCCTGCCCGGCCATTCCGGATCCCCTGGGCAGACCAGCCTGATGCCGTCGCGGCAGGCCCCCGCGAGGTCCGCGTCGGCCGGAAGCCATCCAAGCCGGGCCCGCCAGCGACCGAGCGCGGCTTCCAGCGCCCGCCGGCTGGCCGGGCTGTCGCCGCATCCGGGCCCTGTTCCCGGCAGCATGCCCGCCTTGATCGCGGCCAGCACCTCAGCGGGCTCGCAGATCCCCAGCAGGGCGCCAAGCGCGGGATCCGCCGGCTCGGCCAGGTAGGTGAGCGCGGCCCGGGCCAGCTTCCGCTCATCGAGCCGCACCACCTCAGGGCTCATCGCCGCACCCCGAGCCACAGGCCGAGCGCGGCGTGGCGCTCATCTTTGGCCGGACGCGGCTGGCCGGCCAGATCGGCGATGGTCCAGGCGACGCGCATGACCTTGACCACGCCGCGGGCGCTGATCATGCCGCGCTCCAGTGAGCGTTCGAGTACGGCCAGGGCACCCGGGGCTGGTGGCCAGGTCCGGCGCAACTCTGACCCCGGGACCTCTGCGTTCAGATGCCACGGGGTATCGCGGAGGCGGTAGGCGGCGCGTTCCCTGGCCTGGGTAACCCGCAGCGCGACGATGCGGCTGGACTCGGCGAAATTTCTGTCGTTTAGCAGCTCCGTGCGGCCTACTGGCTCGAGTTCGATCTTCACGTCGACCCGGTCCAGGAGCGGGCCAGAGATCCGTCCAAGGTAGCGGCGACGGGTTGCCGGGCTGCAGCTGCATCCGCCAATGGACCCGGCGACCTTCGCGCACGGGCAAGGATTAGCCGCCAGGACCAAGGTGAACTAGGCCGGAAACCGTGTGATGACTCCCAATCTCGCCACCACGACTTCGCCTGCCTCAAGTGGTTGTCGCAGCGCGTCGAGCACGTCCTTAGCGAACTCCGGTGCTTCCACCAGGAACAGGACGCCTCGGTGGGCTAGTGACGCGGAGCCTGGGACGATGATGCCGCTGCCGCCGCCTACAATTGCGGCCTTGGTGGCAGTGTGGTGCGGGGCCACAAACGGCGGAACGGTTAGCAGCGGGACCTGCGGGGGAAGGGTTCCGGCCACTGAGTGAATGGCCGTGACTTCTAGGGCCGCCGCACTGTCCAGGCGCGGCAAGATGGTGGGAATCCGCTCCGCTAGCATCGTCTTGCCCGCCCCTGGTGGCCCGAGCAGAGACAGATGATGCCCGCCCGCCGCGCAGACCTCGGCGGCCCGCCGCGCCATCGACTGACCTAGCATCTCAGCGAGATCGGGCGCGCCCACCGCGTCTGCATCGTTTGCCTGGCGTGTCCGGCCGCCTGGGCCATCCTGGCCGCCGGAGACTGAGCCGGTGCCGAAGCTCTTACCGTCTGCCGCCCTGCTTGTGTCGAGATCCCGGCCGCCTTCGAACTCGACCGCAGGCGGGTCGCCGCGCAGGCCCGGTGTGCCCTGCAGCCAGTCGGCCGCGGCCCTCAGGCTGGCGACGGCGATCACGCGCATGCCGGGCACCAGGGCGGCCTCGGCCGCGTTCTGCTCGGCCACCATGACCCTGCCGAACCCTTTCTCCGCCGCGGCCGCCACGGCGGGCAGCACGCCGCGCACCGGCCGCAGCCGCCCGTCGAGGCCGAGCTCGCCGAAGAACATCACCCCGTCCGGCGCCTCCCTCGGCACCGTGCCCGCCGCGGTGAGCACCCCGATCGCGATGGCCAGGGCGAATATAGATATATGACGCCTTTAAGCTGCCCGGGCTGCAGGGAGGTTCCAAGGGACACCAAACCTAGCGTGGTTGCTGCGTACCGGGTGCGCTGGGCCGACGTTCCAGGGTCATCCGCATGCGGCGTTCCGCGTGGACGTCCGTACAGTCCGTGTGCAACCGGGTGCGCCCGGGCGGCGTCCTAAGGTGCGGGGTGGGCGCCGCGAGGAAGGGCCGCGCCATGAGGTGGAAAGAGGTCACAGCATCCCGCAGCAGGTCACGCTGGGCTGTTGTCTCCGCCGGCATCGCGGATCTTGCCCTGGCGCTCGCCATCGTCCTCGCCGGATGTGGCCGGTTGACGTCTCCTTCGTCAACGTCGGCGCCCCCGCCTCCAGTCGGTGCGGCAACTGGGGTGCCTGCGGCATCGGCAACCTCCCGGGCTCCGTCCGCCACATCCAGTGCTCCGGCCCCGGTCCAGGTCAAGGTCGCCTCGTGCCCCGTGCCAGCCGCCGATTACATCGGGACGCCGTACTCACCGCAGGCGGCACCGGCAACGCTGAGTCTTCCGGCATCTCTGGCGCCGCCGCCGAACGCGCAGATCTTCGGGACCGAGTTCGGCCCGGCCTCGTACCTGCTGGGCCCGGACTCCGCCACCTGCCAGGGAGCATGGGGCAGCGCCGACGACGGCATGATCATGACGGCGACCTCGGTCTCAGATCGGTCCGAGGGCGTGACGATGATCATCAGGCCCGGTGGGGCGTCGGCGGGCATCGATCTGGCGTGCCCGTACATTCCCGCCGTTCGCGCCGCAGACGAAGGCCACGTCTTTATTTGTACTCATCCCCAGGCCGACGTGATCGGGCAGATCCCGACCAATACGGCGAGCCTGTACGCGGCTGCCATACTCGTTCCGGCCCAGGTGAAGGACCCCAACATCCAGGGCTCGGGCGATGGCACCGACCCGACCATCGCGCTGTACACGGCCTGGGCCGGTCCAGACGCCGCTGCAGCCCAGATGATCGCCTGCACGCTCGCGCCCGCTCAGGCAGACATTTGCGTGGCAAGCCTGAAGTTCTTCCTCGCCACCCAGGCTCTGATCCGCACCCAGATGAGCGCGGCCAACCTGAGCAGGATGGAGGCCGCCCTGTCGTCGTTCCTGGTCGAACAGGACATCCGCTTAGCGCAGCGAGGTACCCAGGAGCCCATCACCGACTCGGCGCCTTCCGGCAACAATCCACCACGACGACGGACGCTGTCAGTCTGCGCTGCGGGCCGGGGTCGGGAGTCCAACCCGATGTAGTCCTTGCGGTCCGTAACCCGCTCCCCCATTGCCCAGCAGCCGCGCGCAGCGGCCGGGCCGCACCCGCAGGGAAAGCCCAGCCCCGGCCGAACGTGACCTTGCCGCGGCAGTTGCACCACTGCCCGTTCGGGATAATTTAGATTCTTTTTCCGAACGGACGGTGATGCCAGCCACCCACCCAGCGGTGCCCGCATCTGGGTACGCGGCCAGCATATGAGCAGCTGCTCAAGCGGGTAGCCGAGATCGAAAGGCTCAAGGCTGAGTTTTGGTGCTGGCCCAAAGATGGTCAGCGCATATCGCCAGGGCGAATATCGATATATGACGCACTACTGAGGGTCAGACTGCACGGCGATTCTGGGGCGCATGCGCATGCACCTCCCGCTGGCATGGGCCAGCCGCCGCTTTTCGGGCGTCCCAGGCTGTTGACAACTTCAGCGTGCGCCGCGACAATGCCGCTTGTCGGCCACGGGGGAGTCCTTGGCGAAGGAGGCCATCATGAAGTATGTCATTGCCTGGAAGCCGCGACTTGGCGGATCAGCGGCCGAGAACGAGGCGGGCACCGCCCGGGTCCTTGAGTTGTACAGCAAGTGGACCCCGTCCAGCGAGGTCACGTTTCACCAGTTCGTCCTCCGGGTCGACGGGGAGGGGGGCTTCGCGGTCACCGAAGGCGACGACCCTGCCAGCGCCGCGCGGGATATCGCTAAGTTCGTCCCGTTCCTTGAGTACACGGTCTACCCGGTCCTCGACGTCGCAGAGGGGGCAGGAATCCTGGCCGAAGCCGTGGAGTGGCGGAAGTCCATTACGTAGTAGGCTGGCGGCCTCGTCCTTCAGTCGTAGCCGGGGCTGCGCTCGGCACTTTCCAGTCCGGCTGCGGTCCTTGCCCGCCGCATCTCCCCCATCGGACTGACTGCTGCCGATCCATTCGCTGGAGGGGCGGTGTCAAGGGTGGCTTGGCGTGTACCTTGACCAGGCAACCTTTGATCAAGCACCGGAGCCAATCTGATAGGGCGAATATAGAAATATGACGCTTTAAGCGGTCCCGGTTGCACGGAGGTTGCACGGGAGCTGCGACCAGCCTGGCGGCGAGGACTGGCCCGCCTGCTCTACCGCACCCACCTGGACCGCGGGCACGGCAAGCACTGCCGCAAAGGGTTCACCGAGACCGATTACGCCCGCCTGCTGGACGGCGCCCATCACGAGCTCGGCAGGGCGATCGTTCTGGTCTGGGACAACCTGCCCGCCCACACGAGCCGCAAGATGCGGCAGCTGATCGTCGTCTGCCCGTGGCTGAGGCCTAATGGCCAGAGCATTCCCTTGCGGCATACTCGGTTAGTGAGGCCCCTGAAGCTGCTGGGTAAGCTTTATTGCTTCCGCAAGTTCTGCCGCCTTTTCCCCCATCTCAGCGACCTGTTTGTTGCCCCCGCTTGCTTCCCAGTGCCAGCCCGGAAGTCGCTTGTTAATCTCTGCGACTTTCTTCTGCAGCTTGGCTACGAGCCAGAAGAAGCCCCACGTGAACCCTATGAAGAGCACGATACCGACGAGAGTGCCCATGGCTACCTCCAGTAGCTGCTTGGCTAGGCTAGGTTGCGGAACTGGCCGAGCCTCGTTGAGAACTGCCGTCAGCTTCGCTGATCGCGGGGCGGGCTGTCAGTCACCCATCCGACAGTGCTTGTGTCAGCTTGCCGACACCAAGGGTCGGCCACGGGAAGGCGGCTGTGCGCTGCACCGGGTCTGCGTTACATATGAGCCGACTTGATTTCATGTACGGCCCGATTCGGCAGTGCATCAGATCGAGGCCAAGATCCGGGGCCTTCCGAAGGCCCCTTCTCGGGAAGCCGCCGACCTTACACAACCATTCCCTCAAGGTCTTTACCTGCGAAAACGTCAGTCGAAGTCACGACCGGGCACTATCGGGCATGATCAAGCACCCAGAGTCAATCTGACAGGGCGAGTATTGATTTATGACGCTTTTAGCGGGGCTGCACGGAGGGTGCACGGGAGTTGCGACCAGCCTGGTGGCCGGGGACCGTACCCGTCTGCATGGCGGGCACCGCTGAGCAGCTCACCGCCAACCAGGCAGGGCTCATCGCGGTCGGCGAGCCGACCATCGAGAAAGGACTCGACAAAGCGCTCACCAAGGCCGCCAAAGTCGTGAAGCGCACTGTGGAGGCCACACGACCGACGAACTCACAGCGAGCTGCAGAAAGCGCTGAAAGCTGACCGTGCCCAGGTCATGACCTTCTAATTCGTAGAGTGGGCACATCGTCCAGGATCGTCTCGTTGCGGTCTTCGACGCGCTGGGTGATGCCGAGGCCGTCCCTCCTGGGTGGCTCCCCGAAACGCGGCCCAGCTGCCTGGGGTGAAAGCTTACGTGAGCTCCTCCAGCTGCTCGGCGTAGAGCGACATCACGGTCATGATCCGCCCGCCTAGAGACGCGCCCACCACGCCGAGCTGCTTCGCGAGCGTGTCCTGTTGACCGTCAGCGCGGCGGCGGGTTGCGGCTCAGGGTGCTGCGATCCAGGCTGAGGGCGTGATCGATGATGAGCTGAGCCGCGCGCGGCGCGCGGTCGTGTGCGTGCTGCTGTCGGTCGCGGCGGTGTCCTGCGACGCGGGCTCTGTCTCGGGTCTGTCGGCAAGTCCGGGCCCGACTGTTACCCCGACGCGGATGACTGGTTCGCTAACGCCCGAGCCGAGTGGTGCGGTGCCGATAATGAATGGCTGCCCATCGGGCGCAGTTGCCATCAAATACCTGGGTCAAGGTGACTGGACCGTCTGCGTCAGGGCTGGCGCACGGCTTCGGCTAACCCTCCCGGACGACGGATACGGAACCTGGAGCACGCTGCAAGTGACGCCGGCGGGCGCCGCTACGGTCGCGTCTACGACCGATTCGAAGGGGAACGTGCGCGCCATCGTGACACCAGCGGGTACAGCGCCGTTCTGCCTCGGAACGGACCTCGTCCCTGCAAGTCCAACGGCACCCGACTTCCCCTGGCATCTGTGCGTGACCATCCGGCGCTAGGGCGTCACTGCAGCCACCGTTCGAGCGCGCGGGCGGTGGTGGCTTACCTCCGCGGGGCCCGGGTTGGCGTGGCGCATCGGAGGTTGGACGTGGCAGGCGAGGTCCGGCAGTCGTCCCAGAGATGGGGCAGCGGTCGTCAGGGCGAATATGTGGCGATATGACGCCTTTAGGCTGCCCCGGCCGTGATGAGGGCAATCTAAGCCTGTCAGAGCCTCGGCGCTGAGCCAGAGTGCGGACGCCCGCTGAGGGTGGGGCATGCTTTGGCACATGGCTGTGTGGGTCGGCGTCGATGTAGGCGGGAAGCGGAAGGGCTTCGACGTTGCGGTCATCGATGATCGCCGGATTCTGGCGATCAGGAGCCACCGGACGTGCCAGCAGGTCGTCGAGATCGTCATTGAGAATCGGCCGGCAGTCGTAGCGATCGACAGCCCTCGCTCGTGCGCGCCCGACGGGCAGACTACCCGCGACGGCGAGCTCCAGCTCGCCAGGTCAATCTGCGGCATCCGCTGGACACCCGACGCACGACGCGTTCACGCAAATGCGTACTACGCCTGGATTCTTGAGGGACTTGCCCTGTTCGACGCGCTCGCTGCCCAGGGCGCCGAGGTCATCGAGGTCTTCCCGACTGCCTCGTGGACCCGCTGGCATGGCGAGCGAGGCCAGCGGACCCGGGCGGCCTGGACCCGGCAGGCACCGGCGGCCCTCGGCCTGGCGGATGTGCCCGCGCGCACGAACCAGGACCAACGAAACGCCATCGCCGCCGCGATGACCGCTCGTCAGCACAGCCTGGCCCTGACCGAAACGATGGGGGATATCGTCGTCCCGGTCGGCCGCTTGTGACGTGCAAATCCCAGGGCGTGGCCTGGTGATCGACGTTCCAGGCCGGGCTGGCCTGGACGGCAGATCCACATTCTGCCCGCTGACCTGGGAGGGCCGGGACAGCGTCGAGTTGGGCGGGCCAGGCAGCGAAAGGGGATGCCGCCGTTCGGCAGTCGTCCCAGAAATGGGACGGTGACCGCCAGGGCGAATATGGAGATATGACGTTCTTAGATCGGCCCGGCTGCAGGGAGGTCCATGCGTGTCTGGTGTTGTCCGCCGTCATGGCAGCGGCCGCGACTGGGACGGCACTGATCGTGCGGGGCGGGCACGGAGGCGTCACCACCCGACGGCCACCCGACGGCCTGGTCCGAAATCAGCCAGCAGGCAGCGCTGGAAATCCGCACCAGGCTGGCGGCGGCGGACCGGCCAACACGCAGTGGCAGCAGGAGCTACAGCTCATGCAAGAGCGAATCGACCGTCTCAACGAATGAGCCGCCCAACTCCGCGCCCCCGTCGGCGCCTGCGTGCAGGAGCTTGATTTCATGTGCGGCCCCATCCGGCGGTGCATCAGATCCAGGCCAAGTTCCGGGCCTTCCGAAGGCCCCTTCCCGGGAAGCCTTCGCTCTTACACGGCCATTCCCTGACGGTCTTCAACTGCGAGAACGTCAGTCAAAATCACGACCTGGCGCTATCGGGCATGATCGAGCACCCAAAGCCATTCTGACAGGCGGATATTAAAATATGACGCACTTACCGCCAGACTGCACGGCGATTGTGCGGAACTGCACGGGTGCGGTGCAGTGCAGTGGACAGGCCAGCGGCAGGCGCCGTCTGGCGCACTCCGCACCTGGCGGTTAGCGCCCGGGGGGACGAGTCATAGAATCCCACACATCGCTGGGTTATAAGACATACGACGCGCGTCTCAGCCGTTGCGGGCTGTCTCGCGGGTGCGGCGTCCTCGGCTGACAGGACGGATCCTGTCTGGCTCCCTCGGTTATGACTCCCTCGCCTCAGGCTGGCTCGCAGCGTCCGGTTTACAGATCGGTCTACAAAACAGGCGATTGATCTGCAGCTTCCTGCGACTTTCCGCTCATCCTGCTGACTGCTGTCCTCGAGCCATGGCTGTCACGCTCAGGCTCGTGAAGCGACTGCCTGGCCTGTCTCGCAGGGATGTGAGCCAGCTGATCATTGCCGGAACTTCAGCTACCACATGTCAAGCCACGTTCGGCGTGCACGTGCGCTTGCCGCCGCGGCATCTCGCCCTATTGGTGTCGCCGCGAGGTCGTTGCCCGACTCCTCTATGACCCCCAGATGGTCAAGGCGTTCAGTGGCAATAGGGCCAGCTTCGAGATCTCCAGTGTTTATCGCTGCCTGGTAAGCTGTACGGCTCTCGGTCGTGTTTCCGAGGATTGCGAACAAATCACCCAAGGCGCCGTACGCGGCCGCTGTCACGTTCGGTGAGCTCGATTTGGTTGCGTAGCGTAGTAGCTCCCGGGCCTGGTCGGTTTCGTCGTGGTGCCAGCGTATGAGCGCGAGTTCTATCTGGGCGACTGGCATCCAGTACGGATCGGCGGTGCGGATGACCGTCTGACAGGTGGCCTCCGGCGGCACGCCCGCGGCGGTGGAGGCGCCGGTACGGGACGGGTCTGGCAGGGTGACGGCTGTCCCGGTCCGTGCCCGCTGGCTCGCCCCGTTCCGTGCCCGGGTCGTGATGGACGGCGCCGCGATCAAGAGGCTCCTGAGGCTGCCTTGGGCGCAGGCTCCTGCACCGGGCGCGAGGCAGCCGCCCGGATGTTGCCGGGCGGCTGCCTCGTCAAACAGCGCCGGGCCGCTTCGTTAGACGGTGCCCGGCCCGCCTGCTGCGCTGTCTGCGTTCAGACTGCTATCACGTGATGCGGATCGATCACGAACTTGCGGGCGGCCCCGCGGTCGAAATCCTGGTATCCCTGGGGTGCCTGGTCGAGCGGGATCACGGTGGCGTTCACCGCATCGGCGATGTGCGCCTTGTCGTGCAGGATCGCCATCATGAGCTGGCGGTTGTAGCTCATCACCGGGCACTGGCCGGTGGTGAAGCGGTGGGACTTCGCCCAGCCCAGGCCGAGCCGGACCCGCAGTGACCCGATCTTGGCATCCTCATCGATGCCGCCCGGGTCACCGGTCACATACAGCCCGGGGATGCCGAGGGCAGCGCCCGCGCTTGCCACGGTCATGATGTCGTTTAGCACGGTGGCGGGGGCCTCGCCGGCGCCGGCGCCGTGGCCACGGGCCTCGAAGCCGACGCAGTCGACGGCGGCGTCGACCTCGGGCTCACCGAGCACCTCCGCGATCTGGTCGCCGAGGGAGGCATCCTGGCTCAGGTCGACGGTCTGGCAACCGAAGCTGCGCGCCTGGGCCAGCCGGTCGGGGTTCATGTCACCCACGATGACGACGGCCGCGCCGAGCAGCTGCGCCGAGTGGGCACAGGCCAGGCCCACCGGGCCTGCGCCAGCCACGTATACCGTCGAGCCGGTGGTGACCCCGGCCGTGTAGGCGCCGTGGTAGCCGGTGGGGAAGATATCCGAGAGCATCGTCAGGTCGCGGATCTTGGCCATGGCCTGGTCTTTGTCTGGGAACTTCAGCAGGTTGAAGTCCGCGTAGGGGACCATGACGTACTCGGCCTGGCCGCCGACCCAGCCCCCCATGTCCACGTAGCCGTAGGCCGACCCGGGCCGGTCCGGGTTGACGTTCAGGCAGACGCCGGTCTTGCGTTCCTTGCAGTTCCGGCACCGCCCGCAGGCGATGTTGAACGGGACGCTGGCCACGTCGCCCACCTTGATGAACTCGACGTCGGGCCCGGCCTCGATGACCTCGCCGGTGATCTCGTGGCCGAGGACGAGGCCCGCGGGGGCGGTGGTGCGGCCGCGCACCATGTGCTGGTCGCTGCCGCAGATGTTGGTGGAGACAGTCTTGAGGATCACCCCGTGCCGGCATATCCTGCCCACGTTTGCCGGGTTGACTCCCGGTCCGTCCTGCAGTTCCAGCTTGGGGTAATCGATCGTCTGGATCTCCACCCTGCCCGGCGCTATGTAGGCAACAGCCCGGTTTCCTGACATCGTGCATCTCCTTCGTACTTGCTCCAGTGCCGGGCGCGCCGCGCCGGATACGCCCACGGGCCCGGCTTCGGTACCCCCACGCTAAGCACGGTCAAGCGCAAGGGTCAATACTCTGGCCAGCCGGGAACACGGGGCTGATCGTGCAGTAAGCAGGAGCCGGACGGTTGCCCGTACTATCAGCGAGCCAGCCGCATCAGCACACCCCAGAACAGCGCCTGCGCCATCCGCGGCATCACCGTCACTGGTCACAGCGGGTGCCTGCGCCGCGTTGGCGGGCTGCGCAGCCATCGCGGGCAGCACCTCGCGCACCGGCTGCAGCCGCCCGCCGCGGCCGAGCTCGCCCAAGAACATCACCCCGTCCGATGCCGCCCGTGGCACCTTACCCGCCGCAGTGAGCACCCGACCGCGATGGCCAGGACGAATATCGATTTATGACGCTTTTAAGTGGCCCGGACTGCACGCAGGTTGCACGGGCGTGACCGGGAGCTGCGACCAGCCTGGCGGCCGGGGGACTGTGCCCCGTCTGCGTGGCGGGGCATCGCCGGGAAGGGTCAGATAGCCCCGTCCAGGTCGACTTGTTCCAGGAGGCTCTGATGCTCGGGGTTCTGCGCGGCCGGGGACGGGCCGGGCGGCTCGTACTCGAAGGCGACCCGGCACACGGACGATGGCCGGGTCGAGGTTCTGTCCGGGCGGAGCGGGGCGTCGGCGGGTGTCGCGTCGTAGCACGCTTCCGCTTCCCCGCGGCTCAGGAACCGGATCGCGTCATCCCTGTTGCGGGACCAGCCGGACCGGCCCTGCCATTCCCCAGTCGGGTCAACCACGTCCGGGTCGAACCCGGCGAGTACCGGCCCTTCGCTCAACACGCCCGAGGTATCCCCCCCGCTCATGCCGAATTGAGGGCGTTCTCGTGGCGCATATCTATCCATGCATTGGAATACTCACTCGCGATCTCCGCTGCTTCACGGGAGCCCGCCGTGGAGTATTTTCTATCGTTCTGGTAGGAAATCAGATCGCGAATCTGGAGTGGGTGACAGCCATTCCAGGCGTGCGGATGGCTGCACGCAGATCGTTCGCTATGGCGCATTCCTGCTGGTCGCCTGCCAGCCAAGGCGGGGCCGGTGATTCATGGAGGG
Organism: uncultured Actinomycetota bacterium; assembly: GCA_963808615.1. Taxonomy (GTDB): domain Bacteria; phylum Actinomycetota; class Actinomycetes; order Streptosporangiales; family Streptosporangiaceae; genus Palsa-504. The sequence continues at coordinate 468,460 of CAWEGV010000011.1, forward strand.
TGGGACTGAGTTCGCGGCGGGCGCTGCTGGGCGGCGCTGGATCGCGAGGGTCTGGTCATTAGGGCGGCCGGCATGAGGCGGAGTGCTCGGCGCTGACGGTTGCGGCGTTAAACGCCGCTGATTGACAGCATCGCGTTGCGTTCTCCCGCGACGGGGTTAGGGTCGTGCGGGGATGGGCGCAGCGGAGGGCCTGATCCGGGTGAGGACTGCTGGTTCTCCTTCGAGGTGCAGGCCCTGCTGGCGGGCTTGGTCGAGGGTGAGTCGGCCGCTGAGGGTGCCGATGACCACCATGGGCGGCCCGGTCAGGGTTGCGTCGGGGTGGCTGGCGGTCCCCGGGCGGGCATGAATTTTGCCGGCGCCGGTGGTGATGACCATTGGCTCGTCGGCGGTGTGGATCTGGATGGTGACGGGGGGCTGGTCCGGCTCGGAGTCGTAGTAGAACAGGTCGAACTGCAGCGCCATCCACCCGCTGCGGAAGACGTCGTCGTCGCTGGCGTCGGCGAGCAGGGGAGCGCCCCAGCGGCCGAGTTCGCGGATGACGGGTAGCAGTTCCCGGCCGCGCTCGGTCAGGGTGAACACCGTGGTCGCCACCGGCGGCGGGGCATATTCCCCGGTGATGATGTCGGCCTGCTCAAGCTGGCGGAGCCGCTCGGCCAGCATGTTGGTGGCGATGCCTGGCAGCCCGTGCTGCAGGTCGGTGTAGCGGCAGGGCCTGCCGGGCAGGAGCTCGCGGACGATCAGCAGCGACCACCGGTCGCCGATCACGTCCAGTGCCTTGGCCAGCGCGCACAGCTGCCCGTACGAGCGCATGCCAGCAGTCTAGCGGCAGTCATGGCAAATTTCAAATTGAGACTTGTTTTTTTCAAGCTTCTGCGTGAGGATGGCAAGCAACGATTGAGAGGAGCGGCGATGATGCACTACACCACCGCCCTGGCACTGAGTCGGGCCCGGCTCGCCGACCTGCATGATCAGGCCCGGCGTGATGCGCTGGCCCGCGCCGCCCGCCGGCGATACGCCACACGTCGCACGCCCGGGCTCCTAGCCGCCTTCGCCCGCTGGGTTCGCCGCCCCGCGCCCGCGCAGGGGAGCTTGTGATGGCGCCCATCCGCCACCCTGACCCTGCGCCGAAGGCGCCCGTGTCGGCTGGCCCAAGAGCCGACTGCGCGCCCGGCCATGGGCACGCCACCAATGAAGTTTGCGTCTCGCGGCAGTCTGTCCTGGCGAGGGCGAATACAAAATCAGGAGGGACTTTCCGGTGAGCAATGTGACATCCCGCACGAAGGCCTCGGCGCCTGAGTTGACCCGGCCCGACCCGCGGCGGTGGCGGGCGCTGGCGGTGCTGGGCCTGATCCAGTTCATGCTGGTCCTGGGCGGCATACCGCGGAAAGGAGAGCCTCGTGCCGGGGAATGAGCGCATGTTGATGATTAATGGAGCGGCGAGCTGCGTGGAGGTGCAAGGCGGCGTCGACGGCCCGACTGTGCTGCTGGTCGGGTCGTCAATGTTGAGCTGGCCCAGCGAGCTGTGCAAGCGGCTGGTGGCCGGCCGACGGCGGGTGATCCGTTACGACGTCCGTGACACCGGCCGCTCGGAGTCGTACCCGCCGGGCGAGCCCGGCTACTCCCTCGCCGACCTCGTCGAGGATGCAGTCGGCGTGCTCGACGCGACCGCGACCAGGCGCGCGCACGTCGTAGGGATGTCGACCGGCGGCTGGATTGCCCAGCTGCTCGCCCTCGGCCACCCCGAGCGGGTCGCGACGCTCACGCTCATCGCCAGCCGGCCGAACGCGGCCGGGCCGGTCGACGACGACCTCCCCGGGCACGACGACGCGCTCATGGAGGTGATCATGAACACCCCCGACCCGGACTGGTCAGACGAGCGAGCCGTGGTCGACCGCCTCGTGCTGCAGGCCAGGACGCTCGCCGGGGCGGGCGCGTTTGACGAGGCCTCCGCCCGGGCTCAGGCCGAGGCCGAGGTCGCCCGGACCACCGACGTCCGGTGCGCGATGACCAACATCGCCTTCGCCGACCACGGCCCGCGCTGGCGCGAACGGCTCGGCGAGATCATCGCGCCGACGCTCGTGCTGCACGGCGAGGACGACCCGTTCTACCCGATCGGCAACGGCGAGGCGCTCGCCGCCGAGATCCCAGACGCTCGTCTCGTCCGGCTCGATCGCGTCGGGCACCGGCTCCCGGCCCACGCCGTCCCAGTCGTCGCGGACGAGCTACTCGCGCACACAGCGGACTGATCCGGCTGATCGGGCCATCGTCGAACCACGACTGGTCCGTACGCTTATCGATGCCCCATAGACGCCTCCCCGGTCGCCGACTCGGCCGACCCCGGCGGCGCAGTCGAACAGCAGATCGGGACCATGATCCAGGCGGTGCTGCGCCGCGGCATCGACGACCAGACCCTCCGCAGCGACCTCACCGCCGGCGAACTCGGCTACCTGCTCGGCTACCTGCTCCGGGCCGCAGGCCGCATGGCCGCCGACCACCAGGCCGGCGTCGAGAAAGCCGCCGCGCTCATCACCACCGTGTTCCTGCACGGCACCCTGAACCACCAGGCCGCGACCGCCGCAGCCGACGCGAGCGGCCACACCAGCCCGTAGTTGCTGATGCGCACCAATGCCGCCAGCCGTGGCCGGGACATATCAGCCGAGCGACACGACGTTGAGGCCCGGTAGACCGTGCTGTCCGTGCTGGCCTGCCATCTTCCAGCCGGCTCGAGCAGCGTCGCTTACTCCAGGCAGAAGTACCAGATCTGCGTGCTTTCGCATGTCTCGCTCCGAGCCGTCCCTGCCGTGCATAACGATGCAGGTAAGGCGGGAAGGTGCTCCCCGATCGGGTCGAAGGCGATCACGCAGCGTTAGGCAACGTGTCCGCCTTCCGGGCCTGCGCAGGGGGCGTGCAGACGGGATAGCCGGTGTCCCGGACATTGCCCGCCGTAATCTCAGAGCGCACGATCTTCTGGTCTGCTACGGCAGCAGTAGTTCGTGACCGTGGGGTTGTTGGCGCAGGTCAGATGGGTGACCGTGTAGGTGCGGCTGCCGCGATCATGATGGGTTGTGAGACACAATCGAGACGCGGCAGCCGCTGCTGCCACGGTAGCCGATGATGCCCGGTCCGCGCTGCTGGCGGACCTGCTGGGACGGGTGGCCGGGTGCTTTCCCCGGCGGGAAACCAGGCAGTCCTGCGGCCAGATGGTGCGCGGGCTGCTGATGGAGCTGGAAGATCACAACTGCTGGACGATCGCGGAGGTGGCGGGGCATTGCGGGCCGCATCGGCTGCAGCACCTGCTGTCCCGCGCGGTCTGGGACGATCAGCAGGTCCTGGACATCGCTGCGGCATGGGCGGCCAGTCACCTCGATGACGGGGACGCAGTGCTGATCGTGGACGAGACGGCCGATGAAAAGTCCTCTGGCAGTGCGGTCGGTGCGGCGCGGCAGTACAGCGGCACCGTGGGCGGTATCGCGCTGTGCCAGGTGGCGGTGACCTTGACCTATGCGACCGGCCGCGGGCATGCGCTGATCGGCCGGGCGCTGTACCTGCCAGAAGGCTGCGCCGCTGATGAGGAGCACCGCGAGCTGGGCGGCGTCCCGGAGGAGGTGATGTTCGCCACCAAGCCCCAGCTGGCCGGCGCCCTGCTGGACCGCGCGCGCCGCCTGGGGATCCGCGCCGCCTTCGTGGCCGGCGATGAAGTGTACGGCGGGCGTCAGCTGCGCTGCAGCATCCGGCAGCGCGGGATGGGCTATGTGCTGGCGGTCCGCGCCAACCACACTGTCACCACGGGCTCAGGCCGCACCGTGACCGCCGCCGCTGCTGCCGCCCTGATCCCCGCCCGCGCCTGGCATCGGATGCGCACCGGGTCAGGGACCAAGGGCACCCGGCACTATGACTGGGCGATGCTCGAGGCGACCAGCGACGACACTCCCGGCGGGCACGCCGGCGGGCACAGCGTGCTGCTGGCCCGGCGGCACCGCTACACCGGCCAGCTGTCGTTCTACCGGTGCTGGACACCCGGGCCGGTCCCGCTGTCCCGGCTGATCGCCGTCGCATCGGCCAGGTGGCGGGTTGAAGAAGATCACCAGCTCAGCAAGCAGGCCGTCGGCCTAGACGCCGGGCAGGTCATCCGCTGGAGGTCCTGGCACCGCTGGACCGCGGTCTGCCTGCTCGCCTACCTCTACCTCGCGGTCGCCGTCGCCCTGCAACGCGACCAAGCCGTCGCCCTGCAACGCGACCAAGAGGCCAGCTCAGACCTGGACGCCGGCCTGATCCCGGTCACCGTCCCGGAGTTGCTGCGGCTCCTGCGTGATGTCGTCATCCCGCCGCCCCGGCGAGACCAGGCGCACCGGCTGCACTGGTCGGCCTGGCGACGCCGCCATCAGCACCGCCCCGGTGCACCGAACTGCTCGCCGCCTCCGGTGACCGACTGGATCCGGTCAATGCGGTAGGCGCGGACCGCGCCGGCGCGATACGAGTGGGCGCAGCAGATACCAGCGGCCATGCCGGACTCGCTGCGGTAGCCGATGCGCACCTGGCGCTGGGCTGCGACGGCGGCGACAGGGGCGCTCGTGGTCTCGGCGTCCGGGCGTGCGGCCCGCGGCCGGGTGAGGCGGAGGCGTGTTGGCGCATGGTGGCGGCGGGTCGGTCGGCGTTTCTGGCGGCGCCCGGATGATCTTGCCCAGGGCGGCGCCGACCGGATCGTCGGCGTCCGCGGCTGCGTGGCTGCCGTCGAGCACGGCCATGACCAGGCCGAGCGCTTCGGCGGCGGTGAACACCAGCGGTGGCAGCCGGATGCCCCGGCCGGCCCGGTAGCCGCTGTCGGGTCCCCGGGTCGATTCCACGGATGCCGGCCTCGCGCAGGATCGCGACGTAACGGCGCGCGGCCCGTTCGGTCACGTCCAGCTGCGCCGCGAGCTGGCGCCGGTGATGCGAGGCTGGGCCTGCAGCAGCTCAAGGACCCGAAGTGCCCGCCCGGTGGGCTGAGGTCGGCTTTCACGACAGCAGGCTAATCAGGCACCCGATTGTCCGGAATCCCGTCTATCGTCGGGGCTGGGAGAATCCGCTCGAGCACGTCAGGTGCGACCGCGCCGCGGCGGGAAGGAGAACTGAGATGGACATCGTGCTGATCGCCGGCCTGTGGCTCGACGCGTCGGTCTGGGACGAGGTCGCCACCCAGCTCGAGGCCCGCGGCCACCGCGCCGTGCCGGTCACCCTGCCAGGCCAGGGCGACGGCAATACGACCGCGACGCTCGCCGATCAAAGGGCCGCGGTGGTCGCGGCCGTCGATGCGGCGGCCGGGACACCCATGGTGGTCGGGCATTCTGCTGCCTGCAGCCTGGCGTGGCTCGCCGCCGACGCCCGCCCCGGCAAGATCAGCAAGCTCATCCTCATCGGCGGCTTCCCCTCCCCGGACGGCGGAGCATACTTCGACGCCTCCCAGGACGGCGCGCTGCCCTTCCCGGGCTGGGGCGAGTTCGAAGGGCCGGACTCCGCCGATCTGGACGACGCCGCGAAGCAGGACATCGCGTCCGCTGCGATCCCGGTCCCGGAAGGGGTCATTCGCGGAGTGATCAGGCTGGCCGACGAGCGCCGCTATGCCGTCCCGGTGGTCCTGATCTGCCCGGAGTTCAGCCCGGCCCAGGCCAGGGAGTGGATCGACCACGGCCAGGTCCCCGAGCTGGCGAAGAGCAAGGACGTCTCGTTTGTCGACATCGATTCCGGTCACTGGCCCATGATCAGCGCGCCGGCCGAGCTCGCGCGCCTGCTGGCGCAGGCGGCTGAGCATTCCTGAGCGGGCAGGGCAGCGCTTACCGTGGGAGGACGACGGGCAATGCGGTATACGATCCTGCCGCTCGACGCATCCACATGGGCCGCGCTCGCCGAGCGCAACAACCGGGTTTCCGGCGGCTGCTGATACATGGGTTACCACCCCGAGGTGTCCCGGACGGACGCGGCGCGCAAGCGTGCCGGACAACAGCGCCGGGCCCCAAAACGCCGCGCGCATGCCGCGCTTGCCAGCGACGAGGACGGCTCCGCGCAGGGCTGGTGCCAGTACGCCAGCCCCGGAGAACTTCCCGGCATCAAGCACAGGCGAGAAGGCCACTCCGCCACCTCCACACTGGCGGACCACCTGCTTCTTCGCCGGCAAGAAGCACCGCGGTCAGGGCATCGCGTGCGGCGCTGGAAGGCGCGCTCGACCAGATCGCCCATCTTGGCGGCGGCCTTGTCGAGGCGATTTCCGAGATGACCGCCGGCCGCCAGGCGCAGGGCCGTTTCCTGTTCAGCGCGACAGTCGAACTTTTCGAGCAAAACGGCTTCACCCGCGTCCGGCAGGTCGGCAACCACGCCTGGATCGTAAGCAAAGTGATCCAGCCGGCCTGAGCATCGGGCACGCAGTCAGCAGCCCGCCGGTGCCGTAGCAGCGCTCTGATCCGCTAGATGGCGCCGGGTGCGCGGCTCCGCCTACTCCCGGCGATGGATGGGCCCCCTACCGCCGAGCGTGCAGAACGACCAATGTGCACTGCCGTCCATAACACCGTGATCTGCACGGTCGCGGAACCATCGGAGCTTGAACGCAAAACCGTCCAGATCGGCGGGTCGGCGCGCGGTTATCAGGGCGTTGGCGGCCCTCTCAGCAGTCCCGGTATGGCCCATTAGATGGTCGCCTGCACTGTATATTTCAGCCTGTTGCATAAACGGCGCGAGGATCGACTCGACCCCCATATCTGGGATTCCTGCTCCCAAGCAACCCTAGATGTTCGGGTGCCAGAGCCTTGATCGGGGTTTGTGCGACAGGCTGATTTATACATCGCCGCCTTTGGGGCGAACGTCCGCTAGCCGCGTTGAGGGACGTCCCAGGACCACCGGGTATCGGGTGGCGGAGTCTCACTTAGGTCTGCGGCATGCCAGCTGGCTGTATGCGCGGCTCCGGCTATAACAGCAGGAGCCAGACCGCCGCGGGCCGGAGCGGATACAGGAGGTGAGGCAGTGGAGTCGCGCGCGCCGACCCGCCGATCTGCGCGGCAGGCCGGTCATCAGCATGACCGTCGTTGCTGGACCCGAACGGGGTGATATGCGCGCCAGCCGATCCGTTCACGGCTACGATGCCGGGTCCTCAGGCGGCCCGAGGCGGTCAGCGTGGCGATGCACGATTCGCCACCCTCCGCCACCGGCACGCCGGCAGATGTGCGTCACCCTGAGCGCGGTCTCAGCGCGCGCCGTCGACCAGGGCAACGTTCCGTTCTACGTCGATCGAGTAGGCCAGGTCACCGCTGGAGCCGGCCGCGAGGTTGCCGATGTCGACGTGCCCCTCCCCGAAACGGCTGGCCGCCCAGTCCAGACGCCTGCTGACGGCGTCCCAGCCTTGCTCGCATGCTCCCCATCCCCCGGAAATCGTCACGTCATCGGCGTGGGACCACAACTGCTTGTAGGGGCCAGCTTCGCCGTTGACGAATCGCTCGATAGCCCCGCGACGCTGACCGCAGAACTCATCCCAGCTAGACATCCTCCGTCCCCCATCTCCGCTGGTTACCCGGCTGAGACCCATGGTGCCCCCCGATGGACGCTCACAGGCGGACGCGCCGGGGTCTGCCTGGGTCCCAGGCCTTGTGGATGCCACCCGCCCGATGTGCCGGGGCGGCGGTCGGCGGATGCCCGGCGGCCAGTCACCATGGAATGTCACCACCGGGTGCGGGCGAGCCGTTGCTGCCGGCCTGCCGGCACGCGGCTATCCGGAGCCCGGCCGTGACGGTGCGCGGATCTAGTGCTTGGGTACTCCGGCAGCGGGCTGTCCGCGCACCTGCCGCCCTGGCAGACTTCGGACGTGACCAGCGACAGGCCGCCCGATCTGCACATGCTCAACGTGATTGTCCGCGACATGGCTGCCAGCCTGGACTTCTACCGGCGGCTGGGGATCGCCGTCCCCGCGCCCGGAGACAGCGCCGGCGCCCACGTCAAGCTGAAGATGCCGGGCGGCTTCAGCCTGGAACTGGACACGGCCGAGTCGGCGCGGCTGTGGCACGCCGGCTGGCGCGTCGACCCGGCCAGCGTCCGGATAGTCATTAATTTCGTGTTGCCGACCCGGCAAGCCGTCGACGATCGCTACGCCGAGCTCACTGAGGCGGGCTACCGGGCGCGGCAGCCGCCGTTCGACGCCTTCTGGGGCGCGCGGTACGCGATCGTGGCTGATCCCGACGGCAACGACGTCGGCCTGATGAGCCCGGCGGAGGAATCCCGCCGGACATGGCCGCCGCGGCAATCCCCCGCGCCCTGAGAACCAGGCCGCACGAGGCGGCACACCGCGCCCGGTTCCACGGCGGGCGCCGGTGCGGCACCGGCTGGCCCGGCGCCGCCGAGAGCAGGGCGAAGGCCGCATCGAGGTCATCAACCTCGAGCGCCCAGTGGCCGTACCCCTGGGTCTGCGCCGCGTCGAGCGGATCGGCGAACGTGTGCGCGCGGGAGCCGGCGCGGTCGATCAGCTCGACCCGCAGACCGTTGGCGCGCGCAGGACCCACGGTCCGCAGGTTGATTAGGTCATGAATTCGAATTATCTCCTGATAGTCGTTAATTCGTCAGATGGTGATACTCTGCAGGTAAGTACAACTTGAGATGAGATGAACGCGATGCCGTTCAGGTCGGCGCCGTCACGAAGAGCGCCTAGCGCGACGCAATCCGAAATCGCCATCGGCCGCGTGCTCGCTGATATGGGAAGCGCCGACCAGCTCGCTCACGCCGATCCCGTAATCCGCGTCGCCTGCCCCGTCTGCGAAGCACTCAGCCATCAGCGATGCCTGGAGCGCAACCCAAAGCAATACGTCACCCCGCACGCCGAGCGTGCCGCGCTCGCAACCGGTGCCGCCGCCTAAAGGCGAGCTGATGATGACTTCTGATGACTTGAGGCGTACAGCGCCGGTGGCTGACACCCTGGCGCGCCCGCTGCGGGACTTGCGGATCTCGGTCACCGACCGCTGCCAGTTCCGCTGCACCTACTGCATGCCCCGCGAGGTGTTCAGCCGGGACTTCGTCTTCCTGCCCCGCGGGGACCTGCTCACCTTCGAGGAACTGACACGGCTCGCCCGGGTTTTCGCGGGCCTGGGCGTGCGCAAGCTGCGGCTGACCGGCGGCGAGCCGCTGCTGCGCCGTGATCTGGAGCGCCTGATCGCGAAGCTGGCCGCCATCGGCGGCATCCAGGACATCGCCCTGACGACCAACGGCGCGCTGCTCGCCCGCAAGGCCCGGACGCTCGCGGATGCGGGACTGCGCCGCGTCACCGTCAGCCTGGACTCCCTCGACAACGCAGTCTTCATGGCGCTCAACGACGCCGGCTTCCCGGTCGCGCGGGTGCTGGACGGTATCGCGGCGGCCGCCGACGCGGGGCTGGGGCCGGTCAAGGTCAACATGGTGGTCAAGCGCGGCTGCAACGACCCGTCGGTCCTCCCGATGGCGGCCCACTTCCGGGGCAGCGGGCACGTGCTGCGCTTCATCGAGTACATGGACGTCGGCACCACCAACGGGTGGCGGCTGGACGACGTGGTCCCGGCCGCCGAGATCATCGCGCTGATCGGCGGGCAATGGCCCCTCGAGCCGCTCCCGGCCAGCTATCCCGGCGAGGTCGCAACCCGTTACCGCTACCAGGACGGCGCGGGTGAGATCGGCATCGTCGCCTCGGTCACCCAGCCGTTCTGCCGCAGCTGCACGCGCGCCCGGCTCTCAGCCGAGGGGAAGCTCTACACCTGCCTGTTCGCGGGATCGGGACATGACCTGCGCGCCACGCTGCGCGGCGGTGTCAGCGACCAGGCGCTGCGCGAGCAGATCGCAGCCATCTGGACAATGCGCGCCGACCGCTACTCCGAGCTGCGCACCCGTGCGACCGGCCGCACGCAGAAAGTGGAGATGTCGCACGTCGGCGGCTAGCAAGCCGCGAGGCCCCAGAGGACAGCCACCCCACGCGCACCTGCCCGGCACGCCAGGCGGGCCGGGCAGGGGGCGGGCTCGCCCATCATCTACGAGGGCGAGCCGATGCTCTGTATCCACCCCGGCCAGCGCGCCGGCCGCGGCGCCCCAAGCCCGGCGGCCCGGTAGAGGTGGGTCTTCTGCCAAGACGACATGCCGGAGCAGCGGGGCCGGTTCAACGGCGAGAGCGCCAGGTTCTCCGGGCAGCCCGGCCCGCCCGGCGGCGCCGCCAGGACCGGCCCGCGATCCATGACGGCTCAGACGGCGGCGGGCGCGACCAGCGCACTGGCACGTCCCCGATGTTGGGCAGGCGCAGCTTCCCGCTGGCCAGCACCTTGAACCGGGCGTTGGCGGTGAGCCGGATGGCCTGCCGGCGGTCCTTGCGGGACCGGAACCCGGGGCCGGCCCTGGCATCTTCCGCCTGCCGGCCACGGTGGCGAAGGAGTTCCGGTGCGCGGTGTTCAGGTCGGCCAGGGCCTGCTGGAGTACCACGGCAGATACCTCACCGGGCCGGGCCCGCTGCGGGGTGGTCGGCCGGGGTCAGCCGCGCCGGCAGGCGCGGCCCTCTCGGTCCGGCGCCAGCACGTCGAGCACCGCAGCCGCCCCGCTTGACGGCTTACGCCGCCGCCCTCGCCGCCGGCCCGGAAGGCCGGCGCGCTGGCACGGTGTCAGGTCGCGGGCGCGTCGGTGCCGGTCAGCAGGGCCAGGATCTCCCCGACGGTGCGTTCGCGGCCGTCTGGTTCTGGCAGCGGGAGGTGCGCCTGGACGTGGTAGCGGTTGCGGCGGCCGTGCTTCTCCTTGACCAGGTAGCCGGCCCCGGCCAGGTCGGTGATGATGGCGAAGGCGCTGCGTTCGGTGATGTTCAGGCTGGCCGCGATGTCGCGCAGGCGCACCCCGGGGTCATGGGCGACGAGCAGCAGAATCCGAGCGTGATGAGTCAGGAAGGTCCAGCTGGCCATGCAGACAGGTTACCAGGTTCCGGAAAAAACTTGCTAGTTTTATGGTGCGGGTATACGTTCGAGATAGGCACCGGACGTCAGCCGCCTGCAGCGGCCAGCTTCCCGGGGCTACCGGAGGAGCAGATGCGCACCGATGCGGTCATCACGGTCGCTGGTGCCCATGACGCTCGCACTGCCGCGTCCCGGCTGATGATGCCGGTGCCTGATCCAAGCTGCCGGGCCAGGCTCCTGGCCTGGCGGTGACGCGATGAAGGTCAGCGACTTCAATGCCGCAGGCCGCCCGGCTCGGGCCCGGCCTGGCGCTGCCGCGGGTCATCCCGCCAGAGACCACCGGCAAGGACGCCGCAGGCGGTTCAGCTTGGGTGCATCCGCCGGTACCCGCCACAGGGCCAGCGCGAGAGCGGCCGCCCTGGACCGCGGCCGCCGGCCGCTGACGCCGGCCCTGCTGGGCGTCGGCTAGCGGCCGCTCGCCCGCCCATCCTCCGTCGCAGCGTCCCGGCCGGCTGCTGACCCAACGGCCGCCGAGGACGCTGCGGCGGGCCCCGCCTGTCAAGGGAAGACACCATGCCCGAACCAGCCGCGCCCCGCCCGGATCCGGGTCCGGCCACCACCCGGCCGCGCCCATCCCCTAACGGCACCGCCCCGCCCGAGCCGCCGGTCCCGCCGATGCCATATCAGGCCAGCAATAACGGCGCCGCCCCGCCGAAGCCATCCGTCCCGCCGAAGCCATCCGTTCCGCCGATGCCATCGGAGGTCACGACGGCGCGCGCACAGCGGCCCGCGGCCGGCGCGGTCCGCACGGCGATGTCGCCGCTGCGCAAGATGATGCACCGAGCCTCCCGCCATGCGTAGGCCCGGCCCGCGCGCGGGCGGTCCGCGGCCATCATGGCTTGCCGCGCGCCACGCGGCCGGTCCCCGGCGCACGTGACCGGAAGCGCCGTGACGCACTGCGCGGCTGATGATGCCAGCCTCCGTCTTACCTCCCGGGCAGACCGCGGCGGCTACGTCATCGCCGCGCTCAGCGGGGAACTCGGCATCGCGTCCGCTCCCGCCCTGCGCGAGCAGCTCCTCGGCCTGCTCCGCGCCGCCAGCCACCTGATCATCGACCTGTCCGCGGTAGAGCACGCGGACGCCAGCGGCCTGGCGGTCCTGGTGGGCAGCCGGCGCCGCGCCCGGCTGCTCGGCGGATCCCTGCGCCTGGCCGCGCCATCACCCGAGGTAGCCCGGGTCCTGTCCGCCGCCGGTATGAACCAGCACCTCGATATCTTTCCCACGGTCCGGGCAGCGATCACCGGCCAGCCCAGGCTGCCCGAAGTGATCTTCCCGTCGGCCACTGTCCCGGCTCGCGGCCGCATCGATGGCGTCATCGCGGGCCGGGCTACGAGCAAGACGTCGGTTGCCTCCCCGGCCGCTCGGTGAGGGGGCCACGAGATGTACGAGAGGTTTACCGACCGGGCGCGGCGGGTTGTGGTCCTGGCTCAGGAAGAGGCCAGGATGCTCAACCATAACTACATCGGCACCGAGCACATCCTGCTCGGCCTGATCCGTGAGGGCGAGGGCGTCGCCGCCAAGGCCCTTGAGTCGCTGGGCATCAGCCTGGAGGCCGTGCGCCAGCAGGTCGAGGAGATCATCGGCCAGGGCCAGCACGCTCCCTCAGGTCATATCCCCCTCACTTCGCCCGCCAAGGAGGTGCTTGAGCTCTCACTGCGCGAGGCGCTGCAGCTGGGCCACAACTACATCGGCACCGAGCACATCCTGCTCGGCCTGATCGGCGAGGGCGAGGGCGTCGCCGCCCAGGTGCTGGTCAAGCTGGGTGCTGACCCCGGCAGGATCCACCAGCAGGTGATCCAGCTGCTGCAGGGCTCCCCGGGCAAGGAGCCCGCCGCCGCGGGCGCGCCGTCTGAGACGCCGCCCTCGGTTTCGCTTGTGCTCGACCAGTTCGGCCGGAACCTGACCGCGGGCGCGCGCGAGGGCAAGCTCGACCCGGTGATCGGCCGGGAGAAGGAAATCGAGCGCGTGATGCAGGTGCTGTGCCGGCGCACCAAGAACAACCCGGTGCTGGTGGGCGAGCCCGGCGTCGGCAAGACGGCTGTCGTGGAGGGCCTGGCCCAGAAGATCGTCAAGGGCGAGGTGCCGGAGACCCTGAAGGACAAGCAGCTCTACACCTTGGACCTGGGCGCGCTGGTGGCCGGCTCGAGGTACCGGGGTGACTTCGAGGAGCGGCTGAAGAAGGTGCTCAAGGAGATCAGGACCCGCGGGGACATCATCTTGTTCATCGATGAGCTGCACACGCTGGTGGGCGCGGGTGCGGCTGAGGGCGCGATCGATGCCGCGTCGATCCTCAAGCCGATGCTGGCCCGTGGCGAGCTGCAGACGGTCGGCGCGACGACGCTGGATGAGTACCGTAAGCACCTGGAGAAGGACGCGGCGCTGGAGCGCAGGTTCCAGCCGGTCCAGGTGGCGGAGCCGACGATCGCGCACACCATCGAGATCCTCAAGGGCCTGCGGAACCGGTACGAGGCGCATCACCGCGTGTCGATCACCGACGGCGCGCTGGTCGCCGCTGCGCAGCTGGCGGAGCGCTATATCAGCGACAGGTTCCTGCCGGACAAGGCGATCGACCTGATCGATGAGGCCGGGGCCCGGATGCGGATCCGCCGGATGACCGCGCCGCCAGGCGTGCACGAGTACGACGAGGAGATCGCCGGCGTGCGGAGGGAGAAGGAGTCCGCGATCGACTGCCAGGATTTCGAGAAGGCCGCCGCGCTGCGTGACACCGAGAAGCAGCTGACCGGGAAGAAGGATGCCGGGGAGAAGGAGTGGAAGGCCGGCGGCATGGACGCCGTCGCCGAGGTGACCGCGGAGCTGATCGCGGAGGTCCTGGCCACCGCCACCGGCATCCCGGTGTTCAAGCTCACCGAGGAGGAATCGCAGCGGCTGCTGCGGATGGAGGACGAACTTCACAGGCGCGTGATCGGGCAGGACGTGGCCATCAAGTCGCTCTCGCAGGCCATCCGGCGCACCCGGGCCGGGCTGAAGGACCCCAAGCGGCCCGGGGGCTCGTTCATCTTCGCCGGCCCGTCCGGGGTCGGCAAGACGGAGCTGTCCAGGACGCTCGCGGAGTTCTTGTTCGGCGATGAGGACTCGCTGATCCAGCTGGACATGAGCGAGTACATGGACAAGCACACGGTGTCCCGGCTGTTCGGGTCCCCGCCCGGGTACGTCGGATACGAGGAGGGTGGCCAGCTGACCGAGAAGGTCCGCCGCAAGCCGTTCGCCGTGGTGCTGTTCGACGAGATCGAGAAGGCCCACACGGACATCTTCAACTCGCTGCTGCAGATCCTGGAGGACGGGCGCCTCACCGACGCGCAGGGCCGGGTGGTCGACTTCAAGAACACGGTGATCATCATGACCACCAACCTGGGCACCCGGGACATCTCCAAGGGCGTCTCTGTCGGCTTCGGCACCGCAGGCCAGTCGCGCGGCTCCTATGACCGGATGAAGACCACGGTGCAGCAGGAGCTGAAGCAGCATTTCAGGCCGGAGTTCCTGAACCGCGTCGATGACACCATCGTGTTCCACAAGCTCAGCCAGCAGGAGATTCTCGCCATCGTGGACCTGATGATCGCCAAGGTGGAGGAGCGGCTCAGGGACCTGGACATGGGCCTGGAGCTGCTGCCCGCGGCCAGGACGCTGCTGTCCGAGCGGGGCTATGATCCGGTGCTCGGCGCGCGGCCGCTCCGCCGCACGATCCAGCGGGAGATCGAGGACAACCTGTCGGAGAAGATCCTGTTCGGCGAGCTGAAGGCCGGCCAGATCGTCACGGTCGATGTGCAGCGCACCGGGCCCGAAGCGCAGTTCACGTTCGAGGCCGTGGCCAAGCCCCGGGCCGTGCCCGATGCGCCGCCCGCCGAGATCGACAGCAAGGCGGCCGCCGACGGGACCGGCGGGCGCCTGGCGACCTGACCGGCGCCAGCGGCGCTGCACCGCCTGGCCGCCTCGACCATGCCGTGCCGCTCGGATACTCGAGGCATCGCTGCCCCTGCACTGATGCCGGCAGGTGGACGTGATCGGGGGTATCCATCCGGGAACGGCCTTCACCGAACTGCGGCTCTACCCGCCCGGCTGGGTGAAGCAGTTCCACGGCCGCAGCTGTGCGGCCCGTGACTGGTGCGCGGCGCTGACCATCCGCAGCCTGTCTGAGAACCCGGTCAACTGCATCACCCTGAACCCGGCGTGCCAGGGCGAGATCCGCGGCGGGACCGAGTGCGTCGGCGTTAGGCGCGATCTCGCAAGGCAGCGACGCTCGGCGACCGCTCACCCACTGTGACAGCTACCGTCTACCTGGCATGCCGCTGTTGGCGTGCCGGTCACGCGAGTTGCGCGCAATCGGGGTTTCGTAGCTTACGCGCCGCCTGACACCGTAGGCCATCGACGCACACACGCACCGGTCGTCGTAGTCGGCTTCTCCTGACGCTGTGTAATTGGCCTTGCCTGGGCGCAGCGCAAGTAACCGCCTGGACGGCTACAGAGTGAAGGTTGGAGAGGCGGACGGACCGTGCAGACAAGGACGATCTGCGTGCCGCCGTCCGCCAACGACCCAGATCACGGGCGCACTCATCAGCCGATGAGCGAGCGTCGCCGCAGTTCTCATCGGGGATTCGTATCCCGTGTGCGATCGCCGCCCCGACGCTGTTCTGAAGGGTGTTGTGGCCATCGGGGCCACCGTTCCGACAGGGGACGGTGCCGCCGTGGGCCTCAGGGGATCGAGGATGCTCCCCGGTCGCCGGCGGCATTCTCAGAGCGCCGTGGCAGCACCCTGGGTCGCCTACGTGCCGCGGAACACGAGCAGCGCCATGTCGTCGGCGGGCGGATCGGGTCCGTATCCGACGACCTCCCGCTGAATCCTGGCGACGGCGGCGCCGGCGTTTAGCCCCGAGCAATCGCGGAGCAGCTTCTGCAGGCCGTTGCCGTCGTCGAGCAGGCGGTTTCCGGCGCGGCGCTCCGTCACTCCGTCGGTGACGCATAGCAGCACGTCGCCGGGACGGAGGCGGCAGGTATCGGTACGGAACGTCGTGCCGTCCATCACTCCGATCAGCGGCTGCGGGTCCGCGGCGGCCTCGGTGCCGCCCCGCGAGCGCAGCAGGAGCGGCAGCGGGTGGCCGGCGCACACCATAGAGACGGCAGCCTGGCCGGGCATCACCATGATCTCGCCATGGATGAGCGTGAGGAACGGCACCGCAGAGCCCTCTTCGAGGATGATCGAATTGAGCCGTTCGAGCACGGCCGGGACATCGTGTCCCTCCCTGGCCAGGATGCGCAGCGCGTGCCTGGTCAGGCCGGTGACTGAGGCTGCCTCCATGCCCTTGCCGCACACATCGCCGATCGCGAACCGCCAGCGGTCTGGCCCGACCTGAAAGACGTCGTAGAAGTCGCCCCCTACCTGGTTTCCTTCGCCCGCGGCCTGATACCCGGCCGCGATGTCCAGGCCGGAGATGACCGGCAGCTGCGGGGGCAGCAAGCTGCGCTGCAGCGCGTGGCTGGCCCGCAGCTGGTCGGTGTAGAGCCTGGCGTTGTCCAGGGCCAGCGCCACCCGGCGGGCCAGGTCCTCGGCCAGATCGACGGTCCAGCCGAGCAACCCATTTGGCCGCCCGAGAGCAAGGACGCCCAGGCTGCGGCCCCGCGCCAGCATAGGAAAGCACCAGAACCGGGTCGTTGACGAGCTCGGCGGCATCAGGGCCGAGTGCCTCGCCGGATGGAACCGAGAGCGACCAGTGCAGCCAGCTCTCGGGCAATGCCCGGGGCGGCGGCGCACAGCTCAGCAGGCAGCTGAGAGCGTCGTTGCGGGCCTCATCTGCGTGCCAGACGTGGGCCGGCGTGAGCTGGCCGCTCTCGTCGGCCAGCAGCACGGCGCACCAGGCCGCGAGCCGCGGTACGACAAGCTGGGCGGCAAGCGCAATCGCCTGTTCCTGGTCCAGCGTGCCGGCGAGCAGGTCGCTGGCCTCGGCGAGAAAGGCGATCCGCCCGCGCCGGGCCCGGTCGTGCTCATTGAGCCTGGCCCGCTCCAGCGGCAGCGCTACCTGGTCAGCAACATGCTGGACGTGGGCCGACTCCTCGGCGGTGAACCGGTCCGGCTCGGCGGCAATCGCCGCGAGCACGCCGACCAGGCGGCCATCGGCCAGGACCGGCGCAGTCAGGAACGACTGCGGCAGGTTTGTGGCAGCTCGCGTGCCATCAGCGCCGCTCTCAGCCAGCCTGTTGTAAACGGTCAGCAACATCCCCATGCCCGGGTGGCCGGCTCGTGGCCCGGTGGGATGCTCAGCCAGGCTGGCCGGCTCACATGGCGCATCAAGGCCGATGGCTCCTCGCATTCTCAGCACGCCGTCCTCGTCGGCTATCAGGATGTACGCCGCGTCTGCCGCCACGGCGTCGCGGGCGAGCTTGACCGTGTGACTGAGCAGTTCCTGATAACTGAGCAGCAACACATCCGCGTCAATTCCTGCCGACCGGGCAAGTGGCATGGAACCGGCTTGCCCCAGGCCGTCACCTTCTACGGTGGCCGCGGCTGTGCATACCGCAGGGTCTGCTGGTGCAGCACCATCGGGCCGGAGGCGGAACCAGACGGCCTTGGCGGCGGGCCCGTACGTTACTCCCCACAATGACGAGAGCGCCGCGGCCAGAAGCAGGCCACGGCCCATGACCCGGTCGGCATCGACGGCACGGTCCGGGCACCCTGTGATCGTCCGTGCCGGTTGCCAGTCCAGGACCGATACCTCGACCTCGGAGCTATCGGCTCTGCAGGTGACCCGCACCGGCGTCCCCGCGTGCATGACGGCGTTGGTGACAAGTTCGCTGGTCAGCAGTTCAGCGTCAGCAGCCAGCTCGTCGCTGCCCGGGATCTGGCAGGATCTCAGCGTTTCCCGGACGAAGCGGCGGGCTGCGGCTACCGAAGCCGGCTCGGGGTCATAGGTTGCGACCGCGACGAGATCCACGTGTCCTCTCGGTGCTGACGGTCACGTTCGGTGTGGCGTTTGCCCTTGGCTGACGCTCCCAGCGTGACAGACTTGTGATGTCGGCACATCGCAAAAGGTGTAATCCGGTCCCGCGGCGGCCAAGACCGGGATCCGCGCCATGATCGAGGAGGACACGCGATGACCCGGGTCACCCCCGCCGTACGCGTCGCGCCCAGCAGTGCGCGCGAGGCGAAGGACACAGCCGGCGGCGCCGCGGGTAATGGCGCCCGGCGCGCCGGCGGACGGCAGAGCCCGAGCGGGGTCGACGGCCGGCGCGGAGACCAGGAGATTCTCCGGTACAGCGACGCCGATCTCGAGCCAATCCGGGCCGCGCTTGCGGCGTTCCGGGCCGGCGACCTCCGACCTCGCCCGAGGCATGGCGAGCGTGCGGAATCCGGGCACGCAGATAGGCAGATGCTCACCGAGATCAGCCTGCTGGCCGATGAGGTCGGCAGCCAACTCGCCTCGCTCACCTCCGAGGTGACCGACAAGGCAGCCCAGGTCCGCGACATCGCCGTCATCACCACTGCGGTGGCCCGCGGCGACCTCACCCGCAAGGTGACCGTTGATGCCCAGGGCGAGATGCTGCAGCTCAAGCTGACCGTGAACACGATGGTGGACCAGCTGTCGGCGTTCGCCGACGAGGTAACCCGGGTGGCCCGCGAGGTCGGCACCGAGGGTAACCTCGGCGGGCAGGCCCAGGTCCGCGGCGTGTCCGGGGTGTGGAAGGACCTGACCGACAACGTCAACTTCATGGCGGGCAACCTCACCGGCCAGGTCCGCAACATCGCCCAGGTCACCACCGCCGTCGCCAACGGCGACCTGTCCAAGAAGATCGACGTGGACGCGCGCGGCGAGATCCTGCAGCTGAAGACGACGATCAACACCATGGTGGACCAGCTGTCCGCGTTCGCCGACGAGGTCACCCGGGTGGCCCGCGAGGTCGGCACCGAGGGACGCCTCGGCGGCCAGGCGTACGTTCGCGGCGTGTCCGGGGTGTGGAAGGACCTGACCGACAACGTCAACTTCATGGCGGGCAACCTCACCGGCCAGGTCCGCAACATCGCCCAGGTCACCACCGCCGTCGCCAACGGCGACCTGTCCAAGAAGATCGACGTGGACGCGCGCGGCGAGATCCTGCAGCTCAAGGACACCATCAACACCATGGTGGACCAGCTGTCCGCGTTCGCCGACGAGGTCACCCGGGTGGCCCGCGAGGTCGGCACCGAGGGTAACCTCGGCGGGCAGGCCCAGGTCCGCGGCGTGTCCGGGGTGTGGAAGGACCTGACCGACAACGTCAACTTCATGGCGGGCAACCTCACCGGCCAGGTCCGCAACATCGCCCAGGTCGCGACAGCCGTCGCCAACGGCGACCTGTCCACGAAGATCGACGTGGACGCGCGCGGCGAGATCCTGCAGCTGAAGACGACGATCAACACCATGGTGGACCAGCTGTCCGCGTTCGCCTCCGAGGTCACCCGGGTGGCCCGCGAGGTCGGCAGCGAAGGACGGCTAGGCGGCCAGGCCGAGGTGGAGGGCGTGTCCGGTACATGGAAGCGGCTGACCGAGAGCGTCAACGAGCTGGCGAGCAACCTGACCACTCAGGTCCGCGCGATCGCCGGGGTGGCCAGCGCCGTCGCCGAGGGCGACCTGACGCAGTCGATCACCGTGGCGGCGCGCGGCGAGGTAGCCGCGCTCAAGGACAACGTCAACCTCATGGTCGCGAACCTGCGCGAGACGACAAGGGCCAACCAGCAGCAGGACTGGCTGAAGACCAACCTCGCCAGGATCGCGGGCCTGATGCAGGGTCACCGCGACCTGCTCGACCTTGCTGGCCTGATCATGAGCGAGCTGACGCCGGTGGCCTCCGCCCACTACGGGGCCATTTACCTGGCAAGCGACCCCTCGGGTGCCGAGAGCCAGCAGCAGGAATTCAACCGGATCGCCGCCTATGGCTTCAGGAAAGGCGGGCTCACCCGTTTCGTCTTGGGCGAGGGGCTGGCCGGGCAGGCCGCCAGAGAGCGGACCCCGATCCTGATTGCCGATGCCCCTGCCGGGTACCTGTCGGTCGGCTCGGGGCTCGGTGAGTCTGCGCCGGTGAGCGTGGCTGTGCTGCCCATCGTGTTCGAGGACCAGGTGCTCGGGGTGGTCGAGCTCGCCTCGCTGACCGGGTTCAGCGATGTGCATCTCGCGTTCTTCGACCAGTTCGTCGGCACCATCGGCGTGACCATCAACACGATCATGGCTAACTCGCGCACCGAAGCGCTGCTTGCCGAGTCGCAGCGGCTCACCACCCAGCTGCAGGAGCGCTCCGACGAGCTGCAACGCCAGCAGGCCGAGCTGCGCAGGTCCAACGCCGAGCTGGAGGAGAAGGCGGCCCTGCTCGCCAAGCAGAACAGCGCCATCGAGGTGCAGAACGCACAGATCGAGCAGGCGCGCCGGACGCTGGAGGAACGTGCCCAGGAGCTGGCCATCTCCTCCCGCTACAAGTCGGTGTTCCTGGCCAACATGTCGCATGAGCTGCGCACCCCGCTGAACAGCCTGCTCGTGCTCGCGAAGCTGTTGGCGGAAAACCCCGGCGGGAACCTCACCGGCCAGCAGGTGGAGTTCGCGCGCACGATCCATGAGGCCGGATCTGACCTGCTGCAGCTGATCAACGACATCCTGGATCTGTCCAAGGTCGAAGCGGGCAAGATGGACATCCACCCGGCCGACCTGCGGCTCGCGACGCTGGTGGATCATCTCGAGGCCACATTCGGGCCGATGGCAGGGGATAAGGGCCTGCGGTTCGAGGTGCAGGTGAGTGCTGACACGCCCGAGCGGGTCTACGTCGATGAGCAGCGGCTCGAGCAAATCATGCGCAACCTGCTCTCCAATGCGGTCAAGTTCACCTCGGCCGGCGAGGTCACGCTCACCATCGGCAAGGCCGATCAGGTGGAGTTCAACGGTGTGCTGCGCGGCGCGACGGACGTGATCGCGCTCGTGGTGGCCGACACCGGCGTCGGCATCGCCAAGAGCAAGCTCGGCACCATCTTCGATGCCTTCCAGCAGGCTGACGGCACCACGAGCCGCCGCTACGGCGGCACCGGCCTCGGGCTCTCCATCAGTCGCGACATTGCCCGGCTACTGGGCGGGGAGATCCGCGCGGCGAGCCGCCCAGGCAAGGGCAGCACGTTCACGCTGTACCTGCCAGTCCGGCACGGCGCGCTCGATGCCATGTCAGCCCCGGCCGCCCCCGACGGCGCCCGGACCGCTCCGGCAGCCTCGGATGACGGAGCCCATCTCGGTCCGGCAGCCGACAGCGCATCGGCTCAGTCGCCGACTCCCCCCAGCGATGTCCCCGACGCGCTCAGCGGGGCACGGATCCTCATCGTGGACGACGACGCCCGCAGCGTCTTCGCGCTCACCAGCGTCTTCGAGCGTTTCGGCGCCGAGGTCGTCTACGCGGAGAACGGCCGCATCGCCATCGAAGCGCTAGAGCGCAGCGAGGACATCTCGCTGGTGCTGATGGATGTGATGATGCCTGAAAAAGATGGGAATGCGACGCTGCGGGCCATCCGCCGGATGCCGCAGTTCGCTGAGCTGCCGATCATCGCGCTCACCGCGCAGGCCATGAAGGGGGACAGGGAGAAGAGCATCAGGGCAGGGGCATCTGACTACATCCCCAAGCCCGTCGATACGGCGCATCTGCTGCAGATGATGCGAGACTGGCTGCTGCGCGCGGCGCGTTGAAAGGAGCAGGCGGTGCCCGGCAAGGCCAAGATCCTGCTGGTTGATGACCGTGCAGAGAACATCATCGCGCTCGAGGCGATCCTCGGTTCGCTGAATCAGACGCTGGTCAGCGCGCGCTCGGGAGAGGAGGCACTCAAAGCGCTGCTCGGCGATGAGTTCGCCGTCATCCTGCTCGACGTGCTGATGCCAGGAATGGACGGTTTCGAAACCGCCGCCCGCATAAAGCAGCGCCCTAAAACCCAGAATGTGCCGATCATCTTCCTGACCGCGCTGAACACCGAGCCGGACTATGCCTCCCGCAGCTATTCGGCAGGTGCCGTGGACTACATCGCCAAGCCGTTCGATCCATGGGTGCTGCGCGCCAAGGTCTCGGTCTTCGTAGATCTCTATCTGAAGAACCGGCAGCTCAGCGAGCAGGCGACGATGCTGCGTGCTCAGCTGGCAGGTCACCTGGCGGCCCCGCCGGCCATGCCAGATGCGGCGGAGCCGGTGCTCGCTGAGCTGTCCAGGCGGCTCACTGCAGTAGAGGAGCTGGTCGCCGTCGTCGCCGGGCAGTTCGACGGCACGCCCGATCCGGCGATCGCCGAATCCGTCTGCCAGCTGGAGCACCGCGTGGCACAGCTGCGCGGGGTTTTCGACGCGCTGCGCGTCGGCTGCTGACCGGGAGCGCCGCCGGCGCCACTCGATGGCAGCCGCCGGAAACGTCCGGCGTCGGCAGGCCGTCCCGCGGCGATCACGCATCGTGACGAACCGGCAGGCACGGGGGAATGCGCGGGGTCTCAGACAAGCGCGTGGCAAGCAGCCCCTCGCAGACAACAGCGCCGGGACGCCGTAGCCGAGGCCGATTTACATCGTGCGGCCGCAACTCCCCGGATCATCAGAGACCCAAGCGCGCCTTCGGCGGCCGACCGCACGGAAACAGGCGATCGACCGTGCCGTCCGAACCGGCCACTGAGGTGACCATCTCGGACCAGCCGGTTGAGCACCTAGCGGACTCGGCAGGCCGGTCTCTCGGACAAATTGCCTTCCGGCCGTCACGTGCCCAGCCTGACACAATGGCGCACCGATTAGCGCCGCGTCTCGACACGACCTCAATCGCACAGAAGTGGTTATCTGCGCGGGTCGCGGCCCGAAGGGTGGCAACGACCGAGCCCGCTCATAGCCGGCGATATGTGCGTATTGCAACCAAATGGTTACAGTTGGCTGGTTGCATTCTGTTACTGTCACCTGCCGCCGCCCAAAAGCAAAGGGCTTGCCCGCCAGGTCACGCAGTCACGGCTCGCCGGGCAGGGGCTCCGGACGCTCAGCCTGGACCACCCGGAGCATGTCGAGCGGTACGGCCTGCAGCAGCTGGCCGCCGAGCGCACCAGCCTGGCCGGGTGAGGGCACCTGTCCGTTCGGGCGTGAGCCCTGGGGCCCGGGCGTGGTCATCTACACGTGGTTGGGCCGGGTATGCTCAGCGGCTGCGCAGCCGCCAGCCCCGGTCGCAGCGCTCGACGAAGCCGCAGCCCGCCAGCAGGCCGAGGCAGCGCAGCACCGTGTCGAGGTCCACTCCGGCCTCGACCGCGATCGTGGACGGCCCGGCGCCGCCGCGGCCGGGAAGCGCGTCGAGCACCCTGGCGCTGTCCGGGTCCAGCTCATCGCGCGACTGTCCCCGCTGGGCTGAGGCTGGCCCGCGTGCAGGCGGCGGCGCCCGCCACGGGCCGCCCGCCGGTGCCGGGGCAGCTGGGGCGCCCAGCGGGGTGAGCATCTCGATGACGTCGGCGGCGCAGGTGACGCAGGTGGCGCCCCACTCCCTGATGATCCGGTGGCAGCCGGCCGACTCGCGCGACGTCACCGGTCCGGGAACGGCCATCAGCGGCCTGCCGAGCTCGGCGGCGTGCCGCGCGGTGTTCAGCGCACCGCTGCGCTCACCGGCCTCCACGATCACGGTGCCGCATGTCAGCGCGGCGATGACCCGGTTGCGGACCAGGAACCGCAGTCGCGCGGGATGACGCCCTGGCGGCCATTCGCTGATCACCAGGCCCCCCGCCGCGATGTCCGCGAACAGGTCCGCGTGGCCCGCCGGATAGGGATGGTCGACCCCGCAGGCCAGGACGGCGATCGTGGTTCCCTTCGCGGCCAGGGCGCCGCGGTGCGCGGCGGCGTCGATGCCGTACGCCCCGCCCGAGACGACGACCCAGCCCTGGTCGCCAAGGTCGGCGGCGATCTCGCCGGCGACGTGCGCGCCGTAGCCGGTGGCGGCCCGGGACCCCACCATCGATACCGACTGCGCGCAGGCTGCGGGCAGGTCGGCGCCGCCCCGCAGCCAGAGCGCGTAGGGCCGGGCCTGGCCCAGCTCGTCCAGCCGCTCCGGCCATTGCGGATCTCCCGGGCAGACCAGCCTGATACCGTCACAACAGGCAGCCGCGATGTCCGCGTCGTCGGGCAGCCCGGGGAGCCGGGCCCGCCAGCGGCCGAGCGCACCCTCCAGCGCCTTCCTGCTCGCCGGGCTGTCGCCGCATCCCGGCCCGATCCCCGGCAGCATGTCCGCCTTGACCGCGGCCAGCACCTCGGCCGGCTCGCAGATCTCCAGCAGGGCGCCGAGCGCCGGGTCGCTGGGCTCGGCCAGATAGGTGAGCGCCGCCCGGGCCAGGCTCTGCTCGCCAAGCCGCCCGGTCACGGCGGCCGCGGGGCTCATCGCCGGACCCCGAGCCACAGCCCGAGCGCGGTATGGCACTCATCCTTGCCCGGGCGCGGCTTGCCGGCCAGGTCGGCGATAGTCCAGGCGACGCGGATGACCTTGATCACGCCGCGCGCGCTGATCTGGCCCCGCTCCAGGCAGCGTTCCACCACGGCCAGCGAACCCGGCGCAGGGGGAAAGGTCCGGCGCAGCTGCGATCCGGGGATCTCGGCGTTCAGGCGCCACGGTGTGCCGCGCAGCCGGTAGCTGGCGCGGTCCCTGGCCCGGGCCACCCGCAGCGCCACGGCAGCGCTCGACTCGGCGAAGTTCCTGTCGTTCAGCAGTTCCTTTCGGCTCACGGGCTCGAGCTCGACCTTCACGTCGATCCGGTCGAGCAGCGGGCCCGAGAGCCGGCCCAGGTACCGGCGGCGCATGGCCGGGCTGCAGCGGCAGCCCTCGGCGGGCCCGATCATCTTCGCGCACGGGCAGGGATTGGCGGCCAAGACCAACGTGAACTTCGCAGGGAATCGTGTGATCACGCCCAATCTGGCCACAACGACCTCACCCGCCTCAAGTGGCTGCCGCAGCGCGTCGAGCACGTCCTTAGCGAACTCCGGTGCCTCGTCGAGGAACAGCACGCCCCGGTGCGCCAATGACGCGGAGCCGGGCAGGATGATGCCGCTGCCGCCGCCGACGATCGCCGCCTTGGTCGCGGTGTGGTGCGGGGCCATAAACGGCGGGTCGGTCAGCAGCGGGACCTGCGGCGGCAGATTTCCGGCCACCGAGTGGATGGAGGTGACCTCCAGCGCCGCCGCGCGGTCGAGCCGCGGCAAGATCGTGGGGATCCGCTCAGCCAGCATCGTCTTGCCCGCCCCTGGTGGCCCGAGCAGCGACAGGTGATGACCGCCCGCCGCGCACACCTCCGCGGCCCGCCGGGCCATCGACTGGCCGAGCAACTCGGCGAGGTCAGGCGACATCGCGCCGACCCCGTCGTCGCGGCCAGCTGAGCCCGCGGTGCCTGCGCCGGCGCGCCGTCCGGGCCCGACCCGGCCTGCGGTCAGGTCCCGGCCGCCTTTGAATTCGGCCGCGGACAGACCGCGCAGGCCCGGCGTGCCGCGCAGCCAGTCCACCACCCCCGTCAGGCTGCTGGCCGCGATTACGCGCAAGCCGGGCACCAGGACTGCCTCGGACACGTTCTGGTCGGCCACCATGACCGTGCCGAACCCGCGGTCCGCCGCGGCGGCCACGGCGGGAAGCACGCCGCGCACCGGCCGCAGCCGCCCGTCGAGGCCGAGCTCGCCGAAGAACATCACCCCCTCTGATGCCGCCCTCGGCACCGTGCCCGCCGCGGTGAGGACCGCCACGGCTATGGCCAGGTCGAACCAGCTGCCCCGTTTGGGCAGGCTGGCCGGGGAGAGGCCGACGGTGATCTTCCGCTGCGGCCACTGCTCGCCGCTGTTGACGATGGCGGCGCGGATCCGGTCCCGCGCCTCCCGCAGCGCGGTATCGGGCAGGCCGACCAGGATCATCCCGACCAGGCCGTTCGCGATGTCCACCTCGACCTCGACCACGTGGCCGGTCACTCCCACCAGCGCGACCGATGACGTGCGGGCCAGCGGCACGGCTAGCCCACTCCCCGGATGTGCTCGATGGTGAATCCGCCGGTGCCGTCGTACACCAGGCCGACCACGTCGATCCGGACCTGGTCGAAGCGCACGCCATGGGCGTTCAGCCACTGCACCGCCAGCCTGCGCAGCCGGGCGCGCTTGGCCCGGCTGACGGCCTCCAGCGGGCTGCCGTAGCGCACCGAGGTCCTGGACTTCACCTCGCATACCACCAGCACCTGACGGTCAACCGCCACGATGTCGATCTCGCCGTCTGCGCTGCGCCAGTTACGGTCCAGGATCCGCAAGCCGCGCGAGGTCAGGTAGTCAGCCGCCGCTTGCTCGCCGGACTGGCCCAGCAGGTCCTTGGCCCGCATCGCCATCACCTCCGGCTCCGAGGATCCCGCCGCTGGCGATGGCCCACAGGACGGTCTCTGCGGCTGCGGGAATCCCTCAGGACGACAGCGAGCCTGTGAAGATCCGAGCCGGAAATGTCGGTACCAGGTGGTTCAATCCTGCGGGGGCCTGTGGCCCGGGTCAGCCGTCGGAGCCGCGACCTGACGCGGACCGGGCCAGGTCCGACCCCGGACGAAACGGTCGGCTCGTCGGCCGGGCCAGGTCCCTAACGTGGAACTGCTCGAGCGGATCAGGCGCTCGAACCCCGGCTGTACGGGGGACGGCCGGGGGGCTGCTCCGGCCGCGGCCCGGCCTTCGCCGCCGGGATCTTGCGCTCTACGTTCTTCTTCCCGAGCTCGAACTCGTCGCCGTGGTGCGTGACCTGCAGCGGGTCGCCCTCCATCAGCTCGTACCTGGCCCGGCCCTCCTTGATCGTGACGCGCAGCTTTCGGCCCCGGTACCGCATCCGGAACGTCAGCGCAGAGATGCCGTCGGGCAGGCGGGGGCTGAAGGCCAGCCGTCCCATTCCCGCGCGCATCCCGCCGAAGCCCGCCACCAGCGCCATCCAGGCCCCGGCCAGCGAGGCCATGTGGACTCCGTCGGAGGTGTTGTGCTCGATGTCCCTCAGGTCCATGAGCGCGGCCTCGACCAGGTAATCATGGGCCAGATCCAACTGGCCGACCTCGGCAGCCATCACGGCCTGCGTGCACGCTGACAAGGAGGAGTCGCGCACGGTGAGCGGCTCGTAGTAGGCGAAGTTGGCCGCCTTCTGCTCGGGCGTGAACGCCTCGGGCCGGAGGTACATGGCCAGCACCAGGTCGGCCTGCTTGACCACCTGCTTGCGGTACAGCTGGAAATACGGGTAGTGCAGCAGCAGCGGATAGCTCTCCTCGGGAGTGTTGGGGAAATCCCACCTGGCGTAGTCGGTGAACCCCTCGTGCTGCGGGTGCACGCCGAGCCGTTTGTCGAACGGGATGTACATCGCAGCGGCCGCGTCGCGCCAGGAAGCGGCCTCTTCTGTGGTCACGTCGAGGGCCGCGGCCGCGTCGGGCATCCGCATCGCCGCTTCCGCGGCGCAGGCCAGATTCCGCTGCGCCATCAAGTTGGTGTAGACGTTGTTGTCCTTGATCGCGCTGTACTCGTCGGGCCCGGTCACGCCCTCGATCCTGAAGTGGCCCGCCGCGTCGTGCTGGCCGAGAGATCGCCACAGCCGCGCGGTCTCGACCAGCAGTTCGAGGCCGACTTCGGCCTCGAACTTGGCGTCCTCGGTGGCGTCCAGGTAGCGGATGACCGCATCGGCGATGTCGGCGTTGATATGGAACGCGGCGGTCCCGGCGGGCCAGTAGCCGGAGCACTCCTGGCCGCGGATCGTCCGCCAAGGGAACGCGGCCCCGGTCAGGCCGAGGTCGAGGGCATGCCGCCTGGCCTCGGGCAGGACCATGTGCCGCCAGCGCAGGGCGTCGGCCGCGGTGTACGGCTGGGTGTAGGTGAGCACGGGCAGCACGAACGTCTCGGTGTCCCAGAACGTGTGCCCGTCGTAGCCGCTGCCGGTCAGCCCCTTGGCCGCGATCGGCCGGTACTCCGCCCGCGCTCCGGCCTGCAGGATGTGGAACAGCCCGAAGCGGACCGCCTGCTGAACCTCGGCATCGCCCTCGACTTCGACGTCGGCGCCGTCCCAGAACTCGTCCAGGTACTCCCGCTGTTCGTCCAGCAGGCCGTCCCAGCCGGTCAGGTGGGCTGCGGCCAGCGCGCCGACGGTCTGGTCGATCAGGGCCGGCCTGGACCGCTGGCTCGACCAGCCGTAGCTGATGAACTTCACGATGCACAGCTGCTCGCCCGGGGCCACCTCGGCCGCGACCGTGGACCGGCCCAGATCCGGGTACGACTCGGTCCGGCACTGCATCTTGGCCGGGCCGGTGATGACGTGTGACATCCCGGCCGCCATCCGCAGCCCGCTGACTCGCGTCCCGTGCACCAGCACCACCCGGGGCGTCGCGCCGTCGTACGTCTGGTGCTCCTCGCTGACCAGCGGGGATTCAAGGACGGCCGCCAGGCGTGGATCCTTGCCCCGCATCGGCAGTTCCTCGTTGGTGACGAGCTCGGACTGCAGCACGAGCCGCAGCTTCTGGTCCACCGGCTCGACCGTGTAGCTGATCGCCGCGATCGCCCGCTGGGTCAGCGACACCATCCGCACCGAGGTCACCTTGATCCTGGCATCGACCGGGGAGGACCAGTCGACTCGCCGGGTCAGCGTGCCCGCCTGCAGGTCCAGGACGCGCTCGTGGGAGTGCAGGGTGCCGTACCTGATGTCGAAGGGCTCGTCGTCGACCAGCAGCCGGATCAGCTTGCCGTTGGTGACGTTGATGACGGTCTGCCCGGCGTCCGGGAAGCCGTAGCCGGCCTCCGCGTACGGCAGCGGCCGGACCTCGTACATCGAGTTGAGGTAGGTACCGGGCAGCCCGTGCGGGTCCCCCTCATCCAGGTTGCCGCGCAGCCCGATGTGCCCGTTCGACAGCGCGAAGACCGATTCGCTCTGCGGGAGCAGATCCAGGTTGAATTCCTTCTCCACGAGCCGCCAGGGCTCCGTACCGTACGCGGCCTGCTTGATCATCTGGTGCCCGCCCCTCCTTGGCCGTCGCCCTCGAGAAGCTCCGCCAGGTCCTTGACCACGATGTCAGCGCCGTGCTCCCTCAGTTCGGCCGCCTGGCCGACCCGGTCCACGCCTACCGTCAGGGCGAAGTGGCCCGCGTGTCCCGCGGCCACGCCCGCCTGCGCGTCCTCGAAGACCACCGCGTGCGCGGCGGGCACGCCGAGCGCCTCGGCCGCGGCCAGGAAGGTGTCAGGCGCGGGCTTGCCTCGCAGGCCGCGCTGCTTCGCGATGACCCCGTCGATCCTGGTGTCGAACAGGTCCTCGATGCCGGCGGACTTCAGCACCTGGACGGTGTTCGCACTGGCCGAGACGATCGCGGTGCGGATGCCGCCAGCCCGCACCGCCTTGATGTAGGCGATGGTGCCCTCGTACACCTGGACCCCTCCGGCGGCGATCTTCGCCAGGACCAGGTCATTCTTGCGGTTGCTCAGGCCGTACAAGGTCGGCGTCCCCGGCGGGTCGTCCGGCGTGCCCTCGGGCAGGTCGATGCCGCGGGACTCCAGGAACGACCTGGTTCCGTCCAGCCGGGGCTTGCCGTCGACATACGCGTCGTATTCATGGTGCGGATCGAACGGGACGAACTCGGTTCCTGTGCTCTGGGCGCGCTCGCGGAGGAACTCGTCGAACATTTCCTTCCACGCCGCCGCGTGCACAGTCGCGGTCTGCGTCACCACGCCGTCCATGTCGAACAGGCAGGCCGAAACCCCGTCAGGCAGCCCGAACATCCGCCCCTCCGCAGAAAGTTACGCCGGGAAATCCGGCTTGTCCTCTGGTACCTCCAGGTCGGCCTTGGCCAGTTCCTCGATGTTGACGTCCTTGAAGGTGACCACACGCACATTCTTGACGAACCGGGCGGGGCGGTACATATCCCAGACCCACGCGTCTCGCATCGTAACTTCGAAGAAGACCTCGCCGTTGTCACTTGACCGAACGTTCAGCTCGACGTCATTGGTGAGATAGAACCTGCGCTCGGTCTCGACCACGTGGGTGAACAAGCCGACCACGTCGCGGTACTCGCGATAGAGCTGAAGCTCCATGTCGGCCTCGTACTTCTCAAGGTCCTCCGCGCTCATGAGTCCATTCTCCTCTCATTCCCCCCGAATGCACCCGTCCGGCCTGGCAAAGGAGCCAGCCGCGGCGGCCGCCACGGGCATCATGGCGGCCTCGGGATCGGCCAGATCCACGGCGTCCATCGCGTCCTCGGTGGTCATCAGAACCATCGGGTCCATGACGTCCGTCGGGGCATCAGGGTCCGCCGCGGCCACGGCCCGGTTCACATTCACGAACGAGTACCGGTGCACCGGACACGGTCCATGTTCGGTCAGCGCGCGCACGTGCTCATCGGTGTTGTAGCCCTTGTGCCGGTCGAACCCATACAACGGATAACGTTCGTGCAGGTCCCGCATCATCCGGTCCCGGCTGACCTTGGCCACGACCGAGGCGGCGGCCACGGACGCGGTGACCCGGTCGCCCTTCCACACCGCCAGGGCGGGCACCGGAAGACCGCGGACAGGGAAACCGTCGGTCAGCACGTAGCCCGGCTGGCAGCGCAGGCCGGCGAACGCGCGGCGCATGCCGGCCACGTTGCACACGTGCAGTCCGGTCGCGTCGATCTGGTCGGAGCCGATGACCACGACGTGCCAGTCGATGGCCCATCGGAGCACCTCCGCGTAGGCCTCCTCGCGGGCCGCCGCGCTGAGGAGCTTAGAGTCGGCCAGGCCCCGGATGCGCCGGATGCGGGCCGGGTCCAGGACCACGGCCGCGACCACGAGCGGACCCGCGCAAGCCCCCCGGCCGGCCTCGTCGATGCCCGCGACCGGAGCGAACCCGGCCCGCGCGAGTACCACCTCGTACGCACCGAGCCCTCCGTCACGCCGCGGCGTGTAGCCGGGATGCCGGCGACCGATCCTTCCGTCCCCGGCATCCGGGGCAACCGAAGAAGCCGGGGAGGCTATTGAGGCGGGAGGGGCCAGAGGGGCGGGAGGGCCGGGGGAGGTGGGAGGAGGCACAGAGACCGGAGAGAGCAGGAGGGAGGGGCCGCTGGCTGCTGCCGGCGCACCGTGATGGCGGGTCATGACACCCCGCAGAGTACGCCAGTTGCCGGCTTTGCGCTGACCGCTAGTGGACAGCTAGCGCGACGGTGACGACCGTCGGCGCCGGGCGGCCCGCATCCGGATCCGGCGCTGCGCCCAGGTCAGGGGCGTGGCCACGATGAAGCCGAACGCCAGTGGCCAGGCCGCGCCGCCCGCCTCGACCCGCGCCGGCAGCGGGCCGGACAGGCCGCCGGACGGCCCGGCACCGACCGCCCCCAGCCCGCCCACGGCGCTCAGAGCGCTCAGGCCCGACTGGGAGAAGGTGGCCGGAATGGGCAGGATCCGCCAGTGGCTGGGCGGCCAGATGATCACGAAGGCCCGGCCGATCACCGCGCTTTCCGGGACCGTGCCGCCGCCGGGATCGTCCAGGTGGAGCCGTGAGTCATCGGAGTAGAGCCTGTTGTCCCCCATGACCCACAGCCAGCGCCGGCACCTTGATGTTGAACCTGATCTGCGACGGGTCCGCCCCCGGATACAGGTACGACGTCTCGTTCAGCGGAACGCCGTTGATTGTGACCCGGCCCTGGGCGTCACAGCAGGCCACGTGGTCGCCGGGCACCCCGATGACCCGCTTGATAAGGATGTCTCCCGGATGGCCGAAGCCGAACATGCTGGCAAAGCCATCGGCGAACTGCTCGAAGATGTTCCCGCTCGTCGGCACCGACCCCGGATCCCAGGATCCGTCTCCGTTGAAGACCACGATGTCGCCGCGCTGGATACCGCGGAAATGGTAAACGAGCTTATTGACCAGCACCCGGTCATTGATCTGGAGCGTGTTCTCCATCGATCCCGACGGAATCCAGAAGACCTGGACAAAGTAGGTCTTGATCACCACCGCGAGCACCAGCGAGATCGCGATCAGGATCGGCAACTCGCGCCAGAACGAGCGCCGCCTGCCCTTGCGCGCACCCTCGGTGCTCGGCTGGTCCGGACCGGAATCAGCGCCGGACCCCGCCGCATCAGCCTGCGCATCTGCTGCCGACAGCCCGCCTTCGGTCCGCGCGTCGGTCCCGTCTGGGGCTTCTGCGGATCCGGTCTCCGACCCGACCGCAGGTCCCGGGCCCGGTGCGTCGGACGCGGCGCCGGCGTCCGATCCGCTCACCTGGACCCACATCCCTCGTTGAGGCTGACCGTCACCCAGTCGAGCTTAGCGCCGCCGGCGCACCAGGAGCCACGGGGCGCCGATGACCCCGGCCGCGGCGGCGGCGCCCGCTACCGGGACGGCCGCCACGGCGCTCAGCGCGGCCCCGCCGACCGTCTGGGCCCCGACCAGGGCGGCACCTGCGGCCCCGGCGTGCAGGGCAGCCTGGCCGAAGGTAGCGGGGATGGGCAGATCGTTGATCGCCGACGGCGGCCAGATGATCATGAACGCCCGGCCCACGACTTCGTTCTCGGGTATGGCCCCGCCGCCCGGGTCGCTGGTGTGGTAGCGAGAGTCGTCTGAGTCGCTGCGGTTGTCCCCCATGACCCACAGGTGACCGGCCGGCACAGTGACGGGCCCGAACGGGAATGAGGGCGGGTCGCCCGGATACAGGTAAGACGTCTCGGTCAGCGGGACTCCGTTGACCGTCACTTTCCCGTCGGTGCAGCAGGCCACGCGGTCGCCGGGCAGGCCGATGACCCGCTTGACGTAGTAGGTCTGGCTGCTGTGCAGCCCGACACCCGAGAGCACGTCGTCCCAGATCCGGACGACCGGGTCGCTCGAGGGGGATAGCGCATCGGGTCCCCACGAGTTCTGCCCGCTGAACACCACGATGTCGCCGCGGGCGATGCCGCGGAAGTGGTAGACGAGCTTGTTCACCAGGACCCGGTCGTTGATTTGGAGCGTGTTCTCCATCGATCCCGACGGGATCTTGTACACCTGCACGATGAAGGCCTTCACCACCAACGTGAGCACGGCGGCGGCCACGACGATAATGAGCAGCTCGCGCCAGAACTTCCTCGGCTTCTTGCCCGCCGCAGCGCTTTTACCGTCGTCCCGGGCATCTGCGGCGTCAGCGGAGCCGCCCGAACCAGGCCGCGCAGCGTGCCGGCGGGGGCCGCGAGCGCCCTGGGCAGGCTCTTCTGAGAGGCGAGGGGACGCGAGCGTGCCCGGCTCAGGCCGATCGTCCATCGGCTGCCCCCCAGGCACGTCAGCTTCCGGTCTGGTCGCGACGCTCCTTGATCCGTGCTGCCTTGCCGCGCAGTTCCCGCAGGTAGTACAGCTTGGCGCGGCGTACCCGGCCCCGGCTGACCGTCTCGATGTGGTCGATCGACGGGCTGTGCACCGGGAAGGTCCGCTCCACGCCTACGCCGTAGCTGATCTTGCGGACCGTGAACGTCTCCCGGGCCCCGCTGCCCTGACGCCGGATCACCACGCCCTGGAACACCTGGATGCGTGAGCGGTTCCCCTCGGTGACCCGTACGTGAACCCTCAGCGTGTCCCCGGGCCGGAAGTCCGGGATGTCAGGCCGGGTCTGGGCCTGCTCGATTTCGGCAATCGCGGTGTGCATGACAGCAGTTTCCTCGGTGTGGTCGTGTGCGCCGGACCCGGCGGCAGCCGGCTCGCGCCGGGCGTTCGGGGTCCCCCCAGCCCATACTTGAAAAAGACAGCGGACTTCAGTGTGCCATATCTTCGCCGCTAACCGGAAAGCCGGTGGCGGAAGAGCCCTCCGCCTCCTGGCCGGCTCCGGCCGCCTGGCATCCGGCCTCGGCCAGCACTCGCAGGTCACGAGGGTCCAGGCCGCGCAGGTCCGCGATGAGATCCGGCCGGTGCGCGGCGGTGCGGCGCAACGCCATATCGCGCCGCCAGCGGCTGATCGCCGCGTGGTTGCCCGACAACAGCACCTCAGGCACCTCCCGTCCGCGCCAGACGCGTGGCCTGGTGTAGACCGGCCCCTCGAGCAGCCCCCGCATGGCCGGGTCCCCACCCAGGAGGTCGCCGCCGAACGAATCATCCCCCGCCGAGCACGCGTTGCCGAGTACGCCGGGCAGGAGCCGGCCGATGGCCTCCACCATGACCAGCACCGCTGCTTCGCCGCCCGCCAGCACGTAGTCGCCGATGCTGACCTCGTCCACATCCATCCGCGACCGCATCTCCTCGACCACCCGGCCGTCGATGCCCTCGTACCGGCCGCACGCGAACACCAGCCGCGACTGGCCCGCGTACCTAGCCGCCAGGTCCTGCGTGAACGGCACCCCGCTCGGCGTGGGCACCACCAGGGTGGCCCCGGGCCCGCCGGCCAGGATCTCCTCGAGCGCATCACCCCAGACGCCTGGCTTCATCACCATGCCCGGCCCGCCGCCGAACGGCACGTCGTCCACGCTGTGATGCACGTCCGTCGCCCAGCGCCGCAGGTCATGCACGCCGAACGTAATGTCGTCCCGCGCTGCTGCCTTCCCGATCAGTGATACGCCCAGGGGGCTGTCGAAGTACTCGGGGAAGATCGTCACGATGTCGATTACCAGCCCCACGACCTCTTCCTTAATTCTTGATTCCTAACGGACGCCGGTACGAGCGGCCGGGCCCCTACTCTGCCTGCCGGGGATCGAGCAGGCCCGTGGGCGGGTCGATGACCAGGACGCCCGTGGTGAGGTCCACCTCGGGCACGATCGCCTTCACGAACGGCACCAGCAGCTCCTCGTCTGCCCGGCGCCGCACCACGAGCAGGTCCTGGCCGTAGTGCAGCACGTCGGTGACGACGCCCACCGGGTCGCCGGTAGTGGTCCGCACCGAAAGGCCGACCAGCTCATGGTCACGGAACTCGTCGGGATGGGCCACCTCCGGCAGCTGGCCGGAATCGACGCTGAGCCAGCTGCCGGTCAGTTCCCCGGCCGCGGTCCGGTCCGTGATGCCCGCGAACGCGACAAGCAGCTGCCCCGAATGCCAGCGTGCCGAAGCCACCTTCAGTGTTCTCTCGGGGGGGACGACCCCCCCCAGACCCCCCCCGCTCACGGGGGGACTGCCCGTCCCCCCGTTCCCCCCTAGCCCTGGCCGCCCCTCCGGGGCGTCCAGGGTAGGGCTTACGTCCAGCACCGCGCCCACGGCAAAGCGGAGGTCAGGCTCGTCGGTCCTGACACCGATCACGACCTCGCCGCGGATTCCGTGCGGGCGGCCGATCCGGCCGACGATGACCCGCATCGGGGGTCAGCGGACCTCGCTGGCGTCCACCAGGTCGATCCGGACGTAACGGCCCGCCGCCAGGGCGTTGATCACCGTCCGCAGCGCCTTGGCGGTGCGCCCGCCCCGGCCGATGACCTTGCCGAGGTCATCGGGATGCACCCGCACCTCGAGGACGCTGCCCCGGCGCAGCGGCCTGGTGGCTACCCGGACCTCGTCCGGATACTGGACGATGCCTCGCACCAAATGCTCGAGGGCTTCCTCAAGCACGTCAGGCTCCGCTCCCAGAATCACCGCCCGCTACGTCCGCGGCCTCCGCCTCGGGCGCAGCCTCCGCGTCGGTTGCAGCCTCCGTCTCGGTTGCAGCCTCTGCCTCGAGCGCGGCCTCTGCCTCGGGCGAGGCGCTCGCCGCGCCGTCCGCGTCGGCGCTTACCGCTGCCTCGGCCCCAGACGCCGCCTCGCCGGCCTCGCCGGTCTCAGCGGCCCTGGCGCCCCTGGCCGTCTTGGGCGCGGGCCTGGTCCGAGTGCGCTTCTCCGCGCCGTCGCCCGCGCCCGCCGCCTCCTCTTTGGCCGCGGCGTCCTTAGCGCTGCTGTCCTTGGCGGCAGTGTCCTTGGCCGCGCTGTCCTTGGCCGCGCCGTCTTTGGAGCTGCTGTCCTTGGCGGCGCTGTCCTTAGGGGCGCTGTCCTTGGCGGCGCTGTCCTTGGCGGCGCTGTCCTTGGCGGCGCTGTCCTTGGCGGCGCTGTCCTTGGCGGCGCTGTCCTTGGCGGCGCTGTCCTTGGCGGCGCTGCCCTTGGCGGCGCTGTCCTTGGCGGCGCTGCCCTTGGCGGCGCTGTCCTTGGCGGCGCTGTCCTTGGCGGCGCTGTCCTTGGCGGCGCTGCCCTTGGCGGCGCTGCCCTTGGCGGCGCTGCCCTTGGCGGCGCTGTCCTTGGCGGCGCTGCCCTTAGGGGCAGTGTCCTTGGCGGTGCTGTCCTTGGCGGCGCTGTCCTTAGCGGTGGTGTCCTTGGCGGCAGTGTCCTTGGCCGGCTTGGCGGCCCTGGACGCGGTGCCGGCCTTGCTCTGGCCAGCGGCCTTGTCTTCCTTGCTGGCCTGGCTCTGGCGGGCGGCGTCCGCGAAGCGCTCCTTCTTGTCCACGCGCGCCTCGGCCACCCGCAGGGTGCCCTCGGCCCCCGGCTCTCCGGTGAACTTCTGCCAGTCCCCGGTGACCTTGAGCAGGGCGCGCACCGGGTCGGTCGGCTGTGCGCCCACTGACAGCCAGTGCTGCACGCGCTCGGAATTCACTTCGATGAGCGAGGGTTCGGCCTTCGGGTGGTACTTGCCGATCTCCTCGATGGCGCGCCCGTCGCGCTTGGTGCGCGCATCGGCCACGACGATCCGGTAGTAGGGCTCCCGGATCTTGCCCAGGCGCTTCAGCTTGATCTTTACAGCCACGGCTGTGGTCTTCTCCCAGCGATAGATGCGAGGCGGCGGACCCGCGCCGGCCGGGGGAGCAGCCGACGGGACCGCACAGATGAGCCAGGCCGGGCGAACGAGTAGAGGGCGTCGCACAGCCAAGCGGTCAGCATCACATTGTGCCAGACAATCCTCGTCCAGCAGTAATCGTCATCCGCACTCGAGTGCGGCAGCCAGTTTGGGGTAGGGATATCTTTGTTCTTCGCGGGAGCGGAGATTCCGGCGCCGTCTGCTCCCCGTGCCCGCGCCGGGGCGGAGCCGTGGGGCAGGGACCTGGTCAGCGGCCGAGCCAGCCCCGTCGACCGGGATGAGGGCACCGTGGAGGTAGTCGGAGGCGCGGGAGGCGAGGAAGACCGCGGCGCCGGCGAAGTCCTCGGGAGCACCCCAGCGTCCGGCGGGAATGCGCTCGAGGATAGCCGCACAGCGGGCGGGATCCTCGCGTAGCGCCTGGGTGTTGTCGGTTGCTACGTAGCCGGGGACGATCGCGTTGACGTTGACGCCGCGGGCGGCCCACTCGTTGGCCAGGGCCCGGGTCAGTCCGGCCAGGCCGGACTTGGCGGCGGTGTAGCCGGGCACGTTGATGCCACCTTGGAAGCTCAGCAGCGACGCGGTGAAGATGATCTTTCCGTGGCCGCGTTCCAGCATGGCCCGGCCGATTTCGCGGGCCAGGGTGAACTGGCTGGTGAGGTCGACTTGCAGGATGCGATCCCAGTCGGCGTCGGTGTGCTGGGCGGCCGGGGCGCGGGCGATGGTCCCGGCGTTGTTGACCAGGATGTCGACGGGGCGGGGCCAGGCGGCCAGCCGCGCGGCCAGGTCGGCGACGGCGGCCCGGTCCGGCAGGTCGGCGCGCAGGGCCGTGCAGGTCCGGCCGCGGGCCTGCACGAGTCTCGCCGCCTGACCTCCGTCGGTCTCGATCTGGGCACTGACGGCGATGATGTCGGCTCCGGCCCCGGCCAGCGCCCCGGCGATGGCCAGGCCGAGGCCGCGGCGTGCGCCGGTCACGGCGGCCAGGCGTCCGGTCAGGTCGAACAGAGCGGAAATTTCAGCCCTCATCGGGGCCCCCGGGTCGCCTGGCAGTCGATCAGGACTTTGATCACGTCCCGCCGTGCTCCAGGGCGGAGAAGGCCCGCTCGCCCCGGGCGAGCGGCTCGGTGCGGGAGATCAGCGCGTCGGCCGGGATGTGGCCGCCGGCGACGCCGGCTTCGACGATGATCGCGGCGGTGACGTCGGGCGCGTCGGCGGCGTAATGCGCCGCGGGCCAGGGCCGCTGCAGCGTGTCGCCGCCGGGGAGCCAGGGGTAGGTCAGGTGCGCCGGATCGAGCAGGTGCACATGGGTGTCGAGGACCTGGGCGGTCATGACGGTCGGCCGGGATCCTGGTTCTCGGGTCGGCCGTTGACCCAGCCCCGGTCGCGCACCGGGGTCAGGATCGCGTCGACCTCGGACAGCAGGTCCTCATCGAGCGGCTCGTCGATCCACGCCGCGTTGCGCCGCACGTTGGCCGGGTTGGCGGTGCCAATCACAGTGATGGCGCACGGGCTGGTGGCCACCGCGAACTGCAGGGCGATCTTGGCCAGGTCGCTTCCGCGTGCGCGGCAGGCCCTGGCCGCGCGGCTGCAGCGCGCCAGGACCTGCGGTGCGGCAGGGTGCCATGGCGGAGCGCCGCGCTCGGTCAGCGCGCCCATCGCCAGCGGAGAGGCGTTGATGACCGCGGCGCCCACCGCGGTGAACGCGTCGACGTGCCTGGCCAGCCGCCGGTCCTGCAGCGTGTACTGGCAGTAGGACATGACGGTGTCGACGGGCGTGCGCTGGGCGAGGTAGCCCAGGGCGGGCAGCGGATAGCCGGTGATTCCGACCGCGCGGACCAGGCCTGTCTCCTGCAGGCCGCGCAGCGCCGGGACGGTCTCCTCGGCGACCTGGTCCAGGAACCCGAACTCGATGTCGTGGCACTGGACCAGGTCGAGATGGTCGGTCGAAAGCCGGGCCAGGCTTTCGTGCACGCTGCGGGTCACCCGCTTGGCGCTGAAGTCGAAGTCGTCGTCGCCGTACCGGCCGACCTTGGTGGCCAGCACGTACGTGTCGCGGTCGATGCCGTGTAGTGCCCGGCCCAGAACGGTCTCGGCAGCGGTAAGCCCGTAGTAGGGGGAAACGTCGAAAAAGGTGATGCCGGAGTCCAGGGCGGCGTGCACCGCGCCGATGCCGTCTTGTTCGGCGAACGCGCCGTAGATCCCGCCGAGCGGGGAGGCGCCGAAGCCGAGCTCGGATACCCGCGGGCCGCAGGTGCCCAGGCTGCGGTATCTCATGGCCTGCCCGGCCCGGGGCCCGGGCCGAACGGCGTGGCATAGGACGGGGTCCGGCTTCGCAGGGCCAGCGTCAGGGTCAGGCGGATCCGGGTGGAGGCGGGCAGGCGCACGGTCAGCCACGGCCCGCGGGCCTCAACGTGCTTCTCGATGACAGCCGGCTCGCCGTGCCCGTAGTCGTACATGCCGCCGAGCCAGGATCCGTCCTGGCACGCGGTGTGGCGCACGGCGGTGATCGTGTGCTCGGCGAACGCGCCGGCCTGCACGATCACGGTGCGCTCGTGCTGGGGGTCGAGGTTGACCAGGTCGACGACGGTGGCCGCCGGGTCGATGCTGGAGACCAGGGCGGCCACCGAGCCGGGCAGTCCGGGGCGCCGCCGGGCGGCGTCGTAGTAGCGGACCCGGGCCTGCTGCAGCCCGCCGTTGTAGATCACCTGCGGGCCGCCCCAGGTCAGCTGGACCAGGGCCTCGGTGACGACCGGGTTGCACTGCTGCCACAGGTGGATGTCGGCCTCGGACACCTCGACGTCGTGGTAGGCCCGCATGCGGACGAGCCGGTGGCGGGCCTGGGCCTGGGCCGCGGCCAGGATCTTCTCGGGGTAGTCCGGGTTGTCGCCGGCCAGGAACGCGAACCATGGCTCCTCGTGGCCGGCCTCCTCCTTGCTGCGGAAGGACCGGACGGTCCGCCAGTCGTATCCGGCGCCCTCGCGCAGCTTGTCCAGCCGCTGCCGGTCGGCCGGGTCGTTGCCGTGGTGCCATAGGGCCACCGGTATCGAGACCAGCATCGGGTTGTAGTCGAACCAGCCGCTGTCGTTGTGCCGGTACGGGACCAGCAGGGTCGGGATGGCCACGGCCCCGGCCAGCTGCGGGTACCACTTGGAGGGAAGAGACGAGTCCGATTCGGTGAACGCCATCACCTTGCCGTGCCCGATCAGCTCGTCCAGGGCCGGGCGGACCAGGTCCAGATAACCGTCGTCGCCGGTCGCGGTGGCCGCGGCCAGCGCGGCGACGACGGCGGCGCTGCCGACGCTGTACCAGCCGTGCGGCCAGGACCAGCCGTAGTGCCCGCCATACCAGCGGCCGTCGAGCAGGCTGCCGACCACCCCGTCAGGACCGGTGTTGTCCGGCACGATCCCGTCGTTCGCGGCCGCGCGCTCCCGCCACGCGCCCACGTACTGCCCGATCCAGTCCCGGTAGCGCGGGTCGCCGGTCAGGATCCAGGCGTTCAGGACGAGCCCGGCGGCCGCGAGGTTCACCGCGGTGTCCCCGGCGCCCATGCGGGCGGTCATCTCGCCACCCAGCCGGGGGTCCCGGACGCGATCAGGCTGAGGCGCGCCGCCGGGCAGCAGCCAGTCGAGCGGGAAGCCGTAGGAGCGTGCTTCGGCGTCCAGCCACGGGTAGTGCGTTCCGTCGAACAGGCCAGTGCGCCGGGGGTCCGAGCCGTTGTGGGGGCGGCGGATGATGCGGCGTGCCGGGTCGTAGTTGCCGTGTCCGGGATCGACGTACAGCTCGGCGAATCGGACCGCCCGCCCGGCCCACCTGCCCGGGTCGGCCATGGTCAGGAAGTACAGCAGCAGCAGGCTCTCGCCCTGGTGGAACCAGTCGTAACCGCGCTCGTACTCGCCGGAGAGCATGCCGAGCTCAGTCAGCTGAGCGGTCACTCCTTCCCAGTGCTGCCCGGCCTGGGCCAGCAGGTCGTCCGCCCCGCCGAGCAGGTACAGCTGCGGCCAGTTGAAGAAGGTCTCGTAGAAGTCGTCGACGCCGTCGCGGGAGGTGAGCCCGTGCCGGTAGGTCAGCCGGCCGTCGGGGCCGGTGAATTCCCGCGCGAAGCGGCGCCAGGCGGCATCGAGCAGGTCGAACAGCTCCCGCTCGGCCAGCGCCCAGACGGGCGGCTCGAGCAGCGGGACCGAGGCTTCGATGACAGCATGGGTCATGTCACTCCTTCGTGGCCCCGGAGAGCAGCCCGCTGACCAGGTAACGCTGGGCGAACAGGAACACGAGCAGCACCGGGCTGATGGCCAGGAGGGTGGCCAGTGCGAGCTCGGGCCGCAGCACCGCCGCGGTGCCCGCGGTCGGATTGAACTGCGGCACGTCGGTCAGCAGCAGTCCCAGCCCGACCTGGACCGGGTACTGGCTGCTTTCCGGCAGCATCACGTAGGGCAGGAAGTAGTTGGTCCAGTTCGCCACGAAGCTGAAGAACCCGACCAGCGCGATGATCGGGGCGGCCAGTGGCACCGCGACGCGGCGGAACGCGCCGAACTCGGTGGCACCGTCGATGCGGGCCGCGTCCAGCAGGTCGCGCGGCAGCGCGGTGCTGAAGTAGATGTAGGTCAGGAAGACGCCGAACGGGTAGAACGAGAACGGCAGCACCACCGACCACAGCGACCCGATCAGGTGCACCTCGTTGATCTCAAGGAACAGCGGGATGACCAGAGTGGTGGTCGGCATGAGCATGACCACCAGCGTGATGACCAGCAGGGCGCGCCGGCCGCGAAACTCCATCATGGCCAGGGCGTAGCCGGCCGGTATGTCCACGGCCAGTGTGATCACCAGGGCACAGAAGGCGTACAGCGCCGAGTTGCGCAGCCAGAGCAGGATCGTGTCGCCCTGGAAGCCGGTCAGCGCGTCCCAGTTCTGCCGCAGCGCGTGCCATGACCCGAACGACAGCGGGTTGTCCTGGACGAGCTGCGGGTCGGTCTTGGTTGCGGCCAGCATCAGCCAGATGACCGGCAGGATGAAGAAGACGAGGAAGGCCGCTAGCAGCACCCCGGCGAGCATGCCGCCGGCGGCGCGGGCCGGACGCGGGGCGCGGCGTGGCCGGGCGCGCGCGGCGCGGGAGCTGGGGACGCGGGACGTGGCGGGAGCGGCGGTCTCAGTCGACATCGAAGAACCTGGACCGGGTCACGAACACGGCGGCCACCACGACGCAGATCACCAGGAGCTCGACCGAGATCGCCGCGGCGTAGTTGACGTTGTTGTTCTGGAACGCGAAGTCGTAGGACAGCTGGTTGAGCGAGTAGTCGCGGCCCGCCACCCCGAGGCTGGCCTCGGAGATCAGCTGGGGCTCGACGAACAGCTGGGTGCCGGCGGCGAACGCCAGGATCACCATGTACACGATCCACTTGCGCAGCATCGGGATCTGGATGTGCCGGGCGATGCGCCACCCTCCGGCTCCGTCGATCTGGGCCGCCTCGAGGACCTCGAGCGGGATGTTGTTCAGCGCCCCGCACATCACCACGATCCAGCCGCCGGCACCGGTCCAGAATGCGATCATCGCGAACAGGATGGCCAGGTGGCCCGGCTCGATGACCTGCCCGAAGGTGCCGTAGCCGAGCAGGTGCTCCAGGGAGGCGGCCGGGCTGACCGTCGGGTCGAGCATGAATAGCCACACCATGACGCCGGCCGCGCCCGCCAGGGCCCCCGGTATGTAGTACAGGAAGCGCACCGTCCTGGACAGGCGGCGGGCGCGCAACTGCTGCAGCACCAGCGCCAGCCCCGTCACGAACACCACCAGGGCGACCAGCCAGATCACCAGATAGGCCGCGACGTGCTCCACGGCGGGCAGGTACCGGAAGTCCCGCGCGGCATCGGTGAAGTTGGACAGCCCGGCGAAGGTGTTCCCCGCGTTGGTGAATGCGAAGTAGAACGCATAGGCGGTCGGCACGATCCCGAACGCGGCCAGCAGGACCACGTAGCCGGCCACGAAGACATGCCCGGCCTTGAAGACCCGGGCCCGCCGAGGCGCGCGCCTGGGGCGCGGCCCGGCGGGCCGGGTGAGCGAGGCCAGGTTCACTGGCTGACTTGGTAGCCGTCGGATGTGGCGTAGTTGGTGATCGCGGTCTGCCAGGCGGGCAGCATCGAGACGATGGTCTTGCCAGCGATCAGGCCCGGGTCGATCGTGGCGGCCCAGACCGCCTCGTTGCTCCACTTGCCGTAGTTCCAGCCGGTCCAGACCTGCCCGGCGGCCTGCTCCAGCACGCTGGCGGGGTTGCCGACGTAATAGCCAGAGCTGAGCTGGTTCGCCAGCCACACCTTGGCCGCCGGGGAGTACGCCGGGTAACCCGGAGTCAGGCTATCCTGCCAGGCGTTATTTCCCGTCACCCAGGTGAGGAAGTTCGCCGCCTCGGCCAGATGCGCCGAGTGCGCCGACAGCAGCCAGGTGCCGCCGCCGACGTTCCCGGTGCTGGGCGTGGAGGTTCCCGGCCACTAGGGAATGGGCGCCACCGCGATCTGGCCCTTGGGCGTATTCAGGCCAGAGGTGGAGTCGAACACCGCCCCGCCGAACCAGGCCGGACCCGGCAGCATCAGGACCTTCCCCTT
Organism: uncultured Actinomycetota bacterium; assembly: GCA_963808615.1. Taxonomy (GTDB): domain Bacteria; phylum Actinomycetota; class Actinomycetes; order Streptosporangiales; family Streptosporangiaceae; genus Palsa-504. The sequence goes on from CAWEGV010000011.1 coordinate 511,690, forward strand.
CTCGTTCTTGTCGAACGCCGTGCTGAACACACTCAGCTTCGACATCGAGCCCGCCTTGATCAGCGTGTCGAGCAGCGAGGCCATCCGATTGCAGTCGGGGCTGGTTACGTTCACCGTTACCGAGCGCAGGCCGGTGACGTCGCTGCCCTGGCACTGGCTGGCCCACATGTAGATCTCCGGGGTGAAGGTGTCTCCCGCGTTGCCCACCAGGTAGCCCGGATGCTGCCTGGCGACCTCCTGCCCGAGCTGCTCGTACTGCGGCCAGGTGGTCGGGACCTGGTAGCCCCACTGCTTCATCAGCGAGGCGTTGTACCACAGCACCACCTGGGCCAGGTCGTTGCGCAGGCAGTAGACCTTGCCGTTCACCGTGCACACGTTCAGGGATCCGGTGGCGAAGTTGCTCAGCGTGGACTGCGGGATGAGGCCCTCGCTCAGCGGCGCGGCGTATCCGGCGCTGACCGCCCAGGTCGTCTCGTTCTGCTCGGCGCTGAACACCACATCGGGCCAGCCGCTGCCGGTCCGGTTGTACAGGTCGATCTTGGTCTGCAGCGTGTTGGAGCCGTTCGCGTCGCCGTCATAGACGACCATGTTTATCTTGACGTTCGGATTGGCCTTCTCGTATGCCTTGACCGCCGGCACCCGGGTGGAGTCCACCCACACCGTCAGTGTGCCGGAAGACTGCGGGACCTCCGCGAAGCCGTACTTCGTTGCGCTGGAGGAACTCGTGCTCGACGAGCCCGAGCTCGAGCATGCGGCGACGGCGCCTACCAGCAGCACGGCGGCGCCGACCGCGAGCACGGCCCGCGCGCGCGGCCGTCTGAGATGCCTTCGCGCCCCGGCGGAGCGGATGACTTGGGGCATAGCTACCTCCACTACGTTGTGCCGTCGCCCTGGCTGCCACCCGTGAGGGGAGGATAACCAAGACCCGCCAGATAGATACTACTTATCGGGCCAGCGGCAGGCACGTCTGCAGCTGGCCCGCCCGGCGAGAAACCCACCCAGCGAACGGGCTGTGTGCTCGGAGGTTCCGCCCCCATTTAGCGTCATAGTTGCCGGTTCCGTCAAGGTCACAGCCGTAATTAATTTGGTAACGATCGAGGTTCAGCCTGCGCTCAGCTGCTCTTGAGGTTCTTTCCGGTGAACTTCCAGGCAAAATAGGTAGTATCTATCTTGCTTTTCTATTCCCGACATGGATAGGATCGCTGCCAGACAGAAAAAGAGTCATGAGTGTGTGTGCTCAGACGATGGGAGGCGGGAGCTATGGACGGTGCCCCGCTGGCGAGCCACAGCGCGCAGTCGCCCGCAGTCGGCGACGGCGCGCGCGGGACATCCGGTGTCTACCGGCCCCGTTACGAGCTGGTGGCCGAGCAGGTCCTGCAGCTGATCGGCGAACTCGCCCTGCGCCCCGGCGACCGGATGCCCACGGAGAACGAACTGGCTTCCCGCCTGGGCGCCAGCCGGACCGTGGTCCGCGAAGCGGTCAAGATCCTGTCGGCGACCGGATGGGTCAGCGCGCAGAAAGGCCGCGGCCTGTACGTCGCCGACGGCGAGAGCGTGCTGGGCGTCAGGCGATGGGGCGGATTCTTCGTCCCCACCAACCTGGACCACATATTCATGCTCTTCGAGTTCCGGCGCGTCCAGGAGATGCAGGCCAGCAGGCTCGCCGCCAAGCGCGCCAGCCCGTCGGAGCTGCGATCTATCGAGGCCGCGGTCGACACCTGCCGCCACGGATACACCAGTGGCAACGACGCGCAGTTCGAAGAGGGCGATGACGCCTTCCACCTCGGCGTGGCCACCGCCTCGCACAACTATTTCCTGCTGTCTGCGGTCCGCGAGGCGCGCATGCTGCAGCGCCAGGCCAGCGTCATCGGCCTGCGCGGGCTGGGCGGCCATGCCCGCCTCGCCGTCGACGAGCACGAAGCGATCTATCGTGCGATCCGGGATGGCGAGCCAGAAGCAGCCGCACAGGCCACCTCGATTCACCTGGACAACACCCTGGAGGACTACCGCCGCGAGATCCAGCGCCGGGTATTCGGCTGATGGCTGCCGTGAACCCGAAGCCGCCCACCCCGGTCACCGCCGAAGACCCGATCAGCGCGCTCGGCATCACGAGGGTCGTCCGATCGATATCTCGCCGAGCACCTGGCCGGACACCCACCTGAACAGCGCCTGCGCACCGCGACCATGGCGGGCGCCTACGCCGTGACAGTGCCAGGTGACTGTGAAGGGCTGCCTCGTCGCCATGAGCTTCCTGCCGTCCTGGCTGCCGACCAGGATGCAGTGCGCTGACCTCGGGCGGCGTCGACCTCGGCTTGCGGGCGAGGAATGGAACATGCGGCAAGGTGACGTGCCGTCGCAGCATGGGCACGGACGTCGGCGGTACGGGGATGGCGGATGGCTTTCCGATCCGGCGCCTTGGCACCAGCTGAGGTCCCCGACCTCGGCTGTCTCACCAATTGAAACAGTTACATAACGTGCGTTGACTATCCGCGAACAGGCATCCTAGCGTTGCCATACTGTTCTTTATATGTACGCTCGTTCGCATAGCGAACAGATCTGAGGGCCCTCATGGGATTTAGGTGATGTTAGCCCTGTGGCGCCGCCGCATTCTTGGTCCAGCCTGCGGAGGTCGCACGGCGTCACCTCATACGCGGTCCCGCGCTTCGGCGCGACCTCAAAGGAGATCGATTGCACATGAGTGACCAGACTGCGCAATCCGACAGCACGACCCCCTCGTGGGGGACCATGGGGGTTCCGCAGAGTGCTCCCCCCGGGCCGTCACATCCGACCCGGCGCACCCTGCTGCGCGCGGCCGGCGTCGGCGCGGCCGTCGTGGGGGGCGGCGGGCTGCTCCAGGCCTGCAGCTCCAGCATTAAGGGCGCCAGCGCCAGTTCCACGTCCAGCGCCAGCGCCAGCACCGCAGGGAACATCACGATCGGCTGGATCCACCCGCTCACCGGCCCGCTGGCCGGGTTCGGGGCGGCAGACAACTGGGTGACCTCGAAGATCATGCAGACTAGCCCCTACAAGAACGGGTTCAAGGTCGGCGGCAAGACCTACTCGGTCACGATCAAGTCGTATGACACCCAGTCCAGCGACACCCGGGCCGGCGACCTGGCGCACCAGGCGATCCTGACCGACGGAGCCGACATGCTGCTGGCCTCGAGCACGCCCGAGACCGTCAACGCGGTCGCGAGCACGGCGGAGACCCTCGGCACGCCGCTGATCTGCGCGAACTGCCCCTGGGAATCGTGGTACCTCAACCTGTTCCCGAGCGGCAACCCGCAGCACGCGACGGAGACGGCCAAGTATGTGGTGCTGTACTTCCTCGGCGCCGAACACCTGGTCGAGTGCTTCATCCCGATGTGGAACCGGATCCACGCCCAGCTCCACACCGACAAGGTGGTCGCAGCCGCCTTCCCCAACGATTCCGACGGCAACGCCTTCCGCGCGGTGTTCCCGCCGATCGCCAAGGGGGCCGGTTACGACATGGTCCTGTCCTCGGCCTACCCCGACGGCACCACCAACTACTCCTCGATGATCTCCCAGTTCAAATCGGCGGGTGCCGACTTCTTCACCAACGTGCCGCTGCCCCCGGACTTCGCCACCATGTGGAAGCAGTCCGTGCAGCAGGGCTTCAGGCCGAAGCTTGCCACCGTGGCCAAGGTGCTGCTGTTCCCGACCGACGCCTATGCTCTCGGCCCCCTGTCGTACAACGTCGCCACCGACACCTGGTGGGTGCCCACTCTGCCCTGGATGTCCACGTTCACCGGCGAGACCTGCCAGCACATGGCGACCGACTACGAGGCCGCGGTGGGCCAGCAGTGGAACGCCAACATCAGCAACTACAGCCTGTTCGAGGTCGCTCATGCGGCCTTCACCATGGTGGGCGACCCGCACGACAAGAACGAGGTCGCCGACGCCATCCACAAGGTGAACATCCACGCGCTCGCTGGCCCGCTGAACTTCGCCTCCGGCGGGCCCGCGCCGGGCGTGGCCATCACCCCGCCGGCCGGCGTGCAGTGGCAGAAGGGGACCAAGTACCCGATAGAGATGCAGATCGTCGACAATACGCTGCTGCCGCAGGCGAAGATCACCGCCGACCTGAACCCGACCAACACATGACCGGATGACCAGCCCGCTGCTTGAACTGGACCGCGTGACGAAACGATTTGGCCAGGTCGTCATCGCGGAGGACATGTCATTCGCAGTCGGGCCGGGCGACACGGTAGGGATCGTGGGGCCGAACGGGGCTGGCAAGACCAGCCTGTTCGGCCTCATCTCCGGTGACCTTTACCCTGGTGCCGGGCAGGTGCGTTTCGGCGGCCGCACGGTCACCAAGCTGGACGCGGCGGCGCGGTGCAGGCTCGGTATCGGCCGTACCTATCAGGTACCCCGGCCGTTCACCGACATGACCGTGTTCGAGAACGTGCTCGTCGCCGCGCAGCAGGGCGCGGGCCTGCGGCGCCGGGCCAGCTACGCGGCGGCGGTCGCCGCGCTGGAGCGCACCGGCATGACCGGCCAGGCCAACCTGCCGGCCGCGCGCCTCGGCCTGTTGCCGCGCAAGCGGCTGGAACTGGCCCGCGCTCTGGCCTCGCAGCCGAAACTGCTGCTGCTCGACGAGGTGGCCGGCGGCCTCACCGATCCCGAGGTCGCCCAGCTGGTCGAGATCGTCCGCGGCATCAACGCCGAGGGCACCGCGGTGATCTGGATCGAGCACGTGGTCCGGGCGCTCACGCCCGTGGTGAGCCGGCTCATCTGCCTGTCCGGCGGCTCGTTCGTGGGTGACGGCGAACCGGCCGCGGTGCTGGCCGACCCGGCCGTCCGAGAGGTCTTCCTCGGCACCGAAGTCACCGCGTCCCTGGCCGGCGGGTCCATGGACACACCGGCCCCCGACGGCGAAGCGGGAGGCCCGGCGTGACCTCGACAGGAAACGGCACGCAGGCCGAAGCCGCAAAGCCGCTGCTCGAGGTGCACGACCTGACCGTGCACCACGGGCAGCTCCGGGCCCTGGACCGCGTGTCGCTGCGGGTGTTCCCCGGCGAGGTATACGCCATCATCGGCGCCAACGGGGCGGGCAAGTCCACATTGCTGCGCACGATCGCCGGCCTGCACAAGCCGACCGAGGGCTCGATCCTGCTGGACGGCCAGGACGTGACCAGGGTCCGCCCGGAGCGGCGGGCCACCCGGGGGATCGCCATGGTGCCGGAGGGGAGGCGGCTGTTCGAATCGCTCACGGTGGAGGAGAATCTGCAGGTAGGCATGACCTACGCCCGGAAGGGACCGTGGACCATCGAGCGCGTCTACGAGCTGTTCGGCTGGATGGCCGAGCGCCGTGCTCAGCGCACGGCGCAGCTGTCCGGCGGCGAGCAGCAATCTGTCGCCATCGGGCGGGCGCTGGTCGCCAACCCGCGCGTGCTGCTGCTCGACGAGCTGTCCCTCGGCCTGGCGCCGGTCGTCGTCCGGCGCATCTACGGCATGCTGCCGCAGATCCTGGCCGCCGGGCTCACGGTGCTGCTCGTCGAGCAGGACGTGAGCCAGGCCCTGCGGGTGGCGTCGCACCTGCAGTGCCTGCTCGAGGGGCATACCACGCTGGAAGGCCGGCCCTCGGACGTCACGCCCGAGCAGGTCGAGGCCGCGTACTTCGGCCTCGGGAGCCAGGCCCGGCTGGACGAACCCACCAGTGCCCCGGCCCCCCCCGAACCCTCATCGGACGGGAGCGATAATTAATGGCCTGGGTAAACGCCATCATCCAGGGCGTGCTGACCGGCGGCCTGTACGCGCTGTTCGCCTGCGGGCTCTCGCTGATGTTCGGGGTCATGAAGGTGGTCAACCTCGCGCACGGCGACCTCGCGGTGGTGGCGGGCTACATCGCGGTCGGCGTCATCGCCGTCACCCACATCCCGGTGCTGTGGTCCTTGGTCATCGTGGTGCCGATCATGGCGGCGGCCGGCTACGTGCTCCAGCGGACGCTCATCCAGGGTGCGCTCGACCGCAGCGTGCTCACCACGCTGATGGTCACGTTCGGGCTGTCGGTGGTGATCGAGAACGCCCTGCTCCAGTTCTTCACGGCCAACAGCCGCGGGCTGGGCACCGGGAATGCGTTCATCACCAGCTCGTTCTCGATCGGCTCCCAGATCCAGATCGCCTACCTGCTCGTGCTGATCTTCGCCGTGGCCGTGGTCGTGCTGCTGGGCCTGCAGTACTTCCTGTCCCGGTCCAAGTACGGCCGGCTGATCCGCGCCGTGGCCGATGACCAGGAGGCCGCGCAGCTAGCAGGCGTCGATTACCGGCACGTGTTCGGCGTCGCCGCGGCGATCGCGTTCGGCACGGTAGCGCTGGGCGGCATTGCCTACGGCATGTACTCCCAGCTCGCGCCGACCACAGGCACCGACACGATCCTGCTGTTCGCGTTCGCGGCGGTGGTGATCGGCGGGCTCGGGTCGCTGTGGGGAACACTGCTCGGTGGAGTGGTGCTCGGCGTGGCCCAGCAGATCGGCGCCCAGATCAACATCTCCGACGAGACCCTGGCCGGTTTCATCGTCTTCCTGGCGATACTGGTCATCCGGCCGCAGGGGCTTACCGGACGTAGGGCGCAATCATGAGCGTGGTCGCTGAAACCACCGTTCGTTCGGAAGAAAAATTCCGGGTCACGCGGTCGCGCCGCAATGTCGCCTGGACCGGCATCGGCGCCCTCATCGTCGTCGTGGTGCTCGCGCTGTTCCCGTACATCGTGTACTCCGGCACCACGACGATCATGGTGCAGGCGTTCATCCTGCTCACGCTGGCCAGCATGTGGAACCTGCTGGCCGGCTACGCGGGCCTGGTGTCGGTGGGACAGCAGGCGTTCGTGGGGCTCGGCGCGTACTTCGTGCTGATCCCTGCCCTCCACGGCATGTCGCCCTTCGTCGCGCTCCCGCTCTCGGCGGTCGCCTGCGGCGCCGCCGCGTTCCCCCTGTGGTGGCTGGTCTCCCGGCTGCGCACCGGGTACTTCGCCATCGCCACCTGGGTGATGGCCGCGACCATCATGCTCATCATCGAGAGGTTCTCCTCGATCGGCGGCGGGACCGGCTTGCCGCTGCCCGGCCTGGCCGGCTACAGCCCGACGCTGCTCACCGCCTACACCTACTGGATCGGCCTGGCCGTCACCGTCATCGTGCTGACCGCCACGTACCTGCTGCTGCGCGGGCGGCTCGGCCTGGTGCTCACCGCCATCCGCGACGACGAGGTGGCCGCCAGGAGTTCCGGGGCCCGGGTCGGGCTGGCCCGGATGCTGGTCTTCATCGTGGCCGGGATCGGCTGCGGGGCCGCAGGCGGGTTGCTCGCGATCAGCCAGCTTCAGGTCCAGCCCTCTGCGGTGTTCAGCGTGCAGTGGACCGCGGAGATGGCGTTCGCGGCCATCATCGGCGGGCTGGGTACGATCGAAGGCCCCATCATCGGTACCGCGGTGTTCATCATCCTGCAGCAGGCGCTGGCCTCCTACAACGCCTGGTACCTGATCATCCTCGGGTTGGTGGCGATGTTCGTCGCGCTCTTTGCCCGCCGCGGGCTGTGGGGACTGGCCGATGAGCACCTGCACATCCGGCTGTTCCCGGTCGGGTACTGGGTGCGCGAGCCCGGCAGCAACGCCCGCCGCCTGCGGCGGCGTGCGACGACCCCCTAGTGGGGTCCCCGGGGGTACGGGGGGCGGGTAGCCCCCGTGGCGGGGGTCCCGGGGGTCTCCCCCGGGAGAAAATAGACTGTGCTTCTCTCTGAGATCGCCGAGGTGTCGCGGGCCGTGGCCGGCACCAGCGCCCGGCTCGCGAAGATCGACGCGCTGGCCGCCGCGCTGCGCGAGGCCGGGCCGCTCGAGGTGCCGATCGCGGTCGCGTACCTGTCCGGCGAGCTGCCGCAGCGGCAGATCGGGGTCGGCTGGGCCGCGCTGAGGGACGGTTTCCCGCCCGCGGCCGAGCCCACGCTCACCCTTAGCGAGGTGGACTCGGGCTTCTCCGCGATCGGAGCGATCTCCGGCAAGGGGTCGGCCGCTGCGCGGAAGTCGCTAGTGAGCGCGCTGTTCGAGCGGGCTACCGAGAGCGAGCAGCGGTTCTTGTTCGGGCTGCTTTCCGGAGAGCTGCGACAGGGGGCACTGGAGGGAGTCATGACCGAGGCCGTCGCGCGCGCGGCGGCGGTGCCGGTCGCGGACGTCCGCCGGGCGATGATGCTGCGCGGCTCGCTGGGCGCGGTGGCCGCCGCGGCGCTGGCGGGCGGCAGCCAGGCGTTGCGTGCGTTCGGCCTGGAGGTCGGCCGCCCGGTGCGGCCCATGCTCGCCGCCAGCGCGGCCACCATCGAGGAGGCTCTGGACAAGGTCGGCGCCCGGGACGGCCAGGCCGCCGTGGAGTGGAAGCTCGACGGCATCCGGATCCAGGCCCACCTGTCCGGCGGGAGCGTGCGCCTGTTCACCCGCACCCTGGACGAGATCACCGGCAGGCTCCCCGAGGTGGTGGCGGTGCTGGCCAAGCTGCCCGTCCGCGCGGCGGTGCTGGACGGCGAGCTGATCGCGCTGCGCGAGGACGGCAGGCCGCTGCCGTTCCAGGACACGGCGGCCCGCGCCGCCAGCCAGGACGCGGTCCCCGCGGTCCCGCTGTCGGTGTTCCTGTTCGACGTGCTGCACCTGGAGGGTGCGGACCTGATCGACCTGCCCGACCACCGGCGGCACTCCGAACTGGCCAGGGCGGTACCGTCCGAGCTGCTCATGCCCCGCCTGGTGACCAGCTCGGCCGCTGACGCCACTGCGTTCTTCCGCGATGCGCTGGCCCGGGGACACGAAGGCGTGGTGGTCAAGTCCCTCGACACGCCGTACGCGGCGGGCCGGAGGGGCGCAGGGTGGATCAAGGTCAAGCCGCGGCACACCCTCGACCTGGTGGTGCTCGCGGTCGAGTGGGGGCACGGTCGGCGTCGCGGCTGGCTGTCCAATTTGCACCTGGGCGCCCGTGACCCGGCCACGGGCGGCTTCGTCATGCTCGGCAAGACGTTCAAGGGCCTGACCGACGAGCTGCTCGCCTGGCAGACGGAGCGGCTGCTGGCCCTGGAGGACCGCCGCGACGACTGGACCGTCTACGTCCGGCCCGAACTCGTGGTGGAAATCGCCTTCGACGGCGTGCAGCGCAGCCCCCGCTACCCCGGTGGCCTGGCGTTGCGCTTCGCCCGCGTCCTGCGTTACCGCGAGGACAAGCCGGCCGCCGAGGCCGACACCATCGACACGGTCCGCATGCTGGCCCCTGGATAACAAGAAACGAGGCGACATGGAGAAATTCTCCCTGCAGGCAATGGCTCGCGAACTGCTCGAACGTGCCCGGGGCGGCAGTGGCGGCCGGGCCGAGGCGACCGTCATCGGGGGACACGAAAGGGTGCTCCGTCAGACCGTCATCGCCATGGTGAAGGGCACGGCCCTCGGCGAGCACGGCAGTCCCGACGAGGCGAGCGTGCATGTGCTGGCCGGCCGGGTCCGGCTATCGGCCGGCCAGCACTCCTGGGAGGGGCGGCAGGGTGACCTGCTCGTGGTGCCGGACTCGTCTCACAGCCTTCAGGCGCTGGAGGATTCGGCCGTGCTGCTGACGGTGGCCAAGCTCGGGTGATCCCCTTTGCGCTTGATCATGACGGTGCGGGTTCGCCGCGCTTGCGGGTAAGCCGGGCCACGAACGCGATGGCCACCGCCAGCCACGCAACGACGGCCACCCACAGCATGAACCGGCTGAGCGGTTCGGTGAACGAGAGCCGGGCGGCCTTGCCGTATACCAGCGTGGCCACGCTGTACATGCCGAGCGGGAAGACCACGCTCCACAGCGTGGGCTCGTAGGTCAGCGGCCAGCGCTGCCAGACGTGGCGCCAGAGGCCCAGCACGACGAGCAGCGGGATCCACCAGGTGCCGAACGCCCACAGGGCGTACGAGAATCCCTCCACGAAGCCGGCCGTCGCGTGGACGACGGGTAGCGGCGCCGGGAGGCTCAGGATCTTAGCGCCGGCCAGCACGGTGATCGCGGTGGCGCCCATCAGGATCCAGTAGGGCGGCCCGAGGGTCTCCGGGGTCATGGCCACGGTCAGCCAGCGCAGCAAGATCAGCGAGACGAGCAGCAGGTACAGCACCAGCCCGACGCTCCACAGTCCCACGGCGACCGGCGCCAGCAGCCCCGATTGCGAGGGCCACGCGGGAACCAGGGTCGATGCCACGACGGACAGCGACTGCGTGCTGACCACCCACAGCAACCAGCTGCCGTTGACACCGCCGAGGACCGAGTCATGCGTTCGGGTGAGCAGCAAGCTGGCGGGCACGCCGTAGGTCAGCACCAGCCACACGGCGGCGGCCAGGCCAGCCAGGATCGCCGTGACCAGCGGGTGACCCGCGGCTGCAATCCGCACCCCGAGCACGTCGAGCCCGGCCGTGATCGTGAAGAACCCGAACACCCGGGCCGGGTCCCGCACGTCGGCCGCCACGCTGGAACGGAAGCGAACGAGCCGGATCACCAGGGCCACGCTCAGCACCACCAGCCCGGCCGACGCGATGACGAGCAGCGCCCGGGATAGCCACGACGGCCCGAGCAGGAACGTGCCGGTGGAGATGATGCCGGTGGCCATCACGAAGGCGAAGTAGCCGGGATGGAGATCCCTTATCGCCACCGCGGCCCGGCCCGGAGATCGCGTCCGGCTCCGCACGATGCCGGTGTCGGCGTCCATCAGTACGGGACGCCGATCTTGCGCCACTTGCGCCCGCCGGTGCCGGGCTCCGCTGGGTGCGTGGCGACGCGGCTGCGGAACACGACGTAGGGGCGCCACAGGTACCACAGCGGGTAGCTCCAGGCGTGCACCAGGCGGCTGAACGGCCACAGCGCCCAGATCGCCCAGGCCGCGGTGGCGTGCAGCTGGTAGATGAACGGCGCGTGCGCGATCGCGTTGGTGTCAGGGTGGAAGACGAACAGGCCGCGGAACCAGGGCGCGACGGTGGTGCGGTAGTCATAGCCATGGCCGAACAGGTTGATGCCGATGGTGGGGGCGATGCCGGTGAGGATGACCACCAGCAGCAGGACCAGCGTCACGTAGTCGATCGGGGCCGTGGTGGCGCGGACGCGCGCCACGAACAGGCGCCTGCTCGCGAGCACCACCACCCCGCCGATAACCAGGATGGCGGCCAGCGTGCCCGCGGCCGCGGAGAACCAGCGGTAGGCCTCCTCGGGGATGCCGATCGCCCTGGTCCACCGCTCCGGGATCAGAATGCCGATGACGTGCCCGGCGATGGCGGCGAACGTGCCGTAGTGGAACAGCGGGCCGCCCCATTTGAGCAGGCGGCGCTCCTGCAGCTGGGTGGAGCGGCTGGTCCAGCCGAACTGGTCATATCGCCACCGCCACACGTGCCCCACGATGAACACGCCGATGGCCAGGTAGGGCAGGGCCACCCACCAGAACAGCTGAGCGGGGGTGGCGTTCATTGTCCCGCCCCGTAACCGGCCAGGTAATCCGGCGGCGCGAACGGCTCGAGGCCGACCTCCTCATGGGGCGGCCCTGACTGCCACGCGGCGAGCACCTGACCGAGTTCCCGCCTGCCCAGCCTGGGCAGCTGAGCGCAGACGGCGGCGACGACGTCCGCATAGGGCGATTCCGCCTTGGCCAGCGCGCGGCCTAGCAGCTCTAGGTCGGTCCGGCGGCTGCGCAGCAGCCGCTGCCCGCGGGCGGAAAGCGCGGCGAAGTCGAGCACCATGGGCAGATAGTCGGGCAGCTCCTCCTCGCTGGGGATGAAACCCGCGTCCCGGTAGGCGGTCTTGAATGCCACCATGGCCAGGCCGCGCTTGCGGGTGTCGCCGTAGCGGTAGTAGGTCAGGTACAGCGCGCAGCGCCGGCGCAGGTCGAAGGTCTGCACGTAGTGCTGCGCCACGTCGGCCGGGGGTGTGGCCCGCAGCCAGGCCAGGAACCGCGCGAAGGCGTCCCGGGCCGGCCGGGGCGAGGTGGTCGCGGCGAACGCGTCCAGTTCGCCGAGGCCCTCGAACAGCGCGGCCGTCGGGTACTGCAGCAGCACCGACGCCAGCTTGTAGGCGGTCGTCTCGCTCATGGCGTGCCCCGCTCAGGGAACAGGTGCGGCGCACTGCCCTGGCCGTCCCACCCGAGCAGGTTGAAGTGGGTGCGGCCGTCATCGGCCCGGAACGTGTGGTCCTGGCCGGGTGTGCCGTCCGGGCGCCAGGCCTGGATGCCGTGCGGGCCGACCCCGCCCATGCCGGGCCCTCCTTCGGTGTCCAGGCTGCAAAACAGCTGCTCGTGCTGGCCCATGAGCCGGCCAGCCTCCTCGGCGTGCGCGGGCGGGATGACGTAGCGCTGGTCGTACTTGGCGATCGCGAGCAGCCGGTACAGGTCATCAAGATCATCCGGCGTGGCGCCCACCGAGGCGGGCAGGTCCTCGTCCAGGTCCAGGCCGAGCTGGGCGGCCCGCTGGATGGCCCGCACGGCGGCGAGCTTGCGCAGCACCGCCCGGACCGTTCCGGTGTCCCCGGCCGTGAACAGGCTGGCCAGGTACTCCACCGGGATGCGCAGGGCGTCGATGGCGGCGAAGACCCGGTCCGGCTGACCCGGGTCGTAACCCTCGGCGTGGACGATGTCGGCCACCGGTGACAGCGGCGGGATGTACCAGACCATCGGCAGGGTGCGGTACTCCGGGTGCAGTGGCAGTGCCACGCGATGCCGCACGGCCAGCTCGTATACCGGCGAGCGCTGCGCGGCCGCGATCCAGTCGGCCGGGATGCCCGCCCGGCTCGCCTCGGCCTGAACCGCCGGGTCGTGCGGGTCAAGGAACACGTCCAGCTGGGCCTGGTAGAGGTCGCGCCGGTCGGATGTGGCGGCGGCCCCGAGCACCCGGTCGGCGTCGTACAGGATCAGGCCGAGGTAGCGCAGCCGGCCTACGCAGGTCTCCGAGCAGATGGTCGGCTGCCCGGCCTCGATGCGGGGGAAGCAGAAGGTGCACTTCTCCGCCTTGCCGGTGCGGTGGTTGAAGTACACCTTCTTGTACGGGCAGCCGGATACGCAAAACCGCCAGCCACGGCAGCGATCCTGGTCGACCAGCACGATGCCGTCTTCGGCGCGCTTGTACATCGCCCCGGACGGGCAGGAGGCGACGCAGGAGGGGTTGAGGCAGTGCTCGCAGATGCGCGGCAGGTAGAACATGAACACCTGCTCGAACTCCATCTTGACCCGGTCTTCCAGGCCGGCCAGGTTGGGGTCGGCCACGGCGTGCTCGGGCGCGCCTGCCAGGTCGTCCTCGAAGTTGCTGCCCCACCTGACGGTCATGTCCCTGCCAGTCAGCGCGGAGATCGAGTGCGCGCTCGGGTTCGGCGTGCCCAGGGGGGCGTCGATGACCCGCTGGTAGTCATACGTCCACGGGTCGCCGTAGTCGTCGATGGTCGGCAGGTCGGGGTTGTAGAAGATGGAAAGCAGCTTGCGCAGCCGGCCTCCGCCCGCAGCTGCAGCCGGCCCTTGCCGTCCAGCGTCCAGCCGCCGTGCCACTGCTGCTGGTCCTCGTAGCGTTTCGGGTAGCCGATGCCGGGCTTGGTCTCCACGTTGTTGAAGTAGACGTACTCGGTGCCTGGACGGTTCGTCCACACCTGCTTGCAGGTCACCGAGCAGGTGTGACAGCCGATGCACTTGTCCAGGTTCATCACCATCGCTACGTTGGCCATCACCCGCATCAGTACTCGACCTCCTGGGCGCGGCGGCGGATCACGGTGATCTCATCGCGCTGGTTGCCGGTGGGCCCGTAGTAGTTGAACGCGTAGGACAGCTGGCCGTAGCCGCCGATCATGTGGGTGGGCTTGATGACCAGCCGGGTCAGGGAGTTGTCGCCGCCGCCGTGCCAGCCCGATACCTCCGACTTGGGTGTCATCAGGTGCCGGTCCTTGGCGTGGTACATGAACACGGTGCCCTCGGGCATCCGGTGCGTGACCACGGCCCGGCAGACGACCACCCCGTTGCGGTTGAACGCCTCGATCCAGTCGTTGTCGGCCACGCCGATCCTGGCCGCGTCGGCCGGGCTCATCCAGATCACCGGGCCGCCGCGGAATAGCCGCAGCATGTGCAGGTTGTCCTGGTACTCGGAGTGGATGGACCACTTCGAATGCGGCGTCAGGTAGCGCACCGTGATCTCCGGGCGGCCCGCCTCGCCCAGCCCCTGGCCGCCGAAGTGCCGCGCGTAGTCCAGCGGTGGCCGGTAGACGGGCAGCCACTCGCCGTACTCGGCGATCCAGTCGTGGTCCAGGAAGAAGTGCATCCGGCCGGTCAGCGTGTGCCACGGTTTCTTGCGCTCGACGTTGACCACGAACGGCGAGTAGCGCCGGCCGCCGGTCTCGCTGCCTGACCACTCCGGCGAGGTGATCACCGCCCGCGGCTGCACCTGGGTGTCGGCGAAGCTGATCCGCTCGCCCGCCCGCTCCTCGGCCAGGTCGGCGAGGGGCACCCCGGTGCGCTCCTCCAGCGCCCGCCAGCCCTGCATGGCGACCTCGCCGTTGGTGGTGCCCGACAGGGCCAGGATCGCCTCGGCCAGGTGGATGTCGCGGGCCAGCGCCGGGCGCCCGGCGGCGATCCCGCCGCGGACCCGCCCGTTCACCCGGGCGAGGTAGTCCACGGCGGCGGCCGGCTTCCACGTGATGCCCTTGACGCCGGTGCCGGCCGTGGCGGCCAGCGGCCCCAGCGCGGCCATCTTCTCCGCCACCGCGGCGTAGTCCCGCTCCACGCTGACCAGCTGCGGCATCGTCACGCCAGGCACCGGGTCGCACTGCCCGTGCTTCCAGTCCCGTACCACGCCGCCGGGCTGGGCCAGCTCGTCGGGTGAGTCGTGCATCAGCGGCACGGCGATCACGTCGGTGCGCGTGCCCAGGTGGGTGGCGGCGAGCCGGGAGAACTGGGCGGCGATGGCCGTGAATGCGTCGAAGTCGGTGCGCGTCTGCCACGGCGGGGCGATGGCCGGGTTGAACGAGTGCACGAACGGGTGCATGTCGGTGCTGGAGATGTCGTGCTTCTCATACCACGTCGCGGCGGGCAGCACGATGTCGGAGTAGGTGCAGGTGCTGGTCATCCGGAAGTCGATCGTGGTGACCAGGTCCAGCTTGGCCCGCGGCGCGTCCTGGTGCCAGCGCACCTCGGCCGGGCGCAGCGGCTCGGGGGACTCCGCGGCTCGCACCGCGTCGTCGATGCCGAGTAGGTGCCGCATGAAGTACTCCATGCCCTTGCCGGATGAGCCCAGCAGGTTGGCCCGCCAGACGGTCATCACCCGGGGGAAGTTGGCCGGGTCGTCCGGGTCTTCGCAGGCGAAGCCCAGCCGGCCGGCCTTCAGCTCCCTGACCACGTAGTCGCCGACGCTCTGGTCCGCTCGGGCCGCCTCGTCGGCCAGGTCGAGGGGGTTGCGGTCAAAGGCCGGGTGTGAGGGTGTCCAGCCCATCCGCGAGGCCTGGGCCAGCGTGTCGGCGAACGCGCGGCGACGGAACAGGCCGCGCCCTAGCGGGCTGGCCAGTTCGTCCGCGCCGAAGGCCTCGTACCGCCACTGGTCGGTGTGCAGGTAGAAGAACGACGTGCCGGTCATGTGCCGGGTCGGCCGCTGCCAGTCCAGCGCGAACGCGACCTGCTGGAACCCGGTCAGCGGCCGCACCTTCTCCTGGCCCACATAGTGCGCCCAGCCGCCGCCGTTCACGCCCTGGCAGCCGCACAGCATCGTCAGCGTGAAGAACGTGCGGTAGATCTGGTCGGAGTGGAACCAGTGGTTTGTCCCTGCCCCCATCACGATCATCGACCGGCCGCGGGACAGCTCAGCGTTGCGGGCGAATTCCCGCGCCACCCGCGCCACGGCCGCGGCCGGCACCGAGGTGATCGCCTCCTGCCAGGCCGGGGTACCCGGAGAAGCCGCGTCATCGTAACCGGAGGGCCACTGTCCGGGCAGCCCGTCACGGGCCACCGCGTACTGGGCCAGGAGCAGGTCGAACACGGTGGTCACCAGCCGCCCGCCGAGCCGGATGGCAGGCACGCCGCGCCGGATCACCGCGCCGCCCTCGGTCCGCCCCGCATCGAAGCGGGGCAGGTCCACCGCGACGGCCTCGTCGTGCCGGCCATGCAGGGTTAGCAGCGGGTCGACCCCGCCTAGGTCCAGGTTCCACCGGCCCCGGCCTGCCTCGGAGTAGCGCGAGGCCAGGGTGCCGTTCGGCAGCACCGGCTCGCCGGTTTCGGTGTCCAGCAGGACCGTCTGATGCGCGGCGCCCTCGCCTTGGTGCCCCAGGTCCGCGGCGGTCAGGAACCGGTCAGGCACCCAGCCGTCCTCGTGCTCCCGCAACGTGACCAGGAACGGCAGGTCGGTGTAGGTCTTCACGTAGCCGGTGAAGTAGGGCACCTGCCGGTCGCGGAAGAACTCGGTCAGGACCACGTGTCCCATCGCCATGGCCAGCGCGGCGTCTGTCCCGGGCGCGCAGGGCAGCCAGTCGTCGGCGAACTTGGTGTGATCGGAGAAGTCCGGGCTGACCACCACCACCTTCTGGCCCCGGTACCGGGCCTCGGTCATGAAGTGCGCGTCCGGCGTCCGGGTGATCGGCAGGTTCGTGCCCCAGATGATCATGTAGGACGAGTTCCACCAGTCACCGGATTCGGGCACGTCGGTCTGGTCGCCGAACACCTGCGGTGAGGCGATCGGCATGTCCGCGTACCAGTCGTAGAACGACAGAATGGTGCCGCCGATCATGGACAGGAACCGAGTCCCCGCCGAGTAGGAGACCATGGACATCGCCGGGATCGGTGAGAAGCCCACCACCCGGTCCGGCCCGTAGGCCCTGACCGTGTGCACGTGCGCGGCGGCGATGAGCTCGCTGACTTCATCCCAGGTGGAGCGCACGAACCCGCCCTTGCCACGGGCCCCCTTGTACCGTGCGGTCCGTTCCGGGTCGCCGGTGATCTCCGCCCAGGCCAGCACCGGATCACCCAGCCGGGCCCGCGCCTCGCGCCACATGGCCAGCAGCGGCTCCCGTACATACGGGTAGCGCACCCGCGACGGCGAGTAGGTGTACCAGGAAAACGACGCCCCGCGCGGACAGCCCCTCGGCTCGTACTCCGGTGAATCCGGGCCCACCGACGGATAATCGGTCTGCTGCGTCTCCCAGGTGATGATCCCGTCCTTGACGTACACCTTCCACGAGCACGACCCGGTGCAGTTCACCCCGTGGGTGGATCGCACCTCCCGGTCATGCCGCCACCGCTCCCGGTAGAACTCCTCGGCCCCGCGCCCGCCCTGTCGGTGCAGCTCACGGTAATCCTCGGACGGAGTGCCGGGCGTGAAGAACTGTGCCTTCCGCAGCAGCGACTCGACCGGCTCGCCGCCTGGCAGCAGGGCCGCCAGCTGCCCAGGTTGCGGGCCATCCGGGTCATCCTGGCCGCCGGGTGCGTCGCTTGCGGCCCGACCCGGACTCCGTCGTCTCATGTCAGCCCTTTGCTCCTGCATGCGGTCGGGCTGAGGCGACCCAGGGAGCAGGTCGGCTCACCCGTTACCGGCCAACCCTACCGAAGGGGTCCGCGGCCAGCACGCACCGCATTCTGCGGACTCGCGGGCGACACGCAAAAGGGCCTAAGGCCCCAGCACGCTGGAAAGTCGAGCCGGTCGTGACCGGTCTCCCGGAACACCGTGTCGTTCAGGCGGTCGGGCATCAGGGGAGCCAGGCCGCGCATGGGAGTCAGGCGGGCCAGGCCGCGCCGTGGCGCAGCGGGGGAGCCAGGCCACGCCGTGCGCCCGAGGAGCCAGGCCGCGCCGTGCCGCTACTTTTTCTTGCCGCGGCGCTTGGCGTTGCCGCCCCGGAACGCGGCGGGGACGTTGCCCTGCGACGGGGGTGGGAAGTTCAGCCCGGAGGGCAAGTTGGCCAGTTGATCGGCAAAGCCCTCCGGCAGCCCGCCCAGGCCGCCGAGATCGCCTAGGTCGCCTAGGTCGCCTAGGTCGCCAGGAAGCCCGCCGAGCCCGGTCGGCGCGCCTTGGGCCGCACCGCCCTGGCGACCAGGCTCCTGGTCTCCCGTATCCCGGGCCTCCGTGGCCCGCCGCGGATCGCCGCTGCGGGCGGGCTTCTTCTTGCCCTTCTTGCGGGCGGACTTGGCGGCGGCGCGCCGGGCCGCGCCCATGCCCGGCATCGCGGGCATGCCCGGGATCCCGCCGCTGAACATCGCCTTCATCTGCTTCTGACCCTCGAAGAAGTTCGTGACCAGCTGGGAGACCGCGCCCACGGCCACGCCGGAGCCGTTGGCGATGCGGGCCCGCCGGGAGCCGTTGATGATCTTCGGGTTGCGCCGTTCCTCCGGTGTCATGGAGCGGACGATCGCCTCAGCCCGGTCCAGGTCCTTGTCGTTGACCTGGGCGAGCAGTTCCCGGTTCTTCGCGGCCCCGGGCAGCATGCCGAGCAGGTTCCCGATCGGGCCGAGCTTGCGCACCATGGACAGCTGCTCGACGAAGTCCTCGAGCGTGAAGCCCTCGCCGGAGACCAGCCGGCCCGCCAGGGTGGCGGTCTGGTCAGCGTCGAACGCCTTCTCGGCCTGCTCGATCAGGGTCAGCACGTCGCCCAGGTCGAGGATCCGCGACGCCATCCGGTCCGGGTGGAACAGGTCGAAGTCCTCGAGCTTCTCGCCCGCGGACGCGAACATGATGGGCCGTCCGGTCAGCTGCACGATGGACAGCGCGGCACCGCCCCGGGCGTCACCGTCGAGCTTGGTCAGCACCACGGCGTCGTAACCGACCCCGTCCAGGAAGGCCTGCGCGGTGGCCACCGCGTCCTGGCCGATCATCGCGTCCACCACGAACAGGACCTCGTCCGGCTCGGTGACGTCCCTGATCGCGCGAGCCTGCGCCATCATCTCCTCGTCGACGCCCAGTCGGCCCGCGGTGTCGATGATGACCATGTTGTGCTGGCGCCGCCTGGCTTCGTCCAGCGACTGCCGGGCCACGGCCACCGGGTCACCGACGCCGTTACCGGGCTCCGGGGCGTAGACCGGGACTCCGGCCCGCTCGCCGAGCACCTGGAGTTGCTGAACAGCGTTGGGCCGCTGCAGGTCGGCCGCGACCATCAGCGGCGTGTTGCCCTGCTCCTTCAGCCACAGCGCGAGCTTGGCCGCCAGCGTGGTCTTACCGGAACCCTGCAGGCCGGCCAGCATGATCACGGTCGGCGGCACCTTCGCGAACCGCAGCCGTCTGGTCTCGCCGCCGAGGATGCCCACCAGCTCCTCGTGCACGATCTTGATGACCTGCTGGGCCGGGTTCAGCGCGGCGGACACTTCCTCGCCGCTGGCCCGCTCCTTGACCCGGGCGATGAACTGCCTGACGACCGGGAGCGCCACGTCCGCCTCGAGCAGGGCGATGCGGATCTCCCGGGCGGTCGCGTCGATGTCGGCAGCGGACAGCCGTCCTCGGCCACGCAGAGCCGAAAATACCTGCGTCAGCCGGTCAGAAAGGGTCTCAAACACGAAACCAGGCTACCGAACGCCCTGAGGAGCATTGTCCAGGACCGGTCAGCGAGTACCGGCCTTTTCAGGCCCGCGCGAGCGGTCGTCGCAGGGCTACGGCGAGCACCGGCGCGGCAACCTAGACACGCGAACGCTGACATTCCATGATCACGAAGCTTTTGAGTCTCAGCAGACTGAGAACCTTTCGCGGTCATCAGACTGTCCGGGAGGAACCGCGCCCGGTCAGCCGAGCGCCGCGAGGACGGCGCGCACGGTCGCACGGCGCAGGCCCGCCTCGGCCAGCGGATCGCCGTCGGAGTCGGTCACGTAGAACACGTCGACGACCTCGGCCCCGAGCGTCTCCACCCGGGCCGCGCGCACATCCAGGCCGCATTCGCCCAGTGCCCGGCCGACCCGCCACAGCAGCCCGGGTGCGTCATGTGCCCGCACCTCCACCACCGTCGCGGTCTCGGAGGCGTCGTCGACCAGCGTGACCCTGGGCGCGGGGACCGCGGGACCACGCGGCGAGGCGGCGCGGACCCGGCGTTCCAGTCGGCCGGTGATGTCCAGCCGCCCCTGGAGCATCCGGCGCAGGTCTCCGGCCACCAGCGTGGCGTCCGGCGGCTCGCCGTACTCAGGCTCGACGTCGAACACGGTGACCGCCGTGTCCCCGACCGAGGTCGCGTTGGCGCTGCGGACCACCAGCCGGTGCGAGGCCAGTACCCCGGCCGCGCGCCACAGCAGGCCCGGCCGGTCGGGAGCGACCACGGTCACCTCCGATCCGCGCACCGTCGCCGCCGGGCCTCCCTCGGCGGCCAGGGCCAGCTGATCGTCGCGCAGCGGTGCCGGGCCCGGCATCTGCTGGCCGGCCAGGACCGCCGTCACCCGCCGGACCAGATCACCGACCAGCGTGGCCTTCCAGTCGTTCCATGCGGCCGGCCCGGTGGCCAGGCCGTCCGCGATGGCCAGGGCGTGCAGCAACTCGAGCAGGGCCCGGCTGGGCACGGCGGCCGCCACCTGCTTGACCGTCACCGGGTCGTCCAGGTCGCGGCGCGTCGCCACCACGGGCAGCAGCAGGTGATGCCGGACCGCCATGGCGACCAGTTCGGTATCGGGCCCGGGTAGGCCCATCCGGCGGCCGACGTCCCGGGCCACGACCTCGCCGGTGGCGCTGTGGTCGCCGGGCCAGCCCTTGCCGATGTCATGCAGCAGCGCCGCCAGCAGCAGCAGGTCGGGCCGGGCGACCTCCCGCGTCAGCGCGGCCGCGTGAGCGGCGGTCTCGGCCAGGTGGCGGTCCACCGTGTACCTGTGCAGCGGGTTGCGCTGCGGCCGGTTCCGCACCCGTTCCCAGTCCGGGAACAGCGAGGTGATCAGGCCCTCGGTGTCGAGGGCCTCCCAGACGCTCACCGCGGGCTCACCGGCCCCGAGCAGGGCGAGCAGCGCGTCACGGGCGGAGCCGGGCCAAGGGGCGGGCAGCGGCGGGCATTCGGTCAGCCGGGTCAGCGTCCGCGGGGCCAGCGGCAGCCCGGCCTGCGCGGCGGCGGCTGCGGCCCGCAGGACCAGCACCGGGTCGCGGGCCGGGTCGGCCGCCCGGGCCAGCACCACCTCGCCGTCCTGCTCCACTACCCCGTCCGCGAGCGGGCGGCGCTCGGCCGGACGGCGGCGCAGCCTGCGCCCCGCCAGTCGGCTGCCCAGCCGGTCCGCCTGGCGGAAGGCGTGATCGACGGCGTAGGCGACGGTCCGCGCGGCCCCGGCCAGCGTCCGCAGCAGGACGTCCCCGTCGAGCAAGCCCAGCGCGCGGGCCACCTCGTCCTGCTCCTCGAGCACGAGCCGGTCCAGCCGGCGCCCGGTGACCTCGTGCAGCGCGTGCCGGGCGTCGAGGATCTGCTCGTACGCCGTGCGCACCCTGGGCCCCGGCGCGGGCGCCACCCAGGCGGCCGCCATCGCCTGGATGGCGTGCACGTCCCGCAGCCCGCCCCTGGCCTCCTTCAGGTCCGGCTCGAGCAGGAAGGCCAGCTCGCCGACCGTCCTGGCGCGCTCGTCACGAGCGGCGTGCAACTCGGCCAGCCGGGCCGGGGCGGCCGAGCGCCAGTCCGCAAGCGCGCCTGCCCGCAGCCGCCCGGTCAGGTCCGGATCGCCGGCCACGTGCCGGGCGGACAGCAGCCCGAGCGCGACCTTCAGGTCGGTCCGCGCCACCCTCCGGGCCTGCGGCACGGTCCGGACCGCGTGGTCGAGTTCGGCGCCCGAGTCCCACACCGGATACCAGATCCGGTCCGCGATGCCCGCGATGTCGTCGCGGCCGCCGTGCAGCAGCACGACGTCCAGGTCGCTGCGGGGGAGCAGTTCCTGGCGGCCGTAGCCGCCCACCGCGACCAGGGCCACGCCGGGCTCGGCGTCCAGGAGGTCGGCCAGCCAGTGGTCGATCTGAGCCGTCCGGCGAGCGCGGTCCGCGGCGAACGAGATCATGGCGTGGTCGCATCCCCCGGACCGCTCGGTGCTTCCCGCGCGCCGCCGAGGACCCGCCCACCTCCCCGCGCCCCGGTCACGGCGTCACCTTCAGCGTGCCCATGGGTCGTGGGTCAGATCGCGTCCGGCCCGCGCTCGCCGGTGCGGACCCGGACCACCGACTCCACCGGGACGGACCAGACCTTCCCGTCGCCGATCCGGCCGGTCTGCGCCGCCTTGACCATCACGCCGATGAGGTCCTCGGCGTCCTCGTCCTCGCACAGGACCTCCACGCGGACCTTCGGCACCAGGTCGACCTGGTACTCGGCGCCGCGGTACACCTCGGTGTGCCCTCGCTGCCGGCCGTATCCGCTCGCTTCGGTGATGGTCAGGCCGCGGACGCCGAACGCCTGCAACGCGGCCTTGACGTCGTCCAGCTTGAACGGCTTGATGACAGCGGTGATGAGCTTCATCGTGCGGGTGTCCCTTCGCCAGTCCTGTACCGACCCTCCGCCGCCGAGGTTTCACCGAACCTGTCTGCGTGTGTCGGCGACGTGAAACACCCCAGGCGCGTGTTACATCCGTGTTTCCTGACACGCGGGGGACACCCCCCGCGGACCCCCGGGACCCCGCGGACCCCAGGACCCCGCGAACGAACCCCCGGGTCAGCCCAAGATGGCGTCGACGAACGCGTCCGGGTCGAACGGCGCCAGGTCATCGGGACCCTCGCCGAGGCCGACGAGCTTGACCGGAACGCCCAGCTCACGCTGCACCGCGATGACGATCCCGCCCTTGGCCGTCCCGTCGAGCTTGGTCAGCACGATGCCGGTGATGTTGACCACCTCGGCGAACACCCGAGCCTGCCGCAGCCCGTTCTGCCCAGTGGTGGCGTCGAGCACCAGCAGCACCTCATCGACCGCGGCCTTCTTCTCCACCACGCGCTTGACCTTGCCGAGCTCGTCCATCAGCCCGACCTTGGTGTGCAGCCGGCCGGCGGTATCCACGATCACCACGTCGACCCCGGTGTCGATGCCCTCGCTCACCGCCTCGAACGCCACGCTGCCCGGGTCGGCGCCGTCCCGGTCGGCCCGGACCGTCTCGGCCCCCGCCCGCTCGCCCCAGGTCTGGAGCTGGTCGGCCGCGGCCGCCCGCCAGGTGTCCGCCGCGCCGAGCAGCACGGTGTGCCCGTCGCCGATCAGCGCCCGCGCGAGTTTCCCGCAGGTCGTTGTCTTGCCGGTGCCGTTCACGCCCACCATGAGCACCACCGCGGGCGTGCCGTCGTGCGGCGAGATGCGCAGTGACCGGTCCTCGTCGCCCAGCTGCCCGAGCAGCTCGGCCCGCAGCAGCTCGCGCACCTCGGCCGGCCCGCGCACGCCGAGCACCTTGACCTTGGTGCGCAGGTCGTCGACCATCAGCCGGGCGGGCACCACGCCGACATCGGCGGTGATGAGCACCTCTTCCATCTCGTCCCAGGTCTCGTCGTCCAGCTGGTCCCTGGACAGCAGGTTCAGCAGCGCCGACCCGACCGAGCTCTGCGACCGGGCCAGCCTGGCCCGCAGCCGCACCATCCGCCCGGCGGACGGCGGCGGCCGCTCGACCTCGAGCACCCCGGTCGCGGCCGCGGGCGCGCCGGCGCCGGTCTCGGCGCCGGCTTCCCCTCCGCCCGGCGGGGAAGCCGGCGGGGGCGGGGCCGGAGGCTGGCCGGGTGGCGCATAGGTGCGTCCCCGGCGAGGCCGTACGAACAGCAGCCATCCGCCGGCCACGATGGCCAGGACGGCGATGACGATGATCAGGATGACGTATTCCATCAGGCCTACAAGTCTCGCAGACCTCCCGCGCCCGCACCTGGCGGGGTGCGGCCGGGTCTGGCTGCCCCAGTCGGGCGTGGCTGTTGCGCCTGCCGGCCAACCGGGCGGCCAATCTCGGAATCAGGAGGTGTCTTCATCGGGCATGTCATCGGGCGTGTCATCCGCCTCGTCCGGCCGGGCCGCGCCGGCGTCGTCGCCGTCCTGAAGGCCAGCCTCCGAGTCGGCGCGCGACTGTCTCACCTTTGCGCTGGTCACGTACTCATCCACATAGGTCTGCCCGCTCAGCATCATGATCTCGTACATGACCTGGTCGGTGATCGCCCGCAGGACCAGCTGGTCGGCCACTCCGAGGCGGTAGCGGTCGAACGTCAGTGGCTTGCCGAAGCGCACCTGCACCTGGCCGGAAACCGGCCAGGAACGGCCGGCCGGCATGGAGTGGTACGTTCCGGCGATCCCTACCGGCACGATGGGGGCGTGGGCCGACAACGCCAGGCGCGCGATCCCGGTCTTGCCCCGGTACAGCCGCCCGTCCAGCGTCCGGCTGCCCTCCGGGTAGATGACCAGGCACCATTTGTCCGCCAGCAGCTGATCTACCTCGTCCATGGTCTGCTTGCTCACGATGCGCCGGTCCATGGGCACCGCACCGATCGCCACCGAGACGAAGAAGCCGCGCGCGCGAGTGGAGAAGAAATAGTCAGATGCCGCCGCGACCAGGGTCTTGCGGCGCAGTTCCTTGGGCATGCTGTTCAGGAGAAGCGGGGTATCCATATGGCTGGAGTGATTCGCCGCCAGAATCAGCGGCGGGCTTTGTTCGGCCAGGTTCTCCAGGCCTGTGACCTCGGGATGCACGTAGTGCTTGATGGCCGGGCGAAGCACCCCGCCCAGGAAGACACCGCGTGCGAGTCCGGCGCCGGGGGCCTGCGCCAGCGGCCGTTTGCCGTCACGGGCCATAACCGCTCCGGCGCATATGCAGGTCCCTCACGTTGCTCCCCTTGCCTATCACTGCGCTGCGGCGAGATAGCCATTCTCCCGGTACCAGCGCAGCGTCCGGGCAATAGTCTCCTCGACCGGTGTGTAATGCAACCCGAGTTCCCGCTCCGCGCGAGATCCGTCGTAGGTGTGTCCATTCAGGACGGTTCTCATCATTTCCCGGCAGATCGGCGGCTTGCGTTTGGCGACCCGCGCTCCCGCCTCGATCACGACTGCGCCCGCCATCGCGGCCCGGCCGGGCAGCCACATGACACGCCGCTCGATCCCGGTGGTGCTGGCCACCAGGCTGATCAGCTCACGGGTCGTGAACGTAGCCCCGTTCAGGACGTACCGTTCGCCGGGCTTCCCGTGCTGCTCGGCGAGCAGGTGACCGGCGGTGCAGTCGGCAATGTCCAGGAAGCTCATCCGGGTGTCCACCAGGAACTTCATGCTGCCGTTGAGGTACCGCAGCAGCAGCCGGGCGGTGCCGTGCAGGCGCCCGGGGCCCTGCACCGACGACGGGCTGACGCACACGACGTCGACGCCACGCTCGGCCGCGTCGTGCAGCACCCGTTGCTCAGCCAGGTACTTGGTCCGCTCATAGTCGGACAGGAACCAGCCGCGGTGGGCCGAGTTCTCGTTGCCGACGGTACCGTGCGCCTCGCCGAGCGCCGCGGCTGACGAGGTGTAGATGACCTTGCCGACGTCGGCGTCGGCGGCCGCGGCGATCACGTTGGCGGATCCGTCGACGTTGACCCGTTCCATGGGCTTGGGGTCAGCCAGGCAGAAGGTGTTCACGCCCGCGGCGTGGTAAACGGCGGTGCAGCCCTCCATGGCCCGGGCCAGGCTCCCGGGTTCGAGCACGTCTCCGGTCACCGGCTCCGCACCCCGGGCGCGCAGGGCCTGCGCCGCGTCCGCGGATCTGGCCAGGGCCCGCACCGGCCGCCCGGCCGAGACGAGCGCGTCCACCAGGGCACCGCCGACGAACCCGCTCCCGCCGGTGACCAGAGTGGAAGCCTGCCCGGCGGCGGTCACTGCTGCACGCTTCTGAGCAAGGACGAGAGATGCGTGAGGTAGCTCCAGGCCGACAGCACGGTGACCACCACGGCCACCGTCATGGCCCATTCATCCAGGTACATAGGTCCTATCCGGTGGTGGTATCTGAGCATGGCACAAACAATCGCGACGAATTGTATGTTGAACTTGAGCTTGCCCCAGATTGACGGGTAGACAACCGTGCCGCTAGTGGCGGCCGCGGATTTAAGGCCGAGGACGGCGATCTCCCGGGCGACGATGATGAGCGCTGCCCACGGCGAGGCGCGTCCGACCGCCACCAGGGCGATGAGGGCGCCGGAAACCAGCAGCTTGTCTGCGGTGGTGTCCAGGAAGGCGCCGAGCGCGCTGGTGCAGCGCCACCGCCGCGCCAGGTAGCCGTCAAGGAAATCGGTCGCGGCGGCCACCGTGAACAGGACCGCCGCGGCCGCGAAGCAGTAGCTGACCCTCGGGCCGAGCAGGACGAGCGCGGTGACCGGTACAACCAGGACGATCCGTGCCAGGCTGAGGCCGTTCAGGAACTGCGCCGCGCGCCGGTGGTCCATTGGCTTCCGGATTGCTTCTCAGGTACGGCCTCAGGTGTCATCAGCATGTCATATCAGCACCTCGGCATGAGATCCCGGACGGTATCGGCGGCAGGCAGGTCAGGGGAGCACCGGGCCGGCGAGCCCGCCACGGCCAGGTCAGTGGCCCTGACTATATGTCATATCAGCGGGCTCCATGTCATATCAGCGGCTCCGCACGAGTTCGCGGACGGCATCGGCAGAAGGCAGGTCAACGGCCTGCCGGGCCAGTTCGGCCGCGGCGGGCAGGTCAGTGGCCCTGACGATCTCCTTAACGGACGCGACTGCTGCTGCGCTGACCGACAGCTCGCGCACGCCGAGGCCGAGCAGCAGCGGGACCGCGAGCGGATCGGCGGCCAGCTCGCCGCACACGCCGGTCCAGCGGCCGGCCGCGGCGGCCGCGGTGGCCGCACGCCCGATCAGGATGAGCACGGCGGGATGCAGGGCGTCGCTGAGGTCGGCTACCGCCGACACCTCGCGGTCCGCGGCCAGCGTGTACTGGGTGAGGTCGTTGGTGCCGACGGAGAAGAAGTCCACCTCGGGCGCCAGCCGGGCGGCCGTCAGCGCAGCGGCGGGAACCTCGATCATGATGCCGACCTCCATGGCGCCCTCGGCCGGCACGGCGACGCCCTCGGCGGCCAGCTCGCGGCGGGCGTCGGTGACCAGCCCGAGCGCCGCGCGCACCTCGCGGACGGTGGCGACCATGGGGAACATGAGCTTGACCGGATGGTCGGCGGCCACGCGCAGCACGGCTCGCAGCTGCGCGAGCAACACATGGGTCCTGGCCAGGCCGAGCCGGATGCCCCGCTGGCCGAGCGCCGGATTCGGTTCGGCATCTCGCGGCAGGTAGGGCAGCGGCTTGTCGGCTCCGACGTCCATCGTCCTGATGATCATCGGGCGGCTCGCCAGAACACCGGCCAGGTCGGCGTACACCGCAGCCTGTTCGGCTTCGGTGGGCAGGCTGGAGGCGGTCAGGAACAGGAACTCCGTCCGCAGCAGCCCGATGCCGTCCGCGCCCGCCTCGACCGCATGCCTCACGTCCTCGGGTGATCCGGCGTTGGCCGCGACCTCGATCTTCGTGCCGTCGGCGGTGACGGCGGGCTCGGCAGCCCGGCGCCTGGCCCGCTCCCCGGCCTGCCGCCGCTGCTGGTCAGCCTGCCCGGCGGCGGCCAGGTCGGCCTGGCTCGGGGCCACCTGAACCGACCCCTGTTCTCCGTCCAAGAGCAGCTGCGTGCCCTCGGGAACGAGCAGGATGTCGGGTCCGAGTCCGAGAACCGCGGGGATGCCGAGGGCCCTGGCCAGGATGGCGGCGTGCGAGGTCGGTCCGCCCATGGCGGTCGCGATTCCGCTGACCACCGCCGGATCGAATCCCGCGGTGTCGGCCGGGGTGAGCTCGCCCGCCACGACGATCCCGGTCCCGCCGAGCTCGCCGCGGCGCGCGCCCAGCAGGTGCCCGAGTACCTCGGTCCCGATGCTGTCCAGATCCTGAACGCGCTCGCGCTGATAGCTGTCGGTCAGCCGCCGCCATTGGGAGGCCGCCTCGGCCACCGTGCTGTCCCACGCGTCGGCCGCGTTCCTTCCCTCGCGAATGCGGCGCCTGGCCGGATCAAGCAGGGCCTCGTCGGCCAGGAACAGCAGATGAGCGTCGAAGATGCTCGCGTCGTACTGTTCGCCGGTCCGGGCCGCCACGGAGTCCCTGGCCGCCTGGACCTGTTGCCGGGTCGCTTGCAGAGCGGCGTCCAGCCTGGCGAGCTCGGCGTCGGGATCGGCGGCCGGCTCGCGAGGCACCTCGGCCGTAGCCTGCCGGAGATGGACCGCGCCGCCGATGGCCAGGCCGGGGGAGCCGGCGATGCCGCGCAGGATGGCTCCCCCGGCGGGCCGGACGCCCGCCATGGCCTCCAGGGTTCGCGCACCGGGTGTGGCCGGGTCGGCCCCGTTCGGCTCGGGCGCGGCACCGCCCGGCGGAACCGCATCCGGCCCGTCCGCCGAGCTCGGCGTCGGCGGTCCGGCAGGCGCCGCCGGGCCGACGGGCGGCCCGGGCGGCTCGCCGAAGTCCTCCTCGGCCAGATCGCGCAGGGCGGCCAGCACCTGCGCCGCCTGCGGGCCGGAGGCCTTGATCAGGACCTCGTGACCTTGCTGAACGCCCAGGGTCGCGACGCCGTTCAGGCTCCGTGCGCTGGCCGGGCCCGCCGGAACCGTGACGTTCTCGACCGTCACCGTGGCGTCATACTGGCCGACGGTCTGCACGAACCTCGCCGCGGGACGAGCGTGCAGGCCGAGCCGGTTGGCCACCGTGATCCGCAGCTCGAGCGGGCGTTCGCCATCCAGCCCGGCGGAGGCGTCCTGCCCGGCCGCGGCCTGCACGGCCGCGCCCAGCCCGGCCGCGGCCTGCTCCGGCGGGGCCGGCGAGCCGGCCGGGCCTGGTGCCGTGGCCAGATGAGCGGCCTTGCCCGCCAGCGCGCCCCGCGCCTCGGCGGCCACCTGGTCCAGCGGATCGCCCAGCCGGGCCGCAACCGCGGCGGCGACCGCTCCCTCGACCAGGGGGGCCTCGCAGAGCAACACCTTGGCCTGCTGCTCCTCCGGGATCATATCCGCCGCCATCTCGGCCGACAGGACCGCGCTGCCGAGGTCCATGAGCACGAGCACGCCGTCGTCGGCCCAGGCTTGGTCGATCGCCCGCGCGATGAGCGCGGCATCGGTGCCGAGCGGCCGGTCCGGGAGATCCAGGCCGCCGGCCGCGACCATCGCCACGTCGGGTCCGGCCATCTGTTTAGCCAGCTCGACTACGCCGTCGGCGAGCTGGGCGCTATGCGAGACGATAACGATTCCGACCATCGCGTCTCCGCCCTCGCTCCCGCCCCGCGTCAGCTCAGCCCGTAGGCACGGTACATAAGCTCCACGGGATGCACCGAGGTCCGGCCAGTGCCATGGGTGATCTGCCACCGGCAGGTCTCACTGTCGCAGACCGCCAGGTCGGGCTGGGCGTCGCGGATGTCGCTGAACAGCCCGCTGCCCACCTGCATGGCGATGTCGTATTTCTCCCGCTTGAGCCCGTAGGTGCCGGCGATGCCGCAGCAGGCCCGGTCCAGTTCGATCACCGTGAGCTCGGGGATCAGCGCGAGCAGGTCCAGAGCGGGCTTGCCCATGTTGTGGCCTTGCTGCTGGCATGGGGCGTGGTAGGTGACCGTGAGCGGAACGGGCCGGAAATCAGTCTTCAGCTCTCCGGCCTCCGCCAGTTCGGCCAGGAACTCGCAGATGTCGTAGGTCTGGCTGCTCACCACCCGCAGGTCCTCGTCCTCCATCCCGAGGATCTCTATGGCCTCGCGCTTGAGCATGAGACCGCAGCTGGTGGAGGTGGCGACGATCGTGTAACCCTGCCTGGCGTAGGGGGCCAGGCAGGCCACCAGCCGCCGGACATAGCTGCGCGCCGTGTCGAAGATCCCGTTGGACTGCAGCGGCAGGCCGCAGCACTCCTGCCGCGGCAGGACGACCCGGCAGCCGTTGTGCGCGAGCACCGCGACGGTCTTCTGGCCGAGTCCGGGCTCGAAGTAGTTCGTGCTGCAGCCGTGGAAGTACGCGACCCGACGCGTCCCGGCAGTGGCGGGCGCCGGCTGGCGGCGCGCCCAGTTCCGGAAGGTACGGCCGGCGAACTTGGGCACCGGCGCATGCCGATGAATGCCGACTGCCTTCTCGGCCACCAGCCGCGCGAGGCGGTTGGACAGCACGAGGTTGGCCAGCGGGGCGACCGGGGTGCCGAGCTTGCCCTGCAGCGGCGGCCGGGAGATGAGCTGGTCGCGCAGCGGCATGCCGTGCTGCTGCTTCATCACGGCCCGGGCCCGGGAGTTGATCTCCGCGACGTGTACGCCCTGCGGGCAGGCCAAGGTGCACATGCCGCAGGACGAGCAGTAGTCCAGAGAGGCATCGACCGACTCCCCGGCGCCGCGGAAACGCTCGGCCTGCGGCCCGACGTACTTCGGCCCAGGGAACAGCGGGGTGACCGCCGCGACCGGGCACGCCGTCTCGCAGATCGTGCACTTGACGCAGTGATCGAGCGAGCCGCGAATGAAGTCGATTTCCTGCTCCGCCGTCATCGGGCCTCCTTCAAGATCGCATCGGCAGCCAGGTAGCCGGTGGACAGGCTGATGCCGTCTCCGGACTTCTCCCGCCACGGCCTGGCGCCGCCGATCACGGCGCCCGCCGCGTAGACGTTCTCGTACACAGGCTCCCCGTCTGGCCCGACCGGGCGGAGCGTGCTGTCGACCCGAAGACCCGCCGTCTCCATCGGGTGCTCGCCCAAATAGCTGGGACCGAACCCGGCCTGGTCCGGGCCAGGTGCATGGACCGGCAGGCCGAGCGCCCGCTCGCTGGCCACGCCGGAGGTGTCGACCTCGATACCGCCGGAGGCCAGCCCTCCGGTGGCCAGCACGACCCACCGGCACATCCGGGGCGTCACCCTGGCCGCCGAGCGGATCCGCACGCCCGCCAGCTTCCCGTTGCGCAGCTCGGGCCCGGTGGCCTGGGCCCCGAGCACGAGTCGTCCGCCGGCCCGCCGCAGCCGGCCCTGGAGTGCCCGGGCCAGCCGCATGCCGGGTACCGAGGGCGGCACGGCGGTGGGTATCTCGAACACCGGCCGCCCGACGGCCTGCTGCAGCTCCGTCCAGACCGATCGGGCCTGATCCATCCCGAGCACCGCCGGCAGCCCGACCGCCTCCTCGCCGCGGACGGCCGCGCGGAGCTCGGCCGCCACCGCAACGCGGAAGGCCGCATCCTCGAACAGCCGGGCCAGGGCGAGGGCGCCGAC
Organism: uncultured Actinomycetota bacterium; assembly: GCA_963808615.1. GTDB lineage: Bacteria > Actinomycetota > Actinomycetes > Streptosporangiales > Streptosporangiaceae > Palsa-504. The sequence goes on from CAWEGV010000011.1 coordinate 542,787, forward strand.
GTCGGCCTGACCGCCGGTCGGCGGGTTCAGCAGCACGGGCCTGGTCTCCACCGTCCGGCCGCAGGCGGCCGTGGCCGCCTGGAGGTTCTCGGCCGCGAGCGCGGCGTGGAAGTCCTTGAGCACGCCCAGACCGGCGATGGCCACCGGCCCGACATCGCGGAGGTCACCGCCGGCCATGGTCTCCGGCACCACCGCGCTCGGCCGGGGAACGCCGATGGCCGTGGTCAGCAGCATGTTCGCGCTGGGGTCACCGACGTAGGCGTAGGTATCGACGTGCTCCTTGAGCCACCGCACGCTCTCAGCCAGCACGGCCGGGCTGATCAGTGCGTAGGGATGCTCCGGGTGGGTTTCCGCGAAGCCAGGCAGTTCGGCCTCCGGGCTGTCCACCGGTTCCGGGCGATACCCGAGGATGTCGATGGTCGCCGGAGACAGCCGCAGCGAGCCGTAGCCCTTGGCCACGGTCACGACGCGCAGGCCGGCCTCGGCCAGCCGGACGGCGGCGACCAAGCCGGCCATCCCGGCCCCGAGCACTACGACGTCGGCCGTCGCCGGGCCAGGCGAGGCGTTCACGTCGCGTGCCCGGTGGCCGTCTCCTGCTGCTGCGCCGGTTGGGTCAGCGGGAGGTGCTCCACGTCCAGCACGCCCTGGAAGATCCAGTTGTCCAGCCAGGCCTGCCGCAGCTGGTCATCGTGCAGCAGCGGGTAGTAGCCCTTCCACCGCTCCTCAAGGAAGTGCAGCAGGGCCCGGTCGGCTTCGGCCGCCGACAGGTGCTTGGTGGTATGCAGGATCCCCGTGGCCCGGTACATGCAGAACCCGCCTTGGCAGGGTCCCATGCCGAGGCGCACGGCCCGGCGCAGGTCATCCAGGCTCGGTGCTGGCCGGCGGGCCATCTCGGCCTCGAGCCGGCCCCGGCGGACCAGCTCGCATTCGCAGATCAGCTGCTCGTCCAGCAGCGTCCGCTCGCGCTCGGCCAGCCGTGAGCCGGGCTGGTAGAAATGCCGCTCCTGCGAATCCGGCAGCGGTTCCTCCGCGGTCCGGCACGGCCGCGTGACGCCGAGCACCTTGCAGGCAGCGTCGACGGCATCCTGCGCCATCAGCCGGAAGGTGCAGAACTTGCCCCCCGTGATGGTCAGGATCCCGCCCACGCCGTCGCGGCTGCGGTGATCGAGCACGGCGTGGGCTCGTGTGACGTCCCTGGTCTCGGCCGGCGCATGATCCTGAAAGAGAGGGCGGACGCCACCCCACACCCGCAAGGCCCTGGATGTGGTGAACCCGGGCACCAGGTTCTCTCCGGCCTCGAGCATCTGGTCGATCTCGGCGCGGGTGATCGCCCAGTCATCGGGATCGGCCACGGCCATGTCGGTGGTGCCGATGACGCTGACCGTCCTGATGGGCACCAGGATGTCGCCGTCGGCCGGCATCTCGCACCGGTTCACGACCGTCTGCACCAGCCGGTGGTTGGTGGCCAGCATGATCCCCTTGCCCGGGCTGATCTGGACCTGGCAGTCGGCCATGGCCGCGATGCGGCCGGCCCAGGCCCCGGACGCGTTCACCGTGACCTGGGCCCGGATCTGCACCTGCTCGCCGTCGGGACCGCGCGCGGTGACGCCGGTGACCTGGTCACCGTCCCTGGTCACCGCGATGACCTCGTGGTAAGGCAGGATCCTGGCGCCGTACTCCATCGCTGACCTGGCGCAGGTCCAGACCGTCTTCCAGGCGTCGGCCGTTGCGTCCGGCACGACCAGCGCCCGGCTGATCCGCGGGTTCAGCCTCGGTTCGCGGCGGAGTGCCTCCGCCGCCGGAATCTCCTCGACCGGGATGCCGGTGTCCTGGCATCCGGCGATGAAGCGGTCGGCGTACTCGGGGTCATCGATGGGCGTGGTGACGAACAGGCCGCCTGTGTCCTCGATGCAGTCGGCGGCAATGCGGCGCAGTACCACGTTCTCCGCGATGCATTCCCGGGCCGCCTGCGGGTCTTTCACGGCGTACCTGCCGCCCGAGTGCAGCAGGCCGTGGAACCGGCCCGTCGTGCCGGTGGCCAGATCGCCGCGTTCCACCAAGACGGTGGAAAAGCCGCGCATGGCAGCGTCCCTGGCCACGCCGACCCCGGTGGAGCCGCCGCCGATGACGAGGACCTCGCATTCGACGGCGGCTCCCGTGGCCGCTATTCGACCCAGTCGAACGTTCTGGTCACGGCCTTCTTCCACAGGGCGTACTCCCGGTCTCGCTTAGCGGAATCCATGTTCGGGTCCCACTGCTTGTCCTTACCCCAGTTCGCCCGCAGATCTTCTACCTCGCGCCAGAAACCTACCGCCAGGCCGGCCGCGTAGGCGGCGCCCAGCGCTGTGGTCTCCGCCACCGTGGGCCTGATCACCGGCACGTCGAGGACGTCGGCCTGGAACTGCATCAGCAGCTCGTTCCCCACCATGCCGCCGTCGACCTTGAGCGCGGTCAGGGCCACGCCGGAGTCGGCGTTCATGGCGTCGACGACCTCCTTGGTCTGCCAGGCCGTGGCCTCCAGGGTGGCCCGCGCGATGTGACCGGAGTTGACGTACCGGGTGAGCCCGGCGATCACCCCGCGCGCGTCGCTGCGCCAGTACGGCGCGAACAGCCCGGAGAAGGCCGGCACGAAGTACACGCCGCCGTTGTCCTCGACGGTCTTGGCCAGCGCCTCCACCTCCGGGGCGGATGAGATCAGCTTGAGGTTGTCCCGCAGCCACTGGACCAGGGCTCCGGTGATGGCGATCGAGCCCTCGAGCATGTAGACGGCCGGCTGGTCCCCGATCTTGTAGCCGAGCCCGGTGATCAGGCCGCTCTTCGACGGGACGGGGTTGGTACCGGTGTTGAGCAGCAGGAAGTTGCCCGTGCCGTAGGTGTTCTTGGCCTCGCCGACCGAGAAGCACGTCTGGCCGAACAGCGCGGCCTGCTGATCGCCCAGGTCACCGGCGACCGGGATGCCGGCCAGCGTGCCGGTGCCGTCTCCGTAGACCTGGCTGGAGGGCCGGATGTCCGGGAGCATGCTCCTCGGGATGCCCAGGGTCGACAAGATCCCGTCGTCCCATTGCAGGGTGGCCAGGTCCATCAGCATCGTCCGGCTGGCGTTGGTCACGTCGGTGACGTGCGCGCCTCCGCCGGTCCCGCCGGTCAGGTTCCAGATGCACCAGGTGTCGATGTTGCCGAAGACCAGGTCGCCGGCTTCGGCTCGCGCCCGCGCACCCTCGACGTTGTCCAGGATCCACTTGACCTTCGGGCCGGAGAAATAGGTGGCGATGGGCAGGCCGGTCGTGCCGCGGAACCGGTCCTGGCCGCCGCTGGCCGACAGCTCGTTGCAGATGCGGTCGGTTCTGGTGTCCTGCCAGACGACCGCGTTGTGCACCGGCTCGCCGGTGTTCCGGTCCCAGACCACGGTGGTCTCGCGCTGGTTGGTAACGCCGACCGCGGCCAGGTCCGAAGCCGAGAGGCTGGCCTTGCTCAGGGCTCCCTGAATCACCTCCTGGCACCGCGTCCAGATCTCGTTGGCGTCATGCTCCACCCAGCCGGGCTGCGGGAAAATCTGCTCGTGCTCCTTTTGATCTATCGACACGACCTGGCCCTGGTGATCGAAGATCATGAAGCGGGTCGAGGTCGTGCCCTGGTCGAGCGCTCCTGCGTAGTCAGCCATCTGTCCTCTCCTTCGTGACATCTCTTACTGCGACTAGCTGTCCTCGGCGACGAGCGTCTCCGCTGCTGTCCGCAGGAGCAGCCAGGACGACGTCGCCCCCGGGTCTTGGTGATCTGCACTTCGTTCGCCCAGGTAGCTGGCGCGTCCCTTCCGTGCTACCAGCGGGATGGTGGCGGTCATGCCCTCCCGGGCGGCCTCCGCCGACCGGCGCAGCGCCTCGTCCAGGGCGGAGCCGTCGGCCAGCGCGGACCTGACCGCCTCCACGGCGGGCACCAGGGCGTCGATCATGGTCTTGTCGCCCAGCTCGGCCTTGCCGCGCCTTTGCACGCCGGCCACCCCGGCGGCCAGAGCGTCCGCCCAGTCGTCGCCAGACAGGTCCGACTTGCCCGCGGCCGACGTGCCCATCTGGAGGAACAGGGTTCCGTAGAGCGGCCCGCTCGCGCCGCCGACGGTGGAGACCAGGGTCATGCCGACGGCTTTCAGCAGGGCGCCGATGTCGGCCGACTCAGCAGCGTCCATCTTCCCGAGCACAGCCCGCATGCCGCGGTTCATGTTGATCCCGTGATCCGCGTCGCCGATGGCAGAATCCAGCTCGGTCAGGTACTCCTTGTTCTCCGCGACCACCGCGGCGAACGCCCTGATCCAGTCGGAGACCTGGCCGTAGGAAACCGGCACCTAGGCACCCCACCGCAGGCCCGGCGTGTTGACCGGCGCGTCCCAGAGTGCGGTGAGTTCGTCGTCGAGTTTCAGCAGCGTGATCGAGCAGCCCTGCATCTCCAGCGAAGTGATGAAGGGGCCGATGAGGTTGCGGCTGATCTCGATCCCGCGCTCGGCCAGGAACCGGTGCAGGTCGTTGTAGATGACGTACAGCTCGATCAGCGGCGTTCCGCCCATGCTGTTGACGAAGGCGAGCACCCGGTCACCCGACCGGAAGGGCAGGTCTTCGACGATCGGCGTCGCGAGCATCTCCACGACCTCGCGAGCGGGCGCGACCGCCTTGCGCTGGCGGCCCGGCTCGCCGTGGATGCCGATGCCGATCTCCATCTCTGTCGCCCCGAGCTCGAAGGTGGGCTTGCCCGCCGCCGGCACGGTGCACGAGGTGAGGGCCATCCCCATGCTGCGGGAGTTGGCGTTCACCTTGCGGCACAGGTCCGCCACCTCCGCCAGCGATCTATGCTGCTCGGCCGCGGCACCGCAGATCTTCTCGGCGAGCACGGTCGCCCCGACGCCGCGGCGGCCCGCGGTATACAGGCTGTCCTGGACGGCCACGTCGTCGTCGATCACCACCGCCTCGACCTCGATCTCCTCCTCCCCGGCCAGGTCCGCCGCCATCTCGAAGTTCAGCACGTCGCCGGTGTAGTTCTTCACGATGTGCAGCACCCCGGCGCCGCCGTTGACCGCCTTGGTGGCGGCCAGCATCTGGTCGGGGGTCGGTGAGGTGAATACCTCGCCGGGACATGCCGCGTCGAGCATGCCCATGCCGACGAAGCCGCCGTGCATGGGCTCATGTCCCGACCCGCCGCCGGATATCACGCCGACCTTGCCCTGAACCGGCGCGTCCGCCCTGACCACGACGTAGGGATCGGTCATGACCCGCAGGCGGTCCGCGTGCGCGGCGGCCACGCCCTGCAACTCTTCCTTGACGACATCGGCCGCGTCGTTGATCAGCTTCTTCATTCTCGGGGGCCTCCTCCTGTGCCCTGCTTGTGGCTTCCGGCTGGTTCTGCCTGGTGGACGGGTCACCGGCGCGAGGCGCCGCCCCGGTGACCCGTCCAGGCTCGCGGTTAGACGGGCTCGCCGGTCGGGCGCTCCGGGCCCGCCCGGCCAACCGGGACTTCCTCCACCTCGCCGGCGGCGGCGGCCTTCAGCCGCGCGTGCAGGACGTCGCCGATGAACAGGTCGTAGAGGAGCACGCCGATGATGCCCCCGATAATCGGACCGACGATCGGTATCCAGAAGTAATTGCTGAAGTGGAATCCGACCGCATTGTAGGTCCCGGGAAGGGCCACCTTTCCCCACCCCGCGAAGTAGGCGAATAGTCGGGGCCCGAAGTCACGGGCCGGGTTGATCGCGTAGCCGGTGTTGGCGCCGAGGGACGTGCCGATCGCGAATACGGCGAAGCCGATGATCAGCGGCGGCAGGTTTGAGCCCGGCAACAGGTTCCTGTCGTCCGTGATGGCCACGACGAATATGAGCAGGAATGCCGTGCCGACTATTTCGTCGACTAGCGGCCAGATGGTTGATCCGGCGTAGTACTTAGCCGGGAACGTGGCGAAGATCGAGTACGTCGCCAGCGCCTTCCCCCCGCTCTTCGGGGTCTTGGCCGCCAGGTTGAACGCGTCGATGGCCTGGTGGTAGATGAGGAAGAGCAGGGCGGCCGCGACGAACGCGCCGACCACCTGCGCGATCACGTAGGGACCGACTTTGGCCCATGGGAACTTGCGCCGGACGGCCAGCGCCACGGTGACGGCCGGGTTGATGTGGGCGCCGCTCACGCCGCCGGCCACATAGACCCCCATGCAGACGGCGAACCCCCATCCGAACGTGATCAGCAGCCAGTCGCCGGCCGCCAGGAAAATGGTCGTGGGAGTCGCCGTGCGCCCCGAGCCAGGCAAGGCGGCCACCGCCATGGCCACCACACCGTCACCGAGGACGATCAGGACGAACGTGCCGAAGAATTCCGCCAAGCACTCGCCCCACGTGCCGGTGATCCGGCCGACCGTGCGGCCCTCACCGCGCAAAGGGGTTATATCAGCCACTACTACCCTCCTAACCCTGCCTATGCATGCCGACGGTGCGCGGCGTGCATTGCAACCGTGCGGCCAGGACCAATCTGGCCGCGCCTGGTACCTGTTGTTATGTGTATGGCTTCAGCGGGAGCTAGGTAAGGACACGGGCATCCCACCTTCCCCCTGCGGGCTGCTGTGGTCCTCGCGTCCCCGCCGCGGGACAGGCTGGCCCGCAGACGCGTCCGGGAGCCGGGTGAGCTGACCGGACGTCACCGAGAAGCCCTGCATCGTGTGGCGTTGGCATACGTGTCGCCCCCCGCCGCCTGCGCGGCCGGGCTTCTCACCCCCTCCGGCGAGAAGGGATTCCGGTAATACGTTCGACATTGCCGAACGTCGTTTCGTGCAACATAAACCTGGGGCCGGCTTCAGTCAAGGGGGAGAACGTCTATTCTTGATCGTTCAAGAAGAAGACCGTGCCGATCTTGATCACGGGCGGGCCAGCCCGCGGGCCCCGGCCCGCCGGGCGTCGGCCGGGGCCGGCGCGGTGCGCGACCGGTGCGTTTCTGACGGTGACCGAAACTCGTCGCCGCTCCGAGCCTCATGGCCTATCCTGAATGTCGATCGGTATGGCTGAAAAAGGGGGGCCATGATCCAGTCGGTGCAGCGCGCGGCCCAGATCCTGGGCGTGCTCGGCTCGGGCACGCCACGGCTGGGCGTGACCGAGATCGCCGACCGGACCGGGCTGGCCAAGCCCACCGTGCACGGGCTGCTGCGCACCCTGGAGGCGCACGACCTGGTGGAGCAGGACCCGGGTACCGGCAAGTACAGCCTGGGCCCTGGGGTGCTCCAGCTCGGCAACGCCTACCTGGACGGGTCGGAGCTGCGGGCCCGGTCGCTGCGCTGGGCCGAGGCGCTGGCCGCCCGGGTAGGCGAGGCGGTCTGGGTGGCCACCTTGTCCGGGTCCCGGGTGATCGTGCTGCACCACGTGTTCCGCCCGGACAACACCGTGCAGATCCTGGAGGTCGGCGCGGCCATCCCCTGGCACGCCTGCGCGCTGGGCCACGCCATCGTGGCGCACCTGCCCGCCGCGCAGCGGACCCGGGCCCTGGCGGGTGACTTGGCCCCGCTGACCGGACGGACGAAGACCAGCCGGGCCGCGCTGACCCGGGCGCTGGCCAGGGTGCGCGAGCGCGGCTACGCGGTGGAGGACCAGGAGGCCACCGTGGGCGACGCCGGCCTGGCCGCCCCGATCTTGTCCAGGGACAACACCGTGGCCGGCGCGATCGGCGTGGTCGGCGCGGCCGACCGGCTGCTCGCCCCGGGCGCCCGCGACGAGCTCGTCCGCGCCGTCACCGAGGCCGCCCGGGCCACCTCACGGGACGTGGGCGCAGGCCGCGGCGGCGTGGTCCTGTCCGCGCTCAGCTGAGCGTTCCTGAGGTAGGGGGGCCGGTAACCGCCCGGTCCGTGCCGCAGCGCGGTAACCGCGCGGTCCGCGCGGCATCCCGCAGGGCGCCGAGGATGAGCGCGGTCGAGGCGGCGCCGGGGTCCTCATGGCCGACGCTGCGCGGCCCCAGGTAGCTCGCGCGGCCCTTCAGTGCCTGCATGGGAATGGTGGCGACCGCCCCGGACGAGGCGGCCTCCACCAGCACGGACAGGGCCTCGTCCGGCGAGGCCCCCTCCGCGATCGCCTTGCTGAAGGCCCTGTTCGCCGCCGCGAGTGCGTCGACCATGGTCTTGTCGCCCTCGACGGCGGCGCCGAGCTTCTGCACCCCAGCAAGCGCCGCATCCAGCGCGGCGGACAGCGCGGGCAGGTCCACGTCGGCGGCGTTTCCCAGGGACTTCCCGGCGCGGCGGAAGGCCGTGCCGTACAGCGGCCCGGCGGCGCCGCCGACCTTGGAGATGATGGTATTGCCCGTCAGGATCAGGATCTTCCCTGGCGTCATGGGCGCCGCGGCCCGCTGGTCCTCAGCGTCGAGAGCGTCGAGAGTGTCGAAAGCGTCGAGAGCGTCCAGAGCGTCGACTACCGCGCTGAAGCCGCGGGCGAGGTTGATGCCGTGATCAGCGTCGCCGATCGCCGCGTCCAGCTGGGTTAGGTGATCGCGGTTGGCCTCGATGACCTCGGCCGCACGCATGATCCAGGCCCGGAAGACTTCAGCGTCCATGACGGCTCCTAGCGGAAGGGTCTTCGGTGCTTGACATCCGCCGACACTCAGCACGCCCGCCCCGACCGCAGATCGGGCACATCCCCATCAGGTAACATCCATACCGATACCCGTCAGCCCTTGGCCGCAAGCGTCGCGATGAGCCAGAAGCTGTACGCGGCGGTGACGGCACCAGGCGCAGCCCGAGCATAGCGTGCCAGATCAGCAAGATCACGAACAGGCTCTCGGCCGCCAGCACGGCCGGATGGTGCTCAGGCCACCGGGTTGACCTCGGCGACCTGCTCCTGCCCGGACAGATCGCAGATGGCTGCCATCACCTGTTCGGTGGCGGTCCGGGTCAGCGACGCACTCCTCGTCGCCCTGCCTTCGGGCACGGCGAACGTGATGGGCGGCCCGAAGACAATGCGCACCGAGCGCGGCCGGGGGAACCTGGCCCCGCGCGGGAAGGCGCGGTCGGTGCCGATGATCCCGACCGGGATCACCGGCGCACCCGACTCCAGCGCGATCCTGGCCACCCCGGTCTTCCCCCGGTACAGCCGGCCATCTGGCGACCTTGTCCCCTCAGGGAAGATCCCGATGAGCCGTCCGGAACGCACGGCCTCGACGGCGGCGGTCACTGCGCCCCCGACCGCGCGCGGATCGTTGGTGGCCACGGGTATGACCCCGGCGCCGGTCAGGATCCAGCGCAGCATCGGCTTGTCGATGTACTTCACCTTGGTCAAGAACATGACCCGGCGCCGGGGGACGACCAGCGGCAGCAGCAGGGGATCCAGGAACGACACATGATTGGCCGCCACGATGGCGCCGCCCTCGCGCGGGATGTGCTCGACCCCGGTGACCTTGGGCCGGAACATCAGGTACAGTGCCGGGCCGAGCAGGACGAACTTCAGGAACAGCCAGAAGACCCGGGAACCGTCCAAGGTGGCGCGACGTTCTGCCATCGGTCTCCTTTGCCTGCGCCGATACTATCGGACTAACCTGCCCGGTTACGGGCATGACGGTATCGGATCGCCGGTGCCCGCGGCCCGCGGCCAGCCCGAATCCGACGGCCGATCACGGCGCCATTGACGGGCTCCGCCCATCCATGAAAGATGGTTGAAACCATCGACGCCGCCACCGTATGTGGCGGGCTGAAGGAGGAATGGCCAGCAAGTGTCGGCGCGGATGCTCACACCCTCGGATTCCTGGTGACAGACACCGAGCTACAGCACGATAGCCAGCCCGCTGAAGGTGTGGTCGACCTGCTCGGGATGCTGGCCTATGCGGCCCTGAGTAGTTTCTTCCGGCTGTCCGATGCCGCGGCGGCCGCAGCGTCCCTGCCCGACAGGATGGCACTGGCCGAAATGGCCGTCGTCGAGTACGGCCACTTCCGGCGGCTGCTGCGGCGGCTCGAGGAACTAGGCGCCGACCCGGACGCCGCCATGCAGCCGTTCGTGCAGGCCCTGGATGCGTTCCACGACCGTACCCGTCCGGCCGACTGGCTCGAAGGACTGGTCAAGGCCTATGTCGGTGACGGTGTTTCCGCTGATTTCTACCGGACGATTGCCGACCTGCTCGATCCGCAGACCCAGGCTCTCGTTAATGAGGTGCTGGCGGATACCGATCACTCCGAATTCGTGATCGCCAGGGTGCGCGAGGCCATCGTGGCCGATCCTCCGGTGGCGGGCCGACTGGTGCTGTGGGCGAGGCGCCTGGTGGGCGAGGCGCTCGGCCAGGTCCAGCGCGTAGCCGCGGAGCGCGAGGCCCTAGCTCGCCTCCTGGGCGGCGGTGACTCCTCGCAGCCCGGCAGGATCGGCAGGATGTTCGCCAAGCTCACCGACGCGCATTCCGGTCGCATGGCCGCGCTCGGGCTGGCCCGGCCAGAGCGCCGGGGGACCGCCGGCGACGCTGGCCGGCCGTTCCGGACGATCCGGTCCCGGGCGAAGGGCCGGCGGGCCCAGGGCGAGTTAGGCCGCAGGCCGAGACACCGAGTCAGGCGGGCTGGCGGGCGGCGATCTGCTGGCTGATGACCGCGGAAACGCCGTCGCCGCGCATGGTGATCCCGTACAGGGCGTCGGCGGCCTCCATGGTCCGCCGCTGATGGGTGACCACGATGAGCTGCGAGCTTTCCCGCAGCTCATCGAAGACGTCAAGTAGCCGCTGCAGGTTGACGTCGTCCAGGGCCGCCTCCACCTCGTCCAGCACGTAGAACGGTGACGGCCGGGCCTTGAAGATCGCGAACAGGTACGCGATGGCGGTCAGCGACCGCTCCCCGCCGGACAGCAGCGACAGCCGCTTGACCTTCTTGCCCGGCGGCCTGGCCTCGATCTCGATGCCGGTAGCCAGCATGTCGTCCGGCTCGGTGAGCACCAGGCTGCCCTCGCCGCCGGGGAACAGCCGGGCGAACAGCTCCTCGAATTCACGGGCCGTGTCCGCGTACGCGGATGCGAACACCTCCTGCACCCGGTCATCGACCTCCTTGACCACGGTGAGCAGGTCGCGCCGGGTCTTGCGCAGGTCTTCAAGCTGCGCGGCCAGGAACGCGTGGCGTTCGGTCAGCGCCTCGTATTCTTCCAGGGCCAGCGGATTGATCTTGCCGAGCCGGTCGAGCTGGCGCTGGGCGTCGGCGGCCCGGCGCTCGGTCGCGGCCCGGTCGTACCGCACGGTCCCGGCGGAGGAGTCGCCGGTCACCGGCACGGGCACCTGCGGCCCGTACTCGGCCACCAGGGCCTCGGCCTCGATCCCGAACTCCTCCAGTGCGTGCTCCGACAGCTGGGCCAGGCGCAGCCGGTGCTCGGCCCTGGCGATCTCGGTTCCATGCGCCGTGTTCACCACCGTGTCCAGGTCTCCGGCCAGCTCGCGGACCCGGGCCCGGATCGCCTTGAGGTTCCCGGTCCCGCCCGCGCTGACCGCCTCGGCCTCGGTGCGCCGGGCCAGCGCCTGGCTCACCGACTGCTCAGCCGCCTCGACCGCGTACCTGGCGCCCAGCGCCACAGCCCGGGCCACCGCGGCCTGGGCGGCGCGCTGCCTGCGCCGCCGTGCGGCTGCCTCGCGCGCCGCCCGCTCGGCCGCCGCGGCCGCGGCCAGGGATTCGGCGCGACCCGCGATGGCCCGCAGTCGCTCCTCGGCCGTGCGGACCTCGAGCCTGGCCTCCATCTCGGCCTCGCGGGCCCGGGCGCAGCGGTCCGCGAGGTCACCCCGGACCCAGTCGGGCCCCTCGTCGGCCGGCTCGGCCCCTGCCGCCGGCTCGGTCTCCTCGGCCTCGGCCAGCTCATCCCTGAGCCGCTTCAGCCTGGCCAGGTCCTTCTCGGCCGCCAGGCGGGCCGAGATGACGGCGGCGTCCACCCGGTCGGCCTCGTCCCGTGCGGCTCGCGCCGCGCCCGCCAGCCGACCCAGCCGCCCGGAGATCTCCGCCGCCGCGGCGTCCGCCTCCTGCCTGCGCGCGAGCGTCTCGGCCGCTGACTGCCGGGCCGCGTCCTCGGCCTGGGCCGCGGCCGCCAGCTCCCGGGCTGCCGCCTCGCACCGACGCTCCGCCTCGGCCAGCCCGGCCGCCGCCTCGCCCGCCACCGCCCGCATCTCCAGCAGGCTCCGCGGCCGCGCGCCGCCGCCGTGCGCCCAGCGCGATCCCAGCACGTCACCGGACCGCGTCACGGCCTTCAATTCAGGATTTTCCCGAACGATCCTGCGTGCTTCGCCCAGGTCAGCGGTGACCACCACGCCGTGGAGAAGCTCGGCCGCCGCCTTCGCCAGCCCGGTGGGCGCGTGCACCAGATCCACAGCGCGGAACGGACCAGGGCCCTGGGGGACAGCGGGGACAGCGGGGACAGCGGGGACAGCGGCGCCCTCCGCGGCGGGCGCTGCGTCGGCAATGACCAGGCCGGCGCGGCCCGCGTCGTCGCGGCGGAGGGTGGCCAAGATCTCGGCGGCGGCGTCCAGGCCGGTCACCGCGACCCCGTCCGCGGCCGCGCCCAGGGCCGCGGCGATCGCCACCTCGAAGCCATCGGCGACCCGCAGCCGCTCGGCGAACGAGCCAAGCACCCCGGCGAAGCGCGCCGGGTCCCGCAGCAGCGCCGGGGAGGCGTCCGCGCCGCGCTGCGCGGCCTCGGCCAGTGTCTCCGCTCGCGCTCGCCGGGCCGCCAGCTCACGGGCGGCTTCTCGTTCCGCGGAGCGCAGCACCGCCGTCCGTTCGGAAGATGCAGACAGCTCCTCCGCGGCCTGCTGGTGCGCGACGGCCAGCCCGCTACGGTCGTCGTCCCGGCCGCCGGCCAGCTCGTGCACCTGGTCGTAGGCGGCCTGGGCCAGGTCGGCCCGCTGGCTGGCCTCGGAGGCGGACACGGACAGGCGGTCCAGCTCCTCGGCGGCGGCGGCACTGCGGCTCTCGGCCGCGCCGACCTGCTCCCGCAGCCTGGCCAGCTGGCGGGCCCCGGCTGCCGCGGCCTTGGCCGCCTCGGCCATCGCCCGCTCGGCCGCGGCGAGCTCCGCCTCGCCCGCGGTGCGCTCGGTAACGGCGGCGGACAGCACCTCGCGGCCGGCCTCCAGCCGCGTGGTCAGCTCGTCTTCCTCGGCCCGCAGTTCGGCAGATTGCCGGTCCAGCTCGTCGGGGTCGCGTCCCGGGCGCTCGGGCTCGCGGTCCGCGGTCAGCAGCCGGTTTCGCTGCGCGGCCAGGGTCTGCGTCGCGCGCAGCCGTTCGGCCAGCGAGGACAGCGCGAACCAGGTCTCGGTGGCCTGGGCCGCCGTGGTGGAGGCCTGCTGCGCGGCGTGGTCGAGCTCGGTCTCGGACCGTCGCGCCTGGGCCAGCCGCTGCTCCACCGCGGCCCGCCGGGCCGCGGTGGCAGCCTCGTCCGCCTCGTCCCGCCGCAGCTCGGCGGCCAGCGTCAGGTAATCGTCGGCGAGCAGCCTGCACCGGGCGTCCCGCAGCTCGGCCTGGATGACGGCCGCTTTCCTGGCCGTCTCGGCCTGCCTGCCGAGCGGCTTGAGCCGTCGGCTCAGCTCGGCGGTGAGGTCGACCAGCCGGGTCAGGTTGGCCTGCATCGCCTCCAGCTTGCGCAGCGCCTTCTCCTTGCGCCTGCGGTGCTTGAGCACGCCCGCGGCTTCCTCGATCAGCGCCCGCCTGGCCTCCGGGCCCGCGTGCAGGATGTCGTCGAGCTGGCCCTGCCCGACGATCACGTGCATCTCCCGGCCCATGCCCGAGTCCGACAGCAGCTCCTGGACGTCGAGCAGGCGGCAGTGATCGCCGTTGATGGCGTACTCGCTCTGCCCGGACCGGAACATCAGGCGGCTGATGGTGACTTCGGCGTACTCGATGGGCAGGACGCCGTCGCTGTTGTCGATGGTGAGCGTCACCTCGGCCCGGCCCAGCGGCGGCCGTGAGGTGGTGCCGGCGAAGACGACGTCCTCCATCTTGCCGCCCCGCAGCGACTTGATGCCCTGCTCGCCCATGACCCAGGACAGGGCGTCGACGACGTTGGACTTGCCCGAGCCGTTCGGGCCCACGACGCAGGTGATGCCGGGCTCGAGCCGGAGCGTGGTGGCGGAGGCGAACGACTTGAAGCCGCGCAAGGTGAGGCTCTTCAGGTACACGTGCCGCCCCTCCTCTCGCTTCCCGCACCCTACCCTCCCGCGTCCGGCGAAACAGGGAATCGCAGCATGCCTGCGCGAGCCGCGCGCGCAGGCATGAAATCCCCCCGAAGGGGGGCCCAGGGGGGCACGGGGGGCGGGCAGCCCCTCCGTGATCGGGGGGTTCCGGGGGGTCGTCCCCCCGGGCTAGCACAGTCCCCCGGGCTAGCACAGTCCCCCCCGGGCTAGCACAGTCCCCCGGGCTAGCACAGTCCCCCGGGCTAGCACAGACAACTAGGGGCGCCGCGCTCGGCGCCCCTAGTTTGTCGTTGTCGTTTGCCTGTCCCGCCTGTGCTCGTCAGGCGAGCGCAGGCTCGCGGTCCCGGACCAGCATGTCCGTGTGGGCCGCCTCTACCGTGAGCGCTTCGTTCTCTTCCTGGAGGCGTACAAGCTCGGCTTCCAGGTCCCGTACTCGCTGCTGGAGGCGGCGCATCTCGGAAACCATGCGGGGATCAGGACCGCCGACGTGGCCAAATAGAGCCTTCGCCATTGCTAAAGGTCCTCCACGCTGAGTGACCAGAGTGGGCACATACTTAACACGCACGGACTCGCGCGCGCAATCAACGGTGTCTAGTTTCCCACCCAGGCGTTTCCTGGTCAAGTTGAGTGCCCATTCGGACGGGTTACATACCTTATCATCCAGAAATAGCGGGTTTTGGGCCGGGGCCGTCAGTGGCCGGGGCCGTCACCAGTGGCCGGGGCCGTCACAGTGGCCGGGGCCGTCACCAGTGGCCGGGGCCGTCACCAGTGGCCGGGGCCGTCACCAGTGGCCGCGGCGCGGCCGGGGCTGGCAGCGCGGGCAGCTGTAGGCCGACCGGTTCATGAACGGATCGCGCCTGACCGGCGTGCCGCACCGGCGGCATGGGCGGCCCTCCCTCCCGTATACCGCCAGCGACCGCTCGAAGTAGCCGCTCTCCCCGTTGACGTTGACGTACAGGCTGTCGAAGGTAGTCCCGCCGGCCTCCAGGGCTTCCCCGAGGACCTCGCGGACCGCGGCCAGCAGCCTGCTGGCCTCCGGGCCGTTCAGGGTTTCAGTCGGCCTGGCCCAGTGCAGGCGGGCCCGCCACAGCGCCTCGTCGGCGTAGATGTTTCCGACGCCGCTGATCATCGACTGGTCGAGCAGGGCGCGCTTGAGCCCGGTGCGGCGGCCACGCAGCCGCCGGGCCAGGGCCGCGGGGTCGAAGGCCGGCTCGAACGGATCCGGCGCGATGTGGGCGATCGGCGCGGGAAGCTCGGCGCCGTCCCGTACCACGCACATGTGCCCGAACGTCCGCTGATCGGTGAAGCGCAGGTCGGGACCGGCGTCGGAGAACGTGAACCAGATCCGCACGTGCGGGGAGACCGGTCGTTCCGGCTCGCCGACCAGCAGTTGCCCGCTCATGCCGAGGTGGGCGAGCAACGCGTCCTCGCCCACCGACATCCACAGGTACTTGCCCCGCCGCCGGGCGCTGTCCAGGCTGCGCCCGGCCAGCGCGGAGCCGAACTCCTCCGAGCCTGCCAGGTGCCTGCGCACCGCGCGCGGGTGCAGCACGCGGACGGTGTCGATGGTCCGCCCGATGACATGGCGCTCCAGGCCGCGGCGAACGGTTTCGACCTCGGGTAGCTCGGGCACCGCTCAGCGCTCCTGCGCGGGACCGCCCGCCTCCCCATCGCGGTTACCTGAGCCGTCCGGGCCCGGCCCGTCGCCCTTTGATCCCCCGGATTCCGCGTTGAGGGTGTTCCAGGCCGCCTCGGCCGCGTGCTGTTCGGCCTCTTTCTTCGAGTGCCCCTCGCCGGAGCCCAGCTCTCGTCCGCCCACGATGACCACGGCCTGGAACGACTTCTGGTGATCCGGGCCGCTCTCCCCGACCTTGTACTCGGGGACCCCGAGCAGGCGGGCCGCGGTCAGTTCCTGCAGCGAGGTCTTCCAGTCCAGGCCGGCCCCCAGCCGGGCCGACCTGGCGATGACCGGGTCGAACAGGCGGTGCACCAGCGCGCTGGCTTCATCCAGGCCGCAGTCGATGTACACCGCGCCGATGACCGCCTCCAGGGTGTCGGCCAGGATCGATGACTTGTTGCGGCCGCCGGTGAATTCCTCGCCCCGGCCCAGCCTGACGTAGGAGCCCAGGCTCAGGTCCCTGGCCACCTCGGCCAGGGCACGCATCTGGACCACCGCGGCGCGGAGCTTGGCCAGCTGCCCCTCGGGCAGGTTCGGATAGCGGCGGAACAACGTGTCGGTCACGACCAGCCCGAGAACCGAGTCGCCGAGGAACTCCAGCCGCTCGTTAGTGGGCGGGTTGTCGTTCTCGTAGGCGTAGGAGCGATGCGTGAGCGCGCGCTCGAGCGACAAGGGCATGATGGGCACGCCGAGAGCATGCTGCAGCTCGGCGGGGTCCTGTCCGGCCTTGCCGCCGTCCAAGCTCTGGCTCACGGCGCTCACCGCGTCCTGTTCAGGACGGCTTGACGACCTGGCGGCGCCGGTACGTGCCGCACGTCGGGCAGGCCACGTGGGGCAGCTTGGGCTCGTGACACTGCGGGCAGCTCACCAGCGTCGGCGCGGTAGTCTTCCAGTTCGAGCGTCGTGATCGGGTGTTGCTGCGGGACATCCTCCGCTTGGGAACCGCCACGTCAGCCCTCCTGTAGGTCGATGGCGCCGGCGGGCTGGCCCGGTTGTCTGGTCGCTTGGTCGTCGAACTGCCTGAGGGCGGCCCACCTGGGATCCGGCGCGCCCTCGTGCCGGTGACCGGGGCCCGCGTCGGCCAGCGGCACGCCGCACTCGACGCACAGCCCGGGGCAGTCGTCCCGGCACAGCGGCGACATCGGCAGCGCCAGCACTACCGCGTCCCGCAAGGCGGGCTCCAGGTCGAGCAGGTCGCCGTCGAGGTAGCGCGTGTCGTCGTCCTGCTCCTGGTATTCCTCATGCCGTTCGTGATGGTCGTACAGGTCGTGCTTGTCGTGCGTGTCGTGCGCCCTGCGGCCGTCGCGGCTCTCGCGGCTCTCGCGAGATCCGCGGGGGCGCTCGTCACCGTACAGGTAGAGCTCGGTAAAGCTGGCCGTCACCGTGCCGGCCACCGGGGCCAGGCAGCGGGCGCACTCGCCGGCCAGCGGGGCGGTCGCGGACCCGGTGACGAGAATGCCTTCGGCCACCGCCTCGAACCGTAGGTCGAGCTCGACGCTGGCGCCGACGGGCACGCTGGCCAGGTCAAGGCGCAGGTCCTCGGGGGCCGGGACGGTCAGCTGAACGTCCCGCGCGGAGCCCGCCTGACGGCTGAGCGAGCGCATGTCGAAGACAAGCGCGCCACGGTGTGCGTTGGTGCGTGTATTGGGCATGACAGTGAACTCGTGAATAGCGATGCAGAACCGAGCGCTTAGCCTACCGGCGGCAGGCGGTAATCCCAACTTGACGGGGCCGGACCCGTGGCCCGCGGCCGGCCGGGGCCGGACCCGTGAGCCCGGTTACTGCTCAGCCAGGCGTTCACGCAGCCGGGCCAGCACGGCCTCGGGAACCAGCCCGCTGACGTCCCCGCCGTAACTGGCGATCTCCTTCACCAGGCTCGAGCGCAGGAAGGAGTACAGCGGATTGGTGGTCATGAACAGCGTCTCGACCTTCGCCATCCGGTAGTTCATCTGCGCCATCTGCATTTCGTACTCGAAGTCGCTGACGGCCCGCAGCCCCTTGATCACCGCGGTGATGCCGTTGGCCGTGCAGAAGTCCACCAGCAGCCCGTGGAACCGGTCGATCCTGACGTTCCCGTAGCCGCTGGTGACCTCGCGCAGCATCTCGACCCGCTCGTCCACGGTGAACAGGCTGTGCTTGGTCACGTTGATCAGCACGGCCACGGTCACCTCGTCGTACAGCCCGGCCGCACGGCCGATGATGTCGAGGTGACCGTTGGTGACCGGATCGAAGGAGCCAGGACAGACGACGCGTCGCACGCGGTGCCACCCCTTCCCTGCTAGCCTCGGGCCTGAGCGCGACCGTACCAGAAGGTCGCCTCGCCGTACCGGCGAGCCCGGTCCTCCGCGAAGCCCTCTGGCCAGCGCACCGGGCCGGACCGGGTGGCACGCTCCACGATGACCAGCGCCCCCCGGGCCAGCCAGGCCCGGTCCGCGGTGCCCGCCCCGGCCACCAGCGACAGCATCGCGGACACCTCCCGGTCGGCCAGCGCGTACGGCGGGTCGGCGAACACCATGTCGTACCGGCCGTCCGCGGGCGCGGGCCCGCGGGCGAGCACCCGCTCGACCCGGTCGGTGATCACCTCGGCGCCGGCCAGGCCGATCGCCTCGATGTTCTCCCGGATCACGCGGGCCGCCCGGGCCCCGGATTCCACCAGCAGTACGTGCCCGGCACCACGGGACAAGGCCTCCAGCCCGACAGCGCCAGATCCGGCGTACAGGTCAAGTACGCGCGCCCCGGCCAGCGATCCCATGATCGAGGTGACGGTGGCGAACAGCCCTTCCCTGGCGCGGTCACTCGTCGGCCGGGTGTCCCGTCCGGCCGGGACGGCCAGCCGCCGCCCGCCCGCCTCGCCGGCGATGACGCGTGCCACCCCTTCAGTGTGCACGCCCGGGGCCTACCGCGCCGGGCGGCTCAGGTCTTGTCCAGGTATTCGGCCTGGACGCCGAGCAGCTCGTCGATGGCGGCGCGCAGCGCGGGGTGGGCGGCCAGGTCCGGGTCGGCCGAGACGACGGCCGTGGCGTCGTCCCTGGCCTGCCTGATCAGGTCTTCGTCGGCCAGCAGCCGGAGCAGCCGCAGGCTCGACTGCCGCCCGGCCTGGGCGGCGCCGAGCACGTCGCCCTCCCGGCGCTGCTCCAGGTCCAGCCGGGACAGCTTGAACCCGTCGAGCGTCGCGGCCACCGCGTCGAGCCGCTCCCGCGCCGGGCTGCCCTCCGGCGCCTCGGTGACCAGCAGGCATAGCCCCGGCGCGGTCCCGCGGCCCACCCGGCCCCGGAGCTGGTGCAGCTGGGACACGCCGAACCGCTCGGCGTCCATGATGACCATCACGGTAGCGGCAGGCACGTCGACCCCGACCTCGATCACGGTGGTGGCCACCAGGACGCCGATCTCGCCCGCGGAGAACTCGCGCATCACCCGGTCCTTCTCCTCCGGGTGCAGCCGGCCGTGCAGGATACCCAGCCGCAGCCCGGCCAGCGGGCCCGCGTCCAGCGTCGCGGCTACGTCGAGCACCGACAGCGGCTGCCGCCGGCCCAGGACCACCCCGCGCGGGATGCCGCCGGTCATGTCCACGCCCCCGAAGTCCTCCTCATCGGGATAACCGGCCTGGTCAGGAGCATCGGGGTCCGGGCCGTCGCCGATACGCGGGCAGACCACGTAGGCCTGCTGGCCCCGGCCGACTTCCTCCCTGACCCGCTCCCAGGCCCGCTCCAGGTACCTGGGCTTGTCGGCCGCCGGCACCACGTGCGTGGCGATGGCCGACCGACCGGCGGGCAGCTCGGTCAGCGTGGAGGTCTCCAGGTCGCCGTAGACGGTCATCGCGACCGTCCTGGGTATCGGCGTCGCGGTCATGACCAGGACGTGCGGCCGGGCCTCCGCCGCCTTGGCGCGCAGCGCGTCCCGCTGCTCCACGCCGAACCTGTGCTGCTCGTCGATGACCACCAGGCCGAGATCGGCGAACTGGACCTGCTCCTCCAGCAGCGCGTGGGTCCCGATGACGATGCCGGCGTCGCCGGTGAAGACGTCGGACAGCGCTGACCGGCGCGCTGCGGCCCCCGCCGACCCGGTGAGCAGCGCGACGCTGGTGGCGTGCTCGGCCGCGCCGAGCTGCCCTCCCTGGGCCAGCGGGCCGAGCATGTCGGTGATGGACCGGTAGTGCTGCTGGGCCAGCACCTCAGTCGGCGCCAGCAGGGCGGCCTGACCGCCCGCGTCGACCACCTGGAGCATGGCCCGGATGGCGATCACGGTCTTGCCCGAGCCCACCTCCCCCTGCAGCAGCCGGTGCATCGGGTAGGCGCAGGCCAGCTCTTCGGCGATGGTCTCGCCCACCGCCACCTGGCCCGCGGTGAGCGTGAACGGCAGCCGGGCGTCGAACTCCTCGGCGATGCCTCCGGCCACGCGCGGCCGCGGCATGGCGGGCATGGCGGCCGCCGCCAGGCGGCGCTGGGCCAGCGCCGCCTGCAGCATGAATGCCTCGTCCCACTTGAGCCGCTCGCGGGCCCGGTCCCGGTCCGCCCAGTCCAGCGGCCGGTGAATGGCCCGGATCGCCTCGGCCCGCCCGGCCAGCCCGTACCGCTGGATGAGCTCAGCTGGCAGCGGGTCCTGGCCGGCATCGAGCGTGTCGAGCGCGGTCCGGACCGACTTGGCGATGCGCCAGGACGGGAACTTCGCGCTAGCCGGGTACACGGGAATCAGCTCGGCCGCGAACTCGGCGGCCAGCTCCGGGGTCAGGTCGGCGTTGGGCGGCGCCCCGGGCAGCATCTCGCACTCGGGATGGACCAGCTGCCGGCGGCCGCGGAAGCTGGACACGGTGCCCGCGAACATGCCGATCATGCCGGGCACGAGCTCGTTCAGCCACCGGGGCCTCCGCCGGTTATTGAAGAAGAACGTCAGGACCAGCCGGGCCTGGTCGTCCGTGACGATCACCTCGGTGCGGCTCCGGCGTCCCTGGCCCGGCAGCGACGGCAGCGGATGGTCGGCCACCATCACCACCCGCGCCAGGACGGTGACGTGGTCGCCTTCGCGCAGCGAGGACAGGTCGGTCAGCTCGCCGCGGGTGTAATAGCGGCGCGGGTAGTGCCGCAGCAGATCGCCGACTGTCCGCAGGCCGAAGACGTCCTCGAGCGCCTTGCCGGTCTTGGGGCCCAGCGCCCGGTCCAGCGGTTCGCGGAGCGTGGTCACACCTGGCAGCATAGAAGCGACCGCTGACATCACACCGCTCAGTTCGCGCCGGAGCCGCGGCATCGGGTAAGCTTCGACGGCTGCCGGAACCGCCCAGGAGCGGCCGGCCCGCACTCAGCATCCGTCACCGGAATCAATGGAGCGAACCGTGGCTGCCGTCTGCGACATCTGCGGCAAGGGGCCGGGCTTCGGCAAAAACGTCTCGTTCTCCCACCGCCGCACTCCCCGCCGCTGGAACCCGAACATCCAGCGCAGGCGCGTCGTGGTGGGCGGCACGCCCAAGCGCCTGTACGTCTGCACCTCGTGCATCAAGGCGGGCAAGGTCACCCGCTAGCCCGGCGCGGAGCCTTCCGCTAAGCGGAAGTGGTCCCACGGCCGGCCCTGTCCACTCCCGGCCGTCCACCAGCACGCCCCGGCCCGGGCGCACCTCCCCGATCACGGTCCAGCCGGCCGGCAGCGCGACATCGGCACCGAACGTGGCCACCAGCGAGTGATCCTCACCGCCGGTAAGCACCCAGCGCAGCGCCTGAAGGGACGGCGCCTCGGCCTGCGGCGAGTCAGCCGATTCGGCCGTGACACCACCGCCCGTTCGGCCCTGGGCATCGTGACGGCGGGTACCGGCTACGGCGCGGGCCGCGGCGATCAGCGGCTCGCCGGGACCGAGCCGGTCGGTGGCCACGTCGATGAGCACGTCGCTGGCCTCCGCGACGTGCCCCAGGTCAGCCAGCAGGCCGTCGCTGATGTCGATCATGGCCGTGGCGCCGAGGCGCGCCGCCTCCGGGCCCGCAGGGTACGGCGGTGCTGGCCGCAGGTGCGCGGCCACCAGCGGCGCTGCCCCCGGCCGCGCGGAAAGCCCAGCAGACAGCAGGGCCAGCCCGGCCGCGGCGTGCCCGAGCGGGCCTGCCACCGCGACCCGGTCGCCGGGCACCGCGCCTGACCGCCGCACCGGGGCCCGGCCGGCCAGGTCACCCAGGCCGGTCACGGCGAGCAGCACGCACGAGGCCCGGGCGGTGTCCCCGCCGATCACGCTCGCGCCCGCCCGGGCGCACTCGGCCGCGAGCCCGGCCGCGAGCTCCCGGGCCCAGCTGACCGGCAGGTCCGGCGGCGCCGCCAGCGCGACCAGCAGCCCGGCAGGCTCCGCGCCCATGGCCGCCACGTCGGCCAGGCTCCTGGCCGCGGCCTTGCGGCCCACGTCCCCGGCGCCGGACCAGTCCCGGCGGAAGTGCTGCCCCTCGAGCAGGAAATCCGTGGTGGCCACCACCCGGCCGTCGGGCGCGGCCAGCACCGCCGCGTCGTCGCCGATCCCGACCAGCGCCCCTGGTGAGGGCGGAAGCCACGCCGACAGCGCCGCGATCAGGCCGAACTCACCCAGCTCGGCCACGGTCCCTTCCTCATCAGCAGCGATAATGTCCTCCGCGTGCCGGCATCGGTACCACCGGTCTGGACCACTACGGTAGCGTGATCCTGAGGGGGCACCTGTCCCGTCATGGCCCCGGGAGGACCTCAATGGTGGAGGCGTACATCCTCGTCCAGACCGAAGTCGGCAAGGCTGCCGACGTGGCCGCGCACATCGCGAAGATCCCCGGAGTCACGCAGGCCGAGGACGTCACCGGCCCGTACGACGTCATCGTGCGCGCGCAGTCGGACAACGTGGACGACCTGGGTCGGCTGGTCACCACGCAGATCCAGGCCGTGCCGGGGATCACCAGGACGCTCACCTGCCCCGTGGTGCACATCTGAGCAGCTCGGCCGCGAGGCGCGCGCTGTGCGGCCCGAGCCCGAGCGCGGCCGCGCCGCGAAGGTCGGCGGGCGTGTCCACGTCCCTGCGCAGTCCCGGTATGCCCTCCAGGTCGAGTTC
The DNA here is from genome assembly GCA_963808615.1 of uncultured Actinomycetota bacterium. Lineage (GTDB taxonomy): Bacteria > Actinomycetota > Actinomycetes > Streptosporangiales > Streptosporangiaceae > Palsa-504. The sequence goes on from CAWEGV010000011.1 coordinate 565,627, forward strand.
TGCGGCGCCGCCCGTCGTGTGCCGCGCCCGCGACTCCGGCCCGAAGGCCGGCCGGAACGCCGCCCCCGGTGCCGCCGTGTACAGCGTGGTGCCGTCCCCGGCCGCGTCGGCCACGAAGGCCGTCGGCCAGCCGGAGGCGGCCCGCAGCGCCCGGCCGATCTCGGCCGGCCGCAGCGCGGGCAGGTCGGCGGACAGCGCGGCCGTCCCGCTTCCGGGCCAGCGCGCGGCGGCATGCGCGGCGCCGTGCCGCAGCGCCGCGTTCAAGCCGTCACCCGGCTCGTCCGGTACCACCAGGGCACCCAGCCCGGCCAGCGCGGCCTCCGCGGCCGGGTCATCGGTGATGACGATCACCCGGGCCGCCGCCTGGCAGGCCAGCACCGCGGTCACCGTGTCGCACGCCAGGGCGAGCGCCAGTTCGGCCCGGCGCGGCCCGGCCAGCCCGGCCAGCCGGGACTTGGCCCGGGCGAGCACCTTGACCGGCATCAGCACCGACCAGGTGATCGGGACATCATCGCTCACGTAGTTCATCCTGCCTCGACACCGGACCACCCGAACCAGGAGACTGAACCCATGAGCACCCCGAACAGCGGCGGCCAGCCCCAGGCCACCCGGGAATGGGGCTACTCACGCGGCTGGCGGCGGTTCTCGGTGATCGTCCTGCCCCCGCTGCTCATGCTGGTGATGAAGTACCGCTGGCAGGGCAAGGAATACCTGCCGCGGACCGGTGGCATCATCCTCGCCCCGAACCACCTGTCCTACGCCGACTGGCCCAGCATCGCCTGGTTCAGCTACTCCTGCGGGCACCGGTACCCGGTGTTCATGATCAAGTCGGCGGTGTTCGAGGTCAAGGTGCTCGGGCCGGTCATGTACAAGCTCGGCCAGCTGCCCGTGTACCGCGGCCGCGGCGACGCCGGCCTAGTGCTCGGGCAGGCCGAGGCGGCGCTGCGCAAGGGCGCCTGCGTGGTCGTCTACCCGGAGGGAACCGCGAGCCGCGACCCGGACCTGTGGCCGATGGCGGGCAAGACGGGAGCGGCGCGGCTGGCGCTGACCACCGGCGTGCCGGTCATCCCGATCGCGCACTGGGGCGCGCAGGACGTCCTGCCGTACGGCTCCAAGCGGCCGCACGTGTTCCCGCGCCAGACCATCCAGACGGTCGCGGGGCCGCCAGTGGACCTGTCCGCCTACGCCGGCCAGCGCCTGTCCGCGAGCACGCTGCGGGCGGCCACCGCCGCTATCATGGCCGACATCACCTCGCTGCTGGCCAAGATCAGGCAGGAGACACCGCCCGCCGTACCCTGGGATCCCGCCGTCGGCGGCCTCGTTCGGCCTGCGGACCGAACGGTCCCAGGTGTCACCGGCTCGTACGGGGAACCGAGCCCGCCGGAGGCAGCGCATCCCTCCGCCCGGCATGAGAGCGGCGGTCATGGGAGTCGTCCCGCCGAGGAGGAACAGTGGAGATAGTGCGTAAGCAGGCCGGAGAGAACACGCGCGCGGTGCATCTCCCGGCTCCGCCCACGCCCGCGCAGGAGCCGCTCGGCACGCCGGTATACCGCACCGCGGCGTTCGCGTTCGACACGGCCGAGGAGTACCGCGCCGTGCTGAACGACGAGATGCCGGGCTACACCTACAGCCGCATCGACAACCCCACGGTCGACGCGTTCGCCCGCGCGGTCGCGGCCCTGGAGGGGGTTAACCTGCCGCGCTGGCCCGCGGCGCAGGCCTTCGCCTCGGGCATGGCCGCGATCAGCGGCGTGTTCTGGACCTTCGCCCGGACCGGGGCGCACGTGGTCGCGTCTTCCGCCGTCTACGGCGGGACCTATTCGTTCCTGCGCAACGTGGTGTCCAGGTTCGGCGTGGAGACCGACTTCGTGGACATCACCGACCTGGACCAGGTCCGGGCGGCGGTCCGGCCGACGACCAGGATCGTGTACGCCGAGACGATCGCCAACCCCACCACCGCGGTCGCCGACCTGCGCGGGCTGGCCGAGATCGCGCACGAGGCCGGGGCGCTGCTGGTGGTCGACTCCACCCTCGCCCCGCCGGTGATCTGCCGGCCCCTCGAGCACGGCGCCGACCTGGTGATCCACTCGGCGACCAAGTACATCGGCGGCCACTCCGACGCCACCGGCGGCGTGGTCACCGGGCGCATCGAGCTGATCAGCAACATCCGCAGCGTCCGGGTCGACACCGGCGGCTGCCTGTCTGCCGACGAGGCGTTCTTGCTCCGCCGCGGCCTGGAGACGCTGCCGCTGCGGGTCCGCCGGGCCTGTTCGACGGCCTCGGTGTTTGCCGCCGCGCTCTCCCGGCATCCGACCGTGGTGCGCATCGACTACCCCGGGCTGCCCGAGCACCCCGGGCACCACGTCGCACGGCAGATGTTCGATGCGGGCCCGGAGGGGGTGCGGTTCGGCGCGATCGTCACCGTGACCCCGTACGGCGGGCGCGAGGCCGGCATGGGGTTCGCGGATAAGCTGCGGCTCGTCCAGCTCGCCACCTCCCTGGGCGGGACGCACACCAAGGTGAGTCATGTGGCCTCTACCACCCACCGCCAGCTGGACGACCGCGCGCTCGCGGCCAGCGGCATCGACCCGGGGGCGGTACGCTTCTCCATTGGCCTGGAGGACCCCGAGGATCTCATCTCCGACGCGTACGTGGCCCTGGAGTCCCTCAGCAGACCCTAGGAGGATGCGTGCCGCGGAAGATCCGGGTCGCGGTGGTGTTCGGCGGTCGCAGCACGGAGCACGCCGTTTCCTGCGCCAGCGCGGGCCTGGTGCTGTCCGCCATCGACCAGGACCGTTACGAGGTGCTGCCCATCGGCATCGCCACCGATGGCCGGTGGGTGCTGACCTCTGGTGACCCGGCCCGGCTGGCCGTGTCGGGCGGCTCGCTGCCCACGGTGGAATCCGTGGCCACTCCCGGCACCGAGATCACGCCGCGGACCGGCCCGGGCGGCGCGCTGCAGGTGAGCACCCCCGGCGAGGTGCCGCGGGATCTCGGCGAGGTGGACGTGGTGCTGCCGCTGCTGCACGGGACGTTCGGCGAGGACGGCACGCTGCAGGGGCTGCTGGAGATGACCGGCACCCCGTACGCCGGGGCGGGCGTGTTCGCCAGCGCGGCCGGCATGGACAAGGAGTACATGAAGCTGATCATGTCCGCGCGCGGCCTGCCGGTCGGGCGCTACGTGGTGGTCCGCGACCGCGACTGGAGCAGCGGTCTCGGCGAGCGCAAGCGCGTCCTGGACGAGATCGCCGAACTCGGCTGGCCGCTGTTCGTCAAGCCGGCCCGGGGCGGCTCGAGCATCGGGATCACCCGGGTCACCGACCCAGGCGGCCTGGACGAGGCCATCGAGGCGGCCCGCGTGCACGACCCCAAGGTCCTGGTGGAAGCCGCCGTGGCCGGGATGGAGGTCGAGTGCGCGGTGCTCGAGGGCCTGGACGGCGGCCCGCCCGAGGCCAGCGTGCCCGGGCAGGTAGTAGTGGACGAGCACTCGGCGTTCTACGACTTCCAGGCCAAGTACCTGGCCTCGGGCACGTCCATGACGATCCCCGCGCCGATCCCGGAGCAGGCCGCCGCCCAGATCAGGCGGCTGGCCTGCGCGGCCTTCGAGGCCCTCTCCTGCGAGGGTCTGGCCCGGGTGGACTTTTTCTACACCCCGTCCGGGAAGATCCTGGTCAACGAGATCAACACGATGCCGGGGATGACGCCCGCCTCGGGTTTCCCGATGATGTGGGCGGCCACCGGCCTGCCTCTGCCGCAGCTCATCGACCGGATCATCCAGACCGCCCTCCGTAAGCGCCCTGGCCCGCGCCCCTAAGGCCGCCCCCGTCCGCGCCCCGATCCGCTCCCGGTCCGAGCCCAGACCCGCCCGCTGGCGCTGGCTCGCGCCTCCGCCGTAGCGGACCGTCAATAGCTGCCCCGACAACCACGTCGTTGTGACAACCACGTGGTCAGGTGCACGTCGTTGTGACAACGACGTTGTTAGACTAGCCGAGCCGACGCCGCATGCCAGCGCTGGACCGCCGCGACCCCGGCTCAGGGTCGAACGGGCGGGTCAGCTGGTGACGGGGAGCCAGGCGGGGCGGGAGTGCTCGAAGGCGGTGACCTCGTCGGCGTGGCGGAGCGTCAGCCCGATGTCGTCAAGCCCCTCCATCAGCCGCCAGCGTGTGTAGTCGTCGATCGCGAACGACGCCGCGATCCCTGCCGCGCCGGCCGCGCCGGCCCGCACCTCGCGGCGACCCAGATCCACGATGACCTCGGTACCCGGGTCGGCCTCGATCGCGTCCTGCAGGGCGCCCACCGTCGCCTCGGGCAGGATCACCGGCAGCAGGCCCGCCTTGGTCGCGTTGGTGCGGAAGATGTCGCCGAACCGGGGGGCGATCACCGCCCGGAAGCCGTAGTCGGTCAGCGCCCAGACCGCGTGCTCGCGTGATGATCCGGTGCCGAAGTCGGTGCCCGCGACCAGGATCGTCGCGCCCGCGTACTGCGGCTGGTTGAGCACGAACGACGGGTCCTCGCGCCAGGCGGCGAACAACCCGTCGCCGAACCCGGCCCGGCTCACCCGCTTGAGGTACTCGGCCGGGATGATCTGGTCGGTGTCCACGTTGGTCCGGCGCAGCGGCACCGCACGGCCCGTGTGCGTCACGAACGGTTCCATCGGAGCTCTCCTGTCAGGTCTACAAGTCGGCGGGCGAGGCGAGGTGGCCGGTCACCGCGGTGGCGGCGGCGACCGCGGGCGACACCAGGTGGGTGCGGCCGCCCTTGCCCTGGCGGCCCTCGAAGTTGCGGTTGGAGGTCGACGCGCTGCGCTCGCCGGGGCTGAGCTTGTCCGGGTTCATGCCCAGGCACATGGAGCAACCTGCCGCCCGCCACTGCGCGCCGGCCGCGGTGAACACCGCGTCCAGACCTTCTGCTTCGGCCTGGGCGCGGACCTGCATGGAGCCCGGCACGATCAGCATCCGGACCGACGGTGCGAGCTTCCGCCCGCGCAGCACCGAGGCAGCCGCGCGCAGGTCCTCGAGCCTGCCGTTGGTGCACGAGCCGAGGAATACCGTGTCCACGGCGATCTCGCGCAGCGGCGTGCCCGGGGTCAGGTCCATGTAGGCCAGCGCGCGCGATGCGGCGGCCCGCGCGTCCGGGTCGGCGAACGAGGACGGGTCAGGCACCGAACTCGCCAACGGCAGCGCCTGGGCCGGGTTCGTGCCCCAGGTCACGTACGGCGTCAGCGACCCGACGTCCAGCGTGACCTCGTGATCGAACACCGCGTCCTCGTCGCCAGGCAGCGACCGCCAGTAATCCAGCGCCTTCTCCCACGCCGCCCCGGTCGGCGCGTGCGGCCGGCCCTCCAGGTACCCGAACGTCACGTCGTCCGGAGCCACCAGCCCGGCCCGGGCGCCGGCCTCGATGGACATGTTGCACACGGTCAGGCGGCCTTCCATGGACAGCGCGCGCACCGCGGAGCCGCGGTACTCGACCACGTAGCCCTGGCCGCCGCCAGTGCCGATCCTGGCGATGATGGCCAGGATCAGGTCCTTGGGTGTCACCCCGTCCGGCAGCGTGCCGTTCACCGTGATCGCCATCATCCTGGGCCGCTGCTGCGGCAGCGTCTGGGTGGCCAGCACGTGCTCTACTTCGCTGGTCCCGATGCCGAACGCCAGCGCGCCGAACGCGCCGTGGGTGGAGGTGTGCGAGTCGCCGCACACGATGGTCAGGCCCGGCTGGGTCAGCCCGAGCTGCGGGCCGATGACGTGCACGATGCCCTGGCCCGCGTCGCCCATGGGGTGCAGCCGGATGCCGAACTCCGCGCAGTTCTTGCGCAGCGCCTCGACCTGCGTACGCGACACCGGATCGGTCACCGGGCTACCCGGGCCGAACAGGGGGACGGGGAAGCTGGATGAGGACACGCCGGACGTGGTGATGCCGGTCGTCGGCACGTTGTGGTCCTCGGTGGCGATGGTCAGGTCCGGGCGCCGCACTGTGCGCCCGGCCGCCCGCAGCCCGTCGAAGGCCTGCGGGCTGGTCACCTCGTGGACCAGGTGAAGGTCGATATAGAGCAGGTCGGGCTCGCCGTCCGCGCTGCGCACCACGTGGGCGTCCCAGATTTTCTCGGCGAGCGTACGGCCCATCACGCTCTCTCCCTTCACTTGCGTCTCGCATTTCGAGACGGCAGTATCAGAACATGAACAACTCTAGCGGAGTCGGTGTCCTCGACAAGACCGTTTCCGTACTGTCTGCCCTGGAGGAAGGCCCTGCCTCGCTGGCCCAGCTGGTCAAGGCGACGGGCCTGGCCCGGCCGACCGCGCACCGGATCGCGGTCGCGCTGGAGACCCACCGGATGCTGGCCCGCGACGCGCAGGGCCGCTTCGTGCTCGGCCCGAGGATCGGCGAGCTGGCCGCCGCGGCCGGCGAGGACCGGCTGCTGGCCATCGCCCAGCCCGTCCTCGCCCAGCTCAGGGACGTCACAGGCGAGAGCGCGCAGCTGTACCGGCCGCACGCTGACACTCGCATCTGCGTGGCGGCGGCCGAGCGGGCCAGCGGGCTGCGGGACACCGTCCCGGTCGGCGCCGCGCTGCCGATGACCGCGGGCTCGGCCGCCCAGGTCCTGCTGGCCTGGGAGGATGGCAGCCGCATGCACCGCGGGCTGCGCGGCGCGAAATTCACCGCGACCACTCTGGCCCAGGTTCGCAGGCGCGGCTGGGCTGCCACCGCCGCCGAGCGCGAGCCCGGCGTGGCGTCGGTGTCCGCGCCGGTCCGCGGGCCCGGCGGCCGGGTCCTGGCCGCGGTCTCGGTATCCGGGCCCATCGAGCGCCTGACCAGGTCGCCGGGCCGGCTGCACGCCGGCGCCGTCGTCGCGGCCGGGGAAAAGGTCAGCAGGCTGCTGCGCGCCGAGGCCGTGTTAGCCCGGGGGACGACCCCCTGGAACCCCCGCAGCCCGCGGCGGTTCCCGCCGTAGTATCGCGCGGCCGCAAGGCCGGAAGCTCTTCGCGGACCGCGCGTAAGGGACGTAAGGCCCCCAGGACCGCGGCGCAGGGCCCTATCGGCTACCGCATGATGGATATGGTCTAAGGCGGTAGCACCGATTGAATATGAGGTCGCGTGAGATGAAGGCAGCTGTCCTCAGGGAGACCGCACCGGGCGAGCGCCGGGTGGCCCTGGTGCCGGACGCGGTGGCCAAGCTGCGCCCCGCCGGGATCGAGGTGGTGGTGGAGCGGGGCGCCGGCCAGGGCGCCTGGTTCCCGGATTCGGCCTACGCCGAGGCAGGCGCCACCGTCGTCGGCCCCGCCGAGCTGTACGCGGCCGCCGACGTGATCCTCACCGTCACCAAACCCTCGGCCGCCATCATAGACAGGCTTGGCAAGGGGCAGGCGATCATCGGCATGCTGGCCCCGCTCACCGACCCGGAACTGGCCGCCGCGCTGGCCGCCAAGGGCGTGACCGCGATCAGCCTGGACCAGATGCCGCGCACGCTGTCCAGGACCCAGCCCATGGACGTGCTCAGCTCCCAGGCGAACGTGGCCGGCTACAAGGCCGCCCTGGTCGCCGCGTCGGCATTCGGCCGGTTCTTCCCGCTGCTGATCACCGCGGCGGGCACCGCCCCGCCCGCCCGGGTGCTGGTGCTGGGCACCGGCGTGGCCGGCCTGCAGGCGATCGGCACCGCCCGGCGGCTCGGCGCGGTGGTGAGCGGCTACGACGTTCGGCCCAGCTCGAAGACGGAGGTCGAGTCGCTCGGCGCCACGTTCATCGAGCTGGCGTCGGCTGTATCCGCGGCCGGCCAGGGCGGCTACGCGCGCGAGCTGACCGCCGAGGAGCGGCAGGCCCAGCAGGACGAGCTGGTCGGCCATATCGCCCGGCATGACGTGGTGATCACCACCGCCCAGGTGCCCGGGCGCAGGCCGCCGCTGCTGGTCACCGAGGACGCGGTCAAGGCCATGGCCCCGGGCTCGGTGATCGTGGACATGGGCGCCAGCGCGCTGGGCGGCAACGTGTCCGGGTCCCGGCCCGGCGAGACGGTCGTCACCGATCACGGGGTCACGATCATCGGCGCGGATAACCTGCCCTCCACCATGCCGACGGCGGCCTCGAACGCCTACTCGCGGAACATCTCCGCGCTGCTGCTGCACCTGACCTCCGACGGCGCGCTCGCCGTCGACACCACCGACGAGATACAGGCCGGGGTGGTGATCGCGCATGACGGCCGGGTCGTGCACGAGGGCGTGGCCCGTCTCCTCCCAGCCGAACAGAACCCCGAGGAAGGCACCGATGTCGACGGCACTACTGACTGACCTGACCATCTTCATCCTGGCCCTGCTGGTCGGCATCGAGGTCATCGGGAAGGTTCCGGCCACGCTGCACACGCCGCTGATGTCAGCCACCAACGCGATCCACGGCATCGTACTGGTCGGCGCGCTGCTCATCGGGGTGACGGCGCACACCGTGGTCGGCTACATCCTCGCCTTCGTCGCCGCGGTCTTCGCAGGCGCCAACGTGACGGGCGGGTACGTGGTGACCGGGCGGATGCTGAAGATGTTCCGCAAGAAGGCCGCCGAGCCTGCGCAGCCCGAGTTGGAGTCACTCAACGGCCACAAGGGCCTCAAGGGGCTCGCGGGCAAGATTGGCATAGGCAGGCCCCAGTCATGACCGGATTCACGGGATACATCCAGCTCGTCTACGTGCTGGTAGGGGCGTTGTTCGTGGTGGGCCTGCACCTGATGAACAGCCCGGCCACCGCGCGTCGCGGCAACCAGGTAGCCCTGACCGGCATGATGATCGCCGTCATCGCCACGCTCGTCCTGATGATCCACCAGGGCACGGTCACCGCGACCGGCTGGATCGTGCTGATCGCCGGGTCCCTGATCGGCTCCGCGATAGGCCTGTACGCGGCGCGGACGGTGCAGATGACGGCGATGCCGCAGCTGGTGTCGGCCTTCAACTCGGTCGGCGGCGGCGCCGCCGCGCTGGTGGCGATCTACGGTTACTACGAGGCCGAATCCCTGGCGGGCGGCGTGCTCGGCACCACCACGGTGTTCACCGTGCTCGACGTGCTCATCGGCTCGGTCACGTTCTCCGGGTCGATCATCGCGGCCGGCAAGCTGCAGGGCTTCGTCCCCAGCCAGCCGCTGATCCTCAAGGGCGGCCGCCTGATCAACGTGGCCCTGGCCGTGATCGCGATCGGCACGGGCGCGTTCTTGTTCAGCACGGCCAGCCTGCCCGCCATGCTCATCCTGGTGCTCGCGGCGCTGGCCTTCGGGGTGATGATGGTGCTGCCGATTGGCGGCGCCGACATGCCGGTGGTGATCTCGCTGCTGAACGCGTTCACCGGCACCGCGGTGGCCATGGCCGGGTTCGTCATCGGGAACTGGGCTCTGATCGTGGCCGGCGCGCTGGTGGGCGCGTCAGGAAGCATCCTGACCAAGCTGATGGCCGACGCGATGAACCGCTCGCTGGCCAACATCATCGTGGGCGGGTTCGGCACCGGGGACACCGCCGCGGCCGTCGGCGGGCCCGTCGACGCCCAGGTCCGCTCGATCGCGGCCGACGACGCGGCCATCCAGCTCGCCTACGCGTCCAAGGTGATCATCGTGCCCGGGTACGGCCTGGCCGCCGCCCAGGCCCAGCACGGCGTGGCCGAGCTGGCCAAAGTCCTGGAGGGCCACGGCGTCGAGGTCAGCTACGCCATCCACCCGGTGGCGGGCCGGATGCCCGGCCACATGAACGTGCTGCTGGCCGAGGCGAACGTGCCCTACCCGCAACTGAAGGAGATGGACGAGATCAACCCGGAGTTCGCCCGCACCGACGTGGCCCTGGTCATCGGCGCGAACGACGTGACCAACCCGGCCGCCCGCCGCCCCGGCAACGAGATCTCCGGCATGCCCATCCTGGACGTGGATCAGGCCAAATCGATCATCGTGGTCAAGCGCTCGATGGGGCACGGCTACGCCGGCCTGGACAACGAGCTGTACTACGACCCCAAGACCAGCATGTACTTCTCCGACGCGAAGAAGGCCATGGCCGAGCTGACCGCCGCCGTCAAGACGCTGGTCGGCTGACCCGCGGGGGGACACCCCCCGCGAACCCCCGGGGCCCCGGCTGAGCTCCGTAGCGTCGGATATTTCGGCCTAACGATTCGTGGTATCAGCCCCTCGGCCGCCTCCGTGCCTCCTGGGGCGTAGGGTGCGGAACAGATGTTCCTCAGGCTACGGATCGGAGGCCGTCGTGACTGAACGCACCAAGATCACCCTGGATGAGTCCGAGATCCCGCGCCAGTGGTACAACGTGATCCCCGACCTGCCCGCCCCGCCGCCCCCGCCGCTGCACCCGGGGACGGGCCAGCCGGTGGGCCCGCAGGACCTGGCGCCGCTGTTCCCGATGGAGCTCATCCGCCAGGAAGTGGCCACCGACTCCTTCATCGACATTCCGGCCGAGGTGCTCGACGTCTACCGGCTGTGGCGGCCCACCCCGCTGTACCGCGCGCGCCGCCTGGAGAAGGCCCTGAACACCCCCGCGCGCATCTACTACAAGTACGAGGGCGTGTCCCCGGCCGGCTCGCACAAGCCGAACACCGCCGTCCCGCAGGCCTTCTACAACGCCGCAGAAGGCACTAAGCGGCTCACCACCGAGACCGGTGCCGGGCAATGGGGCAGCGCGCTGGCCTTCGCCTGCTCCCAGTTCGGCATCGACTGCGAGATCTGGATGGTGCGCGCCTCCTACGACCAGAAGCCGTACCGGCGCACGATGATGGAGACCTGGGGCGCGACCGTGCATGCCAGCCCGTCGCGGGCCACCAAGGCGGGTGCGGACATCCTCGCCGCCCACCCCGACACACCGGGCAGCCTGGGCATCGCGATCAGCGAGGCCGTCGAGGCGGCGGGGGGCAGCGCCGACACCAGGTACTCCCTCGGCAGCGTGCTCAACCACGTGCTCATGCACCAGACGGTGATCGGCCAGGAGGCGCTCGCGCAGTTCGCCGCGGCCGGGGAGTCCATGCCGGACCTCATCGTCGGCTGCACCGGCGGCGGATCCAACTTCGCCGGGCTGTTCTTCCCGTTCCTGCGGGAGAAGCTGGCCGGCCGGGCCAACCCGGTGATCCGCGCGGTCGAGCCCACGGCCGCCCCGTCGTTCACCCGCGGGGTCTATGCCTACGACTTCGGTGACACCGCCGGGTTCACCCCGCTGCTGAAGATGCACACGCTCGGGCACGACTTCATCCCGGACCCGGTGCACGCCGGCGGGCTGCGCTACCACGGCATGTCGCCGCTGCTGTCGCACATGTACGAACTGGGCCTGCTCGAGGCGGTGGCCAAGCCGCAGCGGGAGTGCTTCGCCGCGGCCGTGACCTTCGCCAGGACCGAGGGCATCATCCCCGCGCCGGAACCGGCGCACGCGCTGGCCGCCGCCATCGAGGAAGCCAAGCGGTGCACCGAATCCGGCGAGCCGAAGGTGATCCTGACCGCGCTGTGCGGCCACGGGCACTTCGACATGGTGGCCTACGAGAAGTACCTGTCCGGTGAGATGCCCGACTTCGAGCTGTCCCAGGAGCGCATCGACGAAGCGCTGACCCGCCTCCCGGCCGTCCCCTGACCCTGTATCAAGGTACGTTCACCTGCCGTGATGGCCCCGGTGTGGGTTGTCTACCCTCGGGGATATGGACGATCCGAGGAAGTACCGGAAGGTTTACTCGGTGCTCCGGGAGCGGATTGAGCACGGGACGTATCCTCCCGGGTCGGCGATGCCTCCGCTGGGTGCCCTGGCGAATGAGTTTGATGTGGCGGGGGGGTACGGTCCAGCATGCCCTGCACATGCTCTCCGGGGACGGGCTGGTGGAGCGGCGGTCGGGTCTGGGTTACTACGTCAGGTGAGCGTCTTGGTCAGCAGGAAGTCAGCAATCTACCGCGTAGGGACCGGTATCCGGGGGCGCGGACGAGTATCCGTCCTTAGTTCTAAGACTGGGTACTACCTAGGATGATATGGGGGCCCCAACAGGTCAGGGCCATGACGCAAGTACCCAGGTTTGATAACAAAGCCTTACGGCGGGAACGGACGGCGGCGGCCAGGCCGTCGAGGACGGCGGCGGTGGTGCCGATGTCCATGCACGCGTCGGTGACGCTCTGCCCGTAGGCCAGGGTGGCCGGGGGCCCCGGCTCCTGCCTGCCTTCGCGCAGGAAGCTCTCCAGCATCACTCCGACCAGGCCGGGCTCCCCGGCCGCCACCTGGTCCGCGATCGAGGCCGCCACCACCGGCTGGCGGCGGTGATCCTTGCCGCTGTTGCCGTGGCTCGCGTCCACCATCAGCCTGCGCGGCAGGCTGACCCCGGCGATCAGGTCCAGCGCCTTGGTTACCTCGCTGAGCTCGTAGTTCGGCCCGGCCCGCCCGCCGCGCAGGATCACGTGAGTGTCCGGGTTCCCGGCCGTGGTCACCAGGGCCGCCGCGCCGTAGCGGGTGACACCGAAGAACGTGTGCCCGGTGGCCGACGCCCGGCACGCGTCCACTGCCACCTGGACATCGCCGTCGGTACCGTTCTTGAACCCGACCGGCATCGACAGGCCGGAGGCGAGCTGGCGGTGGACCTGGCTCTCGGTGGTCCGCGCGCCGATCGCGCCCCAGGTCACCGCGTCCGCGATGTACTGCGGCGTGATCGGGTCCAGCCATTCGCAGCCCACCGGCAGGCCGAGCGAGACGACGGCGATCAGCAACTGCCGGGCGACGCGCAGGCCGCGATGCACGTCGTGGCCGCCGTCCATGTCCGGGTCGTTGATCAGGCCCTTCCAGCCGGTCACCGTGCGCGGCTTCTCGAAGTACACCCGCATCACGATCAGCAGGTCGCGCTGCCGCTGGTCCCTGAGGTCGGCCAGGCGGCTTGCGTAGTCCAGCGCGGCGGCCCGGTCGTGTACCGAGCAGGGCCCCGCGATCACCAGCAGGCGGTCGTCGGACCCGTCGAGGACGGCGCGGACCTCGCTGCGGGTCCGCTCCACGATCTCCGCGGCCCGCTCGCTCAGCGGCAGCTCCTCGAGCAGCGCGGCCGGTGACAGCAGCGGCTCGTAGCCGGTGATGCGGGTATCGATGGTGTGCGGCATCAGGCGTTTCTCCTCCCGGGCGAGCCGCTGCCCGCACTCCGGGAGCCTAGCGACACCCGACCGATGCTACACCCTGCCCGGTGCGCCCTGGCGGCTCAGGGCCTGCCCAGCATGGGACCTCACCAGCGAGTTCTCAGTCTGGACACATCATTCACATGACCGCTTCTAAGCTTTAAATATCAACCTGTTCACGCGCGCGCCGCGACACCCGCTTCCGGCGTGCGCGTAGTAGCACCATCAACGCGACGCCCGGGATCACGTGGTCCAAGGCCGAGGCCATCCTTTCGAGCGCAGGAAGCGGCTGTCTTGGCACGCACCCAGATGAGGCCGGGCGCCTGGGCGCCGGACAGCAGCGTCGTGGCGCCGAGCCGCACTGCCCTGGCCCCGGACGGCGCGGTCCGGGCGTCGGCCGCCGAGCGGCCAGCAGCCACCAGGCATGCCTCACGGCGGCAGGCATGGCGGTGGGCGCTGCTGGCCGCCGCGGGGCTGGCTGATCCCAGCTCGGGCTGCGGTATGGCTCAGCGGCGCGCAGACCGCGCCGCTGGCCGGCTGGGTCACTTAGCGGAAGGCCTGAGCCGACCTTGCTCCGGGCCCGCGCGTCTCGGCCCCGATCTCGGGCCGACAGGCTAAGCTAACTCCCCGTGGTGCGCCCACCAGACACCGCCGCCCGGGCCGGCCGGCCCGGGGTCGCCGGTGCTGTCAGCGGCGTGGCAGCGGACCTCACGCGGCCGGTGAGCCGCGGTCGCCGGGCGCGCCGATGGGGCCTGCTGCTGATCGCGGGCTGGCTGGTCCAGGCCGGGCTGCGCGCCTGGCTCAGCCGCAGCCAGGTGGTGCCGCTGGCCACGCCGGATGAGTCCGCGTACCTGATCGCGGCCCGGGTCCTGGCCGGCGGGGTCACCGCCAACTTCTCCTACTCAACGCTCTACCAGGGCGGCTACCCGCTGCTGATCACGCCGGTGTACTGGTTCACTCACCACCCGGTGACCGTGTACCGCGCCGTGCTGACGATCAACGCGGCGATCAGCGCGGCCGTGATGCCGCTGGGCTACCTGGCCTGCCGTCGGCTGCACCTGGAGCGCCCGGCTGCGTTCGCCGTGGCCATGGTGACGGCGCTGGTACCCGCCGCGTTGTTCTACAGCCAGTACGCGATGACCGACGCGATCTACCCGGTAATCGTGCTGGGCTGGCTGCTGGCCACTCACAGCTGGCTCACCGCCAGGTCGGTGCGCGGCCAGTACGCCGCGGCCATCGGCTCGGCGCTGCTGGCGGGGTACGCCGACGCGGTGCACTCGCGAGGCGCGGTGATGGTGGCCGGGTTTGTGGTGGTCGGCGCCCTGGTGGCCTGGCGGCGCCTCGTGCCGCGCCGCACCGTGCTGGCCGCGGGGGCGGCGCTGTGCCTGACGCTGGGCGCGGCCTGGCTGCTGAACCGCTACCTATCCTCGACCATGTACCCCAGCGGTCCGCGCACCCTGGCGGGCGAAGCGCTGATCAGGCTGCACAGCGTCCACGGCGTGATCTTCGTGCTGGAGATGGCCGCTGGCCAGCTGTGGCGGTTCGTGGTCGACGGCTGGGGCGTGGCCGCGCTCGGCCTGGTCGCCGCCGTCGCGGTGGTCTTCCGCCGCGGCGCGCGGGACGAGACCCGGATCATGGCCGGGCTCACGGCGGGGGTCACGCTGGTCACCGCCGTCGTCTCGCCCGCCGGGCTGCCCCCGGACCAGCCGCAGGCCTGGGCCTCCGGGCGCTACCTCGACGGCCTGCTGGTCGTGTTCTTCCTGGTCGGTGCCGCAGTGCTGCTGCGGGCCGGCCGGCGCCGGATCATCGTCTATGCCGCCTGCGTGATCCCGCCCACGCTGCTGACCGCGATCGTGGTCGCCGCCTACGCCGGGGGATCGGTGCCCACGGCCGGGTTCGGCGCCGCGTTCGTCTTCGGCGAGCCCGCCGTGCTGACCCAGGACTGGACGACCGCCAGCGTCTGGCTGGCCACCGCGGTGACCTTCGGGCTGCTGGCGGCCTGGGTCGCGGTGGTACTCGCAGCCGACCGCTGGGGTGGCCGGCTGGCTCAGCGCTGGCGGACCGTGGTGCTGGCCGGGCTGGCGGCGGTCAGCCTGGTCGCCGTGGTCCAGATGACCAGCCACATCTCGCAGGCGGCCACGCCCGCCCAGCGGGCCGCCACGATCGGCCTGGTCACCGGCAGCGGCCTGAAGCCGGGCGAGCACCTGGCCGTCGGCGACGGGCTGTCCTGGTCGGCCTGGATGCCGCAGGCCTACGAGATCCCGTGGACCCAGCTGGAGTTCTTCAACCCCGGCACTGAGCCGCCGCCCGCCGACGCCACCGTCGTCGAGGTGGCCTGGCCTTCCGGTCAGCCCGCCCAGGCCAGCTGGCCGCAGGCCCCGGCGGGCTGGCGGGTGGTGACCTCCGACCGGACCGACAACTGGGTCGCCTGGCGTAAGTTAGACCTCCGCGTAGCTAGCCTCACGCTGGATCGAACGTGAAACGCGGGTCGGCCGCGGTCAGCACTGCGGCCGACGGCGCGGCGGACCAGACCGCCACCAACTCCGCGGCCAGCACCGCGATGAGCTCGGCCACGTCCCGCGGTGCCTCCTCGTGCAGCGCCTCCGCCACGACCAGCACCGCCGTGGTGGAATCCCGTACCGCCGACCGGCCGCTCTGCCGGTTCGTCCAGCGCCGGGCGTGCGCCTGCCCGGCCCCGTCCGCGAAGATCACCTCGCCGACCGCCGGGTGCTCGACCTCCCCGGCAAAGGTCAGGTACTTCTCGTCCCCGGTCGCGTACCGCACCTCGAGCGGCCCGGTGATCGCGCCGAGGTCGAAGGCGGCCACCGGGATGGCGAAGGCCAGCGAGACCGCGTTGCACAGGTCGACCAGCGGATGCAGCCCGGGGGGGAGGCTCCCCTGGATGCGGAACCGGCGCAGCAGCGACTCCGACGCGCAGCGGTACTGGGTCGGCTTGAGTCCCATCGCGGCGAAGGCGCGCCGCCAGGCCTGGACCTCGGGCAACTCGCTCTCTGCCGGGACCGCGGCCAGCCGCGCCTTGGCCACGGCGGCGAACCGGTCAGCCGCCGGGCCGGCCACCGCGTCACCGGTGATGCCCCCGGCGCACACGACCCCGGGAACCAGCTGCGGAAAGTCACGCCAGATGTCACCGGAATGCTGGAAATACACCGATCCTCCCGATCCTCCGGCCAATTCCTGCCCGCCTACGCCCGCCCGGCTGGTTCCTGCCACGTTCCCGGCCCGGGCCAACCGTCACGATGTCACACCGTGACGGTTACAGCCGTCTCGATGTCACATCGTCTCGCCCGGGTTTCCCGCGCCCCCGCAGGCCGAGGGCGAGGCCGACCGCGACCACCGCGATACCCGCCCAGACCTGCGGCCTGGGCGGCGGGCCGCCCAGCAGGACCCCGGTGACCGCGGCGGCCACCGGAGCCACGCCGGCCAGCAGCCCGGCCCGGCTGGCCCCGAGCCGTCGCACGCTCGAGTACCACATCACGAAGGCCGCGGCCGTGACCGCGACACCAAGGTAGACGATGGCCAGCCAGTCCTGCTGCCCGAGCCGGACGGCGGCCGCCGGGCCCTCGCGTATCAGCCCGATCGCGCGGGTTGACCAACTGGCTGGCCCGCGCCATCCGGGCTGCCATCATGGACGGGCGCCTGCGGGCCGGAGCGTCGTTGCCCGCGACCCGCCAGCTCGCCGATGACCTCGGCGTCTCGCGCGGCGTGATCGTCGAGGCCTACCAGCGGCTCGCCGACGAGGGCCTGGTCAGCGCGCGGCCCGGGGCGGGCACTAGGGTCTCGGCCCTGCCCCCGCTCCCCGCGCCCTCACCGTCCGTACCCCCGCCGCCCGTACCTTCACCTCTCGCGCCTTCGCCCGCCACGCCCCCGCCCGGATGGCCGCCTGCCGCGCGGCGGCCGCCCCGGCCGGCGCCCTCGGTGCTTCCGCAGCGCTGGCGGATGCACGCGGAGCTCGACCTTTCTCCCGGCGTGCCGGATCTGTCCGGCTTCCCCCGAGCCGCCTGGCTGCGCGCCGAGCGGTCCGTCCTGGACCGGGCGAGCGTGGCCGACCTCGGCTACGGCGACCCGCGCGGCAGCCAGTGGCTGCGGGACGAGCTTGCGGGCTGGCTGGCCCGCACCCGTGGCCTGCGGGCCACGGCCGAGGACGTCATCATCGTCAGCGGAGTCGCCCAGGCGCTGGCCCTGCTCGCCCAGTGGCTGTACGCCGCAGGCCGAACGCCGGTCGCCGTCGAGGATCCCGGCTCGCGCGGCGCGCACGACGAACTGGCCTACTGGGGGCTGCGCCCGGTCCCGGTCCCGGTCGACGACCAGGGGCTCAGGACCGGCGACCTGGCCGACCTGACCGACCGGGGCGCGCGGGCCGTGCTGCTGACGCCGGCTCACCAGTTCCCCACCGGCGTGGTGCTGGCCCCGCAGCGGCGCCGCGAACTGCTGGACTGGGCCGCCGCGGCCGACGCGCTGATCATCGAGGACGACTACGACGCCGAATACCGGTACGACCGGGCGCCGGTCCCCGCGCTCCAGGCCTCCGCGCCCGGTCACGTCGCCTACGCGGGCAGTACCTCCAAGACCCTGGCTCCCGGCATGCGGCTGGGCTGGCTGATCCCGCCCGGGCGGCTGCGCGAGGATCTGATCGAGGCCAAGCACGCTGCCGACCTGGGCAGTCCCGCGCTGCCGCAACTGGTGCTGGCCCACCTGATCGCCACCGGGGAACTCGAGCACCACATCCGCCAGGTCCGCAAGCGGCAGCGGACCCGGCGTGACGCCCTGCTCGGCGCGCTGCGCGAGTACCTGCCCGGCGCCCGCGTGCAGGGCGTCGCCGCAGGACTCCACCTGCTCATCACGTTCCCCGAGCTGACTGGCCGGGTCGAGGACACCGACCTGTCCGAGCACATCCACCGGGCCGGAGTGCTCGTCCACCCGCTGTCCTGGCACCGTCAGCGGCCCGGACCCCCTGGGCTGGTCCTGGGCTATGCGGCGCACCCGCCCGATCAGCTGCGTGAGGCCGCCCGGCGGATCGCTGGCGTCCTGGGCACCTGAGCCCCAGGACGCGGAGCCTCAGGAACCGGGGCCGGGACTCAGCCCCGAGGATCGGCCGGAACGCTCGTGGCGGGAGTCGTCTGCGCGTCGGCGCGGCGGTGCCGCCGGGCCGTGGCCCGCAGCTGAGCCATGCGCGCCACGCCGGCCAGGACCACCAGCAGCGCCCCGCAGACGGCCGCCAACAGCAGCGCCACGCCGAGCGGGAGATGCCCGTGCGCGCCGAAGTACGCGATGTCCACCGTCCTGCCGTTCTGCAGGATGAAGATCAGCAACAGCAGAAGGACCACGGCGAAGAACGCCACCGCGACCCAGAGCCCGCTGATCCTGGTGTGCTTGATGACGTGATCGGGCACCTGCGGCCCAGGCTGCGGCTGCGGACCCGGCGGCGCCTCCGGCTGGGGGGGCGGGGCCGGGGTGGACTGTGGTTCGGTGCTCACTGGACACCCCCTCTCCGACGCTGACAAGCCCCTTGTGCCCCCTGGCGCGGAGGTTATGCACCGCCTGCCGTGGACTCAGCCGCCCAGGTAGGCGAGAACGGCGAGCACCCGCCGGTTGTCGTCGTCGGAAGGCTGCAGGTTGAGCTTGGCGAAGATGGACGCGGTGTGCTTGGCCACGGCGCGTTCGCTGATCACCAGGCGCTGGGCGATGGCGGCGTTGGACCGGCCCTCGGCCATCAGCGCGAGCACCTCGCGCTCGCGCGGGCTGAGCGCGGCCAGGCTGCCGTCGCCGGTGTTACGAGCGAGCAAGCGGGCGATCACCTCCGGGTCCATGGCCGTGCCGCCGCCGGCGACCCGGTGGACAGCATCGACGAACTGGGCGCTGTCGAACACCCGGTCCTTGAGCAGGTAGCCGATCCCCCCGGTGCCGCCGGCCAGCAACTCGCGGGCGTACAACTGCTCCACGTACTGGGACAGGACCAGCACCGGCAGGCCCGGCACCTCGCGCCGCGCGGCCAGCGCGGCCCGGATCCCCTCGTCGGTGAAGGTCGGCGGCAGCCGGACGTCCACGATGGCCACGTCCGGCCGGTCCGCGGTCACCGCGGCCAGCAGGTCGGCCCCGTTGTCGACGGCCGCGGAAATCTCCAGGCCATGGGCCTGGAGCATCCGCGTGAGGCCATCCCTCAGGAGAAAGAGGTCTTCGGCGATGACAACGCGCACGGGATCTCCATGGTGACCGCGGTGGGGCCGCCGGGCGGGCTGCTGATGGCCATCACGCCGTCGAACGGGGCCAGCCGCCGCTCGATCCCGCGCAGCCCGCTGCCGCGGGACGGGTCGGCGCCGCCGTGCCCGTTGTCGGTCACGCCGATCCGCAGCATCCCGTCCGTATGCCTGATGTCGATCCAGGTCTCGCGGGCCCCGGCGTGCTTGGACACGTTGGCCAGCAGTTCGCTGACCGCGAAGTAGGCGGCCGACTCGATCGGCGCGGACGGGCGGCCGTACAGGTCGCTGACCACGTGGATTCGCATCGGGCTGTCCAGGGCCAGGGCCTGGATCGCGTCGGCCAGGCCGCGGTCGGCCAGCACCGGCGGGTGGATGCCGCGGACCAGGGCGCGCAGCTCGGCCAGGGCCCTGATCGATGCGTCGCGGGCCTCGAAGACCAGCGCTCGCGCCGCCTCCGGATTCTCGTCCATGATCTGTCCCGCGGCGTCCAGGGTCATGCCCATGGCCACCAGCCTGGCCTGCGCGCCGTCGTGCAGGTCCCGCTCGATCCGGCGGATCTCGGCCGCCCCGGTGTCGAGCGCCTCGGTGCGGGTCCGGGCCAGCTGGCGGACCCGCAGCGCCAGCTCGGCCTTCCGGGTCGGCGCGAGCATCGACCGGGCTGCGACGCCGTAGCCGCGCAGCAGCCACGGACTCGCCCACAACCCGAACGCCGCGCCGCCGATGGCCAGCATCCGCAGGCTCAGCCCGGCGTAGGGCGCGAATATGCCGACCAGGCCGAGCACCAGCA
Organism: uncultured Actinomycetota bacterium; assembly: GCA_963808615.1. Lineage (GTDB taxonomy): Bacteria > Actinomycetota > Actinomycetes > Streptosporangiales > Streptosporangiaceae > Palsa-504. The sequence goes on from CAWEGV010000011.1 coordinate 585,711, forward strand.
GCCCCGCGGGAATGATGTCCAGGATCCACCCGACGCACCCGTTCACGGCCACCCACAGCACGTCCCGCCAGGTCGCCTGGTCGGCCAGCAGCCACCTGAGCCGCCGGCGCAGGCCCGCCCGGCCGCCGTCCGCCCAGGGCGGCGGCAGGTACGGATCGGTGATCGGCACCCCGCACCACCGGCCGGACAGCCTCCTGGTCAGCCGGGCCAGGCTGCGCATCCACAGCAGGAAAAGTGGCCCGAGGGCCAGCCAGAGCAAGAGCGCAAGGCCGGCTACGGCGAGGCTCAGTTGCTGCCTGGCGTGCGGGTTAGTGGCCTTCACCGCCAGCACGATGGAGGCGCCAAGGACCGCGAGCGGTACCAGCAGCAGCACGAGCCCGGCCAGCGCCAGCCCGAACAGCAGCAGCCCGTGACCGACCACGACGAGGCGCCCGGCCAGCCAGTCCAGGATCCCGGCCAGCGGAATCGGGCTCTCCGGCCGGTCCGGGCCCTCCGGGTTCTCCGGAGCCTGTCCCGTGCTCATCGCTCGCCTCCCGTGCCGATATCGTCTCCCGTCCAGTCTGCCGGGTCGCCATCGGGGCCGGAAGTGGCGCTAGGCACCGAACCGGAAGGTGTATCTAGGTCCACCGTGACGACCAAGATCTTTTGGACCGAACGGGCCGTGGTTCCTGCCCTGCGAACCGGGCGGCCGCGACGCCCGGACGTCCGGCCGCCGGAGCGGCCGGTAAGGTCAGTGTCATGGCACTCGCAGACCGCAAAGTCCTCATCCTGGCCGCCGATGACTTCGAGGACATGGAACTGCTGTACCCGCTGTACCGGCTCATCGAGGAAGGCGTCGCGGTGACCGTGGCCGGTCTGGACGACCATCCGGTCCGGGGCAAGAAGGGCTATGGGCCGCTGCCCGTCGGGGCCACCGTGGCCCAGGTCGCGGAGCCCGACTTCGACGCCCTGGTCATCCCCGGCGGTTACGCGCCCGACAAGCTGCGGCGCTCGGACGTCGTGCTGGACCTGGTCCGCACGTTCGACGAGGCGGGCAAGCCGATCGCGTTCATCTGCCATGCGGGCTGGGTGCCGATCTCGGCCAAGATCATCAAAGGCCGCCGGGCCACCAGCGTGAGCGCCATCCGCGACGACATGATCAACGCGGGGGCCGACTGGGTGGACGAGCCCGCCGTGGTCGACGGTCACCTCATCTCGGCCCGGACCCCCGCCGACCTGGGCCCCTGGATGAAGGCGCTGCTGCGGGCGCTGGAGGCTCCCCGCGCTGGCTAGCGCCCGCGCCGCACCAGCCAGGACCTACCCAGTCCGGCCCTCCGCGTCAGCCGCGGGGCCTTCCTCGGCCAGCGCGGCCAGCAGCGCCGTCACCGCCGCATCGACCGCCACCCTGGCCGTCAGCGCGTGTGTGTGCGCCCGGTCGAGATCATCCAGGGCGATGCAGTCGAACGCAACCTGTGCGTCGTGCTGGGCGGCCTGAAGCTCGCGTGCGGCCTCCTTCAGCACCAGGTCGCGGCTCCCGGCCTCAGGATTGATCATCCTCGCTCTACCTCCCCGGTCTGATCGGAGCTGGGCGAGGCAACCCTACCCCGGCTCACGATCCTGGGTGCGATCATCGGGAGGAGGCGAGGATCCAGGTGAGCGAAAGCGCCGCTCCCTCGCGGCCGATCTACCATGCTCATGTCCGGATACGGGGAGGACTACCTTGAGCACGGACCCAAACCCAGCCCGCCCAGGCGCCTACGCCGCGGTCAACGGCCTGCGCGTCTACTACGAAACACACGGGGACGGCAGGCCGCTCGTGCTCCTGCACGGCGGTGTACTCACGTTCGACCGGACGTTCGGGCCGGTCCTTTCCGCTCTGGCCGAGAACCACCAGGTCATCGGGATTGAACTGCAAGGGCACGGTCACACCGCGGACTCCGACCGGGACATGACGCTCGAGAACCTCGCCAGCGACGTCGAGGTGCTGCTTGGCCAGCTGGGCATCGACCAGGCCGATTTTTTTGGCTTCAGCCTCGGCGGCATGGTCAGCCTGGAGCTGGCCATCCGCCATATCGACCATGCGGCTGAGATGCTCGGCGTGATTCCCGGCGCTCAGCTGGCGGTGCTTCCCGGGACTCGTCACATGGAGGTCATGCAGCGAGTCGACCAGGTGCTCGCACTCGTCATACCGTTCCTCGATGCGCCGTTCCCAGACCGTCCAACCTGAATCCGTCCCGCCGATGACCGCCGACGGCCCGCCATTGAGCTCGTGACCTCAGCGGACCGTGCCGCGAAGTGGCTGCCGCCGAAGCACCCGAGTTGGGCCGCGTTAGCCCGCAAGGGCGTGGTGCTGGCGCTGGCGTGTCATCAGGCAGCGTGCCCGGTGGCGAGCCGGACGGTAAAGCCGTCCGAGGACCGGATTAGTGCGGCGTAGAGGTCGAGCATGTGGATGAGCCAGAGTTCGGCGCTGCGGAATCCCGGGTCGGCCCAGGCGGGGACCAGTCCGGCTAGCGGGTCGCCTGGCCCTGGTCCGGTGTGGTGGACGTGGACCACGATCCGCCCGGTTGCGGCCCAGATCCGGGCGGTCACGGGGGGGCGGCCGTGCAACTGGGCGTGGTTGACCGCCTCGCTCACGCCGATCTCCAGGTCCCGCAGGACGGGGGCGGGGACCTGGTCGTGGCCGATGCTGGTGACCGCGCGCCGGGCCTGGGCGGCCGATGGGTCGGTCAGCTCGAGGGCGGGGGCCGATCGTTCCAGGGGATCGGGCTCGGACCGCAGCGGCTGGAAGTTCCCGGGGTCTTGGTACCGGCCGTTGTCCTGGAACTGGCCGGAGGGCAGCACGATGCGGCGGTGGGTGCGGGCGGCGATGTCCAGCACGCGGGGCGCGGCGGTGGTGGCGTCATACAGGCACCGGCTCCATACGGGGAATCGGTCCCAGACGGTGTTGGCGGCCGATTCGTAGCGGTCCCATCCGGCGAACCGGCCGCCGTTGCCCTCGTGCGGCACGTCCCCGGCGATCCGGATCTGGGTGGCGCCCGCGGCCGTGTGCTGCTCGAACATCTTCCAGTAGGACGCGATTGCCCGAGCTGGCGTGGCGTACAAGCTGGTGTCGGCCAGGAAGGTGACGGCGGTCGGGTCATCGAGCCAGGACCGCAGCAGGCTCGCCTTGCGGTCGTCATAGCCGATGATGACCGGCTGGCCCGCGGCCACCCCATCCTCGACGAACGGGACGATCAGCGCGCGGAACTCGGCATCGGAGCGGTAGAACCCGACGTCGTGGAACCGTCCCGGTCCGCTGGCCGGTTCCGTGCTCATCGGCATGCCTTTCATGTCCGGCAGGTGCGGGCTAACTGTGAGGTTTCCGTTGTTCGGTCTGTGGTCTGGGCTCGGCCTGTTCCAGGGCGGGGATCTTCCGCCGGATCGTGACTATCTGATCCGCGCCCAGCAGGGCCAGCACCCTGGTGAGGGATTCCTGCGGATCCAGCAGCACCAGGCTCCCGCCCCGATCGGTCAGCGTCCTGGCGGCCAGCACCAGCGTCCGGATCGACGCCGAATCGGCGAACCGCAATCCCGATACGTCGATCGTCAGCTGCCGGGTCTCCCCGGCTAGCTGCCCGGCGATCAGGGCGTCGAGCTGCCTGGCGCAGGTCAGATCGGCCTCACCTGCCAGCACGATGACCGGGCCGGATCCCCCGGCCTGCACCGATGCCCGCAGCATGCCCTCAGCCACCAGCTCACCTCCGTACCCCGAGTCGCCGGCTTGACCGCTGAACGGCACGGGTCCAGGGCGGGGGCGGGTCATGTCAACCACGACCGTCGCAGTCCCGTGGCTACTCGCGTCGAGCACAGCCATCCGCAGCTGTCGGCGGTGGTGACGTCGATGTCTGCGGACGCTGTCACCACGGCCACGCCGTTGATCATCAACCGGTGCCTGATTCCAGGTATCAGTCCCACCTCCCGCGCGGGGCCGCGAGTCTCGTCCCGGGGGACCAGGCGGCCAGCGGACGCAAGCAGGCAGCCCGGCACCCCGGACCGGGCTGCCTTGACAACCGACCCGCGATCTTACCACGTGCACCCCTGGCATCCAGCCGCGAAGAGCCGCTGGCCTGCTGTAACGACCCTGCAGTGCCGGGCGCCCGCCGGCTGCCGCCGAAGCGTGCGCCCGGCCCGCGGTGAAGGCCAGACCGTTCCCGCAGGCCGGCTAACCCGGATCCGAGGAGGCGGACAGCCGCGGCAGGCTTTCCGGTCAGACGGTGACCTTGATGGTGTCGTGTGGAGGTGCGACGGGGCCTCCGTTGGCCCAGACCAGGATGTTGTAGGTCCAGCCCCGAACGAGGCCGGACAGGACCACGGAATTGGTGGCCGGTGTTTCACGGACGAAAACCTCGCCATTCAGGCCGACCGCCTCGACTGTGTAGCCCGCGACGGCCTTTCCGTTGACGATCACCGGGTCCCACTTGACGGCCAGGCTTACCGGGCCGGCCTTCAGCCCGGTCGGTGCCGGATACGGCAGCTCACCTGGTTTCTGGTTGAGCGCAGCCCACGTCTGCGGGCCGACAGTTCCGTCGGCCCGCAGCTTATGCGCGGTCTGGAATGCCTTGACCGCGACTAGCGTCGAAGCACCGAAATTGCCATCGACGGTGACGTGCGCACCCCAGACGTTCAGCCGGGTCTGTAGCATCTTGACCGCTGAGCCGGTATCGCCTTCGACGAGCGTAGGGTCGGACTCGGCCAGCGCGCCGGTCGTTACCTGCGCCTTGAAATCGGCCAGCGTGTTCTGGTACGCGTTCATATCCACGTTCTTGACTCCGTTGAGGGTCGCGGTCGAGGTGTACTGCCAGATAACCGGCTTCATTCCCCCGTAAGGGGCCCAGCCGGGCCCGGTGTCGCTGTAGCCGGTGTAATCGGATGAGACGAGCAGCATGCCGAGGTCGATAAGAGCAGCCAGCGAGGCCTGGCCGAGGTTGCCCGCCCAGTACCAGTGCGGAAGGTACAGCAGGTAAACCTTGCCGCCGAGCGATCGGTATTTGTTGATAAAGTCCACGGCATCGGAAATCTGGGGTGCCGAGGCAATCGTGCCGTTAGCGTTGTAGGTCGGCTCGAAGTCGATCATCAGCGGGACCTCGCCGCCCACAACGCCATGAGCGTACGAGGCCTGGCCTGCTCCATTGCCCCCATGCAGGAAGTGGTAGGCGCAGAAGTAAGCTCCAGCTTTGGCCGCTCGCACCCTGGCCGCCGCGTAATCGGGGTTGGTGTAATCGTTGTTTTCCGTTGCCTTCACCATAGCGATAACACAGCCGGCGAAACTGATGCCAGCCTGGTAACTGGAAACGTCAGGGTAAAAGAAAGTCATTCCTCGCCTCTTCAATCGCGATATCACGGAGGCAGGCCGGGCCCTCACCTCATGGAGACGTACGCCCGCGGCAGATACCCTCCCTGGCCAGATTCAGCACCCAGGTATTAGCCCGGTCTTCGCCGGCCATCCCCGGAACGGTTTACCACGCGCCGGGCTCATAGACCACGTCAATGTCATCTGCGCACCTGCGTTTCGTCCCGGGAGCCGTCCGCGCAGCACACCTCCGGCCCGGGCACCTGCCCTCCCGTCACCGGGCCAGGCGGTCCTAGGCAGGTTCGAACAAGCGGAGGGCGTGGGCCTTGGCCGCGGCTTCGCCGCGGTTGGCGGCGTTCAGCTTGCCCAGGATGTTGGACACGTGGACGCTGGCCGTCTTGGGCGAGATGAACAGCTCGGCGGCTATCTCCCGGTTGCTGCGTCCGGCCGTGACCAGGCGCAGCACGTCGAGCTCGCGTTCGGTCAGGCCCAGGGCCGCCCGGTCATCCTGGTTGGCCGCCGCGCGGTCGCCGGCACCGGGTATCCGGATCCTGGCCCGCCGGGCCAGGATCGCGATCTGCTCGCTGAGCGGGGCCGCCCCGAGCCGGGCGGCCAGGACGGCGGCCCGCCGCAGCGACTCCCCGGCGCCGTCATGATCGCCGCAGGCGACCGCGGTCTCCGCCGCGTGCAGCAGGGATTGAGCGAGCGGATAAGGCTCGCTGACCTCGGCCCACGCCGCGGCGGCCTCGTCCCACGCGGCGCGCAGCTCGGCGGCCCTGGTCTCCAGCCCGCGGCCGGCAGGCCGGGCCGCCCGCTCGCCGCCGGCGTGGCCGGGAAGGCTGTGCTGGCCGGCCCCACCCCCGAACGCCGCGAGCAGGCAGGCGGCATGCGCGTCGGCCGCGGCGAAGGTCAGCCGGCTGGCGTGCTGCGCCCGGCCGGACGCCTCCAGCTTCTCTGAGATCGTGCGCAGCCGCTCCGCGAGCGCGGCCACGTCGTCCCGGAGCTGCTCGTCAAGCGTCACCCCGGCCTGCCGGGCCGCCTCCAGGCAGGCGCCCGATGCGGCCACCACCAGGGGCCATGCGTACCGAGGGCTGCCCTGGGAGACCTCGTACCGGTCGATGATCTTCGCCGCGCTCTGGATCGCGTCGGCGGGCCCGTCAACGGCGAGCCGCCGCATGATCTCCAGCGTGCCGAAGGGAAACTGGTACTCGTCCCAGTGCTCCGTGCCGCGCAAGAGTTCGGCCGCATCGGACACCGCTTCGGTGGCCGCTCGTGTATCGCCCCGGGCCAGCGCGATGCGGCCCACCAAGACCCGCAGCTCCGCCCAGTGCAGCGGCAGCGACGCGAGCTGGAACTCACGCGCTCCCTCGGCCAGCTTGATGGCCTCGTCCCACCGGCCGAGCGCGAGCAACGGCTCCACCTGGTTGATCGTGAGCACGCTGCGCGACGCGCGGGTCACGTAGTCCCCGTCCCGGCCGGACAGGCCCGTGCGTGCCGCCTCGGCGGCTAGCTCGTGCTGGCCCGCGCCCTCCAGCAGGTGGGACTCGTTGATCGCCGCCCTCACCACCAGGTCGCGGGCTCCGGCCTGCTCGGCCATGGCGCGGGCCTGCGCGATCAGCTCGATCGGATCGCTGCCGGCGCTGCTCTCCTGGCCGGCGCCCGCGTGGGACATGGCCAGGGTCAGCAGCGCATTGGCCTCGTTCGCCTCATCGCCGATCTGGCGGGCCAGCGTCAGGGCCTCCTCGGCGAAGGTGCGGTCATGGGCGCCGTGGGGCATGCATTTTGACGCCGACAGCAGGATGGTTATCCGGGCGGCAGTCGCATCGGCGGGCACGGTCTCCAGCGCCGCGGAGAAATCCTCAGGGAACTCCTTGCGGCCGAGGTGCATCTTGAAGTGCCCGCGAGCCTCAAGCAACTGCGCGACCCGGACCGGTTCGGTCTCAGGGTCCAGCTCCTTGAGCGCCGAGTTGGCCAGCGCGATGCCGCGCTCGTACTCCCCGGCCTCGCTCGCCGCGCTGGTCGCCTGCTCCAGGACCCGGGCGTGATCGGCGCCGATCCGCTCTGCCGCGTCCGGTACCTGGTCCCACAGCTCCAGAACCCGGGCCAGCAGCGCGAGCCGCTCGGCAGGCGCGACCGCCCGCCCGGCCTGCGCCGCGGCCTGCCATGCGCCGATCAGCGCCCAGACCGTGTCGTGCGCGGAATGCCAGTGGTGCGCCATCTCGATCGCAGCCCGGCCCGGCGGCACCAGGGAGTGATCGGCGTCGATGGCCTCAGCGAAGCGGCTGTGCAGCCGGCCGTGCTCGCCCGGCAGCAGGTCTTCGTGCAGTGCCTCGCGGATCAGCTCGTGCCGGAACGTGTAGCCGTCGGCCTGCACCCGCAGCACGTTGGCCGTCACCGCGGGACGGAGCGCGCTGGTCAGCGCGGCATCGTCCAGGCCGGTCACGGCGGCCAGCAGCCCGTGCCCGGTCGTCTCGCCGCCTGCGCTGGCCACCCGCAGCACTTCCTGGGTGCCCTCCGGCAGCCTGCGCACGGAGTCGAGCAGCAGGTCGCGCAGGGACTCGGGGAGTTCGTGACTCAGCTCGCCGTCACGGCACAGCAGGGTCTCCACGAATAGCGGGTTGCCCTCGCTGCGGTGGTACAGCGCGTCGGCCAGGTCGGCCGCGGGCTCGCGGCAGAGGATGCGGACCGCCAGCTCGGTGGTGTCGTGCCGGGTCAGCCGGGGCAGCTCGATCCGCTGTACCCAGGCGACCCGGTCCAGCGTGACGAGCATCGGGCGCAGCGGATGGGTACGGTGCAGGTCGTCCGAGCGGAACGTCATCACGATCAGCAGGCCGCCGATGGCCCGCTGGTTGCCGACCAGGAAGGTGAGCAGGTCACGGCTCGACCGGTCCGCCCAGTGGGCGTCCTCGATGACCAGCACCACCGGCGAGTGCCGGGCCAGGTGCTCCAGCGTGCTGAGCACGTCCTCGAACAGCCTGGCCCGTGCCTCGCCCGGGTCGCCGCTGGTATCGGTCTCACCGAGTTCGGGCAGTAGCCGGGCCAGCCCCCGCGTGGTCCGGCCGGGCAACATCGAGGCCACCGCGTCCGCGCCCACCTCGTGGACCAGTTCGCGGATGATCGCGGTGAACGGCGCGAACGGCAGCCCGTCGGTGCCAAGTTCCAGGCAGCCGCCGGTCAGCACGCAGGCTCCGGCCGCCGCCGCAGCCTGGGCGAACTCGCTCACCAGCCTGGTCTTGCCTACCCCGGCCTCGCCGCCGAGCAGCACCGCAGACGGACCGCCCTGGCGCGCGCTGGCGAACGCGGCTTCCAGGGCGGCCATCTGCTCGTCCCGCCCGACCAGGACGGGGCTGGATGCTCGCCCGCTCATCTCTTCTGTCAGCATCCCACGAGGGTCTGACATTCCAGCGGGCTCACCGCGACCGACCGGGCCAGTGCCGGTCGGCACCGGACCCGGGTCGGTCATGGCCGGGGCCGCCACGGCCGCGTCAGGCGGCGCGGCGGCTGGCTGGCACCCGTCCGGAGTGGCTGGCCGCATTCTGATCGGCCGGCGAGGTCCGGAACGAGCCGTCCACGTAGTCGGGGATGGCGGGGATGACCAGCTCACCGGCTCCGGCAGGCTCGCCGGTGCCGTGCCGCAGGGCCCGGCGCAGCCGGCTGGCCGCGCGGACCGTCATGGCCTGCTGTGCGTGCGCCCGCATCTCCCGGCCGCGCTGTGCAGTAAGTTCACGGGCAATCTCGGGATGCATGGTTCCTCCTGGTCCCCCGGGGAACCCGTCTGGTTCCCACATCCTCAAGATTCGCCGTAAGGCCCCACCCCCCGCATCGGACGAATGCCTTATCTTCCGCGGGTAACAGGACTTAGGCCCGTCGAGCTGCCCGGCACCCGCCTAAGCCTCCTCGCTTGCCAAGGTCCTGGACGGGCGCGGCCCTGGCCGTCAGGCTCGGCGGCCAGGGATCGGGGACCGGTTAGGTGGCACCGACCGATCGCGCGTTGGTGCTGTCGCCGGGGTCGATTCCGAAGGCGATGATGCGCGTGGGCTGGATGCGCACGATCGTGTCCTCGAACCGCTCTCCGAAGGCCTTGCCACCCGACGGGATCACGGCCGCGGTCCCGCGTACCTCGATCATGCGGGGCTGCCAGGGCGGGAGCACGTCGTCGATCACGATGCTGGCCCGGCCGGTGCGCTGCACGTCGCGCAGCTTCTTGGTCTGGCTCATCCGCAAGCCGCCCACGTCGATGGCGTCATGCTCTGGGTTGTAGCGGAACGAGGTCGGCACCACGTGGGGCTGTCCGTCGGGGCCGACGGTCGCGATCCGGCCCAGGCGCTGGCCGGCGAAGTAGTCGAGCTCGGAGTCGGTGAATACGCTCATGCCGGGCTAACCGGCGTGCCTGCCGCGGCATTCCTGTGATCACGAAGGATCTGGTACCGCCTGGAGTGCAAATTCCTTCGTGATCATGGAATAGGGCACGAGCGCGCGCATGGGTGAGGCGACGGCGCGGTACGGCGCGGTGGCCGCAGTGCCATGATGGCCAGATGGACTACCAGGTGAGGCTTACTGATGCCGAGCCTCGGCCGACGGCCGTCGTTGCCGCCAGCACGACGTGGCAGGACTTCCCCATGCTGTGGGGGCAGCTTCTGGGTGAGGTGTGGGACTGCCTGCATGCGGGCGGGATCTACCGGGGATGCCGCAACATCATGCTGTACCGGGATAGCGTGCCGAACGTGGAGGTCGGCGTGCTGCTCGATCGGCCGTGCCCGCTCACCGGCCGGGTGGTGGCGTCCACGCTGCCCGCCGGGACCGCGGCCATGACGGTCCGTCGCGGCCCGTTCGGGGAGGTGGGGGCGGCCCATGACGCCGTGCTGGGCTGGTGTACGGCGCACGGGCACCAGCCGGATGGCGTCCGCTGGGAGGTCTACGGGCCAAACCGCGACGATCCGGGGCAGCAGTGGACGGAGGTCTACTGGCTGCTGTCATGACCGGACGGGATCCGTCCACCGTCCCACCTGCCCCGGGACGTCGCCGGCCGTTCGGCGGCGGAACTGGCGGGCACTACACTGGAATAAGCCACCCGGTCGGGTGGCTTCACTGTGACCGGGCCACCCGGTCGGGTGGCACTGCCCAGACCCCAGACGAACGAGACTCACGCATGCCCGCACCGCACCGCACCGCGACCTCGCAGGCCGCCCTCGCGACCCGCGACGACCTGCGCAACGTGGCCATCGTGGCGCACGTGGATCACGGCAAGACCACGCTGATCGACGCGATGCTGTGGCAATCAGGCGCGTTCCGCGCCAACGCCAACGTGGCCGAGCGGGTGCTCGACTCCGGCGACCTGGAGCGGGAGAAGGGCATCACGATCCTGGCCAAGAACACCGCGGTGCGCCACGGCGGGCTGACCGTCAACATCGTGGACACGCCGGGCCACGCGGACTTCGGCGGGGAGGTGGAGCGCGGCCTGTCCATGGTCGACGGTGTGCTGCTGCTGGTGGACGCCAGCGAGGGACCGCTGCCGCAGACCAGGTTCGTGCTGCGCAAGACGCTGGCCGCCGGGCTGCCGGTGATCCTGGTGGTCAACAAGGTCGACCGGGCCGACGCGCGGATCGCCGAGGTGGTGGACGCCTGCTATGAGCTGTTCATCGACCTGGATGCCAGCGAGGACCAGATCGAGTTCCCCATCGTGTACGCCTCCGCACGGGCCGGCCGGGCCTCGCTGAACCGGCCCGCCGACGGCCAGATGCCCGGCTCGCCGGACCTGGAGCCGTTGTTCGAGACGCTCAAGGCCACCGTCCCGCCTCCCAGCTACGACCCGAGCGCGCCGCTGCAGGCCCACGTGACCAACCTGGACGCCTCGTCGTACCTGGGCCGGATCGCGCTGTGCCGGATTCACAACGGAACGATCACCCGCGGGCAGCAGGCCGCCTGGTGCCGCCGGGACGGGTCGATCGAAAGGGTCAAGATCTCCGAGCTGTACCGGACCGAGGCTCTGGAGCGGGTCCCGGCCGAGTCTGCGGGTCCCGGCGACATCGTGGCCATCGCCGGCATCCCGGAGATCATGATCGGGGAGACGCTGGCCGACCCCGGCGACCCGCGGCCGCTGCCGCTGATCACCGTGGACGAGCCGGCCATCTCGATGACGATCGGCGTGAACACCTCGCCGCTGGCTGGGCGGACGCCGGGAGCCAAGGTCACCGCGCGGCTGGTGCGGGACCGGCTGGACCGCGAGCTGGTCGGGAACGTCTCACTGGCCGTGCTGCCCACGCCGCGCCCGGACACCTGGGAAGTCCGCGGCCGCGGCGAGCTCGCGCTGGCCGTGCTGGTGGAGACGATGCGCCGGGAGGGGTACGAGCTGACCGTCGGCCGGCCCGCCGCGGTCACCCGCAGCGTGGACGGCGCCCTTTATGAGCCGGTGGAGCGGCTGTCCGTGGACGTGCCAGAGGAATACCTGGGCACGGTCACCTCGCTGATCTCGGTCCGGCGCGGCCGGCTGGACTCGATGACCAACCACGGCACCGGCTGGGTCAGGCTCGAGTTCGTGGTACCCGCCCGGGGCCTGATCGGCTTCCGCACCCAGTTCCTCACCGAGACCCGTGGCACCGGCATCGCGCATCACGTCTTCGAGGGCTACGAGCCGTGGTCGGGCCCCATGCGAGGCCGGGCCACCGGCTCGCTGGTCGCCGACCGGGCCGGAAGCGCGTCCGCGTACGCCATGTTCAACCTGCAAGAACGCGGGTCGCTGTTCGTCACCCCTGGCACCGAGGTGTACGAGGGGATGATCGTCGGGGAGAACTCAAGACCCGACGACATGGACGTCAACATCACCCGCGAGCGCAAGGTCACCAACGTGCGTCAGTCGACCGGGGAGGAACTCGAGAGGCTGGTGCCGCCGCGGCTGCTCAGCCTGGAGCAGGCGCTGGAGTTCTGCGCCGACGACGAATGCGTGGAGGTCACCGTCTCAGCGGTGCGCCTGCGCAAGGCCGTCCTGGACGCCCGGGAGCGCTTCCGCCTGCGCGCCCGAGCCGCCCGTGCCACCTGACCACCCCGCACCCGCGTCGGCTGCGCGTCCCTTACCAAGCAGGACGCTACGGCCCGACCGTTCCGGGAACGTTACGTGAGCGCCGCCGGGTCACACGTATTCGCGGTGGCGCATCCAGGTCAGGGTCGCCCAGCCCCAGACCGGGGGCAGATAGGAGGGGAAGAACCGCTGGATGAGCACGGCCGCGATGGCCTGATCCCGGGTATGCCCGCGGCGACGAGCCCGGCGGACGGGATGGCCAGGAGGAACAGCAGGGTCTTGACGGTCCAGCTGGCCGTGGACGCGATGGCGCCGGAGCTGGCCGTGGACGCGATGGCGCCGGAGCTGACCGCGGCCGGGACGTCATACCCCTGGCGCTGGAAGAACCTGACCCGGACGGCGAAGATGCCCGCCGCCGGGTCGTGCCGCCGCCCTGCGGTCCCAGCACCGCCGCGCGCAGCCGCGGCGCCAGCTGATGGCGTGCCCGAGGAACGTCGCTGCTGGTCACTGCGGTCATGACGTTTCTCCCGCCACGTCGTCAGTGGCCAGTCGTCAGGTGGATCACGCCGACGTCGGACAACCCGTTGAGGGCCAGCTGGACCGCCAGTGCGGCGAGCAGGAAGCCGAACACCTTCTCGGTCACCAGCATCCTCCCCGCGTCCAGCTTGCTGCTGACCTGAACGGCCCAGCGGAACACCACCACGTCAAGCACGAGCACCACGACGAGCACACCCACGGCGACCGCCAGCACCGCTACCGAGCTGGCCTCGGCCGACAACGTGACCAGGACCACGATCCCGGCCGGGTTGAGCAGGTAGGGCACGGCCAGCGGGAACACCGCGACCTCCATCGGATCGCGGTCCGCGACCGGGTGGCCGCCATTGCCGCCCTGCTGGCCGAGCAGCATGGCGATGGCGATGATCAGCAAGATGATGCCGCTGGCCACGCCCAGCGCACCCGGTGAGAAGTGCAGCAGCCTGGTCAGCAGGCCGCCCAGGATGAGCAGCAGCGCCGCCACCGTGGCCGTGGTGGTCAGCATTTTGCGCAGGACCTGGCGCTTGGTGGTCTCCGGCATGGCCTTGGTCGCCTCGAGGAAGGGGACCAGGGCGATCTTGGGTCCGATGCCGATCAGGAGCAGCAGGAACGTGTCGATGACGAAGGCAGCGTCCAGCGATTCGAGGTCCTGCATCCCGGCTCCGTCCGGCAGGCCCGCAGCGTCCGGCAGGCCCGCAGATCCGCGCTGGCGCTACCTGGGGCTGACCGCCAACGACGCGTCCTATTACACCACCGGAGACGGGCTACCGGTCCCGGTCCCTGCGCAGCCGGTCCAGCACCTCGTCGGGATTGTCGGCTGCGGCCCGGATCATGGCCCGCACCGCGTCTGCCAGCGAAACCCGGGGCACGCCCAGTGCGATCCCGGCCGAGTCCGCCCACACGGTCAGCTCCCGGTAGAGCTCGGGGCTCAGGTCGAGGGTGATCCTGACCGGCTTGGACCGGATCGCGGTCCGGCCGGCTGGCCGCGCGTTGGGTTCGGCGCGCCGGCCGGCCGCGGCCGCCATCTGCGCCTTGCGCAGGTCCCGATCCCGCTGCGCCGTCATGTACGCACCGTGCACAGGGGGGCGCAGCGGTCGATCAGGTCGCGCGCCACCTGACGCCACAGCGCGCAGCCCGCCTGCTTGATCGGCATGCCGAAGCTCTGGGCGTAGACCTCGAGTCGCGGTACCACCGTGCCCAGCACGTCATAGCCGAGGTCGATCAGTGCCTCCCGGGCGTCCGCCGTGGAATGCGCCCGCGCCACGCAGCGGTTCAGCAGCACGACCGAGCGCAATGGCCGGTCCCGGACGTCGCCTATCTCGGCGATCTCGTCCCGTACCGGCGTGGTGCGGTTGATCTCAATCGGGCTCGGCGCGCACGGGATCACTACCTCGTCGACGTACCGCAGCGCCGAACGCGCGATGCCGGCGTGGTCCTCGATCTGCGGCGTGTCGACGATCACCACGTCGTCGTCGCGGGCGATCTCGGGCAGGCGGCGGTGCAGTTCACGCGAGGGCAAGGCCACGATACGGAACGGGAAGGCCGCCTGCGGCGGCGCGAGTCCCGGGTACATGGCGGCTAGGTCGGACCACTCCAGCGCGCTGCCGGACGGGTCAGCGTCCACTAGCAGCACGCTGTTCCCGGCCTGCGCAAAGACATGCGCCAGCCACACCGCTGATGTGGTTTTTCCTGTCCCCGGCTTCAGGTTGGCCAGGGCAAGGCTCAGCCCTGTCATCCAGGCATTATCGCAGTGGCCGTGAGGTTACGGTAGCTAGTCCGCGGCACCCCTGCCTCAAGAGGCGGCCGGCACGTCCATGACCAGCGACGAATCAAATATTGCAGTATTTACTGAATTACTGCAACCACGTCCAGCAAACGTTTGCTGAGGCCAGCCGCCCACCCGTATCCGCCATCCTGCATACCTATCCCCCCCGGGGGGACACCCCCGCTGACCCCGACCCACCCCCGCGGGGGACACCCCCGCTGACCCCCGAAGACCCACCCCCGCGGGGGACACCCCCGCGGACCCCCGAAGACCCACCCCCGCGGGTGCGTGTCCCGAGGAAGGCCCGGAAGCGGCCCAGCCGGTAGGTCGGCCCGTCCAGGGAATCGGCGACCTCCAGCTCGAAGTCCCGGCTAAGGTGGCGCAGGTGCTGCAACACCGCGGCCGGGCTCAGACTGCCCGCCGGCGGCCCCGCCGAGGTCCGCGCGGCCGTGGTGACCAGGTTGGCCAGCTGGCGGGCGGTCAGGAAGTCATCCCGGGAGCGGAGCACGCGGAACACCGGGTCGTGCACGTGCGCCGCATGGCCGGGCGGCGCCGAGGCCGGCCAGCCGGGGCAGTCGGCGTGCTCGAGGGCGTGGCGGATGGCCGTGCCGACCGCCTCCGCGACCGGGGGCGGGAACGCGTTGCCGATCTGCCGGTACCGCGCGGTCTTGCGCCCGCTGAACCGCCAGCCCCATTCGTCCCGCCAGCCCTGCAGCCTGGTCACCATCTCGCAGGTCAGCCTGGGCCGCAGGGACGGGTCCGCGTAGTGGTCCGGGGCCGCGTCCGCGATGCCCAGGCCGTCGACGCCGAGGTCGGCCCAGGCCTGCTTGGCCCGGGTCGGGCCGAGGTCGCCGCCGCCGTGCTTCTTAGAGCCGCCGACGATGGTCGGCGCGATCCGGTTGGCCCGCCGAGCCCAGGCGTCGGCGCCGGGCCAGCCGCGCGCGCCCATCAGGTCGCCCAGCGCCTGGCCCACCGTGGCCGGCCCGCGGCCCGAAGGCGACGGCCAGCGGAACCAGGGCGCGTCTTCGGAGCGCAGGGCCACCAGCACGGTCCGTGGCCGGAGCTGCGGTACCCCGAAGTCCGCCGCCTGCAGCAGCCGCCAGCTGGGTACGTACCCGAGCTCGGCCAGCCGGTCCAGGACGTGCTGCCGGTACGCGCTGAACCGCCGGGTGCTCAGGCCCCGGACGTTCTCCAGCAGCAGCGCCCGGGGCCGGATGGTCCCGCACAGCTCTACGGCCCACGCGAACAGGTCGCGCTCGTCGGCTGCGCCGAGCTGCCGACCCGCCACCGTGAACGGCGGGCACGGGACCCCGCCCGCCAGCAGGCCCACCCCGCGGTAGTCCCGCGGCCGCCACAGGTCCGGGTCGGCCACGTCGCCTTCGGCCACCTTCCAGCCCGGCCGGTTGGCCCGCAGCGTGGCGCAGGCCGCCGGATCCAGCTCGACGGCCAGGGCGTGCTCGAAGCCGGCTCGTTCAAGCCCGAGGGCCTGACCGCCCGCCCCGGCACAGATCTCGACCACCTCAAGATCTGCCACCCCGGCCTCCTTCGCTCGACCAGCTCCCATCGGTGAAACGAAACTCTCAGCCGGCCCATTTTCGCGCAGCCCAGGTGCATTGTGCCGGAAGACGACGGCATCGCCGTCCCGTGTCGGGGATGCTCCAGGCGACACCTTCTCGCCGGAGACTAGCGCTGCCCCCCGACATTCTCTCCGGTACGCGCGTGCCGCGGCGAGCGGCCGCGCTTGCGGGGCGCGGGCTGCTTGCGGGCCAGCTCCTGCGGCAGCGGCAGCAGCGGGTTCGACGCGCTGTCCACCACGGTCTCCGCGACGTCGAGGACCTTCTGACCGCGGGACCTGGCCACGTTCCTGAGCAGATCGAACGCTTGCCGCGGCCGGAGCCGGTGCCGTTCGGCGAGCACGCCGATGGCCTGCTCCACCCGCACCCTGGTGGCCAGCGCGTGTTCCAGCTGGGCCACCGTCACCGCCAGCCGGGCCGCCTCGTCTTCCTCGCTGCCCGGCCCGGAAGCCCGTGCTGGCCCGGCCGGCGGCGCGGGCGGCGATCCGAGATCGGCGGCCAGCAGGTCCGCGAGCACCATCGCGCTGGTCAGGTCGGCGGCTTCCTCGCCCCCGACCAGCCAGCCCTGCTCTGACCTGCGGACGACGACTCCGTCCGAGGACTCGTCAGGCTCTTGGTGCTGCGTCGTGTCCCCGTCCATGTCTGTCCTGTCTTGAGGCTTGAGCCACGGACCGTTCGGCATAAGGATCTTTTGACCTAACGGACCGTGGTATCAGTGCCGGGCCAGCAATCCTTACCCCGCGCTGACCTCGGCCAACCGGGCGCGGACCTGCGCGGCCGACGGGTTGACCAGGGCGGTGCCGTCCGGAAACAACAAGGTAGGCACGGTCTGGTTGCCGCCGTTGACCGACATCACGTAGTCGGCGGCGGACTCGTCGTGCTCGATGTCGACCTCAGCGATGTCGATGCCGTCCCTGGCCAGCTGCCTCTTCAGGTTCCGGCAGTAGCCGCACCATGAGGTGGTGTACATGATCAGCTGGCCGGACACCCGCCGCCTCCTCGCGTTGGTTGAAAGTTACCGGATCCTGTAACACCGGCGGGCCCGGTTGCGTTCCCGGGGCTCGGCGCGGATACGGCAGGATGGGGTCAGGGAACTCCGATGGAGAGGCGGGCGGGGGTTGACCGACACGGCGACCGGGACCTCGGCCGACGCACTGCTGGGCGGGCTGGACCCTCGGCAGCGTGAGGTGGCCCTGGCCGCCCGGGGCCCGGTCTGCGTGCTGGCCGGCGCGGGGACCGGCAAGACCCGCGCGATCACGCACCGCATCGCGTACGCGGCCGCCGCCGGCCTGATCGATCCCGCCCACGCGCTGGCGGTCACGTTCACCGTGCGGGCGGCCGGGGAGATGCGCGCCAGGCTCAGGCACCTCGGTGCCGGGCAGGTCCGGGCGTTCACCTTCCACGCTGCCGCGCTGCGCCAGCTCAACTACTTCTGGCCGCGTGTCGTCGGCGGCCTGCCGCCGCGGGTGATCGACGCGAAGATGAGCCTGGTGCGCGAGGCCGCCAAGCAGGCCGGGGTCCGGCTCGACGGCCCGGGGCTGGCCGACGCCGCCGCCGAGATCGAGTGGGCCAAGGCAATCCAGGTTCGCCCGGATGGCTACCGGCGGGCCGCGGCCGCGGCGAGCCGGGTGCCCGCGGCCTCAGCCGAAGCCATGGCCGCGGTGTACGACGGTTACGAGCGGCTGCGGCGGGAGCGGCATCTGATCGACTTCGAGTCGGTCCTGGAACTGACCGCGGCGATCCTGCTGGAGCACCGCGGTGCCGCGGATCAGGTCCGCGACGCGTTCCGGTATTTCGTGGTGGATGAGTACCAGGACGTGAACCCGCTGCAGAAGCTGCTGCTCGACGCCTGGCTGGGCGACCGCGACGACCTGTGCGTGGTGGGGGATCCGCACCAGGTGATCTACTCGTTCACCGGCGCCACGCCGGACTACCTGACCGGCTTCACCTCGGAGTTCCCTGGCGCCACCGTGGTGCGGCTGGTCCGCGACTACCGGTCCACGCCGCAGGTGGTGAGGGTGGCTAACCGGCTCATCCCGGACCCGGGCCTGGTCGCGCAGCGACCCGCCGGGCCCGCGCCGATCCTCACCGAGTACCCCGATGATTCCGCCGAGGCGGCCGGGCTGGCGATCGGAATCCGGGCGCTGATCGCGGCGGGCGTTCCGGCTCGCCAGATCGCGATCCTGGTCAGGATCAACGCCGATACGCAGCGATTCGAGCTGGCGCTGACCGAAGCCGGGGTGCCCTACGTGGTACGCGGCGCCGAGCGGTTCTACGAGCGGCCGGTCGTGCGGCAGGCGCTGGTGCTGCTCCGCGGCGCGGCGGTCGCCGAGCGGCGGGCTGACGCGGCGTCCGGCAACGATGACCCGCCCGCCCCGCTGCCTTCCGCGGTCCGGGACGTGCTGACCGGAATCGGCTTCGCCGCCGGGCCCCCCGCGGGCGCCGCGGCGGCCCGCGAGCGCTGGGAGTCGCTGGCCGCGATCGCCCAGCTCGCGGACGACATGCACGCGGAGCGGCCGCAGGCCGGCCTGAGCGACTTCTCGGCCGAGCTGACCCGGCGGGCCGAGCTGGGTCACGCGCCGGCCGTCGAGGGGGTGACGCTCGCCTCGATGCACGCGGCCAAAGGGCTGGAGTGGGATGCGGTGCTGCTGCCAGGCCTGGTCGAAGGGCTGATGCCGATTGTGCACGCCCGGACGGCGGACGCGATCGAGGAGGAAAGGCGGCTACTGTACGTGGCGGTGACCAGGGCGCGCGAGCACCTGTACCTTTCCTGGTCCCCGGTCCGGGCGCGGGGAACCTCCGGAGTCCGCGGCCCGGCCGTGCGGCCGCGGTCGCGTTTCCTCGACGACCTCCGCCTGGGCCGGCGAGAACCCGGACCCGTAACACCGGCCGCCAGACTGCGCAGTGAAGGCGGATAGGGAGCGGGTGGGCCATGGGTGAGGCGCTGGACAGGCTGCTCGACCTGCTCGACCTGGAGCAGATCGAGGTCAACATCTTCCGCGGCCGCAGCCCGGACGAGCGGCGGCAGCGGGTGTTCGGCGGCCAGGTGGCCGGGCAGGCGCTGGTCGCCGCCGGGCGGACGGTACCCGACGACCGGCCGGTGCACTCCCTGCACGCCTATTTCATCAGGCCCGGCGACCCGTCCGTGCCGATCGTGTACACGGTCGACCGGGTCAGGGACGGGCGGTCCTTCACCACCCGCCGGGTGTCCGCGATCCAGCACGGGAAGGTCATCTTCACGCTGTCCGCGTCGTTCCACCGCGCCGAGCCCGGTGTCGAGCACGCCGACCCGATGCCCGACGCGCCGCCGCCCGAGCAGGTCGAGCGGAACTCCGACCGGTGGGCCAGGATCCTGGGCCAGGACCACCCCCGGGTGGTCGACAGCCCTATCGACGTGCGGTCGGTCGGCCCGATGTCGATCGAGGCCGAAGGCGACCCGTCGCTGCGCGTCACGAGAAACCTGGTCTGGCTGCGGGTGGACGGGGAACTGCCCGACGACGAGCTGCTGCACGTGTGCCTGATGACCTACGCCTCGGACATGACGCTGCTCGACTCGGTGCTGCTCGGGCACGGCTTGTCCTGGCTGGACGGCCGTACCTCGGGCGCGAGCCTGGATCATGCCATGTGGTTCCACCGGCCGTTCCGGGCCGACCGCTGGCTGCTGTACGCGCAGGACTCACCGGTGGCCCGCGGCGCCCGGGGCCTGGCCCACGGCGAGGTGTTCACCGCCGACGGCGAGCTGGTGGTCTCGGTGATGCAAGAGGGCCTGATCCGCACCAGCTTCGCGGCCGAGTGAGACCGCGGGCCGTCGCTCCCCCACGGATTGGTTTGGGGGTTCGCGGGGGTTCGCGGGGGCGTGGTCCCCACAGGTGGGTTTGGGGGTTCGCGGGGGCGTAGCCCCCGCGGGTGGGGGTTCGCGGGGGCGTAGCCCCCGCGGGTGGGGGTTCGCGGGAGCGTGGTCCCCACAGGTGGGTTTGGGGGTTCGCGGGGGCGTAGCCCCCGCGGGTGGGGGTTGGCCGGGGCGGAGCCCCGCGGGTGGACAATCGCAGGTCAAAAAAGTGTTGCCCCATTCCGGCGGCAGCACTTAGGCTGCCTACATGTCCGTGGGCTAGTTGTCGACGCTCCTGGAGGGAGGTGCCCAACGTGACCAACATCAACTCTGGCGCTATGCCGGCCGTTAAGTGGCGTTCGCGTCCGGGTGCCTTCAGCCCGCGTTCTCACTTCCTGGGGACTGGTGTGCCTGGTGCCGGCAGCGGCACTGGCCCGTGCGCCGCCGTCCTGCGTCCGGTTCCGCGTGTCCGGAACCAGGCCGCGCCAACGGTCCCGGCCACGCAACTCGGGCAGACGAATATCTACAACCACATGACCAGCGTTGCCGCCTTCGGCGAGGGCGCATCGGGTCCGCCTCAATGTAGGGCACCGGCCTAGAAAGGCCGGCCACCACCCCCTTTGAGGCCGCGGACCCGACACAGGGTCCGCGGCCTAGTTATTTGGGCCAAGGTCCCAGGACGGGCGAGAAATCGCATGGACGAGTACGTAGGACCGGGCAAGCGAGAGGGGATGGCACCGATGCAGTGGCGCGATGCCACCGTCAGCGTGCAGGACACGACCGGGTTGGAGGCATCCGGGTCCGCAGCGCGGCAGGAGCGTTCGGACATCAGGCAGGTCCAGGTGGGTTACGTCGGCCAGGTTCGGCAGGTGACCGGATCGGCCGTCACCGAGGTCAGCGTGGCACGTCAGTTCTCGGTGACCGGGCCGGCCACCGCGCTCCCGGTGGGCCTGGATCTTCCGTGTACGCAGGATCCTGAACTGTTCTTCGCCGAGTCTCCGCAGGACGTCGAGCAGGCGAAGGCCATGTGCCGGGGATGCCGGGCCAGGCTGGCCTGCCTGGCCGGCGCGCTCGAGCGCAGGGAGCCCTGGGGCGTCTGGGGCGGCGAGCTGCTCATTCGCGGCACGGTCGTGCCGCGCAAGCGGCCTCGCGGACGTCCTCGCAAGGACGAGGTGGCCGCCTAGGCGGCCACCTCGTCAGCAAGCTGGCCGCACGGCCAGCCACGGGAATCGGCCGGCCGCCTGGCCGGCCACGGGGAAGCAGGCGGGCCGCGCGGTCAACCAGGGCCGCGCGGCCGGCCGCACACGATGCACACCACGGAGGGATCAGCATGTACTTGGTAGAAGAGCTGGCGAGTGAGCAATCTCGCAGCAGGATCGACGAGGCCGAGCATCTGCGACATTCGCGCAAGGCCTCCAGACTGCGCCGGGCCCGGCGCATGGAGCGCAGGGCCGAACGGCGCATGATCGCCGCCTGGCGCCGTGCCGCGGAAATCCGCGACGCTGTCGAGCCCGCGGAGTACTGAAAGGGCGAGGCCCCGCGGCGTGCACCATGTGCTCGCCGCGGGCCGCTCCGCGTATCTCCGCGACCGGTCGGTACTCCGTAGTTATAGGTACCGGGGATCCCGGTCAGCCGCCCAGCCCGGGTCTGGCCAGGTCCGGTGCTTACACCGCTAAATAAGTTGACAGCGTTAGCAAACACATCAGATACTCATCTTAGTAAACGATGTAAACACGATCACGACGGGGTGTTTCAGATGATCGACGTCCACCTTCTCACCGGCGTACTCCTAGCTCTGGCGGTGCTCATCGGCGCCACGGTCGCGCTCTCGGCCGTGATGCTGCTGGCCTCCCGCGTTACCGGGTCCGGCCGGGCGCCGCACGGCGGAATCCGGCGCGACCTGCCGCAGCAGCCGCAGCCCGACACCGACGACGCTCGGGACCTCGTGCTGGTCTGACCGCTGGTCACCGGGTCGGCCTACCGATGCCGTGCGGCCGAAGACCGGGACCTGCTGATGCGCCGCGGAACTCCGCGGCGCGACCGGGCAGCGGATGACCGAAGGGCGCGCCCCACGGCAGCCGTGAGGTCAGCCGTTCAGGATGCGGGCCTTCTGCTGCTCGAACTCGGCCTGGGTCAGCACGCCCGGGCGGGACCGGTCCTGCCGCGTCCGCGACCCGGGGCCTGGGGTCCGGGGTCCGCCGCCCGACCCGTCCATCGGGGCTTGGCTGCCGTCAGCCGCGGCCGTAGACCGGGATGGCCGCGCCGGAGATGAGCACGGCGTCGTCGGAGACCAGGAAGGCGAGCACGGCCGCGAGTTCGTACGGCTTCGGCCACCGGTCGTGGTCGGCATGGGGCATCGCCGCCCGGTTGGCCTCGGTGTCGATGATGCTCGGCATGATGCAGTTGACCCGCACCCCCTGCTCGCTGCCCTCGGCCGCGGCCGCCTCGACCAGGCGGACCACGCCGAGCTTGCTCACGCTGTAGGCGAAGGCGTTCTCGCCCCTCTGGGCTGCGACCCTGCTCGAGACGTGCACGATCGCCCCGCCGCCCTGCGCGGCGAGCAGCGGCATGGCGTGCTTGGTCACGATCGCGGCCGTGACCAGGTTCAGCTCGAGTTGCTGGCGGAGCGTGGCGATGTCCAGCCCGGAAAGCGGCTGCGGCTGGGTGTAACCGCCGATGAGATTGACCACGGCCGCCGCCGGCGGCGGAACGGCCAGCGCTTCCGCCACGCTGGCCTCGTCGAGCGCGTCCACCGTGACGTGGTCCACGCCCTCGTGCCGCTCGGCGTCGGCCGGCGGCCTGGAGTCGGCCGCAATCACCGACGCGCCGTCCGTCCGGAACCGCTCGACGACCGAACGCCCGAGGCCGCCCCTTGCACCCAGCACGATGATCCTGCGGCCCGCCAATGTCCGTCCTGCCATGTCCGCCTCTCAGGCCACCGGTCTTCTCCTGGCGGATCATAGATCCACGCTCCAGTCGCACCGTGGCCGGGGTGAGCCCGGCCCAGGGCCCGGCTCCCTCAGCGCGGCCCCATCAGCGCGGGCCCATCCGCAGCGCTCCGTCCAGCCGGATCGTCTCGCCGTTGAGCATGGGGTTCTCGACGATGTGCGCCACCAGGTCGGCGTACTCGCCGGGATGGCCGAGCCGGGCCGGGTGCGGCACCTGGTCGGCCAGCGATCTGATCGCCTCGTCCGGCAGGGCCGCGAACAGCGGCGTATCGAACAGGCCGGGCGCGATGGTCATCACCCGTATCTTCAGCCGGGCCAGGTCCCTGGCGATCGGCAGCGTCATGCCGACGATGCCGCCCTTGGATGCCGAGTAGGCCGCCTGGCCGACCTGGCCGTCGAACGCCGCTATCGACGCGGTGTTGACGATGACGCCGCGCTCGCCGTCCACCTCACCCGCGTGACTCATCCGGTACGCGGCCAGCCGGATGACGTTGAAGGTCCCGATGAGGTTGACCTGGATGACCCGGGAGAACCCGCCCAGCGGAAACGGGCCGCCCTTGCTCACGGTCCTTGCGGCGGTCCCGATGCCCGCGCAGTTGACCACGATCCGGGGCACCCCTCCGGCCAGCGCGCCCGCGGCGTCCAGCGCCGCATCGACATCGTCCGTGCTCGTCACGTCGCCGGGCACGAACGCAGCGCGCCCGGCCATCCCGGCGGCGATCGCCTGGCCGTCCGAAGCGGGCAGGTCGAGGATGACCACCGAGGCCCCGGCGGCGTGCAGCTTCCCGACCGTGGCGAGCCCGAGCCCTGACGCCCCCCCGGTGACCAGGGCGATGTTCCCTTCGATCTTCATCCGAGCCTCCGCTGGCGCCGGATCGTCCTCCGGCCTGCCGCCCACCAACGAACCACTATTTATCCGGGAGGATATGGGCTTCAGGGAGGATCCGGGGGACAGGGATGCACCAGATTCTCCCGAGAACCCGGATCCTCCCAGCTAATTCCACTCTCATTCAGGCCAGCCCGCGCAGTGCGCGGGCGGGCGGGCGATCACCGCGGATGGCCGAGACCATGTCCAGGACGCGGCGGGTCCGCGCCACCTGATCGGCCCGGAACACCCGGGCGCCGAGCCACGCCCACACCGCCGCGGCCGCCAGGATCCCGGCGGGCCCGCGGTCCCCGCCCGGCTGCAGAACCGGCTGCAGAACCGACTCCGGAACCGACACCAGGACCGGCCAGCCGGCCGCCACCATGTCCTCCAGCCGCCTGATGGCCTCAGGCGGGGGCCAGCTGCCCATGCCGGCCTCGATGAGCACGCGTGCGGGGTCTACGCCCCGCGCCACGGCGCGCTCGGCGTTCCCGCAGATCAGGGCCGCGCCGTATTCGGCGGCCACCTCGGACACCCGCTCACCGTGGTCCTGCAGCAGGTCCGCGCCGGCCGCGCACAGCTCGCGCGCCGTCTCGTGCCGCCGGGCGCCGACGCCGATGACCAGGTCGGGGTAGGCCGCCCGGACCGCGGCCACCAGCGGAACGGCCCACCGGATTTCCTCCGCCACGGTCACCT
Organism: uncultured Actinomycetota bacterium; assembly: GCA_963808615.1. GTDB lineage: Bacteria > Actinomycetota > Actinomycetes > Streptosporangiales > Streptosporangiaceae > Palsa-504. The sequence goes on from CAWEGV010000011.1 coordinate 610,245, forward strand.
CGGTCCCGGGCCCGGCCGCCCCGCCGCCCAGACTGCCGAGACCCCCGAGATCGCCTAGACCGCCGAGACCCCCGGTGCCGCCGAGGCCGCCGAGGTCGACGAGGTCCGCGCCTTGGGCCACGACCGCGTGCACGCGGTCCATCGCGGCCGAGGTGTCCCGGGCCGGGCCGCGCGCATCCAGATCCCGGCCCACCCTGGCCATGATCACGAGCTGCCCCGGCCCGAACGACCGTTCCCTCAGCCGCAGCACACCCTGGGCAGTCACGTCCGGCACCGTCATACGGTACGTCACCGCCCGCCCCGCCCCGCCGGTTGGTAACCGGGCGCCCCGTTGCCCGGCCGGCTGCCCTGTGTCAGCATGACGCCATGGCTGAGTGGTGGCCGTTCGATCGTTCGCGGACCGAGGAGTGGAAGCGGAACCTGAACGAGCTCCTCGCCATGTCCTCGGCCGCGGCCGCGTCGCTCGGCCTGCCGCAGCCCGGGACCCTGACCGGAGATCCGTTCGTCCTCGTGGTGGACGCCGCCCGGGCCCGGCTCGTCGGCAAGAAGCAGACGTTCCGCTTTGCCGGGCGCGACATGACCATGACCTTGTCCGACATCTCGGTGGACGGCGCCGATCTGGCCAAGGTCGTGGGCCAGTACGGTACGGTCCGCATCTACGCCCTGGATGTCCACTGGGGCCCCTACCATCTGGAGCGGCTGGAGATTCGCGCCCAGAACATGCACCTGCGGCCGGGCACCCGGCCCACTCTGGTGGCCGCGCCGGTGGTCAGCGAGGCCTTCATCTCGGCCTCGGTTGCCTCCCGCTGGCTGGCCAGCCTGTCCCCGTGGCTCGAGCTCGTGCTGCAGGCCGGCGTCCCCCAGGTCGGGGTGGCGGGGATGCCGTGGCTGCGGCTGGAAATGGAAACGGGCGCCGAGGGCCGGTCCATCCGGCTGCGGCCCCGCGCCCTGCACCTGTTCGAACGGCGCCTGTCACTGCCAGCCCCGGCGTTCCACATATCCGTGCCGGATCTGCCCGACGGCTTCATGCTCACCTCAGTCGAGCCGGCTCCGGGAGGCTTCCTGGTCCGCGGCCTGCTCAGCGACTGGAAGCGATCGCTGTCGCGGGATACCGTCGAGCGGCTGCTGACCGGGATGCGCGCCGGGACCGAGCCCATCGACATCTGACCCCGCGCGTGCATCCTTACAACCATTTGTCCGAACGGGCCGTGGTGCGTGCATCCGGCCACCACCGCCCACTTCCGGAGGTGGCGCCCCATGAGCGGAACGGGACCAGGTTCACCGCACGCGCGCCGCGGGCCGCTGGCCGGGGTGCGGGTGCTCGAGCTCGCGGGCATCGGCCCGGCGCCCTTCTGCGCGATGATGCTGGCCGACGCCGGGGCGACCGTCCTGCGCATCGACCGTCCCGGCCCGGGCCGGGAACGGCCCGCCCATGAGCTGCTCAACCGCGGCCGCCGGTCCGCGGTGCTTGACCTGAAGCATCCCCGCGCCATCGACGCGCTGCTTCGGCTCGCCGACGCCGCCGACGTGCTGCTCGAGGGCCTCCGGCCGGGGGTGACCGAGCGCCTGGGTGCCGGGCCCGACGTCTGCCTGCGCCGCAATCCCCGGCTGGTCTACGCCCGGATGACCGGGTGGGGACAGGACGGCCCGCTGTCCGCCACGGTGGGACACGACATCGGGTACATCGCCAGGACCGGCGCCCTGCACGCCCTAGGGCAGGCAGGCGGCCCGCCCCAGTTTCCCGCGAACCTGCTCGGCGACTTCGGCGGCGGCGGGATGCTGATGGCCTACGGCATCTGCGCGGCCCTGGTCGAGCGCGCCTCGTCCGGGCAGGGCCAGGTGGTCGACGCCGCCATCGTGGACGGGGTCGCGTCGCTGCTGGCCATGCCGTTGATGCTGATGGCCCAGGGCCTGTGGCGCGACGAGCGGGGGGTCAACCTGCTCGACGGCGGCGTGCCCTGGTACGACGTCTACCAGACGGCGGACGGGAAGTGGATGGCAGTCGGGGCCCTGGAGCCGCGGTTCTACGCCGCCCTGCTGTCCGTCCTGGGCCTGGAAGACCTGCCCGACCGCCATGACCCGCGGAACTGGCCCGAGCTGCGCGCCCGGCTGTCGGCGCGGTTCTCCGAACGCACCAGGGACGAGTGGGCGGCCGTCTTCGCCGGGAGCGATGCCTGCACCGAGCCGGTCCTGTCGCTGAACGAGGCGGCCCGTGACCCGCACCTGGCCGCGCGGAACACCTACGTCACCGGGGACGGCATGATCCAGCCGTCTCCGGCACCGCGGTTCTCCCGTACTCCGGGCCGGCTGCCCGATCCGCCACCCGCGCCCGGCCAGCATACGGTCCAGGCGCTGACCGAGTGGGGCCTGGACGATGCGGAGGCCCTGGTCGCCTGCGGCGCCGCCGTCCAGGCCTGAGGATCTCCTCACCCGGTCCTCTGGGCGCCGGCGGCATCGGCGATGTAACGCCGGATGGCGATGTCCTCGATCCGGTCCAGGCGGCGCAGCAGGTCGCGGAGTTCGAGCAGGAAGCTGGTCCGCCGCTTGGCCAGGTCCTCGCCGGGCTCGAACAGCCCGCGGTTCCTGGCCAGCTGCAGTCCCGTCTGGAACAGCAGCGTGGAGACCGACTCCGAGCTGCGCAGCCGGCGCTGGGCCACGTACTGCCGCCCCAGGCCCAGTGCCCGCCGGATGACCTCGGCGTCGTCATCGGGTGCGTCGCGGGCGGCCAGTACGTCGGCGACGAGCCGGTAGGCCTCGACGAACGGGCGCACGATGACGTGGGCCACCAGCGGCCGCATCGTCGACAGGAGGGCGTCCGCTGCCACCGGGCCCGCCTGCAGCCGCTGTTCCCAGGAGGGGTCGTGCCGGTTCATTTCCTCGTGCACCTGGCGCCGGTGCTCGTCGCGCTCCCTGAAGTAGAACTCGAACTTCAGCAGGTCGCGAAGCCAGGCGATCTCGGCCCAGAACGCGCCGACCGGGTCGGTGGTGTCGTCCGCGGCCCGGAGTACGGCCAGCTCGCACAGCGCCGTATCGAGCAGGAAATGGGTCAGCGAGTTCCGGTAGAACGTCGCGGCGAGCTGGTTCTCGGGCTCGATCAGCCAGACCGGCTCGCGCCCTTCCGCTACGTAGGTGGCCAGTTTGCTCTGGCGCAGCGCGTCCAGCGTCGCCCGCACGGGCTCGGCCGCGGACAGCGCCCGAGCGCTGGCCGTCATCGGGATGGCGCGGCTCTGCAGGTAGTCAAGCCCGTCGGCCAGGCCCAGCCGGATCTGGTCGAAGGTCAGGGCCGCGCCCTGCATGGCCAGCAAGATGGTGGTGATCAGGGCCGTCGCCGTGACCGGCATGTTCTGGTTTATCCGCCAGGCCACCTCGAAGGCGGTCTTCTGCAGGGCCAGCCGCCGGGCGGAGGATTCGGTGGCGAGTTCGCCGGACGGCGGCCCGAGGAAGGCGCTGAGCGAGACCGGCTCGCCGAACCGGATGTAGACCTTGCCGTAGTGGCGAGCGCCCTGCGCCTTGATGAAGCTGTAGAACTTGCCGAAGCCCTCCGGTTTCTTCTGCCCGCCGCTCGCGTAGCTGGCGTACTCGGTGATCTCGTCGAGTTGGTCGAAGGTGATCGATACCGGCAGCAGCATGATGTCGTCCACGCGTCCGGTCAGGTAGGCGTCTGCGGCGTAGGCGAGCAGGCCGAGTTTCGGCGGGAGCATCTTGCCGGTGCGCGAGCGCGTGCCCTCGATCGACCAGCTGAGGTTGAATCGTTTCTCGAGCAGGTAGCCGACGTATTCCCTGAGCACGTACTTGTACAGCGGGTCATCGCCGATCGGGCGCCTGATGAAGATGACGCCGGCCCGCCGCAGCATGGGTCCCATCGGCCCGAAGGCCATGTTGATGCCGGCGAAGACATGGGCCGGCGGTATGCCGTTGTCTTGCATGGCCACGGCGAGCACGGGCTCGTCCAGATACGACCGGTGCGACCACAGCAGCAGGCAGGGGTGGCGCTGCATCGCCGCGCGCAGCCGTTCGACCTGGCTGTCGTCGTAATCGATCTGCCGGTCGAAGCCCCGCTGGTAGATCAGCCGGCCCAGGGTCGGCATGATGTCGATGAACCGGCGGCTCCAGCCCGCCACCAGCTCGTCGAGGATCGGGCCCGCTTCGGCCAGCGTCGGCGGGGGCCCGTCGGCCTGGTCCGGGCCTGGCCGCACCTGGCGGAGTCCGTCGCGGAACCTGCGGGAGGACAAGATCTCCTCCTTGACCAGGCTCGGCGTCTTGTACCTGGGCCCGAGCAGCTGGTACTCGGCCCGGTCGAGCGCGAGCGTGGCCCGCCGGGCCACGTAGGCGCCGAAGTCGGCGGGCCCGTCGCCGCCGGTGGCGTCGGCCCAGTGCTCCCGCAGCGAGGCGATGGTGGCGGGCTCGCCGACGAGCACGGTGGCCCGGTCCGGCTGGCGGGACAGGATGCGCCGCTGCTGGTGTTCGCTGGGGTGATACGGGTCGCGGCCCGGCATCAGGTCGGTCACCCGGGCCATGCGGCTGCCCTCGTGTTCTTCCGGCAGCCAGGCCACCCTGACCGGCACCAGCCGGACGGCCTGGTCGCCTTCCAGGAGCGCCTGGGGAAGCCGCGCACCGGAGTTCCCCGGCGCTCCCATGCTTACCTGGGGGAGCGATGTCCCGCCGGCCGCGGCGATCCGCTCGGAGATCAGCCGGGCCTCGGTGGGGGTTGAGGCCTGGGTCAGCAGCACCGTGCCGGTACCGTCGGCCATCAGTTCGGGCGAGTCGGATTCGGTGCTCATGACGGTGCTCCGGTCCTGCGGTCCGGCTCGGGAGCGGGCCAGTGGGTCAGTGTCTCCAGGTAGAGCTCGCGGACCTGCTCGATTCGTTTCGCTAGGTCATCGTGGGTCCAGTCGCTGACATCGATGGGCGGCAGCACCGCGATGTCGACCGTACCGGGACTGAGCCGGCGCGAGTTGCGGCCCGCCACTTCCTCGGAGTTCCTGATGACGATGGGGACGACCGGCAGGCCGGTCGCCATGGCTATCCGGAAGGCGCCCTTCTTGAACGGGCCGACCATCCGGGTGTCCGTCCGGGTCCCCTCGGGGGCCACCACGATCGACAGGCCCTCGCGCGCCGCATCCTCGACGGGCTTGAGGGCCGCCACGGCCGCGGCGCTGTCCGCGCGATCGATGAACGCGACGTCGAGCAGCTTCCCGAGCGTGCCGATGAGCGGGTTGCTTTCCAGCTCTATCTTGCCTATGGCGGTCCAGTTCTCCCGGACCAGCGCGGCCACCATGAACACGTCGAAGTTGTTCCGGTGGTTGAACAGGAAGACCGCCGGCCGCCGCGCGTTCATGTTCTCGGCCCCGGTCACGTTCAGCTTCACGCCGTTCAGCGCGAGTACCGTTTCCGGCCAGTACCGGCTCAGGAAGTTGACGCCGGTCCGCTTGCTCCGCGTCAGCAAGCCGATCCACAGCGCGCCATAGGCCAGCGGGGCCAGCGACGCGATCCCGGCCAGGGTCCGGATACCGGCGCTCAGGTTGTCAGCGCTCCGGCTGCTGAACCGCAGGATGGGCCAGCCGCGGCGGATGGCCACCTTGGTCAGCCTCGGTCCCGGATTGGTCGGCCGGGGATTGCCCACCAGGTACATCAGGCCGAGATCCTCGTCGCCGTCGGCGTAGAAGTAGCTCGACCGCAGGTCGATCTCGTGGTCGGCGGCGAAATGCTGGACGCTGGTGGCTTTCGTGGTGCCCCAGATCACCGGGCGCTCGATGTCGCCGGTCAGTATCCCGTTCTCGTCGACCACGAACCGGTTGCACAGCACGTGCTTGATGCCGAGGTAGTCGGCCACCGGCTCGGCCTGCATGCTCAGGGCCGACGAGCTGAGCACCACCGTGTGACCCCGCCGCTGGTGGGCGCGGACCAGCTCGCGCATCTCCGGGTAGATCAGGTCCGCGATGGATTGCTGGAAGACCCGTTCGCCCAGCTCCTCGACGTCCTCGGCCAGCCGCCCCCTGGCCGAGCGCATCGCGCCTTCGATCACGTTATCGAAATGGTGCCGCCCGAGCCGGTACTCCAGCGCGAGCTGCATCATGTGCAGGAGCTCGCTGGCCCCCACTTCCCGGTGGCGCAGCCGGTCCTTGGTGACGGCCGCGACCGTGAATCCGGCCACCAGCGTCCCGTCCAGATCGAAGAACGCGCCGACGTGCGGGCCTTCGGGGCTGGCCTCGACCTCGGCCACCGACCCGGGGACCCGGAGCGGCGCAGTGCGGCCGGCGTGCGGTGCGGCGGTCATGAGGTTCTCCGCCCGGCCGCCCGCGGCGAAGCGGGCGAATCGGGCCGGGACCGCGTGCGCGGCCGCGGTCCCGGCCGCCCGAGTTCGATCACTTCGTCGAACCCGAGCTGCAGGCACTTCTCGAGCAGGTCGGGGACGGCGAACGACGCCGTATCGTAGCGGCAGGTCACGGTGCAGGTGCCGGCCCGGGAGATCAGCACCGCCATCATGGCCACCCCGGGCAGCGGCCCCATCCCGTACTGCCGTTCCACCTTGGCGCCGGCCAGGAAGGTCTCCTGGGCGTAACTGGGCACGTTGCTGGCCTGGATGTCCGCCGACGTGAACCGCGCGGCGATCGGCAGCAGGACCGCGTCGGGCAGAACCGTCAGGACCAGCGAAAGCCGTCCGATCACGTCGATCGCCGGTTCGCTCCGGCGCGCGATCACCTGCTCGCGGATCTGCCGCATCCGCTCGGCCGGGTCGGACTCGGCGGTCGGCGCGGCGATGGTGACGCCCGCGAACCTGTTCCCTGACGCCGGGTCGTCGCCGGTGCGCAGGCTGACCGGCAGGGCCAGCGGCAACGCATCGACCGGCACCCCCAGCGCATCGTGGTAGCGCCCCAGGCCGCCGCACAGCGCGGCCAGGTACGCGTCGTTGACCGACGCGCCAACCGCCTTGGCGCCGGCGCGCAGGTCGGCCAGGGGCACCTCGAGCACGTGGGTGCGCGATACCAGGCTCCGGCGGCGCAGCAACGGCGAAGGCGCGGTCGCCGGCGGGCCGAGCATCCGGCGCGCCGAGTCCGCGAAGCGGAGCGAGCCCACCACCGCGGGTCCCGGATACCTCAGCAGCCGGCCGGCGGTCGCGGTCGCGTCGCCGAGCAGCCTCCGGCCGGCCGACAGGGCCGTCCACGGCAGTTCCCGCACGCTGCCGCGCAGCAGGTCGTCGCCGCTCAGGTCGCGCGGAACCGGTACCGGCGGCATCGCCCGCGGCTCCGGGTCTCGCTCGGTGTCGTAGAGCTGCTCGAACAGCGCGATCCCGCCCAGTCCGTCGGTGATCGCGTGGCTCAGTTTCATCAGCAGCGCCGCGCGGCCTCCTTCCAGGCCCTCCACGTACAGCGCCTCCCACAGGGCCCGGGAGGTGTCCAGCGGCGACTGCAGCGTGACCTCGGCCAGGTCGAGCAGCTGACGCAGCGTGCCCGGGGCGGGCAATGCCACCCGGCGCACGTGATAGTCCAGATTGAAGTCGGGATCTATGACCCATCGCGGCGCCGTGACCGGGACCGGCGGGACCACGACCTTCTGCCGCATTCTGACCACCACCCGGCTGGATCGGTCGAGCCCCTCGCGCAGCCTGATCCAGTCGGCCGGACGGTCGAGGATCTCCACGTCGAGAAACGCCGATCGCGTGGCCGGGTACGCTTCGCCGCGGTGCAGCAGGTAGTCCAGCGGGCTGAGCTCGTCGGGCTGCCCGGCGGGCGGAGGATCGGCCATGATGTTCCCCAGGTGGCGCGAGAATGGACGGCGACCCGCCCGGGTGAGTTCACGAGCTCGAGCCGGGTCTCCGGTAGCCGGCGTGCCTTCTTCATCGGCCATTATCGTCTGGAGCACTGTGGCCCTGGTAGTGCCCCCGCGATGCCGGGCCCCAGCTATCACGTAGGGCCATCACGTAGAGCCGTCACGTAAAGCGAGGTGTAGATGAGACCGCAGCGGCGCGGCCAGGTGATCGCGATGAGCGCCGGGGAACTGGACTCATTCCTGGGCGAGCAGCGGACCTGCCGGGTGGCCACCGTGGGGCCGGACGGCCCGCACGTCGCGCCGGTCTGGTTTGCCTGGGACGGGCGTGCGTTGTGGATCTACTCGCTGACCCGCAGCCAGCGCTGGGCCAACGTGTCCCGCGATCCCCGGGTCGCGGCGGTGGCCGACGCGGGCCACCACTACCACGAGCTGCACGGCGTCGAGATCGAGGGCGAGGCGGCCGTGGTCGGGCCGGTGCCGCGGACCGGCGGCGAGGATCCCGGGACGCTCGAGCTCGCCGAGCCCGAGCGCCTGATGGCCGCCAAGTATTTCGGCGGCGGCATGATCCACGACGGCCGCCACGCCTGGCTGCGCGTCACCCCGCTGAAGATCGTCAGCTGGGACTTCCGTAAGCTCGCCACGCTGCCAGGCGAAGCCCGGCCGGCCCCAAAGAACCCGAACGGACGGAGCCGAGATGAGCAATGAGGTACTGGTCGAGCGCCGTGGCGCAGTGCAGGTCATCGTCATCAACCGTCCGGAGGCACGCAACGCCCTGAACGGGGCGGTCGCGGCCGGCATCCGCAACGCGGTCGACGAACTCGACGAGCGCGACGAACTCCGGGCCGGAGTGCTCTCCGGAGCCGGCGGCACGTTCTCGTCCGGCATGGACCTCAAGGCGTTCCTGAGCGGGGACCTACCGTCGTTTCCCGGACGCGGCCTGTGCGGCATCACGCAGACTCCGCCGCGCAAGCCTCTGGTCGGCGCGGCCGAAGGCTGGGCGCTGGCCGGAGGGTTCGAGCTGCTGCTGGCCTGTGACCTGGTCGTGGCGGGCGCGTCGGCCCGGTTCGGCGTCCCCGAGGTCACGCGCTCGCTGGTGGCCGGCGCCGGCGGCGCGCTGCTGCTGGCCGAGCGGGTGCCCCGTGCCCTGGCCCTGGAGCTCCTGCTCACCGGCGACCCGATCGACGCGGCCCGGGCCGCCGAGATCGGGCTGGTCAACCGGGTCGTACCGGAGGGCGGGGCGCTGGAGGCGGCGATCGAGCTGGCCGAGCGGATCGCGGCCAACGGGCCGCTGGCCGTGGTGGCCACCAAGCAGATCGCGCATCACGGCGGCGACTGGTCGCCGGAGCAGCGCTGGGATCAGGCCGCCGCGCTGAGCATGCCGGTGTTCTCCTCGCAGGACGCCAGGGAGGGAGCCCGCGCGTTCGCCGAGAAGCGCCCCCCGGTGTGGCAGGGCAGATAACGTCCGCAGGCCGGGTTCCGGACCGTCCGTCAGCTCGGCCCCCTCACGAGCCGGGTGCGGTAGCTGAGGAGATGCATCTCGGCGACAGCGACCCGACGATGACAGCGACCCGGCAGTAAACCCTGCCTGGCGTCGTCAGTTCAGCGTCCCTGCGGGCCGGGCTCTGCGACCCGCGGGCGTGCGGATACCTGGGACTAGACGGGCTCGACGGCCCCCGCAGGCTCGACGGCCTGCGGGGCCTCGAGAGCCACCAGGCCGTCCGCGGCTGCGCCGGCCCCGGGCGCCTCGGCGCCGTCGTCGAAGTAGCCGGGTATCCAGCGGAGCACCTCGGCCCGGAACTCGCCTTCGCACTCCAGCTGGCACAGCACGCCGATGCCTGCCGTGGACACGCGGTGGATCAGCACGTAGGACGGGGGCAGGTTGAACTTGCGCGTGATGTTGGACGCGCGCATGTCCGTGACCCGGGCCGCCTCGCCGCGCAGCCACTCGCGGTTGAACTTGAAGCAGTCCACCTTGGACGGCTCGGCCATCGGGGCCAGGAACGCCTGCAGCGCCCCCAGGTCGACCTCGATGCCCGGCCGCAGGAACCCGTGCGACCGAAGCTCGCGCTCCACTTCCCCGATGTCCGCGTCGTCGTCGTGCATGATGCGCAGCAGGCGGCCGAAGAACGGCGGCAGCCCGTCCGGCAGCCGGTCGACCGCACCGAAGTCGAGCACACCGAGCCGGCCGTCGTCGAGCAGCCGGAAATTGCCCGGGTGCGGGTCCGCGTGCAGCAGCCCGGCGCGCGCGGGCCCGGACAGCAGGAACCTGATGAGCAGGATGCCCGCCCGGTCGCGGTCCTCGTTGCTGCCGTCGCTGATGATCCTCGACAGCGGGGTGCCGTCCATCCACTCGGTGACCAGCACGTGGCTGGTGCCCATGATGACGTCCGGCACGTAGATGTCCGGGTCATCCGCATACGCCGCCGCGAAGGCGCTCTGGGATTCGGCCTCGAGCTGGTAGTCGAGCTCTTCGGTGATCCGGTCGCGCAGCTCCTCGAGCAGCGGCTTGACGTCTAGCCCCGGCATCAGCAGGCCGAACAGCCTCCCGGCCCGGCTGAGCTGGTTGAAGTCGCTGATCAGGGCGCGTCCCGCCCCCGGGTACTGGATCTTCACCGCGACCCTTTGGCCGTCGTGCCAGACCGCCCGGTGAACCTGGCCGATGGACGCCGCCGCGGCCGGTATGTCGTCGAACTCGGCGAAGTTGTCACGCCATGCCTCGCCCAAGTCGCTCGCCAGGACCTGGTGCACGGTGCGGGCGGGCAGTGGCGGCGCGGCTTCCTGCAGCCTGGTCAGCGTGGCCCGGTACGGACCGGCGATCTCCGGCGGCAGCGCCGCCTCGAAGATTGACAGCGCCTGCCCGAGCTTCATGGCGCCGCCCTTGAGTTCGCCCAGGACCCGGAAGATCTGGTCGGCGGTGCGCCGCTGGATTTCCTCGGCGACGATCTCGGCGGACCGCCCGCCGATCCGCTTACCCATCCCCAGTGCCGTGCGGCCCGCAAGTCCGATGGGCAGGCCGGCCAGCTTCGCGGCCCGGGCTACCGAATTGCGCGGCACATCATTCACATAGGCATTGTTCCGCATCCCGCCGTACAGTCGGAACACGCGCGCCGCAGTTTCCTCGCGCAACTGTGTGGTTTCGCTCATCACGCCCCCTTGTGAATCTGTTCTCTTGCAACACACGCTAGGGGGCATCCGTTACCGCAGCGTTACGGCATCGTCCATCCGGGCGGATTCGCGCACAGGGCCGGACAACGGGTCGGTCACCCGCGCCGCAACCGCAGGCCGGGTGCGGCAGCCAGGTCCGGCGACGCCACTGCCAGTCCGGGAGGACGACTTCCAGCGTCCCGTTCACGGTGACCGGAGCCGGCCCGGCCCGGTCGATGAGCGCCAGCGCCTGCGCGGCCGCCAGGGTAGCGGTCATCGCGGCCAGCACGGTGTCGCAGGCCTGCGGCCGGGCCCGGGTGAAGGTGGCCTGGGCCAGGATCTTCGGCCATTGCGGATCGGCCTGCGCCTTGCGCAGGTCCACGCAGCGCAGGCAGACCGAGCTGGCCGGGGCGACCAGCGGTCCCACCACGCCGATCGCCTCAGCGGTCCAGACGGCCAGGTGCGGCACGCGGTCACGCATCAGGCTGTCCACTAGGTCTGGCAGCACCGGCCCGGTGAGGATCACCAGGTCGGGCAGTGCGCCGTCGTCGCCCGTGCGCACGTCAGGCGCGGCCCGCTCGACCGCGCGGGCGGCTCCGCTTTGCCGGGGCTGGCCCAGATCGGAGTGGATCAGCCCGGCGGGGGCCAGGTCAGCCGGCTCGGTCGGCTCCGGGTCGCTGCACGCCACGTGCCCGACCCCCGATGCCGCCAGGAAGCTGGCCACGCACGCGCCGGTCCGGCCCGCCCCGTGCACCCGGACGAAGGCGGCCCGCCGCCGGGCCAGCGTCCGCGCCCCGCCGTCTCCGTCCGCGTAAGCCAGCGACGCCGTGGCCAGTTCCGGGGCCAGCCGGGCCCGCACCTGATCCGGGAGCGAGGCGTGCAGCCGCGCCGGGAAGTCGTCCAGCACCCCGGCGGCCGCCAGCACGGCGAGCACCTGGCTGGTCGCCTCGGCCGGGATGCCGTAATCCCGCGCGGTGGCGATCAGGCTCTCGCGGTCACGGCTGCCGTCCAGCAGGCTGATGACGCCCGCCGCCGCGCCGAGCCCGCTCACCGCCACCGCCCGCCGCGGGTCCACGCCCAGCTGCAACGTGTCTGGGTCCCGCCACAGCGGCAGCAGTCCCGCCTTCAGCGCCGGTCTCATGCTCACATGCTGACACCGACTAGTGACATTTCGCGCTCGAGGGTGCCTTGATGACCTGCTACTTGAGCTTGGCGGCGAGCGTGACGAGGTACTCGCTGGGGGTACGGAAGTGACCGTCATCGGCAACGTTCATCGCGTTGCTGAGGGCGATGAGCTCGTTCCGGAGCGGCTGCCACTGTCCCTGGCCGGAGAGCTTGTTCCTGGCGCCGAGGAGGGGCCCGTAGTAGTCGGCCATGAAGTCGATGAACGCCGCTGGCGACTCCGCTTCGAAGTCAAGCGCGCGGCGCTCGAAGCTCAGCTGGACCGGGTGGTCGGCGAACAGTTCCTCGATGTGCTCGACGCTGCCCCAGCCGGCCGGGGGTGAGGCATACGGGGGCGGCGAGGGCAGGTACGGCCCCATGATGGTCCAGAACCGTCCGATGTAGCCATCGGCGGCCCAGTTTCCGAGCGCGATCGTTCCTCCTGGGCGGCACACCCGGACCAGTTCGTGCGCGACGATCTCGTGCCGCGGGACGAATTGCACCCCGATGCTCGAGAGCACGTAGTCGAACCGCTCATCGTCGAAGGGGAGATCCTCGGCGTCAGCGGTGATCCACTCGATCTCGACACCCGCATCGAGCGCCCGGCTCCGCCCGGCGGGGAATAGCTCGGGTGTGAGGTCGGTGGCGATGACGTGAGCCCCGGCCCGGGCGGCCGGGATTGACGCGTTTCCGGTGCCTGCGGCGACGTCGAGTACCTGTGTGCCGGGCTTGACGCCGGCGCGCTCGACGACTCGCTCGCCGATGTCGGTGACGAGCTCGGCGACACGGGGGTAGTCGCCCGATGCCCAGGTCTTGCGGTGAGCTTCCTTGAGGGCTTGCACCTCGGCAGTTGCGGTCATGGCGTCCTCCAGTTCGCTTGGGAATGACCAGCTGCCGACAGTCCACCATTTAGCCGCTCGCGCGCCATCGCATGTACCAGCCATCTTGCGATGGCCGGATCGGGCCATCGCGAGCACTCAAGCAGTCAGAGCAGCCCGGTGCGCGCGGCGCGCGCGGCAGCCGCGGCGCGGGTGGGCAGCCCCAGCTTGGCCAGGATGTTGGCCACATGGCGATGCACAGTGTGCGGGCTGATCACCAGACGCTCGGCAATCTGGGTGTCGCTGAGGCCCTGCGCGACCAGCGCGAGTACCTCTCGCTCACGCGCGCTGAGTTCCTCAGAAACGCTGCCGTCCGGGGCGCTCACCGGGACGGCCGGTGCCTTGATGCCGGCAAATGCGGCGACGGCGCGGAGAACCGCGTCACTGTCGCCGTGCCACGGCAGGTGGGCGTCACCCGGCAGCGTCACGAGTTCGGCCTGCGGCAGCAGCGCGGCTACCTCGCGTCCGCCCCTCAGTCGCATCGAACGGTCGTGCTCACGGTGCACGACCAGCGCCTGCGCACGCACCCTCGGCAGATCATCGCGCACGTCGGTCTCGTAGATGAGCTCAAGCAAACTTGCGGCCATGTGAGCGTCGGCCGAGGCACGCTGGGATGCGGTGAAGGCGGCGCGATCCTCGGGCGACAAGCTAGGCCCGAGCATGTCCGCCAGCAAACGGCTCCCCAGCCCCCAGTGCGAGCGCACGATGTCAACCATGCCCCGCCGCACCTCCGGTGGCCCTAGCGTGTGCCCGTCGGCGTAGCTGCCGTAGAGCACGAGGCGGTCGACCCGCTCAGGCCACCTCGCGGCAAAGCTCACGGCGGTGCAGCCCCCGCAGGAGATACCCATCAGCGTCACACGTGCCAGCCCCAGCTCGCTAAGCACGGCGCAGAGCGTGGCCGCCTCGAATTCCGGGGTGAGCGTCTGACGTGGCCGCTCCCGATCGGACATGCCGGTCCCCACCCGGTCATAGCGCACGACCATGCGCCCGGCCGCCAGGCCCTCCACGAACCGGCGAAACGGATCGAAATGCCAGTCCTCGGCCACATGAGACACCCACCAGGCCGGCAGCACGATCGCTGGCCCGCTCCCCACCACGGCAAAGGCGATACGTCCCGCATCAGGCATCCGCGCAAAGCCCGTGGTCTGTCGCACCTTCCCACAGTAGCCGCAGGCCAGCGGCCCACGCCATGACGATGACCCCGATGAGCGCTGCGCTGGCAGCTGGCTATCACGGGTTGATCGCGGCTTTGGTGGTGCGGCGGCGGCCTTCCCGCGGCGCGCGCTGGGGGCCTCCCGCGCTCAGCGGCCTGGCCGGGTCAGCGCGCGCGGCCATCCAGCGGGTGGGGGCTGCCCCGCACCGCCGGCGCGGGGCCCAGTCCGCTCCACTCCGCCTCGCGGATGGCCCGCAGGGCCGCCTTCCTGGTCGCGGGGTCCATCCGGTCGATGAACACGATGCCATCCAGATGGTCGGTCTCGTGCTGCAGGCAGCGGGCGAGCGTGGCGCTGCCCACCAGCTGCACCGGGTCGCCGCGGTCGGTGAACCCCCGCGCCACCGTGTTCTGCCGCCGCTTGACGTCGAAGTACAGGCCGGGGAAGGACAGGCAGCCCTCCTCGCCGTCCTGCTCTTCGTCGTCGGGGAAGCTGAGCGACGGGTTGACCAGGTATCCCCGCTGGCCATCCACGTTGTAGGCGAAAACCCGCAGCCCCACGCCGATCTGCGGCCCGGCCAGCCCGGCGCCGCCCGCGTCCCGCAGCGTCTCGGTCAGGTCCCTGACCAGGCTGCGCAGCTGCCGGTCGAAGTCACGCACCGGGTCGGCCGGCGTGCGCAGGATGGGGTCCCCGAACAGCCGGATCGGTCGGATCGCCATAGCCCCCGAGGCTACCGGCCGTCCGCGCCGCCCCCGCCGCCCGCGCCGCCCCCGCCGTCCGCGCCGCCCGCGCCGTCCGCGCCGTCCGCGCCGTCCCCGCCGTCCCCGCCGCCCGCGCCGCCCATCCGGGGCCCGGAGGTTGCCGCGCGCCCCGAACCCGGCCAGGGCCAGCCTGACCGCCAGCCCAGCCCGAGCGTGAATACCAGCGCGCCCAGCGGCAGCAGCGGAACCAGGTCCGCCGCGGTGGCCACCAGCAGCCCGCACAGGCTGGCCCCGGCCACCAGCCCCATCAGCACGCCGAAGCGCCGCAGCCCGTGCGGCGTGTCCTGGCCCGGGCGGGCCAGCGAGGCCACCAGCCCGGTCAGGGTGCCGGTGAGGTACGTGGTGGACACCTGGGCCAGGCCCATGTCCCTGACCGCGCACGACTGCACCCCCATGGCGGCGGCCAGCGCCGCGAGCAGGCAGAACTGCGCCCATCCCGCCGGGCTGGCCCCGCACACCACCCACCCGGCGGTGAAGCCGGCCAGCAGGACCAGCTCGGCGAGCAGGGCCCGCACCGCGTGCTCAGGCGGCAAGGCGGCCTGGCCCCGGTCCTCGCCGGGGCTCGCCGCCCGCAAGCCGTGCGCGATCCAGGTGGCGGCGGCCACGCCGGCGATGTAGCCGGCGATCGACACGGCGGTGTGGCCGAACAGGGTCAGCGACCCGCGGGCCGCGGCCAGGCCCCACAGCACGATGTTTCCCGTCATGACGCTGGTGAAGACGTCGCCCAGCCTGGTGAAGCTGGCCACGTCCGCCGCCCCCGACGCGAAGGTGAGCGCGATCGCGATCAGCGTCAGGGTCTGCTGGATCGGCCTGGTGTTCATGGCCCGTTAGCAGATCACACCAGGCCACCGGCCCGCCAGGCCTTCGAGAACCGGGGCCTCGTCAGTCCTCTTCGACCCGGACGGCGCGGGCCCACGACGGCGCGGCGGGCGCGCCCGGACCGAGCAGCCCCACCACTACCCGCGTCCCCTTCGGCGCGGCCACAGGCCACGGGGTGTACCCGTCGGTCAGCACGACGGTCACGGCGGGCCTGGGCCGCAGCGCCACGGCCGCGGCGATGCCCGCGCCCATGTCGGTCCCGCCCCCGCCGACGAGCTGCACCTGGCGGGCCGAGGTGACGCGCTGGGCGGGCGCGACCGCGGTGTCGCAAGCTAGCACGCGGACCTGCCGCGCCAGCCCGAGGGCCCGCAGCAGGCCCTCGACCTCGGCCAGCGCCGCGGCCAGCAGGGCTTCGGTCATGCTGCCCGAGGTGTCGCATACCACCGCCACCTCGGGCACCGGCCGCCGCAACGCCGGCAGCACCACCGGCCCGGACACGGCGGAGCGGCGGGATGGCCGCCGGTAGGAGTAGTCGACGGCCCCGGCCACCTCGGCCACGGCCCGGCGCAGCTCGGCCGCGAGCAGGGTGCGCCAGTTGACCTTCGGGCTGAGGGTCTCCTGCGCCCAGCGCAGCAGCCCGGCCGGCACGCTGCCGGGCAGCTTGCCGTGCGCGATGACGTCCTGCGCCACCTGACGCCGCAGCAGGTCGGCCTGCCAGGCGGGCAGCCCCGGCGGCCCGTCGCCGGGCCGGGGCGCCCCATCGGCGCCGCTTCCGCAGTCACGCCAGCTCCCCGCCGCTCCGGTGTCTTTTTCGGCCGAACGATCCGTGGTTTCCCCCCCCGGGCCTCCCCGCGCTCCCCGGGCCGAACGGTCCGTGGTTTCTCCCCCGGGACCCCCGCGTGCATCCCGGGCCGGGGAGCCACGCCGGCTCCGGATGGCCTCGAAATACTGCTCGGCCAGCAGGCCGTCTGCGGCGCCGAGGTCGCGGGGCAGCACCGGCCGTCCGGGCAGGTCCAGCCCGGCCGGCACCAGGTCGTCGTTGATCTCGGCGTCGGCGGCCCGCACCCAGTCACTCGCCTCCTGCGGCCCCACGCCCGCCCCCCGGGCTCGTTCGGCGTGGGTCCGCAGCAGGTGACAGACGTGATGCACCAGGACGCTGCCCAGCTGGGCGGCGGTCCAGTCCGCCACCAGGTCCGGGTCAGCGCGCATCCGCCAGCTCTCGTCGACCGACACCGTCCCGCTGCCTGGCTCGGCGATCACCTGCGCCCCGAACACCCCGGTGGCCAGGTAGGGAAACCGGGTCGCGGCCCACAGCCGGGCCCCGGCCAGCCCTTCGATGCGGCGCTCAGCCACCATGCATCAGCCCTGCGTCGCGCAGGACCGGAGCGAACAGGTGGACCTCGGCGGGCATCGGAGCGCCGTCGGGGCGGCACCTGGCCAGCACCCGCGCGGCCACGGCGGCCACGTCCGGAGCGGCGTCCGCGGCCAGGCCCAGAACCTGCCAGCCGGCCGCCCAGCGGTCCGCGGTCGGGTCGGCCGCGACCGCCGCCGCGATCGCGGCCAGCGCGGCATAGGCCCGATCCCCGCGCTCCGGCAGCCGGAACGAGGCCGGGTCGGCCAGCACCTGCTCGGGATCGGGCAGGTCCATCTCCGACAGCCAGGTCAGGAACTCCACGCCGGCTCCGTCGCCGATGGCCCCCATGATCAGGGCCGAGCGTGCCTCATCCGACGTCCCCGACGCGCCCGCGGCGGCCATCAGCCGGGCCGCCATCTCCCAGGTCCTCGGCGACGGCCAGCCGCGCCCGGCCGAGGCCGCGTCTGTCGGCGGGGCGCAGGCCAGCGCGGGGCGCACGTGCAGGAACGCGGCGACCAGGCCCCGGGACAAGATCTCCTCCGCCTGCCAGCCTTCGGGCAGCGCCGGGACGACCGGGGCCGCCCAGCCGCCCGCCAGCCCGTCGGCCACCGTGCGCGGATTGGTCTGCCAGGCCAGGTGGCACAGCCGGTTGGCCAGCGGCGCGGACAGGTCCCAGCCGTCGGCGGCCTGCTCGGGCGGGTTGGCCGCCGCCACCACCGCCACCTCGTCCGGCAGCGTGAGGTCGCCCACGGCCCGTTCCAGCACCACCCGCAGCAGGGCGGCCTGCACGGCCGGCGGGGCGGTGGAAAGCTCGTCGAGGAACAGCAGCCCGCGTCCGGCCTCGGCCAGCCGCCGCGCCCAGGCCGGGGGAGCGAACCTGACCTGGTCGCCCACCACGATGGGCAGCCCGGCGAAGTCGGAGGGCTCCCTGATCGAGGCGATGACCGTCTCGCAGGGCAGGCCCATGGCCTGCGCCATGGCCCGGATCGCGGACGTCTTGCCGGTCCCGGGCGCGCCCCACAGCAGCACCGGGACCCGGGCCGCGACCGCGACCCCGAGCGCCTCGACCGCGGGGCTGCCTGACTCGCTCATGTCTCCCAGTGTGGGGCATCCGGGGGACCGCCGGGGGCGCCCAGGGTGCCGTGCACCTCCAGCGGCTCGGGCTCGGCGCCCGTGGCGCCCCCTAGCGCCGGAGCGCGCAGCCCGAGCACCCGGGCCTCCGGCCAGCCCGGCTGCTCCACCGCCACGACCAGGTGCCGGCCCACCAGGGCCAGCCCGCAGGCCCACACCGAGGCCAGCCATCCGGCCGGCACGCTGACCCGCAGCCGGCGCTCCTCTCCACGCCCGGTCAGCTCGGCCGATCCCCACCCCGGTCCGGAGTGCAGGGACACCACCAGCTGATCGGGGTCGATCCCGAGCCAGTTCTCGGCCACCGGTGCCAGCCGCCCGGCGATGGCGGCCACCAGCGCGGGCCTGACCCGGGCCCCGCCGTCGGCCCGGGCGCCCTCCTCGAGGCTGACCTCTCCTTCAGCCCCAGCGCCCCCTTCCGCCCTGGCGCCGCTTTGCGTCTCCGCTTCCCTTTCCGTCTCGGTGCCCCCACCCGCCCCGGCCCCCTGTGCCTCCTCCAGCCGGCCCGCGTACGCCGCGGCCACCTGGCCGATCAGCCGGACCTGGAATCCGTAGCCCAGCGCGAGCAGCGACAGCATGTCGGTCGTGCGCCGCCTGGACCGTTCGATGTCCTCCTGCGCCTTGCGGTGCCAGGCCGGCCATGTGAGCGGCCAGCGCCCGCGGCGGGCTGGCCAGCCGCATCGGCGGCAGGCGAGCGGCGCTGGGCCTGGTCCCTGGGCCCAGCTGCGCGCCGAAGGAGCCGAAGGACCAGCGGGCCTGCTTGACCGCCGCGACGTCCTCCCAGCTGACCGCGATCTCGTCGGCGGGGCCCCGCGGGCCGATGGCCAGTACCGACAGGTCAGTTGTGTGCCGCCCCCAGATCTCGGCCAGCTCCACGCACCCGGCCTTGTCCCCGCCCAGGGCGGCGAGCACCAGTTCGCCCTCGGCGTCGGGGTGCTCGGGCAGCACGAGCGCCCCGGCTTCCCAGCGGACGGCGTGCCTGCCCTGGCCGCATGGCACCTGGGCCGCGCAATCGGGCAGGCAGCTGTACCACGGACCGTTCGGCATATCAGTCATTCCAAGAACTCCAGCGGAGCGGCAGCCTGGCGTGGACCTCGGCCGACAGCCCGGCGGCCAGCAGCTCGATCCAGGCCGCGGACCGGGTCAGCGGTGGCACGAGCCGCAGCGTGAGCGCGTGCTCGCCGTCATCGGCCGCCCAGGTGTCCTGCTCGGCGACGTGCCACCGGCCGCCGCTGTCGCGGACCCAGACCGACAGCGGGAGGTCATGGCCGAGCGGCCGGCCCGCGCCGTCCTGACTGGTCGCCCGCAGATGCAGCACCGTCCTGCCCTCGCTCGTATGCGCGCCAAGCACCGCCAGCCCGATCCCGTCCAGTTCGGGCAGGGCCGCGGCCGCGGCGGCGAAGCCGTCCCAGACCGGCGCCGGCTCCGGCTTCCTGCGATGATAGTGCGCGAGCAGGCTGAGCCACGGTTCTGGCAGGTCGTGCGCGGGCGGTGCGGTGATCCCGTGCCCGGTGACGCGCAGGCTCGCGCATAGCGCGGCGAGCCTCCCGGGCACCGGGCTGACCGGTGACAGCGCCCCCGCAGCCTGCAGGGCCGCGACTATGTCGCCGAGCCCGGCGGCGAGGCTTTTGAAGCGCCCGGCGCGCGGCCGACCCGACAACGGCCAGGGATCGGACGGGAAGTCGTGCGCC
The DNA here is from genome assembly GCA_963808615.1 of uncultured Actinomycetota bacterium. Classification (GTDB taxonomy): domain Bacteria; phylum Actinomycetota; class Actinomycetes; order Streptosporangiales; family Streptosporangiaceae; genus Palsa-504. The sequence continues at coordinate 630,102 of CAWEGV010000011.1, forward strand.
ATGGCCAGCAGCCGCTCCGCGATGTGGTTCAGCAGGTGCTCGCCGGGCGCCAGGCCCGTCTGGCGGACCTGAGGGCACGTGTCGTCGTGCCGGGTAGCCGGGTGGACGTTGACGCGCAGGGCCGGACCGCCCGGCGGGTCCAGGTCGAACCAGCGGACATGATCGGGCGGATCGGGAAGCAGCCTGATCTCCCCGGCCCAGTCGGGACCGCCGCGGGCGGTAAAGGACATGCTGTAGCGCGTCCCGGCGTCGTCGGTGACGCCGAACAGGCCGGTCGGCAGCGGGAACCCGGCACCCGGGACGGGCGAGCTCACCCGCCAGGCCAGGTGGAACCGCGCCCCGGAGGCGGTGCGGGAGTACGAGAGCAGGTGCAGTTCTCCGTCCAGGCCGTCATGGGAGTACCAGACCGTCAGCCCGAGCGGCACGGGCCGGGTCGGTCCCCCTGGGCCGGGGCTCCCTGGGCCTGACCGTCCCGGGCCTGCCGGTCCAGGGGCACCCGGCCACACCTGGCCGCCGAGGGTCGGCCAGCCGAACCACGGGGCCCCCAAACCCCGCCCAAGCAGTTGGGACTCGTAGTACCCCGTCATCAGGTGGCCTTGATCTGAGCGCTGCCGTGCGCCCAGGGCGGTGACAAATTCGGCCAGGATGGCCAGGGCCGTCCCGGCGTCGAGCGCGTGCACGTCGGTCAGCGCCCGGGCCACCCGGGCCATCCGGGCCATGCCCGCGTCACCGCGGTCGGCGGTCCAGCGCCCTGCGGAAGGCCGCACTTCCTGGAGGACATCGCGCATCTCCGCCTCGGCCAGCAGCCTCAGGTGAGTTTCCGCGCCCTCGCGGTTCATGGGTCAAGTGTCCGGCATCCCGGGGCCTCACGGACCGGCACCAGGGCGCATATCCGGGTCGCCGGTCCCGTCACCGCCACCTCGATCGCGTCCGGGCGGGCGCCCAGCGGCGGCGTCAGGCGCACCCGGAACGCGACCTGTCCGCAATCGCGCCGGTGCGGGTAAGACGGCGTGCCGACGTGCCAGTTCGCGTCGTCGTCCCTGGCCCACCAGGAGAAGCCCGGATCCCAGCCGCCCGTGGGCAGCGGCACCCCGGTGGCCACGACATGCAGGTGACTCGTGCCCGCGGCCGAGGTCAGGCCCCCGAGCGCGAACCGCGTCCCGTCGACGTCGGTCAGGATCACGCCGAACGGCGCATGCCACTCCGGGCCGGGTCCGGGGTGAGTCGCTCCTGGCCCGCGCGGTGAGGGCCGCGTCGAGTTCGGCCACGATGCGGGACACCCGGTCGTTGGCGAGCACGCCCGCTGCGACCAGGACGTCCCCCACCCAGCTCATCTGCGCGGCGCTGCCGGCGATGTCCGAGCCCGGCCTGAAGGCCGCGTCCGGGAGGAGCGCTGCGGCCGGATCCGACCCGCCGTCGGGCCGTCGCTCCGCCTGGCCCAGCAGCCGCCGCACTCGGCGCAACTCCGTCTCGGCCAGCAACCGCAGGTAGGTCTCGGCCCGGTCGTCGCCCACCCTTTAAGCCTGCACCCGCCGCGGGGTCAGGCGGTACGCGCGGCCCCGTGCCGGTTCAGGCCGGCGTCGTGACGGGCTGGGGCGGATGCGCGTCCGTGGAGGTCCAGCAGCGGACGATGTCGCGCATGGACAGCAGCCCGGCCACCTCCTGCCCGTCCACCACCACCAGGTGCCTGAATCCGCCCCGGACCATCGCCGCGGCGGCTTCTTCCAGGGTCCAGTCGGGCGAGGCGTAGACCAGGTGTTCGGTGCGGTGCTGCGCCACCAGTTCGGCGTCGGGATCTTCGCCGGCCGCGATCGAGTCGAGGAGGTCTCGTTCGGTCAGGATGCCGGCGCCCGCGTGCTCCGGGTCGATAACCACTGCGGCTCCGATGCGGCGTGCGGACATCATGCGCGCCGCCTGCCGCAAGGTGTGCGCGGGCCCGATGGTGAGGACAAGGTGGGACATGCCGTCTCGTACCTTCACGAGGTATCACACCCCTGGTTCCGGCGCTTGTGAATTTGTGACGTCCATCAAGCATCGGTGAAATCACTTCAGAGGGCAAGACCCCCGTGACTCAGCTGCTCGAGCACATCGTCGTGCAAGTGGCCGTTGGTGCTCACCGCGCTGCCGCCGTCTGGCCTGGCCTCACCCTCGAGGGAGGTGAACCGCCCGCCGGCCTCGGTGACAATGACCTGGAGAGCGGCCAGATCCCACAGCGATACCTCGGGTTCGGCGGAGATGTCGCACGCGCCCTCGGCGACCAGCATGTGCGACCAGAAGTCCCCGAACGCGCGCGTCCGCCACACCGCCCGGGCCAGGCCAAGGAAGTTGTCCAGCGTCCCGCGTTCGGCCCACCCGCCCAGGCCCGAGTAGGACAGGGACGCGTCCCGGAGCTTGGTCACCCCGGACACCCGGCACCGCGACGCCTTGGTCAAGCTGCGCCCGGTCCAGGCGCCGCCGCCCAGCGCGCCCCACCAGCGGCGGCCCAGAGCGGGCGCCGACACCACTCCCACCACCACCTCCGGGCCGTCCATCAGCCCGATCAGCGTCGCCCAGACCGGGACGCCGCGCACGTAGTTCTTGGTCCCGTCGATCGGGTCCAGCACCCAGCAGCGCGGCCCGTAACCGGAACGGCCCAGTTCCTCGCCGAGCACCGCGTCCCGCGGCCGGGCCCGGCGCAGCACGTTACGCAGCGACTCCTCGGCCGCCCGGTCGGCATCGGAGACGGGCGTGAGATCGGGCTTGGTCTCGACCCGCAGGTCGAGCGCCCGGAACCGCCTGGTGGTGATGTCGTCGGCGGCGTCCGCGAGGACGTGCGCGAAGCGCAGGTCGTCATCGTAGCGGGCCACCCGCGAAACGGTACCGCCTGGGACATCTCGCTGGCCAGCCAGGGCCATCCGTGTCCCGTCGCGCCCTCCCCGCCCGGGCGCCGCGACGGCGTCGTCGCGCCGCGGGCGCGAGTCATAATGAGAACGATGGACCGCAACGCCGACGGCCTACTGGCCGACCCGCCGGATCAGCTGAGGGCCTTCATCCGCAACGGCAGGATTACCGTGTTGCCCGCCAAGCGCACCCGTCGCCGACTGTTGCTCGACCAGGTGGCGCAGGCGTTCGAGCCCGGCCGCCGGTACCCGGAGTCGGCCGTCAACGAGGTCCTCAAATCGGTCTTCGATGACCACTGCGCCCTGCGCAGGTACCTGGTCGACGAGGCGTTCCTGTCCAGGACGGCCGCCGGCGTGTACTGGCGGGCAGGCGGAACCGTCGATGCGTAAGAACCCCAGCTCCCCGAACGAACCGTGGTGCGTCCCCGACGCCCCGCCGCGCCCCCCGGTGCCGGATCGGACGAGCCCTGGGGTTCTGGCTCAGCGGGGCTTAGTCGGGGGCGGTGCCCTCGCGGCTGCGCAGCAGGCGACGGAGCGAATCGAGCCGGGCCTCGGCGTGATGCTGGCGAGCCCACTCATCCAGCGCGCAGTCGGGGGACAGGTGGTCACATCCCGGCGGGCAGCCGGCGGTGCCTTCGACCAGGTCCCCGAATGCTTCGACGACCCGTTCCGCGCTCACGTGGCCCAGGCCGAACCCGCGCAGCCCCGGCGTGTCGATGAGCCAGCCGTCACCCAGCGGCAGCGCCACCGCCGATGACGACGTGTGCCTGCCCCGACCGGTCACCGGGTTCACCGTCCCCGTCGTCCGGGCCGCCGCCGGGACCAGGATGTTCACCAGCGTGGACTTGCCCACGCCGGACTGCCCGATGAGCACGCTGATCCGGCCGGTCAGCACGTTCCGCACCCGGGACAGCGTGCGCGGCGGCAACGGTCGCCTGGTGGTCAGCGTGGGCAGCCCGAGGGGTGCATAGAAGGCCCGGACCTTGCGCGGCGAGGATTGCGGGGCCAGGTCGGCCTTGGTCAGCAGGAGCAGCGGGTCGAGCCCGGCGTCATACGCGGCGACCAGGCAGCGGTCGACGAAGCGGAGCCTCGGCGGCGGCGCGGCCAGCGCGCACACGATCACCAGCTGGTCGGCGTTGGCCACGATGATGCGCTCCATCGGGTCCGTGTCGTCCGGGGATCGCCGCAGCGCGCTGGTCCGCGTCTCCACCCGGACGATCCTGGCCAGCGTGCCCTCAGCGCCGGACGTGTCACCCGCCAGCGCCACCCGGTCCCCGACCACCACCGAGCCCCGGCCCAGCTCGCGGGCCTTCATGGCCACCACCAGCCTGCCGTCGGCCACGCATCCGTACCGGCCGCGGTCCACGCTGGTCACGAAGGCCGGGACGGCGCTTTCGTGCGCGGGCCGCCGCCGGGTGCGGGGCCGGGAGCCGCGGCCGGGGCGGACCCGGACGTCGTCCTCGTCAAGCCGGGCGTAGCCGCCGTGCGGGCTCAGGGTGGCTGTCCTAGCATGTCCGCCCACACGTGCGTGAAGCCGGGGAAGGTCTTGGCCGCGGTTTGCGCGTTGACCACCCGCAGGCCCGGCACGACCAGGCCGAGTACCGCCGCCGCCATCACCATCCGGTGATCGTCATAGCTGCCGAACGGCCCGTCCGCCGTCTGCGCCCGCAGCGGGCGCGGCCTGATCTGCAGCCCGTCGGGCCGCTCGGTGATGTCGCCCCCGAGCGCGTTGATCTCCTTGGCCAGAGCGGCCAGCCGGTCGGTTTCGTGGCCGCGGGTGTGCGCCAGCCCGGTGAACACCGACGGAGTCTCCGCCAGCGCGGCCACCGCGGTCAGCACCGGCGCGAGTTCGGCGACATCGCGCAGGTCCGCGGTGATGCCGCGGATCGTGCCGGTTCCCGATATGGTCAGCCCGTCCGGGCCGATGTCGCAGCGCGCGCCCATGCGGGTCAGCACGTCCAGGATCTGCGCCGCCGCCTGCAGGCTGTCCCGGGGCCAGCCCGGCACGCTGATGGTGCCCCCGGTCACCAGCGCCGCGGCCAGGAACGGACCTGCGTTGGACAGATCAGGCTCGACCGCGACCGTGCCCAGGTTGATCCGTCCGGGCCTGACTCGCCATGTGTCCGGCCGTGTGCCAGGGCCGCCCGCGCCCGCGCCGGTGCCGGGCCCGGAGCGCATCTCGGTGACGTCGGCGCCCGCCGCCCTGAGCATGCGGACCGTCATGGCGATGTGCGGCGCCGAGGGCACCGGCGGCCCCTCGTGGCGCACCTCGATGCCCTGCCCGAACCGGGCCGCGGCCAGCAGCAAGCCGGAGACCAGCTGCGAGGACCCGGAGGCGTCGAGCGTGACGGTGCCCCCGCGCATCGCGCCGCGGCCGAACACGGTGAACGGAACGGCACCGCGGCCGCCGTCGTCGATGTGCGCGCCGAGCTCTCGCAGCGCGACCAGGATCGGGCCCACCGGACGCTGCCTGGCTCGCGCGTCCCCGTCGAAATGGACCTCCGCCAAGGTCAGCGCCGCGACCGCGGGCAGGAAGCGCATGACCGTCCCGGCGTTACCCACGTCGACGCTGACCCGCGAACGCGCCGCCGGCTGGCCACCGGTGACACGCCAGCTCGTTCCGGAGTCCGGATCTTCCCCGCCGACGTCGGTGATGTCGGTTCCCATCGCCCGCAGCCCGCCGACGGCGAGCAAAGTGTCCCTGGCGCGCAGCGGGTTCGCGATCATGGCAGGCCCGTCGCTCAGGGCGGCCAGCACGAGGGCACGATTGGTGATCGACTTGGATGCGGGCAGCCGGATAAGGGCGCTGACCGGTCCGCCCGCAGCCGGAGCAGGCCATGCCGGGTCCCGGTCATCGTCGGCGTGCATACGCTTGAGCGTACTGACCCACCACACCCCGGGGGGCACCCCCCGGGACCCGACCGCGCCTCTCGGCGGGGTTTGGCGAAGCCGGTTTCTGGTTATGAAATGCCAATCCAGGCTCAACGGGATGTGTCCGGATTGCCAACAGCTGAGGAAGATCGGCATGTGCGGTCGTTTCGTGTCGGCGCGCAAGCGCCTCGAGCTCCTCGAGGAGTTCAGCATCGAGCGTGACCGCGTGGCCGACGGACCTGAGCCCGAACCTGGCCCTGACTACAACGTGGCGCCCACCAAGAGGATCTACGCGGTCATGGAGCGGCGTCCGCGCGACGAGGAAGGACCGCCAGCCCGCGAGCTGCACGTGGTGCGCTGGGGCCTGGTTCCCTCATGGGCGAAGGACGCCTCAGGGAGCGGCAGGCTTATCAACGCCCGGGCCGAGACCGTGGCGGTCAAGCCGGCGTTCCGGCGTGCCTTCGCCAAACGCCGCTGCATACTCCCCGCCGACGGCTACTACGAGTGGCAAGCAGTATCGGAGCAGGGAAAACAGCGCAAGCAGCCCTACTACATCTACTCGAGGGACGGTGGTGCGCTGGCCTTCGCCGGAGTCTACGAGCTCTGGCGCGATGAGGCGTTGCCTGCCGACCACGAGCGCGCCTGGCTGTGGACGGCCGCGATTATCACGACCCAGGCGACCGACGATGTCGGCCAGATTCACGATCGCATGCCCATGGTGATAGCACCTGATCACTGGGCTGACTGGCTTAACCCGGACAACTCCGAGCCTGGCCAGCTTCACGCGACGATGCTGCCCGCGATGGCTGGCGGCCTGACGTCGCATCCCGTATCAATGGCTGTCAACTCCGTGCGGAACAACGGGCCCGAGCTGATCACGCCGCTTGCCTCGGCGGGCGGCGGCTCTGGTACCGCATCCGCCCACGAGGGCCGGCCGCCCGGCGAGTTGTTCTAAGTCCGCGGCACGCGGCCGCGGCTTACCGAGCCTGGGTTGCGTATCGCACGCGGACGGGAGGCGAGGACAGTAGTGGACACTACCGTCGCCCGTAAGCGCCTTGAAGAGATGCGCGACGACCTTGACCGGTCGATATCAATCTTGCAAGGCGAGCGTCCCGCGCCGCTGGCCGGAGCGGGGTATCCGCAGGACTCTGCCGATGCGGGATCCAACCTGTCCGAGACCGATCGGACCGAGGCGATCCTCCACTCAGCTCGCAGCCAGCGAAACGAGGTGCTCGCCGCGCTGAGCCGCATCGAGGAGAACACGTACGGGCGATGCGTCGACTGCGGAATCGAGATACCCGCAGGCCGCCTCGATGCGCGGCCCGACGCGGCCCGCTGCGTGGCCTGCCAGGCCAAGCACGCCAGGCGGCACCGATAGCCGGGCTTGCCCCCCGCGCTCACCTCTTACGGGCCGATATCACCAGCTGGGCACCAAGTGACTCGTCTGAGCCCGCGGCCAGTTCGGCACGGACGAGCCCGGGCAGGCCGGCCGGGTCGCCTTGCAGCACATGCGACACCACCGACTCGGAGAACACCGTCCGGGGCCGGATCCAGTTGACCTCCAACCCGGCCCCGATGAACAGCTCACGGGCCTGGTCAGGGCCATAGCACCGGGTGATCGTTCCGTCCGGCCAGGGCACGAGCACCACTTCGGCGTGCGGCAGGTCGACCAGGTGAGCCCAATGATGCTGGTTGGCCAGCACGGCCATGCCGAGCACGAGTGAGTCGACGCAGGCCAGCACCCGCCCGGCCGGGCGGAGCACCCGTGCGATCTCCGCGACCATCGTCTCGGCGGCCAGATGGGTGGACAGCGCCCGGTCGTCCGCGATAACTCCATCCGCGCAGCCATCGGCCAGGAAGGACAGACGCGCGGAGTCGGCGACCAGGCGGAAGATCCGGCCCGCTGCTGCCTGCCCGGCGGGCGCCGCCTTCGGCGGCTGCGGCACCCGTCCGTCCGGCCAGTTGTCCGTCACCCGCAGGACGGTATGCCCGGCCCGCGCGGCGAGTTCCGCGCTCGGCGCGTGCGGACCTGAGACATCCACCAGGACATGCCGCTCACGCGGCAGCCACGCCGCCAGCTGAGCTCGGGCCACCGCTTCACGGAATAGCCGGTATGCCGGCGGATGATCTATGTCCGGCGCGGTGATCGCACTGGCCGCATCGTGCACGGGCCTGAGCTCCTGACTCGGCGGCCCCGCAGCGGAACCGCCTATGCTCTAGCCTTCCCCGTTACCCCCTCCTCGTCACCTATCCCGCTCCAGCGCTGCTGGCCCCAGGGCGGGGGATCCCGGGGGGACACCCCCCGGGTGTGGGGGTCGCGGCGTCTCCCCGTGTGGGTTTGGGGGGATCGCGGGGGGCTTTGCCTCCCGCGGGTATGGAATGACGGGCCGCACCGCCGTGTTGAACGCGGCATGGCAGTCGCCTCGCCACCCCGTGGCACGCTGTGGGCAGCCTCCCACTCGGGCACGGTATCCTCCCGCTCATACGGTCTGCACGCCCGCAGCCCGATACCTCAGTTTCCCGAGGGGGTGGGTCCCGTCCCGGAGAGTCCCGTTCCGGACACTCTCGAAGGGCGTGATGAGCGCTTCGAGCAGGAGGTGCTGCCTTACCTGGATCAGCTGTACTCCGCAGCGCTTCGGATGACCCGGAACCCAGCCGACGCCGAAGACCTGGTCCAGGAGACGTTCGCCAAGGCCTACGCCTCATTCCACCAGTTCCAGCAGGGCACGAACCTGAAGGCATGGCTGTTCCGGATCCTGACCAACACCTTTATCAACACCTACCGCAAGCGGCAGCGCGAGCCGCAACGGTCCGGCGCGGAGGAAGTCGAGGACTGGCAACTGGCCCGCGCGGCGTCGCATACCTCAGGGGGATTGAAGTCGGCCGAAGCCGAGGCCCTGGAGCGGCTGCCCGATTCTGACATCAAGGAGGCGCTTCAGGCGCTGCCCGAAGAATTCAGGATCGCGGTCTACCTGGCCGACGTAGAGGGGTTCGCCTACAAGGAGATCGCGGACATCATGGAAACGCCGATCGGTACCGTGATGTCGCGCTTGCACCGTGGTCGCCGCCAGCTGCGGGAACTGCTCCAGGATTACGCATCAGAACGCGGGTTGGCCAGAGCCAGCTCCGATGCTTCCTTGCCCGGGAAGGAAGAGCGATGAGCTGCGGAAACCCGCATGAGACGCCGTGTACCGAGGTGCTTGACCGGGTTTACGGCTACCTCGACGGCGAACTTGACGACCTGGACTGCGCGAAAATCCGGCAGCATCTGGATGAATGCGGGCCTTGCTTGCGTGAGTACGGCCTCGACGAGGCGGTTAAACGCCTCGTGCACCAGCGCTGCGGCTGTGAGCCGGCGCCCGCGGACCTACGCGCGAAAATCCTGGTTCGTATCAGGGAAATCCGGACGATCGGATTCGCTGAGTAGCGGTCCGCCGGCCGGTTCGCCAGAAGTGTGGCAATTGCGCCACATGCGCCAGGTTTGATTGCCGATTGTGACTATCCCGCCGACGGCCTGTTCGTGACGAGATTTGGGCCTTCGAGAAGCGATGCAGCCACGTTATCCTTGACGTTGGGCGATATCCGGTGGCTGTAGGTAGTTGCGCGTTAGGGAGGTCAGCTCGATGCGTCCATCCGGCGGACAAACCTCTGCTGCAGAAGAGGTGATGACGGCCCTCGTCTGCATAGTTGCCCTCTACGGGAGCACGTGGGGGTAAGGGTTGGAGCATAGCCGAGGTTCCACGCTCCTGGCTGTGAGGGGGGGAGGGCCGGCTAGGCTCTCGTGGGCCGCACGACTGTATATCGGCACGGTTGTGGCCGTGGCCGGCGTGCTGATCATCCGCGGCCCGTTCGGCGGCGTCGCCTGGTGGCGCGAGGTCGCGGTCCTCGGTCTGCTGCTCGTGGTCTTTGAGTCCACGGCCACGCCGCTGCGACCAGGGCAGCTGGCCTGGTCTCCCAATTCCTCCGCCACCCTGGCCGCCGCCGTACTGACCGGGCCGGTCGGCGCGGCGATCGTCGGCGCCTGCACCGTGTTCGGGATGCGGCGCGGGCCGTCATCGGCCCAGCGGGCGTTCAACACCGGCATGATGGCCCTGTCGGCGTACCTGGCCGGCTGGGTGTTCGTCGCCATGGGCGGACAGGTCGGCGTCCCCGACAGCACATCGTTCCCGGCGGTCATCGGGCCGTTCGCGGTCGCGGCCGTGGCTCACGTGATCGCCAACCACGCGCTGCTGGCCGGCATCCTCTGGCTGACCGGCAGTCCCGATGCCTCAGGACGCCGCGCCCCGCTCGGCATGAGCGTCAAGCTGGTCGTATCCGATCTCGGGTACGGGGCGTTCGGGCTGCTCATCGCCGCCCTGTGGAGCGTAGTCGGGCTGTTCGCGCCGGTGCTCATCCTGATCCCGTTGTTCGTGGCCCGCTGGGCTGTCGCGCAGATCGTAGAGCAGCAGCGAGCCTATGAGGCCACGGTGGGCGCGCTGTGCCAGGCGGTGGAAACCAAGGACTTCTACACCCGCGGTCACAGCGACCGGGTCTCCCGCGGCTCGGTCATGATCGCACGCGAGATCGGCATGCGGCGCGAGCGGGTCGAGGCCATCAGGTACGCCGGGATGCTGCACGACGTCGGCAAGCTCGGGGTGCCGACCAGGGTCCTGCAGAAGACGGGGAAGCTGACCGAGGAAGAGTACGCCGCGATCCAACTGCACCCGATACGCGGGCTGGACATCGTCAGGGAGATCGGGTTCCTCGACGAGGCGCTGGCCGGGATCATGCACCATCATGAGCGGATCGACGGCCGCGGCTATCCGGTGGGCCTGGCCGGAGACGAGATCCCGGAGTTCGCCCGGGTACTGGCGGTCGCAGACGCCTTCGACTCGATGACGTCAACCAGGTCCTACCGCGGCGCCCGCCCTGTAGCCGAGGCCATCGAGGAGCTGCGGAAGTGCGCTGGCACGCAGTTCGACCCGGCGTTCGTGGATGCCTTCGTGGCCGCCATCAAGCGTGAGGGCTGGCACCATCGCGCCCTGGCCGGCGATGACCTGGCCCCGGCCGCGCCTCAGGACCACGATGACACCGGAGCGCCGCTGCGGGCGATGGACAGCTTCTGAGACCACTATGACCGAACGACGATACGAGCTGCGCAGGCTTCGCTGGCAGCTGCGGGATTCCGGCCTGCTGCTGCTCGTGGCGGCGGCGGGAGTGGTGCTGGTCGCCTCGGTGGCGCAGACCGCGGTCGAGGGCGTGCGGGATCCGCGGATCGCGCTGGCGTTCGGCGTCCTGATCGCGTTCGGCGAGGTGCTGCGGCTGAACCTGCCGGGTGACCGCGAGACCGCCCCGATCGCGATGGCCGGAGCGCTCGCGTACGCGCTGCTCGTCAGGGTCGGGGTGCACCCGGTTCAGTACAGCGCCGAGCAGGTGGTGACCATCACCGCGATCGGCACGATCGTCGGCGCCCTGCCGCACCTGGCCGTCGGGCGCCCGGCCAAGGTGAGCAGCATGGCCTCGCGGCTGCTGTGCGTGGCGCTCGTTGCCTTCATCTTCCGGCCGCTGGCCGGGAACGGCGCCGTGATCAGGGACTGGGGACTCGCCTTCTCGCTGATGACCTCGCTGACCGTGGCCGCGCTGCTGCTCGAGGCGGTGCTCACCGCCCTGATGCGGGTGGACGAGCAGCGGGCCAGGTTCCGGGTCGCGCTGGTGGACGAGATGCGCGTCCAGCTGCCGCTCGGCGCCGCGGTGGGGGCCTCGGCTCTGCTCATCGCGTTCGCCGCCGAGGTCATGGGGCTGGCCGCGCTGGCCGTGTTCATCGCTCCGCTGCTCGTCACCCAGGTGGCGTTCCGCCGCTACGCCGGGATCCGGGGCACCTATCTGCAGACGGTGCGGGCGCTGGCCAAGGTCACCGAGATCGGCGGCTACGTGGAACCCGGGCACTCCGAGCGGGTGAGCACGCTCGCCGTCGCCATCGGCCGGGAGCTGGGCATCCACGAGCCTCAGCTGCTCGAGCTCGAATACGCCGCGCTCATGCACGATATCGGCCAGCTGTCGCTGCACGACCCGATCCCCGGCGGGGCCACGGTCCTGGCTGCGCGCCAGGACCAGCAGCGCATCGCCGAGCTGGGCGCTGACGTGATCCGGCAGGCCCGCGTGCTCGACTCGGTAGCCGAGATCGTCCGCAGGCAGAATGAGCCCTACCGCGGCCTGGAGGTGTCGCATGAGGGCTTCACCGGGCGCACCGGACACGCGGGTCATCCGGGCCGGGTCGGCGACAGCACGCCCGCCGGGCCGCCGCTGAGCAGCCGGATCATCAAGACCGCCAACGCCTTCGACGACCTGGTGGGCAGCTCGCTGGATCCTGGCCGCGCGGCCGCGGCCGTCCAGCAGCTCCGGCTGAACACGGCCAGCGAATATGACCCGGACGCGGTCGAGGCCCTGAGCCGGGTGGTGAACCGCAGGCCGGTCATCCAGCTGTAACTCCCGCTCGCCCTCCTCCGAGGCCTCCGCATAGGCGTGCGCGCCTCCCCATTCCCCCGTCTTGCTGCCTCCCTTCCCTGTGCACTGCCCCTCAGTCCAGGCCGCACGCTCGGCCAGTAGGCTGGCCTGATGCTCGATTCGGTGCTGGTGGCCAACCGGGGTGAGATCGCCAGGCGGGTGATGCGCACCGCCCGCCGGATGGGGATCAAGACGATTGCGGTGTACTCCGACGCCGACGCGGATCTGCCCTTCGTCGGCGAGGCGGACGCGGCGGTGCACATCGGGCCGGCCCAGCCCGCCCGGAGCTACCTGGACGGCGCGGCGGTCATCGCCGCCGCACGCGCCACGGGAGCGGCCGCGGTCCATCCCGGCTACGGTTTCCTGGCCGAGAATGCGGATTTCGCCCGCCAGGTGACGGCGGCCGGCCTGACCTGGGTCGGCCCCGACCCGGCGGCCATCGAGCAGATGGGCGACAAGATCCGGGCCAGGAACCTGATGGAGCGGGCTGGCGTGCCGGTCTCGCCGGGCAGCCGTGAGCCCGTCCCGGACGTGGCTGCGGCCATCGCCGAGGCCGACCGGATCGGCTATCCGGTCATGGTCAAGGCGGCGGCCGGCGGCGGCGGGATCGGCATGGGCGTGGCGGCCGGCCCGGACGACCTCCGCGCCGCCTTCGACACGGCCCGCACGCGGGCGGAGCGGTTCTTCTCCTCGCCCGAGATCCTGCTCGAACGGTACGTCCAGCGCGCCCGTCACGTGGAGGTGCAGATCCTGGGGCTAGCCGACGGGACGGTGCTCGCCCTGGGCGAGCGCGACTGCTCGGTACAGCGCCGTCATCAGAAGGTCGCCGAGGAGACCCCGTCCCCTGGGGTGTCCGCCGGGCTGCGCGAGCAGATGCTGGCCGCCGCCGTCCGGGCCGGGGAGGCGGTCGGGTACCGAGGCGCCGGGACGGTCGAGTGCCTGGTGGACACCGACGCCGGCTCGTTCGTGTTCCTGGAGATGAACACCCGGCTGCAGGTCGAGCACCCCGTCACCGAGCTCGTCACCGGCATCGACCTGGTGGAGCAGCAGTTCCTCATCGCCGCGGGCCAGCCGCCGGGGTTCGACCCGGCTGCCGTCAGCGCCTCGGGCCACGCCCTTGAGCTGCGGGTCTACGCCGAGGATCCGGTCCGGTTCCTGCCCGCGCCGGGCACGATCACCGAATGGGTAGAACCGGCCGGCGACGGCATCCGCGTGGACGCCGGCTACCAGGCAGGCAACACCGTGACGCCATTCTATGATCCCCTGCTGGCCAAGTTGTGCGTGCACGGCGCCGACCGCGCCCAGGCCCTGCACCGGGCCAGGGCCGCGGTGGCCGCCTTCGCCATCGCGGGCCCGAAGACCAATCTGGCCTTCCACTCCGAACTGCTCGCCAACCCGCAGTTCGCCAGCGGGGACTACGATACGTCCCTGGTAAGCAGGATGCGTCCCAGGTAGCACAACGCCGGGCGGCAGGGCCCGGGCCCGACAGCGCCAACAGACGGGAGTCGCCGTGGCTGAGATCCGCGCGGAGATGGTCGCGAACGTGTGGAAGGTGGTCGCAGCCGAGGGCGACTACGTCGACGACGGCGACACCCTGGTCATCCTGGAGTCGATGAAGATGGAGATCCCGGTCCTGGCCGAAGGCCCGGGCGTGGTCACCCGGATGCACGTCGCCGAGGGCGACGTGGTCCAGGAAGGCGATCTCATCGCCGTCATCGGCTGAACCAGCCCGACGGTCCACCGCCAGGCGCGCCGCCGCTATACGCCGGTCGTCGACCGGGGGTAGGCGATTTCGGGGTCGGTGACCACGTTGACCAGATAGGGGGCGTTCGCGGCGAAGGCGCGATGCAGGGCCGGGGCGATCCCGGCCGGGCTGGTGACCAGTTCGCCGGCGCCGCCCAGGGCGCGGACCACCTCGTCGTAACGGCAGCCGGGCTGCAGGTCAGCGAGGACGTCGTAGCCGTACAGGGCGCGCATCGGATGCTTCTCCAGGCCCCACGCGCCGTTGTTCCCGCAGACGATCACCACCGGCAGCCGGTGCCGGACCAAAGTGTCGGCGTCCATCAGCGAGAAGCCGGCCGCGCCGTCGCCGAGCAGCAGCACGATCTGCGCCGACGGGCGGGCCAGCCGGGCCGCGATCGCGTAGCCCAGCCCGGTGCCCAGGCAGCCGAACGGTCCCGGGTCCAGCCATCCGCCGGGACGTCCGGGCTCGATGTACTTGCCGGCGAACGAGACGAAGTCACCCCCATCGCCGATGACCACCGCGTCGTCCTCGAGCACCCGGAGCAGCTCGGCATAGATGCGCGCCGGATGGATCGGCTCGGCGTCGCTGGTCATCAGCGGCACGTCCAGTGCATGCGCGGCGTGCACCGCCTCGGTCAGCTGCGGGCCCCAGTCGCGATCCCGCCCGCCGTCGGCGGGATGCTCGGCCAGCAGAGCGTCGAAGAACGCGGCCAGGTCACCCGCGGCCGAGGCGGCCAGCGGCACGTGCCCGGCCACCCCGGCGGGCACGTCGGCCACGTGCACGGCCTGCGCGGGCGCGTCCTGCTGGCCGAACGAGCCGTATCCGAGCCGGAAGTCAAGCGGCGCACCCGCCACGATCACCAGGTCGGCATCGCGCAGCGCCAGCGACCGGGCCCGGGTGACCAGCAGGTCGTGCCCCCCGGGCAGCACCCCTCGCGCCTGTCCGTTGGCGATCACGGGGAGCCGCAGCTCCTCAGCCGCCCGCCGGGCTTCCCGCTCAGCGCCGCCCAGCCAGACATCGGACCCCAGCACCAGGACCGGCCGCCGCGCCGCCCGCAGCAGGGCCGCGATCCGGCTTACGTCTCCGGCGTCCGGCGGCACGGCCGCGCGCGGCGCCTCCGGCCGCGCATCCGCGGCGGGCAGGTCCGCCTCGGCCTGCCCGTAGATCGCCTCGAGCGAGATATCCAGGAACACCGGCCCTCGGTGCGGCGTCAGGGCAACCCGGAAGGCCTCGTCCACGGAGCTGGCCACTCCCGAGGCCTCGTGCTCGGTCCAGGCCCGCTTGGTGACCGGCGCGAGTATCGGCGGATGATCGATCTCCTGCAGGCTCCCCGCCCCCCAGCGGTAATCGGGCGCGCGCCCGGCCAGCACCACCAGCGGCACGCCGTTCTGCCACGCGGTGGTCAGCGCGCTGACCGAGTTGGTGACGCCCGGCCCGGCGGTCACCACCGCCAGCCCCGGCGTCCGGGTCAGCCGCGCGGTCGCCTCGGCCGCGAAGACCGCGGTCTGCTCGTGCCGCACGTCCACCAGCCGCAGCGGCTGGCCCCCCTTGACGGCCGCGTCGTAGAGGGGGAACACGTGCCCGCCGGACAGCGTGAACAGGGCCGAGACGCCGTAGCGGCGTGCCACCGCCAGGGCGTGCACGCCGCCATGACCTGATATCCGCGCCACGGAAGCGACGCTACCAGCCGGTAGACCGCGGGCGGCGCAGCCCCGGTTAGTCCCCGACCGCCCCGGTGGCGCCCAGGCCGACGCCGGCGGGAGCCGGGACCGGGGTTTCCACCAGGTCGGCGGTGTACTGGCGCGGCAGCGTCTCGTCGGCGCCCCCGGGGACCCGGGCCGCCCTGAAGACGAGCGTCAGGATCACCGCCACCGCGATGTTGAGGATGACCGCGCTCAGGCCAATGTAGACGGTATGGCCGAACTCGATGTCCACCGAACCGGCCCAGTGCGACGTGGTCGGCGTGGCCACCTTGTAGGCCGCGATCGTGCCGAACACCATGCCTGCCAGCCAGCCCGCCAGCAGCGCCCAGCGGTGGAACCACCGGGTGAACAGGCCGAACACGATCGGCGGGAACACCTGCAGGATCCAGATGCCGCCGAGCAGCTGCAGGTTGATGGAGAACGTGCGCGGCAGGTAGACCGCGAACGCCAGCGCGCCCAGCTTGACGATCAGCGAGGCCCACCGGGACACCCTGGTCTCCAGGCGGGGGCTGGCGTCCGGCTTGAGGAACTCCTTGAAGATGTTCCGGGTGAACAGGTTGGCCGCGGCGATGGCCATGATTGCGGCCGGCACCAGCGCGCCGATGATGATGGCCGAGAACGCGACGCCGGTGAACCAGCTCGGGAACACGTGCTGGAACAGGTAGGGCACCGAGAGCTGGGCGTTGCCGCCGGCCTTCTTGACGCTCGCGACCGTGGCCTTGTCGGCCAGGGCCACGTAGCCGAGCAGCGCGATGAAGCCGAGCATGAGGGAGTACAGCGGCAGCAGCGCCATGTTGCGCTTGATGATGTCCCGCCGCTTGGTGGACAGCACGCCGGTGACCGCGTGCGGGTAGACCATCAGGGCCAGTGCCGACCCCAGGGCCAGGGTGGAGAACGCGAGCTGGCTGTTGCTGGTGGTGGGGATGAACACGCCGTTCGGCTTGTGCGTGGTCGGGTTAATCGCCTTCATGTGAGCCTGCGCGTTCGCGAAGATGTGCCCCCAGCCGCCGACCCGGGTCGGGATGTAGAGCACCGCCACGATGATCATGACGTAGACCAGGGTGTCCTTGATGAACGCGATCATCGCGGGCGCCCGCAGCCCCGACACGTAGGTGTAGATGGCCAGCACCAGGAACGCGATGAACAGCGGCAGGTCCTTGAGGTAGGTGTTGGTGGTCGAGGTGCCGACGCCCATGACGGTCAGCACAGCCTGGATGCCCACCAGTTGGAGCGCGATGTAGGGCAGCAGCGCGAGGATGCCGGTGAAGGCCGTGGCCAGCGACAGGCCGCGCGACCCGTACCGGCCGCGGACGAAATCGGCGGACGTGATGTAGCTGTGGGTGCGGGCGATCGACCACAGCCGGGGCAGGAAGATCAGCGCGATCGGGAACACGATGATCGTGTACGACACGGCGAAGAAGCCCGTCACCGCGCCCGCGCCGAACACCGCCGCAGGCACCGCGATGAACGTGTACGCGGTGTACAGGTCCCCGCCGAGCAGGAACCAGGCGATGAAGGTGCCGAAGCCGCGCCCGCCGAGCCCCCACTCATTCAGGTGCATCATGTCCTCGGTCCGGCGCCACCGCGCCGCCGCGAAGCCGATCAGCGTGACCAGGCAGAACAGGACGAGCACGATGGTGAACGTGACGTAGTTGACGTTGCTCACCGTGCACCCCCGGCCACTTGGTCCGGGCCCTGGTCCGCGCTCGCTGCGGCCCGATCATCCGGGCCTCGCGGTGGCCGCAGCCTTTTCTGCAGCGTGATGACGATCCAGCAGGCGATCGCTACCACGGGCATATAGGCGAGCAGGTAAAAGTAGAACCAGGGGAAGTCGCCGACCTTCGGGGTTTCACTGGCATATATCGGAACCCACAGTGCGAAGAAGATGGCGGCGATCGTCACGACGGCGATGGCTGCCGACGTGACCGGATGGGTGGCGATGGGACCCCGTGACCTGACTTGCGGATGGGTCATTGTTTCTCCCTCATCGGGGACAGCCTCACCTGCTGGGATGGCGCATCACAAGGCTTCTTTCATGGTGCGGTCCGGGCGGGTGATCGGCAATGCCTGGGCAGCATTCAAGCGTAATGCACTACCCAGCCAGATAGCCATCAAACTCGTTTACCACGAGAAACGCATCACACCTGATGGACGAGCATTCCGCCATTCTCACTTAATGAGGTGGTGGTGGCTTTCTCATTTACTGAGGGTGCCAATCAGATGATCATCGCCGGAGCCTGGTGACGAACTTGTACCGGTCCCCCCGGTACCAGGACTGCGCAAACTCGACCGGCTCGCCGGTGACGTCGAAGGCGTGCCTGGACAGCAGCAGCAGCGGCAGGCCCGGGTCGACGCCGAGCAGCCGCGCATCGTGCGGGTCGGCGAGCACGGTCTCGATCGTCTCTTCCGCCTCGGCGAGCTGGATGCCGTACGCCGCGCGCAGCGTCTCGTACAGCGACATGTGCCGTTGCAGCTGCTTGCGCAGGCCGGGGAAGCGCCGGGCGGGCAGGTGTGAGGTGTCGATCGACATCGGCTCGCCGTCGGCGAGCCGCAGCCGGTGCACGCGCAGCGTGCGGCTGCCCGGGCGCATCCCGAGCAGCGCCGCGAGCTGCTCGTCCGCGGTCACGTACCCGATGTCGAGGATCTTGGTCTGCGGGTGCAGGCCGTGCGCCCGCATGCCTTCGGTGTAGCTGGCCAGCTCCAGCAGCTGAGCGACCTTGGGCTTGGCCACGAACGTGCCCTTGCCCTGCATGCGCAGCAGCCGGCCTTCGATGACGAGCTCGGCGAGCGCCTGCCTGACCGTGGTCCGCGAGGTTCCGTAGGAACGCGCGAGCTCTCGCTCCGGCGGGACCGGACTGCCGGGATCCAGGGCAGCGGTGAGGTCGAGCAGCTGTCGCTTCACCTGGTAGTACTTGGGCAGCCGAGCCGGCCCGCTGGCGCCGGGCCCTGGCGCGGGATCGTCAGCCGACAACGCAGAAGCGGTCATCCGGAATCATTGCCTTAATGAAGGGTTAACGTCAACTCTGACATAGCCGCACCTGATGGCGGGCGCCCATGCCCAAACCGTGTCCGGCCAGCAGGATCGGCGCCAGGACATCGCCAGGACATCGCCAGGACATGATGGCCATCCCGTGATGCGATGATGATGATGTGCCCACGCTGAACGACCTGGCCAGGAGCCGCACCAATCTCGGTGACGCCGACCTGGAGTGGTTGCACGCGCTGGTCTCTGACTGGCAGCTGCTGGCCGACCTGTCCTTCGCCGACCTGATCTTGTGGGCGCCGGCCAGCGACAACACCGGCTGGCTGGCGATGGCGCAGATGCGGCCGACGACCGGCCCCACCTCGCTCCAGGACGACGTGGTCGGGACGTTCGCCGGGCCGCAGGACCAGCGGCTCCTCGACGTGGTCCGGGACGAGCGGCGCATCTGGCGGGAAAGCGACCCGGAGTGGACCAACGGCGTCCCGGTGCGGGCCGAGGGCATTCCCGTGACGCGGGCTGGCCGGGTGATTGCCGTGGTTGAGCGGTGCACCAACCTGAACTCGGCCCGCACCCCGAGCCGGCTCGAGCTCACCTACCTGCAGGGCGGCGACGACCTGGCCAGGATGGTGGCGGAGGGGACCTTTCCGTTCCCCGGCGATGAGGCCATGCTGGTCAGGTTGCCGCGGGTGGGTGACGGGCTGCTCAGGCTCGGCCGGTCCGGGCGGGTCACCTACGCGAGCCCGAACGCGCAGTCGGCCTATCGCCGTCTGGGCCTGGCCGCCGACCTGATCGGGGCCGAGCTCGCGGTGATCACCGCCGGGCTGGCCACCTCCGACGAGCCGCTGGACGAGTCGCTGATGGTGGTGGCCGCGGGCCGGGCGCCGCGTGCGGCCGAGGTGGACGGCAACGGCTCGGTGGTCCAGCTCCGCTCGATCCCGCTGATCGTGGGCGGGACCAGGACCGGCGCCCTGATCTTGGTGCGGGACGTCACCGAGCTGCGCCACCGCGAGCGCGAGCTGATGACCAAGGACGCCACGATCAGGGAGATTCACCACCGGGTGAAGAACAACCTGCAGACCGTGGCCGCGCTGCTCCGGCTGCAGGCCCGCCGCCTGCACGCGCCCGAGGCGCGCGCGGCGCTTGATGAAGCGGTCCGCCGGGTGGGGTCGATCGCCGTGGTGCACGAGACCCTGTCCCACGCGCCGGAGGAGATCGTGGACTTCGACGAGATCGCCGACCGGGTCGCGATGATGGCGGGCGAGGTGTCGGCCCCCGAGGTGCGGGTCATCCCGAAGATCACCGGGTCGTTCGGGCCGCTGTCGGCCTCGGTCGCCACCCCGCTGGCCCTGGTGCTGACCGAGCTGCTGCAGAACGCGCTGCAGCACGGCTTCCCGCACGCCGCCAGGGAGCCGGGCCAGCTCGAGGTCATCGCGGTGCGCGAGCAGGAGCGGCTGACGGTGACCGTGGCGGACAGCGGAGTGGGCCTGCCCGACGGGTTCGACCTGGACTCGGCCACCAGCCTGGGCCTGCAGATCGTCCGTACGCTGGTCGTCGGCGAGCTGGGCGGGCGGCTGCGTGTCACGCCGCGGGCAGGCGGCGGCACCGAGGCGATCGTGGACCTTCCGGTCGGGTACGAATAACTCCTGCCGCACGCCCGCCAGCCAGCGGGCGGGCATCAACCCCGATAACCCGATCGCGTGCGCCCGGGCCCGCAGCCGGATGGTGCGGCGCTTGAGCGCACGCCGTTCGTCTTCGCTCAGCCCGCCCCACACGCCGGCGTCTTGTCCGCTGTCGATGGCCCAGCGCAGGCAGTCGTCCAGCACGGAGCAGCGACGGCACACCTGCTTGGCTTCCTCGATCTGGAATAGCGCGGGACCGCTGTTCCCGATGGGGAAGAACAGTTCGGGGTCCACCTCACGGCAGGCGGCTTGGTGGCGCCAGTCCATGGTGTCCACTCCTTCTGGGCGGCGGCCGCGGGCGGGTGCGGCCGACGTGCGCATTTATATCCAGCTTGTGAAGCTTTTCACGAGCCTTTCCGAATTGTCCAGGGTCCAGGTTTCCCAGGACCGTTGATGCCGAGCAGAAACCCGCGCGGACCGCAAGCCGGCCCGAACGTGCCCCCGAAGGCGACGCAGAAGTCATCTGAGCTGATGACACGTGCGAGGCGCCCCCGCGCCAGACATCAGCACAAGCCTTTCAAGGTCGGTAGACATGCGCAAGAGCCCACGACCAACCGTCGGCTCAATTTGATGTCAGATCGATCACATTTTGCTCGCGCCGCCGTGCCAGGGCGGGTAGGTCACGCCACGACGCGGATCGCGTGCGGGATGAACCGGAACTCGACGGCCTTGGTCTCGCCGAGATATTCGCCGTCGACCTGGAAGGCGATCGGCCGCGCCGAGCGGATGACCAGCGACTCCAGGCCCGGCACGGACAGCAGATGGCGTCCGCGCGGCGGGCGGCTCCTGACCCACAGCAGCTGGCCCACCAGGCTCACGATGGTGCCCAACCGAAGTCGGCGCAGCGCCAGCAGGTCGAGCCCCGAGTTGAAATCCGGGTTGGGCACCGGCAGCAACGCGCGGCCGCCGAGGTACGTCCAGGGCGACCGGTTGGTGACCATGGTCATGAACAGGCCGTCGGCCGGCCGCTGCCCGTCTCGTTCCAGGGTCAGGGCCGGGACCTGGCGGTCCGTGCCGCGGTAGTACTGCCGCACGATGGTCCGCAGGTACAGCATCGTGCTCTGGCGGCGGCCCGCCTCACGTAGCTGGTCCATTTCGTGCATCACCTCGCCGTCCAAGCCGAGGTCCGCGCTGAACGTGAAATACCGGTCTCCGGCCAGCCCCAGCCCTATCGTCCGGTAGCTTTCCGCCGCGATGAGCTCTCTGATCCGGCTGATCGCCGCCCCGGTGTCCAGCGGCAGCCCGAGCGCCCGCGCGAAGACGTTCCCGCCGCCGCCGGGTATGACCCCGATCAACGGCAACGCCGCCGCCCGGGCCCCCGAGGCCCAGGCCTCCGCGGACGCCGCCCAGGCCCCCGAGAACCCGGGGGACCCAGGCGAGTCCGAGGACCCAGGGGACCGGGCCATGATCCCGTTGACGGCCTCGTTGACCGCGCCGTCGCCGCCCAGCACCAGCACCAGATCGGCCTCGGACTCCGCGGCCAGCTCGCGCGCGTGCCCGCGGTGCCCGGTCTGCCGGACATCGAGGTCCACCAGCCCGCCCAGGGCGCGGGTGACCAGCTCCGGGGTGTTGGACGCCGTGGTGGTCGCATGCGGGTTGACGATCAGGATGCCGCGCACTCGCTCAGGCTAGCGGCCGCCTAAGCTGAGAGCCGGCGGCACCCCTGGATCAACGCGGGATGGATGGACATGGCGACGCGACCGACGAGGACGGGCCAGGCCGCGGGCTCCGGCGGCCCCCCCGACCCCGCGGGCTCTGCCGCGCCCGCGGCTCGTACCCCGGCGGGGCTGAAGCTGGCTGCGGGCGCTCAGCTGATCGAGGCCGTCGGCCTGTGCGTAGCGGGGGCGTTCGCCGCCGCTTCGACCGCGGACGGACGGTCCTATCAGCTCGCCAGCGGGATCGCGCTCGTCCTGATCGCCTTTGGCACGGCCGCGGGGCTGGCGGCCATCGCGGTCGGCCTGGCCCGGGCCAGGCCGTGGAGCAGGATCCCGGCCGTCATGACCCAGCTGTTCGCGGTCATCGCGGGGTTCACCCTGCTGGACGGGCACCGGCCCGAGTGGGGTGTGCCCGCCCTGGTGCTCGCGGTCCTCTGCCTGGCCGGGCTGCTCACCCCGGCCAGCCTGCGGGCGCTCAACCGGCCGCCCCGCGACTAGGCCGGGCTAGGCCGGCCCCTGGCCCGAAGTGACAGCGGCCGCCTGGCCAGTTCAGTCCTCGGTGGTGAGCCCCTCCCGGAGCTGGGTCAGCGTCCGGGCCAGCAGCCGGGACACGTGCATCTGGGAGATGCCCAGCTCGGCGGCGATCTGCGACTGGGTCATGTTGCCGAAGAACCGGAGCAGCAGGATCTTCTTCTCACGCGGCGGCAGCTGCTCGAGCAGCGGCTTGAGCGACTCCCGGTACTCCACGCCCTCGAGCGCGTCATCGAGCATGCCGAGCGAGTCCGAGACGGCGGGCGCGTCCTCGTCGCCCGAGTCGGGGGCATCCAAAGACACCGTGGAGTACGCGTTGGCCGACTCGAGCCCTTCCAGGACCTCTTCCTCGCTCATCTGCAGGTGCGCGGCGAGCTCGCTGACCGTGGGCGCCCGTCCCTCGCGCTGGGCCAGCTCACCGATGGCCTTGGTCAGCGAGAGCTTGAGCTCCTGCAGGCGGCGCGGCACCCGGACCGCCCAGCCCTTGTCCCTGAAGTGCCGCTTGATCTCTCCCACGATGGTGGGCGTGGCGTAGGTGGAGAATTCCACGCCGCGGTCCAGGTCGAAGCGGTCGATGGACTTGATCAGCCCGATCGTGGCCACCTGGGTCAGGTCGTCCAGCCATTCGCCCCGGTTACGGAACCGGCGCGCCAGGTATTCCACCAGCGGCAGGTGCAGCTCGACCAGGTAACCCCGGATCCTGGCCCGTTCCGGGTCGTCCCTGGGCAGCTCGGAGAGCCGTTCGAACAGCTCACGGGCGCGGCCCCGGTCCGGTGATCCCTGCTCGGCCCGCATGGCCGCGTCGGCCTGGACCACGTCGAACTCTTCGGTCAGCTGGACCTCGAATTCGCTGCTCACCCCGACCTCGTCCCAAGGGACCCCGAGATCCCGGAGTCCCCAGGAATCCCCGAGACTCCCGGCGGCGTTTCCCGGCGCTTGCGCAGCACGATGGCCACCTGGTCGCCGGGCCCGAGGCGGCCCTCGACGCTCCCGGCCAGGGCGGACAGCACGGTCCAGGAGAAGGTGTCCTTGGCCGGCATGCGAGGCTCGGCCGCGACCACGGACACGGTGATCGTCATCTCCTCGGTGCCGAGGTCGAAGGCGCATTCCAGGTTGGTGCCCGGTATGGCCTGGACCAGCAGCATCGCGCACGCCTCGTCCACCGCGATGCGCAGGTCCTCGATCTCGTCCAGGGTGAAGTCCAGCCGCGCCGCCAGGCCCGCGGTCGCGGTCCGGAGCACGGAAAGGTAGGCGCCCTCGGCGGGCATGCACACCTTCACGTGGTCCCTGGTGTCGCGATCCGCTCGCGCCGGGCCCGGATCGGGCTGGCCCAGCGCTGCCGTCGCCGCGGCGGTGTCTTCGGTCACGTCGCTCCTCCGGGCGGGTCATCGCTCGCCGCCGCCTCTGGTTGCAACCTACCGCCCCCGGCCCCCGACGTTAAATGCGCCGCGCGCGCTACCTCACATCCGCCCCATCCTGCCCCCGCGTCCACCAGCGCCCCACGAAAATCCCCGCAGAAATCATCGTGGATCGTTGCCGCCCCTCTGCGGGAAGTAACGATCCACGATGACCAGTCAGAACCGGGTCAGCCCTGCTTGGTCTCCCAGAAGATCTTGTTGATCTCGTCGATCTTGGCCAGCAGCTCGTCCCCCTTGGCCGGGTCCGTGCTGCCCTTGGTGCCGGTCGCGCCGGCCAGCTTGGTGGCCTCGTTGAACAGCTGGTGCAGGTGCGGGTACTTCTCGAAGTGCGGCGGCTTGAAGTAGTCGGTCCACAGCACCCACAGGTGGTGCTTGACCAGCTCGGACCGCTGTTCCTTGATGATCAGCGCGCGGGCCCGGAACTCGGGGTCCGTGTTCTGCTGGTATTTCTCCGCGATGGCCTTGACCGATTCCGCCTCGATCCTGGCCTGCGCCGGGTCATAGACTCCGCAGGGCAGGTCGCAGTGGGCATGGGCGACGGCCTTCGGCTCGAGCAGGCGGGTGAGCAGCCTCATCGATTCCCTTTCTCCGACTCGTGAACTTTGCAGACCCGACACTACCCCGCTCGCCTGGGATAACACCGGGAGGGATGGATGCACTGGCCGCTGCTGCGCGTCAAGGTCGCCGAACGCTCCATGGAGCCCGCCCTCCGCCCGGGTGACTGGCTGCTGGTCCGCCGCACCCGCCGGATCCGTCCCGGCCAGATCGTGCTCGCCCGCCATCCGGCCCGGCCCGACCTGCTGCTGGTCAAGCGCGCCGCCCGCCGCGTCGACGGCGGCTGGTGGCTCGAGTCCGACAACCCGGCCGCGGGCGCCGTCGACAGCCGCCGCTTCGGTGCCGTCCCCGCGCCGCTGATCGAGGGCCGCCTGCTGGCCCGCTACTGGCGCCCCCGCGCCGGCTGAGCTCCGTAATACACCGTTCCCGGCCGCGGCTCCGCGCCCATTCATTTGGGCCGAACGGTCCGTGGTGGAACGCCACCGGCCAGCCCGAACGCCGCCGGCCGTGCCAACGCGAGTGGCCTCGTCCGTCCGACGGGGCCACTCGCGCCAGGGATTAGCCGGGCTTAGTGGTGCAGCCCGGTGTCCGGCAGTTCGTCCACTCCGCTCTGCCGGGCGACCAGCTCCAGCGTCTCGTTGCGTGGCAGGCCGGTGGCCATCGCCCAGTAGTAGATGATCAGGCTGAAGCCCGCCACCACCAGGAAGTCCCACCAGAATGGAATGCGGAAGGTATTGACCGGAGGCGCGCCGCCAGTGCCTTTGAGCGGGTACTGGCCCAGCCAGGAGATGATGCCAAAGCCGATCAGGTACACCGGCAGCCACTGCGCGGACTTCCAGTCCAGCGGCGGCCGCTGCTTGTCGAACGCCATGAAGATGCCGATCAGGATGTAGCCGATTGCGAGGCATGCGCCGAGCTTCCACACCACGACGAAGCCCGACCAGTAGATGAGCATGTTGGCGATGATGAAGGCGAGCGGCGACATCACGCCGGCCCAGGGCAACCGGTAGGGCCTGATCGCATCGGGAAGCTTCCGGCGGAAATCGCCCAGGGACAGCGGCGCGCCCGCGTACATGAGCACGCTCGCGCCGGTGACCAGGCCGACCAGCGACTTCCAGCTCGGGAACGGCAGCAGGAAGAACAGTCCGAACAAGAACGCCATGATCAGGCTGAACCAGGGCACGCCGTTCCTGTCGATCCACGAGAAGGGCTGCGGGTAGTACCTGTTCCTGGCCAGGCCGTACCCGACGCGCGAGGTGGAGGTCTGGTAGATCAGGCCGGTGCCGAATGGGGAGACGAACGCGTCGATGTGCAGGATCGTCGCCCAGAAGCCGAACCCGGCCAGGCCGGCCACGGCGGCGAACGGGTAGATGAGCACCGGGTTGGTCGACGGGATGGCCTGGAAGCCGTGGGTTATCAGGCTGGACGGCGTGGCGCCGATGATGACGACCTGCAACAGGCAGTAGATCACCGTGCCGAGCAGGACCGCGATGATGATCGCGCGCGGCAGGTTGCGGCCCGGGTCCTTGATCTCGCCCGCGAGCTGATCGGCCTGCTCGAAGCCGAGGTAGGAGAACACGATGCCCGCGGTGGGGATGGCGGCGAAAATGGCCTTCCAGCCGAACGGGTTGAACCCGCCACCGCCGGGGCTGAAGTTGCCGCCGTGGAACTTGAAGAACAAGAGGATGATGGTCAGGACCGGGATCGCGACTTTCCACCACGTGATCACGTTGTTGACCTGGGCGAACGTCTTGACCGCGAGGAAGTTGATCGCGGTGAAGGTGGCCATCAGCAGGATCGTCCACAGGAAGCCGCTGGTCGTCGAGACGCCCTTCGCCGGGTTGTACAGGCCGTGCCAGTAGTACGAGGCGTACTGCATCACCGCGAAGCATTCGATCGGCGCGACCGTGACGGCCTGCAACCACGAGAAGAAGCCGAACGAGATGCCCGCTATGCTGCCGTACGCCAGGTGCGGGAACCTGGCCGTCCCGCCCGCGATGGGATACATCGCGCCGAGTTCGGCGTGCAGCAGCGCCAGGATGATGACGCAGACACCCCCGATGAGCCAGCCCCAGATGACCGCCGGCCCGGCCAAGACTACGGCGCCCATCGCGGTGAGCAACCATCCCGAGCCGATAATCGAGGTCTCCGATGCCCAGGTGGCACCGATCAGCCCGATTTCCCGCCGGAGGCCGACATCAGCCGGCCTGGTTTCGGCGACACTCTCAGATGCCATAATCGATCTCTTTCCCGATCGAGCCCCGGAGGGCTAGCCACCCCGCGGTGCGAGATCCCCGCCCCGGACGGGTGAGCGTCTCGTATGCGTCGAGTGAGATCATCGTAGAGATCATTGTGATTGCTGAGAAGTGTTAACCCGGATTCGTTTTGATAACGCAGGTCACAGCACTGTTCCCGGGCTAAAGGAGCTGGTCAGGCCGCCCCCGCCTGATCACGCGGGCATGTCCCAGGAATAACTCGATGTCACGATTCACAGCTTGTTAACATCCCGCTTGTGAAGCATTTCACAATGCCAAGGGCCCACATTATGGTGGGCCTCAATACCGAGGGTAACGCGCCCTACCCGGTGGCGGTGGGAGCTTTGGGATCTGTGTCGTCCTCGCCGCGTTTGCGGGCCCGGAAGGCGGAGACGTTCGCCCGGTTCGTGCAGCGGTCCGAGCAATACCGCCGGGTATTGCTCGTGCTGGTGTCGATGAACACTCCCTGGCAGCCCGCCGCCTGGCAGACGCCGAACCTGCCGATGCCGAGATCGGTGAGCCGGACGGCCAGGCCCATCGCCGCCCCGGCCGCGTATTTGTCTGCGACCGATCCGCTCTCGGTGTAGTGCACGTGCCACGGCTGGCCCTCGTGCCCGGACAGCTGCGGGTGGACGGGATGCTGAATGAGCAGGGAGTTCAGCTGCGCTGCGGCGTCCTCCCCGTCGCCCTGCGCGCAGGCCGCGAAGAAGGCGCGGAACTCTGCCCGCAGCGCGCGCAGCGCATCGAGATCGTTGCGGGTCACTCCGGCGTTGAGGTGTTCCCGGTCGGCGACCAGCGCGCGCAGCCCGTCGAGGCTGACCAGCCGGTCGCCGTCTTCGCCCCCGCCGCCGGCCGTGTTCACGAGCCGGACCGCGAGGTCGGCGTAGGAGTTGAGATCCACGCTGCTTTCCCGCTCGCCTCCGGGCGCCTCTGAGGCGCCTCCTTACCCTCCCCGCTCGTTCCTCGCTCCCCACCCACCTCGCCATCCCCCGACATGTGGCGGCGCCGTGCCCCCTTGGCTCGCCGGGAGGTGAGGTGTAATGGTCTGCTGCCGGTTCAGAGTATTACACCATCCGCGCGGCGCACGCCAGCCATCCGGCCCGCCCGACGGGACTTCCGCTGGTTTCCGGCCTGCGCTGGCGTCACCCGCTGCACGAGCCCGGGCCCGCTCGGTAGGGTGACGGGCATGTTCGCTGTGACCGCCGCGCGTATCGACGCCGATGATCCGCTGTCCGGGCTGGAATCCGGCGAACGGCCGGATCCGGTGCCGCCCGAGGGGTGGGTCACGGTGACGGTCAAGGCGGCGTCGCTCAACCATCACGACGTCTGGACGCTGCGCGGGGTGGGCATCTCGGCCGACCGGCTGCCGATCGTGCTGGGCTGCGACGCGGCGGGCCTCGACGCGGACGGCCACGAGGTCATCGTGCACTCGGTGATCGCCGACCCGGACGCGGGCGGCGGCGACGAGACCCTGGACCCGCGCCGGTCCCTGCTGTCCGAGCGCTACGACGGCACCTTCGCCGAGCAGGTCTGCGTGCCGCGTCGTAACCTGGTGCCTAAGCCCGCCGCGCTGTCCTTCGCCGAGGCGGCCTGCCTGCCGACCGCGTACCTGACCGCCTACCGGATGCTGTTCGAGAAGTCAGGCGTCCAGCCGGGCGCGACCGTGCTGGTGCAGGGCGCGGGCGGCGGGGTGGCCACCGCGCTGATCCTGCTGGGCCGCGCGGCGGGCTACCGGGTGTGGGCGACCAGCCGCAGCGAGGCCAAGCGCGAGCGCGCCGTCAAGCTCGGCGCCGACCAGGCGTTCCCGGCCGGAACCAGGCTGCCGGAGCGGGTCGACGTGGTCATGGAGACCGTCGGCCAGGCCACCTGGGCGCACTCGGTCCGGTCGCTGCGGCCCGGCGGCCGCATCGTGATCTGCGGCGCCACCAGCGGCGACGCTTCGCCAGCCGAGCTGACCAGGGTGTTCTTCACCCAGCTGTCCGTGACCGGTTCCACGATGGGCACGCGCGACCAGCTAGGCCGCCTGGCCAGGTTCTGCGAGCAGTCCGGCGCGCGCCCACTGGTCGACCGGGTCCTCCCGCTGCGTCACGCCCGCACCGGGTTCGAGGCCATGATCACCGGCGACCTGTTCGGCAAGATCGTCTTCGAGGTGTAGTGCTAGCCCGGGGGACGAACCCGTAAAGCCCCCGGAACCCGCTGCGCTCCGCGCCCCGCTGCGGTGCAGTGCTAGCCCGGGGGACGCCCCCCCGGAAACCCCCCGCTGCGCTTCGCGCCCCGCTGCGGATCCCCGCCGTAATATCGCGCGGCCGGAGGGGTCAGGGCCCCTCACGAATATCGCGCGGCCGGAGGGGTCAGGGCCCCTCACGAACCGCGCGATGCGGCTTGCGCCGCGCTGTTCGCCGTAGCCCGTGTCAGGCGGGGGAGTCCTCGGTTCCGTCGACAGGCTGACCCGGGGCGCCGGCCTCGGGACCTGAGGCGTCCGCGGCATCGCGCGGGCTCGCCGTTCCCGGCTGGCTCGCCGTTCCCGGCTGGCTCGCCGTTTCATGCTGGCCTGCGGGTTCGGGCTCGCCCGGGGCCTGGTCGGCGTCGCGCGGTCCGGGCGTCTCCGGGCCGGGCCCGAAGATGTCGGTCTTGACCCGCTCGAGCGCCTCTTCCAGGATGACGCGCAGGTCGCTGATGACGTTCTCGCCTACCACGCTGGACTGCATGGCCAGCTTCCTCAAGTCAGAGGTGAACTGCACGGCCACCCGCTCCAGGTCCCGGAACGTCCCGAAGTCGAGCGCTCCGGTCCAGCCCCGCCGCCCGCGTATCCGCGCCCACTCTTCCCAGCCGCGGCGGCCGGGCCAGTCTGTCCAGCCGGGACCCGGGATCCATCCCGTCCAGTCCTGCTCGCCCGCCTGGAACCGCGCGCCCGCCTCCTCGCGGATGCGGTCCCCTGGCCCTCCCGGACCCGGTGCCGAGGCCTCCCGGCGAACCCGCTGGGCTTCCTCGCGGAGCCTGCGCGCGTGCTCGCGCACCCGCCGGGCCGCGTCCTGCCCGATCGCCTCGGCGCGGCTTCGTCCCGCAGACCCTGGAGAGCCCGGAGACCCCGCAGACCCCGGAGACCCCGCAGACCCCGGCGAGCCCGCAGACCCCGCGGAGCCCGCAGACGCCCGCAGACCCCGCGGAGCCCGCCTGACCCTCGTCCGTCGCGTGCTCCCAGGGGTCCCCGTATGGTGCCCAGGATTGCTCGCGAGCCAGCAGCGCCTGCTCCTTGGCCTCGTGGTACGCCTGCTTGGCCTGCTCCTTGGCGCCTTGGTGGGCCTGCCTGGCTTGCTCCCGTGCCTCGTCCCTGGCCTGCCTGGCCTGCTCCCGTGCCTCGTCCCTGGCCTGCCTGGCCTGTTCGCGGAGGTCCGTGGCCATGTCCCGGCTCGCCCGGCGGGACTCGCGGGCGGCCCAGGTCAGCTCCTCGCGCAGGCTGCGCACGGTCTCCCTGACGTCCTCCCTGACCTCGGCGACGATGTCGCTGACCGAGGCCGACAGCTCCTCCTCGAGCTCGTCGAGTTCGTCGCTTCGGCTGCGCAGTTCCTCGCGGCCTGCCTCGGTGATCCGGTAGACCTTGCGGCCGTCCACCTCATCGTGCGTGACCAGGCCCTCTTCCTCCAGCCGGGCCAGCCGCGGGTAGATCGTGCCGGGGGAGGGCGAGTAGACCCCCATGAACCGGTCGCGCAGCAGCCGGATGACCTCATAGCCGTGCCTGGGCTCCTCGTCGAGGAGCCTGAGCAGGTACAGCCGGAGGCTGCCGTGGCGGAATACCGGGCTCAACTGGCCTCGCCTTCCATTTCATTCTCATTCTCATTATCAGGCTCATGACCGGTCCGGCCACCCTGCGGCGCATTCCCGCGTTCGGCGCGCCGCATCAGCATGACCCGCCCGGACACGGTGTTCACCGACACGTGTCCCGAGCCGGCGCCCAGGCTACCGCTTACCGTATGAGAAGCGGGCGCGGACGCCTTCCTCAGCTCGGCGAATTCACTGCGCACGTCGCCGGACATGGAGTGCAGGTGGATCTGGGCGTCGGCCTCGGCCGGGAGCCTGACCGTGACCTCGCCGGATACCGTGGTGACGTGCATGCCGCCCAGCGGGTCCAGGTCGATGTCCGCGGTCACGTCGCCGCTCACCGCGTTGGCGTCCAGGCGTTCCAGCCAGCCGTCGGCCAGCGTCAGGTCGCCGGACACGGTGTTGAAGTTGAGCTTTCCGTTGATCCCCTGCGCCTCCAGCGCCGCCGACACGGTGTGAGCGTCTACGTCGCCGGTCAGGCCGTCCAGCGTGATCTCGCCCGAAACGCTCTTGACCGACGCCTTGGCCCTGATGCCGCTCATCACCGCGCTCGCGCTGACCACGCCGAGCTGGGTCGGGCACGTGCGCGGGACGGTCACCGTCACCGTCGCCGCGGGCCGCTGCTGCGGCCGCAGCCACTTCAGCAGGCCCTCCCAGGTAAGGTTCTCGTGGCTGATCGTCAGCACGCCGTCCTCGAATGTCACGTCCAGCGGATCGCCGGTTACGCTGGCCACATCCAGCGAGGGCTTCCCGTCGGTGGCGAGCACGGCCACCGAACCCGAGATGAGCCTGACCCGGAGCCCTGTCACGTCCTCAAAGTCCAGGCTCGTCGGAGCCTCGATGGTCCACTGCGCCATCAGCCCGTCCTTCCCGTAGGCTCACCCGGTACACCCTAACGATATATCTCATCTATCCAAAGTCAAGACATATCGCGAATGCGGATCGGGGTAAGCCCATGCGCCCGGTCAGGCGCAGGCATTGTCGCATTGTGAGTGCGGTTGCGGTTCCGGCCCATCCACGGCATGTCGCGGCCGTCTGCGTGGTGCGAAAATGGGGTCGTGCGATGTCTCATCGTTGCACCTCATCCAGCGCTATCGGCGCCCGCTCCGTAGCGTGCGAGGCTGGCTTGCGCCGCTGATGCTGGCCGCCGCGCGTGGCCGGCGGCGCCCAGCCCGGTGGGTGCTGCCTGCGCTGGGAATTGCGCTGGCGGCGGCGTTCGCCGCGGGCGTGGCGGCACAGGCCCAAATCGCGGGCGATCAGAGCGCCCGATCGGTGCTCGACGGCGCATCACCGCAAGACAGCGAGGTCCGCGCCACCTGGCAGGGGCCAGTCAGCCCCAGCGTGGCGGACCAGGCGCGGGCGCCGCTGCGCGAGCTTGGTTTGGGGTCGCCGACCGAGGTGCTGCTGATGAACCCGGTCCGGCTCGCAGGAGTGGTCGTGCGTCCTGCCGCGATTGCCCCGCTGGGCCGGTGGCTTCCCGGCACCTTGCCGGGTCGACTGGGTCCCTGCCGCCCGGAGCGCTGCCCGATGCTGCTCGTCGGCGGCGGCCCGCCCGCGAAAGTCCCTTCGGCGCTGACCGCGATTGGCGTCCGTATCCAGATCGTCGGCTACTCAGCGCTGCGCTCAGCGGTCCCCCTCGGGTTCGTACCGTCAAGCGCGGGCGCCGGGCCGGTACTCGTGACCTGGGATGTCGCCGGACTGGAATCGCTGCCAGGACTGAGCGGCCTGTACCGCACGCATAGCTGGCTGGCACCGCTCACGCTTACGCGGCTGCGGTGGTGGCAGCTGGCCGGCGTCGAGGATCGTCTGGCGCGCTCGCAGGCCCGCCTGCTTCTGAGCGGGAGCCAGTTCAGTCTGAGCGCGCCGTTCACCACGCTGGACGAAGCACGTGCCCAGGCCAGCGTGGCGCCGCAGCGGCTGCTGCTCGCGGGCGGAGGCGCGATCGCGGCGCTGGCCATGTTCATCGTCTTGGCCGGTGGCGGACTTCGCCGCGATCAGAGAGCCGAGCTTGATCGGCTCCGCAACTCGGGCGCCCGCGCGGGCCACTGTGTGCTGTTCGTCGCAGCCGAATCCGGGTGGCTGTGCGCAGTCGCGCTGGGGGTCGGCGCGGCCGTGGGGATCGGGGTTGCGGCGCTGCTGGCGACTGGCCAGGGGGAACCGGCCGGCGCGATCCTGATGCACAGCGTGATCACCCGTGCCGGGATGATCACGCTGGGGACCGGGTGGCTTGCGGCGACCGTGCTGCTCGGCACGTTGATGGTGGTACGCAGCGCCAGGCTGACCGACATGCTGGCGGTCGCGGCGGCGTCGGCCCTGGCGGCGGCGCTGGCCTGGGGCACCGGCAGCGATCAGGCGCTGGCGCTGCTGCTCGCGCCGCTGTGCTGTGCGGCCGTCGGGGTCCTGACGTTTCGCGCCGCTGGGGTCGTGCTCCGGGGAGCAGAGCGCGTGGCCCGGGGGGGCCCGGTGCTCCCGCGCCTCGCGCTGGTCAACCTGGCCCGCTCCTCCGCTGTGACGGCGCTGGCCATCGCATTCATCGCCGTCGCCACCGGTCTCGGCGGCTTCGCGCTGGCCTACAGGTCGACGCTGATCCGCAGCGCGGCAGATCAGGCCGCGGACAGCGTCCCGCTCGACGTACTTGTCTCGGCGGGGCAGGATTTCAACACCCCGCTCGAGCTGGCTCCGCTTCAGCGCTGGCGAGCGCTCGCGCCTGGCGCCGTGCTGCCCGTCCGCCGGACAGACGCGAACTACGCAAGTGGCGGACAGACCGTGACGGTTCCCGCGCTCGGCATTCCCGCAGACGGACTGACCCTGATTCACGGCTGGCGGGCGGGCGATGGCTCGGCACCACTGACCGTGCTCGCACGACGTCTCGAGCCGACAGGCCCGGTCCGGGTAGCCGGACCGACGCTTCCGGCAGGCGCGCAGTGGTTGTCGATGCGAGCCTCCTCGCAGGGCTTCGCGGTCGAGGTGACCGCGGACCTGCGCGATTCCCAGGGAGCGATCCGGCAGGTCGCCTTCGGAGCGGCCGCCGCTGGCGCCGCGGTCCTGCGCGCTCCCGTGCCGCGCGGACGATGGGAGCTCGAGGCTCTGGAGCTCGATGAGCCCACCGGCCTGGTCATCACGAACGGCCATCAGAACAGCGAAAATCCGGCCGCCGCAACTCAGGCCGTTGCGCGCATTGCGCTCGGCCCGCTGTTCGTCCTGTCCGCCCGCGGGCCATCGATGCCCGTCCCGCTCGGCGCCTGGCGTGGGGTGGGCGCGGCGGCCACGCCTGCGCCCACCAGAAGCGGCGCCGTCGCAGCGGTCGGTTTCTCCGCCAGCGGGACACCCGGCGTGCTCCGGCCGGCGCAGCCGACCGACACGCTGCCGGTCGCGGTGCTCGCCGATCCGCAGACTGCCGCCGCCGCGGGGCCCGATGGGCGCATCGCCCTGACGGTGGACGGCCTTCCCGTGATCGCGCACGTGGTCGGGGTCCTCAGCCGCTTCCCCACCCTTCCGTCTGACTCGGCCGGCTTCGTCATTGCCGACGAGCCGACGCTCGCGGCGGCCCTGGACGCGCAACTGCCCGGTCAAGGCCGGGCCGACGAGCTGTGGATCAGCACCGGGCAGCTCGTGCGGCTGCGTGCCGCGCTCGGGAGCGGGACGCTCGCCCAGCTTGACTCCTCGTTCCGCGCCGACCTCGAACATCAGCTGCGCGACGCGCCGGTTGCGCGCGGGGTACTCGGAACGCTGATCGCGGCGACGGCGCTATCCGTGGTGTTGGCGGTTGTCGGGTTGCTGACGGCGCTGCTCGGCGGAGCCCGCGACGAGCGGTCCGAGTCAGACCTCAAAGAACAAGGCGTCGGCCCACGCGGGCTTCGGGCCGAGCTGCGAGTCCGGCTCGCCTTCGCGAGCATGCTGGGGGTGGTGGCCGGCCTGGGGATCGCAATGCTGCTGACGCGGCTGGCTGTGGCGAGCGTTCGCGCCGCGGGTACCGTCGCCGACCCCCGCCCGCCGGTGGTGACGGTAGTGCCGTGGGCGGCTCTGGCCGCCTGGGGCGCCGGCATGCTCGCGGTGCTTGCGCTCGCGGGCGCTCTGGCGACCCGGGCCCTCATTGGCAGCAGGCGAGCGGACCGGCTGCCGTCGGCGTCCATGACGGAAAACGCCGGCGCGCCCCGGGGAAGCGTCGTTCGATGAGCGGGGCGGTCGTCGAACTGCGCGATGTGTTCTGCGTTCACCGCACGAATGAGGGGGACGCTGCGGCGCTCCAGGGGACGAACCTCGAGTTGGCCCGCGGCGAGGTACTGTGCGTGCTTGGTCCGAGCGGTGCCGGGAAGAGCACGCTCCTGCGCGTAGTCGCCGGGATCCAGCCGCCATCGGCCGGGGTCGTCCGCGTGCTGGATCGCGATATCGGACGGATGCCAGCGCGCTCTAGGTCGCGGCTCCGTCACGAGCTGATGGGGTTCCTCGGGCAGCACACCGAGACGGCGCTGAGTCCGGATCTTCGTATGCGTGACGCCGTGGCGCTGCCGCTCGCGCTGCGGGGAATGTCGAGCCGGCCGCGTCGCATTCGAGTCGCTGAACTGTTCGAGGCCACGGCGTTGGCCGACCGGGCCGACGCCCTGCCGCGGGAACTGTCCGGTGGCGAGCGCCAGCGGTTTGCGCTGTGTGCAGCCCTGGCCCACCGGCCGGCTCTGCTGCTCGCCGATGAACCGACCGGCGAGCTCGACGACCCCAGCGCCGACGCCATCCGCGCGCTGATCGTCGAGCTTGCCCGCACCAGCAACACGAGCGTCATCCTGGTGACCCACGATCCGGCCACGGCCGAGCTCGCCGACCGCACGCTCCGGATCCGGGACGGGCGGATCATCGGCGACCGGCGCGGCGGAGAGGAGGCGCTCGTGATCGACCGCGGCTGGCTACAGCTTCCCCCCGATCTGCTCACTCAGGCCGGTATAGGGCGCCGCGCTCATGTGCAGTCGACCCCGCACGGGGTGATCGTGACGCGGGCGTCCCCCGATTCAGGCCCGACCACACCGGCAGCGGCCAAAGCCCCGCCGCCGCCAGAACGCTGGGCCCCCGTCCGGGTCGAGCTTCGTTCCGTGGAGCGCACCTATACCCGCGGGCAAAGCCGGCGCCACGTGCTTGGCGGCCTCACCCATGAGTTCGCGCTCGGCCGGATGACCGTCATCACGGGTCGCTCGGGCGCGGGGAAGACGACGCTGCTGAAGGTCGTGGCCGGGCTCGACCGCGCAAGTTCGGGCCAGGTCATGCTCGACGGGCAGCACCTGGGCGACCTCAACGGTGAGCAGCTCGCGAGCCTGCGCCGACAGCGGATCGGATACCTTTCGCAGGAGCCCGCGCCGATCGAGTTCCTGAGCGCCGCCGAGAACACCGTGCTCATACTGCGGATACGCGGCTGGGACGCGGACGCCGCCGCCGAGCGCGCAGCCAAGGCGCTGACCCTGGCCGGGCTCGCCGACCGAGCCCGCCAGCGTGTCCACCGGCTCTCGGCCGGAGAAGCCCAGCGCCTGGCGCTAGCCCGGGCGCTCGCGAGCGCCCGGGGGCTGCTGCTCGTCGACGAGCCGACCTCTAGGCAGGACGAGACCAACGCCCGGGCCATCGCGGCCCTGCTAGCGGCCGCCGCTCACCAGGACGGGCAGACTGTTATCTGCGCCACGCACGACCCCGCCGTGATCCGCGAAGCGGACCACGTTGTCGCCTTGGACGGATAGCAGCGCTGCCTGCTGGCATTGATGAGTCCACGCCTGCCCCAACCATCCGCACTGGTAGGGGTGTGGTCAGCTCCCTAGAGCGGGTGCCGCCGTCGCGGCCGCCAGCCCTGGACCGACCACTTCGAGCCGGGGCGTCCGGGCAGGACCAACATGACCAGCAGGCCCACCACTGACAGCAGTAGGCCCAGCGTCAGCCCTACCCGCTCGCCGTAGCCCTTGCGGTCCGCCAGCCACGCCGCGGCGGCCGCCGAGATGAGCCACGCGAACAGCAGGTACAGCGCCTTGGGGCCAATGGTTCCGATGCCTATCACTCTCCGTATTTAGTCATGTGCCCAGATAAGCATTCTGGACCTCGGGGTCATCGCGCAGGCTCGCCGAGTCGTTGGCCAGGGCAACCCGCCCGGTCTCGA
Organism: uncultured Actinomycetota bacterium; assembly: GCA_963808615.1. Lineage (GTDB taxonomy): Bacteria > Actinomycetota > Actinomycetes > Streptosporangiales > Streptosporangiaceae > Palsa-504. The sequence continues at coordinate 666,801 of CAWEGV010000011.1, forward strand.
GCACGTAGCCACGGGAGGCGGCGTCGAGCGCGTAATTGGCGTTCTGCTCAACCAGCAAGATGGCCACCCCGGAGCTGTTGATCTCGCCAATGGTCTGGTAGATCCGCTGCACCAGGTTGGGGGCGATGCCAAGCGACGGCTCGTCGAGCATCAGCAGCTTCGGCCGGGCCATCAGGGCGCGCCCGATCGCGAGCATCTGCTGCTCGCCCCCGGACATGGTGCCGGCTTTCTGCCGATCGCGCTCCTTGAGCAGGGGAAACAGTTCGTAGACCTGGCTGAAGTCTTCGGCCACCTCGGGACCGCGCCGCCGGTGGGCGCCCAGCTCCAGGTTCTCGTGCACGGTCATCCGGGCGAAGCAGTGGCGGCCCTCGGGGGCGAGGGCGATTCCGCGGCTGACGATCTCGTGCGCGGGCACGCGCGTGATGTCCTCTCCGCCGAACGTGATCGTCCCGGCGAAGGCGGGGGTGAGGCCCGAGATCGACCGCAGGGTGGTCGTCTTCCCGGCCCCGTTCGAGCCGATCAGCGTCACCACCTCGCCTTCGTCCACCGTCAGCGAGATGCCTTTCAGCGCCTCGATCGCCCCGTAGCGGGTACGGATGTCGCGGACCTCGAGTAGTGGCATCAGTCCTGCTTTCCGAGATAAGCCTCGATGACCCTCGGGTCCGTCCGGACCTCGGCCGGCTGTCCCTCGGCGATCTTCTTGCCGTGGTCGAGCACCGTGACGCGTTCGGAGACCCCCATCACGACCTTCATGTCGTGCTCGATCAGCAGGATGGTCAGCTTCTTCTCGTCGCGCAGCTTGCGCATGAAGGCCGTCAGCGCCGCCGACTCGCGGGGGTTCATGCCGGCGGTCGGCTCGTCGAGCAGCAGCACGGTCGGCTCGGCCGCCAGCGCCCGCGCCAGTTCCACCCGCCGCTGGTCGCCGTACGGCAGCTGCGCGGCGAGCCGGTCGAACACGGTCTGGGGCAGTCCGACGTACGCGAGCAGATCGCGGGCCCGTTCCTGGGTTTCCCGCTCCTCGCGGCGGACCCAGGGCGGACGGAAGATCGACCCGAACAGTCCCGCCTTCATCCGGGCGTGATGTCCGATCATCACGTTCTCGACGGCGGTCATCGCGCCGAACAGGCGGATGTTCTGGAAGGTGCGCGCGACACCGTACCCGGTGATCACATCCGGCCGGGACCGCGTGATGTCCCGGTCGCCGAGCACAATCCTGCCCTGGGTGGGCCGGTACAGCCCGGTCAGCATGTTGAACAGGGTCGTCTTCCCGGCGCCGTTCGGCCCGATCAGCGAGACGATCGAGTGCTCAGGAAGGTCGACCGAGACGTCCTCGACGGCACGCAGCCCTCCGAACTCCTTCGTGACGCGCTCCGCGCGCAGCACGGCCGGAGCAAGCAGAGCGGGGCCAGCGGGCGGAGCCGGGCCCTCCGCCGCGCTCATGCCGCACCCTCGCCGGGCGGCAGGATCACGGTGACCTCGCCGGCCTGCGCCTCCGCGAGCTGCGCGTCCTCCGCCGCGATCTGGGCCGTGAGCTCGAGCCGGTGCCGCCGTTCCGGGATCAGGCCCTGCGGCCGCAGCAGCATCATGATCACCAGCAGGAACCCGAAGATCCCGAACTCCACCTGGGTCAGCTGGAAGTGCAGCCCGAAATGGCTGGGCAGGTTGTTCAGCACGTCAGGAATCAGGTAGTTGTTGATGTAGCCGAGGGCCAGCCCTCCGACGAGCGCTCCCCAGATCGAGCCGAGCCCGCCGATGATCACCATCGCGAGGATGAAGATCGAGAACCCGAACGCGAACTGGCCTGCGTTGACCTCGGTGTAGTAGGTGCCGAAGAACGCGCCCGCCATGCCGCCGAACGCGGCGCCGACCGAGTAGGCGAGCAGCTTCGTCTTCACCAGCGGTATTCCCATCGACACCGCCGCGACCTCGTCCTCGCGCAACGCGATCCAGGCCCGGCCCAGCCGTGAGTCGCGCAGCCGCAGGTTGACGAACAGGACGAGGAGCAGGATCGCGAAAATCAGCCAGTACCACGGCCTCAGGTTCAGCAGGCTGAACTCTCCGATGCCCGGGAAGTACGGCGCATCGACGGCGCTGATGCCGAGGTTGCCGGCGGTCAGCGTCATGCCGCCGCCGACGGGGACGCTCTGGCCGTTGACGGCAACCACGCCGATGATCTCGCCGAACGCGAGCGTGACGATCGCGATGTAGTCGCCGCGCAGGCGCAGCGTCGGCAGGCCGATCAGCATCCCCGCCGCCGCGCAGATGGCCGCGGCGCCGATCAGGATCAGCACGATATTGAGGTGAACGCCCTGCAACGTGCTCTCGACCGGCGAGACCAGCACGTGGACGCGCAGCTTGAAGAAGAAATCGGAACCGAACCACCCCAGCGAGTACGCGCCGAGCGCGTAGAAGGCCACGTACCCCAGATCGAGCAGCCCGGCAAATCCCACCACGATGTTCAGGCCGAGCGACATCACCGCGTAGGCCACGGCGATGATCGTCCCGTTCATGAAGCCGCTGTCCGCCGGGAAGAAGAACGGCAGCACGATCCCGAAAACGATGAGCGTTCCCGCCAGCGCGCGATTCCACCAGCGAGGGAGCCGCGCCACCGCGGCAGCCCGACGCTCCCGCAGCCGCCCGAGGAATCCGCTCATCCGGCCTCCCTCGTCTCCTCGCCGAGCAGCCCGCGCGGGCGAAGGACCATGATCACGATCAGGTAGCCGAACACCACCGCCTCGGTCCATTGCGGGCCCAGCCGCGCATCGGACAGCGCCTGGATGACGCCGATGATGAGCCCGCCGAGCACGGCGCCGCGGACGTTGCCGATGCCGCCCATCACCGCGGCCGTGAACGCGATCAGGCCGGCCTTGAAGCCCTGGAAGAACCAGACGTTGGTCTCGTACAGCGCGTACACCAGGCCCGCCGCGCCGGCCAGCATGCCGCCGAGCAGGAACGTCAGCGAGATGGTGGCGTTGACGTTGATGCCCATCAGCCGGGCGGCCTCCGGGTCCTGGGCGGTGGCCCGCATGGCCCGCCCCGCGCGAGTGGAGTTGATGAACCAGCTCAGCGCGAACACCAGGGGGATCATCACCGCGAACACGAGGATGTAGCCGCGCTGGATCGCCACGCCGCCGATGGTGAACACGGTCTGCTGCACGCCGATCAGGTCGGGCACGCTCTGCGGGGTGCCCCCGCGCCAGAGCAGGCCGACGTTTTGCAGGATGAACGAGAAGCCGACCGCCGTGATCAGCGGCGCGAGCTTGGGCGCGTTGCGCAGCGGCCGGTAGGCGACCCGCTCGATCAGGACGTTCAGCGACCCCGTCACGAGCATCGTGATGATCAGCGTCAGCAGCAGGAATCCGGTCAGCGCGGCGGCGCCCTCGCCGGGGGTCAGCCCGAACACGCTCCACAGGCCCACGGCGGTGAAGGAGCCGATCATGAACACGTCGCCGTGCGCGAAGTTGATCAGCTCGATGATTCCGTAGACCAGCGTGTACCCGATCGCGATCAACGCCCAGATCGCGCCGTTGGACAGGCCCTGGGCGAAGTCGTAGCCCAGGTTCGACAGGTCATGGTAGACCACCGTGTGGCCAGCAACAGTGACCTGGTAGCCGTACACCAGATCGTGGACGCCGTAGTAGACCGGCAGCGCCGCGAGCGCCGCGATCAGGCCCCACTGGCCGGCGTAGCGGCGAACCGCCGCCAGCGGGTGTGCCGGCGCCGTGGGCAGGCTTGGCGGAGAAACAGTGGTGGTTTCCATGGCTCCGAGCGGCGTATCGAGCGGCGTGCGGACGGCACCTCACCGGGGTGGTGGGGAGCGATCAGCTCCCCACCACCCCATTCTGGCCTCTAGCTGACCGTCTTCGTAGGCGTGACCGTCTGGAAGAAGACGGGGTCGCCGTTGGATCCGACCTTGTACAGGCCGTAGGACTTCAGCGTCGTGTCGCCGTTGGCGTTGAACCCGTAGGTGCCCAGCACCGACTGAATCGACTTGTCCGCGAACAGGGCTGCCAATATGGCGGACTTGCTATTGCCCTGCGCGCCGAGGTTCTTGATCGTGTTGAGTGCGAGCTGCATCTCCGCGTAGCCGTAGATCGCGTACGGGTCGGGGCTGGAAACGCCGTACTTGGCCTGGTACGCGGCCAGGAACGCCTTGCCGCCCGGATACGCGGACAGGTCCTGCGTCGCGACCGTGCACTGGATCAGCGGGTCGATCGCGGCCGGAACGCCGCCCTGCGACGCGTTGGTCCAGGTGCTCGTGCACACCCCGTCACCGCCGAAGACCTTGGCGGTGGGGATCGCCGAGTGGACGTCCTTGACGATCTGGACGGCGCCGTTGGCGGTGATGCCGGCGAAGAAGAAGCAGTCGGCTCCCTGGCCGGAGACCGTCGAGGCGTAGGAGCGGAAGTTGGGCGCGGTCGGGTCGATGCCGGTGTTGCTGACGATCGTGACCCCGTAGTAGCCCTTCTCCAGCTCGAGCAGGGTGGCCAGGCCGGCTCCGTAAGCCTCCTTGTCGTTGGCCACGGCCACCTTGGTGCAGCCCGCGTTCTTCATCGCGATCAGGTCCGCGGCGGCCTGGATCGAGTCGATCGGCACGATCCGCAGGTAGGTCCGCTTCCCGGTCGGGTAGTACTTCTGCGGCTCACCGGGGGCGCTGCCCGGCAGGTTGGTGGTCAGGCCGACGTAGGTGTTGGCCGGGCTCACCTGCGGTATGCCTGCCTCGTTGAGGATCGGGATCGACACCTCGCTGGCCCCGGAGTTGAACTCGCCGATGTAGAAGACGGCCTTCGGGTCCGAGGCCACCTTGCGCGCGTTCGCCGCCGTCTGGCCCGGGTCCCACTTACCGGCCGCGGCGGTTGAGTCGTCGAGCACCTGGTAGTTCACCGTCCACTGGCCGGCCTTGCCGCCGGCCTGAGAGAGTGCGAGCTTGATCCCGTTGACCAGCGGGATGGTCTGCGCGTTCGAGGCCCCCTGCATCGGCAGGCTCGAGTAGATGTCGACCGTCCCGCCGGCGGCTGCGCTGCTGGTGGTGCCGGTACTGGTGGTACTGCTGCTACTGCAGCCGGCCGCCGCCACGGCGATTGCGGTAAGGGCAGTGATTGCAGTTGTCCGTCTCATGTTCTTCCTCCATTGTTTGAGGTTGTCCGGCTGCCGCGGAGCGCACTGACCGGCCCGGTTCGGGCTCCTGGCCACGCGGCAGCCGAGAGGTGGTCAGTTTGGCGAAAAGTCCTTACGGCGGCCGGAGCGCACCTGGAGTCGATTCCGGCCAGGATCCCGGGCCGGGCGAACGTCGCCACAGGTACCTCGGCTGATGATTCCCCCACCCTGGCCCAGAGCCGAGCAGTCCGCCGCCGACCTGTCCAACTCCGGCTATCTCTGTCAGCATCTGGTTGGCGAAGCCCATCGCCGGGCTCTGGTTGGCATGGATACCGGCCTCGACCTTCCGACGTTTCACCGACCCGACCGAGCGCACCAGCGTTGACGACAAGGATCATCGCCGCTGACCGCAGTTGTTCGGCAACAAGTTTGTCCAAATCAGGCCGTCCTAGCACGGAAAGCCTGCCAGATTCCGGTCTCGCGGGCACTACCCGCAGGTAACGAAACAGTCAACGCACAGCTGGCGCGGTGACCACCGCAGTTCACCGGGTCGACGGGAGTCTCCCGCCTAGCCTGCGCCCAGCAACGTGGTTGTCACAACCACGTACACCAGACCACGGTGTTGTCACAACGACGTGGTTGGCACCCCAGCCCCCCGGCGCGGCTGCGTTCCGGCCAGCACGCACACCGGGCCGTTCGGACAGAGGTCTTAAAGGTCTTCCTCATCGTCCAGGCGGGCCAGCCAGGTGGCCAGCCGGTCGACCGCGGTCTCGAAGCCGGGGTTGAGGTCCACGAAGTCGCGGAGCCGCTCGGCCAGCCAGGCCACGGTGACCTGCTCATCACCGCGCCGGTCCGCCAGCTCCTCGATGCCGCGGTCAGTGAAGTACATTCCCGGTCCTAACCGATCGCGGTCTCGATGATCTGCTTGTGGGTCGCGGCGTGCTGGGCCGCCGAGCCTGTCGCGGGCGCGGAACTCGCGGGCAGGGACACCACGCCGACCTCGCGGCCCAGGTGCGCCGGCAGCTTGAGGGCCATGGTCGGCCACGCGCCCTGGTTGGCGGGCTCCTCCTGGACCCAGGTCACCGACTCTAGGGCGGGATACCGGGCCAGCTCGGCGCACAGCTCCGAGACCGGCAGCGGGTACAGCCGCTCGACCCGCACGATCGCGACGTCGGCCGCGCCCGTCTGCTGGCCCAGTTGATGACGCCGTGCGGCCAGGTCGTAGTACACCTTGCCGGCACACAGCACGACGCGGCGAATACCCGCATCCTGGCCCTGCGCGTCACCGACAAGCGCCCTGAACGATCCGGAGGTGAACTCAGACACCGGGGAGGCGGCCGCCTTCAGCCGCAGCAGGGACTTCGGGGTGAACACCACGAGCGGCTTGCGCCGGTCGGACAGTCCCTGCCAGCGCAGCAGGTGGAAGTAGTTGCCGGGCGTGGTCGGCATGGCCACCGTCATGTTGTCCTGCGCGCACAGCGACAGGAACCGCTCGACCCGCGCCGAGGAGTGGTCCGGGCCCTGGCCGTCGTAGCCGTGCGGCAGCAGCAGCACGACGCCCGAGCGCTGGCCCCACTTCTGCTCGCCGGAGCTGATGAACTCGTCGATGATGATCTGCGCGCCGTTGACGAAGTCGCCGAACTGGGCCTCCCAGCAGACCAGGGCCTCCGGGCGGGCCACCGAATAGCCGTACTCGAAGCCCATCGCCGCGTATTCCGACAGCAGGGAGTCGTGCATGAAGAACTTGGCGGGCCCGGAGTCGAGCTGCTTCAGCGGCGTGTACTCCGCGCCGGTGTGCCGGTCCACCAGCACCGCGTGCCGCTGGCCGAACGTCCCGCGCCTGGAGTCCTGGCCGACGAGCCGCACCGGATGCCCGTCGATGACCAGCGAGCCCAACGCCAGCAGCTCGCCGGTCGCCCAGTCGATCGCGTCCTCCTCGGCCATCGCGGCGCGGCGGTCAAGCAGCGGCTTGAGCCGCGGGTGGACGGTGAATGCGGCAGGCAGGTTGACCTGGGTGTCGATGATCCGCTTGACCGTCTCGGCGGACACCGCGGTGGGCACCGCCTCGTGGTCGACCGGGCGGTCTTCCGGCTCGGGCCGCATCACGGTGCCCGGCTCGGCCGGCCGTTCGGCGGCTTCCCTGGTCTCGGTGAAGGCGCGCTCGAGCTGCTGCTGGTAGTCGCGCAGCGCCGCCTCGGCCTCCTCCATGGTGATGTCGCCGCGGGCGATCAGCGACTCGGTGTACACCTTGCGGGTGGACCGCTTCGCCTCGACCAGGTCGTACATGAGCGGCTGGGTGAACGACGGGTTGTCGGTCTCGTTGTGCCCCCGCTTGCGGTAGCAGATCATGTCGACAACGACGTCCTTCTTGAACGCCTGCCGGTAGGCGAAGGCCAGCCGCGCGACGCGCACGACCGCCTCGGGGTCGTCCCCGTTGACGTGGAAGATCGGCGCCTGGATCATCCGGGCCACGTCGGTGGCATACACGCTGGACCGCGAGTACTGCGGGGCGGTGGTGAAGCCCACCTGGTTGTTCACGATGATGTGCACGGTGCCGCCGTTGCGGTACCCGCGCAGCAGCGACAGGTTGAGCGTCTCGGCCACCACGCCCTGCCCCGCGAACGCGGCGTCGCCGTGGATGAGCACGGGCAGCACGGTGAAGCCGGGCTCGCCCTTGTCGATGACGTCCTGCTTGGCCCGGACCACGCCCTCGAGCACCGGGTCGACCGCCTCCAGATGGCTGGGGTTGGCCACCAGCGAGGTCGTGATCGACCGGCCGTCAGGGGCGCGGAAGGTCCCGTCCGCCCCGAGGTGATACTTGACGTCGCCGGAGCCCTGCGCGCTGCGCGGGTCCAGGTTGCCCTCGAACTCCTTGAAGATCTGCGCGTAGGACTTGCCGACGATGTTGGCCAGGACGTTCAGCCGGCCGCGGTGTGCCATGCCGATGACGGCCTCGTCCAGGTCCGCGTCGGCCGCCTCGGTGAGCACCGCGTCCAGCAGCGGGATGAGCGATTCGGCGCCCTCGAGGGAGAACCGGCGCTGGCCGACGAACTTGGTCTGCAGGAACATCTCGAACGCCTCGGCCACGTTGAGCCGGGACAGGATGCGGATCTGCTCGTCGTGCTCGGCCCGCGCATGCGGTACCTCGATACGCGCCTGCAGCCAGCGGCGTTCCTCGGGGTCCTGGATGTGCATGTACTCGGTGCCGACGGTGCGGCAGTACGAGTCGCGCAGCACGCCCAGGATGTCCCGCAGCTTCATCCGCGGCTTCCCGCCGAAACCGCCGGTGGGGAACTCGCGCTCCAGGTCCCACAGGGTCAGCCCGTGCAGGTTAATGTCCAGGTCGGGGTGCTTGCGCTGGGTCACCTCGAGCGGGTTGGTGTCGGCCATCAGGTGACCGCGCACCCGGTAGGCGTGGATCAGCTCCTGTACCCGGGACGACCTGGCCACGTCGTCCTCGTGGCCGTACGGGAAGTCCCTGACCCAGCGGACCGGCTCGTACGGGATGCGCAACGCGGCGAAGATCTGGTCGTAGAAGGCGTCCTCGCCCAGCAGCAGTTCGTGGATCTTCTTCAAGAACTCCCCGGACTGGGCGCCCTGGATGATCCGGTGGTCATAGGTCGAGGTGAGCGTGACCGACTTGCTGATCGCCAGCCGGGCCAGGGTTTCCTCGGACGCGCCCTGGTAAGCGGCCGGATACTCCATCGCGCCGACGCCGACGATGCAGCCCTGCCCGGTCACCAGCCGCGGCACCGAGTGTTCGGTGCCGATCGTGCCCGGGTTGGTGATGGTCGCGGTGGTGCCCTGGAAGTCGGCCACGGTGAGCTTGCCCATCCGCGCCCGCCGCACGATGTCCTCGTAGGAGTTCCAGAACAGGCGGAAGTCCATCTCCTCGGCCGACTTGATGTTCGGCACCAGGAGCTGGCGGGACCCGTCAGGCGACTCGACGTCGATGGCCAGGCCCAGGTTGACGTGCTCGGGCCGGGCGATGGCGGGCTTGCCGCCCTCCTCGGTGTAGGCGTCGTTCATCTCCGGCTGGGCCATGAGCGCCTGGACCACCGCGTACCCGATCAGGTGCGTGAACGAGACCTTGCCGCCCCGGCCGCGCCGGAGGTGGTTGTTGATCACGATCCTGTTGTCGACGAGCAGCTTCGCCGGTACCGAACGGACGCTGGTAGCCGTGGGCACGGACAGGCTGGCTGTCATGTTGGTGACGGTGCGGGCCGCGGCGCCGCGCAGCCTGCTGACCTCGGCCTGCCCTGCTGGGCTGACCTCGGCCTGCCCTGCTGGGCTGACCTCGGCCTGCCCTGCTGGGCTCGCCTCGGCCTGCCCGGGTGGGCTCGGGGGAGAAGACGGCGCTGATCCAGGCGCGGCCTCCGGTCCCGGCGCGGCCTGCGGTCCCGGCGTCGTCGGCGGGCGGGGCGCGGCCTGCGGTCCCGGGGCGACCTGCGGGCCTGGCGCAGCCTGAGTTCCCGGGGCGGCTTGCGGGCCCGGCGCGGCCTGCGGTTCCGGGGCGGTCTGGGGGGCGGCGGCCTGGGTCCCCGCCGGCGCCTGAGAATCCTGAGATTTCCGGGCGTCTCGCGGCTCCTGGGCACGTTGGGGCGCATCGGGCGCTTGAGTAGTCTGAGGCTTCTGGGATTCCTGGGTGACCTGCGTCTGGGGAGGGCTGGCCGCCTGGTCCGGCCGGGACGGGGCGGTGATGACCGGCTGGGGGCCGGTCCCGTTCGGGAGCGCGGGCTGGTAGTCGGCGAAGAAGCTCCACCAGGCCCGGTCTACCGAAGCCGGGTCGGCCAGGTACCGCTGATACAGCTCTTCCACGAGCCATTCGTTGGCGCCGAAGTCGGAACGGCCGGGAACCGCGTCCGATCCTCCCGCCTGGCGCGGTGTGTCGGCTGGCTGCTGTGCTGGCTCGGCCTCGGGTGCTCCTCCGGCCTCGCGGACCTCGGCGTCACCCTGCGATGACCCAGAAGACATGGCGGACATCGTCCCCAGGAACCCTCTTCCGAAGATGTGAATCCATAGCGTGATGTTCACCTATCAGGCTACCCGCGCGGCGTCAAGGACGGTCCGTGGAGCCTGGCGGGCGTGCCTCGGTGCGAGCCTGGCCCGAGCCAGGCGGCAGTCCCGGCTCCGGCGTGCGCGGAAGTCCCGGCAAGGCCGGGCGCCGGCCGGTAGCATCGGCGGGAATGGGCTTATCGCCCCTGTCCGGGCTTATTCCGCCCATCTGCGCACCCTCGTGACGGCAAGGCAAAAGGCAAAGGTGACAAGGGATTCGGCAGGCCATCCTGGGGCGGGCGGCGCGTGGGGCCCTCGGGGTCCGTCGGGTCGCCGGCGTCCGTCCGCCGGTCCCGGATCACCCCCGCCGCGGGACGACAAACCTTCCGCCTTCCCCGGCAACGAATTCGAGGGCCGGCGGCCGCCTGGCCCTCCGGTGCGTCCGGCCAGGAGTGAGCCTCTGTCAGCCGCGCCGGGCGACGCCAGAGCCGGGCCGCGGCCGCCTAGGTATACGCCCACGGTGAGCGGGCCGCCGTCCCTGCCGCCCTCAGATAGGCGCCGGGACGAGTCGGTCATACCCGGCTTCGAGTTCGACCGGCACGCCCGGGCCACCGACCCCTTCCGGCTGGCGCCGTACGGCCGGGAACCCGGCTGGCGGGATGACGACGACGTGTTCGCGGGCGAGTACTCACCGCCTGCGTCCTCGGCGTCCACCCAGACCCGCCCGATCCGGGTCCTGCCTCCGGGGCCTCCTCGGCCGGGCCCCGCCGGCCCCCGGGCCGGGGCACGCCGGGAGTGGACGCGGCTGCTCCGCTCGTTCGTGCCCGAGCCCGTCAAGCGCAACTGGTTCAGCGAGTTCCGGTCTGCACTGCACTTCCGCGGCCTGGGGGTGCGGGTAGCGATCCCGATCATGACCATGATCATCTTCGGCATCGCCGTCGTCGTGATCGCGGACGCCAACAGCGATCACTCCGGTCCGGCCCCGCCGCCGTCCTCGCTCGGCTTCCCGCCCGCCACCCTGGCCGGCAACCAGTTCACCGCGGCGGCCAGCAGCCGCGGCATCAGCCAGACACTCGGCCGGGTGACCAGCGACGGCTCGGAGATCGTGGCCGTGGGTTCGCAGGTCGGCGCGCGCATCGCGCGAGCTCAGTTCTTCGTGTCACTGAACGACGGGCGTTCCTGGGCCATGGGATCGGTGCGCGCCCCGGGCGGCGGCCCTCCGCCCCCCGGCTACGCGGCGAGCCTCGTGGCGGGTGGCGGCGGTGCCTGGGTCGCCCTCGGCGCCGGGTCGATCTGGACCAGCATCGACGGCCAGACCTGGACGCTGTCCTCCACTACGGGGCTGCCGTTGCGGCCCGGTGACCAGATCGACGTGCTGAAGCGGACCGCGGCCGGCTTTATCGCCGCCGGCACGAACGCGCCCGGCGGCGACCAGGCCAAGGGCAGCCCGGTGGTGTTCCGGTCGGCCAACGGGATCACCTGGCAGCGGCTGGGCGCCAGCCAGCTCCGCCTCCCGGCGGGCCGCGCCCGCGGCATCAGGTATCGCGTCCTGGATATCAGGTACGCGGCCGCCTACCGGAGCCGGATCCTGATCACGGGCGACGTGGCCGTGACCGAGACGACCGGCCCCCGCGGTCAGGCGATGACCGCCAGGACCAGCGCCGCCTGGCTGAGCGATGACGGCGGCACCACCTGGGCCCTGGCCGTGCCTCCCGGCGGCGCTGAACCGGCCGGGCACGGCGCGCGGGCCCAGATCAGCGGGGAGGCCGCCACCAGTGACGGGTTCGTACTGGTCAGGGCGGCCACGGCGGGGGGCAGGCCCGCCGTGGACGTCTACCGCTCCCCGGACGGCACGGCCTGGACGTTCGCGGCCACTCTCGGCACGCCGGCCGGCTTCGTCGCCGACATGGCGGTCGGCGGACCCGACGGCGCCGCCGTCACCGGGCACGCGGGCCGGATCCTGGCCGCCTTCTCCTCCGCCGACGGTGCCTCGTGGCGGGCGGTCCCGGCCATCGGCAGCACCGCATCGCAGGACACCACGGGCGTGGCCGTGGCTGCGGGCGGGGTCGTGGTTGCGGCGGGAACGACCACCGGCGACCCGGACAGCCGCCAGCCGGTCATCACCGTGCTGAGCCCCCAGTTCGCTCCGCAGCACGTGGACGTGGCGGCGATCCCCGGCGCCGCCGATCCCCAGCTGGCCGTCAACGACATCGCGGTTGCGAACGGCAGGCAGGTCGCGGTGGGCAGCGCCAACGGCTACCCCGCCGCCTGGACCTCCACCGACGGCGGCAGCTCGTGGACGCGCGCCGTCGGCCAGCCTCCGGCGGCGCTGAGCCGGCCGGGGATCCAGCAGCTGACCAGCGTCACGTTCGGCCCCGCCGGATGGCTCGCCGTGGGCAGCGTGACCGCCGTCGCCGCTCAGCATCCGGTAGTGGTCGGCTCCGCGGACGGCATCGTCTGGCAAGCCGCCGACGGCGAGGCCGCCTTCAGCGAGCCCGGCCTGTTCACCGAGCAGGCCGCCGCCGGGCCCGGCGGCTACGTCATCGTCGGCTACCAGGCCATCTCGGGCCGCATGACCGCGGCGGCCTGGTGGTCCGCGGGCCTGGCCGGCTGGCAGCGGGCGGGCACGCTGAACGCCAGCCAGGGCACCAGCCAGGGCGCCACCCAGATGATGGCCGTCACGCCTGGTCAGCGCGGTTTCGTCGCGGTAGGCGCCGCCGGCGATCAGGGCGCCGCCTGGACCTCGCCGGACGGCCGGAACTGGAACCAGGTGAGGCTGCCGCTTCCCGTCGGCGCCACCCGGGCCGTGCTGCAGCAGGTCGCGAGCGACGGCCGCACCGTGGCCGCCGTGGGCACCGCGCTCACCACGACCGGACAGCAGGTGCCGTTCGCGGCGAGCTCGCCCGACGGCGGCGCCAGCTGGGCCGAATCCGCGCTGCCGGTTCCTTCGGGCCGCGCCTTCGTCACCGCGCTGGCCGCGACCGGCCGGGGGTTCGTGGCAGCCGGGACGTTCGGCAGCACGCCGGGCCATCAGGACGTGGTGGTGTGGACCTCGGCGGACGGGTCGGCCTGGAAGGCGGTCGCGCCCGCCGGGCAGGGCCTGGCCGGACCCGGCATCCAGGCCATCACCGCCCTCACCGCCTCGGCCAGCACGCTGACCGGCGTCGGCTTCACCGCCTCCCCGGCCGGCGAGCAGCCCGTCTTCTGGCAGTCGCCCCTCCGGTAACCGCGCCGGGCCCGTAACGGCGCCCGGCCCAGCCGCCGGAACCCGGCCGCCGGAACTCGGCCGCCAGGGATGGCTAGCCCGGGACGGAGATCGGCGCGCCGAACACGTCTTCCCTCCGGTTGGCCAGGCTCGGCACGCTGGCCCGCACGGTGCCGATCAGGCCCTCGTCGACCTCCGCGACCGCCACCCCCGGGGCCGGACCGAGGTCGATCCTGACCACTCCCAGCGGATCGACCAGCATGCTGCGGCCGATCCCGGTCGCGGCCCGGGTGGGCCGTTCGCCGGGATCGGGCACCTGCCCGACCGCGGCCACCCACACGGTGTTCTCGATGGCCCGCGCCCGGACCAGGGTGACCCAGTGCTCCTCCTTGAACAGCCCCGCCGCCCACGCGGCGGGCAGCACCAGCAAATCAGCGCCGGCCACGGCCAGCGCCCGTGACAGCTCACCGAACCGCACGTCGTAACAGATCTCCAGCCCGATGCGCATCCCGGCCAGCGTGACCAGGACCGGGGCCGACCCCGGCGCGACCTGATCCGACTCGCGGTGCCCGAACGCGTCGAACAGGTGCAGCTTGCGGTACGAGGCCACCAGCTCCCCGGCCCCGTCGTAGGCCACGGCGGTGTTGTACACCCGGCCCTCAGGTGCGGGCTCGAACACCCCGGCCACCAGCGCGACTCCGGTGTCCTTGGCCACGGCGGCCAGCCCGGCGCAGAACGGCCCGTCCAGGGGCTCGGCCGCCGCCCGCAGATCCTCGCCGAACCTGATCTGCGTCGCCTCGGGGAATACCGCCAGGTCGGCGCCCCGGTCGGCGGCTTCGGCCAGGGCCGCCGCGACCCGCTCGTAGTTTACTTCAGGCCGTGAGCTGACCGGGATCTGGCACAACGCGACTCGCATGTTCTCCAGCGTAGCTGCGAGGGGGGCCAGGGACCGTGCCCCATGGCCAGCACAGCCTAGCCAGCACGGCATCATTAGCAAGGTGAGCAGACCACTGCTGAACCGCCGCCTGGAGGGCCTGGGCACCACGATCTTCGCCGAGATGTCCGCCCGCGCGGTGGCGACCGGCTCGATCAACCTGGGCCAGGGCTTCCCCGACCGCGACGGCCCGGCCCGGATCGCCCGCGCCGCCGCCGACGCCATACTCCAAGGCCGCGGCAACCAGTACCCGCCCGGCCCCGGCGTCACCGAACTCCGCCAGGCCATCAGCGCGCACGCCCAGCGCTTCTACGGCCTGGCCTTCGACCCGGCCGAGGAGATCCTCGTCACCGCGGGCGCCACCGAGGCGGTCGCCGCCGCCATCTTGGCCCTGGTCGAGCCGGGCGACGAGGTCGTCGCGTTCGAGCCCTACTACGATTCTTACGCGGCCAACATCGCCATGGCCGGAGGCGTACGCGTCCCGGTCACGCTGCGCCCGCCGGGCTTCCGCCCCGACCTGGACCAGCTGGCCCGGGTGATCACCAACCGCACCAGGCTCATCCTGCTCAATACCCCGCATAACCCCACCGGCACCGTCTTCACCCGGGACGAGCTGGCCGCGATCGCGGCGCTGGCCGTCGAGCGCGACCTGCTCGTGGTCACCGACGAGGTCTACGAGCACCTGGTCTTCGAGGGCGAGCACGTGCCGATCGTGTCGTTCCCCGGCATGCGCGAGCGCACGGTGTCGATCAGCTCGGCAGGCAAGACGTTCTCGTTCACCGGCTGGAAGATCGGCTGGGTCAAGGCCACGCCCGAGCTGGTCAGCGCGGTCAAGACGGCCAAGCAGTTCCTCACGTTCGTCAGCGGCGGCCCGTTCCAGTACGCGATCGCCGAGGCCCTGATGCTGCCCGACGAGTACTTCGCCGCCCTGCGCGACGAGCTCAAGGCCCAGCGAGACCTGTTCACCGCGGGCCTGGCCGAGCTCGGCTTCGGGGTCCGCCCGCCGCAGGGCACCTACTTCGTCACAGCGGACATCAGCGGCCTCACCGACCTCGACGGCACCGAGTTCTGCCGGCTGCTTCCCGACCGCGCGGGTGTGGTGGCCATCCCGGTGGCCATCTTCTACGACGACAAGGACGCCGCTCGCACCCAGGTCAGGTTCGCGTTCTGCAAGCGCCCCGAGGTCCTGACCGAGGCCCTGGCCCGGCTGTCCCGGCTGTCCGGATGAATCCCGAGCTGATGCGGGCCGCGGAGGCCACGGTCGGCTTCATGCCCGCGGCCGAGGGCCTGGCCCTGTTCGAGGCGGCCGCCGCCTACGCGGCCCGCGGCCCGGTCGTGGAGATCGGCAGCTACTGCGGCAAGTCGACGATCTACCTGGCCGCGGCGGCCTGCCCGGCCGGCCAGGTGGTGGTCACCGTCGACCATCACCGCGGCTCGGAGGAGCACCAGCCGGGCTGGGAGTACCACGATCCCCGGCTCGTCGACCCGGCCACCGGCCGGATCGACACGCTGCCGAGCCTGCGCGCCACGCTGGCCACGGCCGGGCTGGAAGATCAGGTGGTCGTGGTGGTGGGCCGGTCCGCCGACGTGGCGCGGCTGTGGGGCACTCCGCTCGGCCTGGTCTTCATCGACGGCGGCCACACCGACGCTGCGGCGATCACCGACTACGAGGGCTGGGCGCCGTGGGTGGCTCAAGGCGGCGCTCTGGCCATCCACGACGTGTTCGCCGACCCGGCCGAGGGCGGCCAGGCGCCGTACCGGATCTACCAGCGGGCCCTGAAATCCGGCGCGTTCACCGAGGTCCGCGCCGAAGGCTCGCTCAGGCTCCTGGAGAGAACCGGTCAGGGTATCGGCTGACCCGCGGCGTCACGGAAGATCCCCGCCCCGCCGGACAAGCGCGCCAGCGCGTCGGCCGCGAGCACCACCGCGGCCGCGGTCCAGCTCGACCGCTCGGCCGGGAATGGTACGTGGTTGGAGTACTGCCAGCCGGTCCAGTACGAACCATCGCCCTGGCGCAGGTGCTGTGCGCTCGCGAACACCTCGGCCGCTTCGGCCGGCATCCCGCAGGCGTCCAGGGCCAGCACCAGCTCGCAGGTCTCGGCCACGGTCACCCACGGCTGGTCGCTGACGCACCGCACCCCGAGCCCGGGCACCACGAACGTGTCCCAGCCCGCCGCCAGCCGCCGGAGCGCGTCCGGCCCGCGGACCGCGCCGCCGAGCACCGGGTAATACCAGTCCATGGCGAAGCTGCTCTTGTCCGCGAACGCCCCCGGGTGCGCGGCTACCAGATGCGCGAGCCGGTCCGCCGCCAGTTCCCAGTCGGGCTGCGGGTCGTCGGCCAGCTTGGCCAGCGCCACCGCGCAGCGCAGGCTCTGGTGGATGCTCGAGCACCCGGACAGCAGCGCGTACCCGCCGGGCGCCCCGGCGGCGTCGCGCTCCCAGAGCACCTCACCGCGCGGCGCGCGCAGTCCGAGCACCCACTCCACGGCCCGGCGCACCGTCGGCCACATGGTCAGCACGTAGTCCTCGTCACCGGTCACCAGGTACTCATGCCAGAGGCCGACCGCCACGTACGCGGCGTGATGGCTTTCCGCGGCCGGGTCGGTCACCGCGCCGGCCGCGCTGGACCGGGGCCACGAACCGTCCGCGCGCTGCGTGTCGCGGAGCCACCGGTAGGCCTGCCTGGCCGGCTCGCGCAGCCCGCAGGCGCTCAGCGCCATCGCGCACTCGACGTGATCCCAGGCGTCGACGTGCCCGTCCGGCCACGGTATCGCCCCCGAAGGCTCCTGCACCCGGGCGATCGACTCACCCGTCGCGACCATGTCCCGCACGCTCAGCAGCGCTTCCACCCCCTGCGTTACTTTCATCTCACCCGTCACTAGGGCTGCCTCGGCTTTGCCGCGTACACCACCAGGCTCTTGCCGACCAGGGGGTTCAGCGCCTGCTCGGCCAGCCGGGTGACCGCGGGCCGGCGCATGATGTCCCACACCAGCATCCGGTGGTAGGCGCTGGCCAGCGGGTGCTTGTCGTTGTGCACGCCGACCGCGCATTTCAGCCACCAGTACGGCGAGTGCAGGCCGTGCGCGTGGTGATGCCACCCGACGCTGAGCCCGGCCCGGGACAGCTTGGCTTCCAGCTCGACCCGCGTGTAGATGCGCACATGTCCCCCGGGAACCTCGTGGTACTCCTCCGACAACGCCCAGCAGATCCGTTCCGGCAGCCAGCTCGGCACCGTGATCGCCGCCAGCCCGCCTGGCCGCAGCACCCGCGCGAGCTCGTTCATAGCGCGCTGGTCGTCCAAGATGTGCTCCAGGACCTCGGCCGCGATCACCCGGTCGAACGTGGCGTCGCCGAACGGCATCGCGGTGGCGTCTCCGGAGACGGCCGTAGCGGCGGACTGCGGCCCGGCTTCGCCTGCCTCGGCCATCGCGCCGAACATGCCGCGCACCGGGGTGAGTTCGGTCGGGTCGAGGTCGAACGCGACCACGTGCGCCCCGCGCCGGTACAGCTCGAACGCGTGCCGGCCACCCCCGCAGCCCAGGTCGAGCACGCGCTGCCCGGGCCGGACGGGGAACCGGCGGAAGTCGACGGTCAGCACGGGGCCGTCTCCTGGCCCATGGCCTCGCGGTACTGCGCGATAGTAGCCTTGGCCACCGCCGGCCAGGCGAATCGCAGGCCGACCCGGCACAGCCCGCGGTCGGCCAGCGCGGCGCGTTCGGCGGGGGAGTCGTGCAGCCGCCTGAGCACGGCGGCGAGTTCCTCGCTGTCCGCCGGCGTGACCAGTACGGCGGCGTCGCCGGTGACCTCGGGCAGCGCCCCCGAGCGGCTGGCCACCAGCGGGGTACCCGATGCCATGTGCTCGACCGCGGGCAGCGAGAACCCCTCGTACAGCGAGGGCACGACCGCGGTTTCCGCGCTGGCCAGCAGGGCGGAGAACGCCTCGTCGTCCAGCCCGTGGGCGAACCTCACCCGGTCGGCCAGGGACAGCTGGGCGGTCAGCCGCTCGGTGGCCGGACCTGGCCGACCCACTACGACCAGGTGCATGTCCCGGTCGGTGACCAGCTTGCCGACCGCGTGCAGCAGGGTCGCCACGCCCTTCAGCGGCGAGTCGGCGCTGGCCACCGCCACGATCCGGCCCGGAACCCGCGCGGCCGGGCGGGGCCGGAATACCCTGGTGTCGACGCCCAGCGGAATGACCCGGACACGATCTGCCGGCACTCCGAAATCGCGGCAGATGTCGCGCTTGGCTGAGGCCGAGACGGTGATCAGCGGTCCCTGCCTGGCCACCCGGCGCGCGACCCTGGCCTGCATTCGCACGAACCCGTACCAGCGGGCTTTCCACAGCCGTTTCAGGGTGCCCAGGTCGGCCAGGTCGATACGCCGGTCCACGCTGATCGGATGGTGGATGCTGGTCACCAGCGGCAGCCCGAGCCGCCGCAGACCGAGCATCCCGTAGCCGAGGCCCTGGTTGTCGTGTGCGACGTCGAACTGCCCGGCCCGTGCGGCCAGCGCGCGCACGGCCCTGATGCTGAACGTCAGCGGCTCAGGGAACGCGCCACCCCACATCATGGCCACCTCGAGCACGTCTGCCCAGTGCCGGTACTCGCCCCACCGTGGCGTGCGGAACGGGTCGTCCTCCCGGTACAGGTCCAGGCTCGGGACTTCGGTCAGCTTCGGGCCTGGGTCGAGCTCGGGATAAGGCTGCCCGGAGAACACCTCGACCTGGTGCCCGAGCGCATCAAGCTCCCGGCTCAGGTGGCGGACATAGACACCTTGCCCGCCGCAGTGCGGTTTGCTGCGGTAGGACAGCAGGGCGATCCGGAGCGGGCGGTCCGGGGTAACCACGGGGTGCTGCCCCCGGGGCAGCCTCGCCCCGATGCTGGAGTCGCGGAAGGTAGCACTGCGAGACGAGAGCAAGTCATCGAACACCGTGAAATCATACGGGGACACCCGCACGGCTCCCGG
Organism: uncultured Actinomycetota bacterium; assembly: GCA_963808615.1. Lineage (GTDB taxonomy): Bacteria > Actinomycetota > Actinomycetes > Streptosporangiales > Streptosporangiaceae > Palsa-504. Next base: position 685,997 of record CAWEGV010000011.1, read on the forward strand.
TGACTCCCCCCGGACCCGCAGCTCATGGCCCGGACCGCCGCGCCGCCGCACCACGCCAGTGGCTCGCGAAAATGTCCGAGGTACCTGTTAGAGTCCTGTATTAGAACATAAAAACCATATGACTAACGGACCGACGGTTTCGATATCGGCACCATCGGGGAATGCGGTGGGCCAGGGCGGGCCCCTGGCGCTCAGTCCGGACCAGCCTCGCGAACCTGAAGGACTGCTGCTGGTGGCACCATCACGTGGTGCTGCACGAGCTGGGCTGGGCGCTGACCGTCCACCCGGACGGCACCAGCCAGGTCCGCAACCCCGCCGGGAAGATCATCCGCAGCCACAGCCCGCCGCCCCGGCCCGGGTAACCCCGCCCGGGTAACCCCGCCCGGGTAACCCCGCCCGGGAAGGGTCACGCCTTCTTACGGCTCGCAACCGCCACGGCAGGCGGCGGGGTCGTGCAACCGACGCAGGGCGGTTTCCCGCGGAAGTAAGCCGGAATGACCGGTGAGTCGGTCGGTGGATTAGTGGCCAGCAGGACCGGGGGCCGCGGAGACTGGTTGAAGTCGAAGTCCTGCTCGAGATTGCCCAGGATGGCCTGGTCCTCTCGGACGTCGGGCCGCGGGTCGGGGCGGCCGTCGGTGGCCGGGTTGAGACGCGCGCCGTCCAGGAAGTCGTCCTCGATGAACTTCAGGTAAGCGTCGCTGGACAGGATCTGGTGGTCGATGTAGCCGCGCTTGGCGTAGGGCGAGATCACCAGGCTGGGCACCCGCAGGCCGTAGCCGTTCTGGTCCACCGCGGGCGGCACCACGTGGTCGTAGAAGCCGCCCCAGTCGTCCCAGGCCAGGAAGATGGCGGTCGAACCCCACTCGGGGCTCTCCATGGCGGCGTTGATGATCGAGGTGACGTACGCCTGGCCCTGGTGCACGCTGGCCGGGGGGTGTTCGCTGTCGGGCTGGGAGGGAGTGATCCAGCTGACCGAAGGCAGCGTGCCCGCCCGGGCCGCCGCGTAGTAGGCGTCCAGGCTCTGGATGTTGCTCAGCTGGTGGTCGGCGCGGACGTCGCCGAACAGCGGGAGCGGGTTCCAGATGCCTGGGGTCTTGGCGCTCTGCGCGACCGGGGCACAGGTCTCGGCGGAGTCGTCGTCGCAGTCGGGCTGGGTGCCCGTCTGGATGTAGTAGGCCCAGCTCACGTGGTGCTCGAACAGCAGCCAGGTGAGATCGGTCCAGGCCAGGTCGATCGAGGTGGTGCCGGTGGTCAGCTCCTGTTTCACGGCCTGGTCGAACTTGGCGCCGCCGTACGGTCCGACGATGTTGTTGACGCAGCTCATGGGCGAGGCATTCTTGCACTTGGCCGACCAGCCGGAGACCAGGTACAGGTGATCAGGCAATGACCACGACTTGACCGGCTCGAACATGTGGTCGTCGAGCACGAAGTCTTGCGCGTAGCTCCAGTAGTTACCGATCTCGGCCCCGGTGTGGTAGCCCATCACGTCGGGCTGGCCGCCGGCGTTGCACGCCGGGTCGTCGGGATTCGTGCAGCTCGACCTGGCCTTGTCGCGCTGGCTGATGTATCCGTCCATCCGGCCGCCGTCCACGTCCGCGACGGCGTTGGCTTCGCCGTGCGGCCCGCCCCCGTTCACGTCGGCGGTGTCGTGATAGGGCCGGACGCAGCCACCCCCGGGATCCGGGACGCACACGGTCGGCACCCCGTCCTTCGTGGGGATGCCATCTGCGCCGGGATAGGTCCCGAAGTAGGAGTCGAACGACCGGTTCTCCTGCATCACGATGACCACGTGCTTGATCTTGTGAATGCCGGCCGGCACGATGTACGAGCCGGACGGGCCGCCGCTGACCTCCTCGGTGCCGGCCGGGGACGGCGCCGAGGAAGACGGCGGTGACGCGGCGGATGTGCAGCCCGCGAGCGCGGCCAGGGCCGTGCTCACGATGGCTATTGGCCTCCAGAGCGGCCGGCAGAACTGATAACCAGGCATTTCACCAAGGCTGCCGCATCAGCAGGGGAAACCGGTTAGCGCACGGTGGGAAATCATTGGGGCGGCGCTTAGGACTCCACCTGAACGCAGGCATCCAGCGACGCGGACCGGCCTACCCGGTGACGCGGACCAGCCGACTCAGCGACGCGGACCGGCCTACCCGGTGACGTGGTGGAACAGGATGCCGATCAGGTACGTGATCCCGGCCGCGAATGCCCCCAGCGCCAGCTGGCGCAGCGCGCCGCGCCAGAACGGCCGGTTGGTCAGCCGGGCTACGATGCCGCCACCCACGATCGCGGCGACGGCGGCGAACCCGAGCGCGACGCCCAGCACGTCGACGCCGGCCAGGTACGGGATCAGCGGGATCAGCGCACCCACCGCGAACGAGGCCAGCGACGCCCCGGCCGCCACCACGGGGGAGGGCAGCTCACTGGGGTTCACGCCGAGTTCCTCCAGCGCGTGCACGGCTAGCGCCTTGTCCGGCTGTGCGGAGATTTCCGCGGCGGCCTGCCGCGCGGTAGCGGCGGAGACCCCGCGGGCGCGGAGCATGCTGGCCAGCTCGGCTTGCTCCAAGACGGGGTTCTGCTCTAGTTCGAGCCGTTCCTTGTCGACCTCGGCCGCGATGAGTTCGTTCTGCGAGGAGACCGACACGTACTCCCCGGCCGCCATCGAAAAGGCGCCCGCGGCCAGGCCGGCCAGCCCGGTGAGCACGATAGCCTGAGACGACGCGCTGCCGCCGCTGACCCCGGCGATCAGTGACACGTTGGTCACCAGCCCGTCCATGGCCCCGAACACGGCCGGGCGCAGCCATCCGCCGGACACGTCCCGGTGGTGATGCCCGGGCCCGTGTTCGTGCGCATCGGCCCGCGCTCGCTTGTCGGTCGCCATCCGGATTTGCCTTCCCCGTGTGGGTCGGCGCACACCATGCACTGCGCCAGGTCACGTCCGGCGCACGCCCCATGCTGTGCGCCGTCACGGCGCACAGCATGGGAGCGTCCTGGTTAACTCTTGGCCGCGTTGTACAAGAAGATGTGCCCGATGGCGGTCGGGTACGCACCGGTCACGCCCATCGCCGTCGCCGTCAGGTAATTGTAGAAGTACCCGAAGACGATCGGCGTCTGGTTGAGCAGCAGCGTCTCGATCTGCCCGGCCAGGCTCTTCTGCGTGGACAGGTCGACGGCCGCGATGTACTGCGCGACCAGGCTGTCGTACTGGGAGTTGTTGAACCGGGCGGCGTTCCACGGCCCGGTGCCGGTCTTGGCGTTGATTGTCTGCAGCGGGGCGGTCAGGAACACGTTCGGCACGCTGCGGTGCCCGTAGTCGACCAGGCTCATCGTGCCGTCGAGCCAGTCGGAGTTCCCGAACGTGGCCTTCCCGTAGTAGGCGGACGAAGTTTCGACCGTCAGGTTGATCTTCACCCCGATGGCCGCCGCGGACTGCACGATGATCTGGGCATAGTCGGGGATCTCGAGGAAGTTCTCGGTGATGAGCTTGGTGGTGAACCCCGATGCGTGCCCCGCCGCGGACAGCAGCGACTTGGCCTGGCTGATGTTCTGCGTCCGCTGGGCGATGCTGGTGTTGGTGGACGGGAACACCGGCGCGAACGGGCTGTCGTTGCCGACGTCGGCGTAGCCCTTGAACAGCGCGCTGACGATCTGCGGCCGGTTGAGGGTCAGGGCGATCGCCTGGCGGACCCGCGGGTCGGTGAACGGGGCCTGGTCGTTGCGCATCGATAGCTCGCGATGCGCGCTGGACTTCAGCTTGATGATGTTATAGCTGCCGGACAGCAGCGCCTCCCCGCCGCTCACCGCGAACTGCCCGAGCACGTCGATGGTCCCGCCGGTCAGCGCGAGGACCGATGCGGACGGGGTGTCGTAGAACGTGAACTGGGTCGCCGACGGAAGCGCCTTGGTACCCCAGTACGCCTCGTTGCGGGTGAAATTGGCGCCCACCTTCGGCGTGTACGAGCTGAGCTTGAACGGGCCGGTACCGACGAACGTGCTCTGCCAGTCGGACGGGCTGTAGTTGTTCGGGATGATGATCATGTTGTAGTTGTCGGAGGAGGTCAGGTACGGGAAGTTCCCGTTCGGGGCCTCCAGGTGGAACGCCACCGTGTAGTCGTCGACCTTCTGCACGCCGGCGCGTGAGCACCCCGGCGAAGGCGGACAGCGCGTTGGATGCGTTCTTCGTGTTCGTCTGCAGCTGGTAGGTGTACACCACGTCGTCGGCCGTCAGGGAAGCGCCATTGTGGAACTTGACCCCCTGGCGGATCTTGAACGTCCAGACGGTGGCGTTGGAGTTCGCCGACCAGCTGGTGGCCAGCACCGGCGTCAGGTTCAGGGTCTGGCCGGACAGGCACAGGTACTCACCGGTCTGCGCCAGCATGTCGAGCCCGCCCTGGTCGGCCACGGTCACCGGATTGATCGCCGCGGTCGGCGTGACGATGCCGACCTTGATCACCGCCCCGGCGGCGCCGGTGGCCGAGGACGTCGCGCTCGCCGACGCGCTCGACGTGGATGGCGAACTGCTGCCGCAGGCCGCGAGGATCGACCCGAGCACCGGCACCGAGATGCCGATGACGGTGCCGCGGCGGATGAAGTCGCGGCGGGACAGCCGTCCGGCCGCGAATTCGTCGATGATGTGGTTGGCGATCTCACCCTGCCCCTCGCGCAGGCGCGCGAGTCGGCGGTGGTCGATATTCGGTGACACGTAGAGCCTCCCTGTTTCCTTTTAAGTTGAGGTCATTCACCATCCGGCCGTAGCATGCAGCGGCCGCTCGCGCGGGCCGTGGGCCCGTGAGCTAGCCGCTTCGCGAATGACCCTCCTGAGGGGATGGGGCGGATTGGCTGCGCTGGAGTTCTCGCAGGTCGGCGAGCGGTATGTGACAGCGGATCTGGTGACCCGGCTCGCCCTCGAGCAGTGGTGGTTCGGTGGATTCGCATATGCCGGTCGTCAGTTTGCGCGGGCAGCGGGTGTGGAACACGCAGCCGCTCGGCGGGTTGGCCGCGGACGGGATCTCGCCGGTCAGCCGGATCCGGGAAGGACGCTGGCCGTCGAGCGACGGCACCGCGGAGAACAGCGCCTCGGTGTACGGGTGGTGCGGTCCGGCGAAGACCGTCTCGGCCGGGCCTACCTCCATCACGCGGCCGAGGTACAGCACCACGATGCGGTCCGACAGGTACCTGACCAGGCCCAGGTCATGCGAGATGAACAGGTAGGTGGCCCGCTCCTTGGTCTGCAGGTCGGCCAGCAGGTTGAGGATGGCGGCCTGCACCGAGACGTCGAGTGCCGAGGTCGGTTCGTCGCAGACCACGACCTCCGGCCCACTGCCGAACGCGCGCGCGATCGCGACCCGCTGCTTGAGCCCGCCGGACAGCTGGCTCGGGCGCAGCGGCAGATGCCGGTCCTCCAGCCGCACCGAGGCGATCAGCTCTTCCAGCCGGGCTTGCAGCCGCGCACCCGACAGCCCGGCCAGCCGGGACAGCGGGCGGCTGATCAGGGCCCGGACCGTGTGCCGCCGGTTGAGCGCCGAGTCCGGGTTCTGGAACACGATCTGCAGGGCCCGCAGGACCTCCCGCGGCCGCCGCCGCGCGTCCGGGCTGAGCGGCTTGTCGTGCAGGGTGACGACTGAGCCCTGGTCCGGCGCGGTGAGCCCGAGCAGGACGCGTGCGAGTGTGGTCTTGCCGCTGCCCGACTCGCCCACCAGGCCGAGCGTCTCGCCTTGCCGGATCGACAGGTCCACTCCGGCCAGGGCCTGGACTCCGCCGGCGAAGGTCTTCGACACCCGCTCGACGACCACGAGCGGGTCACCGGCCTGGCCGGTCCCGTTGCCCGTCGCCCTGGTGACCGAGGCGGGGGTGGCGCGGGGCAGGTCCGGCGCCTGCTCGTGGAAGTAGCAGCGCGACGTCCGGACGTCGTCGACACCGAAGAACGGCGGCTCCGATTCCCGGCAGCGATCCTGGGCCAGCGCGCACCGCGGCGCGAAGATGCAGCCGGTGGCGGCGTGCCCGGGCGTCGGCAGGAAGCCGGGGATGGTGTCCAGCCGGTCGGTGTCCTTACGCTGCCCGCGCCGCGGGATGCAGCGCAGCAGCCCGACCGTATACGGGTGCCTGGGGTTCTCGAACACCGCGCGCGCGGGCCCTTCCTCCAGCAGCTCGCCCGCGTAGAGCACCCCGACCCGGTCGCACATCTTGGCGATCACGGCCAGGTTGTGGCTGATGAACAGCACCGATGTGTCGAACTCCTGGCGCAGCGCCGCGATCAGCTCGAGCACCTCGGCCTCGACGGTGGCGTCCAGCGCGGTCGTGGGCTCGTCGAGGATCAGCAGCGACGGCGAGCGGGCCAGCGCCATCGCGATGACCGCCCGCTGCGCCATCCCGCCGGACAGCTCGTGCGGGTACCGCCGCATCACCCGGCCGGGATCCGAGATCTGCACCTTGCGCAGCATGCCTTCGGCCGAGCGCATCGCCTCCTGGGAGGACTCGCCGGCGATCTCGAATACCTCGGCGATCTGCCGCCCGACCCGGATCGACGGGTTGAGCGCCCGCCCCGGCTCCTGGTACACCATTGACACGGTGCGGGCCCGCAGGTCCCGGAGTGCCGCCTGGTTCATGGCCAGCGGGTCCAGCCCGTTGATGCTGATCGTCCCGGCGCTCACCCCGCCGTTGCTGGGCAGGTACCGCACCAGCGCGAGCGCCACCGTGGACTTGCCGGACCCGGACTCGCCCACCAGCCCGTAGGATTCGCCGCGGTCGATCCGGAACGACACGTCCCGCAGGGCGAGGCGCTCCTGGCCGCGCACGCGGTAGGTAACGTCCAGGTTCGACACCGACAAGGCCGGCTGCGGCCCGCTCGGTGTGGCAGTGGTAGCTGCCCCCTCCGTCTCGCTCACGCGGCCAGCACCTGCTCGATCGAGTCCGCTATGAAGATGACCCCGGTCACCAGGCTCGCGATGGCCAGCGCCGGGAACAGCACCTCCCACCAGTAGCCGGACACCAGGTAGACGTAATTGGCCGAAATGTCCGCCCCCCAGTCGGGGGTCGGCGGCTGGATGCCGAAGCCGAGGAAGGACAGCGTGGCCACCGCGAACACCGAGTAGCCCAGCCGGACCGTGAACTCGACCAGGACGGCGGGCATGACGTTAGGCAGGATCTCGCCGAACATGACCCGGGTCGATCTCTCGCCCAGTAGCCGGGCGGCGGGCACGTAATCCATGTGCCGCTCGACCAGCACCGCCGTCCGGACCGTCCGCGCGATCAGCGGCGTGAAGACCAGCCCGATGATGATGGTGATCGTCACCACCGACGGACCGAGGGCCACGACGAACAGGAACGCAATGATCACGAACGGCAGCGCCAGGATCGCCTCCACGATCCGACCGACCACCGCGTCGAAGGCGCCGCCGATGTAGCCCATGGCCAGGCCGAGGGCGGTGCCGAGGACGGTGGCCAGGCCGGTGGCCAGCGGGGTAATGATCAGGACGTCCCTGGCGCCGGTGATGACCCGGGACAGCACGTCCCGGCCCAGCGGGTCGGTGCCGAACCAGTGCGCCCCCGACGGTCCGGTGTTGGCCGCCAGGAGGTTCTGCGCGAGCGGATCGTATGGCGCGAACAGGTGCCCGAAGATCGCGCAGACTATCCAGAACAGCAAGATGCCCGCGCCGCCCCAGAACGTCGCCCGGCGCAGCAGCAGCCGCCACCGGGCCGGCGTGGCCCGCCCCGCCGCCGCCACCGCGGCCGCTCCGGTCGGCCCGAGATATCCGCCCGTGCGATCGATCGATGCGACCGGCGCGACCGGATCGCCAGGCGGCGGGGCCGGGCCGCTCATTCCGTGCCCCCGATCCGCAGCCGCGGGTTGAGCAAGGTCAGCAGCACGTCCGCGATCAGCGTGGCCACCACGTAGACCACGCCGATGATCAGGACCCCGGCTTCCAGCATCACTTCGTCGTGGTGCACCGCGGCGTTGTAGATCAGGTTTCCCAGGCCGTGGTAGTTGAATAGCGTCTCCACCACTACCAGCCCGCCGATCAGGTAGCCGGTCTGGGTCGCGATCACGGTGATCGTCGGCAGCAGCGAGTTCCGCAGCACGTGCCGACGCAGCACGGTGGTCTGCGGCAGCCCCTTCAGCACCGCGGTGCGCGTGTAGTCGGAGTTGAGCACCTCGATGGTCCCCGCCCTGGCCATACGGGCAATGTAGCCGAAGAGAACCAAAACGAGCGGTATAGCCGGCAAAATCAGGTGCCTGAACTGGTTCCAGACCGAGGCGCCCGCTCCGGCCGAGGCGGTGACCGGCAGCCACTTCAGCTCGACGCCGAACACCACCAGCAGCACGATGCCGGACACGAACTCCGGCACGGTGGACAGCGAGAGCCCGGTCACCGAGATGGCCCGGTCCGTCCCGCGGCCCACGCGAAGCGCGGAGATCACGCCGCCGAAGATGCCGAGCGGGACCACGATCACGAAGGCGAGCACGGCTAGCTTGATCGAGTTGATCAGCGCGGCCCGGACGAAGGGCGCTACCGCCGACTGGTATTCGTACGATGTGCCAAAGTTCCCGTGCAGCACCCCACCGAGCCAGACCAGGTACCGGGTGAGCAGCGGCCGGTCGACCCCGAGTTGATGGTCGAGGGCCTGCACGGCGCTTTGCGCCGCCAGTGGGCCCAGGGTCGCCCGTCCGGGATCACCAGGCAGGATCTGCCCGGCGAAAAATATGATCAAGCTGAGGAGAAACAGCGTGAGGGCCATCAGTCCCAAGCGCCTCAGCAGGAACACTGCCATCGCTGGCCTCCTCATCACCGGGCCGCTCACGCGGAACGCCCGCAGCGGCACCGCCTAGCTCAATTAAAGATGGGCGAGCAATTAATGACGATCACGCTCAACGGAAGTGACCTGACTGTTACGCAGGTGGTCGCGGCCGCCCGGCATGGACAGGCCGTCGCGCTCGCCCGGATGCGGTCGCCGCCATGCGCCAGGCCCGCGCGGTGGCCCAGGAAGTCCTGGACCAAGGCCAGCCGGTTTACGGCCTGACCACCGGGGTGGGGGAGCGCAAGTCGTTCCTGCTCGAGGTGGCCGAACGGCAGCGGTTCAACCACCGCCTGGTTGAACTTCGACATCGGCCCGCTGGCCGCCGCCCTCGACTTCGTCAGGATCGCCCTCGCCCCGGTAGTGACCAGTGCCAACGAACGGGCGGTCAAGCTGCTCCAGGCCCCGTTCTCCGGGCTGCCCGCGGGCCTGGCCGCCGCCCCCGCCACGCCCGACGACGCGCTGTCCGAGCTGGCCACCTCCGGCCAGGCCATCACCGTGGAGGCCCCTGGAGCCCGTGGTTGAGCTGATCACCCGGGTGACCTCAGCCCGCCCGGCCTCGGCGCTTGACCTGCCTCGATTCCCGGTTACCATGTCCGCGTGAAGATCACCGCCATCCGGCTGGACCGGATGCGGCTGCCGCTTGACCCGCCGTTTCACGCGGCCTGGGATCCGGTGCCCCGGCGCCATTTCGACGCCACCCTGGTCAGGGTGGAAACCGACGAGGGCATCACCGGCTACGGCTCCGGCGACACGATGGACGGCTTCGAGCCGTACGAGTCCCTGTTCACCGGCCGCGATCCACGTAGCATCGCCGATCACGTCAGGACCCTCGAGTCGATCGGCTTCCACGCCGGCCGCTACTGGCCGGTGGAGGCCGCGCTGTGGGACATCCTCGGCCAGGTGGCCGGGCAGCCGGTCAGCGTCCTGTTCGGCGGCGCCGCCCGCCGCCTGCCCGCCTACGCATCGTTCGGCGAGGCCAGGAGCCCGCAGGCCCGCGCCGAGGCGGCCCTGGCGGCAAAATCTGCCGGTTTTCAGGCTATGAAAATCAGGATTTCCCGAACGGACCCCGGCTCGAGCCTCGAGGCCGTGCGTGCCACCCGGGCGGCCGTAGGCGACGACATCGCGCTCATGGCCGACTTGAACCAGTGGTGGCAGATGGCAGGCGACCTCTCACGCGCGCTCGACCTGGCCGCGGTGCGCCGGATCGCGGCCGAACTCGCCGGCCTCGGCGTGCTCTGGCTCGAGGAGCCGCTGCCCGGCGGCGACCTGGACGGCATGCGAGCGCTGCGCCAGCAGATCAGGGTCGCGGGCGGTGAGATGGCCCGGACCCCGGCCGAGCTGCTGGCCGCGCTGGACGCCGACGCCATCGACGTGCTGCAGCCCGACGTGGTGCTGGCCGTCGGCATGCTCCGCACCAGGACGATCGCCGAGCTGACCCTGCTGCGGCACCGCTGGTTCACCCCGCACACCTGGACCAATGGCCTCGGCCTGCTGGCCAACCTGCACGTGGTGGCCGGCGTCGGCGGCGGCCCCTACCTCGAGTTCCCCTACGACCCCCCGGGCTGGACCGAGGAGCGCCGCGACTTCTTCCTCGCCGAGCCCGTCCGCATTGACTCCGACGGCTACCTGACCGTTCCCGCCGCCCCCGGCCTCGGCGTCCAGATCGACCACGCCGCCGTCGCCCGCTACGCCCGCCGTACCTGACCCGCCCGTCGCACCCCTCACCATGCCGTCTGCCGAAGGTCGTCGAGGCGACTGAGGGCGCATTCAAGCGCGTCGGTCAGCCGCTTGCGGTGACCGGTAGCCAGCAGGTCAAGCACCAGGCCGGTGAACGTTGCCTTGACCAGCGACGCCTCGCGTTCGGCGTCCTCGGGCCTGATGCCGTCAGCGATCAGGCCGTCGGCGATGTCCTCGCGCCAGAACGAGATCTGCTCCGCACGCACATCACCGGGCAGACCGCTGACCGTGGCGTCCAGCGTGGCGGCTTCGAGACCCAGGCGCACCAGCGCCAAGTGCTCCGGGCTGCGGTTGATCCACCGCCACCAGCGCCGCTGCAGCTCCGCCGTGGACAGGTGAGGTTCCTGCCGCCGCCACCGCCCTTCGACTCCTCGCTGAATCTCAGCGGCCCGCCGCAGGGCGGCGACCACCAGTTCGTCCTTGCTGCCGAAGTGATGCACCAGCGCGTTGACCGACACGCCCAGTGCGCGGGCCACTGGCCGCAGTGACACTCCGGCGACGCCGTTCCGGCCCAGGTAGCCGACCACCTCGTCCAGCAGCTCGGTCCGTCGTTCGGGGTCAGGGTGGCGTCCCATCAGTGCCGTCCCATTAGGCGCGCATGCGATGCCCCGCCGGGTCGAGCACCGGTTCGGGGAGCAACCTCGCCGGACGGCGCTGGCCGATGATCTCCACCTCGAACATCGTGCCGGGCACCGCGAGCTCGCTCGGCACGTAGCCGAACGCGAGCGAGCAGCGGCTGTAATGCGCATACGCGCCGGACGTCACCCAGCCCACCACCGCCCCGCCATGCCAGATCGGCTCGTCGCCCACGACGTCAGCCGGTTCCGCCGGATCGGGGGTTATGTCGAAGTAGCCGAGCGTTCGAGCCGGGCCGCGCGCCAGCTCCGCCTCCACCGCAGGGCGGCCGATGAAGTCATGATCGAGCTTGAGCGACCGGTGCATTCGCGCCTGCACCGGCGTGTAGATCGGACGGTACTCGCGCGCCCACGTACCGAACATCTTCTCCATGCGCAGCGACATCAACGCCCGGAACCCGAACAGGCCGATGCCGTATGGCTTCCCCGCCTGCCACAGCAGATCGAACAGCGCTCGCTGGTACTCCGGTGCGACCCAGATCTCGTAGCCAAGATCCCCGGTATAGGTCATCCGGCCGACGTAGGCGGGGATCATCCCCACGTCGATCCGGCGGAACGTCATGAACGGGTAATTCTCGGTGGCCAGAGAATCGTCGGTGACCGATTGCAGCACGTCGCGGGCGCCCGGACCGGCCAGCGACAGGCCCACCAGGGACAAGCCCAGCACGTCGAACCGCACGCCATCAGCGAGGTGGCCAGCGAACCAGCGCGAGTGATGCGCTTCGGCGATCTGCGAGCCGAACAGGAAAAACTCGTCTGTGCCGACTCGCGCCACGGAAAACTCCCCGACGATGTGACCGCCCGGATCCAGGGCGGCAGTGAGGTTGATCCGGCCGGGTCGCGGCAGCCGGTTGGTGATCAGCCCCTGCAGCCAGTCGGCGCTGCCGGCGCCGGTCACGTGGTACTTGGCGAAGTTGGAGCACTCGGTGAGCCCGACGCGTTCGCGCACCGTGGTGCATTCTTCGGCGACGGCCGGGAAGGCGTTGGAGCGGCGGAACGTCACGTCCTCGCGCGGCTCGGCCCCCGGCCGCTGGAACCACAGGGGATGCTCGAGCCCGAAGCTCGCACCCCATACCGCGTTGTGGGCGGTGAGCCGGTCATAGACAGGCGTGGTATGCAGGGCCCGGCCGGCCGGGAGTTCCTCGTTGGGGAAGGTGATACGGAACCGGCGGGTGTAGCTCTCGCGCACCTTGGCATTGGTGTAGGCCAGACTCGCCCAGTTGCCGAAGCGGGCCACGTCCATCGCCCAGATGTCTTCACCTGGATCGCCGTCGACCATCCAGCGCGCGAGGGTGAGGCCCACGCCGCCGCCCTGCGACAGCCCGGCCATCACCCCGCAGGCCACCCAGCAGTTGCGCACGCCGGGCACCGGACCGACCAGCGGATTGCCGTCCGGCGCGAAGGTGAACGGCCCATTGATCACCTTCTTGATCCCCACGTCAGCCAGCGCCGGATAGTGCTTGAACGCGATCTCCAGCGACGGGGCGAGCCGGTCGAGATCGGGGGCCAGCAACTGCTGGTCGAAGGTCCACGGCGTCTCGCGCGGCGACCAGGGCACGCACGCCTGCTCGTACGTGCCGAGCAGCATCCCGCCGCCCTCCTGGCGGATGTAGAGCTCGCCGTCGAAGTCCAGGCCCATCGGCAGCTCACCTCCGGTGGCCGCGTTGTACTCGGCCACCTCATCCATGTCTTCGGTGATCAGGTACGTGTGCTCCATGGCAAGCACGGGCAGTTCCAGGCCGATCATCCGGCCCACCTCACGGGCCCACAGCCCGCCGGCGTTGACGATGTGCTCGGCGTGGATCTCGCCGCCCTCGGTGATGACGTCCCACGTGCCGTCGGGGCGCTGACGGAGGCCGCTCACCCAGGTGTGCTGGCAGATCTCGGCGCCGGCCTGCCGCGCGCAGCCGGCATAGGCCCAGGTGACCCCGGTGGGGTCGACGTGACCCTCGGCCGGGTCGAAGAGCGCGCCGATGAAGTACTGCTCCTCCAGAAGCGGGAACATCCGCTTGGCCTCGGCCGCCGAGATGATCTCCATATCCATGCCGAGGTAACGGCCGCGGGCCTGGGCCATCCGCAGCCAGTCCATCCGCTCCCGGTCGCCGGCCAGCATCAGTCCGCCAGGCATGTGGATGGAGCAGTTCTGGCCGGAGCGCTGCTCGATCTCGCGATACAGCCCGACGGTGTACTGCTGCAGCTTCGCGACATTAGGGTCACCGTTGAGCGTGTGCATGCCGCCCGCAGCGTGCCAGGTCGAGCCGGCGGTGAGCTCCTTGCGCTCGACGAGCACGACATCGGTCCAGCCCAGCTCGGTGAGGTGATACAGGACCGAGGCGCCAACCACACCACCGCCGATGACGACCACGCGCGCGGAAGATTTCATCGAGGTATCCCTACGTCCAAAATTTTCCCGGTACAGTCGTTCCGACTATAGGACCCGGGAGGTGTCGTGCATGGGTAAGCTTCTCGATCGGCTCGCCGTCGGACCGGTGATCTGCGCCGAGGGGTATTTGTTCGAGTTCGAGCGGCGCGGCTACCTGCAGGCCGGGGCGTTCGTACCAGAGGTGGTGCTCGAGGAGCCCGACATGGTAGCCGGGCTGCACCGAGAATACGTGCATGCCGGATCGGACGTGGTTGAGGCATTCACCTATTACGCCCACCGCGAGAAGCTGGCCATGATCGGCCGCGAGGGCGACCTCGAGTCGCTGAACCGGCAGGCGCTGCGCATCGCCAAGGAGGTCGGCGCCGAGCACGACTCCCTGGTGGCCGGCAACATCTGCAACACCAACGTCTACGACCCGGACGAGCCCACCACGCATGAGGTCGTCCGCGACATGTTCGCCGAGCAGGTCGGATGGGCCGCCGAGGCTGGTGTCGACTTCGTGATCGCCGAGACCATCGACTATCCAGGGGAGGCATTGCTCGCGCTGGAAGCGATCAAGGCACACGGCCTTGATGCGGTGGTCACCCTCACTATTCATCGCCAGCCCATCGTCCGCGGGGGCGACCCGATCGGCGAGGCATGCCGTCGCCTGCAGGACGCCGGGGCCGATGTGGTCGGGCTGAACTGCATCCGCGGGCCCGCCACCATGCTGCCGCTACTCGGCGAAATCCGCGCCGCGTGCGACGGCTACATCGCCGCCTTGCCGGTGCCGTACCGCACGACAGAGGCCGAGCCAACGTTCCAATCGCTCACCGACCCAGATTGCGACCTGATTCCGGACGGGCGGCCATTCCCGACCGCGCTAGACCCGTTCCTAGCCAACCGCTACGAGATGGGCGCGTTCACGACGGCGGCGGCTGCGCTCGGAGTCAACTACGTCGGCATCTGTTGCGGCTGCGCGCCTCACCACGTCCGCGCGATGGCCGAGGCACTCGGCCGCACGCCGCCGGCCAGCCGGTTCAGCGCGGATATGAGCCGGCACGCCTACTACGGCACCAGCGAACGGGTCAGCCAGCATTACCGGGAGTTCGCCAAGGAGCTCTAGGAACCCGGCGGACAACGCGACGCTCTGATATTCAGCGGCGCTACGAAGACCTCACTCGCGCCGCCTCCGCCTTCCCACCGCACCCAGCGCCTCCGCTCTCCGCCCTCCCATGCGATCATGAAACTCGTCCCTGCAGGAGTCTCATATGCCGGCCATCGACAGGTTTGTCATCGCGCCGAAGCCGGTCGCGCACTTCGGCGTGGGCACCGTCGAGAAGCTGCCGGGGGTGCTCCGCGCCACCGGCGCGGAGCACGTGGTCGTGGTGACCGACGCCGTACTCGCGGCTACGCCCGTGATGGCGCAGGTCACCGGCGTGCTGGCCGCCGCGGGCCTGCCCGTGCAGGTGTTCTCTGGCGTCCACCCCAACCCGACCACCGACGACGTGGCCGCCGGGGCCGCCGCCACTGCCGGGGCCGCCGCCACTGCCGGGGCCGCCGCCAGCGCCGCCGCGGTCGCCGAAGCCGCCGTCGTGGCCGCCACCCTCAGACCTTCCGCACCTCTAGCTGCCTCCGCCGCGCCCGGTATCTCTGCCGCGTCCGGTACCTCAGCCGCGCCCGGTACCTCAGCCGCGCCCGGTGCTTCCGCCGCGCCCGGTGCTTCCGCCGCCGTCCCTGCCGTCTCTGCCGCTTTGTCCGCCTCGCCCCCGCCGTTCGCCGGGTTGCGGATCGCGCTGGTCGCGGTGGGCGGAGGGTCGCCGATCGACGCGGCGAAGGGGATCGCCCTCGCCGCGGTCAACCCCGAGCGCGGCCGGGACCTGGACTACCGCCGCGAGTTCGCCGTGCCAGGACTGCCCATCGTGGCGGTGCCCACGACGGCCGGGACGGGCGCGGAAACGAACGCGTTCGGCGTGGTGACCGACCCGGCCACGCACCGCAAGTTCTACGTGGGCCACGCGAGCACGATGCCCGCCGCCGCGATCATCGACCCGGCCCTGACCGTGGGGCTGCCGCGGCCGGTGACCGCCGCGACCGGGATGGACGCGCTGACCCATGCGCTGGAGGGCTACCTGTCACTGCACCCCAATCCGTGGTCGGACGGGATCGCCCTGCAGGCCATCAGGATGATCGCCGCGAACCTGCCGCGAGCCTGCGAAGACGGCGCCGATCTGGCCGCGCGCTCGCAGATGCTGCTGGCTGCGCACATGGCCGGCGTGGCCATGGCCAACACCGGGCTGGGCCTGTGCCACGCCATCGGCCACTCGCTCGGCGGGCGGTGGAACATGGCTCACGGCGTGGCGTTGTCCATGCTGCTGCCCGACGTGCTGCGCTTCAACCTGCCGGTCCGGACCGAGCGCCTGGCCGACGTCGCCTTCGCCCTGGGGGTCGGTGACACCCGCTCCGGCGCCGGCCGCAACGCCGCGGCCGCAATCGAGGCCGTCGCCGTGCTGCGGGATCGCATCGGCCTGACCGCGGTGCTCGAGGATTTCGGCATCACCGAGGCTGACTTCGCCCAGATCGCGGTCGACACCCTCGACGACGAGGTGCTGGCCAACACCCCGCGCCCGCCGACCCGGGGCGACATCGACGCGATTCTCTCCGCTCGCAGTGCCTCTGGCTCGCATCCGGGCGCCTCTTAAGGCGCCGCCGTCCCTGCCTGGCCGTCCGTGGCCGTCCCTGCCTGGCCGCCCGCGGCGGCGGGCCATCCCTCGCTCATTCCCCGCTCGCCAGTCCGGACCGTGCCCGCGCTCTCTGGCTCGCATGGGGCAAGCTTGGTTTTGTGGCACATCCGCGCAGCACGCTGATCACCCGGATCGGTGAACTGGTCACCAACGACGGCGACTCTCTGGCCTCTTCGGACTCGTTGGCCTCCTCAAACTCTCCAGCCGCTTCAGGTCACCGGAGTTTCGCCGTTATCACGGACGCGGCCCTCGTGGTGGAGGACGGAACGGTGGCCTGGACCGGACCGGCGTCGCGAGCGCCCGCCGCGGACTCCATCGTCGATGCGGGCGGCCGCGCGGTGCTGCCCGGCTTCGTCGACTCCCACGCGCACCTGGTCTTCGCCGGGGAGCGCAGCGCCGAGTTCGCCGCCCGGATGGCGGGCCGCTCGTACCAGGCCGGCGGCATCCTGACCACGGTCGCGGCGACCCGGGCCGCGACCGACAGCACGCTGCGCGCGAACCTGCGCCGGCTGGAGGCCGAGATGCTCCGGCAGGGCACGACCACGTTGGAGTGCAAGTCCGGATACGGGCTCACCGTGGCCGACGAGCGGCGCGGGCTGATGCTCGCCGCCGAGGTCACCCCGGAGGTCACCTTCCTCGGCGCGCATGTCGTGCCGCCCGAGTTCGTCGGCGACGTGACCGGCTACGTGGACCTGGTGTGCGGGCCGATGCTCGACGCCTGCGCTCCGCATGCCCGGTGGGTGGACGTGTTCTGCGAGGACGGGGCGTTCGGGGCGGCCGAGGCCACCGCCGTGCTCGCCGCGGGCCGGGCCGCGGGGCTCGTCCCCCGGGTGCACGCCAACCAGCTGGGCCCGGGACCTGGTGTGCGGGTCGCGGCCGAGGCAGGCGCCGCCTCCGCCGATCACTGCACGTTCCTGACCGACGCCGATATCGACGTGCTGACCTCGACGCCGGTGGTGGCGACCTTGCTGCCCGGCGCGGAGTTCGGGACCAGGCAGCCATTCCCCGACGCGCGCCGGCTGCTGGACGCCGGCGCCACGGTGGCCCTGGCCACCGACTGCAATCCCGGTTCCTCGTTTACGTCCAGCATGCCGTTCTGCATCGCGCTCGCGGTCCGCGACATGCGGATGACCACGCAGGAGGCCGTCTGGGCCGCCACGGCGGGCGGGGCTGCGGCCCTGCGCCGGGCCGACGTGGGCCATCTCGGCGTGGGCGCCAGAGCGGACCTGATCCTGCTGGACGCTCCGTCGCACGCCTACCTTGCCTACCGCCCCGGAGTCCCGCAGGTCACCGCCGTGTGGCAGGCAGGCCGCCTCGCCGCGGGCTCGCCCCCCTGAAGCCCCTGGACTTCTTCGAGACCCGCCGCGCCCGCGCCGCTCCTTTGCCGCAGAGCCCTGGCTGCCGCGCTACGGCTTGCGGGCCACGCCGCCCCAAAGACCCGCGGGGCTGGCCGCTTCGCGGGCAATGTGCGGGACGCTGGTGTCAAAGTCCGGCATCAAGGCTCCTTACAGAACGGACACGCTAGAGCCTAGAGGACAGGTAACGATGGCGGAAACGGACCAGGGGCTCGCCCGAGTCTGCTACGTAGGGGACGCCTGTTACTCCTGCGATGATCAGCAGGTGGTCCCCGGCCGGGATCCGTTGCTCAGCCGAGCACTCCAGCGCAGCGAGCCCGCCGTCCACGATCAGCGCGCCGGAGGCCGGGCCCCGCCGGTGAGGCACGTCGTCCAGCATCAGCCGAGCGCCCGGCCGGCCCGAGGCGGCGAAGCGCCCGGCCAGTACCCGCTGCCCGGCCGACAGCAACGTGACCGCGAACCGGGTGACCGGCTCCTCCGCCCGGCCCAACAGCTCCGCCGGATATGAACCGGCCATCAGCGACACCAGCACCAGCGGCGGATCTCCAGACACCGGGCAGAACGCGCTGACCGTCGCCCCGACGTCATCGCGCCCGTCCGCCACCGTCACCAGCGTGACCGCCCCCGCCCACCAACCCCATGCGGCCGCCAGCTCCGCCGCCGGCGTTTCCTCCCGGGAAGGTCGAGCCACGGACCGTTCGGTCAACCGATGATCCAGGTGCCCGGTAGCATCAGCGGTCCGTACGGCGGGAGGCCGGCCCGCGCCGCCAGGGGCCAGGCTGGGCCCCAACCCGAATAGCCGTCGCCCAACGCGAAGGTCGGTGCGGCGGGCTTGGCCTCGCTGGACTCCGGCGGCCGCAGCTGGTCCAGCGGGGACAGCCTCGGGTAGACGCGCACCGGCGCGTCCGCGGGCAGGCCCGCCCGGCGGCGGGCAATCTCGGCGGCGGCCGACAGCCCGCCGACATCGTCCACCAGCCCGTTCGCCACGGCGTCGGCCCCGGTCCAGACCCGTCCCCTGGCCAGCTCGTGCATTCGCGCCACCGGCATCCGGCGGCCCGCAGCCGCCTTCTCGGTGAAGTCCCGGTAGATCGCGTCCAGCCAGGCGTTGATCCGCTCCCACTCGTCCTCGGTGAACGGATGCGTGGGAGCGAACATGGTCGCCCGGGCGCCCTCCGCCACCGAATCGGTGGTGATACCCGCGCGGCCCAGGGCCTCCTCGAATACGGGCTTGCCCGTGATCACGCCGATCGATCCGGTGATCGTGCCCGGCTGGGCCACGATCACGTCGGCCGCCATCGAGATGTAGTACCCGCCGGAGGCGGCCACGTCGCCCATCGACACCACGACCGGCTTGCCCGCGGCCCGGGTCCTGACCACCTCGCGCCAGATCACATCGGAGGCGACGGCCGACCCTCCGGGGCTGTTGACGCGCAGCAGCACCGCGCGCACCCGCTCGTCCGACGTTGCCGACCGCAGCGCGGAGGCCACCGTGTCCGAGCCCATGGCGCCGCCGCCTACCGGGCCCCGGCTGCTGCGGCCCTGCCTGATCGGGCCTGACGCGTAGATCACGGCGACGAGCCGCTCTCGGGGCTTCGGCAGGCGACGCGCTCTCTGCGTCAGCAGGTGGGCGCGCTGGTAGCGGCCGACGTACTGCAGGATGGCCTCCCGGCCCGCCTCCTGGCGCACGGCGGCGTACACCTCGTCCCGGTAACCGAGCGCGTCAACCAGGCCCTCGGCCAGCGCGTCGGAGGCCAGGAACGGACCCCGGTCCAGCAGGGCGCGGGCTGCCTCGACGGTCTTGCCGCGGCGTTCGGCGATGGCCGCGCTGAGCTGCTCCGCGATCGAGGCCGCGAGCCGTTCGGCGGCTTCGCGGGCCGGTCCGGTGAAGCCGCGCTCGGTCAGGGTGTCGGCGGCCGTCTTGTACTCGTGCCGTTTGGCGCTCTGGAAGCCGACGCCGATCTTGGCCAGCGCGTCGTGCAGGAACATCTGCTGGACCGCGACGCCGGTGAGCCCGAGGGCGCCGGAGGGCTGCAGGTAGATCCGGTCGAACGCGGTGGCCAGGTAGTAGGGCAGGTTCCCGTGGGTGAACTCGCCGAAGGTCTCGGCCCAGGCCACCGAGAGCTTGCCCGATTCACGGAAGCCGGCTACCGCTTCCCGTATCTCCTGTATCCGGGCCAGCCCGAGCTTGCTCCCGCCGACCTTGACCACCAGCGCGCGGACCCGGTCGTCGCGGCTCGCGCGGCGCAGGCCCTCGACCAGATCAGGCAGCCTGATCTTGCGCAGGGACATGACCGCGGACAGCGGATCGGTCACCGGACCATCGGGGACGCCGTCGGTCAGGTCGAGCTCGAGGATCAAGGGGGCCGTCTGGCGCTGCCGTAGCCTGGAGATCTGTTCGGCGACTGGCCGGGCGAATTTCGCGTCTGCCATGCGGTCAGCTTACGGTGGCCTTCCGGCTCGGAGGAGATCAGGATCAGCAAGTACCCGGCCACGATCGTGGTCGACGTGGCCAACGTGATGGGGTCGCGTCCCGACGGCTGGTGGCGCGACCGCGCCGGAGCCGCGGTCCGCCTGTACTCCGAGCTGGCCTCCCTGGCGGCGAGCGGCCGGGTCACCCTGCCCGGCGATACCAGTCCGGAGGATGCGGCCCGGGGAGATGCGGCCCCGGGAGATGCGGCCCCGGGAGATGCGGCCCCGGGAGATGCGGCCCCGGGAGATGCGGCCCCGGGAGATGCGGCCCCGGGAGATGCGGCCCCGGGAGATGCGGCAGCGCCGCCGGACTTCGTCATGGTGCTCGAGGGCGCCGCCCGGGCGGCTGCCTCCCGGATCGGGGCCGCTGAGGCCGCCCGCGGCCTGCAGGGCGCGGCTGCCGGGCCGGACTGGCCGACCCGGCCGGGCCAGATACGCGTCGTAGAGGCACGGGGATCGGGCGATGACGCGATCGTGGCCCTGGTGCGGGAACTGCCCGGCCGCCGCGCCGTGGTGACCGCCGATCGCGAGCTGCGGGACCGCTGTGCGGCGGCTGGCGCAGCCGTCCTCGGCCCGGCCTGGCTACTCGGTCTGATGCGCCAGTGAGCCCCCGGCAGTGAGCCCCGGCAGTGAGCCCCGGCAGTGAGCCCCCGGCAGTGAGCCCCCGGCAGTGCGCGGCTGCCACGGTGGGTCCCAGCGGCGAGGGCCGCCGTAGCAGGCCGGTCCGCCGCGTTCGGGCCGCCCGGCCCGTTCAACCGGGCGGCCCCACTTCCCCTTCGTCCCTAGCGCACTAGGCGCCGGAGCGAGCATCGTAGCAGGCAGGAGAGCCTTCCCGCCTGGCATACCCGGATAAGGCGGTTTGGAGAATGGGGTCGGCAGCGGCTTTACTGGGCGTTCGGAAGTGTCCGGTGACGACGAGACGGAAGGTGCCCGTGCCTGTGCTGCTCGCTGTCGTGGTTGTCCTGTTCATCGCGCTGCTGCTGGGTGCCGACCGCGCAGTCAAGGCGGTCCGGCGAGGCCGCCGCCGTAGACATGCCAACGCGCGGCTCACCGCGGCGACGGCCCAGGCGGAAGCCGAAGACAGACGACGAAGAGCAGCGGACGAAGCCAGCGGGGCGCTCACCTCGGTCATTCCGGCCATTCACGACCACCCGCCCCGTCACGTGGACTAGCGCCCCAGTCCCAACCCCAACCTCGTTGGCTGCCTGCCCGATGCAGGATGGTGTCATGCGGGTTGTCGTGCTGGCTGATACTCATGCTCCCCGGCGGTGGCGGGCCTGCCCGCCCCGGGTGGCCGCCGAGTTGCGCGGTGCGGACCTCATCCTGCACGCGGGCGACGTGTGCACGGCCGTAGTGCTCGCCGAGCTGGCGCAGTACGCGCCGGTGGTGGCCGTGCTCGGCAACAACGACGACCCGGACGTGGCCGACTGGGGAGCGGCGCAGACCGCCGAGCTCAGCCTGGACGGGCTGCACGTCGCGATGCTGCACGACAGCGGCCCGTCTTCCGGACGGCTGGCGCGTATGCGCCGCGCGTTCCCCGCGGCGGACCTGGTGGTGTTCGGGCATTCACACATCCCGCTCGATCAGTCCGGTTACGGCCTGCGGATCTTCAATCCGGGTTCGCCGACCGACCGCAGGCGGCAGCCGCACGGCACGCTCGGCGTGCTGCAGATCGCTGACGGCCGCCTGACGGAGGCCACGATCGTGCCGGTGACCTGAACGATCGTGCCCGAGAAGTAAAGCCGCCGGCCAGCGGACATTGTCCTGCTGGCCGGCGGCTAGCTCCGGGTGGACCTACGCGCTACTCGGTCCACCAGTCTTCTTCGTCCTCCTTGCCGTTGGCCCCCTGCTTGGCGCTGACCTGGGTCGGGGCCGGGCTCCCGCCGTTGGCTTGGCCGGCCGCGGGCCGCTGGGCGGCCTGCACCTGGGTGGGAGCGGGGGACACCTGGGTGACCTGGTGCGTCGCTTGCGGAGGCTGCTGCACCGTGGTGGGCGCCGGAGCGGGCGGGCTGGCGGCTGTGCCGCGGGGCGGCGCCGGGGCCGGAGCGGCCGGGGCCGGAGCGGCCGGGGCCGCCGGAGCCGGAGCCGAGCCGCCCTGGTCGGCGGTGATGGCCGGCTTGGGCTGGGCGGCCTGCATGGCCGGGTCCATCCCCGGCAGCTGCCCGCCGAGCAGTTGGCGCACCTGGGCCAGGTGGCTCGCGATGCTGTCCTTCTGCCTGGTCAGGTCGCCCACCTCGCGCTGCGCGGCCGCGCGCCGGCGTTCGGCATCGGTCTTGGCCTCGGCCAGCAGCTGGTCGGCCTGGGTCTTGGCCTGGCTGACGATCTGATCGGCATTCTTCTTGGCGTTGCTGACCAGCTGCTTGGCGTGCTGGTCGGCGTCCCGGCGGGTCTGGTCGGCCTGGGCGCTGGCCTTCGCCGCTCGCTGCTCGGCCGTGGACGCGCGCTGCTCGGCCTCGGACACCAGCTTCTGCGTGGCGGACTGGGCGGCGGCCAGGCGCTCGGCCTCCTGGCGCTCGGCCTCTTCCCTGCGCGCCGCGAGCTGGATCTCGAACTCGGCCTCGGACTGGGCTCGCTGGGCCTCGCTTTCCTCCAGGATCCGCTGCGCCTGGCTGCGCATCTCGTCGGCCTGGCGCTTGGAGGTGGTGAGGATCTCGTCGCGCTCGCGCTTGGCGGTGGCCTTCAGCTGAGCGACCTCGCGCTCGGCGCTGGTACGCAGCTTGGCGATGTCGCGCTCGGCCGCGGCCCGCTTCTCGGCCACCTCGTGGTCGGCCGTGGCCCGGAGCTTGGCCACCTCGCGCTCGGTGGTTGAGGTCAGCTCATCGGTCTCACGCCGGGCGGTGGTCCTGATCGAGTCGGCCTCGCGCTCGGCCGCTCCGCGCAGGTCGTCGGTCTCGCGCTTGGCGTTCGCGCGCAGCTCGGTGGCCTCGTTCTCGGCGCTGGCCCGGAGCTCGGCCGCGTCGACCTTGGCCGCGGCCTTGATCTCATTGGCTTCCGATCTGGCCGCCTGGACCAGCTCGGTGGCCTGCTCTTCGGCCAGCCGGAGCAACTGCTCGATGCGGGCGCCGAGACCCGAATAGGTGGGTCGCTCTTGTTCCTGTATCTGACGGTGGGCCTCGGACAGCTCCCGCTTCAAGGTCACGGTCTGCTCGCGGTGCTGGCGCACTTCGGCTTCAACCTGCCTGATGTGCTCGTCAACCTGGTGGCGATCGTAGCCGCGCATCACCGTCGCGAACTCGCGCGGCGGGGCTTCTTCGAAGAAGTTGGTCAGCTGGGCATCAATATCCGATTGCATGTGGCCTAATCCTGGCTAGATGTTCAAGGCGACGTGGATTTTCACGGCGGGATGTCAGCGTGCGGTCATGACTCTCGGCCGGTCACACGCAGACTACTCTTACTCGGGTGTGTTGGCGTGTCCTTCGGAGTTCTCTATCCTATGCGCCCGGTTAAATCCCCGGAAATGCCCGGATGGGGGGTTTCGCGCGGCCCAGCGCGCAGCCCGGCATGCGGCCCGGCAGCCAGCTCATGACGGGCTGGCCGGCTGGACCAGTTCGGTCAGCACGCCGCCTAGATCGGCCGGGTGCAGGAAGGCGATGGAGGCCCCCATCGACCCGTGTCGCGGCCGCTCGTCGATCAAGCGGATGCCGGTGCCGCCGATGGCGGTGAGCGCCTGGCGGACGTCCGCCACGCCGTAGCCGACATGATGGAGGCCTTCACCGCGCCGGGCCAGGAACTTACCGACCGGAGTGTCGGGGCTCAGCGGCTCGAGCAACTGCACGTAGCCCACGCCCAGCTCGCCCAGGCCCGCGCGCCCCGCTCCGACCTGCATCATCGCCTCACGCACCCCTTGCTCGGAGTTCACCTCGAGGCTCACCACCTCCAGCCCGAACGTGGCCTGGTACAAGCCGATCGCCTGGTCCAGGTCCCGGCAGGCGATGCCAACGTGGTCGATGCGGGTCAGCAGCGGTAGCACGATAGCTCCTCGGTATCGTTGATAAGCATGAGCGAACCACGTGAGCCGGTCATTGTCGGCGGGGCGAGGACACCGGTAGGCCGCCTGCTCGGATCCCTTGCCAGTAAGTCTGCCAGCGAACTCGGCGGCATCGCCATCGCAGGCGCTCTGGACCGCGCGGGCATCGGCCCGGACCAGGTCCAGTACGTGATCATGGGCCAGGTGCTGCAGGCCGGCGCCGGGCAGATCACCGCGCGGCAGGCCGCCGTGGCGGCCGGGATCAGCATGAGCGTCCCGGCGCTGACCGTCAACAAGGTCTGCCTGTCCGGCCTGGACGCCATCGCGCTCGCGTCGCAGCTGATCAGGCTGGGCGAGCATGACGTGATCGTGGCCGGCGGCATGGAGTCCATGACACGGGCGCCGCACCTGCTGCTCGGATCCCGCTCCGGATACAAGTACGGCCCGGTGCAACTAGAGGACTCGATGGCGCTCGACGGCCTGACCGACGCGTTCGATCACCTGTCCATGGGCGAGTCCACCGATAACATCGGGCGCAAGCTCGGCATCACCCGCGCCGAGCAGGACGGGTTCGCCGCCGCGAGCCACCAGCGTGCCGCGGCAGCGGCCAAGAACGGCCTGTTCGCCGCGGAGATCGTCCCGGTGCCCATCCCCCATGCCCGTGCGGGGGGGTCTGGGGGGGTCGTCCCCCCGGGCCAGCAAGGCGGTGAGACGCTGACCGTGACCGAGGACGAGGGCATCAGGCCGGGCACCACCGCCGAGGCGCTGGCTAAGCTCAGGCCGGCGTTCAGCAAGGACGGAACGATCACCGCCGCGACGGCCTCGCAGATCTCCGACGGCGCCGCCGCGGTCGTGGTGATGTCGGCCGAAGCAGCACGGAAAGCCGGTGCCACCGTGCTGGCCGAGATAGGCGCGCACGGCAACGTGGCCGGCCCGGACAACTCTCTCCAGTCCCAGCCGTCCAACGCCATCAAGCAGGCCCTGGCCAAGGCCGGGCGGTCCGTAACAGACCTGGACCTGATCGAGATCAACGAGGCGTTCGCCCAGGTCGCGATCCAGTCCATGCGCGACCTGGGCGTCAGCCACGACATCGTCAACGTCAACGGCGGCGCGATCGCGATCGGTCACCCGATCGGCGCGTCCGGGGCCAGGATCGCGCTGCACCTGTGCCATGAGCTGCACCGGCGCGGGGGCGGGCTCGGCGCCGCCGGGCTGTGCGGCGGCGGCGGCCAGGGCGCGGCGCTACTGCTGCGAGTCCGCACCTAACTCCATCGTGGCCGGACCTGACACCTCCGAGCTCGCCGACCGGGCCCGCGCCGGTGATGCTCGCGCGCTGGCCCGGCTGCTCTCGCTGGTCGAGAACGAGGCACCACGCATCCGTTCGGTCATGAAAGATCTTGTGGCCGGCACCGGGAAGGCCCGGATCATCGGCCTGACCGGCGCACCCGGAGTAGGGAAGTCCACCATGACCGGCGCGCTGGTGAGCGCGTTCCGGGCGGCCGGGCACCGCGTCGGGGTGCTGGCCATCGACCCCACCTCGCCGTTCACCGGGGGCGCGCTCCTCGGTGACCGGGTGCGGATGCAGGATCACGCCACCGACGAGGCGGTCTTCATCAGGTCGATGGCGAACCGGGGCCACCTGGGCGGGATCGCCGCGGCCACCCCGCAGGCGATCCGCGTGCTTGACGCGGCCGGCTTCGACCCGATCCTCGTCGAGACGGTCGGCGTGGGGCAGGACGAGGTGGAGATCGCCGCGATGGCCGATTCGGTGGTGGTCCTGCTCGCGCCGGGCATGGGAGACGCGATCCAGACGGCCAAGGCCGGCATCCTGGAGATCGCCGACCTGTTCGCGGTGAACAAGGCCGACAAGCCGGACGCCCAGCAGGTGGTCAGGGACCTGCGCAACATGATCGCGCTCGCCGGGCGGGAGCAGGACGGCGCCAAGCGCTGGAAGCCGCCGATCGTCTCCACCGTCGCGGTGAAAGGCCTGCGGGACACCGGGATCGGCGAACTGGTGACCAAGCTCGACGCCCACTGGACCTGGCTCACCTCGACCGGGGAGCTTGACGCGCGACGGCAGGCCAGGGCGCGGGATGAGATCACCGTGCTCGCCCTGGCGGCGCTGCACGGCAGGCTGGACCTGGGCGGCATTGACGCGCTGGCCGACCAGGTCGCCCGGGGCGCGCTTGACCCCTTCACCGCCGCAGAGACGCTGCTTGAGGGCATACGGTTACCCTGTGAGCAAGCGCCTTGAGCTGCCGTTCGATCCCATTGACCGGGCCGCGCAGATCTGGGAGAACCGGTTCGGCCCGTCGCCGTCAATGGCCGCGGTCACCTCGATCATGCGCGCCCAGCAGATCCTGCTCGCCGAGCTCGACGCCCTGCTCCGCCCGTACCAGCTGACGTTCGCCCGCTACGAGGCGCTGGTGCTGCTCACGTTCAGCCGCCGGGGCGCCCTCCCGCTGCGGGTGATCGGCGAGCGCCTGATGGTGCACCCCACGAGCGTCACGAACATCATCAGCCGCCTGGAACGGCAGCAGATGGTGATCCGCCGCCCCAATCCAGCCGACGGCCGGGGCACGCTCGCCGAGATCACCGCCGAGGGCCGCGCGGTAGTGGAGCGGGCGACCAGGGACCTGATGGCGGCCGAGTTCGGGCTCGGCGGCTATGAGCCGGGCCAGCTGAAGGACATCTTCGACCTGCTCCGCGGGCTGCGGCTGACGGCCGGCGACTTCGTCCCCGAGCCCGGACGGCTACCAGGGCGCTAGGAATCGCTCACGCTGGACGGCTGCCAGTGCTGGCCGGCGTCGAAGGTGAACCAGACCGTCCCGGCCGCCACGTCGGCAGGCACGGCCACGCCCTGCTCGGCGGTGGTCATGCCCACGAAGATGAACCCGCCGGCCGGCGCCCCGGACAGCGCGACCTGCTGCCACGCGGTCCCCGTCCCGGCCAGCACGTCGATGCCCTGGGTCGTGCCGAGCACGACGGACCCGGCCGAGGTGGCGGCCAGCGAGGTGGCGGTCCCCGCGGCCGGGGCCACGGCGGTCGGCCCCGAGGTGACCGGCTCGATCGGCTGCCAGCTGGCTCCGCCGTCCGCCGAGGCGAAGATCAGCTTCTTCTGCGCCCCGCCGGGAACGGGGGGCGGCGTGCAGGCCACCACCAGCCGGGTGGCGCTCGCCGCGGCCAGCAGCGCGCCCGTGGGCTGCCCGTCCTGCTGCGCCGGCCCCACGGCGCACGGGACCCGCGCCACCGCCTGCCAGGGCGCGCTGCCCTCCACCGGCCCGGCGTACAGCATCCCGTCCGGCGCGAGCAGGTAACCGGTGGCCCCGGTGAGCACGATGGAGGCCGACCCGTCCTGCCCGCCCTGGGCCAGCCCGCTGGTCGCGGGGCCCACCGGCGTCCAGTCGTCGGCCGACGCGAGGGAGGAGTAAAGCGAGAAGCTCGTGCACTGCCCGGCGAACGCCGGCCCGGTGCCGGAGCACGACGCGAACAACCCGAACGCCCGGCCGCCCACCGTCTCCAGGTCGGTGACCCGCAGCCCATGGGTATCGATCGCGGTCCAGTGCTCGCCGCCGTCATGGGTCGCGAACAGCTCAGGCCCGAACGCCCATCCATCCTGCAGGTTGAGGAACCTGATCTGGCCCACCCCGGCGGCCCCGTCGGGCGGGCCGGTAAGCGGCGCGGGCACGCCGGTCCAGGCCTTCCCCGCGTCGCCGGTGCGGGCCACCGAGGTGCAGTACTGGGTGGCACAGTGGCCGGGCGTCCCGGCCTGGCCGATCACCCAGCCGGTATCGGTGCTCACGAAGGTCACCGAGCCGGGCTGAAAGTTGGCGGGCACGGGTGCCGGAGGCGGCGACGTGACGGGCGCGGCCGATGACGCCGCGGGGCTCCCGCCGCCGGTCGGGCCGGGCGAGGCCGATTGCCCGGCCGCCAGGCGGGACGAGGCCGGGGCCGGGCTCAGCACGTGCAGGCTGACCACCTGGGGGATGGTCACCGCCGCGGCCACGACCGCCGCCGCCGCGCCCGCGGTGATGGCCAGCTTGCGGTACTTGCGCCGCCGGGCGCGGCGCTGGACCAGCTCGAAGGTGCCCGGCGGCGGGGGCAGCGGGTCGACTCGCCCGTCCAGCCATGAATCAAGGTCGTCGCGGTCAGGCATCGCGTTCCCCCAGCGCCGCCTTGAGCTTGGCCCGGGCCGCGAACAGGTCGGCCTTGATGGTGCCCTCGGGCCGGTGCAGGAGCGTGGCGACTTCCTTGATCGGGAAGCCGGCGTAGTAGTGCAGCAGGAAGGGGTCGCGCAGCCGCGGCGGCAGGGACTGGATGAGGTCGCGCACGTCAACGTCCTGGGCCGGGTATCTCACGGAGTCCAGGTCCGCGCTCGCGGTAGCGCTGCGGATGGCTCGCCTCTCGCGTTCGGTCTTGCGCCAGTGGTCGCGTACCAGATTGGTGGCGATCATGTAAAGGTAGCTCTGCGGGCTCTCCACCGTCCGCCACCGGGACAGCAGCCGGACGAACGCCTCGGACGCGATCTCGTGCGCGGTGTCGTCGTCATCGACCAGTCGCCGCACCCATCCGGCGAGCTTGGGGTAGGCGGCCCTGAACAACTCCTCGGCGGCGTAGGTGCGGACATCGTCAGCCGTGGCCACCGGATCTCCCTCGATGATGCTCCCGGCAGGCGACGGGAAGCGCAACACCGCACGCCCCGCTGGTCCTCCGCCCGGCATGAAGATCATGTCAGGACCGGTCGGGGCGCCTTCAAGAACGCCCGTGTGATACGGCAACATCTACCACATTTCCGCTCGGCGACTTCCATCGCCGGGTCCCGCTGACGTCGGTCTCGGGAGCTGGCCCGGGCGTGCCCCCGTGACACCCGGGCCCACCGCTGCGCACAGGCAGCTTTCCCGCCTTGCGCTCTTAACAGACGATGCAGCGCGCCCGCCGGTTGCGCGGAAAATTCTCTTTTTTTCCGAACGGGCCCCGGTACCTGCCCCCGGCCGACCGGGAGCCGGCCAGGGTCGCCGCGCGGGCAGTGACAGGCTACACTGCAAATACTAGGACGTCCTACTATCTTGGCGCAATGAGGGACCATCCGGAGGGCGGATCCATGGATGTGCAGCGCGGGCCAGGGGGAACGCATCCGCAGACCTCCCCGAACCCCCCAGAACCTGCCGATACGGCCGGGCCGGACGCAGGCCGGCCGCGCTGGCAGCGCAGGTTTGACCAGGCGGCCAAGCGCGAGGCGGACTTCACCACGCTGTCCGGGCTCGAGGTCGAGCCGGTCTACGGGCCGCCGCCGGACGCGGCGGAGCCCAGGATGGAGCGGATCGGCTGGCCGGGGGAGTTCCCGTTTACCCGCGGCATTCACGCCACCGGCTACCGGGGCAAGCCGTGGACCATCCGCCAGTTCTCCGGCTTCGGCAACGCCCGGCAGACCAACGAGCGGTACAAGATGCTGCTGGCGGCGGGCGGCGCGGGCCTTTCCGTGGCCTTCGACATGCCCACGCTCATGGGCCGCGACTCCGATGACCCGCGCTCGCTGGGCGAGGTGGGCCACTGCGGGGTGGCGGTCGATTCCGCGGCCGACATGGACGTGCTGTTCGAGGGCATCCCCCTGGCCGCCACCACCACCTCGATGACGATCAGCGGCCCGGCCGTGCCGGTGTTCTGCATGTACCTGGTGGCAGCCGAGCGCCAGGGCGCGGACATCTCCGAGCTCGACGGCACCCTGCAGACCGACATCTTCAAGGAGTACATCGCGCAGAAGGAGTGGCTGTTCCCGCCCCGCCCGCACCTGCGGCTCATCGGCGACCTGATGCAGTACTGCGGCGCGAACATCCCCAGGTACAAGCCGCTGTCGGTGTCCGGCTACCACATCAGGGAGGCCGGCTCGACGGCCGCGCAGGAGCTGGCCTTCACGCTGGCCGACGGCTTCGGGTACGTCGAGCTCGGCATCTCCCGCGGCCTGGACGTGGACCAGTTCGCGCCCGGCCTGTCGTTCTTCTTCGACGCGCACATCGACCTCTTCGAGGAGATCGCCAAGTTCCGCGCGGCCCGGCGGATCTGGGCCAGGTGGCTGCGCGACGTCTACGGGGCCAAGACGCAGCGCGCCCAGTGGCTGCGCTTCCACACCCAGACGGCGGGTGTCTCGCTGACCGCCCAGCAGCCGGACAACAACATCGTGCGCACCGCCGTCGAGGCGCTCGCGGCCGTGCTCGGCGGGACCAACTCGCTGCACACCAACGCCCTGGACGAGGTACTCGCGCTGCCCGGCGAGGCGGCCGCCGAGACCGCGCTGCGCACCCAGCAGGTCATCATGGAAGAGTCCGGCGTGGTGAACGTGACCGACCCGCTCGGCGGCTCGTGGTACGTCGAGGCGCTCACCGACCGCCTGGAGGCCGAGGCGGAGGCGATCTTCGCCCGGATCCGCGAGATGAGCCCAGACGGCTCGATGACCGGCGGGATCCTGCAGGGCATCGAGAACGGCTGGTTCACGTCAGAGATCGCCGAGGCCGCGTTCGCCTACCAGCGGAAGCTGGAGAAGGGCGAGAAGAAGATCGTCGGCGTGAACGTTCACACCGGCACGGTCGCCCAGCCGCTGGAGATCCTGCGGATCAGCCCGGAAGTCGAGCGCGAGCAGGTCGCCGCGCTGGGCCGCCGCCGCGCCGCGCGCGATCAGCAGGCGGTGGACGCGGCCCTGGCCACGCTGGTCGCGGCGGCCCGCACCGAACAGAACCTGGTACCGCCGATGCTGGACGCGGCCCGGGCCGAGGCCACGCTGGGCGAGATCTGCGACGCCCTGCGCAGCGAATGGGGTGCCTACGCCGAGCCGGCCGCCTTCTGAGGCCGCCCATCCCCAGCCCGGGTCATCCAGTCTCGCTATCCCGAGCCCGGGTCATCCAGTCTCGCTATCCCGAGCCCGGGTCATCCAGTCTCGGTTATTCCATTATCGGACTATCCGGGACTGGCGACCGGGAGCCCGGCGGCGGCGGCCGCGGCGAGCAGCGGCTCGTCGTAGGCCACGAACGCGGCCAGGTCCCGCTTCAGCACCAGCGCGGAGGCCAGGTGGATGGCTTGGCCCGCGCTCAGCGCCTGCGGAGGCAGCGTGGCGGAGGTATCGAGCACGTCGGCGGTCAGGGCCACCTTGGCGATGCGCTTGATCACCCGGTAACTGCGCGGCAGCGCGCCGGGCTCGGCGCGCCAGACCGCCCGCGGCACCTCCGCCCGGTGCAGCACGCTGGAGACCAGCGGCTGGTCGGCCCGGTCCGCCAGCCACCGCGCCAGCGCGGCCGATTCGGGCTCGGTCAGGGCCAGCTTGACCAGGGCCGAGGAATCGAGGTAGATCATCGTTTCCCCTGCCGCCGGATCCGGCTCTGGCCGCCCGCAGCAGACCCGCCCGCAGCAGACCCGGCCGCCGCGGACCCGGCGGGCGAGGCCGGGTACGGCTCGATGTCGCCGATCCCGCCTGGTTCCTCGGCCGCCTCCACGATCCCGGCCGCGATCAGCCGTTCCAGCGGGCTGCCCAGCTCCTTGACCGGGACCAGCCGGGCGACCAGGCGGCCCCGGTTGGTGATGTCCACCGTGTAGCCCTGCTCGGCCAGGTCGACGTAGACGCTGGCGTGCTGGCGCAACTCCCTGATCCCGATGCGCCTCCTCGCGGGGGCCCGGGGGGCCGCCTCCGCGCGTGAGGCCGGCCTGCCGGGTTCACGGGTCCGGACCGCCCGGGCCGGCGAACCTCCGGTCCGGCGTGCGGCGCTCACCGGCAGCGGTTCCCGCCCCTCCTCAGGCGTGTCACTCATTGTGCAACCGTAGCACGGCACATGCTACCAGGCGGCTCGCTCGTCGAGCTGGCGCTGGGCCGCCGCCAGAACGCGGCCGACGTCGCGGCCGAACCTGACGTCGCAGGGATGACCGGTCTGCCCCGACCTCGCCTTCTGCGCGAGCTCGGTCAGGGCGATCCGCAGCGGCACCGCCGGATCGTCTGCGGGCGCAGGCACGTCCGCCTGCCCCGAGCCCCCCCAGATGTAGCCCTCGAAGCCCCGGGCGGCCTCGCCTCCGCTCTGGGTCACGGTCGCTACGCTGGACGGTCCGCCCTGGTGATGCAGGACGAAGTGGACCACGTCTTCCGGGCCCGCGTCGGCGGTCACCGAGGTCACCGGCCCGAGGACGGCCCATAGCAGCGAGACCACGTGCGGGCCGAGATCCCACAGGGCGCCACCCTTCTGACGGCGCCACGGAGTGTTGAACGGGCTGGATTCCACCAGTGACGATCCGAACCAGGCCGCGACGCCGCCGAGCCATCCGCCGCGCGCCGTGACATCGGCCAGCCACGCCCGCATCTGCGGCTGGAACCTGAGGGTGAAGAACACCACCGACGCGACCCGGTTCTGCTCGGCCGCCTCGACCAGCTCGTCGGCGTCAGCTTCGGACAGCGCGATGGGCTTCTCGAGCAGCAGGTGCTTGCCGGCCCGGGCCGCCCGGGTGGCGATGGGCGCCTGCACGTCAGGCGGTACCGCGAACGCGACGCCGTCCACGGCGTCCAGGAACGTGGCCAGGTCCTCATGCGGGGTGGCGTGATAATCAGCCGCGAGTTCGGCCGCGGCCCTCGGGTTGCGGCCCCAGACCGCGGCCAGCTCGACGCCCTCGGTCGAGGCGAGCACCGGCGCGTGCGCGATGCGTGCCCAGTATCCGGTGCCGACCAGGCCGAACCTCAGCGGTGGTGATGTCATGGGCAGTCCCGTCGCGGCAGCTGGTGGCCAGAAGGCCAGGACGGACCAAGGCTACACACGACCCGGGTCGCGGGCCTGCGATGGCAGGCCAACGCCGGGTTCTCGCCGGGCCTGCGGGAGCCAGGCGCCGGCCGGCTAAGCGCGGCGTAACGGCTCGCGGCCAGGCCTGCATCATGACGTGCCACGGGCGGACGGTCACGGCGAGCAGCCCGGCCACCACGCTGGCGTCGTCCTCGGTTGCCAGCCGGGTCGCCGTGCCGAGCTGCCCGCTCCCCGGCAGCCGCAAGATGGTCATGCCCTCCCCGGCCGCGTCAGGCATCGGGCCGGCCGCGACCAGAAAACCCGCCTCGCGCATCCGGGCCAGGAACGCCATGTGCTCGGCGAATCGCGGGTCCTCGAACAAGGTCCCTACGGTCGGCGCGTGCCTGCGGATGGGCGGGACCGTGCTCACGGGCTGCTCCCTGACGCGCGTGCGGGCGGCTGGTGCCGCGGGGCTGGCAGGCCCAGGCGGGCGACCTCGGCCGCGTAGGCGGCCAGGACGGTATCCCAGGTCCGGGCCAGCCACTGCTGCGCGGCCGCCGTCCCGTCCGGGGCCAGCATGTACAGGTTGCGGGTGCCGGCGCTGCGGTGCTCGATCAGCCCCGCGTGGCTCAGCACTCGCAGGTGCTTGCTCACCGCAGGGCGGCCCACAGGCAGCCGCTCGGCGAGCTGCCCCACCGGCGTCGGTCCCTCGTGCAACAGCTCGAGGATGCGGCGGCGCACCGGCTCGCCCAGCGCGTCAAACACGGCATCAGCAGATTGGTTACTCATAGGCAACGGTTACTCTAGAGCAACCAATGGCGCGCGCACAAGACATGCGCCAAGAAGGGCGGCAGCACTGCCGCCAGCGGCCGGGCCGCACTGCCGCCAGCGGCCGGGCCGCACTGCCGCCAGCGGCCGGGCCGCACTGCCGCCAGCGGAGGGGCAGCATGGCACGTTCGCGGTGCCCGGCGGCCCGTATCTGCCCGCCGCCGCCTGCTGGCCGCCGTCATGGCCCGGGCCTGGCCGCGGGCCATCGCTTTGACCAGCCTTGATCGCCTGGTTAGGCTTCTTGATCATGCAGCGCCGCCGGAGCAATGGGCCGACGAGCCCGCCGGCCTCGTCCGCGAGCGGTGCCCGGCGGCCCGGTTCGGAGCCCGGAGGGACCTCCCGCGCCAGGCGGTTCCCGGGTATGCGGAGCAAGCAGGACGGGCTGCTGAGCCCGGACGCCAGGGTTACGCTGGCCGCCGAGCGCCAGGCGTCGGGCGTGGATGAGGTCTTCGAGGCCCTGGATCGTGAACTGGTCGGCTTGATACCGGTGAAGCAGAAGGTCGAGGAGATCGCGGCGCTGCTGATGGTGGACCGGGTCCGGCAGAGGTTCGGCCTGGAGGCTCCGCGGCCGAACCTGCACATGTGCTTCACCGGGCCTCCGGGCACCGGCAAGACCACCGTGGCGCTGCGCATGGCGGACCTGCTGCACCGGCTCGGCTACCTGGAGAGCGGCCACCTGGTGCACGCGATGCGAGATGACCTGGTCGGCGAGTTCATCGGGCATACCGCGCCGAAGACCAAGCGGATTCTCGAGCAGGCCATGGGCGGTGTGCTGTTCATCGACGAGGCGTATTACCTGTACCGGGCCGAGGACTCCAAGGATTACGGCCAGGAAGCGATCGAGATCCTGCTCCAGGTGATGGAGAACGACCGGGACAAGATCGTGGTCATCCTCGCCGGCTACCAGGACCGCATGGAGCACTTCTTCGGGTCGAACCCGGGGATGAGCTCACGGATCGCTCATCACCTCGATTTCGCCCCGTACGGGGTGGACGAGCTGATGGCCATCTCCCAGGTGATGCTGGAACAGGCCAAGTACTACTTGTCCGACGAGGCGCAGGGCGTGTTCCGCGACTACCTCATCCGCCGGATGAAGCAGCCTCGCTTCGCCTACGCGCGCAGCGTCCGCAACGAGCTCGAACGGTCCAGGCTCCGGCATGCGCACCGCCTGGCCACCGACCTGGATCGCCACTGCAGCCGGGACGATCTCATGCGCATCGAGCCGTCGGACATCCTGGCCAGCGAGGTCTTCTCCCCGGCCGTGATTCCGGACCCGGCCGGGTAGCACGCCCCGTAGGCCGGGCACACGAGGCCGAGACTCAGGCGGCCGCGCTGGCTGAACGGGCCAGGATCGCCCGTGATATTCACGATGTACTCGCCCACTCCCTCGCGGCGGTGTCGGTGAACCTGCAGGCCGCCGAGGGACTGCTGGCCGCGAACACGCTGCCCGCGGAAGACCGCGAACTGGCCAAGGCGATCGAGTGCATCGAACGGGCCGGGACCTGGACCCGGGAGGGCATGGCGGCGGCCCGCCAGGCGGTCGTGGCCCTGCGGGCCGACGCGGTGCCGCTGCCCGATCAGCTGTCCTCGCTGGCCGGCGAGTATCGCACGGTAGGCGACCAGGCCGTGGACTTCGCGATCACCGGCGAGGTGCGGCCGGTGTCCGGTGAGGCCAGCCTGGCTGCGTACCGCACGGCCCAGGAGGCGCTGACCAACGCGCGCAAGCACTCGCCCGGCCAGCCCGTCACGCTCCGCCTCGGCTTCGAGCCGAAACAGATCACGGTCGACGTCGTTAACCCGCTGCCGCCCCGGCGCGTTCAGGGGCCACTCGCTGACACCGGCGCTGGCTACGGGCTCACCGGCTTGCGCGAACGCGCGGCGCTGGCCGGCGGTACCCTCAAGGCGGGGCCGACTGCGGGCAACTGGCAGGTCAGCCTCAGGATTCCGGCATGAACGAGCACCCGGAACCGGTGACCGTGGTCGTCGCGGATGACCAGTCCGCCGTACGCGAGGGCCTGGTGCTGCTGCTGGGCACGCTGCCGGGAATCGCCGTGGTCGGCCAGGCGGAGGACGGCGAGGTCGTAGCCGACGTCGTGGCCGCCACCGGCCCCCACGTGGTGCTGATGGACCTCAACATGCCGCGCTGCGACGGGGTGGAGGCGACGCGACGCATCCGGGCCGATTATCCGCGAACGCAGGTGGTGGTGCTGACCACCTACTCCCATGACGAGTCCATCATCGGCGCGCTGCAGGCCGGCGCCCTCGGCTACCTGACCAAGGACGCGACCAGGGCCGAGATCGGCCGGGCCGTGCAGGCCGCAGCGGCCGGCCAGGCCGTGCTGGATCCGGGGGTGCAGCAGCGGCTGCTGTCGGCGGCCGTGCGCGCGCCCGCCGCACCGCCAGACGGCGGCGAAACCGACCTGACCCCCAGGGAGTCCGACGTGCTGCGCCTGATCGCGGCGGGCAGATCCAACCGGGAGATCGCCCGCGCGCTGTTCGTCAGCGAGGCGACGGTCAAGACGCACATCAACCGGATCTTCGCCAAGACGGGCTCGCGGGACCGCATGCAGGCCATGCGCTACGCCTACACGCACGGTTTCGCCGACCCGGCCAGCCAGGCCGCACCGCGGCCCGATGCTCCGCGGTGACCGGGGACCCCGCCCGGTCCACGACCCGTAGCGGGCCAGGGGAGGCCAGGATCGAACTGCCGCCGGCATGCGGCAGGATGGAATCATGCAGCCGCGAGACTTTTCGCTCTATGGGGCCGTCGATCTGGGCGCGCGGCAGGTGGCCGCGCAGCGCAGGCAACAGGCGGGCCAGTCCGGCGAATCCGCCCCAGCCGGTAGCGGATCCGTGATCGAGGTTACCGAGCAGACCTTCAACACCGACGTTGTCGAGCGGTCCCGGACCACGCCAGTGATCGTCGACCTCTGGGCCGAGTGGTGCGGGCCGTGTCAGCAACTCAGCCCGGTGCTCGAGAAGCTCGCCACCGAGGCGGACGGCCAGTGGATCCTGGCCAAGGTCGACGTCGACGCGAACCCTCAGCTGAGCGCGGCGCTGCAGGTGCAAAGCATCCCTATGGTGGTGGCGGTCATCGGCGGCCAGTTGGTGGACGGGTTCCTCGGCGCGATGCCCGAGGCCCAGGTCCGCCAGTGGATCGGCCAGGTTCTCGCGGTCGCCGAGCAGATGGGCCTGCAGATAGCCGACGGTTCGGGGGGTGCGGCCGAGGACGACGCGCCAGGCGGAGGCGCCCAGGACAGCCCCCGCGGACCCCAGGCTGCCGGTGATGGCCGTCCGGGTGCCGCCGACGTCGGCTCCGCCCGCCCCCCCGGCGGATACGGCGACGCGGGCCAGATGCCGCCCGCCTACGCCGAGGCCCGCGAGGCCATGGAACGCGGCGACCTGGACGCCGCGGCCGAGGCCTTCGAGGAAGAACTGGCGGCCTCGCCCGGCGATCCGGTGGCCAAGACCGGCCTGGCCCAGGTCAATCTGCTCCGCCGGGTCAGCTCCTACGATCAGGCTCGCTCCCGCAGTGAAGCGGCCGAGCATCCGGCCGATGTCACCGCGCAGATCCGGGTCGCCGACATGGACCTGGCGTCAGGGCGGATCGAGGAGGCGTTCGACCGGCTGCTCGGGGTGGTCCGGCGCACCTCAGGCGAGGACCGGGACCAGGCCCGCGCGCACCTGGTCGACTTGTTCGACATCTTCCCGCCCAGGGATCCCCGCGTGACGAGGGCTCGTTCCGCGCTGTCCGCCCTGCTGTTCTGACCGTCGTCGGCGGCGCAAGCGAACCCGGCGGGCGCATGCTAGGTAGTGGTTGTGGCAACGCATACCGAAATCGGTATGCGTTGTAGCATTCGCTACCTCCGTGCGAGCGACCAGACGCCCGGCGTTGGGTACCGGTATGCACTATGGCACCCGCAGGCATCACCCCACCCGCTGGCGTCCTGCCCGGCTAGTGCGCACATCCTCGACCTCATCAGAACAAACCTGCAGGTCAACGTTTCAAGGTTTGCAGAAGCCCACGGTCGTGATCAAAGTCGGGTTGTGGCCGCCCGTCGTCGGCGTACGCCAGTTGTGGCCGCCCGTCGTCGGCGTACGCCCGCCGCTGAGGCCGTGGCCGTCCCGCTTCTCAGGCACCGCAGACATCGCGCTCAGGCATGATGGAATATATAAATCAAGTTATAAGTTTCCTTCTAACGGAGGATGAAGACAGGGATCCCTGCGACGTCCTCTAGAAAACCTTCGGAGGTGAAGCAAGGATGTACATGACAACTTTTGACCCGTTCGCCGCGACCTGCAGCGCCAGTTCGACCGGCTGACCAGGCACGGGTTCGGCCAGTCCACGGTCATGCCCCTGGACGGCGTGCGCCGCGACGGCGACGTGCTGCTCCGGTTCGACGTCCCCGGTATCGACCCCGACTCGATCGAGGTCACCGTGGACCGCGGTGTCCTGACCGTCAGCGTCAAGCGGCAGGAGGAGCTCACCGAGAACGACAAGTTCTTCGTGCACGAGCGCAGCATGGGTACGTTCACGCGCCGCCTGTACCTGTCCAAGAACCTGAACGCCGACGCCGTCGAGGCCGCCTATCACAATGGCGTCCTCGAGGTCCGGATCCCGGTCCTGGAGCAGGCCAAGCCGCGCAAGGTGGAGGTCCGCCAGGGCGACACCCAGGACGAGCTCGCTGCCTGACCAGTTTCGGCAGCGGCTTGCTGATGATGACCAGCGGCCGGCGGGCGCGGATGCGCCCGCCGGCCGCTTTCCATCTGGGCCATCATCGCGGGCCCGCACTGGGTCACTAGCATCAGAGGAGGGAACGCCATGGCACCATCACCACTCGACGACGAGAACGCGCCGCTGTACACGGTCGGGCAGGTCGCGGAGCTGCTCGGCCTCAAGCAGGCGTTCCTGCGCCGTGTCGATCAGCTGCAGGTCGTCTCGCCGCAGCGATCCGAGGGCGGCCAGCGCCGCTACACGCGCTACGAGATCCAGGTCATCCAGCGGGTCGTGAACATGGCCGACCAGGGCATCACCTTGCAGGCCATCCGCCGGATC
Source organism: uncultured Actinomycetota bacterium (assembly GCA_963808615.1). Classification (GTDB taxonomy): domain Bacteria; phylum Actinomycetota; class Actinomycetes; order Streptosporangiales; family Streptosporangiaceae; genus Palsa-504. The sequence continues at coordinate 724,684 of CAWEGV010000011.1, forward strand.
ATCGCGCTCGAGCGGCAGCTCGCCCAGGCCAGCAGGGAACGCGACCAGCTGGCCGGCCGGCTCGCCGAAGTCATCAGGGAACGTGATCAGCTGGCCCGGTGGCTGGCGGACCGCGGTAACCAGCCGGGTTCAGCGGACCGGGGTAACCAGCCGGATTCAGCGGACCCGCGGTAACCAGCCAGCTTCAGCGGGGGCGGCTCTCGGCCGGGCCGGACCCCGGCGCCTCGGCGAGCTGCTCCAGGACGGGCACGGCCTCGGCCAGCGCGGACCGCTGCGCGGGCGTGAGCAGCTTCAGGCTCGCGGCCAGCACCAAGGTGCTCTCGGACCGGATGTGCTCGAGGACGTCCTGGCCATGCGGGGTGATGGCCAGGGTGCTTGCGCGCGCGTCGCTTGGGTCCGCGCAGCGGCGCACGTAGCCGCTTTCTTCCAGCGCGGTCACCAGCCGGGTGAGCGTGGAGGGCGCGATTCCCTCGGCGGCCGCCAGGTCCCCGAGCCGCAGCGGCCCCGAAGTCCCCACGGTGGCGAGCGCCGCGAGCTGCGTGGGCGTCAGGCCCGCGATCTCATGGCGGCGCAGCTTGCGGGACAGCCGGGCCAGGGCCACCCGCAGCCGGGCGACGTCGATCACGGGGTCCCCCGTGTCGGGGGCAAGGGCTAGTCCGGGGTCGCCCGCCTGGCCGGGCACGAGCGCAGGTCCGGGGCCGCCCGCCTGGCTGACTGCCGATTCCGTGCTCACCTTGTCAGCCTACGCGGTGCGCGCCATGCGCTTGGAGTCCAGCGTAAAGACGGGCGCGGTTCGGCACACTGCCACCTCCGCCGACGATGGCACCGCCGATCGTGACCGATGATAGACATATGGATGAGATGGCACCGGGTGCCCTGACGGGCCGCCTGCTCGTCGCCACCCCGGTGCTTTCCGATCCCAACTTCCGCCGCACCGTGGTCCTGATCGTCGAGCACGAAGCGGAGCAGGGCACCCTGGGCGTGGTGCTGAACCGGCCGACGCAGGTCCCGGTCGATCAGGTGCTTGAGCCCTGGACCGACCTGGCCACCAGCCCGTCGGTGGTGTTCACCGGTGGCCCGGTCGCGCCGAACAGCGCGCTCGCGCTCGCCCTGGTGCCGGGGACCGCCGAGCCCGTCGGATGGCATCCGCTGGACGGCACCCCGGCCATGGCCCGGCTTGGCCTGGTCGACCTCGATGCCCCGCCCGGCCTGATCGCTCCCGCGGTCACCTCGCTGCGCGTGTACGCGGGCTACGCAGGATGGAGCGAGGGCCAGCTCGAAGCGGAGATCGGCGAAGGGGCCTGGTACGTGCTGCCAGCCGAGCCGGCCGACGCGTTCTGCGCCGAGCCGGAGCGCCTGTGGCCCGCCGTCCTGCGCCGCCAGGGCGGCGAACTCGCCTACGTGGCCACGTATCCCGACGATCCCGGCCTGAACTAGACTCGCCAAGCGTGAGTGATACTGAGGTTCTTCCTGAGCAGGAGACGCGGGTCCGTGAGGACGCGCGGCCCAGGACGTCGCACGGTGACGGCGATCATGAGCGGTTCGCTCACTACGTCGACAAGAGCAAGATCGTCGACAGCATGGTGACCGGGACGCCGGTCACCGCGCTATGCGGCAAGGTCTGGGTGCCGAGCCGGGATCCCAAGCGCTATCCGGTCTGCCCCACCTGCAAGGAGATCTACGAGATGCTGCCGCCGGGCGACGGCGAAGGCGGCGACTGACACCGACCGGCGCCGGACCTGCGGGGCCCGCCGCTGCCGCCGGCGGCCCCGTCGGCGCCTGGACGGGGGCCCTGGAGCGCCGTGTCCAGGGGCTCGCCTGATCCGCTACTGGAGCCCGGTGCGGACTGACGTGATGCGCTGCGTGTTGAAGCCGAGCCAGTGCATCCGGCCCAGGTAGCGCGCGTGCTCAACCTTGAGGCAGCGGTCCATGATCACCGTCAGGCCGCCGTCCTCCGCGATCCGGGCACCCTCCTCGTTGATCACGCCGAACTGGCACCACAGGGTGGCGGCGCGGATCTTCACCGCCTCCCGCGCGATCTGCGGCAGGGCATCAGGTGCGCGGAAGACGTTCACCACGTCTACCGGCCCGGGTACGTCTAGCAGGCTCGCGTAGCAGGTCTGCCCGAGGATCTCCGTCTGGCGCGGATTCACGGGGATCACCCGGTAGCCGTGCCGCTTGAGGTAGTAGCCAACGAAATTGCTGGCCCGCAGCTCGTTATCCGACAGGCCCACGATCGCGATCGTGCCGGCCGTGTGGAGCACCCGCTGGATGGCCAGCGGGTCCTGGTACCGTGCGAGGTCGGTCATGCCGTCGCCACCTTGCTTCCCGCTGTTGTCGCGGCGACAAGCGCGAAACCTTGCTCCAGGTCCCAGATCAGATCCCCGACGGACTCGGTGCCGACCGACAGCCGCACCGTTCCCGGCCCGACGCCCGCCGCCCGCAGCTCATCGTCGCCCAGCTGGCGGTGTGTGGTGCTGGCCGGGTGGATGATCAGGCTCTTCGCGTCGCCGACGTTCGCCAGGTGGGACCAGAGCGTCACGCCGCGGATGAGGTCCTGCCCGCCAGCGCGGCCGCCGGCGCAGTCGAAAGAGAACACCGCGCCGGCTCCGCGCGGCAGGTACTTCTCCACCAGCGGCCGGTACCTGCTGGACGGCAGGCCCGGGTAGGTCACGTTCGACGCCAGCTCGTGCGACTCCAGGAACGCCGCGACCGCCCGCGCGTTGTCGACGTGGCGTTCCATCCGCAGCGACAGCGTCTCGAGCCCCTGCAGGAACAGGAAGGCGTTGAACGGCGAGAGCGCCGCACCGAGGTCGCGCAGGGTCTCGGCCCGCAGCTTCATCGCGTAGCCGTACGTCCCGAACGTCTCGTGGAATTGCAGGCCGTGGTAGGCCGGCGACGGATCCGCGACCACGGGAAACCGCCCGTTGGACCAGTTGAACGTGCCAGCCTCGACGACGACGCCGCCGATGCTCGTGCCGTGGCCGCCGATGAACTTGGTCGCCGAGTGGATCACGATGTCGGCGCCCCATTCGATCGGGCGGCACAGGTAGGGCGTCGCGAACGTGTTGTCCACGATCAGCGGCAGCTCGTGGGAGTGCGCGATGGCCGCCACCGTCTCGATGTCCAGCACGTTCCCGGCCGGGTTGCCGATCGTCTCGCCGAAGAACGCCTTCGTGTTCGCGCGGACCGCCTGCCGCCACGCGTCAGGATCGTCGGGATCGACCCACGTCAGCTCCACGCTCATCTTGCGCAGCAGGTGCTTGAACTGGTTCACCGTCCCGCCGTAGAGCGCCGAGGACGAGACGACGTGGTCGCCCGGCTGCAGCAGCGTGAACAGCGCGGCCATCTGCGCGGCGATCCCGCTGGCGAACGCGACCGCGCCGCACCCGCCCTCGAGGTTCGCCACTCGCTCCTCGAACACCGCGACGGTCGGGTTCATGATGCGCGAGTACGTGTTGCCGTACTCCTGCAGGTTGAAGTACGCCGCCGCTGATTCCGGGTCCTCGAACACGTAGCTGGTCGTCTGGAAGATCGGCACCGCCCGGGCCCCGGTGTTCGGGTCCGGCCGTTGCCCGGCGTGCAGTTGCCGTGTCTCGAATCCGAACGCGCGGGCTTCCTCACCACGGGTCCGCTTGTCGGTCACGAAGGCCCCTTCCTGGACGTCAGCCCACCGGCCCGGGCGGCCCCGCCGGCCCCGTCGGCCCGGCCGGCCCCGCCGGTCAGGCCTTCGGACAGGAAACGGCGGATGATGGGTGTCTGCCGCGCTTCTTCCAGCAGGAAGCAGTCGTGGCCGTACGGCGCCTCGATCACATGGGACTCGACCGGCTTGCCGAGAGCGCCGAGCACGTCGGCGATCTCCCTCGACGCGGACGGCGGGTACAGCCAGTCGGAACTGAACGAGATCAGCAGCGTCCGCGCCGAAACGCCTTCAAGCGCCCGCGCGAGCGATCCGCCGCCGTACTGCCGCGCGAGATCGAAATAGGTCAGCGCGCGGGAGGTGTAGAGGTAGGTGTTGGCGTCGAAACGCCTGACGAACGAGTCGGCCTGGTGGCGCAGGTAGCTCTCGACCTGGAACTCCGGCTCAGTGATCGTGTAGCGGATGTCGTCGGAGGACTGCAGCCGACGGCCGAACTTGGCGCTCAGCGCCGGTGCGGACAGGTAGGTGATGTGGCCGACCATCCGCGCCACGCCCATGCCGGCGTCGGGCGCGCGGCCCGTGCCGTAGTAGCGGCCGCCCTGCCAGGCCGGGTCGCGCATGATCGAGTCACGCGCGATCGAGTTCCAGGCCACCCCCTGCGGGTGGAGGGCGTGCGTGCTGGCGATCGCCACCACGGCATCGACCTGATCGGGAAACAGGATCGCCCACTCGAACGCCTGCATCCCGCCGAGCGAGCCTCCGGTCACCGCCGCCAGCCGCTCAATACCGAGTTCGCTCAGGAACGCCCGCTCGGTCCTTACCATGTCCGCCACGGTGATCACGGGGAAGTCCGGCCCGTACGGCTGGCCGGTCGCCGGGTCGATCGACGACGGCCCTGTGGTCCCGCGGCAGCCGCCGAGCAGGTTCGTGGAGATGACGCAGAAACGGTCGGTGTCGAAGGCCTTGCCCGGGCCGATCATCCCGTCCCACCAGCCGAGCCCCTGGCCGGCCACGCCGTCGCGATCCTCGGCCGCGAAGCCGTCGCGGGTGCCGGATGCGGGCGGCGTCTTGGCCAAGCCCGCCGCGTGGGCGTCACCGCTGAGCGCGTGGCACACCAGGATGACGTTGTCACGCCGGGGTGAAAGGGTGCCGTAGGTTTCGTACGCCACGCGGATCGGGTGCAGGTCCCGTCCGCAGTCGAGTCGCACCGGCTTCGGCAGGTCAACGTAGCGCGTCTTGACCGTGCCGACACTACCGGCTGGGCCGGAGGGGCCGGAGGGGCCGGCCGCGAGCTTCGAGGCTGGCTCCGCCATGGGGGCTATCATAGCTGGTCCCAGCTGTTATATTGTCGATCATCTCCATAGGGAATCTGGGAAGTGAGCGAGAGGGATCACGACATGACCACGGTCACCAATGGCGTCAACGTGCAGGCGCTGCTCGAGGCACGCGACGCGCTGCAGGGCGCGCCCGAGGCCGCTCAGTTCACCTGGCGGGCCTCGGCCAAGTGGCAGAACGGCGTCCACAGCAGGATCAGCGTCCAGAGCTTCTTCGGCCTCGGCGAGGAGCAGGCCCACAAGGAGCAGTGGTCGTTCGAAGCCGACCACCCCGAGGTCTTCGCGGCGACGGACAACGGCATCACGCCGATCGAGTACCTCATTGTCGGCCTGGCCAGCTGCCTGACGGCGGGTGTGGCCTCCGTCGCGGAGAACCGCGGCATCCAGCTGCGCTCGGTCGAGTCGACGGTCGAGGGCGCGCACGACATCCGCGGCATCCTCGGCGCCGACAGCGACGTCCGCAACGGCTTCAACGACATCAAGGTGACCTTCCACATCGACGCGGACGCGTCGAAGGAGGACATCGAGGCACTGGTGGCCCAGTCCCAGAAGCGCTCCGCGGTGTTCGACGCCCTCACCAACCCGACGAACGTCACCGTCGAAGTCGCCTGAGGAGTCTGGGGACCACGCCATCGAGCGCGTAACCACGGCCGTCATCGGCGCGGGGCACGCGGGCCTGGCCGCGAGCCACTTCCTCACCGGCCAGTCGATCGACCACGTGGTGCTCGAGCGCGGGGAGGTGGCAAACTCCTGGCGCCGCGAGCGCTGGGACTCGCTCCGGCTGCTCACCCCCAACTGGCTCAGCCGCCTGCCGGGCCTTCGCTACCAGGGCCCGGATCCCGACGGCTACATGACCATGGGGGAAGTGACCGAGTTCATCGGGCGCTTCGCCGCCGTCTCACGCGCTCCGGTCAGGACCGGCACGAACGTCACGTCGGTGCGACGGGCCGGCGACGGATACCGCCTGACGACGAGCGGCGGCGAGATCGGCTGCCGGGCGGTGGTCATCGCCAGCGGCGCCTGCAATCAGCCAGCGCTGCCGCAGTTCAAAGCCGAGGTGCCGGCCTCCGTCGAGCAACTGACGCCGTTCGACTACCGCGACCCGGCCAAGCTCCCCGACGGTGGCGTGCTCGTGGTGGGAGCGTCGGCCACCGGCGTCCAGCTGGCCGCCGAGCTGCAGCGGTCGGGACGGCCGGTGACCCTCTTGGTTGGGGAGCACGTGCGGTTGCCGCGGGTGTACCGCGGCCGCGACGTGCTGTGGTGGCTGGATGCGTCGGGCGTGTGGGGCCAGCGGTACGACGAGGTGGAGGATCTCACCCGGGCCCGGCGGCTGCCCTCGCCCCAGCTCGCCGGGACTCCCGAGCGGGCCACGCTCGATCTCAACGCGCTCGCCTCGATGGGCGTCGAGCTGGTGGGCCGCTGGGCGGCGGTACGTGACGGCCGCGCGCTGTTCTCCGGCGGCCTGCGCAACATGTTCTCGCTCGCGGACCTCAAGATGAACCGCCTGCTGGGCACGTTCGACGAGTGGGCCCGGACGAGCGGGTACGACGCCGAGGTCGACCCTCCCGAGCGCTTCGCGCCGACCCGCGTGCCCTCCTCGGCGCGGCTGCAGCTCGACCTGGGCAGCGGCGAGATCCGCGCCATCGTGTGGGCGACGGGCTTCCGGGCTGACTACCGGTGGCTCGACGTGCCCGTGGTCGACGCGAAGGGCCAGCTGCGCCACGACGGCGGTGTGGTCGACAGCCCGGGACTGTACGCGCTGGGCCTGCCCGTGCTGCGGCGGCGCAGGTCCACGTTCATATACGGCATCGAGGATGACGCGCGTGAGGTGGTCGACCACCTCACGCGGTACCTGGCCGAGCGCCGCTGACCCCAGCCGGGGGCGCTAGGCGCCGGCGCGCGGCGAGCCGGCCAGGTCCACGCCGGTGGCGTGCACGCAGTAGTCGGTGGCGATGCCGACCACGTCAACCTGGTCGACTCCGTGGCCGCGCAGCCAGTCGGCGTGCCGGTCAGTCCGATTTCGGCTCCGTTCATTGTCCACCTAGTCCGGGAACCCGCTCACCCAGCAGCGGCGTGCCGGTCAGTTCCACGCCGGCCGCGTTCAACTCGTCGATGGCTTTCGCGGTGGATTCCGGGTCGACACCCGCGGTGAGGTCGAGCAGAACCCTGACGGCGAGGCCAGCGCGCGCCGCATCCACGGCGGTGGCGCGCACGCAGTAGTCGGTGGCGATGCCCACGACGTCAACCTCGTCGACGTCGCGCAGCCGCAGCCAATCCGCGAGCGGCGTCCCGGCGTCATCGACGCCCTCGAACCCGCTGTAGGCTGCAGCGTGCGCGCCTTTCCTGAATACCGCCTCGACGCGCGTCGTGTCCAGATCGGGGTGGAAGCGGGCCCCGGGCGTTCCGCTGACGCAGTGCGGCGGCCACGAGGATGAGTAGTCCGGGTGGGCGGAGAAGTGGCTGCCCGGGTCGACGTGGTAGTCGGTGGTCGCCACGACATGCGCATAGCTATGCTCGTCCTGGAGATATCGGCTGATCGCACGCGCGACGGCACCACCGCCGGCCACTGCTAGCGAGCCGCCCTCGCAGAAGTCGTTCTGCACGTCAACGATGATCAGGGTACGCATAGGCCCAAGGTAATCCTCCGGACTCGCCGACGTCAGCGGGAGCGCCGCCGGTGATGCGGACGAGCTCGCCGAACGAGGTGGGGAACACCGTGTGCGGGTGGCCGGCGGCCGCCCACACGACGTCGTAGGACTCGAGCCAGGTGTCGACCAGGGTGCGGATGGGCGCGGGATGACCGACCGGGGCCACGCCGCCGATAGCCTGGCCGGTCCAGGCCCGGACCGTCCCGGCGTCCGCGCGGCGCACGGCCGAGGCGCCGACCAGCGCCGCCACCCGGGCCGTATCCACCCGGTGAGCACCGCTGGTCATGACCAGCAGCGGCACCCCGTCCGCGCTGAACACCAGACTGTTGGCGATCGCGCCCAGCTCGCAGCCGAGCTGGGCGGCGGCGCTCGCGGCCGTCGGCGCGGGCTCGGGCAGCTCCCGGACCTGGCCCGGCACGCCCTTGTCCCGCAGCACGGCGGCGAAGTCGGTGAAGTCGACAGGCATGGCTGCAGGCTAGCCGGGTCACGGCCCGCTCGGCGAACCACTTAGGGCCGGTCGTAGGGGGCGACCCGGAGCCAGGCACCCCGCGCCAGAGGCGAAGACCCTCCCGCCGGATCACTCCTCCCGGCCGTCCGGCTCGAAGACGGTGGGGATGGCGGGGTAGCCCCGGGACAGCTGCAGCGCGTACGGCGGAAGCTCCGTCAGCGCCGAACGATGCCTCGACCGCGCCGCCTCCACCGGCTCGCGCCCCACGATCTCGCCCGAGGCCACCAGCGGCACCAGCAGCTCCCGGTCCAGCGGGCCGGCGTCCGGCGGGGACAGGCTGATGCGCTCGGCCAGCGCGGTGCCGTGCTCATCGCGGTGCCGCACCGCCCACTTGCGCCCGCCCCGGCCCGGCTTGCCCACCGACCGCTTGGCCACCGGCTCCATCGCCTCGTCGTCTCCGGCGGACGAGGCCCTGGCCACCAGCTTGTACACCAGGGCCGCGGTTGGCGCGCCGGACCCGGTGACCAGGGACGTGCCGACCCCGTAGCCGTCGACCGGAGCCGCGCCCAGCGCGGCGATGGAGTACTCGTCCAGGTCGCCGGTGAGGATGATCCTGGTGCGGGTCGCGCCGAGTTCGTCGAGCAGCGCCCGGACCTGCCGGGCCAGCACCGGCAGGTCACCGCTGTCGATCCGCACGGCGCCCAGGTCCTGGCCCGCGACCGAGATAGCGGTGCGCACCGCGCGCGCCACGTCGTACGTGTCGACCAGCAGCGTCGTGGCCTGGCCGAGGGAGTCGAGCTGGGTCTGGAACGCGTGCCGCTCGCTGTCGTGGATCAGGGTGAACGCGTGCGCGCTTGTGCCCGCGCTCGGGATGCCGTGCTCGTACCGCGCGCGCAGGTTCGAGGTGGACGCGAAGCCCGCGATGTAGGCGGCCCGGGCGCTGGCCACGGCGGCCCGCTCGTGGGTCCGCCGGGTGCCCATCTCGATCAGCGGCCGGTCATCGGCCGCGGTCACCATCCGGGATGCGGCCGAAGCGATCGCGCAGTCGTGGTTGAGGATGGACAGGCTGATCGTCTCCAGCAGCACCGCCTCGGCGAACGTGCCCTCCACCACCAGGATCGGCGAGCCGGGGAAGTAACAGTCGCCCTCGGAGTAGCCCCAGATGTTGCCGCTGAACCGGTAAGCTTCCAGGTACGCCAGCGTAGGAGAGTCCACGATGCCCGCGCTGCCCAGGAAGTCCAGGTCGGCCGCGCTGAACCGGAATCGCTCGATGGCGTCGAGCAGCCGCCCGGTACCCGCCACCACGCCGTATCTGCGGCCGTGCGGCAGGTGCCTGGCGAACACCTCGAAGACGGCCCGCCGGTGGGCCACGCCGCTGCGCAGCGAGGCCTGCACCATGGTCAGCTCGTAGTGGTCGGTCAGCAAGGCCGTCCCGGACGGCTCGGTTCCGGGCGGCGCGATCTCAGACTGGTGGTTCACCGAAGTCGTCACAGGTGGAAGACTACGGAAGTAGGAGGTGGGTAAGTGAGCGTGGCGCCCGCTGAGGTCGATCTTCCACGGTCCGCTGACCGTCCGGTATCGGACCGGCCCTGGGTCACCATCGTGTGGAACGACCCGGTGAACCTGATGTCCTACGTGACCTACGTGTTCCAGCAGGTCTTCGGCTACCCGAGGAAGAAGGCCACTAAGCTCATGCTCGACGTGCACCACAAGGGCAAGGCGGTGGTCGCCGCCGGGGCCAGGGAGGCCATGGAGCACAACGTCGAGGTGCTGCACGGCTACGGCCTGTGGGCCACGGTCAAGCAGGACAAGTAGCCGGCCGAACGCACGGATGGAACCCTTCCGGCGGACGAGGGGCGGCGGCGCGCGGGCCTGGATCGCCGCCTCCGAGGCGTCCCTGCTGCGGAGCCTGGTCGGCCAGGTCATGACCCTGATCGCCCCCGAAGGATCCGAGCCCCCGCACAGCCCGTCCGGCTTGGCCGGCTGGGAGGACATCGACGCCCTCGAGGCGCTGCTGGCTGAGCCGGGCGGCCCGGCCGGCGGCGAGGACCCGGAGGAGCCCCAGGCTCCGGATGACCCGGTGCTGGCCAGGCTGCTGCCCGACGGGTACCGCGACGACCCGGAGGCCGCCGGCGAGTTCCGCAGGTATACCGAGTCCGGGCTGCGCAGCGCCAAGCAGCAGGTCGCCCAGGAGGTGCTGGACACGCTGCCCGACACCGGCGGCCGCATCCAGCTCACCCAGGACCAGGCCGTCGCCTGGCTCAAGGCCCTGAACGACGTCCGTCTCGCGCTCGGGGTCCGCCTCGGCGTCACCGAGGAGTTCGAGGAGCAGTGGGGCCGCCTGAGTGACAAAGACCCGCAGTGGGCCGCGTTCGAGGTGTACGCCTGGCTCGGCGCGGTGCAGGAGTCGCTGGTGCAGGCGCTAGCCTGACCCGGGGGGCTCTGCCCCCGCGAACCCCCCGAACCCCCGAGCCGCCGGCCCCGCGACCCGCGACCCCCCGGCTGCCCTGAGCGGCCGTAAGCTACGCAATCATGCTGACCATCAGGCGAGAGCTGCGCGACCAGATCGTGGCCCATGCCCGCCGGGACCACCCCGACGAGGCGTGCGGCGTGCTGGCCGGCCCGGCCAGCCATGACCGCCCGGAGCGCTTCATCGCGATGACCAACGCCGAGCGCTCGCCGACCTTCTACCGCTTCGACTCCGGCGAGCAGTTCCGGGTGTGGCGCGACATGGAGGACCGCGACGAGGAACCCGTCGTCATCTACCATTCGCACACCGCCACCGAGGCCTACCCGTCGCGCACCGACATCTCCTACGCCAGCGAGCCCGGGGCGCACTACGTGCTGGTCTCGACTAGGGACACCGACCTCACCGAGTTCCGCTCGTACCGCATCGTGGACGGCACGGTCACCGAGGAGCCGGTCACGGTGGTGGAATGATCCCGGATCGCTCCGGGTTGGCATCGAAGGCGTACAGACCATGTGAGGAGCGGTGTTTCATGGCCATCGAGGTTCGCATCCCGACGATCCTGCGCACGTACACCGGCGGCGCCAAGCAAGTCGAGGGGAGCGGGTCCACGCTCGCCGAGCTGTTCACTGACCTGGACCGCCAGCACGGGGGCCTGCGCGATCGCCTGGTCGACGACGGCGCGCTGCGCCGTTTCGTCAACGTGTACCTCAACGACGAGGACGTCCGCTTCCTGGACGGCCTGGACACTCCGGTCAAGGACGGTGACACGGTGACGGTCCTGCCGGCCGTGGCCGGCGGTGCGGCCTGAGCTTTCATTTTTACGGAACGGACCTGGGTTCGTGCGCTACGAGAACCTGCTGGACTGCCTGGGCCATACGCCGCTGGTGGGACTGCCGCGCCTGTCGCCGCCAGCTTCGAGGCCCGGAGCCGAGGTGCGGCTGTGGGCCAAGCTCGAGGACAGGAACCCGACCGGCTCGGTCAAGGACCGTGCCGCGTTCTTCATGGTCGCGCGGGCGGAAAAGGACGGACTGCTCTCGCCCGGATCGACAATCATCGAGCCCACCTCGGGGAACACCGGCATCTCCCTGGCCATGGTGGCCAGGCTGCGCGGCTACCGGCTCATTGTGGTGATGCCGGAGAACACCAGCTCCGAACGCAGTCAGCTGCTCCGGATGTACGGAGCCGAGATCATCGGCTCGCCGGCGGCGGGTGGCTCCAACGAGGCGGTCCGGGTGGCCAAACGGCTCGCCGCCTCTCATCCCGACTGGGTGATGCTCTACCAGTACGGCAACGAGGCCAACGCCCGGGCGCACTACGAGACGACCGGTCCTGAGCTGCTGGCCGACCTGCCCGAGATCACCCACTTCGTGGCCGGCCTCGGCACCACCGGCACGCTCATGGGCGTGGGCCGCTACCTGCGCGAGCACAAACCGGAGGTCAAGATCGTGGCCGCCGAGCCGAGGTACGGCGAGCTGGTGTACGGGCTGCGCAACGTGGACGAGGGTTTCGTCCCCGAGCTGTACGACCCCTCCGTGCTCACCACCAGGTTCTCGGTGTCCTCCGCCGACGCGCTGCGCCGGACCAGGGAGCTGGTGGCCGCCGAGGGCATTTTCGCCGGCATCTCCGCGGGCTGCGCGCTGCACGCGGGCCTGGCCATGGCGGGCAAGGCAGTCGCCGCGGGCGAGCGCGCCGACATCGTGGTGCTGATCGCCGACGGCGGCTGGAAGTACCTGTCCACCGGGGCCTACGACGGCACGCTGGAAGAAGCAGAAGGCCGCCTGGAAGGCCAGCTCTGGGCGTGATTCCTTCCTGCTCGGGCCATAATGGCGGGCATGCGGGTTACGGTCATCGGATGCTCGGGCAGCTTTCCCGGGCCGGACAGCCCTTCGTCCTGCTACCTGCTGGAGGCCGAAGGGTTCCGGCTGGTCATCGATATGGGCAACGGCTCGCTCGGCGCGCTCCAGCGGCACGCGCCGCTGTTCGGCATCGACGCCATGTGCATCTCGCACCTGCACGCCGATCACTGCGTCGACCTAGGTTCGTACTGGGTGGCGCGGCGGTACACCTCGGGCGGGCCCAGGCCGCCCATCCCGGTGTACAGCCCGCGCGGGACAGCGGAGCGGGTGACCGGTTTCGGCGGCGAGGACCTGGCGTCGGTCCAGGCGCGGTTCGCCTTCCGTGACCTCGCCCCCGGTGTGCTGGAGATCGGACCGTTCGTCATCACCGCCGACCGCATGAACCACCCGGTGGAGACGTTCGGGTTCCGGGTCGAGCACGCGGGCTGGCGGCTGGCCTACTCGGCCGATACCGGGGAATCCGACGCTCTGGCCCGGCTGGCCGCGGACACGGACCTGCTCTTGTGCGAGGCCTCGTTCCTCGACGGGCCGGACAACCAGCCGAACCTGCACCTGTCGGGCCGGCAGGCCGCCGAGTACGCGGAGCGGGCCGGGGTGGGCCAGCTGGTGCTCACCCACCTGGTGCCGTGGAACGACCGGGAGCGCACGCTGTCCGAGGCGTCCGCGGTCTACCACGGCCCGCTGTCGCTGGCCACCAGCGGCCTGGTCCTCGGGCCGGGACTGCTGCTGCCCGACGCCCGATAAGCTGTCGGTCATGTCCCGACCCGACGGGCGATCCGTCACCGAACTGCGCCCGGTGAAGTTGACCCGGGGCTGGCTCGACCACGCCGAGGGATCGGTGCTGGTGGAATTCGGCCGCACCCGGGTGCTGTGCGCCGCGAGTGTCGCCGAGGAGGTGCCACGCTGGCGGCGCGGCAGCGGGCTGGGCTGGGTCACCGCCGAGTACGCGATGCTGCCGCGGGCTACCAACACCCGCGGCGACCGCGAATCGGTCAAGGGCCGCCTCGGCGGCCGGACCCAGGAGATTTCCCGCCTGGTCGGGCGCTCGCTGCGGGCCTGCGTCGACTACAAGGCGCTCGGCGAGAACACCATCGTCATCGACTGTGACGTGCTGCAGGCCGACGGCGGCACCCGCACCGCGGCGGTGACCGGCGGGTACGTGGCGCTGGCCGACGCGGTGGCCTGGCTCAAGGGCCGGAACCGGATCAAGGGCGATCCGCTGCTCACCTCGGTGGCTGCGGTCAGCGTGGGGATCATCGGCGGCGAACCCCGGCTGGACCTGTGCTACGACGAGGACGTGGCGGCGGAAGTCGACATGAACGTGGCGTGCACGGCCGCCGGCGACTTCGTGGAGATCCAGGGCACCGCCGAGGGCGAGCCGTTCAGCCGTGACCTGCTCGGCCAGCTGCTCGATCTCGCCGTGGCCGGCTGCGGCGAGCTGACCAGCCTGCAGCGTGATGCCCTTGCTTTCCCCTCCGCCACACCAGTCCCATAGCCCCCACTGGACGCGCCCGTTAATCCCATGATCGCCAGTCGTCCCGTGACCCCGGGAGCCCGCCATGGCGGCTGACACCGTGGTCCTGGCCACCAGGAACCCCGCCAAGCTGCGCGAGCTCGCCCGCATCCTGGGATCGTCGGTCGCCCTGGCGGGCTTGGCTGAGTTTCCCGGCGCGCCCGACGTGCCGGAGATCGGGGCCACGTTCGAGGAGAACGCGCTGCTGAAGGCCCGGGCGATCGCCCGCCATACCGGGCGCCCCGCGGTGGCCGATGATTCAGGGCTGTGCGTGGACGCGCTGAGCGGCATGCCGGGCGTGCTGTCCGCACGCTGGGCCGGCGCCCACGGCGACGACCGGGCCAACCTGGAGCTGGTGCTGGCGCAGGTCGCCGACGTGCCGGACTCCCGGCTCGGCGCGCAGTTCGTGTGTGCCGCCGCACTGGTCCTGCCGCCCGGCGGCCCTGCTGGTCCAGCGCCGGGCGAGTGGGTGGTGACCGGGCAGGTGGCGGGCCGCTGACCCGGATCCCGCGCGGCAGCGGCGGGTTCGGCTACGACCCGATCTTCCTGCCCGACGGGTCCGAGCTGACCACGGCCGAGATGACCCCGGAGGCCAAGGACGCGATCAGCCACCGCGGCCGTGCTTTCCGCGCGCTGGCCCCCTTCATCGCCGCTGCGCTCAGCGAGGACTTCTGAGTCTCGGCAGACTAAAAACCCTTCGCGATCATGAAGCTGACCGGCGCGGTAGCGTAAGCGCTCATGACGAACAAACGGCTCGCTCCCGGCGACTCGGCCCCCGACTTCACCCTGCCCGACGCCGACGGCCATCCGGTGTCGCTGTCCTCCTACCGCGGCCAGCGGGTCATCGTGTACTTCTACCCGGCCGCGATGACGCCCGGCTGCACCAAGGAAGCCTGCGACTTCCGCGACAGCCTGGCTCAGCTCAACGGCCAAGGTATCGCGGTCCTCGGCATCTCCCCGGACCAGCCCGCCAAGCTGGCCAAGTTCCGCGACCGCGACGGCCTGACCTTCCCGCTGCTGTCCGACCCCGATCACGCCACGCTCGAGGCCTACGGCGCGTACGGCGAGAAGAAGCTTTACGGCAAGACGACCGTCGGCGTGATCAGGTCCACGTTCGTCGTCGATGCCGACGGCACGATCGAACAGGCGATGTACGGCGTCAAGGCGACCGGCCACGTCGCCCGGCTGCGGGCCGAGCTCGGAGCCTAGACGGTACCGTTACTAGCGGCCAGGTGAACCCGGCCGTGCGGGCGTGGCGGAATGGCAGACGCGGCAGGTTTAGGTCCTGTTGGTGGCGACACCGTGGGGGTTCAAATCCCCCCGCCCGCACTGTGTCTTCCCTGGTCAGAGCCGCGAGGCGAAGCCGAGCCAGGGATCGTGGCCCTTCGCTGGCACCAAGCCGGGGATCCCAAGGCTCTGCAGCGTTCCCACGGCGGTGCCGGGCGTCATCGGGTAGCCTGGGCCTCTGTAGACAGCCGACGGCCATGCTGCCGTGCCATGACCTGCCCGTGGAGATCATGACCAGCAACTCCGTTAAGCCAGAACACCGTCAGCGTCCCGGCGAAGCCGGAATCCTTCCGTTCTCACCTTCCCGCCATCGCGGCTGCCACGGCGGGGACCGTGCTCGCCACGGTCCTGGGCAGCCTGGTCGGCGTGGCCGGGACGCTGGTCGGGATCGTGATAGGCAGCCTGCTATCGGGGACGATCTCCTGGTGGGCCGAGCGGGGCCTGCGCCGGTCCGCCGTTGTCGCCACTGCCCGGGCCGAGGCCATCCGCGCCCGGGGCCGGCCGCTACACCCTGATGAGGACGCCGCGGTCGCCGAGGCCGCCGCGGGAGCCGATGACACCGCGGGAGCCGATGACACCGCGGGAGCCGATGACGCCGCGGGAGCCGATGACGCCGCGGGAGCCGATGATGCCGCTTCGCCTGGCCGGTCCCGCCGGCACCGGCGCTGGGCCGGTCCCGCCGCATTCGTTATCGCGGCCTTCATCGGCTGCGCCGTCCCGCTCACCCTGCTGGAGCACGCCGTGGGCAAGCCGCTGTCCGCCGTGGTCCAGGGGCAGCCGGGCAATGGGCTCACTTTCGCCGGCGGAGTCAGCGGCGGCTCCGCCTCGCACAGTCCGTCGCCGTCGCCGTCGGCCACGACGACCGGTTCCGCGACCGCTCCTGCCAGCGGCACCGCACCCAGCGGTGCGAGCAGCTCGCCGGCGGCGTCAGCCACCGGGCCTGCCGCTACCTCGTCCGGCAGCACCGCGCCTTCTGCCACGCCGACGGCCACCGCCAGTCCCTCGCCAGGTTAGCTCGGCCGGATTACCCTGTGCTTGCGGAGGCAACGTGATGACAGGGCCATCAGAGGAGAAGGCGGCGGCAGGCCGTGGCCAGCTCCGCGCGTCGCATGCCGACCGCGAGCAGGCGATCGACGTACTCAAGGCTGCGTTCGTCCAGGGTCGGCTGGACAAGGACGAATTTGATGCCCGGGTGGGCCAGGCGTTCGCGTCCCGGACCTACGCGGAACTGACCGCGGTCACCGGCGACCTGCCTGCCGTCCTGATCGGCGCCCAGCCGGCCTGGGTCCAGGCCCGGTCGCCCGAGGCCAGGGGCATCAGGTCCGGCGTGCGCGTGATAAGGGTGGGAACCACTCTCGCGGTCGGCGTATGGGCGGTCGCGCTGGTCATCGGTAGCCCGCTGGCCCTCACGCTGGCTCTTACCTTCACTCTCGCCTATATCGGGTCCCTGCTCTTGGCCGGGGCGGTGCTGCTCGATTCACGGCGTGAACTGCGCTCTGGCGGGCTGCCACCGCCCAGGTCCGGTCCCGGGGGAGGCGGCCGGGCCGCCCGGCGCCCGGCATCTGCCGCCCCGGCCGGAGAGATTCCGCCGGGCTCCCCTGGTCAGCAGCTCTTCGCCCAGGCTTGACCCGCCGCCATGGGCCGGCCCCTCATCCGACGATGAACATCGGCCGGCTCGCCAGGCCAGCGCCCGGCGCGGCCAGGAGCGCTGGAGAGACGGTTGGTCCCCGGCAGGCCGGTGGGACGCAATCGCGAGCATGAGCTTCGACCGTCGGCCGCTGACACCACACGACGCGGGGGACTTCCTTCCGCGACCACTGGGGCTGCTCTAGAGCCATCACCGCTCCGGCGGGATGCCAGCCTTCAGCATGCGGGCCTGTTGGCCACCTCAGTAGCGTTCGACCAGGTGAGCGCGGCTGGCTGGAAGCTCGTACGGCTCGGGCCAGAAATCGGTGATCCGGGAAATCCGGCCGTCGTCTCCGAGCTCAAAGAAGCACAGGCCGGCCTGGGGGCCGTCTGGCCCGGTGAACTCGATCCAGCTGGCTGCGTGCCGGCCCTCCCCGACGATCTGCTGCACCGTAATGTGCCAGTCGTAGCTGAAGCCGTCCACGTTGAACCGGATGTAGGCGTCCCGGCCGCAGACCTGCTCCCTGGTCTGAGGGCCGCGGTAGACCACATGGTCGGCCAGCAGCGCGCCGAACGCTGTCCAGTCCCGGGCCTCGGCCGCGGCCCAGTAGGCCGCGACTACTTCATGCGCGTCGGTCATGCCAGCCAAGCTACTCGCCAGCCAGCACGCGGCCGGCGCTGGTGCAGGCTCAAGACGATGAGAGCAGCCAGCTCAGCGCGACGGGGAATTGCTGCTCCCACCACAGCGAATCGTGGCCGCCGATCCATTCGGAGTGCCGGCAGGGCCGCCTAGCCGATGACCTCGCCAGTGACGAAGCGCAGGTGCAGCCGCCCTCAGCACCGATCACCCGGCTTCAGCACGATCACCTGCCTGCAGCACCGATCAGCCGCCTTCAGCACCGATCAGCCGCCCGTCAGCATCGAGTTGATGCCCCATTCAGGGATTTCCTGAAGTCATATCTAGCGGGTCATCGGTAGCACGATGGACGATGAGGTTGAATAACCGGCGATAACGGACAACAGTGCCCATAGGGGGAGCCAAGGGCGGCCGCCTTGGTCGGCGGTCCGGCCCGGCGATGTGCGGGCCACCGCCGATCTGGCACAATGGGCGGCCTTACCGACTACAGAGCCCGGCCGGGAAACGGAGCAGGTCATGGCTGACGCGGACACCGACTCGAAGCCCGCAAATCAGGACGCACTGGTGGCGGACATCGACCGCACCCGCACCGATCTGGCGCGCACCATCGACGCCATAGCCGACCGG
Source organism: uncultured Actinomycetota bacterium (assembly GCA_963808615.1). GTDB lineage: Bacteria > Actinomycetota > Actinomycetes > Streptosporangiales > Streptosporangiaceae > Palsa-504. The sequence continues at coordinate 742,770 of CAWEGV010000011.1, forward strand.
GTGAGCCCGAAGAAGAACCTCCAGCGCGCGGTGGACCAGGCCCGCGAGGCCGTGGACCAGGCCCGCGAGACCGTGGACCAGGCCCGCGAGCGCATCAGCCAGGTCGACCCCATAGTGGCTGGCGTCGCCGTCGGCGCGGTGGTGCTGGGCCTCGCGGTGCTGATCCTGGTTCGCCGCCGCACGCGCTGACCATCCCGTACGCCAGTCCGTACGCTCCGGCCGTACGCCCCGGCTGGCTAGCCGGCGCTCTTGGTCAGTTCCTCGTACTCGGCCGCGGAGAGCAGGTCCGACGGCAGGGCCGGGTTGCCGTTCCCGTCCTGGGCCACCCGCACCCGGAACATCCACCCGGCCGCGTAGGGTTCGGCGTTGACCAGTGAGGGATCGTCTTCCAGCTCACCATTGACCTCGATGACCTCGCCGTCCACCGGGGAGTACAGGTCGCTGACCGACTTGACCGATTCCACTTCGCCGCAGGGCTCGCCGGCGGTGACGGACGTCCCAGGGGTCGGCAGGGACACGTAGACCACATCGCCGAGCTGCTGGGACGCGAACTCGGTGATGCCAACCGACGCCGTGGTGCCCTCGATGGAGACCCACTCGTGCTCGGGGGTGTAGTGCAGTTCGGCTGGGATGCTCATCGTTACTGTCTCCTCCGGTAAAACGGCAGGTCCGTCACGTCGGCCGGGGCGGCATCGCCCCTGATGTCCACGGCAAGCACGGAATGCTCGGGGTCGGTACCGGCCTCCAGGTAGGCCATCGCGATCGGCACGCCCAGCGTGGGGGACGGCGCGCCGCTGGTCACGGCGCCGCAGGGCTGCCCGTCCGCCAGGACCGGGTAGCCCTGCCTGGGTATCCGCCGGGACCGGAGGGTCAACCCGGCCAGCCGCTGGCGGGGTCCTTCCGAAGCGCGTGCGGCGAGGGCCTCGCGGCCGACGAAGTCACCCGGCTTGTCGAATTTCACCACCCGCCCTAGGCCAGCTTCGAAGGGTGTCATGTCCGGGCCGAGCTCGTTGCCGTACAGCGGCATGCCGGCCTCCAGCCGGAGCGTATCGCGAGCGGCCAGGCCCGCGGGAACCAGGCCAGCGGCAGCGCCCGCCGCGGCCACCGCGTCCCATATGTGCGAGGCGTCCTCGGGCCGGCAGAACACCTCGAAGCCGTCCTCGCCCGTGTACCCGGTGCGCGCCACCCAGGCCGTGCGCCCCGCCACCTCGCCGAACGCCCCCGCGTAGTACTTCATCGCGTCCAGGCCGGAACCGGCGAGCGGGCCCAGGATCCCGGCCGCGGCCGGACCCTGGACCGCGATCAGCGCGTAGTCGCTGGTGGCATCGGTGACCACCGCATCGTGACCTGCGGCCCGGTCGTGAAGCTCGCGGTAGACGGTCTCGGTGTTGGAGGCATTCGCGATGACCAGGAACTCCTGCTCGCCCTGCCGGTACACCACCAGATCGTCGAGCACGCCTCCGTCGGCCGCGCAGATCATGGTGTACCTGGCCCGCCCGGTCGGCACGGCGGACAGGTACCCGGTGAGGGCGTAATCCAGCGCGGTCCCGGCGCCCGGCCCGGTCACGGCGATCTCGCCCATGTGCGACAGGTCGAACAGGCCGGCCGCGTGCCGCACCGCCTGGTGTTCGGCCGTCTCGCTGGCGTAGCGCAGCGGCATCTGCCAGCCGGCGAACGAGGTCATGGTGGCGCCGAGGCGCTCGTGCACCGCGTACAGCGGGGTCTGCCTCTGTGATGTCACCAGGGAATGGTATGCCGGAACCATGGAACTTCTCACCGAGCCCCAGATCAACGCCGAGCTGGCCGCCGTCCCCGCCTGGACCCGCGACCGCGGCTCGATCACCACGGTCACCTCGCGTGCCGACTTCCGCGACGCCCTGCTGTACGTGGGAGCCGTCGCCTACCTGGCCGAGAAGGCCAACCACCACCCGGACATCGCCATCGCCTGGAACAAGGTGACGCTGACGCTCAGCACTCATTCCGCGGGCGGCCTGACCGCCAACGACTTCGCCCTGGCCCGCCAGATCTCGTCGCTGTCCTGACCCGCGCCTGCGCGACCGGGCAGGTCCGGCCTGCGTATTTGGTCGCTGACACAAGTACGGCACGTGATGTTCCACCAAATGTGCTCAAAAAGACACGCCTCAGCCTCTTTTGAGGCCACCCCTAGGAGTGGCATCGTGGTCTGCCGCGGCGCCGGCTTGGCGGTCCGCGCTTCACGCATGAGAGGAGCGGCTCATGAGCATTCGACGAGATGCCCGCCTGGCCAGCCGCCATCGGACTTGGTTCCGCGTCACCGCAGTCGCCAGTTCGGCGGCCACGCTCGGCATGCTGGGCTTGGCGGGGACCTCGATGGCAGCCACGGGCGGCGCCGCAACAGCCATGACACACACGAGCACCGCCGGGGCCGCCGGCGGCACATCATCGTCATGCCATCTGGGTAACGGCATCAAGCATGTTCTGCAGCTCACCTTTGACAACGTCCACTACTTCCGGGACAACCCGAACGTCCCGTCCGATCTGCAACTGATGCCGAACTTGCTGAACTTCTTCACCAGCAACGGCTCGTTCCTGTCCAACAACCACACCCCGCTGATCGCGCACACCGCCGATGACATCCTGACCACGAACACCGGCCTGTACGGCGACCGGCAGGGCATGCCGATCGCCAACGATTACCAGGTCTACAACAAGGACGGCCCGGGCGGGAGCTTCAACACCACCGACTCCGCGGGCTCCTTCGCGTACTGGACCGATCCGGTCTTCGACACCACCAGCCCGCCGAGCCCCGGCCACGACACCAACCCGAACATGGTCTACGCGCCGGTACCGCCGGCCACCGCACAACCCGCGGTGCCGCCGACCACGATCACCCCGGCCCCCTGGGTGCCGTTCACCCGGGCCGGCTGCAACGTGGGCGACGTGTCCACGGCCAACCAGGAGCTGGAGAACACCGCCGTCGACATCCCGAAGGTGTTCGGCCCCCACTCGCCGGAGGCCAAGCAGCTGGCCAAGGACCCCGACCCGTTCAAGGACCCTGAGGTCGCGGACTACGTCGGCATCGCGGTGCACTGCGCCAAGGGCGACGCCTTCTGCGCCACCGCCAAGGCGGTCAAGTTCGGGCAGACCAAACCGACGCCGACCGCGGTGCCCGACCTGCTGCCGGACGAGCCTGGTGGGTACAGCGGGTTCCAGGCGCTGTTCGGGCACAGGTACGTCGCCCCGCAGCTCGGCGCCGGCACCCCGAACCTGAAGCACAACGGTTTCGAGGTCACGAACGCGGCCGGGAACCTGGTCGACTTGAACGGCAACCAGCTCAACGGCGCGTTCCTCACCAATCACCCGGGCTTCCCCGGATTCGGCAGCATCAACGCCGCGCAGACGCTGGCCTACATGGCCGACATGCTGGAATCCGGCCTCTCGGTGGTAAACGGCTACATCGCCGACGTCCACGGCAACGAGCACATCCCCGGCCTGGGCGTGTGCAACAGCGCGCCTGACGCGCTGGGCAGCGGCACGCCGTGCTACATCGCGCAGGCGCGGTACTACAACCGGGCGTTCGGAACGTTCTTCCAGCGCCTGGCCAAGGACGGCATCACCACGGCCAACACGCTGTTCGTGCTCAGCTCCGACGAAGGCGACCACGAGGCAGGCGCCAACGTCGGCCGGGCGATCCAGCCCACCCCGGCCAACTGCAACGGCGTGACCATCGCCTGCACCTACCCGGCGGGCTCCTTCGGCGAGCTGGACGGCAACATGACCGGCCTGCTGGCCACGCAGAAGAACAACACCACGCCGTTCAGCCTGGAGAACGACACGGCGCCGGAGTTCTACGTGACCGGGGACCCGGGCCAGAACGACCCGACCGTGCGCACGCTGGAGCGCGACGTGGCCGGGCTGACCGCCGACAACCCTTATGCGGGCGGCACCCAGAAGATCACTAATTACATCGCGGACCCGACCGAGGAGGCGGTCCTGCACATGGTCAACGCGGACCCGGCCAGGACGCCGACGTTCGCGCTGTTCGCCAAGCCGGACTATTACCTGTCTTCCGGCCCGGCCAGCTGCGGCGGCCCGTGCGTCACCCAGAACACCGGGTTCGCCTGGGACCACGGTGCCTACGCCGCGGAGATCAACACGAACTACCTCGGCCTGGCCGGCCCGGGCGTCAAGCACCTCGGCCTCGACGGCACGGCGGCGGCCGATGGCCCGAACTCCGCCGGACCGAACAGCGGCCAGGTGGTGGTGGCCGACAGCGGCACCAAGGGCACCTGGGTTGACGAGACCGACATCCGGCCTACCCTGATGTACCTGACCGGCCTGACCGACGACTACATCCAGGACGGCCGGGTCATCACCGAGGTCCTCACCAACCCGAACAGTGCGCTCAGCGCTCCGGGCGTGAACGCCCTGGGGGCCTGCTACAAGCAGCTCAACTCCAGCGTCGGCCAGTTCGCCAACTTCACCCTGCAGGCCTCCACGGCCGCGGTGGAATCCAACACCGCGGGAGACAGCGAGTACAAGGTGGTGAACGCCGCGCTGACCGGGCTCGACCACGCCCGGGACGCGGTGGCCATCAAGATCAAGGACGACCTCAATTCCGCGGCCTTCGCCGACCAGACGATCTCTGGCGTACCGGGCCTGACGGTCGCCTGCCAGGCGGTCATCAACGCCGCGGGCGCCCTGGCCCACCACGTCTGACCCGAACCCGATCGCGGGCCGCCACCCCGGACAAGCCGCGGGGTGGCGGCCCGCTCCTTGTTTGACACGCCCGTCAGGGCGGGGGTGCGGCCAGCCGTCCCGGTAGCCGAAAATGGGGCGATGGACACCACCGGGCTGGCCGACACCGCCGAACCTCCCGCCGCGAGCCGCATCCCCGAACCGCGTGACGTGGTGATCCTCGGCTCGACCGGCTCGATCGGCACCCAGGCCCTGGACATCATCAGGCGCAACCCCGGCCGCTTCCGGGTCACCGCGCTGGCGGCGGGCGGCGGACAGCCCGGCCTGCTGGCCAGGCAGGCGGCCGAGTTCGGGGCGGCGGTGGTCGCCGTAGCCACCCCGGCCGCCGCGGCCGAGGTCCGGACCGTACTCCGCGATCATTTTTCCGGCCGAACGGACCACGGTGCACGCGGCCCGCACATTGCGGGAGCACCTCCGGACGTGCTGGCCGGGCCGGACGCCGTCTGCGAGGTGGCAGGCTGGCCGTGCGACGTCGTGCTCAACGGCGTGAGCGGAGCGGCCGGGCTGCGGGCCACGCTGGCCGCGCTGGAGGCCGGCCGGGTGCTGGCCCTGGCCAACAAGGAGTCGCTGATCATCGGGGGCCCGCTGGTCACCAGCCGGGCCAAGCCCGGGCAGATCGTGCCGGTGGACTCCGAGCACTCCACCATCGCCCAGTGCCTGCGGGCCGGGCGTGGTTCCGAGGTGCGCCGGCTCGTGCTGACCGCCAGCGGCGGGCCGTTCCGCGGCTGGAGCCGTGACGCTCTGCAGGACGTCACGCCACAGCAGGCGCTGGCCCACCCGACCTGGAACATGGGCCCGCTGGTCACGATCAATTCCGCCACCCTGGTGAACAAGGGCCTGGAGGTGATCGAGGCGCACCTGCTGTTCGGCTTCGGGCTGGACCGCATCGACGTGGTGGTGCACCCGCAGTCGATCGTGCACTCCATGGTGGAGTTCTCCGACGGCGCCACCATCATCCAGGCCTCCCCGCCGGACATGCGGCTGCCGATCTCGCTGGGCCTGGCCTGGCCGGACCGGGTGCCCGAGGCCGCGCCCGGGCTGGACTGGTCGGCCGCGACCGAGTGGACCTTCGAGCCGCTGGATGACGCCGCGTTCCCCGCGGTCGCCCTGGCCCGCGAGGCCGCCGCGGCGGGCGGCACCGCGCCTGCCGTCTACAACGCCGCGAACGAGGAATGCGTGGCCGGCTTCCTGGCGGGAAGGATCAGCTTCAACCGGATTGTTGACACCGTGGCCCAGATAGTCTCTGAGCATGACCCGCGCGGGGGGGTCACCCGCGTGTCAGACGTGCTGGCCGTCGACGGCTGGGCCCGGCGGCGGGCCCGAGAGCTGAACTCTTTAGGAAGGACGATGGGATGGACCTGATCGGGTGGGTCATCTTCATCGTCGCCTTGCTCGTTTCGGTCATGCTGCACGAGACCGGCCACTTCGTGCTGGCCAAGAGGTTCGGCATGAAGGTCACCCGGTACTTCGTCGGCTTCGGGCCCACGCTCTGGTCAACCCAGCGCGGCGAGACCGAGTACGGGGTCAAGGCGCTGCCCCTCGGCGGCTTCGTCAAGATCGTCGGAATGCACTCCCTCGACGACCCGGAGGACCCGGCCGACGAGCCCCGGTCGTTCCGCCGCGCACCGGCCGCGCAGCGGATCGCCGTGCTCTGCGCCGGCTCGTTCATGCACTTCCTGCTGGCCTTCCTGCTGGTCTTCGGGCTGGCGCTCGGCGTCGGCATCGAGAATGACAGCACCACCCAGCTGGGCACGATCAGCGCCTGCGTGCCGTCGAGCCTCACCGCCCTGTCCAACGGCACGTGCACCGCGTCGGACCACGCCTCCCCGGCCAGCCAGGCCGGGCTGCGCGCCGGCGACACGGTGGTGGCCTTCAACGGCCAGCCGGTGAGCAACTGGACCGAGCTCGGCAACGCCATCCGCGACGCGCCGCCTGGCTCGCCCGCCACCATCACCGTGCGGCGCGACGGCAAGCTGCTCGCGTTGCACACCACGCTGGCCAGCGTCACCGGCCGCAGCGGCGCGTTCCTCGGGATTGAGCCCGCGGTGGTATTCCAGGTGCCCAGCCCGCTGGGCGCCGTCTCGTACGCCGGATCGGCGTTCGCGCAGGTCGTCGACGGCTCGGTTCACGCCGTGGCGGCGCTGCCCGCCGCGCTGCCCAAGCTGTTCAGCAAGAACCGGTCGAGCACCGCGGGCGGCGACGTCGGCAGCGTGGTCGGCGCGGCCGAGGCGACCGGCGCCGCGGTCGCCGCCAACTGGGGCTGGCAGTACAAGGTCAGCTTCGTGCTGCTGATCATCGCGTCGCTGAACATCTTCGTCGGCCTGGTCAACCTGCTCCCGCTGCTGCCGATGGACGGCGGCCACGTCGCCGTGATCATCTACGAGCGGATCAGGGCCTGGCTGGCCCGGCTACGTGGCCGGCCCGACCCCGGCCTGGCCGACATGGCCAAGCTGCTCCCGGTGAGCTTCAGCCTGTTCATGGTCATCATCGTGGTCAGCGTGATGCTGATCCTGGCCGACATCGTGAACCCGGTGAACTTCACTGGTTAATCGCGGTCCCGGGCTGGTACGACGCCTCTGTCAGCGTCCGTCCCCGTCAGGTCACGCGGTGATGGAACAATGGCTGGGGTACACGGACCGGGATGGGCCAGAACCGAACGGATGGGAGCCATGAGTACTGACCTCGGGATGCCGCAGGTCCCGGCGGCGCCGCTGGCCGAGCGTCGGCCGTCTCGCCAGATCATGGTGGGCTCGGTGCCGGTCGGCGGCGGAGCGCCGGTCTCGGTGCAGTCGATGACCACCACGCTGACCGCCGACGTGAACGCGACGCTGCAGCAGATCGCCGAGTTGACCGCTACCGGGTGCCAGATCGTCCGGGTCGCCGTCCCGTCGCAGGACGACGCCGACGCGCTGCCCGCCATCGCCCGCAAGTCACAGATCCCGGTGATCGCCGACATCCACTTCCAGCCGAAGTACGTGTTCGCGGCGATCGGCGCGGGCTGCGCGGCGGTCCGGGTCAACCCGGGCAACATCAAGCAGTTCGACGACAAGGTGGCCGAGATCGCCCGCGCCGCGACCGACGCAGGGACACCCATCAGGATCGGCGTCAACGCGGGCTCGCTGGACAAGCGGCTGCTGGCCAAGTACGGCAAGGCTACGCCGGAGGCGCTGGTCGAGTCGGCGCTGTGGGAGTGCTCCCTGTTCGAGGAGCACGGGTTCCGTGACATCAAGATCTCGGTGAAGCACCACGACCCGGTGGTGATGATCAATGCCTACCGGCTGCTGGCCAGCCAGTGCGACTACCCGCTGCATCTGGGCGTCACCGAGGCCGGGCCTACCTTCCAGGGGACGATCAAGTCCGCGGTGGCGTTCGGGGCCCTGCTGGCCGAAGGGATCGGTGACACGATCCGGGTCTCGCTGTCCGCGCCTCCGGTGGAGGAGGTCAAGGTCGGCATCTCGATCCTGGAGTCGCTCGGCCTGCGGCAGCGCAGGCTGGAGATCGTCTCCTGCCCGTCCTGCGGCCGGGCCCAGGTCGACGTGTACAAGCTGGCCGAGGAGGTGACCGCCGGACTGGACGGCCTGGAGGTCCCGCTGCGGGTCGCCGTCATGGGCTGCGTGGTCAACGGTCCCGGCGAGGCCCGCGAGGCCGACCTCGGCGTCGCCTCGGGCAACGGCAAGGGCCAGATCTTCGTCCGCGGCGAGGTGATCGCCACCGTGCCCGAGTCGCAGATCGTCGAGACGCTGATCACCGAGGCCATGCGCCTGGCCGAGCAGGGCGCCGCGGCCGAGGACGAAGGCGACGCCTCCGGCCGCCCGATCGTCACCGCCTACTAGCCCGGCGGTCCCTGGCCCCGCAAGGCCGCGGTCCCCGCAGGCCGCGGCCGCGCTAGCCAGCCTGCCGGTGCGCGGGTACGCGGCTGGCGGGCATGCTCTCGGCGTAGACCAGCTCGCCGACCTGCTCCGCCACCAGGGCCCCGGCGTCGGCCGGCAGCATGTCGTCGGTGACCATCACGTCCACCTCGTCCAGCCGCGCGAACGAGCTCAGGCTGACCAGGCCCCACTTGGTGTGGTCGGCCAGCACCACTACCCGGCGCGCGACCCTGATCAACGTCCGGTTGGTTTCGGCCTCGGCCAGGTTGGGCGTGGTGAGCCCGGCGTCGGGGTCGAAGCCGTGGCAGCCCAGGAACAGCAGGTCGAAGTGGAGCGAGCGGATGGTCAGATCGGCAACCGGGCCGACCAGCGTGTCCGATACGGTGGGCACGCCGCCGGTCAGCACCACGCCCTCGGCCGCGCCGTCCGGTCCCCGCATCCCGCTGAACAGGCTCGTCACGCGCAGGGAGTTGGTGACGATGGTGAGCCCAGGCACATCGAGCAGGCACTGGGCCAGCGCGAACGTGGTGGTCCCTCCGGCCAGCGCGATCGCCGTGCCCGGCGTCACCATGCTGGCCGCCGCTCGGGCGATGGCGGTCTTCTCCGCCCCCTCGAGCACGAGCTGGGTCTCGAAACCCTGCTCATGACGGCCGGGCGCTCCCGGCAGGACCGCACCGCCGTGCACCTTTTCCACCAGGCCGTCCCTGGCCAGCACCTCGAGGTCTCTGCGGATCGTCATGTCCGAGACCCCGAGCCGGTGGGTCAGGTCGCTCACCCGTGCGCTGCCATCGCTCCTCACGGCCTGCAGGATCAGCGATTGGCGGTGTCTGGCTAGCATCGGAGATGCCCCTCCTTGTCACCGATGGCGCTAGGGCCCGTGCGGTGGCCCTGGACAGCGTCATCCGCTCTCACTTAGACGCTTGGCGAGCGTGTTCGGTTCCGTGTGCGGTTGTGTGATGCGGACGGGGCATCAGGCTTCGTCGGGCATGATGGGTGATCGTGAGATCCTCCTCGATGCCCCGCGCGGGCGGGCCAAGGGCGGCCGGACGCAGGGTCGTGGTGGCGCTGGCCGCGGCCGCGGCCGCGCTGCTCGCGATCACCGCCTGCACCTCCGGCTCCGCGGCCACCACGCCGTCGGGCCCGGCCGCCGGGAGCACGCAGTCGGCTCCGGCCGCCGGGGGCACGCAGGCGGCTGGGGGCGCCAAGGGCGCCGGGCCGATCGTCCCCACCGCCAGCACGCTGCACTGGCATTCCTGCCCTGCGCAGCTGCGAGTGGCCGATTGCACCACGCTGAGCGTGCCGCTGAACTACGCCGATCCCGGTGGCCGGCACATCAGCATCGCACTGGACATGGTCCCCGCGACCGCCCCGCGTAGTCAGCAGCAGGGAGTCATCCTGGTCAACCCGGGCGGCCCCGGTGCCAGCGGGCTGCCGTGGGCGCCGATCCTGGCCCAAGGCCTGAGTCCAGGCGTGGCCAGAGACTACGACATCGTCGGTTTCGACCCGCGCGGCACCGGGGCGTCCATTCCCGCGCTGAGCTGTGATCCGGGCTTCTTCTCCGGCTCTCGGCCGAACTACGTGCCGGCCAGCGCCGCCGCCGAGCAGGTGCTCATCGGCCGGGCCAAGGCGTACGCCAGCGACTGCGAGCGAAGGTTCGGCTGGCTGCTTCCCTACATGACCACCCAGGACATGGCCCGAGATCTTGACGCCGTCCGCGCGGCGTTCGGCGTCGCGACCATCAACTACTACGGGTTCTCCTGGGCCACCTACCTCGGCCAGGTGCACGCCACCCTGTTCCCCGGCCACGTCCGGCGCATGGTCCTGGACAGCACCGTCGATCCCACCGGGGTCTGGTACACCGACAACATCGACCAGGACTACGCCTTCCAGGCCCGGATCAATGCGTTTTACGCCTGGGTGGCCTCATACGACGGCACGTACCACCTCGGCAGCACCGCCGCGCAGGTGCAGGCCGCCTACTACCGGGCCCGTAACCAGCTGCTGGCCGCCCCGGTCGGCGGGGTCGTCGGGGCCGTCGGGGCCGTCGGGGCCGACGAGCTCGACGACACCTTCCTGGCCGGCGGCTACATCGACCAGATATGGCCCGCCCTGGCCCAGGCGCTCTCGTCCTACCTGAACTCCGGGCAGGCCAGCGGCCTGATCGCCCAGTACCAGCAATGGGGCGTGCAGGGCGAGAACGAGTTCGCCGTCTACAACGCGGTGCAGTGCACGGACGCCAGCTGGCCGCGCAGCTGGGCCTACTGGACCTCCGACACCGAGCTGGTCTACAAGACCGCGCCGTTCTACGCCTGGGGCAACGCCTGGTTCAACGCCGCGTGCGCGTTCTGGCCGGTGCGAGGGCCGGCCCGGCCGCTGCAGATCAAGGGAGCCGGGCTGCCCGGCATCTTGATGCTGCAGGGCACGCTGGACCCGGCGACCCCGTACGCCGGGGCGCAGGACGCGCACAAGCTGCTGCCGTCCGCGCGGATGGTCGTGGTCGAAGGCGGCGGCAACCACGGCCAGTCGCTCGAGAACCCGCCAGATTCCTGCGTCCAGAACTACGTGAACGCTTACCTCGCTACCGGAGCCCTGCCGCAGGCACCCGGGCTGGTCAACGCCACCTGCCCGGCCGTCCCCGATCCGGCCCCCGGCCCCGTGGCTGGCTAGGCCCGCCGACGATCAGGCGTCCGGACCGCGGAACACGGTCAGGCGTCCCGTGCCGCAGCGTAGCGGTCGCGGACCGCGGGCTCGGGATCGGATTCGTACCGCCGGGTCGCGGTCAGCGCCCAGTCCGGTGGCGCCTGGCCGCCGGCCAGCAGCCAGGCGGCCTGCAGGGCCGCGCCGTCAGCCACGTACTCCGCCGCTCCGGGGACCTCGACCGGGACGCCGAAGATCGCGGGAGCGATCCGGCGCACCGCTGCTGACCGCGTGCCGCCTCCGATCAGCAGGACCCGCTGCACGCCGATGCCCGCCGCCCGGACGGCGTCGAGCCCGTCGGCGAGCCCGCAGAGCATTCCCTCGACCGCCGCCCTGGCCAGGTTCTCCGGTCGGGCATTTCTTCCGGTCAGACCCTGCACAGAGCCGGTGGCCTCCGGCCGGTTCGGAGTCCGCTCGCCTTCAAGATAGGGCAACATGACCAGTCCGTCGGCGCCCGCCCTGGCCGACAGCGCCAGCCGGGAGAGCCCGTCCAGGTCGGTGCCGAGGACGATAGCGACGGCCTCGAGCACCCGGGCGGCGTTCAGCGTGCAGACCAGCGGCAGGAAGCGGCCGGTGGCGTCGGCGAAGCCCGCAATGGTGCCGGTGGCATCGGCGCAGGGCGTAGCGCACACCGCGAAGACCGTGCCGGAGGTGCCCACGGAGATCACCACATCGCCAGGCTGCACGCCGAGGCCAAGCGCGGCCGCCGCGTTATCGCCCGCTCCTGGGCCCAGCCGGGACGCCGGGGACCCGGGCCGCGTCGCGGCGGCCAGCCCGGCCGCGCCTACCTCTCCCGCGGGTTCGGCGGGACCGAGCACCCGGGGGACGGCAGGCTGGCGTCCGCAGGCGCGCTGCAGCAGGTCGGGCCGGTAGGCGCCGGCCGCCGGGGACCAGTAGCCGGTGCCGCTGGCGTCACTCCGGTCGGTGCGCAGGCGGTCAACGTCGGTGCCGCCCGCCAGCTGCCACGTGAGCCAGTCGTGCGGCAGGCAGACGGCGGCCGTCCGTGCCATCGCGGCCGGTTCGTGCTCAGCGAGCCACCTCAGCTTCGTCACGGTGAACGAGGCGACCGGCACGCTGCCCACCGCATCCGCCCACCACGCGGCACCGCGCGCCGGGTCCCCCGCACCGAGTTCGGCGAGCAGTTCCGCCGCCGCACCTGCCGACCTGGTGTCATTCCACAGCAGCGCCGGCCTGACCACGTCGCCGCGCTCGTCGAGGCAGACCATGCCATGCTGCTGGCCCGCCACCGAAAGAGCCGCTACACCGTCGAGGCCGCCGGCCTCGGCCAGGGCCGAGGTCAGCGCCTGCCACCAGTCGGCCGGATCCACCTCGGTGCCCGGCGGGTGCGCGGCCCGGCCCTCGCGCACCAGTGCCCCGCCGTCGGCCTCACGGACCACCACCTTGCACAACTGGGTCGACGAGTCGATCCCCGCGACCAGCACGCTCATCGAGCGCGCAGCAGATGCTCGATGGCCAGCTGGTTGAGCCGGACGAACCCGTAGCCAGGGACCCCGGCCGCGTCCGCGTCAAAGTCCTCGAAGGCACTGCGGTCGGCCAGCAGCCCGGCATAAGTTTCGCCGGGGGCCAGGGTCGGCGTCCCGAGTTCTGCCACGCGGCACGCGGCCTGTGCCTCGATGACTTCCGGGTCGGCGCGGAACGCGGCCGCCCGCTCCTTGAGCAGCAGGTACATCCGCATGTTCGCCGCCGCAGAGGCCCACACGCCGGCCTTGTCCTCGGTCCGCGACGGCTTGTAGTCGAAGTGCCGCGGCCCGTCGTAGCTGGGGCCGCCCTGGATTCCGCCGAACTCGAGCAGGTCGACGAGCGAGAAGGCGTTCATCAAGTCGCCGTGACCGAACACCAGGTCCTGGTCGAACTTGATGCCGCGCTGGCCGTTCAGGTCGATATGGAACAGCTTGCCGTGCCACAGGGCCTGTGCGATGCCGTGGGCGAAGTTGAGCCCGGCCATCTGCTCGTGGCCCACCTCGGGGTTCAGCCCGACCATCTCGTGATGCTCCAGGCCCGCGATGAAGGCCAGCGCGTGCCCCACGGTGGGCAGCAGGATGTCCCCTCGTGGCTCGTTCGGCTTGGGCTCCAGCGCGAACCTGATGCCGTATCCATGGTCCTGCACGTAGCCGGCCAGCAGGTCGATGGCCTCACGGTAGCGGTCAAGCGCCGCGCGCACGTCCTTCGCGCTGTCATATTCGCTGCCCTCGCGCCCGCCCCACATCACGTAGGTATGCGCCCCGAGCTGCGCAGCCAGGTCGAGGTTGCGCATCACCTTGCGCAGCGCGAACCGGCGCACCGCGCGGTTGTTGCTGGTGAACCCTCCGTCCTTGAACACCGGATGGGTGAACAGGTTCGTCGTCATCATCGGTACCACCAGGCCGGTTTCCTTCAGCGCCGCGGTGAACCGGTCGATGTGGCGACTGCGGGCCGCGTCGTCGCTGCCGAACGGGACCAGGTCATCGTCGTGGAAGGTGACACCGTAGGCACCGAGGCCGGCCAGTTCGTGCACTGCCTCCACCGGGTCGAGCGGTTCTCGCGTGGGGTCGCCGAACGGGTCACGGGCAGGCCAGCCGACGGTCCAGAGCCCGAAGGTGAAATGGTCGGCCGGCGTGGGCTGAACGGGCATCTGACCTCCATGAATCGCTGACTGAAACGGCCCGGCGGATCAACTGGCATGATCGCTCCGGATTCCACCGCCGCCGCGCGGTCGCCGTTCCTGGCCTGGAACATGTTCTCGTGGTCATTGTGCCGCCTGCCTCGCGGAACCGCGAGCCCGCCGGGCCCCGGCCCGGCCATATCACCCCGTGTAGGCTGGCGCTATGTTGCGGGTAAAGCCGCCGGGGCCTGGCCTGCGGCAGCTCGACGAGCGCGACCGCGGCGCGGTGCTGGCCATCTGCGATCGCGATCCTGTGACCAACGTCTTCGTGGCTTCCAGGGTGCGCGCCCTCGGCCTGGACCCGGGCAGGCTCGGCGCCCAGATGTGGGGCCACGCGCCCGGCGGGCGGCTGGAGTCACTGTGCTACTCGGGGGCCAACCTGGTCCCCGTCGCGGCCACCCCGGACGCGGTCGCGGCGTTCGCCGAGCGGGCCGTGCGGCAGGGGCGCCGGTGCTCGTCCGTGGTCGGGCCGGCCGCCGAGGTCCAGGCCCTGTGGGCCCTGCTCCGGCCGAGGTGGGGCCCGGCCCGGGAGGTTCGTCCGGTCCAGCCGGTCATGGTCACCGCAGGGCCGCCGCTGGTTCCCCCCGATCCGCTGGTCCGGCGGGTGCGGAGCGACGAGATCGACATCTTGTGGCCCGCCAGCGTCGCGATGTTCACCGAGGAGGTCGGCGTCTCGCCCACCATCGGGGACGGCGGCGCCTCCTACCGGGCCCGGCTGCAGCAACTGATCCGCAGCGGCCGGGCGTTCGCCAGGATCGAGCACGGACGCGTGATCTTCAAGGCCGAGATCGGGGCGGTGACCCCGCAGGCATGCCAGGTACAGGGGGTGTGGGTGCGCCCGGACTGCCGTGGCCAGGGCCTGGCCGCGCCCGGCATGGCCGCGGTGGTGGTCGAGGCCGCCCGGTCGATCGCCCCGCTGGTGTCGCTGTACGTGAATGAGTACAACCATCCGGCCCGCGCCGCCTACCGGCGCGTCGGCTTCGCCGAGACCGGCCGCTTCATGTCAGTGCTGTTCTAGCGGTCGCTCCCGCAGACGTCCTCAGGCAAGACTCCGCCACGGCAACAACGTGGTTGTCACAACGACGTGCACCTGACCACGTGGTTGTCACAACGACGTGGTTGCGGAGGGGCCCGAACCAGGGACCCAGCCCAACGGCCCCTGCAGCCCTAGTCGCGGTCGCGGATCTTGCGCAGGTACTCGACAATCGGCTGGAAGGCGACCCGGATCTCCTCGAGCTGACGCGGTGTCAGCCGGTCCACGAAGTGGCGGCGGACGTTCTCCACGTGCGAGGGCGCGGCGCGCTTGATGGCCGCCATCCCGGCCGACGTGAGCACGGCGAACGTGCCGCGCTTGTCGCCCTCGCAGTCGTCGCGCCGGACCAGGCCACGCTTTTCCATGCGTGTCACCTGGTGAGACAGACGGCTCCGGGACTGGCTGGTGGCATCGGCCAGGTCGGTCATCCGCATCCGGTGCTCCGGCGCCTCGGACAGTGCGACCAGGATCTCGTAGTCGTGGCCGTTGAGCCCGTAGACGGCCAGGTCGCGGTCCAGCTGGCGCATCAGCATCTGGCTCAGGTGGACGGTCGCGCGCCACGCCTGCTGCTCATCGTCGCTGAGCCAGCGCGGCTGTCCGTCTGTCCTGGGCATCCTAAGAATCTACCCCGGACAGGCCGTGCCCGGCGACCGTGCCCGAACCGGCCCGCCCCTCCCCAACGCGCTAAGTTCACAGCGGACGAGGAGATCGTGGCCGAGGTGATGCCCGGAGAATCCGCCGCGCCAACTGGCGCGCAGGCTGCCGCGGCATATTTGCGGGAGCTGTTGCTGCGCCCGGGCCGGTACCGGCGCCTAGCCGAGAAGACGACGGCCGGCTTTCACTGGGACTGGTAGCCCCGCCCCCTGGGGTCCGCCGGGCGTGGCACGATCAGAGGTGTGCGGAACGAGGACGGCGCGGCGACCACGAGTGCCGAGTTGCGCGCGCATAATCTCGCGCGGCTGCTGCGCGCCGTCCACGACGGCGGCGGCCAGCTCACCAGGGCCGAGCTCACCCGGCAGCTCAGCCTGGCCAGGGGTACCGCCACCGTATTGGTCAGGGACCTGGCCGGGCGCGGGCTCATCGAGGAGCTGACCAGCCCGGTCGACGCCACGGTGCAGCGCGCACGAGGCCGCCCGACCGGCATCCCCTCGGCGCACCCCTGCGGACCCGTGGCGCTCGCGGCCGACCTGCGGGACGACTCCTTCACCGTGGCCGCCTTCGAACTGACCGGCCGCTGCACGGTCCTGGACCGCCAGGAGCGCGACGCCGCGCCGGGCACCGGAATGCTCAGTGACGTCGCGGACCGGCTGAAGATCCGCAGCCGCCAGTTCGGCGGCCGCGTGGTCGGGATCGGCATCGCGGTACCCTCCCCGGTGCGGAGCGCCACCATGGTGCAGCCGACGCTGCCCGAATGGCAGGACGTCGACGTGGCCGCGGCGCTCGGATCGGCAGGCTCGCCGGGCGCGGCGCCCATGGGGGCGGTCCTCACCGGTAACGACGCGACGCTGGCCGGCCTGGCCGAGGCGCGCCGGGGCGTGCTCCGGGGCGTGTCGGTCGCCCTGCACCTGCACGTCGCGACCGGCATCGGCGGGGTGCTGCTGGCCGACGGCCTGCCGGTGACCGGCGCGCACGGCTCGGCGGGGGAGTTCGGGCACATGCCGCTGACCGGAGGGAATGAGCCCTGCCGTTGCGGCTCGGTCGGCTGCTGGGAACTCGACGCCGGCGCCCGCGGTGTGCTCCGCGCGGCCGGTAAGCCGGAGCAGGGAGACCGGATGGTCCAGGCCGAGCAGGTCATCGCGGCCGCGGCCACCGATCCCGGCTGCGCAAAGGCCCTGGCCCACGTGGCGAAGGCGCTCGGCCGCGGTATCGGCGCGCTGGTCAACGCGCAGGACCCCGAGGCGGTCGGCCTGTCCGGGCTGGCCGCCGACATGTACCAGGCCGACCCGGACGCGGTCACGGCCGGCTACCTGTCCGGCCTGATGCGGTTCCGCCGGGCGGACCCGCCCCCCCTGCTGCCGTCCACGCTGGGCGACCTGGGCGCGCTGACCGGCGCGTCGGAGCTCGTCTTCGACGCCTTCCTCACCCCGCGCGGCCTGGGCACGTGGCGGTCGCCAGGGCAGAAAACCGCGTGACTTATCCGCCTTGAGCTGGTAAGTTCCCGTCCTCGTGGCTGGGTCGATGGCAACAGAACATACAGAACCTACAGAACCTACAGATACGCAACGGTCCGGTGTTGATCACGTCCTGACCGCGGAACGCGACCAGTTGCGGCGCTCGCGGGAGTATCTCGCTTTGATGCGCGAGCACGTGCTCTCCCTGAAGCCGATGGCCGGGGACCGGGTCTCCCAGGAGTACCTCAAGGCCGACCTGTACCACCGGGCCGAATCCCTGAAGGACATCCCGGACACGCCCCTGTTCTTCGGCCGCCTCGACTACCGCGCCGACCAGGGGCAGACCGAGGACGGCGTCGCGGGGCACAGCTTCCACATCGGCCGCAGGCACGTGCACGCCCCGGATGGCACGCCCGCGGTGATCGACTGGCGGGCCCCGGTGTCCAGGCCGTTCTACCGGGCCAGCGGGGCGGATCCGATGGGCCTTGAGCTGCGGCGGCGCTTCGGCTTCGCCGGTGGCGAGCTGACCGCTTATGAGGACGAGCTCTTTACCATCGATCGTTCAGTAAAAGAAAAAGAATCCGGGCCGAGCCGGATCCTCATCGACGAGATCGAACGGCCCAGGTCGGGGCCGATGCGGGACATCGTCGCGACCATCCAGCCCGACCAGGACGACATCGTGCGGGCCGACGCCGGGCAGACCGTCTGCGTCCAGGGCGCGCCGGGCACCGGCAAGACCGCGGTCGGGCTGCACCGCGTGGCCTACCTGCTGTACGCGCACCGCGAGCAGGTGCGGCGGCGCGGCGTGATCGTGGTCGGGCCGAACCGTGCCTTCTTGTCCTACATCCGCAACGTGCTGCCCGCCCTCGGCGAGCTCGACGTCACCCAGACCACCGTGGGCGAGCTGGTCCGGTCCAACGGGGCCAAGACCGCGCCAGCCGCCCGTGGCACCGACACCGAGGACGCCGCGGTGGTTAAGGGGGACGCGCGGATGGCCGAGGTGCTGCGGCAGGCGCTGTGGTCCTCGGTGCGCCGGCCGGCCGACGCCCTGGTCCTGCCGCGCGGATCGCGGCGGTGGCGGGTGTCAGCCTACGAGCTCACCGATCTGGCGGCCGAGCTCCGCACCAGGGGCGTGCGCTACGGCGCCGCCCGCGAGCTGCTCGAGCACCGGATCGCGCACGTGATCCTGACCCAGATGGAGGCCGCGGGCGAAGCCTGCGACGACCGCACGCACGAGGCGGTGCGGCGGTCCCGGCCGGTGCGTTCGGTGGTCGACGCGATCTGGCCGAAGGTCGATCCGGTCCGGCTGGTGTTCGGGCTGCTGTCTTCGGCCCCCGCGCTGGCGGCGGCGGCCGAGGGCCTGCTCAGCGCCGCGGAGCAGGACCTGATCGTGTGGTCGCCTGCCCCCCGCGGGCCCGGCTCCGCGAGGTGGTCAGCCGCCGACCTGGTGCTCATCGACGAGGCGCGCGACCTGATCAACCGGACGCCCAGCCTGGCCCACGTGGTGGTGGACGAGGCGCAGGACCTGTCGCCGATGGAGTGCCGTGCGCTGGGTCGCCGGTGCACCACCGGCGCGGCCACCGTGCTCGGCGATCTCGCCCAGGGCACCACGCCGTGGGCGGCGCCGTCCTGGGAGTCGCTGCTGTCCAACCTGGGTAAGCCGGACACCGGCGTGCGTGAGCTGTCCGTGGGGTACCGGGTGCCCCGGCAGATCCTGGATTACGCCTCCACGCTGCTCGCCGTGATCGCCCCCGACCTGCGCCCGGCGTCCTCGCTGCGGGCCGATCCCGGCGCGCTGGACGTGGTGCGGGTGCCGGCCACCGCGCTGGGCCCGCGGCTGGCCGCGGCCTGCGCTCAGGCCCTGACCCGGCCCGGGTCGGTCGCGGTCATCGCCGCCGACCCGCAGGTCCGGTCGCTGGCCAGCGCGCTCGACCGCGCGGGACTTGGCTACGGCGAGCCCGGCTCGGACGACCGGCTCACGCTGGTGCCGGTCACGCTGGCCAAGGGCCTCGAATTCGATCACGTCATCGTGGTCGAGCCCGCCCGGATCGCCCGCGCCGAGGCGCGGGGCCTGCAGCGGCTGTACGTGGCGCTCACCCGCGCGGTGTCGCGGCTGACCGTCCTGCACGCCGAGCCGCTGCCCGAGCCGCTATCCACCTAGCCGCCCGGCCCGCTACCCGCCTGGCTGCCCGAGCTGCTACCCCTAGCCGCCCGGCCCGATGCGGTCTGTTCGGGTAGGTAAACTGCGGGTCGGCCCGCGGGCCGCCTGAGCCGCGAATTTCCCGATATGCGTTGCGCGGGCGCCAGCGCGACGGCATCCTGAGACCTGCGGCGACATTAAGTTTTGGATTGACTGCCCATAGTTACGACGATGATAACGGTGGAAGCCATGCGGACCCGCGAACCCGAGCGGCCGGACCAGATGCAGGCTGTCTATCTGGAGAAGCTAGCCGACGAGTTGTCCCATCGCGGGCTGGAGGCCTGGCTGATGGCGCCGCCCGGGCGCGTCCCCAGCCTGTACGTGGTGAACCCGGCCGCGCGGGCGCTTGAGGAGAATGTCTACGCTGGCTGCGGTAAGGACGGCATCTGGTGGTTCTGGTGGTCCTGGGCTGAGCGGATCGCCGTCGCCGATGACGTCGGCCTCGCGGCCGGCACGATCGTGCGGGTCCTCGCCTCCCTCCACCACCGCGACTGAGTACCGCGACCGCTGACCGGCCTGCGTCCTGCTTCGGTCCGTCTCGTCTCCTGGGCTGCTCGCCGCGGCGGCCGTGGCTGCCGGGATGAGCCCGTTCGCCGACGGGTCCGACCTGGGGGCCAGCGTCAGGAACCCGGCGGCCTTCTGCGGGCTGGTGGGGCTGCGGACCACGCCCGGCCTGGTGCCTGGCGACCCGTTCGAGCCGCTGGCGGTGATCGGACCGATCGCCCGCAGTGCGCAGGACGCCGCGCTGCTGCTGGCCGGGATGTGCGGATCGGACCCCCGGGCTGCCGCTGGCCCGGCCTGATCGCCCCGGCCGACGTCCTTGACCTGCGGCCGGCCTCGCTGCGCGGATTGCGGGTGGCGTGGTCCTGGCCGCACCGATGTCACATCGTTGCGGGCGCCGAGGGCGGAAGCGCAGGCGAGGGAGAGCGGGCAAGACGAGCTGAGCGGGCACCCTCAGGGCTGCATACCGGGGAAGGCCTGGGTGCTGCCCCGCCAGAACGCGGCCCGCTGCGCGCAGGCCTGCATGGCCAGCGCGCCGAAGGTTCGCAGCTGCCGGTCGCTGACCGCGACTACCCCGAGGTAGGCGCGGGTCACGCCGTCTTCGAGGTAAGCCGCCAGTGCCGCGGCGCTGGCCGCGTCGTGCACGGCGAACGGGAGCCGGTAGAAGGGCAGCGCGGCGACCGGCGTCGCGCCCAGCGCCGAGATCATCGCGGCCAGGGTGTCACGGGTCTTGTTGTGCCTCGTCCAGTCCTGCTCGGCGGCGGACTGGCCGCTCCCGGACAGGTGAGCGCCGGCCACCCCGTAGCCGAAGATGGCCGCGTCTTCGGCCGCCAGCGCGGCCTGCAGCGCGGGCACGGACCCCGCCGCCGTGACCGTGGCCATCACCCGGCTCCGGGCCTATGGTGCCTGCCAGCCATCTCCGCGCCTATCCGCCCAGGGCCGTCACGTGGGTGGCGTCCGAGGCCGCGATGCTCGCGAACAGTTGCGCCAGGGCGGGCTCCACGGGGCCGAGTCGCTGCACCAGGCCCGCGGCCGAGGCGCGCTCCGCCGCGCGCAGCCGGGCGATCGTCACCGGCCCGCGAACCGCGCCTGCCGCGCCTGCCGTGCCGGGCGAGGCGCTCGGCGAGGCCTGTGCCCCCGGGGGCACGATGAGCCGGGCCTTGAGCCGCGCCAGATGCTGCTCGTGCTCGGCGAGCAACGGTTCCAGGCCGTGCGTCCGCGCCGCGGCCTGGTCGCCGCCGATGGCCGCCCGGTACAGCTGGATCATGGCGTGCTCCGCCGCGATGACCGCCTGCAGCGTCACCACGGCGGGTGCGGGACTCGGCGGCCCCGCCAGCGGATCGGGCCCGGTGAACAGGTCCTCCGACCGGCAGCTGGCCGTGCCCAGCAGCACCGGCAGCGCGGCCGCCGAGGCGAGCACCACGCGGCGCCTCGGCAGGTTGTCTGGCACACCGGCAAGCTACCGTACTTCATGAGCTTCGGCTCATCCAGATCCCGCAGCAGTCCCGCCGCTTGCCTTACCGGGGCCGTCGGCCTGACCTATCCGCGTAATGCCCGGGCTGCGGATAGGCTAGGAGCCAATCCCGCAGGTCGTGGACGAGGAGGTCGTGATGCCAGGTAGTTCGCGTCATGCGCCGAAGCCTCGCGGCGCTGCCGCTCCCGCGCGCGGCGCTACGCCGAGGGGACGAACCACGCAGGCCCCCCAGATTCCCCCGCGAGGCCCAGTGAAGAAGGCTGGGGAGGCGGTCGACGAGGGCCGGATCGTGGACGTTATCAGCCCCGTCGTCACCGCCGCCGGGATGGACCTGGAATCGGTGCGGGTGACCGCCGCGGGGCGCCGCAGGCTGCTGCGCGTGGTGGTCGACAGCGACCGGGGGGTGAGCCTGGATGACGCCGCGGCGGTCAGCCGCGACATGTCCGCGGTACTTGACACCGTGGCCGTGATGGGCGATTTCCCCTATACGCTCGAGGTCTCCTCGCCCGGGGTGGACCGCCCGCTGACCGAGCGCAGGCACTGGCGCCGCGCCACGGGCCGGCTGGTCCGGGTCACGGTCACCGACTCGACTGGCTCCGGGCCCGTATCTGGCCGGGTCGTCGCGGCCGACACCGGCGGGGTGACCCTGGACGTCGAGGATGACCCGGAGACCCGCCGCCGCTTCCCGTACGACGTGCTGGGTCCGGGGGCCATCCAGGTGGAGTTCGGACACCCGCCAACCGAGCTTGGAGCGACCCGCGATGGACATTGACCTGAGCGTGCTGCGGAGCCTGGAGAGCGAGAAGGACATCTCCCTCGACCTGGCGATCAAGGCCATCGAGGACGCGCTGCTCGTGGCGTACCACAAGTCCGAGGGCGCGTCACCGTCCGCGCGAGTGGAGGTGGACCGCAAGAGCGGGCACGTCACGGTGTGGGCCATCAAGACGGGCCCGGACGGCGCGGTGGTCCAGGAGTACGACGATACGCCCGCCGGATTCGGCCGGATTGCCGCCACCACGGCCCGGCAGGTCATCCTGCAGCGGCTGCGCGACGTCGAAGACGAGCTGACCTTCGGCGAGTACGCCGGCCGTGAGGGCGACATCGTGGCCGGGGTGATCCAGCAGGGCAAGGACCCGCGGACCGTGCTGGTCGACCTGGGCAAGCTGGAGGCGGTGCTGCCGCCCGCCGAGCAGGTACCCGGCGAGCGGTACCTCCACGGCGAGCGGCTCCGGTGCTACGTGCTGCACGTGCGCAAGGGGCACCGGGGGCCTTCGGTCACCCTGTCGCGAACTCATCCGGGCCTGGTAAAGAAGCTGTTCGCGCTGGAAGTGCCCGAGATCGCCGAAGGCGCGGTGGAGATCGTCGCGATCGCTCGGGAGGCGGGCCATCGGACCAAGATCGCGGTCCGGTCGCATCAGCAGGGCGTCAACGCCAAGGGCGCCTGCATCGGCCCCATGGGCAGCCGGGTGCGGAACGTCATGAACGAGCTGCACGGCGAGAAGATCGACATCGTGGACTACTCCGACGATCCGGCGGGCTTCGTGGCCAACGCCCTGTCCCCGGCCCGGGTCAGCCGGGTGCACGTGGTCGACCTGGCGGCCCGCGAGGCTCAGGTCATCGTGCCCGACTATCAGCTGTCGCTGGCCATCGGCAAGGAGGGGCAGAACGCCAGGCTGGCCGCCCGGCTCACCGGCTGGCGGATCGACATCCGGTCCGACGCCGCATCGTCCGCCTCATCCGAACCGGAAGAACCGGAAGAACCGGCAGAACCGGCAGAACCGGCAGCATCGGCAGCGTCGGCAGCTCCGACAGCCCCGGCAGAACCGGTGCAACCGACAGCCTCTCTAGACGCGCCCGTCCCAGCAGGCTCGGCAGACCCGGCAGGCTCAATAGAGTCAGCTGGTACGGTCGGCCTTTCCGCCGCCTCCGCCTCGCCGGATGCACCAGGCTCGCCGATACAGGTTCCGCCGGGTGCCGGGGAAGCCCCGACACGGTAAGCTTGTTACAGAAATGGCCGCGCGAACCGGGCGGCACGCCCCTGGTACGCCCGTTGTGCGTACCTGTGTAGGCTGCAAGGAGCGTGCGGTCAAGTCCAGCTTGCTGCGTTTTGTCGCGGTAGGGGACGTCATCCAGCCTGACCCACAGGCCCGGCTCCCGGGCCGGGGTGCGTACCTGCATCCCAGCCTGGAGTGCTTCGAGCTTGCGCGCCGGCGCCGGGCGTTCCCCCGGGCACTGCGCGCCGCGGGATCTCTCAGCCTTGCCCCGCTGGCTGAATATCTTTGCGGTGCGGAATCCCCGGCATAACATTACTGGCGGCGGAACGCCTCTGGCTGGGCTGCAGCAGGCTTGACGCATGAAGGAACACCTGTCGGAAAGCAGGTCGAGAAGCTGATGAGCGCTCGATGAGCACGCGGCGATGATCACCATAGGCTGAGGCCGGCCCGGAGCACGCTCTGCCCGGGCCGGGTCCGGGTAAGGGGTCCAGGGGACTGGGCCGAGAAGGAGCGTAGTGGCGAAGGTCCGGGTTTACGAACTCGCGAAGGAGTTCGGGGTCGAGAGCAAGGCCGTGATGGACCGGCTCAAGGAAATGGGCGAGTTCGTACGGTCGGCGTCCTCGACGATAGAGGCGCCCGTGGTCCGGCGGCTCAAGGAGGAATTTGCCGTCCAGGCGGCGCAACAGAACCAGCAATCAGCGCAGCCCACGTCGGCCCAGCCGGCCGCGGCGAGGCCCGCAGACGGACGGTCGCCGGCGGACGCGCGAGCCGGCGGCAGCGCCGCAGCTGGCGAGGATGGCCGCAAGCCCGCCGCTGGCCGTGCGGCACCGGGCACCGCGCCGGCGCCCAGGGTGGCGCCGGACACGGCGGCCGGGACGGCGGACGGCGCGGCTGGCCGGGCGAGCGCACCCGAGGCAGCCAGCCCCGACGCTGCGAACGGCTCCGGGGCGTCCGCCGGCGGCGCGGCCCGCCGCCTTCCGCCGGTTCCCCCGTCGCCCGTGTCCCAGCCTGGGCCGCAGGACACGAGCACCGCGGGTGCCACCGGAGTCCCGGCACCGCCGCGGTCTCCGGCCACCCCTGCGGATTTCCGCGGCCCGGGTGGACGGGACACCGGCCAGCCTCGCCCCTCGACGTCCGGGCCCGCTCCGGGAGCCTCCCGCCCGGCCACCCCCGGATCTCCGGGCGGCGCCACGGCCCGGCCCGGTGCGTCGGGACCTGGTGCTCCGCGGCCTGGCGCGCCCCGTCCGGCTGGCCCGGGCGCGTCTCGCCCGGGCGCGCCACGGCCCGGCCCGAGGCCGGGTAACAATCCGTTCAGCTCGACCGCGACCGGTATGGGCTCGTCTCCGGCGCGGACCCAGGGTCCTGTTCCCGGTCAGCAAGGCCGTCCCGGGCAGCCGGCAGGCGGCCCGGCCGGTTCGGGTGCTCCTGGCGGTCCGCGTCCCGGCGGCCGGGGGCCAGGCGGCCCTGGCCGGCCCGGCGGCCCGGACGGCGGGCCGCGTCCGGGCGGGTACGCGGGTCAGCGTCCCGGTGGTCCCAGGCCCAGCCCGATGAACATGCCGTCCAGGCCGGGTCCGTCCGGCGCGGGCCGCGGTGGCCCGGGCGGCGGTCGTGGCGGCCCGGGTGCCGGGGCCGGCACCCGGCCCGGTGGTCCCGGAGCCGGTGGCCGCGGCGGTACCGGCGCGGGTCCGCGCGGTAGCGGCGGCCCCGGTGCGGGCGCGCCGCGGGCCGGAGCCACCGGTGGTCCGCCTCGCCCGGGCGGCGGCCGCGGCCGCGGCGGCACCCAGGGTGCCTTCGGACGTCCCGGCGGGCGTCCGTCCCGGAACCGGACCTCGAGGAAGCAGCGGCGTCAGGAATTCGACAACATGCAGGCGCCGACCATCGGCGGCGTCCAGGTTCCCCACGGCAACGGCCAGGTGATCCGGCTGAGCCGGGGCGCGAGCCTGAGCGACTTCGCCGACAAGATCGGCGCCAACCCGGCGTCGCTGGTCCAGGTCCTGCTGCACCTCGGCGAGATGGTGACGGCGACCCAGTCGGTCAACGACGAGACCCTGCAGGTGCTCGGCGCGGAGCTGAACTACACCGTCCAGGTCGTCTCCCCCGAGGAAGAGGACCGGGAGCTGCTGGAGTCGTTCGACATCGAGTTCGGCCAGGACGAGGGCGACCAGACCGACCTGGTAGCCCGGCCGCCAGTGGTCACGGTGATGGGTCATGTCGACCACGGCAAGACCAAGCTGCTGGACGCGATCAGGCACACCAACGTGGTGGCCCGCGAGGCCGGCGGCATCACCCAGCACATCGGCGCCTACCAGGTGACCACCGAGGTCGACGGCGAGGAACGGAAGATCACGTTCATCGACACCCCGGGCCACGAGGCGTTCACCGCCATGCGGGCCCGCGGGGCCGAAACCACCGACCTCGTGGTGCTCGTGGTGGCGGCGGACGATGGCGTGAAGCCGCAGACCACCGAGGCGCTGAACCACGCGCAGGCGGCCGGCGTGCCCATCGTGGTGGCGGTCAACAAGGTCGACAAGGAAGGCGCCGACCCGCAGCGGGTGCGGGCGCAGCTGACCGAATACGGCCTGGTTGCGGAGGAGTTCGGCGGCGAGACGCAGTTCGTGGACGTGTCCGCCACCCAGCGGACCGGCATCCCCAGCCTGCTCGAGGCGATCGTCCTGACCGCCGACGCCGAGCTCGACCTGCGCGCCAACCCGGACCAGGACGCTCAGGGCGTGGCCCTGGAGGCCCACCTGGACAAGGGCCGCGGTCCGGTGGCGACGGTCCTGGTGCAGCGCGGCACGCTGCACGTGGGCGACTCAATCGTCTGCGGTGAGGCGTTCGGCCGGGTGCGGGCCATGCTCGACGAGAACGGCGAGACGATCACCGAGGCCCTGCCGTCCCGGCCGGTCCTGGTGCTCGGCCTGACCTCCGTGCCCGGTGCGGGCGACAACTTCCTGGTCGTCTCCGACGACCGGATCGCCCGCCAGATCGCCGAACGCCGCGAGGCTCGCGAGCGCAGTGCCCAGCTGGCCCAGCCGCGCCGGGTTACGCTCGAGGGCCTGGAGTCGGCGTTCAAGGCCGGCGAGCGCGAGGAGCTGCTGCTCATCATCAAGGGCGACGTGTCCGGTTCGGTGGAAGCCCTGGAGGACGCGCTGCTCAAGCTCGATGTCGGCGAGGACGTACGCCTGCGCGTGATCGGCCGCGGCGTCGGCGCGATCACCCAGGATGACGTGAACCTGGCCATCGTCTCGGACGCGGTGATCATCGGGTTCAACGTCCGGCCGGCCGAGCGGGCGGGCGAGCTGGCCCGGCGCGAGGGTGTCGACATCCGCTACTACTCGATCATCTACCAGGCGATCGAGGAGGTCGAGGCCGCGCTTAAGGGCATGCTCAAGCCCGAGTTCGAGGAGGCCCAGCTCGGTACGGCGGAGGTTCGCGAGGTCTTCCGGGTGCCGAGGGTCGGCAACATCGCCGGCTGCATCGTGCGCACCGGCGCGATCCACCGCGGCAGTAAGGCGCGGCTGATCAGGGACGGCGTGGTGATCTCCGACAACCTGACGGTGGAGTCGCTGCGCAGGTTCAAGGACGACGTGACCGAAGTCCGCGAGGGCTACGAGTGCGGTATCGGTGTCGGCTACAACGACATCAGGGTCGAAGACACCATCGAGACCTTCGAGATGAGGGAGAAGCCGCGGGCCTAAGGACCCGCGCAACCCCCGGATCGGAGTGACGCCGTGTACGTCGCGGCGCTGACGCTGGACGTGCTGCTGGGCGATGTGCACTCGCTGAAGGCCAAGCGTGCCGTCGTCCGGCCGCTCGTCGCCGAGCTGCGCCGGTGCTATCCGGGTGTCGCGGTCGCCGAGACCGGCCACCTGGACCTGCACCGGCGGGCCGAGATTGGCGTGGCCGTGGTGTCCGCGACAGCCTCGAACGCCATCGGCGTGCTCACCGAGTGCGAGCGCGTGGTGGCCGGCCACCCTGAGATCGAGCTGCTGTCCGCGCGGCAGCGGCTGTTCAACGAGGAGGAGTGACGGAGCATGGACGCCGCCCGGGCGCGCAAGCTCGCCGACAGGATCAGCCAGATCGTCGCGGAAATGCTGGAGCGACGGATCAAGGACCCCCGGCTCGGCTTCGTGACCGTCACCGAAGCCCGGCTGACCAACGACCTTCGCGAGGCCACCGTGTTCTACACGGTGCTCGGGTCTGACGCCGAACGCGCCGATACGGCGGCCGCGCTGGCCAGCGCGACCGGCATCATCCGATCCGAAGTCGGCCGGCAGATCGGCCTCCGGCACACCCCCTCGCTCGCCTTCGTGGCCGACGCGCTGCCAGAAAGCGCCCAGCGGATCGAGGAGCTGGTCACCCAGGCCAAGCACGCTGACGCCGAGCTGGCCCGCACCCGCCAGGGCGCCCGGCACGCCGGCGACCCCGATCCCTACCGCAAGCCGGCCGAGGCCGCGGACGACGACGAGGCCGAATGACCGAGGGGCAGCACAGCGGACTGGTCATCGTGGACAAGCCCGGCGGCATGACCTCCCATGACGTCGTGGCCCGGATCCGGCGGCTGGCCGGGACCCGCAGGGTGGGGCACGCCGGAACCCTGGACCCCATGGCGACCGGCGTCCTGGTGGTCGGGGTCGAGAAGGCCACCAGGCTGCTCGGCTACCTGGCCCTGACCGACAAGCAGTACGACGCCACGATCAGGCTCGGCCAGTCGACCAGCACCGATGACGCCGAAGGCGACATCACCGGCACCGCTTCGGCCGCGGGCGTTTCCCCAGAAGCGCTCGCGGGCGCGGTGGCCGGCCTGACCGGAGACATCCGGCAGGTGCCGCCCGCGGTCAGCGCGATCAAGGTCGGCGGCCAGCGCGCCTACCGGCTCACCCGCCAAGGCGCCGCGCCCGACCTGAAACCAAGGCCGGTGACCGTCCACGAGTTCACGGTCACGGCCTCCAGCCCCGTCGGCGACCTGCTCGACCTCGACGTGACCGTACGCTGCTCGAGCGGCACCTACATCAGGGCCCTGGCTCGTGACCTGGGTCACGAGCTCGGTACCGGGGGGCACCTGACCCGGCTGCGCCGGACCCGGGTCGGCGGTTACGGTCTGGACGCCGCGAACACCCTGGATCAGCTGGCCGAACGGTTCGAGGTCCTGCCGCTCGCCCAGGCCGCCGCCGCGGCGTTCCCGCGCCGGGAACTGTCCGCCGACGAGGCCCGCCGCCTGGCCCACGGCGGCCGCCTCGCCGCGGTCGGCGCCGGCGCCGCCACCGCAGGCCCCACGGCCGCCTACGCGCCCGACGGCACGCTCATCGCCCTGCTCACCGAACAGGCCGGCCAGGCACGGCCGCTGGTGGTCTTCGCCTGAGGCTAGGCTGATGCTCGCCGCCGACGAAGGAGGGACACCGATCGTGTACCGCTGGTACGGCCTGGACGACGTGCCCGCCGACTGGGGCGGCTGCGTCGCCACGATCGGCGTGTTCGACGGGGTGCACCGAGGTCACCAGCGCATCATTGGCCGGGCCGTCGAGCTGGCCCGGGCGCGGAACCTGCCGGTCGTGGTGATCACCTTCGACCCGCATCCCGACCAGGTGGTCAGGCCGGGCCCGCACCCGCCGTCCCTGACCTCCGATCGTCGGCTGGCTGAGCTGCTGGCCGCGCTGGGCGCCGACGCCCTGCTCGTACTCCCGTTCACCGCGGAGTTTTCCCGGCTGAGCCCGGACGAGTTCGTCCGGGTCGTGCTGTCCGAGCGGCTGCACGCCGCCGCCGTGGTGGTGGGGGAGAACTTCCGGTTCGGCTACCGGGCCGCGGGTGACGTGCCGCTGCTCGCGCAGCTGGGGGAGAAGTACGATTTCACCGCCGAGGGCGTGCCGCTGGCCGAAGACGGCGGCGTGACGATTTCCTCGACCTTCATCAGGGAGCGGCTGGCCGCGGGGGACGTGGCGGCCGCCGCCGCCGTCCTCGGCCGCCCGCACCGCGTCGAGGGCGTGGTCGCCCGCGGTCACATGCGCGGCCGCGCGCTGGGCTTCCCCACCGCGAACCTTGAAGTCCCTGCGCACATGGCCATCCCGGCCGACGGGGTGTATGCCGGCTGGCTGACCAGCCTGGACCTGGACGGGACCGAGACCGAGCGCTGGCCGGCCGCGATCTCGGTCGGCACCAACCCGACGTTCGGCGGCCGCGACCGGACCGTCGAGGCGTACGCGCTGGACCGCGACGACCTGGACCTGTACGGCGTCCACGCCGCGATCGACTTCGCGGTCAGGCTCCGCGGCAACGAGCGTTTCGACACCGTCGACGCGCTGGTCGCCCAGATGCGCGAGGACGTCAGCCAGGCCCGGGCCCTGACCGCCGGCTGACCGGCCCTCCCCGCCGCCGTCTGTATTTTCAGCCGAACGGGCCGCGGTACCCGCTCCGGTCACGCGATTCGCTCACCCAGGTCACTAGGGCGCCGTCCGGCCCGCACTGCCTTACGCATCGCCCAGCACGGCCTCCAGCGCCTGCCGCAGTGGCACCAGGCGCCGGGCGGCCGCCCCGCGGGCCGCCGGCAGCGGCCGGCGGCCCGGCGGTTCGGTGACCTCGATGTAGCACTTGATCTTCGGCTCGGTACCGCTCGGGCGGATCACCACGCGGGCTGCGGCCAGCCGGAACACCAGCACATCCGCGGCCGGCATGCCCGCGCGCGGCGCGACGGCGAGGTCGGCCAGCTCGGTCACTGGCAGGCCGCCCAGCTCGGCGGGGGGATCGGCCCGGAGCCGGCTCATGACCGCCGCCTGGTCGGCGGTGCGCAGCGTCAGCTGGGACGTCAGGTGCACGCCATGCGCGCTCTCCAGATCGTCGTAGACCTCGAGCACCGAACGCCCGGCCGCCTTGGCCCCGGTGGCCAGGACCAGCATGGCCAGGGTGGCGCCGATACCGTCCTTGTCGCGCACCACGTCGCCGACCGCGTAGCCCAGGGCTTCCTCATACCCGAAGACGAAACGCGCTCCAGGCACCCCGTCGGCGGAGCGGGCGATCCACTTGAACCCGGTCAGCGTCTCGGCGTACCGGGCCCCGGCCGCCGCCGCGACCTTGGACAGCAGCGTCGAGGAAACGATCGTGGACGCCACCAGCCTGGTCTCGGGCGCGGGGTCGCGCGCCGCGCGTTCCAGCAGGCTGGCGCCGAGCAGGGCGCCGACCTGATCCCCGGTCAGCGTGCGCCAGGCGC
Source organism: uncultured Actinomycetota bacterium (assembly GCA_963808615.1). GTDB lineage: Bacteria > Actinomycetota > Actinomycetes > Streptosporangiales > Streptosporangiaceae > Palsa-504. The sequence continues at coordinate 773,249 of CAWEGV010000011.1, forward strand.
CCCCGGGTTCCGGAACAGCCACGGCCAGCCGGTCCCCGTCCGGGTCGCTGGCCACCACGAGATCCGCGCCCAGCCGCCGCGCGTCGGCCAGCGCCAGGTCCAGCGCTCCGGGCTCCTCGGGATTGGGGAATGCGACGGTCGGGAAGTCCGGGTCCGGCTCGGCTTGCGCCGCCACCACGTGCGGCGCCGCGAACCCCGCCTGGGCCATGGCCCGCAGCATGAGCCCGGCGGCCACCCCGTGCATCGGCGTGTAGACGACGGTCAGCGCCGGCTGTCCGGCGGCCGCTCCCGACCCCTTCCCGGCGGCCGCCGCGACCACCGCATCCAGGTAGGCCCGGGCCACCTCGTCGCCGTGCCGGGTGATCAGCGGGCTGTCGGCGTCCGCGACCGGAATCTGCGATAGCGGCCCCAGCCCGGCGATCCGGGCCTCGATCTCAGCGTCGGCGGGCGGGATGACCTGGGCGCCGTCGCTCAGGTACAGCTTGTACCCGTTGTCCGCGGCCGGGTTGTGGCTCGCGGTGATCATCACCCCGGCCGACGCCGCCAGGTGGCGCACCGCGAAGGCGAGCAGCGGCGTGGGGCCGGGCATCGGGAGCATGTGCACCGCGATGCCCGCCCCGGCCAGCACCCCGGCCGCCTCGGCGGCGAACTCCGCCGACCGGTGCCGCGCATCGCATCCCACCACCACGCTGACCCCCGCTCCTCCCGAACCGCTTCCGCCCGGCAGGCCCCCCGCGCTCCGCGCGCCCGCATCCGCAGGGCCCATCAAGCCCTCCGCTCCTTCATCCCCCGCGCCCAGCAGCCACCCCGCCACGGCCGCCGTTGCCGCCCTGACCACGGCACGGTTCATCCGGCTCGGTCCCGCGGCCACCACCCCGCGCAGCCCCGCGGTCCCGAACTCCAGCCGCCCGCCGAACCGGTCCCGCAGCTCAGCCAGCGCCCCCGCGCCGCTCCCGCTCCCATCCCCGGTCGCCCGCTCAAGCAGAGTCCGCAACTCGGCCCGGTCTCCCGCATCCGGGTCGTCCGCGACCCAGGCCTCGACCATCGCTTTCAGCTCAGCATCAATTGTCACGTATACGCTCGCACGTAACGTATGCACCAAAAGATGTCCGCAAATGTTGCGCAGGTTTCGCGTGATGTGCTCTTGGGGCACGATCGCCGCCCACGGTGTCAGCCATCCGGCCCGGGGCGCCCGCTGAGGCGCGAAAGCTGGCCCAGACGCGCGCACCACGGACCGTTCGGCATGAAATTAGGACTTGACGTAGGGGATGCCCTCGGCCCTGGGGCCGCGGACCTTGCCCACCAGCCCGGCCAGCACGATGATCGTGACGATGTACGGCGTCATCAGCAGCAGGTTGGACTGGATGGGCGTGTTGAGCGTGGACATGATCGACTGCAGCTGCGTGGTGAACCCGAACAGCAGCGCCGCCGCGATCGCGCCGAACGGCGTATACCGGCCGAAGATCATCGCGGCGAGCGCGATGTAGCCTTCGCCGGACGTCATGTCCTTGCCGAACGCGCCGACCGAGCCGATCGTGAAGTAGGCGCCGCCGATGCCCGCGATCAGCCCGGCCGCGATGACGTTGCGGTACCTCATCGCGATCACCGAGATGCCCACGGTGTCGGCCGCGATGGGATGCTCGCCGATGGCCCGGGTGCGCAGCCCCCACCGGGTCCCGAACAGGCCCACCTGCACGCCGGCCACGGCCAGGTAGGTGAGGTACAGGAAGATGGTGGAGTCGAACAGGACCGGTCCGAGGATCGGGATGTCGCCCAGTAGCGGGATCTTGATCGCGGAGAACGTAGCCGGCGAGTTCAGCGTGTTGGCGTAGGGCACCATGAGGTCGTCGTACAGGTACCCGGTCAGGCCGAGGATCAGCGTGTTGAGCACCACGCCCAAGATGACCTGGTCCACCCGGTAGCCGATGGCGAAGACGGCGAGCAGCACCGCGACCAGCGAGCCGGCGAGTGCTCCGCTCACCAGTCCCAGCCATAGCGAGCCAGTGGCGCTGGCCACGATGGCGGCGGTGAAGGCGCCGAGCAGTAGCTGGCCCTCGATGCCGACGTTGATCACGCCGGAGCGCGAGCATATGACGCCGGTCAGTGCGCCCAGCATGATCGGGATCGAATCGTTCAGCGTGCCCTGCAGCAGGTTCACCACGTTGAACGCCGTGGTCAGGCCGGCGTCGGCCCAGCAGAGCAGGGAGACAACGAACAGGAAGATGACCATCGCGATGGCCAGCCGCTTCATCGCCGTGCTGAACGGCAGGAACGCCCGCAGCCCGGCGATCACCAGCGTAATCGCGCCGCACGCATAACAGGTGATGGCGGCGGGCAGGGAGAGGTTCGGCACGGTCACCTTGGCGAACGACTGGGAGAACGCAAAGGCCGCGTCCCCGTGGTGCGAGTTCGTCCCCAGGACGAAGATGTTTATGAGCCCGAACACGGCGAACGTGACAGGGGCGATCCATCGCCGGAAGGCGCTGCTGGGGGGGCGGGCCGCTATGTCCAGGTCTACGGGCCGCGCCTGGTCCGCTACTGTCATGCGTTCCACCCCTTGGACATGACCTCGCCGACGCCGCCGCCCCTGGCCGCCCGCAGCCGGTACATGGCCCGGATCAGTGCCGGCGCCGCGATGAGCAAGACGATCACCGCCTCCAGGACCTGCACCATGTCCACCGGCGTGCCGGTGGCGGCCTGCATGAGCGGCCCCCCGGCCCTCAGCGCGCCGAATAGCAGCCCGGCGAGCACCACGCCGCCCGGCCTGCCGAACCCGAGCAGGGCGACCGTGATGGCGTCGATGCCGTAGGTTCCGTAGCTCTGGAAGTTGAGGCTGAAGTCCGTGCCCTGGATGACCGCGGCTCCGCTCAGTCCCGCCAGGCCGCCGGCGATCAGCATCACGAGCACCCAGTTCCGTTCCACGTTCATTCCCGCCACCCGCGCGGCGCTGGGATTCTTCCCGATGCTGCGGAACTCGAAGCCGGTCGTGGTCCGGTTCAGCAGCCACCACATGCCCGCCGCGCAGGCCAGCGCGAGGAGGAAGCCCGCGTTGACCCGCAGGGACGGGCCGAAAAGGTGCGGCAGGTGTGCGTTGCCGACGATGAACGGGCTGACCGGGTTGGTCGCGTGCGGCGCCTGCATCAGGTAGCCGAAGGACAGCAGGTAGGTCAGGAAGTAGATCATGATGTAGTTGAGCATGATGGTGGTGATGACCTCGTGGGCCCCGGTTCGGGCCTTGAGCTCGCCGACCAGCCAGCCGAGCGCCGCGCCGCCGATGAAGCCACCGATCACGCACACCACGACGTGCACGAACAACGGCAGGCTGATCCCGTAGCCGAGGTAGGTGGCGACGATCATGCCGCCGATGAGCTGGCTCTGCGCGCCGATGTTGAACAGGCCCGCCTGGTAGGGCAGCGCCACCGCCAGCCCGGCCAGGATCAGCGGCGTGGCCTGGACGCAGGTCTCCGACAGCGGGGAGAACACGGCGGATAGGTAGCCGTCGTGCAGCGCGGTGCCGATCGATGCCTGCTGGAACAGCGCCGCGACTGTGTGCGGGTTGACGATCGATCCCTCGAACATCTCCACGTAGGCGCCCACCGCGGTGTCCCAGGCCGTCGCGATCGCGTGGCCGGGAGCCGAGAACAGGTTCCCCCACGCATGCAGCACCGTGGTGTTGGTGAACGCGTTCAGCAGGCCGCCTATCACGAACGCGGTGATGAAGACCAGGATGATGATGGTGGCCGTATGGCCTTCCACGATCGAGTCCATGAAAGCCCGGCCGAGACCGTACCCTCTACGTCCCTGCTCGGTCTCCTCCTGCTCTGCGGTGGCCGGACCCGGGGAACCCGTCTGATCGCTCATTGTCCCGCTCCCGGTATGGCGCTGGGGGCCGGATCCGGCCCCGGGGAACCTGAAGGCCCCGAAGACCCCGAAGACCCCGGAGCCCCCGAGATCTCAGAGGTCAATGAGTCCTGATCGGTCGCGCCCGCCATCAGCAGCCCGAGTTCTTCCACCGGCACCGTCGGCGGCCGGAAACCGGTGATCCTGCCTTCGTACATGACCGCGATCCGGTCCGCCAGGGCATAGATCTCGTCGAGCTCGGCGGAGACGATGAGCACGGCGACGCCCTGGTCACGCTGTTCCACGATGCGCCGGTGCACGAACTCGATCGACCCCACGTCCAGCCCGCGGGTGGGCTGGCTGGCCACGAGCACCTTGTGCTCGTGGCTGAGTTCCCTGGCCAAGATGACCTTCTGCTGGTTGCCGCCGGACAGCCTGGACACCGGTACCTGCGCGGAGGTGGTACGGACGTCGAACTCCTGCACGCGCTCGGCGGCGTTGGCGGCGATCGCGCCCGGGTGCAGGTTGATGCCGGAGGCGAAGGGCGGCCGGTTGTAGACGTCGAGCACCATGTTGTCCGCCACGGAGAACTCGCCGATCAGGCCGTCTTCCTGCCGGTCCTCGGGTACGTACGCGATGCCGGCGCGCAGCCGTTGCCCCGGGCCGGCATGGGTCAGGTCGCGGCCGTCCAGCGTCACCACCCCCGCCGCCGTGTGCCGCAGCCCCATGAGAGCCTCGCACAGCTCGGTCTGCCCGTTGCCCTGCACCCCGGCCACCCCGAGGATCTCGCCCGCCCGTACCTGGAAGGACGCTCCGTTCACCCTGACCCGGCCGGTCTCGTCGGCGACAGTCAGGTCGGTCACGTCCAGGACCACCTCGCCGGGCTTGGCGGGCTCCTTGCTGACCCGCAGCTGGACGTCCCGGCCCACCATGAGCGAGGCGAGCTCGTCCTCCGTGGTACCGGGAGGCCGCTCTCCGACGACCTTTCCCCGGCGCAGCACGGTGATGGTGTCCGCGATCGCCTGGACTTCCTTGAGCTTGTGCGAGATGAACACGATGGACCTGCCGCCGTCCCTCAGCTGCCTGATGATCCGGAACAGGTCTTCGCTCTCGGCCGGGGTGAGCACCGCGGTGGGCTCGTCGAGGATCAGCACGGCCGCCTCCCTGACCAGTGCCTTGACGATCTCGACCCGCTGCTGGATGCCGACCGGCAGGTTCTCCACCAGGGCGTCCGGATCGACATCCAGGCCGAAGCGGCGGGAGAGCTCGCGCACGTCCTTCCGCGCCTTGCGCCGGTCAAGCAGACCAAGGCGGCGGGTCTCCTCGATGCCGAGGGTCACGTTCTCCGCGACGGTGAACACGGGCACCAGCATGAAGTGCTGGTGCACCATGCCGATGCCGGCGGCGATGGCGTCCTTCGGGGATCCGAACCGGGTCGCCTTGTTATCCAGCAGGATCTCGCCCTCGTCGGCCTGCAGCAGCCCGTACAAGACGTTCATCAGGGTTGTCTTGCCTGCGCCGTTCTCGCCGAGCAGGGCGTGTACCTGACCCGGGGCCACCGACAGGTTGATGTGGTCGTTGGCCACCAGCGAACCGAAACGCTTGGTGATGTCCCTCAGCTCGAGTTCCACGTCCGCCCTTCAGTTCCGCGTCCGTGCCGTCATGGCCGTGGCCTCCATTTTCGCCCGGCCCCTCCCATCGCGGAACCCGCCAGCCCGCACGTCGATGTGGCAGCGATGCGCACCGCGCCGCACCGCTGCCACATTCGCCGTTCCGTGCCTCCAGGCTCCTACACCGGGCTCTTGGTCGGCGTGGCGATCGAGCCGTTCTCGATACCCTTCTCGACCTGAGTCAGCTCACTCTGCAGGGAGGCCGGGACCACGCCGGAGAAGTCGTGGTACGGGGAGAGCACGGCCCCGCCGTTGCTCAGGGTGCCGACGTAGGTGCCGCCGGTGAACGTTCCCTTGGCCGCGGCCTGCACCGCCCCGCTCACCGAGGGGACGATGCCCTTCGTCACGCTGGTGATGAAGTACTTGCAGTACTGCGCTGCGCTGACGCAGCCGTCGGTGTCCACCCAGAACATGTTCACCTTGTCCCCGCCGGCAGCGGCGTCCGCGTCCTGGACCGCCTTGGCCGCGCCCAGGCCGACGTTGCCGGCCACCGGGAAGATGATGTCCGCGCCCTCGCTGATGAACGTCTGGGTTAGCGTCTCGCCCTTGGTCTGGTTGGTGAAGTCACCGGTGAACGAGCCCTTCTGGGTCTGCTCGTTCCAGCCGAGCACCTGGACGTGCGTGCCGTGCTTGGAGTTGTAGTACTGCACGCCGTCCCAGAAGCCGTCCATGTAGATCGTGACGGTCCCGAAGTCCTCGCCGCCGAACGTCGCGACCTTGCCGGTCTTGGTCATTCCCGCGGCCAGGTACCCGCCGAGGAAGCCGTCCTGCACGGTGTTGTACGTCAGCTGGTCGATGTTCTTCTCCACCGGGCCGGTCAGGCACCCCGACGCGTACGAGCAGTCCACGATCGCGAACTTCTGGGTCGGGTGCGCCTTGGCTGCGGCCTCCGTCGCGGGTCCCATCAAGAAGCCGACGGTGACGATGATGCCGCACTTCTCACCGAGGAACGTGTTGATGTTCGGTATGTAGTCGCTCTGCGTCGTCGACTGCAGGTACTTGACCTGGATGCTGCTGTCGGCGGTCGCGGCTGCCTGCATGCCCTGCCACGACGAGGCGTTGAACGACCTGTCGTCGATGCCGCCGGTGTCGGTGACCATGCAGCCGAGGTACTTGGCTGACGCCGCCGCCGTGCTGGTCGCCGTACCGCTGGCAGATGATGTCGCCGAGCTTGTGCTGCTCCCGCACGCGGCGACGGCCAGCGTCGTTGACACGGCCAGCGCCGCTATGGCCCATGCGCTGTATTTCACGCTTACCTCCACTGGGCCAGCACGCTACCGCGCCCGGCCGCATTCGTCCTGGGTTGTCCCGCAGGCTATGCCTGGCCGCGCCCGCCTGGGAAGGGGAAACGGTGCTATCTGACTTGCTCGTTGCCGAATCGGAACCCGATCATGATGGAATTCCTGGCTGGCCAGACATACATCCGGCCGTTCGGTCCGCGAGGTTTGGTACTTTCCTACAGGCTGAGCGCAGCTTGGGTGGCGGTGGTACTGGCGGAAGCGGTGCTGCTGGGAGCACCGCCGCTGTCCGCCGGGGCCTCGGGGAACTCCAGCGTGACCGTCAGGCCGCCACCCGGTGTCTCGGCCAGGCTGGCGGTGCCGCCGTTGGACGTGACCAGCCGGTGCACGATGGCCAGGCCCAGCCCGGTGCCGCCCGGGCTCATGGTGGTGAACCTCAAGAAGGCGCGCTTGCGGTCCTCGGCACTCATGCCCGGGCCGTTGTCGCTGACCGTTATCCGCACGCCGGCCGGGGCGGCCGCGGCGGTGAGCGCGACCTGGCGGCCCGGGCTGAGCGCCTCCAGGGCGTTGGCGATCAGGTTGTCCAGGATCTGCTCCAGGTCCCCCTCGCCCATCCAGGCCAGCACCGGACCGGCCCTCAGCCCCCCCGAACTCCCGGACGGTCCGGAGAACCCGCCTGCGAGCCTGCCTACCCCGCGCGCGCCGGACGCGGCTGTGCCGTCACCGGCTGCCGACGTGGCCGTCAGCACAATGTCCCGGTCGTCGGCGATCGGATGCCAGGCCACAACGCGTTCGTTTGCCACCTCGGCCACGTCCACCGCTACCGGCACCGGCACCGCGTTTTCCGCGCGGGCCACGGCCAGCAGGCCGTCCACCAGCCGGGACAGCCTGGCCAGCTCGTCCAGGGCGCCGGCCAGCTCGTGGCCGGTGTCCGGGTCCGCGTGCGCGGTGTCGGCGGCGAGCAGGTCGAGCCGCAGCCGGAGCGCGGCCAGCGGGGTGCGCAGCTGGTGCGACACGTCCGCGATGACGGCCCGGCTGCCGTGCACCAGCGCCTCGAGCCGTCCGGCCATCGTGTTGAACGTGGTGCCCAGGCGGCGCAGCTCCGGGGGGCCCGATTCGGCCTTGGCCCGGCTGGCCAGGTCGCCGTCGGCCAGCCTGCGGGCCGCGGAGTCCAGGACCTTCAGCGGCCTGCCCACCCACCGGGCCAGGCCGAACGCCAGCAGCGCCGCGCCGATCATCGCGACCAGGCAGATCGTGCCGAAGATCACCCAGAGCTTGACGACGTCCCTGTCCAGGGGCCCGGTCGACCGGGCCAGGATCACGGTGCCCACCAGCGGGCCCTCGCCGTGCCCGTAGACGGGCATGGCGGCGATGACCCGCGATCCCGTCGTTTGCGTGATCGGCTGAACCGGCTGACCGGGGCTGCTCGCCAGCCAGGCCTGCCGGTCCGCCTGGTCGGCGAGCTGGATCCAGTCGCCGGCCGGCATGCCTATATCTAGCAGCGGCCGCGGCCGCTGATAGCCACCGTCGGGTGCCAGGCTGATGGTGAGGATGAGCAAACCGTCGCCTGCTTGCCGCGCCTGGGTGATCACCTGGAACAGCGGCTCGTCGGGGGAGCCGGCCAGGTAAGCCTGGGAGACCGTGGCGTCGGCGCGCACCATGCCCGCCGTGGCCTGGATGAAGGAACTGCGCTCTTGATGGATCGTGCTGAACGTGAGCGGGACCACCGCGCCGGCCAGCACCGCCGCGGTGAAGGCCAGCAGGGCCAGCAGGATCCGCCTGGTCATCCGGGACCGCCCGGGTCGGCTAGCCGGAAGCCGTGACCGTAGACGGTCTCGATGATGCCTGGGTCGCCCAGCTTCTTGCGCAGTGCCGCCATGTGCACGTCGAGCACCTTGGTCGGGCCGTACCAGTGCTCATCCCAGGCCCGCTCGAGCATCTCCTGGCGGCTGACCACCCGTCCCGGGTCGCTGGCCAGGCACTCCAGGATGGCGAACTCCTTCGGCGTGACCCCGATCTGGTGCCCGGACACGGTGACCTTGCGGGTCCGCATGTCGACGCTGAGCGTGCCATGCTGCAGCACTTGGCCCGCGGGCTGACGGCTGCGGCGGAGCACGGCCCGGATCCTGGCCAGCAGCTCCTGCAGGCCGAACGGCTTGATCAGGTAGTCGTCCGCCCCCTCGTCGAGCGCAAGGACCCGGTCGGATTCCTCGCCGCGGGCGGTCACCACGATGATCGCCGCGTCGCACGATTGCCGCAGCCGGCGGCAGACCTCGACGCCGTCGATGTCCGGCAGCCCGAGGTCGAGCAGCACCAGGTCCGGTACCGGCCAGTCCAGTGCCGCCTGGCCGGTGGTCACGCTGCCCGTCTCATAGCCAGCCCGAGTCAGCCCCCGGACCAGCTGAGTGGCGATGCCAGGGTCGTCCTCCACGACGAGAACCCGGCCCAGACGTGCGATCACTGCCTCCACGCTAAGCACGAAACCGGCCCGTGCCCAATCGGGCGAAGATCTTAACCAAAACTGAACCCCTTCCAGTGTGGGTCCTAGCAAGTGCCCGGGCATGCTGTTTACCAGAGTTCCTTGCTCGGGCGCGACAGCCCCTGCCGCTGGACGCGCGGATGACATGGGAGGGTCCGCGTGGATAAGGCAACCCTGCACCTTATCCACGCGGACCCGAGAATCCGGTCGGCCGCAGAGGACCTCTTCCCCGCGAACCCCGCCAACGGCTAGGGTGCCCGCGTGAGCATCGACTGGCCCGCGTTGCGCGCGGCGGCGGTCGCCGCGGCCACCAGAGCCTACGCCCCCTACTCCGGGCTGCGGGTCGGTGCGGCGGGCCAGGCCTCGGACGGGCGCATCGTGACCGGCTGCAATGTGGAGAACGCCTCCTACGGCCTGACCCTGTGCGCCGAATGCGGCCTGGTCTGCGCGCTGCACGCCGCGGACCCCGCGGGCGCCCCTGACGCCGCGGACGCCTCCGGGCCGGCGGACGCCGCCGACGCCGCCGTCCAGCTGCTGGCCGTGACCGTCGTCGCGGGCGACGGGGAGCCGCTGCTGCCCTGCGGCCGCTGCCGCCAGCTGCTGATCGAGGCCGGCGGCGGCGGGCTGCTGATCGACACCGCGGACGGCCCCGTAGAGCTGAACGTGCTGCTCCCCGCCGCCTTCACCGGCGCCGATCTGTCGGCCCGGCGCGACGTGGCCCCCGGGCAGGAGGCGTGACCAACGCCGTCACGCTGATCAGGGCCAAACGCGACGGGCTAAAGCTGTCCGACGACGACATCCGTTGGCTGTTCGAGGCGTACGCCAGGGGCGAGGTCGCCGACGAGCAGATGTCCGCCCTGCTGATGGCGATCTACTTCCGCGGCCTGGATAGCCAGGAGCTGCGGACCTGGACCGCGGCGATGATCGCCTCGGGCAACCGCCTCGATCTGTCGGCACTGGCCCGGCCCACCGTGGACAAGCACTCCACCGGCGGGGTGGGGGACAAGGTCAGCCTGATCCTCGCGCCGCTCGTGGCCAGCTGCGGCGCCGCCGTCCCGCAGCTGTCCGGACGCGGCCTCGGCCATACCGGCGGCACGCTGGACAAGCTCGAGGCGATCCCCGGTTTCCGCACCGCGCTCACCCCGGCCCAGACCCTCGATGTCCTGCGCACCGTCGGCTGCGTGATCTGCGCCGCCGGCTCCGGCCTCGCGCCCGCGGACCGCAGGCTGTACGCGCTGCGGGACGTGACCGGAACGGTGGAGTCCATTCCGCTCATCGCCAGCTCGATCATGTCGAAGAAGATCGCCGAGGGGACCGCCGCGCTGGTCCTGGACGTGAAGGTCGGCACCGGAGCGTTCATGAAGAGCCGGGATCAAGCGCGCGTGCTGGCCCAGACGATGGTCGCCCTGGGCGAGGAGCACGACGTCAGGACCCGGGCCCTGCTGACCACGATGGACACCCCCCTGGGCCGCGCGGTGGGCAATGCGGTCGAGGTGGCCGAGTCGGTCATGGCGCTGCAGGGCCAAGGCCCGCCCGACCTGATGGAGGTGACGCTGGCGCTGGCGGCCCAGATGCTGAACCTGGCGGCCCTCGACGCCGACCCGGCCGCGGCCATCGCCGACGGCCGCGCGCTGGCGGCCTACCGCGCCATGGTCCGCGCGCAGGGCGGCGACCCGGACGCTCCGCTCCCGGAGCCTGCGCACGTCACCCAGGCCCTGCCCGCCCCCGCCGATGGCTGGCTGACCCGCCTGGACGCGCTGGCGGTGGGCACGGCGGCCTGGCGGCTGGGTGCCGGCCGGGAACGAAAGGAAGACCCGGTCAGCGCAGCGGCCGGCCTGATCTGCCTGGCCAAGCCGGGCGACCAGGTACGCAAGGGCCAGCCGCTGGTCGAACTGCGCGCCGACGACCCCGAGCGCTTCCGCGGCGCCCTGGCCGCCCTCTCCAGCGCCATCGAGGTCAGCGAGCAGCCACCCCCGCCGCTGCCATCACCGGTCATCGAGGTCATCGGCCCGTAGCACAATGGGGGGATGCTGACCCTCGCCGAGATCCGGGCTGTCCCCAAGGTGCTGCTGCATGACCACCTCGACGGCGGGCTGCGCCCGCAGACCGTCCTCGAGCTGGCCCGCGAGACGGGCTACCGGGACCTGCCCGGGGACAACGTGGAAGAGCTGACCCGGCGGCTGACCGAGGGTGCGCACCGCGGTCACCTGGAGGTCTACCTGGACGCGTTCCGGCACACGGTCGGGGTCATGCAGACCCCCGAGGCGCTGACCCGGGTCGCACGAGAGTGCGCCGAGGACCTGGCCGCCGACGGGGTGGTCTACGCCGAGGTCCGGTTCGCGCCCGAGCTGCATACCGAGCGCGGCCTGAGCCTGGACGAGGTGGTCCAGGCCGTGCTCGAGGGTTTCGCGCAGGGCAGCAAGGACCGCGGGATCACGGTGTACGCCCTGCTCACCGCCATGCGCACCGCGGCCAGGTCGCTGGAGATCGCCGAGCTGGCCGTCCGCTACCGCGATAAAGGCGTGGTCGGGTTCGACATCGCGGGCGCCGAGGCGGGCTGGCCGCCGAGCCGTCACCTGGACGCGTTCCAGTACATCAAGCGGGAGAACTTCCACATCACCATCCACGCGGGCGAGGGGTTCGGGCTGCCGTCGATCTGGGAGGCCGTGCAGTGGTGCGGCACCGAGCGGCTCGGCCACGGCGTGCGCATCGTGGACGACATCCAGATCGGCCCGGAGGGCAACGTGCGGCTGGGCCGCCTGGCCGCCTACATCCGCGACCGCCGGATCCCGCTGGAGATGTGCCCGACCTCGAACGTCCAGACCGGCGCGGCCCCGTCGATCGCGCTGCACCCGATCCGGATCCTCCGCCAGCTCTCCTTCCGGGTGACGGTGAATACCGACAACCGGCTGATGAGCCAGGTCACGCTCAGCTCGGAGTTCCACCGGCTGGTCACCGAGTACGGCTACGGCTGGTCGGACGTGGAGTGGCTGACCACCAACGCGATGAAGAGCGCGTTCGCGGGCTTCGACGAGCGGATCCGCATCATCAACACCGTGATCAAGCCGGGTTTCGCCACCGCCCGCGCGATGAGCGACTCGGTGGTCCCCGTCGGCCTGCTGGAATCCCGCGACCCGGGCTAGATTCAAAACATTTTTACCTAACGGCCCATGGTTTCCCGCCAATCTCACCTGTCACAGTCCGGTGGCATCCTGGTGCACGTGCACCGGGATATTGGGCATGATGGAGGCCGTCAGCGCACCTTCGATACTTCGGGCCAGGGTGGGATCAGGGAAACCGATGGTAGGACCGCAGTCGGGGGGGACGGACGGGGGGGACCTGCTGCGCAGGTGGGATCCGGAGCGCATCGGACCGTACGTGATCCTCGGCCGCCTCGGCGCCGGGGCGATGGGCCAGGTGTACCTGGGACGCTCGGCGGCCGGCCGCCTGGTCGCGGTGAAGACGATCAAGGTGGAGCTGGCCGAGGAGGCCGGCTTCCGGACCAGGTTCGCGCAGGAGGTGGCGGCCGCGCGCCGGGTCAGCGGGGTCTTCACCGGGACCTGAAGCCGTCGAACGTACTGGTCGCGCCGGACGGGCCGAAGGTGATCGACTTCGGCGTGGCCAGGGCGGCCGAACGGATCGGGCTGAACCCCGCCTCCCGGGGGGCGGTCGGCACACCCGCGTACATGGCACCCGAACAGGCCCAGGACACCAGCCAGGCCTCGGCGGCTAGCGACGTGTACTCGCTCGGCGCCACGCTGGCGTTCGCGGCCACCGGGCACCCGCCCTACCAGGGCGATTCGCCCATGGACGTGCTGGCCCGGCTGGCCACCGAGCCGCCCGACCTGTCCGGCCTGCCCGGCGAGCTCACCGGGCTCGTCACCGCCTGCCTGCAGCGCGTCCCCCGGACGCGGCCCACCTCGTCGGCGATGCTGGCCCAGCTCGAGCCCTTCACCGAGGCCCCGGTGTTCGGGTCAGGCACGGCGGGGGAGCACTCCTACCTGCCCGAGGCGGCGACGGCCCTGATCGCGCAGTACCAGCGCAACCCGCTGCTGGCCAGCGGCCGGCCCTCGGAACCCGGCCAGGAGCACGCCGACGACGCCACCTCCGCCTCCTACATCGAGCTTCCCGCATCGGGGCTGCAGTCCCCCAGGCCGGCCCCGCCGCGCCAGCCTTCCCTGGCCCGGTCGTACCGGGCGCCGATGCCGGCCCGCTGGCGGCGCTGGCTTGCCGCGCACATGGCCTGGGCGGGCTGGGCCGCCGTGGGAGCGGCCCTGGTTGTGGGCGGGGTCTTCCTCGGCGCCGCGCTCAGCAGCTCGGGCAGCCCGTCGGCGGCTCCTCCGCCGGTAGCTCCGCCGACCGTATGCGACTCGGCCAAGGCGGCGCCCGCCCATCCGGCGCTGTGCATGGTGAACCAGAGCCAGGGCAACCCCGGTGCCGCGTTCGCCGTGCGGGGGAGCGGCTTCGCCCCGAACGCGCCGGTGAGCTTCACGGTGAGCGAGATCGGGCCGCCGCCGGGGCTGAAGAACCTGTTCAGCGTGATGTCGCCGTATCACGCGGTCGCCCTCGCGGACGGGACGTTCAGCGTCCCGGTCAGCCAGCTCTACTCGGCCTCGCTCCAGCCGGGGCTGGTGACCGTCAGCGCGACCGGGCGGAATGGCGGCACGGCCCAGACGCAGTTCATGGTCCTCCCGCCGGGCGCGCCGCCGGCTGGCGCGCCGCCGTCTGGCAGCTGATCCAGGTATCCCGGGAGGTTCAGGCCTCGGTCCACCACAGGTCCTCCTGGCGGGAGCGCCAGGCCGGCTCGGCCAGCCATCCGAGGTCGGCGGAGGTGATGATGCCGTGCTCGATCAGGATCCGCACCGCCACCTCGTCCGAGAGCCGCACGTCCACCCCGGCCAGCCCGCGGTCGCTGATCTTCCGCCGCAGCACCTTGATGTGCTCGGCCACGCGCGCCGACAGCAGGTCGCGGAACTCGGTGTCGGCCTCGAACCGCTCCAGCTCGTGGTAGGCACCGGTCATCTCGAGCGCGCCCCGGGCGATTTCCGGGGTGCGCGGCAGCGGCGTGGTGGCGCTCGGGTCGAGCAGCCATGGCCGGCACCACAGCAGCGCAACCAGGAACAGCTTGGTCATCGGGTCCAGGTAGAGGGGCAGCACCGTGCCCTCCCCCTCCGGCTGTATCTCGTCCCGCCGGTCCGGGCTGTCGCCGGCCTGCTCGCCGGCCACCGTCACGGACAGCGGCATCCCCTCGTCCAGCATCGCGCGCGAGCCCACCAGGGCGGTGCCCGAGTGCAGCAGCCAGCCGCCGGTCGGCTCGCCGCCGTCCTCGAGCCGCGGCAGCCTGATCCGGTATCCCTCGCCCTCGACGTTCACCTGCGGAACGCAAAGCTTCAGCTGACCGCCATTTTGGCGCCGGGGGAGGAAGTCCCGGGGCTGTATCTGCATCCTGACCACCGTCGCCGGCTGCGCCGGGCAGCGGTCCGAAGTGCTCTGGATGTCTAGAAATGAATGCCGCAGTGTCCACCCTCAGATACCGCATCACTAGTAGCATGCGCTGCTGGAAGATACCAGTTGACCACTGGCCGCATCATGATTCGAGACACGCGGCAGTAAATGCTAGACGCCACGCCGTGGCGGGCCTACTGTCAGGTGGCGGAGGTGGTCGCGGTGAGCGAGGCGAGCCGAATGGCGGCGCTGGAGCAGGCCGGGCTGGTGCATCCCAGGGCCGACGCAGTGACCGCTGCGCTATTCAGCTCCGCCGGGTTCTTCCTGCCCGCCGACAAGGTGCAGGTCAAGTACGAAATGCTGCGGGCACACCTGGTCGAGCACGTGCCGGTGACCGCGGCCGCGGCGGCCCACGGGTACTCGCGGGCCGCGTTCTACCTGGTCGCCGCCGCCTTCGAGCAGGCCGGGATGGCCGGGCTGCTGGACGAGCGCCGCGGCCGCCGCGGCCCGGTGAAGCTGAGCCCGGAGATCACCGAGTTCATCCGCTCGGTGCCGCCCGCCTCGGGGGCGGCGCTGGCCGAGCAGGTGGCGGCCCGGTTCGGGGTGGTGCTGCACCGCCGCACCATCGAGCGGGCACGCGCCCGGTGAGCGCCCGGGCGTTCTGGCCGCCGGACGAGGCGGCGCAGGCCGACTATGAGATGCTGCGGGCGCACCTGCTCCAGGCCGGCGTCCTGCCCGGCGGGCTGGCCGCCGCCCGGTTCACCCGCCGCGGGCTGGCCGGGCTGATCGCCTGGCCCGCCGCCGAGCCGGACTTCCGCGCCGATGTTCGCGGCGCGGCCCGCCCGCCGTGGACTCCGCACGCCGACCCGCGCGAGCAGACGCTCGCGGCGGCCTACCAGTTCCTGCTCGACGCGGCGGGCGTGCTGGCCGCGGCCGGCGCTGCGGTGACGGAGGGATGGTCATGAAAGCCACGATCTACGCCCGGGTCTCCACCGAGCGCCAAGCCGAGCGGGGCACGATCGGCTCCCAGGTCGAAGCGCTGCGCGCGCACCTGGCCGCGGCCGGGGACGAGCCGGCCGGGGAATACTGCGACGACGGGTGCTCCGGGGCCAGGCTGGACCGGCCCGGGCTGGACGCGCTGCGCGACGCCGCCGAGGCCGGGCTGTTCGAGGTGGTCTGGTGCCTGTCCCCGGACCGGCTGGCCCGGTCCTACGCCTACCAGGTGCTGATCCTGGATGAGCTGGCCCGGTTCGGCGTGAGGGTGGCCTTCACCGACGCCCCCGGCCTGGACCAGGACGACCCGCAGGCCAGGCTGCTCACCCAGGTCCAGGGCGTGATCGCCGAGTACGAGCGGGCCAAGATCGGCGAGCGGTACCGGCGGGGCAAGCTGTTCCGCGCCCGGGCCGGCGAGGTGATCACCTGGAAGGCCGCCTACGGCTACCGACGCGTCCCCCGCGGCCCGGACGGCCCGGCGCGCCTGGAGATCTTCGAGCCCGAGGCCTCGGTGGTCCGGCGGATCTTCGCCGAGCGGGCCGCCGGGACCACCATCCGCCAGATCTGCCGCCAGCTCGACGAAGGCGCCGTGCCCACCCCGACCGGCAGCCGCGCCGTGTGGGGCACCTCTACCGTGACCCGGCTGCTGCGCAACGAGGCCTACATCGGCCAGGTCTACTTCAACCGCACCGAGGCCGTCCCGGACCGGCGGCCCGGCCGCCGCTCCCGCCAGGTGCCCCGCCCCCGCGACCAGTGGATCGCGATCCCCTGCCCGGCCATCATCGCCGACCAGACATTCCAGGCCGCTGCCAAGGCCAGCACCGACAACGCCAAATGGAGCCCGCGCCGCGCCGAACCCGGCGCCTGGCTGCTGCGCGGCCTGGTCAAATGCGGGCCCTGCGGCGTGGGCACCAGCTGCCACAAGATGCGCGGCCGCAACGGCACCTGGCACCGGTACTACTACTGCCACAACCACGACCCGCTGCGCGCCGGCGGCCAGGACCGGCGCTGCCCCGAGCGCAACATCCGCGCCGACGCCCTCGACGAGTTCGTCTTCGGCCAGGTCCGCGCTGCCCTGCTCGACCCCGCCCTGCTGCTGGCCGGCGAGCAAGCCATCGCGGTGCACGCCCCGGTCCCCGACGACCAGCTGCTCGCCGCCGAGCTGGCCCGCCTGGACCGCAAACTCGACGCCGCCCGCACCGAGCACAACCGGCTCATCGACCTCTACCAGGCCGGACTGGTCGACATGCCCGAGCTGCAGCGCCGCGCCGCCGCGATCACCGCCCGGCAGCGCGAACTCGATCACAAGCGCACCAGCCTCGCCGCCGAGCGCGCCGGCCTCGCCCGCGGCAATCGGCTCCGCCAGGGCATCGAGGGCTTCGCCGCCCGCGTGGCCGCCGTCATCGACCAGCTCGACCCCGCCCAGCGCCAAGACCTCCTGCGGCTGCTCATCGAAGATGTCCAGGTCACCGGCTGGCACATCCAGATCCGACTGCGCATCCCACTCGACGGCCCGCCAGACGGCGGCCATCCACACCGCCCCGAACCGCCACCCAGCGCGGCACCCCCCGATGCCAGCACGACGCCCGTGTCAACCGAAGACCGTTTGCGTTCCCTTCATGTTCAGCGCGTGCGTGTGGCTGATGTTGGCGATCCAGGCCCCGGCCGGCATCGCGGCCACGATGCCGGCCCGCCGGGACAGCCCGCGCCCGGCGGCCACGTCCAGGTCCACCTCCGGTCCCCGGCCGAAGACCAGCCGGCT
Organism: uncultured Actinomycetota bacterium; assembly: GCA_963808615.1. GTDB lineage: Bacteria > Actinomycetota > Actinomycetes > Streptosporangiales > Streptosporangiaceae > Palsa-504. The sequence continues at coordinate 790,676 of CAWEGV010000011.1, forward strand.
CCCCTCGGCCAGCCGTACCTCCTGACCCGATGCGGTGCAGACGTAAGCGCTCACCGTCATGGCGGAATCCAGGGAGCGTGGCACGACATCGGGTTTCCTGCCTGGTAAGTGATCTGAGCTGGTTCGCGTTATCCAGGCTCTCACGGCTGCTGGCCGCGCATCGTACCGGGACAACGCTCCTCGGGCCGGATTCTCCCCGCGCGGCAGATGCCGGCCAACCCCGGATTCAGGGATACCGGGCCGCGAATCGTCCTGGTTAGCTGCAAATTGGCAGGGTGCCGGGCGCTGCCCGCAGCGGTGCGGTCTATCCGCGGGGTGGGGGGCCTAACCCGCGGACTGGGCGAGTGCCGGGCTCAACCGTGGCAGGCCCGGCGCCCCGCCCGTGCCCTCACCTCAGATCCGGCCGAACACCCGCCGTGCCGTCGCCTCAGATCCGGCCGAACAGCCGGTCGTGCCGTCGCCTCAGATCCGGCCGAACAGCCGGTCGTGCCGTCGCCTCAGATCCGGCCGAACAGCCGGTCGCCCGCGTCACCCAGCCCGGGCACGATGTAGCCCCGTTCGTTGAGCCGCTCGTCGACGGCCGCGGTGACCACCCGCACCGAGTGCTCCCCATCGGCGAAAGCCTCCTCGACCCGGCGCAGGCCTTCTGGCGCGGCCAGCAGGCAGATCGCGGTGACCGACGCGGCACCCCGGTCGACCAGCATCTTGATGACGGTGGCGAGCGTGCCGCCGGTGGCCAGCATGGGATCGAGGACGAACGTGTCCCGGTTCGTCAGGTCAGTGGGCAGCCGGTCCGCGTAGGTGGACGCGATCAGCGACTCCTCGTCCCGGCGCAGCCCGACGAAGCCCACGTCGGCCATGGGCAGCAGCCGGGTCATGCCGTCCAGCATGCCGATGCCGGCCCGCAGCACCGGGACGATGAGCGGGACCGGCCTGGCCAGCTTGACGCCCTGCGCGATGCCCACTGGCGTGGTGACCGAGACCAGCTGGACCCGCATCTCCCGGGTCGCCTCGTAGGCGAGCAACGTCACCAGCTCGTCGGTCAGGCTGCGGAACGTCGCGGTATCGCTGGCTATGTCGCGCAGCGCGGTGAGCTTATGGGTGACCAGGGGATGATCGACAAGGAGCGTGCGCATGGTTAACAAGTGTGGCAGGCCAGTGCGGCCCGTGCTCGCCAGAGGACCAACCCGTTAAACCCCGCCGGACCCCCGGCCGTGCTAGCCCGGGGGGACGGCCCCCCCAGACCCCCCCGCAATGGGGACACGGGACCTGGCCAGGTCCACCTCGATGCGACGCGCGGTGCTGAGCAGGGGCTGCAGGAACTCTTCCACGATGGCGGCCAGGGTGCGCCGGCCGGCGTGCGTGGAGATGTTGACGGCCGCGATGACCTGGCCGTCGGCATCGCGGATCGGGGCCGCGATCGAGCGCAGCCCCTCCTCGAGTTCCTGGTCCACCAGGGCCCAGCCCTGCGCCCTGATCTTGTGCAGCTCACGGCGCAGCGCGGTCGCGCTGGTGATGGTGTGCCCAGTTAGGCCGTGCAGGCTGGCCGAACTCAGGTAGTCGTCCAGCCATTCGTCGGACTGCGTGGCCAGCAGCACCCGGCCCATCGAGGTGGCGTAGGCCGGGAACCTGGTGCCGACGCTGATCGTCACGGTCATGATCCGCTTGGTCGGCACCCGGGCGATGTAGACCACGTCCTCCCCGTCAAGCTCGCAGACCGAGGACGACTCGTGCACCTGCTCGACCAGCTGCTCCAGGTGCGGCATCGCGACCTCGGGCAGGGTCAGGCTGGACAGGTACGCGTAGCCAAGCTCGAGGATCTTGGGGCGAAGCGCGAACCTGCTGCCGTCGCTGCGCATGTAACCGAGCTGGACCAGCGTGCGCAGGAAGCGGCGGGCGGCGGCCCGGCTCAGGCCGGTGCTGGTGGCCACCTCACTCAGGGTCAGTTTCGGGTGTTCGGCGTCGAACGCGCGGATCACCGAGAGGCCTCGATCGAGTGACTGCACGAAATCCCCGTCATGACCGGTGTCCTGGCTGTCAGTCATGGGCCTCCCTGCTCGGTCGATGACATCATAGACCTGAGCCGTGCGCGTTCGCCTTCTGAACTATCGTTCGACTTACGCACCAATGACACCCGAGGAGCGTCATGACTTTCATGGACCAGGCTCGGTATCGTCGGCCTCGAGATGACTAGCGGCTCGCGCACCCAGGTCGGCATCGTCGGAGCCGGCCCGGCCGGCCTGCTACTCTCCCACCTGCTGGCCCTGCGCGGCATCGACTCCATCGTGGTAGAGAACCGCAGCCGGGCGTACTGCGAGGCCCGGCAGCGTGCCGGGCTGCTCGAGGCGGGCACCGTCGAGCTGCTCCGCGCGGTCGGCCTGGGCGACCGGATGGACGCCGAGGGCCTGGAGCACGGCGGGATCTACCTGCAGTTCGCCGGGGAACGGAACCACCTGGACTTCCGTGACCTGACCGGCGGTCGCTGGGTCACGATCTACGCTCAGACCGAGATCGTCAAGGACCTGATCAGGGCCCGGCTCGCCGCCCGAGCGCACATCGAGTTCGAGGTCTCCGATACCGAAGTCACAGATCTGGACACGGACCAGCCCGTGCTCGGGTTCACCGACGCCGCGGGGGCGCGGCACGAGGTCACCTGCGACGCGATCGCCGGCTGCGACGGATTCCACGGCATCTGCCGGGACTCCATGCCGCCGGGCCTGATCCAGGTGGCCGAGCGCGGCTATCCGTACTCCTGGCTCGGCATCCTGGCCACGGTACCGCCGTCCACCGACGAGCTCATCTACTCGCGCCACCAGGACGGATTCGCGCTGCACACCATGCGCACACCCCAGGTCAGCCGGCTGTACCTGCAGGTTCCGGCGGACGAGGACCTCGTGCACTGGCCCGATGACCGGATCTGGGACGAGCTGCGGCGCCGGCTCGGCGTGCCTGGCTGGGAGCTGAAGGATGGTCCGATCACCGAGAAGGCCATCTCCCCGATGCGCAGCTTCGTGGCCTCGCCCATGCGCTACCGGCGGCTGTTCCTGGCCGGTGACGCCGCGCACATCGTGCCGCCCACCGGCGCCAAGGGCCTCAACCTGGCCATCGCGGACGTCACCGTTCTGGCCGCGGCCTTGACCAGCCTGCTGCACGAGGCCGACCCCGAGCTCGTGGACGCCTACTCGGACAGCTGCCTGCGCCGGGTCTGGCGGGCCACGCATTTTTCCTGGTGGATGACGTCCATGCTGCACGTGGATCCACACCCGGACCCGTTCGGCGCCGAGCTCCAGCTCTCCCAGCTGCGCTACGTCGTCGGCTCCCGGGCGGCCGCGACCACCCTGGCCGAGAACTACACCGGCTACTATCCGCTTCACTGGTGACCAGGCCCGCCCGGTCGCGCCCCGGTCCGGCCCCGGTCCTGACGCGGATCCTGCCCGGTCCCGCCCCGGTCGTGGCGCGGGTCCTAGCGCGCGACGATCATGGCGCCGATCGCCACCGCCGCCGCGATCACGAAGAACGTGACGATCGCGATCACGGCCACCCCGTTACCGACGATCAGGGCGCCCACCATCGCGATGTTGGTCGATATGGCCACGAATCCGCCCGCGGTAACCGCCGTGTTCATGGAGATCCGGGTCCGCCTCCGGGCCGGCCGGCGCGGCGGCTTGAACTCGTGGACCCGTTGGGTATCGGTCAGCCCGGCCGGGATGTCCGCCGTGACCGCGGCCAGTTCCGCGTAGGTCCGCGAGGTGAGTGCCCGGTCGATCCGCGCCTCGAACTCGTCCTTGGTCAGCCTGCCCTGCACGAATGCCGCCTTGAGCACCGCGATCACCTGGTCGCGGTCGGCGCGCGAGGTCCTCAGGTGGCCGCGGTCCGGCGCGGCTGCTGCCATCTGGGCTCCCGGCTCTGACATCACCGGCGCCTTCCCCTGAAACCTCGCAAACAAACGCAATCACAGCGTAACCCGGATGCCCGCAACCGGTCACCCCGGCTGCCAGCCGCCCGGTCGGGCTACCCCGGGCCCAGATGATGCCGCGGGCGCAGCCCAGAGCCACCAGGCTAGTGCGCTCTCACGTCGGCCGGCCGCCGACCGCGGGGGGATCGCCGGTGACTTCGGGACGCGTCGGGCTGGCTGCCGGACGTCACCACGGGCATCATGGTCGGGTGCCTGGAATCTATGACGAACCGGAGTTCTACGAGGCCGCATGCGCCTACCGCGACGTTCCGGACGACGTGGATGCCCTGCTCCGCTGGTCCGACAAGCACCGGATCGCGGCCGCGGGTCCGCTGCGTTCGGTGCTCGAACTGGCCGCCGGACCCGCCGAGCATGCCCGCGAGCTCGGGCGGCGCGGCCTGGAGGCCACCGCGCTCGATCTGTCCGCGGCGATGTGCGCGTGGGCCAGGGACGCCGCCGCGGCGGCCGGGGTCAGCCTGGCCGTGGTGCAGGCCGACATGCGGGACTTCAGCCTGCCGGGCCGGTTCGATCTGGCCATCAGCATGCTCAACTCGCTGTGTCACCTGCTGAGCCTTGACAACCTGGTCCAGCACCTGGCCGCGGTCGCGCGCCATCTCGTCCCCGGTGGCCTGTACATCGCCGAGCTCGCTCATCCCGCCGACTACTTCACCGCGCAGCGCAGGACTAGCAGCCAGTGGAGCAGCGAGGTCGACGAGGGTACGGTCAGCGTGCGCTGGGGTGGGGGGACGGACACCATCGACCCCATCACCCAGGTCACCAAGGAGCACGTCAGCATCACCTTGCGCAGGCGGGAGGGCGCCGTGCGAACGGTCACCGACGTGGTCCCGAACCGGTTCTGGACCGCGACCGAACTGGCCGCCGCGTTCCGGCTGGCCGGCGGGTTCGTCCTGGCGGCCAGCTACGGGGACTTCGACGCCGACTCGCCCGTGGACGCGGCGGATGCATGGCGGATGATCTTGGTGCTGCGCCGCGAGTAGTCGGCTCCGGGGCGGTCCCGCGCACCTCGGGCCTGCGGAGCGTTCCCGCCGACCGCGACGACCACTCCGGTGAGCACCAGCACCACGCCCAGCAGCTGGAGGGCGGACGGCCGCTCGCCCAGGAACGCGAAGCTGAGCGCCACCGATCCGGCCGGCTGGATCAGCAGCAGCGCGCCGATCATCCCCGCGGCCAGCTGCGGCATCGACACGGTGATCAGCAGCCAGCCGATGACCTGCGAGGTCAGGGCGAGCAGCGCGAGCCAGCCGAGCGCCGGCCAGGCCGGTCCCAGCCGGTAGTCGTGCAGCACGAATCCCAGTACCGCCGCCGCGGCGGCCGCGCCCGCCGTGGCCTCGAACAGCACGCCGGCCACCGCGGCGCTCCCTCCGCGCGGGCCTACGGACGAGGTGGCCTGCCGCAGGGTGAGGATGTAGATCGCGTAGATGACGGCCACGGCCGCGCCGTACGCCACGCCCACCGCGGGGTCGGTGCCGTAGGCCCCGCTGCCCCCGACGTCAGCCAGCCCGCCCACCAGGACCAGCCCGGCCAGCATGACCGGGGAGGCCAGCACGAGCGAGCGCCGCGGACGCTCGCCCAGGAACAGCCAGGCCAGCAGCGAGATGATGAGCACCTGCAGGTTGGTCACCACGGTGCCGAGCCCGGCGCCGATCGCGTCGATCGCGTGGCTCCACAAGATAAGGTCACCGGCGAGGAACAGGCCCGCCAGCCGGGCCAGCCAGCGGGTGCGCGACGGCAGCCGCGGAGCCCCTCGCCTGCGTTCGGCCACGGCCAGGCCGCCGAGCAGCGGGAGGGCGAAAGCGCACCGGCCCAGGGCCGTGATGCTGGGCGAGGTGTCGGCCAGCCGCATCAGCACCGCGGAGCTTGAGATGCAGGCGGCTCCCGCGGTGGCCGCGGCCACCGGCGGCAGGGCCAGCCCGCCGGGGCCAACCCGCAGGCCCCCCAAGACCCCCCGCGACCGGGGGGACTCCAGCCCGCCTGACCCCTCGTGGGCTGGCATCGGGCCGTGTCCCCTCACTCGCGCACTATGTCATGACCAAAATAGGTTATGGTAATGACGCTAACCTGCGTGGCAGTCAGGAGTCAACTTGCTTTTCGCTCATGACACGACGGCCGCGCTCGTGCTCGCGGCCGATCTGGTCAACTCCGACGAGCTGAGCGATGTCGCGGCCCTGGAGGTGTTCCTGGACAAGCATCTCGTCGAGCCGCGCCGGCCCGCGACGGCGGCCGACCTCGACGCGGTGCGCACGCTGCGGCCCAGGCTGTGTGCCCTCTGGCAGGCCACGGACCCCGAGACCACCGAGCCGCTCGCGCAGCTGGTCAACCGGCTGCTCCGGGACTCGGGTGCCCGGCCCTGGCTGACCGATCACGGCGGCGGCTGGGGCTGGCACCTGCACGTCACCGCTCACGACGCGGCGCTGGAGCACCGGATCGCCGCGCAGGTCGGCTTCGCCGTCGCCGATCTGGTCCGGCTCAGGGAAACCGGGCGGCTACGGCACTGTGAGGCACCAGGCTGCGATGCGGTGTTCGTGGACCTGTCCAAGAACCGCTCCCGCCGTTACTGCGACACCGGCAACTGCGGCAACCGGCAGCACGTGGCGGCCTACCGCGAGCGGCGCGCCGCGCGGGCGGGGCAGGACGGCTGACCCGCCGCGCGGCCGGCCAGCCAGGAAACCGGCAATAGGCATAGATAGCGCATATGGCACCGCCGGCGGCTAGGGCCGGAAGCCCGCTCAGGGATCGTAGTCGACTTCCAGCGGTTCCTGCGGCGGGCGCTCGGCTTCGGGCACGTGCCGGAGGTTGACCCGGATGCGGTACCAGCTCGAGCTCCGGCCGCGCATCGAGTCGACCAGGACATCGGCGGGCTCGAGCCGCGGCCAGACCGACGGATGCCGGGCCTTCCAGCGCTCGAGCCCCGCCATGGCCTCATCGCGAGTCTCGGCCCGGGCGATCTCGATCAGCGGCATCGTGCTGCGCCGCCTTCCAGTGGGCCCGGCGGTCTTGCCCGGCGCGGGAGGAGGAACCTCAGGCATCCGGCGCTTGGACGGCTGGACCCGGGGTGCCTCCCCGGCCTGCTTCTCGTAGTGCGGCGGCCACGGTGCGTCGGGCAGGCCCGCCGCCTGGTCCCTGGCCGCCTGCTCGAGCAGCGCGTCCAGCGACCCCGCCGCCTCGTCCATGCCCGCCCAGGGATCGCCGATCCGGGCGAACCGGGCCGGCATGGTCTCGATGGTGTACTCAGCCGGATCGCACGACGGCACCTCGTCCCAGGTCAGCGGGGCCGAGACCCGGACATCGGCCACGGGGCGGATGGAGTACGCGGACGCCACCGTGCGGTCCTTGGCGTTCTGGTTGTAGTCGACGAACACGCCGTGCCGCTCTTCCTTCCACCATTTGGACGTGGCCAGCTCGGGCGCCCGCCGCTCGATCTCGCGCGCCACCGCGATCGCCGCTTGCCGCACCTCGCCGAACGACCAGCGGGGCAGGATCCGCGCATAGATGTGCATGCCGCGCGACCCTGACGTCTTCGGCCAGCCGGTCAGCCCGTAATCGGCCAGCACCCCGGCGCCCACCATGGCCACCTCCCTGATCTGCGGCCATTCCACGCCGGGCACCGGATCCAGGTCGACCCGAAGCTCGTCCGGATGGTCCAGGTCGGCGGTGCGCACCGGGTGCGGGTTCAGGTCGATGCAGCCCAAATTCACGACCCAGGCCAGCGAGACCTCGTCGGTGACCACCACCTCGTCGGCGGTGCGGCCGGAGGGAAAGCGCAGCTCGACGGTCTCGATCCAGTCCGGGCGCTTCTCCGGGGCCCGCTTCTGGAAGAACGGCTCGCCTTCCGCGCCGTTCACGAAGCGCTTGAGCGCCATCGGCCGGCCCGCCACCCCGCCGAGCGCCCCAGAGGAAACGGCCAGATAGTAACGCACCATGTCCAGCTTGGTGTGCCCGGATCGCGGGAAGTACACCTTGCTCGGGTTGCTGACCGCAACCTCGCGGCCAGACAACTCGAGCACCAGCTTCGGCTCAGCCATGTTCTGCCCCTGACGACCCTGACGACGCCCCTGAGGCCCCTGACGCCCCCGAGGACTGGCCCCGCAGGATCTCGGCCAGGTCGAAGCTGACCGGCTCGGACAGCTGGGCGTAGGTGCACGAACGCGGCTCGCGGTCCGGCCGCCACCGGACGAACTGGGCGGTATGCCGGAACCGCGGGCCCTCCATGTGGTCATAGCGGACCTCGAGGACACGCTCCGGGCGCAGCGGAATGAACGACAGGTCCTTGTCCGCGTTCCACCGGCTGGCCATGGCCGCCCGCGGGGTGCGCTGGCCGGCTTGGTGCTCGGCCCAGTTCCACGGATGCTGGTCGAACGTGGTGACCAGGGGCTGCAGCTCGGTGAACAGCTCGATCCGCTTGTCCATCGGGAACGCGCCGACCACGCCGACGCTGGCCAGCTTCCCGTCATCCCGGTACAGCCCGAGCAGCAGGGATCCGATGCGGTCCTCGCCGCTCTTGTGGATCCGGTAGCCGGCCACTACGCAGTCCGCGGTGCGCTCGTGCTTGACCTTCAGCATCACCCGCCGGTCCGGCTCGTAGATCCCGTCGGCCGGCTTGGCGATCAGCCCGTCCAGGCCCGCGCCCTCGAACTGGCTGAACCAGCCGGCCGCCACCTTCCGGTCGGTGGTCGTCGGGGTCAGGTGGATGGGGGAGCCCGCCGTGGCCAGGACGCCCTCGAGCCGGGCCCGGCGCTCGGCGAACGGCCGCTCCATGTAGTCGGCATCCCCGAGTGCGAGCAGGTCGAACGCGATGAAGTGCCCCGGCGTCTGCTCGGCCAGCAGCGAAACCCGGCTGGCCGCGGGATGGATCCGCAGCTGCAGCGCCTCGAAGTCCAGCCGCCGGCCGGAAACGTCCGGGACCACGATCTCGCCGTCGATCACGGAGCGCTCCGGCAGTTCGGTCCGGATCGCGGCCACCAGCTCCGGAAAGTACCGGGTCATCGGGCGTTCGTTCCGGCTGCCGATCTCGATCTCGTCCCCGTCGCGGAACACGATCGACCGGAAGCCGTCCCACTTCGGCTCGAACACGTAGTCCCCGTCCGGGATGGCGTCCACCGGCTTGGCCAGCATCGGCGCGACCGGCGGGTTGACGGGAAGGTCCATGGCCCCCAGCTTCCGCGATCAGGTCGGTAGATGGTGTACTTCCCCACTACCGACCACGATCATGCCCTGCTTATTCGGAGGTTCGCATTATCCAGGCTTTCCCGCGGTGGTTCTCACCGTAGCCCCGAACCGGCCGCTCGCACGGGCCTGAAGGCTCGTACTCGCAGCCGGAGCCTGGATAATGCTCTCGGGCCAACGTCGCCGGTGGCCAGGTAGGGAGCAGTCCAATCCTCGCTGTGTCGCCACAGCTCCGCGGCCAGCTCGGGCGTGGCGACCTGGCTCGGCTCGCGCTCGGCGCACGTGTCGTAGAACCGGCCGCTGGCCTGCGCTACGTCCGGTGAGGTGGCGCAGTACAGCGACGTCGCGGCGCCGTCGGTCACCGACAACATCCGCCGCTTGATCAGCGGTCGCGCCGGCCACGGCACCCGCCGCCAGATGTCCGAGGCCACCACGCCCGGGTGCAGCGCGTACGACGTGACCCCGGTGCCCGCCAGGCGGCGGGCCAGTTCCTGGGTGAACAGCACGTTGCACAATTTGGAGACCGCGTACTCGTGCATCGCGGTGACGTTGCGCGCGGGTCGGCGCAGCGCCTCGAAGTCGATGCCCTTGGCGTTGTAGTGGGAGTCGCTGGACACGTTCACGATCCGGGCCGGCGCGCTTTCGGTCAGCCGCTCAACCAACGACTGCGTCAGCGCGAAGTGCCCGAGGTGGTTGACCCCGAACGTCATCTCGAACCCCTGCCTGGTCAGGCCGTGCGCTCCGCCCACCCCGGCGTTGTTGATCAGCACGTGCAACGGTTCCCCGCGAGCGAGAAACGCCGAGGCGCACGCCCGCACCGATTCCAGGTCAGCCAGGTCCAGCGCCATGAAGAACACCGAGTCGTTCCCGCTCGAAGCCCTGATCGCGGCGACTGCTTCCTCGCCCTTGCCAGGGGACCGGCTCGCCACGAAGACCCGGGCGCCCCGCTCGGCCAGCGCCTGCGCCGTCGCGCGCCCGATTCCGGTGTTGGCCCCGGTAACCAGGAAGCTACGCCCGCCGAGCCCGCTCACGCGCTACTCCATCCCGAAAACCGAAGATCATGGGCCGCTACCCGGGCCATGGCAGGGGTAGCGGCCCACGATGACGAACCGTCCCGGAGTTACTCGACCGGGATCTCCTTGTTGATCAGTGCCAGGTCGATGCCCTGGCGGTTGCGGATGATGCGGGCCGCCACGAAGATGACGATGGCCAGCACGTAGTTCGCGGCCATGTAGACGAGGGAGGACACATTGTTCACGAAGTACAGCTTGTTGGACAGCCACTCGTAGAGGCAGAACACGAGCAGCGCGATCGTCACCACCCCGCACACCGGCACGACCGGCACGCCGAACAGCTTAATCTTGCTGGCCGGAGAGGCGTACCACAGGTCCGGTTTGCGCAGCGGCAGGATGACCACCGCGATCGCGCTGAACAGGTACGTCACCGCGATGACCAGCGTGGCGTCCAGGGTGTAGTTGTGGAACGTGCTGTTGTACGCGTACAGCGCAGCCAGCCCGACGGCAGGCAGCAGCATCAGGATCAGCGAATAGAACGGCACCCTGCGCTTCTCCGAGACCTCAGCCGCCCGGTCGGGGAGCACGCGGTCGAACGCGGCGGCGAAGATAACCCGGGTCGAGGACAGGAACAGCGTCCCCACCCAGCCGAAGAACCACAGGCTGAGCACCAGGATCAGGACTACCTGGAATGCGGTGTCGTTCACCAGCCAGCTCGCGAACATGAACGGGTACGGCCAGATGCCGAACTGCGGGGTGGCGTTGTAGTCCAGCGAGTTGAGGTTCTGGTAGAAGCCCCAACCGACGGTCTTGGCCATCAGCAGCAGGAATATGACGGTCAGGATGACCGTGATCCACAGGCCGATGAACATGCCGCTGAACACCCGCCTGAAGTCGCTCGCGCCGCGGACCTCGCCGTACAGGGTGGTGCCCCAGTTCGGCCACAGGAGGAAGAACATCAGCGCCGGGACGAGCAGCATCGTCGGCCCGAGCGGGCCGAAGCCGATCGGAGACGTGGTGTAGCCGGCCTTGACTGCCGCGGCGTTGGTCGCCGCGTAGGCGTTCTTGACGCCGAACAGGTTCAGCCCCTCCCGGTTGAAGGCGGAGACGAAGTCGGCGTGCGAGTTGACCAGCAATAGGACCACGATGACGGCGAAGCCGAGCAGGCCGCCGATGAAGCACCAGCGCTGGACCTTCGCGTACCCGGACATGCCGATGGAGACCAGGAAGCCGGCCAGCGCGATCGTAATCAGGGTCACGACGAAGACCCCGTTGTGCGTTCCGAACCACGCCGCCCCGCCGGTCGGCCAGGTCCACTTCATCGTCGCCCAGATCGGCTGGAACAGCTGGACCGCCAAGATGTTGCCGTAGATCGGCGCCCACAGCCAGAGAATGAACCACCAGCCGGTCACGGCCATCACGAAGCCGATGCCGCTGGTCAGGATCCTGGTCTGCCAGACGTAGTCGCCGCCGGCCCGCGGGATCGTGACGACGAGCCCGGAGTAGGCGACCACCAGGAAGGAAACCCACACTCCCCCGATGATCGTCGCCGTGATCAGCTGGCCCTTCGGGAACGCTGGCCCGGCGAAGGTGAACTCGTAGATGCCGAGCGTCACGAAGTTGGTAGCCAGGCAGGCGTAGATCAGGGAGTCCCTGACAGACCAGCCGCGAACCAGGCCCGTCGCCTTGCGGAGGAAGAGAGTCGGTCTCTCTTCTCCGAGTGCTCCTGCCGTCATGTGTATCCTCCGGTTAACCAGGTTTATCCGTTTTTATCCGAATTGTTAGGATTTGGGCGGGTTAACGATGGTAAGAGCGTTACATCTGTGTGCGTCGGTATTCATCTAGCGTCAATATAGGGCTCTGGGGATGTCTGGGAGCTGTGGTCGGTGAAGTTGGCACATCACACTCTGACATCCTCGCTGGCCGGGAGCCTCATAAACTGAGAACACCAACCGCCCGCGGCACGGCTCGCCGACCGCGGCGCGGGCCCGGACCTTCTCGACCACGAAGAACCTGGTCTCAGCCGTTCACCATTATGTACCTTGCGACCTTCCCCTTCTTCTCGTTCAGGTCCAGCACGGCGCCCTGCAGCACGCCGTCGGTGTAGGAGCTGCCCGGGTTCATCGCGAGGGTGTGGCCGAGCTTCTTGATCCCCTTGCTCTCGTGGATATGCCCGTGCACCGACAGAACCGGCTGGTACTTGAGGATGGCCTCGCGCACTGCGGTCGAGCCCACCGGCTTCATCACCGCGCCGCCATGAGTCGGCCGCAGGTTCGCATCCAGCGCGGGCGCCTCGTCCAGCCCGGTGCCGTACGGCGGCGCGTGGAAGTTGAACACGGCCCGGCTCATGTCGGGAATCGACGAGACCACCGCGTCGATCTTCGTGGCCAGCACGTCCTCCGGGGCCTCGCGGAAGGTGTTCCACGGCGTGGGGTTGGTCCAGCCCATGGAGGCCAGATAGAAGCCTCCGATGTCGAGCACCTTGCTCTCGGCGAAGCTGACGCACGGGGCCTGCTCGATGATGTCGTCGATCTCCCAGATGTCGTCGTTGCCGCCGTTCAGGATGCACGGGATCTCGCCGCCGCGCAGCTTGCTGTCGGCCATGTCGAGCCATAGCTCCAGGCCCTTGGTCATCTCCTGGGTGAACCGCCGGTCCACTGACCCATCTTCCTCATTCAGGGCGTCGAGCTCGTCGGTGGACATCACGGCCGGGTAGTACCCGCGGTCGCGGATCCTGCGCTTGATGTCGTCCAGTTCGGCCTGGGTGCTGAGCTGCATCCGCTGGGTGCCGAACGTGACCTCCCAGTGGCCGGGGGAGGTGCTGACGATCGGCACCATGACCTTGCCGGTGATGTCCCCGCCGAGGATGACCATGTCGGCCTTGTAGAAGGCGGCGGCGTTCAGGAATTTCCGCCAGCAGATCTCGGAGCCGTGGATGTCCGTGGCGAAGAAGACTTTCATCGTGATGACCGCGCCTTCCTTACATTGATTATTCATCGATCCCGGTCGGGGATCAGTGGTCGACTTCCTCGGGTAGCTCATACCAGCGGACCCGGTCGCCGACCCTGGCCCTGGTCTTCCACTTGAGCCCCTTCGGCACCGTCTCGGCGATCTCGTGAAGCTGCTTGGCCTGCGTCAGCGGGTCATAGCGCGGATACGGCGGCGCCAGGCCGGGCTGCGCGGCGAGCAGGTCGGGCAGCTTGGTCAGGTTGCCGGTCACGGTGCGCCACCAGCCCCAGTCCCCAGCCAGCACAGACCCGAACCGATCGGGGTCGATGAACGGCCGGGCGCCGTCCGGCCCGACCCGCACCCCGGACAGCAGGTGCACGATGTCGTGCGCGTCCTTGGCGTTGAGCTCGAAGATCTGCAGCTTGGACAGCAGCAGGTCAGCCGGGTCCAGGGTGGGCGAGGCGGAGGCGAACGACGGCCGCAGGTCCAGGGTGTGGCACATCGACAGCTTGTCCACCATGACGTCGATCGGCCGCCCGGACGGGGCGTTGAAGTACATCTGCTGGTGGCCGTTCAGGTTGTTGAACCGCTTGTCAGGCTCGCAGCCCAGGGTCTCCAGCTGTGCAGCCACCTTGCGCCAGGTCTTGCCCAGGCAGGCCAGGTCGATGTCCTGGCCCGCGCGCTGCCGCGGGGGGAAGTCGGGGCACAGCACCCGGACGCCCATGCCGCCCAGGATCTTGAGCCGGTAGCCCGCGTCCGCCGCGCCTCGCACCAGGCCGAGCGCCTCGGGCAGCGGGTCGCCTGCAGCCCCTGGAGCGCCGTTTGGTATGGTCATGCCCGCTTCGCTCCTCGCCGTGCGCGCACCGATGCCGCGTGCCACCGGTGCATTCCGATCATGGTGACGTAACAGCCGGTCTGTCTAGTTTCCGGTTAAAGAATCCCACGTTGTGGTGCTGGACGGTACACCGCGGTCTGTTCGGCGTATAGAAAGATCTCTCATTTATCCGAACGGACCTTCGCCGCCGCCGGGCCGCGCTCGAGCACCAGTGGCCCGGACAGCCGCGGAACTGGTCGCGATCGTGGCTGGCCAGGCAGCTCTCCATCCACTTGACGTAGCGCAGGCAGTGCGCGTAGCCCCAGCCCGCTATACCGGGGCCGGCGCGGTCAGGTCAGGGTGGCGGCATCGAGGTTTTCGCGCACGGTCTGGGTGATCTGATGATCAGGTCCTAGGTACCGTTCGCAGTCGGTCAGGGCGCGCTGCAGGACCGCGACCACCTCGGCCAGGCGGCCCACGGTGTAGTAGGCGGAGGCCAGGTTGCAGCGGGTGGTGAGCGTCTCCATGTCGCCGGCCCCCAGCATTCGCTCGCTGTCGGCCAGCGCCCGCTCGTACTGCGGGATGGCGTCGGACAGCCGACGCGCCTGCTGGTAGCAGGCGGCCAGGTTGGAGCGCGCGGTGAGCGTGTCCCGGTGGTCCATGCCCTGGATCCGTTCCCGGTCGGCCAGCGTGCGCTCGTACTGCGGGATCGCATCCCGTAGCCGCCCGGCGCTGCGGTACGCGTAGGCCAGGTTGGCGCGCGCCGCGATGGTGTCCGGGTGCTCGGCGCCCTCGATCCGCTCTCGGTCGGCCAGCACCCGCTCGTACTGCCCGATGGCATCCTTCAGCTTCCCGGCGGCGCGGAACGCCGAGGCCAGGTTGGCGCGGGCCGCGATGGTGTCCGGATGATCACGTCCGTGCATCCGTTCCTGGTCGGCCAGCACTCGCTCGTACTGGCCGATCGCGTCCTTGCCCCGCCCGGCCGCCGTGTAGGCGATCGCCAGGCTGGAGCGGGCGGCCAGCGTCGTGGGATGGCCTGAGCCGAGCTGCCGCTCGGCGTCGGCGACCAGCAACTCGTAGCCGGTGACGGCGTCGTGGAGCTTCCCGGCCGTCTGATACGCGTCCGCCAGGCTGGCCCGCGAGCCCAGCGTGACCGGATGGCCCGGGCCGAGCAGCCGCTCGGAGTCGGACACCGTCCGCTCGTACAGGGCGACGGCGTCGGCGGGACGCCCGGCCGACTGGTACGCGTGGGCCAGGTGGCCGCGGGCCGCGATGGTCTCGGCGTGCTCGGGTCCCTGATTCCGTTCCCGGTCCGCCAGCGCCGCCTGGAACACCGAGACGGCCTCCGAGGAGCGGCCGGCCGACTCGTAGGCTGCGGCCAGCCGGTCCCTGGCCACCACGGAATTGGCGTGCGCGGGCCCGAGCAGCCGGGTGCTGGTCGCCAGCATGGACTGCCAGTACGCGATGGCGGCATCGGCCAGCCTGGAGTGTTCCAGGGACAACCCGGCGCGGAACAGCAGCGGATGAGCCTCGGTCTTCCACAGCATCCCGCTGTCGTTGTCCCGCAGCGTGGCGGCGCAGTCGCGCAGCGCCTGTTCGAGCTGCGGTCCGCCGTCACCTTCCGGCCACGTCTCGACCAGCGCATCCGCGGCGGCCAGCACGACCTGCTCGAGGTCGGTCTGGGGCAGCCAGGCGCGCACCGCGGCCTGGACGCTGGAGTGCATCTGCACGGTGCGCACGGGGCTGGCCGGGTCGATGGTGACCAAGCCCACCGCGGCCAGGTTGTTGATGGCGGCGCGCACCATGTTCTGATCCGCCCCGCCCGCGGTGCTCGGGCGGCCCGCGATGTAGCTGCAGGCGGCCGGGCTGGTCAGCACGGCGCCCGGTATCCCGTGGTAGTCCATCATCGCGGCCAGCACCAGGGTGGGCCAGGCCAGCGCGGCGGGCGGCAGCTCGTGTGCGCACTCGGCGGCGAGGGACCAGGTGGCCAGGACCGGCGCCGACGCGCCGTCCACGCCGGTCATGTGCGTGCGGCGCTCGCTCAGCAGCGAGCGGTACTCGCGGCAGCCCAGCTGGCGGGCGTTGATGACCGCGGTGGCCTGGGCCAGCGCGAGCGGCAGGCCGTCGAGGTCCTCGCCCAGGTCCAGTGCCTCGATCCGCTGGTCGGGATGGTCGGTGAGCCGTGAGCTGAGGTAAGACAGGGCCTCCCGCCGGCTCAGCCCGGACACCGGGATGAGCCGGATGTCCTTGCTCTCGAAGCTCGTGGCAGGCAGCCTGGTGGTGATCAGGATCCGGCCGGACGGGCCGGATGGCCACAGGCCCTCCAGGTCGGCCAGGTCGGCCAGGTCGTCGATGATCAGCGCCCACGGGCGCTTGGTGTGCGCCAGCCAGGAGACGAAGCGGGCCGCGCTCGCCTCGGCGCCCTCGCCGGGATTGCTGGCGTCTACCGTGTTGGCCGCCTGGGCGAAGCCGGTGATGACCGACTCGGAGTTGGTGGCGGTCACCCAGAACAGGACCTCGACCAGCCGGCCGTTCCACATGGCGTGGGCGAATTCCACGGCGAGCTGAGTCTTTCCTGTGCCGCCCTGGGCCCTGGGCGCCGAGCCGGTCTCGGCGCCGTGCACCAGCACGACGGTCTCCCCGGGGTACAGGGTGGTGGCCAGGTCCGCCCCGGTTTCGACGCGGGTGTAATAGGTGTCCGAAAGCGGCGGCACGATCCCGGAGAGCAGTATCCCTGAATGCGTCGGCGTTTCAGGTTGCTGCGCGACCACGTTCGCCAGCCTCTCTCGCCTGCTAGGGGGTCCGCGTCAGGCGGACGCGTGGACACCAGCCCGCACATGCGGCGCAACCAGGCCCGTCGAGCATGATATTAAGGACCTTCGCGGCATGACCCACATAACCCACATATCGTGAAGTCACGATATGTAACTGGTAAGCCGTGTCTGTCCCGGCACGGTGCGTGTTACCTCTCCCGCTGGCTGAGTCTAGCCGCTTGCGAGTGGCCGCATCGGGTTCTTGGCCGGTCTGGCCGGCTTTTAGCGGCTCGTTCCCCGGCCCGGTCCAGCCGCTTCATGTCCTGGTGGCGGCGTCGAGGTTACCGCGCACCGCGTGGGTCATCGGATGGTCCGGGCCAAGGTAGCGCTCGCTGTCGGCTAGAGCGCGCTCGAGCACGGTGATGACCTCCACGAGGCGGCCGTCCGCGTACTGCGCCGCGGCCAGGCTGGAGCGCGTGGTCAGCGTCTCCAGGTCTCCGGGCCCGAGTACCCGCTCGCAGTCAGCCAGCGCGCGCTCGTAGTGCTGGATGGCGTCATTGAGCCGGCCGGCCTGCTGGTAGGCCGAGGCCAGGTTGCAGCGTGCGGTACGGGTATCGGCGTGGTCGGGTCCCTGCACCCGCTCCCGGTCGTACAGGGTCCGCTCGTAGGCGGGGATCGCCTCACGCAACTGCCCCGCGCTGCGGTAGGCGAAGGCCAGGTTGGCGCGCGCGGTGATCGTGTCCGGGTGGTCGGGTCCCGCGATCCGCTCCCGGTCCTCCAGGACCCGGCGGTACTGCGCGATCGCGTCCTTCAGCTTCCCGCTGCGGCGGAATGCGGAGGCCAGGCTGGCGCGCGCCGCGATGGCATCGGGATGATCCCGCCCGCCGATCGCCTCGTGATCAGCCAGCAGGCTCTTGTACTGCTCGATCGCCTCCCTGGCCTGTCCGTTGGCCAGGAACGCGTCGGCCAGGCTGTCCCGCGCGGCCAGCGTGCTCCGGTGCCGCGCGCCGAGAAGCCGTTGTGAGTCGGCGGCCAGCATCCGGTAGGCGGCGAGCGATTCCTTGTTCAGGCCGGCCGCCTGGTATGCGTCGGCCAGGCCGGTCCGCGCGGTCAGGGTGATCGGATGTGCGAGACCGAGCTGCCGGCTGGATTCAGCGACCGCCTGCTCATAGAGCGCCATCGCCTCGGCCGGGCGCCCGGCGCTGAAGTAAGCGTGGGCCAGCCGCGTACGTGCCGTCATCGTGTCGGGGTGGTCCGGACCGGAATTCCTTTCCCGGTCGGTGAGGGCGTTCTGGAACGCCGCGATGGCGTCACCGAAGCGGCCGGCCGATTCGTAGGCGAACGCGAGCCTGTCCCTGGCCGCCACCGTGTCGGCGTGCGCGGACCCGAGCCGCCGGGTGCAGGCGGTCACCATGGACTGCCAGTACGCGATCGCGGACTCGGCGAGCCTGCCGTCCTCCAGGCTCCGGCCCGCCTTGAACAACACGGGATGGGCTTCCGGCTGCCACAGCGCATTCTGAGCAGCGTGGGTGGTCTCGTCTTCGGCCGCGCGCAGGCTGGCCGCGCAGTCGCGGAAGGCCTGGTCGAGCTGCGCCGCGGCCCCCCAGGCCCGGCCGCCGGATTCCGGCCAGGTCTGCACCAGGGCGTCCGCGGCGGCGATCATGACCTGCTCCAGGTCGGCTGGTGGCAGGTAGGCCCGCACGGCGGCCTGCACGCTCGGGTGCATCCGCACGGTGCGGACCGGGTTCGCGGGGTCGATGCTGACCAGGCTGACCCGGGCCAGGTTGGTGATGGCCGCCCGGACCACGTTCTGATCCGCCCCTGCGCTGCCCGGCCCTCCCGCGATGTAGCTGCACACCGCCGGGCTGGTGAGCACGGCATCGGGGATCCCGTGCGGATCGAGCATGGCGGCCAGGGCCAGGGCCGGCCAGGCCAGTCCCGCTGGCGTGAGCTCGTGCGCGCGTTCGACGGCCAGCGACCAGGTGGCCAGGACCGCCGGCGATACCCCCTCGACCGTGACGCCGGACATGTGCCTACGCCGCTCGCTGAGCTGCGTGCGGTACTCCCGGCAGCTCAGCCCGCTCACGTTCAGCACGGCGGCCGCCTGGGCCAGGCCGAGCGGCAGACCGTCGAGGTCCCCGCCCAGGTCGAGAGCCTCGATTCGCCGGTCTGGATCGTCGGTGAGCCTGGAGCTGAGGTAGGACAGCGCCTCGCGGCGGCTGAACCCGCCGACCGGGACGATCCTGAGGCCGCGTGCCGCTGCCGTGGTCAGTGCTGTCCCAGAGGTGAAGGCATCACCCGGCTGCCGGGTCGTGATGACCACCTGGCCGGCCGGGCCCGTCGGCCACAGGCCCTCCAGATCGGCCAGGTCAGCGACATCGTCGACCACTAGTGCCCACGGGCGCTCGGTGTGCGCCAGCCAGGCGACGAAACGTGCCGCGTCGGCCTCGGCGGTCGCATCCTCCTCGCTCGTGCCGATCATGCTCGCCGCCTGCGCGAACCCGGTGATCACCGCCTCTCGGCTGGTCGCGGTGACCCAGACGAGCACCTGGACGGCACGGGCCATGCGCAGGCCATGCATGAACTCCGCGGCGAGTTGCGTCTTGCCGGTGCCGCCCTGGGCGGCGGGCGCCGACGCCGTCTCCTCGCCATGGGTCAGCACCACGGTCTCGCCGGGGAACAGGCCGGATTTCAGGTCGATCCCGGTTTCGCCACGCTGGAAGTAAGGGTCCGTGAGCGGAGGGATGATGCCTGACCAGCCGATCTCGGAAGGCGGTGGCGTTCCGGCGCGCTGCGCGACCACGTTGACAGCCCTCCTGCCATGCCTCGGGGCCGGTAGGTAACACCGCCCGGCCGCTGCCAAAATCCTCTAGGCGCGGGCAGCCGCTATCCGGATACCCGTCCGCGACCACGCGCGACCCGCACGTCGGCTTCACATGGCACCCGCTGAGTCCGCGAGGTCGCCGCGGGCCACCCTCCCGCACGTGCAGGTACAAGGCATGCTAGTGGTGATTCCGGTGCCTGGCCATATGTTGTGAAAAGTTGAGGATAAAGGCGCGAATGGGGCGTACGAAAGGCAATGAATCCGGGTTTCCAGCCGGGTAAAAAATGTATGCTCTTATACCAATGACATTCAGCGTTGCATCAGGAAGGCCGACGCGGTGATGATCCGTGGCGGCAAAGCTGCTCATCGTGGTCCTCCCGCGGTGCCCTGCCTGACGCCGCGCCCGCATACCGGAGCGCCCTTCCGCGCGCACCAGGTCTCGCGCGGACCACGAGCACGTGTCTGTTCATTACGAGATTGAAACCGTATGTTTACCCCAGAAGTGCAAAGATCGTAGGCCGGATAGCATCCCAACCCAAGCCCCTGGAATGGTAGGTGAGTGGCGAGATGGTCGCGGGCAGGCATGGCAGGACGCGCACGCTGGAGGAGGTGCCGCAGGAGTACGCCGCGTTCAAGATCGAGCAGCGCGGCATCGACCTGATCCCCGACGCCGAGCGCGAGATGCGGCCGTCAGGACTGTTCTGGCTGTGGTCCGGCGCGGTGTTCAACGTTGAGTTCTTCTTTTACGGCACGCTGATTATGTTCTTCGGCCTGTCGGTCCCGCAGGCGGTCGCCGTGATCTTGATCGGCAACCTGTTCTACGCGTTTCTCGGGCTCGCGAGCCTGCAGGGCCCGCAGACGGGCACCACCGCGTTCATGGTCAGCCGGGCGCCGTTCGGCCAGAACGGGAACCGGATGGTGGCGCTGTTCAACTGGATCACCCAGGTCGGCTTCGAGATCGAAGGCATCTACTTCGTCGTCGCCACCGTCATCCTGCTGTTCTCCCTGCACGGCACCACGCTCAACACTGCGGCCAGGATCGTGGTGATCATCATCGCCGCCCTCGTCCAGATGATCGTGCCGCTGCTGGGTCACGCCACGATCAGCAAGGTGCTGCGCTGGCTGGCCTACGTGTTCATCGTGTTCTTCGCCGTGCTGGCCGGGTTCACCTTCAACAAGCTGCACCTGTCCACGTTCCACGTCAAGCCGGTGTCGTTCGCGGTGTGGACCACCGCGCTGGTGGTGATCATCTCGGTGGGCGGCCTGGGCTGGACCGAGAACGGCAACGACTACTCGCGGTACCTGCCGCGCACCACCCCGATGTCCCGGACCTTCTGGGCCGCCACGCTGGGCGGTGCGATCCCGTCGATCCTGCTGGAACTCCTCGGCGTGTTCGCCTTCACCATCACGAGCAAGACGGTGGGAATCGCGCAGATCGGGGTGCCGCAGACGTTCCCGAGCTGGTTCGTGACCCCGTTCCTGATCTTCGCCATCTTCCAGCTGCTCGCGATCAACACCATCGACATGTACTCCTCCGGCGTCACCCTGCAGGCGCTGGGCGTGCCGGTCCGGCGGTGGGGCGCGGTCATCATCGACACCGTGGTGTGCGCGGTCATCACCGGGATCATCTTGTTCCACGGCAACTTCTACAAGGACTTCTCCGGGTTCCTGCTCTACATCGTGGTCTGGCTGGCGCCCTGGTTCGCCATCCTCATCACCGACTGGCTGCTGCGCCGCCGCAGATACGATCCGCTGTCGCTGCGATCGGCCCGGGACGGGATTTACTGGCGCAACGGCGGCATCCACTGGCCGGCCGTCATCGCCCAGGTGGTCGGCATGGTCGCCGCGCTGATGTGGATCAACGCGCTGGGCGACTTCCCGTCCTACCTCGGCCCGATCTCCAACCACTTCCCCGGCCTGTCCGGCGCGGACTTCAGCTGGGCGATCGGCATCGTGGTGGCCTCCCTGCTCTACTGGATACTGGCCGGCCGCAGCGTCCGGCGGGAGGGCGACCAGACCGTCCGCGCATGACGTCAGCATCGCAGGCTGGGGCCGGACCTGAGCACCCGGTCGGCTCCAGCCCCGGGACGCGACGAACAGGACGGAGCCGCACCAGGCATGAGCGATATCGCCGCCTTCATCGACCAGATGCCCAAGGCGGAACTACACCTGCATATCGAGGGCACCCTGGAACCTGAGCTCAAGTTCGAGCTCGCGGCGCGCAACGGCGTCAGCCTGCCCTACTCCTCCGCTGCCGACATGCGGGCCGCGTATACCTTCCGTGACCTCACGTCCTTCCTGGCCGCGTACTACGAGGGCATGTCGGTCCTGCGCGGCGAACAGGACTTCTATGACCTCGCCATGGCCTACTTCCGCAAGGCCGCCGCCCAGCACGTGGTCTACGCCGAGGTCTTCTTCGACCCGCAGGCGCACACCAGCCGCGGGATCGGTTTCGAGGAGGTCATCGGCGGGTTGCACCGGGCCCGGCTGGACGCCCAGGCCGGGCTGGGCCTGCGCGCCCAGCTCATCATGTGCTTCCTGCGGGACATGTCCGCGGATTCGGCGATGAGCACGCTTGAGCACTCCTTGCCGCATCGCGACAAGATCATCGGGGTGGGCCTGGACTCGGACGAGCGGGACAACCCCCCGGTGAAGTTCAAGCAGGTCTTCGACCGGGCCCGCGGCGAGGGTTACCGCCTCACCATGCACTGCGACGTCGACCAGGCCGACTCCGTCGGCCACATCTGGCAGTGCCTGGACGATATCGGGGTGGAGCGGGTCGACCACGGCGTCAACTGCGTCGAGGACGACGCGCTCATGGCGCGGCTGGGCCGCGACGGCATCGGGCTGACGGTATGCCCGGTCTCCAACCGCTGTGTGACCGACGGCCTGAAGGCAGCCGAGCTCAAGGTCATGCTCGACCGGTCCTTGCGGGCCACCGTGAACTCCGACGATCCGGCCTACTTCGGCGCCTACGTGTCGGAGAACCTGACCGCCGTGCAGCAAGCGGTCGGTCTGACCACGGCCGAGCTGGCCCGGCTGGCCCGCAACTCCTTCGAGATCGCCTGGCTCGGCCCGGCGGACCGGGACAGGTACCTGCGCGACCTTGACGCGTACGTGCTCGGCTAGCCGCCTGCCATCGCGCCGACGATGAGGAACGGCTCGGTGCCCGCGATCACCGCGGCCGGGAGCGGGACGTCAGGCGGCTCGTTGGACAGGTCCTGTGCGCAGGCGTAGAACCGGACGAACGCACGGCGCCGCCCCGTCGCGTGATCGCGGATGGTGCCGCGCAGCACCGGGTAGGCGGACTCGAGGGCATCGAGCAGTGCCTGCCGCGTGATGCCATCACGCTCGCCGCCCACGCGCAGCGCGACCTCGCCCTTGACCCGGGCCAGGTTCTTCAGGTGTGCGGGCAGGACGACCCGGACCGTCGCCACGGCCGTTCCCGGCGGACCACCGCGGTCCGCCGGGAGATCGGGCTGGGCCGGGCTCACGGGAGGGTCTGGACCTCGACGGAAAGCACGGCCGGCAGGTCGCGGACGATGGGCTCCCAGGTGTCGCCCGCGTCGGCCGACCCGTAGACCTGCCCGCCCGTGGTGCCGAAGTACACCCCGCACTCCTCCAGCGAGTCGACCGCCATCGCGTCACGGTACACGTTGACGTAACAGTTCTCCTGGGGCAGGCCGCGGGTGAGCGGCTCCCACTCGTTCCCGCCGCTGCGGCTGCGGTACACCCGCAGCCTGCCGTCCGGCGGGTAGTGCAGCGAGTCACTGGTGATCGGCACCACGTAGATGGTGTCGGGCTCATGGGCGTGCACGCCGATCGGGAAGCCGAAGTCGCTGGGCAGGTCGCCGCTGACCTCCTGCCATGTCTCGCCCGCGTCGTCGCTGCGCATCACGTCCCAGTGCTTCTGCATGAACAGCGTGTCCGGCCGAGCCGGATGCATCTCGACGTGATGCACGCAGAACCCGACCTCGGGCTCATCCTCGGGCAGGGTGCCCTCCGAATGCAGGCCGCGGTTGACGGGCCGCCATGTCTGCCCGTCGTCGTCGCTGCGGAACGTGCCCGCCGCGGAGATGGCGGTGAACATGCGCCCGGCGTGCACCGGGTCCAGGATGATCGTGTGCAGGCACATGCCCCCGGCGCCGGGCTGCCATCCGGGGCCTGAGTCGTGCGTGCGCAGCCCGGTCAGTTCGGTCCAGGTCGCCCCGCCGTCGCTGGTCTTGAACAGCGCTGCGTCCTCCACGCCGGCGTACGCCACGTCCGGGTCGGCCGGGGACGGCTCCAGGTGCCAGACTCGCTTGAACTCCCAGGGCCGCGGGGTGCCGTCGTACCACAGGTGGGTGCCGGGCTCGGTCGCGTAGCCGAAATCGTTCCCGACCGGCTGCCAGGTGGCGCCGCCGTCGTCGGAGCGCTGGATCAGCTGCCCGAACCAGCCCGTGTTCTGCGAGGCGTAGATCCGGTCCGGGTCGGCGGGCGACCCCTTGAGGTGGTAGATCTCCCAGCCGCCGAAGTGCGGGCCGCTCACGTCCCACTTGCTGCGGTTCCCGTCTGAGGTCAGGATGAACGCTCCCTTGCGTGTCCCGGCCAGTACTCGTACGCGTGTCATCTGCGGTCACAGCGGCCAGCTCCCCGCCCAGGCCGGGAGACGCCGCCGCTTCACCTCCCAAGGATGTCGATCGTAGCCGATAGTATATTCGTGAATTGTAGAACCGCCTGCCCGCCACGCCTGCCTGAAGGCAGTGCTGCTTGACCAGTACCGCCGCCCCAGGCGCGCAGGGCGCGGCACGCCTGCTCCTTCCGACGTTACGACGAATCCCGGCCAGGAAAGTCATCGTCGGCGGTTTTCCGGCTCGGCCGTCCACACGCGGAAACGGTTCTCCACAGCCTGCGCTGGCGGTCGGCCAAGGTTCACGCGTGTTTGCGTCCACAGCCCGCAGGCCGGTCCCCGGCCGTTGTCCACAGGTCCGCCCGGTTTACGCACGTGGCGATCCACAAGCCGTCCGGGGTACCGTGCTGCTTCCTGGGTAGTGCGTATGACATTCGTCTGCGCCGGGCAGGGGCCTGGGTGTGGCGTTGGGGCGGGCGCGGCGAGGCGATCATTATGGGCACAGCGGGCGGTACGGCGGTCGCGGTCGGCACCTCGCGCCGTCGCAGGGTGGTCGTGGACGTCATCCTTCTGGTCGCAAAGAACGGGCGCGTCCTGCTGCGGGAGCGCGCCAACACCGGCTACGGCGACGGCGCGTACGAGCCGCCGTCGGGTCAGCTCGCCGACCGGGAGACGATCGTGGAGACGGCGATCCGGGTGGCCTCGGACGCCGGGATCGTGATCGGCGCGGAGAACGTCTCGCTCGCCCATGTCATGCACGACGTGTCCGGCGACGGCCGTATCGCGTTCTTCCTGTCCGTGTCCGGCTGGGCCGGGCCATCGACTTCGCCAGACGCGCACTGGTTTGAACTCGGCAACCTGCCCACCAACATGCTCGACCGGGCGCGGGTAGCGCTGCGGAACTATGCCGACGGGATGCGGTTCTCCACGTACCCGGCGTTCGACCCCGCTGGGACCGGCGGGGTCAACGGGTTCCACGTGGTGAGCGGATTCGCCAGTCCTGACGGATCGAACGGATTCGGTGGTGAGGAGCTATCTGGAGCGGGTGAGTAATATGAGGCTAATGGGGTTTTTGGGACGGAAGGACGCAGATCGCGGAGCGGCTACCCGTCGCGGTGGGAAGGAGCCTGCAGCGCCCGCCTCCCGGGCTGAAGGAACCATGGCTCCCTGGCCGCCGGCGGATCTGGCCGCAGAACGCCGCCGGCCGGGCCGTCACGCCCGGCACGCTGGCCCGGCCAGCCCGGGCCACCTGACCGGCCGGCACGCGCGCACCACCTGACCGGCAGCGCGGCGCGCGGCCAGGCTGGCCGGCCACGGCGCTCGGATAAGCTGGCCGGCGATGGCCGAGATCCTGAACGCGCACGGCTCGCAGAACGACATCTTCGTCACCAACCTGACGCCCGGTGACTTCGCCGCAGACCCCGACCTGCGCGCATTCGTCCGCAACCTGTGCGACCGCAGCGGCCCGTTCGGCGGCGACGGCGTCTACTTCTACGACGCCTGGCCCGTGCCCGAAGCCTGGTTCTTCAACCCCGACGGTTCGGCGGCCGAGTTCTGCGGCAACGGCATGCGCTGCCTGGGCCGGGTCATCCTGGACCTGCGCGGCGCCGACGCGGCCGAGATCCGCAGCGGCCCGCACGACTACACGGTGAGCCGCGGCCCCGCGACGGCTGAGGGCGTGCACCAGGTCAGGCTGGAGCATCCGGCCGTCGACTTCGACCCCGCCCATCCGGTGGTGGCCGGCCATCAGCCTGCGGTCGAGGCGAGCCTGCCCGAACTGGACCCGCGCCTGGCCTTCACCGCGGTGGCCATCCCGAACCCCCATCTGGTCGCGGTGATCGACACGTACACCGAATCCGATCTGGTCGCCATGGGACAGCGGGTGGACGCCCGGCGCGATCTGTTCCCGGCCGGAGCCAACCTCTCGGTCCTGCTCCCGCTCGCCCCGGCCGAGATCTTCGTCCGCACCTTCGAGCGAGGCGCCGGGCTCACGGCCTCCTGCGGATCCGGCATGGCCGCCGCCCGGGCCGCCTATTCCCGCATCGGCCGCAGCGACCCCGAGCGCGAGGTGGTCATCCGCAACGCGGGCGGGATGGCCACGGCGTCGCTGCGGGTGCGCGACGGCCAGTGGTTCCCCGTCCTGGAGGGCAACGCCACCTTCGTCTACCGCGCAGACGTCGACCCCGCTCGCGTGACGCGTGCCCCGCACCGCGAGCCCTTCCCCGAGGAGATCCGCGCCTACGACGCCCTGGACGAGCAGAACTCAGCCCGGCTCCGCGCGGTCGGCATCGAGACCGCCGTGCCGTCTCGTTTACCCCGGGGTTACCCCCGGCAGCGGCCCGCCCGTCAGCGCGATCACCACGCCGACCGCGGCGGCGCTGAGCAAGGTGAGCACCACGCCGCGGCGCAGCCCGAGCAGCAGCACGGCCGCCCCGCCGAGCACCGCGAACTGCCAGCCGATGCTCAGCGCCCTGGCCAGCGGGATGGCTGCGCCGAGGATCGCGCCGATCGCGGCCGGCCCGGCCCCGTCCAGGAACGCCTGCGCGTACCGGTTCGTCCGCAGCCCGGCAAACCAGCGCCCGCCGGCCAGCACGAACGCGAACGACGGCGCGAACGCGACCGCCGAGGCCAGCAGCCCGCCGGGCAGCCCGGCGGCGGCGTAGCCGACGGCCGCGACCGTCTGCACCACCGGGCCTGGCGTGATCTGCCCGAGCGCGACCGCGTTGAGAAACTGGGCGCTGGTCATCCAGTGCCGTCCCACCGCGTCGGCCTGCATGAGCGGGATGATCACGAAGCCGCCGCCGAACGACAGCGCGCCGACCTTGAACGCCACCCAGGCCACCGAGGCCAGCACCCCGGCGCCGACCGCGGGGAACAACGGCGCGGTCGCCGCCGCGCCCGCGGGCCACCGCCTCGGCCAGCGCGCCTGCCGCACCGCGAGTTCGATGACACCGCAGCCGAGCAGCACGAACACCAGCCACGGCCCGATGGTGGCCGCGCTCGCCCCGCCCGCCAGCAGGTAGGCCACCCAGCGGATACGCGCGGCCCGGGCTCGCCCCTCAGTGCCCCCGTCCGCCGCAGACCCGGCGTCCCGCGCGGACGCGCGTTTCCAGCTCGGCACCAGCAGCGTCAGGCCGGCCTGGACCGCGACGGCCGCCACCGCGGCGCCGGCGCTGGCCCCGCGCCCCGCACCCACAGCGGAGGCGCGCCGGCCAGGAACAGCGCCGCGAGGAACAAGATGACGATCAGCCCGGGCACGATGAACGCCAGGCCGCCGACCACGGCGCCCAGCCGGCCGCGCACCCGCCACGCGCAGAAGATGGCCAGCTCGGTGGACGCGGGCCCGGGCAGCAGGTTGCAGGCGGCGATCGCGTCCTCGAACTCGGCCGCGTCGAGCCAGCCCCGGCTGTCCACGCACAGCCGGCGCAGCAGCGCGATGTGGGCCGGCGGCCCGCCGAACCCGGTGACGCCGATCCGCCCCCATTCCCGCAGCACCGTGCCCAGGCCGGCCTGGTACTCCCCGTCACCGCCGTGCGTCGGCACACGGTCATTCAATCATTTGATTCCGAACGGTCCCCGGTGCGTGCGCCCCTGGCGCCCCAATAGCGCCCCTGGCGCCCCAATAGCGCCCGCCGAAGTTACCCGGGCTGCCGTATGGTCAGCGCGCCGGGACACACCGACACGGTCAGCGTGCGCCCCGGCGCGATGACCTCCCCGTCGATCTGACGGGGCAGGTCGGCGCCGGCGCTGATCGTCACCTGCCGCGCCTGGAACCGTTCCAGCGCCCGGTCCTGGTGGCGGCTGCGGGTCAGCACCCGGCCCGCCACGCGCGGCCAGCCCAGAGCCCCGGCGGGCGCGAGGATCCCCACGTCGAGCCGCCCGTCATCGCACCTGGCCTCGGGCAGCAGCCAAAAGCCCCCTGGCAGCAGGCCGACGTTGCCCACCACCACGCACCGCGCTCGCCGCCTCACCGGCTCGCCGCCGTCCAGCCGCACGGTGAAGTCGCGCGGCGTCCACCCCAGCTGGGTCAGGCCGGCCGCGGCGTAGGCGAGCCACCCGAGCCTGCGCTTGTGCGGCGCGCGGGCCGTGCCGACCACCGCCGCGTCCAGGCCGATGCCGGCCATGGCGGTGAAGCTGATCCCCCCGGCGCCGCTCCCGTCGAGCCGGTCCCCGTCTATGCCGTCTCCGCCCGCGCGGGCCAGATCGATCTGGCGGTCCCGGCCACCGAACCCCGCCTCCAGCGCACGCTCGGCTCGGGACGGGATGCCCAGCGCCCGCGCGGTCAGGTTGGCCGTGCCGAGCGGCACGATGGCCAGCGGTACGCCGGTGTCGGACAGGGCCTGCGCGCAGGCCCGCACGGTGCCGTCGCCTCCCGCCGCGAACACCAGCCGGGCCCCGGCGGCTACCGCCTGCCGGGCCAGTCCCAGGCCCGCCTCCGCCGGGCTGGTCTCGGCGAATGCCGGCTCCCAGCCGTGGGCCCTGGCCGCCGCCTGACAACGTCGCAGGAAGCCGGGCAGATCGCGGATCAGCGTCCGGTTGATCACGAACGCCACGGACGGCATGGTCCATTGTGCGCACGTGCCGCATCGAGACGTCCGGCCGGCCGGATTCCCGCTCTCCGGCTCGGACGTTCGGCACCGCAGGTGCCGACCTTCGGCCCTGTCGCACGGCCCGCGCCCGGCCGAACCTGGGAGATGTCGGTTATCCAGAAAGGCGGCACACGATGAAACTTGTCACCGCGATAGTGCGGCCAGACCGGCTCGACGACCTGGTCACGGCCCTGGCCGACAGCGCGGCGCGCGGGGTGACCGTGACCGAGGTCCGCGGGTTCGGCCGCCAGTACGGTCAGCTCACTCACGCCATCCAAGCGGCGCGACGGGACCCGCGGACCTCAGAGCACCCGGTGGCATTGCTGCCCAAGGCCCGCCTCGACCTCGTGGTCCATGACGACGACGCGCCCGGCGTGATCCAGGCCATCGTGAAGAGCACGGGGTCAGGGACGATCGGCGACGGCAAGATCTGGGTCGCGCCGCTGGACAGCGTGATCCGGGTGCGCACCGGCGAGCTGGACGACGCCGCGATCTAACCCCGCAAAGAGGGCCTAGTGGTCGGACAGGTGCCAGCGGTGCGGCGCGACCAGCCGGTTGACCGATTCCGGGCCCCACGAGCCGCGGGCATACGGCCCGACCGGCGGCGGGTTCTCCAGCAGCGGCTCGGAGATCTCCCACAGCCGCTCGATCGAGTCCGATCGGGTGAACAGGGTCTGGTCGCCGATCATGGCCTGCAGGATCAGGTGCTCGTAGCCCTCGAGCGCGTTGGCCGAGACGAACGAGTCCTCGTACCTGAACGTCATCGTGGCGTGCCCCAGGCTCAGCTCCGGGCCAGGGACCTTGGCCAGGAATTCGGTGGTGATCGAGCCGGGATCGGCGAAATCCATCACGATCTCGTTCATGCGACCGGTCGGGATGTCCTTGCGGTGCACGTGGAACATCCGGGTCGGCGGCTCATGGAAGCCGAGTGTCACCACCTGCCGGCTGGCGGCCATGGCCTTGCCCGAACGCAGGAAGAACGGCACTCCGTACCAGCGCCAGTTGTCCACCTCCGCCCGCACCGCGACCATCGTCTCGGTCTGCGAATCGGCCGCGACACCCGGCTCGGAGCGGTATCCCTCGTACTGTCCGCGCACCACATGCCGCACGTCGAGCGACCGCAGCGCCTGGTATACCTTGAACTTCTCGTCCCGCAGCGGCCGTGCGCTCAGCGACACCGGCGGCTCCATGGCCACGAACGCGAGCACCTGGAACAAGTGGGTCACCACCATGTCCCGGAAAGCGCCGGTTGCGTCGTAGAACGCGGCCCGCCCCTCGATCGTCAGCGTCTCCGGCACATCGATCTGCACGTACCGGATGTGCGAGCGATTCCAGACCGGCTCGAACAGGCCGTTGGCGAACCGGAAGGCCAGGATGTTGTCGACGGACTCCTTACCGAGGAAGTGGTCGATGCGGAAGATCTGCGACTCGTCGAACACCGCGTGCACCGCCTGGTTCAGCTTGCGCGCCGAGTCCAGGTCGGTGCCGAACGGCTTCTCGATGATCACCCGGGCGCCCTGGGCCAGGCCGGCCTCGCCGAGCATGCCGACCACCGAGGTGAATGCGACAGGCGGTATGGCCAGGTGGTACAGCCGCCCGGGCGTGCCGCCGATTTCCTTCTCGGCCCGCTGGACCGCGGCGACCAGGTCCCCGGTGTTATCCGTATCGGCGGCCGCGAACGACAGCTTGGTCACGAATTCCGACCAGAGCGGATCGTTGGGCTTGGTGATGCAGAAGTCGGCGCATGACTGCCGGGCGTGCTCCCGGAACTGCTCGTCGGTCATGGCCAACTTGGTCGGTGCCGATCCGATGAGGCGGAATTCCTTGGGCAGCAGGCCCGCCACGTACAGGTGCCACCATCCCGGCAGCAGCTTGCGCTTGGCCAGGTCGCCGGTAGCGCCGAACAGCACGACGACGTGGTTGTCCGGCCGCCTCATCGAGCCGGATCCGTCCTTGGCCACCGGGATCAGGCCTTCTTTTCCGCGTGCCCGCCGAACTCCGAGCGCATCGCCGACAGGATCTTCCCGGTGAACGAGCCCATGTCCCTGGACTCGAACCGCTCGTACAGCGAAGCGGCGATGACCGAGGCCGGCACACCCTCGTCCACCGCGGCCAGCACCGTCCACCGGCCCTCGCCGGAATCGGACACCCGGCCGCTGAAGTCGTCCAGGTCCGGGGACTTGGCGAACGCGGCGGCGGTCAGATCGATCAGCCAGGAGCTGATCACCGAGCCGCGCCGCCATACCTCGGCCACATCGCCGGCGTCGATGGTGTACTGGTAGACCTCGGGATTGCGCAGCGGGGTGGTCTCCGCGTCGAATTGCGCCTCGTGCAGGCCCACGTTGGCGTGCTTGATGATCGACAAGCCCTCGGCGATCGCGGCCATCATGCCGTACTCCACCCCGTTGTGAACCATCTTGACGAAGTGCCCGGCGCCGTTCGGGCCGCAGTGCAGGAACCCCTGCTCCGCGGTGCCTCCCGGCTTGAGCCCGGGCGTCGGCTCGGCGGTGCCCTTGCCCGGGGCGATGGTCAGGAACAGCGGGTTCAGCCGCTGTACCACCTGCTCCTCGCCGCCGATCATCAGGCAGTAGCCCCGCTCCAGGCCCCAGACGCCGCCGCTGGTGCCGCAGTCGACGTAGTGGATGCCGTCGCGCTTGAGGTCCTTGGCCCTGGTGATGTCGTCGCGGTAGTAGGAGTTCCCGCCGTCGATCACCACATCGTCGGCCTCGAGCAGCGGGCGCAGCTGGCCCAGGGTCTGCTCCACGATGCCGGCCGGGACCATGATCCAGAGGTTCCGCGGCTTGTCCAGCTTGGCCACGAAGTCCGGGAGGCTCTCCGCCCCTGTCGCGCCCTCGCCCTCCAGCGCCTTGACCGCGTCCGGGTTGACGTCGTAGACCACGCAGCGGTGGCCGTCGCGCATCAGCCGGCGGACGAGGTTCGCGCCCATCCGGCCGAGTCCGATCATCCCGAGCTGCATCGGCTTATCAGTTGGCATGGCTGGTCTGTCCCTTCAGTGCTCAATTCAAATGTTCGTGTTATTCAGATTCATGTTGAGGTTCTCGCCGTACCTTGCGGGCACCGGCCGCTCGCACGGGCTCAAAGGGCCCGTGCTCGCTGACCGGTTCTGAATAACACTCCATGGGCATCAGCGGGCCCTGAGCTCGCGGTACCGGCGGATGAGCGCATTGGTGGACGAGTCGTGGTCAAGCTCCGGTTCGGTCGTCCCGGTCAGCTCGGGGAGGATCCGTACCGCGAGCACCTTGCCGAGCTCGACTCCCCACTGGTCGAACGAGTCGATGTCCCAGATGGCTCCCTGGGTGAACACACTGTGCTCGTACAGCGCGACGAGCGCGCCGAGGACCCGCGGCGTCAGGATCTCCGTCAGCAGCACGTTCGAAGGCCGGTTGCCCTCCATCACCCGATGCGGCACCACGTGCTCGGGCGTGCCCTCGGCCCGGACCTCTGCCTCGGTCTTGCCGAACGCCAGCGCCTGGGCCTGCGCGAAGACGTTGGAGGACAGGATGTCGTGATGGTCGCGCAGCGGATTCAGCGCCTTGCCGAAGCCGATCAGGTCGACCGGGATGAGCGTGGTCCCCTGGTGGATGAGCTGGTAGAAGCTGTGCTGGCCGTTGGTGCCCGGCTCGCCCCAGTAGACCGCGCCCGTGTCGTACTCGACCCGGTCCCCGGCCAGCGTGACGTGCTTGCCGTTGGATTCCATGGTGAGCTGCTGGAGGTAGGCGGGGAACCGCTTCAGGTACTGCTCGTAGGGCATGACGCCATGGGTCGCCAAACCGAAGAAGTCGCGGTACCAGACCGCGAGCAGGCCCATCAGCACCGGCAGGTTGTGCTCCGGCGGGGCGGTGCGGAAGTGCTCGTCCATCTCATGGAATCCGGCCAGCAGCTCGCCGAACCGCTCGGGCCCGAGCGCCACCATGGTGGACAGGCCGATGGCCGAGTCCATCGAGTACCGGCCGCCGACCCAGTCCCAGAACCCGAACATGTTCGCGGTGTCGATGCCGAACGCGGCGACCCGCTCGGCGTTGGTGGACACCGCGACGAAATGCTTGGCCACCGCCGCTTCGCTGCCGAGCTCGGCCACCACCCAGTCCCGCGCCGAGGTGGCGTTGGTCAGCGTCTCCAGCGTGCCGAACGTCTTGGACGAGATGATGAACAGCGTCTCGTCGGCGCGCAGGTCCCTGGTGGCCTCGACGAAGTCGGTCGAGTCGACGTTGGACACGAACCGGAACACCAGGTCCCGCGTCGTGTAGTGGCGCAGTGCCTCGTAGGCCATGACCGGGCCCAGGTCGGAGCCGCCGATCCCGATGTTCACCACGTTCTTGATCGGTCGGCCGGTGTGGCCCTTCCATGCCCCGGACCTGATCCGGTCCGCGAGGCCGGCCATCTGGTCCAGCACGAAGTGGACCTGACGCACCACGTCGATCCCGTCCACCACCAGCGACGCGGTCCGCGGCATCCGCAGCGCGATGTGCAGGACGGCCCGGTCTTCTGACACGTTGATGTGCTCGCCGCGGAACATCGCATCGCGCCGCTCCGGCACGCCCGACTCGTGAGCCAGCTCGACCAGCAGGCGCATGGTCTCGTCGGTGACCCGGTTCTTCGAATAGTCCAGGTACAGTCCGGCCGCCTCCGCGCACATCCGCTCGCCGCGGCCCGGATCGTCGGCGAACAGCTCCCGCAGGTGCACTCCGGCGATCTCGGCGTGGTGCCGCCTGAGCGCCTGCCACGCTTTCCGCTCGGGCGCAGGTGTGCCAGCCATGCCGCCTCCTCGCGTCGTAGCTACCCACGGCATAGTTTCATGTCCGTCCGGCGAGCCCCCGGCCGCCTCCCCTGCCCCGGCTAACCTGAGTTCGGGGCCATCAGCTCGGCCGCGCGGTCCGGGACATAGGCCTGCATGTTCCGCGGCGTGCGAACATAGCCCCGCGACGGCGGGCGGCCCGGGAACTTCACCGACGGCGGCTTGACATCGGCGTAGGGGATGCTGCTGACCAGGTGGGAGATCATGTTGATCCGGGCGCTTCGCTTGTCGTCGCTCTCCAGCACGTGCCAGGGTGCCTCCGGGATGTCGGTGTGCACGAACATCTCGTCCTTGGCCCGCGAGTAGTCCTCCCACCTGGTGATCGACTCCAGGTCCATCGGGGACAGCTTCCAGCTCCGCATGGGATCCTCGAGCCGGTCACGGAAGCGGCGCTCCTGCTCGGCGTCGCTGACCGAGAACCAGTACTTGCGCAGCAGGATGCCGTCCTCGACCAGCAGCCGCTCGAAGATCGGGCACTGGTGCAGGAACCGGCTGTACTCCTGCTGGGTGCAGAACCCCATGACGTGCTCCACGCCGGCCCGGTTGTACCAGCTGCGGTCGAACAGCACCAGCTCGCCCGCGGCCGGCAGGTGGTCGACGTAGCGCTGGAAGTACCACTGCGTGCGCTCCCGCTCGGTCGGCGCGGGCAGGGCCGCGATCCGGGCCACCCGGGGGTTGAGAAACTCGGCCACCCGCTTGATCGTGCCGCCCTTCCCGGCCGCGTCACGGCCCTCGAAGATGACCACGATCCTTGCGCCCGTCGAGCGCATCCACTCCTGTACCTTGACCAGCTCGCCCTGCAGCCGGGAAAGCTCGGTCTTGTAGACCCGCCGCGGCAGCTTCTGCGGGCCGCTGACCGGCCGGGGCTGCTTCCTGGTTTGATCCTTGTCCTTGGCTGGCACTGCTGCTCTCCCGAATCCCGATAGACGCCTGCCCGCTGCGCTGGCCCGGGTGGACGACCCTTGGAGCCTCCCGGAACCCCCGCGATAGCATGACCGGCGTGAGCGACGATGAGCTGTACCGCCAGTATGAGACGGTCAACCTGTACCGCAGGGACGCGGGGGTCACCCTGGAGCTGAATCGTCCCAAGAGCCTCAATGCCTGGAGCAATCAGTTCTCCCTTGACCTGCTCGCGGCGATAACCGAGGTGACCGAGGATCCCGGGATCCGGGCCGTGGTCGTCACTGGCGCCGGGCGGGCGTTCTCCAGCGGCGCCGACCTGAAGGAGGCCGCCGAGCGGGCCCAGGGCGGGACGATCGACGTCTACGAGAGGCTGACCGAGCGGTATCACCCCATAATCCGGGGCCTGCGGCTGATGCCCAAGCCCGTGGTGGCCGCGGTCAACGGCCCGGCGGCCGGGATCGGGCTGTCCCTCGCGCTGGCCTGTGATTTGGTCGTGGCAGCCGAGTCGGCGTTCTTCCAGCTCGCGTTCGTCAACATCGGGCTGGTCCCGGACGGCGGCTCGTCGCTGTTCGTGCCGGCCCGGGTGGGCTTCACCAGGGCCGCGGAGCTGGCCATGCTGGGGGAGCGGCTCGACGCGCAGACCGCGCTGCACTGGGGCCTGATCAACCGGGTCTGGCCCGACGAGGAATTCCCGGCGCAGACCCGGGCGCTGCTGGACCGGCTGGCCACCGGGGCCACTCAGTCCTACGCGGGCACCAAGCGGCAGCTGAACCGGTGGCTGTACGAGCGGATGGACGACCAGCTCGAGTTCGAGGCGGGGATCCAGCGGGAGATGGCCGCCTCAGGCGACTTCGCCGAAGGGATCGCGGCGTTCGCCGAGAAGCGGCCGCCCAGGTTCTCGGGCGCCTGAGGCGAAGAAAAGACCAGTCCGACGTTGGACGCGGCTCAGCTCGAGCGGGTCTACCGCACCGAGGCGGCGCGGATCACCGCCGCGCTGGCCGCGCGGATCGGCGATGTGGGGCTGGCCGCCGACGCGGTGCAGGATGCGTTCATCGAGGCCATCGAGCACTGGCGGGACGGCGAGATCCCGCCCAACCGCGGCGGCTGGCTGGCCACTACGGCGCGCCGCAAGGCGATCGACCGGCTCCGCCGGGCCCGGGCCGGGCAGGCCAAGCTCGCCCTGCTCGCGGCGACGACCACCGACACCTTCCAGCCCACGGAGGACGCCGACGACGAACTGCTCGGGATGATCTTCGCCTGCTGCCATCCCGCGCTGCCCCGCGAATCGCAGATCGCGCTTACGCTCCGCGCCGTGTGCGGCCTCAGTACCCAGGAGATCGCCGCCGCGTTCCTGGTCAGCCAGTCCGCCATGACGCAGCGGCTGCTGCGGGCCCGCAAGGCCCTGCGCGCCGCCCACGCCGACCTGCGCGTTCCCGATCCTGATCACCTGGATAGCAATCTCGCCGAGGTGCTGGCCGTGGTCTACCTGGTCTTCAACGAGGGCTACCTGGCCAGCGCCGGCCGCCAGCCCGCGCGGCGTGACCTCGCGGCCCAGGCCGTGGCGCTGGCCAGGCTGCTACACCGGCTGATGCCGCGCGAGCCCGAGGTCCTCGGGCTGCTGGCGCTGATGCTGCTGCATGAGTCCCGGGCCGCGACCCGGTTCGACGGGTGGGGACGGCTGGTGCGGCTCGCGGACCAGGACCGGACTAAATGGAACCGGCCGCTGATTGCCGAGGCCACCCGCCTGCTCGACCGGGCGCTCGCGATGCGCAGGCCCGGGCCCTACCAGGTCCAGGCGGCCATCGCCGCGTTGCACGCGGAGGCGTCGGACTATGAGCACACGGACTGGCGCCAGATCCGGCTGCTGTACGGCCGGCTGCAGGTCCTGACCCCGTCGCCGGTGGTGCTGCTGAACCGGGCCGTCGCTACCCGTTACACCGAGGGTCCCGAGGCCGCGCTGGCCGAGATCACGCCGCTCGCGGCCGAGCTGGACGGATACCGGCTCTATCACGCGCTGCGGGCCGGCCTGCTGACCGGGCTCGGCCGTGACGACGAGGCCCGCGCGGCCAGCGAGCGAGCGCTCGCGCTGGCCGGGAACCCGGCCGAGCGCGAGCTGATCGCCCGCCGCCTGTCGTTCTAAGGGCTACATCTCTACCACGGGCCGGACCTCGACGGTCATCCAGCCGCGGTCCACGCCGGGCCAGGTCCTGGCGATCTCCACGGCCTCCTCGATGGTGTCGGTCTCGAGCACCGAGTAGCCGCCGAGCGCCTCCTTGGTCTCGATGAACGGGCCGTCGGTCACGCCGCTGGCGCGGACCGTCTTGGCCTGGTCCGGCGGCGCGAGCTGGTAGCCGGTCTCGGCGAGCTTGCCCGACCCGCCGCCGCCCTTCTCGTACCAGCCGCCGATCTCCGCGTAC
Organism: uncultured Actinomycetota bacterium; assembly: GCA_963808615.1. Lineage (GTDB taxonomy): Bacteria > Actinomycetota > Actinomycetes > Streptosporangiales > Streptosporangiaceae > Palsa-504. Next base: position 827,502 of record CAWEGV010000011.1, read on the forward strand.
CACGCCTGGCCTTCGGCCTCGGACATGCTCTGAGCGGCCTCGGTGTTCATGAGCAGGATGACGTACTTCATGGTTGCCTCCATGATCCCCTAAGTGATGCCACGATGGCATCCCTGCACCAGTTCCACGAACGGGGCGGTGCCGTTTCCGACACGGTGCCATGAGAAGTTTCGCGTCATGCACGACCGGATTACGCCTTCCGCCCGCTGGCGGTCAGCCGCGACTCCATGGTCAAGATGGCCTCGTAGCGCCGCCGGATATCGGCCCGGTCGGCGGCCTCGGGTACCGACCGCTCGCTGGCCCGGTCGATCATGGCCGCCTGCTCGAGCAGCACCCGGCGCTGCCCGTCGGTGGTCGTCTCGGTCATGATCCTGGCCAGCGCCTCCAGCTCGCGGATCATCACCGCCGGCATGCCCATGCTGGACTGCCGGATCTTCTCGAACGAGCGCTGTACCAGCCGGTCGTAGCCGGGCTCGGCCGTGATGACCCGGATGTAGCCCTCGGCGTCCCGGTGCACCCACGCCGGATGCCACCGGCTGACGATCTTGCACAGGTTCTCGCCGAGCCAGTCGATGCAGGTCAGCGCCGTGAACGTGTCGTTGACCGCGGCGGAGAGCGCGCGGATGCCGATCTCCACCAGCTGGTCGATGCCGAACGACACGTCCTGGGTCAGCGTCCGGTACGGGCCGATGATGTGCGCCCGGCCCAGCGCCTGCCGGATCAGCGGTGCCGCCTCCGGCGGCCAGACCGTGGCGTACCGGTGCCCGGTCACGATGAAGTGACCCGGCCGGTACTCCAGGCTGATCACCGCGTTGGCCTTGGTCGCCAGCCTGACCAGGTTCTGGTGCTTGATGAACTGCAGGTACCCGCTCTCCGGCGCGAGCAGGACGCCGCCGCCTGCCTCGGCGCGGTTCAGCAGTTCGGCCGAGGACGGGCCGCGTTCCTGCTCCGGCTGGTTGTCCGCGCTGCCCTGCTCCTTGATCGCCTCGGCCAGGTCCGCGGCGATGCTGGCGATCACCTGCGGCAACTGGATGGAAATGGCCGTGTGGTGGATGAAGTAGATGAGCACGGCCAGGTCGACCACGGTCAGGCCGAGCGTCACGGTCACGCTGATGTGCGGCACGAAGTCGCCGTGCGATCCGGTCCCGATCGAGGCCAGCACCAGCACCGAGTAGACGAACGTCGCCACGAACGTGCCCAGCGTCACCTGCGTGCCGCGGTCCCGGATGAAGTTCCGCAGCATCCGCGGCCCGAACTGGGTCGAGGCCAGGGTCAGGGTGACCAGGATGATGGAGAACACCACCCCGACCACGGTGATGATGGCGGCCGCGATGGTGGTCAGGATCTGCCGCGCCGCGTCCGCGCTGCCGCTGATCACCCAGCCCGGCAGGACGAACTCGCCGCGGTAGGCGGCCCGGTCGGCGGCCAGCGTGCCGATGAACAGCCCGATCGCGGCCACGACCAGGATCGATGGCACGAACCACAAACTGGTGCGCAGCACCTCGCGGCGCCAGTGCGAGGCTAGCGCCGATGACATTCCGCGGCGGAACATGGCCGGCTCCCGAGCTCCCGAGCTGAATGAATGCCGACCAGACTTCCCGGCTCGCCCTGGTACCCAGGCCCCATTATGCCGCTTGCGCCGCGTGAGCGGCACGTTAGGGGGCGCATCCGCGTCTTTCCAAATTTCTCAAACAAATTTTCGCTAATATACTGCTCTAGCAGTGTTAATATGCTATGATGTTCGCATGAGATTCTCCCCAATTTCTTCCTAACGGACGGTGGTGCGTGCCCCAGGACCCGTTCCCCAGCCCCGGTGCCGACGGCGAGGAGCCCGATGGTTCCGTACCGGCCCCGGCCGCGGACGCCAGCCCGGACGCCGGGGAGCCCGATGGTTCCGTACCGTCCCCGGCCGCGGAGGACGGCCCGGACGCGGGGCCGGGCGCCAGCCCGGACGCCAGCCCGGACGCCAGCCCGGACGCCGGGGAGCCGGACTGCCCCGCGCTGTCGCCTCCCGCCGGCGCGGGGCAGGGCCTGTTCGTGTGCCTGCCCGCTGAGGACCTGGATGTGGCCCGGTTCGCCCAGCACGGCCAGTCCGATGCGATGCCGCCCGGCCCGCTGCTGGCCTCGGTGGTGCACGCCTTGGCCGGCGATCAGGGAGACGGGCTGGCCGCGCTGTCTGATGACCAGCTGGTCGGCGTCATCGCGGCCGCCCGGCGGCTGGAGTCCCGGGTGGCCTGGACCCAGCTGGCCGCCCTGGCCGAGTTCGCCGCCCGCCGGGCCGGCCGCGACGGCCCCGGGCCCGGGTGCGAGTTCGCCGCCGACGAGCTGGCCGCGGAGTTGCGGCTGACCTGGCAGTCCGCTGCCGGGCAGATCGACTACGCGTGTGCCGTCGCGGCCCGGCTGCCGCGGACCTTCGCCGCGCTGGCCGCCGGGACCATCCACCCGGTGCACGCGCGGATCATCGAGGACGAGACCAGCATCTTGTCCCCGGACCAGGCCGCCGAGGCCGACGAGGTGCTGGCCGGGGCGGCCGCGTCCAAGACGTTCGGGCAGCTGCGCGCCTACGCGCACCGGCTGGTGCTCAAGCTGGACCCCGAGGCCGCCCGCAAGCGCAAGGAAGCCGCCCGCCGCGACGCCCACGTCCGCCGGTTCCGGGAGGACTCCGGCAACGCCGGCCTGGTGGCCCGCGAGCTGCCCCCCGATGAGGTGCTCGCGTCCTGGCAGCACGTGGACCAGCGGGCGCTGGACCTGCGCGCCGCCGGCCAGCCCGGCACCCTGCGCGAACTGCGCGTGCGGGCCTACCTGGACCTGCTCCAAGAACGCGACACCCGCCTCACCTCCGCCGCCCCGGATGCAGCCGGCGACGCGGCCCCAGCCGGCCATGGCGACGCCCCCGGCCCGCCAGACGACGGCCCCAGCCCCGGCCCAGACAGCCCCGGCAACCCGAGCGATTCCGGCGGCTCCGGCCCCGGCGGCTCCGGTCCCGGCGGCTCCGGTCCCGGCGGCCCCACCCACCCGAGCGGCTCCGGCGGTTCCGGCGGACCAAGTGGCCCCCGTGCCCCCGGCGACGCGGGCGGTCCAGCCGTGGCAGCGCTGGTCAACATCACCGTGCCGCTGGATGCCCTGCCAGGAGATCCCGCGCCGCCCGGCGAGGTCGGCGGGTTCGGGCTGCTCGACACGCAGGACACCCGCGACCTGGTCACCGCCGCGGCCCGGCACCCGGACACCCGCTGGTGCCTGACCGTGCTGCACCCCGACGGCACCGCCGCCGCCCACGGCTGCGCGGCGGGCCAGCTCCGCTGGGCCGCGGGCCCGCAGGCGGCCGAGGTGCTGCGGGCGCTGCAGCCGGTCCTGCGCCCGGTCATCCGCGGCCCCTGCGGCCACGGCCAGGCCGAGCGCCGCTACCGGCCCGGCCGGAGGCTGCGACACCTGGTCGGCGCCCGCAACGCCCGATGTACCGCGCCGGGCTGCGGCCGGACCGCCGCCCGGTGCGACCTGGACCACACCACCCCCTGGCACCACGACGGACTCACCTGTCCCTGTAATCTCGCGCCGTTGTGCAGGCATCACCATAGATGTAAGCAAGCTGAGGGGTGGTGGCTCGAGCAGCCCGAACCCGGCGTTCTGGTCTGGCGGACCCCGTCCGGCCGCACCTACGCCACCGGGCCCACCGTCTACCCGCTCTAGCCGAGCTGGCTCATCTAGAGCCGTATCAGCCTACGTTCGCCCGGTTGTCGCCCGCTGTCGCACCAGGCAGCCTCGAGGACGAAGAACAGGAAGCACAGGACGGTCGTCCCTGAAGGGTCCCTGAACACCTCGGCCAAGACCTCGGGGAAACGCTCACGGGCGCCTGGCGCGGTGGGCGGTTCGCTGATGACGGCTATCCGGAAACCTGCCTCGGTGAAGGCATCGGTGATCGCGTGCAACGGACGGTGCCAATAGGTCAGCACGGCGTTCTGGCCGCTGAAGGTGTATTCCTCGGAGTACTCGCGGGGCGCGAAGTAGTCAGCATCGGGATACTGCAGCTTGTAACCGAAGGGGTGGTTGACGGCCACGATGAGCCGGCCGCCGGGCGCCAGTACCCGCCGCAGTTCGGCCAGAGGTGCCTTCCAGTCCTCCAGGTAGTGCAAGACCAGGCACACGATGGCATCGCCTGCTCAGCAGGCCCAGACGAGTGCTCAAGGTCAGAAGGCATGCGGCCCACCCATCCTGGCACGATGCCATCCACCGTGCCCGGCACCGCTGAACATCTCCGAAGCCAGCCATCGACACACCGCTGATCACATGCTTCGGCTTGCAGATGGGAGCGGCTGCGCCAGCCGATCTAAGTACACACAGGCCCGCTTGTCGCCCTCAACGCAACACCGGCGCCATCGTCTACGAGCACCAGCTGCCAACGTCCACCAACGCGCCGATCGCCATCGCCGGCAACACGATCCTTATCCCAGCGGGCGGCCCCAACCTGTACGGGCCAAGGGCGGCTCGCCGCAGCTTGTGGCCTACACGGTGCCGTGACCTACCGAACCCTGTAAGCCCGTGAGACAGGCGAGCCCTCCCGTCTGCGGGTTAGCTTTCTCCCATGGCCGCAGATGAGGTGGAACTCCAGGTCGGCAACCGGTCGGTGCGGATCTCCAATCCTGGCCGGGTGTACTTCCCGGCTGGTGGGGAGACCAAGCTCGACCTGATCCGCTACTACCTGTCGGTCGGCGACGGCATCGTGCGCGCGCTGCGTGAGCGGCCGTGCATGCTGCACCGGTTCCCGTCCGGGGTCGCCGGGCAGAAGGTTCATCAGAAGCGGGTTCCGTCCGGTGCGCCGCCGTGGCTGCAGACGGTGCGGGTGCACTTCCCCCGCTACGGCCGGCACGCCGATGAGCTGTGCGTGACCGAACTGGCCCACGTGATCTGGGCGGTGCAGATGTCCACCGTGGAGTTCCATCCCTGGAACTCGCGGCGGGCCGATACCGAACGGCCCGACGAGTGGCGCATCGACCTGGATCCCATGCCGCGCTGCCCGTTCGCCACCGTGCGCCGGGTCGCCCACATCGTGCACGAGATACTCGGCGAGATCGGCGCTACCGGATGGCCCAAGACCTCGGGCGGCAACGGCCTGCACATCTACGTCCGGATCGAGCCGCGGTGGGGCTTTTCCGATCTGCGGCGGGCCGCGTACGCCTTCGCCCGCGAAGTCGAGCGCCGCGCGCCGGATCACGTCACGACCACCTGGTGGCGCAAGGACCGTGACCCCGCCATGCTGTTCGTCGATTACAACCAGAACGCCCGCGACCACACCATCGCCAGCGCCTACTCAGTGCGCGGCGTGCCCGAGGCGACCGTATCCACCCCCATCACCTGGGATGAGATCGACGAGGTCGACCCGGGCCAGTTCACCATCGCCACCGTGCCCGCGCGCTTCGCCGAGCTCGGCGACCTGCACCGGGGCATAGACGACTCCGCCTACCCGCTGGACACCCTGCTGGAATGGGCCGACCGCGACCGACTCGACTAGCCCCGCGCCGGGCCCGCGGTCCACGTCGCACGTCAGCGCCGGAATAGTCCGGCGGCCCGCGCTGCTTAAGTACATGCAAACGCATATACCAGGGCGCGAAGGGCGAGACATGCAATTCGGGATCTTCTCGGTCAGTGACATCACCCGGGATCCGGTGTCCGGGGAAACACCGAGCGAGGCGGAGCGGATCGACGCGATCGTGCGGATCGCGCAGAAGACGGAGGAAGTCGGGCTTGACGTGTTCGCGATCGGAGAGCACCACAACCCTCCGTTCTTCTCGTCCGCGCCGACGACGCTGCTGGCGTTCATCGCGGCGACCACGAACAAGCTGATCGTGTCCACGGCGACCACGCTGATCACGACGAACGACCCAGTGCGCATCGCGGAGGAGTACGCGATGCTGCAGCACCTGTCGAAGGGGCGGATGGACCTGATGCTCGGCCGCGGTAACACGGCCCCGGTCTATCCGTGGTTCGGCCAGGACATCCGGCAGGGCCTTCCGCTGGCGCTGGAGAACTACAACCTGTTGCACCGGCTGTGGCGCGAGGACGTCGTGGACTGGAAGGGGAAGTACCGCACACCCCTCCAGGGCTTCACGTCGATCCCGCGGCCCCTGGACGACGTGCCGCCGTTCGTGTGGCACGGGTCGATCCGCACGCCCGAGATCGCCGAGCAGGCCGCGTACTACGGGGACGGCTTCTTCGCCAACAACATCTTCTGGCCCAAGGAGCACTACATGCGCCTGATCCGGTTCTACCGGCAGCGTTACGCCCACTATGGTCACGGCACGCAGCAGCAGGCCATCGTGGGCCTGGGCGGTCAGGCCTACATCGCACGGCGATCGCAGGACGCCAAGCGGGAGTTCCGTCCCTACTTCAACGAGGCGCCGGTCTACGGGCACGGGCCGTCGATGGAGGACTTCATGAGCCTCACGCCGCTGTCGGTCGGCAGCCCGCAAGAGGTCATCGACAAGACCCTGACCTTCCGCGAGCATTTCGGCGACTATCAGCGCCAGCTGTTCCTGATGGATCACGCCGGCCTGCCGAGCAAGACGGTGCTTGATCAGCTTGACCTGCTCGGCGAGGAGGTCGTGCCGGTGCTGCGCAAGGAAATGGCGGCTCGGCGCGACCCGGACACGCCCGACGCTCCCACCCACGCCAGCCTGGTCAGGGCGAAGTACGGTGACCTGGCTCCGCGCCAGCCGCGCCCGAACGCCAACCGCGGCGACAACGTCACGGGCCTGTCTCCCTACCAGGACACGGAGCCGGAGTTCGCCGCCGAGTACCCGGAGCTGTGATGCCCGGCCGACCGCATCTGGCCAACGACGCGTGGGAGGCGCTGCTGTCCGCGCACGCCGTGCTGATGAAGGAGTTCGCCGCCGAGGACATCTGGGGCGACGTCTCCATGCGGGAGTACGACGTGCTGTACACGCTGTCCAAGTGCCGCGAACCCGTGCGCATGAGCGAGCTGAACCGCCACGTGCTGCTCAGCCAGCCGGCCCTGTCCCGTCTGGGGGACCGGCTGACCGAGCGCGGCCTGATCGAGCGCTGCTCCGATCCCGCCGACGGGCGCGGCGTCCGGTTGTCGCTCACCGCCGCGGGCCGGGCCCGGCAGCGCCAGATCGGGCGCCGCCACGCCCGCAGCGTGGCCCGCGCCATGACCGCCGGGCTTACCGCGACCGAACTCGGCCAGCTGGCAGCGATCTGCCTGAAGCTGGCCGCTCACGACAAGAACGGGGACCTGCCCTCATGAATACACCTGCCGAAGCCGGGCCATTCAGGCTCGTGGTGGTCAGCGCCGGAACCGGCGACCCGTCGGCGACCAGGCTGCTGGCCGACCGCGCCGCCGAGCGCGTCGCGGCCCTGGCGGCCAGGCACGGGAACACGGTGACGGTCAGCGTCATCGACCTGCGCGAGATCTCCGCCGACATCTCCACCGCGCTGGTCTCCCAGCTGATCACGCCGAAGCTGCAGCAGGCGGTCACGGGCCTCGGCGAGGCCGACGGTATCATCGCCGCTGCCCCGGTCTACAAGGCGGGCCCCAGCGGCCTGTTCACCTCGTTCTTCCACGTCCTGGACAACGATCTGCTCATCGCCAAGCCCGTGGTGCTCGCCGCGACGGCCGGAACCGCCAGGCACGCCCTGGTCGCGGACGACCAGATGCGCCCCCTGTTCGCCTACCTGCGCACCATGACCGTGCCGACCTCCCTGTTCGCCGCCCCCGAAGACTGGAGCGACCCGGCTCTGGCCCAGCGCATCGACCGGGCCGCTCTCGAACTCGTGCTCCTCATGGAGAGCGGTTTTGCCCGGGCGGTCAAGAAGGAGTCCTGGGCGAGCTACCAGCACGAGTACGGCAGCGCGGGCGGAACCGAGCTTTCTATCGACCTCGATACCGACCTGATGCGCCTCGCGACCGGCGGATCAGCCGGATAGCCAACCTCGCCGCCGCCCGACGGATTCACAGCGGCAGGCCGGCCTCCAGCAGGGCGAGCCCTTTCTCGATGCGCAGGAATGTGTCCTCCAGCGTCGGCCGGTCGGTCCAGCCTTCCCACGGCATGGTGATCGCCATGATCACACCCATGATCGCGCCGGCCATCACCCGGACCTCCAGGTCGTCCGAGGGGCGCCCCGCGCGCTTGGCCACCGCCTCGCCGATCACGTTGATCGTCCGGGCGAACTCGTCCAACGCCCGGGCCCGGATCTCGGGGACGGTCAAGGTGAGCGCGGTGGTCTGAGTAATCACCTCTATGTCGGACGGGCTGTAAGACGTGAACACCTCCCGCACGGCCGCGCGGGCCGCGCTGAGCGGGCTGAGCCCGGCGGGCTGCCGCTCGAGCGCCTCGACCATCCGGGTGTCCATGTCGTCCTGCAGAACCACGTCCTCCTTGGTGGGGAAGTAACGGAAGAACGTGCTGGGGGAGACCTCGGCCGCCGCCGCGATCTGCTCCACGGTGGTGGCCTGGTAGCCCTGCTCGCGGAACAGCCGGAGCGCGTGCTCTCTGATGGAAGCACGCGTCCTGGCCTTCTTCCGCTCCCGCAAGCCGGACTGCGCGGGGGGGAGCGGGGGTCTTCCCCCCTCGTCATACTGCGGGTCCCGGTTGGTGTCGAGCATGCCCGTCACACCCCCAATTGTGCCCGCTCCGAGCCGATTTCACCTGCCGCGCCGACCCGAGGAGCCCCCGTCATCCCGTCGGGACGGCGCGGCAGGAAGATGAGCGCGAGGATCGCGCTGGCCAGCGCGATGCCGCCGCAGACCCACAGCATGGTGTCCATGCCCTGGACGAAGGCCGCCCGTACCGAGTCGAGCAGCGCCGCAGAGCCCGTGGCGTGCGCGACCGCCACGCCCCCCACCACGCTGCTCTTGGTGCCCGCGGCGGCCGCCGCGGGCAGGCCGGTGACGTCTACGTGGCTGGCGTACACCGAGCCGAGTATGGTGCCCAGGACGGCCACCCCGACGGTGGCGCCGACCTGGCGCATGGCCGAGATCAGCGCCGAGCCCGAGCCGCTGCGCTCGGCGGACAGGGCCGACAGGGCCGCGTTCATGGCCTGCGGCATGGCGAGCCCGAGGCCGAGCCCGGCCACGGCGAACCAGGCGGCGGCGAATGCCGTGCTGCTGCCCGTCTTGGTCGTCGCGCCCAGCGCCAGGCCGGCCGCCATGATCACGAACCCCATCGCGACCAGGGCCTTCGCGCTGGCCCGCGGGGCGGTCACCGAGCCGTCCGCGGCCTCGCGGGGCGAGGCCAGCCTGGTGCTGCTGATCATGCCGATCACCATGCCGCAGATCAGGGGCAGCAGCCGCAGCCCGCTGCCCAGGGCGTCCACGCCCCGGACCTCCTGGAAGTACTGCGGCATCGCGAAGAACAGCCCGAACATCGCGAACGAGACCAGCGTGGTCAAGATGGTGCCCCAGGTGAAGCCGGCCGACCGGAACAGCCCGAGTTCGATCAGCGGGCGGACACTCGTGTCGCGTCCGGTCAGCCAGCGCTCCCAGGCCACCAGGACGGCGAGCACCACGGCCCCGGCCGCGATGGCGGTCAGCGCCAAGGTGTCGGTCCAGCCGTCCTGGCCCGCCCTGATGAACCCGTAGGTCAGCCCGGCCAGGCCCGCGCTGGACAAGATCACGCCCACGATGTCCACGCTCAGCCGCTGCTCGCTGCGCGACTCGGGCAGCAGGATGGTCACGGCGACCAGGGCCAGCACCACCACCGGCACGTTGATCAGGAAGACCGAGCCCCACCAGAAGTGGTCGAGCAGGTAGCCGCCCACGATCGGGCCGATCGGGAAGCTGATGAAGGTGGCCGACGCCATCAGCGCGATGGCCTTCTGCCGCTCTTCCGGCGCGAACAGCACCGGGATCACCGACAGCGACAGCGGGAAGATGGCCGCGGCGCCCACGCCGAGCAGCGCCCGGGCGGCGATCAGCTCACCGGTGCTGGTCGCGTACGCGCAGGCCGCCGAGGCCGCGCCGAACAGGACCAGCGCGGCGAGCAGCACCTTTTTCCGGCCGAGCCGGTCACCGAGCATGCCCGCGGGCAGCATCGCGGCCGCGAGCACCAGGCTGTAGGCGGCCGTGATCCACTGCAGGTCGCTGGTCGAGGCGTGCAGGTCCCTCGCGATCGTGGGCAGCGCCAGGGTCAGCACGGTCAGGTCGAGACCGACCACGAGCACGCTCGCCGCGATCGCGACCAGCGCCCACCACTTCCGAGCCGAGCTGTCCGCCATGGCACTAACACCCTTTCGGCAGTCACACCTAAATGAAGGTTACTATCAAAAGTATGTGTCATCCATTTGGGTGGCGTCAACCGTATTCGCTCCAAGGGCGGTCTGAGACTCCGGTGCGAGCAGGCCTCCACGCAAGCCCTTCCCACCGGTGCGGTCTGCGTGAAGATGCGGTTCGCCGCGGACGAGGCCAAAGCCGCCCACCGGTGCCACCGTGACCTTGCGGGCCAACGGCTACCCACGAAGACGAGCAGGCCCTTGCACGAGCATGCGCAGGCGCACGGGATCGGCGAGGGGCGGCCGGCTGAGCGCCGCCGTGCGCCCTTGGTAAAGGTTCGGTTTCAGACGCCCCGGACCTTCAGACGCCCTCGACCGCTTCGAGACGCCCGGACTTGACCGCCCCCACGAACTCCTCGTAGTCCTTCTCGTTCTGGTCGGCGTAGCGTTCGGAGAAGTCGACCATCGACCGGTCGAACGCGTCGTCGCGGCCAAGGTATGCGGCCATGGCCACCGGGTCACCGGACCGGGCGTGCGCCCGGGCCAGCGTCCACCCGCAGATCTGCGCGTAGTACCTGAGCGTGACCGGCGCCATCGCGTCGACCACGGCCGAGCCCTTCATGTCGCGCAGCTGGCGCCAGTAGAAGTTGCGGGTCACGTCGATTCCCTTGGTCCAGCCCAGGAAGATGTCGCTGGCGGCCTGCATCATCCGCTGTCCCTGCACCACCCGAGCGCCGTGCTGCCGGTAGCGGCTCTTGGGCAGGTATGCCTCGAGCACCGAGGACGTCGCCTCCTTGACCTGCAAGAACAGCGGATCCTGCGTGTCGCGCCCCTGCAGCAAGATGATGAACGCCCGGGTCCCGACGCTGCCCACCCCGACGACCTTGCGTGCCGCGTCCACGATCTCGAACCGCTCAAGCAGGCGGCGCCGGTCATCTTGCAGGGTGGCCCGGTAGGCGTGGAACTGGTCGTGCAGCACCGGCATGACGTCGTCCGGGGACAGCCCGTAGGTGGCGGCCAGGTCCCGGGCCGGGACGATGACCGGCGGCTGGCTCACGATCCGGTACTGCCCGTCCACGAACTCGGCCAGCTTGGACAGCGCCTGCAGGCTGTCACGGGTGTGCGCCTTTTCCAGATTCTTCTCTGCTCGCCGGGCCGCCTCCTTGACGACCTCCGCCTGCTTGGCCTGCTTCTGCCCCTTCTTCGTCGCCGCCTTCGCCTTCTTGCCCGGCTTCTCGCCCTTCGCCTTCTTGTCCTTCACCCCGGTCGGCTTGTCCTTGCCTGCCGGCGCGACTTCGGCCACCGCATCGCGGATGATCGCCCTGAACCGATCCTCTTCGAAGTGCGCGTACCAGATCCCCATCGTCGGCATCTGCGCGAAGTCCGCCATCGACTCCCGGTAGGACATCACCGACGCCAGCGCCGCGTCGCGGGCTTCGGACTTGGAGAACCCGTTGTTCCGCCCGGCGATCAAGAAGCTGGCCGCCATCCGCTTCACGTCGAACTCGAACGGCCCGGGCAGCGTCTCGTCGAAGTCGTTCAGGTCGAACACCAGCTCCCGCTCCGGGGAGGCGAACATGCCGAAGTTGGACAGGTGCGCATCCCCGCACAGCTGGGCGTCCAGCCCGGCTACCGGCGTGTCCTTCAGGTCCGCGGCCATGATCCTGGCCGCGCCCCGGTAGAAGGTGAACGGCGAGACCATCATCCGGCCGTGCCGGACGGGGACCAGGTCCGGTTCGCGGGTCAGATTCTGCTCCTCGAGCAGCGCGACGGGATCGGGGCGGTCCTCGGCCGGCTGCCACCCGAAGTGGCTCGACGGAGGCGTATGGTCGGCCGCCTGACTGCCCTTGGCCCGGCGTTCGTCCAGGCTCAGGTACGCGACCCGTCCTGCGGATTGTGTTGTGGCCATCCGTCTACCTTCTTTCGTTCGGAACCTCACGCAGACCGGTCACCGCGGGCGTCATCGGCTCCCGCGGTGACCGGGCGTCAGCGAGCGCGGCCCGTCGCCAGCGCCGGGCGGCGGTTACTGCTCGTCGTCCAGCTCGTCCAGCTCGTCGTCCAGCTCGGCTTCAGCCACGGCAATCGCGAAGCCGAGGGCCTTGAGGATGTGCCCCCCGGCCGCCATCACCCGGGGACCGCCCACGACCGGGGCCACGGCGATCATGATCCCCTGGAGGTCGTCGGCGCTCAGCCCGCCTTCCTCGACCGCCGGGGCGGTGGCGAACCAGGAGATAGGCGGCGCGTCCACCGCGATCAGAGCGGCCAGTCTCGCGACGAGGTACTCGCGCGGCGACAGGGAATTGTGATCGATCGAAACGGCGGTCATCTCGGTCAGCGTGTCGAGCACGGGCGAGCCGTCAGGCATGGAAACCTCCGGGACGGGGGCGGCAGGCGAGGGCCGCTGGCCCGCGCCGGGATGACAGCAGTCCATCGCCGGCCGGGACCCGGGGCATCACCCTGGGCGGGTGATCCCCCCGGGCCGCCACTGGACGGCTGACCGGCCATCGCAGGCCGCCCCGCCCCTGCCCTGGCGCCCCCAGGCAGGCGCGGCGTCAGGCAGGCGACGGCGTCAGGCGCTGGGCGCCTCGGAACCGCTGCCGTGCAGCGCGTCCTGAAGCTCCTGCTCGCCTTCCTTGGACAGGGAGGTCTTCAGCACGGTCCCGCCGTACTTGCTCATGGCCTCGACCGCCTTGTCCGGCGTGACCTTCTCCACCATCAGGAACAGGGCGGAAGTCCCGGGCTGGATCATGCCGCGGACCTGATCCTGGAACTGCTTGTCGATGCCGGTCTTGGCGAACTTGCCCATCAGGGCGCCCAGCCCGGCCCCGACGGCCAGGCCCAGGACGGGGATGAAGAACAGCAGGCCGAACAGGAACCCCCAGAACATGCCCCAGGTCGCTCCGCCGCCGACCAGGTGGTGGTGGGTCTGCGTGTGGTAATTGCCCTCCTTGTCGCGCGTGATCACCGCGATGGCGTCGGGCTGGATGATGAGGTCCTGGGCCAGGCGGCGCGCCTCGTCCGCCGCGGCCGCGGCCGTGGTCTCATCCGGGTACCCGATAACGATCAGGTCGGACATGCGATCAACTCCTCTTCTGCCAGGGCGTCCTTGCCCCGGCCACGGATCCGTCCGCTCAATACAACACTGTCGCCGCTGCCCCGCGCCACCCACTCCGGGTGAGAGCCGGGCCACAGGCGCAGACTCCCCCGGAACTCACCTCACCCGCTGAGCCTGCTCAGCAGGTCCGTGCCGTCGGGGCTGCCCAGGCCAGAGCAGGCGTCCCAGCCCGGTCCGGCCGAGTAGGCGCCGTTGTTCCCTTCGGTGATGTCATGGAAGCCCGCCACGGCGGCGCCCGGGGTCACGCCCGCGTACAGGGTCGGCTGGATCAGGCCGAACCGTTTGCCGGTCGCCTCCGCCAGCCGGGCGATCAGCGCCGACCACAGCGGCGCCACCGCGCTGGTCCCCCCCACCACCTGGGCCTGGCCGTCGGCGTAGATCTGGTACCCGGTGGCCGGGTCGGCGTTGCCCGTCACGTCCGGCACGCCGCGCCCGCCGTCGCCGCCCGGGGCGCTCTTCCCGTCCGCCTGGGCCGGGACCCCCGCGTTCGCCTGCCAAGACGGCGTGTCGAACTGGTCACTGACCCCGCCGCCTCCGGCTCCCTCGTTACTCGCCAGCTCGTTCCAGACCACCTCCGAGCTGATCGAGCCGGTGGCCGTGTCGGCCAGCAGCTTGGTCCCGCCGCAGCCCAGCGCGTACGGGCTGGACGCGGGGAAGTCGACGTGCTGCTGGCCGTCGTTGACGCCGTCGGTGCTGCCGTTGTCGCCCGCGGCCGCGCACACGGTGATGCCGAGCGCCGCCGCGTCGGACATCGCCGCGTTCATCGCCGACAGGCCCTGCGAGGTCCAGGAGTCCTCGGACTGCCCCCAGCTGATCGAGATGGCGATGGGTGCCGGGCTCGCCTGCGCGGCATCGGAGATCGCGTCCACGAAGCCCTGGTCGCCGTTGTTCGGCGCGAAGTACACCACCTGCGCCGCGCCGGGCGCGACGGCGCCGATGACGTCGATATCCAGGTTGACCTCCACGTCGGCCCCACTGGGGTCCGACCCTGGCGCATTGGTGGCCCCGTCCACGCTGGCCGCGGTGACCGAGGGGGTGGGAGTGATGCCCAGCCCGCTGAAGTACGTGTCGAGGTCGCTCTGCGAGAAGCCGCCGCCGAGTTCGATGACCGCGATCGTCTGCCCGGCGCCGGTGGTCCCGGCCGGGAAGTCGTAGATGTCGGCCACCTGGTTCGGCTGGTACGACGGGCCGGGGGCGGCGGCAGGCCCGGGAGCACCCCTGGTCCTGAAGTGCGGCTGGAACTCCGGCCGGGTGTCCAGGCCGAGCACCGCGGTGACCACGCCGTCCAGCGCGGCCGGCACGTACAACGGCCCCTCGCGGTAGCGGTGCGTGACCATCCGGCCTTGGTGGTCCGGGCTGCTGACCTGGGTCAGCGTGGTGCCGAACACGCTGGCCAGCTCGGCGAGGGTCCCCGCCACCTTGATCCGGCGGGTGGCCGGGTAGACCGCGGTGACCTGCAGGGGGGCCAGTTCCTGGCGGACCAGGGCCACGTCGGCCGGGTCTGCCCCGTACCGCTGCGCCAGTTCCTCGCTGGTCAGCACCGTCGGCCCGGCCACGATCTCCTCGGGCAGCTCGGCCCGCCGCCTGACGATCACCGTCACCTCGGCCCGCTGCGAGGTATCCAGCGGCCCGGCCGCCGCCGCCCCGGGTATCGGCGCACGGTCGCTGCCGTCTAGCCGCACCAAATGTCCAGATTCATCCGGCATTGTTACTCCCGCTCAGGTAGGTGCCGGGGATTCGCGTTCGACCCCCCAGGGCGAATTCTTCCGTGCCGGACGGTGAGCCACGGCCCGTTCGGA
The DNA here is from genome assembly GCA_963808615.1 of uncultured Actinomycetota bacterium. Lineage (GTDB taxonomy): Bacteria > Actinomycetota > Actinomycetes > Streptosporangiales > Streptosporangiaceae > Palsa-504. The sequence goes on from CAWEGV010000011.1 coordinate 842,637, forward strand.
AAAGAACGATCTTATCCGAACGATCTATGGCGTCAGCGTCGGTATCACGTCGGCCGGATCGGTGGTTTTCGCTGGAAATGCCGGTATTGCGAGTCGCTATTCGGGGCGGGCTAGAAAAAGGCGTGCACCGCATCGGTCACGTCCCCGTCGTCGCTCACCACCACCAGGACGCGCCACTTATCGAGCGTGGTGCAGGGGTGCGAAATGCCCAGGGCGACCAGGTCGCCGGGCGCCAGGGCGGCGCCGGGGTCCACGCGCAGGTAGGCGTGCTGGTCGTTGAGCTCGGTGATGTGGCCGCCCGCCACGCTCCTGTCGCGTCCGCCGTCGGATCCCAACACCCGCACCGGCACCGGGAGGCCCTTGTCGAAGCCGGCGTCGCGGCGCCCCGCGCCCAGCAGGGCCAGGCCCGGCTCGGGCCGGGATAGCACCTGCGCCCACAGTTCGAGCGCGGGGCGTAGCGCCGGCGCGTCCGGGGCGTCGCGGGCGCCCGGCGAGACCGTGCCGTAGAACCCGTGATCGTAGGTGAGGTATGCGCCGCTGCGCAGCACGACCTGCGGCGCGGCGCTGCTACCCGCGCGATCGGCGGTCAGCTCCTCGGCGACCACGTCGAAGTATGCGCTGCCGCCCGCGGTCACGATGGGCTCGGCCGGGCCTGCCTCGGCCACGGTGGCGGCCAGGGCGCGGAGCCGTCGGCAGAACGAGGCGACCCGGCCGATCGTCTGCGCCTGCGTGTCGCCGGAGATGGTCCCCTCGAACCCGGCTGCGCCCGCCACCGTGAGCGTGCCGGCCGCGTTCGCCGCCTTGGCCACGGCCAGCACCTGCTCTTCGGTCCGGCAGCCGGTGCGCCCGCCGGCGTGCCCGATCTCCACCAGGACCGGCAGCGGGCGGCCAGGGCGGTCATGCTCCAGGGCCCGGTCCAGGATCTGCACGCCCTCCAGGCTGTCCACGTAGCAGTAGGCCTCGAAGCCGGGATCGGCGGCCAGCTCGGCGGCCAGCCAGGCGATGCCCGCCCGGTCTACCAGCTCGTTGGCCAGCAGCAAGCGCGGGAACCCGAACGTCCGGTAGGTCTGCATCTGGCCGATGGTCGCGACCGTGATCCCCCAGGCGCCGTACCTGAGTTGCTGGGCGGCCAGTTCGGGGGACATGGCGGTCTTGCCGTGCGGGGCCAGCGCCACGCCCGCCCGCGCGCAGTACCCGGCCATCGCCGCCATGTTGTCCCGCAGCGCGCTCTCGCGCAGCGTGAGCAGCGGATAGGTCAATCCCGCCGCGTGCAACGACGGCCGGGCCGCCGCCAGCGTCGCGGCGCTGACCGCGCTTCCCCCGGCCAGCGATCCGAAGCCCTTCTCGACCGGCTCGATGGGACGCTCGCGAAGTGCGCGCAGCCGTTCTTCCAGCAGGGGCGGCACCGGGTACGTCACTGCGGCCTCCGTTCTCCCTGCGGTCCTGGCCGAAACGTATCACCGCACATTCGCCGGCCAACGCGCCCGGCCGCTGCGGCCGGGCCACGCCCCGCTGCCACCATGGGTGACCGATTCCGTACTACTTGTTGCGATATGTACCGCTACTGGGTCATGATGATGAACCGGGGCGCGGATGCCGGCCGCGGACGATAGGGCCAAGACGGAAGGGTCACAGTGGAGGGTGCTGTGCCGCCGCGTGCCACCTACCGCGACGTATTCGCGGTACGCGAGTTCCGGGCCGTGTGGCTGGCCGAGCTCCTCTCGGTGGCGGGCGACCGCCTGGCCCTGGTCGCTCTCACCCTGCTGGTCTACGATCGCACCAGCTCGCCGCTGCTGGCCGCCGTGACCTGGGCGGCCGGCTACCTGCCCTGGGTGATCGGCGGCTTGTTCCTGGCCAGCCTGGCCGACCGGCGCCCGCGGCGCTCGGTGATGGTGACCTGCGATGTGGTCCGCGCCGTCCTGGTGGCGGCCATGGCCCTGCCGCACGTGCCGATCTGGGCCCTGGTGGCGCTGTTGTTCGCGGTCACGATGTTCGCGCCCCCGTTCGAGTCGGCGCGGGCCGCCGTCACCGCCGACATCCTGCACGGCGAGCCTTACGCCCTGGGCACGGCGGCGCTGCAGACCACCATGATGAGCGGTGAGGTGGCCGGCGCGATCGTGGGAGGAGTCGCGGTCGCCTTCCTCGGCGTGCGGCCGTCGCTGGCCATCGACGCCGCCACGTTCGTGCTCTCCGGCTTGCTGATCGGCCTGGGTGTCCGCGCCCGGCCCGCGGCCGCCGCGCCGGACACCGCCCGCGCGTCGTCGCTGGCCCGGATGCGGGAGGGATTTCGGCTGGTCTTCGGCAACCAGGCGCTCCGCATCCTGGTCCTGCTCGGCTGGCTGGCCGCTTTCTACACGATTCCGCAGGCCGTCGCCGCCCCCTACGTGCACAAACTCGGCGGAGGGCCGATCGCGACCGGCCTGGTGGTGGCCTCCACGGTGGCCACCACCATGATCGCCACGCCGCTGTTCACCAGGTTCGTCGGCCCGCGCCTGCGGCTCGCCCTGATGGGGCCGCTGGCCGTGCTCACCTGCGCGACGCTGGTCCTGACCGGCCTCCGTCCGGGTCTTGCCGTCTCACTGGTGATCTTTTCCATCTCGGCCGCGTTCGGCATCTACCAGATCGCAGCCAACACCGCATTCGTGGTCAGGGTGCCCAACCAACAGCGGGCCCAGGCGTTCGGCCTGGCCAACATGGGGGTGATTGTCGGCCAGGGGGCCGCTTTCATCGCGGCCGGCGCCGCCGCGGAGGTGGTGTCTCCGGCGGTGGTCATCGCCATCGGGGGCGGGATCGGTGCCGTCATTGCTGTCGTGCTGACGCTCAGGTGGCGTCACGTGTCACCACCCGGCGGACGTCATACGGCGGGACGGGGTCCAGGTCGCGCCGCGACTGGAACTTCGGTGCCACTACGTCGATCTGGATAGCAGCGGCGAGCGGATTCGGATCAAGTCATTCGGATCAAGTCCACGTGTCGCGCATTGCGGACTCCCTTCTCACGCCGTGCTGACTGGATGCTAGGCAACCGTCAATTCCAGCTGACGCGCATGATTGCCTCTCCCTCCCGCATCCAAAATGCGGTCGTTAACGAACCTGCCGCGTTAAGCACGCCAGGTAATCGTCGCCGGTCAATCACCATTTAGCGCCTGATTGAGGGACAATGTGGCCGAATCGGACGCAATAGTGCCCAAGATGGCCTAGATGAGCTAAGGTAGCTATACGGAGCTAGTCCTTTACGGTGAGCTTCCGACTAGACAGGAGCCTATCCAGTCCCATCGGGAACGGCGGACCATGAAAGCCTCGTCCATCACTCGCCGCGCGCTGGGGTACGCGCCGGTGCGCACGTGGGCCTGGTGGAAGCTTCCCTGGCCGCTGCGCTGCTACGTCGGCGCCGCGCCGCTGGCCATGGTCGTGCTGATTGCCTACGCGATCCCGCGGACGACCTGGTACGCCGCGGACCTGTGGAAGTTCTTGCTGCTGCTGGGTTGTGCGCTGGTCTCGGTGGTGGCTACCCCGCGCAACGCGTACCTGAAGAGCGGGATGGTGCGGGACTTCATCACCGCCTGGGTGCTGCCGGTGGCGATCCTGCTGCCGCCGGTCTACGCCATGATGATGCCGATCCCGCTGTACCTGCTCACCCAGTGGCGGTCACCCTACGGCTTCGTGTACCGCCGGGTGTTCAGCGCTGCGGCCATCTCCCTGGCCTACGGTGCGGCGTCGGTGCTGTTCCGGGTGTTCCCTGACTCGTTTGCCGGGCCCTCGATCGGCACCGGGGTGCACGCCCTGACCTGGACGCTGGCCGTCGCCGTGTGCGAGATCATCGGCGGCCGGGGTCACCACTTCCTCATCGTGAGCGCGATCAAGCTGTCCGATCCGAGCGTCTCGGTACGCGCCCTGGAACTGAACCGCGAGGCGCTGCAGGGCGACTTCGCCGAGTTCGACCTGGGGATCCTGATCACGGTCGTGGTGGCGGTCAACGTGGTGCTGGCCATCTTCGCGGTGCCCACCGTGCTGCTCGCCCGCAGGTTCATGATGCACGCCCAGCTCGTGGTCCAATCCCGGATCGACACCAAGACCGGCCTGCTCAACGCGGCCACCTGGGAGAGCGAGGCGATGATCGAGCTCGCCCGCGCCATCAGGACCCGGACCCCGCTGTCGATCGCGCTGGTGGACATCGATCACTTCAAGGCGGTCAACGACACCCATGGCCACCTGGTGGGGGACAAGGCGCTGCGGGCGGTCACCGACGCGCTGCGCAGTGACCTGCGCGCCTACGACCTGGCCGGGCGGTTCGGCGGCGAGGAGTTCGCGATCCTGCTGCCGCACACCCGGGAGATCGACGCGATCAACGTGGCCGAGCGCCTGCGCGCCCACGTCGCCTCGATGGCCATCCCGGTCAACGACCACGACGGGTCCGCGGGCCACATCACGCTCACCATCTCGGTCGGCGTGGCGGCCCTCGACGGCTCGAGCCGGACGCTGACGGCTCCCGACGGCTCGACGCGCGAGCTGGCCGACCTGCTGGCCGCTGCCGATGCCGCTCTGTACCACGCGAAGGAAACTGGTCGTAACAAGACCCACGTAACCCCTGCGGCCGCGCGGGCGTCCTGACCGGGTCCCCAGTGACCGCGCGTGCCTCCTGATCGCATCCCGCAACCGGCGCGTGCCTCCTGATCGCATCCCGCAACCGGCGCGTGCCTCCTGGCCGGATAGCCCTGCCACCCTTTTCCCCCGGTTCTGGGCGCCGAGACGCTATGATCGGACGTCAACCGGGCAAACATCCCCCGTTCTTTGCCCGGAAACGGGCAGAAAACTTGCCTAAACCGTGAATCGGCACTAGGAATGAGCATGCCCAACCCAGTCCCGCAGGACCTCGCGCGCTACCTGGCCGCCTCCACCGGGCTGCCGCAGCCCACCACGGTCCGGGTCATCGCCGACGTCACCGCCTACTTCGGCGAGACGCTCGAGGAGTTCGTCCGCAGGCGCCACGCCGAACTGCAGCGACGCCAGCACCGCAACCAGGAGATCTGGCCTGTGATCGCGGCCGAGCTCCGGCAGCGCCGGTTTGCCGCGCCCGGGCTGTCGGAACGCCAGCTCCGGCGCATCGTCTACGGCTAGCCGCGAAGGAGAAGTCCAAGTGTGCGGAATCGTGGGTTACATCGGCCGCAGGGACGCCACCCCCATCCTGCTCGAGGGTCTCAGGAGCCTGGAATACCGGGGCTACGACTCGGCCGGCCTGGCGGTCATCCACCGGAACAGGCTCCAGGTCACCAAGACCGCGGGGCGCGTCCAGGATCTCAGGGACCGGGTCAGCGACCGCGCCAAGGCCACCATCGGCATCGGCCACACGCGATGGGCCACGCATGGCGAGCCGAACGACATCAACGCCCACCCGCACACCGACGCCGAAGGCCGGATCGCGGTCGTGCACAACGGCATCATCGAGAACGCCGAGCAGCTCAGGGACACCCTGGCCGGTCAGGGCGTGAAGCTGGTCAGCGACACCGACACCGAGGCGCTTGCCCACCTGATCGCCGCCGAGGCCGGTGACGATAACCACCCGGTTCCCCTGGAGGAGGCGGTCCGCCGTGCGCTGCGTGGCGTGGAGGGCACGTACGGCCTGGTCGTGCTGGATATCAAGCATCCGAACGAGCTCGTGGTGGCACGTAACGGCAGCCCCATCGTGCTAGGCATCGGCGATTCGGAGATGTTCGTGGCCTCCGATGTCGCCGCGCTGGTGCGCTACACCAAGCAGGTCGTGTACCTCGACGACGCCGAGGTGGCCACGGTACGAGCCGCCGACTATCGCGTGGTGTCGCTGGACGAGTCCGGCCGGCACGGCACGGACGCCAGCAGGGCGCCTACCACCGTGGAGGCCGAGGCCGGTGACTACGAGCTCGGCCCGTACGAGGATTACATGCGCAAGGAGATCCACGAGCAGCCGGAGGCGCTGCGGCGCGCGCTGCGCGGCAGGCTCGACGACAGGTTCTGCACGGCCAAGCTGGGCGGCATCAACCTGGACGCGCGCCAGCTCAGGTCGATCAGGCAGGTCAAGTTCCTCGGCTGCGGCTCGGCCTACTACGCCGGCCAGATGGGCGCGGTGCTGGTCGAGGAACTGGCTCGCATCCCGTCCGACGCCGAGCCCGCATCGGAGTTCAGGTACCGCAACCCGGTGGTGGACCCGGACACGCTCTACGTGGCGGTCAGCCAGTCCGGCGAGACGCTGGACACGCTGATGGCGGTCCAGGAACTGCGCCGCAAGGGCGGCCAGGTCATCGGCGCGGTCAACGTGGTGGGCAGCGCGATCGGGCGCGAATGCGGTCACGGTGTCTTCCTGCACGCGGGCCCGGAGATCGCGGTCGCGTCCACCAAGGCGCTGACCAATATGGCGGCCACGTTCGCCATGCTCGCCTTGCTGCTGGGCCGGGTCCGTGACCTGTCCTCCGCGTCTGGCCAGCGAATCGTGGCCGGACTGCGCGCTCTGCCCGGGCAGATCGAGCAGATCCTGGCCGGCGAGGAGCAGATCGCCGAGATCGCCCGCACGTTCGCCGCCGCCGAGCACATGTTCTTCATCGGCCGGGTCCGCGGCTGGCCGGTGGCCCGCGAGGGTGCGCAGAAGCTCAAGGAGGTCTCCTACCTGCATGCCGAGGCCTACCAGGCATCCGAGCTGAAGCACGGCCCGCTCGCCCTGATCAACTCCTCGATGCCGAGCATGGTCGTGGTGCCCGCCGACGAACTGCTGTCCAAGAACATCTCCACTATCGAGCAGATCAAGGCCCGCGGCGGTCCGGTCATCGCGGTCACCAGTGCCGAGCTGCCCCCGGACCTGGCCGATGCCGTGATCCGCGTCCCCAGCGGCGAACCCGAGCTGGATCCGCTGCTGCTGAACGTGCCGCTGCAGATGCTGGCCTACCACGTCGCGGCCAAGCTGGGCCGGGATATCGACAAGCCCCGCAACCTGGCCAAGAGCGTCACCGTGGAGTAACGCCGCCGCCGTCACCTTGCGTATAAGCAATGCCCGCGTCCGTCATCACGCCGCGTAAAAGTCTGTCCGGCTCTCATCACGCCACGTATAAAACGAACCGGGCCGCGGGCATTATAAATGCCCGCAATCACGGCGAAACTGGCTCGTAACTGAACCGGAGCGGCAATAGGGCCGTATGTACGCCGGGTAATCATGACTCGTCAATCACCATTTCCCCTGCCGCGCCGGAAGGCGCTACCCGAATCGGGGGGGTCAATAGTGCCCACGCTGGCCCAGATGAGCTATGGTAGCTATACGGAGCTACTCCCTTACGGTGAGCTGCCGGTTCGGCAGGAGCCTGCCGAGTCCCATCCCGAACGGTGGACCATGGAAGCCTCGCGGATCACCCGCCGCCTGCTAGCGCGCACGTCTGTGCGCACGTGGGCCTGGTGGCGGCTTCCCTGGCCGCTGCGCTGCTACGTCGGCGCGGCGCCGCTGGTCATGGTCGTGCTGATCGGGTACGCGGCGTCCCAGACCACCTGGCGGACCTCCGACCTGTGGAAGTTCCTGCTGCTGCTGGGCTGTGCGCTGGTCTCGGTGGCGGCCACCCCGCGTGATGCGTACCTGAAGAGCGGGATGGTGCGGGACTTCATCACCGCCTGGGTGCTGCCGGTGGCGATCTTGCTGCCGCCGGTCTACGCGCTGATCATGCCGATCCCGCTGTACTCGCTCACCCAGGCGCTCTCCCCACGCAGCGTGATCTACCGCCGGGTGTTCAGCGCCGCGGCCATCTCCCTGGCCTACGGCGCCGTGGCGGTGCTGTTCCGGGTCTTCCCCGCGTCATTCGCCGGGCCCTCGATCGGCACCGGGGTGCACGTCCTGACCTGGACGCTGGCCGTGGCCGTGTGCGAGATCGTCGGCGGCCGGATCAATCACCTGCTCATCTGGGGCGCGATGAAGCTGTCCGATCCGGGCGTCAAGCTGGCCGATCTGGAATTCAACCGGGAGGCGCTCCAGGGTGACTTTGCCGAGTTCGACCTCGGCATCCTGATCACGGTGGTGACCGCGGTCAACGTAGTGCTGGCCGTCTTCGCGGTGCCCACCGTGCTGCTGGCCCGCCGGTTCATGATGCACGCCCAGCTTCTGGAGAAGTCCAGGATCGACACCAAGACCGGCCTGCTCAACTCCTCCACGTGGGAAACCGAGGCCACGGCGGAAATCGCCAGGGCCATCAGGACCCGCAGTCCGCTGGCCCTGGCCCTGGTCGACATCGACCACTTCAAGGCGGTCAACGACACCCATGGCCACCTGGTGGGGGACAAGGCGCTGCGCGCGGTCACCGACGCGCTGCGCAGTCACCTGCGCGCCTACGACCTGGCCGGGCGGTTCGGCGGCGAGGAGTTCACGATCCTCCTGCCGCACACCAGCGAGGCGAATGCGCTGATCATCGCCGAGCGCCTGCGCACGCGTATCGCCGCGTTGTCCGTTCCCGTGAACGATGACGATGAGTCCGGACCATCGGTCAGGCTCACCGTCTCGATCGGCGTGACCGTGCTGGACAACGCCGGCCGGGGACTGGCCGACCTGCTCGCCGACGCCGACAGCGCCCTCTACCGCGCCAAGGAAAACGGCCGCAACAAGACCAACGCGGTCACCACGAGCGGACCGCGGGCCCACATGGCCGCTGTTTCGGCCCCCGGTCCCACGGACAGCTAGAGCCGCTGCCCCTTGCCTTCCGGCCGCTGCCGCCGCCCCTCCCTGCTGCCGCCGCCCTTTCTTCCGCCGCCACCTGGTCAGTGGTAAGGCATCAGGGCCTGTTCCATCTCGGCCAGCAGCGAACCGGGCAGCGGCTGCTCGCACCAGACCACCTTGCCGTCCGGGGTGCGGCGCGCCCCCCAGCGCTTGGCCAGCTGGCGGACCACCTGGAGGCCGCGGCCGTTCTCGTCGTCGCCGTTGGCTTGGCGCAGCCGCGGCAGGGCCGCGGAACTGTCGCGAACCTCGCAGACCAGCGCCCTCTCGTTGATCAGCCGCAGCGTGACGGGCCCGCGCGAGTACTTGACGGCATTGGTCACCAGCTCGGAGACCAGCAGCTCGCTAGTGGGGATCAGGTCTTCAAGACCCCAGCGCTTCATGGGCTCGGCCAGCACCGAACGCGCCTCCCGCACCGATGTCAGCTTGGGCGCGAACGTCCACGAGGCGTAGCTGTCCTCGGGCAGCCGCCGCAGCCGCGCGATGAGCAGCGCGATGTCATCGCGCTGCTCATCGGAGTACACCCCGTCCAGCGTGGCCTTGCACAGGTCCTCGAGCGGCCGTGTCGGCGAGCCGGGCCCGAAGATGCCGCGCAGCCGGGTGAGCCCGTCGCTGATGTCCTGGCCCTTGTTCTCTACCAGGCCGTCGGTGTAGAGCACGAACAGGCTGCCGTCCTCCACCTGGAACTGGCGGCTCTCCACCTCGCCGTCGCCCACGCCGAGCGGCGGCGCCGGCGGCACGTCCAGCAGCTCGTTGCTGCCGTCCGGGTGGACGAGCAGCGGCGGCAGGTGGCCGGCCACGGCGACCTCGCACTCGCCGCTGACCGCGTCGTAGACGGCGTACGCGCACGTCGCGAAGTGCGGTTCCCGCTCACCGAGGGTGTGCATGAGCTCGTCGAGCTGCTGCAACGATTCGGCCGGCGGCAGCTCGAGCATGGCCAGGGTGTGGATGGCGGTGCGCAGCCGGCCCATGGTGACGGCGGCGCGCACGCCGTGCCCGGCCACGTCGCCGACCACCAGCGCGACCCGGCCCCCGGGCAGCGCGATGGACTCGTACCAGTCGCCGCCCACCTCGATGAGCTTGCTGCCGGGCAGGTAGCGGTGCCTGACCTCGACCGAGGACGGCGCCGAGAGCCCGGTGGGCAGCATGCTTCGCTGCAGGGTCAGCGCGGTCGCATGTTCCCGGCTGTAGCGGCGGGCGTTGTCGATGAACATGGCGGCGCGGGACGCGAAGTCCATGCCGACCTCGATGTCATACGCGTCGAACCGCCGGAACCCCTCCTGCCTGGTGCAGGCGAAGAACCCCAGCATGGTGCCGCGCGCGACCAGCGGCAGCATCAGCATCGAGGCGCCCGAGAGCAGCTTTCCCACCGGCCGGCGGCGCCAGGCCTTGGCGATGCTTCCTGCCTGGCTCCCGCTGATCGTCTCGAGTACCGGTTTGCCGGTGTCCATGCAGGTGAAGTACGGCGTCTGCGGCGGATAGCGGAGGATCTCGCCGATGGGGAACGCCGCCTCCCAGGCCGGGTCCTTCCTGTCGTGGGACAGAGCGATCCGCCTCAGCGGCAGCGACCCCTCGGGTCCGTGCGCGGGCAGCTCGTCGTTGCCCATCAGGCTCTCGAGCAGCAGCAGGTCGGCCGCGTTGCAGAAGTGCGGTACCAGCGCGTCCATCAGCTCACGCGCCAGGTGATCGATGTCGAGGGTGTCACCGATCCTGGTGAAGGTCTCGTCGAGCATCCGCTTGCGCATGAGCGCCGGATCGATGAACCTCTCGGCCCGGGGCGCCGGAATGCGCACCAGGGCCAGGGCGGCCAGGCTGGTACCGGCCGCGCGCATCGGGTGCACGGTGACCACGGCCTCGGCCGGCGGTCCCTCGCGCGTTTCGATGGTCAGCATCGCACTGCCCTCACGATCGGAACGGATCGCTTCGAGCAGCCCGCTGACCGCGACGACGCCATCGGAAGACCTGGCGGCATGCGAGTTTGACTGGAGGCTCGCCGTCGTCAGGTCGCTCAGCTGAGCGCCGAGCAGCTCCTGGGGCTCGCGGGCCAGGATCAGCGGCGCATTGCGATCGTGCTGCACGATGCGCCCGTCATAGTCGATCCCGAGAATCAGGGTCCGTACGGACGACGGGAGAGTCGGCAGCACGCTCTCGGCGGTGCTGCTGGTGGCGGAGGTCCCGTCGACGACGCTGCCCCCTTGACCTCCTCGATCCCCCCGCACGTCCTGGTCCCCCCGCACCCCTTGATCCCCCTGGTCGTGGCTCTCCTGGCCCCCTTGGCTCCCCTGGTCGCCGGAGACCTCCTGCGAGCCGGCGCCGGCCTTGGCTCCGCGGCCTCTCCTCGTGCCGTTATCCGAGGGTCCCGCAGCCCGCGGTGCCGGGGCGCGGTTCGACGAGGCATCGCTCTCGGAAGCACTGGATCCGAGGGCGCCGCCCTTCGCCGACATGCCGGACGTCATGTGCTGTGTCTCCCGAGGCATCGCTGGCTGCGCTCTTGTCAATTATGGGCCACGGACGGCACGTTCAGACAGGAGTTCCGATCACTCACCTTAATCCCGAAAAGCATTTGTTCATGCCCGGTTGTCATAATTTATGGGGGAACATCGATGCTAACGTGAGGACCTCAAGTAACCCTGAGGTTAGTGCCCATGAGCAGGTTGCCTCCATAGTGCGGGCGGCGCAGGGCCGAGGAGGCTGTCAGGTTAGCCGGGCCACGGCCAGGGCCGCGGCGATCAGGATGATGGCCCATGAGGTGGCCCGCAACGCCCCCTCGAGCGGCCCGATCAGGGTCTCGGCGGAGATGGGCACCGTGCGGCCGTCGCCGAAGGTGATGCGGCCTTCGACGCGCAGCGCCCGGCGCCGGATGTTCCGGGCCGGGGTGCTCAGCCGCCGCTGCGCCGTGGACAGGGCGAACGCGCCCACCGAGGCCACCACCGGAGCCAGGGCCAGCGTGCCGGCCTGCGCCACGTACCCGGTCAGCAGCGGGAATGCCCCCCAGCCCGCGGCGAACCCGAAGTCGGTGTGCATCAGGCCGCCGAACAGCTCCGCGTTGTAGCCGATCACCAGGATTGGGCCAGCCACCATGAACGGGATCAGGGTCCAGCCGACCATCGATACGCCGACCACCCCCAGCGCTAGCGCGCCGGCCAGCCCCGCGACCGCCACCGCGACCAGCACGGGGGAGGAGATCCGGGTGCGCAGCGGCCGGCCGCGAAGCTCGTCGAGCGCGTGCGCGGCCAGCCCGACCGCGAGGAAGAACGCCAGCACGGTCGCGATCAGGCGGCTGGTCTGCACCCGCGGTGCGAGCGCCGCGCCGATGACCGCGTAGGACAGATGCCACGCCGTGTACGGCGGATGCAGCAGCGTCCACCAGTCCCGCCATCCGCCCGGCCCTGCGGCATAGTAAGCCGGGCGGGTCTCCCCGTTCCCCCCGCTCACGGCACGGCTCTCCGTCCTTCCGTTTCCTCCTGGCGAGTGCCCCACATGACCAGGCCGCCGCCCAGGCTCATGACCCGAGTGCCCACGTCGGTGAGCCCCGCCTTCTGCCACGCCTCGACCGTCCAGGAAACCGGGTACTTACGGTAGTGGGCGGAGATGTTCGGGCCGAGGAAACGCCCGACCCGGAACCACTCCCGGCCGCCCAGCAGGAACCCGCCCGCAGGCAGCGCCAGCCTGGTGTACGCCCACCAGGCCGGATGCCACAACCCGCCCTCCGGCACGCAGAACTCCAGGCTGGCCATGGTGCCGCCGGGCCGCAGGACGCGTGCCAGCTCGGCCAGCGTGGCCTGGGGATCCCGGACGTACCTGAGCAGGTAGGTGAACGTCAGCGCGTCGAAGTAGCCGTCAGGGAACGGCAGCTGCTCGGCCCGCCCGACCACCAGCCCCACCTGGTCACCTCTCCCGGCCGCCGCCACCCGGCGATGCCCCTGCCGCAGCATCTCCTCGGTCAGGTCCACGCCCACCACCGTGACCCCCCGCCGCCCCCCGCTCCCCGGTGCCCCTGCCGCCGCGTTCCCCGGTGCCCCTGCCGCCGCGTTCCCCGGCGATCCTCCAGCCGCGTTGCCCGGCGATCCTCCCGCCGCGTTGCCCGGCGATCCTCCCGCCGTCCCGCGCGCCGCGAGTTGCAGCGCCACCCCCGCGGTCCCGGAAGCGACGTCAAGGATCACGCCGTCCGTCCGGAGCACGCGGTCGACCATGGCCGACCTCCACCGGCCGTTCTGGCCGAACGAGAGAATCTCCTCCAGCCTGTCGTACCTGGCAGGCAGCGGGGCGAACAGGTCACGCGCGAAGCGGTTCGGATCGGCGTGCATGAGGACCTCTCCGGCGCGGCACGGCAAGGGGAGACGAGGCAGCGCCTGAGCCTCACCGTACCGCCGCTGACACACGCGGGGCAGGCGGTCAGGCGCTGGCAGCCTGATCCTATCGACGCCCATCCGGCGGGAGGGCGGCCCTGATCCTGTCCGCGTAGGCCTCGGCGGGGTCCGCCGCGTCATATGGGTGCCGGGGGCCGAGCCAGAACCGGAGGCCGTCCTTGAAGTTCCTCGGGATCACGTGCAGGTGCAGGTGCGGCACCGACTGGCTGACCACGTTGTTGATCAGGATCATCGAGCCGTCGGCGCCGAGGCCATCCTCCACCGCGCGCTCGAGCCGCTGAGCCGTCCCGAAGAACTCCGGTACCTGGTCGGCCGGCAAGTCACTGAGCAGGCGCACGTGCAGCTTCGTTACGAGCAGGGTATGGCCGCGGAACACGGGCCGGTGATCGAGGAACGCCATCAGCCGTTCGGTCTCCAGGATGATCGCGGCCTTCTCATCGCCGCGGATGATGGCGCAGAACACACACGTAGCTGGCATCAGCCGTGAGCCTATCGCCCCGCCGGTACCGCCCGGCTGCCCGCCCGGCCGGGTCATGGGCGTCAACGCGACCATCCGGACCCGCACCCAGTCGGTAACAACCGGATCTGAAACGCTTTCACCGCTCGTCCCGTCCGCATCACGACCACTGTCATCAGCCCTGGCTGGTAGGCCACAGGCCCGCGGGCTCGCGGCGCCAGCGAACGCTCCGCCCTACTGGCTGAGCGTGGTGTTCTGGCCTGTCACGGTGATCTGGAGACCCTGCTGGGTGACGCTCACGCTCTGGATCGTGACCCCGGCGGGCAGCTTCGGAATGGTGATGTTGAAATTCCCCAGGTTACCGAGGGCGGAAGCCGGGATCCCGCCGAAGTCGGTGACCTTGACGTTGATCTGGTCCGGGCCCGACTGGGTGACCTGGACGGTGGCCGAGTCGCTGAACAAGCCGAACAGGCTGACGGTCGCCTTGATCTGGTGCGGGCCGTCGGGGACCAGCGTGACGCCCGACGGGATGCCGCCTACGTTTCCCAGGGCGGTGAACGTGACCAGTGCCGTGGCGGTGAAGTGGTCAATCGTCGCGCTGTTGAGTCCGTGAATGTGCATCCCGTCCAGGGTGGCGTTCAAGCTGGAGATCTGGAGCAAGCCGGAGGCGGCGTTGCTGACGTTGATCGTCTCGTTGCTCGCGGTGACGGTCACGGTCTTGAAATCACGGGCGAGCAGCTGGGTCCAGAACGGGAACCCGTGGATGGTCACCTTCGGCTTGCCCGATAGGCCCAGCGACGACTTGACCTGGCTGGCCATCTGGTTCTCGGTGTACGCCCTGGCCGCGAAGTCGCTGACCACCAGGAGCACGAGGACCACCACGACGATGATCCACGTGATGCGCGGCCTTCTCCTGCGCCGTTTGCGCGCCGGCGCAGGCGCTCCGGGGGATGGCGACGTGTTCGACCATTCGGGCAGGGGACGGGTGGGTTCGGCGTTCATGACCGGCCCGCTAGCGTCGAGACCATGCTAGCCACATCCTCACCATAAGTATTCACGAGGATCATCCTGACCCCTGCGGTGCCGCTCGGTAATGGTGGATGGCGTTGAGTCACATGTCGTGCGGGGCTCACGTGTGGCTCGGTCGATGTGCCCGGGCGCTTCAGTATGGCCCGGACGCTTCAGTATGCGGGGTGTCCGCGACTGAATATGCCAAAACGCTCCGCTCAGCCCCAATGGTTCAGCTGAGTCCCGTTTAAGGCCTGCGGCCCTACACTCTGAGGCATGCCATCCGAGCCCTTCGATTGGCCCGGCCAGCAGCCGCCGCAGGCCGGATCTTCGAGTCCAGCCGCCGCCGGGTTCGCGCACGCCGGGCTGGCCGAAGCCGCACCTCCCCCGGCCAGATCAGCCGACGGGCCCACGCTGCCCGACCTGCTGGTGCGGACCCAGCGCTCGGAGCACATGCTGCACGGCGGGACCACCTACCGCATCGGCCGGGACCCCGAATCGACGTGGGCATGATGATCGTGCTGGGCGTGATCTTCTCCCTGCTGGCCTGGATCCGTATGCGCCGGCTCGGCCCGCGCCGCCGCCGCTAGCGCGGCGACAGGACCGCCGCGCCGTGCCCCGGCCGGGAACTAACGCACCGGCACCGGAGGCGCCAGCTCGCCGAGCAGCCCGCGCCGCAGCTCCTCCAGCATGGCCTCGCCGACCTCCAGGCCGCACGTCAAGAAGGCGCCGAACGATCCGTACCGCCGATCCGCCTCCTCGAAGGCCGCGCCCAGGTACGTGGCGTTCTGTTCCATGATCGGCCGCAGCAGCTCAGGATCGGCCACGATCCCGGTCTCGACCAGGTCGAAGCGGAGCTTGAAGTACTCGGTGCGGTGGAAGTCGTTGGACAGCAGGTAGTCCCGCACCACGATCTCGCGCGACACGCCGAGGGCCGTGAGCACGATGGCGGTCATCCATCCGGCGCGATCCTTCCCGCCCGAGCAGTGGTAAAGCAGCGGCAGCCGGCCCGGCGTACACAGCACCCGCAGCGCAGCGCCGAACGCCTCCCGCTGCCGCGCGTCCGCCACGAACCCGCGGTTCATCTGCATCATGAACCGGGCCGCCCGCCCGTCACCGAGTTCCCGGCGCTGCCGCTCATGGTCACCGCTCGTGATCAGCTCGTAGACCCCTCCGAGGTCGCCGCCGCTCACCGGCAGGCTGACGGGTTCCACCCCGGCCGGCAGCCGATCCGGGCCGATGAGCAGGATCTCACCCGGCGTCCTGAAGTCGATGACCGTGCGCAGCCCGAGCCAATCGAGCCGTTCGAGGTCGTGATCGGAGAGCTGGCCGAGCGCGTCGCCGCGGAACAGCCGCCCGCGCCGCACCTGCAGCCCGCAGGTGCTCCGGTAGCCGCCGATGTCCCGCACGTTCACCGCGCCGTCCAGCGCGACGTGGCGCGCTGGTGCCCACGGGGTCGTCATCGGACCCGGCTCATCGCGTACCGCCTTCGTCCCCCGCCATGCCAAGCGTAATCCGCTAGGCCGTCTTACCAGCATGAATACCCCGAACTCGCCACAAATCACCGGACCGCCGGGCCACGTCGGCATCAGGCGCCACCGTCTTCGCAATTTTTTCTGCCGAACGGACCTTGGTCCTCGGTCCGTGTCACGCCGGGCCCGCGGTGGCCTTCTTATCTTTGGCGTTATTAGGCTGGCGGAGTGACTGAGGTTCAGCTGACGGCCAGCGACCTGCTGCGGCGCTTCCCGCTGGTCGACGGGCACAACGACCTGCCGTGGGCGCTGCGTGAACGGTCCCCGGATGGCCTGGCCGACGTCAACCTGGCCGGGCCCGTCACCGGCACCCATACCGACCTGCCGCGGCTCAGGGCCGGCGGGGTGGGCGCCCAGTTCTGGTCGGTCTACGTGCCGGCCTCGCTCGCCGGGCACTCGGCCGTCACCACGGTGCTCGAGCAGATCGACCTGGCGCGCCAGATGATCGCCCAGTACCCGCAGGCACTGGAACTCGCCCTGACGGCCCGCGACGTGGAGCGGATCTTCGCCTCGGGCCGGATCGCGTCGCTGCTCGGCGCCGAAGGCGGTCACGCCATCGCGGGGTCGCTCGGCGTGCTGCGGATGCTGTACGCGCTGGGCGTCAGGTACATGACGCTGACGCACAACGCCAACGTCGGCTGGGCCGATTCGGCCACCGACGATCCGCAGGCCGGCGGGCTGACCGACTTCGGCCGGGGCGTGGTCCGGGAGATGCAGCGGCTCGGCATGCTGGTCGACCTGTCGCACGTGTCCCCGGACACCATGCACGACGCGCTGGAGGCCGCCGCGGCGCCGGTGATCTTCTCGCACTCCAGTGCCCGCGCGGTATGCGACACCCCGCGCAACGTGCCTGACGACGTGCTGGCCAGGCTGGCCGGCAACGGCGGCGTCTGCATGGTGACGTTCGTGCCCGCCTTCGTCTCGCAGCAGTGCGCGGACTGGCTGGCGGAACTGAAGGCCGAGGCCTCGCGCCGTGGCCTGGACCCCAGGGACTTCGACCAGCTGTCCAGCCTCAGGACCGAGTGGGAAGCCGCGCACCCGCCGCCCCAGGCCACGCTGGCCCAGGCCGCGGACCACATCGAGCACGTGCGCCAGGTCGCGGGGGTGCAGCACGTGGGCATCGGCGGTGACTTCGACGGCACCCAGGACGTCACGGTCGGCCTGGAGGACGTGTCCACGTATCCCGCCCTGTTCGCCGAACTCCTGGCCCGCGGCTGGTCCGAATCCGACTGTGCCGCCCTGGCCGACGGCAACCTCCTGCGCGTCCTGCGCGAAGCCGAGTCCTTCGCCGCGCGCGGCTAGTCTCATGATCAGCCTGCCTAAGCCGCTGACCAGCTTCATCGGCAGAGAACGCGAGCTGGCGCAGGCCAGACGGCTTCTCCAGGACAGCTACCTGGTCACGCTGACCGGCCCGGGCGGTAGCGGCAAGACCCGGCTGTGCATCGCCCTGGCCGCCGAAGTCGCCGGCGACTATTCCGACGGCGTCTACTTCGTGCCGCTGGCGCCGGTCCGCGACCCGGGGCTGGTGGCCTCGACCATCGCCCAGAGCATCGGGCTGCAGGACGCCAGGGACCGGCCCTTGATGGAGCACCTGGTCAGCCAGCTACGCGAGCGGCAGCTGCTGATCGTGCTGGACAACTTCGAGCACCTGCTGGCCGGCGCCCCGGTCGTGACCCGGCTGCTGCAGGAGACCAGCGCCGTGCGGATCCTGGTCAGCAGCCGCTCGCCGCTGCGCGTATCCGGCGAGCAGGAATGCCCGGTCCCGCCCCTGGCCGTCCCGCAGGAGGAGGAGGCACACCCGACTGCCGCTTCCCTGGCCGCCTGCGAGTCGGTGCGCCTGTTCGCCGAACGGGCCGCCGCCGCGGTACCGGAATTCACTCTCGACAACGAGAACGCGCCGGCCGTCGCGGAGATCGCCCGTAGGCTGGACGGCCTGCCCTTGGCTATCGAGCTGGCGGCCGCGCGGGTCAAGCTGCTGCCACCGCAGGCCATCTTGCCCCGGCTGGAACACTCGCTGGGCCTGCTGACCGGCGGCCACCGCGACCTGCCCGACCGGCAGCAGACGCTGCGCGCCACGATCGCCTGGAGCTATGACCTGCTGACCGAGGGGTCCAGGCGGCTCCTCGCCGCATGCTCGGTGTTCGCCGGGGGCGCCAGCCTGGAGGTCATCCAGACGGTCTGCGACGCCGCGGTTGATACCGGCCTGCCGGTGCTCGATGGCCTGGCCGAGCTGGTGGGCCAGAGCCTGCTGCGGCAGGTGCGCGGCCCGGGGCTGCCGCTCGGGCGTTATGCGATGCTGGAGACCATCCGCGAGTACGCGACCGAACGGCTGGACGCGATGCCGGAGGCGGACCGGGCCCGCGGCGCTCACGCCACGGCCTTCCTGGCCCTGGTCGAGGCCGATGGCCGCCCGCATGCGGGCCTGGCGGAAAAGGAATGGCTGGAGCGGGTCGACCTCGAGCACAACAACATCCGGGCGGCGCTCAGCTGGTATCGCGGCCACGATCCGCCCTCCGCGCTGCGGCTGGCCGCGTCGATGGCCGCGTTCTGGTCCCTGCGCGGGCACCATACCGAGGGCAGGCAGCGCCTGGGCGAGCTGCTCGGCCTGGTCCCCGACCCGAGCCTGGCCCGCGTCAGCGCCCTGAACGGTGCTGCCTGGCTGGCCATCGACCAGGGCGACTACGACCACGCCGCCGACCTGCTCGGCGAGAGCATCAGGCTCAGCCGGACGCTGGGCGATACGGTCGGCGAGGGCATCGCGACCGTGTACCTCGGCCGCAGCAAGATGTCCAGGGGGCGGATCACCGAGGGCGCACCGGACGTGGCACGCGCTGTCGCGCTGGTCAGCGAGGCGGGGGACCGTCCGGCGATCGCGTTCGCGATTTTCTACTCCGGACTGGTCGCACAGCTCACCGGCCAACTCGAAGACGCCTGCGACATTATGGTCCGCTGTGCCGCCATGGCCGCCGAACTCGGCCTGGCGCCCCTGAACGCGCGGGCCCGGCAGATGCTCGGCTATGTCCGGCTAGACCTGGGCGAGCTGTCCGCGGCCAGGGCGGCGCTGGCGGACGGGTTCCCGGTCTCGATGGACGTCGGCGATCGCTGGATCGTGCAGATCGGGCTGGGCGGCTTCGCTGGGCTCGCGGCCAAGACCGGACGGCCCCGGTTGGCGCTCCGGCTGGCCGGAGCCCTGGAGGCGTACCAGGACGTCAATGAGTTCTCCATGCCGGTACCGATCGCGGAGATCGTCGACCGTTGGCTTGCGCCGGCCCGGGCCAAGGCCGGGCCGGCGGCCGTGCGATGGCTCGCCGAGGGCCGTCGGATGAGCCCGGAGGAGGCGGTCGGTCTGGCCCTGGCCAACGAGCCCGATGACGCCCCGCCGCCGGGACCTCGGCCGACGCTGACCCCCCGGGAGGCCGAGGTCGCGGCGCTCGTGGCCCGCGGGCTGACCAACCGGGACATCGCCGCGCAGTTGTTCCTCTCGGTCCGGACTGTCGAGGTGCACGTCGACCACATCCTCACCAAGCTGGGCTTCCACACCCGGACCCAGCTGGCTGCGTGGGCCCATGAGGACGGCCTGCTGGCTGAAGATACGTAGCGTCTACGTAATCCTTCGGATGGCCGGGGGCGCCGGCCAGCGCAGAGTTGGCCGCATGAACGGTATTCCTCGTGCCCAGCCGCTCGCTCTGGTCCCCGGTTCCGTCGCACCCGGACGTGCTGGTTCCGCAGCCGACTGCCAGGTGCTGGTCGTGGGGGCCGGCCCGACCGGGCTGGTGCTGGCTGCGGAACTGCTGGCCCGCGGGATCCGCACCCGCATCATCGACCAGGGCGACGGGGTAGTGCTGCAACCCCGTGCCATCGGCATCCACGCCCGCGCCCTGGAAGTCCTCGACATGATGGGCCTGGCGGAGCGCTTCATTGACAGCGGCCAGACGGTGCGCCGGACGCGCTGGTACTCCGAAGGCAAGTTCCTTATCAGCCTGGAGTTCGCACACTCCGGCTCACGGTTCGGCATGCTACTCGACCTGCCGCAAGACGAGACCGAGCGGCTGCTCCGGGCCCGCATCGCCGAGCTGGGCGGCATGGTAGAGGACGGCACCGAGCTCACCGGCCTGGCCACCGACCCCGACGCCGTCACCGCGGTCGTCCGCGACCGCAGCGACCATGGGGTGATCACCGCTGGGTACGTGGTCGGCTGCGACGGCGCGCACAGCCAGGTGCGGCGCGAGCTCGGCCTGGCCTTCGACGGGCACCCGTACCCTCAGGACTGGCTGCTGGCCGATGTCCTGCTGGACTGGGACCTGGCCGAGGACGCGGTGCACGCGTTCTTCCGGTCGGACGGGCTGCCGGCCATCCTGTTTCCGATGCGCGGACACCGGTGGCGGCTCACGCTGCCCTTCGCGGGCCACCGGAGCGGGCAGGCTCCCAGCCTGGAGGAGATCCAGCAGCTCACCGACCAGCGGATGCCGCGGCCGGTCACCGTGTCCGATCCCAGCTGGCTGGCCAACTTCCGCTGCCATCGCCGGTCAGCCAGCGCCTACCGTCGCGGCCGCGTGCTGCTGGCCGGCGATGCCGTGCACATCCACAGCCCGGCCGGCGGCCAGGGCATGAACACCGGGATCATGGACGCGCACAACCTGGGCTGGAAGCTCGCCCTGGTCGTCAGCGGCCGGGCGCCCGATGCGCTGCTCGACAGCTACGGCACCGAACGGCTCCCGGTGGCGCAGGACGTGCTCAAGCTCACTCATACCCTGGTCCGTTACGGCACCATGAGCCATCCCGTCAAGCGCCGGGTCCGCGATGTCGTCATCCCGGCGCTTGGCCGCAGCACCCTGGTCCAGCGACGGGCCGTCGGTCGGCTCAGCCACGTGCGTGTCGCCTACCGGCCGGGCCCGCTGACCCGTCAGGACCGCGCCCGGGGCGGGCTGATCCCCGGACAGCGCGTACCCGACATCCAGGTCCGCGCGGGTGGCCAGGACTCCACGCTGTACAGTGTCCTGCGCGGCGGGCGGCACGTGCTGGTGGTGTCCGCGGCCGACGCGTCCAGCGTGCTGAGCGACCCGGCGCTGTTGCCCTACCGGACCGACCTCAACGTCGTCACCAGCGACCTCGGGGGAGGGTTCAGGTTCGGCGGCCGGGGCCCGGCACTGGTCCTCCTGGTCCGGCCCGACGGCCACCTGGCGGCACGAGGCAGGCCCGGCCACCTGAACACGGTGACCGGTTACCTGGGCGACTTGTTCGCCGAGCCCGAAGGCGCCGGTCATCAAGCCGGGTCAGCTCCGGGCTGCCAGACTGTTCGTCATGTCCTATCTGGCCAGCGCTGACGTCCAGGCGCTTCTCGCCGAGGTAGCCGGGCGCGCCGGGCGCTACCTCACCACTCTCGATGAACGCCCGGTGGCTCCGAGCGGCGCCGCGTTGGCCGGGCTCACCTGTTTTGATGAGCCTCTGCCCGAGGTGGCGGGGGAGGCGGCCGCGACGCTGGCCCTGCTGGACGAGGCGGGATCTCCGGCCACCATGGCCAGCGCGGGTGGCCGGTACTTCGGGTTCGTTACCGGCGGCTGCTACCCGGTCGCGCTGGCCGCGGGCTGGCTGGCCACGGCGTGGGATCAGAACACCGCACTGCCGGTGATGTCGCCGGTTGCCGCCCGTCTGCACGAGGTGGCGACCGGGTGGCTCGGCGAGCTGCTCGGCCTGCCCGCGGGCACCGCCGCGGTGTTCGTGACCGGGGCGGCGATGGCCAACACCACCGCGCTCACCGCGGCGCGCGATCAGCAGCTGGCCAGTGCCGGCTGGGACGTGCAGGCGGACGGGCTGTTCGGGGCGCCGCAGCTCACCGTGGTGGTCGGGGAGAAGGCCCATTCCACGCTGATCAAGGCGCTCGGGCTGATCGGGCTCGGCCGGGAGCGGGTCCGCCGGGTGCCGGCCGATGATCAGGGGCGGATGCGGACCGACTGCCTCCCTCAAGACGTGGGCGGCCCGGCGGTAATCTGCGTGCAGGCGGGCGAGGTGAATACCGGGGCGTTCGATCGGTTCCCCGCCGTCATGGACTGGGCCCGGCAGCGCGGGGCGTGGGTGCATGCCGATGGGGCGTTCGGGCTGTGGGCCCTGGCCGACCCCTCGCGGTCGGAATTGACCGCGGGCCTGGCCGACGCGGACTCCTGGGCCACCGACGGGCACAAATGGCTCAACGTCTCCTATGACTGCGGCATCGCCCTGGTCCGCCGGCCCGGGGACCTCCGGCGGAGCTTCGCCTCGGTGGCCGGCTACCTGCCCCCCGATACCGGGTTCGAGGCCATGCATCACACGCCGCAGGCCTCGCAGCGTGCCCGGCAGGTCGAGGTGTGGGCGGTCCTGCGCACGCTGGGCAGGCAGGGCGTGGCTGATCTGATCACCCGGACCTGCGACCACGCCCAGGCCATGGCCCGCTACCTGCGCCAGGCGGGCCTGGAGGTGCTGAACGACGTCGTGCTCAACCAGGTCCTGGTCCGGGCGGCCACCGATGACCAGACGCTGGCCCTGGTCACAGCCGTCCAGCAGGCCGGGACGTGCTGGTGCGGTCCGACCATGTGGGATCAGCGCCCGGCCATGCGGATCAGCGTCTCGGGCTGGGCGACCACCGGCGAGGACATCAGGCAGAGCGCCGATGCCATCATCGCCGCCGCCGGGCCCAGGCAGGACCGGGGACGGAGCTGAGTATCGCGCGTATGGTGGCGGCGTGCCCGCCGCTCGTCCGCCGCAGTTCAGAGCCGTGCTGCTGCGCCTGGCGGTGCTGACCGGTATCTGGGCCGGACTGGTCGGGCTCCTGGTCGCTGCGGGTGAGGTCATCATCCGCTCGGGTGCGGTGACGCATTTCGATCATCACGTCACCCGGGTGGTGGTGAGCTCGCGGACGCCAGGCCTCAATTCCGCCATGAAGGCCGTGACCTGGCTCGGCTCGTGGGTAGCGCTCCTGGTCACGGCCATTATCATCGCCGTGCTGATCATCGCGAGACACCTGCCGGTCCTGGCCGCCATCGTGGCCCTGTTCGCGGGGGCGGGCGAAGTCGCCGGCGTGGCGATCGGCAAGGCTGTCATCGGCCGCGGCCGGCCTCCCCAGGCCATCTGGCTGGTCCATGCCCGCGGCTGGTCCTTCCCATCCGGCCACACCGCCACCGCCTGCCTGGCCTTCGCGATCTTGGCCCTGTGCGTGGCCACGTTCGCCCGCCGCC
Organism: uncultured Actinomycetota bacterium; assembly: GCA_963808615.1. Classification (GTDB taxonomy): domain Bacteria; phylum Actinomycetota; class Actinomycetes; order Streptosporangiales; family Streptosporangiaceae; genus Palsa-504. Next base: position 865,922 of record CAWEGV010000011.1, read on the forward strand.
GGGCGGTGGCGCTGATTGGCTGGCTGACCGCCGGGCTGGCCATCGCGGCGACCGCGTTCTCGCGGGTGGAACTGGGGGTGCACTGGACGACCGATGTGATCGCCAGCGTCGTCTTCGTAACCTGCTGGCTGACGGCCATCGCAACCTCACTTGGCGGGCTCCTCCGGCGGCCCGAACCCCTCGCCGACCAGGCCGGCCGCCCTGAGGCCCCTGCCGCGTCGAGATGAGACCGGGACCGGTCTACTACGTTCTAGACAGATTTACGTATCTACGTAATAATGACTGAATGACCGAGGGCCCCGTCCGAGCGCGGCTGGCTGCGCTCGAGGACCGGGTGGCGCGGCTGGAACAAGAGCGGGAGCCCGCCGCTCCACCGGGGGCCCAGCCGCCGCCCCGCCCGCCGGCTGCCGATGACACGTTCTGGGTGATCAACGGCCTGCGGGCCCAGCTGCCGGCCGGAGCGGGAGCCGTGGTCTTCGCGGGCGTCGTGCCGCTGCCCGAGGGCGGCGAGTACCTGTGGCAGTACGGGCGCACCACCGCGGATCTGCTGGCCGCCGACTGGGCCGAGCGCAGCCAGACCATCGCCGCGCTGGGTCACCCGGTCCGGATGCTGCTCGCCCAGCTCGTCCTGTCGGGCACCAGGTCGGTCGCCGACCTGCAGGCCGATCCGCGGCTGGGCACCACCGGTCAGCTCTACCACCACCTGAGACAGCTGGTGGCGGTCGGCTGGCTGCACCAGACCACCCGCGGGCACTACGAGGTGCCCGCCGCCCGGGTGATCCCGCTGCTGGCCATGCTGACCGCCGCTGAGCACTGAAATCCCGCACAGAAAGGGCATCCCGCCATGTCACCTCAGATCGCAGTCGCGCTGGCCCGCCTGCGCATGCCGGCCATCCTCGCTCTCGCCTGCCTGCTGGTGGCCGACTGGGTGTGGCCCGTCCTGCCCGGCGGCTGGCTGGGGTGGATCTCATGGATCGGCATCATGGCCGCCTTCGTGCTGCTGCTGCGCGCAGGCACGCTGCGGCGCGCGCCGGTCGTGATCCGCCCCCCGGTCACCGGCCGGTGGCTGGCGCTCAATAGCCCCGGAAGCCGGGTGCCCAGCCACGGCGTGCAAGCCTACGGGCAGTGCTACGCGATTGATCTCATCTTCGACCCGCCCGGCGGAAGCCGGCCGGGCATGAGCCTGTGGCCGCTGGCCCGCCGCCCCGCCGACTTCCCTGGTTTCGGCCAGCCCGTCCTCGCTCCCGCCGACGGCGTGGTGGTCCGCGCCCACGACGCCGAACGCGATCACTGGAGCCGCACCTCCCCGCTCGCCCTGGTCTACCTGTTCACCGTGGAATTGCTGCGCGAGCTGTTCGGGCCGAGCCGGATCCTCGGCAACCACGTGGTGATCGACCTGGGCGACGGGGTCTACGCGGCTCTCGCGCACCTGCGCCGCCGCTCGGTCCGGGTGACGGCGGGCCAGCGGGTCACCGCCGGCCAGCAGATCGCCGAATGCGGCAACTCCGGCAACTCCACAGAACCGCACCTGCACGTCCAGCTCATGGACCACCCCAGCGTGCTGCGCGCCGCCGGCCTCCCCGTCCGTTTCCAGCCCGCCGACGGCGGCCCGGCCGGGCTTCCCCGCAACGGCCAGCACCTGCTCGCCGACCGGGCGGCCAGCACCGAACCAGACCTGCTGCCGCCGCCGCTGACCGCCCGCTGATCCCTGGGCCACTAAGATCGCACCCGATGACAGCCCACGCCGGCCGCTCCCGGTGAGCGCCATTCCGGCCGGCCCGGCCAGGATCCGCCCGGCCGGCGCCCTGCGCCTGCTGACCTGGCCGGCGCTGGAGGCGTCCAGGGCGGACGCGGCGGTCACGGCCAGGAGCGGCGGCGTGTCATCCGGGCCGTATGCCACGCTGAACCTGAGCCTGAGCGTCGGCGACGATCCGGCGCGGGTCCTGGAGAACCGGCGTCGGCTCGCGGCCGCCCTGTCGGCCAGGCCCGGCGACTTCGTGTTCGCCCGCCAGGTGCACGGCGCCAGGGTGCGAATCGTCGGTGAGCCGGACCGGGGGAGCGGCGCGTTCTCGCTTGACGACGCCATACCGGATGTCGACGCACTGGTCACCGCGTCTGCCGGCCTGGTGCTGGCCGTCCTGACCGCGGACTGCGTGCCCATCGTGCTGCATGACCCGGTCGCCGGGGTGCTCGCCTGCGTGCACGCGGGCTGGCGCGGTACCGTCGCCGGGGTCTGCGCGGCGGCGGTCGCCGCGATGCAGTCCCTCGGCTCACGTCCGTCAGATGTCCTCGCGGGGGTCGGCCCCGCCATCGCGCCCGGCCGCTACCAGGTCGGTGCCGATGTTCACCAGGCCGTCACCCGGGCCTTCGGCTCTGCCGCGGCCGCCTTTCTCTGCCCGGACTCCGTCGCCGGGCACTGGCTGCTCGACCTGTGGGCCGCGAACCGCTTCGCCCTCCGTGAGGCCGGCGTCCCCGATGCTCAGATTCACGTCACGGACACGCCTACTGGCCCCATAGACCCGGCCAGCCCCGGCTCCTTCTTCAGTGACCGTGCGGCCCGCCCGTGCGGGCGGCTAGCCCTCGTCGCGCGACTGCGCGCCCCTGGCCAGCACCCGTGGGTGTGACCCGATCCGGCCCCACCTCGCGCTGCGTCATAGGCGGCGAGGTGGCCGTCAGTAGCTGAAGGTGGTTGCGCCTTCGTCGCCGATCCATTCCCACAGCTGGACACTGCCGGCCAGCTCGGCGTTGGACACCATGTCGCCCTGGTCGAGCTGCTTGGCGTTGAAGCAGACCGGGCAGACCATGAACCGGCCGCCTGCCTTCTCATACCGCGCAAGCAGGTCGGGCAGGGGCGGGCAGCCATCGCAGGCAACACCCGCGGCCACTCCGTCCAGTGCCAGCCGGACGGCCTCCTTGGCCTGGAACATCAGGGTCGGCCGACCCGATTCGGCGGCGCCGACCGCGACCAGGAACGCCACGGTCACTTTCTCCGGGTCCTCCATGCCGGTGGTGAGACTGATCACTGCCTTTCCGGCCATTGCTTGCCTCCTGGTCAGCGGTGTGAGTCAGCGGTGCCATGGACTTAGCACGATCGTTCGTTCTAACCCACAAGGTACGATCGATCGTGCTATCTTGTCAAGATGACCGAGAGCCTTACGAGCCAGCGCGCCCGGGCGCGGCAGCCCCGCGCGGACGGGGAACGCACCCGGGCCGCGATCTTGCGCGCGGCCGCGTCGCTGGCCACCGTGGACGGTCTGGAGGGCCTGTCGATCGGGCACCTGGCCGCGGCGATCGGCATGAGCAAGAGCGGCCTGTACGCGCACTTCGGCTCCAAGCTGGAACTCCAGCTGGCCACCGTGCAAGAGGCGGGGCAGATCTTCGCCGACGAAGTGGTCCAGCCCGCCCTGGCCGCCCCGGCCGGCCTGGCCCAGCTCGTGGCGGTGTGCGAGGCGTTCTTCGACCACCTGCAGCGGCGCACCTTCCCCGGCGGGTGCTTCTTCGCCGGCGCCGCACTGGAGATGGGCACCCGTCCTGGCCCGGTCAAGGAGGCGGTCGCCGGATTCCAGTCCGGGTTCGTGGACCTGATCAAGGGCTTCGCGGCCACCGCGATCGAGCAGGGAGAGCTGCCCGCCGATGAGGACCCTCAGCGGCTCGCGTTCGAACTGAACGGGATCATCCTCGCCGCCGACACCAACTTCGTGCTGCACGATGATCCCGCCGTGCTGGACCTGGCCCGGCAGATCGTCCACCAGCGGCTCGGAACCCGCGGCAGGCACGGCGGCGTAAGGACCCCCGAACAGCGCGATTGAACCGGCCCCGGTGACTCCCTGTGCCACCTGGCGAGGGGCAAAAGGTCAAGAGCTGCGATCTATGAGCCAGGCGTGTAGTCTTCGATGTGATTTTCCCGGAGGGCGTGCCCTTCGTCGTCGAAGAACCAGGCTTCGACGCCGGGGATGTGCGAGGCCAGCCATTGACCATGGCTGAATGGCACGGCCCGGTCCTGGCCGCCGTGCAGCAACAGCACCGGGACCGATATCTGGGCCACATCGAACCCCACGGGGTGAGTTGCGCGACACAATCGTCCCAGGAACCTTCGATCCCGGGCGCCAGGGCCTGCTGCACGGAAATTGCCTCCTTGGTGAGCAGGGCCAGGTCGGTTCCGGGCAAAACCGCCTGGAAGTCCATAGCCAGCTGGGCCGGCGGCGCCGCCAGGATCTTCTCCTGCTCCTCCCGGAACAACGCGCGTGCCTCGGTCTGATCAGTGAGCGTCAGCCGGACCTCCTCGATGGCTGTCTGGCTGAAGCCAGACAGCCAGTCCAGTCCCCTCGGCGTCGTAGGGGGCAAGCGAGGCCAACGACGCCGCTGCCGTGACCAGGTCCGGGAGCAGTGCCGCGCAGGCCAGCACAAGGCTAGTTCATAAATCCAGGACGCTATGTGTCCCAAGTTGTGAAGCAATGCACAAGCCGCTCCCGCGGAAACGCCAGGAACTACGGGCGTCCTGAAGGTTCGCCCGGTCGGCGGCATGCTCATCTAACCGCCGTGTCCCGCTGTTAGGCCGCGCCTGGCTGGGGTAGTCGCCGGAAATGTCCGTGCCTGAGCCAGGACGCCTTCTGGCCGGACGGTACCGGCTTGGTGCCGTCATCGGCCGCGGCGGGATGGGCATGGTCTGGCGTGCCCGCGACGAACTGCTCGCCCGGGATGTGGCGGTCAAGGAGATCATCCTGCCTCCGGTGATGGAGGATGCCGAGCGGGAAGCCGGCCGCCGCCGCGCGGTGCGAGAGGCGAAGCTGGCCGCGCGGCTCCGCCACCCGAACGTGGTCGGCGTGTACGACATCGTCGAGGACGATGGCGCCGGCCATCGTGATGGAACTCGTGCCGTTCGGGTCGCTGCGCGATACGATCCGCGGCCGCGGGCCGCTGCCGTCGGCCCAGGTGGCCCGGATCGGCCTAGGTGTCCTGGCCGGGCTGCGAGCGGCGCACGAGGCAGGCGTCGTGCACCGCGACGTGAAGCCGACCAATATCCTGCTAGGCCCTGAGGACCGGATCGTCGTGACCGACTTCGGCATCGCGAAGGCGGTCAACAGCCCGGCCGTGACCACGTTGGGGATCTTGATCGGCTCGCCGGCCTACCTTGCCCCCGAGCGCGCCCGTGGCCAGCCGCCGGCCCCCCGGCGGACCTGTGGGGCCTGGGCGCCTCGCTGTACACGGCGGTCGAGGGACGCCCGCCGTTCGAGCGATCCGGAGCGCTGGCCACCCTGACGGCCGTGGTTTCCGACGAACCTGATCCGTTCCGCCACGCGGGCCCGCTGGAACTGGTGATCAGCGGCCTGCTCCGCAAGGATCCTGGTGCCCGCCTCGACGCGGAACAGGCGGAGTGGATGTTGCACCACGTCCTGGAACGGAACGCTGCCGCCGCCCGGACCGCACCCATCACCGGGCCGGGCCCCGCCCGCGCGGCTGGCCCCGCCCGCGCGTCTGGCACCGCCCGCACGGCGGACACCGGGCCCGCGCCGGCCTCCGGACCCGCGGCAGCCGCCGTGCCCGCGCTGTCCGCGCCCGAGGCGGACACCGAATCGCTGCCACCGGTTACCGCGGCGCCCGCTCCGGTCGTGATGATTCCGCCGCAGTCGGCCGCTGCCGGAGTACCCCGCGCAGCCGGACCGCCGCGAAGGCCCGCCGCGCCTGCGCCGCAACAACGGCCGCCCATCCGGCGCCGCGGGCCGCGCCGGACCCGCGGCCTCTGGGTCGCGCTGATCGCCGTCGTTGGGATCGCGGCGGTCACGGCCGCCGTCACCTCGGCCTTCTCCCGGACGCCCGACCACCCGACGGCCCGCCAGACGCCAGCCAGATCATCGGTCCGCGCCTCCGCGCCCGCTTCGGCCCCGGCTTCCGCTCCGTCCACCCCGCCCGCGGCGACCCCAGCCCCGGCCGGTGCGGTGCCGAGCGGGTACTACCGGTTCACCAACTCCACCGGTTTCTCGATCGGCGTCCCGGCGGGCTGGCCGATCCAGCATGTCGGCCACTACGTGTATATCCGCGACCCGGCCGACGGCGGCATCTTCTTGCTCATCGACCAGTCCGACCAGCCCAAGCCCGACCCGCTGGCCGACTGGCAGCAGCAGGCGGCCGCCCGGCAGAGCAGCTACCCGGACTATCACCTGATCCGGCTGGCTGCCGTGTCATACCCGCAGGCGGAAAACGCAGCCGACTGGCAGTTCACCTATGACCGCGACGGCGTCGAGGTCGAGGTGCTCAACCGGAACGTGCTAGCCAACCCGCAGCACGCCTATGCGCTGTACTGGTCGACCCCGGTCAGCGACTGGAACGCCTACTACCACTACTTCCAGGTCTTCGCCGCCACGTTCCAGCCAGCCGCGTAACCCAAGACCCCGATCGCGGTGTCGGGGGTAGAACCGTGGTATGTGCGAAGATCACAGCCCGCCGCCCACGCCGCCGCCGGTCCTGCATGAGGTGGCGGTGAAGCAGCCGATCCCGCTGGAGACTGTCGGCTCGGTGCAGATCACCACGCTGATGGACAACGTCACAGACGTGTTCATGCCGGACCAGGGGCCTGCCCGCCGGTACGGGCCACCGCAGCGTACCGTGCCGTGCCCGCTGATGGCCGGCGGCGCCGGGCTGGACGCATTCATCGCCGAGCACGGGTTTTCCATGCTGATCACCGTGGTCAAGAACGGGACCGAGCACCGGGTGCTGTTCGACGCCGGCACCAGCCCGGACGGTGTGGTGGAGAACATGCGTCGTCTGGACATCGACCCGGGCTCGATCGAGGCGATCGTCTGCAGCCACGGGCATTTCGATCACACCACCGGGATTGACGGGCTGATCCGGGCCGTGGGCCGGGCGAACATGCCGGTGCTCATCCACCCGCACTTTTGGCGGCGGCGACGGGTCCGCCTACCCGGGCGGGAGCCGCAGGAGATCCCGGCGGTGAGCAAACGGGCGCTGGAAGAGACCGGATTCGAGGTGATCGAGGACGCCCAGCCGAGCTTCCTGCTGGATGGCTCGCTGCTGGTGACCGGCGAAGTGGCCAGGACCACTGGGTACGAGCCGGGTTTCCCGCCGCAGGACGCGTGGCTGGACGGCGCCTGGCGGCCGGACCCGCTCGTGCTCGACGACCAGGCCCTGGTGCTCAACGTGGCCGGCAAGGGTCTGGTCGTGATCACCGGCTGCGGGCATGCCGGGATCGTGAACATCTGCCGCCACGCCCGGCGGCTCACCGCCGATCAGCCGCTATACGCCGCCGTGGGCGGATTCCACCTCAACGGCCCGCTGTTCGAGCCGCTGATCCCGCGCGTGCTCGACGACCTTGCGGCCATGCAACCACAGGTAATCGTGCCCGCGCACTGTACCGGATGGCGGGCCCAGCACGCCATGTCACGCCGGTTCGCTGACGCCTTCATTCCCAACACCGTCGGGACACGCTTCCTGCTCTGAACTTTGCTTCCTGGCTGGCCACAATCACCCTGAGCGCATAGGAACACGGGCAGACAATGCTCACGGTGCGACACGAGGTCGCACGTTGTGAGTTGCACACGCAGGGCGAAATGCTGCGGGTGGCAGGCTACCTGTTCGGCTTCATCAAGCCGGACACCCTTATGGGCATCACCGGCTGATGCGGTATCTTGGCCCTTCGGAGCTCCGGTTACGGTCGGGAGGGACCATGGGCTACCGTGCGGTTGCGTTGTCGCAGGTGGATGGGTCCGGCGCGGAGTCCATCGGCCGCGACGTGGCCCAGCAGCTTGGTTTCGGTTACCTGAACGAGGCCATCGTGGTTCAGGTCGCCCGTGACCGCGGCGTCGATCCGGCCATCGTCAGCGAGGCTGAGCAACGCAAGTCGTTCTTCAGCCGGCTTGCGGAGGCGATGGCCCGCGGCGCCCCGGACGTGACGCCGGATCCGCCGCTGTACCAATTCGATGAGACCGACATGCTGCTGTGGCTGATCCGCGACGCGCTGCGCGACGCCGCCGACCGCGGGAACGTGGTCCTGGTCGCGCACGCGGCCTGCTACGCGTGCGCTGACCGTTCGGACGTCCTGCGCGTCTGGGTCACCGCTCCGCCCTCGACGAGGGCGTCCCGGGTCGCTTCGGCGCTTGGCCTCAGTGACAAGGAGGCCGCCAAGGCGGTGCGTCAGTCGGACGCGGCGCGAGCCAGTTACCTCAAGCGGGTCTACAGCATCGGCGAGGAATCGAACACCGATTACAACGTCGTCATCAACACCGAGCGGCTGACGACGGATGCGGCAGCCGGCCTTATCCTCGGCCTGGTCCAGGCGCGCTCTCCAGGCCTTGGAGACGGTCGGCCGTCGAGCGGAACAGCGGGTCGGTGAAGGCGGTCAACGTCGCGTACACCTTGCTGATCTCCTGGCAGGCGCGGGCAGCTCGTGGGTCCAGAACGAACTCGTCACCGCTGCTGACCATCGCCGCCGTGGCCCGGCCCCAGTCCGGGCAGACGCCGTGGCCCACGTCGGCGCATAATGGCCGCTCCCAGGCCTGCGGCAGGCCGGAAGTTTGCGGCATGACCTGATCGAGACCTGCCTTGTTCAGCTGTTCAGTGCGGATAACGCGGCTCGCGCGCGCGAAGGCGCTGGGCGAGACTGGTCGCGATCTTGCGAAGGATGGTAGGGCTCACTCCGAGCAATGACCTGAATTCGGAGACTGATAGAACGTAGACGTTCATTGGCGACTCGGCGGTTACGGTGGCCGTTCGCGGACCACCGTCTAGAAGCGCCATCTCCCCGACGCATTCGCCGGGGCCGACCTCGCCGACCTTCCTGCCGCCGATCGTCACGCGAGCCTTGCCGTCGGCGATCACGAAACACTCCCGGCCCGGAGTGCCCTCAGTGGTGAGCACGAACCCCTTCTCGACGGACAGCGGCGTGCACAGCCGCGCCACACTTTGCAGCTCTTTTTTACTGCAGCCGGAGAACAGTCCGACGGTGCTGAGTGATTTTATCCTGGGATCCATTCTGGAATTGGCCATCTACGCCCTCCTCCTTTGATGACAGTCCGATGGCCCTAGGGACGGTCGAGTCATCCAACGGGCATCCATGTTATGCGGCGATTGGTGTCGGCGTCTATATACGCATGGCGCCCTGGTAGTGGGTCAGTTTGAATCAGTATTGCACCTGAACGAACCGGGCGGCCAGGTAATCGGCTGCGCCGCAGCGCGTGATCGTGCCGCGGTCATGGCCTGACCGGACTGGCGGGTTCCGGTTTGCCGGCGAAGAGGTCATCGCCAGCGCCGGTTCCACGGTGCTGGTGCCTGCGGGCGTGGCGCATACGTTCTCGCATCTATTCCTGGCCTAGCGTCTACAAGTCCCTTGAGTTGCCAATGCAAGTTCCAGATTGCTACGCGCGACCTTAAGTACTTGCTGAACTCGGCCGAATTGCGCAAGAAAGCTAGCGGTTGCGCCAAACCCAGCGCCGGCGCAACGCTGCGGGATGTCGCGTTCTGAGTCAGCAGATGATTGCACCGCGGCCCTCAACAAGGGCGGGAGCGCCATCCTCAACTCGGTGTCGTGCGCCTCAGCGGGCAACTGCAGCGGCGGCGGGTCCTACACCGATGGCTCCGGATACCAGCAGGCGTTCGTCGTCACCGAGAAGAACGGCACCTGGGGGACCGCGGAGGAGGTGCCCGGCACCGCGGCCCTCAACAAGGGCGGGAGCGCCAGCCTCAAGTCGGTGTCGTGCGCCTCGGCGGGCAACTGCAGCGGCGGCGGGTCCTACACCGATGGCTCCGGCCACCAGCAGTCGTTTGTCGTCAACGAGACCTAACCTAGCCAGTAAATCGCCTGCCGCCTTAGCTGCCGGGGATTATCCAGACCGGCCGGCCGTGCCCGCGCCGGGCCAGCCACGCCGACACGTACCCGGTGCCGCAGCCCAGCTCGATGCTGTCCCGGCCGTCCAGTGGCTGTGGCCGCCCGGGATTGCTGAGAGGCCCCTCCAACGCCCCGAATAACCGCGCGCCTACCCGCCTGAGGCGGTTGCGCGGCCGGGCGCACGCAGGTCAGAAAGCGCGCATATTGGGATGATCGGCATCGGCAGGGCACGGCCGTGCCAACGGCTCGATTGAAAGGATTGGATGCATGCTGCTGGAGCATCGCGGAGCGTCTCCCCAGGTTCACCCCAGCGCTTATGTCGCGCCGACCGCGGTCGTGTGCGGGGACGTGCACCTCGGCCCCCACTGCCGGGTCCTGTTCGGAGCCATCTTGACTGCAGATAGCGGCCGGGTCGAACTCGGCGAGCAGTGCATCATCATGGAGAACGCCGTACTGCGCGGCACCGCGCGCGACCCGCTGCGGCTGGGCGATCACGTGCTGGCCGGCCCCCGCGCGTACCTGAGCGGGTGCGCCACAGAGGACAACGTGTTCCTGGCCACCGGCACGACGGTCTTCAACGGCGCGCGGATCGGGACGCGCAGCGAGATCCGGGTCAACGCGGTGGTGCATCTGCGCACCCGGTTCCGCCGGACACGACGGTACCGATCGGCTGGATCGCGGTCGGTGACCCCGCCCGGCTATTCCCGCCCGAGCAGCATGAGCGGCTATGGGAGGTGCAGCGGGAGCTGGACTTCCCCGGCTACGTGTTCGGCCTGTCCCGGGCCGCCGAGGGCCAGACGACCATGCCCGAACTGACCCGCCGCTACAGCCGGGCGCTCGGCCACCACCGCCACGATCAGACCATCGACAGCCAATCCTGAGACCAGGTGGTCTTGCCGGTTCAAACCCTCCACCGGGAATCTGGGGTCAGGCGACGACCGCGGGACCGTCGACGACAAGCACCGAGGAATGCGCGCTGATCACGGCAGCGACCGCGTCCGGGTCGTCAGGAGTAATGAACGGCAGCATGCCGCGGCCGGTGTCGAGAATGAGCGCCTTCTCCTTGCTGGGTCGGCCGGGGTCCAGGCTGGCCCAGTATCGCAGCGTGGTACTACCCCAGATCCTCCCCCGTCCGGTGAACGTCCCGATGGGCACCCGGCGCACCTCGCGAATGGAGCTGTAAGGAACACGCTTGGTTCCCCACGGGAAGTAGTACCCGTGGATGAGCACCGCATCGGCGGTGCATTCGACCCCGGTCGCCCGTAGCCCGCCGGCGCCGCCCTCCAGGATCACCTTGGTGACCTGCGCGCCGCAGATAACCTCGAGATTCGGCCGCTGCTCGGCCTCCCCTTCCAGGAACGCATGGTAGGTGCTGGACCTTCTGCCAGCGCGCGTCGTGGTCTGCAACAGCGACACAACCCCACCGGGGCCGCCCCGGTCGCGGCCGTTGTAATCACCGCGAGGGATCCCGGCCGCCACGGCGGCAGCGACGAACTCCTCGGCGGCGGCCAGCACCGGAGCCCGCACCGACACGCCAACAGGACCCTGCGCGTTGTGGGCCCCGGCGTCGATAATGATGTCGCCGCCTGGCGCCAGACCCTCGCTCTTCTTGAAATAGGGCAGGACCTCGTCATAACTCCACCCGGCGGCGCCGCCCGCAGCCCAGGAATCGAAATCGCCCGGATGACCGCGGACGTAGGCCATGTAGTTGATACCCGAAGACCCGCCGAGCATCCTGCCGCGAGGCACCATCATCCTGCCACCGGTCAATCCCCGCCCGCAGCCGCCCGCATCCGCGGTGTACATCCAGTCCGTCTGCGGGTTCTGCTGCAACACCGGGCACGCAGCGGGCATCAGCTCCGCAGGCGGGGGCGGGCCGCCCGCCTCCAACAGTGCAACCCGGCACCCCGGATCCTCGGACAGCCGGCTCGCGATGACCGCCCCCGCCGAACCACCCCCCACCACGACGAAATCAAACGCCCCAGCCATAGGGGCGGCGTCCGGGTGCCCATTCATCGATACTCCTCCTCCTGACCGAAACTGTAAGCGGATCAGCGGTCCCCCGCCAGGTGCCCGATCCTCACTTGCCCCCCACGTGCTCCCCGGTGGTGCTGCTCAGCCGTCCGAACGGATCCCGGTGCCATGCCGCTCATGATCATCCGGGCCCACAGGCCCGGTCCCGGCCCGGGCGGGGGTGGGGTCTTGGGCTGGGCACCTTGCTCCCGTAGCGTTGTCTCACTGGACCCTTTACCGCAGTGACACCGGGAGCAGGCATGACGCAGACCCCGCCTTATCAGGTAACCGACCCGGCCACCGGCGAGGTGGCCGAGACTTTCCCCTTCGCCACGGACGCGGAGGTGGCGGAGGCGCTCGCCGCCGCGACCGGGGCGTTCGCGGCATGGAAGCTGCGCCCGGTCGCCGAGCGCGCCGCGGTCGTGAAGCGGATCGCCGAGCTGTTCACTGAGCGCGCCGCCGACCTGGCCGCGCTGATCACCAAGGAGATGGGCAAGCGGCCCGCGCAGGCTGTCGGCGAGGCCCAGTTCTGCACCGACATCTTCAACTACTACGCCGACAACGGCCCCGGGCTCCTCGCCGACAAGCCGCTGCCCGGCCATGACGCCGCGCGCGTGGAGTACCGGCCGGTCGGCCCGGTGCTGGGCGTGATGCCGTGGAACTACCCGTATTACCAGGTGGCCAGGTTCGCCGCGCCCAACCTGATCGCCGGCAACACCGTCATCCTCAAGCACGCGGAAAACTGCCCGACCTCGGCCCTGGCGATCGCGCAGATCATGAAGGACGCGGGCGTGCCGGACGGCGTGTACGTCAACCTGTTCGCGACCCACGAGCAGGTCGCCGCGATGATCTCCGACCCGCGGCTGCGCGGCGTGTCGCTGACCGGCTCCGAGCGGGCCGGCACCGTGGTGGCCGAGACGGCCGGCCGCAACCTGAAGAAGGTCGTCCTTGAGCTTGGCGGCTCCGACCCGTACATCATCCTGGACACCGACGACGTCGAGGCCGCGGCTAAGACCGCCTGGGTCACCCGGATGGAGAACGTCGGGCAGGCCTGCAATTCCAACAAGCGGATGATCGTCATGGAGGACATCTACGACGACTTCGTAGCCGCCCTGGTCAAGCGGGCCACTGCGATGTCACCGCGCCAGCCGGGCGATGATTCCCCGCGCTCTTACAGCCCGATGGTCTCCCGTAAGGCAGCGGAGAACCTCCTGGCCCAGGTGCAGGACGCGGTATCGAAGGGCGCCACGCTGCACGTCGGCGGCACGCTCGGCGACGGTAAGGGCGCGTACTTCGCCCCGGCCGTGCTCACCGGCGTGACCCCGGACATGCGGGCCTACCGCGAGGAGCTGTTCGGCCCGGTCGCCGTGGTCTATAAGGTCAGCAGCGACGACGAGGCGGTCCAGCTGGCCAACGTGGTGGACTTCGGCCTGGGCGGCGCGGTCTGGTCGACCGACGAGGACCGGGCGGTCAACGTCGCCGAGCAGCTGGAAGTCGGCATGGCCAACGTCAACACCCCGGCAGGCGAGGGCGCGGACCTGCCGTTCGGCGGCACCAAGCGCTCCGGGTTCGGCCGCGAGCTAGGCCCTCTCGGCATCGACGAATTCGTCAACAAGCGCCTCTTTTACGTCGAGAAGTAGCGCTTGACGCTGGGCGACTGCCCTCGGTCCGCGCCTGTTGCATCCGCCTCGAGAAGGTGATAGCGATGGCCTAGCTGGTCTCACAGTCGAGCAGAAGTTCTGGAGGGGGAACATGGCTGGAATCGCCAAGAAGAGTTTTGATGTGCCTGATGAGCGTCGAACTCCGGATAAGACGGTCGTGCAGGTTGTCGATCTGGGTTCGGTGAAGGCGGCGCGGATGACGTTGCAGCCAGGTTGGCGCTGGTCGGAATGCATCAGGCCCGTCGCGGGCACCGAGAGCTGCCAGACGCAACGTGGGAACGGTGGCGTCTGGGCAGTTGCAGGTCCGCCATGATGACGGCACGGAAGTCCAGGTTGGTCCAGGCGACGCGTACGTCATCGAGCCGGGCCACGACGCGTGGGTCATCGGCTCAGAACCGTTCGTGGCCTACGAGTTCGATAGCAGCGCCGCGGAGACGTACGCTCGGGGCTGAACGCTGGATTGGCGCGGCTCACGCCTGGATCGCTGTTCCAGGTCGGGGTCCCCGCTGGTAGGTTCCTGTCCGTAGTCCGGCCAGCCGGTCGCACCGGGAGGATTGATGACGTTCGTACAGATCATCGAGATGACCACCACCAAAGCTGCCGAGATTGAAGAGCTCGTGGACGGGTGGATGGCTGCGACGGAAGGGCGCCGGAGCGCAAGCCGCAGCCTGTTGACCAAGGACCGCGAGCGCCCTGATACGTACGTGCAGGTGGTGGAGTTCCCGTCTTACGAGGAGGCGATGGCGAACTCCGCCCTTCCCGAGACGACGGAGTTCGCCGGGAAGCTGTCGGCGCTGTGCTCGTCGGGGCCTACGTTCCGCAATCTCGACCTGGTTCGCGCCGACGAGCTCTAGCCAGCCGAATCCGCCGGGTCCTGCGCGCATTCAGCGGCCGGACCGCCCACGGCATACGAGCTGCCCGATTCGCGGCAGGTGCGGGTGCAGCGGCTGTACCCCAAGACGGTGCTCAAGCCCGTGGTGGCCACGATGCTGGTCCCGGTGCCCAGGACGGCCGCCGTCGGCGGGCAGCCGTTGCGGGATACCGGGCTGCTGGCCTGGTGCGGCGAGGTCATCCGGTCGGTACTGGCCGACCGGATGACCTCCTGAGACCTTCTCTTTTTAGGCCGAACGGACCGCGGTTCTCGCGCCGTGAACCGATTTCCCGTGTCCGGCGGCAGGCCCTGTGATCAGGGGCCTGTGCAGTTGATGGCGGAGATGTTGCCCGAGTCGTCGGTCGTGACCGAGCAGTTTTCGGTCTGGCCGTCGAAGGTCAGGCTGAACGGGTTATCGAATGAGGGGGCGGCTTGGCCTGCCGGGCCGGCCGGACCGGCTGGGCCCGCGGGACCTGCTGGGCCGGCTGGGCCGGCGGGGCCTGCGGGCCGGGAGCACCCGCCGTGCCCGCGGGGCCGGTGCCGCCGGTGCAGGCGAACGTGTTCCCGTCGAAGGCGGTGAACTCAGCGCCTCCGTTGGGGCAGTTGCCGTTGCCGGGCGCCAGCTGCTGGCTTTCCACGCTCACGCCGTTCTGGCCGTTGAGCCCGGCCTGTCCCTGCGCCCCGCGGGGTCCGGCCGGCCCAGCGGGCCCGGTGGTGTTCCACGACAGGCCGGCAGTGCCTTTCGGGCAGGCCTGCCCGGCGGGCGGGACGCTCAGGTTATGCAGGCCGCCGGTTTGCACGCAGCCATTGATGGTGCTGCCCGAACCGGTGGAGGCCAGGGCGTACGCACCGCCGCCCAGGACGGCGAGCAGGCAGACCGCTACCACTGCGGCCACTCTTGTAACGGTTTTTCGCATGTTGTTTCCTTCTTCCTGCAGACACGGGCCGGGCGCTAACGTCACCTGGCCGGATGAGGGCTTACTTGCGGTCAGGGCGGGCTGCCACAAGTTGCAGCCCCCGGGTCTGGTCATCTCATGGCGTCCCCTCGCCTTTGCGGCTGCGGTCCGCCCTGGGTGGGACTTCTGGATGACTGATTCCACTGTTGGCCGCGGCGGGGGCGGGCACCACACGGAATGACCCACGAAACAGCCCACAGAATTGCGCGGCCGGGCCGACGTGAGCTAACGGACGCTGACGCTGCCCGGGCGGCGTGACCTGTGGCATGGTCGGCAGGGCCTGCGTCGTGTTAGTGGGGGCGGGTTCGGCCGCGTCGGATGGCCGACGGCGGGGTGAGGCCCGCGGAGGGACGCCCGGGTGATGGCACAGCCGCCTGTGCTGGAGTTCGCGGGACTGCTGCGGCAGCTGCGGACTGAGGCCCGGCTGACCCAGGAGGAGCTGCCGAGGCGGCGGGGCTGAGCCCGCGGTCGATCAGCGACCTGGAGCGGGGCATCAGCCGCACCGCCCGCAAAGACACCGCGCTGTTGCTGGCCGGCGCGCTGGGCCTGGCCGCGCCGGTCCGGGCCTTGTTCGTGGCGGCGGCCCGCGGCCGCGGCCCGGTGGTCGAGGTGCTGGCCGCCAGGCGGCGCGTGGCGGAGGAAACGTCCCCGGACACGGCGCCGGCCGGGGCTGCGGCGGCGACCCGGACGCTGCCGCGTGACCTGGCCTCGTTCACCGGGCGGCATCAGGAGCTGGCCGAGCTGGTCCAGGCTACGGCGGGTGCGGGCGGGGTGGTGGGCATCCATGCGATCGGCGGGATGGCCGGGGTCGGCAAGACCGCTTTCGCGGTACACGCCGCGCATCAGCTCGCGCCGCGGTTCCCCGGCGGGCAGATCTTCTTGTCTTTGCACGGGCACACGCCCGGGCAGCAGCCAGTTGACCCGGCCGATGCGCTGGCCAGCCTGCTGGCGACGGCCGGGGTTCCCGCCGGGCAGATCCCCCCAGGTCTGCAAACGCGGATGGCGCTGTGGCGGGACCGGCTGGCCGGACAGCAACTGCTTCTGGTGCTGGACGACGCGGCGAGCAGCGAGCAGGTCCGGCCACTGCTGCCCGGTGCTGGCGGCAGCCTAGTGCTGGTCACCAGCCGGCGGCACCTGTCGGCGCTGGAGGACGCCACTGCGATCAGCCTGGATATCCTGCCAGTCGGCGAGGCTGCCCGGCTGTTGGTCCGGCTGGCGGGCCGATCCGGGCTCAGCCCGGATGACGCCGCGGCTGGAGAGATCACGCGGCTGTGCGGGTACCTGCCGCTGGCGATCGGGATGGTGGCCCGCCAGTTGCACCACCACCCGGCCTGGACCATGGCCGGGCGGGCCGCTGAGCTGGCCGCGGCGGTGGACCGGCTGGAGCTGATGGCTACCGAGAACCTATCAGTGGCCGCCGCGTTCAACCTGTCCTACGCCGACCTGACGGGCGATCATCAGAGACTGTTCCGGCGGCTCGGGCTGCACTTGGACCCTGACGTTGACGTATACGCCGCGGCCGCCCTGCCTGGTACAGGCCCCGCAGCCGCCCGTCGCGGCCTGGAGGCCCTGTATGATCAGTATCTGCTCACCGAGCCGACCCAGGGCCGGTACCAGATGCACGACCTGATCCGCGAGCACGCCCGCGCCCTAGCCGATCACCTGGACCCGGACCGTGATCGCGACCGTGCTACCGAGCGGCTGCTGAATTACTACCAGCACACCGCCGGCCGCGCCGAGGCTCTCATCGCCCGCCAGGCCTCGCCGGTCCGGCCTCCGCGGACAGCACCGTCCCGGCCGCGTCTCCCGCGCTGGCCGGCCAGGAGCAGGCGCTGGCGTGGGCCCGCGCCGAGCGCGTCAACTTGCTCGCCTGCCTCGATCGCGCCAGCGCCACCGGCCAGCACGCCCGGGTCATCGCTATGACCGCGGCCCTCGCCGGGCTCTTGCGGCGCGACGGTCCCTGGGCCGACGCCATCACCCGCCACACAGCCGCGATCCAGGCCGCCCGGCATCTCGGCGACCGGCTCGGCCAAGCTGGTGCCCTCAACGACCTCGGAGACGTGCGACGGCTGATGGGTGATTACCGGGCCGCGGCCCAGGACCTGGAGCAGGCCCTGGGCCTTTACCGCGACCTGGGCGACCGGCTCGGCCAGGCCAACGCCTTCTACTATCTCGGGGCCGTGCGGCGGGCGACGGGTGATTACCGCGCCGCGGCCCAGGCTATGGAGCAGGCGCTGGGCATCTTTCGCGACCTCGGCGACCGAGGTGGCGAGGCCACGGCGCTCAACGAGAGAGGGACGCTGCACCGAGTCAGCGGTGACCTCGTTAAGGCTGAGGGATGTCACCAGCAGGCCCTGGAACTGGCCCGCGCGATTGACAGCTCCTGGGACGAGGCTCACGCGCTGGCTGGCCTTGGCCGCTGCGCCCTGGCCACCGAACACGCTACGCAGGCTGAGGCCCTCCTGCGGCAGGCACTGGAGATCTTCCAGCGGATCGGCGCAGCCGAGGCCGCATACGTTTCCGCGGAACTCGACGCTCTCACCGAGGCGCAGCCGGCCGCGCCTGGGTCATGACTTCTCAGCACGCTGACCCACCGCGAGACGGACGCCTTCACGACGTGGCACGCGCCATGTCCAACGCGGGAATAACCGCCCACCTGTTCATCGCCGAGACAACCGTCAAAACTCACGTCGCGCGCCTGCTGAGAAAGCTCGGCCTGCGGGACCGGGTGCAAGTCGTCACCGGCAAATCCGGGCGATGACGGGGATTCTCGCGCTGGTAGCCGGGGTGGTAGCGTCGGGCCAGGGCGCAGAGGTGTGCGCCGAGGACCGCATCCGCGAAGGGGGGCAGATGGATATTCACCGTCAGGTCGCAGCTGCGGTGTTGGTGGCTGCCGCTGCGCTCATCGGCGCCGGAGCACCGGCACACGCTGCTTCGCCGGCAAATGCTGCTTCGCTGTTCCGACCCCGCTTCACACCGCCGCTGGCCCCGACGATCCCGAACAGCACGCTGGTCGGACCGAGCGCGAATGCGGCGCCGGCGCTTCCGCAATTGCGGGGAGCCAGTTTCCGGACCGTCGATGTGCCAGGCGCATACGGCACGCTCGTCAACGGGGTCACCGATAGCGGCGTTGCGGCCGGGAACTACTTCACCGGTAAAGGTGCCAAGAGCCATGGGTTCATCGAGCAGGGTAAGCAGCTGATCAGGTTCGATTACCCCGGCACCTCGGGCGTCACCTCGCTGGACGGCATCAGCGATCGCGGGATCGCAGTCGGCACCTATACCGACGCTGCTGGCACGTACCACGGCTGGATCCGGTCCGATGATGGCAAGTTCCATCGGCTCAATGACCCCTTGGCGGGGACTGGCGCTGGATTTGGCACGTTCCCGGAGGGGATCAACGACTACGGAGTGATCGTTGGCTTCTACGTGGATAACAGCAATCTGGCGCACGGGTTCATCTTCAACCCCGCGTCGGGTTTCACGACCCTCGACGTTCCCGCAGCCGGGACCGGGTCCGGACAGGGCACTGTGGTCGTCTCGGTCAACAACGTCGGCGTGATCGTCGGCACTTACATTGACGCAGCCGGCGTGTACCGGGGGTTCGTGTTCTCGCACCGGAGCTTCTTCGACTTCGCCGCGCCAGGAGCCGGAACCGGAGTCAACCAGGGCACGATCCCCTACGGCATCACCTCCGACGGCGTGATCAGCGGGTGGACCCTCCACGGGGGAAACGAAATCTCAGGATGGCTGCTCTCGGACTGGCATTTCTTCGCGCTCAATGACCCGCTTGAGGCCACCGGCCCGAACCTGGGCAGCGCACTGTACGGGATCAACGAACGGGGCACCGAGGCGGGCGGGGAGTACTGGGACGCCTCCGGCCACTTCCACGGGTTCGTCGTGAGGTTGCCGACCTGAGCTGGAGTGGCGACCGGGCCAAGCGCTCGTTGAGGCCACGAGCGCCCGCTCGGCCGCCGCATCGAGATGGCCGGTGGCGACACGTTGGGCGTGATCGACGATCACTATCGCAATGCGCGCAACGTCCTGCGCAAGCCCGCAACGGAGCCGTGGGGCCTGACCGAGATGTGGGATCCAGGATCGCGACGGCACCCGCATCGTCCGGTCAAGATTCCCGCCGATCACCCTCTCCGCCATACCCGCGAGCCGCGTCATCGCCAAGGTGACGACCGACACGCGGCATGTGAGGGCAGTCTCAGTACAGCGCTGCTATGCATGAACATCCATCCGTGCGGCTCCGGCGGCTGCAATATGTGAGCCGTGCTCCTGATGAAATTCGGGTCTGGCTGCGTCCCGCATTGTGATAACGGCCAAAGCGCCGGTACACGTCGTCGCTTCGCCGAACGCCGGTGACTTATGGAGGCTCACGATCACCTGCCCGTCAGCCAGGACCGGGTCGTGCCCTGCCGGACGGTCGCTATCAGGTCGTGGCGGGATTGCGGGCGATGAAGACCAATTCGCGGCCGGGCCGGTCCGGCGCGCCGCGGACATCTGTCAGCTCGTAGTCGGCTGAGGTGAGCGAATGCTCGATCACCGGACGCGGCGGGTACCGCCGGGTGCCCTGCGAGGTCAGCGTGGCCCCGTCAGCGGCGAATACGTACGTCCGCCGGGTGCTCACCAGGTCGCCGTCGACCCGGGTCACCTCGAGCCAGGCCTCGAACGCACCCGCGTCAGGAGATTCGCGCCTGAGGTAGGTACTCTCGCGGTTCCAGGTCAGCCACGGCTGGCCGGCCGGGTCCACGGACTCGAACACCAGGGAGCCGCCGGGGCGCAGCGCCGCATGGACACCGCCCAGCGTGGTCAGCCATTCCTGCTGGGTGACGAACACGTTGCTGACGTTGCCGGTCATCGTGGCCAGGTCAACCGCGAGGCCCGGCAGGCTCGTCACCTCGCCATGGACCCATCGCACCCGCTGCGCGCCTGGCTTGGCCCGGGCGACCTCCAGTGACGCCGCGGCCGGGTCCAGCCCGATCACCTCAAAGCCCCGCTGAGCGAGCATGCACGCCCAGTTGCCCGTCCCGCAGCCGACATCCAGCACGCTGCGCGCGCCGAGCTCAGCCGCGATCGCCAGGTAGTGGGGCAGGTCAATGCGCCCCCCTTCCCGCACGTCGTAGATCCTGGCCAGCCGCGGCTCCGCGAACAGGGCATCCTGCACGGTAAATCACCATAGTGCGATCAGGAACCGGGAAAGGAACGGCCGTTCGGGTGCACCCCGGACAAGATGCTGGCCGACTGGGGCTTGGCAATCAGGCGGATCTTTTGCGTGGCTGTCCGGGCCGGTCGCCATCGAGCCTGGTCTGGGTGAGCAGGCAGGCCATCTTGACCTCGCGGTAGTTGACTGTCCAGTGGATTGACTGTCATGGTCGGGCGAAACTGTCCTTGCCGAGTACACGCAGCGCCTGCTTCATGGCGTCGTAGTGCGCGGCCCCGATTTCCTTGCGCCAAGGCTCAATTGACGAGCGCCATCGACATTGGCGCAATACAGTCAAATGCATACATATACGGGTGGGCAACTTCCGCTCATCGGCACGAGCGGTCTTCCTGGACAGGCCTGCACCATCCCCGGCCACCAGGACGGATACCGCGACACCAGGCAGTGAGCGCCTGCCCCTGGGCCCAGGTTTGGACCTTGGCACCCGCCGGATGCACGATGAGGTGATGCGCGCAATCGGTTGGTGGGGTGGACTGAGCCGAAGACGCCGCATTCTCCTCGCCGGCCTCGCGGTGGCCGTCGTGGCGGCCGCGGTCGTCGGCTCGCTCGGCGGCAGGTCGGCCGTAACCAGCGCCAACGAAAACCGTCCTGGCGACGTGCTGCTGGTGCCGGGCTACGGCGGAAGTACCACCGCGCTGGACGGCCTTGCGGCCAGGATCAGCGCCGCGGGCAGAACCGCGATTGTCGTCAACCTCGCCGGGAATGGCACCGGCGACCTACGGGTGCAGGCGGACGTGCTGGACGGCTACGTAAACCAGGCACTGAGCTCTGGTTCCGGGCCGGTGACCGTGATCGGCTACTCGGCAGGAGGCGTGGTGGCGTGGCTGTGGGATGAGGAGCATCACGGCGTGACCAAGGCCCGCCAGGTCATCACGCTCGGCTCGCCGCTGCATGGCGCCGATCTGGCCGCGCTCGGCGCGGCCTTCCTCCCGAGCGAGTGCCCGACCGCGTGCCAGCAGCTCGTGCCGGGCAGCGCCATGCTGACCGGCCTGGAGCAGACCGCGGCGGGTACTCGCCCGCCGTGGCTGTCGCTGTGGACCACCGACGACCAGGTGGTGCGGCCACCCGACTCGGCCCGGCTGCCTGGCGCAGTCAACGTGCCGCTGCAGTCAATATGCCCCGGCGTGAGCATCCAGCACGGCCAGCTGCCTGGCGCCCCGCTGGTCGTCGGCATCGTGCTCCGCGAGCTGCGCAGCGCCACCCTGACCGCGCCCGCCTCGTCGCAGTGCCAGTCCCTGCTCGCCCTCGGCCGCCAGGGCTAGGCAGTGACGTCCTTGGTGGAGAAGTTCGCCCAGGCCGCCCCGAGGAACACGACCACGTAAACCGCCTGGATGCCGAACCCGCGGTCGATAGTTCGCCAGAAGATGGGCTCGCGGAAGAAGTCGATCCAGGCGAGCCAGTACCGCGTCGGCAGGTACGGCTGGATAACGGTGGCCGCGTTGAGGGTTACCAGGATCTCGCTCGCGACCAGCGCGGCCAGCGCGCCGAGGGTCGCGCCCAGCGCCGAACTGGTGATGGTGGACAGAAACAGCGCGATCGCGGCCACGCCGAGCATCGACACGGCGATGAAGGCGATCGCACCCGCAGTTCGCTCGCCTAGCTGCAGCAGGCTCAGCGGCGTGCCGGACAGCGAGGTGACGGCGCCGGACCCCGGAGCAACCCCCGCGGTCGGCGGGCTCACGCCGGGCACGGGCGCACCCCTCGGACCGGCCGGGCCGATCGCGTGCGCGACCGCCCCGGCCCGGGACGGACCGAGCATCAGCACCCCGGTCGCGTAGGCGGTGATGGTCACCGCGATGACTACGAGCAGGACGTAGCTGGTGACGGAGATAAGCTTGGCGATCAGCAACCGGGTGCGGCCCACCGGCCGGACGAGCAGGTACCGCAGCGTGCCCGTGGTCGCCTCGCCTGCGATGGAGTCGCCGGCCACCACCGCGGTGGCCACCGGCAGGAACACGGGAAGCACCATCGCGAGCGCCGCCGCGGGGTACAGGGCCCCGCTTTGCAGCACCTCGGAAAGGAACGCGCTGCCCTGGCCCGGCGGCGGAGTCAGGTGCGTCACCGCGATGAAGATCGCCACGATGAACGGAAGCGCGCAGGTCAGGACCAGGCTGATCCAGGTGCGCGGGCGGCGCACCAGCTTGACGAGCTCGACCCCGATCATGCCGTGTCTCTCGCTCGCCCGGGAGGCTCGCTCGTGCCGCCGATATGGTCCGAGCCGGTCCCGGTGACCGACAGCACGACCTCTTCGAGCGTACGGCGGTGCGCGCCGATCGCCTGCACCCGCAGTCCCGCGCCGACCAGACGGGAGTTCAGCTCGGCGGGGTCCGCGTGCCTGATCAGCAGCCGCTGCCCGTCGCGCTGCTCCACCTGCCCGTCGAGCATTGCGCAGGCACGGTCGGCGTCGGGGGTGTCGAGCAGGATCCGGCCGGTTGGCGCGCACAGCGCCGCCAGGTCGTCCTGCAGCACGAGCTGCCCGGCATCGAGCACCCCGACCCTGGTGCACAGTTGCTCGACCTCCGCGAGTAGGTGACTGGACAAGAACACGGTCACCCCGGTTTCGTTCAGGCAAATGAGGAGCTCCCGCAGGTCCGCGATTCCGCGCGGGTCCAGGCCGTTGCCCGGCTCGTCCAGGATGAGCAGCCGGGGCCCGCGGATCAGCGTGGCGGCCAGGCCGAGGCGCTGCCTCATGCCCAGCGAGTAGGCCTTCACCGGCCGACGTCCCACCCCGGCCAGTCCCACCTGCTCGAGGGCCTCGTCGATGCGGCGGCGCCGACTGCGCCGCCCGGCCAGCCCGTGCGGGCCCGCCGCGTCGAACAGCGCGAGGTTCGCCCGGGCTGAAAGGTGCGGGTACGCGGCCGGCTCCTCGATCAGCGCGCCGACCTGCTGCAGCACCTCACGAGCGTGCCGGGGCATCCGCCGACCCATCACCTCGATTTCGCCGCTGGTGGCGTAGACCAGGCCGAGCAGCATGCGGACCAGCGTTGTCTTGCCCGAGCCGTTCGGCCCGAGCAGGCCGTACCTGTCGCCTTCGCGGACACTGAGGTCCACGGCACGTACTGCCTCGACCGCCCCGTAGCGTTTGGTGAGAGCCCTGGTGATGATCACGGATAGCTGTCCTGGGTGGTGAGCGTGACCGCGGACTGCTCCAGCACCCTGACGCTGATCGTGCCCGCGATCAGGTAGGTGAGATAAGAGCTAGCCGGGCGGACGATGACCGAGTTGACCAGTGGCGCGCTGATCAGCGCCGCGGTCCCGCCCGGTAGGCCGAGAGCGGCGCCGCCCGCGGACAGGGCGTCCCCGACCAGGTCACTGCTGCTACGGATCCCGAGTACGACGAATGTCGACAAGCCGCCGCCGTACACGCCGACTTCGTCGAACGCGGAGGGCTCAGGGAGCCGGTCGCGGCCCGCCAGTCGGCCGGGCAAGTACGCCGTGGCCAGGTTGTTCAGCTCGCCGGATAGGCTGCGCGCGCTTGTAGTCGTGAAGCCGGTCCCCGGGCCGCGCTGCGGCGTGAGCACCTCGGCATCGGGCCGCCACAGGCCGACCTGGAAGAACTGGCTCTCCAGCGCAGGTGCGGACGAACCGCGGCCGAAGATCTCCACCATCAGCGGCAGCCCGTTGCCCGGCTCCGCCCAGATGTCGATCCGGGCGATGGTGGACGCCGGGTCGATCGAGGTCATCTGGAGCCCGGCGGCGCTGGTGCCCGCGACCCGTAGCGGCGCGATCACCGAGAACCTCGCGTACCTCCCCGCCTCATCCAGCAGCCTGATAGCCAGCGTCGGCGGCGCCAGGTCAGCCGCTCGCGGCAGCCGTAGCGAGGGCTGGCCGATGACCTCGGTCAGCAGTTCCTCGCCGGAATCCCAGATGTAGGACCGAGAGCCGAGCTGATAGGTGTCGCGTTCCCCGGTATCTGACAACACGTCGACCCGCCAGCGGTCCGGCGACGCCTGCCACACCCGCATCTTGATCACGCCATCGAGCAGCGACGTCACGTCGGCCAGGCCGGGAAGCGACGGCAGGCCGAACGTCGCGTTGCTCTCCGCGTAGCCCGCGTACGACAGGCGCGCCGACGCGAGGATACGCCCGCGGAGCTGGCCGGCGGTCAGCTTGGGTACGCTCGCGGGCAGCGCGCTGGCCAGCACCGGCATCGCACAGAGCAGCGCCAAGACGGCGGCCACCGCCGCCCATCTACGCACCAGCTCCTTTTTCATCAAGATCCCCGCAGAGGATACGCGGGCGGCGCATGCCGGACAATACGCCCACGGGGTTCATGCGCCCACAGCGCATCAGATGATGAGGTAAGGACACGAAATCGTCAGCATGCCCCCGCAGTGGCTCCTCGCGCAGTGCCGTCCGCGGCGGCCCGGTCCCCCGAACTCGTCGATCGCGCGGTAGCCGACGGCGACGAGAGGATGACCGCGTGAACGAGGCGGCGCTGCGGACACTCATCGTCCAGGCCGTGGCGCTGGCGGGCCACGCCGGCCGGCGGGCTGGTGATGCTGCCGGCGACCAAGGCACCGACGCCCGATATGCGGCAGATGCGGACATTCTTCGCAATAGTGCTGTTGCATAAACATAGGGTCGGCTGCTTGCGCATTGCCCGAAACCTGGGGCGGTCACGCGAAGCCCGGTTGATAGCCGCATGCCGGCCTCGCCACCGCGCCCGAGAGCGCCCGTTCCATAACGTTTCCGGTGGCTCGCCTGTGATTTCGGAGTCGTATCCCGGGGTGGGTCGCGCCCGGTCCGGCGGACCTCCGCTGGACCGGGCGCGAATCGTGATGAGATCGGCCACCTGACGGCCGACGGACTGTACGGTCTGTCTTCTGCTACGAGGCGAGGGTGAGGGTTCCTTGCGGGGCGGCGGTGTTCAGCGCGGGGTAGGCGGTGTCCGAGCCCTGCCCGCGGACGCCATGGAAGTTGCCGGTGCTATCGACGCCGTCGGCGGCCCAGACCGCCTTGACCTGCGGGCCGACGCGGGGCAGGGGGCACTGCAGGCCGGCCTCGTGCAAGACGAGCTTTCCCTGCCTGGTGCTGATGGTGCGGATGATCCGGTTCACCCACTGGGAGGTGGCCCCGCAGGGCGGCTGGTTGCCGTCGGCGGTGATCACGGTGGTGAAGGTGACCTTTCCGTAGGGGGCCATGGTCCCGGTGCCGTGGTTGTGGATGACGCAGATTCCGGCCTTGCACACTGGCGGCGCGGTGTAGGTGACGGTCAGCTTGGCGCTGATATGCACCGTGTGGGTGCCGGCGGCCTCGTGTGTGCCGGCGGCTGCGGCGGCCGGGATCGCGGCCAGGGCGAGGCCCGCCAGCGTGATCGCGGCCAGCAGGAAGCGGGGTGGCGGAGCGCCTTCATGATGTCCTCCGTGGGTTATTGCGGTGCGGGTGCGTGGGTGGAGCGCCTCGACGGGCTTTTGGCGTCGTGGCCAGGGTCTGGCAGGTTGCCCGGCTGGTTCCGGCAGCTCAGTGGCGTTCGGCTCCTAGCATCAGCACCGGGCCAGCTTGTCCACCACACGCGAGTGCCCACACAAGACCCACATGATCGGGGGCGGCACTGAACTCGCGTTACCGGCAGTCAGGCGGATTGGATGGTTTCGCAGACCACGCGGGTCCGGGCGGCCGGGTACAGCACGACGCAGATAAGGTGGCTGGCTGGCTGGTGCTGGCGGGTGGCTGGGGTGACCGAGTCTGCGTAGGCTTGGGCGTGGATCCTTCCTGTGCCGGGCCGGCGGCCGCGGACAGGACCTGGAGGGGCGTTGAGGGCGGTGGCGGAGCAGCCTGGTCTGGGGTTCGCGGGGCTGTTGCGGCAGCTGCGGGCCGAGGCCGGGCTGACGCAGGAGGAGCTGGCGGAGGCGGCGCGTCTGTCCCCGCGGTCGGTCAGTGACCTGGAACGGGGAATCCACAGAACCGCACGCAAAGACACGGCCGGGCTGCTGGCCGATGCGCTGGGCTTGGCCGAGCCGATGCGCGCGCTGTTCGTCGCCTCTAGCAAATGCGACCGCCAGCGAACGGCAGGGCTGAATCGAGAGGGCGCTGCTGCCGTTCACTGCCGGGAGAGCGCCCGGTTCTGGGTCACGGTGAAGATGGACCGAAGATCGCCGCGGCCATCGCCGCCATCGGCTAGGCGTCTCGGGCGGGCTCGCCGTGGCTGGCGTTGGCGCGGCCGCGGCCCCAGTAGGCCTTGGGTGACATCTGGTCCTGGCCGAGCCCTCGCCCGGCCAGGACCTCCCGTAGCCGGGACACCACCGTCGCCTCGCCGGATAGGTAGGCGTGGCCGCGGCCGGGCGGCAGCTCGATCTCGGCTGCCCCGGCGGCCAGGGCCGACGGGTCGCCAGCGGGCGCGCCGAGGCGGTGCAGCCAGGAGATGCGGATGGTCGCCGGGGCATCTAGGTCCTGCTCGTCGCTCTGCTCGGGGATCTCAAGCACGAGCGTGGCCGGGCGGTCGGGCGGCAGCGCTTCGGTCATCGCGAACATCGCGGGCAGCGCCGACTCATCGCCCATGAACAGGTGCCAGTCGGCCGTGGCCGGCGTGGTGATCTTCCCGCGCGGCCCGATGCCCTCGATCTTGTCGCCGGACCGCGCCGACCGCACCCAGCGCTCGCCGGGACCGTCGCCGTGCAGCACGATGTCGAGCGTGAGCAGCCGCGCGGCCTGGTCAAGCTGCCGGATCGTGTAGCGCCGCCGTACCGGGCGGTTACCCTCGGCCGCCACCAGCAGCATCACGTCCTGGCCGGGCAGGTAGCCGAACCCGTCGAGCTGCGGGGCGGTCAGCCTGAGCCGCTGCATGTGCGGGGTGAGCCGGGCTGAGTCGACGACCTCGAAGTCCAGCCGGGTCGCGCTGGCCAGCGGCCCGGTCAGCTGCGCGAACGGATCGTCCAGTGCCGCGAGAGTCGGTTCCGGCAGTGCGTCAGCCATGAGACGGCCAGCCCTTTCCGCTTGATGCTCGTGTCCCGGGGGAGGCGGGGATGCCGCGCCGTCGGCTAGCCTTCACCGCGAACGCTGGCCAGCCCCGTGCCACCATCAACGCTGCCTGGCTTCGCCTGCTTCCCGGCCCGGGGCGCGGGCGGCGCCGGCCGCGAAGACACCCAGTGCGCGGCCCGGGGGCAGTCAGCCTGCTTGCGGTCCCGGCCCCGGCCTGACGGCACGGGTGGCGAAGTAGCCCGGCATGTACCGGGCCGTGGCGTCCGCGTGATGCGGGGCTTCGACCAGGTGGGTAAGGGTGAAGCCAGCGGCCAGCTGGCCGCCGATCTGCTCGGTGAGCGAGTGGCTGTACTCGATCGGGCCGGTTCCGTAGGAGTGCAGCCGCTCGGCGTCGGGCAGGTCGAGGGTGGTGAACGGGATCCGGTGGCGCACCACCAGCTCGCCCCGGTCATCGAGCGCCGCCACGTCGAAGATGAAGTAGTCAGGGTTCATGAACCCGGCCAGCAGGACGCCACCCGGGCGCAGCACGCGGAACGTTTCCTGCCAGACCGGGGCCAGGCCGGGGCAGAACAGGTTCGACACCGGGTTGAACACGACATCGAAGCTGGCATCGGGAAACGCACTGAGGTCGCGCATGTCGCCGAGCACGGTGCGGATAGCCAGCCCCTCCCGGGCGGCCACCTCCTGGTCGCGGCCCAGCTGCCTCGGTGAGTTGTCGAACACCGTCACGACCGCACCCGCTGCCGCGAGCACGGGGCCCTGCTGGCCGCCAGACGCCAGGCACAGCACCGCCTTCCCGGCCAGCTCGGCCGGGAACCAGCCGCGTGGCACCGGCTGGTAGCCGATCAAGATGACCGACCAGTCCCCGGTACGCGCCCGGGCGATGACCTCCGGCCCGGCCGGCCGGGTCCACTCGTTATCCTTTTCCACCTCGCGATCCCACGCCGCGCGGTTATGCGCCACGGGATCAAAGTTCCCCGCCATGACAGCCCAGCTTAAGGGCCCGGCCGGCCGCCGTCTGATCGGACGGCTGGCTCAGGCAGGCTCTTCGTGGTGAAGCGAGGGAGCATAGGAGATGCCGACGATCAAGCCATCCTCGGTGAGAAGCCTGGTCACCGTCTGCCCCCACGGCTCTGTGCGGGCCGGGTGCAACAGCTCAAAGCCCTCGCGCTGAAGGTCGTCGCCTGCCGCCGCGACAGCGTCCGCGTCCTCCACCTCGAATTCGATTGATGCCTGGGGGACCACCCGGCCCGCGGGCCATTCCGGTGTGCCAAAGCACGCCTGAGCCGCCTCCGAGAGCGGCCACACGCCGAAGTGCTTGCTGCCGGGGATGCTCCCGCTGGAGTAATAGCCGTCGCCTTCGCCCTCCAACGGGAGGCCGAGGGCATCCATGAACAGCTTGCGGCTCTGCGGTGGGTCAGCGGCGACCACCGCCACGCTCGTGATGAACACCACGTTCATGCAGTACAGCCTAAGGCCCCGGCGGGACAGTTCACGGCTGGTCCTTGAGGCCCACACCGCACAGGTGCCAAGCAGCCCCGCGGTCGTCCCCGGGCGGTTCGGGAACCACGAGCCTGAGCACGGGTTCGTCGTCGCCGTTGTCCTCATGGCGTTGGCGGAGCGGATTGTCTAGATCGGGTCGCCACTGCGCGGGGCGCACCAGGCCGGGCTCTACCAGCGTGAACCCGTCGAAGAATCGTGCGATGTCGGCGCGGCTGCGTGAGATGAGCGGCGTATTCCAGTGCAGTTCCTGGGTCACGCGGAACAGCCCCTCGGCCGCTTCGGGGTGAGCTTCGTCGGTCATGTGGCTCAGGGCCAGGTAGCTGCCCGGCACCACCGCATCCCGGAACTGCCGGACGACCCCCCGCGGGTCTTCCCTATCCCACAGGCAGTGCAGCACGCACATGAACATGATCCCGATCGGCTGGCCGAAGTCGAGCAGGCCCCGGACCTGCGAGTCGTCGAGCACCTGCCCCGGTTCGCGCAGGTCCGCCCGGAGGGTGACCACATTGGGTCCTGCCATCAGCGCGGCAGCATGGGACGACACCAGCGGGTCGACGTCGACGTAGACCACGCGCGCCTCGGGCGCGGTCCGGCGGGCGATCTGGTGCGTGCTGGCCATGTTCGGCAGGCCCGAGCCGAGGTCAAGGAACTGGCGGACGCCCTGCCCGAGCATGTAGTCGACCATCCGCTGCAGCAGATGGCGGCTCTCCACGGCCGTGTCCGCGCCATCCGGCACACCCAGCCCCCGCACCATCGTATTGGCCGCGTCGGACGCCTGCCGATCGACGGCGAAGTTGTCCTTGCCGCCGAGCTGGTAATTCCAGATGCGGGCTGTGTTGGGGTAGCGGGCGCCGGTGGGGTCACCGGCGTCCAGGTCGGAGGGGATTGGCGGTTGGCCAGACATCGGGCATCTTCCTGTGCGGGTTAACTAGGGCCTCCCCGATGATATGGCAGCCCGGAATCCACGGCGGGTCCGGTCCGATTCAAACGGCCGAAGGCCGGGAAGCACGGTCCCGGCCTTCGGCCGTTGGTGGAGGGTATGGGTGCCTGATCAACCAGCCATCTGGTTGTTGCCGTGGGCCAGGAAGTTGGCCAGCGCGGCCTCGGTGGCGGCGTTCATCTGTCCCGTCTGGGGCAGGTGGGCGTCGCGCTGGAGGTACTTGATCGCCGCGATGGTCTGGGGACCCATGATGCCATCGTCAGGGCCTTCGTAGTAGTTCAGCTGACCCAGCTCCTGCTGCAGCTTCATCACGGTGGCCGAGGGCTTCACCGGCGGGGTGACGGGGTGGGCCGGAGTGGTGGGGTTGGCCGGGGCAGATGTCGAGGTCGGCGTGCCGGTCGTGGCCGCGGTCGGGCTGGAATGCGAGTGGGTCAGGATCATCACCAGCGCAAAGATGGCCACCACGGCTGCCACGCCGATGACCACGGCCCCGGTGCGGAACCGGGACGGGCCGGGGCCCTGCTGGTAGGGGGTCTGCTGGTTCGGGGTGTAGGTCCGAGTGCTCATGTAGGTTGCTCCTTAGCTCAGTGGATCCGTGTGGATAGATCCACTGTCGCTTGAGCCGAGAGCAAAATCCCTAGAGAGACTCCCTAGTTAGCCTCCCCAGTAGTCAGGCCAGGATTCTCCTGTGGTCCGCCGGTCCTGGTGGTCGTTTCCATCGTGGCCGCCCCGGCATCAGCGGGGGTGAGCGGCGCGGACCGGTGCAGCCCAACTGCGATGAGGGGGTAGACCAGGACCGAGAGCACGCCCGCGCCGATCAGGGCGGCGGCCGTGGCGGGGAGCATGATCCCGTCCCGCTGGCCGATCTCGGCCAGAGCGATCAGCAGCGGCAATGTGGTGGCCGTGATGAAGGTCATCTCGACCCGCTGCCGGGCGGCCAGGACATGCCGGTAGACCAGCAGCGAGGGCAGGCCCCGGACGATCAGCAGCAGCACGAAGAAGAGAAGCATGCGCAGCGGGCTCTGGCTGATCGCCTTGAGGTCCAGGGTCATGCCGGAGGAGATGAAGAAGATCGGGATGAAGACCCCGTAGCCGACCGCGTTGAACTTGCGCTCCAGCCCTTCGGTGTCCATGTGGAACCGGCGCGTCCAGGCCCGCAGCACCATCCCGGCCAGCACGGCGCCGAGCACTACGTCCAGGCCGAACCGGCTGGCCACGGCGAGCAGCGCGAACAGCAGCACCACGGCCCAGCGCAGCGTGGTCTGCCCGGTCGCGTCCTGGCCTTCCCGGATGATCCGCCGCACCGTGACGCTCTTGGCCAGCCAGGGTGCGGCGGACAAGGCGATGGCGAGCAGTCCCACCGCGGCGACGGAGGCCAGAGCGATGAAATGGCCCCGCTGGGTCAAGAACACCGCGATAATCAGGATCGGGAAGAGTTCCCCGGTTGCCCCCGCGGCGTATACGTGCTGGCCGAACTGGCCGTTGAGCATGCCATTGTCCCGCAGGATGGGCAGCAGCGTGCCCAGTGCCGTGGTGGTCAGCGCCAGCCCGACCGGCACGTAGTCCTTGATGTATCCGGCCGCGGCCAGCCCCCCCGCCACTCCCACGGCGATCACCGCCGAGATCAGCCAGCCTGAGATGGCCAGCCTGCCGGGTTGTTGCCGCAGCAGTGCCGGATCCAGTTCGTATCCGGCCAGCAGGAACAGGAAACCCAGTCCGATATTGGCCAGCAGCTGAATGTTGGAGGTCTCGGCCAGGCCGAGCACATGCGGCCCGATCAGGACGCCGCCGACCAGGAAGATGATCACCTGGGGAATGCGCGGGCCGGGCAGGATGGCCGCCAGGAGCGGCGCGAGCGCAGCTACCAGCCCCACGGCTACCAGGTCAACCAGCCCTTGGTTAAGGTCCACGACGGCCGCTTACCGGGGGGGTTACCTGGTCATCGGGCACGTCAGCACCTCCGGCGGCTGCGAGCTCATGATAAATCACGTACCTGGGAGGCCGCTGTCCGCTCCCGCTGCCTGGCTCATCAAACGCGGCCGAGCAACGGGGAGCGGCCATTAACCTTGGTCGGAAGGTCAGCTGGCACGTGCCCTCGATCGTGAGGCGGCGCGCCGGACGGTGAGGGGATTCATTCACGATGGCTGTTTCGGGTACGGTGCCGCGACCGCCCGAGCGCGGGCGGGTGTTCCGCTACGAGTCGTTCCAGAGTGATGCCGAGCGCGGCCTGCTGACCTGCAGTTACTCGCTGGACGGCCGGGAGTTCACCGAGCGCGTCACGTTGCTGCCCGGCCCAGGCTGGCGCACCGGGCCGGCCCGTGCCGCGGCCCGCCTGGTGTTCCTGCTGGCGGGCGTGTCCTACTACAAGACGGCCGCGCCCCCGGTCATCGACTTCGGCCCGACCGCGCTGACCGACACCGAACTGGCCTTCCTCCGCGCGTTCTACGTTCACGGCCTGGGCGAGTTCGCCTACCGCAACGCCCTGGACCTGACCCCTGTCCGCCTCGAGGCCAAACGTGCGGCTGCCGGCCCGGCCAGCCCGGCGGCGGACCGCACCGGGCGGGCGATGGTGCCGTTCGGCGGCGGGATCGACTCGATCGTGGTGGCCGAGCGGGTCCGCGGGCTCGCCGACGCCGCGCTGTTCGTGGTGAACAGGCCGACCGACCGTTTCGAGGCGATCGAGGCCCCGGCCGCGGTCACCGGGCTGCCCGTGGTGCGCGCCGGACGGGAGATCGATCCGCAGCTGCTGCGCTCGGCCGAATACGGCTTCCTCAACGGGCACGTGCCGGTGACCGGGATCCTGTCCGCGATCGCGGTGCTGGCCGCGGTGCTCACCGGCCGGGATGCGGTCGTCATGTCCAACGAGTGGTCGGCGTCCGTCCCCACGCTGGAGTACAAGGGCCGCCCGGTGAATCACCAGTACTCCAAGAGCGATGCCTTCGAGGCGGCCTTCCGCGGCGTGCTGGCCCAGGGCCCGGGGCCGATGCCGCAGTACTTCTCCTGGCTGAGGGACCGCACGGAGCTGTGGGTGGGCCGCCGTTTCGCCGGCCTGGAGGCGTATCACGGTTCGTTCCGCAGCTGCAACAAGGCCTTTTACAGCGACCCGGCCCGCCGCTTCGATCACTGGTGCGGGCAGTGCGACAAGTGCTGCTTCATCGACTTGATCCTGGCCCCGTTCATGCCGGCCGAAGCGCTGCGGCGGATCTTCAGGCAGGCCGGCGAGCCGCTGGGCGATCCGGGGCTGGCCAGCAAGTTCCGGGCGCTGCTCGGGGCGGGCCGCAAGCCGTTCGAGTGCGTCGGCGAGGTCAACGAGTGCCGGGCCGCGATGCTGCTGGCCGCGCGGCGGGACGACCGTGCGGACGGCGGCCTGCTCACCGAACTGGCCGCGGAGGTCAGCAGCTGGCCCGATGCGCCGTCGGAGGAGGACATCGCGGCCATGTTCCGGCCGGTCGGCGAGAACTTTATCCCGCACGGGTACCGATGACCGGCTCACGTCCCAAGCTCTCCTGGTCCGGCCTGGCCGGCGCCCGGGTCGGCCTCTGGGGCCTGGGCCGCGAGGGACACGCGAACCTGCGCAAGCTGCGGGCGCTGGGGGTCGAGCCGGTCCTGGTGGATGATCACCCGCCCGCGGCCGCGATCGGCCAGCAGGTGCTCGCCACTGGTGGCGGCGGGCTGGCTGCCCTGGAGCGGTGCGACGCGGTGGTGAAGACGCCCGGCCTGAGCCGGTACCGGCCCGAGGTGGCTCAGCTGGCCGCGCTGGGCATCCCGGTGGTGGGCGGCCTGGGCTTGTGGCTGGCCGACCGGGACCAGGCAGCCCTGCGGCGCATCCTGTGCGTGACCGGCACCAAGGGGAAGAGCACCACGGCCTCGGTCACCGGGCACCTGCTGACCGGGCTCGGCTACCGGTGCCTGGTGGGCGGCAACATCGGCGTCGTGCCCTACGACCCGGCCGTCGAAGACGACTTCGACTACTGGGTCATCGAGGTATCTAGCTACCAGGCCACCGACCTGTCCTGCTCGCCGCCGGTGGTGGCGGTCACCTCGCTGCACCCCGACCACCTCGACTGGCACGGCGGAGTGGAGCAGTACTACCGCGACAAGCTGTCCATGTGCTCCCAGCCTGGTGCCGAGCTCACCGTGGCGAACGGCGACAGCGACCTGCTCCGGCAGCACGAAAGCCTGCTCGGGCCGCGGGTGGAGTGGGTGTCTGCGGATGATGATCCGGCCGCGGACTGGATGGAGCCGCTCGGGCTGCTCGGGCGGCACAACCGGCGCAACGCGCTGATCGCCCGGTGCTGCCTGGGTGCCCTCGGCGTCCCCGGAGCCGCCGACGACGCGAAGCTCCGCGCGGCGGCCGAGAGCTACCAGCCGCTGCCCAGCAGGCTCGCGGCGATCCGGACGGTCGCCGGAGTCACCTTTGTCGACGACAGCCTGTCCACCAACGTGCTGCCCACGCTCGCCGCGCTGGAGGCGTTCGAGGGCCGGCGGGTGGCGCTGATCGTCGGCGGGCACGACCGGGGCATCGACTATGCGCCGCTGGCCGCCGGCCTGGTCGCCCGGGCCTGGCCGACCCTGGCCCTGACCATCCCGGATAGCGGGCCCCGCATCCGCGCCCAGCTCGAGCGGGCCGCGAGCACGCACGAGTCCCGCGCGTTCGCGGGCGCAAAGGACTGTCCCGACCTGGAGGCGGCCGTCGCCGCCGGGTTCGGCTGGGCCCAGCCCGACGGGGTGGTCCTGCTGTCGCCCGCCGCGCCGAGCTTCGGGCGGTTCCGGGACTACCGAGACCGCAGCGACGCCTTCGCGCACGCCGTCCGGGCGATTTCCTGAGTTCCGGCCCGGCTGTCACCTTCTGAGACCGGTCACCACCCGCAGTCCGGGCGGCAGCTCCTCGGTGCCGAACGACGACCGCACCTCAGCGTCCACGCCGTGCCCGGCCAGCAGGCCCGGGATGCGCGAGGTGTCCACGAGCACGTTCTTGTGGTGCTCGCTGCTACGCCGCCAGGCCCCGGCGCCGTCAGCGACGAACGTCGTGATGTCCCGCACGAACACATCCGGCGCCGGGCTGGAGTACTCGGTGATGATGGCCCAGTCCGGATCGACCCGGCTGAAGTTCTCCGCACCCTCGCGGATCGTGCCCCACTCCAGGTCGCAGATGTCGATCGCGAGTATCCCGCCCGGGCGCAGCGCGCCGGCCATGCTGGTCAGGGCCCGGTCGATGGCCGGCGCATCGGGCAGGTAGCTGACCACATGGCCGACCGAGACGACCGCATCCGCTGTCGGCAGCGGATCGTCGGGCAGGGTGAGCACCCGCAGGTCCACGTCCGCGCCCAGCTCCGATCGGGCCAGCCCGATCATGGCGGGCGACGCATCGGTGGCGATGACCTGGTGCCCCGCGGCCAGCAGGTGCCGGGTCAGCGCGCCCGCGCCGCAGCCGAGCTCCAGGACGAGGCCGCCGGCCACCGGACGCAGCAGGTCCAGGATGCCCGGCGCGCAGTTATCGGCGTGCTGACCGTAGCCGCGGGCGTGCACCAGGGCCAGGTCGTGCTGGTAATACGCCATGTCAGTCCTCCACCGTGATGCCCAGGTGGTTCGCCAGCTGCGGGGCCAGAGCCACCAGCTGGACGCTGTCGATAGTCGTGCCGCCCAGCGACCCGAGGCCACCGGTGATGCCCAGCAAGGCGCCTCGCAGATCCACGTCCGTGCAGGTCGTCTTCGTGAAGTCCGCGCCGGTCAGGGTGCAGCCACCGAAGCTGACCCGCAGCAGCGTGGCGTGGGAGAAGTCCGGGTCGCGCAGCAGGCAGTTCTCGAACCGCACGTCGGCGAGCGTGCCACCGCGGAAGTTCACTGAGTCGAGCTTGCCGTCCCGGAACACCACGCGACGCCACCCGGCCGAGTAGGCCTGTACCCCGGCCAGCGCGCAGCCGGTCAGGGTCACATCCTGCCAGCCGGTTTCGGCCAGGTCGGTGCCGACGATCCGGACCTCCCGCATCGCCGTGTCGGTGAACCTGCACTTCCGCAGGTTGCAGTCGCTGAACGACACGCCGGCAAACGAACAGTCCAGGAACAGGGAGTTCCCCGCGGCGGCCTGGTCGAACACCGCGTCAGCGAAACGTTCGCCGTCATACTGCTCGTCCGGCCGCAACTCCCGGCGTCCCATGCTGTTGACTGTACCGGGGCGCATGCGGGCCGGCCGGAAGCGTCACACGCGGGGAGAAGGGGCACGCGCATGGACCCAACCGAGCCCGTGGTCCGCACGGCCAGCGGCCTGGTCCGCGGCCGCAGGGCCGACCGGGGCGGCATTGCTGCCTTCCGCGGCATCCCGTTCGCCCAGCCGCCCGTGGGCGGCCTGCGGTTCGCCGCGCCGCGTCCGGCCACGCCCTGGGCAGGCACCAGGGAAGCGGCCGCGTTTGGCCCGGCGCCGCCGCAGTCGGGCTACGCGCTGGCCCCGGCCCCCGCGCCCGGCGCCGACCCGGATAACTGGCTGACCGTCAACGTGTTCTCGCCCGACCCGGGCGCGGCCGGGCTGCCGGTCATGGTGTGGATCTACGGCGGTGCGTACCGGGCCGGGGCGTCCAGCCTGCCAGGCTACGACGGCACGCTGCTGGCGCGGCAGAACGTGGTGCTGGTCACCTTCAACCACCGGGTGGGCGTGGAGGGTTACGCCTACCTGCCGGGCGTTCCGGCCAACCGCGGTCTGCTGGATCAGGTCGCGGCGCTGCGCTGGGTTAGGGAGAACATCGCGGCGTTCGGCGGCGACCCGGACCGGGTGACCGTCTTCGGCGAATCGGCCGGGGCCGGGGCGATCGCGGCCTTGCTGGTCATGCCAGACGCGGCCGGCCTGTTCCGCCGGGCCATCGCGCAGAGCGTGCCGGGCACGTTCTTCTCGCCCGCCCTGGCCGCCGACGTGACCGCCGCCATCGCGGCGCAGGCCGGGCTGCCCCCCACCACGGAGGCCTTCAGAACCGCCGAGCCCGCCCGGCTGGCCGCCGCCGCCGACGCGGTGCGGCCCGGCCACCACGTGGAACGATGGGGGCCGGTCGGGTTCACCCCCACGCCGTTCTCGCCGGTGGTGGACGGCCAGGTGCTGCCCGTCGCGCCGTGGCGGGCGGCGGCCGCAGGCGCCGCCCGGGCCGTCGACCTGATCGCGGGGCACAACCGCGACGAATACCGGCTGTTCATCGAGGTCTACGGGCTCCGCGGCCAGGTGACCGCCGAGCGGGCCAGCCGGGCGCTGCGGGTCCTGGCCCCGGGTGACGGCGGCGGGGCCGCCTACCGTGCTGCCTATCCGGACGCCGGCCCCGAGACGCTGTTCGAGCTCGTGCACTCCGACTGGCTGTTCCGGATGCCGAGCCTGCACCTGGCCCAGGCCCACGCGGCTGCGGGCGGGCGGACCTTCCTGTATGAGGTCACCTATCCCGCGCCGGCGGCTGGGCTCGGGTCCTGCCATGGGATCGACGTGCCGCTGGTGTTCGGCGACTACCAGGCCGTCGGGCAGATGCTGTTCGGCCCCGAGCCGCCCGCCAGCGCCGTGGCGCTCGGGGACCTGATGCGCTCGCAGTGGGCGGCGTTCGCCGCCACCGGTGACCCCGGCTGGCCGCAGTACGCTCCAGGACACCGGGCGACCCGCATCTTCGACGACCCGCCTGACGTCACCAGCTACCCGGAACAAGAGTCAATGCACCTCTGGGACCAGCACCGATTCGGGACGCTCGACCTGGTCACCGAACACTCACGGTAAGGTTTGCTGATGCCGCTGTACGCCCTGGGGGAGTTCGAGCCGGACATCGACGGCTCCGCCTTCGTCCACCCCGATGCCGTCGTCATCGGCCGGGTGCGGATCGGTCCCGAGGCGTCGGTCTGGCCGTGCGCGGTGCTGCGCGGCGACCACGGCCGGATCGAGATCGGCGCCAGGACCTCGGTCCAGGACGGAACCGTGGTCCACTGCACCGAGGACTACCCGACGCTCATCGGAGCCGAATGCGTGGTCGGGCACAACGCGCACCTCGAAGGCTGCGTGGTCGAGGACAGGTGCCTGATCGGTTCGGGGTCCGTCACCTTGAACCGGGCCCGGGTCGGCACCGGCGCGATCGTGGCGGCCGGCGCCCTGGTACCCGAGGGCTGCGAGGTGCCGCCCGGCGTCCTGGTCGTCGGCGTCCCGGCGAAGATCAAGAAGACCGCGGTCTCCGGCGACACGGTGGATCGCGCGGTGAAGACGTACCTCGAGTCCGCCCGCAGGTACCGGACCAGCCTGCGGCGCCTGGATGCCGGCGGCTCCTGAACGGCGCCCGTGGACCCGGACCGATCCCGATGATCGACGGCCTGGCGCTGGTCGACGCCCACATGCACGTGCCGAGGCTGAGCACCGTGAGCCCGGCCTGGATGCAGTGGGCCGCCTCCTACGGCGGGGATTCCGGCTGGCGGGAGGCGTTCGGGCCCGACGGCGACCCCGTCCCGTCCCGGCTCGACGCGCTGCTGGCCGCCGAGGGCGTCGACGCCGCCCTGCTGTTCGCCGAGTACAGCCCCCGCGCGACCGGGATCCAGCCGGTCGAGGACCTGCTGCCGATCATCGCCTACAACCCCCGCAGGTTCCGCCTGGTGGCCAACGTGAACCCGCGGCTGCATCCCTCGCCCGCGGCCGAGGCCGAACGGCAGCTGGCCCTGGGAGCGGTGGCGGTCAAGGTGCACCCGGTGCACGGCGGATTCCGCGCCGACGGCGATGACATGTACCCGGTCTACGAGCTGTGCGCCGCGCGCGTCGTGCCGGTGATCGTGCACACCGGCGGCAGCATCTTCCCCGGCTCGCAGCCCGAGGCGGGGGACCCGAAGCTGATGGCCGCCGTAGTCCGCGATTTTCCCGGCGTCCAGTTCGTGCTGGCCCACGGGGGCCGCGGCCACTGGTACGCCGACGCCGCCCGGATGGCGCTGGACCGCGACAACGTCTGGCTGGACCTGGCCGGGCTGCCGCCCAAGCGGCTGCCCGGCTACTACGCCGGCTTCGACCTTGGAAACCTGGCCCGCAGGTGGATCTTCGGCACCGACTGGCCCGGGGTGCCCGGCGTGGCCCAGAACGCGCGTGCCGTGGCAGCCCTCGGCCTGCCGGGCGACATCCTGGCCGGCGTCCTGGCCGGCAACGCCGCCCGTGTCTACCCGGGCCTGGCCATCCCGTGATCCGGCCGGGGCTAGCATACGACCAAGGCACCTCAGCAGCGTCCGCGCGTTACGTGCCGGCGAAACCAGTCGTCAGCAGTACACGTTGTCATTGATACCCGCACACTTTCGCACCAAGTGAAAACAGGGCGCCGTGGACCTGGATGTTGACTACGCGACCACCCTGCTGGCCGCCGTGCTGCTCGGGGTCGGCTTCGTCCTGCAGCAGTTCGCCGCCGAGCAGGAGCCCGAGTCGCGGTTCCTGCACCTGCGCATCCTGACCGACCTGCTGCGCAAGCCCAGGTGGCTGCTCGGGATCGGGTGCATGGTGGCCGGTTACCTGCTCGCGGCCTGGTCCATCGGCCACCTCGAGCTCACCCTGGTCGAACCGCTGCTGACCACCTACCTGGTGTGGGCCCTCATCCTCGCCGTCCCGCTGTCCAAGCAGCCGGTCCGGGCCACCGAGGTGGTCGGCGCGATCATCTTGTGCGGGGGCGTGGCCCTGCTGTCGGCGTCCCGGTCGATCACCCCCATCGGGCTGTCGGTCGGCTCGTTCTCGCAGTGGTACGCGGCGGCCATCATCGCCGGTGTCGCGTTCATCTGCGTGCTGATCGGGCTCCGCGGGAAGGGCCAGGTGCGTGCCACCCTCACCGGGCTGGCGGCGGGCCTGGTCTTCGGCATCCAGGACGCGCTGACCAGGCAGACCCTGGAGATCACCCAGGCGAACGGGTTCACCGCGGTGTTCAGCGCCTGGGCGCCCTATGCCCTGGTCGGCGCGGGCATCGTCGGCATCTGGCTGATGCAGAACGCGTTCAGCGCGGCCCCGCTGCACGCCTCGCTGCCCGCCATCGCGGCCGGTGAGCCCATCGCCGGGATCGCGCTCGGCATCGTCGTGTTCGGCGACAGCATCCAGATCACGCCGGGCATGCTGGCCATCCAGGCCGGCGGGATCGCCGCGCTGATCATCGGCGTGATCGCGGTGGCGCGCTCGTCGGCGTTCAGCAGGCTGCGGAAGATCACCGCCCTGACCGCCCCGCACGGCCCGCACGGCCACCTGTCCCCGGCCCGTTCAGCCGACGGGCAGGTCCCCTCCGCGCCAGCCGGCGAGCCCGACCCCGCCGGCTCGGCCGAAGGTCAGGTCCCCGCCGCGCCAGCCGACCCGCAGGCCCCCACTGCCTCGGCCGACACTGCCTCGGCCGACAGCCAGGTCCCCGGCCAGCCGGCGCCGCGGAAGTTCTCCCGCCCGGCTCACCGGCGGCAGGTTCACGACTCCCCGTCCGGCGGCGAAGCCCGCTGAGGAGGTACCCGGCTCAGCGCGCCAGGTCGTGGCCGCGATCCCCAGCCCTTAGCTCCCCAGCCCCTGGGCCCGGCCGGGGCCGAGCCGTGGCTCAGCATCTTGTCCAGCGCCAGGCTCATGCTCCCGTCGGTGACGATGATCTGCCTGACGATCACGATCATCGCGGGCAGGGCCCAGAAGTCCCCGCACACCCACAGCAGCGCCGCGCCGATCTGCTGGTCGGCGAACGGGGGCAGGGTGACGCCGGGGATGTGGTCGTAGACCGAGTACAGCGAATCGCTGACGAAGAAGCTCAGCGTCATCGCGATGCCGACCATGATCACGTTGGTCACTAGCAGCGCCGCCGCCTGGGACACCAGCGGCATCCGGCGGCGGAACGGCGGCGACGGGATGAACTGCAGCCAGAACAGCGCCCCGGCAGTGAAGAAGCTGCCGTGCATCAGCCAGATGTGCACGGTCTGGTTGTTCTCGGCCAGGTCATAGGGCCCGGGCAGATGCCAGAAGATCATGACGAAGTTGAACAGCCCGATCGAGACCCAGGGGCGCAGGAAGAACCCGCCCGCCGCGCGCAGCGGCCTGGACCAGCCGCCCGCCAGCACCCCCCGGGTCACGTTCTGCCCGGACCGGCCGGGCAGCGCGGCGAGCAGCGGCTGCCACGGCGCTCCCGCCACGATCAGCGACGGTGCGGCGAACATGAGCAGCAGGTGCTGGATCATGTGCACGAAGAAGTAATCGTCGGCCCAGTAGTCGATCGGCGACTCCACGGACAGCAGCAGCACCACGAGCCCGGCGTAGAACCACAGTGACCGCAACCGCCGCTGACGGGTCCGCTCGGGCCGGGACCGGCGGGCCAGCCGCCGCAGCCCGATCTCGTGCCAGCCGGCCACCACGATGGCCACGATGAGGAACGGATCGAAGGACCAGTTCTCGGTGATGTAGTTCATAGCCGTCCTAGCCCGAGGAGCCGTACTCGATCGGAACGCGGATCACCTGGACCTTAGCCCAGGCCGCCGAGGCCAGCCGCCAGACGGTGAGTACGGACCCGGACACCGCCAGGGCGTCGTACCCGCCAGAACTGCTCGCCGCGGCGGAGCTGCTGGCCGGGACGGAGCTGCTCGCCGGGGCGGATTTGCTCGCCGGGGGCGCGAGCGTCACCGTCCCCGCCGGCGCGGGCGGCAGCGCCCGCCAGGGTCCGCCCACCCCGGCGATGGTCTCCGCCTGGCCGCCTCCGAGCAGCACCCAGACGCTCCCGCCGGACCCGAACCCCGACGCGGCGATGCCCCCGGCCTCCGGAACCGGAGCCAACACCGTCCAGCGCGTCCCGGTCCACCACGCGGCCAGCAGATCCTTCCCGGCCAGCAGCAGCGCCACGTCACCGCCGCCTGTGTTGGCTAGCACTGGCGTGGCCAGCCCGAGGACCTGCACCTGGTCGCCGCCAAACCCCGCAGGCAGCGCCGGTCCCGCCGCTTGCCACGTGCCGCCGCTCTCGGCGAACACCCCGGCCACCCCCCGCCGCAGGCAGCTTCCCGCCGCCATCGGGATGTCATTTTGGCCGAACGAGACTGCGTTCAGCGCCACCAGCCCGCAACTGCGGCCCGGGGCCGATGCCGCCAGCGCAGCCAGCGTGGTCAGCCGCGACCACTGGCCCGAGGCCGACGCCGCGGGGGTGGGCGCCATCTCGATGCTGCCGTCGTGCAGCAGCGCCAGGACCCGGCCAGAAGCGCCCACGGCCAGCGCGCCAGGGACGTCGGCCAGGGCGGCGTCGAGCAGCCCTGGCGTCCAGTTCTTTCCCGTGTCGCTGCTCATCGCCAGCGGAGAGAAGGCCAGCCCCTGGCTGGGCCGGAATCCGACCAGCAGCGAGGTGACACCGGTTCCGCCGGCCGCGACGAGTCCCCCGTTGTCGGCCACGGCCGGGGGAGTGACCAGCGACCAGCGGCTGGTCCCGGCCGGCCGCACGAACAGCTGCCAGAAGTTGTTCTCCGAGGCGGCTGACCCGCCCATGACCGCGATGGCCCAGGCGCCCTGCGAGGTGACCAGCGAGGTGGCCAGCGGCGCGGTCCGGACCACGATGCTCGGGGGAGCG
Organism: uncultured Actinomycetota bacterium; assembly: GCA_963808615.1. GTDB lineage: Bacteria > Actinomycetota > Actinomycetes > Streptosporangiales > Streptosporangiaceae > Palsa-504. The sequence goes on from CAWEGV010000011.1 coordinate 908,382, forward strand.
ACCGGAGCGGCCTGTGAACCGCAGCCGGCGGCCAGGACGGCGAGCAGCCCGGCCAGAACGCCGCGCCGGGTCATGAGCGGTCCTTCATGAGTTGACCGGGCTGGCCAGCTCCTGGCGGGCGTACCCGCTGAGCAGCACGGAGAACGAGGACTGGGTACTGGCGGTGCCCGGCCCGGGGTCGGCACCGACCTCCTCGCGGATGTGCCCGGACCGGTCGATGACCACGGCCAGGTCGTTGTGCGCCGACATGGAGCCCGCGGGCAGGTTCTCCACCGTGATGCCGTACTCACGCCAGACCTGGCTGAGCTGGCTGAGGGACCCGGTCAGGTACAGCCAGTTCGGCACGGTGCTGAGCCCTTCCTCGCGGTCGAAGGCCTGGGTGAACTCGACCGCCCGGTAGGTCGGGTTGGCCACCACGGCGACCAGTTCCACGTCCTTGTCCGCCGACCCGAGCAGCACCCCCGCCTCCTTGAACTCCGCCCCGATGATCGGGCAGTCGGTGGTGCACACCGGGTCGAGGAAGGTCATCAGCACCACCTTGCCGTGCAGGCTGGCCAGCGAGACCGGCTGGCCGTCCTGGTCGGTGAGCTGGAAGCCCGGAGCCGGGACGTCCATGGCGGCGCTGTCTCCCGCGATGGCCAGGGCCAGGATCGGATCCGCGGTCCGGTTCGCCGCCGCCGCGGCCATCGGGGCGGCACCAACACCGATCACGGCCAGCGCGGCGACCGCGCCGACCGACCTGGGGCTGACCGTCGCGAACGTCCCCCCCAGCGCCTTGGGCCGCAGCCGCTGCCGCCAATCGGCCGCTGCCGGGGTGCTCGGCTGGGCCTCCGCCGGGGCCTCGTGCGGCGCCGGGGCTGGCGGGTTCAGGGCCAGGTAGCCCGCCGAGAACAGCAACATCATCGGGATCATGCTGTTCGGGTCGGTGCCGAGCCCGCCGAGGAAGCCGAGGTCCTGGACCAGTACCCAGTCGGCCAGGCCGAACACGATGCCGAACCACACCGCGTACCGGACCAGCCGGGGCCGCCCGCTCAGGAAGATCGCTCCCATCCCGGCCAGCACGATGACCACCACCAGGTTTACCGCGAAGCCGTTACTGGCCGCGAACGACCCGAAGCTGGCCAGCAGGGACGACAGGACATGCGGCTGCGGGGTGCCCGACATGCTCTGCACCATGCCGGCCAGGGTGCCCGGCTGGCCGCCCATGGTGCCCTGCCAGTAACCGCGGCCGGGCCAGGCCTGCAGCACCGCCATGCCGATGAAGAACAGCCCGATGCCGCCCAGCAGCAGCCGCCCCAGCCGCGGGCTCCGCCAGGCGCTCTCCGGCAGCGCGATGAGCGCCCCGGCCGCCACGTAGAGCAGCACGGCCCCCGGCGCCCCGGTCAGCCAGCTCAGGCCGGGCGCGAAGATCGCGCCGAACGATTCCCCGAATACCCACACCACCAGCCCCCAGGCCACGCTGGCCAGCCCGGCCAGCCTGGACCATGGCCCGCGCACCGCGATGATGAGCCAGGCGCCGATACCGACCTGGATCCACACCGAGGCCGCGCCCGCCGTGATGGGGTGGTAGGACCAGACGGTCCCGCCCCAGTTGACCAGGTGCTGGAGCCAGGCCGGCGAGGCCGCCGCGGCCGGCTCGATGACCTGCGCGGCCAGCCCCCCCGCCATCTTCGGCTGCGCCTGCAACAGCCCGTCCAGGATCCAGAGCAGCCCGAACCCGACCCGCAGCAGCATTCGGCCCGCGGGCTCCGACCCGTTTCCCGATCGGCCGAACCGCCACCCTCGGACCGCCGGGCCCGCCGCTCCGCCAGTCCGCCAGCCCCGGACCGCCGGTCGAGCGGTCGTGTTCTCTGCGTCCGGCTTGGGGCCGGGGGTGGTGAGCCGCCAGGCCCGGGCCGTAGCCCACAGCAGCCACAGGAACGCGATGATGATCAGGGCGATCGCGCCCTGGTGGAGCAGCGCGGACCTGAACGCGGCGACCAGCATGGGGTCGGCCGGATTCAGGCCTGAGTTCATGCCGGGCACCGAATCCGCTCCTTCCTTAAGCCCGCTTCGATTGGCTGCGCGTCCCTGGCTCCCCCATAGAGCCTTCCGCGTCCGGGGCGCGACGGGTTCGCGTGCGGCCAGGCCCAGTGTCCTTCAGCGTAATCCGTAATGCCGTGGCTGCATCCAGCCACGCGTCAACATGAGGAATATGTAACCTCGCGGGGGACACCCCCCGCGGACCCCCCTACCACGGGACTGCGGTGCTGGCCTGCTCCTAGCGCTGGCGGGCGGGGTTCAGGCCCCAGACGGCAGCGGCGAACGCAGTCAGCGCGAACAGCAAGAACGTGATGACGTGCACGCTGGTGCAGTACAGGCAGATGCTGCCGATGATGAACAGCTCGGCGTAGACCAGGTAGATCACGAAGCCGACGCCGACCAGAACCGACGCCAGCCGGATCAGGTGCACCTCGCGCCGGGACGATCGCCAGGCCCACGGGCTCATCAGGGCCACTGCGGCCACGTAGAAGGCCAGCCCGAGCACGGCCACCGGGATGCCGAACACGTACGACTGGGGACTGGTGGTGACCTTGGTGCAGTTGACCAGCCCGCTCTCCGAGCACCCGAGCAGCGCCGACTCGGTGAAGTGCGCGACCGTCAGGTAGCTCGACACGCCCAGGCCCGCCAGGGCGAGCACGAAGGTCGTGAGCTGCAGCCACACCGGAACCGCCGTCCCGGTCGCCGGGGCGGCGTCGGCCGGTTCCTCCCAGGTCACCCGGGCCGGCGAACCGCCGCGGGCCGGGCCGCCGTTCCTGGTCGCCACCCGTCCCTGGCCCGTGCCGTCTCTCCCGCCGCCCTTGACCGCGGCACTGCCCCCTTGAGTCTTGACCGCCACGGTGGTGTTGGACTTGGCTGCCGGGCTGCTCCCGTTCCCGCGGTCGGCCGGTGCGTTGCGGTTCCTGGCCGCGTTGGACTGAGCCCGGGCGTTCCTGGCCCTGCTCGACTTCGAAGCGGTCATCCGAGCTTCGCCTCCGGTCGGTTCACGGCTGCTGGCTTGGGTCGGATTCTATCGCTCCGGCCCAGACCGGCCCCGGGTCAGATCTGGCTTTCCAGGGACTTGATGGTCGCGGTGCACGCGCTGGCGGGCTGGTTGCCCGTCAACTTGCAGATCGCGGCCGTGAAGTAGTTCGCCGTCCCGAGGACCGCCTTGGCCACCGGGCTGTTGGGGTTGTGCAGGTCGGTCGCGATCGTGCTCCAGCTCAGCCCGTCGAGCACGCCCGGGTCGTAAGGCGTCCCGACGCTCACGTACTTGTTGCCGAAGTCGATGAACGGGATCGCGCCACTGTCGCCGCTCGGCGCGTACGGCGGGGCGTCGTACTTGTTGAGCAGCGCCGACTGAGCCGCGGTGGGCGTCTGCAGCGTGGTGTAGGTGCCGCTCGTCGTGTCCGGGATGTTGGTCTGCAGCTCGACCGTGCTGAACGCCAGGTACGGGCTGGAATAGTTAGCGTGCAGGAACGTCCAGGTCGGCGTGTCCGGATCAGGCTCGGCCTGGCCGGCCCCGTTCCTCACGGCCGAGTGCAGGGCGGTGAGCCCGCTGAAGGTGCCGAACCGGCTCAATGCCACGATCATCGACCAGCGCGCGGCGGCGCAGTACGGGCAGTACTCGGCGCCCATATACAGCATCTCGGGCTTGCCGTTGCTGGTCAGGGCCGGCCCGGCGGGGTTGATGGTCTGGATCTTCCCGGTGTACGCGCCGGTGCCCACCGCGTCCGAGACGCTGGTCGGCACCGTTGTGGCCTTGTCCACCACGGCGGTCAGCGCGGCGCCGGTGGGACCGTTCGACAGCCCGCTTCCGGCCGACGCCGACGGCTTGTTGTTCAGCTTGATGATCACGAAGGTCAGCACGACCGCCAGCACGACGATGATGCTGCCCGACGCGATGAGGATCCGCCTGCGCTGCTCGGCCCGCCGCTCGGCCGCCCGCTGTGCGGCGATCTTCTCCCGGCGGTTGACGTCGACCTTCGTTCTGCTTGCCTTGCCCATGCTCGCTTCGTCCAACCTCTTTCAGCCAGCGGCGGTCTGTGTCTCGTCCGCTGCTTTTCGTCCCCGCGTCGCCGCGCAGGAGGAATGCGCCGACCCCGGCTACCGCGCTCTATGGTAGGGCTACCGCGCTCTATGGTAGGCGGTCTGGCGGGTTGGCGCGCCCCGGCGCCGGACACTCATAGGTAACAGTCAGCCTGCAGGCAGCTGATGCTCAGCGAGCGGCGGGCTGCGGCCCCTCCGCGCGTCCCCGCCCCCGATCCCTGAGCCCGAGATAGGCGAAGGACGCGATGGCCAGGTACGCCACATAGACCAGCAGCTGCAGGGGGGTGGGTGCGTCGCTGTAGCCGAAGAAGCTGTGCAGCACATCCCCCAGCGCGCTGCTCTCCGACAGCAGGCTGGCCGAGTGCCACATCGGCGTGTGGAGCACCGGCAGCCAGCCGAGCTGCTGCAGGTTCTCCACCGAATCGGCCAGCAGGCCCGCGGCGAAGACCATCAGCAGCACGCCGATGACCGTGAAGAACCTGGCCAGGTTCAGCCGGTGACCTAGCCGGTAGATCGTGAACGCGATGCCAAGCGCCCCGGCCAGCCCGATCACGGCTCCGATGAGAGCGCCAGTCGCGGAGGTGGAGAAGATGATGGCCAGGGTGAAGACCACCGTCTCCAGGCCCTCGCGTCCGACCGCCTGGAAGGCCAGCAGCCCGAGTCCCCACCTGGCCCGGCCGTCGAGCGCGGCGTCGGCGCGGGCCCGCAGTTCCTTGGACAGGGAGCGGGCGTGGTTGCGCATCCAGAACGTCATATAGGTCAGCACGGTCGCGGCGACCAGGTAGGTGACGGTCTCGAAGATCGTCTGCACTCGCGAGCCGTCGTAGCTGCGGATGGTCTCGTACGCCACGACCCCGCCCGCGGTCGCGAGCAGCAGCGCGGCCCCGACGCCGATGAACACGTCGCGGAAATACGCCCGGCGGCCGATGCGGTTGAGGTAGGCCAGCAGGATTGCGATGATCATGCTCGCCTCGACACCCTCGCGCAGGAAGATGACGAGCGTCGCGATCATCGGCGCTTCTCCTTGCCGTAGACACCCGGGCTTGCCGTAGACACCCAGGCCAGGGGTTAGCTTAGGCTTACCTTACTTGATGATCCGCCCGGTGGCACGGGGCTTCACGCGATTCAGGTGCGGGGAACGCCGCGGCGCCGGGAACGGGCCAGGCTCCGGCGCCCGGGACCAGCCGGGCGCGGCGCCGCCGGAGCGCCCACTGGCGGATGCCCCATGCCGACCTCACTCACGAGCGGGCCATGTGTCGTAACGGCCGATCCCCACAGGGCTAGCCACGGCCACAGGGAGCGCGGACCAACTATCGATGCGTGATCTCTAGGCAATCTACATTTTCTCTGTATGAGGCGACGTCAAGCCCAGTAACCTTCGATGAAGGCGCTTCCGGCGGGGCGGGGGCGAGGTCACGAACGGAAGGTCCGCGAAGCCGTGCCGTTGCGCGTCGGCGTGCTTGGTCCGGTCACCGCCTGGTACGACCAGGATGAACTGCATGTGGGTCAGCCCAGGCAGCAAGCCGTGCTGGGCATTCTCGCCATGCGCGCGAACCGGGTGATCTCCCGTAGCGAGCTCGTCGACGCGGTCTGGGGGACCGATCCGCCTGCCAGCGCCGAGGGCGGCATCTACACCTACGTGGCCGGCCTGCGGCGCATCATCGAGCCCGGCAGGTCCCTGCGCGGGCCGGGTCGCGTGTTGGTCTCCTCCGGGGCCGGCTACGTCCTGCATCTGGTCCCCGGCCAGCCTGACGCGGTGGCCTTTGAGCAGCAACTGGCCCGGGCTCGCCAGCTGCGCAAGAACAACGAGCTGACGGGCGCGGTGACCGCGCTCGAGGGCGCGCTCGGGCTGTGGCGGGGGGTCGCGTTCGCCGGAGTGCCAGGGCCGTTCGCGGAGACCGAACGGGCCCGGCTCGCCGAGCTGCGGTCCACCGCGGCCGAGGAGCGGGCCGATGTGCTGCTCGTGCTGGGACGCCATTCCGAAGTCGTGCCCGACCTGACCGCCATGGTGGCGGATCATCCGCTGCGGGAGCGGATGCGAGGGCTACTGATGATCGCGCTGTACCGCGGCGGGCGGCCCGCCGAAGCGCTGCGGGTGTTCGCCGAAGGAAGGCGCGTGCTCGCCGACGAGCTCGGCATCGACCCCGGCAGTGAACTGTCCCGCATTCACCAGCAGGTGCTGACCTCCGATCCCGCGCTGGACCTGCCCGCCGTGGGCGGACGGGCCGCGGTCGCAGACCACGGCACTCGCCCGGGTGATCGCGACGAGGCGGGCCCGCACGGGCGGGACGGAGCGGCAGCGGCCGGCCGGACGCGGCGGAAGGGATCACGTGGCTCAGACGGTTCCTCGCTGACCGCCCCGCAGGCCGGCTCGGGGCCGGGGATGGGTCCCGGGCCCGGTGGCGCCCTGTCCTGGGCTGGCGGCAGCCCTGGCCCTCCAGTGAGCCCTGGCCCTCCAGTGAGCCCTGGCCCTCCAGTGAGTCCTGGCCCCCCAGTGAGCCGCGGCTTCCCGGTACCCGCGCAGCTGCCACTGGACGCGCAGGGCTTCTCCGGGCGCCAGGACGAGCTGGCCACGCTGCACGCGATGCTGCCGCCCGCCAGGCCTGCCGCCACGGACGAGCCGGTGCCGGTGGTCATCGTCTCGGGCACGGCCGGGGTAGGCAAGACCGCACTGGCCGTTCACTTCGGCCGCCAGGTCGCCAGGCGCTTCCCCGACGGCCAGCTGTACGTCAACCTGCGCGGCCGCGATCCCGGCACCTCGCCGGTAGAGCCGGGCGAGGCGCTGCGGTTCTTCCTTGACGCCTTCGGGGTGCCGCCGTACCGGATCGTGGCCAGCACCGAGGAACGGGCTGCCCTGTACCGCAGCCTGGTGGACGGCAAGCGGATGCTGATCGTGCTCGACAACGCGAGCAACGCGGCCCAGGTGCGCCCGCTGCTGCCCGGCTCGCCCGGCTGCCTGGTCGTAGTGACCAGCCGCAACCAGATGGCCGGGCTGGTGGCCGCCGAAGGCGCCGCGCTGGTCACGCTCGACGTGCTCGGCGACGACGAGGCCCACGAGATGCTGGCCCGCAGGCTGGGCCGTGAGCGCGTCGAAGCCGAGCCCGACGCCGCCGACGAGATCATCGGCGCATGTGCCCGCCTCCCGCTGGCTCTGTCCGTCGCGGTCGGGCGCGCCGCCGCGGGCCGGGCCAAGCGCCCGCTGGCGGAGCTGGCCGCGGAATTGCGCGACGCCCGGAGCAGGCTGGACGCGCTCGAGGAAGGCGACGCGGCCACCGATGTCCGGGCCGTGCTCTCCTGGTCCTACGACCAGCTCAGTCCGGCGGCCGCGCGGATGTTCCGGCTGCTCGGCCTGCACCCGGGCCCGGACATCTCGCTGTCGGCGGCGGCCAGCCTGGCCGGGATCCCCCGGGCCGACGCGGGTGCTGCGCTACGCGAGCTGACCGGGACGCACATGGCCACCGAGCGCCTGCCTGGCCGGTTCACCTTCCACGGCTTGCTTCGCGTCTACGCGGTCGACCAGGCCGAGCGGCACGACTCCGTCGCGGAACGCGATGCGGCCATGCACCGGGTGCTCGACCACTACCTGCACACGGCCACGGCGGCCTCGCAGCGGTTCAGCCCGTTCCGGTCGCTGCTGCGGCTGGCACCGCCGCAGCCGGGCGTGCTGCCTGCCGAGATGGCCGACAAGGACCAGGCCATGGCCTGGTTCGACGCCGAGATCGGTGTGCTGAACGCGCTGATCGGCTACGCCAGCGCCAACGGCTTCGACAGCTACGCCTGGCAGATCCCCTGGGCACTCGGCCCGTTCTTCCACCGCCGCGGACTGTGGCGGAACTACGCGGCCAGCCAGCAGATCGCGCTGGAGGCCGCGCGGCGACTGGATGATCCGGTCGCCCTGGGCAACGCGCACTACCTGCTGGGTCACGCGCTGTCGCAGATGAACGACTACGACGCGGCCGAGCCGAACTTCCGGCGGGCGCTTGACCTGTTCCGGGAACTCGGCGACCGGGCCAACGAGGCGGTGGTGCTCAACGGCCTGGCCGGCATGCTGGAGAAGCAGGAACGCTACACCGAGGCGCTGGCGGTAGCGCTGGACGCACTGCGGATGGTCAAGGCGGCCGGCCACTGGTGGACCCAGGCCACCCTGGAGAACGGCGTCGGCTGGCTCTACGCCCACGTGGGCCAGTACGACGAAGCGCTGATCCACTGCCAGCGTGCGCTGAGCCTGCACCGGGAATCGGGCCACCGCGGCGGGGTGGCCGACACCCTCGACAGCCTGGGCTACATCTACCTGCAACTGGGCGATCTGGCTCAGGCCACGACCTGCCTTGAGCAGGCCATCAATGCCTACCGCGAGATCGGCACCCCGTTCGGCGAAGGCAACTCGCTGGCGGGGCTGGGCGACGTGCTGCTGCGCGAGGGCCTGCCCGAAGCCGCCCGGGCCGTGTTCCTGGAGGCTGCGGCGATCCTCGACACCCTGCCGCACCCGCTCGCGGACGAGGTCCGCGTCAAGCTTCGTGACCTGGACGGCCAAGCGGAGCCCCAGACCTGACCGGGGCAGCCACCACCGCACGTTGGGTATAAAGGTAACTCGGTTGACGTCGAAGGGTATGCGGCGCTTTATGACGATGCGGGCACTGCTGGTCGAGAACATCCATCCCGACGCGTCTACGCGGCTGGCCAAGGATGGCTACCAGGTCGAGGCGCTGCCGCGCGCGCTGGACCAGGAGGAGCTCACCGACGCCCTCCGCGAGGTTCACCTGCTCGGCATCAGGTCGGGAACCCAGGTCACCGAACGGATCCTGGGCGCCGCGCCGCACCTGGTGGCGATCGGCGCGTTCTGCATCGGGGTTAACCAGATCGACCTGGCCGCGGCCAGCAGGCGCGGGGTCGCGGTGTTCAACGCGCCGTTCTCCAACACGCGCAGCGTGGTCGAGCTCGCCCTGGCCGAGATCATCGCGATGGCCCGGCGGCTGCCGGAGAAGAACACCCAGATGCACGCGGGCACCTGGGACAAATCCGCGGCCAGCAGCCACGAGGTCCGCGGTCGCAAGCTGGGCATCGTCGGCTACGGCAACATCGGCACCCAGCTGTCCGTGCTGGCCGAGAGCCTGGGCATGTCCGTGTACTTCTACGACATCGCCGACAAGCTGGCCATCGGCAACGCGCGGCGCTGCTCCACCCTGGCTGAGCTGCTGGAGTCGGTGGAGACCGTCACCTTGCACGTGGACGGGCGTGACGGCAACCGGGGCTTCTTCGGCGACGCCGAGTTCGCCGCGATGCGGCCCCGCTCGCTGTTCCTCAACCTGTCCCGCGGATTCGTGGTCGACCACGCCGCGCTGCGGCGCCACATCGAAACCGGCCACATCGCCGGGGCGGCCATCGACGTGTTCCCCGACGAGCCGAAGGCCGCCGGGGACGAGTTCGTCTCGCAGCTGCGCGGGCTGCCGAACGTCATCCTCACCCCGCACATCGGCGGCTCCACCGAGGAGGCCCAGCAGGACATCGGCGAGTTCGTCGCCGGGAAGCTGGTCGACTACATGGCTTCGGGCGCGACCTCGTTGTCGGTCAACCTGCCGGAGATTGCGCTGGGAATGACCAGCGGCGCCCACCGCCTCGCGCACCTGCACCAGAACGTGCCCGGCGTGCTGGCCTCGATCAACCGGGTGCTCGCCGAGCACGGCGTCAACGTCGAGGGCCAGCTGCTGCGGACCAGGGACGAGTTCGGCTACGTGCTGACCGACATCGGCTGCCAGTACACCGACGACGTCCTGGCCGAGCTCCGCGCCATGCCCGTCACCATCCGCCTGCGTACCCTAGGCGCCCCATAGAGCCTAGGCATCCCATAGAGCCTAGGCGCCCCATAGAGCCTTGGCTGCCCCATAGAGCCTTGGCTGCCCCATAGAGCCTTGGCTGCCCCATAGAGCCTTGGCTGCCCCATAGAGCCTTGGCTGCCCCTGGAGCCTTGGCTGCCCCTGGAGCCTAGGCGCCCCACAGAGCCTGCGCTCGCTGTCACAGATTCGGATTGTGTGCGATTCAGGTCGTTATATAGCAGCACGGATTGCACTCAAAGGCGGAGCCGCGCCTTCACAGCGGCGTGACGTAGGCGCCGCTGATCCCGCCGTCGACCAGGAACGACGAAGCGGTGATGAACGACGCGTCGTCGCTGGCCAGGAAGGCCACCGCCGCCGCGATCTCGTCGGCCTCGGCGAACCGGCCCATCGGGATGTGCACCAGCCTCCGCGCCGCGCGCTCCGGGTCCTTGGCGAACAGCTCCTGCAACAGCGGGGTGTTCACCGGCCCCGGGCACAGCGCGTTGACCCTGATGCCCTCGCGGGCGAACTGCACCCCGAGCTCGCGCGAGAGCGCCAGCACGCCGCCCTTGGACGCGGTATAGGAGATCTGCGAGGTGGCCGCGCCGAGCACCGCCACGAACGAGGCGGTGTTGATGATCGACCCCTTGCCCCGCCGCCTCATGTACGGGATCACGTGCTTGCAGCACAGGTAGACCGAGGTCAGGTTCACCTGCTGCACGCGCTGCCAGGCGTCGAGCCCGGTGTCCAGGATGGAGTCGTCCTCCGGCGGCGAGATGCCCGCGTTGTGGAACGCGACGTCCACCCGCCCGTGCTGCCGCGCCACCGACTCGTACACTCGCTCGACGTCGTCCTCGACAGACACGTCGGCCGCGATGAAATCGCCGCGGACCTCCGCCGCGGCCGCCTTGCCCGCCTCCTCGTCGATGTCGACCGCGACCACGAGGGCTCCCTCAGCCGCGAGCCTGCGCACGCTAGCCAGGCCGATCCCGCTGCCCGCCCCGGTGATGACCGCGACCCGGCCCTGCAACCGCTCGCTCATGAGCCCTCCGTCGAGATGAACACGTTCTTGGTCTCGGTGAACGCGTCGGGCGCGTCCGGCCCGAGCTCGCGGCCCAGCCCGGACTGCTTGAACCCGCCGAACGGCGTCCAGTAGCGCACAGAAGAATGCGAGTTCACCGACAGGTTGCCGCTCTCCACCGCCCGGGCCACCCGGATGGCCCGGGCCGCGTCCGACGTCCAGATCGAGCCGGACAGGCCGTACGGGGAGTCGTTCGCGAGGGAAACGGCCTCCGCTTCGTCCTCGAACGGCGTCACGGTCACCACCGGGCCGAACACCTCTTCGGTGTAGGCCGGGTCGTCGGGCCGTACCGGGGCCAGCACGGTCGGCGGGTACCAGAACCCGGGCCCGGCCGGCGCGTGACCGCGGAACGCGACCGGCGCCCCGTCGGGAACAAACGACGCCACGTGCGCCCGGTGCGCGGCCGAGATCAGCGGGCCCATCTCGGTCGCCCCCGACGCGGGGTCGCCCACCGCGACGCCCTTCACCGCGGGCTCGAGCAGCTGCATGAACCGGTCGATGACCGAGCGCTGCACCAGGATCCTGGACCGGGCGCAGCAGTCCTGGCCCGCGTTATCGAACACCGCGTACGGCGCGGTGGCCGCGGCCCGCTCCAGGTCGGCGTCGGCGAAGATGATGTTGGCGCTCTTGCCGCCCAGCTCTAGGGTGAGCCGCTTCACCTGGCGCGCGCAGTCCGCCATGATCGAGCGTCCCACCTCGGTCGACCCGGTGAAGACGATCTTGCGTACCAGCGGATGGTCGACCAGCCGCTGCCCGACCACGCTGCCCTTGCCCGGCAGCACGGTGAACACGCCCTCCGGCAGGCCCGCCTCCAACGCGAGCGAACCGATCCGCCTCGCGGTCAGCGGGGTCGCCTCGGCGGGCTTGGCCACGACGGTGCAGCCGGCGGCCAGCGCGGGCGCCATGCCCCAGGACAGGATCGGCATCGGGAAGTTCCACGGCACGATCAGCCCGACCACCCCGACCGGCTCGTGGAAGGTGACGTTCAGCCCGCCGGGCACCGGGATCTGGCGGCCGCACAGGCGTTCCGGTGCCGCGGAGTAGTACAGCAGCACGTCCCGGACCTGTCCCGCCTCCCACCGGGCCGCGCCGACGGGATGCCCCGAGCCCGTCACCTCCAGCCCGGCCAGCTCCTCCGAAGCCGAGTCCACCGCCGCGGCGAATGCGCGCAGCAGCCGGGCCCGGTCCCCGGGCGCCACGGCGCGCCACGCCGGCCAAGCCGCCGCGGCCCGGGCAATGGCCTCATCGGTCTCCTCCGCCGAGGCCTGCGTCACCGTGGTGACCTGCTCCTCGGTGGCGGGATTGAGCACGGTGAACTGGGTCATGCGCGGCCCTTCTCCCTACAGGCGCTCGAACCCGCGCCGCAGCTCCCAGTCGGTCACCGCGGCGTCGTACGCGGCCAGCTCGACCCGGGCGTAGTTGGTGTAGTGCTCAACCACCTCCGCACCGAACGCCTCCCTGGCCAGCTGGCTCTTCTGCCACAGGTCCATGGCGTCGCACAGGGTCTCAGGGACGCGCACGCTGGTGTCGGTGTAGGCGTTGCCGGTGAACGGCGACTCGAGGGGCAGCTCGCGGTCGATGCCGTGCAGGCCCGCCGCGATCATCGCGGCCAGGGCCAGGTAAGGGTTCACGTCCCCGCCGGGCGTCCGGTTCTCCACCCGCAGCGAAGGACCGTGCCCGACCAGGCGGAGCGCGCAGGTGCGGTTGTCCGGGCCCCAGCGCACCGCCGTGGGCGCGAAGCTGCCCGCCACGTAGCGCTTGTAGGAGTTGATGTTGGGCGCGTAGCACAGCGTCAGGTCGCGTAGCGCGGCCAGCTGGCCGGCCAGGAAGTGCTCGCCGAGCGGCGACAGGCCGTACGGCCCGTCGCCGGCCAGCACCAGGTCCCCGTCAGTGCCGCGCAGTGACAGGTGAATGTGGCACGAGTTGCCCTCACGCTCGTTCGGCTTGGCCATGAACGTGATGCTCATGCCCTCCTGGGCGGCGATCTCTTTGGCGCCGGTCTTGTAGATCGAGTGGTTGTCGCAGGTGGTCATCACGTCGGCGTAGCGGAACGCGATCTCGTGCTGGCCGAGGTTGCATTCGCCCTTGGCCGACTCCACGTACATGCCGGCCTCGGACATCCCGTTGCGGATCCGGCGCAGCAGCGGTTCGATCCGTCCCGTGCCCAGGATCGAGTAGTCCACGTTGTACTGGTTGGCCGGAACGAGGTCGCGGTACTGCTTGCCCGCCGCCTGCTCGTAGGTGTCCTGGTAGACGATGAACTCAAGCTCGGTCCCGGCCATCGCGATCCAGCCGCGCTCGGCCAGCCTCGCGGTCTGCGCCGCCAGGATCTGCCGCGGTGAGGCCACCACCGGCGCGTCGTCCAGCCAGGTCAGATTCGCGAGCACCAGTGCCGAGCCGTCGTTCCAGGGGAGCAGGCGCAGCGTGCTCATGTCGGGCACCATCACGAAGTCGCCGTAGCCGAGGTCCCAGGACGACATGGCGTACCCGTCGACCGTGTTCATGTCCACGTCCACCGCGAGCAGGTAGTTGCAGCCCTCGGAATGGTGCTCAACCACCTCCTCCAGGAAGTACTCCGCCGACAGGCGCTTGCCCTGCAGCCGGCCCTGCATGTCGGTGAAGGCCAGCACCACCGTGTCGATCTCGCCTGTGCCGACCGCGGCGCGCAGCTGGTCCAGGGTCAGCTGCCCGCGCCGCGCACCGCCCTTACCGGCCGCCATCATGACGACAGCTCTTGCTCGATGGCGGCCAGTTCCTCAGGCGAGCCCTGGACCCTGGGCCCGGTGAACCAGTTCTTCGCCGAGACCAGCCAGTAGATGCCCGCGAAGCCGATCACCACGGCCACCGCGATGCTCGCGTAGTTGAACGTGACCCAGTTGATGGGGCCAGCCTGCGGGAGCATGAACAGGAAGAAGATGAACACCACCCAGACCACGGCCGTCCAGCCGACCACGTAGCTCCACCGGCCCAGGTGCCAGGGCCCGCGATTGAAGTTCTCGCCCTGCCGCAGCCGCAGGTACGTCGGTATCACGTACGCGACGTACAGGCCGATGACCGCGATCGAAACGACCGCGCCGTAGGCCGCGGCGTTCCACAGGTACGGCAGCCCGAGGATCAGCGCGCCGCCCGCCGCCAGCCAGATCGCGTTGGTCGGCGTCCTGGTCCGCTTGTTCACCCGGTGCCAGAAGTTTGACCCGGGCAGCGCGCCGTCCCGAGAGAACGCGTAGATCATCCGCGAGTTCGCCGTCACCGACGACATGCCGCAGAACAGCTGGGCGCCGATCGCCACCAGCAGCAGCAGTTCGGCGCCGGTCCGCCCGATCGAGTCGATCCAGATCTGGCCCGGCGCGACATTCCCCGCCGTCGCCTCACCCACGTAGTTCGCCTTCTGGATCGCGAACGTCAGGCCGATCAGCAGCACCCAGCCCGCGATCAGCGAGACCAGGATCGACATGACGATGCCGCGCGGGCCGCTGCGCGCGGCGTTATGCGTCTCCTCCGTCATGTGCGCCGAGGCGTCGTACCCGGTGAAGGTGTACTGGGCCATCAGCAGCCCGACCGGCAGGATGTACCACCAGCCGATGTTGAGTCCGGACAGGTTATACAGGCCGGTGAACACGAACTTGGGCGAGGCATGGTGCACGCCCGCCTTCAGGCCGAACGTCACCGCTCCCACGATGATCAGCACGCCGGCGATGTGCCACCAGACGCTGACGTTGTTCAGCAGCGCCACCAGCCGGATCCCGAACTGGTTCATGATGGCGTGCAGCAGCAGCACCGCGGCGTAGATCACGATCGTGTGCCAGTGCGTGGTGTAGTCGAAGCCGAACCACAGGTTCAACAGGAAGTTGATGAAGAACGCGGCGCCGAAGTCGATGCCGGCGGTGACCGCCACCTGGCCCAGGAAGTTGAACCAGCCGGTGAACCAGGACCAGGCGGGGCCGTGCCGGGGCGCGAGCTTGGCCGCCCAGTAGTACAGGCCGCCGGCGGTCGGGAAGCTGGAGCAGACCTCGGCCATGGCCAGCCCCACCATTAGGGTCATGATCCCGACGAACGGCCAGCCCCAGACGATGATGGCGGGGCCGCCTACCAGCATGCCGAAGTAGAACACGGTCAGGCAGCCGGACAGGATCGAGATGATCGTGAACGACACGGCGAAGTTCGAGAACCCCGACATCCGCCTGCGAAGCTCCTGCGCGTAGCCAAGCTCGTGAAGCTTGCGTTCGTCCTCGCTCACCGTCGTCACGGCGGCTGTGTCGTCGGCCATGCGATCTCCCCTGGGCCAAAGTCAAATATGGCTGGAACTAGTCCATTGAATGAACGTATTCACCCACTGCGTCAGGGACCGTGTCAAGGGGGCCGCGCCCCACCCCACAGCCACGTCGTGGTGACAACCACGAGGTTGGCCGCCAGGCCCCTGAGCCTCATGGATTCACGACCTGTAGCCGGGCGGTCAGGCCGCGGAGTCGTGCGGCTGCTTCAGGAGTCGCCGAGGAATCCGCGCAGCAGCGCCGCGGTGCCCGCCACGTGCTCGGCCATGGCCCGCCGGGCCCGCTCGGGATCGCCGGCCAGGATAGCCCGCACGATGCCCGCGTGCTGGACGTTGGCGTGCTCGAGATTCCGCTCCAGCATGGGAATGGCGTTGAGCAGGTCGGCCAGCCGGACCCGGGCCTCGACCACGCTCGCGGTCAGCTGAGGCGAGCCCGCCGCGTCCGCGATGGCCAGGTGCAGCCGCGTGTCCGCCTGCCGGTACCCGGACACGCCGCAGTCCTGCATGGTGGCCAGGGCCTCGGCCAGGTTCTCGCGCTGCTGCCTGGTCAGGCTGGCCTGGGCCGCCATCTCGGCTGCGCCGGTCTCCACCACCCGCCGGAACATCAGCGCGTCGTCGAGCCCGGCGCCCATGTCCCGCGCGGTGCGGGTGAGTTCGTCCTGGACCATGGGTTCCGGCGTGCGGATGATGAACGTGCCGCCGAACCTGCCCCGCTTGGTCTCGACGTACCCGGCCGCGGCCAGCTCGCGCAGTGCCTCGCGCAGCGTGATCCGGCTGACCCCGAGCCTGCGGGTCAGCTCCCGCTCCGGAGGTAGCCTGTCACCCGGGGCGTACACGCCCAGCTTGACGCCCTCGAGCAGCCGCTCGACGGTCTCCTCGAAGGCGTTCCCCGTCCGCACCGCGCGGAATACCGCGGCGATGATGGCGGGCGACCCTCCCGGCACGGTGGTGACTCCTGATCGCCGGTGCTGTGCTCTGCGCACACAACACGTACGCCAGAAGATTAGACCATGGGTGCAAGTACCTCAGCCCGGGCACTGGCCCGGCCGGCTGCGGCACTGACCAGAGCGGTGAACACCCGCATGTCAGTGCCTTGCTCGGGGTGCCACTGCACGCCGAGCACGAACCCGGACAGGCCGTCCAGGGCCGAAGGCCCGGCCTCGACCGCCTCGATGGTGCCGTCTTCTTCCCACGCGACCGCCTTGAGCCCATCGCCGAGCAGGTCGACGGCCTGGTGGTGGTGAGTCGGCACGTCAAAGTGCCCGTCATCGGGAATGATCCCGGCCAGCAGGCTGCCCGGGCTGACCCGCACCTTGTGCCGTCCGTACTTGCCCTGCCCGCCGCTGTGCCGGCCATGACCGATCAGGTCCGGGATGTGCTGATGCAAGGTGCCGCCCCTGACCACGTTCAGCACCTGCATGCCCCGGCAGATGGCGAGCAACGGCACGCCCAGGCTCAGCGCCGCGCCGGTCATGGCGAACTCCCATGCATCCCTGACCGGCCCCGGGACCTGCGTCTCGGGGTGCCGCGCCGCGCCGTACCGTTCCGGCTCGATGTCCGGGCCGCCCGGGACCACCAGGCCGTCCAGCCCCGCGACGGCCATGGCCGCTTCTTCGCTATCTCCGCCCGGCGGCAGCATCACCGGCCGTCCGCCGCTGCGCCGCACAGCCTCCACATAGACCGCTGGAAGCATCGCCGCCCGCGCCGACCAGCTCCGCCAGGTGGCGTGATCGTCGTACGTGGTGATGCCAATGACCGGCGTCATAGTTCCCCTTTGAACTGAGCCTGAGCCCGCTACCCGTAAAGATCTTGATTATTCCGAACGATCCTGGGTTCGTCGTCACCCTCCGTAGGCACGGATCCCGTGGGTGACGACTCGACCGTTGCGGTTTCAAGAACCAGGTTAGCAGTGTTTCACCCGGTGTTCCGGCACATTATTCAAGTCACGTTCTGTTCCTGCTTGATTGTTAATCGTAGGACATCGGTTGTTTTCTCGCCCGCCGACCGCGAAAACCGTCACGCACCGTAGCGCCACAATGGCGCCGTAGGAGCCAGCGCGGGCCCTCGACGCGCCTGTCGCTTTCGTGCGCTACTGTCTCTTGCCCCGGGACATTACGGCTTGACCTGATCCAATGTCTCGTATCAGCATGTGATAACAGACCTTCAACGGGGACAGCGGGGCATGGACGATTCAGACGTGCGTCAGCGAGCCGGTGGGATGTACCGCGTCCCGCCGGCCTTCGAGCTTGTCGGGGCGAAACTACGCCGGCCGGTGACCCGGCCCGGCACCATCCGCCGGGCGGCGCTGATCGAACGGCTGATGGGGGAGGACTCCGGCCCGATCGTGTCGGTGGTCGCGCCTGCCGGGTACGGGAAAACCACACTGCTGGCGCAGTGGGCCGAGGGTCACGGCCGCGTCTTCGCCTGGGTGTCGCTCGATGAGCACGACAACGATCCGAAGGTCCTGCTCACGTACGTGACGCAGGCGCTGGACGCGATCCAGCCGGTGGGCGCGCGGGTATTCGAGGCGCTGGCCTCCCCGGTGAGCTCGGTACCCGGCTCGGTCGTGCCCAGGCTCGGCACGGCGTTCGCGTCGATGACCACACCGGTCGTGCTGGTGCTCGATGACGCGCACGTGCTGGCCAACCGGGTGTGCCAGGCCGCGCTGTCAGTGCTGGCCGACCACGTGCCTAAGGGGTCTCGGCTGGTGCTGGTCAGCCGGACCGAGCCGCCGCTGCGGATGGCGCGGCTGCGCGCCGAGGGCCGGGTCACCGAGATCGGCCCGGTTGACCTGTCGCTCACCGCGGAGCAGGCCGGGCCGCTGCTGCGCAACGCCGGGGTGGCGCTGGACGCGGATGAGGTGGCGGTGCTGCAGCGCCGGACCGAGGGATGGCCCGCCGGGCTGTACCTGGCCGCGCTGGCCATCCGGGCGGGCGGCTCGCTGCCCGGTGCGGCCGGATCGTTCGGCGGCGATGACCGGTTCGTCGCCGAGTACCTGGAGTCGGAGTTCCTGGCCCGGATCTCGGCGCGGGACCGGGAATTCCTGACCCGGTCCGCGGTCCTGGAGCGGTTGTCCGGCCCGCTGTGCGAGGCGGTGCTCGACCGGCCCGGCGCGGCCGAGGACCTGGCCGGGCTGGCCCGGTCCAACCTGCTGCTGGTGCCGCTGGACCGGCGGGGGCAGTGGTACCGCTACCACCACCTGTTCCGGGACATGCTGCTCGCCGAGCTGGAACACACCGAGCCCGAGCTGCTCCCGCTGCTGCGCCGCCGTGCCACGAGCTGGTACCTGCGCCATGACCGGCCCGAGGAGGCTCTGGAGTACTCCATGGCCGCCGGAGACGTCGAGGAGGCGGCCCGCCTGACCGAGCAACTCACGCTGCTGACCTACCGGCAGGCCCGGATCGCCACCCTGCAGCGGTGGTTCGGATGGCTGGAGGACCGGGGCGCGATCGAAGGACATCCGCTGGTCGCGCTGTGGGCCTCGATCCTCGCCGCCTCGGTGGGGCGGCCCGCCGAGGCCGAGCGGTGGGCCAACATCGTCGATCGATGGCTGGACGGGGACGGCGCCAGGCCACCCGGCCCTGATGTCCAGGCGTGGGCTGCGGTGGTCAGAGCCCTGCTGTGCCGTCACGGGGTCCAGCGGATGCGCGCCGACGCCGACGAGGCGGTCCGGCGGTGCGGCGAGGCCGGCATCGTGGCCCCGGTAGCTCCGCTCCTGCAGGGGATCGCGCGTGTCCTGTGCGGTGACCTCGACGGCGGCGACGCACGCACCTGCGATGCCATTGCCATCGGAGAGATCGGAGCGCCGGATGTCCTCGCGGTCGCGTTGTGCGAACGGGCGCTGCTGGCGATGGTCCGCGGCGAGTGGAGCCGGGCCGAGGACCTGGCCGGCCAGGCCCGCGTCACCCTGGATTCGGCGGGGATCGAGCATCCGCTCGCCTGCGCGGTGCACGCCCGCGTGGCCGTGCACCGCGGCGATATCCCGGCGGCGCGGCATGAACTCACCGGCGCCCAGCGCCTCGGGCCCTTGCTGACCTACGCGCAGCCGCATCTGGCCGTTCAGACTCGGATCGAGCTCATCCGTGTCTACCTGGCGCTCGCCGATATAGCCGGGGCCAGGACGCAGTTGCGGGAGATCGATGGGGTGCTCAAGCGCCGGCTCGATCTGGGCACCCTGACCGATGAGGTGCAGGCGCTCAGGGCCCGGCTGCCGGCCGCGCGCGCTCCGGCTTCGGTCAAGGCCTCGGCCCTGACCACCGCCGAACTGCGTGTCGTACCGCTGCTGGCCACTCACCTGTCGTTCCCGGAGATCGGCGCGGAGCTGTTCCTGTCGCCGCACACGGTCAAGTCGCAAGCCATGTCGCTGTACCGCAAGCTGGAGGCCTCCTCGCGCAGCCAGGCGGTGGCCCGGTGCCGGGAGCTGGGCCTGCTGGAGGCCTGAGGACCAGTCCCGCTGGTGCTGCTGAGGCTGTCCGCGATGACGGTCAGCACCGCTGCATGCCCATGACCGTGGCTTGAACCGGGACCGGGTTAGGGTGAGCAGGTGAGCACCGCTCCCTTGCCCAGCCCGCTCCGCCGCTTCCTCGCGCAACTGAATGAGCTGCGTTGGAATGAGAGGCTGCGTTCCGCCGACGTCCCGGACATGGACAAGGTGGGACGGCTCCTGGTGGAACCGGCCGCCGATGAGGAGTTCTTCGACCCGCTGATCGCGGAGCTCCCCTCCGCCGAGCCCGGCGATCGATGGCTGATCAGGCCCGAACAGGGCCCGCGCCTGGTGCTGGTCCACCGGCCGGATTCGGTGATGGGCTACACGCACTCCCATCGCTGCTGGGTCGCCATCGCTCCCGTCCGCTGGGTCGAGACCCATCAGCGCTGGGACGCGGTCCGTCATCCCGGCGGCCGGGCCGAACTGCGCCTGGCCGACGAGCGGGCCATGATTCGCGGTGATGTGGCGACGCTGACCCCGCCTCACGACGTGCACAACCACGGTCATGTCGCTGGCACAGGTCCCAGCCCCTACTCGCTGATCCTGCTGGGTGACCACATGCTCTTGTTCGACCGGGAGGAATACGATCCCGAGCAGGGGACGTGGCGGGCACTCGCGCCCGGCGATCCAGGTCGGTCGAACCGCTGACTCCCGGGGACGCCGGAGTAGGGATGCGCACGCGGTGACCAGCAGGACCGAAGCCGAGACCGTGACCGACGGCCAGCCGCAGGCCCTCGGTCAGCGGCGGATCCTGGTGATCATCGGTGCCCTGCTGCTCGGCATGCTGCTGGCCGCGCTCGACCAGACCATCGTGGCGACCGCGCTGCCGACGATCGCGGGCGACCTGCACGGGCTGTCGCATCTGTCCTGGGTGGTCACCGCCTACCTGCTTGCCTCCACGGTGTCGACGCCGCTGTGGGGCAAGCTCGGCGACATGTACGGCCGGAAAGTGTTCTTCCAGGCCTCGATCGTGATCTTCCTGGTCGGTTCCGCGCTGTCCGGCCTAGCGAACTCCATGATCTGGCTGATCGCGTCCCGCGCCGTCCAGGGACTGGGCGGTGGCGGCCTGCTGGTCGGCGCGCAGACCATCGTCGGGGATGTCGTCCCGCCCCGCCAGCGCGGTCGCTATCAGGGGATCTTCGGCGCCACGTTCGGCGTCGCCAGCGTGCTCGGCCCTCTGATCGGCGGCTTCTTCGTGGACAACCTGTCCTGGCGGTGGGTGTTCTACATCAACCTTCCGCTCGGCGCCGTGGCCCTGGTGGTGACCGCGTCGGTGCTGCCCGGCCAGCTGAGCCGGGCCCGGCACGCGATCGACTACGCGGGCACCGCACTCATCGGCTCATCGGCCGTATGCCTGGTGCTGCTGACCTCACTCGGCGGCAACACCTACCGCTGGGGCTCGTTCCCGATCATCTTGCTTGCGGTACTCGGGGTCGTCTGCGCGGTCGGCTTCGTCCTGGTAGAGCGGCGGGCCGCCGAGCCCGTCGTGCCGCTGAAACTGTTCGCCAACCGGGTGTTCACCTCCGCCAGCGTGGTCGGCTTCGCCGTCGGCTTCGCCATGTTCGGCGCGCTGGCCTACCTGCCGCAGTACATGCAGGTCGTCCGCGGGATCTCACCCACGCTGTCTGGCCTGCGGCTGCTGCCCCTGATGCTCGGGCTGCTACTGACCTCCATCGGCACCGGTTTCCTGGTCACCAAGTGGGGCCGCTACAAAATCTTCCCCGTGGTGGGCACCGCGGTGATGACCCTCGGGCTGTTCCTGCTGTCACGTCTTGCCGTCGGGACGAGCTTCTGGCTCGTGTCGCTGTACCTGTTCATCCTCGGCGTGGGCATCGGCGCGTCGTTGCAGGTGCTGGTGATCGCGGTGCAGAACGCGGTCGACTATGCCGATCTGGGCGCTGCCACGTCCGGCGCGACGTTCTTCCGCTCCATCGGCGGCTCGTTCGGCACCGCGGTCTTCGGCGCGATCTTCTCCGGCGTGCTGGCCGGCGACATCGCCGCCGCGCTGCACGGGGTCTCGCTGCCCAGCGGGATCACCGCGTCCACCGGAGCCAGCCCCGCGGTGCTCGAGCACCTGCCCCCGGCGATCAGGGACGGTTACATCGCCGGGTTCACCCAGGCGCTGCACACGGTGTTCCTGTACGCCACGCCCATGGGTGCGGTGGCCTTCATCCTGAGCCTGATGCTGAAGGAGGTGCCGCTGCGGAACACCACGCGCGCGGTGGACCGGGCCCAGAGCACCGCCCCCACGGCCATCCCAGCTACCCGGGACTCCCAGCAGGAGATGGAGCGTGCGCTGGTGACATTGTTCGGCCGTGAGCAGCGGGCGGATATCTATCGCCGTCTCGCGGAGGCGGCCGATGTCCAGCTGAGTCCTCGAGGCACCTGGCTGATGTACCGCATCGCGGACAACGTCCCGATCACCGAGGCGGCGATGGCCGGTCTGCTCGGCATCGCCGTCGCCGACCTGGAGCAGCGCCTGACCGAACTCACGACCGCCGGCTACGTCACCGTCGCCGCCGGACCCGGGACCAGCCCCGCCGACGGGGACGGCGCCCAGGCGAGTCTCGCCGTCGTGCTCACCCCCGCCGGTCCAGCCGACGGGGACGGCGCCCAGGCCAGCCCCGCCGACGGGGACGGCGCCCAGGCCAGCCCCGCCGTCGCGCTCACGACCGTCGGCCAGCAGGCCGCCGCCCGGCTGGCCGTTGCCCGGGAGGCGGGCATTGACCGGCTGTGTACGGACTGGCAGCCCGACAAGATCCCGGAGTTGCGTCGGCTGCTCGGGCGGGTCACCACCACCCTGGTGGCCACCGACGTCTCACCGGAGCGGGACGGAGCCGCCGCCCAGGCCACGCCCGCGTGATGACCAGCGCCACCTGACCGGGCTCCCGAGTCGACCCACGGCCGGGCTGCCGTCCGCCTCGGGCCGCGCTCGGGTACATTCTGGGCGGGCGGAGAGGAAAGTGGCATGGCGATCGTGGTGCTGGTGCTCTGGGCGTTCACCGCGGGGGCCGGGACCTACCTGCTGGTGACGAGCAGTCTGGGGCGCGCCGGTACCCCTGACCCCGAAGCCTCCGCACCTGCCACCCAGCCCGCTGCGGCCCCCGCCACCAAGCCCGCCGCGGCTGCCGCACCTGCCACCAAGCCCGTCACGGCCCCCGCCACCCAGTCCGCCGCGGCGGTCCGGCCCCAGCCTTCTCCGCAGCGGGAGGCTTCGCAGCGGGAGATGCGGCGCGCGGCCCGGCAGCGCTGGGATCCGCCCTCGCTGACCGCGGCCAGGAAGGCGCCCGTGCTGCCGGGGGCGCGCTCGGTGCTGGAATTCGCCCACCCGGCCTGCGCCCTGGTCGGGTGGGCGTTCTGGCTGGGCTTCACGTTGATCCATGCCCGGGGCCTGGGCTGGATCGCGTTCGGGCTGATAGCGTTCACCGCCTGCCTGGGCCTGGCCTGGTTCACCGCCAACGTCCGCGCCGCCCGGACTGGTGACCGCGACCGGCCGGCGCCGTATTTCTCGGGCCGCCTGATGGTCGTGCACGGCTGTGCCGCGGCCGTCACCATCACGCTGGCCGCGCTCACCGCCCTGGTCATCCGCGGCTAGGGCCTGTCCGGGCACGCTGGTGGCCAGTGCCGGCGGCGCCTGCACGGATAGGAGGAGACGAGCGATCATGAGCCCGGGAGCGTTTTCTTCGTGGTGAGGCTCATGATCTTCGGCCGCCGCGAACACTGGCCACTACCTAGAACTACGGCCGGCGGAACGTTCCGGCTCACATATCGCGGGCCCGTAAGGAGTAGGTAAGGACTAGGGCCGCCTTCGCACCCTGGCCGCGCTGAGCGCCCTTCGCCGGTACGCGGCGGGCGTTCGCTGAGTACGATCGATTCCGGGGCGGCGACCGGCAAAGGATCGCGGATTTGAACCAGGCGGGCGGAGATCCGGGTGACCTCAGTGACCCCACCAGCCCCGCAGCCCGGCCCGATCGGGTCGGCTCGCGAGCCGCGAGAGGCCTGAGCAGGCGGCAGGCGCTGGCCCTATTCGGTGTCGGCGCCCTAGTCGCCGAGCAGGCGCTGCTCGGCGACTCCGCGCCCCGCGGCGTCACCGGCCCGCCTCGTCTCGGCCCGGTCAGCCTGCGCAACGCCAAGCCGCTGCCTGGCGGCTATGCGCCCGACAGCACGGCAGGACGCGCCGCTGCGCTGCCGCTGCACGACGTGCAGCTGCTCGACAGCCCGTTCCGCGGGAACCAGGACCGGAACACCGCGTATCTGCTGTTCCTTGATCCCGAACGCATGCTGCGTCCCTTCCGCATCAACTACGGCCTGCCCACGGCGGCGCAGCCCTGCGGCGGCTGGGAGCATCCCGCCTCCGGGGTCCGCGGGCACACCACCGGGCATCTGATGTCCGCGCTCGCGCTGACCTACGCCAACACCGGCCACGAGGCGGCGCTGGCCCGCGGTCAGTACCTGGTCAGCCAGCTCGCCGCCTTCCAGGCCCGGGCACCCCAGGCCGGATTCCATCCCGGGTACCTGTCCGCGTTCCCCGAGGTCTACTTCGACTGGATGGAACAGGGCCGGGACGTCTGGTCGCCGTACTACATGATCCACAAGTACCTGGCCGGGCTGATCGACCAGTTTCAGCTGGCGGGCAATGCCCAGGCGCTCGACGTCGCGGTCAAGCTCGGCGACTGGGTGGACTGGCGTACGTCGCGGCTGTCCTACGCGCACATGCAGGCGGTACTGGAGTACGAATACGGCGGGCTGCCTGAGGCCCTGGCCAGCCTCTACACGATCACCGGCTCGGAGCGGTACCTAGCCGCCGCGCAGCGGTTCTACCAGGCGCGGGTGTTCGATCCGCTGGCGGACGGGGTGGACGCGCTGGCCGGGCTGCAGGCGAACGTGACCACGCCCAAGATCATCGCCTGCGTCCGGATGTGGGAGGAGACCGGCAGCAGCAGGTATCGCGACATCGCCCAGAACTTCTGGGACATCGTGACCGGCCATCACGTCTACGTCATCGGCGGGGCCGGCAACTACGAGCATTTCCAGCAGCCCGACGTGGTGGCCGGGCAGCTATCCAACTTCACCTGCGAGAACTGCGTCAGCTACAACCTGCTCAAGCTGACCAGGCTGCTGCACTTCCACCAGCTCACCCGCAGTGATCTCCTCGACTACTACGAGAGGACGCTGTTCAACCAGATGCTGGGGGAGCAGGACCCTACCTCGCCGCACGGCTTCAACTGCTACTACACCGGGCTGTCGGCGGGCGCGTTCAGGCGGCAGCCGCTGAACTACTTCCCCGGCGGCAACCCGGACGTGTACGCCACCGACTACGACACTTTCACCTGCGACACCGCCACCGGGATGGAGACCCAGGCCAAGTTCGCCGACACCATCTACGCCCGCGACGCAGACGGCTTGTACGTCAACCTGTTCATCCCGTCGCAGGTCCGCTCGCACGGGCTGGTGCTGCGGCAGCTGACAGGCTTCCCTGACGATCCGGCCATTCGGCTGTCCGTGCTGTCGGGCTCGGCCACGATGACCCTGCGGGTGCGCGTCCCGGGCTGGGTGGCGGGGGCGCCCGTGGCGATGCTCAACGGCGCGCTGCTGCCTGACCTGGCGCCCGCGCGCGCTGGGGGATGGATCGCGCTCCGTCGGCGGTGGCAGCCCGGTGACCTGCTGGAGGTGACGCTGCCGATGCGGCTGGCCTTCGAGCCCACGTCCGACCATCCCGCGGTGCAGGCGGTGACCTACGGGCCGGTCGTGCTGGCCGGCGTCCACGGCGCCGATCCCGGGACGCTGATGCCGGCCCTGGAGGTCGCCTCGGTGCAGCGGACGGCCGCCCAGCCGATGACGTTCGGGGCCATCTCCGATGGCCAGCCGGTCAAGCTGATCCCGGTCAGCCGGGCCGCACACGAGTACTACACCGCCTATTGGCAGGCGGTGTAGTACTCGCCGGACGTGTTCAGCCGCGGGCTGCCTCGGGCACGCGAGCCGTGGCGGGAACCAGGGCCTCGGCCGGGATCAGGGCCTCGGCCGGGATCAGGGCCTCGGCCGGGACCAGGGCCTCGGCCGGGACCAGGGCCTCAGCCGGAACCTGGACCTCGGCCGGACCAGGGCCCTCGGCTGGCACCGCGACCTCGGCCGGGGCCACGGCCTTGGCCGGCATCGGGGCCTGCGCCGGAGTCGGCCGGCGGGTCCGCAGGGTGCGGAGCGCGATCAGCACGCCGGCCGCCGTGGCGACCGCGCCGGCCAGCACGGCGCGGTCGGCGCCGGCCACGAACGCGCTGGCCGCGGTGTGCATCAGCGCCGCTCCGTAGGCGCCTCCCACGTGGTGGGCGGCCTCGGCCGCCGCGCCCACCGACCCGATGGATCCGTGCGCCAGCTGAGCCATCCGGCTGGCGAACACCGAGGCGGTGATGCTGCCGAACACCGCGACACCCAGCACGCTGCCCATGTTGCGGGTCGTGTCGTTGACCGCCGAACCCACCCCGGCCATGGCCGGCGGCAGCTCCCGCATGGACGCTGACGTGGCGGGGGACATCGCCATCCCGATCCCCGAGGACACGATGACCATGGCCAGGACGTAGTGGCCGTAACCGGACGCGGCCGTGGCCGTGGCGAACAGCGCCAGCCCGCCGGTCACTGCGGCCAGGCCCAGGCTGATGGGCACCAGCTCGCCGAACCGCTTGGCGATCTGGGCGCCCACCGGGCTGAAGATGGCCAGCGCCGCCGCGGAGGGCAGTGCGCGCACCCCAGCCGCCAGCGGGCTGTAGCCGAGCACGAACTGGTAGATCTGGGTGCTCAGGAACACCACGCCGGCCAGCGCGAAAAACATGACCGTGATGGAGACGCCGGCCCCGGAGAAGCGCGGGTTGCGGAACAGGTGCAGCGGCAGCATGGGGTGATCGCTGCGTGCCTCCCACACGGCGAACACCGCGAGCAGCACGGCCGAGGCCGCGAACAGGCCCAGGGTGGTGGCGGACAGCCAGCCGTGGTCGGGGGCCTCGATGATCGTGTAGGTCAGCACGGTGAGCGCCGCGACGGACAGCGCCGCGCCGGTCAGGTCGAGTCGGCTAGCCTGCGGCGAGCGGGAGGCCGGGACCAGCCAGTAACCGGCCACCAGGGCCACCGCCACGATGGGCAGGTTGACCAGGAAGATCGAGCCCCAGCTGAAGTGCGCCAGGAGCCAGCCTCCAGCCACCGGGCCGATCGCCACGCCGAGGCCACTGACCGCCGCCCACAGCCCGATCGCCTTGGTCCGCTCGGCGTTGTCGGTGAAGACGTTGGTGATGATGGACAAGGTGGCCGGCATGATGAATGCGCCGCCCACCCCCATGACCGCCCGGGCCGCGATGAGTTCGGCGGTAGTGCCGGTGAAGGCCGCGGCCAGCGAGCCGGCGGCGAAGATCACCAGCCCGCCCGCCAGCGCGTAATGCCTGCCGTAGCGGTCGGCGATGGCGCCGGCCAGCAGCAGCAGCGCGGCGAACGTGAGGGTGTAGGCGTCGACGATCCACTGCAGCCCGCTGGTGGTCGCGTGCAGGTCCCGGGCGAACGTCGGCAGCGCCACGTTGACGATCGTCGAGTCCACCACGATGACGAGCAGGCTCAGGCAGAGCACGCCCAGGGTGTACCAGCGGCGCTGGTAGGCCGTCCGCGGGATGCCGGCTGAGCGAGCGGCTGTGGCTGTCATCACGACCTCCAGCTGTACGTTTGTAAGGCTACAGTTGTTCTGTTACTCTGACTGTACAGATGTAGCCTTAAGGCTGTCAACAAGTTCGGCGAGGAAAGTTCGCCCGTAGCGCAACAGGTGTAGTCTCAAGGCGTCAGGCCATCGAGGAGGCCAAGGTGACCAGCCCGCACCCTGATCCACCGGCCGAGCAAGCCCCGCGCCGACGCCGCCACCCGCGGCCCGCGCGGAAGCCGTCGGCCACCGAACCGGCCAGGCGGAAGGCACCCAGGCAGCGGAACCCGCGAGGCCAGGGCGACCGGCTGCGCGACGACATCATCGAAGCGGCCAGCCGCCTGCTGGCCGACCCGGGCGCCCCGCCGCTGACCCTGCGCGCGGTCGCCCGCGAGGCGGGCGTCGCCACGACCTCGGTGTACCTGCACTTCGACGACATCCACGCGCTCGTCCTGGCCGTCGCCGACCGCCGCTTCGGCGAGCTGGTCCAGGTCCAGGAGGACGCGCGGAACCAGGACGCGGATCCCTGCCAGCAGGTGCGGGTCGGGTGCCTGGCTTATTGCGAGTTCGGGCTGACGCACCAGGGTCACTACCAGGTGATGTTCGCCAGCCCGCTACCGCTGCCCGAGGACATGGCCCCGGAGCAGTTCCCCGGGCGGAAGGCATTCCAGCAGCTGGTCGATGCGATAGCCGCCTGCATCGGCGTGGACCCGGAGGACCAGCGGGCGTCCTTCACCGCGCAGCTGATCTGGCAGCAGCTGCACGGCGTCGTCAGCCTGCGCATCTCCCGCCCGCGCTTTCCCTGGCCCCCCCTGGCCGAGACGGTCACCGAAGCCGTCGACCGCCTCCTCGCCGGCGCCCAGCCGACCCGCCCCACCGCTTCCGCCTTATTTTTCTCCGAACGGTGCACCAGAAAGAAACGTCGTGGATCGTTACCCCCGCCAGGGAGGGGTAACGATCCACGATCATTCAGTGTCGCCTACGCCGCGGGCCCCATTTCCCGTGCCCGCTTCGGCAGCCCGAACGCCACCGCGAACGAACAGGCCAGCAGACCCACGGTCGCGAGCGCGGTCCACTCCGCCGCGTGCAGGTAGACGGGCACGTGAGCGCCGCGGCCGTCGGCCAAGGCGAAGAAGATGGCTCCGATCCCGGCTCCGGCGAGCTGATGAACGAGCTGTTCGGCCTGATCCGCGACGTGCTGCGCCCGGACGTCGTGCTGCACGACCTGTTACTCGTCTTCGAGCTGGTGGCCGCAATCAGGGGCTCCACCGGGGCTCCGCAAAGGGGCGCCGCGGTCACGAGGGCGAGCGTCCGGCTCGCTTCCGGCGCTTGCCCTCGTGCATAGCCTGCACCCGGGCCACCGGGATGGCCCGGCCCTCGGCCACCAGTTCCTCGCTCAGCGGCTGCGGCGCGGGCAGCTGGCCCGCCCACGCCGGGTGCCCCGCCAGCAGGCCCGGGGCCGTGTGCACGGTGAAGTCGCTGGGCGTGATGTCGTCCAGGTCCTCCCACGGCACCGGGAACGAGACCGGCGCGCCGGGCCTGACCCGCGGGCTGTAGGCCGCCACCACGGTGGCGCCGAATGCCCTGGTCGAGTCCAGGAAGACCTTTCCGTGCCGCTCGTCCTTGACGAACGCGGTGGTGGTGAGGTCCGGATCGAGCCGTTCGGCCCGCGCGGCAATGGCCCTGGTCGCCGCGGCCGCCTCCTCGCTGCTCGCATCGATCGGCACGTAGACGTGCACTCCCTTGGAGCCGCTGGTCTTGACCGCGCCGGCCAGGCCCACGTCGGCCAGCGCCCGGCGGACCAGGTGCGCGGCCGCCACCGCGTGCCCGAACTCACCCCCGGACGGCGGATCGATGTCCATCACCAGATAGCTGGGCCGGTCCAGCTGGCCGGCCAGGCCCAGCGTGGGGTGGTACTCCACCGCGCGCTGGTTGGCGAACCACAGCAGCGTGCGCGGGTCATCGCACAGCGCGTACCGGACCTCGCGCTTGGACGACTCCGCCCACATCGTGACCGTGCGGATCCACGGCGGGGCATAGTCGGGCACGTTCTTCTGCATGAACGGCTGCTGCCCGGCGCGGACCCTGATCACCGACAGCGGCCGGTCCCGCAGCTCGGGCAGGATGAACCCGCTCACCGCGTCCAGATAGTCGATCAGGTCGCGCTTTTTCGCGCCCGCCCCGTCGAACAGCGGCTCATCGAGGTGAGTCAGCGTGACGCCGTTCCGTTCCGTGGGTGTCATGACTCTCCTATACCAGAGCAGCAACGCCGGCCCGGGGCCGCGCTAGGGTGAAACCCGACGGGACGCAACGGGAGGACCTGGACCATGGCGTTCAGCGGATGGCCGGAAGAGGCGCTGGATTTCTACGACGGGCTCGCGGCTGACAACTCGAAGTCCTACTGGACCGAGCACAAGGCCACCTACGAGCAGAAGATCCTGGCCCCGATGACCGAGCTCACCGAGGAGCTGGCCGCGGAGTTCGGCGAGCCGAAGATCTTCCGGCCGTACCGCGACGTCAGGTTCAGCGCCGACAAGTCGCCGTATAAGACCCACATCGGGGCCGTCATCGGCGGCACCGGCTACGTGCAGCTGTCCGCCGAGGGCCTGGGCGCCGGGGCCGGCATGTGGCAGATGGAGGCCGAGCCCCTGGACCGCTACCGCCAGGCCGTGGCCAGCGACGGCCCGGGCACCGAGCTCGAGCAGATCATCGCCCGGATCGAGAAAGACGACATCAGCGTGCACGGGCACAGCGTGCTCAAGTCCGCGCCCCGCGGCTACCCCGCCGACCATCCCCGGATCGCCCTGCTCCGCTACAAGGGCCTGACCGCCTGGAAGCAATGGCCGGTCGAACCCTGGCTGGAAACCGCAGCGGCTAAGGACCATGTCATGTCATTTTTCCGAACGGTCCAGCCTCTATGCTCCTGGCTCACCATCAACGCGAGCCGGTGATGGCGACCCCCATGGCTTCCGCCTCCCTTCCGGCCGTGCGCCTTCATCCCGTGGCAGGCCCGCAGTGAGCGAACCCGACGATTCCATCCGGGTCTCCGACGCCGAACGCGACGCCACCGTGCGGACCCTGGGCGATCACGCCGCGGTCGGCCGCCTCACCCTGGACGAGCTCGAGGACCGGGCCTCCCGGGCCCTGGCGGCCAAGACCCGCGGCGAGCTGGCCGTCCTGACCAGCGACCTGCCCGAGGAGGCGGCGCAGGCCGGCCCGCCACCTGACGTGCCGCAGGCCAGGGTCCGCGAGCCGGTGCGCTGGATGGTGGCCATCATGAGCGGCTCGCGGCACCACGGCCGGTTCCGCACGGTCGGTACGGTCAACTCCGTCGCCATCATGGGCGGCGACGAGATCGACCTACGGGAGGCCGAGATCGAGGGCGGCCACCTCACGCTCAACATGTTCGCTCTGATGGGCGGCACGACGGTCTACGTGCCCGACTCCATCGACGTCGAGGTGGGCGGGTTCTCGCTGATGGGCGGCAACACCGATATCGGCTCCCAGCGGCTTCCGCGCGCGGGCGCGCCGGTGATCCAGATCCGCACCTACAACCTGATGGGCGGCGCCACGATCTACCGCCTCCCGCCGCAGGCCCGCGGCCTGTCGCTGAAGGAAGCCCGCCGCCTGGCCAAGGCCGCCGAGCGCGGCGAGCTCCCCGCCCCCGACTGAGCCCCTCCCGGGCCGAGCCCCCGCCAATTGGACGAGGGCGAGGGCGAGGGCGTCAGGGTCACCGGTCGCGGCCGGCTTGGGCCAGCACCCGGCGCACGTACCCGAACTCGGTCTGGTACACGTGCGCCGACTTGACGGTCATCAGCAGGCGGCCCGCAGGGCGCCCGAGCGCACCGGCGACATGATGCTGCAGCCAGGCCAGCTCGACCAGGTTGCCGTAGCCCTTGGCGCCGAAGTCGATGCTGTGCGCGTAGCTAGTCAGCTCCACCGCGCCGCCCGGCAGCCAGAAGTCGAGCAGGCTGACGCAGGGAATATAGGCAGTGTCGGTGCCGGGCTGGAACGTGGTGATGGTGGCCGACCGGGTGGCCGCGTTCAGGGTCTGCGGGTCGTCGCCGGCCAGTCGTACCGTCACCACCGCAGCCTATGCACCGGCCGGAGCGCGCTGGCGCCAGCAATAATCGTGGGCATGGATCTTGGCCTGCACGGTAGCCGTGCGCTGATCACCGGAGGAAGCAGGGGCATCGGCTTCGCCGTCGCCCAGGCCCTAGCCGCCGAGGGAGCGGCGGTCGGGCTCATTGCCCGCGACGCCGACGGCCTGGCCCGCGCGGCGCAGCACCTGGGCCGCCAGGGCGCATCGGTGGCCACCTGTGTGGCTGACGTCACGGACACGCCCATGCTGAACCGCGCCGTCGGCGAGATCGCGGCCGCGCTCGGCGGCCTTGATCACCTGGTGGCCAACGCGGGCGGAACGGTTGGCCGCGGTAACCTCGGTAATTCAAGCCCCGGCGAGTTCACCGCGACGTTCGCCCTCAACGCCGGGCATGCCGCCGAACTGATCCGGGCCGGCCTGCCCCACCTGCGGGCCGCCGGTGGCGGAACGGTCGTGATCGTGTCTTCGATCACCGGCATGCGCCCGGCGCCGCGCACCGCCTACGCCGTCGCCAAGGCGGCGGAGATCCAGCTGGCCGCGACCGCGGCCCAGGAACTGGCGCCGTTCGGCGTCCGCGTCAACGCCGTCAGCCCCGGATCCATCATGTTTCCTGGCGGCTCATGGGACCTCTTCCGGCAGGAGAACCCGGGTGACTTCGACGCCTTCCTCGGCAGCCAGTTCCCGTTCGGCCGCCTGGGACGCCCGCAGGAGGTGGCCGACGTGGTCACCTTCCTGCTCTCGGCGCGGGCATCATGGATCACCGGCGCGAACGTCGTCGTCGACGGCGGGCAGCGCTACCCGAGTGCCCGCCGTTTCGACTCGGCCTGACCCGTTCACCACGACGTTCGCCTGCGCACGAACGCCGATCCGCCGGGCCGAAAACCGCTTGCCTCACCGGCGGCCACCACACGACCATGTGGCATGGTCCTGGTACGCGAGGCGATCGCCGGTGACTGGCCAGCGCTGCGCGACATCCGGCTGGCGGCGCTGCGGGACGCGCCGGAGGCCTTCGGGTCGACCTATGAGCAGCAGGCCACCTTCGGTGAGGCGGACTGGGTGCGCAGGATCGCCAGCGGCGGCACCTTCCTGGCCTACCTTCCCGAGGTCAGTGCGTCCCAGCCGACCGGCCTGGCCGGCGGCTACGCTGAGCGGCCCGGCCTGGTGGAACTGGTGTCCGTGTACGTGCGGCCGCGGGCCCGCGGCCGCGGTGTCGGCGAGGCGCTCGTCGCCTCGGTCATCGAGTGGGCCAGGGCCAGGGACGCGGCATCGGTGCACCTGTGGGTGACCGAGGCGAACAGGCCCGCGCGCCTGCTCTACGAGCGCTGCGGGTTCACGCTGACCGGCGAGCGCCAGCCTCTGCCGTCCCGCCCCGACCTCGGCGAGATCGGCATGACCCTCCCGCTCCGAGGAGCCCGGGATGAGGGATGCGGCCTGGCCATAATTCGCAGCCAGGCTATGCGGCCAGCCCTCACGCCGAGGCCGTCCCGAACTCCGCCCGTACCCCCAGCAGCCGGACCGGCCGCCGGCCGGTGAACTGCTCGAGCGCCGCCAGCGCGGCCCGCTCGATGACCGCGGCGTCGGAACTGGGGGAGCCGAGCGTCACCCCGTGGGTCTCGGTGATGAACGGCGCGTACCGGACCTTCACCACGACCCGGACCGCGGGTCGCGGCTCGGCCTGCAGGTCGGCGGCCAGCAGCGCGGCGATCCTGCTCACCTCCGCCTGGACCCGTGACCAGTCGGCGATGTTGCGCTGGAACGTCTCCTCCTTGCCGTGGCTGCGGGCCAGGTACGGTGAATCGTCCACGTCGGCGTCGCCCCGGCCCCGGCCCAGCAGCACCAGCCACGGCCCCGTCATCGGCCCGAACTCCGCAGCCAGCGCGTCCGGGTCTGCGGCCGCCAGGTCGCTGACCGTGCGGATGCCCAGCCCGGCCAGCTTTCTGGCCGTCTTGGCCCCGATGCCCCACAGCGCGTCGGTGGGCCGGTCTCCGAGGACCTCGAACCAGTTGGCGAACGTGAGCCGGAACACCCCGGCCGGCTTGCCGAACCCGGTTGCGATCTTGGCCTGGAGCTTGTTCTCGCCGATCCCGACCGTGCAGTCCAGCCGCGTCGCCTCCCGGACGCGCCCGGCCAGCGAGCGGGCGAAACCCTCAGGATCGCCGGTCTGGACGCCGAGGAACGCCTCGTCCCAGCCGAGCACCTCCACCACCGCGCCCGTGGACCGCAGCACCTCCATCACCTCGGCCGAGACCTGCTCGTAGGCCTCGCGGTCCACCGGCAGGAACACCGCATCGGGCAGCCGCCGCGCGGCGGTCCGCAACGGCAGGCCGGAATGCACCCCGTGCTCGCGGGCCTCGTAGGACGCCGTGCTCACCACGCCGCGCTTGGTCGGGTCGCCGTCCCCGCCGACCACCACGGGTCGCCCGCGCAGCTCGGGATGCCGCAGCACCTCCACCGCCGCGATGAACTGGTCGAGGTCCACATGCAGCACCCAGCGCTCCACGCCCGACTCCTACCCGTCCCTCAGCCCGCCCATATCGCCCAGCTTGGCACCCCGTCCGCCCCCGGCACCCGGCGGCACCCACCGCGGACCGTTCGGCCATATTGATTTTGATCTGGCCGGACATGACCAGAGACAATGGCGTGTGCTGCTGACCATCACCACGACCCGGGCGCCAGCGACCGACCTGGGGTACCTCCTGCACAAGCACCCCGACCGGGGGCAGGCGTCCGCTACCGCGGCAGGCACGGCGCACGTGTTCTACCCGGAGGCCACGCCGCCGACGACACCGAGCCGGAGGAGCTGGACAACGCGGTCACCGACGACGACGAACCCCGCAGGCCGCTGGCCGCCCAGCGCCGCGAGGCCATCGTCGCGCTCCTGCGCGACCAAGGGGCGCGGCGGATCGGGGACTTCGGCTGCGGCGCGGGCGTGCTGATCAAGGATTTGCTGGCCGACCCCGGCGTGGAGCGGGTCACCGCGGTCGACGTGTCCGCCCGGGCGCTGCAGCTGGCGGCGCGCAATCTGAGGCTTGACCGCTGGCCGGACCGGCAGCGCGAACGGCTGAACATCTTCCAGACCGCGCCGCCAGCGCGGCCAGCTCCGGCGCAACCTCAAGAGCCTGCCCCGTGAGGGCTTCCGCACCGTGCACGTGCTGCACACCCCGGACGAGGTGGCCGCGGCCATGATCACCCGGACCAAGCTGTTCAACGACCTGCGCCACGAGACCGGCCCGTTCGACGTCATCGGCGACGTGCACGGCTGCCTGGCCGAGCTGGAGCAGCTGCTGGTCAAGCTGGGCTACGCGATCGAGCGCGACGAAGCCGACCGCCCATCAAGGCCGGCCACCCGCAACGGCGCGCGGTGTTCCTCGGCGACCTGGTGGACCGCGGCCCGGACACGCCGGGCGTGCTCCGGCTGGTCATGGGCATGGTCGCCGCCGGGACCGCGCTGTGCGTGCCAGGTAACCACGAGGCCAAGCTGCTGCGCGCCCTGCGCGGGCGGAACGTCCAGCACGCTCACGGCCTGGCCGAGACGTTGGAGCAGCTCGCCGCCGAGCCCGAAGAGTTCCGCGCCCAGACCGAGCAGTTCATCGACGGCCTGATCAGCCACTACGTACTGGACGCCGGGCGCCTGGTGGTGGCGCACGCCGGCCTGATCGAGCGCTACCAGGGCCGCGCGTCGGGCCGGGTCCGCGCGTTCTGCCTGTACGGGCAGACCACCGGCGAGACCGACGAGTACGGCCTGCCGGTCAGGTACCCGTGGGCCCAGGAGTACCGCGGCCGCGCCCTGGTGCTGTACGGCCACACCCCGGTGCCGGAGACCGAGTGGGTGAACAACACCATGTGCCTGGATACCGGCTGTGTCTTCGGCGGCCGTCTGACGGCTTTCAATTATCCCGAACGGACCGTGGTGTCAGTCCAGGCGGCACGTGTCTACTACGCCCCGGCCAAGCCGTTCCCGGCCGGACCGCCCTCCGGACACCCGCAGGCGCACCGCGAGCCGGATGTCCTGGACATCGGGGACGTCTCCGGGTCGCGGGTGATCCAGACGGCGTACCTGCCGCGGGTGGGGGTGCGCGAGGGTCATGCCGCGGCCGCGCTGGAGGTGATGAGCCGGTTTGCCATCGATCCCCGCTGGCTGCTGTACCTGCCGCCGACGATGAGCCCTGTCGCCACCTCGCGGCGCGAGGAGGCGCCACCTACCACGAGCGCCCGCGGCGAGCCGCTGTGGCGGGTCCACGAATGCGTCTTCGCCGTCCTGGCCCTGGAGTCCGAGCCCGTCGACCCCCGCCTGTGACACGCGACACCAGCCAGCGACTTGCGGCGAAATCTCAGAACTCGCGCCGGATCGCCAATATGCGCAGCCGAGGGTGCCGCGTTTCTGCCAGGACAGCCCGGCCGCACAGTGGTGCTGGCCTGCTGACCGGATTACCTTGCTGGCCAGCCGGGCGGCAAAATGCCTGAGCCGGTCCGTAATAGCCAGCATTATCTTATTTCGTACAGCTCTTTTTAGCGGCAAAATAACGCGAACAAACTAGCTTTCAGCTGCCCGCCGCCCGGCCGGTAACCGGTTGCCCGGCGCGGCCGGCGCGGCGATGATGCTAGCGCGATGGCGGCCGCCGCAAGCAGGCAACGGGAGGCACCCGAGGGCGAGTGAGGAACTGGCGGCGGTACGCGAGCTCCTGCGCGGCCTGGACCTGGACGCCCTGACGATCGCCGAGCGCCGCGCGGCCACCGGATCGGTCGCCGCGCAGCCGCCGCCCGGCACGACCGTCGAGCCCGGCCGATGCCGGGGGTACCGGCCGAGTGGGTGATCGCCGCGGGCATGGACAGCGTCTGCGTGCTGGTGTACCTGCAGGATGCGCGAGAGCGCGGCGGCGTACCTGGCCGGCGCGGATCCCCGGCACCCGTATGCCTCGCCGCTGTACGCCGATTTGCGCGGGCTGCCGCCGATCTTGATCCAGGTCGGCGACGCTGAGGTGATCCTCGACGACTCGACCCGGTTCGCCGCGAAGGCACGCGCCGCCGGGTTCGACGTCACGCTGGAAGTCTGGGATCAGATGCCGCACGTCTGGCACGCGTTCGCCGGCTTGCTGCCCGAATCCGATCAGGCGATCGAGCGCATCGGCGGCTGGCTCCAGGCGCGCTGGCCGCGGGGCTGACCGGCCGACCCGGTTCCGGTGGTGCCGGTTACCGCGCCAGGCTTTCCAGCTGGGCGACATCACGAATTAAAGACCTTTAGCTTTTCGTGCGGCGTCCTCGGCCAGCCCACAGGTAAAGCGCGGGCAGGACGAACAGGCTCAGCAACGTTGAGGTGGCCAGCCCGCCCAGGATCACGACCGCCATCGGGTACTCGATTTCCTGGCCGGGCCGGTTGCCGTAGACGACCAGCGGGACCAGGGAGGCGGGCCAGCGCGGTCATCATGATCGGAGAGAGCCGCTCGCTGGCGCCGCGGATCACAAGCTGCGGGCCGAACGGCTCGCCTTCCACCTGCTCAAGATGACGGAAATGGCTGATCAGCAGGATGCCGTTGCGGGCGGCGATGCCGAGCACGGTGAAGAAGCCGACCAGCGCGCCCAGGGTGATCGTGCCCAGGCCGCCCCAGGCCGCGAGCATCCCGCCGACCAGCGCCGTGGGCAGGGTCAGGAACAGCAGGAAGGACAGCCGCCAGCTGCCGAACGCCATCTGGAGCAACAGCAGGATGACCACCGCGGCACCCACGCCGTCGATCAGCAACCGCCGCTGCGCGGCGGACCGCTCGGTCGCCTCGCCGAGCAGCGCGTACCGGTAACCGGACGGAAAGCGCAACCTGGCCAGCGCCGTCTTGACCGCGCTGGTCACCGAGCTCAGGCTGCGGCCGCTTACGTCCGCGTCCACCTCGGTGTAGCGCTGGCCGTTCTCCCGCAGCACCTGGCTCGCGGACGACTGCCCGGTGATCGACGCGACTTGCCCCAGCTCGACATGGCCGCCGCTTGGGGTGTCGAGCTCGAGCTGGCCGAGGCTGGAGAGGTCCTGGCGGGTGCCAGGCGTACTCCACGCGGCGACCACGGTGAGCGCCCCACCGGAGGAGATCTCCGCCATCGGCTCGCTGGCCATCATGACCGCGGCCGCCCGCCTGATCACCCCGGGCGTCAGCCCGTATCGCTGGGCGGCGGCCAGATTGACCTGGACGTCGATCTGAGGGATGAACTCGAGCGCGATCGGGTGGACGTCCACCAGGCCCGGAACCCGGGCCAGGACCGCGGCGAGCTGGTTGCCCAGCGTACCCAGTTCGCTCAGGCCCGGGCCGTAGACGCGCACCACCACGTCATCGGTGGTGCCGTCGGTGAGTACCTCGTCGATCCGCTCGTGCAGGTAGGTCTGGACGTCGGTGTACGTGCCGGGATAAGAGGACGCGACCGCCCGGACCTCGGCCAGGACCTTCGGGTAGTCGGCACCTGGCGACAGGCTGAGCCAGCTCTCCGAGAAGTTCACCCCGTTGATCTCCTCACCGAGCGGCGCGGTGCCGATATGGCTGCCAACGTCGGCCACGCCGGGGATGGCGAGCAGTTGATTCTGCAGGCTGGTCACCTCGCGGTCCATGTCCGGGAGCGAGGTGTCCGGCTTGGTGACGAAGTGGACGAGGAAGTCGGGCTCTTTGAAGTCGGGGAACAGATCCTGGCCGATCCGCGGATAGACCGCGATCGCCGCGGCGACCGCGACAGGAACGGCGACCAGCGCCCACCACGGCGAGCGCAGAACCGGCCTCAGCGTCCGGACGTAGCCGCGTTTGAGTACCCGCATCAGCGGCGGATCGCCCGGCGCGAGCCGCACGCCGCCCAGCAGGATCAGGCCGAGCGCCGGCGTGACGGTCAGCGCCACGAGCATCGAGGCGAGCACGGCCAGCCCGTAGGCCAGCGCGAGCGGCTCAAAAAACGCGCCGGTCAGGCCGCCGACCACCATCACCGGGACCACTGCCACGATGTTGATCAAAGTGGCGTAGAAGATGGCCACCCGCACCTCGAGGGAGGCGGCCAGCACCAGATGCAGCGGGGTCGTCGGCTTGCCCTGCGCCCGCCAGGCACGTAGCCGGCGCACGATGTTCTCCATGTCGATGATCGCGTCGTCGACGACCACCCCGACCGCGACCGCGAACCCGGCCAGCACCATCGTGTTGATCGTCGACCCGGCCATCTCGAGCACGATCGCCGCAGTGATCAGCGACAGCGGGATCGCCAGCAGGCTGATCAGCGCCGCCCGCCACTGGAACAGGAATGCGAGCAGCACGAACACGACCAGGATGCAGCCGAGGATCACCGACAGCCCGAGGTTGTGGATCGCGGTCTCGATGAACGCGGCCTGCCGGAAGATGTTGGCGTCCACTCCGATGCCGTGCAGGCCGGGCGCCAGCTCGGCCAGCGCTCGGTCGACGCCGTTGGTGACCTGCAGCGTATTGGCCCCAGGGAACTTCTCGACCACCATCATCAGGCCGCGCTGGCCGTCCACCACCGCGTCTCCGGTCGGTGTCGGGTAGCCCCAGGTCACGGTGGCGACCCGGCCGATCGTGATCAGCTTGCCGCTGCTGGTTTCCAGCGGTACCTGGGCCAGCTGGGCGGGGGTATGGACCGGCTGGCCGGCGGCGATGTCCAGTTGCTGCGCCGCGGTCACGACGAAGCCGAGTGAGCCGACCGCCGAGCCGGTGGTGTAGCGGACTTCCGAGGTGTCGACCGCGTCGGCCGCCGTGGTCATCAACTGGTCGAGCGTGACCCCTTGCGCCCGCATCAGCGCCGGATTGCCCTCGACCATGATCTCCTGCGGGTTAGCCCCCCAGATGGCCGCGTTCGCGACGCCGGGTACGTCCATCAGCTTGGGCCTGATGTCCCACTGCGCGATTGTGGACAGCTCGAGGGGGGAGATCGTGCTCGAGGTGAAGCCGATCTGCATGACCCGGCTGGTCGCGGACACGATCGGGTACATCTGTGGCGGATCGCACCAGGTCGGTAGCGTGTGTGCGGTGGTCTGCAGCCGTTCCTGGACCAGTTGCCTGGCATGCAGCAGGCTCGTGCCTGACTGGAAGTACAGATAGATCGCCGACAGCTGCGGTTCGGAGTACGACTGGATGTCGTCGACGCCGGGCACCCCGGCCAGCGCCGCTTCGAGCGGAATGGTGGTGAGCGACTCGACGTCCTGCGGCGACAGGCCCAGGCACCCGGTCTGGACCTCCACCGAGACCGGCGCGAACTCCGGGAACACATCCAGCTTCTCATGGCCCAGCATCTGCACGCCGAAGAACATCAGCCCAACCGCCAGCCCCGCTACCAGATACCGGAACCGCAGGCTCCAGCCGACTATCCAGCGCATTGCCGCCCCGTGGGGGTCCTGCTCACGTCTGCACCCCGACGCCGTCCTGGACGCCGAGTAGTTCCTCGCCG
Source organism: uncultured Actinomycetota bacterium (assembly GCA_963808615.1). Taxonomy (GTDB): domain Bacteria; phylum Actinomycetota; class Actinomycetes; order Streptosporangiales; family Streptosporangiaceae; genus Palsa-504. The sequence goes on from CAWEGV010000011.1 coordinate 948,283, forward strand.
CCGACCGTGACCACCTCGGTGCCCGGGGCGAGCCCGGTCAGGTAGACCTGGTTGCCCTGGATGCCCGTGACGCTGACGGTCACCAGCGTGTAGGTGAGCGGGCCCGTCACCGTGTAGATCACGCTGCTGCCGTCGGACTGGTAGAGCAGGGCCGAGTAGGGGACCACGGCCCGGCCGTGGTCGGCCGATCTGGCCGCCGCGGTCTGTATGCCGACCTGCTGGGCGCCGCGCGGGGTCAGCACGACGCTGAGCGCGCCATGAGGTCCGGCCGGTTCGGTCCGGGCGGGTGGCGGCGGTGGCTGGCCGCCCGCGGCGGAGGTGCTGCGGCATCCGGCCACCGCCACTATCGCGATGATGATCAGCAGCGGCGCCGCGCTGCGGCTGAAGCGGTGCACGGGCACGCCCCCTTCCTAGCGGACCGGGTTTTCCGGCCGGCTGGCCGGCTGCGTCGCCCCGGAAACCTCTGGCTCCTCCCGCGGCCGCGGCACGCCTGACGATCCGGGCAGGTCTGTGCGGTCCGTCTGGGCATCCGCGTCGCGCCCCGGCGCGCTGTCCGGGCCGAGCCAGAAACAGGCCACCGGGAGCAGGAGCGTGTTCAGCAGCGTCGCCGCGATCAGGCCAGCGAGGATGACCCCGGCCGCGGTGTGCAGCAGCTCGTTCCCTGGAACGTCACCCATCACGATGAACGGCACCAGCGCTGCCGCCGTCGCGGCGGCTGCCGTGATGACAGGCCCGCTGGCGTCTACCGCCCCGGTCGTCAGCAGGCTGGGCGTCAGCCGCCCGCCGTCGGCCACGTGAGCGCGTCGGATCACCGCGGTAACCCGGAACGCCTGGTGGAGCGCGATGGCCAGCACCCCGAGCAGCCCGGCCATCGCAGCCAGCGAGTCCTGCGCGCCCAGCGCGAACGCCGTGAGCACTCCGGCGGCAAGCGGAACGGGCAGCGCCGCCAGCACCAGCAGCGCCAGCACCCAGCTGCCGGTCGCGGCCTGCGCGAGCAGCACGATGCCGATCAGCGCCGCGATGACGTAGCTCGCCAGCCGCGCGCCTTCCAGCGCCGGGGTCGCCGGAGTGCCCTGCACGACGGCGTAGTAGCCGAGCGGGAAGGAGATCCCGTTCAGCCTGCTGGTTACCGCCGCGCTGGCTGAGCCCCGGCTGCGTCCGGACAGCGCGGCCGTCACGTCCGCGTACGGTGACATCGCGTCGTGCTTGATATCCACCGGCGAGGCTGCCACGCTGACCTGGGCCAACGAGCCCAGCCGGGCGTGCCCGCCGTTCACCGTATCAAGCAGCAGGTTGTTCACGCTGGTCAGGCTGCTGCGCACGGCTGGCGTGCCCAGCACCACGACGTCGAAGACCTTCTGCTGCTCGAAGAAGTTTCCCACGGTCAGGCCGGACAGCAGCGTGGCAGCCTCGCGGCGGACGTCACCCGGCGTGAGGCCGTCCCTGGTCGCGGCGGTCAGGTTGACCGTGACGTTCAGCGTCGGTTGCTCGACCGGCAGCTGCATCTGCGGCGTTCCCAGCCCGCTGATCCGCGACATGACCGCTTCGACCTGCCGCCCCAGCCGGGCCAGCTCGCCGTAGTCGGACCCGTATAGCCGGACGGTGAGGGCGCTGGGCGCAGCGGCCAGCACGCCGTCCATGCTGTCGGACTCGTAGGTGCTGACCGTACCGGCCGCCCCCGGCATGCCGTCGGCAATCGACCGCACCTGGGCGACCGCGCGGTCGTAGGCAGCGCCTGGCTTGATCGTGGCCCAGATCTCGGCCGAATTCGTGTTGACGATCTGGTCGGAGGAGACCGCCCGGCCCACCGTGGCCGCTACGTCGGCCACCGAGGGCAGCGCGGTCAGCTCCTGCGAGGTCCGCGCCACCAGCCGGTCGAGTTCCGGCAGCGACATGCCAGGCGCCCCGGTCCAGCGGATCACCAGGTTCCGGTCCTGGAACTGCGGCTGCCCGGGATGCATCGCCGACCCTCCCAGGGTGCGGAACCCGACCAGGTACAGCCCGGCCGCGCAGAACATGGCCAGGCATAGCCCGGCCAGGATCCAGCGTGGCATCCGCACGAACGATCGCAGCACCGCCTGGTAGGCCAGCCCCGGCCACACCATCGGCCTGCGCCGGGGCGCCGCGCGGGCCCAGCGTCCCGCCAGGACCGGCGGCCGGTCCCCGCCGAGCAGCACGGCGGCCAGCGCGGGCGTGACGGTCAGCGCGACCACCATCGAGGCCGCCACCGCGAAGATGAAGGCCAGCGCCATCGGCCGCACGAACGTGCCGGTCGGACCGGAGGCGATGGCGACCGGGACGGCTGCCGCCAGCACCGCCAGCGCCGCGGCGCACAGCGGCCCGCGCAGCTCGCCGCAGGCGGCGATGGCCAGGCTGGCCCCGGACCGGCGCCCGCCATCGTCCCGCCTGGCCAGCAGCACCATCAGGCGCTGCGCTGTCCCCGCGCCTTCGGCGGCCCCCACGGCCAGCGCGAGCAGCAGGCCGAGCGTGACCATGACGTTGAACGTGTACCCGAGCAGGTAAAGCACCATCGTGGCGGCCAGCAGCGACAACCCCGTGGCGATCAGCGCGATGGCGGCCAGCCGCAGGCTCAGCAGCAGTGCGATCAGCGTCAGGGCGGCGAGGATCGCCGCGCCGGTCAGCGCGACCCGCAGGTTGCGCAGCGTGCTGTCGATGTAGCTGGCGGGCCGGTACAGCGTGGTGTCGACCTGCACCCCGGACAGACTGGGCCGCAGTTGCGCCAGTGCCTGGTCCAGCCCTTTGGTCACCGCCGGCACGCTGGCCGACGGCAGCTTCTCCACCACGAGCACCAGCCCGGGCTGGCCTCGTACCAGGGCGTCGCCGATCAGCGGTTGATGGCCGACCACGATGTCGGTGACGCTGCCGAGCGGCACCGGCCGGGGACCGGTGGTCTCAGCCACCGGAACCTGGCCGAGGTTAGCGGGCGTGCCGAACGGCAGCACGGGCTGGATGGTGATGCGCTGGTTCGGGCCTTCCAGGTAGCCGCCGGTTCCGGGCGTGGACCCTTCGAGGTACGTCAGCGGCGAGACCAGCTGCGCATCACCGGCGGTCTCGATGATCTGGGCCAGCGTGATGTGCTGGGCCGCGAGCCGGGCCGGGTCGACCAGCACCTGGAGCTGCTGGTCGGACTGGCCGAAGGTAGCGATGTCGGCCACGCCGGGCACGCCAAGCAGCTGCGGCACGATCGTCCAGCGGGCCAGTGTCGAGAGGTTGATCAGGCTGAGCTGGCGCGAGGTCAGCCCGATGAGCATCACATTGCCGGTCGATGATACGGGCTGCAGCATGACCGGCGGCTTGGACACGTTCGGCAGCACGAACGCCTGGGTCAGCCGCTCCTGCACGAGCTGGCGGGCCTGGTAGAGGTTGGTGCCGGAGGCGAAGTCCAGCTCGATCTGGGACAACCCGGCTATGGAGTCAGAGGTGACGTCGGTAACGCCCATCACGCCTTCGAGCAGGTTCTTCTCCAGTGGCACGGTGACCAGGGACTCCACCTCGGGGGCAGATAGCCCGGCCGCCTCGGTCTGGATCCGGACCGTGACCGGTGAGGTCTCGGGGAGCACGTCGGCGTGCATTCCCGGCAGCCATGCGACCGCGAGCCCGATAAACCCCGCAGCGAGCGCAATGACCATGAACCGGAACCGCACACTCGCGGCAATGACCGCCGGCATCATCTCAGCTCACCGCATCGAGCGTGCCGCCGACGGGGGTGACGCCTACCCAGACGGTGAACGGGCGCGCACGAGCTTTCCTCCCATACGTGGAACTCGGTGGCCGGCGCCACGAACGCCTCGACTTGGCGCACCTCCACTACTTCACGTTAAGTCAGAAGGTGCGCTCTGTCACTAGGGCGCATGGGGCCGCCATCCTGCCCATTTGCGCCAGAGCAAGCTCCAGCCCGACCTGTCAGCGGACCACCGGGGAGAAAGCCGTCTGCCGCGGTCGCGGGGTACTCCAGGCCGAGCGGCCCGGTGATGTCCAGGCCGTGCGCCCAGTGCTCGGCCAGCCGGGTGGTGGCCAGCGTGGCCGGCTTTACCGGCCCGGTCACCCACTCCACCGGCCGGTCCGGATCGGCGTCCCGCAGGGCGCTCAGCGCCGATTGCCGGGCCCGCTGCCAGCGCCCGAAGACCACCTCTGGCGCCGCCCGCTCCATGCGCACCATCTCCGCGACGCGCTCCTCCACGGTTCCGCTGGCCGCCGCGCCGAAGCCCTTCCGCGGGCCGTCACCCGATACGGTGGCCACCACCGATTCCTCGGACTGGGCCAGGTGCAGGACCACGTCGGCAATCGTCCAGCCAGCGGCGCCCGACGGCGACGTCCACTGCACACGGTCCAGGCCGCTCAGGATGTGCTCGAGCCGCCCCTGCTCTGCGGCCAGATCATCGAAGACCGCCATGCCCTGGACTATGGCACGCGAAGTGCCCTCACGGCCGTCCGCCCTCACTCCTCGACCGTGCCGGATCGCGGAAAGCGCGGCATTCACCCCGGGATGGTCAATATGCTCAGCCCGGGGCGCCGCGTCCAGAGCCAGAGGCGGCCCTCGCAGCGCGGGAGCGCGGCTGATGACTGATGGGATCCGCTCGTGCTATCCGGATGCCGCGTGCTGAGCTGGCGGACCGGCAGGGGCCGCGCCGTGATGCCGCACGCGGCCGGAGCGGTGCTCGCGCTGGTCGCGGCCGTTGCCGTGGGCACGGCGTCCTGCACTGGCCCTGCCCCGCATGATCCGGCTCCTCCCGTACCGCTGGCGCCACGTACCCGCTCGCCTGCCTCCGCGACGTCGGTGCTAACCGGCACGGCGGACGTGATCGCGGATGAGGTGGCAGCGAGATTGTTCGCCTCCTCGCCGGTGGTCGTGGTGGCCAGCCCGGACCCGTCGGCCGACCTGGCCGCCGCTCGCGCGGCGCTGCGGGCGCACGCGCCTGTCCTGCTGACCTCGGCCCCGTCCAATCCCTTCTCGGGCACCGCAACCGTGGTCAGCGCCATGCTGCGGGCGCAGCTCAGGGCCCTGGACCCCGATGCCGTGCTGGCGGTCGGGGTAGCCGCCAAGGTGCTCGCGACTCAGCTGCCGGGCATCCGCGTGGTCACGGACCCGGCGCTGCTGCCGGCTACGAAGGCCCCCGCGCCCCTGGACCACGTCGCACTGCTCGTGCACCCGGGCGACGGCGATGCGGCGACGCTCGCCGCGGTCAGCACCGCGCAGGTGGCTGGGGCACATGTGATCGCCGTCAGTGGCAACGATCCGCGCGCCGACCCGGCCGCGATCTCCGCGCTCTCGGCTCTCCGGCCCCAGCAGGTGCTCGCCATCGGATCGGGGTTCGGGCCGGCGGCCCGGCTGGCATCGCGGATCGCCGTGGCGCAGACCGGAGTGCAGCTGCCCGGAGGCGGCCAGGTCCTGTTCCCCTCGCACCTGCTGGTCGCCCTCTACGGTCACCCCTATGCTCCCGCGCTCGGAGCGCTGGGCGAGCAGGGCCGGTCGGCCAGCATCGCCCGGGTCAAGAGCGTTGCCGCGGCCTACCGGTCCCTGAGCCACGCCCGGGTGGTACCTGCCTTCGAGATCATTGCCACCGTCGCCCAGGCTCATGCCGGCCCGGATGGCGAATACTCGTACGAGTCCCCGGTGTCCTCCTTGCGTCCGTGGGTCAGCCAGGCCACGGCGGCCGGGCTCTATGTCATCCTGGACCTGCAGCCCGGCCGGGCGAGCCTCCTCGCCCAGGCCGAGAGGTACCAGTCGCTGCTCGAACGGCCCGACGTCGGGCTGGCCCTGGATCCGGAGTGGAAACTGGCGCCGGACCAGCTGCCACTGCAGCAAATAGGCAGCGTCAGCGCCACCGAGGTCAACAGCGTCATCAGGTGGCTGGCCGGGCTGACCGCACGGTACCGGCTGCCCCAGAAGCTCCTCGTGCTGCACCAGTTCCGGCTGTCGATGATTGGCGATGAGCACAAGCTCGACGTCCGGTACGACGATCTGGCCATTGTTATCCACATGGACGGGCAAGGTACCCCGGGCGATAAGGAGCAGACCTGGGAGGCCGTCACCAAGGCCGCCCCTGCCGGGGTGTCCTTCGGATGGAAGGATTTCTATGTCAAGGATCATCCGATGATGGGCCCGCAGCAAACGATCTCCAGGACGCCCCGGCTGTCTATGATTTCATATCAGTAATCAACTGATCGTCGGCAAAACAACATGCTGCTGTGGAATCAGGCGTTGATCGGGGCCTGCGCCAGCTACCCGAACATGCGGGTCTATGACTGGGCCGCGGCGGTCAAGGACAGCTGGTTCATCACCGACGGCATTCACTACACTTCCGCGGGCTATGCGGCGCGCGCCTACCTGATTGCCCAGGCGCTGGCCAGAGCCTTCCCGGCTGCAGGCAGCGAATACGCCACGGGGCAACCGGCAGGTTGCCTGGTCCGCTAGCCGACCTCGGGAGGCGAATTAGGGAGTTTCTCTAGGGACTTTGCTCTAGGTGCAGGCGAAAGTGGATGTGTCCACACAGTGCAGCCGATCGAGAAAGAGACATCCACGTGAGCACCCAGTCCCCCTACCGGCAGTCCCCGTACCAGGACCCTTACCAGCGGTCCCCCTACCAGCAGACCCCATACCAGTCCCCCTACCAGCAGGCTCCCTCCCAGTCTCCGTACCAGCCGGTTCCCTACCAGCAGAACTCCGGCCCGTCCTGGTTCCGCATCTGGGCCGTGATCATCGGCACGGCTGTGGCGGCAGCCCTTGTCTTCCTCGCCGTGAGCGTGTGGCATACGCACTCCAGCACCACCCCGGCCACCACCCACCCGTCGACCTCGACTTCCGTCCCGGCCCACCCCACCACCCCGGTCAAGCCCACCTCTCCGGTCACGCCTACGGGCCGGTGATCAGTACCCGCTGACCGGTTCCGGGCGCACGCCCGGAACCGGTCAGACCGTTGCGGGCTCCCGCCACTGCTCGACGAAGCGCCGCAGCTCCTGCCGTCCCTGCAGGCCGCACTTGGCGTAGATGTTGCCCAGGTGATACTCCACGGCCTTGCGGCTGATGAACAGCTCGGCCGCGATCTCCGGATTGGACAATCCCTTGCCGACCAGGTGGGCCACCTCGGTCTCCCGGTTGGTCAGCGCCAGCACGGACTGCTGCTTCCTGGCCGGGTCTGCGGGAAGATGGCACTTGGCCAGCTCCTCTTCGACCCGGGCCGTGAACGGCGCCGCCCGCAGCACCCGGTACAGGTCGTTCGCCCGCCGCAGCCGCTCGACCGCTTCCTTTCTATGACCCGTGCGCCGCAGCAGCCGGCCGTGGGCCAGCAACAACCGGGCCAGGTACACCGAGCTGTCGGTGCTGGCGGCGTCCTCGCCCCGCTGATAGATCTTCCCGGCCTGCTCCGGGCCGCCGCCTTGCTCGGCCAGCCACCCGTCCAGCCAGGCCTGGGCCGGCTGCAAGTAGCCGACCTGGGTATCGCCGGCCCGCAACTGGCCCAAGACGGCGGCGGCCGGCCCGGCCTGGCCGGAGCCGACCAGGCCCTCGGCCAGCAGCGGCCGCCACAGCACCGCGTAGGCCCGGCTGCGGCCGTCCAGGGTCTCCTCATCCTGCCAGTGGCCGAGCGCGTCGGCCATGCCCAGGTAGTCGCCGGAGGCCTGGCAGACCAGGGCCCTGGCCATCGCCGCGTACAGCTTCTCCTGGCCGTAATCCAGGCTGGCTGCGGCCTCCTCGGCCAGCCGGGCATGCCGTTCGGCTTCTTCGGCCTGGCCCCGCCCGGCCGGCACGCACCCGGCCGCCAGGTGCAACCACGGCAGCTCATAGCGGCGAGAATGGATCGCCGCGGCGGAGAACCCCTGCTCGGCGGTGAGCAGCACGTCGTCCCACGCCCCGGCCAGGTACTGGGCCAGCGCCAGGTAGAAGTAGGCACGCAGGCCAAAGGCGAGAGTGGCGCCCCGCCGCGCCAGCTTGAGGCTGGCGGTCAGGTCGGTCACGGCCAGGCCCAGGTCGCCGCCCAGCAGCCGGAACACGCCACGGAACGACAGGGCGTCGACGTCGACCGGGCCGACGCGGGCCGGGTCGGCCTCGAGGTGGCCGAGCTCGGCCAGGGCGGCGCGCGGGCCGGCCACCTGGCAGGCGCCGATGGCGATCAAGGTGCGGGTCTGGCTGGCGGCCGCCGGGTCCAGGCACCCGGTGCCCAGCGCCCACCGGCCGAAGGTCATCACCTTCTCCCCCTCCCCCAGGAGCGTGTAGGTGCCAGCGAGCCGGTTGGCGATCAGGGCGGCCAGCGGCTGGTGGTCCGGGTCATCCCGCGCCTGGGCCAGCGCCTCGCTGAACAGCCGTTCCGCCTCGGCCAGCTGGCCCGACGAGAACGCCATCGTGCCCAGCACGCAGCTGCGCAGCGGGGACGGTGCCGACGCCTCCGCCGCCGGGCGCAGGGCCATCCCCCGGGGCGCCTCGGCCAGCATCAGGTGCAGCGCGGCGGTCAACAGCCTTCGTTCGCGGTCGGCCCGGGCGGGAGAGATGTCCGAGGCCCATTGCAGGTGGGTGGCGGCCAGGGCCAGGCGGCCGGTGGCCGCCTCCTTCTCAGCCTGGGTCTCCAGCTGGGTGGCCAGGTCCTCGTCCGGGTGGTCCAGCGCGGCCACCCGGTGCTCCCAGGACGCCGACTCGCTGACGACCGAGGCGGCCCAGGCATGCAACACCTGGCGCCTGGCCGCCGCGATACCGGCGTAGATGGCGTCCCGGACCAGCGGGTGCCGGATCTCGACCGGGCATGCGGGCTCTTCGGGCCACCAGTCCACCAGGCCGGAGGCCACCGCTGGTTCTATCGCCGCGCTGGGGGAGTCGACCTCCGCCGCCTGGCCCAGCTGCGCGAGCGGAATGCGCAGGTTGAGCACGGAGAGCATCTCCAGGATGACCCTGGTCTCGGCGGGCAGCACCCTGAGCTGTTCACCGATGGCCGCGGCCAGCGACCTGGGTAGCGCCAGCCGCCCCGGCGCCTGCGGATCGAAGTCGAACCCCTCGCTCAGCAGCGTGCGCAGGTACAGCGGGTGCCCGCCAGTGCCCTGGTACAGCCGCTTGACCGCCTTATCGCTCAGCGATCCGGCCTCGAGCGCGGCCGCGAGCGAGGCGACCTCATCCGCATGCAGCCCGCCCAGTGGTATGAGCAGCCGGTTCTCAATGCTCAGCAGCATCCGCTGCGCCGCCTCATCGAGCCGGTCGGCGGGCCCGCGGTAGATCACGATGGCGACGACCGGGTCGACCGATAGCCGGCGCAGGGTGAACGTCAGGGCCTCTACCGACTTGCGGTCGGCCCACTGCAGGTCGTCGATCACGACCGCCAGCCCGCCTGCGGCCTGCTGCTCGCCCACGACTTCCAGCAGCCGCGCTCCCACCGCGAACGAAGAGGTAGCTGACCCGGTCCCGTCGGTCAGCTCGGCCGTGGACAAGCCGTCTCCGGCTGCCCGGAGCAACTGGTCGACGAGCCCGAAGTCCAGGTCGGTCTCGGCTTGATCAGCGCGGGCCGACAGCACCGTCAGGCCGTCGGCCTGAGCCAGGCACCGCCGGGCCAGGGCGGTCTTCCCCACCCCGGGATCGCCCTCGATGGCCACCAGCCATGGCTCGCCCGCCTCGACCCCGGCGATGACCTCCGCCAACCGGGCCAGTTCGGCTGCCCGGCCCACGAAGACGTCGAGCGGTGGCTGCCGGTCCTGCACGCGCCCACCTCGCTCCCGCCCTGTGACGTCGGCTACCACAGACTCACACGAGCCTAACCGCCGGCCACGCCGCATCCCATCCCCAGGGCCGGATGAACGAAGGGCAGTCCATGGCCGGGCGGGCCGGACCACGAGCGGCGCCTCCCGTGCCGGGCGAGCGGTCTCAGCAGGCCGGCTGGGCCGCGGGGACCACGTCCGGCGGACCTCCCGTTGCCGCCCGTTCGTACACCGCGCTGGTGTCGGTGCCGAAGCTCGAGGTGTAGGAAACCCAGCTCACACATCCGCCCTGATGCCGGCCTCCCGTCACGCCATACAGGTCGCCCCGGCCCGTCTGGGCGTTGTAGTCCGCGAGCCACGCCCCCCCGCTCGTCCCGTCGGCAAAGCCACCACAGCGGAAGGCTGGGTAGCCATGCTGGGCGAAGGTCTGGTTGAGGCAGATGACGGGCTGGCCACCGCGGCCCGCGGGGTAGCCGACCACCACGGTCCACTGCGGGGGCTGGCGTCCGGTGACCAGCGGGTCGCCGCCCACCACGCTCTCGAGCGTTCGCTCGGTTCCGCCGATGTCCCTGGACTTCACGGTCAGGAACGCGACATCCGCTTGCGGGTCCTGATGGAGCAGCCAGCGCTGGCTGACATACGCCCCGGTCACGTCCCACGCGCCGTACGGAGCCTGGCCGTCGTGATACATCGGGACGAACTCGAGATCCTTTGCGTCGCCGGACAGGCAGTGGGCCGCCGTGACGATCACGTTCCCCGAGGGGCTGTCCACCACGTCGGCGGTGCAGAAGTGCGGCTCGCTCTGCCATGCTCCCTCGAACAGGGCCCCCACCTGAGGGAGACCGTCGAATGAGGCGGCGCTGGGGGACACGGCGCCTGCGCCGCCGGGTGGCAGGACCGCCGCGGCCGCCGCCACGGCGACGCCCGCGACGGTCCAGGCCGCCACCCGGCTCGGGAACCACCGCCGCACCGCGTCCAGTGCGGTTCTCACACGAGCACCCTTCCGCGTGCGCTCTGCTCGCCAGCGGTCTCCGGGGTGAGCAGGTTGGGGTCTGCCTGGGTGTCGGCCTTGACCGACGGGCCCCGGTGCAGAATGAACGGCGTGCCGATGACGGCGATCATCCCGAACGCCATCACCGCGACGTAGGCGATCGTTCCCGGCAGCGACAGGTGGGTCGCGGGGATGAACCCGAGGAAGAAGGTGAACAGGGCGCCAGCTACCCCGACCCCCACGACCAGCGCGAGTCCCAGCTTCCCGCCGGGAATCTTGAATGGGCGCGGGGCATCTGGCTTGGTGATGCGCAGCCGGACGACCGAGATGTACATCATGAAGTACATGACCAGGAAGGTCTGGGCGACCAGCGCGGTCAGCATCCAGTAGTAGGTGTTGATGTTGTTGACGAACACCATGGCCAGGGCCAGCAGCGAGCCCAGCGTGGCCTGCAGGATGAGGATCATCGTCGGGGCGCCGCGTTTGTTGGTCCGGCCCCACCATGGGTTCAGGTGACCGTCCGCGGCCACCCGGCGCATCCCCTCGGCCGGCCCCACGCTCCAGGACGCCAGCCCGCACAGCACGCCGATGATCACCAGCACCCCGAACGGCCGCATCAGCGAGGAGATGCCGAGCTTGCCGAAGAAGATGGACACCGCCTGCATGATCCCGCCCGCGAGCTGGATCTGCTTGGCCGGCACGACCATCGCGATGGCCACGCTGCCCAGGATGGACAGCGCCGCGACCGTCACCGCGGCCACCAGGACCGATCCGGGGTAGGTGCGTTTGACGTTCCGGGTCACGTGCGAGTAGAAGCCGCCTATCTCCATCCCGGCGAACGCCACCACGATGCCGGCCGCGTAGACCAGGCTCTGCAGGCCGTGCCAGCCAGGCACGATCGCGGTGGCGTGGTAGGGGATCTGCGAGTGCTTGCCGCTGCCGACCCACCACAGGCTCAAGGCGATGATCGCGATGGTCGGGACCGCGGTGCCGATCACCACTCCCACGCCGGTCCAGCGGGCGGACTTCAAGGACCCGAACAGCGACGAGAGCGTCACCGCCCAGAAGATCACCAGCATGACCGGCACCAGGAAGGCCTTGTTCTGCGCCAGATCCGGGTTGATCACGTACGCCGCCGTGGTGGCCAGGAACACCAGCACGGTGGGGAACCACACGATGTTCTCCGACCAGTCACACCACACGGCCAGCAGGCCCCAGCGTGAACCGAACGCCTCCCGTACCCACCGGTACATGCCGCCGCCGACGGTGGTGGCCAGCTCGGCCGAGCACAGGGCCACCGGCACCAGGTAGGTGACGACGGCGATGGCGTAGAAGAAGATCGCCGACCATCCGAACGTGGCCGTGGTGGGCAGGTTGCGGATGCTGTCCATGGCCGAGATCAGCACCAGGGCCAGGCCGATCACGCCCAGGCGTCGTACGTTGATTCCGCCTGCCGAGGCCTTCGCGCCCGGGGTTCTCGTGCCGCCATCGACGTGATGGCCGCGGGTCAGATGAAACTGCCGGATCGTCATGGCACTAGCTCCTTGGGCCGGGGGTCGGCGGCCGGAGTCCTCGGCTGCATGAAGCGGCCGACGACAGGCAGTTCCGACACGGACTCGGCCCGGGCGATGGCCAGGCCGGCTCTGGGCAAGTGAGCGCGGTCGTCAGCGACCGAATAGCGCGGACGCCACTCGGGGTCGTACTTCTTGTTGAAGTTCCACAATGACTCGATCTGCATGGTGTCGCTGAAGTGATGCAGCAGCAACTTCTCCGCCGAATGCCACGGTCCGGAGCCGTTCTCCCCGGCCACCACGGCGCGCATCACGGCGAAGTTGAGGCCGAGGCCGTTCAGCCCGTGCTCGGCCATCCAGTTGATCGTCTCGATGATCACGAAGTCGGTCAGGCCGTTCGGCGCGTCAGGGTCACTGGTCCGTCGCATGAGGTCCAGCGAGTACCCGTTGACCTGGCTCGCCGGGACGTACTGGTTGAACGCCACCGGCTTGCCGTCCGGGTTCATGCAGATGGCCAGCAGCAGACCGGCGTCGCGCTCGTCGAACATCCGGCTCAAGGTCATCGAGAAGCCACGCTCGGCCTCGCCCTGACGCGTCTCGGTCGCGAGATCCTCCAGCTGCGTGCGCAGTTCCGCGCTGGCTTCCAGCGACGGCATGACCGTGACGCGGTAGCCGGACTTGGACACCCGGTTGTAGGCCCCGCGCAGCGACTTCATCGACTTGCCCTTGAGCGAGAAGGCCTGGCAGTCGACAATCGCCTCGTCACCCATGTAGACCTCACTCAGCCCGGCCGCTCGGTAGGTCGGCAGCCAGGACGCGGACGCGCCGAGAACGGATATGTACCAGCCGTTGGTGTCGGCCAGGTCCATCGCGTCGGACCACGCATCCACGCGCTCGTCGACCGGCCCGATCGGGTCGGGCGACACGAGCATGATGCGGTTGATGACCGAGTAGGCGATCAGCGTGTTCCCGGAGAACAGCCAGGACTTGTCGTCGCGGAGGGCGAAGTAATCCAGCGTGTCGCCGCCGTAGCGGTCGAATATCGCTCGCGCCCGTTCGAACGCCCTGGCTCGCTCTTCTCCGGTCCGCCGGTGCTCGCGGCCGGGCAGAGCCGTGGCCAGGACGAGTATCACGGTGCCGATGATGGTGAGCACGACGACGTCGCGGGTCTCGCGGGCGCCTAGGTAGGCAGCGCCTAGCCCGGCGGCCAGGGCCACCGCCACCAGGCTGGTCATGATCACCCAGCCCACGACCCGGCGGAAGCCCGACGGGCTGACCCGGAAGTGACGGTGCTCGAGCAGCAGCCACAGGCCCATCGCGCAGGCGATGCCCGACCCTTCCAGCCCGACGTCTTGCACCAGGCGGTCGACGGTGCTGACCAGCAGCAGGACCAGAGCCGCCAGCCAGGCCCGCCGGTAGCCCAGCCGTACCCCTCGCGCCACTCCGGCCAGAGCCAGGCCGCCGATCACGGCGGTGATGCCGCTGACCGGATGGATGCCGAAAGGCAGCCAGTGACCGACCGGGCGCGTCCAGCGGAGCGGCCAGGCCAGCGCGAAGACGACGTTCAGCAGTCCGGCGGTGAGCAGCCCGAACGCGGCTACCCGGCGGACCCGGCGACGCCGCACCCACGGCATCAGGGCCCGCTCGTTGACCGGCCAGGTCGCCCCGCTGGGGAGATGGCCGACGACCTCGATCGTCTGGGGCCGGACCCGCTCTGGGGCCAGCACCAGTCGCTCCAGGAAGGAGGGCTGACCGATGGGACGTTCGGCCAGGGACAGCGAGACCGACAACACCTGCCCGGCCCGCAACTCGATCAGGGACAGCCGCCGTACGGCCAGGAACGGCGTGGGCAGCCCGAACCGGGCCTTCCGGGCCCGCACCACCTCGGTCGCAGATCCGGTGTTGGCGTAAAACCCCGTGCCGACCTGGGAGATCTCAGGCTCGTGGGTGTGCGCGCTGATCAGGCCCGCATGCCCCGCGGCGATCAGCCGGGCCGCCTCGGCCCGGGCTGGGGCGTTGTGGCTCGCCGCGTCGCCTCGGTCAGCGACCGAGGCGTCGGCCAGGGCGCGGTTAACCCGGAGCATGGTGGCGATCGCGGTCACCGCGGCGATGACCGCGATCGCGACGACCAGGATGCCGAACCAGAGCAGCCACCGCTCGGCGTGATGGCGAAGCAGCGGGTGGACGCCCGGCGCGAAGGACATGAAGCGCAGTATCAGCGCGGCGGCGAACGGAACCGCCAGCCACCACAGCCATCCCGCCACCATGCGGTAGAGCAGGCGCGATCCCAGGAACGCGGCCGGATCTCCGTTGCACCACCGGACCCCCTCCAGCAGCGAGCCGGGCTGGTCGCGGGACGCGAGCTTGGGCAGGACCTGGCGCACGATATGGTGGCCCAGCGGCGTGTCGACGGGGGATCGGGGGTCATCGAACGCGTTGTACTGGTCGAACTGGTGCCCGTGCAGCACCCTGACCAGCTGGATGCCCTCCCCGGTCATCATGGCCAGGTCGCAGGCCAGGCCCAGGTCCGTCACGCCGAGCCGGTCACGGAGCACCGCGACCGAATCCGCGTCCCAGGCCAGCTGGCCGTCGTGGTTTCCTGTGATCAGCACGACCCGATGACTGTCGTCCTCGGCGAAGCGCTTGACCGCGTCGGTGAACTGGGGATGGGCGTCCAGGATCCCGGCGACGTCAGGTGCCGCGGCGAGCATCTCGAACCCGTCGCCGGCGATCACCAGCATTCCGGGCTCGCCGAAGCCGTTCAGCAGTTCGGCCAGTTCGTCGGCGGCCCGAGTGGACACGTCCGTGGCAGTCGGCCCGAAGTGCAGGTCGCTCACCACGACCACCCTGCCGCCCCGCCCCACCTCGAGCTGGATGAGATCGGGAACGTAGAAGGCGTCATGGGCCCGGCCCGCGCCGTCCACGGCGCCATCCTGGCTGCCGTCGATGACCGGCAGGCCGCTCAGCTCCTGGGCTTCATATGTCGTGGTCATTTCACGACCTCCGTCCGCATCATGGGGAACAAGATGACGTCGCGGATCGCCGGAACCTCGGCCAGGAGCATGACCAGCCGGTCGATGCCGATGCCGATGCCGGACGTGGGCGGTAGCCCGAACTCAAGCGCCCGCACGAAGGCGATGTCAGCCGGGTGCGCCTCGACGTCCCCTCCGGCGGCGGCCGCCGCCTCCGCCTCGAACCGCCTGGCCTGCTCGTCGGGGTCGTTGAGCTCGCTGTATCCGTTGGCGAGTTCTCTGCCGCAGATCACGAGCTCGAAGCGGTCGGTGAGGGTCGGGTCATCGAGGGACTGGCGGGCCAGCGGCGAGACCTCCGTGGGGAAGTGGTAGATGAACACGGGCCCCGAGGTCTGGCTCATCAGGATCTTGTCGTAGAGCTCGAAGATCAGCTTTCCCGAGCCCCAGGCCGGCAGGTAGGGAACCTCGTTGGCCTCGCATACCGTGCGCAGGTCCTCCACCGGCATGGATGGATGCACCCGGCGGCCGATCCCCTCCTCGAGCATGTCGAGGAGGTCGCGGCGCGGCCAGGGCGGCTCCAGGTCGATGTGATGGCCGGCGAAGTCGAATTCGAGCCGGTCAGCGGCCCCCCGGGCGGCCTCGGTGATCAGGTGCTCGGTGAGGTCCATGCCGTCGTGGAAGTCGCCGAAGGCGCGGTAGGCCTCGAGCGAGGTGAACTCCGGGCTGTGACGGGTGTCGATCCCCTCGTTGCGGAAGTTGCGGGCGATCTCGAACACTCGCTCGTAGCCTCCGACCACCAGCCGCTTGAGGTAGAGCTCGGGCGCGATGCGCAGGCTGAACTCGGTGTCCAGCGCGTTGGAGTGAGTGAAGAACGGCCGGGCCAGGGCCCCGCCTGCCTGCGGTTGCAGGATCGGGGTCTCGACCTCGGTGAAGTCCTGCGCCTCGAGCCGGTCCCGCAGGATGGACAGGGTCTTGAAGCGGATGTCGAAGACCCGCCGGCTCTCCTTGTTGGCCAGCAGGTCCAGCTCGCGCTGGCGGTACCTGGTCTCCGCCTCGTTCAGGCCGAACCACTTGTCGGGCAGCGGCCGGATCGCCTTGGCCAGGATCTCCAGGCCGGTCACGTCGACCGACAGCTCGCCTCTGCGGCTGGTAATCACCTCGCCGGTGGCACCCACCCAGTCGCCCAGGTCGACCAGTGCCTCCACCCCGGCCGCCTCAGCCGGAAGGTGGTCGGCCCGGAACATCAGCTGGACGGCGCCGCTGGCGTCCTCGAGGGTGACGAACCGGAGCTTGCCGTGACCCCGGACGGACGCCACACGCCCGGCGACCCTGGCCTCATCACCCGTCCGCGTGTCCGGCTCCAGCTCCGAGTAGGCCGAGTGCAACTCGGCCAGCGTCGCGCTGCGCTCGAACCGGGTGGGATAGGGGTTGATGCCCTGGGCCTGCAGCGCGTCGCGCTTGGCGCGGCGTTCGGCGGTCTGTTCCGCCAGCCCGCCCTGGGCGGCCGACTCATCCCGTGCGGGCTGCGGGCGTCGATCGTCGTGGCCTGATCGTTCGCGGTTTAGGACTGGGGTGCTCATGGTGTCAACGTCTCTCTCAGCTCAGTTGCACGGTGTGGACAGCTCCACTGTCCGCTGAGCTGGGCCCCAGGTCCCTAGAGAAACTCCCTAGTTCGTCTCCCCAGGGAGGGGCTCCCTGGGTCCCGAACCGGTCAGACCGCTGCTGCGGGCTGGCGCCACTGCTCGACGAAGCGCCGCAGCTGCCGCCGTCCCTGCAGGCCGCACTTGGCGTAGATGTTGCCCAGGTGATACTCCACGGCCTTGCGGCTGATGAACAGCTCGGCCGCGATCTCCGGGTTGGACAGCCCCTTGCCGACCAGCAGAGCCACCGACCCCTTGGCCCCCGCGGCCTGCTCTCCGACCACCTCAAGCAACCGCGCCCCGACAGCGAACGAGGAGGTAGCCGAGCCGGTGCCGCCCGTCAGCACGGGTCCCGGGAGGGCAGCTCCGGCCGTCCTGAGCAGCTGGTCCACGAGCCGAGGTCCAGGTCGGCCTCGGCCTGGTCGCCGCGAGCCGCAAGCACCCTGGAGTTCGCGGCCTGGGCCAGGCAGCGCCGCGCCAGGGTTGTTTTCCCCATCCCCGGATCGCCCTCGATGGCAATCAGCCACGGCTGGCCCGCCTCCACCCGCGTCATGATCTCCGCCACCCGCGAGAGCTCCGCTGCCCGGCCCGCGAAGAGGTCAAGCGGCGGCTGCCGGTCCTGCACCTGCCCACCTCCCTTCCGCGCCGTCCCGGACGAATACGAGCGTAACCGGGGGCCTAACGGCGCACCATCCCCGCCGCGGCCGGCCCGGCTACGAGACAGGAGCACGCGGACCAGCGAGCCTTCCTGGGGAGGTGAACTAGGGAGTTTGCCTAGGGACCTGGGGCCCAGGCTCAGCGGACAGTGGATCCATTCACACCGAATAGCTGAGCTGAGAGAGACATCCACCATGAGCACCCAGACCCGCACCGAGAACCACCAGATCACCGGCCCGTCTCACGCCCGGCCCCGGCGCCGGGTCCTGGCTGTCACCGCGGCCGTGGCTGTGGCCGTGGCCGCGGTCGCCCTGTTCGTAGCCTTCGGAAACGTCGGGAACATCTCGATCGTCTCCGGCTGGCTCCCGGTCGCCTTGTTCTGGGTTACGGTCGCGGTCTGCCTGATCGCGGTGGTCTTGCGCCGGGACGTGCTGAAGGAGTTCGCGATCGGCATCCCGATCGGCATCCTCTTCGCGGTGCTGCTGTTCGTGGGACTGCACCTCATGCAGGCGATCCCGGTCGGCGCGCCCCGATCCTTGTACGTCTGGCTGTGCGTGGCGTGCCTGCTGGCCGGCCTGGTCGTGGCCGGATGGCGCCGGGCCCACTGGCCCCGCCGCATCGCCGGCCTGGTCGCGGTGCTCCTCGCCCTGGTCTCCGCGGGCAGCGCGGTGAACCAGACGTTCTCGTATTACCCGACCTTCGACCGCCTGTTGGGTAAGAGCGCCAACCACTTCCTCGACAATGCGCAGCTCAACGCCTTGCGCTCCCAGGTGGCCAAGACCGGCCAGCTCCCCGACCACGGCGCCACCCTCAGCGTTGTCATCCCCGGCACCGGCCTGAAGTCCACCCCCCGGCCGGCCTACGTGTGGGTGCCGCCGGCCTGGTTCGCGCGTAACCGTCCCCAGCTGCCGGTCATCGAGCTGCTGCACGGCACCCCCGGCTCGCCGTCGGACTGGACCAAGGCGAGCTACGCCGACGCGACCGCGCTGGCCTTCGCCGAGCAGCACCACGGGATCGCGCCGATCCTGGTCATGCCGGATGTCAACGGGTCTTGGAGCGCGGACAGCGAGTGCGTCAACAGCACGATGTTCGGCGACGTCGCGACGTACCTGGCCAAGACGGTGTCGGCCTTCATGCGGAAGAACTTCAACGCCAGCACTGCTCCGGGATCGGTCGCGGTGGCCGGGCTTTCTGAGGGCGGCATGTGCGCCACCACCCTGGCCCTGAACAACCCCAAGGAGTACGCGGCCTTCGGCAACTACTCCGGCCTCGCGTCGCCCGTCTACGGGACCGACAGCCAGCAGCAGACCATCCAGATCCTGTTCGGCGGCTCGCAGGCCAGCTACAACACCTACAATCCGCCCTACCTGCTGTCCCATCAGCGTTTCACCGGCCTGTCCGGCTGGTTCGAGGCCGGAGCCCAGGACTCAGAAGCCCTGCCGGTCGCCCACGCCCTGGCGCCTCTGGCCGCGAATGCCGGGATCGACACCTGCATCGCGACACCTCCGGGTGCCCACAATTTCGTCTTCTGGCAGCAGGCCTTCTCCGATTCCCTGCCGTGGCTGTCCTGGAAGCTAAAGCTCACGCCGCAGCCGCACTCGATTCCCGCCCAGTGCGTCTCCGGGAAGAGCTAGGCAGCAGCGACCATGTTCGCCGCGATCGTCTTCGCCACCCTGTCCGCCCTGTCGAACGCGTGCAGCGCCATCCTGCAGCGGCTCGCCGTCACCGGCCGTACCTCCGAAGCCAGGTCCCTCTGGCGGACCGCGATCGACCTCGTGCGCCAGCCGGTGTGGCTCCTCGGGGCCCTGTTCATGGCCGGGACGTTCGGGTTCCAGGCGCTTGCCCTGTACTTCGGCCCGCTGTCGGTGGTTCAGCCGGTCCTGGTGCTGGAGCTGATCTTCACGCTGGGCTTGCGCGTCTTCGTCCTGCACGACGACATCGCGGGGCGGACCTGGTCCGCTGCTCTCATGATCTGCGCTGGCCTCGCCGCCTTCCTCATCGTGGCCTCGCCCAGTGACGGCACCGGAGTCCCGCATGCCGGGCAGTGGATAATGGTCGTCAGCACCCGGGGCCTGGCCGTGGTGGCTCTGCTCCTGCTCGCCCGGCGGGGCTCGCCCGCGCGCCGCGCCGCCTTCTTCGGGGCGGCCACCGCCATCGTGTGGTCGGTGGACGCCGCGTTCGTGAAGCAGACGGTGGACGTGCTGGCCCACAGCGGCCCGCTGGGCCTGCTCACCAGCTGGCCGCTGTACGCCATGATCGCGACCGGAGTCCTGGGCACGATCCTGTTGCAGGGCGCCTACGCGGTCGGGCCGCTGGCCGCATCCCAGGCGACCCTGCTCATCGTCGACCCGCTCGCGAGCATCTGGCTCGGAATCGAGCTCTTCGGTGAGCAGCTGAACACCGGCTCCGGGTACGTGCTCGGTGCTGTCCTGTCGCTCGCCGTGCTCGGCGTGGGTGTCGTCATGCTGTCGATCTGGGCTCCTCCCGTGATGACCGCCGACGAACTCGCCCGGCTGCACCGTGATCGCGGCCATCACCCGGGCGAGCCGACCGATGCCAGCCATCTCGAACCAGCCCACCGAGAGGCAGAGGAGCTCGTGCCATGACCATACGACTGACCCGCGGCCACCACGACCATGGCGGCACCGGAACCCTCACCGCGGACCGCCCGGCCACCCCGTCGCCCAGACCGTCCTGGTCATGTACTTCATGATGTACATCTCGGTCGTCCGGCTGCGCATCACCCGGCCAGACCTGCCCCGCCCGTTCAAGGTCCCCGGCGGGAAGCTCGGACTCGCACTGGTCGTCGGGGCCGGGCTGGCCGGCGCGATCTTCACCTTCTTCATCGGCTTCGTCCCCGCCACCCACCTGTCGACCGCAGGAACCATCGCATACGTCGCGGTGATGGTAGTCGGGATGAGCATCAACATTGGCACCCCGTTCCTGCTGCACCGGGGTCCGTCCCTCAAGGTCGACGCCCAAGTGGACCCGAACCTGCTCACCCCGGCCGCACCCGGCCAGGTCCCGCAGGCCGCCATGGCCCCGGCAGGCCAGAGCACCCAGGATTGACTGCCATTGGTCCCTGACCTAAGAGACCTAGGAGAGGACTTCCCGCCGTGCCAGGAACCGGTCAGACCGCTGCAGCCACGCGCTGCCCGCCCCCGACACGCGGCGCCTGCTCGCCCGCCTCGGGGTATTCGCCGGGCCATTCGACGCCGCGGCCGCGGCCGCGGTCAGCGGGGAGGCCGATCCGGTCCGAACGCTTGAGCAACTGGCCGACGTAGCTGACCAGAGCCTACTGGAGGTCACAGCAGGCGAAACGCCGCGATTCCGGATGCTGCAGACCGTTCGGGAGTACGCACTGGCCAGGCTGGCCGAGGCCGGGGAACAAGATGCCGTCCGGCGTCGGCACCTGGCGCACTACCTGAGCGTGGCGCACGCCGCCCGTAAGGAGTTGGACGGACCCAGGCAGGCCGAGTTGCTCGACCGGCTGGAAGAGGCCTACCCGAACATGCGGGCCGCCCTCGAATTCGCGTGGCATCAGGCCGGTCATGACAGCGCGTGCCTTGGCGACGGGTTGCGCCTGGCCGCCGCGCACAGCCTCCTCTGGCAGCGGCCCGGGTCGCTCGCTGAGGGCGTGCTGCAGCTCGACAGGCTGCTGGCGCTAGACGATGCGCAGCAGCGCCCGAGTCTCCCCGCGATCAGGGCCTCCGCAGTGCTGGCGGCCTGCACGCTGGCCTGCTTCCGAGGTGATTATCCGAGAGCGGTGGAGCTGGCCCGGCATGGCATCGAGCTATGCACACCACTGGGCGACCACCAGGGCCTGGCCCGGGACGCCGGACGTCCCGTGCAGGCCCGGCGGCTGTTCGGTGCGGCACTGCGCCGCCATGCCGCCTTCGGAAACAAGCGTTACATGGCCTACGAACTCGAAGGATTCGCCGCCTCCGCAGGGCTGGAGCACGCCGGACGGCGGGCCCTGGTGTATCTCGGCGCGGCGCAGGTGCTCCGGGAGGAAACCGGCGGCCCGTTGCCGCCCGTCGAGCAGGCCATTCTCGACCGGATTCTCGCGCCGGCCGTGGCTGCGCTCTCGGCCGGGGAACGCCAAGATGCGTTGAGCCAAGGCCGGAACCAGCCGCTGCCGGCCACCATCGCGCATGCCTTGGCCGAGCTGACCCGGCCCGAGGCGAGCTGACACCGCTACCGCCACCAGGACAGCGAGCTGACACCGTTACCGCCACCAGGGCAGGCGGCGTTGCTCGGCGACGTGCGTCGCGGGCGCGGTGATCAGGCCCGCGTGCGAGCTGAGATGCTGCAGGTGCTCGTGCACCCACAGCAGGTGAGGGTGGTGCTTGCTGGTGATGATCCGGACCAGGTCCTCGTCCGCGGCGGCGTTCCCCTCATCGGACCCGCCCGTCTCACCTGTCACGTCCTTGGACCCGTACCCGTCCAGGCCGGTGAAGGCCGGAACCGTGACCGGTATCAGCACCTCATGGGCGACGGGCCGCCCCACCAGGACCGCGATCCGCTCGTAGAAGGCCACCAGGTCCGTGGCCGCCTCGGCCAGCACGCGGCGCGCATACGTTGTCCCGCGCTGGTGGTGCGGCCTGGCCCGCACCGGCGCCTGCAGGGCGGCCAGCGAGTAAGCGGTCAGCCGAAGCCGCATGGTGGCCATGACCAGCATCCACAGGTCCTGCTTCGACAGTTGCTTGGCGCCCTGCTCGGCCAGGAAGGCGCGCAGCGCCTCGTCGAGCCGTATCCCGGCGGTGACGACTGCGGTCCCGGTGTCGGGCGGGTCGTGCCGCGTGCCCAGCGCCCAGTCCACCGCCTGGGTCAGGTAGGCGGCGCCGCGCCTGAATGCATCGGCCAGGTCGTCGCCGACTACCGAGGCCGCGCCCCGCGGCCAGAACAGCGCGCCGATCACCAGGCTCACCGCGCAGCCGATCGCCACGTCCTCGATGCGCAGCAGGCCCACCGTCCAGCCGACCGGCGCGAGCAGGTTGAACAGGACCACGATGACGATGGTGAACGCCGCCTGCCCGAAGGCGAACGGCAGCGCTCCCGGGGCGTAGGCGGCCACCGCGATGGCGATCGGCAGCGCCGTCCACAGCGCGGCCGGGCTGGTCCCGATGCCGATCAGCAGCAGGGCGCCGATCACGAAGCCTACCGCGGTGCCGCCCAGCGCCCGCAGCGCGGTGGAACCGGTGGAGGACGCGTTGGTGCGCAGCACCGACAAGGTACCGAGCACCACCCAGAACCCGTGCTGGACCCCGGACACGTCGGCCACCGCGACCGCCGCGGCCAGCGCCAGCGACCCGCGCAGGCCGTTCTGGAACCAGACCGAACGGATGCTGGCGTGCCGGACCAGGACGCCAAGCGCACCGGACAGCGCGGCCGCCCGCCGTTCGGCCGCCGTCCCCTCTGGAGCGGCTCCGAACCAGCGGCGGCGCCGGGCGGCGATCATCTCGGGATCGGCCCGCCTGGTGGCGATCAGGGTGTCCGCCACCAGGGCCTGGACGGCGATGGAGATCACCTGGGCGTGAAAGGCGTGCCGGGCGGCGGCTTCCGTCGAGTCGTAATTGCCGTCCGGCGCGGACCGGTGGTAGGCCGCACTGGCCTCGCGCCGTCGCTCCAGCTCGTCCAGATCCGGCAGCGCCGCGGAACCGTCGCGCTCGTCCTGGCCGGCCAGCAGGTCGCCGGTCTGCCTGAGCATCGCGGCGCTCGCGGCGAACAGCTCGCGGTCGCTGCGGGCGGCCCGGTCCAGGTTCGGATGCCCGTCGGTGGCGTCGGCGATCAGCGCCGTGCACCACTCGAGCAGCTGAACGACGCTGGCCAGCGCCTGGTCGGGGGTGGCCAGCCCGGTCGGCCGGTACGGCGTGCTGTCGAACGCGTTCAGCAGTTCGCGCTTAGCGGCCTGGCACGCGTCATGGTCGACGGTGCTGGCCGTGCCCTGTACCGCAGCCTCCAGCTGGGCGGCCAGCGCCCGCGCCGAGCCGGCCGCGGCCGCGCGGAGCCGGTCCCCTGGCGATCGCGGCGAGAGTACGAGCACGGCCACGGTCGAGACGACCGAAGCGAGCCACCAGCCCGCCAGCCGGTCCGGGATCGTGCTCACGGTGCCGGGGGTGACCACCGACAGCACGTAGGGAAACAGGGCGGCGGTGACACCGGAGGCCGCGTTGGGCCCGGCCACCCCGGCGAAGAAGATCCCGAACGCAACCGGGATCGTGACCAGGACGGCCAGCCACTTGACCCCGCTGACCGACGTGCCGATGATCAGGCCGATGCTCCCGATCACCGCCAGCCCGAGGTGAGCGACGGTCTTGTCGCGCCTGCTGCCGCCGAATGAGGCCACGACCAGGCTCGCGAACCCGCCGAACGCGGTGAACGTGGCCATCTGCGGGTTGCCGATGCCCTTATAGGTCAGGGCGAACAGCGGCGGGATGACGAGCACCGCGCGCAGCGCCCGCAGGGCGGACGGCACCGACCAGACCGGCCACCAGGAGGGCCGTGTCGCCGTGGCCCCGCCGGCCCCGTTGGCTCCCCGGGCCTTCGGCGCAGACTGCTGGGAGCGGCCCGGCGTCAAGCGGCTCGCGGTGCTCCTATCTGGCATTGACCCAGTCTAAGAAGCGCCGCCCAGCCCGCCTAAAACCCCGCGTCAGAGACCCGCGCACAGACGCGGCGCAACCGGTCAGCGGCACGTGGTAATGTGAAACGCTGCCCGGCGAGTAGCCGCGGCAGCCAGAGACGTGCTGCACCCTCATGCGGCCGTCTCGGGGGATCAGCCCTTGGGACCCTTTCAGCGCCAATCCTTAAGGAGTCACGTGCCGCTCGACACCGCCGCCAAGAAGGAGATCCTGGCGGAGTACGCGACCAGTGAGGGTGACACCGGTTCGCCGGAGGTCCAGGTCGCGCTTCTGACCAGGCGGATCAACCACCTGACCGAGCACCTGAAGGTGCACAAGCACGACCATCACAGCCGCCGCGGGCTGCTGCTCCTGGTCGGCCGCCGCCGCAGGCTGCTCAAGTACCTGGCCAAGAAGGACATCAATCGTTACCGTGCGGTCAGGGAACGCCTCGGCATCCGCCGCTAGGTGCCCCTGGACCCGTCAAACCCCGTCACGACATGGCCATCACAACTGAACAACAACACTGACATCCCGTAGCCCCCGGCCCCGAACGTCAGGGCCGGTCCTCGGTAGTGGTCCTCGGGCACGAGTCGAGCCCGAACCCCGAGGGCTTCGATCGAAGACCGGCCGGCTGCCCCTCTCGGGCGAGCCAGGCCATATGCGGCACGGCGGCGGGTGGGTGCGGGATCTACCGCAAGGAGGTCTCACCCGTGGAGGGTGCCAGAAGTGCCGAAGCCGTTATCGACAATGGCGAGTTCGGCGTCCATACAATCAGGTTCGAGACGGGCAGGCTGGCCCGCCAGGCCGCTGGCTCGGCGCTAGTGACCCTCGACGGCGAGACCGTGGTGCTCTGTGCCACCACGGCGTCCAGGCAGCCGAAGGAGGGCCTGGACTTCTTCCCGCTCACCGTGGACGTGGAAGAGCGGATGTATGCGGCGGGCCGGATTCCCGGCTCGTTTTTCCGTAGGGAGGGCCGCCCGTCCGAGGACGCGATCCTCACCTGCCGGCTCATCGACCGGCCGCTGCGGCCCTCCTTCGTCAAGGGGCTGCGCAACGAGATCCAGATCGTCGCGACGATCCTCGCCCTCGACCCGCAGCACCTGTACGACGTGGTGGCGATCAACGCCGCGTCGATGTCCACCCAGCTCGCGGGGCTGCCGTTCTCCGGCCCGATCGGCGGGGTCCGGGTGGCGTTGATCAAGGGCCAGTGGGTCGCGTTCCCGGCCCACGAACAGCTGGCCCAGGCCACCTTCGACATGGTGGTGGCCGGCCGGGTGCTGGAGGACGGCGACGTGGCCATCATGATGGTGGAGGCCGAGTCCACCCCGCAGACACTCAAGCTGCTCGCCGACGAGGCCAGCGGCGCCGCGGCGCCAACTGAGGACACCGTGGCCGAGGGGCTCGAGGCCGCCAAGCCGTTCATCCGGGCGCTGTGCGAGGCGCAGCAGCGGCTGGCCGCCGAGGAGCCCGACAGCGGGACGCACGCCGAGTACCCGGTGTTCACCGACTACACCGAGGACGTGTATGAGGCGGTGGCCCGTGAGGTGTCCGACGAGCTGGCCAAGGCGCTGACCATCGCGGCCAAGCACGACCGCGAGGCCGAGACCGACCGGGTCAAGGCGCTGGCCGCCGAGCGGCTCGGCGAGGCCTGGGAGGGCCGCGAGAAGGAGATCAGCGCCGCGTTCCGCTCGCTGACCAAGAAGCTGGTCAGGGAGCGGATCATCCGGGACGGGGTGCGCATCGACGGCCGCGGCCTGACCGACATCCGGCCGCTGTCCGCCATGACCCACGTGCTGCCGCGGGTGCACGGGTCGGCGCTGTTCGAGCGCGGTGAGACTCAGATCCTCGGCGTGACCACGCTGAACATGCTCCGGATGGAGCAGATGATCGACACGCTCAACCCGGAGCGCACCAAGCGGTACATGCACAACTACAACATGCCGCCGTACTCGACGGGCGAGACGGGCCGGGTTGGCTCGCCCAAGCGCCGCGAGATCGGCCACGGCGCGCTCGCCGAGCGGGCCCTGATCCCGGTGCTGCCCACGCGGGAGGAGTTCCCCTACGCGATCCGCCAGGTATCCGAGGCGATCGGCTCGAACGGCTCGACGAGCATGGGCTCGGTCTGCGCCTCCACCATGGCCCTGCTGGACGCGGGCGTCCCGCTGAAGGACATGGTGTCCGGCATCGCCATGGGCCTGATCCACGAGGGCGGCCAGTACGTGACGCTGACCGACATCCTCGGCGCCGAGGACGCGTTCGGTGACATGGACTTCAAGGTGGCGGGCACCGAGCAGGTGATCACCGCGCTGCAGCTGGACACCAAGCTCGACGGCATCCCCGCCTCGGTGCTGGCCGCGGCGCTGAAGCAGGCCCGCGGGGCCCGGCTCACCATCCTTGAGGTCATGCGCAGCGCCATCAGCGCGCCAGGCGAGATGTCTCCGTACGCCCCGAGGATCATCACGATCAAGGTCCCGGTGGACAAGATCGGCGAGGTCATCGGGCCCAAGGGCAAGATGATCAACTCGATCCAGGACGACACCGGCGCCGAGATCACGATCGAGGACGACGGCACGATTTACGTCGGCGCCACCGACGGTCCCTCGGCCGAGGCGGCCCGGACCGCGATCAACGCCATCGCCAACCCGCACATGCCCGAGGTCGGCGAGCGCTTCCTGGGCACGGTGGTGAAGACCACCACGTTCGGCGCGTTCGTGTCGCTGCTGCCCGGCAGGGACGGCCTGCTGCATATCACCCAGATCCGCAAGCTGCACGGCGGCAAGCGGATCGACAACATCGACAACGTGGTCCACATCGGTGACAAGATCCAGGTGGAGATCCGCGAGATCGACGACCGCGGCAAGCTGTCGCTGGTCCCCGTCGAGGTGGTGGAGCGCGAGGCGGCCGGCGAGGACCTGTCCGGCGGCGACTCGCGCGGGGACCGGGGTGACCGTCCCCGCGACCACCGCGGCGACCGGGACCGTGGCGACCGGGACCGTGGCGACCGGGACCGCGGCGACCGGACCGAGGCGCACGACGGGCATCGCCGGACGCGGCACCGCACCCGCGGACACCACGAATAGATGGATACCGAACGAAACGATGGTGTCAGCCGCACTGTCCTTCCGGGCGGGCTCCGGATCGTAACCGAGCACCTGCCCGCGGTGCGCTCCGTCGCGCTCGGCATCTGGGTCGGCGTCGGGTCCCGCGACGAGGACCATGAGCATGCGGGCGCGACGCACTACCTGGAGCACCTGCTGTTCAAGGGCACCGGCAGGCGGACCGCGCTGGAGATTTCCTCGGCGATGGACGCGGTCGGCGGCGAGATGAACGCGTTCACCGCGAAGGAGTACACGTGCTACTACGCGCGGGTGCTCGACGCGGACCTGCCGCTGGCCGTGGACGTCCTGTCCGACATGGTGACCAGTTCGCTGATCACGCCGAAGGACGTGGACGCCGAGCGCACCGTGGTGCTCGATGAGATCGCCATGAACGACGACGACCCCACCGACACCGTGCACGAGGCGTTCACCACCCAGTTGTTCGGCGACAGCCCGCTGGGCCGGCCGATCCTCGGTACCGCGGACTCGATCAACGCCATCACCAGGGATCAGATCTTCGAGCACTACCAGGTCAGGTACATCCCCGAGCACCTGGTCGTGGCCGCGGCGGGCAACCTCGACCACGACACCGTGGTGCAGCTGGTCCGCCAGGCCTTCGGCCCGGCCGTGGACCGGGTGGCCGATCCCGCCCCGCCGCGGCTGAACGGCAGCGATCCCGGCTCTGCCGCCCCGACGGGCACTGGTACCAGGCTGATCTCCCGCCCCATCGAGCAGGCCAATCTGGTACTCGGCTGCGAGGCGATGGCCAGGACCGATGACCGGCGGTTCGCCCTCGGCGTGCTGAACGCGGCGTTCGGCGGCGGCATGTCCTCCCGCCTGTTCCAGGAGGTCAGGGAGAAGCGCGGCCTGGCCTACTCGGTATACAGCTTCTCCGCGCAGCATGCCGACACCGGCACCTGGGGCATCTACGTCGGCTGCCTGCCGGCCAAGGCCGACGAGGTACTGGGCATCTGCACCGAGGAGATCTCCCGGGTGGTCGACGGCGGCCTGACCGACGCCGAACTGGCCCGGGGCAAGGGCCAGCTGCGCAGCTCGATCGTGCTGGGCCTGGAAGACCCGTCGTCGCGGATGAGCCGTCTCGGCAAGTCCGAGCTGGTCTACCCCAGGCTCGAGCCGGTCGACGAGGTGCTCGCCTCGATCGACGCGGTCACCCCCGACGACGTCCGGGAGGTGGCCGCCGGCATCCTGACCCGCCCCAAGGCCCTGGCCGTGGTGGGCCCCTTCGACGACCCCGCCCCCTTCCAGATCTGATAGGCCGGGTTTGCCTGCACCGATGTCACCAGGTAATCGCCAGCACCCCTGACGGTGCCTTCGGGAGCGGGACCAGCTTGCCGCCGGAGATCCAGCCGTAATCCTCTGGATCGTTCCAGAGCAACCAGTGCTCTCCCTGGCCGTCGGCGGAAAGCGCTGGTACGAGTCCCCCGTCGTTGTATGCGCCGTTCGAGGCGGCCGAGCGGTACAAGATGCGGCTGGGCTGCCCGGTGACCAAGGAGAGCCGCAGCACCCACAGGCGGTACCTCGGCATCCCGGGGCGACTTGGGAGCGGCGGCACAGAAGTCGTCGCTGCCACGGTCAGGGTAAATCCGTCGGAGCTGATGAGCGCGGTGTACACGCAGACGGTGCAGCGGGCGCCCTGGCTGAACAGCAGGTGGCTGTGAGCTTGCAGTGAACCGCCCGAGCTGGCCGCGTCCAGGCCAAGGACAGCCAGGTCAAGAGATCCTTCCGGCAGTTCCCACAGATACTCGGCGACCAGGGTGCGGCCGTCGGCCGTCCAGGACATCGCCTCGATCTGGGTCGTGACCCGGGCCGGGGTGGCGGCGGACACGGTGTTGTGCCAGCTGCGGACGGCACCGCTGGTCACGTTCATGACGTGGATGACGCCCGCGTACGAGGCCGCCGAGATCGGCGCGACGCAGCCCTGCTCCGCGTACGCGACCTCGGTGCCATCCGGTGACGCGGCGAACTCGCTGACCGGCTCGCCGATGACGGTTTTGCCCACCGCCCGCAGGCCGGTGACGTGCCCGGCACTCGTCACGCTGAACTGGTAGAAGCGCGTCTGGGTCGGAGTGGAAGACGGGCACGCCGTGATCGTCTCGGCTGCGACGGTGAAGGTGCGGTCATCAGCGGTGACCGAGATGCCCCGCCCCAGGATCCAGCCCGCGGGCAGCGCGGGCACGGTCCCGGTGACCTGGCCGTCGCTCGTCCGGCGGACCTGCGCTGTCTCTTGAAAGGGCCCCATGCCCACGATGGTCACGTAGAACGGCGGCGGCGGCGTCCGCGTCCCCGGATCGGACGGCACTCCGGCCAGGGAGGTAATGCCGGACCCGACGTCGGCCGGGCCCGGAGCCGGTCCCGGCCCCCGAGCCGGGACCGTTCCCGGGTGACCGGATAGGGTCACCGCGGTCAGGATGATCGCGGTGACGCCGGCCGCGACGACGATGGGAACCAGCCAGGCGCGCAGGCGGCCCATCCGGTGCCTGGCCGGTCCCGAAGCCGGCCCCGCCAGCCGCCGGGTGCCGGGCTGCTGAGCGCGTGGGCCCGATCCGGGGACATGATCGCGGCCGCGGCGGCGAACGCGTCGGTCAGCCGATCCGCGGTCGCGGCCTTTTCTTCCTGCGAAATCATCGGGTCTCCCTCAGTGCGCGAGCGAGGGCCGCGAGTCCGCGGGCCGCGGTGGACTTGACGGTCCCGTGGCTGATGCCGAGCGTGGCGGCTATCTCCGCCTCCGACAGCCCGAGGTAGAACCGGAGCGCCAGCACCTCCCGCCGTCGCCGGGAGAGCCTGGCCAGCGCGGCCAGCACCTGCTGCCGGTCCTCGGACAGCAGCACCGACTCCTCGGGGGACAGCGGCGGGCTCGGTGAGTCATGGTCGGCGTGCCGCTGGGCTCGACCGCGCCGCCTGATCGCCGAGCGGCAGCCGTTGACCACCGCCGTCCGCAGGTAAGGCAGCGGGTTACCCGGATCGGCGAGCATGTCCCAGCGCTGGTGCAGCCGAGTGAAGACGTCCTGGACGACATCTTCCCCGGTGGCCTGATCACCGACGATGAACGCGGCCAGCTTGACCAGGCCGGGACGGTGCACCCGGTACGCGTCGGCGAAGCCAGATCCCGCCAATGACGTTGGGCGATCTGCCGTATCGTCCGGGACGTACCGGTCGGCGCGTGGTCTCATGTCCACTACACTCCACGCCCCCGTGATCGGTTGCCTGCGGCCTCTATTCCATGGTCCTCCGGTCACCCGGCTGGGGGCGAATGCGTCGGAGGGCGGATCGGGGTGAGCGGTGGGGACGGTGTCACATCGTGGATGGTCAGAGCTAACGCTAGACCTGGATAGTCGCTTCTATCGTCAGACGGTGAGCCCGGCGTACAGGGGTACATTTGTGACCCTCCCTTATCGGGAGAGCAGCGACCCACGATAAACGGAACCAGCAGGAGGACAGCCATGACCAAGGTCGGGGTGCTGGGGGCGAGGGGGCGGATGGGGCGTGAGGTGGTCAGGACCGTTACCGAGGCGCCAGACCTGGTGATCGCCGCCGAGGTCGACCTGGGCGACGAACGTGACGCGCTGACCGGATGCGACGTGCTGGTCGACTTCACCCATCCCGAAGTGGTCCTGGACAACCTGCGCTGGTGCGTCGAGCATGGCCTGGACGTCGTGGTCGGCACGTCGGGATTCGGCGAGGACCGGCTGGACGAGGTGCAGGGGTGGCTGGCCGAGCACCAGCACGTTCGGGTCCTGATCGTGCCGAACTTTTCTGTGGGCGCCATCTTGATGATGCGCTTCGCCGCCCAGGCTGCGCGGTTCTTCGATTCCGCAGAGGTCATCGAACTGCACCACGCGAACAAGGCTGACGCCCCGTCCGGGACCGCGCTGCGCACCGCGGGCATGATCGCCACGGCGCGGGAGGCGGCGGGCCTCGGCGCGCCGCCGGACGCCACCGCGTCAGCCCTTCCCGGGGCGCGCGGCGCCACCGTAGAGGACGTGCACGTGCACTCGGTGCGGGTCGCGGGTCTGGTGGCGCACCAGGAGGTGCTGTTCGGCGGGCACGGCGAGACGCTGACAATCAGGCATGACTCGCTGGACCGCGCCTCGTTCATGCCGGGCGTCCTGCTCGCCGTCCGCAAGATCGGCTCACTCCAGGAGGGCCTCACCGTGGGCCTGGAGAGCCTGCTGGGGCTGGGGTGACCGTCGTCACCCGAACCCGCGGCCGCATCCGGAGCCGACCCCGAACATGACGTACGGTCAGAGGTATGTGCCGCAGCATCAAGACCCTTCGCCCGCCATACGCCGAGCGCGTCACCGATGAGGACATCCACGCCGCCGCGTTGCAGTACGTGCGGAAGATCAGCGGCTTCCGCGTACCCGCCGGGCACAACGCCGAGGCGTTCGGCCACGCGGTGGACGCCGTGGCCGCCGCCACCGCGACGCTCCTTGACCACCTGGAAGTCCGCTCATCGCGGGCATCCTGAGCCGCGCCGACGGGTAGGAACCGGCCATGAGGCTGATCCTCAACGTGATCTGGCTGATCCTGTGCGGCTGGTGGATGGCCATTCTCTACTTCCTGGCCGGCCTGATCGCCTTCATCCTGATCATCACGATCCCGTTCGGGATCGCCGCGTGGCGCATCGGCAATTACGTGCTGTGGCCGTTCGGGCGGAACATCCAGTGGCGCCGCGACGCCGGGATCGGTTCGCTGATCGGCAACATCATCTGGGTCATTCTCCTCGGCTGGGAGCTCGCGCTCGCTCATCTGATCGCCGGCGTGACGCTGTGCCTGACCATCATCGGCATCCCGCTCGGCCTGGCCAACTTCAAGATCATCCCGATCTCGCTGGTACCGCTCGGCGTGCGCATTACCGAAGGCGACCCGTTCTAGGCCGCCGGCCCGCATCCGCGCGGCTAACGGCCGCGGAAGGTACACCGTCGCGCCGTCGGCCCGCCCGCGTAGCCCGGCCGACACCCGTGCGGACAAGAACGACGGCAGGTAGCTGTCCAGGTCACCGGGATCGACGAACCGGTAGTCGTCGAGTTCGTCGGCCTGCAGCCGGATCCGGGCCCCATCGTCAAGCACGCCGCCGTCGAAGATGAAGTGCACGATCGGCTTGGGCCGGTCACCCTCGGGTGGCGCCCAGTCGATGACCAGCAGCAGCGCCGGGGTGACGTCGATGCCGGTTTCCTCGGCGACCTCGCGGCGGCAGCCCACATGCGGCGGTTCACCGTGCTCGAGGATGCCGCCCGGGAGCGACCAGTGGTTGCGGTAGTTCGGCTTAACCAGCAGGACCTGGCCGGCCCGGTTGGTGAACAGCGCGGCCGCGGCGCCGAACATGGTCGGCAGCCCGGCGTACCACCGCGCGGCGGAGTCCGCGGCCGCCTGCGGGCGGGGCACAGGGTCAGTGTCGGTCCTGGCGGGGTCGGGCACGGACACGACCTTATCGGGCCGTACCCGCGGGACGTCGCCGTACCGGTAGCCTGAGCCCATGCACACACCGGGTGACGACGCGCCTGAGGCCGAGGAGAGCCGGGTCGAGTTCTATGTCACCACCGACACATCGGTCGCCCCGCACAAGGCCGGCGAGGCCAGGCTGTACGTGATGTATGACGCGGCCGAACCCGACGGCGACAAGCTGTACTTCACCGAGGCCGAATGGGCAGCCTTCGTGCTCGGGGTCAAAGACGGCGAGTTCGACCTCGACGAGTCAGGCAACCTGCCGTAATACAGGCCGCAACAGTCCAGGCAGCAGCCCCGCGGCGGCGTAGCGTTAAGCCGGCTTGTTGGGCCCCGCCGGGTTGACCTGCGCCGGCGTTGACACCCCGGCGGGCTTGGCCGCGTCAAGCACCGCGGACCAATCGCTCGCGAGATGCGGCGCGGCGGCGGCCGCCCGCCCGGCCACCAGCGTGGACTGGATCGTGCTCCCCACCATGACGCCCACCCGCTGGCACCCGCTGGCGGCATAGGTGTACCTGGCCAGCACCCGGTTGCCGTCGTAGAACACGCCCGCGTAATCGGTCCCGAAGTCGGCCGGGCAGTGCAGCATCGCGGCCGGGGTTACAGGGTGGGTGACCGCGTCGCAGAAGTCCCGGAACAGCGCGCGCACCAGCGCAGGCTCGCGGTTGGTGACCAGGAGCGCGGCGTTTGTCCGCGGTAGCACCAGGTGCGTGAGCCGGCTGATGGTGACCATGGTCGCCTGGTTCACGCTGACGCATCCGACCGCGGGCACCGTCGCCGAAGCCGGCGCCGAAGCCGCCGCCGCGGCGGCCGTCCCGGCTGTTCCGGCCGGGGTCGAGGCCGCCACCGAGCCGCATCCGGCCAGCACCGCACCTAGCAAACCCCACCCGGCCGCCACCGCCAGCCCGCGGCGTACCTGTCGTCGCGACATCATGCCGGTTTGACGCGCCCCGGGCCGCATCCGTTCCCGCCGCGGTTCCAGGTGTGTGTCTCAGAGCACGGTGCGTCTCAGAGCACGCCCGCCGCGATGGCCACCCCTACCGCGATGAGCAGGACGCTCGCCACCAGCTCACTCCGGTCGCCCGCGGTGGCTCCGATCTTCGCGCCCAGTTCGAGGCCGGCCAGCGACATGGCCACGCTCATGATGCCGAAGATCAAGGCGGCTACCGCTAGCCCGATGTGGTAGGCGCCGAGGGCGAAACCGGCCGCGAGGTTGTCGGCACTCAGCGCTAGCCCGCTTGCCGCCACCTGCCCGGTCCGCCAGGGCCGCTCCCCGGCCCCAGCCCGCCCCGCCATCCGCCCGGTCCGCCAGGGCCGCTCCCCGGCCCCAGCCCGCCCCGCCATCCGCCCGGTCCGCCAGGGCCGCTCCCCGGCCCCAGCCCGCCCCGCCATCCGCCCGGTCCCGGCCCGCTTTGGTACCGCGCCCGGCCGATCCGCGATCAGGCTGATCACGCCGACCGCGATCAGCGTCGCCCCGCCCAGCCAGTGATCCGCCCGGCCCAGGCCCGCCGCCAGGCCTCGACCGAGGGCGAACCCCAGGACCGGCATGCCCGCCTCGAACACGCCGAACACCACCGCGATCCGCACCATGGTCCTGCGGCGGACCCCGCGGACGCCGATGCCGATCGCCGCGGCGAAGTTGGACAGGCCCAGCGCGACGGCCAGCAGCAACAGGGCAAGCACGGGCCTACGCTATCCCGTTCACCCGACCCGCCCTCACCGTGAGCCGCTCGGGCCATGCGCCGCTCGGGCCATGCGCCGCCGGGGCCACATGCCGGCCAGGTCACGGGGCCTTCTCACCACAGCCTGGTCGGAGCCGCCCCCTCCAGGCGCAGCAACAGTTCCTTGCGTTCCAGGCCGCCGCCGTATCCGGTCAGGCTGCCGTCGCTGCCGATCACCCGGTGGCAGGGCACGATGACCGAGATCGGGTTGGCCCCGTTGGCCAGGCCCACCGCGCGCGCCGCGACCGGCCTCTTGCCCAGCGCACGGGCGATGTCCCCGTAGCTGACCGTGCTCCCGTAAGGGATGTTGGTCAGCTCGGTCCACACCTCCAGCTGGAACGCGGTCCCGCTCGGTGCCAGCGGCACGGTGAATTCCTTGAGCTCACCGGCGAAGTACGCCTCGAGCTGCGCCGCGACCTCGCCGAACGGCGCCGGGCTCGGGGTGAGACCGGCCTGGTCCCAAGGATCCTGACCGGCCCGGCCCTGGTGTCGTCGGCCATCCAGCATGTAAAGGCCCGTCAGCGCGTGCCCGTCGCCGGTCAGCAGCAGAGCGCCGATGGGGGAGCCGACGGTATGTGAAAGACGCGGGGCATCGGTGTCCGGCGCCACGAACGGGCTTGTCATGACGGATCCTCTTTCTGTTCCAGGTAGGCCCACAGGTGCTGGACGGCGTAGGAGCGCCACGGCCGCCAGCTCCCGGCCAGCTCCGCCGCCTCCCGCCACGAGCGGGCCCGCGAGGCCGAGCCGGACCCGTGCGGCCCGGTCGACAGTGCTCCCAGGCGCCCGAGCGCTTCCCGCACCCCCACGTCAGAAGGCAGGAACGCGTCGGGATCGGACAGCGCGCGCATCCTGATGTAGCAGGCGGTCCACGGCCCGATGCCGGGCATCGCGAGCAGCCGCGCCTCGGCTCGGTCCCGTTCCGCGCCGGGATCCAGCGACAGCTCGCCGGACGCGAGCGCCGCGGCCAGCCCGGTCAGCGCGGCGGCGCGGGCCCGCGGCATCGGCAGCGCGGCCGGATCGGCCGCGGCCAGGGTCTCCGCGGTGGGGAAGCAGTGGGTCAGCGGGCCCTCGGGCCGCTCGAGCGGCTTGCCGTAGGCGGCCACCAGCCGTTCCCCGAGGCGCCGTGCCGCGGCCACCGATACCTGCTGGCCGAGCACGGCCCGCAGCGCCAGCTCCGCGCCGTCAACATGGCCAGGCACGCGCCGCCCCGGGCTGGCCAAGGCCAGCGGCCCCAGGACCGGCCCCGAGGCGCCCAGGTACCCGGTGACCGCCTCGGGATCGGCGTCCAGGTCGAGCAGGCGACGGCAGCGCTGAACCGCGGCCGTGAGGTCGCGCAGGTCCTCGAGCTGCAGCTCGCACTCGACATAGCCGGGGTCGCCGCCCGAGCTCGCGGCCGGGCCGATGGACAAGATCCCGGTCCCGTAAGCCAGCCGCAGGGTCCGCCGGTAGCGGCCGCCGTCCACTGATTCCACGCCGGGGATCGCCCGGGCGCCCAGGAACCCGAACATCCTGTCCAGGTCGATCGGCGGCCGGTACGGCAGCCGCAGCCTGATCAGGCCGGGAGCCGCGGGGTCCGACAGGTCCCGCCCCCCGGACAGGCCCAGGACCGCCCGCCGGGCGCCGCGCCGCGCTCGCGGCCCGGCCGCCCGCTTCCCGCGCGCCTCGCGCAACTGGGTCGGTGTCACCGCGAAGACCTCAGCAATGGTCGCGTTGAACTGCCTGATGCTGGTGAATCCGGCCGCGAACGCGATCTCAGACAGCGGCAGCGTCGTGGTCTCGGTCAGCACCCGGGCCGTCTGGGCCCGCTGCGCCCGGGCGATGGCTAGCGGCCCCGCGCCGAGCTCGGCGGTGACCAGCCTGCGCACCTGCCGCTGCTCATAACCGAGCCGGCTGGCCAGTCCCTGCACGCCGTCACGGTCGACCACGCCATCAGCGATCAGTCGCATCGCGCGCCCCACGACATCGGCCCTGATATTCCATTCCGGCGAGCCGGGGGAGGCATCCGGGCGGCACCGCTTGCAAGCGCGGAACCCCGCGTCCTGGGCCGCGGCCGCGCTGCGGTAGAACCGCATGTTCTCGCGCTTGGGCGTGATCGCCGGGCACGACGGGCGGCAGTAGATGCCCGTGGAGGTCACGGCGATGAAGAACACGCCGTCGAAGCGCGGATCCTTGCTCACCGCCGCCTGGTACCGCTGGTCGTCGTCCATCCCCGGCAGGCCCCCGGGTTGACCGGCGAGGGGCGCTCGCTCGCCGGCCGGCGTCATCGCGAAAGTGCTCACGCCCTCCACAATGCCAGCCGCCGCCGACTGCTACTAGCG
This sequence comes from uncultured Actinomycetota bacterium, assembly GCA_963808615.1. Taxonomy (GTDB): domain Bacteria; phylum Actinomycetota; class Actinomycetes; order Streptosporangiales; family Streptosporangiaceae; genus Palsa-504. Next base: position 984,973 of record CAWEGV010000011.1, read on the forward strand.
GAAATCGGACATCCACCCTCAGGCGCGGGTGGCCCGGGAACGACCGGTAGGCTCGTGGCGGCAGCCGCAGCGCACCCCAGCCCGACAGGAGCGGTCATGCAGGCCGAAATCAAAGGCACCACCATGCCAGTCCTCGAGGTCACCCTGGAGCAGGGCGAGCAGGTGGTCTCCACCCACGGCGAGTTGTCCTGGATGTCCCCGAACGTCCAGATGTCTCAGCACATGAGCGGCGGAGACCCGCAAGGCCATGGCCACCTCATGCAGGGCCTGAAGCGCGTGCTGGGCGGCGGCGGCCTGTTCCTCACCCACTACGAGGCGACGGCGGGCACCGGCATGGTGACGTTCGCGGCCAAGCTGCCCGGCCACATCATTCCGACCGACATCACGCCCGGCCAGGCGATGTTCGTGCACCGTCACGGCTGGCTGTGCGGCACGCCCGGCATCACGCCGAGCATCGGGCTGCAGCAGACCTTCCGCGGCGGCCTGTGGGGCGGGGACGGGTTCATCCTGCAGAAGCTCGAAGGCCAGGGCCGCGCCTGGATCGAGCTGTCCGGCGAGCTGGTGCACTACACGCTGGCCCCGGGCCAGACGCTGATGGTGCACCCCGGGCACGTGGGCATGTTCGAGGGCAGCGTGCAGTTCAGCATGAGCCGGGTGCCCGGCATTGCCAACATCGCGTTCGGCGGCGACGGCTACTTCCTGGTCGCGCTGACCGGCCCGGGCCAGATCTGGCTGCAGTCGATGCCGCTGCCCGTCCTGGCCCACGCGCTCGAGCCTTATCTGGGCCGGCAGGCCGATCCGCAGGCCGCCCAGGCCGGCGCCGTCGGGGGTCTCATCGGCGACCTCATGCGCGGACAGCAACCACGCTAAATGACAGTTTTCTACCTAACGGCCCGTGGTACCGGCCACCTGTAACAGTTCGTGTTCGCATTGGTCTCTAGCGCCCCCGTCCTCTCTTGAGTCTCACGATAGTTACCTGCGAGATAGGTAACTATTACCCGATTACCCATTGCATCTGACTCAGTACCTACTGTTACACTACAGATGGTAACGAAATGACTTCATATCGTGTTTAACCGGAGATGAGGCGATGCCCCGCCCTCGGGCCGCCCGGGCTGGCGGGGTATCGACCCTAAAGTGCTCAGATCAGAATCGTATTCGAGGTGTGCGTCTTGGCCAGCAACTATTCAGGCGAAGGCCAACCGGCGAGCGGCGCCGGCGACTCCGGCGCCGGACTCCCCTTCCAGACCGACGGCACCGGGCGCACGCCGCCCGCCGAAGCCCGCCCCGAACTACGGAACCGCGAGACCTACTACGCAGAGCTACGCTTCGCCGTCCATTGCCAGAGCCGGTCCATCCCTCAGCCCCGACCCGCCCTGGATGACCAGGACACGGATCTTACCAAGCGCCGTCCAGGCGATGAGAGCTGGGACGACATCATCGCCCGCTTCGGCGATACCTGGACCTGAAAGCGGTCGGCGGCGGCCTGGACCTCGTTCCGGCGCTCGGGCGTCTGGAGCCGCCGCCGACAACCAGCCCCGTCCGGAGTGTCCCGCTAGATCCGCCAGAAGTCGAACCGATCGCGCCCGGCCCGGAAGCCGGCCGCTTCGACCACGTCGACCGCCAGCTTGAACCTGGCGCCGACTCGCCATGGCTGGTGCGCGTCACTCCCGAACGACACCGCCCTGCCGCCTGCCGCCCGCCACCAGCGCACCAACTCGGCCGAAACCAGCGGGCTCTTCGTGTTCACCTCGAGGACCCGGTCACCGGCCGCCAGTGCCCGCAGCACAGCCCGGTACTCCTCCTCGAAGGCCCGCTCGGTGTACGGTTCCGCGTCCCGTGGCCACATCCGCCGGGGGAAGTCCAGGTGCGCCAGTACCTGGAAGATGTCGCTGCCCTCGACCAGCCGGACTATCTCGGTCAGGTACCTGCGCATCACGTCGTCGGCCGGCATCTGCCGGTACAGTTCGTCGGCGGCCGTGAGCCGCCCGCGGAACGGGACCGCGTGCAGCGAGCCCAGTACCCGTTCAAAGCCGGCCGCGGCGACCACGGCCGCCGCGCTGGCCCCCCACAGGTGAGCCTCGCCGATCTCGGCCCCCGACAGGATCCGCAGATCCGGGTAGCGCTGGCGGCATTCCTGCACGGCCGCCAGGTAGCCGGCGACGTCAAGCGAGTGCATCCAGGCGTACGGTCGCGGCTGGATGTTCTCCGCGCCGATCCGGTCCCCGTCGACCGGGACGGTGAAGTCCAGGTGGTCGGTGAAGGCCACGGCGGGTATCCCGGCCGCCAGCGCCTGCTCGCAGCTGAGCCTCATGGAGGCTGCGGTCGGCGCGTCCCACGACCACTCGCTGTGCACGTGGTTGTCCGGCGGCAGCACGTTGCCCATTGTGCCGTATTGCGACACTCGCGGGGGGACACCCCCCGCAGACCCCCCGCGGACCCCCCAACCCCCGAACCCCCGGGCCCCGACCCTCAACCCTCGCGAACCCGGGCCCCGACCCTCAACCCTCGCGAACCCGGGCCCCGAACCCCCAACCCTCGCGAACCCCGAATCCCCGGACGGCCGGGCCTAGCCGGGTGCCTGGCCCCCTGGCCAGCCCGGCTGGCGCGGTGGGGCCGAGGTGATGACGTAGACCTCGCCGGGCCCGGGTTCCGGATCAGGAGCCGCGGGCAGGGCGGGCGGTACCGCGAGGCCCGCCGCGTCCGCGGGCTCTGGTGGAGCCTGCTGCTCCTCGTCCTCACTCCGGCGCTTCTTCACCCCATCGGCGGTGATCTTCTCGGCCAGCTTCTGCCAGCGATCCTCCCACTCTGCGACGTTCCCGCCGCAGGCGCGCACGTAGGCCACGGCCACCGGAAGCGTGGGCAGCCTGAGTCCGCCCGCCGCCGAGGCGAGGGTCTTCATGGTGTAGTGCGAGAGTTCGGCCAGCTCGGGGTAGTCGAGCTCGGCCCTGGATCGCAGCGCACGCAGGTCCCGGGCGAAGGATTCCAGGCCGTCCGGCGCAATGCTGGCCACCGCTTGCACCGCGCCGACCGGGCGCTCGTCAGGAACGGCTGTCTCCCGCCGCGACTCGGACGTGCCGTCGTAAGCCTGCGTACCCCCCGGACCGGGCACAGCACCAGGCGCGGCGGGCCCGGCCGGCCTGGCCCGCATTCCGCCGGGCGGACCTTGAGCCGGTCCGCGTCGTCCCTGCGTTCCGCCTGCGGAGCCGGGTGCCGGAGGGCGATAAGGCCGGTCGGCGGCGGGAGGAAGCCAGCGTCCGTTCCGCCCGGGTCGCAGCCCGCCGCTCACCGCGCCGCCGTATCTGGCGCCGCTCACGGGGCCGCCGCTCACGGGGCCGCCGCTCACGGGGCCGCCGGTCACGGGGCCGCCGGTCACGGGGCCGCCGGTCACGGGGCCGCCGGTCACGGGGCCGCCGGCCGCGGCGTTGCCGGTCGGAGGGTAGCGGTCAGCCGGATTGCTTCTCCGGGTGTAGCGGTCGGCCGGGTTTACGTTCGGGGGGTAGCCGCCTGGGCTTCCGTTGGGCGGGTAGGTGCCTGCGGGCGGCGGGAAGCGGCCCGGCTGACGCATGCGCGGTCGGCTCGGCTGGCGCGGGTAAGGCGGCAGATCACCAGGTCGCCGCAGCAGCTGACCGTAGTACTCGTCGTCCTCGTCGTTACCCGGCGCGTTCTCCCCGTTCGTTCCCCGTGCGGCCGGTCCCTCGGCGCCCCTTCCCGAGCGATACGCACGGCGTTCAGCCAGGCGCCGTCGGCCGCGCAGGCCGTACGCATCGCGACCCGGGCCGGCGTCGCCACGTTCCACCAGGTACCTCCTGGACGTATTGTCCAGCCGAGCCGCGGGACAACTGCCCTATCCGACGAGTGTAGGTCGGCGCAAAACCACCGCAGGACCCAGACGGCCAATTGTCATCAATTGCACATAATCGGGGGGTATTGCCCAGATGGCTCCGTGTATCAAATGCCGCATCTGCCCGCGGCTCGCGTCATGATAGGAACGGCAGTCGGCGGGGGATACCCTCGACATAGAAGCATTCACCGGAGCGGCCATGGAGTCCTGGATCGTCTGGCTGATCGTGGCGGCGGTGCTCGGCGTTGCCGAACTCCTCACCACGACGCTCGCCCTCGGCCTCATCGCGGTGGCGGCCGTGGTCGCGGCGGTGGTCGGGGCGTTCGATCTCAGCTTCGCCCTGCAGCTCGCCGCGTTTGCCGTCGCGGCCGGCGCCGGGCTTGTCTTCGTCCGCCCGATCGCGCTCCGGCACCTCAAGCAGCCGCCGCAGCTGCGGACCGGAACCGCCGCCCTCGTCGGCCGCACGGCAGTCGTGCTGGAGGCGGTCACCGACCACGGCGGACGGATTCGCATCGACGGCGAGGAGTGGTCCTCGCGTACGTACGTCGACGACTCGCCGGCGATCCCGGTGGGGGCCAAGGTCGACGTGATGCAGATCAAAGGGGCCACCGCCCTTGTCTATCCCAGGGAGTAAGCCATGACCTTGGCAGAGCCCATCATCGCAGCCGTAGTCGTGCTGCTCGTCCTTATCGTGGTGATCCGTTCGGTGCGGATCGTGCCGCAGGCCCGCGCCCGCAACGTGGAGCGGTTCGGCCGTTACCGCAAGACGCTCGAGCCCGGCATGAACTTCATCATCCCGATGATCGACCGGGTGAAGAAGGAGATCGACCTGCGCGAGCAGGTGGTCTCCTTCCGCGGCGCGCCGGTGATCACCGCGGACAACCTGGTCGTGCTCATCGACACCGTGCTGTTCTTCCAGGTCACCGACCCGCGCGCCGCCGACTACGAGATCGTCAACTACATCCAGGCCATCGAGCAGATCACCGCCACGATGCTGCGCAGCGTGATCGGGTCGATGGACCTGGAGAAGACCCTGACCTCGCGCGACCACATCAACACCATGCTCCGCGGCGTGCTCGACGACGCGTCGGGCAAGTGGGGCATCCGGGTCACCCGGGTGGAGATCAAGGCCATCGACCCGCCCCAGTCGGTCAAGGAGGCGATGGAGAAGCAGATGCGCGCGGAGCGGGAGAAGCGCGCCGCGATCCTGACCGCCGAGGGCGTCAGGCAGTCCAAGATCCTCACCGCCGAGGGCGAGAAGCAGGGCGCCATCCTGAGCGCGGAAGGCGCCAAGCAGAGCGCGATCCTGCGCGCCGAGGGCCAGGCGCAGGCCATCGCCGCCGTCTTCCAGGCCGTGCACGACAACGACCCCGACCCCAAGCTGCTCGCGTACCAGTACCTGCAGGTGCTGCCGCAGCTCGCTCAGGGGCCCGGCAACACGTTCTGGGTCATTCCGAGCGAGGTGACGACCGCGATGAGGTCCATCGCCAGCGCCTTCGGCGGCGCGGACGCGGCACCCGCCGGCGGTGCCGAGCCCCGCCCGGCCAAGGATGCCAGGAGTAAGCCCCGGAGCGAGCCGGCGGTGCAGGCCCCCGACAGCGTCCCCGCGCTGGACGCCTCGCCCGCGGCTGGCGCGACTCCGGTCGGCAGTACCCCACCTCCCGGGCTCGAGGCCATGCTCGCCGGTACCGTGCCGGGGACGAGCCTCGCCGATCCGCTCGGTGCTGCCGATCCGCTCGGTAGCGGGAGTCCTGCCGAGGCCGGACACGACGACACGGTGCAGGTTCCCGCCCCGCCGGAATCCGACATGCCCTCCGCCAACGGGGAGGTCGCCGGCTAGCTACCTGAGCAGCAGCACCAGGACGCTGCCGATGAGCGCGGCCACCACGATGACCGCCAGCAGCCGGAGCGGATAATACCGGTCCCGACGGGACTCGCCCGGCGGGGCGGGCGACGGCGGCGGGACCGCGGGCTCAGCCGATGTCTGCGATGGCGCAAGAGCGGCCACCTCGGCGACGATGGGCTCGGCGCGTTGCGGGGAATCGGGCGCCTGCCGGTGGGCCGGTTCGCCCGCGACCTTCGGCGACGACGGGGTGAATGCCGACCAGGAGGTTCCCGCCGTGGCCGGCTCCTCAGCCGGCTGCTGCATACTTGGCTGCTGCATACTTGGCTGCTGCATACTTGGCTGCTGCATACTTGGCTGCTGCACACTTGGCTGCTTCGCGTCGGCCGGCGGGGCGGTGGCCTTCGCGGGGGTCCAGAAATCCCTCAAGCCCGGCGGCGCCTGCCCGGCATCCTCCGCTGACATGCCGTCGCCCGCTCGGTGCTGCCGCCCGAGTCCGGTATCTGGCACGGGCGGAATCGGCTGGCTGTCGTGCGGCCAGGATGAGGAAAACGGGTCCCGCCGGAGGGCCTCGGCGGCCACGCCGGGGTCCGGCGTGCCGGTAACCGCGGCCCCGGGTAGCCGATCGCCTTGCCGCCACGTCTGACGGTTCCCGTTGGCTGCCGTGCTGCCCTGATCGGAAGCGGCATCCCAGCTCGTGTCGCTCTTCCGTGCGGCGCCAACCTTGTCGGTCCGCACGGCCGCACCGCGCAACGCGGCCCGTATCCGCTCGGGGTCGTACGCGTCTGGCGGCGCGACGCCGACGCCCGCACGTGCCCCGGCGACCGCGGCCGGGCTGGCCCCGGCGGGCCTGACCGGAAGGCCTGGGTCGACCCGCACCTCCACACAGAGGCGCCGCCACCGTTCCTCCCACTCCGGCACGTCGCCCTCGCAGGCCCGGACGTACGCGGTCAGGATGGGCAGGCCGGGCAGGGACGGCCCGTGCTCTGCCTCCTTGATGACGTCGCTCGGGTAGTGCGCCCGGGCCGCGAGTTCCTCATACCCCAGCGCGGCCGTGTCGCGCAGCGCGCGAAGGTCGGCCAGGAACCGTTCCTTATCGTCGCCTTGGCCGGCGGACCACATTCCCCGCGCTTGCAACTGGGCACCTTCCCGTTGGACACGCCTAGGCTCAGGCCCCGCCCTGTGCCCCTACCTCATCAGCTGGGATTACGGGGCAGGCTACCGCGCCAGCAGCTGCGATGTCGCTGATACCGCGCATTATCCCATCAAGTGTCTCTCGTCAGGCCCCGAACCATACGCAGAACCGCTAATCCGGCCCGTGGTTTCCAGCCGATCCGGACCGGACGGCCGATCTGGCCGCTAGGCGACGGCCAGCCGCTGCGAGGTGCGCAGGCACGCTCAGGGCTCAGACGTGGATGGCCAGGCCGATCGTGAAGGCGATCCCGAACGCCAGCTGAAGCCGCCCGGTCTGCCCGAGCGTCCTGATCAGGGCCGGGCCCGACGCGCCGGCGCGGACGGACCGGATCGGGATCCGCGCCAGCGGCAGCGTCACCACGGTGATCAGGGTGAACGGCCGGTAGAAGGCCAGCAGTCCTGCGACGCAGAACGGCAACAGCAACGCCAGCACGTACGCCATCCGGCTCCGCGCGTCACCGAGCGCGACGGCCAGCGTCCGCTTGCCCGCCTCCGTGTCGGTGCGGATGTCACGCAGGTTGTTGACCATCAGCAGCGCGCAGGCCAGCAGCCCGGCCGGCACCGAGGCGGCCAGCGCCAGCCAGCTGAGCCGGGACATCTGCACGTAAGCGGTGCCGGTCACCGCCACCACGCCGAAGAAGACGAATACGAAGGCCTCGCCCAGGCCGTGATACCCGTAAGGCCGCGGGCCGCCGGTATAGAACCAGGCTGCGGCGATGCACGCCACCCCCACGGCCACCAGCCACCAGGACGTCACGGCGGCCAGCGCCAGCCCGGCTGCGCCGGCCGCGCCGAAGCACCCGAACGCGGCTCCCATGACCTGCCGGGGCGGTGCGAGGCCCGCAGCGACCAGCCGGATCGGCCCGACCCGCTGGGCATCGGAGCCGCGCACGCCGTCGCTGTAGTCGTTGGCGTAGTTGACCCCGATCTGAAGCGCGAGCGCGACCACCAGCGCCAGGGCCGCCCGCCACCAGGAGAACAGGTCGTAACCGGCCGCGACTCCCGAGCCGATCAGGACCGGCACCACGGCCGCGGGCAGCGTCCTGGGCCGCGTCCCGGCCAGCCATTCCCGAGCATCAGCCACCCCCAGATCCTAGCCGTGACCGCCGGGAGGGCTGTTACTCGCCGATCCTCGTGTGCAGGCGCAGGGCCGGGACCACGGCCCCCACGTCCAGTTCGCTCCGGGCGCCGTCGGCGGCCCAGCCTGCCGATTCGAGGAACTGCCGCAGCGCCGAATCCGCGGCCAGCACCCACATGGCCACGGTGTGGAAGCCATCTTGCGCAAGCGTGTCCGCGGCCGCGTGCAGCAGCCTGCTGCCGTGCCCGTGCCCGGCCTGTCCCGGCGCGACGCGCAGCTCGTACAGTTCGCCGTCGGTGCCGGGCCAGCGGTCGGCGTCGGTGGCCGGGCCTGCGGAGACGAAACCGACTACCGCGCGCGGCGGGGCTGGCTCGATCGCGACCAGCACCCGGTGCCTGCTGGTCGGCGGGTTGCCGATCGCCTCCCGCCACCGATCCCGCCACGCCGTCTCGGCCTCATCGCCGGTCAGTTCGGCCAGCAGCGCGTCCGGGATGATCCCGGCGTACCCGCACCGCCAGCTCGCCACCTGTACCCGGGCCAGGCTGGCGGCGTCGGCCTCGCGCGCCGGGCGTACGAAGCCTCCGCCCCGCGCCGCGCCGGGCGCATCCGGCCCGGCCTGGCTCACGTGTCCCGGTGGGCGATCAGCGTGATATCGCGGGCCGCGCCGGTCGCAGCCGAGGTGGCCATCGCCGCATAGACCTGCAGGGCCGCGCTGACCGGCCGCAGCCGGCCGGCCGGCCGGTACGACCCGAGCGTGGCCAGCACGCGATCGCGGCGCGAGGCGAGCTCCCCCTCGCTCACCTCCAGCCGAAGCTCCCGGCGCGGGATGTCGATCACCACTGTGTCGCCCGGCTCGGCCAGCGCGATCGCCCCGCCCGCCGCTGCCTCCGGCGCGGCATGGCACACCGACAGGCCCGAAGTCCCGCCCGAGAACCGCCCGTCAGTGATCAGGGCACAGGCCCGGCCGAGTCCCTTGCCCTTCAGGAAGCTGGTCGGATACAGCATCTCCTGCATGCCGGGACCGCCGCGCGGGCCTTCGTAGCGGATGATCACCACGTCACCCGGCTTGACCGCGCCGGCCAGGATGCCCGCCACCGCGTCCTCCTGGCTCTCGAACACCACCGCGGGACCGGAGAACTGCCACAGCCCCTCGGGCACCCCGGCGGTCTTGATGATCGCGCCGTCGGGGGCGAGGTTCCCGTACAGCACGGCCAGGCCGCCATCGGCGGAGTAGGCGTGCTCGACATCCCGGATGCAGCCGGAGACCCGGTCGGTATCCAGCGTGTCCCAGCGGGCCGACTGAGAGTACGGCCGGGTGGTGCGCACCCCGCCGGGCGCGCCGTGGTACAGCTCCACCGCCTCAGGGCTCACGGCCGCAGACCTCAGGTCCCAGGCGTCAAGGAACTCCCGCAGCGACGCGCTGTGCACAGTGCGCACGCCCCGGTTGAGCAGCCCGGCCCGGTCCAGCTCACCGAGGATCGTCGGGATGCCGCCCGCCCGGTGCACGTCTTCCAGGTGGTAGGCGCTGCTCGGCGCGACCTTGCACAGGCACGGCACCCGGCGGGAGAGCTCGTCGATCTCCTTCAGCCCGAAGCCGACCCCGGCCTCGTGCGCCGCGGCCAGCAGATGCAGGATCGTGTTGGTGGACCCGCCCATCGCCACATCCAGCGCCATCGCGTTCTCGAACGCGTCCCGGCTGGCGATCGCCCGCGGCAGCACCGAGGAATCCCCGTCGGCGTAGTACTGCCGGGTGATCTCCGCGATCACCCGGCCCGCCCGCTCGAACAGCCCGCGCCGGGCCGAGTGGGTGGCCAGCGTGCTCCCGTTGCCCGGCAAGGCCAGGCCGATCGCCTCGGTCAGGCAGTTCATCGAGTTCGCGGTGAACATGCCCGAGCAGGAACCGCAGGTCGGACAGGCCGATTCCTCCATGGCCAGCAGCTGCTCGTCGGACACAGAGGGATCCGCCGAGGCCACCATGGGGTCGATCAGGTCCAGCTTGCGCGCCTGGCCTCCCAACGGACCCGCACCGCCGGCCAGGCCCGGGGCCGCCCCGGCCTCCATCGGACCGCCGGACACGAACACGGTGGGGATGTTCAGCCGCATGGTGGCGATCAGCATGCCTGGCGTGATCTTGTCGCAGTTCGAGATGCAGATCATGGCGTCCGCGCAGTGCGCGTTCACCATGAACTCCACCGAGTCGGCGATCAGCTCCCGGCTCGGCAGCGAATACAGCATCCCGCCGTGCCCCATGGCGATCCCGTCGTCGACCGCGATCGTGTTGAACTCACGCGGCACCGCGCCGGCGGCGCGGATGGCGTCGGCCACCACCTGGCCGACCTCGCGCAGATGCACGTGCCCCGGGACGAACTCGGTAAAGCTGTTGGCCACCGCGATGATCGGCTTGCCGATGTCTTCCCTGGCTACCCCGGTGGCGCGGAGCAGGGCACGGGCGCCCGCCATGTTCCTGCCGTGCGTGACCGTCCGGGACCGAAGCGGCGGCATAATAATCTCCCCTTAGCTGGAGGGCAAGAGCTGAGTAGGAAAGCCAGCCTACCGGGACGCGCGTCGGCTAGCAGGTCCGCTCACAGGACCGCAGGCCGGACCGTCAGCAGGTCAACTCGCGGCGTCGTGCATGAGCGCCACGTGGGCGGCCTTGTCGATGCGCTCGACCTCGCTGCGGGACAGCCGCTGCCCCTTGACCTTCCGGGCCCGGTCCTTCAGGTACGTGCGCAGCGACGGCCCGCTGAACGTGTCGACGTCCCTGATCGTCGCCACCTGCCACGGGATCTTCGGCCCGTACACGGCCATCGCCGGCCGGACGCTGACCGGGCGGTCAAGTGCGCCGGACAGCACGTCCGCGACCTGCTCGGACTCCCAGCGGGAGTGCTCGAGCCGGTCCTTCATGTCGGTCGATCCGTGCCACAGCTGCCGGTGGCTGCTCGTCCGCACCGGTGTCCGCTTGTCCCAGGTCAGTGAGTCGATCGCGAACACTCCCGCCGGGCCGATCACCACGTGGTCGACCTGATCGTCGCTGTTCGGGATCCGAACGCAGTGCAGGGCCCGGTAGCCCTTGCGTTCCATCTTGGCCAGCTGGCGCACGGTACGCCGCTGGGCGGCGGTCAGACGGGCTCCGTCCGGGCCGCTGAACACTGTCCTGGACCGGTAGATGGTGTCGGCGATCGCGGCCAGCACGGCAAAGGTCAGCCCCCAGCGCCAGTCCTTGAGCAGGAAGCCGAACGCCACCCCGACGACGATGGCGATGATGGCCCGGCGCTGCCAGGCGCGCATCCGCGGGTCGGCGGACAGGTGCGCCAGGTTACCCAGGTGCTGGCCGATGCCTTCCCGCTCCTCGTCGGCGCCCTCGACCGGGGTGACCACGGGTGCCCGCCGTGCCTCGGGCCAATCACCGGCATCCGCGGTCGGGGTGCCGCTGCGGTACTCGGGATCGGGCCCGTCCGGGTACTCCGGGCGGTCCGGCGGCAGTGCGTCCGCCGGGTCGTCGGCACCGCCGGACTCGGCCGGCTTCGCCCAGCTCCAGAACCGCACGTCGGCGGCGTCCGGCGCCGTCTCTGGGGCGTCGGACGGAGCCTGGCTAGGCGCTGCCGCGCCGCTGCCCTCCGGATCACGGGTCCAGGCCTGCTGCGGCCACGGGGCCGGCTCGCGGGCGGGAGCTTTCGATGTGGGCTCAGGTGCCGCGTCGTTATGGTCGTCGGTCTGCGACGTCGATGACCTGCGGTTTCTCAGCTTCGGCCACGCCATCGGTAATTCACCTACCACCTTAGCGTAACTGCCTTAAGACTCAGCGCATAACATCGTCTAGGGCGATTGTGCCCGCGTTACGTAGTTTTATAGCAGGCTATTCATCCCGGGATAGACGCGAAGGTCCCGGCTCCGGGGTGGTTTAGCATCTCCATCATGACCCAGATACACGAGCTCACCATGATCGAGCTGGCGGCGGCTATCCGGGCGCGGGAGCTGTCTCCGGTCGCCGTCGCCGATCATTATCTGCGCCGCACGCAGGAGCGCAACGACCGGGTGGGTGCCTTCTATACGGTCACCGCCGAGCTCGCCTCCGAGCAGGCGCTCGCGGCGGAGAAGGCCGTCGCCCGGGCCGCCGACCCGGCGGACCTGCCACTGCTGGCCGGCGTGCCGATCCCGATCAAGGACCTGAACATGGTCGCGGGCGTACGGCAGACGCTCGGCTCGGTGGCGTACGCGGACTACGTACCCGACACCGACGACTACGTCGTGACCAAGCTCAAGGACGCCGGGGTGGTCATCACCGGCAAGACGGCCACGCCCGAGTTCGGGCTGCCGTGCTACACCGAGACCAAGATCGGGCCGCCCGCCAGGACCCCGTGGGACCTGTCCAGGTCCGCGGGCGGGTCGAGCGGCGGCGCAGCCGCCGCGGTGGCGGCGGGCCTGGCCCCGGCCGCCCAGGGCAGCGATGGCGGCGGGTCCATCCGCATCCCGTCCAGCGTGTGCGGGCTGTTCGGGATCAAGCCGTCCCGCGGCCGGATCTCCGAAGGCCCGCTGGTTCCCGACCTCGCAGGTTTCGGCACAAATGGTCCTATCGCCAGGACCGTGGCCGACGCCGCGCTGCTGCTCGACGTGATGTCAGGCAACTTCCCCGGCGACGCGTACACCCAGCCGCCGCTGCCGCCCGGCGAGTCCTTCCTCGGCTGCGCGCGCCGACCGCCGGGCAGGCTCAAGATCGGCCGGACCCTGCAGAACCCCGTGCCCGGCGCGGACGTTCAGCCGGACTGCGTCACCGCCTATGAGGAGGCCAGCACCCTGCTGGCCAGCCTGGGGCACGAGGTCGAGGACATCTCCATGCCGCTCGGGCCCGACACCGTCCCGTTCTTCGAGGCCCTCTGGTACGCCTACGCCACGCTGGTCCCGCTGGCGCCGGAGCAGCAGGACACGCTGCTGCCGCTGACCAGCTACCTGCGCGGGCGCGGACAGGCCGTCACCGCCTCCGAGCTGTTCTTCGCCCAGGGCTACCTGCAGTTCGTCACCCGGGCGGCGCTCGCCACACTGAACGTCTACGACGCCATCCTGACCCCCACGCTGGCCATGCCCCCGAGGCCGGTCGGCTGGTTCGACGAGGTCGACCCGGCGGAGAACTTCGAGCGGCAGAAGCGGTTCACCCCGTTCACCGCGGTCTACAACGTCTCCGGCCAGCCCGCCGTGAACGTCCCGCTGCACTGGACCGCCGAGGGGCTGCCGATCGGCGTGATGCTGGCCGGCCGCATGGGCGACGAGGGGACCCTGATCTCCCTGTCCGCCCAGCTCGAGCGGGCCCGCCCCTGGAAGGACCGGCACCCCTCACTCTGGTGATGTGTATCTGGACCGCGGTCATCGCGCGGAACGGCCGGGCCCCTATGACCGCCGCTACGCCGAGCCGTCGCTGACTCAGGGCCAGCCGGCGCCAGCGGCCGGCGCCTGAGCGGTCAGCAGCTGGCCAGTGCGTGACATGTCGGTCATGCGGTCGGTGCCGCGCCACTGGGTGGCCACCATGAACAGGGTGGTCCCGTCTGGGCCGCCGAGTGCGCACGAGAAGCAGCCGCGGTCCAGGTGGATCGTCTGCAGCACCTGGCCTCCCTCGCGGACCCGCACGCACTGCCGGTTGGGAACGTCGGCGTACCAGACGGCTCCCTCGGCGTCGAGGCAGATGCCGTCGGGCACGCCGTCGCCGAGGTCGGCCCACAGCCGCGGTTGTGACAGGCTGCCGTCGGTGGCGATCTGGAACGCCGTCAGCTTCTGGCCGTAGGACTCGGCCACGATCAGCGTGGAGTTGTCGGGCGTTATGGCCATGCCGTTGGGGAAGGCGATCCCGCCGGCCACCGGCCAGGCCGACCCGTCCGGTGCGAGCAGGGCGATCGTTCCTGGCGCGAACTGCTCGCCGGGGAAATCGAAGCCCTGGTTGTTGAGGTAGGCGTTCCCCCGCCCGTCCACCACGATCTCGTTCCAGGGATGACCGGGCTCGGCCAGGCCGCTCAGGTCGGCCTGGGTCACCAGCGACCCGTCTGGCTCCTGGCGCAGCAATCGCCCGTCGCGCGCGGCTACGATCAGCAGCTGGCCGTCGCGCAGCCAGTCGATGCACATCGGAAACGCCGGGAAATCAACCCGGGCCATCACCTCTGGCCGGCCCCGGCTGTCGACGGCCACGATCTCCTGGGCACCCCAGTCGGCCAGCCACAGGCGGTCCTGGTGCCAGCGCAGCGACTCGCCGAACGACAGGCCACCGAGTAGCTGGCGTACCTCAGTCACGCCGTGCTCCTTCCCCCGCGCTACGACCCCGAGGCCGGGGTGAGCGATTGCCGCCCGAGGGCGGCCAGGCCCGCCCGGTTCACCGGCGCCCCCGCTGTCTCGTCCGCCGTTTCCCGGTGGAAAGAAGGCCGGTGAACCGCCTCGGGCGGCCGGATGAGAACGCTTTACTCGGGCCTTCAGGGGCCCGCAGCGGGAGCATCTCGGCCGATCCGCACACGAGCACCATATGAAGCAGATGGCCTGCCGTCGAGATCCAAGATGGCGTTGTTTCGCCATACCAAGTCGTGATACACCGGCACGATGGACCTGTTCCTCGACCCGGAAGCCGCCAGGCCATTGACCGCGCAGCTGTACGAGCAGCTCCGCAGCGCAATTGCCGGGGGCCGGCTGAAGCCCGGAGATCAGCTCGTCCCCAGCCGCCAGCTGGCCGGCGAGCTCGGAGTGTCCAGGCACACGGTGACCACCGCGTATGGCCGCCTGGTGGCCGAGGGCTACGCCGAGGGGCGCGCCGGCGGCGGCAGCGTGGTGGCATCGCCGTCGCCGGCCGTGCCCAACCGGGCGGGTCCGGCGGCCGCCCTTCGCCCGGGCCCCAGGTTCGCGGGCTGGTCTCCGCACTTCCGGCCGCCCCCCTACGGCTGCCGGTTCGATCTCCGGCCCGGCCTGCCCGACCCTGCATTGTTCCCGGCCGCGTCATGGCGCCGCCAGGTCGCCGCTGCGGTCACCGCCGAGCATTCGCTGTACGGCGACCCGGCCGGGAGGATCAGGCTGCGGCGGGCCGTCGCCGCCTGGGTCGCCCGGTCGCGATCGGTAACAGCCAGCGAGGACACGGTCGTGATCACCTGCGGCACTCAGCACGCCATCGACCTGGTCACGCGGGTCTTGATCGAGCCAGGCGACTGCGTCGCGGTCGAGGACCCGGGGTACCTGCCGGCCCGGCGCCTGTTCGAGGCCCTCGCCGCGGACGTCGTCGGTGTACCCGTCGACGACCAGGGCCTGGTGGTGGATCTGCTGCCGCCCTCGGCGCGCATCGTCTACGTCACGCCCTCGCATCAATATCCCCTGGGCGTGACGATGTCGATGCCACGGCGCCGGGCGCTCCTGCGCTGGGCCGAGCGTCACGATGCCGCGGTCATCGAAGACGATTACGACACCGAATTCCGGTACGTCGACCGGCCGCTGGAACCCTTGCAGGCACTGGATGCGGACGGCCGGGTGGTGTACGTAGGCTCATTCTCCAAGACGTTTTCCCCGTCGGTGCGCCTCGGCTTCGCCGTGGTCCCTCAGCCGCTGGCCGACCCGGTCGCCGCGCTGAGGCAGCTCATCGACTGGCACCCGCCGATCGCGATGCAGACCGCGCTGGCCGGCTTCATCAACGATGGCCTGCTCGACAAGCACATCCGGCGCAGCAGGCGCGTTTACGCCGAGCGCCACCACGTCCTCACCCAGGCCCTGTCCGGGCCGCTGTCGGACCACCTCACTGCCCAGGCCCCCCACGCCGGGCTGCACGTCGCCGCCGTGCTGCGCGGCGAGCTTGACGAGAAGCGGGTGCTGCACGCCGCGGCCAGGCACGGCATCGTCACCGCCGGCCTGAGCCACTGCTTCTACACCTGCCCGTCACAATCGGGCCTGGTCATCGGATTCGGGGCCGTCAGCACTACCGGTCTGCCGGTGGCCCTGCGCACGCTGGGCCGCATTCTCGCCTCCTGAGCCGCCGCGGGCCGCGCCCGCGGCGGCCGGCTTGGCAGGATGGTGGCGTGGATACCACCGGCCCGTGTGCCTGGTGTAGCGCGGAGGGATAGCCATGCGAGCGATCTGGATCACCAGGCCCGGCGGGCCCGAGGCCCTGGAGGTGCGGGAAACGGCCGAGCCGGACCCGGCCCCGGGCCAGGTGCGTATCCGCGTCCGCGCGGCCGGCCTGTGCTTTGCCGATGTGATGGCCGCCCAGGGCGCCGCCCGGTCCATCTCGCCTCCCAGCTGCTGGGCATCCCGCTGCTGACGCCGTTGCAGCTGATGAACCGCAACCGGACAGTCAGCGGCGTCAACGTCGGCCGCCTCTGGGAACAGGCCGCCGCCCTCTCCGAAGAACTCCTGGCCGTTCTGTCGCTGTGGGACGAGGGCAAGATCAAGCCGCGCATCGACGGGTCCTACCCCTTCACCGAGGCAGCGGCCGCCCACCGCAGGCTCCTGCAGCGGCAGAACGTCGGCAAGGTCTTGCTCACACCCTGAGGTGCCGCCGGCCTCGCAGGCAGCTACCGCCAGGCCTGGACGGTCTCACACCGCTACCAGCAACAGCTGGCTGGCCAGCGCGGTCGAGGCGGCCAGGGTGTCCTGGACGAGCCCGCGCGCGATCGGATCGTCGCGTACCGCCCAAAGCAGCAGGCAGTTGTTCCAGGCCAGGTCGCGGGCGCGGACCCGATCTTCAGGCCGACCGGGCCCAGCAGCAGCATCCCGAGGAAGACATGCAAGGTGAGCAGGTTGCCGATGTTCAGCAGGGTGAGGCACTCGGCGACGAACAGCACGAGCAGCACTGCTCCGGTCATCGCCGTCAGGCGCTCGTTGCCCGCCGGATTGGTGCGGAGGGTGGGCTGGTCACGAACTTGCTGTTCCTGCGTGGCCACGCCTCATGCTAGGCACCGCTCGCAAGCCGCCGACATGGGGCTGACCACCGTCTTCAGGGTAGATCTAAGTACACCCGTCCAACTCATGAGCGCTGCGCGTCGTACTCCAGGACGCGGGCCATCACCTCATCCCCTGCCTTGAGCCGGGAGCCGCAGTCGAACGGCGGCTGCGGGTCGTACTCGATCATGAGCTGCGCTGCCTGCGCGGCGGTCCGGTCGGCGAGCAGCTCGGTGAGCCGCAGCGCCATGTCGATCCCGGCGGACACGCCCGCCGCCGTGATGATCCGGCGGTCGAGGTGCTCGATCACCCGCTCGGGTCTCGGTGCGGCACCGTGGGCGGCCAGCGCCGAGTAGGCGCCCCAGTGCGTGGTCGCCGTGTGGCCGTCGAGCAGGCCCGCCGCGCCGAGCACGAGGGAACCGGTGCAGACCGAGGTCGTGAAGATGGTCCTGGCGTGCGCGCCCCGTACCCAGTCCAGTACCCGCGCGTCGGACTGCAGCGGGCGCGTGCCCACCCCGCCGGGGAAGACGATCACGTCCGGGCTCGGCAGGTCCTCGAATGTGCCGTCGATGATCAGGCCGAGCATCCCGTTGTCGCTGCGCACCTGTCCCCTCGCGTGACCGACGAAGGTGATGTCGAAGGTCGGGATGCGCTGCAGCACTTCATACGGGCCGATCGCGTCGAGCGCGGTGAACCGCGGGAACAGCGGGATGGCGATGCGCAGCCGGTCGGTCATGCGGATGCTCCTTCACAACGGGTGGTCGTGCGGAACCGTCTCCGGTAGGCGTCAGGACTGATCCCGAGGTGGCGGTGGAATACCCGCCGCAAGGACTCGGCGCTACCTAGCCCGCAGCGTTCGGCCACCACGTCGAGCGTGTCGTCGCCCGCCTCCAGGTCGGCGCGTGCCGCCTCAAGCCGGACGCGCTCCACGAACCGCCCCGGGCTCTGGCCGACCTCGGTGGTGAACACGCGGGTGAAGTGGCGCACGCTCATGGCTGCCGCGGCGGCCAGCGCGGGTAGCCGGTGGTCACCGCCGGGGGCGGACTCGACGCGGTCCTGGACAGTCCGGATGGCGGAGCGCCCGGCCCTGGGCACCCAGACCGGCGCGGCGAACTGGGTCTGGCCGCCTGGCCGGTGCAAGAACATGACCATCCACCGGGCCAGCGTCTGGGCGACGTCGTCGCCCAGGTCGTCGGCGACCAGGGCCAGCGCCAGGTCGATCCCGGCGGTGACCCCGGCGCTCGTCCAGACCGGGCCGTCGCGGATGTACAGCGGGCCGGGATCCACCTCCAGCGCCGGGTATTCGGCCTGCAACTCCTGCGCCGCGGCCCAGTGCGTGGTTACCCGGCGCCCGTCGAGCAGCCCAGCGGCGGCGGCGATGAACGCGCCCGTGCACACCGCCGCGACCCGCCGGCACCTGCTGGCGGCCGCACGGACGAAGGCGATCAGGTCCGGGTCGGCGCTGGCCGCCCTGGAGCCGGTCCCGCCCGGCAGCACCAGGGTGTCGATCCGCTCGCCCAGGCCGGGCAGCGGCACGGTGCCGAGCTCCAGGCCGCTCTCGGTGCGGATGGGACCGCCGCGCGCCGATGCCACCCGTACCCGGTAGCCGGCGCGTCTGCCCAGCGACGCGGCAGCGTCCCCGGCGTTGGCGAACACCTCGTGCGGCCCCACCACGTCGATCGGCTGCACGCCGTCGAAGGCGACGAAGACCACGGCCGGCTCGCTCACGGATCCCACTCTGACCGCGGCTCACCGATGGCGTCAATGACACGTTCCCCACATATTCGGCCATATCCGGCCGCCCGCCGTCCGGCCGGGCGCCGCCCGGCTCGCCAGTTCGCTGAGCGCCGCCGGGAATGCGGGCCGAGATGTCGGCATTCGCCCGCCGCATGGGGCTTCGATCGCCTGTCAGGTAATGAGCCCGTCCCGCTGAGCCTTGGTCAGCCGGGCCACCACCAGGTCGTAGGAGTGATCGATGAACTCCAGTACGTCCTCGTCGGGCACTGAGCCGTCCAGCGTCACGGTGTTCCAGTGCCGCTTATTGAGGTGATAGCCGGGCGTCACCCCGGCGTAGCGGCCGCGCAAGCCGACAGCGAGATCGGGATCACACTTGAGGCTGACGCTTCCGGGCGCCTCGCCCAGCGGCACCAGCGCGAACATCCGGCCGGCGACCTTGAACACCGCCACCTCATCGCCGAACGGGTAGTCCTCTACGGTTCCCGGCTTGGCACCGCAGGCCGCCATCACCAAGTCCCGCCGCGAACCGCTCATCACATGCTCACCGTGCTCAGAAGATAAAGGGGATCAGCATTTTGGTTGACTGCTTGTAGCGGGGATACGCGTCGGGGAAGAGTCCGGCCATGTACCGCTCTTCCATGACGGCGCTATAGATGAAGTACGCCCCCAGCAGGATCACCGCTATCAGCCAGTACACGCTGACCGCTACCGCGGTGCCGACCATCGCCAGGATGATGCCGGAGTAAATGGGGTGGCGAATACTGCGGTACGGGCCAGTCGTCACGAGTTCTGGGTCGACTTTCTCGGACATCGGCATGCCCCAGTTCCGGCCGAGATATACCCTGGCCCAGACGGCCAGCGCCAATCCCAGCAAGAAAATGGCTAGGCCGACGGCCTGCAGCCACGGATCATGCGTGACCGCGTGCCCTTTGAGAACCCTTAGTCGCAGCAAGAGAAGAATGATCAGGACAGCCGCCACTCGGGCGCCGGCAAACCGGGTCCAGCGGCTTCGTCCAGCCTTCACCCCGAGGGAGACCGCGATCCAGTAAAGCCAGAAGACGACCCAGCCGATGCCGATGACAATGTCGACAGCATCCATTGAAGGAAACCCCCTAACTGCCCGGGTGTTCCTGGGAACCAGGCCAGCGATCTCGCGTCGCGTCCCAACTCAGATCACCTTACAGCTGCCCAGAAGATGCCCGGAGGCCTGACCCGTGAGGGCGGCCTGGCGGCAGTGGGGTGCTCAGTCGTCTCCTCGGGGAGGGCCCTCATCCAGGATCCGGTCGCGGCGGTGGGCCGCGAACCAGGCCGACTGCCGGGACATCCGCTCGGACGCCGGCGTGTCCCGGGTCACGCCGTAGACGGTCCCGGGGAAGTCCAGGGATTCCTGGATTTCCCAGATGTGCTGGTGCTGGGCCGGCGGGTAAATCTGCGCCGGATCGCCCACGGCGACCCAGCCGATCGGGACCGTGGCACCCGGCGGCAGGACCGTGTTGACCTGCACAACGCCATGTATCCGCACCTCGCTGCCTGCTCCCGCGACGCATCCGGGGAACAGGGCCACACCGGTGGCCAGGAAACAACCGTCGCCGACCCGGGCGCCGTTGACGTGGGCATGCGGCCCGACCAGGACATCATCGCCGATGATCGCGGGATGCCGCGCCCGGCCGCGGATCACGGCGTTTTCCATCACGATGCTGCGGGCGCCGACGCTGACCCGCCCGTCCTCGGCGGTGAGCACGGCGCCGAACAGCACCCTGGTATCCGGTCCGATGCGCACCGCGCCGCAGATCACCGCCGTGGGTGCCACATACGCGCTGGGATGGACCTGCGGCACGCTGCCGCGATGCTCGATCAGCACGGACCCAGCTTGCCAGCTACCGGCACCGGTGGCGAACACCTGGGCCGCCGACCGGACCAGCGGCGTGAGCGGAAGATCAGCCGGGCCTGGCGTCCCTGGATCTTCGCCTCAAGATCATCCGAGTCCTTGCCTGAGCGCAGCTACCGCGTCGGGATAGCCGGAAAGCTGGTACGGCTGCTTCCCGGGCTCGGCCGGTCCGGAGTAGGACTTGGTGGCAGGCGGGTTCGGCACGATATCGACGCCCAGCACCAGCTGGTAGCCCGAGTGCTCCCACACCGCCAGCGTCGGCTGGGCGGTGGCATCGGAGATCGGCTCCTGGTCACTGAGGTACGCGCCCGCGTACTGCAGGTGCCCGCCCAGCAGCTTGCCCATGCCGTTGACCAGGCCGGGAATGCTATCTTGGGCCGCCGCGCCCTGGCCGGGGATCAGCGGGCCGCCGGGCCAGCCGGACAACGGGACGTGGCCGCCGGCCCAGTACAGGCCGATCGCGTGGTAGGCCTTCAGCCAGGCCGTCATGTGGGTCAGGAAATAGATGTCGTCCTGGCCGCCGAAGGAGTGGAAGTCCAGGCCCCACTCGGGGATGATGATGGGCTTGCCGGTCAGCGCGGAGAACCGGGCGGTCCAGTCCAGCCCGCCCGGGGTAGCGGTCAGCGCTTCGTGCCAGCGGCCCGCCCAATCCAGCGCGCCCGATGCGGTACGCGGGTACGAGCCGTGAGGACCGCCGTACCAGTCGAAGATGTCGGTTCCCACGTAGTCGACGTACGCGCTGCCGGGCCAGGCCTCGGCGGCCGTTGCCTGGCCGGGGTACAAGGTCCACAAGAACTTGAAGTGCGCGCCGGGCACCGATCGCATGGTCGTGACGACCTGCCGCCAGGCCAAGATGAACGCATCGGGTTCAGATCGCGGCGCGCGCCGCTCGCTCCAGGCGTACCACTCGCCGTTCATCTCGCGGCTGAGGTTGATGATGGTGCCGGACAGTCCATCGCGGACCAGCAGTTCACCTAGCTGGTAGAACTGCTGGTTATCAGCGCCCGCCGCTGCCGCGACCAGAGTAGAACTGGTTTCCTTGAAATAAGAGTGCCCGGTGTTATTGGGCCCGCCATCATTCAAGAGCGGTTGTAGCTCGGGATCCACAGTGCCAGGCGCGCTGATGGACACGCCCGGGCTGGCTGACGCTCCCGAGCGTGACCATCTAGGTATGGCAAAGGCAGTAATGCCGACAAGAACTGCAAGGCACGTCAGGAGTACCAGCCACATTACCTTGGGCATCTTTAGCTTGATCCTCGTCAGTAACCAACCTGCTGAAGAAATGCCTGAATACACGTCAAGGTCCGGTGGAGCAGACCGTGCTCCCCGTATCCCTTGGTGCCAGAAGGCATCTCGGCCGCCTAGCCCGCCAGCAGGCCGGTGGCCGTCTTCGCCTGGCGGACCCGTGCGTCAGCGGTGGTGCTGATGGTTTCCAGATGATTCATGGTTGCGTTCTGCCGTCAGGGCGGCCGGCCGACTTCCTGTACTGTTCGGTGGCTGCCAGCGGATGTTGGTTGATTGTAGCCGCCACGAGCTAGCCGCGTGTCCACGCTGAGCCCCGTGCTGCCGTGGCAGAGCCGTGCGGCCTAAGGACGACCCGTTTCACGCGGTTCCCGGCCTTATGCGGGGCTGATGCTCTCCTGGCTCTTGCTCGTGTCGGGAGGCTACGATCCGGGTTGGGAGAGAAGAGAAGATGAGCAGCAGGCGGCGTCGGCTCGACCCGGTGGGGCCGTTTGGCAATCCGGACGGGTCACGAGCCGACATCGAGGATGTGATCAGCGAGTTCGTCGACTTCGGCGGCAATCCGGCGTACGGCCACCTCGCGACCCGTGCCAACGATTCGAAGGTTCGGGTCATCGTTGGGAAGCTCGGGGCTGGCAAGACGGTCTACCTGCGGCGTCTTCAGGACTTCCAGGCCCATCAGGACTCCGTCTACGCCGATGCGCCGCAGCAGAGCTTGCCGAAGACCGAAGTCGTGGTGAAGGCGTGCCAGTGGTTCTCGGACCGCGTCCTGGTCGAGAAGTGGATGCAGATCTGGGAGCGCGCGATCATGCGGTCGCTGGCCTCGCATGTGCTGCGCCGTCCCGAGTTGCGTCAGCAGGTGCGCGACGACCAGGCCGAGGAGATAGAACGGTCATATGAGCGGCTGCTCGATGACTTCCGGCGGCCGCGGACGATCTATAGCCAGGTGCGCGACATCATTAATCAGCGGCAGACCGCCCACCAGTTGTCCACCTACCTCGACGATCCGCTCTGGGACGACCTGGAAGATCTGCTGGGCGAGGTCATCAGCGGGTGCAAGCCGATCTACTTCTACCTTGACGCGGTCGACGAGGAGTTCAGCCACGCCCCGATGTACTGGCTGAAGTGCCAGGAGGGGTTGTTCTACCAGGTCATGCGGCTGCTTCGTGACCACAGGATGGGCGGCCGCCTGCATGTCGTCGTCTGCATCCGCGACATCGTGATGTCGTCGGTGTACCGGTCAGAGCACGCGCCGCGGTACTACAACGAACCGCACATACGCGTCCTGAACTGGGATCGCGGCTCGCTGCTTATCTGCTCGGGCAAAAGCTGGCCCGGCTGCCGACCTCACTGCTGATGCAGCGCGCGGCCAGCGGCCCGCCCACGATCAGCGACTGGCTCGGGGTCGACGGCAGCTGGCCGGGACCCGATGGCGGCGGAACGATCGAGGACTACCTGCTCAGCCACACCAGGCTGATCCCGCGCGACATCATCTCGCTCGGCAATGAGCTGAGCGAGGAGGTCCTGCGGCAGAAGCAGGCTGGCCGCGATCACCTGCCGGCGGCGGCTCTGGCGGGGGTGGTGCAACGCTGCGCCAAGCGGTTCGGCGATTCCCAGCTCGCGCAGTGCGCCAACCAGATCTCCTCGGACCTGATGCCCGAGAACGCCGCCCTGCACAACTACTCCGAACTGTTCACCAGCACCCAGGCTTATATCAGCGGCGTGCAGGAGGACGTTCGCTCCTTCGTCCGGATGATCGGCGTCGACCGATTCTCGCGTGCGGATCTCGTGGCCCTGCAGGAAGTGGCCGATCTGCACTTCCAGGAGGCAACGGACCTGGCCTCCGTCCTGTGGCAGAACGGCCTGCTCGGATACGTCGACGACACCGGGCGGCGCCGGTTCTACTCCATGGGCGACGTCGAGCAGTTTCATATCCCGCCGGACGTGGGTACCTACGTCCTGCATCCGTGCCTGGTCCACGCCGTCGGGGGAATCCGGCATGTGCCGGCCGACTCCGAGGCAGTTCCAGATGCGCGCGGCACCAGGCCGCTCACATCGCCAGAACGCAACCGCGCGTCAGCCGCTGCACCGCACTCAGGCGACCGCCAAGCGCTCCCGGGACCCGACCAGGCTGAGGTGCGATCCTCGGGTGGGGCCAAGGCTGCCGACTACGCCGTCGGCGACGTCCTCGAGGACCGCTTCGAGATAATCCAGATGGTCGGGCAGGGCAGCTTTTCGAAGGTCTATCGCGTGCGCGATCACGTCGAAGGCCAGGAGCGAGCGTTCAAGCTCTTCGACAGCGCCGCAGGGTATGAGGCGGTGCGCCGCGAGATCGGCGCCTTGCGGAAGATCCATCATCCCAACGTGGTGGAGGTCTTCTGGGCCGGCCAGACCAGCGCCGGGGACTGGTATCTCATCACCGAGTTCATTGACGGGGAATCACTCGATGAGTTTGTCACCGGAACCAAGCGTCTTCGCGACCGGGAGGCCGTAGACGTCGCACTGGACCTGCTGGACGCGCTCGTCGCTTTTCACCCTGATGCGGAGCGCATCAAGCGGCTGGAGGCTAAGCGCCGCGAAGGCGACCTGCCCGAGGACGAGCCGGACGAGTGGGCCGAACTGACCGACCACGGGCTGGTCCACCGGGATATCAAGCCGCTCAACGTGATCCTCACTCGCACCGGAGCCAAGCTCCTTGACTTCAACATCGCCTCCCGGGCCGGCGACCCGGTGCATACGCAGTCAGGCACACCGCCCTATCAGCCACCCGACGCCGACCACACTCGCTGGGACGTCTCCACTGACCTGTTCGCCGTGGGCGTCCTGCTCTACCGGCTCCTGTGCAACGGCCAGCATCCGTACCCGAATGCCAGGCCCATGGCCGGCGTGCCGGTGACCGACCCGAAGACCATCCGCCCTGACCTCAACCCCGGCCTGGCCGAGTTTCTCATCAAGGCCTGCGCCTCAGCCAACGCTGATCGCTTCTCCACAGCGGCCGAGATGCGGGCCGCGCTGCGTCGCGTCCACGCTGACCTTTGACCAGCCGTGGCGGGTGATCTGCGAGTATGGCGGAATGGCTGACGTCACGGTGCGGCGCGTTCACTTCGGCTACTTCGTGCGGCCAGCGGAGGAGACCGGGACGGGCGGCCCGCGGGTCGAACCCTGCCTTGGTTACGCCGTCAGCCACCCCCAGGGAATGATCCTGTTTGACACAGGCATGGGTTCCCGTCCCGACGTCGACGCCCATTACCGGCCGCGCAGAATCGGGCTTCCCGAGGCGCTGGCGGCCATCGGCCTGCAGATCGGCGACCTGAGGCTTGCCGCGAACTGTCACCTGCACTTCGACCACTGCGGCGGCAACCCGCTGCTGGGCCA
Organism: uncultured Actinomycetota bacterium; assembly: GCA_963808615.1. Lineage (GTDB taxonomy): Bacteria > Actinomycetota > Actinomycetes > Streptosporangiales > Streptosporangiaceae > Palsa-504. Next base: position 1,010,063 of record CAWEGV010000011.1, read on the forward strand.
GATACCGGTCTTCGTCCAGGACGCCGAACTCCGGGCCGCCCGCGGTACGCAGGACTACACGCTTCCCGAACTCCTCGAAGGCACCTGCTTCGAACAAGTGACAGGCCAAGTTGAGGTGCTCCCGGGGATCTTCCTCACGCCCACCTCCGGTCACACCGCCGGTCACCAGTCGCTCATCGTCCGCCAGGCCGACGGGGCGGTGATCGTGGCGGGGCAAAGCCACGATACGGCGACGCAGTACGCCGCCGACCAGCTCGCCTGGCGAGCCCGCCGTGACGGTCATGATCACCCCCTGCCCGGCATCCCGGAGTGGATCGATGCCCTGCAGCAACTCGATCCCCGGATGGTCTACTTCGCTCACGATCACTCGGTCTGGATGCCCTGACCGGGCCACTGTCGTGCCCGATCGCCTGGGCCGGTCCGGCCGGCTGCCCGATGGCGGGTCCGGGCCGGTGCTTGGATGGGCGCATGACAACTGAGCAGGAGGCCTCGCGGGTGGTCAGCGCCAGCCGCGAGATCGCGGCCGATCCAGGGCGGATTTTCGAGCTGATCGCGGATCCGGCTCAGCAGCCGCGCTGGGACGGCAACGACAACCTGGCCCAAGCGCCGGCCGGCCAGCGCGTACGCCGCCAGGGTGATGTGTTCACGATGACGCTGACCAAGGGCGCAAATCGAGAGAACCACGTGGTCGAGTTCGAGGAGGGCCGCCGGATCGCCTGGATGCCCGCTGAGGTGGGGCAGGCGCCGCCCGGGCACCTGTGGCGCTGGGAACTCGAGCCGGCCGGGCCGTCCTGCACCCGGGTCACCCATACCTACGACTGGACCGGGTTGACCGATGAGAAGCGCTTCGCGCGAGCCCGGGCGACCACGGCCGACCGTCTCCAGGTGTCCCTCGACCGGCTCGCGGCCCTCGCCGAACGACCCTGACCTCTACGATGCTTGAGTGAAGGACTGGGTAGCCTGGCACGCGGCCTACGATGATCCGTCGTCGCCGCTGAGCGTGCGGCTGAGGCGGGTCCGATCGCATCTGTCCGATGCGATTGATCGGGCCCCTGCGGGCCCGGTCAGCCTGGTCAGCTTGTGTGCCGGGCAGGGCCACGACGTCTTCGGGGTCTTGCCGGATCATCCTCGCTGTGGTGATGTCCGCGCTGTGCTGATCGAATCCGATCCGCGGAACGCCGACCTGGCCCGCAGGGCGGCTGCGGAGCAGGGCCTGTCAGGGGTTGAGGTCCGGCAGGCCGACGCGGGCCCGGTGGCCGGCTTCGCTGACGCGCTGCCCGCCGACGTACTGCTGCTGTGCGGCATCTTCGGCAACGTGAGCGATCGCGACATCAAGCGCACCGTCCAGGCGGCACCGGCACTGTGCCGTTCGGGCGCGACGGTGATCTGGACCCGGCACCGGCGCCCGCCGGACCTGACCCCGCGGCTACGGGCATGGTTCGCCGACAGCGGCTTCGAGGAAATCGCGTTCGACGCGCTCGAGACCAGCGTTTTGACCAGCGTCGGCGTTCACCAGCTCGTCCGTACCCCTGCGGCTGGACCGCCCGGCGACCGGCTGTTCACCTTCCTCGCTACGTGACCGTGATGCGCTCGATTCGCTATGGCTCGTCAGCTTGGCTGCCCGGGCCAGACCGGTCGAGGTGATCCTTCAGTGCACCGAGCGGGCCGTTCCAGTCGCGGGCCAGCGCGGCCAGGAACTGCTGCGCCACCTGCATCGGCGCGGAGCTCAGCCGGTAGCGGATCCGGCGTCGTTCCCCCGGTTCTGCCCTGACCAGGCCGGCCTGGGCCAGCAGGGCCAGATGCTTGGCGATCGCCTGCCGCGTGATCGGCAGCCGGTCGGCCAGGTCGGTGGCCGTGACCGGCCCCCCCGTGGCCAGCGCGGCCAGGATGGCGCGCCGGGTCGGGTCGGCCAGGGCGGTGAAGACCTGCCCGGCGACCGCCTCGATATCAGCATCGGCGGGCGCGGCGATCTCAGGCGGCATCGAGGTAGGCGCCCAGTTTGCCCAGCTCCTTTGCCCGGCCCTCGGTGTTGCCGTCGTACGCCTTGCGGCGGGCGTCCTCCGGCAGCTGGGCGAAACCAGACTCGGTCACCGTCAGCCGGGTGCCCGCACCGGCCGGCTCGAGCGCGAACTCTACGTAGGTCCGGCGCTGGTCGTCCTCGGGCAGCCCGTAGACGGGCCAGGTGAACCCGAACACCGCCGGCTCCTTCACCCGTTCCACCCGGAGGCCTCAGCGAGCGGCCTGGCCGGCCAGGCCGTGCAGGAAGTCGATGAGGCCCGCGAAGTACACCTGCTGGTCGTCGTACATGGCCATGTGGCTCCCGTCCGGGCACAGCAGGTACTGCCCGCGGGGCAGCCGGCCGGCCATCATCTCCATGTACGCCGGGTCCATGGTGTCGTGCCGGGCCCCGATGACCAGGGCCGGCACGTCGATCGTGGCCAGCTCACTGGTCCGGTCCCAGTGGGCCAGGCTGGCGTCGGCGCTGATGCCCAGTTCGCTGGGCCCCTGCATGGACACGTAGATGTCCGGGTTGATGTGCGCGAACGCGCGCTGCACCGGGTCCGGCCAGTCCGCGACCGGCATGCGCAGCACGTGGTGGACATAGTGCTGCTCGTTCAGCAGTTCCATGTACTTCGGGTCATCGGTCTCGCCCCTGGCCTCGAACGCCTTGATCTCGGCCAGCACTGCCTGGTCCATCGCTGGCATCAGCACCTGCTCGGCGTAGTCGTTGTACGCCGGGACGCTGGACATCATGCTGGAGATGACCAGCCCGCGCAGGTGCTGCTGGTGGTGAAGCGCATACTCGATGGCCAGGATGCCACCCCAGGAATGGCCCAGCAGGACGAAGTTGTCCCGGTCCAGCCCGAGCGCCTGACGGACCTGCTCCACCTCGTCCACGAAGCGGTCCAGGTCCCACAGGGAGGGCTGGTCAGGCTGGTCGCTGTACCCCGAGCCGAGCTGGTCATAGTAGTAGTACTCAATCCCCGCCGCGGGCAGATAGCTGTCGCAGGCCTCGAAATACTCGTGAGTGGCCCCCGGGCCGCCGTGCAGCAGCAGCAGCCGCAGATCGGGATGGCTGCCGACCCGCTTCACCCACACCCGGAACTGGCCCTCGGGGGTGCTCACCGGGATCATCCGCGAACCGCCGCTCAGCACGTCGTCCCGGCCGGAGTAGTCCAGATAGCCGCCCATGCCCGCACCCCTTTCGACGCCGAGTACCCGCTGGCATTATGCCAGCGCCAGAGCCAGGCGGGCCGTGCGCGACGTCGGCTCGGCCCGGCGCACTGCGTATAGTGCGGATGTGGACTCGGGGGTCAGCGCGATCTTGCTCGACGCGGGCGGGGTGCTGGTGTTCCCGGGCCCGGAGCCCCTGCTGCCCCCGCTGACGGCGGTGGGCGTAGCCCTCGACGGCGGCCTGCTCGAGCGCGCCCACTACCGCGCGATGATGGTGCAGGACCTGGCGGCCAGGCCGCCCGCATCGGGCTCCTGGTGGCGCGAGTACCTGGTCGGCTTCGTAGCCGCCTGCGGCGTGGCCGAGAACCGGTGCGCGGCGCTGGCCGCCGAGATCGTTGAGGCGACCACGGGCCGGAGCTACACCTGGACGCACGTCGGCTCGGGCGTCCGCGACGGCCTGCGGGCCCTGGCCGCGCTCGGCCTGCCCATGGGCGTGGTCTCGAACTCGGACGGCACGGTCGCGGCCGAGCTGCGCCGCCTCGGCGTGTGCTACGCCCCCGACGGGCCAGCGCCGGCCGGCGCTGGCGTCGGGGTGGGCGTGGTGGTCGACTCCGCGGTGGTCGGGGTGTCCAAGCCCGATCCAGCCATCTTCCGCATCGCGCTGGACGCCCTCGGCGTGCCGCCGAGCAGAAACGTGCTGCACGTCGGCGACAGCCTCCGCTACGACGTGACCGGTACCCTGGCCGCGGGCCTGCAGCCGGTCCACCTCGATCCGCACGGGCTCTGCCCCGCCCCGGAGGGCCACCCGCACATCCGCGCCCTAGCCGATCTGGCCGAACTGGTGAGGAACCAGCCTTAGCCAGTCCCGCGCCCCGCAATCTCGCTCGGCGCTCGCCGCCGCCGGCGATAGACTACGGGCTTGCCCGACCACGCCCTGAAAGTGAGAGTACGCAGCATGCGCTGGTCCAAGATGCACATCCCGACGTTGCGCGACGACCCGGCGGACGCCGGCGCGCCCAGCCATCGCCTGTTGCTCCGCGCCGGTTACATCCGCCAGCTGATGGCCGGGCACTACTCCCTGCTGCCGCTCGGCCAGCGGGTCCGGCTCAAGGTCATCGCGATCATCCGCGAGGAGATGAACCGGATCGGGGCCCAGGAGATCCTGATGCCGGTGATGCACCCGGCTGAGCTGTGGCACCGCAGCGGCCGCTGGGACGTGATGGGCGACGAGATGTTCCGGCTCAAGGACCGGCGCGGCGCCGAGCTGGCCCTGGGCATGACGCACGAGGAGATCATCGCCACTCTGGCCACTGAGCTGGAGTCGTACCGCGAGCTGCCCCAGATGTGGTATCAGTTCCAGACCAAGCTGCGCGACGAGCCGCGGCCCAAGGCCGGGCTGATGCGCACCCGCGAGTTCACCATGAAGGACTCCTACACCTTCGACCTGGGCCCGGCCGAACTCGACGTGTCGTTCCGCCTGCACCGTGACGCGTACACGCGGATCTTCGAGCGGCTGTCCATCCCGGCCATCCCGGTGGACGCCTCGAGCGGCTCGATGGGCGGCTCGGATTCCACCGAGTTCGTCTGCCCGTCACCCGCCGGCGAGGACCTCATCGTCATCTGCCCGGAGTGCGGCTACGCCGCGAACATAGAAAAGGCCACGTCTCGCCTGGTTCAGATCGATGATTCTCCCGAACGGACCGTGGTACTCGCGGCCCCTGAACCGTTCCCGACCCCCGGGGTCCGAACCATCGAGGATCTTGACCTCCAGTACCAGGCTCCAGCGGACCGTCAGATCAAGACCCTGGTCTACTTCCTGGACGGCGTGCTCACCCTGGTCCTGCTGCGCGGCGACCACGCGCTGCACGAGCAGAAGCTCGTCGACGCGACCGGGGCGGTCACGATCCGCCCGGCCCAGCCCGATGAGATCCGCGGCGCTCTCGGCGCCCTGCCGGGCAGTCTCGGCGCGGTCGGCGTCACTGACCATCCGATCATCGCCGACGAGGCGCTGCGCGGCCGCCGCGGCATGTACACCGGGGCCAATACCGACGACACCCACCTGCGCGGCGTCGACATCGAGCGCGACATCAACGTCGGCCGGTGGGCCGACCTGCGCGAGGCTGCCGTCGGCGATCCGTGTATCAATTGCGGCCGCGCACTGAAGATCGAGCGCGGCATCGAGGTCGGCCACATCTTCAAGCTCGGCTACAAGTACGTCGACGCCCTGGACGTCCGCGTGTCCGGTCCGGACGGCAAGCCGGTCAAGCCGATCATGGGGTCGTACGGCATCGGGGTCGAGCGCGCCATGGCCACGATCGTCGAGGTCCACCATGACGCCAAGGGCATCATCTGGCCGGCCGCCGTGGCACCGTTCGAGGTGGTGGTGGTGATCGCCCAGCAGGACGATCCCGCCGTGGCCGAGGCGGGGGAGCGGGTCTACCAGGCGCTGGCCGAGGCCGGCGTCGAGGTCATCGTGGATGACAGGCCGGTCAGGGCCGGAGTGAAGTTCAGCGACGCCGAACTGGTCGGCATCCCGCTCCGGGTCACGGTGGGCAAGCGCAGCCTGGCCGCCGGGGCCGCCGAGCTGACCGACCGCGCCACCGGATCCACGATCCAGCTTCCGGTGGGCGACCTGGCCCAGCACGTCCGCGAGGCCATCGCCAAGTCCATCGCGGGCCAGCCCTGAGCCCCAGACTGCACATGGACGTGCAGCACTTCCTGGCCGACATCAGCCTCAAGACCATGAGCCGGGTCCACCAGGCCATCGTTCACTTCACGGGCGGCTCGGTCCTGGGCTCGGCTTTGGGGATGCCCGTGGTCGAACTGCACACGGTGGGCCGCACGTCGGGTCGGCCGCGCTCCACCATGCTCACGGCACCGGTCGTCGACGGTGAAATGGTCGTGCTGGTGGCCTCCAAGGGCGGAGACGACCGGGACCCCGACTGGTACCGCAACCTGATGGCTCATCCGGACGTCGAGCTGACCATGGCCGGCCGGCGGCGGCCCATGCGGGCCCGCCGGGCTTCGCCGCAGGAGAAGGCCGAGCTGTGGCCCCGGATCGTGGCGGCCTACCAGGGCTATGCCAGTTACCAGCGCCGTACCGACCGGGACATCCCGGTGGTCATCTGCGAGCCGCGCTGACCGCGGCTAAACCGGACGCATCCGGTCGGTGCGTTCACGCCGCATGACTGGCTGAGCCTCGGGTTGCTCATCCCGTCCCGCACATCCGCTATGGTCGTTCTCTGTCACCCGGTACGTCGCGGGTCTACGAGAGCATCGGATCGGACTTCTTCCTGGCCCTGGCCCCGGGTTGGCTGAACCTGGGGCTGTGGGAGGACCCGGCACGGAGGACGAGGCCGAGGATGCCTGCCGTCGGCTGGTGCGCACGCTCGCGCTGGCGCTGCCGGCCGGCGGCACCATCCTCGATGTGGGCAACGGGCTCGGGACCCAGGACCGGCTGAATGGCCGACCCGAGAGCGCAGGCTGCTGGTCAGCGGGCCATCGGCCGTCTACTGCTGAGCCAGGTCAATCTGGTCTGGCGGCGCGGCATCATCGAATACCTGCTGCTTCGCGCGGCGCGGCCCTGAGGCGGGCTGACTGGTCGTCCCTCGGGTCAGCCGGCTGCGGATTGCCGGTCGCGAGCCTGGCAGCGCAGCGCGCGGAGCACGTCGTCCCGGCCCTCGCTGAGCAGGCGGCGCAGCGCCGCGGGCGGCTCGGCGTCCGCGAGGTAGGCGTCGGTCGCCTCGACCGTCTCCGGCGAGACCGCGCACACCGTGTAGAGGCCGCTGACGAAGTCCTGCGCCATCGCCGATGACCACTCGCGCCACACCTCTGACACGACGGCGAAGAAGTCCTCACGGTACTGCTGCACCAGCTCTGGCTGGTCGGGGTCGGCGAACCCGGCCAGCGTGGCCCGGAACATCGCGAGGGTCTGCTGCCCCCCGGTGAGCAGCTGCCAGGCCTCGCGCTTGGCTTCGGCCGTAGGGATCGCGGCCCGGCACGTCGCGGCGTGCCGTTCGCCCGCATCGGTCGCGTCCCGCGCCAGCTCCGCGTCGATCTCGGCCAGGCCGAACTTCCGCGGCCCGCCGCCCTGGCTCACCAGCCGCCGCAGCAGCGCCCAGCGCAGGTCGATGTCGACGGTGAGGCCATCGATCTGCACTGAGCCGTCCATCAGCCCGGTGAGCAGCTCGAGGTCCTCATCCGAGGTGGCGCAGGCCGCGAACGCGCGCACGTAGGCCAGCTGCGCATCCGAGCCGGGTTCCGCCGCGCCGAACAGCTCCCGCAGCGTGCTGGCCATCAGGGCCAGGCCCGTCGCTCGCCAGCCGGGATCGGCGAACCGGCGGGCCGCCAGCCCCGCTTGCCGCAGCAGCGTCTGCCCCACGCTGATGTCGGCGACCGAGGAGACGCCGGACATGACCTGCCGGACGTAATCGCGTGCCGCCATCTCGCCGTCCCGGCACATGTCCCAGGCCGCAGCCCAGCACAGTGCCGCCGGAAGCCAGTCGGCGAACGTGCCGATCTGATCGATCAGGGTCCGCAGCGAACGCTCGTCGAGCCGGATCTTGGCGTAGCTGAGGTCATCGTCGTTGACCAGCACCAGGTCGGGCCGAGCCTGCCCGGCGAGTTCCGGCACCACGGTGCGGGCGCCCGCCACGTCGGTCTCGACCCGGCCACGGCGCGACAGCCCGGTCTCGGTCAGGTCGTACAGGCCGATCGCGATGCGGTGCGACCGGAGCACCGGATGGGTGGCCGGAGCCTCCTGTTCCACGGCGAACTCGGTGAACCTGCCGTCCTCGCCGACCGAGTATGACGGCCGCAGCGTGTTCACCCCCGCGGTCTGCAGCCACTGCGCCGACCACGACGCCAGGTCGCGGCCCGAGGTTTCCTCGAGGGCGGCCAGCAGGTCCGCGAGCGTCGCGTTGCCCCACGCGTGCGCGCCGAAATACTTCCGGACCCCGGCCAGGAAATTCTCCCGCCCGACGTAGGCCACCAGTTGCTTCAGCACCGAGGCACCCTTGGCGTAGGTGATTCCGTCGAAGTTCACCTCCACGGCGTCGATATCCGGGATATCGGCCGCGACCGGGTGGGTGGAGGGCAGCTGATCCTGCCGGTACGCCCACGACTTGTACAGCTGCGCGAACGTGGCCCAGGCCGACGTCCACCTGGTCGCCTCGGCCTGAGCGAGCGTGCCGGCCCAGGTGGCGAACGACTCATTCAGCCACAGGTCATCCCACCAGCGCATGGTGACCAGGTCGCCGAACCACATGTGTGCCAGTTCGTGCAGGATGGTCTCGGCTCGCACTTCCCTGGCGAAATCCGTGACCCGGGACCGGAAGATGTAGGCCTCCAGGATCGTGACACAGCCGGCATTCTCCATCGCGCCCTCTTTGAATTCGGGCACGAAGAGCTGGTCATACTTCCCGAACGGATACTTGATCCCGAACGCCTGGTGGTAGAAGTCGAAACCCTGGCGCGTCACTTCCAGGATTTCGTCCGGGTCGAGGTAGGAGGCCAGCGACTGGCGGCAGTACACGCCGAGCGGGATGCCGTCGTGCTCATCGCGCACCGCGTGATAAGGCCCGGCCGCCATGGCGGTGATGTAGGTCGGTATGACCGGAGTGGGCGGGAAGTGCCAGCGGAGCGCGTCGCCCGCCTCGACGGTCGATTCGGGCGCCATGTTGGAGACGACCAGCCAGTCCGCCGGAGCGGTCACGCTCAGTTCGTAGCTCGCCTTCATGTCCGGCTGGTCGAAGCACGCGTACATCCGGTGCGCGTCGAACGTCTCCAGGTCCGAGTACAGGTATACCCGCTCGTCTGCGGGGTCGGCGAACCTGTGCAGCCCTTCGCCGCTGCGCGAGTAGGCGCATTCGGCCACCACCCGCAGCACGTTGCCGGACGCTAGCCCGGTCAGCGTGATCCGGTCGCCGTCGAACGCCTCGAGTCCGACCGGCGCCCCGTTCAGGGTGATCTCGCGCACCGCGGGAGCGGTCAGATCGACGAAGGTGGATGCGCCGGGCTCGGTGCAGTCGAACCGCAGCTCGCTGACTGAGACGAACGTCTCCTCGCCTGTGGTCAGGTCCAGGTCCACCCGATTGGAGGCCGCCTTGATGAGCGCCGAGCGCGCCGCCGCCTCATCGCGGGTCAGGTTCGATGCCACCTGATGATCCCTTCGTCGTCTGGCCGGCCGCTGGCCCTGGGATACCGGGCCCACCGGAATTCCCGCCCGGGCCGCCGGGTTGACACTCCCGGGGGGCAGTCGCCGTCGGCCACGCCGGCTTACTCGTTGACAGGAGTGCGCATGACCCCGCAGGAGCCTACTCGCGTCGACTTCTGGTTCGACCCTATCTGCCCGTGGGCCTGGATCACATCTCGCTGGATGCTCGAGGTGGAGGAGGTCCGGCCGGTCACCGCGGTCTGGCACGTGATGAGCCTGGCCGTGCTGAACGAAGACAAGGAAGGCCTGTCCGAGCGCTACCGGGAGAGCATGCGGACCGCCTGGGGCCCGGTTCGCGTCCTGGCCGCCGCGGAGCAGGCCCACGGCCCGCAGGTGCTGCTGCCGTTGTACACCGCGCTCGGCACGCGGTTCCACCACGAGAAGGCGCCGCGGGACTCCGAGACGATCACCGCCGCGCTGGCCGAGGCGGGGCTGCCCACCGGGCTCGCGGCCGCGATGGACTCCACCGAGTACGACGCGGCGGTGCGCGCCTCGCACGCCGAAGGCATCGAGCGGGTCGGCAGCGGGGTGGGCACACCCATCATCACGGTGAACGGGATGTCGGTCTTCGGGCCGGTCGTGTCGCCGATCCCGCGCGGCCAGGACGCGGGCCGGCTCTGGGACGGCGTGCAGCTGCTCGCCGGTGTCGACGGCTTCTTCGAGCTGAAGCGGTCCCGGACCCGCGAGCCCATCTTCGACTGACCACCCCGGCTCTGCTCAACCGCCACCCGGCTCTGCCTCAGGTTCTGGCAGACTTACCCCGTGCGTGTTTACCTCGGATCTGACCACGCGGGTTTCGAGCTGAAGACCCGTCTCATCGAATGGCTGGCCGGTGCCGGGCACGATCCCGTGGACTGCGGGCCCGAGGCCTATGCCCCCGACGACGATTACCCTCCGTACGTGATGCGCGCCGCGCAGGGCGTGATCGACGACCCGGGCAGCCTCGGCATCGTGATCGGCGGGTCCGGCAACGGCGAGCAGATCGCCGCGAACAAGATCCCCGGCATCCGCGCCGCGGTGGCCTGGACCGACGAGACCGCCCAGCTGGCCAGGCAGCACAACGACGCCAACGTGCTCAGCCTCGGCGCGCGCATGTACAGCGCCGAGGAAGCGATCGGCTTCACCCGGATCTTCGTCTCCACCCCGTTTTCCGGCGAGCCTCGGCACTCCCGGCGGCTGGCCATGATCGCCGGCTACGAGAAATCAGGCGACCTGCCGCCGCTCCCCGCCGCCCCCTGACCCGACCGGCCTCCGGGCCCCGCGGACCCCGGCGAACCCGAAGACTCCGGCGAACCCGGCAACCCCGCGGATCCTCTCCGGTTTCTGTGTCTCCGCCTGCCAGTCTGCCGTCCCCGCCCGCCACCCACGTCTGCCGACGTGGCATACGAGGCAGCGCTACGGTCCGCGGCGTTCCCCCGGGCCGCATCCGTGTCGCCCTCGGCGCGCCCGCCCGCCGCCACGCCCGTCTCCGCCGCGCTCGCTTCGGCCGTCTCGGCGTAGGCGACGTGCTCGGCGTGTGGCCGGGACACGTCCCTGGCCCGCATGGCGGCGGTGGGCGTCACCTTCATCGTCGGCACGAGGCATCTCCTGCTCGTCGTTTCCTCCAGTGTCGTACCCGGGCTGGCGCGCTCATCACCAGGCGCCGGGCCTGGGTTGGACAGACCGGCCGGCCCGGGGCAAAGTGGAGCGGTGCACGGGGATGAGCAGGGGACCGAGCAGACCCCGCTGTCCTCCCCGCCCACTGGGCAGGCCGAAGCTGCGGAGCAGTCCAGGCCGCTCAGCCCCGGGCCGCGCCGGACGCTGTGGCGGCATCGCGACTTCATGATGCTGTGGAGCGGGCAGACGATCAGCCAGATGGGGTCCGCGATCACCCTGCTCGCGCTGCCGCTGACCGCGGTCGTGGTGCTCCATGCCACCACGTTCCAGGTCGGCCTGCTCAGCTCGGCCTACGCACTGGCATGAACCCACGGACCTCGCAAGTGCCGTTGCAGTACTAGAAGTTGACCGGGCACCAGGGGGCGGTGTCCCAGGACATGGCGGCGGAGAGCTGCCGGACGGCTCCGCGGCGCCGCTCGGTCACGAGCCCGGCCCCCGCCAGCGCGCCGAGCCGGGTGCCTCCTAGGTACGCCGCGCCGAGCTCGGTGACGTCGAGCACCACGTCCGGCTCCGAGCCGGCCGCAGGAACGCACGAGGCCTCCAGTCCGCACCCGTCCTCGACCGCGCCCGGCGCGGTGGTCAGCCGCCACCGCCCGGCGTTCGGCGGCAGCAGGTCATCGCGCACCTCGATGGCCACGTCCACCGCGCTGGAGTACCTGCGCCCGGCCAGCGCGCTCGGAACGTCGATGATCCGCACCCACAGCGCGTCCTTCAGCTGCGGGCGTGCCCGCCGGGGGTCGGCGAGCTGGTAGAGCAGCGGGTCGTCGACCGGGCGGCGCCGGATGCTGAACTCGGTGGTCAGGTCCCGGCCGAGCAGGTCGGCCCAGAGCAGCGCACCGGCGGCGCAATCGGCGGACATCACCTCGCGCACGGTGAGCAGGTCGTCGGGGAGCGAGGTGGCGGGATCCCACCGGTCCTCGCCCGAGTACAGCGCATAGCCACGCGGCCCGTCGTCGTCTTCGGCCAGCGCGCAGCGCAGCGGAGTCGCGTCGTGCCGCTCCTCCGGCGGATCCCAGGTCGCGCTGCGCCACCACGACTCGTTCCGCGCGATGAAGCCGGGACGGGACGGCCGTACGGTGTCGTACACCTTGGCCAGCTCCGGCATCACCGTCGCCGGGTCGGTCAGCCTTAGCCGCAGGCCGCCGTCGGGCACCTGCCTGGCCAGCGCGCCCTCGCTGCGATGCAGGGTGAAGTCGGCATGCCACATCGCGCGGCCGTAGCCGTACCTGGAGTAGATGGTGGCCTCCGAGGCCCACAGCACCGCAACCGGCTCGCCGCGGTCGCGGATCTCGGGCAGCTGGCGGCGCATCAGGCTGCTCAGCACACCACGCCGCCGGTGCGTGGGAAGCACCCCCACCCAGGTCACGCCGGCCGCCGGGAGCGTCGCGAACCCGGGCACGCTGAGCTGGAAGCTGTAGGCGCCCGCGGTACCCACCTGCACCGGTCCGTCGAAGGCCACCAGGCTCCGGTCGAACTCCAGCCGCGACACGACCAGCTCGCGGCCCTCTCCGGACAGCGGTGAGCCGTGGAAGGCGTGCATGGCCACGGCGTGGAAGCCGTCGAACTCATCGGAGCTTATGGGCCTGATCGGGTAGGGGTGATCGCCGCCGCGGGCCGGGTTCGTCATGTTGCCTTCGTACCCCGGCCTCACCCGGCGACGCGACCGGTTTAACCTGCCGGGGCCGTTATCGACTAGAGTGTCCCTCTGCCGAAGTTCGCGTCATGCCCAGAGCCCGCTGTGGTTGCTGACCTCACCTCCTGCACCGGCCGCTCGCGCAGGCCCGCCAGCCCTGCCCTCGCGAGCCGGTTGTCCATGACGCTCATCGGGCGCCGGTCATGGTGAACCCGCCTCGCCACGGCCTGCGCCGCGCACGATCGGCCCTTGGAACCCTCCGCACCCAGCTGACCCGGCAGTTCATCACCAGGAACCGGCGGCTGGCGTTCGTGCTCTCGGCTGCCGCGATCGCCATCGCGATCGCCGCGGTGCACGTGTCGGTGTGGTGGTTCTCGCCCGGCGTGATGATCTTGCCGATCCTGGCCGGAGGTCTGCTGCTGTGGCCGCGCGCTCTGCGGATCTTCTTCGTCTTCGTGGCCGCCGCGGTGGCCTACGACGTGGTGAAGGGCAGAGCCGGGGCGGGAATCGTCGCCACCATCGTGCTGACCGCCGTCTTCGCCGACATCCTGGCCCGGACCCGCAAGCAGCTCGGCGTCAAGGGCATGCGCGGCGACCGGATGCTGATCGAGCTGCGGGACCGCATCCGGGCCCAGGCCAAGCTGCCCCCGCTGGGTGAGGGGTGGGGCTCGTCGGTGGTGCTCAAGCCGGCCGGCGGCTCCTCCTTCGGCGGCGATTTCGTGGTGTCGGCCTGCGACGGCAAGACGCTGGAGGTGGCGCTGGTCGACGTATCAGGGAAGGGCATCGACGCCGGGACCCGGGCCCTGCTGCTGTCCGGAGCGTTCGGCGGGCTGCTCGGCTCGGTGCCGAGGGATGAGTTCCTGCCCGCCTGCAATGCGTACCTGCGCCGCGGCCCAGCCGCGGAAGGCTTTGTCACCGCCATCCACCTGTCCCTCGAGCTGGCCTCGGGGGAGTACGTCATCGCGTCGGCGGGGCACCCGCCGGCCGTCCACTATGACGGCGCGTCCGGCCGCTGGCGCCTGACCAAGGCCCGCGGGATCGTGCTCGGCGTCGTCCCGGACCTGCGCGGGGTCCCGACCCAGACCGAGCGCGGCGTCCTGCAGCGCGGCGACGCCCTGATGCTCTATACCGACGGGCTGGTGGAGGCGCCCGGCCGGGACATCGACGCGGGTACCGACCGCCTGCTGGGCGCGGCCGAAGGCATGCTGGCCAGCGGCTTCCGGGCCGGCGCCCCGGCCATGGTGGACCAGCTGGCGCGCGGCAGCGGCGGCTCCGACGACTGTGCCCTGGTCCTCATCTGGAGGGTGTTAGCCGGTCACACAGCACCAGCGTCCAGGTGACCCGCTGGTGGTCAATGACGGCCCAGGCTGCGCAATCAGCCGTATCTCCGGGCGGCCGTATCTCCGGGCGCTTTCCGTAAACTGACGCGAATGTCAGGTGCAGTTAGCTGACGCCAATGTCAGGTCCATTAGATAGCATAACGTTGTTCGCTGATGCAAATTGTTTTTCCGCCGCGTAACCTGCGCGAACAGTAGCCAGCGCATCGCCCGGTAAGGCCGTGCATGCCTTCTGGCCGACGTCGCCGTCAGGTGACGCGCACGTCATTGTTTGCAATTATTTCTGCATTCCCTGGAAAATGGCGGGGTGACTGGGGGCAGTCAGGGAACCGACCGGACGGGCCTGCGGGAGCATGTCCGCCCGTCGGTGACCCGTGCCGAGGACGTGGTGGCCAGCGCGTCGGGAGAGAACTTTCCCGTCGCGCTGCGCGTGCTGCCGCGGGCCTACCGGCGGCACCTGACCGCCCTGTACTGCTTCGCCCGGCTCGCCGACGATCTCGGCGACGAAGCGCGCGAGGCCGGCCAGGCCGACGCTGACCTCAGGCTCCATCTGCTTGACGAACTGGCTGCCGACGTCGGCCGCATCTACGACGGCGGCACGCCGCAATCGCCGGTCATGCGGGCCATGGCCGAGACCGTCACGGAGTGCAAAATCCCCGCCCAGCCGCTGCTCGACCTGATCCAGGCGAACCGGCAGGACCAGCAGGTCACGCGCTACCGCACCTACGCCGAGCTAGCCCGGTACTGCGAGCTGTCGGCCAATCCCGTGGGCCGGGTCGTGCTGTACATCTTCGGCGCTGCCACCCCCGAACGCATGAGGCTCTCCGATGACATCTGCACGGCCCTGCAGCTGGCCGAGCACGGGCAGGACGTGGCCGAGGACCTCGGCCACGGCCGGATCTACCTGCCCGCCGAGGACCTGGAACGGTACGGCTGCACCGAAGCCGACCTGGCCGAACCGGCCGCCGGTCCCGCCGTCAGGACGCTGATGCGCTTCGAGGTCGACCGTGCCGCCGGGCTGCTCGACGCCGGCGCGCCGCTGGTCGGCACGCTGCACGGCGCGGCCCGCCTGGCGGTCGCGGGCTACGTGGCGGGCGGCCGGGCCGCGCTGGCCGCGATCCGGGCCCGGCGATATGACGTGCTCAGCGAGACCGCGAAGCCGCGCAAGCCGCGGCTGGCCGTCGAGCTGGCCAAGACGTACGCCAGGGGGAGGTGAGCCGGCGCTGGTGGACCTGACCGAGGCATACCGCGAGTGCGAGCGGATTACCTGGTCGCAGGCGAGGAACTTCGCCTACGGCATCAGGCTGCTGCCGCCTGGCAAGCGGCGCGGACTGGCCGCCATCTACGCGTTCGCCAGGCGGATCGACGACATCGGCGACGGCACCATGCCCGCCGCGCAGAAGATCGCCGACCTGGAGCAGGCCCGCCGTGCCGTGCTTGACCTCGGCGCCCCCACGCCGCCCGGCGCCCCCACGCCCGGCGCCCCCACGCCGCCCGGCGCCCCAACGCCCGCGCCGGCGCCCCAAGCCCGGCCGGCGCCCAAGCCCGGCCGGCGCCGCCAGCCAGGGCGACCCGGTGCTGACCGCCCTGGCCGACGTCCAGCAGCGCTTTCCCGTCCCGATGCAGGCGTTCGGCGAGCTCATCGACGGGTGCATCGCCGACGTACGCGGCACCAGCTATCAGACCTTCGACGACCTGCTGTGGTACTGCCGCTGCGTGGCCGGCTCGATCGGCCGGCTGTCCCTGGGCATCTTCGGCACCCGGCAGAACGCCAGGCACGCGGCCGAGCTGGCCGACTCCCTCGGCGTCGCCCTCCAGATCACGAACATCCTGCGTGACATCCGCGAGGACTACGCCACCGGGCGCGTCTACCTGCCCGCCGAAGACCTGGCCAAGTTCGAGGTCGACCCGGCCGCGCTGGCCGCCCCCGACCCGGCCACGCGGGCCGGCTTGACCCGCCTGATCGAGTTCGAGGCCGAGCGCGCCCGCGACTGGTACGCCACCGGCCTGCGCCTGCTGCCCATGCTCGACCGGCGCAGCGCGGCCTGCACCGGCGCGATGGCCGGCATCTACCGTCGGCTGCTCGAGCGCATCGCGGCCCAGCCCGACGCCGTCCTGCGCGGCCGGATGTCGCTGCCGGGCCGGGAGAAGGCCATGGTCGCGGTCCAGGCGCTGGCCGGGAGGAACCTGTGACGGGCCCGCAGGTGGCGGTGATCGGCGGCGGGCTGGCCGGGATCACTGCGGCGATCGCGCTCGCCGAGACGGGCGCGGCGGTCACCCTGCTCGAGGCCAGGCCCAGGCTGGGCGGGGCCACCTGCTCCTTTACCCGTGACGGCCTGGTCGTCGACACCGGGCAGCACGTGTTCCTGGGCTGCTGCACCGCCTACCGCGGCCTGCTCGACAGGCTCGGCATGACCGCCCACGCCCCGCTCCAGGACCGCTTCGACGTCACCGTCCTCGCGCCCGGCCCGGCCGGCCAGGTGCGCCGTGGCCGGCTCCGCAGGACCGCACTCCCCGGCCCCCTGCACATGCTGCCTGCCCTGGCCAGGTACCCGTTTCTTTCTTTGGCCGAACGGTCCGTGGTATCACGCCCCGCCCTCGCCATGCGCCGCGTCGACCCGGCCGATCCCGCGGTCGACGAGCAGCGCCTGGGCGACTGGCTGGCCGCCCGTGGCCAGGGCGAGCGGGCCCGCCGCGCGCTGTGGGACTTGTTCACCGTCTCCGCCCTGAACATCGCCGGAGACGATGCGTCCCTGGCCCTGGCCGCCACCGTGGTCAAGACCGGCCTGCTGGGCCGCAACAACGCGGCCGACATCGGCGTCCCGGCCCTGCCCCTGGGCGAACTCCACGGCGACGCCGCCGCCACCCTGCTGGCCAAGCTGGGCGCCCAGGTCCTGATCGGCGCCAAGGTGACCGCCATCGACCCCGATCCTGACCCCGGCCTGTCCCGTCTCCGCTTCCGCCTCCGTCTCGCTGCGGACGAGATGCGGCCCGCCGAGATGGCAGCGGACGCGGTGGTGCTGGCCGTGCCGCACGAGACGGCGGCGCGCCTGATGCCGCCCGGAACGCTGCCGCACGAGGAGGTCGCGGGCTGGACGGGCCTGGGTGCCTCGCCCATCGTCAACGTGCACGTGATCTACGATCGCCCGGTGACCGATCTGCCCTTCGCCGCCGCCGTGGACTCCCCGGTCCAGTGGGTCTTCGACCGCACCCGCATCTCCGGCCTCGATCGAGGCTCCGCTGCGAAGCGGCAGTACCTGGCCATCTCGCTCTCGGCCGCGGATGAGTACGTGGACGTGCCAGCGGCCAGGCTGGCCGAACAGTTCGTCCCCGCGCTCGCCGAGCTGTTCCCCGTGGCCCGTGACGCCCAGGTCATCGAGGTCTTCGTGACCCGCGAGCGGCGGGCCACCTTCCGCCAGGCGCCCGGCGCGGGCCGTTCGGCCCGGAGCCGCCACCCGGCTACCCGGCCTGGTGCTGGCGGGCGCGTGGACCGCCACCGGGTGGCCGGACACCATGGAGGGCGCCGTGCGCAGCGGCCTGGCCGCCGCCATCGAACTCCGCCACACCGTACTTTCCGCTCGCGGATCTTCTCGTCCCGGATATTCCGATTCCGTACCTTCCGGTGCCGGAGGAAACGCTTCTGCCTCAACGATGGGGGTACGTCAGTGACTGCTGTGATGCCTGAAGGTGTTCACCTGGCGCGGGACCTGGTCGGGCCGGCCATGGAGTCGGCCATCGGCCGGCTGACGCCGGACGTGCGCAAGGTCGCGGCCTACCACCTTGGCTTTGCCGACGCCGAGGGCCAGCCAACCGGCAACGGCGCCGGCAAGGCGCTGCGCCCCGCCCTGGCCCTGCTGTCGGCCCGGGCCGCGGGCGCGCCCCCGGAGCGCGGCGTCCCCGCCGCCGTGGCGGTGGAACTGGTGCACAACTGGTCACTGCTGCACGACGACATCATGGACGGCGACACCGAGCGCCGCCACCGGCCCACCGCCTGGACCGTGTTCGGTGTCGGCCCGGCCATCCTGGCCGGCGACGCGCTGCTCGCCCTGGCCCAGGACCTGCTGCTCGATGACGGCGGCCCGCAGGGCGCGTGGGCGGCCAGGTGCCTGTCCGCGGCGGTGCTGCGGCTGGTCAGCGGGCAGGGCGCGGACCTGGCCTTCGAGAAGCGTGACGACGTGACCCTGGCCGAATGCCTGGACATGGCCAGCGACAAGACCGCCGCACTGATGGCCTGCGCGTGCAGCATCGGCGCGGTGCACCTGGGCGCGCCGCCCACGCTGGCCATGGGCCTGGCCGGGTTCGGCGCGCACGTCGGGCTGGCGTTCCAGATCACCGACGACCTGCTCGGCATCTGGGGCGCGCCCGAGGTCACCGGCAAGCCGGTGCGCGCGGACCTGCGCGCCCGCAAGAAGTCGCTGCCGGTGGTGGCCGCGCTGAACTGCGGCATGCCGGAGGCCACCGAACTCCGCGCCCTGCTCACCGACCCGCGGCCGCTCACCGAGGAGGATCTGGTCCGGGCCGCCGACCTGGTCGTCGCTGCGGGCGGCCGCCAGTGGGCGGAGGCCGAGGCCGACGCCCAGCGCGCCGCGGCCGACGCCAGCCTGGCCGACATGGACCTGCCCGGGGATGTCAGCGCCGAGCTGACCGCGATCGCCGAGTTCATCACGGCCCGCCAGTGGTAGCTCAGCCCGCCGTGCTGGACGTCGCCCGTGCCACCTTGGACCGGGCCCGTGACCACGTGCTCGGGCTGCAGCATCGGCCAGGATGGTGGCAAGGCGAGCTCGAGACCAACGTCACCATGGACGCCGAGGATCTCCTGCTGCGCGAGTTCCTCGGCCTGCATGACGCCGCGGTGATCGCCGCGGCGGCGCGCTGGATACGCTCTCAGCAGCGGGACGACGGCACCTGGGCCAACTTCTTCGGCGGGCCTGGTGACCTGTCCACCACCGTCGAGGCCTACGTGGCGCTGCGGCTGGCCGGCGACGAGCCGGACGCGCCGCACATGAAGCAGGCCTGCGACTGGATCATCGGCCGGGGCGGGGTTGAGGCCACGCGCGTGTTCACCCGGCTCTGGCTGGCGCTGTCCGGCCGGTGGTCGTGGGACGAGCTGCCGGTCATCCCGCCGGAGCTGATCTACCTGCCGTCCTGGTTCCCGCTCAACATCTACGACTGGGGCTGCTGGGCCCGGCAGACCATCGTCGCGCTCGCCGTCGTCCAGTCCTTCCGCCCGTCCCGCCCGCTCCCGTTCACCATCGACGAGCTGAGGACCGGCCTCACGCCCGTCCGCACCTCGGCCTCCCGAGACCCGTGGTCCCGCGTCTTCACCGCCGTTGACCAGGCTCTACATCTTTACCGACCGGTAAAGTCGATAAGACGGCCGGCGCTGCGGCGGTGCGCGGAGTGGATCATCGCCCGGCAGGAGCGCGACGGCTGCTGGGGCGGCATCCAGCCGCCGTGGGTGTACTCGCTGATGGCGCTGAACCTGCTCGGCTACGACCTCGACCATCCGGTGATGGCGCGCGGGCTGGCCGGGCTTGACCGGTTCACCATCGCCGAGGAGGGCCCGGACGGCCCGGTGCGCCGCCTGGAGGCGTGCCAGTCGCCGGTCTGGGACACCGTGCTGACCATGATCGGGCTGGCCGACGCGGGCCTGGCGGCCGATCACCCCGCCCTGACCAGCGCCGCGCGCTTCGTGCTGGGCGAGGAGATCCGCGGACCAGGCGACTGGCAGGTACGCAGGCCGCAGCTGGCCCCGGGCGGCTGGGCCTTCGAGTTCGACAACGACACCTACCCCGACACCGACGACACCGCCGAGGTCGTGCTGGCCCTGCGCCGGGTCAGCCTGCCTGGCGACGGCACCAGGCCCGCCATCGAGCGCGGGCTGCGCTGGCTGGCCGGGATGCAGTCCAAGGACGGCGGCTGGGGCGCGTTCGACGCGGACAACACCCGCACCCTGGTCAGCAAGCTCCCGTTCTGCGACTTCGGCGAGGTCATCGACCCGCCCTCGGCCGACGTGACCGCGCACATCGTCGAGGCGTTCGCAGCCGAAGGGCTGGCCCGCCACCCCGCGGCCATCAGGGGCGTGACCTGGCTGCTGCGGGCCCAGGAATCCGACGGGTCCTGGTTCGGCCGGTGGGGCGCCAACTACATCTACGGCACCGGCGCCGTGGTGCCCGCGCTGATCGCGGCCGGGGTCAAGCCCTATAAGCCCGCCATCCGCCGCGCCGTGGCCTGGCTCGAGGCCCACCAGAACCCCGACGGCGGCTGGGGCGAGGACCTGCGCTCCTACGACGACCCGGCGCTCGCGGGCCGGGGCGCGTCCACCGCGTCTCAGACCGCCTGGGCGCTGCTCGCCCTGCTGGCGGCGGGCGAGCACCACGGCGCGGCCGCCGAGCGCGGCGTGCGCTGGCTGGCCGCCACCCAGCGAGCCGACGGCTCCTGGGACGAGCCGCAGTACACCGGCACCGGCTTCCCCGGCGGCTTCTACATCAACTACCACCTGTACCGCCTGGCCTTCCCCCTGAGCGCACTCGGCCGGTACGTCGCGGCCCACACATCCGGAGGCAGCGCATGACGGACACCCTCCCGAGGCCGCACGGCGGCGATACGGGAGCCGATGACCTGAGCGAGTCCGGCCCCAAGGCCCCGCTGCTCCTGTGCGCGCCGCTGCGGATCGAGGCCGGGGCCATTCGCCGCGGCATGAGGGGCAGCGCAAATCCACCCGCCGTGGTCCGCACCGGATACGGCACCGCGCGCGCGGCTAGGCAGGCCGGAGCGCTGAGCCACCGTCCGTTCGGCCAGATGATGATCATGGGGGTCGGCGGCGGCCTGAGTACCGACCTCAGCGTGGGAGACCTGGTCGTCGGGACCGAGGTGGGCGCCGTGACCTGCCCGTCGGCGCCGCTGCTGGCGGGTGAGCTGCGGCGCGCCGGGCTGTCCGCCCGGACCGGCCGCATCACCACCGTCGATCACCTGATCCGGCGGTCGCAGCGGGCGGCGCTGGCCGCCGAAGGCTGGCTCCTGGTCGACATGGAGTCGGCGCCGCTGGCCGCCGCGGCCGACGGGCGGCCGGTGGCGGTGATCCGGGCCGTATCCGACACTCCCCACCACCCGCTGGCCGGCATCGTCTCCGGCGGGCTGGCCGCGCTGCGCGCGCTGCGCGCCGCCGCGCCGGTCGCCGAGCGGTGGGCGGCGGCGTGCGGGACCCGCCGGGTGCTGCTGGCCGGGCCGCGGTCGTTCTGCGCCGGCGTGGAGCGGGCCATCGAGATCGTCGAGCGGGTGCTCCAGCGCCAGGGCGCGCCGGTGTACGTGCGCAAGCAGATCGTGCACAACACCCGCGTGGTGGGCGACCTGACCCGCCGTGGCGCGGTGTTCGTCGACGAGCTTGACCAGGTGCCCGACGGCGCGACCGTGGTGTTCTCCGCGCATGGTGTCTCGCCGGCGGTCCGTGCGGAAGCGAGCCGCCGCGGGCTGGCCGTGATCGACGCGACCTGCCCGCTGGTATCCAAGGTGCACGCCGAGGCCCGGCGGTTCGCCGCCGAGGGGTACACGGTGGCGCTGATCGGCCACGCGGGCCACGAGGAGGTCGAGGGCACGCTGGGCGAGGCACCTGACTCGACGGTCCTGGTTCAGACGGTCGACGACGTGGCCGCGCTCCGGCCGCCAGACCCCGGGCGCGTGGCCTACCTGATGCAGACCACGCTGTCGGTCGACGAGGCGGCCGTCGTGGCCGGCGCGCTGGCCGAACGCTTCCCCGCGGTGCGCGGACCCGGCAGCGACGACATCTGCTACGCCACCACCAACCGGCAGGCTGCGGTCCGGGCCGTCGCCGCCGAATCCGACCTGGTGCTCGTGGCGGGCTCGGCGAACTCGTCCAATTCGGTCCGGCTGGTGGAGACGTGCGAGCGGGCGGGCACCCCGGCCTACCTGATCGACGGGGTCGGCGACATCCAGCTCGACTGGCTGACCGGGACCTCGACGATCGGCCTGACGGCCGGCGCCTCGGCCCCTCACGCCGTCGTGGACGAGATCGTCGCGGCGCTGTCCGGGCTCGGCGAGATCAGCGTGTCCGAGCGAACCACGACCACGGAATCCATCCGGTTCGGCCTGCCCAAGGAGGTACGGCAGTAATGTCCATGCCACTACGCCAGTCCCTGCGCGTCGGGTCCTACCTGCTACGCCAGAAGCTGGTCGGCCGCACAAAGTTCCCGCTGCTGGTGGAGCTCGAGCCGCTGTTCGCCTGCAACCTGAAGTGCGCGGGCTGCGGCAAGATCCAGCATCCGCACGACATCCTCAAGCAGCGGATGCCGGTCGAGCAGGCCCTGGCCGCGATCGAGGAGTGCGGCGCGCCGATGGTGTCCATCGCGGGCGGCGAGCCGCTGATGCACCCGCAGATCGACGTGATCGTCGCCGAGCTGATCAAGCGCCGCAAGTTCGTGTTCCTGTGCACCAACGCGCTGCTGATGCCGAAGAAGCTGGACAAGTTCAAGCCCTCGCCCTACTTCGCCTGGGTGGTGCACATCGACGGGCTGCGCGACCGGCACGACGAGTCCGTGTGCAAGGAAGGCGTCTTCGACGAGGCCGTCGCCGCGATCAAGCTGGCCCAGGAGCGCGGGTTCAAGGTGAACACGAACACCACGTTCTTCAACACCGACACCCCGCAGACCGTGATCGAGGTGCTGAACTACCTGAACGATGACCTGGGCATCGACGAGATGCAGATCTCGCCCGCGTACGCGTATGAGAAGGCACCGGACCAGGAGCATTTCCTCGGCGTGGCCGAGACCCGTGAGCTGTTCCGCAAGGCCTTCGCGGACGGGCGGCGCGGCAAGTGGCGGCTGAACCACTCGCCGCTGTTCCTGGACTTCCTCGAGGGGAAGACGGACTTCGGCTGCACGGCCTGGGGAATCCCTTCCTACTCGCTGTTCGGCTGGCAGCGCCCGTGCTACCTGATGTCGGACGGGTACGCCAAGACGTACAAAGAGCTGATCGAGACCACCGACTGGGACTCCTACGGCCGCGGCCGGGACCCCCGGTGCGCCAACTGCATGGCGCATTGCGGTTACGAGCCCTCGGCCGTGCTCGCCACCATGGGCTCACTTCGCGAGTCGATCAGGGCGGTTCGCGGCAGCTGAAGGCTCCCTTACGCCCCCGAGGGATCTCGCCCAGAGCTTGGGTGATTCCGCAGGTTCTGCTCAGCGGTTGTTCAGGTAGCGCGGCCATGCTCTGAAGTGGCGCGGCGTCCGCTCCCGGGGCGGTTCCCGCGCCGCCAAATATGCGGAGCAAACATATACGGCGCCATAAGGGATCCGGCGCTGCCGACCGACTGGCGTGCGGGTAGTTACTGCCCCGGACGGGGTGCCGTGGTTCCGGTTCTACCGCACTGAGCGGCTGGTGACCTGCTATTACTTTTATATCCACGACCGGCGCACAGGGCCCGCGTTCATCAAGGTCTGCTGCTATGCGCCGTACCCGGTCAAAGTCTGGTGCAACGGTCATGAGATCGCCCGCCGCGCGGCGCTGGCGGAGGGCATCGCGGTGACGCCGCTGGCCAACGGGTTCGCCGCCACCTCCGACCCGGCCCGGTTGCAGGAGCTGTGCGACCTGGTGCAGGCCGGGACGGTGCGGGTGTTCTTCCAGACCTGGATGAGCCGGATCCCGCTGCCGCTGACCGAGGCGGACCGGGAGCACGGCTGCTGGTGGCAGCTGGCCATGCGGCAGGTGGAGGTGTCCAGGACGCTGGTATTCGACGACCCGCGGCGGGTCCGGGCCGTGTTCGAGGAGCTGCTGGCCGGCAACATGAACCTGGGCCGCCCGGAGCACGCCGAGATCATCTTCGGGCAGAAGGTGACCCGCAGGACACCGGGCGTCTTTTCCACCCGGCTGCTGAACCGCGGCGACCAGGTCACCATCAACCTGAGCTTCCGGCATTCGCGGATCAAGATCTACCTGAAGGAGGACCGCGCGCTCAGAGTGGAAACCGTCATTAACTCGCCGGGTGACCTGGGTTGCAAGCGCGGCCTGGAGCACCTAGACGAACTGGCGGCCAAAGCGCGTGCATGCAACGCCCGGCTGATGGATGCTGTAATTGCCGGCCAGGGCAGCGGCATCCTCGCGAATCCAGTCATCGAGCGGATCGCGTACCCCACCACAGACGCGGCGGGGCGGAGGGTCCCGGCCATGCGCTTCGCGGACCCCCGGGTGCAGGCCCTGGCCGGTTGCCTGGCGGTCTGGGACCACGTCGTTTCCGGCATCACCAACAAGAGCCTTCGTGCCTGGATGGCCGGACTGCGCGGCGTCCCCTACGCCATGACCCAGGCGTCATATGATCTGGCCCGGCTGCGCGGCAACGGGCCTAGCGGCGCCGAGCAGGAGTGCGGAGATGTTTTCACCTATTTGCGGCGTGAGCTGCGGGGGCGCATGCGCCAGGCCGTGTTCATCGCGCTCGGTCTTGCGCTCGGCGTCGGCCTGGTGATCACGGTGACGTCGGCGGCCGCCGGGTCAAGAACGCCCAGGGCACGGTACTGAAGGCGCTCTACGGCGTGGGCACCGACGTGACCGTGACCAAGACCCCGACCGCCGGGTCGTTCACGCCGGGTTCGTTCGGTTTCGGGTTCCGTGCCGGAACCACCAAGCGGCCGGCCGCCGGCACCAAGATCAACAACAGCACGCTCAGCAGCACCCCCACGCTCGCCTCGATCAGCGCGTCCTCGGTCGGCACTGTCGCCGGCCTGAATGACGTGGCGGCCGCGGCAGGCGGCCTGACCTTGAACAACCGGACGATCAGCGGCACCCCGTCAGCCGCAGGCCGCCCGTTCCCAGGCGGCTCGCTCTGGCGCGGCTGGCGCCCAGGCTGCTCCCGCTCAGGCCGTTCCCGCTCAGGCCGCGGACGACTTCACGGCCCCCGACCTCAGGCCCTCCGACCTTCCCGAGGACGAGCATTCCGGGCACCCTGACGCCGAGGACCGCGAGTTCACCAACCTGGCCGACCTTGAGCACCCGGAGGACCCGGACTTCGAGGGCGCCAGTCCGTCGCCGACCGACGCCAGCCCGCCTCGCTGACCTGCCCGAGGGTCGGCCCGCCCGCGTAGTCCCCGCCTACCAAGGTGCGGGCCGGCCCAGGCAGACCCCGGCCAGCGACCACCCTCGGCGCTGACCACCCACCGAGCGGGTCAAGGGCCCAGCAGGGCTTCCTGGCGGAGCAGCTCCGGCAGATCCTCGGGTGCGGGGCGCACCCCGGACAGGCCGTGACCGGCGAACCAGCGGCCGATGTTCTCCGCGTCGCGGTCCAGGAACCAGGCGCCTCGCGGGTTGCCGATCACGTCGACCACCTGCGGCAGGTCGATCATGACCAGCCGCCCGTCGTGCACCAGCAGGTTGTACGCGGACATGTCGCCGTGGGCCAGGCCGTCCCTGGCCAGGGCCACGAGTGCCTGGACCAGCTGGTCCCACAGCCCGGCGAGTGAGCCGGCCGAGGGCCTGGTCTCGGCCAGCCGCGGCGCCGCGGTCCCGTCGGCCGATCCGATGAACTCAAGCAGCAGTTCGGTGCCTAGGATCTGCGCCGGATACGGCACCGGAACCCCGGCCGCGTACAGCCGGGCCAGCGCGCCGAACTCGGCGTACGCCCACTGGCCCGCGATGAGCTGACGCCCGAACGCGCTTCTGTTCGTCATGGCCCGGTTTTCCCTCGTCGCCCGGACCCGGCGTCCCTCCAGGTAGCCGCTGTCGCGATGGAACATCCGCTGCTCGGCGGACCGGTAGCGTTTGGCGGCCAGCAGGCACGACCGGTCCGTCCCTGGTATGCCGCGCCTGATCAAGAAGACGTCGGCTTCCTTGCCGGTCTTCATGATGCCGAGTTCGGTGTCGACCGCGGCCAGCTCGGTGACCAGCCAGTCCGGGTACGGTCTCGGACCGCGTTCGGTCGGCGTGGACTGGTCCCAGGTGGACCAGCGATCGCCGTCCGCCAGCCCGTCGGTGGCATCGAATTCCGGCATCGACGGCAGCACCTGGCGCCGCCGCACGCGCTTGGCCGTGGTCGGCTCGTCGTCGTCAAAACGCCGCTTACCGCGGCGGGTAGAGAACTCTCCGCGGTAGGCGGAGGAATAGTCGTGCACGGGAGGTGCTCCTCAGCTGAGCGTGGGATAGGGCAGGCGACATCGCGCCCGTGACGGGCGTATACATCTGGCGTCTCCCTTCGCTCAGCCGGCCAGCGCCGGACCCGGACCTGGTGCAGGTTGTCACATGCCCCCGCCCCGCGCAACCGAATTTCCGCGCGCCCGCCGCGATCAGCGTGCCGCGACCACAGCGACCAGCGTGCCGCGCCCACAGCGACAGCATGCCGTGACTATAGCGAGCTCCCAGTGCCCTCCGCATGGAACGCAGTGATCGGGACCTGTGGCCGGGCCAGCAGGCCTTCGGTAATAATCTTCAACACAACGTCGGAGAAAAGGACCGCGATGAGCGAGAACGCCGAGACCGCGATCCTCGCCGGAGGCTGTTTCTGGGAGGCCGAGGTCTACGACCAGGACTACCTCCAGCACTACCCCAATAACGGCAAGAACCAGATCCGTCCGTAGCCGTACCGGATTGCCTGGATGCTGAGTCAAGCTGACCTACTGCCCAGCGACGGCATGCCACCACCAATGGGCGCCGTACCGGTCAGCGTCCCGTGGCAGGCATGAACATCGGGCCTGGTCAGGACTTGTCGCGAGTCTCCTCGCCGTCGCGCAGGTCACGGAGCGCGGCCGCGGCCTTCCGCCCGACCTCGCTGTCCCGCAGGTCCCGCAGGGCCTCCCGCGCCTTGCGCCCGGTCTCGCCGTCCCGCAGGTCCCGCAGCGCGGCCTCGGCCTTACGGCCGACCTCGCCCTCGCGCAGGTCGCGAATCGCCGCCTCGGCCCGTCGCCCGGCGTCGCTGTCCCGGAGATCCTGCACCGCCGCCTTCGCCTTGCGAGCCGTGTCCGCATGCTGGTCCCCGCGCAGCCAGTCCATCAGCTTGGCCCACCAGCTCCGGGCCTGCTGCTCAAATTCGCTCATCGCGGCGTCTCCTTCGAAGGCTCCGGGCGATGTGCGCCCATAGCCATGCTACGCGGTTAGATACAATTTCAAGATATAACGTGATGGCGATCTGAGCCAAGCCCGATCCGCCGCCGGCACCTCCGCCCACGTACCCTCCCGCCTCCGCCAAACCCTCGCCCGGCCCGCGCGGCCCTCGCCCAGCCGCTCCGGCCTGGATGAGAGAATGCCTGCCGTGCAACGCATCAGTGGCCACTCGCCCTATGAGCCGGTCTTTGGCTTCTCCCGTGCGGTGGTGGCAGGCGGCCGGGTCCTGGTGGCGGGAACCGCGCCGGTTGCGCCCGGCGGGGGAGCGCCTCCGGCCGGACCGTATGACCAGGCCCGGCTGTGCCTGGAGCTGATCGGCGAGGCGCTGAGCCGCGCGGGCACCAGCCTGGAGCACGTCCTCCGGACCCGCATCTACATCACCGATGCCGCGCACTGGCGCGAGGTCGCCCGCGCGCACGGCGAGGTCTTCGCCGACATCCGTCCCGCGGCGACCGCAGTGATCGTGGCCGGACTGCTCGATCCCGCCTGGCTCGTGGAGATCGAGGCCGAGGCCGCCCTGCCGGAGCCGTTGGACGCCGCTCGGCCGTGTGGCGGCGGCTCTTGCGAGGGCCCGGTGCCGGGCCGAGAATGATGGCACCCGTGGGGGTCTCATGGGTCACCGGTGAAGGAGGGCCCATAATCCATCACAGTCCGCTGCCCGACGTGGAGATCCCCGATCTCCCCTTGACCGAGTACGTCCTGGCGGGCGGCGCGGGCCAGCCGGACAAACCCGCGCTGATCGACGCCGCCTCCGGGCGGGTGATGACCTACGGTGAGCTGGAGCAGGCAATCCGGTCGCTGGCCGGCGGGCTGGCGGCGGGCGGGTTCGGCCGGGGGGACGTGCTGGCCCTGATGGCGCCGAACGGCCCGGAGACGACGATCAACCCGGCCTACACCCAGGCCAAGGTGCATCACCAGCTCGCCGACTCCGGCGCCCGGATCCTGGTGATCGCCAGCCGCGGCATGGCCGACTCCGATCAGGGCCTGGTCGGCGGCATGATCAACACCAGCCGCCAGATCGGCGCCGCGGTAGGCGCTGCCCTGCTGCCCGCCGTGGCCGAGAGTGTCGGAGGCGGCATCGCGGGCGTGTCCGGCGACCGCGCCGCCATGTTCACTGCGGCGCTGGCCGCGCTGGCCGCCACCGCGGGCGGTCGCCTGGCACGCCGCGCAGCCCGCCCGCTCTCACGCCCGCGCCCGCGTGGCCGGCTGACGTCCCGCTCGGTCTGCCGCCCCGCACCACGGCACGCCCTCTTCTGCCGAACGGTTCGTGGTTCTTGCCTCCTCCGCACATCCTCGCGGCGCGCGGCAGGCGCGACGGTCCTGGCCTGCGCGCTCGGCCGGCCGGTGGTGAGCTCGCCGGCCGCCGGCCCGCAGAGAGCGTCCTTCTCGGCGGGGACCCGCGGTGACCTGTCCCGGCCGGCGGTGACCAGCGGGAGACTGCTCAGCCCGATGCCGGCCAGGATGGCCGCGCCGCCGCCGACCAGCGCGATGCCCACCGGTTCGCCGAAGACTACGGCGCCCGCGGCCGCGCCGACCAGCGGCTCGAGGTTGTAGAAGGCGCCTGCGACCTCAGCGCTCACCCGGCTCTGCCCGTAGGCGAACAGCGTGAAGGGCAGCAGCGTGCCGCCCGCCGTGAGCGCGGCCACGGCCAGGACGGGGCCCGCGCTGGCCGGCGCGGCGGGCACGCCCTCGGTGATCACGCTGAAGGCCAGCGCCCCGATCCCAGCCCCGAGGAACTGCACGGCGGTGACCGCGATCGGGTCGCGGCCGCGCAGCAGGCGGACCTGGCCGACGGTGAACACGGCCGACAGCAGTAGCGAGGCGAGCACCAGGCCGTCGCCGGCCAGGGTCGCGCCGCCGCCGCCTCCGCCCGCCGTGACCAGTCCGACGCCGGCCAGCGAGATCGCGAAGCCCGCGCAGGCCACGGGCCGGGCCACGATGTGCTGCCACAGCGCGGCGACGACCGCGACCATCACCGGTACGGCCCCGATCAGCAAGGCCGCGTGGGTAACGCTGGTCCGGGCGATGCCGGCGTTCTGCACGATCACTGACCCGCCGTACCCGATCGCTCCAGAGACCAGCACCTTCACCGACCATGCCGACCGTAGCCCCGACCGGCCCGCAGCCCGCAGCCCGGGCCGGGTCCGCTGGACCACGGCCAGCAGGACCGCCGCGGCCAGACCGAAGCGCGTGGCGGTCAGCCAGCCGGTAGGCAGCCACTCCAGGGCCAGCTTGGACAGTGGCACGGTGGTGCCCCACAGCAGCCCGGCGCCGGCCAGGGCTGCCACGGCGAGACGACGGTTGGTGTTCATGAATCCATCGTGCTCAGTCACGGTACAGAATTCGTGTATGCGGCACTCTTACCAAATATAATTTGGTTCTATGGCTATCTCACTTGATGATGTTGACCTCTACCTGCTCACTGCGCTGCAGGAGGACGCGGACCGGACCAACGTCGAGCTGGCCCGGCTGGTCGGCCTGTCGCCGGCGGCGACCCTGCACCGGGTCCGTCGGCTCAAGGAATCGGGGGTCATCCGCATCATCCGCGCCGAGCTGGACCCGACTGCGGTCGGCTTTCCGCTGCAGGTCTACGTGACCGCCACGGTGGCTCGTCACGACCCGCGCTCCAGCAAGGTGTTCGAAGACCTGATCCGGGCCCTGCCGCAGGTTATCGCCGCGGACATCGTGGCCGGCGAGACCGATTACCTGCTCACCATCGTGGCCCGTGACGTCGCCGAGCTACAGCTGGTCCTAACGAGCATCGCCACCCGGGGCGGGCAGCGGCTGGTCACCTACCTGCGGCTGGCCGAGGTCAAGCCGCCGTCCCGGCTGCCGCTGATACCGGCTGCACCGGCGTCGGACCGCCCGGCCCGCCCGTAGCGCCGGACGAAGGCCCGCAGGATGGCCGGCGGGTGCCGGACGTCGCTGCGCCAGGCCTGCGCCTTGAGCTCCTCGGCCTGCGCCGGATCGAAG
Organism: uncultured Actinomycetota bacterium; assembly: GCA_963808615.1. Taxonomy (GTDB): domain Bacteria; phylum Actinomycetota; class Actinomycetes; order Streptosporangiales; family Streptosporangiaceae; genus Palsa-504. Next base: position 1,040,148 of record CAWEGV010000011.1, read on the forward strand.
TAGCCCGCGTGCTTGTACACATCGATCCGGGTGCACAGCCCGGCCGCGTCCAGTTCGGGATGGAACTGGGTGGCGTAGACGTTCGAGCCGATCCGGAACGCCTGCACCGGGCAAGCCGCCGAACTGGCCAGCAGGACCGCATGTCCGGGCAGCTTGCTCATCGCCTCCTTATGGCCGGTGAAGGCGTCGAACGCGTCGGGCAGCTCTCGCAGCAACGGGTCGCGCCGACCCGGCGGGGTCAGCGTGATCCGGACCAGCCCGACCGGCTCGGCGTAGCGGCGGCCCATGACCCCCCGCTGGTGGCGGCCGAGCGCGCCGACGCCGTAGCAGGCGCCAAGGAAGGGAAAGTCGGAGCTGACTACGGCGTCCAGCAAGCGGCCCAGATCGGCCTCCACCCGGCGCTGTAGCGCAGATTTCGACTCCTCCGGGTCGGAGTAGTTGAACGGCCCGCCGCCGAGCCAGATCCCCGACCAGTCCCGCAGGTCGATATCGCCTAGCGGCCGCTGATCCAGCCGTACCCGGTGCAGCTCGCGCTCCTCCAGCCCGGACAGGCTCAGGAACGACGCGTACTCGTTATCGGCCGCGGCATCGTCGGCCCGGATGGACAGCAGCAGGAACGGTTGCACCCGATCACCTTAGTTACTCCCGGTCCCCAGCGCATCCCGGCGCCACCCGGCATCACCCGGCATCACCCGGCATCACCCGGCATCACCCAGCATCACCCGGCGTCACCAAGCGGCCCGGCACCTGAGGCGGGCTCTTGGCGCCAGTGCCCGCCAGGAGCCCGTCCGGAAGACGACCGTGGGCCGGATCCGCGGATCCGCGGATCCGGCCCACGGCTAACCAGGGCCGCGCCCGGGCGGTCGCCGGTCAGTCAGTGTCCGATGATCAGCGGCCAGAGCGAATGCACCTGGGCGGAGTCGCTGGTGTAACCGAGCTTGGCCAGCCCGAATCCTTCCTCGATGGTGAGCAGCATCGAGTAGTGGTTGGACGGGGTGGCGTCGGTCGCGTGCCGCGGCCCGTGCCGGCTGACCACGATCATCGGCGCCGAACCTCCGCCGTAGACCCCACCGGGCCAGCTGGCGCTGATCTGCGGGTCCCCGGCCGGCAGGACGGGCGAGTCGCAGCAGCCCGCGACGGATGCGTAATGGTTGTCAGCCGCGTTGGAGCCGTCGAAGTCGGTCTCGTCGGCGAGGACGAAGATCACGCTGTTGCCGGTCCAGGCCCGGCTGGACATGATCGCCTGGACCGCGGTCTTGACGAAGGCGTCGGCCTTGGCCTTGAGCGCCTCGTCGTAGACATCCCCGGGGGTGTTGTTGTACGGGCACGGGGTCTCGGGGAAGCCGGCCACCGCGGTGTAGATGCCGCCGTGCATGTTGTTGCACTCATCGGGGCTGATCCAGACATACCGCGGCGGGTTCGGGCCGTTCAGGTCGGCGGCCATGTCGGTGTACGGCTTGATGTGGGCGGCGCGGGCCGGGTTGAGCCGGACGTCGTTGTACAGGATGAACGGGTTGTGCTTGCTGGCGTACAGCGCATTCGAGCTGCTCGGCCAGAAGTCGGGCAGGTAGCCCGCGGTGGGCATGGCCTGCATGTAGGCGTCCCACGGGATGTGCGCCGCCTGGAGTTCGTCCACGATGTTGGTGTGCTGGTAGTGGTTCACCCCGAAGTTGTTCGACGTGGTGGGGTACCAGCCGTTGTCGTTGTTGACCCACCAGTTATTGCCGCTGGTGGCCGCGATGTAGTTGGGCTCGCTGGTGTGGGTGACGCCGAAGTAGTCGGTGGCCTGCCCGTACCTGTTCGCCAGCGAGGTGATGAAGGGCGCGTTCGGGTCCCCGATCACATGGTCGGCGGCGTGGTTCTCCAGCATGATGATGAACACGTGGTCAAGGTGCGGCCCGAAGCCGCCCTGGCCGCCTGCCGCCTGGGACGGCGCCGTGGTGGCACCGTAACTGCCCTGGACGCTGGACGCCGCGAGTGCTCCCGCGGCCAGCGTCACCGCGCAGGTGGCTACCATCCAGGCCCTCACCGGCCCAAGCCGACGGCGCAGAACTTGCTGGACATTCATCGTGACCTCCCGCTCTGAGTTCGGTGATGTCATTGGCCCCCGGCGATCGGACCGCCTTGTTAGCCAAGCAGCATAACCCGACACAGCCCGGAACGAATTAAACGTTTTAGATCTTTTATCGCGTTCAGTTCAGATCTCGACCATCTGTTGTTCATCTGCAGTTAACTTAAAAGTCGACTGAACGTTTCCATGGTTCGGGAGCGCGAACCGCCGCAGGTTACTCCTCGTGTCCGCGCGCCGTACGCGCTACCGTGCGGACATGTCGAGACCACCACGCCTGACCGTGCTGGGCAGCCTGAACATGGACATCTCGGTGACCGTGCCCCGGCTGCCCGGCCCGGGCACGACCGTGGTCGGCTCGGCGGCGCGGTTCACACCGGGCGGGAAGGGCGCCAACCAGGCCGTCGCCGCGGCCAGGCTCGGTGCGCAGGTACGCATGGTGGGCTGCGTGGGCGATGACGAGTTCGGGCGGCGCCTGCTGGCCGCCCTCGACGCCGAAGCCGTCATCGCCGACGGCGTCCGGGTCGTGCCCGGGGTGCCGACCGGCCTGGCCATGATCGCGGTGGACGGCGCGGGGGAGAACCTCATCACGGTGGCACCGGGCGCCAACCACCAGGCCGGCCCGCCCGAGGTCGCGGCGGCCAGTGCCCGTGCCCGCGACATCCTGGTGATCAGCGCGGAGATCCCGGTACCCGCGATCACGGCCGCGCTTGCCCAGGCCCGCGGCACACCCTCCGTGCTCAACCTGGCCCCAGCGCCGCCAACCCGCGAACAAGCGGTCGGGCTAACCAGCCAGGGACCGGACTGGCTGGTGGTGAACGAGTCCGAGGCCGCCGCCGTCCTCGGCCGACCGGTCAGCGGGCTGGCCGACGCCGGCCGGGCCGCCGCCGCCCTGCTGGCCGCGGGTCCCCGGCACGCGGTCGTCACTGCGGGCGCGTACGGTGCCGCGCTGGCCGGGCCGGACGGCAGTCGCACCGTCGAAGGGTTCGGTGTCGAGGCGGTCGACTCCGTGGGCGCGGGCGACACCTTCGTCGGGGCGCTCGCCGTCGCCCTCGCGGCTGGCGTCCCGGCCTGGCAGGCGGTCCGGGCGGCCGCCGCCGCGGGCGCCGCGGCCGTCACCCGCCAGGGTGCGCAGACGGCGATGCCCCGACCGGCTGATATTCTCGCCGCAACCGGCGCGGCCTGGCCGGTCGCCCCGTTACCACCGAGAAGTGAACGGTAGGTAACATCTCCCCGAGGAGAACATGAATTCATGACGTTTGACCTGCAGGGATTCGAGCTAGACGGGGAAGGTGGCGAAACCGGGGGAGCGCCCGCCGCAGACGGCCGGAAGGAAACCCGCGACCCAGCCTCCGCCGCGCTCGACGTGCTGGAGCAGGCATTCGGTATCGCCGCCGACCGCGGCGCGCCTGGCAGCGGCACCCGGCAGCGCACCTGGCTGGACACCTTCGACTGGCGGCTGAACCGCGCCGGGCTCGTCCTCGAATACCAGCGGGCCAGGCGGGTCGGCCGCCTGCTCCTGTCCCGGGATGACCTGCCGCTGGCCGAACAACCGGTGGCCGGATGGCAGCCCCGGCGACCCCACCTGGCCGAGGATCTGCCCGCCGGACAGGTACGGGATCAGATCCTCAAGCTGGTCAGCCCGCGGGCACTGCTGCCGGTCGCCCGGGCGGCCGGCAGGGTCAGCGTCATCCGGCTGCTGAACGCCGACGGCAAGACCGTGGCCCGCCTGATCGTGGACCGCCCGACGGCTTCGCACGCCGACAGGCACCCCAAAACCGTGGAGCTGCCGCCGCGGCTGGCCATCGCCGAAGTCCGCGGCTACCCGGGCCAGGCCCGCAGGGCCGCGCGGCTGCTGGCCGGCGTGCCCGGGATGACCCCGGCCAGCCAGAGCGTCTTGGCCGCGGCCCTGCACGCTCTCGGCCGTCATCCCGGCGATTACTCCGGCGGCGTGGACGCGGAGATCACCGCGCAGATGCCGGCGTCGGTCGCGGCGGCCACCGTGCTGCTGCGACTGCTTGACACCCTGGAGCTGAACCTCGACGGCGTGCTCCGCGACATCGACACCGAGTTCCTGCATGACCTGCGGGTATCGGTACGCCGCACCCGCTCGGCGATCAAGCTGCTCGGCGGCGTCCTGCCCGACGGCCTGGCCGGGCATTACGCGGCCGAGTTCAAGTGGCTCGGCGACCTGACCACCCCGACCCGAGACCTGGACGTCCACCTGCTTGGCTTCGCTCCGATGGCCGAGCATCTGGTGGCCGCGTCCCAGGCCGACCTCGAGCCGTTCCGCGCCTATCTGATCCGCCGCCGCACCCGGGAGTACCGGCGGCTCGTGGCCGGCCTGCGCTCGGCACGCTTCAAGGCCATCACCGATCACTGGCGCAAGGCGCTGACCGAGGTCCGCGATGCGGGCGGCCCCCGCAAGCGACGCCGGGAGCCCACCGCGGGCGGACTGGCCATCAGCACCACCGGGCGGACGTTCCGCAAGATCGCGGCCAAAGGCGGCGCGATCACCCAGGACTCGCCTCCGGAATCACTGCATGACCTGCGCAAACGCGCTAAAGAGCTGCGATACCTGCTGGAGTTCTTCGCCCCGCTGCACGACCCGCTCATCTACCGCAAGGTCGTCGGCGACCTCAAGCAACTCCAGGACTGCCTCGGCGAGTTCCAGGACAGCCAGGTCCAGCGCGAGGAAATTCACGCGCTGGCCGACGCGATGCTGGCCGAGCGCGCGGCCCCCGCCACTACGCTGCTGGGCATGGGTGAAATCGCCGCAAACCTCGCAATCAGTCAGGCCGAAGCTCGCGAGGACTTCAGCATGCGGTTCGCCAGGTTCGCGGGCCCCGCTGGCCAGCAGCGGATGCGCACCCTGCTGGACGAGACCGGCGAGGCCGGCGAGTGAAGACCTACGCCACGTACAACATCAAGGGCGGCGTCGGCAAGACGACCGCCGCGGTCAACCTCGCTTACCTGTCCGCCGAAGACGGCTACCGCACCCTGCTGTGGGACCTGGACCCGCAGGGCGCGGCCAGTTTCCTGTTCCGGATCAAGCCCAGGGTCAAGGGCGGCGGGAAGGCGCTCATCCGCGGCAGGAAGGCCCTGGACGATGCGATCAAGGGCACCGATTTCGAGAACCTGGACCTGCTCCCGGCCGATTTCACCTACCGCAACATGGACCTGTTCCTCGGCGGCGCGGATAAGAAGCCCACCCGCAAGCTCGCCCAGCTGCTCCGGCCGCTCGCCGCCGAATACGACAACGTGTTCCTGGACTGCCCGCCGAGCATTTCGCTGGTCTCGGAAAACGTCATGCACGCCGCCGACGTGCTGCTGGTCCCGCTGATCCCGACCACGCTATCGGTGCGCACCCTGGATCAGCTCACCGATTTCGTGGCCGGCTTCAACGGCCGGCGCCCCGAGGTGCGCGCCTTCTTCTCGATGGTCGACCGCCGTAAGCGGCTGCACCAGGACATCACAGAAAAACTATCGGCCGAACGGTCCGGCGTGGCTGCCACTCCTATCCCCGCGCTGTCCCTCATCGAGCGCATGTCCGTGGAGCGGGCCCCGGTCACCGTCTTCGCCCCCCGCAGCGTGGCCGCCCGCGCCTTCCGTTCCCTGTGGGCCGAGCTCACCGCTCCTGACAAGGACTAACGGCCGCGCCGCTGTCCACCGCCGACCGGCCAGCGCCCCTGCCAGCTACCCTTTCCGTCCGTGCCAGCTTCCTTTCCGTCCCTGCCAGCTACCCTTTCCGTCCCTGCCAGCTGGCCTCCCGTCCCTGCCAGCTGGCCTTTCCGTCCCTGCCAACTACCCCTCCCGCCCCTGCCAGGTCGTGACGCAGGCCTCATTGCCCTCGGGATCGGCCAGGACCCAGAACGCGGGAGCCTCCGCGTCGTAAGTCAGGGTGCCGCCCGCCGCCACCGCAGCCGCGATGCGCTGCCGCGCCTCGTCGTGCGGCACCGACACGTCGAAGTGGATGCGGTTGCGCTGGGGCCGCGGCGCGTCCATCTGCTGGAACCAGACCGCCGGGCCCTGGTCGAGCGGGTCGACCAGTCCGTTCCCGCCAGGATGGCCAGGCTCGTCGGTGTAGCCGAGCACTGCCTTCCAGAACGGCCGGATGGCGGCGATGTCCATGGCGTCGATCCCGATCTCGATCACCTGGACCGACGGCGAACCCGGGCTCCCGACACCGCTGGTCGTCGTCAGCTTGAACTCGCCCACCACCTCGGAAATCCGGTGCGCGAGCTCCACGTCGAGCGGTGTCACCCAGGAGATCTCAGCGGTCTGCAGCGACAGCATCACCCGGTCTGCCCGGACGTCCATCCGCAGGTGCCCGTCGGCTCCGGCCACGGCCGCTGCCTGCGCGGCCACGTCAGCCGCCAGCGGGAGCGACCCGGTCAGCACCTGCGTCCGGAACTCGCCCAGCACGTAACGCCACCCGATGCCCGTGACCGCATCGGAAGCCTCCGGTCGGCTCAGCCTGGTGTGGGCGTCATGGCTCAGTTGATCCATGCCGCCCATCGTGCCAGACCAGCAGCCCGTCGCCGACGCTACTCGCCCACCCCGGGCCCGGGTCAGCCTGTGTGGCGCTGCAGGAAGGCCAGCGTCCGCTGGTTGAACCCCTCCACGTCCTCGTAGATCGCGGCGTGCGCGCAGTCCTCGAACACGATGAGCTCGGTGTTCGCGATCCCCTCGGTCAGCGGTGCCGCGAACCGGGTCGAGGTCACGATGTCGTGCCGCCCGTACGTGATCAGGGTCGGGGCCTGGATCGAGCCGAGGATGGCCGTCGCGTCGTGGGCGAGCACGGCGCCGGACTGGCGGATGAAGGCGTCTACCGGCGGCATCGGGCGGCCGCGGACGAACTCGGCGAGGGCATCGACGTACGCGGGCCGCGCCGCGTACATCTCGGGAGTGAAGCAGAACGGGAATATGCCCTGGATGACCATCTCGGTGACGTTGGCCAGGGCCTGGGCCATGATCTGCCAGCCCTGGACGATGACCCGCAGGAACGGGTCGGTCTTGTCCCAGGCGCTGTGCAGGGACAGCGTCTTCACCCGCTCCGGGTACGTGGCCGCCAGCCTGGTGCCGACCGACGCGCCGAGCGAGACCCCGAAGATGTGCGCCTGGCCGATCCCGGCGGCCTGCATGAACGCCGCGATGTCGTCGGCCAGCAATTCGGCGGTGTAGACGCCCTCCGGCTTGCCGGACAGGCCCGCGCCACGCAGGTCGACGCTGAAGCAGGTGAAGTGCTTGGCGTACTCGGCCACCTGGAACGCGTAGCAGGCCTGGTCGGCTGCCAAGTACGGGATCAGGACCATGGGCTCGCCCTCGCCCTGCATCTCGTAGTTGATCTCGATTCCGTTCGCCTGCACCGTTGGCATCATTGGCCTCCCCGAATCCGACGTTGACACGATCCTAGGTGCGCGGCGTCTTGGCACGCAGGGCGTCTTGATCCAAGACCCGGCCGAGTCGGCCGGCAGTGACCTCAATGAGCACGGCGGCGCGGGCCTTGGTGCTGGGCGCGTTCACCTGCAGTCAGGGCTACTCCGCTGATGCTGACTACAGCCCGCGGTCCTGGCTGATCCACCGCACTCGGGTCACCAAGGGTACCGCGGCCGCGCACACCGCGTGGGCCCGCCGGGCGGACGCCCATCGTGAGGTCACCGCCGCGATGGCCGCGGGAGATGTGGTCTCGGAGTCGTACGCCCGGACGATCTGCGAGTGGTCCGACAAGCTTCCGGAGGACTGCCGCCCGGCTGCGGATGCGATCCTGGTCGCCGCCGCCCGGGCCGGTGCGGCCCTGGAGGACCTGGCTGGGCTGGCCGCGGAGATCCACGCCCGGTCGCTGCCCGACACCCCCGATGACGGCCCGGATCAGCGACTTCGAGGACCGGTCGCTGCGGCTGGAGACCACCTTCGAGGGCGCGGGGGTCATCTCTGGCGATCTGACGCCGGAGTGCGCCGCGGTGGTGACTGCGGTGCTGGAGGCCCTGTCCGCCCCGGCCGGAGCCGAGGACACCCGCTGCCACGGCCAGCGCTACCACGACGGCCTGCACGAGGCGATGCGCCGACTGGGATTTTGCGTCGTGATTCGGCTCACATCGATGACCCCAACGACACACGTAGGCAGTCAGGCCGCCGCGGTGGCCGCCGGCATGCCGATGGGCGAGTGGGGAAGCGCCGCTTCGGCACCGGGCCGCATGCGGTGACCGATCTGCCGGGGCTGTGGGCCGGGGCTGACCGGTGCGGGGTGCCCGGCTGTGTTATCGCGGGCGCCAGGTGGCGCCCCCGGGGAAGGCTGCCTGACGGAACTGCGGTCAAGGATCCATTTGATGAGCGTCAGGAGCACCGCTAGCAGCCCGCCCACGAATATGCCCGCTACGGATCCGAGGAACAGAGCGGTTACAACGTCAAAGTGCGGGAGTGCCGCCGCCTCGGCGGTCACGAAGGTCGTGCCCCCGAAGGCGGCGCTCAGGCGCCGGATCAGTTTTCTGCCGTCATCCGATCCTCGTGCGGGCTCTGCCGGCTGCGCTCTGGTCAGCCCGGCGGGGATGTCGGCGGTCAGGACGTCCAGGTCGTCGTAGGTCCGTGACGCGAGCGCCTTGCCGATTCGCTGGTCGAGTTCGTCCTTGGTGATACGGTCCTGGACGAACGCGGCCTTGAGGGCCTCAATCGCCTGCTCGCGGTCAGCGGCGGAGGCCCGCAGGCGGGCATGGCGTTCCGCGCCTGCTGCTGTCTCGTCTGCGGGACTAGCCATCACTGGCACCTCCGCGCGGGCACGACCTACTGCAAGCATAGCGCCGGGTTCCGCTGCCAGTGCGCTGAGAGCAGCCCAACTGCCAGGTCGGCAGCTCAGGCAGTCCCGCAACAAGGAGCCCCTACCAGGGATGAACCCCAGCCTGGCTGGCAGTCGGTAGGTTAGGGATATGCTGCGCGATCTTGCCTATGGCCTGTACTCACGCAAGCTGCGCAGGGAACTGTCCGGCGCCACGCTGCCCAGGCACGTCGGGCTGATAATGGACGGCAACCGCCGCTGGGCACGGCAGATGGGGCTGGCCAGTCCCAGCCTGGGACACAGGTACGGAGCCGAGCACGTCGAGGACGTCCTGAACTGGTGCGAGCGGGCCGGGATCAGGCACGTGACCGTGTTCGTGTGCTCCGCGGAGAACCTGCAACGGCGCGGCGAGGCCGAGATCGCGTTCCTTATGCAGGTCATCGAAGACGTCGTCGCCGTCCGGCTGGCCCGGCCGCCGGCGACCTGGCAGGTCCATATCGCGGGCACGCTCGACGTGCTGCCCGGCACCACCGCCCGCGCGCTGAAAGAGGCAGTCGAGGCGACCAGGGAGTGCGCCACCGGCGCGCACGTGACACTCGCCATCGGCTACGGCGGGCGCCAGGAGGTACTTGACGCGATCCGCGCGCTGCTCTACGAACAGGCAGACGCCGGCGGTACGCTCACCGGGCTCGCCGAGATCCTCACCACCGACGACATCGCCCGGCACCTGTACACAGCCGGGCAGCCCGATCCCAACCTGGTCATCCGCACCAGCGGCGAGCAGCGCGTATCCAACTTCCTGCTCTGGCAGACCGTGCACTCCGAGCTGTACTTCTGTGACGCCTACTGGCCTGCGTTCCGTGAGATCGACTTCCTGCGAGCACTGCGGAGTTTCGCCGCCAGGCAAAACCGGCGCGGAGCCTGACGTCACCCTGCGCGCCGTCATCAGCAACGGCCACTTCAACGACTACTGGCGTACCACCTGGCCCGCGAACACCAGCGGCTCTACCCCCGCGGCCCAAGGCCAGTACACACTCAGGGCCTGAGCCTCACTCCAAACGAGCCGCACCGGGTCAGGTACTCGCACGCCGGCATCCTGCCCGCACCGTGACTTGCCGAATTTTATCGAAGTGCTTTCTGGTGCCATGACCGGCAACGTTTGCCTCGCTGGATAGTGCCCTGTGGCAGGCGGGACGGCGCGCGCCTCCCTGCCGACTCGGGCGCGCCGTCGCGGGGTCAGCTCGCGGGCCGTTCTGTGCGCCTCTACCCGGCTATGGAGGGCACTTCCGAGGAGTGATGGCGAGGTTATCCGCGAGCCAGCACAATCACGCGACCGGGTGCGCCGTTGCACTCGACGACGGTCAGGCCCTGGTCCTCGACTAGACGAGGGAAGGAGTTGGTGTCGTAGAAGCGGACGACGCCAGGCACGTGCTGGTAGCACGCTGCGCGCAGCCGCCAGTAGAGGTTCTGGGACGTGAGCGACGTGCTGTCGCGGGGCGGGAGCGGTGATCAACAGGTGCCCCCCGGCCGGAGGCAGCGCCGGACCTCGGCGATGAAGGCCGCGGGATGCGGGAGGTGCTGTACGACGAGGATCGCGAGGGCTTCCCGCTCCTCGTCGCTCATCGCAGGGGCGGGGCTGCGACGCTGCGTGTGCGTGATGTTCCGTGCTCGTCTCACTTGTTTGTCTCATCGGCTGTGTTCGCGCGTGATGTGCAGACACGCGCGCGAGACGGTGAGACGATACGAGGGGTGAGACGATCACTCATGGTGACGGTTCCCCGGTGGTCCGGGCTCGCCACAGGCCCCGGCTGACCTGGACCACACGGCCGGTCCTGACGTACTCGCGCAGATGCCGGTAAATGGTCGGCCGGGTCATTCCGGTAATGCGCATCAGGTCACCAACGGCGATTCCCTCATCGGGCGCCGCCGGCGTGCCGGTAGCATGCGGGTGCGGGAGGTGCAGAGGTTGTCTGGGCCGGCTGATCGCCAGCGATTGCCGCTGCTGGAGGGTGAGGACCTGACCGGCGAGGGGGTCATCGAGCCGAGTCGGCTGATCCGTCCGGTCGACGCGCCGGCGGTCGCAGTGGCGTGCTTCTTCCGGGACGTCGTCGAGGAACTCTCCAGCCGGGCGGATGCGAGGCCAGTGTGCCGCCTGCACAGCGAGATGGGTCCGGCATCGTTGTGGGAGATCGAGCATCAGGGCGTACGGCTGGGTGTGTTCCATCCCGGAGTCGGAGCGCCGCTGGCCGGCGCGATGCTCGAGCAGGTCATTGCCCGCGGGGTTCGCGGAGTCATCGCCTGCGGCGGGGCGGGGGCACTGGTACCGGAGCTGGTGATGGGGCACGCGGTGGTGTTGACCGGCGCTGTACGCGACGAGGGCACGTCCTTCCACTACCTGTCGGCCGGCCGGGTCGTCTCGGCTGACCCGGGTCCGGCTGAGACCCTGGCAGACGCGCTCAGCGCCAATGGTTTGGAGACGGTGCGCGGCCTGAGCTGGTCGATGGATGCCATCTACCGCGAGACCCGAGCCCGGGTCTCGCGCCGGGTGGAGGAAGGGTGTCTGGTCGTGGAGATGGAAGCGTCGGCGCTGATGGCGATCGCCCGCTACCGCTCGATCCCGTTCGGTGAGGTGGTGATGGCCGGGGACTCGCTGGCTGGCCGGGAGTGGCAGCACCGTGGGTGGATGACGGCCGAGTCGGCGCGCCGGCAGTTGTTCGCCTCGGCCGCAGACGCCGCGGTCGCGCTGACGAGGTGACCGCGGTTCGGGATGCGACGGTGCCGCCCCCAGCACATCGGGGTCTCTCCCAGTCTCCCGAACCGGGACTTACCTGGGATAACGTGATGCGGCTTGTCCCTGACGAGGCGAGTCGTCTCAGCGTTTACGGCTGGTCCGGGGTGCCTCGTGCACAGATTCGTGCACACGCCAGTCATCGCGACGCTGCTGCGCGGAGGGACTGCGCCTGCGAGTATCGAGATGAAGGCCCGCCACGGTAGTTCATGTGACCTACATCACGACGCATTTTTACAAGTCAGCGCATGCGGCGGCTGATCGCCAGCGGGCTGCTGCCCGAGCGGGCCGGGCAGCCGGTCAAGGCCTGGGCCCACGTCTCGCTGGCCGAGCTGCGGACCATGGACGGCGACTCGGCGCTGGAGGACCAGTGGATCACCGCGGTCCGCGCCAAGTGGGCCGCGGCCCGGGCCGCCGCGTCGGTAGGCGGCGACGATGGCGGTGCCTGGCTGGACGGGGACGCGGCCAGCGCGGTGGCGTGCGACGCCAGCCTGACTCCGATCGTGACCGGCGAGGTGGACCTCGGCGTGCTGGATGACCTGGTGCGGCTGTGCGTCCAACTGGACCGGCTGGACCACGCCCGCGGCGAGCCGGGCCTGACTGGCCCGGCGGATCAGCCAGCCGGACCGGCGTCCCCGGCCGATGCGCTGGCCGGGTCGGCCTTCCCATCCCGCGAAGCGCTGGAGCGGGCGGTCATCGGCCAGGCCGCCGACCTGCTGTCGGGCCCGGGCGGGCTGGCCAGCTCTTGCGCACCGGGCTGCTGGGGGCGCGGCTGGCCGGGCCGAGCCTGCCGCCGGACATCGGCTACAGCGCCAACGTCCCGGCCGGGATCCGCAACGCGGTGATGCGCGGGACCGGCACTGCCGGCGGGCCGCCGGCTGCCACCAGCCCGCCGCGGCCTGCGAGGTGCACCACGTCACGCACAAGTCCCGCGGCGGCAAGACCAGCACCAAGGACTGCGTGCTCCTGTGCTTCTTCCACCACCAGATCGTGATCCACCGCTGGGCCTGGACCCTGGTCCTCAATCCCGACGGGACCACCACCGCCTGGAACCCGGACCGCACCAAGGTCCTGCACAGCCACAGTCCCCCGGCCCGGGCCGGGTAGCCCGCCCGGTACGCCGGGCGCGGGAACGGTCCCAAGTCAGATGACGGCGATCACGGCCAAGCCCACGTGCGGAGATTCACGACACGCACTTGAGCAGGCCATCACCGGCACGACCATCACATTCACTGCACCCCGCTGGTTGGACTAACCAGTTGATGGCGTGTAAGCCGGCGCGTACTGGGGCAGGTGCCCGCAGCTGACCCCGCTGTACGCGGCCGGCGGCCTTCCTGGCTGAGCGCTGGTCACCTGTCCGGCCTGCTTAGAGATGAAGACCAAAGACGAGCCGGGCACGATCCCGGCGGCGACTGTCCGCACCACCCTCGACATCACCATGGTCCTTCCTCGCCGTGACCGACCGCACTATTCCTTACACGCGCCAGGCCCCCGCCAGGTTGCAGAAGCCGCCGAGAAGCGCAAGATCAGACAGTCAGCACGCCGAAACGCACCAGCGGGGTGCCAATGGAGGCACCCCGGCAGCAGCCCTGACGAAGGGCCCAGATGGTTGGCTGCCTACCTGAGGCTGGCCAGCCCTTGCGTGTCCACACACGTGATCCCGCGCACCTGCACGAAGACCATCAGCACGTTGTCGCAGTGGCGGCATCGCACCACGGTGCCCAGCCCCGGTCGGTACACCGCCAGCTCTGCGACCTGGCCGACCGTACCGCAGGCACCGCAGGCACCGCTGGCCGTGGTCATCTCGGTGCCGAACACCTCGAGCAGCATGCCGCCGATCGCGTTGCCGTCGAGCACCCTGTCTTCGAGCGGCTCCATCACAGGTCTCCCTCCGCCGACGTCACCATCAGCTTCCGGTAGCGCCGAACCGCTCGGTCTTCACCCGCCCCGGCGAGTAGCCGAGCGCCACCAGTCCGGCCGCCACGGTCTCCACCAAACTCGTCGGGCCGCACACGTAGGCCAGTGGCGCCTGCGCCGCGGACCAGGCCACCTCGGCGAGCATCTGCTGGTCGACCCGGCGGGCATAACCCGTCCAGCCCGCCGGCTGCTCCCTGGTCAGCGTGTGGATCACCGCCACGCCCGGGGCGCGCTGATCGAGTTCGGCGCGGTAGATCACGTCCGACCAGTTGCGGGAGGAGTACAGCAACCGCACCGGGACGGGACTCTCCTCCCGGGCCCGGTGCCGCAGCATGGCCCGCAACGGGACGATGCCCGATCCGCCGGCCAGCAGCATGAGCGGCCCGCCGTCGACCGGGTCCCACACGAAGTAGCCGCCGACCGGTCCGCGTACCTCGATCTGGTCGCCCGTCCGCAGTTCCTGGGTGAGGTACGGGGAGACCTCGCCGTCCTCCAGCCGCTCCACGGTGATCGCGACAGGCTCACCAGGCGCCGTCGCAATCGAGTAGGCGCGCTCGGCCTGGTAGCCGTCCTCGGCGGTGAGCCTGATGTCGAGGTGCTGGCCGGCCTGGTGGCCCGCCCAGTCTGGCAATTCCAGGGACAAGGTGCGCACCGTGGCCGTCTCGTCCACGATCGAGCCGACCGTGGCGGTCTGCCAGGCCGCCGGGGGGATCTGGGGGGGTCGTCCCCCCGGGGTATTCAGTCGCCCGCGTACCGCTGTTCCCGCCATGGGTCTCCGTACATGTTGTAGCCGTACATCTCCCAGAATCCCGGCTCGTCGGTATCGCGCAGCCGCAGCCCGCGCACCCACTTGGCGCTCTTCCAGAAGTACAGGTGCGGGACGAGGAGCCGGGCCGGGCCGCCATGCTCGGCGGGGAGCGGGGCGCCGTCGTAGCTATAGGCCACCCAGGCCTTCCCGCCGGTGAGATCGGCTACCGGCACGTTGGTGGTATAACCGCCGTCGCAGAAGGCGAGTGCGTAGGGCGTGTCATTCGAGACCGTCCCGAGCAGGACGTCCAGGGACACTCCCGTCCAGGCAGTGTCGAGCTTGGACCACCGGGTCACGCAGTGGATGTCCACCGTGACCGTCTCGGCGGGCAGGGTCTGGAATTCCTGCCACGTCCAGTTCTTCGCTGCAGCGCGGCCCTGGATGGAGAACGTCCAGTTGTCCAGCGCCGTGTGCGGCGTGGGCCCGGCCGACAGCACGGGAAAGTCGTGGGTCACATACTGACCCGGCGGCACCCGGCCTCCCGCCGCCTCTTCGCCGTGGCGACGGTGGAAGCCGCGTGAGATGGGACTCATGACGGCAGCCTACGCCCGGCCGATGTGGTCGTGTCGGGAGCCGGGGCGAGTCAGGGGACGAGGATCGCGCGGCCGCGTACCCGGCCGGCGTCCAGGTCGGCGAAGGCGTCGATGGCGGCCCCGAGCGGGTAGGCCCTGGTATGCAGCGTGACCTTCCCGGCCTGGGCCAGCACCATCAGTTCGACCAGGTCGTTGTAGGTGCCGACGATATTGCCGATGATGTTGCGCTCGGTGGAGATGATGTCAAGCGTCGGGATGTGCACCGTGCCGCCGTAGCCGATGACGTAGTACGAGCCGGCCCGACGGGTCATCGCCCATCCGTCGGCCTCGGCGCCCTGCTCGGCCACGAAGTCGAGCACGACGTGGGCACCGAGACCGCCGGTCAGGTCGGCCACCGCTTGCCGCTGGCTGCCGTCGGCCACCACGGTGTGCTGCGCGCCCAGCTCCGATGCCAGCTTGAGCGCTTCCGGGTTGGCGTCCACCACGATGATGGTGGTGGCGGTGAGCGTGGCCAGGCACTGGATACCGATGTGCCCGAGCCCCCCCGCGCCGATCACCACACAGGTGGTGCCTGGGTACAGCAGCGGGATGGCCTTGCGGACCGCGTGGTAGGCGGTGATGCCCGCGTCGGCCAGCGCGGCGACGTCCTGGGGCCGGGTCTCCGGGTTGAGCTTGATGCAGGCCCGGGCCGAGGTCATCAGGTACTCCGCCATGCCTCCGTCTCGCGACAGCCCGGGGAACGAGGCGTTCTCGCAGTGCATGTCGTCGCCCGCCCGGCACGCATGGCACAAGCCGCAGGTGGGTGTGGGATGCAGGATGACGGTGTCGCCCGGCTGCACGTTCGTGACGGCGGAGCCGACCTCGTGCACCCAGCCCGCGTTCTCGTGGCCCAGGACATAAGGCAACGGCGTATGCATCGCCGCGTCCCACTGGCCCTCGATGATATGCAGGTCGGTGCGGCACACCCCGGCCCCGCCGATCTTGACGATCACGTCGAGCGGCCCGCTGATCGTGGGCTCGGGTATGTCGTCGATCACTGGCTGGGCGTGGAATTGGTGCAAGCGGACGGCCTTCATTGGTCTTCCTTGGCGGTCTGGGAGAGAACGGTCTGTCCAGTATTTTCGAAGTTCGGGTCGTGTTCCTGGCCCGCTGCGGTTTCTGCCTGTGCCCAGGCGCCTACCCAGGAAGCGCGGGCCCGGAAGGCCCGTGCTCGCTAGGCGGTCTCACCTGATTCTCCTTGTCCTGCTGAGTGATATCTGTGCCGCAGCATGCCGCGGCAGATCCCGGAATTCGCCTCGATGCTGACCCGCGTGACCTGCGCCCGCCGCAGGTGCAGCGGCACCGCGCCCGGATCGACCCGCAAACCGGTCACGGGATCGACCAGCAGCGGCGCGCCGTCGCCGGCGGGCAGGCCCAGCTCGGCCCGGCGCTCCCGCAGCCGCGCCAGCGCACGAGACGGAGGCACGTCGCCCAGGCTCATCGCGAGCAGCGCCGCCGGGTCCTTACCCGCCGCGAGCAGCGGCCTGCACACCTGATCCGTGCCCGCCAGCACCGCCTTGCGCAGGAAGTCGGCCCGCAGCTGGTCCAGCTCGCCACCCGGCTTGCCGTCGTACGGCAGAGTCTCGCCATCGAAGGACCGGGCAAAGCCGGCCTGGGCGGCCACGCCGCCGTTGATCGCATCGGAAGCGAAGTGGTCCTCCAGGAGGACCGTAGTGGCCCGCACGCCCGGCAGGGCGGACACCGCGTCGTAGGTGTCCGCCACCATCAGGTAGGCGAAGTTGGGCGCGCAGAAATACGTAGGCAGCCTGAGCCTCACCTGGGCCTTCCCGTCCGGCGAGACGGTGCACGACGCGACGAAGCCGAGCGAGGTGATCGGCTCGTCAAGCTCAGGATCGCGCACCGTCTCCAGCGCCCGTAGTAGCACGGGAGGTCCGGGGGGATGGGTCCCCCGAGAAGGAGCGGCGCGGGGTTCCGGGAGATCGTCCCCCCGGGACGGCACCGTCATGCTCTGCCTCCCGCTCACGCTCCTGCGACCGGCTCGCCGCCCAGCACCTCGTGCGCGCCGGGCGTTCCGGCCTCGGGTGGCAGCTGGAACTCCTCAGGCACCTCGATGTCGTAAAGCTTGGCCGCGTTCAGGCCCATGATCTTTTTCTTGGACGCGGTGTTCATCCGCGGGTAGTCGGAGAAGGCCTCGTCATCAGGGAACTCCCAGTTGATGAAGCCCTCGACCTGCCACCTCGGCTCCCAGATGGCGTAGTCGCTGCCGAACAGCATCTTGTCCTCGCCGACCCAGAACAGCAGCTCGCCGATGACTCGGGCGAAGAACTTCGGCCGGGCGTGCATGAGCGCTCCGATGACCACGGCCAGGCCCGCGTAAACGTTCGGCTCCTGAGTGGCTATGTAGCAGAAGTCGTCGATCCGCGGTATCGCCGAGTGCTCGACGATGAAGTTAAGCCCGGGGAAGTCGGTCGCTGCGTGATCCACGTCGGACACGTCGAAGGCGTCCTTGTCCAGGGGCCAGATCGTCGGTCCCTTGTGCAGGTGGACGTTCTTGATCCCGAGTTGCTGGGTTTCCTCCAGGAACCGGTAGGCCGCGGGGTCGGTCAGCTTCCAGCCCCGCGAGCCGGCCTTCCACTCGGCGGTGTACAGCTTGACGCCCTTGCAGCCGAACCGATCGACGTCCCGCCTGAACTCCTCGATGCCCGCGTCGCCATCGCGCGGGTCCCACCGGGCGTTGCTGATGAGCTTGCCCGGGTGCCTCTCGGCCAGGAGCGCGCAGCGCTCAGTGGTGTTGAAGCCCTCCTTGTACCACTCCTTCAGGTAGGTCGGCTGGAAGATCCCCACGTCCACGTGGGCGTCCTCGAAGACGTCCTTCATCAGGTCTTCTTCGGAGTACTTCTGGAAGTGCTCGAGCGGCCAGTGCGTC
The DNA here is from genome assembly GCA_963808615.1 of uncultured Actinomycetota bacterium. Taxonomy (GTDB): domain Bacteria; phylum Actinomycetota; class Actinomycetes; order Streptosporangiales; family Streptosporangiaceae; genus Palsa-504. The sequence goes on from CAWEGV010000011.1 coordinate 1,057,960, forward strand.
TCCGGCGGGCCGAGTCCCATGTAGGCGTGGAAGCACTCGATCCAGCCCTTGGCGTACTGCTCCGCCCCGGGGACCCAGTTGTCGGGGGCCGCGTTCCAGTAGTGCATGTGCTCGTCGACCACGAAGTACTTTTCGCCGTTGCTCTCGTACATGTGCCTCCTTAAGCGACACGCCACTGGTTGTGGCACTTAGCGGGTTATAACCGCCTCAGCGCCGCACCATGCCTCGCGCGCAACACGAATCGTGCTATTTCTGCGCAGCGGCGTCGGCGAGCCTCACGGCCGGCACAGCCTGGCGTGAGCGATATGGGACAGTTCGGCGGGGCACAGCGGATCGGACCGCTCCCAGGCCGCGGCCGGGATCATATGGCGCTGCCGGACGTCCCGGATCGCCCCGAAGCCGTTCCGGGCCAGCGGAGCGGCCATGGTATCAGGCGTGAACAGCGAGAGCCAGGGCTCGCCCCACTCGGCGGACGCCTGGCCGATGAGGTCCGCGTAGGTGTCGCCTGCGGCGTCTCGCCAGCCTGCCGGAAGCATGTAGTCGACCACGACTTCGGTCCCGGGCGCGAACCCGCCGAGCACCGAGACGGTCCGCTCGATGGCGCTGGAGTCCAGGTACATCGTGCCGCCCAGCCAGCCGACGAACGCGGGTTCGGCGACGTCGAATCCGGCCCGGTCCAGGCCGTCGCGCAGCGAGTCGACCATGAAGTCCACCGGGACGAACGTCAGGCCATCGGGCGTCGGCCGGATGCGGCGCTTGTAGTCCTGGGTGGCCGGATGGTCGATCTCGAACACTCGCACCTGACCGGCCAGTGGGGAGCGGTACGCGAACGAGTCCAGGCCGGCGCCGAGCACGACATATTGGCTCACCCCGCGGCGGACGGCGTTGGCGAGGCTGTCTTCGGTGTAACGGCTCCGGCAGGCGACCTGCGCCCCGGGCCCCGGCCAGCACCGGGTGCGTCCCGTGAGCCCGGTGGTACCCGATCAGCTCCTCGGCCCGATCGCCCAGCATGGCCCCGGCCAAGGTATCGGCGAAGATCGGCGGGTCATCATCGACGATCAGATGCGCGGCTCGAGCCGCCGCCGAGGTAAACGCGGTCAGGCTTGGTCCTCCGTCGGCCTTCACGCGCGCCAGATTACAACTAACTATTTGCTATATCAACACAAAAACAAATATTTAACAATGGTTAAGCCATAACAATTCGGCACCAATAAAGGCGCACACCCTTTAGGAATCTTAATTGTGCGGGTTGCACGAGTTGCGGCGAGGCCCCGGCCTCGCGCGGTGACCGATCTCCTCGCCTCCACGCCGATGGTGCTCTAAGGTTCCCGGCAACGGCCAGGTAGCGCAGCAAGCCACAGTCGAGGAGCGGGGATACGGTGATCAGGTCGGCGACTGTCGGCGACGCGGCGAGTCTGGCCGAGCTCTGGCGAACGGCGGGCCTGCGGTTCCACCCGGAACTGGTCGCGAGCGAGGTGGCCTCGGTACTAGGGCAGGAGCTGGTCCTGGTCCACGAGGAAGCCGGGCAGGTCACCGGGACGGTATTTGGCACCTACGACGGGAGACGGGGCTGGGTCCACCGCCTGGCGACCAGGCCGGACCGGCGGGGACAGGGGATCGCCTCGGGCCTGCTTGCCGAGCTCGAACGCCGCCTGCTGGCGCTCGGCTGCGCGAAGGTTAACCTGCTCATCGAGCCGGACAACGCCGCCGCGGCGGGGTTCTACACCAGGCTCGGTTACCGGCGGGACGATGTGCTCTTCATGGAGAAGTGGCTGGTGCCCGAGCCCGGCCCCGCCGCCGTCCCGGGCGAACCGTCCCGGCCCCCGGCCGTCCGCCGCCCAGTTGCTGGTGACTGGCGTGACGTCGAGCCCGCGCTAGCCGCCGAACAGTACGTGTTCGCGACCGCGGACCGGCCGCCGCCCGGCGTGGACCTCCCGTTCGCGGTTATCCGCGAGGATGAGGGGCTCACGCTGGTCTTGACCAGAGCCGAGGCGGACCGGGTGGGCCTGCGCTACGGCTACGTGGCCGCGCGGATAACGCTGCGGGTCAACTCCGCGCTCGCCGACATCGGCCTGACCGCCCTGGTCAGCCGGATCCTGGCCGAAGCCGGGATCAGCTGCAACGTGATCGCTGCCTTGGCTCACGATCACCTGTTCGTCGAATGGGACCAAGGCGCCCGCGCCCTAGCCCTGCTGCGAGAGCTGTGAATCGTTCATGGTCCGCACGGATAGGCGGCCGCCTCCGGGAACGTTACGGCGGCCGGCTATAAACGCCACAATGCCCCCGCTACCCACGCTCATCATCGTCAGCGGCCCGATGGGATCGGGCAAGACCACGCTGGCCCACGCCCTCGCCTCGGCGGTGGGGTGCCCGGCCATCTGCCGCGACGAGATCAAGGAAGGGATGGTGCACGCCACCCTGGGCAGCGGGACATCGTTCGTGCCCGGTCCCGGCGACGAACTGACCACCAAGACGCTTCCGGTCTTCTTCGGCGTGCTCGAAGTCCTGCTCAAGGCCGGGGTGACCACCGTGGCCGAGGCGGCCTTCCAGGACCATGTCTGGGGTCCCCGGCTTGTTCCGCTGCTGAGCCTGGCCCAGCTCCGGATCGTGCACTGCATGGTGGATGCTGACGTGGCGTTCCGGCGAGCGCTACGCCGTGCCCAGGACAACCCGCTGCGCCGCGCGCACGCGGATCCCGTCCCGAAAACCCCGGAAGGCCCGGAAGATCCGGAAGATCCGGAAGACCCGCAGAACCAGGCTGAGCACCGCCTCCGCCATAACGCATATCGCCGGATCTCGCTGGACGCCCCCGCCCTCGAGGTCGACACCACGGACGGCTACCAGCCCGGACTGGACCAGATAGTGGCCTTCGTCAACCGCCCGGCCTGAGCCCTCGCCGCGGCTCCCGGACACCCGCCGGCCGACCCCCCCGGATAGGCTTGCAACGCGTTATATCGTGAGGTAATCTGCCGGTAGTGGCAGCGCACCACCTGCCCGCTTCCGAGCCAGCGATCGGCCCGCGCCGACTATGGCCGCGAGGACAAGGGTCTAAGACTCGGGTGCCCTTCACCAAGTCATGGCCGTTTCACCATGGCGAGCAGACGCGGGCCGGCTCGCCAGGAAGAAGTGATCATGACTCAGGACAAAGCCAGGAAGATCGCCGCCCGCCAGCGCATGGCCGAGACCGGCGAGCCCTACAACGTGGCCCGGCGCGCGGTCCAGGACGAGCACGAGGACCTCGGTGACACCCCGCACGAGGACCTCGGTGGCACCCCGCACGAGGACCTGGCCGCCCAGGAGCCGGATACCGGCGCGGATGAGTCCCGCGCCGCCGATCAGGCCGATCGGGCCCGCCGCCTGGTTGACCACGCGCGCGACCGGGCCGAACAGGCGCGGCTGCGCGCCGAGCGGGCCGGTGAGGCAGCCGCCGCGGCCGAGGAGGCCGCGGACCTGACCCAGGAAGCGGCCGACCTGACCCGGGAATGGGCCGACGACGAGGAGGTCGCGCGGGCCCAGCGGCGCGCCGATGAGTCCCGCGCCGCCGCCGAGCAGGCTCGCCAGCGAGCCGAACGAGCCGAGCAGCTGGCCGACGAGGCAGAAGAGGCCGCCGATCAGGCGGAGGAGGCAGCCGACGAGGCCGAGGAACTGGCCGGCGAATGGGCCGGCGGCTCATCAGACTCGCCGTACCGGCCCCACGGGCACTACCGGACCCGCCGACCCTCAATGCCCCCGCGGCCGCCCCGGCCCCCGCGGCCGCCCCGGCCTCCCCGAGCGCACCGCAGCCGGCCCGACCCGGGCTGGGATCCGGTCGACCGGCTCCAGGACCGGGTCGAGCAGATGCTGCAGCGGTTCAACCTGGCCCGGGACCGGGCGGACGAGCTGATCAGCCAGGCCGAGCGCATCTTCGGCGCTGGTCGCACGAGTCCAAGCGCGTCGATCCGGCCTCACCTGAGGCCTGACCTCGAGCCCGGCCCCGGACACCTGCCCGCAGGTAGCTGGGGCCAGGCTTCTTTTCATGATTTTTATACCGAACGGGCCATGCTGCGCGCGATCGGCTTTCTCGTTGTCGTATTCGTGTCACCTCGCGTTCAGTCGTGTTTGCTTGACTCTGCCCTGAGCACACGGCGAGGAGGCGCGTAATGCACATCGGACGGATTCGGCATCGTTCTGGCGGCTCGGCGCGCTCGCGAGTTCCTGCCTGATAGCCGCGGCCCTGTCGGCGTTCACCGTGGCCGTCCCGGCGGCCACGGCGGCACCAGGCCTGGACCACGTGTTCCTGATCATGGAAGAGAACAACGGCTTCCACGACGTGATCGGCAACTCGGCTGTGCCGAACCTGAACTACCTGGCCCGGACGTCCGGGCTCGAGACCGACTACTTCGGGGTCAGCCCGGACAGCGAGTCCAATTATGTCGGCCTGCTCGGCGGCAGCACGCACCGGGTCGTCAGCGATGACGCCTACTGGAAGAACCTGATCAATGCGCCGAGCCTGATCAGCCAGCTCGACCGGGCCGGAATCAGCTGGAAGGCCTACCTCCAGGCGCTGCCCTATCCCGGGTACCAGGGGATCTGTTATCCGGCCAAGTGCAATGGGGCTCCGGACAGCGGCCCGCTCTACGTCTCCAAGCACGACGGTATCCAGAACTTCCTCACCTCGCTGAACACGGCCGACTGGACCCGGCAGGTCCCCATCTCGTCCCTGGCGGCCGACCTGGCCAGCGGCGATGTGCCCAGCTTCAGCTACGTCGTGCCTGACGAGTGCCACGACATGCACGGCGACCCGCCGTACTGCCTGGACAGCGGCAACATCGGCGACCCGGAGAACCAGCACCTGGTTGCCGTGGGGACGCCTATCTCGGCCAGCTGGTCAGCCAGATCACCCACGCGTCGTTCTGGGCCAAGGGCAACAACGCGATCGTCATCACCTCGTCGACCACGGCCACACCGAGTGCAGGCGGCTGGACAGTGGACCAGGCTCAGCTGCTCGGCACGTCGGACAACAGCGTCGGCGCCATCGCGGGCTCCTCACCCACCGACGTCTGGGCCCTCGGTGGTTTCCTGCCCGACGCTGCCCACAGCAACCAGGACGTCGCCTTGACCTTCGCCGAGCACTACAACGGCAAGAAGTGGACCGTGGTCCGCACTCCCAACACCGGTCCCAACTTCAACTCCTTCTACGGCGCTGCTGCCAGCAAGGGATGGGCGTGGGCCGTCGGGGAGCATCTGAACAGCAAGTACCAGGACCGTGCGCTGATCGAGGTGTGGAACGGCAAGACGTGGACCATCGCAGACAATCCGCAGCCCGGCGCGGTCCGCGACATGCTCTTCGGCGCCTCGGCGCTGTCGCCCTCCGACGTGTGGGTCGTGGGCGACCAGGAGGGCGGCAACGGCCTGTTCGAGACGCTGGCCGAGCACTGGGACGGCCACCGGTGGACCGTCGTCCCGACTCCGGACCCGGGATCGAGCGGCAACCACCTCTACGCGGTCGACGCGGTGAGCGCCGACGACGTGCGGGCCGCCGGCCAGCAGCTCGGCGGACAGGTACCCGACCAGGGCCTGGTCGAGCACTGGGACGGCCACTCGTGGTCTGTGGTGGACCTGCCCGTCCCCGCGTACGCCTCGGTGATGCTCACCGCCATCGCCGCTACCGCTGGTCCGTCCTCCGCCCCCCTCATCGAGCACCGATGATCGTGGGCCGCCCGATTAGACCAGCGCGGCCTCGTCGTAGCCGACCGGGGACTGAGGGGGTTCACGGAAGACCTGGTGGGCGTCGGTCCAGTGCTGGGTCGCGGCGAAGACGTCCCTGGTGTAGGGCAGGAAGACGATGCGCTGGCTCCCCGGTGGCGCACATGTGGCGCACGATGATCTGGCCCAACAACTTCCTGTAAGCCAGAGCCTGGCCTGCCGCCCGCACGGGGCGCCGCCCGGGCGGGGCTAGCTCACCGGACTGGAGGTCTTGCCGCGGCACTGCCCCGGCGCGACGGGATCACGCGGCGATCCGGTGTATCTGCGCCGCACGTGCCTGCTCGGTGTCTATGTCCGGCGTACCTCCCGCTCGGTTCGCGCGGCAGCGATCGTGCTCGGGAACGTAAGGCAAGCGACATTGCTAGGGGGCGCAATGCCTGAACTGCCTATGGTGGGCGATGAGTTCGCGCGTTACCGGCTGCGTTCGGGTCCCGGCCGTGGAGGGCTCGTACCGTCGCTCATGATACGGGCCGAGGGCTCTGAGCGGAGCCTGCCGCCAGGCCCCTCGTACCTGGTCGGCCGCGATCCCGAGTGCGACATCGTGGTCGCAGACCCCCGCGTGTCCCGGCAGCATGCCGTGCTCCGGCTCGAAGCCGGCCGCTGGGTGCTTGCCGACCATGGCAGTACCAACGGCACCTATGTCCGGGACCGGCGGGTGGACCGGATCCAGATCGACGGGGGGTGCCTGGCCCGGCTCGGTCACCCTGCCGATGGGCCCGCCCTGAGCTGCACCGTTAGTGCGGACGCCTCCGCGCTGCCTGACTTCGTGGCTACTGAGCCGACCCCGCCGCTCCGCGAGCCGCGCCCAGAACGGTCGTTCGCCGGCCAGACGGTACGCATCGGCCGGGCGGCGGATAACGACCTCGTGGTCCCCGACCCCAGCGTCTCCAGCCGCCACGCCGAGCTGCGTACCGTGCCGGGCGGATACCAGATCGCGGACCTGGGCAGCCTGAACGGCACGTTCGTCAACCAGCGACGCGTCACGAGCGCCCTGCTGCGTGAGGGAGACATCGTCGGTTTCGGCGCCGCCGTGTTCCAGCTCGTCGGCCAGGACCTGCAGGCCTTCACTGGTACCGGCGCCCGCGCCGCGGAACCGCCCCCTCCGGTCCCCGCCGCTCCCGCCGGCGGTCAGGATCCGCTCGAGATTCCGTATGCGGTCCGCTGGCTGGTGCCGCGGGGGGAGCGATTCGCGAACTTCGACATCCTGAACGACAACGACACGCAGCTGGAGTACTACCGGCGGTTCGGGCACATCTACGCGGTCGGGATCCCCACGAAGAAGTGGCGGCTCGTCATGGTCTCGGACCCGGAACTGCTCGACGAAGTGGCCGCGAACGAGGAGCAGTTCGGCAAGCGCGTGGAGGAAATCAACTTCTTCGCCCAGCTGAGCAACTCCCGCGGCGGTGGCATCTCGGTGATCGGCGACGGGGCGCACTACGAGCAGGTCCGCCGGGTGATGCTGCCCTGGTACTCGCCGCAGCACCAGCGGACGCAGCTGGAGCGGATGAAGGACCAGGCCCGCAAACTGGTGGCCGCGTGGGCGGCGCTCCCGGCGGGCGAGCCGCTAGATGCGCGGGCCTGGATGGAGCGGTACACGCTGGAGGTCTCCGGGCGCGGCGCCTGCGCGTATGACTTCGGCCTGCTAGAGGGGAACGCCTGCCCGCACCCGTTCGCGGCGGCCGTTCCGGCCAGTACCAAGGACAGCATCCTGCGCGTCGCCGAGCCCCGCCCTGACTTCACGGTGCTGGCCGGGCGGGCCCGGCGCGCGCGCAAGAAGGCCTACCGCCAGCACAACGCCGAACTGTTCCGGACGGCCGACGCGCTGGTCCGGGGCCGCGCGCACACCGCCCCGCTGGGGCAGCAGACCGACCTGCTCAGCCGGCTGCTCAGCACCCCGGATCCGGAGACGGGCCAGTTCCTGGACCACGGCACGGTCCGGGACCAGGTGCTGATGCACCTGTCGAACGGGTTCAACGGGCCCTCGATCACCGGCGCGTGGCTGGCCTACATCCTGGGCACCCGCCCGGACGTCCAGGACAAGGTGCTGGCCGAGATCGACGCGATCACCGGCGGCGACCCGGACTACGACCTGGCCTATGACGACCTGGCCGCCATGACCTACACCACCCAGGTGATCAAGGAGGCGCTGCGGATCTACCCGCCGCTGCCGGTCACCATCCGGCGCAGCCTCAAGGACGGCACGCTGGGCCGGTACCGGATCCGCAAGGGCGACATCATCTTGGTCGGGTCGCTGGCCGCCCAGCGCGACCCGCGCTACTGGGGCCCGGACCCGGACCAGTTCGACCCCGGGCAGTTCGCCATGGAGAAGGTCGTCCACCGGCCACGCCATGCCTTCATCCCGTTCTCGATCGGGAAGCGGCAGTGCATGGCGCAAGAGGTCACGTTCATGATGCTCCGGGTGGTGCTGTTCGAGATCGGCAGGCGCTACCGGCTGGCGCTGGCACCGGGCGCCGCGGTGACCAAGAACACCGTGGTGTCTACCAAGCCGGTCGCCGTCCCGGTCATCTTGCTGCCCCGCCAGCCGGACGCGCCCCGGTCGGCCCCGGCCGCGGTACGCGACCAGCCCGCCGCGTCCCAGCCCGCCGCACCCGTCCCTGCTTCCGGGCGGGACTGGGGCCAGCCGACGGAGATCCCCGAGTCCAGCGCCTACCGGCACCTGGTGATCGCCTACGGCAGCAACTTCGGCGCGAACGAGGAACTGGCCAAGCGGTTCGCCGAACGGGCCGGCTTTTGCGGCTACACCAGCGAGGTGATCGCGCTGGACGAGCTCGCGGCCTCGCCGCCGCGCACCCAGCCCTGGCTCCTGGTCGTGATGACCTCCACCTACACCTCCAACCCGCCCTCGAACGCGGCGGCGTTCAAGGCCTGGCTGGACCGCACCGAACCCGGCGGCCAGACCTGGCGGAACTGCCGGTACCTGGTCTGGGGACTGGGCAACAGCCAGTGGAACGCGTTCTTGGCGTTCCCCCGCTACGTCCACGCCAAGCTGGCCGAACTCGGCGCCACCCAGCTGGCCGATCTGGCCTACGCCGACGTGGGCACCCCCGCGTGGCAGCAGGGCCACGCGGACTGGAACGCCCGTGTCTGGCCCGTCCTGCTGGAGCTGTCCGGGGCCCGGCCGACCCAGGCCGCGGCCGCCCGCACCGCCGCAGGGAAGGCGGCCTCGGGCGCGCTGACCGGCACCGACTCGCGCACCGCCATGCAGATGTCGCTCTACGGGGACGGCGTCGCACCTCGGGAGGCCTCAGGGCCGATCAGCCTCACCCAGCCGCGAGTGCTGCTCGCCCCGACGATCCTGACCAACGCCGTCGGGATCGACACGGTCGAGGCCCGCGCCCGGGTGCGCCGGGAGCTCCAGGCGGCCGAATCGCCGAAGCGGACCAGGCACCTGGAGGTCAGCCTGCCGCCCGGCCTGACCTACCTGCCCGGCGATCACCTCGGCGTCTGCCCGAAGAACGACGAGGAGCAGGTCGAGCGGCTCGCGCGGCACCTCGGCGCCGCGCTTGACGGGCTGTTCATGGCGCCCACGACGGTAGACGTGCACGCCGTGCCCAGAGGCGTCGTGCTTCAGGTCCGCAACGTGCTCACCAACCTGGTCGACATCACCGGCAGGCCGACGGTGCCGCTGCTCGACCTCCTGCATGAGAAGGCCACCGACCCCGACGAGCGGTCGTGGCTGGCGTACATCAAGGACGTCCTGGAGGCGCCGGATGGCCCCGATTCGCCGCTACGCACGGCGATGGACGTCGGCGGGTATGACGTGGTTCGGCTCCTCGACGAGTCTCCCTCGTGCACGCTGAACATCTTCGAGTTCCTGCGGGTCGCGCAGCCGCTGCGGCCCCGCTACTACTCGATCAGCTCTAGCCCGCAGATCCATGGTGACGGCGTCGCCCACATCACCGTCGGCCACCAGATCAGGCCCGTGCCCGGCCTGCCCGACCGTGACTTCCGCGAGATGAGCTCGCACTACGTGCATGCGCTCCGCGAGGGCGATCGCCTGAACGTCTTCATCGACAGCTCCGCAGGCTTCCACCTTGAGCAGGACATGACCAAGCCGATGATCTTCGTATCGGCCGGCACCGGCTTCGCCCCGATGCGGGCCTTCCTGTGGGAACGGCTGGCGATGAAACGCGCCGGCACCCCGCTGGCCGAAGCAGCGCTGTTCAACGGCATCCGCTCCGGCACCCTGGACTACATCTACCGCGACGAGATCGAGCAGTTCACCGCGGATGGAGTGCTCGACCACGTGCACGTCGCCATGTCGCGCGAGCGGCCCGACCGCCGCGAGTACGTCCAGGACCGGATCCGGGAGCAGGGCGCGCTGGTCTGGCGCCTGCTCCGGGCCGGCGGCTACGTGTACGTCTGCGGCTCGCAGCAGATGCGCGACGCCGTCCGCGCCGCGTTCACCGATGCCATCACCGAGCATGGGCGGCTGCCGCGCGAGCACGCATGGGCCCACCTGCACGACCTGGAAACGACCGCACGCTACCGTCCCGACCTGTGGGGCTAACCCTAGGAGCCAGCATGGATGCACTCGCCCTCGTCCTGATCGTCGCCGCGATGGTCATGTTCGTGTTCGCCGCCAGTGGCCGCGAACTGCGCCGGTTCAACGAGATCGCGCTCGGGCTCGTTTTCGTCACCGCCGCATTGATCTGCCAGTTCACCTCCATCACGAACACGCACATCGGCCGCTGAGCACGAGCCAGCTGTAACCTGGCCACCCACCGGTCACATTCGTCCTCCCGGATCCGACATAGCGGTAGACCATCCGGCACGCTGGCCGCTATGAGGGGACATCATGCGGGTCTTCGTTGTGGGGGCGAGCGGTGCCATCGGCACCCGGCTCGTTCCTCAGCTCGACGAGGCGGTCACCAGCGCCGGCGGAATCGCGCTTCTGTACGGCGGCTTCTACGGCGCCGCCAACGACGGGCTGGTCCGGCCCGTGCGCAAGCGGCAGTTCCCGATCATCGGTGATGGCGGCGGTATCTCCTCGTTCATCCAGCTGGACGACGCCGCCGCGACCGTGCTCGCGCTCGGACACCACGGAGCCGGCGTGTACAACGTCGTCGACGACGAGCCCGCCCCGATGAGTGAGTGGCTGCCCGTGCTTGCCGAGGCGCTCGGCCCCAAAGCGCCTCGCCACGTCCCCCTGTGGCTGGCCCGGCTGATCGCAGGGAAAGGCATGGTGATGATGGCGGTAGGGTCCCGTGGCGCCTCGAACGCGAAGGCCAAACGGGAGCTTGGCTGGACGCTGCGCTACCCCATCTGGAGACAGGGCTTCGCGGCGGCCTACGCGCCGGCCCCTTCGACGGACGCACGCAGCCCTGATCCGGCCTCCGGAGCCGGGCGTTCGCCAACCTGACCCGGGCCGGGACCATGGAGCGCTCCCCGGGCCCTGGATGCCGGGTCCTTAACGCGGGCCGCCCCTTGACGAATCATATGAACGTTCTTTTAATTTTTCCATGGGGCGCATCGCGGGCGTCACCGCCGCCGAGACACGTGAGCGTCTGCTGCGGGCGGCCGCCGACATGTTCGCCGAGCGCGGGTACGACGGTACCCGGGTGGCCGACATCGCCGCCGCCGCGGGCCTGAGCAACGGCGCGCTGTACGCGCACTTCGCTTCCAAGGCCGAACTGCTGGTGGGCGCGCTGCGCGCGCACGGGCGCCGGCTGCTCGCCGACCTGTTCGCCACCGATCCCAGCCGTTCGGTGACGGACCTGCTGCTCGTCGTCGGGCGGCGACTCGCCCGCCGGCGCGACCCCCGCGGTTACCTCATCGTCGAGGCCCTGGTCGCGGCTCGCCGCGACCAGGACGTCGCCCGGCCGATGCGCGACTACATGGGCGAGCGGGCCGACTGGATGGCCGGCCTGATGCGCGTCGCCCAGGCCGACGGCGAGCTCGACCCCGCGCTGTCACCGGACGCACTCGCCCACTTCTGCCTCCTGCTCGCGATGGGCAGCGCACTGATCACGCCGGACCTGCACGCCGTCGGCGAAGCGGAGTGGGCCGACTTGCTCACCCGCCTGGTCACCGCCCTCGCCCCGGTCGGCGCCACGACACAGACAGGAACAACGCCGTGAAAGTGCAGATCGACCATGAGCGCTGCCAGGGGCACGGCCGCTGCTACGACCTCGCCCCCGGCCTGTTCGGCGACGACGACGAGGGCTACGGGATGGTCCTCGGCGACGGCACGGTGCCGCCTGACCAGGAGCACGCCGCACGCCTGGCCGTGCTCAACTGCCCCGAACGTGCCGTCGAGCTGCTCGAGGAGGCGTGATATGGCCGCCGATGACCGGTTCAGCGAGGATTACCTGCGGGGACGCGACGAGGACGCGCCGGTCGGGGTGCGTAACGAGATCATCACCGGCCCGGTCTCTGACTGGGCGACCGACTTCTCGCATCTGGAACCCGAGTGGGCCGCTGACCCCTACCGGATCCAGGACGACCTGCGGCAGCGCTGCCCGATCGCGCACACCGCGCGGTTCGGCGGCGCGTGGCTCCCCACCCGGTACTCCGACGTCTCGGCGATCGCCTACGACACCGAGCGCTTCTCCTCCCGGTCGATCATCATGAGCAACTTCCGGCCGCCGCGCGAGCTGGCGCCCATTGGCGGTTCGCCGCCGATCTCCTCCGACCCGCCCTTCCACCGCGACGCGCGCAAGCTGCTGCTCCCCGCGTTCACCAAGGCGGAGATCGCCAAGCAAGAGCACGGGACGAGGAGGTTTTGCCATTCGCTCATCGACACCTTCGGCGAGCGGGACGTGGTGGACGCCGCGACTGACTACGCACAGCACATCCCGATGCGGGTCATCGCCGACATGCTCGGCTTCGCTCCGGAAGACGGGCCGCAGTTCCGCGAGTTCGTCGAGGATCTGCTCGAGGGCATCAACCTGGTACCCGATGAGCGCATCGAGCGCGTTTCGCGGATGTTTGAGTACCTCCTCGCACAGGTCCACGAGCACCTCGACCGCCCGCGCGAGGACCTCACGAGCTACCTGATCAACGTGGAGCTTTACGGCCGGAAGCTCGACCCGGGCCACGTGGTCGGCGCGATGGCATTGCTGCTCATCGCCGGGATCGACACGTCCTGGAGCGCGATCGGCGCCTCGCTGTGGCATCTGGCCAAGACCCCCGCCGACCGCAGGCGGCTCGCCGCCGAACCCGGGCTGCTGCCCACCGCGATCGAGGAGTTCCTCCGCGCCTACGCGCCGGTCACCATGGCGCGCCTGGTCAAGGAGGACATGCACTGGCACGGCGTCGACATGTCGGCCGACGACTGGATCCTGCTGTCGTTCCCGGCAGCCAACCGCGACCCGGCCCAGTTCGACCGCGCCGATGAGGTCGTCATCGACCGTGAGGTCAACCGGCACGCCGCGTTCGGACTCGGCATCCACCGCTGCCTGGGCTCGCATCTGGCGCGCATGGAACTCCGGGTCGCCCTCGAGGTCTGGCTGGAGCGGATCGGTGAGTTCAGCCTGGCCGACCCGCCGGCCGTGACCTGGGCCGCCGGGCAGATCCGCGGACCGCGTAAGCTCCCCCTCCGCATCCGCTGACGGCTGCCGGGGCGGCCCGTAGCGGTTAGTGAGAAGAAGGACCCTCATCCGCGTAGAGCTGGTCCAGGCCGGCCAGACGGATGTCGTGGCGCTGGCCGGCTTGCAGCTCGCGGTCGAAGCCGGCACCGGAATAGCAGGTGAGCACGGTGTCTCGGGTGTCGAATCCCTTGACCGCGAGCAGGTCGCGGGAATCCTCCAGAACACGGAGGGGATGCGCTATCTCGTTGGATTTCCGGCCGATAGAGCTGGCGATTCCGCCGGAGGTGGTGTTTCCCTCGGCGACGGCGGCCAGGACCGAATGGTACAGCGACGGGTCGCGGATCTCGGTCTCCTCGGCGAGGAGGTAGCGGGCTTCACGGAACAGCGGGGTCTGCGCATTTAGCACGGTCCGGATCACCCATGGATCAAAGCCGGCGAGATCCGCGGGGGCGTCTTCGCGCAGGAGTTCCCGTCGGTAAGCGGGGGTTCCGCCTACCACTGAATGCACGAGCACGGCCAGCTTGGGGTCAGCGATTTCCCAGAACCGCGCCGCATCCCGGTAGCCGAAGGGGTGGACGATCAGTTCCAGGCCGGCTCGCCCCCGCAGGGGCGCCGGCCCGGAAAGCAGCCCGCCCATCACTGACATTGCTGAGCCGCAGAGCAGCAGCCGCACGCGGCTCGCCGATCCGCTCCCTCCCGGGCCGATCTCCCGCTGGCTGATCAGCGAACGTCGGTGTACTCGCTGCGGTCCAGCTGCACCACGTTGGTGTAGTCGCTGCCCCCTGGCTGTGCGACGTCGGTGTACTGGCTGCCATCTAGTTGCACCACACGGAAGCTGCCCCTGGACAGCAGCTTGCGCAGGTGCCGCATCCCGCTCATGCCCGCCAGCGCCACAGCTACGGCGGCGGCGAGGATCGAGCCACCGAACAGCGCGAGCCCGCCGAGGACGTGTCCCAGCATCATCATGACCAGTGCGGCCAGCAAGGCCACCGGCACCGCCGCCACCAGCAGCAGCGCGAGCATCGTCACGCCGACCACGGCCCTGGCCGACCTATCCGGCGTCCGCTCCGCGTACCAACCGGTCATCACGCTCACCTCTCAACGCCCCGAGCCCGTCAAGGGGCCCAGGCCTACCCGGATAACACGACATGTCGCGTCCTCCGGGTCAACGCTCCCCTCGACCAGAATCATCCCGTGACCGTGGCACGCTGGCCGACGGCGGACGTCCTGCCGCCGGAATGTTCCCAGCGCGGCCGGCCCAGACAACGAAGGGACGCGTACCACGGGCACGTGATCCGTTGAGCGGCTGACTCCCCGCAGTCGCGCCTGCACAGGCGCGACAGGCGCGACTGCGGGTTGCCGCGATTAGGTGAAGCCGACGCTCAGGTCGAAGTGTCCGAGCCTGAGGTTGAGTACTCCGCCTCCGGCCCAGTGCACGATGAACGCCAGCGCGATGATGGCCAGGATGATCACGACCACCCAGAAGAAGAACACGACGATGCCGGGAATGCCATACCCGGCTATGGTTCTGGTTCTAGCCACGGCCGTCAGCTACCCGCCAATACGCGGTTTATCCGGCACCAGGTGTTGCCGGGCGCCATAACCGCCCGGTGAAGCCGGGGAGCAGGGAGCGGGGGAAGTCAGGGAAGCTCGCGGCGGACGAGCCAGCGGGGCTTGCCGCCGCGCCGGCCGGCGGTCTGGCGGACACGCCTGAACCCGTGTGCCTCGAACAGCTGGACGGTGCCCACATAACCGCTGGTCTGGTCGATGCGCTCGCGGCCAGGGTCGACCGGGTAGCCTTCCAGCGCGGTCGCGCCCATCGCCTGCGCGTGCCCGGCCGCGCCATCCAGCAGCTCGTGCATGAGCCCGCGGCGCCGGTACCCCGGGCGCACCACGAAACAGACCACCGACCACGCGCCCTCGTCCTGGACATGCGGGATCGTCCGTGAGTTGACCAGGGCGCGGTAGGTGGACTTGGGTGCGACCGAGCACCAGGCGGCGACTTCGCCGTCGACATAGGCCAAGACGCCCGGGCCAGGTTCGCTCTGGCACAGCGCGCGCATGTGCGCGACACGGCCTGGCATGTCGAGGCTGGAATTGCGGTACGCCATGCAGACGCATCCGCGCCCGCCTGGCGCGCGCGGCACCATGAACGACGCGAAGTCATCCCATCGCCCGGTGGCCGGCCACACCTCGATTCCCATGCGCCGAGGATAGGCCTGCTGAACCGGCGCCTGCGCCAGTGTTAGCTCATAGACCGCGCTCGATGGGTACGACGCCGCGGTTAGCGGCCTTGACCAGGGCGGCGTGATCGGCCTCGGTCTGGTCGGCGTACAGCCGGGCGAACCGGGCTAGGGCGAGGTCGAGACGGTCCGACGAGCCGGCGTAGCCGACGATCATCGATGCCCCGCTGGTCCGGGCATGGCCCTTGGCCAGCAGGTGCCCGGTGATCGCGGCATAGTCCGCTAGCGCTGCGGCGTCGATGGAATCCAGCATCACGCTGCCCTTCATGTCCCGGAACTGGCGCACGTAATACTGATGTCCGCCGACGGTCGTCCAGCCCAGCAGTGGATCGCTGACCGTTTGCAAGGCCTGCTGGTATTCGACTACTCGCTGGCCCTGGTGGGCGTGCCGGGCGGACTCGCCGTGGACATGCTGGGCCAGGACCGACCGGCGGGCCTGCTTCAGCTGGAGGAATACCACGTCATCGGGGTTGCTACCCTCCAGCAGCGCCACGTAGGCGCGCAGCCCGACGCTGCCGACGCCCACTACCTTGTGCGCGATGTCGATCACTGTGTAGCCGCCCAGCGCCCGCCGCCAGTGCGGGGCCAGGGTACCCAGGTAGTCATCCAGTCCCCGCGCTAGCTGGTCAGCCTCGGCGTAGTTGATCCGGGTCACCAGCGGCGGGTCTTCCACGATCCGGCGCTGCCCGTCACGTTCGCGGGTGAACCGAGGCAGCGCCCGGTCGCTGGTCTTGCGGCGGGCGCGGGCCGCCGCGCGCTTGATCTCGGCCCGCAACGTCTTGCCTGCCCGGCCCTGGTGCAGACGGTCCACGTCGATGCGCTGGTAGGACCGCGCCAGCAGCGCGGTCGAGGCCAGGTCAGCGACCTCGGCCCGGTACCCGGCGACACAACGCACGACCGCCACTTCACATTCGTGCTCGCTGGCACCATTCTGGCGGCCTGCGACCCAGATGCTCGCGACCAGTCGGCGAAGATCCCACTCCCACGCCCCGGGGTGCGCCTCATCGAAGTCGTTCAGGTCGATGACCAGATGCCGCTCCGGGGATGCGTAGAAGCCGAAGTTACCCAGATGCGCATCCCCGCAGATCACCGGGGTGATCCCGGTGGACGGCAACCGGGCATTATCCTCCGCCATCACGAGCGTGGCTCCGCGCAGGAACCCGTACGGCGTGGCGGCCATCCGCCCGACCCGAACCGGGATCAGCCAGTCAAGCCGACCCCGATGAGACTCGATGATCAGCTGCACCGGATCGGGCCGGCCCACCTGCACCGCCCACTCGCCGAGCGAGCGGCGCGGAACCTGCCGTCGCAAATCCCGGCCCAGCCGGTACCGGTCCCGCCGGGACGTGGAGCGCCGCCGCAACGACGTGAACGCCTCGCTATCGGCCGAGGCAAGAACGACATGACCGCGCACGGGACTGTCGGTGACGGCTTGGTGCGCCATCTTCTCCCGCCCTTCGTCAGAGTTCCCGACCTTTCGTAACAGCTGGGACCACACTGCCAGGACCGCTTATACCCGCGAGAGTCGTGCCAACCTTGCCCACCGTCCGGCCAATCGTACTGATCAGGAGGCCGGGTCCCGGCCGCGGACTCGCTGCCTGCAGCAACGACCCACCTCGGCCGGGCAGGTCTTGCGGACGCGGACCGCCCCGGCTGCCGGCGGCGTGATCTGCTTTCCTGGTACAGCTAGGTCCTTGTCGCAAATCGACAACAGCGCCGTGGGTGTCGTGCCCGCGACGCCCGATGAGAGGCGGTCTTCCCGTGCGTCCCGACATCACCCCCGACGGCGTCTTCCCCGACTATTCGCTGCCCGACCACACCGGCACCGTGCGCACGCTCAGCGAACTGCAGGGCCGTGACCCGATGATCCTTACGCTCGCGCGCGGGAACTACTGCCCCAAAGAGCACCGGCAGCACCTTGAGCTGGCCGAGCATTACGCGAAGATCGCGGTGGCGTATACCCAGATCGTCACGATCGCCACCGACGACCATCACACGCTGCAGGAGTTCCGCGCCTCGGTCGGCGCCCAGTGGCCCTTCCTGTCCGACCCCGGGCGGATCATCCAGAAGGACCTTGACATCAAGGAGTACACCGACCCTGAGCACGACCCGATGATCCCGCACACGCTGGTGCTCAAACCAGGACTGGTCGTCCACACCATCTACAACGGCTACTGGTTCTGGGGGCGCCCGTCGTTCTACGACCTGTGGCATGACCTGCGCGCGGCGACCGCCGAGATCCGCCCGGACTGGGATCTCAGCACGCCGGGGTTGCGAGAGGCCTGGGACGCCCGCGATTACTCGAAGTTCCACGGCTGGGACCGCAGGTCCCCTGAGTCGATTCCGACGTCTTATCAGTGACGGGACAACCGTGTTCCTCCTCGGGACTCCCGCCGTGACCTCTGCACCTCGCCGCTCCCTGTCGCTGTAGGCTCGGCTCGTGCGCACGCCGGTCTGCGAATTGCTCGGGATTGAGCAACCGATCGTCCAGGCGCCCATGGCCGCCATTCCCGGGCTGGCCGCGGCGGTCTCGAATGCCGGCGCGCTCGGCATGGTGACGCTCACGTGGTCAGAAGACGCCGGAGCCGCCGTTCGTGAGACGGCGGCGCTGACCAATCGGCCGTTCGGCGGCAACCTCGTGCTCGCCGAAGATCAACACCGTCGCCTGGAGGCGGCCCTTGAAGCCGGTTTGCGGATCGTCTCGTTTATGTGGGGGGATCCCAGCGGCTACATCGAGCCCGTGCACGACGCCGGGGGAGTGGTCATGCTCACGGTCGGCAGTGCCGAGGAGGCACGGCGGGCCGTCGGGTCCGGCGTGGACGTGATCGTCGCTCAGGGCTGGGAGGCCGGCGGGCACGTGTGGAGTACCGTCGCGACACTGCCGCTGGTGCCCGCCGTGGTGGACGCGGTAGCCCCGGTGCCGGTGATCGCGGCCGGCGGGATCGGTGACGCTCGCGGCGTCGCCGCCGTGCTCGCCCTGGGCGCCCAGGCCGCCTGGCTGGGCACACGGTTCCTGCTGGCCGAGGAGATGCCGATCCACGAGGACTACCGGCGCCGGCTGATAGCGGCGGCCGAGACCGATCCGCAGTTGTACGCCAACCTGTACGAGGTCGGATGGCCCGATTCTCCTCACCGCGCGCTGCGCAACTCAACGGCCACAGCGTGGGAGGCCGCGGGCCGTCCTCCGCTCGCGAAGCGGCCAGGAGCGGGCGAGGTAATCGCGCACTTCGCCTCCGGCGAAGCAATCGTTCGTTACGAGCCGGCACCGCCGATGGTCGGGACCACCGGTGACATCGAAGCGCTCTCGATGTGGGCCGGACAAGGCGTCGCCCTCGCCAGGAAGTCACAGTCAGCGGCCGAAATCGTGGCCGAGCTCACCTCCGGCCTGTAACCCCGGCCGAGCTAGTGGCCCTGGCCATCCTCGTCGTCGCTGCCACGGTAAGATTCCACGAAGCCAGGCGCCTCGTAGGCAGGATCAGGGTAGCGGTAGAAACCCCGGCCGCTCTTGATGCCCAGGCGACCGCGGTCGAGGTAGGTCCGGACGAACTCGGCGTTGGTACGCAGCTGCGGGTCACCCGTCTGCCGGGCCCAGTATTCGGTGATGTGCCAGACGGTGTCCAGGCCGACGCCATCGAGCATCCCGAACGGGCCGACGGGCATCTTCATGATCCCCATCCAGGCGCGGTCGACGTCCTCCACAGATGCGATCCCGTTCGCGACCAGTGTGAGCGCCTCCCGGTTGATCGCGCTGTATAGCGCGTTGAAGACGTAGCCGAAGTTTTCCCTGCGCAGCCGGATCGGGATCTGCCCGATCCGCCGGGCGAAGCCCATCAGGCACTCAGTCGTCTCCGCTGACGTGCCAGGGTGCGGCATTACGTCCACCACGTTGGAGGACCAAACGGGGATGTGGAAGTGCAGCGCCGCGAACCGGTCAGGGCGCCCGGTCGCATCGGCGAACATCGAAGGAAGCAGCAAGGAGGTGTTCGTGGTGAATACTGTCCGCTCCGGGCAGAGCTCATTGAACTGCCCGAGAACGCGTCCCTTGAGTACGGGATCCTCAGGCACCGACTCGCTGACCACGTCCGCGCCGGCCGCAGCTGCCGCCGGATCGGCGATGCGCTCGATCCTCGCCCGCGCGTGCTCCAGCGCGCCGGCGCTGATACTTCCCGCCGCCACGGGCGCCTCACCGTAGCCGCGTAGGCGCTGCTCCGCCTGGTCCAGGGCCGCCGGGTCAGCATCGTGCAGGACCACGTCGAAGCCGTGGGTCGCTGCCTGCAGCCCGATCTGCAGGCCCATAGTGCCGCTGCCGATTACCAGCACCCGGCGAACCTCGTCAGCACGCATGCCCGCCCCCAAACCAGCGCTCGAGGAAACTACCGGACCGGGCCAGACTACCGCTGATACCTGATGGCTCACTCGCCTGCCCGGCGCCGGGGGCTTCTTCGCCGCCGCTCTCTGGCGCCGCGCAGTTGCCGCAGTGCTCTAGCCTGCCTTCACGGAGGCTTCCATCCTTCCGCGATCGCCTCCAGGGTCTCCTGGAGTGCCGTCCAGCACACGAGCGTGTCCGCCGTCCGCTGGTGCGGACCGCGGATCTCGGACAGGAATTCCGCTATGTCGTTCAGGCCCCAGCGCAGCCGGTACAGCGCCAGCGCGTCCTGATTAACCGTCCAGCCAGTCCGCCACGAGTACCGTGCGGCGTCCTGGTCGCCTGAGATCACCCACCACAGGTCTCGCTCAGGCCGGGCCAGCGCGGTCATGTCCCAGTCGACCAGGCACAGTCCGGCCGGCGTGCGCAGCAGATTGCCGGGGTGAGGCTCGCCGTGCGTGATGACATAGGGCCCGCCAGCCTCACGGACCCGGTCGAGCAGGCCGTCGAATCGCGCGAAGGCCTGACGCAGCGGCCGTTCGTACCGGGCCAGAAGGTCACGGCCCGGTTCGGCGTACGGACCGCCATTCCAGGGGACGCCCAGGCTGGCCAGGGCCTGGTCGATGGCCTGGCGGGTGGCCAGCTCCAGTGGCCGGCTGGGCACCTGAATGCCTTCAGGGGTTGCGGCATGCAGCGTAGCCAGCATGTCGATGATCGCGGCCCGGTCGCCGTCGTCGATCGGGTCCTCGGAGCGATTAGGCGCGGCGTCGAGGTACGGAAACAGCGTCAGGGCATGCCGGCTGTCCAGAGGGCCGACGACCTGACCAGCCCTGGTCGGCACTGGGGCGACGACGAACTCGAGCCCGGCTTCGGTTGCCAGCCAGGTCGCTGTCCGCATGGCCGCCGGCAGGTCGGGCACCCACGGCGCAGCCAGATCGCTGACGGTCACGAACCATCGCGAGCCCGCCTTGTCGACCGCGAGCCAGTGGTACCCGCCGAACCCGGCGGGCAGGTAGGACAGGTCCTGCACCGTGAACGCCCAGTGGCGAGCCAGCGCGGCGGCGACATCGCTGTCGCGTATATCCGCCGGGCGCTCGCGCACAGGCCGAGGCTAGGCCGCCAGGCGGGCCGGCAGCAACGAGATATCGCGGCTCACCGTGCGGACCGGTCCGCCCGCCGCTGCGGAGCCTTGCGGCGGTCGTTTCGCGAAGGCGCGTAGGTGATGATGGGCTGGTGGATCTTGAGCCGTACAGAGGCGAGCTGGTGGCGTTCTGCTACCGGATGCTGGGCTCGTTCCACGAGGCCGAGGACGTGGTGCAGGACACGATGCTGCGGGCATGGAAGGCGCGCGACCGTTACGACAGCACGCGTGCGTCGCTGCGGACCTGGTTGTACCGGATCGCGGCAAACGCGTGCCTTTCCGCGCTCGAGGGCCGTGCGCGGCGGCCGTTGCCGTCTGGGCTGGGCGCGGCGAGCGGTGATCCTAGGGCTCCGCTGACGCCGGCGTTCGACATTCCCTGGCTGGAGCCGTTTCCCGACGCGCGGTTCGATATGGCGCTGCGGGCGGATATGCGGCTGGCGCTGGTGGCGGCGATGCAGGCGCTGCCGCCGCGTCAGCGGGCGGTGCTGCTGCTGCGTGAAGTGCTGGAGTTCAGCGCCGCTGAGGTGGCCGCGACTCTCGGCACCACGGTCCCGGCGGTCAACAGCGCCTTGCAGCGGGCCCGCGGCGCCCTGGCGGATCTGGGCGACATCGGGGAGGTCACCGAACCAGACGATCCGCGGGTACGGGCGGTCATAGAACAGTATGTGCGGGCGTTTGAGGCGGCGGACGTCCCCGGGCTGGTGCGGCTTGTCACCGATGACGCGGTCCTGGAGATGCCGCCGGTGCCGTTGTGGTACCGGGGCAGCCGCGACTATGGGCTGTTCATGCGCCGGGTGTTTGAGATGCGCGGGCCGGGCTGGGTCATGAGGTATCTGACCGCCAACGGCCAGCCCGCGCTGGCCGCGTACGCGCCGGAGCCCGACGGCGGTCATCTGCAGCATTCACTGCAGGTCGTCACCGTTACCGGGGGCCGGGTGGCCCGCAACGTCGTGTTCGCCGGACCCGGCGTGTTTGAAGCGTTCGGCCTGCCCGGACAGATTCCCGCCGAACAATCCCGCCGGCCGCGATGAGTCCGGGTGATGCCGTCGGTATGTACCGGTGAGCATCGACCGAAGGGAAACCATCGTGAGCGTTATCGTCATCGAATTCATCACCCTGGACGGGGTCGTCACCGGCCCGGACGGGTCCGGAGGCACCCCGGCCGGCGGCTGGGCGTTCCGGCACGGCCCCGAGGCGGTCGCCGGGGACAAGTTTCGGCTCGGCGCCGTGCTAGACAACGGAGTCCTGCTGCTGGGCCGCAAGACCTGGGAGCTGTTCTCCCGGATCTGGCCCGGGCGCGACGACCCTTTCGCCGCGCGGATGAACGCCGTGCCGAAGCAGGTCGCCACCCGCACCCTGACCAGCACCGCGGCGTGGGCGAACTCACAAGCCGTTGACGGCAACATCGTCAACGCGGTCAAGCGCGAGCGGCGGGACGTGATCATCACCGGCAGCCTGAGCATCGTGCACACGCTGATGAGCAGCGACCTGATCGATGAGTACCGGCTGCTGACCTTCCCCACGATCCTCGGCCCCGGTGAGCGGCTGTTTCCCGCGAGCGGCCCGCCGACGGATCTGGAACTCGTGTCGGCCGGGCAGGTCGGCGCCGCCGTCCTGACGCGGTACCGGAGGGTGGCACGATGACCGCCCGCTTCCTGGCCCTCTACGAGACGCCTGCTGACCCCGAGGCGCTCGGCAGGCATTACCGTGAGGTGCACATCCCGCTCGCGTGCCAGCTTCCCGCACTGCGCCGCTACACCGTCGGTGGTCAGGCCGCAGCCATCCGCGGCGCTCCGTACTACCTCATCGCCGAGCTGGAATGGGACACCATGGAAGACTTGCGCGCCGCCTTCGCCTCGCCCGGAGGGCGCGCTACCGCCGCCGATGCGGCACGCCTGCAAGAACTTGCCCCAGTGCGCAGCATGATCTTTACCGCGGACAGCGTCACGTAGCACCCGCATCCGCCCAGGCCGGGTGGGCGGGTTCAGGAGTGTTTGCGGGCCTTCCAGATTTCTTCGCATGGCCATTGCCGCGCCCATTCGAGGGTCACGAACGGGTACCGGGTCCTGGCGCCCGGCCCGGGCTGCAATTCGATGAGATCCTCCACCTCCAGGCCGCAGTTCCGCAGCAGCCGGATCATGTCGCCATGGCCCAGGTGGAACTCCACCGACTCATCGTCGGGCCACTCGAACCGGTGCATGCCGAAGTACGGGCGCAGCAACCGCTCGGTGGCCGGCTGATCGCCGGCGTCCGGCATAGTGAGCATGAGCAGCACCGAGTTCACCAGGAAGATCAGCTGCCCGCCGGGGCGCAGCAGCCGGGCCGCCTCGGGAATCCACCGGTAAGGATCGCACCAGATGCTGGCGCCGTACTCGGAGATGGCCAGGTCGAAGCTGGCACCGGTGCAGGGGGCCTGCTCGGCGCTGGCGTGGACCAGCGGGAACCGCAGCCCGAACCGGTCCTGCAGCTGCTCGGCAGTGGCCAGCTGCGCCGCGGAGTTATCCAGGCCGACCGGCCGCGCGCCGCGGCGAGCCAGCCAGGCCGACACGTACCCGGTGCCGCAGCCCAGCTCGATGCTGTCCCGGCCATCCAGGTCCGGGGGCAGCACGCCGGCCTGCGTCTCGGGGATTCCCCAGATGCCCCAGGTGGGCTCGGGCGCCGCCCAGTTCCGCATGCCCGGCCCGGCGTATTCGGCTGCCCAGCGATCCCACGCCGCACGGTTGCGCCGTATGTGGTCACCGGTCCCGGTCACAGCCGTCAGCATCGCCCCCGCCCGCCACGTCGTCAACCGGGTATCGGCCGGCCTCACCGGCATTCACGCGGGGCCGGCTGCGATCAGCAGCAGCCGCTGGCCATACCGTTCTGTGAGCGGGACAGATGAGATGAAGGGCGGATGACGATGAGCACATCAGAACCTGTGGCCGGCGAACGTGCCGACCTGCTGCAATCCCTGGCCAGGCAACGACACTTCCTGCGGTATACCACGCGCGGCCTGACCGACGACCAGGCCGCGCGGCAGACTACGGCTAGCGCCTTGTCCCTGGGCGGCCTGATCAAGCACGTCGCGCTGACCGAGCGGCAGTGGATGCGGTTTATCGTCGAGGGCCCGTCGGCGATGAGCTGGAACGAGGCGGACGCCGGGGACTGGATGACGGGCTTCCGGATGCTGGACGGGGAGACGCTGGCCGGCCTGCTGGAGACCTACGCGCAGGTCGCGGGCCGCACCGAGGACCTCGTGGCGCAGCTGCCGGACCTCGATGCCGCCCAGCCGCTGCCGTCCGCGCCCTGGTTCGAGCCCGGCGCCCGCTGGTCGGCCCGCCGGGTGCTGCTGCACGTGATCGCCGAGACCGCCCAGCACGCCGGCCATGCCGACATCATCCGCGAGTCTTTGGACGGCGCCAAGTCGATGGGATAGCGCCCGCTGGAACGGTGCACCCGGGAGCGGCTCTAGAGGTCGAGCAGCGAGAACGCTGAAATCCAGAGGGCGCGGCAGGTTCTGCCTACCTAGGGTTCGTGATGTGCTCGTGGAGACGGTCGGCGGCGGCGTGCATCTGGTCGGTCATGGTGATGCTGCCGGTATGGCCAGAGTCTTCGATGATGATGAGCTCGGCGCCGGGCCAGGCACGGGCAAGCTCCCACGGGGTGCAGGCGCCGCCGCCGAGGTCGTTGCGGCCGTGGATCAACACTCCGGGGATGCCGGCCAGCTTGCCGGCCTCACGGATCAGCACGCCGTCTTCAAGGAAGCCGTCGTGTGCGAAGTAGTGCGAGCAGATGCGCACGAACGCCAGCCTCGCGTCGTCGGGCCGGTTGCTGTACGTGCCGGGGCTTCCGTTGCTTTCCTGGGAGATGACCGCGTCCTCCCAGGCCGTCCACTCGGTCGCGGCCCGAGACCGGATCTGGATGTCGGGGTCCTCCATCATTCGCGAGTACGCCTGGAGCAACTCCGAGATCGGCGGCGTGCTGTCGGTCGGCAGCCGGTAGGGATCGGTCAGCCCCGCGAAGTCGCGGAACCGGGCCCATGCCTCGGGGAAGAACCGGCCGACGCCCCGATACAGCCAGTCAAGCTCCAGCCGCCTGGTCGACGTCACGCTGAGCATGAGCATCCCGCTGACCCGCTCAGGATGCCGCTCCGCGTACGCCAGTGACAGCGTCACTCCCCACGACGCGCCACGGAGCAGCCACTTCTCCACGCCAAGGTGCTCGCGCAGCTGTTCCATGTCCCTGAGCAGGTGCTCGGTCGTGTTCAGGCTCATGTCGACGGCAGGGTCGCTGGCGTGCGGCAGGCTGCGGCCGCAGTTGCGCTGGTCGAAGACGATGATCCGGAACTTCTCTGGGTCAAACGACCTCCGGCTTCGCGCCGTGCACCCCGACCCCGGGCCGCCGTGCACGATCAGTGCTGGCACGCCATCTGGGTTCCCGCAGATCTCCCAGTACACGAGGTTTCCATCACCCGTGTCCAGCCGGCCGGTCTCATAGGGCTCGATATCCGGATACTTGGGCACACAGAGATCCTATTGACCCGCGGAGCGCGGGGCTGGGGGATGTCGCGGTCGTTCGGGATGACTTTGGTGATGGTGCACTGCACCAGCCGGCTCGCGAAGCTGCCACGTTCGCGGCCGCTTAGTCCAGACAGAACTCGTTGCCCTCGATGTCCTGCATCACCAGGCACGACTCGTCGACGCCATCGGCAGGCAGCAGTCGCACGCGTACCGCGCCGGGCGCGACCAGTCGTGCGCATTCGGCCTCAAGTGCGGCCAGGCGCTCTTCGCCCACGAGCCCGGTGCCGACCCGCACGTCAAGGTGCAGCCGGTTCTTGACCACCTTGCCTTCGGGAACGCGCTGGAAGAACAGCCGCGGGCCCGTAGCTGAGGGATCAATGCATGCGAACGCTGAACCCTGATGTTCAGGCGGCAGCGCGCGATCGAAATCGGCCCAGGTAGCAAACCCCTGCGGTGGCGGTGGTACGACGTACCCCAGCACCTCGCACCAGAAACGAGCGACGCGCTCAGGTTCTGCACAGTCGAAGGTGACCTGAATCTGCTTGACCGACGCCATCGGTCCACCTAGAGTCGGGGTCTTTCGTCGTCTCCACGGGCCCGCCCTGGCCAGGTTGTGGTGCATGCGGCCCGCTCTTGAAGATCAGCGGGACCTTGAGCCGGGGATGACGATCCTGACGGTGTCGATGCCCACTACATCCGGGACTCCAGTGAGCCCGAGGTCGACGAGGAGGGTCGAAAGATCTGGCTTCACGTACACAGCCCACGCAGTTAGCACGATGACCCGGCAGGTAGTGGAAACCCGTGGTGGCTCGGTACTAGACCGCCGGCTTGATGAGTGGCGCGTCCCGGGTGAACGGCCGGAACCCGACTTTGTAGTACAGCCCGCGTGCCTGCGGGTACCCCGGTGCCCCCAGGCAGGCGACTGTCATGTGAGTGGCCCCGGCCCCCCGCGAGATGCATCCCGTGCAGGAGCATCGCAGCGTAGCTTTGGCCCCGTATGGCTACCGGCGGAGCGCAGGCTACGCGGTCGGGCCGACAGCCAGCTAACCTCTGGAACGGCGGAACCCGGGCAGCCCGGTAATGCGGGCCAGCGCTGCGGTCACCGCAGCAGAAGCAGGAGCACGAATGAGCCAGTGGGGCCGTAACGGGCATGTCACCGTCCCCGGCGAGGGAATCAGGGTCGACGTGGGCGAGTCCTGGCTGGAGGTCTTGCTGCGCGGCCTGGACGTCCAGGGCCTGGTCGGGCACCTGACCGGCGTGGAGGAAGATGTACACCGCTGCCTGGCCGGGGATCTGCAGGTGGCCCAGGCTAGCCACGTCGGATCGACCCAGCCCGCAGCCGACCGCCAGGCCGGGCGCTCCCCGGCCCAGACCCGGGCCGAGTGGCGGCGCGCCGCCGACCGTACCCTCGATCTCGTCCGCGCCGCCGACGCTCCCGGCGCCGAGGCCGCGATGCACGGCATGCGGCTGCCGCTGGGCGCGCTGCTGGTGGTCCGGGCCTTTGAGCTGTGGGTTCACGACAACGACATCCGCCAGGCCGCCGGACTGCCCCTCTCGGTCCCCGACCCGTCCACGCTGAGCCTGATGACCCAGGCCGCAGCCCAGCAGCTCCCGCATGCCGCGGCCCGGAGCGGCCTGAGCGAGCCCACCAGCGTGCACCTGGTGCTGACCGGGCCCGGCGGCGGCACCTGGGACATCCCGATAGACCACAGCCCCCCCGCCCCCGCCCCTGCCGAGGTCACGATCGTGACCGATGCGGTCGGCTTCTGCCGGCTGGTCGCCAACCGGGCCACCCCCGACAGCCTCGACCTGCACATCATCGGGGACGCGGATCGCGCCGCCATGGTGCTGGCGGCGGTGTCAGCACTCGCGCTGGACTAACTGGTCTCCGCCGCCCGGCGGGAAAGATCGCGAGACGTGGTAGCGCCCACTCCAGACCCGCTCGCCACAATCCGCATGCCGGACCGCTCAGCATGCAGGTCGCCTGCAAGCCTGCACCGGGTCGCTCTCGTTCCTGAGCGCCAGAACGGGCAATTCGGAGCATGCTTGCGACACAAGGGCCGAAGTCGGCTGCCGCCTCGCCACGCCCGATTCGGCCGGGCTGGCTTATTCGTACACATGAATGGGTTGCACAGCAATTGCCGCTGCGACGTAAGCGCGTCGGCTGAACATGGAAGGTTATGCGCGCCTGTGCATAGACGCGTGTGTAGGGCAAACGCTCTCGCATCGGCTAAATTCGCATGTTGGTAATGCGTGCGGCAGCACCCAGATCACCGGTTCGGCACGGCACCAGGGCAGCCACCTCATCGACCAAAATCGCCAGCCAATCGGTTCACGCTCATTTTGAAGTCGTGGATGTTACCGCCACGCTGGGTACAGTCAGCTGACCGTAGGCCAAGCTTGAACCCGGACCCGCAGAAGAGCGCAGCCGCTCGGGTGCCTTATGTGAGCTGCTTTCGGCATGCACTCTGGCAGCGCGCTCCGCTCGGAAGGCTTCACTGCCGCGGGCCAGGCCCGTCGGCCGTTGGTGCTTGCGTTTCGGCCTGGCCGGGGATGCGCCCCGCGGCGGCGCGGATAAGGACCACGGCCCAGGTCCGGAACGGGCGCCACGGCTCGGCGATCCTTGCGAACTCCTCTGGCCCGGGCGCGGCATTCAGCCGGTAGAGCTGGGCCGTAAGCGCCAGGGCCTTGGGTTCCTGGACCAGCAGCACGTCAGTGAACCCGGTGCCGCGGGTCACGACCAGGGCACTGTAGAAAGGACCAATCCCGTTGATCTGCTGGAGCTCGGCCATCGCCTGCTCGGGCCCGAGCGCCTTCAGGTAGTCCACATCCAGTGTGCCTGCCAGCGCCGCGTCCGCCACCCCGTGCAGGCGCCGGATCTTGTCCTGGGGGATGCCGGGGAAGGAGGGGACGGACAGCAGCTGGCGGGGTGACGGGAATGCCGCCAGCCACTCGCCGGCGAGTTCGAAGACCTCCCCGTGGGCCTGGCTCAGCCGCTGCCGGATCTGCTGCATCTGCCGGGCCGGGCGCCGGGCACTGAGCACGGCCCAGGCCGCCGCCTCATAGGGCGAGTAGAACAGCGGCGGCCGCAACCCCGGCGCGGCGGCCTGCAACCGCCCGATGACCGGGTCTCGCTCCCCAACCCGGAGGAACTCCGTCGCGTCGTGATCGAGTGACAGGACGCGCGCCACCTGGCGCACGACCGCGTCAAGGTCGGCGCCGCCGCGCACGCGGGCGGTGCCATGCACCGTCCCGGCCGCGTCCTGCCGCACCTCCACCCCGGCGTGCCCCTCATAGCCGTCCACGCAGAACGCCATCCGCATGACGCCGTCCCATCCGCCGCCATCGCGCTGCCCGAACCCGAACGTAGCCGCCTCGGCAAGCGAGAACGGCCCACGCGGCGTGATGGCGAACGGCTCGCCAGCCATGGCTGCCCCCTACCCGTCTCATCCGGCCCTTGGTCGGCCCGGCTGCTGCCATCCTCCCAGCCAGCTGTGACATTCCGGGCCGCGAACGCCCCTGCAGGGGTTTCGGCGGCGGCCGACACTTGGCACGGCGCCCGGCCCGGGGCGGCTTGCTGGAACGCAAGCTTGGGAGACCGTTCCTAGATCTGCGCTTTGCACTGTGCCGGTCACCGCTGCAAACTCACCCGCTCAGGCTAGGGTAAGGCTGATGGCCGAGCTAGAGATCAGCGACGAGCTGCCCCGGCTGGAAGCAGTTGACCTTATCGGCGTTCGCTTCGACGGCATGGGCCGCCCCGGCGGACAGGCACACGCGCCTGTGGCACTGCGGGAGGCGGGCCTGGCCGCAGCCTTGTACGATCAGGCGACCCTGACCCCTGATGTCACCGTCTCCGAGCCTGCTCCGGTTCGCGGGCCAGCGGGGTTGCTGAATGAGCGCGCGCTGCTGGACATGGCGGACGTGGTCTACAGCCGGGTGCACGACGCCCTGGCCCGCGGGCGGTTCCCGCTGGTCTATGGCGCGGACTGCGCGGTGCTGCTTGCAGCGGTGCCTGCGCTCGCCGATGTTGCTGGAGGGGCTGGCCTGGTGTTCATCGACGGCCACGAAGACGCCACGCCGATGGAACTGTCGACATCCGGCGAGGCCGCCAACATGGAGGTGGCCGTGCTGCTGGGCCTGACCGGCCACCGGGCACCAGAACCGCTGCGAAGCCGGGTGGGCCTGCTACGGCGGCAGGCGACCGTCATGCTGGGGATGCGCGACGACCTGTACCGCGGCGAGATCGGCGTCCCCACGATCGCCGGCCAGGTCCGCCTTGTTCCCGCCGCCGACCTCCACCAAGACCCGGCCGAAGCCGGGCGCCAGGCCGCCGCGCGGGTCGCGTCCAAGGCCCCCGGCTGGTGGCTGCATATCGACTTCGATGTCCTTAGCCGCGAGGAGTTCGGCGCCTGCGGCGCCGCAGGCGAGGTCGCCCTGCCCGGAGGCCTGTCGTGGGCCGAGCTGACCGAGTTGACCTCATCGGCGCTGCGAGCGGGTGGCGTTCGCGGGTGGAGCCTTTGTGTGTATAACCCCGACCTTGATCCACAGCGCCGGGCGGCTGAGCGCATCGTGAACTTCGTGGCCGATGCCACCAGCAGCTGGGCGTGAGTCCTGGGCGCCAGATTCTCACGAGTGGTCGTCTTGGCTTCACCACCAACCCGCGGATTAAGCCGGGTCACCCCGCCGGGGTGGTCGCGCGAGCGTGAGAATTTGGCGCGGGGATGCGGCCGCAGCTGGCGGGGTCGCTGCCGCGCTGTGGTCGATATGGCCGCGGGGCTTGCGGGCGCGGCGGCAGGATGGGCGCGGGCTGCCCGTGACGCCGACATACCTGTGGGATGAGAGCCCGTGACTAAGCCTGGCGCCGGGCCTGACCTGAGGGTCGCCTCTTGTTGCCTTGAGCACGACGGTCAGTATTCGCGGCTTGCGAGCCAGCTTGGCCTGTGGTCCCCGGGCAGCCCGCCTGGTTACCGGTTTCAAGGATAAAGGAGGCCCGGGTACATGGATCATCGGAAGGGGCGGATTCCCGCGCGGCTGGTGGAGGACGAGGAGTACCAGCTGCGCCACGAGCGGGTCGCCGGCATCGACGTGGCGAAGGGGAAGGCGGACGTGTGCACGCGGCTGCCGTCGGCCCGCGAGGGCGGCCATCGGGTATCGCGGACCGAGGAGCTCACCGCGACCGTGGCGGAGGTGGCGGCGCTGGCGGAGCGGCTGCTGGCGGACGGGGTGGAGCTGGTCTCGATGGAGTCGACCTCGGATTACTGGAGGATCTGGTTCTACGTGCTGGAGGCGGCGGGCCTGAGCGTGCAGCTGGTGAACTCCTCCCAGACGCGGCAGCTGGCCGGGTCGGCCCAAGACGGACCTGTTGACGCCCAGTGGCTGGCCGGCTGACCGAGATGGGCCTGCTGCGCTCCTCGTTCGTGCCGCCGGCGGAGATCCGCGCGCTGCGCGACCTCACCCGCAGCCGGCTCCAGCTGGTGCACGACCGCACCCGGGAATGGCAGCGGCTGGAAAGGCTGCTGGAAGGCGCGCTGGTCAAGCTGTCATCGGCGGTGTCGTCGCTGGCCAGGGTCAAGTCCGCCCGCGCCATCCTGGAGGCGCTCGCCGATGGCGAGCGTGACCCCCGCGTCCTGGCCGGCCTGGCCGCCAGACAAGTCAGGGCGGGCCGGGTCGGCATCGAGCAGGCGTTGAAGGGCATGATCTACGGGGACCACCACGGCAGGCTCACCCGGATCCACCTGGACCACATCACGTTCCTGGACCGGTCCATCGCCGCGGTCGAGGACGACATCGCCGCGACCCTGGACGCCATCCCCGCCGCGCAGGGCATCGACGCCGCCAGGGTGCGGTCTCCGGCTCCAGGTCCCGGGGCGGCGGTGCTCCCGGCCGCAGAGCGGCTCGCGGAGATCCCGGCGTCAGCCTGGACCTCGCCCGTGCCATCATCGCGGAAACGGGCCTGGACATGACCCGGTTCCCCACCGCCGGCCACCTTGCCAGCTGGGCCGGGCTCACCCCGGTCGCCCGCCAGTCCGGTCCCCGCAGCCGCAAGCCGCGCAAGGGGCAGGGCGACTCTTACCTGCGGGGCTACTGCACCCAGGCCGCCACCGGCGCCGCGACGACCGACACCTTCCTCGGCGAGCGGCTCCGGCGGCTGTCACGCCGCCTGGACGGAAGCAGGGCCAGGTGCGCGGTGGGGCGCTCCATCCTGGTGATCACCAGCTCCTGGCCCATCCTGAGGCCGCTACGTGGATCTCGGCCCAGGCTGGCACGCCCGCAAGACCGACACGGACCGCAGGATCCGCAGCCTCCTGAACCAGCTCCGCGCCCTCCACCCCGATAGCGACATCACCATCACCCCCGCCGCCTGACCCCCAAACCCGCTGACCAGGCCCGCGGCCCGCACCCGCCACTGGTTCTAAACCCCTGCCCGCGTTTGGCTGAGGATTCTCTCGGTCAGAGGCGGGCTCGGTCAGTGCCGAAAAGCCGTGCAGAGCTTGGCCATCTCTAGGTACCACAGTGCCCAAGGGTCAGGTTCGTTGCGGGACCTGGCGTCCGAGCCTGCAGTGCTCAGGATCGATTCCAGTCGTGATCAGCGGGACCAACTTTTGCGCCGCCTGACAGGACCGGCCTGCCCGGCAGCGACTTGCTCCCAGGTCCTTCCGGTGCGCACGCTAGCCGGGCGTTCCGCGACGATGTCGGAGCCTGGCCGGGCGGTGGTGTCCCTGGTCTTAACCAGGATCCAGCGGCGCTCGCCGGTACGGGTCAGGGCGAAGCCTCCGGTCAGCTTGCTGCCGTGCAGGGTGACGGTTAGATGGCCAGGGTCCTCGCGGGTGACCTCGGCGGGCCCCTCGTCCCAGATGATCACAGCGCCGCTGCCCCGCAGCTGTCCCTCGTGCACCCCCTCGAACTCACCGGCCGACAGCTCGTGATCCTCGACCGGGACAGCCAGGCGGCGTACCGCAGGATCAAGCGACGGTCCCTTCGGGACGGCCCAGGAGCGCAGCACCTCGCCGGCCTGGATGCGCAGGTCGAAGTGGAGCGTGGTCGCGTCATGCAGCTGCACGACGAATCGCGTAGCAGACACCAGGCGACAATAGCCCTCAGCTGCTCCCGCATGTATACCCGTCCGTAGCTTATCCAGGCAGCGACGCCAGATAGGGCTGATCAGGTGATACGTTGCCGGACACCACGCATCGCGGCTAGATGAGGACGGTGCGGGAGCCGGGAACCACTGGTTACCCAGCATCAGACAGTTGCCGCTGCGCTGGTAGTGCGGGCAATGGGCTCAGGCTGGCTGCCGCCTGGTGAGCACGAGCAAGCGCGCGATCACACCCTGCTCATCAGCCAGCGCGCGGCCCCTGTGGAGCCTGGACAGGCTTACAGTCAAGGCGTGGATAGGCTAGCCGCCGCAGATCACCAGGAAGGAACGCCATGCCGCAGCTCAATGCCGAACGGTATGTCGCCGAGATCGAGGCAAGCACAGCAGGGCTGGCGGAGATCTTGGCTGAGTATGATCAGAGCCTGCCGATCCCCACCTGCCCGGAATGGACACTGCGTCAGCTCGTCACGCACGTTGGCAGGGCGCACCGGTGGGCGGCCGAGATCACGCGTACGAGATCTGACGCGTTCATTCCGTTCCGTGAGGTACCGGACGGCAAGCTGCCGGATGATCGCGCCGAGCAGTGCGCGTGGCTGCGTGCCGGCGCGGCGCGGATAGTCGACGCCGTGCGGGAGGCGGGCAGTGATCTCGTCTGGTCGTTCACCGGGCCGGCGCCTGCCGGTTTCTGGATACGCCGGATGGCGCACGAGACGCTCGTGCACCGAGCCGACGCCCAGCTCGCTGCGGGTGCCGAGCCCGAGCCACTCATTGAAGCGGAGGTAGCCGCCGATGCCATCGATGAATGGCTGATGCTTCTAACGGGCGGGCTCGGCAACTCCGACGAGCGGACCAAGGCCCTGCCCGCCAGTGCTGGCCTGCACATACACGCAACCGATGACGGACTTGGTGGCCTCGGCGAGTGGATGATCCGGCATGACACGGGCGGTCTGACAGTTGAGCCAGGTCATGGCAAGGGCGATGCCGCCCTTAGCGGCCCGGCCGCCAGCTTGCTGCTCGTGCTGATGCGGCGAAGGCCGGTTTCCGATCCGGCAGTGACCGTTTACGGAGACAGCGCCGTGGTGGATGGCTGGCTGGCAAGCACCACGTTCTGACGACTGACCTTTCGTCCGCTGCCGACTCAGTGCTGGCCGGGTGCCGGCCGCATGCGACCGGATCGACCGGCGCCGATCACGATCTCAGCGCACTCTTCGCGGAACCGGAAGCCGCGTCGATGATCTGTGGCTCTGAGATCGCGGGTCGGGGCGGGTCACGGTGGCAGGCACGGAACTCGGGTTGCTCTTGTATGGTCTGACCGGCGGACGGTAGAACCTGTATATGCGCAAGGTGGAAGCTGCGGCAGAGCAGACTGCCCATGTGCCGCCCGAGGTCGTCTGGTCCCTGCTCAGCGACGTCATGGTGTACCCGCAGTGGGGACCTTGGCGCAAGGCCGGCTACCGGAGCGAGGGCAACGCGGCCGCGCACGGCAAGGGCGCCGTCTACTGGCTGGAGGGGTCAAAGCGGTACGGGCTCCGGTACCCCGTCTCGGTCGAGGAAATCCTCGACGTCGAGCCTGGCAAGCGGCTGGCCTACACTGTCCTGCGCGGCATCCCGGTGCGCAATTACCGGGCCGAGGTCACGCTGACCCCGTCACCCGACGGCACCCTCATCCGCTGGGGCGCATCGTGGGACCGGACCATCATGGGCCGCCTGGTGTACCGGCCGCTGCGTAACCTGTACCCGGTCATCGTGGCTGGCCTAGTGAAGGCCGCGGAGGCTCTCCAGAGCTAAACGCGACACCTCAGCCTTCGACGCGGCCCCGGCTGACGCTTCAATCCGGGTCGCGAGGATTCCTGTCGGTGACTTGTCATCGGCATGACGCCCAGCGTCGCGCCCGGCCGGCGGCATGTGAGTGCGCCGTCCGGGCCAGAGAAGTTCGTCTGCCGCTAGGTAAGTTCTTCCACCTGCTGGCTGAACACTGACATCTGGGACATCAGCCGCTCACCCAGGAACGCGCTCACGAGCCCGACATTCTCCACGATGAGTTCAGCCCGCGCCGTCAGCCGCTCGAACTCTTCGCTGGTGCGGATGCGCGCGAGCTTGTCCTTGTCGCCGCGCAGCAGGAAATACCCGCTGAGCTCCCCGCCGTGCGGCTCGAGGAGAACCGGCTCGAAACTCTCGATCTCACCGTCTTGCTGAAGCCGGGAATAATACTCGAAAGCTTCGCCGAAGACCTTGATGGCCTGCCGCTCACGGCCTCGCACGGGAAGCCCGAAACCCACAAACAGCCCGGAATCTGCCATGACCCGCCCCTCCAGGTGTCTCGTGGCCGCCGCCAGGCATGCAGCCCGCTGCTCCCACCACGGTCCCGCATGTCATGTGCAACCACGTACCGATGACTGGAATTACGGCGTTCTGCCGCACATTCCGGCGAGGCGCGGCTACCGTCCCCTCCATCGCCGACCACGATGCTCGATGCTGTGACGCCGTACGCCGATCCTAACGCCATCACCTCCGGGGCGGTAGCGCGACGGCCGTACGGATGCGCCGGCCGACCCTAGCCAGCCGGAGGGACCACCATGGCCTAGCCATCCTCGAGGATGCCCGGCAAGCGCAGATCCGCTGGGATGAGCTGGTCAGCACATCACCACGTGGTTGCCGAGTTAGAGTGAACAACCTCAACTTGCGCGATCATGCAGATGCGGGCGTTGCGTCGTACGTGTGACATAGGCCCGTCCTCCCGTCCTCGTATCGACCGTGCATCCGCCACGTTAGGCGTTCTCCGTCTTCTCGTTGCCAGACGTCCGCAAACGCACACTATCCGGCGGCAGATGCGGACATTCACCCCAAAGGTGACGATGCATAAATATACAGAACAGGCGACCATCCAATAGGCCACACCGGACTGCTGAGAGGCCCCGCCAACGCCCCAAATAACCGCGCACCGACCCGCCTGATTGGCGCAGGGTGCTTTTGGCCGGCGTTGCTGACCGTGCAGCGCATATGTGGATGATCTGCGTGCCTATTCGCTGGCCGGACAGGCTGGCGCTGCACTCGGTCGGTGTCGGGACAGCCGCCGGCCGGGCTTGGCGGCATCGGAGGCTGAGCCCGGCCGGCCTCACCGCATCAGGGTGTGGGCGCGCGTTCGATAGTGTTGTCATGGCAGGCGGGACGTTCCGGGCCAGCCTGTCGTAGTCGCTGCTCTGCGCTGCGGGGAATCCTCTCGCGATGAGCAGGATGCCGAAGACGATTTCGAAGAGGCCGCCCTGGATGGGCAGGGCCACGCCGACGTTGTGGCCGAGGATCTCGAGGATCGCTCCGATCAAGAAGATGGCATATCCGGCCAGCCCGTAGACGGCCAGGAACCTGGGCACGAGGTCTTCTTTCAGCAGGACGCGGCGAGATACACGACGTAGGCGAGCAGGAATAGGACTCCTACTGTTCGCCCGGTGGTTTGGCTGACATGGTTTCCTGCTTTCATTGTGGAGCGGATTCTGGCCAGGTGCGGCGCGTACCAGGGGCGGCGCCGATGCTGCTCAGATGGTGATGGCGATCTTCCCGCGTGCTTGGCCGGCTGCGAGTTGCCGCATGGCCTGCCGGATGTGGTCCAGTGGGTAGGTCGCGCTGATGTTCGGGGTGACTGTGCCGGTCTCGAGGAACGCGGTGACCTTTTCCAGGTCGCTGGCACGCTGTCGGGGGTGAGCATGGTCAGCCGCTGGTGCAGGAACGGGGATAGGGCCAGCGCGCGGAACTGCCGGTCCGTGCCGGTCAAGTTGCCGCCGTCCTCGCCGCCGGTGAGGACGGCGGTCCCGGCGGGTGTGAGCGCGCGCCGGAGCCGTGACAGGGCGGGTTTCCGGCGATGTCGATGATCAGGTCGTAGCGCTGGGCGCCGTCGGCGAAGTCGTCCTGGGTGTAGTCGATGACATGGGCCGCCCCCAGGGATCGCACCAGATCCACTTTCGCGGTGCTGCATACGCCAGTGACCTCCGCGCCCAGCGCCCTGGCCAGTTGTACGGCGTAGCTGCCGACACCTCCCGAAGCGCCGGTGACCAGCACCTTCTGTCCTGCCTTGACATGGCCGGCGACGGTCAGGGCGTTCAGGGCGGTGACCGCGGACACCGCACTACCGCGGCCTGCTCGAAGGTGAGGTTGGCCGGCATGCGGGCGAGCTTGTCTTCGCGAGCAGCGGTGTACTCGGCGAAGGTGCCCCGGCCAAACCCGAACACCTCATCACCCACCGAGAACCGGGTCACTCCCGGGCCGACCGCGACGACCGTGCCGGCCACATCGAGCCCGGCCACCGGCTGCCTCGGCGCGCGGAAACCGGCAACCAGGCGCAGCAGATACGGCCGGCCCGTCATCAGATGCCACGTGCCCGGTCCAGGCCGGCCGCATGCACCCCCACGAGCACCTCACTTCCGGCGATCTCGGGTGGGGCGATCCGCGCCAGTCGCAGGACGTCGGTGGAGCCGTAGCCGTCCTGCACGATCGCGCGCATCGTGCCTGCTGCCGTCGCCGCCAGGGTCACCTCGCCGCCCGCCGTCGCGTGCTGCCGTTCAGGTTCCATGACTGATTCCTCCCGTGTTGCTGGTACCCGCCACTCGTGCCGTACCTTGCCTCGTACTTAGTACGGTACGCTACAGTACTAAGTACGAGATGGCTATAGCCGGGGAGCGACATGTTGGAGCCAGTGGCCGGGAGCCCTGAAGAGCGCGCTCCGCTCAGCCGGGAGCGGGTGCTGCGGGGCGCTGTCGTGGTTGCCGACGCGGGGGGGATCGGGGCGCTGACGATGCGCTCGCTGGCCCGGGAGCTCGGCGTCAAGCCGATGTCGCTCTACTATTACGTCGCGGGCAAGGACGAGATCCTCGACGGCATCGTCGATCTGGTCTTCGGCGAGATCGACCTGCCGTTGCCCGGCGGCGACTGGCAGGCGCAGATGCGCCGCCGGGCGGTCTCGGCCCGCCGGGCGCTGCGGCGCCATCCCTGGGCCATCGGGCTCATGGAATCGCGGGCCACGCCCGGTCCCGCGACACTGCGCCACCACGACGCCACCCTCGCCACCCTGCGCGGGGCGGGTTTCTCGGTGGCCATGACCGCGCACGCCTATGCCCTGCTCGACAGCTACATCTACGGATTCGCGCTGCAGGAAGCCGCCCTGCCCTTCAATCCAGGGACCGTCACCGAGGCTACCGAAGCGATCATGGAGCAGTTCACCGGCGAGTATCCCCACCTTGTCGAGATGGCGACCGAGCACATCATGCGCCCCGGCTACGACTTCGGCGATGAGTTCGAGATCGGGCTCACCGTGATCCTGGACGCCCTCACCAGATCGATCCTCGGCGACGGCCGCCGGCCTCAGCCCTGACCGCCCGCTAAGCCGGCGCAGACCGGCCGGCCAGACAGCTACCTGGGCATGACGCGACCCGGGACATACCGAAATGCCGGCGGCTACGCAGCCGAGGCCTGGCCGGTGAGATCAGCGCTGACCTGCCAGAGCCGCGCGGCGGCGGCCTCGTCGTAGCTGCGCGCGGCCGAGTTCCGGGGCCTGCTGGCGGCGAAGTAGCGGCCCGTCACCTGCTCAAGATCCGGCGCGGAAGCGAGGTGGATTGACGGGGCGGCGCCCCGGGCCGGGGTCTTCATGAAAGGCCGCAAGAACGGGACCAGCAGGCGCTGGACGCCGCTGGGGTCCTCGGCTCCGAAGGCCGTGCGCACCACACCGGGATGCAGCGCGTTGGCGGTAACGCAGGTGGCCGACAGCCGCCTCGCCAGCTCGTAGGTGAACAGGACGTTGGCGAGCTTGGACTGGCTGTAGGCGCGGGCGCCGGAATAGGACCGCTCGCCCTGGAGGTCATCGAAGTCGATCCGCCCCCTGGCGTGCGCGCCGGACGAGACCGTGACCACGCGGGCCGGGGCGCTGTGCTTAAGCCGGTCCAGGAGCAGGCCGGTGAGCAGGAACGGCGCGAGATGGTTAACGGCGAAGGTGCGCTCGAGCCCGTCAGCGGTGAGATGCCGGGTGTTCCAGTACCCCCGGCATTGTTGACTAGCACATCGATCCGGGACAGGCACTGGAGTACCTCGCCAGCCAGCCGCCGCACCTCGGCCTGGGCGGACAGGTCCGCGACGAACACCTCCACCTGCCCGCCAGCGACCGCGCGGATCTCGCGAGCCGCAGCCTCGGCGCGCCCGCGGTCGCGGCCGGTGATCGCCAGGTGCGCACCCATCTCGGCCAGGCCCAGGGCAGTCGCCCTGCCGATGCCACCGGTGCCACCGGTGACCAGCACCGTCCGGCCCGCCATAAGACCGCCGCGGACCTGTTCCGTCTTAGAGCTCCCTCGATGCCTGCCAGAACCAGCCGACGGCACCGACACCCGGAGGATCGGGTCGGTTGTGCCCATTTCCAGGTTCCCTTCGATGATCCAGCTGGACAGCTGTCACGAGCCCGGCCTGAACCGCGGTCGAGCTCGGGCCCGGCGCCGCCGGCGCCTCGATTGCACGTCGAGGGGTTCCGGGCAGAAGGCCACAAGCCGGGGTCTTGCGGCGGCCGGGCCTGATCAGGCGTTCTGCTTCTTGCCGAGGATGTCCTGGGCGATCGAGGTCTTCTCCCCTTCGCCGGGGATGATCATCCACGCTGCCAGGTAGGCCAGAACTGCGGTGCCGCCAGTGATGACCGAGACGACGGCCACGATCACCCGGACCAGGGTCACGTCCAGGCCGGAGTAGCCGGCGATTCCTGCGCAGATCCCGGCCACCATGCGGCCCTTCTGGGGCCGCGCCAGCATCTTGGTTCCGTTTCCGCCGTTCATAGCAGCCATTCTCGTGGTGACCCCGGGGGTAGCTGGCCGCCGTCGGCGGCTGATCCCGGTGCCTGCCCCACAGCCTATGCATGCAACCAGAAACTAGCAATATTTTTCAGGAAACAGTTGTATGCTTATCCGTATGACGGAGTGGGGCTTCCTGACCAACCACGCCCGGGTCCTGCTGCACCTCGCCCACGACCCGGGCGCGCGGCTGCGTGACATCGCGGCCAGCCTGGGCATCACCGAGCGCCGCGCCCACGGCATCATCACCGACCTGGCCGAGGCCGGCTACGTGATCACGCAGAAGGACGGTCGCCGGAACCGCTACCAGATCCAGGCGCACCTGCCGGTACCCGAGCCCGGCACCCGGGAGCCGGCCGTCGGCGAGGTCGTCGCCCTGTTCGCGGCCCGGCACCGGACCGGAACCGGGCCCGCCCGGCTAGCGACCGTGATGCCGGCGACCGCCAGGCGCAGGCTCCCTGACCTGGCTGGCCAGCAGCACCCGGACATGGCCGGCGGGAACTCAACCCGGCCCGGACATGAGTGACGCTAAATTATTGTAGATTATTTCCAGAAATATATTGCTAGTTTCTGGTTGCGGACGTAGCGTGAAGACGACCCTATGAGGCCGGTGATCCGCCCCGCCGGTGCCCATCGCGTGCCGCTGTCATGGATGCGGCGCCCGCATGCACTAACGAGGAGGAAGCCATGGACCACAACTACCCGGTACAGGTGCGAGCCCGCCTGGATGAGCCGCTGAGCCGCTGGCTGTGGCTGGTCAAGTGGCTGCTGGCGATCCCGCACTACATCGTGCTGGTCTTCTTGTGGATCGCGTTCGCCGCCGTCACCGTCATCGCGTTCGTCGCGATCTTGGTCACCGGGCGCTACCCCCGCCCGCTGTTCGGCTTCAACCTGGGCGTGCTGCGCTGGTCCTGGCGGGTCGGCTACTACACCTACAGCGCCCTGGGGACCGACCGCTACCCGCCGTTCAGCCTGGGTGAGGAGCCGGACTACCCCGCCATGCTGGACATCGCCTACCCCGGGCGGCTCTCCCGCGGCCTGGTCCTGGTCAAGTGGTGGCTGCTGGCCATCCCGCAGTACGCCATCGCCGCGGTGTTCGCCGGCGGCGCCGCCTACACCGCGGGCTCGGCACACAAATGGCAGGCCGATGCCCTGTCCGGCGGCCTGATCGGGCTGCTGGTGTGCTTCGCGGCGATCACGCTGCTGGTCGCGGGCCGCTACCCGAAAGGGCTGTACGACTTCGTCGTCGGCATGAACCGCTGGGTGCTGCGGGTCATCGCCTACGCCGCCTTGATGACCGACGCCTACCCGCCGTTCCGCCTGGACCAGGGCGGGACCGGCACCCCCGCCGCCCCCGCACCCGATGACCTCGCACCCGCATCGGCCGCCT
Source organism: uncultured Actinomycetota bacterium (assembly GCA_963808615.1). Classification (GTDB taxonomy): domain Bacteria; phylum Actinomycetota; class Actinomycetes; order Streptosporangiales; family Streptosporangiaceae; genus Palsa-504. The sequence goes on from CAWEGV010000011.1 coordinate 1,098,808, forward strand.
CGGCCCCGGCTCCGGCCGTACCGGTCAGCTGACGGACCCTGTGACCGCTCCGGCCGTAACGAACACCACCATGCAGCAGGCACGCCACAGATCCCTCCGTGCTGCCCGAGGCGAGTCGCGGGGTTGCTGGAGCTCGCCGGGTTGGCTGACCGTCATAGCCGGCGGCTCGGAGTTCGACGCCCGGCCAGGCGAGGTCACCGCCCTGCCCCAGCGCCACGACGCCTGGATGGTCGCAGACGAGCCGGTCATCGTCGTCGACTGGTACGGAGCCAGCAACTACGCCCGGAGCTGACCGGACGGCGGCCGGGTCATCCAGCGGGAAGGCCGGGCACCGGAGGTGGGCCGAGGCTTACTGCGGCGCCCGGATCCGCACCGACATTTGAGCGGGCTCCAGCGTCTGCTGGACCGGCCCGGCCCCATCTGGCAGGTATGCGCCCAGCGGCAAGCGCATGATGCGAACGTGCCGCAACGATGCGCGCAGCGGCAGGCTGTACGGCGTTTGCCTGGAAAGGCAGCGTGTGTCATGAGTGAGAGCGCAGAGCGTACCCGGCGCCGCCGGGCCCGGCCACGTTGCCTGCCCGGCCCGGGGGTGCTCCCGTCCAGGGAACGCGCCGCCAGCGGCGCCCGACAGGTGCGGCGCCGCCGCTGCCGCATCGGATCGCTATCAGCACCACGGCGTGGCTCCTGCTCGCGGTCGTCATCGTGGCCTGCGCGTTCTTGTTCTCCGAGCGCACGCCGTGGCTCCGGCTGGACGATCGGGCCACACCTGGTTGCTGCGCCTGCTGGCGGATGCGCGAACGCCGTGGCTGACCGATGTTGCCACCGGGATCAAGGCGGCCGGCACCGGCTGGGGGGTCACGGTGCTCGGGCTGTCGGTGGTGGTGCTGACCATGGTCTTCCGGCGCTGGCGGCATCTGCTGGTCTTCCTGGGCAGCCTGTTTTTCCTCGAGATAGTGGCCGGGCAGTGGATCTACCGCGGCCTGTCCCGGCCACGCCCGTATGGCGTGGTCATCATCGGCAGCTGGGGCGGATACTCGGCGCCGTCCATCCCGGTGGCCGTGCTCACGATCTTCCTCACGGGTGCCTTGTACTGCCTGGTCGTGCCGGGCGCCCCCGTGCCTACGCCAAGGCTGCGGTGGCGGTGATCATAGCCGCCTTCTGCCTGGCCCGCCTGTACCTGGCCGTCGATCACCCCGACGACGTGCCCTTCGGCGTCGCGCTCGGGGTGGCGGTACCGGTGGCGGCGTTCCGCTACTTCACCCCGAACGAGTGGTTCCCCGTCGCCTACCGTCGGGGCCGGACCGCCCACGTCGATGTCGGTGGCCGGCGCGGCGACGCGATCCGGCTGGCCGTGCACGACCAGCTCGGGCTGACCGTGACTGAGATCAAGCCCGTCGGGCTGGCATTCGGCGGGGACAATGGGACGGCGTACGTGCTCGGCGGGTGAGTGCTCCAGGACGCCGTTGATAACACAGGTCCGGTAGAACCCTGCTGCGACGGAGAACCGCCGGGATACGGTGGAGGGCTTGAACCGGCGGATCTCCTGCATCCACCGGATGTACAGCTCCAGGTGCGGCCGCTGGGCGGCCAGCGGGTCCAGGCCACCCTCGGCGCATCAGGTGAGGTAGCAGCGCAGGTCAGACTCAGTGTGCTCGCGGAGGAGCCCTTGAACCGGGCCAGGTAGGCGGCCACTGCCAGCCGCAGCTGGTCAGTGAACGGCACCGCAGGATCGCAGGGAACTAAGGCCAGTTTGGTGAGGTTCGTCATTCCCTGACACTGCGGCTGCACCCGCCCTTTGGCGAAGCTGGCACGCCTGCACCTTGATATGCACGAGAGAAAGCCCTCCGGGTTCTGGGTGTCGCCGTCGAGGAACGTGAATATATCTAACTTGCATGCTGTGAGATATATTCAATGCGGGAAGGAGGCGACCATGGCCAAGACTCTCATAGAGATCGACGACGAGTACCTTGCTGCCGCTCAGCAAGCGCTGGGCACAGCGACCAAGAAGGACACCGTCAACGCCGCCCTCCGCGAGGTCACGGCGCTCGCAGCCCGGCGGCGGGATCTGCAAAGGCTCACATCCCACGGCCTACCCGACCTTGAAGACCAGGACGTGATGCGGGCCGCATGGCAGCGGTAGCAAGCTACCTGGCGGACACCAGCGCACTTGCCCGGCTGCACCACCAGATAGTTGCCGCGGTGCTGGCGCCACTGATCGAGTCGGGAGTCGTAGCGACCTGTGGTGTCATCGAGTTCGAGTTGGGCTGGGCAACCCGCACCAGCGCAGAGCTCGACCAGGTACGAGTCGACCGTGATGCCGGCGATGAGTGGCTGGCCAGCCACGATGAGGACTGGCGGCGCGCGCTTGATGTCCAGGCCTCGCTGTGGCGCAGCGGGCGCATGAGGGCGGTAGGCCTGCCCGATGTGCTGATCGCCGCCGTTGCCGAACGAGAACGCGTCACGGTTCTGCACTACGACAGTGATTATGACTTCATCGCGCAGATCACCGGCCAGCCGATGCAGTGGGTCGTACCTCGTGGAACGGTTCCGTGACCATCGCCCAAGATGACCACCGATAGCCCAGTCAGCGGCTACTTAGAGACTTGGGTGCAGGGTCGGGTCGGGCCAGACTCGGTCCAGGTGCCTGGCGGGATGCTCGATCACTGCGGCTGCCCGTCGTTGTCGTTGGCGTGGCTCTCATCTGGCTTGCTTCTCGGCGGGCACCGCGCGAGGGGAGGCTCGAAAGGGGTTTGCCCCGCTCGAAGTAGCAGTGCCTCCTCGCCTGCCAGGACCGGGATCGCTGAGGAGGAGGCTGTGCGGGCGTGATCATCGGGATGGACCCGCATAAGCGCCCGGCCATCATCGAGATCATCGATGGGCGGGCCAAAGTGCTGGCGGCGGGCAGGTACGGCACGGACACGGCCGGGTGCGCCCAGATGCTCGCCGCGGCGCGTAAGTTCGCGGACCGGGCCTGGGCGATCGAGGGATGCAGCGGCATCGGCCGGCACCTGGCGCACCGGCTGGTCCATGACGGCGAGATCGTCTTCGACGTGCCGCCGAAGCTGTCCGCGCAGGTGCGGGTGTTCGCCACCGGCAATGGCCGCAAGACCGACCCGGCCGGTGCGCACTCCGTCGCGCTGGTGGCCTTGCGCACCCCGGGCCTGGTCCAGGTCCAGGCCGATGAGGACCTGGTGGTGCTGGGCATGCTGGCTGACCGCCGTGATGAGCTGGGCCGGGCCCGCACCCAGGTGATCAGCCGGCTGCACCGGCTGCTGCTGGAACTAGTGCCCGGCGGGGCCCAAGAAGTACCTGTCCGCCCGGCAGGCCCGCGCCACGATCGCAGCCGTCAGGCCGCGGGACCTGGCCGGCCAGACCCGCCGGCGCCTGGCCGTGGAGCTGATCGGCGAGCTCGAGGCCATCGACAAGAGAACCAGAGCCCTGGATAAGGAACTCACCGGCCTGGTCACCGCCCGCGGGTCCACCTTGATGGGCCTGCACGGCATCGGTCCCTCCGGCGCTGCCCGGCTGCTCGCCGACGTCGGCGGCGTCCACCGGTTCGCCAGCCGCGACCGGTTCGCCTCCTGGAACGGCACCGCGCCGCTGGATGCGCCTTCCGGCAGCCAGGCCCGGCACCGGCTGTCCCGGGCCGGGAACCGGCGCATCAACCGGGTCCTGCACGTCATGGCCGTGGTCCAGCTGCGGAACCAGGCCAAAGGCCGCGCCTGCTACGACGCCCGCCGCGCTGGCGGCATGCCGTCCATGATGGCCATGCGCGCCCACGGACGGCGCCTGTCCAACGTCGTGTTCGCCTGCATGCTGGCTGACCAGAAACGACGTCAAGCGGGCCCGGGCGGGCAATCGGGGACGCCTGCTGACTCCAGCGTGACCGGCCCTGACCCCGGACACCGGCCCTTCGGACAAGCCACCTCCCGGGCCCGCCAGTCAACAGCCTAAACGCACCCTGGCCCGAGGCCTTGACATAAAGGGTGGTCCAGACTGGGCTCAGGCAGCGTGAGGGGCTATTTCTACGATGAGGTCAGCGTCGAGGGCCATGCTGATCCGTTCCAGCAGGGGGATCGTGGGCACGACGCCGCCTGCTTCCAGACGGGACAGCGCGGGCTGGGTCATGCCGGCGCGGGTTGCCAGTTCGGTCTGGGACAGACCCAACGCCAGGCGCCGTTCACGTACCGCCCGGCCGATCAGGAAGGCCCGGCGGGCCTCAGCGTATCCTTCGCGGTATTCCTCGCTGCCGCGGCGGTCACGGGCGAGTGCCTCGTATGCGGAATGCTCGGTGGCCATGTCAGTTCACCTCCCTGTCGAACACCTGATGGGCCTGGCCATGCTGGGTTTCGCAGATCATCTGGGCCTGCAGGGCACGGACGACCTCGGCGGTCTCCGAGCTGCGGGCCTTACGGAAGACAGTCAGTAAAATCACCCGCCGGCCGGGCGCCAGCCAGTAGGTGACCCGCGTCTGCTGGCGCAGCAGGCGGAACCGCAGCTCCCTGACTTTCCCGCCGAGATGCCGGGTGTAGGGCTCACCGAGGTCCTCGGCCCGTTCGGCGAGCAGGCCGACGAGGAAGTCGACCCGGCCGAAGTCGCGGTTGGCGAGGCTGGCCAGCCAGGACCGGACTTCGGGCTCGATCTCGACCTCATACAAGCTCCCCATGCATCTGATGCTATATGCATCCGCTGCTATAGCCAAGGCGGCGCGGTAGTCAGGTGCCGGAAGCCATGTACGCAGCCAGGATGTAGTTCGGGTGACGGTCCAGGTACTGGCGGGCCCGGTCATACCGCATGGTGGTCCGGGGATCGGCGTGCCGGGCGGCGATCTGGACATCACGCAGGTCCACCCCCGCATCCAGCATGGTCGTCACGAACGTGTGCCTGAGCATATGGGGATGCGGCCTGGTAATCGGCACGCTCGCCCGCCTGGCAAGCTGCCGCAAGCGGCGGGTAGCGGCGTGCCGGTCCATCCGGGCAACGCGGCTATTGAGCAGGATCGGGCCGCGCAGCCGGCCCGCGGTGGCGCGGTCGATGGCACGGCCGATCGCAGGGGGCAGCGGGACCAGGACGACCTTGCCGCCCTTGCCGCACACGCGAAGGACCCGGTGACCGTGTTCCTCGCCCAGATCGCCGATGTCGGCGCCGGCGGCTTCGAAGATCCGCAGGCCCAGCAGCCCGAGCATCCGCGACCAGCGCGAAGTCATACCGGTTCGCCGATTCGCGCGCGGCGGTCAGCAGGGCCTCGAACTGCAAGTGCGTGGATCCGAGCGTGGGCGACTCCGGCGGCACCGACGGGCGGCGGACATGCTCGGCAGGAGAATGCTCCAGCACTCCATCGATCACACAGGTCCGGTAGAACCCGGCGGCCACCGAGAACCGCCGCGACACTGTGGAGGGCCTGAGGCGGCGCAGCTCCTGCATCCACCGGATGTAAAGCTCCAGATCCGCGCGGCGCGCGGCCAGCGGATCCAGGCCGCGCTCAGCACACCAAGTGAGATAACACCGCAGGTCCGATTCGGTGTGCTCGCGGGAGGAGCCCGTGAACCGGCCCAGGTAGGCAGCAGCTGCTAGCCGTACACAATCGGCTGGCGCATCGCCGGAGGAGGAAAGAGCGGTTGGCTCGCTGAAGTGCATCATTCCCTGACACTGCACCCCACAGGCGAGCGCGCAACCGGGGCTCGCGGCGCGAAAGGTGCGCTTTCATTGCCGCGGCGTGGGACAAGGGTATGCCCGCGGGACCGCCAGGCCAGGATGGACCAGCGGGAAAGAGCCGACAAGATCGAGCCGACGCTGGCGGCCGAGCCGATCGAAAATGCCGAGGCAAGTGAGCCCACTGATCCGATCGACAGGATCGAGCCTGCCGAGCCGATAGACAGGATCGAGCCAAATGAACCGATCGACAAGATTGACCCGCTCGACCCGGTGCTCAAGACGGAGCCTGAGGGCCCAGGTGAGCGCGATGAGCCAGCTGAGATCCGCATCACAACATTCTGGCAGGCAGGAAACCAGCCGACATCCCGTGCTGAGTGCTGCAAGGTGGCCCCATCGCGCCGAAGATCGCCCACAGAGCGGCAGAAGAGTGAACCCGTCTGGCTCGGTGTGCCGGCGTTACGTCGATTCGAGAAGCGCCCGGGATTCGGCTAGCGGTGCCAGCAGGTCGGCGCCCGCCTGAGCCGCTAGTGGCGCAGCGACCGGCTTGGCGGCAGTGCTCTAGACCCAGATCATTGAGCCGGTGAGCAAGCTGGATATCCTCGTCAGAGCGGCGCATGTAATCGTTCCGGCGTTCGGCTGAGGAGCGGAGATGGCCAGGGTTGTCATGCAGGGGGTCGTGTCGGTGGACGGCTACATCGCCTATCCCGATGACACGGTCGGGCCGCTGTTCGACTGGTACGGCAACGGAGATACCGAGGTGTCCGCCAGGGCGAGCGGCTGGAGGTTCCATGTCTCGCAGGCGTCCGCGGATTACGTCCGGCCCTTCTGGGACGCCATCAAGGTGACGGTGATCGGCCGTCACCTGTTCGACACCACCAACGGCTGGGACGGCGACCCGGCCGCCGGAGACGAGCTGGTCGTTGTCACCCACCGGCCATTGCCGCAGGCGTGGCTCGCCGACCACCCGGACGCACCCTTCCACACTGCCGGGTCGGTCCAGGCGGGCATCGCGCTCGCCAAAAAGCTCGCCGGCGACGGTCTGGTCTGCGTGACCGCCGGCGACCTCGGCGGGCAGGCGTTCTCGGCAGGTCTGGTCGACGAGATCGCGATGGATGTCGCTCCGGTGGTTCTGGGTGAGGGGGTGCGCTTTTTCGGCAGTCACGCCGGCACCGTCCTCCTCGACGATCCCGACCAGGTGGTCCGGGGCGACCGCGTGCTGCACTTGCACTACACAGTCCAGCGCTGACCGGTCCTCCACGGCGGCGGCTCTCGGGCCAGGCCCGCTGCCGGTCGTCTCCTCCCGAAGGCCGGACTGTGGGGGAAGGGCCTGGGGTGCGGCCTACGACGCGCGGGGCCGGCACAGCAATACCCCCATCGTCTCCGTCAGGGCCAGCTCCATGGGTGCGACCGTCAGCAGATCTTCCACGGCGCGGGCGAGGTGCCGGGCGAGCGTGAGCTCGGCTGGGGACCGCTCGGTCTGCGGCAGATGCGGACGGTGATCACGAGAGCGTCAATGTATAAAAATACGGTTCGGTCACTCGTGCGTTGCACCCATAACCAGGACGGCCAGCTACGCCCTGGTTGATAACCGCGCGGCTGAGTACCGGGCCGCGCGGGACCGGCTGCTGGACCAGGAGATCGAGCTGCGCCGTGCCATGGAGGCGGTGGCCGAGGCCAGGCGGCGGCTGCCGCCCGGCGGGGTAATACCAGAGGATTACGTCTTCCAGGGGCAACGGCCCAGCGGCGCGCTGGCCCTGGTGCGGCTGTCGGACCTGTTCGCGCCGGGCAAGAACTCGCTGGTGGTGATCTACAGCATGATGTTTCCCCGCGCCGCCGACGACACCAGCCCTGGCCCGCCCGGCGGGCGGACCGCGTTGCTGCCCCTGGCGGAGGGCCCGTGCCCGTCGTGCACCGCCCTGCTCGATCAGCTGGACGGCGCGGCCGGGCACGTCTCCCAGCACGTCAACCTCGTGGTCGCCGCGAAGGCGCCGCTGGACCGCGTTCTCACCTTCGCCGCTGAGCGCGGCCGGCGGCGGCTGCGCCTGCTGTCCTCGGCCGGCACCACCTACAACCGCGACTACGTGGCCGAGACCGCCGACGGCGCCCAGCAGCCGATGCTGAACGTGTTTCACCGCGACGGAGAGACGATCCGCCACTTCTGGGGCTCGGAGCTGTTCTACGCGCCCGCCGATCAGGGGCAAGAACCCCGCCACGTCGGCACCATTGAGCCGCTGTGGAACCTGTTCGATCTCACCCGGGAGGGCCGCCCGGCCCACTGGCATGAGCAGTTCGGCTACTGACCAACCCGGGAAGGCCAGGACGCCGGTTTGTGAGCAGGTCTTCCAGGCTGCCATAGCGGCCGTCGCCGGTCACATTGCCGTCGGCGTCTTCGTCCTTGTGGATGAGGATGGCCGCATATGCGGCGCTCGCAGCACCGCGACAAGCAGCAGCACATCGACGCCAGAACCGCTACGGCAGGGGTTCACGGGCACCAGCAGGAGGACGGCATGAGTGACACGACGCCGGCCCTGGATGAGGCGTTCGAGTGGATGGCGGCGGCCAGCTTCGAGCTGCCGAACGGCTTTGTCAACCATAGGGCCATGGCCTGCGAGGCGCTGGCCATGCTCGATTGCGCGGATGACATCGGCAGCTGGGCGCGCGCCGGTTCGCCCGGGCGGGCGGGGCATCAGTGGACCCGGTGGTGCCGGCCGGGTTCGAGTGGCGGCCAGCGCTCGCGACTATGACCGGCTGCCGGAGTGGATCGGCTACTTCACGCTGGCCATTGACGAGGACGGCTGGTCGGCTGTGGTCGCGGCGTGGGTGCCGCGGCTGATGCCCGCGCTGCGCACCGCGCTGTTCCACGGCGCCATCCGGACCGCCCATGCCGTGCGGGCCATCGACGCGGTCGACGCGCCGCCGCGGCGCGGCGAGCCGGCCCGGGCGCTGGGTTACTAGGCGGCCCGCTACCGACACGGCCAGCCGACCGACCGGCCGCCCTCCGCCGGCGACGTCCGGATGGCGGTGGTACGGGCCGCGGCCGACGGCGCCCGCCGTTACCTGGCCCGGCCCGACATCTTCCATCTGCACGGCGTCACTGGCGCGATGACCGTGGAGATCCTCGTCGCCCACCCGGCCGCGGACAGCGCCGCCGCGCTGGCCCACGTGCACGCCGAGCATGCCGGGCTGTACGCGGCCACCGAACCTGTCACCCAGCCGCACCCGGCCTGCCCACCTGGGAGGCAGCTCGCCGGGGCGGCCGTGCGCAGCCTGGACCCGCACCAGGTCAAGCTTGTGGAGGCCTGCTGGCGCGGGCACGCGGCAACCGGCGATCCCGCCTTCGCCGCCGCCGCGGAAACCGTCACCGGCCTGCACGCCTGACCGGATCGTGGCATCAAGTTCACCGGCAGCCGGTACCGCGATTCCGGTCCGGGCTGGATGATGCGGTGGCCGGCACCGACGGGCTCGGCGGCGGCTCGATCCTGGCACCCTCTTGATCGGTCCCGGGCGGCGGCCATCGGAAGTCGCGCCCGCGGCCCTGGCGTCCACATTCCTGAGCGAGGTCGCCGGCGTGATCACCTTCACCGTCTCGTCGGCCCACAAGGCGGGATCGGCGGCCCCCGAACTGGCCGCGAGGTATCGCGCTCGGTGTCGGCGGCCTGGCGGCGCTGATTCCGGTGCGCGCCTTCAGTCCGGTCGGCCCGATGCCCCGGTTCGCTGCCCGATCGGAATCTTGGTGCTCGCCGCCGGCGCCCTGTTCCCGGGGTCCGGCCTGGGCTGGCGGCTGCTCGATTCCATGGCAGGCCTTCACAGCATCTGGCTGGCCGCCGAGGTACCGGGCAGTGCCGTCGTGCCGATCCCAGCCGGACCGCTGTGCTGGACAACCCGCGGGTCGGTCCGGGACGCACGCTCAGCCCGCGGCCGGCCGGGCGGGCCCGCCGCCGGGCAGACAGGACGGACGGCGGCCAGGCAGTAGGTGCCGTAGACTTGACCAGATCGTCCGGGCGGTCAGGATCGCTGCCCGCGGGGGTTGCGCGATCCGCGAGAAAGGCGCAGCAGTGACAGGCGAACGGCGTGACCGGATGGCCGTCAGCCAGGTTGAGCCGCCTGTGCTGGATACCAGCGTGGCGCATATCGCCCGGGTGTATGACTACTGGCTGGGCGGCAAGGACAATTTCGCCGCAGACCGGGCAGCCGGTGACGCGGCGCTGCGGGCCTACCCCGGCCTTGCTTCCTCCGTCCGGGCCAACCGGGCGTTCCTGGCCCGCGCAGTGCGCTACCTGGCGGGCGAGGCAGGGATACGGCAGTTCCTCGATATCGGCACCGGCATCCCGACCGCGAGCAACACCCATGAGGTTGCCCAGGAGGAGGCTCCCACGGCCAGGGTGGTGTACGTGGACAACGACCCGGTGGTGCTGCTCCATGCCCGGGCCCTGCTGACCAGCGGCCCGGAAGGTGCTACCGACTATGTCGACGCCGACCTGCGCGACACCGGGCGGGTGCTGGCCCAGGCGGCGGAAACACTCGAGTTCTCCGCGCCGCTGGCCGTCATGCTGGTCTCGGTGCTGCACGTCATCCCGGATCGCGACGATCCTGCCGCGATCGTTGCCAGGCTGATGGATGCCGCAGCGCCTGGCAGCTTCTTGTGTATCTCGCACCCAGCCTCCGACATCGATCCCGCCGCGGCCGAAGCAGCCAGCCGGTACAACGCCCTGGCAGGTCAGTCGGCCCGGCTCCGGGACCGCGCAGACGTCGAGCGTTTCTTCGACGGCCTGGAGCTGGTAGAGCCCGGCGTGGTGCCGCTGCCGCAGTGGCGGCCCGGCTCCGAACTCGAAGCCAGGACCCATGCGGCCGCGTGGGGCGGAGTGGCGCGGAAGCGGTGAGCGGCCGGCCGGACCCTGATACAGCTATCGGCTGCTCCCCATGCACTACTACCGCGGACGCCGGCCGCGGCCGGCGTCTACGTCGCTGACGACCGCACTGGTCCTCCGGCACGCGCCGGCCTACGCGATGCACAGGCACGCGTCCCGGGAGCGGGTTCGCCGGGCCCGTGCCCGGGGACGGTGGCCTGTGGGGTTCCAAAACGGGGCATAGGTTGCTGGCCTGCGGGTTCGCCAGCGGCGAGGGTCGCATGTCTGGCAGGATCGCGGGCTCGTGACGATACGCATGCTCGGCCTGATGTTCGTCCGCGTTGCTGGGTGGATGGTGCTGCTGGCACGTTCTTCGACGTCGGAAGACGCCGGGCTGCTGGTGCTGCGCCATGAGGTGACGGTGCTGCGGCGGCAGAACCCGCGGCCGGGGCTGAACTGGGCCGGCCGGGCAGTGCTCGCCGCTCTGGTCCGGCTGCTCCCCAAGCCCTTGAGGATCAGCCGGCTGGTGGCACCGGACACCCTGCTGTGCTGGCACCGGCGGCTGATCCGCTGGCGATGGACCTATCCTCACCGAGACGGTCGGCCGCCCGTGGACCCGGGCATCGTGATGCTGATCAGGCAGATGGCGCGGGAGAATCCCAGCTGGGGCTGCAAGCGATCCAAGGTGAGCTGCCGGGCCTGGGCATCCCGGTGGGCGTCCCGGCCATCCGGCGGGTACTGAGACCGCTGCGGATCCCGCCTGCGCCGCAGCGCAGCAGATCGGCCTGGCGGCAGTTCCTGCGCACCCAGGTCTCCGCCATGCCCGGCTGCGGCTTCTCCGTGCCGGCTGCGCCGTCACCCTGCGCCGCCTGGACGTGTTCTTCGCCGTCGAGGCCGGCACCCGCTAGGTATATGTCCTCGGCGTGACTGCGCACCCGGACGGCGCCTGGACCACTCAGCAGGCACCCAATCTGGTCATGGACCTGGGGGAGCGGGCTGCCCGGTTCCGGTTCCTGCTCCGGGACCGGGCCGGGCAGTTCACCGGCGCATTCGGCACAGTCCTGCCCAGCGCGGGGATCGAGGTGATCCAGATCCCGCCGCGGAGCCCGCGGGCGAACGCTGATGCCGGACGCTGGGTGCGCACAGCACGGGCCGAGGTCACCGACCAGATGCTGATCGCCGGGCCAGGCACCTGCACATGGTCCTGGACCAGGACGCCGTGCATCACCACGAGCATCGCCCGCACCGAGCCCGGAACCCGCGCCCGCCAGCCGCTGCCGATCTCACTCCGGCCGTCACCGCCGATCTCACGACACCGCAGATCCGGCGCACAGTCCCAGGCGGGCTGATCAACGAGCATGAGCGGGCGGCATGAAGATCACTGGCTGATTCAGGAAACGGCAGGCCAGCGGACATGGACTCAGTTCGGCCACCCCACACCCTCCAGTCGGCTCCAGGGACCGGCGAGAGGGCAGTACGTCCCCTTGGGAGACCGCTCGGGCAGCACATGGCCAGCAGGTTTTACAAGCTCTCCGATAGGGCCATGCGTACCTGATTAATCACAGCGCGCAGCCAGCCCTCTTGACGCTTGCCCATCCCTGCCTCACGATGTCAGCCGCGACGAGCCTCGGGCGACAGACGTTCTTTCCCGGCGCTCACACCAGCGGGCTCGGCGCTGCCAGAATCGCCAGGCGGGAGTCGTGCGGGGTTGCCGATCGTGTACGGGCCACCTGACACCATAGGCCATCGACGCACACACACACTCGGTCCTCGGCAGGCCGTGGCGGCACCCCGGGCACGGGCACCCGTTGCCTGGGCGGAGCCCTCGGAGGTCCTGGTCGCCGATAGGCCTGCTCGCGATCATGGGCATGTCAGCCATGAGCGGGTGAGGCCTGACTCAGCCGGGGCGGTCCGGCTGGCGGCTAGCCGGTGCAGGAGATAAGAAGAGAAGTAGTTGCCGTACTTGCGCTGCAAGTCTGGCCGCTGCCAGTCCTGGCCGCCGATCGTGGCGCGGCAGGTTGGCGTTCCGCACCGGCATTGCATCATTCCGTCGTAGTCGTCGAACAGGGCGCAGTCGGTGGTCAGCTCCTCGCCGGGGCTGATGTCGCGCATGGCGACCAGGACGATGTTGCCCGCGAAGCCGACGTTCGGTTCGCAGGAATGATTGATGAAGAGCATGACCGGCTCGTACTCTGCGTCCTCGACGGCGGCCAGGTGAAAGTCGCCGGCGCGCCAGCGAACCTGCCGGGCTGCGACGACCCGGTGAGCACGACCTGCGTGCCGTTGGCATTGGAGTTGCCGACGGCAGTGAACACGGCCGGGCTGGCGCTGGTCGCGGTGAAAGAGTAAGGGCTAGCGGGAGGAAGAACGTGAACGGCTGAGGGTTCCCCGGCGTCTCGGGAAAGAGACCGTCCACGCCCCATCCTGAAGGCGCCAGGGTGGTGTTGTCGGTGGCGAGCAGCCGTACCTGCGGGTACGACCCGGCGAGTTTCGCGCTCAGCTGCGCCTGGGTGACGATCATGTCGTCGGTGGCGTCGGTGAGCTGCGCCGACGGGTTGAGCAGCGCCTGGCCGGTGGCGAGTGGGGTGCCGGTCCCGTCGGCCAGGTCGAGGACCAGGGTGATGTAGTTCAGCGTCATGACTTGCCCCGGTTCCGTCGTGGTGGTTACGCAGCTAGCCGGCAATACCGCGAGTCCGGCCGTGGCTGCCTGCTCGAGGCCGTTAGCTTGTCCCCAAGGTGCACCTGCCGGACTGGCCCGAGGTGGTCACCCCGCACGTGCTGCGGCATTTCTGCGCCCCCCGGTTACCTGAGCGGCATGACGGGCATACTTTTGCCGTAACTCGGAGGGGGCGTGAACAGTGGCCGAAGATACATCTCCCGCAACGGAGGTCGAGGCGTTTCTGAGTCGCTTCGGCAACGCAGACCGAAAGGAGTTGGAGCGCGCGAGCTCGGCCGTTCGGTCAGATCAGTCGGCGTGGGAGGCTGCGGGAGGAAGGGTGGCGGAGCTTGTCGCAAGCATGGGTCTCGACGAGCAGAAAGCGCAACTCTGCCAACAAGCAGCGGCGATTTTCGAGGGAAAGGCAGCGCAAATCCAACCCGAGGATCGCCAGTACGTCCTCTGGGCAGCTCAGGGCGTGATCGTGGGCCTGCTGGCTGACGACAGCGCCAAGAGGACTGACCTACGCCTGCTTTGCAAGCCATTCGCCCAGTTGCTTCGGGAAACGCCGATTCGAGCGCCTGAGGAGAACGCCTACTGCGAGATTCACCCTGGAGTGCCGCTCACATTTGGCGGCTGTCATGTGTGCCGCCGCGGTGACGACGAGCGCTACAGCCGGTAGAAGAGTTCGACAGCTCAGCCGCCGGTTGGGGCTCGGTCGTGCGACATCCTCGACGTCATATAGCCTGGCACGGCTCTTCAAGGCTGTCGACGGCGGACGTGCTCGGCGGGCGAATGCGGCAGGACGCCGTCCAGGACGCAGGTCCGGTAGAACCCGGCCGCGACCGAGAACCGGCGGGATACGGTGGAGGGCCTGAACCGGCGGATCTCCTGCATCCACCGGATGTACAGCTCCAGGTGCGGCCGCTGGGCGGCCAGCGGGTCCAGGCCGTGCTCGGCGCACCAGGCCGGGTGGCAGCGCAGGTCCGATTCGGTGTGCTGACGGGAGGAGCCCTTGAAGCGGGCCAGGTAGGCAGCAACTGCCAGTCGCAGCCGGTCGGTGAACGGCGCCAGAGGAGGAGAGGGCACTGAGGACCGGTCGGTGAAGTTCAGCATGCGCTGACACTGCGGCAGTTCCCAGTCGCCGTGAAGCTTACCCAACCGCACCTGCGTCAGTCCTGCGAGCCGGCAACGGGTCTGCAACGGGCAAGCCGCGCGACGGGCAGGGAAATAGTGCACTGTTGTGGCCCCGTATCGCTTACCTCTGGGTGATTGACGTGGGTCGGCTGGCCGGGCAGTGTTAGATAGCCATCGTGCGTAGGCGGCTGGCATATCGTGCTATGGAGGTCGGCTAACCGGATGGCTCTCCCGCAGATTCCGGATTTCGCGTCGTTGTTTCCTGCTTGCCGCTGCAGGAAAATGTCTTGCAGCGCTTGTGCTGGATTTCAGCTGACGCCAAGGACGGCGGCGGTCTTGTGGTCAGTGGCTCAGATTCTTGCCGATCACGGCTATGACGACGTCGAGGAACACGGGAGCGATCTCCTGCCAGGGCGTACCGGGTGGGATCTCTTCGACCGCTATCCGCGGCTGACGTGGAGCCAGGATGCTGCATGGCGGCGCCGTGCAGCCCGGGCCTACGATGACCTGGCCGCCGATCTGGCGGCTGGCGATTGGCCTTTGCCGACGTGCCCGGCGGAGGAACTGGCGCTCCACCTGATCCTGGAGGACGCACCATCTGCTGTCGGGCATCGGTGGGCTGGGCTGGATGAGGCGGCCTTCGGCTCGCTGCCCGGGCATCCCGATGACCTCGACTGGGACGCGATGCCTGATGTCTTGTTCCAGGACACCGACATCCTTCATCTCTTCGAGCCGGGCCTGGACGGAATCGATGACCCTTACAACGCGCTCAATGCCGAGATGGCTATCGGCGACTACAGGCCGTCGGCGTGGTTTGAGAACTTCGCGAACATGCAGCCGCGAGACGGGCGAAGGGGCTTCCGCCGGTAGGCAGCGGCCAGGGCCAGCCCCCAGGCAGGCGGCCGCAGACCCAGCGCCCGGCTGTGCTGAGGTTCGCAGAAGCGCCGGCCGACTGAACGTTACTTTACGGCTGCTCAGCGGTTACAGCCTCAGCGACTGGTGCCCCCTTTGCCCGAGCTCGAGTACTGCGCGGCACCGTCGCAAGGACCACCGCCGTGGAACGTGTACCGCATTGAGCCACGCTCGGCGATCGTGACCTTGGCGACGGAAGCGGGAGGCCTGACTCGCTTCCGGTTCTGACGCTGCCGATCGGCCGGGCGCCGTCGGGGTGGCTGCGGTCGCGAGCACGGCGCTCCCGGACCGAGCACCGCGCGTTCATCGGAGCTTCGCCAGCAGGCCTGAACCGGTCTGACATCCGTACCTGGCATAACCGCGGCGGCCAGGCCGTCTGGGTTCCGGTCGTGCCGCCGAACCGAGGCCCACGTGGGTAAACTATCAGCCCGAGCGCTCGCGTTCTGGTGACGACCAGGCGACATCCTGCCGCAAACGGGGGGACCATGGCGAACCAGCAGCCGCTGGGCCCGCTCGGGCCTGACGTGGCGGTCACGCACATCCTGGTGGTCACCGACCCGGCGCGGTCGCGGGATTTCTGGGTCGACGTCTTGGGCGCCGAACCGTACCGAGAGTACGGCGGAACCAGCGTGGTGCTGCGATTTGCTGGCACGTGGCTGTTGCTGGTCAGCGGGGGCGGCCCGACCGTCGACAAGCCCACCGTGGTCTTCCAGCCGCCCGCCGACGCCGACCTGGTCAGTCACGCGATGACGCTGCGCGTGGCTGACTGCCAGGCAGCCTATGAGGCGCTGCGGTCCAGAGGCGCCGCGTTCCTCACCCCACCGCATGACTGGGGCTCCGAGATCCGCTGCTTCCTGCGAGACCCAGACGGCCACCTCGTAGAGATCAGCCAGTCAAAAGCCACCTGACAGCGGCAGTTGAGGACGTTCACCTCAAGCGTGCCGATGTATAAACCAGCCTGTTGCACAAAGACCGCCCGTTGAGCCTTGGTGGGGAGTGAGTGCTGCCAAGGCCTGCTTTTCGGTTACCGGGTGGGGCGGCCGCGCCTTATGTGAAACTCGCTGACGCCTGGGTGGAGATCGTATTCCTCAGGATCCGTTTGTGCGACAGGCTGAAACATACGGCTTGGCGGCGGCGGTCAGGCCGTGGCAGGACTACTGGGCGGCCGTCTGCCCGCCTTGAACGGCCAGACGCTCAGCGGGTTCTTCGTATTCGCGTGGCAGGAGCCCGGCCCAGGTGGGCTTTACGAGGCGCGAAGGCCGGGCCGGACCAGGCCGTACCGATCAGCTCAGGTCCGCGGGGGGAGCGTCTCGCCGGCCAAGGCCTCCTGCGGTCCGCCGGGAGGGACTTGCCGGGGCGCTTGGCAGCGCGACCGGGCTGCGCAATGGATTACCGGGGTCCTCGGCATGTGGCGCGGCTGGCTGCGGCGCCTACCCGTGGTCCGGCGGAGTGAGCGCCGTGGTGCCTGTGGCGATCGCAATCCGGCGGTCTCGGTACGTGACGACGGCGTTGGCGATGCTCAGTTTCCTGCCCCGGTGAGTGATCGAGCCGGTGGCGATCAGCTCCTGACCCTCGGCGCCGGCCGGGCGCAAGAAGTTCACCTTGAGGTCCAGGGCGGTAAATCCGGTCCCGGCGGGGGCGATCGCCTGGACTGCCGCCCCGCTGGCGCTCTTTGCCAGCAGGGCGATGACACCTCCGAAGACCGTTCCCAGCTCCTGCACCAGGCCCGGGTGCACAGGCAGCGAGAACACGGCTCGCCCGTCCTGGGCCTCGATCAGCCGGATGCCCGCATACCGGTCAATGGGCGCCGCCGGTATCTCCCCTGTGAGCTGGGCCGCGAGGATCTCAAGTCCGCTCAGCCGTTGGAGCAGCGCGGGGCCGATAGGAGCGAGCTGCGGCACCGGTTCTTCCAGCCTGACTCCGGGTCCCGTTGGCCGCATCCCGGCCAGCGATCCGCTGCCCGGGCGCGCGGGGACGGTCGTACCGGGTGCGAATACAAAGTACCGGGACGTGCTGTGGGCCAGCGGCCGGCCTGCCTGGCCGGTCACGAGCCCCTCGGCCAGGGCGTTACGCTCGTCGGAGTAAATCACCCGGCTGCGCGCCGTGATCTCGGTGCCGCTGGGTGGCGGCTCGCCGAGCACCGTCACTGACAGCTCGGCCGTCGTGCATCCCCCTCCGGCAGGCAGCGTGGACACGACCGCGTACAGGTGGGTCATGTCAAGCAGGAAAGCGAAGATCCCCGAGTGCAGCCTGCCCTTGGGGCCGCAGAACCAGCCGCTGGCGGGCATCGCGATCGATGCCTCACCGCGCTGCAGGCCGACCAGCCTCCGCCCGCTCCAGTAGTGGATCGGCGGCTGCGGGGACCTTCCCGCGTGGATCTCGCGGAGTGCCTCCAAGCCGGGCACCGCTAGCAGCCCGCCATCGAGGGCGCCGGCCGGCGCACGCTTCTCCTCGGTCACGCCAGGCCCTCCGCATCCACTTTGCGTCCTCCTTCCGCTGCATTCCGTCACAGGCAGCGAGAGCCGGCCAACCGCCAGCTGCCGGTAAGTGCTCCGGCATGTGTTCCGAAAACAGCATCGTCACCTCCTCGATCCCCGCAGATGTCCTGACCCGCATCTGGTGACCGGCGCGCTCAAAGACGCGCATCATCCGCGTGTTGCCCACGAGCACGTCGGCCCTGAAGCCGCGAACGCCGCGTCCCCGCGCGTACTCGAACATGCGCGCGTGCAAGAGCCCGGCAAGGCCGGCGCCCTGCCATTCCGGATCCACCATGTACGCCACCTCGGCCAGGCCGGTCGCCGGGCTGAGATAGTAGGAGCTGGCGGCGACGACCCGTTCGCGCTCGGGCGGGCCCACCACGGCCGCGAAGGCCATCTCCTCCTCGTAATCGACGCTGCACAGGTACTGGGCGACCGTGTCGGTGAGCGAGCTCAGCTTCGCCAGGAAGCGGCTTTCCACGTCTTCTTCCGGGAGCCGGTGGAAAAGCTCTTGCATGGCGCCGCTGTCGCTGGTTCGCGTCGGGCGCATGCACACCTGGCGGCCGTCGCGCAGCCGCACGTCGCGCACCTCGGCCACCGGGTACGCGCTGCGGCTGCGCAGCTGCTGCTTCGGTCCGACCAGACCCCTGTCGATCGCGGCCTTGAGCAAGGAGTTGCGGGCATCGGGATGCGCGATCTCGATCAGGGCGACCGCACGCTCGGCCAGCGACCGGCCGAACAGGTACGCGGTGCCGTACTCGGTGATCGCCCAGCGCACATCGGCCCGCGGGATCGCGACGGCCTCGCCGGGACCAAGGTCCAGGCAGATCGCGGACCGGCCCTGCGGGGTACGCGAGGCCAGGCACACGATGGCCATGCCGCCCGGGGATGCGAGCGCGCCGCGGTGGAAGGCGGGCCCGGTGGAGATCCCGCCGTACAGCGCGCCGTCGAGGCTCTCGGTGCACACCTGGCCGGTAAGGTCGACGGCGAACGCCTGCGTGACCGACACCATCCGCTCGTGGCCCGCGATGACCACAGGATCGCACACGTACTCGACCGGATGGAAGGCGAAGCGCGGATCGTCGTCGACGAGGTCGTACAAGCGGCGGGTGCCCATCGCCCAGCTCGCCACCACCGGCCCCGTGACAACGCCGTCGGCGACCAGGTCGACCACCGGCTCGGTGATCACGTCGGAATGGATCGCCAGCCCGCGCCGGTTGGTCAGGTGAGCCAGCATCTGGTTCGGCACCCGGCCCAGGCCGACCTGAAGCGTGGAGCGGTCATCGACGAGCCGGGCGACGTAGCGGGCAATCTGCTCGGCCGCCTCGCCGACAGGATCGTGAAGGTACTCCACCACCGGAGTCTTGACCGCCACGAAACGGGCGATCCGGCCGACAGGGATCCTGCTGTCGCCGGCCGTGCGTGGCATCGCCGGGTTGACCTCGGCGATGACCGTGCGCGCGGTCAGCGCGGCGGCTTTCGTCACGTCGACCGATATCCCCAGGCTGCAGGTGCCGTCCGGATCTGGCGGGGCGACCTGGATCATCGCCACATCGAGCGGGATCTGCCCGTTGCGGAACAGCGTCGGGGCATCGGCAAGCGACAGCGGCAGGTACTCCACCCAACCCGACTCACCGAAAGCGCGGACATCGCGCCCGACATAGAAGACCCGGTGCCGGTACCTCGTGCGCGGCGGGTCGCCGGCGCCGACCCGGTCGGTGAGGAAATGGACCAGGACCACCCCCGGCCGGTCAAGCCGTTCCAGCGCCTCCACCAGGCTCCGGGGAGTGGCACACGCGGTGCCGACGAAAACCTTTTCCCCCGGGCGGACAACCGACACCGCCTCGTCGGCCGAGACCATACGGTCACGCCAGTCAGATGCCGCCTCGACGCTCATCCTGCCGCCATACCTAGCGCGTCACACTGCTCAGCAAATCCCGACTTCATAAGCTAACCCGGACGCGCCAACGGGGGAAGCCCCCGATTTCGCGCCCGAGACCCCCATCCGGCCATCTCGGTGGCCATAAGGCTAGAAAGGCAACAACAAACCACGAAGGCCGAGCTCACGGAAGTCGCAACGCAAAGGGGCGCTGCCAAGGCGAGGCCCCCCGCCGGGCCGGGACTGTAAATACAACGGTGTAACTCTCGGACAGGATGGACGGATGAGCCATCCGAGGAGGGAGACACCATGACTGCAACTGTAGATCGCAACGGGGCCGGTGAGGCGCAGGAGGCCGTCACGGCGGCGCCGGTGGCGGATGATGGCCAGATGGGTGCGGCCGAAGACGAGCTGGCCCGCGAGCTCGCTGAGCAAGCCCGTGCGGAAGGGCTGCGGCTGACCGGTCCGGGCGGGCTGCTGGGCCGGGTGACCAAGCGCGTGCTGGAAGCGGCCCTGGACGGTGAGATGGACGCCCACCTGGGCTATGCCAAGCACGACCCGGTCGGCCGCGACGGCGGGAACTCCCGCAACGGGTACCGGGCCAAGACCGTGCTCACCGATATCGGCCCGGTGGAGGTCGAGGTGCCCCGCGACCGGGACAGCTCGTTCGAGCCGCAGATCGTGGCCAAACGGCAGCGCCGACTCACCGGGGTGGATGACCTGGTGGTCTCGCTGGTCGCCAAGGGCCTGACGACCGGCGAAGTGCAGGCCCACCTGGCCGAGGTCTACGGCGCCCAGGTGTCGCGGGAGACCATCAGCCACATCACCGACCGGGTGCTCGACGGCATGGCCGAGTGGCAGAACCGGCCGCTGGACCCGGTCTATGCGGTGCTGTTCATCGACTGCATCAACGTCAAGATCCGCGACGGCCAGGTCGCCAACCGGCCCATCTACACGGGGCTGGCCGTCACTGCCGACCATCTACACCGCTGCCTCCGAGGCCGAGGCGCTGGAGCGGTTCGCCGAGTTCGGCGAGAAATGGGAAGCCCGCTACCCGGCGATCATCCGGTCCCGGTGCAGCCGGCACGACAGCGCGTGGTGCCCGGTGAACCGGCCGGTCAGGGCCCTGGACAGGTCCGCGGTCTTGCCCGCGGCCCGGATCGGCCAGCGAGCAAGGTCCGCGAGCACCTGCCCGCGGCGCTCCCCGCCGATCAGCGCATCGATCATCGCGGTGGCCGAGGCCCCGGTAATCCCGGACACGGCAGAGCCGAGCTTGATGCCGGCCGATTCCAGCGCCTTGCCCAGCCGCTGGATCTCCGAGGTGCGGGCCTGCACCGTCTTGACCCGGTACCGGGTCAGGTCCCGCACCTCCCTCAGCTCCGCCGGCGGCATAGAAGACCCGCGCCGCAGCCCGCACTCACACAGCCCCGCCAGCCGCCAGCAGCCCGCCGCGTCGGTCTTGTGCCCGCGCAGCGCCCTGGCGTGCGCCGGGTTGACCACCGCGACCTCGGTGAAGTCCCGCTCGCACATCGCCTAGTACACCGGGCCGGCATAGACCCCGCTGGCCGCCACCACCACATGGGTCACCCCACGCCGGCGCAACAGCCGGGCCACCTCCTGCAGCACTCCGTAAAACGCCCGGAACTCCAAGATCTCGGCCGTGCGGGTATTCTTCTCCCCCGGGGGACCGGATCGCGACCTTGATCATGTCCTTGGGCACGTCGATCCCGGCGACGTACTCATGCACCACTCTCACCCTGCGGCCACCTCCTGCAGCAGCACCACCTGACGGCTGGGATACGGCACGCCGCCGGCCAGCGCCCCGGATCAGTACAGGAAACTGACACACGCGCACGCAGCAACGGGGGTTACCCGCCACGGGGCCCCGGAACCTGCCGCAATTTACGGCCTCCAACGGTCCAAGGGCGTCCGGTCACAACCGGGGCAGCCGCCACGAGCATGCACCTTCCGCCTCCGCGCCGCATCGCAGACACCGCAAACCACCCCAGCCCGCTACGGCCCGCACGCGCCCACGGCGGGAAGGGACCCAGTTCCATCACCCCGGCAGAGCCACGCAGTGGCTCATGATTTCTCATATCGGCAGAGTGGCGCCTTGGCGGCGGCCGAACCTCCTGTCCGGAATCTCGCGCACGATCACCAAGCGAACCGGGGCGGGCGGTGAGTGTGCGAGCTCGCCAGGCTAGGCGTCTGCGGCTAGTTCCACCGACAGCGGCGCGAAGCCGTGGCGGCGGTAGAAGCGGATCGCCGGTTCATTGGCGGAGTAGGCGGAAACGTGGAAGCGCCCAGCTCCCCGTTCCCGGCTCCAGGCGAAGAACGCCTCGACCAGGCGGCCGCCGACGCCCCGGCCGCGGAACTCGGGCGCGACATAGGTGCTGACGAGCTCGGTACGGGCACCAGTCCACATCGCGGAGATGGCATAGAACTGCCCGATGAGGTGCCCGACGGCACTGCCCTCACGATCGGCTGCCACGAGCACGAGCGCGTCCGGCGCGGCGAGCAGCCCTTCGATCCAGGCACGGCCGTTGTCTCGTGGCCATCCAGCGTTGCGGAGACGATCACGGGTGGCGCCATCCTCGGCGAAAAGCGCGGCGCTCAAGGCGACCAGGCCGGGAACGTCAGCGGCGCCTGCGCGGCGGATATCGATGTCCATGGATCCCTCTGGCAGGAATTGCGGATCGTACCCAGTATGAGTGCCCCTGTCATTGCGGCGCATCCACATTGCTGCCCGGCAACGCGCTCGAGGGTCGCAGCCAAGGCGTTGCTGACGGCGAACGTACGACACGATGCACACATGCATCCCGCTGGCGAACAGCCCAGCTCCGCAGAGGCTGGCGGGCAGCAACACCCCAGAACAACCCGACATGAACTACTCGCGGCAGACCGACCGACCTGACCTGCGCAGAAGGCGCGATATGCGGCAGAAGCACTAGCGGGCGTTCCCCGTGCGGGCGCCAGTGCATGAACGTGCAGGCCGTTGTCTTGTACGGTAACGGAGATCACACCGGTCGTGTGGCCTTCGGGGTGCGACGGTCAGTCGTCCTGGCCTTGCCTGGCGATCGAGGTTCAGGTGGCCGGGCCTGGACCGCTGCAATGGCTGCCCGGATCTGGGCCCGGCCTTCGCGCAGGCCTATCTCAGATCGCCAGCCGGCGCAGGAGGGGCCGGAGCCGAAGGCGTGGCAGTACTCGGGACGTGCCGTCCGGCCGGAGGGCCCGGCGGCCGTCCTTGGCAGCCCGCGCGAGACGAGCCTGGTCCGCCTTGCGGTGCGCCCCGTCGGTCCGGGTCTTCATGATCTCAGCCTCGATGGCCGGGTGCATCGTGTTCCCCCCTGAATCCGGCATTGGCGCCGCTGTTGAATACGGAGCCTGCCAGCGCTGTGCTGAGACACGATTGAGGCCTGATTGAGAGCGACGCCATGTCGTCCGGCACGTGCCTGGATCCTCTGCAGGACGTCAGGCACGTCACCGGCCCCTGGTGACCTGGGCCCAGACAGGGCGCCTGCACGGTTGAGATGGCAGACCCGGATTGCGCGCGGGACGTGCCCGCCTGCGACGTCCGGTCATCCGCTGGCCGGACTTCCGCATCCCTGATCAGCCATCGTCTCCGCGTTCGGCGAGCACTTCCGTCACCAGTTCCCGCTGCGGGCCCGCGAGGCTAGCCTGGGTGATCTGGCCGGCACGCTCGCCGGCCAGGACCTCCTACACTGGCCGTCCCGGCTCAGGCTGGTACGGCGGCGGGACCTGCAGGTGAGCGGAGGCCACCGGCCGTTCCCGCCAGCCGCCGCCGACACACCCGGTGCCGGTCGTGCCGGGGATCCCCGGTGCGCCCGTTGCCGTCACCGCGGCCGGGATGCCCGCAGCCGGCGCGGCGCACCCGGTCCGGCGCATGGCCGGCCGGTACCGGCTTCCCGATGCCCTGCGCCGCGCCGGCACCCTCGCGCGCAAAGGTCCGTCCGCAGCCGCCATCACCGACCGCCAGCCCGACCGGCCGACGCAGAGGCGCGGAACGCATGCATGACCGGATGCTGGCGCTGGGCCGCCCGGCGTGCGCAGCGGTATCAGCTGCCTGATGGCCGGAAATGACGCAGAATCTGGCGGGCGTAGTAGGTCTCCCAAGGTTCGCCGGGAGCCTCGGCCGTGTATTGCTTGTCCAGGCTGACGAGCAGGTAGATCAGCTCGCTGCGCACCGGCCTGGCGCCCAGCAGGTCCGGCAGCTCGGACAGGTCGATGAGCCATTGCGCGTACCAGGAGGCCCAGTCATCGTCGGCTCCGTCGACGATCCGGAAAACACGGTGATGAGTCTCGCCCGCCTCGTGCAGCAGGCCGCTGACCTGCTCCCTCACGTCCGTCATCTAGTCCCTCCGCGTCTTGACGGCGTGGCCGCCATGGGCCGCCCGGCCATGCGATCTAGTTTGGCGGAACGGTCATGAGCCGACAGCTCGATCCGAACAGCAGCCGAGATCTGAGAACGGCATGAGCGCGTTGCGTTCGGCTCGACTTCGATCGCGGGGCTGCCCAGGGCTGCCCACGGGGCGGCGGTCTCCTGCCATACTGGTGCACGGGGAGAGTCTCCCGGACTGGAGGCCGTGAGTGGCCGCGCGGAATATCGACATCGTTCTCGGCGGGCTGGCTGACGCGATGCGCAGCCGCGATCCAGAGCGCATTGCCGAGTTCCTCGCCCCCGATCTGGTGTGGGAAGGCCTTGAGCCTGGCCTGCGCTGCGACGGGCGGCAGCAGGCGATGAGTGTCATCCGGAACCGCTTTGCCGCTGCACCATTGATCGTCCAGGCTGTCGAGGCGATCGAGGCCGGGCAGCACGTGGTCGTGGGTCTGCGCGGGCCGGGATTCAACGGGACGCCGGGCGATCTGGAGACGTTGGGCCAGATGTTCAACGTCTTTACCCTCAGCGATGGCGAGGTCGTCCGCTGGCGTGACTTCCTGACCCGCCGGGAGGCGCTGGACGCCGCCAATGCCGAAGACCAGCCCTGGCAGTAAGACCCAACACAAGGACCAACGTCCGGAACGTCGTCCTCTCGGACCCTGATTTAGGCCGATTTTAACCACCGTCATCGCGGCACCCATAAGGGTCAGTTGTGTCAAGAGGGCGTGGGTCATTGGCCCGGCGGCTTTGATGGTGTCGCGGGGCTGGGCCTGACTGTTCTTCTGGGATCTTCGTCGCAGCTGCCTGGTTCACGTCGCCGGGCCGGAGGGGTCAAGCTGGAGCGCCCGGAGCCGCGGAGCGGCGAGGACGAACGAGCTTGAGGCCGGCCAGCGGCGACGGATCATGGGAAGCGAGGAAGATCGGTGTTCGTGCTGGTTATTGGGGTCGTGGTGCATCCCGGCCTGGCTGGCGGAGTGGTCTCGCAAGCACCCATCCGGCGCCGCGCTAGTGCGCGGCCGCCATGACCATATGTCCGGGGACCGGGCTGCTCAGTCAGATGATCGAGCGCGGCCGGTGGCCGGCTCATGCCGCGAGAGCGAGCTCGCCCGGGGCGTGGTGACCCTCCCGGTCTGGGGGTGTGCTGCGGTGGCCGTGCTGGCGTCCGGCGTGGCCGGGCCTGGTGCCTGGGCGGCAGCGAGCAGGTGCCAGGCGCGGGTCAGCAGCTTGCGGGAGATCGCGATGGTGGCGATCTTCTTGCCGCGCCGTTTCGCGATGGCGGCGTAAGTGGCGGAGAATTCCGGGGACCGCTTGGCGGTCTGGGCTGCCTGGTTGAGTACCCACCGCAGCCAGGCCGAGCCCTGCTTGGAGATGTGCCCGTGCCGGACATGAAGGTCCGAGCCGCGCACGGTCGGGGTCAGCCCGGCCCAGCTGGCCAGCTTGCGGGCGCTGGGAAACCGGGTGATGTCGCCGATCTCGGCCAGCATCACCAGCGCGGTGAACTGGCCGACGCCTGGCAGCGTGGTCAGGACTTTGACCCGAGGGTCAGTCTTGGCGTGCTGGCGCAGCTCGCCGTCGATCCGGTCGATCTCGGGGGCCAGGGCGTCGATGAACGTCAGGCAGTCCGTGACGATCTCCCGGGAGGCCGCGGGCAGCTCGAGCTCGGCCAGCCAGCCGCGGCCGGGCCCGGACAGGTAGCTGCCGGAGCGGTCGTAGCCGAAGTCGGCCACCACCGCGTGGATCCGGTTCTGCAGCTGGGTGCGCAGCCGGACCAGCCCGGTCCGGTGCCGCAGCAGCGCGCGGAGCTGGCGCACCGCCGGCGGCGCGATCCACGCCTCCGGCAGCAGGTCCGCGCGCAGCAGGTGGGCCAAGGTCGCGGCGTCGACCTTGTCGTTCTTCAGCCGCGCGGAGGCGATGGCCTTGCACCGCAGCGGGTGGACCATGTGCGCCTCGAAGCCGTAGTCCTCCAGCAGCTGCGCCAGCCAGCTCCAGCCGAACGCGGCCTCGAACGCCACCGGCGTGCCGGACGGCAGGTCCCCGATCAGCCGCAAGATCGGCGCGGTCCCGTTCACCGTGTTCTTGTTCAGCTGCACCGTCCCGTCCTCGGTGACCACCGCCACCTGGGAGCGCTTGCGGTGCACGTCGATTCCGACGTAGACAGACATTGCCGGGTCTCCTCTCCCGAGCTTGGAATCTCTCACCCGGAGCGTCCTGCTACCGGGCTGAGCTGGGAAGAGGCCCGGCCCTTATAGGGGCAGATGAGCGCGCGTTGAGGGCTGTCGCCGGAGCTTGGGAAATGCGTCGCGTCGGCTGCTTGTGTCTGCTTTAGTGACGGGCATGGCCGGATTTGATGACCCAGCGTTCTATGGCGATCGCTGGGCAGCGGTGTATGACGATCACCATGCGCGGATGGACCCGGGGCCGGCCGTGGAGTTCCTGGCCGGCCTGGCCGGGGAGGGCCCGGTGCTGGAGCTGGCGATCGGGACCGGCCGGGTCGCTCTCCCATTGGCGGCGCGGGGGATCAGGGTCGAGGGCGTGGACGCCTCTGCGGCGATGGTCGAGCGGCTGCGGGCTAAGCCGGGAGGTGAGGTGATTCCGGTCACGATCGGGGACATGGCCGAGGTACCGGTCAGCGGCCGGTTCCGGCTCGTGTACCTGGTGTTCAACACGCTGTTTGGCCTGCTCAGCCAGGCACGGCAGACGGAGTGCTTCGGCAGCGTGGCACGTGTGCTGGATCCGGGAGGGATGTTTGTCGTGGAGTGCTTCGTCCCGGACGTGGCTCGGTTCGACCGGGGTCAGCGGGTCCAGGCGGTGGCCGTGACCGAAGATTCCGCGATCATCGAGGTGTCTCGTCACGATGCCGCCGAGCAGCGTGTCACCGCCCAGATCATCACGCTGGACGAGCAGGGGGTGCACCTGCGGCCGGTGGGCCTGCGCTACAGCTGGCCCGGCGAACTGGACCTGATGGCCGACAGGGCCGGCCTGCGGCTGCGGGAACGGTACGGCGACTGGCACCGCCAGCCGTTCACCTCGGCCAGTACCAGTCACGTCTCCGTTTATCAGCGAGCCTGACCAGCTCAGGCAAGGCGGCTAGAGCGTGTCCCGTAGATCATGGGACGGGGCCCTGATCACGAACCTGGCCCCGCCCCCTCCCACGGCGCCTGGCGATGGCGAGCCCACGCGTAGCCCGCGGTCGCGACCCCCACGGTGCCGGACGGCTCAAGCCGGTTCCCATCGGAGTAGAGGGAACTCTGGGCCAGCGCCTGACGGAATCCGGCTGATCCTGGATGGTCCAGGCAGCTCAGGTAGCCGCGGAGCTCAGCAGCCCAGCTCTCATCCCCCTCCATCGAGCTGATTTCCTCGGCCCACACGGCCAGGTAAGCGCGCTCTACCGCGGGGAGGTAGCTCAGCCACAGCCCGGACACATCCCCGAACACGTCGGGCCACCGGCGGCTCCAGTCTCCTAGCCGGGCGCGTGACCGCTCGATGCAGTCCCTTGTGAGCTGGACGACGGTCGTGAAGGCAGAGCCGTGGATGCCCGGCCAGGTCACCAGGCCATCTGCGTCAAATAGCGAGAGCCACAGGACCGGCACCGAATAGTTCGCCGCCAGCAGGGCACCCCGGGGGTACATCCCGTCATGCTCGGCCGGGGGATCGGCGGAGTCCAGAGCCAAGAGCATCGCCCGGTTGGCCACGCGCTCAGCCTAGTAGCCTGCCCGGGGCAGGTGCCGGGTCGTCAGCGGGCTCCTCGCTCCGCTTCGGGCGTGTCTCTTGATCATGGGACGGGGTGGCGGAGCCAGATCCGGATGGAGGCGACGTCGATGGTTCCCCGCCAAACGTAGTCGCGTTGTCGTACCTGGTGGCGACGGCGCGGTACTGGCGGAGATGGCAGAACGCCCGCGTGCGCCAGGCGCATGCGCGGACACGGAAGAAAGGTGATCACCAGAAGGCGCGGGAGCTGCGCAGGAAGCAGGCCAGCCTGCCGAGCGTGGACTGCGCCGACCCCGGTTACCGCCGACTCCGGTACCTCCGCTACGCCGACGACACGCTCTTCGGGTTCACCGGACCAAAAGCCGAGGCCGGGGAGATCAAAGAACGGCTGACGATATTCCTGCGGGACGAACTCCACCTGGAACTGTCAGACGAGAAAACCCTGATCACGCACGCGCGTACCGGCGCGGCGAAATTCCTCGGATACGAGATCACCACCCAGCACAGCGGCACCAGCGGCCAAAGACCATCAACGGCAGCATAGCGCTGCGCGTGCCGATCCCGGTGATCAAAGCCAAGTGCTCGCCCTGGATGGCCCGCGGCAAACCCGCCGCGATAACCGCCCTGCACAACCGCGGCGACTACGACATCGTCGCGGCCTACGGGGCCCAGTACCGGGGCATCGTCCAGTATTACCTGCTCGCCGGAGACATCCACCGGATGGACCGGCTGCGGTGGGTCATGGCAACCTCGCTGCTCAAGACGCTCGCAGCCAAGCACCGCTCGTCGGTGGCCAAGATGGCAGCCCGCTACAAGGCCGCCATCGAGACCCCGCACGGGCCACGCACCTGCTTCGAGGCCGTCCGCATCCGCGACGGGAACCAGAAACCCCTGGTCGCACGGTTCGGTGGCATCCCCCTCAAACGGCGCAAAACCGCGATCCTCATCGACCGCGTTCCCGGCCGGGATAGTTACCCCCGCAAGGAGATCATCACCCGGCTCCTGCGGAACACGTGCGAGTTGTGCCAGCACAGCGGCCAGGTGCAAGTGCACCACGTCGCCAAACTGGCCGACCTCGCACATCCCGGCCACGGCCAGCCAGCCTGGGCCAGACTCATGGCGGCAAGACGGCGTAAGTCTCTGGTGGTCTGCCCGCCCTGCCATGACCAGATCCACGCTGAACGGCCACCAGCCGCAAGAAAAGCCACGGCATAAGTCACTGGAGAGCCGGATGCCGGGAAAGCTGGCACGTCCGGTTCGGCGGGGGGCCGTACGGAAAAGGACCCGCGAACTGCGGGAACCTCGCTGTACGGCCTACCCAACCGGTCACCCCGCGGGCGCCACTGCACAAAAATACGGTTGGCCTGCTTGCGTGGGCCATAACCAAGGGCTGGCCAAGCGGCCAACTACGCGAATGTGTCGGTAGATAACCGCTCGCCGACCCGCCTTCGATATGGCGCCAGACCCGGCCAATCGGCACGGTCGGCCGTGCCGCTCCCAAATGATTGATCTGCGCGCCGTTAGCGGCCGGGAACCACAGCACGGTCGTCATGCCGCCAAGTGTGCGCGACGCGGGTCCAAGACGATGACATCACCGGCTGCTTAGCCGTCCGCCCGCGCTGCTGGCCGCGGTGCGCGGCGCGGCAGGCTGACCGGCACAGCCGTGATTCACGGCCCGCGGGCCTGACCGCGGTATCCCGCCGCTCAGCCTTCACCGGAACGGAGCCGGCCTGCCGTTCGGCTTTGTGCCGGATTGACGCAAACCGTGCCGCCGTCGGCCACGAATACATGGTGAGCAAACATCGTGGCGGCGTGCGCCGCCGACCCGGTCGCGGGTCGCCGGAGGAAAGGGCAGCAGATGAAGTTTGCATCACATCGGCGCGGGCGGATGGCCGTCCCGGCCGAAATCGCAACACGACAGGCAATGCGCCTCCTGAACCGCGGCTGGCCGGGCGCGCTGGTGCTCGGCTTGGCCGCGGCCGCGGCCGTGGCGGTCCCCGCGTCCGCATCCGCCTCCACCGATTGGTCCCCGGTGGTCGGGCACGTCTACGTCAACGACAACACAACACCAGCCAACACGATCGGGGCGTTTGACCGCCACGCCGATGGCACGCTGACCCCCGAGGCCGGGTCCCCGTTCTGGGCCGGCGGGAAGGGGACCGGCGCCGGGCTGGCCTCACAAGGCGCGCTGCAATTCTCGGCCGGTGCCCGGTTCTTGATCGCCGTGGATGCGGGCAGCAACCAGATCTCGGTGCTGCGAGTCCATTCCGGCGGCTCCCTCAGCCTGGTGCCCGGCGGCGTCGTCTCCTCCCACGGCACGCTGCCCGACAGCCTCGCGGTCCACGGCAACCTGGTGTACGTGGCCAACTCCGGGGCTGGCCACAGTAACTACACCGGCTTCCGGCTCAGCTTCGGCGGCCACCTGTTCCACATCCCTGGGTCGACCGTGACGCTGGTCGCCGACGCCGCGCCCGGTGACGTGCTGTTCAACGGCACCGGCACCAAGCTGGCCGGCACCGAGGTGGGACCCTCCCTGATCGACAGCTTCACCGTCGGCTCCGGCGGCCGGCTGACCGCCGCCCCCGGATCGCCGTTCCCGGCCCAGGGCGCGGGCCCGTTCGGCAGCGAGTTCAGCCCGGCCAACCCCGATCAGCTGTTCGTGTCCAACGCCCACAACACCGCCACCGACAGCGGCACCGTCTCGGCGTTCCGAGACCACCGCAACGGCAGGCTCTCGCCGGTCAACGGCTCCCCGTTCCCGGATCACCAGATGGCCCCGTGCTGGGTGGAGATCACCCATGACGGCCAGTTCCTGTTCACCGTGAACACCGCATCGGGGACGATCTCGGCCTATCAGATCGCCGCCAGCGGCGTCCTGACCCTGCTGCCGGCCAGCACCCCGGCCGGCGCTCCCGCGGCCGGCGCGGTCGATGCCCGGCTGAGCCCGGACGGCGGCTTCCTGTACGTCGATCAGAGCAAGGCCGGCAAGGTGGCCGCGTTCGCCGTCGGCGGCGGCAACCTGACCGCGATAGGCGCGTTCGCGCTGCCGGCCGGCGCCGCGCCCGCAGGCATCGTCGTCAGCTAGTTCTCTGGCCAGACAGGCCGGAGCCGCAGGAACGCCCGCGGCTCCGGCCTGACGGTTGCCATGCCGCGCCGGGCGGGCCCGCTGCCCGGCCTGCCGGACGGCCCGGTGGCAGCGGTGATCGGCCAGGTGGAGGCCTACGGGGACGAGCCGCCGGAATACCGCTTCCCGCAAAGGCGAGCTGGCCGCTGCCCACGCCGGGCCGGGCATCCTGCCCGGTGAGCTGCTGGTCCATGGCCGGACCTGGCCAAGACCATGGACCGCAGCTGGCCTCACCCGCCGGCAGGTGCCGCTGATCTGGTCCGGGGTGGAGCCGATCCTGCCCGGATCGGCCGAACCAGCCAGATCCGCCGGGCACCAGGCCGCTTACCAGGCACATCTCGGCGACAACCGGCAGCACCTGCGGTGCTGCACCAACGGCAGGCCCGGCACGCAGCTTCCCCCCGGACGCCACCTCGACTGCCACACCGGCCGAAGCCCGCAGGCCATCCTGCTCATCTTGTACCGGCACCTGTCGCCATGGCGGGCCGCCCGGACCAGCCGTAGCGGCCTGGGGACGGCGCCCCCGGCTAGCATTCTCCCTCGCCGACCGCTTCTACCTGCCCTGACCGCGCCAGGAGCTGGCCCATCCCCGGCAAGCCGCAGCCGCTGCCCGGCCCGCTGCCTGGCAATCTCTAGCCCGGCTCAACGAGCGGCCGGCCGGCCCGCATGATGCACCGGCGCCCTGAGCCGGGAACGCGCAGATCTGCCGCGATGATGTACCTCGCCATCATCGAGGGCTTGGCAGGCAGGCCCCCGCTGCGAGGACGTGACCCTAGCCTGTCAGCGCGAGGCAGCAGGGCACCGCGGACGCTCGCGGCCTCTGCGCATCGGACCGACACTGATCACAGAGCGTGGTCAACCAGAGGGTCGTAGCCGCGCAAATACCCGATGCTCCTATTTCTCGTCAAGGCCTTTTCTTCGGTCATCTGGAAATTGACGAGCGTGGGTTGCTGAGGGACGGACACGACAGGGATGGGCCGCTCCCGGCAAGAGGGCAGGCTCCTATTAGGTCACGAGGTCAGCAGGGGTAAGGGGATCCGGAGCGGCCGGCAGATCGGATAAAGGCCAGCACGGGGTGCGGCAGCCGATCTGAGGGCCAGGCCGCCCCGGAAGCTGTGATGGGTTTAGCCGTTGGCGGCGGTGACGGCGTCAGTGACCAGGGTGATGTTGCGGCGGTCCAGGTTGCCCAGGACGGTGCGCAGCCGGACGCCGATGGCGGGATCGCCGAGGCTGGCGGCGATCCGCAAGATCGCCTGCTCGGAGGATGCGCAGGGCATCTGCCCGGCGTCCAGGGCGCGCAGGGCCGCGTCCCAGCCGATTGTGGCGAGCGGCTGGCCGGTGCTGATGCTGGCGCCGGTGCTGATGATGCGGCGGAAGGCGTCGCGGTGCAGGAAGTTCTCGTGGCTGATGATCAGCCCGGCGGCGGCGGTGTCGGCCAGGATGCCGTCGGCGGCATCCAGGAGCTGGCCGATCAGCTCGTCAACGGGAATCGCGGTGGCGTTCATGGTGATGCCTCCCGGGAGGAATGGAGTGGTGGCCGCGGGGTGAGCCCGGGGCGGCTCACGCGGGGGGCAGGCTCTTGCCAGGTCACGAGGCCAGCAAGGGCGGAAAGAGGGGTCCCGGGGTGGCCGGCAGATCGGATAAAGGCCAGCACGGGTGCGACAGCCGATATGAGGGCCAGGCCGCCCCGGGAAGCTGCAGGCGTCAGCTCTCAGCGCGGAGCTGGCGGTAGACCTCACGCGCGACGTACCGCTTCAGGCAGCGGATGATCTCTTTCTTCGACAGTCCTTCCTTGCCGCGGCGGTCAGCGTAGGCGCGGGTGGCCTCGTGAGACCTCAGCCTGACCATCACGACCCGCCACAATGCGCTGTTGGCCTGGCGGTCACCGCCGCGGTTGAGCCGGTACCGGCCGGCGGTCGGCGGCCGAGCTCGCGCAGCGCGACCCGGGTCGCGTAGCCGGGCACCTCGCCTGGCCGGGGCCGCAGCGCCGCGATCGCCTCTATCAGCTGCGCCGGGGAGCGCTGGGCGAACCGGGCCCGCAGCTCCTCGGGGCCGGTCACGATCAGCGCCCGGGCCTGGTTGACCGCCTGGGTCCGCTCCTGGCGGGCGCTGCGCCCGTCCGCCATCAGCGCCCGGATCGCCTCCACCGCCCCGTCGCGGCCCCGCGGCGCCCCCGACGCTCGCCCGGACTGGGCGGCCCGGGCCGCGCTGACCGCATCCAGCGGATCGGACTTGCCCTGCCGGTGCCGGTCCTGCCGGTCCGGGCGATCCACCTCCACCACCCGCACCCCGGCCGCGGCCAGATAGCGGGCCAGCCCGGCCCCGTAGCTGCCGGTGCCCTCGACGCCGGCCAGAGCGAGGTTCCCGAGACTGCGCAGCCAGCCGGGCAGTTCCGCGTACCCGGCTGCTGTAGCGGGGAACTCCTGCACGCCCAGCAGCCCGCCGACCGAGTCGAGTGCGGCCGCGACATGCAGGTCAGCGTGCGTGTCCACACCGCCAGTGATGGCGCGCGTGTCTTCTACCATGGTGGTCATAGCCGTCCCTTTCACGGTTGAGGGATGGCACGCACCCGCTAGCCGTCGGACCCGTGAACCCCGGCCTCTTGCACAGGCCAGGCAGATCAGACCGGCAGCGCCGGTGGTTGCCAGGACTGGGACCCGGCCGACACGCCGGTAACAGGACAACCTTGACGGCGTCGGCCGGATCGGGGGTCAGGCCGGGTCCCAGGCCCCGACACTACGCCCGAGCCACCGCGAAACCACTGAAGCAAGGCGTGTGTCGGAGCTTCTCTCATCATCCTTGCCGATATGCGTGGCTGGGGCGCCGGTCGGCAAAGGCCGCAGGAACCGTCCATAAGCGGAGGTCCTGCTCAGTGAGCTGCAGCCATGCGGTGGTCATGGCTTCGGGGAACGCCGCATGCCGGGGGCCGCCGAGCGCGCACAGGCCAAAGCCTGCCAGGGCGGCCAGCCCCACATCCTCGGACTGTTACGCACCCCGTGATCGATGTACAACCGGACGGGCGGAACGCCGGCCAGGTGCCGGCCGTCACACCAGTATGAAAGTGCGCTCGCTGCCGGTGCTGGCCGTCTTGCTCGCCGTGGCGGCCTGCGGCGCCAGCGCCGTTCGGGTCGCGACGGCAGCGGGCTGCACGGCATGGGCGCAGGAGGTGTCGCTCACCGGGCAGGTCCGCTGGCAGGTGCTCCTGGGGAGGGGACCGGAGGAGGAGCTCGGCCCGGACGCCGAGCCGCTCGCCGTAGGCGGCGTGGCGGTATTCGCCCAGACTGGCGTGGTGCACGGCTTGCGGCTGGCCGGCGGGCAGGCGCTGTGGACCTACACCGACGGGCTGTCGGTCTACGGGATGTGGCGCTGGCAGGGCCTGGTGGTCGTGCTCAGCGGCCAGTCTGGAGGAGGCCCCGCAATCGAGGGCGAGACCTGGGGCGGCCGGTTGACCGGACTGGACGCTGCCACCGGTGTGGTCCGCTGGACGCTGTCGATGTCGGGCATAGGCCCGCAGACCGATGCGGTGGCGACGGCGGACGGGGGTCTTGCCGTGGCCGGGATGCTCGGGCAGCTCCTTATGGTGGACATGGCCGACGGCACCGTCCGCTGGAGCCGCGCGATTACGGACTCGACTGGCCTGGCCGCCGCAGCAGGCCTGGTCCTGTACGGCTCGGGCGACAGGCTGACGGCCTATGACGACAGGACCGGCGGGCCGCGGTGGACCGCTGCGAGCATGGACATGGACCTGCCGCAGATGCAGCTGGCGGCCGGACTGCTGCTGGTGAGCTCCGCGTTCGGCGGCACCCCGGTGACCGCGTACACCCCGGCCACCGGCCGCGTCGCCTGGACCTTCGAGACGCCTGCCCCCCAGGCGGGCGCCACTGCGTCCTGGGCGGCCGTAGCGGCCGGGACGGCCGGAGTGGCCGTGACGGTCGCGAACTTGCCGGGTCCGGGCCGGCTATACCTGCTCGACCTGGCAACCGGCCGGGTGCGCTGGCAGGCCACCACCCTGGTGGGCGCGGGCCCGCTGCTCACGGCAGCCGGCGTGATCGACCTCGAGGGCACCGCGGCGAAAGGCCCGGCGGCGATCGTGGACCGCGACCCCGCGGACGGCCGGATTCGCTGGCAGGACAAGCTGCAGCAGCAGTTCAGCAACGCCGGGCAGGGCATGGAGCAGCTCGTGCAGGCGGGTCAGCTGGCGCTGGTGCAGAGCAACGCGACCCCCGGCCAGCCAGTCACGTTGTCCGCGTACTGGCTGGACGACGGCAGCCTCGCCTGGCAGACCAGGCTGCCGGAGAACGTGGCCGATCCCCCGGACCTCGTGCCCGGCCAGGGTGTCCTCGTCCAGCCCGACTTGCCCCTCTCCGGCTGCGGTCCGGTGCCAGTGTGAGCAGGTAGCGGCGAGCTCGAAAACCTGCGTCATTGTCCTATATCCATCCGAAGTGCTGTTCAAAGATCGCTAGCCTCTGCTGCCCGTCGACCTCATCTGCATGTTGAGGGCAGCTCCACAGAAGGGATTCGTGCGCAGATGGCCTTCTGGAGAGATACCCAGGTCGCATTCGTACTCGCGGCGAACCTGGCCACCTCGCTGTGGAATCTCGCCGATGTCCTGTCAGCACTTGGCCGGATGAGGGACGCTGAAGGAGCACGGCGCGAGGCTGGAGGATCTGACCAGACGGCGCCGTAACGGGGCGGTATGGGCTCGGTATGACGGTGGCTGGCAGTCCCCCGGTCGGGCCGGCTGAGGTCAGGATCGGTCCGGGCGGGCGGGTTGCGCCTGATGGTCGCGGTCTCATGCCTGATGGTCGCGGTCTCATGCCTGATGGTCGCGGTCTCATGCGGAGATGATCTTTCCTGTGATACTGGGGCTGACCATCGGATGAGCGAAGGGGACAGAGCAGGTGACCGGATTCGGTGATCTCGCTACCCGGGCTGGAGCGTGCACGGCGCTCACCTATGACCGGGACCGGATGCTGGAGGCGCTGGCGTGCGAGGAAGCGGCGCCGGGGAGCGTGGCCATCCAGCACGACCCGCTGGCCCCGGCCGGACGCGGCCAGATCTCGGTCCTAGGTCTCGTGCAGCACGTGGCCATGTGGGACGAGATCGTGCTCGCCATCTTGTCCGAGGCCAGGCATGGCCGGGCGCACTGGAGCCTGGATCGGCTGTGGGCTCCGGTGGAGGCGGGACGCGCGCTGAACGTCGGCGGCGTGGAAGCCGACGGCTCCTTCCGCCAGAGCTTGTGGTGCATCGCTTCGGTTCGGTGCGGCAGGCGCTCATCGCCGCGATCGATGAGGTGCCGGACGTGGAATGGACGGGCGGGCTGGCGTTCCGGCATGACGGCGAGGAGCCGCAGACACTGTTCTGGGCTGTGCCAATTCGCCAGTAGCCCGGAGGCGGATCCGGCGCGCACGCGGACATACCGGCATGCGTGCCTGCACCTGGGAATCGACGCGAACTGAAGGGCGCATTGGCCTCGCCGCCGCCGGCGTGATGAGGCCCATGACCGGACAGGACGCGATGCTCACTGCCGCCAGGAGCGGCGGGCCCCAGAAAGGCTCGACTCCACCGGAGACCCGCAGCCATAACGAGGTGATCTGCATCCGGCGATGCATGCCACGCACCTGGCAGCATACAGCGGAAATAATCGGCGTTTAGCGCGGCCTTCGATCCGAATCGAACGCCTGAGATAACGATCGCCGCCGCTGACCTGACATACAGACCAGCGAATAAGTATGCGGGCGCCCAACACCTGCTATTCGGCAGAAGAGTGAGACCTTGTCTGTTCCCTTGACCCGGTAGCCCAGGACGAGTCCATCGCGGGTCAGCTCGTCGGCGATGCCCAGCACGGTCGCCTTGATGCACTCATCGCCGGGGGAAGGAACCCATAATGGGCAGGAGCAGCAGCCGGCTCTTTCGCGCACTGGCGGGCGCCCAGCACTCGGGCGACAGTGTTGGAACCCATGTGGCCTATGAACCTGCGGATGAGAGATCCGGTGCACCGGTGACATGCCGGGTCAGAACGTCGCAGACCAGCACTCTATCGGCTCCCGGGTCTGTTAACGAGACTAGTCGAGAGCGGGCGACGGGAATCGAACCCGCATGACCAGCTTGGAAGGCTGGTGACAAACCCTGGTCGGCCAGTCCAGTTTATGGCAGTGACCAGGAGATATAACGCTGCTGCACCGCCTGTTTGGATAGAAATTTGGGTAGAAACCGCCGCTGCCCGTAATGCGTGAATTCTGGTGCAGCGCAGTCCCGTTCCGTGAACCCTGATGCCGCACACTTCGGTGACTCCCATGCGTGGGCGTGCAGCAGCGCCACACGGTGCCGCGACAGGTGTACATCGAGGAGACCCTGCCCGAGAGCGCGGTAGCGAAGGTGGCCAAGCCGGTCCGGCGGGAGCGGCTGCGGGGAGGCGGAGAGCGACCACCTGACCCACCGCCGGATCCGGCCCGTTCGGGATCAATCTTTACCTGCCGAACGGGCCGTGGTGCTCCGCGCAGCTCACGTTCTCCGCCGAAGCCGCCCGGCGCATAATTGCATTTCAGCAGCATTAGCTGCATAATGATGCTATGAGTACTCGATCACCGTGCGGGACGTTCCCGATCAGACGCGCGACGAAGCGGCCCCGCACCTGATGCCGGTCGAGGCCGCGAATATCCTGCGCAGGGCGGCCCTGGCCGGTGATATCTCGGCCGACGTGGCCTCGCTCGCGCACGCCGGCCTGCTGGACCTGCGCGTGGAGTTCTTTTCCTACCAGCCGTGCGCGGCGCGGGTCTGGGAACTCCGGGACAACGTGACGTGCTATGACGGATGGTACGTCGTGGTCGCCGAACTGCTCGATGCCCCGCTCGCGACACTGGACGGCCGCCTAGCCACCTCGACAGGACCACGCTGCCAGTTCCTGCTGCCACCAGCCGCGATATGAACCGGCAGGCGCCGGCCACATGACCGGCCGCTCCTGCGCAGTGCCACTGGACAGCGCCCCACCAGCGGCAGATCCGGACGGTCACCCCGCGGGCGCCACTGCACAAAAATACGGTTGGCCTGCTTGCGTGGGCCATAACCAAGGAGTGGCCAAGCGGCCAACGACGCGAATGTGTCGGTAGATAACCGCGCGCCGACCCGCCGTTCTGGACGGCGATCTGGGTCGTCCCAGCTGCGGTTTCGGCCGCGCTGAACTGGGAGTTCTGTGCCGCTTAGCCTGGCGGATCCGGCTGGGCCAGACATCCTGCAATCATCGGTTGCATGTTTCCCGTTTGATGTGCTACCGTCGGTTGCAGACGTACGGTCGGAGCGACCAGTGACCGGCGATGGCGGCCGGCGCGTTCAGGAAGGGAGCGGGTACTGATGCCGGGCCTCATGATCGAGCGGGAGGTTGTGATCGAGGCGCCGGTGGAGGTGGTGTGGCGCACCATCACCGAGCCCGACCAGATGAGCCAGTGGTTCGCCGACCGGGTGGAACTCGTGGTCGAACCCGGCGCTCATGGTTACATGCAGTTCGGGGACCAGGGCGGCCCGGTCGTCGTGGAGATGGCCGATCCGCCGGCCCGCTTCTCATTCCGCTGGAACTACCCCCGCGGGGAGGAGCCGGTGGCCGGCAACTCGATGCTGGTGGAGTTCACGCT
This sequence comes from uncultured Actinomycetota bacterium, assembly GCA_963808615.1. Classification (GTDB taxonomy): domain Bacteria; phylum Actinomycetota; class Actinomycetes; order Streptosporangiales; family Streptosporangiaceae; genus Palsa-504. Next base: position 1,137,230 of record CAWEGV010000011.1, read on the forward strand.
GACGCCCGAGGGCGACGAGCGGACCCGTCTTCGCGTGGTCGAAAGCGGCCACGAGCTGCTCGCCTGGCCCGACGCGGAGAAGCAGCGTTATGCCGGCGAGCACCGGGAGGGCTGGGCCGAGTACCTGGACCGCCTGGCCGGCGTGCTCGCGGAGTGATCACGATGACGGCGCAGACCGATGATGAATTGTGGTCGGCCATCGCCGACCCGTCTCGTCGTCGGGTCCTCGACCTGGTGATCAGCCACGGTGAGGTCAGCGCCAGCTGGCTGGCCGGACGGGTGCCGTTCTCCCGCCAGGCCGTCTCCAAGCACCTGGCCGTACTCGAGCAGGCCGGGCTGGTCAGCCGGCGCAAGCAGGGCCGGGAGGTTCTCTACCAGGTAGAGGCCGGCGGCCTCGACCAGGCCACCCGGGCCATGGCTGACCTCGCCGCCCGATGGGACCGGCGACTGGGCACGATCAAACGGCTGGCCGAAGCCGCGCACGCGGAAAACAAGAAGAGGAACCGTCATGACCGATGAATCGGCAAATCCCGGCGGGCCGGCGGCCGGCGCACCTGGCCTGCCCGCGGCCGTGGACCGGGCCGCGTTCGAGGCCGAACTGGACAGGCTGCGGGTCCGGGAGAAGGCGCACACCCGGGAAGGCGACGCGATCGCCGCGGCCCGGCGGCGGCTGCCCATGGTCGAGGTAGACGCCAGCCTGGCGCTGACCGGGCCCCGCGGGCCGCTCACCCTGCTGGAGGCGTTCGAAGGGCGCCGGCAGCTGATCGCCTACTACTTCATGTGGTGGGCCGGTCATCCCGCCGCCGAGCAGTGCGAAGGCTGCACGTGGGTCACCACCCAGGTCACCGAGCTGTCCTACCTGCATTCCCGCGACATCACCTACGCGGTCTTCTGCCAGGGCCCGTACGACGAGAGCGCCCGCTACCGCGACTTCATGGGCTGGGACATGCCGTGGTACTCGGCCCAGGACTCCCTCGGCGCGCTCCTGGCCGGGCGGCAGATCGGCCTGTTCCACCTGGTGTGCTACCTACGGGACGGCGACCGCGTCTTCGAGACCTACTGGACGAAACGCCGCGGCGCAGAGGCCATGGACTACAGCTACGCGCTGATGGACCTGACCGTGTACGGGCGGCAGGAGCCGTGGGAAGACTCACCCCCCGGCTGGCCGCAACGATGCTCCATCACGCGGACTGACGGCGGCCCGCCCGCCTGGCCGCCCGTGTCGGCGTGGCCCGGCGGACGCCCCATCGCCCAGTGGCCGCGCCTGGCCGCAGGACGCTCCGACGACCTGGGCACCGGCCATGACGGCCGCTAGGACCGCCGCGGCCGCGCTGACGGCGACGCTCGGGCTGGCCGCCGCGGGCTGGGTCGTCTCGGTGGATGGCCGTGATCGCTGTCCTGGTCACCGCGCAGAGCTCCTGCCCCCAGGGCCGCCCGCGATGTGCCGCTCGCAGTCGCGGTCGTCGCAGTCGGGGGTTCTGATCATCGTGGACCCCTCGCCGGTTCCCGGGCTGACGCCGCCGATGTGAGGTCACGTCGGTGGCGTCGTCCATGTCGAAACGTGTGGGAAATATAAAGGAGACAGCACCATGATCAGTCGCCGGATCGGCACGCGTCAGGAGTGGCTCGCGGCGAGCGCCGAGCTGCTGGCGAGCGAGAAGGAGCTCACGCGGATGGGCGATGAGCTCGCCCGGCAGCGGCGGGAGCTTCCCTGGGCGCCGGTCGAGAAGCAGTACACGCTGCAGACCGAAGAGGGGGCCAGGGCGCTGGCGGAGCTGTTTGACGGCCGCTCGCAGCTGATCGTCTACCACTTCATGTTCGGCCCCGGCTATACCGCCGGGTGCCCGGCCTGCTCCTCGACCGCCGACAGCTTCAACGGCGTGCTGGCCCACCTGCAGGCCCGCGACGTGACGATGATCTGCGTCTCGCGCGCGCCGCTCGGCAAGCTGCTCGCCTACCGCGAGCGGATGGGCTGGAGCTTCACCTGGGCCTTCAGCCACGACAGCGACTTCAACGCCGACTTCGGCGTCTCGGCCGGGGAGCCGATGACTGGCGGCCCAGCCGAGACGCGGCCCGAGGCCAACGAGCTCGCGCTTCTGAGGCTGCTGCAAGACCAGCCGGCCGTGCGTGAGAACCTGCCGCTCGTCACGGCGCAGAACGCGAGCGCGACCGGTACCGACCTGGAGGGTTATTCTCCGAAGGACACGGCGTCAGCACGTTCGCGCGCGAGGGCGGCACCGTCTACCACTGCTACTCCAGCTACGCCCGCGGTACGGAGTTCCTGATGGGCTACTACGCGATCCTTGACCGGGCTCCGAAGGGCCGCGACGAAGGCGATCAGCCCATGAGCTGGCTGCGCCGCCACGACGAATACCACAACCAGTGACATGGGCCGGAGGAGATCATGGCGAACTCGGCTGCGGGCGGGGCCGGCGACTATGCAGGACAAAGAGAGGACAGAGTGCTGAGCAAACAGTCTCGGGCCTTCATTGCCGCGCGGCGCCGACTCCCCGCTCCGCCGCCATGACAAGCGCCAGGACGGCCACGGCGGCAGCCGCACCAACCAGCGTCAGACCACGAAGGGAAGGAACCATGACCGATCACAAGACCGGAACACGCGAAGAGTCGCTGGCGGCCCGGCTGAACCTGGCCGGCCAGCGCGTCGTCGTGATTGGCGGCACGAGCGGGATGGGCGCGGCGACGGTCCGGGCGGCACGCGAGCTAGGCGCCGATGTCGTCTCTGCCGGCCGGCGTTCTGTCTCCGAGCGCAAGCCCGCCGACGGTGTGCGCGAGGTGGTCGTCGACACCACCGACGAAGACTCCGTGCGTGCCCTCTTCGAGTCGGTCGGCGAACTGGATCATCTGCTTGTCACCGCATCGCCCGGACAGTCCGGCAGGCTCCTCGACCAGGACCTCGCGCAGGCGCGGGGCTTCATGGATGGCAAGTTCTTCGGAAGCTGGACGTGTGCCCGCTATGCCGCCCCTCGCTTGCGATCTCGCGGGTCCATCACTTTCGTCACCGGCGGTTCGGTGGTCCGCCCTCGCGTCGGCGCGTCGATGATCACGGCGGCATTTGCTGCCGTCGAAGGCTTGACGCGTGCGCTCGCCGTCGAGCTCGGACCGCTCCGGGTGAACGCGATCCGGCCCTCATATACCGACACCGAGTTCTGGAGCTTCCTCTCCGATCTGGAGCGGGAAGACTTTCGGCGGCGCGTCGCGCAGACGGCGCCGGTACGACGCGCCGGCGCGCCGGAGGACGTTGCCCAGGGCGCGATCTTCCTCATGACTAATCCTCAGGTGACCGGGACGATCCTCGAGATCACCGGGGGAGACACCCTCGTCAACAATGTGGACTGATGGTCCTCGAGCGGTCGATGTCCAGCACCGGTCGTAGAACTCCACGACTCCGGGCGCGACTCAAAAATGAGCCGCTGCACGCGAATGGTTCTGCTGGTCATGGACGCGCGGCTTTAACGCGTCCATGACCATCTTGGTGCACGGAGTCAGAGCCTGGCATGAGCCTTTGACAATCGCAAGTAATCAGAGGGAGGAGCCCCGATGGCAGCGCATCCGATCGGCACTCGCGAGGAATGGCTCGCAGCGCGCTTGGACCTACTCCGAGCCGAAAAGGAACTGACGCGCCGTAGCGACGAGCTGGCGCAACGGCGGCGCGACCTGCCGTGGGTGCCGGTTGAGAAGGACTACCGGTTCACGACCGAAGACGGCGAGGCGTCGCTGCGCGACCTGTTCGGCGGGTGTTCGCAGATGCTCGTCTATCACTTCATGTTCGAGCCGGACTGGGACGAAGGTTGTCCGAGCTGCTCGGCGGTCACCGACGGCTTCGCCGGCAGCGTCCCGCATTTCGAGCACCACGATGTGGCGTTCGTCATGGTGTCGCGCGCGCCGCTCGACAAGCTCGTTGTCTACAAGCGGCGTATGGGATGGGACGTCCGCTGGGTCTCGTCGCTGGGCAGCAGCTTCAACTACGACTTCCACGTGACGATCGATCCCGCCGTGGCGCCGGTTGAGTACAACTACAAGGACCAGGCGCAGCTCGAGGCGGCGAATGTCGCCTGGCGCGACTGGTCGGGCGAGCAACCCGGCATGAGCGCGTTCGCGCGTGAGGGCGACGACATGTTCCACACGTACTCCGCGTATGCCCGCGGCTTCGACGGGCTGTGGCCGATGTGGCAGTGGCTGGACCGTGCGCCGCTGGGCCGCAACGAAGGCGACAGGTCATGGTTTCATCGGCACGACGAGTACCCCGCAGTCGCCGCAGTTCCCGGCCCCGGCCACCGGCACCCCGGCCCGCCCCGGCAACGGCCCTAACCGCTCAGCTCAACTGGAGACCGCCATGAGCGCACAACCCCCGGACCCGCCCACCACGGCTGACACGGTGCCCGGCCGGCGCGATGCCCTGACAGCCAGCCCGCCCCAGGCCGTGCCCGCGACGACCAGTCCCGCCGACGGGAAGCCGCCGCTGTCGGCGACCGAGCGGACCCGGCACCGCAGGTACCGGCACCTGGGCCGGGCTGACCGGGACTCTTTGCATGCGGTGCTCGAGGCCGGGCTGGTCGCCCACCTCGGAGTGATCACCGGCGGGTGGCCGATGGTGGTCCCCACCATGTACGGGTTCACCGCGGACACCTTGTACCTGCACGGTTCGGTCGCCAGCCAGAGCCTGAACACCGCCGGCATCCCGGCGTGCGTCACCATCACCCTCACCGACGGGCTGGTGCTGGCCCGGTCGGTGTTCGAGCACACCATCAACTACCGCTGCGCCATGATCTACGGGCAGCCCCGGCTTGTCAGCGACCCCGCCGAACGGCTCGCCGGGCTGCGAACCATCGCCGAGCACGTGGCGCCCGGCCAGTGGGACTACGCCCGCCAGCCCAGCCGCAAGGAACTCGCGGCGGTCCGCCTGCTGGCGCTGCCGCTGGACGAAGCCTCGGTGAAGATCCGCACCGGCCCGCCTAGCGACGGCGACAGCCCCGATGCCGCGCTGGGCCTGTGGGCGGGCGAACTACCGCTGGCCACCACCTGGCAGCAACCCCTCCCCGACCCGGCCCTCCCGCCCGGCATCCCCCTACCTGCCCACATCAGCTCCCGCGCCGGTACCCGGGCCGACCGGAGTACCAGCAGCAAGCCAGGGATCGCGAACGGACAAACGGAGTGACGGTTAAGCGCCTATCCAGAAGTTCTGCGCGTAACCCGTTTGTAGCGGCAGCGCTCCGTGAGCACGAATCGCTGACCCGGGCGTCATCAAACGGTCGTTGGCTTGACCAGAATAGTTGTCGGGATTCCGGTCGACCCCAGTCGCAACTGCTCGGCCCAGCTCGGCCAGCAGCCGCCGTACCGGCGCGGCCTGGCCCAGCTCATCCGAGCGGAACGTCGCCACCAGAAGCACAGCCGCTTGCCGCAGGTTGCGAACCAGGAACGCCAGCAGCTCCCCGGTCGACCGGTCGGCCCAGTGCAGATCCTCGATCACCAGCACCACTGGCTGCCTCGCGGCAAGCTGCTCCAACAGGACAATTACCAGGCCGAACAACCTCCCCCGCGCCATCTCCGGATCACCGCTGGAAGAAAGGGATCCGAGTTCCGGCACCAAGGCGGCCAGCTCGCCGGCGTTGCCACCGGGCAGCAGCCCCGTTACCCCACCCGCACCTCGCTCCCGGACCAGGTCTCGCAGGGCCGCGGTGATCGGCGCGTACGGCAAGCCCGCCGCGCCCAAGGCCACGCACCCCCCGGCCAGCACCAGCGCCCGGTCCCGCACCTGAGTGGCGAACTCGCTAACCAGCCGAGATTTACCGCCGCCTGCCTCAGCCCCCACCAGCAGCCTAGGAAAGGACCAATTACACAGCGTCAGAAGAAGACCGACTGCGGCGGCCCGGTGCGTGTGTGCGTCGATGGCCTACGGTGTCAGGCGGCGCTTAGGGTACGAAACCTCCAACTGCGCGCAACTCCGTGACCGGCACGCTCAACGGATCGCCGATCCGGCGCGGTATCTGGGTCGGTGCAACGCCGTGAACTGGCGGCATGCAGATCATTCTTCCGCCCGGACGCGGGAGAGGAGGCGGGTGCGCTGGAGGTAAGCCCGCACCGCATGGGAAGGCAGGGCCGGAGAGTGTCACAGCTTCGGGTGGTGCCTGGTCTTGAGGAGAAAGCACCACGGAAGGAAAAGATCATGCGAGTCTTCGTCACCGGAGCGACCGGGGCGCTGGGACGGTACCTGGTTCCCGGGCTGGTAACGGCGGGTCACCAGGTCACCGGGACCACCAGGACGCCCGGCAAGGCCGCCCAGTTGCGCGAGGCGGGCGCGGAGCCGGTGGTCCTGGACGGGCTGGATCGCGAGGCGGTGATCGCGGCGGTGCGGGCCGCGTCGCCGGAGGTGATCGTGCACCAGATGACCGCGCTGGCGGGCCTGCGGAGCTTCCGCAATCCCGACCAGACGTTCGCGGCCACCAACGAGCTGCGGACCCGGGGCACCGACAACCTGCTGGCGGCCGCGGCGCAGGCGGGCACCCGGCGGGTCATCGCGCAAGGCTACGCGGGCCCCGGGCCGGACCAGCCGTCCGGCGGCGGGCTGAAGACCGAAGCAGACCCGCCCGGCTGGCGGCCGATCCGGTCGGCGGTGCAGATGCCGGCGGCGATCACGTACGTGGACCAGGCCGTGCCGGCCGGGGCGCCGGAGGGCATCGTGCTGCGCTACGGCGGCCTCTACGGCCCGGGCGCCTCGGATTCCCTGGTGAAGATGGTCCGGAAACGGCAGGTGCCGGTGATCGGCGGCGGGACCGGGGTGTGGTCGTTCATCGAGGTCACCGACGCCGCCGCGGCGACGATCGCGGCGGTCGGCCGCGGCGCGCCGGGCCTGTACAACGTGGTGGACGACGACCCGGCCCCGGTTGCGCAGTGGCTGCCATACCTGGCCCAGGTCGCGGGGGCCAAGCCGCCGCTGCGCGTGCCCGCCTGGCTCGGGCGGCTGCTCGCCGGGGAGTTCGTCGTGGCCCAGATGACCGCCTCGCGCGGGTCCTCGAACGAGAAGGCCAGGAGAGAGCTCGGCTGGGAGCCCCGCTACCCGAGCTGGCGGGAGGGGTTCCGTGCCTGGGTCCGCGGATGAGACGACCGCGGCCGGGTACCGGCCGCGGTGGCGCGAGTGCCAGAGAAAGAATCAGCCTGCGGGCCTTGGCAAAGGGAGGACTAATCGTGGCTGCGCACCACGCGGTTGATGAAGCCGGCATCCGGCAGCGCATCGACCAGCTGGTGCAGGCGATTCGCGCCATGGACCTGGAGGGTGTGAAGCCGATTTACGCTCCGGACATCGTGTCGTTCGACATCGTGCCGCCGCTGCGGCACGTGGGGGCAGAGGCTAAATGGAGCAACTGGGCAGATGTCTTTACGGTCTACCAGCGTCCGCTCGGTTACGAGGTTCGCGACCTCACGCTCACGGTGGGCGATGACGTGGCATTCGGGCACAGCCTGAATCGGGTCAGCGGCACCTTGAAGAACGGGACCAGGACCGATTACTGGGTTCGGTGGACGGGCTGCTTCCGGAAGATCGACGGCAACTGGCTCATCGTGCACGATCAGGTCTCGGTGCCTCTCGATGTGCAGAGCGGCAGAGCGTTGCTGAATCTCCAGCCCTGACAACTCAAGCCAGGCTGAGCCGGCCGCCTGTGGTACTTCGGCGCGGAAGGTATCCGGGTACAGCAGGTTGGCATGCTTCCCGGCACGACCGACGTGCTGGTCACCGGCGCCGGCCCGGCCGGGCTCACCGCTGCTGTTTCGCTGGCCGCCGGGGGCCGCGGCGTCATCGTGGCCGACAGCCAGGCCGAGGGGCAGAACACCTCCCGGTCGCCGCGGCCGGGGCTGCGTGGAGCAGGGTTGCCGCTGACCAGCCGCCGATCCCAGGACGGTTCAGGCTCCCGCAGCCGGGTACCCGGCTGAGGACGGGGGCTCTGCCACCGATCGCGGTCGAGCCCGGTGGCATTCCGGAAAGGAGTCGCGATGAGCACACCGGATCCGCCGCCTGGCGGCCAGCCGGCCTCAGCCGTGAGAGCCCAGACCTTGCCGCTGCAAGGGCTGGTGAACCGGATGATCCGCGGGCTGCTGCGCACGCCGCTGCTGTGCCGCCTCGTGGGCAAACGCCTGATCACCGTGTACCTGGTCGGCCGCAAGTCCGGGCGGCACTACGCCGTCCCGGTTGCCTACACCCGCCGCAACGGGACCCTGCTGGTCGGCACGCAGTTCGCCTGGGCACGCAACCTGCGCACCGGCGAACCGGTGCACATCCGTCTCGGCGGCAAGCGGCGACCCGCCGATGTCCACGTCGTGGCCGACGAGACCGGCGTTATCGAGTACTTCGCCCTGATGGCCCGCGATAACCACCAGTTCGCCAAGTTCAACAAGATCGGCCTCGATCAGCACGGCGACCCCAGCCCAGACGACCTGCACCTCGCATGGGCCGCGGGCGCCCGAGTCGCCCTGCTGACACCGCGGCGATGACGCCGACTGTCCGCAGAGCGGCTAGCCGGCCCAGCGCCAGGGCGGCGGAAGACTCAGCGTGGCGGTCACAACGCCCCGACGGGCTCCCATAATGCCTGCATCTGGACGGCCCTGGTCTTGATCGACCACATGCCGACGTCCGCGCATAGCGGCGGCGATGCGCGCCGCGCTGGACCGGATGCCGATCACGTAGCGTTATTCGGGATTCCGGGTCCGCGTCCTTGGCCTGGCCATCTTGCCGCAGCGGCGGTCAGGTCGGCAGCTTCGCCTGCGGTGTGCCCGTCGGTGTCGATCCGGATGGCGTCGAGGTGGGCGCGGTCGAGGGCTTGGGCGTCTGCCGCTACCTGCTCGGCGACCTGGGACAGGTAGCCTGCTGGCTGTCCGCGCAGTGGGTCTTCTGGCTGGGGCCAGCTGCCTCCTTCGCCGCGGGTCATGATCCGCCGCCTCAGCTCGGCGGGCCCGGCGCGCAGGCGGCACGCCGTGATCGTTGCGGCTGGCAGCGCAGCTATGTAGGTCTGGAGCGTGGCCTGGTTTTCGATAGGACCGGTCATCACGAGGTGCCTGGCTCCGGCAGTGTGGTAAGTCCGCCAGATAGCCGCGAGATTGTTGGCCTTCAGTTTGTGGTTGCCTGGATCACCATCCGCGGCAGGCGTGAGGAATCCGATCTGGTCCAGGTCGATGTAGCTGGCGGCTGGCCAGGCTTACCAGCGGCCGGTTGTGCCGAGATGATCCTATGGCCGGATGTCGTTCGCGAGGCGGGCGATGCAGCTGGGGACGGCGCTGCGATTGCCGGCCTTGGCGATGCAGTTGTCGAGCGTGGTGAAGACGTTCGTGTTGCGCGCCACGAACGTGCCGAAGCACACCGCGAACACGATGGCGATGGCCAGCGCCAGGACGCCGCACACGATACCGGAGGTGGCCCGTCCGGGGTTCGTCGCGCCCTTCGCCCGTCCGCGGGTGACGGCAATTCCGCCGAGGACCGCTGCGACCAGGCCTCCCAGCAGGCCAAGAGGGAACAAGATGAAGGACACGGCGGCCACGAGGCTGGCCACGCCGAGAACCAGGGCGGCCACGCCCAGGCCGTTCCCGGCCGGGCCGATGGCGGCGCGGCGGGCGGCTGTGCTGATCCGGGGAGCTGCGGAGTGCTCACGATGCCAACCTTCCGCCCGCAAGCCGAGGCGCATGGCGCGGCCTGCCCGGCTGCCGGCCGGCATCGTGACCCGTTTGGGTGTCCATTGTTATTTCTCTCCTGTCGTTGCGGCGCTGTCGCTGGATGGCCGTGAACTCATCGCCGCCACGACGTTGGCCAAAGGAAACTGCGCGGCGTCAGTACCGGCCCGTATTACGCCGGTGCCGCTCGACTCGAAGAGGCACAGGCACCTCGACTCCTCCGGAGCGAAGATCCGCTGCAGGTGGCGGATCTGGCCGCCGCGACGTGCCTGCAAACGGGCATCCAGGTCCAGGGCGTCGTGTGCGCTGGTCATGTGCCCTGGCGGCAGTCCTGAAAGGTCGTGCTCGATTAGGTCGTGCTCGAGAAGGTCGTGCTCGATCAGGAAGTGCCCAAGGCCGGCCGCGCCGCCCACTGATGACCTCCCCAGCCGCCTCGCTAACCGGCGCCGGCCTGACGACCGGCCCGGCTCCGTCGCCCTCGTGATCAGCGTGGCGCATGGGCGTTCTTCCGGCATCGTGGGAATTACTGACTTCGATACGTATTTCAGAGCGGGCGCGGGACGCCTATCGGGCGCTGGTGCCCGGTGTCAGGCACGAGCAGGCACACCTTGTCCGTACAGTAGGCGAGGCCTAGGGTTGAGCCATACGCGGGCACGGCAGGCCCGAGCCGCGCGGCTGGCTCCGGGGCGAGCTGAGCGCTACCGGCTGGCCACCTACTGGCTGCCCGTGGCGCCGGGCTGGCTGTCCTGGCGCGCCTGCCACGGCGGGAGTACGTATGAAATCGCGCACGGTGCTCATGGCGGTGGCCTGGCAGCTGGCTGCGCGCACATGGGCTGATCCCGGCGGGGGGTGACGCACGTTGGGTGACGACATCAGGCCCGTGGCCGCCGGGAACGGCCCGGCCAGCTTGCCGCCGGGCCCGGCCGTCCATAAGGACCGTCGTCAGCGCCGCCCGACCGGTGCGCCGCCGCCGCTGCCGCACCCTTTCGCCATCAGCACAACAGCGTGGCTGATCCTTGGGGCCGTGGCGCTCGCCGGCGCGTTCCTGGCGTCCCAGCACACGCCGTGGCTCCGGATTGATGATCGGGCCAGCACCTGGGTGCTGCGTCTCCTGGCCGGAATACGGACGCCGTGGCTGACCGATGTGGCCAACGGGATCAACGGGGCGGGCTCCGGCTGGGGGGCCACCGCGCTCGGCCTGTCGGTGGTCGCCCTGACGATGGCGTTCCGGCGCTGGCGGCACTTGCTGGTGTTCCTGGGCAGCGTGTTGTTCCTGGAGATTGCCGGGACATCGATCTACTTCGGGCTGTCCAGGCCACGCCCGTACGGCGTGCCGATCATCGGCAGCTGGGGCGGGTACTCCGGGGTGTCGCCCCCGGTGGCGGTCCTGACGATCTTCTTGATGGGCGCCGTCTACTGCCTGGCCGTGCCGGGCCGCCCCCGCACCTACACTAAGGCGGCGGTGGCCGCGGTGGTCGCCGTGTTCTGTCTGGCCCGCCTGTACCTGGGTGTCGATCACCCCAGTGATGCGCTGCTCGCCGTGGCGTTCGCCGTGGCGATCGCGGTCACCGCGTTCCGGTACTTCACCCCGAACGAGGCGTTCCCCGTCGCCTACCGGCGCGGCCGCACCGCGCACGTGGATGTGACCGGCCGGCGGGGGCAGGCGATCCGCCAGGCCGTGCACGACCAGCTCGGGCTCACCGTGACCGAGATCAAGCCGGTCGGGCTGGAGTCCTCCGCCGGCTCCACGCCGCTGCGGCTGCGGGTCGAAGGCAGCCCGGAGGAGTTCGTGTTCGCCAAGCTCTACACCAAGGGCCACGTCCGCGCCGACCGCTGGTACAAGCTGTGGCGGACCATCTTGTACGGCTCCCTGGAGGACGAGCACCCCTTCCAGACCGTGCGGCGCCTGGTCGAGTACGAGGACTATGCCCTGCGCCTGCTGCAGGACATCGGGGTCCGCACGGCCCGGCCGTACGGCATCGTGGAGATCACGCCCGAGCGCGAGTACATGCTGGTCACCGAATTCCATGCCGGCGCCGTCGAAATCGGCGAAGCCGACGTCGACGACACGGTGATCGACCAGGGGCTGCAGCTGATCCGCACGCTGTGGGACGCCGGGATCGCCCACCGCGACATCAAACCGGGCAACCTGATGGTCCGCTCCGGGGAGCTGCTGCTGATCGACGTGGCCTTCGTCCAGGTGCGCCCGTCACCATGGCGGCAGGCGGTCGACCTGGGCAACATGATGCTGGTCCTGGCCGTGCGCACCGGCCCGCAGCGGGTCTACCGGCGGGCGCTGGCGTACTTTACCGAAGCCGAGCTCGCCGAAGCATTCGCCGCCACCCGCGGGGTCGCCAGCCCGACCCAGCTGCGCGCCTTCATGAAACGGGACCCGCGCGACCTGCTCGGCGAATTCCGCGCCCTCGCCCCGCAGCGGCCGCCGATCGCGCTGCAACGCTGGAACATCCGGCGGGTCGCTCTGGCGGCCGCGATGCTCGCCGTCATCACCGCCGCCGTGTTCGAAACAGGGAATGCCTTCTTCCCGGCGGCCAGAAATCTGGGCGCCTACGCCCCCAGCTGCGGCACCGGCCATTCGATGATCCTCAGCGCCCAGGCAGTCCCGTCCGCTGCCCTGCTGCCCTGCATCGCCGCGCTCCCGGCGGGCTGGAGCGTTGGCGGCACGGACATCGCCAGCGGGAAAGCCAGCTTCTGGCTGGACTCCGATCGCGCAGGGCCGCGAGCGGTCACCGTAACCCTCACTGCGACCTGCGACACCTCGGGCGCCCAGCAGATCCCCTCCGACCAGCCCGGCACGCGCCGGTTCGAGCATCCGCTGAGCCTGGCGCCGCAGTTCTCCGGCCTCCGCTTCTACACATTCCCCGGCGGCTGCGCCACCTACCGGTTCAGTTTCGCGCACGGCACATCCCCCGCGCTGGCCGTCGCCGTCGATAACGCGCTGGCGTTCCAGTCCCGGTCAACCCTCGTCAACTACGTTCGGCACACCGAAGGTCTCATGCTCTGCGGGCGAGATGCCGCATGCCCGCGATGAGCAGGTAGCCGGGCCGGCGCTGCCCAGCTAGCCGCGCTCGGAGCCTCACCACCACAGCCACGCAGGCAGCCCGGTGAGTTCATACCTGCGGCTAATGGCTAATTGCAGCATGATCAGATCATCGCCCCAGAACGCCCTGATATGTGCTCAACCACGCTGCCAAGAACAAGCTGACACAGGAGCGAATAATCGGCGTTATGGGCGATGATTTTTACCTCGCAAAGATTCGTTCGCTGCTCTACGCGACTTGTGGCATAGCGGCGCAAGGCAGTCGTTGAGACGGGCAGGCCGCAGGCGCCGTGTAGCCGCCGTTTGTCAGGCGGACTTATTCTGGTAGCTATTCACCAAGCGTCAGCGGCGTGATGTGACGTGTGCCGGGCGTTGCCCGTTATCCGGCGGGTTCGAGTCGGGGTGGTTTCCAGGTGTGGCCGTTCGCAGCCGCGGCCATGGATCGAGGCCGTGAGTCCTGGGTGAGGAGGGCAGGGCGCCCGCTGGTCAAGCCGGTGATCCTCGGCCATCGGACGCTTCATCGCGAAGCCACCGGTCGAACCATGCACGCGTGCGCCGGAGCAGGTCGAGCTGGTGATTGCGCTCCGCGAACCCGTGTCCCTCACGCGGGTAGATGACGAGTTCGTGCTCGGCCCCGTACCAGCTGAGCGCACGGTGGAAGTAGATCGCCTGGCTGACCGGCACGTTGGTGTCGTCCTCGCCGTGCACGATCAGCACCGGGGTGCGGATCTTCGACGCAAACGAGATCGGGCTGACTTGGTCGTGGGGGTGCGGGCCGCTGCCCTCCCAGCCGCAACTGCCGCTGAGCTCAGCTTCTAGGGTGCCCCCTTCGCCGGTCGCGACGAGCATCCCCCAGTCGCTGATCCCGGCGGCCATCATGGCGGCCTTGAACCGGTCGGTCTGCCCGATCGCCCAGGCGGCCATGAACCCGCCATGGCTGGCACCGCCGATTCCAAGCCGGTCCGGGTCCGCGACCCCCTCGGCAATCAGCAGGTCGATCCCGCTGATGATGTCGCTCCATTCGCTGCCGCCGACCGAGCGTGCGACCGCCGCCGCGAAATCACGGCCATGACCCACCCCGCCCCGCGGGTTAGGCAGGAACACGGCGTATCCCGCGGTCGCGAGCCACTGTCCCGTAGGATGCGGGGCGAGCATGAACTGGTCGGCATACCGGGCATCAGGGCGCCGTGCACCAATGTGATGAGCGGGAACGGGCCATCCGCGCGGTTGCGGCCGGGCGGCAATACGAGCAGGCCGTCGAGGCCGAGGCCGTCCGATGCCCGATAGGACAGGCGTTCTTGACTTCCCCATCTGATCGCGCAGGGCAGGCCGGGTGTCACTGAGCCGGATGAGCTGGCCTCCGGGCGGTCCGGCATGGACGTTCACCGGCTCATAGGAGGTGCTGGCCAGCGCCGCGATCACCTCGCCGGAACGACACGCGGTGAGCGAGTCGGCCAGGCCGTCCCGAGCGGACACGCACCCGAACCGCAGCAGGTCAGGGTCGAGCCGGTAGATCGCGGTGTCGAGCCCGTCCGCGAACAAGGCCAGCGGCGGGCCGTCCGCGACCTGCGCCAGCTCCGTCGGGCAGACAGCCATGCCCGCGGTCAGGTCACGATGCACAGCGGCAGCCGCGGAGACGGCGACATCGTAAACGGCGTCGCCGCCGTACGGCTCGGGCATTGCCAGGTAGGCCAGGTGCCAGCAGCCGTCGGCCTGCCACCAGACCGGCGACCGCGCCTCGGTCCCGATCCGGCCCAGATCACGGGCCGTCCCTGTCTCCAGATCGACCACATGCAACTCGCTGGTGGTCACGCCCGGATCCTTCTCCGGACCCGCCCAGCTGATCGCCGCCAGCGCGCCCCCGTCCGGCCGCGCCGCCAGTTCCACGACGTGGCGGTTGCCGAGGCCAACAGCGGGTTCATGGACCGGGTCCGCGAGCTGCTGAGGGCCGCCCCGGCGGTCCACGCCGATGAGACGCCGGCCCGCGCCGCTGGTGGGACCAGGTACGTGCACCTGGCCTGCACCACCTACCTCACGCATATGCACGCCGGTGACCGGTCAGCGGAGGCGATCGACGCCGGGCAGGTCCTCCCCGGCTACTCCGGCGTCATCGTGCGGGACGGATACGCCGGGTACGGGCACCTCACCGATACCCTGCACGCCTGGTGCGGGGCCCACCTGCTCCGCGACCTGAAGGGGCTTTACGGCTTCGAGCCGCAGAAGCAGGAATGGGCCTCCCGGATGGCCGCCCTGCTGATCGAGGCCCGCGACGCCGCCGCGGCTGCCCGCCTCGCCGGCCAGCCCGCCCTGGAACCGGCCGTCCTGGAAGACCTGCTCACCCGCTACCGGGCACTCACCGGCGCCGGGCTCACGGCGAACCTCTACCGGCGCACCGCCACCGCGAAAGACGCCCGCCGCCTCGCCCGCAGGTTCCGCATCTTCGAGGACCTGATCCTCCGCTTCGCGGCTCGGCGACAAAGGCTATGTCGGCAACGATATGATCACGCCCTTCAAGAAGCCGGCGGGCGGCGAGCTACTCGACTGGCAGAAAGAGTTCAACATCCAAGTCAACAAGATCCGCTGGGTGATCGAGCAGGTAATCTCGCACTTCAAAAACTGGCGCATCATGCACACCGACTACCGGCGCCCGATCGACACGTTCGCGACGACCATCTCAGCGGTAATTGGCTTGCACTTCTACAGAATGGCCTGAATAAGCCTCTATGTACGAAGTGGAATACTCACTCACGCAATCTCGACCTTGCCGACGATCGCCGTAGAGCATTTTCTATCGTTCTGGTAGGAAATCAGATCGCCGATTCGGCGCTCTTGGGAGCTGTTGCGATCGCGTCTGCGGCCGCACGCAGATCTGCCACTTCTGAGTTCGGCCTGTTCGAGGCCGGCATGCCCATCCTGGGGCTCGTGCTCGGCCGCGGGCTGGCCTCGACGCTGGGATCGGCGGCCCGCTGGATCGGCGCGGTCCTGCTCATCGCCGCCGGCGGGTATGCGCTGATACGGGCCTGGCGGGGATCAGGTGAGGAAGCACCGGCGCTGCCCGAGGGCGGGATCGGCCGGTTGCTGGTCACGGGAATCGCGCTGAGCATCGACAACCTGGCCGTCGGCTTCGCCCTGGGCACCTACCACGTCAACCTGGCCGTGGCAGCCCTGGTCATCGGCGCGGTCAGCGTCGCCTTGTCCCTGATCGGGCTGGAACTCGGAGCCAAGATCGGCGCCAGGACCGGTCAGCGCGGGGAACTCCTCGGCGGCCTGATCCTCATCGCGGTCGGCATCGCGGTCGCCACCAGGGTCATATAGCGGGCGGGCCCTGCGGTACGGGTCAAAGGACCGGGAGGGCTTCCCGCCGCTGGTTGCGGCATCCCGCTGGCAGCAGCCATGATCCGCAGTGGTCGAGCGGGGCTGGGACAGCGCCCGGGTCTCAGCACCGGGCGCCGCTACGGGCCGGGGGGATGACCAGGCCAGCTGCGCGGCTTCTGGGATGCGGCGGCTGTCCCGGGTTGCTGCTGACCGTCCCGGATCCCTGAAGTGCCGCTTTGCCGATGGGCAGCGGCACTTCGCCCGCTCCGGGGACGGTCCTCCACGTCAGCACCTCATGATCATCATGGGTGGGGTCAGCATTCACCGAACCAGAGGATCAGTCTTCACCCGCAACCGCCAATCTCAAAGCGCGAGTGTCCGAAGTGCTGCGCGGGGTATGAACCGGCGGCCCCAGGATCAGACGGCCAAACCAGGCATTGCCGCCGCTGCAGTGATCGGCCACGCCAAGACTGCACGTTATCCTGGCCAGTCCGGGCCCGAGCCCGAGCCGATCGTGGTGAAAGGATGCCCGGCATGAACCGGCGGCGGCCAGGCGGGAGGCGGCGGAGTTCCCTGCGGGGGCTGCTGCCGGGGCATCGGTCCCGAGCTGGTCTCGGCAGCGGCGGACAACGACCCGACCAACGTCGGCACCGCTGCCGCAGTCGGGGCCCAGACCGGCTACCAGCTGTCCTGGCTGGCGCTTCTGGTCGCCCCGCTGCTGGGCGTCGTCCTGGCGATCGCCGCGCAGGTCGGCGCGGTGGCCGAAGACGACATCCAGTCGCTCACCTTGAAACGCTACGGCCGGGGCGCGGCCGCCGTCTTGCTGGTATCGGTGGTGGTGGTCAACCTGGTCACCATCGCCGCGGACCTGCAGGCCGGGGCGGCCGGCATCGGGCTGCTAGCCGGCATCGACTCCCGCTGGCTGGTGGTTCCGCTGGGGGCCGCTCTTGCCGGCCTGCTGCTGGCCGGCAAGTACGGCCAGGTGGTGGCGGTGCTGCGGTACCTGATGCTCGGCTTTCTGGCCTTCGGCGCGGCGGCCGTGCTGGCACATCCGGACTGGCCCCGCCTCCTCCAGGCCAGCCTGGTTCCCGCGCTGTCGCTCGGCCGTGACCAGGTGGCAGGCGGCCTGGCCCTGCTCGGCACCACACTGACCAGTTACGTCTACGTGTGGGAGACCATCGGGCGGGGGGTGGAGGAGCCACCCGGCGGCACTGCGGAGGGCGGCGGGCTGGCGCGGGCCAGGGCCGGCGCCGTCGTCGGCGCCAGCTTCACCGCCGTGATCTTGTGGTGCATGCTCGTCGCCTCCGCGGCCGCACTCGGCCAGCATCACCAGGCGGTCACCTCCGCCCAGGACGCCGCCGGGGCGCTGCGCCCGCTGGCCGGCTCTGCGGCCGCGGACCTGTTCGCCGCCGGGCTCGTCACCTCGGCGGTGGTCGCCCTGCCCGTCCTGATGGCCACCACCGCCTACGTGGTGGGCGCCCAGTTCAACTGGCGCCGCGGGCTATCCGAGCGCGTCGGCCGCGCCCGGGGCTTCTACGCGATCCTGGTCGCGTCCATCGGGCTCGCGCTCGCCGTGACCCTGGCCGGGATCTCGGTGATCGGCATGCTGGTCGCGGCGAGCGTGATCGGCGGGTTCGGAACCCCGATCGGCCTGGTGATCCTGGTCCGCCTGGCCCGCGATCCCCAGGTCATGGGACCTCGGCCCATCTCCCGCCGACTGGCCATCGCGGGCTGGGCCGTCGCTGTCATCGTCGGCGGCTTCGGCCTGCTCGCCATCCTCGGGACAGCACTGGGCAGGCTCTGACCTGTCCGGTCTGCAGCCAGGTGGTCTCCGCCAGGCCCACGTCCCCAAAGGCCTGATCCGGTGCGGCCCATGCTCTATGCGACCAGCGATGCCGGGGACCGGGACGGCGAACTAGCCGATCGTGCTCCCAAGCTCGGTTGCCGCCGCCCGGCGAGGCATGACCAATGACGGAGGGTGCGTGACTGTCCGGGCAGTGGGCACTCCAGGGGCTGGCCTGATGTCGCCGGCGGAAAGGCCCCGCGTGCCGGGAGGCTTCCTGTACCGCCCGCTGACGGAGCGCAGCGGCCCGCCTAGCGGTTGGTCGCTTCCGTCAAAAGGGAAGTGCTGAGTTCATCTTTGGATTCGGCACTTCGCCTATTTCGAGGTCGTCGGTGCCCGCGTTCGCCCAGGATGGTGGCCGTCCGGAAGACCAAGAGTGCCGCCACCGCCGCCACCGGCTGGCGGACTGGTGGATCGGCCTGGGGGCGCGCGACAGATCAGATCAGGGCGAGGATGCCGGTGGTGCCGCACGTACCGTCGGCGCTCCTAATCTGGCCGGTGCGGCAGGCCGGGGGGCGCGGGCGGGATGGTGGTGATGGCCGACGGGGTCTCGGGCCAGACCAGCAGGACCGGGCAGGGTGCGTGGTCGACGACGAAGCGGGTGGCGGGACTCGGGCTCCGGGGTCCCAGGTGGGTGCGGTCGCCGTCGCGGGCGAAGAAAGGTCGCAGGTTCATGCCCGCGGCGGGCACGCAGAATATGGGAACGGCCGCCGGCTGCCCACCGGCTGGTTGTGCAGGCGCGATTTCGCGCTGCGCGGAACGCCACTTGGCATGGTACCGGTCCGGTCATGACGGTGACGCCGATCACGTGACCTGCCGGATACGCGCGGCGCGAGGCCTCGGCGCCTGCTGGCGTCACCGGCAGGGTTGAACCCGGCCATGAACGCTGCCCCGCGGCGCCGCCGATGCTGCCGCCTCCCCGTTGCCGGTGACGACGCGACCGCGTACTCTGCCAGCCGGTGTCCGTTGCGCCCGCCGATGCACGACGCGGTGACCGGCCGCGGCACGCTTGGGCTGCGTGCGGCAGGCAGGCCCAGGCCGGCAGCGGCCGGCGAGGCTATCGCGTCCCATGAGACGGAGGCGGAACGGCAGGACCGCGCTCACGCCGACCCGGTAAATTCAGGACAATGAAGAAGATCCTCGAGCTCCTGGTCTGTTTCCTGCATCCCATCGCCGTGGTACTCATTGGATCGACCTGGCTACCCGCCGCGACCTGGCGGGTGGCTGGAAGCTGGCCTGGGCCATCTTCAGCCTCATCCCGCTCGTGCCGTTCCTCTACGTACTCACCGGCGGCGACCTGTGGTGAGGCCAGCGCACAGCCGGCGGCGCCGGGCCCGCGGCGAAGCAGCCAGCGCCAGGCGCGCTGCGGAACTGATCCGGGAACTGACCCCGCCTGGGCTTCACTCGCGCAGCGGCCGACCGGACGTGGCGGTTGATCTTGTGCGGTCGGCATGGTCTGCCGCACAAGATAAGCGAGCTTGTGGCGGGCCGGGCGGACACAATGGCGGCCATGGATAGTTTCCTGATCACAGTCGATGGCACCGAGCATGAGGTCAGCACGGGCACCGTGCAGCAGTTGCTTGATACCTCTGCCCGTTTCTGGCTGGACCTGGCCGGCCTGGACAAGAGCACGGCGGACCGGCTGCTGCTGGATACCTTCGGGTTCCATCCGCTGGCGGTCCAGGACGCCGAGCACTTCGGGCAGCGGCCCAAGGTCGACCCCTACGACCACTTCACGCTGATCGTGGTCTACGGGGCGACCGGCAGCGGTCAGCTGGTCGAGGTGCACTGCTTTTACACCGAGAACTACCTGGTCACCGTCCACCGCGATGCCTGCCCGGAGCTGACCGGCCTCGCCAGGCGACTGGAGCAGCGCCCCGACCTGCGCACGGACCACGTGATGCTGCTCTACCGTGTCGTGGACGCGCTGATCGACGGCTACTTCCCGGTCCTGGCTGACCTCGACGACCGGATCGACGCCCTGGAGGACGCGATCTTGCAGCGGCCGACCGACCAGCAGCTCGGGCAGCTGTTCGACATGAAGCGGTCGCTGATCGCGCTGCGCAAGGTAGTCACCCCGCAGCGGGACCTGTTCGCCAGCTTGCTGAGCGGCGCCGGCACGCTCCCCGGCATGACCCCGGACGCGGAGCGCTATTTCCGTGACCTGTACGACCACCTGATCAGGAGTCGTGAGCGCCGCAGACTTCGCCAATCGCGGCAGGGAATGCCCGCTCAGGATGACACATCGTCATGGGCAGCCCGTCACCGACGGATGGCTAAACGTAAAAAACGCCTAATATTTGCGGCTCCCCTCGCATTGGCCTCAACGCGCTGGCGAGTACAGATCAGCCATTTCGGGGCGGTCCAAGTCCGGCCGGGCGTATCGGCCTTCTGGTGGCGGTCCTGCCTGGCAGTCCCGGGACGCGTTTGGCGGCGGGTTTGGGCGCCTAGCTGATGGCTCCGGTATCGTCGGCTCTTGGCGGGCCGGCTGGGCGGGTGGGGTCAGGTGGTGCGTCCTGGAGCGCGTACTCAATGGCGCGGCTGGCTCCCAGCGACTGTCCCCGTGTCCAGGCCTGCTCGAATGCTGCATCTCCCATGCGGGAGCGCAGCGCGGCCAGGAGATCGTCGTCGTGGGCGGCGCGGGGCACGACGGCGTGCAGCCAGCCGCTGCCGTTGGCTTGCAGGAGCGCGCCTGCGGCGGCGAGCAGATGCACGGCGCGCTCCGGGTTGTCCTGCCGGATGGCGACTGCGGCGAGCGCCTCCAGGTAGTAGGCGACGCTTGGTTCGTCCCTGGCCTCGGCCGACTGCGACACCCCTTCCTGCAGGCGTTCCGCCGTGCCGGTCAGATCGCCCCGTGCCTGGCTGCTGAGCGCCAGGTCGTAGAGCGAGACCAGGATGGTGAACCGGTCCTGCGCGCTGCGGGCCGCGTTCAGGGCCTCGGTGAACAGCTGCGCTGCGCGGTCGTGATCTGCCTGGCTGAGCCGGATCTGGCCGAGGAAATTGCACACGAGCGCCACGTCCAGCAGGTGCTGCAGACGCTCCGGTCCGGCGAGCCGGTCGCTCCCGGCCTCCCGCAGCGCGGCGAGCGTCTGTTCGAGCAACTCGCTGGCCCGCGCGTACTGGTGCTGCAATGCCAGGAGGTGACCCAGGAACGCCGCCGCCGTGGCTGCGCCCAGCATGTCCCCGGCCTGGCGGTACAGCGGCAGGCTCTGCTCCAGGAGCGGCTGCGCGGTGGCCTGGTCCCCGGACGCGAAGAGGCCGAAGCCGGTGCCGCTCAGCGCCAGGGCACGCTGCCGCGGCGGCAGGTGCTCGCTCTTGGCCACGATGTCCCCGTAGGAGGCGAGTTCCCCGGCGTGGCCGCGCAGCCACCAGAACCTCCAGGTCGCCCAGGACAGCTGTATCGCCGGCTCGGGCTGGTCCTGTGTCACCAGCCAGGACATCGCGGCGCCGAGGTTGCCGTGCTCGGTCTCGAGCCGGTCCAGCCACGCCAGCTGTCCGGGACCCCGCAGCTCGGCTGGAGCCGGCTCGGCGAGCGCCCGGAAGTAGGCCGCGTGCCGGTCGTGCGCCTCCCGCCAGTCAGCGCGGTCGCGCAGGCGCTCCAGAGCGTACTCCCGGATGGTCTCCAGCAGTCCGAAGCGCGGCTCGCCGTCGCGGGTCTGCGGCTGCACCAGGCTGCTGTCCACCAGCGACCCCAGCGTGTCCATGACGTGCCCGGCCCGGCCCGGGCCGGCCCGGGCGCGCCGACGGCCTCCGCGGCGGGCAGGTCGAAGGTTCCGGCAAAGACCCCTAGGCGGGCGAATAGCGCCTGCTCGCGGGCAGACAGCAGGCCGAAGCTCCAGTCCAGGGTGTTCCGCAGCGTCTGCTGCCGCTCGGGCAGGTCGCGCGCTCCCCCCGTCAGCAGCCCCATCCTGTCGTCAAGCCGGGCCAGCAGAGCCTGCGGCGGCAGCAGCCTGACCCTGGCCGCGGCCAGCTCGATGGCCAGCGGCAGCCCGTCCAGCCGCCGGCAGATCTCAGCGACCGCCCCGGCGTTCCCGCTGGTCAGCTCAAAACCCGCGGACGCGGCGCGGGCCCGCTGCACGAACAGGCGCACCGACGCGCATCGCTGCACCTCCGCGGCGTCCCCGCCGGCCCCGATCGGCGGCACCGGGAGCGGCGGCACCGGGAACTCGTGCTCACCGCTGTGCCGCAACACCATCCGGCTGGTCACCAGCGCCACCACGCCGGGAGCGGCGCGCAGCAGCTCAGCAACCAGCGGAGCCGCCCCCGTCACCTGCTCGAAGTTGTCCAGGACCAGCATCAGCCGCCGGGCGCGCAGGTACGACTTCAGGTCGGTGATCAGCCTGCCGCCCGAGGTGTTCAGCCCCAGCGCGGCGGCGATCGCCGCCGTGACCAGCTCGGCGGCCCGGACCGAGCCGAGCTCAACGAACCGCACCCCGTCCGCGAAGCCCGCACCCAGCCGCTGCGCGACCTCCATCGCGAGCCTGCTTTTCCCGACTCCGCCCGGGCCGGTAAGGGTCACCAGGCGCACACCCTCGGCACGCACCAGGTCGCCCACCGCCGCAACATCATCGTCGCGGCCCACAAGCGGCGTCGCCGGCACCGGCACCGCTCCTGCCAGCGACGCCCCGTCCGCGGCGCCGTCCCCCGATGGCGCCCTCTCGAACCGCTCGCTCAGCAGCACGGCCAGGTCGTTCTCGACCAGGCGCTGCAGCTCGGCGGCGGCGGAGAAGTGCTGGTAGGACACGTCACCGACATCCCTGATCCGGGTCAGCAATTCCGCCAGCCGCGGCTCACGCTCCGGCGCCGGCGACTTCACGTAGATGAGCCTGGGCAGCCCCGCCGCCAGCAGGTACTCATCCTCCAGCCCGGATACCTGCTCCCCCGGCGCGACCCAGCCGTAGCTCTGCCCGTACACGCCCACGAACACCTGGCTCTGCGCCAGGTAGGAGCGGTATACCTGGCGCGGCGGGTGCGGCCGGGCGCCCAGCTCGAACATCACCGGCACCAGCCGCAGACGGGTCACCGCGTCCCGCACTGCCTGCCGCTCAGCGGCCAGTTCCTGCAGCGTGGAACTCACAAAGACCCGCAACCGCTGGTCCGGCGTGCGGATCACATCCGTCTCGGCCATTACCTCACAGCCTAGGCACGCGCGGCGGGTACCTGCGCCAGGCTGCTGATGGCGGGGCCCGGCTGGTGGTGTTCCCTGAGGCGTATGTGCCCGGCTACCCGGTGTGGATCTGGCGGCTCCGGCCGGAGGCCGACTTCGAGCTGACCGGCGTGATTTACCGGGAGCTGCTGGCCAACAGCATCGACCTGGTGGCGGACGGGCTGCGGCCGCTCCGCGACGCGGCGGCGGAGCGGGGCGTGGCGGTGGTGTGCGGGATTCACGAGCGGGAGGGTGAGTTCAGCCGGGCGACGCTGTACAACACGCTGGTCACGATCGGGGCCGACGGCGCGGTCCTGAACCGGCACCGCAAGCTGATGCCGACCAATCCCGAGCGGATGGTGTGGGGTCAGGGTGACGCCAGCGCGCGGGCAGCGCGGGGAATGCGGACATGCCGTGAGCGAATACAGATGAGGAGGCGGGCCATGCAGGCAGCAGTAGGGGACCGGCTCCACGTAAGGGGCAGGCGGGAGGCTAGCCCGCGTCCAGCGGGCCGGGCCGGCGCCTGGGGCGGGGCCATCCGGGTCCGCATCGTGTACACCAGGGTTCCTCCTGACTGTGCATTCCGGGGTCGTGCCCGGTGCTGGAGCTGGCGCGCCGCCGGTATGGCGGTGATGCACTACTGCCCATTGGCAGGTGCGCTGGCCTGGTGGCCAGTTGCGCTCACCGGGTCCTGGAGGCGGGAGCTTCGCCGGTTTGGCCAGCTGGGGCAGCCGCGGGTGTCACGTGCCTGGCTGACGGTAACGCGGGCGAGGAGCGGGTGATTGATGTGGCGCAGGGAGCCGGACCGGTTTCCCCCAGCGCAGCCTGGCCGCGCCAGACCGCGCGTCCCTCGAGCAGGCCGGCATGTGGTGGCGGGAGGCGGGTAAGCCAGGGCTTGCCGCGCCGAGGTCGAGGCCGACATCAAGGAGACGCTGGGCCTGGTGCCGCACTTCTTCTCCGCGATCCCCGATGAGCTGCTCGCTCCGGAGTGGCAGATCTTCAAGCGGATGGAGCTGGGCCAGACGCTGATCCCGAACAAGTACAAGGAGCTGATCGGGGTCGGGCTGCACGCCGAGACCAAGTGCCACTACTGCACCTTGTTCCACACCGAGGCGGCCAGGCTGTTCGGGGCGACCGATGAGGAGATCCAGGAGGCGGTGCACTACGCCAAGACGAGCCTGGGCTGGAGCGCGTACATCAACGGCATGCGCGAGGACTACGACGGCTTCGCCGCCGAGCTGGCGCAGATCGGCCAGTACCTGCAGTCCAAGGGCTGACCGGTGAAGCTGGAGCGGGTCCGGCCGGCGGTGCTGCGGGCCACCTTCCACGCCCACGAGCTCGCCGCGCTGATCGCGGCGGTCCGCTACGTCGCGGACCTGGCGCCCGCAGACATGCCCGCCGAGTCGGTCACGCAGCTGCGCCAGCTGCTCGGCGACTATGACCAGCAGGTACGCCAGCTGGCACCGGACCCTCATCCCAGCTCCAGGTGACGACGATCCCGGGCAGCCAGCAGGCTGCGCCAGGCGCGCCAGGCACCAGCATGCCGTGACGGCGACATCTGCCGTCCGGCATGCTGGCTGGCCTGGTACGACGCTGTAAGGCAAGGGAGAAGATCATGCTGGCGCACCCGTGGCCGCATGGCCGGGGCCAGGACGACCCGGCGGGCCGGTGGCGGGGGGACACTGGCCGGGTGAGGGTCGTGGTCACCCAGATCGGGTGGGATGGGAGCCTGCGCCGCAGGGCGCTGGACACCTGCGGCCTGACCAAGGCCGGCCGCTGGGAAACCCTGATCGGGCAGGTCCTGGCCTTCCCCCCGGCGTACCGGGCGGCTGCGGGCAGCCCGGTCTATGTCATCCACGCCGGTGACCGCGCTGTCTTGGTGGGTGAGCAGGACCTCACCGGCCCGCTGCGCGACCTGGTGACGGCGATCCTGGCGGCGGGGGACCCTCCATAGCGGCGCAGCAGGTCTATCGGCAGGTGGCGCGCGTCGTGGTCGGCCTGGGCAGGCTGACCTCCCGCTGACCCGGCGGCCGGTAGCCGAAGCCAGCCTGGCCCGTCACCGCGCGGCCGGGCAAGGCACCGGCAGCCGGCACCTGGCCGGCGCCCGCCAGGCCCCGCGCGCCAAGATCCAGCTCCTGCCCGCCCCGCTGGCCAGCCGCTACGCCACCGCCCCCGAGCCGGCCCGGCAGCACCGCCAGCTCCTGGCAGTGACCGAAGAGGCCGACCCGCCCAGCGCCCAAACCGGGGCGTGAGCGGTCGGCGAGCGCCGGGCGGGCGACCCCGGCCCGCCGCAACTACCGACCGTGGCCGAACCTGACCACGGGCAGGCGCGCGTAGCCGCCGTTCTGCACGCCGACCGGTGCGTGACGGCATAGCCGACGTCACGCGCAAAGGGGTAATCGGCACGGCAGCGGACGCTCACTCATGCCTGTTGAGCGCGCCGGACAGTGCCGGCACGCAGGGCAGGAGGGCTTCGGCTCGTCTCGGCCGGGAAGCGGTTACGGTCAGATCTGGTCGGTGGGCATGATCCACAGCTCGCCGATGGCGGTGTGGCGGGGGCGGGTGACCATGTAGGCGATGCCGTCGGCGATGTCCTCGGGGGCGAGGACCTGGGTCTTCTCGTAGAAGGGGTCGATCATCTCGGTGCTGACCTCGGGCTTGTTGTGCGAGCCCAGCTCGGTCGCCACGCCACCGAGCTCGACGACACCGACGCGCACGTGCCGCTGGGTGACTTCCTGGCGCAGGGACTCGGTGAATCCGTTCACGCCGAACTTGGTGAAGTTGTAAACGCCGTAGCCGTTCCAGGCGACGCGGCCGGCGATCGAGCTGATGTTGACGATGTTGGCGAGCCGGCGCGGGCTCCCCTGCGCCGCCTGCAGCAGGTGCGGGAGGGCGGCTCGGGTGCTGTAGAGCAGGCCCTTCACGTTGATGGCGATCATGCGGTCCCACTCCTGGGGGTCCGCGCGGGCGATGGGGCCCAGGAGCATCAGGCCGGCATTGCTGACCAGGGTGTCCAGCCGCCCGAATCGCTGGACGGCTTGTTGCACGGCGGCCTCGGCCTGGGCGCGGTCGGTGATGTCTGCTTCCACGGCCAGCGCGGTGCCGGCCGCCTCGCCGATGTCGGCGGCGAGGTCCTGCAGACGGTCGCGGCGGCGGGCCACGAGCGCGACGGAGGCGCCGTCTTGGCGAGCCGGCGGGCGGTGGCGGCGCCGATACCGCTGCTCGCGCCGGTGACGAGCGCGGCGGTGCCGGCCAGTTTCGATGTCATGGGTGTTGTCCGTCTTCTCTGGATGTACGGCGCTCGGGCAGGCGCCGGGCGTCGCCCTCACGTGGTGCATGTCTGGCAGCGCCGGCGGGCGGCCGTTCGGCCGCTCATCGATCGCGTCAAGTAGCCGGGATGCCCGCGTAGGAGCTCGCGGTAAGCGAGCTCGCATTCTGCCCGTGCCTGTACCTGTGCCTGGGCACGAGCCGGTTGGCCTGATCGTTTCCGCAGGCGGTGACTCAGGCGTCGTCGTGGGCGAGGTTGCTGGACAGTTCGCGGTAGGCATCGGCCTGGGCGAACAGGTCCTTGGCCTTCTGCTCGAAGGCCCCCACGGCATCGGCGCCGGCAGCGAAGCGCAGCGGCGGCTCGTCCTGGCTTGCGAGCTGGACCAGCGCGTCGGCGAGCTTGGCAGGGTCACCGCTCTGCTGGCCGTTCATGCTCTTCCAGGCAGCGACGGGTCTGCTTGGCGCGCTCGGCGTAGTCCTCGACCGAGGAGTCGGCGTAGTTCGTCGACTCTGGCGTGAGCAGCTCGGTGCGGAAGAAGCCGGGCTCGACGAGCATCGTGCGGATTCCGAACGGCGCGACCTCGGGGGTCAGCGACTCGATCCAGCCCTCCACCCCGAACTTGGAGGCGGCATACGCGGTGCAGAACTCCTGGCCCAGGATGCCGGCGGTCGAGGAGATCGTGACGAGGAGGCCCGAGCGTTGGGCGCGCATGACCGGAAGTGCCGCGCGGGTGACGTTGACCGGGCCGAACAGGGTGGTCTCGATCTGCGCCCGGAAGTCCTCAGGGCTGATCTCCTCGAAGTACCCGGCGTTGAAGTTGCCCGCGTTGTTGACCAGAACGTCGATGCGGCCGAACCGTTCGACCGTCGCCTTCACGGCGGACTCGGCCGCAGTGGGGTCGGGTGGCACTGTCCACAGAACCAGCCAGCACGGCGAGGTGGGCAGACCCTGATGAGAGGGGTACTCTCAGGGACCCCCGGACAACCGAGACGTCTCGTACAGTGGCAGACATGGCAGGCACGAGCGACCCGGCCGACGTCCGCGGCGAGATCCGGGCGTTCCTGAGCACGCGCCGGGCCAAGATCAGTCCCGCGCAGGCCGGGCTGCCCGTGTACCGGGGAGAACACCGGCGGGTCTCGGGGCCTCCGCCGCGAGGAGGTCGCCGTCCTCGCCGGGATCTCAATCGAGTACTACACCCGGTTCGAGCGCGGCAATGCTACTGGCGTCTCTGAGAGCGTCATCGAGGGCATCACGCACGCGCTGCAACTCGACGACGCCGAGCGGGCACACCTGCTCCGCCTGATCCGGACCGCCGGCCGCACCCGCCGGCCGCACCGCAGGCCTGCCCCGCAACAAGTCCGGCCAGCGGTCCAGCGCATCATCGACTCGATGACCGGCACGCCCGCGCTCGTGCTCAACGGCCGGCTGGACATCCTGACCGCCAACGCCCTCGGGCACGCGCTCTACTCACCGGTTTACGCCGACCCGGTCAGGCCGGCCAACAACGCCAGGTTCCTCTTCCTCGACCAGCACGCCACCGAGTTCTTCCGCGAGTTCTTCCGCGACTGGGACAAGGTCGCCAGCGACACTGTCGCCCTGCTGCGCGCCGAGGCCGGCCGCTATCCCTACGACCGGGGACTTTCGGACCTAATCGGGGAGCTGTCCACCCGCAGCGACCAGTTCCGGGTCCGATGGGCCGCCCACAACGTCCAGATCCACACCACCGGCGTCAAGCTGATCCACCACCCGGTCGTCGGGGATCTTGATCTCCCGTTCGAGTCCTTACCGTGACCGTGATCGGCGATGGCGCCGTCGGCCTGTTCGCGGTCCTGGCCGCGCGCCGGCTCGGCGCCGGACAGATCATCCTAATGGGCGGGCACGCCGACCGCACCAGCCTCGGCCGCGAGTTCGGCGCCACCAACGTCGTCGCCGAGCGCGGCGATGAAGGCGTCGCTAAGGTGCGGGAGCTGACCGGCGGCGACGGCACCGGCAAGGTGATCGAGTGCGTCGGCACCAGGCAGGCCCTGGACACCGCGTTCGGCGCCGTCACCGACGGCGGAGTCGTCAGCCGGCTCGGCGTCCCCAACTACGCCGAAGGCCCCATCGGCCCCGCCATGCTGCTGCGCAACATCACCCTCACCGGGGGCGCCTGCCCCGCCCGCGCCTACATCGAGGAACTCATGCCCGGCATCCTCGACGGCACCATCGAGCCCGCCCGCGTCTTCGACCGCACCGTCAGCCTGGACCAGGTATCCGACGGCTACCGCGCCATGGCCAACCGCGAGGCCCTCAAGATCCTCATCCGCAACTGACCCGCCACCACCGCCACAGCAGCCGGCCGTTCATCCTCATCGGCACGCTTGCGGCTCTAGCACTTGACTCATGATGCGCGGCCTCTTGGCCGAGGACCTCGCAACACCTATACGGCCCGGCCGATGGCCCCCGTGGACAGGAGCACCGTCTTCGGGCCAGCGGCCAAGCCGCAGAATCGCGGCCGCACAGAATTGGTTGTTCTGCCCACGAATGCCACTGCCGATCACTGGTAAGCAATTCGCCCGTAATCGGCGATCCGGCCCAGGGAGGCTTCTCATCGCCAGTCACGCTGCGGCGCCGGCCCGCAGGCGCATTGGCTGGATGAGCGGCATCAGGATCTGATCCACGATCTCGGTGACCAGCTCATCGGGAGCCGGTGAGCGCGGCTAGCGGTGACACCCCAGCGGGCATGCCAGTCAGGCCTGTTCCGGCGGCTCGGCCGGACTAGAGCCACCGGACGCCTCGGGGGCCGGGGCGATCTTGTTCAGCCAGCACAGCGGGCACAGCACGTGCGGCCGTCCGTGCCGGCCCTGCTCGTGCTCCCATACGAAGTACGCCCCGCCAGCAACTAGCACCAAGTTGAGGCCTCCGCCGAAGGGAAGACCCGGGGCTCTCGGTATGCGGGGAGGCATCTCGGTTCACCTATCCATCGATACGGCGGCGCGATCGGGGGTGATCGCTGGGAGCCGTCCCCTTCCAGTGTGACACCATCAGGCCGGATTGACTGCAAGGCCTGGCGCTGCCCGTGCCGACCCATGTGGCCGGCCAGCCTCACAGCGCCCGGATGCGGCGATCTCGCACCACGACGCAGGTCGGCGCTAGTCACGCTATGCTGTCGGTCCTGGTCACTCATCGCGCGCGGGATCCGCCGCTCTGCGCGGCAGTCCCAGCCTCAGTTTGGCCTTTCCTGTCGCGACCGAATAGGTGAATCTGCGCGCCGACGGCTGAACTGCGGCGATGTTCGGTCCAGGCCGGCCAGGCCTGGACCGGGGAGATGAGCCCTTGCCCCGGCGACCAATACCCGGCAGGCTCTTCCTCGCTTGCGAACATCAGCCGCGGCTGTCGGCGTCAAGCTCGTTCCTTCGCCGTGCTCTGACGGGCGCTACCGCTGCGGCCGCGATCTAGCTTGACCCACGGCTCGCGCGGCAGCGCGAAACCAGCGGTTGCGAGGAAACCCAGCACGATAGTCCCACGCCAGCCCAGCGATATACAGCAGGTCACCGGGCCAGCTCACCATGCTCTGACAGACGGTTCCACCGTGGGAGGCTGCTCTATCGTGCTCCCAGCCAGGGGCGTGTCCCTGAACGGCCGGCCTTTCTGCTGGCTTGCTCAGGGGCTAGGGCGGGTGTGTGCGGTCGGTGGTCTTCGCTGCTGGGAGCCGCTGGCTGGGGGATCGGGGGTGGTGGATGGCAGCCGGTGCCTCTGGAGGGTTTCCTGGACGCGCTGGGCGGCGGGGGCGCCGGTGCGCTGGTAGATCGCGAGTGCTTGCCGCAGGTACTCCGCGGCTTGGCCGGGATTGCCGTCGTGGAGGTGGCTGTTGCCGATTCCCTCCAGGGCGCGGGCTTGTTCCGGGGACGCGCCGAGGTCGCGGGTGATGGCCAGGGCCCGGGTGTGCTGGTCGCGTGCCTGGCCGGTGGCCGAGGTCCGGAGCGAGAGCTCACCCAGGTGGTTCAGCGCTTCGGCCTGGCCGAGCGGCTCCCCGAGATCGCGGCACAGTTCGAGGGCTTGCTGATGGCTGGCTGCG
This sequence comes from uncultured Actinomycetota bacterium, assembly GCA_963808615.1. Taxonomy (GTDB): domain Bacteria; phylum Actinomycetota; class Actinomycetes; order Streptosporangiales; family Streptosporangiaceae; genus Palsa-504. The sequence continues at coordinate 1,167,589 of CAWEGV010000011.1, forward strand.
GCGGCCGGGTAGTCCCCGGTCAGCTGCTGCACCATGCCGAGGTCGTTGAGGGTCCAGGCCTGGTAGGGCCGATCGCCCAGGTCGCTGAAGATCTCCAGGGCCTGACGGATCTTGGCGTCGGCGGCCGGGTAGTCGCCGGTCCGTGTTAGCAGTTTGCCGAGGAATCTGAGTGTTTGGGCCTGGCCCTGCCGGTGCTCCAGGCTGCGGTACAGGTCCAGCGCGCGGGCCAGATTCACTGCGGGGGCCAGGTAGTCGCCGGTCTCTAGCTGCGCAGCACTAAGGAGTTGGAGGGCGCAGGCTTCTGCGCGCTGGTCATTAGAGCCGCGGGCCATTTCGAGCGCCTGCTCAAGGCTGGCGAGGGCGGCGGCGTAGTTGCCGGTCCACCGTTGCACGGTGCCCTGCTGGCACAAGGCGTACGCCTCGCCGACCCGGTCGCCGATACGACCGTAGAGCGCGACCGCCTGGGCAAGGCTGGCGGCGGCGGCTGTGTAATCCCCGGTGAGCTTTCCCATCACGCCGAGGTCGTGGAGCATGCCGGCCTGGCCGGGCTGGTCACCGGCCTGGCTGGCCGCGGTCAGGGCGGTCTGATAGAGAGCGGCGGCCTGATCCCAATGACCGCGGGCATGGTGGAAGCCGCCCATCGCGGCGGGGATCTGCATGGCGTGCAGCTGTCGCCCGGACCCGGCGGCGTAGCCGACCGCGGCGCGCAGGTTAGGGCGCTCGGCTTCCAGCCAGGCGGCCGCCCGCTCGAGCGTGGACAGGTCAGGGGCGTCGCCGGGCCAGCGGACATCCGGCCGGCGGCGGTGGGCGGTAGCCCAGGTGGGAATGTGCCGGCCGGCGGCCAGCACGGTGTGCAGGTAGTAATCCAGCAGCCGGCCGGCCGCGGCGTCTGATGGGGCGGGATCGCCGGCAGCGGCCAGCGCCCGGGCGTGCTCGCGGAGCAGGTCGTGCAGCTGGTAGCGGCCCGGGGCGGGCTCGGTGATCAGGTGCTGGTCGTACAGCTCACCAAGGTGCCGGCGGGCCGCACCGGCACTGGTGCCGTCCAGGGCGGCGGCGGCGTACTCGTCGAAGCTGGGGCCCGGGACCAGGCCAAGCCGGCGGAACAGCCGCCGCGGGCCTGCGGTGAGGTCGGCAGAAGAGTGAGACCTTGTCTGTTCCCTTGACCCGGTAGCTCAGGACGAGTCCATCGCGGGTCAGCTCGTCGGCGATGCCCAGCACGGTCGCCTTGATGCACTCATCGCCGGGGGAAGGAACCCATAATGGGCAGGAGCAGCCGGCTCTTTCGCGCACTGGCGGGCGCCCAGCACTCGGGCGACAGTGTTGGAACCCCATGTGGCCTATGAACCTGCGGATGAGAGATCCGGTGCACCGGTGACATGCCGGGTCAGAACGTCGCAGACCAGCACTCTATCGGTTCACGGCTTTGCTGACGAGACTAGTCGAGAGCGGGCGACGGGAATCGAACCCGCATGACCAGCTTGGAAGGCTGGAGCTCTGCCATTGAGCTACGCCCGCAGCAGCCGCCCCGAGACGACGCGGCTGTCACCGGTAGCGTACCGTCTCCGGCCCATCAGGCCTGACACCAGACAGCCGCGCCTACCTGGGCGCCGGGTCTCATCGGCCGGACGTGGCATAGTGAGCGTTACCTGCCACGGGGGCGGAGCCGAACAGGAGCGACACAGCACATGGCAACCGCGCAGATAGGCGTCACCGGGCTCGGCGTCATGGGCCGCAACCTGGCCCGCAACTTTGCCCGCCACGGGTACGTCGTGGCCCTGCACAACCGGACGGCCTCCCGTACCACGGAAACCGTGGACCAGTTCGGCCAGGAGGGCACGTTCATCCCGGCCCAGACCGCGCAGGAGTTCGTCCGCGCGCTCGAGCGGCCGCGGCGCGTGCTGATCATGGTCAACGCCGGCGATGCCACCGACGCCGTGATCGACGAGTTCGCGCCGCTCCTGGAGCCCGGCGACATGCTCGTCGACGGCGGCAACGCCCACTTCCACGACACCCGGCGTCGCGAGGCCAGGCTCAAGGAGCACGACCTGCACTTCGTCGGCATGGGGGTCTCAGGCGGAGAGGAAGGCGCGCTCCACGGGCCCTCGATCATGCCGGGCGGCTCAACCGAGTCCTACCAGGCCCTCGGCCCCATGCTCGAGACGATCAGCGCGCACGTCGACGGCACTCCGTGCTGCACGCACGTCGGCCCGGACGGGGCCGGCCACTTCGTCAAGATGGTGCATAACGGCATCGAATACGCCGACATGCAGCTCATCGCGGAAGCCTACGACCTGCTCAGGCACGGCCTCGGCTGGACGCCCGCGCAGATCGCGCAGGCCTTCCAGGCCTGGAACGCCGGCCGGCTGAACTCCTACCTCATCGAGATCACCGCCGAGGTCCTCGTCCACACCGACGCAGCCACGCAAAAGCCCTTCGTCGACATCGTGCTCGACCAGGCCGAACAGAAGGGCACCGGCCGCTGGACCGTCCAGGATGCGCTCGACCTTGGCGTCCCGGTCAGCGGCATCGCCGAGGCGGTCTTCGCCCGCTCGCTGTCCGGCCACCCGGGCCTGCGCCGGTCCGCCCGGCAGCTGCCAGGGCCCAGGCACACCACGACCCAGCCCGCCGACTTCGCCGACCAGGTGGAACAGGCCCTGTACGCGTCCAAGCTGGTCTCCTACGCGCAGGGCTGGAACATGATCGACGTCGGTAGCCGCGACTACGGCTGGGACATCGACCTGGGCCGGATCGCCGTCATCTGGCGCGGCGGCTGCATTATCAGGGCCGCCTTCCTCGACCGCATCCGGGCCGCCTACCAGGCCAATCCCGCGCTGCCCACGCTGCTCGCCGATGAGCAGTTCGGCAAGGATCTCGCCGCCGCCCAGGAGCCCTGGCGCGACGTGATCGCCACGGCCGTCGGTCTCGGTATCCCCGTCCCCGGGTTCTCCGCCGCCCTGTCCTATTACGACGCGCTACGAGCCGAACGCCTGCCCGCCGCCCTCATCCAGGGCCTGCGCGACTTCTTCGGCGCGCACACCTACCGCCGCACGGACCGCGACGGCACCTTCCATACCCTGTGGGCCGAGGACCGCGCCGAGGTAACTCGTTAGACCTCTTTTATCCCGAACGAACCGTGGTGCTTCCCGCCCGCTCATCTGCGGAGCAAGGCTCCTTCGCGCTCCGGCGATGAGCGCACTGTGACACACTGACCTGCATGACCTCCCCAGACGGCCCGGTGGCGTGACCGTGCCGGACGTGTCTCCGTCCCGTGACGTCGCGGCGCCGTCGCCGCCCCTGCCCCCGTCCCGGCACCTCGTGCGCCGCGGCGCACGAGCCCGGTTCGCCGGGCCCCCGGAGTGGGCGCCCGCTGTGGCCGGCTTCCGGCGCTGGCCGGCCGTTGATGACAGCGATGGCGCGGTGCACACCGGGTTCGGTATCTGCGAGCTCGAACCGGGCGGCTCGCTGCCCGGTCATGTCCACTCGTTCGAGCAGTCGTTTTTCATGCTCGAGGGCGAGACCGTGCTCACCACCCCGGAGGGCGCGTTCCGGTTCGGCCCGGATGACTACGGGCTGGTGCCCGTGGGCGTACCGCATGCCTGGCGCAATGACGGCGGCGTCACCGCGCGCTGGGCGGACATGCAGGCGCCCCAGCCGCGCAGGCGTCATCACGGGGACACGCTGAGGGTGGACCTGGGGCACGAGCCACCGCCCGTTCGGCCGAATCTCAAAGATCCGCGGACGCGGTTGTTCGGCCATATCGCCGCGGCCAGCATGAGCGGGCCGTCTCCCGACGAGGTCAGCATGCGAACCGCGCGCCTGGTATACAGCGGGATCACGGTGAAGATGATGGTGGACACCGACCTGGGAGCACAGTTGCAGACGATGTTCATGGTCCAGTACGAAGCGGACGGAGTGGCCGGCGCCCATGATCATCCGTTCGAGGAGACCTACCTGATCCTGGAGGGCGCGACCGACGCGACCTTCGACGGGAAGCCTTACCGGCTTGAGCGGGGCGACGTCGCCTGGGCCGGGGCCGGGTGCGTGCACTCGTTCCGCAACGCGGGCCGCGAGCCGGTCCGCTGGCTGGAAACCCAGGCGCCGCAGCCGCCAGCCCGGCATTCCTACCGGTTCGCCGGGGAGTGGGATGACCTGCGCGCGACGTTGGCGGGCTCATGAGCAGCGTCGTAGTGGTGGGCGGCACCTCGGGCATCGGCCGCGAGATCGCCCAGTACTTCGCCGATTCCGGTGACCGGGTCACGCTGACCGGCCGGGACGCCGCCCGCGCGGCTGCCGTGGCCAAGGAGATCGGCGGCGGCACCACCGGAATCGCGATCGATCTCGCCGTGCCGAAGGACATCGGCCCTGCGCTGGCCGGGGTCGGCGCCGTAGACGACCTCGTCCTGGCCGCGGCCGAACGCGACGCCAACACAGTGTCGGACTACGACATCGACCGGGCGCTGCAGCTGGTCACGACCAAGCTAGTCGGGTACACCGAGGTGGTGCACGCGCTGCGGTCCCGGATTCCGCCCGACGGCGCGCTCGTGCTGTTCGGCGGCCAGGCCCTGATGCGGCCGTATCCCGGCTCGACCACCGTGTCGACGGTCAACGGCGCCGTCATCGGGCTGATGCACACGCTGGTCGTCGAGCTCGCCCCGATCCGAGTCAACGTGATCCATCCCGGCATCGTCGGCGACAGCCCATACTGGCGTGACCGTGATCTCGGCCCGGTGGTCGCGCGGACGCCATGCGGGCGGCTGGCCCAGATGTCCGACATCGCGGACGCGGTAAGGTTCCTGCTCCGCAACCCGGCGGTCAACGGCGTCAGCCTCAACGTGGACGGCGGCTGGCTGTTCGGCTGAGGCCGCCCGGGTTTCCGCTTGCTTGAGGTAATGCCGCCGCTCGCAGGCGGGCTGCCTCGGCTGGCTGCCCATCCCCGGACCTGGGCGAGCCGCTAGACTCGCCTGGAGTACGGGCTGTAGCGCAGTTTGGCTAGCGCGCCGCGTTTGGGTCGCGGAGGTCGCCGGTTCGAATCCGGCCAGCCCGACCACGAGAGTTAGCTGCAACGGGCTCGCGCCTGCTGGCGTGCGCTATCTCGCTCAGCCTGGCCGGGCCCGCCGACGGCATCCGGCTTGTGGCAGGAAAGCCGCTGTTAGCCGATATCCTGCCAAAGATCTGGCATACTGGAGGTCATGGCGGATCAGGCCCGCGTAGCGTTCGTGTCGCTCGGGGCGTGCCCGTGCGGCGTAACGTCGCCTCGTGCTGGTCAACGGCTTCCTGCCGTTCGAGTTCGGCACCATCTGCGAGGTCTTCGGCGTCGACCGGTCCGACGACGGGTTGCCGCGCTACGACTTCGCCGTGGTGGCGGGGAGGCCGGCTCCGTTGCACGCTCTCGACTTCACCATCCAGCCCTCCTCCGGCCTGGACCGCCTGGCCGAAGCGGATCTGATCGCGCTGCCCGCGGTCAGCGAGGAGCGCCTCCGCCCGGGTGCGGCTCTCCGGTTCTCCGAGGACCTGCTCGATGCGCTGCGCCGGGCCGTCGAGCGCGGCGGGCGGCTGCTGAGCGTGTGCAGCGGGGCCTTCATCCTCGGCGAGGCGGGCCTGCTGGATGGCCGCCGCTGCACCACTCACTGGCGGCACGCGGCCGAACTGGCCCGCCGGTATCCCGAAGCCAAGGTCGATCCCGACGTCCTGTACGTCGATGACGATCCGGTGATGACCAGCGCCGGCACGGCGGCTGGCATCGACGCCTGTCTGTACCTGGTCCGGAAGGAGCAGGGCTCGCGGGTGGCCAACGGCATCGCGCGGCGCATGGTGGTACCGCCGCACCGTGACGGCGGCCAAGCCCAGTACGTGGTGCAGCCCGTCGCGCCCTCCTGCGACGGGTCCCTGCGGGATCTGCTGAAATGGCTGAGCTCCCACCTGGACCAGGCCCTCACCGTGCGGCAACTGGCCGCCCGGGCCAGCATGTCCGAACGGACCTGCCCGGCGTTTCGTACAGGACACCGGGACCACCCCGCAGCGCTGGCTGATCGGCCAGCGCATCCTGCTCGCCCAGCAGCTCCTCGAGGAGACCGACGAGACCGTCGATGCCATTGCGGAACGGGTCGGCTTCGGCAACGCGATCGCCCTGCGGCACCATTTCCGCGCCTGGCGTGGCACCACCCCGAACGCCTACCGTCGCCTGTTCCGCGGCGACCCCCCCAGCTCGCCCAGCTGGACCCCGCCGTTCGCCGCTCCTGTCCCTCCCGCCACCCGGCCGCCGCGCCCTTTGCCTGCTCGATGTGCCAGCGTCGCGGGCGGCAGTGGCGGGAAGCTGAGCCGCCAGGAGCCGGGCGCGTTCGGGACCGAAAATACGGTCAGCGAGACCGGCCGGCGATGTCATCGAAGCGGGTTTCGGGCGTCTGGACGGTGCGGCGGGTGGTCGGAGCAGGTGGCGGCGTTCCTGGGTGGCCGGGTCATCCGGGCACCGGGTGGTAGGTGATCGTCCCGCCGGGGTTGTCGTAGGTGGTGCCGTCCATCAGCGGCGAAAGCGCGTGCGGTCAGG
>CAWEGV010000012.1:0-1705886 GCA_963808615.1 uncultured Actinomycetota bacterium
TCCGCATGCCAGTCGTGGCGGTTCGCTCTGAATTCGCGCATGCTGAAAACAGGTGGTGACTCGGAAAATGAGATGCCGCTTTTGTATCGCTCTACCTGGCTAGATGAGCCATGCGAGGTAGGCAGGAGCTACCGGGAAACAGTTCCGGCATACATTGGTGTCACGCGCTCGACGTCAGCTTACGGCCCATTTAGGGATCGGGAATTCCGGCTGACGGAGCTACCGCCCCCTGCAACAGCGGACGGCGCCAGTTCATTCCCCGGTGATGCGGCGGCGCTGCGGGACGATGGTGTACTTCGGGTCCCGGGCCGAGGCCAGGCCCGCCTGGAATATTCCGAACCTGGTCAGGAGCGAGGCCGCGATCAGCGACGCACCGGACAGCGCGGAGACGGCCCGGCTTTCCCGGCCGAGGACCACTCCGGCCAGCGCGCCCGCAGTCAGGATCTCTGACGCGCGGAAGAGCGTGCCCGCCGTCCCGGTCTCATAGGGTTCGGCCACGTCGCCGAGGCGGTTCAGCAGCTGCCGCTTGGTGATCAGGACCGACGCGGCCCCCAGAACGGCCAGCTTGCGGGCGGGCTCCGAGTCCGCCGCACGCACCGCCAGCAGGCCCAGGCCGCCCGCCGCGCAGGCGGCAGACCCGGCGAACAGGTACGGCATCTCCCGGTAGGCCGCGTGCCAGGCCGGCACCGCCGTATCCGAGATCAGCGTGCCGGTATAGGTCACGACGGCCGGGCCGAGGAGGCCCGCGCCCATGGTGGCGGCCTGGCCGGCCTTCGGCAGTATCCCGGTCATCTCGGCCACCGCGGCCGCCCCGGCCACCGGGCCGTACCCGGTCAGCAGCCAGGCTCCGACGTTCATCGGCGAGGTTGGCTTGAACACCCGCAGCATGTTCAGGAAGCGTTCGGCAGGCCCAGGTCATGGATGAGAGCGACGACTGACAGGCTGATCGCGCCGAGCGCGCCGACCTTGGCCACCCTGGCCAGCTCGCGGTAGCCAGCCATCTGGGCGCTGGCCGCCAGGGCCGACGACGCGCCCGCGAGACCGCCCAGGAACAGGTAGTTGGGTACGTCCTGGATCTCCCACACCGGTTGCTTGATCACCGGCTGGCCGTAGTACGAGGTGAACTCGGCCTCCGGCACCATGCTGTCTCGGGGGGGACGACCCCCCCCAGACCCTCCCCGCTCACGGGGGGACTGCCCGTCCCCCCGTACCCCCCTGGCCCCCCCTGCGGGGGGCTGCCCGCCCCCCCGGGGGACCGTTTGCGCCGCCAGGGCCGCCAGTGCCTGCCGCCAGCCGGAACCTCGTAGTCCGCGCACCCTTACCCTCGCTTCCGCTTGCCCAGACCCAGCGCCACCGCGGCGGCGACGATCGCGGCCGCGGCCGCGGCGGCGTGCCCCCACATGGCGGGCAGGTCCCTGGTGGTGACGACCGGATCCGGCGGCAGGCCGTACACCTCGGGCTCATCGAGCAGCAGGAAGAACGCCCCCCCGCCCCCGATGCCGTCCCGCGGGTCGTCCAGGTAGAGCCGCGCCTGGTCGTGTCCGTCCGCCCGCAGCCCCGCCAGTCGCACCCGCGCCTGGTCGCGCAGTTCGTCCAGCGGGCCGAACTGAATGGAATCGGTCGGGCAGGCCTTGGCGCAGGCGGGCTCCAGGCCCTCGCCCAGCCGGTCGTAGCACATCGTGCACTTGTGCGCCTGCCCGTCCTGCTCGCTCCGGGCGATCACCCCGAACGGGCAGGCCGGGATGCAGTAGCCGCAGCCGTTGCACACGTCGTCCTGGACCACGACGGTGCCGAACTCCGTGCGGAACAGCGCACCGGTCGGGCACACGTCCAGGCAAGCTGCCTCTGTGCAGTGCTTGCACACGTCGCTCGACATCAGCCACCGCACGCCCTCAGCGCCATCCGATTGCGGGTCGGACTGCTCGATGAACGCGACGTGACGCCAGGTCGACGCGCCCAGCCCGACCGTGTTGTCGTAGGACATGCCGGACAGGCCGAGCCCGTCCTCGGCCAGGGCGTTCCACTCCTTGCAGGCCACCTCGCAGGCCTTGCACCCGATGCACACCGAGGTGTCGGTGAAGAAGCCCACGCGCGTGGGATGGTCGGCGTAGCCCGCGCGGGCGGCCGGGTCCGACGCAGGCAGGAACCCGGGCAGCCTCACGGGTTCAGCGCTCATCGCGGGTCCTCCGTGCCCGTCTCGCGGGTGATGCCCGCGCGGTAAGCGTACTCCTGGAGCAGGCGGCGCAGCTCGGGGCCGTGGGGGCGGCGGCCGGGGCGGATGTCACAGGCCATCGCCTTGACCTCCTGGATGTGAGCGTTCGGGTCGAGGACCACCGCCGCCAGCTCGTTCGCGGCGTCGCCGGTGACCAGCCCGTTGGGGCCCCAGTGATAGGGCAGCCCGACCTGATGCACCCGTCGCCCGCCGGCCGTCAGGGGCCGCAGGCGGGCGGTGACCAGCACCCGGGCCTCGACCGCCGCGCGGGCGGTGATGATCGTGGCCCAGCCCGCGTGCTCGAGCCCGCGCTCGGCGGCGAGCTCCGGCGACACCTCGCAGAAGAACTCCGGCTGCAGCTCGGCCAGGTACGGCAGGGTGCGCGACATGCCGCCCGCGGTGTGATGCTCGGTCAGCCGGTACGTCGTGGCCACGTACGGGAACACGTCCGAGCCGGGTTCGGAGCCGCTCGGCTGCAGCGGGTTGAGCGGGTGCTTGATGACTTCCCTGACCGGGTTGCGCTGCTGGCGGTACAGCGGGTTGGCAAACGGCGATTCCTGCGGCTCGTAGTGCGCGGGCAGTGGCCCGTCGGCCAGCCCGGCCGGGGCGAACAGCCACGCCTTGCCGTCCCCCTGCATGATGAAGGGGTCGATCCCGGAGATCGCGTCGACCCCGGTCGCGCCCTCGGGGGGCCGGTAGGACGGCGGCCGGGTGGCCGGGAAATCGGGCACGTCGTGCCCGGTCCACCGGCCGGCCTCGGCATCCCACCACACCAGCGCCTTGGCCTCGCTCCACGGCTTGCCGTCCGGGTCGGCAGAGGCCCGGTTGTACAGGATCCGCCGGTTGGCGGGCCAGGCCCAGCCCCACTCCGGCGCGATCCAGTTCTGCGCGGACCCGGGCTTGCGCCGGGCCGCCTGGTTGACCCCGTCCGCGTAGACGCCGCAGTAGATCCAGCATCCGCAGGCGGTCGATCCGTCGTCCTTGAGCTGCGCGAACCCGGACAGCGGCTGGCCGTCGGCGTCCCAGCCGTTGATCTCGGCCAGCACGGCCTCGGCCGACGGCTCGGCCAGCGGCCCGCGGACGGGATAGTCCCAGGTGAGCTCCAGGACCGGGCGGTCCATCTCCTCGGCCGAGGAGGCCAGCTTCTCGCGGATGCGGCGGCCCAGGTGGTACATGAACCACAGGTCGCTGCGCGCGTCGCCGGGCGGGGGCACCGCTTCGTCGTGCCATTGCAGCATCCGCTGGGTATTGGTGAGGCTGCCCGCCTTCTCGGTGTGCGCCGCGGCGGGCAGGAAGAACACCTCGGTCTTGATGTCCTCGGTGCGCAGCTCGCCGTCCCTGATCTCGGGACCGTCCTGCCACCAGGTCGCGCTCTCGATCATCACCATGTCCCTCACGACCAGCCAGTCGAGGTTGGTCAGGCCCAGCCGCTGCATCCTGGCGTTGGCCGAGCCCACGGCCGGGTTCTGGCCGAGCAGGAAATAGCCCCGGCAGGCGCCGTTCAGCTGCTCGACGACGGTCGGGTAAGTGCTGTGATCGCCGGTCAGCCGGGGCAGGTAGTCGAAGCAGAAATCGTTCTCAGCGGTCGCGGCCGGACCCCAGTAGGCCTTGAGCAGGCTCACCGTGTAAGCCCGGGCGTTCGCCCAGAACCCCTTGGACATCGTGATGTCCGCGATGTAGCTGCCCAGGTCCGGATGCGCGCGCGCGGTCGGCATCGGCAGGTAGCCGGGGAGCAGGTCGAACAGGGTCGGGATGTCGGTGGACCCCTGGATCGAAGCGTGACCGCGCAGGGCCATCATGCCGCCGCCCGGGCGGCCGATGTTGCCCAGCAGGGCCTGCAGTATGGCCGCGGTACGGATGTACTGCACGCCTACCGTGTGCTGGGTCCAGCCGACGCTGTACACGAACGCGGTGGTGCGAACCCGGCCGGAGTTGGCCGTGAGCAGCTCACACACCCGGGTGAACACGTCCGGTGGCACGCCGCAGGCCTGCTCGACCACCTCCGGGGTGTACCGCGCGAAGTGCCGCTTGAGAATCTGGAACACGCAGCGAGGATGCTCGAGCGACTCAGCCACCTGCGGCGCCCCGCTGTTCCCGGCGTCCTCACCACTGTCCGTTCGGTCAAAATCTTGGGTGAAGGGAGCGCCACGTGACCCGGCAGCGGCCCGGACCATGGTCCCCCGGTAGCTCCAGGTCGCCGGGTCGTAGCGGTGAGCCGCGGTATCCAGCCCGGAGAAGACGCCGTCGAGGTCCTCGGTGTCGGCGAAGTCCCCGGTCACGATGGTCGCCGCGTTGGTGTAGGCCACCACGTAGTCGCGGAAGTACTTCTCGTTGGCCAGCACGTAGTTGATGATCCCGCCCAGGAACACGATGTCGGACCCGGCCCGCAGCGGCACGTGCAGGTCAGCCAGCGCGCTGGTCCGGGTGAACCGCGGGTCGACGTGGATCACCGCCGCGCCCCGCGCCTTGGCCTCCATCACCCACTGGAACCCCACCGGGTGGCACTCGGCCATGTTCGAGCCCTGGATCAAGATGCAGTCGGCGTTCTGCAGGTCCTGCTGCATCGTGGTGGCGCCGCCGCGGCCGAAGCTGGTCCCCAGACCGGGGACGGTGGAGGAGTGTCAAATACGCGCCTGGTTCTCGATCTGGATCGCGCCCAGCGCCGTGAACAGCTTCTTGATCAGGTAGTTCTCTTCATCGTCCAGCGTCGCCCCGCCCAGGCTGGCGAACCCCAGCGTCCTGCGGGTCCGGCGGCCGTCCACCTCGTCCTGCCAGCCGGTCCGCCGGGCGTCCAGGACCCGGTCCGCGATCATGTCCATCGCGGTGTCAAGGTCAAGATCTTCCCAGTCTTTCCCGAACGGGCGCCGGTACTTCACCTGGTACTGCCGGGCGCTCCCGGTGGTGAGCTGGAGGCTGGCCGAGCCCTTGGGACACAGGCGGCCGCGGCTGACCGGCGAGTCCGGGTCGCCCTCGATCTGGATGACCTTGCCCTCGGCGACGTAGACATTCTGCCCGCAGCCCACCGCGCAGTACGGGCAGACCGACTTGACCACCGCGTCGGCCGTGCTCGTCCTGGCCTGGGGGGGACGGTCGCTCTTGGCCGCGGGACCGAGGCCGCGCCGGTCTGTCCCGGTCAGCTGCCGGTAGACGGGCCAGGAGCCGATCCAGGTCCGGGTTCCCATGTCGTCCGTGTCACCTCCGCCACACCGCGAACGGCCTTGGTGCCCATTATGTCGCGCCACGACAGTTGCGGTGCAGGAGGGGGAGGGTGGCCGCCGTGAGCAAGACCCCGGGGAGTGGGTGCCGTGCCACGCCGGCCGAGCCGAGGACGACAAGTACGCCGACGGCGGCCAGGAGCCATCTGAGCCAGTGACGCGGTCTGGTGAATGGCATGGCGTACATCTTTCTCGTGCGTGATCCGGGCGGACGGGAATCGCGAAGCCGAGTATCCAGACAAAGCCTCTCAGCAGGCTCTGAACGCGCTCAAGGTCAGCGATGAGCCTCCGCGGGCGCGAGTAGACTGGCCGCGATGATCCTGATCGTGGCCGGGGTGTCGGGGAGCGGCAAGAGCACCGTCGGCGCCATGCTCGCCGACCGCCTGCACTGGCGCTTCGCCGACGGTGACGATCTTCATCCCGCGGCCAACATCGCCAAGATGCGGCTCGGGATCCCGCTGACCGACCGCGACCGCTGGCCATGGCTGCGGGCCATCGGCGCATGGATGGACGAGCGCATCGCGCAGGGCGAGTCGGCGGTGATCGCCTGTTCCGCGCTCAAGCGCTCCTATCGCAACATGCTGCTCACCGGGCGCCCCGACGCGCTGCTGGTCTTCCTGGCCGAGGACCGCGAAGTCCTGGCCCAGCGGCTGGCCGCCAGGCACGGTCACTTCTTTCCCGAGGTGCTGCTGGCCACCCAGTTCGATGCCCTCGAGCCTCCCCAGCCAGATGAGCACGCGATCACGATCGCCGAGGGTCCCGATGACCGGCCCGGCGATATCGTCGCGAGGATCATCGGGCGCGTCTGGCCTGGCGACGGGGCTGGCCCGGGGGCCCCGGGCGGTGATCATGAAGCTGAAACTTGACCTGCACGACATCTACAACCGCGGGCAGGACATTGACCGCGCCCTGCGGGAGATCATCGCCGAGGCCGAGGCCAAGAAGGCGCCGCTGGTCGAGATCATCCCCGGCAAAGGATCCGGGCAGCTCAAGAAGCACGTGCTGCGGTTCTTGGAGCAAAAAGAGATCAAGGCCAAGTACCACAGAATCGAGAAGGATTCTAAGAACTTCGGCCGTCTCTTCGTGCATTTCCGCTGGTAGGCTCCTACCCTCGGCGGCGAGGTCTGCATCCTCGCGCGCCTGGCTACCCTGGCCCGTGCGTCGGCCGCGGCGGACAGATCGCCGCAGCTAGGCAGCACCCAGGGAAAGGCTCTGTCAGCACCGAGGACCTGCGACTGCCCGGGCAGCCATCAGTGGTACATCCGACCGGGAATGAGGAGCGCGTCATGCGATTCCAGCTCGTGGCACGCCGGATCATACTGGCGTCGGCGCTTGGCCTGGCGCTGGCCGTAGCCGTGGCCGCCTGCAGCAGTTCCAGCAGTTCTTCAACCTCAGCTCCTGCGACCTCCGCGCCGACGTCATCCGCGTCGGGCAGCACCGCCGCGGCGCAGGTCACCGCGAACTGGGAGAAGTTCTTCGACAGCTCCTCCACGTCGCAGCGGGTCGCCCTGCTGCAGAACGGAAGCGCGTTCGCCGCGGCCATCGGCAGCCTGTCCCACCTGGCGAGCGGAATCGGAGCCACGGTCAACGGCGTGATCGTGACTGACGGCACGGCCATCGTGAACTACAACATCACCTCAGGCGGGAAGTCGTTGCTGCCGGGACAGGTCGGCACGGCGGTCGAGCAGAACGGCATCTGGAAGGTGGGCGATGCCAGCCTGTGCGGCCTGTTCAAGCTGGTACCAGGCGGCACGGTGCCAGCCGCGTGCAGTTCGGCGAGCTGAGGCAGGGACGTTCGGCCGGCCAGGCTAGCAGGGGTTCCCTGGTGGCCAGCCCGGCGAGCACAGGATTACCGCCCGCTCGGCGACATTCAGACGACCCTGATGGCGCCTCCGCAAGAACCTCGGCCGTCATTCTGCATTTCCGCTGTTAGAAGCCATGCGCGGGGCGGCGGCGGCGGCCCCGCGCGATCGCGCGGCCGCGTACCCTGACGCACGCGTCGGGCAGCGGTGGATAGATTCCGGCTGCTAGGGCAGCATTCAGGGCAGACTCTCATCAGCACTACGACTCTGCCCGCAAACGGCAGCCGCTCGGTGGTGCACGAGAGATCGAGACTAAGGAGCGGGCAATGCGATTGCAGCTCGCGGCCCGCCGGGTCATCCTGACTCCGGTGCTTGGCCTGGCGCTCGCCGCAGCGGTTGCCGCCTGCGGCAGTTCCGGCTCGTCCTCAACGTCATCGAGCTCGTCATCGCCTGCAACGTCCGCCACGTCATCGGCACCGGCGACGGGTAACGCCGCGGCGCAGATCACCGCGAACTGGGAGAAGTTCTTCAGCGCCAGCACCCCCACGTCGCAGCGGGTCACCCTGCTGCAGAACGGGACCGCGTTCGCTACGGCCATCGCCAGCCTTTCCCACCTGGTGAGCGGGCTCGGTGCCACCGTCACGAGCGTGACGGTGAACTCCCCCACCTCGGCCACCGTGACCTACAACCTCACGGCAGGAGGATCGTCGCTGCTGTCTCATCAGACCGGCATGGCGGTGTACGAGAACGGCGTCTGGAAGGTCGGCGATGCCAGCCTCTGTGGCCTGTTGAAGCTAGCTCCCGGCGCTACCCTGCCGGCCGCGTGCAGCTCAGCGAGCTGAGGCAGGGAGGATTCAGATGGCCAGGCCGGTCGAGACGGTCTCCGGTGACCAGCGCGGCGAGCACGGCATCGTCGCCCGCGGCGGCCAGTCGCTCGCGCTGGCGGTGCTATGCACGCTGCTGTTCCTGACCTTCCTCGACAACACCGTGATCAGCGTCGCGCTCGGGCAGGTGTACAGCAACCCGGGCGCAAGCCCCACCCAGCTGCAGTGGGTCGTCGGCGCCTACGCCCTCACCTTCGCCAGCCTGATGCTGGCCTGCGGGATGATCGGCGATGAGCTCGGCAGGAAGAAGGTCATGCTGGCGGGCGCGGGGGTGTTCTGCGTGGGCTCGGTCCTGTGCGCGCTGGCCCCGAACGTCCAGGTCCTCATCGCCGGGCGCGCCGTGATGGGCATGGGCGCGGCGGCCAGCGAGCCGGGTACGCTGTCGATGCTCCGGCAGATGTATCCCGAGGCCACGTCCAGGACCAGGGCGATCGGCATCTGGGCCGGGACATCCGGGCTGGCGCTCGCCCTGGGTCCCGTGATCGGCGGCATCCTGGTCGGGGTCTGGAGCTGGCGGGGCATTTTCTGGTTCAACCTGGCGTTCGGGCTGGCCGCCCTGATCATCGCGGTGGTCATCCTGCCGGAAAGCGCCGACCCCACGGCGGCGCGTGTCGATACCGCGGGCTTCTTCCTCGGCGCGGGGGCGCTCGCGGCGTTCGTGTTTGCGATCATCAACTCGGAGTCAGCCGGATTCGGCGGCCCGGACGTGATCGTGCTGCTGTGCGTGAGCGCTGTCCTGCTGGTGGCGTTCGTCTGGCGGGAGCGCCGCGCCGAGCACCCACTGCTGGACCTGCGCTTCCTGCGCCTGCCGCAGTTCACCACCGCGAACATCGTGGCGTTCTGCACGTATTTCTCGACGTTCGCCATCTTCTTCTTCACCGCGCTGTACCTGTACATCGTGGTCTCGCTGTCCGGCTTCGAACTCGCGCTGGTCTTCTTGCCGATGACTGTCCTGATGATCGCCGCCTCGGTGCTGGCCGGGCGCTGGACGGTGCTGGCCGGGCCGCGCTGGTCGATCACGATCGGATGCCTGCTGCTGGCGGTCGGGCTATTCCTGGCCCAGGGCTATCTCAGACCTCACCCGGCCTACGGGCCGCTCATAGTCGCGCTCGCGCTGGCCGGCATCGGCATCGGCACCACTGTGGTCCCGATCACCTCGACGGTCCTGTCCGCGGTGCCGCCGGAGCGTTCGGGCATGGCCGCATCGGCCGCCAACACCAGCCGGGAGATCGGCGTGGTCACCGGGGCCGCGATCCTGGGCTCGCTGATGTTCTCGCAGCTGAATGCCAGCCTCCTCACGCAGATGAACCATCTCCACGTACCGGCCGTCTATCAGGGCTTTGTCTTCTCCGCGATCGAGACTGGCAATTTCTCCCAGCCGTCCAATCTGTCCCCTTATCTCGAGAAGCTGCTCACGGAGCTAACCGGCGTGGCTTTTACGGCGTTCCATGAGGGCTTGCGTGCAGTGCTGTACCTGTCGGCGGCGCTCGCCCTCGGGGCGGCCGTGCTCGCCTTTATCACGATGCGCTCACGTCCAGTGGACGCCGGGCCCTGACATGGCCATCCGGCTGGGCAGCACGGTGATCAACTGCGCCGACCTGGAGCTCATGACCAGCTTCTGGTCTCAGGCACTCCACCTCGGCCGCTCTCCTGCGGACGATGACGATGACTTCCGCGTGCTGCGGGGCGAGGGGGTCTACCTCTCGCTTCAGCTGGCGCGCACGCCGGTCACCGCCCGCGACCAGATGCACCTGGACCTGTTCAGCGACGACCAGGCCGCCGAGGTTGAGCGGCTGACCGCACTCGGGGCCAGGTTCGTCCGCCACCACGACGATCCCCGGGGACGACTACGTGGTCATGACCGACCCCGAGGGTTAGGACCAATTATATATCTGAGAGGGGCCAGGGGATGCCAGGGCGTCTCCGCAGCTCACATCCCCGCGTCGGCCGGTCTGCCCGTCAGGTATCTGGCCACGGCCTCGCCGAGGAGCTGCACCCGCTCCCGGCTGCCCAGCACCACCAGCAGGCTCGGCGGGCCGCCCTCGCCGACCCAGTAGACGCCGACCACCTCGACGTCCAGGCGGGTCTCGTCCTTCAGCTCGTAGCGACCGTTTCCGTCACGCTCCGTGTCCATGTGAGTGAATATTGCCACGGTGGGTGACGGCCAGTCCATCGCTACGAGCGGTCGCGCAGGTAGTCCCAGACCCGCCTCGGGGACACGTCGACCTGCCGGGCGGCCTCCCGCTGGGACGTGCCCGACGCGACGAGCTGCACGGCTAGCCGCCTCCGCTCAGCCGGGGTCAGCCTGGCCAGCGTCAGCGCCCGCAGCACCGACGCCGCCTGCTCCATCTCGGCCGCCGCCTCCAGCGCCGCCACCCTGGCCTGCTGAGGGCTCAGCCCGTTGGCCAGCTGCCCGGCCGCGTAGGCGGCGGTCGCTGAGACGACTCTCAGCAGGGTCACGCTCTCGCGGCGCGCCGCCTGCCGGGCTGGCAGGCTGGCGCTGGAGGGCACAGACCCGATGATGCCCCTGCGCGGTCTTGGTGACCACCGTAGAGGCCCGAACTCGGGCATCGCGTGTTTCCTCGGACTTCTTGGCCTCGGCGTACGCCTCCGAGAACGGCGGCTTGGTCACCAGGTGACCAAACAAGCTCCAGGCGCGGGCCATGTAGCAGACGTGCGCGTGGCCCTTGCCGATCTCGTCGCCTAGCTGCCGCTGCGTCTTGCCGTCCGCCAGCTCGGCGGCGATCAGCTCGGCGGCCCGCCACCTGGCCAGGACAGCGCGGCCAGCTCGTCTGCGGTCACGGTCGCCGGGACGAACCGCAGCCGGGCCCGCCGCTTCGTCTCGGCCTTGCGGCACCGGTCGGAGCACCAGCGGCGCGGACGCCCGCGCTGGCCTGGCCGCTGCGGGACCGCAGCGCCGCACCGGGGACAGGTCACCGTCATGGCGGCCATTATCGGCCACGGGCAAAATGCCCGAAACCCGGCCGCGCGTACGTGCCGAGTATGAATGCTGGTGACGGCCAGGGGGCTCGGGGGTCGCCCCCCACCCCGGAGGGCGGGCAGCGGCAGGGCGGGGCCGGGAGACGCAGACGTTCATCCCCTGATGACGTTCAGCGCGAGTCTGAGCGCCTGCGTGCCCTGAGCCACCTAGCCATACCAGTAGCAAGCCGAACGCCTGCTGCCGCCGCGCTGAGACGTGCACGCTGGCTTGGAACTCCACACGGCCAGACCTGTACCTCCAACGGCCATGTCGGCGGTCAGATAGAGGTCAGCTCGGCCTCGGGGTCTGGCGTGGCAAAGGTGACCGCCCGGCTGCCCGCAGGCTCGGGGCGGCCGGGTCGGCATCAGGCTGCCCGGCGGCGCGGCGGGAGGTCCATGTTGCGCAGCTGCGGGCACGGCTGGCGTACCCGGCGCTGCGGCCGGGCGGCGAGCCGGATCACGGCGGGCGCCGGGGGCGGCCGGTCCTGGGCCACCCGGACGCGGGGCCACGCCACGGTGATGACGGCCGGGGTCCGCGCGGTGATGCTGATGGGCGGGGGCTGCGGCCGGGTGATGGTCACGACGGGGCACTGGAGCACCCACGGCGGCGCCGCCTCGGCGTCCACCACCACGTCGCGGGTCAGCGCTTGCCCGCTGGCTGTGCCCTCGCCGGGGTGGCAGGCGCGGCGGCCCGGCGCGCGTCGTCGCCCTCGATCGAAAGCTTTCGGATCGACTTGGCCGCGACCGGCACGCCGACGTTGGCCCTGGCCTTCACCAGCACCATGACCGCATCGTGCTGCCAGTCGTCGTGAAGGGTCACCGTCGAGTCCTGGCCCAGCACCAAGAAGCACCGCGTGGCGTCGAAGAGCAACGCCTGGTCGAGGTCAGCGACCTGCACGATGCGGAGCCCGAGCAGGTCGGGCAGCCCGTTCGGGTGCATCAGGCGGCCCTCGCCGTCGCGGGAGGTCAGCTCGGCGGCGTACGAGGTCGGGGACAGCGCGATCGTGTCGGCCGTGCCGCCCTTCTCCCCGATCTGCGCCAGCCCGGCGCCGACCGCATCGATCAGGTTCGGGCCGGTCACCTCCTCGGCCTGGTCGATGATCCCGTCCGGCTGCGGCACCCCGGTACCGCGCAAGATGCCCAAGTCCAAATCGCGGCTCAGGCTGTCGCGCAGGGCGTTGCTGACCCAGGTGGTGATGTTGACGCTGGCGTCGGAGCGCATTTCCGAGGAGACCGGCAGCGCGCCGATGATCTTGGCGACCGTCACGATCACGGCCTTGTCGTTCAGGACCACCCGGGGAACTTGCTCCAGCTCCTGGAGCCAGCTAAAGCCGGTCGGCCCGACGACCGGGAAGCTCAGCGTCCCGGTCGAGGTGTTGGCCCGCGTCAGGCTGCCCGCGAACGGAGCGCCTTCGATCAGCTCGTTGAGCACCTGGTGGACCTGGGCCGGGGTGAGGGTTCCGGCGAACCCTGATCGGGTCAGGCCAGGCGCGGGTGTGGTCATGACGGGCCTCCGTGGGCAGGGGCGGAACGCGGGGCGGCGCCAACGGCGCTCGGTCTGCCAGGCGGCCGGGGCCGGGCATCAGGGAGCGGCCCGGTACGGGTCGGCTGCCACGGGGGCGAGACCAACACGGCTAATGCTAGACCCGGCGCTGCGCTCCCCAATAGATCCCGGCTGGGGCGGCTCCGTGGTAGAGCAGGTGCGTGGTGCGGACCTGCCCTTCGGAGTCCACGTCGGTCCACTCCCGGTGGATAGTGCAGCGCTGCCCGGACCACGGGTCGGTGCCGTACGTCGCGGCGATGTGCATTCGCCGGGCCTGGGCGGTCAGGCCCGCCCACCAGGCAAACGTCGGCGGCGGATCGGGGTCGGCGTAGGCTGCGGCGGAGCACTCGGGGCAGGGCACAGGCCTGGAAGGGTCTCCGTCGAAGAACCGGATTACCACGCCGGGCCGCTGGCACCACGGGCACTGACCGCCCGGCTCGGGTATCTCGTCCCACCAGCCCGGCAGGATGACCGGCCCGGCCCAGCCCTCGCCGTCGCCGTCGCCGATCAGGCCGTGCGCTTCCAGCTCGTCGGTGAGCGGCCTGACCTTCTGCTCGCGCGCCCACTGCTGGAGCTTGTCGAGTTCTTCGGCGCGGTGCGCCTCGAAGTCCTCCTCGGGGCTATCGTCGGGCCACCGCCGGGGCGGGTCGCCGGTCATGGGCTGTCTCCTTCGGGTTCGGCGGGGTCCTCCTGCTCGTTAGCCTCGGCGCCTACGGTGCCGGGCGGCCAGGTGTCGCCTTCGGGGCTGCCGAAGGTTGCGGAAGGTTGCGAAGATTGCAGTCCCCTGGGCTCTGCCACCTTCGCAACCTTCGTGCAATCTTCGGGGAGGTCCAGCCGCCATAGCCATCCGCCGCGCAGGCTGGACTTGGCGGTGGTGACGTGCGCGCGGCGCTTAGCCCGGTGCAGCGCGTACCGGCCGATCCCGTCCTTCTCGGCGGCCTTGATGATCTCCCCGGCCTTGCCCTCGCCGCCGTTGTCGGTGAGCCAGGCGGTCAGCCATTCGGCGGCCTCGTCGCGCTCGGTGCGCTCGTCCTCGGTGCCACGGTCGGCTAGCAGGTCGGCGGCGCGGCGTGCGCTGATCCCCTGCCAGTTGACCCGGACGCAGCCGTGCAGCTCGTCGGCGTCGAGCCGGTAGGCGAGCGCGGGCGGGCGCGGCGCCAGGTTGCACTTGACCGACGCGAGGACGCGGGTCCGGCCGGTGTCGTCCTCCGGGTCGGCGCCGACCATGAACGCGGCGCGGGCGGCGCCGACGATGCCGATTGACCCGCCGCCGCGATACAGCGCGTGGTCGCCGCCGGACTTGTTCAGGTGCCGGATGACCAGCACCGTGCAGCCGGTGCGGCCAGCCATCGCGGAGAGCGGGTGTAGCGCCCGGCGGATGTCCTGGTCCCGGTGGGCGTTGACGGTGCCGGATAGGTAGGCCATCAGCACGTCGATGATGACCAGGACCACGCCGCGAGCGGTGATCACTTCCTCGATGAGAGCCACGTCGCCGGGGATGACCGGCGGCCGGGTGGTCACCTGGCCCTCGTCGCCCACCTCGGGGACCTCGGTGATCGTCACGACCTGCTCTGGGTCGCCCTCGGCGGCGGCGAGGCGGGGCCGGATCGTGTCGGCCAGGCCGTCCTCGGCGGACAGGATCAGCACCGCGCCCTTGACCGGCTCGGCGCCGTCCGGCATCGGTGAGCCGGTGCTGATGCGGGCAGCCAGGTCGATGCTGACCGCGGACTTGCCCAGGTCCGGGTCGCCGTCGAGGATCACGACCTTGCCCCTGGGCAGGTAGCCGGGCCACAGCCACTCGACGCGCTCGGGCTCTACATCGGCCAGGACGATGACGCGCGGGCCGGGCTCGGCGGCCGGTTCCGGCGGTGCGCCCTGGACGGCCGGGCGGAAGTCACCAAGGCCGTACCCGGCGGCCAGGTGGTCGGCGGCGTCGTTGCCCTCGGCGGCCTCGACGACCTCCACATCGGCCACGACCTGGCTTAGCGAGCTAGCGACCTGCGCGGCGTGCTGGCGGCCGGGCTCGTCGCGGTGGGCGACGATGACCACCTTGGTGATGCCGGTGAAATGCCCGGCGTACTCGGCCCGCCATTTGCCCGCGCCCATCGGGTTGCACGTCGCGACCCCGCCAGCGGCCTCGATGGCGTGCACGTCCTTCTCGCCCTCGGCCACGTAGACGGTCTCGCCCGACCAGAGCGCGCCGAGCAGTTCCGGCAGCCGGTAGGGCACCCGGCGGGTGCCGCCGAGCCCCCACACCTTGCGCCCGCTCGCGATGCGGTACTGGCGGAAGCCCTTCGGGACGCGGCGCTCCACGTAGAACAGCGGGGTGCCGCGCTCGTCGGTGTAGGTGTAGGTGGCCGCCACCTCATAACCCCGGCGGCCGACCTCGCGCGGCTCGTCGAACAGGTCGGCGGCGGACATGCCGAGGGCTTCGAGCACCGCGTCAGTGGCGCAGCCCGCGTGACAGTTGACCAGCGCGCCGTCGCGGCCCTGCCCGATCGACAGGCTCGCCTGCCTGTCCTCGTGGGCCGGGCACTGCGCGCTGGTGCCGCGCACCTGGCTGCCGTGATCCTCAAGGGCCTGCCGCAGCCGGGCCAGCCCGTCGCCCCGGCTCATCGCGCGGCCCCGGACTCCGGCGCTCCGGCGTCAACCTTTGGTTGGCGGGGAAACCGCTTCCAGACAGCCTGGCGGGTGATGCCCAGCGCAGCCCCTATCTCGGCGTCTGAGTAGCCACGGGCACGGCAGCCGTCCACCGCCATGGCCAGCGCGCCGCGGGCATGCTCCACCGCGCCCGCGAGCCATCTCAGGGCCTCCACGTCGGCCGACGCGCGGACGCCCATCGTGCGGATCAGCCGCACGACCCCGGCCGCGTAGCTGTCATCCTCGATGACCCGCTCGGCCTTCTGCCCTTTGCGGCGGCACTCGTCGGTGCAGAACCGGCGCCGACCCGGGGGGAGCGGGCGGGTGCATCTGGGCGCCTCGCACACCCGGCCGCTGTCGGCGCCCGGGGGTAGGATTTCAGCTGCGGAGCCCTCGCGTAGCTGCGGTGAGGATCTGGCATCGGGCGGGCGGCTCGGGCGGAAGGCCGGGCCGCCTTCCGCGTCCCGGCCCGGTGGCCGGTCAGGCCGGGTCATGGTGGTCGTCCCCGGCGTGGTCCTGGTCCTCGGCCTGCTCGCGTTCGAGCCGGGCTGCCCTGCGGGCCTCCATCTTGCGGAGGAGCCTGGCCAGCTCGCGGAGGTCTTCGGCGCTGAGCCGGTCGGTAAGGGCGCTCACCGGGCACCTGCCCCGGCTGCGGAGCCAGCGGGCTGACCACCGAGGAACGGCATCAGCAGCACGGCGATTCGCCGTTTCTGCTCATCGGTCAGCTCGGCGCGCTCCAGCTGGCCGATGTAGGTATCGGGCGCGTTGCGGGCGAGCGCGGCGCGGCGGGCGCGCTCACGCGCCACCTCCGGGTCGATGCGGTAGTGCCGCTTGGGCGCGGCCGAACCGGGCATAAGGGGCCTCCCTCGTCAGGTGGCTCCTTCCCGGCAAACAGCCCCAGCTTAGAGCGCTAAATTAGGACTGGCAATGGACACTTTCAGCGTTAGTCCCACAGCGTTAGTCCAGGAGTGTGATACTCCCGGCGTGACGCCCACAGCATTGGGCCAGGAGTCACTGGCCTGGCTGCTGCCAGGGCAGTTCACCGGGCGGCTCCGCCGATCTGGACCCTCCCGTCCTCGAACGGCAGCCGCGAGGCACCCTGCCTGCGGGTGCCCGGCATGATCGTGATGCGCAGGCCGAGACGGCGGATGATCGCCGCCTGCTCGGCTGCCGGGGTGTCGGCCCAGTCCTCGGCCCTGACCGAGAGCATCGGCGGCGCGGGCGCGGAGGCCGGTCCCAGCTCGCCCAGCTCCCGCTGGGTCGCTTCGTACCGGCCGCGCGTGACCGCCAGGTCGCGGTCGTACTGGTCCCGCAGCCGGGTCATGCCGCGCGGGGTGTTCCTCCACTTGGCCTCGATCTCGGCCGCGTCCGCGTCGAGATCTTCGAGCAGGGCGACCAGCTTGGCCCGCTGCGCGTCCAGGGTGGCGTCGGCCTCCCGCATGCGCTCCAGCGCATCCACGTCGGCCAGGGCCTCCAGCACCTTGTCCCGCACGATCACCTCGACCGGATCGGCCAGCACCGACTGGCCGCAGCCGCCGTTGGCCGGGGCGCAGATGTAGGCCCGCCTGCCCCCGGTGCGCGGGTAACCGGCCATCGTGCCGCGCCTGGAGCATGCCGGGTTGCCGCAGGCGAGCACGCCGGACAGCGGGTAGCGGCCGGTCACACGGCGGCCCCGCCTGCGGCCGCTCAGCTTGGCCTGCACGGCCTTGTAGGTCTCGGTGTCCAAGATCGGCTCCACTCCTGCCAGCTCGGTGATGATCTCGCCCCGGTAGGCCAGCCACCCGCCGTAGAGCGGGTTGCCCAGCGTGCGGGACAGGTTGCGGGCGTTCCACCGCCCGCCCCTGGTCGTGGTGATCTTCCGCTCGTTGTTCAGCCAGTCGGCCATAGCCTGTGCGGTGCCCTCCTCGCCGCCTGCCAGCAGCCGCCTGGCCAGCTCGCGGATGATGTCGGCCTCGTCGGCCCGCACCACTGCGGCCGGGCCGGTCAGCCGGTCCTCATCCTCGTCGTACTCATACAGGCCCTCGGGCGCGATCTCGAACCCGAACATCCGGCCCGACCCGCCGATCCGGTAGCCGTACCGGAGCATGTCAGCGAACGCGGCCCGGACCTTCTCCGAGGTCTCGTCGGAGTAGTTAGTCGCAGCCTCGACCTGCTTGCGGAACACCGACTTGCCGTGCGCGGTGCGCAGGTCGATCCGGCCGCTGCCCGGCCCGTCGAGCAGCACGCCGAGGTCGAGCAGGTCCTCGCCGTCGCGGACGTTGCGGGCGAACCGGTCCAGCTTCCAGGTCAGCAGACCGCCGAACTCGCCAGCCTTGCCCGCCGCCAGCATCCGGTCCCACTCGGGCCGCTCGCCGCCTTCTTTCCACGCAGACCGGCCGGGGTCCACGTAGATCAGGTCGTCGGGCAGGTGCAGGCCGCGCTCGGCCGCAAGCTCCTTGATCAGCCGGACCTGGCGGACGGTGGACGCGGCGGGCTTGCCGTAGCGGTCCAGGTGCCGCCTGCGCTGGCCGGATTTCAGCCGGGACAGCCTGGCGTAGGCTCCCCAGGTGATGTCCTGGTCTGTGGTCTTGCTCATCTCGTTGCATCCCGTCTCTCAGGCTTATAAAGGACCCTACCGCGAGGGCAACGAGTTCTGCGTGTGTGCCGTGCCGGACCTTGTGAGCGTGTTCGCGACTGATGGGTCCCGTGATCGCGGCTCAGACCTTGACGACAGAGGCGTAGATCGCTGAGAGCCGGCTCGTACCCACGGCGCTGCCCCAGGTCAGGCTGACGCGGCCGCCGGGGAGCGAGGAGATGCCGAACGTGTCGCCGGGCCAGATCCCGGCGTTGCCGTAGGCGGCGGACACCTTGATCGCGGGGCCGAGCCACTCGTGCTGGACGGAGAACGGGCGCAGGTAGGTGGCGTAACCCTGCGCGGGCGCGCTGGTCTGCCAGGCGATGTACGCGATCCCCGCCGGACCGCCGGCCGACTCGACGATGTGCGGGGCGTTGTCGGTATCGGGCGTGACGCGCAGCGGCGCGGACCACGTGCGGCCGCCATCCTGGGAGTAGGTCAGCCAGCCGATGTCGCCGGCTGCGGTCTGGGTGTCCCAGGTGACGTAGAGGTTGCCCGCGGCGTCGCTGCTGATGTCGCCGTCGATCCACCATTCGGGCAGGGACAGCGTGCCCTGGCCGGGCCAGAGCCTGCGCGGCGCAGCGGGCCAGCGTGCCCCGTCCGCGGAGGACGTGAAGTATTCGTAGCCGGGATGCAGCTGGTCGGTGCCCGGATCGGTGGGGTGAGCCAGGTACAGGACGTCGACGCTGCCGCCGGGAAGAACGACGAGCGGGGCGCCGTAGCCGCCGCCCAGCGGGAAGCCGGGCTCGAGGTGGGTGATGGGCCCCCAGGTCGCGCCGCCGTTGCTGGATGCCTGGATGACGGCGTTCAGGTCGCCGTGGGAGAAGGCGCAGCTGCCGCCCTTCCCGCACAGGGTCTTGACCTCGGCGAAGGAGGGGCCGTAATCCCAGGTGAGGAACAGCTGGCCGCCCCGGCCTGCCGCGATGAAGTCGCGATCGCCCCAGTTTCCTGCCGCGGGCGGGTGGTCCTGGTGCACCTGGGTGAAGCTGGCACCGTGATCGCGGGAGACGGCCACCACGGGGAACAGGGCTGGGCCTGACGCCTGGGACAGGGCGTGCATGAAGGCGGCGTACACGGTCCCGTCGGCGGCCACCGTGATGGCCGGATCCCAGCTCGAGCCCCGCGAGCCGGGTACGGTCATCGCGGCGCCGAAGTGCTGCCCGGAGTCGGTGGAGCGGGCGAAGCCGATGCCGCCGCAGCCGATCCACTCCGCATAGATGTAGCTGGGCGGGGCGAACGCCTCCTCGACTTCTGAGCTGTTACCCGGGCAGCCGGCGCTGATGTTGGTCATGGGGGTGACCGCGGCGGGCTGAGCCGTGCCTGGGGCCGATGGTGCGGCGGCCGGCCCGGGACGACCCGGCGCGGTGCAGGCCTGCGTAGCGGCCAGGGTCAGGCCGATCAGCGCGACCGCGGCTGCCGTGGATCGGAAACGACACGCGAACATCTACCACGCAACCTAGCTCACATCGGCGCGGAGCCCGGAAGTGGCTGGCCGGGACCGGCATCCGGGCCCCACGCGGTGCTCAGGGACCGAACGACCCGTGACGGCCTTCGCCGGCGGCGAACCGGGCGGCGCCTGCGCCGGCCTCGTCCCGGAGCGCCCGGCGCCCGTGCGCGAACTCCGCGGCCAGGGCGGCGGCTTCGTCGAGTCCCTCCTGGTCCAGCACTGATGCGCGGTCGCTGCGCAGGCAGGTCTGCGGGAACGAGGCGAGCTGCGCCGCCAGTTCCCGGGCCGCGGTCAGGGCCTGGCCGGCCGGCACGACGCGATTGGCGAGCCCGATCGCTGCCGCCTCCTGAGCGTCGACCGCGCGCCCGGTGAGGATCATGTCTATCGCCCGGCTGGTCCCGATGAGCCGGGGCAGGCGCACCGTGCCGCCGTCGATCAGCGGCACGCCCCAGCGTCGGCAGAACACGCCGAACACGGCGGTCTCATCGGCGATCCGCAGGTCGCACCACAGGGCCAGTTCCAGCCCGCCGGCCACCGCGTACCCGGCGACCGCGGCGATGACCGGCTTGGACAGCCGCAGCCGGCTGACCCCCATCGGCCCGTCGCCGCCGGGAGCCACCCGGTTACCGCGCCGGGTGCCCATCGCGGTCAGGTCCGCGCCGGAGCAGAACACCCCGCCCTCGCCGTGCAGGACGGCTATCGCGGCGCCGGGATCGGCGTCGAACGCGCGGAACGCGGCGGCAAGCCGGGCCGCGGTGGGGCCGTCGACCGCGTTGCGGCGCGCCGGGCGGTGCAGGAACACGGTGGTGACGGGCCCCGACTGCTCCATCCGGACCGCCTGCTCGGTCATCGCCGTTCTCCTCGATCCTCGCCGGGTCGCGGCCTCGGGCGAGGCCCTCATCACCATGATGCGGCCAGGATCGCCTTGCCGCGGATCATCTGACCTGGTGCGACCGTGAACTCAGGCCGGCTCGCCGCGCGGACCGGCTGGTAGCGCCCTGGCGTGCTGAATCGTGACGTCGGGCGGGCTCCCCATCCATTCTCTGCTGCCAAAATGCTGGCACGAAGCGGCGGCCACATGAGCCGCGAAGGCAAGGGCACGGCGGAACGACCCGCCGTCAATTTGAGCCTGTGCGGCCAGCATCCAGGCCAGCGCACCGTGAAATACGTCTCCGGCGGCCAGAGTGTCCACCGCATGGACGCCGGGAACCTCCAGTGAATGTACCCCGGACCGATCGCGCCAGATTACGGGATTGCTGCCGTTAGTTATGGCCGACCATTTGACGCCATGTTCATGTAGAAATGCGAGGACCTGGCCGGGTGTATCAGTGCCAGGAGGATGGAAGTTACTTGAACATACAACTACGTCACAGTCGGCGAGAAGGCCTCCGGTGCCGCTCTTCCAGCTGCCACCGTCCAGGACGGTGATCTTGCCGTTCTCACGCGCTATCCTCAAGGCCGCTTCGGCCACGCCGGGATGATGTCCATCCACTTCGACCAGTGCACAGTCTTCAACCAGCTGATCCAGGTAATCGGGCGCAGAGAAATTCTGGTGACTCGCATTCACAGACACGACCGCGCGTTCGCCGGAGCCCGCAGTGACCAGGACACTTGACAACGACGGCGGCTCTTCACTCCGGGCACTGAGATCGGCCAGTGCTACCTGCGCTTGAGTCAGGTCCGCGCGGATTCCCGAGGCAAGCGGATGTTTGCCGACGGACGTGAGGAGAGTCGAGATGCCGCCCAGGTAGGCGTAGGTAACGGCGGCGTTGGTCGCGGGCCCGCCGCCAGCAATGGTCTGCCTGAGGGCGGTGATTTTGTCGTCCGGTCCAGGGACGTGGTCTACCGATTGGATGATATCGAGGGTGCACAAGCCAACAAAGAGCGCCTTGGGTTGGTTACTCACTGATCACCGCCGGACGTGGCAGGCGGCAGGCCATTGCCTTCGGGCACCAGGGCACGCTGGCTCAGCGATTCTCGCGGCGGTACTACAGGGCCGCATTGGGCCCGGCCGATCCCACCATGATCCGTCCGAGTATGTAGACCCACAACAGCACGGCCAGCGCGATGCCCACTGCCCCGTATGTGCTGGTCTTCCTGGCCACTAGGTGGCCGATCCAGTACGTGGTCAGAAGTTGGAGCACGGCCGCCCCACCGCCATGAACAGTGCGCCGGGGATGAGAGCGCGTGCTGGACGGGGCGCATGGGGCAGCTTCCATGACACCCACCACCACCCGGCGAAGGACAGGGCGGTGACCAGGAAGACCGCGATGAAGGCTCCCGCGGCGCCGGATGCGTTGCGCACGTCGTTGATAGCGACGCCCAGAGCCGACGCCAGGAGGGTGATCCCGATCAGGACCAGCCTCGGACCAAGCCCGGCGGGCCTGGATCTGGGCACCCGCCAGATGAGCCAGTGCACGACGTACAGGGCTTTCAGCAGGGCGCCCGCGGTGATGAACATCGCCACTATCGCCCCGAGGACCAAGGGAACCTGGGTCCACGCACCCTGTTGATCGACCTTTACCACGGTGCTCGCGAGGATCCCGGTGATCCCGGCGCTGTTCGCCAGGTGCGCCGGGTCGTGGCCCATGGCACGAGATGCCGCGCCCAGAACCGTGAAGACCACGTACACGACCGGCACCATGAACAGGAAGAGCCTGAAAGCGAGCGCGCCCGCCAGGATGCCGCCGCCCACGCGGGCGTCAAGCTCCTGAACCAAGAACCCCGCGTCCACCATGCCTGATCGCTGGCGGCGAGTGTCGAGTTCTGCCTGCACCCGTACCTGCTCCGACGCCAGCCACTGACGCCGGTGGGCCACGAACCGGCCGAGCCGTCCCTGGGCGCGGCCTGGTGGCGGCGCTGCGGCCGTGGCCGCGTCGGCCTCCGCGGGCGCCATAGGGTCCGGGGGCCCGGCCGGAGATCGTGGTTCCTCAGGCCCGGCGGGCTGGCGATCTTCCAGCATGGCCTCAGGCTATTCCCGGCCCCGGCCACCGACTAGCTCCCGCGGCCTACGCGCGACTGCGCGTTGGTTGTCTGACGCGCCCGTCGTAGGTGTTTGCCTACCCCAGGTGTAGAGCCCGGTCCATGGCGGATGCCATGCCGGTGGATCACTATGGATGGCGTGGACAGCTTCTTGGATGTTTCCTTGCGACGCTTCGGTGCTCCCGGCTGGGCCGCCCTGCTTCCCGTGGTGACGCTGGTGTGCATGGTGTACTGGGGCGCCCGTCCCTGGACCTGGACCGTGGTGCTCGCCGCGGTAGCCATCGCGCTGCTGACTCCGGCGGTGGCGGCGGATCTGCTGCCCGTGGCGCTGATCGTCCTGGCGGGTGTCGCGTTCCTCCTCATCAGGCGGGACGTCCCGCTGCCGCCGGGTTCGGGCACGACCGATGGCTACCCGCTGCACTCCTTCGTCTTCGGCGACGACTTGCCGCACGTCGTGGATCTGTCCATGGGGCTTGTGCTGCTGGCCTTCGGGGTGTGGCTGGTACCGCGCACCATCGGCGCGCACTCGGCTCTGGCCGAACGAAACTCCGAGCTGGTGGGCCGGGTGCTGCGGCTGACCGCGACCCGGGTGGACGCCGTGGACACCGCAGCGGCCGAACTGCGCCGGGTGGAACGCGATCTGCACGACGGGGCCCAGGCCCGCCTGGTCGCGCTGGGCATCTCGTTGCGCGCGGCCGAACGGCTGATCCTGACCAACCCGTACGCCGCCGTGGCCCTGGTGGCCGAGGCGCGGGAGAATTCGGCGCAGGCCCTGGCCGAGCTGCGCGCCCTGGTGCGCGGGATCAATCCTCCGGTGCTCGCCGAACGCGGCCTCGGCGATGCCATCCGGGCGCTCGCGCTGGACTGCCCGGTGCCCACCACGGCCGACATCGATCTGCCGGGACGAGTCCCCGAGCCGGTCGCGGCGGCGGCATACTTCGCGGTCGCCGAGGCCCTCGCCAACGCCACCAAGCACGCCGGCGCGCGCAGCGTGCACATCACGGCTCAGCACGCGTTCGGTCGCCTGCAGATCGAGGTCAGCGACGACGGCACGGGCGGCGCCGACCCGGCATATGGCACCGGGCTTCGGGGCGTAGAACGCCGACTGGGTACATTCGACGGCGTGCTCGCGATCAGCAGCCCGCTGGGCGGGCCGACCATCGTCGTCATCGAGGTGCCGTGCGCGTTGTCATCGCCGAAGACCTCTTCCTGCTGAGGGAGGGCCTGGCCAGCCTGCTCAAGGAGCACGGCTTCGAGATCGCCGAAGCCGTCGCGGACGGGCCGTCCCTGCTGCGCGCGCTTCTCGACCAGCGGCCGGATGTGGCTATCGTCGACGTCCGGCTGCCGCCGACCCAGACCGACGAGGGCCTCCGGGCGGCTCTTCAGGCCCGGCGGCAGGTGCCGGGGCTGCCCATCCTCATATTGTCGGCGCATGTCGAGCAGCTGTATGCCCGCGAGCTGCTCGCCGACCAGGCCGGCGGCGTCGGCTACCTGCTCAAGGACCGCGTGTTCACCGATGAGCAGTTCACCGACGCGCTGCGCACCGTGGCGCGCGGGGGCACGGTCATGGACCCAGAGGTCGTCGCGAAGCTGCTGGCCAGGCATTCCGCGCAGCCGCCCGGCACCCGGCTCACCGGCCGGGAACGTGAAGTACTCGCGCTGATGGCCGAGGGCCGCTCCAACAGTGCCATCGCGCAGCGCCTGTTCATCACGGAGAAGGCGGTCACCAAGCACAGCACGAGCATCTTCGCCAAGCTCGGCCTGCCGCCATCCGACGACGACAACCGCCGCGTCCTGGCCGTCCTCGCCTACCTGAACGCCGGACCCGCCTGACCCGTGACGGCCGGCATGGTCAGGTGCCGACGTAGGCCGCGAGGTGCTCGCCAGTGAGGGTGGAGCGGGCCGCGACGAGGTCGGCAGGCGTGCCCTGGAAGACAATCCGGCCGCCGTCGTGACCGGCGCCGGGGCCGAGGTCGATGATCCAGTCGGCGTGCGCCATCACCGCCTGGTGGTGCTCGATGACGATGACCGACTTGCCGGAGTCGACCAGCCGGTCCAGCAGGCCGAGCAGCTGCTCGACGTCGGCCAGGTGCAATCCGGTGGTCGGCTCGTCGAGGACGTAGACGCCGCCCTGCTCGGCCATGCGAGTGGCCAGCTTCAGCCGCTGCCGCTCGCCGCCGGACAGCGTGGTGAGCGGCTGTCCGAGGCTGAGGTAGCCGAGCCCGACGTCGGCCAGCCGGTCGAGGATCCTGTGCGCGGCTGGCGTGCGTGCCTCACCGGTCCCGAAGAACTCCCGGGCCTCGGTCACCGGCATCGCGAGCACCTCGCTGATGTCCCGGCCGCCGAGGTGGTAGTCAAGCACCGATGACTCGAACCGCTTCCCCTCGCACTCCTCGCAGGTGGTGGCGACGCCGAACATCATCACCAGGTCGGTGTAGATGACGCCGGCGCCGTTGCACTGGGGGCAGGCGCCCTCGGAGTTGGCACTGAACAGCGCTGGTTTCACGCCGTTAGCCTTCGCGAACGCCGTGCGGATCGGATCGAGCAATCCGGTGTACGTCGCCGGATTGCTCCGTCGCGAGCCGCGGATCGCGCCCTGGTCGATGGACACCACGCCCGCGCGTCCGGAGATTGAGCCCTGCACGAGCGAGCTCTTGCCGGAGCCGGCCACGCCGGTGATGACGGCAAGCACTCCGAGCGGGATGTCGACGTCGACGTCGCGCAGGTTGTGCGTGGTCGCACCGCGGATCTCCAGCGCGCCGGCGGGGGGCCGGACCGTCTTCTTGAGGGCGGCCCGGTCGTCGAGATGCCGTCCGGTGAGGGTACGGCTGGCCCGCAGCCCCTCGACGGAACCCTCGAACACCACCTCGCCGCCCGCGGTGCCTGCATGCGGGCCGAGGTCGACCACATGGTCGGCGATCGCGATCGCCTCCGGCTTGTGCTCCACGACGAGCACCGTGTTGCCCTTGTCGCGCAGCTGCAGCAGCAGGTCGTTCATCCGCTGGATGTCATGGGGGTGCATGCCGATGGTGGGCTCGTCGAAGACGTAGGTGATGTCGGTGAGCGAGGAGCCGAGGTGGCGGATCATCTTGGTGCGCTGCGCCTCGCCGCCCGACAGGGTGCCCGACGGGCGGTCGAGGCTGAGGTAGCCCAGCCCGATCTCCACGAACGAGTCGAGGGTCTGCTGCAGCGCGGCCAGCAGCGGTGCGACTGACGGTTCATCCAGGCTCCGCACCCACTCGGCAAGGTCGCTGATCTGCATGGCGCACGCATCGGCGATGTTGATCCCGTCGATCCGCGAGGACCGGGCCGCCTCGCTGAGCCGGGTGCCGCCGCACTCGGGGCAGGCGGTGAAGGTGACCGCCCGCTCCACGAAGGCCCGGATGTGCGGCTGCATCGCCTCCTTGTCCTTGGCGAGCATCGACTTCTGGATCCGCGGGATCAGCCCCTCGTAGGTCATGTTGATGCCCGCGATCTTCATCCTGGTCGGCTCGCGGTACAGGAAGTCGTGCATCTCGGCCTTGGTGTACGTGCGGACCGGCTTGTCCGGGTCGAAGAAGCCCGACTCGCTGTAGAGCCGGTAGTTCCAGCCGCCTGCCTTGTAGCCGGGGATGGTGATCGCGCCCTCAGAGAGCGACTTGGAGTCGTCGAAGAGCTGGGTGAGGTCGATATCGGAGACCGTGCCCAGCCCTTCGCAGCGCGGACACATGCCGCCGGCGCGGGTGAAGGTCTTTCTCACCGTCTTGCCGTCACCGCGCTCGACCGTGATCGCGCCCCTGGCTCGGACCGAGGGGACGTTGAAGGAGAACGCGTTGGGCGAGCCGATGTGCGGCCGCCCGAGCCGGCTGAACAGGATGCGCAGCATCGCGTTGGCGTCGGTGGCGGTGCCGACCGTGGAGCGTACGTCGCCGCCCATCCGCTGCTGGTCGACGATGATCGCGGTCGTCAGCCCTTCGAGTACGTCGGCGTCGGGCGGCGCCAGCGTGGGCATGAAGCCCTGCACGAAGGCGCTGTACGTCTCGTTGATCAGCCGCTGCGACTCCGCGGCGATCGTGTCGAACACCAGAGAGCTCTTGCCGGAGCCGGAGACGCCGGTGAACACGGTCAGCCGGCGCTTCGGGATCTCGACGCTGACGTCCTTGAGGTTGTTGACGCGCGCACCGTGCACGCGGATCAGATCGTGGCGGCCGGCCGCGTGCAGCGCAGGCGGCTGGGCGGCCACCGGCAGTGGCTGGTCCAGTCTTCAGCTCACCGCCTTCTTCACGAGCGCGCCGATCCTGGTCTCCACCTCGGCGGTCAGCTCCTTCAGAGCGAAGTCGGTCGGCCACATTCCGCCTTCGTCGAGGTTCGCCTTGTCGCTGAAGCCAAAGGTCGCGTACCTCGTCTTGAATTTCGCCGCGCTCCGGAAGAAGCACAGGACATTGCCGTCCTTGGCGTACGCGGGCATCCCGTACCAGGTTCTCGGCGAGAGGGCGGGCGCGCTGGCCTTGACGATGGCATGCACCCGTTCGGCCATGACGCGATCCGATTCCGGCATCTCGGCGATCCTGGCGAGCACGTCGCTCTCCCCGCCCGCCTTGGCCGCGCGCGGGCCGCGGCGCGCGGAGGCCTTCAGCTCCGTGGCGCGCGCCTTCATCGCGGCTCGTTCCTCGTCGGTGAATCCTTCGAATGCCGTGCCGCTCGCGGTGCCCTTGGCGGGGTTCTGCGTGTCCTTCATGGAAGGTTTCCTTCCCCTGCGAGTCTTGATGGGACGACCCTCATGCTATGAGGCCACCGCGGCGGCGGCTTCTCCGAAACTGCTTAACTCGGTGAGCCCGGCGACGCCATCGAAGCGGTTCATCAGGGCGAAGACACCCCAGCCGAGGTATTCGCGCTGGTACCTGGCGTATCGTGCGGGCGAGGTGGTGAGTTCCTCACGCATCTGGCTGGCCAGCTCGTCGGCCGGATTGGCGTCGAGCCAGCGGCGGATGTTGAGCCATTGAGCGGCGGCGTAACGGTCCCAGCTGTCCTGGCTGGCGAGCACCATTTCCACGACATCCCAGCCCAGGTCGCCGAACCGTTCAATCAGTTCCGGCAAGGGCAGGAAGTCATCACTGCCGATGGCGTGGCAGCCCTCCACGGTGGCCTGGTCCGGGGGCTCCTGGCGCCAGTACGGCTCGCCGATCAGCATCACGCCGCCGGGCCGCAGGCTCTGCCGGAGGAGCTCCACTGTGCCGGGTACGCCGCCCCCGATCCAGGTGGCGCCGATGCACGAGGCGATGCCGACCGGCTCGCTGGCGACATGACCGGATGCGTCGCCGTGCACGAAACGGACCTGGTCAGCCACGCCCAGCTCGACGGCCCGGGCACGGGCGGCGGCGATGAACGCCGTGCTGATATCGATCCCGGTCCCGGTCACCTGATGGTCGCGGGCCCAGGTACACAGCATCTCCCCGGTTCCGCAGGCCAGGTCGAGCATCCGCGTTCCCGGCTGCGGGCTCAGCGCCTGGCCCAAGGTGGCCAGCTTGTCGCTGGTGAACGGGTTATGGATGCGATGGCTGCTCTCGCGGATGGTAAAGCTCCGCGGAAGGTCCACGTCGGGTCCCCTTACGTGCCAGAGGGTTCACTAGTACCCAAGGCACGATGTGATCATGATCTGCACAACGGCACAACCGCTTATACCCGCGTGGACTACGGACGGTTCAAGCGCTGGCGTCGAGAGCCGTGAGGTGCTCGGCAGCGGACAGGCGCACCTCGTCCCCCACCGACCCGTCGTCGGCGATGGCCAGGCAGGCCGGGGCGGCTGCGCGCGGGTCGATGTCGGCCAGCAGCTCGGCCGCGGACAGGCGCACCTCGTCACCGACCGTCCCGTCGCAGGCGATGGCCAGGCACGCCGGAGCGGCGCCCCGCGGGTCGGCCCCGGCGAGCACTTCGGCAGCGGACAGGCGCACCTCGTCACCGACCATCCCGTCACGGGCGATAGCCAGGCAGGCCGGGGCAGCCGCGCGCGGGTCCAGGTCGGCCAGCAGCTCCGCAGCGGACAGGCGCACCTCGTCACCGACCGCCTGGTCGCAGGCGATGGCTGAGAAGGCTTCGGCGGCGGCGTGGGGGTTGCGTTCGGCGAGTTGCTCGGCCGCGTCAATACGGTCCTCGTCGTCTTCGTACATGGCGGTGTCGGCTTTCTCTGCGAGATCAGTTCCGTTATCCAAGACGGACGGCCTGGCTGGTCCGGGGCTGGGCCGAGCGGGCCAGCGGGAACACGTACCTGGGCGCTGAGGCCGGTTTGATCCTGTGTCCCGGTTGCATAAGCCAAGTCTGGCGGCGCAGCCCAGCCTCCGGCCATGAGGGAGGCCCCCCATTTGACGCTGACGCTAACCCCCCACCGCGCCTGCCCCTGCGGTCGCATTCGCGATGGCCGCCGCTGGTGAATGCGGCGAAGGATCCGGGCCGATGCCAAGCCTGGCCGCACGCAGGTGCGTCGGGTCCTTGGATCCCGGAAATACACGAACCAGCTGATGTTGACACAGCCGGCATGTCACAGGAGGGTGGACTGCCTGGCTGGGCGGCGCCGGGCTGAGCGGTGACCGTGAACATGTTGGGCCCCGGCTGCGGATAACAGATGGAGTCTCCCGAGTACTCGGAAGGCATGGACGTGAATCAGGGTCGCAGATGAGGCGGCGCCGGGAACCGGCCGACGCTGATGATGCTGCGGTCATTGAGAGTTCGTGGCGGGATCCGGAGCGGTTCGCGGTCTTGTTTGACCGGCACGCCCCGCACATTTACCGCTACCTTGCCCGGTGTGCTGACCGCCAGGTGGCCGACAACCTGGTCGCCGAGACATTCCTGGCCGCCTTCGCCAAGCGGGACCGGTATGACCTCAGCTACGCCGATGCCCGGCCCTGGCTGTACGGGATCGCCACCAACCTGGTCGGCCAGCATCGCAGGGCCCAGGCCCGCCAGGCCCGGATCCGGACGGCCGCCCCAGCCGAGCCTGCGGTTCCTGGTCACGCCGACCGGGTGGCTGCCGATGTCACGGCGCAGGCGATGCGCACGCTGCTGGAGGCGGCGCTGGCCTCGCTGAGCGCCGGTGACCGGGATGTGCTGCTGCTCATTGCCTGGGAGCAGCTGACCTATCAGGAGGTGTCTCGGGCACTGGGCATCCCGGTGGGGACGGTGCAGTCCCGGATGCACCGGGCGCGCACGAAGGTCCGCCAGGCCCTGGCCGGTACCGATGCGGGGGCGACCTATGAGGAGCTCACGACCAATGAATGAGATGGAGCTGCTTCGGGAGATGGCGGGGGAGACGCCGCTGCCCGCGCCTGCCGAGCTGGCCGCGGCCCGCGCCAGGGTGGTCGCCGCGATCACCACCGATCCGGCCACCTACGCCACAGCCGTCGCACAGGTCACCACGTCCCAGCCTGACCCGCCCGCCGACCGACCGGCCGAGCTGCGGCCTCCTGCTCCCGCGCCGGTGCGGACCGCGGGCAAGTTCATGTACGCCGGCGCCATCAGCTCCGCCGCGGAGCTCATCGCTACGCTGGCCTTCAGCTGGGATATCAAGCTCTACAACCTGACACTGGGCAGGCACACCTACACCGCGGCCCAACTCAGCCACGTGCGTCCGCTCATCATCGCGGTCGTGATGGCTTACGGCCTGGCCGAGATCACCCTGTGGCTGTGGATGGCGCGGACGACCAGCCAGGGCAAGAACTGGGCGCGCATCCTGTCCACGGTGCTGTTCGCCCTGGCCACGCTGAAGCTGCTGTCGACGCTCGGGGTGATCGGCAAAACTGGCGGCGGCACCGTGTTCTTCGAAGCGCTGGACTGGCTGACCGGGCTGGCCGCGGTGTGGCTGCTCTGGCGCCCGGCCTCCAGCGCGTTCTTCAAGCCGACCAGGGCGCTGCGGTCAGGGCCGCCAACGCAGATTTCGGGCCCTTTAACCGCAACCACGCGGCTCCGTTCCCCCGGGTGCCGATGAGTTCACGTACTCTCGTTCGTCAACATCCAGCGGCCCGCGACCTTATCGGCCCGGGCACAGTCGCCGAGCCCGAGGCTGGCTCACGCTTTCAGTTCACCATCGGTGTCGATGACGTGGATGCGGTATGCGCGGAACTGGTCAGGCGCGGAGTGAAGCTGCTCAACGGCCCGATGAACCGGCCCTGGGGACTGCGCACGGCCAGCTTCACCGACCCCGGCGGCCACATCTGGGAAATCGCTGCCGATTTGCCCAGGTCTGAAGGCTAGGCTGTCAGTCTTCCGCATCAACTGCCCGCTGGGATGCGCCATCAGCCCTGCAGGTGAGGCGTTCACCTCAATCGGCGGCCTCGACGTGCGAAAAAAGTTCGTGGACGCCGGTGAAGTCACCCCGTTCGATCATCATGCGATAGAACGCCGTCGAGCGGCTGCGCGGCGCACTCCAGAGCATCACCATTAGCACGGCACGGCGAGTCTACAGGGCGCGCGTCCCAACCAGGCTGGGCACGACCATAACCTGGACGTCATCAGGCAAAAGGAGCCGAGGCGAACAAGTTGAGCCCCAGCGCTTCTGAGAGGTACCTGGTGATGTGCTGTCCCCGTACGCTGTTGCCTGCGGCATCAAGAGGCGGGGAGAATGTGCCGAGGCCCCCCTTGCCCGGCGACACCGTCACGATGCCCCCGGCGACTCCGCTTTTACCCGGGAGGCCCACGTCGTACAGCCACTCGCCGGACTGCTCATACAGACCCGCTGTGGCCAGCACGGCCAGCACCCGCTTGCAGTAGCGGGTCTCGATGGCCTGCTCGCCGGTGACCGGATTCACTCCGCCATTCGCCAGGGTGGCTCCCATCACGGCCAGGTCCCGTGCGCTAACCCGGACAGAACACTGGCGGGTATAAACGTCGGTGGCGAGGTCGGGGTCACAGTACATGCGGCCATAGCCATCGAGGAGGTGGGCGATACCCCGGTTGCGGTCGTTGGTCGCCGCCTCGGACTCGTATACCTCGCCGTCCATCACCAATCGCCGTCCCGCGAATCTCGACATCGCGGCGACGATGCTCTCGAATTTCTCCTCAGCAGTCGTGCCCGGTACCAGGCTCGTAGTGGCAATGGCACCGGCATTGACCAGCGGGTTCATCGTGCGATCGGTGTTGAGCTCAATGGCCATCACCGAGTTGAAGGGCAGCCCAGTGCTGTTGACACCTAGCTTCCGGCGCGCCTGATCATGCCCGAGGGTGTGACAAACCAGGGCCAAGACAAAGAGCTTGGAGATGCTCTCGATGGCGAACTCCTGGTCAGCGTCGCCAGCCGAGAACAGCCGCCCGCCAACCCCGGCAACGCAGACGCCGAAGGCGCTGGGTGACGCCGCTGCCAGAGCAGGAATATAGTCGGCGACCGCCCCGTCGCCGAGATGGCGATAGCGTTCATAGCCGACCGAGATGAGCGCCTGCACGTCAGTATCGGGCGGGAGCGCCCCGGTCGATATGTGTCCGGTCTCAGGGTGGTCGCCGGGGACGGGATCGTGGTCCATGTTCATCCTGTGGCTCGCGAATGCTGCCCCGGGTTGTACCCGGCGGCCGGGTCAGCCGGACCGATCGTATCGGGCCTGCCGGTCGCAACAAACATCCGAACGACAACATGAACCCGTCCCGCCAATCACCTGCTGTGACCAGGCCGGACGATCCGCCGGCATAACCGGGCGTGACCTCGGCAACGGGGCAGAACGGATCAGGCGCTGCTATGACCGGCCCCAGGCTGGGACACCGCCTCGGGGGCAGGCGGCTCAGGCGCGCCTGCTTTCTGCTTCCGCTCCCGTTGCAGCCTGCGCAGTACCGGCAGCGCCGCGAAGTACGAACCGGCAGCGGCGATGCCGCCGACCCCGATGTCGATCGAGATCCGGCCCTGCCTGGCCCAGTACACATCCCTCAGGTCCAGCAGCAGGGCGAATTCATCGACGATCAGCGCCAGCCCGGCGCCGTAGCTGACGGCGACCGCCGGGTGACGGCGGTGCTGCTCCTCGCCCCGGACGGCGACTGCGCCGACGCCAGACAACAGGCCGATGCCCCACATGTAGTGATGCAGGTGCTCGCCGCCCACGCTGATGTTCCCGAATGGTCCCTTGCCGGCCCGGATGCTGTAGGTGAGCGCCCGCAGCCCGGCAAAGGTCCCGGTGAAAGCCAGCCAACTGAGCAGCGCCGACTGCTGGCCGGGGCCGAGCTCCTCGTGGTATGCGCGGCGGACCGCGCCCAGCGATGTCGCGAGGTTAGTCACATGACACCATTACCCGGCGGGCTGCCGGCCGAACTCACGGCAGCGATTCCGGACCGGCTTGGATAGCCGGGCGCGTGACCGGCTACCCAGCCACGAACCGTTTCCCTGGATCTTTTCGGGGCAGGGGGGCGTGGTGAGTTTGCCAGCGGGCCAACAGCAGGTTCTCGACAGGATAGAGACCGACCTGGAAGGCTGCGAGCCCAGCCTCAGGTCGATGTTCGCGATCTTCACCAGACTGACCCGCGATGACGGAGCACCGCGAACGGAGTCGCTGCGCCCGGAGAGCTGCCGCCTCCGATGGACTCGGCCGGACCTCGGACTGACTGGCAGGCTACGCGCGGTCATAGCCGTCCCGCTCTTCCTAGCCCTGGTGGCGCTCTTGGTGTTCATGGGCATTAGCAATTCCGCCGCGCACGGCTGCGGCGCCGCGGCGGCGCTGCGTGCCACACCCACTCTTGTCTCGGCCTGCCAGTCAGTGCCTGGATCGCACGGGCGTTAGCACACCCCGCGAAGGCTCGGGCGAGCACGTGCCATTCCTCGTCGCCTCACTGACCGATATCAGCAACCTGGCGGGCGTCTAGTCCTGCGGCCCTCGCGGCGGGCCACGCTTCCCGTCCCCGATGGCCAGCAGCACCGGCTTGCCGGTCAGCTCCCCCAGCTCAGCGCGACTCGGTGAGACAGGCTCTGGAGGCTCGCGCACCACTGATCCGCCCTTACGGGATCTTGCCGTCTCTCCGTAGCTTCCCGAGTACGTCGTCGGCGGTGGCACCGTAGTAGCCCGTGTCTGCCCATGTGGGGCCGTTGCGGACGAGGGCTTGCCAGCCCTGTGGTCCGCCTTCCGTGATCAGGTACAGGTTGTTGCCATAGCCACGGACTTCCATGCGCTCCTCCTAGGCCCAATGACCCTCCAGGATCGAGTCTTGCACGAGTCGCGCAGCGGGCCTCTCCAAGGCTGATCCGGGCGCACGCGGGCCTATTGCCTCGTGGCTGTCAGATAGGCCATCACCAGGCGCTCCTGCCCAGCTCCGGACTCGACCAGCGGCTTGAGATGCGCGGTGAATTCGGCGATCTCCCCGGGGCTGAGAGCGCGGTCCATGGCCTCGCCAAAAGGCGGGATGAGCG
Organism: uncultured Actinomycetota bacterium; assembly: GCA_963808615.1. Classification (GTDB taxonomy): domain Bacteria; phylum Actinomycetota; class Actinomycetes; order Streptosporangiales; family Streptosporangiaceae; genus Palsa-504. Next base: position 33,666 of record CAWEGV010000012.1, read on the forward strand.
GATTGCCTGCCATGAGCAGGAATCGTTCCCAGGGCATCGGCTGCTTCGCGTTCTTCACGGTGACTCGCAGTTCGAGGTCGATCACCGGGAATCCGGCGCCCTCGGCGTGGCGGACCAGGTCACGCTCGTCAAAGTCGCCCATCGGATCTTTGCCGTGCGGCTGGATCGACTCATAGACGGCGTCGACCTTCTCCCCCAGTGCCATCACGGGGCGGATGTCATAGCCGTAGAACCGGCTGCGATCATCCCAGCCCATCAGGCGGTTGATCGGCTCGGCCAAGCTGATCCGCCCGCCGGGCCTGAGCACCCGGCAGAACTCACGCAACGCCGCTGCCTTGTCCTCCACATAGATCAGGACTGACCTGGTGGTGACGGCATCCACCGAGGCAGTCGGCACGCCGTTCAGGTGGTCGGCCGGGGCCAGGACGAATGAGCACCGGTCCAGCAACCCCTCTGCCATCGCGGCCTTGCGGCAGTGGTCCAGCAGGTCCTGGGAGATGTCGGAGAAGATCACTCGTCCCAGCGGCCCGAGCCGTTCTAGCGCTCCGAAGGCGATCAGACCGTCACCGGCGCCCACGTCGAGCAGCGTGTCGCCTGGCTGCAACTGCGCCTTGTCGAGCACCTTGTCGCGGACTGGATACAACCGCTGCGTAAGGACTTGCCCGCGGGCTTCAGCGTCGCCGCCAAACCGCACATTCAGCAGCCACCGATGCCAGCGGTCAGGACTGTCCGTCATGCCAGACATTCTGCCCGCTCTCTGACCCCAGGCTCTTCCTCGTCAGCACGTGGTCTCCGAGGTGCGGCCCTTGCTGTACGGTCCGTCAGATGTCCAGCTCGCGGACGGACTTCACGCCCAGCGCCTTAGCCACCTCGCGCACCATCTCCTGCGTGCCAGGCCGGTCGCTGTCCCCGTAGTCGTCGATGAAGGCCTGGCACTCGTCGTAGACGTCCAGCAGGTCTCCGCTCTTGGCGACTACCGCGATATTGCCCTTCGGGGTGAGGTAGGCAGTCAGGCGTTGGTCGTAGTCGCAGCCGATCTTGCGGCCCCGAAACGCGACGTCCTCGTCGCCGTCCACGGCTTCGACGCGCTGGAAGCCTCCCTCGTCGACCAGAGCCTTCTGGAGCCCCCGGGCGCGTGCTAGCTCGGCCCGGAGCGCGTACTGCGCGATGCTTGAGATGTTGGTCTCGCCTAGCTCGGCCTTGATGTCGGCAGCTAGGTCATCAGGCAGGTAGATGTTCATCCTCACGAAGTCCTCCCGGTGCAAGTGTGTACATCACGGCTAACATGCAGCTAATATACACACTTCAATCGCAAAGTGTGGACGCCGGAATTCGAGTGTGTATAGAAGGCGTGGCGGCCGCAAGCTCAAGCGCTGCCGCCAGGACAAGCGGTGGCGGCGCGAAGCACCGATGCAGTTGTGGCAGCCTGGTCCCGTTCGAGATCCTGAGCTGAGCCGTGCAATGCCCTAGTTGTGTGCAGTCTGCTGACGTATCCCGACACTCCCACCGCGAGGCGGGGGGACTTCTACCATCAGCATGCAGGCGCGACCATGGACCGGAAGGGCGGAAGTACCCTGAGATGCCAGAGCGGAAGAGCAGGAGTACCTCCGGATGCGGGCGGAAGACCCCGGGGCGGACGGGACGGAGATCGATTCGCGGCTGGACCGAGGGCACCGGCGATGAGTAGGCGTTTCGGGCTGCTGCTGGTGTGCTGTGTGCTGCTGGCCGCGTGTTCGGCTGGTTCTGCTACTTCCAGTTCGCCGCCGTCGGGGGTGAGGTTGGCGGGGACGTTCGCTGATGACAGCTTCCAGGCGAGCGACTATTACGGGAACGCGTGCGCCAGTTTCGAGTCGGGAAGCTGGCAGGTGCAGGTTAAGGCGGGGGATAGCACCACGGTTGCCGTCGTGGCGTTCACGAATACGACGGTGGCGGACGCTCCGGGGTCGGGTCCTGGGGAGACTGGATACGGCTTGTGCGCGGGGTCCTGGTCGGTGACGGTTCCTAGGTCTGCGGATTATGTGCTCACCCTGGTTTCCGCCGGGGATGACGGCGATTCGCAGCTTCCTGGTTCGTTGGTTGTTCCGGGGTCTTATGGCGGATCTGATATTCAGTTGGGTGATGATTACGGCAAGGAGTTGACCGCCTGATAGGTGTGCGCGGCTGCCACGGACTCCCGCGATGCTCGCTGTGCTGGCGGCGGTGAGCGAGGGCCGCAGGTACGGCTACCGGATCATCCAGGAGACCGGTCTCCCGGGGGTGCCCCGCCGATCAATGACCGCGCCTCTGCGGGGCCGACTATGAGATCGTGAAGGTCGCCGCCCACCTCGAGTCGACCCGACTGTTCGATCCCGCCGACCTTCACCGGCTCGAAGCCGGCCGTTCGGATCAACCGCTCGACGTCCTCGCCAGCACGGTCGTCGTCGGTCGCGTAGAAGAGGACTGCCGGCTCCGGTGACCGGTTGCTAGAGGACTCGAAGTGATCGGCCGGCAGGGTTCCGAACGCCATGGCCAAGCGCGCCCCCTTCGGCAACCACCCGGCCACGGCCTTCCCAGAGGATTGCCCTTTCGGCAGCACACATGAGACGTTACCTCGTGCGTCGATGGTGAGCGGGTTGCTCGGAACGACCACGAGCTTGTCGGTCAGCGGGCCGACGATCTCGTCTATGACGCCCTTCAGTACGGTAAACCTCAGTGCGAGGATCACGGCATCGGCGCCCTGCAATGCGTCGCGGTTGTCGACGGCGACGACCGCAGCACGGCCGATCTGTGCACCCAGCTTTCGTGCCGACTCATTGTCGGCGCTCGAGAGCCGCACGGTCTCGCCGCCTGAGGCGAGATGGCGGGCGATGACCGACCCGAGCCCTCCAGTGCCGATGATCGCGGTGGTCATGACCGAAACCTCCTCAGCGTAACAGGACTAACCACAAGGGTGGAGACCTGACGGAGTGGGACCATGCTTCCCCGACCCATAGCAGCGCCGCCCAAGGAGGTTCCCACAGTAAGGGAAGCAGGCCGCGGAGCCTGCACCCTGCCTTCACGCCTGCGTAACTTCGGGAACTCCCATCGTCCCAGTTCAGAGGGAACCTTTCGCGTCGGGATACCAGGTTGAACCGCTATGTTGCGCGGTGGATCGAGGCTCAGCTCGATGGCCAGCGTGCGGGCGACCAGTCCCCCTCTGGGTCCGTGGTTTGCCCCACTTCGATCAGATGACCGTCGGGATCGCGGAGGTAGCAACGGATCTCGTACTGGTGCCGTTTCGGCGGCGTCAGGAAGTGAGCACCCCGGGCGCTCCACTCGGCGTACACGGCCTCGATGTCCTTGACCCGGATATTAAGGAAGCTGCTGACCCGGTCGGGATCGCGCGGCGCCTCCAGGGTGACCGCCGGCTTGTCGTCGGTCGGGCCTCCGCCGACATTGATGATGATCCAGCTGTTGGATAGCGCGACATAGGTCAGCCCTCCGGGACCGGAGAAGGCCACCCTGCCGCCGAGTACCTCGGTGTAGAAGCGCCGAGAGCGCTCGACATCGTCCGAGACGATGAAGTGGGCCAGCACAATGCCCTCTGGGGGCGGTGGGAGCTCGGCCATCTGGCACCTCCACTGGTTGGATCTCACACCCTGCTTACGACGGGTCCGCAGCCGATGTTAGTCTCCGCGGCCGCGTGGCCACCCGGCGCCATGCCCACGAGTCTCAACACTGCCGGTGCTGCCGGACCATAGTCGACCAGTCGCCGGGGAAGATGACCCAGCGCCCTCCTGCATGTTTGGCATCGGTGGCCGTGCTGTTGACCTCGCAGCCGAGATCGCTGAGGAGCCGGCAGATCGCACGCCCGGCCCTGACCACAAGCCGTGACCACGACACCACGCGCCACGTCGGCCACCCGAGTTACGAAAAGCGGGCCAGAGCACACGACCTGGCCGTGGAAAGGATGAATCCTGTTGGGACTGGGATGTTATGACCGATTTCGCGTGGGCAGGTGCCTCCGAAGCCGATGTTCATTGACAGAAAGGAGTAGCCGTGAGTGCTACAGACAAGGCAAAGGACAAGGCGCAGGCGGCCAAGGGCAGGATCAAGAAGGAGACCGGCAAGGCTCTCGACGATCCGTACCTGGAAGGCGAAGGCCAAGCCGACCAGGTGAAAGGCAATATGAAGCAGGCAGGCGAGAAGGTCAAGGACGCCTTCAAGAAATAACCTGGTTTGCCGGGCACCCTGCCGGCTCCTCGGCCCGTTGACCCCATCTGGCCAGGCGACCTGACCACGCGAGAACGCCGGGCCCTCGGCCTGCGGGCAGAAGGCGCGAGCAACTAGCAGATCGCCCGCCGCCTTGTGCCACAGCACCTGACGCGGCTGCCGCTCATGGTCGCTGAGCAGCTCCTCAGGGGCCGAGGCCGGATGGGATGTGCGGGACAGAGGACTCTTAGTTTTTCGGGTTCGCTGCGGTCTGGCGGGGTAGCGGGGTACGGCAGGCAATCGGAGGTAGCTATGCGTCTGGGCTCGGTCATCCTGTTGATCTGGCTGCTCATCGGAGCGATCGCCGCCGGGCAGCGGCACTATTACAGCCCATCGTCGGCGAATTGCGCCGGAGCGGGCACCATCGCGATCACCATCCTCGCCGGACCACTCAACTACATAGGCGCGAACCCCAAGCTCAGCTGCCACTAAAGATCCTCCACGGCAGCGCTTCGTAGTCTGGGCCTCCCGCAGCCAGGGTCGGGGCTCGGTGGGTACGGCTGCTGCAGGCTGGCGCCTTCCAGCAGCACGCCCGTGGCCAGCCAGGCAGCGTTCACCTTGCCGAGCAGATACAGGTCCTTGCTCGCCCCGACGAGCTCGGGCACCACCAGGTACTCGATAACCAGCAGCACGACGAAGATCACGATGCCGCGGCGCAGCGGCTTGCCCAGGAACAGCAGCCAGCCCCGCCATTGCCGCCATCGGCTCCGCCAGGCGCTCGCCGGGGCAGCGCCCTTCCGGGTTCCCCTGCTGTCCTGCAGCCGTTCGTCCGCACCGGACACCGCTACCCTGTTCGCCGGCATTAACCCGGCCAGCATCAGCGAACGACCCGCAGCCCCATGTCCCGGCGCGGCCGATGAGCCAGTCCGCGGAGGCTGGATGCTGGGTGCCCGATAGCCCCCTACGTGAACCAGGCATTGAAGTCTGGCTCGCCGCGATTACCCAGAGACAGCTCCCTTTGGATCGAGCAGTGACCTCAAGAGATCTTCCACGTTGTCGTAGCTCGCTTCGAAGCCATCGGTCTTATTCATGTGATCACGGCCAGCCTTGTCGCGGAACGCCAGCCTCTGTGTCAGCTTCGTCACTCCGTGAGCTTCATGCAGTTCGGTGGACTCGACGGCCTCCACACCTAGCCACCCGTCGAACAGCCACGTTTCGACGGTCCGGGTCGGCGGCTCGACCTCCACGTAGGTTCCGCGAAACGAGCACTCCTTCCCGTCGTCGGTCACGAAGACGATGTGGTAGTCCCCTCCGACCCGCAGGTCGATCGAGCAGACCTTCATCTCCTCCCCAAATGGAGCGAACCATTTGGTCACATGCTCCGGCTTCGTCAAGACGTCGAAGACGAGTTGGATCGGAGCGTCGAACTCTCGGGTGAGGACGATCTCGAGATCGTTCGGGAACTCGATGTGTGCCGATCCGTGCCGATTAGGTGTCACTGGCGCTCTCCTTGTTGCTGTAGCTCTTTGAGGTAGTCGCTCATCCGATCCATTCGGTCATTCCATGGCTGCTCGTACTTGGCCAGCCACTCCTGAAGCGGCCGGAGGCGCGCTGGTTCCAGGCGGTACAGCCGACGACGTCCGTCCGCCCGGCAGGTGACGAGTCCCACCTCGCTAAGGACCCGCAGGTGTTTGGAAACCTGAGGCTGGGACACCGAGAGTTCGTTCACGATCGCCCCGACAGGCTTCTCGCCTGTGATCAGCACGTCCAGGACTTCGCGACGGTGCCCCTCGGCAATGGCGTTGAAGACATCCGACGTCGTGGAAGAGCGGGCCACGGGCCGATCGTATTCCGATATCGGCATATGTCAAGCAGGTCGCGGACTTGCTCGGCTGCTCGGCCGGAAACGTGAAGAGCCAGAGCGCCAGGGGTCTGGACAAACTGCGGGCGGTTCTGGAAGAGGACGGTACTCAGACCGGCCCGCAGAAGAAGAGGGACAGCAGAAATGGATGAGACGTCGCTGCGGGCACTGCTGGAGCGGGCCGTGGCCGACGAGCCCCCGGCCGGACCGATCGTGGCCAGTTCGGTCGCGGCGGGCATCCGGCTGCGCCGGCGTCGCCGGGTCCGGGCGGCCGTCGCTTTGGCGGCTTTGGCGGCCGTGATCGTGGCCGCCGGGGTGGCCGTCCCGCACCTTCACACCGGCTCCCGGCAGGCGCCCGCAGCGGCCATGTCGGTTCCGCCCACCTTGCGGGTCACCGCGCAGTACCCCGGCCAGACGAGTCCCGGGGGGCGGTCACCCCCGTCTCGGCCGGCACCGGTGCCGTCGGGCTGCCGATCGAGACCGGGGAGGCCGATGCGATCATCAGAACCCCGAACGGGAGGACCGTCTACATCGCCAGCGACAGGTCCGGCTGGGTGCGGGCGATCTCGACCGTGGCCCGGATGGCGGGCCCGCCGATCACGGTCAAACCCGGACCCGTGGCCATGGCGGTCACTCCGGACGGGAAGACGCTGTACGTGGCCAGTGCCGGCAACTACCACGGGCCCGGCTGGGTGACGCCGATCTCTGCGGCCACCGGCACGGCCGGGGCGCCGATCGCGGTCCCCACGGCACCCTCGTCGATGGCGGTCACGCCGGACGGGAAGACCCTGTACGTGCTCGACGTCGGCGGCCCCGCCCGCAGGGTGACGCCGATCACGGTCGCCACCAATACGGCCCTGTCGCCGATCACGGTCGGCCCGGCGCCCGCCGTCCTGGCCATCACACCAGACGGCAAGACGTTGTACGCGGCCGACGTGGAGGGTACGGTGACGCCGATTTCGGTCGCGACCGGCACGGCCGGTCCGCCGATCACGGTGGCCCGGAACCCCGACCAGATCGTCATCACGCCGGACAGCAAGCAGGCCTATGACCTGTCCTATGGCGGCCCGCAGGACGGCACGGTGACGCCGATCGTGACGGCCACGAACACGGCGGGGGCGGCGGTCACGATCGCGGGCGCCGCATATGGGCGGATGGCGCTCGCGCCGTAAGCCGGTAGGACGGTCGGCGGCGCACGCCGCCATGGCGCGTGTCAGAGGCATCGGCGAAGTCGCGCCAGCTGCCGCCGGTAACGGGCTCTTTGTCCAGGTCGGCGCAACTCGCAGGCAGTTTACGGCGTCTACATGTTAGCCGGGGGTTTTGGAGGCAGCGTGCGTACGATCATGGCTAGTCGACGGATGCTGGGCTGGCTCGGCTTGCTGGCCACAGTCGCAGTGGCCGGGTGCACCGCGAACTCGACGGTCGGCCCTGCTGCCTCGGGCCGCGGCCGGTCAGCTACCCCTGCAGCCACCACCGCCGTCTCGCCCGGTGCGGCATCCGCTTCTGCGTCAACTGGGCCTGGCGGCGTCCGCAATCTGGCCGTCAGCCGGGGAGTGCGTAATGAGCTGACCGCGACCTATGTGGACTATCGAGGGATATCGCTCTCTGATGTGGCGGGCACCAGACCTTGGCGCATCTACTACACCTACGATCCGGCTACGGGCACATACTGGGCTGAGGCCTACTTCGCGCCGTCCAGCACGGCTTCATTCAAGGTCTCGGTGGGTTTCCAGGATGGTGCCTCGATCGGGCTGTTCGCCAGGGCCGGAAACGGCAGATGGCAGGTACAACTGGGCGGGGAACCGCTCGTCTGCGCCGAGGCGCGGTTCTTCCCGCGGGCAGTGCTGATGGCCTGGTCGCGACCGACAGACCCGGCGGCCTTCGGTTGCAGTTCGTGACCCCAGCTGCCCACAGGCCCCGGTCTTGCCCAGAGCTCGGCGGCTCTTGCCGTGGTGAGGGGTTGCTCCTGCGGGTGGCTCAGGACACGACCACCCATACCGGCACGAGCGCTGATTCCCGCGCACGTGGTCGGCGTCTCGCCGGCAACCGGTAATGGCGGCTGGCGCCGGTGCCCGGATCTCGGCGCAATGGGTCATGCCCCAGGCGCTGGTCGCGGGTCACCGGCCCCAGCACACCGGTCAGATCCTGCCTGTCTCAAGCAAGGCATCCGTACCAGGCCGGAGGAAGCGGATCTTGATCATTACCACGCCTGTAGTACAGTCGCGGTTTTCCGTCGCGTGGTCGCGCTGCCGCTCAGCGTGACGCATCGTCTGCTGGGCGTGGTTACGCTGCGTTACCTCCGTCCTTGTCGTGGCTTGTCACCCGTTGTGCTGTTTGGCTTCTTCTGCTGCTTTGACAGCGGCCAGGATTGCCTCAGCGAAATGCCTCGCTCGCTTGAGCGGCACCATCTGGCTGCCAGCCGGCAGCTCGATACGGATTGCTGCTGCACGGCCTGCAGGCACGACCGGAGCTACCCTTGCCCAGACGGTGCCTGCATGACGAAATTCTGTCAGAGACAGAAGCCACTGCTCTTCTTCTTGTTCCATCCTCTTCCCTTCGCGTAGGCAGTACTTATGCCCGCGCCGCCAAGGATCCTCCCATAGGCCTGGAGTCGCAGTTTCACGGTGCGTCGCTGCGCTGCCGCTCAGCGTGATGCCCTGACTGCCTGCTGGGGTTGCATTCCGTCATCTCCTTCCGGTGGCGGGCTGGCTACCCTGCTGTTCCGGCGAGGAGGAGCCGGGCGCTGTAGTGATGCCACCTGGCGATGGCCTGGTGCAGCCGTCGCCGCAGCGACCAGCGCAGCGCGAAGGCGAGGCGGGCGCGGCTGATCAGCCTGGCGGCGTACCGCCTGGCGAGGCTGGCGAGCCGGGTGGTCTCGGCGATTGATAGTTTGATGGGTGCGATGCGGGCCGGGCAGGTCTGCCCGCCGTGGTCGGGGACGGGCGCGTCGCCGAGGGGGATCTGCAGGTCAGCGTCGCCGGCATCACCGTCGCCGGCCTGCGTGCTGTCGTCGTGGTGCTGGTTGCGGATGGCGGCGGGGAGATCGATGCGGCCGGCGATCGTATTGCGGATGGCGGCGGCCCGGAGCTGGGCCAGGGCTGACAGGGCGGTGTGCCGGCAGATCCCGCTCCAGGCGCGGGCCTGGCACTGGTCCCATCCGAGCACGTCCTTTCCGGTTCTGAAGGTTCTTCTGCCGGCCAGCGGCGCCCGGCGATGGTGATGAAATACGTCATGGTCGCGGGCCGGCCCGGCGGTGCCCAGCGCAGGTGGAACATGAGCTGGTCCGGGCGGGAGATCAGCCGCCGGATCAGCAGGTACTGCCCACCGGTGGTGGTGGCGGTCATCGCCCAGTCGCTGTAGCGGGGTCCTTTTGGGCGCCCTGCCCTACATCTCCGAGTTCAGCCCGTCCGGGCAGCTGCTGTTCAATGCCCAGCTCCCGGCCGGCCTCACCTCCTACCGCGCCTGGCGCCTGACCTGACATCCGGCCGGTTAGGCAGCCGTGGACAACGGACCTGGAGCTGGCTGAGCCGACTCGTCAGAGTGAGATCCCTCGCACCGCGGCGGCTGCCCAGAACGCAAGGCCGAGTGCGACGAGGATGCCCCAGGCCCACGAGGACGGCGGTGACCGTCCGGCGTGTCCTGACCCACCGCTGCGGGTGGAGCACCCGGTCGTCGTGGAGGACAACCTGGGATTCGCGTGTGGCGTGCCCGCCTGCCTGTACCGGTCGTCTTCCGTGACATTCTGACCCCGTCCCGGAAGGATGTCTCCCGCCTACGGGCGGCCACGATGGCCTGATTCTTTCAAGGTGCCAGCTACGACCAGACCCGGGTTCCGGCAGTCACAGGTTGACCGTGGCTTGTATGGTCAGGCAGCGGGCAGGACCGCATGCGGGATGACCTGGGGTTCGGCGGTGACCGTGAACATGTTTGGCGCCGGTTGCGGATAACAGGTGTAGCCTCCCGCTCCCGGCAGGCTCCCTCGCAGAAAGAGGTCACCATGTCCCAGTCCTACCGGCCCAGCGGCCAGCCGGCCGGGCCGCTGCGTCCTGCTGCTCCCGCGCCGGTGCGGACCGCGGTCACGCTCATGTACGCCGGCGCGGCCATCAGCACCGTCACCGTGATCATCGCGCTGGCCCTGATCCCCGCCATCAAGGCCGCGCTCCGCACGGCGCATCCGAGCCTGACCGCGGCCCAGGTCAGCGACGTGAACACGCTCATTACGCTGGCGATGGTCTTCGGCCTGGCCGTGATCGCCGCGTGGCTGTGGATGGCGCGGGTGAACGGCCGGGGCAAGAACTGGGCGCGGATCCTGTGCACGGTGCTGTTCGGCCTGGCGACGCTGGAGCTGATCAGGGTCAGGCCGCAGTATCCAGGCGGCTATCTGGCTCATTTTACCGTCGGGGGCCGCGTGTACCCGGTGATCCATTCGGTGGTCGGCGCGACGGTGCTCGGCCTGATCGTCCCCGTGCTGCTGTGGCTGGCCGGCCTGGCCGCAGTGTGGCTGCTGTGGCGCCCGGCCTCCAGCGCGTTCTTCACCGGGCGGGTCAGCCCGGCCAGGGCGGCGTTGTCGTGACCGAGGGCTGTGAACCGCGGTCCCGCGTGTCCGCTGGTCTGCTGGCTGCCTGGGCAGAGCCATGGGCACAGCAGGCTGACCTGTCAGGCTCCTGCCACGGCCATCCCGGCATCGGGCAGGCTGAGACTGGCGCCACAGTCCGCGCCCTGCACAGCGCCGCCGGTCCGGGCGGGCTCCAGGTCCCATCGCGCACAGGCCAGGTTCTAGGCCATGGGAAGATCGCGGTACCGGGCCCGGGGGCTGGCGGGTGCCGTGCTGGTGCTGGCGGCCGCGGGATGCGGCGGCGGGCCGCCGGGTGCGCCGCCGGTGCGGCTGGATGCGGGCCCGCGGCCGCGCTGGTGGACCCGGTGCACGTCAGCGTCAGCGGGCTGCCGCCGGCGGGCCTGGTCACGGTGCAGGCCCGGGCGCTGGACCGGCACGGGCAGCCGTGGATCTCGGCGGCGGCATTCCGGGCCAGCGCCACGGGCACGCTGAACCTGGCCACCGGGGTGCCGGTCTCGGGCAGCTACCATGTGGCCGACGCCGCCGGGCTGCTGTAGTCGCTGCACCCGGCGCCCGGCACCAGCCAGGCCACCGGCTTCCTCACCTCGGCGGCCGGCTTCACCGTCCGGCTGAGCGTGCTGACCGGCGGGCGGGTTCGGGCTACGACGACCCTGCAGCGCCGCTGGCAAGTCACCCTCAGCGTCCAGACGGTACGACGGGACGGCTTCGACGCCCTGCTGTACACCTCGGCCGCGGTCCGGCCCGGCGCTCCCGCGGTGGTCGTGCTCGGCGGCTCGGAAGGCGGCTATGACGCCGTCCCCGCCGCGGCGCTGGCGATGGCCGGCTACCCGGCCCTGGCGCTGGCCTATTTCGACGAGCCCGGCCTGCCGCAGTGCCTGTGCTCGATCCCGCTGGAATACTTCGCCCGCGCCGTCGGCTGGCTGCGCGCCCAGCCGGTGGTCCTGTACGGCGCGTCCGCCGGGGCCGAGGCAGTCCTGCTGCTCGGCTCCTACCTGCCACGCCTGGCCGGCGGTGTCATAGCCAGCTCACCCAGCGCGGTCATCACCCCCGGGATCAGCGTGCTGCCCGGCGCAGCCTGGACGTTCGGCGGCCGGCCGCTGGCGCCGGGGACGGCCATCCCGGTCACCCGCATCCGGCTCCCGCTGCTGATGGGCGACGGCGGCCAGGATCCCCAGTGGGACGCCGCGGCCGCAGCCCGCACCATCGTGGCCGAACTGCGCGGCTCGGCCGGCCACTCGCTGGCCGCCAACCTGTACTACCCCGGCGCCGGGCACTACTACTTCGGCTTCCCCCGTACTTCCCGTTCTTCACTACCGCCGAACTCGACGAGCTGGGCGGCAGCGCCCAAGCCGACGCGCTGGCCACCGAGCAGTTCTGGACCCGTATGATCACCTTCCTCAACCACCTGGCGATCCACCGCGCCCCGGCAGCTGGCATGTCGTAGGAGCCTGACTGCCCAGCTGGCTGCGCCGTGCCGGGCCAGCGGTGGCCGTGAACACGCCGCGCACCGGTCGCGGATAACAGTTGTAACCCCGAGCACCCCGAAGGACGAGGTCACCATGTACCAGCCTTACCTGTCCGCCGGCCAGCCGGCCGGGCCGCCGCGGCCCGCTGCTCCCGCGCCGGTGCGGACCGCGGTCACGCTCATGTACGCCGGCGCCGCGGTCAGCACCGTCACCGTGATCATCGCGCTGGCCCTGATCCCCGCCGTCAGGGCCGCGCTCGGCACGGCGCACCCGGGCCTGACCGCGGCCCAGGTCAGCGACGTGAACACGCTCATCATCCTGGCGATGGCTTTCGGCCTGGCGGTGATCGCCGCGTGGCTGTGGATGGCCCGGGCGGCTGGCCAGGGCCAGAACTGGGCGCGGATCGTGTCCACGGTGCTGCTGGGCCTGGGCGCGGATCGTGTCCACGGTGCTGCTGGGCCTGGGCGCGGATCGTGTCCACGGTGCTGCTAGGCCTGGGCACGCTGGAGCTGATCAGCTCCAGGCCCGCAATCCAGGCGGCTACGTGGCTCATTTTGGCGTCGGAGGACACGTGTACTCGGTGATCCATTCCGTGGCCGGCGCGGCGGTACTCGGCCTGATCGTCCCCGTGCTGTTGTGGCTGACCGGCCTGGCCGCGGTATGGCTGCTGTGGCGCCCGGCCTCCACCGCGTTCTTCAAGCCCAAGATTGAGAACGCGCAGTTCGGCACGCGGGTGAGTGAGACGCATCCAGACAGCTGAAATAACCGAATCCAGGTCTGGCCCGCAGCAAACCCGGGCCGCCGCCCCGACTACATCCTGGCCGCCTGCATGGCCTCGGCAACCTGACCAGCCTGCGGCATCGATGTCCCCAATGTCCAGGGACAGTTAAGCCGCCCTTAATCGTAATCGGTTAGGACAGGACTGCGCCTGCTCCGCAGGCCCGCTAGCAGTCGTCATTATCTGGCAGAGGTCACTATGTACCAGCCTTACCCGTCCGGCGGCCAGCTGGGCGAGCCGCCGCGGCCTGCTGTTCCCGCGCCGGTACGGACCGCAGTCAAGCTCATGTACGCCGGCGCCGCGCTCAGCGCCGTGCCGCTGATCATCACGCTGGCCTCCATCGGCGATATCAACGGCTACCACCTGCGATGGAACGACCACAACCTCACCGCGGCCCAGATCAGCCACTGGAGACCGCTCATCATCACGGTGGCGGTCGTGGGCGGCCTCGTGGTGCCCGCCGTGTGGCTGTGGATGGCCCGGGCGAACGGCCGGGGCCGGAACTGGGCGCGCATCGTGTCCACAGTGCTGTTCGGCGTGGCGACGCTGGATATGATTAACGTCTTCATTACGCCGCCGATCCGGGTGGGGTCGGCTCCGACGGTGCTCAGCTGGCTCGTTGCTGTGCTGAGCTGGCTGGCCGGCCTGGCCGCGGTGTGGCTGTTGTGGCGCCCGGCCTCCGGCGCGTTCTTCAGGCCGCAGGGCTACCCGCAGGCCGGGCACAGCCCGCAGCCGTCTTCGCAGATTCGATCGTCCAGCTCACAGCTGCCGCGTCAGGTATGAGCCGTGTTATGTGCAGGAGGGCCATGAGGCGCTGGGCGGCAGCACTGGGACCGCTGGCCGCGGCGTGCGTGCTGACGGCCTGCAGCAGCAGCGCAGCAGGGACCTCGGCGGCATCTCCGGGCCCGTTTGCTTCCCAGGCAGACCAGGTCATGGCTGACCTGACAGCTGGGAACTTCACCGCAGTGCAAGCCAAGTTCGACCCGGCGATGATCAAAGCCGCCCAGGCAGTGCCCCTGCCCAAGGCATGGGCCGCCTGCCAGGATGCGCTGGGGACCTACCGTACCCACGGCGCGCCGGCCTCTGCCCGGACCGGCCAATTCGACAACGAACAGGTACCCGTCACCTGGGCCAACGGGCCCGGTGTGGTCGCCATCACCTTCAACCCCAACGGGACCATTGACGGGTTGCACTGCTATGGAGCACCGCCGTCATAGCCAAGCGACAGAGCAGGCCGCACGGCGGAGCGCAGCTAGGAAGGCCCGGCGATACTGCTCGTGAAATTCGCCAAGGTCACCCGGCCGGCACCCAGGCCGGTCCTTGATAATCCAGAACACCGCATCGCGTTTGATGCCGGGCAGGTGCTCGCTACAGTCCGGCAAGACGAAGGGAGGCGGCCAATGGCCGCAGAACCGCAGTTCACGATCGGGGCCCGGGCCAGCTGCACGGATGGCCACTGCGGCGAGGTACGCCGCCTGATCATCGACCCGGCCACCGAGACGGTCACCCACCTGGTCATCCAGCCGGGGCATAGTAAGCAGGCCGGGCGGCTTGTCCCGGCACACCTGGCCGAGACCGCCGACGGCGAGATCAGGCTGCGCTGCACCCGCGCGGAGCTCGACAAGCTCGACCCCGCCGAGGAGCGCCAGCTCGGCGACCAAGCCGATGACCACGTGAGTGACGTCGGGCTGTTCAGCGGCGGCTTTGCCTACAACGTCAGCGGTGACGCGCTGGCCAACGTCGGCGGCCAGTTCATGGACATCGGCCACATCCCGGGACACCGCAGGATAGTCGTCGAAGACGTGATCCCGGCGGGTGAGGACCAGGTGGGACCCGGAGACCGGGTCCACGCCGCCGACGGCGAGATCGGGCGGATACGGGGTTTCCTGGTCAACCCCGGCGATGACCAGGTGACCCACGTGCTGCTCAAGGAGGGGCATATGTGGGGCCGCAAGAACGTCGCCATCCCCATCACCGCCGTGACCAGGGTCGACGCCGACATCCGGCTCAACCTCACCAAAGAACAGGTCGGAGACCTGCCGCCTGTGACCTAACGGGGCCCGGCCGCTTCGCGGCAACCATCAAGGAAACGTGAGGGCAGCACGACATGCTCCCAGACCCGGGCAGCTACGAAGAACGCTAACAGCCTGACCGGCAACGCCCTGGGCCTGGCCGCGGCCCTCCTCTCAGTCAGCCTTGGCTTGCTCTGGCACACGCACCTGATCTTCGCCGCGCTCACCGTCCTGCTCGCGATCCCGACCGTGCTCGCGGTGGCCCGCCGCCCGGTCGCGTTCCGCGCCGACCACGCGGGCATCACCCTCGGATCCGAGCGGCAGTTGCCGCGCCGGGCCATGGTCATCCCTTGGGCGGACTTCGAGAAGATCATCCTCTACTCCGGCTACACCAGCAGCGGCGACCAGGCCCAGTACATCGGAGTCCAGCGCCCGGGGGGAGCCCCGGCCCTGCCCTACGGCAACAAGCAGGCTCTCTGGTGCCCGGTGCCTGGCGTCGCGGCCGGGGCGACCCGGCGGATCGAGAACTGGCGGCTCATTCGGAGCGCCTGGTACTCCAGCGACACTTCGTGATCGCGCGGATGCGAGGGGCGTTGCCGGTTGTGGCAGCGATGTCCTCAGGCTGGTGCGGCAAGATCGCGAGGGGCAGAGCCGATCGTGCTGACGTCGGGTCATCTGTTTCTCACGGCGTGCCCGGACCTGCCGGACGTTAGTTTTAGAGGAGGGCAGCCCGGCCTCGGAGTGGGTGATCTCGATGTCCGCTCGGAAATTGCGCCTGACATGGTTGCGGCGATGAGTGCGGTCCTGATCGCCGGGGTTGCTGGCTGCACCCAGACGGCGGAGCACGTGTCCAGCGCGGCGTCGCCCAGCGGGCAGCCGCCGCCATGCTCGCCGGACCCGCCGCCGGCCGCGCCGCCGTCGTCGCCGACCACGGTCACCACCATCGGGCAGGCCTATTACTGCGTGTTCGCCCACTACTACGCCGGGCCGGTGCTGGATGACCGGGTGCTGCTGGCCGCCGCGTTCGCCGGGTTCACCCAGGAGCTTGACCGGCTCGGGATGGACCAGCCGGACGCCACGATGCCCGCGCTGACCGGCGACCGCGACCGGGACTGGGCCGCGTTCGCCGCGGTGTACCAGAAGGTGACCGGCCAGCTTGCGGCCAGCCTGGCGCAGCGGCAGGAGCTGGCCGCCGCCACCATGACCGCCATGATCGCCAGCCTGCACGACAACCACGCCCGGTGGTCATACCCGGCGCCGCCGCCCGGAGATGTGCCAGGCGACCTGGGGATCACCACGTCACCGGGGTACCTGCTGGCCGGTAGCGCGCCGCAAGAGGCGCTGCCGCCGCTGTTCATCACCGCGGTGGCGCCAGGATCCCCCGCTGACAGCAGCGGGCTGCAGCCCGGGGACATCATCGTCTCTGTCGACGGCGGGATCATCTCCCCAGGGGTGATGAACCTGCTTACGGTCCCTACCCGCAGCCGGGCCAGGTCACGGTGCGGTTGCAGCGGCCCGCCACCGGCCGCACCTGGACGGTGACCCTGGCACCCGCGCTCGACCCGGGCCCGCCGCCGCAGGTATCGGCAAAGCTGCTGAACGGGAACATCGCCTACGTGCAGCTGCCCGGGTTCTTCTCCGGCGCGGCAAACCAGGTTCTGGGGGACATATCGAGCCTGGTCCAGACCGCCAAGATGCACGGGCTCATCTTGGACCTGCGCGGCAACACCGGCGGCTACCCCGCCGAGGTCTCCCAGCTGCTCGGGGCCTTCACCTACGGCGCGGCCTACATCTACCTGTGCGACGTGCACGGCAGCTGCACCCCCACCCTCACCGACAGCAGCGTGCAGCTGCTGCACCTGCCGCTGGTCGTGCTGACCGACCGTAACTGCGTCTCGGCGTGCGAGGCGTTCAGCGGCGCGGTGAAGGACCTGCGGCTCGGCACCCTGGTCGGCACCAGGACCGCGCCAGCGGTACCAAGGGCTGATCCGTAGATGGGCACATCGTCCAGGACCGTCCATTGCGGTCTGTGCGCTG
The DNA here is from genome assembly GCA_963808615.1 of uncultured Actinomycetota bacterium. Classification (GTDB taxonomy): domain Bacteria; phylum Actinomycetota; class Actinomycetes; order Streptosporangiales; family Streptosporangiaceae; genus Palsa-504. The sequence goes on from CAWEGV010000012.1 coordinate 50,566, forward strand.
GGCCGATATTCCACAGTTGTCCATACGTGGCTGGCGTTGTCCGCCGTCATGGCAGCAGTATTGGCAGCAGTCACGCCGGAACGGCACTGATCCTCGACCGATCCGACCGGGCATGCGGCGGGCACGGGCGTTGGCTTGGGAGGCCGCGGTCACTTCGCCATGCGGACGGTGGCGGTAGCTTGGTGATGGTCAGACCGACTCGTCGGGCTGCTCGCCTTCATCGCCGGGCCAGATCCCGGTGAGCCTCTGCGTCCCCTCGGCGGCGCCGCGGTCGACGGCAGCCTTGACAAGCGCGAAGATCGCGCCCTGCAACACCGCGGCCAGCAGGATTTCCCCCCAGCCCCGCCGCTCATCGGTAGGCTTAGGCGCGCCACCCCGGCCGATGAGCGTCCAGACCCTCTTGAAGATCAGCCCGGCGAGCAACCCGCCTACCATGCCAGCGATCTGGTCCACCGGCTTGAACAACAACTTGATTATCGTCTTCAACTTGATCATCGTCCTCTCCCACCCGCCGGATAACCAGCCAGCCCGACGGCTCAGCAGCGAACGCGTCGAGGATCACCCGGCCGCAGCCGCGTACTACCAGTGTGCCGCGCGATGAGGCTTCCCGGCATCACCCCCGAGGGGGTGACCTAGTTTCTGTACGAACGAGGTTCACTCCTGCCCCTAGATCCAAGATTGAGAACCTTGCTGACCCCGAGAATAAGGCGCTGACCTGAGGCGATAGTGGCGCGCTCGACAGGACTCGAACCTGCAACCTTCTGATCCGTAGGGTTACGCTCGGCTTCGCAGGCTTCCTGGCCTGCGCTAGCTTCTCACGTTTCGCGTCGCCTGGCTCTCGCAGCCCGGGTTTCCCAGGTTTCCCATTGGCAGATCCATTGGCAGCTTACGGCTCAGGCGATGACGTGCCTGGCTCAAGCAGGTTGGCTGAGCGACCCGAACGACCGAGGGTCGGTCACGCTTTGTGACGGAACTAAAGCCAGCCATCTGACCCGCGATCAGGTGCAGCTGGGCGCGGCCTGGTCATCCGTCACCAGTTGTCACCGGAGCCAGGGCGTGACCTGGGATTGCTGTGAGCACACCTAGCCTGCCCGAGCGTGATTGCCTCCTTGTCCTTGAGATGGACGATGTGGCTCGGCATTATGCATCCTGCCGCGACGCCGGTGCAGGTCGCGCTCGCATGGCTGCTGGGCCTGGCCCCGAATGTAGTGCTCATTCCGGGAACTCGGACGCGGCCTCATCTCGCCGAGAACCTCGCCAGCGCCGACGTCGAGCTTGACGATGTCACCCGGGCGGAGCTGGCCTGGCACTTTCCCGCCATCTGAGGGCCAGAACCCGGTCTGACAGGCGGATTACCGGAATGCGCCAAACGACCTGTCATTTGCCCGACGGGGAACCTGACGCAGTCCCATGGGGAGGCCAAGCGAAGGGCCGGGAGGACCCTCGGCGCGCGCGGACGCCAACGCCCAGCTGCGCCTGTTCGGCCCTGCTCCAGCCTGCGGCACGGCTAGATCGCAGCAGATGTGGCCGCCGTCTGCGATCTGGCGCCGTCCTGACGGCCTTCCCATTCGCAGGTGCTCAGCTGGATGCTGTCCGGTGTGGTGCCGGCCGGGCTGCAGCCGCAGCCACTGCCAGCAGGTCAGAGGTGTGGGTGCGGTTGTCGGCCTGGGCGGCCTGTTTCATCGCGGCACGGGCGGCCGGTTCGCCGGTGTGCGGCGGGACAGTGAGCAGGTCGGTCCGCCCGGCCCTGGCGATTGCGATGAGCAGCCCGGCCGGCATGGTCCCGAACCAGCCGAGCCGCACGACGCGGCTGCCCTCCGGGCCATCGACCCGCAGCCAGCGGGGCCGACTGGCGTCCCAGTCGGCGCGGCCAAGCAGGATACGAGTGATCGGGCCGTGACGTTGTTCCTCGATGGCCAGGATCAGCCCGGGTAGTTCGGCGGCCGGGTTGGATGACCGGGGCCACCAGCCTCCGTCGAGCAGCGTGCGGGCCGAAAAGTGGGTCTGCAGCCGCAGTCGTGGCTGGCATGCCGGTGCCGGACTGGTCGGCGTGTGGTGTTCGGCGGTCGTCGGTCTGGTCGTTGTGCTTTCCTGTCGGGCGGCGTTGCCTGCCGGCCGGGCGTGACCGGGGCTGGCGGCTGGCTGCGGCGGATGCGGTGGATGGCCCGCCGCAGCTAGGTGATCCGGGACATCATCGGTCTTGCGCACGACGGGCGCGCCGCCGGTGCGCCCTGGGTCTGCGGAGTCGCGGACCGCGGCACCGTCCGTGCCATGCTGCCAGGCGGCCCCGAACCAGCAGGGATCCGGTTGCTTAAGGAACTGCATATTGTGCGCGTCGCGGAAGTCCGAGATCAGTCCCCAGGCAAGCAGGGGGCTGTTTACGAAGAGCAGCCTAGCCCCGGCTAGCATCTCGAAGCTGGCTTTGCCAGCCGCGGGGTCGCTGGCTGTCCGGAGATCACTGTCGCTCGGCTGCGAGCCGAAGAACTGCACGATGCTGGCCGCGAGGTAGCGGTAAGCGTTGATTTCAAGCCCCAACGAGTTGACGAGCGCATTCTGCCCGGACTTCGTGCCCGCTGGCGGGCCGTCACCATCCGGTCCGCTGGCCGAGGAGGCATTCGGCCACTTCCCGGCTTCTGTCCAGAAGTCGCCGCTTGTCTGGTAGAGGGCGTCGCCATTGACCAGCCAGGAGTCGGGCGGTTTGTGGCCCTGCCCATCGCCGTCCGCGGATAGTGCGGTGACCCGCATGAACCAGGACTTGAACAAGGTCGCCTCCGGCTCGGCTGTGAGCCGGGCGAGTGCGACCCAGCTTGCTGCGGTCTTGGCGCGCAGGTCCTCCGTGATGAGGGCACGCGTGATGTTCTCGAGCGATCCGCCCAGAGCAGGCTTGGCATTAAGCCGGTAGAGGGTCCGTGCGGACCGGATTAGGTCGCGGGGCAGGCCACCGGAGACACAATGGCATAGGGCTATGAATGGCTCGGGCATGATAGTACGGCGCTTGATCAGCAGACGTGACTGCGCGTAGGTGAAGGGCTCGATGCGCACGATTTCGTCAAATGTGCTGTCGAAGACGTCGCGGAACGGAAGGCCGCGCCGTTCGAAGCTGCTCATCGCGTTCTCCGACACCGACACGAGATAGAAGCAGCGGTCAATACCGAAGATTGCCTTGATCTCGTTAAGGAAGCGCTCGGCGTCTTCGTCTGAGCTGATCTTGTCCAGCTCGTCTATGCCGATGAACAGCTTTACTCTTTGCCGGGATACCGCTTCGGCCAGGTCACGGTAGCCAGCGATGACATTGGGCAGAGTCCTTTCGCGCTCCTCAGCTTCGGTGCTTTGGTTCGCGGAGGCCTGGGCGACGGAGATATTCAGCGATCCAGACCAGCCGCTGGTGTAGGTCAGCTGGTACCGGATCTCTGCGAGCCACTCTCGTGCAGATTGCTTAAGTTCGCGCGTGGCCCATACGGGGGGGTGATCGTCGGCCGCGCGTATGGGCCGGCGCCGGCGACGTCGGTATATTCCGAGCGTGTATAGGGAGATGAGGGCAGCTCCCACGTAGAGGAGCACGAGGCCAGCGGTGAGGCGCGCCGATGCGTTCCCCATGATGGTCGTCAGCTGCTGCCCGAAGCTTTTGTGGGACCGGGCGAAGGCGAGTTCGACGGTGCCCGCCGCGAGCGCGATCAGCCCGGCGGCCAGCAGAGCTATCGGCCCGGCGGCCAGACCCGTCGGGGTACTGCGCTGCGTGCTGGCAGGTGCCGACCCTGCGGCCAGCTGGCTCGGCTCGCGACCGGGCCGTATGCCGAGGATCTCCTGGCACAGGCGCGCAAACAGGTAGAGCACAAAATCTCTGGGCTCATAGCGGACTGGCGCCGAAACCACGAATCCAAGCGAGGGACCGCCCTCGGCTGAGCTGCCTCTCGTCTGGCACAGCGAACGGATCAGGGTCGTCTTGCCCGATCCGCGAAAGCCGGATAGGCCGATGCTGCCGCCAGGCATGTGCGTGAACAGACCTGAGAGCTTGGCGCTGACTGCGGTCGGCACTTCATATTCCGGATGGAAGACCTCCGCTAGGCCCGAGCCGGGAATGGCGGGAAGCTTGGAATGGTACGTGGGGTCCTCACGGTCGTTGATCAAAGCGTTGACCTGCGGGCGCGCCCAGTTGGTATAGGCGGAATCCCACCACGCCTTCTGCAACTCGTCCTCTTGCTTCTCGGCCTTACCTTTTAGCTCTGCCAGCTCATCTGGACCCGGTGATACGTCCTGGGAACCGAATGGCCACGGGCGCACCAACCGCCTCATCAGGGCAAGCCGAGCCCGGCGTAGGACAGACTGTCTTTTATACGCGGTCAGCTGTGCTTCGGCCTGCTGGACCGCGTCAGTCGCGTCGTCCCAGTCTTGCCGTGCCTTGCTGGTAGCTGCAGCGAGCTCGCCTACATGCTCGGTCAGGACTTCCCTGACGTCGTCCTCAGTCAGGTGATGCTCATCGAGCTTCGGTTTCAGTTCCGGGTCTTTGAGCGTTTGAGGCAATAGCCTCTCGACCGCAGCCTCGGCGGAAACAGGCATAGCGCCCCCCTGAGACAGGGCCACCGAGCGGGGACGCGCCCAGCCGGTGATCCCCCCACATCGCACCGTGGACCGGTGCTATCTCCGATAATGGCATATCGCGCCGCCTGATCACCGGGACAGCGCGAGCTGTTTCGCCCGGCGCGCAGCCGCAGGCTAGCACCCGCGGCATCTGACGTGTGGTCAGATGCAGGCGACCATGAACTGTGGCGTTGCAGCGGCATGTGGCCTCTTCGAGGGCCGCATCATGTCTTGCTTTTCGCCAACCGCACTCGGAGGCAGCCGATGCTGCCGACGAGCTCGAAGTCGGCGTAAGAGACTGACCTACGCATTACGAGTGACATGGTCCCTCGCTGCGCACGCACTGGCTGCACTGATAGCACGGGAAATCGCACTGATGGCACTGGCCGCGCTGGGATTATCAGGCGACCCGTTCCACGAACCGTTCCACGCCCCCCAGAGGCGGCGCGTCTCGCTGTCTTGGTGTGGGAATCGGTCGTTATCTTGAGCTTTCGCGTCAGCCGGAGCTGTGACCTGCGCCATCGCGTCGCGGACACTGTCGTTGACGCGATGGCGGCGGCCTGATGAGGAGGGCTTCAGGGGCGGGATTGTTACCGGATCGGGTCCTGGCTGTGCGCTGCGGCCGAGCGCTGTTACGCGATGGTTGCTACGTGCATCTTGCGCCGCCTGTCGCCGGGGGGTGTGGGTCGAGTTGCGGGTTGCGGAGTTCGATCTGGCCGCGGCCGTTCAGGAAGACGCCGAAGATGATGCTGATGGCGTCGGCCGGGACCTGGGCGGTGACCTCGTGGCGGGTCCAGTCGCGGGTTCCGGTGACTGGGGCGAAGTGGTTCTCGGGATCGTGCCAGGGATCCGGTGGGGCCGGTCGCCGTCCTTGGCGGGGGATGCGGAGCACCAGTCCGGCGCGGTCGGCGACGCCGGTGGTGCGCAGGTCGCCGCGGAAGGTGACTTGGCGGCCGCGGTAGTCGTCGGGTTCGATCTCCTGGCTGAGGAAGGCGAATCCGGCGGGTCCGGGCACGGCCGCGGCCAGGATCACCCGCCCGTCTTCGGTGGTGCAGGAATAGTCCTGGTCGTGGGATCCGGTCGCCTGGCGCAGGAAGGTGCCATCGAGCTGCCATCGGTGCAGGCCGTCGGTGAACGCCATGTTGCGCGGCTCGAACCGGGTGTGCTCGGGCGGCCCGGGGGGTGGCTGCTGGCGGCTGCGGAACGGGCTGAGCGGGTCGGGGCCGGTGACGGGCTCGGCGAGCCGGTCCATCACCGGGTCGTCGACGGCCAGCGGCGCGCCGGTGATGACGGCCAGGGCCAGGCCGTCGGCCAGGCGGGTGGTGACCTGCCGGGTCCCGCCGGGCACGGCGATGTCTACCCGCGCGGCGGTCACCGCCGGGCCCAGCTCGGTGACGGTCACGGCGGTCACGGTGATCCCGGCCGCGTGCAGCAGCTGGCCGGTCATATGCCCGGCGTCGTCTTCGGGGTGTTCCTGGTCGCGGTCGTCGGGGCGGGCCAGCAGGCGCCAGAACCGGCCGATGCGGGCGGACAGCCGGACCGGCAGCGCCCGGTGCCCGGCGTCGTCGGCGAGCACCACAAGGCCGACTGGCTGGCGTTCTGGCCAGGGGTCGGCGTGCGCGATGCGGACGGCAGTCATGGGGGTCCTCCGGGAGGTGGCGGGGATGAGGTCGGGGCGGTGCGCGGTGATGTACTCGCGTAGCCGGCGGCGGGCCTTGTGCAGGCTGGCCTTGGCGGCGCCGGGAGTACCGGCGATCTGGCTGGCGGGCTGGTCGGCGTAGTAGAACAGGGTGACGGCCTGGCGCTGCCCGGGTGGCAGGCCGGCGACCGCGCGGCCCAGCACCTCGGCGCGGTCCAGGTCCTCCGCTGAGGGCAGGTCGTGCGCCGAGGCCGGGTGCAGGTTCTCGGGCCAGTCACCGAGCAGGGTCAGCGGCGCGCGGCGCCGCTGGGCGCGGCAGACGTTGGTGAGGATGCCGCCCAGCCAGCCGGCGAACCGGCCGGGGTCGCGCAGCCGGTCCAGTGCGATGAACGCCTGCAGGAACGCGTCTTGCACCGCGTCGTCGGCGTCGTCTGGCTGCGGGCACAGCCGGGCCGCGCGGGCGCGGACCATCGGCAGGTGCCGTTCGACCAGCAGCCGGAACGCGGCGGGATCGCCGTCGCGGGCCAGCCGGACCAGGTCGTCGTCTGGGATGTCCATGCTCTGTGTTACTCCTGGGTTCCCGGCCGGGCCGGGGACAGTTCCGGGTTGCGCAGCTCGATCCGGCCGCGGCCGGTCAGTGAGGTGCCGAACCGGATGACGCCGGCGTCGCCGGGGACGGGCATCGTGACCTCATGCCAGGTCCAGTCGCTGCTGCCCGGGCCGGTCAGGCTGCTGCCGCCGCGATCGCGCAGCTGGCCGCCGGGAGGCTGGTCGGGCAGGCCTGCGGCCAGATGCAGCCCGGCCTGGCCGGCGACGCCGGTTGTGCGCAGCTGCCCGCGGAAGGTGACCGCGGCACCGCGGTAGTCGTCGGCGTAGATCTCCTGGAACAGGACGGCGAACCCAGAGGGCTCCGGGACCGCGGAAGCCAGCACCGCGGTCCCGTCTGCGGCGGCGCGGGAATAGTCCTGCCAATGCGGCCGGCCGGCATCAAGGAAGCTGCCAGCCAGCTCCCAGTAGTCCAGGCCGTCGGTGAACGCCATGTTCCGCGGCTCGAAACTCTGCCGCTGCCCGGGATCGCCCGGCAGCCGGACGGCCGAGGGCAGCAGGAACGGCGCATGCACGTCCTCGCCGCGGACCGGGACCGCGAGCCGGTCCATCACCGCATCGGCCACCCGGACCGGCGCCCCGGCCACGACCGCCAGTTTCAGGCCGTACCCGGCGCTCACCGTCACATGCCGGGTTCCGGCCCCCGTGGCCAGCTCGACCCGCGCCGCAGCCGTGTCCGAGCGCAGCTCCGGCACATCCTCGCCGGCCGGCTCGATGTCCACGGCGGTCACCGCCACCTCCGCCGCGCGCAGCAGCCGGGCCGCCGTCTCCTCCAGGACACCGGCCATCACGGCGTCCCTGGCAGGCCGGTCCAGCAGCAACCACAGCAACTTGAAATCCAAACCCGGCAGCCACAGCGGCACCGCCCGGTGACCGGTATCATCGGCGAGCACGATGAGCAGCTGGCCGTTCACGCCACTGCCGGCCGGCGGCCGTCCGGTCCGGGGATCAGCAAGCACGATGCGGACAATCGTCACGACGGTCCTCCAGAAGACGGCAAGACAGCGACTGGGCCCACACTCATAAGTGTCCGACGACCCCGCTACGGGTTACCCGCCGCCTGCAGATCGGGGGAACAGGCAGTGTCGGAGCCAGTCCATACGACGGGACGGCCCGGATAGGCGAAGCCGAGCCCGGCACTCACCTGCCCGTAACCCGCATGTGAGCGAGCGCCGGGTTCCGCGCCGGCAGATGAGGGCTGGCTGCAGATCACCCTGATCTGCACGCCGCGAACCGTCGCAGCCAGGCGGCGTGATGCGGGCCAGGCGGTTACTCGCGCCGCTTGCCGGATCCGCTGTCGAGCATCCCGGTGCCAAAGTGAGGCGTGGCGAGTGGGTGCCATCGGGCGGGTATGCCGGCAACCGGAGTTCGCCGCGAGGTGGCGTCCGTGCTCACGGTGAATGACGCGCGCCGCCGAGCGCGTGGGCGAGCTGCCGGCGGAGCCGGGCGTTCTCGTCGGCGAGTTCCTGGTTGCGCTGCAGGGCAGCGGTGAGCCTGGCGCGCAGCGAGGCGTCGGTGGCCCGCTGGCCTGCCGGGACGGCACTGGCGCGTGTGCCGTTGCGGGTGCCGCGCAGCCGCTGGATCTGGTCGCGGATGTCGGGCTGGGTATAGAGCCAGGATCGGGACACCCCGGCTTCCCTGGCCACAGACTCGAAGGTCACCACGGTGCCCGCAGTGTCGAGTTCACGGATCGCCCGGATGGCCTTGCTGCGGGCCAGTTCGTGGCGCCGGCTGGCGGCGGCGATCAGGTGAACGGTGTTGTCAGCGCGCATCCGCGGCCCCCGTTTCGTTCGTGTCCGCCTGGGTTTCCAGCGCGGCGATGATCTGGTCGAGGTTGCCAAGCACCTGCCGGTTCATCTCGGCCAGCCGCTGCTGTCCGCGGGCCTGGGCGGCGGAGATGATCTGGATTACCTGCTGGCGCTGCTGGTGGTGCTGGGGCAGGAACTGCGGGGTGGTGATGAACATCGGGCAGGTCAGGCAGGCGTTGGCGTGCGGGCAGGCCTTCACCACGGGCAGCCCGCAGTAGCCGTTGGGCAGCGCCTGGGTGGCGCGGCCGATCCGCTGGCTGGCCCAGGCCGCCTCGGCCAGCGGCCCGTCCGGGTCCAGGGTGACGGTCTCGCCGTTGATGTTGACCTTGCGGGCCGCTTCCCAGTGACGGCGGATGGTCGTATCGGACAGCTGCGCATACCGTGCCGTCATCCGGTGGGAGTCGTGGTCCAGGATCCGGCGGACGACCTCCTCCGGCACGTCCCGGTTAATCATCTGGGTGCCGAGCGTGTGCCTCCACTGGTGCGGGGTCAGGTGGACGGGCTGGCCGTGTTCGTCGCGGATGTCGCAGCGTTTCAGCCAGCGGTGAAGCGCCTTGCGGTAGGCGCTGTCACCGACGGGCCGGTGCCCGCCGGGGTTGTCGCGGAGTTTCGGGAACAGCCGCGGAGGTCCCTGAGGCCATCGGGTCCGCAGGCGCTGGCGGTGTTCGCCGATGGCGCGTTCCAGCTCCTCATCGACCGGGACGAGCGCCTCGCGTCTCATCTTGTGGTTGTAATAGCGCAGGTAGGGAGCGCCGTTCGCGTCGCGCACGATGCAGTCGCCGGGCAGGCCCAGCGCGTCCGTTACGCGCAGCCCGCAGCGCATCAAGATGAGGGTGACCAGCTGGTATGTGGGGATGTTCCACCGGTTGAGGTTGTCCGGCCGCTCTAGTTGGGCCATCACGTGCCCGCTCAGCGCGCGGGGCAGCCACGCGGGTTGTTTGGGGAAGTCCTCCGGGAAGAACATCGCGTTCATCGGCAGCGTGCTGTCCCAGCCGTGCTGGCGGATCGCGGTGAAAAACAGGTTCAGCTGGCCGATCATGTGCCGGTGCGCCATCCTGCCGCCGAACTTGGCATGCAGATAGGCCAGGTAACGCTCCAGCAGGGGCCGGTCGACCTGCGCCAGCCGGTCCACGGTCACCGCCGGGGAGGCGAGGAACGCCGCGAAGCGCCTGACCGCCAGGACGCTCAGGGCCGCCGTCTCGGCCACCTGCCCGGTAGATAGCCGCCAGCGGGCCCACCGCTTGGCCAGGTTCTTCAGCCACGGCTGCGGGATGCCCGTGAAAGTGATGTGGGCGATGCCGCGGTCGGTGATGCCCAGCTCACGAAGCCGCCAGACATCCCGGCCGTACTCTCGGTCCCACGCGGCGTCCTCAGCGCCCGGCCGCGCCCGGCCCCGTGCTCGCACGCTTCCTGCGTCCGGGCTGGCGCTGGTGACCGGGACCGGAGAGGTCATAGCCGCACCTCCTGCCCGGTGAACCAGCCCGCCCGTTCCAGGGCCCTGCGGGCGTCTTCCATGGTCAGATGCCCGTACACGCTGGAAGTGGTGGTCATGTCCGCGTGGCCAAGCAGCTTGGACACGACCTCAATGGGCACGCCGTCGCGCAGCATCCGGGTGGCCGCGGTGTGCCGGCACCAGTGCGGGTCAAAGCCGATGCCCGTCCGCCGGCGCAGCCGCCGCACCAGGTCATAGACCGCCGGGTAGCCCAGCGGGTGGCCATGCGGCTGGCCCCACAGGTTAACGAACACGTAGTCGCAGTCCAGATCCCCGTACTCGCCGTGCAGGTAATCGGCATACAACCGGATCAGCCCGGCGCTGACCGGGATCAAGCGCGGCTCCCGCGACTTGCTGCGGGCCCCGTTGCCGTTGTCCCTGGGCACCACCGCCACCTCACGCTCGGCAGCGGCCAGGTCCTCATGCCGCAGGCCCAGCGCCTCGCCGATCCGCATCCCGGTCTCATACAGCACCGCAAACAAGAACCGGTCCCGCAGCCGGTCGCAGGCATCCAAGACCGCCTGCATCTCGGCGACAGTGAGCACGCGCGGCAGCTTGCGGGGCACCTTCAGCGCGACCGTGCGCCCGGCATGCGGCTGGCCCTTGGTGATGTGGTGCAGGAACGGCCTCCACGCCGCGCCCCGCCGCCCAGCAGGCTGCCAGGTCACCAGCAGCTCGCCGAGATCGACGCCGCTGCGCGCCGCGTGCTGGTAAAACGCGCTCAGCGCCGACAGCTTGCGGTTGACCGTCGATTCCCCGCAGTGGTGCTCCACCGACGGCAGCACCGCCACCGCCCCATCGCGCGCGGCCGGAGGGCGCCGCAGCCAGGCGACAAACCCGGCAACGTCTTCCAGCCGGACCTCGCGCCAGTCCAGACCCCGCCCGGCCAGGAACACGAACCAGTCCCTCAGGTCGTGCGCATACGCCCGGACCGTGTTCGGAGACCGCTCGATGTCGGTCAGGTACGCCAGATACCGCTCGATCGGCCGCACCGGACCCTCGTCACCCAGCACCGTCCACGACTCGCGCCGCGTCACGGGCAACAGCACACGCTGAACAAGCATCGCTCCTCCCAGATGATCTACGTGATGGACGGCAGCAGATAACCACATCCACCAGGCAGATCCGGGGAAGCTCAACCCTCGTGCCAGGTGAAAGACAGCACTTCACCCGCTCTAGATAACGATCGTTACCGGACAAGATCAATCTCAGCGCCAGCGGCTGTACCGCAGTCCCGGCCCCGGGATCCTTCGCCTATCGGAACGGCCTGGCGGCCCGATCGGTCGCGGCGCCCCGTGCGGCCGGCGGCGCCCGCCCAGGCCATCATCGCGGCGCGCTGAATTGGGTGCGCTACTGTGCCTGGGCCAGCGTCCTCGCCGGAGCCGCCGCTGGCCGCCTGACTGCCAGCCATCAGGCGCTAGATGCTCAGGCGGTCACCCGGGCCAGCGACAGCACGAGCTGGCGGACGAATGCGGCCGGATCGGGCCACGGGAAGCGTGGTAGCGCCGTGCGCAGGCTGACGGTCCCGTGCAGGGCGACCCACACGGCGGTGGCATCGGCGAGGACGTCGGTGCTCGCGGAGACCCCAGCCGTGACGCAGTCCTGGATGTCCTGGACGAGCAGCGCGAACGACTCGGCCCCGAATTCGAGCACCGGCCGGCCGGCCGGCCCGATCGGGACCGGCTTGCAGTAGTCCGGCGCGGCCGGCCGCTGCCTGGAGAACAGCACGCCGTAACGGGCCGGGTGCTCGAGCCCGAAGGCCACGTACGCCTCGCAGCCCGCGACCAGGCGGCCGGCCGGATCCTGGCCAGCCGCCTCCCTGCCCTGCTCGATCGCCGCGGTCAGCTCGTCGAAGATCCGGGCGACGACGGCCATGAGGACCGCGTCCCGGTCCGGGAAGTGGGCGTAGATAGACGGGGCGGCGATACCGGCCTCCCGGGCGACCGCGCGCAGCGTGACCGCCTCCGTCGAGCCGGCCCGCTCGATCAGGGCAAGCGCTCCGGCCACGATGTCCTCGGTCAGCCGGGCTCCCTGGCCGCGGGGGTTGCGGCGCCGCTTGCGGACCCCGACGGATGGCCGGGCCAGGGCTGGTGACCGGGGTTCCGCGGTCTGTAGTGATGATCCCACGTCTCCTACTTTACATCTGTTAGCTCATCTACGTATACTAACAAACGTAAGGCAACGTTCGTAAGCAAGCGACTGTGAGGAAACTCTGATGAGGACCACGACCGCCATCCGCCCGGCGGCTCCCGGACCGGGTAGCGAGGCAAACTCCCAGTGGCCATCGGGTCACCCCCGGCACCGGCTGATCCTGCTGCCCCGTGACCACACCGACATTCGGCGAACCGGGAGACCCACAATGGAAGCACCGATCGTTTCGCGTGATCCCCGGAATCCCCGGCGGGGGCCGCTGTCCGGTGTCGGGCTCGATGAGGGCCCCGCGTGATGTCCGGCTTGAACGCGGCGCCCCCGCCGGTCGTTCCCAGCCGGCGCGGCCGGGCGGGGACCTGGTTGCGAGGGCGGGCAACGCCAGCCGGCGCCGACCGGGTGCATGCCCGGCGGTGGGCGATACTCGTCGTGCTGTGCCTGAGCGTTTTCCTCGCGGTCGTCGACAACACGATCGTCAACGTCGCCCTGCCCTCGATTAGCAAGCAGCTCCACGCGACGATCAGCGACCTGCAGTGGGTCGTCGACGCTTACTCCCTGGTCTTCGCGTCGCTGCTGCTGGTGGGGGGGAGCCTGGGCGACCGGTACGGGCGTAAGGGCGCTCTCCAGATCGGGCTGGTGGCCTTCGCCGGGTTCTCGGCCTTCGCCGGGCTTTCGGGTAGCACGGGCGTGCTGATCGTGGCCCGCGGCCTGATGGGCCTGGCCGCGGCCTTCATCTTCCCGGCCACGTTGGCCATCCTCACCAGCACCTTCACCGACGCTAGGGAAAGAGCAGCGGCGGTCGGCGTGTGGACCGGGATCACCGGCCTCGGCGTGGCGCTCGGCCCGATCACCGGCGGCCTGTTGCTCCAGCACTTCTCCTGGAGCTCGGTGTTCTTCGCTACCATCCCCGTCGCCGTGCTGGCCCTGGCGCTCGGCGCGTGGCTCGTGCCGACCAGCCGCGACCCCGCGGCCCCGCGGCTGGATCTGGTCGGCTTCGTCCTGTCGATCGCCGGGGTGGCGGCGGTGATCTACACGACGATCGAGGCGCCGGCGCGGGGCTGGTCGGCTCCGGTCACCCTGGCCGGCTACGGCGCCGGCGTCGCCGTGCTGGCGGTCTTCGCTGTCTGGGAGCGGCGGGTCGGCGAGCCGATGCTCGACATCACGCTGTTCCGCAACATCCGCTTCAGCGCCGCCAGCTTCTCGATCGCCGTCGGGTTCTTCGGCCTGTTCGGCTTCATCTTCTTGATCACCCAGTACTTCCAGATTGTCCACGGCTACAGCCCGCTCTCGGCCGGCGTGCGCACGCTCCCCTTCGCCCTCGGCGTCGGTGCGGCCGCGCCGGCCGCTCCGATCCTGGCCCGCCGTCTGGGCACCAAGATCGTGGTCCCCGCTGGCCTGATCCTGATGGGCGCCGGCTTCTTCATCGCCTCGACCCTCGGCAGCAGTTCTGCGTACTTCGGCCCGGTCCTGGTCTCCATGGTGTTGATGGCGGTCGGGCTCGGCCTGGTCACCGCGCCGTCAACCGGTGCCATCCTGGCGGTGCTCCCGCTGGCCAAGGCGGGTGTCGGCTCGGCCGTCAACGACGTCACCCGTGAACTCGGCGGAACCTTCGGGGTGGCGGTGGTCGGGGCCGTGTTCTCCTCGGTCTACGGCCCGCGTCTGGCCCAGCTCCTGCACAGCGCGGGCTTGCCAGCGCCAGTCCTCGCCGCCGCCCAGCAGTCACCGGCGGCCGCCCTCCAGGTAGCGGAGCAAGCGCCGGCGAGCGCCCACGCGGTGATCATCGACGCAGCGAACCAGGCCTTCGTCGCCGGCCTCAGCCGGGGCTCGCTGGTCTGCGCCGGTGTCGTCACCCTCGGAGCCGTATTTGCCTTCCTCGTCCTGCCCCGCCGGCTCCCCGACACCCCGCCGAGCCCCGCCAGCTGAACCGGGATCCAGGCCCGGCCGGACATCCCCCGCGAAACTGGGCCAGCCATGACATACGTCAAGCTGACAGACCCGCCGCAGAAGGTCCGCATGGCAGCGATGAGAAGCGGCACGTGTCCGCGGTTCCCAGGCCCCGGCAAGTCCTTGGGGGGCTACGAGGTCAATGCGGTGATCGACGCCAGCGTGGTCGCCGAGACGGCGCGGGTGCGTCAGGGCCTATTCTCAGATCATGGAACGGGGTCCCGGAGCCAGATCCGGACCGAGGCGACGTCGACGGTGCCCTGGTAGACCTGTCCGCGCTTGTCGTAACGGGTGGCGACGGCGCGGAACCGCCTGAGCTTGCCGAAGCAGCGTTCGACGGTATCGCGTTTCTCGTACCGTCCGCGGTCGAAGGCCGGCGGGCGGCTGCCCGCCGGCGCGGTTGCGGCGATGTGCTTTCTGGTCCTCCCTGAGGGAGATGACCGCCTCGATCCCGCGGCGGCGCAGGTAGGCGCGGTTGGCAGCGGAGAAGTAGGCCCTGTCGCCCAGCGCGTCACCCGTCCCACTATCTATCGCCAGCTCACCAAGACCGGCTAACAGCGTTACGGCGGCCAGATAGCGCCAAAGATTCCCTGCCAGTTACCGGCAAAGATCACAGACGAGGTCGTGGTGGGCGCTGAGGGCTGTGAGTGTGTCCCGTTGAGGGTTCCATATGCGGGACGTGCCGACCGCGCACCGGGGGATGCCCATGCCACGGCGTGTTCGTTCCGCGCTGCAAGGTGACGCGTCGACGGCTTCAGCTTGCAGCGGCGTATGCCTCGGCGAGGCGTTCGATGACGCTGGGACCGGTCCGTTCTGGCGCTGCGGTCCCAAGGTGGATGGCCCGCAGCTCGGCCATGAGTTCGGCCCACAGCGGCGGGCCGCCCGCTGCGAGCACTTCGGCGCGCACCCGCAGCCGCTTCGTCGTCGGGCGGTGTCGCAGACCCCACTCGCCAAGCTGCGCGAAGACCGGCACGAGCTGGATGGACGCCTCGGTCAGGCTATAGGCCGCCCGGCGCCCCGGCCCCGCATCCTCTCGTGTCAGGAGACCGGCGCTCACCAGCCGCTTGAGCCGGCCGGCCAGGATGTTGGAGGCGATCCTCTCCTCGGAGCCGGCGAGGAGCTCCCGGAAGTACCGCCGGTTTCCGAACATCACGTCGCGCAGCACCAGCAGGCTCCAGCTGTCCCCGAACGCCTCGACCGCGGCGTTGATCGGACACCCCGACCGCGCTTCCTGCTCCACCCTCTTCCTCCCTAACTGGTTGCAATCTACCATCAGATGTCCTAGCGTCTGACCTACCGATTGCAAACCGCAAGCAGTATGCAGGAGGCGAGAATGGACGACACTGAACCGCAGATTGCAGCCGCGAAGGTGCTCTGGCACTTCACGATGTCGCTGGACGGTTTCGTGGCCGGCCCAGAACACGACATGCACTGGCTGACCGGCGTCGCCGTCAGACCCGGCCTGATCGAGGAGTACACCCGGACGACGGGCGCCGTCCTGGCCGGCCGCGACGGCTTCGACAGTGCCATCGGTGATGCCCGGCCCTACGGCGGCGCATGGCAGGGCCCGATCTTCGTACTCACGCACCACCCGCAGGACGCCCGGCCGGCCGACGGCATCACCGTCCTTAGCTGCCCGGTCGAGGAGGCGGTGCAGATCGCGCTCGACGCGGCGGGCGGGAAGAACGTCGAGGTGTTCTCGCCGACCATCGGGCGGCAACTGCTCGAGCGAGGCCTGATCGATGAGATCGACCTGCACATCGCGCCGATCCTCCTCGGCGCCGGCATCCGCCTCTATGACAACCCGGCTGACGACGGGATCATCCGGCTTCACCGGGTCGGCGACAGCGATCCCGCTTCGACGGTCAACGTGCGGTACCGGCCCGTCACTACCCGTCGATCCGCAGCCGTCTCGACAAGCGGTTGCAAACCACGAGCGGAAGGAGCCCCGTGCTGAGGCAGGTCGCGGAGGGTGTGCTGATCCACCAGAGCGAGTTCTGCCAGAGCAACGCCGTTGTCGTGCACGGCCGGGCCGGCGTGTTGCTCATCGACCCCGGGGTGCTCGGCGACGAAATGGCCGCCCTCGCGAACGACCTCCGCGAGCTGGGTCAGCCCGTGGTGGCAGGGTTTTCCACGCATCCGCATTGGGATCACCTGCTCTGGCACGCCCGGCTCGGCGCGGCGCCCCGTTACGGCACGGCCCGCTGCGCGGCCACAATCCGAGATCAGCTGTCGGACCCGCGCTGGAAGGCCCGCATCGCCGAGCTGATACCGCCGGACATCGCCGAGCAGGTACCGCTGGACCTGCTCGGCCTCATTACCGGGCTGCCCGCCGAGATGGCGCAGATCCCCTGGGATGGCCCTCAAGTCCGGATCATCGAGCATCAAGCGCATGCCCCGGGCCATGCGGCGCTGCTGATCGAGGAACGCGGGGTTCTCGTCGCCGGCGACATGCTGTCTGATGCCCTGATTCCGATGCTCGACCTGAACGACACCGCGGACCCAATCGAGGACTACCTCGCCGCGCTGCGGCTGCTCGAGGGCGCGGCGGGCGACGTCGATGTCCTCGTCCCCGGCCACGGGTCCACCGGCGGAGCTGATCAGGTACGCGCACGGATCGACCAGGATCGCGCGTACGTGCACGCCTTGCGTGACGCCCATGTTCTCAGCGACCCGCGGGTCGGCCCATCGGCCACGTACGGCTGGGACTGGGTGGCCGGCGTGCACGCACGGCAACTCCAGCGCCTCGCCCGAAGAAGCGAGCGCGGTGGGACGCCCGGCTAGCGATCGTCCTGTGGGACCGCTTGCGCCGGGCACTGATCAGTGTGCTGAGATCTCGGCAGAGTGTCGCGCCTTTCGGTGGCGGCTCAGTCGTGGAGCAGCGGGGTACCTCGAGCCCGTGTCCCGGCTCAAAATTGGATCTATCTGCTGCCCTCGTAGGCTGTCAGAGCAGGTGACGGATTCCGATGGGCAGGTCGCGGACCCGGGTCCCGGTGGCGTGGAAGACGGCGTTGGCGATGGCGGCTGACACGCCAACGGCGCCGAGTTCGCCGATGCCTTTGGCGCCGATCGGGCTGGCGTGCTGGTCGTGGTCGTCGACGAAGTGCACGTCGATCTCGCCGATGTCGGCGTTGCCGGGCAGGATGTAGCCGGCCAGGTTCTTGGATAGGAACCGGCCCAGGTTCGGTTCGAAGACCGACCGTTCCAGCAGCGCCTGCCCGAGCCCCCAGGTGATCCCGCCGATCATCTGGCTGCGGGCCGCGAGCGGATTGATGATCCGCCCGGCGCCGTATACGCCGGTGCACCGGTTCAGCCGGACCAGGCCCAGGTCCGGATCGACCCGGACCTCGGCGAACACCACGCCGTAGGTGTGCATCGACAGGTGCGTATCGGCGGGCTGCCAGCGGCCCTCGGCCTCTAGCGAGTCCAGCCCGGCGGCGTCCAGGAGGGCGGCGGGGCTGGCCCGCTGGCCGGGTGCGGCGGCGCGCAGCGCGGCGAGCTTTCCGTTGAGCTCGCTGGCCGCCGCGTGCACCGCCGAGCCGACCCCCATGGTCGCCGACGAGCCGGCGGTCATGCCGGCCTCGGGCAGGCCAGTGTCGCCGTGCCGGATCTGCACCGTCTCGGGCGCGACGCCGAGCGCTTCGGCGGCGATCAAGGTCATCATGGCGGGCTGGCCGGTGCCGATCTCCTGGGTGCCGGCCTCGACAACGACTCGCCCGTCGGCGTGCACGCGGACCCGCGCCGAGGAGGGGAACCGGAAGGTGTCCATGGTGGCTACCGCCATGCCCCAGCCGATCAGGTCGTTGCCTCGGGTCATCGAGCGGGGCTGCGGGGGGCGGTCTGCCCAGCCGAACCGGCGGGCCCCCTCGAGCAGGCAGGCCCGCAGCGGCCGGGAGGAGAACGGCTGCCCGGTCACCGGGTCGGTCTCGGGCTCGTTGCGCAGCCGAAGCTGAACCGGGTCCATCCCCAGCTGGTAGGCCAGTTCGTCCATCGCCGACTCGACGCCGAACATGCCGGGTCCCTAATGCGGCGCGCGCATCGGGTTGGGCTGCGGGCGGTCCAGCCGCTCCACCCGGGTGCTGACCCGCAGCGCCGGGGTGGCATACAGCCAGCGGGTGGCGGCGGTGCCGTATTCGGCGTAGTCGTCAGCCCGGGCGGCGGCGTTGACGCTGTCGTGCTGGAGGGCGGTCAGCCGGCCGTCGCGGGTGGCGCCCAGGGCGACGCTCTGCCGGGTGGCGGGCTGGTGCCCGCAGCCGGTGAACATCTGCGCCCGGGTCAGCACCAGCTGCACCGGCAGGCCCAGCACCCGGGCGGCGGCCGCGGCCAGCAGCTGGTGCGGGTGCACGAAGCCCTTGCAGCCGAACCCGCCGCCCGCGAACGGGCAGCTGACGTGCACGTGGTCGGCGGGCAGCCCGAAGGCCACCGCCATCGCCGCCTGCACGACGAAAATGCCCTGGACGGAGTCCTGCAGGCTCAGCTGGTCGCCGTCCCACCAGGCCAGCGTCGCGGACGGTTCGATCGGGCTGTGGTGGCGGTCGGAGGTGCGGTACGTCTGGCGGACGGTGACATCAGCGGCGGCCATCCCCGCGCTGACGTCGCCGACCGCCAGGTCGGGGACCGTCAGGTTGTACGGACCGTCGGGCGTCACGACCTCAGCGCCGCCGAAGATGGCCCCGGGCTGCACCTCGGCGTACCGGGCACGGACCAGGCTGGCCGCGTGCTGGGCCTGCTCCCGGGTGTCCGCGGCGACCAGGGCGATGGGCTGGCCCTCATAGTGCACGCGGTCGTCCTGCATCGGGATCACCGAATGCGCCAGCGGCGGCACCGGCGGCGGTACCAGCTGGGGCAGGTCGGCCGCGGTCAGCACCGCGGCCACGCCGCCGCTGGCCCGCGCGGCCGCGCAGTCAAGCTCGGTCACCCGTCCGCGCGGCACCCGGGCCGGCACCAGCACCGCGTGCAGCATCTCGTCCCGGTAATGGTCGGCGGAGTACCGCGCCGCGCCGGTGACCTTGGCCGGCCCGTCCGGACGCGGCATCCCGTGGCCGATGATGCTCATGTCGCATCCCCGGCGATGCGCAGCGCCCGGACGGCGGCCCGCTGCGCCAGCTCGATCTTGTACTCGTTGCCGGGCAGCGGCCGCGCATCGGTGAAGGAGGCCGCGACAGCCGCCCGCAGCGCACCGGTATCGTCCAGGCTCACTCTGCCGCCAGCCAGTTCCGTCTCCGTGGCGGGCAGCCGCCACGGCTTGTGCGCCACCCCGCCCAGCGCCAGCCGGGCAGACGTGATCGTGTTGCCGTCCAGCTCGACCACGGCAGCGGCGGATACCACCGCGAACTCATACGACACCCGCTCCCGCACCTTTAGGTAGTGCGAGCGGGCGGCGGGCAGCGCGGGCACGGTGACCGAGACGATCAGCTCACCGGGCTCCAGCACGGTGTGCCGGTGCCGGGCGTCCTCGGTGGGCAGCAGGTGAAAGCCGGCCAGCAGCACCGAGCGCATGCCCTCGGCCGAGCGCAAGTCCACCGTCGCGTCCAGCGCGGCGAGCGCGACCGCGAGATCCGATGGGTGGGTGGCTACGCAGTCCGCGGTCGCGCCGAAGATGGCCTGCCCGCTGCTGTCGCCATCCCGGGCGGCGCAGCCCGACCCGGGGACGCGCTGGTTACACGGCAGCGGGTAGTCGGCCCGGAAATAGGGACAGCGGGTGCGCTGCATGAGATTGCCGCCGATGGTGGCCATGTTGCGCAGCTGCGGCGACGCCGCCAGCAGCAGCGATTCGGCCAGCACCGGGTATGCCGCGGCGACCTCGGGGTGCGCGGCGACGTCGCTCATCCGCGCCAGCGCACCGATCCGCAGCCCGTCGGGGCGCGCCTCGATCCCGGCCAGCGGAAGCCCGGTGATGTCCAGCACCCAGTCCGGGGAGACGATGTCCTCCTTGAGCCAGTTCAGCAACTCGGTGCCCCCGGCAATGGCCGCCGTGCCTGGCGACTGCAGCGCCGCGAACGCGGCGTCGAGATCCACCGCCCGCAGGTAGTCGAAGGTCCTCACCGCCGGTCCCCGGCAGCCATCGCCGCGCTGGCCGCCTGCACCGCCGCCACGATCTACGGATACGCCGCGCACCGGCACAGGTTGCCGCTCATCCACTCGCGGATCTCCCCCGGCGAGCCGGCATGCCCCTCACTGATGCAGGCCACCGCGGACATCACCTGCCCCGGGGTACAGAAACCGCACTGGAACGCGTCCTGTCCCCAGAAGGCGCGCTGCACCGGGTGCAGCTCGTCATCCTCGGCCAATCCCTCGATCGTGGTGATCTCGGCCCCATCGGCCATCACCGCCAGCATCATGCAGGCCAGCACCCGCCGGCCGTTGACGTGCACGGTGCAGGCACCGCACTCCCCCCGGTCACACCCCTTCTTCGTGCCGGTCAGGCCCAGCTGATCGCGCAGCGCGTCCACCAGCGTGGTCCGCGGCTCGACACGCAGATCCCTGCGGACCCCATTGACCCATGGGCTGATATCCATGATTACAACCTTACATTTACGTTGTGCGGGCAGGAGTGATCGCGTCCGGGGGTCGCGGCCAGCGAGTTGCCGGGCCACTTCCCGGCCGATTCCGCGCTCGTCCGCGATGCCTGCCGACCCGCCCCCGGCGCCGCCGCGAGCGGCCGCCGCGGTGCGGGACGGCCCAGGCCCGCGATGCGCCGGGCGCTGCCGGCCGTCTGACCCGGCATTCCTCACCGACCCGCACCCTCAGCCCGTCCCGCTGCGGCAGGCCAGCTCGATGCGCAGATCGCGGCGGATACAGATCTCGAAGAACTCGGGCAGCCAGGGGGCTGCCACATGCCCGCGAACTGTCGCGAAACCGGTACGGTGGTCCCCAGGCCGCGGGAGGAGCCAGAGATCCTGCTGGACGGCGTGAACCACATCGCGTGGGTATCCAAGGATGCCGTGCGGCTGGGACGATTCTACGAGCGGGTGTTCGATGCTGTGGTCGGACCGACGCGCAGCCACGGGGCTGGCGAGACGATGACCATCATCGACATCGGCCCGGCCACGCAGCTGAATGTCTTCGTGATCGACGGGAACACGGAGGCTGATCGCCAGACGCCGATGTGGGGCCGGGGCCGCATTGATCACATCGGGCTGGCTGCCGCGTCCCCAGACGCCTTCGAGACAATCCGGGCCCGGCTCACCGAAACCGGGGCAAGCGACGGCACGGTCAATGACTTCGGTCAGGCGCTGAGCATCTTCTTCCGCGATCCAGACGGTCTCGAAAGCGAGGTGCTGCTGAGAAAGCCGTGACAGCCGCAGCAGAAGAGCTTCCCCAGTGGTCCTGTTCCGATGACCCATCGTCCGCATTCGAGCCGGTTAAAGCTTGGCGACCGCTCCTGGGTGATCGCCGGTGATCATGTCGGTGATCGCGATCCGGCCGTTGAGGCGGGTCACGCGTAGCATTTCGCCGCGGGCCGGGCACACCTTCGTCCCAGACAATCCGAATAGCGCCGACTGGGACTGGCCCCAGTCGGCGCATCGACTACATTGTCATCCGCTGCGGCGACACGGCGGCCTCACCCTCGCTGACCGATCCTGCGACCGCACCTTCGACCAGGCAGACAACAGCGTGAGCGACCACCCGGACTCATCGCCGAGCTCGCCGCTTCGCCCGACCAGACGTCGCGATAGCCGAACCGCTTGCGGGGCCGGGATGGCCACCTTCAAGATGAACAGCTGTTTGTGCCGCAGGGGATCCCCTTGCGGCAAGCTTTGCGCCGAATGCTCAGAGGCCGGCGGCTTCTGTCAGGCTGGGAAGGTGGTTGGGGTGATGATGGCCGCGGTGCTGACTCGTCATGGCGGGGCCGACGCGCTGGAGGTTCGCCATGACTGGCCGGTACCTGGCCCTGGTGCGGGTGAGGTTCTGGTCCGGGTGCGTGCGGCCGCGGTGAACAACACCGATCTGGACCCGGGAAGGAGCCTACGGCCTGCCGGGTCAGCCTGAAGCCCTGGCCGGATGGCGGGGCCTGCTTCGCTTCCCCCGGGTGCAGGGCGGTGACATCGCCGGTGTCATCGACAGCGTCGGCCCTGGTGTCCCGTCCGGGCTGGCGGGCAGGCGGGTGCTGGTCGACCCGGCGATCTATCGAGACGACAGCCTGGATGCTCCGCCGGTCGGGCTGCTGGGCAGCGAAGCTGACGGCGGGTTCGCCACCTATGTCACCGTCCCCGCCGGCCAGGCGCACGACGTCAGCGACTCGCCGTTGAGCGATGACCAGCTTGCCTGCCTGCCGGTGGCCTACGGCACGGCGATGAGCATGCTCGAACGCGCCACCCTGAAGGCGGGGGAGTCGGTGCTGGTCACCGGCGCCTCCGGCGGAGTCGGACTGGCGCTGGTACAGCTCGCCGCGGCGCATGGGGCCGATGTCATCGCTGTCACCAGCGCCGCCAAGGCCGGTGCGGTTTGTGACGCCGGTGCCAGCAGGGTCATCTCGCGCGACGCCGGCGACCTCGCCGAGCAGGTCCGCGCGGTGGTCCCGGCCGGGTTGGACGCTGTCGCGGACATTGCCGGCGGCCCGGGCCTCATCCAGCTGATGCCGCTGCTGCGAGATGACGGGCGGTGGGTCATCGCCGGCGCCGTTGCCGGGCCCGTGGTGTCGTTTGACCTGCGCCGGCTCTACCTGCACAACATCGCCCTTATCGGTTCCTCGATGCACACCCGCAAACACTTCGCCAAGCTTGTGGAGACGGCCCGCTCCGGTTCGGTCACCCCCGCATCGCGGGGCGCCACGCGCTGGCCGATATCCACCAGGCCCAACAGCAGTTCGCCCGAGGCCAGCACGTGGGAAAAATCATTATCACCCCCTGAGCAGGCATTGCATTCCTCGGTAACATTCCTCAGTCGCTGTCCCAGTCGACGTTCGGCTTGCGGGACGCGAGCCGATGCGAAACGCCTGAAGCTCGAGCAGGCTGGCTCGGGCTGCTACCCGTTGGCAGCTGCGTGCGCGAGCACGTCGGGGAAGCCGAACATCGCGACCAGCGCGGAATCGTGGAACTTGATCACGCGGGAAACACCGGTGGCAGTGGGGGCCAGCACCACGGCGCCGTCGGCTCGAAGCGTACCGTCGGCGTCCCGGTGGTACACGACGGCGGCGGGCGGTACCCCGGCTTACGTCACGTACGGTGACGGCGGCGCCGGGATACGGCGCGCTAGATCCGCCGCTATGCGCGTTCATCGCGGCCAATGGCGTGGCTGTCCAAGAACTCCTGAATGGTCGTTCTGTGTGCCCGAAGCCGACACGCATCGAGGCAACGCCGCCTGGTCGTCGAGGCCGGGGGTCCCTGCGGCTACGCCCGCCGGCCCAGACCTACTTCGCGGCGCTGCGCCGCGCGGTCGTCTGCCAGCGGCGGGTCGGCGCGGCGGCAGCGGTCATCGACGGGCGTCTGATCGCCGCGCTTGGCGGTGTGCTCGGACCGCAACGGCTGCTGTCGCTGCCGTGCCGGCGGCTCCGTTCTGCCGACTTGTCCGTCGATATGATCCAGTGGAGTTTGGCCGCGAGACAGGATCGGTTGATGGCGGTGGCCGGCGACCTGCTGGTGCGGCGGTTTCCGGACGGCTTTTGTTGCGGGGGAGGGGGAGGCTACTGCTGCGCACTAGGTCGAGGGCGGCACTGTGAACAGTGACGGGTGGGTGCTGGGGCATCTGCCGCACGGTGTTCGGTGAGCCGGGCGGGGGTGCGTGTGATTTCCTGCACCGCTACCCGGGTGACGTGGCCGCCTCAAGGCCCAGTACGACCCGGAGAACCTTTCCGATGAACTACGGCGTCCTGGTCCCCGAGACCTCCCCCTTTTCATGCGCTGATCCCGTGCGCGACAGCCATGTGGTGGTGAGCCTCGTGCACCGCCTTGCGGTCTTGCTCCCTCGGGGCCGGCGCAAGGTCGAACACGACCTTGTTCACGCTTCCGGTGAAGGGGAACGGTGACTTGCCGCCGTAGGCTTTGCGGTCGACCGGCAGGCCGTTGTCGCGGCCGATGTCCATCCCGCTGTAGCCCGAGAAGCGGACGGGGACCGTCTTGTCGATGCGTCCCTCGCCGATCTTGCGGTCGTTGGCCCATAGGGTCACGGTGCCGCCGGTGCCCGGCTTGGGCGCGTCGGCGTCGAATTGCATGCACACCGTCACGTCGCCGGCCGGCAGCGGCTCGGCCGACTCCTGGCGGTAGATCTCGACGCCCATCATGCTGTAGGTGTGCCTGAGCTTGCCGTCCTGGACGAACAAGGAGAAGCCGCCCATCTCGTCGGCGTTGGCGACGATGACGCCCTGCGCGCCGTCCGCCGGGATCTGAAGCTCGGCGGTGATCGCGTAGGAGTGGCCGTACACCCTGGGGATCATGCCGGACAAGACGTTCTGCACGTCGCCGTAGAAGGTCCGCTTGGTGATGGTGGGCATCGGCGGCAGGATCCCGAAGAACACCGAGAAGCCCGCCAGCAGGGGCAGCACCTGGTACTTCTGGGCCTCCTGCCAGAATAGTTCCTTGAGTTCGGCGAGTTTGCCCGGGTGGTCGGCGGCGATGTTGCGGGCTTGTGAGAAGTCGTCAGGCAGGTAGTACAGCTCCCAGACGTCGTTGTCCGGATCGTAGATGCCGGGCGCGAACCGGGCGATGGCTGCCGGGGTGACGTCCCAGGGGATGCGGTCGAGCATCGAGCAGGCCCACCAGCCGTCTTTGTACATGGCGCGGTTGCCGTAGATCTCGAAGTACTGCTGCGTATGGCGTTCCGCCGCGGCTGGGTCGTCCAATGTGTACAGAAAGCTGGTGCCCTCCATCGGCTTCTGCTCTACGCCGTCGACGATCCTAGCCTCGGGGATCCCGGCGGCTTCCAGGATCGTCGGGCCGATGTCGATGCAGTGGGTGAACTGGCTGCGCCTGCCGCCGTCGGTGATGCGGCGTGGCCAGGCGACGACCATGCCGTTACGCGTGCCGCCCAGGTGGCTGGCGACCTGCTTGCCCCACGGGAAGGGGCAGTTGCCGGCCCAGGCCCAGGCCGCCGCGTAGTGCGGCGCGGTGGCATCGGAGCCCCAGGCGCCCAGGCCGCCGTAGTGCTCGATCAGGGAGAGCTGCTGCTCGGCGGTGAGCGGGACGCCGTTTTGCATGGTGAGCTCGTTGAACGAGCCGGTGATGGTGCCTTCCATGCTGGCGCCGTTGTCGCCCCAGATGTAGATGACCAGGGTGTTGTCGAGTTCGCCCATCTCCTCGACCGCGTCGAGCAGGCGGCCGACGTTCCAGTCGGCGTTCTCCTGGAAGCCGGCGTAGACCTCCATCTGCCGGGCGTAGAGCTTCTTCTCCTGCGCCGACAGCGAGTCCCAGGCCGGGAGCGCGGCCGGCCGCGGGGTGAGCTCGGCGTTGCCCGGGATCACGCCGAGCTGCTTTTGGCGGGCGAAGGTCTGCTCCCGGTAGGCATCCCAGCCGGCGTCGAACCGGCCCCGGTACTTCTGGCTCCACTCGGCTGGCACCTGGTGCGGTGCGTGGCTGCAGCCGGTGGAGTAGAACACGAACCAGGGCTTGGCCGGGTCCTGGGCGCGCACGGCGTGCAGCCAGCCGGCCGCCTGGTCGGTCAGGTCGTCCGGCAGGTAGTACTCCTGGCCGTCCTGGCCCTCGGGCACGCCGATGATCGTGTTGTCCTGGGTGATGACCGGGTCGTACTGACCTGATTCGCCGGCCAGGAAGCCCCAGAAGTGGTCAAAGCCCCAGGAGTTCGGCCAGCGGTCGAACGGGCCGGCCGCGCCCTGCACATGATCGGGCGTCATGTGCCACTTGCCGAAGCCCGCCGTGCTGTACCCGTTGCCCTGCAGCATGCGGACGAATGGCGCGCAGTCCTTGGGGCGGGCCGCGGTGTAGCCCGGGAACGGGCCAGGAAACTCGCCGATCGACCCGAAGCCCACGCTGTGGTGGTTGCGGCCGGTGAGCATCGCCGCCCGGGTCGGCGAGCACAGCGCGGTCACGTGGAAACGGTCATAGGACACCCCAGCCTGGGCGACCCGCGACATGGCCGGCGTATCGACCGGGCCGCCGAAGGTGGCCGGGTTGCCGAACCCGGCATCATCGATCAGCACCAGCAGCACGTTCGGCGCGCCGCCGGGCGGCGCCGGCGTCATGTTGATGGTCCAGTCAGCCTGCGACTGCTCTAGCGTGCGGCCGATGGTGCCCCCGAAGGACGGGTCCGGGATCGGCAGCACCGTGCGGTCCGGGCTGAACTTGCCGGCGGCCGTGGCCAGCGCGTCCTTCAGCGCGCCCATGGTGTGGTGCTCCATCTGGGCGACAGACGTCATCGGCGAGCCGGGCAGCGCCTGCTCGGCCGCCAGCCGGTCGGCGGTGTTGACCACGGCGATGATGCCGGCCGAGCCCGGCGGGAGCTGCTCCCCGATCCCTGTCTGGATGCCGCTCGCTACACGGTGCCGGGCGAACGTGCCCGCCAGGCCGCCGGCCGCCGCGCCGACCACGACCGAGGCGAGCAACGGCGGCGAGAACAGGCCGACCACGGCACCCACCCCGCCGCCCCAGCCAAGTCCCTTGCGGCCCAGGTGGTCGCCGGTCTCGGTCACCCGGACCTCGCCGTCCTCGTCGTGCTCGACCAGGATCACGCCTTCGGTCCGGACCCTCTTGTCCTTGACCAGCTGCACGAGCGCATCAAAGTCCTGCCGGGCCAGCCCGGCAGACGGGTAAGCCTCCATTATCACGTCGAAGGTGTCTGCCATTGTTCCTCTCCTCACATCGAACCGGTCGCGATAATCCGGCGGTCACCCGAGCGAGCCGCCAGCTACACGCCTTCTCCCAAGTTGGCGATAAATTTGATGGCCGTTATGCTGGGCAGAAACACGTACGTAGCGGCCTTGGTCGTCACGAATGTCGAGAGACCCGTAACCTCGATCGGCGGGCCTCCATTTGCCTGCGGTATGACGAAAATGCTCTCTGCTGGATTCTGGGTGCCGATCAGTGGATCTTTCGACTTCGGGTGAAGCCTGACGGCCCCGGCGAATTCGCTGTCATTGGCCCACTGTCGCAGCACGAACTCGTATTGGTTTTCGATGTTCGCGTTGATGAAGTGAAAGAGCATCCCACGCTCTATGCCATCGTAGGGCTCCCTTCGATCATAGGCCGGGCCGTACGGCATACCGCGGCGGATCAGCCGGTGAGAATTGTTGCTGCCGCCCGGCAACCCCTGGCCCTGGACTGGCTGGCCTCGTGGATTGACACGGCGTATGTGCGCGCCGACGGGACAGCGGATCCCCCTCGGATCTCCCGTACCATCGGCATCTACATACTCGAAATTGTTCAGCTGTTCCGGCGGTATCCCCCCCGCGGGGCTATCCGTATCCGGTGACAAGGCGAGAGGAACGCCGTTGCGCCATCGCCCCAGCATCTTCGCGGCCAGCAGCTCGGGATCGATCTTGCCCTGGTTCGACTGCAAGAAGTCCTCAAAGCCCACGACGTCAGTCTCGACCTTCTTGAAAACCGCAAAACTGCCGTTCAGGCCCAGTTGCCGCGGCTCGGGCACGTCGTAGTTCTCCGCCTCTTCCCGCAACACGAAGAGCCACGGCTCGCACGGCCGCTGGTGATCGGGGGGATGCTCTTCCGGGCCACCGCGAATAGCGGGCATACTGATTCCGTCGGTATACCCGAAGTGAACTCTGGCCGTAGGCACGGGCTGGCCGTCTTGCACCTCCATCAGCGCCATCCCATCCTGGCACCAGATTTCCCGGAAGGCATCTCCTTCGGCAAACCACGCGCGCAGCCGGTCGCTGTAGCCCGTCATCGCCTCCGGGCTGATGGCGTGCAGCGTCACCAGGACGTGATCCTGCCCTTTCCCGAAACCGGCAATCCAGTTCCCCGGCGAGCTCGGCCCGGTGTCTCCGACCGACTCCGCTCGCTGCGCGGCTCCCTCGGTGAACGCACCAAATGACCTGAACGACAGCGCCGGGACGCGTTCCCCCATCTCCAGCGCCACCAGCCCGGACCACGTGATGCCGATGTTGAGGCAATAGTCTGGCGTGCGACGCGGGGCGGCCGCGGGATCGTCTCCCGGCCCGGGCGCGAACCCCACGTGCCAGTCCCCGGCCGTGGTGATCTGCGGGACGTCGGATTCGTCGCCGCTCACGAGCCGTCCGAGTTGCCTGCGCGCTTGCGCCGGAGTACCCACGGTCAACAAGAAATGCCGCACCATCGGCATCCTGTAGCCGCGGAGAATGAACCCCTGAATGTCAGCGAGGTCGAGCGCCGGCTCTTCCGCGGCCGCCGGACCGCCACCGGTCCCCCAAGGTCCATGCCGCCTCCGGCCACGCAGCCGGCGAAGAACCCCCGGGCCCTTCAACGCCGGTGCTCCTTGTGAGGTGGACTCCCTGGCCAGTACCCAACCCGGAGTTGACTACGGTCCGTGACCATGTGACGCCTCGTCCTCAGCCGGCGGTGGCCGGCGGGGACGTGCGATCGGCCAGCAGGGCCTTGATGTCCTGCACCGACAGGCCCGGATAGGCGCTGTAAAACCCGATCGGCGGATAGTTGTTTTCCAGTCCCCACTGATAGAACGCCTGGGCGTTCTTGGCCACCGGGGTTGGCGGCCCGCCAATCACATGCGGGAAGAGCGCATCGAAAGTGAACGAGGTCTTCTCTGCAAAGTCCTGGATGTACTTCTCGAAATCACCGTCGAAGACCGTGAAGAAGCCCATGTGGTTGTGCTCAAAAGGCACCCAGTGGGCGACATGCAGCGTCCCAATAGCATCCGCCCCTTCATGTCCTTTTTCGCCCACCAAGGCCTTGGCCAGGTGCTTCACGGCAAAGCCTTGCACGCGTGACTTGAAGGTCATGTATGTCAGCAAGTTGCCCTGCGAGGTGTTGCCCGTAAAGCCCGCCGCACGCGCGCATGCCTTGATGTCCTGAACCGAAGCGTCCCCGTAAGCGAAATACGTGTCTAGAGGCTCGCGAACATGCCGCTTCAGCCATTTGACGACCCTCTCAGGGTCATCAGCCACGGGCGTGGGCGGAGGGTTGTCCACGTACGTGAAGATGGCGTCAAACACCGGCCCGGCACTCTCCACGAGCCGCTCGATGTGCTCGTCGGTCCCGCCGTCGATGTCCGAAAGGAAGAGAAGCTTCTCATCTCCCACCACCATGAACCGGGAGAAATGCACGGTACCGAGATCGTCCTGCGCTGTCGCGAGATCGGGCATCAACGGGGACAGCTCCTGGGGTATCGCCTTGGCGATGGCTGGACCCTTGATCGGGAAGTCAACGACGAGATGGCTCTGGCTCATAGCGTTCTCCTTAGTGTGCGTCCTGGAATAAACCGCATCCTACGAGCGGCCTCATCAAGTCGGACTCTGCGTGGGCCGACGGGTTATCCGGAGACGACTCCTTAGCTGTCAGAATGGCCGTGGATGTCCTGCTCGACGCGGTGGCCGATGAACTTGCCGATGACCCTGCCCGCGACAGCCCCGACGGCGACCGGCGCCAGCGGCGCGAAGAGGCCAACCGCGAGCCCGGCCCCGCCGCCCCGCCCCAACCCCTCGCGACCGAGGTTGCCGCACGTCTGCCGCACCGCGACACTGCCCGTCGGGGGCGTGCGTCACCAGCATCACGTCGTCGATCGAGACCTGCGTGCCCCTGACGAGCGCGCCCAGCGACCCGAAGTCCTTCGCCGCCCCGCCGAAGTCCAGGTAGCCCGCGACGAGCACGCCGGCCGGTGCCTCAGCCATTACGACTCTCCCTCAGGTCCGGGGCGAGAAGATCCGAACAAGGCGCAGGTGTTCTGCTGGAAGCTCCAAGCTAACCGGCGCCGGCCTCGCGTAGCTCACCCGTTACGGATGAATCGACACCCAGAGCTACTGCGGCCCCTCGAGGCAGGAACCACGGGCACGCCGGGACGGACGCACAAGCACCAGTCCGTGGGTGGCGACGAGTGAGTACCTGCCCAGCCGATCGGACGCACGCAGCACGCCGTCGGCTTTGGCTAACGGGGCGGGCGACAAACCGGCCCGGGTGCCCCAGCGGGCGGCACCGCATGACCGGCTCGGATGGTGCGCCGGAACGGCCCGGCGAATGAGATACTGCTTGGCGGCTCGCTGGGCTAGCTGAGAGGACGGCATGCGAAGCAGGGGCACATGATCCTCACCGCGGGTGCTGCCGAGGCGTCGGCTAGCACATTCACGGGGCTGATGAATCACGTGGGCCAGGGTTTCGAGGCGCTCGGAGCCGCGATCCTGGTCGTCGGCTTTACCTGGTCCTTCGCGCTCGGAGCGGTGGCCGTGCGGCGGTCTGGCTGGTCGGCCGGGGCCTACCTGGTGCTGCGCCAGGCGTTCGGCGGGACCCTGCTGCTCGGCCTGGAGGTCCTGGTCGCCGCCGACCTGGTGCACACCGTCGCGGTCGCGCCCACCCTGGACAACGTCCTCGTACTCGGGCTGATCGTGGTGATCCGGACGTTCTTGAGCTTCTCGCTGGAAACCGAGATCGAGGGCGTCGCGCCGTGGCGGCGGGCCCTGACGGGCGGCGCGGGGACGATCCGCCGGGCCACAGCTAGCGCGCTGAAGTCCGAGACGCCGCCCTGACACCGGCCCGGCAGACCAGGGAACCCCGCCCGGCATGCATGACGCCATCAGATCAGTGCCGGCAAAGCCCGGCACGGGCTAGCGGCAGAGGCGGTCAGCGATCGCCCCATGAACTGCTCGTGCGAAGCGCGCCTGATCCAGGCAGCCCGGGCGGGCAGCCGGGATACGCCTATTGCGGCTGCAAACGTCAGTGTCAGCGCGCCTGGTGCGCCATCTGGTCCAGGACGGCTGTGACAGCCAGCATCAGCGCGGGGTTCTGCCCGGGGGCGACCTCGACCCCGTAGGTGTCAGCGATCCGGAACCACTTCTTGGACACCTCGGCCACCGTGGACCGGCCGTCTTCGATGGTGTACTCGTGGTCCAGGAGGTTGCCCTGGACGTCGAGGTCCGGGCCGTCCGCGACCTTGACGGTCCACCGGTCGCGCAGCGGGGTGATCAGCGCCTTCTTCACTGTGGCGACGGTGCGCCCGCCCGGATCCTCGATCTCCATCGTGTCCCGTATCCGGGCCACGCGCTCCTGGATCTTCAGCAGCTCGGTGCCGTGGCTGTCTTCGAAGATCAGTGTGTTGCGGACCCGCAGGGCCTTGCCGTCGACCTTGAAGACCCGCTCGCCCTGGTCGTTCTCGATCCAGTAGTCATCACCGATGGACACCAGCTTCTGCCGCATGCGGTAGTGCGTCACACCGGTGCCGCCGCGGCGCTCCTCACGGCGGTCCTGCCGTCTGTCCCGGAACATATTTCCTCCTCAGGCAACTGCCTGCGCCGAAGCGCCCATCCTGCGCCCTGGCCTCTTCCTGACCGCGCGCGATGCCGCCGGAGGCCATCCCACCGCGACACCAGGGCGGCCGTTCACGGACTCGCCTGCCACCCATGCCGCCAGCCCCTCTCTCCCAGGAAACCGGTTCATTGAAGCCGCGGCATCATCCACCGGGGGTGAACCCGCCACGGCCGGGACGCGAGCCAGGCGGGCGCAACAACCCCGATCGGCTCGCAGGTAAACCTCCGTGCGGCCGCCGATCAGGAACCCGCCGGATCCGATGTATGCGGAGCTTGAGGTGCACCGCACGACCTAGACCGAAGTTACCCGGCCTAGACGCGGCCCGGGAGAGGGAAAATGAGTCGCCGGGGAAGACGGCACGCGCACCACCCGGGTTCCCCGGCCGGGTGAGCCCGGCCGATCAGCGGTGTGCCGCGGGCGTGGGGCCGGCGCGCGTCGGTCGGCCTCTGCAAAGGCAGAGGCCGGCGCTAGTGTCGGCCCACGGCGCTGAGCGTCTCGAGCCCGGCACGGACCTCCCCCGCTGTTAGCTCCCTGAGCGGCCTGACACCGATGTGGGGCGTGCCTCCAGGAGCGGCGCCGTGGCCTCCCCGGTAGATGGCGCGCGTGCGTTCCGGCCGACCCGGCCCCGTCCGGCGCTGCGGGCTAAGGGCAGCGGCGGGGGTTATGTTCGGTGGTCATGTCTGACCGCCGCCTGGTTTTGCCGTTGCGGTGCCGTGCGAGGGTGCGGCGGGTTGCGGGGCGGTGACTGGCGGGGTGGGCGCGGCGGGAGCGCGGGTGACGGATAGCGTCTTGGTGGTGAGGTAGGCGACCACGACGGCGACGATGATCAGCGGGCCGGTGGCGATTCCGGCCTTGGAGACCAGCAGCAAGGTGATGATGGTTGCCGACAGCGGGAGTCCGAGGATGGACACGGCCGTGGCGGCCATCAGCACGGCCACGGCGGGGGTCTCGGAGAACCCGGGCAGGTGCGCGGCGAGCAGGCCCCCGGCCGCGCCGATGAACAGGGCCGGGAAGGTCGGGCCGCCCCGGAAGTTGCCCAGCGAGATGCTCCAGGCCAGGCCCTTGAACAGGAGCAGGAACGCCAGGGTGGACAGGGACACGGCGGTGCCCTGTTTGATCAGGGAACTGAAGGCGTCCTGGCCGGAGAACAGCACGGTATCGGCTGGCTGGTGGGTGATCTGGGCGAACCCGATGGCCAGGCCGGCGACGGCCAGGGCGGCCGCCGGGATCAGCAGCCAGGGCTGCCGGGCGACCACTTGCGCTGACCGGCGGGCCAGGTCGGTGATCGCGAAGGTGGCCAGGGCGGCGGCGAGGGCGAGCACGATGGCCCAGCCGAACTCGGCGGCGGTCAGCGTGGAGAACGCGGGCAGCGAGAGGGGACCCAGCGCGTAGGCGGCGGAGCTGAGCCCGGTCCAGTGGCCCATGCCGATGAAGATGACCGAGCCGATCCCGGCGGACATCAGGCCCGGCAGCAAGATCAGCGGCAGCATCGGCCCGCCGAGCCCGGCGGCCTCGATGAGAATGATCGCGCCGATGACCGGCGAGCCGAAGACGGTGGCGATCGCGGCGAACGCCGCGCTGGCGGCAAGCACCGCCATGGCCTGGTCGGGGGTGTCTTTCCTGACCCGCCGCACGGCCAGGACCGCCAGGCCGCTGCCCAAGGCGATGAGCGGGGCTTCTGGTCCCAGCACCAGGCCCAGGCCGAGGGTGGCCAGCGCGGCCAGCAGAATGCCCGGCAGCTCGGCCGGCTGGGCGGCGCCGGCCTTGATCCCCTCGTAGGGGATGTGGCCGCCGCGGCCGGGCAGCCGGATGATCGCGACGGCCGCCAGCACCCCGGCTACCGCCAGCACCGGCAGCGGCCACCACCAGGGGACGGGATGCAGTCCCAGCCCGCTGGGCAGGCGCTGGTACACCTCTTGCTGAATCCAGTGGACCAGTTCCAGGAAGCACCACGAGGCGAACGAGACCAGCACGCCGAGCAGCGCCGCCAGGACGAGCAGGACCCGGTAGGGCTTGCTGCGGATCGTCGCGCCCGGATCGGCCGGGGAAGCAGCCATCTCACTCACCGGCGGGACCTGCTCCCCCGGCGCATCCACCCTGCCAGCGCCTGGGCGCTGCGGCGCCTGGCCGCTGGGCTCGCGCAACCTCGGACACGACCGTTTCTCCGACCGGCCGTGCGGCGCCGGTGGCCATGTTAGATTTCCGTCGCGAACTCAACCTTGCCGTCCTTGGCGCCGGCCTGGAACGAGAACGTAGTCGCGTTCGTGCCCGCGTACTCGACCTCCGGGCGAAGGCACCGTCGGTGTTCGCTGTCATGGCCCCTCCTCCGGGCAGGGGCGGCGTGATACCGCTCGCCGGTACGCACCATGGCTCGTTCCCGTAACACGGATGCTAGCCCAGCTGCACCCGCACACGCTGGGATCACCCCAACCGGGTGACCTTCCTCCATCACGCAGGCAGTTAGCCTTGGCGCTCTCATCTAGGCTCCGCGGGGTGCAGATAACCGATCAGCCGGCAGCAAGCTCGTCCTGGTGCCGGCCAGCGAGCAGATCCACGACCAGCTCCGCGCCGCCGGGGTCACCGACGTGATCGGCCCGCAGGACATCTACGCCGACGATGAGCGGGTGGGCGCCACGGTCCAACGCGCCTACGCCGATGGCACCGCATGGATCCACGCCAACCAGAACAGGGCCGGGACCGGTACCCCCGGCGACACTGAGCCGGCCTGAGGCTGCCGCGGTCCGCGAGCCTGCACGCCCGGTGACCAGCTCGAAGGCCCGGGACCGGAGCTTATGTGGCCCGGTTTCATCCCCGCGGAATGATGCGCGGCCGGGCCGGCCGGGATTTCATGGAGGCGGAAGGGACAGCCATGTTGGTCCTTAACCTGGTCCTGATCGGCCTGGCGGTAACGCTCGACCCGCTGCCGCTGACGGCATTCCTGGTCGTGCTGCCGTCCCAGCGCGGCGTGCGCAAAGGCGCGGCCTTCACCTTCGGGTGGCTGGCGTCCTTGGCCATCGTGGTCACGATCGCCGTCCTGGCCACCGGCAACAACCCGCCCAAGCCGAGCACGGCTCCCTCACTGGCGTCGCTGGCGGTCAAGACCGCGCTCGGCGGGCTCTTGGTCGTGATCGCGATCCGACACATCCGGGCCAGGGAACGGCCCAAGCCGCCGAAGAACCCGCCGAAATGGCAGGAGCACGTGGACGACATGTCCCCGTGGTTCGCGCTTGGCCTGGCCCCGGCGCTGCAGCCCTGGGCCCTGATCGGCGCGGGCGCCGCCACCGTGGTGCAGGCCAAGCTGTCCAGCTGGGAGAGCTTCCTCGCGCTGTTCTTGTACTGTGTGCTGGCCTCGGCCTCCTACCTGGCCATGGAGATCTACACTGTGTTCCGGCCCGACCGCAGCCAGGCGTTCCTGACCAGCGCCCGGACCTGGATCGGCGCGCACACCGACCAGGCCATCATCGTGGGAAGCTTGCTCCTGGGTCTCTGGCTCATCGGCAACAGCCTCTACCTGATCACCTGAGACCGCGTGCCCGGCAGCTGGCCCAGAGCCGCGGCCGCCGCCAGCGGGCGGGCGACAGGACCCCCCGGCACCAGCGGGCCGTCGGAGAAGCTCTGCGGCCGGTATCCCTCCCCAGGACCAGCGCCGGGCCGACGGATCCGATCAGCCGGGCCGGAGTCGCTCGGCGCTGCCCTCGACCAGCACGAATTCGGTGTGCCGGGATCCTGCGACCTGCCTGAGCAGGGTGGACCTGCCCGTGCCTGGCGGTCCCTCGAGCAGGATGCGGGCACCGGAGGCGAGGGCGGCCCGGACCATCTCCAGCTCACGCCTGCGCCGGCAACCTGTACCGACACGTCGTTAGTGCTCGTGGATCACGACGCCGCACGTTTTTCCAGGCCAGCAGTCGTCGTAGCCCTCCTTGACCTGGTCCAGGGTATAGGTGCGGGTTATGATCTCGGCCAGCTTCAGATCGCCGGCCCGGTACAGCCCGAGGATCTTCGGGATGCCGTAGGTCGGTTGCAGTCACCGAACAGGCTGCCCTTCACGCTCTTGCGGAACAGGGTCAAGATCGAGCCGGCGGCCAGAACCGGACATTCTGCGAGCGGCACATGGCGCATCAAGCACGATCGACACCCGCGCCGAGTCGGCGATCTGCATGAACGCGGATGGCGAACGCTTACGCTTCGTGACAGCCGCTGGCCGACTTGACGGCTATCGCCGGACGGTCCCGATTGCCGCCATGTTCACGGAACTGTCGCCGAGCCGGTGAGAGCATTCCGGCTGGATGAACGGGCAACACTCAGTGCCAACAATCGTGGCCAGGGTTCCAACTAACGCGTCCCCGCTCAGTGCAGAGGAGTTCAGACATCCGCGCAGGCGACTTCGGACATTGACAGCGCCGCACGGCGCCCGCCAGGTCGCAGTGTCGGGAAACAATGTCGGGAAACTACGTCGCGCCTTTGGCGTGCCTCATCTGACGGGGCTAGATGTACCACGCTGGCGGCCGGGTACCACAGTCACCGATGGAAGGACTGACGCCCGCCTCCGCGGATGACCTTCCGCCGCTTGGCGAGCTGCTCGTTGATGACCCGTTCTGGCAGTACCCGGCGTGGGGCCTGACGCGGGAAGGGGTCGGGCACTTGCGTGTCTGGGCCACTGCGACTGCTTCTCCGGGTTACCTGGTTGTTGTCACTGAGACTGGCGGCCTCACCTCCGTCACTGAATCTGCCGGGCGGATCTGGGCCGGCCTGGCTCGCAGATACGGGGCCTCCCTCGTGCTGCTCGAGCACCACCCCGCGCCTGAGTTCGGCGAGGGCATGGAGACCCTCAACCTGGTCCGCATCGGCGCTGACGGGAGCCCGCACTGGTCCCGCGTATGGCCGACCCCGGAGGAGAACCCGCGTCACGCCGGGCTGGAACTGTGGATGGCCGCTTACGGCCACCAGATCGTCGGCAGGCCCGCGAGCTGGTTCGATTGGCGTGACGACAATAACCGCTGACTGCTCATGGCGCCCGCGCGACGTGGTTCGCCTCGAGGCCCCGGAGGCGGCGAGCGTGCCTCGCCCGGGATGGCGGAAGCCCGCTCTCGCGGTCCGCGAGCGTGGCCGCTGGCGAACCGCGGCCCGGCGCCCCGTCGAACCGGCACCGCCGCCGGCGGCGCGCTCGCCGTGGGCGTCGCCGTCATCGCCACGGTGATGGCCAGCCGGGACGTGACGGCCTGACACGCCCATCCCCAGCCGGCTACATCTGGCCGTGGCGAACCGGACCGGCTGGTTCGTAGGTGCCGATGACGATGCCGAGATCGGTCACGGTGAGGCCGGCCGGGCGCATCGTTGCCGGGAGGATGCCGTCGTTGAACAAGCGGCGGCCGGAGCCGAGCACCAGCGGAAACGTCATCAGGCGGAAGCGGTCGACGAGCTCGTGCTGCAACAGCGTCTGGAGCAGTTTGCCGCTTCCCCAGATCTGCAGCTCGTCGCCGGGTTCGCCCTTCAGCGCCTGCACCGCCGCGACGACGTCGCCGGTCACGAGGCGAGCGGTGTCAGGGTGCTCGCCGCGCCACGTGGCATCGGTCTCGCTGAGCGAGTTGGACACGACGTACTTGGGCAGCGAGTTGATCGCCGTGGCAATGGGGTTGGCGGGGTCGGTCTGATCAGGCCAGTAGCCGCGGAAGATGTCGAAGGTTCTGCGACCGAGCAGGAACGCGCTGGCGTGGCTGTTGAGCTCGGTGACGAACTCGCCGACGGCCGGGTCGGCGAACGGGGCCTGCCAGCCGCCGTGCATGAAGGACTCGCTGGGATCCTCCTCAGGTCCGCCGGGGGCCTGCATCACGCCGTCGAGGGTCAGGAACGTCTGAACGGTGAGCTTCATGTCAATGCAGACGGACCGGCGCACTGATTCTGAGCGCGTCTCACGCCGAATCGCAAGCTGAGAATGCGGCTTCCTACTGGAGGGCTGGGAGAGCCGGGGAGGAGGTCGCA
Source organism: uncultured Actinomycetota bacterium (assembly GCA_963808615.1). Lineage (GTDB taxonomy): Bacteria > Actinomycetota > Actinomycetes > Streptosporangiales > Streptosporangiaceae > Palsa-504. The sequence continues at coordinate 88,117 of CAWEGV010000012.1, forward strand.
GGCGGGGACGCCGAGCCAGGTCCCGGCGAGCCTGGCGTAGTACTCGTCCATGAGGGTCGTGGCGATGAAGTTGTCGTCCTCATCGAACTGGTAGAGAGGCCGACGCTGAGGTGAACGATCCGATCCATGCAGCTGCGTCGGTAGGTGCTCCGGAGCTCGAGCGCTTCGGCCCGTACCGAAACCGACGTCTTCAGGGACTGTTCACCGATTTGCTGTAGCCAGCACGACGAAGCACTGATGATCCGGCCCTGGCGAAACAGTGGAGGTGAGCGGACGTCGTAGCGCGGGGCCACGGTGCGCAGCGCCGTCCGAATCCCTGAGAACGGGCATTCTCAGGAGCAGGCTCCGGGCGTGACTCCTGAGAACGCATCGGGACAGCCCGTGGCGGCCTTGGAGGTCTACCTGGCCACCCCGTGCCGAGCAGGCCGGGGCGGGGGAGTGGCGGCAGCTGAGCGGGCCGCTGCTGGCCACCGCCTCCGGCGGGCGGCTGCGGCCGGCTCGGTTCCGAGGATGCGGGCGTGATGTACGACGCTCTGGAAGTTACGTTCGCCCTGCTCGGACTAGTGCTACTTAACAAACTGAGCCTGTCGTCTGAAGTGCAGCGACGGGCCGCATCAGCGCGATACCTCCATCTGATCGTCGAGCGGTTCAACAAAGCGTTGGCATGAGCGTATGGCAGCGAGCCCGAATCGAGGTCGCCTGGCGCAGACACGCGAGGCGCAATGGGCTCCCGTACTGGCACCGTCGCGTATTCAACTGTGATGTATTCGCCCCTGGTCGTTGACGGTCGGCTTGATTACCGGCGCGCTCTGCGTCAAATGCGTTGCGCGTCGGCTGGGCGGCGGTCCAGGGTAAGCGGGAGTAGGCGTAACTGAGCGAGGCGGTGTTGATGAGCGGGGTGCTCCGCGCGCAGCTTGATCCTGACCAGTTGGCGCTCCTGCACGAGACGTTCACGCCCTTTGACCGGCTGGGCGAGTGGCCGGTGTGGGCGTACGTGGATCACCAGCTAGACGCGAAGGGACTCGTGGCTGCCGATGTGCCGGCATCGCTGCCGGTCGCCGGGGGTCAGGGCGGCGGGGTTATGCGGTACGGGCTCACGTGGCACAGTGACGGCCGCTGGCTGCCGAATCCGGGGACGCGGTTGGCGCTGACGGTAGCCGGGATGTGGCACCTGGGGTCAGCTTCCGCGCCGCTGCTGGTGGCCTTCAAGGACGCTGTCCGGTTCCTTATCGACCGTCAGCGGAGCATCATCCCGTCGCCTTCGGAGGTGGTCGAGGCCACGGCGACAAGCGCTGAGCTGGCACGCTGGCTGGCGGGCTCAGGCCCTGGGAACTTCCAGGGCCCGGCAGCAGACATCATCCTGCGGAAGGTCGGGCAGTTGCTGGAGCACGAGCCGTACCTGTGGCACGGGTTCAGCCGTCCTGGCCTGGGCCGTGACCAGTGGGAGCTGAAGATTCCGGTCTCCATTCGTGACTACCGCGATGTCACGGGCGTTGAGGAGTACATCGAGGTGGTGGAGCAGCTCGTGGCGCCGCCCGAGCTGCCGTCGCAGCCGCTGTCGGCGGCTCCGCTGGACATCCCGTACGCGGTGAGTTTCACGGACGCCGTGTGGGAGAGCCGGACCGGCTTCCCCCTGTTCGCCCGGCCTGACCCGGCCAGCATCGGGCGGCTGACCCAGCCCTGCGACAGCGAGGGGACGTTCAACTCGCTGATGTCCGCGCTCGCGGACGTGCTCAGCCAGGTCGCGAAGCCCGGGACGGGAAGGGCCCCGCGGGCCGGGGCGCTTGAGGAGGTGCGGAATTATCTAGACCGGGAGCTGGAGCCTTCCGCGGCGGCGAGGTGCTCGGATGCGATCGGGACGCTGATCAAGCTGCGCACCGTCCGGCACAGCATCGAGCACGGAGACGCCCGCGCCAAGGCAGTCGCCGCCTACGCCGAACTGGGCCTGACCTTCCCTGTCGCGAACTGGCCTGAGACGTGGGCGCAGATCTCCGCGATCGCTTGTGGTGCCCTGGACGTGCTGCGAGAAGAAGTCCACGCCGGGATATCAGGCCCCTGAAGAGGGCCTGTGACGAGGATCGGTACAGGATCCTGAGCGGCTTTCAGCGATCCCGGGCGGCAGCTGCTGGGTCCGGCCGGTGGATCGGGTCGGCAGGCCGGTTACCGGCGTCTGGTCTCGCGTTTGCGGCGGGCGGCGCGGATCTCGGTGTCGGCGACCTTATCGGCGAGCAGGGTGTAGACCTGGGTGGTCTCGGTGGAGGCGTGGCCGAGGCGGCGGCGGACAACCTCGATGGATACGCCGCTGTTGATCAGCTCGGTGGCGTGCGCATGGCGGAGCTGGTGGATACCGATCCCGGCACCGGCCGCGGCGCAGTACTTCATCCACCGGCTGTGCGCCGCGTCGTAGGACAGCGGCCCGCCCCGGCCGTTGACAGACGCGCGGAACAGCGGGCCCGAGATGTACCCGGCCCGGGCCAGGTAGAGCCCGAGCAGCGCGAGGTAGCCGCGGTCATCCAGCAGCACGGTGCGGACGGTGCCGCCCTTGCCGTGGAGGCGGGCGTGCTCGTCGTCCGGGCGCAGGTCCAGGTCCTCGACGTACATCCCGCAGACCTCCGAGGCGCGGGTGCCGCAGACGTAGGCGGTCTCGAACAGCACCCGGTCCCGCAGTACGTCCAGCGGCACGTCCTTGCGCGGCCGCCGGGAGCAGATCGCATCCAGCACCGCCGCGACCTCGCTGGCAGCCGCCGGCCTCGGCAGCGTCCTGGGCACCTCGATGGCGTCGATGCGGTCCATCGGGCTGGCCTCCAGCAGCTCATGCCGGACGGCCCACTTGCAAAATGACGCGACCGCGGCGCGCTTGCGCTTACGGGTAGCCGGGGCCTGCCCGGCGATCTCGGAAAGGAACGCCCGGACCGGCGCCGCGGTCAGCCCGGCGATGCCGCCGTCGTGATGGGCGGCGAAGGCGGTCAGGTCGCCGCGGTAGGCGCGGATCGTGTTCCGCGGCTTGTTCGCGTTCGCCAGGTCGGCGAGGAAGTCGTCGATGTGGCGGCCAGCGGGTGGCCCGGGAGCACATCGCAGGCGGTGCGCTCCGGCCGCGTGCCCATAGTTGCCAGATAACCAGGAACCGGACTGGGCCCGTGACGCGGCGTTCGCGCAGGTGGCATCCCGCCATGGTAACGGATGTTGCCGGATAATGTCAGTTATCACGCAACACTGAGCGTTCAGGGGGTGAAGGTCCGTGCGGCCGAGGGCGCGGTGATCCGGCAGCAGCCGGCCGGGGATGCCGAGATCCGCGCCGCCGTGCACACGAGTACGAACCAGGTTGACCCGTAGTGCAGGCGGCTTCAGGACACTCCGCGAATCCGAAGTCCTCTGCACGCAGGGGCGAAACCCCACGTCGGTTATGCAAACGACGTCGGGCATTGACAGGCCGACCGGGCCGGGAGACCCGTTCCACTTCCGAGGATGCGGAACGCCCTCAACCCGGTCATAAGTAGAACGCGAGGAAGCGCGCTTGTTTTCTTGCTTGCCGCGCATTGGAGGTCTTTGTCCGAAGTCTTCCGCGCGCCCCGTGCATCGTGAAAGAGGGGCGAGTAGATTGCGGTGCACCAGACGCGAGAGGAGCAGACATGGCGAACGGCCGGCTAGCGCAAAGCCGGGTGGGCGTGCTGGGCAGCGGCGAGGTTGGGCGGCGCCTGGCAGCCGGGTTCTGCAGTCGCGGCCACGACGTGATGATCGGCTCGCGCGATCCGGGCAAGCCCGAGCTGCGCGAATGGCTGGCGGGCGACGGAGCCGGCGTCCAAGCCGGCACCTTCGGACAGGCCGCTGCGCACGGCGAGTTGCTCGTGCTGGCGGTGCTGGGCAATGCCGCGGAGGAGGCGATCGCCGACGCCGGCCCCGAGAACTTCAGCGGCAAGGTGGTGATCGACGCCATGAACCCGCTCGATTTTTCCGGGGGCTTCCCGCCCAGGCTCTCGATCACGGGCGGGGACTCGCTCGGCGAGCGCGTCCAGCGGGCGCTGCCCGACGCCAAGGTGGTCAAGGCGTTCAACACGATCGGTAACCCGTATTTCGTGGACCCTGGCTTCAGCGAGGGCCAGCCGACGATGCTGATCGCTGGAGACGACGAGGGCGCCAAGCGCACCGTCGGTGACGTGCTGGCCGACTTCGGCTGGTCTGATGTGGTCGACATCGGCGGTATCGAAGGCTCCCGGGAGCTCGAGGCGATCTGCATCGCGTGGGTCAAGATCGGCGGCGCACGGGGGGCGTGGGACCACGGGTTCAAGCTGGTAACCGGTTAGCGCGGATTTCCAGACTGCCAGTTGAAGCAACGGATTCGCTGTGGGCTCATCGGAAATCGTGCGTCCGACCTGCAGAAACCGGTCTCGACGGCAGTCGGGTGCAGAGGGTGATTCCGCTGTCCAGACGGGACATCGCGGTTGTTATTCGGCTGTGACTGGCACGCTGGGCTGATCAGTGGTGACTATGAGAGAAGATAAACCGTCACGTAGGTGGATCACGGGCGATTCCGGACATTGCCGCCCTTGCTCACATGGGTGCTTCCAGACGGTCGATAGGGCATTCGCAGGCTGATCGCAACCACGAGGGCGCCTGGCACCGCGCCGATCCGTGTGGCTGACCTGGGCGGACTTACCGAGGACAACAGCCCGGCATGCCTACAGCGAGGGGTGAATTAGCTGCGTGGAAATCGGCGTTAGCCAAGCGACAGTCTTTCCGCGCGTTGCAGGGGCGGTCGTCGACGAGACGGGCGCCGTCCTCGGAGCGCACGCCTTCACTGCCGGCCAGCGCCGAGGCTGCTCCCATATTGACCAATATGGAGCAGCGGAACCAGGGTGCCTTAGCTCCCCGGCCCGGGTGAGCCGTTATCAGAACAGCGGCCCGCAATCGCCTGCGGCAACACGCTGTCCCTGGCGCGGCGGCCGGGACGGCGCGCCGGCCTGGAGCGCGGCCTGGACGGCGGCGGCGACGAGCTGCGCGGTCTCCGCGTCGATGACGATGTTCCGGCGGAGCAGCATGCGGCGGACGACCTGCCCGGCATGCGAGGGCGCCTCGTGCGGGCCGATGGCGGGTTCGGTCACACCCGGGACTGTAGGAGAAACGGTCCTGGTCCGGTTGCCGGACACGCCGGCTTTGCAACGCCTTTTACGACGATCACCGGCGGGCGCCTGCCCGGTCCGGGGCTCCGCCGGTGATCGTGTCGCCAACCGTTCGATTCCCGACACCAAAGGCTCACGAAGCATCGGGGTTCGTCTTACTGTTCGCGACACCGTGAGGACTTGAGGCAGGACGCTCCTTCACGCACTAGCAATTGACCCGTCCGGGTTCAGGTCGAACCGGCGCAACCGCTCCGCTTCTTCACCCCGACCCTGCTTTCCAGCAGCCCGGCCGGCCGCCGGGCGGCGGACTTATCGCCTGGCGTCGGCGCGGGCGCGCAGCCCGGCCAGGTCGTCGGGGTGCCGGTAACAATGAACCCGTCAGCACCGCTATGGCGTCCAGTTTCCTGAACGCGCCTGGGCACGACTGGGCGGGTGACGATCGACGAGAGCACCGCCACCAGCATGGCGATGCAACGAATTGAGCCCTGGGCTGACGTACCGCTCAATTGCGGATTAACTGGCAGGCAATGATGTGCTGGCACGATCGGTCTCAGCCTTTCCGGATGGGGGCGGGAAAGGGGGCCCGGAGATGTCGCTTATACCCGGTCGTCCGGCTCCGCGGAGCTGGCCGTTCGGCGCTGTAGGCCCCGATTGGCGAGCGCGATCGTGACGCTGATCGCAGGGGAGGGATCGCGATGAACTGGTCATCGCGCCGCGGTGCATCCGCGGCCACAAGAGGCCGGCTGCCGTTGCGGACCTGGCGCGCCTGGAGACGGTCTATTTTGGCGCTGCCGGCGGTGGTGGTGGTCGTGGTGCTCGCCGCCTGTAGCGCCGGGCCGGGCGGCACCGCGCCTGCCCGGCAGCCCGGCGGGCAGCCGCCGCCGTGCTCAGCGAACCCGCCGCCGGTCGCGCCGCCGCTGCACCCGACCACGGTGACCACCATCGGGCAGGCCTACTACTGCGTATTCGCCCACTACTACGCCGGGCCGGTGCTGGATGACCGGGTGCTGCTGGCCGGCGCGTTCGCCGGGTTCACCCAGGAGCTTGACCGGCTCGGGATGGACCAGCCGGACGCCACGATGCCCGCGCTGACCGGCAACCGCGACCGGGACTGGGACGCGTTCGCCGCGGTGTACCAGAAGGTGACCAGCGAGCTTGCGGCCAGCCCGGCGCAGCAGCAGGAGCTTGCCGCCGCCACCATGACCGGCATGATCGCCAGCCTGGACAACAACCACGCCCGGTGGTCATACCCGGCGCCGCCACCCGGAGACGTGCCAGGCGACTTGGGGATCATGACGTCACCGGCGCCGGTGCTGGCGGATATCGCGCCGCAAGAGGCGCTGCCGGCGCTGTTCATCACCGCGGTGGCGCCGGGATCCCCCGCCGACAGCCACAGGCTGCGGCCCGGGGACATCATCGTCTCCGTCAACGGCGCGCCGCCGTTCGCCAATGGCATCATCTCCGAAGAAGTGATGAACTTGCTCTTCGGTCCGTATCCGCCCCCAGGCCGGGTGACGGTGCGGCTGCAGCGGCCCGCCACCGGCCACACCTGGACGATGACCCTGACACCTGCGCTCTACCAGGCCCCGCCGCCTGCGGTATCGGCAGAGCTAATGGACGGAGACATCGCCTACGTGCAGCTGCCCGGGTTCTTCCCCGGCGCGGCAGACCAAGTTCTGGGGGACATATCGAGCCTGGCCGAGACCGCAAAGCTGCACGGGCTCATCCTGGACCTGCGCGGCAACGGCGGCGGCTACCCTGCCGAGGTCTCCCAGCTGCTCGGCGCCTTCATCCACGCTGCGGCCTACACCTACGACTGCGACGTGCACGGCCACTGCACCGCCACCTACACCGACAGCAGCGTCCCGCTGCTGCACCTGCCGCTGGTCGTGCTCACCGACCGCAACTGCGCCTCGGCGTGCGACGCGTTCAGCGGCGCGGTGAAGGATCTGCGACTGGGCACCCTGGTCGGCACCCGGACCTCGGGCCTCGTGGCCGCCCCCGCGGCCGCCTACCTGCTCGACGACGCCAGCCTGATTATCCTTCCGGCCACGCAGGAGCTCAGCGCCCACCACGAGCTCATCAACGGTATCGGCGTCGCGCCCGACTACTTCATCCCGCTCACCGCGCAAGACCTCTCCACCGGACACGACCCCGACATCACCAAAGCACTCACCCTGCTCGGCGGCTGACCCGCACCACCAGGCGGACCGGCGCGGCGGGGAGGCACCGAGCGTGACTGTCTCGAAATCGATCGTCTGCTTTACACGCCAGGACGCTCAGCGTTCCCGCAAGACAAACGTGTAACACAACCCGTGTCCGCGCCTTCGTAACGCTGTCGGAGGTTACCGATACAGTCACTGGCCATGAGGATCGGCTACGGGCGGGTGTCCACCCGCGACCAGAATCCCGACGCCCAGCGCGATGCCCTCACCGCAGCGGCGTGCGATCAGGTGTTCATCGACAAGACGTCTGGCAAGCTGGCCAGCCGACCGGAGCTGGACAGGGCTCTTCTGTCAGCGAACCGGGCCGGCGACCAGGTCGTCGTGACCAAGCTCGACCGGCTCGGCCGGTCCATGGAGCACCTCATCACCCTGTCAGCAAACCTGCAGGCGCGGGGTGTCGACCTGGTGGTACTGGATCAAGGCATCGACACCTCCACCGCGGTCGGGAAGATGTTCTTCCACATCCTCGGCGCCATCGCCGAGTTCGAGCACGCTCTCATCTCTGAACGCACCCGCGACGGCCTGGCCGCCGCCCGCGCCCGTGGCCGCACCGGTGGGCAGAAACCCAAACTCGGCCCCCGGCAAATCAAGCTCGCCCAGCAGATGTATGACGAGACCGGCCCCGACGGCAAACGCCGCTACACCGTGCGGCAAATCGCCGCCGAGTTCGGCGTCACCCGTCCCACCATCTATCGCCAGCTCACCAAGACCGGCTAACAGCGTTACGGCGGCCAGATAGCGCCAAAGATTCCCTGCCAGTTACCGGCAAAGATCACAAGCGTGGCCATGTGACAACTATCGTGTCCCGTCACAGCCGAGTCGCGCACCAGGCGGCCCGCCCAGATATCGCCGAAGATTCGCTGCCACTTACCGGGTTCTGCCCCACATTTCGTGATCGCAACGGACGTGGGTCTGTGGCGGGTACCAGTTATGGGTGAGCTTGAGTTTGGTGATGTTCGGCGTGTTGCTGTGAGGGCTTGAGGGACTCCTGGTAGATCGGCGGTTGTCAATTCCCAGCCGGTCGCCCAGGAGTCCGCCATGCCATTGTCACAGGTCAGCTCGTGCTTGTCAGACCCGATCATCACGGTCTTGGGGGTGCTGCTGCCGCACCTGGCCGGGACGGTCGCAGAGAAGGCCGAGCTGGCCGGGGCGAGGCTGTGCATCTGGGCTCGGGCCCAGGCCGGGCAGGCGTCCTGCCCGGGCCTGCGCCCGGTTCTCGGTCCGGGTGCACAGCCGCTATCAGCGGCGGCTGGCCGACGCGGCGATCGGCGGCAGGCCGGTGCTGATCCGGCTGACGGTGCGGCGGTTCTTCTGCCCGGCGCCGGATTGCCCGGTGATCACGTTCGCCGAGCAGGTCGAGGGCCTGACCGTGCGGTATGCGCGGCGCACCCCGCCGCTGGCGGAGATGCTGACCGCGGTCGCGCTGGCGCTGGCCGGGCGCGCCGGGCCCGGCTGGCTTGCCTGCTGGGGCTACTGGCTGGCCGGTCCAGCATGCTGCGCCTGATCATGGCACTGCCCGATCCGCAGGACCGGCCGGTGCGGGTGCTCGGGGTGGACGACTTCGCGTTCCGCCGCGGCCACACCTACGGCACGCTGCTGATCAACATCGACACCGGCAAGCCCGTCGACATGCTCCCTAACCGGGAGGCCGATACCCTTGGCGGCCTGGCTGCGGGCACATCCCGGCGCCGAGGTGATCTGCCGGGACCGGGCCGGAGCTTTCGCCGAGGGCGCCCGCACCGGCGCGCCGGCCGCGATCCAGGTCGCCGACCGGTGGCACCTGTGGCACAACCTGGCCGGGCACGTCGAGAAGACCGTCGCCGCCCACCACCGGTGCGTCCGGGACCACTACGCCGCCCTGGAGCAAGCCGCTGCGCAGCAGGCTCCCGACCCCGGGCAGCTCGCGGAGGAGGCGACCACCGCCCACGCCGAGAACAGGGCCCGGGTGGTGCGGGCCCGCGAGCGCTACGAACTGGTCCAGGCGCTGAAAGCCGAGGGCAAGAACGTCACCACGGTCATGCGGGAGCTGCGCCTGGCGCCAGGGACCGCGCGCCGCTACTACCGAGCGGCCAGCGTCGATGAGGTCGTGGCGGGCACGCTGACCGGGTGGCCGAGCAAGCTGGATGACTACAAGCCCTTCCTGCACCAGCGCTGGAACTCCGGGTGCACCAACATCGGCCGGCTGCACCGGGAGATCACCGCGCAGGGTTACCGCGGCAGCTACGGCACCGTCTATGCCTACCTCAGACCCTTCAAGGGCCTGGCCGCGCCGCCCGCCGTCCCGGCGCCGCCCAAGGTCCGCCACATCACCAGCTGGATCCTGCGCGATCCCGCTTCCCTAGACGACGATGAGCAGGACAGCCTTACCAGCGTCCGTGCGCAGTGCCCGCACCTGGACGCCCTGTCCAGCCACGTCACCGAGTTCGCCAAGATCCTCACCGGCCGGCGCGGTGAGCAGCTGGACGCCTGGATCGCCCAGGCCAGCGCCGGCGGGCAGCCGGACCTGCGCTCCTTCATCACCGGACTCAAGCGCGACTACCAGGCCGTCCTCAACGGACTGACCCTGCCCTACAGCTCCGGCAAGGTCGAAGGCAACGTCAACCGGATCAAGATGCTCAAACGGCAAATGTATGGCCGTGCCCGATTCGACCTGCTCCGTAAGCGAGTCTTGCTGGCATGACCGGAGCCGAGACCATCACGAAATGTGGGGCAGAACCACTTACCGTCGAAAGTCACACACCGGGCGGCATCCGCGCCGTCCTGGCCCCTGCCGGTGATCATGTCGAGAATCGTTCGATTCTCGACAGGCCAGAATCGTTTTCGGGACGCATCTGCCGTCGGCCGGGCGAGGCCCGGGTCATGTTTACCTGGTCCGTGCCGGACGGGCTGCCGCTGTCCGAACAAGCCGTCAGGGGCGGCGCGGACGCCGTGGAGCCGCACGAGTCCGGCAGGATGCGGCGGCTGATGGGTACCGGTGCTGGGTCCGGGGCCACGGAGACGGCGCGGCGGTCCGGCCGCTACATCGGGCACCTGCGTGGCGAGGTCAGTCCTCCCCGAAGGGTCTGAGCTCCATCGCCCCGCGCCGAGCGAGCGGGTGCTTGGACGCTACCTCGATCGCCTCGTCGAGGTCCGCGCACTCCAGGAGGTCGTAGCCGACTATCAGCTCCTTGGTCTCGGCGAACGGCCCGTCGGAGATCAGCACTTCGCCTTTGCGGACCCGGACGGTCGTGGCATCGTCCGGCGGCAGGGGGTGTCCCTCGAGGCGCACGCCCCGGCGTCCATCTCCGTGACCCAGGAGTCAATGTCCATTCCGCCTTCGGCCTGGGCCGGGTCGATGGACGGGTCGTAACAGACGATCATCATGTATTTCACGGTGCCTCCTTGGCCGTATAGCTTGGCGGAAACATGCTCAGGCCGCGAGCCGGAAGAAGATTGCCTGGACCATCTTGCCGGCCGGGGTCGCCGCGGTGGCGCGGGCGCGGGTGCGGGCGGCGGACTTGGCGCTCGCTCTGGCGGTCGCGGCGACCCTGCGCGCTCCGCGTCGCGCAGATGGTCCGCGTGCCTGGAGTCCGCGAGCAGTGGGGCCGCATCCTGGCGACGCTGATCAGGGCGACCGGCGACTGGGACCTGGCCGAGGAGTCCGCCCAGGACGCGTTCGCCCGCGCGCTGCGCACCTGACCGCGAGACGACATCCCGGACCGGCCCGGCGCATGGCTGACCACGGCGGCCCGCAACCGCGCGGTGGACGTGCTGCGGCGCCGGGCGAGCGAGGCCGCCAAGCTGCGGGAGGCCTACATGCTGTCGCCGCCGGGGGCGGAGTCGCGGGCCTTGGACGACGGCGGCATCGCAGACGATCGGCTGCGCCTGATCTTCACGTGCTGCCATCCCGCGCTGACCCTGGAGGCAAGCGTGGCGCTCACGCTGCGGACGCTGGCCGGCCTGACCACGGCCCAGATCGCCCGCGCCTTCCTGGTTCCCGAGCCGACGATGGCCCAGCGGCTGGTCAGGGCCAAGCACAAGATCCGCAGCGCCCGGATCCCTTACCGGGTGCCGCCCTCCGCCCTGCTGCCCGAACGCACCACGAGGGTGCTGGGCGTGCTGTACCTGCTGTTCAACGAGGGTTACAGTGCGACCTCGGGCGCGGACCTGCTCCGGCCGGATCTGTGCGCGGAGGCCATCCGGCTGGCGGGTGAACTGGTCACCCTCGAGGACCAGGACCGCGGCAGGTGGGACTCCGCCCAGATCGAAGAGGGCCGCACGGTGCTCGAGTCCGCACCCGGCCGCGGGCAGCCCGGGCCGTACTAGCTGCAGGCCGCCATCGCCGCCTGCCACGCCTCCGCCGCACGCGCCGAGGACACCGACTGGGCGGAGATCGACCGGCTCTATTCGCTACTGGCCAGGTTGGTGCCCTCCCCGGTGGTAGAGCTGAACCGGGCCATCGCGATCGGCATGTCCGAAGGGCCGGCTGCGGGCCTCGCCCTAGCCGATGAATTTGCGGCCGGCGGGAAACTGGCCGGCTACCACCTGCTGCGGCGGCTCGGCCGGCCTGATGAGGCGGCGGATGCCTACCAGGACGCCCTCAGCCTTGCCCCGACCGGCGCCGAGCGCCGCTACCTTGAGCGCCGCCTAGCCGAGGCAACCGGCCAGGGCTGAGATCCGGGGCCACACCGCTTTGCCCCACCCGTCTCGCAACGGGGTGAGCAACCCGCTGTATCACCGGGTTCTGTAGGTGCCCGCCGCTACCATCTGCGGCATGGCAGGTGACCGGGAAACGGCGGCCGCGCCGTGACAGCAGGCAGGGCACTGGTGCCTGGTGCCGGTGCCGCGGCCGCCGGGGCCGGTGGCATGACGCCGCCGTCGGCGAGGAGCCCGTGTTGCCATGGGGCCAGCTAACCGAGCGGAGCATGCCGACCGCAGCCCAGCCACGACACTCCGGGTCCAGAAGATCGCCGGCCTTAACCGCCTGCCCGCTAATCGCCGGGGTTCGCGCCGGAAGCTACCGAGAGCCCTCATGCTTTGCTCGTGGAGTAGAGCCGTGGTTCCTGACCTCGGCCTCGGGGTGGTGGCATGATGGCGGCGTGCCGATGAACACGCCGCCGGTCAGCAGCGAACGCGACGGTCTTGTCGCCTTTCTGGATCATCAGCGCCAAGCCGTACGCAACGCCTGCTTCGGGCTGAGCGAGGACCAGGCGCGCCTCACCCCGGCCGCCAGCGCGCTCAGCCTGGGCGGGCTGGTCAAACACCTGGCGTATGGCGAGCGGGTTTGGCTGGCGCGGATCGAGCAGCGACCGGTGGCCGGTGACGACGACCCATCGGCGGCGATGGCCGGGTACATGGACGGCCTGAAGCTCGGCGCGGATCAGACATTGGCCGGCGTGCTCACGGACTACGAGGCCGCTTCTGCCGAGACCGATCGTGTCATCGGTGCCGTCGATGACTTGAGCCGGGCCGTGCCGCTCCCGGCCGCGCCGTGGCTTCCCGACCCGGACGGCTGCACCGTCCGGTGGGTGCTGCTGCACCTCATCGAGGAAACCGCCCGGCACGCCGGCCACGCCGACATCATCCGGGAAGCTCTGGACGGCGGGCTGAGCGGTCCCTTGATGGCGGCAGCGGAGGGATGGCCGGACGAGGGGTGGATCAGACCGTGGCGGGCACCGACCTAACCAGCCAATTGCCTGTCGCCGCGACGGACACCTCGGTTGGTTGCGCTTACGGGCGAAAGCACAACTTCACGTTGCGCTGCAAAGCCCGGGACACGCACGCGGCCAGTTCCGCTGAGGGCATCCCCATACCGGTGATCCGCGACGAGTTGTCCGTAAGGGGCGGTTATGTCAACCCGGGCGCTAGCCGCGCTGGCACCTGCAAGCAGCCTGCCGCGGCAAAGAAGGCGGTAGGCGCGCCGTGGGACAGCCGTCAGACGGCGCTTCACTTTCGCAACGGTCTGATCAGACGGCCCAGGTCGGCGCCCTTCTTGCCAGGCGCTGCACACTCGAGTGTGCTGGATGAGTGAGCGAGCCACCAGACCGCAGCCGGCAGAAGAAGGCAGTCGAGCAGCTCGTGCTGTCCGTGACCCGCGCCATCCTCCTCGCCGCAGATGAACTGCCCTGGTGCGAGCACGGCCGCCCTGACGACGGGTTCGGGTACTGGTGCTCGCTGCGGCCGGATGTGGTCATGTGCGCGTTCTGCTTTGGCGCCGCCCAGGCGATGGCGGCCGCGGAGGATTTCCGGTGCGGCGGCCCGGCGCCGGACAAGGACCGTGACGTCACCGTGGTCGCCAGGCCTGAGAACTGGCTGGGCGTGTACTTCTTCTTGTGCGCGCAGTGCTGCGCTGCAGACGCCGTCGGCTAGCCCGTTGCGCGTACGGAAACAGGCCGCTGTCGGGCATGCAGGGACGCCCCGCTGTATGACAGATCCTGGCACCTGCAGCGATCCGACGGCAAGTGACGGTAACAGACTGTGACGAACAATTTGTGACTTATTCGTTGCTATGCGCGCATATCGCCGATTCCGGGCGGCTGAATGTTGTGCCGGCAGCCTGGGCGAGTGTGCGCAGATCAATCAGATAGGTCCGCCAGGTGACCAGCGTGGGATGTTGCTGGCCGTCCAATTGGGCGAGACTAGTACTCGCTCCGGCATGTGGTCCGTTGCAGAGCGGACTGACAGAAGACTTCGCGGAGACTCGGCGCCCGGCACTATGAGTGCCAGAGAAGGAGCATCACGATGACGGAGCGGGATGATTCCCTGCGCGTAGTTTTCGGCGCGACGGGCGCCATCGGCAGCGCCGTCGTGACCGAGTTGGTGCACGCTGGCCGGGATGTCCGGGCGGTCAGCCGCGGCGGCCAGGCTCCCGATGGTGCGCAGGGCGTGGCGGCCGACGTGTCCGACCCGGCCCGGACGGCCCGCGCGGCGGCCGGCGCGTCTGTCATCTATCACTGCGCAAGCCCCCCGTATACCCAATGGCCCGAGCTGTTCCCGGCGCTGACACGCTCCATCCTGGATGCAGCCGAGTCCAGTGGCGCCAAGCTGGTCTTCGCCGACAACCTGTACGCCTACGGGCCAGTTGACGGGCCATTGCGCGAGGACCTGCCCGCCGTCGCGCATGGCCCCAAGGGCAAGATCCGGGTCGAGATGGCCGCACAGCTGCTCGCCGCGCACCGAAACGGCCAGGCACGGGTTGTGATAGGGCGAGCTTCTGACTATTACGGCCCGCACGGGACCGGCTCGACCGCTGGCGAGACGGTGTTCGGGCGGATCCTGGCCGGAAAGAAGCCGCAATGGACCGGACGTCTCGACCAGCCGCACACCTTTCACTACCTGCCTGACATCGCCCGCGGACTGCTGGTTCTCGCTGACCGGCGGGAAGCAGACGGGCAGGTCTGGCATCTTCCAGCGGCTGCGCCGCTGACCGCCCAGCAGTTCTTCGACATGATCGCCAAGGCCGCCGGGCAGCCGGTACCGGTCCACGCAAGCATCGCCAGCCCAGCACTGCTCGCGGTCGCGGGCATCTTCTCGCCACTGCTCCGGGAGATGCGCGAGACGACTTACCAGTTCCGCGCGCCCTTCGTCATCGACGCCAGCAAATTCGAAGCCGCCTTCGGCCACCTGGAACCCACCCCGCACCGCGACGCGGTCCAGCGGACCGTCGCCTGGTACCGGTCCCGCTGACCGCAGGCCACCGCGCGCAGCAGGCGATCAGCGTCGATTGCGCCCACTGCGGCTCCGACCCGCATGCACCTCATGCGCACAGGATTCCCAGATCTGCACAGCCTCTGTCTTGATCGGCGCCAAGCCGGTGGCCGCGCAGATCGGCGGATATCGCGCCACCGCATTCGGCGACCGTGTACGTTCCGTGATGGATTGGCCATCTTCATGCCGAGGCCGCGAACCACGGTACTCGCCCCGTACTAGCGCTCACCGCAGCGCGGCCGGCCCGACGTTCACATGTGGCCGGAGCGCCTCGCTCGCAGCTCGCTGGCCAGTAGCTCCGCGGCGCGCTGGTCTGCGGGGCGGGTCCGGTGGGCGTATACCTTGAGCGTCATCGCTCCGCCGCCCGCGTGGCCCAGGCGGCCCGCCGCGGTGCGCAGGTCAATCCCGGCCGCGAGCATCTGGGTGGCGTTGTAGTGCCGCAGGCTCCGCAGCGTGCAGTCCACCCCCGCCGCGGCGCGGACCCGCTGGAACCAGTGGGTCACGGTATCGGGCGGCCACGGCTGCTCGCCGAAGCCGTCGCTGGAGAAGACGTACCCGTCGGCCGGGAGCATCCCGCCGGCCTGCCCGGCCCGCTTGGCGCACAGCTGCCGGTACCCGGCGAGCAGCTCGACGGTGGCCGGGTCGAGGGCCAGGCGGCGGCGCTGATGCGTCTTGGTCGGCTTGATGACCTTCTGGCCGCCGCGGATCGCGTAGGCGCGCTCGATGAGCAGGTCCTGCCGGGCGAAGTCGATGTCGGTCCACCGGATCGCGCACAGCTCCCCGCGCCGCGTCCCGGTGACCAGCAGCAGCCACAGCCACAGCGCCAGGTCGGGCCGGTATGCCTCGGCGGCCTCCAGCAGCCGCACCGCGTCCTGCGGCGTCGGCGGGTCCCGGTCATCGCGGGCGGGCCTGGGGCGGGTGGCCAGGTCCGCGGGGTTGCGGTCCATCCACCGCCACTTGACCGCGACGGCGAACGCCCGGTGCAAGATCGCATGGATCTGGTGGATCGCCGACGCCGAGGCGCCCTGGCACCGGTGGGGCACGCAGCGCTGGTCGCACTCGTGGTCCGGCTCGCCGTCGGGCCGGCGCCTGCGCTGGCCGGCCGGCCGGTGGTCCACCAGGCCCGGCCGGCCCCCGCACAGCCTGCGGCACCGGCGCAGCTGGGCGTACAGCTCGTCGAGCACCTCGACCCGGTCCTGGACCTCGCGCAGCTGCAGCCCGCCCAGCACCGGGCGGATGACCCGCTCGATGTAGCTCTCGTAGTTCACCGTGGTGATCAGCTCGAGCTCGGCGACGCTCAGCCAGCGGTCGATCAGGTCGCTGACGGTGGCCCGGGCCTGCGGGGCACGGCCCTTGGTGATCTGCTCGATCAGCGCGGACCGGCGGCGCTCGGCCTCTTCTTCGGTGCTGGCGGAGTCATAGGCGTACCGGTAACGCTTCGTGATCGGGTCCCGGCCGACCGGGACGGCGATCTCGTACCGGTTCCCGTGCCGGCGGATGTGCCCTCGGGGTGTTCTCACGGGATCCAGACTCAGCCCATTGGCAGGTTTATTGGCAAAGGTGGCGGCCAAGATCCTCGCGGGGCACGCCTACGTTGCCACAAGGTACAAAGGAAGCGCAGTTCAGGGTGGTGATCCGAACTAATCACTGGTGGCGCGCTCGACAGGAATCGAACCTGCAACCTTCTGATCCGTAGTCAGATGCTCTATCCGTTGAGCTACGAGCGCTGATGCCTCGCCAGTTTACGACACTCCGGATGCAGGCGGTGCCGGTCGCCACAGCCGAGCGCGATCATGGCCCTCGCCTGGGCCCAGGTGCAGACGGCGGAGATTTCGCCCAAATGTGCTCGCATTCGCGACTAATCAGGCAATATCAGTTATGGGTGGCGAGCTATTGTGCTTGCCGTGACGGATGTGCCGCAATGCCATGCCGCGGTTGAGGGAGTGAAGGTGGACGAGCACACCCGCCACCCGGTGCCGCCCGGCACTGTACTGAACGCCAGCAGGCCAGCGGTTCCCGTCCCGAGGGAGCCATCGTGGGGCCGGGTCCTGGTCACCACGATCAAGGTCTGGGTGGCGTGGCGGCTGCGCTCTCTTGGCTTCGGGCCGCAAGGTGCCTCGGGACGATCCGGCCGGGCGCCCTTCGGCCGGCCTGCGAGCCGGCTGACCACCTCGCGCTGGCATCTGGCCGCTCTGGCCCTGGCGCTGGCCGTCATCGCGGTCATTACCTTGCAGTTCACCGACGTCTTCACCGGAACTGGCGCCCCGGCCGCCCGCGCACTCTCCACGGGCAGCCCCGCAGCACGCACCCCCGGCCGTCAGCCACCATCCCCGTCCCTGGCCGCGGTGGCGCAGGCCCAGGCCGCCGCCTGGATGCGAGCCAGGTAAACGCCGACGCGATCATCGCCTGCGATCCCGCTATCTGCGCGGCGCTGCAGGCGCAGGGCGTCACCGCAGGGCGGCTGATGCCGCTGCAGGCCGCGGCGGCTGATCCGCACGGCGCCACCGTGATGGTGACGTCTAGCTCGGCCGACAGTCAGCTCGCCAGCACGTACGCCCCGGCGGTGATCGCGATCTTCGGGTCGGGAAACGCCCGGATCGCCGTCCGCGCGACCGAGCCCGGCGGACCGGCCGGATACGAGTCCGCGCTGCGAGCCGATCTCGCGGCGCGCAAGAGCGCGGGTGCGCAGCTGCTCAAGAACTCGCGCATCCGGTTCACCGCGCAGGACGCCGCGCAGCTCAGAGCGGGCGCGGTGGATTCCGGCTCCTGGCCACGCTCGCGGCGCTGGCGTCCCAGTACGCGTTCCGGGTGGCTTCGTTCGTCGATACTTCCCCCGGCGTCCAGGTCCTGTTCCGGGACATGACCATCAAGCCGGAAGGCACCCGGGACGCTACCGCCGAACTTGCGGCGGTCATGGCCCTGGTCAACGAGCAGCACCCCCCGTATTTGCCGGCCCACGCAACGATCATCCACACGCCAGCCGGCCAGGCCGCGCTGCGCATCGGGTTCGCCTCTCCGAGCCCGCTCGGGCTGCTCACGGCGGTCCTGACAGCTGACTCACAGCCTGCAGCGCACTCGATTCTCGCTGCCATGCACTCGAACGGAGGGGGCGTGCCGGCCGCCTGATCCTGGCAGCGCGCCGGAGCACGGTCCGGAGGCCCCCGGACGGACTATCACCCATGCGCGGCGTTTCTCCTGGCTAGAGCGGTGTCCGTGTCGTTAGCATGACTGCCGGTAAGGGTCATATCGACATCTATCCGACAGGACGGGACACGACGACGAACACGCCCAGACGACGCGCGCCCGGCCTGGATGGAGTGCGGGCGCTAGCCGTGCTTGCCGTCATGGGCTTCCATGCGGGCGCTTCGGAATTGTCGGGCGGCTTCCTGGGTGTCGACATCTTCTTCGTGCTCAGCGGATTCCTGATCACTGACCTGCTGGCCGTTCAGTACGACCGGATCGGCCGGGTGGACCTGAGGCGCTTCTATGGCAGGCGGGCCAGACGGCTGCTGCCCGCGCTGGTGGTGATGCTGGTCATCGTCACCGCAGCGGCGACCGTGATCGAGCCGGCCCAGGAAGCCCAGATGCGCCTGGCGCTGCTGGCCGCGGTCACCTACACCAGCAACTGGTACCAGATCCTCCACCACGTGTCGTACTTCGCGCAGCTGGGGCTGTTCAGGTCGCCGCCGCCGCTCGATCATCTGTGGTCGCTGGCCATCGAGGAACAGTTCTACCTGATCTGGCCGCTTATCTTGTGGTTCGGAATTCTCAGACTTAACGGACGGCGTGCACGCGTCACGGCCACGCTGATCCTCGCGGCGATGTCGGCGGCGGCCATGGGGTTCCTGTACGCGCCAGGTGATCCGTCTCTGGTTTATTACGGCACAGACACGCACGCCTCGGCACTGCTCATCGGTGCCGCCATGGGGCTAGCCTTCCCGCTGGAGACGCTGGCCTCGGCCTCGGCTGCGCAGGTGAAGCGCCTGGACGCAGCGGGGGTAGCGGGGCTTGTGGTGCTGGCCTGGGCTACGGGGCATTTCTCCGGCAGCGATCCGGCTGTCTACCCGGTGGGCCTCATCCTCGCCGCGATCGGTGCCGCAGGCCTGGTCATCGCGGCCGCGACCAGCGGCGTCATTGCCTCGATGACCAGCCTTTCCCCGCTGCGGTGGCTGGGGGTCCGCTCCTACGGGGTTTACCTGTGGCACTGGCCGGTGATCGCGCTCGCGGGCGCGATCACCGGTTACGGCCCCACCTCGCCGCGGATGTGGCTCATTGAGGCTGGCGTGACGATCGCGCTGGCCACCGTGTCCTGGCAGTTCATCGAGGCACCTATCCTCCAGGACGGCTTCCGGGCCACATTGCGTCGATGGTGTTCGCTGGTCGCCGAGGCCATGCGGCCCGCGGATCCGCGTCGGCGTGTGACGTCCATGGCCGTGTCCGCGGTCGCGATAGCCGCGGTCGCCGTGGCCGCCTACGGCATCGGCAGACCGCCGCCCGCCTCGGCCCCGTCCGGGCTGCTCCAGCAGGTCGCCGAGGGCCAGCAGATCAGTGCGGCATCCCGAGCCAGCCAGCCAGCGGATCCCGCGCCGGCCATCACCGCTCCGTCATCGCCTACGCCCGCGCCCTCCGCCACGTGCGGCTCCGATCCGCCGCCCAAGGTCCGCGGCAGGCAGGTGACGGCCGTGGGCGACTCGGTCATGGTCGCCTCGGCCGCTGCACTGGAGGCGGCCATGCCCGGCATCTACATCGACGCGCAGGTCAGCCGGCCGATGATGACCGGACTGACCATTATCCAGGACCTGGCCGCCAGCGGCCTGCTGCGCCATTACGTGGTCGTCGGCCTCGGCACCAACGGCCCCGTCAGCGCCGCTCAGATACGTGAGCTGCGCCGGCTGATCGGGCCGCACCGGGATCTGATCCTCATCAACACGTTCGGCCCCATGACGTGGGAGTCGGAGGTCAACACCGTGCTCAACTCCGCCGCCAGGCGCTACGCCCGGGTCAAGCTCGCGGACTGGCAGCAGGCCATCGCGAAGCACGCCTCCCTGCTCTGGCCGGACGGGATCCACCCGAAGCCCTCGGGCGCCAAGATCTACGCGCGGGTCGTGCTCGCGGCAATCCGGGCCGAGATGGCTCCCGCCCCGGCAGCGGCATGCTCGCAGCCGACCAGCATCCCGACGGCGAGGGTCCGCAGCAACTGAGATGCCGGCAGCGGTTGAGATTGGTACTTGACGGCTCAGGCCGAGCGGGGGATGAGCCCGGCGGCGTGGACTGCCGCGGCCAGGGCGGCCGGGTTGCCCGTACGTGCGTGAACGTCGGCGGCGGTGTCGGCGAACTTGATTACGTGCTCGTCGCCGTGGGCCACGGCCCGGGCGAAGGCCTCATCGGCGGCACCCGGACCGGTCGGTGCTGCGGGCAGCGCCCCGGGCGGGGCGGGCACGGGCGGAGCATAGATGGCCGTGAGCGCGGCGGCCGCGTCCCACGCCGCTGCGGCGCTTGGCGCCCACAGGTCCTGGCTGAGCGCGGGCAGAGTCCGCAGGATGGCCGTGGGCGCGGTGGCGCTGTGCACGAGCATGACCGGGCTGCCGTGGCCATAGTCCAGGTAGCGGGTGACCGCGGTATCGGCCAGTGCGGCCAGCCAGGCCCTGGCTTGCTCCGGTGGGCCCTGGATGAACGGCGCGGCGAGCGCGGCAGGCCATCCGGCCAGTCCGGCCAGCCGGGGCAGGCGGTCGCGGAACCCGCCCGACTGGCTGGCGATGCGCGGCACCGCGGCCAGCGCCGCCGCGGGAGTCAGGCCCGCTGCCTGCCGCCTGGCCTCCTCCACGATGGGCGCGGGCCCGGCAGGTGTCGGGGTACCGGGGATGGGCTGCCAGCGGGCCGCCCAGTAGGCCAGGCCGTGGGCCAGCTCGGCGACGTGGACCGGGTCATCGCCGTCGGCCAGCAGCGCCCGAACCGCATGGCCGACCCGGATAACGCCGTGGGTGGCGGACGCGGCCACGCCGGGCAGCAGCCGCGGCCACCAGGTACCCAGGACCTGCCGCCAGGGCTGTCCGGCGACCTCGCGGCAGTAGAAAGCGGTCCAGTCGGCGGTGCGCCGCGGATTACCGAGCGCCTCGGCCCAGTCCGCTCCGATCGGGTCCATGCCCCGGGGGAAATCCTCCAGCCGACGCACGTAGCCGTCCAGCCACGGGGCCACATCCTCGGCGCAGCCGTGGCGGACCATCGCCTCGGCTGCCATCGGACCGTGGTTGGACAACCAGCCATCAAATTCGGGCCCGGTCCGGTGCAGCCGCTGGTAGGCCTCGTCCAGTATCCCCGCCGTATCGGATGCCACTCGTTGTCCTCCCGAACTCTTGGTTCTGCCCCTCGTCCCCTGAAGCGTCCCGCGACTCGCCGCGCCTATGCCGACGGCGACACTCCCGTCATGACGAAGCGATGCGACCGACGCTGATGACCACCTTGCCTGGAGGCCGGTTGCCGCGCAGAGCGCAGAAGGCTTCTGGCAGGGCGGCTAGGTCGAAGACCGTCGAGACGACCGGGCGCAGCTGGCCCTGGTCGACCAGGTTGGCTAGTTCTCGCAGCTGGCCGCCGTCAGGTTCGACCACGAAGAACACGCTGCGAACGTCGCTGCGGCCGCCATTGCTCGTGCCCGGATCCTCGGCGATGGCCACCAGCATCCCGCCGCTGCGCAGCACCGGCCAGGAACGGGAGGTGCTGGTGCCGCCCACGGGGTCGATCACGACATCCACGTCGTGGACGTGGTCCTCGAATCGGCCGGAGTAGTCCAGCACATCGCGGGCGCCGAGCCCGGCGACGAAGGCCAGATCCCGTGCGGAGGCGGTGGCGGTCACCCGGGCACCGTGCAGCACCGCGAGCTGGACGGCGTAGGCGCCGACACCGCCGGCGCCGCCGAGGACCAGGACGTGCTGCCCTGGCTGCAGTTGCACGTGCTGGTGCAGGGCCTGCCAGGCCGTGAGCGCACCAAGCGGGACGGCGGCCGCCTCGAGGTGATCCACGGAAGCGGGCTTAGGGGCGAGGTCGGCAGCAGGGGCGGTGACGTACTCGGCGGCGGCGCCGGGGCGATCGAATCCGACCAGGCCGTAGATCTCGTCGCCGGGCCGCCAGCCGGTCACCCCGTGACCGGTCTCAGCCACCACCCCGGACAGGTCATGGCAGGGGATGGCGGGCCAGCTCTCAGGCCAGGCGAGCTCGCCGGAGGTGATCGCGGTGGCGCGGACCTCGACGAGCAGTTCTCCCGGCCCCGGAGCCGGGACGGGAAGGCTCTCGCTGGTCAGGCCGGCCGGATCAGGGCTCGATGCGCACATGGCGCGCATGGTGCGGCCAGGGTCACTCACGGTCCGTGTCCTTTCTGCCCGTCAGGGCCGGGCCGGTCGCATCGTGCGAGCCTGGGCAGATTCGAAGCTCACGTGGCGCATGGCTTCCTCCCGTGGATTACAGTACGCCCACGTTATGACCGCAATGGCCTGTCCTCCAGGGCCAATCTCGCCTTGTTTTCCTGGGCCAGTCACCCGGCCATGTCGACAAAGCGGCTGTAGTGCCCCTGGAAGGCCACGGTCACGGTCGCAGTCGGGCCGTTCCGGTGCTTGGCCACGATCAGGTCCGCCTCCCCCGCCCGCGCCGATTCCTTCTCATACGCATCTTCGCGGTGGAGAAGTATTACTACGTCCGAGTCCTGTTCAATTGAATTGTGACTGATGAGGCCATCGACGATAAAGTTATGTGTGGCTTTCACTGTTGCGTCATAAACGGGCTGCGGTCCCAGTGACTCGATGCTCACGATCCGGTCCCAGTAGACGTCGCTGCTCGCGATCTCGCGGAGCGTCTCGGAGCCGAGCACCTCGGCACATCGCATGAGGCGCTCCCTGGACGGGCAGCTCTTGTAGAGCGCAGTCCCGCCATAGCGGGTTCGGATTGCCGCCTGGAACTGGCGTTCGGTGAGTCCTGCCCGTATCCGTTCCGCCTTGACGATGTCCCAGACGCCGATCGGTATCGTGTCCACATTCGTGTTCGCCGGTCGCTCTTCCAGCAGTGCGGCCAGTTGTTTCGCTATTTCGCCGCGCCGACCGTGCACGCCGACGAGGCCGCAGAAGATCCTCAAGCTGGGGGAATCAGCCACGATGACGTGGTAGCCCGGCTGATAGCCGACCTTCCGGACCCGCCTGATACGCGCGACTATCTTCAGTCGGGCCAACAGGTGCGCAACGCCATGGGCGAGTTCACGGCTGGAGGACGCATAGTAAGCCTTTGCGGCTGAACCGTCACGCCCGAGCCAGACGCAGCCGTCTGTCGCCCACAGATGGCGCAGAAATGTGCGGACCTCGGCATCGTCAGCGGAGTACAGGGCGGCCGGAAGACGCTTCTCATGCGACCGCAGGTTCTCTATCCCGAGTTCGCGGAACCATGCGTGCAGCGGGTTTCCGCGGCCATGCGTGCAGTGGTACGGCGCTGGGAGGTAGGTGTGCCACCACGTCTTCTGGGCAACCCGGCGCGGCGCTATGCCGAACTCCGCTGCCGCGGCAGCCTCCACGAACGCGAGGTTTTCCTCGTCGTTAGACGTGTAGTGCACGGGCTGGCTGCGAATCACGCAGCCGTCGCCGATCAGGTGGGCAAGCAGCCCTAGTCGGTATTCAGACCAGCCGAGACCGGCACTGACTGGCTCGGGGACATGGCGGGCAATGGCCAGCCGGTCGCCAGGGCGCAAATCCTCCAGGCGTCTCCATCCTGAAAAAGCGAGGAAAGGATGATTGGCGGATGCCTTCACCTCGCGCCCGGAGGCCAGCCGCAGCAGGTAGACCTCCTTCGTTCCCGAGTGGAAGACCTTGGTGATAGGGGCCGGAACCAGGCGGTACTGTTCGTCGAGCGACCAGAGGAGGACCCCCTCGCAGCCGTCGCGCATCAACTCGCCGAAGGTGACCGGTACGCCGGTGTCCGCGCGAAGCAGAGCCGTGTCCTCGGTCATGCAGCCCGACTCGCGGAGGTCCGACAGCATGGGCTTCTTGTCGGTGCGTTGTTCGGGGCTGCGGTTGAGCTGGGACAACGCAACGACGGGAACCTCAAGTTCCTTGGCCAGCAGCTTGAGCGAGCGGGACAGGTCGGAGACTTCCTGCTGCCGGTTTTCGATCCGTTTCGGCGAGGACATCAGCTGCAGGTAGTCGACGATAACGAACTTCAGGTCATGCCGCTGTTTCAGCCGACGGCACTTGGCCCGGATCTCCATCATGGCCATGTTCGGCGAGTCGTCGATGAACAGTGGCGCGTCGGCTACCTCGCTCATCCGCCGGGCCAGCCGGGCCCAGTCGTCGTCGTTCATCTGCCCGGTACGCATCGTCTGCAGCGGCACCCGGGCCTCGGCCGACAGCAGCCGCATGGTGATCTCGTTGCGCGCCATCTCCAGGCTGAACAGCACGGTCGTCATGCTGTGCCTGATCGCGGCGGCGCGGGCGAAGTCCAGGGCCAGTGTAGAGTTGTGCGTCGGGATCATGCTGCGGCCAGCCAGGTACAGGTGATCTACGCTGTCCACCTGCACGCATCGCACGGGCTGCGATGGGGCCGACCTGACATTCACGATGTCCTGCCACCGCGTAGGCCAGGGATCTGAATATAGGCTGGCCGGGCCGGTGGCGTGCCATGTACGTCCTGCCCCGCCGAGCGAGGTTTCTCGTTGCCCCGTCCGAGCGGTCATCGCCACCGCATGGTTGGACTGGCCAAGCGCCTTGTCGTAGCGCAGAGTCTGGGCAATCGTCCCTGTCGTGACCACCTGCGGAGGCACGAGCTCGCGAATGGCGTTATACGGTTGGTTGGCGGGCTCCCCGGTCATGCGGTTCCAGGTAACCCACTGGTGATTCTCGTCGGCGACGATCACCTCGCCGCCGGAGAACTCCATTTCGTAGCAGGGTCGCCCGCGCAGTACCGCGGTCGCCGCGACGACACGGGTCGGCTTGCCGCCCGCGCCAACCAGGTACTCGCCGACCTGGACTTCCCGCATCGTGGTCCATCCGGTGGGGGTCGGCAGCGGGGTGTCCAGCGCCAGGGCCTTGCCCATTCCGGGCCGGGCGGCTATGACGACCATCTGGCCGGGGTGCAGGCCGTTGGTGAGGATGTCGAGGTCGGCGAAGCCGGTCGGGACGCCGGTCAGGACTCCGCCGTGGCTGCCGATCGCCTCGATCTCGTCCAGCGCACCGGGCATGATCTCCGACAGCGAGTGATAGTCCTCGCTGGTCCGGCGCTCGGTGACGGCGTACACCTCGGCCTGGGCCCGGTCCACGAGCTCGTCGGCGTCCGCGTCGCCCGCGTAGCCGAACTGCACGATCCTGGTGCCCGCCTCCACCAGGCGGCGCAGGATCGCGCGCTCCCTGACGATGCGCGAGTAGTAGCCGGCGTTGGCCGCGGTCGGCACCGAGGCGATGAGCGTGTGCAGGTACGGGGCGCCCCCGACCCGGGCGATCTCGCCGCGCCTGGTGAGCTCGTTCGCGACCGTGATGGCGTCGGCGGGCTCTCCCCGGCTGTACAGGTCGAGGATCGCGTCGTGGATCAGCTGGTGCGCCGGGCGGTAGTGGTCGGCCGCCCTGATGACCTCGATCACGTCCGAGATGGCATCCTTCGAGAGCAGCATCCCGCCGAGGACGCACTGCTCCGCAGCGACATCATGGGGCGGCGTACGCTCGAAGTCGTCGCTCCGCGGAGCGATCTCGGTGACGCTCACCTGGCCCCCTCCCCCGTACGGGTGAACACGGAACGAACGCGTTCCTGCTTTCGACTGACACCGTTGTAACCGATGGCTACGACATTTTGGCGCCGCGGGCGCCCAGGGCACCAGTCGGGCGGTGGAGGACAGCGGGGACAAGGTGTGGAGACACGCCGATCACGTTGTGCGCAGGCTGGGGAAATAGTTGTGGAAATAACGGGCGACAATGCCATATCATGCCCGCTAGCTGCACGAACGTGATCCACTGGCTGTGCGGGAGAAAAACTTTCGCTGCGATTTTATGGCGGCAAAATCCACAGTCGCTATCCACAGCGGCGGGACGGCCGGTGGCGGGTACGGGCTGCGCAGAAGCGCCTACGCGGGCAGCGCCGGGCTGCTATCCTTCGACAGTGTGTTCTATCGACGATCCCGCCCTCAGGCGCGTGGCGGAGACCATCGATCGGCTCGAGGCCGACCGCCAGGCCGCGGATACGGCCGACCTGGAGGCACGGATCGCCGCCGTCTGGTCGATGGTGAGCGACATTGACCCGGAACTGGCCAGGCTGGCGTCCAGGTACCAGAACCGGCCTGATTAGCCGGCCACGATGTCGATGTCGACCGCGGCGCTGACCTCGGGATGCAGCCTAACGCGCACCTGGTGCGAGCCGATGGTCTTGATCGGGTCGCGGACCTCGATCCGGCGCCGGTCGAGCTCGGGACCGCCCGCCTCGCGCACCGCCGCCGCGATGTCGGCGGGGCCGACCGAGCCGAACAGCCGACCGCTGCCGCCCGCGCGCCGCCGCATCCGCACCTGCAGCCCCTCGAGCTGCGCGGCCACGGTCCTTGCGTCTTCCGCGCCGCGGATCTCCCTGGCTGACCTGGCCCGCTTGATCAGCTCGATCTGCTTCTCCGCGCCGCGGGTCCAGGGCATGGCGAAGCCGCGCGGGATCAGGTAGTTGCGGCCGTAGCCGGCCGCCACGTCCACCACGTCGCCGGGCGCGCCAAGACCGCTCACTTCCTGGGTGAGGATGAGCTTCATCGGTGTCCCACTCATCTGCCTCGTCCCCTCACCGCGCCGTGCTCGTGTACGGCAGCAGCGCCATCTCCCGAGCGTTCTTTATCGCGGTCGCGACATCACGCTGATGGCGCGTGCAATTACCTGTCACCCGCCTGGCGCGGATCTTCCCGCGATCTGAGATGTACTTGCGGAGCAGACCGGTGTCCTTGTAATCGACGTAGACGATCCGCTCCTGGCAGAACACGCAGACCTTTTTCTTCGGCTTGCGTAGTGCTGGCTTGGCCATCGTGGTGCTCCTTAGCAGAGAAATAAGGGGCCCCGCCCGCGGCGGGGATGGTCGATTCGGTGTGTATCTGGCTGATGTTCTAGAACGGGGGCTCGTCGGTATAGCCGCCCGGGCTGTCGGTGGCCCACGGGTCGGCGTCCCCGCCGCCGTAGCCTCCCTGGCCGCCCGAGGGCCGGCCGCCGGAGCCGCCCTGACCGGACCCCCCAGAACCGCCCTGGCCGCCGTAGCCTCCCGACCCGCGGGCGACCCGGTTGACCTTGGCGGAGGCGTTGCGCAGGGAGGGCCCGACATCGTCTACCTCGACCTCGTAGACGGTGCGCTTCTCGCCCTCCTTGGTCTCATACGAGCGCTGCCGCAGCCGGCCCGAGACGATGACCCGCATCCCCCGGGTCAGGGACTCCGCCACGTTCTCCGCCGCCTGCCGCCACACGTTGCAGGTCAGGAACAGGCTGTCGCCGTCCTTCCACTCCCCGGTGGAATTGTCGCGGAACCGGGGCGTCGAGGCCACCCGGAACCGGGCCACCGGCTGCCCGGCCGGGGTGAACCGCAATTCCGGATCATCGACGAGGTTCCCCGCGATCGTGATCTGAGTGTCGCCTGCTGCCATGGGAGTACTCCGGATCGCTAACGAATTCTGCCTGCTGGGAGAACGGGCCGCCGAAGCCGCGCTCAGTGGTGATGCTCGGGCCGCGTGACCTTCGTCCGCAGCACGGCCTCGTTCAGGTTGAGCTGACGGTCGAGTTCCTGTACCACGCTCGGCTCGGCGGTCAGGTCCACGACGGCGTAGATGCCCTCTGATTTCTTCTCGATCTGATACGCAAGGCGGCGCTTGCCCCAGACGTCGACCTTGTCGACCTTGCCGCCGCCGCCCGTCACGACCTTGAGGAACTGGTCGAGCGACGGCTGGACGGCGCGCTCCTCGAGGTTGGGATCGAGGATGATCATTAGCTCGTAATGGCGCATGAGCGTCGCAGCCTCCTCTGGACTGATGCGGCCACGGTCCTTCCGTGGCAGGAGGTGTCGCGGGCACGGGCCGGACCGATGCCGGCCGGTCGCCCGCAGCGGCGCTAGTGTATCCAACATCCGCGAGCCCGCGGTAACCGGGCGAAGGACCGCCGCGCCCGGCCGGCGTGGATTCCTGGCCGGGCAGACAGGGAAGGCTGTCCGGTGGAACCATATGCTGTGAATCCAGAGCAGGGAGGTGGTCATCGTGGCAAGCACCGATCAGGATCAGCCGCGCTCGCACATCCTGAACTCTCACGGACAGCGGCACACGGTCCTGAACGTCATGACCATTTTCACGGTGGTGGACGGCCTGATCTCCTTCGTCATCGGGCTGTTCATCCGGAACGCGCCGAGCGCCGCGGCGGCGTGGCACATCATCGCGACCGCCACCGGGCTGGCCGCGATCCTGGTCGGGTTGTACGCGCAGATGATCTCGGCCACCCGCGAGCAGCGAGTGCTCATCGTGGCCGGCATGATCGCCGGGTTCGTCGGGCTGGCCCTCGGCCTGTCCAAGGGCGGCTTCATCGCGTAGGGCTAGGCTCGGTGCATGCTGCGCATCGGAGCCCACTTCCACGTAGATGACCCGCTGGCCGAGGCGACCGCTCGCGGAGCGGACGCGGCCCAGTTCTTCCTCGGCGACCCTCAGGGCTGGAAGGGACCGGTGATACCCGGCGGAGACCCGGCTGCCATCAAGGACGCCTACGCCGCCGCGGACATGGACATCTACATCCACGCGCCGTATGTCATCAACGTGGCCACGGGCAATAACCGGATCAGGATTCCCAGCAGGAAGCTGCTCGACTCCCAGCTCAAGGCGGCCGCCTCGATCGGGGCCAAGGGCCTGATCGTGCACGGCGGCCATGTCACCGCGGGCGTGGACCCCGGGGAGGGCCTGGAGAACTGGCGCAAGGCGGTCGAGCGCACCGAACGGCCGCTGCCGATGCTGATCGAGAACACTGCGGGCGGCGACGGCGCCATGGCCAGGTCGCTCGATGCCATCGGCAGGCTGTGGGACGCGGTGGCCGGCGCCGCCGGAGCGGACGGCGAGGACGTCGGCTTCTGCCTGGACACCTGCCACGCCAACTCGGCGGGCATCGACCTGGCCGACGCGGTGGACCGGATCAAGGCCATCACCGGCCGGATCGACCTGGTGCACTGCAACAACTCACGCGATGAGTTCGGCTCGGGCCGCGATCGGCACGCCAACATCGCCGCCGGCACGATCGACCCGGCCCTGCTGCTCGGCGTGGTGCGCGCCGCGGGCGCGCCGGTCATCTGCGAGACACCCGATGAAGACGGCGGCCTGGCCGCCGACGTCAGCTGGCTGAAACACCACCTGCGCGGCTGAACCGCGGGCCCTGGGAGCTCAGCCGGATCCGGAACCGGTCCTCGGCCTGGTCCAGGACGCCCCCGGCCGGATCATCGTGTCCGTGCGCTCGTACCACGTCCCGTTCGGGATAAAGAATGTCCCGCACCACATAGGCGGCCAGCAGGGCTACGGTGAGGAACCTGGCCAGGAGCACGGCGAAGTACCAGCCCGTGCTGATGCCCTGGTAGCCGGTGACCACCCCGCCCTGGGCGGTGCGGTAGATGAAGATGAGATAGCCCCAGATGCCGAAGAAGTAGCCCACCTCGGCGAGCTGCCACAGCAGGTAGGGCCACAGCCGGGGCCGGGCCAGCACCGCCAGCGGCACCAGCCAGATGACGTACTGCGGTGACCAGACCTTGTTCGTCATCAAGAACGCGGCCAGGGCCAGGAAGCACAGCTGAGGAAGCCGGGGGCGGCGGGGAGCGGCCAGCGCGAGCACGGCGATCGCCACGGCCGCGGCGGCCAGGAAGACGGCCGACAGCAGGTTGAGTGTGCCGAGTTGCGTGTTGCCGAGCACGGGTAGGTTGAAGTGCTCGAACATATACCAGATCGAGCCCCAGTCGGCGCCGCGGTCCTTGCTGAACACGTAGAACGTGGCCCAGCCGGACGGCGCGGCGATCATGACCGGTACGTTGACGGCCAGCCAGGCCACCGCGGCCGCGGCGAAGGTCTTCGCGAACTCGCGCAGCTGGCCGGTGCGCAGGCACAGCAGCAGCAGCGGGCCGAAGACCACCAGCGGGTAGAACTTGGCCGCTACCGCGAGGCCGAGCAGGATGCCGGCCCATACCCCGCGGCGAGCCGCCCAGGCGGCGATGCCGAGCGCGGTCAGCGCCATGGCGATGAGGTCCCAGTTGACGAACGCGTTCAGGATCAGCGCCGGGGACAGCGCCACCAGCAGCGCCGCCCAGCGCCGGTCGGGGCCGAGCGCGCGCGCGGTCGCGAGCACGCCGGCCACCGCGCACACCGCGAGCAGCACCGCGGTGACATCGAAGAACTCCCGCCCCCTGATCACCTCGCTGACGTTTCTGACCAGAGCGGCCGCGACCTGCATGGCGCCGCCGATCAGCACCGGGTACTCGACGGGATGGCCGGCGTAGGGGACCTTGCCCGCGGCCAGCCCTTCACCGTAGTACAGCGGGAAGATGTCGGTGTAGCAGGCGTCCTGGAACTGTCTCGGGTAGGAGTACCAGGCGCCGGACCGGCACGGCACCTTCTCCGCGAAGGCCAGCGCCATGCTGAGCGCGGACGCGGCCAGGAGCACGCTGGTGCCGCCAAGGGCGACCGCGAACATCGGCCGCTCCCGCCACCCCCAGGTCACCTCGCGATGGTCATCGGGCGGGAGAGCCCCCTGCCGGGCGTCTTCCACCCTCTCATCTAACCGCGCCCGGGACGCTGCCGGGTCCCCCGTCTGCTCGTCCGGCGCCGCACCCACAGGCAGGCGGCCGGCAGTGCGACGAAACCGCCGCCGACGGCGAAACCTGCCGCGGTGGCGTTCACGGACTGGCCCGTGCCTCCGCCGAACGGGGGGAAGGTGGTGGGGAAGCCCGAGGGGGTGTAGCTGGGGAAGGGGAGCGGGAACTGGGTCTGTGTCGGCTGGGGGGCCGGGTGGTGCTTCTTGTGCGGCTTGGGGACGTTCAGCATGCTGGCAGGGACCAGCTTCCACGGCATGCCGGTGAAGACCGGCGTCGGGAACTGCTGCTGCGGGAGCGGGAGGAACATGTTCTCGGCGTAGGCGTGCCAGATCATGGCCGGCCAGGTACCACCAAAGCCCTGGGAGATGCCGCCCAGGCCGTTCAGGGTCTGCGGGTCGTTGGGGTTGTTGGACTGGTCGTTGGTGAAGATGCCGACCGCCAGCGAATCCTGCGGGATGGCGCCGATGAAGAACGCCGACTGGGCATCGTTCGTGGTCCCGGTCTTGGCGATGATCGGGCGGCCGTCGCTCATCCCGGCGGCGGCGCCGGTGCCGTTGTAGGCGACCTGTGACATCGCGTACTGGACCTGCGATGCCATGTGCGAGTTGTCGAGCGGGTCCTGGCTGAACACCGGGTGGTTGGCGACATTCAGCCGGTAGTGTGCGCTGCCCTGGGAGATGGATCCGATCACGTGCGCCGCGTGGTACGTGCCGCCGTTGCCGATCGCCGACAGCATCGTGGCCTGCTCCATCACGCTGAGCGAGGCCTGGCCGAGGGCGACGCCCGACTCGTTCCTCATGTCGAAGAGCCCGGAGCCGCCGGGAAAGGGGTCGGTCCGCACGCCGAACATCGCCGCCATGTGCACGACGGCATCGCCGCCCACGTAGTGCCACAGGTCAGCGTAGGCGGTGTTGACCGAGTTGGTCATCGCGTCCTGGGGGTTGAACGCGCCGTTCTCGGCGGTGCTGTCATTGGTCATCGCGTGCCAGCCGGGCTGGCAGTTCGGGTACGTGGCCGGGTCCGGGTAGGCGTTCTTGTATTGGGGCAGCAGGGAGCTGCTGGGCGGGATGCAGACGAAGTCCTGGCCGTCCAGCCAGGACGTCTGCACGTTCATGCCGGCGGCGACGGCGGCCGAAAGCACGTACGGCTTGAACGAGGAGCCGACCTGCTCGCGGGCGTAGATGGCCATGTTCTCCTGGCAGTGAATGACGTTGCATTCCTTGGCGGTGATGCGGCGACCGTAGCCGTCGTACTTCGCCCCGGGATAGCCGGGCCCGCCATAGAACGCCTCGATCGCGCCGGTCTGCGGGTTCTCCAGCACCGCGCCGATGTGCATGTAGGACTGCAGCGGCTCGCCTCCGGCGGCCATCTGCTGCTTCTCGGCGATGACGGCCTGGTACAGGGCGCTCATCTTGGCCGGGTCGATGGTGGTGATGATCTTGTAGCCGCCGTTGAGGATCTGCGACTCGGAGTAGCCGTAGACGCCTTGCAGCTCGTTCTTGACCACCTCCATGACGTAGGGATCCCACACGTCGTTGCCGTAGCTACCGGGCGTGTAGTCGCCGAACTTGGGGAACTTCATCTGGTCATACGTCTGGGGCGTGACCCAGCCCATCTTGAGCAGGCCGTCCCGGACGTACTGCCAGCGGGCCTCAAAATCGTTCCGGTATTGCGGCAGCGGGTAGGTGCTCGGCTGCTGGATGATCGCGGCCAGCAGCGCCGCCTGGCTCCAGCTGATGGTGGAAAGCTTGGACACCGGGATGTTGAAGTACGTCTGCGCCGCCGCGCCGATACCGTAGGCGCCCTGGCCGAGGTAGATCGTGTTGAGGTAGTTCTCCAGGATCCACGGCTTCGATTTCTGCCGGCCGACCTTCATCGCGATGAAGATCTCTTTTACCTTCCGGCTCACGGTCTGCGAGGTACCGATGCCCTGGTAGTAGTTGCGCACGAACTGCTGGGTGATCGTGGAGCCGCCCTGGAAGTCGCCGCCGCCCAGGGTGTCCTCCCATGCTGCGCGCAGGATGCTGGTCGGCGAGACACCGCCCTCGTTGAAGAAGTTGCGGTCTTCGGCGGACAGCACCGAGTCGATGATCCGGGTTGGGATCTGCTGGTAGCTGACGATCTGCCGGTCCGTGGTGCCGAACCGGCCGATGACGGTATGCCCGTCGCTGGCGTACGCCACTGACTGGGCCGACACATCCATGGCCATCTGCTCGGCGGGCACCGGGGTCTTGCTGTAGATATAGGCCACCGCCGCGGCGAGCAGAACGATGATCCCGCCAATGATCGACAGCAGCACGCCGAGCACCTTGCGCCAGGTCCAGTGCCGCCACCAGCTCCCCTTGACCTTGATCCGAGCGCCGCCCGGCCCCCGGCGCCCGGGGCCTCCGGGACCTCCGCCGCCTGCCCGGCGGCCTCGCCGGGTGGGCAGCTCAGGGACCCGGGGACCGGTGCTGCCAGGCGAGCCGGGCGTGCCCAGCGTGCCGGGCGCGCCCAGCGGGCCCGGCGTTCCTGGCTCCGAGCTCAGCGGCTCGACGTCCGGAACGCTGGTCGTTCGCGCGTGGGCGCCGGCCCGCAGGCCTCTCAGCGAGTGGCCGTTCCCCCGGTGGGAGGTGGCGGTGCCGGCGCCGTCAGCCTCCCTGCCGTCGAGGTAGCCAGCCTCCGGGCTGCGGAAGCCTTGCGTATCCCAGCCATTGGCGTCATAACCCAGGTCATAGTCGGCCGCGCCGACGTAGTCCCCGTCGGCCCCGCTGTCCCATCCAGGGCCGCCCGGCACGCCACGATACCGAACGTCAAAGTCATCAGCTTTGCTGCTCACGCGTCCTCGCTGGCTCGGAGACCGCGGCAAGCGGGAATGCGGTCTCTACCCGGAAGGCGGGCCCGGCCCTGCGGGAGCCCGCCGAAATCTCACGGTACCTCTTGGATCCGGAGTTCACTGGCCAGTCCGCGCACGCCGCCTCCGGCGTACTGCAGGCTCACCGGTGCCCAGAACGTAAGAGGATGCGAGATGGTTCCACCCGCAACCCTGGCAGACTTCGACCACATATACCCGGAATTCGCCGTATTCGGCAGCCATCTCGGCCAGCTCGCGCGTTTGCTTCACCCGGCCTTCATACTGGCCAAGCTCGTCGCCGTACACGTAGGTGACGTGGGTCAGCCTGGCCTTCCTGCAGATCGGGCAGCGATCTTCGGTGGGCTCGCCGTGGAACTTCGCGGCCCGCAGCAGGTACGGATGAGCGTCGCAGACGTCGGCGACCGTCGTGTGCCCGGAATACACGGACGCGAGCGTGGCCCGGCGGGCCAGCCCGTAGTCCACGACCGAACGCCTTGACGTCATGTTGGCCAGAGTACGTCGGAACCCGGCCAGAGCCGAGTCCCGATGCGATCGCGCCCGGCGGCTCCGGGTGCGGCTGCCGGGACGCGAGGGCGCGGCTTGCGGCAGCGCCGGGCCCCGCATATCATCCGAATATATCGAAGTGATACATCACGGCGATCTAACGGATGGAAGTATCGCCTCGACGCATCGCCGGGATACACATGATAGGGAAAAAGCGACCTGGAAGGGGCAGCGTTGGGGCGTAACCGGTCCGGCGTACTCGAGCTCGCCGTGCTCGGGCTGCTGCACAGGATGCCAATGCACGGCTATGAGCTACGCAAGCAGCTCACCAATGTACTCGGCTTGTTCCGCGCGCTGTCGTACGGGTCGCTGTATCCGTGCCTGCACGAGCTTCTGGCCGCCGGGCTGATCGCCGAGGAGCACCCCGAGGGCGAGCCGTCGAGCCCGCCTCGCGCGAACGGCACCGCCCGGTCGCGCGCAGGCCGCCGGTCGCTCAAGGTGTACCGGCTGACCGCCGACGGCAAGGAGCGGCTGCAGGAACTCCTCGGCGAGGGCGGTCCCGCGGCGTGGGAAGACGACGGGTTCGGGGTTCATTTCGCGTTTTTCGGGCAGACGAGGGCCGATGTGAGGCTCCGGATCCTCGAGGGCAGGCGCAGCAGGCTCGAGGAGCGCATGGAGTCCATCCGGGCGGCCTTCACGCGAACCAGGGAGCGCGTTGACAGCTACACCCTGGAACTGCACAGACATGGCCTGGAATCTGTGGAACGAGAAGTCCGGTGGCTGAACGAGCTGATCGCATCGGAGCGGCAGGCCGGCGGGCAGGGCAACATTTCCGAGAAGGAGTCATCCTGATGGGTAAGGTGCGCATCGCCATCGTGGGGGTGGGTAACTGCGCCAGCTCCCTCGTGCAGGGACTGGAGTACTACAAGGACGCCGACGACGGCGCCAAGGTTCCCGGTCTCATGCATGTACGGTTCGGTCCCTACCACATCAGTGACGTGGAGGTCGTCGCCGCGTTCGACGTGGACGCCAAGAAGGTCGGCTGCGACCTGGCCGAGGCCATTGTGGCCAGCGAGAACAACACCATCAAGTTCGCCGAGGTGCCGCCCACCGGGGTGATCGTCCAGCGTGGTCCCACCCTGGACGGCCTCGGCGAGTACTACCGGGAGATCATCACCGAGTCCGACGAGCCGCCCGTGGGCGTCGCGGCGGCGCTTCGCGCCTCCGGCGCCGACGTCGTGGTGTCCTACCTGCCGGTCGGCTCCGAGCGAGCCGACCGCCACTACGCCCAGTGCGCGATCGACGCGCACGTGGCGTTCGTGAACGCGCTGCCGGTGTTCATCGCCTCGGACCCTGAGTGGGCCGCGAAGTTCACCGAGGCGGGTGTCCCGATCATCGGCGACGACATCAAGTCCCAGGTCGGCGCCACCATCACGCACCGCGTGCTGGCCAAGCTGTTCGAGGACCGCGGGGTGGAGCTGCTGCGCACCTATCAGCTCAACTTCGGCGGCAACATGGACTTCATGAACATGCTGGAGCGCAGCAGGCTCCAGTCCAAGAAGATCTCCAAGACCCGGGCGGTCACCTCCCAGGTCCCGCACGAGATGGAGCGCGGTGCCGTGCACATCGGCCCCTCGGACCACGTGCCCTGGCTGGATGACCGCAAGATGGCCTACGTCCGGCTGGAAGGGCGGGCGTTCGGCGACGTGCCGCTCAACCTGGAGTACAAGCTCGAGGTGTGGGACTCGCCCAACTCGGCCGGGGTGATCATCGACGCGGTGCGCGCGGCCAAGGTCGCGCTGGACCGGGGCATCAGCGGACCGGTGATCTCGGCCAGTTCGTACTTCATGAAGTCGCCGCCGGAGCAATACGGCGATGACGAGTGCCACGACCTGGTGGAAAAGTTCATCCGCGGCGAGGTCGCCCGGTGACGATGGACGGCACCGGCACGACCTAAGCTGATCGGGTGGAAAGGCGCAGCTCGACGTTCCTCGGCGACCTGCGCCTCGTCCTGGCCGAGCGGGACTTCCGGCGCCTGTTCGCCACCCGGCTCGTGTCACAGACCGGCGACGGCATCGTCACCGCCGGGGTCGGCACGTACGTGTTCTTCAACGCGTCATCGTTTCCGAGCCCGGCGGCTGGCGCGGCGGCGTTCGCGGCCCTCTACCTGCCGTACTCGCTGATCGGGCCGTTCGCCGGGGTGTTCATCGACCGCTGGTCGAGGCGCCAGATCCTGGTCTGGTCGGCCCTGCTCCGTACGGCCTTCGTGGTGCTGACGGCGGTGCTGATGGCCGCCGGGCGTCACGGGCCACCGCTCTACGTCGCCGTCCTGCTCGTGCTCGGCGTGAACAGGTTCTTCCTGTCTTCGCTGTCGGCGGCGCTGCCGCATGTGGTCGCCGAGGACAAGCTGG
The DNA here is from genome assembly GCA_963808615.1 of uncultured Actinomycetota bacterium. Lineage (GTDB taxonomy): Bacteria > Actinomycetota > Actinomycetes > Streptosporangiales > Streptosporangiaceae > Palsa-504. The sequence continues at coordinate 124,688 of CAWEGV010000012.1, forward strand.
TGATGGCGAACTCGGTGTCGCCGACCGCCGGCGGCATCATGGCGACCGTCGGCGGCCTGACCGCCCTGGGCCTGAACGTGGCCACCGGCAACACCGAGCGCGGCGCGGCCATCACCCTGCTCGCTGGGGGTGCCTGTTACGTGGCGGCCAGCGTGGTCGCGGCCACCATGGGGCGTGACCTGCTCGGGCCTGCGCGTGAGCCCGGACAGCCCTCGCCGGGGCGGCTGCTCGGCGAGCTGGCCCTGGTCGCGGCCGGGCTGGTGGCGGGCGCGCGGTACGTCATGAGACGACGCGGGCCGGCCGCGGCGCTCGGCGTGACCGGCGGCTACAGCTTCCTGTTCGGACCGCTGTTCCTGATGGTGATCCTGCTGTACCGGGACTATTTCTACCGGTCGAGCGTGGGCGCGGCCGAGGGTCACCTGGGCGGGGTGGTGATCGCGTCCGGGATCGGCTACGCCTGCGCCGCGCTGGTGACCCCTTCCGCCACCAGGCGGCTGTCCAAGCCGGCCTGGATCACCCTGCTGCTGGCCTTCAGCGCCGTGGTGACCGTGACGCTGGGCGAGACCTTCAACAACATCGCCTACCTGGCCGTCGGGTTCTTCCTGTACCTGGCCCGGCAGGGCGTGGCGATCTGCGCGACCACCATCCTGCAGGAAGACGTGGATGACGCGTACCGCGGCCGGGTGTTCGCCTTCTACGACATGATGTTCAACGTCACGTATGTCGCCGGGGCCGCCCTGAGCGCTGCCTTCATGCCGGCCGACGGCCATTCCCCGGTCATCGTCGGCCTGGTCGCGGCCGGGTACGCGATCCTGGCCGCGGTCTACTGGCTGACCGCGCGCACGGCTCAGTCCTCGCCAGGGGGCGGCGGGACGATCCCCACGCCCGCGGCCCAGCGCAGCAGCTCCTGAGTAGCCTGCTCGCGGCCGAGTTCACCCTCGCTGATGCGAAGCTCGAGCATGAAGTTGTAGGCCCTGCCCACCAGCGGGCCGGGCGGGATGCCGAGAATGCGCATGATCTCGTGGCCGTCGAGCTCCGGCCTGATCTTTTCAATCTCCTCCCGCTCGGATAGCTCGGCGATGCGCCGTTCCAGCCCGTCGTAGGCGCGGGCCAGCCGGTCGGCCTTCGCCCGGTTTCGCGTGGTGCAATCGGCCCTGGTCAGCACGTGCAGCCGGGTCAGCAGCGGGCCGGCGTCCCTGACGTACCGACGCACCGCCGAATCGGTCCACTCGCCCTCGCCGTACCCGTGGAACCGCAGGTGCAGTTCCACCAGCTTGGACACGTCATTCACCACGTCCCTCGGGAAGCGCAGCGCGGTCAGCCTGCGCCGGGCCAGCTTGGCCCCGACCACCTCGTGGTGATGGAAGGCCACCCGCCCGTCCGGCAGCAGCGACCGCGTCCTCGGCTTCCCGATGTCGTGCAGCAGCGCAGCGAGCCGCACGGTCAGGTCGCCGTCCAGCCCGTAGCGCCGCTCGAGCGCGACGGCCTGCCGCAGCACGGTGAGGCTGTGCTGGTAGACGTCCTTGTGCCGGTGGTGCTCGTCGGCCTCCATCCGCAGCCTGGACACCTCCGGCAGGACCACGTCGGCGACGGCGGTCTGCACCAGCACGTCGATGCCCCGCGCGGGATCGGGCGTGAGCATCAGCTTGACGAGCTCGCCGGCGATGCGCTCGGCGGAGACGATCTCCAGCCTGGCCGCCTGCTCGGCCATGGCGGCGCGCACGCCGGGGGCGACGGCGAACCCCAGCTTGGCGGCGAACCTGGCCGCCCGCAGGATCCGCAGCGGGTCATCGCTGAAGGAGTCCTGCGGCCGTCCAGGAGTCCGCAGCACCCGCTCGCTGAGCGCGGCCAGGCCGCCGAACGGATCAACGAACTCGTAGCCGGGCAGCCTGGCCGCCATCGCGTTGATGGTGAAGTCCCGCCGGCTCAGGTCCTCCTCCAGCGAATGGCCGTACCGCACGTCGGGCCTGCGCGAGGTGGCCCGGTACTGCTCGCTGCGATAGGTGGTGATCTCGAAGACCGAGCCGCCCTTGCGCAGGCCCACGGTGCCGAAGGCGATCCCGACCGTCCATACCGCATCAGCCCAGCCGCTGACCAGCGCCATGACCTGCTCGGGCGTCGCGTCCGTGGCCATATCGAGGTCCCCGGCCGACTGCTGGCCGAGGACGACATCCCTGATCAGCCCGCCGACCAGGGCGAGCTCGCGGCCGTCACGCGCGAACAGGCGGCCGAGCTCGGCGGCCGCAGGGAATCGCCTGCGCAGCCGCGCGGCGGCCGCCTCCCACTGTTCGTCGCTGTTAGGCACGGCCATCGAGAGTATCGGTAAAGCACGGGTTGGGGTCGATCGGCAATAACATTCCAAGTGTGCGAGTGTACGGCTTGGACCGGGCGACCTTCACGCGGCGGACACTGTCCCTGGCCGCCGCCCTGGCCTGGCCGGCCGCGGTCATCGCCGCCTTGCTCGGGACGCCGACGGCGGCGCAGGCCAGTCCGCTGCACGGGGCGCAGGCGGGCACCGTGTCGCTGGCCATCGACTCGATGAGCCCGCAGGTCGCCGGGCCCGGCGCCACCATCACCGTGACGGGAACGGTCAGCAACGGCACCAACCAGGCCAAGGCCGGGTTCAGCGTGCAGCTGTACACGTCACCGACGCGGTTTGCCAGCCGGGACGCGATGGACGGGTACGCGACCCAGGGCGGGATCGCCGGCTTGATGGAAGTCGGGGACCCCTTCTTTATCACGGCCAGCCTGCGGCCCGGCGCCACCGTCGCATGGCGTGCTTCCTTCCAGGTCAACAGCGTGGGCATGGCCGAGTTCGGGGTCTATCCGGTCACCGCCGAGCTGGCCGACCAGTTCGGCTACCCGGTGGCTTCAGACCAGACGCTGCTGCCGTTCTGGCCCGGGCAGCAGGCCGCCGGGCTGGCCCGCCCGCTGGACATCGGCTGGATCTGGCCACTCATCGACCAGCCGCACCACCAGGTGTGCCCGGCACTGACCAACAACGACCTGGCGGCCAGCCTGGGCCGGCAGGGGCGGCTGGCCGCCCTGCTCGCGGCAGGCCAGGCCCACCCCGGCGCCAACCTGACCTGGGTCATCGACCCGGCGCTGCTCAGCGACGTCCAGACGATGACCGGCCGGTATCAGGTGGCCTCCGGGTCGGGCTGCACGGGCCCCACCGAGCCGGCCAGCCGGACGGCCGCGGCGTGGCTGTCGGCGCTGAGGGCGATCACGTCCAGCCAGCCGACCGTGCTCACGCCGTACGCCAACGTGGACGCCGCGGCGCTCGTCCACGCCGGGGCGTGGGGGAGCACCGATCTGGCCAGCGCCTACGCGACCGGGGACCAGGTCGCGGACCGCGTGCTGCACGGATCGTTCGGGCGCTCGATCGCGCTGCCCGCGGGCGGGACGGCCGATCTCAGCCTGCTCACCGACCTCGCCACCGCGGAGGGCATCCGCACCGTGGTGCTGGACAGCACGCAGATGCCGCCCAAGAGCAGCGCCGTTTTCCAAGACGACGCGGTTACCTCCATCCGGGTCGCCGGCACGACCATGACCGTCCTGCTCGCCGACCACGTCCTGACCGGGATCCTCCAGGAAGGCGATACCAGTTCCGGCGTCCTGCCGCAGAGCACGCAGTTCACCGTCGGCCAGCGCTTCCTGGCCGAGACCGCGATGATCGCCGCCGAGGCGCCGGACTGGGAACGCTCGATCGTGGTGGCGCCGCCGGAGGACTGGAGCCCGTCGGCCGCGCTGGCCAGCGACCTGCTCAGCGAGACCGTGCGCGCTCCGTGGCTGTCGCCCACCTCGCTGGGGGACCTGGCCGGATCGCCGGATACCGCCCGCTCGATCGCCCGGCAGCAGCCACCCTCGAGCAACCCGGGCCCCGGCCAGCTCAGCGGCGGCTACCTGGGCACGGTCAGCACGGTCAGCGCCAGTCTCGGCGTGTACCAGGCCATGCTGTACCAGGCGCCCAAGGACTACCAGCAGTCTCTGGACCAGGCGCTGGCCGCCGCCGAATCTTCCGCCTGGCGCGGCAGCGGGATGCCCCAGGGCCTGGCGCTGGCCGGCAGCCTGTCCCACTACCTGAGCAGCCAGGAAAGCAAGGTCAGGATCATCTCCGCGGACCAGGTGTCGATGGCCGGCGCCTCAGGGAAGGTACCTGTATCGATCCAGAACGGGCTGGCCCAGGCGATCAGGGTCAAGGTGTACGCCAGCGTGGTCAACTCGCCCGGCCGGACGTCCCAGCTGACCGTCGGCCGCTTCCACGACCTGATCGTGGTCCCGGCCGATACCACCGGACAGCTCGTGCGGCTGCCGGTCAGTTCCGCGCCGCAGGGGTCGACCGTCATCCGGCTCAGCCTGACCAGCGCGGACGGAACGCCCTTGCCGGTCGCCACCAAATCCCTCACCGTGCTGTCGACCAGGTACGGCCGGGCGATCTTGTTCCTGATCGGGGCCGCGATCGCAGTCATGATCCTGGCCTCGGGGTACCGGGGCGTCCGGCGGTGGCTGCACGCTGATACCCAGGTGGCGAGCGACGATGCAGGCCAACCGGGTAGCGTCGGGGTAGGCACCAGCACCGCGCGACACCCGACGGAGGCACCGGATGACCTGGCCGATGCACGACGCTGGGCCGACGACCCCTGAGCCGGGCGGTGCGGAGCCTGGGCGGCCGGAGCCGGGGGCAGAGGAGCCGGGCCCGTCCCGGCGCGCCCGGCATGCCGGCCCCGATCCGCTGCCGCCCATGGAAGGCCCGATGCCGGGCGGCGGCCCGAGCCCGGCCGAGACCACGCTGCCGCTGGCCCTGAGCTGGCCCGCTCCGCCGGCCCGGCCGCTGAGAACGCCGCGTTTCACCCCGGCCGACCAGCCAGGCTCCCCCGGCCCGCCCGGATCAGTCTCGGCGCCCTCCGACTGGCGCCGGGTGCCCCGGCAGCCCGGCTACCAGCCGCCCGATGACCTACGGCCCAGGTACCCGCCGCAGCCCGGGTACCGGCCCGCCGACCTGCCCCCGCGCCACGCCGGTCCCGGCGGGCCCGGGCCCGCCGCGCCGCCGAGAGGCCTCCGCCCGCCGAGGGGTTCCGGGCAGCGCGCGGCCCCGCGATCCAGCCTGATCCGGTCCAGCGCCGGCATGGCGGTGGGCACCCTGGTCTCCAGGGCCACCGGGTTCCTGCGCACCCTGGTCCTGGTGTACGCGATCGGCACCGCCTACCTGGGCAACGCGTACAACATCGCCAACACGCTGCCGAACACCGTCTACTACCTGATGCTCGGCGGCATCTTCACCAGCGTGGTGGTGCCGCTGCTGGTCAAGGCGGCTAAGCACGATCCCGACCATGGCGAGGCGTACGCGCAGCGGCTGTTCACCCTGGGCGCGGTGGCGCTGGGGGTGGTCACGGTGCTGGCCACACTGCTGGCGGGCCCGCTGGTCGACCTGTACACCCTGGGCTCGTTCAAGGGGCCGCCCGGCAGCGAGGCTGCGGCTGCGCATCACCTCATGGTGCTGTGGGCCTACTTCTTCATCCCGCAGATCTTCTTCTACGGCATGTGCTCCCTGATCGGGGCGGTCCTGAACACCCGCGGCCGGTTCGCCGCGCCGATGTGGGCACCGGTCGTCAACAACCTGGTCGTGATCGTCATCGGCGGGCTCTACGTGTGGATGGTGGGCCTGAACAAGGTGCCGTCGGACATCTCCCCGGGCGGCGTGCGGCTGCTCGGGATCGGGACCACGCTCGGTGTCATCGCGCAGACGGCCGCCCTGGTCCCCTCGCTGCGCCGGGCCGGATTCAGGTGGCACCCCGCCCTCGGGTTCCGGCCGGGCGAGGTGTCCGAGATGGGCCGGATGGCCGGCTGGATGACGGTCTATGTGGCCAGCCAGTCGGCCGGCTACCTGGTCGCCGCGATCGTCGCGAACCGGGCCTCGCAGGGCGCAAACGGCTATTCCGCGTACTCCATCGCCTGGCAGCTATTCCAGCTGCCGTACGCGATCGTCGGGCTCTCGGTCATCACGGCACTGCTGCCCCGGATGAGCGAGCACGCGACCGGGCGCCGCTATTCGCTGGTCAGGGACGACTTCTCGATCGGCGTCCGGCTCGCCTCCGTGCTCGTGGTGCCCGCGGCGATCTACCTTTTCGTGCTCGGCGGACCGGTCGCCGAGTTCCTGTTCTCCTACGGGAGCAACACATCCGCCGAAGCGAGATACATCGGCGAGGTCTTCGGCCTGTTCTCCCTGGGCCTGGTCCCCTACATGCTCACCCAGCTGCAGCTGCGGGTCTTCTACTCGTTCCAGGACAGCCGGATGGCCGCCCTGGTCGGCGTGCTCATCATGTGCGTCGGCATCGCGGGCAGTCTCATCGCGCTGTCGGTGCTGCCACACCCGGACGTGGTGGCCGGGCTGGCCGTCGTGTACGGAATCGCCAACCTGGTCGGCGTGATCGCCGGGTGGGCCCTGCTGGTGCGGCGGGTCGGCAGCCTGGACGGCTGGCACATCGCCCGCAGCCTGACCCGGATGCACCTGGCCACCGTGCCCGGCCTGGTCTTCGCGGTGGCGGTGATGATCGGCGCCGGACATGTCCTGCATAACCCCAGCGCAACCTACGGCCTGGTGGTCACGATCGTCGGCGGGGGCGGCGCGGTCCTGCTGTACGCGCTGTGCGCCCGGGCGCTGCGGATCGCCGAATTCGGATTCCTGGCCGGGACCATCGCGGCGAAGTTCGGCGGTCAGAGCAGGCGGCATTAGCATGGGTGTCAACCTATGAGCACATATACCTCGGAACCGGGAACTTGTCTGGCGGGGCGGTATCGCCTCGTCGACCAGACGAGCGCGGGTACCGGCTGGAGGTACTGGAAAGCCACCGACGAGACCCTGGCCCGTCCGGTGACCGTGCTCACCTTCGCCGCGGGCTTCGAGCGGGCCACCGAGACGATCACCGCGGCCCGGGCCGCTAGCCGGTTGAACGAGCCGCGCTTCGCCCAGGTGTTCGACGTAGAAGACGAGGATGACCTCGCCTACGTGGTGACGGAGTGGGTCGTCGGCGAGTCGCTGCTCGACATGCTGGCCGACGGGCCCCTTGACTCCTCGCAGGCGGTATCGCTGGTGTACGAGGCCGCGCGGGCCCTGGCGGCCGCGCATGCCGCCGGGCTGTCGCATCTGCGGCTGAGCCCGGCCTGCCTGTACCGGACTCGCGGCAGCGGCGTGAAGATCACCGGACTTGGCATGCAAGCCGCCCTGACCGGCCCGGACCCGATTTCCGCGGCGGACGACGACAACGCCGAACTCGCCGATACCCGCGGCCTGGCCCGGTTGCTGTATGCCGCGCTGACCGGCTACTGGCCGGGTCCGGTGGACCCGGCTCCGGCTCCCGAATCGTCCGGGGCCGAGGGCCCCGCCGGGTCGGGCCCCGCCGTCCTGCCGCCCGCACCGGAAACCGACGGGACGCCGTGTACGCCGCGGCAGGTGTCAGCGGACGTCCCGGCGAATATCGACGCCCTGACCTGCCAGGCCCTGTTCCAGCGGCCGAGCCGCCACGGGCCGGCGCTCAGCACGCCGGCCATGCTCGCCGACGCCCTGGCCAGCGTGGCCCGGCCAGACCCGCTGCCGGCTCCGGCCGCGGCCACCGCAGTCGCCGGGATACCTGCCGCCCGGTCGGCCGAGCCTGGCGGCCCTTACCGGCCGGGCGATCCGGCGCCGTGGACGATCCCCGGCGGCTCCTCGCGCCGGCCGCCTGGCCAGCGCTCCTCCCCGATAGCGGCCGTCCTCAGCGCGGTGATCGTGCTCATCCTGGTCGCGGTCGGCGTGACCGGCTGGGCGCTGGCCCACAGCGGCCAGCATTCCGGCGCCACGCCGCCCGGCACCCACGGTCCCTCCTCCGCCGCGGGCCCGTCCGCCGCGGCATCGGTGGTGCTCAAGCCGGTCAGCGCGAACAGCTTCGATGCTTACGGCAACGACGGCGGGAACGAGGACGGCGGGGACGCGCAGTACGTGATCGCCGGGATTCCCGGCAAGTTCTGGCATACCAGCTACTACCTGAACTATCCGGCCTTGGGAAACCTGAAGCCGGGCACCGGGCTGATCCTCGACATGGGCAGGCAGGTCCAGCTGAGCCAGGTCGTGGTGCAGTTCGGCAGCACCTGCTGCGCTCACGTCCAGATCGAGATCGGCAACAACAACACCCCCGCCCCGGCCACGCTGAGCACCTTCACCCCGGTGCAGAGCACCACCAGCGCGGCCGGCGCGACGACCTTCAACGTGACAAGCAAGAAGACCGGCCGCTATGTGCTGATCTGGATCACCTACCTTCCGCGGCTGGCCTCGGCCTCCGGTGAGTTCGAGGCGCAGATCTACAACGTGGTGGTCCATGGCTTCGCCGTGAGCCAATCGGGCTGATGCGTCATGCCGGGCAGCGACGAGGAGCGGCCCTCTGACGCCGAACTCCTCCGTCGGCACGTGGCAGGAGACAGTGAGGCCTTCGGCGAGCTGTTCCGCAGGCACCGTGACCGGCTGTGGGCGGTGGCGTTGCGGACCGTCTGCGACCCTGAAGAGGCCGCCGACGCGCTCCAGGACGCGATGGTGTCCGTCTTCCGCCGGGCCGCCGACTTCCGCGGCGAGTCCGCGGTCACCACCTGGCTGCACCGCATCGTGGTGAACGCCTCGCTGGACCGGATGCGCCGCAGAGCCGCGCGCCCCGCGGTGCCCGTCGGCGACGAGCAGGCCTTCGAAGCCCTGGTGACGCAGGGGTCTGATGCCGCGCGGGCCACCGATACCAAGCTGGACATCGACGCTGCGCTGAGGATCCTGCCGCCGGAGCAGCGGACGGCCCTAGTGCTCGTCGACATGCTCGGTTATTCCGTCAACGAAGCCGCCGTCATCATGAACGTCTCGACCGGCACGATCAAGAGCCGCTGCGCCCGGGGCCGTGCCCGGTTGCTCCCCCATCTGGCCCATCTGCGGGGGGATGCCGAAGGGAACCGATCGGCGAGCGAGAGCGTCTCACCTGCGCAGGGAGGAGACGCATGAGGGGGCAGATGAGCCATCCAGACTCTGACGTCCTGGCTGAGTACCGCGAGGGCCTGATCTCGGGGCGCCGGGGCGCGAGGATCACCGCGCACCTGGCCGCCTGCGATCAGTGCGCCGCCCTCAGCGACCAGCTGGCCGAGGTCTCCATCCTGCTCGCCTCGGCTCCGGTGCCGGCCACGCCCGATAGCGTGACCCGCCGGCTCGACACGGTGCTCGCCGCCGAGGCGGCACAAAGACATGATGCCGAACGGGCCGGTGCCGGAGCCTCGCGTGAGCGTGCCGCGCACCGGCGGCCGCCCAGGCGCGGCGGGTGGCGGCTGGTGACGGTGCGCGTGCTCGCCCCGGCCGCGGCCGTCGTCGCGCTGGCCGCCCTCGGGTTCGGGCTCAGCCGCATCGGCGGGCCGGCGAACTCGAGCGCGGCGTCATCCGCAGCGGGGCCCGCGCCCACGCCATCCGCGCCGGCGAGGGCCGCCGCGCCCGCGAACGCCCCCGAGAGCCATACCGGCGGGGGTATGGAGCTCAGGCTACCGCCTGCCTTCAAGGTCCACGACAGCCCCACCAGCTACCAGCGCTCTACCCTGAGGAGCCAGATCGAGCGCGAACTGCGCGCGCCAGCGGGCCCGGCCGGGGTCCCCTCCGCGCAGATCATGGGGTGCGTGAGCCGGGTGACCGCCGGCCGGGCAACCCCCATCCTGGTGGAGAACGCCCGTTTCCAGGGCCAGCCGGCCATCGTCATCGTCGCCTCGCACCAGGGCAGCGACACGGTCTGGGTGACCGCCCCCGGCTGCTCGGCCATCAGCGACACGGTGCTGGACACGCTGTCGGGAATCTCCGCGCCCTAGGATCGGTTCACTGGAATGCCAGTCAGATGAGGGGTTGATAAGGGTTGGCAGAGGTGACCGAAGTCCGGGACGTGATCATCATCGGATCCGGGCCTGCTGGTTATACGGCGGCGCTGTACGCGGCTCGCGCGGAGCTCAGGCCCCTGGTGTTCGAGGGGTCGGTCACGGCGGGCGGAGCGCTGATGCAGACCACCGAGGTGGAGAACTTTCCCGGGTTCCCGGACGCCGTCATGGGCCCCGAGCTGATGGACTCCATGCGCAAGCAGGCGGAACGTTTCGGCGCCGAGCTGGTGGCCGACGATGTGACCGAGGTCGACCTGACCGCGACCCCCAAGGTGGTCAAGACCGACGGCGAGACCTACCTGGGCCGGGCCGTCATCATCGCCACCGGCTCCAGGTACAAGGAACTCGGGGTGCCCGGTGAGAAAGAACTCGGCGGGCACGGCGTCTCCTGGTGTGCCACATGTGACGGGTTCTTCTTCCGCGGTCACGACATCGCGGTCATCGGCGGCGGCGACTCGGCCATGGAAGAGGCCCTGTTCCTGACCAGGTTCGGCAAGTCGGTGACGGTGATCCACCGCCGGGACACGCTGCGGGCCTCGAAGATCATGCAGGAACGCGCGATGGCCAACCCGAGGATCACGTTCTTGTGGAACAGCCGGGTAGCCGAGATCCTGGGCAGCGACAAGGTGAGCGGCCTGCGGATCCGCAGCACCAAGGACGGCACCGAGCACGTGCTGCCGGTGACCGGGGTGTTCATCGCCATCGGGCATGATCCGCGCTCTGACCTGTTCGCCGGGCAGCTCGCCACCGACCCGGACGGTTACCTGCTGGTCGACCAGCCGTTCACGCGTACCGCCATCGAGGGCGTCTTCGCCTGCGGCGACGTGGTGGACCGCACCTACCGGCAGGCCGTCACCGCGGCCGGGACAGGCTGCGCGGCCGCTCTGGACGCGGAACGCTGGCTGGCCAGCAAGGAATAGTCCTGAAATAGGGCACCTAACACGGATAGCAGAACTAAAGGGATGTGATCGCAAGTGGGCGCGACCAAGGTCGTGACGGACGAGACCTTCGAGGCTGAGGTCCTGAAGAGCGACAAGCCGGTCATCGTCGATTACTGGGCCGAATGGTGCGGCCCGTGCCGTATGGTCGCCCCGGTCCTTGAGGAGATCGCGACCGAGCACGCGGACAAGATCGATGTGGTCAAGCTCAACATCGACGAGAACCCCGCGGTCTCCCAGCGTTACGGGATCATGGCCATCCCCACCATGAACGTATTCTCCGGCGGCGAGGTCGTCAAGCAGATTGTGGGCGCCAAGTCCAAGTCGGCCCTGCTCAAGGAACTCGCCGACTTTATCTGACCGCTCCGGGGCCCTCGCGAGCGCGGGTGTCGCCCGCCTGCGGTCATACCGGCCGCAGGACGCCTTGAGGCGCTGCCGGGGTCATCGAGCCGAGCAGCCGCTCCAGCGCCACCTCGACATCTTCCCGCCAGGTCAGGACGGTCCGCAGCTCCATCCGCAGCCGGGGGTAGCGGTGATGCGGACGGATGGTCTTGAACCCCACGGCGAGCAGGTAGTCCACCGGCAGCATGCAGGCCGGCGATTCCCAGCGGCGGTCACCGAATGCCTCGATGGCCTTCACGCCGTGCCGGGTGAGGTCCTTGGCCGTGGCCTGCACGAGCATCCGGCCGATTCCCCCGCCGGTGAATTCGCTGAGCAGGTGAGCGGTCATCAGCAGCACCGCGTCGGCACTCACCGGGCTGGTAGGAAAGGCAATCGAGCGAGGTACGTATTGCGGGGGCGCGAACAGCATGTATCCGGCGGGCACACCGTCGACATACGCGATCTTCCCGCAACTGCCCCATTCGAGCAGCACCGAAGATACCCATGACTCTTTCTCGAGTTCCGGGTCGCCGCTTTCCTCGGCGCGGGCCCGGCTGACCGGGCCGAGTTCCCAGAAAACGCATTTGCGGCACTTCGGCGGCAAGTCGCTGAGATTGTCCAGCGTGATGTTGACGATACGGCGTGACATCCTGTTCCCCGGTAGAACGTCCCCCCGCAGAATCGATCAGCATGCCCAGGAGGTAACCCCTTATCCTGGCATGATACTCGGAGGCCCCAAGGGGGTTCTGAGGAAGCACAGCCGAGGACTACGGGAGAGTGCGTGACCGCCGAAGAGCAGCCAGCATCGCAGCGGCAGCGAGTTGACCCCTACGTTGGTCAGTACGCCGAGCGTGCCGTGGGCATGGTGGCGTCGGAGATCCGGGCCCTGTTCGCCGTCGCCGCCCGGCCCGAGATCGTCTCGCTGGCCGGCGGCTCGCCCTATGTGGCCGCGCTCCCGCTCGATGTCGTCGGTCACATGATCGGCCAGTTGGTGGCCAACCACGGCGATCTCGCGCTGCAGTACTGCACCGCCCAGGGCGATGCGGGGCTGCGGGAGAGGATCTGCGACGTGATGGCGCTGGAGGAGATCCAGGCGCACCCGGACGAGATCGTGGTCACCGTCGGCTCCCAGCAGGCTCTGGACCTGCTGGCCAGGATCTTCGTCGACCCGGGTGACGTGGTGCTGGTCGAGGCGCCCTCGTACGTGGGCGCGCTGGGCGCCTTCGCCGCCTACCAGGCGGACGTGGTCCATGTGGCCATGGACGACGACGGGCTGATTCCCGAGGCACTCGAGGAGGCCATCGGCCGCGCCGCCGCGGCGGGGCGGCCGGCCAAGTTCCTGTACACCGTGCCGAACTTCCACAACCCCGCGGGGGTGACCCTGGCCGCCGGACGGCGGCACCGGATACTCGACATCTGCCGCCGGGCGGGCCTGCTCGTGGTCGAGGACAACCCCTATGGCCTGCTCGGCTTCGACGGCGAGCCGATGCGGGCGCTGCGGGCGGACGACAGCGAGGGGGTCGTGTACCTCGGCACGTTCTCTAAGACCTTCGCGGCGGGCGTCCGGGTCGGATGGGCGGTCGCCCCGCCTGCCATCAGGGAAAAGCTGATCCTGGCTGCCGAGTCGGCGGTGCTGTGCCACTCCAGCTTCGCGCAGCTGACCGTGCGCGAGTACCTGGCGACCCAGCCGTGGTACGAGCAGATCAAGGCCTTCCGCGAGCTGTACCGGGAACGGAGAGACGCCACGCTCAGCGCCCTGTCCGCGATGATGCCGCCCGGTTGCCGCTGGACCCGGCCGGGCGGCGGGTTCTACGTCTGGCTCAGACTCCCCGACGGTGTCGACGCCAAGGCCATGCTGCCGCGGGCCATCGCGGCGCGGGTGGCGTACGTGCCGGGAACCGGGTTCTACGCGGACGGCTCCGGCGGCCGGTACGCGCGGCTGTGCTACTCGTTCCCCAGCCCGGACCGGATCGGTGAGGGGATCCGCCGGCTCGCCTCGGTGGTCGAGACCGAGATCCAGCTGCGGGATGACTTCGGTCCGGCAGGCGGCATACGGTAAAATACCTAACAAAAAAGGTAAATTAAAATCATGTTCGAACTAGACCGCGTGGTGGTGCTGGCCGGCGGGCTCTCTCCCGAGCGCGAAGTGTCCCTGCACTCGGGCCACCGGGTCCGTGATGCCCTGGCCGAGGCGGGCATCCACGCCGTGGTGGCCGATGCCGACTCCGAACTGCTGTCCCAGCTCCGCGCCGACCCGCCCAGCGCGGTATTTCCCGTGATTCATGGCGCATCGGGGGAGGATGGCGCGATCAGGGAGGTCCTGGGGCTGCTCGGCACGCCGTACGTCGGCTCGGTCGCCAGCGCTTGCCAGATGGCGTTCGACAAGCCGACGGCCAAGGCGCTGGCGACGGCGGCCGGGCTGGTCACGCCCGCGTCCGTGACGTTGCCCAGGGAGACCTTCCATGACCTCGGCGCGTCCGCGGTGATCGACCTGATCATCGCCAGGCTCGGGCTCCCGCTGTACATCAAGCCTTCCCGCGGTGGCTCCGCGCTCGGCGCGGGCCAGGTCCGGACCGCGGCCGAACTGCCGCCCGCGCTGCTGAGCTGTTTCGCCTACGGCGACATCGCGCTGATCGAGCGATTCATCCCGGGGACCGAGGTCGCGGTGGGAGTGGTCGACCTTGGCCACGGCCCGCAGGCGCTGCCCGCGGTGGAGATCGTCCCCGGCGACGGCGGTTACGACTACGCGGCCAGGTACACCCCCGGCAAGACGGAGTTCTACGTCCCGGCCCGGCTGCCCGGCCAGGTGGCGGCCTCGGTGGCGCGGATCGCGATCGCCGCGCACTCGGTGCTCGGGCTGCGCGACCTGTCCAGGACCGACCTGATCGTGGATGAGGAGGGCACGGCGCACTTCCTCGAGGTCAATGTCTCGCCGGGCATGACGGAGACCAGCACGCTGCCGATGGCGCTGGAGGCGTCGGGCCACTCGTTCGGGGCCACCTGCGTCGGCCTGCTGGAGCTCGCCGCCGCCCGCGGCGCATAGTGTCTGATGCAAAGGTTCGTGTCATGCAAAGAACCCGCTGTGGTTGCTGACCGCCCACCTGCACCGATCGCTCGCGCAGGTCGCAATGGCCTGCACTCGCGCGTCGGTTTTGCATAACCCTCATGGGCGGCGCATCCGGTTTCCCGGCCTCCGCGCCTCCGGCCCCGGCCGCGGCCGTCCCCTAGGCTCGTACCCATGACAGGGCGCAAGAGCTTCGGCAGCGACAACCACGCCGGCATGCATCCAGCGGTGACCCGCGCGATCATGGACGCCAACTCGGGGGATGCGGTCGCCTACGGTGCCGACGCGTGGACCGCGCAGGTGACCGCAGACCTGCGCGAGACGTTCCGCGCCGACGGCGGCGCCTACCTCGTGCTGAACGGCAGCGGCGCCAACGTCCTCGGACTCAGCGTCCTGCTGCGCAGGCACGAGGCCGTTATCTGTGCGGAGTCGGCCCACATCAACACCGACGAGTGCGGCGCCCCCGAGGGGCTGCTCGGCACCAAGCTCCTGGCGGTGCCGACGGCGGACGGCAAGCTGACTCCCGAGCTGATCGCCGAGCGGCTGTCCGGACGCGGTGACGAGCACTTCGCCCAGCCGGGCGTGGTCGCCATCACCCAGTCGACCGAGTTCGGCACCTGTTACACGCTCGCCGAGCTTAGGAAGCTCGCCGACTTCTGCCGGGCCAGCGAGCTGAGGGTGTTTCTCGACGGGGCCCGGCTGGCCAACGCGGCCGCCTACCTGGAGTGCCCGCTGGCGGAACTGGCGGAGTGCACGGACGCGCTCAGCTTCGGCGGTACGAAGAACGGCGCGATGGGTGCGGAAGCCCTGATCGTGATGCGCCCGGGCCTGACCGCGGACGTGCCGTACCTTCGCAAGCAGCAGACGCAGCTGACCTCCAAGATGCGCTTCGTGGCGGCCCAGTTCGTGGCGCTGCTGCACGACGATCTGTGGCGGGCCAACGCGAACCACGCTAACGCCATGGCCCGCAGGCTGGCCGACGGCCTCTCCGGCCTGGCCGACGCTGAGATCGTCTACCCGGTTCAGGCCAACGCGGTCTTCGCCCGTCTCCGCCCGCGGCACATTGAGGCCCTGCAGCGCGAGTGGACCTTCCACGTGTGGGATGAACGCGAGTCTGTCGTCCGCTGGATGACCGCCTTCGATACCACGGCCAACGATGTCGATGCCTTCCTGGCCGGTATCCGCGCGACGGCCGCCCGGTAGGCACGAACACCGATGTTTCCCGTGAAACATGACAGAGAAACTGCGTCCGGCCCGCTACTCGGAAGGCTCCTGCCCGGACAGGTCGGGGCTCATCGCCTTCACGATCCGCTCCAGGTCATCGTCGGTCGCGAACTCGATGACGATCTTCCCCTTTTGCTGTCCTTGTTCCACCTTGACCCGGGTCTCGAACAGGTCGGAGAGGCGGTCGGCCAGCTGGCGCAGTGCAGGGGCGGTCGGCGGCCTCGCCGTGGTCCGCCGACCGCGTGCGGGTGACTCGTCGGAGCCAACCGCGACGATCTCCTCGACGGCACGGACCGACAGGTTCTCGGCGGCGATCCGCTTCGCCAGGCGCTCCTGCGCGGCGGGATCCTCCAGGCCGAGCAAGGCCCGGGCGTGGCCGGCGGTGAGCACCCCCGCGGCCACCCGCTTCTGGACCGCTGGCGGCAGGTTCAGCAGCCGGAGGGTATTGGTGATGTGCGGGCGCGAGCGGCCCACCTTGACCGCGAGTTCCTCGTGGGTGGCGCCGAAATCGTCGAGTAGCTGCTGGTAGGCCGCGGCCTCTTCCAGCGGGTCGAGCTGCTGGCGGTGCAGGTTCTCGATCAGGGCGTCCCTGAGCATGTCGTCGTCTTGCGTCTGCTTGACGATGGCGCCGATCTCGCTCAGGCCTGCCTGCTGGGCAGCGCGCCACCTGCGCTCGCCCATGACGAGCTCGTACCTGCCGGGCGCTACGGCGCGGACGACCACGGGCTGCAGCAAGCCGACCTGCCTGATGGACTCGGCCAGCTCATCGAGCACGTCCTCGTCGAAGCTCCGCCGCGGCTGCCGCGGGTTCGGGGTGATCGCGGTGACCGCGATTTCCTCGTAGCGGGCGCCGGTCACCTCGGCCAGCGGCCCGGAGACGTCCGGCTCCTGGGCCGCCCCCGAGGCGGCGGCCGGGGGGGCGGCCGCGCCGCGCGCGGCCTCTCCGTCGGCCAGCAGCGGGGAAGACGGGATCAGCGCCCCGAGCCCCCTGCCGAGGCCACGCCTGGTCTGTGCCACTGGTTCTCCTGATCTAACCGCGCTGCCGTACTTGCCTGAGGGTTCGCGTTACCCGGGCACTCACAGTTTCTCACCGTAACCCCGTGCCGGCCGTTCGTGCGGGCCCAGAGGTCCGAACTCGCTAAGCCGGTCCTGGATAACGCTCACCGGGTTCCGGCCGGCTGCATCGTCAATTCCCTGGCCGCCTCCGTGTAGGCGATCGCGCCGCTCGACCCCGGGTCATAAGTGATCACCGATTGCCCCCGGCTCGGCGCCTCCGACACCCGGACGCTCCTCGGGATGATGGTGCGCAGCACCGTCGCGCCGAAGTGGGCGCGCACGTCCTCGGCCACGTCGGCCGCGAGCCGGGTCCGGCCGTCGTACATGGTCAGCAGCACGGTGGAGATGTACAGTCCCGGGTTGAAGTTGACCCGCACCAGCTCGGCGGTGTTGAGCAACTGCTGGACGCCTTCGAGCGCGTAGTACTCGCACTGGATGGGAAGCAGCACCTCCTCGGCCGCGACTAGCGCGTTTACGGTCAGCAGCCCGAGCGAGGGCGGGCAGTCCACGAAGACGTAGTCGAACTGAGAGGTGTCATAGGCCCGCAACGCCTTAGCCAGCCGCAACTCCCTGGCCACCATCGGGACCAGCTCGATTTCCGCGCCCGCCAGGTCTATGGTGGCCGGCGCGCAGAACAGGCCCGGCATCTCCGCGGCCGGGCGCACGATGTCGGCCAGCGGGCGGCCCTCGACGAGTACGTCGTAGACGGAGGAGGCGCCTGACTGATGCGCCACGTCGAGCGCGGTCGACGCGTTGCCCTGAGGGTCAAGGTCGATGACCAGGACACGGGAGCCGTGCTGCGCCAGGCTGGCGGCCAGGTTGACCGCCGTGGTCGTCTTGCCGACCCCGCCCTTCTGGTTCGCGATCGTCATGATCCGGCAGCGGGACGGCCGCGGCCACTGCCGGTCGGCCAGGCCCCGCGCGCCGATCGCAGCCTCTGCCGCTCGTCCTATCGGCGTGTCCGCCTGATCGCGGGGCATCTGAGGGACCACGACCGGGCTCGTTCCGCGCGGGGCCGGAGCAGCCGACGGCTCCGCGCGTCGCCCAGCGTCCCTGGCGCTCCCCGCTGTCCCCATTCCGGGCCCTTCACCGTTCACTTGAACGCCTCTCGATCCTCGGCCTGCGCTCAAGTTCCCGTCCGCTCCGGGCCAGCCCAGCCCGCTGAGCCCGGCGGTCGCACCGGCCCGCGCGGCGTCGGTCATCCCCTCGGGGCCAGGCCCGGCCGGCCAGCCGAGCCCAATGCCAGCCCGGGCCGGGGAGAACGACCCCGTGGAGCCCCCACCCGCGGGGGGATACCCCCCGCGACCCCCACCCGCGGGGGGATACCCCCCGCGACCCCCCCAGGATCCTCCAACTGTGCCCTGCTGGTCGTAGCTGAGCCCCACCTGTGCCCTGCCTCATCTAGCGAAGAACCGCACGACGGTAGTCGCAGGAACGACCTTACCGTGCCCCGCCTGCGCAACCTCGGCGCTGCGCGCACCAATCCGGCGCAGGACCGGCTCGGCATCCGTTAGCTCCTGCACGGCGGTGCGCCCCTTGATCGCCAGAACCATCCCTCCCGGCCGTACCAGGCCGACGGCCAGCTCGGCCAGCCGGGGCAGCGGGGCGACGGCGCGGGCTGTCGCCACATCCGCCTTGACCGTGGCATTCTCGGCGCGCGCTCGCAGCACGGTCACGTTCGCGAGCTCCAGTTCGGTCACGCACCCCGCCAGGAACCGGCAACGCCGGTCCATAGGCTCGAGCAAGGTGACCGCCACATCCGGCAAGACCATGGCCAGCACCAGGCCGGGCAGGCCCGCGCCGGAACCGATGTCCACCAGCGTCCGGCATCGCCCGTCGATCAGCTCGGCCACGACCGCGCAGTTCAGCAGGTGCCGGTCCCAGAGCCCGGGCACCTCGCGCGGGCCGATCAGGCCCTGCTCAAGCCCGCGCGTGGCCAGCAGGCCCGCGAACCTTACCGCTACGGAGAGTGCTGACCTGAACACGATAGCCGCACTCGGCGGCACCGGCACCACGGCGCCGCTGTACCCGGGCGCCGGGCCCGGGGCAGGCGTGTCAGCGATCACGGGATGCCGGGGCATTACGCTGCCTCCCCAGACGTTCGGCCATCTGGAATCCCCTGCGGGCCCTCACGGGACCGGGAAGACCACCACCCGCCGGTTGGGCTCCTCGCCCTCGGACTCGCTCCGCTGGCCGGCGGCCGCCACCGCGTCGTGGATGACCTTGCGCTCGAACGGAGACATGGCCCGCAGGGTCTTGGGCTCCCCGGTCCGCCCGACCTCCTCGGCCACGCTGCGCCCGTAGTCGGCGAGTTCCACGCGCCGCCGCGCCCGGTAGCCTCCGATGTCGAGCATCAGCCTGGCCCGCATGCCGGTCTGGCGGTGCACCGCCAGCCGGGTAAGCTCCTGCAGCGCTTCGAGTACCTCGCCGTCGCTGCCGACCAGTTCCTCCAGGGTCGCCCCGACCACGGACACCACGGCCCGGTCGCCCTCGACATCCATGTCGATGTCGCCGTCCAGGTCCGCGATGTCAAGCAGGCCTTCGACGTAGTCCGCGGCGATATCACCCTCGAGCTCGAGGTCGCTGAGCTGCGGGGCCGCCTCGACTTCCCCAAGCACGTCCGCCGCGTCCGTGACCTCCACGTCCTGCTGGCTCACTTGTACGTCTCCCACGTCGTGTGCGGTGCCGGTCACCGCTTGCCCGACCGCTTGCTCTTGGCCTGCCGTACCGGCTGCTGCCGCACGACCTTGGCCGTCGGCACTTCCGGCTCGGGCGCGGGTTCTTGTTTCGGCCTGCCCAGCCGAAGCAGCCCGCGCTTGGCGCCATCATTCTGCCCGTTCGGGGATGCCGCCGCAGCGTCGCCGCGCGCCGAACCAGTCTGCACCGGGGCCGACCCGGCACCCGATCCTGCCTTGGCCCGCGGCGCGCCGGTCCCCGGCTGCCCGGCACTTGTCCCCGTCCGTGCGCTGCCGGACGCCGTCTTCGTGCCGCCGGTTCCGGTCTTCGCGGTTCCGGCCTTCGCGGTTCCGGCCTTCGCGCCGGATGCGGGCCGCGGTGAGCTCTGCGCCGCGCGGACAGGGGTGACGGCCGCCGCGGCTGTCGCGCCCGCGGGCGCCGCGGAATCCGTGCTCCAGTTCCGGAACATGAAGTACTGCTGGCCGAGCGTCCACAGGTTCGTGGTCAACCAGTACAGCACCAGCCCGAACTGCCAGTACAGGCCCGTCAGCGAGAAGAACGGGACAATGTACATCATGTACTTCTGCGACTGGGCCATCGGGTTGTCCGGGTCCACGTTGGTCTGCATGAGACCGCGCTTGGAACTCTGCCGGACGGTCATGAACGTCGTGCTCGCGCTGAGCGCCACGGTAATGGCGGCCACGATCGAGGGGCCAAGACCCATCCCCGGCGTGTGCGGGAGGAGCAGCTTGTCGTACAGGTGCACGCCGAAGATCGTCGCCTTCTGCGCGCTCTCCACGACCGGGACCGTCAGCCCGTACTTGGGCACCTGTCCCCGCTTCCAGTCGGTGATGGCGCGCAGCACGTAGAACAGAGAGAAGAAGATGATCATCTGCGGGATCATCGGCAGGCAGCCGGCCAGCGGGTTGACCCCGTTCTCCTTGTAGAACTTCATCGTCTCTTCGTTGAGACGCTGCTTATCGTTCTTGTACTTCTTGCGCAGTTCGGCCAGTTGCGGCGCGTGCTGGGCCATCTTCCGCTGGGCGTGCACCTGCTTGACGAACAGCGGGATCAGGCACACCCGGATCAGGACGACCAGGATCACGATGGACAGACCCCAGGCCGCTCCGGTATCCGGGCCGAAAATGGCACCCATGACGGCATGGATCCGCATGATCACCCATGCCACCAGGTCGGCCAGCGGGTTGAGAATGCTCACCGGTCAGCTCCTCGCGGGCTTGGCGGGCGGCACCGGGTCGTAACCGCCTGGATGGAACGGGTGGCACCGGGCGATGCGTGTCACCGCGAGCCAGAGCCCGCGCAGCGCGCCATGCTCGGCCAGCGCGTCGAGCGCATACTCGCTGCACGAGGGCGCGAACCTGCACCGCGGCGCCAGCAGGGGACTCACGAATCGCCGGTAGCCCGCGATAGGGAGCATGAGCAGCCGCGCGG
Source organism: uncultured Actinomycetota bacterium (assembly GCA_963808615.1). Classification (GTDB taxonomy): domain Bacteria; phylum Actinomycetota; class Actinomycetes; order Streptosporangiales; family Streptosporangiaceae; genus Palsa-504. The sequence goes on from CAWEGV010000012.1 coordinate 145,397, forward strand.
GCATGGTGACCGAGCGGGCCCTTTCCTCATCTGTGCCTGTGTCTGCCATTACTGACGTGCGCCCCAACCTGCTGCCGCAGCAACCTGCGTAGAACCAGGTCCAGATCCGCGGCGAGATCCGCCTGGCTTGCGTGCGCGGCCGCGGCGTTCGCGCGCACCACAAGAAGGCTACCGCCAGGAAGCGACTGAAGGTACCCGCGCATCAGCTCGCGAAGCCGCCGCTTGACGCGGTTTCTGGTCACCGCCGAGCCGACCGCCCGGCTAACCACAAAGCCTACCCTGGCCGGCTCACTGTCATGAATCCCATCGGCCCGGACGAGCAGGTGACCCACGACGCACGGCCGCCCGGCACGAGCGCCGGCGCGCGCGGCCAGCGCGAACTCCGCGGCGCGCCGCATCCGGTGCGGGGACGGCAGGATCAGGCACTCAGCCGGGCGCGGCCCTTGTGCCTGCGGGCCGCGAGGACAGCACGGCCTGCCCGGGTGCGCATGCGCAGCCGGAAACCATGCGTCCTCGCGCGGCGCCGATTGTTCGGCTGGAACGTGCGCTTGCTCACTGGGGCTCCAGGTTAAGGTCTTAGTCACGGGCGCGCTCGATCGACGCGTGCGCTCCTCGGATTCATCTCAGGCTACCATCTGGAAGACCGCCGTTTGCCAGGCATGTCCCGCTGCCGCGGCTTAGGCTGTGGAAAGCGGATCTCCCCGGAGTTGCCGCGCTCACCGCGCGCAGCCGGGATGCCACGTGCACAACATGTGGATAGTTTTGTGGATCGTGAGCTCTGGCTCGCGGCAAGCCAATCGAGGGGAGCGCGCAGGTGGCAAATCCAGACCTGGCGGACGTCTGGGCCCGATCCCTCGACGGGCTGGCCGACGTGCAGATCCAGCCGCACCAGCGGGCCTGGCTGAAGCTCACCCGGCCGCTCGGGCTGGTGGAGAACACCGCGCTGATCGCTACTCCGAACGAGTTCGTCAAAGAGCAGCTGGAGACCCGGCTACGACCGCTGGTCACGCAGGCACTGTCCCAGGAGCTCGGGCGCGACATCCAGCTCGCGGTGACCGTTGACCCGGCTCCGCTGGCCGCGCCGCAGGCCGCGACCGTGGAAGAGCTGGCGGCCGAGCCTGCTGCGCCGCGGCCCCAGGGGCTTCAGGGCCCCGAGGAAGAGGTTCCCGATGCGGACCACGGCGCACGCCACGCATCCCAGCCTCCCGGGTCCGCCGAGGACGTGGCGGACAAGCCCGACCGCCAGGATCCGGCGCGCCATGAGTCCATGCCGCAGGGATCGCCGGGGGCCACGGGCCCGATGGGCCCGGCCGGGTCTGCTGGACCCCGCCTGGGCGGTACCCGGCTCAATTCCAAGTACACCTTCGAGACCTTCGTGATCGGGTCGAGCAACAGGTTCGCCCACGCGGCGGCGGTCGCGGTCGCCGAGGCGCCCGCCAAGGCGTACAACCCGCTGTTCGTCTACGGCGATTCCGGCCTGGGCAAGACGCACCTGCTGCACGCGATCGGGCACTACGCCCAGACCCTGTACCCCGGCCTGAAGGTGAGGTACGTCAGCTCGGAGGAGTTCACCAACGACTTCATCAACATGATCAGGGACGGCAAGCAGGACGGCTTCCGGCGCCGGTACCGCGACGTGGACGTGCTCCTGGTCGACGACATCCAGTTCCTGGAGCACAAGGAAGGCACCCAGGAGGAGTTCTTCCACACCTTCAACACCCTGCACAACGCCAGCAAGCAGATCGTCATCTCCAGCGACCGCGCTCCCAAGCGCCTGGTCACGCTGGAAGACAGGCTGCGCAGCCGGTTCGAGTGGGGCCTGCTCACCGACGTCCAGCCACCGGAACTCGAGACCCGCATCGCCATCCTGCGCCGCAAGGCGATCCAGGAGGGCCTCAACGCGCCGCCGGAGGTGCTCGAGTACATCGCGAGCCGGATCTCGACCAATATCAGGGAACTCGAGGGTGCGCTGATCCGGGTGACCGCGTTCGCGAGCCTGAACCGCCAGTCAGTCGACCTCCAGCTGGCCGAGATCGTGCTCAAGGACCTCATTCCCGAGGCCCAGGGCCCGCAGATCACGGCCGCGACGATCATGGGCCAGACGGCGTCCTATTTCGGCCTGTCGATCGAGGATCTGTGCGGGACGTCCCGGTCGCGGGTGCTGGTCACCGCCCGGCACATCGCCATGTACCTGTGCCGCGAACTCACGGACCTGTCGCTACCGAAGATCGGCCAGCAGTTCGGGGGCCGTGACCACACCACCGTGATCAACGCCGACAGGAAGATCCGCTCGCTGATGGCCGAGCGCAGATCGATCTACACCCAGGTCACCGAGCTGACCAACCGCATCAAGCAGCAGGCGCGGGCGAGCTTATCCGCGCCGCGCGGATTATGCGCACAGTTTGTGGACAACACTGTGGAAGACATTCGGATAACCGGGGGACAATCAGTGGCAAGCAGGTACAACGCCGCCCGCGCGCACAGCAGGCCCTGGCGCATCCCCCTCCCAGGCACACCCCCTGTGCGTGGCATAAGCGCCGCTGACCTGCGCGAACAGAGGTTCTCCCCAATATCCACCGCACCTATGACGACGACGATTCTGTCTAATACAAAAAGCACAACAGTACGTAGGCCCTGTGTGCGGGGACGACCGGGCCTGCCTCGCGATACCCGCGACGAGCACGCCGGCACGCTGTCTTCCCCGCGTGTCCACCCTGTCTTTCCCCCAAGCCCACCCTAGGGAGGCAGTCTCGTGAAGCTCCAAGTTGAGCGTGATCAACTGGCGGAGGCCGTGGCCTGGACCGCACGTGCCCTGCCGGCTCGCCCGACCGCCCCCGTGCTGGCCGGGATGCGCCTGCACGCGGGAGCTGAGCTCACGCTCTCCACCTTCGACTACGAGGTCTCCGCCCAGGCCACGGTGCCCGTCGTCACCGACGAGGAGGGGACGGTCCTGGTCTCCGGCCGTCTGCTGGCCGAGATCGTCAGGTCGCTGCCCGCTCGGCCCGTCGACCTGAGCACCGACGGGACCCGCGCCACCCTCAAGTGCGGCAGCGCGACCTTCACCCTCGTCCTGCTACCCGAGGAGGAGTACCCGACCCTTCCCGAGATGCCGCCGCTGGCCGGGTCGGTGGGCAGTGACGCGCTGTCCACCGCCATCGGCCAGGTGGCTATCGCCGCGGGCCGGGATGACACCCTGCCCGCGCTGACCGGCATCAGGATCGAGATCGGTGGTGACACGCTCACCCTGGTGGCCACCGACAGGTACCGGCTCGCGGTCCGCGAGCTGCGCTGGAATCCGGCCCGGACGGACCTGTCCACCGCCGTGCTGGTCCCGGCGCGCGTACTCGGCGACACCGCACGCGCCCTGACCTCCGGCGCCGAGGTGTCCATCTCGCTTGGCGGCGACAGCCTCATCGGGTTCGCCGGGGCAGGGCGGCAGACCACCACCAGGCTGCTGTCCGGCGAGTACCCCAAGTACGCCTCGCTGCTCCCGAGCGAGTTCAGCGCGACCGCGGAGCTGGTAGCCAGCTCGTTCGCCGAGGCGGTCAAGCGGGTCGCGCTCGTCGCCGAGCGCAACACCCCGGTGCGCCTGGCCTTCAGCCCTGGGCAGCTCGTGCTCGAGGCAGGCGCGTCCGAGGAGGCCCAGGCGGTGGAGATCCTTGAGGCGGCGTTCGAGGGCGATGACCTGCAGATCGCCTTCAACCCGCAGTACCTGCTGGACGGCGTCGGGGCGATCGACTCCGACACGGCCAGGATCTCGTTCACCTCGCCGACCAAGCCCGCGGTCATCACGGGCAAGACCGGACGGGAACCCGACTACCGGTACGTGCTCATGCCTATCCGCTCGGCGGGGTAAAAGCTCGTAGTCTCGGAGCTGTGTACCTTACCCGGCTCGGGCTGACTGATTTCAGGTCTTATGCCGACCTCAGCCTCGAGCTGGGACCTGGGGTAACCACGTTCAGCGGGCCGAACGGCGAAGGCAAGACCAACCTGGTCGAGGCGATCGGGTACCTGGCCACCCTCGGCAGCCACCGGGTCGCGACCGACGCTCCGCTGGTCCGGCAGGGCGCTGAACGCGCCGTGCTCAGGGCGGCCGTGACCAGCGCGCACGGCAGCGCGCTGGTGGAAGTCGAGCTCAACCCGGGCCGCGCCAACCGGGCCAGGCTGAACCGGGCCCAGCTGCCGCGGCCGCGGGACGTGCTGGGCGTGCTGCGCACGGTGCTGTTCGCGCCGGAAGACCTGGCCCTGGTCAAGGGCGACCCCGGTGATCGGCGCAAACTCCTCGACGACCTCCTGGTGGCCACCGCGCCGCGGTACGCGGGCGTCCGCGCCGACTACGAGCGAGTGCTACGCCAGCGCACGGCGCTGCTCAAGTCGGCAGGCGCCAGGGGGCACCTGCGCGGCCCGGCGCGCGAATCGATGACGGCCACCCTCGACGCCTGGGACGCCCAGCTGGCCCGGGCCGGAGTGCCGCTGCTGTCTGGCCGGATGCGCCTGGTCACGGCGCTGCGGCCGCTGGTGACGGCGGCCTACGACACGGTGTCGGGCGGCCCGCCCGGCGCGAGCCCGGCGGTGGCCTATCGCTGCTCGGTCGATGGCGCGGGTCCCGACGACGACGGCCCCGGCCTGGAGGCGGCCATGCTCAAGGCGCTGGCTGCGGTCCGGGCCAGCGAGCTGGACCGGGGCGTTTGCCTGGTCGGACCGCACCGCGATGAGCTCGAGCTGTCCGTCGGCGGGAGGCCCGCCCGCGGCTACGCCAGCCAGGGCGAGTCCTGGTCGCTGGCGCTGGCGCTTCGCCTGGCCAGCTTCGAGCTGCTCAGGCGGGAGCGCGAGGACCCGGTGCTCATCCTCGACGACGTGTTCGCGGAACTGGATACCGGCCGCAGGGACCGGCTGGCCGCCATGGTTGCCGGGGCCGAGCAGGTCCTGATCACCGCTGCGGTGCCGGCCGACGTGCCCGGCGCCCTGGCCGGCGAGCGGTTCAGCGTCCGGGCCGGGGTGGTCAGCCGTGTCAGCTGACCACCCGCGGCCGGACAGCCGCGGCAGCGCCGATCGCGCCCGGCTGGCCGTGGAGGCACTCGCCGAGGCCAAGGCGGACGCCCGGGCCCGGGGGGACCTGCCCCTCGACAGCCAGCGACAGGCCGTAACATGGAATAAAACACCTGATAGAGGACGTTCTATCGATATCATGTCCGGGCAAGCAGGCTCATTGCGCGGGCGTCCCCGGCAAGAGGACCCGCAGCCGCTGACCAGCGCGATCGAGGGCCTGGTCAACACCCGGGGCTGGCAGCAGCGGGCCGCGATGGGCTCGGTGTTCGGCCGGTGGGCCGAGATCGTCGGCCCGGATCTGGCCGCGCACGCCCGGCCGGACAGCTTCGCCGACGGAGAGTTGGCGGTGACCGCCGACTCGACGGCCTGGGCGACCCAGGTCCGGCTGCTCGTCCCGCAGCTGGTCCGGCGGGTCAACGCCGAACTCGGCGACGATGTGGTGCTCCGAGTCAGGGTCCGCGGGCCGGCGCCGCCGCGCCGGCGCGGCGGCTGGCGCGTCCCGGGCAGCAAGGGCCCCGGCGACACATACGGCTAGCGGGGGCAACACGGCCCTGGTTGTCGGTGCCCGCAGGTAGAATAAATAAGCGCACGGATGCCACATCGAGGGGGGCTGGGCTGCGCGCTTCTGATGCAGGATGGAGTTCGGTTTGTCGTACGATGCACGCTCTATTACGGTCCTGGAGGGCTTGGAGGCTGTCCGTAAACGGCCCGGGATGTACATCGGCTCGACCGGCGAACGGGGACTGCATCACCTGGTCTACGAAGTCGTGGACAACTCCGTGGACGAGGCGCTGGCCGGGTACTGCGACACGATCAGCGTGACGCTGCTCGCCGATGGCGGGGTCCGCGTCCAGGACGACGGCCGCGGCATCCCCGTCGACGACCACCCGGTGGAGCACCGGCCTGCCCTCGAGGTCGTGATGACCACGCTGCATGCGGGCGGCAAGTTCGACGGGAAATCGTACGCGGTCTCCGGCGGGCTGCACGGCGTCGGCGTGTCCGTGGTGAACGCCTTGTCGATGATGCTCGAGGTGGAGGTGCACCGGGACGGCTACGTCTGGACGCAGGCTTATGAGCGCGGCGACCCTATGGGCCCGGTGACCCGCGGTGCTGCCGCGCAGGATACCGGCACCACGACCACGTTCTGGCCGGACACCGAGATCTTCGAGACCACCGACTGGTCCTTCGAGACGCTGTCCAGGCGGCTGCAGGAGATGGCGTTCCTCAACAAGAACCTGGCCATCTCGCTGACCGATGAGCGGACCCTGGACGACTCTGGCCAGCCACGCGCGGCGAGATACCAGTACGCGGGCGGGATCGCCGATTTCGTTCGGTATATCAACAATTCCAAGGAGCCGGTGCACGGCTCGATCATCGACTTCGGCGAGGAAGCCGAGGGAATCTCCGTCGAGATCGCGATGCAGTGGAGCGCCGCGTACACCGAATCGGTGCACACCTTCGCGAACACGATCAACACGGCCGAGGGCGGTACCCATGAGGAGGGGTTCCGCGCCGCGCTGACCGCGATCGTCAACCGGTACGCCCGGGAGCAGAAGCTGCTTCGGGAGAAGGACGAGAACCTGACCGGCGACGACGTGCGCGAGGGCCTGACCGCGATCGTCTCGATCAAGCTGGCCGAGCCGCAGTTCGAGGGCCAGACCAAGTCCAAGCTGGGCAACACCGAGGCCAAGTCGTTCGTGCAGAAGGCCTGCAACGACCACCTGCGGGACTGGTTCGACAGGAACCCGGGCGAGGCCAAGGAGATCATCAACAAGGCCAGCCAGGCGTCCCGGGCGCGGATCGCCGCCCGCCAGGCGCGGGACCTGACCCGCCGCAAGTCCGCGATGGAGTCCAACGGGCTGCCAGGCAAGCTGGCCGACTGCCAGTCCACCGACCCGGCGCAGTCCGAGATCTACGTGGTCGAGGGCGACTCGGCCGGCGGCTCGGCCAAGGGCGGGCGGAACCCCGAGTTCCAGGCCATCTTGCCGCTCCGCGGCAAGATCATCAACGTGGAGAAGTCGCGGATCGACCGGGTGCTGAAGAACACCGAGGTCCAGTCGATGATCACCGCGCTGGGCACGGGCATCTACGACGAATTCGACATCACCAAGCTCCGCTACCACAAGATCATCTTGATGGCGGACGCCGACGTGGACGGCCAGCACATCCGGACCCTGCTCCTGACCCTGCTGTTCCGCTTCATGAAGCCGCTGGTCGAGGCCGGGCACGTATACCTCGCCTCGCCGCCGCTGTACAAGATCAAGTGGGAGGGGCGCGGCGTCGCGCCGGGCTACGCCTACTCCGAGGCCGAGAAGGACCGGGTGATCGAGGCCGGCCTGGCCGGGGGCCGCAAAGACCCGCGACCGCGGGACGGCGTGCAGCGGTTCAAGGGACTCGGCGAGATGAACGCGACCGAGCTGTGGGACACCACGATGGACCCGGAGCGGCGGGTGCTGCTCCAGGTGACACTGGACGACGCGGCCCAGGCCGACGAGCTGTTCAGCGTGCTGATGGGCGAGGACGTCGAGGCGCGCCGCTCGTTCATCACGCGCAACGCGAAGGACGTTAGGTTCCTGGACATCTGACCGGCTGGCCTGCCGACGGCCTGCCGGTTTCGCCTGTGAAGTTGGGATTGCGAAAGTGACCGAAGTTACCGATGCCCCGGGTGAGGGCCGAATCGAGCCGGTCGACATCCAGTATGAGATGCAGCACAGCTACATCGACTACGCGATGTCGGTCATCATCGGCCGCGCGCTGCCTGACGTGCGGGACGGCCTCAAGCCGGTCCACGTCCGCATCCTGTACGCGATGTACGACAGCGGGTTCCGGCCCGACCGGGGCTTCTTCAAGTGCTCGCGGGTCGTCGGCGACGTCATGGGCAACTATCACCCGCACGGCGACAGCGCCATTTACGACGCCCTGGTCCGGATGGCCCAGCCCTGGTCGATGCGGATGCCGCTGGTCGACAGCCAGGGCAACTTCGGCTCGCCGGGCAACGACCCGCCCGCGGCCATGCGGTACACCGAGTGCCGACTGGCCCCGCTGGCCATGGAGATGCTGCGGGACATCAACGAGGACACCGTCGACTTCCGGGAGAACTACGACGGGCGCTCCCGGGAGCCTGTGGTGCTGCCCAGCCGGTTCCCCAACCTGCTGATCAACGGGTCCGAGGGAATCGCGGTCGGCATGGCCACCAAGATCCCGCCGCACAACCTGCGCGAGGTGGCCGCCGGCGTCCAGTGGTACCTGGACCACTTCGAGGCCTCCGACTCCGAGCTCCTCGACGCGCTGATGGAGCGGGTCAAGGGCCCGGACTTCCCGACCCGCGGCCTGATCGTGGGCCGCCGCGGCATCAGGGACGCCTACCGCACCGGGCGCGGCTCCATCACCATGCGCGCGGTCGTCGAGGTGGAGGAGATCCGCGGCCGCACCTGCCTGGTCGTCACCGAGCTGCCGTTCCAGGTCAACCGGGACAACCTGGCCGAGAAGATCGCCGACCTGGTAAGGGACGGCCGGGTGAGCGGCATCGCCGACGTCCGGGACGAGTCCAGCGACCGCACCGGGCAGCGCCTGGTCATCGTGCTCAAGCGGGACGCGGTAGCCAAGGTCGTGCTCAACAACCTGTACAGGCACACCCAGCTGCAGGACACGTTCGGCGCCAACATGCTCGCGCTGGTCGACGGCGTGCCCCGCACGCTGCGCCTGGACCAGATGATCAGGTACTGGGTGACGCACCAGATCGAGGTCATCGTCCGGCGCACCAGGTTCCGGCTGCGCAAGGCCGCCGAGCGGCTGCACATCGTGGCCGCGCTGCTCAAGGCCATCGAGCGCATCGACGAGGTCATCGCGCTGATCAGGGCCAGTGCGTCGGCTGCCGAGGCGCAGCAGGGCCTGATCGGGCTGCTGGAGATCGACGAGATCCAGGCCCGCGCCATCCTGGACATGCAGCTGCGCAAGCTGGCCGCGCTCGAGCGGCAGGAGCTCGTCGAGGAGCGCGATGAGCTGGAAGCCAAGATCGCCGACTACGAGGACATCCTGGCCTCGCCGGAGCGGCAGCGGCAGATCGTGGGGTCCGAGCTGGCCGAGATCGTGGCCAAGTACGGCGACGACCGGCGGACCGAGATCGTCGCCTACGACGGCGAGGTGGCCGACGAGGACCTGATCGCCGAGGAAGACGTCGTGGTCACGATCACCTACGGCGGGTACGCCAAGCGCACCAAGACCGACCTGTACCGCGCCCAGCGGCGCGGCGGCAAGGGGGTCCGCGGCGCGCAGCTGCGCACCGACGACATCGTGGATCACTTCTTCATCACCACGACCCATCACTGGATCTTGTTCTTCACCAACAAGGGCCGGGTCTACCGGGCCAAGGCCTACGAGCTGCCCGACGCCGGCCGCGACGCCCGCGGCCAGCACGTCGCCAACCTGCTGGCCTTCCAGCCGGACGAGCGGATCGCCGAGGTGCTCGCGCTGCGCGATTACCAGGTGGCCCCCTACCTGGTGCTGGCCACCAGCGCCGGCCTGGTGAAGAAGTCCAGGCTGACCGACTTCGACTCGCCGCGGTCCGGCGGCATCATCGCGATCAACCTGCGTGAGGACGACGAGGTGATCGCGGCCCGGCTGGTCTCGCCCGCCGAGGACCTGCTGCTGGTGAGCAAGGGCGCGCAGGCCATCAGGTTCCACGCTGACGACGAGTCGCTGCGCCCGATGGGCCGGGCCACCTCGGGTGTGATCGGGATGCGCTTCAACGACGGCGACGAGCTGCTGGGCATGTACGTGGTCAGCGACGGCGGCGACGTGCTGGTGGCCACCGGGGGCGGGTACGCCAAGCGCACCCCCGTCGACGCCTACCCGGTGCAGGGCCGCGGCGGGCGCGGAGTGGTCACGGCCAAGATCGTGGAAGCCCGCGGGGAGCTGGTCGGCGCGCTGATGGTGCAGGTCGGCGACGAGATTTTCGCCATCACCTCCGCGGGCGGGGTGATCAGGACCAGCGCGAGCGAGGTCAAGCAGTCGGGCAGGCAAACCATGGGCGTCCGGCTGATGAACCTCGCGGCCGGGAATAGCGTCGTGGCCCTGGCCCGCAACGCGGAGCCGATGGCAGAGGCTGATCCTGAATCGGCGGATGAGGAGGGTGACCAGGGAAATCCTGAAGGTGAAGCGGACTAGACTGACGGCAACTATTCAGCTCGCGTCAGCGTCCTTACAGTGTCACGCAATCACGGAAACCCGGCACAAAGCCGTCTTCTTCGCATGAGAGGCAAATGGGCCTCCCGTCTGGGAGATACCCTCATGAGGGTCAGATCATAGGAGGACGACTTGGACAGGCCTACGAACACGGCCGACGGCTCAGGTGGAGCCTCCCCCACGGTTACGGCCTCACGGCAGGATGACGACGACCTCATGGCTGACCACGAGCAGGACACCCAGACGGCCGGCGCGATGGAGGCGCCGCCCGCGCGGACACCCACGACGTCGACCGCGATGCCCGCTGCGGCAAGCAAGGACTCTTCGGCCAACGGCGGACCGGCCGCGGAGGACAACGGGCACGGCGCGGACCTGCCTGCCACCCCGGCGCTGCCCGCCGACAGTATCGGCTCGCCGCGTGACCCATCAGCGTTCAGCTTCACCCGCCCGGCCTCGCCCGGGGCCGGAGACGTCAAGCCGGGTCAAGCTAGCGATGCGCCGACTGCGGAGGCGCCGGTCCCGGCCGAGCAGGACAGCGCATCGCCGATCGACCGGGCCGCGTTCCGTCCGGCATCGTCCACCGGACCGGCCGCCGAGGCCTCCTCGCCCGCCATCCCGGCCCGTACCGAGCCGTCACCCGCGGCGGTGTCCGCGGCCGCGTTCGCCTGGGAGCAGACCGACCCACCTCCCACCTCGCCGTCGTCCCCGGCCCGGAGCTTCCTGCGCTCGAGCGGCAGCGCAACCGCCACCCCCCCGGCGTCGGCTGCTACGGCCGGGTTGGCGGCCGCGACGACCGGTCAGGCCGCGGCGCCGACCCGGAGCACGTCGCGGAAGAAGGCCGCACAGCGCCCGGTGCGGCAGGCGCACCTGACCGTGGCGCGGGTGGAGCCCTGGTCGGTGATGAAGTTCAGCTTCGTGATGTCTCTCGTCGCGTTCGTGATCTTGTTCGTCGCCGTCACCATCCTTTACGGCACGCTGTCAGCGCTTGGCGTGTTCGAATCACTCCAGCGGGTCGTGACCAGCGTGACGTCCAGCCAGGATTCGGCCGGAGTGAACGCGGCCAGATGGTTCTCGGCCTCCCGGGTACTCGGTTACACCGGCCTGCTGGGCTCGCTCGACATCGTGTTGATCACGGCGGTCGCGACCATCGGCGCGGTGGTCTACAACCTGACGTCGCGGCTGATAGGCGGCGTGGAAGTCACCCTCCGCGAGACGGAATGACCCGCGGCCGGGGCCTGTCGGCCCGGCGTCACGGCCCAACCCGCGAACCTGGTGCGGTAGGATGATGCCTGCTCTTGTTTCCGCAGGTCATGGGGTTATAGCTCAGTCGGTTAGAGCGCGTCCCTGATAAGGACGAGGCCCGTGGTTCAAGTCCACGTAACCCCACAAGGCGGCCGACGCTGCTCGATGCCCACGGACATCTTCGCCCTGCGGACGGTGAGTTCTCCGTACGCTGGTGGGAGTCCCGGTGGGTTGAACGGCTTGCTAAGCTGCCGTACACCTGCGGGGGTGGATTCGGCTCCCGCCAGGATCGGGATCTCGTCGAGGTGGAGGATTCCTCGCTGTGAAGAAGATATTCCTGATCGTCGTGCTCGTGGTCGGCGCGTTCGCAATCTGGCGCAAGGTCCAGTCCGACCGGGCGGAACTCGACCTGTGGACCGAGGCTACGACGGCCGACGAGGGCTGATCCGCACTGCCCGGCGGCGACGTCCGGCGATACGCGGATGAGCCGCCCGGTGCTAGGAGGCGAGCGGTGAGCGATACGTCCCCCGTCTCGCTGGTCTGCTGTGACGTGGTCGGAGCCGCGGCGGTCGACGGGAACGTTCTCGAGCGGGCGTTCGCTGAGGCCATCGCCACACAGGGCATGGTGACGGGGACCGCTGCCTACGTCAGGTCCATGGTGCAGTTCGACCGGGCCCGCAGCTGGTCTCCGGCCGACGTCATGCACAGCCTGTTCCCGGGGGACGAGATCCGGGCCCAGGCCGCGAGCCTGGCCTTCGAGCGGTCATTCCATGCCGCCGTGGACCGGTTCGGCGCCCTCCCGTTGCCCGGCGCGAACGACGCGATGGACAAGCTCGCCGCGGCCGGGACCAGGCTCTGCCTGCTGTCCTGCCTGTCCAGGCCCGCGCTCGGCCTGATCGTGGAACGCCTTGGCTGGTGGCAGCGGGCTGACCTGCTGCTGTGCGCGGACGACGTGACCAGGGGCTTCCCCTGTCCCGATTTGATCCTCACCGCGATACTGCGGCTCGGCATCGGCGACGTACGCGACGTGGCCGTCGTGACGGCGAGCGAGAGCGGAGTGCTGTCCGCGCGACGAGCCGGGGCCCGGCTTGTGGTCGGCATGCTGAGTGGTGTGCACGACGCGGCCAGGCTCCGCCGGGCCGGAGCTACCCACCTGCTGTCTGACATCGGTGACCTGCCGGACCTCGTGGCAGCGAACGGGGAGATCCCGACCATGCCCGTTCACCGCGAGTGACGGAGAATCAGCCACCGCGTGGCAGACTGTGAACCATGCCTGAACTGCCGGAAGTGGAGTCGCTGGCCGCCTTCCTGCGGGCTCACGCGACCGGCCGAACCGTCGCACGGGCCGATGCGGCCTCGTTCTCGGTGCTCAAGACGTTCGACCCGCCGCTGACCAGTCTGGCTGGTCAGGTCATATCCGGGGTCGGCAGGCACGGCAAGTTCCTCGACATCTCCACCGATCAGGGCCTGCACCTGATCATTCACCTGGCCCGGGCCGGCTGGCTGCGCTGGCGCGAGGATCTGCCCTCGACCCCTCCAAAGCCCGGCAAGAGCCCGCTGGCCTTCCGGCTGGCGCTCGATGACGGCTCCGGCTTCGACGTCACCGAGCAGGGCACGCACAAGCGCCTTGCGGTGTACCTGGTCGGTGACCCCGCCGACGTACCCGGCGTGGCCACCCTGGGACCCGATCCACTGGCCGCCGACTTCACCGCGGACACACTGGCCAGCCTGCTTTCTGGCCGCAAGATGCAGATCAAGGGCGTGCTGCGTGATCAGCGAATCATCGCGGGCATCGGCAACGCCTACTCTGATGAGGTGCTGCACGCGGCCAAGATGTCCCCTTTCAAGATCGCCGCCAGCCTGACGCCTGACGACGTGGCTGTCCTGTTCGACGCGATCAAGGCCACGCTCACCGAGGCGGTCGAGCGCTCGGAGGGCCTGGCCGCCGCCGACCTGAAGGGCGAGAAGAAGTCCGGCCTGCGCGTGCACGGCCGGGCAGGCCAGGCCTGCCCGGTATGCGGCGACACCATCAGGGAGGTCTCGTTCGCCGACTCGGCGCTACAGTACTGTCCCACCTGCCAGACCAGCGGCAAGCCACTCGCCGACCGCCGCCTGTCCCGGTTGCTGAAATAGACCCCGCGAGCCTCATCCCCAATCAGGGACGCGCTGTGACCGGCGCGCAGCAGGTAACCTTGGCGAAAGACATCTCGGGGCTATAGCTCAGCTGGAAGAGCGTCTGGTTTGCATCCAGAAGGCCAGGGGTTCGAGTCCCCTTAGCTCCACCCAGGTCAGAAACTTGTTCGATCACCGGAACGACCCTTGTTGATCTTGGTGCAGCAGCAAAGTGCAGCAATGGGTCAAGTGCCCGTCTCGTCCAGCCACTGCCCCAGTTTGTGCAGAGCTTCGCGGGTAGCAGCCGAGGGTACTTCGGTTTAGATCTCCATCGTGATGGCGATCTTGCTGTGTCGAAGGATCTGCATGGCCACACGCGGATGCACCTCCAGCGCCGCCAGCAATGAACCGCATGTCTTGACCTGACGACGGATGAGTTGGCCGGTGACCCGCTGGAGCTGCTCGCCCACGTACAGCTCGGCCGCCTCGAGATCGACCCGATCCCAGGTGAGCCCGAGAACTTCGCCTTTACGCAGGCCCAGGACGAGGATGAGAACATAGGCCGTGTACAAGGCGTCTTCATCGCGGCGAGATGAGCTTGGGTACGTCGGAGCTGCCGGTCCGCGGCTTGCCTCGTCCCTGAGCTTGAACCATGCCCGCTGAGTGGCTTCGTAGGTTTGGCCCTTGACATATTTGCGGTAGCGTTCGCCGCCCGGTTTGGTGCACCAAACATAACCTCGGTAGCCGGTGACCCGGCCGTGGCTGTCCTTGACTAGGGTTAATGGCACGGTGATCTTGGTAGAGGGAGCGCTTGGCCGCCGGGCCCGGGCCACGCGAACTCCGGATTAGTCCGTAATGACGGGGCAGACGTCGTGCGCCCAGTCCGTTTCACCGCGGCGGCGGGCAGGCTGCTCGGCCCCGATCGGGTGGCCGCAGCTCTTGCAGATTTTCCCTGACACATGAGCGGAGTGATCTTCCCCCGAATGCCGGTCGCGTTCGCTGAGGTCGGCATCCGCAAGCCTCTCGCTCTCCGAATCGATATAGCTGAACTGCGGTGTAAATCCTGCGGCCATCTGCACTCCCTCGGCACCTCCTTTGACCTGCGGCGCCTGGCTAGCCAGGCCCCACGCATAACGCTACACCAGCAACCTGAAACTAGCAACAAATTTCTAGAATAATCATTTCAGAGAGTTGCGAGACCACGGTCCGTCGTAGCATGCCCCCCGAACCGGCATCAACAGCCGGTGATGGTCAACAGCAGCACCGTTGGCGATCATGACCGTTGGCGATCATGGGGCTGGCTGACTGATGTGCATGTCGGGAGTTCCATCTATCCGCGGCAGGCGTACCTTCGCCCGCTGACCGTACAAGACGACCGCGGTCGTCACCATGAAGGCCTGCTATCCAGCGTTAGTTTTCCGGGCACCGGGGCGGGGCCTACGAGCTGGGGGAGTGGCGTTCAGCAGTGCGTACAGGCCGGGAACGAGTTGGGGCACCTGGTGGCGGTACTGGGGGTAGTCGTCGGGGAAGGTGGCCAGCATCAGGTGCTCCTCCATGCGGATCTTGACCTCGAACAGGACCAGGGCGACCGGGAAGAGCACGATCCACTGACTGATCCCGCTGAGCAGCGTGGCGCCGAGGATCATCCCGAGCACGCCGGTGTAGATCGGATGACGCGTCACCGCGTACGGCCCGTGAGTGCGGAGCCGGTGATCATCTTTGACCTTGGGCGCCAGGCTCCACATGGTGCCGAGCGAGAACCGGGCCCACAGCGTGAACATTGTCGAAGCGACCAGCACGGCGAGTCCGAGGATCCGGACCCACAAGGCCCCCACGGCCAGGCCGTCAAAGTGGCTGCGGCCGAGCCCGATCACCAGGCCCGCGCACGCCGCTGCCACGACGATGAGCGCTGCCGACCCGGGCTGGCTCCGGGTCAGCTCCCGCGGGGCATGAGAGGCGTTACGCGGAGTATGCAGAGCGTTGTACAGCGCGCCGGCCATCCAGACGGCCACGACCGCGCCGACGCACACGGCAATGCCAACCGCTGCGAGCATGTGGGCCGCCTCAGGGAGCGGCGTTGTCAGTCGGTGGGTGCATCGGGATGCCTCCTGTGACCTGCGGAGCCTGGCTGCTCGAACTCTGTTGACCACGTTACGCTAGTAATCTGAAACTAGCAATAAACTTCTAGAATCATGGCTGGGCAGCCGCGGGTCCGCCGGTCGCGGCTACTTCCTAAGCGGGTGCTCCACCTGTTGCCAACACTGTTGCCAAGGCAGTAGCCAGCCATGGGCACGGGACGACAAGCTTGGAACATCGGTCCAGAGCGCGGACATGACTGGACGGTCCTGGACGACTTGCCTAGAACTACGGATCTGAAGGTCCGTGCGCGTCGCGTGCTCGACAGGGGCGGAAGCAGTGCAGCATGGTGTTGCGCTTTTTCTGGGAGCGCGAGACCGAGGATTCCTTGCGTTTCCTGGGGCTGAGCTTCGACGGCGATGGCCCGCTGTCCTTCTATGACACACCGCGGTTGCCCGTTCCGCCCCCCTCTCGTAATCGCATGTCCGTTACCTCCACGCGGTAGCTGGCGGCTGCGAGCCGGACGAGCTGGACCAGCCGAGGAGACGGCGGCGCGAGCATGTATCCGGCAGGTGAGGAGTCAGCCGTGCTGATCCGGCCGCTTCCTGCGGCGCCGCAGGCGCCGCACTTGATTCCAGGTGCTCAGCCGTCTTCATCAGCCGCTCCTTGCCTGCTTGCTAGCTTCGTGACCGGCTTTTAGCTGCCGGTTTGGCTCCCAGGGACCTCGCTTGGAGAACCATGGCCTGGATTCGCCGGCGGTGAGCCCGCCGGGCGCCGCCCGAGCCGGACGAAGGCGAGGGTGGCCAGGCACGCGGCCGCGAGCAGCGAGTAGGGGACCAGATCCGACGTGGCCTGGGCCAGGGCCCCGCTGCCCGAGGCGGCCACGGCCTGGCCCGCGGCCCAGGCGAGGTTGGCCAGGCCGAAGGCCAGCCCCTGGTCGAGCCGCTGGTGCTGGGCGCCCTCGCTCACCAGCGTCATGGCCGGGGTGAACAGCGTGCCGAAGCAGGGCATGCCCACGATCAGCACCGGGATGAGCACCCACGCCGACGCCAGCGTGGGCGCCAGCAGGCTGACCGCCACCGCGCCGGTCAGCGAGCACCTGATCGGCACGATGGCGCCGCGGCGGTCGGCCACCCGCCCCGCGACCGGCGCCAGGGCCGCCTCTACCCCGGCCGCCGCCAGGAACGTCCCCGCGATGACCAGGGCCGTGACCCCGAGGTCCGCCAGCCGCAGCGGCGCGAGCACGTCCAGCACGCCGAAGGCCAGGCCCGCCAGCACCGTCAGCCACAGCCCTGTGGCCAGACGGCGGTCACCCATGGCGGCGAACGCCTCCCGCAGCCCCTGCGGGACCGCCTCGCGTGGCGCGGGCACGGCGAACGCCGCCGCCATCAGCACTCCGGCCAGCACCGCGGCGCTGGCGAACGCGGGTCCGGTGCCGATCTCGTCGGCGATCGCGCCCACGACCGGCCCGAACAGCGCTCCGCCCACCGCCGCGCCCATAGCCGTCCCGATCAGCTCCCCGCGCCGGTCCTGCGGCGCCTTGGTCGCCAGCCAGGCCATGCCCCCGGCCCAGGTGCACGCCCCGCCCAGTCCCTGCACGAACCGGGCGGAGTCGAGAACCGCCGCTGCCGAGGCCCACCCGAAGACCAGCGCCGAGACTCCCATGAGCGCCAGCCCGAGCAGAACGGTCTTCCGGTAGCCCAGGTGCCCCGTGAGCAGCCCGCCCGGCAGCGCCCCGACCAGGGTGCCAAGCGGGTAACTCGCGACCAGGATCCCCGCGCCTGCCTTGGACAGGTGAGCCACCTGCGTATAGTGCGGCAGCAACGGCGTCAGCGCCGTGAAGAACATCGTGTCGACCAGCACGAGCACACACACGTACAGCAGCAGTGCCCGCAGCGGCCGGGTCAGCGGCAACCCGCTTCTTCCTCGCTCTGCTCCGGCAGCACCGGCTTGTCATCTGGGTCAGGTCGCATAATCCGATCATCTCGCCGCCGCCCGCCGATCCTTGCGGCCGGGCGTGCTCAGCTCGCCGGGCACGCACTCCGCGACCATACAGCACGAAATACAGAACCCGTTTGAGTGTCATCCCAGCTAGCTCGGGTCCGGTGCTCCCCGCGCCGTTCCACCCTGGCAGTGGCGGTGATCACGGACGGGCGATCGAGGCGCGGGGGTTACTCCCGGGCGAGCATGGCGGCGGCCTCGCGCTCCAGGTCGACGTACGCCTCGCCGCTGACGTCGACGGCGACTCGTTTGATCACACCGCCGGTGAACCGGTGCGGTGGTGTGCCCGGGTAGTCGTCGGTGACGAGGAACCCGCTGTCGCGGCCGATGCACAGGCCTTCGCCTGCGAGCTGGAAGGTGCCCGGCTGGGTCTTGATGCGGCCCTCGCCGACCTTGCGGTCTCCGTAGTACAAGAACAGCAAGCCGGTGGCTACGCCGGGCGGGTCTTCGCCGTCCTTGTCGAACGCGGCCGACAGGATGAGGTTCTCCCCGGCCGGGATGTTTTCGGCGGCGTCGATCTTCTCCTCGGTGATGCCGACGAAGCTGTAGCCGTAGTGCAGCCGGTTGCCTTGACGTACAGGGCGTGCCCGCCGAACCGGCAGCCGTGGGCGAACAGCACGCCCTGGGCCCCGGGCCGGGGATGTCCACCAGGGCCCCGATGGCGTAGGAGCGGTTGCGGATGTTCACCGCCTGCGTCTCGGGCACGTCTGCGGCACCGGGGAAATAGGTGTACCGGTTGCGGGGGCTGGTCAGCAACAGCATCTACCTGATCGTCAGCTAAGGCGGTTCCTAGGTCGCCGCCCGCGAACGGGCTACTCATGGACGCTTCAGGAACCTCAAATAGAACACCACGAACACCAGGACAATCCCGACGTTTACCGCCAGCCGCGCCCAGAATTCGTGCCTGAAGAACAGGATGTCCACGCCGACCACGAGGGCTACCATCGCGATCAGGTACAGCACGACAGCTGCCTGTCTGCCCACCGTTACGTTCTACTATGTGCGACGGAGTCGAGCAAGACCGCTGTCAGCGCAGGACCAGAAGATCAAGCCAATTGGTCCTGGTCTTAGTGCCGGCTGTGCGCCCAGCGTGCTGCACGGCGCGGCGGAGCCGTTCCTTGCCCCGCTTGAACTCCTCCTCGGTGAGCCCGCGCATGATGGTGTCGGCGCGGCGGAAGGTGTCTGCCTGATCGAGCAACGCGGCCAGGCTAGTCAGTGTCTCGGGAACCTGCTCAAGCGCGTCGTGGCGGAATCCTGCGGTGGCGAACGCCTGGCATACCTGCTCGACGGAGGGATAGCTCTTGAGCGTCCGGGCGGTCTCGGGAAAGAACTCCCAGGGAAAGGTGCGCGTCGTGTCAGCCCGGCCCGGAAATCCCTGGCGGATCAGCACGGGGGCGCCCGGGCGCAGGACGCGGCGGATCTCGCATGCGGCAGCTTTGAGGTCGGGGATGTGGTGGATGACCAGCGACAGCCATGCGCCGTCCGCCGAATGGTCTGGCAGCGGGAGGGCGCTGGCATGTCCGCCGAGGACCCGGATGCCCGGGCGGCGCGGGATCTGGGCTCGCATGGCCGCCGACGGCTCGACCGCGAGGACAGCGAGGCCGAACCAGTCGCTGAACGCGGCGGCGAACGCGCCGGTCCCCGCTCCGATGTCCGCCACGGTCAGGCCCGGCCACGGCCCCAGATGCCGCTGGACTGCCTCGCGCCACGCCCCGAGCCCGTCTCGCGGGACCTCGCGGACCTCCTTGTACGCCGCCGCGGTCTGGTCGTCGTAGCTGATCCTGGCCATCTTGTGCCTCCGTACCGTCATTT
Source organism: uncultured Actinomycetota bacterium (assembly GCA_963808615.1). Classification (GTDB taxonomy): domain Bacteria; phylum Actinomycetota; class Actinomycetes; order Streptosporangiales; family Streptosporangiaceae; genus Palsa-504. The sequence goes on from CAWEGV010000012.1 coordinate 164,873, forward strand.
CCCCTGGCGAGCAGTGAACGCCAGTTCGCCAGCTCGAGGTTGACGATCCTCCGGCAGGCCAGGTTCGCGGAAGGGTGCGGTATGTACAGAAGCCCGGCCTGGGCGCCCAGGCCGGACCTGCCCTGGCCACCCTGGGGGGTAGGGTTACCGGGCAGTAACCGAGCTTACCTCGCGGCCGGCAATGCCTCAGCCGGCTCGTCCGGGTCCGCCGCGAATCCCGGCTAGAGGCGCCCCCGGCGTAGGATCGTGACCCAGGGCCGCGCTCAGAAGGCCAGCGGTCCGCGGGTCCCGGGCTCTAGATCCGGCCTAGACGGCGACCGCAGCCGGGCGGCCTTCAGACCCTGTTTCCGGCCGTGGCCGCTGCTGGTGCGGCAACTGAACGCGGATGCTGACGCTGTCCCTGGTACGTCCGATGCGGGCCGCTGGCCAGTGGCTGGTGATCATGTCAAGCACGTGACGGTTGCCGTACAGCACGTCCATCTCCATCAACGTCACGCCCCGGGCCCCGGCCCCGGTGATCAGTGCGCGCGTCAGCGCCGAGCCCAGGCCCCGGCCCTGCCAGGCGTCGGCCACCACCACGCCGATGTCCGTCACCCGGGAGCCCTGATGGCCGGTCCGGTCCACGGCCATGGCGTGCCCGACGATGACACCGCCCCGGACTGCGACCACGGCGTCGATGGTGTCGGCCAGGCCGCACAACTGCCTGAGCAGAGCCTGGCCGGGCGTGACCGGCCCGAAGAACCTCAGGTAACGGGTCTCCGGGGAGAGTCTGGCGAAGAAGTCGCTGAGCGCGGCCAGATCGGCCGGATGCGCCGGGCGGATGACGGCGGCTGCGCGGCCGCCGGGCCAGCCGTTCTGGGTTCGCTTCACGAACCCAGCATGCCTCCGTATTGCTGAGTCTGTCAACTAGACTTAGCATACGTTCATGAGACGGCCCTGGATTCTGGATTACGACTCGGCCAACTGCGCGATCGGTGCTGCGGTGGGGATCCTCGGGGAACGGTCGACATTCCTCGTGCTGCGGGAGGCCTTCAACGGCGTGCGCCGTTTCGATGACATGCAGCGGCGCACCGGGATGCCGCGGCAGGTGCTCAGTCAGCGCCTGGCTCGCCTGGTGAGCGAGGGCCTGCTGCGCAAGGTTCCGTATCGGGTCAGCGGCCAGCGCAGCCGGGATGAGTACCGGCTCACCGACAAGGGCCTCGACCTGTACCCGCTGCTGGTGGCGCTGATGCAGTGGGGCGACCGGCATGCGGTCGGCTCGGCCGGCCCGCAGGTCCTGCTGCGGCATCGCGACTGCGGGGAGCCGCTGCAGCTGCAGATGGCGTGCCGGGCCGGGCACATCGTGGGATCTGCCCGCGAAGTCACCCCGGTGCCGGGCCCGGGCGCACGCAAGATCGCCTGACGGCACGTCTCAGCGGCGGTTACCCAGGCCGGCGCGCTCAGGCTTCGCGGACGGCGCGGACCAAGGTGTCGATCGCGGTCGCCGGGCCGTCGTCCCGCTCGACGGTCCGGTGCACACGTTCGGCCCGTACGAGCCGCAGGCCAGGCAGTTCCGCGCTGACCGCCTCGGGCGTGTACAGCACGTCCGGGTCCTGCGGGCCGCCGACGCCCTCGGCGAGGTTGGTCAGGTCGTGGCCGATGACCAAGAGCGTGCCTCCGGGAGCCAGCGCGGCGGCGGCGCGGGCCAGCACGCTGGCCCGCAGATCCGCGATGACCTGGAAGTACGCGATCAGCACCAGGTCGAAGGCGCCGTGTTCCGGCTCGTAGTCGCGCAGGTCAGTGACGATCCAGGCCACCCGCGCGTCGTCGATGCCGCGGGCCGCGCTCAGCGTGCGCCCCTTCTCCAATCCGACACGGGAGAAATCCACGGCGGTCACCCGCCAGCCGCGCTCGGCCAGCCAGACGGCGTTGCGGCCTTCGCCTGCCGCCAGGTCCAGCGCGCGGCCGGGCGGTAGCCCGGCCAGTTCGGCCGCCACGAACTGGTTCGGCCGCGTGGTCCACTGGAACTCGGCGCCGGCGTACCGCTCATCCCACTGCTGACTGTCCACCTGGTCACTCTGGCCGATCGGCAGGGCGGTCGGCAACCTCAGGAGGCGTGCAGCCTGAGCCGCTCCGCGGCCATATCCGCGAAGCCGGCATCGGTCTCCGCGGCGAAGGCACGACGGCCCAGGATGACAGCGGCCAGCGATGCCGAGCACAGGCCACCGAACGGTTCCCAGACGACATCGTCGGGTCCGGTCACCGCGGCGATCAGGCGCTCCATGAACTCGAGCGGCTTCTGGTTGAGGTGCGCCGCGCTGGCCGCCGTCGGGTTGTGCACCCGGGGCGCGGCGCGGCGCAGGGTCCCCTTCAGCCGCTCCCCGTCGTGCAGCGGCGGGCGCGACCAGACGTTGGTCAGGCCGTGGGCGTGCCGCCAGCGGTAGCGCAGCGCATCCCATTCCTTGGCGGTGACCGGCCGCTCGCCGTCGAGGGAGTAATACGGCCAGCCGGACGGCCGCCCGTGGGCGTTGGCGTAGGCGGCCAGGCGCTCGGTCATCTCTCCGGGCGGCCAGTACCAGAGCCAGTCCCTGGTCAGGTACTTGCGGGTGGCCGCGTTCTTCACCCCGCAGGCCTGGTTCGCCCGCTGCAGTGATAGCCCGGACCTGACCCACTCGTGCCTGACCCACTGCTTGACCGGCATCGGCCCGTCGGGTCCGGTGACGCTGAACACCCGCTGGTACAGGGCGCAGACCTCGGTCACGACCGGGAACTGCCTGATGGTGCGCCCGTTCACGTTACCCGCAATGTGAGCCAGGCCCTTGTCCCAGACGATCAGCTGGACGTAATCCCAGCCGTGCTCGGCCAGGACCGGGTGCACGCTGGCCCAGCCGATCTCGGTGTTCCAGAACCACAACGTGGTCGCGGGCCCGGCCGCCGCGGACCAGCACTCGATGTGCGGGCGGTACCAGTTCGGCAGGGCATCCGACCCGATCGTGTCACCGTGGAATCCGCGCACGCCGTACGCGCCGTCGCTGATGATCGTGGCGGGAGCGGGCCAGTCCCGGTAGGCGTCCAGGGCGTTGCCGCGGAACAGTCCGAACGCTCCCATGAGCTAGCACTCTATGACGTTGACGGCCAGGCCGCCACGCGACGTCTCCTTGTATTTGTCCAGCATGTCGCGGCCGGTCATGCGCATGGTGTCGATGGCTTTGTCCAGCGAGACGAAGTGCCGGCCGTCGGCGGCGCTGGCCGTAGTGGTCCGATCCGGCGCATGGTCCCCGGAGGGGCCGGTGCGCTGAAAACCGCGGTCCGAGCTCAGCGGAAGACCACGGTCCGGTCGCCGTTGAGCAGCACCCGGTGCTCGGCGTGCCAGGTCACCGCGCGCGCGAGGACCTGCGCCTCAACGTCACGGCCCGCCTGCGCGAGACGCTCGGGCGAGAACCCGTGATCCACCCGCAGCACGTCCTGCTCGATGATGGGGCCCTCGTCCAGGTCCGCCGTCACGTAGTGCGCGGTCGCGCCGACCAGCTTGACGCCCCGCGCGTGGGCCTGGTGGTAGGGCTTGGCGCCCTTGAAGCTCGGCAGGAACGAGTGATGGATGTTGATCATCCGGCCTTCGAACTGCTGGCATAGCTCGGGCGAAACGATCTGCATGTAACGGGCCAGCACGATGAGCTCGGCACCGAACTCGTCGATGATCTGCAGCAGGCTGGCCTCGGCGGCCGCCTTGGTCTCCGGCGTGACCCGGATGTGACGGAACGGGATGTTGTAGGAGAAGGCCAGCTCGCCGAAGTCGTAGTGGTTGGACACCACGGCCACGATGTGGGCGGGCAGGGTGCCGGTCTTCCAGCGGAACAGCAGGTCGTTCAGGCAGTGGCCGAGCTGGGAGACCATGACCAGGGTGCGGACCCGCGAGGCCGCGTCGTGCAGCTGCCAGGACATCTCATTGGCCTCGGCCACCTGGGCGACGTCATCGCGCAGCCTGATGAGCTGAGCACCCGGCGGAACGGCGAAATGCACCCGCATGAAGAACCGCCCGTCGGGGGCTTCCCCGTACTGCTGGCTGGCCAGGATGTTGGCCGAGTGCTGGACCAGGAAGCCGGAGACCGCGTGCACGATGCCCGGCTTTTCCGGGCAGGAGAGCGTGAGCACGTACTGCTGGCCCCACGCGGCGCTCACGGCTAGTCGCCCAGCTCGCGGCGGCGGCGCTGGACGAAATCGTCCAGCTCGGCACGGATGGCGTGGTCCAGGGGCGGCGGCTCGAACGTCTCCAGCCTGGCCCGCCAGATATCGGCGGCCCGGGCGGCGGTGTCCTTGGCGCCCAGCTTGAGCCAGCGCTCGAAATTGGCGGTGGAGGACAGCAGCGGCCGGTAGAAGCACTCGCGGAACCGCTCCATCGTGTGCGCGGCGCCGAGGAAGTGCCCGCCGTGCCCCACCTCCTCGTGGGCGCCGAACGCGAGCGAGTCCTCGGTGATCTCCAGTGGCGTGAACTCCACCCGCAGCATGCGCAGCAGCTCGATGTCGATGATGAACTTCTCGTAGCAGCTGACCAGCCCGCCTTCCAGCCAGCCGGCCGCGTGCATGACGAAGTTGGTGCCGGCCAGGAAGGTGGGCAGCAGCGTCATCAGCGCCTCGTAGGCGGACTGGGCGTCGGCCGTCTGGGAAGAGTTCAGCCCGCCGCCGGTGCGGAACGGCAGCCCGTAGTGCCGCGCGAGCTGCCCGGTGCACAACAGGCCCAGGGCGGACTCGGGCGTCCCGAACGACGGCGACCCGGACTGCATGTCGATGTTGGACAGGAACGAGCCGAAGATGACCGGGCAGCCCGGCCTGATCAGCTGGGCCAGCGCGATCCCGCTCAGCGCCTCGGCGAGCTGCTGGGTCAGCGCGGCCGGGATGGTCACCGGAGACATCGCTCCCATCAGCAGGAACGGCGTCAGCACCACCGGCTGGTTGGCCCGGTTGTACTCGAACTGGGCGTCCAGCATCCGGTCATCCCAGCGCAGCGGGGAGTTGCAGTTGATCAGCGAGATCGTGGCCGGGGTGCGCTCGATGACGTCCCGGCCGCCGAACAAGATCTCGGTCATCCGGATGGTGTCGGCCGCGTTCGGCCCGGAGACCACGTTGCCCATGTAGATCTTGTCGGTCAGGGTCTGCAGCGCGTAGATCATGTCCAGGTGCCGCGAGTCGAGCGGGGCGTCGTTCGGCTCGCAGATCACCCCGCCGGCCGAGTCCAGCTCGTCGTAGGCCTGGGACAGGCTGGCCAGCTGGCGGAAGTCGTTCAAGGTGGCGTCCCGGCGCACGTCGCCCTCGCGGACGAACGGGCAGCCGTAGACCGCGCTAAACACCATGTGATCCCCGCCGATGTGCACGTTGTGCGCGGGGTTGCGGGCCTGCACGTCGAACTCCCGTGGCGCCTTGGCCACCTGCTCCAGGACGAACTCCGGGTCGAGCTTGACCACGTCGCCGTCCACGTCCTGGCCGGCCTTGGCGAACAGCTCGACTGCCTCGGGTTTAGCGAACTGGATGCCGATCTCGGAGACGATCCGGCGCCAGCCGCGGTCGAGCGCCGCGATCGCGTCCGCGGAGAGGATCTCGTACCTGGGCATCGCGTTGACGAACATCGACCTTCACTCCGCCTTTCAAAAGTTCGCGCTCTTCAGATCCCGCGATTATTCCCACTGTGCACCCTGCACCGACCGCTCGCACGGGCTCTCTGGCCCGTGCTCGCTAGTCGGTTCTGAATAGCGCTCACGGGGCCGTTCAAATCCGGCGAAAAGGGAGCAAAGGCAGGAACTTGACCGATACCAGACCGCACCTTACGATCACATAGTAGAACTAGGTCCCATAAAGTGGAACATGGCAATCCCAGGAATGAGAAACCCCGGATGAGCAACCAGAACGGCACCCAGGCCGTCGACCGGGCGGCCCGGCTGCTGAGCGAGGTCGTGCACTCTGCGGACCCGATGACGTTCACCGGGCTGAGCGCGGCGACCGGGCTGGCCAAGTCCACCACCTCCCGGCTGCTGCTCGCCCTGGAGCGCAACGGGCTGGTCCGGCGCGATGACCACGGCAGGTTCCTGCCCGGCGAGATGTTCGTCAGCTTCGCCTGGCGCGGCGGCGCCGAGGCCGGCCTGGTCGCCGTGGCCCAGCCGTTCCTCGAGCGGCTCGGCAAGGCGACCAGCGAGACGATCAACCTCGGGGTGGCCAGCAACGGGCTGGTGGAGCAGATCGCCCAGGTGAACAGCACCTACCTGATCGGCGGCACCGACTGGGTGGGGATGTCCGTCCCGCTGCACTGCTCCGCGCTCGGCAAGGTGCTGCTGGCCTACGGCGCGGCGCAGCTGTCCGGCGGTCCGCTGGAACGGCGCACGGAAAAGACCGTGACCAGCGAGGCGGCGCTGCGGGCCGACCTGGCGGGCGTGCGCGCGCGGGGGTACGCGGTGACCGACGAGGAGCTCGAGCCGGGACTGATCGCGGTGGCGGCCCCGGTCCACGGCTACGACGGCGCGGTGATCGCGGCGCTGTCGGTGTCGGCTCCGACGACCAGGATGACCAAGGACCGCGTGCCGGGCGCCGCCGGGCACTGCGCCCAGGAGGCCGCGGGCCTGTCCGCGGTGCTCGGCTACCGCCAGCGGGCGGCCAGGCAGACCCGGAGGGCAGGCGCGGCATGAGGCGAGCGGGAGGGGCAGCATGACCAGGGACGAGCTGCTCAGCCAGCTGTACGACGACACGCTGGTCGGCAACGGGCCCGCGGTCCTCGACCTGACCAATCAGGGCCTGGCCATGGGGCTCGGTCCCGAGGACCTGCTGTACGAGGCGCTGATCCCGTCGCTGGAAGAGGTGGGCGCCAGGTTCGAGCGCGGCGACTTCTTCGTGCCCGAGATGCTCATCGCGGGCAAGGCCATGGCCGGCGCGCTGGAGATCCTGCGCCCGCTGCTGGCCGAGACCGGCGCTCAGACGATCGGGACCATCGTGATGGGCACGGTCAAGGGCGACGTACACGACATCGGCAAGAACCTGGTCAACATCATGTTCGAGGGTGCCGGGTTCCACGTTATCGACCTCGGCGTGCAGGTCGCGCCCGAGAAGTTCGTCGACGCGATACGCGAGCACCAGCCCGACATCGTCGGGTTCTCCGCGTTCTTGACCACGACGATGCCGATGTTCAAGGCGAACATCAACGCACTGCAGAAGTCCGGCCTACGGGACCAGGTCATCGTCATGGTCGGCGGTGCCCCGGTCACCCAGGAATACGCCGACGTGGTGGGCGCGGACGGGTACGCGGCCGATGCCTCCGCGGCCGTGGTCCGGGCCAAGGAACTGATCGCACAACGCCGCGCGGTGCTAGCCAGGGGGGACGGCCCCCCTAGGCCCCCCGCTGGCGTCAACGCCTGACAACACCTCCATAGGAAGGCCCCGTGCACACCATCCTGTCCTCGGCGACCAAGACGGTGCGGATCGGCGACGACCAGCCATTCGCGATCATCGGCGAGCGGATCAACCCGACCGGCCGGAAGATCTTCCAGCTCCAGCTGCGCAACGGGGACCTGTCCCGGGTCGAGATCGACGTCAAGGAGCAGGCGGACGGCGGGGCCATGCTGCTGGACGTGAACATGGGCGCGCCGCTGGCCGATGAGGCCGCGCTCATGACGCGGGCGGTCACGCTGATCCAGGAGCTCACCGACCTGCCGCTGGTCATCGACTCCTCCATCGTCGAGGTACTCGAGGCGGGCCTGGCCGCCTACCAGGGCAAGGCGCTGGTCAACTCGGTGACCGCCGAGGACGACCGGCTGGAGGCGATCCTGCCGCTGGTGAAGAAGTACGGCGCCGCGGTTATCGGCCTGCCGAACGACGAGGAGGAGATCCCCGAGAACCCGGCCCGCCGGGTCGAGCTGGCCCGCAAGCTCATCCACATCGCCACCGAGAGGTACAAGATCGCGGTCGAGGACATCGTCATCGACCCGCTAGCCATGCCGGTCGGCGCGGACACCGGCCACCCGGCCAGGACGCTGGAGACGATCGCCTTGATCAAAGAGGAGTTCGGGGTGAACACCACGCTGGGCGCCTCGAACGTGAGCTTCGGCATGCCGGACCGGCACTCGATCGGCGCGGCGTTCCTGCCCATCGCGATCAGAGCCGGGCTGACCAGCGCCATCATGGACGCGCGCTCGCCGCAGATCGTCCGCGCGGTCAAGGCCGCCGACCTGGTGCTCGGCCGCGACGAATGGGGCGCGGCCTGGATCGCCGCCCACCGCGCCCAGCTGGCGGCCCAGCAGGCCAGGGAGCAAGCAGCGGCGCAAGCGCAACCGCCAGGTGCCACATGACGGTGACCGGCGAGGTAGCACCCGGGCCCGTTCGGATCAATCTGACCTTCAACGAGCGGGCGGTCCGGGTTCCGTACGGGGTGACCTTGTTCGACGCGGCCAGCTGGAACGGCATCGCGATCGACTCCACCTGCGGCGGTCACGGCACCTGCAAGAAGTGCCGGATCAGGATCACCGATGACCCGCCTACGCCGACCAGCCTGGACATCAGGGCCTACACCGCCGACGAGCTGAGGCAGGGCTGGCGGCTGGCCTGCCGCACCACCGCCACCCGGGACACCCAGGTCGAGGTGCCGCCGCTGACCACCCGGCCGAAGGCCGCCACCGTGGGCGTCGGCCGGCAGGTCATCTTGCGCCCGGCGGTGCAGAAGCGGTACCTGGAGCTGGCCGAGCCCAGCCTGGCCGACCAGGCCAGCGATCTGGAGCGGGTGCTGGCCCAGCTCGACGACCTGGAACCGAGGGCCGAGCTGTCCGTGCTGAAGACCCTGGGCCAGACGCTGCGCGCGGCCGACTACAAGGTGACCGCCGTGGTCGTGGACGACGTGCTGATCGCGGTCGAGCCCGGCGACACCACCGGCCGCCGGTTCGGCATCGCCTTCGACCTCGGCACCACCACCGTGGTGGCCACCCTGCTGGACCTGTCCACCGGCACGCCGGTGGCGGTGGAGTCCACGCTGAACAAGCAGCAGCCGTTCGGCGCGGACGTGATCACCAGGATCAGCGCCACCATGATGGATCCCGGCGCCCTGGACAAGCTGCAGCAACTCGCCCACGAGACCCTGGCCGAGCTGGCCCGGGCCGTCTGCGAGGCGGGCGGCGTCGGTCCGCACGAGGTGTACGAGGTCGCGCTGGCGGGCAACGCCACCATGACCCACCTGGTCCTGGGCGTCGATCCCGAGCCGCTCGGCATGGCGCCCTTCATCCTGTCCACCAGGCTGTTCCCCGAGATCCTCACGGCCGACCTGGGCCTGGCCGGCGCCACCCATCCCCGGGCCCGCGCGGTGGTGTTCCCCGCGTTCGGCGCGTACGTGGGCGGTGACATCACGGCCGGCCTGCTGGCCAGCGGCATGGACCGGGACGCCCGGGTCCGGCTGTTCGTCGACATCGGCACCAACTGCGAGATCGTCCTGGGCAACCGGGAGTGGCTGCTGGCCACGGCCGCGCCGGCCGGTCCCGCGTTCGAAGGCGCCGCCATCCGGTGCGGGATGCGCGCCGCTGAGGGCGCGATCGAGGTGGTCACCATGACCCCGGACGAGGTCGGCCTGAAGGTCATCGGTGACGCCGAACCGCAGGGGCTGTGCGGCTCCGGCCTGGTCGACGCGGTGACCGGCCTGGTCAGGCTCGGCCTGCTGGACTCCTCCGGCCGGTTCATCGCCGAGGAGGAGGCCCGGGCCAGCGCGCCAGGCCTGGCCGGCCGGCTGACCACGATCGGTGCCGAACGGGTGTTCGTGCTGCACTGGCGGGGATCAAGGGATGCCGCCGAGGACAGCATCTACCTGTCCCAGCGCGATGTCCGCGAGCTCCAGTTCGCCAAGGCGGCCATCGCGACCGGCTGGAGCATCCTGCTGGAGCAGGCCGGCCTGGTCCCCGGCGACGTCAAGCAGGTGCTGCTGGCCGGATCGTTCGGCAGCTACCTGTCCCCTGCGGCCGCCATCAGGATCGGCCTGGTGCCCAGGGTCCCCGCGCCGCGCGTGGTGCCGGCCGGCAACGTGGCCGGCGAGGGGGCGAAGATGGCGCTGCTCAGCCTGCGCGAGCGGGCCGGCGGCCTGGCGCTGCTTGAGGAGGTGAGGTATGTCGAGCTCTCCGACCGCGCCGATTTCAACGACCGCTTCGTCGAGCGGCTGTCGTTCCCCCCTGCGGGGGGTTAGGGGGGTCGTCCCGCCTGGCCAGTACGAGCTTGACGTGATCGCCTGCGGGGCGCTGGCCGGGCACGTCCGCGAGATCGTCTCTCGCCGCGGCTGGCCGGTCGCCGTACGGTCGCTGCCCGCCCTGCTGCACAACCGGCCGCAGAAGATAACCATTATGGCCGAACGGTACGTGGTATCAGCCCTCGGCTCAGGCCGTGCGGCCGCCCTGGCCTACGCTGACTGCGGCACGTACGGCGCGCTGGACGACCTGTGCGCGCGGTACGGAGTGCGGCGGCTGCCCGGGCTGCACTGCTACGACCTGTTCGCCGGCGCCTCACGGGTCGCGGCGATGTTCGAGGCCGAACCCGGCACCTACGTGCTCACCGACTTCCTGCTGCGCAGCTTCCGGCGCAGCGTACTGGCCGAACTCGGCCTGGAGCGGCACCCCGAGCTGTGGGGTGACTACTTCGGGCACTACCGGCGGCTGGTCTGGCTGGCCCAGGAGCCCTCCGCGGCGCTGACCGCCGAGGCCGAGCGGGTGGCGGCGATGTTCGGCCTGCCGCTGACCCGGGTCGAGGTCGGGGTATCCCGGCTGGAGAATGCGCTCGCTTCGCTGGTCGAGGAGGCGGCATGAGCGGTCTGGATGTGCTGCTGCGCAGCCCGAGGTATGAGGTGCTGCCCACCAAGGGCACCGAGGAGGCGGTCCAGGAGTGGGTGCCGGCCGGGATGACCGTGACGGTGACCGCGTCGCCGGTCAAGGGCCTGGACCCCACGATCGACCTGACCGAGCGGCTGGCCGCCCGCGGGTACCGGGTGGTGCCGCACCTGGCCGCCCGCTCGGTGGCCGACGACGCGCACCTGGACCGGATCGTGGCCCGGCTCAAGGCGTGCGACGTGGACGACGTGTTCGTGCCGGGCGGGGACGCGACGCACCCGGCGGGACGGTTCGACAGCGCGCTGCCGCTGCTCGAGCGGCTGGCCGAGATGGGGAACCCGTTCAGCCGGATCGGGATCACCGGGTACCCGGAGAGGCACCCCAAGATCCACGACGACATCACCATCCAGGCGATGTGGGACAAGCGCAGGTACGCCAGCTACATCGTGAGCAACGTGTGCTTCGACGCGGCCCAGCTCGGCCGCTGGATCGGCCGGATCAGGGCCCGCGGGGTGACCCTGCCGCTGTACGCCGGGCTGGCCAGCCCGGCCGAGCGCACCCGGCTGCTGAAGATGGCCGCGGTGGCCGGGGCCTCGGAGTCGGCCCGGTTCATCACCAGGCACCCCAGCTGGATCCTGCGGTTCTGGCTGCCTGGCGGGTATCACCCGGACCGGTTGCTTGACCGGGCCGCGGCCGTCCTGACCGCGCCGGGGTCGGGCGTGGCCGGCCTGCACCTGTTCACGTTCAACCAGCTCCAGCAGGCCGAGCTATGGCGCCGGGCCGCGCTGGAGCGTACCGGAATCGATAAACCACTACTCGCGGGATGACCCTCATGACTGAAATTCCGGCCCGGCCCCTTAATGCCAGCGCCGTCATCATCGGCGCCGGCATCGTCGGCAACAGCCTCGTCCACCACCTGGCCCTGCTCGGCTGGCGGGACCTGGTCCTGGTGGACAAGGGCCCGATGCCGAACCCGGGCGGCTCGACCGGCCACGCATCCAACTTCATCTTCCCGATCGAGTACTCGAAGATGATGTTCGAGCTGACCACCGACAGCACCGAGCAGTACCAGGAGCTCGGCGTGTTCACCCAGAGCGGCGGGCTCGAGGTGGCCAGGACCGCGGTCCGGATGGAAGAGCTGCGCAGGCGGTGCACCCAGGCCAAGTCGTGGGGTATCCCGGCCGAGCTGCTCTCGCCCGGCGAGGTGAACAAGCTGGTGCCCTACCTGGACGAGTCGGTCATCCTCGGCGGCGCGCACTTCCCCACCGTGGGCGTGGTCGACTCGCTGCGGGCGGGCACGCTGATGCGGGAGCAGGCCCAGCGGTCCGGAGCCCTCACCGTGCTGGCGGGCACCGAGGTCCGCGGCATCTCGGTCACCGACGGGCGGGTCCGGGCGGTCGAGACCAGCCAGGGCAAGATCGAGACCGAGAACGTCGTCATCTGCTGCGGCGTATGGTCGCCCCGGATCGCCCGGATGGCCGGGGTCAGGCTCGCGCTGACCCCGGTCGTGCATCAGATGATCAGCGTCGGCCCGATCGCGCTGTTCGCCGACACGCCGGGGGAGATCTCCTATCCGATCGTCCGCGACGTGGACACTAACATGTACGAACGCCAGCACGGCGGCGACATGGAGGTCGGCTCCTACGCGCACCGCCCGATCGTCGTCCCGCCGGACGAGATCCCGTCCATCGAGGAAGCGGTGCTGTCGCCCACCGAGCTGCCGTTTACCCAGGACGACTTCGACCCGCAGCTGGCCCAGGCCCTGGAGCTGATGCCCGAACTGCTGGGCGACGAGCGGGCCGGCATCAGGTACGCGATCAACGGGCTGATCTCGATGACCCCGGACGGCCATCCGCTGCTCGGCGAGATGCCAGAGATCACGGGCCTGTGGTCGGCGGCGGCCAGCTGGATCAAGGAGGGCCCGGGCTGCGGCCGCGCGGTAGCCGAGCTCATGTCCGGCCGGGAGCCCACGATCGACGTACACGAGGCCGACGCGGCCCGGTTCTACCCGTGCCAGCGCACGGTCGCGCACGTCCGCGCCCGGGCCCGGGAGGGCTTCAACAAGATGTACGGAATTGTCCACCCCGCGGAACAGTGGGAGAGTAGCCGCCCGGTGCGGGTCAGCCCGGTATACGACCGCGAACGCGACCTCGGCGCCTTCTTCTACGAGACCGCGGGCTGGGAACGGCCGCACTGGTACGCCGGCAACTCCGACCTGCTCGAACGGTATGCGGGCCGGCTGATGGAGCGCCCGGCGGAATGGGAGTCGCGCTGGTGGTCGCCGGTCATCAACGCCGAGCACCTGGCCATGCGCGACGCCTGCGCCCTGGTCGACCTGTCCGCCTTCGCCGTGCTGGAGATATCCGGGCCCGGCGCGCTCGAGGCGGTGCAGACGCTGGCGGTCGCGCAGATGAACGTGGCCATCGGCCGGGTGGTCTACACCTCGTGGCTGGACCAGAACGGCGGGTTCCGGGCCGACCTGACCGTCATGCGGCTGGACAGCGACCGGTTCCGGGTGGTGACCGGCGGCGCCACCGGGATGTCCGACGCCAAGTGGATCAGCGACCACCTCCCGGCGGGCGCCTTCCTGGCCGGCCTGACCTCGGCCTGGACCACCATCGGGCTGTGGGGGCCGCGGGCCAGGGACGTGCTGGCCTCGGTCACGGCCGACGACGTCTCGCACGCCGGCTTCGGCTTCGGCACCTGCCGTGACATCGAGATCGGCGGCATCGTGGTGCTCGCCTCGCGGATCTCCTACGTCGGCGAACTCGGCTGGGAGCTGCACGTGCCGATCGAGCAGGGCGCCCGGCTGTGGGACACCCTGTGGGAGGCGGGCCGGCCGCACGGGCTGGTGCCGGCCGGCATCGGCGTGTACGGCACCACCGGGCGGCTGGAGAAGGGGTACCGCGCGTTCGGGATGGAGCTCACCGCCGACTACACGCTGGTGGAGGCCGGGATGACCCGGCCCAAGGTCAAGGAGCAGGCGTTCATCGGCAAGGAGGCGTACCTGCGGCAGCGGGCCGAACCGCCGTGCGCCGTGCTGTGCACGCTCACCGTGGACTCGCACACCTCGGCGGACGGCACGCCGCGTTACATGATGGGCGGCGAGCCGATCCTGTCGCTGGCGGGCGAGCGCCTCGTGGACGCCAAGGGACGGCCGTCGTACGTGACCAGCGCGGGCTCGGGCCCGTCGGTGGGCAAGCACCTGCTGATGGCCTACCTGCCTGCGGATCACGCGGTCGAGGGCGCCCCGCTGCTGGTGGAGTACATGGGCGAGCACTACCCGGTCACGGTCGCGGTGGCCGGCTCCACCCCGCTGTTCGATCCCGAGAACCTGCGGGTCAGGAGCTAGCGGGCATGGAGATACTCGTCTGCGTCAAGCGAGTCCCCACCGTCGGCGGCAAGATCACGGTGACCCCGGACGGCCAGGAGGTGGACACCCGGATGTCCGGGTTCTCCATCAGCCCGCACGAGGAGTGCGCGGTCGAGGAGGCGGTGCAGATCACCGAGCGGGACGGCGGCACGGTGTCCGTGCTGACCCTGGGGCCCGAAGACGCGATCGAGCAGCTCCGCGGCGCCCTTGCGCTCGGCGCCGGGCGGGCGGTGCTGCTGGAGACCGACGGCCGCGAGTTCGGCCCGATCGCGACCGCGGCGGCCATCTGTGCGGAGGTCCGGGCCCATGGCTATGACCTGGTGCTACTGGGCAACGAGGCCGCCGACACCGGCGACTATCAGGTCGGCATCAGGGTCGCGCACGAGCTCGGCTGGCCGGTGGCCACGGGGATCAAACAGCTGTCTGTGTCTCCGGCTGGCGTGGTCGCCCGGCGCGAGTACCGCGGTGTGGAAGAGGCGTACGAGCTGCCACTGCCCGCGGTGATCACCGTCAAGGAAGGCATCAACCTGCCGCGGTACCCGTCGCTGCCCGGGCGGCTGCGGGCCAAGCGGGCGGACGTCGAGCGCTCGGCACCGGCCTGGGCGGCAGAGGGGCTGCGCAAGGAGGCGCTCCGCGTGCCCCCGTCGGCCAAGCACCAGGCCGCCGTGCTCGGCCACGGCCCGGACGCGGTGCCCGAGCTGGTCCGCGTCCTCGACGAGTGGGGGATCCTGCCATGAGCGTGCTGTGCCTGGTCGAACTGGACGGCGCGGAGCCCGCCGACGCCTCGCTGCGCGCCCTCACCCTGGCCCGGTCGCTCGGCCGCGACGTCAACGCCGCCTTGTTCGCCGACGCCGCACCCCAGGCCACGCTGGCCAGCTACGGGGTCACCGGCGCCTATGTCATCGAGCCCTCGGCCCTGGAGGGGTACGCACCGCTGGCCTGGGCGCGGGTCCTGGCCGGGCTGGCCGCCGAGACCGGCACGAGCGCGGTGCTGGCCGCCGGCACCGACCGGGGTAACGAGGTGCTCGCCCACCTGGGCGCGATCACCGGCCTGCCGGTGGCGGCCAACTGCACCGAGATCCGGTCCGAGGGCAACGGCGTGCACCGGCTGGTCCGCCAGCGCTGGGCCGGGCTGCTGGCCGAGGACGCGATCCTGGAAGCGCCCGTGGCGCTGCTGACCGTGGCCACCGACGCGGTGCCGAACGTTCCCGCGGAAACGTCCGCCTCCCTCCAGGTGCACGTATACAAGCCGGAGCTGGCCGAGGCCGACCTAATGGTACGGGCCGCCGAGTCGCTGGCTGGCGCGGGAGGAGCGTCGCTGGCCACTGCCCGGGTGGTGGTCGGCGGCGGCCGCGGGGTCGGCGGCCCGGACGGCTTCGCCCCGCTCGAGGAACTGGCCGGCCTGCTCGGCGGCGTGGTCGGCGTCTCCCGCGTGGTCACCTCCGAGGGCTGGCGCCCGCACAAGCAGCAGGTCGGCCAGACCGGAACCAAGATCACCCCGGAGCTCTACCTGGCCTGCGGCATCAGCGGCGCGATCCAGCACATCGCCGGCTGCGCGGGCGCCAGGCACATCATCGCGATCAACACCGACCCGGGCGCCCCCATCCTGGCCCACGCCGACTACGCCGTCATCGGCGACCTGCACCAGGTCATCCCGGCCCTGGTCGCCGCCCTTCGCGAGCGCTGAGGTCACGCCCGGTCCCAGGTGTTTTTGCAAAAGGTCGCGTTAGGCAAGGAACCCGTGAGGGTTGCTACCCGTGCGACCTGCACCGTGCTCCTGAGATGCTCGCGTTATCCAGGCTCCCGCTGCGGTTTCTCCCCGTAGCCTCGCACCGGCCGATCGCACGGGCCCCGAAGTCCGGTGCTCGCTGGGCCGGTCCTGGATAACCCTCCCGGGGCCACTCGCGCAGGCCCAGAAGGCCTGCACTGGCGAGCCGGTCTTGCATAACGCTACGGACATCCCCGAATGATTCCGCGTGATCGCCGCGGGATGGGAAAGTAGTGATGACCGCAACGCATGTTCAGCGCGAGGAATGGGGAGCTCTTGGCGGCGACTGCCGTGTGGCCGGGCGACAGTTATCCGCTCGGCGCCAGCTATGACGGTGCCGGGACCAACTTCGGGCTGTTCTCCGAGGCAGCGGACCGCGTGGAGCTGTGCCTGTTCGATGACGACGGCACGGAGACCAGGCTCGACCTGCATGAGGTGGACGGGTTCGTCTGGCACGGCTACCTGCCCGGAATCAGCCCGGGCCAGCGCTACGGATACCGGGTCCACGGCCCCTACGACCCGGCCGCCGGGCGGCGCTGCAACCCGGCCAAGCTGCTGCTCGACCCGTACGCGAAGGCGATCGAGGGCGGCGTCAGCTGGGGCCAGCCGGTCTTCTCCTACGAATTCGGGCACCCGGACCGGCGCAACAACGCGGACTCAGCCCCGTACGTCCCGCGTTCGGTGGTGATCAACCCGTACTTCGACTGGAACCTGGACCGGCCGCCGAGGACGCAGTACCACGAGACCGTTATCTACGAGGCGCACGTCCGCGGCCTGACCAAGGAGCATCCGGTCGTCCCCGAGGAACAGCGCGGGACCTACCTGGGCCTGGCGCACCCGGCGGTCATCGCGCACCTGCGCGGGCTCGGCGTCACGGCGATCGAACTGATGCCGGTGCACCAGTTCGTCACCGATGCCCACCTGGACGACCGGGGCCTGCATAACTACTGGGGCTACAACACCATCGGCTTCTTCGCGCCGCACAACGTCTACTCCGCCAGCGGCAGCCGCGGCCAGCAGGTGCAGGAGTTCAAGACCATGGTCCGCGCCCTGCATGAGGCCGGGATCGAGGTGATCCTCGACGTGGTGTACAACCACACTGCCGAGGGCAACCACCTGGGGCCGACGCTATCGTTCCGCGGCATCGACAACGCCGCCTACTACCGGCTGACCGATGCCGACCGGCGCTACTACATGGACACCACCGGCACCGGCAACAGCCTGCTGATGCGGCATCCGCACGTGCTTCAGATGATCATGGACTCGCTGCGGTACTGGGTACTGGAGATGCACGTGGACGGGTTCAGGTTCGACCTGGCCGCCGCGCTGGCCCGGCAGTTGAGCGAGGTGGACCGGCTATCCGCGTTCTTCGACCTGGTCCAGCAGGATCCGGTGGTGTCCCAGGTCAAGCTGATCGCCGAACCCTGGGACGTGGGGGACGGCGGATACCAGGTCGGCAACTTCCCCCCGCTGTGGAGCGAATGGAACGGCAAGTACCGGGACACGATCCGCGACTTCTGGCGCGGTCAGCACGCGACCCTGCCTGAGTTCGCGTACCGGCTGACCGGGTCCAGCGACCTGTACCAGCAGGACAGCAGGCGCCCGGTCGCCTCGGTCAACTTCGTCACCGCCCACGACGGCTTTACCCTGACCGACCTGGTCAGCTACGACCACAAGCACAACGAGGCCAACGGCGAGGACAACCGGGACGGCAGCGACGACAACAGGTCATGGAACTGCGGTCACGAAGGTCCCACCGGCAACCCGGCCGTGTGCGCGCTGCGGGCGCGGCAGAAACGCAACTTCCTGACCACGCTGCTGCTGTCGCAGGGAGTCCCGATGCTGCTCGCGGGTGACGAGATGGGCCGCACTCAGCGGGGCAACAACAACGCCTACTGCCAGGACAACGAGATCTCCTGGATGAACTGGGCGGTCCATGACGAAGACGACCAGGCATTGCCGGACTTCGTCCGCACGCTCATCCGGCTGCGCGCCGACCATCCGGTCCTGCGGCGCCGGCGGTTCTTCCGCGGCCAGGTGATCCGCGGCGGGCGCCAGCGGCTGGGGGATATCGCCTGGTTCACCCTGGCCGGGGAGGAGATGACTGATGATGACTGGGAGGCCGGATTCGCCAAGTCCCTGACCGTCTTCCTGAACGGGCGGGCGATAAGCGAGCCGGACCGGCGCGGCGGGCGGATCGCCGATGAGTCTTTCCTGATGCTGTTCAACGCCAGCGAGCAGGATCTGCCCTTCACCATCCCGCAGCGTCGTTACGGGCAGCGGTGGGCCAAGATGCTGGACACGGCCAGGCCGGCGGCGGACTTTGAAAAAGACAGTGCCGTCAAGCCGGGAGACACGATGACCGTGATCAACCGCTCCATCCAGTTGCTGCACCGTGGCTGAGCAAGCCGGCGCGGCCCGGAACCCGGGCGCCTCCTGGGATCCGGCCACTCCCCGCGACCCCAGGACGCCGCTGTCCACGTACCGGCTGCAGCTCAGGCAGGGCTTCGGTTTCGCCGAGGCGGCCGAATTGGCGGATTACCTGGCCGACCTGGGCGTGACGCATGTCTACCTGTCGCCGATCCTGCAAGCCAACCCCGGCTCCCCGCACGGGTATGACGTGGTAGACCATTCGCGCGTATCGGCAGACCTCGGGGGCCTGGACGCGTTCCGGGCGATGGCCGAACGGTTCCACCGCCATCGGCTCGGCGTCGTGGTCGATGTCGTGCCCAACCACATGGCCCGGCCCACGCCCGAGTCGCGCAACAAGCAGCTGTGGTCGGTGCTCTACGAGGGAGAGGCGTCCTCGTACGCGCACTGGTTCGATGTCGACTGGGCCGCGCAGGACGGCAAGCTGCTGATGCCCATACTGTCCGGGCCAGTCGAGAAGTGCCTGGGCGACCTCATCATCGATCCGAACCTCAAGGCCTCGCAGGACCCCGAGCACCGTGGGCATCCCGGGCCGGTGCTGCGCTATTTCGACCACGTGCTGCCGCTGCGGGACGGCGTCGCGGACCTGCCGCTCGGCGTGCTGCTCTCTGAGCAGCATTACCGGCTCGCCGACTGGCACGACGCGGCGACCCAGCTGAACTGGCGGCGGTTCTTTGACATCGACACGCTCATCGCGATCAGGGTCGAGGATCCTGACGTGTTCGACGCCACCCACCAGGTGCTGCTGGGCCTGGTGGACGAGGGTCTTATCGACGGCCTGCGCGTCGATCATCCTGACGGGCTGGCCGACCCGGGCCGTTACCTGCGGCGGCTGGCCGACGCGACCAAGGGCGCGTGGATCGTGGTCGAGAAGATCCTGGCCCACGGCGAGGAACTTCCGCCCTGGGACTGCGCAGGGACCACCGGTTACGACACGCTCGCCCTGGTCGGCGGGCTGTTCGTCGACCCCGCCGGGGGCCGGCAGCTCACCGCGGAATACGTCAGGTTCACCGGCGGGAAGCCGAGGTTCGCCGAGGTGGCCCGAGACGCCAAGCGCGGCATCGCGGACGCCACGTTCACTGCCGAGCTGTCCAGGCTGACCCGGCTATTCGCCAGGGCCGGCTACCCGGCCCTGGCCGGCCTGAACGAGGTCGACCTGCACGACGTGCTGGTCGAGCTGCTAGCCGCGTTCGGGGTGTACCGGGCGTACGTGGCCCCGGGCGAGCCACCGCCCGAGGCCTCGGTGGCCGCGGTGTCTGCGGCCGCCACATCGGCTCGCGAGCACCTGGCCGAGCGCCTGCACCCGGCTCTGGACGCGGTGTGCGCCGCCGTCCTCGGCCTGGGCGGCATGACCAGTGACGCCGCGCAGCAGGCCGCCCGCGATGAACTGATCGTGCGCTTCGGCCAGACCACCGGCCCGGTGCTGGCCAAAGGGGTGGAAGACACCGCGTTCTACCGCTGGCCCCGGCTGGCCGCGTTGAACGAGGTGGGCGGCGACCCGGACATCTTCGGGATCAGCCCGGCCGAATTCCACACCGCCGTGAGCCGTCTCGCCGCTCGCTGGCCGGCCACGCTGACCACATTGTCCACGCACGACACCAAGCGCCAGGAGGACGTGCGGGCCCGGCTGGCCGTGCTGGCAGAATCGCCCGAGGAATGGGCCCACCAGGTCGCCGAATGGCATGGCCTGGCCGTCTGGCTCACCGATGGGGCGGCGGCCCGGTCCACGCAGCGGGCCCCAGATCCTGACCTGGAATACCTGATGTGGCAGACCCTGGCCGGCGCGTGGCTGATCGGGAGCGAGCGCCTGGGCGAGTACCTCGGGAAGGCCATGCACGAAGCCAAGACGCGGACCTCCTGGACCGTGCGCGACAAAGGGTACGAGTCGGCCGTGCTAGGCCTGGCCGACGCCATGCTCGCCGACCCGGAACTGACGGCCGGCATCGCGGGTTTCGTGGCCAAGATCGCGCCCGACGCCAGGGTGAACTCCCTGGGTGCCAAGCTCGTGCAGCTCACCATGCCCGGGGTCGCTGACGTATTCCAGGGCTGCGAGCTCACCGGCCTGTCGCTGGTGGACCCCGACAACCGGCGGCCGGTCAACTACGAGCGCCGCAGGAGGCTGCTGGCCGCGCTGCGGGCCGACCCGGACCAGATGGCGGGGCTGGACGCGGAAAAGCTGCTGGTCACCTCGCGCGCGCTATGGCTGCGCCGGGACCATCCAGACTGGTTCACCGGCGGCTACACCCCGTTGGCCTGCGACGGCCCGGCCGCCGGGCATGCGGTGGCCTTCATGCGCGGCGAGCACGCGGTCACCGTCGCCACCCGGCTGCCCGCCGGGCTGCGGCGGCTGGGCGGCTGGGCCGATACCGCCCTGCCACTGCCCGACCTGCACTGGCGGGACGTGCTGACCGGAGCCAGGCACGCAGGCCTGCGTCCGCTGCTTTCCGAGCTGACCTGGCGCCTGCCGGTGGCCCTGCTGATCCCCGAGCGGGTCTTCCTGTCCGACACCGAACCGCGCACGGACGGCAGTCCCTGGTGACCACGTTCAGCGTCTGGGCCCCGGCGGCGGGCAAGGTCGAGGTGGAAGTGGCCGGCCAGCGCTATCCGATGAGCCCCGAACCTCCGGAGGCAGCCGGCGAGGTCGGCTCGGGATGGTGGAGCGCGGAGGTGCCGGATGTGGCGGCCGGCATCGACTACGGGTTCCGGCTGGACGGCGGGGAAACCCTGCCCGACCCCCGGTCGCTTCGCCAGCCGTTCGGCGTCAAAGGCCTGAGCCGCACCTATGACCACTCCGCGTTCCGCTGGACGGACGGCAGGTGGCGCGGCGGGGCCCTGCACGGGACGGTGATCTATGAGCTGCACGTCGGCACGTTCACTGTCGAGGGCACTCTCGACGCCGCCATCGGGCGGCTGGACCACCTTCGTGACCTGGGCGTGCACACGGTCGAGCTGATGCCGGTCGCGGCGTTCCCCGGGCACCATGGCTGGGGCTACGACGGGATCAACCTGTGGGCGGTACACGAGCCCTACGGCGGCCCGGACGGGCTGAAGCGGTTCGTGGACGCCTGCCACGCACGCGGCCTGGCCGTTCTGCTCGACGTGGTCTACAACCACATCGGCATCGGCAACCGGCTCGACGCGTTCGGGCCCTACTTCACCGCCGCCCACGTGACGCCCTGGGGGCCCGCGGTCAACCTGGACCAGCCAGGCTCCGACGAGATCCGCGCGTTCCTGATCGGGAACGCCTTGATGTGGCTGCGCGACTACCACCTGGACGGGCTGCGGCTTGACGCGGTGCACGCGCTGGAAGACCGCCGGGCGCTGCACTTCCTTGAAGAGCTCGCGGCCGAGGTACAGGCCCTGGCCGCCCTGCTGAACCGCGAGCTCATCCTGATCGCCGAATCCGACGCCAACGATCCCCGGCTGGTCACCTCCCGAGAGGCCGGCGGATACGGGCTGGCCGCGCAGTGGAGCGACGACTTCCACCACGCGGTGCACGCGGCTATCACCGGTGAGCGGCAGGGCTACTACAGAGACTTCGGATCCCTGGCCGCACTGGCCAAGACCTATACCCGGGTGTTCTTCCACGACGGCATCTGGTCCGCCTTCCGCGGCCAGACGCACGGGCGGCAGGTAGACGTCTTCCGTGTTCCCGCCCACCGTTTCCTCGGCTACCTGCAGAACCACGACCAGGTCGGCAACCGGGCTACCGGCGACCGGATATCGGCCGGGCTGCCGACCGATCTGCTCAAGGTCGGCGCCGGCCTGGTGCTCACCGGGCCGTACACGCCGATGCTCTTCATGGGCGAGGAGTGGGGTGCCGACACGCCGTGGCAGTACTTCACCGACCACATCGAGCCCTGGCTCGCCGAGGCCGTCGCCGACGGCCGCAAAGCCGAGTTCGAAGACCACGGCTGGGCGGCCGATGACGTGCCCGACCCGCAGGACGAGGCGACCTTCCTCCGCTCGAAGCTCGGCTGGGCGCAGCGCGACCACGAGCCGCATCTCGGTATTCTGGCCTGGTACGGCGAGCTGATCGCGCTGCGCCGGGCCCGGCCCGAGCTGACCGATCCCCGGCTCGGCCGGGTGAGGACCGACTTCGACGAGGACGCCCGGTGGCTCATGATCCAGCGGGGGTGCCTGCGGATCGCGGCGAATCTCGGCACCAGCGTCGTCCGGCTGCCCCTCGGGCAGCCCGGCATCGGCGTGCTCGCCGCTTCCAGCCCGGGGGTGGCCATCGACAAGGACACGGCCGCCATCCCCCCGGCCGCCTTCGCCGTCATCGAGACCAGGGCAGTTCGCCCGGCACCGGGATGACGCCGCTGGCACCGCCCGCCGGGGCGCCGTGGTTGGAACGGTGGCGAATCCTTACCAGGTTGTGACGGGCTCTGCGCTGGCCGAACCCGCTCGGGCCTCCGCCCGTAGTCCGGGTTAGTGGCCGGTGCCCGCGGCCGCAGGGAAAGGTCAGGGGCCTGCCGGTCACCCGCGTGACCGTCGGCTCCATGATCACCGCCTTCTTCCCCCCGGCGGCCGCGGCACCGGTCCCGGCCGGCGATCATGTCGCCGGCGTGATCAGGAAAGGCGCACTAGCCGGAGAGCGTGGGCAGAGGATGAACGGCGGACGCTTCGAGAGCTGGCTGCGCTGCCCGTGCTGCGTGCGGCGCGCCGAACACCTCACCAAGACGATGCGCAGACGGGTCGCCACGACTCTGGCGGCGGCCGGGCTGGTGGCGCTGGCGGGCCTGTGCCTGTCCGGCGGCCCGGTGCAGGGCGGCCCCGTCGCGGGCCAGGTCGCGGTGATCGTCATCTCGGTGGCCGCGGCGGGCGCCTTTATCGCGCTCCAGGTCATCGCCAGGTCGCGCCGCCGGCGTCCGCCTGTGTTCGCGGACTGGAGGACATGGCCGCCCGGCTACGATCCCGGAGCTGCAACCAGCCGCGACGAGCGTAATCGGTGCACGGGCAGGCGTCGGCGGCTCTTGGATCTGTGACACAGTGTGTCTAGTATGTACGTATCAGTAACTACGTGGTGAGGCTGTCCGCCGGCCCGCGTGCCGGCGGGGAAGGCACGTCGTGACGTTCGCTCGGCAGGAACTGGCCGGGCTTGACGCGTACCGCATCACGGAAATCCCGCGGTGGCCGGAGGCCGGTGAAACAGAGGCCACCCAGCGCCAGCCGGGCGACCCCGGCCGGATGCAGCGGCTCGCGGCCCTGATCGCGGCGTACCAGGCCAGCGTCGGATCCAGGGCCGGAGGCACAGGAGCGCTGGCCATCGGCTGGGTGCGGCACGACACGGGCGGCCCGGTCCAGCTTCTCGCGGCCGGCCCGGGTCTGGCCGGCGGCGGCGAAGGAGAGCTCTACCTGACCCTGCCCGGCGGCGCCAGGGCCGAGCCGCTGCCGCGCGGCACGCTACCGGAGCTTTTGGACCGGTTGCCGTGCTGGCGCGCCATCGGCGGGATCAGCGACGGGCTGCTGCCCGATGAGCAGCGCCCCACCACCGAGCGGCCGCCGCCGTCGCTGGAAGAATGCCTGCTAGCGGTGTGGCCGGGCCCATTCGGCTGGCTGCTGCTCGCCGAACCGGTGGCAGCGGCCGAGATAGCGGGCATCGCCGACGAGGTGGCTCGCCGCGAGCAGATGTCCGCTGGCGATTCGGACCGGTTCCCCGAGCGAGCCGTGGTGGCCCGCCGGTTCCGGCTACGGCATGCCGAACTGCGCAGGGGCATGTCGACCGGGCTGTGGCGGGTGCGGCTGGCGGCCGGCGGTAGCGATGAGGACGCCGCGTCGCGCATCGCCGGGCTGGTCTGCGCCTCGGCCGACCTGGCCGGATTGCCCTATGGCGTGGCCCCGGCCGGTGCCGATGCGCGCAGCCTGCGCGATCTGCTGCAAAAGTCGGGCCCGGTGCCGGCCGGCGGCGACGCGGCCCTCGGCTTTCCCTTCTACGCGAGCACCGAGCTGGTCGCGGCCATCGCCAGGCCGCCGGAGCGCGAGGTTCCCGGCGTGCGCCTTGCGCTCCGCCCTGACTTCGACGTCACCCCGGAGCCAGCCCCGCCGGGCGAGGCGCTCGCGGTCGGCGAGGTCCTGGACCGAAGCCACCGTCCGGCCGGGCCGCTGGTGCTGCCGCTCGACTCGCTGAACAGGCACGTGTTCGTCTGCGGCGCTACCGGCGCGGGCAAATCGCAGACCGTCCGCGCGCTGCTCGAGGAGGCCACCAGGGCCGGGATCCCGTGGCTGGTGGTGGAGCCAGCCAAGGCGGAGTACCGGCTGATGGCCGCGCGCCTGGCCCCGGCCGGGCCCGCAAACCCGGACCGTCCTGGTGCCTGCGCCACCGCAGCGACCGCGTGCCCCGAGGTGGTGCGGATCAGGCCGGGTGAGTCAGACGCGATCGCGGCCGGCCTGAACCCTCTCGAGCCGGCCCCGGACGAGGCAGGCCGCCGGTTCCCGCTGCAGACCCACGCAGACCTGGTCAAGGCCCTGTTCATCGCGTCCTTCCGATCAGACGAGCCGTTCCCGCAGGTGCTGAGCGCGGCGCTGACCAGGGTGTACGAGGACGCCGGCTGGGACATGGTGCTGGGCGAGACCGTCGCCGCGGACCCCAACCCCCGCTACCCGAGCCTCACCGACCTCCAGCGGGCCGCGATTCAGATCGTGCGGGACGTCGGCTACAGCCAGCGGGTCACCGACGACGTGCTCGGCTTCATCACGGTGCGGCTATCCAGCCTGCGGCTGGGCACCACCGGCCGGTTCCTCGAGGGCGGCCACCAGCTCGACTTCGGCGCTCTGCTGCGGACCAACGCCGTGCTCGAGATCGAGGACGTGGGCGACGACAGCGACAAGGCGTTCCTCATGGGCACGGTGCTAATCAGGCTGGTCGAGCACCTGCGGATGGCGAGCAGGGCCCGGCCCGCCAGCCCGGTCACGCTGCGCCACCTCACCGTCATCGAGGAGGCGCACCGGCTGCTCCGCCGCCAGGAAACCCCGGGAAGCGGCAGCGCGGGCGGCGCGGCG
This sequence comes from uncultured Actinomycetota bacterium, assembly GCA_963808615.1. Lineage (GTDB taxonomy): Bacteria > Actinomycetota > Actinomycetes > Streptosporangiales > Streptosporangiaceae > Palsa-504. Next base: position 190,251 of record CAWEGV010000012.1, read on the forward strand.
GCGCATGCCGTGGAGATGTTCGCGGGCCTGCTCGCCGAGATCCGCGCCTACGGCGAGGGGCTCATCATCGCCGAGCAGATCCCCGATCGCCTCATCGCCGACGTCATCAAGAACACGGCGGTGAAGATCACCCACCGCCTCCCGGCCGCCGACGACCGAGATGCCGTGGGCGCGACCATGAACATGACCAGAGCGCAGAACCGCTTCCTGGTCACGCTCAGGCCGGGCGAGGCGGCAGTGTTCGCCGACGGCATGGACTATCCGCTACTGGCGCGGATGCCCGACGGCACCGGTCGGGAGGCAGGCGTCCAGCCGTCTACCGCAACCGCGGCCAGGGCGGTTCAGCCGCGCAGCATGACCTGCGGCGCGGACTGCGCCGGGCGGCCGTGCACGCTGCGCGACATGCGCATCGCCCAGCGCGCCCTCGATGAATACCCCGGAATCAGGCTGTGGGTCGAGCTGTCGGTCCTCGGGCACCTGGTCGGCTGGCCGATGCCGGTGCCCACGACGGCGCTGCTGTCCTTGCTGCAGATGATGCCATCGCGGTTGCGTGACTGCGCCATCTCGCACGGCGTGGACTCGGCGCTGGACGTCAGGGTCCCGGTCATCGCCGCCCGCGTCAGCCCGATCGGCCTGGCCTGCCACGTCAGCACGGCGATCAGGGCCAGGGTGTCCCGCGGAAGCTGGCTGTGTCAGCGTGAGGAGCCCGCGTGGCTCGCCCCTGCTTACGCGTGGACGCTCGTCCTCGACGCACTCAAGTCGCAGGACAAGAAGAACCCCGGAGTCGGCCCGCACCCGCGCAGTCCGGAATGGGAACGGACCTACGGGCAGGCGATTGGCGGCGATACCTGCGCCCGCCAGGTGGGAATCGTGCAGCGGTGGTACGACGCCGGGCAGCGCGATGAGCGTGAGGTCCGGGCCATAGCGTTCGGCGTGGACAGCCCGTCCGCCATCGAGAGGGCGGTCGGGGCCGACGCGGAGGACGACGACTTCGAGGAGCGGCTGACCGGGTGCCTCGACCAGTTCGTGGACTGTCGCTGGCCGAGGCTCTATCTGACCGCGGACGCCCTCGACGATCCCCCGGACCAGCGGTAGCCCTCGTTTGTCCACAGCTGAATCCACAGACGTGTGCATCGGGTCACGGGTTACCGCATCCATCCTGGGCCGTTACGCTCAGGGTTATCCACAGAACGGACCTGTGGATAACATATGGGGCGCCCGAGGCCACGGGCGCCCCATATGTCGTCAGAGACGTGGTTCCGGGCCGGCCGCCGCCGGGACGCGCCGCCCGGTCACGCTACCTTCCGGGCGTCGTCACCTGCCCGTTGACCTCCGAACGGACGGCGGCCTCGCTCCCGAGGTCGGGGTCCGGCCCGTCTTCCTCGCCGGGCGATTCGGTGGCTTCCTTGGCTTCCGCGGTGGCCGCGGCGTAGCGCCGCCGCATCGCGATGGCTGCCGTGGCCCCCGCGGCGGCTGCCGCCGCCCCGATGCCGAGCAGCCAGCGCCAGTCGAGCAGGCTCCGGATCCCGGTCTTGGCTGGCTTGGCTTTCTCCGGCCTGACCTGGTAAGCAGCCGAGCGTAGCAGCGAGGACACCTTGGGCGCAACCGACTCGGTAACGGCGTCCGCGGCGCCTTCCAGACGCGGCGCGGCCCATACCCGAGCGCCCTGAACGGCCTCGTCGACACGCGGGCTGGCCCATTCCATCGCGCCCTGAGCGCCCTGGCGAACACCCAGAACCGCTGTCGTTCCCGCGCGCTTTCCCATGGGGACAGCCTGGGCGGCAGCGTCCTTCGCCCGCGCGCCGATCGCGGCCATCTCGCTGGTGGTGCGGTTGGTATTGAATTGGGACACAGTAAACCTCCCGAGCGTAATCCCGTTACCACAGGCTTCCCGCCCCGGCAGGGTTCAACCATCCCGCGCTGCCGGTACGGTGATGACTAAAGGAAATTTACCGCGCGGAAACGCAAGGCCGCCGATGGCCGCATGAGGAGTCAACCGCATGACAGACACGCTGACGGCTACGTTGCAGACGAGCCAGGGAACGGTCATCGTCCGCCTTTTCCCTGATCACGCACCGAAGACCGTGCGCAACTTCGTGGAACTTGCCGAGGGCGGCAGGCAGTGGACCGATCCGCGCACCGGGCGCGCCACCACCGCCAAGCTGTACGACGGGACCGTGTTCCACCGGGTCATCCCGGACTTCATGATCCAGGGCGGAGACCCGCTCGGCAGCGGCCGCGGCGGCCCTGGCTACAAGTTCGATGACGAGATTCATCCGGATCTGGCCTTCGACCGGCCATACCTGCTGGCGATGGCGAACGCCGGACCCGGCACCAACGGCTCGCAGTTCTTCATCACCGTCGTCCCCACCCCGTGGCTCAACGGGAAGCACACCATCTTCGGTGAGGTCATCGAGGGCGCCGACGTGATTGACCGGATCAGCCGGGTCAAGACCGGCAGCCAGGACCGGCCGGCCGAAGACGTGACCGTCGAGTCGGTCACCGTGGACCGCGGCGGCAACGGCCGCTGACAGGACCAGCCGTGAGCATGCCCAGCGATTCCGGATCGGCCGAAACGGGTCAACCGGACCAGCCGGGCCGCACCGGGGAACACGCGCCGCAGGTCCCTGCCTGCTACCGGCACCCCGGCCGGGAGACGTACGTCGCCTGTGTCCGGTGCGGGCGTTACGCGTGTCCTGACTGCATGCGCTCGGCCGCGGTAGGCCAGCAGTGCATCGACTGCGTGGGCCAGGGCGCGCGCGCCACCCGGCAGGTCAGGACCGTATTCGGCGGCCGCCCGGGCGCCACCCCGGTGGTGACCTGGACGCTGGTCGCGATCAACGTCGCGGTATACCTGGCGATCTGGGTTCGCCCCAGCATCGTCGACAACCTGGGGATGCTGGGATACGCCAGGTACGGGGCGGGCGGTTCGTGGCACGGCGTCGCCGCAGGCGAGTGGTACCGGCTCATCACCAATGCCTTCGTGGCGCCGGGGGCCGGCCTGGGTGTCGTCGACATCCTGTTCAACATGTGGGCCCTGATCTTCGTGGGTCCAGCCCTCGAGGGCTTTCTCGGCCGGATGCGCTTCCTCGCCGTGTACCTGCTCAGTGCCGTCGGCGGCGCGGTCATGTATTACTTCCTCGCGCCCCAGAATCAGATCGCAGCCGGCGCCTCCGGCGCCATCTACGGCCTGTTCGGCGCCTGGTTCGTGGTGGCCAGGCGGCTCCGCCTGGACAGCCGCGGGATCGTCGCGCTGATCGCCATCAACCTGGTCCTCAGCTTCTGGCTGCACACCATCATCGCCTGGCAGGCCCACATCGGCGGGTTGCTGAGCGGGGCGGTCATCACCGCGGCCTATGTCTACGCGCCAGCCAGGAACCGGGCCGTGGTACAGGCAGTGGCCACCATTGCGGTGCTGGCCGTGATGGTCATCGCGGTCCTGGTCAGGAACGGCCAGCTGGTCGGAGCCGGGCTTTAATCACCGCCACCTGGTGGCCAGGGTGAGGCCGCCGATGACGAGCCCGAAGCCGATCACCAGGTTCCAGTTACCCAGGACCGCCATGCCCGGGACCCCGTTCTCGGTGACGTAGTACACCACGATCCAGCCCAGGCCGACGACCAGGAGGGCCACGATGGCCGGGCCGACCCATGGCGGGCTGACCTTGCGCCGCGCCGACTTCCGCGGCGGGGGCGTGTAGACCGTCCTCTTGCGGACGCGCGACTTGGGCACGACGGCCTCCTGCCTAGCAACCCTCAGGGTCCGGGGTGCGGCCCCGGGACGAGCACAGCAATGCGACCCTAAGCGTAGCCGCTCGCGGCGGTAACCGGCTCGGCCCGCGCACCCCGGACCGGCCGGGCAGGTCAGGGCGTGGGGCCACCGGTGCTGGTCGGAGTGGGTGACGACGTGGGGGTCGGGGTCGGTGACGGGGATGCCCCGTTCTGGACGAAGATGGTCACCGTGGCTCCCTTGGCCGCCGTGCTGTTCGCGTCCGGCTGCTGGGAAAAGACCGTGCCGTTCGGGTACTGCGCCGGCCCTGACCCCTGCTGGACGTTGACCGCGAACCCGGCCGTGGTCAGGATCTGGTTAGCGGTCTGCTGGGAGTCGCCGATGACCGATGGCACCGAGATGGCCCCGCCCGAATACGTCAGCGTCACCGTGGAGCCCGGCGCGGCCGTGCCTCCGCTCGGGCTCTGGCTGATCACCGTGCCGGCCTGCTGGGTGGACGTCGGATCGGCATGGACCGAGACATTGAAGCCCTTGGCTTGCAGCGTGGACTGGGCCGCGCTCACCGGCTGGCCGACCACGTTGGGTACCTCGATCGGCGCCGCTCCCGTGGAGACGTACAAGGTCACGAGCGTGTTCGCCGGGACGTTATTGCCCTGGGCCGGATTTGAGCTGATCACCAGGCCCTTCTGGACGCTACCGCTGGCCTGGTCGACCACCGTGGACCGAAGCCCCGCGGTGGCGATCTCCTGCTGAGCCACGTGGACGGGCTGGTTGTTGACCAGCGGCACCGAGGAGGTCTTCCCCCCGGCGAGCAGGTAGTAGGCCACCCCGGCCACGACGCCGAGCACGATCACCAGCCCGAGCACCCACGGTATCCACCGGCGCCCGCCCCGCCGATCGCCGTATCCATAACCGGCGTGCTCATAGTCCGCCACCGGCGGGATTCCAGACGTCCGGCCCGCCATCATGGTGTCGCCGCCCATCCGCTGGGTCTGCGAGTACATGTCGACCCTGGTCGGCGGCGCGGCCGCTACCGGCAGGCCAGACGCGGCGCGCTGCAGGTCGGCGCGCATGTCGGCAGCGGTCTGGTACCGGTCGGCCGGGGGCTTGGCCATCGCCTTCAGCACGATCGCATCCGCCCAGGCCGGGACGTCCGGGTCGACCATGGAGGGCGGGATCGGGTCCTCCCGGACGTGCTGGTAGGCGATCGCGACCGGTGAGTCGCCGGTGAACGGCGGCCGGCCCGTGAGCAGTTCGTACAGCAGGCAGCCGGTCGAGTACAGATCGCTGCGGGAATCGACCCGCTCGCCCCTGGCCTGCTCCGGTGACAGGTACTGCGCGGTGCCGATCACCTGGGCCGTCTGGGTCATGGTGGCCTGGGCGTCGCTCATCGCGCGGGCGATGCCGAAGTCCATGACCTTGACATCGCCGTTACGGGTCACCATGACATTGCCCGGCTTGATGTCCCGGTGCACGATGCCGGCCTGGTGGCTGTAGTCCAGCGCCCGCAGCACGCCGTCGATGATCTCCAGCGACCGCTCGGGTAGCAGCCGGTGACCTTCTTGCAGCAGGTCGCGCACTGTCCGCCCGTCCACGTATTCCATCACGATGTACGGGACGGGCAAGCCGGTTGCCATGTCCTCGCCGGTGTCGTAGACCGCCACGATGCTCGGGTGGTTCAGCGACGCCGCGGACTGGGCCTCGCGGCGGAACCTGGCCTGGAATATCTGGTCCCTGGCCAGGTCGGCGCGCAGCGTCTTGATCGCGACGATCCGGTCCAGCCGGATGTCACGCGCGCGGTACACCTCCGCCATGCCGCCGCGGCCCACCACGCCATCGAGCTCGTAGCGGCCACCAAGGAGACGGGGCTGTGTCATGTCTCGCACTCTGCCAAACCACCCTGCGTTATTGCTATATCTAAGCGGAAGAGGTAGTCGCCGAAGGGGTCGGGCTCGACGACGTGTTTGTTGGTGTACCTGACCCGGTCGTCGCCGTCGGGCTCGACGATTTGGTGGGCTTCGGGGATGTTGTCGGTTTTGTGGTTTTAGTCGGATCCGGGTCAGCCACGGGGCTAGGCACCGCCGTCGACGGCTGTTCCACGGTACTACTCGGGGACGAGATGGGCGTGGCGTGCTGCATAGTGCTATGCGAAGGCCTCGAAGCTGACGTGCTCAGATGCTGCCCGGTGTCGTTTCCCGCCCGGCTGTCCTGGCCGGTGATATGGCCGCTGACGTACAGGCCGGCCGCGGCCGCCAGGGCGCACAGCGTCGCGGTCATGCCCGCCGCCATGCGCCGCCGCCGGCTGGCCTCCGCAGACCCGCCCTGGGCTCCGCCAGGATCGCCGTCCTCCGAGCGCAGCGCGCTGGTCTGAGCGGCTGACAGGCCCCCCCTGGTCGCCGCCGCGAATCCGGTGGCCGTTACCGGGCCACCCAGGGCCAGGGCATCGCGCAGCATGTCGGCGCGGTCCGCGACGACCTGGGCGCTGGCGGGACGCAGCTCCGGAGTCTTGGCCAGCATGTCGTAGACCAGATCACCGACCGGCGCGGGCGCCTCTGGCGGCAGCGGAGGTACGGGGGCGTGCTTGTGCGCATACGCGATGGCCAGCGGGTCACTGGACTGGAACGGCGCGTGCCCGGCCAGGCACTCGTACGCGACCACCCCGAGCGAGTAGATGTCGGAGGCGGCCGCCACCGGTGCCCCGGTGGCCTGTTCGGGCGATACGTACATCGCGGTGCCCATCACCATGCCGGTCTCGGTCAGGTGTGCCGCCTGCGCCGCCATGACCGCGGTGGCGATCCCGAAGTCGGTGATCTTGGTCGTGCCACCGCCGGCGATGAGCAGGTTGCCCGGCTTGATATCCCGGTGCACGATGCCGGCCTGATGCGCGGCGTCCAGCGCCCGGGCCGCCTGGGCGATGATGTCCAGGGTGGCGTCCGCGGAAAGGCCGGCCCGGGCCAGGATCGCGGACAGCGGCTCCCCCCTGACCAGTTCCAAGATCAGGTATGCGCCGCCGAACTCGGCGGACTCGCCGTAGTCGTAGACCCGGGCGATGCCCGGATGGGACAGGCTGGCCGCGTACCGCGCCTCGGCGCGGAACCTGGCCAGGAACGCCTCGTCACCGGCCCGTCCGGTGGGCAGCAGCTTCACCGCCACGGCCCGGTTGAGCAGGACATCCTCGCCGCGCCAGACCTCTCCCATGCCGCCGGCCGCGATGCGGTCGGTCAGCCGGTAACGGCCCGCCAGGAGGTAATCGGTCACTATTTCCCCAACGTGGCCAGGTACGCCTTGATGACCCGGACGGCGATGGGCGCAGCCGCGGTCGCGCCGTAACCGCCGCCCTGAATTATGACGCCGACGGCGATCTGCGGGTTGTCGTAGGGCGCATAGCAGGTGAAGACGGCGTCGTTGAGCCCGGTGTTGTTCACGCCGTCCTGCGCGGTGCCCGTCTTGCCGGCCATGGTGAAGCCCACCGCGGCCGTGTTGAAGGCGTTCGCGGTGCCGTCGGGGTCCTGGACCACGGCGAGCATCATCTGCCCCACCTGTGCGGCCACCGCGGGCGAGACCGACTGGCTCAGCTGCGTCGGCGCCGTGGTCTGCACGGTGCTCAGGTCGCTGGCTGTCACCTGCTTGACCAGGTAGGGCGTCATCAGCTTGCCGCCGTTGGCGATCGCCGCGGCGAACATCGCCTCCTGCAGCGGGGTTACGGTGTCGCTGAACTGGCCGATGGCCGAGAACGCGGTCAGCGCCTTGCTGGGCGGGATGACGTAGTTGCTCGGGGATACTGGCATCGGGATCTTCAGCGTGTCGCTGTTCATCCCGTACAAGGTGGCGAAGTGATCCAGCGGCGGGGCGCCCAGGGTCATGCCGAGGCTGCCGAAGGTGGTGTCGCAGGACTGGGCGAACGCCGTGATCAGCGGCGCGTGGCCGCTGCCGTCGCCGCACGCCTCGCCGTTGTTGTTGGTCAGGACGTGCGTCGTCTGCGGGAGCGTCAGCTGGGTCGGCGAGTAGACGCTGGTCTGCGGGCTGCTGCCGGGATTCTGGGTGAGATACGCCGAGCTGGTGACGATCTTGAACGTCGAGCCGGGGTGCCAGGTGTAGTTGATGGCCCGGTTCAGCAGCGGGTTGCCCGGCGCGAGGAGCAGGGCCTTGTCGGCCGCGTTGAGCTTGTTGCCGTTGTGAGTGGCGAGCACGTTGGGGTCGTAGCTCGGGTACGAGGCCATGGCCAGGATCGCGCCCGTCTGCGGGTCCAGCGCTACCACCGCGCCCGGCTTGCCCCCCGTCGTCTGCTGCAGCGCGTTCCAGGCCGCGTTCTGAGCCTGGGAGTTGATGGTGACCGTCACGTTGGCGCCCTTGCGCTGTTTGCCGGTGAGCAGGTCGATGAGGTTCCTGACGGTCAGCGAAGAGTCGCTGCCGTTCAGTACCGAGTTCTTGTAATGCTCAATGCCGCTCTGGCTGTACAGCGTGTCGTAGCCGGTCACCGGAGCGTACTCGGGGCCAGACGGATAGTACCGCTGATACTTGTAGATGTCGTTACTCGGCCTGGACTCGGCGATCGTCACGCCGTCAGAGGTGAGGATGCTGCCGCGCTGGTACTGGAACTGCGCATCGAAGGCCCGGGCATTGCCCGGCTTGGAGGCCAGGCTGGCCGTCTCGAAGCCCTGCAGGTAGTTGACGTTGATGAGCAGCAGCACGAACATGGCCAGAACGGCGAACGATATACGGCGCAGCGCGCGGTTCACGTGACCCTCACCACCTGCGTCAGCCCTTCCTCCTGGATGGGCCGTGGCGGCGGGCGGCGGGCGGTATCGCTGATGCGAACCAGCACGGCGATCAGCATCCAGCTTGCCACCAGCGAAGATCCGCCCTGGGACAGGAACGGAGTGGTGATCCCGGTCAGCGGGATGAGCCGGGTGACGCCGCCGACGATCACGAACACCTGCAGCGCCAGCATGAACGACAGACCGCCCGCGAGCAGCTTGGAGAACGGGTCCTTGACCGATATCGCGGTGCGCAGCCCGCGCTGCACGATCAGCCCGTAGATCAGCAGGATGGCCATGATCCCCGCGAGGCCCAGTTCCTCGCCGAACGCGGTGAACACCATGTCGCTCTGGACCAAGGGGGTGATGTACGGCTGGCCGCCGCCGAGACCCTTGCCGAGCAGGCCGCCGTTGGCCATCCCGTACAGGCCCTGCAGCGGCTGGTAGGCGTTGCCGCTGGGATTCGACCCGCTGAACGGGTGCAGCCAGACGTCGAACCGCTCGCCGACGTGAGCGAACAGCTTGCTCGCGGCGAACGCGCCTGCCACGAACATGACGAAGCCGAGCAGCAGCCAGGACGTCCGGGATGTCGCGATGTAGAGCATCACCACGAACAGGCCCATGAACACGGCACTGGTGCCGATGTCACTCTCGAAGACCAGCAGCAGCAGGCTGGCCGCCCAGATGACCAGGATCGGGCCGAGGTCACGCGCCCGCGGCAGGTCGATGCCGAGCACCCGGCGGCCGGCCAGGGCCAGCACGTCCCGCTTGGCGACCAGGTAGCCGGCGAAGGAAACGGCCAGCGCCAGCTTGGCGAACTCCTCCGGCTGCACGGTGAACGTGCCCAGCCGGATCTGGATCTTGGCCCCGTAGACCTCGCTGATCGACGACGGGAGCAGCGCGGGCAGCGCCAGCAGCGCCAGGCCGATGGCGCCGAGCGTGTAGGTGTAGCGCTGCAGCACCCGCGGCTCCCTGACCAGGGCCAGGACCGCGACGAAGCATCCGACGCCGATGGCCGTGTACAAGATCTGGATACCGGTCGCGGATGGGCTCAGCGGAGCGGAGAGCAGGCTGCCCTGCGCCGCTAGCCGGTAGGTCATCACGACGCCGAGACCGTTCAGCAGGGCCGCCAGCGGCAGCAGCAGCGGGTCGGCCCACGGGGCCAGCCACCGCACCGCCACGTGGGCGAGCACCATGATGATGGCGAACGCGCCCAGGTATTCCGCCATCGATGACGCCAGCTTGCCGTGCAGGCTGTAGCCCACGTTCGCGAAGGCGAATGCGACCAGGCCGAAGGCGAAGACCAGCATGATCAGCTCGGTCCCCCGCCTGCCCCGGATCACCGGGACCATGGGGTAGTCGGGATCAACCGCCGGGGTCGGAGCGGTGATGCTCACCGGTGCCTCACCGGGCCTGGTGACCCCGTTCCCCTCATCAAGAGCGCCCCGGGCCAGCCGGCACCAGAGCACTGGCCGGGATGCCGAACTCCTGCGACGGCGGGCACATCGCCGCCGCGCCGGACGGCTGCGGGCCGGGCTTGGGCGGCTGCGGACCGAGGCTTGCGATGCCGGTCGGCGGCTTCTTCCGCTTGGCCAGGGCCGCCTCAGCCTGGTACTTGGTGTACGCGTTATCCGCGGTCACCCAGGCCTGCAGCGTCTGGTACTGATCCCGGCACGCGTTGACCGCGCTGCGCACGTTCGCGACTATTCTCTGCACCTCGGCCAGGCTGCCGCTGGCGTATGCGGTCTTCACCGTCTGCTGGTAGTTCGACGGCACCTGGGCCAGCGGAATCCCGGTCGGCTGGTATGGGCTGGACAGGCTGACTCCGGCGATCCGCTGGTTGATGCCGCGGTAGACGACGACCTGGCCCTTGCTGTCTGCCGCGACGTAGTACTGGTTCTGGCTCCACCGCCAGGCTATGTAGCCGCCGCCGACGATGACGGCCACCAGTACCAGCAGCGCCGTGGTCACGATCGGCCAGCGACGGCGACCCGCGGGCTCGGCGGCCCGCTGCGGCCGTGCCCGGTGGCCATGCCTGGCGCCGGCTCCGTTGGTGCCGTTCCCGCTCCCCGCGGGCGCGAGGGATTCCAGGTCCGCCGCGTCCAGCTCGTCGGACATGATCGGATGTGGCATGGTCCAGGAGGACGGCGCATGGTCCTCGGGGCTGTCTTCAAGGCCGTCGAATGCCCTCAACGGGCCGGTGCCCGCGGCGGCCAGCCTGAGGTCGGCGAGGTTGGCGGCCGCGCCGGCCAGCACCGGGGCAGTCGTCAGCGGCAGCCGCGTCGTGTCGGTGTCCACCACATCCGCCACGATGCAGGTGATGTTGTCCGGGCCGCCGCCGGCGATCGCGAGCTCGATCAGCTGGCGCGTCGCCACATCGGGGTCCTCGACGGCCGACAGCGTGTCGCGCAGCGTTTCGTCACTGACCACGCCGGACAGGCCGTCGGAGCACAACAGATAGCGGTCGCCCTGCTGGGCCTGATGAACCGAGAGGTCGGGCTCGGCCGCCGACCTGCCGTCCAGGGCCCGGAGCAGCAGCGAGCGCTGCGGATGCGTGGAGACGTCGTCGACGCTGAGCCTGCCCTCGTCGACCAGCGTCTGGACCAGTGTGTGGTCATGGGTGATCTGGTAAAGCTCGCCGTCCCGCAGCAGGTAGCCGCGCGAGTCTCCGATGTGGCACACGGCCGCGTGCCCGTTGGACCACAGCAATGCGGTCAGCGTGGTGCCCATGCCCTCGACGGCCGGGTTGGCCAGGATCTTGTCCTGCAGGCGCCCGTTGGCGGCGGTGACCGCCGACGCCAACGCGTCCAGCATGTCGCCGCTGGGCGGGTCGGAGTCAAGCTCGGCCATGGAGGCGATGGTCAGGGAGCTGGCCACCTCGCCCGCCGCGTGGCCGCCCATCCCGTCCGCCACCGCCAGCAGACGCGGGCCCGCATACGCCGAGTCCTCGTTCCCTTCGCGGAGGAGGCCGACGTCCGAGCGGACCGCGTAGCGGAGTACGAGTGTCATCTGCGCAGTTCCAGAACGGTTTTGCCGATGCGGATCGGCACGCCGAGGGGGACGGGCGTCGGCCGCGTCACCTTCTGCCGGTCCAGGTAGGTTCCATTGGTTGAGCCGAGGTCTTCGACGATCCACTGACCGTCCTGCGGGAAAATCCTGGCATGTCGGCTTGAAGCGTAGTCGTCGTTCAGGACAAGCGTGGCATCATTGGCCCGCCCCAGGGTGATCTGTTGCTGGGCGAGATCCAGGCTGGTGCCCTTTAGCGCACCGGCCGTCACCACCAGGAAGCGCGGGCTGCCCCGGCCGGCCCGCTGCGACCTGGCCGACCTGGGCTGACGAGCAGCCTGGGCCTGGCGGGCCCGGCCCCGCCGGGTGCTGGACGCCGGGCCGCCGAGCAGGTCAGTTCGCACCACGCCGATGGCCGCGATGACGAACAGCCACAGCACGGCCAGGAAACCCACCCTGATGATGGTGAGGGAGAGCGCGCTCATCTACGGCCACGTCCTTGGACCCTAGTAGCTGGTGCGTGCGTAGGCACTGCCTTGGCCGTCCTCGGGGCCGGGGCCGTCCTGGCGGAAGACCAGCGTGGTCCGGCCGAGCGAGATGCGCGTACCATCGGCGAGCGCGACCCGCCTGACTGGCTGGCCGTTGACGAAGGAGCCGTTCGTGGAGCCCAGATCCACCAGGACGACCTGGTCATTTTCCACCCGGAGCTCGGCATGGTGCCGGGACACGCCCGGGTCCACGAGACGCAGGTCGCAATCCGTGCCCCGGCCGAGCAGCGTCACCGGCGTCTGCAGCTCATAGGTGTGCTGAGTCCCCTCAGCCTCTCCAGGAGCGCCTGGGGCCCCGGGTCCGGAGACGAGCAGCCGCGGGTGGCCGGCGAACCCCCGGCCGCCGGGCCGCGGCAGGTCACTGGAGGGCAGCCGGATCTCGCCGCCCTCGACGGTCGAGCCGCGGATGACGCCGGACCGGATCCGGAACGTGCCGGTGGTCATGTCGGGCACGCCCTCGAACCGCATCCGCACCGGGCCCACGAAAGAGTAGCCCTGCTCCTTGGCGTAGTCCCTGGCCAGGTTCGCGAGCTCGACACCCAGGCTCTCCGTGTAGACGTCGAGGCGGTCGTGATCGCTCTCGGCGAGCTCGACAACAAAGTCGTTCGGCACCAGGGTGCGGCCCTTGGCCACGATGGCGGCCCGGTCGTCCATTTCCCGCTGGACCGCGCTGGCCACTTCGACGGGCTGCAGCTCGGACCTGAAGGCGCGCGCGAAGGCGCCCTCCACCATGCCCTCAAGCCTGCGCTCGAAACGCTGCAGAACTCCCAACGTGCCACCTCCCTTCCCGTCTCATCACCCGATGGTATCCGGGGCACGGGAGCGCTCGCGGTCGTGCTAACCTATCTCGTTGCCCTTGGGGCGGGTGGCGGAACGGCAGACGCGCACGGTTCAGGTCCGTGTGTCCGAAAGGACGTGAGGGTTCAAATCCCTCCTCGCCCACTTATACCTACGCCGGGTCCTGTGGCATAAGGGCACGACGATGACGGGGCAGCGAGCGTGACGGGCCAGCCAGCCAGAAACCGAGCCGGCCAGGCGATGCCAGATGTGGGCCGGGGCTCCGATGACCAGGGCGTCAGCACTGAATTCCTCGGCGGCCGCGGCCAGTTCCCTGGCCGGGCTGCCCCGGCGGGTACGGACGTGCACATCGATCTCGGCGTGCCCGGTGACCTGGTCGAGCTCGGCCAGCAGCCATCGCTCCAGCGCGTCAGCGTCCCGCGGTACACCCACCACCTGGCCGGTCAGCGGCTCGCAGTAGACCCCGGACGAGCACACGTACACGATGAGCAGCGGCCGGCCGAGCCGTACGGACAGGCCGACCGCGTACGCCAGGGCGTTGCGGCTGGATGCTGAGCCGTCGTAGCCCGCCACCACCGGATGCTCGAGCCTGAGTGCGGGGACCGCCTGCTCGGCATGGCTGTCCTGCCTGGGGGTCGGCTGCGGATGCCGCGCCGGCTGGCCGGGCTCCGGCTGGCCCGGATCCGGCTGGCCCGGATCCGGCTGGCCCTGTGACGGGCTTGACTCTGCCTGGTCCATAGTCCGCGTCCTAGCGGAAAGCCGCTTCCTCGACAGCCATACGGGATGGATGCCCCGGATGAACGGCCTTACTCGTATTTGAAAAGCACTATAGATCAGCGCGGGACCATATGGTGAGTTGCCATGGACGCCCTGCTCGCTGAGCTGACCGCGATCTGCGGACCGGATCACGTGCTCACCGATCCCGATGTCACTGCAGGCTACGCGACAGACTGGACCCGCAGGTTCCGCGGTCTTGCTTGCTGTGTGATCCGGCCCGGCGGCGCCGATGAGGTGGCTGCGGCGCTGCTGGCCTGCGGGCGCCGCGGTGTCCCCGTCGTGCCGCAGGGCGGGAACACCGGGCTGGTCGGCGGCGGGGTGCCGGCCGGCGGGGACGCCGTGGTCTTGTCCACCCGGCGGCTGCGCAGGCTTGATCCTGTGGACACGCTGTCGGGCCAGGTCACCGCGGGCGCCGGCGTGACGATTGCGGAATTGCGCGCGCACGCGGCCAGGGCCGGCCTGGAATACGGGGTGGACCTGGCCGCCAGGGACTCCGCGACGGTGGGCGGCACGATCGCGACCAATGCCGGCGGCATCCAGACCATCAGGTACGGCCCGACGCGCGCGCAGCTGCTCGGACTGGAGGCGGTGCTCGCCGACGGCAGCGTGATCAGCAGGCTCGGCGGTATCCAGGCCGACAACACCGGCTATGACCTGGCCCAGCTCATCGCGGGCAGCGAGGGCACCCTCGCGGTCATCACCGCCGCCCGGTTCCGGCTGTGGCCCGCCGAGCCGTCCACGCTCACCGTGCTGGCCGGCCTGCCTGGCATCGAGGCTGCAGCCAGGCTGCAGGCCGAGATCAGGTCCCTGGTGCCCGCCGTCCGCGCCGCCGAGTACTTCGAGGCTGCGGGCCTGGCGCTGGTCCGGGCGCATACCGGGCTGCCCGCTCCGCTGGAGCGCGACTATCCCGCGTACCTGCTTGCGGACGCGGCTGCTTCTGACCACGATGCCGAACGGCTGATGGTGCTGCCTTCGCTCCAGGACGCGGCGGTGGCCATGGATGCCCAGGCCCGAGCGGGCCTGTGGGCCTACAGGGAACGGCATACCGAGTCGATCAGCGCCGAGGGCATCCCGCACAAGCTGGACGTGGCCGTGCCGCTGGCCCGGATCACGGCGTTCCGGGCCGAGCTGGATTCGGTGATCGCCAAGGCGGCTTGGGGCGCCAAGGCGGACGCGCGCGCGATCGTGTTCGGTCATATCGGTGCGGGCAACCTGCACGTGAACGTGCTCGGCCCGGCCCCGGATGATGACAGCGTGGACGACGCGGTGTTCCGGCTGGCGGCGGAGCACGGCGGGACGATCTCGGCGGAGCACGGCATCGGCCGGGCCAAGGCGGCGGTCCTGCATCTGTCGCGATCCGCCGCGGAGATCGCGGCGATGCGTGCGGTCAAGTCCGCGTTCGATCCGGCCGGCCTCCTCAACCCTGGCGTAATATTCCCCCGGGGGACGACCCCCCGGTGACCCCCCCGCAAAGGGGGGACTTCCCGTCCCCCCTTTCACCCCCCTGGGCCCCCTTTGGGGGGACGTCCCGTCCCCGAACCTCTTGCCTCCCTGGTCCCTGGTCCCTGGGCCCTGGGCCCCCTTTGGGGGGACGTCCCGTCCCCGAACCTCTTGCCTCCCTGGTCCCTGGTCCCTGGTCCCTGGGCCCCCTGGGCTCTCTTCGGGGGACTGCCGTCCGGCCATTAGCCTCGGCGGGCTGGGCGGCCATGGCACGATGGTCGCGTGACTGCAGAGCTAGCTGGGACGGGGGCTAGGCGGGCCGACGCGACGGCGCGTGCCGTGATCGAGTGCGCGGCCGATGCCATCGTCGTGTTCGGCACCGACCGGACGGTCACGCTGTGGAACCCGGCCGCAGAGAGGATGTTCGGCTGGACCGCGCCCGAGGTCGTCGGCCTTGAGCCGCAGATCATCCCCGAGGAGCTGACGGCAGAGCACAACGCGGTCCTGGAACGCGTCCGCGGTGGCGGCCAGATCTCATTCGCGACGCGCAGGATCCGCAAGGACAGCACGGTCATCGACGTGCGGATCGACACCAGCGCGCTGATCGGCAGCGCCGGCGAGGTCACCGGCTGGGTCAACGTCTGCCACGAGGCGGGCGAGGACGCCGTGGCCCGCCACTACATGGCCGAACGTGCCCGGGTGGTGCGCAGGCTGGGCGACGTGGTGGCCGACATGAACGCGCAGCGGGACCTGGAATCGGTGCTGGACCGGATCGCAGCCAGCCTGCGCGAGCTGACCAGCGCCGACGCGGGCGGCTTCGTGCTCATCGAGGACGACATGCTACGGCTGGTCAGCACGGCCGGCCTGCCCGCGAAGCTGCGCGGCCGGACCGCGGCGCTGTCCAAGAGCCTGGTCGGGGAGCTGATGGCCTCAGGCAAGACGGTCATGATGGCGACCGAGGAATCGGGCAGTTTCGATGA
This sequence comes from uncultured Actinomycetota bacterium, assembly GCA_963808615.1. Taxonomy (GTDB): domain Bacteria; phylum Actinomycetota; class Actinomycetes; order Streptosporangiales; family Streptosporangiaceae; genus Palsa-504. Next base: position 206,284 of record CAWEGV010000012.1, read on the forward strand.
CCTGATCTGGTCGGCGCTGCCGGCCCTGCATACGATCGCGCTCAGCCTGTCACACGTGGCGGGCAAACCCTACGGCGCGCTGTACGCGCTGTACAGCCGCCGCACGCTCAGCCACGTCGAGCTGGAGCTGCTGGAGTTGCTCGCCGGGCACGCGGGCGTGGCGCTGACCAACGCCATGGCGTTCGAAGAGGTCGTCCGGCAGCGCGCACACGAGCGGGCGGTCATCGACGGCAGCGCGGACGGCATCGCCGTCCTCGACGACGCCGGCCTGGTGCGGCAGTGGAACCCGGCAGCCCACCGGATCACCGGGACGCCCGCGCAGGACGCGATCGGCAAACCGCCGCCGTTCCCGCTGCCTGAGCCGGACGCGATGCTCACTCACAAGCTGCCGAACGGGCGCTGGCTCGACGTCCTGTGCACCGCGCTGGCCGACGGCGGAGAGCTGGTCATCGACTTCCGTGACGTCACCGCGGCCAAGGAGCTGGAAGAGGCACAGGACCTGTTCCTCGCCACCACCAGCCATGAGCTGCGCACCCCGATCACCGTGGTGCAGGGCTTCGCCAGCACGCTGGCCCGCCGGTGGGATCAGCTGGCCGACGCGGAAAGGCGCGCCGCGGTGCGGACGATCGCCGAGCGGGCCGACTCGCTCGGCAGGCTGATGGAGCAGTTGCTGCTCGGCTCACGGGCCGGGGCCGGCCAGTTCCCGGTCAGCAACGGCCCATTCGACCTCCGCACCGTGCTGCACGAGGCCGCGACCGCGTTCCGGCCGCTGTCGGAAAAGCACACAGTTACCGCCGATATCCCCGACGACCTGCCGCCCGCCCACGGCGACGCCATGGCCACCGACATCATCGTCGGGCAGTTGCTCGAGAACGCGTTCAAGTACTCCCCCGACGGCGGCGCGGTCATCGTGCGGGCCCGGGTCACCGAGGACTGGATCGAGGTGACGGTGGAGGATGAGGGCATCGGCATCGCGGCCGGGGATGGCGAGCGCATCTTTGACCGGTTCGTCCAGGGCGAGACGGGCGACCGCCGCCGGTTCGGCGGCGTCGGGATCGGCCTGTTCATCGTCCGCCGCCTGGCCGTGGCTCAGCAGGCCGAGGTCACAGCCGGCTCGCGCCCTTCCGGGGGCACGATCATGAGGCTGCGCCTGCGGTCCGCGGGCGGCCAGGATCCGGACCAGGGCGGCTAGCGCCCTTCAGGGGTTCGTGTTATTCAGCGGTATGGTCCACTTCCTCGTGCGGGCCGCGCTGACGGGGCTCGCCGCCGGTGGCTTCCAGGTAGGCGTCGACGATCGCGGGCACGTCCTCGCCCTGCATCATGATCTGACCCTTCTCGAGCCAGATGACCCGGTTGCAGCTGGCCTCGATCTCGGCCAGGTTGTGCGCTACGAGGAACACGGTGCCCGCGTCGTTGCGCAACTGGACGATCTTCTCGTGGCTCTTGGTCCGGAAGCTGGCGTCCCCGGTGGCCAGCGCCTCGTCGATCATCAGGATCTCGTGGGTCTTGGCCGCGGCGATGGAAAAGCGCAGCCGCTGCGCCATGCCGGTGGAGTACGTGCGCATGGGATAGTCGATGAAACTGCCTACCCCGGAGAAATCCACGACCGACTGGTAGCCCTCCTTGACGGCCTGCGGACTCATGCCCATGGCCAGGCAGCCGAGCACCACGTTCCGCTCGCCGGTCAGGTCATCGAGCAGTGCCGCGTTGACGCCGAGCAGGGCGGCCTGCCCGCTGGTGTATACGCAGCCCCGCTCGGGGGGGAGCAGGCCGGCGATGGCCTGCAGCAGGGTGGACTTACCCGACCCGTTCCTGCCGATGATGCCGATGGCGTCGCCGTGGTAGACCACGAACGAGACGCCCCTGATGGCGTGCACTTCCCGGACAGACGGCCGCCGCTGGCGCTTGACCAGCCGCATGAGCGCGGTCGCAGCGGTGCCCTTGTCACCGCCCGCGCCGAACACGCGGTAGACGACATGCAGGTTATCCACGACCACTGTGGGGTCAGACCCGTTAGCCACGCCCATACCTCGTTTGCGCCTGCCGGAAGAAAGCAAACCCTAGCAGCGGGGTGAGCACCTTCACTCTGAGACGTTACCTTGCGCGCAGCAGGTAAAGGAGCCACCGGGGTTCGGCGGGGACGCCGTTACCGCTGCGATATCCAAGGTGCTAATCCAGTGGTTCGTGTTATTCGGATACTCGCTGTGATCCTCGCCGCACTTTACGTGCACCAGTCGCTCGCGCGCGCTCAACCGGCCCCTGCTCGCTGGCTGGTTCTGAATAACACTCACGGGGTGCACGTGTTTCCAGTACCCCTGAACCGGGCATTTCCCGCTCGTACCAGGTTAGGCCGGGGTTGACATGGAGGTGACTGAGTTGAGCGTCCTAGTGCTCCCGTTCACTCCCGCAAGCGTCGGCGTGGCACGGCGGCGCCTGGTATCTGACCTCTTCGAGGCGGGCTTTTACGGTTCCACGGTCAGCGACGCCGCGCTGGTCCTCAGCGAACTGCTGAGCAACGCCCTGCGGCACGGCACGCCGCTGCCCGGTTCGTGCCTGCGCGTGGCATGGCACCTCGACGTCGGCAGCGTCCAGGTCTCGGTGAGCGACGGCGGCGGGCCAACCCGGCCTGAGCTGGGCGAACCAACCCAGGCCACGACCGGGGGGCGTGGCCTGCGGATCGTGGCCAAGCTCTCGCGGCGCTGGGGGACCGGAAGCGATGAGGAAGGCACGACGGTATGGGCGGAGGTCGAACTCCCGCAGATGACGGCGGTCGCCGTGCCGGCCGTGGCCGCCGAGAGGGGCTAGAGATCTCGGCCCGCCCGTCAGCGAACTCTCAGCATGTGCTCAGCGTAGCTACCCTGGCCTCGGGGCGCACGGAGCGGTAAGGTTCGGCTCGTGGAGCTAGATGTCTCGAGTCGATTTCACGATGATCACACAATCGTGACCATTTGCGGTGAGATCGATCTCTACACCGCTCCCCGGCTGCACAGCGAGCTGGCCGGCCTACTGGCCGATGGCATGCCCGCCCGGGTGGTCATCGACATGTCCGGCGTGGAGTTCTGCGACTCGACCGGCATGAACGTGCTGCTTTCCTGCCTGCGCCGGGCCCGGGAGCGGGGTGGCGAGCTGGAGATCGCCACCCCTAAGCCCGCGGTGCGCAAGATCCTTCAGGTCACCGGGCTCGACTCGGTGTTCACCGTGATACCGGACGTCGATGCCGCAGAGCTGATGGACCTTGACCAGCCGAAGCCTGCGGTACCGCGCAACTAACCGGTCCCGTTGACCTAAGATCGGCCCCATGTCAGCAGGGGCGCGCTCCGGCGACGTCACGGTGGTCATCCCGGCCCGGGACGAGGAGGATCGCATCCAGGCGACCGTGACGGCGGCGGCCGGGATGGCCGGCGTCGCCCTGGTCATCGTGGTCGATGACGGGTCAAGCGACGCCACGGCCGCCGCGGCGCAGCGGGCGGGCGCCGTGGTGACGCGGCACGGCAGGAACCGGGGCAAGGGCGCGGCGATGGAGACAGGCGCGGAGGCGGCTCGCGTAGTGGACCAGCGTGAACACCGCGACCAGCCCAGGCACCTGCTGTTCCTCGACGCCGACCTGGCGGACACGGCCGCCCAGGCCGGACCGCTCATCGATCCGGTGCTGGCCGGGAAGGCGGATATGACGATCGCCGTCTTCAGCACTACCGTCAAGCTCGGCGGCCACGGGCTGGTGGTGGGCCTATCCGGGGCGGGAATCCAGCGCGCTACCGGCTGGCGGCCGGCGCAGCCGCTCAACGGGCAGCGCTGCCTGACCCGGGCGGCATTCGAGGCCGCGCGCCCGATCGCCCGCGGCTGGGGGGCGGAGACGGGGCTCACTATCGACCTGCTGCGGCAGGGATTCCGGGTCACCGAGGTTGAGGTCGACCTCGCACACCGTGCCACCGGGACGGGGCTGCAGGCCCAGCTGCACCGCGCTCACCAGCTCGCCGACGTCGCCAGGGCGCTCGCAGTACGCCGATGACCAGGTGGGCGCCGGTGACCAGACGGCCAGGACGGGCGGGCTCGGCGGCCGGGCGCGCGGGGCTCGTCGCCGTTGGCGCCAGCGTCGCGCTCACGTTCGCCGTCGCCGTCGCCGGGCCTTCGGTCATGGAACCGGTGCTGCCTGGTCGGTCCGGGCAGCCGCCGTGGGCGCTCGACACGCACCTGTCGCCCTACCTGGCGGTCGCACTCACCGCAGCCGGCCTGGCCGCCGGGGCAGCCGGCCTGGTGCTCGTGTTGCGGGCGGTGCGGGGCGGGTGGTCGGTCCCGGCGCGGGCCATCCTGGTGGCCGGGCTGCTGTCGGCCGCCGCGCTGACGCTGGTGCCTCCGTTCGGGTCGTCAGACCAGCTGAGCTACGCCGCATACGGGCGGATGCTGGTCACCGGCCACAATCCGTATGTCACGACACCGGCCCAGCTGGCGGCGCTCGGTGACCCCGTGGCGCGCGCCGTGCAGGACTGGTTCACCACCCCGTCGGTCTACGGCCCGCTGGCCACCGGAATCCAGGGCCTGGCCTCGCTGATCGGCGGGACATCGGCGCGGCTCACGGTGTTCGTGCTCGGCCTGGTCAACCTGGCCGCTTTCGCCGCCATCGCCCTGCTGCTGCACCGCATGACGCGGAGCGACCAGGCTCATCAGCTGTGCGCCGCGTTGCTGTGGACGGCCAACCCGCTGCTGCTGATGCTCCTGGTGGCCGGCGCCCACGTGGACGGCCAGGCAGCGTTCTTCGGCGTAGCGGCCGTGGCGGTGATGTTCGGGCCGTGGGCCCGGGGGGTCCGGGGGGGCGGGCAGCCCCCCCGTGCCCGGGGGGATTCCGGGGGGTCGTCCCCCCGGGCTAGCAGAGCCGCGGCGGCGGGGATCCTGGTCGGCCTGGGGTTCGCCGTCAAGGTCTCGGATGCGCTGGTGGGACTGGGACTGGCCATCGCACTGGTCATCTGGCTCCGGCCTGCCTGGCGCCGGCTCCTGCCGGTGCTAGCTGCGCTCGGGGGCGGTTTCGCGGCGACGGCGGGCGCGGCGCTGGCCATCGGCGGATCTGCCATGCTGCGGCAGTTGTCGCGGGAAAGCGACATGGTCTCGATCGGCTCTCCGTGGCGGGTGATCCGGACCGTCATCCACCTCGCGGTGACCGGGACGGCGGCCACGGACATCGTGAAGTTCGGCGCGACCGCCCTGGCTGTGATGCTCGCCGTGCTGCTCATCCGCGGGCTGCCCGGTGTGCTGCCGGGGCATGATCGTGGCCCCCGTCCGGGCGCGAGCCCGGAGATAACCGGGGCCGGTTACCCGGCCGCCGGGGCCAGCGTGGTTTTCGCGCTGGTCCTCGCGTGGCTGTTTGCCTGGCCATACGTACTGCCGTGGTATGACGCGCTGGCCTGGGCGCTGCTCCCGCTGGTTCCGCTGGCGTCGGCCGCAGGAGCCGGAGTGGTCGAAGGGGTCTGCTGGCTGCTGCTGGCGCGGACCGCGGCGCTCGGCTTCGGCTACCTGCCCGCGCGCCAGACCGACGCGGCGCTGCCGCCCGGGCTCTCCTGGCTGCAGCCGGTCCTCAGGCACGGTGCGACGCCGGTGATCCTAGCCGGGACGACCGTGTTGCTGGTGGTCCTGATGCTGCGCTCGCGGCCGCGGCGATGCCCGGCCACGCCGAGCGGCACTACGGACCGTCGGCCGACCGCGACGAAGGCGTCGTGACCCGCGTGAGCACCGCCACCGGAGTCCCTGCCACGGCCGGGCCAGGCCGCCAGGGCCTGGCGGCCTGGCCCGGCCGCGTGGCCGGCCGCCTAGCCGCACTGCCGTCGTGGGCGGCGGTGGCACTCGGGGTGCTGGCCTGGATCGCGGCGCTGGCCGTCATCGAGCCGCTAGTCCGGGGCTACCTGACCAGCGTTCCCGACCAGCGGATGGTCGACCTTGACGTCTACCGGATGAGCGGCCTGGGCGTGCTGCGGGGCCAGCCGCTGTACGCCATGCTCACGCAGCCGCCTCAGCTGCTCCCGTTCACCTATCCGCCGGCCGCCGCGCTCTTCGCGGTGCCGCTGGCCCTGATGTCCTGGTCGGCCGCGCAACTGGTCTGGGTGCCCGTCATCTACGTGCCGCTCGCCGTGGTGATCTGGTATGCGTTCGCGCCGCTGCTGGCCCGGGTCCGAGCTTCGGCCGGCCTGCGGGCCGCCGTGTTCGCGGCGCTGTTCGCGGGCTGCGCGTACTTGTTCCCGCTGCGCGATGAGATGCGGTTCGGCCAGGTTGACATGGTGCTGCTGGCCATGGCGGTGGCCGACTGCGCGGCCCGGGCGCCCCGCTGGCCGCGCGGCGTCCTGGTGGGCCTGGCGACCGCGATCAAGCTTCTGCCGGGCGTCTTCATCGTGTACTTGTGGCTGTCCGGACGGCGGCGGGCGGCGCTGACCGCGCTGATCACGGCGGCGGCCTGCACGCTCGGCGCCTGGCTGCTGCTGCCGCAGGACTCGGTCACCTACTGGACGAGTGCGATCTTCGATACCGGACGGCTGGGGTCCAACGCAGGCACGTCCAACCAGTCGCTGCGCGGGATGGTGCTCAGGGTGTTCCTGCCCGGCCAGGCGCCCGGCGTGGTGTGGCTGCTGATCGCCGCGGCCGTGGCCGTGTACGGCTTGGCGGTGGCCAGGCGGCTGGCGCGCGAGTCACGCGAGATGGAGGGCATCGCGATCACCGCGCTGCTCGGCGTGCTGCTTTCACCGGTGTCGTGGATTCACCATTACCTGGTCGTTGTGGTGGTCATCGGCGCGATCCTGGCCGACGGGCGCTCCGTGCGGCGGGTGGCCATCGCAGCGGGCACCTCGCTGTATTTCGCCCTGACGATCCCCTGGTGGGGCCAGTCGCTGCTGAACCGCCATGATGTGCCGGCCCTGGTAGCACGGGCCGTGCAGGACAGCTTCGGTATCGCAGGGCTTATCCTGATCGTGATCATCGCCAGACTGCCCGTCGCAGGCCAAGCCCGCCAGGCTGATCCGCCGATGCTGGCATGATGTGGCCTATGCCAGTTGCCTACCTAGGACCCGAGGGCACCTTCTCCGAGGCGGCCCTGCATGCCGTCGACCCCGCTGCGGAGCCGCTGCCCTGCCCGACCATCCAGGCCGCGCTCGCCGCGGCGCGGGACGGCACGGCGGAGCGGGCCGTGGTCCCCATCGAGAGCTCGGTAGAGGGCGTCGTCACCGCGACCCTCGATGACTTGGCTGCCGGGAACGACCTGGTCATCGTGGCCGAGCTGCACATCCCCATCGCGTTCGCGCTGCTGGCCAGGGCAGGTACCGCGCTCGGTGACATCAAGCGGATCGGCGGTCACTCACAGGCCATGCCGCAGTGCCGCGGCTGGCTGGCCGCCCACCTGCCGGATGCCGAATGGGTCACGATCGCGTCCAACGCCGAGGCCGCCCGGCAGGCCGCGGACGGGCAGCTTGACGCGGCGCTGGCCGGAGCCTCCGCGGCGGACCGCTACGGCCTGGAGGTGATCGTTCCCGACGTACACGACCGGGCCAACGCCGTGACCCGGTTCGTCGTGGTGTCGGCGCACGGCCCGTTGCCGGCCCGCACCGGCACGGACCGGACGTCGGTGGCCGCGTTCCTGGCCGAGGATCACCCCGGCGCGCTGCTGGAGATACTGACCGAGTTCGCGGTCCGCGGCATCAACCTGACCACGATCCAGTCGCGGCCCACCGGCGACCGGCTCGGCCAGTACTACTTCTTCATCGACTGCGAGGGACACATCGACGACGCGCGAGTCGGCGAGGCGCTGATGGGGTTGCGCCGGGTCTGCGCCGAGGTACATTTCCTCGGCAGCTATGCCCGGTGTGACGGCGCCACCACGCAGGTCCGGCCGGGCACGTCCGACGCCGAATTTGCCTCGGCCGCCGCCTGGCTGGGACGACTTCGCTTCGGCCGCCCGTAACGCGCCCGGAAACCCCGCAGGGCTCAGCTGCGAGCCGCGGGCTGGCACCACGGACCGTTCGGCAAAAAAGGTCTTTTCACAGGTAGGGCCCGGAGCCCGGACGCTGTTGCTGGCCCTCGGCCTCGGATGGCACCATCCCAGGCGGAAGCGCCCGGCGCATCTGCTCGAGCTGCGCCCTGGCCGCCATCTGCTGGGCGACCAGCGTCGTCTGGATGCCGTGGAACAGGCCCTCCAGCCAGCCGACCAGCTGGGCCTGGGCCACCCGCAGCTCGGCCTCGCTCGGCACCTCGGTGTCGGTGAACGGGAGCGACAGCCGTTCCAGCTCGTCGACCAGCTCGGGCGCGAGCCCGTCTTCCAGCTCCTTGACCGAGCTCTGGTGGATCTCCTTCAGCCTGGCCCTGCTCTTCTCGTCCAGAGGGGCCGCCCTGACCTCTTCCAGCAGCTGCCTGACCATGCTGCCGATCCGCATGACCTTGGCCGGCTGCTCGACCATCTCGGTGACCGGGCGCTCCCGCTCGCCACCCTCCCCTTCCAGATGCTCGGTCACCGGAATGCCGTCGGGCCCCACCACGAGGACCTGCGGGTGCTCTTGCGGTTCGGGGTTCATCCCGTTGCTCATCTCCTTAGTCTGTCCGATCGGTCACGCGGCCGTGGCACTTGGGTCAGTCCGGCACGAGCAGGATCTTGCCGATGTGCTCACCGTCGGCCATCACCCGGTGCGCCAGGGCCGCCTGTGACATGGGCAGCTCCCTGTCGACGACGGCGGTGATCTTCCCGGCGCTGATCAGCGGCCAGACGTGGTCGCGGACCGTCGCCACGACCGCGGCCTTCTCGTGGGCGGGCCGGGCCCGCAGCGTCGTGGCGTGCAGGCTCGCCCGTTTGGCCTGCAGGACCCCGAGGTCAACCTCGGCCCGGCTGCCGCCCTGGCGGCCGATGATCACCAGCCGGCCGTTGGTGGCCAGCGCGGCCAGATTGCGGGCCAGATAGCTCGCGCCCATGATGTCGAGGATGACGTCGGCGCCCGCGCCGCCGGTGGCGTCCCGCACCGCCTCGACGAAGTCCTCGGTGCAGTAGTCGATGGCCAGGTCTGCGCCCAGCTCGCGGCAGCGAGCCAGCTTGCGCGGCGATCCCGCGGTGCACGCCACCCGGGCGCCGGACGCCTTGGCCAGCTGGATCGCCATCGTGCCGATCCCGCTGCCCCCGCCGTGCACCAGGAGCATCTCACCGTCGGCCAGTCCCGCGAGTGCGAAGACATTGGAGTACACCGTGCACGCGGTCTCGGGGAACGCGGCCGCCGTGATCACGTCGACGTTGCGAGGGACAGGCAGCAGCTGACCCTGGGGGACCGCGACCTGTTCCGCGTAGCCGCCTCCGGACAGCAGCGCGCATACCTCGTCGCCGGACCGCCAGCCCGTCACGCCGTCACCGACACCCCGGACCCGGCCCGAGCACTCCAGGCCCGGATAGGGGGGCGCGCCTGGTGGCGGTGGGTAGAACCCCTGTCGCTGCATCAAGTCGGCACGGTTGACTCCGCTGGCCGCCACCTCGATGACCACCTCGCCGGGACCCGGGACCGGGTCGGGCACCTCCAGCCAGTGCAGGACTTCGGGTTCACCGGGTTCGGTGATGACGACGGCGCGCATGCGCGTCTCCTCCGTTCGCGAGGGATGTGGCAACTCAGTGCTACCAAACATGTGCACTGGGTATCGAAATCGGGCCGGAATTGCCTTACGCTCGGATTGACGCACGAACCCCGACCGCATGCGCCACCCATGAGGACCGAGGTGGACGACTCGTGACCACGAATAACGATACGCCCCAGATGTTCGGCGAAGGCGCGCGCCGCGACACCGCTTTCGACGCCGAGGGCGGCGACCGGGCCGGTGATCCGGACCCGGCCGGTTCCGGGCTGCTGGATGATCCGGAGGGCTCGGCCGAGATTCACGGGGCGGACGACCCCGGGCCCTTCCTGCCGCGGGCGGACTGGCCCGAACCAGCCCAGCAAGAAGCCGACGACGCGGCGTTCCCGCAGGCGTCCTTCTGTCCCCCGGAGCCGGAGTATCCGCGGGGCCCTGGCCGCGCCGCGGGATCCGGGTACCCGTGGGCACCGGAGTATCCGCGCGGACCCGGGTACGCTCCGATCCCGGCAGATCACCCAGGTCCTGGGGAACCCGGTTACCCGGCGGGACCTGGCTACGTGCCGGACTCGGGCTACCGGCCAGAACCGGAGTATCCGCAGCACACGTGGAACCGGCACCACTCCGGGCCTGCTCCGGGCCTGGTGTATGCGCAGGACCCCGGGTACGAGCGCGATGCCGATGCAGTGCCGCCGATGGAACCGCTGCCCGAGGAGGCGCTGGGCGAGGGGGCACCGGGTGAGGCCGGGGCGTGGCCGGGCCACGCTGCGCCGGGCAGAATGCCGTCTGCGGCGGCCGGGAGAATACCGCGGCAGCGGATGGGCCCCGCCCCGATGCCGCCGCCCGCCGAATTCGGGTACGAGCTTCAGGCCTCCGACAGCCTGACCGCCGAGTCCCTGCTGAACGGCAAGCGCCAAGGCGCCGGGTCGGGCTGGCGTCGCGGCCTGTCCCGGATGACCGGCGGCCTGCTGCGGCGCGGCGAATCCTCGGCCGAGATGCGCCGCCGTGATCTCATCAACCGGGTCAGGACCCCGGTGGCCGGCGGCCACCATCGGGTGGCCGTGCTGAGCCTCAAGGGAGGCGTGGGCAAGACCACGACGGCCGTCGGGCTCGGAGCGACGTTCGCGACGCTGCGAGGGGACCGGGTCATTGCCGTCGACGCCAACCCCGATCGCGGCACGCTGTCGGACAAGGTCCGCCTGGAGACCGCCGCGACGATCAGGGATGTGCTGAACGAGCGCGACCAGATCCGCCGCTACGCCGACGTACGGGCGTTCACCTCTCAGGCCCCGAGCCGACTCGAGGTGCTCGCCTCCGACCGCGATCCTGCCGTGTCCGTCGCCTTCGACGCCGACGACTACTGCGACGTGGCGGGGATGCTGGAACACTTCTACTCGATCTGCCTCACCGATTGCGGAACCGGCCTGCTGCACTCGGCCATGTCCGGCGTGCTCCAGCTGGCCGACCAGATCGTTGTGGTCAGCTCGCCGTCGGTGGACGGCGCCCGGAGCGCCAGCGCGACCCTCGACTGGCTGGAGGCGCACTACTGCGGCGACCTGGTACGCAACGGCGTCGTCGTGCTCTCCACTATCCGCCCGAAGAGCAAGAGCACCGTGGACCTGGACCGCCTCGAACGGCACTTCGCTGCGCGCTGCCGGGCCGTGATCCGCATCCCTTACGACGCGCACCTGGAAGAAGGCGCCGAGGTCGAGCTCGAGCTGCTCAGTGCCGAGACGGCCGACGCGTACCTAACCCTGGCCGCGATCGTGGGCGACGGGCTGGCCTGGCCGCGCAGGCTGACGTACCGTTCCGCGTTACCCTAGGCTGGTTCGCACAGGAGGGCTCGCCTAGTGGCCGATGGCGATGGTCTTGAAAACCATTGTGGCTGGTGACAGTCACCGTGGGTTCGAATCCCACGCCCTCCGCTCTGTGATGTCTCAAGACATAGAGGACACCGCGAACCTGCGTTAGGGCGCGGTGTTTTCGGTTTGGGCCCGGGGGTTGGCCGGTGGGCTGGTAGTCCCTGGTGGGGTCGAGGATCAGGCCGCGGAGCAGTTCGCCGGTGGCGGCGTTGATGACGCGGATGTGCAGGTCGCGGATGAGCATGATGATGTGGGTCCGGGCGTGGGTGCGGCCGATGCCGATGTGGTGCAGGGAAGCATCCGAGGTCACGAACTAGTCTGAACGGGGCCGGATGCCCGCACGTGGAGCTACGGATCAGCCCTTGGTACCTCTGGCGCGGCGCCGTACCGGCGTGTAAATGCCACGTCAGCCTCAACAGCATCAGCTGTACCTATTTACGGGTTAGAAGGTCTGCTATGGAGCTGGGCATAGGCCGGGTCTTCACGGATGCGGCCCAAGGCCCAGCGCACGCCATCGGTACGGCTGTTCACGATGCCCGCTGTGATCAGACTGTCCAGGGTCGCCAAATCCACGGGGCCGAGCCGGGTCATCACCGGAGTGAAATCCTCCAGCCCGTCGTCCGGCGGCGCAGCTCGCGGTCCGCGGTCTGTGATCCTGTAGGCCAGGCCATGAGGGCCGGCCGCACCGGCAGGGTTCTCCGGGCGGAACTCGACCCACCTGATAGCGCTGGGCAGCTGATTACGCAGCACGCCGAGCGCCGCCTCGTTGCCTACTAGGAAGGCGTGGACGGTCTTAGGGTCGGCGTCCTTGCCGTCCGATCGACCTGGCCAGTCGAAGAAGACCCGCATCGCGGTTTGTCCCGGCTCGACCTCTGGATCATCGCCGTACTGCAGGACTTGAACCCGCGCGATCGCGCCTTCGGGAAAGGCCGACTTGACCTGCTGCTCGATCCGGCCGGTCGCGGCTTTTTCCATCCGTCCTCCTAAGTGACCGGTCATCCCTGTCACCTGGAATGACGGTAATACGTGCCATCTGGCGTCGGCGACCGATATTCGCGCCGACGCGACGACACAGCGTCGCTGCCACCCGTAGAGACAGCGGTCTCTCACGGCTTCTCACGAACTGGTAGGACGACCCCGGGTACAGACGCCAATGCTGGACGGCGTCGTAGCGGGCGCGGTTGAACCGGCGGTCCGCCGCCCGCTGAGGACCACGCCCTCCGCTCTTGAATTGGGGCACTCGGCCAGATCTGGCGTACCGGCGCCGGGGCCGTGCCGAGATGAGGTTGACAGGCATTCCTGGCTCGGCCGTCAATAGGTAGAACAGCGTGATTGGCGGTGGGCCTCCATGTCCTCAGTAATCAGGAAGCACTGGGCCGGTGACGGGTTCGACCTGGAAAGGGCAAGGCTTGAACTGGACCGGCTCGTGGACGAGACATGGAAGGGGCCGAAAGGCATGCCTCGCCGGGCGAGCATCATGAGCTCCAGCTGGCGGGACGTGACTTGGCGGTCAAGGTCTTCATCTCCGGGCAGATCGCGGGGCGGCCTTCGATGGAAGCACTTGAGCAGGTCATCGCGGAGGCATCGCAACGGCTCCGAGGCTTTCCCGATGAGAGCCGTGGTATTGCCGAAGCCGTGATGGCCCTGCTGGAAGACCCGAAGCACGAACGTCTCATGCTCCTGCCGCGCAGCCCAAACGACGCCGAGGCCCTCTGGGGGTACCACCGGCAGCGCGAGCAGGGGGATACAGACGGCTCTTGACCTTGACCACCGGTCACAACGACAGGAGCAAGACGCTGCAAGCCCCGGCAAGGCCAGGAATCCGGGATGGCCCGCTCAGTGTCCGGGGACTGGAAGCTCATGCACCGGCACGCCGACTTCCCGCCCCCAGATCAGCGAAATGGCTCCGCCAGATAGGCGGCGAGCTCGCGACCGACTGGGCGTGGCGCTCGGACGCGAGATATATACGGGATGATCTTGCATGAGTCTCTGCGGCACCTGCCCTGGTAAGCGCGGGGTCTGCATGAACCAGATCATGGGCCCGCCATCGGGAGCTCGTTGCTCATCGACGATCTGGAAGCCGAGGGACTGATAGAACGGGACGTTGCGCGGCGTGCTGGTCTCCAGGAAGGCGGGGCACCCGTCCGCCCGGGCCAGGTCAAGGCCATGCATCACGAGCCTGCGGCCACGTCCTCGCCCCTGCGCGGCCGGTGCGACCGCGACCAGGTCCAGGAACCAGCAGGGCCCGCCGGGCAAGTGAGCGCCCAGCCAGTCCCAGAACATCGCGTAGCGGACGCCGCCGTCATCGGTCAGCGGGTTGATGGCCGCCCGGGCGGACTGCTCGATCTCGTCGAACCGCCCGGCTACCCCCGGCGGCAGCCACGCTGCCCGCCGTCGCAGCCGCCGATCTTCCACAAGACGCCGAACTCGACGTAGGGTTCCAGGATCACCCGGAATAGCTCCTGCAGCATCGCCGGGGTCGCCTCGGGCATGGGCCAGCGGATCATGGCGTCGTCGTTAAAGGCAGCGGCACACGTGACCACCAGGCTGGGCACGTCGGCGGGTACAGCCAGTTCCGGCACGGCCTCGGCATGGTCCATAGACGCACTGTAGACGCGGCGCAGCGATCGGCCTGGCTCCGGGGTGCCGTGCTCACCCGTAACGCTGCCGGAACGATCCGGGCGTAGCGTGTGCTCCGTGACGGAGGTGCAGCCAGCGGGCGGCCAGGCACTCGGGGCAACTGCGTTCACCAAGAGCCGCTTCCGGCTGGTCTTTGTGACGGTCGCGGTCCTCGGCGCGCTCGGCCTGGTGCTCATGGCCGCCTGGGTCCTGCTGACCTCTCTCACCCGCGACCTGCAGCTCTCCCGCGACGGTGCTGCCGCGGCGGCCGGGCTGGCCTGCGGTTTGGTGGGGATGCTGGTGGCCCGGCGGCAGCCCCGGAACCCCGAGGGCTGGCTCCTGCTCGGCGCGGCGGTGGGCTTCTTTGCCGTGCTGGATAGCGGGCTGTACGCGGTGCTGGACTACCGCGTGCACCACGGCCAGCTGCCGCTGGGCAAGATCGCGGTGGTCGGCAGGGACTCCATCGGCCTGCCGCTGATCTTCTGCTTCGGGCTGATCATCCTGTTCTTCCGGGACGGGCGGCTGACCAGGGGCTGGACCTGGGTGCTGCGGTTGTACCTGGTCTTCACCGTGGCAGCCACGGTCGGTTATGTCGCCGCCGCGGCGGGCACCGTGGCCTCAGCCGCAATCTTGGTGCCCCCGCTGTTCTGGCCGGCATTCGTCGCCCGCCAGGTCCTGAGCTGGCGGCGTGCATCGGGGGAGCGCCGCCAGCAGCTCCAATGGCTGATGGGCGGGGCGGCCCGGCCGCTGGACCAGGTCGCGGGCTAGTAGTCTCGGCGGCATGGGAAGTCAGGCGCTGCCCGCGGTCAGCCTGGCCGAACTCGTCGGCCTCTGGCAGTTCGCGCCTGTGGTGACCGGGTTTGCCGCCGTGGCGGCAGGCCTGTACCTATGGGGCGTGCTGCGGGTGCGGCGACGTCATCCGGCCCGCCCGTGGCCGCTGTGGCGTACCGCGTTGTTCCTGGGCGGGCTCGGCGTGGTCGTGATCGCGACCGAGAGCGGCATCGGCAGCTACGACGACGTGCTGTTCTGGGACCACATGGTGCAGCACCTGCTGCTGCTGATGGTCGCGCCGCCGATGCTGGTTCTCGGCCAGCCAGCCACGCTCCTGCTGCACGCCAGCCGGAACCCCCTGCACACCTGGACGAAGAAATTCCTCCGCTCGCGTGTGGTCAGCTGGCTCACCTGGCCCCCGTTCACGGTGGCGCTCTATGTCGCCGTGATCGTGGGTACGCACCTGACCGGCTTCATGAACACCGTGATGTCCAACGAGGCCGTGCACAATGCCGAGCACGTTCTGTACCTGGTCGCCGGTTACCTGTATTTCCTGCCCCTGCTGGGGCGGGAGCCGATCCGGTGGCGGGTCTCCTACCCGACCCGGATCTTCCTGCTCTTCCTGGCCATGCCGGTGGACGCCTTCACCGGCCTGGTGCTCGGCTCTGAAGGCAGTAACCCGTTTCCTGCCCTGGCGCAGGCGCGCCCGGCCTGGGCGCCAAGTCCGCTGAGTGACGTGCATATCGGCGGCGCGGTGATGTGGGTCGGCGGGTCCGGCCTCATGTTCGCCATCATGATGACGGTGTTCTTCGCCTGGAGCCGGGAGGTGCGCAGCGACGGCGGGCTCGGCTGGCTCGAGGCCGCGCGCCGGACGAATTTCGCCACGATGGTCAGCGCTCCGCCGCATGCGAACGCACGGGGCGATACGCCGCACCGAGCGGCCCCGGCCGACAGTGTGGACGATGACCAGCATCTGGCCGCCTACAACGAGTACCTCGCCCGGCTCAACAAGCAGCACGAGCGCTGAGCCGCGACACGCCGATAGCGCTTTCTAGGCAAATCTAGGGTGCGGGCTAGATCTGGCCATAGAGTCCGATGCCATGGATCCGGTGCGCAATCCTTACGCTCCTGGCGCGGGGCAGCGGCCGCCCGAGCTCACCGGGCGTGACCGTGAAATCGGCCAGTTCGAGGTGGTAATCGAGCGGGTAGCCCGCGGGCGCCCGGAACGAAGCATGGTGCTCACCGGGTTGCGTGGCGTCGGCAAGACGGTGCTGCTGAACACGTTCAGGTCCATGGCCCTGCAGCGGCTGTGGGGCACCGGGAAGATCGAGGCCAGGCCGGATCAGTCGATCCGGCGGCCGGTGGCCGGCGCGCTGCACATGGCGGTGCGGGAACTCGCGCCCCGACACCGGGCGCCGGACCGGGTTGAGTACTTCCTCGGCGTCCTCAAGGCGTTCGCGCTCCGCGACCCGATGGCACCCAAGGGATCTTCTGTCACGGTCACGCTGGGCCTCGACGTGCCCGCCCAGCGCGGCCGCGCCGATTCCGGCGACCTGGAGGTCGACCTGACCGAACTATTCGCCGAGGCCGCATCGGTCTCCGCCGACCTCGGCGTGGGGATCGCCCTGTTCGTCGATGAGATGCAGGACGTGCCCGCGGCGGATGTATCGGCGCTCTGCACGGCGTGCCATGAGTTGTCGCAGACCGGTGGCCCGCTCATCGTGGTGGGGGCAGGGCTGCCGCACCTGCCTTCGGTGCTCTCGGCGAGCAAGAGCTACTCGGAGCGGTTGTTCAGGTACGCAAGGATTGACCGCCTGGACCGGGAGGCCGCCGATCTCGCGCTGTTGGCCCCGGCTCTGCGCGAAGGCGTGACCTTCACCACCGACGCGCTGGATGCACTGTATGCCGCGGCTGAGGGTTATCCCTATTTCGTGCAGGCCTACGGCAAGGTCACCTGGGATGTGGCCGCGGCGAGCCCGGTGACGGCCGCTGATGTCGGCGTGGCTGCGCCCGAGGCGGAGGGGGAACTGGCCGTCGGTTTCTTCGGCAGCCGGTATGAGCGGGCCACCCCCGCCGAACGCGAGTACATGCGGGCTATGGCGGCGACCGGGGACGAGCCGGTGCCGACCTCGGTCGTGGCCGACGAACTCAGCCGCAAGCCGTCGAGCCTGTCGCCTGCCCGCGACGCGCTGATCAAGAAGGGCCTGATCTACAGCTCGGAACGTGGCCTGATCGCGTTCACGGTGCCGCACTTCGGCAAGTTCCTGCGGTCGCAGCCCGCCTAAACGCCGACGGCGGAGCGGTGGGTCTACTGCGAGCCGCCCGGCTCGTGGCACTATCAGGTATGCAGGTCAGCCACCCGTAGGAGGTAGCTCGGTGCGCAGTACGATGATGGATATCCCGCTGACGATCACCTCGATCATGCGCTACGGAACGTCGATCTTCGGTGATCGCGAGGTTGTCACCTGCACCGAAGACGGAACCAGGCGTCGTACGTACGCCGTGGCAGGGCGCCGGGCGGCGCGGCTGGCGAGCGCGCTGCGGCGGCTAGGGGTCGACGCCGACCAGCGGGTTGGCACCTACATGTGGAACAATGCCGAGCACCTCGAGGCCTACCTGGCGGTGCCGTCGATGGGTGCGGTCCTGCACACGCTGAACATCCGGCTCGCCCCGGCCGAGGTCGGTTATATCGCCACCCACGCCGAGGATTACGCCGTGATCGTGGACGCCTCGCTGCTGTCCAGGTTCGCCGAGGTCCTGCCGGACGCGCCGACCGTCAAGCACGTGATCGTGTCCGGGGCGCCGCCTGCCGAGATGCCGGGGGCAGATGAGCTCTCCGGCGTGAGCGTGCATTCCTACGAGGGACTGCTGGACGCTGAGCCCGACTCGTTCGACTGGCCCGCGCTCGATGAGTTCTCGGCTGCGGCGATGTGTTACACCAGCGGGACCACGGGGCACCCGAAGGGCGTCGTCTACAGCCACCGGTCCGCCTACCTGCACTCGATGGGCGCCTGCCTCGGCAACGCCTTCGCCCTCAGCCAGCGGGACCGCGTGCTGCCCGTCGTGCCCATGTTCCACGCCAACGCGTGGGGCCTGGCCTACGCCAGCCTGCTGTCCGGTGCCGCCCTGATCCTGCCGGACCGGCACATGCAGCCGGCCACGCTGGTGCGGCTCATTGGCGACGAGCACGTCACCCTGGCCGGCGGGGTGCCTACCATCTGGGCCGGCGTCCTGGCGCACATGCGGGACGAAGGCGGTGACCTGTCTTCGCTGCGCCTAGTGATCGCCGGCGGCTCCGCAGTGGCGCACGCCATGCAGGTCAGATTCGAGTCCGAGCTCGGAGTCCGGCTGCTGCAGGCCTGGGGCATGACGGAAACCTCGCCTCTGGGCAGCGTGGCCAACCCGCCGCCCGACCTGACCAAGGAAGAGGAGTGGCGGTACCGAGACAGCCAGGGCCGCCTGTTCTGCGCGGTGGAGGGGCGGCTGGCCGGCGACGGCGGCGCGATACTGCCCAATGACGGCCAGGCAGTGGGCGAGATCGAGGTGCGGGGTCCCTGGATAACCGGCTCGTATCACAAGGACGACGACCAGGCCAAGTTCCACGACGGGTGGCTGCGGACCGGAGACGTAGGGACGCTGGATGAGCACGGCTTCATCCAGCTGACCGACCGGGCCAAGGACGTGATCAAGTCAGGCGGTGAATGGATATCCTCCATGGAGCTGGAGAACATCCTGATGGCCCATCCCGACGTGGCCGAGGCGGCGGTGATCGGGGTCACCGACGAGAAGTGGGGAGAGCGCCCTCTCGCGGCAGTGGTCCTGCGGCCTGGTGCCGAGGTCACCGTGGAAAAGCTGCGGGCCTTCATGGCCGAGCAGGTCCCGCGCTGGCAGCTTCCCGAGCGCTGGTGCTTCATCTCCGAAGTCCCCAAGACCAGCGTGGGCAAGTTCTCCAAGCGCATCATGCGTGAGGCCTACGCCAACGGCGACTACGAGATCATCGAGGTCCGCTGACACTGGGGATTGCTTTGCCCGGCCTGGGTCGCTGCCGGTACGCTATGGCCCACCGCACCGATCGTGCGGGTGGAGGATTCGCCTAGTCCGGTCTATGGCGCCGCACTGCTAATGCGGTTGGGCTTCACGGCCCTCCGGGGTTCAAATCCCCGATCCTCCGCAAGTGACCAGGCACTTCGCAGGGCAGGCGAGGTGCCTGCCTTCATGTCAGTGATCATTTACGGCTCCGTTTGGCACAGTCCTGGCACGGCGCGGGATGAACGCGGCGATAGCGACGGCCGCGGCCTCGGCCAGCTCGGTGGCCACCTCGGTGTAGACGTCCATGGTGAACGCCACCGTGCTGTGCCCTAGCGTCTCGCTGATGACCTTCGGAGGCTGGCCGGCGGCGAGCAGCATCGTGGCCGCGCCGTGCCGCAGGTCGTGGAACCTGACCGGCGGCAGGCCGAGCCGCGCCACCGCAGTGCCGAAGTGCTCGGAGACGGCGCCGGGCCGCAGCGGCGTGCCGTCCTCGCGGGTGAACACGCGGCCGGTGTCCTGCCACACGCCAGCCCACGCGATGCGCTCGGCGAGCTGGGCCTTCCGCCACGCCCGCAGGGCGTCGGCCGTGCCCGGGTCGATGGTGACGATCCGGTCGGAGTCTTCGCTCTTGGTGGAGTCGAGCTCGTCATCGACCTGGGCTTGCCGGACGTGGACGCGGCGGCCCGCGAGGTCGACGTCAGCCCAGCACAGCCCGCACAGCTCCGACCGGCGCAGCCCGTAGTACGCAGCCAGGTGGTACAGGGCGTACAGCCGGTCGTCCTCGATGCCGTCGAGGAACGCGCCGCAGTCATCCCGGCTCCAGACCATCACCCGGCCGGGAACCTGGCCCGTCTCCCGCCACCGCTCGATACGCGGCGCGGTCCACAGCAGCGGCTTGACCTTGCGGCCCTTCCCCATCTTCTTGCCCATGCCGGCGGCCGGGTTGACCGCGAGCACGTGCGGCACCAGGTCGGCCAGCGACGAGGACGCCACGGCCAGCACCCGCTTGATCCGGGCATCCGTCAGCGGCCTGGTCGAGTACCGCTTGCCGTCCCGCACGGCCCGTGCGGCGAGCAGCCGGCGCATCAGGTCGGAGCGGTCCTCGTCCGCCTCGGCCCGGTTGATCTTGCGCATCGCGGCGGCCAGGTCCCGGAAGTCGGCTTCCCGCAGGTCGGCGACCTTGAGGTGCGCGAACGCGGGCTTGAGGTAGAGGCCGATCGCCTCGCGGTAGCTGGCCAGCGTAGACGGCATGATCTCGTGCTCGGACTCCCACCAGCGCAGGCGCCGGTCGAGGTGGTCGCCGAACTTCGCGCGGCGGTCGTCCACCGGCTTGCCCGAGTGCACCTGGCCGAGGCCGCCGGGTACCTCCGCGCCCACCTGGCACTAGCCGGGCGGACCGACACCCTGTTCTCCGACGACGCCGTCCGCGCCATCCACGGCCACGCCCGCGGAATGCCCCGCGCCATCAACCGGCTCGCCATCACCGCCCTGCTCGCCGCCTACACCACCGCCAAGACCATCGTCGACGAATCCTCAGCCCGCACCGCGATCACCGAGGAAGCAGCGACAGACTGACCGCCACGCCGCCACCCCGACCGCCAAAACCCCGCCCGGCCACCACCGGGCGGGGTTTTCCCAGCCCGCCGATGGCCACCGTGAACGACGCCAACATGGACATCCTGAGCGACCGAGAACAGCTGATCGGCCTCGCCGCCTTGGTATCCCTGGCCCGCTCGCGCGTGCACCGCGACTGGGCCGGTGAAGTCGAGCTCGTCGGCGACCCCGAGGCACCGACTCGCATCATCAAGCAACTGGGCCAGCTCTGGCGCGCCTGCGGCGTCCTCGGCCTCGACCATCCCGAGTCCTGGGAGGTCGTCACCAGGTGCGCCCTCGACTCCATCCCCAAGCTACGCGGAGCGCTCATCCGCTACCTCGCCCGCCAGGATGGCCCGACCGACACGAGCACCATCCGCATCGCGTTGGCACACCCCAAGCGGACCGTCCTGCGGGCCCTGGAAGACCTTGCAGCCCACCACGTGATTAACCGCATGTTTGCAGGTCAGGGTCATGCCGACCAGTGGGAGCTGAGCGGCCAGGCGCGGTCGTGGATCACCTGGATAGAGGGTGTGCCAAAAACGTTGGAATCCCCCCGCGCTGTCGTTTGCACCATCTGCGGCGAGCCGCTCCACCAGTCGCTCATCGATGCCGGGTTCACCGACCACGGGGAGGACACGGCCGCATGAGCGCGCCTAAGCGCGTCCGGGTCCGCAAGGCCCGGCGCTCGGGCCGCTGCCCCAGATGCGGCTGCTGGGTCCTCGCCGGCCAGCTCATCGCTCCGTACGCGGCGGCCCGTTCATGTGCCTCGAGCACGTCACCCGGGAAGACACCGACGGAAGGACCACGCCGTGATGGTGCCCACCACGAAATGGTGCACGGACCCCGGCCACACCGGCCCGAACCCCTTGCCCCTCAACCGGTTCGGCCGCCATCGGTCAAGCTGGGACGGCCTGCGCCAGCACTGCCGCGAATGCACGGCCGCCGAAACACGCCGGTGGGCCGCCGCCAACCACGACCGCTACATCGAACAGAAACGCGACCGCTACCAGGCCAACCGCGCCCGCAACCGGGCCGAAGCGCTGGGCAGGTGGGCCAAAGGGCAAGCCGAGACCCTGGAGCAAGCCACCCGCAGAGGCCAGCCCTGGACCGGTCCCGAAATGGACATCGCCGCCCGCGCCGACCTCACGGCTCGGGAAGCCGCGCTCATGATCGGGCGGACCGCAGGCTCAGTCCAGCAGATGCGGAACCGGCTGCGCCGCGACGACGACGCCTAGACCCCGGGGCCTTCCCGTACGCTTGCCCCATGCAGCCCCTAGAGAGCCGGTGACCCCATGCAAGTCCCAGGCCGTGGATGGTGGTGTGAGGAGCACCAGCGGCACGAGTGCGTGATCCCCCGCAGCCGCGGCCGCGGCCAGTGCCACGGCCCGCCGGTCGCTGGCTCTGACCGGTGCAGGATGCACTTCGGCAAGAGGGCGCAGCCTGCCATCGCCGAGGCCAGGCTGCAGCAGCAGGCCGCCGCCGAGCTGGCTCGCTTGAATGTGCCCCCGGTCGACGACCACCTCGCCGAGCTCGCCCGCCTCGCCGGGCAGGCGATCGCGTGGAAGGACCGCATGGGCGAGAAGGTGAATGAGCTCACCAGCATCAGGTACCAGGACGCCAAGGGCGCCGAGCAGCTGCGCGCGGAGATCCAGTTGTTTGAAAGGGCGATCGACAGGTGCGCATCCGTCCTGATCGGGATGGCGCGGTTGGACATCGACAACCGCCTGATCGGCGTCCGTGAGCGCACCGTCGACATGCTGGTCGCTGCCCTGGACGCGGCGCTGAACACGCTCGGGCTCAGCTGGGAAGACAAGATCAGGGCGCGGGACACGTACCGCGAGCACATCGTGGTCGTGCCGGGCTGGAAGCAGGAACCGGAACCGGAGTGCAGCCAGGCCGAGTTCGTCGAGGGTGAGATCCGGGCGCTGGAGGCCAAGACGACAGGCTGGGGTGACGAGTAGGCAGGACGTTTCCCATCTCAGCGGCGATCAGATGCTCGGCAGCCTTGGTCCAGGTCGGGGTCGCACGCGTGGACGTAGGTGCGCTGGGTGAACGCGGCGTCGTAGTGCCCCGCCCACTTGCTGACGATGGAGATGGGCACGCCCGCATGGTCCATCAGCGTCAGGGTTGTGTGCCGGGAGCCGTGCAGCGTGATCCGGCACAGCCCCGCCCGCTTAAGCAGCCGCCCGAACTCATCGGAGTACCCACTCGGGGTGGACTGGCATGCTCAGCTCGTCGGTGATCAGGTACTCGCCGCCTTGGTGCCAGCCGAGGGTGGCCAGTCCGGCTTGATAGGCAGTGTCGGCTGTCACGCTGCCGGCGAGCTGGTGCCTGCGCGGGTCGATGTCCGACCAGCGCAGGCCCAGCACCTCGCCCCGCCGTAGGCGGTAGAGCGACAGCCGCCACGCTGCGTGCAGCCGGTCGCGTGACGTCACCGCGATGAACTTCCGGACCTCAGTTTTGCTCCACGTATCGCGCCCGGCTGCACCCATCACGGTCTTGTCTCAGCCCGGCGGGCGGCCTAGCAGGTGCTCAGTTCGGCCAGGCTGATCTTCGACCACTTGTGGGTGGTCAGGCTCAGCTTGATGTAGTACAGCGTGTAGGTATTGTTGCTTGCCGTCACCAGCCACGACAGGCACAGGGGCGTGTAGGTGCCGTTGCCGAGGGAGGCCCACTCGTTGTTGTTGGCCAGCGCCGGGACCAGGTTCGTGGCCAGCACCTGCATGCCGTTCGTCTGGTCCCAGTAGAACTCCTGCAGTTGCACCGCGCTGGGCCGGGGGTCGTACCACCACTCGCCGCACTGGGCGGTGCAATCGCCGATGGGCCCCAGGCTGGTGTCCTCCACCAGCGTGCCGTAGTTCGTGGTGGTGATCTTCGCGGGCGCGGTGGAGACGGTCCACTTGCCGGCCGGCTGGACCGCCGGGCCGACCGGGGTGGCGTTGCCGCCGCCCTTGAAGAGCACGATGCGGGTCGGCGTGGGCAGGCTGGTCGCCGCTTGGGGGACGAGGTTGCCGTTGCCGACGTAGGGGTACAGGTTCTTGGGCTCGGTCTGGGCGGCGTGGGCGGTGGCACTCGCTGCGGACGCGCCGCCCAGCGCCAGCGCGGCGCTGAGGACGGCGATAACAGCAAGCCAGTTGCGGATCAGTCGCATTGGGGACATGGTGATTGCCTTTCGTAGGGTCGGGCCGGGCTCAGAACGCCGTTACGGTCCGTGGGTATATACCGAGGTACGGGTCTCCGCCTCGGCGGCGGAACAGTGGACCCACCGTAAGCCCGGCCCGACCCCTGACAGCAGGGGCCGGGCGGCCCATCGAGCCCGCCAAGTGTGGGCCGAACGGCCCATTCACCCTGCGGAGGCGGATTGCG
Source organism: uncultured Actinomycetota bacterium (assembly GCA_963808615.1). GTDB lineage: Bacteria > Actinomycetota > Actinomycetes > Streptosporangiales > Streptosporangiaceae > Palsa-504. The sequence continues at coordinate 230,097 of CAWEGV010000012.1, forward strand.
TCGGGTCAGGGAGGAGTCAGCCCTCAGCTGGAAGGGGTGACCGCTTCGATGCCGGCCTGGATGGCGTAGCGGATCAGTTCTGGGCGCCGGCGGGCGCCGGTCTTGTCCCGGATCCGCTCCAGATGCGATCGCACCGTGTTGACCGACAGGAACAGCCGCCCGGCGATCTGGGCGTCGGTCGCCCCGCCGGCCAGCAGCGCCACGATTTCCCGCTCTCGTTCCGACAGCAGACCAGCTGAAGTGTCCGCCGACGGCTGGTCGGCCGCGGGAGCGGTGACGGTGGACGCAACCTCAGGATCGGGCTCGGCTGCTGTGGTGGCCAGGGCGATAGCGTCGGCTTCGCTGAGCGTCCGGCCGCGACGGTAGGCGGACTCGAACGCGGCATCACCCAGCGTGGCGCGCAGATGGGCATGATCGCGGTCGCGCAGCCTCGCTCCGGAGGCCTCGAAAACCCGTCCGGCGCGCTCGTAGTGCTCGTCAGCGACGCCGTGCAGGGTGGCGGCGACGGCGGGGTCGCCGTCCGCGCCGACCGTCAGGGCCAGACCCAGGAGCGCGCCTTGAAAATAAGCAGACTTGGTACCGGTGGTCCGGGCCACATCCAGGCTGTTGAGGAAGAGGCGGCGGGCGTCGCGGGGATGGCCGTCGGTGAGTTCTACCAGGCCCAGGTTCTGCCACAAGCCGACGGACATGTTCCGGTAGCCAAGGTGGTCAGCCAGGGTGCTCGCCTCACGAAGGTGCACGCGGGCCGGCCCGAGCTCCCCGGCGGCGAGCTCGTAGACGCCGATGTTGGCCAGCGTGATGGCGAGCCGGTAGCTATCTCCGGCGGCCCGTGACAGGGTGAGGCCTTCCTCATTGTCGGCGAGGGCGGCGTCGAGATCACCCGCTTCACCCTTGAACGCCGCCCGACGACCGAGAAGGTCAGCCATCAGCCGGGGATCTCCGGTTGTCCGGGCCAGCTCGACCGCTTCGTCGATCTGAGCCAGTGCGGCCGGCAGATCGCCACGCTCCAACATGAACCAGCACATCTGGGACAGGGCGTCGGCGGTGACGGCGGCATCGCCGAGGTCGCGGCCGATCTTGATGGCCTCGCCGGCTAGCGCCGGGATGGTCGAATCGTCGCCGAAGTGATTGAGCAGGTGGGAGCTCGCGGTGAGGGCCTGGGCCCGGGTGCGGGTGGGCAGGCGGGCGTCGGGCCGGTCGAGCAGGGCGTCGAGCGCCTCGAGGACTTCGCCGCTGTGCTCGCGTAGCTGGCAGAACCAGCGCAGCCCGACCGCCAGGCGCAGCCCGGGCTCGGCACTATCGGGATCGGCGAGGCTGAACGCCAGTGCGGGGCGGATGTTGTCGAACTCGACCTCGAGCCGGTCCAGCCAGGCGGCCTCGTCCGGGCCGCGCAGGTGCTGCCCGGCGGTCTGGACCAGGGCCAGGTAGTGATCGCGGTGAGCGCCGCGGGTTTCGTCCAGCTCGGAGCCGGTCCGCCGGGCGAGGCGTTCGGCGGCATAGTGGCGGACCGTTTCCAGCAGCCGGTAGCGGGTCGAGCCGTGCATCTCTTCGGCCTGGACCAGGCTCTTGTCCACCAAGGTCGCCAGATGGTCCAGCACCTGCCATTCTCCCGCGTCACCGGCCGAGGTGACCGCTTCGGCGGCCGCCAGGGTCCAGCCCCCGGCAAAGACAGAAAGCCGGTCCAGGACCAGCTGTTCCCCGGGGTTGAGCAAGTCGTAGGACCAGTCGATCAGGGCGCGGAGGGTCTGATGGCGAGCCAGGGCGGTCCGGCTTCCCCCGGTCAGCAGCCGGAACCGCTGATCGAGCCGGGAGCTGATCTCCGGCACCGACAGCGAACCCAGCCGGGCCGCGGCAAGCTCAATCGCCAGCGGAATCCCGTCGAGGCGGACACAGACTGCCGCCACCGCCGCGGCGTTGGCTTGGTCGAGGGCGAAGCCCTGCCGGTACATCACGGCGCGCTCCGCGAACAGCTGCACCGACTCGAAAGCGGCTAGCGGGCCGGGGGCCGCTAGATCGGCGGGCGGGACGGCGAGCGAGGGAACCCGGAAGACATGCTCCCCGCTGACGCCCAGCGGCTCCCTGCTCGTGACCAGCAGACACGCCCGCGGGCACGACCGCATCAGGGCGTCGGCCAGCTTGGCGACCGCGCCGAGCACGTGCTCGGCGTTGTCGAGGACCACCAGCAGGTACCGGTCGCCAACCGCGTCCACCAGGGTATTGAGCATGGGCCGTCCCGGATCCCCGCGGACATGGAGCACGGCGGCGACGGTGCCGGCCACCAGCTCGGGTTCGGCGACCGGCGCCAACTCGACGAGCCACACCCCATCACCGTCGCCATCCAGCGCCTCGGCCGCCACCTGCAGGGCCAGACGGGACTTGCCGATCCCGCCCGGCCCGGCGATCGTGACCAGCCGGGAACCGGCCCGCACCAGTGACCGCAGCTCGGCGAGCTCGGCGGCCCGGCCCACGAAACTGGTGGCCTGCGAGGGCAGGTTGTGGCGTAGCGCCGGGTCGTCCAACGAGCGCAACGGGCCGAACCGCTCGGTCAGGCCCGGCCCGGTCACCTGGAAGACCCGCTCCGCGCGGCCCAGGTCCTTCAGGCGGTGCTCGCCCAGATCCCGGAGCCCGATCCCGCCGGGCAGGCGGTCGGCGAGCAACTCGTGCGTCGCCCCGGTCACCAGGACCTGACCACCGTGGCCGACGGCGAGCAGACGGTTGACCCGGTTCACCACCGGACCGAAGTAGTCGCCGTCGCGCTCCAGGCAGGTCCCCGAATGCAGCACTATGCGCACCCGGATGGGCAAGCCGGGCGGCCACGGCTCAGTACCGGCAACCCGCTGGATGGCCGCCGCCGACGCCAGCGCGGCGGACGGGTCGGCGAACACCGCGCGAAACGCTTCCCCCACCGTCTTGAAGACTTGACCGCCTGCAACTTCGATCTGCTCGCGGACAACGCGGTTATGGCGAGCCGACGCCTCCGCCATGGCCTCGCGGTCGGACTCCCACAGCCCGATGCTGCCCTCGATATCGGTGAACAGCAACGTCACCATGCCAGAGGGAAACCCCATCTGCCCATCGTGCCCCCGATCCAGCACCCCCGCCGCCGGGGCGTGCCCGCGCGCCGCCGCCTCGAGCAGCGTCCGCTGCGGCCCGGCCAGGCCTAGCGCATCGGCCAGCAGCCGGGCCGTGTCCTTGCGGGCGGTCAGGTTAATCCCCCGCTCCAGGTCACTGACCGACCGTGGGGAAAGGCTCGCCGCCTCCGCCAGTTCCTCCTGGGTCAGCCCGGCATCGGCGCGCAGCTGCCGCAGCAGCCCACCGAAACCCGGCACGGCCTGCTCCGCCACGGGCCTCATCGTCCCTTCACCGGCCCCGGGTCCCGCTGCCCGCATCCGGCGCAGCCGGGCCGACGCGGGCACAGGCCCTCCAGTGAGCCTACATGCGCGCTGCTCCCTACGCCCATGGCCAGCGTCACGCGGCTCACAGCACCTCCGCCAGGTACCCGGCGCGCCAGGGCAGGAATCGCCGACGCCCTCGGCGTCACCCGCGAGCCGACCGGGCGGCTCCGGCACGTCGCGCACCTCGGCGTGGGTACGCGAGCCTTCAACTACGCCATCCGCGGGAAGACACCCCCGGCCCGTCCCGGTGCGGGTGGAACTCACCGCCCCGGACGGCACCGTGTGGACCTGGGTCCCGCGAAGGCCAAAGACCGGGTGACCGGGCCGGCCCTCGACTCCTGCCTGCTGGTCACCCAGCGCAGGCACCGGGACGATCTAGCCCTGGCCATCGAGGGCCCGGCCGCAACCGAATGGATGGCGATCGCGCAGGCCTTCGCCGGCCCACCGGGCCCCGGACGGTCCCCGGCCCCAGGCCAAGCCAGCGAGTGCTGAGGAGGCAGGCACATGCCGCCAGCCATACTGGCAGCCTGCGGCACGGCCAGCGACCGCCCAGCCTCAAGCGGAGCCTCCCGCATCTGGCATCGCACGGTGACGCAATGACCGGCCAGGACCGACCCAGATAACCAGCCGCAACCACTGTGGCGGCCACGGCCGAAGCGCCGATCGCGCCGCGGGCGGAACGCAGCAACCCCCGGGGCGCATCCTGAGTAAGCGCCAGGCCCGAGGCCTGGCTGACTTCCATCACGCCACGCCGCTACTCAAGTGCGCCAGCCTGACCGCTGACCGCGCAGAAATGCCAATTCGAACGCAGTCGCGACCGCTGTCCTGATGCTCGACTCCCCGATCTTAGGCGGCTACGCGCGCGGGCCCGCGACGAGTAGGGTTGCTCTCCGTGACGGGCTTACCTCTCAGTCTCGTCCTCGGCCTGGCGGATTCGCGGCTGCATAAGATCGCGTGAGGACAGCCAGCCGCGATCGTGGGCGGCTGTTTGTGCCGGGGTGCACGGCGGCGCGGCACCGCAGGTCAAGCGGAAGGCCGCGGAGCCCCTGGCGCGCCCTGGCTGCGTGGTCGCGCAGTCCCGCCGCGAGGGAGGCCAAGGACTGGGCCGCCCTCGCGCACGATCAGCCGGTGCTTGAGATGATCGGCTAGCGATTGGGCTGACGAAGCACCGCGTCTGGCGGCTCTCCCAACCGCATCGGGTATGTGATTGCCACGCGCTGAACTGCTGAAATACAAGCCTCTGGCACGCGGTTGGCACAGCCGGCGGCCTGGTCCCGGGCCCGTATAAGGTGGAGCGGGAACGCAGCTGGGGCACTGACCTCAGCCCGGCACCCCACTTGCACTCCTGCCGCTTCGATGCCATGCACCCCACCCCCATGGGTCAGCACGGTCGGCGCGACGTGATGAGTCAGGCGGCAAACAGTTCCTCTTGCAGCCCCACGGTAGCGACTGCGGCGTTCTCGATCGGGTCGGCCGCTTATCGGCCGACCCTAGCCAGGAGTCCGCAACGTCGAGGATCAGGGCCAGGCAAGAGGCGTCGAAATACTCCCGGCCTCGTACGGGCTTCTCTCCCGCTAGGGCGAGCGCAGACTTAACGGCATTCTCCGCGTCCAGCGCCACCGTGCCGGGCAGGCCGGTCACCAGGCGCACGACTTCGGTATAGCCCTGGCCGGCGTGGATGACCAGTCGGCGGCGCCCTTCACCGGTGGTGATCCCGAACTTGACGACCCCGCCACCTGTGACCACGTAGAACGCATCCCACTCGGCGCCCGCGCAGAGGCGGCAGATCCCGCTACCTTGGCCGACATTGCCCGGCGTCGGTCGGTTGAGGTGCCCCTGCGCACACCTCACGCGGTGCGGAGTGGCAGAGCCAAGCCATTCCGATTCCAACAGCGTTGCACCTAGCTCCGCTAGGCGCGCCCGGAACTTGGCCTCAGCAACCGCCGAGCCCTTCGCGGCGCAGGTTACGCAGATTCCGCGGCCTACCGCCCGCGCCTTCTGCACGACAGTCGGCCGCAGATACAGGTCATGGCCGCCGACGCAGCGTACGTGATGCCTGGTCTGGCTATTGATGTACGGCTCCAACAGCACAGCGCCGAGTTCGGCGAGGCGATCCCGGAAGTTCGCCTCGGCGACAACCGAGTTCTGCCCGGAACAGGTGCTGCAGATCCCGCAGCCGTCTCGCACTTGCCCGGGCGTGGGGTAGCAATCATGACCGGCGGCGCAGCGGACATGATGCGGGGTCCCGCTCTTCTTGTACGGCTCCAGCAGCTCCGCGCCAAGTTCAGCGAGCCTGGCCCGGAACCCGGCTTCTGCGGCCACCGGGTCTCTGCCGGCACAGGCGCGGCAGATACCATCACCGTTGCGCACGTCGGCCGGGCGTGGATAGGAATCACGCCCGCATGCGCAGCGGACATGATGACCGCGGTTGGTGCCGCGCCATTCGGCATATAGCGGCGTCGCGCCAAGTTCGGTCAACCGCTTGAGGAATGCGGCTTCGGCGACGACCGGGTCCTTGCCAGCGCATGTACGGCAGATTCCGCCACCACGCTGGATGTCATGCGGTGTCGGGTAGCAATCGTGACCGGCCGAACACCGGACATGAACCCTGGTGTGGGCATTCCGGTATTCGCCCACGACCATTGCGCCTCGCTCAGCAACCCGAGAGCGAAATGCTGCCGCCGCGGCAACTGGATCCCTATCGGAGCAGGTGGCGCAGACCCCGCCACCCTGCTGGACGTCGTTCGGCCGCGCGTAACACTCATGACCGACAGCGCAGCGGACATGATGGGCGGTCTTGCTGTTGACGTACGGCTGGAGCAATTCAGCACCGAGCTCGGCTAGCCTTGCGCGGAACGCAGCCTCGGCGGCAGCCGGGTCCTTCCCGGCACACGTGATGCAGATACCCCTTCCCCGCAGGACCATATCCGGCCGCGGGTGGCATTCGTGCCCTTCCCGGCACCGTACGCGGTGCTTCTGCGGGGCACCCAGCCATTCTGGTTCTAGCAAGGTCGCGCCGAGTTCTTTCAGCCGGGCCCGGAAGGTGGCCTCAGCAGCGAGCGATGCGACGGTACGTCTGCGCACGGGCGCGATCATGTCATGGGCTACTGACATTTCAGCGGGCGCATCCATTCCGTCACGCTGAGTTGGTAATTCAACGCGGGGCCCGGATGGGTCTGTGAAGCGTACCGGGTCAGTGGCAGTTGACGGCACGACGTGGGCCAGGGCGAACCCCCACGGCGTGCCGGGCGAGCCGACGCCGCGGGGAACGAGGACGGCGGCGCGGACGGGCGCGCGATCGCGGCGATGATGCCGCGATGAATGACTCTGGGACGGCAGGGCCAACGTGGCCCTGCTGGAAAACCCTTTGTTGATATCAAGAGCCTTGGCAGCGTCGCTGGCTGTCGCGGGTGACTTGGTCGCGGTCGGCCAGCAGCCGGGCATAGGAGCGCCGGACGTCGCCAGCTGAGACGCGCTGACCGCGCGCCGCGCGGTGACGGACCGCAGGCCAGCGCATACCGCATCTGATACGGGTCAGGAGGTAATCGTCCAGGGGCGAAGCGCGCAGACGGCGGCTAGTCCAGCCCGAATGCCCGCGAGGGATATTACTGCCGCGGGATGATGTCCGCCATGAAACTCCCTAGCAGGCGACAGGCCCAGGACGGTTCCCTGACAGCATGGCAGCCGATGCCGGCCTGGTCATGGATGATTGCAGCCGTCGCCGTCCTGATCGTCACTGCTGGGGTGATTATCTGGCTGCTGGCCATCGCCGGCGGCGCCAAACCCGGTACCGACCGCGCCAACTCCCGGCTTGATGCCGTCCGCACCGGGCTCGCCGCAGGCGCCGCCGTTGGGGCGGCCGCCGGGCTTTTCCTCGCCTTCCGCCGCCAGCACCACCAGGAGGTCGCCACTAAATCAAGCGACCATGATGCGATCGAGCGGCGCATCACCGAGCTACACCAAGGCAGTCGAGCAGCTCGGCAACGACAAAGCCCCAGTCCGGCTCGGCGGCCTATACGCGCTGGAACGACTCGCCCAGGACAACCGCGCGCACCGCCAGACCATCGTCGACGTCATCTGTGCCTACTTGCGCATGCCGTTCTCAGCCGCGCCGATCAGCAAGCCGGAAGCCGCCGGGGACCCGGGCGAGCAGGGCGCCCAGCCGGAGACGACGACTGACGGGGACGGCGACGCGTGGCGGCAGGAAAGGCAGGTGCGGCTTACCGCGCAGAGGATCCTCGCGGAACATCTCCGCGATGACAGGACCCCCGATCAGCGCTCCGCCAACCCTCCTAGCCCACGTTTCTGGCCTGAGATCCGCCTCGATCTCGCCGACGCAACTCTCATCGACTTCAACCTCGAAAACTGCACGATCGTTGACGTCAACTTCGAAGGGGCCACCTTTATCGGCGTCGCCGCGTTCGAGGAGACGACCATCCGCAACGCCGCCTGGTTCCTTGGGGCAACCTTCACGGGCGGGGCCGGGTTCGCTGCGGTGACCTTCCGTGATGCCTGGTTCGACGGTGCCACCTTCCGCGGCTCCTCCTTCATCGCAGCGACGTTCCGCCGCATGGCCAGTTTCAACCAAGTCACGTTCGAGGGCCGTGCCGACTTCGGAGGGGCGATCTTCCTGCCCGACAACCTGTACTTCGCGAGATCACGCGTCCTGTCACCGGACGATGAACATGTCTGGCCGACGGGATGGCGCCTCGGGCCGGACGGCAGTGGCGGATACACGGTTGTCCGCGCGAACGACGATGCGTCCCAGCCGATACCCGGGGATGGCAGCGACGGGAGCCAGTCGTAAGGGTTCCTGAGCGGCTTCCCGCCGTGACACGCCCGCAGGCCGCGGGCGGCGGCATCTGACAGGCGAGCAGATGCTACCTGTCCAGATTACGCGAAGGCCACCCGGGGCAGGGTGCGGGCGTAACGCCGGCCCTGCAAACAACGAGAGGCTAGAGGTGGAACTCCTGGCGCATGTCGGTGGCGCTCTTGGCCTGGTTGAGCGGGGCGCTGCCGCCGAAGTCCGACATCAGCCGCGAGAGCGAGTAGTGATTGAGCGGCGTCGTCACGGTCAACCGGGAGACCGTCGGAGCGACGACGATGAAGTCCACCACAGGCGTGCTCCTGCTGGCGCCCGAGTCCCAGGTGATGACGATGGCCAGGTGTCCGGCCTTCCAGTCCGGCCCGGACTGGATCATGGGAATGACCTTGCTGAGCCAGCTGTCGGCATTGGCCAGGCCTGCCGTGCCGCCGGGGGTGTGGCCGTCATCGGTCAGGTTCGGATCGACGAAGCCGACGTCGGGCAGGGTGCCAGCCTTGACGTCGGCGGCTAGGGCCCCGGAGGTTGCCGACGGGAAGCCCACGTCGTACTTCCCGCAGTCGGCTGCCTCGGGGCGGAAGTAGAGCCAGGGGTTATGCCGGACAGCGTAGAGGGAAGTGCCACGGGTATCGCAGGTCGAGGCGGCCGACTCCGAGTACACCTTGGCGGTGCGTCCCGCCTTGAGCGCCTGACCGAAGACACTGGGAGCGCTGACAGCGAATTGCGACGGCGGTCCGTCCTGGGTTATCCCGAACGTCGAGCCGCCGGTGATCGCCAGATAGTTCGGCAGCGAGGGGAAACCAACGGACCGGTAGTCCGAGGCGTGTGCGTACGTGGTGCTCAGGCCCCAGATGTACGGCGCTGAACCCGCAGTGATCGCGCTGGCATTCTGGTTCTCCTCGACAATGACCAGGAGCTTAGTGATGGTTCCCGAGGATGACCCTGCGCGGATGGTGGCCGCGGGTGAGATCGCCGTCCGCGCGGTGGCGGCTGCGCTTGCGGCGGCTATGGCCGTGGCGGCAAGAAGGAGCGCAAGAAGGGAAGCGAACAGCGGTCTTTTCGTCAGCATGTCTGGTCCTCCAGTGTTGAGCGGCACGCCAGAACCGCGAAATTAGCCTGCCGGGCTCCGGTGCGCTGCTCTCGAATGGCACATCGCTGGCCAGGCGCAGGCTAGCCGATGCAGGCCGTCCCCGCATCCTCCGGCCGCCCCCGCCTGAACCGAATCTCGGTACCGAAAATCGAGCTTAGCCGAGGGACCGGCGGATGCGGTCGAGCAGCGGTTCGCGCTCGGGTTCCTTCGCAGCTTCCGCGGCTTTGGCTGCTTGCTTCGGCCGAGCGGCGGACCCTGGGCTGGAGGTCAGGCCCGAGCTGATCAAGGACCTCGACGTGACGGTTGACGACGCTGACAACGTCGCGGGCGGGTCGATCGGCAGGGGTGGCCAGAGCTTCGCGCCTGGCCAGGGCCAGTGAGGCCGGCGGTCAGGTGATCCTGAGCACCGACCGGCCGAGGACGCGCCACTCCTCCACTCGGTAGCCGAGGCGTTCGAGTTCTGCGATCAGGAGCCGTGTCGGCGCCCACCCTTCGGGCGCTTCGATGGTCACTGGCACGCTTGGGGTGATACCCGTCGAACGCGCGTTCTAGTGCCGCAACAAGTTTCAGGGCGCAGATGTCGTCATACTCCGCCTATCCTTCGATGGCTCTCGCGGCAGGAGGTTATTCGTCTCCGCGCTGGCACCCTTACAGCACCAGCACACCGGACCAACCTTCGGCGCAACAATGCGCTAAACACTCCATAGGTGATAGCGTGCATGCCACCTGTGCCAGTGCAGAAGCGCACCTGGGCGGGTTCCCTGGGGGGGAGACCTCATGCGCCTGATCCGAACCAGCATCCTCGCACTCGCCGCGGGCGGCACCGCGGTGGCCCTGGCCACGCCGCCGGCCACTGCGGCCGGGAGGCCGGCCCTCACCGGCGTAACCCGCATCGTCATCTACAAGGGCGGCGGCAACACCACCCCGGTCGGCCCGCCCGGCCCGCTGCCGCCCAGCTACAAGCCGGCCAAGCTGTCCACGCAGCCCGCGAAGATCACCGTCAGCGGCGGTGGCGGGACGCTGGTGGAAGACACCAGCCTGCAGTACTCGGGAGTCACCCACGGGGGCGAGTGGTGGTACTGGACCACCGGGGCTATCCTGCACGCCTTCTACTGGGACCGCAACGGCACCAAAACCGAGGTCTACAACCTGCAGTCACCGATCAACGACGACGCCGCCTGGAAGAACCTCGGCCACGGCACCTACACGCCGTTGTGCCTGTTGTGGTCGTCGGCCGGGGGCACCGTTTACACCATCCGGCTGAACGCCAGCTACGACTGGGTGATGGCCGCCTCCTGCTAGGGACAACAGCACCGCCCGAGGGACCCGTACCAGAGCGCTGCCTATTCCGCTGGAAAGGGCATTACGATGGGCGCGGCCCGGCCGGGCATGGTGCGCGGGGAGATCCCGCGACGGCCCGATGAACCGCGTCGGCGTTAGGGCGTCCAGCCGCCGCGCCGGGCGATGATCTCGCCTATCTGCTCGGGCGTAAGCCCATGCAGGTGCAGGTGGTGATGGACTTCCGGTGCGCCCAGCTCGCGCGGCGGCTCGATCGCGGGTTTGTGGGGAACCTCCAACCGGGGACGCAAGCCGGGGGGTTCCCGGGACACCCAGACCGGGCCGTCCGGCCGCCCTCGGCGATCTGAGCGCGTCCGGATCGCGGCCAGGGCGATGAGGCTGACCGCGGTCACCGGGACGGCGATGGCGGCGGCGATGAGCAGGACCGCCAGCGCGTGCATGATCGCGGTGAGGGCGCCGGAGCCGATCAGGACCAGGGCGACGATGACGGCTATGGCCGCTCCGCCGCTGCCGCCGCTCGTGGTCTGCCATGTGCCGCGCATAACGACACCCGGCGGCGGGTGAAGGGGATCACCTCGGCGCCCTGCGGCTGGTGCTGCCGTCCCCGCGGCCGGGGAGACGGCGCGCTGCGGTGCCCGTGCCGGAGCATCAGAGCTATGCCCGACACCTCGCCGGCGGCGAAAGCCGCGATCAACGCGATGACGATGTGTACCCGGCTGTCCATCACCGCACACCTCGCCAGTGCGCGGCGACCTGGCGGCGGATCCGGTGCACCGTGCGCGAGCCGAGGCGCTGGCGGCGCTTCAGGCCCTTGCACAGCGGGCACTTCGGCGCCCGGCGCCTGCCCTTGCGGCGGATGTTGCCTCTGCCTGCGCACAGCCAGCAGCGGCCGAACGGGTGCACCAGCAGAGACAGCACCCAGCCGGAGGCGATGGCGAAGATGATCAGGAACGCGGTCATGGTGCCTCACTCCCCGGCGTCGGCAGCGCCGTCGCTGTAGCCCTCGGCGTAGCCTTCGGCGTGCCCGGCCGCCTGGCCCCCGCCGAACCCGGCGCCGTAGCCGTCGCGGTAGCCCTCTTTGTAAATCCGGCAGTAGGGCAGCTCGCAGTCCTCGTCGGTGCACGTCTGGTAACGGTGCTTCCGGTCAGTGCTCGGCGCGAGCCGCATGGCGTCGTTGCCTCCGCGATTCCGTGTCCGGTGCCGTTACCCGTTACCTCGCAAGCCAGAACGGGCGGCCGGGTAACGGCGGTAACGGAAGGCCGGTGCTTGTGCAGGTCAGGGGCGGTAACGGCAGCGTTACCCCGGTGACGGGTCATGGCTGGCTCGCCGCCTTCTCGACGTCGCCGCCGCGGCAGCCGCGAGCCGACCGGCCCTCGGCCTTCACCAGGACGCTCGGCACGCCGCGGGAACGCAGCTCGGCGCTCACGGCGTCGCCGGTCGTGTCCTGCCACCGCTCCGGGAACCTCGTCGCGATGCGGGCGGCGAGCTCGGCCCACTGCAGCCCGGCGTCGCCGGCGAAGGCCTCGAGGGCGTCGGCCAGGACGTCGCGCTGCGGCGTGCTGCCGTCCTCGCCGAGCGCCACGCCGGACAGGGTTCCGGCGTCCTCGCGGAGCGCCCTTGCCCGCTTGGCTACCCGCTCGGTGTCGGGCAGGTTCAAGTAGTACGTGCGGAGCACGAGCGCGTGAGCGGCGGCGCCGACCTGGTAGCCGAGCCCGGCGTCGACCTCGGGCCGGAACGTGGTAGACCGGATGCCGTTCTTGTAGGCGCTCGTGCCCAGGATCATGTCGTTTTCGAGCTGTCCCACGACCTTGAGGCAGAACCGCTGGGACACGTTGCCGCTGACACCGGTCGGCAGCGACTTCGCATCGGGGCGCTGGGTGGCCAAGATGAGGATGATGCCGAACGCCGGGGCCGACCCTGATAAGCCAGGCCGCGTCCTCGCCTGCCTGCCCCCCGAACCGCTCGTGAGCAAAAAGATTCTGGCACTCATCGACCACGCACACGACCGGCCAGAGCTTGAGGCTGCGTTTCGCGGCTACCGGCCGGGTAGTCCGCTTGTCCGGGCAGACCTCGCGGGGCAGCGCCTTCAGCCGCTCGGTGCGGCGCACGATCTCGGCCCTGAGCAGTTTGAGGGACTGGGCAGCGTAGGCGATGGCCTCGTCATCGATGCCGGAGGCGAACCGGTGGGAGACCTGTTCGAGCGGGTCCAGGTCGCCGCTGCCTTTCAGTTCGTGGATCCACAGCTCGGCCAGCGGGTCGAGGGCGGCGCCGCAGGCCAGTACACGCACGGCCGAAGTTTTGCCCTGTCTCGGTATCGAGCCGATCAGCCAGTTGTGGTAGGCCATCGGCACCTTGACGGTGCGCCCGCGCACGTCGATGCCGAACGGCAGCTCGGCGAACACGTCGGCCTGCCCGGTCCGCAGCAGCGGCCAGGGCGGCGGCTTGGCCTTGCTGATGTCGGCCCGGCCGACCCACAGCTCAAGCCTGCCCGCGTGCTCGTGGCTGACCGGCTCGGGCCACACCGCGCCGAGCGGGCGGCGCAGCCCGGAGGCCAGCTGCTCGCGCCGCTCGATGATCTGCGTGACCGTCACCCCGTAGGGCAGGTCAACCTCGGCCCGCCAGCCCGGCCCGTCCTCGCGAACAGGGCTGGGGAAGCTGACCGGCTCGCCCGCCTTGAGCACCCGGTTTATCTCCGCGATGCCCAGCGACCCGAGCGCCCGCGTGATCACGTCAGGCGTGGGCGGCTGTACCTGGGCGGGAATCTCGGCCCGCGTGGTTATTGTCTTGCCCTGCGGCCGCCCGGCGAGGGCGAACGCCACGAACAGGACCAGGCCGAGCGGCCACCACGCCCACAGCGGGGCGAACCTGACCATAGCCACGACGGCGGCGGCTAGGCCAGCCAGGCACAGCGCCAGGATGGTGCCGCGCGCCTTGCGGACCTCGCGGCCCTGCTTGTTCAGCCGGAGGTGCTCGTGCAGCAGCCCGTCCGCCGCCGCCTGCCATTCCAGCCTGGTCGTGCCGGGAATGTGCCACCAGGCGATCAGGTGCTTGATGGTGACGACGACGCCCCACACGGCGAACCCGAGGGCCTTGACGAAGTACCCGGGCGACCTCAGCGAGTGGTACGCGGCGCGGTGGCCGTGCCGGGCCACGGCGAGCCGGATATGCGTCTTCGCCGCTTCCCGTGTACGCCAATGGGGAGGGATGAGCGGGCGCCGCTGCGCCTCGCCGCTGGTGAGGTCGACGTAGGCCGCACCGGGCGGCTTGTCCTCGTCGAGGCGTACCTCGGTGTGCGCGTCGACCGCGCGCAGGGGTACGACGGTTCCGCCTTCGGCAGGCGGGTCGGTGGGTTGAGATGACATCCTGGTGTCCTCCATTCGTGGAGAGGTCCGGCCCGGGTGCCTGCTGTCGAGGCGAATGCACCCGGGCCGGGTGCTTACGGGGTACGGGTGAGCCCGCGCAGGTACGCCTGTACCTCGCTGGCTTTGTCCTGGCCGAGGTGCAGCCCGGAGCGGATAGCGCGGATGCCGGGCACCCGCCCGGCCTCGAGGTCGGCGGCGAACAGCTCGGCCGCCTGATGTGCGTGGCCGTTCAGCCCGGCAGGTACACCGGGTACGGCCTCGGCCGCGGCCTGCGCCGCGAGCCACCGCTCGAGCATGAACGTCGCCACGGTGAACGCCAGAGCCGGCCAGGCGGCGACGGTCGCCGCGAGCGGCCCGCGGGGCAGCCCGGACGCGACGTTGGCGAACAGCGTGGCCGCAATGCCGGGGATCACGCCCAGCCAGCCGAGCGGCGAACCGGCCAGCAGGATGACAGACCCGGCCACGATGAGGCCGTCGACGGCCAGCGGCAGCAGGTGCGCGTCGGCCGTGCTCTGCCCGGTCCGCAAGCCGAGGCCGACGATGTGGCTGTACGAGACCACGCCGGCGATGACGGCCACCGTGGCGACCGGCAGCGCGGCGAGCAGAGCGGTACGGTTCCACGTCACGGCGCACCGTCCAGGCTGAACAGCGGCTCGTGCTGGGCGTCGACCGCGAGCTCGGCGAGGGTGATGTCCTGCCCGGCCGCCCGGGCGTGCTCGAGCCAGCCCTCGGCGAGCTCGCGGGTGTTGTCGAGGGCCTGCTGCTTCCCGGCGCCCTGGTTGCGGCCCTGGCAGATGCAGTCACAGTCCGGCTCGGCCGCCTCGTAGCACTTGGCGTCGCAGCGGCCCACGCAGCCTTCGCTGTTGTAGACCGCGATGAGCGTGGTCATGGCCGGTCCCGGTGCCTGGCGAGCAGCGCGTCTGCCCGCGCCATCGCCGCGTCGTCGCTGGCGCGGATCTCGGGGATGAGCCGGGACCGGATGCCGTGGAGCTCGCGGAGGGCCGCGTCGATCGCGTCGACGGCATCGCTGGCGGCCCGGCGGACGCCCGGCTGCGCTTTGGTGTCGTCCCGGGTCTCCCACAGCGCCAGGGCCGCGTCCAGCTCCTCGAGGTGAAGGCGGACCGCCGTCGCCGCGAAGCCGTGGGCGCTCACCGGGCGTCCCGGACGATCACGTGCGCGGCGATCACCTCGAGGCCGGCCACCGCGGCGGCCAGGGCCTCGCGGCTGATGAGACCGCGGCGCTCGGCGCGCTGCCGCCGGGTCAGGTGGTCGCCGGCCGGCCCGGTGATGGTGCACGGGCGGCCGGGCCGCTGCCAGCAATGCGGGCAGTTAGCCATCCGCACGAGATCGGCGACGGCGACGGGTGTCTGTGGGATCGTGTCTTGCATGGTCCTGTCTCCTTCGGCGAGATGGGTTCCTAGGGCCGCCGCGTGTTAGGGCATGCGGCGGCCCGGCTTATGACGGGATGGCGTGGCACAGAATTGGCACGGCGGAAGCTGCGGCGCCCTTCGCGGGCCCGCGTCAGCCTGCGCGGCTGACCGGCCGCGACCTGCGCAGACTGCGTGAGACAGCGGATGGCTGCGCGTGCCTGTGCGTATAGGAAGGGACTGCTAATGCGGTTGGGCTTTACGGCCCTCCGGGGTTCAAATCCCCGATCCTCCGCAGCTCACAGGCCCGCCCTCGGAATGCCGGGGACCGGGCATTGGTCCCGAAGCAGCTGAAGGTTGCAATTTGGGTTGCAGTTGAGGTTCATCCCTGCCCCCACAACGCCTCGCTGATCCGTTCGCTCGCATCCTTCATCTGAAGCGTGGCCACGTGGGTGTAGCGCTCGGTTGTCGTCACCCTGGTATGGCCAAGCACCTCCTGGACGACGCGGATGTGCACGCCTTGCTCGATCAGCAGCGTCGCGGCCGTGTGCCTGGCGTCGTGGACTCGGACTTCGCGGACTCCAGCCTCTCTGAGGATGGTCTTCCAAGACCGCCAGTCCTCAGTGCGGTCGATCGGGCTGCCGTGCAGCGTGGCGAATACCAGGTCATGGTCCGTCCAGGTGTCTCCCGCCCTCAGCCGCTCCGCCGCCTGCCTCTTGCGGTGCTCCCTGAGAAGGTCCAGGAGCGGTGGCGGGCACTGGAGAGTGAGCTTGCCCTTGCCCTTGCGTTGCCGAAAGACGATGCCCCCGCCAACACGCTTCGGGCACTTGTCAGAATGGGCAGCGCAATCTGGCGGGCACGGGCGCTTGTAGCAAGCATGACCTTGCTTTGCGCAGTCCGGTTCGCAAGTCGGAAGATGCCCGTGCTTCTTGCAGCCCTTCTTGCAGGGCCGCCGATGCCATCGCTCACCGCACGCGTGCGGATCATCACAGCCGTGCCGCGAGGCGATGCGCTGAATCTGGAACCAGGCTCGCATCTCGCCGGTTTCCACATCCACATACGACCAGCGGAGACCCAGAGCCTCACCCTGTCGAATGCCCAGAGCCAGCGCGACCGACCATCGAGCGCCGTTTCTCATGGTGGCTGCCACGTCCAGGATGCGGCGAGCCTCGTCACGGGTCAGGGGCTCGATCTCGTGCGGCGCCACCGAGGGAGCATCCACCAGGGTGGCCACGTTCCTTGAGATCCTGCCGCGCCGTACCGCGATTCTCAGCGCGCGGGAAAGGATGCGGTGAATCTTAAGCACGGTGCTCGACGAGAGACCGCTCCAGGTCAAAGAGGTTGCCTGGTCAGCAGTACCAGCGGGCACGATCGGTCCAATTCCCAAGCTGATCGTCCAACCGCTGAGCCCAATCCTTGCCGCGTGGGACATATATGGGATGCAGCGCAGCCGTCGATCGAGGCAAGAAGCATCACCACAGGCCACAGACCGGAGCCCGACTTGAGCCGTGGCGGTCTGTAAAAACCGTCAGCGCGAGCTGGGCTCCGGATAACCCGAGGATGGAAACTCGCGGGCAGCCCAGCAGGCGATGGCAGATGATCGTCTCAACGGAGTCGGCGGATAAGCCCGTACCCATGCGTCAAACGCCATCCAGCTCCGTACGCGCCCATAGCGAGGCAGACCATGCCAACGAAGATCAATCCGAGTCCCTGCGGGTTGCCGAGGATGAGCGCGCCGACCATCACCCACAGAACACCGGCGAGGAAATACGGCAACCACGCTCGCGCGAGCCAGCTTGCCCGTTCGTCCACACAGGCGAGTCTAGATGCCGGATTCGGCGCAGTACAGCGCGGAAGTACAGCAACGTCCCCTCACAACCGCCAACTAGCCCTACCGCCAGCACACCGAACAACCTCGGACGACGGCTAAGCTCCCAGAGGCGCCGCTAGTTCGGGACCAAGAGGCCAGCCTTAGGCGACAGGTGCTAATGCGCGATGCTGCGGCTACCGTGGCTAGGTGACGGCTTCGCTGCCAGGTTCTCCCGAAGCGGAGGCTCGTATGCACGACCCGGACCAGTCAGAAGCTCGCAGGCCCAGCCAGCAATCGCCTGAGCTCCGAGTCTCCGATGCAGAGCGCGACCGGGCCATTGAGCTGCTACGACAGCACGCCGCCTCCGGCCGCCTGACACCCTCCGAACTGGAGGAGCGTACCGAGAGTGCCGACGCCGCGAAGACCCGCGCCGACCTCGCAGTGCTCCTGCAGGACCTGCCCACGTCGGCAACCGGGCAGGCGGCCGGACAGGGCAAGGCCAGGCGATGGTTTGTGGCCATCCTCGGCCGTCCCCGGCGGCGAGGACGTTCCCGGCTAGCCGGGCACGCCATCGCGTTGTCCGTCCTGGCCGCCCCTGACATCGACTTGTGCAACGCTGACATTGAGGGCAGCGAACTGGTCATCTACGCTTTTTCGCTTCTCGGTGGCCCTGACATTTATGTCGCCGACTCCATGAAGGTAGAGATGAGCGGGTTTTCATCGCTGGTCGGCAACGAACTGGAGGGAAGCCAACGCGCAGCCGACCCGGAGGCTCCGGTGATATGGGTCCGCGCCTATTCCCTGATCGGCGGCTGCACGGTCTGGCGGCTCCCGCCGCACCTGCGAGCCTTGCCATACCGGGCAGCCCGCGGGGCAGCCAGAGAACTTACGGCTGGCAGCGCCACGGACTTCCCAAGCTGATGGTCCTGCCCGTTCTTGCTAACGGATTTGCTAACAGTAGATCTGGATAACCATGGATGGAGGTGGACTGGACCGCTGCCCGCGACCCGTGCAAGCTGGCCTCACTGACAATTACGGACTGATCTGGACGGCCGGAATCGTGCTACGGAACAGAAGTTCGGGCAGGCCCTGATCCCTGGCTTGTGACAACTCTCTCTACCAAGGAACTCAACGGCGCACCTTCGGCGCGCCGGGTCTGACGGCCAGGGCCAGGCCGAAGGCCAGGCCCGAAACGCGCACGGCAAACCTCGCCACCTATCAGGAGGAAGGGAAAGGGCCCGAGGCCTATACCATCGGAGAGTAGGCTGCCCGATGTGGCTCCGGCGCAGCGTCATGACCAAGGGCTGAGCCGCGCGGAGGGGATTAAGTCATGCATCTTCCGTGGCTGGCCCAGCAGTACCAGAGAACCTGTGCTGACTGCGGCTGCACCTGGCGTGTGCCCCGGTACTTCGCCCGAGGGCGCGGGATTTCTAACTTCCTCATCGGTCAGGGCGGGGGATTCAAGTCAGGCCTGGCTGGTCGTGCAGGTGGGCCTGGTATCGATGAGGCACAACTCGATCGCGAGATCCAGTCAAAGGCGGAACTAGGCGAGCGAGCGGAATCATTCCGCAAGTGCCCGAAGTGCGGCTCAGAACACTACTCCCAACGTCCCGTCCGGTCCTGAGCCGCCCAGCGTCGGAGCCCCACCGCCGTGCCCGTTGCGTGCCCGACGCCAGCCGCAACTGCTGCCAATACTGCTGCCATCACGGTGGACAACAGCTGCCACGTGTGGACAACTGTGGAATGTCGGCCCAGCACACGGACCGCAATGGACGGTCCTGGACGATGTGCCTATTCCTACGGAACAGATGCTCCCGGAAGCGGGCGTGCCCGATTGGAGGGCAAACTGGGCGGACTCACGGTCACTCGCGGTAAAGCCAACACTGCACCCGAGCTGGGACGGGCCAGCTCGCCGGAACCAGGCCGCAGACCTCCTAAGCAAAGGGTCGTGGGTCAGTTTCATGACGCCCCCGATGCGGGCGGGCGCCACCGCCATGGCCAGGCGCCCAGACGCGGCGCCAGGGTCGCTGGGCGGGGCGTCCCGCGGTATTCCCATGGGTATAAGACCAGGGTCTTCACTGGCGCGATCTGCCCGGTGCCGCACCAGATTGAAACCGTCGTCTCGAAGGGAGCGCCGACGTGACAGGAACCACAGCCGACCTCATCCCCATCATCATCGTCCCGGTCGTCGCACTCGCCTTCATGCTGGTCATGGTGAATTACGCCAACAGCCACCCGCAGTGGGGCAGCCAGGCTCCGGCGGACACCGACTCCACGCACCCGCTGGAGGGCGGCATCCCGGCTCAGCGCCTGAGCAGCCCCGGGGCGGTGGTTCCTGGCCAGCATCTAGGCACCGCTGCGGACGACGTCACCCCGGAGCAGGCGCGGGCCAGCGAAACCCGAAGGCAATAGCGCCATGACCAACGCGGTCAACCAGCCGCCGCGGCCTAGTCGCGGGATATGCGCGGGATGATCTTGCCTGGCGACCCATTCCCGAGTGCCGACGAGGCAGGTAGCAGCAGTGACGGAGCGTGACACACGGACACTCTTGAAAACCATTAGTTGTGACCACGAGCGTGCCGCTGGGAGCCACGCGGGGAGCCACCGGGCGAACGACCTTCAGGGAATCCGAACGAGCATGAACAACGGGCAGGGACGCGACCGAGGTCACGGACTGATCTGAACGGGACCGGATGCCCGCACATGGAACTACGGATCTAACGGTCGGGCCGGTATGACTCCTCGCGTCAGGCTCTTACAAGCGACGGGTCAGCTGCTCGTGGCTGGAGGCCTGACCCTTGTTAGAACCGGGCCTTGAGTTGGTCGATCTCGTGCACTCGCTCCTGGAGCTGGGCGTATGCCGGGTTCTCGCGGACGCGGCCCACGGCCCAGCGCAGGACCTCCGCGCGGCTGTTCGCGATGCCTGCGGTGATCAGGGTGTCCACGGTCGCCAGATCGGCAGGGCCGAGCCGGGTCATTACCGGGGTGAGTTCCTCCGATACCTCGTCCGGTGTCCTCGCCCGTCCCCCGCGGCCGCCGATCCTGAGGATGGGACCATGAGGCCTGGGCGCCCCGCTTGGCCGGTCAGGGAGGAACTCGATCCACCCGATGAAGCGGGGCAGCTCGTCGCGTATCTTCATGATCACCGGGCGGTTGGCCTCCTCGAATGCGGTCACGGTCTGCTTGTCGGCCTCCTTGCCCTCCGGTCGGCCTGCCCGGGCGATAAAGGCCCGGACCCCGGTCTCTCCCGGCTCGACCTCCGGGTCGTCGCCGTACTGCAGCACCTGGACCCGCTCGATAGCGCCCGCGGGGAAGGCCGACTTCAACTGCTCCTCGATGCGGTCAGTCACTGTTTGATCCATGCCATCCTCCGTATGTTGCTCGTCATTCGCGTGTTGCTCGTATAAGAATCGTAACACGTGTTAGCTCTCGTGCCGACGTCCGGAGATGCGTGGGCGTGGGCTGATCAAGAAGCAGCTCAGGTCGAGCGGCGCTAACGGTCCGGGTTGCAGTTCGGGTTGCAGTTCAGAACCGTGCGAAGGCGTCCAAGACGGACCGGTCAGGGAAGTCGGTCCAGCTTGAACCGATCCGGACGGCTACGCTCCGAGCTGCTAATGCGGTTGGGTGGTGACACCCTCCGGGGTTCAAATCCCCGATCCTCCGCAGCTCGCAAGCCCTGTCCCGGAACGTCCGGGGATAGGGCCTTATTCACGGGGCCGCCCAAGGTTGCGATGCGGGTTTGCCGTACCTGAAGGCGCCTCGTGACCGTCACCAGCATGCGCCGGGCCTTCGTCGGCCGGTACGTTGCGGCTCTGACACGGTTATAGCCGCCACGCTGCCACATCGTCCCGTCGTCATACGATCCGCCGCGGGATCAAAGTGAACCATGGGTGTACAAGAGAACCTTGCCCCGCGCCAGTTGGGAGCCTGCCGCCCAGGCCTGAGCGATATTGTTCTGAGCAAGCGCATTTCCCTAGACTTGTGGCTCAGCGGCCCGATAGGAGGACGCATGCCAGTCGACTGGGTTGTCCTCGGCCTGGATAACGGCGGGACCACGAACAACGGAACGATCCTTGACTCCAGCGGCAAGTTCCTCCTCGGCCAGATGGCGGAAGTTCCCAGCAACGTCGGGGAAGGCCCGGACAAGGCCATCGAGTCCCTCGTCGAGTCCGTGGAGCAGGTCCTCGGACTCACCGGCGTGCCGATGACGTCGGTGCGCGCCATAGGCCTGGACACGCCCGGACCGGCCAGCGCCGACGGCATCATCTCCTCCAAGGGCGCGACGAACTTCGGAGATGCGGGCTGGCGCGGCTTCGACATCAGGGGAGCGCTGGCCGAGCGTCTCGGGTTCCCGGTCATCTACAACAACGACGGGAACGCGGCCGCTCTGTACGCGCATCACGTCCGGTTCGGTGCGGAGTCGGCGCGGCACAGCTCGGTTTCCGCCATCGTGGGCACCGGACTCGGTGGCGGCCTGGTGGAGGCCGGCCGGGTGGTCAAGGGCGCGGCCGGGATGGCGGGAGAACTCGGTCATGTCCCGATTCCCCTGGACGGCCTGCTAGCTCCGGGCCAGCCGATGCCGTGGTGCAACTGCGGGCAGCGCGGTGATGCGGAGAGCGTGGCCTCGCTGACCGGCATCCAGAACAACCTGCTGCCTTACTGGCTCACCCGGTACGAGGGTCACGAGCTGGCCAGCGTGCCCGCCAGCCAGGCCGCCAAGCTCGTCCGTCGCTACGGGGAACAGGGCGATGCGCTGGCGCTGGAGATCTTCAGGCAGCAGGCGATGACCCTCGGGCGTTTGTTCACCATCGCCGCGAACTTCTTCGATCCCGGCGCCTATTTCCTCGGCGGCGGTGTGGTGGAAGCCACGCCACATTTCCGCGACTGGTTCCTGGCCGAGGTTCGCGGCAACACGGTCCTGCGCGAGGAACAGGCTAATGCCGCGGAGATCTCCCTGGTGCCCGATCTGGACATGGCCGGCGCGCGGGGATCGGCCATCGCGGCTTTCGACTGGTTCGTCGGCCAGTATCACGTGACCTAGATCGGCTGGTCCTCATCCCTGAGCCGGAGGGATGACGACGACCATGGTCAAGCGGACCGGTTCGGTTCCCTCGTTGCTGTAACGGTGCGGGCGGCTGGCCGGGAAGCGCGCGCACTGCCCGGCCTGGACCGTGTGACGCTCGCCGGCCACCGTCAGGGTCAGGCGGCCCGCCTCGACCGAGGCCATCTCCATGCTGGCCGGCGCATGCGCATCGCCGCCGAACGCCTCGCCGGGCATGACCTCCCAGCGCCACAGCTCGACCGCCCACGGCGGGTCAGTGGCGGCGATGATCGTCCCGCTGCCCCCGGCCGGACCCCTCCACAGCACGCGGGACGCGTCCGGGCTGCTGATCCGGACCGCTGGCTCGCCGCCCATTTCGACCAGCAGCGTGACCGGGACGCCGAACGCGTCGCCGATCCGGGCCAGCGTGGCCAGGTTGGGATTGGAGCGCCCCTGCTCGAGCGCGACAAGCACGCCCTTGCTCACCCCGGACCGCGCGGCCAACTGGTCAAGTGACCAGCC
Organism: uncultured Actinomycetota bacterium; assembly: GCA_963808615.1. Lineage (GTDB taxonomy): Bacteria > Actinomycetota > Actinomycetes > Streptosporangiales > Streptosporangiaceae > Palsa-504. The sequence goes on from CAWEGV010000012.1 coordinate 252,805, forward strand.
GCGGTCGGCGCGCAGGGCGTGCAGGGTCCGCGCCACGGCGGTCGTGATACCTGGTAGATCCACCATTATTCCCTTCCCCGCCCGACTCTCGGTCGAGTTAATAAACTATACGTAGCAATATTCCGACCGAGTTTGAGCATCCCAGAGGAACGACCGTGGTGACGATCCTGGCACTGGCCGCTGCCATGCTCTACGGGACCGCCGACTTTCTCGGCGGGGTAGCCTCCCGGCGGGCATCTGTGTTCACGGTGCTGGCCCTGACCGTTCCGGCGGGAGCTGTCGTCATGGTGGTGGTCGCGTTGCTCGGCGATGCGGCGGGCCTGGGCGGGCTCCTCGGGCCCGGCGGGCTCGGCACGCCGACGTCGGTCGCGGGATGGAGCGCCGTCGCGTGGGCCGCGGGGTCGGGTGTCTGCGGCGCCTTCGGCCTGGTCGCGTTCTACGCCGGCTTCGCCACCGCCCCGATCAGCGTGGTGGCACCGGTCGCCGCGCTCGTCTCGGCCATCTTGCCGGTGAGCGTGGCCATCGCCCAGGGCGAACGGCCCGGCGCCGGCGTGATCACAGGCGGGCTGATCTGCCTGATCGCGATCGTCCTGGTCAGTGCGCAGCCCGCGGCGCGGGGAAGGCCCCAGTCAGGGGAGGGGACGCCCGGCGACGGTCGGATGGCAGCCTCTCGCCGGCTGCTTGCTCTCGGCTACGGCATCGCCGCGGGAGTCGGCTTCGGCCTGTTCTTCATCTTCCTCAAGAACGCCGGCCAGTCCGGGGTGCTCTGGCCGGTGGCGATCTCACGTTTGGCGGGAACCGTGGTGGCCTTCGGCATCGCACTGGCAACCAGGACCCGCCTGTGGCCGCGCCAGGGCTCTGGAGTGGCCGTGATCGCGCTGGTCTCGGGGGCAATCGATGCCGCGGCCAACGTCTGCTACGTCCTGGCCACCCGGGCCGGCCTGTTCGGGCTGGCCGTCGTCATCACCTCCCTTTACCCGGGTGTGACGGTGCTGCTGGCTAGGTTGCTGCTGGGCGAGCGGATGCGCTGGCTGCAACGGGCCGGGCTGCTGCTGGCCGCGGTCGGAGTGGTGCTCGTGACGGTGTGACCCCTACTGAGGGTTCTCGTCCCTGTCCTCGCTGGGGTTCCTGGTCGCCACGATCAGGTTCGTGACAAAGTTGCCCAGCACGGTCTCCAGCTGATTCATCACGGACTCGAGCCGGTTCAGCTCATGCTCGGAGGAGCGCTCTGCGCCAGTAGGGGTGCCGGTACCGTCATCCTTGTCCGTCTCCTTGAAGATCAGCCCGCACACCTCGAGATACAGCTGTTCAGGGTACGGGAGATAATTCACGTTACGTAGCGCCTGGTCCTGCCCGGCCGACTCCACGACGAACTCGCCGTACCCGAGTATCTGGCCCATAGGCGACCGGTTGAAGCTCATGTCGGTCACCTTGGCAAGCGGCATCATGTTCGCCCTGCGATAAGGGAAGCCCTTAACCAGCAGCAGCCGTTGCGACGTGATGACGAAGTAATCATGGATCCATTGGACGACCCTCCACGCCAGCCACAGCAGGAGGATCCCCCACAGGAGCCAGATCACCAGGATGGCGGCGTTGTTGCCGTGGGCCACCGAGCTGCTCAGCAAGCCGGCGACTGCGAGCCCGATGACAGCCAGGAAAATCGGCCAGATTAGCACGGCAGGATGCTGATGAACGCTGATGACCTGGCGCTCATGGGGCAGAAGGTACCTGTTGACAGAGGATGGGACGGTGTCCGTGTTCGGAGCCAGCCTCATCGCGCACCTGACCTAAAGCGATGCGAAGAATGTAGCAAGTCCGTGAGCCGCGTCGGCCAGGAAGGCCCCGATGTTATGCACAACGTGGGCGGCGGAAGCGGGTTCGACAATTATCCACCACAGGACGAACGCCAATGCGAGCCATCCTAGGACGGTTTTCAGATTCACGTCGCCTCCCGCGGGCGCCCGGACTCGTCGCTACGTGCCAGGGAACCTATGGTAGCCCCGCGCCGATTTCCTGGCCAAAGCTAACAGGGGTGAAGCTGCCGTGTCGGCATCAGTATGCCCTGTGTCGGCCTCAGTATGCCCGATCTGCGGCGGCAGTGTGCGCCGGGCCGATTGGCCACGCCGGCGCAGCGCAGCGAATCCTCCGCCGGGCAGCGTGATCGGCGATTTGGCCGCCACGGCGGGCGGCTATCTGACAGCATTCCTCCGTGCGGAGCATGCTGGTGCGATGACGATGTCAGACGTAAGCGAGACGGACTTCGCGATCATCGTCTACCGGGAGGAAGACCACTGGGAAGCCGACGTGCTGCCTGTCGCGGTCACCTCGGACCTGGACGGCTTCGTGCAGGAGCTGCGCCGTCAGCCGAGCATCGGCGGCACCATCGGCTTCGCGGGCGTGGGGGATGACTTCTGGCTGGCGGTCCGCGTCCTCGGCGAGGACGTGTCGCTGTTCCTCAGCGACCTCACCGCGGCGGTGGACTACCCGCTGGCTCGCCAGGTGCTCCAGGCCCTGGACATTCCGGTGCCCTCCGATGACGACCTCGACCAGGTACTCCCGGCTGGCGACCTGTCCATCTTCGCCGATCTCGGCCTGGAGGAGATGGAACTCGGGGCGGTGGCCGCGGACCTTGACCTATACCCCGAGGACGCCGTGGCCGGCATTGCCGAGCGGCTGCATTTCGGGGAAGCCGTGGAGCGCGCCCTGGATCGTGCGCTGGGCCCGTGACCGGTTATGCCGCGGGCTTCGAGCCCGCGATGCGGCTCGCGCTGGCCGAGGCGGTTCAGGCCGGGCAGGAACTGAGCGGCCTGACCCGGCCCGGCCCGGATGACGTGCCCGTGGGCGCCGTCATCCTCGACGAGGCAGGCGCGATCCTCGCACGGGCGCGCAACCGCAGGGAAGCCGACCGTGATCCCACCGCTCACGCGGAGATCGTCGCGATCCGGCAGGCCGCCGCGGCCCTGGGCCGCTGGCGGCTGCCCGGCCTGACGCTGGTCGTGACCCTCGAGCCATGCACGATGTGCGCGGGGGCGGTGACGGCGGCCCGGCTCGGCCGGCTGGTCTACGGCGCGGAAGATCCGAAGGCTGGTGCCGCGGGTTCGCTGTGGGATGTGCTCAGGGACCCGCGCCTCAACCACCGCCCGGAAGTCATCGGCGGTGTCCTGGCCAGCGAGTGCGGTGCCGTGCTCCGTGAGTTCTTTGAGGCCCGCAGGCACCGCGGCGGGTGAGGTCGGCCGTTGCCTGCGCCACGATTCGGGTAAGCTCGCCAGCGGTGGAGTCGCCTAGTGGCCGAGGGCGCACGCCTCGAAAGCGTGTGAGGGGGCAACCCCTCCGTGGGTTCAAATCCCACCTCCACCGCCAGTCATTCCTCGTGGGCGCAGTCGCGTGCCCACGGGAACTGAAACCGATGTCTCGGACGTTCGCACAAGTGATCACCTGGCAGTGCGGTGATATAGCCGAGTCCGGATAGGCGGACCACCCGGCAGAGCAGAGCCCGGCAAGGAGATCTGAGTGTTCGAACCCCAGGGGACCGGGTTCTTCCTGCTGCTGATCGTGGTCTTCGGGGCATTCCTCGTCTGGGTAGCGGTGGCCAAGCACGTCGTGTTCCGCGTGCTCGCCGCATGCCTCGCCTTCATACCCGCGATGGTCTTCGGAGTTGCCGCGGTCAACAAGTTCTACGACTATTACCAGACCTGGGGCGGGATGATCAATGATCTCACCGGCCAGGGCACGAGCACCATTCCCAAGTACGCGGCCCTCGGCGCAGGCTCGAACAAGCAATTCGACAAAGACATCGGCCGGGTCACCAACGCCGCCGAAGACGCCCAGGTCGGGTACCTGTTCCAGACGACGGTAACGGGCGCGCGCAGCCACCTGGTCCGCGACGTTTACGTCTACCTGCCGCCGCAGTACTTCCAGAAGGCCTACGCGCACTACCGGTTCCCTGTCATCGAATTGATGCACGGCTCGCCGGGCAACCCGCAGGCATGGGTGGACGTGCTGGGCGTGATCCCGACCTTCCTCAATCTGCTCGAGACTCATCCGGGGGACGCCGCGGTGCTGGTGATGCCCGACACGGACGGTGGGCAGCCGTACTCCCTGCAGTGCCTCAACAATCCGGATGGCATCCAGGACATGACCTTCGTCGGGCAGGACGTGCCGGACTACATAGCCCGGCTCATCCGCGTGCAGCGGCCGGGCCGGGCCTGGGGCCTGGCCGGCTACTCCGAGGGCGGGTTCTGCGCCGCCAACATCGCGTTGCAGGAGCCAGCTAACTACGGCGACGCCGGCGTTATCTCCGGGTACTTCGCCCCCATCCCCAGCCGGGTGCCTGCGGGCAACAAGCCCGGCGGGACGCCGGTCGTGGTCAACGTGTTCGCCGGGCACCCGCTTCAGCGGCTCATCAACACGCCGAGGTATTACGTCACCAGAGTGCCGATCAGCGTGTTCCTTCCCTCCTTCTGGCTCGCGGCGGGAGTTCAGGACAAGGCGGACGTCAGCGACGCGGAGAATTTCCGGCAGCTTCTGCAGACGCGGCTGGCGGACGTACCGCTCCTGATCATTCCGGGCGGCGGCCACACGGGCAACGTGTGGCGGGCGGCCCTTGGCCCCATGCTGACCTGGATGACTCCGCAACTGGCTGCGCAAGCCGCCCGGGAGGACGCCGCCGCGGCCGCCGCGGCCAAGGCCGCGGCCCAGCACAAGGCCAACTTGCCCCCGCCCCGCCCCACGCTTACCCCGATGAAAAGGAGTTAGCCCGGGACTTGGCGTCCAGGGAAGAGCCCCGGCCGCCAAGCCGGAGCCGCTCTACTTCGCGGGACGTCGCTGCCCTCAGCCGATCGTTGCGTTAGCCGGTCGACTGGCCGGTGACGGGCACCGACCGGCTAACCGGTGCCGAGCTCGCGCAGACGAAGGTCGCGTACGGGACCGGAGGGCGGTTCGGGGGCGGGGGCAGCCTGGTGCAGTTCGACTCGATCCACCGCACCCGCGGGTCCGGGCCCGGCGGTGATACCGGCATCACGAATGCCCGCACGTAGCCTCGGCCGATGTCGGCCTGCAGCGTGGCCAGCGTCGGGGCCGGCACGTTGCCGAGGAGGCCGCCGATCGGCAGCACCTCCCTGCCGCTGTACAGGATGTAGTTCTGCGCCAGGCCGGACGTGTCGGTGCCGAACAGGGCGTCACCGGGTGGCGTTCGGAGTTCTAGCCGCTCGGCGGCCCTGGTGAGGGCGGGCGCGGCAGCCGCCAGGAGCTGGTTATTGTGCGCGGTTCTCGACGACTCGAACGGGGTATCGAACGGGCCCAGCCCGCGGATGACTCCGCTCACGGACGCCGCCGCGGGCAGCAGGAGCACGGCGGCACCGGCGAACACGACCGCGGTCAGCTGCCCGGCCTTGCCTGGCGTGGGCAGCAGCAGCATCGCGGCGGCGGCCGCCGCCACGATCAGCGCTACCGCGGTGAGCACCACCGGGCCGGTTGCCGTCCCGGACATCAGGTAGGCGCCGTAGCCGGCGCAGCCGAGTACCGTCGCGGCGACGATCAGCTGCACCCTGGCCGGCCAAGGACGAGGTCCGCACGAGGCGATGCCGGTGCCGCACAGCGCGGCCACCGGAGGGACGAGCGCCGCGACGTAGTACGAATTCAGGTAGGTACCGACGCTGAAGAAGACCGCGAGGACCAGCCACCAGCCGCCCCACAGCACCACGGCGGCGCGCAGCGGGTCGCGCCTGCCCTGGCGGCGCCGGGAGATGAGCACGCCCAGCGCGCCGACGATGGCCGCCGGCAGCAGCCAGCCGCTGTCGGCCGCGAACGACCCGGCGAGCAGACGATGCCAGCTCGCCTTGATGCCGATCGTCTCGGCGTTGAGCAACTGCCCGCTTTCTTTGGCCGCGACCACGAGCGGCGAAGGCGCCCCGGCTAGGCTCGCCCAGTTCCCGGTGAGCCGGCCCAGGCCGTTGTAGTCGAAGACCTGCGTGTACACCGAATTGTCCCGGCTGCCGTCCACGTACGGCCGGTCCTGGGACGGGACCAGCGAGACCGCCGTCATCCAGGACAGCGAGACCACGGCGGTGACCAGCCCGGCCAGCGCGACATGCGCGCACCGGGTGCGCAGCCGCGCCGCGGGCGCGGCCAGCAGGTAGGCGGCGGCCAGTGCGGGCAGCACCAGCCAGGCCTGGATCATCTTCGCCTGGAACGCCAGGCCGACCCACACGCCGCCCAGCAGCAGCTGGCGCAGCGACCCGGACAGCAGCGCGGCAGACGTGGCGTCGGCGGCGAGCACCAGCAGCAGGATCAGCAGCGAGTCCGACACGTTGCCGCGGCTCAGCAGCACCGTGATGGGCGTGACGGCAAGCACGGCCGCGGCGGTCAGGCCGGCCGCGGGCCCGGCCAGCCGGCGGACCGCCCGGTAGAGCAGCAGGACGGCGAGAACGCCCTCGACCACCTGCGGCAGGACCAGCGCCCAGATGTGAAAGCCGAAGACCCGCAGCGACAGGGCCTGCACCCACAGCGCGCCGGGCAGCTTGTCGACGGTGACGGTTCCGGCTGGATCGAACGCCGCGAAGATGAAATCATGCCAGCTTTCTGACATGCTGCGGGCCGCCGCGCCGTAGAACGACTCGACGCTGGCGTCGGCCATTCCCCAGCCGTACGCGACCGCCGCCACGGCGGCGATGGCCAGCAGGGCCGGGCGGGCCCAGGCGGGCTGATCCGCGGGCGAGCGCCACGGCGCCAGGAACCGGCGCCAGCCAGTTTCTCCTCCTGACGCAGGCGCTGATGCTGTCTCCGGGATAACTGCCATTCCCGCCCCACCTGCCCATTATGGCGGCACTCGCGTGTCGAATCCGTCGTGCACCCGGAAGCGCGATGTCGGAACGGCCCGGTCAGCCGAGGGCTGTCCAGACCGTGTACCCGGCCAGGCAGAGGAGCACGATCGCGGTGATCTTGCGAATGGTGGTGATGCTGAGGAAGCGCAGCAGGGTCTGGCCGCTGGCGACGGCGAGAGCGGCGACGGCCCACAGTGCCAGCAGCGAGCCTAGGGCGACGGGCAGGGGGGCGTGGTAGTGCGCGGCCAGGTTCGCGGCGAGGATCTGGGTCAGGTCTCCCCATTCGGCCAGGAAGATCACCACGAATGCGGTGGTCACGGCCCCGCGGGCAGTCTTGGGGCTGGGCAGCTGCGCGTCGCGGTTGCGGGTTCCCTCGATCCAGGCGTAGATGGCCCCGGCGGCAAACAGACCCGCCACCACCAGGTCCAGGTAGCTGCGGGGGACCAGGGTAAACAGTGCCCCGCCGGCACAGACCGCGATCGTGACGTGAACAGAAAAGGCCGCGGCGGCACCCAGCCATACCTGGACTGGCCTGCCCCGGGTGGAAAGGAGCAGGCTGGCGAACATGGTCTTGTCCGGCAACTCGCCCAGGAAAATGATGGGAAAGCAGATTGCCGCGATGTAGAAGTCCACCCGGGCCGGATTCCTTTCCGGCCGGGCGGGGGAGCAGAGTTTCCGCCCGGCCACGATGATATGGCACAAGCGGAAGGTCTCGCCCACCCGCGAGACTGCAGGCCCGGTGGCCGGGCGCCATGGGCGCCAGCATGTCGACCATCCGGTAGCGGACTACTCCCCAACCGGATCTTCACACTACCAGGCGCTCAGCCGGCCGGAGGGGCGGGCACGTGGCCTTAGCGGGCCATCCCCGGACCTGAGCCCGGCCGCGGTTCTTCCACCCTTCGTACCGAGCGGTACCGCGACCGCCACAACCTGGGCTCTGCTAGGGACCGGCGGAGGATAAGGGATTCGAACCCTTGAGGGGTTGCCCCCAACACGCTTTCCAAGTCTGTTGGGCTGGGTTCGCTGCGGTTCAACAGCGTCCGTGACCTCGGCCGCTAGCTTTGTGTGGTGTGCGCCGAACGTCGCCATACGTAGGTGAATGAGACTAGGAATGAGACTAAGGCCGCTTGGCCGCGTCTAGGCGCAGCGCGGCCAGAACCGCCAGGTGCGCGTCGATCGGGTCGGACTTGCCCCTCCCGCGGCGCTGCCTGCGGGCGGGCTGCTCGCACTCGAGCACCAGCAGCCCGGCGACGCCTAGCGCCCGGGCCAGCCCGATCCCGTACCCGCGGGCGCCCTGGATGCACACCGCTACCCGCGGCCTGGGCGCCACCTCAGCGATGGCGGCTGCCCGGTCACTCTGCCGTGTCTGGGCCCCGTCCTATCCGGACGGTTCAGTTACAGCAGGCCTGAGGATGCCGCTGCTGCCCGGTCGCGGCGCCGGGGTCACGATCGGCATGGCATGGTGCGGGCATGCTGGCAGCGGCACAGCGGCCCGGATCATGCCCTCCTGGGGTCATCGGTCGCTGGCTGCTACTACCCCGGCGTGATCGGTCAGTTGGGGAAGAGCCCGATGATCAAGATCACCACAGTGATCGTCGCGACGAAGGCACCACCGGCCTTCAGGATCGCCGCTGGCAGCTTATCTCCGTTGTACCATGCCAGCACGCCTGCTCCTGCGCCGATGATCAGCGCGAACACTGCGCCGATCGCCAGCCAGACCGGCACCAGTCCGGCTCCGGCCTGGGTGTGGGAAGGCTGAAACATCGTGCCCCCTCGTTAGGGTGAATCTGTCCGATGGTGGGTCTGTCGCCCGCCTGTGAGCCCGGCGATGTTGGAAACATTACTCACGCTGAAGTATACTCAGTGTGAACGTAACATGGGAGGATATCAGATCTGTGAACGAAGTTCACAACGACGCGACCGACGAAGATCTCGTCGGGATCGCGGAAGTCGCGAAGATGGCCCGGGTCAGCCCGGCGGCGGTCGCGAACTGGCGTGCGCGCCGCCGCGGATTCCCCGAACCTGTGGTCGAGCTCCGGGCCGGACCGGTCTTCTCCCGCGTAGCCGTTCAACGCTGGCTTAGGCGACAGCAGCAAGGGAAAGGGCGTATGAGCACAGTATTGTCGACCATCAACCTCAAGGGCGGCGTCGCGAAGACAACCACGACCATCGGGATTGCAGAAATGCTCGTGGCGGAACACGGGATGCAGGTTCTCGTGGTCGATCTCGATCCGCAAACCAACGCTACGGTCTCATTGATCGATGAACACGCCTGGAAGAAGCTCGATGAGGAGGGACTCACTGTCGCGCAGTTGTTTAGCGACGCGCTCGAGAAAGATCCCGCGAATCGTCGGTTCCGGCTCGACGATGCGATTCAGACCGATGTCGGAACGATCGCTGGTCTACGCGGGCTCGACCTGCTGCCTTCCTCGCTGCGACTCATCGACGTCCAGGAAGAACTCTCAGAGATGTCCCTTGGACGGTTCTACTCCACGGCTCCCTCTCAGGTTCTCGAAACCGCAATCAAGCGGCGGCTTCGCGACTGGGACTACATTCTCGTGGATTGCCCACCCAACCTGGGAATTATTACTCTCAATGGCCTGCGTATATCTGACGCTTACCTCATCCCCACGATCCCGGACGTCCTGTCTACTTACGGAATCCCGCAGATCATCCGACGTGTGCAGGAATTCGCAGAGGATATAAACGAGGATATCCCTCCGCTGGGTATCATCATCACCAAGTACCAGGCGAACTCCACAATGCACGTAAACACTCGCGAGCGGCTGCGAGCGGATGCTGAGGAGGGCAAAGGACCATACGTCTTCGAGACGGTTATCCCACAGGGAAACGCAATCGCCGCGTCAGCCGAGTTCACCGCGCGGGGGACGTTGCGCCAGAAGTACCTCTACCAAGGCGGATATGAGGCCTTCCGCGACTTGACGACGGAGATTGTCAAGGCAGCGGAGGACATGAAGCCAGCGGAGGACATGTGAGCGTCGATCCTCGCCTGAAGGCACTAAGCGTCACATGCCAAAATGTCCTGGCAGCTGCATCTGACGACCCCGTGTTGGCTGAGCGTGTGCTGCGACGACTGCGCGCCGACCCCAAGCTTACCGATCTTGTCGTAATGCCTCCCGGGATCAAACGCACGGGCCGCCGAACCCCAGCAAGAATCGACCCATTTAAGATCCTTGCGGAAGGGGGTGAGCACGCGCTCGCGGCAAGGCTTTCGGAACTAGATCAGGAGGAGCTCCGAGACGTCGTTGCCCAATATGGAATGGACCCTCGCCGGTTGGTGATGAAATGGAAGGACCCAGAACGACTGCGGGAGCACATTGTAGTCACCACGATCCAGAGATCCCAGAAGGGCGATGCGTTCCGAACGTAAATTATAGCCGTTTTAACCGAGCGGATGCCGTGTCAATGGTCGGTGGCCTCTTCGTCCCGAAGCCAAGTACATGCGTGGACTGCCAGCGCCGCAGTACGCGTGGTCTGCGACAGATCGTCCGCGGGCTTCTGCTGGTGTCCAACGCTGTCGGTGGCGATTGTCACTTAGTTGGTCACTCAGTCGCTCGCAAGCTGGTACTAATGTAGGCCGAACCGCCGAACCCGGGAAGTACGTTCCCTCTCAAGAGTCGCGAGGATAGTCCTGAGCTGGCCCGCCTCATGATTCAAAGCGCGCAGCTTTCTCTGTGTCTCGTAGCGGTGAGCAAGTACCGAATCGCGTACCGCGCCATCGACGGCCACGCCCGTTCTAGGGTCGTACCCACTCGCCAGCATGTCGTCCAGTTGCCTGAGTTCGATGGCCGTGGAGTCGACTTGCCCGCGCATAGCCTCGAGTCGCGCGGCAAGCTCAGCGATCATCTCGTCCCAATCTTTCTCATCGAGGGTCGCGCGATCATGGTCATCCAAATGGGCCGGTAGTTCCTGGGCCTGATCGACGGTCTCGGGGCTCACGGAAACGCTCAGGTAGTCCTTCGCGTGCCGCAGAAATGTGGCCGTCCTCATCAGGTGGAACGTTACCCCCGCCTCTGCTGACATCTCCTCGCACAGTTCTGGGCGCGGCCCGAGGGTCAGGCCGTGCTCCCTGCGTACCCAGTCTTCCTTGCGGTCATCGGTGATCAGGATGACGGGGAGCTGACGCGTGCTGGCCTCCTGCAGGAGTTGCTTCCAGACCAGGTAGTCGCCGGACGGGTCAGCCTTGTCCTTATCCTCGTAGCCCGGCGGTATCCCTTGATCGACTCGCCTCTTTGCTTCCTTGCGGGCTGCCTCGAGCTGGTCTGGCTTCATAGGATCACCCACGCGGCCCTCGAAGAGGGTCTCCAGGCGGGCGAGCACCTCGTCAGAGTCTCGGCTGTCGAGATGAACTTCGTTGGCTTCCTCTGCTCTGCTCACTTGGGCCGTAACCTGAGCGTGCGTGTCGCGGATCATCCGCTCCAGTTCCTGCGAACGGGGCTGCGGTATCGCGATACGGTTGGCGAAGGCTCTGAGCTTCGCGAGGTAGGAACCCATCGCGGATTCAAGCTCCTCACGGGTCTTGCCGAAGAAGGCCTCCTGCTGCGCGATCACGCCCAGGCGGTTCCGGTGGAACTCAAGTGCGACCTGGTGAGGTATCCAGAGGCGGTCCCCGAGTTTGTCAAAAGCGCTGAATAGCTCCTCACGCGCCTGCCGCTCGAAGCGGTAAGCGGCGAGCAGAACGTTGGTGTCTGGGGTCACCAGGCCTGTCCGGACCGCGGCCGCGACTACTTCCTGGCTCGGCGTGTAGTAAGGCGCGAACTGGTCTCGCAGGTTGGCCATGTCACGCACCTTACCGAAAGTCGACCCATGAGCGGCGCATCATGAGTCCCCTCATCGATAGTCCAGTCGCATACACGCTCAGCTACGCAAACCTGACTTGTGACACGACCGGAGGCCTGGAATGTGAGCGGCGAGAAGTCATTCAGGATGGCCAAGACCGCCTGCCATAACTTCACCCACAGCTAGTGCTCCCGGCGCCGGTCCGCTCGCCGGACTGCGCGCGGCGGGCGCCTTTAAAGGCTGCACAGAGGGTTTCACGCGCATCTTGGCACACTCGGCGGGCTCGGAGCTGCTGGTCCGTAGCAAGATTCCAGTCGACCAAATCAGTCCATAGGTGTCGGCTGGGCCTGCTCGCGCGGGGTCACGCACTGCCACCTGGTCCAGCATCATCCAGGGTTATCCATAGCCGCTGTTAGCAAATCCGTTAGCAAGATCGACGTGATTGTCGTATTCGCGGTGCTTGACCACCTTGCCTCGTTGTTGAGATGCAACACCGTCACTCCCCGCGTGGGTCTGTCCTTGCCCTAGAGTCACGCCATGCCTGACGCGCCGACCCGAAACCCGACATGGGTATGGGATGAACTCGTGCTTGCCTGTGACCTGGTTGTTCAGAATGGCTGGCGCGGTCTGGAACCCAATGACCCTCGGGTCACCGAACTATCAGCGCTGTTGCAGACCCTTCCGCTGCATCCTCCAACTGCCCGCCTCCCCGACTTCCGCAACCCCAACGGCGTCGCACGCAAGAGCTTCGACATCGCAACGGCTCATCCCGACTACTCCGGCGTCCCGACCCATGGCGGTGCCACGGACAAGCGAGTTATCGCCAAGTTCCTCGCCCGGCCTGCCGAGATGCGCGAAGAGGCCCAGGCGCTCCGTGCGGCTGCAAGCCGCGGTGACTTCGCTGGGCTCTCCAGCCCCGCTGCTGATGAAGACGACGACCTGGCGGCCAACGAGGGCAGGCTTTTGATCAGGCGCCATGTGGCCCGTGAACGTGATCCACGGCTGCGGCGCCGAAAGATCGAGGCAGTCCTGAGCCAAGGCGGATCGCTTGCCTGCGAGGCATGCGGCTTTGACTTCGAAGAGATGTACGGAGAGCGTGGCCATGGATACATCGAGTGCCATCATGTCGTCCCTCTCCACGCCACCGGCCCACGCAGCACCCGGCTCAGCGACCTTGCATTGCTGTGCGCCAACTGTCACCGTATTACCCATGCCCGGCCGCCCTGGCTCACCCCACAGGAACTGCGTTCGCTCATAGCCAGCCGGGACCACTAGTTGCCATCCGGGTGAACGCTTCCGTGTCAGGGGTTGTTTCAGGATCAGCGCCAAGTACTGCAACCCAGGTCGGCGGGTCTGTGGGCCGGTCCGCGAGTGACCGTGACGGTCTTTCGCCGACCGCCTGATCGGGCACGTGGCGGGCACGAGCTTCTGATGGTACGGCTCAGGGCCTAGGAGCGCGCTGAAAAAGCCCGTTTCTGCTCAAGGAGCAAGCTTCTGACCTGCTGCTTTGTGGAGCAAGAGTGCGAGATTTAGGCCCAAATCAGCAGCCTCCTAGGCCGCCCCAAATGGTGCTTCTGCCGCCACGATCTCCAACGGCCTTTCTGATCACACGCGGGCGATGCCCAGGCCCATTGCGAACATCGTACGCGCCTGCGTCTGCATCACGCTCTGCAGGCAGCTCGCAACCTTCGTGTCGCACAGCGGCCACGCGGCATCGGCAAAGCCTAGATCCACACCGGTAGCAATCGCTGTCCATCGCGACGCGCAGCCGATGGGATGATCACCTCGGTGTGACTAGTGCCAGGCCGTTTGGTGAGGGTCGTTGGGGCAGGTCGAGCGTTGCTAGAGGCCTCTGGTCGCCGTTCGGGGTCGCTCGCGTTGCTGTACTCGACTGCTGTACGGCTGACAGGGCTCCATCGCTGGGTTATGAGCAGGCCGAGCGCTGTCGCAACTTGTCCCGGCCCGTCGCTCACACCCATGCTGGCCTCGACCGATGAGGCCATGCAGTCTCGGCCTGTCTCACGACTTTTGGCTCGTTCCGAGGTGTCCTGGTCACAATCACGGTCACAAGGGCCGTGTGGAAGCCCTATGCGACGGCTATTCGGAACCGGTGCGAAAGCAGCAAGGCGACATCAGCCGGTACAGCGGAGCCGTTGAGATCTTGACCTAACCCCAGACGGTGACCGCGAGCGGTGGGAAGCGGGACCGCGAACCCTACCCCGGCTCCTCCTCCCTCGTCGCTGCCTTCCTTTACGGTCTAGCCCTGTGAGCACGGGAGCCCGAACGGGCGTCATTTCCCGGAGGGTCTCTCCCGGAATTAAGCGCTAGCGATCCGAAGGGTTCTGCAGCCGTAGGCTATCGCCGCGCAGCCGATCGGTCTGAGGACACGCTTGTCCGCGAGCACCTCGGCGGGAGACCGAGTGCCCATCGGCGATGCGGCTTCAGTCCTCGTCGAGGACGTCAGCGTCATTCACGATTACTACCGGGAGTTTCAGCACCCGGGCAATCTCGTCTAGGAACCGCGTGCTGGTTACGAACCACTCCCGGCCTGCGGTTCTCGTCACGCTCCGGTTGTGGTCTGCAGCGTTGAGCAGGCGGTGGAAATCAGTCTCTGCGAGTGCGGCGCCCGCTCTGTCGGTCCGGTATATGCGCAGCAGGATGGGCTCCTCAGGGAGGGCTGTGGTACGGGTCTGGCTTCGGAACCGCTGGATGATGTCACGGTCGCTGCGCCCAACCTTCATAAGAGTCCGGCCGCTGTCTGGTTCGAAGGGATATCGCAGGTAGTGCGGCAGCGCGTAGACGTAAATGCCGGTATCGTTCCGGGCTTCGGCCGCTTGGGTCTGCTCCTGAGCGCGCCGGACTTCCGCGACCCGTGCTGTCTCGTCATTGGCCCGGCGTTCCAGCTCTCCAAGGTTGGTATCCAGGTATGCCCGCGTGGCCAACGACAGCTGCGCGGATTTCAAGATCGATCTGAACTTCCGTGCGACCTGGAGGGCTACCGTGGGCGCGGTAGGCAGGTTGCCGTCGAGCAACGCCTTCGCAGCGCGCTCGTAGTTCCATACGAAGTTTGAGCTGCTTATCTCAAGCTCGGCGGCGATCGATGCGGCATCAAGCCCTCGCTGAAGGCCACGGTAAACCTCGCCAAGCCGGGATTCGTCTGCCTCCAGCAAGGCGGCCAGCTCGGCCTGGACATCAGCACTGGGCTGAACTGGCCCGGTGTCCGACATCTGATCGCCAGGAAGCGTCCCGGCACCAGGTGGCTCTGTACCGCTGTCCATACCTACAAGTCTTCCAGGTCGTGCGCGCTTGGCGGCGGTTGTTGCCAGCGGAATCAACGCTTGGGCCTCCTACCCGAATACGCCGCCGCGCCATGATCTCCGAGCGCTACGATACGACCCGGCACGACCCACAGAGCGGAGAATCCATGCCTCGGGCGATCATTGATGAGCGAACCCTGGCAGGCTGGCTCAGCGCGCCCACCGAGGCCCGGGCCAGCAGCTTGATCGAGGCTGGCGAAGATCCGCTCGTGTTGTACGCCGACGTTGAAGAGCACGCGCAGGACACCGCTACCGGACTCACTAAGCGCTGCGACCTGACGCTGCGGTCAAAGTTCGGGCCGGTAGCAACAGCTGAGATGAAGCGGCCCGAGATTGCACAAGCTAACGACCCGTCGCTCCAGCTCGACGCTTGGAAGAAGGCTATTGCTCGGGGGCTGCACTACTTCCTGACGTGTAATTTTCGTGAAGTTGACGTTTGGGAAACAGCCAGGGGCCCGAACCAGCTCACACCGAGGCTCAAGTTTGAACTTACACCTGGCCTAACCAGCTCATCGTTCGCCCTGGCAATGCGCAACGAGCTGACCGAAAACTGGAAGGTGTTTCTCGACCAGTTCGTACCGATGCTTAAGGAGGCGCTGTACCCGAGCCAGGCACGTAGGCGCCAGCTACCGCCGCAGGCGATTGATCTCCGGGAAGCCATCCAGTACGCGGCTGAGGAAGCGGCTTCGCGTATCCGGAACGCGGCCAGTGATGACAGTTTTAGAGAATTGGTCTTTGACATGTTCCGCTCGCAGTTCGGGGTGGAGCTGTCACTTAATCCACTCGGTAACGCAGAGCGGTTCATTGCCGAGTCTGAGCAAGTCGCCATGATTGCCGCTTTTGTGGTAGCGACCCGGCTCATGCTGTACCAAGCACTTTCGACAGCGGACGGTACAAACCGGTTTGGACTGGATGAGCTGGATATCTTGAGGACAACATCCGATGCCCGGAGAGTCGCCAACGACCTGGATAACCTTTATGAGCATGCCCGAAGACGGACCCTCGATTTTCAGATTCAGTTTAGACCGACTGAGCTCGATGACATCGTGTTTGTTGACGCACCGAGCGCCACTAATGATGTCGGGCAACGGTGGGGGCGACTCATCGATGTCATAAAGGGTGCTGACTGGCAAGGCCCGGCAACCTACGTGCCGGGACTGTATGAATCACTGCTTGACGACGAGCATAGGCACGCCATGGGCGTGCACTACACGCCTGATCCGGTAGCTGAGGTGATTGCTGCGTACGTGGTCCGCGATGGTTCGGATGTCGTGATTGATCCTGCATCTGGCGCGGGAACGTTCGTGACCATGTGCTATGACCGCAAGCGGGCCCATGGCTCAAGCCATGAGCAAACGCTTGAGGAAGTTTATGCCATTGAACTGGCCGACTTTGCCGCTTCGCTCACCGGCCTTAACTTGACCCTTGCCGATACGGAAGTCAAATCCGCCTACCCGCGGGTCATACGGACAGACTTCTTCAGTACCTATCCGGGTGAGCATAGTCCGCTCGAACTGCCCTTTGTGGGAATCATTGACTATCCCGTACAAGTAGACGGGGTAGTCGGCAACCCGCCCTACATCCGGTTTGAGAACCGGACACAACGAGAGCGACTGGAGGTCATGCGGTTTCTTAACAAGCGCTACCGCCTGACGCAGCTGCCCTACCCGAACTTTACCGGTAAGGCGGATATCTGGGCGTTCTTTGTCGCCGGAGCACACATGTACCTTAAGCCCGGTGGCAGACTCGGTTTCGTGCTGTCATGGAATCTGATGGCGTCTGACTACGGTGATGCCGTGCTTAGGTTCCTGGGCAGGTACTTTGCAGTTGACGCGATCATAGACAGTCGGGTGGAGCGCTGGTTTGCGGCTAAGCAGAACACGCTCATCCTGCTGGCTCGGAAGCTCGATGACCCTCACCCCAAGCTCTCCCACCTGCCGAACCGTAACCTACCAGCGGATCACGTGGTCCGCTTTATCCGGCTGAAGCAGCCACTCGCGACATTGGAGGATCAAGAGCAGCCACGGGGGAAGCGGCCGAGGACCTGGTGGACGAGCTGCTGGGGTTCACAGCAGACGTCGGCGAAGACCTACGCTGGGACGTGCGGGTGTTCCCGCAGCTCCAGCTCGTGGGTTTCAGCGAGGATATGCCTGTGAGCGAAGACGAAGACAATGCCGCCGACGACGACAGCTAGAGCTGACTTCAGCCGCTTCGGTGCCGCTGCGGCGTTCCCCGGTTCGTCTACCTCGTCCTGGGGTGCGTGCCTGGTGGAGCCGCCCACCATCGGAGCGCTGCGCCGAGCTGCTCGCGAGCAGCTTGTTTCGCTCGGGACGCTTGCCAGGCCAAGATCGGGCATACCGACGCGGGTAGTCGGCTACTTCTGCGTGGAGGAGCTAACCAACCCGAACGTGCTAGCCAACATGGGGATACGGTCAATGCGGGACAGGCAGCGGCTAACCGTGGTGCAAGACGGCCGCGGTGCTGTCCACGTACTTGAACGCGAGGCATTGAAGCCCATGGTGCGGCGTCCGGCCGACCTGGAAGGCAAGATCGATGTCACTGAAAGAGACATCGGCGCCTGGCGCATGCTCTACCTGTCAGATGACAAAGCAGACCTCGAACAAAAGCGGTGGAGTAACACCCTTGCCTATATCGGCTACGGCGAGACGCAGGACTTCCCGGCCAGAGAAGGCAGTCGTCGAGCTGGCGGGGTACCGGCCCGTCGGCCGCAGGTACGGGTCAGGCCGGTCTGGTTCCAAGTGGCACGCATTCCCACTGGGCCAGGACGCGTCTGCTGGCTCAAAGGTAGGGACAAGACACACTACGCGCCGGTCCTGGCTGAAGATCTTCTGATTCCGGACAACTTCCAGTACTCGGCGCCGCCTGGTGATCTCGACAAGCCGCGCGCCTTCGCGGCGGTGGCCAACCTGTCATGGACGCACCTGATGGCGGAAGTCTTCGGACGACGCGGTGGCGGGGACGGGGTGTTGCACACCTACATCCGTGAACTCTTCATGATGCCCTTGATTGATCCGCGGAAGTTTAGTCCCGCGGCGGCCGAAGACCTCATTGCCTTGTTTGACGTGATAGCCGCCCGGCCGGTGCTGCCCATTGGTGAGGAGCTGCAACAAACAGACCGGCAGGCGTTAGATGCCTGGGCAATGCAGTACCTCTTTGGTGAGGATGCGGATAGTGCGGCACGGGCAGTAGAGCGGGCGATCCGGGACCTGGTGACCGAACGGTTGCAGCGGGCCGCCAGCGGTCGGGAACAAGAACGTCGAGCCGTACGAAGAACCGTCTTTGATCCGGCCCCGATTGCCGCACGGGTAATGATGGATCACGGTAGGCCGCCGAGCATCCTTGAAATGATCGGTGCTGTCGATGCTGATGCGCTCGGCTCAGTGACGCTCGATATCCCACCGCATGAACCGGGACGAGCTGAAGTGGGGTCAACGCTGCTCGACATGGGGGATGTGGTCATTGGCAGAGAGCGGCTGATGAGTACGCCGAGCGAGACGTACTCGGAGGTAATCGTGGCAGTACTCACGACGAACGCGGACTACTCAGGGTCGGTAGTGCTGCCTGATGATGAAGGGGCACTCAAGCGGGTGTATGGGATCTGGGTCGGGGCCTGGGTCCAGTGGCGGGAAACTATCGAGGAAGCTATCCGCACGGTACTGCCGAGAGCTCAGCAGGCAGGACGGCGCGTGCAGGTCGCCCGGGAGCTAGAGCTAAGGACGAGCATGCCGCGGAGCATATTGAGGGTTGAGTAGGTGTTGGATAGTCCAGCCTCGCACCTTTGGTTGCAGCGCTTGCGGCCAGTGGTCTTCCCGCCAGGCCTCCCCCATCCCTGATCGCCGCCAAACACGTGAGCCGCAGACGGGAGTCAAGCCCGTCTTCGCGTGTACGTTCGGCCAGACGCTTCCACCGCAGCGGTTGTCCCGCGGCCACAGACGGGCTTGACACCCGCCGGAGGCGAACCACAATGGCCAGCTGCGGGATGGGGAGCCTTTGCACCTTCCCCGAATTCCTGTGACCCTGGCGCGTCACTGCTGTCCCCGGCGAGGCGCTGAACAGGAGGCGCGGGGCAGCGCTTGCCGAACTGACTGCGGACACGACGCCGGGACCGGCCGAGGAGGATCCCGCAATAATCACGCCGCCTTCGCAGGCATAGGTAGCGGTCTGACGCGAGCGTATGAACGACGCCTTATCGCCCGTCACCGACTCTGTGACACCAGGGCTAAAGACCCGTTAATGGTCCGGGCCAAGGCTTGATAGGCGAACCACACTGCCATCAGGGCAGCGATGTCTGAATCGTCTCGGTTAGTCCGGGCCTCTGGAAACACCGGGCGGTTCAGTCGCCAATGGCCGCGAGGTGGTGTCTGCTATGGCTATCGCGGCATTCTTGCCACCGGCTCGCGACATGCAGAAAGGATGCGTGGGGTTACACCTCGCCCGACACCGGTGGGGCTGCTATCCATCCCTTTGGATCGACGGTTGCTGATAAATGGCCGGCATCCAGCACGCTTCCGATGGCAGTTCCCAAGAGAGCTTTCGGAATATATGGGTTCATCTGAAGCTTCAGGAAGAGCTTACTTTCGGTGCCAGGTCGTATTGCGCTAGGACACTAGGGTTTCGTCGTCGTCGGGAAGCTCTCCACAGTGCATATCTGCCACCATTCTGCCGACCGAGACGTACATTTCCTTTAGCAGGCTGACCAGCTTAGGCTGGAACAGGAAGAATACAACCGGCACTATTATTATGATGGCCCACCATCTGAACTGCTGAATCGCTACCCAGCAAAATAGGACGAGAGTCGTTATACGCCATATCCAGATGAGCGTTTTGTCGAAAAGCGGCGGCAAGACCCCCCTCTCGACGCGGTAGCTAGCGGCCATAAAGAAATCATCAGAGCTAAAGGCGAAGGACCAGTTGAGTAGAGCAATAGCAAGCGAATCTCGGCGTAGAGCTTGAAGTGCCAGCAACAAGCACAGCACCAGCAAGAGCACGGTTGCCTGACTCACTATTTGCCCGACAGGCCAATTCGCCTGTCGTTTCTTCTCCTCGTCCAAAAGCTGGCTATCTTTTTCAGGGTCCCCTGTTACATCGGGCAGGATGAATTTCTTCTCCTCTCTGGCAGCAAGCATCAGGCGCGCAAAGGTTGCGGCGGCAATGACCGATATTACGCGAAGTGCAAGATATCCATTAGCGAGTTCCTTGGCTACCAGACCAGCATTAATGGCATGCGGCTGCAGGGCTAGGTTGGAAACGGAAAAAGCGACCGCAAATGATGCGGCCCCGGCTCCGATGGCATACGATGGGCCCAGGCGCCCTGAGTTTTCGTCACTGGCATAATTAAATAGAATGACCGATGAAGAAATCAGGACGATGGCGGCAATTATTAGCGATAGAATGAGCCCAGCTGTCGACGAGTACGTGTCAGTGCCTGGTGGTGGCGAAGTGGCCGTGAACGAGAGCGGGGCCATGCACCGGAGGATACGCCTGTCACTAAAGGCCTCCGCAAGCGGTCGTCGGTCAAGGAGACTGCGTTGACACCCGCGAACCGGACCGGGACCGTCCACAGGCGCTTGTCGGGCAAGGAAGGCGACTTGCGCTAACAAGCGCGACCGAGGCCCAGGCCGAAGCGCCCTGACGGTGTTCTTGGTCGGCTCAAGGCTGGATCGCTGGGAGGATGGCCGTTCCGCGCAGTGCGTGTGCACGGCGGCCGTGACGGCGGCCGACCGGGGGACGGGTGGTGCCCGGGGTAGCGCTCGGGCGGCAGCTCCGCCGTGCGCCGCAGGGTGCTAAGGCGGAGCTGCCAGTACCGGCGGCGGTGAGTGTCCAGCGGGCGCTTGCGCACGCCCCGCCGGGAGCGCGATCCGTCGCTTCGTCCGCCAGTAGCACGCTCCCCAGCGCTTGATCACGCGCGGGCCGGCGCGCTGGGCGCGCCCTTGAAGACGTAAAGAAAGTTCTCACCAGTCGCGGCGACAGCCGGTGTGCTGTCCCGCTTGATGCTTGACACGTCAAGAATCAAGCGAAGCCAGGCACGCGGCGACAGCGGCGACAGCGGCGACAGCGGCGACAGCGGTTGCGTTGTCCCGCTTGATGCTTTCCACGGCTCCGTTCGATGCATGACACCGTGGCTTCACTTGTTTTGTGTCACTGTCGCATGAATTTGAATTGGACTACGGAGCTGACTTGTGGAGTACTCTCAAGCCCCACAGTGCGCTGTTAGCAGCCTCGGCGTGCCCGGAGTCGATCGCTTGCTGGTAGGCGGTCCTCGCGCCCTCCACATCCCCCTGCCCGGCCAGCAGGATCCCGAGGTTGACCGCCGCCACAGGGGACATATCGGCGTCCTCGGAGTCGATCGCCTGTTGGTAGGCGGCCTTCGCGCCCTCCACATCCCCCTGCCCGACCAGCACGGCTCCGAGGCTGACCGCCGCCGCCGCTGTCGCGTCGGCGTGCCCGGAGTCGATCGCTTGCTGGTAGGCGGCCTTCGCGCCCTCCACATCCCCCTGCCCGGCCAGCAGGTCACCGAGGCCGATCGCCGCTGCCGCGGCCATATGAGCGTCCTCGCATTCGATCGCTTGCTGGTAGGCGGCCTTCGCGCCCTCAATATCCCCCTGCCCGGCCAGCAGGATCCCGAGGTTGGCCGCTGCTGCTGGGGCAATATGAGTGTGCCCGGAGTCAATCGCATGCTGGTAGGCGGCTCTCGCGCCTTCCGCGTCCCCCTGCTCGGCCAGCAGGTCCCCGAGGCCGACCGCCGCCGCTGGGGCATCATGGGCGTGCCCGGAGTCGATCGCCTGTTGGTAGGCGGCTCTCGCGCCTTCCGCGTCCCCCTGCCCGGCCAGCAGGGTCCCGAGGCTGCGCATTGCCACCGGGGCCATATCGGCGTGCCCGGAGTCGATCGCTTGCTGGTAGGCGGCCTTTGCGCCTTCCGTATCCCCCTGTCCGGCTAGTAGGGTCCCGAGGCTGACCGCCGCCGCTGCGGCCGCGTGGGCGTGCTCGGAGTCGATCGCCTGCTGGTAGGCGGTCCTCGCGCCCTCCACATCCCCCTGCCCGGCCAGCAGGATCCCGAGGTTGGCCGCCGCTACCGGGGCAATATCGGCGTCCTCGGAGTCGATCGCCTGCTGGTAGGCGGCCTTAGCGCCCTCTGCATCCCCCTGCCCGGTCAGCACGGCCCCGAGGCCGATCGTCGCCCAGGCAACCGCATCGGCCTCCCCGGAATCGGCAGCTTTGCTCCATGCCTCCCTGGCGATCTCGGATTGATTGAAGGTCATATACGCGCTGTAGCCGATTTTAATTAGGTCTGATGGGTTCCCGTGGTGAAGCAGAATCGGCCAGGTGGCATCTGGTATCGGTCGTGGCTGCTCAGACAGCAGGTCTAGGGCGTAGTCGTAGACCATGAACGCGTGTGGCCGAGCTTGCTGGAGCAGTGCCACCGTCGGGTTGATGTCCCGTGTCGCCCAGTCCAGAGCTGCCTGGTACGCCTGATCGCTGGAAAGGTCCGCGCTGTGACGCGCGGGCAGGTGTGGTGCCGCCAGGTCAGGAAGCACCAGCGCGGGGACCGGGGCGCTCATTCCGGCACGTCGCCAGTCAGAGGCGCCCAGAACCAGCGCAAACCCAGCCGGGCTCACTGACGGGCCAAGGCGCAGTGCCTCAGCGATGTGCTCAGCCGCACCTGCATACTCCCCCAGGCCTACACGTCGGACTCGCTCCCGGACACCGGCATCCGCTACAGCCTCGGCTAGGCGCGCTTGTTCGGCATCACTGAGCTCACGGCCGATGAATACGCGCTCGAAAATGGACAAGACATCCCATTCAGGTGGCCGCAGCTGGTCCGTGGGCTGAAACCGGTCATACTCTGCCGCTCTGATAGTGCCGATGATGACGTTGCCAGCACCCACTAGGCGGTGAAGAGCGCCATCGGTGACGCCACCTGCCCCGATAAGGCGGTCGATGTCATCAAGGAAAAGCACCAAGTCTCGGACAAGCCCGTCAGCGGTGTCCAGTGACGCCAGCGCTTCCCGCGTGTCCGGGACCATTACCCGCCGGGCGGGGAACATGCTCTGAATCAGGGTGGCCGCCATCCGGGTCTTTCCGACCATCGACGAGCCCACAAGCAGCACCGGGCGGCCAGCATTTAGGTGTAGGCGTGCATCGTTCTCGGCGTCGCGATGAATATAAGGAAGTTCGAGCACTGCACGATGAACCCGTGCATCCAGGTCAGCGTCTGCCGCCCTGGGAAGGATGTCGCCAGTCGGCCTGGCCCGGCGGAAGTGCGAGTAGAACCCGGCCACAGCGATCACGAGTCCGAGGATCACGAAGCCAAAGCCGACATCGAACCAGGCGTTTACCCAGACGGAGCGTGGCGTCTTGCTCGGCTCAGATGCCGTGACTGCCATGAACACACCGCCGGCAGCCACTATGATCGCGCCCGCGGACAAGAGTGTTCCAGAATGCCTGTCCGCCACGCACAGATTCTACGGGCTGTGGGACACGCTACCGGTTGACCGCCTGATGCATCGGCACCTTGGTAGGCAGCCTTGTGCTGTCCCGCTTGATGCTTGCCCCGCGGCAGCTTCGCTTGATGCTTGACACGGATCAAGTGAGGCTAGGGCACGCCGGGCACGCCGTGTCCTACTCTGCCTGATGGTTGACATCGTCAAGGATCAGGTGGCGCCAGGCACGCCGGGGCGAGGAGGAGAGGTATCCGGGCGGTGTGCCGGACAACTTCGAAAGGGCATGAGGCCGTACACCAAAGGCGCTTCGCCGAGGCCTGGAGCTGCCAGTAGCCTGGCCAGCGTGGCCATATGGGACGAACTCAAGCCGGTCCTCTCCCGGCTGCGCGACTAGCAGCCAGGCGCCCTAATGCAGTACCCGATGCTAGAAGTGGACAAGGGCAGGCAGCCGCCGTTCACGATCTGGCTGGCGCCTTGGGCCGTCACCGCCGCTGAGGAACTGCACCGGCAGTTCGGCGACAACGCGGAGCTGACGGTCGGGGCTCTTCCCTACCCGGCAGGCCGCCAGCTGCAACGCCCACCTGCCATTGATTCGACCCTAGGCCTGCTCGACACGCACGAGATGATGGTCCAGCTGGATGGCCCCGCGGTGGTCAGCTCCAGGCACACGCTGCGGCATGGCCTGCTGCTGCGCAACTTCTCGGACCGTGAACTCCAGGTCGCGACCACGGTCAGGTTACCGTCGTCGATCTGTAGACCGGCGAGGAAGTGGGAGGATTATCCGGCGCGCAGCGTCTCCCGCTGATCGTCTTTCGCGTGGCGCCAGGAGAGACCGGCTGGGTCCCGCTGCTGATCGGCACGGCCAGCTTTACGCCCCGGCTCGGCTACACCGTCCCAGCCGGAGACTTGGGAATCCAGGCAGCGCTCACGCTCGGTCCGGACCCCCGCGACTCACCCCGCAGGCGCATCCCAGTCCTACCCCTCACTATCACTGCCTGAACCGCCAGCAGGCGGTCACCGCCTTTATCCTGGTTTGGGTGATTGATCCAGTCAGCGCTCGCGAGCTCGCGGAACTGTGGCTTGCTACGTCCGAGCCTCGGCGCTGGCAACATGTACAGGGCGTGGGTGCCAAGGCACAACGTCTTTCCAAAGCACTGTTCCGGGACGATACCCGTGACCGCGACGTGCTAGTCGCCGCTGGTTATGTTCACGATATCGGGTACGCGCCGGGTCTGAAGCGGACAGGGCTGCATCAGCTTGACGGAGCGAGGTTCATCCAGAAGCTCGGGGATCATCGTCTGGCTGGTTTGGTGGCGCATCATTCGGAAGCCCGGTTTGAAATCGGGCTCCGGGGCTATGAAGAAGAGCTATCGGAGTATTCCCGCGAGAATACAACAGTTTATGATGCTCTTGTATATTGCGACCTTACTACCGGTCCCGATGGTATGACCATGAAGTTTGAAGATCGTGTCCGTGAAGTCTACCAGCGCTACGGAGAAGGCGACGTATCACGTGCCTTGCACATGGCTGAACCGTATTTGAAAGCTGCCGTTGATAGGATCCGTCAGGCGATGAACGCTTCAGGCTCACCTGAGAGATAGTGCGATATTCTCAGGCGAATTGACGGGTGCATATCCAGGGCGTCGAGTTCTTCCACAGACCAGAACTTGACTTCTATCGACTCATCGCTCCTGGAGATTTCTCCTCCCAAGATATGGCAGGCGAAACACACAGAGAACTCCTGCCGCACCTCTCCGTCAGAGTATGCGAAGACATGACCCGGATCGGAGTAGATGCCCACAATACGGTAGGCCTTTACTGACAGCCCTGTTTCTTCCCGCACCTCACGTTCGGCGCATTGCGCGACGGTCTCCCCGATGTCCATCGCCCCTCCCGGGAGCGCCCATCGCTCGTTGTCGCTGCGCCTGTGCAGGAGCAAGCGTCCTTCACTATCGGTCACGATAGCCGAGGCACCGGGTATCAGCGAGTTGGCCCGGGGCGCATTCCGATCATGGTAATAATCAGTCCGCGCCATGGTCCATGCCCTTCGTCGCGGCCCAGAGAGATTCGAACTGATCAGCGTAAGTTGCGAAGATGCCGTACGGACTGAGGCGGCGCAGATGCAAGGCCGGAAGCTCGAATCCGTGTGCCCCGACGAGATACGGGGTTATCAGCATCTCATCGTCGAACCGGTAAATTGCGCTGTATAGGTGTGTCTCATGGTAACGAACCCAGACAGACGGAATCTTAAGTATTGGCTGCACGTGGACGACGGTCGTACGTATACGGGCCGGAAGGGTGCCATTCAGGTTTTCCAGCTTGTCGCGTTCGCGGGTGTGCTGGCAGTCCGGGTCGGCAATCGCGATGCGGATCTTGCACCCGTTAGAGCACTTATGCGCAATAACCTTGGCCAGGTTCACGGTCTGTTCCGGCAGGAACAAGAAAGAGTAGCCAATGATGTCGATCTGGCGGCAAGCCCGGGCCAGGAGGTCATTCCACACGCTGCCCGGGATGTCGGCACGGTGCGCGTAGGCGGTGACCACCTCGGACGTGGCAGGGGCTCCGGGAGCTATGTCCGGGCGGGCTGTCGGCCACAGGTAGCCCTCCTCTTGGCCGACAAGCTCTGAAACTTTCCAGCGATGTCGAGGGTGTGGGACGCGACCAGCCAGCCACCGCTGGACAGTCTTCGGATCGACCTTGGCTGCTTCCGCGATCTCGTCGACGTCGATCCGGGCGTTGCCCATTGCGGCACGTAGGCGCTCATTCGCCATCGGACTGGTCTCCCCTCGCCCCTGGGCCGGGACGTTTAGAGCCTAACACAGACGTCCTTAAACGTCCTGTTCGTAGTTACCCGGTCCCGCGTGTCGGCCCGACACTGGGACGGTGGTCAATCCTGATCACGTCCGGCGAATGGCCCCGGTTCAGGGGCTGCCAGAGGAAGGAAGTGGTGATCATGCGTCTGGTGCTGGAGACGTCGAAGACGGCCTTCACGGTGACGAAGGCCGCCGAGCCGAAGACCGAGTTCGGCAGCGGGCAGCAGAAGATGAACCGGGCGAGCAAGCTGCCCGAGTGGACGGTGGAGGTCCTGGCCATGGACTCCGAGCGCGGGGAGGTGATCAGGGTCACGGTGACTGGTGATCAGCCCAAGGTGTCCCAGGGTCAGCCTGTCACGTTCTCGGAGCTGGAGGCGATCCCGTGGGCCAACAACGGCCGCAACGGCGTGGCGTACCGCGCCGCCGCGATTCATCCCGCTGCGCAGAACCGGGCCGCCTGAACTCTGGCCTGATGGCCACCGGCAAGGCCAGTCGCCATCAGGTGACAGGCCGCCGTTCTGAAGTCCATACCGCATCACGCACGGAAGGATCCCGCTGCCATGACCCGCAGCATCACCCCGATCACGGCCGCCAGCAACGGCGGCGAACCACCCGAAGACACGGGCGAGAAGGCCCGTCCCGGGCACGGCCTGGCCGTGCTGCGTCATAAGGAAGGCCGCGGCCTGATCAGCCTGGCCTGTGACGCCCTGCACGAGACCTTCGACCTGGCCCACGAGCTGCACGCCCGGCTGTACGCGAAGGACCCGGCCGATGACCGGCAGGTCCAGCAGCTGCTGGGCGAGGCCCTGACCTGCCTGCAATCGGCAGAGCACTACCTGCTCATGCTCGGCAGCGTCATCGAAGAACGCGCCACCGCCCAAGCCGAAGACCCGGATCCGGGCGTGGATCCGTGGTCGGTGGAACCCGCGTTCTGAACCCCGCTTGGTGCCGGGCCTAGGGGACCGTCATCCCCCGGCCCGGCCAGCCACACCAACCCTGTCCCACGCATTTGAGAAAGAGGTGAGTGGCGTGTCTCACGCTACCAACCCGCAGGCGGCCCGTCATGTGTAGGCCACCCTGCTGCCACCCGCCCTCGAACGAGGGCGCGGGCATCGCCGCTGTCGCCGTCCTCGCCGGCGCCGCATACGCCTACGCCAAGATCGGCCCGGCCGTGGCCCGGATCTGGCACCTCGCCGTCGAGGCCCTGACCATCTTCACCCTCACCTGCGCCGCAGCCGCGGCGGGCATCGTGGTCACCTGGGCAACGGCCCGCATCATCCGCACCCGCCGGACACGGCGGAAGACGGCGCTGCTCCCGGTTCAGACTGCTGCCTGGCCGGAGCCCGTCCAGGACGACAGCGAGCCGGGGTGCCTGGCCTGCGGCGGCACCGGCACGGTGCTGCGGGCCATCGGCGCCAGCTCCTACCAGGATCAGTCGTGCCCGGCGTGCCAGCCGGTGCATCGGGCCGGGTGAGCGGCATGCCGCAGCCATCCCCGCGGAATCACCGCAACAACCCCTACACCATGGACCGGATGTTCGCCCAGGTGCATCACAGCGCCGCCGGGGCCATCTTCCGGTCCGCACCGAACTAGCAGCTCTCCTGGCTGCTGTCATCAGCATGGCTGAACTGGCCAAGGTGGTCACCCTCGGCTGGGCCGTGATCATCCTCATCACACTGGCGCTGGCCATCCTGGCAGTGCCACCGACCAGGCGGCTGGTGACCCGGCGGGCCTGGTGCATCGTGTCCCGGCACCGCATCCAGAAGGTCTGCTTCGAGACCCGGATGCACACCCGGTCCGGGCGGCTCCCCCTGGTGCTCCGGATCACCCCGACCGAGGTGGGGGAGCGGGCGCTGATCTGGTGCCGCGCCGGGATCTGCGCTGCGGACTTCGAGGCGCACGCCCCGGAGATCGCCGCGGCCTGCTACGCCCGCCAGGCCCGCATCGAGGGCCACAAGAGGTGGGCGCAGCTGGTCCAGCTGGACATCGTGCGCCGCGACACCCTCGCCCCGCACCTGGTCATCGCCTCCGGCCTGCCCCACGGCCGCACGACCAGGCGGCAGACACCCGCCGCGTGATCCCGTCCCGGGCACGCATGACGGCTGGCCGCAATCACGCGCGCAACCTGACTCATCAATCTGAAAGGAAGTGTTGGCATGCCTGCCAACGTCGAATCCATGTTCTCGGTCCGGCAGATGCCCTGGCACCGGGAAGGCGCCATCCTGTCCGACTACCCCGGCATCTGGGCCGACGCCCGCACCCTGGCCGGGCTGGACTGGGACCCGCTGACCACCGAGGTCTACGCGATCACCGGCCTGGACCGGACCGGTACCGAGGTCTATGAGCCGATCGAGGGCTGGAAGGCCATCTCCCGGTCCGACACCGGCGCGGTGCTGTCCATCAACCGGGACTCCTACACCGTGATCGACCACGGGGAGATGGGCGAGATCGTCGAGGCGGTCCTGGCCCAGCCCCACGTGAAGTGGGAAACCGCTGGGGTCCTGGACGGCGGAAGGGCG
Organism: uncultured Actinomycetota bacterium; assembly: GCA_963808615.1. Classification (GTDB taxonomy): domain Bacteria; phylum Actinomycetota; class Actinomycetes; order Streptosporangiales; family Streptosporangiaceae; genus Palsa-504. The sequence goes on from CAWEGV010000012.1 coordinate 281,537, forward strand.
GTGTGGTGCCTGGCCTTGCTCGACGAGCCCGTCGAACTGCCCGGCGACGACTCACCCACCCTGCCGTACCTGGCCATCACCAACCGGCACGACGGCACCGCCGCCTGCGCCCTCAGGGCGACCGCGGTCCGCATCGTGTGCGCCAACACCTTCCGCGCCGCCGAACTGGAAGGCGAGCGGACCGGCGCCACCTTCTCCTTCATCCACCGCTCAAGCTGGCGGACCCGGATCGAGGAAGCACGCACGGCGGTCACCGGCGCCAGAGCCGAGATGCACCGCTACACCGAACTTGCCACCGAGCTGCTCGGCATCACCATCACGCCCACGCAGCGGGAGCTGTTCATCACCGAGTTCATCCCGATGCCACCCCAGGGCCTGGTGACCGACCGGGTGGCCCGCAACGTCGACGAAGCCCGCGCCGCGCTGCGGATGATCTTGGAATCCAAGACCACCGAGCAGGTGGCCCACACCGCCTACGGGCTGGTCCAGGCCGCGGGCGAATACCTGGACCACATCCGGGCGGCCCGGTCCTGGGAGACCCGGCTCAACCGGACCCTGATCCGGCCCGAGCCGCTCAAGCACCGGGCGCTGTCGCTGATCCGCGACGTCGTCTCAGCGGCATAGCAGCAAAGGGACGCCCCGGGATCTACCCCGGGGCTCCCCGCTCCCGCCCACCATCTCAAGAACAAGGAGCCTGTCGTGAACCTGATCAGTACCTCGTGGAGCTGCCAGCGCTGCGGAGGCGCGTTCATCTCCACCCCGCCCGAGAACGGCCTGTGCGACCCGTGCATCGAAGACCTGGAAGCCCTGGCCCAGGCCAGCCTGTCCGAGAGCGTGTCCTGCCCGTCGTGTGGCGGGCCGGTCTGCCCGGACTGCGGCGATGCGATGGCCACCGTCCTGGTCCCGGTGCCCGTCCCGGCCCCCGCCTCGGTCACCGAGCAGGTGGACCGGCTCATCGCCGGGTACCGAGCGCACCGCCAGGAAATAACAGGGCCGCGCCCCGATTACGCCCAGCCGGGGCATTCGGATCGGGCGCCAGGCTCAGCGCAGGTGGTACTGAACGCCAGCCAGTCCGATTGCCTGCGCGACATGCTGGCCGACGCGATCGCCTATCAAAGCGCCCCTGCGGAAGGCTGCCCGTGCTGCCAGGGAAACCCGGCCGAGCTGTGCCAGGAGCACTCCTCCGCCTGGTCCGTGATCCAAGCTTACCGGCAGCTCGCCGCGGACCTGGGGGAGGTGACCGGCGATGACCACTGACACGATCCCGGTGGCGCCGCTGTCGATCTGGGACCCGGTGCACCTGGGCACCGACGAGCTCGGCCGCCGGGTCCAGGTCACCCTGGCCGAGCGGAACATGCTTATCGGCGGCGAACCCGGCGGCGGCAAGTCCGTCGCCCTGCAGTTGATCGTCGCGCACGGCGCCCTATCGGCGGACTGCCGCCTGATCCTCATCGACGGCAAACGCGTCGAACTCGGACTGTGGCGGGACTGCGCCGAACGGTTCATCGGCCCGTCCATCGACGAGGCGATCGACACGCTGCACTGGCTGCAAGCCCAGATCGACCAGCGCACCGACGAGCTGCTGGCCCGCCAGCTCCGCAAGATCACCCCCGCCCTGGGCTGGCCGGTCTACCTGGTCCCCATCGACGAGGTCGCCTACTACTCCGCCACCGTCGGCACCCCGGTCCAGCAAAAAGAATTCAACGCCTGCAACCGCGACATCACCGCCCGCGGCCGCGCCCCGGGCATCATCCCGGTCGAGGCCACCCAGCGGCCCTCCGCCGACATCATCCCCACCAGCCTGCGGGACCTGTTCGGCTACCGGTGGGCCTTCAGATGCTCCACCGAAGCCAGCAGCGACACCATCTTGGGGCACGGCTGGGCCAGCATGGGCTACACCGCCACCGAGATCGACCCCAAGGCCCGCGGGGTCGGCTGGCTGCGCGCCGAGGACGGCATCCCCCGCCGGGTCAAGGCCGCCTACCTCACCGATGAGGACATCATCCACCTGGCCGCCTGGGCCGCCCAGGCCCGCGCCACCCACCACGCCGACGGTAAGGCGGGCCAGCCGGGCGGGACCGTGATCCGGCTGCACGGCAAGGACGGCACGGGGGATGCGGCATGACTGCCCCGCCGTATACCGGGGACTGCTGCCCGGCCTGCGGCAGCGACCAGGTCATCCCCTACGCGGTGCTGGTCGGCGGGACCGAGGAGTACGGCTACCAGTGCCTGGCCTGCGCCGTGATGTGGCCCGTCCTGACCTACCCCAGCCAGCCAGCTGGCCCGGGTGAGCGGAAGAGCCCGGCGCCATGACCGCCCCGGTCCTGGCCCTCGCCCCTGTGTCCATCTGTGGTACGGGGGCGGGAGTGAGTACCGGGCGGGTCCCGGGGGAAGGCCACCGCAATCACCCACTGGGTGAGACTCGGATGGAAAACACAGGAGGCCAGGGAGGGGGGCGCTTGGTGGCCCTGCCGGGTCACGGGTGCCCCCTTCTCCCCTCCTGTCCGGAACCCGCTCATCACGCCTGCGCAGGCTGCCCGTGAGCCCCCCGGCGCTAGACTTGGCCCCCGCGCTCATCGACAGCGCGGGCACGACGCCGGATGCCCGGAGCCTGGACGCCGAGCTGCTTGCCCGCGCTACCCGCGACGACTACGACCAATGGCTCGCAGGCGCCCTGGCCGCCGGAGGCTGCGTGCGGCCGATCCGGCTCCGCGGCACCCTCCGCGACATCGACCCCGCCACCGGCGAGATCCTGCACACTCTGGACACCCAGGACACCCCGGACCAGGTGATCTACCTGCCGTGCGGGGACCGCCGCGCCTCAGTCTGCGAGCCCTGCGCCGAGACCTACCGGGCCGACACCTACCAGCTCATCCGCGCCGGGCTCGCCGGGGGCAAAGGCATCCCGGAATCGGTGGCCATCCACCCGTGCGTGTTCGCCACCTTCACCGCTCCCTCCTTCGGCCCCGTCCACACCCGCATCACCACCCCCGGCGGCCGGGTGGCTCGGTGCCGCCCCCGCCGCAAGGCTCGCACCTGCCCGCACAGAAGGCGGATCTCCTGCGCGCAGCGGCACAAGGAAGGCGATCCGGCGCTGGGCAGGCCGCTATGCCCGGACTGCTACGACTACCCGGCCGCCGTGGTGTGGAACGCGCACGCCCCCGAACTATGGCGGCGCACCGTCATCGGCATCCGCCGCGCCCTGGACAAGCTCGCCCGCACCCACGGTGTCCGGGTCCGGCTGTCCTACGCCAAGGCCGCGGAGTTCCAGCGCCGCGGCCTGATCCACTTCCACGCCATCTTCCGCCTCGACGGCCACGACCCCCTCCATCCCGAGCGTGTCGTCCCGCCCCCGCCCGCGGCCACCGTCCAGGTCCTGGCCGAGGTGATCCGGGATGTGGCCGCCGCGACCTGGTTCGCCACCGTTTCCCACCCGGTCAAGCCGAAGGGCTGGGACATCGCCTGGGGCGCCCAGGTCGATCCCCGCGTCGTCCGGCTGACCGAGGACGGCGAGGTCACCGACGTGGCGGTCGCATCGTACCTGGCCAAGTACGCCACTAAGTCCACCGAGCCCGCCGGGGTCCCGCCCGGCCGGATCACTAAGGACACCGCCAAGCTGTACGCGGACCGGCGGACCCACCAGGGCCGGATGATCGCCGCCTGCCTTCGGCTAGGTGCCTGCGCGCACCCGGACTTCCGGGCGCTGCGCCGCTGGGCCCACATGCTCGGCTACCGCGGCCACTTCGCCACCAAGAGCCGCCGCTACTCCACCACCATGCGCGCCCTCAGAGCAGCCCGCCGCGACTGGCACCGCCGCCAGCACCCCCACCCCCGCAGCTATGGCAACAACGTGACCGTGATCACCGACACCCGGCTGGAATGGGCCGGACGCGGCTGGCGCACCAGCGCAGACGCCCTCCTGGCCCTGTCCGCTGCTGCCCGCGCTCGCGAGCACCGGCGCGTCGCCCGTGAGGAGATGGCCGCCGCGTCATAATCAGGAAGGAGATAGCGATGAGTTCCCTTGCGGCTCCCGACCACGCAGTGCTCTTGACCGTCGAGGAAGCTGCAGAACGCTTGCGCATTGGACGTACTTCGATGTACCGCCTCGTCTCGACCGGGGCCGTTGAGACTGTCACGGTAGGGCGCCTTCGAAGGGTGCCCGCGGAATGCCTGGCTGAGTATGTGACCAGGCTGCGCTTCGATGCCCGCTCTGCCGCACCGGCGGCTTAGGCGGTCATGATGGTGCGCAAGAAGCCCACGCGCATGCCGAGTGGCGCGTCCAGCATCTATCTGGGGGGCGATGGTTACTGGCATGGCCGCGTGACGGTCGGCATCCGGGACGACGGACGTCCCGACCGTCGTCATGTCATGGGCAGGAAGCAGGCCGAGGTTGTCCGCAAGGTCCGCGAGCTGGAGAAGTTGCGTGACGCGGGACGTATTCCCAAGCCTGGCCAGCGATGGACCGTGGCGAGCTGGCTGACGCACTGGATTGAGAACATCGCGATCCCACCGCATGTATCAGAGAACACTCATGCGGGCTACCGGGTGGACGTTGAGAATCACCTTATTCCTGGCATTGGCGCTCACCGCCTTGAGCGGCTCGCTCCCGAGCACGCGGAGAAGCTGTACGCGAAGATGCAGCAGAGCGGGCTTTCTGCGGGGACCGCTCATCATGTCCACCGCACGCTTCGCAACGCGCTTAACGAGGCCGTCCGGCGCGAGCATCTCGCCCGCAATCCGGTCTTGCAGGCAAAGGCGCCGAAGCTGGCCGAGGAAGAGGTCGATCCATATGGGATTGACGAGATTCAGCGCCTGCTGGAGGTTGTCAGCGAGCGCCGGAATGGCGCCCGCTGGGTGGTCGCGCTGGCCCTCGGGCTGCGCCAGGGTGAAGCGCTCGGGCTCAAATGGTCCGATGTGGATCTCGATCAGGGCACGCTGCGCATCCGTAGAGGCCGCTTGCGGCCCAAGTACGAGCACGGCTGCGGCGGCATCTGCGGTCGCAAGCCTGGTTATTGTCCAGACCGCAAGCAGATCCGACCCGACACCGGCGACACCAAGTCGCGTGCGGGCAGACGGACGATGGGACTGCCTGCACCACTGATCGCGCTGTTCAGGAAGCAGAAGCACATCCAGGACGAAGAACGCGTCAAGGCCCGCCAACTCTGGCACGACGAGGGATGGGTATTCGCCAAACCGGATGGCCGTCCGCTGAACCCGAACACTGACTACCACGACTGGAAGGACCTGCTGGCCGAGGCCGGACTGCGAGACGCACGGCTACACGATGCCCGGCACACAGCTGCCACGGTTCTGCTGATCCTGGGCGTGCCGACCCCCACGGCGATGGCGCTCATGGGATGGTCCAGCGCTGCCATGGCCAAGCGTTATCAGCACCTCATCGATACCATTCGCCGGGATGTCGCCAAGCAGGTTGGCGGACTCCTCTGGGACGCTGACGATAACCGCAGTGAGGTTTAGGGCTGGGGAGACAATGTTGTTGACCGGGCTCGTGCAAAACTTTAGGTACAGTCAAGCAATGTACCATATCAGTGAACGAATTGTATTAGTGTAACTATGGCTGTTACAATCGCTGCCAATCCGACGACGGCTGCTCCGATTTTGCGGCCACGAGTCCAAAACCTTGATTCTTCAGGAGGCGATGGTTCTCGAGCTTCGATTGTACTCGTGGCTGCACCGGATGCCTGCGAGGTTGTTACAGTGACCTGAGATTTCTTGCCGTAGACTGCTACTTGAACTGCTTGATGAGCCTGGTCAGGAGTCGGTACCTGCTGATCGCTTGGCATCGTGCCAATCAGCTCACTCACTAGCTCCGCTAGGGCAGTTCGGACATTGTCCAATACCCCGTGTATGACGGCGGGCAGAACAGACCAGTAGAGTGCGTTTATATGTTGCCAGCGGTTCCCGGATTGAGCATCCATGAGCCTGGCGATGTCAGCACCCATAGGCAAAGAAAAGTGAACACCTTCAGACCCGTTGGTACTCTTGGCGAGAGCATCTAGTTCGCCGACTCCCTGTCGGAGTTCCATCTCTTCTGAGATATTTTCTTGAACAAAATCTGGAAGAACCGAAATTGGGATGCGTTGGCCTTTCACTATAGCACTACCAGTGAATGCATCCGCCATGATAGGAGCTGGAACGATCCGGTAGCGCGGCACGTCACCATCATCAACGCCGTAACCGCGCAGTTCTTTGCTGGCCCAGTTGCGGAGTTCTACAGAGCCGGACTTTCCACCAAGCAGCACGCACTTGCGGAGCAGGTCAGCAAGCGGCTTGCCGTCCAGCAGATCCCGCTCTATTTCGCCGAGCAGCGTTTCTTCCCTCCTTTCCATCTATCGATCACCTTTGGTCCAAGCAGAACCAAGCTGGGTGACTGCGCGGAACTGGAGGTCTCCTCGGCGCTGCGCTTGTGGAGCGTTCATGCTCAAGCTCACCACCAGTACCTCCCTGTCGGCTCGACTGAGGCCATATGAGACTAGGAATGAGACTAGGCCGGATGCCGGGCCGGAAGCCTGACGAGGCGTCGTTCCTTCTTGCCTGGTCAGCTGAGCGGAGGATGCGAGATTCGAACTCGCGAGGGGTTGCCCCCAACACGCTTTCCAAGCGTGCGCCCTAGGCCACTAGGCGAATCCTCCGCCGGGAAGCTTACCCGAATCCATCCGCATGCTGGCTGCCCAACGCCCTGATGCACAGGCTGACCCCCGAGCAGGCACCCAGCCACGGCAGCATCCGGTCCCGCGGCTGACTACACTGGCCCCTGACCCCCCGCACGGCGTTATCCCGCCAACCCCCCCAGGGCCGGAAGGCAGCAAGGGTACGCGGGCTCTGACGGGTGTGCGGGGGGTCCCCGTCACCGGTGAGGATGAGCTGATGGCAGCAGGCGCGTCGGAACGCGAGGGAACGCCCCCGGCCAGCCTGGCTCTGTACCGCAAGTACCGCCCGGCCACGTTCGCTGAGGTGAAAGGGCAGGATCATGTCACCGGCCCGCTCAGGCAGGCGCTGCGTACCGGGCGGATCAATCACGCGTACCTGTTCAGCGGGCCGCGCGGGTGCGGCAAGACCTCCAGCGCCAGGATCCTCGCCCGCTCGCTGAACTGCGTCAACGGCCCCACTCCCGACCCCTGCGGCGTGTGCGAGTCTTGCGTAGCGCTGGCGCCGAACGGACCGGGCAGCATCGACGTGATCGAGATCGACGCCGCCTCGCACGGCGGGGTGGACGACGCTAGGGAACTGCGCGAGCGGGCTTTCTACACCCCCGTATCCGGCCGCTTCAAGATCTACATCATCGACGAGGCGCATATGGTCACCCAGCAGGGGTTCAACGCGCTGCTGAAGCTGGTCGAGGAGCCCCCGCCGCACCTGAAGTTCATCTTTGCCACCACCGAGCCGGAGAAGGTCATCCCGACCATCAGGTCCCGCACGCACCACTATCCGTTCCGCCTAGTGCCCCCGTCTGTCCTGCGGGACCTGATGCAGGACATCTTGCGCGCAGAAGGCGTGCCGGTCGAGGATGCGGTGCTGCCGCTGGTGGAGCGGGCCGGAGCGGGATCGGTCAGGGACTCGCTGTCCGTTCTTGACCAGCTGCTGGCGGGCAGCGACCAATCCGGGCTCAGCTACGACCGCGCCGTCGCGCTGCTCGGGTACACCGACGCGAGCCTGCTGGATGAGATCGTCGACGCGTTCGCCGCGGCCGATGGGGCAGCGGTGTTCGGCGTGGTGAACCGGATCATCGACGGCGGCCACGAGCCGCGCAGGTTCGCGGCCGACATGCTGGACCGGTTCCGTGACCTAATCATCCTGGCCGCCGTGCCGGATGCATCCGAGATCGGGTTGCTCGATCTCCCGCCTGACCGGGCCGAGCGCATGGCCGCTCAGGCGGGCAGGTTCGGGCAGGCGGGGCTGACTCGCGCGGCCGAGATCGTCAGCACGGGCCTAGACCAGATGCGCGGGGCCACCTCATCCCGGCTGCTGCTCGAGCTGATGTGCGCGCAGGTCCTGCTGCCCGCGGCCGCTACCGACGAGAAATCGCTCCTCGCCCGCCTGGAGCGGCTGGAGTCGCCCGGCCGCGGAACGTCCGCCGGGCCGCCGCCGTCACCTTCGGCCCCGCCGCGCTCCGGGGCCAGCGATTATCCCGAACGGACCGGGGTTTCCGCGGCCGCCGGACGAACGAGCGCGCCGCTCGCCGAGCCTGCCAGGGCGGTCGAAGCGACCGAACCGGATGAAACTCCTCCGGCCACGTCGCCGGCGGCCGGCTCCGCATCGGCTGATTCGCTGCGGCAGAACTGGAGTGCGGTCCTGGACGCGGTCAAACGGGAGCGACGGGTGGCGTGGATCGTGCTCAGCAACGCGAGCGTGCAGTCCCTGGAAGACGGCGTGCTCACCTTGAGGTTTGCCAGGGACGGGGAGCTGAAGGGCTTCACCACGAGCGGCTGCGATGCCGATCTCAAGCGGGTCCTGAGCAAGGAATTCCGCCTGAACGTGATGATCAGGGGCGTGACCGGCGCAGATCCGGTCTCCGCCAGGACCAGGGCCGCCGGGCCAGCCAGCCCCGGCCCGGCCAGTGCCGGCCCGGGCCCGGAGCCGGCGAGCTCCGGCCGTCCGAGCCGGCCGCCCGCGGGCGCCCGGTCCGGTGCCCCACGCCGCTACGAGGAGCCGCCGTCCGGTGAGATGCCTTCGGACGATCCTGACGAACCTGCGGACGATCAGGCTTCCGGCGAGCCGGAACTCACCGGGATGGACCTGATCCAACGTGAGCTGGGCGGCCAGGTGATCAGCGAGATCGAAGACTGAGCCAGTGAGCCTTCCCGGGCTCGGCTGGTCCGGGGTGGTCGTAGGCTCTGCGTAGGAGGCCGATGTGGAACCCCAGATGGATATGCAGCAGCTGTTCGCGGCGGCGCAGCAGATGCAAGAACAGCTCATGAACGCCCAGCAGGCGCTGGCCGATGCCGAAGTCACCGGGACGGCAGGCGGCGGCCTGGTCCGGGCTACCGTCAACGGCCAGGGCGAGCTCATGGATCTCAGCATCGACCCGGCCGCGGTCGATCCGGCGGACCAGGAGGAGACGGCGCGGACCATCGCCGATCTCGTCCTCGCCGCGGTCCGCGACGCGTACCGCGCCGCCGAGGCGCTTCAGCAGCAGCAGATGGGACCCCTTGCTGCCGTCATGTCTGGTAGCGGCATGCCCGGCGGCGGCCTCGACCTGCCTAGTGGCCTCAACCTGCCCGGCGGGCTCGACTTGTCCGGCCTCGGAATCGGCGCTCCCGGCGGGCACGAGGACGACGCGGACGAGGACGATGACCCGGAAACCTAGGGATTGCCGTGTACGAAGGGGTCATCCAGAACCTTATTGACGAACTCGGCCGACTGCCTGGGGTCGGGCCGAAAGGCGCCCAGCGGATCGCATTTTTCCTGCTGGCCGCCGATCCGGCGGACGTCAGGCGGCTCGCGGACGTCCTGATCGAGGTCACCGAGCGGGTGCGGTTCTGCCGGACCTGCGGGAACGTAGCCGAAGCCGACGAGTGCCGGATCTGCCTCGACCTGCGGCGCGACCCGACGGTGATATGCGTCGTGGAGGAGCCGAAGGACGTCGCGGCGGTGGAGAAGATCCGCGAGTTCCGCGGTCGTTATCACGTGCTCGGGGGAGCGATCAGCCCCATCGACGGGATCGGTCCGGACGAACTGCGGATTAAGGAGCTGCTGACCCGGCTGTCCGACGGAACGGTGACCGAACTGATCCTGGCCACTGATCCCAACCTTGAGGGGGAGGCAACGGCCACCTTTCTCGCTAGGCTGGTAAAGCCAATGGGCTTGCGGGTGACTCGGCCCGCGAGCGGGTTGCCGGTCGGGGGCGACCTGGAGTACGCCGACGAGGTGACGCTGGGCCGCGCCTTCGAAGGACGGAGACTGCTTGATGTCTGAACCGCCAGCTCAGGGGGGCGAATGGCGGCCGATCGCAGACCAGATCGCGGCGAACGTCAAGAACTTCATCGACGGCGTGGCCGCACTCGCGCAGCGAGGGGGCGACGAGACCGTGCCGATGCTGCTGCTGGAAGTATCACAGATCCTGCTCGCAGGAGCGCAACTCGGCGCCAGCCGGGACGTGATCCTGCCGGGTAACTGGGAGCCAGAGGTAGGCGACGACCCGGACCTTGACGAGCTGCGCACCGGCCTGGCCCGACGGCTGGCCGCGTGCGACGAGTACGCCGAGGTGTTCGATCCGTACTCAGATACCTCGTGCCTGCCGTTCCGGATCTCCGATGACATCGCGGCGGTGGCCGCCGACCTCATCCACGGGCTCAAGCACTATCAGGCCGGGAGGTCCCTCGAGGCGCTGTGGTGGTGGCAGTACTCCTACTTCAACCACTGGGGAACCCACGGCGGCGCCGCTCTACGTGCGCTGCACGCGGTGGTCGCGCACGCCAGCCTCGACGTCGCCGAAGAGCGGACGAGCCTGTAGCGGCTACACTCAAGGGTCCAGCCACTCTCGGGGAGGTGCGCCTTCCGTGGCGCTCATCGTGCAGAAATATGGCGGCTCATCGGTCGCCGACGCAGATGGCATCAAGCGGGTCGCGCAGCGGATCGTCGCCACCCGGAAGGGCGGAGACCAGGTCGTGGTGGTCGTCTCCGCGATGGGTGACTCAACCGATGAGTTCATGGACCTGGCCAGTCAGGTAAGCCCGCTACCGCCCGCCCGTGAGCTTGACATGCTGCTGACCGCGGGCGAGCGGATCTCGATGGCGCTGCTGGCGATGGCGATCGCCACCCTCGGCCTGGAGGCCCGATCGTTCACGGGTTCCCAGGCGGGCGTGATCACCGACGACGTGCACGGCCGGGCACGCATCATCGACATCAAGCCCGGCCGCATCTCAGGTGCGCTGGCCGACGGCGCCATTCCGATCGTGGCCGGCTTCCAGGGCGTATCGCAGACCACCAAGGACGTCACCACCATGGGCCGCGGCGCGTCGGACACCACTGCGGTCGCCCTCGCCGCCGCCCTGGCCGCCGACGTGTGTGAGATCTACACCGACGTGGACGGCGTCTTCACCGCTGACCCGCGCATCGTGCGGTTCGCGAGGCGGATACAGCGGATCAGCTACGAGGAAATGCTGGAGATGGCCGCGTGCGGGTCCAAGGTCCTGATGCTTCGCTGCGTGGAATACGCGCGGCGGTACGGGGTGCCCATTCATGTGCGCTCCTCCTTCACCAACCGGGACGGAACCTGGGTCACCGCGCACGCGGACAAGACATCGGAGGTAGCCGGGATGGAGCAGGCGATCATCTCCGGGGTCGCGCACGACCGGAGCGAGGCGAAGATCACCGCGGTAGGGGTGCCGGACCGGGTGGGTGAGGCGGCCATGATCTTCACCGCGATCGCCGAGGCCGGCATCAACATCGACATGATCGTGCAGAACGTCTCCGCCGTGGCGACCGGCCGGACAGACATCTCCTTCACGCTGCCCCGCCACGACGGCCAGCACGCGATGGCCACCCTGCAGAATCTGAAGGAGACGGTCGGCTTCGAGTCACTGCTCTACGACGACAGGATCGGCAAGGTGTCGCTGATCGGGGCCGGGATGCGGTCGCATCCGGGTGTGACCGCCCGGTTCTTCAGCGCGCTAGCTGACGCGGGAGTGAACATCGAGATGATCTCGACGTCGGAGATCAGGATCTCGGTCGTGGTGGACCAGGACGACGTGGACTTGGCGGTAACGGCCACGCACAAGGCCTTCCAGCTCGACTCGGACCAGGTCGAGGCGGTCGTTTACGGGGGAACCGGCCGGTGAGCGGGGACCTCAGGATCCGGCCGGCGCTGGCCGTAGTGGGGGCCACCGGCGCGGTCGGGACGGTGATGCTCGACCTGCTGTCCAGCCGGGAGGACATCTGGGGCGAGATCAGGCTGGTGGCCTCGCCGCGCTCGGCCGGGCGGCGGCTGATGGTCAGGGGTCGCGAGACCGAAGTGATCGCTCTGTCGGAGGACGCCTTCGACGGCATCGACTTGGCTATGTTCGACGTCCCCGACGACGTTTCGGCCCAGTGGGCGCCGGTAGCGGCCGCACATGGTGCGGTGGCGGTCGACAATTCGGGCGCGTTCCGGATGGATCCCGAGGTCCCGCTGGTGGTTCCGGAGGTCAACGCCGACCAGCTGGCGAACCGGCCGAAGGGAATCGTCGCCAACGCGAACTGCACCACGCTGTCGATGATCGTGGCCGTGGGCGCGCTGCACCGGGCGTTCGGGCTTGCCGAACTGGTCGTGGCCTCCTACCAGGCGGCCTCCGGCGCGGGCCAGGCGGGAATCGACACGCTCTATGCCCAGCTGGACAAGGTGGCGGGCACGCGCTCGCTTGGCCAGCGCGCCGGTGACGTGCGGTCGGCAGTGGGCGATCTCGGGCCCTTCCCCGCGCCGCTGGTCATGAACGTGGTGCCGTGGGCCGGTTCGCCGAAGGCAGACGGGTGGTCGTCAGAAGAGCTGAAGATTCGGAATGAGTCGCGCAAAATCCTCGGCCTGCCCGCACTTCGGGTCTCCGCGACGTGCGTCCGGGTGCCCGTCGTCACCACGCACTCGGTGGCGGTACATGCGATGTTCGCGCGACCAGTCAGCCGCGAGGAAGCATGGGAAGTGCTGCGCGCCGCGCCGGGAGTGGTGGTCACCGATGATCCCGGCACCGGCGAGTTCCCCACTCCGGTGGATGTGGTCGGCACGGACCCGTCCTGGGTCGGCCGCGTGAGGCAGTCACTCGATGACCCCCACGCGATCGACTTCTTCGTCTGCGGCGACAATTTGCGCAAGGGTGCCGCGCTGAACACCGCTCAGATCGCCGAGCTGGTGGCGGCGGAATTCGCGCAGCGCTCGTGACCCGAAGGGCGTCGCCAGGTGGTGCGCTAGGTGCCCCGCTGCAGCCGTGTGGCGACGGGCCAGGGCCGCCCGCCGGCCTTACTAGATGATTACGTGCGCGGTCCGTCCCTCCCGAAGGCCCCGGCCCGCCCGCCGGGGCCGGGCGTTGCTGATCTGGCCTCCCGCCCGCCCAGCCCTGGTCGTCACGACCTGTATCTACGTGAATGTCTCGTTCGTCCCGAACAAGCGCGTCAGGGGAAAAGGCATTCATGCGAGGCCCCGGTGGCGTAGCGGGAAGAGTTCTTTAACCAGGGACCTTTCCGGTTCGGCAGATCTGCTGCGGTCAGGGGCGGTATAACAGGCGGTGGAGGCGGGGTAGGGCGAAGGAGGGACGCGCTGGTTGATCGCAATGCTCGTGCCGGTCCATGCTTACTCCCCGCTCCGGTCGGCTTGCCAGGCTACTCAGGCCTGCCTCGTCGGCTCGTGGCTGCCTCCGGCTAGCGGCTGCCGTCGCCTCGCGCTGATGCGGCCCGTGGGATCTGGCGGACCTCACACGCCAAAATCATTCATATATCATTTCGCAGCCTTAGCGTTATTGCGCTGATATAGTCGCTATTTCACGACATGCGGACACGGGATAACAGCCAGCACTCTGGATGTCGCAATTAGCTTTCTCTCGTCAATCACGATCCGAGGAGGTTAAAGCGTGCCGAGGACCACCGGCCGCTCACGCGGTCGTCAGGATGTGCGTTCTGGGGCGCAGCGAGCGGTTGGCGAGCACATGTCGAAGGTCATGACAGCCGTGATCACCGCCTCGGTGGTGGTCGTGTTGGTACTGGTCATGACGAAACCCGGCCGCGCTGTCGACGCGGCTACGCAGCGGTTCATGTTGTTCTACGCAGGGGTGTTCGCGCTGATCGGACTCACCGCATCGGTGGGCGTCGGTCTGGTTGCGACGGACCGGATCGTCATGACCCCCGGGCACCGGGTCATGGCCCAAGCCGTGCACCGGGCCGTCTCGTTCGGAGCACTGGCCTTCCTGATCATCCATATCGTGACCGAGATCCTCGCGCAGCGGTCGCATGTCATCGATGCGGTCGTTCCCTTCCTGTCCCCCTACCGGACCTTTTACATCGGGCTCGGCACGATTGCGTCGGATCTCATCCTGCTCATCGTGATAACCAGTATGTTCCGCAAGCGGTTCACCGCGCATGGCAAGGCCTGGCGCTGGCGGGCCATCCACTACGCCTCCTATCTGGCGTTCGTGCTCGGGGTCATGCACGGCCTGCTCGGCGGGCGAACGGCCAAGCCGTACGTGGACTGGAGCTACGGGTTCGCGATCGCGCTGACGGCACTGGCCCTAGTGGTCCGGTTCCTGGCCCTATCGCTGCGGCCGAAAGACAACGTCGGCACGCAGCCCGGCGCCGACCGGGCTTCCAGGGGCCCAGGCTCCCCGGGGACCTCGCCGCTGCACGCCGCGGCGCTGAGCATGACCCGGGCTCAGCTGGGCGGGACCATCCAGATGCTGCCCGCCGCCACGGGCCCGAACGCCGCCATAGGCATGTCGGGCGGCCAGCCGTGGGCGGCGATTCCGGCGCCCGGCTGGTCCGCGACATCTGGCCCGTTCCCGGCCCTGACCGCCTCGCCCGTCTATGCCGGGGAATCCCCGTACCGCATCTACCAAGACCCTGAGCTCATGCCCTTGAGTGCCCCCGTGTACGGAGACGGAATCCCGGCCGGAGCCGGGGGATACCCGTACTACGCTGCGGACCGGGCGCGAAGCCCGGCTGCGGCCGGCCGCGCGGGCGAACAGCCTCTGTACGAGCCTGGATACGATGGGCCGCCGCGCTTCATGGGAGCGCCGAGGAAGCACGTGCCCCAGGACGACGTGTCGTCGTATCCCTACGGGCCTCAGAGCCACCCGCCGACGGGCACGGGCCCGATGCCCTGCCTGGGTACCGGCCCGATGCCGCGCGCAGGTACCGGCCCGATGCCGCGCGCAGGTACCGGTCCGATGCCGCGGCTCGGCAGTGGCCCCAGGCCCAGGCCCGACACCGGCCCGACGCCGCGGGCTGGCACCGGTCCGTTGCCGCGCGCCGATTCGGGCCCGATGCCCAGGCTCGGGCCAAGCCCTTCGCCGCGGGCTGGCACCGGTCCGATGCCGAGGGCGGATTCCGGCAGTGGCCCCAGGTCCAGGGCCGACACTGGTCCGATGCCCCGGGTTGGCGCCGGTCCGGTACCGCGCGCCCCATCCGGGCCGGTGCCTGGTACCGGCCGGATACCACGCCCCGATCCACCGGAAGGGCCGCGCGCACGCCCCCGGTCCAGCCCGCTGGAGAAGCAGTCACACCGAGTGGATTCCGCAGACCGCGGACACCGTGACGCCCCCGGGCGTACGGGAGGTTCCGGGTGGGGATGAGCCTGGCCGAAGACCTCGGCGCACCTGCGATCATGCGGATCGGGGCCGCCAGGCTGACCGCCGGCCTGGACCGGATGCCCAGGCTCGACCTGGAAGCCCACCGGGAGATCTTCGGCCCGCTGCCGAGACTCTCGGTCGAGGAACTGATCTCGATGACCGAGCAGGTCGACCTGCGTGGCCAGGGCGGCGCGGCGTTCCCGTTCGCGTGCAAGCTCAGGGCGGTCGTTCAGGCCGCCGAGGCGAACGACTGCCCGACGGTGGTGGTCGTCAACGCCGCGGAGGGCGAGCCGGGCAGCGTCAAGGACAAGATGCTCATGATCCGCTCGCCGTACCTCATTCTCAGCGGGGCGGCCCTGGTGGCCGAGGCTCTCGGCGCAGACGAGATCATCGTGGGGGTAGCTGGCAACGAACTGGCGAACAGGTCGATCGAGGCGGCGATCGCTGCCGAACCAGGGCTGCGCAAGATGGCCAGGGTGGTCCAGCTGCCGGACCGGTTCATTTCTGGCGAGTCGGGTGCTCTAGTCCGCGGCATCAACGGCAAGCGGCCGGTGCCGCCGGGCACCAAGGTCCTGGCCAGCGACTTCGGCGTCGATGACCTGCCCACATTGCTGTCCAATGCCTCAACGTTCGCCCAGCTCGCGGTGCTCGCCCTGCTCGGGCCTGAGCGGTTCGCCGCGGTCGGGACACCGGAAGAGCCCGGCACCGTCCTGCTCAGCGTGGGCGGCTCCGCCGCGCATCCCGCGGTGGTCGAGGTCCCGGTCGGCCTCCCGCTAGCGGCCGTCCTGGACATCTGCCAGGCGCCTGCGGGCGACGGGGTCCTGGTCGGCGGCTATCACGGCATGTGGCTGCCCGCCGCCACAGCGTATGCGGTGCCAGCCTCCCGCGAGGGCCTTGCCGCCGTGGGCGGCACCCTGGGGTCCGGCATCGTGCTGCCTCTCGGCGATGGGACATGCCCGCTGGGCGAGGTGTCGCGCATAGCGAGCTACCTGGCCGGCGAGTCGGCGGGCCAGTGCGGCCCGTGCAAGCTCGGCCTGCCCACCATTGCCCGGGCCCTGGCGGCGCTCATCGACGGATCGGGCGGAATCGAGGCGCTTGACGTGGCCAGGCGGTCCGCTGCTGGCGTGAATGGACGGGGCGCCTGCTCGCATCCGGACGGCGTGACCAGGTTCGTGCTTTCGGCGCTGGACGTGTTCACCGAGGACCTCGCCGCGCACGTCTTCCACTCCGCCTGCGGGCGTCCCGTCCGAGGCGTGCTGCCGCTGCCCACCGGGCCTGAGCAGGAAGAGCGGCGGCGGCTCGTGGTGGACTGGACTCGCTGCCAGGGACACGGGCTGTGTGCTCACCTGGTGCCGGAGTTGATTCACCTGGACGCCCAGGGCTACCCGGTCATCCTCAACATCCCGGTGCCGGCCTGGCTGGACAGGGACGCGCAGCAGGCGGTGCACATGTGCCCGGCCCTGGCGTTGCGCCTCAGCGCCGCCGCGCCGGCGCCCACCCGTACCGGTCCCGTGACCATCCCCGCGCCTACCCTGCGCACCGGCCTGATCGGCGGCGTGAGCAGCACTCGACGGCAGATCACGGCCGGGTAGCCCGGCCGCATCCCGGCGCTGCGGCTCGACCGTTACAGTGACGGCGTGGACGTCACCATCCGCGCGTACGATCTGACCGACGCGGCCGATCTGGCGGACGTGTTCTTCCGCTCAGTCCGGCAGGTGGCGCTGTCTGATTACACGCCCGCTCAGGTGAGAGCCTGGGCTCCGGAACCCAGGACCGCGGAGTGGGCGCACGGGGAAGCCAGCGACGGGCGCCTGGTGCTCGTGGCCGCCAACGACAATGACCGCGCCGTGGCCTATATCGATCTTGAACCGAACGGGCACATCGACCGGATGTTCTGCGCGCCCGAGGCAGCCGGGCAGGGGATCGCGTCGCGGCTGTACGACGCCGTGGAGGCAGCGGCCCGCGAGCAGGGGATCACCCGCTTGTTCACCGAGGCCAGCGAGCTCGCCAGACGGCTGTTCGAGCGCAAGGGCTTCGTGGTCCTGGAACGACAGGACCTGGTGATACGCGGCGTACCGATTCACAATTACCGCATGGCCAAGGCCCTGGACGGCCCGGGTGCTGACAGCGGCCATCACGAAGGCTCACGGTCGTGATATCAGGCAGACAATCAAGCTCTCCAGCGAAATGGAGGACACGGCATGTCCGCGGACACGATGAACCCGGCCACGGCGGTCACCTACGGGCCTTTCATTCAGGCCGCTGAGGCCCAGTACACCAGCCACCCCAATCAGGTCAGCCCGGCCACGATCACGAACATGCCTGTCGGCTACACGCTGGTCCGCACCATCCAGATGACCGACTCCTTCGGTCCGGCGCAGTCCAGAGTCTTCTACGGGTACGTGGCGGTGGGCGGTCATCCCACCACCGCGGTGGTCGCCTTGCGTGGCACGGAATCGACCATGGAATGGTGGGATGACTTTCAGTGGGATCTGGTGCCGTTCACGCAGATTCCTAACGGCGGGAAGGTCGCCCAGGGGTTTTATGACATCTACGACAGCATCGGCACGATGGCCCCGGGTCAGGAGGGCACGTCGGCGCCGAGCGCCGTTGCTGCCGACGTAGCCCAGGCGACCACCAGCGGCCCGGCGGCCGGGATTGATCCCGGCTCGTTGCCGCTGGTGGTGACCGGCCACAGCCTCGGCGGCGCACTGGCGACACTGCTGGTCACGGATCTGAACGCCACCACGGCGCTGGCCCCGCAGGCGTGGACGTTTGCCTCGCCGCAGGTGGGCGACGCGACCTTCGCCGCACGCTACGCCGGGCTGAGCACGGTGTCCTGGCGAATCTACAACCAGGTCGACGTCGTGCCGTACTTTCCCATTGATATCTCGGATAGCTATCAGCCTGTCGCCACCGGGTACG
Source organism: uncultured Actinomycetota bacterium (assembly GCA_963808615.1). Taxonomy (GTDB): domain Bacteria; phylum Actinomycetota; class Actinomycetes; order Streptosporangiales; family Streptosporangiaceae; genus Palsa-504. Next base: position 299,728 of record CAWEGV010000012.1, read on the forward strand.
CGATCAATTCGATGGGGAAAGCGAAGTGGAGCCTGAGCTGCGCTCACTCGCTGAATACCTACATGCACGTGCTGTCGCCCGCTACCGTGCCGCTTGACCAGGCCTGTAGCTAATGGCTTGGCTGGCGGTCAGGTGGCTCTGCGCTTGATCCTCGGCCCGGTGTGCTGACAGACTGCGCCGTACGACCAGGGAGGTTCCAACGCGTCCGGCGCAGTCCGGCGCACCAGCGTGGGGAACAGATGAACTCACCCGAGGCCGCGATCCGGGCCTACTTCACGGCCCTGAACAGCTCAGATCTCGACGGGATCCTGGCTGTATTCGCCGACGACGGGTCGGTCATGGCCGATGAGTTTCCCAGCGCGACCGGCCACCAGCAACTACAGCGCATGTTCACCGGAATGTCCTTCGGGGACGTCAGCTTCGGGGGAGCCGCGTAGCGAGCCAGGGGCCTCGTCTATAGCCGTCGCTATCAGCCGTAACGTTCCCGGAACGCTTCGGCCGTATCGTCGCACCCATGATCGAGGGGGGACGGTGGCCGGGCAGCCGGGCGTGACGCCACAGGACGCCGTGCGTTTGCGCCTGGGCTCGGCAGTGGCCGCGCTGGTGCTGGGCGGCCTGGTGCTGGTCCTGGCGGCCGCCGCTGTGCCGCTGGCCCGGCTGGCGCATCAGAGCCTGAACGCTGCCACTGTCTCGGTGCCGGTGTGGGTCGAGGTTCCGGCCACGGTGGGGGGCTTCGTAGTGGCCTGGCGCAAGCCGGGTAACCCGCTCGGCTGGATCTTCCTCGGCCTGGCGGCTTGTCCATGCTCACCCAGGATGCCGCTTACTACGCGGTGGCCGACTATCGGCTGCATCATGGCGCGCTGCCGTTGGGTTGGGTGGCGCTGCTGGCCCAGCTCGGTACGGCGCCAGGGCTCGTGCTGTTCGGGCTGATCTTCCTGCTGTTTCCCGATGGCCGGCCGCCGTCCCCGCGGTGGCGGTGGGTGCTGTGGGTCTGACCCCGCCCGGCCAGCCGCGTAACCGCCCCATGCACCCCGGCACGCATGCCGGGGACATGCGAAGGGATGTATGCAGCCCGCGGGGGCTGCCCGGCGCAAGCCGGCCATGGGGCCGCCACAACCGCATAACCCGCACCCAGCTGCGGCGTGACCCTTCCCCGCCGCCCCGGTCATCGGCGCGCGGTCACCCGCATCAAGGACGCCTGCGGCGCCGCCAAAGGCGGCCGGGCTGACGCCCGGTCCTTGACCCGGGCCTCCCGCTCGCACGAAATGGGCAGCGGCGCGGGAAAGGCACACACGGGGTCAGTCCGCCATGCCCTGCAAACGGCTTCACGAGGCGAAACTGCAGGCCGGAACCCCGCTTGACACCAGCCGCTCCTTCAGGGATGTACGTTCAGCAGGCACTTTTCACCTGTGCTCGTTGCCCTGACCCTATGAGGACCGGGCGTAGCGCCGGACCCCTTTCCTGCTCAGCCCGGCAGAGCGATGCTCCGGGTGACATTCGAGCTCGGAAAGGAGACCGGCAATGTCTGTCTACGTCGGAATCGACGTCCATCGCAAGCGCTCCCAGGTGGCGGTCATCAACCAGGATGGCAAGGTGCTCGCCAACCGCAACGTGCCCAACGGCGTGGAGCCGATCCTGTCGGTGATCGGCGGCCTGCCAGCAGGCACCAAGGCGGCGTTCGAGGCCGCGTTCGGCTGGGGGTGGCTGCTGGAGCTGCTGGAGGACTACGGCTTCGAGCCGCACCTGGTGCACCCGCTGCAGTGCAAGGCCATCGCCTCGGCGCGGCTGAAGAACGACAAGGTGGATGCGGCGATCTTGGCGCAGCTGCTGCGCGCGGACCTGCTGCCCGAGGCGTGGATCGCGCCGCTGGAGGTGCGCCAGCTGCGGGCGCTGCTGCGGCACCGGGCGCAGCTGGTGCGGCTGCGGACGCTGCTGCGCAACCGGGTCCACGCGGTCCTGGCCGACCACGGCCACGACCGGCCGTCCGGGTACTGGAGCGGCCCGGGCCGGTCCTGGCTCGCCGCCCTGGACCTGCCCGCCGTCTCGGCGGAGGTGATCTCCGACGCCCTGGCGCTCATCGACGCCCTGCAATCGGTCATCGGCCGGCTCGACGCCGAGGTCCGCGGCCGCGCCCGGTCTGACCCGCGGGTCGAGGTCCTGACCCGGCTGCCCGGCGCCGGCCCGTTCACCGCGCTGGTCCTGCTGGCCGAGATCGGCGACATCACCCGGTTCGGCTCGGCCCGCAAGCTGGCGTCCTGGGCCGGGCTCACCCCGACCGTGCGCGGCTCGGACCGCACGGTCCGGCACGGGCACATCTCCAAGCAGGGCTCGGTCTGGGTCCGCTGGGTCTTGTGCGAGGCCGCGCAGAAGGCCAAGCGGCATCCCGACTACGCCCCCGGCTATCAGGGGATCGCCGGGCGCCGCGGCACCAAGATCGCCACCACGGCGATCGCCCGCAAGCTGCTCACCCGCGCCTATCATCTGCTCACCGACGCGGCCAGCGCCGGTGCACCCAGCTAACCGGAAGGGTCGCAGGCCCCGGGTGAGCTCGCCTGACCGCATGAGCCGGCCGTGCCGCGCTCGATGCCCTGACTGAGCAGCCCGGTCCCCGGATGACACGGTCATGGCGCCCGCACCAGGCAGGCGCCGGATGGGTGCATGTGAGATCCACTCCGCCAGCCCACGCGACCCGGGGACACCAGCCCAGCGGCTTCCGCACACGCCCAGCACGCAAGGAGGCTGTTCCTCGCTCCCGATCATCGGCCGCCGCTTGTCGGCATCAAGCTCGTTCGTCCTCGCCGCTCACGCGGCTCCGGGCGCTCCAGCTTGACCCCGGGCCGCGCGACGGCACAAACCGGCAGCGACGAGGAAAAGCCACAAAACAGGCCCCGCCCCAACCCCGGTGGCCGGAGCGCAGGTCACCAGGCCAGTTCAGTACGCCCTCTTGACAACTGCGGTCCTCATGGGTGCGGTCCTCATGGGTGCGGTCACAGTCATGCTTGAGGCTGGAGGGGCGTACACGTACACTTCGCGGGCCATCCCCGGAACCTAGCCTCACCCCGGTTTTGCATTTCTCCGGCCACCCCCGCCGTGGCCCAGGCGGTCAGATAAGAAGCCAGGCTGCCGCCCCTTCCTCGCGCGAGCGGAGCGCCGACGCTCTTAACGCGGCCCTTCCAAGAAAGGCGCTGGCCGCGCAGGCCGGTAGGGGGCTACAACACTGGGGGCGACCGGAGCCCATAGGACGCAGGGGGTTCGGGGGGCGGCAGCCCCCCGGGGAAAGAGAGGCCTCCGCGTTCGGCCCTGACCCCCTGCTTAGAAGGTCGGTTTGCGCAGCGGGTCAGCCTGCCTGTCCGCAGGTGAGCCGGTGTACCGGGCTGTCCGGCAGTGACCGTGAGTTCCCGGCATTGACCGCTTGATCGGGCACGCAACGGGCACGCGCCTTCTTCGGCGAGCATCTGATCCGTAGATTCCCGTACGGGCATCCGCGCTCGTTCAAATGAGTTCGTCACCTCGGCGCCGTTCCGGTCGGTTGTCTGTTGCAGTCCGGAGAATCGGGGAGTCGTTCATCCGTGTGGCTCCCAGCGTGGCTCCCACCTGACCCCAATCGCGCACATCCAGTTTGTGATCGGCGTGGGCTCCGGTGCCGTGGGCAGGGCCGTCGCCGCGTCCACCCGACAGGGTGAGCCGTCGCCGCTGTGGGCCGAGGTCGCCCCCGGCCGCGCACGACGCATCCGCGCCTGGCACCTTCCCGCCCGGCCATGGCCCCGCGCCGCGCCTCTCTTCCCCATTCAACTGGCTGCTGCCAAAGATCGCGACTGCCGCCCCGGGGTCCCCGTCAAGCCCGGCCGTGGAAATTTTGCGGGTTGTGCAAAAATTCGGTTTGGGCCGGACTTTTACGGGGTGGGGTGCCGCGAAATAATGAGGCAGCAGTTGGCGGGGAGCCTTTGCACCTTCCGCGCCTGACGCCTCGATGTGATCGCGGACAGTGATGAATCATGGACGAAGAGCTGGATATCGTGTCATCCGGGCCGCGATTGGGCCACGGCGCCTGGTGGCCCGGGCCTGGCCGCAGCGGCTGGATCACGATTCTCGTGCTCGGAGGCGTCTTGGCCTGCCTGGGCCTGACCATAAGCCTGGCACTGCAGGTGGCGCACCAGAACGACACGATCAACAAGCTGCATGCGGCCGTACGGAATGCCCGCCAGCCAGCGTCTGCGGCCGCCACGCTGCCGACCATCGAGGCCAGCGCTGCGTACACGCTTCCTGATACAGCCGACGGCTCGTATTCTGTCGTCGCGGTCGGAGTCAGACCTAAGCCAGGCTCGGCGGTGCTGACCTGGCTATTCGTCTACGCCCGGCACGCCCACCCGGGCGGGCGCTACGGTCTACTCCAAGCTATCTGCAAAGGCCAGCACGTCACCACGTCCGACCTGGCAGACGGGACCGCGGACCAGGACGGCAACCTCACCATCGTGGCGCCCAACCTCGCCATCAGTTCCGGGGAAGGTGCATGGGTCGAGGTGTACCGGTGGGCGGACGGCACGGCGCTGGGCGGAATACTGGGTCCGCCGGTCGGCAGGGGCGCCACAACGTTTCGGTCCGCACCGACCTGCTGAGCGGGGCCGCGATCCAGGCTTCGCGCTGGCGGCCGCCGATGGCGTCTGCCAGCGCCCGATTGATCCAGGGCCTGATCGATCAAGAGATTCCTCGTTATTGGCCGCGTCGCTCCGGCGATGAGTTCAGGCTCTGGCCACGTTGCAGTCCATCTTCGCCTTCGCTGCGACGTAGTGCTGGTACTGGCGCTGACTGGTCTGCGCTGGGCTGAGTTGGTGGGTCTAGGTGGGCGAAAGTGCCTGGTAGTAACGGGTTTTCGGGGGGAGCCGCCTATCGGAATCGAACCGATGACCTACGCATTACGAGGGTGTTCCCGTGCGTTGCTCACGTGCCCAAAGCCCGGGCTAGCTTCATGTTCGCAGGTGGCTGCTCGTGGCCATCGTTGGCTACTGATGGCAGTTCGGGGACATCTCGGGGACGCGCGCTCGCACTGCGTAGGCGGGATTGCCGGTGGAGCGGCGCTGTAGCACGACCGTCCGTTTTTCAGGCCGGACATATCCCAAGTTGGCGCGGGTCGTGCGAGCGTTATGCGCTGTAGCCAGTCGCTGTTGCTTGCCGATGGTCGCTGCCGTTGCTGTCACCGTTGCTGTCAGCCGCGATCAGGAGAGCGGGCAGCCGAGCATGACCCAACTGTGCGCGTGGTGCGACCACCCTATCCGGCCAAGGGCAGGCCCTGGCCCTGGTGCGCCGCGCGCCCGGCGGACTCCAGCAACGTAAGAAGGCCCGAGTCCGCCGGGTACGAGATGGCAGGCGCTCTTAAGCGGAGCGCAACGCTTTGATGAGTTGCTTCTTGTTCATAGTTGACCTGCCCTTGATGCCAACCTTCTTGGCCCTGCGCCGCAGCTGTGGGACCTTCCAGTTAGCGTAGGATGTGGCCGCGCCGCCGCGCTGGCTGGCCTTCTTGCGGGAAGTCTTGGCGCCAGCGTTCGCGACCCGTGTCGATTCCTTGACCGACACGCCCAAGTTACGGAGCCGCTTGTAGAGTGCCTTGTTCTTGACGCTGCTCTTTGCCTGTGTCTGCGCCATGTCACCTCCACTTCTATACGACGTGTTTCGCCGTGCCGCGCCCTCTGCCCGACTAAAGCGCACCTAAACCCACAAGTCCAGGCTGAGCAGGGGCAACGGCCACGATCGCGGCGAGGCGGATAGTTATCCCTAGCTTGGATGATCGGTGGCGCTGTCCAGCCCCTGATCGGCGATGAGGCCCGGGCCTGCTCGCGGCCGAAGTGGGTATGGGGGTGACCGTGACTTACCGCCGGTCGCTGTCGTGTGGCACGGCTGGGCTCGCGACGTTATCCCCAGCGTTGCTGAGCGGCCTGGCGGGTGATGCCGAGCCGGGAGCCGATCTCGGCCCAGGAGTAGCCATAGGCGCCAGGCCCTTGACGGCCTCGGCTATGGCAGCGTCGATCTCATCAGCCAGGCCGGTCATGAGGATGAATGCTTCCACGTCGCCGTCCCCGACGCGGCGGGCGTAGGCGCGCAGGATGCGGCGGATGAATGCGCCGTACTCGTCGTTCTCGACCTCCCGACGCGAGCGGTTTGGTGTCAACCCGGCCTTGACAGTATCCGGCCCGGGAGGCGAGGCCGCTGGTGATGTGCTGGCTGCCTCGGTGACGAGATGCAGAGGGCTGGCGGGGCGTTCCTGCTGAGCGAGCATGGCGGTGGCTCCTTCCGGCTACCTGGCCGAGGCGTAGAGGTGCCTCATCCGATAGCTGCCGGAAACCGCCTGGAAGGGCGGGACTGTCAAGGGTGGCGCTTGCGTCATCGCGTTAGCGACAGCGAAGCTGCCCTTGACCGGCCTGCCCTGGAGGGCTACACAATCGGGAGCGGATGAGGCTTCCCGACCATGCGGTTCGTCTGCATGCTCTCCTCCCCCGCCCTTCTATGCAGGCGCTGAATCGCTGTTGAGCACTCAGGCTCGAAGGATGCCGGATCGGTCGCTACTACGCCGTGAGCCTTCCTTGCGAGGGCCATGACAGGGCCAATGGGGATGCGGACAAGTACGGCTCAGATCTGGCGCAGTGTCGTGATGCTGCCGATTGGACCGGGTAAGTCGGGCGCTGCTTGGTTGCCCGGCGCGCCGTGCCGGGTCGGCCCCCAGGGCCGCAGCCGGTGCGAGCGCGGCCGGGCGCGGCGGAGCCGCCTTGATCTAAATACGGCACAATTCGGCAACGCTACGCGGGAAGTCCCGCGGGAAGTCCTGCCTGCGTACCAGATGGCTCCGCGAGGTGGACGGTTCCGGCCGTGCGCCAGTCCCAGAGCCGTTCGGGACCGTGCTGGATGACCAGGCTGATCGTGCTGATCCGAATCTGGCATTCTCGTTGGCCCGGGCCGAGAGCCGCGATGATGGGTGCCATCGCCTGCTCCGCAGTGCTGTAGCAGATGGTGATGTGCGGAATCCAGCGAGGCGGAGTTCCGTCCGGGTCGTGGCTGCCGGTCACGGCCCGTGTTGCTGCCCGCACGGCGTATGGACACTGGCCAGTGCCCGCTTGGGCTTTACGTCGAGCATGATGGCCTCGGGGTGATACACGATGCCCCCGACGGTGACGGTAATGGCGGGAGTGTCGGCCAGCTTCGCCGAAGCTACTTTGATCATCTGCCGTAGCTGGTCTTGGGAGAAGTGATCGGCTGGCCCGGCCACCAGCGTGGTCATGTGCAGTCGTTCCAGTGGTGTCATGTGCAGCCCGGGGAACCGTGCTAGCCGCTGCTGGGCGTCTCGCGCCAGGTCTGCGACCTGGTGATAATCGTTCATGAGCATGTGCCAGTAGACGATGCTTTGGCCTGGCCTGGCTCTGGCTCTGCCCGGTTGTGCCAGCGGTCGATCATCTGTGCTGGCGGCGTTGTCATCTGGCCTCCCTGGTGCCGTGTCGTGGCAGGGCGTTGGCAGTGAAGCCGCGGATTTGCCGGCGCAGGGTGGATGCGGTCCGGCTGCGGACGTAGCGCAGACCGGACAGGTGCTGGTCGAGGTCGGCGAGCCACGGCGCCGGGTACTCCGAAGGGTACGGCGACGGCCAGGCCGCAGCCCAGGGCCAGGACGGCGCGGGGTGACCGGCCATGACCACTATCGCCGCCGCCGCGGGCGCTGCCGCCGGGCACGCCGACCCGATCACCGTCATCTTGCTCATCATCGCCATAGGCGCGGGCTACGCCGTGTCGCTGTACATCTGGCCCGTCCGGGCCTGCCCCCGCTGCCACGGTACCCGCGTCAGCCGCAGCAGCACCGGCCGCCGGATCAGCACGTGCCGGCGGTGCTCAGGCACCGGCCGCATCCGCCGCATCGGCGCCACCGCCGTGCACCGCTTCTACTGGTCCGCCCTGGACGGCCAGCTCCACCAGCGCCGCCGCGACAGGATCGCCCGGCGCCGCCAGCCCGCCGAACCCCCTCAGAAGTGAACGGAGACCCACCGCCATGACCGCCATCCTCATCATCGCCGCCGTCGTCTACCTGGCCTTCCACGCCGGGCACAGCGTCGCCAGCTACCGGCACGGCCGGGCCCGCGGCCACCGCGGCATCAACCTGTACTGGTCATCCGTGCGCGGCCCGTGGATCTCGATCCCCGGCCCCTTCGGCACCCGGATCGGCCACAGGCTATGACCCCCGCAGGTGGCGCCCGCGCGCCCTTGACCGCCCGGTCCCGTTCACCCTCACCCCCAAAGCGCACGCCGCGCTGGACTCGGCTAGCACCACTCCCGGCCCTGGCGAGTGGGCCTGTGACCAGTGCGGGGCCGCGTTCTTCGGCACCCCGCCCGGCGGCGGGCTGTGCCCGGCGTGCCGCGCCGGGACGGGGGAGCCATGACCGCCGGGCAGGACCGGCCGTGTACCGGGCACGGCCCGGACGGCCCGTGCGGCGCGGTCCCGACCCGGCCCTACCCCGCCGGGCCGCGGTGCCCGGCGCACACCCCGGCCGCGCTGGCCGGGCGACCCGAGCCCGGCGCGGGCCGGTACTGCCCGCCCGGCATCTGCTGGTGCGGCCACCGCCCGCGCCCCGGCCGCCCGCGCCGGGTCCTGGTCACCGGGTCCCGCACCTGGACTGACCAGGCCGTGATCGCCGCCGCGCTCGGTGACCACTGCCCGCCCGGCACGGTCCTGGTGACCGGAGCCTGCCTGCGCGGCGCCGACGCCATCGCCGAGCGGCTGTGGCGGTCCCGGGGCGGCCAGGTCGAACACCACCCCGCCGACTGGAGCGCCGGACGCGGGGCCGGGTTCGCCCGCAACGCCGCCATGGTCGCGCTCGGTGCCGATGCCTGCCTGGCGTTTATCCGCGATGCCAGCCCCGGCGCCAGCCATGCCGCCCGGCTGGCCGACCTGGCGGGCATCCCCGTGCACCGCTACGGCCACCCAGAGAAAGAGCAGGGAAAGGCCCCTTCGGGGCTCACTATCGAGGCTGCCGCGCTCGCCTACATCCGCCGGGGCTGGCCGGTGTTCGTGCTCGGCCGGTCCAAGCGGCCCGTGGCCAACTGCCCGGCCTGCCGGGCGGCCGGGCCGGGGCATGACCCGGCCGGATGTTGCTGCCTGACCTGCCACGGGTTCCACGCTGCCACGCTCAGCCCGGCCCGGCTGGCCGCCATGCTGCGCGCGGTGCCCGGCGGGCTGCTGGCCATCCGCACCGGCACCGCGGCCGGGCTGGCCGTGGTCGACATCGACCCGCGAAACGGCGGCCAGGTCGACCCGGCGCTGATGGCCCCCACCGCCACGGTGGCCACCGGCGGGGGCGGCTGGCACCTGTACTACCGGCACCCCGGCGGGCCGCTGCTGGCCGCCCTGCCCGGCCGGGCCGGGGTCGACGTCAAGGCAGACGGCGGGTACGTGGTCGCCCCGCCCTCCATCCACCCCGGCACCGGCCGCCCCTACCAGTGGGCCGGGGGGCGGCCGGTCGTCTGAGATGCCCCCCGCCCGTGACCCGCCGGGCGGGGGGCATCTCATCACCCGCGGCGCTGCTGGCCGCGCACCTGCGCGCCGTTCGGACCGCCCCCGAGGGCCGCCGCCGGGTCACGCTGTACGGCGCGGCCCGCGGCATCGCCCGCATGGTCACCGCCGGGGCCCTCACCGAAGCCGACGCCCGCGCCGCGCTCACCGCGGCCGGGCTGACCGCGCAGCAGACCGAACGCGACATCCGCGCCGCCATCGACGGCGCGTTCCGCGACGAAGGAGCCGCCGCATGATGAGCCAAGAGGAAGGCGCCCTGATCGACCGGCTGTCCCGTGGCGAGGCGGTACCTGGCGGGCCTGGCGCGTGCGACCGGGACGGCTGCGCCCACCTGACCGTGTGGCACGGCGAGCATGGCCGGTACCGCAAGCGGCCATGCCGGCAATGCGACTGCCCCGCCTACGTCCCGCAGCCCGAAGGCGCGGCCATCCTCGGCTAGCTGCACGGCGTGCTGACCCGGTACGTCATCCTGCCCTCGGCCGAAGCCGCCGTCGCGGTGGTGCTGTGGATCGCCGCCAGCCACGCGCAGCCCGCGTGGGCGCACGCCCCGCGGCTGGTGATCCGCGCCCCCGTCAAGCGGTGCGGCAAGTCCCGGCTGCTGGACATCGTGGAAGGCACCTGCCACGCCCCGCTGATCACCGTCAACGCCTCACCTGCGGCGGTCTACCGCGCCATCGGCACCGACACCCCGCCCACCCTGCTGGTCGATGAGGCCGACACCATCTTCGGCGGCAAAAACGCCGACGCCAACGATGACCTGCGCGGCCTGCTCAACGCCGGGCACCAGCGCAACCGGCCTGCCATCCGGTGGGACGCGGGCACCCGGAGCCTGGAGACCATCCCGACGTTCGCCATGGCCGCGCTGGCCGGGATCGGCGCGATGCCCGACACGATCGAGGACCGCGCCGTGGTGATCAAGATGCGCCGCCGCGCCCCCGGCGAATTGGTCGCCCCGTTCCGGCACCGCCGGGACCGGCCCGCCCTCACCTCGGTCGCCGGGCAGCTGGGCCGGTGGCTCGGCAAGCACCTGGCCGTGCTCGAGAAAGCCGAACCCGTCATGCCGCTGGAAGACCGGGCCGCCGATACCTGGGAACCCCTAGTCGCGGTGGCCGACCTGGCGGGCGGCTGGTGGCCCGGCCTGGCCCGGGACGCCGCCGTGGTGCTGACCGCCGACCAGGATTCCGAGGCCCGGGCCTCGGACGGCATCCGGCTGCTGGCCGACATCCGCGCCGCGTTCGCCGCGCTCGGCAACCCCGACGCCGCCACCACCAAAGACCTGCTGCGGGCACTCAACGCCGACCCGGACGGACCCTGGGCATCCATCGCGCCGTCCGGGCTCATCGGTAAACGGCTCGGTGACCTGTTGCGCGACTTCGACATCAGCCCCGAACCCGAGGCCATCCGGTTCGAAGTCGGCCGGGCCCGCGGCTACAGCCGCGATGCGTTCACTGACGCTTGGCGGCGGTACTGCCCGCCTGCCCCGCCGAGGGCACCCGTGCCATCCGTGCCAAGCGTGTCTTTCCAGGTCAGCCCCGACACAGGTCAACCCCCTGACACAGATCAAACCGTGTCAGCAAACCAATCCGTGACGCACCTGACCAGCCAGAACACAGATGACACGGATGGCACGGATACCTCTCGCACCGACGCCACCAACGGCGGTGCCGCATGACCGCAGTTCACACCCTCGATGAAGCCGCCACCATCTTGCGGGTTAAGCCGAACTGGCTAAAACGTCGGGCTGCGGCGCGGAGTATCCCGTTCACGATGCTTGGTGGCGCCTATCACTTCACGGCAGAACACATTGCCGAAATCGTCCGAATGAATGAGAAGCGGCCCTCTGCCGCTACAGAACCAAAAGTGGCCCGGCGCGAGACGAAGGAGCGGCGGGCCAGCGAAACGGTGACGATGCTGCGCCCCCGACCCCGGCCGGACGGGCCACGCCGCAAGCGACCGGCCGCCTGATCTGGCGGGCCGCGAGGAGGCTACTTAAAATGGCATGGGCAGGAAAGCCGGGCAATCTATGGCGGGCACGTTGGCACGCGCCGGACGGCAGCGTTCCGTCAAAACCGGGTTTCGCGACACGCAAGGCCGCCGAGAAGTACGGGCAGGCACAGGAGGCGGCAGTCGACAACGGAACATACGTTGACCCGCGCGCCGGTCGGATAGCGCTAATCGAGTGGGTTAACGAGTGGTACCCGGCTCAGGACTTGGAACCGACCATGCTTGTCAACTATGAGGATTATTCACCGGTATGAGATGTTTTGCAAAATTTGGCCGGTGCTCTGCTGGCATGGGCACCATGACTTTGGATCAGACGGCGCTGTGGCTGTCGATCCCGCCCAGGCCGGCAATGGTTCCCGCGCAGCTCGCGTTATCCCGCGGTGCTCTCGCGTTCCTTCGCGCCCGAACTCGGCCATGGGCCGGACGGCCTGGCGCGCCGAAGGCGTGCCCTTGACGGCGTACAGAGAGTTGTCACAGCAGGGTCCATTACCCGTCCATTACCCGTGTTCGCTCCCAAGGGGCTCCCAAAATCGGACACCCGGGAACGGGTAATGCAAACGGCAGGCCACTGGATGCCCTGTGACCTGCTGTTTTCCTGTCGGGGTGGCCGGATTTGAACCGGCGGCCTCTTCGTCCCGAAGCCAAGTTGCCTCGCTGTCTGCCAGTGCCGCAGCACGACTGGCCTGGGACAGACCGTCCGTGGACGTCCGCTGGCGTCCACCGCTGTCGGTGGCGATTGTCACTCACTTCGTCACTCGGTGGCTCTTGGGCCGCCCTCGCCCCGGAGAGCATCTGACCCGTAGATCCCCGTACGGGCATCCGCACTCGTTCAGATCAGTTCGTGACCTAGGCGAGATTGCTACTCGTTGTCCGGGTGAGTCCAGGCAACCACGAGGTTGTTCGTTCCGGTGGCTCCCAGCGTGGCTCCCATGTGTTGGCGTGTCGCGCAAGGATGAAGCCATGACCGATCTCCCCGCTGACGTCAGGGATCGCCGATTATTTCTCTGCCGCCGATGAGTCGGATAATGCCGGAGGGACAGGTCGGCCCACGTGACAGGAGATGCTGGTGCAGATCATTCAGCCGCCACGAGTGGAACAGCGTCCTGAGAAGACCTACCTAGGCATCCGGGTAGTGACACCATTCCGCGGGATGCTGCGAGTCCGCGACGAGTTGCTAGCTGAGCTTTACACGTGGCTGGCGAGCCACGACATCGAACCGACCGGGCCGTTCTTCCTGCGCTTGCACGTCATAGACATGGAAGGTCCGATGGACCTCGAAGTAGGTGTCGTCACGACGACAGAACTCGAGGGCGATGACCGGGTCCGGCCGGGCGTGCTGCCAGCAGGCGGATACGCCACGCTTACTTACGTCGATCACGCCAGGCGCGCCAACAAGGCTCTCATCGAGTGGGCCCGCGACAACGGGGTCGCTTTCGATCGCTGGGATGAACCCAGCGGCGACGCCTTCGCCTGCCGATACGAGGCTTACATCACTGACCCGAGGACCGAACCGCGCAAGACCAAGTGGGAGGTCGAGCTCAACATGAGAGTTGCGTAACGGCAGCGCCGAGGAGGCTCCCGGTCAACGGCGTCCTCAAGCGGGCCACGGCCCGCGGGTTTCATCCTCTCGCCGTCGGCCACCCTCTGGGTAGCGGGCTTGGCCTCGTGGGTGAAGGTGGAGCACACCACGGTCTGAACGACCTTCGCCCACGAGGCCGAGTCTGCTAGGCCTGTCCTGGCCGATGGCGAGAGGATGACCCCTACCCCAGCCAGGCAGTGACCGTGACTGCTCTGCACTTCCCGGTCCATCCTTGAGCCAAAGGCCCCGCCGGAGGCGAGAGGGGTTTAGCGGCGGCGGAGCGGCCCGACCACCTGGGGCCTGCTCGGATCGGGCCATTCGGTTGGTGTCCTGCCGTAGAGCACGTACTCCAGGTAGCTCAGCCTGCCGTCATCGGCGAACAAGATGACCTGTCCTGGTGGCTCATCACCAGCTGGCACGATCTCAAGTTCACAGGGCAGCAGCCGCGAATCCAATCGTGCAGCCGGGGCGTCGGTCCCGACCTGCAGATCAACCGATGGGCAGCCGCAATCGCATTGGCCCACGACGACCGTGGACTTGAGCTGTTCCCGAAGGTCATTCGCGCCGCGGAAGTCGACTGACAGCACAATATCGAGCATGAGCCGCTGCTGCGGAGTGAGCGGCCTGGGCGGATCGATCTTCACCCGCCAAGTTTGCCCTGCGCACCGGTTCACCGCGAGTGCAGCCCAGTACTACAGTCCCGGTTCGTGATGTAGCGCGTGTGTGATCATGGTCTGCCAAGACCCGCAGTGGGCGGCGAGACGGCCACCTGGGTGATCATGCTTTGTGCGAAGACAAGATCAGCAGGTGGCCGCCGCGGCCATCGTAGAAGATGGCCGCTGGCTGGGGGTACTGCGGGATGACTTGCAAGCGCTGCTGGCGCCGGTGTTCTGCCAGGCGAGGTCGCGCCTGGCGGCGTTTGCTTACATCGGCGCGCTGCTGGCCGAGCCCGCAGATCACCGGTCGTGCTGGCAGCTCGCCGAGGCGGCCGGGCACGGGTCGCCGCGGCGGATGCAGGCGCTACTGGCCGAGCATGCCTGGGACTGGAAGGCGGCGCTGCGCGCGGTGCAGCGGTTTATCCTCGCCCAGCTGGGCGATCCTGGGGCGGTGCTGGTCCTGGATGAAACCGCGGAGCTGAAGAAGGGGCAGATGACGGTGGGGGTGGCCCGCCAGTACGCCGGGATCACCGGCCAGGTGGAGAACTGCCAGACCGTGGTGAACTGCGCGTACGTCACCGCCCGCGGGCACACGCTGTTCGATTTCCGGCTGTACCTGCCGAAGGCCTGGTGCCGGGACCACGTGCGGCGTCAGCGCGCCCAGGTTCCCCGCGACATGGGGTTCCAGACCAAGACCGAGCTGGCCACCGAGATGGTCACCGGGGCGGTGAAGGCTGCGGTGCCGTTCGGCTGGGCCGCCGGGGACGAGGTCTACGGCCGCAGCTCCAAGCTGCGGGCCGCCTGCGAGGACGCCGGGAAGGGCTACGTATTCGCGATCCCGGCGAACTTCACGATCCGGCTCCCCTGCGGGCGAAGGGTCACCGCCGGGTCGCTGGCCCGGCTGATCCCGGCCCGCTGCTGGGAGACCCGCTCCTGCGGGCGCGGCTGCAAGGGCCACCGCGACTACGCCTGGGCCTGGGCCGCCACCTGCTCGCCCCGGCACTGTGTGCTTCTTCGCCGCAGCATCGCCGACCCCTCCAGCCTGGCGTTCTTCTACTGCCACCCGCCCGCCGGGCGCGCCGTCCCGCTGAGCGTCCTGATCGCCGTGACCGGGAAGAGATGGCCGGTAGAAGAATGCCACCAGCAGGCGAAAGGCCAGGCCGGCTTCGACCAGCACCAGGTCCGGCTCTGGCACTCCTTCCACCGGCACACCGTGCTGTCCATGTCCGCGCTCGCGGTCCTGGCCGCCGCCACGCGCCCGCCGCCCGCACCGCCCGCCGCGGCCGGGCCCCCCGGCGCCGGCCAGCAGCCCTGGGACTGGCGTGACACCGGGATCCTCCCGGCCAGCGCGGACCAGCCGCCTCCCCGTGACCCCGGCCTGGTCAAGGTCAGCGTCCCCGAAGCCCGCCGCCTGCTGCGCCTGGCCGCCACGCCCATGAGCAGTGCCGCCCGCCAGCTTGGCTACGCATGGTCACGATGGCGGCGAAAACACCAGGCCTGCGCCCGATTCCACCACTACCAGACCCGGCTCCGCGCATCCCCGGCATAAACCGTGATCAGGTCATAACCCGGAGCTGTACGACTTGGCAGCCGGGGCGGGAATGCACGGGCCCGGCTGACAGACTTGGGACATGGTTGCTGGCGCGCCGTCGGTGCGGCTGTTGCAGGTGCCGTATGATTCGGGCGTTTTCGACGCCCGTATGGGCTCCGGGCCGCTGGCGCTGGCCCGTGCGGGCGCCGCGCAACGGCTTCGCGGCCTGGGACACGCGGTGGAGGAGGTGCTGCTCGAACCGGCCTCATCGCCTGGCTGGCGCGCAGAGCTGAGGACGGCGTTCGAGTTGCACCACGTCATTGCCGCCGCCGTCACCGCCGCCCGGGAAGGCAGCCAGATCCCGCTGATGATGTCGGGCAACTGCAACGCCACGCTGGGGGTGCTCGCCGGGCTCGCCCATCCCGGGCTACGTCTGGGGCTGGTGTGGCTGGACGCGCACGGCGACTTCAACACCCCCGAGCTGGACCAGTCCGGGTTCCTCGACGGGCAGGGGCTGGCCATGGTGGTCGGGCGGTGCTGGCAGGCGCTGGCTTCCGCCGTTCCCGGCTTCAGCCCGCTGCCCGAGCAGCGGGTCCTGCTCATCGGAGCGCGCAGCCTGGATCAGGCCGAAGAGGCAGCACTGCGGCGATCGGAGATCACCTGGCTTGCGCCAGCGCAGGCCCGCGACCCCGGCGCCATCACCGCCGCGCTGCAGGTCCTGGCCGGCAAGGCCGACGTAGTGCATTTCCACGTCGACCTCGACGTGTACGACCCCTCCATCGCCCCAGCCAACAGTTACGCCGCCCCAGACGGGCTGCTGGCCCACGACGTGCACCGGATCGTGCGCCAGACGGCCGGCCACCTGCCGGTCGTCTCGGCGGCGCTGGCCTCCTACGATCCCGCGCTGGACCCTGCCGGACGGATGCGGGACACCGCCCTTGACCTGCTCGGCCAGCTCGGCCAGCTCGCCAGCACAGCGACCCCGCTCCTGCTCGAGCAGCCATAGCACGCCATCAACAATCCCGGCGAAAGCCAGCCTGGCCACTGTCTCGGGCGTAGGTCACAAACCCGGGCTGTAGTACCAGCCGAGATGACAACCGGGATGCCGGGATCGGGCACTGGAGCGTCTGGACCAGTGCCTGCCCCGTGTGGCGTGAGCGGTGCTGTTATCGGCCTCGCCCCGGGATCGCTGCCCGGCGTGCGCCGCGCGGGCCTCCCAAGGCAGAGCGCGGCGCTGACGCCGGGCCAGCGGCGCCGCAGGCGCCGCCTTGATCCTAAGTATGGCTAATTTCGGCAACGCAAAGCGGGCAAGCGGGTAGCGGCGGCCCGGGAGCTTGGCACGTACGCGTCGCCTGGGCGACAATGCCGGGATGGCTCGTGATGACAGCTGGGCCCAGGTGCTGCGGGTGGCCTTGCCCATTCTGGACGGGTTCAGGCCCTCGGGGATGCTCGGATGGGTGCCCCGTGTCGCCCCCGTTGTTACCCAGGTTGCTGTCGGGGCCGGGCACTGGGCCGCCGGGCGCCGGCGGCGGGCCCTGGCCGCGTGGACGAGCGCTGCTGGCTACGGGCTGGTGGCGTGGGGCCTGGGCACCGAAGCGCCGACCCCGGCCGAGGTGCGACAGAACATGGAACAGAACATCCAGCGGCTGCAAAGGGAGGGCCGGTTGCGCAAGCCTGGCCCCAAGGCCCCCGCTGCCGCCCGGACGCCGACACCCGCGGCCCGCCGCCTAGAGCGCCACCTATCGCGGTCCGCCCCCTTTTTCAAGGCCATGGACACCCCCCAGTTCAGGCTTGCTTCCACTGTCGTGGGGATGGTCATCGGCGTGTGGTGGGGCCTGCGCCACCCGCGGCGGCTGACGGTGCTCGCGATCGCCAGCGAAGGGTACACCGTCGTGTTCTATGTCCCCTGGGCGGCCCGGGCCGTGCAGCGGCGCAGGCCGAGGATCGCCGCCGGGTGGGCCCTGGTCATGGCCGGATCGGTAGCCCGGCTGCGGGCAGCATCGGCTGAACCGCTCCGGTAAGGCCTCTGGCGAAGAACGCGCCCGGCCTACCAAGGATTGGCCCGGTGTTGCCTAAGGTCATGCGGCGGCTCGTAGAACGTGGTCTGCCAGTGCTCCGCATGGCACGTGTCGCACGAGATCCAGAGGTGGCCCATGCCCCGGCACTCGGCGGCGTGGCGGGCTGGTGTGCAGATGCAGGGCATCCAGCCGACTCGCTGTGGCATGCCGGGCGCTACCGAGTGACCGAATGGGCACTGCTCTGGTCTGTGTTCGAACAAAGATACGGGCATGTAAATGATCATGCCCGGCCTGGCGACCGATAGTCATGGGTCCCGGCCACGACTACGGCTCCGAGGCGCGCTGTGCGCTGACGTAGGGTGGCTGGCGTGATCGGCGCGGTGGTCTTCGATGTCGGCGAAGTCCTGGTCGATGAGACTCGGGAGTACGGGACCTGGGCGGACTGGCTGGGCGTCCCGCGGCATGTGTTCTCGGCGGTCTTCGGCGCGGTGATCGCGCGCGGCCAGGACTACCGGGAGACCTTCCAGGTCTTCCAGCCCGGCTTCGACCTGGACAAGGCCCGGCAGCAGCGGGCCGATGCGGGCAGGCCCGAGTGGTTCGGCGAGGATGACCTGTACCCCGATGCCCGGCCGGCGCTGGCCCGGCTCCGGGATCAGGGCCTGTGGGTCGGCATCGCCGGGAACCAGACCGCCCGGGCGGGCGGCATCCTGCGAGACCTCGGCCTGCCTGCGGACATGATCGCCACTTCGGATGACTGGGGCGTGACCAAGCCCGATCCGGGGTTCTTCCGGAAGATGATCGAGGTGTCTTCGTGCGGTCCGGGCGGGACTTTGTATGTGGGTGACCGGCTGGATAACGACATCGTGCCCGCGGCGCGGCTGGGGTTGCGGACGGCGCTTATCAAGCGCGGGCCGTGGGCGGTGATCTGGCAAGATGACCCGGCCGCGAGCCGGGTGCCGACGCTGCGGATCGATTCGCTGGCCGAGCTATCCGGCAAGGTCGCGGCGTTTAACGCTGGAGCGTGCTGAGCGTGGCCTGCCAGCCGTAGAGCAGGTCATCGAGCCGCTGCACGCACTCCAGCTCGGCGTCGGGCTGGAGGGCCTTGCGGACTTCGAGGACTCGGTCCATGCCGGTGGCGTACCAGCTGGTGCCGAGTAGCTCTAGGGCTTGTTCGGCGTAGGCGCAGGCGGCTTCGGGGTTGTGCTGGGCGGCTTCGACGGCGGCCAGGTCCCCGAGGATCACACTGCGCCCCCTGTTGCCCGCGACCGACGACGCCCTGCTCGGATCGGCGATCCTCGCGCACGCGGCCTTCATTCCCGGCTGGGTCGGCCACAGCAGCACAACGACAACGGAGACGATCTACCGCAAGCAGATCCGTCCAGTGATCGTGCATGGCGCCGATGTGATGGACCGGATCTTCCCGGGAGAGATGAATCCGGGTGCATAGTCACGCAGATAGTCACTCAGCACCAGCTATGAGCTGGCTGGATGGGAGTCGTATGCCTTCTGAGCTGGTCGGGGTGGCCGGATTTGAACCGGCGGCCTCTTCGTCCCGAACGAAGCGCGCTGCCAAGCTGCGCTACACCCCGCTGCCTGCGCCTAACCCTCGGGCGCCGCGCGAACCCTGGACAGTCTAGCGGAAAGCTGGCCCCGCTTAGACACGGCCGGATCAGCGCCAGCCCGGCATACCAGGACCGTTTCAGCCGGAATCGCGCGGCACCAGGGTGAGCAGGCTGGCTTCCGGACGGCACGCGAACCTGGCTGGCGCCCACGGCGATGTGCCGAGCCCGGCGGATACATGCAGCCAGGCCTGTCCGCCAACGGGATGCCGGTGCAGTCCGCGGGCCCGTTGCCGCTCCAGCCCGCAGTTGGTCACCAGCGTCCCGTACCACGGCAGGCACAGCTGGCCGCCGTGGGTGTGCCCGGCCAGCAGAAGGTCGTAGCCGTCGTGGACGAACCGGTCGAGCACCCGCGGCTCGGGCGAGTGCATGATGCCGAGGCGAAGGTCGGCGCCAGGATCCGCGGGGCCCGCCACATCGCCATAGCGATCTCGTTTGATGTGCGAGTCGTGCACGCCGGCTAGGGCGATGTCCAGCCCGCCCGTGGTCAGCTGGCCTCGCTTGTTGTTCAGATCCAGCCAGCCGGCCGCGGCCATGCCGTCACGGAGCTTCTCCCACGGCAGGTCCGGACTCGTCTTCTTGAGCTTGCGGAAACTCGGCCCCCGCAGGTACATCGCTGGATTGCCGGCTTGGGGTGCGTAAAGGTCATTGGAGCCCAGCACGAAGGCGCCGGGCCGGTCGAGCAACGGGCCGAGTGAGTCGAGGAAGAGCTCGACGGAATGCCGGTGCGCGATGGAGTCCCCGGTATTGACGACCAGGTGCGGATCGAGATCATCGAGCGAGCGGATCCAGGACATGAGCCGCTTCCGGCCCGGGGTGAGGTGCGCGTCGGAGATGTGCAGCACGCGCAGCGGGCCGGTGCCCGGCGGCAGCACGGGGACCTCGAGCCTGCGCAGGACAAACCAGTTCCGCTCGACCACCACGGCATAGCCGATGGCAGCGGCGCCGCCAGCCGCGGTGACCGGGATAAGCGTTCTCAGTCGCACTCATTCATGGTGCCATGACCGCAGCGGTGCACCGACCGGCGGCGATTCCGGTCCGGTTTCTAGGATTGACGTCGTGGCTGAACTCAAGGACCGGCTGCGCGCGGATCTGAACGCCGCTATGCGGGCCCGTGACCAGGTACGAATGCGGACACTACGGATGGTGCTCACCTCCATCACGAATGAAGAGGTCGCCGGGTCCGCGGCTCGTGATCTCACTGACGACGAGATCGTCAGGGTGCTCATCCGTGAGGCGAGAAAGCGGAAGGAAGCGGCGGAGGCGTTCAGCGCCGCCGGACGTGACGACCGGGCCGCCGCGGAGCGCGCGGAGGGTGATGTCCTGGCCGGCTATCTTCCCGCCCAGCTCAGCGACGACGAACTCGCCGCCCTGGTGGCCGAGGCAATCGCCGAGACGGGAGCCAGCGGCATGGCGAGCATGGGCCTGGTCATGAGGACGGTGACCCCGAGAATCGCGGGCCGCGCCGACGGTGCCCGGGTCGCGGCCGAGGTCCGCCGCCGCCTGTCAGGCTGACGACGCCGCCGCCTGTCAGGCTGACGACGCCGCGGCCTGTTCAGTGGCCGCCGTTCCCGCCGCCGTTCCCCCCCTTCCCGCCGTTCCCCCCCTTCCCGCCGTTCCCCCCCTTCCCGCCGTTCCCCCCGTTCCCGCCGTTCCCGTGCTTCTTCGGCTGCTGGACGACCTGGCCGTTGCCTTGGCTGTTGAACGGGCTGTCGGCCGGCACCGGCACGAAATAGGTGACCGGTCCGAGGTTGGCGTGGTCGAAGGTCATGTGCCAGGTGGACGCGGGCGCGTTCGTCCCGAACATCTGGTCCGGGCAGGCCAGGCCGCCGAACTCCAGCTGGTAGCAGCTGGCCGAGCCGCCCATGAGGTCATTGACCGTCGGGGAGATCGGATTGAACACCGAGACGTAGCCCACGAGGCTGGGCGTGTAACCCGCGAAGGCAGCGTACGGGGTGCCGAATCCGTTCTGCACGTTGGACGTGCCGGTCTTGCCGGCCGCCTCACGGCCGTTCAGGCCTCCGACGCTGGCCGCCGTGCCGGTGGTCAGCACGCCCTGCAGGATGTAGTTGACGGCGTCGGCCACATCGGAAGGGATCGCTACGTGGCAGCCCGCCGAGGGGACCGTAAGCAGGCCGCTGGCTGTGACGATCTTGTCGATGGCGATCGGAGCGCAGTAGATGCCCCTGGCCGCGACGGTGGCGTAGGCCGCGGACATCGACAGCGGCGAGACGTTGACTGAGCCCAGGGTGAACGACGGGATGTTGTCCGCGGAGTACTGCGTGCCATCGTTACTCAGCAGCGACGTGCCGTCCGCCCGGGTCAGGCCCAGGTCCACGGCGGTGTGCACCACGTTGCACAGGCCGACCTTCTTTTCGAGCTCAGCGTAGAACACGTTGACCGACTGGGTGGTCCCGGTGTACAGCGACTGAGTGGACGCCGATCCCGGCCCTTCTGCGTTCGTCACGTTGAACGCCCCGGGGATGCCCTGGTAGTTACCGGCGGGCCCGCCCTGGCAGTTCGTGTAGCCGTTGATCGTCTCGGTACCGGGTACGTGCAGCTGGAAACCGAACGGATAGCCCTGCTTCAGCGCGGTGATCAGCGTGAACACCTTTGACGAGGAACCCGTCTGGACCCCTGCGCTGCCTCCGTACGCGGTGTTCACCGCGTAGTCGATCTCGGTCTGCCCGCGGCCGGTGCCGTACGGGGCATTCTCGGCGATGGCGCGGATCTGGCCGGTGCCCGGCTGGATCACGGCCTCGGTGTCCGCGTTGTGCCCCGGGTTGTAGTAGTTGTCGTGGTGAGGCTCGACAAAGTTGACCGCCTGGTTGGCGGCCGCCTGGTCCTGCGGGTCAAGGGTGGTGTAGATCTGCACGCCGCCGGTGGACAGCAGCTTGGCCCGGTCCATGGGCGTCGCGCCGTAGGCCGGGTCGTGCAGGAATACCTCCTCGACGTACTCGCAGAAGAAACCGGCGGTGCCGACGGAACTAGCCTCGCAGCCGCTTTCTGGTGCCGAGACGTGCAGCCCGAGCGGCTTGGCCTCGTCGGCGGCGGCCTGCGCCGCGGTCAGCCCGTTGCCGGTCTGCGCCATCCGGGCGAGCACGGTATCGCGCCGCTGCAGGGCCGTCGCGGGATCCATGATGGGGTCGTACTGAGACGGGTTCTCCACGATCCCGGCCAGCACGGCGGCCTGGGGGATGGTCAGCTTGGCGACGGTCGTGCCGAAGTAAGTCTCGGCCGCGGCCTCGATTCCGTAGGCGTGGCTGCCGAAATACGCGTCGTTCAGGTACCCGGCCAGGATCGCCTGCTTGGTCAGGTTGTGCTCGGCTCCGACGGCCAGCCGCAGCTCATTCAGCTTGCGGGTGAGCGTGTCAGCGTAGGCGGCCTTCTCAGCCTGCACGCTGCCGGCCATCTCGGCGGACAGCAGGAGCACGTTCTTCACGTACTGCTGGGCGATGGTGGAGCCGCCCTGGACCGGCTTGTGCTGGAGGTCGTTGATCACGGCCCGGATGGTGCCCCGCAGGTCGATCGCCCCGTGCGCCCAGTACCTGGAGTCCTCGATGGCCACGATGGCGTTGACCATGTTCCGGCCGAGCTGGCTATAGGTCACCGGCTGCCGGTCCCACCCGGAGTACTGGATCACGCTGGCGCTGTTGGCGTTGCTGTAATAGGGCATGTCGACGCTGTAGACGTACGCGAGCAGGTGGCCGTGCCGGTCCAGGATTTCCGACCGCTGCGGAAGGCTCTGGGAGGCCAGGGACAGCGTGGTGAACTTATCGGCCTCGTTCCTGACCAGAACTCCGGTGGCGGCGACGAACGGGATGGCAATGGCCGCGGCCAGGACCCCGCCGACCACCGCGAGGATGACGAGGCGTCCCAGGACGCTGGTCCGGCTGAAGATCGTCTCTCGGGGCTGCACGCGACTTAGGGTACGCCGCGTTCGCTACTAGCGAGTGCGCCCGGACCAGATACAAGCACCGACTCGTGTCTAGACCCGCTGGAGCGCGCCCAACCACCTCCAAATCGGTATCCGCGTAGCAAGGCGCGCGAAACAACCCCTGTTATGATTACTCATATGGTATGACTATATTCGGATTGTAATTATCGCGGATGTATATAGCCCGTGATGACTATTTGGTAAATGGCCAAGCCGGGTCTTGGCATGCCAGCGGGACTTCTCGTAAGTTGCTGGATCACGAACAGATAACCGTGGCAGGACGGCCGCTCGTACCAGCCCGGGATCGCAACCCATCGAGACGACCGTCTGAGCGTTCGCGCTCGACGATCAAGAGGAGTGGGCACATGTGGATCACTGACTGGACCACACGCGCCGCATGCAAGGGAACCGACCCTGACGAGCTGTTTGTCCAGGGCGCGGCGCAGAATCGCGCCAAGCTGATCTGCCGGGGATGCCCGGTCCGCACGGAGTGCCTTGCGGATGCGCTCGACAACGGGATCGAGTTCGGTGTCTGGGGTGGCATGACCGAGCGGGAGCGGCGTGCGCTCCTGCGGCGCCGTCCCGAGGTGACCTCGTGGCGCGAGCTGCTCGAGCGCGCCCGCGACGAGTACGAGCGGCAGTCCATCGACGAGCTCGTGGCCAGCTGAGGTCCCGGCCCTCAGCACCCTTCAGCGTCTGCCCGCCTCACGGAGCCTGCTGGGCCAGAATCATCCCGACCGTCCTGAGCCCGTCCAGGTCGTGAACGTCCTCCGGTTGTGCGACGACCTCGGCCACGGGGATGGCGGGATGCGCCGACGTGAAGTGCTCGGCTAGGCGGCGTTCCCGTTTGCTGAGGTTCATCCGTTCCGCGTGATTGCGCAGCGCCGCTGCTGCGATGGTGTACCGCGGCCCCGCATCGGACCCGTTCGGCCGGTCCTGCATGTCGAGCGTCTCTGCGGCGGCCAGGCTCCGGGCGGCGCTCAGCCGTCCCGCGGCCGAGGTGTGCACCCGGTTGAGGATGAGCCCGGCCAGCGGCATCCGCTCGCTGTCGAGGCGCTCGACGAAGTACGAGGCCTCGCGCAGCGCGTCCGGCTCGGGCGCGGCGATGACGAGGAACGCGGTGCCTGGCGCCTGCAGCAGCTGGTATGTCCACTCGGCCCGCTCGCGGAAGCCGCCGAACATGGTGTCGAACGCGGTGACGAAGGTCTGCGCATCCTTGAGCACCTGCGCGCCGAGGATCTTGGTCATCACGCTCGTGGCCATCGCGAACCCGGCGTTCAGCACCCTCATGTACGACATCCCGGCCTTGGCCGGGACGGTCAGCAGCCGGATCAGCCTGCCGTCGAGGAAACGGCTGAGCCGCTGCGGCGCATCGAGAAAGTCCAGCGCGGACCGGCTGGGCGGAGTATCGACCACGATCAGGTCCCACTCTTCGGCGTGCCTGAGCTGGCCGAGCTTCTCCATGGCCATGTACTCCTGCGTGCCCGCGAAGCTGGACGACAGTGACTGGTAGAACGGGTTGGCCAGGATCTGCGCGGCCCGGTCGGGGTCGGCGTGCGCCTCCACGATCTCGTCGAACGTCCGCTTCATGTCGAGCATCATCGCGTACAGGCTGCCGCCGCCGGAGGTGTCGACGCCATCCACCTGGCGCGGCGTGTTGTCCAGCGAGGTCAGGCCCATCGACTGGGCCAGCCGCCGGGCCGGGTCGACGGTCAGCACGCACGCCTGCCTGCCGCGTTCGGCGGCGCGCAGGCCGATGGCGGCCGCGGCCGTGGTCTTGCCCACGCCGCCCGACCCGCAGCACACGATGATCCTGGTCCGCCGGTCATCGATGATCCGGTCCATGTCCAGTCGTACCGTGGCCATCAGGCTGCCCCCTGCTGCCGCAGGACGGCGGCCAGCTGGTACAGGCCGGCCAGGTCGATACCGTCCAGGATCATCGGCAGCTCATAGTGCGGCCGGCCCGAGGCCAGCAGCTCATCCCGTTCCCTGTTCTGCAGCGCCACCTGCTGCGCGTGCTCGCTCAGCTCGGTCATGAGGTCGGCGGCGAGGCCGTGATTGTCGTTGATCCCGGCCGCCTTCAGGCCCAGGGCGAGCTCCACGAGGTCCAGGGATCCGCTGGCCGCCGCGGCCAGGTCGGCCTCGTCGAGGAGGGGAGGGCGGGCCATGTTGATGATGATGCCGCCGGGCCGGATGGCGCCCTCGGTCAGCTCGTGCAGTTCGGCGATGCCGTCCAGGGTCTCCTGCACCGGCATCTCCTCAAGCGTGGTGACGAAGTGCACGACCGTCTGCGGCGACCGGATGACCCTGGCCACCGTGTCCGAGTGCGTCTTGACCGGGCCCACCTTGGCCAGCCCGGAGACCTCGGTGCTGACGTTGAGGAACCGGCCGATCCGGCCCGTGGGAGGGGCGTCCATCACGACCGCGTGGTACACGTGATCGCTGCGACGGGAGCCGGTGCGCCGCCTGGCCGCCTCGGTGGCCTTCCCGGTGACCAGCACGTCGGACAGGCCCGGCGCGATCGTGGTCGCGAAGTCCACCACGCCGAGCCTGGTCAGGGTCTTCCCCATGCGGCGCAGGTTGTAGAACATCTCCAGGTAGTCGAGCAGAGCGCCCTCGGGATCGACGGCGAGCGCGAACACGTCGCCGCCTTCGGCTCCGTGGCCGCCCAGTCCGAGCGCGACCTTCCGCTCCGCGTAGGGCAGCGGAGGGCAGTCGAAGAGCCTGGCGATGCCCTGCCGCCCCTCGACCTCGATGAGCAGGACCTTGCGGCCGCCCGTGGCCAGGGCCAGCGCCAAGGCCGCCGCGACCGTGGTCTTGCCAGTCCCCCCCTTGCCGGTGACCACGTGCAGTCGCACGCCGTCCCAGTCGGTGTCCCTGGTGGTCATCCCTATGCTTGCCTCCGTAGTTCTCTGCTAGGGAGGCTATCTCCGCCCGGGCACCTCATGGTTCGATGGCTGCGGCTGGCGTGTGAGCGCTGAGTCACTACGCTGGGGTCTAAGGAAGAGAGGTGATCTCGGTGGGTGTCGTTATCGCCGTCATCGTGATCCTGGTAATTATCGCGCTGACCGCCGCCGTGCGCTCATTCAAGGTGGTTCAGCAGTACGAGAAGGGCGTCATCTACCGGTTCGGGCAGGTCCTGCCCGAACTGCGCGGGCCCGGTCTGCACATAATCCGGCCGGTCGGCGACCGGATGGCCAAGGTCAACATGCAGATCGTCGCCATGGCCGTGCCGGCTCAGGAGGGCATCACCAGGGACAACGTGAGCGTCCGGGTGGACGCGGTGGTGTACTTCCGTGTGGTGGACCCGATCAAGGCCACCGTCAACGTGCAGAACTACATGTTCGCCATTTCCCAGCAGGCGCAGACCTCGCTGCGGTCGATCATCGGCCAGTCCGAGATGGACCAGCTGCTGGCCGAGCGCGAATCGGTGAACCGCGAGCTGCGCCGGATCATCGACGAGCCGACCGAAGGCCCGTGGGGCATCAGGGTCGAACGGGTGGAGATCAAGGACGTGTCGCTGCCCGATGCCATGAAGCGGTCCATGTCGCGCCAGGCCGAGGCCGAGCGGGAACGCCGGGCCAGGATCATCACCGCCGACGGTGAGTACCAGGCCTCCAAGCGACTCGCCGCTGCGGCGAACGTGATGGCGCGTGACCCGGCCGCCCTGCAACTGCGGTTGCTGCAGACCGTGGTCGAGGTGGCGGGCGAGCGGAACAGCACGCTGGTCATGCCGGTTCCGGTCGAGCTGCTCAGGTTCTTCGAGAAGATGGCCCCAGGCCCGGCCCATCCCGAGCACGAGCCGGTCGACCTCGATGACCTCGGCGACGCCGAGGTGGCCGCCGCGGAGGCGGCCATCACGCACGATAAGCTGCCCGAGCTCGAGGAGGCACCCATCCCGCCGGTGCCCGAGGTGGCGCCGGTGCCCGAGGTGGAGGCGGTGCCCGAGGTGGCCAGCGCCCTCCCTCCTGACGTCCGCGAAGTCACCGCCCCTGATCTGGCCAACACAGAGGCCAAGGGGAAGAGGGCGTAAGGTCGGTCCATGCCAAAGTGGGAGTACGCGACGGTGCCGCTGCTCGTGCACGCGACCAAGCAGATCCTCGACAACTGGGGCGAGGACGGCTGGGAACTGGTCGCCGTGATCCCCGGCCCCAATTCCGAGCAGCTGGTCGCCTACATGAAAAGAGAAAGACCTTGATTTCTCCCGAACGGACGGTGGTGACAGCCTGCGGTGTTCCCGGGCACCGTCCCGGGGTGACATCATGACCAACCCGGTGGAGCGGCTCGCCGCGCTCGGGCTCACGTTGCCGCCGGTGGTGCCTCCGGTGGCGGCGTACGTGCCGGCCGTGCGGACCGGCGGGTTCGTTTACGTCTCGGGCCAGCTGCCGGTGGTGGACGGGAAGCTGCTCGCCGTGGGCAAGGTCGGCGGCGAGGTCAGCGCCCAGGCGGCGGCCGGGCTGGCCCGGACCTGTGCCCTCAACGCCCTGGCCGCGGCCGCGGCCGCGGCGGGCGGCTTGGAGGTGATCCGCCGCGTGGTGAAGGTCACCGGCTTCGTGGCGAGCGCGCCGGGCTTCAACGGCCAGCCTCAGGTGGTGAACGGGGCCAGCGAGCTGCTCATCGAGGTCTTCGGCGAGGACGGCAGGCATGCCCGCAGCGCGATCGGAGTGGCCGAACTGCCGCTGGACGCCCCTGTGGAAGTCGAGCTGATCGCCGAAATCCGCGACTGAGCGTGCCGATGGACGAAGGCCGGACCTCGCGGGTACGCGTGCCCCGCGGGATGGCCGAGCGGGCGCGCGAGCTGGCCGAGGGCGGCCTGCCGCCCGCGGTTCCCCGGGACGCTGCCACCGTGATCCTGCTCCGCCAGGCACCCGAGCTCGAGGCCTTCCTGCTGCGGCGAACCAGGGCCCTGGAGTTCGCGCCGGGAGCCTGCGTGTTCCCCGGCGGGTCGGTCGACGACCGCGACGCCGACCCGGCAATCGGCGAAACGGCCTGGGCCGGGCCCTCCGCCGCCGATCTCGGCGACCAGCTCGGCATCCCGGCGGACCGGGCGCTCGCCCTGGTCTGCGCGGCGGTCAGGGAAACGTTCGAGGAGTCCGGCGTGCTGCTGGCCGGGTCCTCGCCGACGGACCTGGCGCGGGACGGCGGGTTCTTGGCCGAGGACAGGCGCCGCCTGCTTGACGGATCGGTGTCGCTCGGCGAGCTGCTCAGCCGCCGGGGCCTAGTGCTGCGGGCCGACCTGCTGACGCCGTGGGCCCGCTGGATCACGCCTGAGGTCTCGCCCCGCCGCTTCGACACCTGGTTCTTCGCCGCCGCCCTGCCGCCCGGCCAGACGGCCGCCCTGGCCGCGGCAGCCGGGCCGGAGGCGCAGTCGGCTCCCGGCGAGTCTGACTCGGGAACCTGGCTGGCGCCTGCGGCGGCCCTGGAGGCGGCCCGGGCCGGCCAGATCACGCTGCTGCCGCCGACGGCGGTGACCCTGGCCGAGCTCGCGGCACATCAGGACGTGGCCAGCATCCTGGCACAGCGCAGGACGATCACCCCGCTGCTGCCCAGGGTGATCGTCGAGGACGAGCGAGCCTGGCTGGCCATGCCCCAGGCCATCTACTACCCGCTATGAGCCCCGCCGCGGCGGGGATCGACGGGTTCCGGACACCGAGGGCGACGTGCCTGCTGGCACCCAATCCCTCGCCGCTGACCCTGGACGGGACCAACACCTGGGTCATCGCCGAACCCGGCTCGGCGGCGGCGGTGGTGATCGACCCCGGGCCCGATGATGAGGGCCACCTGCGCAGGGTGCTCGCCGAGGCGACCGCGGGCGACCGGCGGCTGGCGGGCATCCTGCTGACGCACCGGCACCTGGATCACTCCGCCGGGGCGGCCCGGCTCGCCGAGCTGGGCGGAGCGCCGGTCCGGGCGGCCGATCCGGCGGGCATGCTCGGCACCGAGGGGTTCGCCGGCGGCGACGTGATCACGGCGGCCGGGTGTGACCTCAGGGTCATCGCGACGCCGGGCCACTCCGCGGACTCGGTCAGCCTGCTGCTGCCCGCCGACGGCGCCTTGTTCACCGGCGATACCGTGCTCGGGCGCGGTACCACGGTCATCGCGCAGGACGGCAACCTCGGGGATTACCTGAGGACGCTCGGCCAGCTCCGGGAGCTGGCCGGCGTCCACCAGCTGCGCCTGCTGCTGCCCGGGCACGGCCCGATGCTCGCAGACCCCCTCGGGACCCTGGACTACTACCTCTCGCACCGGGCGGAACGGCTGGACCAGGTGCGGTCGGCGCTGGCCGCCGGGGCGCGGTCACCAGCCGAGATCGTGGCCATGATCTACACCGACGTGGATCCGGCCGTCTGGCCGGCCGCCGAGTGGTCGGTCCGCGCTCAGCTCGATTACCTGAACGGCCTCTAGCGCAGCTCAGCGGGCGCGTCTGCGCAGCCGTTCGGGGTCCAGGATGAGGACCGAGCGTGCGGAGATCTGCAGCCAGCCGCGGGCCGCGAAGTCGGCCAGGGCCTTGTTGACCGTCTCCCTGGACGCTCCTACCAGCTGGGCCAGCTCCTCCTGGGTCAGGTCGTGATGGACGTGCAGGCCATCGTGGTCCTGCTCGCCGAACCGGTCGGCCAGGTCCAGCAGGTTCTTCGCCACCCGGCCAGGGACGTCAGTGAAGACCAGGTCGGCCGTCACGTCATTGGCCCGGCGCAGCCGCCGGGCCAGCGCCTGCAGCATGTGCATGGAGACTTGCGGACGTTCCAGCAGCCAGGGGCGCAGCGCGTCATGGGCGAGGGCGGCCACCGTGACGTCGGTGACCGCGCTGGCCGACGAGGTCCTCGGCCGCGGGTCGAACAGCGACAGCTCACCGAACATCTCGCCAGGGCCAAGCACGCTGATCAGGTTCTCCCGGCCGTCGGCCGCCGCGCGGGTGAGCTTGACCTTGCCGTCAAGCACGACGTACAGGCGGTCTCCGTCCTGCCCTTCCAGGAAGAGGTGCTCGCCGCGGGACAGCTTGACGTCTGTCATCTGCCGCCGGAGCGCCCGTGCGCTTTCTTCGTCGAGCCCTTCGAAAAGCGGTGCCCGCCTCAGCACAACTTCGGCGTCCTCCACCGATCCTCCTTGTCGGCCCTGGCTCCGGCCATCTCGGCGCAGGCCAGCGATCGTTCTCGCCATTCCTTACTAAGTGTGAATCATCGTCGGCAGTGAAATGTGCTCGGAATCACATTACGCCTTTCCCGCGTGGCACTGTGACTTACAACACATTCAAGGATTACCGTAACTCCGTCATGTCGTCGGCGCTCCGAAGGACCGCAAAGCGCCAGGTCGCGGGGGTAGGCGGTAGTGGGTAAGTCGCGAGGCTCTGACGGGCGCAGCGGCACCGTTCGTGGCTTCCCGGACGCTCCAAGGGTCCGGCCCGGACTGCGGCTGGTCCTGGCCTGCGGGCTGCTCGGGCTGCTCAGCCTGCCCATCGCGTTGCCCTCGTGGCGGCTGGACAGCAACCCCAGCCCCAGTCCCAGCCCCCCGAGTGCGGCGCAGATCAGCGCTGCGGAAAACCGGTTCAGGCAGCAACAGGCCGCCCTCGGCGCACAGCAGGGGCGGCTGTCGGCCGCGGCCGCGCAGCTCGCCACGCTCCAGGCCCAGGCCGAAGCCCTGACCGAGCGCTATGACCAGGTCCTGGTGGACGAGCAGCGGGCGGCGGCGGCCTACAAGGTCACCGAGGCCAGCCTGAAGGACGCGCAGCGGGCCGAGACCGCGAGCCAGCGCCGGCTCGCGGCGCTGGCGGCCCAGGAGTTCGAATCCGGCGGCGGCTTCGACTCGATGACGGCCATGCTGGGTGACTCCAGCGGCCCGCAGGGATACCTGAACGAGGTGGGCCTCGGACAGGTGCTGGCCCAGCGCGGAACCGACACCCTGGCGGCGAGCCAGGCCAACGACGTGGTGGCGGCGGTGTTCCGCAAGCAGGCCCACGACCTGCTGGTGGCCGAGCAGGCCGACCTGCGGGCGGCCAACCGCCTCAGGCTGGCCATCCAGGCCGCGGTGGCCAGGCAGGTCGCGTTCGTCCAAGCGAGCAGGACGCAGCGCAACAAGCTGGCCGGCGAGCTGGCCAGCGCGCGGGCGCGCGTGGCCGCGCTGCAGGCCGCCAGGCAGGCCGCGCTCGCGGCCGCCGCCGCGGCGGCCGCCGCCCGGGCCAGCGCCGCGGCCGGGACTAGCGCGGCGGGCCCCAGTCAGGCGCCCGCCTGGGCCTGGAGCTCCGGGGCGTCGGCCACCCAGGGCGACATCGCCGCCAACTGGGCGCTCAGCCAGCTGGGCAAGCCGTACCAGTGGGGCGCAGCCGGGCCGTACACCTACGACTGCTCGGGCCTGACCATGGAGGCCTGGGCGCACGCGGGCGTCCAGCTCTTGCACTACACGGGATACCAGTGGGTAGAGGGCCCGCACGTGCCGCTGGACCAGCTGCAGCGCGGTGACCTGCTGTTCTACGCCACCAACAACGCAGACCCCGCCACCATCCACCACGTCGGGATCTATATCGGCAACGGCATGATGGTCGACGCCCCCTACACCGGCGCCTTCGTCCGCATCGACAGCATCTACGCCCCCGGCTACCCCATCGGCGCTGTTCGCCCGGCCGGCTGACTCAGGGGGTGACGTCCAGCGTTTCGAGCTGGCCGAGGACCTGGCCGTAGGCGAGCGAGAGGAGCTTGACCACGTTGCCGTGCGCGCCGAGCGGCGCGGCGCACTTGCCGCCCACCACGGCCGCGGCTTCCTCGATGGCCGCCGGGTCGGCTTCGGGCCCGATCAGGCACGGGGCGAGGGCGATCCGGTTGACGCCCATGGCGTCGAGCTGGGCCGCCGCTTCCTCGACGGCGGGCTTCGCGTCAAGCGACGCGGCCAGGACGGGCAGGGCCAGCCGGGCCGCCAGCAGGAAGGCGGTGACGCTCGCCGTGCCGACCGCCTCCGCGCCGCCCACCGTGAGCAGGATGATGCCGTCGGCCGAGGTGGTGATGCTGAACATGCGGACCCGGTCGGCTCGGGCCAGCCCGGCGTCCGCGAGCCGGTGATGCAGCGCCTCGGCCAGCAGCGCGTTGGTGTTGAAGACCTCGCCGACCGTGGCGTTGGCCCCGCTGGCCGCGATGGCCTCGTCCAGCGTGCGGACCATCTCGGGGTACGGCGTGACCAGCTGCGGCACCACCACGGCCGACGGCGCGCCGGCCGGGCGCCTGGCCGCGGCGTCGGCGAGCACGGCCCGGATCCCGGCCGGGTCGCCGCGTCCGCCGCGATCGATCCTGGCTATGCGCACGTCCAGGGCCGGGTTATCCACGCGCAGGATGGTCGCGATCTCGGCGGTGGGCCCGTTGAGGCCGTTGTCGCTGGCGCTGGGCACGGCCAGGATCAGAGCGGGCGCCCCTTCGGGCAGGCTGGCGGGCATGGGCCGCCGGTGGCGGCCGCCGGGCTGGACCAGGTGCGCGTGCGGCTGCCGGACCGGGAAATTACCCGCCGGCGCGGACTCCGGCTGAGGTACTGGTCCCGGCGGTGACGCGGAACCCTGCTGGAGCGAGATATCCGGCGGCGACCGTCGTGCGGGCAGGCCCGCTGAGGAGTCGTGACCATCGCTCACATCAGCGAAGCGTAGTCGCCGGTCATCAGCGGGGTGTGGAAACCCGTAAAAATTCGGACATGTGGCCACTAGTGACGTCCATGGCCATTGTGTCCGCTGATCGCTCAAATGCCACGTCGGGGCGGCCGCCCGGCTAGTTACTAGCGGGTAGGGTAGAATGCTACCGGCGGGTAGCATCGCTATCAGCGATGGTGGACATCGAGTGACGGAGCAGCGGATGAGTCACTACAAGAGCAACCTGCGTGACATCGAGTTCAACCTGTTCGAGGTGCTGCGGCGCCAGGACCTGCTGGGCCGCGATCCCTATCCGGAGCTGGACGAGGAGACGGTCCGGGGCATCCTGGCCGAACTCGAGCGGATGGCGGTCGGCCCGCTGGCCGCGTCGTTCGCCGACGCCGACCGGAACCCGCCGGTCTTCGATGCGGCCACGAACTCGGTGCGGATACCCGAGTCGCTGCGCAGGTCCTACCGCACCTTCATGGACGCCGAATGGTACCGGCTGTCGCTGCCCGCCGGGCTGGGCGGCACCGAGTCGCCACGGTCGCTGCACTGGGCTATGGCCGAGCTGATCCTGGGCTCCAACCCCGCGGTCTGGATGTACTCCAGCGGCCACACCATGGCCCGCGTGCTGTGGGAGGTGGGCACGCCGGAGCAGAAGCAGTTCGCCGACCTGGCCATCGGCCGCGAGTGGGGCGCCACCATGGTGCTGACCGAGCCCGACGCGGGCTCCGACGTCGGCGCCGGGCGCACCAGGGCGGTCGAGCAGCCCGACGGCACCTGGCACATCGAGGGCGTCAAGCGGTTCATTACCAGCGCCGAGCACGACCTGGCCGAGAACATCTTCCACCTGGTGCTGGCCCGGCCCGAGGGCGCCGGCCCCGGCACCAAGGGCCTATCGATGTTCCTGGTGCCGAAGTACCTAGTCAACCCGGACGGGACGGTGGGCGAGCGCAACGGCGTCGTCACCACCAACGTCGAGCACAAGATGGGCCTGAAGGCCTCGACCACGTGCGAGCTGACGTTCGGCGCGGACCGCCCGGCGGTCGGCACCCTGGTCGGCGGCGTGCACGACGGCATCAGGCAGATGTTCAAGGTCATCGAGGACGCCCGGATGCTGGTCGGAGCCAAGGCCATCGCCACCTTGTCCACCGGCTACCTGAACGCGCTGGACTTCGCCAGGAACCGGGTCCAGGGGGCCGACCTGGCGCAGATGACGGACAAGACCGCGCCGCGCGTGACGATCATCCACCATCCCGATGTCCGCCGCATGCTGATGACGCAGAAGGCCTACGCCGAGGGCATGCGCGCGCTGGTGCTCTACACGGCCAGCATCCAGGACGCGCTTCAGGCCGCGGCGGCCGAAGGCCGGACCGACGAAGCCGCCTCCGGCCTGAACGACCTGCTCCTCCCGGTGGTCAAGGGCGTCGGCTCGGAGCGGTCCTACGAGCTGCTCACCTTGTCCCTGCAGACTCTGGGCGGCTCCGGCTTCCTGCAGGACTACCCGATAGAGCAGTACATCAGGGACGCGAAGATCGACAGCCTGTACGAGGGCACCACCGGGATCCAGAGCCTGGACCTGTTCTTCCGCAAGATCATCCGGGACCAGGGCCGTGCGTTCGGAACGCTGCTGGCCCAGATCAGGGACTTTGCCGCTGCCGAGGCAGGCAACGGCAGGCTGAAGGCCGAGCGGGCCGCGCTGGCCGACGCGGCCACGCAGGTGGAGGCCATCGTGGCGGCCATGACGGGCTTCCTGATGGCCTCTCAGGACCAGCCAGCCGAGATCTACAAGGCGGGGCTGAATACGACCAGGCTGCTGATGGCCCTGGGCGACCTGGTGATCGGCTGGCTGCTCCTCACCCACGCGGAGATCGCCCTGCGGCGGCTCGACGACATCCCGGCCGGTTCCGCCGATCGTGACTTCTACGCGGGCAAGCTGGCCGCAGCCCGGTTCTTCGCCGCCACCGTGCTGCCCCGGCTGGCCACCGAGCGCGCCATCGTCGAGGAAACCACCCTGGACCTGATGGACCTGCCGGAGGCCGCCTTCTAACCTCGGCGCTTCAGCTCCAGGCCAGCATCCGGGTCGGGTCCTGGAGCATGGAGCCCACGTCGCGCAGTACGGCGGAGCCGAGCTCTCCGTCGACGATCCGGTGATCGAACGACAGCGACAAGGTGGTCACCTGGCGCACGGCAAGCAGCCCGTCGACCACCCAGGGAGCGTCCCTGACCTGACCGACGGCCAGAATGGCGGCTTCGCCGGGGGTGAGGATCGGCGTGCCGCCGTCCACTCCGAACACCCCGACGTTGGTGATCGTGATCGTCCCGCCGGTCAGGTCCGCCGGGGTGGCCCGGCCCGCCCGGGCCGTCTCGGCCAGCTCATGCAGGCCGGCGGCCAGCCCGGGCAGCGACAGCTGGCCGGCGTTCTTGACGTTCGGCACCAGCAGGCCGCGCTCGGCGGCCACCGCGATGCCCAGGTTCACGTAGTGCTTGATCACGATCTCCTGCGCGTCGGCGTCCCACGATGAGTTGACCAGCGGATGCCGCCGCACGGCGATGATCAGCGCCCGGGCCACGAACAGTAGCGGCGATACCCGTACGTCCGCGTACTCGGGCAGGTCGCGGACCCGTCGCACCGCGGCCATCGTCTCGGTCACGTCGACCTGCAGGAACTCGGTGACGTGCGGCGCGGTGAACGCGCTCGAGGCCATGGCCGCCGCCATGTGCTTGCGGACCCCCCGCACCGGGATGCGCTCCTCGCCGCCCGGGCTGGTGGTCGCCGGGCCGGCGGCCAGGGTGACCGGCCGGGACCCGTTGTCCACGAGATCTTGTTCGGAACGGACCGTGGCACCACCGGCCGCCCGCTGGACGTCATCCCGGGTAATCGAGCCGTCGGGTCCGGTGCCGGCCAGTCCCGCCAGGCTGATGCCGAGGTCCTTGGCCAGCCTGCGGACCGGCGGCTTGGCCAGCGCCCGGGCCGCGGGCACCTGCGGTACGTCGGCGGGTAGCTCCGGCGGTTCGGCCGCCACCTCCGGTCCCGTGGGCACCTCGGCCGTCTCCGGCCGAGCCCGGGTCACCTTGCGCGCCCGGCGCGTGGTGGCGGAGGCCCTGACGCCGTAGCCGACCAGGACCGCCACGCGCTCGGGGGCACCCCCCGCGGATTCCTCCACCGCGGGCCCCTCGGAAGCCGGACCGGCCGCAGGAACCACCGTTCGTTCGGGATCATCGGTTTTCTCGGCGGAAGCGGATGCGGCCGTCCCCCCTGGGGACACGTCGATGGCGATGATCGGGACGCCCACCTCTACCGTCTGGCCCTCCTCGGCCAGCAGCCGGGCGACGGTGCCGTCCCAGGGCGACGGCAGCTCCACCACCGCCTTGGCGGTCTCGATATCCACGATGATCTGGTTGACCTCCACCTGATCGCCCGGCTTGACGCGCCAGGTGACGATGTCGGCCTCGGTCAGGCCCTCGCCCACATCGGGGAGCTTGAATTCCTTGAGTTCGGCCATGCCTGCTCCTCAGTAACCGAACGTGCGGTCGACGGCGTCCAGGATCCGGTCCAGGTCGGGCAGGTAGTGCTCTTCCAGCCGGGAGGGCGGATAGGGGGTGGCGAAGCCGCCGACCCGCAGCACCGGTGCCTCCAGGTGGTAGAAGTACTGCTCGGTCACGCGCGCGGCGATCTCGGCGCCGAGGCCCGCGTACACCGGGGCCTCATGCGCTATCACGCAGCGCCCGGTCCTGCGCACCGACGCGCCGATGGTCTCCATGTCCAGCGGGGACAGCGAGCGCAGGTCGACGACCTCGATGCTGCGGCCGTCCTCGCGGGCGGCGATGGCGGATTCCAGGCAGGTCCGCACCAGCGGGCCGTAGGTCAGCAGGGTCACGTCGGTGCCCTCGAGCGCGACCTTGGCCCGGTCAAGAGGCAGCGCGTCCGCCACCCCGGAGGCCACCTCGACCTCGCCCTTGTCCCAGTAGCGACGCTTCGGCTCGAAGAAGATCACCGGGTCGTCGCAGCTGATCGACTGCTGGATCATGGCGAACGCGTCGGCCGGGTTCGCGCAGGCGACCACCCGCAGGCCGGCGGTGTGCACGAACAGCACCTCGGGGGATTCGCTGTGGTGCTCGACCGCGCCGATGCCGCCGCCGCACGGGATGCGGATCACCACCGGCAGGCTGATGAGACCGCGAGACCGGTAGCGCATCTTGGCCAGCTGGCTGACGATCTGGTTGACCGCCGGGTAGACGAAGCCGTCGAACTGGATCTCGCAGACCGGCCGGTAACCGCGCAGCGCCAGGCCGATCGCGGTGCCCACGATGCCGGACTCGGCCAGCGGCGTGTCGATCACCCGGTCCTCGCCGAAGTCCTTCTGCAGGCCGTCGGTGACCCGGAACACCCCGCCGAGCTTGCCGACGTCCTCGCCCATGATCAGGACCTTGGGGTCGTTTTCCATGGCCTTCCGCAGGCCCTCGTTCAGGGCCTTGGACAGCGCGAGGGTGGTCATCGCCGCTCCCCCCCAGGCTCATCGAACGAATCCAGGTAGGCGGCGTACTGCTCGCGCTCGGCCCGCAGGATCGGGGTGGGCTCGGCGTACACGTCGTCGAAGATGGACAGGACCGGCGGATCCGGCATCGTCCGGCACGCCTCGCGCACGTCGGCGCCGACCTTCTTGGCTTCGGCTTCCACGTCGGCGAAGAACTCGGCCCCGGCCTGTCCCGTGCGCACCAGGTAGGCCCGGACCCGCTCGATGGGATCCTTCAGCTTCCACATCTCCAGCTCGCTGGCCAGCCGGTACCTGGTCGGATCGTCGGTGGTGGTGTGCGCGCCCATCCGGTAGGTGTACGCCTCGATGAAGGTGGGCCCCTGGCCCTCCCTGGCCGCCTGCATCGCTTTCTTCGTCACCGCGTAGCAGGCCAGCACGTCGTTGCCGTCCACGCGCAGGCCGGGGAAGCCGAAGCCGCGGGCCCGCTGGTAGAGCGGGATGCGGCTCTGCTTCTCCAGCGGCTCGGAGATCGCCCACTGGTTGTTCTGGCAGAAGAACACGATCGGCGCGTTGAACACCGAGGCCCACACAAACGCCTCGTTGACGTCACCCTGGCTGGTCGCGCCGTCGCCGAAGTAGACGATGACTGCCTCGCCGCCATCTGAGCCGAGGGCGCCGTCGCGCTGGATGCCCATCGCGTAGCCGGTGGCGTGCAGGGTCTGGCTGCCGATCACGATGGTGTACAAGTGGAACTTGTGCTCCTTGGGATCCCAGCCCCCGTGGCTGACACCCCGGTAGAGCTCGAGCAGCTTGGCCGGGTCGATGCCGCGGCACCAGGCCACTCCGTGCTCGCGATAGGTGGGGAACACCATGTCATCGGGGCCCAGGGCGCGACCCGAGCCGATCTGGGCGGCCTCTTGCCCCAGCAGCGAGGCCCAGATCCCGAGCTCACCCTGGCGCTGCAGCGAGATCGCCTCGGTGTCGATCCGGCGGACCAGGGCCAGATCCCGGTACAGGTCCCTGAGGTCGGCCGCGGTGAGCTCGAGCGGGTAGTCGGGATGGTCGATCCGCTCGCCCTCGGGGGTGAGCAGCTGAATGAGCCCGCCAGCCTGATCCCGCGTATCTGGTACGGGCCGGTCGAGCGGCGCGCCCGCGGCGGGCGCGCCTGCACTTGGTGCGGTGGTAGTCGCACCGCCGGATCCGACGGTCACGTGCCGCTCCTTCCTGGGCCGGGGGCTGGGATCACCAGGCGCGGCCGGTCGGGCTAGAGTTCCCGGACACATCTGTCCGCTGAGCTGTCGCGTACGCTGCGTGCCCGGTGGGGTTGCACGCGTCCGCGATCGGAAGACGCTCCTCAGCCTGACGATATATGCCCTGATGACCCTGGAGGATACGTGGCTCGCATGATCGTCGACGTAATGCTCAAACCGGAGATCCATGACCCGCAGGGAGAGGCCATCGCCAGCGCCTGCCGCCGTCTGGGGTTCGGCCAGGTGCTCGGGGTCAGGCAGGGGAAACGGTTCGAGGTGGAGCTGGAGGGTCCCCCGGACGAGGCCGCTGTGACAGCTGTCACAGAGCTGGCCCGGGACCTGCTATCGAACCCGGTCATCGAGGAATTCAGCCTGCACGCGGGCTGAGCGAGTTCGCGCCGTCTGGCGCTGCGGGACTGATTGCCTGGTTTCGGCCGCGTTAACGGGGAATCACACAAAATATGAGTAAGTTTGGGTAGTCAGATGTCTGTGGGTGTGGGTTGCTAGATGCGCGTGAAGTCGGTTCCTGATGTGAAGTTCTGCCTGGTGTTCCAGTGCGAGGCAGTGAGCGTCCCGGTGATGCGCCGGGTCCTCGGGGACACCCTGCGCCGGGCCGGCGTTGATGAGGAATCTGTCCACGACATCTTGCTCGCGGCCACGGAAGCCTGCACGAACGTCGTGCGGCACAGCGGCCGTGATGTCCGGCGCTACGCCGTGATGGCCAGCCTGGGCACGGTGGGCTGCCAGGTGGAGGTAGCCGACGAGGGAGCGGGCACCGGGCTGGCTGAGCCGGAACGTGAGCCTTTGGCGCTGGCCGACCTGGACGGACCCCAGGCCGCGAGTGCGATCGCCCGGCTGCCCGAGTCGGGTCGCGGCCTGGCCGTCATGCGGGCCTGCGTGGACCAGGTCACGCTGGACAGCAGCCCGGGGCGCGGCACGGTGGTAACCATGCGCAAGCACATCAGGTGGCCCAGCGACGCCCCGCTGCGGCAACTCCGGGCGGCCAGCTAGCCCGCGCGGTCCGGGCCCATCTGGGCATCGTCACCGATAAACTTCCTGGGTGCGGATAGGGGTCATCACCTTCCCCGGGTCGCTCGATGACCGTGACGCGGCGCGAGCCGTCAGGCTCGCCGGAGCGGAGCCGGTCGTGCTCTGGCACGCCGACCGCGACCTGCGCGGCGTGGACGCCGTGATCTTGCCCGGCGGGTTCTCCTACGGCGACTACCTGCGCTGCGGCGCGATCGCCAGGTTCGCCCCGGTGATGAGCGAGTTGGTCGCGGCGGCCCGTTCGGGTTTGCCGGTGCTCGGCATCTGCAACGGATTCCAGATCCTGTGCGAGGCGCACCTGCTGCCCGGGGCGCTGACCCGCAACTCCGGCCTCCGGTTCGTGACCCGGGACCTGCGGCTGCGGGTGGAGAACGACCAGACCGCGTGGACGCGCTCCTACCGCCGCGGCCAGCAGATCGTGGTGCCGCTGAAGAGCGGCGAGGGGTCCTACATGGCCGACCCTGGCACGCTGGCCGGACTCGAGGCCAGGGGCCAGGTGGTGATCAGGTACGCCAGCGGCAACCCGAACGGGTCCGCCGCCGGGATCGCGGGGGTGTGCAACGCCGAGGGCAACGTGGTCGGCCTGATGCCGCATCCCGAGCACGCGGTGAGCGAGCTCACCGGCCCGTCCACCGACGGCCTGGGC
Source organism: uncultured Actinomycetota bacterium (assembly GCA_963808615.1). GTDB lineage: Bacteria > Actinomycetota > Actinomycetes > Streptosporangiales > Streptosporangiaceae > Palsa-504. The sequence continues at coordinate 339,635 of CAWEGV010000012.1, forward strand.
TTTTTCACCTCGGCGATCACGGCGGTGGCCGGGTGACCGGGGCCGACACGGTAGCTCGCGCGGACGCAACGCCCGGAGAGCCGCAACCCTATGCCGAGCTCGGGCTGACCGACGCCGAATACGCCAGGATCCGGGCCACCCTCGGCCGCCGTCCCACCCGCGCCGAGCTGGCCCTGTATTCGGTCATGTGGAGCGAGCACTGCTCGTACAAGTCGTCCAAGGTGCACCTGAAGCAGCTGGCCGCGAAGGCGCCGGCCTCCGCCGCGCTACTCGCCGGCATCGGGCATAACGCCGGGGTGGTCGACATCGGCCAGGGCTATGCGGTCACCTTCAAGGTCGAGTCGCACAACCATCCGTCGTACGTGGAGCCGCACCAGGGGGCGGCCACCGGCGTCGGCGGCATCGTCCGCGACATCCTGGCCATGGGCGCGCGCCCGGTGGCCGTGATGGACGCGCTGCGGTTCGGGCCCGCCTCGGCGCCCGACACGGGGCGGGTGCTGCCCGGCGTGGTCAGCGGCATCTCCTTCTACGGGAACTGCCTCGGCCTGCCCAACATCGGCGGTGAGCTGGACTTCGACCCGTGCTACGCGGGAAACCCGCTGGTCAACGCGCTCTGCGTGGGGGTGATGCGGCACTCTGACCTGCAGGTCGCCTCGGCCAGCGGCCCGGACAACCAGGTGATCTTGTTCGGGTCGGCTACAGGCCCCGACGGCGTCGGCGGAGCCTCGGTGCTGGCCAGCGCGACCTTCGGCGGTTCGGCGGCGCGCGCTGAGGCCGCTAAGCGGCCCAGCGTCCAGGTGGGCGATCCCTTCCTGGAGAAGCTGCTGGTGGAGTGCTGTCTCGAGCTCTTCGCTGAAGGCTTGGTGGTAGGCATCCAGGATCTCGGCGCGGCCGGGGTGGCCTGCGCGACCACCGAGCTCGCCGCGGCAGGTACCGGCGGCATGCGGGTCCGGCTGGACGCGGTACCGCTGCGCGACGCGTCCCTGGGGCCGCCCGAGATCCTGATGAGTGAATCGCAGGAACGCATGATGGCGGTGGTCGAACCGGCCAAGGTCGAGCGGTTCCTTGAGGTCTGCGCCAAGTGGGAGATCAGGGCCGCGGTGATCGGCCAGGTGACGGACGGCGGCAGGCTGGTCATGACCTGGCACGGCGAGGTGGTGGTGGACATCCCGCCCGGCTCCGCGGCCGACGGCCCGGTCTACCAGCGCCCGGCTTCGCGGCCCGCTCGCCAGGCGGCGCTGGCTGCCGACGACCCGGCCGCGCTTCCGCGGCCCGGCGATGGTGCGGCGCTGCGGGCTGACCTGCTGGCCCTGATCGGGTCCCCGGGCCTGGCCGACAAGAGCTGGGTGACCGATCAGTACGACCGGTACGTCCGCGGCGACGCGGTGCTGGCCATGCCGGAAGACGGCGGCCTGCTCCGCGTGGACTCCGCGACCGGGCTCGGCATCGCGCTGGCCACCGACGGCAACGGCCGCTACTGCCGCCTCGACCCTTACCTGGGCACCCAGCTCGTGCTGGCCGAGGCGTACCGGAACGTGGCCGTGACCGGCGCGCGCCCCCTGGCCGTGACGAACTGCCTGAATTTCGGCTCGCCGGAAGACCCCGCCGTGATGTGGCAGTTCTCCGAGGCCGTGCGCGGCCTGGCCGACGGCTGCGCGGCTCTCGGCGTGCCCGTCACCGGCGGCAACGTCAGCTTCTATAACCAGACCGGCACGTCCGCCGTCCATCCCACCCCCGTGGTCGGGGTGCTCGGGGTGCACGACGACGTGCGCCGGCGGCTCTCGATCGGATTCACCCAGGAAGCTGGCCAGGCCTCTCCAGAGCTCGGCGGGGGGTGCGTCATCGTGTTGCTGGGCCGGACGGAGCCCGAGTTCGGCGGGTCGGCCTGGGCGCATGTCCGTCACGGCCACCTGGGCGGGTCGCCGCCCGCCCCGCGCCTGGACGCCGAGCGCCGGCTCGCCGGGCTGCTGGCCGCGGCATGTGCCGGGGGGCTGCTGTCGGCCGCGCACGACCTGTCCGACGGGGGGCTGGCGGTGGCGCTCGCCGAATCCTGCCTGTGCGGCGGGGCCGGCTGTCAGGTACGGCTGCCCGGCGACCCCTTCACGTGGCTGTTCAGCGAGTCGGCCGCTCGGGCTATCGTGGCCGTCAGGCCCGGCGCGGAGGACGCCTTCGCCGAGCTCCGCGCCGCACACGGCGTAACCGGCGAGATCATCGGCCGCGTCGGCGGTGACCGCCTGGTCGTCGAGGACTGCTTCACGATCCCGCTGGCCGAGCTGGCCGCCGTGCACGCGGCGACCTTGCCCGCGCTGTTCGGCTGAACCCTCATGCCATCCCGACGTCTCGATCCGCGGGGACCCGAGAGCGTGGCTGCCGTCCTGCGCGCGCTCGACACCGGCGCCGAACCCGCGGCAGAAGAGCTGCGGATCGCGGCCAGGTACCTGCTGTACCTGCTGGCCAGCCGTCATCCCGGCCGGGTCCTGGAGGTGCGGGTCCCGCCTGCGGCAGCCGTCCAGTGTCTGCCCGGGCCGGTCCACACCCGGGGTACGCCGCCCAACGTGGTCGAGACCGACCCGGTCACCTGGATCCGGCTGGCGTCCGGCCGGGTCGGCTGGGCCGAGGCGGTCGCCGCCGGCGCTGTGCACGCGAGCGGCCCCCGCGCCGACCTCGCCGCCTGCCTGCCTCTCGTGTGAATACACTGACCTGGTGGCATCCCGCGACGGTCGTCTGACGGATGAGCTCCTGCCCGAAGACCGGCCGCCGCGCGAGGCATGCGGCGTCTTCGGGGTCTGGGCGCCGGGCGAAGATGTCGCCAAGCTCGCCTACTTCGGCCTGTACGCGCTGCAGCACCGGGGCCAGGAATCCGCGGGCATCGCGGTCAGCGACGGCCAGCGCATCATGGTGCACAAGGAGATGGGGCTGGTCGCGCAGGTATTCGACGAGCCAGCCCTGACTGCGCTGCGCGGCCACATCGCCGTGGGGCACTGCCGGTACTCGACGACGGGCGCCTCGGTCTGGGCGAACGCGCAGCCGACGTTCCGCTCCGCGCCCACCACGAGCCTGGCGCTGGGCCACAACGGGAACCTGATCAACACCCGCGAGCTGGCCGCGCTGCTCGGCAGGGCCGGTCCCGGCGGCGGTGAGATCGCGGCCACCTCCGACACCGATGTGCTCACCGCCCTGTTCGTCAGCGACCACGTCGAGGTCAGCGGGGTCCGGGAGTCCGGCGGGGTGGAGGGCGTAGCGGCCGCGGTGCTGCCGCTGGCCCGGGGCGCCTATTCGCTCGTGTTCATGGACGAGCAGACCCTGTACGCGGCGCGGGATCCGCATGGCTTCCGGCCGCTGGTGCTCGGCCGCCTGAACAGCGGCTGGGTGGTCGCGAGCGAGACGGCCGCGCTGGACATCGTGGGGGCTGGCTTCGTGCGCGAGATCTTGCCCGGCGAGCTGGTCTGCATCAACGGACGGGGGGTCAGGTCGCGGATGTTCGCCGCGCCGCAGCCGAGCGGGTGCCTGTTCGAGTATGTCTACCTGGCCCGCCCCGATACCACGATCTCCGGCCGTGGCGTCCACGCCACCAGGGTGGCCGTCGGCAGGCGGCTCGCGGCCGAGCATCCCGCACACGCCGACCTGGTCATCCCGGTGCCGGAATCGGGGACCCCGGCCGCGATCGGCTTCGCGGAGGCCAGCGGCATCCCGTTCGGCCAGGGGCTGGTCAAGAACTCTTACGTCGGCCGGACCTTCATCCAGCCCAGCCAGACCATCAGGGAGCGTGGTATCAAGCTGAAGCTGAACCCGCTCCGGGATGCCATCGCCGACCGCCGGCTGGTCGTGGTCGACGATTCGATCGTCCGCGGCAACACCCAGCGCGCGCTGGTGGCGATGCTCCGGGAGGCGGGCGCCGCCGAGGTGCATGTCCGCGTGGCGTCCCCGCCGGTGATCTGGCCCTGCTTTTACGGCATCGATTTCGCGACCCGAGCCGAACTCATCGCCGGGCGCATGTCGCCGGCTGAAATCTGCGCGTCAATCGGCGCCGATTCGCTGGGCTACGTATCCCTGGAGGGACTGACCGAGGCGAGCGGGCTGCCTGCCAGCCAGCTGTGCCGCGCCTGCTTCGACGGGCAGTACCCGGTCCCGGTGGCCGATGGTGACCTCGGTGAGGACGTGCTCGACGGCCTCGGTGCCCGATCCTGACCGCTAGGATCGCGGCCAGGCGTCCTCGGCGTCTTTCCAGGCGTCCTCGGCAGGGCCGGATCGACGATCCTCGTCGTCCTCGTCGTCCCCGGCGGAATCCACAGTGCCGTCGCGGGAGTCCGTGCCGACTCCCAGCTCGGCACGCAGCCGGTCGAGGTCCGTGTCGTCGCTCTTGTACTTGAGCTGACGGGCCACCTTGACCTGCTTGGCCTTGGCTCGGCCGCGCCCCATTGGCTCGACCCCCTCGAACGTCCGGAGCCAGTCCGGCCCCACGGTCTCCGCCTCGCTGGCTTTTGTGCGCCCTATGACGCCGCCGCCGCCCCGCCACGGGGAGCACGACGTTCACCAGCATTCGTACAGTACAACCGTACCCGCTTTGCGGCCCTGATGCCTACGCTGATCCCCGCGTGCCGAGCCAGATTCCGCGCAGCCGGCCGACATCGGACATCCTCCGCTCGGCCAGGCGGTCCGCGGCCACCGATGGAGGCACGCCATCGGAGTCCGCGATGGCCAGGACCCTCGCCGTGGTGGCGAAGATCTGCTCGGTGGCGGCGTAGGCGCGGTCGAAGTTGAATCCGGCCAGTTCGTCGGCGACCTGGATGACACCGCCGGCGTTGACCACATAGTCGGGCGCGTAGATGATGCCCCGGTCGGCGAGCAGTTTCTCGATGCCGTGATGGACTAGCTGGTTATTAGCCGCGCCGCACACGATCCGCGCGGTCAGCGCGTCCACGACCTGCTCGGTCAGGGTTCCACCCAGCGCGCAGGGGGCCAGGATGTCCAGTTCCTGTCCGACAAGCGCGTCGATGTCGTCCACGGCGCGGACGTCGGGGTGAGCGGCGCGGACCGCCTCGACGGCGCTGGCGCTGACATCGCAGACCACCACATCCGCCCCGGCCTCAATCAGGTGATCGACGAGCCGGTGACCGACCTTTCCCACTCCCTCCACGCCCACGGTGCGGCCGCGCAGGCTGGGGCTGCCCCAGGCGTGCCCGGCCGCGGCCCGCATCCCGTGCATGACGCCGAGGGCGGTCAGGACCGAGGAGTCCCCGGCGCCGCCGTTGGCGGTCGTGCGGCCCGTCACGTAGGGGCACTCCCTGGCGATCAGGTCCATGTCCTCGCTGCGCGTGCCCACATCGCACGCGGTGATGTAGCGGCCGGCGAGCGCGGCCACGAAGCGGCCGTAGGCGCGCAGCAGCGCTTCGGTCTTGAGCTGGGCGGGGTCGCCGACGATGACAGCCTTCCCGCCGCCCAGGTCGAGGCCGGCCAGTGCATTCTTGTACGCCATGGCCTTGGACAGCCTCAGCACGTCGGCAAGAGCCTCGTCTTCGCTGGCGTAGGGGTAAAAGCGGGTACCGCCGAGCCCGGGGCCGAGCGCGGTGGAATAGATGCCGATGATCGCCTTCAGCCCGGTTCGGGCGTCCTGGCAGAAGACGACCTGCTCGTGGTCTGCTCCTGCAGCGGCGCCGTTTTCCCTGTGGGGCATCGCGAACACGTTGGTCACGGTAGCGACTCTCCTCGTCCGTCCCGGCCCTGGTTGAAACCCGGGATAGGAATAAGCGTATTGCTGCCCAGGCACGGAGGCGGACCGAGCACCCGGATGCCCTTCCGTACTGGCCAGTAACTGACAGTAGAAATGATGTCGTTACCTTGACGGCCGCCTTCGGGCCTTCCGGTATGTCACGATACGACGGTTATGACTTACGCCGCGTATCTCCGCGTTCATGAGCAGGCGGTTCGGTCCCCCGGGCAGTGTATCCCCCGAACGGGGCGTCATCGTCCAGGAACTTTGCGCCTGGTGGTCGACTTGTCACCGCTGGTGATGGCAATATGGTCCCTGTCGGCCATATAGGACATCCCCGACACATTCCCCACAGAGCACAAGGAAATCAGGAAACACGTCACACACCGGTTCGGGAGGAGAAGCCATACACATGTCCGCACGTACACCAGAGGCTGAGCCGCTGCTGACGCCCGCGGAGGTCGCCACGATGTTTCGTGTCGACCCCAAGACCGTCACGCGGTGGGCGAAGGCCGGGAAACTGACCTCAATCCGCACGCTGGGGGGACACCGGCGCTACCGGGAGACCGAGGTCCGTGCGCTGCTCGCTGGTATTCCTCAGCAGCGCTCAGAGTGAGCAGCTGCCGTCCTCACCAGGCAGGCGCTCCGGGCCGCCGGGCCACGGTGAATGCGGCAGCACTCGATCAAGTGAACGGGGGGTCGGCCCCGATACGGCGTGCCACACCGAAGGTCCTGTCCGGCAGGGAAGCAATCCGCCGGCAGCACCCGGAGGACATGCGGCCGGGGCCGGTCCGCTCTCAGGGGAGGGCCGCGCCCGATGTGCACCGAGCTTCCCGGTCAGGTGACCGGCCGGCTCGAGGGCCGGCCGGGTGGCGGCCGGGGATCCGCCTTCCGCTAGCGCCTAATACAGGCTGCGCCACCAGGGCGCTCACTGGCTTTGAGTTGATGGCTGGTTCACAGCAACGTCTTAGCCTGCGTTAAGGTTCCGGCGGCATCATCGACGTGACAGGGCTGAGAGGTTCTCGCCCTTTCCCGTCTGGGCTCGGGGTGGCCAGGCCCCGCTCCGAGCCCAGACCGTTTTGCCTGCAGGGCTGATGTCCGCCCCGTCCGTCCGGCTCCGCCGTGCCGATAGTCGTCGGTCGCGATTCACTACCTGCCGTCCGACGCAGGCCGCGTCCTAGTCACCTCCGGCAGCGCCGGGATCGCGCATCCGTCCGGCAGCATCGACGATCACGCTGACCAGCTCGTCATACCGCCGGTCTCGGTCGCTGAAGATCTCCGGCCCCGCACGGGCAACGAGCGGGTGCTCGCTGGCGCCGATCCGTTCTGCGCGGCTGGCCAGGGAATACCGGGCGTCTCCGGCGGCCACGGCCTGCGATACCGCCTGCTCCTCGATGCAGAAGCCGATGATGAAGCTGTAGAGCAGCTGGTACGCCTGCGTGGCGGTGGCGACGGTGAAGCCCTGGGCGAGCATGGACGCCAGTCCTGCTTCCTGCTCCCTAAGCATGCTGGCGTCGGTCATGTAGGTGCCGCTGACCATCTTCGCGCCATCCCGGCGGGACAGCAGGGCCTGCTGGGTGATGCGGGCAAACGCGGTCATCTCCTCATCCCAGCCGATGGCCGCGGGCAGTGCCTTGAGCTCGACGGTGACCTGACGCCATATCTCGGTGGCCATCTCGTCGATCAGGTCCTGCTTGCCGCCGAAGTGCCAGTACAACGCGGGCGGTTGCACGCCGAGCCGGCTGGCGACCACGCGGACGGTCAGCCCGTCGAGCCCGGTCTCGTCGAGGGCGTCAAGGGCGGCGGCGACGATGGCGGCCTTCGTCAGTCCGCGAGTCATGGTTGACAGTTTAACGTCGTTAAGGGCAGACTGGCCGAACGGTGAATTTAACGTCGTTAAGGAGATGTCATGAAGGCAGCCGTACTGCATAGTCCAGGTAGCGTGCCGGAGTATGCGGACTTTGAGGAGCCGCCCGTGCCGTCCGGCCGAGAACTCGTCGAGCTGGCTGCGGCTGGCATCCATCCGGTCGTGCGGTCACTGGCGGCCGGCCGGCACTACGGCTCAACCGGCGCGTATCCGCTGATCCCAGGCGTTGACGCGGTGGCCAGGACCGCTGATGGCGGGCTGGTCTACACCGGGTTCGTGCAGCCCCTTACGGCACGCTGGCCGAGCGCATGGCGGTGCCCGTGACGATGAAGCTAGCGCTTCCTGACGGTGCCGAGCCAGAGCGCGTCGCCTGCGGGCTCAACCCTGGCCTTTCCTCGTGGCTGCCACTGCGCAGCCGGCAGTCCGAGGCCGGGGCGCTCGGTACCGTCCTGATCCTTGGCGCGACCGGTATGGCCGGCCTGCTCGCCGTGCAGAACGCCCGGCTGCTCGGCGCGGACCGGGTCATCGCGGTCGGCCGCGACCAGGCCCGCCTGGCTCGTGCCGCGGCGTACGGCGCGACCGCGGTGCCGCTGCCCGCGACCCCCGACGCCACCGCGACAGCCCTGGCCACGGCCATCGGCGGTGCTGCCCCCAGCCTGGTGCTCGACTTCGTCTGGGGGGCGCCGGCCGAGGCAGCATTCGCCGCCCTGGCACGCCAGGGGCTGCAGGAGGATAAAGCCGACATCGCCTACGTGCAGATCGGCGCGCTGGCCGGCGCCGAGGCGGCGGTTCCGTCGGCACTGCTGCGTAGTCGGCGTATCCGGATCAGCGGCAGCGGCGCAGGGTCGGCGTCGGTGGACACGATCATGGCCGAGTTGCCCGGATACATCCAGATGATCGCCGAGGGCCGTGTCGAGGTCCCGGTCCGGACCTTCCCGCTGTCCGCGGTAACGGACGCCTGGTCGGCGTCGGCTCGCGGCGGCGAGCGAGTCGTCGTGGTCCCGGGCTGAGGCCGAAGGACCTCGTGGTCGTCCCTGGCCTGCCAGACATCGGCGTAGCGCAGCCCGGACTCGGTGCGCCAGGCCAGGTGGGCGATCATGTCGTGCGGCAGATCGGTGCCCAGGTCCGCCTTGATCCAGGGCGCAGGTCGCGGCGTTGACCGGCACGTCGTAGTGAACGGCGGCGCGACCCTCGAACGTGTTTGCGTCCTGGGGGTGCCGGCCATGGGCCGGCACCCCAGCGATCAGCGTTCAGGCTGATCTAGTTGCGGGACAAGCCGGACACTCAAGACGACGTGATGCTGAACTGGCTGACGGTGAATGTCTCCGCACTGGGGGTCGAGCAGATCTCGAAACCGTAGTCGATCTGGTTCAGGCCTGAGCCGGCGGGCAAGTATCCGTGGCTCTTCAGCCAGGTGAGCATGGACAAGACGTCCACCGTGCCGGACTGCTCGTTGCCGCTGGTGAGGTACCAGATCAGCTCGCTACTGCCGTACTTGCACAACGTCCAGTTCTGCTGCGGGACACCGTTGGACCCGCCGAAGTCGGCGGTGGCCTTGACCGAGGCCCCGCCGCGGTCCCCCGGTTGACCTGGTCGTTCCAGATCATTACCTTGTCGGCGTAGTTGGTTGAAGAGTTCTGGCCGAGCCAGATGTCGTAGGCCGCCTCGGCGCTGGTGCCACTGGCAGCGCCCATCTTCTCGGTAAACGAGGAGATGATGGAGCCGAAGCTAGACAACGGAACGGGAGCGTTGCCTGACCCGGTGTAGATCTCTTGCGTATCCGGGTAGGTCTGGACCGCGGTAGATCCAGCTGGCTGGGAGTTGGCAACCACGCTCCAGCTGCCGGGGTTACTGGCGCTCAGGGTCTGGGTCGTACCGGAATTGGCCGCCCACATGTTGTTCAGGACGAAGGTGTTGGAACCGCTGCTGCCCGTGATTGCCGAATAGTCGTATGGGCCGCAGCTGCCATGGACGGCGCTCGTCACGCACTGAGGACCGGTTCCGCCCGGGGGTGGGCTCGACGGCGCGGCCGAGGATGTGCTGGGCACTGCGGTTGGTGGTGAACTAGACGGTGAAACAGGCGTGAACTCGCTGGCGGGTCTGACGACCGAGCGGGCTGCGGTTGCGACGTAGGCGACGATTTCGGACCGGAGTGCCCAGTCCAGTGGACCGGGATGGAATTAGCCGGGCACGTCGGTGCTGAGGCGACCGAAACGTGGCTGAGTCTTCCCGACGCCAGGCAGGCGTACACGGTCACGCCCGGGTCGGTTGAGCCCGACGTGTCGGCCAGGTGCACGGTCAGCGGGGTGCGGCTACCGTACACACCTGCCAGCACAGAGCCGCCGAATGCCGCAGCCCCCGGGCACAGCACGACGCCGGCGGGAACGAGTCTCCTGACTTTTGCCCGTTCTCTCGGTTCTCTCGGTTTCCTGTGAGAAGCCATGGTCTCCTCTCCCTACCGCTCCCGGCGACCTACCGTACGCGTGACGCGGGGCGGGGAGAGCAAATCGTTATAATTGCTCCTAGTGCTTGCAGTCCGTGTTGATAGTGGTTACCGGCAATATCAGCGGCGCTACTATATGTCGTGATTTTCTGACCAGGCGTCTTAGCAGCGTGTCTCTGCCGTCTCAGGCATTCGCGATACGTGGACCGGTGTAGTGCCCGATCACCTGCGTGTGTAGCACGCCGCCGCTCCGGTCGTGACCTTGACCGTCTCGCCGCTGTCGGCGTGATACAGGTAGATGTCCGCGTACCCGCTGCGGTTAGTCCACCAGTAGTCCGACGCCCCGTTGCTCGCGGTGGCGACGGCTTTCACGTCGTACTGGTTGGAGTGGACGTACACGTCATAGTCGCGGTAGTACGAACTCCACACGGCTGACGCGGTGCACCACGCCTTATACGGGCGCTGCCGCTGACTACCGGCCCGATCCCCAGCACGTGCTCCGCGGTCATCCAGTCCGCAGCGATAGCGTCCTGGGCCCGTACGAGGGACACCCGGCCGTCGCACACGGCATGGTTGAGCGCGTCCTCGACCTTGTCCTTCGGGTTCGGTGTCGGCGGGTACTCGGGCCACAGGTTGGTCGCATCGTTCGACCCGCCCAATTCCAGCGGCACCAGGTGGTCCAGTTCGGTCGGCTCCGACGAGGGCGTCCGGTACGCCGGGTAGGCCACGCCGTATTTGAACTTCTCGGTCTGCGATGGATCATCACCCCACTCCGTAGGCGGCCAGCGAAGAGACCTATCCGCTTGGTGAACGGGCCGGGCGGGCGTTCGGTTCAACTCCGGCATCGGCGTCTCGGCCAGAAAGCGCGGCCTGACTGCGCTCCGGCCGTTGCGGCGCCTTCGTGCTCGGGATCAAGATGCCGCGCCTGCCGGATGAGCCCCAACGAGGTGGCGTGGGGGACGACCGGGGTGATCCACAGCCAGGCGGCGCTGCCGCCCGGGGCCAGGCTGATCATCGGCCCTGCCGATGCCTGGAGGTCACCGGGACTTCCCGCCGTCAGGTAGACGAAAGATCCCGCCGAGGTGAACGAATGATCCCGGCAGCCCGTGATCTTTGGTTAGGAGAGCTCATCTGCCTTTGTGAGGGAGAAGCTGCAATGCGAAGGATCTGGAGCGCCGCCGGGTTGGCCGCCGCGGTGCTGGCCATAGCGGCCTGCGGGAGCTCGGCCAGCTCGAGCAGCGCCCCGCCCGCGGCCGGGGCATCCAGCCCGGCCGCCAGCTCATCGGGGACCACGCTGATGAGCACGACGATCGGCGGAACCAAGGTGCTGACCAACTCGGCGGGCTTCACCTTGTACTGGTTTGCCCCCGACACCTCGACCACGTCCAAGTGCACCGGCTCATGCGCCACCTACTGGCCGCCGGTCAAGGGCCCGGCCACCGCGGGTTCCGGGGTGACCGGCACGCTAAGCACCATCACCCGGCCCGATGGCACTACCCAGGCGGCCTATGACGGGCACCCGCTGTACACCTACGCCGCGGACACCGCCCCCGGCCAGGCCAAGGGCAACGGGCTGAACCTCTCAGGCGGGGTCTGGCACGAGGTCACCGTGTCCGGCGCCGCGGCGCCCGCGGCCAGTACCTCGCCCAGCGCCGCGGGCGAGTACGGATACTGACACCCCGCTGAGCTGCCCGTTCGCTACCCAGGCTGGCCCCGATGCCCGCCCCGATCGCTCCCCTCGCGGGCAGCAGCCGCCCGGCACCGCACGTGCAGTTGCCGGGCGGCTGTCGCTGGCGTTCCCGGATGCAGCGTTGACCCGCTGACGGGCAGCACAGCGGCAGATCCCGATTCACTTTGACCTGGCAGGCCTGATACCACGGCTCGCCCCGCTCACCGGTGCCTTACCGTGCACACGCCGGATGGGACGACGGAATTCCACCACCTCGCAACATGTGGTGCCTGCGGGGGCTACCCCGGAGGGGCATTGGCAGGTCACCGGCGGGACATGGATTCAGCTGGTGTCCGGAGGCGGCAGGCCGAGCTGGCCGCGGATGACGGTGACCGCTTCTTCGACCGGCCCGTTGGCCGCAGTCAACTGCCGTTCGAACGCGTGCAGCCGGGACAGCGACGCCGAGGCCGCGGCTGCCGCGGTCAGCTCGGCCCGGGCTTGGTTGCTCATGACCAGCAGCCGGGCGATCGTCTTGGTCCCCGCAGGGAAGGCGATGCGGGCCAGCCGCTGATCGAACAACCGCTCGGTGGCGGCAGCATCTCGCAGGTCGGCTCGCGCGGCGGCAAGATCTGCCCGGTCGGGCCCGTTCAGCCGGTCAAAGTCGGCCTCCAGCCGGCGGTTGCCCGCCGCCGCAACCGCCAGGTACCTGGCGGCCAGCGCCCGCCGGGCAGAGCCCGTAGCAATCCCCGCGATCGGCGATGCTTCCGTGGTGGCGTGCCCGGACAACACTGGCGCCGGAGGCGGGCCGCCCGCGCATCCTGCGGTCATCAGCACTGCCCAGCCGGCCGCCGCCGTGGCGGTGATGGCACCGGTCCTCCCGCATGCGCCCACGATGCCATCGTAGGCCGCAGGCGCCAGCCAGGCGCTGATGCTGCTGTGATGATGAGCCCGCCTGCCGCAGCGGAAGCGTCCAGGCCGGGCGCGGGCCGTGCCGTGGGATCCGCACACCACGAGCTGCGCCGGGGTATGTGACGCGCTGCGCACTGCAGACCAGCCGCAGGCTCCATGCGGTGGCTGTGAACTCGCGGGCGGTTCCGGCCGTTCCACAGGGTAGGGCAGGAGTTGATCATGGCCGTGCGAGGATCACCAGCACCGGCCCGTGACAGCCGTCGCCACGGGCCGCAAGCGTGGCCGGTGACTGCGCGCCGGGAACCAGAGGTACCCCGGTGAGCGGCCCCAGCGCATGCGCGCAGATCCGCCCGGAGCTGGGCGTCTACGTGCTCGGCGCGATCGCCCCGGCCGACCGCGCCAGGGTCAGCTATCACCTGGCGTCCTGTCCTGGCTGCCGGGAGGAGGTCGCCGGGCTGGCCGGGGTGCCTGGCCTGCTGTGCAGGGTGCCTGCCGCTACCGTGCCGGAGCTATCCGGAGAGCGCCCGCCCGGTCCCTCCAGCCCGCCGGAACCGCCGCTGGACGGGCTGATCGGCCGGGTAGCCGCCGTCCGGCGCCGGCGGGCCCTGGCGGCAGCCGCCGCGGTGCTGGCCGCCGCCGCGGCCGCGGGATGGACGACGCAGGCGCTGCGCCCGCCGACGCCGCACCCTGCCGCGGTGAGCTGGTGGGCCGCGGCCGGGGGATTCAACGCGGCCACCGGGTCCCGCGCGGCGGTGCGCTACACGCCGCAGCCGTGGGGGACGGAGCTGGAGGCCAGCGTCAGCGGCATCCCGCCCGGCACCCGCTGCCAGATCTGGGCCACCACCGCCACCGGGCAGCACGCGGCTGGCGGCAGCTGGACCGTCACCCGCGGCGCCCCGGGCGCGTGGTACCCCGCCTCCGTGCCGTTCCTGGCAGCCAGCCTGACCGGCTTCGACATCACCACCGGCGATACGGTCGTGGTGGCCATCCCGCTGCCCAGCACGCCACTCGCGCCGTCTGCTGCCGCGCCCGCTCCGGTCCGGTAACCCCGGCGAAGGCTGTCTGGCGGTGAGCGAACAGGCCCGCGCGACATGACCACGAGCCAGGCCCATCCGCGCTAACCAGTGAGCGTCCGCTGTGTCTTCAGTGCCGTGGTTGCGGGGGAACGCCCCGAGCGCGGAGGGCGGCTTGGGTCCGGTCGGCGGCCTGGAGCTTGTCGAGGATGCGGGAGACGTGGTTTTGCACGGTCTTGAGCGAGATGCCGAGGGAGCGGGCGATCTGCTGGTTGCTGGCACCTTCGGCCAGCAGGTCGAGTACTTCACGTTCTCGCATGGTCAAGTCGTCTGGCCGGGATGGGGAGGCTGGGCCGGACAGCCGCCGGGGAGTCTGGGCCAGGAGCCGATTGGCGACTCCCGCGCCGAACACGGCGCCGCCCGCGGCGACGGTGCGCAGCGCCGCGGTGATCTCGCCGGCGGATGCGCCCTTGAGGACGTAGCCGCGCGCGCCCGCCGCCAGGGCGCCGAAGACGGTGTCGTCGTCATCGACCATGGTCACCACGAGCACGGCAGTGCCCGGGGCGATCTGGGAAGCGCGCCGGGTCGCCTCGACGCCGGAGGCGCCGGGCAGGTTGATGTCCATGAGCACGACATCGGGTGCGGTTTCCTCGAGGGCCGCCAGCGCCTCCTCGGCTGTGCCGGCCGTGCCGGTCACCTCGATCTCGGGCACGGTGGCGAGCAGGCCGGCCAGGCCGTCGCGGAAGACGGGATGGTCGTCGACGATCAGGACCCGGGTCACGCCGGCACCGCCGGGACGCTGGGAAGCTGCGCGGGCGCGGTCACGGCGGGCAGCCGCGCCTGGACCATGACGCCGGGTGAGCCGTCCCGGACCGTGATGGTGCCGCCGAGTTCCTCGGCCCGCTCCCGCATGATGGCCAGGCCGTGCCCGGGCTGGCCAGACGCGGCCAGCCCGATACCGTCGTCGGTGACCTCGACGGCCAGCCCGGTCGGGATCAGGGTCATCGATACCCGGCAGTGGCGGGCCCGGGCGTGCCGGACGGTGTTGGTCACCGCCTCGACCACGATGCGGTAGGCGGCGACCTCCACGGCGGCCGGGAGCGCGGGCAGGTCGTCACAGGCCTCCACGCTGGCCGCCAGGCCGGACCCGGCGGTCAGTCGCTCGACGGCCTGGGCGCACGCGCCGGCCAGGCCGAGCTCGTCCAGGGCGGGCGGGCGCAGCCCTTCGACCAGGTGCCGGACATCGACCACGGTGCGGCGGATCTCCTCGCTGAGGTCGTGCAGCTGGCGGGAAGCGCCGTCGGCGCCCGGCGGGAGCAGCGCCCGTGCCGTCTCGGTCTTAAGCGTCAGCCCGGCCAGCGCCGGGCCGATCCCGTCGTGCAGGTCCCGGCGCAGACGGCGCCGTTCTTCCTCGCGGGCCAGGACGAGCCGTTCCCGGGCGCGCTGCAGGTCCTCGCGGAGCAGCCGCGCGTGCAGCGCGCCCCCGAGCTGCCGGGCCAGGTCGTGCAGCAGCCGCTCCTCGGCCGCGCTCAGGCGACGATCGGGCACCCGGTAAGTCAGGGAACCGACCGGGATGCCGTATGCCAGCAACGCAATGCTGGCTGTAGCCGGGCCGACAGCTGCGATCGTGCCGCGGACGACGGCCGCAGCAGAGCTCGGGACGGCGGCCGCCGCGGTGCCCGGAACGTCCCCGATGCCGGTGACAACGGTCCCGTCCAGATCGCGGACGCTGACGTCACGCAGATCCAGCCCGGTGGTGAGCTCGGCGACCGCGGCGTCCAGCAGCCGGTCGATGTCGGCGGCTGCTTCCAGGTCCTGGCCGAGGCCGGCTAGGACCTCATACGGCTCCCGCCACCGGCCGTAGACCACGCGGGTCACGCCGCGCTGCAGCTTATCGCGCAACGGGATCAGCATCAGCGCGGCCAGCGCCGCCGCGAGCGCCGAGAGCCACCAGGCGTGATGATCGGGCACCAGTGCGGCGACGGTGATCACCACCCCCGCGTAGATGCCGACGACAGCCGCTGACATGGTCAGCCACAGCAGCGTGCGATAGGCCGCGCGGCGCAGGTCATACAGGCCGTGATGGAGGATCGCGACCGCGATCGCGACCGGCAGCGGCAGCAGCACCACGCCGAAGATCCAGCCAGGAACGCCATCGCTGAGCAGTATGGCGAGAAAGACCAGCGCGGGCGGCCAGGTGGCCAGGGTCAGCAACAGCAGCTGCTGCCGGACCAGCGGACCACCGCGCCGCCACCGGATGACGAGCCCAGCGATGGCACCGACGGCTGCGCCCACCGCAAGCAGAACCCCCGCAGCGCTCAGCGCGCCCACGACGGGTGCGTAGCGGCCTGCCAGGCCGAGCGGGCTGTGCCAGTGAGCCAGCCGGTTCTCATTCGAGGTAGGGCTCAGTACATTGCCCAGGAACAGGCAGGCCGCCGCCGCGGCGGCGGACCAGGCCAGCCAGCGCCACCGCGGCCCGGGCAGGCGCCCGTCGGGAAACACGGCAGGCACGCCCACCACCGCGATCACTAGCCCGGCCGCCTGCAGGCCCGGCCCGAGGGCGGCCAGGTACGCGGCGCCGGGCACCGAGCCGGGCACGGTCACCACGCCGTGGATACCGGCCTCGGTGAACGCAGTGCCGACACCCAGGACGGCGGCGGCGGCCAGCATCAGCCAGCCGACCCGGTTACCGGGAACCGCGAGGGTGATGATGGCGCCCACCACCGCGACCACCGCGACCGCGAAAGCGAACGACAGCGTGTCGGCGAACACGGCGGTCCCGGGCTGGTCATAGGCTGTCCCGGCGGCCGAGCCGGCCACAGCGAGCACGACCGCCGCGGCGACCGCGGCCGCGGTGAGGCGGCCGCGGTCCGCCGCCCGCGGTGGGCTTGCCATACGCTCATCGTGCACCACGCATGCATCTCCAGCCAGAGTCACTGGGTCTGGGGCGGCGCATCGCTTCGGGCCGCGGCCCGGCGGCGGAGACGTCCGGCCAGCACCGTGATGGCGCCGATCAGCCCGGCCAGTGCCACCACGGCGAAGATGGTGTCATACGTCCAGTCCAGGGCACCGTGCTTCTGCCAGCCGGGGAAACTGATGACTTCGAACAGGCACAGCACGCCGGCGACGATCGCGCCGACGGTGACCCGGCCGCTGCGCAGCAGCCAGGCAGCGATCAGGAAGAACACGCCGAACACGACGGCAGCCAGCGGCAGGCTGCCGGGATAGTTCTCCCTCCAGATCATGACCGAGCTGCCGAACTCGCCAAGGGCAAGGATCCCGGTGATCGTCGTCAGGACCGTGAGTTTGCGACCGTTCATGATGACCTCCCTTTGAGTCTGTGGTGAGATCACGATGCCTCCGGACGGTTCCCGGCCAGAAGAGGCGCCTTCCTGGATCAGCCGGGAAATACTCCCGGGCAGAATCCCGGGAAGCATGCGTCACATGATCTGCGGCAAACACCCAGCGCCCGGCTGGCCGGCTCAAGACCCGGCGATCTCGTAGCAGCCCGGCTTCGAACAGATGATTTCCGCAACACATGGCCGCCTGGCCGGTTCCGCGGCCACCAGCGCCATAACGAACTTTCAGGCGCACACTCACAATCAAGACGGCCAAGCTGGCGTCCAGATCGGCGGCTACTTGCGCTGCGCCTAGGAAAGGGCCAATTACACAGCGTCGGAAGAAACCGACTGCGACGGCCCGGTGTGTGTGCGTCGATGGCCTATGGTGTCAGGTGGCCCGTACACGATCGGCAACCCCGCACGACTCCCGCCTGGCGATTCTGGCAGCGCCGAGCCCGCTGGTGTGAGCGCCGGGAAAGAACGTCTGTCGCCCGAGGCTCGTCGCGGCTGACATCGTGAGGCAGGGATGGGCAAGCGTCAAGAGGGTTGGCTGCGCGCTGTGATTAATCAGGTACGCATGGCCCTATCGGAGAGCTTGTAAAACCTGCTGGCCATGTGCTGCCCGAGCGGTCTCCCAAGGGGACGTACTGCCCTCTCGCCGGTCCCTGGAGCCGACTGGAGGGTGTGGGGTGGCCGAACTGAGTCCATGTCCGCTGGCCTGCCGTTTCCTGAATCAGCCAGTGATCTTCATGCCGCCCGCTCATGCTCGTTGATCAGCCCGCCTGGGACTGTGCGCCGGATCTGCGGTGTCGTGAGATCGGCGATGACGGCCGGAGTGAGATCGGCAGCGGCTGGCGGGCGCGGGTTCCGGGCTCGGTGCGGGCGATGCTCGTGGTGATGCACGGCGTCCTGGTCCAGGACCATGTGCAGGTGCCTGGCCCGGCGATCAGCATCTGGTCGGTGACCTCGGCCCGTGCTGTGCGCACCCAGCGTCCGGCATCAGCGTTCGCCCGCGGGCTCCGCGGCGGGATCTGGATCACCTCGATCCCCGCGCTGGGCAGGACTGTGCCGAATGCGCCGGTGAACTGCCCGGCCCGGTCCCGGAGCAGGAACCGGAACCGGGCAGCCCGCTCCCCCAGGTCCATGACCAGATTGGGTGCCTGCTGAGTGGTCCAGGCGCCGTCCGGGTGCGCAGTCACGCCGAGGACATATACCTAGCGGGTGCCGGCCTCGACGGCGAAGAACACGTCCAGGCGGCGCAGGGTGACGGCGCAGCCGGCACGGAGAAGCCGCAGCCGGGCATGGCGGAGACCTGGGTGCGCAGGAACTGCCGCCAGGCCGATCTGCTGCGCTGCGGCGCAGGCGGGATCCGCAGCGGTCTCAGTACCCCGCCGGATGGCCGGGACGCCCACCGGGATGCCCAGGCCCGGCAGCTCACCTTGGATCGCTTGCAGCCCCAGCTGGGATTCTCCTGCGCCATCTGCCTGATCAGCATCACGATGCCCGGGTCCACGGGCGGCCGACCGTCTCGGTGAGGCGCAACTAAACACAGCAACGGCGGGCGACGCTGCCAAGGGCCGCGATCTGCCCGGCCCGTGGCGAGTGGCAGGCTGGCGGCGTGTATCGTCACGGATCTCTGGCGGGCCGGTTGGCTGGCTTGATACTGAGCCGACTGGCCCGGTCATCGGCGTCTGGTCTCGCGTTTGCGGCGTGCGGCGCGGATCTCGGCGTCGGCGACCTTGTCGGCCAGCAGGGTGTAGACCTGGGTGATCTCGGCGGAGGCGTGGCCGAGTCGGCGGCGCACGACCTCGATGGAGACGCCGCTGTTGATCAGCTCGGTGGCGTGGGCGTGGCGGAGCTGTTGGATGCCGATCTCGGTGCCGGCGGCGGCGCAGTACTTCTTCCACCGGTTGTGCGCTGCGTCGTAGGACAGCGGACCACCCCGGCCGTTGATGCTGGCGCGGAACAGCGGCCCGGACAAGTACCCGGCTCGGGCGAGGTAGAGCCGGAGCAGCGCGACGTAGCCGCGGTCATCCAGCAGCACGGTGCGGACGGCGCCGCCCTTGCCGTGGACGCGGGCGTGCTCGTCGTCCGGGCGCAGGTCCAGGTCCTCGGCGTGCATCCCGCAGACCTCCGAGGCGCGGGCGCCGCAGACGTAGGCGGTCTCGGACAGCACCCGGTCCCGCAGCACGCCGACCGGCACGTCCCCGCGCGGCCGCCGGGAACAGATCGCGCCGAGGACCGCCGCGATGTCGCCGGCGGCCGCCGGCCTGGGCAGCGTCTGAGGGACCTCGATGGCGTCGATGCGGTCGATCGGGCTGGCGTCCAGCAGCTCGTGCCGGACGGCCCACCTGCAGAACGACGCGACCGCGGCGCGCTTGCGCTTGCGGGTGGCCGGGGCCTGCCCGGCGGTCTCGCCGAGGAACGCCCGGACCGGCGCGGCGGTCAGCCCGGCGATGTCGCCGTCGTGGTGGGCGGCGAACGCGGTCAGGTCGCCGCGGTAGGCGCGGATCGTGTTGCGCGGCCTGTTCGCGTTGGCCAGGTCGGTGAACCGCTTGCCGGTGCACCCAGGATCGCTGCAGCGCCGCAGCTGCGCGTAAAGCAAGTCAAGCAGTGGCCCGCGGATCTTGCGGACCTGCAGATGCCCCAGCGCAGGCTTGATCACGCGGCGGATGTAGACCTCGTTGGCCTTCCGGGTAGACAGGTCCCAGTCAGCGACCTCGGCATACTGGTCCATCAGCTGGGCGACGGTGGCATCGGTCTCGGGCCGGCGGCCTGCGTCAGCCTGCTCGAGCAGCTTGCCGAGCTCGATCTGCGCGGCACGCTCAGTCCTGCAGGTCCGGCGCAGCCGGATCTTCCGGCCCGATACCGGCCTGGTCGCGCAGAAGAACCTCGCCGCGCCAGGATCCGCTCGGCAGTTGCTCAATGTGACCGCTCGGACTGCTGACCATGACGCGACGGTACATCGGACCACTGACATCGGTCCACGAACCGGTCCACGGCAGGACCTGCAGGAGGTACGTTTTTCCAGGTGGGGCGCCAGGGGGTCGAACCCTGAACCAATGGGTTAAAAGCCCACTGCTCTGCCATTGAGCTAACGCCCCGACCGCACCGGATGGGAACGGCGCCTAGAGACGAAGAGTACCGACTTCCCAGCCTGATCGCCTGCCTGGGCTAGCGGTAGGCGGAGATGCCGGTGAGTGCCTGCCCGATGGCCAGCGTGTGGATCTCCTCGGTGCCCTCGTAGGTGAGTACGGCTTCCAGGTTGTTCGCATGCCGTATGGGCGGGTATTCGAGCGTCACGCCGCTGGCCCCCAGTACCGTGCGAGCCTGCCTGGCGATGTCGATGGCCGATCTGACGTTGGTCATCTTCGCGATGCTGACCTGCACGGGCGTGACCGAGCCCTGCTCCTTGAGCCTGCCGATGTGCAACGCGAGCAGCTGAGACCGGTAGAGATCCGTCGCCATCCAGCTGAGTTTGGCCTGCGTGAGCTGGAAAGAGCCGATCGGCTTACCGAACTGCTCGCGAGTCTGCGCGTATTCGATGGCGCTCTCCAGGCAGGTCCGGGCGGCACCGGTCACTCCCCACGCGATGCCGTAACGCGCCTCGGTCAGACACGACAGCGGGCCCTTCAGCCCGGACACACCAGGGAGTGCGGCTTCAGCGGGCAGGCGGACGTCGTCGAGGTGCAATTCGGAGGTGATGGATGCGCGCAGCGAGAGCTTCTTATGGATGTCGTGCGTGGTATAGCCGCGCGTCCCCCGGGGCACCAGGAACCCGCGGATGCCTTCCGCAGTATTCGCCCACACGACGGCGATGTCGGCGATGCTGCCGTTGGTGATCCACATCTTGGTACCCGACACCACCCAGTCAGGCCCGTCTTGCCGTGCGAAGGTCCGCATGCTGCCCGGGTCGGATCCGTGATCGGGCTCGGTGAGTCCGAAGCAGCCGAGCGCCTCTCCGGCCGCCATGCGGGGCAGCCACTCGGTCTTCTGCTCCTCCGAGCCGTATCGCCAGATCGGGTACATGGCCAGGGATCCCTGGACGGATGCGGCGCTGCGCAAGCCAGAGTCGCACGCCTCGAGTTCCCGGCAGGCGACGCCGTAGGCGATCGGGCCGAGGCCGGCGCAGCCGTACCCGGTCAGGTGCATGCCGAGCAGGCCGAGTTTGCCGAGTTCGGTGATGACCTCGCGCGGGAGGGTGCCCGCCTCAAACCAATCGGTGATGTTCGGCAGTACCCGGTCCGCGGTAAATGCCCGAACCGTGTCGCGGATCAGGCGCTCCTCGGCACTGAACTGGTCATCGATGTTCAGCAGGTCCGTACTCGGCGCGGGAGTGGGCATGGCCGTTCCTCTCTGTCGTTACAGATCAGGGTATTTACCGGGTTGATCCCTATGTCAGTCCGGTCACGGAACCGGGCATGATCGAGCTATGAATGAACCGAGCAGTGGAACCAAGCGCCTGTACCGGATCCAGGACGGGCGGCTCGTCGCGGGGGTGTGCGTCGGCCTTGCGGCTTACTTCGGGATAGATCCGACCCTGGTACGCCTGGTGTTCGTGGTTCTCACGGTTTTCGGCGGGTTCGGCGTCCTGCTCTACCTGGGCGCATGGCTGGTCATCCCCGACGAAACCGACGGCAAGTCCATCGCCGACAGCTTCGTCAACAAGCGCCGGTCCTAGGAGCACGGCTGCCGGTCCCGGGTCAGGCTGAGGCACAGCGTGCCGCTCATGGCGGCCCTCACGGCCGCCTGCGACACGGCACTGTCGGCCCGACAATCTTGGCCAGAGGTGCCGCGTCGAGGGACAGCTGGGTGGCCGCGCTTTGCCGGTTCTAGAGTCTGTCCCCTATGCTGGGGCAGTCCCCCGACGGCGGACTGATTACGGCTACGGCGGCCAGAGCCGTCGGCGCCCCCATCGTCTAGCGGCCTAGGACACCGCCCTTTCAAGGCGGCGGCACGGGTTCGAATCCCGTTGGGGGCACGCGTCGGCTACGGTTGACGGCATAAGGTCCTGTAGAGCAGCTTGGAGTGCTCGCCACCCTGTCAAGGTGGAGGTCGCGGGTTCAAATCCCGTCAGGACCGCGGGGATGCCCGCTAAGAGTCATCGGACACCCAGCCAGGTCAGGTAGCTCAGTCGGTATGAGCGTCCGCCTGAAAAGCGGAAGGTCGACAGTTCGATCCTGTCCCTGACCACCACCGATCGGCACGGCCGACAGCCTGCTTCTCCTGCGTTTCGCCTGTTCAGGGTACGTTTTCACCCCCATTTTAACAGGAGTGCCGGGGTGTGCCGCGGAATGCCGCCGTGTCCGTGGGATGTCTGTGGGGCCGGTCCGGGAGGCGGACTTGCGGGATTTTTTGTGGGGCATGCCGAGAGGCTCGGCAGCTCACGTAGCTGGTCATTCACGGACTCGGGACTCCGGCTTCCGGGGACAGATTCGCGCTTGAGCCCGGCGTGGTTGGGGGCAGTTGATCTGTCCGGGCTGTCGTCCTCGCTGATCTGCTGGGGGAGGGTGATTCCCGGGCACGCTGGCAGGGGCGGCGCCCCCGGGGCCGGTGCCGGCGTGGTCGCGGCTGGTGTCAGGTGTCGGTCATGATGCGGTCGTAGGTGCGGCGGCGCGGGCGCTGCGGGCGCTGGCGCCGTAACGGCGGAGCATCTGCGGGGAGGTCCAGCCGTTGAGTTCCATCAGGTCTCCCTCGGGGCCGCCGCGGTCCAGCCAGGTGTGGCTGAAGTGGTGCCGGAACCGGTGCGGGTACAAGCTGAGGCCGCATTGCCGGCCGCGGCGGGCGATCATCTGGTAGATGCCGGCGGCGGTCAGCGGCTCCGGGTTGCCGGCTCCGAGCCACAGCTGGGGCCGCCAGGCCCGGGCGTGCCAGGAGCGGGCGCTGGTACCGGTCCAGGCTCCGGGCGGCCTGATGGCCGATCCGGACGATCCGGTCCTTGCCGCCCTTGCCGCGGACCGTGATCTCCCGCTGCCACAGGTCGACGTCGCTGCACCGCTGGCCGGCCAGCTCGGACAGCCGGATGCCGGTCGCGGTGAACACCGCGATGATCGCGGTATCGCGGCGCTGCGCGAAGCTGCGGCCCGCGCAGGCCTGCTCCAGCCGCCTGAGCTCCTGGCCGGTGAAGACCGGGACCAGCTTCTGGCTGACGCGCGGCGGCTGCAGCCCGGCTACCGGGTCGGGCAGCTGGTCTTCGGCGGCCAGCCATTTGAAGAACTGCTGCAGGGCACGGTACTGGTTGCTGGCGTAGGCGCTGCTGTAGCGGTCCAGCAGCCAGGCCATCCACCGCTGAACGTCCTGGCTGCTGACCTGCTCCCAGTCGGCCAGGCCGGGCAGGCAGGTGGCGGCGGACCACCGGACCGCCTCGGTGCAGGCCTGAATCGTCTTGGCGGCCTTGCCCTCGGCGGCCAGCCGCAGGGCGAACGAGCTGATCTCAGCCTGGAAGATCCCGGCGTCCAGCTGCTTGGGCTGCCGGGATGGCGGTCGCTGTGTGGTGATGGGCATAGGCTCTCCTTCCCGTGGCGCACCATCGGCACCCAGCGTTACCGCAGGCAACAGACCGCAAAGCCCCAGCAGGCCACAGCCCGGCTGGGGCTCGCCGCGGACCACATCCGGGCACGAGCCCTGCGTGCCGACGTGCCCGCCCGCGCGTAGCCGCCTTTCGCCGTCGCCACGTTCGCCGGCCGCATTGCACTGCGCTATACGGACCGGATTTCCCTGCCTCCCGCCCTCTGACCCGGTGCGCGGTCCCGGCTTCCGCCCACCCGCCGGGCGTTTACCGCACATGCCGAAATGAGGGCGTTGCCTGCGTACGCACTTATACACAGCTGTGCATAACCTTGCATGACGCAGTCGGCATGCTTACGTCACAGCGGTAATTGCTGGGCAACCTTTTCACGGAGACGCATAGAGCCAGATCGCGAGTCGGTGCATGTGACCGAGGCGCGTAACGGCCGGACAGGTGCGTCAGATTAGCCGATTCTGGAGTGCTGGCCGTGCCAGCTAGCCCGGTGAAGGCCAGCTGAGCCGCACCGGGAATCGGATCGGCGGCAGGTACGCCGGCCCGGGGCTGTTGGTCTGGTATCGCTTTTGGCTGGCGGCGGCCCCGGCCGGACCGCCGGGACCCGAGGATCGGGCTACCGGGTGATGCCGGGTGGCGGGGCCGGGGTGAAGGTGCGCGCGCCTGCGCCGCTGGCCGGCGACGGGCCGCCGGTGATCGGCGCGCCGCCGCTAGGCTCGTACATCGCCTCGCTGTACCGCTGCCCGCCGGCTGGGATCCCGGCGACCGCGAACGCCGAGAAGGCATCCCCGCCGGGTATCACGGCCGTGCCCTCGTAGTCCCCGACCATGTAGCCGAACGCGTAGGGCAGCTGGTGCATCAGCATCGGCCCGGCCAGGACCTGCGGGGCGCTCCAGCGGGCGCCGCCGTCGGTGGAGGAGACGTACCCCTCGAACAGCCGGCACGTGCTTACGGTGCAGGCCGCGCGGGGGTAGAAGTTGTAGAACAGGGCCAGCCGGGCATTGTTCCCTGCCGTCGCGGGGTCTATGCCCAGGCCGCCGCCGAGGTGGTCGACGGTGCTGGTAACCGGGTCGATGGGGATCCGGGCGACGGGGGTCCAGTGCACGCCGTCGGCCGATGTGGTCAGCACCATGTCGTTGCTGGCGCAGCCGGGCCGGAACCGGCAGTCCGGCCAGGTGATATAGACCTGGCCGGCGCGGTCGGTGGCCACCGAGGGGAAGAACGGCCCGCGCAGGTTCCCGGCGAAGGGGTGCTGGAAGATGCTCGCCACCTTGATCGCCGGGCCCCAGGTCGCTCCGCCGTCGACGGAGCGGAAGTCGACCAGCCCGCTGGGGCCCAGGATCGGCACGACAGCATCGCCGTCGGCCTGAACCACCGGCTCGCCGCCGGTAGCGTGCAGCCGGGTGCTGGTCGGGGTGTCCGGCGACCAGGAGAGCCCGCCGTCGCGAGAGGTGCTCATCAGCACCAGGTCGTTTTGGTTGTCGACGTCCCACTCCATGTAGCAGTTGCCGTAGAAGCGGCTGGCAGTGGAGTTGTCGCAGGTGATCCAGTCCTTGTCGAAGTCCTGGCCCTCTTTGATCCGGGCGGCGATGATCGTGTTCGTCCAGTGCACGCCATCGGCGGAGATGTTCACCTCCACCGCCGGGCTGGGCACGGACGCCCTCGGGTTCGGCGAGGTGCCGTTGCACGCCAGCGATGACGCGATCCATTCGCCGAACTTGGCGTCATAGGCGATCACGGGATCGCTGGCCCGCACGAACGGCCCCGCGGGGCTGGAGAAACTGGTCAGCCCCGGCAGGAAGCCATGCCGCCAGTTGTGCCCGGCATCGGTGCTGAATGCCCAGCCGATGTCGTCGGCGCAGCCGTTGTCCCACCGGCCCACCTGGAACACCGACATCACCGTCGAGCCGATGGCCACGGTGTCGGGCTCCACCTCGGTGGCGTGATCGGCTGCCGGGTTGGTGTAGGGATCGGCGCTGACCTGGACCACGGCCGGGTCCGGTCCCGGGGCAGCGGCGGCCAGGGCCGGAGTAATGGTCACGGCGGTCAGCGCCGCTGCCGCCACCGTCCCGCAAGTTCCGAACGCACGCCGCATCGATCTGCTCCATTGCCAGGCAGGTGTCTCACCGCAAAGCGGACAGTAGACCTGTCCACCGCATGGGTCAATGGCACCGCGCGGTTGGCCAGCGGCCAGGCTCCGCTGGCATTTACATCCGGCGATCATGTGGTAGCGGGGTTTCGAGCCAGTCTGGGCCGGGTACCGCTCGTCACGGCCGAGCACGCCCGGGGTCCGAGGCGGTCGGCCCGGTGAGGCAGGAGGCGGTGCCATGGTGGGCTGGCGGGTGTGGGCGGTCGGGGCGGCGGTGGCCGGGCTGGCCGCTGGCGCGGCGCTAGCGGCCGCGGTACCGGCGGCGGCCGGGCAGCCGGGAGCTGTGATAAGCCCGATCACCGAATTCAGCCGGGCTTGCCCGGGGCAGAATGCCGAGGTGGAGCAGGCGGTGGATCCGGCGCGCGGCTATGTCTATGAGGAGTGGATGGGCTGCCGGGACAAGATCGGATTCGCCGCGTCGGCCGACGGGGGACGGCACTTCAGCCAGCCGGTCGTGCTCGCGGGATCGGCCGGGGCCTGGGATCCGGCTGTCGCGGTGGCCCCTGACGGGACCGTGTACGCCGCGTTCATGAACTCGACCAAGCATCACACGTTCCCCGTGGTCGAGGCTTCCTTTGACCACGGCAGGACGTTCCCGCAAATCCGGGAGCTGACGGCCAGGCAGCGGAATAACTGGGGAGACCGTGACTTCATCGCCGTCGGCCCGGACGGCGCCGTCTACCTGACCTGGGATTACGGCCCGAGCGCCAAGGCCGTGACCTATATCTGCAGCAAAGGGGGAAGCTGCGCGTTCGCCACCGGCGACCTGAACGTCGTGGTCCAGAAATCGACCGACGGCGGCAAGACCTGGGGCCCGATCGTGCACGTCAGCCCGGGTTTCCCGGCCAGCGGCGGCGACAGCGCCCCGCTCCTGGTCGAGCCCGGCGGCCGGATCGACGTTGAGTACCAGGGCTATCACATCACCAGCACGACGACCTACACGATGACCCCCGCGCACAGTTACTTCACCTCCTCGGTCGATGGGGGGAACACCTGGTCGGCCCCGGTTCGCCTCGGGCCTGCCCGGCTCACCATGTCCCTGGCCGAGTGGTGGATCGACGGTGACATCTCCGCCGACGCGGCGGGAAACCTGTACGCCACCTGGGACACCCAGAACGCCGGGCAGGACATCGGCTGGCTGTCCTACTCCACCGACCACGGACGGACCTGGTCGCCGCTGTGGCGAGTGACGCCAGACACAGACAACGCGACCCATATCGTGCAGGTGACCGGGGGCCAGGCCGGCACCGCCTACGTCGGCTGGCTCGCCGACAATTCCCCGCGCGGCTACGCGCTGTACCTGCGGCCATTCTCGATCACCAGGGGGTGGCTGTCCGGGCCGCTCCAGGTCTCACGCCAGTTCGGGAACCCGTCGGTCTGGCCAGGGGACACCTTCGGCATCTCCATGGCGCCGACGGCCGGCCAGCAGCCGCAGGGCGACCGGCAGCAGGTGGTTGTCAGCTGGGGCAGCGCGGTCAGTAAACAGCCGCATCCCGACTCCGAAGACTTCTCGGCCACCGTGACCTTCCCGCCAGGACCCCGCTAGCCGCCCCTGAACGGCGCCGGGCCGACGGCCAGGAGGCGCCCTGCTGGGTCACTTTATCTCCGCAGTCATGAAAATGAGGCAGGTATAGCATTCGCCCGCTCCGCGAGCCGAGGACGATAACCGGCGAATGCGACGCCGCTCACACGCTTTTGTGCAGACCTCGTATAACCCTGGCCAGTCATACTCATCTGACCCTATAAGGGCCGGGCCTCTTCCCAGCTCAGCCCGGTAGCAGGACGCTCCGGGTGAGAGATTCCAAGCTCGGGAGAGGAGACCCGGCAATGTCTGTCTACGTCGGAATCGACGTGCACCGCAAGCGCTCCCAGGTGGCGGTGGTCACCGAGGACGGGACGGTGCAGCTGAACAAGAACACGGTGAACGGGACCGCGCCGATCTTGCGGCTGATCGGGGACCTGCCGTCCGGCACGCCGGTGGCGTTCGAGGCCGCGTTCGGCTGGAGCTGGCTGGCGCAGCTGCTGGAGGACTACGGCTTCGAGGCGCACATGGTCCACCCGCTGCGGTGCAAGGCCATCGCCTCCGCGCGGCTGAAGAACGACAAGGTCGACGCCGCGACCTTGGCCCACCTGCTGCGCGCGGACCTGCTGCCGGAGGCGTGGATCGCGCCGCCGGCGGTGCGCCAGCTCCGCGCGCTGCTGCGGCACCGGACCGGGCTGGTCCGGCTGCGCACCCAGCTGCAGAACCGGATCCACGCGGTGGTGGCCGACTTCGGCTACGACCGCTCCGGCAGCTACCTGTCCGGGCCCGGCCGCGGCTGGCTGGCCGAGCTCGAGCTGCCCGCGGCCTCCCGGGAGA
This sequence comes from uncultured Actinomycetota bacterium, assembly GCA_963808615.1. Lineage (GTDB taxonomy): Bacteria > Actinomycetota > Actinomycetes > Streptosporangiales > Streptosporangiaceae > Palsa-504. The sequence goes on from CAWEGV010000012.1 coordinate 367,615, forward strand.
TCGTCACGGACTGCCTGACGTTCATCGACGCCCTGGCCCCCGAGATCGACCGGATCGACGGCGAGCTGCGCCAGCACGCCAAGACTGACCCTCGGGTCAAAGTCCTGACCACGCTGCCAGGCGTCGGCCAGTTCACCGCGCTGGTGATGCTGGCCGAGATCGGCGACATCACCCGGTTTCCCAGCGCCCGCAAGCTGGCCAGCTGGGCCGGGCTGACCCCGACCGTGCGCGGCTCGGACCTTCATGTCCGGCACGGGCACATCTCCAAGCAGGGCTCGGCCTGGCTGCGGTGGGTACTCAACCAGGCAGCCCAGACCGCCAAGCGGTCCCCGGAATTCTCCGCCACTTACGCCGCCATCGCGAAACGGCGCGGCAAGAAGATCGCCACCATCGCGATCTCCCGCAAGCTGCTGACCCGCGCCTGGCACCTGCTCGCTGCCGCCCAGGCACCAGGCCCGGCCACGCCGGACGCCAGCACGGCCACCGCAGCACACCCCCAGACCGGGAGGGTCACCACGCCCCGGGCGAGCTCGCTCTCGCGGCATGAGCCGGCCACCGGCCGCGCTCGATCATCTGACTGAGCAGCCCGGTCCCCGGACATATGGTCATGGCGGCCGCGCACTAGCGCGGCGCCGGATGGGTGCTTGCGAGACCACTCCGCCAGCCAGGCCGGGATGCACCACGACCCCAATAACCAGCACGAACACCGATCTTCCTCGCTTCCCATGATCCGTCGCCGCTGGCCGGCCTTCAAGCTCGTTCGTCCTCGCCGCTCCGCGGCTCCGGGCGCTCCAGCTTGACCCCTCCGGCCCGGCGACGTGAACCAGGCAGCTGCGACGAAGATCCCAGAAGAACAGTCAGGCCCAGCCCCGCGACACCATCAAAGCCGCCGGGCCAATGACCCACGCCCTCTTGACACAACTGACCCTTATGGGTGCCGCGATGAGGGACGTCAGCTTGTGTTGCCTGGGTTACCGGTTGCGCAGGGAGATCTCGTCGGACTCGGCGATGTGGTCGGCCTGGACGGCTCGCAGTCCCACGCCCAGGCGCTCGCGAGCCTGCCGCAGTAGCATGAAGGCGTTGGTGGAGGGGCTCTGCGGGGCGGCGCGCTCCGGATCAGCCCCGTGTTCCTCGATGAGGTGGGTCTGCAGGGCTGCGGCGACTTCGTCGGCTGCCTTCAGCGCGTGGTAGATGGCCCGGTCCCGTGCAGTGTCGTCAACCATGGTGCCAGTATCGCGCCTCTGCGCGCTTCAGGAGTCCTGGGAACTCACCTGCCGGGGCGGCGTCCCGCCCGGACTACATCCTCGCCGCCTGCATGGCCCCCGCTATATGACCTCACCTGCACCGCGTCCTCGCGGCGCGCTGCGAGAGACCCGACATTGCCGAGATGAGTGCGTTGCCCGCATGCAAGACTTCTAAGAGCGTGTCTTACGTGGTGATTGGCTGGTCATAGGCGATGATCGGTGTTCGTGGCCGATCAGTTGTCATTTGCGGCTGGTGCCCGATGAGCTGTGGGCGCTGGCGGAGCCGTTGATCCCGGAGTTCCGGCCGCGCCCGCAGGGCGGGGGCACGGCGCCGCTGGATGACCGGGCGGTGTTCACCGCGATCGTGTACGTCCTGGCCAGCGGGTGCGCGTGGCGGGATCTGCCGCCGTCGTCCGGGGTGCCGTTCCAGACCGCGCACCGCCGGTTCGGGCAGTGGACCTGGGCGGGGCTGTGGCGGCGGCTGCACCGGGCGGTGCTGGATGAGCTGGGGGCGCGCGGTGAGCTGGACTGGACCTCGGCGATCACCGGCGCCGCGTCGGTGCGGGCGAAAAAAGGGGCTCGCTGACCGGCCCGGACCCCGTCGATCGCGGCAAGCCGGGCAGCACGCGGCACGTGCTGTCCGAGGCCCAGGGCATCCTGCTGGCCGTCGGGGTCTCGGCTGCCAACGTCCATGACAGCCATGCGCTGCAGCCGCTGGTCAAGGCGATACCGGCGGTGCGCTCCCGGCGCGGGCCGAAGCGCAGGCGCCCCGGCAAGCTCCGCGCGGACAAGGCTTGCCATTCCGCCGAGACCCTGGCCTGGCTGCGCGGGCGCGGCATCGCCTCGCGGATCGCCCGCCCGGGCATCGAATCACCCGAGCGCCTGGGACGGCACCGGTGGAAGATCGAACGATCCATCGCCTGGCTGTTCGGCTACCGCCACCTCACCGCGCGATACGAACGCAAAGGCAGCCACTTCCTGGCCTTCCTCGGCCTTGCCGCCATACTGACCTGCTACAAGAAGCTCGCCAAACTCACCACGTGAGACATTCTCTAAGTTTGAAGGTAGGCGTAGAACCCGAACAAGATGCCGCAATTAGGAGAAGAGTTCCGCTGATGAATCGGCAGAACCAGCGCATGAAGTCCACGTGAGGACGCCCTGGCAGCCTCAGCGAAACGGCAATATACGTGCATCCACTGCCGGACATCATCATCAGAATGCACCGGGGGAGGAATCTCCGGAACAGCGTGATGGCGAGCGCGCAGGTATACCTCGGCCGCAATATCCGCGTCAGCAACTGTGGCCCTTCTCAGGTGTGGTTCGGCATTCATCTGCCGATCGTCGCCCCGGCGTCATCGTTCTGCAAGACGCTCCTGCGATGGCGTACTCTCATGACCCTATAAGGGCCGGGCCTCTTCCAAGCTCAGCCCGGTTGCAGGACGCTCCGGGTGAGAGATTCCAAGCTCGGGAGAGGAGACCCGGCAATGTCTGTTTACGTCGGAATCGATGTGCATCGCAAGCGCTCCCAGGTGGCGGTGGTCGCCGAGGACGGCCAGGTGCAGGTGAACAAGAACGTGGTGAACGGCTCCGAGCCGTTCCTGCGGCTGATCGGGGATCTGCCCTCGGGGACGCCGGTGGCGTTCGAGGCGGCGTTCGGCTGGAGCTGGCTGGCCGAGCTGCTGGAGAACTACGGCTTCGACGCGCACCTGGTGCATCCGCTGCGGTGCAAGGCGATCGCCTCGGCGCGGCTGAAGAACGACAAGGGCCGGCGCGGCGATCTTGGCGCAGTTGCTGCGCGCCGATCTGCTGCCCGAGGCCTGGATCGCCCCGGCGCAGGTGCGGCAGCTCCGCGCGGTGCTGCGGCACCGGATCAGCCTGGTCCGGCTCGGGACCCAGCTGCGCAACCGGATCCACGCGGTGGCCGCTGACCACGGCTATGACCGGTCCGCCAGCTACTGGACCGGGCCCGGCCGGGGCTGGCTGGCCGAGCCGGACCTGCCTGCGGTGTCGCGGGAGATCGTGACCGACTGCCTGGCGGTCATCGACGGCCTGGCGCCGGTGATCGAGCGGCTGGATGGCGAGCTGCACCAGCACGCCAAGGCCGACCCGCGGGTCAAGGCGCTGCGGACGCTGCCCGGCGTCGGGGAGTTCACCGCCCTGGTGATGGTGGCCGAAATCGGCGACATCTCGCGGTTCGGAAACTCCCGGAAGCTGGCCAGCTGGGCCGGGCTGACCCCGACCGTGCACGGCTCGGACCGGAAGGTCCGGCACGGGCACATCTCCAAACAGGGCTCAGTGTGGCTGCGGTGGGCGCTCAACCAGGCGGCGCAGACCGCCAAGCGGTCACCTGAGTTCGCCGCCAGCTACCAGATGATCGCGAAAAAGCGCGGGAAGAACATCGCCACCATCGCGATCGCCCGCAAGCTGCTGACCCGCGCCTGGCACCTGCTCGACCAGATGCAAGGCGCCGATACCGGCACGCCGTTGCAGCGGCCGTGAAGACGGGAGGGCCGCTAAGCCCCGGGTAAGCTCGCCCCTGCGGCATGAGCCGGCGCTAGCGCCGCGCTCGATCTCATGACTGAGCAGCCCGGTCCCGGACACATGGTCATGGCAGCCGCCCGCACACTGGCGCGGCGCCGGATGGGTGCTTGTGAGACCACTCCGTCAGCCCAGCACCGGGAACACGCACGCGACCCCTGATACTCCAACCGCAACCGGCCCTTCCTCGCCCTCGATGATCTTCCGCCGCTTGCCGGCCTCAAGCTCGTTCGTCCTCGCCGCTGCGCGGCTGCGGGCGCTCCAGCTTGACCCCCGGGCCGCGCGGCGCGAAGACCCGGGCAGCTGCGAGGAAGATCCAGAAGAACAGTCAGCCCAGCCCGACGGCACGCGTAGTCACCAGGCCAGATTCGTATGCCCTCTTGACAGCGGTGGCCCTTATGGGTGCCGCGGACAGGGTCGAGCAGCGCTGATATGGCAGCAGGACTTGGCCACGCCATGTGGTCAGTCTGCATCCGTAAACTCTGCCAGCCGAGGACAGGGGCCGGCGGGGAGCGCGTCACGGGGAGCAACCTAAGTCTTCGCGCGTTCGCGCAAGTAGCCGCAGATCTGGGCGGAACCTGGATCGCCAGAGTGACTGTCGTTACCGCGCCCGAACGGCTGTTCGGCTCGCGGCCGGGGGCAAACAAGCCTTGGCTAGTTTGACCAGCTTGCCCTTGGCCGGCCGTGCCGGCATCGCCGCTGCCCTGCGCTTCACGCCGCCGCCCAGATCGCCTGCTGCGAACGATCATGAGGTGCTGAACGGCTTTGGCCGGCGCCCTGCCTCCTGCGCTGCCATGCTGCCGGCTGTTACCGCCGGCTGAGGGTGACGTGGGTGACGCCGCTGGGGCTGTTCACGGCCTCAATCTGGAACCGTTCTTCGAGCCCCTCCAGCCCGTCCCAGAGCCGCTCCCCGCGGCCCAGCACGATCGGCACCACGACGATGTGCGCGTAGTCGATCAGGCCGGCGGCCAGGAATTCGCGGATGGTGGACGGGCCGCCGCCGATGCGGACATCGGCGCCCGCGGCGGCCTGGCGCGCCCGCGCAAGCGCCTGGGCGGGGCTGGCGTCGAGGAAGTCAAACGTGGTACCGCCGTTCATCCGGACCGGGGGCCGGGGATGGTGGGTGAGGACAAAGACCGGGGTGCGGAACGGCGGGGTGTCTCCCCACCAGCCGTTCCACTCCTGGTCCGGCCAGGGGCCATGGTGCGGGCCGAACTTGCCCCGGCCCATGACCTCGGCGCCGATGCCCGGGGCCCAGGCGCTGGCGAAAGCGTCGTCGATGCCGGTGCTGCCGCCGGGCTGGCCCTGCATGGCGCGGAAGGTACGGGTCGGGAAGAACCACTCGTGCAGCCGGGTTCCCGCATGCCCGAACGGAGCCTCCAGGCGTTGCCCCGCGCCGGTGCCGAACCCATCCAGCGACACCGAGAAGTTGTGCACCCGGACCTGCGACACGATGACCTCCTGACAGGTTGCTTCAGCGACCGGGGCCGGTTGCCGCGGCCCGCCACCAGCAAGGACGATCCACTGGCCCGAAGTCATCGCCGGCGCCCGGCCGCTGAGCATCATACCTGCGGATCACCGGGCGTTTCTGCTCACGGTGCGTACCCGACCCTGGACTCAGATAAGGGCGCGCATCGCCGCCGTTACGTGCAGCTCCGGCAACCTCGGCGTTCGTCAACTTGAGCGCACAGAACGGGCCGATCTGGCGCTATGAAGCCGACCTCGGCGCGGCAGAGACTTCCGCCGAGGGTCGCCGGATTCCGAGGTGGGCGTACCGGTCAGCTCATCATCGACGGCGCGGCGTGCAGGCCCGGCGCCAGCGACGGAAGCCAGATCACGGCCACCGCCAGGGCCAGCGCGGCGACGCCGGCTGCCCGCCCCGCCGCCGGGCCCCATCTCCAGGTCTTCTCGATCAGCACTACGGCGGCCAGGCCGATCATCGCGGCGATGTTCATCACGCCCACCGCGACCAGGATCACCATCAGCCCCCAGCAGCAGCCCAGGCAGTAGGCGCCGTTATGGGCGCCAGCCCGCATGTCGCCGAACCTGCCCCGGTACGAGCCGTAGTGCAGGAGCAGGGCCAGCGGGGAGCGGCAGTGCGCCAGGCAGCGGTCCTTCAGCCTGCTCAGCTGGTATACGCCGCACGCGGCGAACACCGACACGGCGAGCACGTGCGCCGCGCCGGGATGCTTGCCGGTCATCCAGCCCGCGAGCCAGGCCAGCCCGAAAGCGGGCACGCCAGCTGCTGCCCAGACGGCGAGGTAGCCCGCTACCAGGGCGGTAATCCTCACCGTCCGGTTGCTTCGCACGGTCTTGGCGTACAGCGAGGCCGTCGGCGCCACGGACGGCAGCATCATGGCCGCCATCATCAGCGTCCACACTGCCACGAACACGGCCAGGCCCAGCCCCATCGTGCCGGTCATCCCGGCCATCGCGCGGGCCAGGGCCACGGTCGCAGCCCAGGCGCAGGCGGCCGCAATCAGCACCAAGCCGGCTTCACGCGTGACGAAACCCGCCTGTGCCTGGGCCGGGGCCCGCAGAGCCCAAAGGATCCACAGATCCGGCGGAGCCGCTCAGCCGGACCATGAGAACGGTGCGGAAAAGCCGCTCTGCCCCTCGCGTCCCCAGTCGATCCCGAAGGTCGACAGGTGCGCCGCATTGGTCGGAGCGACCGTCAGCGTCGTATTAGACGGATGGAACACGTTCGTCAGCCGGACCGGATCCTGGCCTTCCAGCGCCACGAAGTCCTCGACTCCAACGTCGATGCCGTCGCCGATCCTGACATGGTGGCCGCGGCCGTCTTCGCTGTAGGTGATATGCGTTTTCTCCACGCCGAGCATCTCGCCGATGAGCGGCGCCAGCATCGCGGGCGGTCCGCCCGCCTGCCCGGACAGGACCGCGCCGAACTGTTCAGCCTGGCTGTCAGACGCGGTGTCATCCAGGTACACGCCCACCCGCCAGTCGCCCTGGCTCATGACCGGCGGCGTGTCCAGGAACAGGGCGAAGTTCAGGCCACTGACGTCGACATCGTTGATCTGGCCCGACTCGACGTGATAGGCCAGCAGCGCCCGGCAGCGGTCAAGCGTGGCCTTGGCCGTTAGCGCCGACCAGGTGCACGGGCAGACCGTGTTGCATGAGCATGACTCGAAATACGTTCCCTTTAGTTGCCAGGTCATAGTCACTCCCTCGTGACGCAACCACCACCGTAAGCCTCCCGCGTACCGCACTGATCGTCAACGCCTTCCGAGAAAGGCCTCCCAAGCCACCGGAGAGTATCCGGCCACTCGGGGGAGGATCGCGGCGCAGCCGGGCTCCTGGGATATGACCATCGCGCCGTCACCAAGCCCGAACTCGCCTGCGTTATAGGCGGTGAAGTGGCTGCTCTCCACGATCCGTAGCATCATGCCGGGCGCCTGGCGGTCAGGTCGCCAACGGCAAGCTGTTCCGCGTCGAGCAGCTCAAGCGGCTCGCCATCCTGCCGGCCTCCTGGCAGCCCGGCGGCGACGAGATCACCCCACCATGAAACTCAGGCGCGAGGCGGTCGCGGCCAGATACGCCGACTTCATCGAGTCCCTGTACGCGGGGCAGGTCAGCCCGGCCTAACACGGCCGGGCCTGGCTCCCCTCGCCATCCCGGAGCCTCACTGGTACTGCAACGGCACTTGCGAGGTCCGTGGGTTTCATGCCGGTGCGTGGTCCGGTTTGCGGCCCCAGGTCAGGAAGAGCAAGCCGTATATGACGACCGTATGGGGGTCGTCAAGATGGGCCCGGGCCGCCGTATCCAGCTCATCGAGTTCCGCGGCGCTGGCCAGGCCCATCTCCAGCACCTGTGGCCGCATGCTGCGCACCAGGTCGAGGCGGATGGTCCGCCGGGAATTGCCCGGCGGGTACATCTGCACCCTGGCCTCGGCCTGGACATCGTCCAGTCCGGCCTGGCGGAAGAGGTGTGCTACCCGCCGGCCGATCCACGGGTCAGCGCCGTTGCGGCGGAAGACGACCGTGAAGATCTCGCAGAGCCGGTCGAAGGCCGGGAGCGGGGGATAACACCGGACATACTCGGTGTCGGGCTCCATGGACGCGACCCAGCCGCCGGGCCGGGCCAGCCGCCTCATCTCGGCGGCCACGTCCGCGGGGTCGGGGAGGTTGATCAGCAGCGTGCGGGCGTGCACCAGGTCGAACGAGCCGGCCGCCAGCCCGGTGTTGCTGGCGTCTGCGGTGATGATTTCCACGCTGCTTAGCCCCCGCCCGGCGGCGAACTCCGCTGCCATCGCGGTATGCGACGGGTCCGCGTCCAGGCCGACGACGCGGCCTGCCGGGGACACCTGCTCGGCCAGCAGGTCCAGGATCCCGCGCGGGCCACAGCCAAGATCGATCGCGGCCTGCCCCGGCCGCAGGCCAACCCGGTCCAGCAGATAGGCGCTGTCGGCGGCCAGCTCGTCAGCCTGGCGCTGCAGCCGGGCGCTCTCGCCCGGGCTGCTGCCCAGCGCGTACACCACATTCGGATCCTGGCCAGGCGCCGTGCCCCTAGCCGGCCGGACCGGCTCAGCCATGCCGCATCACCTCGCAACCAGGCCCACCCCGCCCGCTGCACGCCGTACCAGGTCCTCGCTGTCACCACCGGCGACGGGGCTGCGCGTCTAGCTCAGTGCGTATCCGCGTATCCGGTAATGGCACAACCGGGCCCGGTACTGGCGTCGCCGCCGCCAGTTCGACCAGGACCAGACGCGTCCGCGATCGGGTGCGCAGGCCTGGATCAAGCTGACCAGCAGCCTGCGGATCTCCGGCAACGTGTAGCTGATCATACCGGGATCGCTGGTACCGGCCCCCTTTTTACCGCCTGGGCCTTGCTGGCCGCCAGCCAGGCCAGCGCGAGCATGGACAAGGTGATGTGGGCGTACCAGGCCCGCCAGGTGCGGACCTGGCACTGGTCGAGCCCGGCCTCGCCCTTGGCCTGCTGCAGGCACTCCTCGATATGCCAGCGGCTGCCCGCGGCCCAGGCCAGGTCAGCGGTGCTGGACCGGCGAGGCCCGTAGCAGGCGTAGTAGGCGATCTCGGCCGGGTCGCTCAGCGACCGGGCCAGCAGCCAGTGCCCGCGGCCCCGCTCCCAGCCGGTCCGGACCGGGATCCGGGCCTCGATCGCTTCTAGTCCAAGGGATCGAGGCCATCGTCTCTCACCACCGGCCGTTACGCCCAGGCAGGTTTTTCAGGTCGAAGTAAGTAGTTCGGCGTCAAGGCTAGGCGGATAAGTGACCTCGGACGGGACCGGGGATGCGTGGCGGCGCTGGCCTGATCCGCCGTGGCTGGAAGGATGTCCCGGTGGCAGGCGGACCGGCGTCAGCGGGTTCTGGGCCAGGCACTGCGACCTGACCCGGCGTGCGAACTGGACCTGCGCCAGCTCAGTGCCGACGTCGTCTGTCCACCGCGCAGGTAATCGGCACGCATTGCGGGTACATAGGTGCTGTTGTGGCGTCGCCTTCAATCGCCTGTACAGGAGGGGCCATGAGCTATGCAAGGCAGACGCTGGATACCTACCCACGCGCCTTGAACGTCGACGCCAGCGTGCTGGCTGCTGCCATCGACGCGATCACTGACTGCGCTCAGGCCTGCATCGCCGACACCGACGCGGACCTGGGCGAGCAGAACGTGAGCGAGATGGTCAGGTGCATCCGGCTGTGCTTGGACTGCGCCGATGTCTGCACCGCCACCGCCGGGGTCACCAGCCGCCCGGTCGGCTACGACGCCGATGTCACCAAGCCACTGCTGGAGGCATGCGTGGCGATCTGTAAGAGCTGCGGCGAGGAGTGCGAGCTGACCCGGCCGCGGCCAGGGCAGTGATCAGGGTCACCTCCATGACGCCGAGCCCCGCACGGGTCGGGCTGAAAGGTGCTCGCGCCGGCCCCGGGCGCCCCAGGCCAGCACGAGCTTGTCCCACCGGACGGGCGCGCCGGCGGGGCGATCGCCGCCGCCGGCACCGCGCGTCCGCGGCCCAGTTGACTAGGCCGCGGGCCAGCAGGAGCCGACCGTCCGCGCACCCTGGCGGACTCCTGCGCACGCCCGCGACTGAGACAGAAAATGAGACAGCGAGACTTTCACTCATCGTGGCTAGCGGCAGCTCGGGAAGCAGCTCGTGATTGACGCATGTAGCTGCACCTGTCGCATGCCAGGTCAGCGCCTTGGCCGCGTGTCCGGTCAGCTGAGACAGCATCTGGCCGACGGCCGGGCCGGGGCCCGCCGGTCACCTCGCAGCCCGGGTCCGCCTCCGCGATGCCGAGTCGACTGCAGCACCGATGATGAGCAGGGCGAGCAGTCCGGTGCCGACCAGGCACAGCCGGTGTACGAACAGCGTCGGGCGCGCCGTGGCCGAGCCGAGCCCGTCGAGCATGAAGTACTCGATCACCGGGTGGTCGTCAGTGATCAGCGGGCCCGGGCCGGCGTACGCGTTTACCTGGTTGTCGGTGAGCCAGACGCTGCCGGCGATGATCGACACCCACTGCGCGGTGGAGCGGACCGGGTAATCGGGCGCGCCCTGCAGATCGGTGCGCGCGGCCGGGCTGCCGAAGACCGCCCGGATCGCGGCCCGGCTGAAGGCGATCGGGGCCTGGGAGCCAAGGAGGTAGGCGCCGGAGTGCCGGGGGTCGCGGACGACCGACATGTAGGAGAATACGGACCGGAAAGTCCGGAGGATCATTTGTTCCAGCCGATGCTCCTGTAGCGGGATGTAGGTGGCCAGCACGCCGCCGGGTGTCAGGCGCTGGGCGGCCTCCTGGTAGAACTCCTGGGTCAGCAGGACCACCGCGCCAGCGCTCCAGAGCGGCGGCGGAATGTCGACGGTGATCAGGTCATAGCGCTTGTCGGACAGGCGGACATAGTTGCGGCCGTCGCTGATGATGATGTTGCCGAGCGGACTGTGCAGGTATTTACTGGCGTCCGGGTAGAACCACGACATCAGCGACGGCACTGTGGGGTCCAGTTCGACCGCGGTGGTGTGAAGGCCGAGAATGATGGAGGACCGGTACGTCGTGCCCATCCCGAAGCAGATGTTGAGCATCGTGGTGGCATCCGGCCGGGCGGCCTTCGGCACGTAGGCCAGCACCTTGGTGATGATCGTGAGCTTGGTGATGCCCTCGCCGTTGATGAACAGGTTGCGGTTGCGGGCCTTGCCGCCGGTGACATCGACCGAGGCCACGCTGTCCTCAAAGTGCGCGGTCCGGGCGCCGGCGACCTCGCGCTGGACGTAGGTCAGCCTGGCAGCCGGGATGAAGAACACGGTCAGCAGCGCTGCCGCCGCCGCGAGGCAGGCTGCCGGGCGCAGCTTCTCCCGGCGCGGCGCGAACCCGAACGCGAGCGCGCCGCCGGCCATGGCAAGGATCGCGCCCGCAGTGATGATCGCCACGCTGGTCCCCAGCGCCGGGATCAGCACGAACCCGGCGAGCACGGTGCCGGCCACGCACCCCGCGGTGTTGGCCGCGTACACCAGTCCGACACCCCGGCTGGCCTCATCAGCGCTGCCGACGAACAGCCGCACCGTGAGCGGGAAGGTGTATCCGAAGATCATGGTGACAGGGAGGATGAGCGCGACCGCGGCCGGCAGCCACGTCGGCCCGTACCTGTTGCTGAGGATCATCGGCACGACCGCCAGCCCGGCCGCGATGGCCAGCAGCGCGCCGAGCGTGGCCAGCTGCGGATGGCGGTCGCGGCGCCGCTCGTAGATCAAGCTGCCGCCCGCGATACCCATGAGGAAGACCGCTACGACCGCGATGAAGACGTAAATCGATGAGCCGGTGCTTTGCAGCATCATCCGGGTCCACAGCACCTCCAGGGCCAGGCTGACCAGGCCGGAAGTAAAGGTGACGGCCAGCAGGAGCCGGTGCCGGCCCCGCAGCGGCGGCCGCGGCGCGGCCGCCGGCCGGGGCCCGGCCTCCGCCGCCCCGAACACCCTGGACATGAAGACGGCGGCGCCGCCGACGAACAGATTCAGCCCGACCGCCACCAGCGTCGTATCGCGCAGCCCGATCAGCTCAATCAGCAGGTAGCCGCTGGTCAGCAACCCGGCCACCGCGCCCAGCGTGTTCAGGCCGTAGAGCCGGGCTATCCGGTCCCCCACGTCCGGGTCCTCCCGGACCAGATGCCGGGTCAGCACTGGCAGTGACATCCCCATCAACATGGTCACCGGCGCCAGCGCCACAAATGCCAGCCCGAACCGGATCAGGGCCACCTCAGTCGGCGACAGCGACAGATAGGCGCTGCGGAATACCGTCGCGATCACCCCGAACGCCAGCGGCATCAGCAGCGCCAGACAGCCAACCGTGATCTCAAGCAGCCCGTATATCGCCAGCGCCCGGCGCAGCCGCGCCCCCACCGCCGCTCCCACCAGCGAGCCGATCCCCAGCCCGGCCAAGAACGCCGACACCGTCGTGACGATCGCCAGCGTGGTATCCCCGAAGATCAGGACCAGATCCTGCGTCCACACGACCTGATAGATCAGCCCGGCCGCGCCGGAGGCCAGGAACAGCACCGGAACCCAAGAGTCGAAGCCCGCGGGCCACAGACCGCTCCCCGCGGCCGACGAGCGCGAACCGGAGACGGTTCCCACAGCACGTGTCTGCCTAACCACCGTCCGAGCCTACAAAACCAAGATGATCGACGTCAGCGCTTCGTAATTGATCCTGGTCGGTCGGCCAGCCCGGGCACATCCCCAGCCGCCCTCACGCGCCGACATGCCCGGCCCGCCGGCCTTGTCGATCGTCTGCGAGATGAACTCCGCGTCGCCGGTGCTCATCGGGTTCCGCCTCGCTGTCCAGGTCGATCTAGATCTTCCACGCCTCCCTCGGCGAGAACGACCATCTAGCCGGGCTCCGCAATCGGCGACGTTCACTCCCATAACGACACGCCAGATCGATCCGTTCTGCGTGCTTCTGCAAATAACTACCGAGAAGCTGTTGGCCGACCATATCGGCGGGTCGGCGCGCGGTTATTTGGGGCGTTGGCGGGCCCTCTCAGCAGTCCCGGTATGGCCTATCGGATGGTAGCCCGCTCTGTATATTTATACATCGCCGCGCTTGAGGTGAATGTCTGTCCGCATCTGCCGCGATGAGGGATGTCAGGTGGCATCATGCGCGGCTGATCCGTACCGCCGCAGACACCCTTGACCGACGTTTATTGCAGGGAGTCGGCAGTGCCTGCCCTTCAACCCGTCCACTCTTCCACGACGCTCAGATCGACGAACTCCGGGGAGCCGTCGAGTACATCGGCCATCGTTTCCCTAGCGAGCTTCAGCCTTTCCTCGCGTTGCGGGTCCCGCTCGCGTGCACGTGCCTGCTCCTCGCTGTCGAACACGACCAGGACGTAGACCTGGCCCGGATCCTTCTGGTCGTGCATGATGAGCGTTCGTACCAGGCCGGAACCGGGCTGCTCGGCTGCCTTGATCTGCTCGTTCATCTGGGTCATGTCCTTGCCCGGCTTCAACCGCATCTTGACGAGCTGTGCCCACATATCCATCTCCTCCCCCGGGCCTAGCCGTCTTCCGGGACGGCCAGGGCAGACGTTAGTAAGGGGTGATCTTTCCAGAGCGCCATCCCCTTGGCCATCCCGAGTTTGCCGTAGCAGCTGAACAGGCCCTGATCGGACGCAGCTTCTGCCGCGTATCGCCGCCAGGCCCGGCATGATGTAGTCGGCTTCGCGGCCGGGTGCCGTATCGAAGAGCACCTCGCGCAGCGACCAACGGAGGCCTCAAGTGGATCCGTCACACCGGACCATCCCGAGGTTGGTCCCAAGGCTACGCCGACCTACCCATCACACTGAGTGACGGGGAAGGTCGGGGAGAACGCTCACCGAGCCGCCTTATAGAGACCACCCGGACTGGGCGCTGCGGTTGACGTAGCGTCCGGAGAGGTCCGACGGGGCTGGCTCCTTATCCGCCTGCCGGCCGTGTGCCTGGCTTTAGATCGGCTTTAGATCGATGTGCCTGCTCCGTCGGACCTTGCCGTGGCGTGGCTCGAAAGAGGGACGAGCGCCCAGCGCAGGTCCGGTATAAGGCATGCCCGCTGCGGTCCGTCTAGTCGCTGGTGAGGATGGGAGTGCCCTGATGGCAGTGATGATCGGGACCGGCCCGCATAAGGGCTCGCACACCGCGGTGGCGGCCGGCGCGGCCGAGGAGCCGCTGGGCAAACTGCGGGTGCGGGCCTGCCCGGACCAGGCCGGGAAGCTGGTTGCCTGGGCGCAGGCCTGGCCGGAGCGGACCTGGGCGGTGGAAGGCGCCCGCGGGCTGGGCCGGCTGCTGGCCCAGCAGCTGGTCGCCGCCGGCGAGCGGGTGGCGATGTGCAGCCCAAGCTGGCTGCCCGGGTCCGGCTGCCGGAGGCCGGCGACACGAACAAGACCGACCCGGACGATGCCCGGTTGGTGGCGGTGGCGGCGTTGCGGTCCAAGGGCCGCCCGGAGGTGACCGCCGATGGCCACGCCGTCGTGCTGAAGGTGCGGGCCAAGCGCCATCGTGATCTTTCCCGGACCCGCAACCAGGTCGTCTGCCGGCTCCATGCCGTGCTGTGTGAGCTGATTCCCGGCGGGGTGCCTGACGAGATCACCGCAGGCCAGGCCGCCAGGATCCTCGAGCAGGTGGCCCCGGCCGGTGCGGTGGCCCAGGCGCGCTGCGAGCTCGCCGCCGAGCTGCTGGCCGGCATCGGCCACCTGGACGCCCAGCGGCGCGAGGTCAACAAGAAGCTGGCCGCCGCGGTCACGGCATCCGGCACCAGCCTCACCGAGGTGATCGGCGTCGGGCCGGTCATCGCCGCCACCGTCATCGGCGACGTCATCACCGTGGGCCGGTTCCCCAGCCGGGACCATTTCGCCGCCTGCAACGGCACCGCCCCCGGGCCGGGGTGTCCTCTGGCCAGCGGAAGATTCACCGGCTGTCGCTGCGCGGCAACCGGCGTCTCAACCATGCCGTCCATATCGCCGCGATCACCCAGATCCGGCACAAGCACAGCGACGGCCGCGCCTCCTGCCAGCGCAAGCTCGCCGAGGGCAAGACCCACAAGGAGGCGCTGCGCTGCCTCAAACGGCGGATCAGCGACGCCATCTACGCGCGGCTGCGCGCCGATGCCCGCAAGGGCGGCCCGGGAGGGCAACCGGAGAACGACACTGGCTCCAGCGTGACCGGCTCACACCCGAACACCGGCTCTTCGGACAAGCCACTTCCGGGCCCGAGCCCAGCCTACGTGCCCCGGCAACGTTCACGCAGGCCACGCCGGCACCCGAGCCGTCAGCGAAGAAAATCCAGCGATCCACTTGACATCGCCGACAACAAAGACTTCATGCCACTGACGTGGCGCCCGCGGATGGATGAAACTTGGGGCTGCGCCGCCCGCTGTCGTCGTTGCCTCTTGGCGCTGCGTGCCTGTCACAAAGACTGACGCTGGAGCCCGCCCGGTGGGTACCCCGGATTGCTGCTGCGAGCGCGTGTCACAGGATCTTGATCTTGTCGCGGGCCCCGCGGGCGGCGCGCCCGTATTCAGTATCGGGGGCCGGCCAGGGAGGTGGCTATGGATATCGTCCATCCGCGGGTCGCCGGGATCGACGTGCACAAGAAGGTCGTCTGGGTGGCGGTGCGGCTGCCCGGGCAGCGGCCCGGCGAGCGCACCGTGACGGTGAAGAGGTTCAAGACGTTCTGGCGGCCGCTGCGCCAGATGGCGGCCTGGCTGTCCGAGCTGGGCGTGAGGGACGCGGCGCTGGAAAGCACCGGGGTGTACTGGTGGCCGGTCTACCACGCGCTGGCCGGTGCCGGGATCGAGGTGTGCGTGTGCAACGCGGCGCACATGCGCAACGTCCCGGGCCGCAAGCGGGATGTCGCGGACTGCCAGTGGATCGCCGAGCTGCACGAGCACGGGCTGCTGCGGGCCAGCTTCATCCCCACCGGGGTCGTGGCCGAGCTGCGCGCCCGGACCCGGTACCGCAAGAAGCTGATCGAGCAGCGCACCAGTGAGGGGCAGCGGCTGTCCAAGGTGCTGGAGGACGCCGGCATCAAGATCGACTCGGTGGCCTCCCGGCTGCTGGGCGTCTCGGGCCGGGCGATGATCGAGGCGCTGATCGCCGGGGAGCGCGATCCGGGGCGGCTGGCCGGCCTGGCCCTGGGCGTGCTGCGCCGCAAGATCGAGGACCTGCAGATGGCCTGCGACGGCCGGTTCACCGCCGCCCACGCCCAGATGTGCCGGCTGCACCTGGACGCCTACGACCACCTGAGCGGCACGATCGCCGAGCTGGACGCCCTGGTAGCCGAGGCGGCTGCGCCGTTCGCCGCGCTGATCGCCCGGCTGGTCACCATCCCCGGGATCGGGCAGCGCACCGCCGAGGTGATCGTGGCCGAGACCGGCGGCGACATGGCCCGGTTCACCAGCGCCGCCCGGCTGGCTGCCTGGGCCGGGCTGGCACCCGGCGACAACGAGTCCGCCGGCAAGCGCAAGCACGCCGCGGCGCGCAAAGGCGACCGGCAGCTGCGGGCGGCGATGGTCGAGGCGGCCTGGGCCACCGCCCGCACCCGGACCCGGCCCGGCGCCCGGTTCCGCCGCCTGGCCCGCCGGTTGGGCAAGGGCCATGAGAAGAAAGCAGCCGTCGCCGTGGCGCACACCTTGATCTGCATCACCTGGGCGGTCCTCAGCCGCGGCGAGGACTACGCCGAGGCCGGCGAGGACTACTACGAGCAGCGGGACCGCCGCGACCGCGAGCACCTCATCCGCCACCACCAGCAGGCCCTGGCCCGGCTCGGCTACCAGGTCACCCTCATCCCGCCCGGCGACGGCTCCCCGCCCAGCGACGGCTCCCCGCCCACCGCCGGCCCTGACCAGCAGCCCGCAGCCTGAACCATCCTGGCCATCACCGGCGCGCCGCCAAAGCCGGCTCCGCCGGCGCTGCCGCGCGCCCAGCCGGGGTCCCCAAGTTTCGTCACAGAGGATTCGATCTGGGCGGTCGTGAGGCCCTCGGCGCTCATCGGCAGCGGCGTGCAGACGGGGATGATCTGTTCGCGGCCGGCAGCACGCGAGCGCTGACGGTGAATTGTGCTGCGAGCGGAGATGAATCTCACCCAGCGGCCTGAGGCCGCGGCGTGCGCACCAATGTGGTCTATGAGGACATCGCGACATGCGCGTTCAGCCTTCCCGTGGGAACGCGGGGCGCGGGTTGCGCGGCGTTAGGGCTTCCCCTCGCGCAGCTCAAATCCCGTGCACTGCGTCACAGGGAGACGCGGGTAGCGGGATAGGGCAGTGTCCCATTCGGCACGCGTGCAGCGAAGGTAGGCGGTGCCCCGCCGTGTCTCGTTGAGCTTCGCGTTCCTGCAAGCTCCGCAAATCCCTGGCTGTGCACCCAGCTTCAGCCACGCAGCATCAGGCGGCCGGTCAGGCATGAAAGACACGATATGCCTACTCCGACGCCGCCGCTGGCGGCCCGGATCAGGACCGGACGCGGTTATGCGGCGCGGTCCAGTCCAGTAGCGGGCCGTCGGGGACGATTCTGGTCGGGTTGATGTGCGGATGCGTGGTGTAGTAGTGCCGCTTGATGTGGTCGAAGTTCGTTGTGTCCCGGAAGGCGGGCAGCGAGTACAGGTCGCGCGCGTAGCCCCACAGGTTCGGGTAGTCGGTCAGCCGCCGCAGGTTGACCTTGAAGTGGTAGTGGTAGACCGCGTCAAACCGGGCCAGGGTCACCCAGAGCCTGACGTCGGCCTCGGTGATCGCGTCACCGAGCAGGTACCGGCGGCCGGCCAGGCGCTGCTCCAGATCGTTCAGGGTGGCGAAGACCCTCGACGCCGCGTCGTGGTAAGCCTCCTGGGAGGTGGCCATGCCCGAGCGGTACACGCCGTTGTTCACGGTCTCGTAGACGACGCCGTTGATCGCGTCGATCTCGGGCCGCAGGGCCTGCGGGTACAGGTCCATGCCGTTGGAGAACGCGCCGAATTGGGTGTCCAGGTCGATCGTGATGTCGGGGAAGTTGTTGCTGATGATCCGGCCGGTCTCCCGGTCCCACAGCACGGGGACGGAGATGTGCCCGTCGTAGCCGGGCTCGGTCGCCTCGTAGGCCTCGCGCAGCAGCGAGAACCCGTTGACCGGGTCCAGCGAGTGCCCGGGACCCTCGCGGAACGCCCAGCCGCGGCCGTCCCTGACCGGGTCAACCGCTGACAGCGAGATGGCCTGCTCAAGGCCGAGCAGCCTGCGCACGATCGCGGTCCGGTGCGCCCACGGGCAGGCCCAGGAGATGTACAGGTGGTACCGGCCCGCCACGGCCCGGTACCCGCTGGCGCCATCCGCGGTGATCCGGCCGCGGAACGGATAGGCGGGCCGCACGAACTCCCCGGTCGCCGGCTGGGGCTGCTTCCGCCTGAAGTCGCCGTAATCGCCGAAGGCCGCGAAGTCGACCGGGCTCGCGCCGCCCGCCTGCTCAGTGGTCGTCATGGCGGCTACAACCCGGCGGCAGCGACGCGGATTCCGCTGCCTGCCGGGCTGGACACTCGATGCTGCCGCAGGCGGGGGATGGGATCTGCGTCCCGGACACTAGCGCCCAGCCCCCTGTGGCGGCGCGTGCGGTCATGTCGCTCGCTCGCGGCGGCACCGGGTCGGCCGCTAGCCCGAAGTTACGGCTTATTGGGTAGGCATTTCCCCGGTTTGACCTGGTGTTTTGCCGGGCTGCCCTGGTGGCGTTCTGGCTACTTCAAGGTGAGCGGGATCGGGGCGCGGAGGAGGTGGAAGGCTTCTCGCTGGGTGCTGGTCGGCTCGGTGAGCATCGGCACGGTGTCCTGGGCGCCGGCGAACCGGACCTGGTTACGGGTCAAGGTGGCCAGATGGTCCAGCAGGCCGCGGAAGCTGTAGTAGGGCTGGCCGGCCTGGTCGTACTGGTATGAGGCCTTGGCCTGGGCCCGGGCGGAGCGCTGGGCGGGGGCGACCGGGTTGTCCTGCGCGGGCGGGTTTTCGTCGGTGAAGGTCAGCGGTGCCAGAGCGCGGCGCAGATGCCAGGTCAGGTAGCAGGCGAGCATGCAGATCAGCACGTGGGCCCGGACGCGTTCCTCGAGCCGGTGGTAGACCGGGCGCAGGTCCAGGTCGTCGGATTTGATGTGCCGGAAGTCCCGCTCGGCGTATCTGAGGTACTTGTAGGCGGTCACCACGGCAGGGGCGTCCAGTTCGCTGGCGGCCACCGGGGTGCGCAGCACGTAGAACCCGTCCAGGGCGGCTTCGGCGTCGGTCTGGTCCTGCTTGCGGGCCACGGCCAGGCAGGTATCGGTGATCGCCACGTCGAAGTGCTTGGCGGTCTTGTATTTGCTGATCACTTTGCCGGCCTCGACCCCGATCGGCCCGGCGCCGGTGAGCCGCCCGGCCTGGACGCGGGCGATGATGGGGGCGAGCAGCTTCTCGGTCGCTTGGAGCAGGTCCTCGCGCTTGCGGGCGCGGTCGGCGGCCAGCACCGGGTTGCGGCAGGCGACCAGCCGCTCGCCGGGGAAATCCGGGCTGGTGATCTCGGCCAGGTCCTGCTGGTCGAACAGGGACAGCTGCAGCGGGCCGCCGTCGGCCATCAGCTTCTTGATGGCCGGGGCGCGCAGCGCGGTGATCCATTCACAGGGATCGCTGCGGGGGGTGCCGTCCTCCTGCTGGTTCAGCGCGGCGATCCGGGCGGAGGTGATCATGCCCCGGTCGCCGACCATGACCATCTTGGCCAGCCTGAACGTGTCGCGCACCACCTGGACGATCTGGGTGAACGCGGCCGGGTCGCCGGTGTTGCCGGGGAACACCCGGACCGCGACCGGCCGTCCGGCCGGGTCGGTGAGCAGCCCGTACTCGATCTGCAGCCGGCCTTTCTTGCCGTCCCGGGAGTACCCGCGGGCGGCCAGCGGGCAGTGCGAGCCTTCCAGCCAGGAGCTGGACAGGTCGAACAGCGCCATCCGCGCCGGGTTCGCGTCCGGGGCCAGGTGCCGCCGGGCCAGCCCGGCCTCGATCGCGTCCTGCCTGTCTTCCAGCCAGTCCATCGCGGCGTAGATGTCATCGGTGGATGTGCCGTCCACGCCCAGGTCGGCGCCCGGCGCGGTATCGGCCCACCAGGCCAGGGTGGCCAGCTTGGAGCCCGGCTTGACCACCCGGGAGATGATCAGCGCCAGGGCCAGGTCCCGCGGCCGGCCCGCCGGGCCGAGCAGCGCGGGCAGGCCCAGCTTGGCGGCCATCGCGTGCACCGCGGCGACGTGGCCGTGCGGTACCGACCGGGTGATGGTGACCGCCTCGGCGGCCGGGACCAGCTGCTGGCCTTTCAGCCCGGCGTCGATCAGGTCGATGACATGATCGGGCAGCGAGGACAGGTTGGCCACGGTCTCGTTCTTGACCTTGCCGGCCTCCCGGTAGGTGCGGCGCAGGTAGGCCGAGGAGTAGTCCTTGCGGCGGCCCTGCTTGTCGACGTAGCCGGTTTTGTTGACTCTGACTACGTGCACTTTCCCGCCGACGAGGGTCATAGCAGAATCCTAACGGGAACGTGCCGGGAAATTCACTGCGACACGCCAAATATTCTGACTACATTCCGTGCCCATGGTTAACCAGAACGGCAGGTCAGGATGCAATGCTTACCGAGAGCTACGGCAACTTCGGACTAACGATCAACTCCACGGCCAGCGAAATATCCGCCTGATTGGTGCGGCGCTTGGGTCGCTCTGGGTGCCTTTCGCCAGATGGTCAGCCCCCGTCAGGACGGCGATGGCCGGCCCGAGAGGGCCATGCGGGCACGGCATCGGGCGAGGCGGCAGGCGCGCAGTCGGGCTTCGGCGGCGGGCGTGCTCATCTACTGGGCCGCTGGGTGCGGCGGCCGTGCCGGGAGCGGCGGTCCCGGCCGCGGCGCCTGACCGTGCGGGGCTTGGCCTGGCAGGGCATCATCGGGCTGACCGCCGCCCAGCAGCACCCTGGTGAGCTGGCTCTTGGTGTCGAGCAGCTGGTCGAGGGCGGCCGTCATATGCTCATCGGTGACCCGGATGGGCTCGGCCTGAGCGGTCTGGGTGGCGGCCCGGACGCCATCTGCGGCCGTGCTGCCGGTGCCGTCTTCGCACGCGAGTAGCGCCGCCTTGCGGATGAGTTCCTTGAGGAACGAGGCGGTGACTCCGTCGGTGCGCTCGATCATCCGCTCCGGCTCGGTCAGGTCCAGGACCACGTCGCCTTGGTAGAGCCGGACGAGCCGCCGTCGGGCGGCGGCGTCGGGCAGCGGGAGTTCGGCTGCCAGGTCGACCCGGCCCGGCCGGGCAGCGAGCGCGGGCTCAAGGATCTCGGGCCGGTTCGTGGTGAGCAGGAACGTCACGTCGATGTCGGGGTCCAGCCCGTCCATCTCGCTGAGCAGCTGGAATAGCAGCGGATGGTGTCCGATGACCGGCCCCATCCGCGGCAGCCGCTCCTCGCCGATCAGGTCCACGTCCTCCAGCACGACAACGGAGGGCTGCAGCGCCCGCGCCACCGAACAGGCCTCCCCGATCCGGCTGAGCGCCGGGCCGGACAGGATGATAGCCGTCACGCCGTCCATCTGGCCCAGCAGATAGCGCACGGTGTGCGTCTTGCCCGTCCCCGGCGCGCCGTGCAGCAGCACTCCGCGCTTGAGGTGCTGGCCGGCCGCCCGCAGCCGCCCGGCGTGCCGGGCCACGCCGAGCACCTGCCGTTCGATGGCCTCCAGCACGCCATCCGGCAAGATCACATCGGACCGGCCGACGGCAGGCCGGTCCAGGAACGTCACCGGCACCTGCCCGCCGAACTTGGGTTCCAGCCACGCGCCGACGGCAATCACCTGGCCACGGAACACGCTCCGCTCGCCGGCCAGCCGCCTGATCTCCTCCAGCGCGCTGGTGATGCGGTCGGCATCCGGCCCGGCGACATCCAAGATCAGCTCGGCAAACGGGCCGTGCTCGCGCGCGTGCACCAGCAGCGCGAGCCGGGCACCGTTGTCATCGACAAGGTACAGGCCGTGCTGCACGCAGCTGCGCGTCACCCCGCCGGGTCCCGCCGGCAGCGCGACCGTCGTCACGCCGCCCGAACCAAGCCCGTGGCCTGCCGGGTCAGCGATCAGCAAGCCGATCCCGTAATCCATGCCCCGCATGGCGCCCGCGATCCCCACCAGCTCGAACCGCCGGCCCGGCCCGGCCAGCCAGGCCTCCAGCCCGGCCTGCAGGTTCACATGCTGATACGTCGGCCACGACCCCGACACAGACGGCAGGCCACCGGCATCCGCGCCCAGGTGGTCCAGCAGCTGCCGCCGAAGCGGCTTGTCCTCGGTGCGTGCGGCATCCACCGCCCGGTACACCAGCCGCCGCGCCAGCCGCGCGACATCGGCCAGTTCCGGCCGCCGCGACCCTGCCGTGCCCACCCCAGCAGCCTAGGCGCTCACCCGCCCAAACGCCGACTCAATATACGACCGAGGTAACGACTGAGAATGCCGGATCGGCCACGTCCCCTCATCAACGCCGGCCGCGGGCACGCTCGAAGAGCCACCGTTATGATCGGCCGCCCCACCGTCAGATGACCGCTTCGGCTGCGTCCCGAACTGGTCGTTATGGCGCGGGGCGGCCCGGGCGCCGGGCCAGGTCCTGGCGGCCCCGGCGCACCGGCACGCTCGCCCGGCGGGCGGCGGCGCGGATGCAGACGGCCGCCGCGAATAGGGCATACCGCTAGAAGTCGTCGGCCTGCCACCAGGCGACCTGATCAAGCAGGTCCGGTTCGGTCCCGCCATGGAGGGCTGCTGCGGCCAGCACCGCGTACTGTGTTCACCCAGGGCAAGTTCACCCGGCTGCTCAGTAGCCAAGAGATTGAGTCCTTGCGGGAGGCGCAAGGTTCTCAATAACAGCCAGCCCGGTAATCCCGGGCGGATCGCCGCCCGGTGCGCGGCGGGGAATTCGCTGGCGTCACGGCAAACCCCGGCGCAACGGCAGCCCGAGGTCACGCACAGCTGCGGACGATATATATTCGCCGCGCCATCACACGCAGCGTGGCTTGGGCAGCAAAAATTCGGCGGCCTGTATCGCGCCGGCCGTGTCTGGCGAATCGCGCTCAGCTCATGAAAGCAAGCACCGCCGCGCCGGTCATGATTGCTGGCAGACTGGCGGCGTGGAGCCAGTCGCGGAGGTCTCGGCCGGGGAACGCGGTGGTCCCGTCAGCCAGCGGGGCAGATACGGCATCGACGGCGGGTTCACCGGGCTGGCGGTGTTCGGCGCGATTGAGGCCGGGCTGGCGGGCACCGTCGCCTGGTCGGCGCGCCATCGCAGGCCCGCCATCGCCGCGCTGGCTGGCGTGGGCGGCGTGGCGGCGGCGGGATTGGCGGCGAGTTACCTGTACTCCACCGGGCCGGGCAAGCGCGCGATCTGGGCGCCGCTGCTGGATGAGCTGGGCCTGCGCGGCGACGAGCACGTCCTGGATGTGGGATGCGGCCGCGGCGCAGTGCTGATGCTGGCGGCCCGTCGGCTGCCCGTCGGCCGGGCGGTGGGAGCGGACGTGTGGCGTCGCCGCGACCAGAGCGGCAACAGCCGCGCCGCCGCTGAGCGCAACGCGGCGGCCGAGGGCGTGCACGGCCGGGTGGAGCTTGTCGACGCGGACGCGCGTGACCTTCCGTTTGTGTCCGCGTCGTTCGACGTGGTGGTCAGCAGCCTGGCGCTCAGCAACATCCGGGAAGCCGGCGGGCGGGCACAGGCGCTGCGCGAGGCAGCACGGGTCGTGCGCCGCGGCGGCCGGCTGCGCATCGTCGACGAAGGCGCGGACCGCTACGCCGCCGTGCTGCGGGACGCTGGCTGCACCGACGTGGCCGTCCGGCAGCTGGACTGGCGGACCTTGTACGGCATACCGGGTCATCACATGACCTGGTCGCAGCAGCCCGGCCACCCCGAGAACGCCAGCCATGGCCGGCCAGGGCAAGCGCGGACCTGCCGCCAGCCGCAGGCGTCCCCGGTCGCTGCGACACCGCCCCGGACCCGGTCGTGGCAGGCAACCAACCCTGGCGAATGAACACACAGCCGGCCGATCCAGCTGCCGCATTTCAGGCGAACATCTGATCACGCGTTGTCGCTGCTGGGAGCCTCGCCGAGCCGCGAGTAGCCGCCGCTATGCGCGGGCTGGCTGCCGTTTGCTGGGCCCTTCGCGAGGCGCCCGGATGGGGTGTTCTGGGAGGCTGGGTTCATGGGACCTGCGCCATGCGGCGATGAGTTCGGCCTTGGCGTCGCGTCTATCCGGTGATGGGCAAGCGCACGAACCCGATACAGGAGAGCGCCGATGCCCCAGACCGAACCGACCGCGGAGCTGAACGAGGGATTCAGCGAGCCGGGCGCTGTGGTCCGGCCCTGGACCGAAGTGGCCGAGGTGCTGTCGCAGACCGAGATGTTCTGGCTGTCGACCGTGCGCCGCGACGGGCGGCCGCACGTCACGCCGCTGCCGGCGATCTGGCTGGACGGGGCGCTGCACTTTTGCGCCGGGTCCCATGAGCAGAAGGCGAAGAACCTGCAGGCCAATCCCGGCTGCGTCCTGGCGGCGGGCGCCAACCGGTTCCGGGCCGGGCTCGACGTGGTGGTCGAGGGACCGGCCGTCCTGGTGACCGATCCGGCGCGACTGCAGCGGCTGGCGGCGCTGTGGAAGTCCAGGCTCGGCTGGGATTTCGAGGTCACCGACGGCGGGTTCCGCGATCCGGCTGGCCGCCTGGGGCTCGTGTTCGGCGTCGCTGCGGCGAAGGTCCTCGCGTTCGGCAAGAACCCCTACAGCCAGACCCGGTACCGCTTCACCGGCTGAGGCGCCACCTGACCCCGCTCACCGGGCATCATTCCGCTTGATCGTCATGGGTGCCGGGGATCGCAGGATCGCTTCTGGATCTTGTGTTGCACCGGGACGCTGCCCGGCACCTGCTCACCCAGCGTGACCAACCTTGCGCGAGCGTAGCTGCGCGAACCGCCGTTCTGGGCGGGTTTGGCTGGAGTTGCATCAAGATTACGGCCGAGCAGATCTGGGTAATCTGCGCGGGAGCAGCTGCGACCCGGCTCGTTGATGTTACGAGGTCAGTGAACGCCGAATGGACCAGCAAGGCCGCCCGCCGCGGCGGGGAACCGCGGCTCCCGGGCCCATTCTGCTACCGTGTCATCCCTCGTCACCCATAGCGGGTAATCCGCCACATATACCGCGCTGATTGACGCAGTGGCGCACCACTAATGGGAGCCTCGCAAAGCCGCGTTGACCGGGCGTGTCAGGGTGGTCCGTGTCATGTGCCGTCACCCGGTGGCGGCAGCGGCACTTGTCAGGAGACCGAAGCTATGAGAGCAGCGCTGGCACGGCAGCTGAGCGGGATCGACAGCGTCGAACTCGGTGAACTGCCAGACCCGGCACCCGCGGCGGGCCAGGCGTTGATCAGAGTCCACGGCGCGGGTGTCGGCCCGTGGGACGTCGGTTTCCTCGGCGGCGGTTTTCCGGGGCTGGCGTTGCCGTTTGTCCCTGGTCAGGAAGTCGCCGGCGTGGTCGAAACGGTCGGCGACGGGGCTGGCGTCCAGCCTGGCGAGCGGGTGTACGCGGCGCTGTTCCCGGCCGGAGGCGGGTTCGCCGAACTGGCGCTCGCCTCGGCGGACCGGCTGGCCCCGATGCCCGGCACAGCGAACTTCGTGGAGGCGGCCGGGCTGGTCATCGGCGCCGGCACCGCGTACGAGGCCTGATCGACCGGGGGCGGCTACAGGCCGGGGAAACCGTGCTCATCACCGCCGCCGCGGGCGGCGTGGGCAGCGCCGCTGTGCAGATCGCGGCGGCCGTGGGCGCCCGCGTGGTGGCCGTGGCCAGCCCGCCCAACCATGATTACCTGCTGAGCCTGGCTGCCAGCGAGGTCTTTGACTACCGCGCCGCCGACTGGGCCCAACAGGTGCGTGCCGTGGTTCCTGGCGGCGTCGACCTGCTGTTCGACGGCGCTGGCGGGCAGATCCGCGATCAGGCCCTCGGTGCGGTCCGCGACGGCGGCCAGGCGATTTCCATCGTCCTGCAAGGCACTCCCCTTCAGCTGGAGCGGGGCATCACCGGCGAATCATTCGCTGCCCACCGCGGCGGGCCGCGGCTTGAGCAACTGGCCGCCCTCGTCGATGCCGGCAAACTCCGCCCGCAGGCCGAAACGGTACTGCCGCTCGACCAGGCCCGCGAGGCGCTGGCGCGGGTCGCTGCCCGGCACACCCGAGGCAAGATCGCGCTCCAAATCGGCTGACTGTGCTCGATCGGGTCGGCTTGCTTGGTGATCAGGCCGTGGAGAGGCGTCGATGAGCAAGGTTCCTGACGAGGTTCTGTTTCCGTTCAGGGAACGGATGGCCGACTGGCTGGACTTCGACGTGGCTGGCCCTTCTCCTGGGCGCGGCCCTAGGGGCGGCCAATGGGCCTGGCACTCGTGGAAATGCTGAGATGCATGGCCGACGAGGGAATCCTCGAGATGCGCGATGACTGTGAGTTCCGATCCGTCGGGCTGCGCGTGTCCTGGCTGGGAGTGGCCGTTGCGGCGGAGGTTGCGTCGCTGGTCGGCGGCGCAGCGGCGGCTGCTGTCTGCCGCCGGTGTATCGCTGCCCTGGCGGACCGTGTCCGGCGTGGCGTTCGCCTCCACCGGGCTGGCCAGGATGATGCCGGCCGGGCCGGTCGCCGGGGCGCCTGGCAGGCCACGGAGCCCATTGCTCCGGCGACGCCCTGCCCGCTCCGTTCAGGACGCGATCCTGCAGCGCCCGGTAGGCTGCCTGCTTCGTGTCTTCAGTCAGCACCGCGCGGTGCACCTCCTCCTGCTCAGCCACCGTCGCTTCCCCTCACGGATGCGACGATCGGCGCACCGCCGGATACGACAGGCTCCCTGGGAAAGATGCCAGGCGGGCCCGGCGGGAATCGGGCGGACATTCTCCCCGGGAGATACCGCGACGAGCGCTCCGCCGATCGTCCTGCTAGTAAAGTGCGGAAGCCGGAGACGCACCATAACGGATTGATCGGCGCGCTCGACCGTCGCAATCCTGCCACTTCACCTCGCGCTCGTAATCGTTCGGTTCGCTCACGCTCCGCAACGTCGGTCGCGCTACGTGATGATCGCTGGCCGCGGCCGTCGCGCGAGATCCGCCGATCGGCGCGGCATGCGGCCGATGCTGGCTAAGGCGAGGAGTGGCGCATATCGGCGGTCGTTCGGCGCGGTTTCGGTGGGGGCGCTTCGTTCATGCGAGGCTGTACATGTGGATTGTCCGGTGCTTGCAGATGCTGGTCTACATCCCCGATACGGTCGCATCGGTGGTGCGGTGGTGATGTCGTGACGTAGGCCTCAGCGGTGGAGATCGCGGTGGGCCGCGTCGGACATGCCCCCGAGACCGGCCCGTTCGTTACTGGTAATCCGGGATATTCCAACTTGCTGAATGGCTTAGATCCCTCTGCTGGTGATGACGTGTGACTGGATAGTTCCTGGCGACCCTGGCGGATCTGCGCAGCTATCTGTGGTCTCCGGATGGCGCTACCAGGCCTGCGTGGTAGGCGATGATGACGAGCTGCACCCGGTCGCGGGCACGGAGCTTGGCGAGCAGCCGGGCGACGTGCGCTTTGGCGGTCGCGTCGCTGATGACGAGCTTTGCGGCGATCTCGCTGTTGGAGTTGCCCTGCGCGACGAGAGTCAGCACTTCGCGTTCGCGCCCCGTGATGCCATCGATAGCCTCGGGTTTCCGTGCTTTCCGCGGGCGGGCGAAGTCTTCTATAAGCCGCCGGGTGACGCTGGGGGCGATGAGCGCGTCGCCAGCGGCGACGACGCGGACGGCGGCGAGGATGTCCTCCAGCGGCATGTCCTTGACCAGGAATCCGCTCGCGCCGGCCTGCAGCGCGCGGTAGACGTTGTCGTCATCGTCGAATGTGGTGAGGATGATGACGCGTGCCGGGCAGTCGCCCGCCGTGATCAGCTGGGTGGCTTCGATCCCGTCCATGCCGGGCATGCGGATGTCCATCAGCACAACGTCGGGCCGGCTTTCGCGCGCTAGCCGGACCGCGTCGGTGCCGTTAGCGGCCTCGGCGGTGACCTCGATATCGGGGGTATCGGCGATGAGCACCCGCAGCCCGGCACGTACTAGTGGCTGGTCATCGGCGAGCTCAACCCGGATCGTCATGACGCGGTGGGAACCGGCAGCCTGGCCGCGACCCGGAAACCACCGCCTGGCCGCGGTCCCGCGGCGAGCTGGCCGCCAAGCAGCCCGGCCCGCTCGCGCATGCCGACGATGCCGTATCCGGGACCCGCTATGACGCCGCCGCGGCCGTTGTCGGTTATCTCGATCGAAAGCTCTCGGTCGTCCTGGTCGATCAGCACCTTGCAGTGGTCCGCGCCGGCGTGCCTGATCACATTGGTGACCGCCTCCTGGATGATCCGGTAGGCGGACAGGTCCACGTCGGGCGGAATAGGCTGCCGCTGTCCGCGCCATTGCAGGTCGACCCGCACGCCGGCGTTCCTGCTGGTAGCGGCAAGCTGGTCGAGCCCAGCCAGGCCTGGAACCGGGTCATGGCCGGGTTCCGAGGTGCTGCGCAGGACACCCAGCATCCGCCGCAGGCCGGCCAGCGTTTCGCGGCTGGTGGCCTCGATCGCGGTAAGCGCGTTTCGCGCTTCTGCGGGCTGAGTGTCGATGACGCGGCTCCCGACGCCGGCCTGGATGGCGATGACGCCTATGCTGTGCGCGATGATGTCGTGCAGCTCACGGGCTATTCGCAGCCGCTCGGCGGTAGCGGCCTGGAGTTCGGCCTGGGCACGCGACGTCTCGGCGTGGACGTGGCCCTGCCGGATGGAGTGGCCCGCTAGCCAGCCGACAAAGACGGCCAGGACCGCGGTCACCGTCTGCGAGACCGCGAGCGGGCTGGCCGGGCGCGCGGTGAGCTGGTAGAACCCGAAGGTGCCGCCCTCGATTACGTACACCTGTACGGCGATAGTCACGGCGGCCGCGATGACCGAGCGCCAGAGCGCCCGGGTGGCTGCGATGTAGCAGACCGCCAGTCCGGTCAGCACGATCGGCAGCAGGGTCGCGGCGAGCCGGAGCTGCAGGCCGTATCCGCGCATGGCGATCGAGCCGGCCAGCAGCAGGCCGAGCGCAGGCAGCGGCCAGCGGCGCAACACGACAGCCGACGCCGCCACGACCGCGGCGATCACCACCAGCGCTAGCCAGTTCATGGACCGATCGTAATCTTGCGGCCTGCGCTCGGGTACTAGCCTGCGGGCGTACGCCCGGGGGATACCGGCGCCGTCGCGAAATGTACCCGGCGGCCCGATGCGCAGCGGGCCCGGCGCGCGGCAGCATCGGCCAGGTGACAGACATCGTGATCCAGGTCAGCTGCGTGATCAAGCGGTACCCGGGCAGCGGCCCGCCTGCCCTGGACGAGGTGAGCGTGACCGTGGCCGCGGGCGAGGCGGTGGCGGTGATGGGCCCGTCGGGCAGCGGGAAATCGACGCTGCTGAACCTGATCGCCGGGCTGGACCGGCCCACGAGCGGCACCATCACCGTGGCAGGGCAGCGGATCGATGCCCTCAGCGAGACCCGCCTGGCCAGGTTCCGCCGCACTCAGGTCGGCATGATCTTCCAGTTCTTCAACCTCCTGGACGACCTCACCGTCACTGGTAACGTGCTGCTGCCTGCGCAGCTGGCCGGGATGCGCCGCTCCACAGCCCGGGCCAGGGCAGCGGAGCTGCTCGCCGCGCTCAGGATCGAGCAGCACAAAGACACCTACCCGGCACGCCTGTCCGGCGGGGAACGGCAGCGGGTGGCGATCGCCCGCGCGCTGGTGAACCGGCCGGCGCTGCTGCTTGCCGACGAGCCAACTGGTGCGGTGGACACCGCCACGGGCGAGGAGATAGGCGAGCTGCTCCAGGACCTCAACTCCTCCGGCCAAACCCTTGTGCTGGTCACCCACAGCGCCGCCCTGGCCGGACGCTACGCGCATCGGATAGTGACGCTGACGGACGGGCGGATCACCGGTGACACGCGCGCCGCCAGTGGGGTACGGCCGTGACGACGGCGCCAGTCTTCACGGCGGTCGGCGGGCTCGCACGGCGTAGGGTGCACACGATCGTGATCGCCGTGGTGTTGCTGATCACCACTACCGCCTGCGTGCTCGCAGCCGCCCTGATCGTGGACTCCGACGGCCCGTTCGATAAGGCGTTCGCGGCACAGCGCGGCGCGCACCTGACGGTGACCGTCGACCCGGCCAGGGCCACCGCAGCCGAGCTGGCCGCCGCCGCCAAGCTCCCGCAGGTCACCGCCGCGGCCGGGCCGTTCGCCGAGGTGGCCGTCGACGCGTCCGTGTCGGGCGGGCCCAGGGGCGGCGAGCCGCTGCCGTTCACCGAGACGGTCGCCGGGCGGGCCTCGCCGGGCGGACCGGTCGATGACATCATCCTGCAGTCGGGTCACTGGCCGCGCCGGCCCGGCCAGATCGTGCTTGGCAGCACCTGGCCCGGCGGCGCCCAGTTCATCCCGCTGGGCGCCACGGTCACGGTGACCGGCGTGCCGGGCAACCCCGAGCTCACCGTGGTCGGCTTCGGCACCTCGATCACCGAGTCCGCCGACGCCTGGGTGCTCCCGGCCGAAATCGAAAGGCTCCAAGCACCAGGCGCACCGCGCAGCGCGCAGATGCTGTACCGGTTCCGTGCCTCCGCTACCGCCGCGCAGCTCAACGCTGACGGCTTGGCGGTGACGACGGCGCTGCCGGCCGGCACGGTGACCGGGACGCAGTCTTACCTGCCCCTCAGATCCGCCGAGCAGTCGTCGATCGCGCCATTCCTGCCGTTCATCATCGCGATCGGCGTCATCGGCCTGGTCATGTCGCTGCTGATCGTCGCCGGCGTGATCAGCGGTTCGGTGGTGGCCGGGTACGGACGGATCGGCGTCCTGAAGTCGATCGGCTTCACACCGGGACAGGTCGTGGCCGTCTACGCGACCCAGGCCGTCGCGCCCGCCGCTGCCGGATGCGCGGCCGGCGCGGTGCTCGGCGTGGCCACGGCCGGGCGGCTCGTGCTCTCCGGCGCCGCAGCCGCATACGGAGTCGGGACCCTCGGCGGGCTGCCCGCGTGGCTGGCCGTCGGCGCGCCGGCGGCGCTGTGCGTGCTGACCGGCCTCGCCGCGCTACCTCCTGCGCTGCGTGCTGGCCGGCTCACCGCGACCGCGGCGCTCGCCGCCGGGCACGCGCCCAGGCCCAGCCGCGGCAAGGCCGCATACCGGCTGATCGGCGCGCTGCCGCTGCCCCGGCCGGTGACGGCGGGACTCGCCGCCCCGTTCACCCGCCCCGCCCGCACCGCCGCGACACTGATCGTGGTGCTGCTCGGTGCCCTCGCGGTAACGTTCGGCGCCGGACTGAGCACATCCCTGCCCCGCATCGAGAACGGCCTGACCCTGGTGCCGACCTGGCAGAGTTTCGTCTCCACCCCGCCGACCGCCAACCCGCAGAACCCGCAGACCCGGCAACAGGCACCACGGCCGTTGAGCGCTCATCAGCAAGCCGTCGCCGAGGCAGCGATCCGCGCCCAGCCGGCCACCCTCCACTACGCCGGCGTGGCACAAGTCCAAGTGACCGTGCGCGGGCCGACGGAACAGGTTCCGGTGACCGCCTTCCGCGGCGCCGCGAGCTGGATCGGCTACCCCATGGTCAGCGGGCACTGGTACACCGGACCGGGCCAGGCCGACGTCCCACTCGGCTTCCTCACCGCGACGGGCACGAAGGTCGGCGACACCATCACGATCACGCTGGCCGGCCAGCAGATCCCGGTCCGGATCGTCGGCGACGTCTTCGACACCGACAACGCCGGCCTCACCATGCTCACCGACCTCCAGACCCTGACCCATGCCGGCCGGGAGCTCGCGCCCGACCTGTATGCGATCGGGCTCCGGCCGGACGCCAATCCGTTCGCCTACGCGCACGAGATCGGCGCGGACCTGCCCGATGGCTTCTCCACCGGGCAACGCGACACCACCGGATCACCCTTCCCGTATGCGATCACCCTGACCGGCACGCTCGTCTTGCTGCTGGCGGTCGCGGCGGCGCTGGGCGTGGTGAGCACCGTCGTTCTGCAGATCAGGGAACGCGTGCACGACCTGGGAATCTGCAAGGCAGTCGGCATGACACCCCGGCAGGCTGTCACCATGATGACCTGCTGGGTAGCGGGCACCGGACTGGCCGCCGGCATGATCGGCGTCGTCGCGGGGATCGCGCTGCACCACGGCCTGATCCCCCAGATGGCCTACTTCGCCGGCAACAGCACGCCGCCCAGCTTCCTGAACGTATACAGCGGCTGGGAAATCGCGGTCCTGTCCCTCGCCGGCCTGGCACTCGCGGCCGCCGGCGCCCTCCCGCCGGCCACCCTAGCCGTCCGCCTACCTGCCGCCCAAGCCCTCCGCGCCGAATGACCCGACCCGCCACTCCAAACGCCAAACAGCGGCGCGCCTGGCCGCTCAACGCGACGTTAACCGACCCACATGTGCGCGACCCTCGAAGTAGGCATGCCGAAGACGCTCATGACGCTATGTTCTGAGCGCACTGCACGGCTCCTCAATCGACCTGCCTGACAAGTACCTAATGGGCGTTCGGTATGCCCAGTGATCTTATGGGAAAGCGTCTTACGGAACGCTGAGTAACGGGCTTGCGCGATGATCGCTCTCCGGAAGTTCTGTTTCGGGCACCTTCTCCACCAGCGGCATACCAAGAAAACGCAACCAAACCAGAAACACCTCGCTAAGCCCTTCTGGCGGCTATGCGTCAGCCAGACTGGATTGAGGTTTTCTCGTGCGCCCAGCAGAGCAGGAGGTGACACCGTGACGTAATGCCATGGTGGATCTTGCTGTTCGTAAGCTCGTCGTCGCCTGCCGGTGGAAGTCCGGTCCGGGTAGCTGCCAGGAGGCCCTGTCGGTGAATTACCGCGTGACAGCGGCCGGTAACAGTTCGCCCTGCTCCAGGGCTGAAGTCTTAACCCGGCGGACGATCAGCCCGGCGGCGACTGCCTGCCCCTTGCGCGAGTTGAAGGCGGTATAGCTCGTCTCGGCGACCTGGGCGTCGCTCACCCAGCACCAGCTAGTCATCCAGACCGCCCGTGGGTAGTTGATTGGGATCCAGCAATGACGGCGATGGCATCTGACCGTGGGGTCCTTGCCGGTGTCTGGGTAGGGGCGACTGATCGGGGACGGGCCACGCGCCGCGCTAGGGCAGGATTCAAACCACACCACCATGTGGCGGTCTCCCAGACGGCTCCCGAACACATCATGAGCTGAGACGCACAATACGGACTGACGAAGATCTCCGCCTATTCTCCGGTGCCTTCGACGAAGAGATTTAGGGCCGTGGACGTGCAGAGATAGACGGCACAGGTGGCAGCCACGGTATGCAGGTTCTACTCGCCAGTTCCCAATTATGCGCGGCACTCACGATCGTCCCGCTTCCGACGCCACCCGCCCCGAACGGCGGCTCGGTGAGCGTTCTCCCCGACCTTCCCCGTCACTCAGTGTGATGGGTAGGTCGGCGTAGCCTTGGGACCAACCTCGGGATGGTCCGGTGTGACGGATCCACTTGAGGCCTCCGTTGGTCGCTGCGCGAGGTGCTCTTCGATACGGCACCCGGCCGCGAAGCCGACTACATCATGCCGGGCCTGGCGGCGATACGCGGCAGAAGCTGCGTCCGATCAGGGCCTGTTCAGCTGCTACGGCAAACTCGGGATGGCCAAGGGGATGGCGCTCTGGAAAGATCACCCCTTACTAACGTCTGCCCTGGCCGTCCCGGAAGACGGCTAGGCCCGGGGGAGGAGATGGATATGTGGGCACAGCTCGTCAAGATGCGGTTGAAGCCGGGCAAGGACATGACCCAGATGAACGAGCAGATCAAGGCAGCCGAGCAGCCCGGTTCCGGCCTGGTACGAACGCTCATCATGCACGACCAGAAGGATCCGGGCCAGGTCTACGTCCTGGTCGTGTTCGACAGCGAGGAGCAGGCACGTGCACGCGAGCGGGACCCGCAACGCGAGGAAAGGCTGAAGCTCGCTAGGGAAACGATGGCCGATGTACTCGACGGCTCCCCGGAGTTCGTCGATCTGAGCGTCGTGGAAGAGTGGACGGGTTGAAGGGCAGGCACTGCCGACTCCCTGCAATAAACGTCGGTCAAGGGTGTCTGCGGCGGTACGGATCAGCCGCGCATGATGCCACCTGACATCCCTCATCGCGGCAGATGCGGACAGACATTCACCTCAAGCGCGGCGATGTATAAATATACGGCTCGGCTGACCGTCCATTGGGCCATAACCAGAACTGCCGAGGGCGGCCAACAACACGAAAAGATCCCCAGATAACCGCGCACCGACCCGCCGATCTGGGCAGGTACCGGCTGGATTTCGATCAAGGCTAGCTGCGTCCAGACCTGGCTGTTCTGTGCGCCGTCACCTGCGCGAGCGCCGTCCACGCATGGGGCACCCGCCAGGCCACAAACGCGGAACAATGGCTTCCGCCAGGTGGTTCACGCCGCGGGCGAGCTTGGGTACCTGTAAGAGAGAGCACCATCCCGCCCCCGCGGGCGGGTGGCAGGCGACCCCGGCCGTCAGTAGAGGACGCGCGCCTGCCATGTGGTGACCGGCCGTGGGAGGAAGTCATGGTGGATCATCCGCTGGCAATGGATGTGGAGGCGATGCGGCGCACCGGGTATGCGGCGGTGGATGCGCTGGTGGCCCGGCTGGCGGACCCGGAGGCCGAGCCGGTGCTGCGGCGCGCCAGCCCGGCGGTGATGCGGGACCGGCTGGGTGGCCCGGCCCCTGAGCAGGGGGGTGGCCTGGACGCGGTCCTGGCACGGGTGATCGAGGATGTGCTGCCGTACGCGACCGGGACCAATCATCCCGGGTACTTCGCGTTCATCCCCTACTTCACCACTTGGCCGGCGGCGGTGGCGGAGCTGATAGCGGCTGCGGCCAATGTGACTCCCTGGGCGTGGATGGAGTCGCCCGCCGGGACCCAGATCGAGTTGGAGGTTATCGACTGGTTCCGCAGCTGGCTGGGGATGCCGGAGGGCACGGCGGGGGTGCTGGTAAGCGGTGGTTCGGCGGCGAACCTCACGGCGCTGCTGGTCGCCCGTGAGGCCGCCGGGGGGGCGTCGGAAGATAGCGTGGTGTACGTGTCGGACCAGGGCCACTCCTCGCTCGCCCGGACCGCGCGCGCCATGGGCCTGCGCTCCCACCAGGTGCGGGTACTGCCGACCGATGATCATTGGCGGCTGCAGCCGGAAACTGTGGCCGCTGCTGCCGCCTCTGACCGCCGGGCCGGGCGGGTTCCCATCGCCGTGTGCGCTGGCGCCGGGTCGACCAGCACGGGCGCCGTCGACCCCCTGGCCGGCCTGGCCGATGTCTGCGCTGCCGAGAGGCTGTGGCTGCACGTTGATGCGGCCTACGGCGGCTTCGCGGCGCTCACCCCCAAGGGCCGGACGCTGCTGGCCGGCATCGAGCGAGCCGACTCGGTGACCGTCGACCCGCACAAGTGGCTCTTCCAGCCGTTCGAGTGCGGCGGTGTCCTGGTCCGCGACGGCGCCCGTCTCGCCCGCACCTTCGCTATCCACCCGGACTACCTTGACCTCCCCGCTACCGGGGAGGTCAACCTGGGCGATTGGGGGCTGCAGCTGTCCCGGGGCTTCCGGGCGCTGAAGGTCTGGATGTCCGTGCAGGCCTTCGGCCTGGCCGCGTTCCGCGCCGCCATCGACCGCGACATGGAACTGGCCGCCTACGCCGAAGAACTGGTCCGGGACCAGGCGGAGCTCACCCTCATGGCACCGGCGACACTGGGCATCGTGTGCTTCCGCCGGGAATGGCCGGGCTGCGACGAAGCCGAGACCGAACGCCGCGGGATCGCGCTCGCTGACGCCCTGGAACACACGGGGGACGCGTTCGTGTCCACCACCCGCCTGGCCGGCCGGCACGCCATCCGGCTGTGCGTCCTCAACCCAACCAGCTCCGAAGATCACATCCGGCGGGTTATCGAGCACTTCGCCCACGCGCCAGCCCCTGCGGACGTGCCGCGGACCGTGAGTGTCCCCACCGATTCCCGGGCGGACGTCCTCGGGAATCGGGGCGGGAAGCGCGGCACCGACGTGCTGGAGACCATGCCTCTGCTCGCCAGCATGCCCCCTTCGGTCATTGACGCCGTCCGCGCCCGCGGCACCTACCTGGAGGTGGCCGCTGGTGAGGAGGTGATCCGCCGGTGGGATGCGGACCGGTTCTTCTACATCGCGCTGTCCGGCCGCTACGAGGTCTTCATCAATGACCGGCCGATCCGCGTCCTCGGCCCGGGCGAGCATTTCGGCGAACTCGCCGCCCGCGACTGGGGAGGCGGCTACGGCTACACCCGGACGGCCACCGTCCGGTGCGCCGAAGACGGCCGCCTCCTCAGGCTCAGCAGCGACGACTTCCAATGGCTAGTCGCCACCCAGCCAGCTGTGCGGATCGAACTGGCCAACATCCTCGCCGAACGGCTGCAACAGCGTTAATGGCGATCACCCGGAACATGCGACCATGCGCGGACACCGACCAGTTCACCGGCGCCCTCTGGTCAGCTCGCCCCGCCCTGACACAGTGAGCAGAGCCACCGGTCACCGTCGGGGGCACGCATAGAACCACTCACTCGGGCGCCGCACCAGCCGTCGACCAAACCATCAGATCGTCGCCAATTAGTCCCTGTTGTCCTCCGGCGGGCGAACCCGCCCTGCGAGGGTGAAACTCGGGAGTGGTTGCCCGCCGACGTCGAGCCTCCTTGGTCCGGTGAGCCCGTCAATTAGCACTGGTTTCGATTCAGCCCCTGATGCCACTGGCGCGACGCCGTACCGGCATGAAAATGGCTGTGGTACCGCCCGTGACGTTGCTCTCTTGGTGCGGTTCAGGCCGCGATTCAGCCTGACGCCGGGAGCCTGCCATTTAGGGGCTGTTCACTGTTGCGCTCGAGCACGCGGGTCAGTTTCTTCCGCTCGCCCCCGGTTCCCCGGGCGGTACCACCTGGTCGGCTAGCAGCCCGGGAACGGGCGGGAGGAGGGACGCGTGGTAAAGGTGACCGACGAGCCGCTGTACCGGGACCGGGTGTGCGGCATCGACATCGGCAAGGCCGGGCTGGTCGCGACGATCCGGGTGCCGTCGGATAAGGACCCGGCCCGGCGGGCCCAGAGACCCGCGGCTTCGGCACCACCAAGAAGCAGGTGCTGGCGGACTGGCTGCGCTGCTGGCAGGTGCCCGCGGTGGTGATGGAGAGTACCTCCGAATACGTGCGACGTGATGGTGCATGAGTTCAAGTGGGAGGCACTGCTGGAAGTTCGGCTGATGCCGTAGGTGCAGCAGTACCCGGGCCAGTCGCGCTGGCCCCTCTCCCGCCCTGGCGTGCGTTGCGGATAACTGCGGGTAACTGCGGGTGCGGGGCCCGGGGAGGAAGCCGAAGCGGTCCTTGTCCCATCCGGGGGCGCGGGCGAGGAGAAGACCGGCGGGAAGCGGAAGCTTCCCGGCCCCGGGGCGGCGTCCGGCCGTCCGGGGGTGATGGGCGAACGTGAGTGAA
Organism: uncultured Actinomycetota bacterium; assembly: GCA_963808615.1. Classification (GTDB taxonomy): domain Bacteria; phylum Actinomycetota; class Actinomycetes; order Streptosporangiales; family Streptosporangiaceae; genus Palsa-504. The sequence goes on from CAWEGV010000012.1 coordinate 404,910, forward strand.
CCCCTGTTGACGTCTCGTGAAGGTTACCCGCAGGTGGGATGTTCAGCGGGGCTGTGGGGACTGGCCGCGGAAGAGCGGCGGGTGCCGGGCGGAGGATAGTCGCCGTCCGGGAGCGCACCACCGTCCCGGGTAAGGAATGAGGTTCCCCGCCAGAGTTACCCTGGGCGCCGCCGTAGGCACATCCGCAACAGGTGACAGCAGATTCGGCAGGGAGGGTGCCGGGAGGCGCCCCTCGGCACCCAGAACCAGTTCTGCCACGAGATGGCCGTAACACTGCCAACTGGCCACGCGCGGTCGGCGTTATGACGCCAGCCCGCGGGCGCGCGGCTCAGCTCACGCTGGCTGCCGTTGTGTTCCAACGGCTGGTCTCGGAGCCAGGAGAGGCGCGTGCCAAGGCACCTGCCTGTCGGGGCATGCCGGGTCGCGCGGCCAGCAAGCCCGCTGCCTGTGACGGGATCGGGCGATGACGCTGTGTCTCGCCCCATGATCGACGTTAAGGTCGGTGACGGTACCGATCTTCACGTGGGAGGCAGGAATGTCACGAAACAGGAAACTCATCACGGCCGCCGCGGCCGTGATCGCTCTGGTGCTCGCGCCCGTCGCAGCCCTCGCGAGCACCAGCTCGCCAACCGCCTCACACCGTCCGGTGATCATTCATGTCGTCGAGCATGCGATCACCGACACCGTGCAAGAGTTCCATCCGCCCAACCCAAGCTTGGGTGACGTGCTCGGCTGGCACAACCCGGTCTACAATGCCGCCGACACACGGCAGATCGCCACCGACAACGGCTACTGCATCCGCACGGTCGCGACCGGCAAGACCGAATGGGAATGCGCCTGGACAACCTTCCTGCCTGGAGGCCAGATCACGGTCGAAGGCCCCTACTACGACGACGGCACCGACACCACGCTCGCCGTCACCGGCGGCACCGGCGAATACACCGGCGCCGAAGGCTCCATGCTGCTCCACGCCAGAGGCAACCCCGTCGGATCGGAGTACGACTTCATCTTCACTCTGACCAAGTAACCAGCAAACCAGCGATCGGGTGCCGGCGACCGCGGTCGCCGGCACCCGATCGCAGCGCGGCATTCGAGCGCGCTACCTCAATTATCACGGCCCCGCGCACGCTGCGCGGCTGTATCCGCCCCCTGAATGCCCGAACACCCGGAGCCAGCCGAGAGTGCGGTGCGGTGCAGATCGGGCTGATCTGCGTGCCCGCCCCCACACCCCGGCAACAACTATTCGCCGCGCCGATTCGGCGATCTGATTTCCTATCAGGACGACGATGGGAAAGAGCCGGACGAAGATGAGGTAGAGCAGGCGGAGGGACACGGATGATCATCATGCCCAACGGGCTGGCCCTGGCCCATCGCTGCAGCTCACAGGCCAGGCTGACGTCTGGCCCCTCACAGGCGCGCCATCGTTGCGCGTACCGCTCCTGTTCCTTGACCTACCCTAGCGCTCCGGATAGCTGCGCGGGGCTGCGCGAAAGCCAAAGTCCCGCCGACGATCAGTTCCGGCCCGCGCGGCGCACGCGGCGGCCGGTATCCGGCGGGGGCCGAGCCGGGTCAATCACACCGGAGCGCGAGGCGCCGGCCCGCCCAGTTGCAGCGGCAGCCCAGCGCGGGCAAGGCTAGAGGCGTGGCTGAGCAGAGCGCATCTCGCGTAACCGAAGACATGGTGACCCGCGCATCCAAAGCACTGTGGACCGAGGTCAACCCGGAATACCAGGCTGACCCCCGCGACTTCACCGATACCGACATCGCGGCCGGGAAGCTACGCGAGGCCGACGACGCAGACACCGCGCAGAACCGGGCCATCGTCCGGCGCGTACTGGAAGCGGCGCTTCCCGCCGCCTGGCTGCCCGATGACGTCCGCGAGCTGCTGACCGACCTCGCGCAGGGCGGCCACGTCGACGCCGACGTCACGATGCTGGCCTCGCAGCTGCTCGCGAAGTACAGCCAGCAAGCCGGCCATGGCTGACGAGGACCCGAAGCGCCGCAAGCCTAACCGCCGGCGGAAGCAGGGCGGTTACTAACCTCGGGTAACCAGCAGCACCGCACTACCACGACACCGCACGACTACAACGACACCGCACGGCACTCCCGCCCGAGAGCGGACAGCGGCATGTGCGGGCGTCTGCGGCGGGCGGCGATGCGGCTTACGTACTAGCCGGGCACGGCACGATTCGGTATCTTGGCCCTTCGGAGCTCCGGTTACGGTCGGGAGGGACCATGGGCTACCGTGCGGTTGCGTTGTCGCAGGTGGATGGGTCCGGCGCGGAGTCCATCGGCCGTGATGTGGCCCAGCAGCTTGGCTTCGGTTACCTGAACGAGGCCATCGTGGCTCAGGTCGCAAGTGACCGCGGCGTCGATCCGGCCATCGTCAGCGAGGCTGAGCAACGCAAGTCGTTCTTCAGCCGGCTTGCGGAGATTGCTCTCCGCGCCGCCCCGGACGTGACGCCGGATCCGCCGCTGTACCAATTCGATGAGACCGACATGCTGCTGTGGCTGATCCGCGACGCGCTGCGCGACGCCGCCGACCGCGGGAACGTGGTCCTGGTCGCGCACGCGGCCTGCTACGCGTGCGCTGACCGTTCGGACGTCCTGCGCGTCTGGGTCACCGCTCCGCCCTCGACGAGGGCGTCCCGGGTCGCTTCGGCGCTTGGCCTCAGTGACAAGGAGGCCGCCAAGTCGTTGCGTCAGTCGGACGCGGCGCGAGCCAGTTACCTCAAGCGGGTCCACGGCATCGGCGAGGAATCGAACACCGATTACGACCTCGTCATCAACACCGAGCGGCTGACGACGGATGCGGCAGCCGGCCTTATCCTCGGCCTGGTCCAGGCGCGCTCTCCAGGCCTTGGAGACGGTCGGCCATCGAGCGCGACAGCGGGTCGGTGAAGGCGGTCAACGTCGCGTACACCTTGTTGATCTCCTGGTAGGCGCGGGCAGCTCGTGGGTCCAGAACGAACTCGTCACCGCCGCTGACCATCGCCGCTGTGGCCTGGCCCCGGACCGGGATCGACGTGACTTCGATTTCCGTCTCTGAATAGACGCCTCTTACCATATGAAGCCGACGCGTTAATGATAGATTTCTCTCCCTACAGAGTTCCCACCCGTACATAGAGGCTTATTCAGGCCATTCTGTAGAAGTGCAAGCCAATTACCGCTGAGATGGTCGTCGCGAACGTGTCGATCGGGCGCCGGTAGTCGGTGTGCATGATGCGCCAGTTTTTGAAGTGCGAGATTACCTGCTCGATCACCCAGCGGATCTTGCTGACTTGGATGTTGAACTCTTTCTGCCAGTCGAGTAGCTCGCCGCCCGCCGGCTTCTTGAAGGGCGTGATCATATCGTTGCCGGCATAGCCTTTGTCGCCGAGCCAGTTTCCCGGGTCGAGCGTCAGCAGCACGCCGGATTCACCCAGGCCGTAGTTATCGTGGCGGCTGCCGTTGACGGGGTCGGAGATCCAGGCGAGCTGGCCGTAAATCGTGCAGGCGACCTGGGCTTTCATTCCGGTGGTCTTGTGCTTTCCTGAGTAGAGTTCCGGGTGCGCCGCCCATGACCAGCAGGGAAGCAGCGTTCCGTCCACGATGTACTGCGTGCCCGGGTCCAGTTCGCCGGCCGTGGGAACGTAGTGGGCCAGGTCTCGTGCGATGAGCGGCGTTATCACTTTGATCGCGCGGCTGATGGTGGGCTGCGAGACACTGAACGACTCACCGATTTCGGCCTGCGTGCTGCGTGCCGCCGCTAAGATAAATTTTGCAAAACATCTCATACCGGTGACTAATCCTCATAGTCGGCAGGCTTTTCCAGGGAGACTACGGAAAAAGCTGTGCCGAAACGAGGCCGGCCAATTCAGCCCTGAATAAGTATGTCAAACGGTGCATATATAGCCGAGTAAGCAACGCCCGCTCATCGGCATGATCGGTGCTCCCCGGCGGCGGCCACGCCTACGTCGGCGTCGCTGGTCGTCGGCGGGGTCAGGGATCCCTCGCCGACGGGTCCTGGAGCTTCGGCAGCGCCAGGGCTGCCGACGTCAGCCGGCAGATTCCTGACCCAGGCTTGCTTCTTCAGCGCCGTCACCACCTGGCCACCGGCAATGCCGCCGTTGGCTTGCCGGCGTGACGATCGCGATCAGATTCTGACGGTGAGCCGGATGGCGCCCAGATGGTAGAGGCGGGCGGCCTCGGCGAGCGCCTCGGTCGCCGGTATCCCGGGGGTGTGAATCTTGAGGCCGAGCATCCGCTGCGCCCGCTTCACGCCGAAGTGCTCGATGGCGCGAGCGTACAGGGGGGCCACCGTCTCCGGGTCGTCCAGCAGCTGTCCCCGCATCCGGGTGACGTGCCCGTCCAGGGTGACTTCGACCTCGGCGCCGTCGCGGAAGTTGTTGCGCCAGGGGGCGTCGGTCAGCGCGTATAGTTCGCCGTCCAGCCGGTGCGCGACGACCGGGATGTCATAGCGGCGGCCGGTCTTGCGGCCGAAGAAGCGCAGCACCATGAACTGCCTGCGCAGCGGACCCCAGGCCGGGGACCGCAGCAGGGCGCGCATGACCGGGTTGCTCACCCGCATCATTGCCGCGGGCGGATGCGCCGGCTCTACTGTCATCGCGCCCTGAACCGCCACGATGCCAGCGTACGCCCGGGACCGGCGCCGTAACAGGCCCCGGCGGTCGCGACGAGCCGGTCGCCGCAGCTCAACCCGCCTGACCGTCGGCGCAGCCGCACGGTCATAACCGGGTTGCGGCTCGAACGCCGCCAGCCGGTGACGGCGCCATACCGCAGCGGCAGCCGGGGACCTCGGCAGCCGGCCACCCCCGTGAGGGACTCATGCGCCTGATCGGAGGCGGCCCTGCGGCGCGCAGCCGAAAAGCGGCCGGCCCGCGCATGGCGGAGGCCGCTGGTACGTCCCCGCTCTGAGCAAGGCCGTGACGGCACCACACCTGTGCTTGTCGCCGAAGAGCATGGCCCGACCTGCAGTCCCGGAGTTCAGGTTCACACGGTCGCTGCCATGCGCGGTACAGCCAACCCGATCGGCGGCATGTTCGGGCGTTTATATACGAGGACTGCGGTCGATAAAGAAGAATGAATCTTGCCGACAGCTGGACCGGCTATGCAGGTTTTCCTTGAAACTGAGAGGCTGGTGCTCCGCCGCTTCACCACGGCCGATGTGGACAACCTGGTCGGCCTGGACGCCGATCCCGACGTCATGCGTTTCGTCAACGGAGGCAAACGGACGTCCCGTGAGGAGATCGAGAACGAGTTCCTTCCGGCGTTCCTCGGCTACTACCAGCGGTACCAGGAATACGGGTTCTGGGCAGCGATCGAGCGGTCCGCCGGGGAGTTCCTGGGATGGTTCCACTTCCGGCCGCGGGACCCGGCCGTCCCGGAACAGGCCGAGCTTGGCTACCGGCTCCGCAAGTCCGCTTGGGGCAACGGGTACGCCACCGAAGGGTCGCGCGCGCTGATCCGCAAGGGCTTCACGGAGGCCGACGTCCAGCTCGTGACCGCCGAAGCGATGGCCGCGAACATGGCCTCCCGACGCGTGATGGAGAAAGCGGGCCTGACGCTGGCACGGACCTTCTATCAGCCGTGGCCTGGCACGGCCGGCAGCGATGAGCTGGAAGTCGTCGAGTATGCACTGCGGAAGGCTGACTGGGAGCAGCAGGACCAAGGCGGCGCAAACGCTGCTCCGGAGCATTAACGGTAGTTTGTTAAGTACGGATGTAGAGGTGCAGGCCGCAGCCTGCCGCGACCGAGTTGATCAGGGCCTGCAGCTGCCGGGGCGGGGGCGCCGTCGACCAGGCCGGCCACCAGCGCTGCAGCGCGATCCACGGGGAAAGCCAGGCGCGCACCGCGCGCAGTGCCCGCGGCAGGACGGCGCCGGCGGCGGTGCGGCGGCGGCCGGCCCCCTCTCTCCGCGGCCGGGCCCGGGCTGCGGTGCCACGTCGTGCTGCGGGAGGTGATCGGCGAACCAGGCGGCCCAGCAGAAGCTGAACGCGCAGTTGACCAGGGCCTGGTGGCGGCGGATCGCGGTATCGGAGCGGACCTGGAAGTCGGCCCAGCCCAGTTCGTCCTTGACCTGTTTGTAGCCCTGCTCGATCCAGTTGCGGATCGCGTACAGGCGCACGATCTCGGCCAGGCCGGCCGCCGGGTGGAGGCTGTCTGCCTCGCGGGGGCCGCCGCGGCGGGGCAGGTTGGTGACCAGGTACCAGGTGGCCTTGTCCGGCAGGGTGCCCGGGTCGGCGGTGGCCACCACCAGGCGCCGGGCGCCGTCCGGCCCCCACCCGCCCAGCCTCGCGTCGGCCGCCCACCAGGTCTCGGCGTGCCCGTCGCGGAACGTCCTGGTCACCGGCCGCCAGTCGCCGGGATCATCCGGGCCGTCCCAGGCCAGGGCGCGGGCCGCCTCGGCCGGGGTGTGCGCATCCTCGGCGCGGGCCCAGGTGCCGCGGCGCGGCCGCAGCGCCATCACGAACGGCAGCCCGGCCTCGGCGAGCTCGGCGCGGAACCCGTCCTGATCCCCGTAGGCGCAGTCCGCGACCACCGCCCGGAACACGAACCCGGCCTCCCGGGCCTGCACCGCCAGGTCCGCGCCGATCTTCAGCTTCGTGCGGAACCCCGGATCGCTCTTCCCCTTCGCGAAGTGCCGGGCCGGGGTACGGCACCGCATCCACCGGGTAGTAGACCCGCTCATCGGCCCACAGCGCGGTGACGGTGACCACCCCGTTGTCGGTCTTGCCGTACCGGCCCAGCCACTGCCGGCCCACGTGCGCGGTCTTGGTGCCGTCCTTGCGGTCCCCGCTGTCATCGATCACCAGCACCCCCGCATCGTGCGGGAAGGTCGCCGGGTCCGCCAGCAGCAGCTCCAGCCTCCTGGCGTTGACCTGGTCCGGATCCCACCGGGACTCCGAGAGAAAGAACTGCAGCCGCTGCACCGCCGGATGCTGCGCCCCGGTCACCGGCTCGGCCCCGGCCAGCGCGGTCAGCGTCTTGTTCCGGTCCCGCGGCGCCAGCAGCCCGGCCAGGTACTCCCGGAACCCCCGCCGCTGCGCCACACGAGTAAACAGGTCATCAAACCGGGCCGCATACCCCTCCAGCGGGCCCGGCGCCGCAGGACAGGGCCGGCGTCCAGTCATCACGCACCCCAGAGCACGTCACACCACTACCCCCAGGCATACCGCGGACCCGCTCTAGAGTCAACAAACTACCGTTAGCTGGCAGCACCCGGGGCACGGTATGCCATGCCGCCAGCGCCGTGCAGGGCCTCTAGCGGTGGTTTGTTAGATCAGGGAAGGGTGCAGGTCACGGCCTCGTGAGTCCGCCGCCGAGGGAAAGCATCTGCGCAGGTGGAAGCAGGAAAGTGCATATCAGCGCTCCGGTCTCAACAAACCACCGCTAGCATCTCCTCCACGGTGAGTAGTTTCGTGGTGGACAACGACGCGAACGCGCCGGACGCGGCCACCTTGGCGAGCGTGCTCGCCGCCACGACATCGCTGGGAAATTCAGCGAGGACGTAGCCGTCGGTGTCGCCGAACGCATACCAGAAGCCGTGCAGCTTGCCGCCGACGGCCGCTATGACCGGCTCCAGCGCCTGGCGGCGGTCTTCCGGTTCATCGATCAGCCTTGCCCAGGTCGCAGGAGTGAGGGTGAACCGGGCCAGATAGACGCTCATTGCTGCTCCCGTGCTCGTTTGGGCTTGCCTGCTCTGCCCTAACGGCCCAATCCTGTCACCTCTTAAGCCGAAGTTGCCGTAGCTCTCCGTAGGCATTGCATCCTGGCCTGGGGCTTCGACGGGATCTGCCCACAGAATGTAGTTAGAAAATTGGCGTGTCGCTAAGGTGTTATGCGCCTGTGTTCCCATAAGATCAGGTCATGGCGCGGAACAGCGGCAAGGTACACGTAGTCAGAGTCAAGAAGACGGGGTACGTCGACAAGCAGGGCCGGGCCCGGGATTACTCCTCGGCCTACCTGCGGCGCACCTACCGGGAGGCCGGCACGGTCAAGAACGAGACCGTGGCCAGCCTGTCCGCGCTGCCGGACCACGTCATCGACCTGATCGACGCCGGGCTGAAAGGCCAGCAGCTGGTGCCCGCCGGGCAGGCGGTCACCATCACCCGGTCGGTGCCGCACGGCCACGTCGCCGCGGTGCACGCCATGGCCGGCGAGCTCGGCCTGCCCGCGCTGCTCGGCCTGGCCGGGCGGCACCGGGACCTGGCCCTGGCCCTGATCATCTCCCGGGTGGTCAAGCCGGGCTCCAAGCTGTCCACGCTGGCCTGGTGGGCGGACACGACGCTGGGCGCCGACCTGGGCGTGGCGCAGGCCAGCACCGATGACATCTACGCCGCGATGGACTGGCTGGTCGGCAGGCAGGACGCGATCGAGGCCGGGCTGGCCCGCCGCCACCTGGGCCCGGAGCCGAACCCGGCGGGGATGGCGCTGTTCGACCTGTCGTCGTCGTGGCTGGAAGGCACGCACTGCCCGCTGGCCGCCCGCGGCTACTCCCGCGACGGCAAGAAGGGCCGGCTGCAGATCGAGTACGGGCTGCTCACCGACCCGCACGGCCGCCCGGTCGCGGTCCGGGTGTTCGGCGGGGCCACCGGTGATCCGGCCGCGTTCACCGGCATCGTGCAGGTGCTGCGGGACAAGTTCGGGCTGGCCAAGATGGTCATGGTCGGGGACCGGGGGATGATCACCTCCGCCCGGATCGCCGCGCTGAACCAGGCGGAGGATGGGACGCCGCTGCCGGATCCCTACGGGTGGATCACCGCGCTGCGCGCCCCGGCCATCCGCAAGCTGATGGCCGGCGACGGGCCGCTCCAGCTGTCCCTGTCCGACCAGCAAGATCTCGCCGAGATCACCTCGCCGGACTTCCCCGGCGAGCGGCTGGTCGCCTGCCGCAACCCCCACCTGGCCGCCGGCCGCGCCCGCAAGCGGGAGGACCTGCTGGCCGCCACCGAGAAGCTGCTCGCTCCCCTCATCGCCCGCGTCCAGGCCGGCCGGCTGGCCGGCGCGGCGGCGATCGGCGTCCAGGTCGGCACGGTGATCAGCAAATACAAGACCGGCAAGCACTTCACCGTCACCGTCACCGACGACAGCCTCACGGTGGCACGGCGGCAGGACCAGATCGACGCCGAAGCCGCCCTGGACGGGTTCTACGTGCTGCGCACCCCCGTCCCCGCCGCCGAGCTGGACGCCCCCGCCGTGGTATCGGCCTACACGAACCTCAAATACGTCGAGCGGGACTTCCGCTCGATCAAGGCCGACGACCTGGACCTGCGGCCGGTCTTCCGCCGGCTCGAAGAACGCGTCAAGGCCCACGTGCTGATCTGCATGCTCGCCTGCTACCTCACCTGGCACCTGCGCCAGGCCTGGGCCCCGCTGACCTTCACCGACGAGCACCCGACCCCGCAGGACAACCCGGTCGCCCCGGCCCGCCGCTCCGCCGCCGCCCAGACCAAGGCCTCCGCCCAGCACGACCCGGCCGGGCGGCGCTACCGCAGCTTCCGCGGCCTGCTCGACCACCTGGCCACCCTGCCCCGCAACCAGGTCCGGTTCACCGGCGCCACGGCCACCGTGCCGATGCTCACCGAGCCGACCAGCACCCAGCGCGAGGCCTTCGACCTGATCGGCGTCCCGATCCCGCTCCTCTTGAAGTAGTCAGAACAAAATCCGCCAGCCCGGCAAAACGCCAGGTCAAGCCCAGAAGCGCTACCTGAACCCGCCGTAACTTCGGCTTAAGGCGCGGGCGGGGCTAAACCGGCCCAGAGGCCGCGGGTCTGTAGACCGTGCTGCCCTCAGGACACGGAGTAGCCGGGAAGGTGCCCACCAGCCGATCTCAGTGCGCAGGCGGACTATGCGTGCCTGTAGCAGTGATGGTATTCGCTGGCTGGGCCTGGTCCTCCTTCGGCTGCTGCTAGGGCCCCTGACCGGAGAGGAGCGAATGGCACGATGGGTTCTGCATCACATTAGAGAAGCTGCGATACTGAGCCGGACCATGACTTGAGGGAGTCCCCCCATGCTGACGCCTCACCGGATTCAGGCCGAGGACGGTCACGCGGTTGGTGTCCGGCGCTACGGCGGGCCGGGGTCATGACCGCCGCCGCTGTGCCGGTCCCGGCTTCGTCGCTGCGACGGATGCTGGTGCCGCTGGCGCTGGCGCAGTTCATCTGCAGCTTCGCGGGCTCGAACATGAACGTCATGATCACTGACATCAGCACTGACCTGCACACCGATGTCCAGGGCGTACAGGTCTGCATCACCTTGTTCTTGCTGGTCATGGCGGCCCTGATGATCCCCTGCGGCAAGCTGACCGACCGTTATGGCCGCAAGTGGTGTTTCCAGCTAGGGCTGCTGATTTACGGGGTCGGCGCCGTGCTCAGCGCCGTCTCGCCCGGACTCGGCGTGCTGATCCTGGGCAACTCGATCTTCGAGGGGGTGGGCACCGCGCTGCTGATCCCGCCGGTCTACATCCTCACGACCATGCTGTTCGGTGACATGAAGTCGCGGGCGCGGGCGTTCGGGGCGATTAGCGGCATGGGAGGGATCGGCGCCGCCACCGGCCCGTTGATCGGCGGCGCGATCACCGCGGCGATCAGCTGGCGGGCCGCCTTCGTCTTCCAGGCGATCATCATCGTGATCATTTTCCTGCTCGGCCGCAGCATCGTCGATCCGGTGCCCGCGGACCCCGGCCGTCCTTTCGACATCGTGGGGGCGATCTTGTCCGCTCTCGGCCTGGTGGTCCTGGTCGGGGGGATCATGGTGGCCGACGCCAACGTGGTGCTGATGGCGGCCCTGCTCGTGGTGGGGGCGGCGATCCTAGCCGGGTTCTACGCCTGGATCCGCAGTCGCGAGCATGCCGGCAAGGAGGCGCTGCTGTCGACCAGCCTGTTCCGCAATCGCACCTCGAACCTGGCCCTGGTCACCCAGAACGTGCAATGGGCGGTACTTTTGGGCACGTCGTTCGTGGTGTCCGCCTACCTGCAGGTGGTGCGGCATTACGATGCCATCCAGACCGGCGTGATCTTCACCGCCGCCACCGTGGGCATCTTGTTGTCGTCGCTAGCCGCCGGCCGCCTGGCCCGGCGGTTCCGGCAGCGGACGCTCATTCTGGCCGGTTTTGTGGTCACTATCGCCGGCATCATCGTGCTGCTGTCCCTGGTGAAGGGCCACCCCGGCGCCTGGTACTTCGCTCCGGGGCTGTTCCTGATCGGCGTGGGCGTAGGCATCATGCTCACCCCCTCGGTCAACGTTGTGCAATCCGCGTTCCCTGAGAATCTCCAGGGAGAAATCTCCGGACTGTCGCGCAGCGTATCCAACCTGGGGTCATCGATCGGCACCGCGATCGCAGGCACCATCCTGGTCGCCGGCCTGGCCGACCCCAACCGGTCCTACGGAATCGCCATGATCGTCCTGGCCTTTATCGGCCTTATCGGTCTCGGCGCAACCATCTTGCTCCCGGCCGCCGAACCCGCACCAGGAGCCGGCGTCCCGGTCCCGGCCGCCGAGCACCGCCCGTAAGCGGACCGGAAGCCACAGCTATGTCAGCGGGCCTAACGCGGAACGGCATATTCAGCACGCTCGCAGCATGCCCGACGGCAGCCCGTCCATCACGCCAGCTCCGGCCAGGGTGCTAATCCTTCCGCAAGATGGTTTCCTCGATGGTGCTGTTCCGGCCCGGCGCGAAGGAGTTCTCCGTGCCTATGATCTTGAAGCCCGATTTCTGGAGGACCCTGAGTGAGCCGACGTTGTCGCTGGCTGCGCGGGCGTGCAGAGGCCGGACAGGGACTAGGGCCATGAGGAGCTCGAGGGCTCGGCTGGCGATGCCGCGTCCCAGGCTGCGCGGTCGATCCAGTAGGTGACCTCGGTCTGACCTTCCAGGACGAAGGCGGCAATGCTGCCGACGAGCTGGCCGTCGCAGGTGACCGCGCGCAGCGCGATGTCGGGCGAGGATCTCACTCTGGCCATGTGTGCATCGAATGCAGTCCTGCCGTCGGGGTCGTCGGGAGTGAATGCGGCCATCCAAGACCGACTCGGGATCTCGCATCTGATCGAACAGCGCATCTAGGTCAGCGTCCGTGACCGTGCGTAGCGCGATAGCCGGCAGGTCTCTCATCTCTGTGCTGCTGGGCTTCGGGCTCATGGCGCATTGTCGCTGTCAGAGCCGCTGGGCGTAAAGGCTGTCGTGCTGCCTGGCTATCCGCGGTTGCCGGCGGTTGCGCGGGGCTCGGGAGCCGAGGCGAGCCAGCACGCGGTGAACCCCTGGAGCTCAGCGGTTTCGGTGGCACCTGTGGCGTCCGGGTGCATGCCGGGCACGGCTTCCGCTTTATCCCGGGCGTTGATGAGGGTCACAGCACGTGATCAAGGACAATGTCCGCGACCTGCGTGACGGGTACCGTGGTGACGACTTCGAGCGCGGCTGAGGCCCTGAGCAGCGGTTCCACCGTCTGCTGGTAGTGAAGCGTCTCGGCGGCCTCGGCGGGATCCTTCCCGTAACGGTTGGTGGTGCGCGCGGCCAGCCGCTCGGTCAGAACCTCGGGTGGTGCGCTGAGCAGGACGATGTGGTCGAAGCGGGGGTAGAACAGGACCTGGTTGCGGGTCGTGCCCTGGACGAACAGCACGCCCGGGAGCTCATCGGGAGCGCTGGCCAGCAGCGCGCTGATCCGGTCCTCGCGCCACAGTCTCTCGCCGTCGATGATCTGAAAATAGGCACCGTAGTCGGTATCAACGGTCCGGTAGCCGCGGGCGGCGAGCTCGTGCAGCAGCGAGCTCTTGCCTGCCCCGGACATCCCGGTGATCAGCACACGCTTCACGTTCCTGCTCTTCTTGACTGGCCTTACAGCACATCCATCCTGGCACTCCATCGCGCTGGTCCGGACGCTGGCGTCGCGGACCTGCGCGGAGCTGGCTGTAGTCACCGCGGATCTCCCCGGGGGCTGACCGCAGCCCAGCCGCCCCAGGCCGCCCGGGCGCAGGGCAAGGTGCGAGTTCTGCGGCCCGCCGCGGTGCTCACCACGGCAACCGTGCTGTATGCAGCCGTGTGGCCGCTGGCGTTGTCCATCCACACGAACATGGAGGGCAATCCCGTGACCTACGCTCACAAACTGGTCGTGATGAGCACCGTCGTCTACTTGCTCGTTGCGGTCGTGGCTGTAATGCGGATGCGAAACTCCCGGCAGGACAGGCGTTCCGTCGGACAGCGACCCCCGGCGGCCAGCACCTGGCGCGGGCGGTCAGGCCTCCCGGCGCCCGCCATCAGCCGGGACAGGCGGAGAGCTCCCGCCGCCCGGTCACGGTCACGCCACCGAAGCGGCACGAAGGCGTCGTCTTCGCCGCTCGCCATGGCCGGGTCGCGGCCACTGCGCTGGTGACGCCCTTGCCCCCGGGACGGCCCCGGCAAGCTGGTGACGGCGGCCCAGGAACGGCTGCCGAACGTAATCTCAGCGGCATCCAGATCGACGCCCGGCCCGCGAGAGGGCAGGCACCTATTGGAAGCACGGGATGGAGCGAGCAGCCCGGGAAGCATACACTCAGGCATACGCAGAGTGAGGACGCCTACCGGCCTCCCGGCGGACAAGAGGCTGCCATGAGACTGCGATCGCATCGCCGGAGTCTCCTGCTACGGAACCTGTCGACCCCGGCGGGTAAATCACGTGCTGCCAGGCCTGTACGTCTGCGGCGGCTCCGCCGCGGCTCCGTACTGCCGTTCTGCTGTCGGTCATCGGCATACGGCGATTGGCGCGGACGCGCTGGCAACCCATCTTCCTGGTGACCGGCATCTCGGTCTCGTCATCGGCTTGATGCTGCGTAACAGCGTGGCTTTCGTTTCCGGAATGCTGGTGATGGGATCGGCTGTGTCCGACACAATGCCGCGCAGCCCTACCGCTGCCATGGTTCACATGTGGATGTCGCTGCATAAAGGGCCGGGCCGGTAACCCGTAGGTGGCTGACCACCGGTCAGCTCCGGGTCGCTGCCCGGTCGAAGTAGTGGCCCTTGTCGAGGTCGTCGAGGAGGCCGGGATGGGTCGGCTGCCAGCCCGTCAGCTCGCGGGTCAGCGTGCTGGAGGCGGGGGAGTCAGCCCCGAGGAAGTGCGCCAGCCAGGTGAAGTGCGCGTCGGCCTGCTCTGCGGGAATGGAGAGCACCGGAAGGTTCAGGTGGCGCCCCATCACCTCGGCGATGTCACGGATCCGCACCCCCTCGTCGGCGACCGCGTGCAGCACCGAGCCCGCCGGGGCTTGCTCCACCGCCAGCCGGAACAGGTGCGCGGCGTCGAGCCGGTGCACGGCGGGCCAGCGGTTTGTCCCGTCGCCGAGGTAGCCGGACACACCCTTGTCCCGGGCGATGCCCACCAGAGCAGCCATGAATCCGTTGTCTCCGTCGCCGTGTACCGTCGGCGGGAGCCGCAGCACGCACGAGCGGACATCGCGGGAGGCGAGGGACAGTGTCAGCAGCGCTGTGGTGGCCCGGGTGCGCGGCCCGCCGGTGACATGCGTCACCGAGGCGGGATCCCGCCCATCGCGTTCGGTGCCCACCCGCCCGGGGGCCAGCATGAGCGTCCCCGAGGCGATGACGAACGGCCGGCCAGAACCCGCCAGCGCCTCGCCGAGCGTGTCGACCGCGCGCCGATCCGCGTCGGCTGCGCTCTCAAAGCCCCCCGAGAAGGCGATGTCGTGCTTGAACGCCAGGTGAATCACGCCGTCCGACGCGACCGCGGCGTTCCGCAAGACGTCGAGGTCATCGATGGTGCCCCGCCGCACCTGGGCCCCGGCCGCGGTGAGGGCGGCAGCCGAGGCATCCGAGCGGGCGAGCCCGATGACCTCATGACCTGCGCCGATGAGCTCGGGAACGACGGCGGAGCCGATCCAGCCGGACGCGCCGGTAACGAAAACGCGCATGAGACGAACCTCCCTGGTGGGCCGCCGTTCCCCGAGGGACGGGGCAGGACCGAGCGATGTCAGCTACTGTCATCACGTTAGCACATGATGTCAGTATCTGTCATCGCGTTATCATCTGGGCATGAGCCGGTGGGAGCCCAACGCGCGCGGCCGTCTGGAGCAGGCTGCCCTGGAGCTCTTCGTCGAGCGCGGGTTCGAGCAGACCACGGTGGCCGAGATCGCCCAGCGGGCCGGGCTCACGGAGCGGACGTTCTTCCGGCATTTCGCGGACAAGCGCGAGGTCCTGTTCGCGGGGGCGGGCGTGCTGCAGGAGTTCCTTGTGCGGGCGGTCGCGGACGCGCCTGGTTCGGTAGCGCCGCTCGATGCCGCCGCGGGCGCTCTCCAGGCCGCTGCCCCGATGTTCCGGCAGCGCGGCGACTACCCCCGGCAGCGCCAGGCGGTCATCGCCGCCAACCCTGAGCTTCAAGAACGCGAGCTGATCAAGCTGGCCGCGCTGGCCGCGGCGATGGCGGGCGCATTGCGCGGGCGCGGAGTCCCCGAGCCGACGGCCAGTCTCGCGGCCGAGGCCGGGATCGCGGTCTTCCGGATCGCGTTCGAGCGCTGGATCGCCGACGACTGCCAGTCCGACCTGGCGGAGCTCATCCAGGAATCACTCGGCAAGCTCAGGGCCGTGACCGCAGGTCGCTGATCACCAGGCGCGGCGGCGCAGTGTCCTCGCCGCCTGACGCGACGTGCCGCCGGGATGGTGAGCGGGCATGGTTCCGAGGTCCGGCGCCGGCCCGGTTGTGGGGCTCACCTCGTTGCTGGAACGATGGGGGCGTGAAACTGGGGATCTTGTGCGGCGGCGGTCCTGCCCCGGGGATGAACTCGGTCATCTCGGCAGCGACGATCGAGGCCCGGAACTCCGGGTGGGACGTCCTGGGGATCATGGACGGCTTCCAGCACCTCATCGAGGGCCGGACCGGGGAGGCGCGGTCCTTGTCCATTACCGACGTGTCGAGGATTCACGTGCTGGGCGGGTCGGTCATCCGGACCTCGCGGGCCAACCCGACGGTGCGGGAGGAGGGCGCCGCCGACCCGGACTGGAGGCTGCACGCCTGCGTGGAGTCGCTGGGCAAGCTGGGCATCGGCGCGCTGGTGACGATTGGCGGGGACGACACCGCGTTCTCGGCGTCCCGGCTGGCGGCCGCGGCCGGAGGCGGCCTGCGCGTGGCGCACGTGCCGAAGACCATCGACAATGACCTGCCGCTACCGGGCGGCGTCCCGACGTTCGGCTTCGAGACCGCCAGGAGCGTGGGGGTCGGCCTGGTCAACAACCTGATGACCGACGCCATCACGACCCGGCGGTGGTACCTGGTGGTGGCCATGGGCCGCTCGGCCGGGCACCTGGCGCTGGGCATCGGGAAGTCGGCCGGGGCCACCGTCACGGTGATCGCCGAGGAGTTCGGCCGCGGCGAGCCTATCCGGCTGTCGCGCCTGGTGGACGTCCTGGAGACCTCGATGCTCAAGCGGATCGCCCACGGCCGCCCCTTCGGCGTGGCGGTGCTCGCCGAGGGCATCGCCCTGCGGCTGCCCCAAGACGAGCTGGCCCAGGCCATGCCGGAGGTCGAGCGAGACGAGCACGGCCACGTCCGGCTGGCCGAACTCGAGCTGGACCGGCTGCTGGCCAAGCAGGTCAAGGACCGTTTCAAGGAGCGCGGGCAGAACGTCACGGTCGAGGGCAAGAACATCGGCTACGAGCTGCGGTGCGCGCCCCCCATCCCGTTTGACATCGAGTACACCCGCGACCTGGGCTACAGCGCCGTCGACTACCTGAAACGGGCGCTGGACAGCGATGAGCCCGGCGGCATGATCACGATCCAGGACGGGCACATGGTGCCGCTGCCGTTCGGGTCGTTCAACGACCCTGAGACGGGACGGGTGCAGGTCCGGCTGGTGAACATCGAATCCAGCTCCTACCGGGTGGCCCGCGAGTACATGATCCGGCTGGACCGGGCGGACCTCGAGGATCCGGACAAACTCCGCTCGATCGCAGCGGCCTCAGGGCTCACGCCCGGAGCCTTCCGCGACCGGTACGGCTATCTGGCCAATGGCTGAGCCCGGTGCCCGATGTGAGCTTCACCGCGTTGGCCGGGGAGCGCGTGGTCGTGCGCCGGTTCCGGCCGGAGGACGTGGCGGAGTTCGTTGCCTACCGCTCGGACGCGGAGGTGGCCCGCTATCAAAGCTGGGATGTGCCTTACTCGCCGGAGGAGGGCGAGCGTGGCAAGCCGGCCCAGGATGAGATAACCTGCCGCCGCCGATCTTGTGCGATGCCTGTTAAGCCCGCGCTGTCCGGTTAGGCGTGCCCATCTGGCTCGGACGGCTGCTCGCCGGAGAGTTCGTCGCTGTTCACACCGGCCGGCATGCTGCCGCACCGGCGGAGTGCCCGAGGCCTTTACGATCGGCATCGTGGCCGATGCGATCTTCGAAGAACGGCGGCTGGCTGAGATTTACGATCCGCTGGATCCAGACCGTTCTGATCTTGACCTATATGCCGCGCTGGTCGATGAGTTCGGGGCTCGGACGGTCCTCGACGTCGGTTGCGGTACGGGGACGTTCGCCTGCCTCCTAGCGGCGCGGGGGATCGAGGTGGTCGGTGTCGACCCGGCCGGCGCTTCCCTCGACGTGGCCCGGGCCAAGCCGGGCGCGGACCGGGTGCGGTGGATACATGGCGACGCGACGATGCTGCCTCCTCTGCAGGTTGACCTCGCGACGATGACCGCCAACGTCGCGCAGGTCTTCCTGACTGACGGGGAGTGGACCTCGACGCTGCGCGGGGTCCATGCGGCGCTGCGCGGGGGCGGCCGGCTTGTGTTCGAAATCCGGGACCCGGTACGGCAGGCGTGGCGGACGTGGGATCGTGAGCACTCGTTCAACTGCATCGATATCCCGGAGGCGGGAACCGTCGAGACATGGGTCGAGGTAACCGACGTCAGCGGCGAGTTCGTATCCTTCCGCCACACGTTCGTCTTCAAGGCGGACGAGACCGTGCTGACCTCGGATTCGACGCTGCGCTTCCGAGGCCGTGAGGAGGTCACCAGCTCTCTGCTGGCGGCGGGGTTCGTCGTGACGGAAGTCCGGGATGCTCCCGACCGGCCAGGCCTAGAGTTGGTCTTCGTCGCCATGTGCTCCGGCTGACGGATCCTCGGGCCTGCCCGCTCCGCGTCGCCTCCGGGACCCAGACAACCACCCTCAGGCGGTCTGACCGTCCAGCCGGCGCCCGAGTGTCACGACATCGGCCTCGACATAGCCCAGGTGCTCGTAGAAGCCCAGCACGGCCTGGTTGGTCGAACGGACCATGAGCTGGATCTTCGGGACTCCCCGTGAGTGCACCCAGGCCTCACAGGCTTCCATCATCCGCCGGCCCAGCCCGTGGCCACGCGCCGCGGCGTCGACGGCCAGGTAGTAAACCCAGCCCCGGTGCCCGTCGTGGCCCACCATGGCGGTAGCCAGCAGGCAGCCATCGTCCCCGACGGCGGCGAGCACCGCGGACGAGCTGCCCGACGCCGCCCGCCGCAGGTCGGCGTCGGGATCGTTCCACGGGCGCGTCAGGCCGCTGTCATGCCACAGCCTGATGGCGGCGTCGTACAGGGCCTCTGGTAGCGGCTCGATCGTCACCGCTGCAGCGTACTTCGCCAGGTGCCCGCGGACCCTGGCCGACCTCACCCGCGGCGCTGCCGGGGCTCTGGGAGCCTATTCAGCCATTCCCGACATCGAGAAGGCGGAGCTGGCGAGAATGTCCGCGGGCTCGATGCGCATGAGGTCGTCTTTGCTGCGGCTCAGCTCCGGATCGGAGGCGAGCCGGTAGGCGTGGCGGAGCCTGGCGCGTTCCAGTTCGTTGCGCACGCTCCTGGCGTTGGCGAACCTGGGCTGTTGCATCCGCAGGGTCAGGTAGTTGCGGAATGTCAGCTCGGCCGCGTCGGCAAGATAATAGGAGGAGCGGTCCAGCATCCTGCTGCCGATGGCGACCAGTTCGTCCAGCTGGTAGGCGGCGAAGTCGAGGTGGTGGGCGATCCGCGAGCTCATGCCGGGGTTGCACTCGAAGAATTCATCCATCCGGTCCTTGTAGCCCGCGAGGATTACGACGAGCTTGTCGCGGTCATTCTCCATTACCTGGAGCAGGATATCGACGCACTCCTGGCCGTAGTCTTTTGAATCCGTGGCGCGGTACAGGTAGTACGCCTCATCAATGAACAAGACCCCGCCCATGGCGCGTTCCAGGACGCGTTTTGTCTTGGGTGCGGTGTGCCCGATGTACTCTCCGACCAGATCGTCGCGCATGGCATGCACGAGATGCCCGCTTTCCAGATACCCCAGGCGGCGCAGCATCTCAGCCATCTGCAAGGCCACCGTGGTCTTCCCGGTTCCCGGCGCGCCGGTGAAGCACATGTGCAAGTTCGGCCGCGGCGCGTCGAGGCCGAACCGCTGCCGGACCCGGTCCACCAGCAGCAGCGAGGCGATCTCTTCCACTTTCTTCTTCACCGGGATGAGACCGACCAGCTCACGGTCCAGGGCAGCGAACACGTCGTCGATGCCGGCCGTCTTGCGCTCGTCGGAGAGGGTGACCGTGGCGTCTGGGTCCAGCAGTTCGCCGCGTCGCTCGGCGCGCCGCCGCGCTGCGGAGCCGCGCCGCGGGGGGCCAGTCTGCCCGGCGGGGCGGCGCTGGGGCCGGGTCTGCCCGGCGGGACCGCGCGGGCTACGCGTTCGCGGCGCGACCTTGGACCGCGGCAGATCAGGGTAGGCCGGGGCCGTCTGACGCCAGGAGTCGTGGGTGGCCAGGAAGATCAGCCCGATGAAGCTCCCCCAGCCGGCAATTATGAAAAAGAATACATGCGGGAGGTAAGACCAAATAGCCGCAAGACCAACTGTCACGACTAGCAGCAACATACCCGTTTTGAAATGCTTCAGCGAATAAACCCACATAGTAAAGACGAGGGTAACCAGCGCATCGTCGCGGGGTCAAGCGGCCCATGTACGGGACGCCGGCTACTCAGGGATGCCGGAGACCAGGTCGCCGGCCCGGGCGAGCAGCGAGGTGCGCGCCGATCGGCCCGCCGATTCCAGGCGGTCCGCCGTGCGGTACAGCGTGTACAGGCCGCGGACCCCGGCCCAGCGGGCCGGTTCTGGCTCCCAGCGGGGCGAGCGGTGGCCCACCCAGGGCAGCGTGGTGAGCGGGCTGGGCACGCCACGGACCAGGTCGGCCAGCGTCCGGCCGGCCAGGTTGGCGGCGGCCACCCCGTGGCCGGTGTAGCCGCCCGCCCAGCCCAGGCCGGTGCGCGGATCCAGCATGACCGTGGCACACCAGTCCCGCGGCACCCCGAGGACCCCGCACCAGGCGTGGTCGATGCCGGCCCCGACGGTCACCGGGAACATGCGGCGCAGGATGCGGCCGAGCTGGGCCACGGTGGACAGGGCGACCGCGCCCTCGTGATCGAGCCCGGAGCCGAATCGGTACGGGACGCCGCGCCCGCCGAGCGCGATCCGGCCGTCCGCGGTCCGCTGCGCGTACATGTACGCGTGCGCCTCGTCGCTGAGCGTCTCGAGCCGGTCCCAGCCGATGGATTTCCAGGCGGCGTCGCTGAGCGGCCCGGTGATGATCATGGAGCTGTTCATCGGCAGCAGCGTCCTGCGCTGGCCCGCCAGGGCCGCGGTGAACCCCTCGGTGCAGCGAAGGACGAACGGCGCGCGCACCTCGCCCGCCGGGGTGTGCGCGCGTCCCGGTGAGATGGACGTCACCGGGGTCGTCTCATACAGCAGGACGCCGGAGCGGGTCACCGCCTCGGCCAGCCCGGCGACGAGATCGGCAGGCTGCACCCGGGCGCAGTCCGGCGAATACAGGGCACCGACGGCCCCGGCCACCTGCAGCCGGTCGTCCAGTTCCGTCTTATTCAGATACCGAACGGTCTCCTCTTCGTCACCCCAGGACCGGTCGTGAGCCAGCCGTTGCCGGAGCCGGGCATCCTGCGCGGCGGTGGTGGCGACGGTGAGCGTCCCGCCCTTGACCAGGCCGGCGTCGATGCCCTCGGCCAGGCAGACCCGGGCCACCTCGTCGACCGTTTCGCGCAGCTGCCGCTCCAGCTCGCGGACGCCCTTCCTGCTGCCGGGATGCCGGGCGTAGCGGGACCGCGAGCCGGGCAGGGCGGCGGTGACCCAGCCGCCGTTCCGGCCCGAGGCGCCGAACCCGGCGAAGGTGGCCTCGAGCACCACGATGCGGAGCCCGGGGTCGGCTCGCTTCAGGTAATAGGCGGTCCACAGGCCGGTGTAGCCGCCTCCCACGATGCACACGTCGGCCTGGGTGGCGCCGGGCAGCGACGGCCGCCGCGGCGGAATGCCACGTGCCTGCCACCAGTACGACACCTCTCCGTTACGCATGGACAGCCCTCCCGGCTTCGGCGCGTGCACCACGGTTCGTTCGGATCAAAATTAACTGGCCGGGCGGCAGGGTAGCGTCAGGTTATGCGACTTGGGGTGCTGGATGTCGGGTCGAACACCGTGCACTTGCTCGTGGTGGATGCCTATCAGGGTGCCCGGCCGCTGCCGGCCTTCTCGCACAAGGCCGAACTCAAGCTCGCGGATCACCTGGATAACGGCGCCTCGCTATCCGGCCCCGGCGAACAGAGCCTGCGCGGCGTGGTGGAGGATGCGCTGCGCATCGCGGAGGACAAAGGGGTGGAGGAACTCATCGGGTTCGCGACCTCGGCCGTCCGGGGGGCGAAGAACGGTGAGCAGGTCCTGGCCAGGATCCGTGAGCAGACCGGCGCCCAGATCAACGTGATGACCGGCCCCGAGGAGGCCCGGCTCACCTTCCTGGCTGCCCGGCGGTGGTTCGGCTGGTCTTCGGGACGGCTGCTGGTCATCGACATCGGCGGCGGGTCGCTGGAGGTGGCCTCGGGAATCGACGAGGAACCTGACGTGGTGGCCTCGCTGCCGCTGGGCGCGAGCCGTCTCATCCGGGACTGGTTCACTGGCGACCCGCCGTCCGCGGATGACGTGCGGCGGATGCGCAAGCACGTGCGAGCGCAAATCGCCAGGGAGGCCGGGGGCAGGCTGCGGCAGGGCCCTCCCGATCACGTGGTGGGAACCTCGAAGACCTTCCGGCAGCTGGCCAGGATCGCCGGCGCGGCCCCGTCTGGCGAGGGCCCGTACGTCAAGCGGACACTCAGGCACGCCGACGTCGCCGCACTGGCCGAACGGCTGCCGACGATGTCCCAGGCCGAGCGGGCCAAGCTGCCCGGCGTCTCGGCAAGCCGGGTGGCCCAGCTTCCTGCCGGGGCCATCGTGGCCGACGCCATCCTCGACCTGCTGGGCGTCGATCAGATCGAACTATGCCCCTGGGCCCTGCGCGAGGGCGTCATCTTGAGGCGGCTGGACATGCTCGCGCACGGCCTCGACGCCGGCTGACCGGCTGGTGCCGGATGCGCTGGCCGCGCCTCAGCTGTCACCGCCGGGCATGACGCAGACGCCTTCGGCCTACTCCTGCGCTTCGATGATACCGGTGCGGGGCTGTGCGCGCTTCTCCTGAGACGCCTGGGTTCCCTGGGTTCCCTGGGATCGTGCCGACGGTGCAGGCTGGGAAGCCGCACGCCCGGCGCCCGCCGGCTGCTGCGCGGCCGGGCGCGTACCCGCCGCAGGGGCCGCCGGCCCGCCGGGACCCGCCGGCCCGCCGGGACCCGCCGGCCCGCCGGGGGCGGCCGGCCCGTTCGAGGAGGCCGGGACCGCGGCGTGGCGCGGTGCGCCAGCCGGCTCAGCGGTGCCGACGGCCTTCACGGTTGCCTGCTCCACCTCGTCCTCGAGCGACGGGCGGGCGCTCTCCGCGGCGACGAGCGAGGAGACTCCGTCGAGGATCTCGGTGAGCCGCTTGATCGTGTCCGCGTGCCTGGTAGACAGCAGGTTCAGCCGCCGTTCCGCGCCATCATGGATCGCGGTGGCCCGGGCCGTGGCCTCATCGAGCGCCTTCTTGGCCTGAGCCTTGGCGCTGGCCAGCACCGCCTCTGACTTCTTCTTCGCGTCGCCCGTGGCGTTATCCGCCTCGGCGCGGGCTGCGTTCAGCGTCTTTTCCGCCTCGGCCCGGGCGGAGGTGATCGCCCGCTCGGCCTGTTCCTGGGCCGCGGTCAGCATGCGTTCGGCCTGCTCACGCGCCTCGGCACGGACCTTGTCCGCCTCCTGCTGCGATTCGTTGCGCTGCCGGACGATGTCCTCGTGGGCCTTGGACTTCTGGGATCTGGCCTCGTCGTCGGCCAGCTTGAGAATCTGGGAGATACGCTCGCTGACTTCCTCGTGCGCGGGCTTGGCGCCGAGCGCCTGCTGGCGCGCCATGGCCAGGTCGCGCCGGAGTTCCTCGCCTTCGTCGTGGGCCTGGGCGAGTCGCTGCTCTAGGTCGCGGATCTGGCTGCGGCTCCGGGCGATGTACTCGTCGACCTGACGGCGGCTGTAGCCGCGCCTCTGCATTTCGAATGCATCTTCGTGAACGAGGTTCGGCAGGATATCGCTGTTGTCATTCATGGCTTTCCGAGATCATGTAGTCCGAAGCGGGCAGAAAAATGTCCGGAGGCTAGCGGTGCTAGCGAGGCGCAGAACCGCCTTAGTGATGAGCGGGACCGCTAGGTGTGTCCCGTGCGTGCTCAGGACGGGGATTGGACACAGGAGTACGGGCACGACTCTTGTCGCTCATCCGTGCCCCGCGCAACC
Source organism: uncultured Actinomycetota bacterium (assembly GCA_963808615.1). Lineage (GTDB taxonomy): Bacteria > Actinomycetota > Actinomycetes > Streptosporangiales > Streptosporangiaceae > Palsa-504. The sequence continues at coordinate 428,526 of CAWEGV010000012.1, forward strand.
CAAACGAACTAGTTTCCATTTTTGTCCCCGTTTGTCAGTATTTGAGAAGCGTTACGGCACGTGAGTCTTTTTGAGTGGAGATGCCGGTGTGGCGTCTGTGGCCCTCATTACCCGATTGCCGGCAACTGTGCTGCGATTTCGCGGAATCGTTACCGCCTGGCTGGGTAAAACCGCACGTGAAGGTGGTAAGCGAATGACCCTGATGGGTCATGCGGAGGAGCAGTGTCGGCACGTAACCTGAGGCGCACGCGGATAGAGCCGCGACCCCGGCCGGAGGTGAGCACGATTCCCAGGCAGTTGGACCTTCGGGTTCACGACCGCGTCGCCCTCGATGAGATCGAGCTCTACGCCGAGGTGCTGAGCGCAGTCGCGGCCACCGACCGCCCGCTGACTCCCGCCGAACTGGACGAGGCCCTAGGCATCCACAACAGCACCTAACCCGCCTGGGGTGTCCATGCCGGGGTTCGCGAGGGTGTCCCCGCGTGTCAGCTAACCTGCAGGGGTTCGGGGTTGGCGGGGGCGTCCCCCGCGTGCCGGTACATGGCATCCGTTCTCCAGCGCGCGAAGCCAAGTGACTCGTACAGCCTGATCGCGGGCGCGTTGTCCTCATCGACGTAGAGCATCACCTGGGCCAGGCCACGGTCTCGGAGGTGATGCAGGCCGGCCAGGGTCAGGGCCCGGCCGAGCCCGGTGCCCTGCTCGCCCGGGTCCACGCCCACGACGTAGACCTCGCCGATGCCCGCTGGCGCATCCTCGGGCCCGTGCACCTTGGTCCAGTGGAAGCCGGCCATGGCGCCGTGCCGTTCCGCGATGAAGAAACCCGCCGGATCGAACCATGGCTCCCGTTCGCGCAGTTCAAGATCGTGCCTGGTCCAGGCGCCCTGTTCCGGGTGCTCAGCGAACGCCCGCAGGTTGAGGCTCAGCCACTCGTCTTCGTCTTGACCTGGCCGGAACGTGCGCAGCGCGGTGCCGGGCGAGAAGCGGGGCTCGTCCAGCGGGTCGCGCAGAGCCCGGCGCATCTGCCACAGCGCGCGGAAGCGGCCGAAGCCTGCCGCCCGGGCCAGCCGCGCGGCGGCAGGCAGGTCCCCGTGGGCCCAGAGCCGGACGGGGTGGCCGTCCGCCTGGGCGGTCAGCGCGCGGACCAGGGCCAGGCCCAGCCCCTCCCGCCGGCGGTCAGGGTGAATCGCCAGCTCCCCGCTTAGCTCCGCCCCGGTGGCACTCGACGTGAGGTCCAGGTGAGCGTAGCCCGCGACCTGGTCACCCGCACCCGCGGGGGGCTCTGCCCCCCGCGCGCCCCCCGAACCCCGCAGACCCCCCCAATCCTGGTCTACGGTCAGGACCAGGTCCCGGTCCTCGGTGCCGCCGTGGCGCAGGTGCAGCAGGACGTGCTCGGACAGGGGCGCCACCCCGTCAGCGGCCTGCGCCGCCTCGGCCAGCGCCAGGACGCCAGCGGCCTGGGCCGGGGTGAGCCGGCCCGCGGTAATCGACCAGCCGGTCATGCGCACCCGGTCATGGGCGCCCGGTTACCTGGCCGGTGCCGCGGCGCGGGTGCCGACACCTCGCAGAGCCACGTTGTGCTGCGCGCCCTTGGCGCGCTCCGGGTAAGGCCGGTCGGCCCGTTCCGGCCGCTCGACCTTGGCCGGCACGAACCGGTAGCCGACATGGCGCACGGTGCCGATCATGGCCTCGTGCTCGGGGCCTAGCTTGGCCCGCAGCCGCCTGACGTGCACGTCAACCGTGCGGGTACCGCCGAAGTAGTCGTAACCCCAGACCTCCTGGAGCAGCTGGGCACGCGTGAAGACCCGGCCGGGGTGCTGGGCCAGGAATTTGAGCAGCTCGAACTCCTTGAAGGTCAGGTCGAGCGCCCGGCCGCGCAGCCGCGCCGCATAGGTAGCCTCATCGATGGAGAGCTCACCCGAGCGGATCTCATCTGGCGCGTCCGCGACAGCGTCAGCCCGAGCCCGGCGGCCGATGGCCAGCCTGAATCTGGCCTCCACCTCGGCGGGTCCCGCGGTGTGCACGATCACGTCATCGATGCCCCACTCCGCGTTGACCGCGGCCAGGCCGCCCTCGGTCACGATCGCGAACAGCGGGCAGTCCAGGCCGGTGGTGTGCAGCAGATGGCAGATGCTCTTGGCGTGCGCGAGTTCGCGGCGCGCATCCACCAGGACCGCGTCCGCGGGCGCGGCATCCACCAGGGCGGACGCATCCGCGGGCAGCACGCGGACCGGGTGCAGCAAGAGCCCCAGTGCGGGCAGCACCTCCGCGGACGGCTCGAGCGCGCCGGTGATCAGCAGTAGCTCGCTCACTCGATAGCACCTCCACTGGCTGGTGCGAGCGCACCACCACTTGTATATAAACAGACAAGGACCCGGAGGCAACAACGCCCGGGTCCCGTTGACGCGAGGATATCCGATGGCCAGAGTGACAATCCAGTACTGGGCCGCGGCCCGGGACGCGGCGGGCGTGGCCGTGGAATCGGTCGAGGCGGCGACGCTCGCCGAGGCACTGGACGTGGTACTAGCGCGCCGCGGTGATGACGGACGGCTGCGCTCGGTGCTCGCAACGTCGTCCTTCCTGGTCGACGGCAACCCCGCGGCCCGCCGCACAGCCACCAACCTGGTCCTCCCTGACGCTGCCCACATCGAGGTCCTCCCTCAGTTCGCCGGCGGCTGACTGCTCCAGCCACGATTGGGGTTGGGGTATAAGCACCGATTCGCTGGTTCTGAGCTGTTACCACCGTGTGGTTTTCGGGGGGGACTCGGGGTGCTTGCCCCCCGAGTGTTACTATCCCAATACGTTCCGGAGTCACTACACCCTGACCAGCCAGCGCTGAGTGAGCATGAGCCAGTACCAACCCCCAGGCCCTTCGGGCTCTGAAGTACCGGGCCAGTTGCCTCGCGGTAAGGACTTTCCTGGCGAGTTGAACCACACCGCCCGGCCCGACGTTCTTAAGGGTGTGCCAGACGCGGGAACCGCGCCTCGCTCAGGGTGGGCGGCTGACGAGGCCTTTGTCCGGGCACTGTATGCCGAACACGGCGGCGCCCTGCTTCGCTATGCCCTCCATCTCACGGGCGGGGACAGGCAGCGCGCGGAGGACCTTGTGCAGGAAACGATCGTGCGGGCGTGGCGCCATCCCGAGGCGCTGGCCGACCGGCCGGCCAGGCCATGGCTGTTTGCCGTCGCGCGCAACCTCGCTGTCGATGCCTACCGTGCGCGGCAGGCGAGGCCGCCGGAGACCGGGCAGGCGGCCCTGGAACTGCTCCCGGCCGACGACGATGCCGACCGGACTCTCGAATCATGGGCCGTCGCGGACGCGCTGGCGTCGTTGCGGCCTGACCACCGGCGCGTGATCGTGGAGACGTACTACCGAGGCTGTTCGGTGGCCGAAGCGGCCGCTACGCTGGGAATACCAGCGGGTACGGTGAAATCTCGCACGTTTTACGCGCTGAAGGCGCTCAAGCTGGCGCTGCAGGAACGAGGGCTGGCGCCATGACTCAGATATGGGACTGCACCGAGGCCAGGCCGTCGCTTGGCGTGTACGTGCTGGGCGCCATCGACCCCATCGAACGTGGGCTAGTCGATGCGCACCTGGCCACCTGCCGGGACTGCCGGGATGAGCTCGCGGGCCTGGCGGGCCTCCCGGCCCTGCTGGCCAGGGTGAACCCGGACGAGATCAGCCGGATCAGCGCGGACGGCGCGGCCCGCCAGGTCACCGACGACCAGCCCCCAGAGGAACTGCTGGCCACGGTGCACGGCCTGGCCGAGGCCAGGCGGCGCAGGAACAGGTGGCGGTTCATGTCGGCGGCGGCCGCCGTGGTGGTGCTCGCGGCCGGGCTGTTCGGCGGCCTGAAGGCCGCCACCTCGACCACTACCACCCAGACGGTGGTCGTCCCGTTCAGCTCCGGGCACGGCAGCTGGGAGACCGCGTCTGCGACCAACCAGGCCGGGATGAACGCCACGGTGGCGTACTCGCAGCAACTGTGGGGCAACGCCATTCAGGTCGTGGTCGACCGCATCCCCATCGGGACCACCTGCCAGCTGTGGGTGGTTCACCCGGACGGGACCCGGACCCTGGTTGCTTCCTGGACGACCGCCCAGGATGAGGGCAAGGTCTGGTACGGCGGCTCGATGCCGAAGACCGACAAGCCGATCGGCAAGTTCGAGGTCACGGCGGGACCCAGGCTGCTCCTCACCGTCACGCCGACCTGATCCCGCGGTGCCTGCCGCCGGGGCACGGTCTGCCCGGCGGGAATGGATGGCGCCGGGTGCGTGCTGACTATGGGCGTGACTGGCGGGCTGATCGCGCTGGCCGCGGCGCTGGCCGCGGCCACCCTGATCGGCGTGGCGCTGCGACGCCGCGCCGGGCGCTTCCGGGCCGGGTCAGGGCGGCCCGGGGCACGACAGGCCGCTCCTCCCTTGGGCCCGGCCTCGGCCGAGGCCGGAGCCCTGACCGAAGCCGACCTGGGCGGCAAGCTGGGCGAGCGGGCCACGCTGGTGCAGTTCTCGACCGCCTTCTGCGCGCCGTGCCGGCCCACGCGCCAGCTGCTGGCCCAGGTGGCCGGGATGGTAGACGGCGTACGGCACATCGAGATCGACGCGGCCTCGCGGCTGGACCTGGCGCGGCGGCTGCGTATCAGCAGCACTCCCACCGTGCTCGTGCTCGGCCCGGACGGCGGCATCGTCAGGCGGGCCGTGGGCCTGCCCCGCAAGGCCGACGTGCTCGCGGCGCTGGGGTCGGCCATCCAACCCGAGGGCTCGGGGCTGCCGCCGTGGAAATGACAGCCGGAGATGGCCCGCATACCATCTGGTTCGTGATGGTCCGGACGGCGAAGATGCTGACCAGGCGGCGTGCCGTCGACTTCTGCCACGTCGCCACCGCCATCTGTCCTCTTACGGCTGCCCCGATCCCCGGCCCGGCGTTCGGCTGATTCCCGTCGCCCGCTGTATCCGGGTGATGCAGGCCAGCGGCCCTGACGAGAAAAGCCAGCTTCGTGGCGAGGGAGCATGACCATGGACATCGACCCGCGCGGTCCCAGGTTCGGCGCGGCGATCACCGTTGCCGTACTGGCGCTGGTGCTGATCACCGGCAGCGCGTGGCTGCTCGGCGCGCAGATGCTGGTCTTCGCGGCCGGCGCCCTGGCCGGGCTGCGGTATGCGCCGTACGGCATCGTGTACCGCCGCCTCATCCGGCCGCGGCTCGGGCCGCCCGCCCAGACCGAGGCGGAAGGCCCGCCGCGATTCGCGCAGGGGGCGGGCATGGTATTCGCCCTCGGCGGCGTCCTCGGCTACGCCACGGGTGCGACCGGCGTCGGCATCGCGCTTACCGCGCTCGCGCTGGTCGCGGCGTTCCTCAACGCGGCCTTCGATATCTGCCTGGGTTGCCAGGTGTATCTGTTCATCCAGCGGAACCTAAGAGTCTGGCCGTCCGCCTAGGACCGGCCAGAGAAGGAGGAAAACCTACCATGAGCCGTTCCGACGTCCTCGTGGACGCCGACTGGGCGGAGGCCCATATCGGTGACCCGCATGTCGTCATCGTGGAGGTAGACGAAGACACCAGCGCCTACGACAAGGGCCACATCCCGAGCGCGGTCAAGCTCGACTGGAAGAAGGACCTGCAGGATCCGGTTCGCCGCGACTTCGTGGACACGACGGGCTTCGAGGCGCTGCTGTCCGAGCGGGGCATCTCCAACGATGACACCGTCCTGCTCTACGGCGGCAACAACAACTGGTTCGCGGCCTACGCCTACTGGTACTTCAAGCTGTACGGGCATGACAACGTCCTGTTGCTTGACGGCGGCCGCAAGAAGTGGGAACTCGACTCGCGCGAGCTGAGCACCGAGGTACCCGCGCGGGCGCGGACCAGCTACACCGCCGGCCGAGAACAGGACCTCTCGCTACGCGCGCTGCGTGATGAGGTGATCGACGCCATCGGCCAGCGCAACCTGGTCGACGTCCGCTCTCCGGATGAGTTCGCGGGCCGTCTGCTCGCCCCGGCGCATCTGCCGCAGGAGCAGGCTCAGCGGGCCGGGCACATTCCCACCGCCCGCAACGTGCCGTGGTCCAAGGCGGCGAACGAGGACGGCACGTTCCGGTCCGATGAGGACCTGCGCCATCTGTACCAGGATGAGGCGGGCCTGGACTTCGGCCGTGACACCATCGCCTACTGCCGCATCGGCGAGCGCTCCGCGCACACCTGGTTCGTGCTGCACGAACTGCTCGACCAGCCGAACGTCAAGAACTATGACGGCTCGTGGACCGAGTATGGGTCCCTGGTCGGAGTGCCCATCGAGCTCGGCGAGGCGCGATGAGCACGGACGGGTGCGGCGCGCCCGCGGGCGGCGTCAGCGCACCCGCCACGGCGGGCAGCCAGGCGATCGTGGAAGGCCGGGTCACCCGCGATGGCGCCGCGGTGGCGACCGGGTACGCGCGGCTACTCGGCACCGGCGATGAGTTCGTGGCCGAGGTCCCGCTGGGAGATGACGGCGGCTTCAGGTTCTTCGCCGCTCCCGGGCCCTGGACCCTGCGCGTGCTCGCCCCGGGCGACCTGCGGGCCGAGCGTCCGGTTCAGGCAGCCTACGGCCAGGTCACGAACGTCGACGTCGCGATCTGACCGCATTACAGCGCGCAGGGCGCGGCCGCCGTTCCCGGACGGCGGCCGCGCCCTGCGCGTATTCCCTACCGATGCGAGCTGTAGTTCACCTACATGACAGAGATTAGCCGTCTGTTCCTTCCTCTTTCGTTCCGCTCTGTTCACTTGGAATGAATATCAATGGGCGTTGACAGGCAGTCACGGCCTTACGAAGCGGAGCTGATCTTGCCGGTCTTCATGCTCCTGCTCATCCAGCCCCCTCGGCCGATCGCGGCCCGATCGCGGCGATATACCAGATGACCGCTGCCGCCGCGGGGCATGAGCATCCGATCCCCGCGCAACCAGCGCCGGTCCGGGCGACGAGTGTGCTCGCCGACCGGATGGCAGCGGCGCTCGTTCACCGCGAGCCGGGATGGCGGCTGCCCCGGCGGAGCGCGCTGGCCAGGCGCTATAACGTCAGCCTCATAGAGATCGACGCGGCCCTGGCGGACCTCGCCCGCCGCTCGCTGGTCCGGCGGCTGCCCGACGGGCAGCTCTACCGGGCCAGCCCGGCCGACTACTGGATCCCGGTGGAGGGCGCTGGCGGTCTCCGCACCCGCCTGGACCCGATGGGCAGCACGATCGTGTGCCAGAACCGGCACGTGTCGCAGCGTGCGGCGCCGCAGGATGTGGCCTGGGCGCTCGGCCTGCCGGCCGGCGCGCAGATTCGCGTCGTGCGCTGCGTGTGGTCAGCAGACGGCGATCCCGCGGCCGTGTCCACCGCATACCTGCACGACGCGTCGGCTGGCCAGGACGCGGAGGAGGAATCACCGGCGCACACCGGATCCTCGTCGTTCGGCTCGGTGCTGACCGGCATGTCGGCCGCTGCGGTGAGCGTGGAGATGAGCCCGCCGCAGCCAGCGGTGGCCCGGAGCCTGCGGCTCAGTCCCGGACAGCCGGTGATCACCGTGACGGTCAGGTTCGCCGATTCCACGACCGGCACCGCACCGGGCCTCACCATGGTCATGCTGAAGCCGGAGCTGTTCAGGGTGGAGATCGAGACCGTGGAGGCCTCGGTCAGCGCGCCTTTGTAAGCCGTAAGAGTCCTGAAAGCGTGTCTGCCTGGACACAGCGCGTCGCACCTGCGACGCTGAATCGAGATGCTGGCCAGGGTCGCGACAGGGGCGGAACGGATGCCACGCCGTGCCCGGTACCTCGTCCCGAGAGGACTTCCCCGCCGTGGCGAGATCCTGGCTGCCTGCCTGGTGCTGGCCGTCCTCGCCCACCTGCTGTTCGCGCAGCTGACGCTCATCCTCGTCGTGGCGTTCGCGCTGATCACCAGGGTGACCAGATGGCGGCTGTCGTGGCTCCTGGTTCCGGCCGCCATCGCGGTGGCGTGGGCGCTGGCCGAGGGCCTGCGGGCCGCGGCCGCCGGGTTCGCCGACGGCCCCGCCCGGATGGTCGGCTACCTCGGCGCGCCCGGGCACCAGTTCGATCACGTGGCGCACTTCACCGGAGCGTTCAGCGGGATGGGCAGCTGGCTGCCGAGACAGCTTCCGCTGGCCATCCTGGCCGCTGCCGCCGAAGCGGCCATCATCGGCTGGCTGGCCTGGCTGCACACCGACGAATGGGACCTGCCCGCGGCCCGTCCCGGGCTGATGGTGGCCGCCCGGCGGGCCGCGGCCAGGCGGGCGATCCGGGCCGGCGGTGTCGTCACCAGGGAAGGCGGCTGTCTCGGAATCGCGGCCGGGTCCGGCGCCCGGGTCACGGTGTCGTGGGCGGAGACGGCCGGCGGGGTCTCGGTCTGCGGCTCGGCCGAGCAGGACGTGCTGAGCACGAGCTTTCAGCTCGTGCACGCGGCCGTGCGGCGGCGCAAGCCGGTGTTCGCCGTGGACCGCACGGGGAACCCGGACCTGCCGCGGCGGCTGGCGGCGGTGTGTGCCGGGGTCGGCGCGCCATTGCAGGTGCTCGGGGACGCGGCTGCTGGACCGGGCCAGGCCGTGCCCGGCTGGGCCGGCCGGCCTGCTACGAGCCGTTCCGGCATGGCGATCCCGCCCAGCGGGCCTCGCTCATCACCGGCATGATCAGCTGGGACGGACCCGGCAGCCAGTACCGGCGGAGCTGTACCGCCTACCTCGAGGATGTCTTCGAGCTGCTGGATGCCGCGCCCGGTGACCCGAGGGTTCCCGTGCTGGACGAGGTCATCCACCTGCTGAACCCGACGGCGATGCGGGCTCGCATGGAGCACGTGCCGGCCGGTCACCCGCGCCGCGACGTGCTGGCCGAGCGGACCCGGGTGTCGGTGAGCCTGCTGCACGCCGAGCCGGCCACCGCCGCGCAGCTCGAGCGGCAGCTACGCGAGCTGCGGGCATCGGCGTACGGCCGGTGGCTGCGCCCGTCCAGGCCCGACCCGGCGGCCGAGATCGACCTGGGCCGGACGGTCAGCGAGCGCGGCGTGGTGCTATTCAGTCTGGGCGGCTCGCCGTCTGCGGACAGCGCAGCCATGCTCACCCGGCTGATATGCCGGGACCTGCTCGCGGCAGGTGCGGCGCTGGACCGGATCGGCGTGGCGAGCGACGGGCTCGTGTGGCTGGCCGAATGCGGCTCAATGCCGCGTACCTCGGTGACCGACATGATCGCCCGCAGCCCCGGCACCGGGTTGCCGGTGCTCGCGGCCACAACGTCCGCGCGGGCCGCCGCCGAACTCGCCGGGCTCACCAACGTGGTGGTGGCGCACCGGATGAACGACGCGGCCGCCGCGGGTCACCTCGCGGCGGCCGCCATCGGCGCAGACTTGCCGGTGCCGTCCGGGACCGGCCCGGATGCACCGGACCCCGGCGATTCCGCCGGGCCGTCGGCCGGGGGTGATCCCGGGTCTGCGCACGCGGTATCCCCCGGCAGCCTGGCCGCGCTTCGCGACGGCGAGTTCCTCCTCACGGTCAAGAGCCCGCCACGGCTAGTGCCGCGCGCGCTCGCCGTCCGGGCGCGGGTGCCGCAGCCAGCCCACGGCGCCCGGGATGCCCGCAGCACCCGGGACGCCAGGGCGGCCGTCGCGGGTCAGCGGGCCTAGGGGAGCGCATGACGTCGCCCCGAGCCGACGGCGTGTACCTGGGCTGGCAGTACGCCACGCCCCACCCGGATCCGGGGCCGGCGCCGCGCAGGCCAACCCCGCCCGAGCAAGAACGGCTCACCCCCGATTGGGCTGAGGCTCAGCGCCGCGAGGAGAACCTGCTCAACCGGCCGCTGAAGGCCGCCTTCGCCGCCGCGGCGGCGATCGGCGTGGCGGCGATCGTCTCGGGGATGGCCGGCTGGCTCAGCCCCCTGCTGGCCGGGCTCGGCGTGATCTGCGCCGTGCTGGTCGCTGCCATCAGCGGCTACGCCATCTGGCAGGGTGAGCGTGCCCTGAAGGCCCGGCTGGCCGAGGAGCGCGGCCGGGTCGGCAGGATACGCGCGGCCCAGGAGAGCCAGCTCTTCGCCTCGCAGGCCGCGCACGCCAGCCGGGTCCGGGAGTGGCAGGCGCAGCGCATCGCCTATGAGGATCAGCGACGCTGGTACGCCGTGTGCCTGCCCGAGGGCATTCACCGTGTCGACGTGGCGGGCGGCACGCTCTCCGGCTGGTCCGCGATGCTCACCACGGCGGCGGCGTACCGGCTGGCGGCGGGCGGCGAGGTCACGGTCCTGGACTTGTCCGAGGGATCGGTCGCCCTGGACCTGATCGCCTTCGCGCGCGCCACGGGCGCAGAGCCCGCGGTATGGGTGCTGCCCGAAGACCTGCCCCGGCTCGATCTGGGCACCGGCCTGTCCGCCCGGGCCCTGGCTGACGTGCTGTCGCTGGTCGTCAGCGTGGCCGAGGACCCGGGGGCCACGCGCGACCTCTCGTTCGACAACGCCATACTCGACCGGGTCATCGAGACGCTGGGCGGTACCACGACGATCGCCGGCGTGACCGCTGCCTTGCGGGCCCTGGCGCAGATCGGGGATCCACGGGAGGATGTGGCCGCCGGGCTGATCAGCGCCGCCCAGGCCGACAAGCTGACCGCGATGTTCGGCCGGGGTGCCGCCGACCGCGTGGTGATCGAGCGGGCCTGGGTCCTCGAATCTCAGCTACGCAAGCTGGCCGCGGTCGGCACCGCGCCGGTGGCACGGCCGGCTCGTGCGCTGCGGGTGGTCGCCGTGGGCCACCGCGCCGGGGCGGTCGAGAGCCGGGTGTTCGGCACCTACCTGGCCGTGACGCTGACGCATGCACTGCGTGAGGCGCAGCCGGGCCCGCCCTGGCAGCACACGCTGTTCGTGCTCGGCGCGGACCGGTTGCGCGGTGACACCCTCGACCGGCTCTGCGACGCGTGCGAGAGTGCCGGGACCGGGCTGGTGCTCGCCTACCGCGCCATCCCGCCGCACGTCAAGCAGCGGCTGGGACACGGGAACGCCGCGGTGGCTTACATGAGGCTGGGCAACGCCGAGGACGCCAAGGCCGCCAGCGAGCAGCTCGGCACCGAGCATCGCTTCGTGCTGTCCCAGCTCACCGAGACGATCGGGCGGTCGGTCACCGACACCACCGCGAGCTCGTACACCGGCACCATGGGTTCGACCAGCTCGCTGGCTGCGTCGCGGTCGGCGAGCGAAGGCACGGCGCGCAGCACCGGGCACGGCCGGACCGAGACCGGCAGCATGCTGCCGTCGCGGGCCACCGGATCGCGCAGCGTCCAGACCAGCGACTCGCGCGGCACCAGCGAGAGCGAAACGGTCAGCGCCGGGATCAGCACCAGCACAGCCTGGGGGATGACCACCTCACAGGCGGCGGGCGACAGCCAGTCCCTCGCCCGCGCCCTGCAACGGTCCCGCGAATTCCTCGTCGAGCAGCACGAACTCCAGCAGCTGCCGGTCAGCGCGATGATCGTCAGCTACGCAGGTCCTCCGGGCCGGCAGGTGGTGATGGCCGACGCCAACCCGGGTATCGGCGGTCTCAGCGCCGCCACGCTGCTGACCCTGGAGGAGTTCCGCAGCCTGCCCGCCGCGGCGGCGGGTACTCCGGCGGCACCGGATCCCGTACCGGTCCCCCGGCCCAGGGCGCCCGGTGACGGGCGGGCGGCTCCCGCGAGCTGGCGGGCGGGCCAGGACCGGCCGCCGCCCAACCTCGGCCCGCCCCCGCCCCGCCCGGACTGGCGCAAGCGCCGCTCCTGACCTACGCCAGGCGGCGACCGGATAGCATCGGCCCGATGAACGCCAGCAGCCCGCCGTCCCGGCGGTCCAGCCTTCCCCTGCGCGCCCGCCTGGCCACCACGGTGGGCGGAGCGGCAGGACGCGCCTCCAGGCTGGCCGGCCGCGGTGACGGATCGGTCATCGGCGGGGTCATCGGGCTGCGGCTGAAGCCGGATCTGCTCTCGCTGCTCGCGCGCGGACGGCAGATCGTCCTGGTCACCGGCACCAACGGGAAGACCACCACCACCAGGCTGATCACTGCCGCGCTCGGCACGCGGGGCCAGCAGGTCGCCTCCAACGCCTTCGGCGCGAACATGGAGGCCGGCCTGGTCGCCGCGCTGGCCAAGACGCCCGATGCCACCATGGCCGTGCTCGAAGTGGACGAGAAGTACATGCCGGCCATGCTCAAGGCGACCAGCGCGCGGGTGGTGACGCTGCTGAACCTGAGCCGCGACCAGATGGACCGGGCGGCGGAGATCTGGCTACTGGCCCGGCGCTGGCGGGCGGCGCTGGCCGCGGCGGACTGCCGGGTCATCGCGAACGCTGACGACCCGCTCGTGTCGTGGGCCGCCGGGCAGGCCCGCGACGTCACCTGGGTGGCCGGGGGGCAGCGCTGGCATGACGACTCATGGTGCTGCCCGAACTGCGGGTCGCATCTGCTGCGCGAAGGTGATGACTGGCATTGCGGTGAATGCCCCAACCGCCGCCCTCCGGTCAGCTGGGTGCTCGCCGGCGAAGAGGTCATCGACCCCACCGGGCGGTCCCGTCCGCTCGACCTGATCCTGCCCGGGCGGGCCAACAGGTCCAACGCCGTCGTCGCGCTCGCGGTGGCGGAGGTGTTCGGCGTGGGAGCCACTCAGGCCCTGGGCGCGGTGCAGCAGGTGCGGTCGGTCGCGGGCCGGTATACGCAGGTCCGGCGGCGCGGCTGCGACCTGCGGCTGCTGCTGGCCAAGAATCCGGCAGGCTGGCTGGAGGCGCTCGACATCCTGACCCCGGCTCCGGTGCCGGTCACCCTGGCCGTCAACGCCCAGGTACCCGACGGACGAGACACCTCATGGCTGTGGGACGTGGATTACCGCCGGCTGCGCGGGCGGCCGGTATTCGTGACCGGCGAACGCCGGCTCGACCTGGCGGTCAGGCTGGAGGCGGACGAGGTGGCCTTCTGCATGGCCGGCACCGTCGACGAGGCGGTGGACCTCGCGCACAGCCCGGCCATGGACGTGATCGCCAACTACACGGCGTTCCAGCAGATCCGTGCGGTGCTCGGGCGCACGGCCTGAGGCGCGCTACCTGGCAGGAGGAGCGATGGAACACGGTTACCCGCCGGGAGGGTCCGCGGGTCCGGCCGGGCCTTCGGCGGTGCGGCTGGTGTGGGTCTACCCGGACCTGCTCAGCACCTACGGCGATCGCGGCAACCTGCTCGTGCTGGCCCGCCGGGCCAGGCTACGCGGTATCCCGGTCGAGATAGCCGAGGTCAACTCCGACCAGCGGGTCCCGGTGGACGGCGATATCTACCTGCTGGGCGGCGGTGAAGACCTGCCGCAAGTCCTCGCCGCGCGCCGGCTGCGGGCCGATGGCGGGCTGTCGGCGGCCGCCGGGCGCGGTGCGGTCGTCTTCGCGGTCTGCGCTGGATACCAGATCGTCGGCGCCGAGTTCGCAGGGGCGGACGGCGAGCCCCTGCCTGGCCTGGGGCTGCTCGACATCCGCAGCGGCCGGGGTGAGCGCCGCGGAGTCGGCGAGATTGCCGCCGATGTCGATCCCGCGCTCGGGGTGCCGCGGCTCACCGGTTTCGAGAACCATCAGGGCACCACCAGGCGCGGCCCGGAGGTCAAGCCGCTCGCCACCGTGCTGACCGGCGTCGGAAACGGGGACGGAACCGAGGGCGCATATGCCGGACGGGTGCTCGGCACCTACCTGCACGGCCCCGCGCTGGTGCGTAACCCGGGCCTGGCCGACCTGCTGCTCGGCTGGATAGCCGGGTCGCTGCCGCCGATCGATCCGCGGCAGGAGGAACTGGTGCTGAACCTGCGCCATGAACGCCTGGCCGCCGTCCCGGGAACGAGCGCCTAGCTATCCTCCCCTTCAGAGACGCGTCAGGAGCACCGGAGGTGTGCAGTGGGGCGAACCTGACGCGGTCTCGTTACCAGCTGGCGTGGTGCTGCGCCTCCAACCGCGTCTGCAGCGGTCGCACCATCCCGGTAGAAGGGCTGCGCCTAGTAGACCAGGGCCTGCGCGCCCTGGGCCGTGACCTCGGCGACGAACGTCGCCGCTCCGGCGATGCGGATGCCGTCGATCAGGTCGTCGGCCGTGATGTCCCTGCGCGCGGCGCACTGGGTGCACACCGTCACAGTCCCCGCGGCCAGGACCCCGGCCAGCAGGTCGGCGAGCGGTGCGGCGTGCGGGAGCGAGAAGTCCTCGGCCCGGCCGGGCAGCGCGAACCAGGCAGACTCCCCGGTGAGCCACAACGAGACCGGGACCCCGCTGGCGACCGCGGCCCCGGCGACCGTGAAGGCCTGGTTGCAGCGCTCCGGATCGTCCTTGCCCGCGGTGACCTTGATGACGAGAGAACGCTCGGGCATGGCAGAAACTCTAGCCCCGGGCCGACGGGCGGAACAGGCGCCGCCGCGGCGCGGCGCGGCCCCAAAGACGCCCGGGCGGGCGGCCCGCCCGTACACTGCGGCCTATGCACGGCATGTTGAGCGCCACGATCCTGATATGCGCGTTCGCGGCGGTCACCGCCGCGTGCCTATACCTGGCTGGGCGGGTGTACCTGGCCGGGAGGCACCGGGGCGATGCATCCTGACCTCGCGCCGCTGGCGTTCTTGCTCGGCCGGTGGGAAGGCGCCGGGATCGGCGGGTACCCGACCATCGAGTCGTTCAGGTTCGGCCAGGAGATCAGCTTCAGCCACAACGGCAAGCCGTTCCTCAGCTACGTCAGCAGGACCTGGCGGCTGGACGACGAAGGACGGATCGGCCTGCCGCTGGGCACAGAAAGCGGTTACTGGCGGCCGCGCCCGGACAACGAGGTCGAGGTGATGCTCGCCCATCCCACCGGGATCGTCGAGATCTACCTGGGCGAGATCTCCGGCACCCGGATCGAGATGGCCACCGATGTGGTCGCCCGCACGGCCACGGCCAAGGAGGTGACCGCCGGGCACCGGCTCTACGGACTGACCGGAGCCGACCTGGCCTACGCCTACGACATGGCCGCCATGGGCCAGCCGCTCCAGCCCCACCTGTCGGCGCAACTGAAGCGAGTGAGCCCGGCCGAGTAGCAGCTACGGCGAGAATCGCGGGGCACTTGCCCCGCATCGCGCGGTCCGTGAGGGGCCGTAGAGCCCCTCCGGTCGCGCGATATTACGGCGGGCCGCGCAGCGGGGCGCGGAGCGCACCGGGGGGCTCCGGGGGGTCGTCCCCCCGGGCTAGCACAGACAATAAGAATCCCCGGGCGACTCCCGCGCCGTGCTCTGGTCGCAATGCGCGGGGACCGACTGGACAAGGTCGGCCAGCCCGGGGACTCGGTGCCTGTCAGGATTTAGCCGGCCGCCGCCCCACGGGACGTCGTGCCGGCGGGAAGGCGGCTAGCTGACAGCCACCTCGCGCGTCCGTTTACTATGCATGCTTTCGGACCACCTCCTTTCCCGCGTATCTCGCACGTTATCCGCGAGGCAGGCGGCAGGCAAGAGCATTTCGCCGTGCGCCCAATCACAGTGCTTACTCACAAGGGCCCGCACTCGCGAGCCGGTCCTGGATAACGCTCACAGGCGCGCAACTACTATGGGGCCATGAGTGCGGACGCACCGTCCCCAGAGCTGCCGGTGCGCGAATGGGACGAGCAACTCCGGGCCCGCGGCTACCGGGTGACGCCGCAGCGCCAGCTCGTGCTCGAGGCGGTGGCGCGGCTGGACCACGCGACCCCGGAGGAGATCGGCAACCAGGTACAGCAGACGGCACGCGGCGTCAACATCTCCACCATCTACCGGACGCTGGAGCTGCTCGAGCAGATCGGCCTGGTCACCCACACCCACCTCAGGCACGGTGCGCCCATCTACCACCTGGCCAGCGACGCTGACCACGTGCACCTGTTCTGCCGCGAGTGCGGCCGGGTGACCGAGATCAGCCCGGACGCGATCCGCCCGCTGATCACCGCGCTGGACGAGCGGCACGGCTTCGAGACCGACGTCGGCCACCTGACCGTCTTCGGCCGCTGCCAGGACTGCCGGACGGCCGCCCAGTGAGCGGCCCGGAGCCGAGCGAGCTGCTGAACGTCCTGCCGGGAGCGGTCGAGGCCGGCTGGCCGGATGAGGGCGTCGCCGCTCACTACGGCGACCCGTTTCGTGAGCAGCGCGCGCTGGCCTCCTCCGCTGGACTGGTGGACCGGTCCAACCGGGGCGTGCTGAAGATCACCGGCCAGGACCGGCTGGCCTGGCTGCACAGCCTGACCACCCAGCACCTGGAAGGGCTGGCGGCCGGGCAGAGCGCGCAGGCCCTCATCCTGAGCCCGACCGGCCACCTGGAACACCACCTCGCGCTGACTGACGTCGGCACCTCGGTATGGCTGCACGTCGAGCCGGGGACCGCGGCGGCCCTGGCCGCTTTCCTGGACTCCATGCGGTTCATGATGCGCGTCGAGGTTTCCGACGTCAGCCAGGACTACGCGGTGCTCACCGTGATGGGACCCGCGGGCGGCGATACCGCCGCGGGGCTCGACGGGGTAGCGGCGCGGATTGACCCGGGTCCGTTCGGCATCATCGATCTGATCGTGCCGCGGGACCTGCTGGCCGACGCGGCCGGTGAGCTGGTCCGGCGCGGAGGTCAGCCAGCGGGCATGTGGGCGTTCGAGGCGCTGCGGATCGCCGCCCGGGTGCCCAGGCTCGGCCTGGACACCGATCACCGGGCGATCCCGCACGAGGTCGGCTGGATCGAGACCGCGGTGCACCTGAACAAGGGCTGTTACCGGGGCCAGGAGACGGTGGCCAGGGTTCACAACCTCGGGCACCCGCCCCGGCGGCTGGTGTTCCTGCACCTGGACGGCAGCGCGGACCGGCTGCCCGCCCACGGCGACCCGGTCGAGCTTGACGGCCAGGGGGAAGGCACTACGGCCGTGGGCTTCGTCGGGTCGGCGGCCCGGCACTACGAGCTGGGCCCGATCGGTCTCGCGCTGGTCAAGCGCACCGTGCCGGCCGACGCGACGCTGCTGGCCGGGGGGGTCCCGGCCGCGCAGGAGGTCATCGTGCCGCCGGACACCGGCGCGAACGTGCAGGTGACGCTGCGCCGCCGGCAGATAATGTGAGAGTTCCACCTCATGGGGAGGTCAGCCCGTGCTGCGCAGGATCCTGCTCGCGGCCTCAGCCAGTCCCCGGCTGCGCCGGCTTATCACCACCGCACCGCAGACGCGGGCCATCGTTGATTCGTATGTGGCGGGAGAAACGTCCGACGACGCGGTGCGGGTGACCCGTGAGCTGCGGGCCGCCGGCCTGCTCGTCACCCTGGACTACCTGGGCGAGGACACCAAGGACGAGGCTCAGGCCGTGGCCGTCACCGAGGAGTACGTCGAACTGCTCGGCAAGCTCGGCGCCGAGGGACTGACCCACGGCGGGGTGACCGAGGTCTCGGTCAAGCCGACCGCGGTCGGGCTGTTCCTCAGCCAGCAGGCCGCGACGGACAACATCTCGCGGATCTGCGCCGCCGCGGCCGAGGTCGGCACCACCGTGACCCTCGACGCCGAGGAGCACACCGCGATCGAGCCCACGCTGCGGATCGCGGCCAAGCTGCGGGCCGAGCACGCCGACCTCGGCTGCGTGGTCCAGGCCTGCCTGCGGCGCGCCGAGGCGGACTGCCGCACGCTGGCCGCCTACGGCGTGCGGGTCAGGCTGTGCAAGGGCGCCTACAGCGAGCCGGAGAGCGTGGCCTTCACTGCGCGCCGCGACGTCGACCTGTCCTACGCGCGCTGCCTGCGGGTGCTGATGAACGGGCCCGGTTACCCGATGCTCGCCACCCATGACCCGCGGCTGATCGAGATCGCCGGATCGCTGGCGCTGCTGCTCGGCCGGGCCCCGGACAGCTTTGAGTACCAGATGCTGTACGGCATCCGCCCGGGCGAGCAGCGACGGCTGGCCGGCACCGGGGCGCGGATGCGGGTGTACGTCCCCTACGGCGAGGACTGGTACGCCTACCTGGTGCGCAGGCTGGCCGAACGCCCGGCCAACCTGGCCTTCTTCCTGCGCTCGCTCGGCTCGAAGAACTTAGGTGCCGCTGATGATCGCGATTCTCGGGACCGGCAAGATGGGCGAGGCGCTGCTGTCGGGGCTGCTGCGCGCGGGCTGGCCGCCGGCGGCCCTGGTGGTCGCGGCCCGGCGCGAGGACCGGGCGGCCGAGCTGCGGGAGCGGTACGGAGTGCGGGTCACGGACGCCTCCTCGGCCGCGAAGATGGCGGACACCGTGGTCCTGGCGGTCAAGCCGCAGGACATGGACGCGCTGCTGGACCAGATCGCGCCGGCGCTGCCGCCGGACCGGCTGGTGGTCTCGGTCGCGGCGGGAATCACCACCGCGTTCATCGAGCGGCGGCTGGCCGGGGAGGTTCCGGTCGTCCGGGTGATGTCGAACACGCCGGTCCTGGTGGACGAGGCGATGAGCGTGATCTCCGGGGGAGCCTACGCGGGCGAGGAGCACCTGCGCCGCGCGGAGGAACTGCTCCGCCCGGTAGGCAAGGTGCTGCGCATCCCTGAATCCCAGCAGGACGCGGCGACCGCGCTGTCCGGCAGCGGGCCCGCGTACGTGTACTACCTGGTCGAGGCCATGGTCGACGCCGCCATCCTGCTCGGCATGGCGCGCGGCGCGGCAATGGAGATGGTGACCCAGGCCGTCTACGGCGCGGCCACCATGCTGCGGGAACGGGGCGAGCATCCGGTGATCCTGCGCGAGGCGGTGACCTCCCCGGGGGGAACGACGATCTCCGCGATCAGGGAGCTCGAGCGGCATGGCGTGCGGGCCGCGTTCCTGGCCGCCATCGAGGCCGCGCGGGACCGCGGCCGGGAACTCGGCGCCGACCCCGCCCACGAGGCCGCCGGCCGGGCCGGCCCGGCCGGCTCCGCCGGCCCCGGGGACGCGGGCGGGGACGGGAGGCGGTAGTGGCAGGCTCGCTCTCGCTGGTCTGGGACGAGCGCCTGACCGGCTATGACTTCGGGCCGGGCCATCCGCTGGCGCCGGTCCGGGTCGAGCTGACCATGGCGCTGGCGCGCGAGCTCGGCGTGCTGGCCCAGCCCTCGGTCTCGGTGCGGGTCCCCGCCCCGGCCGAGATGGAAGAGCTCGAGCTGGTCCACGACGCGGCCTACATCGACGCGGTCCGCCAGGCGGGATACGACGGGCTGGGCAACGGCAGGTTCGGGCTCGGGACCCCGGACAACCCGGTGTTCGACGGCATGCACGAAGCCTCCGCGCTGGTCGCGGGCGCGACGCTGGCGGCCGCCCGCGCGGTCTGGCGCGGCGAGGCCCTGCACGCGGTGAACATCGCCGGCGGCCTGCACCACGCGATGCGCGGCTATGCCAGCGGCTTTTGCGTCTACAACGACCCGGCCATCGCGATCAGCTGGCTGCTGGCCGAGGGCGCGCAGCGAGTGGCCTACGTGGATGTCGACGTGCACCACGGGGACGGCGTGCAGGCGGCGTTCTACCACGACCCGCGGGTCCTGACCATCAGCCTGCACGAGCATCCGGCGACCTTGTTCCCCGGGACCGGGCTGGCGTCAGAGACCGGCAGCGGGGACGGCCGCGGGTACGCGGTCAACGTGGCCCTGCCCGCGGGCACCGGCGACGCCGGATGGCTGCGCGCGTTCGACGCCGTGGTCCCGCCGCTGCTGCGTTCCTTCCGGCCGGAGGTGCTGGTCAGCCAGCACGGCTGCGACAGCCACCGGCTGGACCCGCTGGCCCACCTCGAGCTCAGCATCGATGCCCAGCGCCGCGCCGCGGTCATGATTCATGACCTGGCCCACGAGACCGCGGACGGCAAGTGGCTGCTCACCGGCGGCGGCGGATACGAGCTGGTTCAGGTGGTGCCCAGATCCTGGACCCATCTGCTCGCGGTGGCGGCGGGCAGCCCGGTCGATCCCGGCCTGGCCGTGCCGGCCAGCTGGCGGGCCCTGGCCACCGACCGGGCCGGCGAGGAAGCGCCCACGCTGATGACGGACGGCCAGCCCGCGGACTACGTTCCGGTCGCCTCGGGGATCGATCCTGGCGACCGGGTGGACGCTTCGATCGTGAACACCTGCCGCGCCACCTTTTCCTGGCACGGTCTGCCCGCGCCGATGTGATGCGGCCGGACGGCCCACCGGGACGCCCCGCCCTGGACGGGCCGCGGCATCCGTTTTTGTCGTGGTCTGAGTGATTGTGGCGAACAGTACCAACAATGAGGCTGCGGACGGGGGTTGCTCTTTTCTGTACGGGACTTACTCTGGAGACGTACGTGACTGGTGGGCAAAATCCCGTCAAGTGCTCGGCTTCGTGCGGAAGAGGCAACTCCGATGGCAGGCGAAACCCCCCTTAGCGACGTAAGATTCCTGACCGTTGCCGAAGTGGCCTTGATCATGCGCGTGTCTAAGATGACCGTGTATCGCCTGGTGCACTCCGGCGAGCTGGAAGCGATCCGCGTGGGACGTTCCTTCCGGGTACCCGAGCAGGCAGTTAATCAGTACCTGAGAGCTGCCTTCGTGGGCACCGGGTAGGCCCTGATGTAACCGGGTCATGGCACCCGGTTACGGGGCAGAGCCGGGTCGCTGTACCGCAGGGTCCGGGTCGAATCGGGCGGGCGGCGTGACGTGATCGCCGCCACGGCCGGCCGCCCGCGGGTGCGCGCCTGCTTGCACCCTTGTCCCGTTGAGAAGCCGGATGGTCCCGGTCCACCGCGCGCCCGCGCCGCAGCGGGGGTACCCTCTTAGGTCGGGTGTGTGTCCAGCCGCCCTGACCGGGCCAGGGTGTTGTGGGCGTGCCCGTCATCCGCACTGCCGAGAAGGGTTGGTCCTGTGGGGTCTGTCATCAAGAAGCGCCGCAAGCGCATGGCCAAGAAGAAGCACCGCAAGCTGCTGAAGAAGACGCGCATCCAGCGCAGGAACAAGAAGTAACCGGCTCTGCGGTCATGATCACGGCGTGGTCAGGCACCGGGCACCGTAGGGACTGATGTCTCTTCCGGTCCTGCTCGGGTTCGCGGGCGTGCTGGTCGCGGCCGTGGCCACCGGCCTGCTCGCCGGGCGGTGTGCCCGTCAGCCGAGGATGGCGTTCATCGCCTGGACGGGCACGACCCTGGCCCTGACGGCCGCGCTGGCCGCCGAGAGCACGGGCTTTGCCAGCGGCTTCGGCCCGGCCACGTTCCGTGCCATCCAGTTGTTCGCGCTGCTGCTGGCACCGCTGTGGGCCGCCTGGGGGCTGGCCGAGCTGCTCTGGCCGAACGAGGCCGCCCGGTTCGGCGCCAGGCTGGCGTGCAGCGCGCTGACGGTTATCGGGTGCGTGATCCTGGCCACCGACCCGCTCACCGCGCACTCGTTCGCCAAGTCCTGGCCGTCGGCTGGCCAGCACTACCAGCCGCCGTCGCACTACATGCTGGACGCGGCCCAGGCCGTCGCGGTCATCATCGCCGTCACGACGGTGGGCCTGGCCGCGGTGCGGGCCACGAACGGCCGGCCGCGGCGCGGTGCGCTGGCCGGCGCCGCCCTGGTCGGGCTGGCCGTGCTCATCCTCGTCGCGCAGCGCTTCTCGCTGCCCGCCAGGTCGCTGTACCCGCTGATCGGCATGGCGGCGGCCGCGCTGGTCTGGTTCGGCGCGGTCGTGCTCGACAAGCCGGCCAGCCAGGGCCTGCGGGACCGCCAGGCCGGCCGGGGGCGCCGCGAGGGGCCAGAGGCTCGGGACCGTGAGTCGGCCGGCTACCAGAACCAGGCCGCCGCGAACGGTTACCGCGGACCGGACAGCGGCGGCGGGCCCCATCCTCCCGGTGACCTGGGTGAGGCTGGCCGGCCCGATCCGGCCGGGCGGCCCGCCCCGCTCCCGGAGGCCGGGCCCGGCGCAGGCCTGGCCGGAGCCGCGGCCGGGTTCGGAGCGCACGCCCAGCCGGGCGGATCGCCAGCCGCCGCGTCGTCCCGGCCCTACGGCCGGATCCTGATCTTCACCCTGCTCGATAACCGGGTAACCGATTTCGACCGGTTCGCCGAGCAGGCGGCGGAGGAGGTCAGGACCCGAGAGCCCGGCACCCTGGTCTACGTCATTCACCTGGTGCCCAACGCTGCGATGCAGCGGATCTTCTACGAGATCTACCGGGACCGGGAGGCATTCGACCACCATGAGCGCCAGCCGTATATGCAGCGGTTCGTGGCCGAGCGTAGGTCGTGTGTGCTGGCCACCAACGTCATCGAGTTGAGACTGAAGTACGCCAAGGTCGCCCCGCTGCCGAACCCGCAGCCCCCGGTCGCCGCGGGGCCGCCGCGACCGGCGGCGCAGCCGCCGCCCGGCCAGCCGCTGCGCCAGCCGCCCGGCCAGCCGCCGGGCCAGGCGCAGGGCCAGCCGTCTCCGGGCACCCGGGGAGCCCAGGCCCTCGAGCCGTTGCCGCCGGGCCCTTTGGGTTCGGACCGGCGGCTGCCTTCGGCGGGTCGGCTTCACGGCGGCAGCTGACATGGCCGCCAGCACACCCGCCGGAGCGCGGGGCGAGCCCCGGATCACGCTGCTGGGACGCCCGGGCTGCCACTTGTGCGATGATGCCCGGGCGGTCATCGAGCGGGTGGCTGGCGACCTGGGCGTGGGCTGGGAAGAGCGGGACATCACCGCCTCGCCCGATGATCTGCGTGAGTACTGGGACAAGATCCCCGTGACGCTGGTCGACGGGGTGCAGGTCGATTTCTGGCGGATCAGCGAGGCCCGGCTGCGGGCCGCGCTCGGCCCGCCTTCGTGACCGGCCGCCCCGCTCGGCAGGCGCCTTTGTGAACCCATGCACAAAGGCGTACCGTGGAAGGCGTACTGTGGAATGACGTCGGCTGACGCGGGCTCTCAGGATCGCACCCCCAGAAGCCCGGACCCCAAGGAGCTCGCACCCAGGAGCCAGTTTTCCCGGAGCCCGACCCCAGGAGCGCTGCCGTGATGCACAGTAACGTTATGCCGCCGGACATCAGCGGCCCGACAGGCGGGATTCCTGAGGCTACGGTGGCGCGGCTGCCGGTGTACCTGCGGGCCCTTTACGGCCTGGCCGAACGCGGCATCAGCACGGTCGCGAGCGAGGAACTCGCCGCCGCGGCCGGCGTCAACTCGGCCAAGCTCCGCAAGGACCTGTCCCACCTCGGCTCCTACGGGATCAGGGGAGTCGGCTACGACGTGGACTACCTGGTCTACCAGGTGTCCCGCACGCTGGGCCTGACGCAGGACTGGCCGGTGGTCATCGTGGGAGCCGGGAACCTGGGCCGCGCCCTGGCCAACTACGGCGGCTTCGTCTCCCGCGGCTTCACGATCGCGGCCATGCTCGACTGCGATCCGGCCATCGTGGGGAGCGGGATCGCGAGGCTGACCGTCCGCCACGTCGACGAGCTCGAAGCGCTGGTGACCAGGTACAAGGTGGCGATCGGCGTGATCGCCACCCCCGCAGGGGCCGCGCAGGCCGTCTGCGACCGGCTGGTAGCGGCCGGGGTCACCAGCATTCTAAATTTCGCTCCGCTCGTGCTCAGCGTGCCCGAAGGGGTAGACGTGCGGAAGGTCGATCTGTCCATCGAGCTGCAGATCCTCGCCTTCCACGCCCAGCGCAGGTCCGCCGCCAAGCCCGAATCCGTACCCGGCCGCGACCCGGGTCCGGGGGCCCGCGGCACCAGCCCGGCGTCGGCCAACGGCCTGCGCCAGGCCGGACCCCAGACCTCCAGGCTGCCGGTGACCACCGAACTCGCGGCCCAGGCGTAGGGGTGGCCAGGTGAGTGTGCTGGTGGTCGGCCTCAGCCACAAGAGCGCGCCGGTAGCGATCTTGGAGCAGGCCGCGGTCAGCGGGGACACGCTGGCCAAGCTGCTCAGCGACGTGGCGCTGGCCGAGCCGGTCGCCGAAGCCTTCGTCGTCTCGACCTGCAACCGGGTGGAGGTCTACGCCGACGTGGACCGCTTCCACGCCGGCGTCACGGCGATCTGCGAGCTGCTCGCCCGCCATTGCGGCATCCCGGCCAGGGAACTCACGCCGCATCTGTACGTGCACTACGAGGACCGGGCGGTGGGCCACCTGCTCGGCGTGGCCTGCGGGCTGGACTCGGTGGTGGTCGGCGAGGGGCAGATCCTCGGCCAGGTGCGCTCGGCGGTCAAGCTGGCCGACGAGCACGGCACCGTCGGCCGGGTCCTGGGCGAGCTCGGCAGGCTGGCGCTGCGGACCGGCAAGCGGGCCCGGGCCGAGACCGGCATCGGGCGGGCCGGGCAGAGCCTGGTCAGCGTGGCCATCGAGGTCGCCGCCACCCGCCTGGCCCCGGCCAGAACCGGCCCAGGCTCCGGCGCCCCGGCGCTGGCCGGACGCGCGGTCCTCATCGTCGGTGCGGGCTCGATGAGCGCGCTGGCGGCGGCCACGGCGGCCAGGAGCGGCGCGGCCAGCATCGCGGTGGCCAACCGGACCCTCAGGCACGCGGACCGGCTCGCCGCCCAGGTGGGCGCGAAGGCGGCCGCGCTCGGGGACCTGCCGTCCGTGCTGGCGGCGGCGGACCTGGTTATCTCCTGCACCGGGGCGGCCGGGCACGTCATCACGCGTGAGGCGGTGTCGGCCGCGCTCGAGGAGCGGCAGCCCGGCGGCGGGCGGGGAGCGCTCGTGTTCGTCGACCTCGCGATGCCGCGCGACGTGGAACCGGCGGTGGCGGGCTTGCCGGGCGTGACCGTGATCGGCATTGAGGAGCTCACCGAGCACGGACCCGAAGCCGGAGCCGACGACGTCGCCGCGGTGCGGTCGATCTGCGAGGTCGAGCTCGCCGCGTACCAGTCGGCCATCGGCGCCGCCCGGGTCGCGCCGACGGTGGTCGCCCTGCGGGCCAAGGCGGCCACGGTGGTCGACGCGGAGCTGGCCCGGCTGGCGGGCCGGCTCAGCGCTGACGGCCTGAGCGGGCATGCACTGGATGAAATAGCCCAGACCGTGCGCCGAGTGGTAGACAAGCTATTGCACGCGCCGACCGTGCGGGTCAAGGAGCTCGCGGGTTCGCCCGGGGGTGAGGAGTACGCCGCGGCCCTGCGGGTCCTGTTCGATCTCGACCCGCGCGCGGTCGAGGCGGTCACCCGGGCCGCCACGGAGCAGGAGGGGCACGGTGGGCGGCAATCCTGAACGGATCCGTGCCGCGGAGGAGGTCTTGGTGACAGAGCGGACGCTGCGGCTCGGCAGCCGCAGGAGCCCGATGGCCATCGCGCAGGCCAGCCAGGTCGCCGACCTGATCACCGAGCGGACCGGGCGCCCGGTGGAGATCGTCGGCGTTACCACGCTGGGTGACGTGAGCCGGGCGCTGCTCACCCAGATCGGGGGGACCGGCGTCTTCGTCAGCGCGCTGCGCGAGGCCCTGCTCGGCGGCGAGGTCGACCTGGCCGTTCATTCGCTGAAGGACCTGCCGACCGGGCCCGCGGCCGGCATCATGCTGGCGGCGGTACCGGCCCGCGAGGACCCGAGGGATGCGCTGGTCGCGCGGGACGGCGCCAAGCTGGCCGATCTCCCGGCCGGCGCCAGGATCGGCACCGGCTCGCCGCGGCGGGCCGCGCAGCTGCTCGGGCTCCGGGGCGACCTGCGCTGCGTGCCGATCCGCGGCAACGCGGGCACCAGGCTGGGCAAGGTGGCCGAGGGCGAGCTCGACGGGGTGGTGCTGGCCTACGCCGGACTGGCCAGGATCGGGTCTGTGCACGCCGTCACCCAGGTGTTCGAGCCCGAGGAGATGCTGCCCGCTCCCGGCCAGGGCGCGCTGGCCGTCGAATGCCGCGACGGCCAGCCCGATCTGGCCGCGCTGCTCGCGACGGTAACCGACGAGGCGAGCCTGGCCGCGGTCACCGCGGAGCGCAGCCTGCTCGAGGCGCTGGCGGCCGGCTGCAGCGCGCCGGTCGGCGCGTACGCGGCGGGAAGCGATCCGCTGCGGATGCGGGCCGCCGTGATCAGCGCCGACGGCAGCCGCGTGCTGCGCGCGCACGGCAGCGCCCCGGGCGCAGACGCGCGGCGGCTCGGCCGCGACCTCGCGGCGGAACTGCTGAACCGCGGGGCCTCAGATCTCATCGGCGTGCAGCAGGACCCAGGCGAGCAGCAGGAATGATGTCCAGTGAGCGATAGTCAAGGCCCGGTCGGCGCGGCAGCGGCAGAACAGCCGGGATGGGTGGCCCTGGTGGGCGCAGGCCCCGACGACGGAGGGCTGCTCACGGTGCGCGCGGCCGAACTGCTGGGCCAGGCCGGTCTGGTGGTCGCGGGACCTGAGCTGGCCGCCGTGGCCCAGCGGAACATGAGCCCCGACGCCCGGCTTGAGGATCCCGCCGGCGGGGCGGCGGCCCGCGCGCTCGTGCAGGCGGCCAGGGACGGCCAGCTCGCAGTCCGGCTGTACGGCGGCGATCCGCTGCTGAGCGGCGGCGCGGCGGCCGACGCGATCGCGTGCGCCGAGGCCGGGGTCAGGTTCGAGATCGTCCCCGGGGTGCCGCTGGCCACCGCAGTGCCCGCGTACGCGGGCATCCCGCTGGCCACCGAGCCGAACGGCGAGCTGCGGGTGATCCACGCCGCTGAGGTGAGCCGGGTGGCGTACAGCCCGGCCACGCTGGTCGTGCTCGGCGCCGACACGGCCCCGGCCGAGCTGGGCAAGATGCTGGTCGCGGCGGGCTGGCCCGAGGTGACCCCGATCGCCATCACCTGGGACGGCGCCACGAGCGCGCAGCAGACGGTGGTCTCCACCCTGGGCCGCATCGGCCAGGACCTCAAGGCGGCCGGGGTGTCCCTGGCCAACACCAGGGGCCCGGCCATCGCCGTGGTGGGCGACGCGGTGGCGGCGCGTGACCGGCTGTCGTGGTTCGAGACCAAGCCGCTGTTCGGCTGGCGGGTGCTGGTGCCCCGGACCAAGGAGCAGGCTGCCGTGGTGTCGCAGCGCTTGCGCGAGTACGGGGCCGTGCCCGAGGAGGTGCCGACGATCGCGGTGGAGCCGCCGCGGACGCCCCAGCAGATGGAGCGGGCGGTCAAGGGCCTGGTCACGGGCCGGTACCAGTGGGTCGCCTTCACCTCAGTGAACGCGGTCCGCGCGGTGCGGGAACGGTTCGAGGAGTACGGCCTGGACGCCCGGGCGTTCGCCGGGGTCAAGGTGGCCGCCGTGGGCGAGCAGACCTCGGCGGCGCTGCTCGACTTCGGCATCCGGCCGGACCTGGTCCCGGACGGCGACCAGTCGGCCGAGGGCCTGGCCGCGGCCTGGCCGCCGTACGACGATCTGCTCGACCCGATCAACCGGGTGCTGCTGCCCCGGGCCGACATCGCCACCGAGGCGCTGCTGGCCCGGCTGATCGACCTCGGCTGGGAGGCCGAGGACGTCACCGCGTACCGGACGGTGCGCGCGGCCCCGCCGCCAGCGCCGGTCCGCGAGGCGATCAAGGGCGGAGGGTTCAACGCCGTCCTGTTCACCTCGTCCTCCACGGTCAGGAACCTGGTCGGCATCGCGGGCAAGCCGCACGCGGTCACGGTGATCGGGGTCATCGGCCCGCAGACCGCCAAGACAGCCGCGGAGTTCGGGCTGCGCGTGGACGTGGCGGCACCCAGGCCGTCGATCACGGCCCTGGTCGACGCGCTGGCCGAGTACGGCGCGGCGTCACGGGCCGCGGCCGAGGAGGCCGGAGAGCCCGTCCGCAGGCCGAGCGAGCGCCGCCGCGGCGCCCGGCGCCGCCTCCGCTGAAAGGACCGCTCATGAGCGCCGCGTTCCCTGTCGCCCGTCCCCGGCGGCTGCGCCGCACGCCCGCCCTGCGCGCGATGGTGGCGGAAACCGCGCTCCGCCCGGCGGACCTGGTGTTGCCGATGTTCATCAAGGAGGGCCTCGGCGAGCCGCAGCCGGTCGGCTCGATGCCGGGGGTCGTCCAGCACACCCGGGACAGCCTGCGCAAGGCGGCGGCCGAGGCCGCGGCTGCGGGAGTGGGCGGGATGATCGTGTTCGGCGTCCCCGCGGCCAAGGACAGCCGCGGCTCGGCGGCGGACGACCCCGCGGGCATCTCCCAGGTCGCGCTGGCTGACCTGCGCGCGGAGACCGGCGAGGCGTGCGTGCTCATGGCGGACCTGTGCCTGTGCGAGTACACCGACCACGGTCACTGCGGCGTGCTCACCGCGGGCGGCGACGTGGCCAACGACGCCACCTTGGAACGCTACGCCTCGATCGCGGTGGCCCAGGCCGAGGCGGGCGCGCACCTGATCGCACCGAGCGGGATGATGGACGGCCAGGTGGCCGCGATCCGGGCGGCGCTCGACGGTGCCGGGCACGGCGAGGTGGGCATCTGCGCCTACTCGGCCAAATACGCGTCGGGCTTCTACGGGCCGTTCCGCGAGGCCGCCGAGGGCGCGCCGAAGTTCGGCGACCGCGCGGGCTACCAGCAGGACCCGGCCAATGCGGTCGAGGCGCTGCGCGAGGTGGCGCTGGACGTCGGCGAGGGCGCGGACATGGTGATGGTCAAGCCCGCGCTGGCCTACCTGGACATCATCAGGCGGGTGGCCGAGGCGTCGCCGGTGCCGGTCGCGGCCTACCAGGTCAGCGGCGAGTTCGCGATGGTCGAGGCGGCCGCGGCCAACGGCTGGCTGGACCGGGACCGGGTGATCATGGAAACCCTCACCGCGATCCGCCGCGCCAGCGCCGGCGTCATCCTCAGCTACTGGGCGGCCGAGGTGGCGCGCTGGCTGGACGGCTGACCGCCGCGCGGAGCCGTGTGCAAAACGTGACCGTATCGGCCGGTCGGCGTGTCCGATTTCTGCCGAACGGATCGTGGTTCGTGCCCTACGATAGGTAACAGGGATAAACGGGCGGCGAGAACAAAATCCCGGGCAGATCAACGGCAGGAATGGCGGGATCTATGGTTCACGTGGTGCGGCGCCGGACCGACCGGCGCCGCGGCCGGGCGGCCGAGCGGCAGCAGCCGCTCGGCACCGCGGCGGCGCACTACGCGTCCATGGGCTGGCCGGCCTGCCCCGGTGCGCATCTGTCCCGCGGCATTCGCGGGTCGATCGAGCCGGGACGCGCGTGCTCCTGTGACCGGGTCGGCTGCCCGGCCCCCGGCGCCCACCCGACCTCACCCGCCTGGCAGATGCAGGCCACGGTGGACCTGGACATGATCGAGAGCTGGTGGCAGGCCCGGCCGGAGGCGAACATCATCCTCGTCACCGGCCGGGTTTTTGACGTGCTCGACGTGCCCGCCGCCGCGGGGTCGGCCGCGCTGGGGCGGATGGCGGACGCCGGCACCGCGGTGGGCCCGGTGGCCTGCCTCGGCCAGGACCGGATGCTGTTCTTCGTGATGACCAGGGGCTCGCCGGCCGACGAAGACGAGTGGTGGACGTCCGGGCTGGACTGCGAGCCGGAGAGCGTCACGCCGGGCCTGCGCTGGCACTGCCGGGACAGTTACGTGCTGGCCCCGCCGTCGGCCTGCGCGGACGGCGCGGTCGCGCGCTGGCTCCGCCCGCCGCGTGAGCACCCGCTGCCCGACGCGCTGCGGCTGCTGGAGTACCTCGTGGACGCGTGCGAGGCCTAGCGCTTTGGCCAGCCGCAGAACTAATCCGGGGGGACGACCCCCCTGGACCCCCCGCACGGGGGGGCTGCCCGCCCCCCCGTACCCCCCTGGCCCCCTGGCCCCCCGCAGTGAGGAGTTGTTCGCCCGGGCCCGCCGGGTCACTCCTGGCGGGGTGAACTCACCGGTCCGCGCGTTCGGCGCGGTGGGCGGGGTGCCCAGGTTCATGGTCCGGGGGGCAGGCCCGTACCTGACCGACGCGGACGGCCGCGAGTACGTGGACCTGGTGTGTTCATGGGGGCCGATGATCCTCGGGCACGCACATCCGGCGGTGGTGGCCGCCGTCTCCGCTGCGCTGCAGAACGGGACCTCGTTCGGCACGGTTACGCCGGGCGAGCTGGAACTGGCCGCCGAGATGGTGGCCCGCGTCCCGGTGGACCAGGTCCGCCTGGTTAATTCGGGGACCGAAGCCACCATGTCGGCGGTCCGGCTGGCCCGCGGGTTCACCGGGCGGCCGCTGGTGGTCAAGTTCGCGGGGTGCTACCACGGGCACGTGGACGCGCTGCTGGCGGCGGCCGGCTCGGGGGTGGCCACGTTCGCGCTGCCCGACTCACCCGGTGTCACCGGCGCGGCCGCCGGTGACACCCTGGTGCTGCCCTACAACGACCGGGACGCGGTGATGGCGGCGTTCGCCGCGCGCGGTGAGTCGATCGCGTGCGTGATCACCGAGGCCTGCCCGGCCAACATGGGGGTGGTGCCGCCCGCGCCCGGGTTCAATGCCCTGCTTGCGGAGCAGTGCCGGGCTTCTGGCGCGCTGCTGATCATGGACGAGGTGCTGACCGGGTTCCGGGTCACGCCGTCCGGCTGGTACGGGATCGACGGGGTGGCAGGGGACCTGGTGACGTTCGGCAAGGTGATGGGCGGCGGGCTGCCTGCTGCCGCGTTCGGCGGGCGCGCGGAGATCATGTCCAGGCTCGCGCCGGCCGGGCCGGTCTACCAGGCGGGCACGCTTTCGGGCAACCCGCTGGCGGTGGCGGCCGGGCTGGCCACCTTGCGCTCGTGCACTCCCGACGTGTACGCGCGGGTCGGGGGGGCCGCCAGCGCCGTGGCCAAGCTCGCGGCCGAGGCGCTGACGTCGGCCGGGGTCCCGTTCTGGCTGTCGGAGGCGGGAAACCTGTTCTCGGTGTTCCTGGGCCGCGCGGCCCCGGTGGCCTCGTTCTCCGACGCGAAGGATCAGTCGGCCGCCGCCTACGCCGCGTTCTTCCACGCCATGCTCGACGGCGGCGTGTACCTGCCGCCGTCCGGATACGAGGCCTGGTTCCTGTCTGCCGCCCATGACGGCGCGGCCCTGGCCCGTATCGCCGACGCCCTCCCCGGGGCGGCCCGGGCCGCAGCCGCGGCGCTCGGCGCCTGATCTCCGGTGGCGGCCCTAACCCGCGGCTGAGTTGTTCGACGGCGAAGTCTGCAGCGGGGCGGTCGCGGTCGAGGGCGGCAGCGACCCGGGGCTGACGAATGTGCTGCCGGCCGGACCGGCCTCCACGGCCATGTGCAGCGCGCTGCCCTGCAGGTACTGCGGCCAGCTCAGGAACCACTCGGTCCAGCCGTTGTCCCAGGCGCCGGCCTTCGGGCTGCCCACGATCGTGATGGGATCACCGGGCACGGCCAGGTTGTAGTAGATCTGCGCGTCGGCCGGCGACAGGTTGACGCAGCCGTGGCTGACGTTCTCGAAGCCCTGCTGGCCCACCGACCAGTACGCGTCGTGGTAGTAGTCGCCGCTCCAGGTGAACCGGACCGAGTACGGGACCGAGATGCTATAGCCCGGGCCGGTCATCTGCACGGGGTTCGCCTTCTCGATGGTCAGGTAGCTGCCGTCGGGAGTATCGTCGCCGGGCCGGCCGGAGCTGATCGGCCAGTCGTACTTGAGCTTGCCGTTGTAGTAGATCTGCGTGCGGTGCATCTTGGTGTTCCCGATCGCGATCAGCGACGGGCCGATGCTGAACGTCTGGGTCAGGGTGTGGTCGCCGTAGACGCCCGGCGCGCCCTGGACGCCGTCCAGGTGCCCGGTGAAGCTCACCGTGGTACCGGACGGCCAGTAGTCCCTGGGCCTGAAGTAAGCGCAGGTGGGGGCCATGCCGCAGGAGTTGTCCCAGTACCAGGCGCCGATCACCGGGGTGGAGGTCGTGACCTGGAGCGCCCGCTCGACCGCGGCCGGGTCGGTGATCTTCTGGCTGAAGTACAGGATGATCGGCTGCCCGACGCCATAGCTCTGGTGGTACCCCTGGAGGATCTCGGTCGTGAACGTCGCTGCGGGCCTCAGCGTGTGGAACGTGCTGGTGACCGTGGCGGCGCCGCCGGGTCCCGAGGCCGTGGCGGTGACCGTGTAGGCCTGCGAGACGTCGAGCGCCCACTGGCTGTGCCAGGCCTGGGCACCCTGGCTGAGGGTGCCGGTCACGGGGTCACCTGAGGTGCGCACGGCGACGTTCTTCAGCGTGCCCTTGGTCACCGTGACGGTGATGCCCGCCGACGGGTCGGCCTCGGCGGCGCCGTTCGCCGGCGTGATCTTCACCTGCGGCTCGGCCGCGGCCCTGGCGGCCGCGGACGCGGACTTCGCGCCGGGCCCGGTATGGCTGGCGGTGTGCCCGCCGCCCGTGCACGCCGCTACCAGCAGCGCCAGGGCCGCCAGCACGGCCATCCCCGCTATCTGTCTGTGCAGCCTGGCATCCGGGTGCCGCTTCATCATCACCGCCCTGGCCCCTCACGTCAGCATCGTTGCCAGCTTACTGGGCCTCGAACGTGCCGGATCCGGGCCCGGCCCTGAATAGGTAAGCTGGCCGGGCCATGTCCGACACGACCATCGTCCACCTGCTCAGGCACGGCGAGGTGGACAACCCCGGCGGCATCATCTACGGGCGCCTCCCCGGGTATCACCTGTCCGCGAACGGACGTCTGATGGCGGCGGCCGCCGCGGACTATTTCGCTGAACGGTCCGTGGTGGCGCTGTTCAGCTCCCCGCTGGAGCGGGCGCAGGAAACCGCACGCCCGGTGGCCGAGCGGCTCGGCCTGCCGGTCGTGACCGACGACCGGCTGATCGAGTCGTGGAACCATTTCGAGGGCCTGAAGTTCGGCGTGGGCGACGGGTCGCTGCGCCGTCCCTCGCACTGGGTCTACCTGACGAACCCGTTCCGGCCGTCCTGGGGGGAGCCGTACCATGACGTGGCGGCCAGGATGATCGCCGCGATGGAGACGGCGCGCGAGGCGGCGGCTGGCCGCGAGGCGGTCTGCGTGACCCACCAGCTGCCCATCTGGGTGACCCGCCGGACGGCCGAAGGCCGGCGGCTGTGGCACAACCCGACCATGCGGGAGTGCGCGCTGGGCAGCGTGACCAGCTTCACCTACTCGGGCGACCGCCTGGTCGGCGTCTCGTACACCGTGCCGGCCCGACGTCAGGTGAGGAAGGGCGATGCGGCACAATAGGGCGGTACTACCCCCTGTAGGAGATCGCAAGGACCCGCTCGTGTTCAGAGCCAGGCGCCGTGCCTAATTCAAAGCTTCGGGCTATTCAGAATCCCGGTGACGGTTCCGACCGCAGTGGCCTGCAGCGACCGCTCGCACGGGCCCATAGGCCCATGCTCGCTAGCCGCTTTCTGAATAGTCCTCGCCGGTTGGTCGCCGTCGCCGCGGTCGCGGCCGCCTCGGCGCTGCTGGCCGCGGTGCTGCTGGTCGTGCTGCCCGGCGGGAGCAGCGCCGTGACCTACGTGGACGGCAACGGCCAGGCGGTGCTGTACACGGCCGGACACCGTCCGCTGGCCCCCGACTTCACCGGGACCACGCTGACCGGATCGCGGCTGAGCTTGGGCTCCTACCGGGGCCGGGTGGTGGTGCTCAACTTCTGGGGCTCCTGGTGCGGGCCGTGCCGCGCGGAGGCCCCGGCCCTGACCGTGGCGGCCCACCAGTACCGGCCATCCGGGGTAGCCTTCCTCGGCGTGGACGTACGGGACACCCCGGCCAGCGCCGAGGCGTTCGTCCGTGACTACGGCGTCAGCTACCCCAGCGTGAGCGACACCAGCTCGGTGATAACGCTCGACTTCACCGCGGTGGTCCCGATTGCCGGGACCCCGACGACGCTGGTGATCGACCCTACCGGGCACATCGCGGGTGCGGTCTTCGGCACGGCGACCTACCCGGAACTGGCCACGATCCTGGCCAAGGTCACCGGGAAGACGGCGGGACGGTGACCAGCCCATGACCGACGTGCGCGCGTCGGAGGCGGGCCCGTCGCCGGCGGCGGAGCCGGACGAGCGCCGCCCGGAACGCCCGGGCTCCGCGGCCGGACTGGCCGGCTGGCTGAAGTGGGCCTGGCGGCAGCTCGCCTCGATGCGGATCGCGCTGGTGCTGCTCTTCCTGCTCGCGCTGGGCAGCGTGCCCGGGTCCATGCTGCCGCAGGAGGGCACGAATCCGGCCGGGGTCCAGCAGTACGTCGCGTCGCATCCGGCCCTCGCGCCCGTGCTGAACCACCTCGGGCTGTTCAACGTCTTCGGCGCGCCCTGGTTCGCCGCCATCTACCTGCTGCTGTTCGTCTCCCTGGTGGGCTGCGTGGTACCGCGGACCTTCCGGCTGGCGGGCTCGGCCCGGACGTTGCCGCCGCGGGCTCCGCGCCACCTGGCCAGGCTGCCGCGATCGGCCGAGTACGCCACCGCGCTCGCCCCGGCCGAGGCGGTCGAGGTGGCTGCCACGGTACTGTCCGGTCACGGGTTCCGGTTGCACCGTCCGGCCGGGCCCGGCGATCCGCCGGAGGGACCGTGGCTGTCCGCGGAGAAGGGGTACCTCAGGGAGGCGGGCAACCTGCTGTTCCACCTGGCCCTGCTCGGGGTGCTGGTGTCGGTCGCGCTGGGCGGGCTGTTCGGCTACAAGGCCGATCGGCTGCTCGTCCAGGGGACGACGTTTTCCGACACCCAGAGCGACCTGGACGAGTTCTACCCGGGCCGGTTCGTCAGCGCCGCCGACCTCGGCCCGTTCGTCATCACGCTGAACAGGTTCGACGCCAGCTACATCAGCTCGGGGCCGCAACGCGGGGAGCCCGTCTCCTTCGACGCGCAGATCAGTTACGCCGCCCACCCGGGCGCGCCGACCCGGACGGACAACCTGGAGGTCAACCGCCCGCTGTCGGTCGACGGGGTCAAGGTGTACCTGATCGGGCACGGGTACGCCCCGGTGTTCCGGGTGACCGATGCGCGCGGGCAGGTGGTCTACGACCAGGCGACGCCCTTCATCTCGGGCGCTTCGGGGAACTTCCTGTCCCAGGGCGTGGTGAAGGTACCCGACGCGCAGCCCGAGCAGCTCGGCTTCACCGGCGTCTTCGTGCCGACCGCCGTCGAGGTCGGCGGCGTCCTTTCCTCGGCCTTCCCCGCCCCGGACTATCCCGTGGTGAGCCTGATCGCCTACGCCGGGAACCTGGGCCTGAACAGCGGGGTCCCGCAGTCGGTCTACACGATGAACACCGCGGGGATGCGGCAGCTGACCTCCGCTCCGCAGCTGCTGCTGCCCGGCCAGTCGCTCAAGCTGCCCGACGGCCAGGGCACGATCACGTTCACCGGCTACGTTCCGTGGGTGAGCCTGGCCATCACCCACGATCCGGGCCAGCTGCCCGCGCTGGTCTGCGGCATCGCCGCGCTGGGCGGCCTGCTGCTCTCGTTCATGGTCAGGCGCAGGCGGGTGTTCGTCCGCGCCCGCGCCAGCGGACCGGCCAACGGGATGCAGAGCACGGTGCAGATCGGCGGCCTGACCAGGACCGACGCCAGCGGCGGCTTCGAGGAGGAGTTCGCGTCGCTGGCCCTCGAGCTGAGGTCGGCACACGAGCAAGCGGCAGCACGGTCTCATGCCGCGCACAGTCAACACGAGGGAGAGTGAGGGGCCATGCCGGTCAACCTTGCCCTGGGGCACGTCAGCAACGACTTCCTGATCGCGGCGCTGGTCATCTACTCCCTCTCGGTGGTGGCGTTCGCCGGCGACTTCGCCTTCGGGCGGCCGCGGCGGGCCGATTCCGCGGTTCGCGCGCAGCAGGCCAGGGAGCCTGCCGCCGCCCTGGCCACCGTGGGCGTGGCGGGCGCGACGCCAGGCGAGGAGGGCGCGAAGGGCGCGGCCGTCGCTGCCGGGGCCGCGGGGGGTACCGCCGCGCCCGATTCGATGCCCGCGCCGGCCGTCCCGGCGCTGCGGGCGATCGGCCAGGCCGGTCCCTGGGTGCGAGCGGCCATGGCGCTCGCCGCCCTCGCGGTGGTCGCGCACACCGCCGCCGTGGTCACCAGGGGACTGGCGGTCCACCGGGCGCCCTGGGGCAACATGTACGAATTCGTCACCGCGCTGACCTGCGTCGCCGCCATATTCTTCCTGTACGTCATGGTCCGCTACCGGGCCTGGGCCCTCGGCGTGTTCGTGATGGGCGCGGTGGTGGTGGCCCTCGGCCTGGCCGAGACGGTCATCTACACCGCCGCCGGGCAACTGGTCCCGGCGCTGCAGTCGTACTGGCTCGATATTCACGTGACGGCGATGACGCTGGCCACCGGCATCTTCTTCGTCGCGGCGGTGCTCGGCGTGGTCTACCTCGCGGTCGACCGGTACGCCAGGCGGGTCGCCGCGGGCCGGGCCGAGCCGGGCCACGGTATCGCGCGCAGGCTGCCCAGCATCGAGCAGCTCGACCGGCTGACCTACCGCACCGTGGTGTTCGGGTTCCCGATCTGGACCTTCGGTGTCATCGCGGGCGCGATCTGGGCGGATCAGGCCTGGGGCCGTTACTGGGGCTGGGACCCCGTGGAGACCTGGGCCTTCATCACCTGGGTGCTATATGCCGCGTTCCTGCACGCCCGGGCCACCGCGGGCTGGCGCGGCCGGCGTGCCCACTACATCCAGTTGCTCGGCTTTGCCAGCCTGATGTTCAACATCTTGGTGGTGCAGGTGTTCATCGCCGGGCTGCACTCCTACGCCGGCGTACACTGACGCACGCGGCGGCCCCGCCCGAGATCAGGGCCGCCCGAGATCAGGCTTCCGGGCCCTGCTGATTGCCATGGAGGGCCGGCCGACTCTCTGCTATGGATGAGCGGCATCGGGTGACGTGGCGCGCGGTCTCGGCATACTCTGGCGGTCAGGCGACAGGTCAGGAGACGGCGCATGTGGCTAGGGCTGTGGGACCGCATCCGGCGGCTCCTATCTTCCCGCCGGTCCGCGACGGTATCTCCCCGCCGGTCCGCGACGGCCGCAGATCAGCCTGGCTCGGGACGACACCGCCGGGGCCAGCCACAGGCACCTGAGCCCGGCCCGGCGCCCGGGGACGGGGGGCAGCGGCCGGCACCGGCCAGGCTGCCGGGGACGCTCACCGGCACCACCGCGGCTGCGCCCGGCGGGTTGCCCGCACCCGGGGCAGCCGGGGCTCATGGGGTTCCGCCGGCCTCGCCCCCACGGCCGCCAGGGGCTCCCGCCCGGCCCGCGGTGCGGGTCGGTCCGGCCCGCGCCCGGGTGCGCGAGGCACCTGCGGCCGGGTCAGACCCGGGCCAGGCGACGGCTCGCGGTCCCGAGGCGAAGTGGTACGACGCGCAGGCGGCGCCCGAACTGGATCATGAGGCGGAGGCGGCTCGCACCGCGGCGATCGCTCGTGCCGCGGCGGGGGTCCCGCAGCAGACCGGCCAGGGCGGCCGGCCGCGCTCCAGGGCCGCCCTGGCGGCCCTGCGGCGGGGGCTGCCGTTCGCGGCGCCGCATTCGCGGGAGCGGCCGCGCACCGCGGACGGCCGCCGGAACTGCGGCTCGCTCGAGGCGATCCTGTGGCGGCAGTGGGACACCGCTGTGCCGCCTCCCGCCCAGGTCGTCGAGGCGATCGACCGGCTGGCCGAGCTTCCCGAGCAGATCAAGGGAAAGCTGGCCGCGGGGCTCGACGGGATCTTCGTCGGGCCGGGCGGCGTCCCGGAACTCGATGAGATGACTGCGCTGCGCGGCGTCCGGCTGCCGTCCGGGCAGGCGTCGTGGGACGCGTGCGCGGGCGCGTACGGCGAACACAAGATCGTGGTCGGCTCGCGGCCTTCCCCGACCCCGGACGTCATGTGCCATGAGGTCGGCCACGCACTTGATGATCTGGACAGCCCGCCAGGTAGCTGGCAATCTGACTCGGCGGAGTTCCGCATGCTTTACGATCAGTGCGAGCCGCATCTCGCCAGCGATTTCCATCGCCAGCCCGGCGGCCTCGGACGCAAGGAGTTTTTCGCGGACGCGTTCGCCGCGATCGCGTCGGGTCAGCGTCCGGCGCTGGTGGACATGCTGAGCGGGAACACGCGGACTGCGCTGAGGGTCATGCTGTTCTTCAACAGGCGCTATGGCATCTAGGGTGATCGGGCAATGTTTGTCATTCGACTGCCGAACGGGAACCTCAAGGTTCCGCAGAGCGCGATCGCGCACGGCGGGCGCGTCATCGGCGACGTGTACGTGGAGATCGGGCCGCAGGACCCGGACTATCCCCGGCTGGCCGCGCAGGCGCTGACCCCCGAACAGGCCGAGCAGCGCCGGGACCGGTGGCGGCAGGAGGACGAGGCCCTCCGCCAGGAATTCCTCGAGTTCGCCAGGCGTAACAATGAGCCCGGCCGGGCCGATCAGCCGGACGGCGAAGAATCCTGATCCACACCGAGCAGATAGCTTGGGCCGCGCACGGCACATGAGCGCGCCGGGAACCGAAACCTGCGATCTGCCGTATCGCATTGATGGGGCAGAAACAGTGACCGTCCGCTCCCGGCGGTGGCCTAGTACACAAAGTGTACACTTTGTAGTCATGGACAAGTCTTACAGCCTGACGTCGGCCCGGACTCACCTGGGTGAACTGGTCTCCCGGGCCCGCTATTCGCATCGCCCGGTCGCGATCACCGAGCACGGCAAGCCTTCGGTCGCCATCAT
Source organism: uncultured Actinomycetota bacterium (assembly GCA_963808615.1). GTDB lineage: Bacteria > Actinomycetota > Actinomycetes > Streptosporangiales > Streptosporangiaceae > Palsa-504. The sequence continues at coordinate 466,897 of CAWEGV010000012.1, forward strand.
CAACATCGATGACCTCGCCGACCTGGAGGACCGGGCGGCCCTGGCCGCCCATTACGCCGCCCGGCTGGCGGGACGCGGCGGAGTGCCGCTGGCCGACTTGGATGCGGCACTGGACCGGATGGACGCCGACGACGCTCGATGAGCCTCACCGTCGTGGTACAGGAACCCGCGCTGCGAGCGCTGGCCCGGATCCGCGCCGAGGACAAGGAGGCGTTTGCCTTGATCAGGCGGGCGCTGGCGGCGCTGGCGGAACAACCTCATCCTGGCGAGGCGGTGGCGTGGGGGGGCGCCGGGATCTACCGTCTGCACGCGCCAGGCATCCGGATTCTGTACGAGGTGGACCAGGACGCGGCGACCGTCTACGTCATCAACGTTGCCACCACGGTATGACAGGCGATAGGGCACCCTCGGGGCACGGGGCCCTCCGACCCGGAGCTCGCGCCGCGCGTGCGGCGCGCTAGCTCCGGCTGCGTGCGCGGCGCCGGCGGAGGAGCCAGATGACGGCAATGATCACGAGCGGTGCGACGACGATGGCGGTGATGGGTAGCCAGTCGGCCTGTGCGGGCGCCGCGGGCGCGGGCTCGCCCTGGCCGGTCGGCGGCGCTGAGGAACCGGCCGCCGGGGCGGTCGCGGGCTGGGCGCCGGGGGCAGGAGCGGCGAGGGCGACGACGGTGTCCGCGGCCGCGGCGATCAGCAGGCCGCCGGCCACGCTCGGAGTCGGGAAGTGATTGGCCGGGACGCCGATCGCGGCCTGCTGCCGCACTTGGCCGGTGGCCGGGTCGAGGCCGTACAGCGTGCCGTTCTGGCCCATGGTCCAGACCAGGCCCGCGGCCAGCACCGGGGGGCCGCCGCCGGTGCCCGAGCTCCACAGCAGGTGCAGGGCGGGCGGAGAACTCGTGGCCCGGACCGCGATGATGCCGCTGAGGCAGGGCAGGTAGGCGGTCGCGCCTACTACCGCGGCGCCGCCGTCGATGTCATCGGCGCAGGCCGCCCCGAGATCGGCCTGCTGCCCGCCGATGCCGCCCAGGTGCGCGCCGTCGAGCAGGTAGACGATGCGCGACTTCCCGGCCAGCATGACCTGCCCGTCGGGCAGCAGCACCGGGGCGGTGGACATGTCCAGGTCCCGGGAGTTGTCTGCGGGCCACGTGCTCGGCGCGAAGAACTGCACGAGCTGCAGGGCTGACGACAGCTCCAGGATCCCGTCGCTGTCGTCGTAGGCGTGCCCTGAGGAGTTGACCGACCCGTTGCCGGTGCTGACCCAGATATGGCCGGCGCCGTCTATCACGGGCGCCGCGCCGCCCATCCAGACCGCGCCCTGCGACTCACCCGGCGCGGCGTCGACGGTGAAGTACCCCGGCGTTCCGCCTGTTTCCGGAACCGCCACGACCCGGCCCCGGTAGCTGGCGCAGTCGCCGAAGTTGCCGCCGAAGCCGAACACGACCCGGCCCGCGTCCAGCGTCAGCCCGGTGCGCTGCAGCAGCGCCGCGGAATCCGATCCCGGCGGGTCCACCTGCTGGCTCATCTCGACCGTGCCCGACGCCGTGCCCAGCCCGATCAGCCGGTGCGCCGGGCTCCCGCCGGACATCTCGTCGGCCACCACGAAGATCTCGTGGCGCGCCGGGTCGATCACCGGCGTGCCGGTGATGCCCACGCTAGGGGATATGTCGCCGCAGGGCAGCGATCCCGCCGGTACCGGGGTGCCCAGGTGCACCGACCAGATGACCGCGCCGCTGGCCGCGGACAGCGCGTAGACGGTGTCGTTCTCGGTCGCCACGTAGACGCGTCCGGCGTACACGAGCGGCTCACCGTAGATCTGGCCGTCCAGGCCGGGCGACGTCCACATCCGGGCCCTGGTGTCGACCGCGCTCACCGGCGCCGCGACTCCGGTCCCGGCCGGGTCACCGTGGTACACCGTCCACGAACTCGAGCCGGCCGTGGCCGGGAGCGTCACGGCGGTGGCAGGCTGCGCTCCGAGTCCGCCGAGTCCGGCCAGGACTGAGACCGAGGCAAGCAGCAGGGTGGTTCTTCGGAGCCGGGAGGGCCGTGCTAGCAGGAAAGAGAGCTCGCCTTCCATCCGCTGAGGATAGTGGCGAACCGGCGACGGGCAGCCCTCAGGCGGCCGGGTGACCCTGCGGTTCTGGCTCGCGGTCACCTCGTAGCAATGCGCGTACTTCAGACTCGCGGAACCTGCGGTGCCCGCCCGGAGTGCGGATACTGGTGATGCGCCCGGACGCCGCCCAGCGGGTGACGGTCTTCGGGTCCACCCGGAACAGTGCCGCCACCTCTCCCGGCGTGAGCAAGCGCTCGTTGTTGCCGTCCACCTTCAGTCCCCTCCGACTGTCTTCCTCGTGCCTCAGTCAAGTCCCTCTAGTTTGGCGCTGAACGAGTACTTTCTACCTAGATTTCTGGAAATTAGATCGGTGATTCGCAAACTGTGGTCGTCCTGCAGGTAGCCGAACTATTACTTCGCGTAATACGAGCGGGTAGGAAGGTGTTTTCGGCTGGTTCTCTGAGTGGCAATGTCAATCACTCACGTTAGGTCCTCAGATGCACAGAGTAAGAAAGCGCGCGAGGCGATGACGCGATGACCGGGGAAACCGACCGGGACCGGGGGGTTCGGGGGCAGCGCGGCGCCGGGCCGCGGCCTGATATGGTCAGCCTGGCCGAGATGCGGAAAGCGGCTCGGCTGCTCGCGCCGGTGGTCGTCCGCACGCCGCTGGTCCCCTTCCCCGGGCTGGGCCGGGAGCTCCTGATCAAGCCCGAGTCGCTTCAGCCCACCGGCTCGTTCAAGCTGCGCGGCGCCTACGTGGCGATCAGCGCCGGCGGCCAGGACGCCCGGGAGCGCGGGGTCATCGCCCATTCGAGCGGGAACCACGGCCACGCGGTGGCCTACGCCGCGTCCCTGCTCGGCGTGCGCGCGGTGGTGGTGGTGCCCAGGACCGCCCCGAAGGTCAAGACCGACGCGATCGAGTACTACGGGGCCCAGCTGGTCACCGTGGAGCCCACCCTGGCGGCGCGGGTCGCCGCCACCGAGGAACTCATGGCCAGGCACGGGTACCTGCTGATCCCGCCGTTTGATGACCGGAGGGTCATCGCCGGGCAGGGCACGATCGGCCTGGAGATCGCGGCCGACTGCCCGCAGGTTGATCTCGTCGTGGTGCCGGTTAGCGGCGGAGGGCTGATCTCGGGCATCGCGGCGGCCGTGCGGGCCGCCTGCCCGGGTGCGGCGGTGGTCGGCGTGGAACCCGAATTCGCGGCGGACGCCCGCGACTCGTTGCGGCGCGGCGAGCCGGTGGCCTGGCCCGCGGCCACCGTCCAGCGCACAATCGCGGACGCGCTGCGGGTCGAGCGGGTCGGCATCCTGCCGTTCGCCCACATCCGCGAGCTGGTGACCGACATCATCACGGTGACCGAGGATGAGATGCTCGCCGCGGTCGGGCGGCTCGCGCGGCAGGCCCGGCTGGTGGCAGAACCCGGCGGGGCCGCCGCGGTGGCGGCATGCCTGTTCCGGCCCGGCGAGCTGCCGCAGGCCAGGACGCCGGTAGCCGTCCTGTCCGGCGGTAACATCGACCCGCAGTTGCTGGCGCACGTCCTCACCTCGGCGTGACCGCCCGCGCTGCAACAGCCCGTGGTAAGCACCCAGACCGGCCGTCCGCGCTTACTCGGGACGGCGGCTGATGTTCGCGATAGCTGGACAGACGACCAAGTCGAGGATGAGTGCGCCCGCCAGCACTACCCCGCAGCCGACCGCGGTTCCGGCCACGATGTCGGTGAAGGTGTGCGCACCGATGGCTACCATTGCGGCGGCGACCGCGGCCGCCAGTAGCAACGCCATGAACACCAGCAGCAAGCGTACGGTCCAGGGGGGGCGGCGTCGTGGCGGATTGGCGAGCAGCACGGCGCATACAGCAGCTAGCGCGAACATGCTGGTGGCGTGCCCACTGGGGAAGCCCGCATCAAGAGGCCCGCCAACGTAGTGTTTGAGCACGTATTCGGTGAGGCCGATAGCGGCGGGTACCGCAACGGCCGCGAGGATGGCCCCCGACCACCGGCGGACCGCGAGGCAGCCAAAGACTAGGGCCAAGGTCATCAACGTTACTGGTCCCAGTGTGCCAAGATCGGGCAGCCAGTTCAGTAGCGCGGGAAACCGGCCCATCCCGGCCTGGATGCGCGGGTCGGCCACCGAATCGAGCCATCCCGGCTCTCCCCGGCCCACCAGAAGTGCCGCCAGAACTGCCAGTACCGCTGCGCAGGACGCCAGCAGCGCGGCGACTGCCAGGCGTAGCCGCCTGGGCAGCAATTGCTGCGGCACCGGCTTTCGCCGGGCCGTGCGCCGCAAGGTCCCGAGCTGCATCAGGCCCCATGGTATGCACTGGGACCGGTATCTTAATCGGGGAGGCTGCGGGGGTCGGCAGACGATCAGGATTTGTGGGTCATCGGCAATGGTGGACGTACCAGAACCGAACTTCGGTAACGGCCCTGTTCGGCTGCAACATCGGCCCGCGGCTGGCGAGTACCCTAGCCCTTGGCTCACGGGGTCCTGGTTACGGTCCATGATTGTCTACCTAGGTAGACAATCATGTTCTAGCTAAGTAGCCTTGGTGGCCATGGGTTATCGCTCCGGATTTTCTGCTCAGACACTGGCGGTCCTGGCGGAGCTGTGCGCTACGCCCTCGCAATGGCGTCATGGCTATGGGATTGCCAGGGACACCGGGCTGAAGTCAGGCACGCTGTACCCGGTCTTGATCCGGCTAGCCGACCGTGGCTTGGTGGAGGCGTGTTGGGAGGATGAGCAGCCAGCTGGCCGGCCGCGGCGGCATCTGTACCGGCTGACGCCCGCAGGGCTCGCGGCTGCCACGGAAGCGCTGGCGCAGGCACCTTCCAGCGACCGGACCGTTGCCGGTGTTCGCGTCGGGGGCGGGCGCCGGGTGGTGGCGAGGGTAACGCCATGAGCCGGCGAACGCGGGTGCTGGCGGCGCTGCTGCAGTGGTCGGCGGGGCTTTTGCCGGCTGATCGCCGCGTGTGGGCCCAGGCGCTGCGGGCGGAAGCGGACCAGGTCCCGGCGGGGTGGGGTCGGCTGACCTGGCTGGCTGGCGGGGTGCGGCTGACGGCGCGTGAGGCTGTACTGTCACGCAGGTTCGCATACTTGATGGCATTCGCAGCCGCTGTCGTGGGCGTGGCCTGGAGCGCATGGTCCGGCCCGGCCGGCGACTCAGCCATCGTGATTAACCGGGTCGATGTGATCACGATGGCAGTGATCCTGGCTGGGCTGCCATGGGCCATCCGCCGGACCCGCGGCCCAGTCGCAGGCGGCCGGCCGGCGCGGCTGGTGCGCACCGGCGGTTACGCGGCGGTGCTAGCCCTGGTCCTGGTCAAGGCCGCCGTGGAGCGGGTCGCCGATGCGCCGCCCAATAATGCGTACGGGCCAGCACGCGCCTGGGTAGGTGAGGTTGTCTTCCTGGCGGTGATGGCGGGCTATGCGGTCGTGATCCTGACCTGTACATCGCGGCGATCACCGGCAGTTCCGGCCAATGTGGCCATCGGCGTGGCGACCGGGGTCGGCGTAGGCCTGCTGGCGTACGCGCTGGGGCCGCTGGGGTGCCCGCTTCGCTTCACTGGCTGGTGGCCGTCGCGCCTCTATGACGCGGCGATGGCGGCAGGCGTGCTGCTAGCGGTGTGCGCTTCCGTGACAGTAGGGCTCGTAGCGGCCCGGCGTGCTGGTCGTTCAATGCCTAATACTTCCGGGGCCAGGCATGGAGCCACGGCCGGATTGTTACCGGAGCAGTCGCGGCGCTGGTTGTCTCCGTTCTGTCTACCGCCACAATCGCACTGCTGCCCTACGACACAGGCCTGCGGGACTGGGCATCAGGCCACGTCGGCCAGTGGACGCCCATTGTCGGTCAGGTGACCCCAGTCATCGGTCCCCGCCTCGGCTACATGGCGGGAGCCAGCGCGTTCGCGGCTGGGTATCTCCTGGTACTCCTGCTCAGCCCACTGTTCGGCTGCGGCTTGGGCGCCTCAGTCGGACGAGCTATGGACAACTACGGGCATGCCAGTCCGCAGCTGCCAGGCGGCGGAGTTCCCGCCCAGATGCGCTGAATGGGGGCCGCAAGAATCGGATGCATCTCCAGTATGGTCGGCCTCTGCTGGTGACCTCGACCCGTTTCTGGGCCGGCGCGCTTGTGGCTTGCTGCACAATCCTGGTCGCCGTGCTCGGCCTGCTGTTCGCGCACCATACCACTGCGGACCGGTTCGATCATGCGGTCGACACGCCGGTCATCACCTGGTTCGGCGGGCATCCAGGTCTTGCCGCATGGCTTGCTGCCCCGGGCTCGCAGGTTCCGGCCGTGGTGCTGAGCGCAGCGATCGTCGTCGCCTGCCTGCTCGCGGGTCGGCTTAACGGCGCCGTGCTTGCCACGGCTGCCGTCGCGGCTGCCGTCGGATTGAACGACGGCTTGTTCAAGCACCTAGTCCACCGCACCTACCTTGGCACCCTTACGTATCCCAGCGGGCATACCGCCACCATGTTCGCTCTCGCCGCGACGGTCGCGGTGCTGCTTCTCGTCCCGGCACACCCGGCCAAGGCCATGACGCTGAGGGTGCTTATCCCGGCCGCGGCTTGCGTATTGGGAGGCGTGGTTGCCATCGGTGTCATCGGTCTGCAGTGGCATTACTTCACTGACACCGTGGCCGGTGCCGCTGTCGGTATCGGAACGGTCTGCGGTCTCGCCCTCCTGCTCGACCTGCCAGCGGTCCGGCGGTGGCTGGCCCGAGATGCCAGCCAGGCACCGGCAGCTCCAGAGCGCCGAAGCGGCCGGACTCGAGCCAGCGCCAAAGCATCGCGCTGAGGCCGTTCACCGGTGCCGAGCAGGGACGAAGCGCTCATTCCGGCTTGGCTATGCTTGGGGGGTCATGCGAGCCACGATTGCCTACACCTCCGCGCGGATCCTGCTGCTGGTTATCTCGGTGATCTTGCTCTACCTGGCGGGCGCGCGCGGGCTACTGCTGCTCGCGCTGGCCTTCCTGGTCAGCGGGATAGCCAGCTTCGTGCTGCTGTCCAGGCAGCGGGACGTCATGTCGCGCGCGCTGATGGGGCGGATCGGCGGCGGGCGCCGGCGGATGCCGGAGTTCCGGGCCAGGATCGAGGAAGGCGCCCGCGCCGAGGATGAGGACTTACAGCTTCCGGACGGCCGGGCCCACCCGGATCATCGGCGCAGGCGTCCCGGACGCGCCGGACCCGTCGGGTACGGGAGCCAGCCACCCCCCGCTGATCAGCAGCTTCAGCACGGCACCGACCGCCTGGTCGCGGCTCATGGCCGAGGTGTCGAGCACCAGGTCGGCGTCGCGAGGCTCCTCATATGGATCGGACATCCCGGTGAAGCCGGTGATCAGGCCCGCACGGGCCTTGGCGTACAGGCCCTTGCGGTCGCGCGCCGCGCACACCTCGACCGGGGTCGAGACGTAGACGAGCAGGAAGTCGCCGACGTCGGTGACCAGCTTCCTGGCCACCGCGCGCGCCCCGGCATAGGGCGCTATCGGAGCGCAGATGGCGATGCCGCCGTGCCGCACCACCTCGGCCGCGACGTAGCCGATGCGCGCGATGTTGAGGTCGCGGTCCGCGCGGGAGAAGGTCAGCCCCGCCGACAGCAGCTGCCGCACGTGGTCGCCGTCCAGCAGCGAGACGGTGCGGTCTCCTCGCTCGGTGAGCGCCTCGGCCAGCCCGCGGGCGATGGTGGACTTACCGGAACCCGACAGGCCGGTGAAGAAGACCGCCAGGCCGCGCTCGGCCCGCGGCGGACGGGCTCGCCGCAGCTCGCGAGCGACACTCGGCGCGGCGAACCACGGCGGAACCTCGGCACCGGAATCGAGCAGGGCGCCGAGCTCGGAGTCGCTCAGCTCGCCCCGCTCGGCGCCGGGCTCGATCAGCGCGAGCGGCCGCCACACCTGCGGCCGGGGGTCGTAGGCCCACTCACCTGCGCGGATGGCCGGAATCGGCACGCCGGGCAGTTCCACGGCGCCGTTCTTGGCCGCGGTCGGCCCGTCCGCGGCTTCCGGCAGGTCGGATACGTCGGCCAGCAGGTGCGTGGCACCGTATGCCGCGGCGACGATCGCGTGCGCGCGCAGGTCGGCCGCGGGTCCGGCCGCGCGGCGGGCCAGCGGCACGGGCACCACCAGGGTCCCGGCGGGAAGGTGCTGCGTGGCCGCGAGGACCGCGCGGATGAGTGCGTCCGGCCGGGTCACGACGTCGGCCCGCCCGGCGACCAGCGGCAGCAGCAGCAGGCGCGCGTTCAGCTGGCCGGCGTAGTGGCGCAGCTGGCCGATGTGGCGCATGTTCAGCGGGCGCCGGGTCGCGTAGGCGAGCACGTTCCCGCCGGACAGTTGCTCGCGTACCTCCTCCGGCCGGCGCCGTAGCTGCCGGAAGGGCCCGTGCTCGGGCTCGCGCAGCGCCGTGACCGGGCCGGCCAGGCGCACCGGGCCATCCAGGGCCGGGTCCGCCGGGTCGCCTGGCCCGGATCCGGCCGGCCGTTCGGTGATGGTGAGCACGGCCAGCGGCGAGCCCTCCTGATCCTGCAGGACCAGGTGGCGGGCATGCATCGGGACCGCGCCGGCGGGCACCTCGAGTGTCACCAGCACTGGCCAGGGCGTGCCGTCGGCCAGCATGCCCCGTTCGGTGACCGCGGCCACGTCGGCGGCGCCCATGAAACCGCTCAGCGGCGCGAACGCGCCGGAGGTCAGCAGCTCAAGATCGCCGAGCTGCGCCTCGTCGAGCGTCCACGCTGGCCAGTCCGTCAGTTCCGCGGGTAGTTCGGGCGGTGTTTGAGCAGTCAGGTGGGCCTCCGAACGTGACTTCTGACACAGTATGCCAGCGCCGCGCCGGGGACGAAGCACGGCACGACGAAAACGCCGGAAGAGCGGCCTGGGCCGCCTGGCCCTGGCGCTGTCCGTGAACAGGCTGCAGGCCCCGGGGGTGTCCGGGCGGTCGAGCTGTAGGGGCCGAGCGGTAGAATAGGGCAGTTCTGCACACAGCCGGGTCGGCCAAAGCCCGGCCGTTTCGTGCTGCCCGAACCGGGGTGCGGGCCAGCCGGCCGGGCCGTCCGGGCGGCCAGCACAACGAGCGAACGGCGATCACAGGGACATCATGAGCCTCGGCGGACTGCTCACCATCATCGACGACGATCCGCAGCTACGAGAAGTAGTCGCGCGCGCGGAAGACGATGCCGGCGCAGCCTCGGACACCGGGCCCAGCGCCGCCACGCTGGCCGGGGAAGACCTGATCGCGCCGCCCACCCTGCGGTCGGCCCTGGCCGCGGCCCTGACTCGCCCCCGGGGGCCCAGCCGGTTCGTCCTGGCGGTCACCGCCACGGCCCGCGAGGCGGACAACCTGACCGCGGCTCTGGGCTCGTTTCTGCCCGCGTCCAGCGTGGCCTGCTTCCCGGGCTGGGAAACGCTCCCGCACGAGCGGCTGTCGCCGCAGTCGGACACGGTGGGGCGGCGGATGGCCGTGCTGCGGCGGCTGGCCCACCCTGCGGCCCCGGGCCAGCCCCACGGGCCGCTCACCGTGGTGGTGGCACCGGTCCGGAGCCTGCTGCAGCCCATCGTGGCCGGGCTCGGTGACCTGGAGCCGGTCAGCCTCCAGGTGGGCCAGGCCTGCGATCTCGATGACCTGATCGCCAGGCTGGTCGAGATCGGCTACAGCCGGGAGGACCTGGTGGGCAGCCGCGGGGAGATCGCGGTCCGCGGCGGCATCGTCGACGTCTTCCCGCCCACCGAGGAGCATCCGCTGCGGATCGAGTTCTTCGGCGACACGGTGGACGAGATCCGTTACTTCAAGGTCGCCGACCAGCTCAGCATCGGGCCGGCCGAGGACGGGCTCTGGGCGCCGCCGTGCCGCGAGCTGCTGCTCACCCCGGCGGTCAGGGCCCGCGCCAAGGAACTCGCCGACACCCATCCCGCCCTGGCCGACATGCTCGGCAAGCTGGCCGAGGGGATCCCGGTGGAGGGCATGGAGGCGTTCGCGCCGGTGCTGGCCGACCGGATGGACCTGCTGCTCGACTACGTGCCGCCGGACGGCATCGTGCTGGCCTGCGATCCGGAGCGGATCCGGGCCCGCGCCGAGGAACTGGTCAGGACGAGCCAGGAGTTCCTCGAGGCGTCCTGGGCCAGCGCCGCGGCGGGAGGGGAGGCGCCGATCGACCTGGGGCCCTCGGCCTTCCAGCCGATCGCGCGAATCCGCGCGGCGGCGGCAGCGCTGGACCTGCCCTGGTGGACGATCGCGCCGTTCGGCGTCACCGATGCCGAGGCGGACGAGCCGGGAGGGGGTGCTCACCCCGGACCCGGACTCGCGGAGACCGGACCCGCAGACCGGGTTCCGTTCCGTATCCATGCCACCCTGGCGCCGACCTACCGCGGCGACGCGGCCCGCATGATCGCCGACGTGCGGAGCTGGCTGACCGAAGACTGGCGGGTGGTGCTGGTCACCGAGGGTCACGGTCCTGCGCAGCGGCTGGCCGAGATGCTCCGCGGCGAGGGCATCGGTGCCCGCCTGGACGATCTCGCCGAGGCGCCGGAGCCGGGCGTGCCGTACGTCACGACCGCCCGGATCGAGAACGGCTTCGTCTGGCCCGCCGTCAAGCTCGTCCTGCTCACCGAGAGCGACCTCGCCGGGCATCCGGCCGGGCTGCCGACGACCAGGGACATGCGCCGGATGCCGAGCAGGCGGCGCGGTGGCGTCGATCCGCTGCAGCTGCGGGCGGGCAACTACGTCGTCCACGAGCAGCACGGAGTCGGCCGCTACCTGGAGATGACGTCACGGACCGCGGCGGGCGCCACCAGGGAATACCTGGTCATCGAGTATGCGCCGAACCGGCGGGGCCAGCCGCCGGACCGGCTCTACGTGCCCACCGACCAGCTGGACGAGGTGACCAGGTACACCGGCGGCGAGGCACCGACCCTGCACCGGCTGGGCGGGGCGGACTGGGCCAAGGCCAAGGGCCGGGCGCGCAAGGCCGTCCGGCAGATCGCCTCCGAGCTGATCCGGCTGTACTCGGCCCGGATGGCCTCGCCAGGGTTCGCGTTCGGCCCGGACACGCCCTGGCAGCGCGAGCTGGAAGACGCGTTCCCCTACGTGGAGACCCCGGACCAGCTCGGTGCCATCAACGAGGTCAAGGCCGACATGGAACGGCCGGTGCCGATGGACCGGCTAATCAGCGGCGACGTCGGCTACGGCAAGACGGAAATCGCGGTACGCGCCGCGTTCAAGGCGGTGCAGGACGGCAAGCAGGTCGCGGTGCTGGTGCCCACCACGCTGCTGGTCCAGCAGCACTATTCGACGTTCTCCGAGCGCTACGCCCCGTTCCCGGTGGTGGTACGCCCGCTGTCGCGGTTCCAGGGCGGTGCCGAGACGGCCGAGACGCTGCGCGGCCTGGCCGACGGCACCGTGGATGTGGTCATCGGCACCCACAAGCTGCTGTCGCCGGAGACCAGGTTCGCCCGGCTCGGCTTGGTCGTCATCGACGAGGAGCAGCGCTTCGGGGTGGAGCACAAGGAGTACCTCAAGGGGCTGCGCACCGAGGTGGACGTGCTCGCCATGTCCGCCACCCCCATTCCGAGGACGCTGGAGATGGGCGTGGCGGGGATCAGGGAGATGTCGACCATCCTCACGCCGCCCGAGGAACGGCACCCGGTGCTCACCTTCGTCGGTCCCTACGACGCCCGGCAGGCCGCCGCCGCGATCAGGCGCGAGCTGCTGCGGGACGGCCAGGTCTTCTACGTGCACAACCGGGTCACCTCGATCCGCAGGGTCGCCGCCCAGGTCGCCGAGCTGGTCCCGGAGGCGCGGATCGCGGTGGCGCACGGGCAGATGAACGAGCACGAGCTGGAACAGGTCATGGTCGACTTCTGGGAGCGGAAGTACGACGTCCTGGTCGCGACCACGATCGTGGAATCCGGGCTGGACATCCCGAACGCCAACACGCTGATCATCGACCGGGCTGACATGTACGGCCTGTCGCAGCTGCACCAGCTGCGGGGCCGGGTCGGCCGGGGCACCGAGCGGGCCTACGCCTATTTCCTGTACCCGTCCGAGACGGCGCTGACCGAGACGGCCCACGAGCGGCTTGCCACCGTGGCCCAGCACACCGAGGTCGGCGCGGGGATGTACGTCGCGCTGAAGGACCTGGAGATCCGCGGCGCCGGGAACCTGCTCGGCGGCGAACAGTCCGGGCACATCGCCGGGGTCGGGTTCGACCTGTACGTGCGCATGATCGGCGAGGCGGTCAGCGAGCTCAAGGGCGACGGCCCTGCGGAAAAGCCCGAAGTCCGGGTGGAGCTTCCGGTCAACGCGCACATCCCGCACGACTACGTGCCCGGCGAACGGCTCCGGCTGGAGGCCTATACGCGGATCGCCGCGATTGATTCGGAAGAGGACGTGTCAGCCGTGCTTAGCGAGCTTGCCGACCGGTACGGCCCGCCGCCCGAGCCGGTGCTCAACCTGCTCGAGGTGGCGCGGCTGCGCGCCGCGGCCCGGCGGGCGGGGCTCACCGACATCACCGTGGCGGGCAACCACATCCGGTTCGCACCGGTCGAGTTGCCTGATTCGCGGCAGGTGCGGGCGCAGCGGCTGTACCCCAAGACGGTGCTGAAGTCAGCGGTGCGTACGATGCTCGTACCGGTGCCGGGGACGGCTCCTGCCGGCGGACAGCCGTTGCGGGATACTGAGCTGCTGGCCTGGTGCGGTGAGGTCATCCGCTCGGTACTCGCCGGCCTGCCTGGAGTGTGAGCGTGGGAAGGGATAGTGGGGTGCTCGGGAGGCTTGTCAAGACGTCCGCCGTCGTGATCGGGACGGCCCTGGCGGTGACGGCGTGCTCCGTCCCGCCGGTGAAGATGGGCGCCGCGGCGGTCCTGGGCAACGACAGGATCACGATCGCGACCCTCAATTCCCAGGTCACCAACCTCCACGAAACGGTCAAGCAGTACCCCAGCCTGGTGACGCTGACCGCGATGCAGCAGATCCAGCAGACACTCACCTGGCTGGTCCGGTACCAGATCAACGACGAGCTGGCCCGCCAGAACGGGATCACGATCACGACCACCGAGGCGGAGGCCGCGCTGGCGGAGATCTACGCGTCGGCCAAGGCCCAGGCGCAGGCGCAGGGCCTGGCCAACGTCACCCTGGATCTCATCCTGGCCGCCAACGGGATCCCGCCGGATACCTCCGCCGAGCTGGGCCGGTACCAGGCCATCGAGACCCAGTACGTCAAGAACGTCAGCGGCGGCACGGTCCCGACGTCGACGTCGGGCCAGGCGGCCGCGAGCGCCAAGCTCGAGCAGGCCCAGTGCCAGGCGGCCAAGGGCCTGGACATTCGCGTCAACCCGCAGTTCGGGCGGATGGATTACTCCCAGGCCCCGTACCAGGTCGTGTCGGCGCCCAGCACGGTGTCCGGGACTCCCGGGCCGGCGCCGACGGCTTCGCCGTCAGGGCTGGCGCCCGCGTGCTGATCGTCCTGGCGACCAGCCCCCGGGTGGCGCCCGGCCTGCTCAGCTGGGCGGCCTGGGAGGCGCTGCGGTCCGCCGGCACGGTGCTCGCACCTCCCGGCCATCCTCAGCTGCCTGCCCTGGACGACGCGGGGATCGCATCCCGGCTGGCTGATGAGCCCGGCGTCCCGTCCGCCGCGGACGGGGTTGTGGTGTGGCTGCCCATGCCGGGCGCCGATCCGCCGCTTCCGCCGGGTGCCCGGCTGGTGCGCGGCTCGTCGGACCTGCCGGGCGCGCACTTCATCGACCTGGTCGCGACCATGGACCGGCTGCGGGTGGAGTGCCCGTGGGACGCCAAGCAGACCCACGCGTCGCTCGCGCCGCACCTGCTGGAGGAGTCCTACGAGGCCGTCGAGGCCCTGGAGTCCGAAGACCAGCGGGCCGTCCGCGAGGAACTGGGCGACGTGCTGATGCAGCCGGTGTTCCATGCGCGGATCGCCGCCGAGCGCGGCGACGGCACCGGGTACACGATCGATGACGTCGCGGACGGGATCGCGGCCAAGCTGGTGCGCCGGCATCCGCACGTGTTCGGCGACGTGACGGTCTCCGGGGCCGATGAGGTCAAGGCGAACTGGGACGAGATCAAGCAGGAAGAAAAAACGAGCCCGGGCCGGCGGCATGGGGCATCCGCGGCCGGGCAGCACCCTCCGTCCGTCCTGGACGGGATCCCGTTCGGGCAGCCAGCGCTGGCGCTAGCCGCTCAGCTGCAGCGCCGGGCGGCGTGGGCAGGGGTGCCTGACGAGCTGGCGCGCCTGGAGGAGGATCGTGGCTTCGGCCCGTCTGACGCGTCCGGCGAGGACATCGGCCGTGAGCTGTTCCGCCTGGTCGCCAAGGCCCTCAAGGCGGGCCGTGACCCGGAGATGGAGCTGCGCGCGGCGGCACGCCGCTACCGCAATCTTGTATACGATTCAGAACGTTCGTAACGCTTTGAGCGTTTTTCTGCGCTCTGCCGCTCTTTGCTGTAACTTGTCCGCTGAGCTGCTTTACGACCTGTACGCGTAAACCTGTGCACGTGCGAATGCGTCTTTAATGCGGGAGATCGTAGGACGGACTGAGCGGGAGCGTGGGAAGTGCCGAGCATGCTGGGTGCTACCTGCGTGGGGGTGGTGGTATGTGTGTTCGGTGTTGGTGCTGGTGTTGCTCATGCGCGGCTCGATCGTCGGGCCATCCGGCCCGCATCTGGCTGGGCGAGGGGCTGCCTACGCAGAGCAGCACTAATCGGCCTTAGTTGTGCGATCCTCAGTGTGTTCGCGGCGGCCCAGCTTCGCTCTGGCAACGATGTCGCGGAAACCGACAGTGCCCTGAGCTTTGCGCGGCCGGGCGTCTGGCTGGTTGCTATCTGGCTGGCGAGGGGATACGACGTCCGGTTTACCGGGACCGGCTCAGATGAGTTCCGCAAGATCCTGAACGCCGCAGCGGGCCTGGTCCGGCTTGACCTGAGATACGTGGAGAACTGGTCGTTCGCCCTTAGACCTGCAGCCCATGTGGAAGACCGTCTCAACGCCCGTTCGGAGGTCGGGCGCGTATTAACAGATTTCGACTACCAGCCGAAGACGATACTGCGCTCCGCCGACAGACCTCCCAGGGAGTCATGAAGGTGCGGTCGGCTCGCGCATCTGCATAGATGGGAGGGCGGGTATGAGGATGCCGGAGCAGAACCCTTATACCCCAGACATCGCCGGGCTCGTGCGCGGTGCCTCGGCCGGGGACCGGCGGGCGTGGGAACGCCTGGTAGAGCAGTACGCCAGGCTCATCTGGTCTATTACTGCGGACTTCAGGCTGGCAGAGAGCGATGCAGCCGATGTCGCCCAGACCACGTGGCTGCGCCTGCTCGAGCACATCGACCGGATCGAGTACCCGGATCGCGTTGGTTCCTGGCTGGCGGCGACCGCTCGGAACGAGTGCCTCCGCAGCCTGGCAGCGCGCAAGAGGGTGGTCCTGGGCCATGATGAGGAGGTTCTCTCCGGCGTGGTCGCCTCCGAGCCCGAGGTCGACGAGCGCATCCTCGCCGACGAACGCGATCAGATCGTTCGCGATGCGCTGTCCCGTCTGCCCCGGCGGTGGCAGAGGCTGCTCGAATTGCTCATGGCCGATCCGCCTTCGTCTTATGCCGACATCTCCGACGAGTTGGGCCTCCCTGTGGGCAGCATTGGCCCCACACGGGGACGGTGCCTAGCTCAGCTTCGCGTGCTACTGCAGGCATCATGAGCCACGCGTCGCTACGTCCACCCAATGGTGACCGGCGGCCTCGACTCTCGGGAAGGCGCGACGGACTTCGGCCATCAGGTCCGCCACGAACAGTTGCACGGCTTCTGGCCGACCTCGGCGGGGTATCAGACCGTATCACGGCCGTCGGCTGCGCGCTCATATGAAGGCAAGGCCGGGCTGCTTTGTGCGGACGAGCCAGGGTGGGAGGTGACGCGATGAAGGCTGCTCCCGTCGGCCTCGGCGACGCAATGCGTACCGCATCCAGCCCGCGTGCGCGTCCCGGCATCCTTCTCGATCGCGATGGCACGATCATCGTTGACCACGGATATATCGGCTCGATCGACCGAATCGAATTCATCGAGGGCGCACCGGAAGCCATCGCCTGCTTCAACCGGGCCGGTATCCCGGTCGCGGTAGTGACCAACCAGGCGGGAGTGGCGAGAGGACTGTACGGGATTGATGACGTTGACCGGGTGCACCGGCATATCGCAAAACACCTGGCCGAGCATGGGGCACACATCGACTTGTTCGTGTACTGTCCCTATCATCCCGCAGGGCTCATCGAGGCCTTCGCCCGGACCAGCGAGGACCGCAAGCCGAGGCCGGGCATGGCGAGGGCCGCAGAGGCCGCGTTGAACCTTGACCTAACGGCCTCGTGGGTCGTTGGTGACCGGCCCGAAGACGTCGGCCTCGCAGAAGCGGTCGGAGCATCGGCGATTTACCTCGGTAACGACGACTGCCGGCGCCCAGGTGTCTGGTCGTTCACGAGCCTTGCCGCCGCGGCCCCTTTCGTATTGGAGCGCATCGCCGTATGAGTTCTATTTACGATCTGCGGACTGTCGCGCCACCTGCTGAGGGTAGCGCGGTGAGATTTCCTATAGCGCCCTACACGAACGCGGCATCTTATTTCGACGCTTACGCGGACGAAATGTCACGGGCGGCCAAGACCATCGATCCCGCGGCGTTTGATCGCGCGGCGACGATTCTCCTCGAAGCCTACGCGAACGGCGCCCGGATGTTCTCATGCGGCAATGGCGGCTCTGCGTCGATCGCCAACCACATTCAATGCGACCATGTCAAGGGCGTCCGGACGGCGACCGACCTCACCCCCCAGGTTCTGAGCCTTAGCACTAACGTCGAACTGGTCACCGCGATAGCCAACGACATGGGATATGAGAACATCTTCGTCTACCAGCTGCAGTCACAGTCCTGCCTGGGCGACGTGCTCGTGGCTGTCTCGTCGTCAGGCCGTTCGCCCAATATCGTTCAGGCTCTCACGTGGGCCCGGGAGCATGGCCTCCGCACCATCGCGATTACCGGTTTCGACGGAGGCGACGCCAGGGCGTTGGCCGAGGTCAGCGTCCACGTCGAGTGCACGAATTACGGCATAATCGAGGACTTGCACCAGGCCATCATGCACGCTCTGGCCCAGTACATCCGTCAGTCGCGAATGAGTTCGGACGCGATAGCAACGACTGTGTTCTGAACCGTGACAACACCGGAAGCCGAACGTGACGCCAAAGCGGAATACATCATCAACTCAGAAAGACGGAAATGAAAATCCTCGTCACCGGCGGCGCCGGGTTCATCGGCTCCCATACCTGCGACCGGCTGCTGTCGCTCGGACACGAAGTTATCGTGCTCGATGCGCTGACTCCGCCGGTCCACCGGGACGGGCAGCCGGCTTACCTGAGTTCCGAAGTCGACTTCTATCAGGGTGATACCCGCAACCGCGACTTGGTCACTAACCTTCTCCGCCGTGTCGACGCCGTCTACCATTTCGCCGCCTACCAGGACTACCTGCCCGACTTCTCGCGGTTCTCCGACGTGAACGTGGTCTCGACCGCCCTGCTGTACGAGATCCTCGTGGCCGAACGCCTCGACCTCGCCCGGGTCGTGGTCGCCTCGTCGCAGTCAGCGATGGGCGAGGGACTGTACTGGTGCCCGGTCGACGGCGCGCAGATACCGAGTATGCGACCGGAAAGTGCTCTTGCGGCCAGCCAGTGGGACATCCCGTGCCCGGAGTGCGGCGGACCACTCGAGATGCGGCCCACGCCAGAGCGCGTCTCTAACCCCCAGAACGCCTACGGCATGTCGAAGCTGGCCGAGGAAATGGTCGCCATCAACCTAGGACGCCGGTACGGCGTCCCGACGGTCGCTCTCAGGTACAGCATCGTCCAGGGCCCCCGGCAGTCCGTGTACAACGCCTACTCCGGCGCGTGCCGCATCTTCTGCCTGAGCTACATGCTGGGCAGGGTTCCCGTCCTCTATGAGGATGGCACTGCGATCCGCGATTACGTCAACATCGACGACGTTGTGGATGCGAACGTGCTTGTGCTGTCAGACGCCCGCGCCGTGGGGCGAGTCTTCAACGTCGGAGGCGGCCGGGCGGTCACCACCCGGGAATTTGCGGACATCGTGATGCGCCAGTACGGGTCGGCGCAGTGCGGAATGGTAACCGGGGAGTACCGTTTCGGTGACACACGGCACACCTTGTCTGACATTAGCGCCCTGCGGGAACTGGGTTGGGAGGCCCAGCGTACCCCGGCCGATTCGGTCGCGGCTTACGCCGAGTGGCTCAAGGGCATGGACGGCTTGGACGGGGTGCTGGCCGAGGCCGACGCGCGAATGCGCGCCCTCGGGGTCGTTAGGAGGGCGGGGACATGAAAGCCTTCCTGCTCGCTGCGGGCGTGGGCAGTCGGCTGAGGCCCATCACCGACACCATCCCGAAGTGCATGGTTCCCATCGGCGGCCAGCCCATGCTCGACATCTGGCTCGACGCGTTCGACCGGGCAGGCGTGGACGAGGTTCTCGTCAACCTGCACCACCTGCCGGACGTGGTGCGTCACCACCTAGAACAGCGAGCTGGAACGCCGGTCGTGCGGACCTTCTTCGAGCCGGAACTGCTCGGCAGCGCGGGCACGCTCGTCGCCAACCGCGCGTGGGTGGACGGTGAAGAGATGTTCCTAGCCTGCTACGCCGATAACCTCACCGATTACGACCTGAGCTCCCTGACCCAGAGGCACCGGGAGCACGGCGCGATCGCGACGCTGACGGTCTTTCATTCCGAACAGCCCTCCGCTGGAGGCGTCGTGGAGCTTGACGCGACCGGCGTCATCGTCGGCTTCGAGGAGAAGCCGGCCAACCCAGTATCCGATCTAGTGAACGCTGGGATGTATGCCTTTCACCCAGGTGTGCTCGACGAGCTGGGCGGTCCCTCGCCGTGCGACATCGGCCATGACCTGCTTCCGCGGCTGGTGGGTAGAGCCAAGGCCACGCCGGTGAAGGGCTACTTCCGGGACATCGGAACGATCGATGCGTACGAACGGGCGCAGCGGGAGTGGCCGGTGCGAGCCGCCATATGATCATCACCCAGACCCCTTTGCGCATCGGGCTGCTGGGCGGGGGCACGGACCTGCCCGACTACTACCGCGAGCACGGCGGCCGGGTCCTGAACTGCGCGATCGACAAATACATGTACGTGATCGTGAAGCAGCGGTTCGACAACGACATCTATGTCAACTACTCCCAGAAGGAAATCGTCTCCCGCGTCGAGGACCTGGAGCACGAGCTGGTCCGGGAAGCTATGTTGATGACCGGCGTGACGAACGGCGTGGAGATCACCACGCTGGCCGACATCCCGTCCGCAGGTGGTTCCGGCCTCGGCGCGTCCTCCGCGGTGACCGTCGGCTTGCTGCATGCGCTGTTTGCGTACCGCGGGCGGCAGGTGACGGCGGAAGAGCTAGCCGATCGTGCCTGCGCGATCGAGATCGATCGCTGCGGGAAGCCCATCGGCAAGCAGGATCAGTACATTGCCGCCTACGGGGGCATCCGGGACATCCGCTTCGGACCCGGCGATCAGGTGATGGCCGAAGAACTGGACCTGCCCGCGGCCGTACGCCGGGACCTGCAGCGGAATATCATGCTCTTCTATACGGGGGTCACCAGGAGCGCGAACTCGATCCTCGCCGAGCAGACCGCCAACATCAAAGCCAGCCGTGATCAGCTTGACCTCCTGCGCGACCTCGCCGGCTTGGCCGCCGATCAGCTGCGCTGCGGGGATGTGGACGGGGTCGGCGAGGCGATGCGCAAAGGCTGGGAGGCCAAGCGGCAGCTGGCCGCAGGCATATCGAATCCCCAGGTCGACATGGCAGTCGAGCGGGTACTCGAGGACGGAGCGCTGGGCGCCAAGCTGACCGGCGCCGGCGGCGGCGGCTTCTTGCTGGTCATCTGCCCGATGGAACGGCAGCGTGCCGTGCGGGATAGTCTGGCCGACATGCGTGAACTGCCGGTGAAGCTGGACCCGCTCGGGTCACGGATTGTGCTCAACGTGCTGCGCGACATCTGGGGCTGAGGAACACGACGGGTGCGTGATATCACGGCCAAGAAAATCGATCCTCAGCCTCAGCTATATCGGCCCCGCCTGATCACGCTCTCGGAGAGTGATCGGAGAGGCATGAGCGAGCGAATCGCTCGCCGAGGTGGGCCCTATCGGCCGCAGGACTCGCGGTGGCTGCAGCAATACTATTGGTGTCTGTTGTTCGCGGTTCCTCTTCGCCGCAGCCTGCTACGGCCACCTTCGTACAGATATCGGTGCGGGACGAAGCGCCTCGTGGTATCTCCGGTGCAGCCGGGAGCCTTTGGCCGACCGCCGGAAGTCGGGAGCCGACACTTCCCTAAGGAGTTCCCGTGTCCAGGTCTTCCATCACTAGGGGTTTCATTCATGCGGCAACTGAAGCGCCACTTTAAAAAACTCCGCCGACCGCATTCCAGCCAGAACGAGCGTCGAAACGTCATTGCGATTGCAGTCACGGCAGCCGCTGCCTTTCTGTGCGCGTATCTTCTGCCCAGCTCCCACGCTGAGTCGCTCTTCGCCAGTTCTGGAGCAAAGAGCAGTGCCTTCAAGGCGTTGGCGACCGGCAACACCTGCGCCAATCCGACGATTATCCCGATGAATCCCAATAACGCCCAGAGTGGCGTTATGAGAGGCGGTTATTACGTTACTAATGATAACTGGAACGCTGACCGTTACATGGACGTGTTGCAGGCCCTTTACGTCTGCAACTATAACAGCTGGTACGCGATTGCCAACATGAACAATGCTACCGGCGACGGCGCCGTTAAAACATCGCCGAATGTCCAGGAACCCGGTATCCTACCCCAACTGAGCTGAGCAGCTGGAAATCCATAACCAGCCAGTTCTCTGACATGCCGCCGGGTACGGGCTCGGACTACTGTATTTGGGAGTTTGAGTATGATATCTGGCTCAACGGTCTCGCCGACAGCAGCTCGACCGAGGTCATGATCTGGACCTACAATAACGGCCAGACTCCCTCCGGTTCGCTAAGCGGGTTGTTTACTGACGCTGGCCACACCTATGACGTATACCGTAGATCGCCGGGTCAATACTCGCCTTTGTCGACCGGAGCAACAATCTGTCGGGCAAGCTCAATCTGCTCGATTTCTTCAAATACGTGATTTCGAGGGGCTGGATGCCGAGCTCATCGACGCTGTACCAGATCTGTAATGGCGTCGAACTCGTGTCAACAAACAGTAGACCCGAAAAGTTTACCATTAATGACTTTTCCATTAAAATGAATGCTTATTCATAAGGACCTGCAGGGATGCTCAGAAAGTCGGGCGTCGACACCGCTATCGAGCACATGCTCTTGCGGAGAATTCAGCGGTTCCAGGTGAGCCCACAGATGCCAGCCCATTAGAGCGGCGCCGGGCAGCCGGTGCACTGGCAGGGGCGGGGCGTGCATGAACCGCTTGTAGGTGCGGGTGACCCGGAAGGACGGAAAGTCGCGCTCGATGCGCCGGCGGTCATACACCAGGGCGTACGGGTTGGCGGGCCCGTCGGTGTTGCGGTGGACGAACTCGTCCAGGCGCAGGTAACGGGCCAGTCCTTTGTCCCTGGCGGTGGCGAGATGGGCGGCCAGCATCCCCCCGGCGGGATCGGCGCTCAGGATCCCGGCCCGGGCCAGCGGGTAAGCCGCGACCAGGGTGGCGCGGCGTATCAGGGCGATGGACACTAGGTAGTTGAGCGACCAGCGGGCGTACATCATGATGACCAGCTCGCCGCCCGGGCGCAGGACCCGGTGGATCTCGCTTTGCGCCTGCTTGATCTCGGGCACATGATGCAGGACGCCGTGGCTGAACACCATGTCGAAGCTGTCGTCGGCGAACGGCAGGTCGAGCACGCTGCCCTGCCGTAGCTCGTCGTAGGGAAGCTCGCGCAGCGTCAGCCGGGTCCGGACCCTTTCCACGGCCTCCGCGGTCAGGTCGACGCCGGACCAGCGCGCGCCCTGGCGGATCAAGCGCTCGGACTCAGCGCCTTCGCCCAATCCGATCTCGAGCACCTTCTTGCCGGTTACGTTCAAGGCCGCGAGGCAGGCCGGCAGGTGGCGCTCGTTCCGGTAGCGGAACTGATCGTAGTCGGTGAAAAACCTCTCGTAATCGCCGTGGAAGCGGCCGCGAAGCCCGCCGACTTGCGTGTCCCCGCAAGGATGCCCCTGCCAGAATTCCCTGATCGCCTGCTCGTCCATAAGGATTTACACCAACTCCCATCACCAAGGTCGCCGATTGCGGGCGGTTAGAGTGCCAGGGCACGCCGCACTCCGCGCGGTTGGAAATAGGCCATCACGAGCATGAATACCGGGATCATCGCGCAGACGACCACTCCGTACAGTCCTTCTTGCTCGTAGGAGGACAACCAGTTACTGTCGATGGAGAAGCCACCGAAGCTAGCGTTCGACAGGCCGAATCCGAAGATCTCCTGGAACTTGTCACGGGGAAAGCCAGGAGGGGACCCAGACCTCGGGTGCGGCCGGTGAGGTTGTCCAAAGCCCTGCGAGGTTTGACCCCGCGCCAGCCACGTCGTGATGGCAGCCGAGAACGTCACGACCGCGACTGCGCCGATCGCGCCTGCGGTGGCGAAGAGCTTGCGGACCCGGGGCATAGCCACGATCAAGCTCAGCCCGGCTACCAGAGGGCTCGCGATAAAGGCAACGAGCGCGGTCCTGGCGTGCGTGAGAATCAGATGAGGCTGCAGCGCTGGCAGGATCGTCCCCACGACCAGCAGGGTCACCAGGCAGAGGAACACATTGGGGCGCACCGCGGCCTTGCGGTTGATCGTCAGGATCACCAGCAGCGCTGCAGGCAGCGTCGCTTGCGCTATGGCCTTGCCCACGATCCCTGGGATCGGCAGGAAGGACGCACCCGGGTAGAAGGTGAGCGTGTTGAAGAACAACAGGCCCCAAGCAATTCCGACCCTGACGCGCACCAAGCTCTCGAGGCGCTCAGCCGCCTGATGAGTCAGCAAGGCGACGCCGCGCACGGGACGGAAGCAACCCCGGGGTTAGTCATGAACCGCTACTCATCTCGACACCGGTCGGCAGCGCCCGTTCCCGCAACTCGTCGATGTCAAACGCCGCGTCAATTAGAACGCCTCAGACCACCATGGGCGAATAGGGCGCCCGCGATAAAACGCCAGCGCGGATGCCGCAGCCTGAGCACCCTCATCGCTTACCCCTCAGGACTCGGAGCCGAAACTGTTTGCGTGCACGACCACCTGAGTACAGGATCCGCGACAGACCGGTCCTGATACATTCACCATTCGCCGAGCAGGGCTGGCCACGGTGAACGCAACGGCGTTGGGCAATCGAGGCGATGCGGACGCCCTTGCGGCACCGCGTCACGCACAACGGCGCCGACAGTTGGACCTGGACCCAGGTGCTGCCTTCCTGTGCGAGCTCAGACGTGATGATCACCGAGAGCTTAACCTCAATCGTTCAGGGTTCCCGAGGTCCGGTTACTGATTGTGCCGCTGCCCGGTTTCGGGTGTGATGTCTGTCTGGCTGCGAGGGGTGGCCGTGCGGTCGTGCCCGGGGCGCCCGGGTGCGCGCCGGCTCCGACCGCGCCGGGGCTGGTCCTCCTCTCGTGCAGCTGGGGCGGTTTGTGCTGGTCAGGTGGGTGCCGGCAGGGCGCATAGCCGCTGCCAGCTGGTGAGGAACGCGTCTTTCCAGGGCCAGCCGGGGCTGATCTTGAGGATCCGCTGCCGGGCGTGATGCGCGAGTCGGGCGGGGATGTGCCAGACCCGGACGGCGTGCTCGCGGTGGACCACGTCGATGTACTGCGGGTGGTGGCTGCCCGGCACGCCGCCGATGCCGGAATCAGGGATGTTCGTGCAGATGATGGAGTACCGCCACCCGGTCTTCTTTTCATAAGCGGTGAGGTTCCGCATCTGGCGGCGGGACGGCTTCACCCGCCGGGCGATCCACCGCAGCCCGCCCGGCCAGTTCCCGGCCCGGCTCATCAGGTGGGTGATCTCCGCGACGTGCTTGTCCTCCTCGATGCCGTCGTCCTGGGCGATGCCGGGCTTCCAGGCGTCCGCCGGCAGCATCGCGACGGCATCCTCATCGGCTGCTGTGATCATCCACCCGCAGGAAAAGAGCACTGCCCGCCGCGGAGAGGACATGCCCAGCAGGTGCTTGACCAGCTCGTGGCTGGCTCCGGCCCCGTCCACGCGGACCAGGATCTTGCGCCGGAACCGGGCGGGCACCTGCCGGATCGCGGCGGCCAGCACGTCGCGGTGATCGGTGAACGTGTTCGACCCGGCGTTCCCCGGGCGCAGCAGCATGGCCAGGCACTCGCGCGTATTCGAACACCACGCCGCCAGCGGGTGGAAGCCGTAGCCTTTCTTCCAGGTGGGAGCCGCCCCCTCCTTGCCGCTGTACGCGGTGATCAGCGTGGCGTCCATGTCGATCACCACCCAGCCCGCCAGCGCCTTGCCGGCGATGACCAGCCACGGGAACCCCGCGGCCGTGCCATCGATCAGCGTCCACACGTGCGCGCGGGCCTTCGCGCGGGCGCGGGCGATCCGGTCCAGCATCGCCGTGCCGCCGGCCAGGTCCAGCGCGCGGCGCACCGTCGGCCCGTTCGGCGCCGTCCCCAGCACCGGAGCCAGGTGGGCCAGCACCGCGATATCGCTCATGCTGGTGGCCCCCAGCGCGATCGCCGCCGCCATCGAGACCAGCACGATCCCCCGGTCGAACAGGGGCGAGGTGCCCTTCTCCCGCAGCGCAGCACCCAGCCACGCGGTCAGCCCCGCCTGGTCAGCGGCCTTGCGCAGCAGGACCGCGCCCGCATGCCTGACAAGGCCCGTCCCGTCACCGGTGACCTTCAGGGCATGGTCCCACGGCATATGCTTCATGGCGAAGAGCGCTCCCGTTCCAGGAGTTACACAGGTGTGGTTACCGCGTAATCTCCCAGAACCAGGGCGCTCTTCGCTGTTGACCCCGTCATCTCGCTCACGCGGCACCCAGCCGCGCGGAATGCCCTCGCACCCATAAGGTGCACCGCCACAGCCCCAGCCACCGGGCCAGAAACCGCGAAATACCAGCACACGGCCATGCCGGAACCGGCACGACCCCTAATTAACCGCTCATGCTGGATGCCGGAGGTTAAGAGGGTTCGCGGACGATCACTGCTCGAAAGGCGGCCGTTCGCCCCGCTTCAACGCCATACACCGTACGGAGGCAGGGGCGAGCGGTCTGATGTACCCGATCTGGCAAACGGTGTCAACAGCCACTCTATATGTATCAAATCGTGCTCTCCGATGATCCTGATGAGCGTCGTGTCGACCAAGACGAACGCTGGTGATCCGACCCGCAGGAACGGCGAGGGGGAACACGTGGCTTCAACAGATACGGCATCCCCGGGTCCGAAGGACGGCAGCCCGCGGCGACTCGACGGGACGCCGACCATGGCTTCGCTCAGCCCGCGCGAGGCACCGACCATCGCCGACCAGAGTCCGGCCCTCGGTGCCCGGAAAACTCGATCCGAAGGATCCCTCCGGCACCAGCTCTTCCTCGGTGATCTCGCCGCAATCTCGCTGGCCTGGGGGCTTCTGCTGCTCTTCCAGAGTCAGCTGCGCCCGGACCAGTCGGTAGCCGTGTTGCTAGCGGCCGCCGTCTCGACGCTCGTGGTGATTAAATGGACCGGCCTGTACCGGTCCTGGGTGTGCTCTGAGTTCTCCCGCCAGGCCGCCCGGATCATCGCGGCGACGGCCATAGGCGGGTTCGTGCTCGCGGCCGGCGGCTGGCTGGCCGGCTCTGTCTCGGCCGCACCTGCCGCACCCGCCGTAGAGGGAGCGGCAGGCGCCGCCGTATTGATGATCGTGTTGCGTTGGCGCTTTAGGAGGTGGCTGAAGAGCAAGCGGGCGGATGGGCACTTCCTGCAAACCGTCGTGCTAGTAGGTGCCAATGAGGACGCCGCGGCCATGTGGCAGATGCTCTCCGACGAGCCGGAGCTCGGTTACCGAGTCGGAGGCGTCGTAGGCAAGCAGGCCCAGGTGGCACCCTGGCAGGGCATTCCGCACCGGTCGGAGCTGGCCGACCTTTCGCAGCTCGCCGACGAGGTCGGTGCCGAAGGCGTGATCCTCGTCGGCAGCGCGGTGACCGCGGCTGAGAGCGCCGCCGCGGTACGGGGTAGCCTGGCCTGCGGGCTGCATGTCCAGTTCTGGCCCGGGCTGGCCGGAGTGCTCAGCAGCCGGATCCGCACCGCTCCGGTGTCCGGTCTGCCGATGCTCTACGTCGAGGCGCACCGGCCGCCGGCCTGGCACCATACGGCGAAGCGATTCATTGACATCATGACCGCTGCCGTCCTGCTTCCGCTATTCGCGCCGGTGATGCTGCTGACCGCGATCGCCATCCGCCTGCAAGACGGCGGCCCGGTCCTTTACCGGCACCGGGTGATCGGCAGGTACGGGGTTGAGACCGACGTGCTCAAGTTCCGCACGATGGTGCCGAACGCCGCCCAGATGCTCGATCACATCGTGGAGATGAACGAAAGGGAGGGCGGTCCCCTCTTCAAGGTGACCAATGACCCGCGGGTGACCCGGATCGGCCGCCTGCTGCGAGACACGAGCATCGACGAGCTCCCTCAGCTCTGGGATGTGCTGACCGGCCGGATGAGCCTGGTAGGACCGCGATTCGCCATGCCCAAGGAAGCCGCCCAGTTCGACGAAGAGCTGCAGAGGCGGACCTGCATGCGACCAGGGATGACCGGCCTGTGGCAAACCGAAGCCCGGGACAACCCGTCCTTCAGCGCGTACCGGCGGCTCGACCTGCTCTACGTCGACAACTGGTCGCTTGGTCTGGACCTGTCCATACTCGCGAACACGGGCCACGCCGTGACCGCCCGAGCGGTGAGGGCCCTGCTCCCGCGGGGCGATCATCGCAGGGAAAGGCTTGCTTCCGGGACGCCCAAGCCTTCGCTCGCCGAAGCACCGGGAGCTGATCGTCGATGAAGGCAAAGACGAACGGGAACGGTTCCGCTCGCATCCTGATCATCGTCCAGAACCTGCCGGTGCCGTTCGACCGGCGAGTCTGGCTGGAGTGCCGCACCCTGACCCGGGCCGGTTACCAGGTGGCGGTGGTCTGCCCCAAGGGTCCGGGAGACCCTTCCTACCAGGTCATCGACGGAGTACAGATCTACAAGTACCGGCCGTATAGCCCGGGGGCCGGCGCCGCTTCGTTCTTCGCCGAATACGCCTACTCGTTCGCCGCCACCCTGCTGCTGTCGGTCAAGGCCGCCCGGGGCAGTCGCTTCGGCGCAGTCCAGAGCTGCAACCCTCCTGACATCTTCTGGCCTATAGGTGTCCTCTTCAAGCTCTGGCATGGCTCTCGGTTCGTGTTCGATCACCATGACCTCTGCCCGGAGACGTTCGAGGTGCGTTTCCCTGGAGGCTCCCGGGTGCTGTACGGAGGCCTCCGCTTCCTCGAGCGCTGTACGACTCGGTTCGCCGACCACGTGGTATCCACCAATGAGTCGTTCCGGAGACTGGTGGTGGACCGTGACGGCGTCAAACCCGATCGGGTGACGGTGGTACGAACGGGACCCGACCCTGACAAGCTCAGGGCCGCCGAGGCCGTTCCTTCGATGCGGCGAGGACGGGCGCATCTTGCCGCCTACATCGGCGTGATGGGCCCTCAGGACGGGGTCGACCTCGTCATCAAGATGGCGGACTTCGTGGTCAACTCGCTGAGGCGCACAGACATCGCGTTCACCTTGATCGGATCGGGCGACTGCTTCGACGAGCTGGTTGCGTTGCGCGACCGGCTCGAGCTGGGGGATTTCGTCGAGTTCACCGGGCGAGTGCCGGACGAGGCCGTACGGGACATCCTTTCGACAGCGGACATCGGCTTGTCGCCGGACCCCAAGAACCCCCTCAACGAGGTGTCGACCATGAACAAGACCATGGAGTACATGGCTTTCGGACTCCCGGTCCTCGCCTTCGACCTTCGCGAGACGCGTACCTCGGCAGAGGAGGCAGGTGTCTACGCCACCCGTAACGACATCGAGGAGATGGCCCGCCTGCTCATCGAGCTGATCGACGACGAGCCTCGGCGGCGAAGCATGGGTTCCGCGGGCCGGCGCAGGATCGAGCAGAAGCTGGCGTGGAGCCATCAAGAGCCGCATTACCTGTCCGTCTACGACCGTCTGCTTGGACGCGAGCCCGACACCGAGCGTGTGGCCGCCAGCCATGCGAATTGAGGCAGTCGGCCGGTCGCGGGAATCCCCCGAAGAAGCAGCGCCACCGAGCTCAGCAAGGGAGCCGGCCGGACATCCTGGGGTGTCATCACCGCACTGGCGGCGACGGTCGGGTAGCAGGGCGCGCGTCGCGTGGTACGTACGTCGCCTGCAGTGCATGTCACCGCAGGAGGTCTTGTGGCGGTTCTCCGATATCGTCCGGCACAGAGCCTGGCGGCTGAAGCAGGTTCCTCTAGCGACGGCGCCGCGGTATCCGACCCGCTTTACGCGGGATGGGTACCGGGTTAAGCCGAAGCTGGCAAAGGCCCCTCGCTTCGACGCGGCCCTTCCTGCCGGAGCTCTGGACGCCGTCCCAGCAGACGATGTACGACGGCTTCTCCGCACCGCCGACGAGATCCTGGTCGGCCGGTGGGACGTGCTGGGAGTCACCCGGCAGGACATGGTGGCTCCTGATTGGTTCCTCGATCCGCTGAGTGGCCGACGAGCGCCCCAGGCCGAGTACTGCTTCAGCATCAATCATCGCAACGAGACGGTCACAGGCAACGCGAAACAGGTGTGGGAACTGTCGCGCCACCATCACCTGACCCTCCTGGCCAGCGCGTATGCGTTGACGGGCGACCGCCGCTACGCCGAGCGAGCCGGATCTCACCTCCAGTCGTGGTGGCAGGAAAACCCATTCCTGTCGGGGATTCACTGGACAAGCGGGATCGAGCTCGGGATCCGGCTGATCTCATGGGTATGGACCCGCCGACTGCTCGACGGCTGGGATGAGGTCCAGGGCTTGTTCGATGAGAACGAGCTGGCCCACAAGCAGATCTGGTGGCACCAGGCCTACCTGTCCGGGTTCCGTAGCCGCGGCTCGTCGGCCAACAACCATGTCGTCGCCGAGGCGGCCGGCCAGCTGGTTGCCGCGCTGGCGTTCCCTTGGTTCGAGGAGAGTACCGCCTGGGCTGACGAGTCAGCCAGCCTGCTCCAGCAAGAGCTCGCCAGCAATACATTCCCCAGCGGAGTGAACCGCGAGCTGGCCTTCGACTATCACGGCCTGGTCGCAGAGCTGGGCCTGATCGCGGCGGTCGAAGCCGACCACGCCGGGCGCCCTCTCCCGGACGCGACCTGGCGGTCCCTGGGCCGCATGCTCGATGTAGCCGCCTCCTGCCTGGACTGCGGACTCCGGGCACCCCGTCAAGGCGACAGCGACGAGGGCCGGGCCCTCGTGATCGCTTCCCCCGAGAGCAACCGCTGGGAAGCACTCCTCGCACTCGGGCAGGCGCTCTTCGGCGCCCCCGAGTGGTGGCCACCAGCGCAACCCGGCATCGCCAGCACACTCCTGCCGGCGCTGGCTCGGCGCCGCCCGCTGCCTGATCGGCCGGCCAGGCGACCGTGGCACTTCGGCGACGCCGGGATCACTATCTTCCGGTCCGAGCCGGCCGACGGGCCCGAGATCTGGTGTCGCTGCGACAGCGGACCCCACGGATTCCTCTCCATTGCGGCGCACGCCCACGCCGACGCTCTGTCCATCGAAGTCCGCCACCACGGGACCGATATCCTGGCCGACCCCGGCACGTACTGCTACGGCGGCGATCCACTGTTTCGCCACTATTTTCGATCCACGATCGGTCACAACACCCTCGAGCTGCTCGGCCAGGACCAGTCGACCTCCGGCGGCCCGACCATGTGGATACGCCACGCCGAGTCGCGGCTGATCAGTCTCAAGTCGTCGCCTGACGGGTACGAAAGGCGCTGGGTGGCAGAACACTATGGCTACCGGACGCTCAACCCCCCGGTGACGCACCGCCGCACGGTCGAATTCCACGGAAAGCAGCGCCTCATCGAGATCACCGACGAAATCGACAGCGCCGGCCGTCCCCCTGTCCGGCTGGCATTTCACTTGGGCCCGGCGGTCAAGGCCAACTTGGACAACTGCGTCCTCACTCTGCGGTGGCAGGATCCGGATGGCGGCGAGGCGACGGCTACGATGACCCTGCCGTCGTCGCTTGGCTGGTCGCTGATCCGAGGCACGAGCGACCCGGTTCTGGGCTGGTACTCCCCGGCGTTCGGGCAGAAGGTCCCGGCCGCCGACGTGATCGGCGTGGGATCCGCGACCACGGGCTCGCCGCTGCGGACGCGCCTCGCCTTCTGAATATCTCCATCCCGTCCCCATACTGCGAGGGTATTACTGCCCGGCGCAGGTTCTCTAGTAGAAAAGCGCACCACGCGCCAGTGATATGAGGTGACCCAGCCGGGATGAGAATCCTGCTTGTCCATAACCGCTACCGCTCGGGTTCTCCGAGCGGAGAGAACCGCGTCGTCGACCAGGAGAGCGAGGCGCTCGCCGCCCTGGGACACGAGGTCACGCGGTTCGGCCGCTGCAGCGACGAGATCGAGCAATGGCCGATGGCGAAGAAGGCGTTGCTTCCGGTTCGGGTCGTCTGGAGCCGCGAAACCTACCGAGATCTGAAAGCAGCGCTGCACGAGCACCGCCCCGAGGTCGTCCACGTCCACAACACGTTTCCTCTGCTTAGCGCCGCTGTGCTCTATGCTTGCCGGGACGCCCGGGTTCCTGTTGTGGCCACTCTTCATAATTACTTCCTGGCCTGCGCCAACGGTATGTTCTTCCGTGATGGGGGCGTTTGCCACGACTGTACTCGTGGCCTGCAAGCCCGCGCAGTCGTGCATGGCTGCTACCGCGGATCACCCGCGGCTACCGTGCCGGTGGCGCTGGCCAGGGGTGTGCACCGGCAGGCATGGCGATCGCTGGTATCGGCCTACATATTCATCTCAGCATCACAGCGTGACCTGCACCGGGAACTCGACCTCCCGTCTGGCCGCGTATTCGTCAGGTACAACCTCATTCCCCTCCGTGGCGGGCCACGGAGGGCGCGGACTCCAACTGTGATCTATGCGGGACGGATGCACGAGGTCAAGGGAGTGCGCCTGCTAATGGCTGGCTGGGACCGTTACCGCGCGAACTCCGGTGAGCCGGGACTGAAGCTGGTCATCGTGGGAGGGGGCCCGCCTCTTGAGGACAAGGTAGCAGCTTGGGCGTCGACCCGGCCTTCAGTGGAGGTGACCGGGACGGTCAGCCCTGAGCGGTGCGCCGAACTCATCTCACACGCGCGTGCGGTCCTGCTCCCATCCACCTGGGAGGAAACGTTCGGCCTCGTCGCCGTCGAGGCCATGGCTGCGGGCGTCCCCCCCATCGCGGCGGGCCACGGGTCGTTCACCGAACTCATCACCCCAGGATTCGACGGCGTACTATTCAGCCCCGGCGATCCAGCCGCGCTGGCGGACACCATTGCCGATGTCCAGAGGAACCCCGAGCAATACGAGGTCTACGGTGACCAGGCACGCAAGACCTACGAGCAGCGTTTCGATCCGCAGCGCAGCATGGAGGAACTGCTCGAGATCTACCGCTTCGCGATCACGCACCCGATCTGACTCGGCCTTCGCCGCTACCTGCCCGAAGGCCAGTCGGCATCGGAACGGCAGGCCTGCGGCGTCGAGGCTAGGCTCCGGCTTTGATAGAGACGAGCGATTTCGGCACGCCCACGACGCGCTCGAACCAGATCTCGCTCTCTGGAAAGTACATCCGCATCTCGGTGACGGAAATCAGTTCCACGGATGCGACCATCTCGGCTGCTTCAGCCGTGTCTTTGAGGGCTGCCTCATGCAGGGTGTTCCAGTGCTGACATACCATGAGACGCGCGCGGAATGGCAGGAACTGGAAGCACGGGAAGAACCAGTGCGGCTCGATCGGAAAGTAGCGGTACGGGGTTTGTATCCACCACGACGGTGCAGACTCCCGGACCACTTCCGCGAATTGCTGACGTCTGGCGTGTCCGCCAAGGTGCTCGAGGAGGCTATTGCTGAATACAAGGTCATACTTGCCGAAGCCTCCCGCACACGCGTCTGCCTGCACGAGGTCCATCCAAGGCTCGGCGGGTTGCTCGGCTTGATCGAGATTCACGACCGTAACGCTGCGGGGACGCAGCCCCAGGACACGCCATGAGATGGCCGTTCCGCCGAGGTCAAGGATCTGCAGATCCGCTAGGTTCGGGAAACGCCGCTTGAATTCTTCATTCCGGCGCTGACGACCACGGTGCGTAAGTGATCCGGTCTTGTCCGGGTCGATCAGCTTGGAGATTACCTTGTTTGACATGCCGTAAACACCCGTCCTCGGCCACGTTAATATAGACGTCACGTATCGAGCTGTCTAGGCGACATACAGCCCAGCTGCCGTAAATTGCATATCGTCCCAGCCTGCGACCGCAACGCTTATCGAGTCACTATCCGTCATCCGCTCGGGCCAGACCTATAGATCCTTAGGCATGGGATCGCTGAGCAGGTGGCGGTGATACAGCGGGATGCTGATCCCCAGACGCGTCACTGCCCAGAACCCTCGGCTCCTCGCCCACTGGGCCTCCCGACGTTAGTCGCTGTCGAAGCATCCTCATGCGGAGATTTCAACGCGTCCAGATGAGCCCACAGATGCCACCCCGCGAAGGTCTCGCCCGGCAGCCAGTGTACCGGCAGGGGCGGAGCATGCATGAAGCGCCGGTAGGTACGGGTGACCCGGAAAGACGGAAAGTCGCGCTCGATGCGCCGGCGGTCATACACCAGGGCGTACGGGTTGGCGGGCCCGTCGGTGTTGCGGTGGACGAACTCGTCCAGGCGCAGGTAACGGGCCAGTCCTTTGTCCCTGGCGGTGGCGAGATGGGCGGCCAGCATCCCCCCGGCGGGATCGGCGCTCAGGATCCCGGCCCGGGCCAGCGGGTAAGCCGCGACCAGGGTGGCGCGGCGTATCAGGGCGATGGACACTAGGTAGTTGAGCGACCAGCGGGCGTACATCATGATGACCAGCTCGCCGCCCGGGCGCAGGACCCGGTGGATCTCGCTTTGCGCCTGCTTGATCTCGGGCACATGATGCAGGACGCCGTGGCTGAACACCATGTCGAAGCTGTCGTCGGCGAACGGCAGGTCGAGCACGCTGCCCTGCCGTAGCTCGTCGTAGGGAAGCTCGCGCAGCGTCAGCCGGGTCCGGACCCTTTCCACGGCCTCCGCGGTCAGGTCGACGCCGGACCAGCGCGCGCCCTGGCGGATCAAGCGCTCGGACTCAGCGCCTTCGCCCAATCCGATCTCGAGCACCTTCTTGCCGGTTACGTTCAAGGCCGCGAGGCAGGCCGGCAGGTGGCGCTCGTTCCGGTAGCGGAACTGATCGTAGTCGGTGAAAACCTCTCGTAATCGCCGCGGAAGCGGCCGCGAAGCCCGCCGACCTGCGCGTCACCGCAGGGATGCCCCTGCCAGAATTCCCTGACCGCTTGCTCGTCCATAGGGATTTACCCAACTCCTGTCCCCCCAAAAGGGCCTTCCGCTTGCAGGCGGTCTGCCGCACCGCACCATCTTCGTGTCTGATCATGTCAGGCCGCCGCTCTTCAAGGACGGTACGAGGAGTGACGCGGCCAAGGTGAGGTCGAGCAGGTACGGTGAGACGTCGGTGAAGCCGTCCTCGGTGAACGACGCTACCAGGGCATATGTAATAAGAAAGAGTGCCAGCGCACGCTTCACTCCGCGCGGCTGGAAATAGGCCGTTACGAGCAGGAAGATCAGGATCATCACGCAGGTGACCACCCCGAACAGTCCTTCTTGCTGGTAGGAAGATATCCAGTTGCTGTCGATGGACAAGCCGTTGAAGTTAGCGTTCGACAGGCCGAAGCCGAAGATCTCCTGGAACTTGTCACGAGGATAAGACAGGAGCGGACCCCAGATCTCGGTGCGGCCGGTAAGGTTGTCCAGGCCCTGCGTGCTTTGGCCCCGCGCCAGCCAGGTTGTGATGGCCGCCGAGAACGCCATGATCGCGACTGCGGCGGCCGCGCCCGCGGTGGCGAGGAGCTTGCGGACCCGGGCCTTAGCCACGATCAAGCTCAGCCCGGCGACCAGAAGGCTCGCGATCAGGGCGGCCAGCGCGGTCCTGGTGTGGGTGAGAATCAGCATGGCTCCGCTCACGCCGGCGGCGATGAGCGTAGTGCGGCCGCGTAGGCGGCCGCAGAACCAGAGCACGATGACCAGACCTGTCGCTGTCGCCGCGTAGTGCGCCACCTGGGTGGCCGGAATCGGCCAGACCGCACCGGTCAGCCTGCCTTCAAACAGAGCGTGGTGGGGGGACACGAGCAGGCCGAGCAGCACCGACCCGAGCGCCGCCCAGAGAGCAACGAGGTAACAGCGCACCAGCAGCAGGTCACGCCGGCCCCACCAGGGCGTCAGCAGCCATAGCCCGGCCACGAACCCGGCCATCCGGGCGGTACGGTACAGCGTACCGAAAGTCTGAGGCGCCAGCGCGGTCAGGATCGTCTCCACGACGAGCAGGCTCACCAGACAGAGGAACACATTGGGCCGCACGATGGCCCTGCGGTTGATCGTCAGTATCACCAGCAGCGCAGCGGGCAGCGTCGCTTGCGCGATGCCCTTGCCTACGGTCCCTGGGATCGGCAGAAAGGACGTACCGGGGAAGAAGGTGAGCGTGTTGAAGAACAACAGTCCCCAAGCAATTCCGACCCTGACGTTTACAGAGTGCTCGAGGTGCTCGGCCGCCTGAGTCTGAGTCAGCAAGGCGACGCCGCGCCTGGGGCGGTAGGCAACTCTGGTCGAGATCATGAACCGCTACTCATTTCGAGCCGGCTATCACCGTCCACTTCCCTGCGTCTCGTCGAAACCAGCCGGCGACCGGGCTGAATCCTCGGCCGCTCGACGAGCTCAGGCCTCGACGGCGCGCTGGAACGTCTGTCCACGACTAACAGGAACCGCCATCCTCACGTCCTGATACTTTCCGGTCCGCCCAGTTCGGTTGAGTCGGCCTGGGGCGCGGTACCTGGATTGCTCCTGGCCCGTTTCCCCAGACCGCTCGCCGAACCCGGCGTACCCGTCTCCGGGTACCGGGCTCTCCACGGTTCCTGCCGCATCAGGCGTGGTTGAGGACCCAGGGGCTGGGGATCGTGCTGCCCCGGTAGCGGCACCGGGTGACCGGCACGGCTTCCAGGTTGAACAGCTCGATCCCGTCCGCCGTGATCGGCTTCCACCGCCCCTCCGGGGTGGTGAAGGCCCGGCGGACGTCCTTCCATCTCCAGCGGTGCAGCGTCCTGAGCCACCGGATCACCCGCGTCCAGGCGAAGTGGGCCAGGTTGCCCAGGGCGTGCTTGCACACCGCGTGCTTGAAGTAGCTGGCCCAGCCGCGCATGATCTGGTTGAGCCGGATCAGCACGGACCCGAGGTCCTGCTGCGACGTCTTGTTCGTCAGGGCACGGATCTTGGCCTTCAGCGACCGGACGGGCCGGCCGGCGATGAAGGTGTAGACGTGCCACTTGTCCGTCCCTCCCTTGCGTTTCCACTGGATGCGGAAGCCGAGGAAGCCGAACCCCTCGCTCATGTGCACGATGCGGGTCTTGGCTGGTGACAGCCGCAGGCCCAGCGGCGTGAGCACATCAGCGATCTCTTCGCGCAGGGTCTCGGCGTCGGCCTGGGTGCCGTGCACGAGCACGACGAAGTCATCCGCGTAGCGGCAGGCTCGCCAGTTCGGCAGGCCCCGGGCCCGGCGCCGGGCACGCTAGCTGGAGGTCTCCATCGTCCCGCCGGGCTTCCACGGCCGGTGCAGGTGCTCATCGAGCGCCGACATGGCCACGTTGAAGATCAACGGGGACAGGATTCCTCCTTGCGGGGTACCGGTGTGGCTGTCCTCGCGGTCGCCGGTCTCGGTGAGCACCCCGGCTCACCCCGGTCGGTCCACGACCACGGCAGCGTGATCTGTCCGCCGACACCGCCTGAGCAGACGAACACCGTGTCCGCCCCGCGGCGCTTGACATACAAGACCTCAAGCCGCTGCCCGTTCAGCGGGTGGAACGGATGAGCGACAATCACGAAACCCGAAGGGTCACTGGACAACCCGGCACTATGCCGCCTCCGTCGGGATGCCGAGTTTCCGCAGCTTCCCCGATCCGCCCGGCTTCGGGATCAGCCGCTGGCGCACCGGCAACGGCCAGAACGTGCCCGCCTTGAGCTGAACCCGCAGGTCATCCAGGAACTCCTGGACACCGATGCGCTCTTCGACCAGCGCGACGGTCATGCCATCCACGCCGGGCGTGTTCGCGCCCCGGTTGCCCTCGACCCGGCAGTACGCCACATACAGCGTCGCCGGATCGTGCACGAAGTTGAACAGGTCATCGAACCGGCGGCCAGGGTCGGCCGCCGCCCAGCGGTGAAGCTTGGCCTGCATTCCCGCTACCCGCGACCACGGCCCCTCCGGGGCCGGATCCCGGGCGCCGCCGTTCGGCGGCGCATCTCGCGGCATTGCAGCCTCCTTCCCTTCCGGAACCGCTGCCGCCCTTCCCCATGTGCCGGGCTTTCCCCGGCTCGGAGTACTACGGCGGCTCCGCCCCGTCCCGGGCCGGTCGGCCGACAGCGAGCCCAGCCCGGGCTGCGCGCTGGCCGCGCGTGACCGGGCAGACCGGGACGGTTCCCGTGTTCACTGCGATTCGCTCGACGAAGGAGGAGCCCAGCTCTGTCCCTGCGGCCTCGCCACGGCTACCCCGCAGCTCTTCACCGTGGCCTCCCGGCAGACATCCATAAGGCCGCCCAGGAGTTCCCGTCCCGTCATGAGGGAAACGGGTGCGCGCCGCTCCCGGCCCCTATCCGCCAGATTTGAGCCGGTAAGCCTATAAGAGGCGTAATAACACTGGTCGCGTACTCCTCTCCGCCACGCTCGCCGGACCCGCGCCATCTGGCAGTACTGGCACGTCCCGGCTTTGTCGGGGCTGCTCTCGCCCTCCCCGGCGCTTCCCGGATCAGGCTGCCCCCAGCTTCGCCGCCCTGCTGCGACAGGACCAGCGGTGGAAGGTCTCTCACCTCCACTCGAATCGTCAGCGCCTCACGGCGCACAGAGATCTTGGCCAACTAAGGGAGAACCAAAGGGGTCGGCCGTATCAATGTCGCCTGCTCGGTGCTCCAGTGGGGGTGAAGGGCCGCATCCTGACCATCGTCCAAAAACCTGCCGGCGCGCTGGCCCAATGTGATCAGGAGCCGTGACTACCTGGGTGTCTACCAGCGCCTGACCTGCGGGCTAAGGGCCATCGAACGGAACGCGGAGGTTTTAGGTGTGCGGTATCGCCGGCTGTTACCAGCGGGCCGATGGTCCCAAGCTCGTGGACGTCATGACCGAACGGATCGCACATCGGGGTCCCGACGCCAACGGGACGTGGAACCACGAGGACGACCGGGTCTCGATCCAGCTCGGCCACCGACGGCTCTCGATCATCGACCTGTCCGCCGCAGCCGACCAGCCGCTATCCAAGCACGGGCTGACGCTCGTCTACAACGGCGAGCTCTACAACTACAAGGAGTTGCGGGCCGAGCTGGCCAGCCGTGGCGTCAGCTTCGTCACCGCCTCCGACACCGAGGTCGTGCTCGAGGCGTGGCGCTACTGGGGACCGGCGTCGCTGTCCCGGTTCCGCGGCATGTTCGCGTTCGCCCTGGCCGACGAGAAGACTGGCGAGCTGTTCCTGGCGCGTGACCCGCTCGGCATCAAGCCGCTGTTCTACCTAGCGCGGGGCGACGGCGCGCTGTTCGCGTCCGAGCTTAAGGCGTTGGTCTCGGCGGTCGGGCCCGAGCTGCGGATCGAGCCGGGCGCTCTGGTGGCGTCGATGCTCTATTACTGGGTGCCCGAGCAGTGGTGCGCGATCGAGGGAGTGCGCAAGCTCCACGCCGGTTCCTGGGCACGTTTCAGCCCTGACGGGCGTGTGCACCTGGAGCACTACTGGCAGGTCGCCGACGTGGCCCGGGAAGCCGAGGAGGCCGCCGCGCCGGACCTGGGCCGGGTGATCGAGGAGTCGGTCGCCGCCCACCTGGTGGCCGACGTGCCCGTGTCCAGCTTCCTGTCCGGCGGCCTGGATTCCAGCATCATCACCGTGCTCGCCCACCGCGCCGCCCGGGAGATCGATGCCTACACGATCACCTTCCGGCCCGAGGACCAGCGGCTGGAAGCCATGCCGGACGACGCGGCCTACGCTCGCAAGGTCGCGGCGCGGTTCGGGGTGAAGCTGCACGAGATCGAGATCTCGCCGGACATCGTCACGATGCTGCCGCGCATGGTGGACGCTCTGGATGAGCCGATCGGCGACCCGGCCGCGATCAATACGGTGCTGATGTGCGAGGCGGCCCGGGCGCGCGGGGTCAAGGTGATCCTGTCCGGCATGGGCGCAGACGAGTTGTTCGGCGGGTACCGCAGGCAGCTGGCCTGCGTGATGGCGAGCCGCTACGGCCGGCTGCCCGGGCTGCCCCGCGCGGGCGTGCGGTTCGCGGTCGACCGGGCCCCGGTCACCCTCGCCGGCCGGGGGCTGCGCTACGCCCGGTGGGCCAAGCGGTTCCTGACCTTCGCCGAACTGCCCGAGGAACCGCGATACCGGCGCAGCTACACGCTGTACGACCCGGACGAGCTGGCCGGGCTCCTGAACCCGGACCTGCGGGCCCAGGTGGACCAGGTCATCGACGGGCACCGCGACATCTACACTGACAACTCGCTGCGCAACGAGGTCAACCGGATGTGCCTGGCCGACGCGCGTCTGTTCCTGCCCGGGCTTAACCTCGCCTACACCGACCGGGCCAGCATGGCGGCCTCGGTCGAGGTCCGCGTCCCGTTCGTGGATCCGGTCGTGGCGCAGGCCGCGTTCGCCATCTCGGGCCGCGACAAGATCCGGAACCGACAGGGCAAGGTGGCGCTTAAGCGGGCCGCGGAGAAATGGCTCCCGCACGAGATCGTCTACCGGCCCAAGGCCTCCTTCGGCGCGCCGCTTCGCGGGTGGGTCCGCA
This sequence comes from uncultured Actinomycetota bacterium, assembly GCA_963808615.1. Lineage (GTDB taxonomy): Bacteria > Actinomycetota > Actinomycetes > Streptosporangiales > Streptosporangiaceae > Palsa-504. The sequence continues at coordinate 506,044 of CAWEGV010000012.1, forward strand.
ACGACCTGCAGGAGGTCATCAACGACGTGCTTGTCCGTGGTGAGCTCGTCGGCTCCGGGATGATCCGGGCCGACGCGCTGGACCGCCTGATTCAGGACGAACGGGCAGGCCGTCAAGACAATGCAAAGCAGATATGGCAGCTGCTGACGATGGAGCTGTGGTATCGCAACGTGCGGTCCACAGGCGTCGGGGCATAACTGGACAGGACACCATGAAGCAGATCGCACAGAACTATAAGTCCGGGGAGCTCGTCGTCCTGGACGCGCCGGTCCCGGCGTGCCGTCCGGGCGGCGTCCTGGTGCAGTCGCTGTTCTCGCTCATCTCCACGGGCACCGAGATGATGAAGGTCCACGAGGCCCAGCTGTCTATGGTCGGCAAGGCGCGGGCCCGCCCGGACCAGGTGCGCAAGGTGCTGGACACGGTGGCTCAGCAGGGCGCGATGGCCACCTACAAGAAAGTCATGAACCGGCTGGACTCCTACACCCCGCTGGGCTACTCGCTGTGCGGCGTGGTCATCGAGGTCGGCGCGGGGGCCGAGGAGTTCAAGGTCGGTCAGCTGGTCGCGGCGGCAGGTAACGAGCACGCCTTGCACGCGGAGTTCAACTGGATCCCGGTCAACCTGTGTGCTCCCGTGCCGCGGGGCGTGGCTCCAGAGCACGCCGCGTTCTCCACCGTGGGTGCGATCGCCATGCAGGGCGTGCGCCGGGCCGAGCCGCAGCTCGGCGAGGTTTCCCTGGTCATCGGCCTCGGCCTGATCGGCCAGCTGGTGGTCCGGCTGCTGGCCGCGGCCGGGATCCGGGTCCTTGGGCTGGACATGATCGAGGACCGCTGTCGGCTGGCCGAGCAGGCGGGCGCGGTGCTGTGCGCAGCCCCGGACGCCGAGGGCCTGGACGCCATCACGGCCTCGCTGGACGAGCTCACCAGCGCCCGCGGCGCCGACCATGTGTTCCTGGCCGCCGGGGGCTCCTCCAACGCGCCGGTCGAGACCGCGGCCAAGCTGGCCAGGGACCGGGCCCGGGTGGTGGACATCGGCAAAACCAAGCTGGACCTGCCCTGGACCGCCTACTACGACAAGGAACTCGACGTCCGGTTCTCCCGGTCCTACGGCCCGGGCCGGTACGACGACCGGTACGAGCTGGAGGGGATCGACTACCCGGTCGCCTACGTCCGCTGGACCGAGCGCCGCAACCTGGAGTGCTTCCTGGACCTGCTGGCGCGCAAGGACCTCGAGGTCGCGACGCTGATCTCCGGCACGTTCCCGATGCACGACGCCAGCACGGTCTACGCCGACATGTCCTCCGGCGCGCTCAAGGCGGTCGGGGTCCTCCTCGAATACCCGGCGCCGGACCCCGAGGGCCTGCCCCGGCCGGCCACCAGCCTGGTCCGTTCCGGCGTCCCGTCCGTCCCGGCCAAGGTCTCGAAGGGACCGAACGGACCAGGCACCAAGCCTCTGGCCATCGGCTTCATCGGCGCGGGCAACTACGCCTCGTCAATGCTGCTTCCGCACCTGGCACAGCTGCCGGACGTGCAGCTCACGCACGTCGCGACCACCCGGTCGCTGTCGGCGGTGAACGCCCAGCGACGGTTCGGCTTCACCACCGCCTCGACCAGCGCCCAGGCCGTGCTGGACGACGAGTCGCTGGACGTGATCTTCATCGTGACCCGCCACGCCACCCACGCGGACCTGGTCTGCCGGGCCCTGGAGTCCGGCCGGGCGGTGTTCGTGGAGAAGCCGCTCGCGCTGACCGGCGAGGAGCTGGACCGGATCACTGAGGTGATCGCCAAGACCGGCAACGACCGGCTGATGGTGGGGTTCAACCGGCGCTTCGCCCCGATGCTGACGAAGATGAAGGCCGAGTTCGGCCCGGCCAGCACAGCCGCGTTCACCCGCTACCTGGTCAGTGCCGGCTCGTTGGCTGCGGACAGCTGGTACCGCAACGAGGGCGAGGGGTCACGGTTCGCCGGCGAGGGCGGTCACTTCCTGGACACGCTGAGCTGGTGGTCCGACAGCCTGCCCGAGGAGGTCTACGCGGTAGGCAGCCCAGATTCCAACGATGTCCAGGTCACGGTGCAGTTCGGTAATGGCGCCAGCGGCGTGATCAGCTATCTCACCGGCGGCAACGTGCGCTTCCCCAAGGAGACTCTGGATGCCACCGGCGGCGGCCGCAGCGCGCGGCTGGACAATTTCCGCAAGGCCACGGTCTGGGCCGGGCGCGGTCACGACACGATCCGGGCCCGCGGCGGCCATGACAAAGGGCAGCGCACCGAGATGGCCCGCTTCGTCGAGGCCTGCCTGGCCGGCACGGCCATGCCAATCCCGCTCGAGTCGCTGGCCGCCACGACCAGGGCGACCATCGCCGTGCGGGAAAGCCTGCTGAGCGGCAAGCCGGAGCAGGTGTGAGCACGGCGGTCACGTCACGGCTCGGCTGGTACGCTCGCCGGGCGCCCCTGATCTCCCCGTCCGGGATCTTCTGGCGGGCCCGCGATCGGGTCGTCCGGGCGGCCTGGTCGCCCAGGCAGGTGACCAGGCCGCAGCTGGCCTGCGCTGCGGCGGCGCCGCCCGCCCACGAGCTGGTGTTCACCGCCGTGGTGCCGCTGAGTACCGCCGGGCGGGTGCCGGAGGAGGCCAGGAAGCAACTGCTTGCGGTCGCGGACCGGCTGCTGCGGGGGGAATGGGAGACCCTGGGGGTACTCCGCGCCGACCTGGAGCGGCCTGACTGGTTCCGTGACCCGGTAACCGGCCGGCAGTCCGACCCGGATAGGTATGCCTTCCGCCTCGATTACCGCTCGGAGGAGCACTTCGGTAACGTCAGACAGGTCTGGGAGCTGTCCCGGCTGCAGCACCTGACGCTGTTGGCCACCGCCTGGTTCCTTACCCAAGACGAGCGGTACGCACGCCGGGTCGCGGATCATCTGCGCTCCTGGTGGCGGGAGAACCCGTTCCTGTCCGGCGTGAACTGGACCAGGGGCATAGAACTCGGGATCCGGCTGATAAGCCTGGTCTGGATCCGGCGTTTGCTCGATGACTGGCCGGGCGTAGCCGACTTGTTCGAGCGCGACGCGCTCGCCGTGCGGCAGATCCGGTGGCACCAGCAGTACCTGGCCGCGTTCCGCAGCCGGGGCTCCTCGGCCACCAACCACGTGATGGCCGAAGCCGCCGGGCAACTGGTGGCAAGCTGCGCGTTCCCGTGGTTCCCCGAGAGCGAGCGCTGGCGGCGCAAGTCTGCGCTGCTACTGGAACGGGGGCTCATCCGCAATACCTTCCCGTCGGGTATCGGCCGGGAGCCGACCCCGGACTGCCCGTGCTTCATTGCCGAACTCGGGTTCGTCGCAGCCGTTGAAGCCGAAGCGAGCGGTCATCCGCTTCGGCCGGCTACCTGGACCCGGCTATGTGCCTTGGCGGACAGCGCGGCGGCGCTCGTCGATGAGCGCTTGCGCCCGCCTGGTCAGGGCGATTCCGACGGAGCCTGCGGGCTCCTGCTTGACGCACCGACGCCGAACCACTGGCCGTCAATGCTGGCCCTGGCCGAGGTCCTGGTAGGCCACCAGGACTGGTGGCCGCCACTCCCGGCCAACATCGCAAGTTCGATTGTCAGCTCCCTGGCCGGGAGCAGGCGCCAGACTGCGGGCAGGCCCAGTCAGCGGCCGTCACGCTTTGCTGACGCCCGGATCACGCTGCTGCGTACGAGCGGAAAACCTGAGATCTGGTGCCGATGCGATGGCGGTCCGCACGGGTGCCCGAGCATCGCTGCGCATGTCCACCCGGATGCGCTGTCCGTCGAAGTGCGCTATGCAGGCGTCGACATCCTGGCCGACCCAGGCACCTTCTGCGACCACGACGTGCGTCATGGGCATACGCGCGAGATCGAAGTACTCGATGACGGCGACATCGCCAGATGGACGGCTGAGTACGACAGGGACGCCTCGCCTGGCCCGCCGGCCATGCATCGCCGCTCGGTGCTGCTAGACCGAGCATCGCGCAGCATCGACATCATCGATCAGATTGACGAGGGCAGCCACGACATCCGTCTGGCCTTCCACCTCGGACCCGACGTCCAGGCCGAACTCGAGGAGTCCTGCGCAGTCCTGAAGTGGTCTACCGCAGCTACGCCCGGGGCGGCCCGGCTGGAACTGCCGCCGGGCCTTCGGTGGAGCCTGTACCGGGGCGAGAGCGATCCCATCCCCGGCCGGTGTCCCCATGGCCTGGGTCAGCGCATTGCCGCGGCTACGCTCCTGGGCTGCGGCCGTTGCGTGCCCGGGATGCCCCTTATCACCCGGCTGGAGTTCCTTGAAGCCGGCAAGTCGGGTAAATCCGCCGTTTCCCAGCACGGCATATCATGGGCCACATTCGCCTCCCTGTCGCATAAGGCGCCGGAGATCCAAACGGAGGCCATATGAGCCAGCAGGCACTGGACCTGCGGAGGTCCATACAGATCGTGCGGCGGCACAAGCTCCTGGCTGGTGCCGTGGTGGTCCTGGGCGTTCTCGGCGGCGCTGCTTTCGCCGTGCTCAAGCCGCCGATGCTCGCGAGCACCGCGCTGGTCGCGTTCCCAGCTAGCTCGCAGCAAGCGGCCATCGCCACCACCGGATCCGATCCCTATACGGCAACCCAAGTGGTTGTCGCGGGTAGTTACCAGGTGCTGTTGAACGCACTGCCTCATGTCCGTCCGGTTATGTCGCTCGATGAGCTACGCCACGACGTCCAGGTCGCAAGCCCTTCCTCAGATATCATTTCGATAACAGGGGACGGCAAGAGCGCCGCTGATGCAGAAGCAGTCGCCAACGCTGTGGCCGACAGCTACGTTAAGTACGTCAGTTCCTCACAGAGCGCGGTCGGGCGGGTGCCAGCACAGGTGCTCCAGTCGGCCAGCAACGCAGCGGGGCCGAGCCCGATAGCGCGAACGATCATATTCGCGGTGCTGGGCGGGCTGGCCGGCGCGCTGATCGGAGTCATCGTAGCCCTGGCCATCGGTCGCAATGACCGGCGGCTCAGAGAGCGTGATGAGATAGCGAATTCAATCGGGATTCCCGTCATCGCGTCGGTCCCGGTTGCTCACCCCTCAAACGCCGCGGGCTGGACGAAGCTTCTGGAGGGCTATAAGCCGACCGCCGTGCACTCCTGGCAGCTCCGAAGGGCCCTGCAGCAACTGGGGATGCCCGTAGCCGGTTTCGGCTCCCCCGCGAACAACGGTAACGGCAGTTCCTCGTACTACGACGACCGCGTTGCAATGTACGACAGCGATGGCGGCTGCTTTTCGCTCTTGGTGCTGTCGCTCTCCTCCGATTCCGGCGCTCTCGCGCTAGGGCCGCAACTGGCCGTCTTCGCCGCCTCGCAGAACATTCCGACCTCGCTTGTCATCGGTCCCCAGCAGGACGCCGCCGCCACGGCCACGCTTCGCACCGCGTGCGCTGCACCGCTGTCCGAGGCGTCGCTGCGCCACGGCCTCCTGCGAGTCACCGCTTATGACGAAGGTGGTGGTGTCGACCTGCAGCCGGACACCGCCTTGGCCATCGTGGTCGGGGTGGTCGACGGCCAAGCGCCGAGGATGCCCGACACGATGCGGACCAGCGCTACGGCAATAGGGGTCTCAGCTGGTGCGGCGACCGCCGAGCAACTGGCCCGGGCGGCCGTGGTCGCGGTGGCCGACGGCCGGGAGGCCACCGGAATCCTCGTCGCTGACCCGGACCCGGACGACCAGACCACTGGTCGCATTCCGCATCTGGCACGCTCGGCACGACACAGGCGGCCCAACCGCCTGCAAGGCATAGTAACGGAGATCAAACGGTGAACGATCCAGACCGTACGATTACCTGGTCGCGCGGCGATGAGCTGCTCGGCCGCTTGTGGGCCGACGACACCACCGAAGACGAGGAGAGCTCCGCAGCCGAGCTTAGCGCCGGGGGGCGGCTGGTCACCCTCGGATTCTTGACCGCCGCCCTGCGGCGCAAGGCCTGGGTCTGGTGCCTCACCGCCGTGGCCGGGCTAGCGATCGGTACCGGGCTTTACGTGAAATCCCCGCCGGCCTACCACGCCACCGCGACGGTTCTGCTCGTCTACGCCAACCCCGATGGGAACACCCAAGAGGAAGTGCCAAGCGAGCAGAGCGTGGCGGAGAGTCGGGTAGTAGCAGCACGTGTCGTGCAGCAACTGAAGCTGCCGCAGTCTGTGGCCAGCTTCCAGGCCGCCTACTCGGTCACGGTCGTTACTGGCAACGTGCTGACGATCGACGTCGGCGCGCCATCCAGCGCCGCAGCGGTGCAGCGAGCATCGGCCGTGGCCACAACCTTTCTCCAGTACCGTGCCCAGTACGCGCGGACCCAGCTGCAGTTGTTGTCCGCTCAGCTCGATCAGCAGTTCAACGCGGCTCAGCGCCGCCTCGAGGTGCTTGATGCGCAAGCCAAACAGATACCCATCGTGCAGCCGACGCCTGCGCAAAAGGCCGAATCCGACAGCCTGCAGACCGAGATTGCGCAGCAGCAGCAGATCGTTCAGTACGTGACCGCGGCCAAGTCGACGGCTATCACGGATACGAACCAACTTGTGGTGGGCAGCTACGTGCTTAACGCCGCCACCCCACTCCATCGCTCATTGATCAAGGGTCCGGCGCTTTACTTCGTCGGCGGCCTTTTCGGCGGCCTCGTGATCGGCATGGGTAGCGTCCTCATGGCGGCGCTGTTGTCCAGCCGACTGCGCCGCCGGTGACGATGTCGCAGCCGTGATGGGCGCGCCCGTGCGGCTCAGCGTAGGCCGGCTGCGCCCGCGCCGCTGGCCGCCGACGCTGCGCCCGCAGGCGGGCAAGCGGAACCTTGACCTGAGGCGGGTCGTCGCATATCTGCGACGGGAGGTGCCGGGAAGTTCCCGGAACCCGGCGAGTCTCGCGGTCGTCGCCGTCGACGACGCGCAGGTTGTGGCCAAGGTCGTCACGTCGCTGGCCGTCTCCTGCGCCAGCCAGGGTAAGCAGGTAGTGGTGGCCGACCTTTCCGGTGATGCTCACCTAGGCCGCCTGCTGGGGGTCCGCGTCCCGGGCATCCGCCCGGTCAGCCGGAACGGCGCGAACTTCCTGGTCGTACTTCCAGAGCGTGAGGAATTTGCGCCGGTCGGCCCAGTGCCCGGCGGTGGCTCTCCGGCAGTGCCAGCCCAGCCTGATGCGGACCTGGTCACCGCCTGCTCCTCGGCTGACCTCCTGCTCACCCTGGCCGTTCTCGATCCAGCCTTCGGCGGCGGTCACCTGGGGACATGGGCCACCAACGCGGTCGCGGTGGTAACCGCCGGGGAGTCCTCGGCGGAGAAGATCCACAGCGCGGGCCAGATGATACGGCTCGCCGGAGCACACCTGGACTCCGTCGTCTTGATCGGGGCAGACAAGAGCGATGACAGCCTCGGCGTGACGGATCCGGCCGACCAGTCCGAATCGGTGCCGAACTACGTCTGGAACCCCGCTACCGAGCGGGGGTAACCCCAGCCGCCACGGACCTGGGCGGCGAAACGCCTAATCCGGCAGGCCAGTGGCGTGAACGCATCCTGCTCGTCGCCCGTTTTAGATGTATCAGGGCGAGAGTCGGCATTGTCCTATGTAGCAAATAGGTCAGAGGTCGCGGCGTGGGCGGCTCTCCGCCGGGAAACCCGGGTGCACGGAAGGGCAAGTGGTGGTACAGGCCTATGTCATCAACTTGGCTCGTTCACCTGAGCGACGGGAGCACATGGCATCTGAACTGAAGAAAGCAGGGCTGGATTACCAGATCGTAGAAGGCGTCGACGGCCGCGCTCTGGATGTAGATAACCCAGCATTGGTGGCGCCCTCGCTGGTGGCCAGTCACCGGTTCCCAGCAGGGGTTGCCGGATGCGCCCTGAGCCATCTGCGCGTCTATCAGACGATACTCACAGACGGTCTGGACAGCGCACTGGTACTAGAGGACGATGTCATTTTGCCAGCCAATCTCGGCAGCCTGGTAGACGACGTAGGCGGCCATCTGACTGGGGCGGAGGTCGCGCTTATTAACTACGACGGCGTCCGCAGGATGAGCATAGAGGGCTTGGCGAGCCTTCGCTCCGGCCAAGTCCTCGTGCTCCCTCTCGACGTTCGCCAGCCGGCCAGTGCTGCTGCCTACCTGATCACGCGGAAGGCTTGCGAGCGCATGAGTGAACAGATGCCGCCGGTGCGGGCACACGCAGATAGCTGGGGGTTCTTCTACCAGCAGGGCTTGCTGGACCGCGTGCGCTGCGTCTTCCCGCTGGCCGTATCGAAGAGCCCAGAATTCCCGTCGACGATCGGGCCCTATCTCCTGGGCAATGGTTTCAAGGCTCGCCTCCTCATGCCACTGGCCCGCCGCAAGATTCCGCTCGTGCATCAAGCACTGTCCTACCGAAGGCAGCGCATCTGGCGTCGCATGACACAGTCAGAGATCGTAGATATGCCCTTTGTGGAGAAACCCTCCAGATTGGAGAAAGACTTAGCCGAGGTCGCGTGCGCCGCGCTGGCCGACCTCGGGGTGTATCAGGATCAGCAGTCGCGGGTCATGTAGAGGCAGGAGATGGTCTGCCGGGCCTGCGTCCAGGTTCTCGCTGGCGCGCTGGGAGAATGGCATGGCCATGACATTTGAGGTAGGGGACGGGATGGAATTCTCGCTGAGCGCCGAGCAGCGTGAGCCCGCGCTGGCCGAGTCGGCGGCAGCCAAGCTGTTCACCAGCGAGGCTTGGGTTCAGTCCAGCCTGGACGCGATCCAGATCCACGGGGCCTGCGGTTACATAAAGGAAGCCAGGACCGAGCGCGACCTGCGGGACGCGGTGGCCGGCACCATCTACTCGGGAACCTCGGAGATCCAGCGGGTTATCTTGTCCCGGATGCTGGGTCTGTGAGACGGAGGTCACTCAGTTGGAGAGGGCAAGCAGGCCGTGGACGGCCCGCGTGGAGCGACTGCTCCATAAGGCGGATGGCGTTGCCTACTGGCTGGTAGTGGCGCCGCTGGCCGCTAGGCTGCCCGCCGCTCTCGCCTACCGCGTCGCCTGCTGGCGAGGGGACTGGGGTTTCCGGTACCGGGCCCGGAAGCGCTCGGAGATGATGCGTAACCTGGACGAGATGCTGGGTGACGAGCTCGGCCCGGAGGAGGCTGAGCGCATGACCCGGGAGTGCTTCCGGATGACCTCCTGCAACGTCATCGACGTGATGCGGCTGCGGGGCCGGGCCCGGTCCCTGGGCAAGCTGGTCGAGATCCGCGGTCGCGAGCACCTGGACGCCGCACTGGCCGGGGGCAAGGGCGCCATACTCTGCAGTCCCCACTTCAATTCCATCGGCAGCGCCTTCTCGCTGCTGCACGCCAGCGGGTTCCCGGTCACCTCTATCGGGCGCTGGCCCCACAACTTCACGCCCGGTATGTCTTCCGTCGAGCGACGGATGTGGGAACTTGTCTTCGCTAGGCGCCTGATGCGCCACCGGCAGCGGCCGATGATCGAGCCCTGGCCGGGCCGGGTTAACGTCGCGGCGCAGGCCGCGGTCGCGCTTCGCGCGAACGAGGTAGTAACGATCTGTAGCGACGCCCCGGCTCTAGACGCTGAGCGTACCCGCACAGTCGAGGTACCCTTCCTCGGGCGGCAAGCCAGGCTCCTGCCTGGTGTCGTGACCCTCGCCCGGCTGACCGGTGCTCCGGTTCTCATGGTATTCCTCTACCGCTTGGCCGACTACCGTCACCAGGTGCTGGAAATCTCGCCGCCGGTGCCGATGGAAGGCGACACGGCGAGCGCGTTCGGGCGCTGCGTGGCCGCGATGGAAGTCGCCATCAGGACGAGCCCTGAGCAGTGGCAGTTCTGGGACAACACGGATGACCTGGCCAACTTCGGGCTGATCTCCGCAACTTCGCCGGTCGAGACCACCGCCGCCAGCCCGCAGCCTGCGGTCGGATAAGCCCCCGGTTCTCCTCGAGTTATCAGTCATCGACCCAGGCGAGCCGGAGTTCTGAGGTGTACCTGTTTCCTTCGCGATCGGTCAGCCACAGGTTATCGTGGGCGGGCAGCATCTCGACGACGGAGATCGTCTTGTCCGGCAGCCGCTCGGCTGCGTTCGTCCGCCGGATCATCTGCATCACGACGGTGCGTTTTCAGGGGAGAGGAGCAGGCGCGGGGCCGCGGCGAGAGTGAACCCTCCTCAGCTGGCCTGCGACGCCTTTGACGCCTTTCCGGACCTGGCGAGTCGGGGACCGGCGAGGCGGGGTACCTTGTCGGATTCTCGCATGGCCGCTTGAAGCTGCCACCAGTACATCAGCGCCCCCACCCACACCGCCACGACCGTGCCTTGCATTGCCCCGAGGGTGCCTCGGTAGTAGGCGCCCGCCAACCCGAGGACGAGGTAGAGGACCGAGGTGATCACCTGTGCGCGCAGGCTCCGGCGCGAGGCCCCCAGGGCACGCAGCCCCGCGCTGGCGCCGACTACAACGCCGGCGGCCGCGGTTGCGGCCGCCGACGGCAGCACCAGCGGGTAAGTCGGACGCCATATCGGGCCCAGCAGCCATTGCCCAAGTCCGCGCGGTAGCACCACGATCAGCGTGGCTCCCCAGACGAGCGCCGTGACGGCGAGTATCGCGCCGACGAGTACGCAGAACAACCCGAGGTGCCGTGGCGACCTGCGGAGGATCCGGGCGGCCTCTGGCACCGTGACCAGGGAAACCCCCATCACGACGGCTTGGAAGGGTCCCATCAGGGTGGCCGCGGCCGCAATGTGGCCGACTGCGGCTAGGCCTAGCATCAGGCCGATGCCGTAACCGCGCAGCTGACTGGAGGCGCTGAGTGCCGTGTTCTCCACGAGATAGCGAGGGCCGAGGTCGCGGTGTCGCGAGACCCATGGCCATCCGGAGAAAACACGTGGGATGGTCCGCGTCTGCAGCGGCCCGACAGCGGCGGCGACGTTCGCCGCCAAGCCCCACGCCAGGACAACTGTGAATACGTTCGCGTGGCCGGTTTTCTGCAGGATCAGCAGCGCGGGCACCATCGTCACGGCCCAGATGGTGTCGTTGAGGAATGCCCCTCGGCCGCGTCCGATCGCGAAGAACGCATATCGCCAGCTGTCCTGTAGCAGGAGTCCTGGAAGGGTCACGCCCAGGGCGGCGAAGGCGAAGCTGGTCGTACCGGGCAGGATGCTCGCGGCCAGCAGCACGCAGGCGCCGATGATAAATCCGACGTTCAGCGCCGTCCCGCTGGAGCTGGCCACCGCACGCCGCCAAATCGGGATCACGGCGCCGCTGAACCTGACCGTCAGCGGGTCGGTAGCCAGTCCGCGCGAGGCGTTGAGCGCGAACGCATAGGTCACGTACGCCAGGCTGAAGGCACCGAACGCGACCGCCCCCAGCTCGCGGGCGACGTAAATGCTCATCGCCGCGTTGGTGAGGCTGGAAACCGCCTGGTCCGCAAGACCCCAGCCGAGACGGCCACCCGGTTGACGCAGCCGTCGCCAGAGTACTGCGCGCCTGCCAGAGAGGGCTTCAGCCGGATCTGCGGCAGCGGTGCGGCTGGCTACCATAACTCATAAGACGTGCGACCGCGCGGCTGTGATACGCGTCCGGCGTCACGTCAGCTGGCGACCGCGTCCTGAAGGTGCCGACCGCGCCGTGTCAGCTCAACCCGGCCACCGTCAACGCGCTGCCCGCGGTGATCAAGCACGACGTGTTCTCCGCGATCGCGCACGCGGTCCGGTCCGTGTTCATCTGGGCCCTGCCGGCAGCACTGGCGATCTTCGTACTGGCCCTGTTCATCAGGGAAGTCCCGCTGCGCGGCCGGCCCGGCGGGGGAGACCGCCAGCCAGCATCCGGAGCTCGTGTCCTAGCGGAGGTATCTCCGGAATAGCACCGAACGGGCAGTGGTCACTGATACCACTGCCCGCTCGGCATAAAGAGCATTTCGAGCTCAGCTGACGACGGCGGCCCGGGTTTCAGCTGGCCAGCTCAAGTGTCAGGGGACATGAGGAACTGAGTCTGGCTCAATTGCCGTGATCGAGTCGCCGGCGAACAGGATGCGGTTGCGGAGCAGGCCGGGTTGGCGCCTTGTCCTCGATGCGTGCTACACAGGACGGGGAGGTATCGAGGCGATACGTCGGCACGGCTACTCGCCAGCACCATTCCTGCGTCCTTATCGGCGTCACCAGCCGAAGCGCACGGAGGGCTCGACGAGGGAAACCGGGCGGTGCCTCGAGGTTTGGAGGGGTTTCATGAGGGTTCGGGTCCGTAGATTGTCCAAAGTCGCTCTAAGCGTTAGGGCGCGGGTGAACGCCAAGGGCGCCAGCGTGGTCCCAGGCGGCAAGGGGTACATCGCGCTCGTCCTGCTCGCGTCCGTGCTCACTGCGTGCGGCGGCAGACCGTCTCCCAGCCCGACGGGCACCTCAACGGCCCTGTCTCCCAGCCCGACAAGTACCTCACTGGCCCTGTCCCCCAGTCCGACAAGTACCGTGTGGACGTGCGTCACCTCCAGTCCGACGGGAACCTGCGGCTACTACACGAACAAGTCAGCGATCACCATGTCCGCCGGCAATAGCTATGCGGCCAACAACTGCTGGGCCGACCCGTCCTGCGCTCAGACGCTCAGGGCGAACAGTCCTGGCGACTGGCAGGTCACCAGCACGGAGCCTGCCGGAAACACCTCGGTGAAGACCGGGCCGGAACTCCAGCAGCAGACGAACAACTGGTGCGCAGCCGAGAACACCTGGCAGAACCTGACTAAGAATGGCTGCGGCGGCAATCCGCTGTCAAACGTCCCCATCTCGGCGTTGTACTCCTTTACCAGCACCTACAGCGAGTCCATGCCGCATAACGGCCAGACTGTCGCTGAGGCCGCCTACGACATCTGGACGAACTACAAGACCGACATCATGATCTGGCTGGACAACGTGAACCGGGGCGCGGGCGGCGCCACCAAGATCGGCACGGCCTCCATCGGCGGCCAGAACTTCACCGTCTACCAGTTCGGTGGTGCCGACGGCGAGATCATCTTCTCCCTGGACGGCGGAGGCGGCACCGGGACGTTCGCTCAGCAGTCCAGCGGGTCGGTGGACATCCTCGGCGTGCTGGACTGGGTACAGTCGCATGGTTATGCCAGCAACATGACGGTGAGCCTGGTCGATTTCACGTTCGAGATTTGCTCGACCGGCGGTGCCCCGGAGACATTCCGAGTGTCTTCCTACTCGGTCACCGCTAGGGCCGCATGACGGCGCACCCTTTGATGGCCGCACGTCGTGGCCTCGGGACTGGGGAACACCGAGTGGGCAGCTGAGACCACCGCCCGTTCGGCTAAAAGGTTTAGCCCGACGTAGGGGACGGCGTCGAGGATCTCGACGGTGGATGCGGGGTGCTGGTGATCGATGACAGCGGGGACCGCAAGGACGGACGAACACCGCGCACGTGGGCCGGCAGCCGTGGAATCCGGCCCGACCCGACAAGGGCTATCAACCCGGTGATCAGATCACACGATCTACTGCCTGTCAGTAGAATTCGGTCATGCACGAGATTGAGACTGACTATCTGGTCGTCGGGGCGGGCGCGGTCGGGATGGCGTTCGTCGACGCGCTGATCGCGGCCTGCGACGCTGACGTCGTGATGGTGGACCGGCGACACCGCCCGGGTGGTCACTGGAATGACGCCTACCCGTTCGCACGCCTGGACCAGCCCTCGGCGTTCTACGGTGTCAACCCCTACGTCGCAAGGAACTCATAGCGTGGCGCTACATAGTACAGTTGCCGCTTTCGCCACCCGGTCGGGGTATTTGTGCGTAGGCGGGGTCCCGGTGGACGTGCTCGCGGAAAGAGTTGGCGAAACGCCGTTTTTCGCATATGACCGAGGGCTTCTGACAGCCCGGGTACTCAAACTGCGGGAGGTGCTGCCGCCAGAAATCGGTCTTGGATATGCTATAAAAGCCAATCCAATGTCGGCTGTAATCCACCATCTGAGCGGCCTGGTGGACCATTTCGACGTAGCGTCGGCTCGCGAGCTTCGCGCGGCCCTCAACACCACGATTCCGCCGAGCCATATCAGTTTCGCCGGGCCGGGGAAGGCGCCTGCTGAGTTGTCTCAGGCGGTGGCCGCAGGAGTGACCATTGAGATCGAGTCCGCTACTGAAGCCAGGCGGCTGATAGGGATCGGTGAACGCCTGGGAATCCGTCCCCAGGCGGCGATCCGGGTTAACCCGGACTTCGAGGTCACGGGCTCAGGGATGCTCATGGGCGGCGGCCCACAGCAGTTCGGCGTCGACGCCGAGCAGGTTCCGGCGCTGCTCAAGGAGCTGGCGGAGGCCGAGGTGGACGTCCTGGGTTTCCATGTATTCCCGGGTTCACAGAATCTGCGAGCCGACATCTTGACTGAGGCACAGCGCAAGGCCGTCGACTTGATAGCCCAGCTGGCGAAGAGCATGCCGTCGCCCGTACGGTACCTCAACTTGGGGGGAGGGTTCGGCATCCCCTATTTCGAGAAGGACACCCCTCTGGATCTGATCCCGATCGGAATGAACCTGGCCGAGCTGCTGCAGACGAGGATCCGGGTGGAGCTGCCCAGGGCCCGCGTGGTCATTGAGCTAGGCCGGTACATCACCGGCGAGTGCGGCGTCTATATCACGCGAGTGGTCGACCGGAAAGAATCGCGGGGACGGATCTTCCTCGTTGTGGACGGCGGACTTCACCACCAGCTTGGAGCATCCGGCAACCTCGGACAGGTAATGCGGCGCAACTATCCGATAGCGATCGGCAACCGCATGGACGAGGAAGCTGCGGAAACGGTAACGATTGTAGGCAAGCTCTGTACCCCACTGGACCTTCTTGGTGACCGTGTCCCGCTCCCGCACACCGAGGTGGGGGACCTGGTCGCGGTTTTCCAGGCCGGCGCCTATGGCCTTACGGCGAGCCCGACCGCGTTCCTGAGCCACCCGGAACCCGCGGAGGTCCTTCTGTAAGACTGCATGCTGGCCGCGCCGCAGCGGTTCACCGCCACGCACCTGGGGATCCGGAGGCGATCCTGGTGCTGGGTAGTAGTCCTATCGGCTCGGGGTGTATCAAGGCGAGCAGTCGCAGATCTTGTGTAGGCAGGATGTCGTACCAGGCCCGCGCCCACCTTCCGGCTGGCGCGCTAGGAGGACGGCTTTAGCCGTAACGGGTGAGGTAGGTTGCCAGGGAACGGCAGGGCGGCTGCGGAAGCCAGGCGCACCGGCATCGGGGCACGGCTGGCGGGCTCCGACCGCCAAGCTGGGAGAGACGGCCTGGCTGGGCGCAGGACTTGGCCAGCAGGCAGGGGAACGGGATGGAATTCTC
The DNA here is from genome assembly GCA_963808615.1 of uncultured Actinomycetota bacterium. GTDB lineage: Bacteria > Actinomycetota > Actinomycetes > Streptosporangiales > Streptosporangiaceae > Palsa-504. Next base: position 521,316 of record CAWEGV010000012.1, read on the forward strand.
TCTGAGCGCCGAGCAGCGTGAGCTGAAGGAGGCTGCGGCCGCCTTCGCCCGCGGAAGGCTCAACCAGGACCTGGCGAAACGTGAAGAGGCAGGAGAGTTCTCCCTGGAGGCGTGGCAGGCCTGCGCTCGGTTCGGGATCCAGGGCCTGCCGGTCCCCGCCGAGCTAGGCGGCGGCAGCAGCGACATCCTGACGACGGTCCTGGTCATGGAGGCCCTGGGATACGGATGTCACGACAACGGGCTCCTATTCTCGCTTAACGCGCAGATGTGGAGCGTTGAAATGCCGCTGGTGAAGTTCGGCACGCCAGCACAGCAACAGGCCTACCTGCCCGGGCTCGTGTCGGGGGAGCTCATCGGCGCGCACGCGATCACCGAGCCCGATTCCGGCTCCGACGCGTTCAGCATGCGGACCCGCGCCGAGCGCCACGGGGATCACTACCTCCTCAACGGGACCAAGCTGTACATCACCAACGCCCCGGTCGCAGGCATGGTGCTGGTCTTCGCCTCGCACCCGGGCCGGTCCAGGCTGACGGGCATCTCCGCGTTCCTTGTCGACAAGGGGACGCCTGGGCTTACAGTGAGCCGCAGCCTGGAGAAGATGGGCCTGCGGACTTCGCCGATGGGCGAGGTCGTGCTGGCCGACTGCCTCATCCCCGCGGACAAGCGGCTGGGTCCCGAGGGAGCGGGGATGGCCATCTTCACCGCATCGATGGGATGGGAACGCAGCTGCATCCTCGCCAGCGCCCTTGGCACCATGCAGCGCCAGCTTGAGACGTCCATGGGGTACGCGCGGGAGCGGAAGCAGTTCGGCCAGGCTATCGGGAAATTCCAGAGCGTGGCCAGCAAGATGGCCGACATGTACTTGCGCCTGGAGGCCGCACGGCTGCTGGTCTACCAGGCTGCGTGGCTGGCCCAGCAGGGCAAGCCCGCGCTGGCCGAGTCGGCGGCAGCCAAGCTGTTCACCAGCGAGGCGTGGGTTCAGTCCAGCCTGGACGCGATCCAGGTTCACGGCGCCTACGGCTACATGAAGGAAGCCGGGATCGAGTGCGACTTGCGGGACGCGGTCGCCGGTACCATCTACTCGGGAACTTCGGAGATGCAGCGGGTCATCTTGTCGCGGATGCTGGGCCTGTGAGCCAGTGGTGAGCGGAGCGTGTCCTGATGCCCGAACCTGAACTCGTTCGGCCATGGTGACGGCCATGGCAGAGAACCTTGTCGATACGAGCATCCCAGCGGTCGTGCTTAAGTTCGAGCCGAACGTCATGCACCACGGAGTATTGGGTGTTATCCGCAGTCTGGGCCGGATCGGCGTGCCGGTCTACGGTGTGCACGAGGACCCGCACGCTCCAGCCGCAAGTTCCCGGTATCTGGCCGGGCGCTGCTTCTGGCAGCCGAGCCCGGCCGACGTGGACCGCGTAGTGACAGGTCTGCTGCGCCTTGCCGATCACATCGGCTGCCCTTCGGTCCTGATCACCACCGACGACGCGAGCGCGATCTTCCTGGCCGAGCACGGCGGTGAACTGCGGCAGCGGTTCTTTTTCCCGGATCCGCCGCGGGACCTGCCCCGTCGGCTCGGCAGTAAATACTCTCTGTACCAGGCCTGCCTTGAGCTAAGCCTGCCCGCCCCGCAGGTCACTCTGCCCAGCTCACTTGGCGAGGCGCAGAAATTCGCTTCGGCCGTGGGTTACCCACTGATCGCCAAGCTGACTACGCCGTGGACCATGCAACGAGGGCTCGACAGTACGTCAGTCCTAGCTGGCCAGTTGGAACTGAACGACATCTATCGTCGCTTCGAGCAATCCGGTGAAGGGCTCATGCTGCAGGAGTACGTCCCCGGTGGCCGCGGGCATGACTGGTTCTTCGACGGCTACTGTGACGCTGACTCGATATGTCGGCCTGCCTTTACCGGTATCAAGGAACGGTCCTACCCGGCCTCCGCCGGGTTTGCGAGCTTTGGGCGTTCAGTCGCGAACGAAAAGCTCCACGACCAGTTCACCTCGCTGCTCGCGCGGCTTGGATACCGCGGACTGCTCGACCTCGATATACGCCTGGATGCCCGAGACGGGCAATACAAGCTGCTAGATTTCAATCCCAGGCTCGGCGCGCAGTTCCGCCTATTCCGCGACACCGCGGGTACCGACCTCGCCTTGGCCGCTTATCTCGACCTGACCGGCCAGCTCATCCCCCCAGGCGAACAGGTGAACGGGCGCACGTTCCTGGTGGAGAACTGGGACCCGTTCAGCGCGCTCGCCAACCGGCGGCGCGGCGAACTCAGCCTGCGAGCATGGATGTCTTCCTTGCGCGGGGTCGATGAGACCGCCTGGTTCGCGCGGGATGACCTGAGGCCGTTCGGCCTTATATGCCTGCGCATGGGCTGGCGTTTGGCAAAAAGCCCACTCGCCCGCGCTCGGAAGCACGTCCGCCCGTCCGGTTTCCGCCACCGGGTCGGCCGCGCCGCGTCCGGTCCTGAGGAGCTGTTGATCGCATGACACCCCCTGTGTCAACCTCAGGCGGCAAACTGGCTAGAAGTTTGCTCGGCGAGGGCGGCTGCGGCGCCATGCCTGGCCGGGTCGTAGGGCATGCCGTTGACCCAGCATGGCCAGATGACGCGGATCCACGCTCGGGCCAGGATGCGGATGGCGTGCGGATGGTCCTTGCCGCTGGCCTGGGCGTCCGCGTAGACCTTGGCCGCCCAGGGGCTGGCGTGCCGGCTGTTATCGGCGAAGGTGGTCACGGCGCCGCGGAACGGCTTGTTGCAGGCCCAGCGGAACTCGACGCCGCGGTGCTTGCCGGACTGCCGGGTGACCGGGGCGACCCCGGCGAGGGCAGCGACGGAGGCGGGGCCGGCATAGGCTTGGCGGCAGTCGCCCCACTCGGCGAGCATCTGGGCGGCGTTGATCTGACCCGACCTTGGCAGCGACGTGAAGATCTGCCCGTCCGGGTGCTCCCCGAGGCGGGCGGTCACCGGGCGGTCCAGGTCCTTGACGGCGCCGATGAGCGCCCGCAGCACGGCCACCAGGGCGAGCACGGCGTCGCGCAGCGCCTCGGTGAGTACTTCGTCTGCGGTGCCGGGCGGGGCCTGGCGCAGGCGGTCCAGCAGCTGGGCTGCGGGCCTGCGGCCGCAGTAGCTGTGCTTGACCAAGAACGCGGCCATCCGCTTCTCGCCGAGGTGGCGGGCCGCGGCGGGGGTCGGGTAACGGGTCAGGAACTCCAGGCTGATCGGAGATTCGACGTCGGCGAACACGGCCTTGGCGCCCGGCCAGTGCGCGTCCAGCAGCGCGGACAGCTGGTTGGTGGCCGCGACTCGCAGCTCGACCAGATCATCGCGGGTGCGCACGGCAGTGCGCAGCGCCCTGGTCTCGTCGTTGTACGGGGCTGCGGAGGCCAGCCGCTGGCTGCGCAGCCGCAGGTACTCGGCGATGACCGCGGCGTCCCCGGCGTCGGACTTGGCGCCAGACAGCACCTCGCCCTCCCGCCAGGTCTTGATCGCGTTCGGGCTGACCGGCACCACCGGGTGCCCGGCCTCCAGCAGCAGGTCCACCAGCCGCCCGGACGGCCGCTCGATCGCGACCGGCAGATCCGCCGGGTCACCGTACCGGGCCAGGCGGCGGACCAGCGACGTGATCCCCTCGGCGGAGTGGGCGATGGTGAACTGGGCGGTGATCTTCCCGGCGCGTCCAGCACGCACACCGCGTGCTCGGCGGTAGCCCAGTCGATCCCGGTGAAGAACTGCGCTTCGGGCAGTGCAAGCGGCATTGTGTCTCCTCACGATGGCAGCGACGACCCGGCGGCGACGAGGCCGGCTCCCGGGCGGTCACCAACCGGCGCTCTGCGGCGCGTCTCCCTGTTGCCGGTCTGCGGCCCCGCGAGAGCCGGGGGCGGCGGTGTCATGCTGGCCATTCACTGGCGACCGCACCAGGCCGTCTCCCCGGCTCCCGCCGAGTCCCAACGTCGAGCACCCTATCGGTGCCCATGAGAAGGATGGTGCCCTAGTGACCACGCTAGACCCGCGAGACATGTACCTGGATTTGCTCCGCAGCTATCTTACGAGATATGGGGAGGACGAGCTCGTCCTGATACGCGCCCAGAGCCACCCCGTGGTGAGGCGTGTATTCGGCATCCTTGCTAAGCGCAACATAAGAGTTGTGCGAGCGGTTCCATTCGACGAGCAAAAGCGGAACTTGGGCCTGGACTGGCCTGCTTCAGCTGAGACGATGATTGGAATGCAAAGGCTGACTCACCTTCAGCACTGTGTCGAGACCGTGCTCGCCGAAGAAATTCCTGGAGATCTGATCGAGTGCGGCGTCTGGCGCGGAGGTGCATGCATCCTGATGCGTGCCGTGCTGGTCGCATACGGCGACAAGGAGCGCTGTGTGTGGCTGGCCGACTCGTTCCAGGGCCTTCCGCCGCCTGATCCAGAGCACTACCCTGCCGAGGATCTGACGTTGAATGGAGCCGCAGTAGCGGTACCAGAATCCACGGTCAGGAACAATTTCAAGCGCTACGGGCTACTAGACGATCGTGTCCGCTTTCTTCCCGGCTGGTTCAAGAACACGCTTCCGGATGCGCCAATTGATCGCATTGCGCTGCTGCGGCTCGATGGCGACCTCTACGAGTCGACCATTCAGGCCCTTGACGCACTATATTCGAAACTCTCAGTCGGAGGCTTCTGCATTATCGACGACTATCATGTAATTGATGCGTGCCGTCAGGCTGTCACGTATTACCGTCAAAACAATTCAATATCCGCCGAAATAATAGACATCGATGGCCACGGGGTCTACTGGCGGAAGTCCGCGGAGGAGACTAACGCCCGGCCTGACAGAAGTCGACCAAAACTCGCTTTATCACCATTACTGTCCGAACTGAACGGATGTGGCACACCTCCAGTAGTCCCCGTTGGAGGCTTGCCGGGTTTGGTGCCAAGGTGCAGGCTCGTAAATCAACCTGTTCCGCCGCTGGATTGTTCGTGTCTGGCGAGGTCGTCGTAATGGGACTCCACCAGTTCGAGCACCGCTTGGTAGTCGGCCTTTCCTCGAGAGCCACGAGGTAGCTCGCCGACGGGCAGAATGACATCGGGAATCATGTAGACGGGCAGGAGCCTGTGGCAATGACCGATGATTGCGTCGTTGTTCAGTGCTTCTCCGGCAGCGAGGCGTACTGCAGCAGCCAGTACTTCGACGTCGCCCCGATGGTGTTTGACGACTGCGGCTTCGTCGATCTCGGCTCGCTGCTCGAGCACGTGCTCCACCTCTTCGGGCTGCACGCGATGCCCGCGAACCTTGAGTAGTCGGTCGACCCGGCCACGGAAAGTAAACCCACGGGCGTCGTCTCGTGATACGAGATCGCCCGTCGCGTAATACACGCGCCCGTCGGGCCTGGTGGAGAATACCCGGGATGTCGTAGCCGGAAGCTTCCAGTACCCCGACATGAGCGTGTCCGAGGCGACGAGCAGCTCGCCCGCCGCACCCTCCGGCGTAACGGCGCCATCCTCGCCCGCCAGTGACATGCTGGCGTAGGGGCAGGGCCTTCCGATGGGGATCGTATCTCCGCCATCCACGTCGAGCGCCGTCACATCGTGGAAAGTGCAGACGTTGGTCTCCGTCGGGCCATACCAGTTCGCGACTCGACAGGACGGCGGTAGGTTATCCCAGAGGACGCGCAGCGGTCCCACTGATATCTCCTCACCCGCGAAGATGATCTGGCGCAGGGCGCTGCCTTGCAGGAACGGAAGCGACTCCGCGCCGCTGGCGCGCAGCAAAGCCGACGGCACGGAGTACCAAACGGTAACACCAGTCTTGACAATGAAGCCGCAGAGGCTGGCGACGCGGCCGAACGTCCAGTCGGGCACGAGCGCCAGCCGGGCAGCGGCCATGGCCGCCCCGAAGAAGTCGAAGACGCTCAGATCGAACGACGGAGACGCATGCTGAGAGACGACATCGTTCTTCCGCAGTCCCACTGCATCGGCCGCCCACCGGACGAACGCCAGTGCACTGGCATTCGTGTGAGCCACCCCCTTGGGCCCACCTGTGGAGCCCGACGTGTACAGGATGTACGCGAGCGCCGAGGCCGGCACCTCGACCGGCGACCGCAACCGGCCGAGCTGGTGCATCCGGCTCAAGCTCTCGCTCACAGGCTGTCGTTCCGGGGATCTGTCCGGATCGAACCAGCCCCGGCCGAGCCAGTGCAGCGCAGGAGAGTTGTCACTCGGGCGGTCGTGAGTCGAATACGCGTCGCCGAGCACCATCGCCCGCAATGTACGCAGTCCGGAAACCACGGCGACCGCCTCGGCGTCGGCGGCGATGACGTGCGCCCGCGCTGGTGGAGTCAGGTAATCGATCGGCACATAGGCGCCGCCTGCCAGCAGCGTGCCAAAGATGGCGATAGGAAGCGCGACATCCTTGGCCAGAGCGATCACCACCCGGTCGCCCGGCTCGAGCCCGTGCTCCACCAGGGCGCGGGCAAGGCGCATGGAGCGGTCGTACAGCTCGGCATACGTCAGTTCGCCGGTCGACGACCAGACGGCAGGCCTGTCGGGGTGCGCATCGGCGGCCTGAAGGAGCAGATGCGCCAGTGTCGACGTCATTCCAATATCCCGAGCTCGGCGACGATGATTTCCTCCGGATGCCGGATGTGCCCGAGTAGGTCGTCCGCCGGTGGCATTAAACAGAGCACCCGTGTGCGCCAAACCGGCGAGGAGTCCCGTCAGCAGTCACGATGCTTCCGCGGCTTCCGCAATGCTTTGGTTGAACTCTTCGAGGGCGCTGAGGCTCTGCGCAAGCCTGGCCTCGTCTGCTCGCACCGGGTCGATCTCGCCGGCGGCGAAACTACGGTAGGCACCCAGGTCCAGCAAACCATGCCCGCTGATGTTCACCAGGACGACCAGCGGGGCCCCCCGGCGCGGGTGCCGCGACACGACATCCATCGTCCCGGCCACCGCATGAGCCGATTCGGGAGCGGGCAGAATGCCCTCGGTCTCGCAAAACAGCATGCCGGCCCGGAACGACGTCAGCTGGTCGATGGCCATCGCCTCCACGGTGCCGTCCGCGTACATGGCGCTGGCCAGCGGCCCGGCGCTGTGGTGCCGCAGTCCGCCCGCATACACCGGCGGCGGCACGTAGGTGCTGCCGAGGGAGTAGACCTTGGTGATCGGGGTTGCGCCCAGAGCATCGCTCAGGTCATACAGGTAACGACCCCGTGTCAGCTTCGGACACGCAGTGGACTCGACGGCGACCAGCCGAATCGGCCTCCCGGCGTCCTCGGCTGCACCGAGCAAGGGCAGCGCGATACCGCCGAAGTTCGATCCGGCGCCCATACACGCGATGACGCAATCGGGGAACTCGCCCAGCACGGCCAGCTGCGAGATGGCCTCCTGGCCGATGACGGTCTGGTGGAGCAGCACCGAGTTCTCGCCGCTCCCGACGGCAAACCGTGAGCCGCTGTCCTCGGCCGCGAGCGCAAGAGCTTCCGCGTTAGCCACGGCCTGGGTACCGGTCGCCGCCGGATCCTCCCCGAGCACCCTTCGCCCGACTTCGGTCAACTCGCTCGGGCTCTCATGGACGACCGCGCCGAACAGCCGCATCATGTCGCCGCGGACGGGCTTCTGACGCAAGGTGGACCTGACCATGAAGACCGTGCAGCCAAGGTTCATGACCTGGCAGGCGTAAGCCAGAGCCGTCCCCCACTGGCCCGCGGCCGTGCCGGTGACCATGCGCTTCACACCTGCACGAGCGTAGTAATAGGCCTGAGGCAGGGCGGTGTTGAGCTTGTGACTCCCGGTGAGGTTGGCGCCCTCGTACTTGTAGTAGATGCGGGCGTTGGCGCCGAGGCGCTCCTCCAGGCGCACCGCCCTGCGCAACGGCGTCGGACGATACTGCGCATACAGGTCGAGGACCTCACCAGGGATCGGTATGAACCGATCGGCCGTGTTGAGGGACTGCCGTGCCAGCGACAACGGTTGCTGGAGCTGTACGCTGTGGCCCGCTAGTTTCGCCGCTCCCGCCACTCGTGATCTCGACACAGCCGAACTCACGTACTGCGGCCGGTCATGCAGGATGTTGAACCAGTCAGTCGGGAGCTGCCGGTCTCGCACCGCGGCAACCATGCGGCAAGCTCCGGTGGTATCCGATCCAGACCTCACTTTGCGGCCGGGAGCGAGACGCGCTCGATCAGATCAATCAGGTCTCCCACGCTCAGGAGCTTGATCGTCATCAGTCCGTCATCAAACAGCTGGACGCCGAGCTTGGACTCGAACTCAAGGAGCAGCCGGACGAAACCCAACGAGTCCAGCCCCAGGTCAGCGTAAAGTTCCTGCCGCTCGTCCAGCGCCTCGACCCGCAGGCCTGGGATGACGGCGGTCAGGGCATCGAACACCAGGCTCGTCGCCTGGCGTCGATCCACCTCCGGCCGGACTGACACTTCACTATCGTCTCCAGCGGCCATAACGGCACCTCCGTCTGCCAGGAACATTGTCCTGCTCGTGCGCCAGCGAGAACCCAGGCGCGGGCGCGGCGTAAACCCTCCCGCTATACATGACCCGCGACTGCTGGTCCTGATACACCCGAGTCGGCCAACGCACTGCGACGGGCTGACCGGGCTGCCGGACGCGATCGGCGTGGTCTGGTCCCAGGCGGTGGTGCAGCTGTGCGTGGTGCATTACCCCGACACCGTCGTTATGCCGATACCGGGTGGCCCGGTGCTGGCGGGCGGGGTGACCGGGTCCGGGATATCGGCATAACCGGGCGCGCTGCGGCGTGATGCTGTCCTCTCCGACTCTGGGAGAGGACAGCGAGCATGGATGTCTCTATGGGGTCTGCATGACGGGCCCGCTGGCGCCGCGCGCAGCGGGGCTGGCCGGTGAGCTGGCCCGGCTGGGTTTCACGGAGATGTCAGCGCGGGGCCAGCTGGGGCTGGCCGCGCATCTGAGCCGGTGGCTTGCTGCTGCCGGGCTGGGCACGATGGCGCTGACTGCGCCGGTGGCAGAGGAGTATCTGGCGGCACGCCGGGCGGCTGGGTATACCGCCTATCTGACGCCGAAGGCGCTGGCGCCGCTGCTGGGTTACCTGCGGGAACTGGGCGTGGCTCTGAGGCGGAGATCGCCGCGCCGGCGACGCAGGCGGAGGGCTTGCTCGAGCGGTACCGGCGCTACCTGCTGGCCGAGCGCGGCCTGCGGGACAAGGTTGCCCGCGGCTATGTGGACTCGGTCCGGCCGTTCGTCGCCGGCCACGCCGCGGCCGGTGGTGCGGATCTGGGGTGGCTGACGGCGGGCGATGTCACGGCGTTCCTGACCGGCCAGTCGCGGCGGCTGGCCCCGAAGACCGCTCAGCGGCTGGCGACGGCACTGCGCTCGCTGCTGCGGTTCTGGCATGTGGAGGGCCTGATCAGCGGGCCGCTGGACCGGGCGGTTCCCAAGGTGGCCAACCGGCGGCCGGGGCTTCCGCGGCCGCTGGAGCCGGCGCAGGTGCGGGCCCTGCTGGCCTCGTGTGATCTTGGGACCGCCGGCGGGCGCCGTGATCTGGCGATGATGACGCTGCTGGCGCGGATGGGGCTGCGCGCGGGCGAGGTCGCGGGGCTGCGCCTGGACGACATCGACTGGCGGCGCGGCGAGATCACCATCGCCGGCAAGGGGAACCGCCGCGACCAGCTCCCGTTGCCCGCCGGCGCTGGCGAGGCAGTCGCGCGGCTGCGGCATGGCCGGCCGCCCACGGCCCTGGACCGCGGTGTGTTCATCCGGGTCAAGGCGCCGCACCTGGGCCTGACGGCCGGCGGGGTCACGATGGCTGTGTTCGCGGCCGGGCAGCGGGCCGGGCTGGGCAGGATCTACGCGTACCGGCTGCGGCACAGCGCCGCCACCGCCATGCTCGCCGAGGGCGGGTCGCTGGCCGAGATCGGCCAGCTGGGCACCGGCGGCCCGCGACCACGGCGGCATACGCCAAGGTCAACGTCGAGGCGCTGCGCGCGCTGGCCCGCCCGTGGCCGGGAGCCTCGTGGTGACCGGGCTGCGCCCGGCGCTGGCCGGCTACCTGGACCTGCGCCGCGGACTGGGGTTCAAGCTGGACCGCGACGCCAAGCTGCTGGATCAGTTCATCACCTACCTGGAACAGCGCGGGACCGGCACGATCACCGTGACCGGCGCGCTGGCCTGGGCCACGCTGCCCGCAAACGCCAGCCCGGGCTGGCTGCGGATGCGGATGACCGTGGTCCGCGGCTTCGCCGCCTACCTTGCCACCCTCGACCCCTCTGCCGAAGTGCCGCCGGCCAGCCTGCTGCCGGGCGGAACCCGCCGTGCCGTTCCCTACCTGTACTGCGCCGCCGGCATCGCGGCGCTGCTCACCCAGGCGGGTCGGCTCAAGACGCCGCTGCGCCAGGAGACGATCAAGACGCTGATCGGCCTGATTGCAGTCACCGGCATGCGGGGCGGCGAGGTCGTCGCGCTCGATGATGAGGACTTCGATCCCGGCCGCGGGATGCTGCTGGTGCGGCACGCCAAGCTCGGCAAGCACCGGCTGCTGCCGCTGCACGCCACCACCGTCACGGCGCTGCAGGCCTACCGGCAGCTACGTAACCGGCGGTTCCCCCGCCCGGCCAGCCCGGCGCTGCTGGTATCCAGCGCCGGAACCCGGCTGCTTTATTACAACGTCGGCCAGACGTTCGCCAGGCTGGCCCGGCAGGCAAGCCTGCCCAGCCGATCAGGCAATTGCCGCCCCCGGCCGCATGATCTGAGGCACTCGTTCGCGGTCGCCACCTTGCTGGACTGGTGCCGCGACGGCGGTGACATTGCCTCCCGGATGCCGCTGCTGTCGGCCTACCTGGGCCACGCAGCGCCGGAGCACACGTACTGGTACCTGAGCGCCTCCCCGGAGCTGCTCGCCGAAGCCGCCCGCAGGCTCGCCACGCCGGGAGCATCCCGGTGACGGCGGCCGCCGGCACCGTGCAGGCGTTCTTCACCGAGCGGCTGATCGGCCAGCGGCGGGCCAGCCCGCACACGGTCGCCGCCTACCGCGACGCCATCCGGCTGCTCATTAACTTCTCCGCACAGCGCACCGGCGCCGTGCCGTGCCGGCTCGACTTCACCGACCTGGACGCGCCCGTGATCAGCGCGTTCCTCGACCACATCGAGCGCGGGCGGGGCAACGCCATCCGCAGCCGCAACGCCCGGCTGGCCGCGATCCACTCCCTGTTCGCCTTCGCAGCCCTGCGCCACCCCGAGCACGCCGCCGACATCGAACGTGTCCTGGCCATCCCTCCCAAGCGGGCTGACCAGACGATCGTCACGTTCCTCACCGCCGCCGAGACCCAGGCCCCGCTCGCCGCCCCAGACCGGTCAACCCGGACCGGCCGCCGTGACCATGCCTGGATACTCCTCGCGGTCCAGACCGGACTTCGGGCCTCCGAGCTCACCGCCCTGACCTGCCGGGATGTCCACCTCGGTGGCGGCGCCTACGTCGCCTGCCACGGCAATGGCCGCAAAGACCGGATCACGCCGCTGAGCCCGGGCACCGTCGCCACCTTGCGGGCCTGGCTCGCCGAATACGCCGGGACACCAGACGACCCGTTGTTCACCACCATCCGCGGCGGGCCGGGTGAGCCGGGACGCCCTCCAGCAGCGGCTCACCCTCTACGCTACCGCAGCCGGGACATGCTGCCCCTCCCTGGCCAGCAAAAACGTCACCCCGCACGTCCTGCGGCACTCAGCGGCCATGGCCTTGGTGCACGCCGGGAACGACATCACCGTCATCGCCTTGTGGCTGGGCCACGAATCGGTCACCACCACACAGATCTACCTGCAAGCCGACATGGCCCTCAAGCAGCAAGCCCTCGACCGGACCACCCCGCCAGCAGCCCAGCCCGGCCGCTACCAGCCGCCTGACCAGCTGCTGGCCTTCCTCGAAGCCCTGTGATTATGCCGATATCCCGGACCCGGCCACCACCGCCCGCCAGCACCGGACCGCCCGGTATCGGCATAACGACGGTGTTGGGGTAATGGGCCTTATGCCGATATCGGCATAACGTGCACCTGATCCCCGCCTCGCTGCGGTACGCCTCCCGCAAGTACTGGGCGCCGCTGAGCAAAGACCTGCGAGGTATCTACACCGCCGCCGACGAGGCCGCTGCGGCGGCGGCGCTGGAGGCCTTCGCCACCGCCTGGGACCAGCGGTACCCGGCGGTCATCCGGCTGTGGCGGGCGCACTGGGCCGAGTTCACCCCGTTCCTGGCGTTCCCGCCCGAGGTCCGGCGCGTCATTCATACGACGAACCTGATCCAGTCCATGAACTCCCGCTGCGCAAGGTCACCCGCAACCGCGGCCAGTCCCCTCCCAGCAGGCCGCCCTGAAGGTGCTTTACCTCGCGGTCCGGAACCTGGAGGACTACCGCAGCCCGAACACCGGGATCCGCAGCTCGGGGTGGAAACAGGCGCTGCAGGCGTTCACGACCTACTTCGACGGACGAATCCCGACCCCATGAGAACCTCCACGATCACTTACACAGACGGTCCGACGCTCCCGGTAGAATTCGGTCGTGCACGGGATTGAGACCGACTACTTGGTCGTTGGGGCGGGCGCGATGGGGATGGCGTTCGTCGACGCGCTGATCGCGGCCTGCGACGCTGACGTGGTGATGGTGGACCGGCGATACCGCCCGGGGGGTCACTGGAATGACGCCTACCCGTTCGCACGCCTGGACCAGCCCTCGGCGTTCTACGGTGTCAACTCGCGGATGCTGGGCGGCGACTTGATCGATAGGGCCGGGCTGAACTCGGGCTTGTACGAGCGGGCAACCGCGGCACAGAATTGCGACTATTTCCAGCGGGTGCTTGATGAACAGCTGCTGCCCTCGGGCCGGGTCCGGTTCTTCGGCATGTCTGAGTGCATCAGCGCGGGGCTGGGCGAGCACCGGTTCGTGTCGCGGCTGACCGGGGACGCGACGACAGTGCGGGTACGGCGGCGGGTCGTGGACGCCAGGTATCTGGAGCCGTCGATCCCGGCGACCAATGTCCGGTCGTTTGACGCCGAACCGGGGGTGCGGCTGATTACGCCCAACGATCTGGTCAGGCTGGGCGACCCGGCAAGTGGGTTCACGGTCATCGGCGCTGGCAAGACCGGGATGGACGCGTGCCTATGGCTCCTGGGGGCCGGCGTGCCGCCGGAGGCGATCCGGTGGATCAGGCCGCGGGATGCCTGGCTGCTGGACCTGGCCTTCCATCAGCCGCTCGACCTTGTGCCGCGGCTGATCGAGGGGGTATCGCTCTACCTTGAGGCCGCGGCGCAAGCCGACGACCTTCCCGACCTGTTCCGGCGGCTGGAGGCTTGCGGGCAGCTCATCCGGATCGATCCGGACGTCGAGCCGACGATGTATCATTGCGCGACGGTGAGCGAGGCCGAGCTGGTGCGCTTGCGGAGCATCAAGGACGTGATCCGTTTCGGGCGAGTCACGCACATCGGGCCTGACAAGATCGAGCTGTCGGGCGGATCGATCCCTACCGATCGCGGGCAGGTTTACGTGGACTGCTCGGCGGCCGGCTTCCTGACGAGGCCCAGCCTTCCAGTGTTCGCAGACGGCCAGATCACGTTGCAGCAGATCCGGGCTGGCCAGCCGGTGTTCAGCGCTGCCCTCACAGGTTATGTGGAAGCGGCGCGTGACAACGACGTGCAGAAGAACCGGCTCTGCCCGCCGAATCCGAATCCTGACACGGCCCTGGACTGGATCCCAGTCACCTGCGTCACCCAGCACGCCGAGATAGCGTGGTCCGCCGACCCGGGCGTGTCCTCGTGGATGCGACGATCCAGGCTTAACGCCAGCAGCGCCCTCCGCGACCACCTCTATGACCCGCAGATGAAATCGGCGCTCGCCCGCCTGGCCGCTAACATCGAGCCTGCGCTAGCCAAGCTGGGAACGTTTACGGCTGAGATTCCGCAGGCGGGCGACGGGCGGGCGGCCGTGGCAGGCTTCGAGCTATAGGGTTCAAGTCCCGAATGTTACCTCGATCAAGAGCCGACGCACCAAGGCGCAGTGGCGGGCGGTGCAGGAGAGGCTGGCCAGCCAGGCGCTGTTCCGGGCCAAGCGGCACGCCGCTGTTCCCGCGTTCGCCCGGCGATCTGGACATGAGGTGCAGCTGCCCGGACTGGGAGGTGCCGTGCAAACACCTGGCCGCGGTCTGCTAGGTGCTGGCCGAGGAGTTCGACCGGGACCCGTTCGCCATGCTGGCCCGGCGCGGCCGCGGCCGCGGCGAGCTGCTCACGGCGCTGCGCCGGATCCAGCTCCGCGGGCCAGAGCCGCGCCTCACGCGGTGACCGCACCGACCCGGCGGGACCGGCGCCGGGGACCGCGCGCCGGGCCGGGCAGCTGAACCTCGACGTGCCAGCAGCGCCGCTGGCCGAATGCGCGGAGTCGTTCTGGTCAGCCGGGCTGAGCCCAGCCAGGCTCCGCGCACTGGCCACAGCTCCTGCTCCGGCTGCGGCCCGTCCGATCCGCGATCGCCCGCACCCCGGCCCCCGCCGCGCGCAGGTCGGCGATCTGCACCCGTTCCTGCTCCGACAGGTACCGGTCCGAGATCTCCCGCCGGACCACAGCCCCGCGCGTGATCACGGGAGCATAATGCAGCTTCCGGCCGTCCCGGGCGGTGATCGTACGGCCGTGTCGCCAGCGTTTCCCGGTCCGCGGGTTGATTCCGACGATCCGGCACGCCTGCAGGCTGCTGAACCCTTGCCCGATCAGCCGCGCATACTGCTCGCGCTTCTCGATCTGCGGCAACGCCCCCGGTCCTCGGCGCCCCATCGCAACCCCCGAACCTGTCGGGTGTTGCGACGACCGCTAGAAAGCGCCTGCTTTGCGTCTGGAGTACTGGATTCCCGCGGAGAACCTCGACGAGCTGAACGCCAGGATCGTTGGCACGATCGAGCTGATCGCAGAGTTCCACTGACTGGCAACACATCGCTGCATCCATGAGGGCCACCTTTGTCAATAGGGGAGCAGGCCAGGGCCTCGGCAGAGTCATCAGCTGGAGTGTCGGTCGTGTAGCGCCCGGCCTGACCTTGCATGTGAGATGACCTGTTCTGCCTGGTGGCCCCTTATCGGAGTCGCGATCCCGCTCGGCGCGGGTAGCGGTGGCCGCGTGGCGCAGTGTTAGGTTGCGACGATGGGCGGGTTGTTCGTCAGGCGCGTCGGCCGGGGGCCGCGGGTGGTGCTGTTGCATGGCGGTGTCCTGGCCGGCGAGCTGTGCTGGGGCAGGCAGTTGCGGCTGGCTGACCGTTTTGCGCTGGAGGTTGTGGACCGGGCAGGTTACGGCCGCAGCCAGCGGGTCAGTGCGGGTGAGGATCTAGATGCCGACGCGCCGCTGGTGGCCGGGCTGCTGGCGGGCGGAGCGCACCTGGTGGGTCACTCGTCGGGTGCGGTGGCCGCGATGCTGGCCGCCGGGCTGCGGCCCGGGGCTGTGCTGTCGCTGACGCTGTGCGAGCCTCCGGCCTTCCAGCTGGCGCCTGGCTCAGCTCCGGCTCAGCAGATGGCTCGCGACCTGGAGGAGCACCTGGACAGGACCGGCGATGACGCGCAGTGGCTGCGCGGCTTCCTCGGGATTGTCGGCCGCAGCGTGGTGGTTCCCGGCCAGCTGCCGCCCGTGCTGGCGCAAGGGGTGCGGGCGGCCCGCGCGATCCGCCGCCGCCCGTGGGAGGGCGAGCTCCCGGTCGGTCAGCTCGCGGCGGCATCGTTTCCCAAGCTGGTGATCTCGGGCGATCATAGCCCTGCCTTCGAGGCCGTCTGTGATGCCCTGGCGTCAGCACTGCCCGCCCGGCGTGCTCACGTCACCGGGGCTGGCCATGCCACGCCTGTGGTCGGCGATGCGTTCAACCAGACCCTGGAGGCATTCGTCGCCCCGCTCGGGCGCGGGACGCCGCCTAGGCCGGCGCACGGCCGGGCTGGCCCGGCCGGGTGACCGGCGCTTCAGCAATTTATGAGCGTTTGCAGGGGCCGGCCGGGCCGGCGGGCGTGGTGGCGCAGGGCGGCGGCGATGCCGGTTTCCCCGGTCAGCCGCACGATGGCGATGGCCAGGTAGGCTGGCCATCACGCGAGGGCCGTTGCCGGCGCGGACCTGGGAGCGGTCCTCGTCGTAGACCACGTCCCGGACCCAGTGCAGCCGGTCCTCGATGAGCCAGTGGCCGCGCGCGAGGCGGGCCAGGCCGGCGGGCTGTGCCTGGCTGGCGGTCAGCAAGGTGATGGCATCGACGGTCTGGGTGGACCACTTCGTGCTGTCCGTCCCGTTCAGCGGTCGCCGGCGGCGGATGATCTGGAGGGCCTGGGCAGCGTGCGGGAAGGCCAGCCCGGCGGCCACGGCGGTGGCCTTGAGGGTGCGCCGTTCCGCGCGGTCGTGGCTTTTCTCGCGAGCCTGGTACGCGACGGGGACCTGCCGCCAGGGCAGGGCCGCGAGCTGGGCGTGCAGGCCGGGCTGGTTGCGCTTGACGGTGATCAGGTAATGCGCGCCGCGCTGGGCGTGCAGGACGTCCGCGGTGACCACCGCGCCGGCCAGGCCGATGCGGTCCGGCAAGGTGGCGAACATGGGAATCTCGTTCGTCTTGGCCTCGACATCAACTTGCCCCAGGACCACGCCGCAAGCGTGATGTAGCGCGGCGAGCAGGTGCCGCCCGGGACTGCCCGCCATGCCCGATCCGCGGAGTGTCTTGCCGTCGACCGCGACCACCCGCCCCCCGCCGCGGGCCGGCGCGGTGCGCTGCTGAGCCCAGGCGCCGGCCGCCTCATCCAGGGCATCAGCGTCCAGGCTCTGCAAGGTGCGACGGAACGTGGACTCGGACGGCACTACGCCGGTTACCCCAGCGCATTCCGGGTGGCCTGGTCAGCGTCGGCGGCCCATTCCGCGATCGCGGTAAACGACCGGGCCCCGGCCAGCACCGCGCACACCGCCAGGCCCAAGATCACCACCAGCCGGTGGCGCACCCCGCGCCGCGCGCGAGGATCCGGAACCGCGGCCAGCACCGCCAGCAGCTGCGCCCGCTCCCCATCCAGGGCCTTCGCCGCAACGAGCAACTGGCCAATCGCAGGGTCAGTCAGGGATGATGGCGCAGCGGGCATGGCCCCTCGGTAGTGACCTGGCAGGTGTAGGAACCGCCATGATCACTCTCAGGCCGTGCCCGCGCTGGTTACCTGCTCACATCGGGGTGTCGCAGATCAGCCAGATCAATACCAGTCAGGACTTTGCCGACCCCTGGTGGGAGCAGGCCCCTCAAAATGCGCGGGATGAGCGGACGGGTCTGGGACAATGGCGTGAGATCCGGCCAGTCGCTCCGGACGAGGCGAACGTCCGCCCCACGTAGGCTTGAAGCGTGACATCCGAGCCGACGCGGCTGCTCTTCGTATACGGCACCCTGCAGCGGGGCGGCATCTGGCATCACCTGCTGGCGCGGGAGGAGTTCATTGGGCGCGATACAGTCACCGGCGCCCTCTACCTCCATCCGTGTGGCGCGTACCCGGTGCTGCTCCCGGGCGACCGCGCGGTTCCCGGCGAGGTGCTCCGGGTCGGACCGGCGGCGCTCGAGCGGGTCGCCCGCCTCGAGGCCGGCGAGTACACGCCCCGCGACGTGATGACCGGGGCGGGGCTCTCGGTGACCGTATTCGTCTGCGAGGACGACCGGTTCCGCATTCCCTCGCGTGCGCTCGGGTCGTTTGACCCGACGCGATACCACGCGGCCTGGCGCCTGACCCTGGATCAGCATTCTTCCCCGACCCGAGGAGAACATCTTGCGTGATCGCTGGCGAACGTCTGCGCATTTGCGGGGAGCGAGTTCGCACTCGACTTTTGCGGTTTAGGCGGCGAGGCTTTCGGCGTCTTCCCAGGCCAGCCGGATGGCGTGGATTTCTTCGGGTTCTGGCTGGTCGAGGCTGTCGCATAACTAGTGATCTCCATCTGTCAAGGCAGGAGCTATATTTCGATAAGATATCGTTATCTGGCTGCCTGCTAGGGAAGCGCTCGCCCGAGATGATGGATTGTGGGCTATAACTTCCTCTCTTATGGCTGTGACCAGGACTTTCTCCTCCCTCCTGATGCGCGGGACTGGCTTCCGGCCGGCCATCTGTCGTGGGCGGTCATCGATGCCGTTGATGAGCTGGACCTGGGCGCGTTCCTGGCGTACTACCGCAGCGACGGGCAGGGCCGCCCTGCCTATCACCCGAAGATGATGACAGCGCTGGTGCTGTATTGCTACTGCAAGGGGATCCGCTCATCCCGGGCCGTGCAGATGGCCTGCTTCGACGACGTCGGCTGCCGGGTGATCGCCGGGAACCAGGCCGTCGACCACGCCACCGTCGCCCGCTTCGTGCGTCGGCACCGGGACGCGCTCACCGGCTTGTTCGTGCAGGTACTGACGGTATGCGCCCGGGAGGGGCTGGTGACCGTGGACCTGGTGGCCGGCGATGGCACGAAGGTGAAGGCGAGCGCCTCCAAGGCGGCTAGCCGCACGCTGGAGGAACTGGACGTGAGCATCGAAGAGCTGCAGAAGGCGCTGGAAGCCGAGGTCAGCGCATGGTGGCAGCAAGCGGACCTGCTCGACGGCCAGGACGACTGCGAGCCGACCGCGGCCGACGCGGACCGCGCCGTCCCGGCGACCGCCGGGACGCGCAAGCGCACGGCGGACCGGCTGGCCCGGGCCGAGCAGGCCAGGGAGATGCTCGCGCAGCGGCACGGCGACACCCGCAGCGCGGTGACCGCTCTTGAGCAGGCCCGGCAGCGCGCGGCGCGGGCCGCGAAGCGGCTGGCCGACGAGACCGCCGCCCACCAGCAGAAACTAGTCCGCTACCAGGAATCACAGCAGGCCAAGGCCAGCGGAGGCGGCGGCCGGGCGGGCCGGCCGCCCAAGCCGGTGGACCAGGCGGCGAAGGTCTGCGCCGCCCGGGCCGAGCAGGAACGCGCCGACGCGGCGCTGCAACGCGCGCTGGCCGACCCGGACAAGGGCAACGTCCCCAAGGGCAACACCACCGACCCGCACTGCCGGATCATGCCGGCCAAGGCCGGCGGCTACATGTGCGCCCGCAACCTGCAGGCCCTGGCCAACGACCGCCAGATCATCCTGGCAATGCTGCTGCACGACAACCCGATCGACGTCGGCGCGCTGCACCCGCTGCTGAAGGCCGGACGCGCCAACCTCGACGCCATCGGCATCACCACGCCGATCGGAAAGGCCCTGTTCGACGCCGGATATGCCTCTGAGGCCAACTTCACCGCCGGCTGCGAGGCCGACCTGCTGGTAGCCGTGCACAACGAGGCCGCCACCTGCGGCCGCGACCAGGCCGGAGACAAGACCATTCCCGCCGCCTGGGCCGGCATGGCCGCCACGATGGACACGCCCGAGGCCAAAGAGGCCTACAAGAAGCGCCAGGCCATCATCGAGCCCGTCTTCGGGCAGTTGTTCGCGCGCATGGGACGGAACCTGAACTACCGCGGCGAGATGGCCCACACCGAGCTCCACCTGTGGGGCACCACCCACAACCTGCTGAAATGCTTCCGCAGCCGGCAACACACCCAATCCGGCCCGGCCACCGTCCAGGCACCCGCGCAGAACGCCGCCTGACCCCGGCCCCGCTAGGCCTGGCGAAACGGACCTTCCCGCGAAACAAGAAGTATCATCCGGCCCTGCCAGCCGAAACCACGACGATCACCGAAACCGAAGGCCTCGCTTGAGGCCCGCCAACGCTGCATACAGGCAGGCAAGCGCCGCCAGCGCCTGCATCCGGCTGATGCGCCGGCCAGCAGCTTGGCAAAGGCCCCACTCGGACCCGCTATCCGCACCATCGGTTATGCGACAGCCTCGGTCAGCGTGAAGTCGCTTAACCCGAAGTTACGTTTGCCGAGGTAGCGAGATCGGGGGTTGAGCTGCGCGTTTGCGGCCGGGCGCCGGATTTGTGGTGTCTACGTGGTGTTCAGGGTCAGCGGGATGGCCGCGCTGATGAGGTCGAACGCGCGCCGCTGGGTGCGGGTGGGTTCGGCGAGGGCGGGGATGGTCACCTCGGCGTAGCGCAGGTCGTTGCGGGTCAGGGTGGCCAGGTGGTCGATGATGTCGCGGAAGCTGCGGATCGGCTGTCTGCCGGGCCCGGTCTTGCGGGCGGCTTTGGCGTCGGCTGATGGTGACCGGCGGGCCGGGGCGACGGGGTTGGCCCGGGCGGGCGGGTGCTCGTCGGCGTAGGTCAGCGGTGCCCAGGCTTTGCGCAGGTGCCAGGTGAGGTAGCAGGCGAGGGTGCAGATCAGCACGTGCGCGCGGACGCGGTCGTCGAGCCGGTGGAAGATGGGGCGCAGGTCCAGGTCGTCGGCCTTGATGGAGCGGAAGTCGCGTTCGAGGGCCGACAGGCCCTTGTAGGCGGTCACGGTGCCGGCTGCGTCGAGGGTGTCCGCGGGGACGGGGGTGCGGATGACGTAGATCCCGTCGGTGGCCGCCTCGGCGTCGATGGAGGCCTGGTCGCGCTGCCAGGTGAGGCGGCCCTCGCCGATATCGGGGAGGATGTGCTTGGCCATCTTCCGCTTGTTCAGCACCCGCCCGGCCCTCAGGCCGATCTTGCCCGGGTCCTTCAGCCGCCCGGCCGCGACCTGGGCGGCGATCTTGCCCAGGTCCTCCTCGGTCGCCTGGAGAAGGTCGTCGCGCTTGCGGGCGCGCTCGGCGGCCAGGACCGGGTTGCGGCAGGCGATCAGCCGCTCACCGGGGTAGTCCGGGGAGCTGATCTCGGCGAGATCCTGCTCGTCGAACAGGGACAGCTGCAAGGGCCCGCCGTCCATGAGCTTGCGGATCGCCGGGCCGCGCAGGCAGGTGATCCACGCCATGCCCTCGATCGTCCGCAGGTCCTTGATCCGCGCGGAGGTGATCATGCCCCGGTCCCCGACCATGATCATCTGCTGCAGGCCGAACGTGCCGCGGACGGCCTGCACGGCCTGGGGGAAGGTCTTCGGGTCGCCGGTGTTCCCGGCGAACACCCGCACCGCGACCGGCCGGCCGTCCGGGTCGGTGAGCAGCCCGTACTCGATCTGCGCCTTTCCCTTCTTGCCGTCCCGGGAGTACCCGAACGCGGCCAGCTCGCAATGGCTTCCTTCCACCCAGGAGGACGACAGGTCGAACATGGCGATCCCGCCCTGGCGCAGGTGGCGGCGGGCCAGCTCCTTCTCGATGTCGTCCTGGCGGGAAACCAGCCAGTCCATCGCCGCGTACGCCTCGTCGGTGGACGCGCCGGCCACGCCCAGGTCCGGCCCCAGCGTCACGTCGTCCCACCAGGCGATCGTGGACAGCTTGGAGGCCGGGCGCAGCACCCGGGAGACGATCAGCGCGTAGGCCAGGTCCCGGTCCGGGCCGGGCGGGCCGAGCAGCGCGGGGAACCCGAGCCTGCGGGCCATCGCGTGCACCGCGGCGGCGTGCCCGTGCGGCAGCGACCGGGCCACCTGCGCTGCGGCGGCGGCCGGGAGGAACCGCTGCCCGGCCAGCGAGCGGCGGATCAGCTCGATGGTCTCGGCGGGCAGCCTGGACAGGTTCGCCACCGTTTCGTTACGGACCTTGCCGTCCTCGCGCCAGGACCGGCGCAGCAGGTGGGTCTCGTAGACCCGTTCCCGGCCGTCTTTCCCCGTGTAGTGGCGACGCTGGGTGGTCACGTGCACCGCGCCGGAACCGGTTGCCATGCAGGTGATCGTAGCAGAAGCGAGCCCGGCACGCGGTCATATTTAGTGACGACACGCCAGGTTACGCGAACACCAGTATTCGCAGCTCAGATGTAAGTTCAGCCCACGAACTAGCCGTAACTCCGGTTTAAATTTGGCCGCGATGATGACGCGGCGGAGCTTGGCGGTCATGTCGGCGGTGGACGGCTCGGTCTTGGACGTGTACCAGGGCGCGTCGAGGCGGCGGGCCTCGGCGTCGGCGGGATGGTGCCCTGCGGTGGCGTACCAACAGATGGCGATGGCCTGGCAGGCGAGCATGAACGGGACGGTGCGCTCGACCGCGCGGGCGGTGCGGTTGCGGGCCTGGCCGGTCCCGAAGAGCTGCTTCGCGTCTTCTATCGCGACTTCGATGGTCTAATCACAAATGGCAAGTTCTGCTGTGTGCGGCGGGTGCAGCTGAGCTTGACCTGGTGGCGTCGGCCGTTGCGTTTGCGGAGATCTGCTCTTCATACCGATGTTGCGCTGGTAGGAGAGCCCGATGACCCGGACCTGGACCGTCTGCCGCCAGTACAGCCCGCGCCAAGACGGCGAGCGCCGGTGGGATCAGGCCTACCAGCTGCTGGTGCGTCTGGCCGGGCAGGGCGGCCTGCCCGGCCTGACGCTGATCGCTGAGGAGGACGCTGATGCGCGTGGCGTTGTATGCGCGGGTCTCGACCACCCGCCAGGCTCAGGCGCAGGGCATCGAGCAGCAGCTTGACCGGCTGCGCGCGGCGGCCGGGGAGCGCGGCTGGGAGCTGGATGACCAGCATGTCTACCGCGATGACGGTTACAGCGGCGCCCGTATTGGCCGGCCGGGGCTGGACCGGCTCCGCGATCACGCGGCGCTGGCCGAGCTTGACCTGGTCCTGGTGACCGCGCCGGACCGGCTGGCCCGCAACTACGTCCATCAGGTGCTGCTGATCGAGGAGCTGGCCGGCCATGGCTGCCGGGTGGAGTTCTTGGACCGGCCGATGAGCGCCGACCCGCATGACCAGCTGCTGCTGCAGATCCGCGGCGCGGTCGCGGAGTATGAGCGGACGCTGATCGCCGAGCGGATGCGCCGGGGCCGGCAGGCCCGGCTGCGGGCGGGCACGCTGCTGCCGTGGACCACGGCGCCGTTCGGGTACCGGCTGGACCCTGAGCGGCCCCGCCGGGCCGATGCGGTGCGGGTAGACCCCGGGGAGGCGGCGCTGATCGCGCAGCTGTTCGACTGGTACCTCGAACCCGGGGCAACCATCTACCAGCTCGCGGCGCGGCTGACCGATCTGGGGGTGCCCACCCCGATGGGCGGGCCGCGCTGGAACGTGGCCAGCGTCCGGGGCATCTTGCGGAACCCGGCCTATGCCGGCCGGGCACTGTCCAACCGCACCCAGGTGGCGCCGGCCCGCCGCCGCAAGTCGGCGATGCTCCCGGCCGGGCCGGGCCAGAGCCATGCCCCGCGGCCGGAGGAGGACTGGATCGCGGTGCCGGTCCCGCCGATCGTCAGCGAGGAGATCTTCGCCCAGGTGCAGGCCAAGCTCGACGCCAACCAGCAGTGCGCGGCCCGTAACACCCGGCATGAGTACCTGCTGCGCGCGCTGGTCAGCTGCGGCGCGTGCCGACTGTCCTGCACCGGCCGCCAGGTCGCCAAGGGCTACCGCTACTACCTGTGCCGCGGCCGCACCGACTCGCTGCGCGCCGCGCAGGGACAGCGCTGCACCGCCCGCTACATCCCCGCCGCCCAGCTGGATGAGCTGGTCTGGGCCGACCTGTGCGCGCTGCTGACCGACCCCGCCCAGGCTGCCCGCGCGCTGGCCCGGGCCCAGAGCGGCGCCTGGCTGCCCCAGGAGCTCCAGGCCCGGCAGGCCGCCATCGGGCAGGCCCTGGCCCAGCTCGACCGCCAGCAGCAGCGGCTGCTGGACGCCTACCTCGCCGAAGTGGTAACCCTGCCCGAGCTAGACCGCAAGCGCCAGGACCTGGATCGCCGCCGTGACACGCTGCTTGCCCAGCAGCGCCAGCTCGATGCCGCCGCCCGGCAGCAGCTGGAACTCGGCGCTGTCGCCGACGGAATCGAGGCATTCTGCCAGACTGTCCGCGCCGGCCTGGCCACCGCCACCTTCGAGCAGCGGCGGCAGCTGGCCGAGCTGCTCATCGACTGCGTCGTCGTCACCGACGGCGACGTCGAGATCCGCTACGTGCTCCCGACCTCCCCCGACGGGCCGCACCGCCCTTTTTGCCAGTTGCGTAAAGACCATCTCAATAGCCCATCTGGCTGCGTATCTTTCGATCGTCCGGGCGATGCCCGGGTTCTTTTCCGTGGTGATGAGAGCCAGGTCAAACCCGGTTCTGGACTTGTCGCGGATGAGGATGACGGTGACGTGCCTGGTTCCGGTGACGGAGTACCACAGGCAGGTGAAGGCATGCACGGCGATGGTCTCGGTCTTGCCGTAGCGGGTGACCGTGACCTGCGAGAACACGGCCGCGGCGGCGATCTTCGCCAGGGCCGGGAGCCGGTCTCCCCTTACTCGGGGCCGTCCTTTCCTCCCGGTGCGCTCCGGCGGGAGATCATGAGGCGCGGCGGTGGAGCGGAGCCTGGTGGTCCAGGTCACGCCGTCCGGCAGCTGCTTCAGCTCGTCGCCGGCGTAGGCGGAATCGGCCGTGACGTGCACCAGGCGGCCGGGAAGCTCCCGCGCGAGCCGGGTGACCATGCGGCGAGCCAGCCACAGCCGCGAAGCCGAGGTCGTGCCCTTGATCACCAGCTTCGCCATCACCGGCACCACCGCGGGACGGGAGACGATGGGCAGCCGGACCCGGACGGCGAGCACGACCCAGTTGTTCCCGTAGCCAGTTTTCGCAGGTCCCTGCGCTGATCCGTCGTGGAACCAGGACGCGGCCCAATCCCGCTTTCCCCGTCTCCGGAACAGGGTGTCGTCGATCAGTACCTCCACGGGCTCCCTGTCGGGGACAAGCAGCGCGATGACCAGCTTCGCGGCGCAGATCCCCAGCTCATCGGGGTTCCAGCGGGCGCGGGAGAAGAAAGAGTGCGCCCGGGTCGTGGCTCCACAGCCGGGACAGGCCAGCCCCGGTGAGCATGCCGCACACCGTCCGCTTCCCGGACTGCGCGAGAAAGCCGCAGGCCAGCATCGTGAACGTGCAGAACGACGGGGCGGTGAACAGCGGGGAGAACACGGCCAGCAGCGTCATCAGCGATGCCGGGACCGGCAGCACTGCATCCGGGAGCATCAGCGGGAATCCGTTCCGTCAGCGTGATCGGGGACACGCCCGGCGGCTGCCGCGCGCCGGCCATCATGGACAGCGTGCCGCAAACGCCTGACCAGCAGACCCGCAACGCCGTCACCGCGCGGATCACCGCCCACGTCACGGCCGGCTGGCCCCGCCTCGGCGAGGCCGTTGTCCGCTACCGCGGCCGGTACTGCTACGTCGCGGCCCTCCTACCCGGGCACCGCGAGCCTGCCCCGATCCTCCGCTGGCAGGGCTCCGCCGACAACTGGGCCATCGGGATCTTCAAGGCCAGCACCGGCCAGTACACCGAATCCGAGCTGCCCGGCTCCTTCGGCCCGACGACAGGCACGCCAGAGCAAGGGATAGACGACACCTTCATCCTCTACGCCGGCCCCAGACCAAGCATTCAAGCGCTCGGCACAGCGTGGCCCACGCGCCCAGTCCCTGCCTTCTATCAGGTTCCTGTTTGGGTGAGCTCATGGCTTCAGCCCGCCACGGGCGTTCGACATGTACCGCTCGATTCGGATGCAAGCAAGGAGTCGGCGGTGGCCTCCATTGAAGCGATCCATGCCAGGCAGATCCTGGATTCCAGGGGGAACCCGACCCTCGAGGTCGAGGTGGCGCTCGATGACGGGACCGTCGGGCGGGCCGGCGTGCCGAGCGGAGCGTCGACCGGCGCGTTCGAGGCCGTCGAGCGCAGGGACGGCGGCTCGGACTACGGCGGGAAGGCAGTGAACCGGGCCGTTCAGGGCGTCATCGACGAGATCCAGCCGGAACTGCTCGGTCACGAGGCCGATGACCAGCGGCTGGTCGACCAGGCGCTGATCGACCTGGACCGGACCCCGGACAAGTCGCGGCTGGGCGCGAACGCCATCGTGGGGGTCAGCATGGCTGTGGCCCGGGCCGCCGCGGACTCCAGCGGCTTGCCGCTGTTCCGCTACCTGGGCGGCCCCAACGCGCACGTGCTGCCGGTGCCGATGATGAACATCTTGAACGGCGGCGCGCACGCGGACAACAACGTGGACATCCAGGAGTTCATGATCACCCCGATCGGCGCGGCGACGTTCGCCGACGCGCTGCGCTGGGGGGCCGAGGTGTACCACGCGCTGAAGGCCGTGATCAAGCAGCGCGGGCTGTCCACCGGCGTCGGCGACGAGGGGGGTTTCGCCCCCGACCTGGAGCACAACCGGGCCGCGCTGGATCTCATCGTGGAGGCCATCGGCAAGGCCGGGTTCACCCCCGGCCAGGACATCGCGCTGGCCATCGACGCCGCCGCCTCGGAGTTCTACGCCGAGGGGGCCTATACCTTCGAGGGGACGCCGCGGACCTCGGCGCAGATGACGGGCATCTACGCGGACTGGCTCGGCGCCTATCCCATCGTGTCCATCGAGGACCCGCTGGCCGAGGAGGACTGGGCCGGCTGGCACCAGCTCACCGCGGCCGTCGGCGACCGCGTGCAGGTGGTCGGCGATGACATGTTCGTCACCAGCCCGGAACGGATCCGCCGCGGCATCGCCGAGCGCTCCGCGAACTCCCTGCTGGTCATCCGGGGTCACTGGCCAAGCTGCTCGACGATCTGGCCGATCTCGGCGCCAACGTACTCGAGGTCGGGCACGAGCGGCTGGCCCCGCGGTTGCACGTGGACAAGGCCGAGGTGGTGCTGGTGGTCGAGACCCGCGGCCCCGCGTACTGCGAGGAAGTGATCGGCGCACTGCGTTCCGCGGGCTACGCCCTCGCGTTCAGCTGACCCTCACAGGTCTGCCGCGTGCCATAATCGCCTGACGTTGCGCCAAGCGGCTACCGAAAACGCGTATCTTTCCTGACCGCTGCACACTCTTATGGCCAGGACCGCGAGTCTACCTATGTAGGATCCGGTCCCTAGCTGGATCCGGATCCCGCCGGACGACGGCGGCGTGACTGGCTGGAGGCCTCGCATGCAAGGGGATCAGGAGTTGCATGTGCAGACCGGCGCTAGTGCTGGGCTGGCCGAGAGGGCCGAGCCGACCTCGCGGCTGGCCGAGGGTATCGCCCGGGGTGCGGTCGTTGTGGCTGGCTTGACGATCGTGTCCCGGATCCTGGGCCTGGTCCGCACCCTGGTGTTCTCACAGACCGTCGGCGCGAGCTGCCTGGGTACGGCGTATGTCACCGCCAACCAGGTGCCTGACCTGCTTTACCAGCTGGTCCTAGGCGGCGCGCTGACCAGCGCGATGGTCCCGGTGCTGGCCCGCTCGGCTGAGCGGGCCGTCCGCGACCCGGCGGAGAAGGCGCGGGTCGGCCAGATCACCTCGGCGCTGCTGACCTGGACCGTGGTCATCGTGGTGCCGCTGACGGTGGCCATTGCCTTGGCCGCCGGCCCGATCGCCTCACTACTGAACCCGAGCAATCCGAACGCGCACTGCGTGCACGCCAACGTGGTCGCCGTCACCACCAACATGCTGCGGGTGTTCGCTCCGCAGGCCTTGCTGTACGGGCTGTCGGTCGTGCTGTACGGGCTGCTGCAGTCCTACCGGCGGTTCGCCGCGCCGTCCATCGGCCCCGGGATCTCCAGCCTCGTGCTAATCGCCTGCTATCTGGCGTTCGTGCCGTTGGACAAGGGGCTTCCGCTGGGCCAGCTGCCGCTGTCGGCCGAGCTAGTGCTGTCGGTCGGCACCACGCTGGGCATCGCCGCTCTGGTCGTGGTGGCCATCCCGCCGGTGTGGCGGCTGCACCTTCGGTTCCGGCCGGTGCTGGGGTTCCCGCCCGGGGTAGCCCGCCGGGTCGGCGGCCTGGCGCTGGTCGGCTTCGCCGAGCTGGTCGCCATCGACGTGGCCAACCTGGTGGCCATCGCCTTGGCCAACGGGCACGGCGAGACCGGCGCGATCGTGCTGTTCAACTACGGCTCGCAGGTGTTCACCACCCTCTCCGCGGTCTTGGCCGGGGCCATCGTCATCAGCGCGTTTCCCGTACTGTCCGCGCGGGAAGGGCCGGCCTTCGACCGGACCAGCGCCGGGTCGACCCGGGCGGTGCTGCTCATGTCGTGGCTGGGTACGGCGGTGATCGCGGCGATCGCCATCCCCGCCGCACATGTCCTGGCCAAGCAGTCCGATCAGGTCCCGCAGCTGATCTGGACCTTCCTGTTGTTCGCCCCGGGTATCGCCGGCGCCATGGTGATCGCGAACCTGTCCCGGGTGATGTTCGTCATCCGGCGGCTCAAGGTCGCCGCCGCGGCGCTGGCCGGCAGCTGGCTGATCGTGATCGTGGCCGACGTGGTGCTGGTCGAGCTGGCCCCGGCCCGCCTGGTGGTCGCCGCGCTCGCCCTGGGCACCACCATCGGCCAGATCGTGGTGGCCATCCCGCTGGTGTTCGTCACCCGCAGGATCTGCGGACCGGCCGCCGTGCACGGGGCCGGGCACGCAGCGCTGGCCGGTCTGGCTGCCTGCGCCGCCGGCGCCGCAGTGGGCCTGGTCGTCAGCCTGGCCGTGCCCCTGCATCACAAGCTGGAGGCCGCCGCCCTGGCGGTACCCGCGGCTGGGTGTGCGATCATCGCGTTTGGCGTGGTCGCGTACCTTCTCGACGACGGTGACCTCAGGGCCGTCCTGGCCTGGGTGCGGCGCACAGCCAGGCTGCGGTCATGACCGCCGTCGTGCCGCGTTCACAGGTTGCCGCGCCTGGCCTGCTCCCGCTCGATCGCCTCGAACAGCGCCTTGAAGTTGCCCAAGCTGCGGGACCGCGGCGTGATCACCGGATACGGGCCCGAGGTGGATCCGGTGGCGCTCGGCTATGAGGTCACCGCGTTCATCACGCTGGAGATCCGCCAGGCCGGCGGCCACGATCCGGTGGCGGAACGGCTGGCCGCGATCCCCGAAGTGCTGGAGGTGCACACCATCACCGGCGCCGGCGACCTGCTCTGCCGGGTGGTGGCCCGCACCAACGCCGACCTGCAGCGTGTGCTCGACGCGATCGTCTCTACCGAAGGCGTGATCCGTTCCGCCACCCTGATTTCCCTGGCCACCCAGGTCGCTACCGGGTCCTTCCCCTGGTCCGTGCCGCCGCGGCGGGTGCCAGGCCGCGGTGATCATGATGGCCTGTGCCGGATCCGGTGAGGGCCGGGCGCCGCTTTCAATTGGCTACCCTGGGTCTGCCACTCTGTTTAGGGCGGACGGGCGGGTATGTTGACATGGGTAACCGCAGTCCCACAGCGGTTGCCTGACCAGCCTTTGGGAATCCTTGGCGCGGGAGCGGGTGGGTGAACCGGACTGTTGACGGCGACGTTCAGCAGGGCCTGGACGTGGATGCCGCCATGCCTGGCGTGGCGGTAAGTCATCAGCGTGCGTCCCGCGCCGGGTCGGAAGCAGCAGAGCCGTCGGCGTCTGAGGCGGCGAGTCACCAGCTCGTGGTGGGTGACATTCCGCTGGAGGCGCCTGGCTTCGAGCCCCGGGCTGGCTTGCTGGCGGACCTGGACCGAACTGGTGCCCGGGTATCGGTGATTCACCCGGCGACAGGGTTGCGCGGTCTTGGCACTACGCAGCTGGCGGCCGCACACGCACGGACGAAGCTGGCGAACGACTGGCGGCTGGTGGCCTGGGTCAACGCCGCGGACACTGGCAGCCTGCAGGCGGGACTGGCTGCGGTGGCTGAGGCCACGGGACTGACCAATAACGGTTCCGGGAAGGACATCGCCGATGCGGGCCAGACGGTACGGCACCTGCTGGAGAGCGGCGGCGACCGTTGCCTGCTGGTGTTCGATGATGCGGTCGACCCTGAGGCGCTGCGGCCGTTTGTCCCGGCTGACGGTGCGGCCCAGGTTCTGATCACCAGTACCCGGCCGCCCGCAGCGAACGTGGCGACCCCTGTACCGGTGGACGTGTTCAGTGCCGATGAGGCGCTGTCATTTCTGACCAGGCGGACGGGCCAGGACGATGAGGCCGGAGCGGCTGCGGTGGCCGCCGTGCTGGGGCATCTGCCGTTGGCGCTGGCGTTGGCTGCGCCGGTGATCAGAGGGCAGCGCCATGGGTATGCGAGGTATCTGGACCGGCTGCAAACGATCCCGATTGAGATATCCCTGACCGGAGAGGACGGCCAGCCGTACCCGTACAGCGTGGCGCGGGCAGTGCTGCTGTCCCTCGAGACGATCGGTGCGGCCGACAAGACGGGCATATCTACCCGGGTCATGGGGATCACGTCGGTACTGTCGGCGGCTGGGGTTCGCCGCGAGCTACTGTACTTCGCCGGGCGGGCCGGCGTACTGGCCAGCGGCGGGCGTCGGGTGGCGGCGCCCCTGGTGGATCGGGTCCTGGAGTGGCTGAGCGACCGGTCGCTGCTGACGTTCAGCCTGGACGGTCAGACCGTAACGATGCACCGCCTAGTGGCGCAGGTAATCCGTGACGGGCTGGTCCGTCGGCGGCGGTTGGAGGCGGTGTGCTGGGTCGCCGCATCGGTGCTGGAGGCGTACGCTATCGCGGTCGCGGGGTCGCAGGATCGCCCGGCCGTCAGGGGTATCCCCCCGCAGGTGACGGCGCTGTTTGATCACACGGCCGAGCTCGCGGAGGAGGCCGACGGGGAGCTCGCCGAGATTCTGCTGCGGCTCCGGTTCATCGCGCTTTACCACCTGATTGAGCTGGGCGATAGCGCCCCGCAGGCAATCGCGGTCGGTGAGCCGCTGACCGCAGACCTCGAGCGGCTGCTGGGTCCTGACCATCCCGACACCTTGAACGCCCGGAACAGCCTCGCCGCTGCCTATCTGGCGGCGGACCGGGTCGCCGACGCGATCCCGCTGTTCGAGCAGACTCTGGCCGCACTCCAGTGCCGATTTGGCCCTGACCATCCCGAGACCCTGACTTCGCAGAACAACCTGGCCAGCGCCTACCAGGACGCGGGTCGAGTCGCCGAGGGGATCCAGCTATACGAGCAGAACCTGGCCGTACGAGAGCGGCTCCTGGGCGTCGACCACCCCGGCACCCTGAACTCCCGGGGCAACCTCGCCGCCGCCTATCTGGCGGCGGGCCGAGTCGTCGAGGCGATCCCGCTGTTCGCGCAGACTCTGGCCGACCGGGAACTAGCGCTGGGTCCAGACCACCCCGATACCCAGACCTCGCGGAGGAACCTAGCCAAGGCCTACCGAGCCGTGGGCCGGGCCGCCGAGGCGATCCCGCTTGAGCAGGCCTTGGTCGACCGGGAACGAGTGCTGCGCTTCGATCACCTCGATACCCAGACCTCACCCAAGAACCTCGCTACCGCTAACCGGGACGGGAGTCAGGTCGCTGAGGCGATCGCGTCCGTCGAGCCGACTTCGGCCGTCCGGGAGGATCAGGTATCTGCCGATGCCGGCTCGAGAGTGCTTCCGGCGAGCCTCCGTCGGCCTCCAACCGATCCGGCCAGGCGGGTGCTTCCAGCCGGCTTCCGTCGGCCGCCCGCCGATCCAGCCGGGCGGGTGCTTCCCGGCCGCATCACAAGCCCGTCGGCCAAGCTGACCGGCTATTCATCCCCGAGCCGGACACAGGACCCGCCACCCGAAGACGTCGAACACGACCGTGAGGTGGTCGCGGCGATCACGGCGGGAGACCCGGCGGGCATTGCCATGGCGCACGACAGGTACGCGGCTGCCCTGTACGGCTACTGCCATTGGATGCTGCACGACTTGGCCGACGCAGCCGAAGCCCTGCAGGACACGTTCATCATCGCCGCCGCCATGGTGAACGACCTGCCCGAGCCTTCCAAACTGCGCCCGTGGCTGTTTGGGCTGGCCCGCAATGAATGCCGGCGCCGAATCCGGCCTGGTTCAGCGGCCCGCGAAAAGGAGGCCGATGCGGCGAACCAGCCGGCGGATGCGGGCCAGCGGGCCGAGAAGGTGGACCCTCCGAGCGACGCGGCTAACCGGCTGACCGATGCAACCGTGAAATTCCGGGCGGTCAGCCAGCCAGCCAGCGCCATCCACGAGTCGGCCGATGCGACCGTACTATTCCGGGCGATCGGCCAGCGGGTCCACGAGCCGGCCGATGCGACCGTGCAATTTCGGGCGGTCAGCGAGCCGGCCGACGCGACTATGCAATTCCGCGTGGTCGGCCAGCTGGCCGATGCGACTATGCCATTTCGTGTGGTCAGCGAGCCGACTCACGCAACGGACGGCATCGTCGATGTCAACGGTTACCTGGGGCAAGCCGAACTACGGGCGCTGATCCGCTCCATCTTGGCCGACATGAAACCTCGAGAGCGTGAGGTCATCGAGCTGAGCTTCAGGCATGACCTGTATGACAACGACCTGGCCATCGCGCTCGGCGTGTCATGGAGCCGGGCGCGCGCCCTGGCGTCACGCGCCCACGGTCGACTGGAGAAATCTTTGGGTGCGTTGCGCACCGCGCTTGCCGGGCGGGAGTCTTGCCCGGTGGTGGGGGAATTGCTGGCCGACTGGGACGGGCAGCTGACCGAGGAGACGCGCGACCTGGTCGTCTGGCACGTCGAGCAGTGCAAGACCTGCGCCAATCGCGGGCATGGCGCGCTGCGTCCAACGGCTCTGTCCGCCCTGCTGCCGCTGGCCCCGCTCCCTCCCGAACTGCGGGAGCGGGTCTTGAGCAGCTGCTCCTCCACGGATAAGGATGCGGTGGCTTACCGCCGCCGGGTGGTCCGGCGCGCTGAGTCGACATGGGCCGCAATGTTCTCGCGGGCGATAAGGCAGGTGAGCTGGGACAGCATCCGGGCCAATTCCGGAGCGGCGATCGCCACTACTGCTGTCGCGGTCTGGGTGGTGGCGGCCGTGAGCGTCCTGGTGCTCACCTTCACTGGCTCTCACGCCGCATTTGCCCAGCCGCCTCGGCCAACTGGCTCCCAAGGCGCGCATCCCCGAGCGGGCCGGCCAAGCGTCGAAGCCTCATCGGGCAGTCGTGCGGCCACGGCGACCGGCCGTGCATCCGCCCCCAGGCCGTCCCCGACCGTCAGTCAGTCCCAGGTCTACGTGTCGTCCCCGGTCCAGCCGTCGGCACCGTACTCGTCCCAGCTGTCGCCCTCGACGTCTTCGCTTTCGTCCTCGCATTCGACGTCACCCTCGCCCAAACCGTCGAAATCGCCGTCGCCGTCACACTCGCCGTCGCCGTCGCCCTCGTCATCCCCGTCGCCGACAGCATGAGACCGACGGACCTGAGATGGGCGAACTAGTCCTGCCGGGCGGCCGCGTCCCGAGCTAGAGCGGTCCAGTGGGCAAGCTGGTACCAGACGGCCATGGTCTCGGCGTGCTCCGGGCCGAGAACCCTCTCGCGGACCAGCAGTAGTGCTGCGAACTGGTCCCGTGCCGATGCCGCGTCCCCGGCGCGTCCGGTCCAGTAGGCCAGTTCCTCCCGCGCGGCCAAGGTATCGGGGTGGTCCGGGCCAGATGCGCGCTCGCGGATCGGTAGCAGCGCGGCGAACTGATCCCGTGCGCTGGCCGCGTCTCCGGCGCGCCCGGTCCAGTAGGCCAGGTTGAACCTGGCGGCCAAAGCGTCGGCAGAGTCCACACCGGTTACGCGCTCGCTGACGGGCAGCAGCGCGGCGAACTGGTCTCGTGCCGCGGCCCCGTCTCCTGCGTAGCCCGCGAAGTTGGCGAGATTGTGGCGGTTGGTCAGGATGTCGGGGTGCGTAGGCCCGAGGACGCGCTCGGCCACGGGAAGCAGCGCGGCGAACTGATCCCGTGCCGCGGCCGCGTCCCCGGCCTGCCCGGTCCAGTAAGCCAGGCTGGCGCGGACGGCCAGGGTGTCGGTGTGCTCCGGTCCGAGGACCCGCTCGGCTACGGGGACGAGCGCGGCGAGCTGGTCCCGTGCGCCTGCAGCGTCCCCGGCCTGCCCGGTCGAGTAAGCGAGCTCGCTCCGCGCGGCCAGGGCGCCGGGGTGCTCAGGCCCGGGTCCCTGGGTTGTGTCCGTGCTCACGGCACCATTGGCGGTGCTCGCGGCGCCATTGGCGGAGACAGCATGGTTGGACGCAGATACCGTCTGGGCAGGCAGTATCGCCTGGATCTCCTGGACCAGGGCCTGCAGGTCAGCCTCGGTGTCCGGGTTCTCCTCCAAGAAGTCCACCAGCCGCCCGGCCCACCCGACCCCCAAGGCGGTACGGATCAGCCCCACATCCGCCGCGGCCGCGCCGATGAGCTGCTCGTGTGTCTGCTCCAGCCGCCGCTCGGCTAGCTGGGTTCGCTTGGCGTCCCCGCGGCCCAGGAGTCGGGCGAACCTGCGCTGTGCCGTCTCCCACTCGTCTGCGGCGGCGGCATTCACCACCGTACGACCGGCCTGTGCCGCTAGCGCAAGCACGCTCCTCCCCAGCATCTCGCCCCCCTCTCATCGATGGATGAGTAAGCCAAGAGGGCTGAGTCTCAGGGGAATTCTACAGGCACGATGCCCTGATCACCCTGCGGCATCATGACGGCGCTTTCGGCGAGGGAAACGAGCAGCTAGCGGATCAGGTCGAGGGAGGTTTCCAGGATGATCGCCCGCAGCTTGTCCGGGTCGTCGACCTGCTGCAGGTAGAACATGCAGGTCGCGCCGACCGCGAGGATCGCCGTGCTGGCCCGGACCCGGTCCCGCAGCGCGGCATCGGGGCCGGCCAGCAGGTCGACGAGAGCGTCCAGGCGGCCGCGGAAGCGGGTGAGCCGGTCCTTGCCGACCTCCATGGCCTGCATCGCGGCCCGGTTCTGCTCCAGGAAGCGGAACACCTCGCTGCCGTGCAGCACGATCCCCACGTAGCGGTCCAGGATCGCGCGGCGGGTCTGGTCGCTGGCCGGCTGGTCCTTGGCCCAGTCCACGAGCGCGTCGATCTCGGCGAAGTAGTCGTCGGTGAAGCTGTGGACGATGTCTTCCTTGGACTTGAAGTGGTAGTAGAGCGCGGCCTTGGAGACGCCGAGGCGCTCGGCGATCTCCCGCAGCGAGGTCTTCTCGTAGCCCTGCTCGGCGAACAGCTCGAGCGCGACCTTCTGCACCCGGGACCGGGTATCGGTGCGGGGCGCGCCGAGCTGCCCGGCCTGGCGCTCGGCCAGGCGTTCGGCGGGGTCGGCGTGGCGCACTACCCTGTCGCTCGATGACGATGTGCTGCTCGCCGTCAAGGAGCGGGTGCGGCGAGAACACCGCAGCGCCGGTGCGGTGCTCTCCGATCTCGCCCGCCAGGCACTGACTGGCCAGTACCAAGCGGACGAGTCCGCCAAGACTGAGGACTTCTACGGCTTCAAACCCCTCCCGCACCGGGGTGAGGCGGTGTCCAACGCGCTCATCGACAGGCTCCGCGAAGACGACATCGCGTGAGGCGCGCACTCCTCGACATCAACGTCCTGCTCGCTCTGCTGGACAGTGACCACGTCGACCACGATCGCGCCCGCGACTGGCTCAACGCCGAAATCAGGTTTGGCTGGGCGTCCTGCGCGATCACGCAGAACGGCTTCGTGAGGATCATCAGCCAGCCTCGCTATCCGAGCCCCGTATCCCCAGCCCTGGCGCTCGACCGGCTGGCTCGGGCGAGCACTACCGAACATCACCAGTTCTGGCCCTGCTCGGTGAGCCTCCTCGACGAGGACGTGATCGATCGCTCGCGCCTGGTCGGGCCGCGTCAGGTGACCGACGCGTACCTGCTGGCGCTGACGACCCATCACGACGGCAGGCTCGTCACCCTCGACCGATCGAGGCGGCGCGGCCTGCCGGGGCGCGCGTCATCTTCGCCTCGTCTGGCGGGGCCCTGTACGGCCGCGAGGCGGCGAAGCCTTCCCCTGAGGGCGCGGAGACGCTCCCCGCGTCGCCGTATGGCATCGCGAAGATGTGTGCTGAACACTACATCGGCCTGTACGGGCGGGTGCATGGCGCCAGCCACTCGGTGCTCCGGCCCCGCCAATGTCTACGGGCCCCGCCAGGATCCGGCCGGCGAAGCCTGGGTGGTCGCGGTTTTCTGCGACCGCGTCCTGGCTGGCCAGGCACCCGTCGTTTACGGCAATGGTACTCGGACGCGCGACCACGTGTACGTGGGGGATGTGGTGCGGGCCTTCGTCGCCGCTGCGGACTGCGGTAAGTCCGGTACCTGGAACGTCGGGACCGGCACCGAGACCACCGTCCTCGACCTGATCGCCATCATCGAGAAGATTGCCGGGCGCACGGTGACCCCCGAGTTCGCCGCTCCGCGGCCCGGTGAACTGCTGCGCAGCGCCGTGGCGCCCGGGCTCGCCGTCCGCGAGCTGGGCTGCCGCCAACGTACTGCGCTGATGGACGGTGTACGCAAGGTTTACCGCTGGATAGGGGCAGGCTCACCGGTCAAGGCCGCCTGGTGACCTTTGGCCGCGCCGGCCGGGCGGCCCGATGCGCGGCAGGTGCGGGGTGCGGCGGCTGTACCCCAAGACGGTGCTGAAGTCAGCGGTGCGTACGATGCTCGTACCGGTGCCGGGGACGGCTCCTGCCGGCGGACAGCCGTTGCGGGATACTGAGCTGCTGGCCTGGTGCGGTGAGGTCATCCGCTCGGTACTCGCCGGCCTGCCTGGAGTGTGAGCGTGGGAAGGGATAGTGGGGTGCTCGGGAGGCTTGTCAACGCGTCCGCCGTCGTGATCGGGACGGCCCTGGCGGTGACGGCGTGCTCCGTCCCGCCGGTGAAGATGGGCGCCGCGGCGGTCCTGGGCAACGACAGGATCACGATCGCGACCCTCAATTCCCAGGTCACCAACCTCCACGAAACGGTCAAGCAGTACCCCAGCCTGGTGACGCTGACCGCGATGCAGCAGATCCAGCAGACACTCACCTGGCTGGTCCGGTACCAGATCAACGACGAGCTGGCCCGCCAGAACGGGATCACGATCACGACCACCGAGGCGGAGGCCGCGCTGGCGGAGATCTACGCGTCGGCCAAGGCCCAGGCGCAGGCGCAGGGCCTGGCCAACGTCACCCTGGATCTCATCCTGGCCGCCAACGGGATCCCGCCGGATACCTCCGCCGAGCTGGGCCGGTACCAGGCCATCGAGACCCAGTACGTCAAGAACGTCAGCGGCGGCACGGTCCCGACGTCGACGTCGGGCCAGGCGGCCGCGAGCGCCAAGCTCGAGCAGGCCCAGTGCCAGGCGGCCAAGGGCCTGGACATTCGCGTCAACCCGCAGTTCGGGCGGATGGATTACTCCCAGGCCCCGTACCAGGTCGTGTCGGCGCCCAGCACGGTGTCCGGGACTCCCGGGCCGGCGCCGACGGCTTCGCCGTCAGGGCTGGCGCCCGCGTGCTGATCGTCCTGGCGACCAGCCCCCGGGTGGCGCCCGGCCTGCTCAGCTGGGCGGCCTGGGAGGCGCTGCGGTCCGCCGGCACGGTGCTCGCACCTCCCGGCCATCCTCAGCTGCCTGCCCTGGACGACGCGGGGATCGCATCCCGGCTGGCTGATGAGCCCGGCGTCCCGTCCGCCGCGGACGGGGTTGTGGTGTGGCTGCCCATGCCGGGCGCCGATCCGCCGCTTCCGCCGGGTGCCCGGCTGGTGCGCGGCTCGTCGGACCTGCCGGGCGCGCACTTCATCGACCTGGTCGCGACCATGGACCGGCTGCGGGTGGAGTGCCCGTGGGACGCCAAGCAGACCCACGCGTCGCTCGCGCCGCACCTGCTGGAGGAGTCCTACGAGGCCGTCGAGGCCCTGGAGTCCGAAGACCAGCGGGCCGTCCGCGAGGAACTGGGCGACGTGCTGATGCAGCCGGTGTTCCATGCGCGGATCGCCGCCGAGCGCGGCGACGGCACCGGGTACACGATCGATGACGTCGCGGACGGGATCGCGGCCAAGCTGGTGCGCCGGCATCCGCACGTGTTCGGCGACGTGACGGTCTCCGGGGCCGATGAGGTCAAGGCGAACTGGGACGAGATCAAGAGAAGGGAAAAGGCAGACCTGGCCGGACGGGCCGGGGTTCCCGCGGCCGCGGACGCGGCGCCCTCCGCGCTGGACGGCGTGCCGTTCGGCCAGCCCGCCCTGGCGCTGGCCGCGCAGCTGCAGCGCCGGGCGGCCCGGGCCGGGGTGCCCGACGAACTGGCCGGCCTGGCCGGAGAACCGGACTCCGGTGCGCCCGACGGGTCCAGCCGGGCCGGCGAGGACATCGGCGCGGAGCTGTTCCGGCTGGTAGCCAAGGCGCGCGAGCTGGGCCGTGACCCGGAGATGGAGCTGCGGTCCGCCGCCCGCCGCTACCGCGACCTGGTCCGTGCCTGGGAGCGTTCCGGTCCGGCCCCGTACTCTCGATAAGCGCGCCCTCATCTGGGCCAGACCGGCGAGCAGATCATCAACCTGGCCCGCTGATCCGGGCGGGCCGGTGGACATAAGCGGGTACCGGGTAAGATGCCCCGGTCGGATGTCTTGTAGCACACTGTCACCTTCAGACTGGGGGCCACTTCGTGACCGTACGCTCACGACCACCTGATGCAGCCATTGCGGCGCAGTCGCCGGACCCGACATGGCGCCAGGTCATCCTGCTGGCGGTGCGCGGGGTTGGCTCGGACTTGCGTGACCGGCGGCGCGACCCGGCCCTGCGTAACCGGCCGTCCGTTCGGGCGCTTGACCCGCGATTGCACCGGCCTGTGTTCATCATCGGGGCGCCCCGCTCGGGCACGACCTTCCTGGGCAACAGCCTGGGACGCCTTCCCGGGATCTCGTACCATTCCGAGCCCCGGCTGACCAAGGCCGCGGCGCAGTACGTCTATAACGGATCGTGGAGCGCGTCGCGCGGCGGCGCCGTGTTCCGCCTGAACTACGGGGCGCTGCTGCTGGCGACGCTGGATGGCGGATACCGGTTCGCAGAGAAGAACCCGGAGAACAGCTTCCTGGTGCCGTTCCTGGCCGCGGAGTTCCCCGGCGCGCAATTCGTGCACATCGTGCGCGACGGAAGGGACGCAACCGTGTCCCACGCCGAACAGCCGTGGCTGGCCGCCGCCTCAGCGGCGTCGGGCCGACGCGGCCGGAGCGGGCAGTTGCACGGCCCGGGTCCCAGGTGGTGGGTGGAGCCGGAGCGGCGCGCGGAATTTCCTCTCGTCACGGACTTCGTGCGCTCGGCCTGGTGCTGGCGCCGGTTCACCGAGGTGGCACTGGACGGCGTGGCCGAACTGGACGCAGGCCGGGCCGCCGAAGTCCGATACGAGGCCATGGTCACCGATCCGGATGCCACGGCCGACATGCTCGCCGATTTCCTCAGGCTGCCGCCGGCCGACCGCAGCGGGCTGCACGCCAGCCTGGCGCGGGCCAGGCCCGATTCGGTCGGACGATGGCGCACAGCTCTCGGCGAGCAGGATCTCGCCGAGGTCCTGGGCGAGATCGGGCCGTTGCTGACCCGGCTGGGTTACGTGTAGCGCCCTCCGCCCGTCCTTGCGACCGTCAGTACGCACGTCCCCTGGACGGCGGAGCCTGCGGCGGCGGGCCACTCGGCATCTAATACGCTGGATCTGATTCGCTACGTGGGAGAACTCGCGCATCAAGGGGGTGCGACATCATCGACAGAACCCCACGAGTCGTCTACCTGGCGGGCTTGGGCCGAAGCGGTAGCACACTGCTCGAGCGGCTGCTCGGGCAGCTCGACGGCGTCTGCCCCGCCGGCGAAGTCGTGCACCTATGGCAGCGTGGCGTCCGCGAGGATGAGCGCTGCGGATGCGGGGAGCCCTTCTCCGGATGCCCGTTCTGGCAGCAAGTAGGAAAGACCGCCTTTGCCGGATGGGACAAGGTCGACGTGGACCGGGTGGATCGGTTGCGCGCCAGCGTCGACCGCTCCCGTTTCATGCCGCTGCTCAGTACGGCCGCCTCGCGACGCGCGGTCTTCCCCCGGCTGGAGGAGTACACGGCGTATTACGTCCGCACCTATGCCGCCATCACGGAAGTGAGCAATAGCGACGTGGTGATCGACTCGAGCAAGCACGCATCCCTGGCCTACTGCCTGCGGAGCTGCCCCGACCTGGATCTGCGCGTCGTGCACGTGATCCGGGACAGCCGCGCGGTGGCATACTCCTGGAGCAGGATCGTGCAGCGTCCCGAGACTACGGCCGAGACGCACATAGCTACCTACTCCGCGGCGAGCGCGGCAATCCGCTGGAATCTGCAGAACGCGGCGCTCCAGCTGCTAGCCCAGCTCGGCACGCCCACGCTGCACATACGATACGAGGACCTGGTGCGCGATCCCGCGGCCAAGTTGCGGGAGATAGCCGCTTTCGCCGGCCTGCCAGAAAGCCCCGGGCTCGGTTTCCTGGATACCGACGGGCGCGGAAACTGGTGGGCCGATATGGGCGTCACGCACACCGCCTCGGGTAACCCGATGCGGTTCACGTCGGGCCGGATTCCGATCCGCCCCGATGAGGAGTGGCGCACGGCGATGCTGGCCAGCAAGCGCCGCACGGTTACCGCTATCACGCTCCCCCTGCTCGGGCGATATGGCTATGTCGGGAGGCAGCGGTGAGAGGCCGACTGCCCGGATACCGTTATGCCAGCCCGCGGCCGAACAGTCGCGCCGCGCGTAGCACGTGCCTGCGATCCAGGCGCATCATGACATTGGCGAGCGCGAGGTATCCGTGCGGCGACCTCGGCGAGAGCATGATCGCGGTCACCCCACAGCGCAGGGCCTGGCGCCGCTGACCCAGTACTGACCGGGCAAAGCCGATCTGGCCGAGCATGCGCGCCCGGCCGCGGCGAGAAGCGGCCAGGTCATGGTGCTTAGCCAGGAAGTATTCCAGCCCAGCCACCGTGATCAGCGCGTGACCTGGGTACCATGACTGGGCGTCCTTACGGATGTCGGCCAGCGGGGTCACCACCGTCCCGACCCGGCCGACCCGGGCGGCGCGCAGTACCCAGTCGTAGTCCTCGGCGTAGCCATTAGGCGCTGCCTCGTCATATAGTCCCGCCTTGGCGAATGCGTCCCGGCGCATCACCAATGTCGAGGAATGCAGTTCCTTCACGCGGTTGCGCAGCAGCAACTCGTAGCTTATTCGTTCGGCGCGTCCTGGCCAGTTGACGATCTTGCCGCCTGGCAGCATCAGCCTGATGCCCGAGCCCACCACGAGAAGGTCGGGCTGGTCGAGCAGGCGTGAGATCTGGGCCTGCAGCTTGGCAGGGTGCCAGGCGTCGTCATCGTCACAGCTTGCGATGAAGTCACCGTGGGCCAGGGCGACGCCCGTGTTGCGGGCGCCGGCCAGGCCAGGCGTCCGGCTGTTGGTCAGGATACGGATGGTGCGGCTGGCGGTGCCGAGTTCCGCCAGTTCGGCCTGTGGCGGCTCCTGGTCATGCACCACGATGCACTCGATCGCCCCCGGGTAGGTCTGGCCGACGACCGCAGACAGCGCCTGCCGGACGAGCTCCGGCCGTCCGCGGGTCGGCAGGATCACCGAGACAAGCGGCCACTGCCGGGGACTCACCGCGGGTCTTCCCTGATCGGCGCCATGGTCGACGAAACTACCCGGAGCGGAGCGAGCAACTCCTGGTGGGACGCTCATAGGTGGCGCTCCTCCCCCCGCTGCCGAAGGCTTAACAATACACGGATAACTAATGAAGATGCCGATGGCGGTACGCTCACCGTCGCCCCGGGCCCGAGTGGCGAGATGGGCTGCTCTGTACGATGGTTAGGATCACTAGACGCGAGGGTCTTGACACAGGCCCTGGAGTAGAGGCGTGAGCTCGTCCGGGAGGGTGATGGCCAAGGTCTACGTGTCGTCCACGCTCATTGACCTGGAGCGGGAACGGCTGGCTGTCCTGGACTGGCTGCGGCTGACGCGGCATCAGGCGGTGGACAGTTACCTGCCCGGCAGTGACACCGTGCGGGAAAACTGCCTGGACGATGTCGCCGCATGTGACCTGTATGTAGTGATTCTGGGCCATCGGTATGGGTTCCAGCCGGCCGACGGCAATCCCGGCGGTCTGTCGATCACTCATCTGGAGTTCCGGCGGGCAGGTGAGTGCGGCATCCCGCGGGTGGCGCTGCTGCGCACGAGCATTCCGGATGTGCGCTTGTCGGATCTGGAGGATGTGGCGAGGGCTCCGTTGGTGCTGGAGTTCCGAGATGAGGTCGCCCGCCAGGTGCGTCCGGCGGAGTTCAGTGATTTGCAGGGCTTGATTCAGCGGCTGAGCACCGAGGTCCAGGGCGAGCTGGAAAAGCGGGATAAACTGTCGGCTGGCTTCTTGACGGCGGACCGGGCGCTGCGTCTGGCGCCGCGGCCGGTGTTCCTGGCCGGGCGGGAGCAACTGCTGGCCAAGCTGGCGGCCCGGCTGGGCGGGGATGAGCCGGGCGGGGATGAGGATGCTGAGCCGCGGCTGGCGGTATTGACCGGGGCGAGCGGCGCGGGTAAGACCAGCGTAGCCCTGGAGTACGCCCGCAGCCAGCTGGGCGAGGTCGAGGTGGCCTGGCAGCTGTCCGCCGAGGACCCCGCGGTGCTGGCGGCCGGGTGCGGCGAGCTGGCCGCCCAGCTCGGCGCGGGGGAGGGAAGGGATCCGGTGGCCTCGTTGCACGGGCTGCTGGCCGCCAGCCCG
Source organism: uncultured Actinomycetota bacterium (assembly GCA_963808615.1). GTDB lineage: Bacteria > Actinomycetota > Actinomycetes > Streptosporangiales > Streptosporangiaceae > Palsa-504. Next base: position 563,625 of record CAWEGV010000012.1, read on the forward strand.
GCGCCGTGGCTGCTGGTGTTCGATAATGCGCCAGACCAGGCGTCGGTGGCGCCTTTCCTGCCCCTGGCCGGCCCGGGCCAGGTGCTGATCACTAGCCGGAACCAGAACTGGCCGTCCGGCCAGGCCGTGGATGTGCCGGCGCTCGATCGCCGGCTGGCCGCGGAGTTCTTGGTCAACCGCACCGCCGACCCTGACCGGCGCGCGGCCCTGGGCCTGGCCAGTGAGCTGGGCGGGCTGCCGCTGGCGCTGGAGCAGGCCGCCGCGTACGTCCAGGCCAGCGGGGACAGCCTGGCCGGGTACCTGGCATCGTTCCGGCAGCGGTCCGCGGACGCGCTGGGCCGCGATGAGCCGACCGTATACGGCGAGGCGGTGGCCACCACGTGGAGGCTGGCCTTCGCGGACCTGCAGCAGGCCGCGCCGGGCGCGGCCGGGCTGCTGCGGCTACTGGCGTTCTGCGCGCCCGAGGCGATCCCGCTGCAGCTGCTACTGCAGCCTCGCGAGGCGGTGTCCGGCTGGCTCGGAGACGAGGCGGGCTCCGTGCTGGCACCGCTGCTGAAGGACCCGCTGGTGGCCGGTGACGCGATAGCGGCACTGCGCCGGTATTCGCTGGTCACCCCGGCCGCACGCGAGTCGGTGTCGGTGCACCGGCTGGTCCAGGCCGTCACCGCGGATCAGATGTCCGCCGAGCTGGCCGGGGAATGGCAGCAGGCCGCGGCTGCCCTTATCGAGGGCGCGATCCCCGGCGATACCGCCGCGCCTGCCACCTGGTCCGCATGCTCTGCCCTGCTGCCGCATGCCCTGGCCGCTCTCGCCGATGACAGCGCCGGGATGGCTCGAATTGCCCGTTACCTAGGATTGAGCGGTAGTTACGCCGCAGCCCGAGACCTGCAGCGGAGAGTCCTTGATGCACGTGTGCGGGTCCTCGGCCCTGATCACCAGAGCACTCTGACGGCCTGGCACGAGCTCGCGTATTGGGCCGGTGCTGCGGGGGACCCGGGCGCCGCCCGGGACCAGTACGCCGCCCTGGTGCCCGCGCTCGCCGAGGTCTTCGGCCCGGACCATCCGGAGACGCTGAGGAGCCGCGCCAACCTTGCCATCTGGACCGGGGAGGCGGGGGATCCGGCCGCCGCCCGGGACGAGTACGCCGCCCTGGTGCCCGCGCTCGCCGAGGTCTTCGGCCCGGACCATCCGGAGACGCTGAGGAGCGGCGCTAACCTTGCCATCTGGACCGGGGAGGCGGGGGATCCGGCCGCCGCCCGGGACCAGTGTGCCGCCCTGCTGCCCGCGCTCGCCGAGGTCTTCGGCCCGGACCACCCGGACACCCTGACCACCCGGCACTTGCTCGCCCGCTGGACCGGGGAGGCGGGGGATCCGGCCGCCGCCCGGGACCAGTACGCCGCCCTGCTGCCCGCGCTCGCGGAGGTCCTCGGCCCTGACCACCCGCACACCATGCTCACGCAGCGCCATCTCGCCCGCTGGACCAGGGAAGCGGACGACCAGGCCGACCACCCCGGGCCGGTGCGTCGCGCTGCCGCCCGAGCTCGCCGGAGCCCTCGGCGTGTACCGCCCGGACTTCCTGATCAGCCGACACCAGCTCGCTTACCGGATCGGCCGGGCGGCGGCCCGAAACCGCCGTGGCAAGCGCCCGGTTGGCGCGCAATCTGGGCTGCCGCACCGGATAGGCGGATCCCATACCATATGGACATCGGGCAGAGGCTTCTGAGCGGGACCCTCTGCGACTTAGGACCGCGAAGGCTGTTGCCACCCGCTGGCGGGCAGGAGAGCGTCCGGAGATCCCGGCTGGTCTTGACGAGCTGGAACAAGCCGGAGGAAGGGATGGGTGAGTCTTAATGTCCGCTGGCGCCCTGCCGACTGCGGAGTCGACCCCGGAGCAGTTGCCGGTGCCTGCGAAGGCTCCCCGGGACTGGCCGCTGGTGGCAGCGGTGGCCTGTGTGTTCGGCGCGGCTTTGGCGGGGTTGTACCTGCTTCAGGACTGGGCCTGGAAGCATGCTCAGCTGCCGCCGCCCGGGCCGGTCCGGGTGATCAGCACGGTGGGCCAGCTCCTGTGGTGCGTGCCGGTCATCCTCGGGGTGGCCGGACTGGCCGGCATGCTGATGCAGCGCAAGGCGGTGCCGGTCAGCCCGGATGCCGAGCCGCTGCCGAACACGGTGGTGTTCCGGTACGTGACGCGCGGCACCAACAACGCGGTGCTCTGCTCCGCGGTTCAGTCGGTGATCAGCACGATGGCCGCGGTGCCGCTGTTCCCCTACGCCATCGAGGTGATCACCGAGACCCCGCAGAACGGCCTGCCCCCGGAGGTGACCGAGAAGGTGGTCCCTTCGTGGTATTTCACACAGCGCGGCAGCCGCTGGAAGGCGCGGGCCCTGCAGTACGCGGTGGAGCAGTCAGCTGGCCTGCCCGAAGACGCATGGGTATTCCACTGCGATGAGGAATCGCATCTGACCCAGTCGGTGGTCCGAGGAATCTACCAGGCGGTCGGCGAGGAGGAAGCGACCGGTCAGTACCGGGTCGGCCAGGGCACCATCGTCTATCTCCACTCGCTGCGCGCGCACCCGTTCTTCACCTTGGCCGATAGCGTGCGGACCGGCGATGATGCGGGCCGGTTCCACCTGCAGAACCGGGTATGGCACCTGCCGGTGGTCGGATTCCACGGATCGTTCATCTTGGTCCGCCAGTCGGTGGAGAGGCGGACCGGGTTCGATGTCGGCCCGGAGGGCTCCATCACCGAGGACGCGTTCTGGACCCTGATCCTGGCCGGGCGCGGAGTCCGGTGCCGGTGGGTCGACGGGTACATGGTGGAGCAGTCCCCCGGGCGGATCATCGATTTCGTCCGCCAGCGGCGCCGCTGGTACCGGGGCCTGATCAAGACGGTGCGGCACGCGCCGGTATCCTGGCGGCTGCGGCTGCCGCTGGGCATTTTCACCGCCCTGTGGTCGGTCAGCTGGGTCACGATCGTGTACACCTACATCGAGGTCGCCATGGGCTGGCGTGCCGTGGGGGCCATCCAGGCGATCGGCAATGTCGCCTTCGCCTGCTACATCGTCATCTACGTCATCGGCCTGCACATCGCTCTGAGGGCCCGCGTGGTGCGGGTCAGCCCGCTGCGCAAGGCCGTCCTGTATGCCGGGCAGGTGGCAGGTATGCTACTGTTCGCGCTGCTGGAAGCGGCCGGAGTGGTCTTCGCGCTGGCAACGCCCCATGCTTACTCCGACAAGCAGGGGTTCTACGTCATGCCGAAACGATGCATCGCCGGGGACGTAGAGATTACCGAAGATGAACCCGAGGCGGTCCCCGCCGCCGCGGAATAAGCTCAAGAAGGCCGGATGTCATGTTCGGATTTCCTACGGCCATTCAATCTTAATACATAATCTCTACCGTTTATGTAGGAAGGCGCTTACCCCGGACGGTCAGCGGCAGATGAACGCGCACCATCCGTCACGTAAACCGCCGTATCGGCCTATGCGTCTGCCTTGTGTAAGGATCGCAGCCGGGATCGGCTAACGTGAGAAATTGTGGGGACATGTCGGGCATTGCCCACAGGGATGGGGAACATGTTGATTCCTGCTGCGCTCGCAGGCACGACACGCTGGTTGATCCGGCCGGAGCCGTTCGCCGCGGCCCGTGTCGGCAGCCTGTTCGTCAGACAAGCTATGTTCTGGCCGATGACTTACTCGCGCTGCAAACCTCCGCCCTCGGCCTGGGGAGTCGGTACATGCAGGAGCATGTAGCCGCCAGCCCGCGCAGCGGCATCAGCGCGCCGGCTGCCGAGGAGACGGCGCTGGGGGCAAGGAACTGGGCTGCGGGATACCTGCACACTGTGATGGCCATCGATGCCTGCGCTGCACTGGGCGCGGGCCTGATCGCCCTGGCCGCCCGGTATGGTCACGACCACACACCTGTCTTCTACCTTTGGTTCACTTTGTGGCTACCGGCGATCTGGATCGCGGCGGTGGCGCTGGCCAGGGGATACGATGCGCGGCTGATCGGCATTGGCGCGGACGAGTTTCGCAGGGTGGTCAACGCGGGCCTCGGCCTCGGCGTGATGGTTGCGATCGGGTCCTACGTGGCCAGGGCCGAGCTCTCTCGCGGCTATATGTTCGTCGCCCTGCCGGCCGTCATTACGCTCGACGTGGCGGGCCGGTACTTGATGCGCAAGCGATTGCACCGGATGCGGGCTTCAGGCAAGCGGATGTGGCGCGTGATCGCGGTCGGCCATTCGCAGGATGTGGCCGCCCTCATTGCCGAGCTGCGCCGCCACCCGCACCACGGCCTTTGCGTCGTGGCCGCCTGCCTGGCCGACAAAACGGCCGGTCGGCCACCGACGATCGCAGATGTCCCGGTCTATGGCGGCCTTTCTGATGTGGCCGCGTCGGTCTCCCTGCTGGCCGCCGATACGGTGGCCGTGCTCTCCTGTCCGGAGCTGAACGGGATTCCGCTGCGGCGGCTGGCCTGGGAGCTGGAGAAGACCGGAACCGAGCTGTGCCTCGCGCCGGCGCTGCTGGACGTCGCGGGCCCGCGGACCGCTGTCCGCGCGGTGGCCGGGCTGCCGTTGCTGTACGTGGATCACCCGGATCTGGCCGGGGTCAGGCAGGCGCTCAAGAGCGTGTTCGACAAGGCCGTCGCGGCCTCCGCGCTGGTCCTGTTCGCGCCGCTGCTGCTGGCCATCGCGGCGATGGTGCGGCTCGAGGACGGCGGCCCCGTTATATTCCAGCAGATGAGGATGGGCAAAGACGGCCAGCCGTTCCGGTTGTACAAGTTCCGGACGATGGTGCCGGATGCGGAACGGCAGCTGGCCGAGCTGGCCGCGCGCAATGAGGGAAATGGCGTCCTGTTCAAGATAAGGAAGGATCCCCGGATCACCCGGACAGGGGCCCGGCTGCGCCGCTGGTCGCTGGATGAGTTGCCGCAACTGGTCAACGTGCTGGTGGGTCAGATGTCCCTGGTGGGGCCGCGTCCCGCGCTCCCGGAGGAGGCCGCCCTCTACGGCGATTACGTACAGCGACGGCTGGCGGTACGACCGGGTATCACCGGCCTCTGGCAGGTCAGCGGACGGTCGAACCTGCCGTGGGACGAAGCCGTTCGGCTGGACCTGCACTACGTGGAGAACTGGTCGCTTATTCTGGACCTGCAGATTCTCTGGAAGACCCTGTCGGCTGTGATCAAGGGTAGTGGTGCGTATTAGTCCTGTGACCGCAGCCCTTGATAAGTCGGCTGCCGTACCGGCGTGGAATGGACCGGGTACGGTGTTGGCTACTGCCGCCAGCGCCGTACCACGAATGCCCAACGGGCGAGGATCGAGAGAGTGAGGTGGCCGTGGTGGGCCTCTCCCACGGACCAGATCAGTTTGAGCCCTCGGATTACCTCGGCGTGCTGCGCCGCCGCTGGTGGGTTTGGATAGGCGTCACCATATTGTGCCTGCTGGGCGCGGCCGTCTACTATAAGGCCGCGCCGAGAACATACACCGCGACAGCCTCGGTCTTTGTGACGCCTACGGCTGCGGATCAGGGCAACCAGGTGGCGAATAGCCGCACCAGCTCGGCCACGGTCAACCTGGACACCGAGGCCGTGGTGGTGGTGTCCAACCAGGTGGCGCAGATCGCGGCGAAGGCGCTGCACGGTCCGCTGTCCCCGGTGGCGCTGGCCAGCCAGGTGACAGTCACGGTTCCGCCGAACTCTCAGGTGCTGCAGATCCACTGCACCGCCTCGAAGCCAGGGGTCGCGGCGGATTGCGCAGAGGCGTTCGCCAAGGCGTACCTGCAGAACCGCGACACCGAGTCGGCCCAGTACATCAACACCCAGCTCGCGATCCTGCAACCGAAGATCACTGCCCTGGAGAAAACCGCTTCCGGGCTGAGTTCCACGATCGCATCCCTGCCGAGCGACTCGGCCACCAGGGCGAGCGCGCAGACCGCGCTGAGCGCGGACAACAGCGAGATCAACCAACTGACCGGCCAGGTGGCGACGTTGACCTCCGAAGCGGCCAGCAACTCCGGAGGGTCCGTCATCACCAACGCGGTGCCGCCGGCCGGCAACAACCCCACCTCGCCGAACAAGAAGATCGTGCTGCCCAGCGGGCTGGCGATCGGACTGGTCATCGGGCTGATCCTCGCGTTCGCGTGGGACCGCAGGGACAAGCGGATCCGTACCGCTCGCGACGTTGACCGGTATCTCGGGGTGCCGGCCATGCTCACCGTGCCGGACAAGTCGTTCGCCGAGCGGGCGGCGGTGGTCTCGCCCAGGTCCCGGTCTGGTCAGGCGTTCATCGAACTCGCGCATGCGGTGGCGGCCGACCTCGGCGAGGGCGAACATGTCGTGCTGGTCGCCGGCGTCTCGCCGGGACCGGCCGGCAGCCTGGTCGCTGCCAACCTGGCGGTCGGCCTGGCCAGAACCCGGGTGAGCACCGTCCTGGTCTGCGCCGACTCCTACAGCGCGGCACCGCGGGCCTTGCTCGGGGCGACAGACGGCCCCGGACTGTCGGATCTGCTCAGTGGCGCCGCGCCGCTGAGTGCGGTTCGCCGGAAGGCCGCTGCGGTGCCCGGGCTGACCGTGGTCACGCCGGGGACGGATACGTCCTTTACCACCGCGCCGTTGCCGTGGGCCGCAGCTGAGAGGCTCGTGTCACAGCTTCGCGGTAACGCCCAGTACATCATCATCGAAGTTCAGGCGGAGGAGGAAGCGGACACCCTCGTGCTCGCCGATTCCGCGGAGGGCGCCCTCCTCGTGGTGGAGGCGTCACGCTCCACCCGCGCCGAAGCCCTCGACGCCATCCGCCGCCTTCGCGTGCTGCGTACCCCGGTTCTCGGCGCCGTGGTGTGCCCGCCAAGCCGTGCGAAGCGGCGCGGCCGGCAGACCTGGCAAGAGCAGCCGCAGTTGGATTCCGCCCAGGAGACCGCCAACGGCAACGTCGCCGTCGCGCCAGGACGCACGATGCCGGCGGGATCTGCGCAGGACCGGATGGGCCTGGGCAGATCGGCATGGGACCGAGCGGACCAGGGTGACTCGGCCGGCACGGTGCACCGAAACTGACGACGGTTCAGGTTCAGGAGGTGCCACATGCCGGCGCAACCGCCGGATCGGCATTCGATCATTGCGGCACGGATGGCCGCGGCGGCCGGGCTCGCGGCCCTCACCGGGCTGGCCGTCGCGGCGTGCAGCCCGGGCCCAGCCAGCCCGGTGAGTACGGGCCCAGCGTCCTCGCCCGCTGCCGCCTCCAGTAGCCCCGCTCCAGGGGGCGCGGGCGACAGCTCGGCCCGGCCGACCGCACCGCTCACCGGCTTGCCCGCGATCAGCGCGGCCGATGCTTCCCACCCGGCTGTCGCCTTGGTCGTGGCCGGACCCAGCCCGCAAGGACTGGGGTCCGCCGACGTGGTATTCGAGGAGATCACCACGCCGCCGCGGTACATCGCCGTTTACCAGTCGCGTGCTGCCACGGGCGTTGGGCCGATCACTACCACGCAGCCGGCCGATGGCCCGGTGCTGTCCGTTCTCCACCCGCTGTTCGGGTATGACGGCGGCAGCATCCCCTCGGTCAAGATCTTGGACAAGACGAAGGTCACCGACTTGGACGGCTCGCGGTATCCCTCGCTCTACACATCCACGCCGCAGGGGCTGACCGCCTCGACCCAGGCGATGGCGACGGCGGCCCAGGACGGGCCGCCACCGCCCCTGTTCAGCTTCCGGGCCGCCAGTGCCAGCGCCTCTGACGAGCTTGCCTCGACAGGGACATGGCACGCCACCTCGGTTCAGCTCACCATTCCCGGTGCCGGCACCCAGACCTGGACCTACGATCAGCGCACCGGGCTCTGGTCGCAATCCGGCGGCCCGGCCGCGCAGATCGCCAACCTGGTGATCCAGACGGTCCCGTACAAGTCGGTGTTCGTGGACCAGAAGCTGGGCATCACCACGCCGAGCGCCGAGGTCATCGGCACCGGCGGCGTCGAAGTGGTCTCCGGCGACATGGCGGTCAACGGCACCTGGGCCAAGCGCGGCCTGGCCGACGTCACCAACTACTTCGACAAGAACGGGTCGCCGATAGAACTCAAGCCCGGCCCGACGTGGATCATCCTGGCCCCGCAAGGAACCCAGGTGAAAACGTCTGGGGGACAGCCATGACCATGCAGCGGACTCGGCTCAACGGCCGCGGCGCAGCGCCCTGGAGCGAACCGCTCCCCGCGGGCACCGGCCTGCATGGTGCCCGCCGCAGATCTGTTCGCGGCTGGCTCGCGGATCATCCCGCCTGGCCGATCTCGACGCTGCTGATCGGCTGGCCGCTCTGGTGGATGCTGGGCATGGAGGACTACATCCTCATCCTGTTCGCCATCCCGATGCTCAGCCGGATGCGCAGGTGGCGCGCCTCCGGCCGGCCGATCAGGAAGCCGCCCGGGTACATGCTGTGGCTGTTGTTCCTGCTCATCGTGGCGCTCAGCCTCAGCACGATCGCGTTGACCGCCCCGGACACGCTTCAGTCCCCGGTGTCGAACCGGCTGATCTCCTACACCGTCCGCGCCCTGCAGTACGCGGCAGCTACCGTGCTGCTGCTGTACGCGGGGAACCTGACCGAGGAGGAACTGCCCCGGCGGCGGCTGGCCTGGATGCTCGGGCTGGTCGCGATCTACGCCACCGTCGGGGGCCTGGCCGGCACGGCGGCCCCGCACGTATCGTTCACCTCGCCGCTCGCCGCGGTGATCCCGAAACATCTGCAGCAGAACAACCTGCTGGCCGCGTTGATGCACCCCAGCTTCGCCCAGATCCAGAACATCATCGGCGGCGTGCCGGGCCGCCCGGACGCCCCCTTCACCTATACCAACGAGTGGGGCAACGCACTCGGGCTCCTGCTGCCCTGGCTAGTGGTCGGCTGGTGGGTGTACGGCACGCGCCGGCAGCGCATGATCGCCCTGGCCACGCTGGTCCTCGTGCTCGTGCCCATCGTCCGCTCCCTGGACCGGGGGTTGTGGCTCGCCCTGCTCGTGGCCATCGGCTACCTGGCGCTACGTTTCGCGGCCCGGGGCCGGATCGCCCTCCTGGGCATGCTCTTCGGCGGGATCGCCCTGGCGGTCCTGCTGGTCGCCGTAACCCCGCTGCAGGGCATCATCACCCAGCGTCTGCAACACGGCAACAGCGATGCGGTCCGGACCTCGAATTCACTCGCCGCGCTCCAAGACGCCGAAGCGTCGCCCATCATCGGATATGGAGATACTCGTCACCAGGAGGGAAGCGTACAGTCGATCGCTGTCGGCAAGTCGGCGGAATGCACCTCGTGTGGCAACGTCACGATCGGCGGCAACGGGCAACTGTGGATGCTGCTGATCACCACGGGCTTCGTCGGTGCCGCGCTGTACTTCGGCTTCTTCGCCTACGGAGCATGGCGGTTCCGGCGTGACCTCACCCCTTACGGCCTGGCAGGCGTGGGGGTGCTGCTGCTGACATTCGTCTACATGGTGGCCTATGAGGCCAACGGCGCTCCGCTGACCTTCACCATGCTCGCCTACGCTCTGCTGTGGAATAATGACAGGCTGTTGCGCATTGCGCCACCAGAGACGCCCTAGATGATCGGCGCGGATGCCCATCTGACGTGGGTGTGGGAGCGAGAGCTGGACCTGGACCGTCCGGCCCCGCGCCCACTGGACCCGGGTGGTAGGGAGGGTGCGGGCCAGGCTCGCCTGGCTGGCGTGGCACGCGGCAGTGCCCTGAACATGGCGGGCGCGGCGGTCGCCGGGCTCACCACAATCGTCGTCACCGCCCTCGCGACCAGGCACTTCGACAAGCCCGTGGCGGGCGCCTTCTTCACCGCGATCTCACTGTTCCTGATCGTGAGGGCGGTGGCCGGGCTTGGCGCGAACGTCGGGGCGGTCAACTTCATCGCGCGGCTCCGCTCGCTCGGCCAGCCGGAGAAGATCCCGCTCATGATCCGCGCGGCCCTGATCCCGGTCGCCGTGGTGTCGGTGACGGTCGCCGCCGGGTTGTTTCTAGGCGCGGAACCGCTGGCCCATCTGGCGCTCAGCGGCAAGTTGGGGCAGTCGGGCGCGACTCCGGCCATGGTGGCGGACACGCTGCGCGCCTTCGGGCTCGTACTGCCGTTCGCCGCGCTGCTCGACGGGATCCTCGGCGCCACCCGCGGCTATCGTGACATGCGGCCGACGGTTTTCGTGGACAATTTCGGCCGGTCCATCGGCCAGCTGCTCGGAGTGGTGGTGGCGGTTGTCGCGGGGAGCGCGGCGCTGCTCGCGCCGCTGTGGTCGGTGCCTTACGTCCCGGCGGCGATCATCGCGTGGCTGTGGCTGAGCCGCATCCGGCGGCGCACGGCATCCCGCATGGCCGGTGCGGGTCGGAAGCGCACCCGGCCGAAGGTCGCCCGGACCGGGGGGGCCAGGGCGCTGACCATGACGACCCGCGGGTTCTGGCTGTTCACCGCGCCGCGGGCTCTCGCGTCGGTCGCCCAGATCATCATTCAGCGGTTCGACATCGTGCTCGTGGCGATCCTGCGCGGTCCGGCCGAGGCCGCGGTCTACACCGCCGCGACGCGGTTCCTCGTAGCCGGACAATTCGCGAATTCCGCGATCAACTGGGCCGCGCAGCCGTGGTTCGCCGAACTGTTCGCCGTCGGCAACCGGCGGGGAGCTGGCCTGGTCTACAAGGTCACGACGGCCTGGCTGATCCTGCTGACCTGGCCGCTGTACCTGCTGTGCATCGTCTACGGAGCGGAGATCCTCACCGTGTTCGGCCGCTCGTACCGGGCCGGCGACACGGTGATGGTGATCCTCAGCTGCGCCATGCTGCTGGTGATGGGCTGCGGTCAGGTCGACATGATCCTGGTCACCAGCGGCCGGAGCAGCTGGAGCCTCATGAACGGCATACTGGCAGTGGTGGTGAACGTCGGCCTCGACCTGTACCTCATTCCCAGATACGGCATCACCGGCGCCGCCCTCGGCTGGGCGATCACCTTCGGGGTCACCAACCTGATGCCGCTGACGCAGATCGCCGTGACCATGAAGCTGCATCCGTTCGGGCGCGGGTCTCTCATCGCCATGGCGCTGACCACGTTCAGCTTCTTGGTCGTGCCGTTCACGGCACGAGCCCTGCTCGGCCGCCACGCTGCGGTGTCGGTCGCGGCCGTGGCCCTAGGATGCGTACTGCTGGCCGTCGGGCTGTGGCGGTTCCGCGGCGTGCTGCGGCTTTCCGTGATGCCTGGCGTGTCGGTGCTCCAGAGGCGATTCCGCCCGCAAGGAGTGCATCACGTCAACGGCGAGACGTGGTACCAGCGGCCTTCGGCCACGGCCGGGCGTTCGGTCCCACGGGGAGCCGACGGCCTGCCGGGAGCACGGCAAAGAAATGGACAGAAGTGACAAATAGGACGGTGGTTGCTGTGTCTGCCACATTGCCGAACTTCCTGTACATCGGGCCGGGCAAGTCCGGATCCACCTGGCTGCACGAGGTTCTCGTTCAGCACCCCCAGGTCTACCTGACCGAGGCGAAGGATTTGTACTTCTTCAGCAGGTATTACGACCGGGGGCTGGACTGGTACCGCGCGCAGTTCAGCGGCGCACGGCCAGAGCATATGGTGGTCGGGGAGGTCAGCCCCGACTACCTCTTCTGCCCCGAGGCGCCGCAGCGGATCCGCGACAGTCTCGGCTCCGACGTGCGGTTCGCGGTCACGCTGCGGGACCCTGCCGACCGAGCGTTCTCGTCCTATCTTTACCTCCGCAAGCACGGGCTGGCGCGGCCCAGCTTCCGGGAAACCGCCGAGGCGTCACCCGAGCTGATGGACGAGGGACGCTACGCCACCAATCTGCGCCGCTATCTGCGCTACTTCGAGATGAAATCCCTGCATGTCGCCGTGTTCGACGACCTGGAAGCCGACCCCCAGGCTTATCTCGACGACGTCACCGACTGGCTAGGCATCGAACGCCAGGCCGTGCCGCCCGACCAGTTGCAGGCGAAATTGTCGGCCAGCAAAGCACGATGGCTTCCGCTGGCGATGCTCATCCAGCAGGCCGCCGACTGGACGCGACGCCACGACGGCGCCGAACTGGTCGGGCGGGTCAAGCGTTCGGGCGTGGTGCAGCGCGCGCTGTACAAGCCGCTCGGCCAGGAACGGCCGGTGATGTCGGCGGAGGATGTCTCGTTCGTCCGCGATCAGCTCGAGCCGGAAATTACCGGCGTCGAGGACGAATTCGGCATTCCACTGCGACAGCGCTGGGGCTGGCCCTGACAGCGGGGCGGTAGCCGGCAGGCATCTGGACCGACTAGGAGGGACTTCATGACATCGCTGTTCAATTCCGCCCCCAAGCCGCTGAAGCATGCCGGCCGCCGCGCCTACCTGCGCATAGGAGTAGCGACAGCCCCCCTGCGCCTCAAGCCCGCCTTCCTCATGATCGGCGCGCAACGGTGTGGAACGACATCGCTGTTCCGTGCCCTCGCGGCTCATCCGCAAGTCGTGCACCCGGCGTTCCACAAGGGGGTCAATTACTTCGACCTGAACTACTATCGCGGCCCGGACTGGTACCGCGGTCATTTTCCCGTCGAGGAGATCGCGCGTCGCAGGAGGGCCGGATGCGGTGATCCGGTCGCCTTCGAAGCCAGCGGATACTACCTCTACCACCCGTTCGCCATGGAGCGGATCGGGCGCGACCTGCCTGATGTGAAGCTGGTCGTGATGCTCCGCGACCCGGTCGAACGCGCGTTCTCCGCCCACAAGCACGAGTACGCCCGCAGCTTCGAATGGGAGACCTTCGAGCGGGCGCTCGAACTGGAAGACGACCGGCTGATCGGCGAGATCGACCGGATGCGAGCCGACCCCGGATACGAGAGCTTCCCGCACCGCCACCACTCCTACCGGCACCGCGGCCACTATGCGGATCAGCTTGAAAGGGTGTTCGCGCACTTCCCGCGCTCCCAGGTGCACATCATCGAGAGCGAGGCGTTCTTCGCCAAGCCGGCGGCCGAGTACCAATATCTCCTGGAGTTCCTGGGCCTCCGGCCAGCCGAGCCGGCGGACTTCGACCAGCACAACGCGCGGCCGAGCTCCCCGATGGCCGCGGATACCCGGCGCATGCTCGAGCAGCATTACCAGCCACACAACGAGCGGCTGACCAGCCTGCTCGGCCGGTCACCGCAATGGGTACGCTGAGTTCGCAGGCGACGCCGTCGCACATGCCATCAGTCTCTGACGGAGAACGCGGCCGCTACCTGTGGCAGGTGCTATCCACGCTGTGGCCCCCGCCGGCCCGCGTGACGCGGTGCGGACGCTGGCGGCACGGCGCCACTGACAGCCGCCACGCGAGTGAGTTCGTCATCGTTCCCAGCGAACGCCGGGCGGTCATGCTGCTGCCCCGCAGGCCGTGGCGGGTGGCCGCGTCCGCGTTTCGCAACTACAAGGCGTCAGCGACCACATGGGACCGGCGGAAACTGGATCTGCTGGCGGTGGGGGCTCGCTTCGGCCTGGCCGAGGTGCTGCCGCATCGGGTCAGGATCGAGCGGGAAGCCACCGGTGACGATCTGACCGGGTGCCTGAGCGCGGCGCTCGCTCATGACATCGCAGTGAGCCTCCTCATCGGACCAGCGCGCGCCAACCGCAAGCCGATCCTGGAGGCACTCGCGCCAGACGGCACGGTCATCGGCTTCGTCAAGGTGGGCGTCGACCCGCTGACGTGCGGCCTCGTTCGCGCCGAGGCAGCGGCCCTGGCATTCCTTGACGGTGCATCACTGAGCGAGATGGCGGTCCCCCGGCTGATCTGGCACGGGCAGTGGCATGACCACGAGATCCTGGTTCAGCAGGCGTTCCCGCGCGGCCGACGAGCTCGTGACCTCGCCGAGTTGAGCGGCGCCATGGCGGAACTGGCCGCCGTCCGCGGCGTAACCGTCATACCGGCGGCGGCCAGCCCGTACTGGCAGAACCTGCGGCCGCGGCTGCGCGCACTTGGCCAGCGTGACGCCGCCGCCGCGTTGCTGCGGGCGCTCAGCCGCGCCGAGGCCGAAGCCGGCGACACGGTTCTCCGATTCGGCTCCTGGCATGGTGACTGGGCACCTTGGAACATGACGATCTCGCAGGGGCGGGCGCTGGTATGGGACTGGGAACGGTTCGAGACCGGCGTCCCGGTCGGTTACGACGCCGTGCACTACGCCCTGCAACAGGCGCTCCGCGGCGGCATGGCCGCGGAGCCGGCGACTGAGCTTATACTGGCCAGCGCGCCGGGTATCCTCGCCCCACTCGGCCTCGATCGGGCAGCGGCCCGGCTGGTCGCCGTGCTTTACCTCATCGAGATCGGCACGCGCTACCTGCATGACAGGCAGGCCGAGGCAGGTGCGAGGAACGGCAGGGTGGACACGTGGCTGCTGCCCGTGCTCGCCCGGCACCTCCAGGACGGCAAGCCATCCCGGGGCACGGCCGAGCCCACATCGCGGTAGGGCTGGCACCGGCGCTGGCGCGGAAGGGACGGGAAGAGGACAGGGCAGTGGCGAGGCGGCAACGACGTACCGTAGCGACCAGGCTGCGGCGATACACGATGGCTCTAGGCGTGATGCTGGCCCTTCTGGCCAGCGGCTGCTCAGGCCCGGCACCGGCACCGACACCGACACCGACCACGCCACCCCATCCCGGCCCGTCCACTCAAGGCTCACTGGGCGGAGCGAACCTGGTCAGCTACGCCGACTCGGAGTTTGGAACCGGGGTGGGCGATTGGGTACCGGTCACGAACGCGACGCTGAGCACCGAATCGGGCACCTCGTTCCTGCATCGCGCGTCGCTGCAGGACGTGCTCAGTACGACCGGTGTCAGCTCGTTCGCCCTCAGCCGCAGCCGGCGAATCGACGTCACGGCAGGCCAGCAGTACCGCATCGGCGCCTATTTCAACGTGCCTGCGGAAAGCGGCCGGTCGGTCACGTTCGGCGTCCTGGCCTACGACTCGGCCGGGCAGCGGCTGGGCTGGACCCACAGTGCGCCGGTGCAGCTGAGCGGCTCCGGAGGCTGGCAGTACGCCAGCGATGTCATCACCATGCCGAGCACCGCGGCCTATGTCCTCGGGTCCCCTGAGGTGGCATATTCCGGCGGCCGGGCCGGCGAGGTCGTGCGCATGGACGAGGTGCAGTTCTGGCCCTACCGGGCAGCGATGCTGATCGGTGCCGACGCCGGCAGTTCCGGCGCGGCGGCCAACTGGATGACCGCCAACGACACGATCGGGTCGCTGCAGGTTGACAAGATCTTCTACCAGCACGCCCTGCCCGTGTCCTATACGGGCAGCACGTGTGCCAGCCTGCCGGAAGACGTGGTGTGCCTGGTCGCCTATAAGACGCCGACCACCAACGTGGCCAGTTTTGTATCGTCGATTCCCGCCAGCCGGTCAGTGGTGATGATCTTTTTTCAGGAGCCCGAAGCGCATTTCGCGTCCGGCGCCGACTTTGTCGCCGAGTTCGAGACCCAGTCAACGCTGATCCGCCAGGCCTCGGGGGACGCACCGAACGTGTTCGTGGCGGACGATGCGGCCACCTCCCAGTACCGGCCGGGCTACCCGGGAGCCGACTGCTCCTTTATCCCGCCGCCGGCGTACACCGATCTTTACCTGGCCGACCACTATCAGTCGAAGCCGAACGGGCAGGATCTGCCCAACGGCCAGAACGGCGACGACTGGACCACCTGGCTGAGCTGCGTGCAGCCGACCCGCAAGCCCATCGGCCTGGCCGAGTACGGCCTCGGCACGTGCGGTGCGAACGGTAACGCCACCCGGCAGCAGTCGCTGCTGGCCGACAACTCCTACCTGAAGGGTTTGCCGGCCGTCATCGGTGCGCCGGTGCTGATCTGGAACTACTGGTGGGTGGACGGCGGTTCGGCGGGCCTGTGCGAGGACTGGCAGTTTAACGGCACAACCACCGGCGCGTGGCGGTCGATTCAGGCTGGCCAGTAGACGCGAGTGCCGGATGCGCTGGTCAGTGCCCGCTCGCCCGCCCGGCCGATACGGCCGGCGGTCCTGCGATCAGTCGCACCGCGGCGATGAATGGTGCGAGCAGCAATGCACCATAGAGCAGTCCGCTGACGATATCGCTAGACCAGTGCTTGCTGAGATATCCCCGGCTGTACGCCTCATTGAAGGAAAGGGCAGCTACCGTTCCTATGGCGTAGACCTTCCCTGGCTCGCTTCCGCTGAACTCCCGCCAGAGCATGTGAGCGATCAGTCCGTAGAAAAGGACCACTCGATCGCAGCCACCGGACGGGTAAGTGCCGCCGGGGCTGTTCGGCGGTCCGGGCCGGCGGAACTTGCGCCTGAGCGCGAGGGTGACATAGTGGTCAACCAAGATCGCGCTCCCCAGCGCGGCAGGCGGAAGCCACTTGTGCTCCTTCCATCCCATGGCCAGGCAGATCGCGGCGGTACCGGCCGCGCCCCAGGTCGTCCAGGTATTACCTACCTTGCCGAGCCTTTCCGTGACGGCTGCCCACTTGTCCACTTGATGGCTGTCGGTCCAGCGGACGATGGCTTCGTCGATCGCCGGGCCGTGGTTGATGACCGCCGGCCCGAGCAGCCTCATCGCTTCGTAGGTCAGCGCTCCGCCGGCACCGGCGATGGCGCCGAGCCTGATGAGGTCCGGCACCCAGGAAGGCAGCGTGGCCGGGCCGGGCAGCCCGCGGCGGGCTTCTCGTCCGGCCCGTCCACTCACGCCGGGCGGGCCGACCAGCACCGAACCAAACCGGAAGGCGCCGTTGATCAGACCGGGCCATGAGGCATCATGCTTATGGGGGCGATAAAGGCTAACGGACAAGGCGCGGCCCGCTTGGCGTCGTGACGCCCGGCGCGCCGCCTTCACGGTCGCGGCCACGATTGCGGCCTGGCCAGCGGGCCATACGGCCGCAAGCAGGTAACGAGGCATTACTGCCCCTTTCCCTGTCTGGCCAGCCAATTTCCTTGATGTCACAGCATGCTCCCTTAGCTCAGTTCAAGTATCGCCTTTGTTCGGCAGCGTAACGCGTGGCGTTTCGCATCAGGGCTTACTGCTCAGCCCGCGCCGGGCAGTGCAAACCTGATCATAAGTCTGCAGTCTTCGCTCGACCAGGACGTTCACGTCATACAGCTCTTCGACCCGGCGCCGTCCGGCCGCCCCTAGCCGTGAGCGCAGATCAGGGTCTCGGGCCAACCGCGTCATCGCCCTGGCCAGACCGCGGACCAGCGCGTTCCGGGATGACACGTCGACCAGGATGCCGGTAGCGTCGGTGACCGAGCGCAGGTGACCGCCCCACGCCGTAGCCACCACGGGTCGTTCGGTGGCCATCGCTTCCAGCACAGCCATCCCGCCGGCCTCTTGCAGCGCGGCGGAGACGAAGACATCGCAGTCACGCATCTGCCGCGCGCAGTCCTGCGGACCGAGCCAGCCGTGGAAGGTCACGTCCGCGTCGCAGCCAAGGCGACGAGCCTGTGCGGCCAGCCGGGTTCGTTCCCGGCCGTCGCCGACAACGTCGAGGTGGGCCGGGACATCTGCGCGGACCTCGGCGAAGGCATCGAGCAAGATGTCGACGGCCTTCCAGGGGGCCAATCGGCCCACGAACAGAAAACGGGTTACGGCGGTCGTCGCCACGCCGCCGGATCGGCGCACCGTGTCCGTTGCTGTCGGCCAGGCGGTGAGGTCGACCCAGATCTCGGGTTCTTCGATCGCGTTCTCCCGGGCTGGACTGGGCAGCAGTTGCCTGGTCCGCGCGTTGGCGATCAGCACTGCGTCGGCCTCGAGCCGACCGCGGATGAGCTGGTTCAGTACCCGAGAGGCGATGGGACGCGCGGCCTTGGTCAGGGCATACGCGGCCGAGTCGCGGTTCGCGAACGCCGAAGGCAATTCCATCCCGCCGTCGAGCGGACCCATCACGACGGGTGCGCCCAGCCGAGCCAGCGGAGACGGGATGACCGGCGACACGCTGATCGGCTGATGCACCACGTCGATCGCGAGCTCATCGACAAGCCGGCGTATCACAGGCAGCATCGCGACCTGTCGTTCCACCTGCGTGATCCCCCAGGCGAGGGTCCGCAACCCGCTGGGCAGGCGGCCGCGCCACCGGGACAGCAACCCGAACCCGGGCAGGCTGGGCACGAATACGACGCGCCGCAACTCGTCAGCTGGCAACAGGCTGGTCAGCTCCGGACATGCGCTGTCGTGGGTGACGAGCCAGGTTTCGATGGCCCGCGCGCGCAGCTCGGTGAAGAGCCGGAGGGGCAGCGCGGCGGCACCGCCGGAGCGTTCGGACGCGTAGGGCGCGACGATAAGCACCCGACGGGCACGGCTCTGCTCAGCGCCACTCACTGCGTCGCTCACCACTCGTCACCGGCCACCAGGGCGGAACCTTTCGGCGGCACAGCCGGCCAGCAGCCGAGCCGCGAACGGCAGGTCGTGCACCAGGTACCGGTCGGCGAGCCGTCGCGGCTCGGTCGCCAGCCGGAACAGCCATTCCGCGCCTGCTCGCTGCAT
Organism: uncultured Actinomycetota bacterium; assembly: GCA_963808615.1. Taxonomy (GTDB): domain Bacteria; phylum Actinomycetota; class Actinomycetes; order Streptosporangiales; family Streptosporangiaceae; genus Palsa-504. The sequence continues at coordinate 582,081 of CAWEGV010000012.1, forward strand.
CCACTTCGGTGCACGCGGCACCGCGCCGGCGACGAACGGTATCGCCGCACCGCAGCCGATGAACCAGGTGGCGGGGAAGGCGGGGGCGAGCCGGGCGACCAGCCGCTCCTGCTTGGGAAACCCCAGGCCCACGTAGACGATGTCGGGGGCGGTGGCGGCGAGCCTGGCCCGCACGATGTCGATTCCGCCGTCGGTCATGTCGAAACCGACGGGTGGAGCATCCGTGCCGGCGATCAGCAGACCGGGGTAACGGCGGCACAGCTGTCTGGCGGCTCGGGCAGGAACCTGCGTATCGCCGCCCAGCAGGTAGATCGACCGTCCGCGCTCGGCGGCGGCGGCGGTAAGTGAGTAGATCAGCGATGAGCCCGTCACTCGCTCCGCCAGCGGATCACCGCGCAGCGCGGCGGCCCACAACAACGGCATGCCGTCGGGCACCACGAGCGAAGCGGAAGACACCAGCTCCTGAAGCTGCGGGTCGCGCGCAGCGAGCCGGCAGATGTCAATGTTCGGAGTGACAACCCAGCCGCCGCGGCTCAGTTGCATCGTATCGAATATGTGCTCGATCACTTCCGCTTCGGTCAGCCGGTCGAAGGCGATACCGACCAGCCTGGCCCTCAGCCGCGCGGCAGCGTCGGCCTGGTGCCCGGCTACGCAGCCCGGCCCGTTAGTGCCCACGGCCCTCCGCTCCCTCGGTCAGTAGGGCAGGATGCAGATGTCGGCATGCTCCCGCGAATTCGTACGTGACGGCCACACAAGGCAGACGCATTGGTGAACATTCGGGTTTACTGCACAGGTGGTGAGTGTTAGTGTGCCACGCCCTCGGCGACCCGGAGGACCGACTACAGATGGCGGGAACCAGACGCGTGATCGGAATGCAGCCCGGCGGGCGCATGGTGGTCACCCCGGCTGTCTGCCGTGTCGCCCTGGCGGGAACGGTCCTGGTGCTCATCGTCATCGCGTACTTCCCGTTCGCCTGGAGCCCGCCGCGAACGGTGCGTAACCAGGTGACCAGAAGTGCGGACGGGTCCTTGCGGTTCGGCGAGATGAACTACGCGCGGACGCCTGGAACGCCGATCTGGCTCCAAGAGGTGCGCACATCGGGCACGGTCCAGATCGAGCTGCAGGCCCAGCCGCAGTCGCAGTCGCAGCACGCGCCGATGATGATCCTGGCCAGCGACCACTGGCACACCGACTTCGCGCTCGGGCAGGATCACTCCAGCCTGCTGGTGTGGTTGCGCCCTACCGCGTCAGACAGCAACGCCGGACCGCCGTTCACCGTCGGCGGAGTTCTCCAGCCGCGGCAGTGGATCACCGTGAACCTGATGCTGCAGCAAGGCAACCTGCGCGTCGACGTCGACGGCCTGACCCGGCTGACCGAGCATCTCCCGACCGACGTGACCAGGAGCTGGAGCCAGGGGCTCCTCGCGCTCGGCGACGAGGTGCACGGGGGCCGCCCATGGCGAGGCGAGATCCGCAGCGCGCAGGTCCGCGCGCCAGGGTATGCGGTCGATTACGTCCGTCCGGGCGCGCTGTCGATCCCCGCGACCTACCTGTACCTGCCGGACCATATCGAACCTCCTTTCCCTATCACCCGGGGCCAGTGGCTGCTCGCGGTCCTTGACCTGCTGTCGTTCATCCCGCTCGGCTTTCTCCTCGTCCTGGCTCGAACGCCACCCATGCGCCCAGTTCCCGCGACTGTGCTTGCGGCGTCGCTCGCGGTGGCCCTGGCGGCCGGGAAGTTCCTGTTCCACAGCCGGCACACCTCGCTGGCCAATATCGTCATGCAGGCGGCCGGAGGGCTGCTCGGGGCGCTGCTGGCCTGGCGTCTCATCCGCGCCAAAGGCAGCGCTGCCGCCAGCCTGCGCACACCTGAGGCGAATACTCGCTAAGGAACGGAGCGCGGGCACGATCACCCGGGTTCACCTGCGACCCGCGGGCTCCGCTTACAGATGCTGCCCTGCGCCCACTGCTGGCTGGAGCCGCCCGAGCATGTGTTCACGACCACGCTGGTGCCGCTGGTGTCCAGGGCACAGCCCGTTGACCGATTTCTCGGCGCAGAACCTGTTCCTGGGATACCCGGTCGTTCGGTCGACGGCGGTTCCCGGCTATCCGCTGTACGGGAGGAAGCAGATGCCGGCGTGGTTGCCTACTCCGCCGCACTGGGCGGCACCGTCCAGGTTGTCGCTGGCGATCCACAGGCCGGCGCCGGTGATCACCATGTCGTCGGCGCCCTCGCCACGGGCGCGGGTGTAATAACCCGACGTGCCCTTCGAGTTGGTGTACAGCGCCCCGGTGGCCTCGTTGAGGCCGGCCATGCCCTGCGCGGGGATCGCGCCCTTGCCCGGATTGTTGCAGCCGTTCGGGTTATCGGCCCACCGCTCGTGGCCGCCGAAGTAGGCCAGGGAGCTGTCGGCGGCCGTCGAGTACAGCGAGTCGCAGCCGGTGTAGTTGATCCAGAGGTGCGACACGGAGCTTTGCGTCGCGGGGAACGCCGCGGCCGCGTCACACAGCCCGCCTGCCTTGGGCCCGGTGCTGCCCAGGTGGAAACCGGTGGTGGCGATGAAGACGGTGTTGCCATCTGGCGACCAGGACGCGGCCCGGACATAGAACAACTCGTCGTGCACGCAGGCCTGGTTGAACTCCGCCGAGGTCCACCCGGTCACCGTGGCGCTGGTGCTGCCCAGGCTGAGCATGAAGATCTGCCGCCTGGCCTGCCCGCCGACCGAGGTGAAGGTGCCCTCGGCCAGCTCGCGCGTGCCGTCGCGGCTGATCTGCTGGTTGTAGACCTGGGTCGCGCCGTTGCCGTAGTTGCCGGAGATGTTCAGCTTGAGGTAGCCGTCATCCTGGCCGGTGGCGGGGTTGAGGCTGACGAAGTACTTGTCCGGGCTGCCGTTGACGGAGGTGAAGTACCCGCCGGTGAGCAGGTGGCTGTTGCTCATGGCCAGCGTCTCCACCTGACCGTTCGCGCTGTGCCCGAACGCGGTGTTCACCTTGCCGGTCGACGTCGACACCTCGGCGATGTTGTGCACCGCGGTCCCGTTCACCGAGGTGAACACCCCGCCCAGGTAGGCCTCCGAGCAGTCCGGGCTGAGCGCGACCGAGTTGACTTCGCCGTTGACGTTGGGGTTCCAGGATGTCACCGTGAACGGTGCGGTCTGCGAGAAGCTGAAGGCGTTGTCCCGGGCGTAGGTCGTGGAACCCTGCTTGATTTCGGTGAAGATGCCGACCGCGTACATCGTCCCGCCGCACGGCACCAGCTGGCGGACCTTCTCGGTGGTGCCTGTTTGCACCAGCTGCGGCGTCCCGGCGGCCGGGGTATTCGACACCGGTCCGGTGGCCGCCTGGGCCGGAAGCACCGACCAGGCCAGGGCCGGTACCACGACCGCGACCGCCAGGCCGAGCCGGACCTTCAGCTTCGGGTGATGATGTCCCATGATGACCTTCCCAACTGATAGCGGGCCGTCCGGGGGGCGGGGACCCCGGTGCAGACTCACCAGGGCCCGCTCGGATGCTCTGAATCGTCATCCACTAGCTAGTAGACGCCTGGGGGGCACCAGGCGATTACCTCCTAAGTACACGAATGTCGGCTTTCTGTCCGAGCATCACGTTTCGTGACTATGGTGCAATACGGGCGGAATCTTTGATAAAGGGCCGGAACTTATGACGAATCGCCTCTGGCGGGAGTCTTTGAGCCGAGCGCTGACCGTGACCGTCCACGGCGGCCTAGGGCCGTCGTTCACACTTGACCTACTGGATACCATGAGCACTCAATCAAAGCCAAGCGGGGACGAGAAGGGTCGGTCCATGCTGGACGATCACGCGCTGGCCTGTGAGCTGGCCGCCGAGGCGGGCCGGCGGCTGGTCGGGCTGCGGGCGGGCGGGGGTGACCCGGACGTGCTGCGCAAGGCGGGCGACCGGCTGTCGCACGAGTTCCTGAGCGCGCAGCTGGCTGCCCGCCGGCCGGGGGACGTGCTGCTGTCTGAGGAGGGCGCCGACGACCCGGCGCGGCTGGCCGCGAGCCGGGTATGGATCGTCGACCCGCTCGACGGGACCAGGGAATTCGGCGAACCTGGCCGCACCGACTGGGCCGTCCACGTGGCGCTGTGGGAGCGGGATGCCCCCGGTGAGCTCACCGCGGGCGCGGTGGCGCTGCCTGCCCAGGGCAAGGTGTTGTCCACGCTCGATCCGCCCCCGGAACGTGGTGGTACTGAGACGGTCATAACCGGCACGCTGCCACGTCGGTCCGGCGGGCAGGCAGCGGGCGGCGCGGCCGGCGGCCCGGTGCGGATCGTGGTGTCCCGGACGCGGGCGCCGCGGCTGACCCGGGAGGTGTCCGCGCGGCTGGGTGCGGAGCTGGTGCCGCTGGGGTCCGCCGGAGCCAAGGTGGCCGCGGTGGCCGGCGGTGAGGCTGGCGCGTACCTGCACGCGGGCGGGTTCTACGAGTGGGACACTGCCGCGCCGGTCGCGGTGGCGCGGGCGGCGGGGTTGCACGCGTCCCGGATCGACGGGTCGGCGCTGGCTTTCAACCAGGCCGAGCTGCGGATGCCCGATATGCTGGTGTGCCTGCCCGCGCTGGCGGGGGTGCTGCTGGAGGCGATCGGGGAGGTCGCTGGTGAACGTTGATTACCAGTTGTCTCAGCTGGATGTGCTGGAGGCTGAGGCGGTTCACGTGATGCGGGAGGTGGCCGCGGAGTTCGAGCGGCCGGTGCTGCTGTTTTCCGGGGGCAAGGACTCGGTGGTGATGCTGGCGCTGGCGGAGAAGGCGTTCTGGCCGGCCCGGATCCCGTTCCCGGTGATGCACGTGGACACCGGCCATAACTTTCCCGAGGTGCTGGAGTTCCGTGACCGCAGGGTGGCCGAGCTCGGCGTGCGGCTGGTGGTCGCGTCGGTGCAGGAATCCATCGACGCCGGACGGGTGGCCGAGGAGACCGGGCGGCACGCGAGCAGGAACAGGCTGCAGACCGTGACGCTGCTGGATGCCATCTCCGAGCACAGGTTCGATGCGCTGTTCGGCGGGGCGCGGCGCGACGAGGAGAAGGCCAGGGCCAAGGAGCGGGTGTTCTCGTTCCGCGATGAGTTCGGCCAGTGGGACCCGAAGAGCCAGCGGCCCGAGCTGTGGAACCTGTACAACGCCCGGATCCGCCGCGGCGAGCACATCCGGGTGTTCCCGCTGTCCAACTGGACCGAGCTGGATGTGTGGTCCTACATCGAGCGGGGATCCCTGGACCTGCCCGGCATCTACTTCGCGCACCAGCGGCAGGTCTTCGAGCGGGACGGGCTGCTGCTGGCCGAGGGCCCGTACGTGGTCAGGGGCGAGGACGAGCCGGTGTTCGGCGCCACCGTGCGGTACCGGACGGTGGGCGACATGAGCTGCACCGGGGCCGTCTCGTCGGCGGCCGTGACGGTCGCCGAGGTGATCGCGGAGGTGGCCGCGACCCGGGTCACCGAGCGGGGCCAGACCCGGGCCGATGACCGGACCAGCGAGGCGGCCATGGAAGACCGCAAGCGCGAGGGGTATTTCTGATGGACATCCTGCGCTTCGCGACCGCGGGGTCGGTCGATGACGGCAAGTCCACGCTGATCGGGCGGCTGCTGTTCGATTCCAAGTCGATCTTCGCCGACCAGCTGGCCGCGGTCGAGCGGGCCAGCCGGGACCGGGGCGAGGACTATGTGAACCTGGCCCTGCTCACCGACGGGCTGCGCGCCGAGCGGGAGCAGGGCATCACGATCGACGTGGCCTACCGGTACTTCGCCACGCCGCGGCGGAAGTTCATCATCGCCGACACCCCCGGGCACATCCAGTACACCCGCAACATGGTGACCGGCGCGTCCACCGCGGACCTGGCCGTGGTGCTGGTCGACGCGCGCAACGGGCTGACCGAGCAGTCCCGCCGGCACGCGTTCCTGGCCACGCTGCTGCGGGTGCCGCACCTGGTCCTGGCGGTGAACAAGATGGACCTGGTCGGCTACCGGGCCGAGGCGTTCGAGCGCATCTGCGAGGAATTCGCCGCGTTCGCGGCCCGGCTGGAGGTCGGCGACCTGACCTTCGTGCCGATCTGCGCGCTGCACGGCGACAACGTGGTCGACCGGTCGGCCAACATGGGATGGTATGACGGGCCCTCGCTGCTGCACCACCTGGAGCACGTGCACATCGCCTCGGACCGCAACCTGATCGACGTCCGGTTCCCGGTGCAGTACGTGATCCGGCCGCACGCGGCCACCGACCCCGGGCTGCACGACTACCGGGGCTACGCCGGCCAGGTGGCCGGCGGCGTGCTCAAGCCGGGCGACGAGGTGCTGCACCTGCCCTCGGGCCTGGCCACCACGATCCGCGGCATCGAGGCGGCCGGCGTCCCGGTGGCCGAGGCCTTCCCGCCCATGTCGGTGACCCTGCTGCTCGATGACGACGTGGACATCTCCCGCGGCGACATGATCGCCCGCCCCGGCAACCGGCCGGCCGCCGCGCAGGACATCGAGGCCATGGCCTGCTGGATGTCCCCGGACCGGCCGCTGGCCCCCGGCGACCGGCTGATCGTCAAGCACACCTCGCGCACGGTCAAGGCCGTCGTCACCGGCCTGCACTACCGGATCGACGTGAACACCCTGCACCGCGAGGAATCCGCGGCCCAGCTGAGCCTGAACGAGGTCGGCCGGGTCCGGCTCCGGCTGACCCAGCCCATCTTCGCCGACCCCTACGCCCGCAACCGGACCACCGGCGGCCTCATCCTGATCGACGAGGCCACCAACGCCACGGTCGGCGCGGCCATGATCACCGAGGCCAGCTAGCGTAATCCTGAGTTCCCTCTCAGGCGTCTTGTCTGTGAGAGCCACGGCCTGGCGTCGGCGTGAATCCATCGGGTCGGCCGAAGGAGGCCGATTGGGGGGTGGCATATGCTCAGCATGGCCAGACGGCTGCTCGCTGTGGCCGGGGTCATCGTCGTCCTGGCCGGGCTTCCGCTTAGCGAAGCTAAGGCGCAGACTCCAGGGGACTGGCCGACCTACCTCGATAACGGGGCCCGGACCGGCTACAACGGCGCGGAGACGGTTATCACGCCGTCAACGGCTCCGAACCTGACTCAGCTGTGGACCGACACCGCGGGCAGCTCAATATCCGCGGAGCCCATCCAGGTCGGCGGCGTGGTCTATTACGGCTCATGGGACGGCAACGAGCACGCGGTCGACGCCGCGACCGGCACCCAGCTATGGTCGGCCAACCTCGGGCAGACCACCGACACGAAGTGCAACCCGCCGACGGTGGGCGTGGCCAGCACCGCGTCGGTCGACACCATCACGGTCAACGGCACCCCCACCCAGGCCGTCTTCGTCGGCGGCGGCGACGGCAACTTCTACGCCCTCAATGCCTCGACCGGAGCGGTGATCTGGGAGACCCCGCTGGCCACGCCGCCTGATGCCTTCTTGTGGAGCTCGCCGCTGCTGTACAACGGCAGCATTTACGAGGGGATTGCCTCCTTCGGCGATTGCCCGCTCATCGGCAGCGGCATGGTCCGGATGGACGAGACGACCGGAACGGTCTTGAACACGCTCGCCACCGCGCCCGCCGGCTGCATTGGGGCCGGCGTCTGGGACTCCCCGGCCGTGGACACCGCAACAGGCGACATTTATTTCGCGACCGGCAACGGCGGACGGTGCAAAAGTCCCGAGCCGCTCGCTGAGGCTGTCGTGCAGACCGATAGCTCCTTGAACCTGCTCAGCAGCTGGCAGGTACCTCCCAGCCAGCGGATCAGTGACGGCGACTTCGGGGCTACGCCGACATTGTTCGCCGCCACGATCAGCGGTGTCGTTCATCAGCTGGTCGGCCTGGCCAACAAGAACGGGATTTACTATGCTCTTGACCGCACGGCGATTTCGCATGGTCCGCTGTGGCAGAAGCGGATAGATATCGGCGGAACGTGCCCGCAGTGCGGAAACGCCGACATATCCCCTAGCGCTTATGACGGGCAGCACTTGCTCATAGCGGGCGGGAAGACTCATATCCACGGCGTTGCCTGCGCGGGCAGCGTCCGCGAGCTGAAGCCAGCAACGGGCGGGATCATGTGGCAGGACTGCCTGGAAAGCGGGCCCGTGCTCGGAGCGGTGACGGCTGTCCCCGGGGTGGCCTTCGTCGGCGCGGGCAACACCGTGTACGCGATCGGCACCAGCACCGGCGCCACCTTGTGGACCTATCAGGATCCGAACAGCGGTTCCGACTTCTGGGCGGCCCCGACCATCTCCAACGGCCAGCTCTACGTCGGAAACCAGGACGGGAACCTGTACGCCTTCGATACCTGACCCTGAGCCTGGCCGGTGGCTTCCGCGCCAGGCCCGGCGTGGCCAGCGCACCGAAGGATCGCCGCTCTACTAAGCTTCACTATGGGTGAGCGTGCGGGTTGGACACGCACATGTGCTACGAACATGTGCTACGAACGGAACGAGGAGCCGGCGGTGGCCTCCATTGAAGCGATCCATGCCAGGCAGATCCTGGATTCCAGGGGGAACCCGACCCTCGAGGTCGAGGTGGCGCTCGATGACGGGACCGTCGGGCGGGCCGGCGTGCCGAGCGGAGCGTCGACCGGCGCGTTCGAGGCCGTCGAGCGCAGGGACGGCGGCTCGGACTACGGCGGGAAGGCAGTGAACCGGGCCGTTCAGGGCGTCATCGACGAGATCCAGCCGGAACTGCTCGGTCACGAGGCCGATGACCAGCGGCTGGTCGACCAGGCGCTGATCGACCTGGACCGGACCCCGGACAAGTCGCGGCTGGGCGCGAACGCCATCGTGGGGGTCAGCATGGCCGTGGCCCGGGCCGCCGCGGACTCCAGCGGCCTGCCGCTGTTCCGCTACCTGGGCGGCCCCAACGCGCACGTGCTGCCGGTGCCGATGATGAACATCTTGAACGGCGGCGCGCACGCGGACAACAACGTGGACATCCAGGAGTTCATGATCACCCCGATCGGCGCGGCGACGTTCGCCGACGCGCTGCGCTGGGGGGCCGAGGTGTACCACGCGCTGAAGGCCGTGATCAAGCAGCGCGGGCTGTCCACCGGCGTCGGCGACGAGGGGGGTTTCGCCCCCGACCTGGAGCACAACCGGGCCGCGCTGGATCTCATCGTGGAGGCCATCGGCAAGGCCGGGTTCACCCCCGGCCAGGACATCGCGCTGGCCATCGACGCCGCCGCCTCGGAGTTCTACGCCGAGGGGGCCTATACCTTCGAGGGGACGCCGCGGACCTCGGCGCAGATGACGGGCATCTACGCGGACTGGCTCGGCGCCTATCCCATCGTGTCCATCGAGGACCCGCTGGCCGAGGAGGACTGGGCCGGCTGGCGCCAGCTCACCGCGGCCGTCGGCGACCGCGTGCAGGTGGTCGGCGATGACATGTTCGTCACCAGCCCGGAACGGATCCGCCGCGGCATCGCCGAGCGCTCCGCGAACTCCCTGCTGGTCAAGCTGAACCAGATCGGCTCGGTCACCGAGACCCTGGACGCGGTGAGCATCGCGCACCGCGCCGGGTTCAGCTGCGTGATCAGCCACCGGTCCGGTGAGACGGATGACACCACGATCTCCGATCTGGCCGTCGCGACCAACTGCGGGCAGATCAAGACCGGGGCGCCCGCCCGTGGCGAGCGCGTGGCGAAGTACAACCAGCTGCTGCGGATCGAGGAGCTCTTGGGCGATGCGGCGAGCTATGCGGGCGCGGGCGCGTACCCGCGCTTTGCGGCGCGGGCCGGGCAGGGCTAGCACCCGATCATGTCCCGGCCGGCCGCCGCCGCCAAGACCACCCGGCTAACCAGCCGGGCCGCGGCGCTGGCCGTGGTGATCTGCGCGGTCGTGCTGAGCCTGGCGTATCCGGTACGGGAGTACCTGGCCCAGCGGCAGCAGATCGATCAGCTGGTGGCGCAACAGCAGACCATGCTGGCGCAGGTGAAGAACCTGCAGGCGCAGCAGGCCAGGCTCTCCGAACGGTCCTACATCGAGCAGCTGGCGCGCCAGGAGCTCGACATGTGCTTCCCAGGAACGCAGTGCTACGTGATCGAGGGCAGCCACCCCCTGATCAACGGCGTCCAGCCGCCGCGGCCCGGGCCCCAGCCCTGGTATGCCAAGCTGTGGCAGTCCGTCGAACAGGCCGACGCCAGCCCGGCGAAGTGATCACGGCGAAGGACGCGGCGGTCATCGCCGCCCAGCTCGGCCGTCCGCCGCGTGGGCTGCTCGGCGTCGCTCACCGCTGCCCATGTGGCCTGCCCGACGTCGCGGAGACGGCGCCAAGGCTGGCCGACGGCAGCCCGTTTCCCACCCTGTACTACCTGACCTGCCCGCGCGCGAATGCGGCCGTGAGCAAGCTGGAGGCCTCAGGGCTGATGCGGGACATGACCGCCAGGCTCGCCGACGACGCGCTCCGCCACCGCTACGAGTCGGCCCACCACGACTATCTGACCCGGCGGGAAGCGGCGGCGCGAGCGGCGGGTATCGAGCCGCTGCCGCCCGGCACCCCGTCCGCCGGGGGAATGCCCGAACGGGTAAAGTGCCTGCATGCGCTGATGGCCCACGAACTCGCCGCGCCCGGAGTGAACCCGTTCGGCCGTGAGGCGCTCGAGGCCGCGGGCGAATGGTGGCTGCAGGGACCCTGTGTCCCGGCGAGACTGTTAGAACCTGAAACGCGGCCACGGCTAGAAAGGGGAGGCGTCGCTATGAAGCTTGGCTATCGCCTGACGTGGGTAATCTCACTGGTCGCAGCGGCGGCGGTCACCGGCTTCCTGCCCGCGGCACAGGCCACGCCCGCGCCGCGTCACGCGTCGTTCTCCAGCCTGTGCGGAGCAATGGATGGCACGCATCCGACGATGGTCAGTCACGTGATGTTCATCGTGTTCGAGAACAAGTCGTACGGCAACATCGTGGGGAACAGTTCGGCACCCTACCTCAATGACACCATGATCGCTGGCTGCGGCCTGGCCACCAACTATCACAACTACTCGCATCCGTCGACGCCCAATTACCTGGCGCTGACGTCGGGTACCGTGCAGGGGAAGGCAAGCAACCAGGACTGCCCCCCCGCCGACTGTGCTCAGTCGCAGGCCTCGATCTTCTCCCAGCTCGGCAGTGCCGGACGGACGTGGGGCGAGTATGCCGAGGCGATGCCGGGCAACTGCGTCAAGAAAAACTACGACAACACCTCGTACACCAATGCCAATGGCAGTACCGGTGAGTTCTACTACGTCCGGCATGCCCCGCCACCGTATTACACCACTGCTCCGGTGCCCGCCGAATGCTCCAGCTGGGACGTGCCGCTGGGTACGGTCAACTCCGGCGCGTTCCTCAGCGCGCTGGCCCCGTCCAGCGACGGGCTGCCGGCGTTCAGCTTCGTCACGCCGGGCGGGTGCGACGACATGCACGACTGCTCTACCACGGTGGGTGATGACTGGCTGCGGGAGTGGATCCCGGTCATTCAGCAGTCGGCGGCCTATCAAAGCGGGCAGCTGGTGGTCTTCATCACCTGGGATGAGGGCGTCGGCGCTGACAAGACAAACGGCGAGACCTGCTGGGACACTGCTCACGCCAGCTCAAAAGCCTATCCCTCCTGCCACATCGCCACGATCGTGGTGTCCCCTTACACCATCCCAGGCACGAGGTCGGGAGACTACTTCAACCACCTCAGCCTGCTGGGCACCGCCGAGGACCTGCTGGGGCTACCCCGGCTGGCCACCACGCAGGGCTACGCCGGTCTGCAGTCGGCTTTCGGGCTCTGACCTGCATTGGCGCCGTGGGTGAGCGGTGACTGACGGGACCAGGCCGACGAGTCGGCGGGTGGCCGCGGTGGACTGCGGCACGAACTCGCTTCGGCTGCTGGTCGCGGACGTCGATCCCGGCCGGGGTGAGCTGACCGACGTGGCCCGGCGGATGGAGATCGTCCGATTGGGCCAAGGGGTGGACGAAAGCGGGCAGCTGGCACCGGACGCGCTTGACCGGACCATCGGGGTGCTTCGCGATTATGCCGATGTCATCTCCGCCTCGGCCGCGAGCGCGGTGCGCATGGTGGCGACCAGCGCCACCAGGGACGCGGGCAACGCCGCCGAGTTCACCCGCCGGGTCAAGGAGGTGCTCGGGATCGCGCCGGAAGTCCTCAGCGGAGGCCAAGAGGCCCTGCTGGCGTTTACCGGGGCGACCGCGGAACTGGCCGGTGCCCGCGACGCCGGCCCGTTCCTGGTGGTGGATATCGGAGGCGGCTCGACCGAGTTCGTGCTCGGCGCAGTGTTGCCCCGGGGGGCGATCTCGGTCGACGTCGGCTGCGTCAGGATGACCGAGCGGCATCTGCACGGCGATCCGCCGGATGGCCGGCAGGTCGCGGCCGCCACGGCTGACATCGACGCGGCCCTGGACCTGGTCGCCGAGGCGATCCCGGTCCGGCAGGCCAGGACGCTGATCGGGCTGGCGGGCTCGGTCACCACGGTGGCGGGCATCGCGATGGGCCTGCCCGGCTACGACCCCGCACGCATCCACCATGCGCGCGTGTCCGCGGCCGACGTGCACGAGGTGACCCGGACCCTGCTGGCCCAGACCCGGACGGCCCGCGCCGCGATCGGCGTCATGCATCCCGGGCGCGTGGACGTGATCGGTGGCGGCGCGCTCGTCCTGGACCGGGTCATGCAGCGCTTCGGTTTCGGCGAGGTGCTGGTCAGCGAGCACGACATCCTCGACGGTATCGCCTGGTCGCTGGCCAGGGACGCACGCGGCTGAGGCACCGGTGGCCGACGACGGACATCCCACGGACCGGCTGGTCCCGCCGGGCCGCTGGCCCGGTGATCCTGCCGGTCCCGACACGCCGGTCGCGCGCGGCGCCGGGGACGTCACGGAACTGGCGGGCAGCGCGGGTACGCTGCGCGAACTCACCGCGCGGCAGTCGGTCTGCCGCGCCTGCCCGCGCCTGGTCGCCTGGCGCGAGCAGGTGGCGGTCGTCCGCCGGCGCGCGTTCCGCGACGAGCGCTACTGGGCCCGCCCGGTTCCCGGCTGGGGATCGGAACGGCCGCGGCTGCTGATCGTCGGCCTGGCCCCCGCGGCGCACGGCGGGAACCGTACCGGCCGGATCTTTACCGGCGACCGCAGCGGGGACTTCCTGTTCGCCTCGCTGTACCGCTGCGGGCTGGCGGAAAAGCCGGCCAGCGTGACCGCGGGAGATGGCCAGCGCCTGCTGGGCACCCGGATGGCGGCGGCGGTCCGCTGCGCCCCGCCCGGCAACAAGCCGGAGCCGGCCGAGCGGGACGCGTGCGCGCCGTGGCTGATCGCGGAGTTGGCCCTGGTGGCCGCCGGCCTGCGGGTCATCGTGTGCCTGGGCGGGTTCGCCTGGCAGGCGATCTGGCCGGCCATGAACAGCTGCGGCTTCCTGCTGCCGCGGCCGCGCCCGGCGTTCGGCCACGGCGCGGAGGTTCGGCTGACCCGTCCCGGTACCCCGGGTGTGCTGCTCATCGGCTGCTATCACCCGAGCCAGCAGAACACGTTCACCGGCCGCGTCACGCCGGCCATGCTCGATGCCGTCTTCGCCCGCGCCCGCGGCGCCGCTGGCCTGGAAACCGGACGCCGGTTACCCAGGGCTCATGTGATCAGAGAAGGGCCTAAGCGCCGTTGAGGCGCAGCCGCCTGCGCATCTCGTACTCATGCACGATCGCGTAGGCGTAGCCGCAGGAGATGCCGGCGTCGTCGGCCAGCCAGTGCGCCCGCTCCTCGCGGCGCAGGAAGGCGGGACCGGCTTCAAGTCGATGGAACCACTCAGCGAGGTCACGGCCGGTGACGACCGGTATGCGGGCGATCAGGCTGCTGTGCAGGGCCGGTGAGTGGCTCAGCGACAAGGGGCACCTCCATCAAAGCTCCATGTGCTGAGCGTGCCTTATCGGAGGCCACCTGGCAACCCCGGCTGGCCACCGAATGTTCAGCTGAGCCGCTCGAAGATCATCGCCATGCCCTGGCCGCCGCCCACGCACATGGTTTCCAGGCCCATGGTGGCGTCGTGGAACTGCAGGCTGTTCAGCAACGTCGTGGCGATCCGCGCCCCGGTCATGCCGAACGGATGGCCGACCGCGATGGCCCCTCCGTTCACGTTCAGCTTGGCGATGTCTACGCCGAGATCGGTGTAGGACGGGATGACCTGGGCCGCGAATGCCTCGTTGATCTCCACCAGGTCAATGTCGGATATCGCCATCCCGGCCCTGGCCAGGGCCTGCCGTGACGCCGCCACCGGTCCCAGGCCCATGACCTCCGGGGAGAGCGCGCTCACCCCGGACGACACGATCCGCGCCAGCGGAGTGATGCCCAGCTCGGCCGCCTTGACGTCGCTCATCACGACGATCGCGGCGGCTCCGTCATTGAGCGGGCAGCAATTTCCCGCGGTGACCGTGCCGTTGGGCCGGAAGGCGGGCTGCAGCGCGGCCACCTTCTCCAGCGTGGTGCCCGGGCGGGGACCATCGTCGGCCGCGACCACAGTCCCGTCGGGCATCGTCACCGGCGTGATCTCACGCTGCCAGAAGCCGTCAGCCAGGGCCTTCTCGGCCAGGTTCTGCGAGCGCACGCCGAACTCGTCCTGCTGCTCCCGGGTGATGCCGCGCAGTTCCGCGACGTTTTCCGCGGTCTGGCCCATCGCGATGTAGATGTCGGGAAGGAGCCCGTCCTCGCGCGGGTCGTGCCATGGGCCGGACTGTTCGGCCTCGCCGCTGCTGGTTCGCTCGGTCCGCCGCTGCGCATCGGCGAACAACGGATTCTTGGTGTCGGGCAGCGAATCGCTGCTGCCCTTGACGAACCTGCTCACGCACTCCACTCCCGCGGAGATGAACGCGTCCCCCTCGCCGGCCTTGATGGCGTGAAAGGCCATCCGCGTGGTCTGCAGCGATGACGAGCAGTACCGGTTGACCGTGGTCCCGGGCAGGTGATCGTGTCCGAGCAGGACCGCCACCACGCGGGCCGGGTTGTACCCCTGTTCGCCGCCGGGCAGGCCGCACCCGAGCATCAGGTCGCTGATGTCGGCCGGATCAAGCTGCGGCACCTGGGCCAGGGCCGCGGCCACGATCCGCGCGGCCAGGTCGTCCGGGCGGATGCCGGTGAGCGAGCCCTTGAACGCTCGGCCGATCGGGGACCGCGCGGTGGCGACGATCACGGCTTCGGGCATGGCAATCTGCCTCCTCACACATACGGTTCCTCCACACTATGCCCGGGCCGCGAGGCCGGGAAGCCGCGGGCACCAGTCCGGATCCGATAACGTCGGTCCAGACCCAGGGCTGCTGGACTCCGGGACCCCGGGAGATCCTGACGTCAGGGAAGAGGGCAACCATGCAGGTGTATGACTCGCTGAGCGGCCTGGTGGGAAACACCCCACTGGTCCGGCTGAGGTCGGTGACCCGGGGGATCCCCGGGGCCGTGGTGCTGGCCAAGGTGGAGTACTTCAACCCGGGCGGGTCGGTCAAGGACCGCATCGCGCTGCGGATGGTGCTGGCCGCCGAGGCGAGCGGGGCCTTGCGCCCCGGCGGCACGATCGTGGAGCCCACCTCGGGCAACACCGGCGTCGGACTGGCCATCGTCGCGGCCGAACGGGGCTACCGGTGCGTGTTCGTCTGCCCCGACAAGGTGGCCCAGGACAAGATAAGCGTGCTCCGCGCCTACGGCGCCGAGGTAGTGGTCTGTCCCGGCACGGTCGCCCCGGACCACCCGGACTCCTATTACAGCGTGGCCCGTAGGACGGCGGCCGAGATACCAGGCGGCTGGCAGCCCGACCAGTACGCCAATCCGGACAACCCCGCCTCGCACTACGCCACGACCGGCCCGGAGATCTGGTCACAGACCGACGGGACGGTGACCCACTTCGTGGCCGGGATAGGCACCGGGGGCACCATCACCGGCACCGGAAAGTACCTCAAGGAGGTGTCCGGTGGCGCGGTGAAGGTGGTCGGCGCCGATCCGGAAGGCTCGGTCTATTCCGGGGGGTCCGGGCGCCCCTACCTGGTCGAGGGCGTGGGCGAGGATATCTGGCCGGCCACCTACGACCCGTCGGTGTGCGATGAGATCATCGCGGTCAGCGACGCGGAGTCGTTCGGCATGACGCGCCGGCTGGCGCGCGAGGAGGCGCTGCTGACCGGCGGCTCCTCCGGACTGGCGGTGGTGGCCGCGCTGCGGGTCGCCGCGGCGGCGGGGCCGGGCGCCGTGGTGGTGGTGCTGCTGCCCGACAGCGGCCGCGGCTACCTGTCCAAGATCTTCAACGACGAGTGGATGTCGGACTACGGTTTCTTGTCCGCGCAGACGTCGGAGCCAATGGTCGCCGACGTGCTAGCCAGGAAGGAGCGCAGCCTGCCCGAGTTCGTTCACGTCCACCCTGAGGAAGACGTGGCGGCGGCCATCGCACTGCTACGCGAGTACGACGTGTCGCAGCTGCCCGTGGTGAAACAAGAGCCGCCCGTGATGGCCGCCGAGGTGGTCGGATCGGTCGTGGAGCGCGACCTCCTGGAGGCCCTGGTGGCCGGCCGGGCCAAGCCGTCAGATCCGGTCGGCGGCCATATGTCGCCGCCGCTGCCCAGCGTCGGTTCCGGCGAACCGGTATCCCGCGCGGTCCTGGCCCTGGAAAAGGCCGGGGCCGCCGTCGTGCACGTGAACGGGAAGCCATCGGGCCTGCTCACCCGGCAGGACGTTTTGACCTTCCTGGCCGCCAGCACCTGATCGCACGAAAGGCATGCGGAAATGAGCAGTCATGACGGGTTCGAGACCCTCGCCATTCATGCGGGCCAGGAGCCCGACCCGCTCACCGGGGCCGTGGTGCCGCCGATCTACCAGGTGTCCACGTTCAAGCAGGATGGGGTCGGCGGCCTGCGCGGCGGCTACGAGTACTCTCGCTCGGCCAACCCGACCAGGACCGCGCTCGAGCAGTGCCTGGCCGCGCTCGAGGCCGCCGCGGGCGCACTGGCCTTCGCGTCCGGCATGGCCGCGGAGGATTGCCTGCTCAGGACGGCGTGCTCGCCCGGTGATCACGTCCTGATCCCCGATGACGCCTACGGCGGGACCTACCGGCTGTTCGCCCGGGTGCTCGCCGGGTGGGGGCTGAGCCATAGCGTGGTGCCCATATCCGACCTCGCCGCCGTGCGCGAGCGGCTGGCCGCCCGGCCGGTGAAGATCGTCTGGGCCGAGACACCGACGAACCCGCTGCTGAACATCGCCGACATTCGCGGGCTGGCCCGGGCCGCCCACGAGGCAGGGGCGATGCTGGTGGTGGACAACACGTTCGCGTCACCCTACCTGCAGCAGCCGCTCACCCTGGGCGCCGACGCCGTGGTGCACTCGACGACCAAGTATCTGGGCGGCCATTCCGATGTCATCGGCGGGGCCGTGGCCGTCGCGGACGCCGAGTTCGGCGAGCGGGTCGCGTACACCCAGAACGCGACCGGCGGCGTTCCCGGGCCCCTTGACGCGTGGCTGACGCTGCGCGGCATCAAGACGCTGGCGGTGCGGATGGACCGGCACTGCCGTAACGCCATGCGGATCGCGCAGATGCTGGCCGAGCACCCCGCGGTTGCGGAGGTGCTCTATCCCGGGTTGCCTACCCACCCCGGCCACAAGACCGCCCAGGAGCAGATGCGCGGGTTCGGCGGCGTGGTGTCGTTCCGGCTGCTGGCCGGCGAAGAAGCCGCGGTGCGGGCCGCCGGCCGGACCCGCTTGTTCACCCTGGGGGAGTCGCTCGGCGGCGTCGAGTCGCTCATCGAGCATCCGGGCCGGATGACGCATGCGTCCGCGGCCGGTTCGGCGCTCGAGGTTCCCGCGGACCTGATCAGGCTCTCGGTCGGCATCGAGGACTGTGACGACCTGATCGATGACCTGCGCCAGGCCCTGCGCGCCTAGGAAAGCCCAGCTAGGAAAGCTGAGCGCCCGCGTCCCGTCGAACCGGGACGCGGGCGCTCCCCAGGGCCGACGGCGGTCAGTTCCGCCCTGCGGGCGAGCTTTCCTTGTCGCTCGGCGCTGCGGCCTGCGGCTTGGGCTTGTAGACCAGGGTGAACCAGGCCCCGACCGCGAAAATGATGGCCACGACAAAGCAGCCGGTCGCGCGGAGCGGATGGTGCCCAGTCGAACCCGCGATGTGCCCGGGCACGACGCTCAGCGAGTCCGCTGGCACCGTCAGGTACATGATGGCGGCCACCAGGAACAGGACGGCGATGATGCCGAAAACCACGGCGAGTATCGTCCTGCCCGGCGACCTCGCGCTTGATCCGCTCGTATAACTCACGATTCCTCCTTGTGCTGGCATGCAGTGAAGCTGTCTTAGCGCCGGCCGGTCGCGGTGGGTCCGCACGGGTCCGCGTCGGCCACGACGGGTCATGATCGCCAGCCGACTAGGAAAATCTACCGTCGGCTGACCCTTCGGGTGCGCAAGAAGTCGCGGATGACGTATTCACCGAGACGTTCGGGTGCCGTCTGCAGGACACGCCCGCCGTTCCTTCTCGCCACATTGTCAACGAACGCGCCGAGCCGCGCATCGTCCGCGAGCATGAAAATGTTCAGCGCGGCGTGCCGCCGCGTCATCTTGTCCACCTCCGCCAGCGTGAGCTCGAGCGTTTCCGGCGATGGCGGCCAGTCGAACCAGGACCGCCCGTCACGTTGCAGGTGAGCGGTCGGCTCGCCGTCCGTCACGATCAGGACGACCGGCTCGTGCTCTGGGTGCCGGTCGATATGACGCCCGGCGAGCAGCAGCGCGTGGTGCAGGTTCGTGCCCTGGACCATGTCCCAGCCCAGCCCGGCGAGGTCGGTCTCGCGCAGCTCGCGCGCGTAGTTGGAGAAGCCCACGACCTGGATGGCGTCCTGCGGGAACCGGCTGCGCAGCAGCGCGTGCAGTGCGAGCGCGGTCTGCTTGGCTGCCGCCCAGGTCCCGCGCAGCTGCATCGAGTAGGACAGGTCGACCAGCAGCGACACCACCGCCGCGGTACGCCGCTCGGTCTCCGCGACCTCGAAGTCCCGCGCTGCTAGCCGGGGGGGACGACCCCCCCAAGACCCCCCCCGATCATGGGGGGACTCTCCCTCCCCCCATACCCCCCTGACCCTCCTGGCCGGGGCCAATGCCCCGGAACCAGCGGTGCGCAGGAGCGCCTTGCGGATTGTGGCGGGGACGTCGAGGGGCTGCTCGTCGCCGAACTCCCAGGACCGGGTGGTGCCGGTCAGCTCTCCGGCCTGGCCGGCGTCCCGCTGGTCGTGGTCCCCGGACCGGCCCGCGATATTCATGTCGCCGAAGATCCGGCGCAGCGCCGTGTCACCCAGCCTGCGCACCGCCTTGGGGGTGAGCTCGAGCCGCCCGCCGTTGCGAGTCAGGTAGCCCTGCAGTTCGAGTTCGCGCTCAATGCGGCGCAGGGCTTCCATGTCATCCACCGCCTGCCGCCCGAACGCCCGGCGGACCGCATCCTCATCGATGTCATCCAGGCTCGCGCCCGGGTAATCCTGGCCGAGCGCGGTCTCCAGCTCGGCCAGGTCGGCGAGCTCGGCCAGGGCCGTGGTCGCGTCGCCCAGGCCGAGCGGTTCGGTGCCGGACATCTGGGCGCCGCCCATCATGGCGGCCCGGTCGAGGTCGGGACGCCTGGCCCGGAGCGCGTCGGCGAGCCGGGCCATCTCGGTGGCCAGCCCGGCATCGTCGAGCGCGTTCGACATCAGCCCGGCGAGCTCCTCGCGCTGTTCGTCGCTGAGCGAGCGGAGCAGCCGTTCCGCGGCGGCCATCCGGCTGACCAGCGAGTCGACAAGTTCCTCGAGGTTCTGCGGATGGTCCGGGAACAGGTCGCCGTAGCGGGCCATGAACTGGTCGAAATCGGCCTGGGTGTGAGCCCCGCGGGCGTCGGCGGCCAGCATCGCGTTCAGGTCGCCGAGCATGTCCTTGATCCGCTGCATGGCCTGCGGGTCGGGATTGGCCAGGGCCTGGCGCATGCCGCGGAACTGGCTGTCGAGCACCTCGCTGCGCAGCAGGTCTCTGAGCCGGTCAAAGGTCTGGCGGGCAGCTGGCGACCGCCAGTCGTAGTCAGCCAGTTGCCGGATCGCCTGGGCCGTGTCCGCGGGCAGCGCGTCCAGGTCCGCCTCCCGCAGCCTGGCCTCCTCGCCCGGGTCGGGGAACAGCTCGGCCCGTTCCTGCCCGACGGCCGTGTCGAGCAAGGCCCGGGCTTGCTCGAGTATGCCGTCCAGGCGGCCGCTGCCGCGGACCTCGCGCTGCCTCTCGCGTACCCTGCGGAGCAGGTCGTCCAGGCCGCGTCGGCCCTCGGAACCCTTCCTGAGCAGCTCCCGCAGCGCATCGGCCGGGCTAGCGCCAGCGAGGATCGCGTCGCCCATCTCGTCCACGGCGCCGCGTACGTCATAGGAGTCCGCCAGCGGGTCCGGACCGTATACGTACCGGCCGTAGCGGTAGTTCTCCATGCTGTCCTTCGTTGCCGTCAGGTCCGGTACCGGGTGGTCCCGTCGATGCTGTCCTTGGACAGCCGGCGCATCAGGTAGAGCCCTTCCAGGGTGAACTCCAGCGCCGCCGCCGCGTGCCCGAAGGACTCGCCGCCATCCATGCCCAGCCTGGACATGATCTTGGCCAGCCCGGGCACGTCACCGATCCGCCGCAGCAAGTCGGCGGCCGGGACCAGCTCGCCCGACTCCACCGTCGCGCCCTCGTCGAACTTGGCCAGCAGCCCGGACAGATCGAGGTTGCCCAGCCGGGAGCGGTAGGTCTCGGCGATGGCGCGGCGCAGCATCGCCCCGAGGACCTCTACCTCCCGGCCCTCCTCGCTCACCTCGAACTCCACCTTGCCCTGCAGCGTGCTGACCACGGGGGCCAGGTCGCAGACCCGGGCCACCGGCGGCTCCGGCGGCCCGGCGAGCGACGGCCCGGCCAGCGCGGACCGGCGCACCGCGGATGCGGCCGCGCTTTCGGCCGCGGCGATGGCGAACCGCGCCGAGACGCCGGAGCGCGCGTCGACGGCGGGCGAGTCACGCACACCCCTGGTGAACCGCGCGATCACCTCGATGAGATGGTCGGGCACTTCGGCGCCGGTCCCGATCCGGGCTTCCTGCCTGATGAGGGTGAGCTCGTCTGCCAGCGATAGCGGGTAGTGGGTCCGGATCTCCGCGCCGAACCGGTCCTTCAGCGGCGTGATGATCCGTCCCCGGTTGGTGTAGTCCTCCGGGTTGGCGCTGGCCACCAGCAGCAGGTCCAGCGGGAGCCGCAGCGCGTAGCCGCGGATGCCGATGTCGCGCTCCTCCATCACGTTGAGCAGCGACACCTGGATCCGCTCGGCCAGGTCGGGCAGTTCGTTCAGGGAGAAGATGCCCCGGTTGGTCCGCGGCACCAGCCCGAAGTGAATGGTCTCGGGATCGCCGAGCGTGCGCCCCTCGGCCACCTTGACCGGGTCGATGTCACCGATCAGGTCGCCGACGCTGGTGTCCGGGGTGGCGAGCTTCTCGCCGTACCTGTCACGTGCATGCCGCCAGCTGACGGGAAGCTCGTCGCGGAGTTCGGTGGCCAGGCGCCGGCATCGCGCGCAGGACGGCGCATAGGGATGGTCATTGATCTCGCAGCCCTCAACGGCCGGGGTCCACTCGTCGAGCAGCCCGGTGAGGGTGCGGATCAGGCGGGTCTTACCCTGACCGCGCTCCCCGAGCAGGATGATGTCGTGTCCCGCGATGAGGGCGCGCTCGAGGTGGGGCAGCACGGTCTGGCCGAACCCGACGATGCCGGGAAACGGATCCTGCCCGGCCCGCATCGCGGCCAGCAGGTTCTGTCTTATCTCCTCCCTGACGCCGCGGTGCACGTGGCCGCTCGCCCGCAGCTCAGCGACAGTGCGGGCGGTCGGCTGCTGGGCGCGGTCGTCGGCCGCCGCGGCGGAGTTTCCTGCGCTTGCCGGGTGATGCTGGCCATGTTGCTGCACTATTCGACACTATGTCGTG
This sequence comes from uncultured Actinomycetota bacterium, assembly GCA_963808615.1. Taxonomy (GTDB): domain Bacteria; phylum Actinomycetota; class Actinomycetes; order Streptosporangiales; family Streptosporangiaceae; genus Palsa-504. Next base: position 603,990 of record CAWEGV010000012.1, read on the forward strand.
ATCGCCCGTCTTCGCACCTGGCGCAGGTCATGTGGACGCCGTACCCGGCCGTACGTGTCCGAGGTCAGGTGCGCGGATCAGAGCTCAGGTCGGGTCGTCGCCAATGGCCGACGCCGAGATGTGCCTCGCTGAAGCGGGAAGTGGCCGCTGCACGAGACGCAACGGCTTGAGCGGCGTCTGAGCGTAGTCGAAGGCGTTGCTGAAGTTGTAGGCCGACTGGTCGTTGACCGTCAGCGGGGCAAGGCCGAAGGTGTTCTCGACGTAGGCCAGGATCCCCGCAAAGCTCGTCGCGGTGGTGTCGGTAAAGCCAGGCTTCGCGTACGGGCTGATGATGACCAGCGGCAGGCGCGGGCCTTGCCGTGTGCCGTCCGGGTTCACCGACGGCGGGACCTGGTCGTAGAAGCCACCGAAATCATCGAAGGTCAGGAAGATGGCCGAGGATGACCAGTCAGGCCCGTTCTCCGCTGCTGATACCAGCCGTCCGATGTAGTTGTCACACGCCGTCATGGAGAATTTATTGTGGCACGAGTTGGTGGTCCCGCCCTTGGCGCCGCCTGCCACGACCAGCGAGAACGCTGGCAGGTTCCCGGCACTCGCGTCGGTGATGAACTGGCTGGCGTCAATCAGGTTCTTATCCTGGCTCGTATAAAGGCACTCGGCGATACTGGGGCATATAGCCCAGTCGTAGCCCCCATCGCTAGGGTCGGCGGCGCCGTAGATTTTCCACGATAGCCCCGCGTTTTGGAGTTCGTCCATGATGGTGGGCCTATAGGCCGCGGGGGTCGGTTCGAAAGCGCCACCATTCGGCAGGCTGAGAGCGGGATCTGGAATGCAGCTGGGGATTTTCTGGATCTTCTTGGTCGTCGGAGACACCCAGGGTGCGATCTTATCCGAGTCGCATCCCCAACCCCGATGGGCGGTGACGCCCGGAGCTGCCGTGGGGTTATTACCAGTGAAGTTGTCCAGCGTTCCCATGACAGCGTAGAGGTGGCCGCCCCATGACGGCGAGTCGCCCATGGAGAAGAATTTGTCGGAGATGGCGAAGGCGCTAGCCAAGCCTGAAATGTTCGGGATCTGGCTCGGCGTGTATCCCGAGATGCATTGATAGCTGGTGGCGGCAGCGCAGCTCCCGCCAGGGATGTTCTGCCATCCGTTCATCTGAGGCACGCCATGTTGGATGTTCATGGCTGCCAGCTGCGACTGGACGGAGTGCTGAACATTCGGAACGGTATCCGGGTCTACCGACGGCGTCACGACGGTACCGTTCGAGAGCGTTACCGAAGCTGGCATGCCGCCGTCCGGGCAGCGGCCAGAGTTGTCATCGCACCAGAATCCGAGCACATTATCGAAGCTGTGGTTTTCCATGTCGATGACGATGACGTGCTTGATCGGCGTGGTCGCGGTAATCTGAGAGTGCACTGCATCTGCTACCGCAGTCGCCGTTTGAGCCTGCCCCGTTGTCGTCGTTAGAGCGGAAATTGCTGCCAGGGCGATAAGGACGCCAGCAGCGACCACAATCCAAAAGCTGGATCTGCGCACCTTTCACTCCCTAAACTCGTGTGCTTGGATCGGTCACGGGCTCCACAGGCTCAGGCAGTTACGGCAGTTGTAGATCGTTATTTGGGCAGCGCATCGGCGTAGGCCTGCCAGTGCTGGTGTGCTTGCCGGGCGCGGTACTGGTGGCGGCGGCGCCATAGCGACCAGCCGTCGCGGTGGGCCCGGTCGCGGCGGGGTTCGGGGATGACGGTGCCGCGGAGCTGTCGCAGCAGCTCAGGGATGGTGACGGGGATCAGCCCGAGGATGCCGGCGTCTTCGTCCCGGGCACGCTGGAAGGCGGCGGCTACAGCGAGGAAGATATAGGCGAGCAGGCAGATCGCGGTCCAGCGGTGCCAGGAGGTCCAGGTGGTGACCTGGCCGCTGTCCAGCCCGCTGACCTGCTTGGACTGCTGGTGATCTTCCTCTATTTTCCATCTGGCGACCGCGACGGAGATCAGCTTCGCCAGCGGGACCGGGCCCGGGCTCCAGCACAGGTAATAGCTGACGGTGCCGGTGTAGCGGTGCCGCCTGAGCAGCAGGAACGCGTGCCCGCCGTCCTTCTGGCCGTCGGGGGTGTCGTCGGGCAGGATCCCGATCATGGCCCAGTCGTAGTCTTTGGCGCCTTTGGTGGCCGAGCCGGTGCGCATCCGCTGCCACATGGCAGGTTTCACCAGGTTAGAGGCGGTTTTCGCGGACAGGCGGCGGCCGGAGGGCAAAGTAACGGCGTAGTTGGACCGGACCGCGAGGACGTAGCCGGTGCCGCGGGCGCGGATGCTCTTGCGTAGGTCACGGCCGCCGTAGACTTCGTCGCCGGCGACGAACCCGGCGCGGATTCCCTGGTCGTGCGCGTGCTGCAGCAGGTCGCCCGCGAGCTGCGGTTTCGTCTTGAACGTGATCTCGTCGGGAACTCCGGCCAGTTCACGGCGCTCCTCGTCGGCGGCCCAGCCTTCAGGCAGGTACAGGGCCCGGCCGATCAGGGCGTGCCCGGCCGGGGCCGCCCAGGTGAGGGTGACCGCGACCTGGCACATCGCGGTGCCGCCGACGGTGCCGCTGTACTGGCGCGATGCCCCGGCGCAGCTGTCCGAGGACTTCTCGTCGGCGGTCTCGTCCACGATCAGTACCGCGTCCGCTCCGTCCTGGCCTGCGGAAAGACGGCCGACGGCCCAGCCTGCGGCGGTGTCCAGCATCCGCTGCTCGTCGCATCGGGCGCGGGACAGCAGGTGCTGCATCCGGTACGGGCAGGCGTGCCCGGCCGCCTCGGCAAGCGTCCAGCAGTTGCGGTCCTCGAGCTCGGCCAGCAGCCCGTGCACCATGTCTTTGCAGGTAAGACGGGTCTCCCGTCGGGCGAAGCACGGCGCGACCTGCGCCATCAGGTCATCGAGCAGGTCCTGGTGATCGTCATCATCTACGCTGGCATCAGCGGCTGTCGGATTTGTCTTTTCCACAAACTGGCATGATCACGGCAGCCGCGCCTGCCTACCCGCGTCTTCGGCCACCTGTTACCAGCGTGTTGGGCCGACGTGACCCCCCGCCTGCAAGACCCTCTTGACCAGCAGGTATGAAACCAAGGTCACGATCTACAACTGCCGTAGCAGTCTGCCAGGAAGTTCTGGGTCGTGCTGGCCAGGTTGGAGGCATACATCGAGTAGCGGATGTCGTCCCCGCTGTTCTGGGCGGTGTAGGTCGAGGTGATCTGCTGCCACCCGGAGGCCGCGGTGATCGTGGTGACGTGCGAGCTGACTACTGTACCGCTGGGTGTCGTTTCCTTCACCAGCAGTGATATCTTTTCCCCCGCCACCGAAGGATTCACCAGCACGCTGCCCTCGTAGGACTGGCCGGCGGTGGTGTTTGTCACCCAGATCGGGTTGGCGTTGTTGACCCCTGCGGCGCCGGAGCCTGACTTGCGGGCAACCTGAAGGGCCCACAGGCCGTCGTAGCTGCCGCCCGCTGGCTCAACCCTGGTGACGCTGGAAGCGGAGTTGTAACTTCCAGTCCATCCAGTCTGGTCAGTCTCGACGCTCACGTTCCCGGACATTTCCGTGGCCCCCGTCGGCGGGGCCGGGCATGAGGTAGCCCCATTGAGGACATTGATCATGATGCTGGCCGTGGCGGTGAGGTTATTGCTGTCGGTCGCGGTGGCGGTGATGGTGTGCGTGCCATTGGCCAGGGCCGTCGTGTCAATGCCGGCCGACCAGTTGGTCGTGCCGGCCGCCGTCTGCGGGGGTGCCGTTATCGACGCTTACCTGGACTGGCTGATGCTGGCACTCCCCTGAGCTGCCGCAGTCCCGGCGACAGTCAGGGTCCCGGAAGCGGTGCTGCCGTTGGCCGGCTGCGTAATGCTGACCGTCGGCGACTGCGTCCCGCCCCCGAAGACCGGTAGGGTGCTCGCCGTGCAGGCGTTCGCCAGGCAGGAGAGCCCGAGCCCCTGCTCGATCGTCGCTATCGTCGAGTAGTGATCGAAGTCGCCGGTGTAAGTTCCAGCTTGCACCTGGGGTCCTATGACGATCATCATGGTGTTCGGGTTGGTCGTCGGACGGTAGCCCTCGTCGTAGGTCACGAAGATCACCCCGTTTGAGCCGAAGGCGGGCGATGCTTCGATAAGCGGGATTTCCTTCTTGAGGAAGTTGTCGTATTCGGTGACTATGTTGCCTTTACCACACGAGTTGTGGCTGTCCTCACAGTTGTTTGGCGTAATGAGGTTATACTCTGGTACTGACCCGGCAGCCAGAGCGTTGTTGAAGTAGCTCATGTCGTCCGGCCCGGTAGTTCCGGCCGGCACATCGTAGGTCGAGCAGGGCAGGCCGGTGTAGTAAAGGGCTGGATTGTGCCCCGCCTGATAGGCGTTGAGCGTCGAAAGTGCGCCAGCGTCCGATCGGTAGCAGTTGGACGGCATCGACTCGTTCCAGTCCTCCCAATTCCCGTTACCCAGCTGCGAGAAGATGCTCGGGACGTTGAATATACCGCACGGGCCTTTTGTCTGACACGCGGCGAACTGCCCGGAGGTCAGCGCCACATAGTCTGCCAGCGAGCCTTTGGCCACGTCGTTGTAATCGGTAAACCAGGCGCTCTGAGGTTTCAGGGTGTCCATGATGTACGGCGCGTCAGATGGGGTGATCTGGAAGAGCGACTTGTTCTCGCCGACGATGACAAATACGTGGCCGAACGAGGGAACTGTAGCCGCGAGAGACGGAACCGTAACCGCCGAGGCCTGGCTGGCCACGACGGGGCTTGCCGCGAGCAGGGAGGCGGCAACGGCGGGGAGGATCAGACGAAAGCGCATGGCAGCACCCCTTGCAGCTCGAAACACGAGGCATAAGCTTGCCACTCGGGTGCGCGATCCGTCAGGAGAGCGAACGCCACCAACGAATGGCAGCCGGTGTCCGCCATCACGTGCTGGATAGGCGGCGGCGAAGGTGACTTGCCGCAGGCACGAACCCATACGCATTCCGGTGCTGCCGCCAGTTTGATCTTGATAAGAGCGGCCAGCTCCGCGACGCAGACAGCCGGTCTGCGGGGATGATGGGGCTCGTCCATCCCATTCCCCCCCAATATCTTGTTATCGTGTGTTCATCCCACCATAACTATCTCGTCATGCTCCGTCCAGGAAATGTTAACTTTCCCCGGGGAGAGCCGACGGAGGCCCGTCAGGCGCACGCGAGCCTCAGTCCCAGTCTGCGGGTGAGGGACTCACAGGTTGCCGCGCCGGGCCTGCTCCCGCTCGATCGCCTCGAACAGCGCCTTGAAGTTGCCCTTGCCGAAGCCCTGCGACCCGTGCCGCTCGATCAGCTCGAAGAACACGGTGGGCCGGTCCTGCACCGGCTGGGTGAAGATCTGCAGCAGGTAGCCGTCCTCGTCCCGGTCGGCCAGGATGCCGAGGTCGCGCAGCTCACCGGCTGGCACGCGGGTCTGGCCGACCCACGAGCCGAGCTCGTCGTAGTAGCTGCCCGGGGTGGCCAGGAACTCCACCCCCGCGGCCGTCATGGCCCGGACGCTGGCCACGATGTCGTCGGTGGCCAGCGCGATGTGCTGCACGCCCGGGCCGCCGAAGAATTCCAGGTACTCGTCGATCTGGGACTTGCGCTTGCCGGCCGCGGGCTCGTTCAGCGGGAACTTCACCTTCCGCGTCCCGTCCGCGACCACCTTGCTCATCAGCGCCGAGTACTCGGTGGCGATGTCGTCGCCGACGAACTCCTTCATGTTGGTGAAGCCCATGACGCGGTGGTAGAAGTCCACCCACTCGTCCATCTTGCCGAGCTCGACGTTGCCGACGCAGTGGTCGATCTCGGTGAAGAAGTCCCGCCCGCCGGGCGCCACCACGGGCCGCGCCGGGACGTACCCGGGCAGGTAGGCGCCCGAGTAGCCGGAGCGCTCGACCAGCGTGTGCCGGGTATCGCCGTAGGTAGCGATGACCGCCACCACGACCTTGCCGTGGTCATCTTCGAGCAGGCGCGGCGGCTCCAGGCCGACGGCGCCGGCCGATACCGCGCAGTCATAGGCCTCGTCCGCCGAGCTGACCTGCAGCGCCAGGTCCATCACCCCGTCGCCGTGCGCGGCCACCCGGCGGCCGAGGCTGGTCCCGGCCCGGGTCGGGCCGCGGAACACGAACCGCGCGCTGCCCGACTCCAGGACGTACGCGGCCTCGTCCGGGCACCCGGTCTCGGGCCCCCGGTAGGCCGCCCGCCGCATGCCGAACGCCGTGGAGTAGTAGTGCGCCGCCTGCCTCGCGTTCCCGACCGCGAAGACCACGGCGTCCATGCCGATGATTCCGAACCTGTCCTGCGCTGACCTGGTCATGGGCCTAGCATGCGGGCCTGGCTTCAAAATGTGCAACCAAAGGCCAGCCTGTCAAGCATATTGTCTATTTATCCCGAGCGATCTGTGGTATTTCTGTGCAGTATGACTACCAGCCCGCCGGGGCTGATCGACCGGCTGGACGGCGCGCTCGTCGAGCTGCTGGCCGCCGAGCCGAGGGTCGGCGTGCTCGAGGCCTCGCGGCGGCTGGGCGTGGCCCGCGGCACGGTGCAGGCCCGGCTGGACCGGCTCCGGGACCGCGGCGTGATCACCGGATACGGGCCCGAGGTGGACCCGGCGGCGCTCGGCTATGAGGTCACCGCGTTCATCACGCTTGAGATCCGCCAGGCCGGCGGCCACGATCCGGTGGCGGAACGGCTGGCCGCGATCCCCGAAGTGCTGGAGGTGCACACCATCACCGGCGCCGGCGACATGCTCTGCCGGGTGGTGGCCCGCACCAACGCCGACCTGCAGCGCGTGCTCGACGCGATCGTCTCCGCCGAGGGCGTGATCCGCTCGGCTACCGTGATCTCCCTCGCCACCCAGGTCCCCTACCGGATCCTCCCCCTGGTTCGCGCCGCGGCCCGGCCGGCGCGCAGCGGAGTCAGTGAATGAGGTCGAGGGAGGTTTCCAGGATGATCGCCCGCAGCTTGTCCGGGTCGTCGACCTGCTGCAGGTAGAACATGCAGGTCGCGCCGACCGCGAGGATCGCCGTGCTGGCCCGGACCCGGTCCCGCAGCGCGGCATCGGGGCCGGCCAGCAGGTCGACGAGAGCGTCCAGGCGGCCGCGGAAGCGGGTGAGCCGGTCCTTGCCGACCTCCATGGCCTGCATCGCGGCCCGGTTCTGCTCCAGGAAGCGGAACACCTCGCTGCCGTGCAGCACGATCCCCACGTAGCGGTCCAGGATCGCGCGGCGGGTCTGGTCGCTGGCCGGCTGGTCCTTGGCCCAGTCCACGAGCGCGTCGATCTCGGCGAAGTAGTCGTCGGTGAAGCTGTGGACGATGTCTTCCTTGGACTTGAAGTGGTAGTAGAGCGCGGCCTTGGATACGCCGAGGCGCTCGGCGATCTCCCGCAGCGAGGTCTTCTCGTAGCCCTGCTCGGCGAACAGCTCGAGCGCGACCTTCTGCACCCGGGACCGGGTATCGGTGCGGGGCGCGCCGAGATGCCCGGCCTGGCGCTCGGCCAGGCGTTCGGCGGGGTCGGCGTGGCGCTTGCCGTCCTGGTCGTCCGCCGCGGGCGGCAGTCCCGCGTCGTGCATCGGTATCTCGTACTCCCTTGCTGGGCCGATCGTAATTTACTTGACGGCCGGTTAGTTAGCAGCCTAGCATAATGACTTGCCGGCCGGTAAGTAGTGTAGCCGGACGGACTGGAGCTGTGAAGTCGCGGACGGGACGCGGCGGCGGGCAGGACGCGGACGGGAAGGAGCAATTAGGTGGCGCAAGCAACGGGGCCTGGCCTGAACGGGCAAGAGGTGCCGGGCGGGGGCGGGCACTTCCTCCCGCACCGTGAGGTCATGATCGTGCTGCCCGGGTTGCTGCTTGCGATCCTGCTCGCCATGCTCGACAACCTCATCGTGAGCACCGCGCTGCCGCGGATCGTCGGCGACCTTGGCGGCGTGGCGCATCTGTCCTGGGTGGTGACCGCCTACATTCTCGCGTCCCTGGTCGTCACGCCGTTCTACGGGAAGCTCGGCGACATGTACGGCCGGAAGAAGTTCTTCGTCGTGGCGATCGTGATCTTCCTGATCGGGTCGGCCCTGTCTGGCCTGTCGCAGTCGATGGCCGAGCTGATCGCGTTCCGTGCCCTCCAGGGCCTGGGCGCCGGCGGGCTGATGGTGGGCGCGATGGCCACGCTCGGCGACATCGTGGCGCCTCGCGAGCGGGGTCGCTACATGAGTTACATGATGGTGGTCATGATGCTCGCCACCATCGGCGGCCCGCTGATCGGCGGCTTCATCACCACAAACTTCTCCTGGCGCTGGATCTTCTACATCAACATCCCGGTGGGCGGGGCGGCGCTGGTCTACCTGATCACCACCTTGCACCTGCCTCCCAAGCGGGTGGACCACAAGGTGGACTACCTCGGCGGCGGCCTGCTCGCCCTGGCCGCCACCTCGCTCGTCCTGCTGGCCACCTGGGGCGGAACTGAGTACCGCTGGGGCTCGGGCCAGATCCTCGGCCTCGGCCTGCTCGCGGTGGCGGCTGCCGCCGGGTTCATCATGGTCGAGCTGCGGGTGGCGGAGCCGATCCTCCCGCTGCACGTGTTCAGGAACAGGAACTTCTCCCTCACCATGGGCCTGACCTTCCTCACCGGCCTGGCCATGTTCGGCGCGCTGACGTTCCTGCCGCTGTTCCAGCAGACGGTCCAGGGCGAGTCGCCGACCGTGAGCGGGCTGATGCTGACGCCGATGATGCTGGGCGTGACCGTCACCTCGATCGTGGCCGGCCAGGTGACCACCAGGACCGGCCGGTACAAGATCTTCCCGATTCTCGGCGGGGCCATCATGGGCCTGGGCATGTACCTGCTCACCGGGCTGGACGTGGGCACCTCGCGGGTCACCTCGGCCATCTACTACGTGGTCCTCGGCCTGGGCATGGGCTTCTTGATGCAGATGGTCTCGCTGATCGCGCAGAACAGCGTGCAGCAGAAGGACATGGGCGTGGCCAGTAGCGCCCGGATGTTCTTCCAGCAGATCGGCGGGTCGCTCGGCGTGGCCGCGTTCGGTGCCATCTTCGCTCGCCGGCTGACCGAGTCGCTGGCTACGTCCCGGGTGCACGTCAGCGCCGGCGGTGGCCAGCTCAACCCGGCCACGGTCAACTCCCTGCCCGCAGTCATCAAGCACGACGTATTCAACGCCATCGCGCACGCCGTGCAAGGGGTCTTCATCTGGGCGCTGCCCGCGGCCCTGCTCATCTTCGTGCTGGCCGTGTTCATCAAGGAGGTTCCGCTGCGGGGGCGGGCCTCGGCGGGAGAGACCGCCAGCCAGCAGGCCGAGCTCGTGTCGTAGCGGGGTCAACCTATCGGGCCGGCGGCGCGTCTTCCTGATAGCCACGCAACTTGGCCATTAGATCGCATTGCCCAACAGAGCGGTCAAACGGCTCACCTGACGTTTGGGGTGGGGATCTGGGTGATAGCGCCACTGCGGCCAGACGACCCACACGCGATCGGGCCGTACCTCCTGTCCGGGCGGCTGGGCTGCGGCGGCATGGGACGGGTGTTCCTGGGCCTTTCGGCGGACGGGCTCCCCGTCGCCGTGAAACTCATCCGCGCAGAACTGGCTGCGGATAGCGAGTTCCGGACCGGGTTCCGGCAAGAGGTCGCCGCGGCCCGCAAGGTAAGCGGCCTGTTTACCGCGCGGCTGGTCGATGCGGACCCGGACGGTCCGGTGCCGTGGCTGGCTACCGAGTATGTCGCTGGACCGTCGCTGGCCGAGGCGGTCGACAGCCGCGGACCGCTGCCCGTCGATGAAGTGCTGCGGCTGGCGGCGGGCCTGGCGGAAGCCTTGAGCGCCATCCATGCCGTCGGCGTGGTCCACCGTGACCTGAAGCCCTCGAACATCTTGCTGGCCGAGGACCGGCCGCGGGTCATTGACCTCGGAATCTCCTGGGCCGTCTGGACCAGCAAGATGCCGGGTTGGGGCTTCGGCTCACCTAGGTTCATGTCTCCGGAACATGCCATGGGCCAGGTAATCGGGCCGCCAAGTGACATTTTCAGCCTGGGGGCAGTGCTGGCTTTCGCGGCCACAGGTCAGGGGCCGTTTGGTTCAGGGTCGAGCGCTGCGCTGATCTACCGGGTGGTCAACTCCCCGGCCCGTCTCGACCCCGTGCCCGAGGAATTGCGGGGGCTGGTCGCAAGCTGCCTGGCCAAGCACCCGGACGACCGGCCCACCGTCGGCCACGTGCTGACGGAAGTGGGCGCTATCCAGCAGAGGTCAGCCGGGACTGCGGGCAGCGAGAATGAGGTGGAAAGCCCAGCGCTGGCCGGAGTGTCCCCCGGGGCCGGGCTGACCGCTGGGGAGCTTCAGCCAGGCGGCGCGGGCCGGGATCTGCGACGCCGCGCCGCGCGGTCACTGCCGTTGTTCGTTCCCGGGCTCCTGGCGGCCGGGGCCGCGGCGTTCTACCTTTTGGTCGGCGCCGGTGCCTCCTCACCTGCGACGCTGACCCAGCAGCAGGCTGCGGCGGGACCGTCAGCGGCCCAGGGCCAGCCGCAGGGCACCGGCGCGGCGGCCGGATCCGGCCCGACACTAGGCGTGGGGGCGACCGTCTCTCCGTCTGCGCACAAGGACCGGGGCGGCCCGTCCGTCATCCAGGGTCCGGCCGCTTCTGCATTCCTGAGCCCGTCCGCGTTCACATCCGTGATCCCGTCCGCGTTCGCATCCGTGATCCCGGCCCCGTCCTCATCTGGGCCCGCGGCCCCGAGCAAGTCTCCCGCTCCGTCCCCGTCGTCCAAGTCGCCGTCTCCGTCCCCGTCGTCATCCAAGTCGGGATCCCCGTCTCCCTCACCGTCTCCATCCACCTCCTCCCCGTCCCCGTCTCCGTCCTCCTCATCGCCGAGCGCGTCCGCGACACCGACGCCGAGCACGTCCCCCTCCCCGTCAACGACCTCCAGCTGACGCACGTGCGCGGCAAGCGCAGGCGCCCGGCCTGGCCCGGCCGCGGGCAAGGGCCGCAGCGGCAGCCCTATGAACGCCGAACGGGCGGTGGTCAGTGATACCACGGCCCGTTCGGCATAAAAAGGGACTTGACCTTAAGCCCCGGCGTAGGGGACGGCTTCCAGGATCTCGACGGTGGCGGCGCGGCCGTTCGGCAGCGAGTAGGTGGCCGTCTCGCCGACCTTCTTGCCCATGATCGCGGAACCGAGGGGTGAGCGAGGCGAGTAGACGTCGATGGGCGAGCCGCTCTCCTCGCGGGAGGCCAGCAGGAACGTCACCTCGTCCTCGTCCTTGACGAACCGGACGGTGACCGTCATGCCCGGGCCGACCACGCCGTCGGTGCGCGGCGGGCCGCCGACACGGGCGTTCTCCAGGATGTGCTGGAGCGTGACGATCCGCGCCTCCATCTGGCCCTGCTCGTCCTTGGCCGCGTGGTACCCGCCGTTCTCGCGCAGGTCGCCCTCCTCGCGGGCCGCCTCGATCTTCTTCGCGATATCGGTGCGGCCCGGTCCTGAGAGGTAGTCGAGTTCGGCCTTGAGCCGGTCATACGCCTCCTGGGTCAGCCAGGTGACGCCGTTTTCGCGCGTCTCGGTCACGGGCACTCCTTGGTACTGCGCAGGACTTGAAGGTCCGCGGGACCAACCTCGGTCCTCGGGGTAATCTGCTGAGGCTAACAAGCGTCGGCGACTTCAGCGAACTAGTCAAATGGGCAGGTCCGCCGGACCGCCGTGAACGGGGAATGTCCGGCTGGCCAACGGGTGTTTGCCGCACTAGGCGGTTCGGCCGGACGCCGGGCCGCATAACGAGGGAGACCACTGTTGCAAAGCCAGCTCCGGCTGATGGCCGTGCACGCGCACCCGGATGACGAATCGAGCAAGGGCGCCGCCACCATGGCGCGTTACCTCAGCCAGGGCGTGCAGGTACTGGTGTGCACGCTGACCGGCGGGGAGCGCGGTGACATCCTCAACCCCGCGATGGACCGCCCGGAGATCAAGGCCGACATGGCCAGGATCCGCCGCGAGGAGATGGCGCGGGCCCGGGAGATCCTCGGGGTGGAGCAGCGCTTCCTCGGCTTCGTCGACTCGGGCCTGCCCGAGGGCGACCCCAAGCCGCCGCTGCCCGCGGGATGCTTCGCGCTCACCCCGCTGGCGGAGGCGACCGAGCCGCTGGTCCGGGCGATCCGCGAGTTCCGGCCGCACGTGATGCTCACCTACGACGAGAACGGCGGCTACCCGCACCCCGACCACGTGATGACGCACCAGGTCAGCGTGGCGGCCTTCGAGGCCGCGGCCGACCCGGACGCGTACCCGGACTCCGGCGAGCCCTGGCAGCCGCTCAAGATGTACTACTTCGTGTCGTTCCACGGGGCCAAGTTCGTCGCGCTGCACGAGGAGATGCTGCGGCGTGGCCTGGAGTCCCCGTACACCAAGATCTTCGAGGAGTGGGCGGAGCGCGCCAAGGCGCGCGGCGAGGACTGGCATGAGCCCGAGATCACGACCCAGGTGCCGTGCGGTGACTTCTTCGAGGTCAGGGACGAGGCGCTGAAGGCCCACGCCACCCAGGTGGACCCGGACGGCTTCTGGTTCCGCTGCCCGCTGGATGTGCAGCGGGCCGCCTGGCCGACCGAGGACTATCATCTGGCTAGGTCCGTTGTCGACAGCGAACTGCCCGAAGATGACCTGTTCGCCGGAATCCGGGAGGCTGTGAGCCTGTGACGCTCGGCGTTCTCGCGGCCGTGGCCGCGTCCTCGTCGTCCAGCGACGACGTGAGCGCGGGCGTGGTCGCCTTCCTGATCGTCGCCGCGATGGGCGTCGCGCTGGTCTTCCTGCTCCGCTCGATGAACAAGCAGTTCCACAAGATCACCCCGGCGCCCGGCGCCAGTGACGGCGAAGAGGCTAGCGAGCCGGCCGACTCGTCCCAGTAGGACCTTCCGCGGGTGTCTCATACTTGCGCGTTTCGCTTGCGTGCCGGCGGCCGCTTCCGGCCCGCCCGCAGGTGCCTCAACGCCCCTTCAACCCAATCTGCACCTATCCACTCATAAGTCCGAATTATCTGGGAGCATTCGGGCTCATGGGAGGATCCGGGGTACTGGGATGCACCAAACCCTCCCGGGAACCCGGATCCTCCCTGAGCTTTCCGGGGCGGGAGACACCAAGGCTTCGCTCGTGCACCACGGGTCGCATCGGCATCACCGGCGCCGGCCGGACCACCTCGCATAAGGTAGCGATCGGCTACAGGCCGGTCTGCCGGCTTTGCGGGCGTGTCGTCACGCCGGGGTGTTGAGCGCTGTTAGCGTTCTGAAGATAGGCATGAAGTGGGAGCAGCAGCGGCATGCGGGTCATCAACGGGGTCTGGGCGCACGGGGCGCTGTGCCTGTGGGCCGAGGATCCGGACTTGCCGCGGGTGTGCTCATCCGACCGGCGCTCACCGCCTACCCCCCAGCTTCATCCATTCGCCTGCCAGGCCGCCGAGCTGGCCGACGTGCTCGCCGCGCTGCCCGGGCCGGCTGGCGAGGAGGCCCGCAAGGCGGTCGACGGCGAGCTCACGCTGCAGTTGCCCTCGGCCGGCCCTGGCCCGCTGGCCTCCCCCGAGCTCGTTCGCCCGGATCCCTCGGGAACCGGGTCGGCCGGGCTGGCCGGGCCGGGACCACAGGGACCGCAGGGCCGGGTCCGGCTGAGCGCCTGGCGCGTACCCGTCCTGGCCTTCGCCCCGCGCGCCGCGCTGGACCTGCTCGGCGCGGTCGGCCATCTCGGTGACCTGGCCACCGTGGGCGGGACGCTGCCGTACCTGGCCGCGGTGGCGCGCTTCGCCGAGGGCCTGGCCGCCCGCGGCCGGGTGCTGCCGGTGCTGGCCCCCGAGGACGGGAGCTACGCGGCCCGGTGGCGTCCGGTGCTGGGCGGCGCCGACGCGCAACGGGCGCGTGACCTGGCTGCCGCCATGCCCCCGTCCTGCCGGGCGGTGGCCGCCGAAGCCGGTACCGAGCCGCCCGGACAGGTGCTGGCCGCCGCGCTGGAGAGCCTGGCCGACGCCGCGGCGCGGGCCCGGCTGCCCGGTTCGCTCCTGCCTGCCAGGCGAGGCCGAACTCCGGCCCGCGTTCCGGTGACCGAACGATACGTGGCCGCACTGACCAGCACTGATGCTGGCATCGACGGGATGGCGCCCTCCGGCGAGGCGTCCCCGGGCGAGGCCGCCGAGCTGGCCGCGGAACTGAATGGGTGGCTGGACGGCGCACGGATCCCGGCCGGCCCGGTGCGGACCTGCTTCCGGCTGGCCGAGCCCGGCGAGGCTGACAGTGATCCCTGGCGGGTGGAGTTCGCCCTGCAATCCGCCGAAGACCCCAGCCTGATGGTCCCGGCCGCCGACCTCTGGGCCGGGGAGGGCGCGGCCTTCGCCGGCCTGGCCCCCGGTGATCCGGTCGAGGAGCTCCTGGCCGGCCTGGGCGCCGCGTCCCGGCTGTTCGCCGAACTCGAGGACGCGCTGCGCGAGCCCGCGCCCGCCCAGGTCGAGCTGGACACGCCCGGAGCGTTCCGGTTCCTGAAGCAGACCGGGCCGCTGCTGTCCGGCGCCGGGTTCGGCGTGCTGCTGCCCGACTGGGTGCGCAAGGCGCGGCTCGGGCTCAAGCTGACCACCCGGTCCCGGGGCACGTCCGGGTCGTCGGTCACCGCGCCGAAATTCGGGCTGGGCGACCTGGTCGACTTCCGGTACGAGGCAGCGGTCGGGGGCCAGCCGCTCGACCCGGCCGACCTGGCCGAGCTGGCCCGGCTCAAGGTCCCGCTGGTCCGCCTGCGCGGCCAGTGGGTCGAGCTGGACGAGGCGCACGTGCGAGCCGCGCTGAGGTTCCTGGAGCGGAACCGGTCAGGCACGATGAGCGCCGCCGACGCGCTGCTGGCCGGGCTGCGCGGACCAGAAGGCCCGGCCGACGAGGTCCCGCTGGTCGACGTGGACGCCGACGGCTGGCTGGGCGACCTGCTGTCTGGCCAGGCGGACCGGCGGCTGCGGCCGATGGCCGCCCCGCCCGGATTCGCGGGCACGCTGCGGCCCTACCAGGAACGCGGGCTGTCCTGGCTGTCCTTCCTCGGCGAGCTCGGCCTGGGCGGCATCCTGGCCGACGACATGGGCCTGGGCAAGACCATCCAGCTCTTGTCGCTGATCGCCAGCCAGCCGGCTGGTTCCGGGCCCACGCTCCTGGTCTGCCCGATGTCGCTGGTAGGCAACTGGCAGCGGGAGGCGGCGCGGTTCACCCCGGGCCTGCGGGTTCACGTGCACCACGGCGCGGACCGGCTGGACGGGGACTCGTTGACCGCTCGGCTGGCCCGGGGGGACGACCCCCCCAGACCCCCCCGCGAGGGCATGGCCCGGGGGGACGACCCCCCCAGACCCCCCCGTGAGGGCATGGCAGGTCCGGACCTGGTGATCACCAGCTACGGCGTGGCCGTCAGGGACCGGGCGGCGCTGAGCACGCTGACCTGGGCCCGGGTGGTCTGCGACGAGGCGCAGAACATCAAGAATCACGCCACCAAGCAGGCCCGGGCGGTCCGCGCCCTGCCTGCTGTCACCCGGATCGCGCTGACCGGGACCCCGGTGGAGAACCGGCTCTCCGAGCTGTGGTCGATCATGGAGTTCACCAACCCCGGCCTGCTCGGGCCGGCCGAGAAGTTCCGCCAGACCTATGCGATCCCGATCGAGCGGCACGGCGCAGAAGACGCCGCGCAGGCCCTGAAACGCCACACGCAGCCGTTCATGCTGCGGCGGCTGAAGACCGACAAGGCGATCATCTCCGACCTGCCCGACAAGCAGGAGATGAAGGTCTGGTGCAACCTCACCCCCGAGCAGGCCAGCCTGTACGCCGCGACGGTCACCGACATGCTGGCCAAGATCTCCGAGGCGGCCGACGACATCAGCCGCCGTGGCCTGGTGCTGGCCACCATGGCCAAGCTCAAGCAGGTGTGCAACCATCCCGCGCACCTGCTCGGCGACGGCTCCCGGCTGCCGGGCCGGTCCGGCAAGCTGGCCCGGCTGGAGGAGATCTGCGACGAGATCATGGCCGCGGGCGACAAGGCGCTGTGCTTTACGCAGTACGCCGAGTTCGGCCGGATGCTGCAGCCGCACCTGGCGGCCAGGCTCGGCTGCCCGGTGCTGTTCCTGCACGGCGGCACGCCGAAGAAGCAGCGGGACGCGATGGTCGAGGCGTTCGCTTCGTTCGATGAGCCCGCCCTGTTCCTGCTGTCGCTCAAGGCCGGCGGGACCGGGCTCAACCTGACCGCCGCCAGCCAGGTGATCCACGTGGACCGGTGGTGGAATCCGGCGGTCGAGGACCAGGCCACCGACCGGGCGTTCCGCATCGGCCAGCGCAAAGACGTCCAGGTACGGAAGTTCGTCTGTGTCGGCACCCTGGAGGAACGGATCGACGCGATGATCGAGGAGAAGAAGGCCCTGGCCGAGCGGATCGTAGGCACCGGCGAAAGCTGGCTGACCGAGCTGTCGACCGAGGACCTGCGGGCCGTGCTGGCCCTGTCGCCCGACGCGGTGAGCCAATAATGGGCAGGTCCTGGGACGACTGGTCCGCTCGCGGGGGGGTCAGGGAGGGTCGTCCCCCCTGGCCAGCACCGTCCCGCCCGATCCGGGTCGAGGGCGGGATCAAGACCAGGAGCAAGCGCGGCGCGATCGGCGAGCAGTGGTGGTCCCGGCGGTTCATCAGCGTGCTTGAGTCCTGCGGGATGAGCGGCAGGCTGGCCCGGGGCCGCAGCTACGCCCGGGCCGGGCAGGTGCTCGACTTCAAGCTGTCGCAGGGCAAGGTCACCGCCCGGGTGCAGGGATCCCGGGTGCGTCCGTATCAGGTCAGGATCGGCGTGCTGCCGCTCACCACGGCGCAGTGGCGGCGGGTGCAGCAGCGGCTGGCCAGCCAGGCGCTGTTCCGGGCCAAGCTGCTGGCCGGGGAGATGCCGCACGAGATCGAGGAGGTGTTCGCCGGCTGCGGCACGCCCCTGTTCCCCCGGCTGGCCGGGGACCTGGACATGCGGTGCAGTTGCCCCGACTGGGAGGTACCGTGCAAGCACCTGGCCGCGGTCTGCTACGTGCTGGCCGAGGAGTTCGACCGGGACCCGTTCAGCATGCTGGCCTGGCGCGGCAAGGGCCGGGACGAACTGCTCGCGGCGCTGCGCCGGATCCAGGGCGGCTCGCTGGCCCCGGACGGCGACGAGGCGCACCCGGCCGGATCGGGTGGCGGGACCGCGCTGCAGGCCATCCTGGACGTGCCGGTCCCGCCGCTTGAGCAGTCCCTGGAGGCGTTCTGGTCACCGGGGCTGAGCCCGGCCCGGCTGCGGGCGCTGGCCACCGCGGCCGGTCCGGCCGCGCCCGACCTGCTGCTGCGGATGTTCCCGCCACCGCCAGTCCGGGTCAGGGGGAGGGACCTGGCCGAGCTGCTGGCTCCCGCTTACCAGCGGCTCGCCGCCGAGCCCGGCCCGGCCGCCGAGATCTAGCCTCGCCGAGCTGGCGCAGCGACCTCACGTTTGCCCCGCTTGCTGATCGCCTCTCCCATCACTTGCGTCCCCACTCAGCCGGCCGTCGGCACGTCATCACGCACCCATGGTCACCTCACTCCACCGGTGCTCGGCATACCGCGAACGAGATCAGAGTCAACAACTGCTCTTAGCGGCGGGAAGAATGCCTCCCGGTCCGTGCGATGATCACAGCGACGATGATGAGGACCGCTCCGGTAATGATGCCCGCCAGGCCGCGTGTGGTGCGATGTCCCTTCAAGTGGACGTTATGGCCCGGGAAGAAGGCCGGCAGAGATTTCACCGGCTCGACATAGTAGATGATTCCTGCGGCTACGGCTAGGACGCCGAGCACCACCAAGATGATGACCAGGAACCGGGATGCGGCGGTCATGTGGGGCCTCCCTCTTTGGCAGGGTAGTGGCCGGCTCATGGCCGTACGCGAAGTTGATGACGTGGTTGCGTAATCGTTGCGATGGCCGACGAAGCCGTCCGGGCGCGGCCGAGGTGCGATGGACCAAGGAGCACCAGCGACCAAGAACGCAAGCGTTAACGGTATCGGCAGTCCCGGTTCAGCAAATCACAGTTAGTCCTGCGCCCCGCCGGAATGGGCCCAGACGCGGCGCATGGCCTCGGGCAGGCCCCACCAGCCGAGCGGGGTCAGGCGGTCGTCCTCATCGATCGCCCCGAGCACCTGCCACAGCGAGGTGACCGGCAGGAACAGGCTCTCCATGGTGAGCTCATCGAAGTCGCCGCCGTCCAGGTCGTGGAGGTCGTCGAGATCGTCCTCGGCTGGCTCGTAGCCACCCGGCTCGCCGTCGTCCGGATCGTAGTCCCGCACGTAGCCGGCCAGGTCGGCGGCCGAGGCCGACGTGCCCGGGCCGCCCACCGCGAGCGCGGTGATCACCGCCAGCCAGTCGAAATGCTCGATGGCGCAGATGGCGGCCACCGTGCTGTCCAGCTCGTCCTCGGCCTCGGGGTCGCGTCCGTCCTCGCCCCCGTCCTCGCTCGCGCTCGGGCCGGGCCCGACCCAGTCGTCCGATCCCTGAGGGGAGGCCACGCCCGCGGCCAGTCCGAGCCACAGCTCGCCGTCGTCGGCGGGCAGGTCGTCTGGGCGCATGCCGCCGCACTCGATCAGCAGTCGGCCGGGCCAGCCGGGCCTGCCGATGTCCTCGCGCAGCCGGGCGCTGGCCCTCCGCAGGTCCTCGGCCGGCAGCTGGCGGTCACCCACCCGGTCCAGCAGGTCCCCGATCGCGGCCAGGGCCTCGGCGTCCGCGGCGTCCCATTCGGCCAGGAACTCCTCGTCCTTCTCGTCGAGCAGGACGTCCATCGGCACCCGGCCGTCGGGCAGCACCGAGGTCATCCAGCGCTCCTGCAGCGTGATGTAGGCCCGGCAGGCCGCCGGGTCCCCGGCCGCCAGCAGGTCAGGGTCGATCTCGCCCGCGGCGAGCCGTTCCTCCAGGTGAGTGACCAGCCTGGTGTGCATCTCCTCGGCCAGCTGGCTGCGCTCAGACTGCTCGTCCCAGACATGCAGGCCGATGATCCCGTTCGGCTCGGTGCCGGTGGCTTCCAGCCACGTCCTGACGTCGCCGACCGTGGCCGCGCCGTCGTTAATCTTGTGCAGGATGGCTTCGGCCGACGACCAGAACAGGGCGGACAGCGGGTTACCCGCCGCGAGCAGGCCTCGCCTGATGCCCGGCAGTGAGGCCAGGGCATCGGCCGACGGCACGGTAAGCAGGGCGAGCGCGACGTCCCGCCTGGTCAGTCCCCCGATCGGCCGGGCGGACAGTTCAGCCACGCGCTCCGCGTCAAGGTTCACGCCTCGCAGCGTACAGTGCTTGCTCCGGGGGGACGACCCCCTTCCCGGCCCGATCAGAGCAGGTCGCGCCCGCCTAGATAGGGGCGGAGCACGTCGGGCACGGTGACCTGGGCCTGCTCGGTCTGGAAATTCTCCAGCAGCGCGGCGAGGAGCCGCGGCGTGGCAACCGCCGTGTTGTTCAGGGTGTAGGCGAACCGCACCGTGCCGTCGGCGTCGCGGTACCGCACCTTGGCCCGGCGAGCCTGCCAGTCCAGCAGGGACGAGCAGCTGTGGGTCTCGCGGTAGGCGCCCAGGGACGGCATCCAGGTGTTGATGTCGTTCATCCGGTACTTGCCCGCGCCCATGTCGCCGGTGGAGACCTCCATCACCTCGTAGGCCAGGCCGAGCCCCTGCAGGAGCTGCTCGGCGGTACCGAGCAGCTCGGCGTGCCACCGGTCAGACTCGGCCACGTCGGCCACGCAGATGACGAACTGCTCGACCTTCTCGAACTGGTGGACCCGCAGCAGCCCGCGGACGTCCCGGCCGGCGCTGCCTGCCTCGCGCCGGAAGCACGGCGAGATCCCCGCGTACCGGATCGGCAGTTGCCCCAGCTCGAGGATCTCGTCGGCGTGGAAGCCGACCAGAGCGACCTCCGCCGTGCCCGCGAGGTACAGGTTGTCGGCGGGGATGGCGTAGATCTCCTCGCGGTGCGCCGGGAACATGCCGGTCCCGATCAGCGCCTCCTCCCGGACCAGCGACGGCACGCTGACCAGCGCGAAGTCCTTGTCCCTGAGCAAGTCGATGGCGTAGGAGTGCACCGCGCGCTCCAGCAGCACCAGGTCCGACATCAGCGCGTAGGCGCGTTCTCCCGCGACCTTGCGGGCCCGCGCGAAGTCGGCCCAGCCGCGCCTTTCGCACAGCTCCACGTGGTCCAGCGGCTGGAAGCCGAACTCCGGCGGCGTGCCGACGGTCCTGATGACCACGTTGGCCGACTCGTCGGGCCCGACGGGTGCGCCCGGCCACGGGATGGTCGGGGTCAGCAGCAGCAGCGCGCTCAGCCTCTCATTCGTCTCGGCGAGCTGGTCGCGCAGCGCCCTCAGGTGGGTCTCGAGCTCGTCGTGCTCGGCCCTCAGCTCGGCCCGGCGGGCTTCGTCCGCCCGGGCGAACTCCCTGGACGAGCTCTTCCTGCGCGCCAGGGCCTGATCCAGCTCGTGCTGGAGCTTGCGGCTGGCCCTGTCGAGGTCGAGTAGCTCATCCACGTCCAGGCCGATGCCCTTGACCCGGGCGGCCGCCTGGACCTCGTCCGGGTGCTCCCTGATAAACCGCTTGTCCAGCATGGCTACGCGTCAGCCTCTGTGTCTTCTCCGAAGGTGCCTGCCCGCCCCGCAACGAAAACGCTACCAGCAGTACCTGCCGCGTCGCCCCGCATAACCGGCCGGTTGCGGTCGCGTACTGTGAAGCGTGCTGCTGACCAACCACGTCCTGTCCGGGGCGCTGATCGGGGCGCTGGCCGGCCGCCCGGCGTCGGCGTTCACGGCCGGCGTGACCTCGCACTTCCTGCTCGACGCGGTGCCGCATTGGGGCAAGTGGGGGAGCCACCGCCGGTTCCTGCGGGTAGCCGTGGCGGACGGGCTGATCAGCCTGGCCGCGGGGGCAGCCCTCGCGGCGCTGTCTCCGGCCGAGCGCCGGCCGGCCGTGGTGGCAGGCATGGCCGGCGCGGCACTGCCCGACATCGAGAAGCCGGCCAAGCTATTCCTCGGCTGGTCGCCTTTTCCGGCTGCCGTGGACAGGTTTCACAGCCGCATCCAGCGGGAGGCGGCGGGCCGCGGGCATCTTGAGGTGCTGGCCGCGGGCGCGCTGGCCGTCGCGGCGCTGACCGCGCTCCGCCGGCCTACGGCCGGGGCGGGTAGCTCAGGCCGACCAGGTTGGCCAGGTCGCCGAGCGTGAACTCGAACATGGGCGCCGCATCGTCCAGCGCGAACCTCATGTGGCCGAACACCTCCATCGCCACCGCACCGTACAGCACGGTCCAGCAGCGAAGGAAGGTCAGTACCGCGCCGAGCGGGAGGTCGGTGCCCAGCGAGTCGCGGTAGCGGGTGAGCTGTTCGCGCAGGCCCGGATCGATATCCCCGGGTTCGGGCACGGGGAACGGGGCCGCGTTCCACAGCTCGAGGAACAGGCTCAGGAACGTGCCGGCGAACTGCAGGGCGCATTCGTCGGCGACGTCGTACCGGCCGTCGTCCAGGCTTGGCAGCGGCACCCCGAACAGCAGGCCGAACTCGGCCCCGTGGCTCAGCGACCAGCGGCGGAACTCCTGGCAGGCCGCCACCAGCTTGGCGATGAGCTTGGCCGTCATCTCATCCGGTGTCGTGGCGGGGGCGCCCGCCGCCTTGATGGCCCGGTCGATGTCCTGGGCCAGTTCGGTGAAGATGCTGCCGCACACGTGCCTGTACAGTTCCTCGTAGCTGTCGAAGTACCGGTACAGTCCGGGAGCGGTCATGCCCATCTCGCGGGCGATGGCGCGCAGCGACATGGCCTCCGGCCCGCTCTCGACCAGCAGGCGGCGGCCCGTCTGGATGATCTCCTCCATGGTCGCCGCGCGCTGGCGGTCTCGCCGGGACAGCAGGTGTACCGCACCCGGCTCGGTCGCGGCCTCATCAACGGCCTGTGTCACGGCTACCTCCTGGACCAGGTAATACTGCGGAAACCACCTACTGGCCAGGCCCGCCACCTGGCGGTGACCAGCCTCGGGCCGGATCGGCGCTAACTCCCTTGACAATCGTGAACGGTGTATGCGAAGTTAGCGCTGTAATCAGTTTACGCGGTTTACTTGAGTAATCAACAGAAGCATCATAGCTCGGGAGGCGGCTACGTTCGAGGCTTCGGGACGATTCCTGGCCCGCAGGCGGCGGCTGGTGCTCGCGCTGACGCTGGTGTTCGCGGCCTTCGCCGCGGCCTGGGGGACCGGCGTGTTCGGCAAGCTGTCATCGGGGGATAACTTCACCCCGCCGGCCAGCCAGAGCCAGCACGAGGCCAACCTGGCCGGCCAGGTGTTCGGCCGGAACGACGCCGACGTCGTGGTGCTGTACCACAGCGCCGCCCTGACCGTCGCCGACCCGGCCTACCGGCAGGCCGTCACGACCGCGCTGGCCAGCCTGCCGCGCGCCGACGTGGCCAGGACGACCACGTACTGGTGGTGCCGGCCGGTACAGTAGCCAGCGACCGCTGACCGACGGGGGTGGCCACTCGAGGAGACCGACATGAACCAGCCCGACGCCGTTCCTGAAGTGATGTCGTCGGAGCTGCCCGCCGGGGCGTACCTGCTGGACGTGCGAGAAGACGACGAGTGGGCGGCGGGTCACGCCCCCAACGCGGTCCACGTGCGGCTCGGCGAGCTCGGCGTACGGTTCGGCGAACTGCCGCGTGACCGCGAGATTTACGTGATCTGCCGCACCGGCCACCGGTCGGCGTACGCGGCCCAGGCGCTGGCCGGAGGGGGACTGAACACCATCAACGTGGCCGACGGCATGACCGGCTGGGCGGTGGCCGGACGGCCGATGATCAGCGAGGACGGCACCGAGCCGTACGTCGCCTAGCCGTCCGGGCGTCGGTGCGCGATGGACTACGTGTCGGTCAGGGGCCTGTCCGTCCCCGCGGTCATCGGCGTACGTCCATGGGAACGCGACATCACCCAGACGCTCGTCTTCGACGTGGACATGGTCCCCTCGACCCGCGATGTGCGGCGGGCGGCCGAGACCGATGACCTGGCCCAGGCCCTGGACTACTCCGAGGTGGCGCAGACCATCTCCTCGGTGGTGCGGGAGGGCAGGTTCCAGCTCATCGAGACCGCGGCCGAGCGGGTAGCCGCACGGCTGCTCGCCGACCACCCGATCGGGTGGCTGCGCCTCGAGGTGCGCAAGCCGATCGCAGGGGGCGGCTATACGGCGGTGGTCACGATTGAACGCGGGGTCCGGGCCGGCTGAGGCCCGGCATGGCGCCCAGGGTTCTGAGGCGGGCGACGGCTTCGGTGCGGGAGCTGACGTCGAGGGCGCGGTAGGTGTGCTGCAGATGGGCGTGCACCGTGCGGGTGCTGATGCCCAGCGTCCGGGCGATACTGCGGTCGGACTGCCCGTCGGCAACGAGCTGGAGGATGCAGGCCTGGCGCGGGGTCAGCAGCGGGCTGCCCGCGGGACCAGGTGCCGGGTCGAACTGGCGGTGCGTCAGCAGTGCGATGGCGGCGGCTTGCCCGATGTGGATCCGCAGCAAGTCGAGGAGTTCGAGGTCGTCCGCGGAGAAGTCGTGCCGCTGCCGGTTCAGCGCCACGGCGATCAGCCCGCCGCCGGGGGCCGGCACGGCGATCAGCGTCTGGTAGCCGACTCCGCGCCGGCGGTAGAAATCGTGGTAGAGACCGAGGGAGCGGAACTGGCGGTCGCTGAGGAAGTCGGAGATCCGCCGGGCCCGGCCGTCCTCGGTGGCCTGAACGTAGGCGAGAACGGGATGCTCGTGCAGATGCTGCTGGAGCACCTGGCCGCCGTCGGGGAAGATGTCGGTGTCGGCGGGCTCGACCAGCCAGGCCAGCAGCCAGGGTCCGCCGCCGATGTGGTTGTAGGAGCACGAGTCGGCAGACACCAGCCGGGAGGCCACACGGACCACGCGGGTGGCATAGTCCAGGCCGCCGGGTGCGCTGGCAGGCGCGTACAGCTCCGCGAGTCCGTCACTGAGCTGGCGCAGCACGCCGCCGGAAATGGTCATTTACGCACCTCGGCGTCACGGTATCAGGTAAGCAAAATTACCGATACCAAATGCACGTGCATCGGCGCACAGTTGACTGTGCCGAGGCATGGACGTGCGGGGGGGCGACGTGCAGCGCACGGCCTGCATCGGACGGCTGTCGGCAGCCGGGCCGCTTACGGACCCGGCTGCCGACTCCGGACGCCGGGAGCGGCGGTCTGGGGGGAGGGACACGCCGCGTGGCGCACGATTCCGGCGTTAGCAGCTTGCGGAGCTGGTCGGCGCCCCGTAGGCACCGGATGCCCGGGTCCGGCCGTTAATCTGGCTAGATGATGGAAGCGGCGGGCTCGGTGGCCCGGCCTCCCGGGATCGCTGAGGTCTGGTGGGCCCGGCGGCAGGACGCCGCGGACCGGCACCTCGCCCTCCTCGACCAGACCGAACGGCAGCGCTGGGCTGGTTACCGGCACGACGCGGACCGTGAGCGTTTCCTGGTCGGGTGCGCGCTGACCAAGATGGTCGTCGCGGGCTGCACCGGCCGCCGGCCGGGAAAGGTGGCCCTCGACCGGACCTGCCGGCGGTGCGGCAAGCCCCACGGCAAGCCGGCGATCAAGGGCAGTCGCCTCGAGCTTTCCGTTGCCCACTCCGGCGACCTGGTCGCCGTCGCGATAGCCACGGCGCCGGTCGGCGTGGACGTCGAGCAGTTCGAGGGACGAGCGCGCCCGCTGGGCGGCGACGGCGACCCGGACGCGCTGGCGCGCCTGGTGCTCGCCGACGAGGAAAGGGCCGCGCTGGCGGCCATTCCCCCGTCCGCCCGGGCCCGCGCGTTCCTGGTCGCGTGGACCAGGAAGGAAGCCGTGACCAAGGCCACCGGGGACGGCCTGCGCGCCGTCTTCACCGAGGTGGTCGTGGCCGCGGACCACGGCAGGCCCCGCCTGGTGGCGTGGTCCTATCCGCAGCCCCCGCAGAGCGTCGCCCTGCACGACCTCGACGCGGAGCCCGGGTACGTCGCGGCGCTTGCGGTCATCGGACGGTGCGACACGGTACGAGTCCGGGACGGGTCGGCCCTGCTCGCAGCCGGGGCCGAAGCGCTGAGCTGAGCGCCGATCTGATCGCTGCGGGCGAACCGCCCGGCGGAATAGCTGCAGGCTCTTCTTTCTTGAGTGTGTATGACTCAATCTTTTGGAGGCTCGCAATGAGTGAAACGCTCACGCTTCCGGTCCTGCCGCTGGACGACGAGGTGGTGCTGCCGGGAATGGTGGTGCCGCTTGAGACGTCGCAGCCGGAGATCAGCGCCGCGATCGACGCGGCGAGGATGCCGTCGCGGCAGGTTCCGGGCGTGCGTTCCGAGGCCAGGGCCCGGGTGCTGCTCGTGCCGCGCCTGCCCGACCGCGGGCTGGCCGCCGTGGGCACGCTGGCCTCGGTCGAGCAGGTCGGCCGGCTGCCCGGCGGCCAGCCGGGGGCGCTGGTCCGCGGCGTGTCCCGGGTCAGGATCGGCTCAGGCACCACCGGTCCGGGCGCGGCGCTGTGGGTCCAGGGCACCGTGATCGAGGAGACCGGCCGCGGCCCGCGGGCCGACGACCTGGCCCAGCAGTACAAGACACTGGTCACCGGCATCCTGCAGCAGCGCGGCGCGTGGCAGGTCATCGACGCGATTCAGCAGATCACCGACGCCTCCGCGGTGGCGGACAACGCGGGATACGCCAGCTACCTGACCACGGCGCAAAAGCTGCAGCTGCTGGAGACCTCAGATCTGGTCGAACGGCTGGACCTGGTCATCGGCTGGACCAAGGAGCACCTGGCCGAGCTCGACGTGGCCGAGTCGATCCGCAAGGACGTCGCGGAGGGCATGGAGAAGCAGCAGCGGGAGTTCCTGCTGCGGCAGCAGCTGGCCGCCATCCGTAAGGAACTCGCCGACCTGAACGGGGACGCGGCCACCGAGGAAGACGACTACCGGGCACGGGTGGAGGCCGCCGACCTGCCGGAAGCGGTCCGGGACGCCGCGCTGGCCGAAGTGGCCAAGCTGGAGCGCACTCCCGACGCCTCGCCCGAGACCGGCTGGATCCGCACCTGGCTGGACACCGTCCTCGACCTGCCCTGGAACACCAGGACCGAGGACGCCTACGACATCACCGGGGCCCGGCGCGTCCTGGACGAGGACCACACCGGGCTGGACGACGTCAAGGAGCGCATCATCGAGTACCTCGCGGTCCGCAAGCGCCGCGAGGACCGGGGCCTGGGTATCGTCGGCGGGCGGCGTTCCGGCGCGGTGCTCGCGCTGGTCGGCCCGCCCGGCGTCGGCAAGACGTCGCTGGGCGAGTCGGTGGCCCGGGCCATGGGCAGGAAGTTCGTCCGGGTCTCCCTAGGCGGTGTCCGCGACGAGGCGGAGATCCGCGGGCACCGGCGCACCTACGTCGGAGCGCTTCCTGGCCGGATCGTCCGGGCCATCCGCGAGGCGGGCTCGATGAACCCGGTCGTGCTGCTGGACGAGGTGGACAAGATCGGCGCCGACTACCGGGGCGACCCCGCGGCGGCGCTGCTCGAGGTGCTGGACCCGGCGCAGAACCACACGTTCCGCGACCACTACCTCGAGGTCGAGCTCGACCTGTCCGACGTGGTGTTCCTGGCCACCGCCAACGTGCTCGAGACCATCCCGGGCCCGCTGCTCGACCGGATGGAGCTGGTCCAGCTCGACGGGTACACCGAGGACGAGAAGGTCCTCATCGCCCGGGATCACCTGCTGCCCAGGCAGCTGTCCAAGGCCGGGCTGAACGCCGAGGAGGTGTCGGTCGACGCCGACGCGCTGCGGCTGCTGGCGACCGAGTACACGCACGAGGCCGGGGTCCGGTCGCTCGAGCGGTCGATCGCGCGGATCCTGCGCAAGGTCGCCGCGCGGGTGGCCCTGGGCGAGGCATCGCTTCCGGTCAGCGTGGGCCAGGGCGAGCTGAGGGATTACCTCGGGCGGCCCAGGTTCACGCCGGAGACCAGCCTGGCCGAGCCGGACCGCCGGACGGCGGTGCCCGGCG
Source organism: uncultured Actinomycetota bacterium (assembly GCA_963808615.1). Classification (GTDB taxonomy): domain Bacteria; phylum Actinomycetota; class Actinomycetes; order Streptosporangiales; family Streptosporangiaceae; genus Palsa-504. The sequence continues at coordinate 631,017 of CAWEGV010000012.1, forward strand.
TGGCCACGGGGCTGGCGGTGACCGGCGCTGGCGGAGATGTGCTGTTCATCGAGGCGTCCCTGGCCGACCGGGAGACGGGGGAGACCGGGGTCACGCTCACCGGCCAGCTCGGCGACGTCATGAAGGAGTCGGCCAGGATCGCGCTGTCCTACCTGCGCTCCCACGGCGCCGAGCTCGGCCTGCCGGTCAGCGAATTGAAGGACCGCGGCGTGCACGTCCACGTGCCGGCCGGCGCGGTACCTAAGGACGGCCCGAGCGCGGGCGTCACCATGACCACCGCGCTGGCGTCGCTGCTGTCCGGGCGCCTGGTGCGTGCCGACGTGGCGATGACCGGCGAGGTGTCTCTCACCGGGCGGGTGCTGCCGATCGGCGGCGTCAAGCAGAAGCTGCTGGCCGCGCACCGGGCCGGCATCTCCACGGTGCTGATCCCGCAGCGGAACGAGCCGGACCTGGACGATGTCCCGGCTGAGGTGCTCGAGAAGCTGGACGTACATCCGGTCGGGGATGTCCGCGAGGTGCTACGGCTCGCGCTGGAGCCTGCCCAGGACTCCGGGTCCGCCGGTACCGGGCAGGCGGCGGTACCGGAGGCCGCCTGAGGTCATCAGGCCAGCTGGGCTCAGCTCCCGCCGTCGCCGGGGACATCCGGTGGCGGCGGGACCGGGTCGGCCCGGTTCGCCTCGGGTGCCCCGGCCGTCTCGGCCGGCTGGGCCGGGCCGGCGGCGGGGAAGACGTCGGTAGCGGCCAGGTTCCAGATGTAGCTGGGGTCGGCGGCCATGACGGATCCGGAGTCGTCCTCCGGTACCGGCTCGGCGGCGTGCGACGCCGCATAGCCGGTCGGCACCGGCGCCGACGCGAAGCCGAGATCCTCCGGGACGAGCGAGTCCGACGGCGGTGCCGCCGGGCCGGGATCCTCGCTGGCCGGGCCGTACGGCGCCGACGGTGCCGCGAAGCCGAAGGCGGCAGGGGTCAATCCGAGGGCCGGCGAGGACAGGTCAAAGTCCGCGGGCGGCGTGGCCAGGTCGGAACCTGCCGTCGCACCCTGGTCATCCGGAGGTACGGGCGACTCGCCCGGCGCCACCATGTCCCTGGGCAGCCTGATGCTGGAGCCCGGTACCGTTCTGGGTGCGCTGGCCGCGGCCAGCGGGAGCGGGCCGATCGTCCGCCCGGGCTGTGGCGCGGGCTCCCACGGCGGCCCCGCCTGGCCCGGCTGAGCCGGGGCGGCCCGGTAGCCGGGTACGGTCCTCGGCGCCGGGGCCAGGACCGGGCGGGGTGGCGCGCTGGAGGGGTGGTTGATCTCGCCGATGCCGCCGCCCTGCCAGCCCGCGGGGGAGGGCCATCCGTCCGCCGCCAGGGCAGGCCCGGCCACCTGCAGCCGCGCCTGCGGGCCGGGCCCGGCGCCGGAGTCCGGCGTGGCCGTGACCGGCCCGGCCGCGGCACGATCAGCCCTGCGGTGCTCATGCTGTCCCGCGGCGCGGGCCCGGCCGGGCGTCGCGGGACGTCTGCGCCGGGAGCGCGCGACGATGAGTGCCACCATGACCAGGACGATGAGCCCGCCCACGGCGGCCACGGCTCCGCGCAGCACCGATCCCGCCAGCCCGCTGGCGCTGGCGGGGCGGGATGACGCCGCGGCCGGGCGCACGGCCGTGACCGGCCGCGGCCGAGGAGCCGCGGGCCGGCTGACCTGCTGGAAGGAATTGATGAGGGCGGCCATCTCGATCGCCCGTACCGCGTCCACGGTGCCGTATCCGGCTCCGGCCAGCGGCCGCCCAGGTAGCGGCGGCAAGCTGGTGCGGTCGGCGGTGGTGACCGTGCTCTCGATCAGGGCCCGGGTCACCTGGGCCACGGTAAGGTGCGGGAACTCGGACAAGATGAGGGCCGCCATGCCGGCCACGATGCCGCTGGCCGCGGCGGTGGAGCTGATCTGCCCGTAGCCGTCCGGGGCCGCGGCCACCAGGCGCACTCCGGGAGCGGTCAGCCACGCGTCCGAGCGCCTGCTGCTGAACGTGGCCAGCTGCCCGCCGCGGCCGATCGCCCCCACCGAGATGACTCCGGTATAGGCGGCCGGGTAGTTCACGATCTGCGAGCCCTGGCCGTCGTCGCCCGCGGGAGCCACCAGCACCACGTTCTTGCGTAGTGCGTAGGCGACCGCGGCTCGCTCCGCGGCGCTGCCGCCGGCCGCGGCCGGGTCTCCGGAGCTGGTCAGCCCCAGCGTGCCCGGGTCAAGCGGCAAGTCGATGACGCGGGCACCATGATCGACCGCGTACCTGATGCCGTCGGCAATAGCATCAGGCAGCCGCTGGCTGATGGCCGGGTCGGACACCAGAGGGTCGTTGAATTCCAGCGTGACCCGGACGGACAGGATCTTCGCATCGGGGGCGATGCCGACGATGCCCCGGCCCCAGTTGCCGTGGTATCCGTGGCCGGCGATGAAGCCCGCCACCGCCGTCCCCTCGACTCCCCAGTACAGATCGCCCGGCGCCCGGCCCGAACCGCTGTAATCAGGTCCGGTGGTCACCTCACCGGACAGGTCCAGCTGATAGGGGTCGACCCCGGTGCCCAGGACGGCGACGATGATCCCGGCCCCTTCGGAGGTTCGCCAGGCCTGTGTCACGTTCAGGCCGGTCAGCCACCATTCCTGGCTGCGGATGCTGCTGTCCGCCACCGTGCCCGGGGTGGCACCGAACGCAGGCGCGGACCCGAGGACTCCGAGGACTCCGAGGACAGCCACGACCGCCGCCAGTCCCGTGGTGAACGGCATCAAAGTGCCGCGGAGCAATCGCTGTGACACTTTGGTCAGATATCTCCTCCAGGCGGCCGAGCTTACCTGTCGTAGGGATGTTCGGTCGGCCCCTGTAATCGTGCCACGCGACCGGCCGGGGCGGAATGCATCATGGCCGAATTGTGAACGGTGCCCATGAAAGAGTTCGCGTTACGCAAAGAACCCGCTGTGGTTGCGGGCCGCTCGCCTGTACCGATCGCTCGCGCAGGCCCCAAAGGCCTGCGCTCGCGAGTCGGTCTTGCATAACGCTCACGGTACCGCGGCAATGGATACCCGCGCGCCAGGCGGCAAGCCCAGCCGCTCCGCCGCGTCTCCGCCGTTCACCGCGATGGCGACCAGCCCCGCGCTGTCGGCATAGGCGACGAGCTCACCAGGCGCGACGGCGCCGAACATATCCCGGTAAGGGACGGTCAGCTGGTGGCGCCCGCAGCGGATGAGGAGAATCCCGCCCGGCTCAACGCCGATTTCCGCCGCATCCGAAGCGGTAATGGTGAGCTGGATATTGCCGAACCTATCCACGGTCAGCACCTCGCCTTCCGCGATCGAATCGCGGACCATGCTTTCCGGCGCCGGCAGCGAGATGAGATCGGCGACCTCCATCTCATCTCCGGTCGCGGCCAGGTCGACACCGGAGGCCAGGTGCGCGGCGACCGGCATGAAGATGTCCCGGCCGTGAAACGTGGCCGTCACCGTATCCAGCCAAAGGTCGCGGTTGGTCAGGCTGAAGGCGCTCACCGCCCCGCCGGACGCCCGCACGGCCCAGGAGAGCAGGCCGTTGTCGGGACCCACGAACACCGAGTCTCCCGCGGCCACCGCGACGGCCCGCCTGGCCGTGCCCACGCCAGGATCGACCACCGCCACGTGGATGGCCGGCGGCAAGTAGGGCACCGTCTGGGCCAGCACCGCCGCGCCCCGCCTGACGTCACCGGGCGGGATCAGGTGGGTCACGTCGATGACGCCGGCGTCCGGGGCGATGCGGGCGGCCACACCGTGGCACGCGGCCACGAATCCGTCTTCGAGCCCGTAGTCGGTGAGAAAGCTCAGGTAGCGAAAACGGCTCACGAACCGTGAGCGTACGTCGGCCGCAGGCCGAGGTACAGCGGGGGACGGCCGGATACATTCTGGAAGAATCAGCACGGGGAGTCCTAGGCTGGCACCGGGAGGAGGCCGCATGTCCGGGTTGTCCGAGCGCGACATGCGGGTCCTGGCGTTCGAACGACGCGGATGGCCCTCACCCGGCCACAAGGAGCAGGCCATCGCCGAGGTGCTCGAGATGCCGGCGACCAGGTACTACCAGCTGCTGAACGAGCTGATCGACCGGCCGGAGGCGCTCGCGTTCGACCCGGTGCTGGTCAAGCGCCTGCGGGCCCAGCGGGCCCGCCGCCAGCGCATCCGCTCCCCCCGCTCGAAGGGCCGCCCGGCCTGATGTGCGCCAGGCGGGCTCGCACTCCCGAGGGCCGGGCCGCACTCGAGGCGTTGCTCGCCCGCCCCCGGCAGGCGCTGATCTCCACCGACTTCGACGGCACGCTGTCCCCGATCGTGGCCGACCCCCGCGACGCGCGCGCCCATCCGGGAGCCGTGCCCGTCCTGACCAGGCTGGCCAGGGTGGTCGGCACGCTCGCCGTGATCACCGGCAGGCCCGCTGCGGAGGCGGTCGCCTACGGCGACCTGGCCGCGGTTCCCGGCCTCATCGTGCTCGGTCACTACGGCTGGCAGCGATGGCAGGACGGCGAGCTGACCGGGCCAGCCGCGCTCCCCGCGGTCCAGGCCGCCCGCGAGGCACTGCCGGGCGTGCTCCGTGCGGCAGGTGCCGCGGACGGCACCTGGGTCGAGGACAAGGCGGACGCGCTGGTGGTGCACACCCGCCGGGCGGCCGATCCGGAAGCGGCGCTGGGCGTACTGCGGGGTCCGCTGGACGACCTCGCCGTCCGGCTGGGGCTGGAGGCCCAGCCGGGCCGGATGGTGATCGAGTTGCGCCCGCCAGGCATGGACAAGGGCACCGCGCTGACCGCCCTGGCCCGCGAGCGCGCGGCAGATCCGGTCGTGTTCTGCGGCGATGACCTGGGCGACCTGCCCGCCTTTGCCGCTGTCCGCGCCCTGCGCGCGGACGGGATCCAGGGCTGTGCCGTGGCCAGCGCGAGCACGGAGTCGCCGCAGGTCGCTGACGCGGCTGACCTGGTCGTGGACGGACCCGACGGGGTCGTGGCCCTGCTGGGCGCGATCGCCGCCGACCTCGGACTGTGACGCAACGCCAGCCGGGTCCCGGGTCACCGATTGAGCGAGGCCAGCTGATCCCCGAGCCAGCGGGCGGGCGGGCAGGCCGCGGCGGTGGCGGCGAGCGCGGCGCTGCGCCTGCGGCGCTCGGCGTCGGGCATGGCCAGGGCCTGGTGCAGGGCCGCGGCGGTCTCGCTGACGTCGTAGGGGTTGACGAGCAGCGCGTCGTCGCCGAGGGTCGCGGCGGCGCCCGCCTCGCGGGACAGCACCACCGCGCAGCCGCGTTCCGACAGCACGGGGCCCTCCTGTGCCACCAGGTTCATGCCGTCCCGGATCGGGTTCACCAGCAGCACGTCGGCGAGCGCGCAGGCGGCGAGCGACCGCGGGTAGTCGTCTCGCACCTCCAGGATCAGCGGATTCCAGTCCGGCGTCCCGAACTCCTCGACGATCTCCTGCGCGACCCGCCGCACGTGATCGGTGTAGGCGCGGTACTCGGGTATCGCGGACCTGGACGGGTAGGCGAAAGCCAGGTGGACCACGCGGCCGCGCCACTCCGGCCGGGTCGCGAGCAGCTCGCGGTACGCGGCCAGGCCGCGCACGATGTTCTTGGACAGCTCGGTCCGGTCGACCCGGACGATCAGCTTCCGGCGGTCGGCTGCGGGGCTCAGCGAGGCCACGTGGGCCTGCACGTCGTCGGCCCGGGCCCGGGCCCGCAGTGCGGGAGCGTCGACCCCGAGCGGGTGCACCTCCACCTCGGTGAGGCGCCCCCGGTAGCGGACCCATCCGGCCGGCCCAGCACCCCCGGCGTCTGCCCGGTGCACCTCCGCGCCCAGGATGGCCTCGCAGCAGTCCAGGAATGCGGCGGCCCACCGGCCGGCGTGGAAGCCGACACGGTCCGCGCCGAGCATGCCGTCCAGCACGGCCCTGCCCACCTCGCGGGGCAGCAGCCGGTAATAGTCCGGTGGCGCCCAGGGGGTGTGCGAGAAATGCCCGATGCCGACGGCGGCGAGGCTATCAAGCCTTTTCCGCAGCAAGCGGGGAGCCAGGCTGAGGTGGTAGTCCTGGATCAGGACGCGGACTCCGCCCGAGGCTGGGGCCAGGGCCTCGTCCGCGAGCGCGTCGGCGAACGCCTCGTTGTAGGCCAGGTAGGCCTCCCAGTCCCGGCCGAACTGATAGCCGAACTGGGGCTGGTTCGGGGTATCAAACAGCATGTGGTGCACAAACCACAGGGCCGAGTTGGCCACGTTGTTGTAGGCGCGGTGGAAGGTGTCCTGCGGGATATCGAGCATCCGCACCGGAATGCCGTCCGGATCAAGCGCTTGAGGGTCCTGCCTGGCCAGCATGCGGTCCGCGTCGCTGAGCGGGGCGCAGATCCAGGTCACCGTGGCCTCTGGTCCGACGGCCGCCAGTCCCGAGCTGACCCCGCCGATCATCCCGCCGCCGCCCCGGGTGGCAGCCAGCGTGCCATCGGCGGCGAACTGGTAGGTAACCGGACCGCGGTTGGAGGCCACCAGAACCCGTTGCGTCATTCCGGCAGGCTAGTGCACGTGCCAGGGGCCCCATGCGCGGTCGCCGGGTCTTTCACGGTACTCTTACGGGGTTGGACACAACTGAATAACGCTCATCCAGAGGGGTGGAGGGATCGGCCCTGTGAAGCCCCGGCAACCTATCGTGCCTGCATGTCCGTGATGAACGGCGAGGCGCGCGACATGGTGCCAAGTCCGGCCCGCGGTCAGGGTGACCGCTGGGAAAGATGGGGAAGGAAGTCCTCGCCGGTGACCACAGCCACGACACGCACATCTCCAGCCGCCACCCGGTTCGGGTACGCCACCGGACTGTCCTGCCGCGAGTGCGGCAAGGTCTACGCGCTCGGCCCGCACTACGCCTGCGGTGAGTGCTTCGGCCCGCTGGAGGTCAGTTACGACTACCCGCGGCTGGTCCGGTCCGACATCCTGGCCGGCCCGCCGAACATGTGGCGGTATGCCTCGTTGCTCCCGGTGCCGCCCGGCATCGCGGAAAGCCCGACCACCCAGCCCGGCTGCACCCGGCTGATCCGCGCCGGCAACCTCGCGCACGCCCTGGGCATGCGTACGCTCTGGATCAAGGACGACCGCGGCAACCCGACGCACTCGTTCAAGGACCGGGTGGTGGCGGTGGCCCTGGCTGCCGCCACCGAGCTGGGCTTCAAGGTGCTGGCCTGCCCGTCAACGGGCAACCTGGCCAACGCGGTGGCCGCCGCGGCCGCCCGGGCGGGCATCCGCTCGGTGGTGCTGGTGCCCGCCGACCTGGAGCCGCAGAAGATCGTTACCACCTCGGTCTACGGGGGCACCTTCGTCACCGTGGACGGCACCTACGACGACGTGAACCGGCTCGCCTCCGAGCTCGCAGGCGAGCACGAGAACTGGGCGTTCGTCAACGTGAACGTACGGCCCTACTACGCGGAGGGGTCCAAGACCCTCGGCTTCGAGATCGCCGAGCAGCTCGGCTGGCGGCTGCCCGCGCAGATCGTGGTGCCGATCGCCTCCGGCGCGCAGCTGGTCAAGGTGGACAAGGGGTTCAGTGAGCTGGTTTCGCTCGGCCTGGTGCCGCAGGCCCCGTGGCGGGTGTTCGGTGCCCAGGCGGCAGGCTGCGCGCCGGTGTCGGCCGCGTTCGCTGCCGGGCACGATGTGGTGCGCCCGGTCCGGCCCGCCACGATCGCCAAGTCGCTAGCCATCGGCAACCCGGCCGACGGGCCGTACGCGCTGGACGTGGTGCGGCGCACTGGCGGGACCATCGCCGACGTGAGCGACGACGAGGTCGTCGAGTCCATGCGGCTGCTGGCCTCGACTGAGGGCATCTTCGGGGAGACCGCAGGCGGCGTCACCCTCGGCGTGCTGCGCAAGCTGCTGGCGGAAGGCCAGCTCGACCCGGAGGCCGAGACCGTGATCATAAACTCGGGCGACGGGCTGAAGACCCTCGACGCGATCGGCGCGGCGGTGGACCTGCCCGTTCCGATCCGGCCGACCCTCGAAGCGTTTCAGGAGGCAGTCTCGTGACGGTGCTGGTTCGCATCCCGACTATCCTGCGGTCCTACACCGACGGGGCGGCCGAGGTGACCGCACCGGAGGGGACCCTCCGCGAGGTCATCGCCGGCCTGGCCGCCGCCTACCCCGGCCTCGGCGGCCGGATCCTCGACGACAGCGGCCAGCTGCGCCGGTTCGTCAATGCGTATGTCGGCGAGGAAGACGTGCGTTTCGCGCAGGGACTGGACACGCCAGTAGCCGCGGGAGCACGGGTTTCCTTCATTCCCGCGGTGGCCGGCGGCGCGCCGGAGACCGGCTCGACGCGAGCCAGATGACGTCTTTGGTGGGTAAGTGGCGCCAGGCACCCCCGGTACGAGGTAAGGTCAATTCCGGTCGCCGCCGGACGGGGACGAGGTTCGCGTGCTAGGCACGGAGCCGTTCTCACCGGTTCGCGATCGACGGGTTCCGCGGTGACAAGGGCGGGGCTCGAGGCCCGAGCAAGGTTAGGGAGTTGTTTGGAATGGCTCAGGGCACCGTCAAGTGGTTTAACCCGGACAAGGGATACGGCTTCATTGCCGTCGACGGTGGCAAGGACGTCTTCGTCCATTTCTCGGCGATCCAGTCGGATGGCTACCGCACCCTCGAAGAGGGACAGCGGGTCGAGTTCGAGATCACGCAGAGTGACCGGGGCGCGCAAGCCGACAAGGTGGTCGTGGTCCCGTAAGTCCGTTCGTGGCCCCGGGTTGAGCCGGGGCCACGGCTCTGCCGGGTTCAGCTGGCGGCCCGGCCCCGCGCGGGGCCGGGCCGATCTGATTCCTCCGTCCCGTCCCCGCGTTTGCACTCTCACTATGAGAGTGCTAAACATGGACCTGGCACTCTGCTCATGCGAGTGCCAGCATCATGGCGGGATCGGGCGATGAGGCACGACCTCGCGGCAGGAAGGGACTGTCCGCCGGGAGTGCCGGCCGTCGCGGGCGTCGGCTCGATCCGCACATACGCCACGGAGGACTGGAGCCTATGGCAGCGAAGATGATCGCGTTTGACGAGGACGCCCGGCGCGGCCTCGAACGCGGGATGAACCAGCTCGCCGACGCCGTGAAGGTCACCCTCGGCCCCAAGGGCCGGAACGTGGTGCTCGAGAAGAAGTGGGGCGCACCCACGATCACCAACGATGGCGTGTCCATCGCCAAGGAGATCGAACTCGAGGACCCGTGGGAGAAGATCGGCGCCGAGCTCGTCAAGGAAGTAGCGAAGAAGACCGACGACGTGGCCGGTGACGGCACGACGACGGCGACCGTGCTGGCCCAGGCGCTGGTGCGCGAGGGCCTGCGCAACGTGGCCGCGGGCGCCAACCCGATGTCGCTCAAGCGCGGCATCGAGGCGGCGGTCGAGCGGGTCAGCGAGGAGCTGTCCAAGCAGGCCAAGGAGGTGGAGACCAAGGAGCAGATCGCCGCTACCGCCTCCATCTCGGCCGCCGACCCGGCCATCGGCGACATGATCGCCGAGGCCATGGACAAGGTCGGCAAGGAAGGCGTCATCACCGTCGAGGAATCCAACACCTTCGGCCTGGAGCTCGAGCTCACCGAGGGCATGCGGTTCGACAAGGGATACATCGCGCCTTACTTCGTCACCGACCCGGAGCGGCTTGAGGCCGTCCTGGAGGACCCGTACATCCTGGTGGTCAACTCCAAGGTCTCGGCCAACAAGGACCTGCTGCCGCTGCTGGACAAGGTGGTGCAGTCCGGCAAGTCGCTGGTCATCATCGCCGAGGACGTGGAGGGCGAGGCGCTGGCCACCCTGGTGGTCAACAAGATGCGCGGCCTGTTCAAGTCGGTGGCGGTCAAGGCCCCCGGCTTCGGCGACCGGCGCAAGGCCATGCTCGGTGACATCGCCATCTTGACCGGTGGCCAGGTCATCAGCGAGGAAGTCGGCCTGAAGCTGGACAGCGTCGATGTCGACGTGCTCGGCCGGGCGCGCAAGGTCGTGGTCACCAAGGACGAGACCACGATCGTGGACGGCGCAGGCGATGCCGACCAGATCGCGGGCCGGGTCAACCAGATCAAGACCGAGATCGACAACACCGATTCGGACTATGACCGCGAGAAGCTGCAGGAGCGGCTGGCCAAGCTGGCCGGCGGCGTCGCGGTCATCAAGGCCGGCGCGGCCACCGAGGTGGAACTCAAGGAGCGCAAGCACCGCATCGAGGACGCGGTGCGCAACGCCAAGGCCGCGGTCGAGGAAGGTGTCGTGGCCGGCGGCGGCGTCGCGCTGCTGCAGGCGGGCCAGAGCGCCTTCGACAAGCTCGACCTGTCCGGCGACGAGGCCACCGGTGCGGCGATCGTGCGCCGCGCGGTGGAGGAGCCGCTCAAGCAGATCGCGGTGAACGCCGGCCTCGAGGGCGGCGTGGTGGTCGAGAAGGTCAAGACCCTGTCCGCAGGACACGGCCTGAACGCAGATGACGGTGAGTACACCGACATGTTCAAGGCCGGGATCATCGACCCCGCGAAGGTCACCAGGTCGGCGCTGCAGAACGCGGCGTCGATCGCGGGCCTGTTCCTCACCACCGAGGCCGTGATCGCAGAGAAGCCGGAGAAGGAGAAGGTCCCCGCTGCCCCGGGCGGCGGCGACATGGACTTCTGATCCGACATCACCTCACGCGGACGGCCCGGGCAATCCCCGGGCCGTTTCGCGTGTGGTGCCGCTCCCGCCGCCCGCCGGACCTGAGGCCGGCCATGGGGCCTGCCATTAACGAAGCTGCGATCGGGCCTCCCGGACCGATAGCCTTAGAACTGCCCATAGCATCCTGTCGGTCACCTGATCGCTGGTTGTTTGTTAGCTCTCTTCAACGTGAGGTCTGCACGTGCCTACCGGCAAGGTCAAGTGGTACGACTCCGACAAGGGGTATGGCTTCCTCGCCCGCGACGACGGCGGCGAGGTCTTCGTGCATTCATCGGCGCTGCCGGCGGGGACGACCACGCTGCGTCAGGGGCAGCGGGTGGAGTTCGGGATCGCAGAGGGACGCCGGGGGGCGCAGGCGCTCCAGGTGCGTCTGCTTGAGCCCCCGCCCACCGTCGCAGTGGCCAAGCAGGCGCGCAAGAAGCCGGACGAGATGATCGTGATCGTCGAGGACCTGATCAAGCTGCTCGATGAGGTATCGACGACCTACCGCCGCGGCAAGCACGCGGATGCCCGCGACGCGAAGAAGATCGCCGCTGTCCTCCGCGCCGTCGCCGACGACATCGAGCCCTGAAGTGTTAGTCCCCGGGGGGACGACCCCCCCGGCGACCCCCCCGCTCACGGGGGGGCTGCCCGCCCCCCCGTGCCCCCCCGGCCCTGGGCTGGGCCAGGATACGGCGCCTGCGCTGCCCGATGAGCGCAACCAGCGCGGCGGTCAGGCCCGCTGCCGCGATGGCCAGGCCGGTCTGCCCGTTATCCAGCATGGACACCAGGACGCCGACCAGGGCGCCCGCGACGTTCGCCACCTGGTTCACCGTCTCGGACACCGCGAACGCCGACGAGCGGATCGCCTCGCCGATCTCGTGCTGCACCGTAGAGTCCAGCGCGAGCTTGGCCAGGCCGGCCGCCAGCGCGGCGGTGAACGCCACGGTGATGGCTGCCTCCAGGCTGAAGAACCAAGCGCACACTGCGGTCACGATCGGCGCCAGGGTGAGCATGGCGAACAAGATCAGCTGTGGCGCCCTGGAGCGGACCACCGAGCCGATCGCCATCGCGGCCAGGCCGCCCGCCGCGGCCGCGGCGACCAGGGCTCCCAGGGCGAAGTTGTGCGAGACCCCGAAGTGCCCGGTGCGCAACAGGAACGCCAGGAAGAAGACCATGTAGCCGGAGAACGCGCGCAGCACGGCGTTGCCGCGCATGGCCTCGCGCACGACCGGACCCAGGCTGCTCAGGGTCCACCGCCGCCGCCCGCTGGTTCCCGTTCTCGGCGCCGAGGCGCTGGGCGGCAGGGCCGCCGCTGGCTCGTAGGCGATGGTGCCATCCGGCCCCACGGATCCGGCCGCCCAGGGTTCGCTGTCGGGTGCGGGCCGGTATCGCCGCGGTCCGTTCGGGTAAAAATCGGGCGATGGCACGGTCCGCGGGTCGGCGGCCGGGGGCCGTCCGTTCGGGATGGTCGACGGCGCGGCCGTCCGGCCATCGGCGCCGACTGGGGAGGCAGCGGGCGGCGGCAGGACGTCCACCTGGTCGGGCAGCCGGAAGGCCAGCACCATGGCGGCAAAGTAGATGATCATCCCCGCCCGCAGCACCCAGGCGGCCCCGGCGGCCACCTGGATCCCGGCCGCCAGCGACCCGGCCAGCATGGCGGCGGTCAGCGTGAACAGCTGTGACCGGGCGTTCGCGGCCACCAGCGTGATCTGTTCGGGCAGCAGCCGCGGCGTGATCGATGCGCGCGCCACGCCATAGGCCTTTTGCAGCACCAGGACGCCGAACGCCGCGGGCAGCAGGCTGGCCGGACTGTTGATGGCGACCGACATGCCGAAGCACAGCAGGCCACGGGCCAGCAGGGTGCCGGCCAGCACGTATCGGCGCCCCTGCTGCATGCGGTCGAGGGCGGGCCCGATGAAAGGCGCGAGGATCGCGAACGGCGCCATGGTGACCAGCAGGAACAGCACCACCCGGCCGCGGGCCTGGTCGACCGACGTGCTGAAGAAGATGGTCCCGGCCAGGGCCACCGTGACGAAGGCGTCCGCCGCGCCGCCGGCGGCGCTAAGTTCGATGAGGGTAGACAGCCCCGTGAGGCCGGCCCCGGACGCGCCGGTGACCCGGTGCACAAAGCCGCCGGTCCTGCGGGTGCCTGACCTGACCGCGCCGGTCGTGGCGCGCGCCGCGCTCCCGGTTCGGCGCAGCGCCTCGGACATCCGCATGTACCCAGTATTCTTGGTAGCCGCCACTGCGGCGAGCACGCCCCGGCCGCAACCGACGGATAACGCCACCCGCAGCACCGTGATGAGCGAAGATAGGTAACCGTGAGTTCTGCCCGCACCAGCACCAGGGAACCGGATCAGGCCTGCGCGGAGGCCGTCGACCTCGCGCGGGCCGCCGTCACCGAGGTGGTGGGCGGCGGCCGCGTAGGTGAGCACGCCGAGGCTCACGCCGAGGGCGAACGCATGGTCACTCACCTGTTCGCCTGCCAGGACCCGGCGTACTCCGGCTGGAGATGGGCGGTGACGGTGGTCCGCGCGCCGCGGGCCAAGGCGGTCACGGTCAGCGAGACCGTGCTGCTGCCCGGGCCTGCCGCCCTGCTGGCGCCGGCCTGGGTGCCGTGGCAGGACCGGTTGCGGCCCGGAGACCTCGGGGTCGGTGACCTGCTGCCTGCTCCGCCGGACGACGAGCGGCTCGTGCCGCTGGTCGTGCTGGAAGGCGACGATGCCGTGACCGACTGGTACCCCGGCGGCGACCAGCCGGATCCGGGCGATCTCGACGTCCCGCCCGCAGCCGGACGGTCACGGGTGCTGTCGTCGATCGGCCGGGAAAGCGCGGCCGACCGGTGGTACACCAGCGAGCACGGCCCGCGGACCCCGCTGGCCCACGCGGCTCCCGCTCACTGCGCCAGCTGCGGCTTTTTCGTGCCGTTGAGCGGCGAGCTCGGCTTGCTCTTCGGGGCCTGCGCGAACGCGTACGCACCCGACGACGGCCGGGTCGTTTCCGCTGATCACGGATGTGGAGCGCACTCGGAGGCGGTGGCCTGGCAGGCTACGGGCCGGTCCATCGCCCCGGTCATCGACGAGTTCGGCTACGACATGGTCGAGGTGCCGGGCGTCTCGGTCGAAGAGACGGTGTTCGAGCCGTTGGCCCGCGGAGCCGACTGATCCCGTGCCCGTCGCGCCGCGGCCCTGGCCCTGGAGCGCTTGAACCTCGGCACGTACCAGAGCGCGAACAGCCCCATCAGCACCCCGGCGGCACAGGTCCAGATCCACCACCGCGCATCGGCAGGAAGACTGCTTCGCACGATGAGTAGGACGATCAGGGCCAGCGCCCAGCCGGCCGTGCCGACCACGGTGACCTGGCGGTCGTTGGCCTCCAGGGGCGGCGGCGGTGACGGCCCTCGGGATTGCTTCACCCTTCCAGGCTACGAGGTCACCGCGCGGACCCGGCGCCCAGGAGACCCCGGGCGGCCGATACCAGTGGCCGGCTGCAGCCGGACCGCGGGCGTGATGTACTTAGTCCACGCCTTGGGTCGGCCGACGCCCGGATTATGTAAGCAGGCAAAGGTTCGCAGACCATGACAGTTACGCAGACCAGGACCGATGCCGGGCTGGCCACAGCGCTGAGGATCTCCGTGAGCAGGCTGGCCAGGCGCCTGCGAGCCCAGCGCGCGGCCTCGGGCATGACCGAGGCCGTGCTGTCAGAGACCCAGCTGGCCGCGTTGTCGGCACTGGAAGTCCACCAGGCGATGACCCCGGGCGAGCTGGCCGAGCACGAGAAGGTGCAGCCTCCGTCCATGACGCGCGTCATCGCGGTCCTCACCGAACGCCAGCTCGTGCTCAGGTCACCGCACCCGACCGACCGGCGTCAGGTCATCCTCAAGGTCACCGAGGAGGGGCGAGCGGTCGTGCAGCGGGTCCGGCGCAGGAAGGACGCCTGGCTGGCCCGCCGACTGGCCGAGCTGACCGAAGCCGAACGAGCCGCGCTCAGGGCGGCGGTGCCCATCCTGGAAAAGCTCAGCCAGTCCTGACCGCAGCCTCAGCCTCCGCCGCGGACTCGGCCCCGGCCTCGGCCGCGGTCCGGCGCGGGCGGGCCGGCTGGCCCCTCTGGGCCGCGTAGCGGCCAGCTGCCGAGCGAGGTGTACCGGGACTGCTCGGTCGCGCCCAGCCGGCTGCGGACCAGGTGAATGCGATCCGCGGTCCACGGCTGCCCCTGGTAGCCGTCCAGCGCGGCGACGAGTTCGGTGACGTCGGCGGGCATCCGGCAGCGGGCCAGGGCCAGGTGCGGCTGGAACCGGCGGCGCTGATCGGGCGGGGGAGCGCCGGCCCGGCGCGCGCCCGCGGCCACGGACTGCGCTAGGCGCGCCAGCGCCGCGCGGTCACCGGCCAGGCCGCTCCACAGCACGTTCGCCCGGGCTGGGGCGGGGAAGGCGCCCGCCCCCGAGAACGCGAGCCGGAACATGTCGTAGCGCTGTGCGGCCCGCTCCAGGCGCGGCAGCAGCCTGGCCGCGGCTGAGGCATCGACGTGGCCGAGGAAGGCCAGCGTCACGTGCCAGGCTTCCCGGTTGGTCCAGCGCAGATCCGGGCGGGCCGTCCGCAGCGGCGCGGCCAGGGCATCGAGTTCGTCGAGCGCGGCCAGGGGCGGGGCGATGGCCACGAACAGGCGCATGGCCTCACCCTGGTCCGCGCCGGGTCCCGGGGGCTGCCCGGTTTGCTTGGGCGGGCGTCGGGTTAAACCGGTGCGCTGGGGGCGAGTACGCTCACCGGGCGGGTCCGCCCGGTCTGCTTTGTTACCCATGACCACCTCAGATCTTGCCGGGCCCGGCCGTACCGGCGGCTTTGTAGGCTGTCATCGTGAACCGGGTGCCCCGATGGCTGCTTCCCGCCGTGCTCGCGCTGCTCGTGCTGGCGGTGGTGCTTGGGTCGGTCATCCGTTAGCTGCCGGTGTGCTCGACCACGTAATCGATGCAGGCGGTGAGCGCTTCCACGTCCGCCGGATCGACCGCGGGGAACATGCCGATGCGCAACTGGTTGCGGCCTAGCTTCCGATAGGACTCCGTGTCCACGATGCCGTTCGCCCGCAACGACGCCGCGATGGCGTCGGCGGACAGCCCCTCGGCCATGTCGATGGTGCCGACCACCTGCGAGCGCTGCGCGGGGTCGGCGACGAACGGGTCCGCGTAAGCCGCCTTCTCCGCCCAGGCATACAGTATGGCAGCCGACCGCGCGGTGCGGGCGGTGGCCCAGGGCAGGCCGCCCTGGCTGAGCAGCCAGTCGATCTGGTCGGCCAGCAGGAACAAGGTGGCCACCGCGGGGGTGTTGTACGTCTGGTCCCTGGCCGAGTTCTCCAGTGCGACCCGCAGCGACAGGAAGTCCGGGATGTACCGTCCGCTGGCGGCGATCTCGTGCACCCGCTCGGTGGCCGACGGGGACATCAGGGCGATCCAGAGCCCGCCGTCAGCGCCCAGGCCCTTCTGCGGAGCGAAGTAGTAGACGTCGAACTGGCCGGCTGCCACCTCCAGTCCGCCCGCGGCGCTGGTCGCGTCGACCAGCATCAGCGATCCCGGATCGGCGCCCGGTACCCGGCGCACCGGCATCGCCACGCCGGTCGAGGTCTCGTTGTGGGTCAGCGCGTAGACGTCTGTCCCCGGCTCCGGGCGGGGCACCGGATGCGTGCCGGGCGCGGACTCCACCACGGTCGGCGCCGACAGCCAGGGGGCCCGGCCGCTGATGGCGGCGAACCTGGCCGAGAACTCCCCGAAGCTCAGGTGCTGGGCGTGCCTGCGGATCAGGCCGGACGCGGCCGCCTCCCAGAACGCGCTGGTGCCCCCGTTGCCGAGCACGACCGTGTAATCGCCGGGCAGGCTGAACAGGTCGGCCAGCCCGGTGCGGATCCGGTGGACCAGCGACCGGACCGGTGGCTGGCGGTGAGACGTGCCGAGATAGGCGGCGCCCGGGCCGGCCAGCGCGGCCAGCTGCTCCGGGCGGATCTTGGCCGGACCGCTGCCGAACCGGCCGTCCTTCGGCCTGAGCTCGGCCGGGATCACCAGGTTGCTCACTGGCGCAGCTTACCGGCGCCCCTTCGCGCTAAGGCGTGCCGCGCGCTAAGGCCTGCCGGTCGAATAGCTCCACCGCGCCCGGCACGTCACGGACGGGCCGCGACGCCGGGCCGATGTACCGCGCGGCCGGCCTGACCAGCCGGCCCGTCCGCTTCTGCTCCAGGATGTGGGCGGCCCAGCCTGCGGTCCGGGCGCAGGTGAACATCGAGGTGAACATGTGCGCCGGGACTTGCGCGAAGTCCAGCACGATGGCGGCCCAGAATTCCACGTTGGTCTCGAGCACCCGGTCCGGCCGGCGGGCCCGCAGTTCGGCCAGTGCCGCGCTCTCCAGGGCCAGCGGCACCTCGTATCGCGGCGCGCCGAGTTCCTTGGCCGTGCGTCGGAGCACCCGGGCACGGGGGTCCTCGGCCCGGTAGACCCGGTGCCCGAAGCCCATCAGCCGCTCGCCGCGGTCCAGGACCGACCGGACGTACTGGGCGGCATCCCCGGTCCGCTCGACCTCCTCGATCATGCCCAGGACCCGGGCCGGCGCGCCGCCGTGCAGCGGCCCGGACATGGCGCCGACCGCTCCGGACAGCGCGGCGGCCACGTCGGCGCCGGTCGAGGCGATGACCCGGGCGGTGAAGGTGGACGCGTTCATGCCGTGCTCCGCCGCTGACGTCCAGTAGGAGTCGACCGCTCTGACGTGCCGCGGATCGGGGTCCCCGCGCCAGCGGATCATGAACCGCTCGGTGATGGTGGCCGCCTCGTCCACCCGGCGCTGCGGCACCATCGGCAGCCCAAGACCGCGGGCCGCCTGGGCCACGAAGGACAAGGCCATGACCGACGCGCGGGCGAGATCCTCGCGGGCCTGCTCGTCGCTGATGTCAAGCAGCGGGCGCAGGCCCCAGGCGGGCGCGAGCATGGCCAGGGCGCTCTGCACGTCGACGCGGATGTCACCGGAATGCACCGGGATCGGATAGGGCTCGGCCGGCGGCAGCCCGGGCGCGAAGGCGTTGTCGACGAGAAGGCCCCAGACGTGACCGAACGAGACATGGCCCACGAGTTCCTCGATGTCCACTCCGCGGTACCTGAGCGCACCGCCCTCCTTGTCGGGTTCGGCGATTTCGGTCTCGAAGGCGATGACCCCTTCGAGGCCCGGCTTGAAGTCCGACATCGGCGTTTCCTCTCGTCGTCCTCGTGGGCGCTCAGGGCAGTCGACTGCTGCTGGTGAATGCGAGTGTATGCACCGCTGACCTCGAGGGAGCGGGGCTGGGTCGGGGCGTCATCGGATCTGTCCGGACGGCCGTGCTGAGGTTCTCGCGCCAGGTCCCCGGGCCGGCCGACTAGAGTTCAGTCAAGCTCACTGACCCGCACCGGATCATCACACGTGGACGAGGCCGACCATGCCAGCCACACCCGTTCCGCGAGGCCTGTCTGAGGATCAGATAGCCGGCGAGCCGATGACGCAGTTTTCCCTGTGGATGGCTGACGCGCTGGCCTCGGACCTACCGGAGCCGACCGCGATGGTGCTTTCCACCGTCACCGTGGAGGGCCGGCCGCGCGCTCGCACGGTGCTGCTGAAGGCTCACGATGCCGATGGGTTCACGTTCTATAGCAACCGGAACTCGCGCAAGGGCAGGGAACTGGCCGGGAACCCATCGGCCTGCCTGGTGTTCCCGTGGTACGGCATCGAGCGCCAGGTGATCGTGGAGGGCAGGGTCCGCGAGCTGTCGCAGGCGGAGAGCGAGCCCTACTTCAGGTCGAGGCCCCGAGGTTCGCAGGTCGGAGCCTGGGCCAGCAGGCAGTCGACGGTCATTCCCTCGCGGGCCGTTCTGGATGACCGCTACGCGGAACTGCGGCGGCGCTGGCCGGAGCCCGACGACGTGCCCATGCCTGACTTCTGGAGGGGTTACCTGGTCGAGCCCGACGCGGTGGAGTTCTGGCAGAAGGGCGCGTACCGGCTGCATGACCGCTTGCGTTACCGGCGCGTCGACGGCGGCTGGGCGGTTGACCGCTTGTCCCCCTGAGCGACGTAGCATCACAGCAGGAGGAATGAGGAGTTGACAGCCCAGGGGCTCATTGACACCACGGAGATGTACCTCCGCACCATCTTCGAGCTCGAAGAGGAGGGAGTCACCCCGCTGCGGGCCCGCATCGCCGAGCGGCTGGGGCAGAGCGGCCCGACCGTCAGCCAGACGGTGGCCAGGATGGAGCGGGACGGCCTGCTGCACGTGCTCGGCGACCGGCAGCTCGCGCTGAGCGAGGTCGGGCGGACGCTCGCCACCAGGGTGATGCGCAAGCACCGGCTGGCCGAATGCCTGCTCGTCGGGGTGATCAAGCTGCCGTGGGAGGAAGTTCATATCGAGGCGTGCCGCTGGGAGCACGTGATCTCGGAAAACGTGGAGCGCCGGGTGGTCGAGCTGCTCGGCTACCCGGTTCGCTGCCCGCACGGCAATCTCATTCCCGGCCTGGCCGAGCTGGGGCTCCCGGAGGCGGCGGCCGAGCAGGTCCGCGCGGCCATGAACGAGACCGGCGAGCCGATGGCGAAGGTCGCATCCGAGGACGCCGCGCGGGTGGTCATACGGCGGATTGGCGAGCACATTCAAAGCGATCTGGTCCTGATGCTTAAACTCATGCGCTTCGGGATACAACCCGGACGCGAGGTGATACTCATGGCGGGCGACGACGGTGTGCGCGTGACGGCAGCCGACCCGGCCGACGCCAGCTGGACCGAACTCCCCGGCCCGATCGCCGCGCACATTTTCGTATCCGTCTCCAGCCGTTATCAGCCGGCAGCCGGAGCGTGACCCATGTATCTCGGCGACGCGGCCGGGGCGGGGGGGCGGGCGTGACCGGAGATGGCGCTTCCGGCGCGTATCTCCCCGCAGGCACGGTCCTGGGCCACGCCGATATAGGTGTCCTGGTCGCCGACCGGTTCGGCAACCTGACCTACCTGAACGAGTACGCCAGGCGGCTGTTCCGGATTTCCGGCGACATATCACGGCTGGCCGGCTGCTCGGTGCTTTCCATGGGCCTGTTCGCCGGGGACGACCTGCGCAAGATGGAAGACCTGGCCGCGCAGGTGCTGCGGGGCCGGTCCTGGGAGGGGACGTTCGAGAGCACCCGCGGTGACGGGTCACGTGCGCTCATCCGGGCCCTGGCCGTCCCGCTGCGCCATCACGAAGGCGACATCGAGGGGATGGTGATCCTGGCCCGCGAGGCCAGCAAGCGCGATGGCCAGTTGCAGCAGGACAGGATTGCCCTGCTCGAGCGGGTGGGCGAGCGGCTGGCCGGGTCCCTGGAGATCGGTACCACCCTGAAGCACGTGGCGGAGATGCTGGTTCCGCAGTTCGCCGATCACTGCTTCATCGACCTCTACCAGGGTGAGCAGCTCATCCGCCGGATACAGCGGCACGCCAGCAACTGGGTGCCGCCGCCGGGCACCTGGGCTCGGACCGGTGCGCAGATCCACTATCCGGAAGGCCACTTCTGCCAGCAGGCGATGGCGCGCCTGGACACCATCGCGGTCACCGACCTGGAGGCCGAGCACTACCCGGCACCGAGCGCGGAAAGCATGGCCGCGTCCCGGGAGGCGGGCCTGACCTCGGTGGTGGCCGCACCCCTCTGCGCCCGCGGCGAGCTGCTCGGCGTGATGAGCCTGGCCCTGTCCAGGCTTACCGTCCGCGAGGAGCGCCACTACGAGGCGCAGGACCGTGATCTCATCGGCGCGATCGCCAGCCGGGTGGCCATCGCCATCGACAACGCGATGCTGTTCGAGACCGAGCGGCAGACTGCCCTGGCCTTCCAGAAGAGCCTGCTGCCCCAGGCCATCCCCGACCTGGACGGGCTCGAGGTGGCCTGCCGTTACGTGCCGGCCAAACCGCTGGAGACGCAGGGGCAGGGTATCCAGACCCAGGTCGGCGGAGACTGGTACGACATCATCCCGCTCGCCGCCGGGCGGGTGGGCATCGTCATCGGTGACGTGGAAGGCCGGGGTGCGCGAGCGGCCGCGATCATGGGCCAGCTGCGCGCGGCGCTGCGAGCGTACGCACAGGACGAGAAGTCTCCGGCCGACATCATGCGCAAGCTCGATGACTGGTGCCGGTCGCTGGCACCCGCCGACGATGCCGGGGTGCCGCCGGCCGGCGATCCGCCCACCGTCAGCTGCATCTACATGATCTACGACGCATGGTCACGCGAGCTGAGCTTCGCCAACGCCGGGCACGACGCCCCGCTGATGGTCACCGGCGGGCACGTGGGACAGCTCGAGTTCCTGCACAAGGGCGTGCTGCTCGGCGTGCGTGGCAAGGGGATCCGCGGGCTGCCCACCTACAAGGAACAGACCATCCTGGTGCGGCCCGGGGCGATCCTGGTGTTCTACACCGACGGCCTGACCGACCGCCGGACACGCGCCGACGGTTCCGGGCACTACACAGAGGCCGAAGCGGTGGAGATGCTGCAGCACGCGGTCCGGGCGGCGGCGGCGAGCGGGGATGCCGACGCGGTGGCCACGGCCGCCGAATACGCGGTACCCGGGGACATCGACGACGACATGGCCATCTTGGTGGTCAAGTCCTCGCCGTCCGACCTGGCCTCCATCGAGCGCACGTTCCCCGCCGAGCCGATCATGGTGTCCGAGGCCAGGCGGCTGGCCGCCCGGACCTTCCGGTCGTGGGGCATGGCCGCCGAGCAGACCGACCTGGCCTGCCTGCTGGTCTCCGAGGTGGTCACCAACGCGGTCCTGCACGCCTCGGTCACGCCGAGCCCGGGCCGCGACTTCGATTGGGCGCTGGACCCGGCGCTCAGCACGGCTCCGGTCAGCCCCGCCCCGGGCCCCGCCCCGGTCGCGGCCGCCGTGGTGCCGGCCCAGGGCGGGCCGCGGCCGGTCCGGGGCGGCTGGCGAGGCGCGGCGCCAGCGGCTGACCCGGCTCAGGTCGGCCGGCCCATCAGGGAGTTCGCGCTGCGCCTGCGGCGGGGCGCGAACGCGGTATGGGTCGAGGTCTTCGACCCCGACCTGCGGCTGCCGCGCATCCGGACCGCCGGGGAAACCGATGAGGGCGGACGGGGCCTCTACCTGGTCGAGCAGCTGGCCACCCGCTGGGGATCCAGGCCCACCCCGGAAGGAAAGGCGGTCTGGTTCGAGATGCCGCGCAACGGCAGCCCGTCCTGACCGGTCCCGCTCAGCACCGGGTTCTGCTCGGCACTGGCTTACTCTGCTCGGCACTGGCTTACTCAGCTCAGGGCTTACTCAGCACGGGCCCTACTCAGCCGCCTTGCTCAGTGACGGCCGTATGTGGCCCACAGCATCATCCCAAGCACGACCACCACCAGGACCGGGCCTATCCAGTCCGTGCCGGACACCTTCAGCTTCATCTTGCCGCGCAGGCGCGTCCATCCGTACGCGACGAGGACGCCTATGAGCACCAGCAAGATGAGCCCGGACGTCACGGCCGCCTCCTGTGAACCTGCGGTTTGCGAACCCGCTCCGAGACTACGGCATCCGCCCCGGTTACGAGATGCATTTGCCCGCCGCCGCGCGGTACACGCTGGGCCAGGCGGCACGGTCAAGGTAGCGTGAGATACAGATTCGTACGCAAGCACAGACCTGGTCCCAGCCGGGCACGGGTGGGACCAGCTGTCGGGCACACGGAGGCCGTGATGGCGCAGGCGTTCATAGCAGGCGCGGTTCGCACCGCGATCGGCAGGCGCAACGGGGCCCTGGCCGGGGTTCACCCGGTCGACCTCGGGGCGCATGCCCTGCGAGCGCTGGTGGACCGGACCGGGGTGGACCCGGCCGCGATCGACGACGTGATCATGGGCTGCGTCTCGCAGATCGGCCCGCAGACCTTCGATATCGCCAGGAACGCGTGGCTGTCGGCCGGCCTGCCGGAGAGCGTGCCCGGCGTCACCGTCGACCGGCAATGCGGGTCATCCCAGCAGGCGGTCCATTTCGCCGCCCAGGCCGTGCTGTCCGGCACGCAGGACCTGGTGATCGCGGCCGGGGTGGAGAGCATGAGCGTGGTGACCATGGGTTCCACCGTGACCCTTCCGGCCCAGGCGGGCATGCCGTACCCGTGGGGCAGCGGCTGGCGGGAACGCTACGGCGCTCAGGAGATCTCCCAGTTCCGCGGCGCTCAGATGATGTGTGAGCGATGGGACCTCAAGCGCAGCCAGCTGGAGGAGTTCGCGCTGGAAAGCCACCAGCGAGCGGTCCGTGCCACCGACGAGGGCAGGTTCGCGGGGCAGATCGCCCCGCTGGACGGGGTCAGCCAGGACGAGGGCCCGCGCCGGGACACCTCGCTGGAGAAGATGGCGGGCCTGGCGCCGCTCCGCGACGGCTGGGAGATCACCGCCGCGGTTGCGTCCCAGATCTCCGACGGGGCGGCCGCGCTGCTGGTCGCCTCGGAGGCGGCGGTGGGCAGGTACGGCCTGCAGCCGATGGCCCGGGTGCACGCGATGGCCGTGGTCGGGTCCGACCCGGTGATCATGCTGACCGGCCCGATCCCCGCCACGCGCAAGGTGCTGGCCAAGGCGGGCATGACGGTCACCGACATCGACGTGTTCGAGATCAACGAGGCATTCGCGCCGGTCGTGCTGGCCTGGTCGCAGGACACCGGGGCGCCGCTCGAGCGGACGAACCCCAACGGCGGGGCCATCGCGCTCGGGCACCCGCTCGGCGCGACCGGGGCGATCCTGATGACCAAGCTGGTACATGAGCTCGAGCGGACCTCGGGCCGGTTCGGCCTGCAGACCATGTGCGAGGGCGGCGGGCAGGCCAACGCGACGATTATCGAGCGGGTCTGACCGGCACTGGGTCCTTGATCAGAACGCTGGACCGCGATCAGACGGGGCGTCTGGGCCGCGTAGCACGTAGCCGCTGCCGCGGCGGGTGTGGATGAGCGGGGGGCCGAGACGGCCGAGCTTTCGCCGCAGGTAGCTCACGTACGTCTCCACCACCTGCGGCTGGCCGGTATAGGCCCGGCCCCACACGCTGCGCAGCAGCTCCGCCTTGGACAACACGGTGCCCTGATGGCGCATCAGGCAGGCCAGCAGCCGGAACTCCGTCGGTGACAGGTCGACCGGCGTTCCCGCCCAGTGCACCGTCCAGCGCGTCTCGTCGAGCACGAGGTCACCGGCGCGCAGCGGGCGCGGCCCCGGGTCAGCGCCGACCGCGGTCCCGGCCGCAGCGCCGGCCGCGCTCCAGCACACCCGCGCGAGCGGCGGGTGCGCCGGAGGCAGCGCCGGGATGAGCTGGGTGGCCGGGTTCACCAGTGAGTCGGCGACGCGGTCGGCGAGGCCGTGGTGGCCGGGTTGTTCGCGCCTGCGGTCATGTTACTGGCGCTCAGCGGGCTGAACAGGACCAGCTGGGCGTGCAGCGTCCAGTGCGAGCGGGTTCCGACGACCACGGCCAGGTCGCCGCGGGCGACCGAGCTGGCGGCCTGCCAGGCGCTCTGGATGAACGTGAACGGACTCCGCACCGGCATGGCGTTCGCCGGCGTGGTCGCGGTCTGGGATACGGTCGCGGTGCTCCGAGTGATGGTGACCGTCACGGTGAGGTCGGTGTTGGCCACCTGCACGGTGACCGTCTGCGGCGCGGTGGTCGGCGTCAGCATCGCGGCGGCGGTCGTCGGGCTGCCGGCCACCATCATGGTCGCCGGGAGCATGTTGCCGAAGTTCATCGCCTGCCGGGTTGCGGTGGTGCTCGCGGTCAGCGCCGCGGTGCCGGCCGTCGTGCTCGAGACATTCTGGAACTTGGTCGCGCCGGATAGGAGCCACAGGTGCAGCGATCCGTTGGCCGACCGCAGGATGAGGAATCTGTGCGTGGCCAGGACCACGATGCCTCGCTGGACGGCGAGCAGTTTGCCGTGATGCCAGGTCTGGCTGAATCCGCGGGCCGAGGTGAGCCGGGCCAGCTCGGCGTAGCTGCTCTGCCGGGACCAGCCCCAGTCGCTCATGGCCGCGCTGAGCACGCTGCCCTCGTTGCTGAACGCAGAGGTGTAGGCGGCCGGTTTCGCCGCCGTCGCCCCGGGGTGGCTCGTGGCAGCGAACGCCGCCACGCCGATCGCCCCGCCGCCGGCCAGGACCGCGGCCGCGATGCCGGCCCGGGTCCTCAATGTCCTCCACCTAGCCTGACGGCTCTTCCGGTAAAGCCGATCGCGGGCCATCATGAATGCCTCCTTCGGTGGACGCCGCGCCCGCTTCGCGCGTCCAGATCTGACTCGGCGGGCCTAGGGGGTTGTGGATAGCCGATGGACGGCCCGTTCGTGTCCATGGGTCAGAGACTGCCCCGGCAGGCCGGGCCCGTGCCCGGATTCCCGGCTCACGTAAGCACTACGTTCGCGGGTTCACATGCTGGCCGGCGCGGTGCGCCGCGTCGGCCCGGCATCCGGGCGGGAGTTCAGCGCACGGTTATCGGTTACCCAGCAGCCCGCGTTGTCGGGCCGCAGCGCCTACATGCGCTCGGGAACGGGCACTCCGAGCAGGCCCAGCCCGGCGCTCAGCACGCGCAGCGTGAGCGCGCAGAGCGCGAGCCTGCTGGCCCGCAACTCGGCCGGCTCGGCCTTGAGCACCGGGCATTCCTCGTAGAACGTGGTGAACAGGCTGGCCACGTCGAACAGGTAGGCGCACAGGCGGTGCGGTTCGGTGGTCTCGCCGACCCGGCTGACCGTGGCGCCGAACCCGAGCAGCTTGAGCGCCAGCGCCCGTTCGGGGCCGGCCGTTACCGCCACCCTCGATCCGCGGATGTCCGGGTCGGCGTCCGCGCCGGCGCGGCGGAAGATCGACCTGATCCGCGCGGTCGCGTACTGCAGGTACGGGCCGGTGTTGCCGCGGAACGAGATCATCCGGTCCCAGTCGAACACGTAGGCGCTGTCCCGCGCGGTAGACAGGTCGGCGTATTTCACCGCCCCGATGCCGACCGCCTCGGCGACCTGGTCCAGTTCGGCGGGGTCGAACCTGGCGGTCGCGTCCACCTCGTCCAGGATGCCGCGGGCCCGGTCGACGGCTTCGGCCAGCAGGTCGCTGAGCTGGGCGTTGTCGCCGGACCTGGTGCGCAGCCGGTTGCCGTCGGTGCCGAGCACCAGACCGATCTGGGCGTGCTCGAAGACCGCGCCCTCGGGTATCCAGCCTGCCTGGCTGGCCACCGCGAAGACCATCTGGAAGTGCAGCGCCTGGTCCGAGCCGACCACGTAGATCGCCCGGTCGCAGCCCAGCACGTCGACCCGGTACCTGATGGTGGCCAGGTCGGTGGCGGCGTAGGTGTAGCCGCCGTCGCTCTTGCGGATGATCAGGGGTAGCGGCCTGCTCTCGCGGCCGGTGAAGCCCGGCGGGAACGCGCACAGCGCGCCGTCGCTGTCCACCGCGATGCCCTGCTGTTCCAGGATGGCCACTGTGTCGGCCAGCATGTCGCTGTAGAAGCTCTCGCCCCTGATGTCATCGTCGGTGAGGGTGACGCCGAGGCGGGCGTAGATGCGGTGCAGGTAGTCCAGGGAGAGATCGACGTACTCGTGCCAGAGCCGCTGCGTCTCCGGGTCGCCGCCCTGCAGGTCCACGACCCGCTTGCGGGCGCGCTCGGCGAACCCCGGGTCGGATTCAAACGTGCCCTGGGCTGCCTGGTAGAACGCGTTCGGGTCGGTCCGCTGCAGCGCCGCCTCCGGCGAGTCCTCGCCGACGTCGTGTAGGTACTCGATCAGCATGCCGAACTGGGTGCCCCAGTCGCCGGTGTGGTTGTCCCTGATCACCCGGTGCCCGGCGAAGTCCAGGACGCGGACGATGGCGTCCCCGACGATGGTGGTCCGCAAATGCCCGACGTGCATCTCCTTGGCGATGTTGGGGGAGGAGTAGTCCACCACCACGGTCTGCGGCCTGGCGGCGGGCTCGAGCCCGAGCCGGGGGTCGGTGAGCATCCGCGAAGCCTGGGCCGCGATCCAGTCATCGCGCAGGGTGAAGTTGATGAAGCCAGGGCCGCTGACGACGGGCTCGGCGCACACGTCGGCCACGTCGAGCGGCCGGCCAGTTCGGCGGCCACCTCGCGCGGCGGGCGGCCGAGCCGCTTGCCGAGCGGGAGCGCCACGTTGGCCTGGAAGTCGGCGAAGGACGATGGCCGGACCAGCGGGTCGGCGTCGCCGTAGTGCGGCCCGAACGATGCCGCGATGGCGTCACGCACCCGCCCCGCGAGAACCTCCTGTGGATCGGCCATGCCTCAAGCCTATCGGCCCCCCTGGACCTCGGCGGGATGGCCAGGGCCGGTGCCCCCGCAGGTGGAAAGGTGCCGGCTACGACATGCTGCCCGGGCCCTGTCCCGAAGACCCCGAAGACCCCGAGGTGCCGGACGAGCCGGGTGAGCTGATGGTCCCGGCCATCTGATCGGCTGCCACCTCGGCAGGCTCGGGCCCACGCCTGCCCTCCTTGATGGCCAGACAGCTCAGCGCGCCGACACCAAGGAGGATGATCGGCAACAGCATTGTCTGCCGCATGGCGGTCACGTAGGCAAAGGTGAACACGTCATGGGCGATGCTGGCGAGCTCCGCGGCGATCCGGGCGGGCAGGCCAGAGCCCAGATTAGAGCTGCCGCCGGATTGGCCGGCCCCGACCTGGATGCCGTTCTTCGCGGAGCTGGCGATCCCGGCCACGAACCGGCCGCGCACCTGCGGCGGCAGCGCGGCCGCCCGGGTGGCCGCCTGGGCCGTCATCGCGGAGACGAGCCTGTTCTGCAGCAGCGCGCCGACGGCAGCGGTGCCGATCACCAGGCCGACCTGCCGGACGGTGTTGAGCACCCCGGAGGCCGCGCCCGCCATGCGCGGGTCGATGTTGCGCATGGCCACGGTGACCATCGGCGCGAAGATGCAACCCATGCCGAACCCGGCCACGACCAGAGGCGCCAGGAAGACGAGCCACGACGAGTCCGGCTGGACGATGAGCGCTATCCAGCCCATCCCAGCGCCGAACAGCAGCAACCCGGACATAAGGATGAACTTGCCGCCGATCTTGTCGGTCATCCGGCCCGCCACGGGGGCGACGAACATCGAGACCACGGAGGCGGGCGCGATGGTGAGCCCGGCCTTCAGCGCCGAGAATCCCAGGACCGATTGCAGGTAGATGGTCAGCGGGATGAAGATGCCCATCATCCCGACGGCGAGCACGCCGGATACCCAGTTCACGACCGAGTAGTTCCGGTCCCGGAACAGGGCGAACGGCACCAGCGGCTCCTTATCCTGGGTGAGCCTCTGGACCAGCAAGAAGGCCAGCAGCAGCACCGCGCCCAGGCCGAGTACCAGCGGGATGCTGACGAAGCCGGTGATGGTTCCCCAGTCGTACTTCTGCCCCTCGACCAGGCCGTAGCAGATCGCCACCAGCGCCGCGCTGGCCAGCAGCACCCCGGGGATGTCGATCCGGTGCCGCCGGCCAGGCCGCACATCGGGGATGATCATCGGGGTGAGCAGCAGGACGGCCAGGCCGAACGGCAGGTTCACGAAGAAGATCCACCGCCAGTCGAACGCGGTCACCAGCAGCCCGCCCAGGGTCGGCCCGGCGATGGTGGCCACCCCGGCCACCGCCCCCCACACTCCGAACGCCGCCCCGCGCCGCTCGGGCGGGAACGTGTTGGTGATGATCGTCAGCGTCTGCGGCATGAGCATCGCCGCGCCGAGCCCCTGCACCGCGCGGAAGCCGATCAGCCAGCCCGGGCTCAGGGCCAGCCCGCACGCGACCGAGGCCGCCGTGAACACCCCGATACCGCCCATGAACATGATCCGCGGCCCGATCAGATCCCCCAGCCTGCCCGCGGTGATGACCAGCACGGCCAGGACCAGGGCGTAGGCGTTGATCACCCACAGCACGTCGTCGAGCGACGCGTGCAGCTTGGTGATCAGGTTCGGGATCGCGATGTTCACGATCGTGAGATCGAGCAGGGTCATGAAGAACCCCAGCGACACCACGACCAGGATTGCCCACGGGTTCCCGCGCAGCTTCGTCATGCTTCCGACCCTAGCTCACCGCCCGGGAAACAAACAAGATATATCTTAACGGTCCTGGGCTGTCACACACCGGCCCTACGGTGAATGGCGCGGGCAATGCCCCGCGATCACGCGGCCGCGAGGGGCCGCAGGCCCCTCCGGCCGCGAGATACTACGGCGAGCCGTGCGGCGAGGCGCGGAGCGCAGCGGGGGGTTCCGGGGGGGTCGTCCCCCCGGGCCAGCACAGTATGCTCCGGGCATGAACTTGAACGGCACAGCGGCGATCGTTTCTGGCGGTGCGAGCGGGCTGGGCGAGGCTACCGCGCGGATGCTGGCCGCCGCAGGCGCCACGGTGCTCATCGCCGACCTGAGCAAAGATGGCGGCGAGCGGGTGGCCAGCGAGGTCAACGGCCTTTTCGCGCGCACCGACGTGTCCGACGAGGCGTCGGTCCAGGCGGCGGTGGACGCCGCGGTCGCCGCGGGTCCCCCGCTGCGCGCCGCGGTCAGCTGCGCGGGCATCGGCTGGGCCGCGCGGACGGTGGGCCGCGACGGCACCCCTCACGACCTGGCCAGCTACTCCAGGGTCATCAGCGTCAACCTGATCGGCACCTTCAACCTGATGCGCATCGCGGCCGCCGCTATGGCCAGGACCGAGCCTGCCGATGGCGACGGTCAGCGCGGCGTCATCGTCAATACCGCCTCGATTGCCGGCATCGAGGGCCAGACCGGCCAGATCGCGTACTCGGCGTCCAAGGGCGGCATCATCGGGATGACCGTGCCCGCCGCCCGCGACCTGGCCGCCATCGGGGTGCGGGTGAACACCATCTGCCCGGGCATCATCGATACCCCGATCTACGGGTTCGACGGCCACGCCGAGGAGTTCAAGGCCAGGCTGATCAGCCCGGTCGTGTTCCCCAAGCGCATGGGCAGGGCGGACGAGTTCGGCCTCCTGGTCCGGAGCCTGATCGAGAACGACTACATGAACGCCGAGGTCATCCGCTTGGACGGCGGGATCAGATTCCAGCCCAAGTAGGCTTGTTGCGTACGGTGCTGGTTCCGGGGGGTACGCGGGAGGCAGAGCCCCCCGCGGGTAACGCGATCGTTGGGCGGCACGTATGGGCGGAATGACCGGCTGCCTGGCGCTGGCAGACGGAGCAGGGCCCGACACCGAATGGGTGGGCCGTGCCGCCCTGCGCGTCGCCCACCGCGGGCCAGACGACGAGGGCTTTTTCGCCGATCCCGATCTGGCCCTGGCGTTCAAGCGGCTGGCCGTTATCGACACCTCCCCGGCCGGCCGCCAGCCGATGCAGTCGGCGAGCGGCCGCTACGTGATGGTCTTCGACGGCGAGATCTACAACTATGTCGAGCTGGCCCAGCGCTTGGCGGCCCGCGGCGTCCAGTTGCGCAGCAGGTCCAGCTCCGAGGTCCTGCTCGAGATGTACGACTGGCTCGGCAAGGACGTCGTCCGCCAGCTCAGGGGCATGTACGCGTTCGCGATCTGGGACCGGCGTACCCGGGAGCTGTTCTGCGCCCGCGACCCGTTCGGCATCAAGCCGTTCTATTACGCGCTGACCGCCGGAGAGCACCGGTCACCAGCGCCGCAAGGGGGCACCGGGTCCAGGCCCGGCCCCCAGCTCAGGTTCGCCTCCGAGCGCAAGGCCCTGGCCGACTCCGGCGAGGTGACCGCGATCGACCCCGACGCGCTGCGCAGGTACCTGTCCTTCCAGTACGTGCCCGCGCCGGCCACGCTGGTGCCGCCCGTGCGGGCGCTGCCGCCCGGGCACGTGCTGATCGCCCGCCCGGGCGGCAGGGTCGACGTCTTCAGGTACTGGCGTCCGGAGTTCCGGCCGGCCAGGTCCCCCTCATCGGCCTCGGTGGAGAAGATCCTGGCCGCGCTGCGCGACTCGGTGGCCGCGCACCTGCACAGCGACGTGCCGGTCGGTGCGTTCTTGTCCGGGGGCGTCGACTCGGCCACCATCTGCGCGCTCGCCGCGCCATCGGTTCCCGGCCTGCCGGCCTTCACCGTCGGGTTCGAACGCGAAGGGTACAGCGAGATCGATCTCGCGGCGTCGACGGCGACGGCGCTCGGCCTCACGTACGTGCCCTACGTGATCACCCCGGAGGAGTTCGTCGCCTGCCTGCCCAGGATCATCTGGCATCTTGATGACCCGATGGCGGATGCGGCGGCGGTCCCGTTGTGGTTCGCGGCCCGCGAGGCCCGCAAGTACGTCCGGGTGGTGCTGTCCGGCGAGGGCGCGGATGAGCTGTTCGGCGGCTATGGCGTCTACCACCAGCCTGGCCTGGTCCGGGCGGGCCAGGCGCTGCCCGGCTGGAGCCGCGCCACGATCGGCCGGGTCGCCGCCGAGCTGCCGGCCGGGGCGAAGGGAAAGGGTTTCCTCAACCGGACCTCGACCCCGCTGCAGCGGCGCTACATCGGCAACGCGCACGTCTTCACCACCGACCAGGCCGGGATGCTGGTCCGCGGCGGCCACGGCAGCGAGTTCGACGTGACCGACCCGGTCTACCGGCAGGCCGCCGAGGCGGGCCTGGACGACGTCGCCACCATGCAGCTCGTCGACGTCAACACCTGGCTGCCCGGCGACATCCTGGTCAAGGCGGACAGGATGACCATGGCGCATGGCCTGGAGCTCCGCGCGCCATTCCTCGACCGCGAGGTGCTGGCGGTGGCCGCGCGGCTGGCCCGGGTGGAGAAGACCGCGGCGGGCACGACCAAGTTCGCCCTCAGGGAAGCCATCGGCGACCTGCTGCCCCAGGCCGCCGCCGAACGCGCCAAGCTCGGCTTTCCCGTGCCGCTCGGGCACTGGCTCGGCGGCGGCATGTACGGCTTCGCCGAGCAGGTGGTCCGGAACGCGCAGACCGGCCGGTGGCTGAACCAGCGCGCGGCAGCCGACATCCTGCACCGGTTCCGGGCCGGCGACCCCGCTGTGACCTGGCGGCAGGTGTGGCTGCTCGTGGTGTTCTCGCTGTGGCACCAGATCTACGTGGAACGCGTCTACGACCCGGTGGCGCTCGGGTGGGAGTCCCCGGCCGTGGGGTGAGTCAGGACCAGCTAACCACGTCGTTGTCACAACCACGTGATCTGGTGCACGCCGTTGTCACAACGACGTGGTGACGACTCGAGGGCCTGACCCACTGGGGTCAGGCATGGCGCTTCAGGCCCCTGACGACTCGGCCGGCGCGATGCCTAGCCCGGCGGCCAGCAGCTGCTCCCGGATCTTCCTGCGGCCGCGGTGCAGCCGTGACATGACCGTCCCGACCGGGGTGCCCATGATCTCGGCGATCTCGCGGTAGGGATATCCCTCGATATCCGCGAGGTACACCGCCGTCCGGAACTCCCCCGGCAGGTCGCGCAGGGCCCGCAGCAGGTCGGAGTCGGTGGTCCGGTCCAGTGCCTCCATCTCGGCCGAGGGCACGGGCGGCGCCAGCCGGTCGGCGGACATCTGCCATTCGGCCAGGTCCCCGCCCAGGGCCTGCTGAGGCTCCCGGCGCCGCTTGCGGTACACGTTGATGAAGGTCGTGGTCAGGATCCGGTTCAGCCACGCGCGCAGGTTGGTACCCGGCGTGAACTGGCCGAAGGCCGCGTACGCCTTGGCCGATGTCTCCTGGACGAGATCCTCGGCATCGGTGGGATTCCTGGTCATCCGGAGCGCCGCCGGGTACAACTGGCCAAGCTGCGGGACGACGTCGCGCTCAAAGCGCTCGCGGTCTTCGCTAGAGTGTTCGGCTCGGCTCATAGTTCGCTCCGGTGGATAGTCATCTCACTGTATATAGACGCATTGGAGACCCGGAAACGTACCCCGTGTTACGGAAATCACGTCACTGGCCCCCGTGACTAGTGCGCCCCGATGGTCACCATTATGCACCCGAGCATTCACGAGCAGGCTGAAGGGAAGCTGAGAGACAGCTGGAAGGCTGGTCCGGCGCTCAGATCCAGCCGTGCCCCACCTGGTACCACATGTGGTCCAGCCACTGCTGGTAGGGGATGACCTGGCCGGCCAGGATCGAATAGAAGTACCAGAACATGATCAGGGCGCAGAGGATGTAGGCGCCGACGATGCCCGCGCCGATCGAGCGGCGCCGCACGCTGGCCGCGGCCGGGCCGAGTATCAGTCCCAGGCACAACACGATCGACAAGATCAGGAACGGCTCGAATTCCAGCGCGTAGTAGTAGAACTTGGTCCGGGTCACCAGCGGGAACCAGGGCCCCCAGCCCGCCAGAACGCCGAGAATCACCGCGCCGGCCCGCCAGTCCCGGTGCAGCGCCCACCAGCCCAGGCAGAACACCAGGGCGAGCATGGAACCCCACCAGATGGCGGGGGTGCCGATCGCGAGCACCTCCTGGGACCATTCCGCACCGGTATAGCCCTTCGGGCAATAGTGGGCCGGCCCGGCGACCAGGCCGGTGTAGCACTGGTAGAAGAAGGCGACCGGCCGGGTGATCAGCAGCCAGTCCCAGGGCTGCGACTGGTACGGGTGCGGGGTGCGCAGGCCCAGGCCGAACTGGAGCGCCTGCAGGTGGTACTCGTACAGCGAGTACAGGGCCGAGATCACCGGGATGTTCATGCCGTGCTGCTGGGCGTAGTTCCTGTCGTAGCCGGTCCTGGTCAGCAGCCAGTTGCCCCAGGTGGCGACGTAGACCAGCAGCGGGATCACGATGAACGTGAACGGCCGCCAGAACGGCGTCACGGAACGCGCCGCGGACGAACGACGGAAGGCCGGCCGACCGGCGGGCGCCGATGTCCCATGCGATACCCAGCGCCGCGAACGCGACGATGTACCAGACCGCGATCTGCTTGGTCCCTATGGCCAGCCCGAGCAGGATCCCGGCGGCCACCTGCCACCGGCGGATGCCGAGCCGCGGCCCGGCGTCACCGCCCTCGCGGCGCGCCACGGCCTCAGCTAGCCGGGCCCGTGACTCGTCCCGGTCGATGACCATGCAGCCGAACGCGGCCAGCACGAAGAACATCAGGAAGATGTCGAGGATCCCGGTCCGGGACAGCACGAACTCCAGGCCGTCCAGCGCCATCAGCAGCCCGGCCACGCAGCCCAGCAGCGTGGACCTGGTCATGCGGCGGGCGATCCGGCACATCAGCAGGATGGCCAGCGACCCGAACACCGCGCTGGAGAACCGCCAGCCGAGCGAGTTCAGGCCGAACAGCCACTCGCCGACCGCGATGAGCAGCTTGCCCACCTCCGGCTGCACCACGTACTCGCCGCAGCCCGTGCCGCTGCAGGCCGCGAAGATGTTGGTGTGCCCGGCCTGGATCAGGTCGTTGGCGTTGGAAGCCAAGTTCCACTCCACGCCGTGCTGCAGGATGCTCCACGCGTCCTTGGCGTAGTAGGTCTCGTCGAAGATCAGGGCCCGCGGCACCCGTAGCCGGCTGAAGCGCAGGAAAGCCCCGAACGCGGTGACCAGCAGCGGGCCGAGCCACCCCCACAGCCGGTCGCCGGGCATCGGCGTGACGAGCCGGGCACGGAGCACTGCCAGCCGACTGGCCTCTTCGGTGCCGGCCGTGGCGGCAAAGTCAGCCTCGGTACCCATCATCGGGCACATGCTACTGTGCCGCATGGCGGGACGCGATCGACTGCCCGGCGGCGTGCTGACGCTGGCCGCGGTCCCCATCGGCCGGGCGCAGGACGCGTCGGCCGCCCTGGTCGCCGAACTGGCCCGGGCGAAGATCATCGCGGCCGAGGACACCCGACGGCTGCGCTGGCTGGCGGCGAGCCTGCACATCGACCTGAGGGCCCGCGTGGTCTCCTACTACGACGCGGTGGAGACGCGCCGGGCCGCCAGGTTGCTCGACTACCTCAAGGCGGGCCAGGACGTGCTGCTGGTCACCGACGCGGGAACCCCGGGGATCAGCGATCCCGGCTACCGGCTCGTCGCTGCGGCGGCCGATGAGGGCATCAGGGTGACGGCCCTGCCCGGACCCTCCGCGGTGACGACGGCGCTGGCTGTCTCGGGGCTGCCCACCGACCGGTTCTGTTTCGAGGGTTTTCCGCCCAGGCGGCCGGGCGAGCGCGGCAGGCGGTTCGCCGAGCTGGCCGCGGACGCCCGCACCCAGGTCTACTTCGAGTCAGGCCAGCGGCTGCCCGAGACGCTCAGGGAGCTCACGGACTCGCACGGCGAAGACCGGCGGGCAGTGGTGTGCCGGGAACTCACCAAGACCCACGAGGAAATCGTGCGCGGCACCCTGGCCGAGCTCGCCGCCTGGTCCTCCTCAGGTGCCGTCCGCGGGGAGATCACGCTCGTCGTGGCCGGCCTCGGCCGCGCCAGCCGACGACGTGCCCGCGCCGGGGACCGTGACCGGCTTAGCGGACCTGGAGACCTCGGCGGACCCGGAGGTCTCAGCGGACCCGGAGACCTGGACTGACGTGGAGACCTGGGCTGACCTGGAGACCTCGGCTGACCTGGGCGCCGCGACCTCCCGCAGTCGCCCGTGGCCGGCCCTCAGCTGCTGCAGCACGTCGCCGCCCGCTGTGCCCCGGCTGAACGCCATGATCGCCGCGAGGCAGGCGAACGGCACGGCGGGCAGCACATACCGGTAGTCGAACTCGGCGGTGGCAGCCGGGATGGCAATCATGGCCAGCGATATGGCCCAGGGCAGCAGCGCCTCACCGCCCAGCCGCCGCCAGGCCAGCGCGATCCCGGCCAGCCCGGCCAGCAGGATGAGCGCGTAGACCGTCCCCGGCAGCCAGACCCACTCCTGGTAGACGCGGATGACAGTGGCGAACGGATTGACCACCTGGGTGTCCGGGTTGCCTTGCACGTACGCGGCCGCGTAGGAGTTGTAGGGCCCGACCTGGACCTGATCCCAGGGCGGGACCGCCAGTGGCTGCTTTTGGAACAGGTACTCGTCATACGTGGCCGCCTGCGGGAACTTGGTCCGCTTCCAGCCGAACACCATCAAGGTGTCGTGCAGGACGGCCTTGGCGTAGCCGAGCGGCTGCGCCTCGATGGCGCGGATCGCGAAGTCTTCTGCCAGCTGGTTGGGTACCGGGGAGAACTTGATCGGCGGCATCCGGTTCAGCGGCGACTCCGTGGTCCATATGTAGGCCTGAGCGATCGGCCGCTGGTCCGGCGGGACGGTCGTGCACAAGAAGAGCTCGTCGGCGGGCGGATGGATCTTGGAGCATTCGGCGAAGGTCATCACCCGCGAGTACAGGAACACGCCGGTGGCGTCGCTCATCGCGAACTGGCCGTGCTGCAGGTCGAACCCGCCGGCGTAGGCGAAGACAGGAATCATGCAGGCCACCACGGTGGCCCCGATCTTCCGCCAGCTGAGGCGCCTGATGATCATGTAGACGGCGAACACCGCGAGCAGCGGCAGCCCGATGGACCGCAGCACCGCCCCCACGCCGAGCAGCGCGCCGATGACCGCGCACCGGCGGGTGGATGGCCCCGCGGGGTCCCACAGCAGCA
Organism: uncultured Actinomycetota bacterium; assembly: GCA_963808615.1. Taxonomy (GTDB): domain Bacteria; phylum Actinomycetota; class Actinomycetes; order Streptosporangiales; family Streptosporangiaceae; genus Palsa-504. The sequence continues at coordinate 667,111 of CAWEGV010000012.1, forward strand.
AGGTGGTGGCCAGCATGACCACGAACAGGAACGGCACGTCGGACAGGATCAGATGCTCGAGCTGGATCTCGAATCCGTCGTAGAGCACCGGGACCGCGGCCAGGGTGGCGAGCCAGGCCGGGGCCTGGTACCGGTGCCTGGCCAGCGCGTAGACCATGACGGCGACCGCGAGCCCCATAAGATGTTGCAGGATTGTTATCAGGGCATAGCTGTGGAGCGGCTGCAGGATCTTGAGCCAGACGGAGTATCCCGACACGCGGGTGGGGTCCAGGTCGAGATGAACCGTGCTCGCGACGTACTCGAACGAGTCGTTGAACCACACCTGCCACCGGTAGCCGAGCTCGGTGTCGGCCCGGAGCAGCACGGCCGGGGTGAGCACGACGACGAAGAGCCGGTGCTCGGACCAGATGCGCGCGGCCAGCGCGCGGAGGCCGGACAAGCCTGGCCCGCCGGACCGGGCGAACCAGCCTCGTCGCACCGATGGCGCCCGCGACGTGGCCTCAGGCATTACCCTCAAGCCGTAGCCTCCTGTGCTGGTCTGCTAGCCCCTGACAATCAACGAGCGGCCGGTTCTGTGAGTTCGCCCCTGGCCTACGGTAATACGATGCGCGACCAGGAGCGGCTGACGCCGCCGATCTGCTGCCTGCTGAGACGGACATGATGAAGGAGACCGAAGACGTGGAGCTGACCGTGGTCATTCCCTGCCTCAACGAGGCAGAGACCGTGGCGACGTGCGTCCGCAAGGCTAATGGATTCCTGGCCGCGAGCGGTATCAGCGGCGAGGTGATCGTCGCCGACAACGGCAGCACAGACGGCAGCCAGGCCGTGGCCGAGAAGGCGGGCGCCCGGGTGGTGCCGATCAGCGACAAGGGGTACGGCAACGCGCTGATGGGCGGCATCGTCGCGGCCCGGGGCACCTACGTGATCATGGGCGACGCCGACGACAGCTACGACTTCACCAACCTGATGCCGTTCGTCACCGAACTGCGCAAGGGCGCGGACCTGGTCATGGGCAACCGGTTCCGCGGCGGTATCGCCCCCGGCGCCATGCCGCCGCTGCACAAGTACCTCGGCAACCCGGTGCTCAGCTTCGTCGGGCGGCTGTTCTTCGGCAGCAAGATCGGCGACTTCCACTGCGGGCTGCGCGGGTTCAACCGGGACAGCGTGCTGGCGCTGAACCTGCAGGCGACCGGGATGGAGTTCGCCAGCGAAATGGTGGTCAAGGCCACGCTGGCCGGCCAGCGGGTGACCGAGGTGCCCACCACGCTGTCCAAGGACGGCCGGAGCAGGCCGCCACACCTGCGGTCCTGGCGGGACGGCTGGCGGCACCTGCGGTTCCTGCTGCTGTACAGCCCGCGCTGGCTGTTCTTCCTGCCCGGCCTGGTGCTGCTGGGCGCGGGCCTGGTCATCGGCGCGATCGTGGTGCCGCATCCGTTCACCGTGGGCGCGGTGACCTTCGACGTGGACACGCTGGTCGCGGCCTCGGCCATGGTGGTGATCGGCTTCCAGGCCGTGCTGTTCTGGCTGTTCACCCAGGTATACGCCGGCTCGGAGGGGTTCCTGCCCGAGGAGCCCAAGGTCACGCGCCTGCTGGAGAAGCTGAGCCTGGAGCGCGGTCTGATGCTGGGCGCCGCGATCGGCCTGGCGGGCCTGGCCGGGCTCATTACCTCGCTGCTGTACTGGAACGGCCAGAAGTTCAGTCACCTCAACTACGAGCACTCACTGCGGCTGATGATCCCGTCGGTCACCGCCCTGATCGTGAGCTGCCAGGTGATCCTGGGCACGTTCTTCCTGTCCATTCTCGGCATCAAGCACACCCGCCATCCCGTGACCGTGTCACCACCGTCCGTTCCGGATAGTGCTGACCCGGGGGGACGAAGCCGAAAGCCCACCCAGGCCCCCACGCCCGACGAAATCAATCACCGGGAGCAGCCGGCCGCTGCGCCTAGGCTTTAGCCCATGCGCAGCATCCTGGCCGCACCGGCCTGGCCGTACGCGAACGGCCCTCGTCACATCGGGCACGTCTCCGGATTCGGGCTGCCCTGTGACATGTTCAGCCGGTACCAGCGGATGGCGGGCAACCGGGTGCTGATGGTCAGCGGCACCGACGAGCACGGCACGCCCATCCAGGTCCAGGCGGACGCCGAGGGCGTGACAGCGCGCGAGCTGGCCGACCGGTACAACCGGGTCATCGTGGAGGACCTGACCAGCCTGGGCATGACCTACGACCTGTTCACCAGGACCACCACGCGTAACCACTACGCCGTCACCCAGGAGATGTTCACCGGGCTGCTGCGCAACGGCTACATCTTCCCGAAGGTCACCCTCGGCGCGATCTCGCCGTCCACGGGCCGGACCCTGCCTGACCGCTACATCGAGGGCACCTGCCCCATCTGCGGGTATCCGGGCGCGCGCGGCGACCAGTGCGACAACTGCGGCAACCAGCTCGACCCGGCCGACCTCATCAACCCCAGGTCCAAGATCAACGGCGAGACGCCGGTCTTCACCGAGACCGAGCACTACTTCCTCGACCTGCCCGCCTTTGCCGAAGTGCTCGGCAGCTGGCTGAAGTCCAAGGCGGGCCAGTGGCGCCCGAACGTGCTCAACTTCTCCCTCAACCTGCTCGATGACCTGCAGCCGCGGGCCATCACCAGGGACCTGGACTGGGGCGTCCCGGTGCCGCTTGACGGCTGGCGCGACCGCACGGACAAGCGGATCTACGTCTGGTTCGACGCGGTGATCGGGTACCTGTCCGCGTCGATCGAGTGGGCGCGGCGCAGCGGCGACCCCGAGGCCTGGCGGGCCTGGTGGAACGACCAGGACGCCGAGGCCTATTACTTCATGGGCAAGGACAACATCGTCTTCCACTCCGAGATCTGGCCGGCCATGCTGCTCGGCTACAGCGGGCTCGGGGCCCACGGCGGCTCGCCCGGCCCGCTCGGGCGGCTGAACCTGCCCGCCGAGGTCGTGTCCAGCGAGTACCTGACCATGGAGGGCCGCAAGTTCTCCTCCTCCCGCGCGGTGGTGATCTACGTCCGCGACTTCCTGGACCGCTACGACGTGGACGCGCTGCGCTACTACGTGGCCATCGCCGGGCCCGAGAACCAGGACACCGACTTCACCTGGAGCGAGTTCGTCCGCCGGAACAACGACGAGCTGGTTGCCACCTGGGGAAACCTGGTCAACCGGGCGGTCTCGTTCGCGGCCCGCAACATCGGGTCGATCCCCGAGGCGGGGTCGCTGACCGGCCTGGACCGTGAGCTGCTGGCCAGCTCCAGGCAGGCCTTCGGCACGGTCGGCGGCCACCTGGCCCGGTCACGGTTCAAGTTCGCGATCACCGAGGCGATGCGGACCGTGGCCGAGGCCAACAAGTACTTCTCCGAGCAGGCACCGTGGAAGCTGCGCGAATCAGACCCTGAGCGGATGCGCACCGTGCTGCACGTCGCCCTGCAGCTCGTCGACGACGCGAAGACCCTGCTCACCCCGTTCCTGCCGCGCTCGTCCCAGCGGGTGCACGAGATGCTCGGCGGCGAGGGCACCTGGTCGGACATGCCGCGCGCCGAGGAGGTCGACGAGGACGGCGGAGCGCCCTACCCGGTCATCACCGGGCGGTACGAAGGGAGGGCCCGCTGGGCGTCGGCGCCGCTGCGCCCGGGCACTCCGCTCGCCTCCCCGGCTCCGCTGTACGCCAAGCTGGACACCGCGCTGGTCGATGAGGAACTGGCCCGGCTGGCGGCCTCATGATTTTGATACCGAACGGTCCGTGGTGACTGCCCCGGTACCGCCCCCACCGCTGCCCAGGCCGGCGCTCGACAGTCACACGCACCTGGACATGATCGATCTTCCGGTCTCCGAGGTGATGGCGGCGGCGCGGGCGGCATGGATCGCCCGGGTAGTCACGGTCGGTACCGACCTGGCCACCTCGCGCTGGTCGGCGCGGTGCGCCGGGAAGCATGAGGGGCTCTACGCCGCCGTCGCCGTCCACCCCAACGACACCGCGGCGACCCCGGCCGAGGTGCTGGCGGACATCGAGGCGCTCGCTGCGCTGCCGCGGGTGGTGGCGGTCGGCGAGACCGGGCTGGACTACTACCGCGACTATGCCGCGCCGGACGTCCAGCGCTGGTGGTTCCGCGAGCACATCAAGATCGCCAAGCGCACCGGCAAGGCACTGATGATCCACGACCGGCAGGCGCACGCCGACGTGCTGGGCATCCTGGAGTCCGAAGGGCCGCCGTCCCGGGTGATGTTCCACTGCTTCTCCGGCGACGCCGCGATGGTCAAGCAGTGCGCCGAGGCGGGCTATGTGATGTCGTTCGCGGGCAACGTGACCTTCACCAACGCGCAGCCGCTGCGCGAGGCCGCCGCGGCCGCCCCGGCGGACCTGCTGCTGGCCGAGACCGACGCACCGTTCCTGACCCCGGTGCCGAACCGCGGCAGGCCCAACGCGCCCGCCCAGGTCGCGTACACCCTGCGCTGCCTGGCCGAGGTCAAGGGCATCGACCTGGCTGAGCTCTGCGACACGGTCACCGCCACCGCGGAACGTGTCTTCGGCCCCTGGTAGGCCTCGTGGGCCCGCCCAGACCGGCACCAGCTGCCCCTCCTGTCCCGGCTTCTCCTCTGGTCACAGTCGCGCCGGGCCGTCAACCGCAACGATGTGACATCGAGGCGGTTATAACCGCAACGATGTCACATCGAGTCGTTCCGCGGTCTGCGGGCCGGGCGCCGGACGGCGGCTGACGTGGTAGCCGCGGGGCTGCTGACGCCGAGCGATGTCAGGGAGATCGCCGGACGGCTCGGCGTGCGGCCGTCCAAGCGGCTGGGGCAGAACTTCGTCATCGAAGCGGGTACCGTGCGCCGGATCGCCGCACTGGCGGCTGTGCGCCCGGATGACGTGGTGCTCGAAGTGGGTCCGGGCCTGGGGTCGCTCACGCTGGCCCTGCTCGAGACCGGGCCGGCCGGCGTCATCGCTGTCGAGGTCGACCCCACGCTGGCCGGCGAACTGCCACGCACGGTTGCCGCCCGCGCGCCCGCACTCGCGGGCCGGCTGGCCGTGGTCACCGCCGACGCGCTGCGCATCAGCGAGCGCGACCTGCCCGCGGCGCCCACGGTGCTGGTCGCGAACCTGCCCTACAACGTGGCGGTCCCGGTGGTGCTGCACCTGCTGGCCGCGCTGCCGTCTCTCGAGCGGGGCCTGGTCATGGTGCAGGCCGAGGTAGCCGACCGGATGTGCGCCGCCCCGGGGTCGCGGGTGTACGGCGCGCCCTCGGTCAAGCTGGCCTGGTACGCGGCGGCACGGGCGGCCGGGACGGCGCCGCGCACGGTGTTCTGGCCGGTGCCGAACGTGGATTCGCGGCTGGTCTCGTTCAGGCGGCACGACCCGCCCGTTGCGCCCGTGAGCCGGGAGGAGGTGTTCGCGGTGGTCGACGCGGCATTCGGACAGCGGCGCAAGACGCTGCGCGCCGCGCTGTCCGGCTGGGCCGGCTCGGCACCCGAGGCGGAACGGCTGCTCCGGGCGGCCGGAATCGACCCGGGCGCGCGCGGGGAATCGCTCAGCGTGGCGGAGTTCGCCCGCCTGGCCGCGGCGCGTACCATCTGATCTGTGCTTCATCTGGAGATTTCGCGTTATTCAGATCTACGTCATGGTTCTCGCCGACCGACCTATACCGGCCGCTCGCACGGGCTCAAAGGGCCCGTGCTCGCTAACCGGTTCTGAATAACACTCAATCGTGACCGGTGTAACGGCGCGGGTGCCCGCCAAAGTCAACCTCCAGCTCGCGGTGGGTCCGCCGCGCGCCGACGGCTATCACGACCTGGTCACCGTGTTCCACGCCGTCTCGCTGTTCGACCAGGTCACGGTGAATCCAGCCGCCCGCGACGCGGTGACCGTCACCGGCGAGGACGCCGACCAGGTGCCCGTCGACCAGGACAACCTGGCCCTGCGCGCGGTGGCCGCGCTCCGCGCCGCCGTGCCGGACGGCGGCACCAGCTCGCCGGGGGTGCAGGTCACGATGGCCAAGCGGATTCCGGTGGCCGCCGGGCTGGCCGGGGGCAGTGCCGACGCGGCCGCCGCCCTCGTCGCCTGCAACGAGCTCTGGGCCACCGGCCTTACCCAGCAGCAGTTGTGCGACGTCGGCGCCACGGTCGGCAGCGACGTGGCCTTCGCGTTGCTGGGCGGGACCGCCGTCGGCCGCGGCCGCGGTGAGCAGCTGACGCCTGCACTGGTCCCGTCGACCCAGTATCACTGGGTACTGGCCTTCGCCGACGGCCAGCTGGCCACGCCCGAGGTGTTCACGGCCCTGGACCGGCTCAGGGGGCCCGGGGGGTACGGGAGGACAGGCAGTCCCCCCCAAGGGGGGTCTGGGGGGATGGGTCCCCCCAGGAGCGGGGGGGGTCTGGGGGGGGTCGCCCCCCCCGGGACAACACAGCTCGATGCCGCGCTCATGTCCGCGTTGCGCGCGGGTGACGCCAAGCTGGTGGGCTCCCGGCTCAGCAACGACCTGCAGCCAGCCGCGGTGTCGCTGTTCCCTGCGCTGCGCAAGACGCTGGCGGCCGGACTGGAGCTGGGCGCGCTCGGCGCCCTGGTGGCCGGGTCGGGGCCGACCTGCGCGTTCCTGGCGGCCAATGCGGAGCGGGCCCTGGAACTGGCCGTGGCCATGTCCGGGGCCGGCGTGTGCCGATCGGTGGCCCGGGTCACCGGGCCGGTGCCGGGCGCCACGGTGGTTTCTGCCTGAGACGTGGCCAGCACCATGAACCTGATCAGCCTGGAGAAGGTGGCCAAGGCGTACGCCCACCGCAGGCTGCTCGACGCCGTCTCGCTCGGGGTGTCGGCCGGGGACCGGATCGGGGTGGTCGGCCGCAACGGCGCGGGGAAGTCCACGCTGCTCGCGTTGCTGGCCGGGCGGGCCGAGCCGGATGAGGGCCGGGTGGCCAGGGCGGCGGGCCTGCGGCTCGGCTACCTGCCGCAAGCCGACCAGCTGGCCGGCACCGTCGGCCAGATCGTGTTCTCCGGCCCCGGCGCTCCGGCCGCCACCCAGCCCGGTGGCATCCGGTCACCGTGGCAGGCGGATCCCAGGGCGCGGGCGGTCGTGGCGGAACTGCTGCCCGGTATCAGCCTGGACGCACAAGCCGGGCAGCTGTCCGGCGGTGAGCGGCGCCGGGTCGCGCTGGCCGCCCTGCTCGTCGCCGAGCGCGACGTCCTGCTGCTCGACGAGCCGACCAACCACCTGGATATAACGGCGATCGACTGGCTCGGCGGGCAGCTGCGCGACCGGGCCGAGAATGAGCACTGCGCGGTGGTCCTGGTCAGCCACGACCGGTGGCTGCTCGACACCGTCTGCGAGCGGACCTGGGAGATCGACCGGGGCCAGGTGCATGCCGCCGAGGGCGGCTACTCGGCCTACGTGCTGGCTCAGGCCGAGCGCGAGCGCGGCGAGGAAGCTGCCGAGCGCCGTCGCCGCAACCTGGCGCGCAAGGAACTCGCCTGGCTGCAGCGGGAAGCCAGGGCCCGGACCACCAAGGCGAAGTTCCGGGTGGAGGCGGCAAACGCCCTCATCGCGGCCGAGCCGCCGCCCCGCGACAGCATCGAGCTGACCCGGCTGGCCACGGCGCGGCTGGGCAAGACCGCCGTCGAGCTGGAGGACGTGTCACTATTGGTGCCAGCGCCCGGCGCCCGGCGCCCGCTGCTCGAGCATGTGACCTGGCAGCTCGGTCCGGGGGACCGGGTCGGGATCGTCGGGGTCAACGGCAGCGGCAAGACCTCCCTGCTCGACGTGCTGGCGGGGACGTCAGGCCCGGGGCTCCAGGTCGACGGGACGGTCCTGCGGGGCAGGACCGTCCGGCTGGCCTACCTGACGCAGGAGTTGGCCGAGCTGGATCCCGGGCAGCGGGTCCGGGAGGCCGTCGAGCAGGTGCGCCTGCGGACCAGGGTGGGCGACCGCGAACTGTCCGCGGCCCAGCTTCTCGAACGTCTCGGGTTCGCGGCGGAACGGCAGTGGGTCCGGGTCGGCGACCTGTCCGGCGGTGAGCGGCGCCGGGTCCAGATGCTCAGGCTGCTCATGGGTGAGCCCAACGTGCTGCTGCTCGACGAGCCGACCAACGACCTGGATATCGAGACGCTCACCGAATTGGAGGACCTGCTCGATGACTGGCCGGGGACGCTGGTGGCGGTCAGCCACGACAGGTACTTCCTGGAGCGGGTGACCGAGCACGTCGTGGCGCTGCTCGGCGACGGCAGACTCTCGTTCCTGGGCGGCGGCGTGGATGAGTACCTGGACCGGGCCAGGGGGGTACGGGGCGACGGGCAGTCCCCCCGTACGGGGGGTCCCCGGGGGGTCGCCCCCCGGGGGATGACGCAGCCGGCCGCGGCCGCCGGCCTGCCCAAGCCTGCGGCGCAGGAGCGGAACGCTCGCAAGGAACTGCAGCGGCTTGAACGTCAGCTGGACCGGCTGTCGGCCCGCGAGGCCGAACTGGCCGATCAGCTGGCCGCGAACGCGACCGACTACGAAAAGCTCACCTCGCTCGGGGCTGAGCTGCGGGCGGTCCAGGCGGAGAAATCGGACCTGGAGGACCGCTGGCTGGCGGTCGCCGCCGAGCTGGACGCCTGAATCCCGCGGCTGGTGTCATCCCGCGGCGTCGAAGGGGGCGAGCAGGACGCGCATCAGGTCCGCCAGGTGCCGGCGCTGCCCGCTGTCCAGGCCTGCCAGCAGCATCCGCTCGCGGCGCAGCAGGTCGGCCAGGGCGGCGTCCACCCGCTCGCGGCCCTGGCCGGTCAGCGTGACCAGGACTCCCCGCTTGTCCTTGGGGTCGGGCTCGCGGCGGACGAGGCCCTCGCCGGCCAGCCGGTCGACCCGGTTGGTCATGGTGCCTGAGGTCACCAGGGTGGCGCGAAGCAGCGCGCCGGGCGTCAGCTGGAACGGCGGTCCCTGGCGGCGCAACGCGGCGAGCACGTCGAACTCCCATGACTCGAGCCCGTGATCGGTGAACGCCCCGCGCCGGGCGATGTCCAGGTGCCGGGCCAGCCTGGAGATCCGGCTGAGCACCTGCATCGGCTCGATGTCGAGGTCCGGACGCTGCGCGCGCCACGCGGCGACCAGGTCATCTACCTCGTCGCGGAGCGGTGGCGCCTGGAGGGCCGCGTCCTCGGAGTCGTCAGCCTTGTCCCGGGGGGAACGATCCCCCCCAGACCCCCCCTGCTCCCGGGGGGACCCATCCCCCCGGACCCCCCTTGGGACCCTCCTGGCAGGCTCCCCCGCAAGGGGGATACCCGGACCGGCGCGCTGGGCCATTTATAGAGCGTATCTCTTGACGTCAAGAAGACCCGTCATGTACAAGAGTGCCAGCAGTATGTGTCTCTGCAGTATGTGTCTCTGCAGTCTTCGGAGATGGAATCAGCCACATGTGGGACGCGACTCAGTATCTGCGCTTCGGAGGCGAGCGCGCCAGGCCGTTCTTTGACCTGCTGTCCAGGGTCGGAGCCGAGCTGCCCTCATACGTGGTCGACATGGGCTGCGGCCCGGGGAACCTGACGGCGTTGCTGGCCGAGCGCTGGCCGGGCGCCGCGGTGTGCGGCGTCGATAACTCACCGCAGATGATCGAGGCGGCCAGGCAGCTGATGCCAGCGGACGCGCTGCGATCTCCCGGCTCCGGGTCGGCCGTGACCAGCCACGCGCCCGGACTGTCCTTCATGCTCGATGACGTCCGGCACTGGGAACCGCAGTGCGTGCCCGACGTGATCGTCTCCAACGCGGTGCTGCAGTGGGTGCCCGGCCATCGCGAGCTGCTGGTCCGCTGGGCGGACCTGCTGGCCGACGACGGCTGGCTGGCCTTCCAGGTCCCGGGAAACTACGACCAGCCATCGCACGCGATCCTGCGCGAGATGGTGACCTCGGCCCGGTGGCGCCCGCTGCTGCGGGACGTGGAGCTGAACCGCCAGTCGGCTGATCCCGCCGATTACGCGGAGCTGCTGGCCGGGGCCGGCTGCGAAGTCGACGCCTGGGAGACGACGTACGTGCACGTCCTGGAGGGCCACGATCCGGTGCTCGAGTGGTACAAGGGCACCGGCCTGCGGCCGGTCCTGGCGGTGCTCGACGCGGACCAGGCCGCGGACTTCCTGGCCGAGTACGGCGAGCAGGTTCGCGCGGCCTATCCGCCGAGCTCGTTCGGCACGGTCTTCCCGTTCCGCCGGGTGTTCACCGCCGCCCGCCGGATCAAGTAAATCTGCTTTTCCTATTGATTTAATAGGAAAGACCTGGCAGGATCTCGACATGCGCCGTGACCTGCCCATCCCCTCAGTGCCTTGCCGTCTCGGCGTTCTCGCCGGCGCCTTCCCCCTGGCGTGTCACGTCCAGTGGTTTCCGGCCAGCTCGCCCTGACCGGCCAGGCTCGTCCAGCGCCCAGACCCGCCTGGTTGCCCGGCCGTGCCTGGTTACCCGGCCCGTCTAATCACTCAGTTCACCCATTTCTCACTGGCCCGGCCCGCAGGCCAGTCTCTTGTCGACGTGAGGAGAAAAGTGACATGAGCACGATGATCCAGCCAGCCTCACCGGCCAACCTGCAGCCTGGCCGGCTACTCAGCACGCGGCAACTGGCCGACGTGGTCCGACGGCTGGCCGTCAGCCCGGCGGACTGGCTGGCGCGGGTGCGGCTAAATGCCGCGGGCCGCTGGTATGAGCGGATACACCTGGACGACAGCCACGAAGTATGGGTGATCAGCTGGCTGCCCGGACAGGCCACCGGCTTCCATGATCACGGCGGGTCGGCCGGCGCGTTCGCGGTGGTCTGGGGCACCCTGACCGAGCGCAGGGTGGCCGGCGGCGCGCTGACCGGACAGGTCCTGGCCAAGCCGATCAGGGCAGGAGGGGCGCGGGCGTTCGGGCCCCGCTATATCCACGACGTGCACAACGCCGCCTCCGCGGTGGCGGTGAGCGTGCACGCGTACTCGCCGCCGCTGGCGCGGATGACGCGCTATGAGCTCGCGCCCGCCGGGCTGGTCCAGCAGGACACGGTAGGCGCCGCGGCATGGTGACAGGCCGCCCGCCAGGTGCCCGCACTATCGAGGAGATCCTGGCCGCCGCGCGCGGGCGGTTGCTCCGGCTGACGCCGCACGAGGCCTTCCGCGAACAGGCCGAGGGCGCGGTGCTCATCGACATCCGGCCCGCAGCACAGCGGGCGCGCGAGGGCGAGCTACCTGGTTCGGTGATCGTGGAGCGCAATCACCTGGAGTGGCGGCTCGATCCGTGCTGTGAGACCAGGCTGCCGTGGGTCACCGGCTACGACCAGCGGGTCGTGATCATCTGCTGGGAGGGCTATACCTCCAGCCTGGCCGCAGCGGCCCTGCATGACCTGGGCCTGCACCGCGCGACCGACGTGATCGGCGGGTTCCGGGCCTGGACGGCGGCGGGCCTGCCGTCTGCCCCGGGCGGCGCGGGCACGGTCACGCTGGCGCCAGGCGCCGCCGGCGCCTTACCGCCCGGCTGACTCCCGCCCGGCTGACTCCCGCCCGTTCGCGTCCAGGTGCGAAAGGCCGTTCCAGGCCAGGTCGATCAGGTTGGCGGCGACCTCTTCCAGCTTGGGTTTGCGGGCATCGAGCCACCACTGCCCGGCGAAGGCGACCATCCCGACCAGCATCTGCGCGTACAGCGGAGCGATCTTGGGATCGTGGCCGCGCGAGGCCAGGAAGTCGGCCAGGATGTACTCCACCTGACCGGCGATATCGCTCAGCAGCGTGCCGTAGGTGCCGGTCACGGAGCCGGGGCTGGAGTCCCTGACCAGGATGCGGAATCCGTCGGCGTTGTCGTCGATGTACCGGAGCAGGGTCACCGCCGCGGCCTCGAACTTCTCCCGGGTGTGGTCGCTGTCCAGCAACGTCGTCGCCATCGTGAGCAGGCGCTCGACCTCCCGGTCGACGACCACCGCGTAGAGCCCCTCCTTGCCGCCGAAGTGCTCGTACACGACCGGCTTGGACACGCCTGCCTGGGCGGCGATCTCCTCGATCGAGGTCCCCTCGAACCCGCGCTCGGCGAACAGGTGCCGAGCGATATCGAGTAGTTGCTGCCGCCGTTCCTGGCCGGTCATCCGCTGGCGGACGGGTCTTTGGGTCGGAGCGCTCACTGGTTCATCATCGTGACTGCGCCGGCGCCGCGCCACGAACTTGGCCGGAACGCCGCGTCATTGAGCCGAGTTTCCTGGTGGCGGTGGCGGGGCGCTTGGCTGTGAGCCGGTCCTCGTCGGGCCAGCGCACGTCGTAGGCCCAGCCCAGCTTCTCCAGCGCCCAGATGATGCGCGCGCTGATGTCGATCTGGCCCTTCAGCGCTCCGTGCCGTGCGCAGGTCGGGTCGGCGTGGTGCAGGTTGTGCCAGGATTCGCCGAAGGACAAGATGGCCAGCCAGGAGACGTTGCGGGACTTGTCGCGCACCTCGAATTCCTCGCTGCCGAAGGTGTGGCAGATGGAGTTGATCGACCAGGTGACGTGGTGTAGCAGCGCGATGCGCACCAGGCTGGCCCAGAAGAAGGCGGTCAGCGCGCCCTGCCAGGACATTCCCCATAGCCCGCCGATCAGCGCCGGGAGGAGCAGCGAGACCGCCACGAGCGCGGGGAACCAGCGGTCCACCCGCCGGATCCTGGGGTCGGCGAGCAGGTCAGGAGAAAACTTCTCCTGTGAGGTCTTGTTCGGGTCGAAGAACCAGCCGACGTGCGCGTACAGCAGGCCCTTCGTCAGCGCCTTCCAGTCATCCCCGTACCGCCAGGGCGAGTGCGGGTCGCCCTCCTTATCGCTGTACTTGTGGTGCCGGCGGTGGTCGGAGACCCAGGTGATGACCGGTCCTTCGATGGCCAGGCTGCCCGCGATGGCCAGCGCGACCCGCAGGCCGGTCTTGGCCTTGAACGATCCGTGGGTGAAGTACCTGTGGAAGCCCACCGTTATGCCGGTCCCGGTTACGCAGTAGAAGACCAGAGCGATGACGATGTCATGCCAGCCCAGGCCCCAGCCCCATAGCAATGGGATGGCGGCCACCAGGGCCACAAGCGGGACGGCCACGAACACCCCGACCATGAAACGCTGCAGCGAGGTGCTCTGCTCATCCTCGAGGTCCGGCCTGGCCGCATGCGGCTGGGTCGTTGCGGCGGTGGGCCGCGCCTGTGAGGCGGCGGCTTCGGCCACGTTGACAACGTCCGGGGAAGTGGTCATCGTGCTCCTCTGATACGGACATAACGGGCAGAGCGTTTATACGCTTACGTAACCGTAGCCTACGAGACCGTAGGTTACGCAAGGCCCGGCGGATGAATTCCTGCAAATAGACATATGAATTTCGTATGCGCACCGCTGTCACTGTCTCAACATGCGAGACAAATAGCGGTTAGTATCGCTCCCGTCACGTCACGCCGATGATGCGAGCGGTCAGCTTGGGCGCGCGGCTACCCTGGCGTCGCTCTGTTATGCACGATGGGCGATACCCGGGTTGGCTAGATCAGGCGGGATCGGTCTCGGCGCCGGCCTGAGGCTGGGCGCGCCCACCTCGCTGGGCCGTTAGAGTAACCGGAAATTCGGTTCAAATCGAACAAAGTTCCGGCGCCTGGACTCGAACCAGGACGAACCCAGCTCCAAAGGCTGGTGCGCTGCCAATTACGCTACGCCGGAATGTGGACCCCGCGCCATAGGACACGTTAAGCGCGAGTCCCACGATACCGGCCGGGACGCTTTGGTGGTGCTGAGGGAGCCCCGCCCCATCAGCTCGCCTGCCCGCCCCGGGACCGGGAGGCAGAGCTTGACATGGCTGCTGCAGCCCAGCCTTCGATCTTGAGGTAGAGGACCGCACTGCGGGGGACGTCGATGCGCAGGCAGCCGTGATAGTCCTCGCCGACGTTCTTGCGAAGGGTCTTCGGGTTGTGCCGCTTCAATGTGGGCCTGCGGAATTGCTCCGGGCTGGCGCCGGTGACCTTGATCCAGAAGATCTGCGCCGCCGCGATGTCTGCGCTCTGATGGATGTAGACGCGGTAGGTCAGCCCGGTGCGCGGAACCCCGGCCGTGTCGAGGAATCGCAGGAAGAACCGGATCAATGCAGGGTCGCTATTGATGAAGCTGACACGGTGGTCGCGCCGGTGTGGCTTGCTCTTCGAGCCCTCGCACCAGTAAGCGATGGCCCCGGCAATGAGGAGCTCGCGGTCGGTCAGGTCGCCCGTCTGGGCGACGGCCGCCTTGACGACCGCGGAACGTTGGGCCTCGCGGGCCGGGCGCTCGACCGCCCAGTAGCGGCGCACGCCCTCGACTGACCGCCCGCTGCGCTCCGCGTAGCTCAACCTTGCGGGAATTGGCAGGTCACGCACCCAGTGGGAGACCGATCCCTTCGCCACATCGAGAGCAGCGACGATCTGTTCGTAGTCCATGCCCTCGCGGCGCAACTCGCGGGCGCGGGCCCGCAGCTCATCCTTAGCCCTGGGGCGGCGGGTCCATTCGGGCGGGGGCTCATCCTTGAGGGCGTCAGCGAGCGTGGTATTGCCCACCGGGCCCAGGATCTCCTTGATTTCGCGGCGGGACTTGCCCTGGCGCCGCAGCGTGACCGCCTGTTCTTTGAGGTGGTCAAGTTCTTCTTGGGTGCGCATATTCGAACACTAGCGCGAGGTACTGACATTCCTGGGGGTGCGCCGCGCCGTGCAGAAGCTGGCCAGGTCCTGCTCCGGTTCCCGTGCTCGGCCGGGGTCGCGCGTATCAGGATTGAGCAGGGAATCCGGCGGGCCGTCCGGGGAATTGGGTTTATCATTACTTAGTTGACGCGAAGCAAGTGATCGAGCTGTCCTAACCCGGGTTTCTTGGGGGCTTACCGCCGATGACGGCCAAATCCGGTCTGACCAGCATGCCAGCGCGCGGGCCCGCGACGGTCGGGCCGCACTACAAGTGGATCGCGCTGTCGAACACCACGCTTGGCGTGCTGATGGCCACCATCAACCAGTCCATCGTGCTGATCGCGCTGCCGGACATCTTCCGCGGGATCGGGCTCAACCCGCTGAGCCCGGGCAACACGAGTTACCTGCTGTGGATGTTCATGGGGTTCCTGGTGGTGTCCGCGGTTCTCGTGGTGTCGTTCGGACGACTGGGTGACATGTTCGGCCGAGTGCGGATGTACAACATGGGGTTCGCGGTCTTCAGCATTGCCTCGATCTTCCTCGCCGCCACCTGGATGCACGGCACCGCCGCCGCGCTCTGGCTCATCATCTGGCGCATCGTGCAGGGCATCGGCGGCGCGTTCCTGTTCGCCAACTCCACCGCCATCCTCACCGACGCCTTCCCGTCCAACCAGCGCGGCACCGCGCTCGGCATGAACTCCATCGCCGCAATCGCCGGCTCGTTCGTCGGGTTGCTGCTCGGCGGCCTGCTCGGGCCGGTCAACTGGCACTACGTGTTCCTGGTCTCGGCGCCCGTCGGAGCGTTCGGCACCGTGTGGGCCTACTTCATGCTGAAGGACATCGGCACCCGGCGCCCGGCCCGGATGGACTGGTGGGGCAACATCCTGTTCGGCGTCGGGCTGATCGCGATCCTGGTCGGCATCACCTACGGCCTGCTGCCCTACGGCGGGCACCCGATGGGCTGGACCAACCCGTGGGTACTCACCTCCATCTTCGGCGGGCTGGCGACGCTGGTCGCCTTCGGCATCGTGGAGACCAAGGTCGCCGAACCGCTGTTCCGGCTGTCGCTGTTCCGGATCCGGGCGTTCGTCATGGGCAACGTAGCGAACCTGATGATGGCGCTCGGGCGCGGCGGCATGCAGTTCATGTTGATCATCTGGCTGCAGGGCATCTGGCTGCCGCTGCACGGGTACAGCTTCAGCCAGACCCCGCTGTGGGCGGGCATCTATTTGCTGCCGCTGACGGCCGGCTTCCTGGTCTCCGCGCCCCTGTCCGGGGTGCTGTCCGACCGGCTCGGCGCCAAGGGGTTCACCACGGGCGGGGCGCTGCTGACCGCGCTGAGCTTCGTCCTCCTGCTGTTCCTGCCGGTGGACTTCCCGTACTGGCTGTTCGGGCTCATCGTCGCGCTGAACGGCTTCGGCTCCGGCGTGTTCGCCGCGCCGAACCGGGCCGAGATGATGAACGCCGTCCCGGCGCATCAGCGCGGCGCGGCCGCCGGCATGATCGCCACCGTGATGAACACCGCCTTCGTGCTGTCGATCGGGATCTTCTTCTCGCTGATGGTGGCCGGGCTGTCCAGCTCGCTGCCGTCTGCCATGTCCGGCGGCCTGATCGCGCAGGGCATCCCGGCCGCCGCGGCGCACCAGCTCTCGCACCTGCCGCCGATCGGCGTGCTGTTCGCGGCCTTCCTCGGCTACAACCCGATGAAGCAGCTGCTCGGTCCGCTGCTCTCGCACCTGCCCGCCGCACACGCTGCCTACGTCGCCGGGCGGCAGTTCTTCCCGCAGCTGATCACCAGCCCGTTCCACGACGGCCTGGGAGTGGCCTTCGCGTTCGCGATCGCGGCCTGCGTGATCGCCGCGATCGCCTCGCTGCTGACCGGCCCGCGCACGAGGGCGCCGGACGCTGCGGAAAGTCTCGGTGCCGAGCTGGCCGCAGTGGAAGGAGAAGGTGCCTTCGAGCCGGCCGAGCTGGTCGTTCCCGACGCGGCCGCGCAGGAGGCCCGCGAGGACCGGGCTCGAGCCAACAGGCAGTCGGCGGCGATCTCCGATTCCGGCCGGAACCAGCCGGGCTGACGGTGGCCCGGGTCGGCTGGCCCTAGGCTGGGACGCGGACTGGAGGATGCGGGACCGTCCGGCCGCTGCGGAACTTGCCGTCAGATGATGGCGACCGGACGGTATCCTGCCCATGAGGGGTGGGTAAACAAATCTGCCTTCGTGTCCCGGATCCCGAGGGTGGGAGATGCCCCCGAAGGCCCCGGAACCGTAGATGTTGGCCCTAGCCGAGGAGATTTGCCGCGTGAGCGAACCTCGCCCGGTCGCTGTCATGGTCCTCGCCGCGGGCGAGGGTACCCGGATGAAATCGCGGATCCCGAAGGTGCTGCATTCCGTGTGCGGTCGCAGCATGCTCGGCCACGTGCTCGCGGCGGCGAGCGAGCTCGATCCGCAACACATGGTGGTCGTGGTCGGGCACGACAGGGACCAGGTCAGCGCGGAGGCCGAACGGCACGTGCCGGGCGTGTGCGTGGTAGTGCAGGATCACCTGGCGGGGACCGGCCACGCCGTGCGCATGGCGACCGAGGCTCTCGGCGTCCTGCCCGGCACCGTGGTCGTGACCTACGGCGACATGCCCTTGCTCCGGGCCGGGACGCTGCACGCGCTGGTCCAGGAGCACGACGCCGCGGGAAACGCCGTGACCGTGCTGACCGCGCGGGTCGAAGACCCGTCCGGGTACGGCCGGATCGTCAGGGATTCCCGCGGCACGCTGGCCGAGATCGTGGAGGAAGCAGACGCCACGCCGCAGCAGCGAGCCATCGACGAGATCAATTCCGGCTGCTACGCCTTTGACGGGACCCTGCTCGCCAACGCGGTCAAGCGGCTCGCCGCCGGTAACGCGCAAGGCCAGGAGTACCTCACCGACGTGGTGGCGATCATGCGGGGCGACGGTCACCCCGTGGGCGCGGTCCTGGCCGCCGACCCGGCCGAGATCCAGGGCGTGAACGACCGGGTCCAGCTGGCGCAGGCCTGCCAGGCCCACAACCGCCGCCTGCTCGAGGACTGGATGCGCGCCGGGGTCACGATCATGGACCCCGCGGCCACCTGGATCGACGTGGACGTCACCATGGCCCCGGACGCGGAGATCCTGCCCGGAACCCACCTGGAGGGGCATACCACGATCGGGTCGGGGGCCCGGGTCGGCCCGGGCTGCCTGCTCAGGAACACCACGGTGGCGCAGGACGCCACGGTGCTTTACGCGGTCTGTGAGTCGGCCGACATCGGACCCGGTGCCAGCGTGGGCCCGTTCGCCCGTCTCCGGCCGGGGACGCGGATCGGCCCGGGTGCGCACATCGGCACCTTCGTCGAGCTGAAGAACGCCGCGGTCGGCGACGGATCCAAGGTGCCGCACCTGTCCTACGTGGGCGACGCGGACATCGGTGAGCACTCGAACATCGGCGCGGCCACGGTCTTCGTGAACTACGACGGAGCGGCCAAGCACCACACCACGGTCGGCGACCACGTCCGGATCGGCTCGGACACCATGCTCGTGGCCCCGGTCAGCGTGGGCGATGGCGCGTTCACGGCAGCCGGATCGGTGATCACCGAAGACGTACCGCCCGGCGCCCTCGGCGTGGCCCGCGGCCGGCAGCACAACTCTGAAGGGTGGGTCGAGCGGCGGCATCCCGGCTCGCCCTCGGCCGCGGCGGCCGCCCGCGCCCGCCAGGCCGCCGAGGATCCGGCGCGGGCCGAGGATCCGGCGCGGGCCGAGGATCCGGCGCAGGCCGAAGATGAAGGGGCACAGGGCACGTGAACGACATGATGGCCACCGGCGCGAAGAAGCTGATGATCGTCTCCGGCCGCGCCTACCCCGAGCTGGCCGCGGAGGTGGCGGCGTACCTGGGCATCAAGCCGACGCCGACCAAGCTCTCCGATTTCGCGAATGGTGAGATCTTCGTCCGCTTCCTCGATTCCGTCCGGGGCTGCGACGTGTTCGTGCTGCAGAGCCACACCTCGCCCATCAACGAGTGGATCATGGAGCAGCTGATCATGGTCGACGCCCTCAAGAGGGCCTCGGCCAGGCGGATCACGGTGGTGGCGCCGTTCTTCGGCTACGCGCGGCAGGACAAGAAGAACCGCGGTCGTGAGCCGATCTCGGCCCGGCTCATGGCCGACCTGTTCGCCACCGCCGGGGCCGACCGGCTGATGGCGGTCGACCTGCACACCGCCCAGATCCAGGGTTTCTTCGACGGGCCGGTGGACCACTTGTTCGCGCTGTCCATCCTGGCCACTTACATCGAGAAGAAGCTCGACGTCAGCCAGGTCACGGTGGTCGCCCCCGACGCCGGCCGGGTCCGGGTCTGCGAGCGGTGGACGGACCGCCTGGGCTGCCCGCTGGCCATCATCCACAAGAGGCGTGATCCGGACGTGGCCAATCAGGTCCGGATGTTCGAGGTGGTCGGCCAGGTGTCGGGCCGGACCTGCATTCTGGTGGACGACATGATCGACACGGGGGCGACCATCGCCAAGGCCGCGGAGGCCCTGTTCGAGCAAGGCGCGACCCGGGTCATCGCCACGGCCACGCACGGGGTGCTGTCCGGGGCGGCAGTGGACGTGCTGAAGAATTCGCAGATCAGCGAGATCATCATCACCAACACCCTGCCCGTGCCCCAGGAGAAGCGGTTCGACAAACTCACGGTGCTGTCCATCGCACCGCTGCTCGCGCGGGCGATCAGCGAGGTGTTCAGCGACGGCTCGGTCACCAGCCTGTTCGACGGCCAGACCTGAACGCCGCCGCGCGGGCAGGAACCGGCAGCTGTCCCAGCCGGCGAATCCGGAGCGAAGCGTCGCGGAGACCGTCGTCCCCGCCCCCGCCAGAGGTGCAGGGACGACGGCCATGCCGCAGCCGCGGGCGGTCCTGGCCACATGGCCGGTCCCTCCCCCTCCCCCGCCAGGGCCAGGACCGCTTCCCGCCGCACCCACCCCGCTAGGCGAGCGGGCGTTCGGGACGTTCGTCGGACGGCGCCCCCGTGGCCGTCCGGCGTGGCTAGCTCGCCGTTAGGTGTCACGTCCTCATCGCCGCGGCGATGTCGTCATCCTCGGGCATGAGGTTTACGTCCCTATTGAGCAGTCAGGACGTATCTGTCAACATCTCTGCGGTGTCCCGCCAGGCGAGCTAACAACACGTCCGCATCATGGCGCGGTGCGATGAAGTCAAGGTTAAGTTTGGATTTACCTACCATCAGCCCAGCTCACAGACACAGCAGCACCCCCGGTGCCTAGTGCCAACTGATCGTTGACGAGGCTTCAGGTGATGCTTGACGGTTTCTAGGCCGAAGTTACGTTTGCCGAGGTAGCGAGATCGGGGGTTGAGCTGCGCGTTTGCGGCCGGGCGCCGGATTTGTGGTGTCTACGTGGTGTTCAGGGTCAGCGGGATGGCCGCGCTGATGAGGTCGAACGCGCGCCGCTGGGTGCGGGTGGGTTCGGCGAGGGCGGGGATGGTCACCTCGGCGTAGCGCAGGTCGTTGCGGGTCAGGGTGGCCAGGTGGTCGATGATGTCGCGGAAGCTGCGGATCGGCTGTCTGCCGGGCCCGGTCTTGCGGGCGGCTTTGGCGTCGGCTGATGGTGACCGGCGGGCCGGGGCGACGGGGTTGGCCCGGGCGGGCGGGTGCTCGTCGGCGTAGGTCAGCGGTGCCCAGGCTTTGCGCAGGTGCCAGGTGAGGTAGCAGGCGAGGGTGCAGATCAGCACGTGCGCGCGGACGCGGTCGTCGAGCCGGTGGAAGATGGGGCGCAGGTCCAGGTCGTCGGCCTTGATGGAGCGGAAGTCGCGTTCGAGGGCCGACAGGCCCTTGTAGGCGGTCACGGTGCCGGCTGCGTCGAGGGTGTCCGCGGGGACGGGGGTGCGGATGACGTAGATCCCGTCGGTGGCCGCCTCGGCGTCGATGGAGGCCTGGTCGCGCTGCCAGGTGAGGCGGCCCTCGCCGATATCGGGGAGGATGTGCTTGGCCATCTTCCGCTTGTTCAGCACCCGCCCGGCCCTCAGGCCGATCTTGCCCGGGTCCTTCAGCCGCCCGGCCGCGACCTGGGCGGCGATCTTGCCCAGGTCCTCCTCGGTCGCCTGGAGAAGGTCGTCGCGCTTGCGGGCGCGCTCGGCGGCCAGGACCGGGTTGCGGCAGGCGATCAGCCGCTCACCGGGGTAGTCCGGGGAGCTGATCTCGGCGAGATCCTGCTCGTCGAACAGGGACAGCTGCAAGGGCCCGCCGTCCATGAGCTTGCGGATCGCCGGGCCGCGCAGGCAGGTGATCCACGCCATGCCCTCGATCGTCCGCAGGTCCTTGATCCGCGCGGAGGTGATCATGCCCCGGTCCCCGACCATGATCATCTGCTGCAGGCCGAACGTGCCGCGGACGGCCTGCACGGCCTGGGGGAAGGTCTTCGGGTCGCCGGTGTTCCCGGCGAACACCCGCACCGCGACCGGCCGGCCGTCCGGGTCGGTGAGCAGCCCGTACTCGATCTGCGCCTTTCCCTTCTTGCCGTCCCGGGAGTACCCGAACGCGGCCAGCTCGCAATGGCTTCCTTCCACCCAGGAGGACGACAGGTCGAACATGGCGATCCCGCCCTGGCGCAGGTGGCGGCGGGCCAGCTCCTTCTCGATGTCGTCCTGGCGGGAAACCAGCCAGTCCATCGCCGCGTACGCCTCGTCGGTGGACGCGCCGGCCACGCCCAGGTCCGGCCCCAGCGTCACGTCGTCCCACTAGGCGATCGTGGACAGCTTGGAGGCCGGGCGCAGCACCCGGGAGACGATCAGCGCGTAGGCCAGGTCCCGGTCCGGGCCGGGCGGGCCGAGCAGCGCGGGGAACCCGAGCCTGCGGGCCATCGCGTGCACCGCGGCGGCGTGCCCGTGCGGCAGCGACCGGGCCACCTGCGCTGCGGCGGCGGCCGGGAGGAACCGCTGCCCGGCCAGCGAGCGGCGGATCAGCTCGATGGTCTCGGCGGGCAGCCTGGACAGGTTCGCCACCGTTTCGTTACGGACCTTGCCGTCCTCGCGCCAGGACCGGCGCAGCAGGTGGGTCTCGTAGACCCGTTCCCGGCCGTCTTTCCCCGTGTAGTGGCGACGCTGGGTGGTCACGTGCACCGCGCCGGAACCGGTTGCCATGCAGGTGATCGTAGCAGAAGCCAGCCCGGCACGCGGTCATATTTAGTGACGACACGCCAGGTTACGCGAACACCAGTATTCGCAGCTCAGATGTAAGTTCAGCCCACGAACTAGCCGTAACTCCGGTCTAGGGTTGGCCGCGATTACTCCGCTCTTGGTGGGCATGATGCCGGGCCCGGTGCCCGGCGGATGAGTCTGCGCGGAGCAAGCGGGTGCTTGTTAGGTGTCGTATCTATCGTGGTGGCGCAGCCAGCCGAGCGCCCATCCGCTGCCGGAACGGCTCGATCTTGGCCAGCGGCGCCCGGCTGACCAGGGCCGGGGTGGTATCCCTGGCGTGCAGGTGGGCGAGGTGGCCGATGTTGTCGGTCAGGAACGAGCAGGTCGGGCAGCCCTCATCCCAGTCCGGGTCGAACATGAAGTGGTAAATCAGCAGCTGGCCCCGGCCCTCGAACAACTCCAGCAGGCTGGCCTTGCCGTCGCTGCCCTGGAACAGGTACTGCTTGCCGACCTGGGTCATCGGCAGCCTGCGGCGATCAGCGTTCAGCGCGTCCCGCTGCCGCGTGAACTCCTTCTCCTTGGCCAGCAATTTCTTCCGGGCCGTGAGCCACTCCTCTCGGGACACGACCGGCGGATCATCCATTCCCATCCTCCTTGTGGCGGGTTGCCGGGGCTGGTGCTAGTCAACGCCGGGCCCGCGGGAGGAGTCAACGTGGGTCAACGTGGTGCCTGGGTTGCACACGGAGGTGCATGGCGTTGCTCAGCTCCGCTTGGTCCTTGACCGATCGGCCCAGCCGTGCCAAACGGTAGTTTGTTAATTCGGGATGTAGGGATGCAGGCCGCAACCTGCCGCGACCGAGTTGATCAGGGCCTGCAGCTGCCGGGGCGGGGGCGCCGTGGACCAGGCCGGCCACCAGTGCCGCAACGCGATCCAGGGGGAAAGCAGGCGCGCACGGCGCGCAGCGCCTGCGGCCAGGACGGGGCCGGCGGTGCGGCGGCGCGCGGCCCCCTCTCTCCGCCGCCGGGCCCGGGGCAGGTTGGTGACCAGGTACCGGGTGGCCTTGTCCGGCAGCGTGCCGGGGTCGGCGGTGGCCTCCAGCAGGCGCCCGGCGCCTGCCTTTGCTTGACAAGGCTTCACCGCGACAGTCGATCGACGGATCGACAGGCATCCGCTCGCGCTGGTCCGCGAAGGGGTGCCGCTGGTTGTGGCCTGCGCGGTGCTGAGCTTGCCGTAGCGACAGGCCAGACCGGGACGCGGTGGCCCCTAGAACGCGGCTGTGCTCCGCGCTGAGCCAGCGCGAGCGATCCTGCCTCCATTCCCCCATCCAGACTGCTCGTGAGAGCCGCGTAGAGCCGATCGTAGAGCCGCAGACATGAGGAGAGCCGCGCCCGTCTAGTACGGCAGCAGCCATTCGGGCTTTGACCTGGGCTTGAGCACGGTGGTGGAAGCGGTCTTGCAAGGCGCAGCCGCCTGTCGATCATGTGTTTGTGAGGACAGCAAAACCGAAGGCGGCTGCTGCCGCCAGGATAGGCGCCGCGCTGGCCCGCCGGAAGCGAGCCGAGCTGCTGGCACTGCTGCGGCCGTGCTTCGCGCGGACAGGACCGTGGCTGCAGGCGGGCAAGTACGCCGCCGCGGTGATGAGCCAGATCCCCGAACGCAACGGGTGGACGATCGCCGCGCAGGCGGGCGACCGGGCGCCGGATAAGACCCAGCGGCTGCTCAGCCGTGCGGTGTGGGACACCGTTGCGGCGATGGGGGTGGTGCGCTGGTTCGCGGTGGCCGGGCTGGATGAGGCCGCCCGTACGGCCGGCCGCCGGGGCGGCCCTGGCGGTCGGCGCGATCGATGAAACCGGCCAGGTCAAGGCCGGCGCCCGCACGGCTGGCGTGAAGCGGCAGTACCTGGGCTGCGTGGGCAAGGTGGCCAACGGGATCAACACCGTGCATCTGGCGTATGTGCGGGAAGGTACCGGGCACGCGCTGGTCGGTGCCCGGGAATGGATCCCGGCCGCCCAGATCGGCGATCCCGCCAGATCGGCGGTCATGGGCCTGCCAGCGGATCTGGCCTTCCGCACCAAGGGCCAGCTGGCCATCGACATCCTCACTGAGGCCTTCGCCGACGGCGTCCGGCTGGACTTCGTGTGCGGCGACGAGGTGTACGGCTCGTGCACCCAGCTGCGCGAGTACCTGGAAGACCAGGATCAGGCCTACGTGCTGCGGGTCCCGTCCAGCTTCCGGCTGATGCTGGCCGGCGGGATCACGCTCACCTGCCAGCAGGCCGCCGCCCGGCTGGGCAGCAGGCGCGGCTGGGAGATCCGCTCCGCCGGGACCGGATCGAAGGGACACCGCTGGTACGCCTGGGCGTGGCTGGGAACCGCCTCCCCGTGGCATCACCTGCTGGTCCGCCGCCAGCTGGCCACCGGCGAGCTGGCCTTCTGCTACTGCTTCCTGCCCGGCGGCCAGCCGGCCTCCCCCTCGCGGCCGGTCCGCGCGGCCGGGCTGCGCTGGCCGGCAGAAGAAGATTTCGCGTTCGGCAAGGGCTGCTTCGGGCTCGACCAGTCCCAGGTCCGCCTCTATTCTGCGATCGCGCGGCACCGTGCTGGTCATGGCCGCCCTGGCCATCTGCGCCGTCACCGCCGCCCTGCTCCGCCGCCGCACCGGCACCCAAGCGCCCGCACCAGCGTTCCCGCACCAGCCCCGGCCAGCCGAATTCGGGATGATCCCGCTGACCGTCCCGGAAACCGGGCGCCTGCTCGCCCGCCCGCCTCCGCCCGGCAGCGCCGGGCACTGGCTGGACTGGCGGCGTCGTCACCAGGCCCGCTCCCGCTGGTACCACCAGCGGACACGGCTCGCCCGCAGAACCCGGATCGCCCTGGTCAGCTAGCGGACGGCTGCGACCTGCGGTGGAGCGCGCTGTGGTTGCCCGGCCGATGCTCGCCCGGACCTGACCAGGCCGGGCCACCTCCGTCAGGTGAGGTCGTTGACCTGGTGGGCGTCGCCGCAGGGACGCCCAGGGCGGCATGGTGGCGGCGGATGGCGTCCTCGTCGGGCCCTTCGAGCAGGCAGTACGCCTTGCCTTCCGGGTTGTGGTACAGCTCGATCTGGCGGACGCCGAACCGGTCGGCCCGGGCGTTGCGGACGTCCTCGGCGATCTGCGCGAGGGCCTCGGCGGGCAGCTTCAGATCCTCGGGATAGTCCATGAACAATGCCATGTCATGCTCCTGTGCTCTGGTGGTTTGACGCCGGGCCGTCCGGCTCGGGGGCGCCGCGGCAGCACCGACAGCATGCGAGGATCCCCGAGGTCTCACCTGACAGGTCCTGTCAGGTGCTGCCGGTCACCGTCCGCGCTGGGCGCAGGCGGCCGACAGCCGCTGGTAGAACCAGACGGTCTGGTATCCGTCGGTCCCCCGCGCGGTGCGCAGCGCGACGGCCAGATCGACGTAGGCCGTGCCGGCGGTGCGCAGGTCCGCCCAGCGCGAGCCGGCGAACTCGGCGCGGATCTTCGGGTAGTCGCTGGCGGGGACGTCTTGGGTGCTCAACGGGTACGCGCAGGCCACGAGGCCGCTGTCCTGCGGCGCGCCCTGGCGGGAACTGCCGAGCGCGCCGGTGAGCAGGAGGGCGGTGACCATGACCCCGCCGATCGCATAATGGCGTGCGCGGGTCGATGGATTCTTGATCGGCGGTGGCCGGTGTGCGGTGAGGCGGTCGGACATGGTGAGCTCCTTTGTTCCTGGTCCGCGCTAACGTGCGCGGCTGACTGGCTGGGAAGCTGTGTCCGCGGTACCGGCCCGGAGCGGGGCCTGGCCGACCGGAACTGGCCGCTGGCGGCGCTCCTTGACCTGCGTGCATGAGCTCAGGCGGCGGCGCTGATCGCGTGGCGGTGCGCGGCCCTGGCCCGGTCGGCCAGCACCGCGATTGCGGCCGCCAGCAGCGCGGTCCCGGCGACGATCAGGGCGATCTGCCAGCCGGGCATGCCGCCCACCACGACGGTGCGGGTCACGACGACTGGCGCCGCTGGGGCGCCGCTGGCCGGGGGCCCGTAGTGCGGAACGCTCGCGGTCGCGGCCATGGCCGGGGACGCCGCGGCCAGGGCCAGCAGGGCACCGGCGCCGCCGGCCAAGATGCCAGCCAGACGGCGGATGTGGCGGATGGGGTTCATGACGGTCTCCTTCGGCTGATAGCGCGATCTGTCACCCGCCAGCATGGGCGCGCCCGCGGCGCGTCCGCTATCCGATGATCTACGGATACCCGGGCCGGCACTGCCCGGCGTACCGTGAGATCATCACCAGCAAAAGGGGGCCCGCGATGAGCACTCCGATCAGGGCCAGCGACCAGGACCTGCGCGCCCTGGCGGCCATCGTCAGCCAGGACCGCCCCGACCAACCGGACGGAGAAGGGCTACCGCCGTCCCTGCTGGCCGACCTGCAGGACCAGATCCGCTGCGATGGGATATCGGTCGAGCACTACGACACCGGGCGGCAGGTTCTTAGCTGGCTGCAGGGCGCGATGCCGACGATGACCCCGGTGCCCGAAGACTATGATCGGGTGTTCTGGACGCATTACTGGGATTGCCTGATCTGCAGCCATCCGGTCCGCACCGGTGACCTGCGTGCCGTCACCAAGACCTCTGACTTCTACTCGACCAGGCAATGGCACAGCACGGGCATGTACACCGACTGCATCGGGCCGAAGGGGGTGGAGCACCATCTCATGCTGGCCCTGCCCGAGCTGGCTGAGGCGGCCGCCGGGCCCGGGCGGTATGTGCGGCTGGTCTTGCACCGCGGGCCCGGGCCGGACTTCTCCGAGCGTGACCGGGCGCTGCTGGTGCTGCTGCGCCCGCACCTGCACCAGGCCTACCTGGACGCCGAGCGGCGCCGCCACCCGGTGCCCCGGCTCACCCCCCGGCAGAACGAGCTGCTGCGCCTGCTGGCCGCCGGGCACACCAACACCCAGATCGCCCGCCGCCTGGGCATCTCCGAGGGAACGGTGCGCACCCACCTGGAAAACATCTACGAACGGCTGAATGTCTCCAGCCGCACCGCCGCCGTCACCCGCGCCTTCCCGGGCCGGGTAGCGTAGCCGCGCAGGTCCGGCACACGGCCTACTGGTGGCCAGCCCGGCACCGATCCCGGCGGCAGCCGCCTTCAATCCTGTTGTTCACGCAACGCACGGTCGTAGGGCAGCTGCGCCCTGCCCGCTAGCGTTCCCGACCCGCTCCACCGCAGGTCAAAGCCGCAATGGCGGCTGCCGTACTAGGCGCGCGGCTCTCGGGGTTTCGGGGGTGCTATCCCTGACTTGGGAAAGTCGCCAGCTCCTTAGGTACTATGAACACGCCATGGTCTCCGCCATCGGTGATGACTCGGATTCCTGTCGTACCTTCGGGGGCATACGCCGGCATAACTTTCTCCACGTGGATATCGCGAGTCTTCAGGTATTCGCGTTTGTCGGACCAGTTGAGTAGGTTAAAGTGTTCGCCTACCGTCAGCAGGTCGTCTAGGTATTGAAGATGCTCACCTTCGCTAACGAGGCTACCGTCCGACTTGCGAATGTAGGTACTCGCGTAATGGCCCTTGGTAACGCGCTCCTGCTTATTACGTAGCTCGTCTACCTTTGCCGTCAAGGCCGGTATCTCGGCCCAGTGCTCAGCCTCGACTGCTTCCCGTAGGTCCTGCTTGGCGTTGGATATCTCATCGTCGTAAGATTCCCCCTCGACCCATGTCCTGATCTTGTGGGGGTCAGTGCTCACCGCGATGACTCGTTCTATCACGATGATATCCGTCTGGGTCAACGGGACCATGTTCCCGCAACCCCTACGCTGCGGCATGTTGCCGTAGCAGCGATAGTAATAGCGCTTCTGGCCAGGATTGCCCGAGCGTACCCGGTACATCGGTGATCCACACCGTGCGCATTTGACCTTAGCCAGTAGCGCGGGAATCTTGGACGTTGGCGCTCGCTTGCCCCTAGTCTTTAGCGCTTGCTGTGCCCGATCAAAAGTGCTCAGCGAAACTACGGCTTCGCACTCCTGAATCTTCTCACCCTTGCGGTTGACCCACCTGCCCGCGTAAGCACGCTGGCGGATAATCCAACGTACGGTGCTCTCACTCCAATGTTCCGTGCCCCGCCGTGTCGGGGTGCCTTCGCTATCGAGCCATGCGGCGAGCTGAGCTAGCGACTCACCGTTGATGCACCGCTCGAATATCTGAGGCACGATCTCCCGGCACATGTCAGTCGGAATGATCTGCTTGTGCCCCTTTTCCCCTGCCGTCTCCATTGCCCACGGTATGATCGAGTACAGCGCACCGCGACCCTTGGCGGCATCTATCGATATGCGCTGGCGCTCCGAGCGCTTAACCGATTCTTGGTGGGCGATCACAGCGCTTAGTGCCGTGGTTGCCTCGCCGCTTAGGTCTTCGGTGCCGAGCAATGGTTCGCTGGTCGATTCGATCCGGCCATAAGCGTCTTTGATCTTACGCAGGAACGCGAACAGCGCTTCGGGACCTCGACGCTCTAGTCGGTCGCTATTCCAGCACACCAGGACATTAATTGTGCCGTCGCGCATGTCGTCAACGACCTGATCTTGGTATATCTGTTGCCGGCCTTTGCTGGCTTTTATGTCGTTTAGCTCATATCGCTTGGCGATCGTATAGCCGTGAGCTGCGCAGTGGCGCTCGACGTCGGGTAGCTGATTCGTCTCGTCTTGGCCCCCAGTCGAGACACGTATCCAGATGCCTGCCGTCTCGTTTACGCTGGTCATCGTGAACACCTCCTAACCCCACCTCTCATGTTAGCAGGCATGTCCACATGGAGTCATGATTAAGTGAAGCTTCTGACGGCCGCGCCTGATCTCAGCGGAGGCGAGTGATCCCAGGTAATGATGAGGTTCCGGCTGCTCGGACCGCTTGAGGTCCGAGCCGGAGATGACTGGCAGGGGATCGGAGCCCCGAAGTGGCGTTCCGTCCTGGCCGTCCTGCTGATCAAGGCGGGGCAGATCGTCCCGGCCGACGTGCTGATCAGCGAGGTGTGGGGGGACGCGCCGCCCGCCAAGGCCACCAACCTCATCAGCATCTACGTGCTCAGGCTGCGCAGGCTCCTGGGGGATGCGGACAGTACCCTGCTGGTCACCCGTGCCCCCGGCTACCAGCTTCGCATCGGCGCGGAGGACAGCGACGCGCAGGTGTTCGAGGCCATGGTCCACGAGGGCAGGCGGGCGCTGGCCGCCGGCGACGCCCAGAGCGCGGCGGCCCGGCTAGCCGAGGCGCTCGCGCTGTGGCACGGAAGCCCGCTGGCTGACGTCCCGCCGACCCCCTGGTCGAGGCCGAGGCCGAACGGCTGGACGAACTCCGCCTCGACGCCGCCGAGCTGCGGATCAGGGCCGAGCTGGCCTGCGGCGGCCACGCCCAGGTCATCGGTGAGCTGCGCAGGCTGCTGGCCAGCCACCCGCTCAGGGAAGGCCTGTGGCTGCTGCTGATGCAGGCCCTGGACGGCGCGGGCCGCCATGCCGAGGCGCTGGACGCGTACTCGCGGGCCCGCGCCGCCATCTCCGATGAGCTCGGCGTCGACCCCGGCGCCGAGCTGCGCAAGTTCTACGCCGACATGCTGGCCCAAGACGACATGCTGGCCAGGGGCACCGAGGATGCGCCGGGCAGCATATCGGCCGCCACGGTGATGGCGAGCTCCGGGCCCGCGAGTCCGGCTGCCGCACCGGCCGAGTCGGCGGGCTTGGCATCGGTGCCCGTCCCGGCCCAGCTGCCCGCGGACGTGGCCGACTTCACCGGCCGCGACCACCAGGTCAGGCACATGGTCGAATTGCTGTCGAGGGCCGGCGACAACGGCGACTCCGGGGCAGTCCGCATCGCCCTGGTGGCCGGCTCCGGCGGGCTGGGTAAGACATCCCTGGCCGTGCACGCGGCCCACCGGGTCCGCGGCAGCTTTCCCGACGGCCAGCTGTATGTCGACCTGCTCGGCCCCACCCCTCATCCGCTCCCGGCCTCGGAGGTGCTGGCCAGGTTCCTGCGCGACCTCGGCGCGGACGGCCGGGAGATACCGGTCGGCGAGGATGAGCGCGCGGCCAGATACCGCACCATCCTGGCCGGGCGCCGGGTGCTCATCGTGCTCGACAACGCGCACGACGCCGCCCAGGTCAGATCGCTGCTGCCCGGCACCTCGTCCTGCGCGGTACTAGTCACCACACGCAACCGGATGGCCGATCTGGCCAGCACCAAGCTGGTCGACCTCGACGTGCTCGACGACGACGAGGCACTGACGCTTTTTACCAGGGTGGTGGGCGACGAGCGTGCGGCGGCTGAGCCCGAGGCCACCGCGGAGCTGCTGCTGGCCTGCGCCGGCCTGCCGCTGGCCATCAGGATCTGCGCGGCCCGGCTGGCCACCCGCAGTGGCTGGACCATCCAGGCCATGGCGAACCGGCTCCGCGACACCCATCGGCGGCTCGACGAGATGCAGGTTGGCGATCTGGCGGTCCGGGCCAGCTTCCAGGTCAGCTTCGCCAGCCTGCCCGCCAGCGCCCAGCCGGACGGGGTCGACCCGGCCCGGGCGTTCTGCCTGCTCGGCCTGTGGCACGGGCCCACGATCTCGTCCGTCGCGGCCGCGGCTCTGCTCGGTGCCACGGAGGATCTGGCCAGCGAAACGCTGGAAGTCCTGGTGGACGCGCACCTGCTGGAATCCACCTCCCTGGACAGGTACAAGCTCCACGACCTGCTCCGGGTTTATTCTTCCGAACGAGCCGTGGCAGACGTGCCCGGGCAAGCCCGCGACGCGGCAATCGGCCGCCTGCTCCGGTGGTACATGCGCACCGTCGACGCCGCCGCCACCGCGGTCGCACCCCATCGATACAACATGCCCCTGGAGCCCGTCGGTGCGGATCCTGCGCCGCTCAGCTTCGCAGAGGCCGACGATGCCCTCTCCTGGTATGACAGCGAGCGCGCCAACGTGGTCGCTGCGACCCGCCAGGCATCCGCGTCGGGCCTGCACGACATCGCCTGGCGGTTGCCAGCTCCGCTGTTCATCGTCTTCGAGAGCCGGCAGAACTGGGCGGACCTCATCACCACCCATCGCATCGCGCTGGACAGCGCCCGCCGCGTGGGAAACCGCCAGGGTGAGGCATGGCTGCTGAACAGCCTCGGCGTGGCGCTCGGGTACACCGGCAACAGCGAGGGCATTGACTGCCTGGAACAGGCGCTGGACATCAGGCGCGAGATCGGTGACCGGAGGGGTGAGGCGCAGGCGGCAAACAACCTGGCCGACACCTACCAGAGGCTCGGCCGGCCCCAGGAGGCTCTCGATCCGCTGCGGCGGGCCCTTGACCTGAACCGGGATGTGGGCTACCGGTACGGCGAAGGCGTCGCCCTGGTCAACCTCGGGGACGTGCTGCTGCAACTTGACCGCGCCGACGAGGCCATTGACTGCCTTCAGCTGGCGCGGCGCACGTTTGCAGAGATCGAAGACGCCGATGGTGCTGGCTTTGCCCTGTACCTTCTCGGGCGCTCCTATCTCTCCCTGGGACGCGACGCGGAAGCTCTGAACTGCCTGCGCCGGGCGTTGACCTGTCATCAGACAGCAGGCAACCGGCACAGGCAGGCGATCACGCTGAGGCTTCTCGGCCGAGCGCAGGCTCGAAACGACCTGGCCGCAGAGGCGCGCGAATCATGGGCTCAAGCGGCCGCGATCTTCGACGACCTGGGCGACAACTCGCAGGCGGCTGAGGTCCGTGCCGAGTTGATGGCATCCGCCATGTCATGAGATTGCGGCCAGGCCGGTATTGCGGCCGCTACCATGCTTCGCGTCTGTTCATATTCATCCCCTGGCTCCGGCGGCCAGGTGACCGAGAGGATCGTCATGGGGAATGTAGCCGTTGCTGGGGAGCTGGTTGGTATCGACGAGCTCTTCGAGCTGGACGCGAGCGAGACCGAACCGGAGAACGGGGACGACGGCCAGGACGGAGACGTCGAGCCCGAGGAAATGCCGCACCCGGTCGAGCCCGAGGAAATGCCGCACCCGGTCAAGCCCGAGGAAATGCCGCACCCCTGAAACACCGCCGTCGCGGCCACCACCACTTTGGCGGCTCGAACCCGACCGGCACTGAGGTGGCCGCCCAAGCCGCGCGGCATCAAGCCACTCCAGCCGTCATGCCGCAGCCCTAGCCTTCTTCGCTTTCGCGTGCGGATGCGGAGCGCTCGGATCCGCACGCGTTCGCGTTCTCGGCTACACTTCCTAGGCGCATCGCACGTTGAGCTGAGGAGATAACGCCGTGCCCGAGGTCCATATCGCCGCCGAGACTCGTAGCGAGTTCGGCAAGGGCGCCGCCCGCCGCACCCGCCGTGCGGGCCGGGTTCCCGCCGTGCTGTACGGGCACGGCACCGATACCCGGCACCTGAGCCTGCCCGGGCACGAACTGATGCTCGCGCTGAAGACGCCGAACGTCCTGCTGTACCTCGATGGCCTCAAGAACGACAGTGAGATCGCGCTGCCCAAGGCGGTGCAGCGCGACCCGGTCAAGGGCTTCATCGAGCACGTTGACCTGATCCTGGTCAGGCGGGGCGAGAAGGTCGTCGTCGAGGTGCCGATCCGGGTGACCGGCGAGATCGTCCCCGGCGAAGGGATGCTCGACCAGCAACTCGTGCAGATCCCCGTGGAGGCCGAGGCGACCAGCATCCCGCAGCGCGTCGACGTCGACGTGGACGGGATGGACATCGGCGCGGCGGTGCACGCCGGCGACCTGACGCTGCCCCGTGGCGTCAGCCTGCAGGTCGACCCCGAGACCCTGGTCCTGCACGTGATCGCGCGGCAGGCCGAAGCACCTGAGGAAGAGGAAGCCGCCGAGGAAGCGCCTGAGGCGCTGGAAGCGGTTGCCGACGAGGCGGCGGGCAGCGAAGGGGAGCAGGCCGGCTGACCGGGGAACGCTGGATCATCGCGGGCCTCGGGAACCCGGGACCGGAGTACGCAGGCAACAGGCACAACGTCGGCCGGATGGTGGCCGGCTTGCTCGCCGAGCGGGCTTGCGGGCAGGCCGCCGGGACCGGGGTCCGCTTCAAGGCGCACCGGTCAGGCAACGACATCGCCGAGGGCAGGCTGGCCGGGATTCCCGTCACCGTGGCCTGGCCGCGTTCCTACATGAACCTGTCCGGCGGGCCGATCGCGGCCCTGGCCGCCTTCTACAAGGTCCCGCCCGAGCGGCTGGTGGTCATCCATGACGAGCTGGACCTCCCGTTCGGCGTGCTGCGGCTGAAATACGGCGGCGGCGAGAACGGCCACAACGGGCTCCTGTCCGTCACCCAGGCGCTCGGCACCCGCGATTACTACCGGGTCAGGTTCGGCATCGGCAGGCCGCCCGGCCGGATGGATCCGGCCGCCTTCGTGCTGCGTGACTTCAGCGCGGCCGAGCGCAAGGATCTGCCCTTCCTGATCGACCGCTGCGCCGACGCCACCGAGACCCTGATCGGCCAGGGCCTGGCCGTGGCCCAGAACATCTACCACACCGATCAGAACGAGGAACCGGCCCGATGAGCACCGAGGATCACGCGCTGGCCTGTGAGCTGGCCGCCGAGGCGGGCCGGCGGCTGGTCGGGCTGCGGGCGGGCGGGGGTGACCCGGACGTGCTGCGCAAGGCGGGCGACCGGCTGTCGCACGAGTTCCTGAGCGCGCAGCTGGCTGCCCGCCGGCCGGGGGACGTGCTGCTGTCTGAGGAGGGCGCCGACGACCCGGCGCGGCTGGCCGCGAGCCGGGTATGGATCGTCGACCCGCTCGACGGGACCAGGGAATTCGGCGAACCTGGCCGCACCGACTGGGCCGTCCACGTGGCGCTGTGGGAGCGGGATGCCCCCGGTGAGCTCACCGCGGGCGCGGTGGCGCTGCCTGCCCAGGGCAAGGTGTTGTCCACGCTCGATCCGCCCCCGGAACGTGGTGGTACTGAGACGGTCATAACCGGCACGCTGCCACGTCGGTCCGGCGGGCAGGCAGCGGGCGGCGCGGCCGGCGGCCCGGTGCGGATCGTGGTGTCCCGGACGCGGGCGCCGCGGCTGACCCGGGAGGTGTCCGCGCGGCTGGGTGCGGAGCTGGTGCCGCTGGGGTCCGCCGGAGCCAAGGTGGCCGCGGTGGCCGGCGGTGAGGCTGGCGCGTACCTGCACGCGGGCGGGTTCTACGAGTGGGACACTGCCGCGCCGGTCGCGGTGGCGCGGGCGGCGGGGTTGCACGCGTCCCGGATCGACGGGTCGGCGCTGGCTTTCAACCAGGCCGAGCTGCGGATGCCCGATATGCTGGTGTGCCTGCCCGCGCTGGCGGGGGTGCTGCTGGAGGCGATCGGGGAGGTCGCTGGTGAACGTTGATTACCAGTTGTCTCAGCTGGATGTGCTGGAGGCTGAGGCGGTTCACGTGATGCGGGAGGTGGCCGCGGAGTTCGAGCGGCCGGTGCTGCTGTTTTCCGGGGGCAAGGACTCGGTGGTGATGCTGGCGCTGGCGGAGAAGGCGTTCTGGCCGGCCCGGATCCCGTTCCCGGTGATGCACGTGGACACCGGCCATAACTTTCCCGAGGTGCTGGAGTTCCGTGACCGCAGGGTGGCCGAGCTCGGCGTGCGGCTGGTGGTCGCGTCGGTGCAGGAATCCATCGACGCCGGACGGGTGGCCGAGGAGACCGGGCGGCACGCGAGCAGGAACAGGCTGCAGACCGTGACGCTGCTGGATGCCATCTCCGAGCACAGGTTCGATGCGCTGTTCGGCGGGGCGCGGCGCGACGAGGAGAAGGCCAGGGCCAAGGAGCGGGTGTTCTCGTTCCGCGATGAGTTCGGCCAGTGGGACCCGAAGAGCCAGCGGCCCGAGCTGTGGAACCTGTACAACGCCCGGATCCGCCGCGGCGAGCACATCCGGGTGTTCCCGCTGTCCAACTGGACCGAGCTGGATGTGTGGTCCTACATCGAGCGGGGATCCCTGGACCTGCCCGGCATCTACTTCGCGCACCAGCGGCAGGTCTTCGAGCGGGACGGGCTGCTGCTGGCCGAGGGCCCGTACGTGGTCAGGGGCGAGGACGAGCCGGTGTTCGGCGCCACCGTGCGGTACCGGACGGTGGGCGACATGAGCTGCACCGGGGCCGTCTCGTCGGCGGCCGTGACGGTCGCCGAGGTGATCGCGGAGGTGGCCGCGACCCGGGTCACCGAGCGGGGCCAGACCCGGGCCGATGACCGGACCAGCGAGGCGGCCATGGAAGACCGCAAGCGCGAGGGGTATTTCTGATGGACATCCTGCGCTTCGCGACCGCGGGGTCGGTCGATGACGGCAAGTCCACGCTGATCGGGCGGCTGCTGTTCGATTCCAAGTCGATCTTCGCCGACCAGCTGGCCGCGGTCGAGCGGGCCAGCCGGGACCGGGGCGAGGACTATGTGAACCTGGCCCTGCTCACCGACGGGCTGCGCGCCGAGCGGGAGCAGGGCATCACGATCGACGTGGCCTACCGGTACTTCGCCACGCCGCGGCGGAAGTTCATCATCGCCGACACCCCCGGGCACATCCAGTACACCCGCAACATGGTGACCGGCGCGTCCACCGCGGACCTGGCCGTGGTGCTGGTCGACGCGCGCAACGGGCTGACCGAGCAGTCCCGCCGGCACGCGTTCCTGGCCACGCTGCTGCGGGTGCCGCACCTGGTCCTGGCGGTGAACAAGATGGACCTGGTCGGCTACCGGGCCGAGGCGTTCGAGCGCATCTGCGAGGAATTCGCCGCGTTCGCGGCCCGGCTGGAGGTCGGCGACCTGACCTTCGTGCCGATCTGCGCGCTGCACGGCGACAACGTGGTCGACCGGTCGGCCAACATGGGATGGTATGACGGGCCCTCGCTGCTGCACCACCTGGAGCACGTGCACATCGCCTCGGACCGCAACCTGATCGACGTCCGGTTCCCGGTGCAGTACGTGATCCGGCCGCACGCGGCCACCGACCCCGGGCTGCACGACTACCGGGGCTACGCCGGCCAGGTGGCCGGCGGCGTGCTCAAGCCGGGCGACGAGGTGCTGCACCTGCCCTCGGGCCTGGCCACCACGATCCGCGGCATCGAGGCGGCCGGCGTCCCGGTGGCCGAGGCCTTCCCGCCCATGTCGGTGACCCTGCTGCTCGATGACGACGTGGACATCTCCCGCGGCGACATGATCGCCCGCCCCGGCAACCGGCCGGCCGCCGCGCAGGACATCGAGGCCATGGCCTGCTGGATGTCCCCGGACCGGCCGCTGGCCCCCGGCGACCGGCTGATCGTCAAGCACACCTCGCGCACGGTCAAGGCCGTCGTCACCGGCCTGCACTACCGGATCGACGTGAACACCCTGCACCGCGAGGAATCCGCGGCCCAGCTGAGCCTGAACGAGGTCGGCCGGGTCCGGCTCCGGCTGACCCAGCCCATCTTCGCCGACCCCTACGCCCGCAACCGGACCACCGGCGGCCTCATCCTGATCGACGAGGCCACCAACGCCACGGTCGGCGCGGCCATGATCACCGAGGCCAGCTAGCCCACGATCATGCCTGCACCGCCCGGAGGTGGCCGGCTGGCGTGAGGGTATGGTCCGGATTGCGGCTTATCGAGGGTGACCGGGAGCGAATGTGAGCGCTGATGTGCCCGCCGAGGGCGGACCTACGACCCCGTTCCATGACCTGAACGACTACGTGGCCATACCGCGGGTGACGGCGCTGCAGCTGTCGCCGAACGGAAGCTGGCTGGCAGCGGCGGTGCAGACGCTGAGCGCCGACCGGAAGAAGTACCTGACCAGCATCTGGCGGATCGACACCGCCGGCGGGGCCGCCCGCAGGCTCACCAGGTCCGCCGAGGGCGAGGCCAATCCGCGATTCCTGCCCGACGGGTCGCTGCTGTTCACGTCCAAGCGGCCGGATCCCGGCGCCGCCCCGGCCGGCCAGGCCGACCAGAAGGGCTCCTCCTCCTCCGCCGACGCCGCTGCCCTGTGGCTGCTGCCCCCCGGCGGTGGCGAGGCCAGGGTCGTCGCCGTCCTGCCCGGCGGGGTCACGGCGGCCGAAGTGGCCAGGGATACCGGAGCGACCGTGCTGGCGTCGCCGGTCCTGCCCGCGGCAGGCCAGGCCAGGGGGGAACAGGGGGACGGGCAGCCCGCCCGTGCCGAGGAGTCCCCGGGGGATTGGCCCCCGGGGGATAGCAGCACCACCACGGACGACGCCCGGTTGCGCAAGGAACGCCGCGATGCGGGGGTGACCGCCATCTTGCATGAATCGGCGCCGATCAGGTACTGGGACCATGACCTGGGACCGGATCAGGTCAGGCTGTTCTGGCTCGATCCCGGCCGGCTGCGCGAGGCCGATGGTTCACCGCAGGCCGCGGGGCAGGACGGGCCCTGGGAGTCCATCGGGCTGCGTGACCTGACCCCGGAACCGAGCCGCGCGCTTGACGAAGAGGCGTTCGAGCTGACGCCCGACGGCACCTCGGTGCTCACCGGGTGGTGGCAGTGGGATCCGGCCGGGCAGTCGCACGCCGAGCTGGTCACGATCGACGTCGCCAGCGGGAACCGCCAGGTGCTGCTCAGCGCGCCGGAATACAACTTCTCCGGCCCGCGCGTCTCACCCGACGGGCGGTTCATCGTCTGCCTGCGCGAGACGCAGAACACCCCGGAACGCCCGCTCGATCTCACGCTGGTGATGCTGGAGGTCAACGGCGCGCGCGCAGCCGCCGAGCCGGGCCGGGACCTGCTGCCGGGCCTGGACCGGTGGCCGGGCGCGCCGGCCTGGTCGCACGACTCCCGCGCCGTGTACTTCGCCGCCGACCACGGCGGCCGCCGGCCGGTGTTCCGCGTCGACGTGCAGGCCGGCGAGGTGACTCGGGTGACCGGTGACGACGGCGCGTACAGCGACCTGAACGCCGCGCCGGACGGCCGGTACCTGTATGCGCTGCGGGCCGCGGTGGACTCGCCGCCGACCCCGGTGCGTATCGACCTGGACCCGGCCACCGCCGGGACCGGGCCGGCGCCCCAGGGCGGGCCGGTCGCGCTGGACTGCCCCGGCACCCCGCTCGCGGTGCCGGGCCGGCTCGAGGACGTGCAGGCGACCGCCGACGACGGCCAGCCGATCCGGTCCTGGCTGGTGCTGCCCGACACCGCGTCGGCAGACAGCCCAGCGCCGCTGCTGCTGTGGGTCCACGGCGGTCCGATGATGAGCTGGAATGCCTGGTCGTGGCGGTGGAATCCGTGGCTGATGGCGGCACGCGGCTACGCCGTGCTGCTGCCCGACCCCGCGCTGTCCACCGGTTACGGGCAGCAGTTCGTCGCCCGCGGCTACCGCGACTGGGGGGCCAGGCCGTGCGCCGACATCATGGCCGCAACCGACGCCGTGCTGGCCCGCCCGGACATCGACGCGGACCGGACCGCCATGATGGGCGGCTCCTACGGCGGCTATATGGCCAACTGGATGGCCGGTCACACGGACCGCTTCAAGGCCATCGTGAGCCACGCCGGGCTGTGGGTGCTTGACCAGATGTTCGGCACCACGGACCATCCGATGTTCTGGCGGCCGCAGTTCGGGGACCCGCTCACCGAGCCCGAGATGTACCAGACGAACTCGCCGCACCGGCACATCGCGCAGATCGGGACGCCGATGCTGGTCATCCACGGCAACAAGGACTACCGGGTGCCGGTAGGGGAGGCGCTGCGGCTGTGGTGGGACCTGTCCAGGTACGGCGCCCGGGCCAAGTTCCTCTACTTCCCCGACGAGAATCACTGGATCCTGAGCCCGGGCAACGCGCGGATCTGGTACGAGACGGTCTTCGCCTTCCTGGCCGAGCACGTGCTCGGCCAGGAGTGGGAGCGCCCGCGTCTGCTGTGAGCAGGCCCGTAGGCTGGGGGCATGGCCCGTGCTGACCTTGACAAGCGGCCCGGCGATGTGGCGGCGATGTTCGACGCCATCGCGGGACGGTACGACCTGCTCAACGACGTGCTCTCCATGGGCCAGGTCCGGCTGTGGCGACGGTCGGTGGCCCGGATCACCGGCGCTCGCCCGGGTGAGGCCGTGCTCGACCTGGCGGCGGGCACCGGGACGTCCTCGCTGACCTTCACCGCGACCGGAGCGGACTGCGTGGCCTGCGACTTCTCCCTGGGCATGCTCCGGGTCGGCCGAGCGCGGCTCGGGGGTGCGGAGGGTTCCAGGGGGGTCGTGCCCCCTGGAAGACTGAGCTTCGCGGCGGGCGACGCGCTGCGGCTGCCGTTCCGCGACGGGGCCTTCGACGCGGTGACCATCTCGTTCGGATTGCGGAACGTGGCCGACCCGGGGCAGGCCCTGGCCGAGATGCACCGGGTGACCCGGCCGGGCGGGCGCCTGGTGGTGTGCGAGTTCAGCACGATCACGATGGCCCCGGTCGATATGCTGTACCGGCGTTACCTGATACATGTCCTTCCCGCGATCGCCCGGCGGACGGCTCGTAGTCCTGATGCCTACGAGTACCTGGCCGAGTCGATCACGGACTGGCCGGCCCAGCGCGATCTGGCCAGCATGATCGAGGCAGCAGGCTGGTCCGCGGTGCGCTGGCGCGACTTGAGCATGGGCGCGGTCGCGGTGCATGTGGCCCGCCGCGGCTGACCCGGCCGACGGCTCCCGCCACGGGGGTCTAAACTAATGGCAAAGAATTTGTGAAGCGGTTCACAAGACATTCAGGATCTGACCACGTGTCCGAGCACACTCCTCCCGAACCCCGCAACGGCCGTGCCGCCCCGGGCCGTCCCGCCGGCGAGGCGGACGTCATCGTGGTGGGCGCCGGGCCGGCCGGCTCGACGACCGCCTACTACCTGGCGCAGGCCGGCCTGGACGTGCTGCTGCTCGAGAAGTCCAGGTTTCCCAGGGAAAAGGTCTGCGGCGACGGCCTGACCCCGCGCGGGGTCAGGGCGCTCGTCGGCATGGGCATCAGCGTCAGCGAGCAGGACGGCTGGGTCAGGAACAAGGGCCTGCGCGTCATCGGCGCGGGTCAGCGGATGGAGCTGCTCTGGCCCGAGCTGTCCAGCTATCCCGACTACGGCCTGGTCCGGCCGCGCTCTGACCTGGATCAGACCCTGGCCCGCCGCGCCCAGCAGGCCGGCGCGAGGCTGCACGAGGGCGTCACCGTGACCGGGCCCGTCCTGGACGACCGCACCGGCCGGATCATCGGGGTGACGGCTGGCCCGGCGGGCGCGGACGGCGAGCAGGCCTATCACTCGCGCGTCGTGGTCGCGGCCGACGGCAACTCCTCCCGGCTGTCGGTGGCGATGGGGCTGAGCAAGCGGGACGACCGGCCGCTGGGTGTCGCGGTGCGGACCTACTACCAGACCCCGCGGCACGACGACGACTACCTGGAGTCCTGGCTCGACCTGTGGGACTCCGACCGGCTGCTGCCGGGCTACGGCTGGATCTTCGGCATGGGCGACGGGACCTCCAACGTGGGCCTCGGGCTGCTGAACACCAGCGCCGCGTTCGGTCACACCGACTACCACGCCCTGCTCCGGCGGTGGCTGAAGGGCATGCCGGCCGAATGGGGCTTCACCGAGGAGAACCGCACCCAGCCGGTGCGGGGCGCGGCCCTGCCGATGGGCTTCAACCGGACCCCGCACTACTTCAGGGGCCTGCTGCTCGTCGGCGACGCCGGCGGCATGGTGAACCCGTTCAACGGCGAGGGCATCGCGTACGCCATGGAATCGGGCGAGATCCTGGCCCGGACCATCGCGCAGGCGCTGGCCCGGGCCCGGCGGGCGGAGACCGAGCGGGTGCTCGCGCAGTACCCGCGGGCGCTGCGCGACGCTTACGGCGGCTACTACGCCGTGGGCCGCGCCTTCGTGAAGCTGATCGGCCAGCCCGGGCTCATGCGCTTCGCGACCAGGCACAGCATGTCGCGGCCCGCCCTGATGCGGTTCGCCCTCAAACTGCTCGCCAACCTGACCGATCCCCGGGGAGATGCGACGGACCGGCTGGTCAACGGCCTATCCAGGCTCGCACCTAACCCAGAGTGAGTGGTCATGCAGGTGATCCCTAGGATAAGGGGTTGGCATCCGGCCCATGAAGGGAGGAAACACCGATGAGCTTGTATGTTCCGATCTTCGTGCTGGCGCTGCTCGCGGCCGGATTCGCCAGCTTCTCCATCTTCTTCGGGGCCGTGGCCGGGCCGAAACGGTGGAACAAGGCCAAGCTGGACAGCTACGAGTGCGGCATCGAGCCCACGCCGCACCCGCCGGGAGGGGGCAGGATCCCGGTCAAGTACTACCTGACCGCGATGTTGTTCATCGTGTTCGACATCGAGATCATCTTCCTGTATCCCTGGGCGGTCACCTTTAACATGCTCGGCGCCTTCGGCCTGGTCGAGATGGTGACATTCATCATTACGGTGCTGGTCGCGTACGTGTACGTCTGGCGGCGCGGCGGCCTGGACTGGGATTAGCCATGGGTCTTGAAGAGAAGCTGCCGAGCGGCGTGCTGCTGACCTCGGTGGAGAAGCTGGCGGGCTGGGCCCGGGCGCGTTCGGTGTGGCCCGCCACCTTCGGCCTGGCCTGCTGCGCCATCGAGCTGTTCCAGACCGGCGGCCCCAAGCACGACCTGGCCAGGTTCGGCATGGAACGGGCCTCCAACACCCCGCGGCAGGCGGACCTGATGATCGTGGCGGGGCGCGTGAGCCAGAAGATGGCGCCGGTGCTCAGGCAGATCTACGACCAGATGTCCGACCCCAAGTGGGTCATCTCGATGGGCGTC
Organism: uncultured Actinomycetota bacterium; assembly: GCA_963808615.1. GTDB lineage: Bacteria > Actinomycetota > Actinomycetes > Streptosporangiales > Streptosporangiaceae > Palsa-504. The sequence continues at coordinate 708,581 of CAWEGV010000012.1, forward strand.
TGCGCCTCGAGCGGCGGCATGTTCAACAACTACGCGATCGTGCAGGGCGTGGACCACATCGTGCCGGTGGACATCTACCTGCCCGGCTGCCCGCCGCGGCCCGAGATGCTGCTCGACTCGATCCTCAAGCTGCACGACAAGATCATGAACATGAAGCTGGGCAAGGACCGCGACCGGCAGATCACCGAGCTGGAGGAAGCGCGGCTGAGCCTGCCGCCGCTGCACGTCGCCTCGCCGCGGGGATCCGAGCTGTGAGCGGGCCGGCCGGTCCGGAGGAGACGCAGGGATCCGAGGCGCCGCAGGGTCCCAAACCCCCCGCGGCCGAGGTCACCCCCGCCGAGGCGGACGGTGACCTTCCCGCCCGGCTCGGCCAGGAGCGGCTGAACGCGCCGGTCGCCCGGCAGGGCATGTTCGGCACGCGCACCACCGGAGATACCTCCGGCTACGGCGGGCTCCAGGTGCGCCGGGCCCCCCCGATCGACAGTCCGCGCCCATACGGCTCCTACTTCGACGAGATCGCCGACACGCTCGGCTTGTCCGACGCCATCGAGCGGGTGGTCGTGGACCGGGGCGAGCTGACCCTGCACGTCCGCCGGGAGCGGCTGACCGAGGTCGCCACGAAGCTGCGGGACGACCCCGCGCTCCGCTTCGAGTTGTTCAGCGGGGTATCCGGCGTGCACTACCTCGAGGACACCGGCCGTGAGCTGCACGCGGTGTATCACCTGCTGTCCATCACGCACAACCGCCGGGTACGGCTGGAGGTGAGCGTCCCGGACGCGGACCCGCACATCCCCTCGCTGGTAGGCGTGTACCCGTCGAGCAACTGGCACGAGCGGGAGACCTGGGATTTCTTCGGCATCATCTTCGACGGGCATCCCGCGCTCACGCGGATAGAGATGCCAGATGACTGGAGGGGGCACCCGCAGCGCAAGGACTACCCGCTCGGCGGCATCCCGGTGGAGTACCGCGGAGCCAAGATCCCCCCGCCCGAGGAGCGGAGGCACTACGAATGAGCAACGCGCCGCACGCGCCGGCCGGCGCGAGCGATGCCGAAGCCGCCGAGGGCCGCGTCTACACGGTTTCCGGCGAGGACTGGGACGAGCTCGTCGCCGCCGCGAACGAGGCCAGGGACTTCGAGAGCGGCGAGCGGATCGTGATCAACATGGGCCCGCAGCACCCGTCCACCCACGGGGTGCTCCGGCTGGTCCTGACGCTGGAGGGCGAGACCGTCGTCGAGGTGCGGCCGGCCATCGGCTACCTGCACACCGGCATCGAGAAGAACATGGAGTACCGGACCTGGACGCAGGGCGTCACGTTCTGCACCAGGGCGGACTACCTGATGCCGCTGTTCAACGAGGCCGCCTACTGCCTCGCGGTGGAGCGCCTGCTCGGCATCGAGGACCGGATACCCGAGCGCGCCCAGATCATCAGGGTCCTGGTGATGGAGCTCAACCGGGTCACCTCGCACCTGGGCGGGATCGCCCCGATGGGCTTGGAACTGGGCGCGACCACCATCTACACCCAAGGCGCGCGGCTGCGCGAGCGCGCCCTGGACCTGCTGGAGCTGATCACCGGCCTGCGGATGAACCACGCCTACATACGGCCGGGCGGCGTGGCGCAGGACCTGCCCCCGGGCGCGCTCGAGGCGGTCCGCGCCTTCATGGACACCGCGCCGCGCCTGCTGCAGGACCTGCATGCGCTGATCGACGCGAACCCGATCTTCATCGGCCGGAACAAGGGCATCGCCTACCTGGACCTGCAAGCCTGCATGGCCCTCGGCGTGACCGGTCCCATCCTGAGGTCCACCGGGTTGCCCTGGGACCTGCGCAAATCCCAGCCCTACTGCGGCTATGAGAGCTACGACTTCGACGTGCCGGTCAACGACATGGCCGACGCGTACGGCAGGTACCTGCTCAGGATGGCCGAAATCGAGCAGTCGCTGAGGATCGTCGGGCAGTGCCTGGACCGGATAGCAGCCCGCGGCACGCCCAGCTCATCGGCCGACCCGGTGATAATCCGCGACGCCAAGATCGGCTGGCCGGCCCAGCTCTCGCTCGGCCCTGACGGCCTGGGTCCCTCGCCGGAGCACATCGCGCACATCATGGGCCAGTCCATGGAGGCCCTGATCCATCACTTCAAGCTGATCACCGAGGGATTCCGGGTGCCGGCCGGGCAAGCCTACGCGGCGGTGGAGTCCCCCCGGGGAGAACTGGCCGCGCACGTGGTGAGCGATGGCGGGACCAGGCCGTACCGGGTGCACCTCCGCGATCCGTCGTTCAACCACCTGCAGTCGGTGGCCGCGATGTGCGAGGGCGGTATGGTGGCCGACCTGATCCCCGCGATCGCCAGCCTCGATCCCGTGATGGGAGGCGTGGACAGGTAATGCCGTTCAGCGACGATGTGCGATCCCGCCTCGACGCCGACGCCGAGCAGGTCATCGGCAAGTACCCGCGGCCGAGATCGGCGCTGCTGCCGCTGCTCCACCTCGTGCAGTCCGAGGAGGGCTATGTCTCCGGCGACGGCATCGAGTACTGCGCGTCCAAGCTCGGGCTGACCGAGACCGACGTGACCGGGGTGGTCAGCTTCTACACCATGTACAAGCGCCAGCCGGTCGGCAGGTACCACGTCGGCGTGTGCACGAACGCCGTGTGCGCGGTCCTGGGGGGCAACCAGCTACTCGCCGGACTCCGCGAGCACCTCGGCGTGGGCGACGACGAGGCCACGCCCGACGGCCAGGTCAGCCTGGAGCACGTCGAGTGCAACGCCGCCTGCGAATACGCGCCGGTCGTGATGGTGAACTGGGAGTTCTTCGACAACATGACGCCCGCCTCGGCTCGCCAGCTCGTCGATGACCTGCGCGCGGGACGTAACGTCACCCCGACCCGGGGCCCGGGACGGCTGGTCACCTGGCCCGAGGCGTCCCGGATCCTGGCCGGCTTCAACGACGACCAGGCCACCGAGGGCCCGGCCGCCGGACCAGCCGACCTGGTCGGCCTCAAGATCGCCAGGGAGCGCGGCTGGGCCGCGCCGGAGCCAGGCCCGGCGGGCGATCAAGCGAAGGAGCCGCGGTGACCGACACCCTGACCCCGGTGCTGACCGCGCACTGGGACCAGTCAGATATCTTCACCCTGGACGGGTACCGGCAGGCCGGCGGCTGGCAGGCGCTGCCGAAGGCGCTCGGCATGCAGCCAGATGAGGTCACCGCGATCGTCAGGAATTCCGGACTGCGCGGCCGCGGCGGGGCCGGCTTCCCGACCGGCGTGAAGTGGGGCTTCCTGCCCAAGGGAGACAGCAAGCCGCACTACCTGGTGGTCAACGCGGACGAATCCGAGCCTGGGGCCTGCAAGGACGTCCCGCTGATGATGGCCACCCCGCACCTGCTCATCGAGGGTGCGGCCATCGCCGCATACGCGATCAGGGCCAACCATGCGTTCATCTACGTGCGGGGTGAGGTCCTGCACGTGATCCGGCGGCTGCGGCACGCGGTCGAGGAGGCATACGCGGCGGGCTATCTCGGCCTGAACATCCTCGGCTCCGGGTTCGACCTGGACGTCATCGTGCACGCCGGGGCCGGCGCCTATATCTGCGGGGAGGAGACCGCGCTGCTCGACTCGCTGGAGGGGCGCCGCGGACTGCCGCGGAACAAGCCGCCGTTCCCGGCCGTGGCCGGGGTGTACGCCAGCCCGACGAACGTGAACAACGTGGAGTCGATCGCCAGCGTGCCGGCGATCGTGCTCAATGGCGCTGACTGGTTCGCCGCCATGGGCACGGAGAAGTCCAAGGGCCATGGCATCTTCAACCTCTCCGGCCACGTGACGACACCGGGCACGTACGAGGCCCCGTTCGGCGTCACGCTGCGCGAATTGCTCGACCTGTCGGGCGGGATACGGGGTGGGTACCGGCTCAAGTTCTGGACGGCCGGCGGCTCGTCGGCGGGCCTGCTCACCGACCAGCACCTCGACCTGCCGCTGGACTTCGAGTCGGTCGCCGCCGCCGGGTCCGCGGTCGGCACCAGATCGGTGCAGATCTTCGACGAGACCACCTGCGTCGTCGGCGTCGTCCTGCGATGGACCGAGTTCTACCAGCACGAGTCGTGCGGGAAATGCACGCCGTGCCGGGAGGGGACGTTCTGGATGGTCCGCATCCTGGACCGGCTGGAACACGGCCAGGGCACCGAGGAAGACCTCGAGAAGCTCCTGGACATCTGCGACAACATCACCGGCCGCGCGTTCTGCGCGCTCGGCGACAGCGCGACGCCGCCGGTCACCTCCGCTATCCGGTACTTCAGGGACGAGTTCCTGCAGCACCAGAAGGAAGGCGGCTGCCCCTTCGACCCGGCGGCATCGACTCTGTGGGGGAGCAGCTCATGACCGTCCAGGCGGCGCAGGACACGGTGACCGTCACCATCGACGGGTTCGAGGTCGTGGTGCCGAAAGGCACCCTGATCATCCGGGCCGCGGAGCTGCTCGGCATCCAGATTCCGAGGTTCTGCGACCATCCGCTGCTCGACCCGATCGGCGCCTGCCGTCAGTGCCTGGTCGAGGTCGAGGGCCAGCCCAAGCCGATGGCCTCCTGCATCACCGCGTGCGCGGAGGGCATGGTGGTGCGCACTCAGCTTACGTCCGCGGTCGCGGATAAGGCGCAGCGCGGCGTGATGGAGTTCTTGCTTATCAACCATCCGCTGGACTGCCCGATGTGCGACAAGGGCGGCGAGTGCCCGCTGCAGAACCAGGCCATGTCAAACGGCCGGGGCGAGACCAGGTTCGCCGAGCACAAGCGGACCTTCGATAAGCCGGTCGCCATCTCCAGCCAGGTGCTGCTGGACCGGGAACGCTGCATCTCGTGCACCCGGTGTGTCAGGTGCTCCGAGGAGATCGCCGGGGACGCGTTCATCGACTTCATCGAGCGCGGCCCCAGCCAGATGATCGGCACCGCCGACGGCAAGCCGTTCAACTCCTACTTCTCCGGCAACACCGTGCAGGTCTGCCCGGTGGGCGCGCTCACCGGCGCGGCGTACCGGTTCCGCTCCCGGCCGTACGACCTGGTGTCGGTGCCGAGCGTGTGCGAGCACTGCGCCTCGGGCTGCAGGCAGCGGACCGACGTCAGGCGCGGGCGGGTCATGCGCCGGCTGGCGGGCGAGGATCCCGCCGTCAACGAGGAGTGGAACTGCGACAAGGGCCGGTGGGCGTTCACCTACGCGACCGAGCCCGACCGGCTGACCAGCCCGCTGGTCAGGGACGCCGACGGCGTGCTCGTCCCGGCATCCTGGCCGCACGCCCTGGCCGCGGCCGCGGCGGGCCTGGTCGCGGCGCGCGATGCGGACGGCGATGGACCGCGCGGCGTCGGCGTGCTGACCGGCGGGCGGCTGACCCTCGAGGACGCCTACGCGTACGCCAAGTTCGCCAGGGTCGCCCTCGACACCAACGACGTGGACATGCGGGCCCGCCCGCACTCGGCCGAGGAAGAGCAGTTCCTGGCCGCCTGCGTGGCCGGGCGCGGCATCGAGGTCAGCCACGCCGACCTGGAGCAGGCCCCGGCCGTGCTGCTGGCCGGCTTCGAGCCCGAGGACGAGTCGCCCATCGTCTTCCTCCGGCTGCGCAAGGCGGTCAGGCGCCACGGCCTGCGGGTGTTCTCGGTTGCGGCGCTGGCCAGTCCGGGGCTGGCCAAGCTGTCCGGCGAACTGCTGGCCACCGTGCCCGGTGACGAGGCGAGCGCCCTGACCGCCCTCGCGGCGGGCAGCTCCCCGGGCCACCAGGCCGCCGGCCAGGCCGCCGACCAGGCCGATGACCTGTGGCGCCGGGCGGGGCAAGCCCTCGGTGCTCCGGGCGCGGTGATCCTGGTCGGCGAGCGGCTGGCCGAGGTGCCGGGCGCGCACTCGGCCGCGGCCATCCTCGCCGTCGCGTCAGGGGCCCGGCTGGCGTGGGTTCCGCGCCGGGCCGGCGAGCGGGGCGCCGTGGAGGCGGGCGCGCTACCCGGGCTGCTGCCCATCGGCCGCCCGGTGAGCGACGCCGCGGCCCGAGCCGAGGTGGCCAGGACGTGGGGTAAGGGCTCACTGCCCGGGATCCCCGGGCGCGACACCGCGGCCATGCTCGCCGCGTGCGGCCGGGGCGAGCTCGGCGCCCTGGTGGTGGCCGGGGTCGACCCGGCGGACCTGCCCGATCCGCAGGCCGCGCTGAGCGCCCTCGAGATGGCGCCCTTCGTGGTCAGCCTCGAACTGCGGGCCAGCGCGGTCACCGACCGGGCCGACGTGGTGTTCCCGGTCGCGGCCGTGGCCGAGAAGGCCGGGACGTTCGTGAACTGGGAAGGCCGCGGCGGGTCGTTCGGCCTGGCGCTGAGGGTGCCCGAGGTGCGCACCGACCTGTACGTGCTCGGCGCGATGGCCGACCAGATGGACGTGCACCTCGGCCTGCCCGACGCGGCGGCCGCGCGCGCGGAACTCGCCGCGCTCGGCACCTGGTACGGCCCCCGTCCTGAGCCACCGCAGGTGGCTCAGGGCCCCGGGGGGCATGGGGGGACGGGCAGTCCCCCCATGAGCGGGGGGGGTCTGGGGGGGGTCGTCCCCCCCGAGGCCAGCACCGTGCGGCTGGCCACCTGGCACCAGCTGCTGGACAGCGGGCGCATGCAGGACGGCGAACCGCACCTGGCCGGCACGGCCAGGCCGGTGGTAGCCAGGATGTCCGCGGCCACCGCCGCCGAGGCGGGCATCGCCGACGGCGATAAGGTGACCGTGGCCACCGACCAGGGTTCGGTGACGGTTCCCGCCGATGTGGTGCCGATGGCCGATCACGTGGTCTGGCTCCCGGCCGCGGGGCTGACCGCGACGGGTGGCGCCCAGGCGGTGGTCCCGTATCCCGGTGACCAGGAGCCCGCGGTCCAGGGCGGCTCCACCATCCGCGCCGTCCTCGGCGCGGGACACGGCGGCACGGTCACGCTGAGGAGGCCGGACTGATGCACCAGATCGTGCTGGCAGCCCCGGCGCCCCCGCCGGAACCGACGCTGCTCGACTTTTACCACCAGATCTGGTGGATGGTGCTGCTCAAGGTCGCAGCCGTCTTCATCTTCCTGCTGCTCACGACCATGTTCATGATCTGGGCCGAACGCCGCGCCATCGGCCGGATGCAGAACCGGCCGGGCCCGAACCGGGCCGGGCCCTTCGGCCTGCTGCAGCCGATCGCGGACGCGCTCAAGCTGCCGCTGAAGGAAGACATCATCCCCACGCGAGCGGACAAGCTGGTGTTCATCGTCGCGCCCATCATCTCGGCGGCGGTGGCCTTCGTCGGATTCTCGATCATCCCGGTCGGCCCGGAGGTGTCGATCTTCCACCACTACACCCCGCTGCAGCTCGCCGACCTGCCGGTGGCGGTGCTGCTGGTGCTGGCCATGAGCTCGATCGGCGTGTACGGGATCGTGCTGGCCGGCTGGGCCTCGGGCTCGGCCTACTCGCTGCTCGGCGCGCTGCGCTCGGCCGCGCAGGTGATCAGCTACGAGATCGCGATGGCGCTGGCCTTCGTGGCCGTGTTCTTGTACGCGGGCTCGCTGTCCACCACCGCGATCGTCACGGCCCAGATCCACCGCTGGTACTTCTGGCTGCTGCCGGTCTCGTTCCTGGTCTACCTGGTCACCATGGTCGGCGAGACGAACCGGCTGCCGTTCGACCTGCCCGAGGGCGAAGGCGAGCTGGTGGCCGGCTATCACACCGAGTACTCGTCGATGAAGTTCGCCATGTTCTACCTGGCCGAGTACATCAACATGACCACGGTCGCCGCGCTGGCCACCACGCTGTTCCTGGGCGGCTGGCGGGCGCCATGGCCGCTGTCGCTGTGGTCGCACGCCAACGTGGGCTGGTGGCCGGTGCTGTGGTTCCTGATCAAGGTCTTCATCTTCTTGTTCTGCTACATCTGGCTGCGCGGCACCCTGCCCAGGGTCCGTTACGACCAGCTGATGACGATCGGCTGGAAGATCCTCATCCCGGTCTCCATCGTCTGGATCATGCTGATCGCGACCGTGCGCGCCTGGCGGCTCGACACGAGCAACACGATCCCGTACGTGGTGGGCGGAGTGACCCTGGTGGTCATCGTCGCCCTGTTCTGGATGTGGGACAGCGCCGCGCAGCAGCGGGCCGAGCGGTACGCCACGCCTGCGGAGGCCGCTGACCAGCCCGGCCAGGCCGGGCCGGCGTCGGCGTCGTCCTTCCCGGTGCCGCCGATGGACCTTCCGCACTATCACGGCATCGGCATAGACAACGAAGCCTCCACCAGGGAGGTCACAGGTGCCTGATTTTCTCAATTCGGTCAAGGGGTTCGGGGTCACCTTCACCGAGATGTTCAAGAAGGTGGAGACCGTCGAGTATCCGGAGGTCAAGAAGCCGACCGCGCCCCGGTTCCACGGCCATCACCAGCTCAACCGGTGGCCGGACGGGCTGGAGAAGTGCATCGGCTGCGAGCTGTGCGCCTGGGCCTGCCCGGCGGACGCCATCTACGTCGAGGGCCGGGACAACACGCCAGAAGGCCGGTTCTCCCCCGGCGAGCGGTACGGGCACGTCTACCAGATCAACTACCTGCGCTGCATCCTGTGCGGCATGTGCATCGAGGCCTGCCCGACCCGCGCGCTGACCATGACCAACGAGTACGAGATCGCCGACGACAGCAGGGAAAACCTGATCTGGACCAAGGAGCAGCTGCTGGTGCCGCTGCAGCCCGGCATGGAGGCGCCGCCCCATCCGATGCGGCTCGGCGACGAGGAGAAGGACTACTACCGGCTCGGCGCGGCCGGCCTGACCACGGGGCCCCGCGCACCCGGGATGGCGGGGCCGGGCGGGCCGTCCGGCCCGGCCGTGTTCGCCGGCTCGCCGGACGCCTCGCTGTCATGGGCGCCGGAGTTCCAGACGCCGGAATCCCAGATGTCGGAGGTCCAGGAGCCGGAGGCCCTGCAGGCGGACCAGAGCGAAGGAGGTGAGGAGGACCGATGAGAGGAGTCCTGGCGGCAGGCACCAACGCCGACGTCATCGCCCGGGAAACCCTGTTCTGGATCCTCGCCGTCATCTCGGTGGGCGCGGGGCTGGCCATGATCCTGGTCCGGCGGGCGGTGCACTGCGCCATGATGCTGGCCGTGGTGATGCTCTGCCTGGCCACCATGTACGCCATGCAGGGCGCGCCGTTCCTGGCGTTCGTGCAGATCATCGTGTACACCGGCGCGGTCCTGATGCTGTTCCTGTTCGTCTTGATGCTCATCGGGATCAGCTCCTCCGACTCGATCGTGGAGACGATCAAGGGGCAGCGGCTGGCCGCGGGCCTGGCCGCGATCGGTTTCTTCGTGATCTTGATCCTCGGCATCGGGCACGCGGCGATCGGGCCGGCCGCCCGTCCCACCGCGGCCTTCGGGCCGACCAACCTGACCGGCCTGTCCACCCTGATCTTCACCACCTACGTGTTCCCGTTCGAGGTGACCGGCGCGCTGCTGATCACCGCGGCCGTCGGCGCCATGGTGCTCGCGCACCGCGAGCGCGCCACCCCCCGGCCCACGCAGCGGGACCTCGCGGCGCGCCGCCTGGCCAGCGGCCAGCTGGCACCAGACCCGGCGCCGGGCGTGTACGCGCTGCACGACGCCGCCGACCGGCCGGCCCTGCTGCCGGACGGCAGTACCTCCGACCTGTCGGTCAGCCCGGTACTGTCCCAGCGTGTCGTGACCGAAGCACCACAGTTCGTTCCGCTAGAAGAGACGGTTGAGGTCACGGCGGAAAGCGGCGAGCGGGAGTCCCTGCCGTCCGGGAGGGCCGACTCATGAGCCCCGTTCATTACGTGGCGCTGGCCGTCATCTTGTTCGTGATCGGCGCGGCCGGCGTGCTCGTGCGGCGCAACGCCATCGTCGTGTTCATGTGCATCGAGTTGATGCTGAACGCGTGCAACCTGGCCTTTGTCGCGTTCGCCACCATGCACGGCAACCTGGACGGGCAGGTCATCGCGTTCTTTGTCATGGTGGTGGCCGCCGCCGAGGTCGTCGTCGGCCTCGCGATCCTGATGGCGATCTTCCGGGCCCGCAGGTCCGCGTCGGTGGACGACGCCAACCTGCTGAAGTGGTGAGGGGATGACGACGTTGACAGGCTCGGCTCACGTCCAGGCCCTGGCCGCGACGTTTACCACCGTGCCCGCGACCGGGGTGCTGCGGGCCTCGTGGTTGCTGCTCATCTTCCCCCTGTTCGGCGCCACGGTCCTGCTGGTCGGCGGCCGCCGCACCGACCGGTGGGGGCATCTGCTCGGGGTGGCGATGCCGGTCGCGGCGTTCGCCTACGGCGTGATCGCGTTCTTCTCCCTGCTCGGCGACACCAACCGGGAACAGGACCAGCACCTGTACTCCTGGATCCCGGTGGCGCACTTCCAGGTGAACGTGAACCTGCTGATCGACCCGCTGTCGATCTGCTTCGTGCTGCTGATCACCGGGGTCGGGTCGCTGATCATCATCTACTCGGTCGGCTACATGAGCCACGACCGCGACCGGCGGCGCTTCTTCGGCTACATGAACCTGTTCCTCGCCTCGATGCTGCTGCTGGTGCTGGCCGACAACTACCTCGTGCTCTACGTCGGCTGGGAGGGGGTCGGCCTGGCCTCCTACCTGCTGATCGGGTTCTGGCAGTACAAGAACTCGGCGGCGGTCGCGGCCAAGAAGGCGTTCGTGGTCAACCGGGTGGGCGACGCCGGGCTGTCCATCGCGATCATGCTGATGTTCGCCGAGTTCGGCACGATGAACTACAGCGGAGTATTCAACCAGGTGGGCTCGTCCGGCAGCGGCGTGGCCACCGCGCTGGGCTTCTTGTTGCTGCTCGGCGCGTGCGGAAAGTCGGCGCAGGTCCCGCTGCAGTCCTGGCTGCTGGACGCCATGGAAGGCCCCACGCCCGTGTCGGCCCTGATCCACGCGGCCACCATGGTCACCGCCGGGGTGTACCTGCTCGTGCGGTCCAACCCGATCCTCGCGTTCTCGGCGGACGCACGGATCGGGATCGCCCTGGTGGGCACCGTCACGCTGCTGTTCGGCGGGCTCATCGCCTCCGCCAAGGACGACATCAAGAAATCGCTCGCCGGGTCCACCATGAGCCAGATCGGCTACATGACGCTCGGCGCGGGGCTCGGGCCCGAGGGATACGTGTTCTCGATCGCGCTGCTGCTCGCGCACGGCTTCTACAAGGCGGGGCTGTTCCTCGGCTCGGGCTCGGTGATACACGCCATGGACGATGAGCAGGACATGCGGCGGTACGGCGGGCTGTCTCGCTTCCTGCCGGTCACCTACGTGACGTTCGGCCTGGCGTACCTGGCCATCATCGGCATCCCGCCGTTCTCCGGGTGGTTTGTCAAGGACCCCATCATCGAGGGCGACTTCACCGAGCACGGCGCCGGAGGCTGGATTCTCGGCGCCTGCGCGCTGATCGGCGCGGGCATCACCGGGTTCTACATGACCCGGATGATGTTCATGACCTGGTACGGGAAGCGGCGCTGGGAGGCGGAGGCGGCCGCCGAGCGGGGCGGGACGGAGCAGGCGGCGCACGGGCCCCATCCGCACGAATCGCCTCCGGTGATGACCTGGCCGATGATCGTGCTCGCGGTCGGCTCGGTCGGCGCGGGCGCGTTCCTCATCATCAACGACCGGCTGGAGAAATTCCTCGCCCCGGTGGTCGGGGTGCCGCCGAAACCATACGGCTTTTACACGGTTGCCGGAGCGCTGGTGCTGGTGCTGGCGCTGGCCGGGGTGGCGCTGGGCTGGGCGATGTACGGGCGGGTCCCGGTCTCGGAGACCGCGCCCTCAAGCGGGTTTGCCGTCGTCGCGGGCCAGAAGGAACTCTACGGCAACGCGTTCAACGAGTCGGTCCTGGAGCGCCCAGGCCAGTGGCTGACCAGGCTCTCGGTGTACTTCGACAACCGGGGCGTGGACGGCCTGGTGAACTCGCTGGCCGCGCTGGTGGGCGGGACATCGGGACGGTGGCGCAAGATGCAGACGGGCTTCGTGCGCTCGTATGCCCTGTCCATGTTCTTCGGCGCCGCGCTGCTGGTCGCCTTGCTCCTGGCGGTGAGGCTCTAGATGAACGGCTTTCCCTGGCTGACGGTGGCGGGCGCGCTCCCGCTGCTCGGCGCGATCGTGATCGCGTTGATCCCGGGCCTGCCGGCCGACAGCGCCGAGGCCGACCGGCAGGCCCGCAACGCCCTGGCCAAGCAGCTCGCGCTGGGGTTCTCGCTGCTGACGCTGCTCGTGGTGATCATCATCGCGGTCAAGTTCCAGGTCGGCGGCCCGAACTACCAGTTCACCGAGGTCTACTCCTGGATCCCGGCCTTCGGCGTGCACTATGCGCTCGGGGTGGACGGCATCGCGCTGGTGCTCATCGCCATGACCGCGGTGCTGATGCCGGTGGTGATCCTGGCCTCGTGGAACGACGCCGACGCGGGACGGCACAGCGTGAAGGCGTACTTCGCGCTGATGCTGGTGCTCGAGACGATGATGATCGGCGTCTTCGCGGCCATCGACGTGTTCCTGTTCTACGTGTTCTTCGAGGCCATGCTGGTGCCGATGTACTTCATGATCGGCAGCTACGGGGTGGGCAAGCGGCAGTACGCCGCGGTCAAGTTCCTGCTCTACAGCCTGCTCGGCGGGCTGCTGATGCTGGTCGCGGTCATCGCGCTTTACGTGTACTCCACGCGCAGCGCCGTCACCGGGCACCAGGGCACGTTCTTGTTCAACGTGCTGATCCGCGTGCCGCTGAGCCCGACCGTGAGCAAGTGGCTGTTCCTCGGGTTCTTCATCGCGTTCGCGATCAAGGCGCCGCTGTGGCCGTTCCATACCTGGCTGCCCGACGCCACGGACGCGGCGCAGCCCGGCACGGCCGTGCTCATGCTCGGCATGATGGACAAGGTCGGGACGTTCGGCATGCTGCGGTACTGCTTCGAGCTGTTCCCGGCCGGGGCGAAGTACTTCACGCCGCTGGTCATCACGCTGGCGGTGATCAGCATCTTGTACGGGGCCGTGGTGGCGATCGGCCAGGCCGGCCTGAAGCGGCTGATGGGCTACATCTCCATCTCCCACTTCGGCCTCATCGTGCTCGGCATCTTCGCGATGACAAGCCAGGGCGTGTCCGGCGCGACCCTGTACATGGTCAACCACGCGTTCATCACCGGAGCGCTGTTCATCCTGGTCGGGTTCCTGATCATCAGGCGCGGCTCGGACCGGATCGCGGACTTCGGCGGGGTGCAGAGCGTGGCGCCGGTGCTGGCCGGGCTGTTCCTGATCTCCGGGCTGGCCGGGGTCTCGCTGCCCGGCCTGTCGAGCTTCGTCAGCGAGTTCCTGGTCCTGGTCGGCACGTTCACCCGGTACAAGGTGGCCGCGGTCTTCGCCACGGTCAACATCATCCTGGCCGCGATCTACATCCTGTGGATGTACCAGCGCACCATGAACGGCCCGGTCCGTGACCAGGTAGCAGGGATGAAGGACCTCAGGCTGCGGGAACTGCTGGCCGTCGTGCCGCTGATCGTGCTGATCATCGGGGTCGGCGTCTATCCCAAGCCGGTGCTCGACATCATCAACCCCGCTGTCAGCGCGACGATGTCGCAGGTGCACGAAACCGACCCGGTGCCCCCGCATCCCGGGCCTGGGTACGCCACCACCTCGCTGCTGACCAACGCCGGGCAGAAGGGAACCGCACCGTGAACGGGGTCCTTGCCGCTCCCGCGGCCCTTCTCACCTCGAGCAGTGGCGCGATCAGCCCGCCGCACATCGAGTACGGCCAGCTCTCGCCGATGCTGGTCGTCTTCGGCGCGGCGGTGGTCGGCGTCCTGGTCGAGGCCTTCACGCCTCGCCCGCTGCGCCGCAGCATCCAGCTGGTGCTGACCCTGGCCTCGCTGGCCGTGGCGTTCGTGCTGACCATCGTGACCGGGGCGTCGAGCAACATCTTCGCCGACGGCAGCCCGGGCCACATCGCCGCGATGGGCGCCGTGGCGGTGGACCGGCCCACCTTGTTCATCCAGGGCACGATCCTGGTGCTCGCCTTCGTCAGCGTGCTGCTCATCGCCGATACCAGCAACAGCCCGTTCGCCGCCCAGGCCGCCGCGCCGCCGGGCAGCCAGGAGGAGCGCGAGGGCCTGGTCGCCGGGATGGTGCACACCGAGATCTTCCCGCTGACGCTGTTCGCAATCGGCGGGATGCTGCTGTTCCCGGCATCGAATGACCTGCTCACCATGTTCGTCGCGCTCGAGGTGCTGTCTTTGCCGCTGTACTTGCTGTGCGGCCTGGCCCGGCGCCGCCGGCTGCTGTCGCACGAGGCGGCCATGAAGTACTTCCTGCTCGGCGCCTTCTCCTCGGCCTTCTTCCTGTTCGGTGTCGCGATGCTCTACGGCTTCGCGGGCTCGGTGTCCCTGTCGGCCATCGCCTCGGAGGCGGCCGTCAACACCTCCAACTCGACCCTGCTGTACGCCGGGATCGCGCTGACCGGGATCGGGTTGCTGTTCAAGGTCGGGGCGGTACCGTTCCACGGCTGGAAGCCCGACGTGTACCAGGGCGCGCCCACGCCGGTGACCGCGCTGATGGCGTCCTGCACCGTGGTGTCGGCCTTCGGCGCGTTGCTGCGCGTCTTCTACGTCGCCTTCGGCAACCTGGCCTGGGACTGGCGTCCGGCGTTCTGGGTGGTCGCCGTCCTCACCATGGTGGTGGGCGCCGTCATCGCCATCACCCAGACGGACGTGAAGCGGTTGCTGGCCTACTCCTCGATCGCCCATGCCGGGTTCGTGCTGACCGCGGTGATCGCGGTCAGCGCGGCGGGACTGTCCAGCAGCCTGTTCTACCTGGCCACCTACGGGCTGACCACGGTGGGCGCGTTCGCGGTGATCACCCTGGTGCGGGACGCGGGCGGCGAGGCCGGGCACCTGTCCAGGTGGGCCGGGCTGGGACGGCGCTCGCCGCTGGTGGCGGGCATCTTCGCGCTGTTCCTGCTGGCCTTCGCGGGCATACCGCTGACCAGCGGCTTCACCGGGAAATTTGCCATTTTCTCGGCCGCGATCGCCTCCGGTGAGACGGCGCTGGTGATTGTCGGCGTGCTGAGCAGCGCGATCGCGGCGTTCTTCTACGTCCGCGTGATCGTGCTGATGTTCTTCAGCGACCCGGTACCTGACGGGCCTGAGGTGGTGGTGCCGAACGTGTTCAGCGGCGCGGCCGTGGGCCTCGGCGTCACGGCCACGATCATCTTCGGCATCGTGCCAGAACCACTCCTGAACCTGGCCAGTCATGCGGCGAACCAGCTGTTCGTCAGCTGAGGCACTGGTCGGACCCGCCCAGAACGGGCATACTCAAAAATTCGAGGCGTTCGCGCGTGCCGATGACCTGGAGAACATGTGATCCCCGCAGTTCCGGTAGATTTCCCGGACTCTGCCCTGGCGGCGGAGGTTCTTGACGATCTGGCCCGGGTCGAGGCGTGGCTGAGCCAGACGGCGCATCCCGACCACGAACTGCTCACCGAGACCTCCGGGCATCTCATCGCGGCAGGCGGCAAGCGGTTCCGGGCCATGCTCGTGCTGCTGGCCGCGCAGTTCGGCCAGCCGAACGACCCGCGTGTCATCCAGGCGGCAGCGGCGATCGAGCTCACCCACCTGGCCACGCTGTTTCACGACGACGTCATGGACGAAGCCGAGGTCCGCCGCGGCCATCCCTCGGCCAACTCCCGGTGGAGCAACTCGATCGCGATCCTGACCGGGGACTTCCTGTTCGCGCAGGCCTCCCGCATCCTCGCCGACCTGGGCCCGGAGGCCATCAGGATCCAGGCGGAGACGTTCAACCGGCTGGTCGCCGGGCAGATGGCGGAAACCATCGGCCCGCGGCCCGGCCAGGACCCGCTCGACCACTACATGTACGTGATTACGGAGAAGACGGGTTCGCTGATCGCCACGTCGGGGAGGTTCGGCGCCATGTTCTCCGGCGCACCGGCGGAGGTCGCGGCCCGGATCGCCGTGGCCTGTGAGCAGCTCGGCGTGGCCTGGCAGCTGTCGGATGACGTGATCGACATCGCGAGCGATTCGGCGCAATCGGGCAAGACCCCCGGCACGGACCTGCGCCAGGGAGTGCGGACGCTGCCGGTCTTGTACGCCCTGCGCTCTGGTGCCCAATCCGGGGCTGCCCAGTCCCCGGCCGACCAGCGGCTGCACTGGCTGCTCGGCGAGGCCGACCTGACCGACGAGGCGCTGCTGACCGAGGCGCTGACGGCGCTGCGCAGCCATCCCGCGCTGGCCGAGTCCCGTGCCGACGTGCTGAGCTGGGCCCAGGGCGCCAGGAACGAGATCATGACGCTGCCCGACGTGCCGGCCCGGGCGGCGTTCCTGGCCCTGTGCGACTTCGTGGAGAAACGCACCGGCTGACCCCCCGATGCTGGCGGCACCGCCGACAAAAACAGTTCGCAGAATGTTTCTGCGTGACATTCTCCGGGTGGCCCGTTCGGCCATCTGGTTGATTCGCGCGTCGAAACTCGAGCCGAACTGCCTCCGGCCATCGCACGATCCCCCTTCTCACTCGGCGCCAGCGG
Source organism: uncultured Actinomycetota bacterium (assembly GCA_963808615.1). GTDB lineage: Bacteria > Actinomycetota > Actinomycetes > Streptosporangiales > Streptosporangiaceae > Palsa-504. Next base: position 725,121 of record CAWEGV010000012.1, read on the forward strand.
CCGGTGTAGCTGCTTCGAGGTCGTTTTCGTGCCGTGGTGCTGCCGCGGTAATCGGGATGGATTCTCCCACCGCCGGGGGAAGCCAACAGGCCCGGCTGAAGGTACGGACCTCCGCGAGCTGGATAGCCGGCCCGGCCGCCCTGACCGCGCCGTCGCGGTCGATAGCCACCAGCAGCGGCGTGGAAGTCGCGCCGTATGCCTCCGTGGTGGCCTGCGCCAGGATGCGGCCGCACTCCAGCCGGGTAGCGCGGAAGGCGTCAGAGACCTTCAGGTAACTCTTCGGGCTGGAAGTGAGCAGCAGGACCCGCAGGCCGCTGAGCTCACCAGCGTGTTCGGCTGTTCCGAGCGCGACGACGAGCTTCTCGCAGGACAGGCAGGTCGGCTCGACGAACGCGAGCAGGGTTGGCTGCCCGTCTCCTGGCGTGAGGTACTGCACGGTATCGTCGGCGAACCTGCTGTATTCCAGGCTTACCACGGTACTGCCCAGCGCAGGCCCAAGCGGGGCGGCCGTATCAGCCTTGTGAAGCATCCGTCCCAGCTGGCGGTAGGCCACGATCAGCAGCCCGAAGGCGAACAGCAGCGTCCATTGAGCCACGGCGAGATACAGGGGAATCTTCATTGCGTCACCACCCCTCCGGCTCTGGCTCGCGACCAGGGCCACGGGCCCTGGCGGCGGTGAATGCAGCCACGGCCAGCAGCCCGGCGGCCGCGAGTAGCAGCACCCGCGCTGTCGCGTCCAGCCGGAGAGCTGCCGCACCGACGTGCGCCAGGGCGTCGGCCGCGATTCCTGCTATGACGACGCTGCGCAACAGGCCTGCGGCGTCGAATTCCGCTGGGATAGCGCCCCGAAACATCTGCACGACCGGCCGCGGTGGAAGGCATAGCCCACGGCGGAGACGGCAACAAAAGCACAGGCGACGGCGAACACCAGGGCGTTCAGCGCCGTGATCGCCGGGAGCGTCAGGCTGGCCAGGCCGGCAGCTAGCTCCCCTAGCGAGACTCCCACGGCGATGGCCGACAGCAACGGCCAGGCCACACGGAACGGGATGAACAACCGCACGGTCGAAGCGAAGCTGGCCGGGTCGGAGAGCTTGGCGCCGCCCGCCACGATAAGCAGGCACGCAACGGCCGTCTTGGCGCACAGAATCAGGACGTCCACGGGCCTACGCTCCGGCCTTGGCTACGCGGCGCCGGAAGAAGCCGCGAGGGGCGAGATTCTCCTGCTCCAGCGGGAGATCGGCGAGCTGCAGCAGCTTCGTCACCTGCCAGGCATGATTGACCAGGCTGGATGCCCGCACGCGACCAGCTGAGTCGACGAATATCGCAAAGGGCATCACCCGGACGTTATATGCGGCATAAAGCGACGGTGATCCGGTCAGGACCGAAATGCCGTCCAATCCGATCGAGCGCAGCGCCGGCTCGGCCAGCTCGTTGCGGCGACGGGTAAGCACGACGATCTCCAGCCGCTCCTGCGTCATCACCTCTCGCAGCCCGTCCACGACAGAGGGAAAAGCCTTCAGGGAATGGTCGGTGAACATGATCAGCTGCAGGGGAGTGCGCGGGGGAGAGCGGACGATTTTGCCGGCGGAATCCGCAAGCGACCAGGCAGGTGCGGGAATTCCGGGTGCCAGCCCGTCGCTCGATCGCCTCAGCGCCGGACATGGATACGTGCGTAACCCCTAATAGGGCCAGGGTGGCGGCCATGCAGAAGACGAGAGCGACAACAACAAACGAGCTGGCCAATAGCATGGTCACGCCCCGCCACCGATCACCATGTTAGATTCCCAGAATCAGCCAAGCTACGTCAACCCTGGCGGCCGCCGACGGGCAATAGCCGCTTCGGCCGAGAGAGCAGCGCTTCGTGCTCTTCGACGTCAGTTATAGCAAGATTATGACGTACCCAGAGCTGCGGCGGGTTTTCATGGGCGTCCCATCGGCTAGATAGCCGGTGCCCTGATCACGGCACGCGGGGCGGGCGGCCGGGCCTGCGCATCTGCCCGGCCCGGCTGGGCATCCGCCCGGCCTCGGCCAGGGCCCGGCGGAGCAGGAACTCGATCTGGGCGTTGGTGCTGCGCAGCTCGTCGGAGGCCCACCGGGCCAGCGCGTCGTGCACGGCCGGGTCCAGCCGCAGCAGGATGCTCTTACGCTCGCTCACCTGGGAACCGGGCCCGCCGTCACTGGTACAGCGAGCCGGTGTTGACCACCTGCTGGGTGGCCTGCTCACTGCACAGCACCACCAGCAGGTTGGACACCATCGCGGCCTTGCGCTCCTCGTCCAGCTCGACGACCCCCTTCTCCTCCAGCCGCTGCAGCGCCAGCTCGACCATGCCGACCGCGCCTTCGACGATCCGCAGCCGGGCACCGACCACCGCGTTGGCCTGCTGCTGGCGCAGCATGGCCTGGGCGATCTCGGGGGCGTAGGACAGCCGGGTCAGCCGTGACTCGATGATGTCCACCCCGGCCGGCCGGACCCGGTCGGCGAGCTCGGCCGACAGCCGCTGAGTGATTTCATCGGCATTGTCCCGCAGCGACAGTTCGCCCTCAAGATGGCCGGTGTAAGGGTAACTGGACGCGATGTGCCGGACCGCGGTCTCGGCCTGAAACGCGACGAACTGCGGGTAGTCATCGACTGCGTACAGCGCCTTGGCGGTGTCCTGGACCTGCCAGACCACCACGGCGGCGATCTCGATCGGGTTGCCGTCGGCGTCGTTCACCTTGGCCATCGCGGTCTCGTGGTTCCGCAGCCGGATCGAGACCTTGCGCCGCTTGGTGAGCGGGTTCACGAACGCCAGCCCCGCAGTGCGCACCGTGCCCCGGTACTGGCCGAACAGCTGGACCACCCGGGCCTCTCCCGCGACCACCTGTACCAGGCCGGACAGCAGCAGCGCGCCGGCCGCCAGCACGAGCCAGCCCCACACCGCAGCCCCGCCCCCTGCCGGGCTCTTGGTATAGCCCGAGATCAGCAGGCCGATGCCGACAGCAACGGCTGCCCAACCGAATATCGCGGCCACAAAGCCGGGGATCGACGACCAGGCCGCGCGCTCGGCCGGCGGCGGCGCGGAGGCCGGATCCTGTGTGCTGGCGGGGGGCTGAATCATCATTCCTGTCACCTCCGTTGACATCTCTGATATTACATGCCTAGCATAGTGATATCAGTTTTCAGAGGCAAGGATCCCGCCCGGCGTGGCGGGAAAGAGAGTGGCCCACCGGATGGGCCAGCAGGGAGAACGTGATGGGTATACCGCAGAGCACGGTCGACCCGCGGCTTGACGTCCGGGCCGACCGCCTGCGGCGAGCCGCGAGCAGGCCGGCGCTGGAGATCGAGCATCTCCGCAAGACCTACGGCGCGGTGGTCGCGGTCGACGACGTGTCGTTCTCGGTGGCCCAGGGTGAGATCTTCGGCATCCTCGGCCCGAACGGAGCGGGTAAGACCACCACCGTCGAGTGCGCCATCGGGCTCCGGTCGCCGGACGCCGGGACCATCCGGCTGCTGGGCCTGGACCCGCGGGCCGACCGGGACCAGATCCACCAGATCGTCGGGGTGCAGCTTCAGGAGAGCGCCTTCCCGGCCAAGCTCAGGGTCGGGGAGATCCTCGAGATGTACCGGTCGTTCTATCCCGACCCGGCCGACGTCGGCGAGCTGACCGAGGCGCTGGGGCTGGCCGGGAAGCTCAAGGACTATTACCGGTCGCTGTCCGGCGGGCAGCGGCAGCGGCTGTCGGTCGCGCTGGCGCTGATCGGCCGGCCGAAGATCGCCGTGCTGGATGAGATGACGACGGGACTGGATCCGCAAGGCCGCCGGGATGCCTGGGCGCTGATCGCGGGTCTCCGCGAGCACGGCGTGACGGTCGTACTGGTCACGCACTTCATGGAGGAAGCCGAGCGGCTGTGCGACCGGGTGGCGCTGATCGACGGCGGACGTGTCGTGGCGCTGGACACCCCGGCCAGCCTGGCCGCGCGGGCCAGGGGCGGGACGACGGTGCGGTTCGTGCCCTCGGCCCCGTTCGATGACCGGCTGCTGACCGGGCTTCCCGAGGTAACGCGAGTCGAGCGCGAGGGCTCGCACGTCATCGTCACGGGGACCGGGGAGCTGGTCAACGCGGTGATCCTCACCCTGCACGCCGCGGGCGTGACCGCCCGTGACGTGCAGCTGGATTCCTCGAACCTCGAGGACGCCTTCGTCAAGCTCACCGGGAACCACCTGGACCAGGAAGGAGCAGCACAATGAGTTCACTGTCGTGGTCGCTGCCGAGGCCAGCGCGGCGTGTCGCCTTCGGGCAGATCGTGCTCAACGAGGCCAGGCTCGCCCGGCGGCAGCCGGCCAGCCTGATCGGCGGCATCGCCTTGCCCGTGGTGCTGCTGGTCATCTTCGGCGCGATACCCAGCTTCCGCCAGTCCGCCGCCGCCCTGGGCGGGCTCACCCCGCTCGATGTGTACGTGCCGATCCTGATCGTGCTCAGCCTGGGCTTGCTGACCCTGTTCGGGCTGCCGATGCCGCTGGCCAGCTACCGCGAGCTGGGGTTGCTGCGCCGCCTGTCGACCACCCCGGTCCCCCCGTGGTGGCTGCTGGCCGCCCAGGGCGCCGTGCAGCTGTGCGTGGCGCTGACCGGGATCGTCATCCTCCTGGTCGCGAGCGTCACCGTCTACGGGGCGCTCGCCCCCAAGAGCCCCGGCGCGCTCGTGCTCTCGATCGCGCTGGCCGCCGCCGCACTGTTCCCCATGGGGCTGCTGATCGCCTCGGTGGCCCGCACCGCCACCGGTGCCAGTGTCATCGGCCGGCTGGTGTTCTTCCCGATGATCTTCTTCGCCGGCCTGTGGTGGCCGCGAGAGCTCATGCCGGGTGTGCTCCAGGGCGTCAGCAGCTTCACCCCGCTCGGCGCGGCGGTGGAAGCGATGCAGGACTCGATGCAGGGGCAGTTCCCGCCGGCCGCGCCGCTGCTGGTCCTGGCCGCGTACGCGGTCGTGTTCGGCTTCCTGGCCAAGCGCGCCTTCAGATGGGAGTAGCGCTATGACACCGACACGGACGCGAATGACGGCACGGGCCTGCCTCGCAATCACCTTGTCCGTGGTGACCGGGCTGCTGGTCGCCGCGTGCAGCTCTGCCAGCACGCCGACCGGGAGCACGGTAACCAATCCGCAGGCGTCCACGCCCGCAGGATCCTGGCCGTACCCGAATGGCGACCTGGCCAACACCAGGGTCGCGCCGGATTCGATGATCTCGGCGGCGAACGTGTCCAGCCTGCGTCAGGCCTGGACGTTCGAGCTGACTGGCCTGAATCTGCCGGCCGGCATCTCGGCGGTCGGCGCGCTGACCGCGCCGCCGGCCGTGCAGGACGGCGTGGTGTACCTCCAGGACCAGGCCTCCAACGTGTACGCGCTGGCGCTGGCCACGGGCAAGCTGAAGTGGGAGTACCCGGTGAACGCCCCGGAGACGAGCGGACCCGGGCCGGACGGGGTGGCGGTCGCGGACGGCGCCGTGTACGGGGACACGCCGACCGCGGCATTCGCACTCAACGCCGCGACCGGCAAGACGATCTGGGTGGACAGCGACCTGCTCAACAGCGGCCAGGGGGCGTTCGAGATCCAGCCGCAGGTGGCGGACGGACGGGTCTACATGTCCAGCGCCTACGGCTCGGGACCCGGCGGCGGGTTGCTCATGGCGCTGGACGCGTCAACCGGCCGCCTGCTGTGGAAGTTCAACACGGTCATCGGCGCGCGCCCGGGCGTGCAGGCCCTCGGTCTCGGCTCGGGCGGGGCCTGGGAGCCGCCGCTGGTCGGGGGCGACGGCTCGGTGACGTTCGGCACCGGGAACCCCTACCAGAGCATCGGTGAGGCCATCGCGCACCCGTCGCGGCAGCTCTACACCGACAGTGAGGTGAACCTGGACGCGGCGACCGGGCAGCTGCGCTGGTATTACCAGGCCGTGCCGAACGACTTCGCAGACCACGACCTGCAGTCGTCGCCGATCGCGACGACCATCGGCGGGATGCCGGTGATCATCGCCGGCGGCAAGGTGGGAATCGTCTACGCACTGAACGCCCGGTCCGGCGCGCTGCTGTGGAAGACCCCGGTCGGCGAGCACAACGGGCACGACAACGACTCCCTGCTCGCGCTGTCCCACCAGCTCACGATCACGTACCCGTACACGCTAGCGCCCGGATCGCTGGGCGGCATCTTGTCGAACATGGCCGTGGCGGACGGGAGCGTCTACGTGGCCACCAACGACGTTCCGATCATCTATACCAGCCCGAGCTCGGTCATCGGCAACAAGACCGCTGGTGGCGAGACCGGGGAGATCGAGGCGCTCAGCCTGGCCACCGGCAAGGTCGAATGGGACACCAAGGTCGCAACGCTGCCGCTCGGCGCGGCCACGGTCTCAAACGACCTGGTCTTCACCACGCTGTACAACGGCGTCCTGCTCGCCCTCAACCGTGACACCGGCGCGATCGTCTACAGCCGCCAGCTGCCCACCTCGACGAACGCACCGATCGCCGTGTTCGGCAACACGATCCTGGTCCCGGCGGGCGGCCCCAAGACGCTGAGAGGCGGCGGGAACCCGCAATTGGTGGCCTACGCAGTTCCCTGACGCGTTGATCCCGGCCGACGCTGGCCCGCGGCCATCCGTCACCCGCGACGGGTGATAAGCGGGCGCGGGATCGCAGGCCGGGGACGGGAAAACGGCCAGGCCGGGGACGGGAAAACGGCACGGCCAGCCGCCGGCCCGGTCGCCCGGGCACGCTCGGCTGGCCGACCGGTACCGACCTGCTCTATGCGACGGCGGTCAACGGCGGCGGGCGACACGCCGCGACGTGCGGCGGGCCACTCTGCGTGCTCCGAACATCTCATGCCTCCAGGTACTGATCCTCGTATCTAGCCTAGCCTGCAGCGCGCGACGTTTCGACCTCGTGGTGCTGCTGCGCCTCATCGGCCTCCATGAGCCCGATGGCCACCAGGTCGAGCGGGCTGATGAAGCCGTCGCTGATCCGGAAGCCCCCGGCGCGCATGACCGCGTCGCGCAGCGGCACCGCCCAGTGGTGCTCCAACAGGATGAGCGCCGCCGCGGAGTCGTTCGGGATGTCCTCGAGCACGTCCCAGCCCTCTTCCTCGGTGAACACGTGCACGCCCCCTGCGGCGTCCACCTCCTCAGCCCCCGCGATCGCGCCGGCTTCCATGCCCTCTTCGCCCTCGATGCCCAGGCCGATCAGCGCGCCGATCTTGCTGCCGACCTCGATCGCCTCGTCCCGGGTGAGGTTGCTGAGGTGCTCCACCTCCAGTTCCCCGCCGGCGTCCTTGTAGACCACGAGCGAGTCGATGACGCGTACCGTCCCGCTGTCGTGGAGCCGCTCCAGTTCCTCGATGATCTCACCGTGGAAGTCGGGGTGACTGAACCCCAGCACGATAAGCTGCACCGGCCCGATTGTCATGTCCTTACCTCTTTCACCCTCGTGCGTCCTGTTGCTTCAGGCAGTATGCCGGCCGGCGGCCGGCGGGCGCGTCACTCGTGAGGGGTGAGGCTGGATCAGCTTACTTCCCAGGTGTCACTGCCGGCCAGCAGCGCGCCCAGGTCGCCGGGACCGCTGCGGGCCTTGGCCGCCGCGATCTGCTCGGCCATCAGCCGGTCGTAGCTGGGCTGCTCGACCCGCCGGAACACCCCGACGGGAGTGTGCCGGAAGTCCGCCGTGTCCAGCCGGGACAGGGCGAAGGCGTAGGACGGGTCATCGCGGTGCGCGTCGTGGGTGATCAGCGTGTCCGGATCGGCACCGGCCACGTCGGCCGCCTCGAGCTGCCCGTGACGGCCGAACCGCAGGCCCATCCCGGCCCCGGGCCCGAATCGCACCGGCTCTCCGTGCTCCAGCTTGATCAGCCGCTGGTCGGCCGCGGCCGGCTCCTTCAGCGGCGCGAACGCGTCGTCATTGAAGATCGGGCAGTTCTGGTAGATCTCGATGAACGCGGCGCCCTGATGATCGGCGGCCGCGCGCAGCACCGAGGTCAGGTGCCTGCGGTCCGAATCGATGGTCCGCGCGACGAAGCTGGCGTCGGCCCCGAGCGCCAGCGACACCGGGTTGAACGGGTGATCCAGCGACCCGAACGGCGTCGACTTGGTGACCTTGCCCTGCTCGGAGGTGGGCGAGTACTGGCCCTTGGTCAGCCCGTAGATCCGGTTATTGAACAGCAGGATCTTGATGTTGACGTTGCGCCGCAGCGCGTGGATCAGGTGGTTGCCGCCGATGGACAGGGCGTCGCCGTCCCCGGTGATGACCCAGACCGACAGGTCCGGCCGAGACGCCGCCAGCCCGGTGGCGATGGCCGGCGCGCGCCCGTGGATGGAATGCATCCCGTAACTGTTCACGTAGTAGGGCAGTCGGGACGAGCAGCCGATCCCCGAGATGACCACCACGTTCTCGCGCGGCACGTCAAGCTCGGGCAGGAAGGCCTGGAACGCGGCCAGGATGACATAGTCCCCGCACCCGGGACACCAGCGCACTTCCTGGTCAGACTTAAAATCCTTGGCTGCCGAGCGGGCCGTGGCCCTGGGCACCAGGGTCAGCGAGGCGAGCCGGTGGCCTTCGCCGCCTTCGGCTCCTGCTGCACCGGCGGCGTGGCCGTTCGCCTCAGGCATGACCGATCACATCCTCGATGACACCGGCCAGCTCGGCCGCCCGGAACGGGAGGCCGCGGACCCGGTTATAGGAGATCACGTCGACCAGGTAACGCCCGCGCAGCAGCAGGGCCAGCTGGCCGAGGTTGATTTCGGGCAGCAGGACCTTGTCGTAGCGGCGGAGCACGTCACCCAGGTTCGGCGGGAAGGGACTGAGGTGCCGCAGGTGCGCCTGGGCCACGGAGTGCCCGGCGTTGCGGACCCGGCGCACGGCCGCGCCGATGGAGCCGTAAGTCGAGCCCCAGCCGAGCACCAGGACGCGGGCGCTGCCGTCCGGGTCGTCGACGTACAGCGGCTCGATATCGGCCGCGATGCCGTCGATCTTGGCCTGGCGCAGCCGGACCATCAGGTCGTGGTTGTCGGGGTCGTAGGAGATCTCCCCGGTGACGTCGGCCTTCTCGATGCCGCCGATCCTGTGCTCCAGGCCCGGGGTCCCGGGCACCGCCCACGGCCGGGCCAGGGTCACCGGGTCCCGCCGGAACGGCTCGAATTCGCCCTCGCCGGCTGGGCCGGGTGTCGCGAACGCGAACTCGCCGCCCAGGTCGGGGAGGCTGGCGATGTCCGGGATCCGCCACGGCTCCGATCCGTTGGCCAGGTAGCCGTCGGAGAGCAAGATCACCGGCGTGCGGTACTTCACCGCGATCCTGGCCGCCTCGATCGCCGCGCTGAAGCAGTCGGCCGGGCTGGCCGGGGCGACGATCGGCACCGGGGACTCGCCGTTCCGGCCGAACATCGCCTGCAGCAGGTCCGCCTGCTCGGTCTTGGTCGGCATCCCGGTGGACGGTCCGGCCCGCTGGATGTCGCAGACGATCAGCGGCAGCTCCACCGATACGGCCAGGCCGATCGTTTCCGCCTTCAGCAGCATGCCCGGCCCGGACGTGCTGGTCACGGCCAGCGACCCGCCGAACGAGGCGCCGAGCGCCGCGCCGATGGCGCCGATCTCGTCTTCCGCCTGGAACGTGCGGACCCCGAACCGCTTGTGCCTGGCCAGCTCGTGCAGGATGTCCGAGGCAGGCGTGATCGGGTAGGAGCCGAGGAACAGCGGCAGCCCGGCGAGCTGCGACGCCGCGATGAGGCCGTAGGCGAGCGCGGTGTTGCCGCTGATGTTCCGGTACGTGCCTGACGTCAGCTGGGCCGGCTTGACCTCGTACCTGACCGAGAACGCCTCGGTGGTCTCGCCGAAGTTCCAGCCGGCCTGGAAGGCGGCCAGGTTCGCGGCCATGATCTCGGGCTTGCCGGAGAACTTGGACTTGAGGAAGCTGAGCGTGCCCTCCGCGGGCCGGTCGTACAGCCAGGAGAGCATGCCGAGCGCGAACATGTTCTTGGCCCGCTCGGCGTCCTTCCTGGTGATCTCGAATGACTCCAGCGCCTTGACCGTCATCGAGGTGATCGGCACCGCGTGCACGTGGTACTGCTCGAGCGAGCCGTCCTCGAGCGGGCTGGTTTCGTAGCCGACCTTGGTCAGGTTGCGCTTGGTGAATTCGTCGGTGTTGACGATCAGGTCGCCGCCTCGCGGCAGGTCCTTGATGTTGGCCTTCAGGGCGGCCGGGTTCATGGCGATGAGGACGTCAGGGGCGTCGCCGGGGGTGAGGATATCGTGATCGGCGAAATGGACCTGGAAACTCGATACGCCGGGCAGGGTGCCGGCCGGGGCCCGGATTTCGGCGGGGAAATTCGGCAAGGTCGACAGGTCATTGCCGAAGATCGCCGTCTCCTGAGTGAACCTGTCTCCGGCGAGCTGCATCCCGTCACCGGAGTCACCGGCGAACCTGATGATGACGTGATCGAGTTGCTGGACCTGCTTGGTCACAGTGTTCAGGACCTCCTCCGCATGCCGCGGCCGAACGCTCACGCAGCACCACCCCACGGCCGGGGGCATGAGTTAGGACGGTAGAAATCTTACGCCGGAACGCGCGCTGGAACGTTCATCTGTGCGGTGATATTCCTCGCTTCGTGTTGATCTGGCGCCACCAATGTAGTTTGTGACAGATTCCGGTAAGAACCCGCTGCCAGGCTTGTGCATAACGTTCCTGCACTCGGCACGTGAGGTATGTCACGCTGCGGCCAGAGCGTGGTCATCATGGCCTGGCCGGGTAGGATGCGGGCCGCTGGGAGGTGTGTAGCCGTGCGCGGCGACGGGCTGGGAGCAGCCGGGTCGGCCAGCTCGGCAGCCCGGGTCGCGGCCACCGCCGTGGTGCCGGTGGCCGGGTTCGGCGTGATCGGAGCCGCGGTCGCGGGCGGGCCCGGCGCCATCGTGGGTGTCGTCTGCGCCGGCCTGCTCCTAGCGGCCGGATGCGCCTACGGCGACCGGCTGGCCCTGTCCGCGATGCTGGCCAGGCCCGTGGGCGAGGTCGAGCATCCCGAGCTGTATCGCCTGGTCCGGGAGCTGAGCAAGACCGGCCGCCTGCCCGTGCCCCGGCTGTACCTGTCGCCTGCCGAGCAGCCGAACGCGTTCGCCGTCGGCCGCAGCTCGCGGACCGCCTCGGTGTGCTGCACCCGCGGCCTGCTGGGTCAGCTCGACGAGGCTGAACTGCGCGGCGTGCTCGGGCACGAGCTCGCGCACGTGTCCGGCCGGGACCTCCTCGCCGCCACCGTGTCGGCGGGCGTGGCCACCATCATCACCTTCCCGGCTGGCCTGGCCAGGTTCCTGCCCGGACGTGCCGGGGCTGCCGCGCCCGGATCGGCCGCGTCCGGGTCTCTGGCACCGCGCCGCCCCGGCTCATCGGGCCTCGGCCCGGTCGAAGCGTCGCTGCTGCTGGTGCTCGGGCCGATCGCCGCGCTCATCATCCGGCTGACGGTGTCCCAGGCCCGCGAATACCGGGCGGACGCGGCGGGCGCGAGCCTGTCCGGCGACCCGGTGGCACTGGCGAACGCGCTGCGCAAGGTCGACGCCGGCACGGCGGAACTGGCGCTGGCGCCCGACGGACGGCTGACCTCGGTCGGCCACCTGATGATCGCCTGCCCGTTCCACCCCGAGGGTTTCGCCAGGCTGTTCCGGACCCACCCGCCAGCAGGCGAGCGGGTCCGCAGGCTGGAGGCGCTGGCTGGCTACCGCCGCTGACGGCGGGCGCCTCCCGGGATTTACCCCGACCCCGCCGCCCGGGCGGGCCGCTTCCCGGGACGATCAGCGGGGCCTGATGCGCCGCTGCCGCGCGGCGGCCGCCCGGGCCTCGCCGCGGGTCTGCCTGTCGCCGTAGACCGTGGTGACGTTGTACCGGCGGTGCCACCCGACGCCGCCGCAGGAGGGACACTGCCTGTGGGCCCAGGTGAACAGCATTCCGGACTGGCGGCCTGTGCCTTTGCAGGTGCGGTACCTGCGGAACGGCATCATCCAGATCGACAGCAGCCACATGACGAGGGCCGGTGTCGTCGGTGATTGACAGCTGCGTAATCTCGTCGGCAACGCCCGTGGCGATAGCGCCAGCTTCGGGGCGGCCGCCCTCCTGCGCGTCACCGTGATAGCGCAGCCAGATTCCCTCCGGGGTCAGTGTGGCCGACGTGATAGTGAGGTCGTGGCCGGGGAGCCGGCAGCGCACAGGGCCGGCGGCGACCGCCAGCGGGGTCCATCGCGGGCTGTTCGTTCCGGTGGCCCGTGCCTCGGCGAAGGCGCGGGCGTCGGAGGTGACGCTGAGTTCCCCGATCTCCAGGCCGACCCGGAAGCCGGCGGCTTCTAGCCCTGGCCGCTGGGCGGCGAGGATCTCCTCGGCGCGCGCGGCGGGCAGCAGCCCGAGCATCACGAACGCGTTGGCCACCGCCTCCACGCTGAACCGCGTGACCGGGAGCGGGCTGCCGTCCTGGGCCCAGGCCAGCCGGGCCGCCATGGCACGGAGGTAGGCCTCCGGATCCTCCATGAGCGGCAGTTTACGCAGCGCGACATAACCGCGTTACGCGCTGGCGCCCCGGCGGAAAGGTACGACGGGACGTGAAGCACCGTCCGTTTGCGGGCAAGGTTCCGGCCCGTCCCCCGGAGGCCGGGCAGGCATCAAGCGAGGTCTTGCTGTTCGGCTGCGGTCACCAGGAGCATCCTGGCGTTCTCTGCATATCGGATTGCTGTCTTGGGGTCCAGGCCGAACATCGCGGCCAGGTGCAAGGGGTCTGGCCCGCAGGCGAGGGCTTCCTGGAGCTGCCGGTCGACACGGAGCCGTTCCAGGGTGGCGGCCTGGCCGCGCCGGGCGGCGTTGGCGAAGTAGATGGTGCTGACGGGTCCGGTCCCGTTCGCGCTCATCTGGTTTATCAGCAGGTGCGGGTTGGCTGTGCACGGCCAGCGGGTGCTCCGGTAGCTGAGCCATTCGAGCAGGACCTGGCGGGTGAGCTCGTCGATCGGGCGGGTCCGGCCGCCGATGGTAATCCGCCGGTTGCCGAGGTCGACGTCGTCCAGGAGGAGCTCGCGGATGGCCTTGCGGCGGGCTGCATGCATCGCGGCCAGGACCAGGACCAGCCGGGCCGGGGTGGCGGCAGCCCTGGCCGCCTGGTCGACCTCGTCCTGGCGCAGCGGCTGGATGATGCCGTAGGGGTGCTGGCCGACCCTGATGCCCTGGACCGGGCTGCGGAAGATCGTGCCTCTCTTCTTGCAGAACCCGAACAAGGACCGCAGCGCCACCAGGACGTTGGAACGGCGGGATCCGCGCAGCCCGGCGAGGACGGCGGCGACGTCGTCGCGGGTGACCTCGCGCAGGTGGCCGTAGCGGCCTGACCAGCCCAGCAGCACCGGGCGGAGCTGGTTCATGTGGTTCCAGACCGATGCGATATCCCGGGGCCTGCTGCGGGGGCCGCCGTCGCGCATGGTCCGCAGCCAGGCCTCGACGTCGGCGCGGATGCCGGGGGCCAGGCCGTCGAGCTTGCGGTCCAGCCAGTCCTCGAAGGACGGGCGCCGGTCATCGGCCAGCACGCCCATCTCCTGGAGCACCTCGGCGACCCGTCCGGCCCTGACGCCCAGGGCCCGCTGCACCGGGATGATCTCGGAGTACCGGACGGTGTCGCCGGGCTCGTGCCGGGACAGCACGATGATCAGCGTCCTGCGGACGGCGAAGCGGAGTCCCCGCTTCCAGCCGCGGGCCTCGCCGCGGCGCCAGGCCAGGTAGAGCGCCCAGGCCAGCCACGGGTTGCCCAGGTCGGCGTCCGCGTCCTCGTCGAACCGGGTGAAGTCCCGCCATGCCTCGAACAGCCTGGGCTGGGTCCAGCGGACGGCCGGGCGGCCGGCAGGTGCCGGCGGTGGCCTGACCGGTGCGCCGCGACGATCGTGCTGAGGGACCGGGCCGTGCGGGCGGCGGAGCTGCATCCGGTCGAAGAACAGCTGGTGCCAGTGCAGGCGACCGCCATCCTGCAGGACCGACACCGCGCCTCGCGGGAGGCCTCCGGCGAGCCGGGACTGGTAGCGGGCCTGCTGCCAGCACAGCCAGCAGTAGCCGTCCTTGACCGCCGGGGCCCGCCCGCAGCCAGCGCACCCGGCCTCGCCGGGATGCTTGTGCCGCCAGACCGAGCACGAGCTGCAGCGGCGCCCGTTGAGCACGCCCCAGGCCAGGCAGTCAGCGCAGCTGGAAGCCTTCCGGCCCGCCATCAAGCAGGAGGAAGCGATCGCCCGTCGCGGCGCCGGGGAGTCACCGGCGGCGGCGCGGCCGCTGCGGACGTGGCGGCGGACTGGGCCTCCTGCTCGCTGCCGCGGCTGACCTTGTCCGGCTCGGGGATCAGCAGCTCCCCGACCCCGCAGCCGAGGACGGCGCAGATCACGTCCAGGTCGGACAGCTTGATGCTGGCCGGGTCGCCGGACCACAGCCCGGACATCTTCCCCGCGCTGATGACCAGGCCGCACTCGGCGAGCATCCGCTGCAGCTCGCTGGCCTTCCAGATGCCGCGGTTGGCGGCCGCCAGCCGCAGGTTCCACCTCATCGCTGTCCCTCCCGGCCGCACACGCGCGGCGTGCGGGCCTGCCCGGCGGTCATCTGCTCAGCTCCCGCAGCCGGCCGGCGGCGCGCTGCTGGCCCGCGATCCAGGCATCCTCGATGTGAGTGGCCGGGACGTGGACGTAATTCATGGTGGTGGCCACCCACGCACGACCCAAGGCGGCCTGGATGGCCAGCAGGTCCATGCCGCCCAGGTAGAGCTGGGACGCGCAGAAATGCCGCAGCACGTGCGGCGTGACCACCTCGGGCCAGTCCGGCAGGTGCGCCCTGGCGGCCGCGGCCAGCGCGGCGCGCAGCGTCTCGTCCCCTACCCGGGCGGCCGACCCGTCGGCGTTCTTGCGCTCCGACGGCATCAGCGGGACACCCGGGCGGGTGTGGTCGTCGCCGAACTGGGCCCACACGCCCTCGACGAACCAGCGCAGCGTCGCCCCGGCGTTGTTGATCAGCGGGACCATCCGCTCGCGGGGACCCGAGCCGCGGGCGCCCTTGCCGTGCCGCACGTGCAGCTTGCCGAACCGGCCCAGCTCCCACTTGACGTCGGCCAGGTCCAGCTTGCACGCCTCGTTCACCCGCAGCCCGCCCTCGGCCATCAGCCGGCACGCGGCGTAGTTCCGGGCCGCCGGGGCGAACTTCCGGCAGGTTGCCAGCTCCCCGCGCCACCCGGCGAACAGCCGCCCGACCTGCTCCGCATTCGGCGGGATCCGCAGCCGGGCCTGCTGGCGGCCGCGGGGCCGGTTCACCTCATCGATCGGGCACTCGGCAACCCGGCCGGTCATCTGGTGGATCTCGGCCTTGTGCCGAAGCTCCACGAACACGAAGTACGTCTTCAGCGCCTGCGCCCGCGACAGCCGGGTGCCCCTGGCCGCGCCGCGCAGCACCTTGCCGAAGTACGCGTCCGCGTCCGCGGGCTCCATCTCCCACAGCGGCCGGCCGAACCAGGCCCGGACCTGCTCCAGGTGCACCACATCGGAGCTGATCGTCCCGTCCGACAGGCCCGCGGCGGCCCGGGCCAGCACAAACCCGGCCAGCACGTCGGTCTCGAACCCGGCCAGCTCCTCCGGGCCCGCCGGGGCCCGCGCCTCCCGCAGGTCCCGCACCACCGCCAGCGTCAACCCGAGCCTCCCGCCTTCACCAGAACCGCACGAACAACAACGAAGACGATAGACCCTCAGGGAAGCTGAAGTCTCATCAAGCTGAAGTCTCATCAATAACAGAAATCGCGCTGCCCGAGCCGGGAAGGCGCTGGTCCTGGGCCTGGACGGGCTTGGGAGACCCTAGGGAACTCTGAGGTTATTTTTTAGGGCGAGGGCAGCCGGTAGATCCGCAGCCAGGCCTCGTTCTCCTGGGCGAAGCCGGCCAGCTCCGGGGCCAGGTGGATGTTGAGGTTATCCCACACCCAGACCAGGGGCGCGGACGGCGCCCGGTGGGTAGCCAGGACAGGTCGCGGTAATCGGCCCAGGTGAATCCCTTGGCCTCGCCTTTGCGGCGGCGGTACACCCGCAGCTGGTAGAACAGGTGCGGCCGGTCCCCGGGCCGGTAGCAGGCCACCCCGGCGATGCTGACCCGGCCGCCGCCCGCGCCGCGCACCTTCACCACAGGGCGGGCCCCGCGCCGGGCCCAGGTGCGTCCCCTGGGGGGACTCAGCCCCCTGGCCTGCCTCGTCCTCGAGGCAGCTGAAGGCGCCCAGGTCACACGTGGTGCTTTTATATCGGGCCACACCTGGTCTTTCCACACCGCGACCGCGGCGTCGTCGCGCTCCATCGCCTGCCGGACCGGGACCTGGCAGGACCAGCCGTGCCGGCGCATCAGCTTCCAGGTGCCCTCCACGGTGTACCCGACGTGGAGCAGCTTGCCGATCAGCGTCTTGTTCCGGCCCAGCGTCCAGCGCTGGTCCCCGGCGAACCCGTGCGCCAGCGGCCCTTTGCGCAGCTCGCCTCCAGCCGCGCGAACTGCTGCGGACTCAGCCGCTCCCGCGACACCGGCCCCCGGGACTTCAGCGCCTCGGCTCCGCCCTCCCGCCAGGACCGCCGCCACCGGCGGACCGACCCCTCGGAGACCCGCAGGTCCCGCGTGATCTCGCTGACCCCGTCGCCGCGGGCGAACCGCCGCCGGCCTCCAGCCGCAGCCGCTCTCGCCGCTGCTGTTCGGCGGGCGTGTACCGCCACGTTGCGCATACCGCATATCCCGGTCATACGCCGCCAACCACCCGACGTCACGACCCGATCTCTACGAGTTCATTCTGGTTAGCTGGTGCGCTTCAGCGGTAGTTCACGAACTGGATGGCGAAGTCGAATTCCTTGCCCTTCAGCAACGCGATGACCGCCTGCAGGTCGTCTTTCTTCTTGGCCGAGACGCGGAGTTCGTCGCCCTGCACCTGAGCCCGGACGCCCTTGGGCCCTTCGTCCCTGATGATCTTGGAGAGCTTCTTGGCGTTGTCCTGGGTGATGCCTTCCTTAAGGCCCACCGCCATCCGGTATTCCCGGCCCGAGGCCCTGGGATCTGACGGGTCCAGGGTCTTGAGTGAGACACCGCGCCTGACCAGCTTGTCCTTGAACACGTCGAGGACCGCCTTGGCGCGCTCTTCGCTGTTGGCGCGGATGTCCACGGCGTGCTCACCGGACCAGGTGATCGACGCGCCGACGCCACGGAAATCGAAACGGGTGCCTATCTCCTTGGCCGCCTGGTTGAGTGCGTTGTCCACTTCCTGGCGGTTGAGTTTGGACACGATGTCGAACGAAGACTCTTGGGATGCCACGGCTCCCAGGCTAGACGGGCGAGCCCGGGCCGTCACCTCGAATGCGCCGGCCCGCCCGCTCGGCGAACGCGGCGTCCGGCTAACTGCCGTGCCGCGTCTTGGGCTATCCTTGCGATGCCGCCCAGCGCGGCGGCATCTGGCAGGTTGCCCGAGTGGCCAAAGGGAGCGGTCTGTAAAACCGTCGGCTCAGCCTACGTTGGTTCGAACCCAACACCTGCCACCACCACAAACACCAGCTCAGGGACGCCCTGGCGTCCCTGACTCGGCTGCGGGCCATGCAGCCAGATGCCACCGGAGGCCGCCGGATGCTGCTTTCCGTGGGATATACGCGGGATCAATCCCGCCCGAACCGCCAGGTCCGGGGGCCTCACCGTGCAGGTGACCGCCAACTCGTCGGCTACCAGCATCAGGCGTCCCGCAGCGCGGCGTCTATGCGCATGTTGGCGGTCTTGTCGCTGTCGTCCAGGCACTTAGCGTAGACCCGGAGCAAGACTTCGACGCTGTGCCCGGCACGCTCGGCGATCTGTGCCGGAGGCACTCCGGCGCTCAGCCACAGCGAAACGGCAGCGTGCCGAAGGTCGTAGGGACGCCTGGCCAGGGGCGAGGCGACCTGCGCGGGTGTCAGGGCAAGAGTCCGGGCCTCGGCCCACACGTCGCTGCTCGCGGTCGAAGCAACCGGGCCGCCGCGGTCGCTGCTGAACATCCGTCCATCCGGCGCTGACGCCGAAGGTGTCAATGTGCTGGCGCAAGATGGCGACCAGCTCGGCGCGGGACCGGTACGCGGCGGGTCTCGCTGGCAGGGCGGTGCTTGAGCCCGCGCTCATCATGCGCCGAGGCGGTGTCGGTCCAGCGCCGGTTCACCTCGGGCCGGGACTTCTCCAGGATCAGGCGTCCCCATCCCGCGGCGGGCAGATAACAGTCCTGAACCCGCAGCGCGACCGCCTCACCGGGGCGCAGCGCAGCGAAGTACATGCAGGCGTAGAACGCCATCAGCCGCTGGCCGCGAGCGTACGGGCCGCGGCGGTACTGGCCTACGTAGGTCACCGCAGTGATCAGCTCGCGGGCCTGGCGCGGGTTGACCACCACGCGAGGGTCAACCACCTCTGAGACCTTCGGCGGCTTCCAGCTCAGCCGGTCCAGCGGGCTGGACGGCAGTTCTCCCAGCTCCACCGCGTAACGCAGCACGTTGGCGAAGACGGACCGCTTACGCGCGATCGTCGTGGCACTGGCCGCGCGGCCATCTTGCCGAATCGAAATGGCATCAAGGGCCGCGCGGGCATGCTGCGGCTTACCGATCTCGCTGACCGGAAGCGAGGCTTTCTCCAGCCAGCGCAAGGCAGAGGCCTCCGCCGGGGGCCGGTCAAAGGCCCGCGCGCCGGGCGGCAGCGCGAAATGCCGCAGCGCATAACGCAAACCGGCCAGCTCTAGCCCGTCCGGTAGTTGCTCGCCGACCACTGCCGGGATTACCGCGGCAAGCGCATCGGTAATGCCGTCTCGGGTCTTGGGCGCCGCAGACGGCCACTTCATGTCCACGTAGGCAAGGCAGAACTCGAACCAGGACCGCTCACGCCTGACGGCTCGTCAACGACTCGGGCAGCCCCGAAACGACGTCGAAGGCCTCGCCCATCCTGGCCGCATGCCTCAGATCTGACAGGAAGTTCTCGGCCTGCGCCTTGTTGCCGAGCGTGCGGGAATGCGGCACATGCCCGACCTTCCACCGGATCTCGTAGGTCCGTTTGGTCTTCGCCTTGCCGGGGCGGATCGCCCAGAACTTCACGTCGTAAGACTTCATGCGGCCCGTTCCTCACGGAGCCGGTCAAGCCATGCGTTCAGGTCACTGCGCCAGATGCGCAGCTCGCCGTTGGGCAGCCGAATCGCTTCAGGCGCCTTACCCGTCTCGCGCCATCGGTAGAAGGTCCGCCGCGACACGTCGCCCAGGACAGCGAGCACCTGAGACACGGTCAGCAGCTCGTCGCGCTGGTTCGCCATAAAGCAGCCCTCCCAACTGACCGCAGGTATCGCCTCGGTCCTGCTGCTCGGCGTCTAGCCTCGGCGAGCGCGGCCTGCCATCGGGCGCGGTCGGCGACGGCGTGCAGCAGCCGCCGCGCGTGATCCATGTGGTCCGGGTCGCCCGGCGCGACCAGCTCCCAGCGGTACCGGGCCGGGTCAGTTGCCGAAACACCAAGGGTCGACAGCAGCCATTGCTGGCGGTCGGCGCGGTGGTCGGCCAGGGTCTTGCCGGACCACTTGCGGGAGACCAGCACCCGCCGCCCGGCGTAGCCCAGGTAAGCGGCGATGGTGCGCCTTGGACTTGCACCGTCCGGGCACCAGGCCGGGCCGGGCGTTCTTGGGCTGGACGCCGTACCGCAGCCAGTTCGCGCAGGCCGGGGAGCATGGCTGGTACCGCAGCGCCTCGGCCAGCCGGGCGGCATGGGCGCGCTCAGGGTCGGTGTCGGCCTGGTGGCAGTGGCCGACCTGCTTGGTCAGGTACTTGGTCAGGTAGCCGATGCACCGCGCCGCGTCCTTGGACCCGGCGAGCACGCCCTGGGCGTCAAACCTGGTCGCCGAACCGGGCCACGTGATGCGGCTGGTCATCCACGCCGATGGCGTCGAGGGCCTGGTCCCAGGTGGGCAAGATTTCCCCGGTGGCCGGGTCGAGGTAGTTCCGGGTGTGCTCGTCCCAGACCGGCAGCTGGTCGCCGTCGTATTTGACGGTCGAGGTGCCGGGCCACCAGACCTGGTGGTAGGTGGCGGCCAGCACGCGGCGGATCTCGGCCCGGGCCACCGTGCCGCGCATGGCGATGTGCACGTGCGGGGCGAGCCGTTTCTGCGGTTCGACGGCGGCGAAGTACTGCACGTCATAGCCCAGGTAACGGCGCAGATTCTGGATGAACCGGTCGAACAGCGCCGCGAAATGCAGCGCGTCGCGGGCGGCCCGATCGTAGTCGTAGGAGACTGGGTCGGCGGGTGCCCCGTCCTCGCCGATCCGGCCGTAGGACGGGCAGGTCAGCGTGACGAACAGGGAGGGGCGGAAGGTCTTGCCGTCCGGCGCGGTGTAGGTCTTGCCCACGGTCCGGGGGCTGACCTTACGGCGGGGCAGGTCCGGGGCATCTTGGCGGCGGCGGGTCGAGCGGTGCCGCCGGGCCGGACGGGCCGGGGCGGCCTTGCCGCGGATGCCTGCTCTCGTGATCTCGGCATCGAGCTCGCCGATGAGCTCGATCAAAGCCGTCGGTGTCCTGCCCGGCCGCCGCGGCCTGGTCGCGGCCTCGCTGGGCTTCGGCGCGCAGGGTGATCCACCATTTCTGGTCCTCGGTGGCCGGGCCGGGGGTGATGCCGGGCTCGTCCTCGAGGTGCCAGCCTTCCCGGCACTGCGCGGCCCGCAGCGTCTTGGCCCGCTCGCGCGCAGGGCGGGCACACCGAGTCCAGCGTGCTGCCCGCACGGCACGAGGACGGTGCTCGGTCTGGCCGGTGTCCCGGTCGGTGCGGCGCAGCTGGATCGGGCGGATGCAGGCGCCGTTCTCGACGGCCAGGTCCCGGAGAACGTCATGGGCCAGCGGCATGGCCATCCGGTCGGCCCTGGTAACCCGGGTGCTCGTCATACCGGTCATCTGGGTTTCGGTCACCACTCACCACCTCGATCCTGTGGCCGGGCATGGGTACGGGCGGCCAGCACCGCGGCGATCTGCTCGGCGGCCAGGCCGTGGAAGTGCACGTGCTCGTGACGTTCCAGGCCCGGCCGTTCCGGGGATTCCGGGCGGACGAGGAGCCGGGCGTGCAGGTCTTCAACCGCCTGCCGCAGCGCGGCGATCTCCTCGTGGCGCAGGCTGTCATGGGCGGCGCCGGTCACCTGGGCGTGCCAGGCGGCCTGCTGGCACCGGTAGGCCAGCACCGCGCGGGTGATCCAGCCCGCGGCCCACAGCCCGGCGATGACCGCTACACCGGCCAGCAGGTAGGGCAGCACCTGGGCGATGGCTTCCGCGACGCCGATGGCCAGCATGGCACCGGCGCCGATCGCCACCGCGGCGCCAAGACCACCGCCGCCGTGCCCGTGGGTGTGCGCGCCGTCTTTCACCACTGGTCTCCTTCCGGGTCGGCCTGCCAGGTGACAGACCAGCCGCAGCCGCACTCGTGCGGTGATCGACCCGTCGGCCTGGGTGCGCGCCTGCAGCAGGCTCGCCGCACAGCGGGCAGCAGTCATCGGTCTGCCACAGCACCGGGGCGGTCACGCGGCAACCCCTTCCAGCTCGGGCAGCGGCCGGTGTCGCGGGCACCTGGTCGGCCATGTCGCGGATGTCGGCGTCGGTGACCCATCCGGCGCGGACCCGCACCGGGTCCGGGTCGGCTTCCAGCCGGACGAACGCCACCCCGGCGCCGGTGGCCGGGTCGGTGGAGATCAGCTCGCAGGCCGCGCCGCGGTCGCGGGCGCCGTCGCCGAGCACCATGTCGATCTGCTCGGGCTCATCGAGCCGCATGGCGATCCGGTCCGGGAACAGGTTCCGGATGGTGAGCACGTCCTTGCGCGGGTCCTGCAGCGCGGCCACCACGCAGTAGCCCACGGCCCGGCCCTGCGTGGTCAGGGTGGCCAGCGCGTTCATGATCCGCTCGCGGAGCTTGCGGTCGGGCTGGTAGGCGGTCAAGAAGGCGACCTCATCGACCAGGACCACGGTGAACGGGTGCTGCCGGGTGGGGGTGTGGTCCCGCTGCCGCCCGGCGAACTGGGCGGCGCGGGCCTGCATGTCGGCCACCGCGGCGTCCAGCATGGCGGCGATGGCGGCCGGGTGGGCGGCGTAGTGCCCGTGGGTGTCGAAGATGACCCGGCCGTAGGCCAGCTCCATCAGCTTGGGGTCGGCGGCCAGGACCCGGACCAGGCCTCGCGCATGAGCGGGCAGCATGGCCCGGATCAGGCCCCACAGCAGCGAGGCCTTCCCGGCGCCGGTGGCCCCGGCGACCAGGACGTGGGTGCCGTGCAGCCGGACCAGCCAGGGCAGCCCGTCCTCGCGGCGGCCGACCGGCAGCGCCTTGAGATCCGGGTGGGCGGGGATGGGCAGGGCGGGGAGGATGGCGGCCAGGGCGTCGCGGCGGACGAACTCCAGCACCACCGCGCCGGACCGGGCCGAGCGGATGCGGCACAGCAGGGCGCCGAACCCGTGGGCCAGGTTGTCGGCCCGCTTGGCGAAGTCGGCCGGCGCACTGGCCGGAGACCAGCCGGACCGCTACCCGGTCGGTATACCGGGTCGCGGTGACCTTGCCGAGCACGGGCATCAGGATGCGGCCCCGGTACCAGGGCGCCAGGTCGGCGACGTTCATCACCGCTTCCCAGCGGCGCCGGTAGCACCACCAGGCCCGCCACTTGCCCCTCGCGGGCGCGGCCACGAAGCGGGTGAACGAGCCCGGCCAGTAGCACCGCCAGATCACCAGCACCAGCACGCGCCCATGCGGCCAGGGCGATGTCGGTGATCCAGCCGATGCAGACCCAGATGCATCGCCATCAGCGCCAGCGCCGCGGTCGCGGCGACCGGGTGCCGGAAGATCATCCGGATGATCCAGGCCAGCAGCCGGGCCAGCTGGGCCAGGGCGATGATCCCGGCCGGGGTCCGGTAGACCGGGGCGCGAAAGACCGGCCGGGCGAACGGGTCGGGGTTGTAGATCTGGGCGAGCTGCTCGCCGGTCACCACCTTGCGCATACGCTGGTCACCTCTTTCGTGCCAGTCACGGGAGAGAACACAGGGGCGGCCGGAGGTACCAGCTCCAGCCGCCCCGCCTGCATCTGCGTTGCCATCACGCGGCCTGCCCGGCTGTGTCCTGGGGACCTGTCGCGGGCTGGTGACCGGCGGCCGCGCGGCGTTCCAGCTCGGCCACGTATTCGAGCGACCGCCTGGGCCAGCAGGCGGGCCATCAGCAAGTCCTCATCGGTGACCTGGCTGCGGTCGGCGACGCGTGATGGACATATCGATGTGCTGGTCCTTGATGGCCAGGATCGGCGCGATGTCGTCGTAGGTGTAGCAGCCGATGTAGCTGCTGGCCGGTCAGCCGTGCATGAACGAGGCCACCTGGGCCACGCCGTTCGGCTTCGAACCGGACCTGCGCGCTGGAGGCCGGTCATGCCGTGACCTCCTGCCGGGCATGGCACCAGATCCGCCTGGCCCGGGCCGTCCTCCAGCGCAGCCTCGGCCTTGGCGGTCAAGCGTGAACGGGGTCGGCGCGTCCGGCAGCGAGGGCAGGCCCCGGTACCGGCGCTCGACCGCGACCGCGTAGGCCCACGCCTTGGCCGCGAGCTGCCGGGCGAACTCGACGTGCCCGGCCTCCAGCTGCTCGGGCAGCGTGAGGGTGACCAGCAG
The DNA here is from genome assembly GCA_963808615.1 of uncultured Actinomycetota bacterium. Lineage (GTDB taxonomy): Bacteria > Actinomycetota > Actinomycetes > Streptosporangiales > Streptosporangiaceae > Palsa-504. The sequence continues at coordinate 748,773 of CAWEGV010000012.1, forward strand.
CACCGAGTGCCCTGTGGCGATGGTCAGCAGCGGAGTCCGGTACTGGTAGCGCAGGAACACCACTCCGGCCTTCGTATCGACCGGGAGCGCCAGCGCCGGGACACGCCGGGCCGTCACGCCGCGTCCTTGTGATGGTCGGGTGCCGGGCGGGACGGCAGCCGCGAGGGGGCGCGGACCCCGGTGGCCTTCAGCGAGTAGGCCAGCCGGGCCTTGCACTTGCCTTTGCCGTCGCCGTTGCCGCCGCCCTGGCACCGCGAGGCGTCCACGTACGGGATGGCCTGCATGCCCTCGAACTCGACCGGGATGAACGGCGACCCGGCCATGTTGTCAGGCAGCACCGGCTGGTACTGCGGCGGCGATCTTGACTTTGACTGTGCGCTGCCGGGTCTCGGGGTCGGGGTTGATCACCTCGATGACCCACAGCGGCAGGCCGGTGGCCTTGTCCTCCTGCTGGATGATCCGGTCGGCGCTGGACCGGTCGAAGTCCCGCACCTTCTCGACGGGACTGGCGGCGTACGCGCCGGACGGGAACACTGCCCCGAATTCCACCGGGAACGGACCTAGAACTGGCATGTGCTATCTCCTTGAGTCGCGGTTCCGCCCCTTGCGGAACCTCTTACTGTCCTAGAACAGTCTTTCTGTCCTAGGACACTTCTGTCAATCACTGTCATAGGGCAGATGGCTACACTTGGCTCGTGGCGCCCCCGAACGCAGACCGCACCGCCAGCAGGCAAGTCGCGGATACCCTCAGAGCCCAGATAGAGAGCGGTGCATACCCTCCCGGCAGCAAGATCCCGTCGTACCGGCAGCTGCGGGACGCTCATCACGTCGCCCAGAACACCGCCCAGGCCGCCGTCGTTTGCTCGCAGCCGAGGGCCTGGTCGAGATCCGGCCAGCAAGCGGCGCGTACGTCCGCAGTGTGCCCGACGGCAAGAACCCGAGCTTGCGGGATGAGCTGGCCGACCTCCGGGCCGCCCTGCGACGCAGCAAGCAAGACCTGGCCGCAGCCGAGACGACGGTAGCCAGCCTGCTGGCCCGGCTCCCGGCCGAGGGACAAGCCCCGTGATGCGCCAGGCGCGACACCCTCAGCTGCTGTCACCGTCGCCGATCGGTTCTCGCTCACATCTTCAGGCTGGCGGCGGCCAGGCCTCGCGGCCAGGCAACCACCATGCAACAGCAGTGCAACAGCGGTGCAATCCGGACTGTGACCGGCAACAAACTAAAACATGAACATGGTGGCCTCGTGGACAGGCGGGCGCGCTGACACCTTGCGCCAGGCGCTGCGCATGACCAACGAGGCCTTCGCCGAGCACCTGGGCGTCGCCGTCCGCACGGTCGCGTACTGGCGGGCACGGCCCGATGTCATCCTCCGGCCCGTCACGCACCAGATACTCGATGTCGCGCTGGCACGGGCACCCGAGCAGGTCCGCGCCCACTTCGGGCTACTGCTCGCCGAGCGCGAGCACGGCCAGGCACCGTCCCTGACCGGCTCGCCGACCTCGCTACCTGATGACATTGCGAGCCTGACGGCCTGGATCACGTCGAGCAATACCAGCGACCAGGCGATCGAGCACATCGACCAGGCGGCCGTCGCCTTCGCCGACCTGCACACCCAGGTCACACCTCGCCGCGTCCTGGCCGACGTGCTCCAACTCCACGGCCAGACGCAGGCACTGCTACGCAGCGGCAAGCAGCGGCTCCGGCAGACCCGCGAGCTGATCCGGATCGACGGCGACCTACTCGCCCACGCCAGCGTCCTGCTTGGCGACCTCGGGCAGGACCGGGCCGCCCGCAATTATGGCAAGGCCGCCGTGATCGGCATGCAAGAAGCCGGAACCAGCCAGGCCAAGGCCTGGTATGCGCTGGCCAAGACAGCCCGCTGGTAGCACGACTATGCCGAAGCCGCGGATCTGGCCCTGCGCGGCTTCGAAGACGGCCCGGTCAGCCCGATGAGCGTCCAGCTGGCCTACTACGAGGCCAACGCCGCGGCGCTGGCCGGGGACCGGGCGCGGGCCAGGACCGCGCTGGCCCGGGCCGAACGGATCGCCGACGCCCGGACCGGCGCCGACACGGGAACCTCGCCCTGGTCTTTCTCCCCGGAACGGCAAGCGATCTTCGCGCTCTCAGTCGCGCTGCGCACAGGCGATGCCGACGGCGCGCTGCGGGCAGCACTAGCGGCCGATCAGGGGTGGGCGGCCGGAGATCCGCACATCCCCGGCACCTGGGCGCAGGTACGGATCGGCGCGGCCATTGCCCACCTGCTCCAGGGCTCACTCGACTGCTCGGTCGAGCAAGTAACGCCCATGCTGGCGATGCCTCCCGAATTCCGCATCGCCACCGTCACCGGCTGGCTTGCCGACCTTGACCAGCACCTCTCCGGTCAGCGCTACGCCCGCAGCCGGACCGCATCCACCCTGCGGCAGCAAATCCGCGACTTCAGCCTCAATGCGCTACCACGACACGCCACCAGGGAGGCCGGATGCCAACGCTGGCAGCACAGATGATCGACCGCTGGCACAACCGGGCAGAGCCAGAGGCCAGGCGAAAGCATCGTCTACTGGCACATGCTCATGCACGATCATCCGCAGGTCGTAGACCTGGCACGAGACGCCCAGCAGCGGCTAGCCCGGTTCCCCGGACTGCACATGACACCGCTGGAACGACTGCACATGACCACGCTGGTGGCCGGGCCTGCCGATCACTTCTCCCAAGACCAGCTGCGGCAGATGATCAAGGCAGCCTCGGCGATCCTGGCCGACACTCTCGCCGTTACCGTCACCATCGGGGGCATCGTGTATCACCCCGAGGCCATCATGTTCGACGTGAAGCCCAAGCGGGCACTGGCGAGTATCCATGACGCCGTGCAAGCAGCGACACGGACCGTGACCGACGGGCGCGACCCGGACAGCACCTCGCCTCGCTGGATTCCGCACGTCACCGTCTGCTATAGCACCGCAGAGCAGGCCATGGCACCCATCATCACGGCCCTCGGGCCGGACCACCGCGAATGCCAGATCCAGATCAGCACGGTCAGCCTCATCATCCAGCGCGGCCCCGAACGGCTCTGGGACTGGCGCGCGATCGGAGCCGTCCACCTTCCGGCTCCTGCCCAGACGCAGGCCTGACTGCCCAGAGCCCGGCCCGCGGGCCCCGGACCGGCGCGGGGACGGGACAGGTGGCAGGCTTGCTATAGCTCGCTCAGCGGTATATAACATCTACATGGCCATACGCGCAACGCAAGAAGCGACCGTCATGATCCTCACCGCGCTGGCCAACGGCGGGCTTGCCATAGCTCGCTCAGCGGTATATAACATCTACATGGCCACGCGGGCGATGCAGGAAGCGACCTTCATGATCCTCACCGCGCTGGCCGACGGCGCCCAGCACGGCTACGGGATCCTCACCGACGTCCGGGACATCTCCGGCGGCCAGGTCCGGCTCCGCGCCGGGACCCTGTACATGGCCCTGGACCGGCTCCGCGCCGACGAGCTGATCGCGGTGGACCGCGAAGAGGTCGTAGACGGGCGGCTGCGCCGCTACTACCGGCTCACCCCCGCGGGCACCAAGGTCCTCGCCGATGAGGCGGCCCGGCTGCAGGCCCACGCCGCCGTGGCACTGAAGCGGCTGAACCTGGCCGGGGGGATGGCGACATGACCGATCAGGACCACCTGGAACGGGCCTACCGGCGGCTGCTGGGCTGGTATCCCCGGGACTTCCGGCGGGAGAACGAGCAGGAGATCCTCGCGGTACTGATGGCCGATGCCCCAGAGGGTAAGCACAGGCCCGGGCTGGCCCAGTCTGCGGACCTGATCCGCGGCGGCCTGTGGCTGCGGCTGCGGCCCAGCGTGCCACGCTCGGCGCGCACGGTAAGGGCCGCCGTCAAGGTCATGTACGCCGGTGCTGCGGTCAGCACCGCCAGCCTGATCATCTTCCTGGCCCTCATCGCCGACATCGGGGCCTACCACGCAATTCTCGGGTACCGCCTCACCGCGGCCCAGGCTAGCCAGGCGCTGAACCCGCTGGCCATCACCGTGGCGGTCGTCAGCGCCTTGGTGCCGATCGGCCTGTGGGTGTGGATGGCGCGGGAGACCGGCCGGGGCCGGAACTGGGCACGCCACCTGTCCGCGGTGCTGTTCGGCCTGGCAACGCTGTCTCTGAGTAGCGTCTTCCCGCTGACGGGGATCAATATCACTTTCGTCCCCGCGGTGCGTCTCAGTTTCGTCCCGGCGCTCGGCCCGATCATCCCCTCGCTGACCTGGCTGGCCGGGCTGGCCGCGGTATGGCTGCTATGGCGCCCGGCCTCCACCACGTATTTCAAGCCGCCGGGCTACACCCAAGCCCAGCACCGGGCGCAGATGGCCGAACTCGACCATCAGGCGCAGATGGCCGAACTCGCGCGGTTCAGGGCACGGCTGCCACGTCAAGTGTGAGCCACCGCCCTGCTCTAGCGACAGACGGCCGACCGCGCCAGCGCACCAGCTCTCATACCGCGCCTGTGATCCGGCCACTCTGATCCGGCCATCCGGCCACGCGCTCAGCCTCCAAAGGCCCGCGCGCGCACGCCGGGCCACTGCCTGGCGTCGCTCTCAGATCAACGCCAATCCGTACCGACCGCGGTCAGGTCGCTGACCATCTTGCTGACCTCGGCGATCTGGGACCGGGTGGCCTGGTCGAGCGGTTCGAACGCCCGGACCGTGGCGCCGGGGATGGCCCGCGAGTGTACGTGTCCGCCCCTCCAGCCTCAAGCCTGACTCCGACCGCAGGGCAACGAGTACAGGTAAAGGTTCTTGGCGAACGTACACGTGAAGTCAGGCTTGACCCTGGACACCTCTGCGGACACTCCGGCCAGAAACCAAGGGCAGGCAGGGGCCTGCCCGGACCGGAAACGGGCCATCCCCTGCAAGGTGCAGGTGGGCACCGACCTCCGGGATTCAACTCCAGGCCGGTGATCTGCGGTTTTTCGTGTGTTCAGCGTGCTGAGCTGCCGGTTTAGGGCGATGGTGGTTGGGGCGGGACTGCACCCACTGGGTGCGGCGGGTTCAAAATGTCCGAGATGACGCGAGCCCGCGTCCGTAGGTGAGCGGGAGCGACGCAGTGCAGGTAGCGAAGAGCGCCCCGTTCTGGGAGATTACGCCGTAACCACACCGTTGTGATCTTTGGAAACTGGAGCGCTCCTCAATGGCGAAGGATGCGCGCTGGGACCGGAACTTGTCCGTGTCAGCGGACGCCTCGCTGTGAATACCTGAACCAGATACAACCGCCGAAAACCGGCACAACACGATCAGTAACCAAGCTCGCCCCACCCCTGAATCGTTGAGGCTAGCCCTGCGTCTTTGACAACATTGACGGGGCAGGTTTACGGTCAGAGACGGGCACCCGGACTAGCCGGGCGCCGCGCATGAGGGGCTGAGCTGGGGGGAACCGCGCACTCCTTACGAGGTGTCCTCGTGCACTCTCGAAAGGATGACGATGAGGTCAGTAATCAGGTGGCTAGCGGTTCCCGTGATGGCCATCGCAGGGATCACGGCGGTGGTGTTGCCCGCATCCGCGGCGACGAACCCACCGGCCGCGCAGCGCCCGTATCAGGAGTTCAACGAGACCATCTTCGGGTTCACGACTAACCCGAATACGCTTATTGTGCCGGTCACGCTGACGCCGACACACGGCAAGAACGGGTTCTACGACCGCGGCACCACCAACCTCGGCGGCCCGGTCCCCGGCATCGCCGTCACCACCCTGACCAAGGGCGAGCTGAAGGCGTACGCCAACGCGGGCCACACCACGACCTCGTTCAACGCCAAGACCTGCACGCTGGTTGTCAACGTGAAGGGCCAGTACTGGAATGTCGCCGGCACCGGGCGGTACCGCGACGCGCTCGGTCACGGCACCTACTTCGTATACGTCCGTGACACGTTCCCGCGTCAGAACGGCGCGTGCGACACGAAAGCCAACCCAGTGTCTGGCCTGACCACGTTCCGCACGGTCGGCCCGCTCGCGCTGCCGGTGCGCCACCGGTAATCCGCCGTCACCAAAGGCCCTCCGCTCCATGCGGGGGGCCTTGGCATGTACGATCTTTTCGGCCTGGGCTGGGCTGGGAGAATGGGCACTAAGGGACACTGCCATTCGGTCCCCGACGCAAGGAACCGCTCATGGTCAACTGCGAACCGAAGCGCCCAGACGCCGCATATGAACACCCCAGCGGCGCAAATTGGAACCATCGCGGCGAAGGCCTCCAGGTCCGTGAAACCGCCGCCTTGGGAGCCACGCTGGGAGCCACCAGAGCGAACGACTTTCCGAGATTCCGGACAGACATGAACAGCCGACAGAAAGGCACCCGAGGTCACGGACGGATCTGAACGGGTCCGGATGCCCGCACATGGAACTACGGATCAGAAGGCTGGGCGACTGGACAGGGCCCGTACATGAGTGTAGGGGGCCAGGTCTCTCAGGGACCTGGCCCCCTACAGGTCTGGCTGGTCAGGCGTCGATGAGGGTGAACGTGCCGCCGTTGACCACCACGCCGTTGCCGTTACCGAGCGGATGGAAGACGCCATCCGCGAAGAGGGCCTCGTTGCTGTACAGGTAGAGCGGGTGCCCGTCCCAGCTGACCTGGGTACCCTGCGCCGTCGACAGGGTAGCCACGGTGCCCTTGCCGGACAGGCCTGAGGAGATGCCGGGGAAGCCATCGGTCAGGACGCTGGGGAACGCGCGGGCGCACGCCCCTGTGTCGCATCTGCTGACCGAGGAGCTATCCCGCGAGTACTCGTACACGGGGAAGGCGACCAGTCCCGCAAGGGCGGTGGGGTACAGGGCCGCGAGCACGGTCTTGCCGTGGATCACCGTCGTGGTGAGCTGGCCGGGCATGGCTGCTGGGAGCCCATCGGGGTGGATCAGGGACCACAGTCCGTGCCAGGGCGGCAGGCCAGGTTCGTCGACATCCTGCCCGGATGCCAGGCCGGGAGCCGGGTCGAACAGGTACAGCGGATGGCCTGCATAGGTGACCTGCGCGCCCACGCCCTTGCGGAAGACCTGCCCGAGCAATGATGCCTTCACGCCGGGACCGGCCACCGGCTGGCCTTTGGTGAGCACCGCAGGCCATTCGACGCTGGTGTTGCTGGCAGGGCCCGTGCACTGGATCGGCCCGATCACCAGGTGCAGCAGCACCGCGGTGCAGCCGAAATGGTGATCGAAATCGCTGCTGATGAAGTACGCCGAGAAGCCAGCGAACGGGCCATTGCCGACCGCGAGCACGGTGCCGTATTGAGTGTTCGTGCTGATGACCATCTCGGTCGGGCCTGACGAGCGCCTGGCCTGGGACCGTGCCAGCCGACGCCGAGACAGCCGTCAATGCCAGGATGCCCGCAGCGAGCGCCGCCGCCGCGGTGAGCGCCCGGAGACGTGGTACGCGCATTAGCCTTCTCCCTCCCTAATGTTTTGTTCTGTCCTAAGGATGACGCGCGGAGCGCCGGTACGGTGCACACACCCGACCGCGCGGCCCCTCAGGACCAAGCAGGGTAAAGATCCACCGGCACGCTGCCGCAGGACCACCGTAGCTCTGACCCGGGCGTGGCCATCTGGCGGTACTGACAGCAACGGTGACAGCGACCGCAGCGACCAGTGGCAAACGGCAGCGATCAGCGACAGCACGTAACGCTCGCACATCTTGTGACGACCTGGGCTATGCCAGGCCTTAGCGGACGGTCGCGGATCACGCCACGACGCTGTCATGCTGGCAACAGGCATGCGTCTCTCACAGATTTCTCACGGACTGGACAGACGGTACGGGACTGTGGCATCCATTCCGGACACCTAGCAGGACGCTGACCTGCGATTCTGGACTCCGGGACACTGGCCGGACAGGCTCCATTGATCTACGGATCAGAAGGCTGGGGTTTCGAGTCCCTCCGAGCGCGCCGCCACCATAGCCGCAGGTATGGCCTTATTCTCCGCAGTGAGCGAGGTCCTGGATCCTTTGCCCACGGACCTCTTCTCTCACAAGTTCTACGCGGTCTCACGCGGCTAGCAGGTTTAGGAGCTGTCGCCGGTCAGGGCCTGGGGCTGGCGGCGCCTGACGGCCTGACATCTCGATCTTTGCCCTGATGCCGGGCCGCTTGATCACTTCCTGCGGCAGCGCCAGGCAGGTTATGGTCTCGATCAAGGCGCGGAAAAGGTCGGCGTCATAGGGCGCGGCGGCGCGCAAGCGGCTCATGGTCGAGTCCTCCGGGGTCCACGCACGCCCCTCTCGCAAGGCGGTCATCTCCGCGAGCCGGGCACGGTCGGCGCTGATCTGGTTCCAGTAGAACGGGGCCACATGCTGATCGGTGCCCTCATCCCAGACCCGCACAAAGCCTGCCGGGTCGCCCAGGTGATCTCGGACGACCCGCCGGAGCAGCTGGGCATGCACCATCCCGACGCTGAGCCCGCGTCCGGCCGAGGGGTTAGTGCAGGCCCATGCATCACCGACAGCCGCGTATCCGGTCACAACTGGACGGCCGTCGATGACGAAGCGGCGGTACCGATCCAGGATCCCGGCCATGGCCAGCACATCCGTGATCGGCTGGCCATCGAGCCAGTGGGCCTGCAACGGGCACGCCTTTACCACGCGGGTAAAGCACCCGGTGTCACGCAGCGCCTTGAGCGGCGCGTCCCCCGTAGCCGAGAACACCGTCACTGACCAGGTGTCATTATCGCCGGGCAGGGTGAGCAGCGAGATCGTGCCGAGCGGGACCAGCGGCGGGCCGATCTGGACAGGCCTCGACGGACCGGTGAAATACCGGGTGTAGTAGACGAATCCGCTGTCTTCGGCCTCCGAATGCGGCTCGCGGGCGCCAACCGCAGTCAGCAGTTCCGCGGCGGGTGAGCGCCTGCCCATGGCATCGACCACCAGATCGGCGCGCAGTTCCTCGCCCGCCGACGTGCGCACCCCGGCCACATGCCGCACGCCAGGGATCGCCGGCTGGCCCGCTACCAGCTCCGTTACCCGCACGCCGCGGCGGATCTCCAGGCCCGGCTGCTCCTCGGCGGCCACGGCGACCGCGTATTCCACGACCGGGCGCCTGCCGGTCACGAACCGCAGCGCATCATCACCGGGGCGCGGCTCGCGGTCGGTCAGGGTTGGCGGCAGGGACGCCAGCAGATCCCACCAGACGCAGCCCGCCGCCAGCAGCCGCCCGATCATGTCGGGCAGCTCCTCGCCGCAGACCTGCCGGAACCGGGGCAACAGATTGTGCGGCTGACGGAACTGGGCGACGCCCTTGCGCTGCCAGGACTGCCACGCCTCACCGGGCGCCGCCGGGACACCAGCCGGGTCGGCCTCCACGACGGTGACCTGATGCCTATCCCGCGCCAGCATGATCGCCGCGGATAGCCCGATCACACCGCCCCCACAGACCACGATCGATCCCATGGCAGCTCCATTCCCCGAAGTTCGTCTCACCGTATCGGTACGATGAACCGCCACGACCGATACAGGCAAGATGAACACCGGGCAGAAGAATGCCGCCTGGGAAGACCCGCACCTCGGGTATACGGAACCTTCGTGGTGCAGACCCACTAGTCACGGTCATGTCTGCACTCCGCTCGCACCATCATGGGCAGGAGCACTCAGACCGGCGCGCATCAAGAGCAGGAACCCGCAGCTGAGGCACTGCGCGGCTAACGGATTTGCTAACGAGACGCTGCGGGACGGAGGAGACAACCCGGGAAGTAGGCGACAGCCAGCGCCCTGATTTCCTGCTCAGCGAGACACGCCAGAAAGCCGGAGACAGGGGAGACGCGCGTCGTAGTGCTCATAACCCAGCGACAGCAGGTGCATAATCGAGATATGACGCAAGAAGGCCGACATGCGAACGGGCACGGTCTGGCCGCCGCAGTGCGCTGGGTCCGCAGCCATCTTCTGGGGTGGCGCAGACGGCCGCCGATGGTGGGCGTTCGTGAACCTCGCCGACCGAAGCCCACTCTTCCAGCAGCTGCGGTCGCACTTAAAGAGCCGCGCGCCATACGCTGGATCAAGCTGGGCAACAGGCATTCGGGCGAGCACACCTAGGTCGCTCGGCAAGAAGTGCCAGCAGCAAGGCGTCACCGCAATCTTGTAAACGGCAGGTCAGCTCACCCATGCTGTGGGTCATCTCTGTTGCTCATCTTTGCGGGGAAGCTCATCAGCGTGGCGCAGCACGACCTTCCACTCGCCGTTTTCACGGCGGTATGCCTGGGTGCAGCGAAGCGTCCTGGGCTGCGAGCGATCACCGATGCGGCAGGTCATGCGCTCCAAGTCGATGGTGTAGGCCAGATCATCCCTGACGACCGTCACAACATTTTCCGCGGTGCGATCGGTGGCCTTGATACCTACGGCGGCCCAGTCGAGCCGGGCGCTCACCTGCTCCCAGCCGCGCTCGTAACCGCCGAACGCGCCCATGATCACCACGTCGTCGGCGTGTGACCAAAGTGCCTTGAACGGCTCCGGTCGTCCTTCAACCAGATCACCCAGCGCTTGCTGGCAAACTGACACGAAGCGATCCCAGTCGGATCCACGCTTAAATGATCCCAAGGGTCGCAACTGACCGGAAGTACTCCAAGGCTCGGCGTGCGATCTGCGTGCGATACCGAGCAGCCAATCAAGGTCAGCAAGGGGCTATCGCGGTCAGTCAAAGGGCCGGGCGCCACGCGCGACAAGGCCCATCTTCCCAGCTCAGCGACTTGTTGCTTGGTGGTCAGGGACAGGATCGAACTGTCGACCTTCCGCTTTTCAGGCAGGCGTACCTTCGCCCGCTGACCGGTACAAGACGACCGCCGCGGTCGTCACCATGAAGGCCTGCTATCCAGCGTTACTTTCCCGGGCACCGGGGCGGGGCCTACGAGCTGGGGGAGTGGCGTTCAGCAGTGCGTACAGGCCGGGAACGAGTTGGGGCACCTGGCGGCGGTACTGGGGGTAGCCGTCGGGGAAGGTGGCCAGCATCAGGTGCTCCTCCATGCGGATCTTGACCTCGAACAGGACCAGGGCGACCGGGAAGAGCACGATCCACTGACTGATCCCGCTGAGCAGCGTGGCGCCGAGGATCATCCCGAGCACGCCGGTGTAGATCGGATGACGCGTCACCGCGTACGGCCCGTGAGTGCGGAGCCGGTGATCATCTTTGACCTTGGGCGCCAGGCTCCACATGGTGCCGAGCGAGAACCGGGCCCACAGCGTGAACATTGTCGAAGCGACCAGCACGGCGAGTCCGAGGATCCGGACCCACAAGGCCCCCACGGCCAGGCCGTCAAAGTGGCTGCGGCCGAGCCCGATCACCAGGCCCGCGCACGCCGCTGCCACGACGATGAGCGCTGCCGACCCGGGCTGGCTCCGGGTCAGCTCCCGCGAGGCATGAGAGGCGTTACGCGGAGTATGCAGGGCGTTGTACAGCGCGCCGGCCACCCAGACGACCACGACCGCGCCGACGCACACGGCAATGCCAACCGCTGCGAGCATGTGGGCCGCCTCAGGGAGCGGCGTTGTCAGTCGGTGGGTGCATCGGGATGCCTCCTGTGACCTGCGGGGCCTGGCTGCTCGAACTCTGTTGACCACGTTACGCTAGTAATCTGAAACTAGCAATAAACTTCTAGAATCATGGCTGGCAGCCGCGGGTCCGCCGGTCGCGGCTACCTCAGCGGTCACCAGCACACGCGAACACTCGCACTTTGCATGGCGACCTGGGGATATGTCCGGCCTGAAATGCCAGACGGTCGGGGATCGGGCCGTTCTGCCGCGACTGCTGCCAATACTGCTGCCAAGCCGCTGGACAACACCGGTCCCCGGTGGACAACTGTGGAATGTCGGCCCAGCACACGGACCACAGTGGACGGTCCTGGACGATGTGCCTATTCCTACGGATCTGATGGTCGTGCAGTGCGAAAGAAGCCCGGTTCTGTAGGGGTGACCGCAGGCTCTAGCCGGAATCATCTGCCTGCGCCGATCGGACAATCAAGCCGGGGACCCTGCTCCTAGATGCTGCGAAGTAGACGGCCACTATAGCGTCGATGGCGAAGGAGGCCTTGGGGCTGAGGAACGCCACGGCGATAGCGATGAGGTAGACCAGGCCGCCCAGCAGCGCCCGGCGGGCCCCGGCGGGCAAGGCAGGGCGAGCAGGCTCGGCGACCAGTTCCGGATGGGCCGCCAGGTAGCTCCATCCCCATGCGAATGTCAGGCCCATCATGAGCATCGTCGCCGCGTACAGGACCGCCACCGCCCGCGCCTCGGGCATAGCCTGGTCGGCGTAGTCCGCGGCAAGCGCGGTTGGCCACGGAATTATGGAGATGAACAGCAAGAAGATCAGCGTCCGCTCCAGGAACCGCCGGTTGATGCCGCGGACAGCGCTCATCATCCCGTGATGCTCGATCCACAAGATCCCGATCGTGATGAACGACACTAGGTAGGCCACGTACGACGGCCACGTGCTGAGCAGATCGTGGACGAGCCGGGCGGAGTGGGCAGGCTTGGGCAGGTCCAAGACCAGCAGGGTCAGGGCGATGGCGAAGATGCCGTCGATGAGCGCGTGGAGTCTGCCTGGTCCCAAAGCTGGTCACCCACTTCGTCGGCTGGCGGAAGTCGTCTTACGAGAACGCAGGCTATGACCTGTGGCGAGAAGCATTCTGTGAATGAGCCAACTCCGCTGAATCCCGATCTTCGCCGCCTGGGACATACGTGGGATGGGAGGCGATCTTCGATCAAGGCGCCGGGCGTCACCGCAGGTCACCGATGACGGTCTAACGTGAGCTGTAACGGTCTGTAAAACCGTCGGCTCAGCCTACGTTGGTTCGAACCCAACACCTGCCACCACCACCCGAAATAAGTCCTGAGCTGGTCAGATGCGGCTCAGGACCTAGTTTGGTCATGTGCGGCGGCAGGCGGCTCCGGGCACTCGTATGCGGGCTGCTGTGCCCAATACGTGCCCAAGTTTGAGCCGCCGCGGGTCGTCAGCTACTGGTCCTCGCGGGTTGAGTGGCTTCCTCGATGCGGCGCTTGGCTTCGTGCTGCTGGCCGGAGATGCACTTGGCGTAGACCCTCAGCAGGACATCCACGCTGTGGCCCGCCCACTCGGCGACCTGCGGCGCTGGCACTCCAGCGTTGAGCCATGTCGACAACGCTGCGTGGCGAAGGTCATAGGGCCGTCTGGCCAGCAATGATGCGGACTCGCTCTTCGTGAATGCGACGGCACGTGCTTTGTGGAAGATCTTGAGGTAGGCCCGGTCGTTGAAGATGCCGCCGCGGGGGCCGGTGAAGATGCGCCCAGCCGGGCCGGGCGGGTACTTCTTCAGGTGCTGAGTGAGGAGTGCGACCAGCTCCGGATGAAGAGGCACGAGACGGGTTTCTCCGCGTGGCCGGTGCTTGAGCTCGCGGCGCTGCCTGGCTGATCCGCTGTCGGTCCACCACGTGCCGCTGCGGGGCTCGGAGTTGGTCAGGAGCAGCTCGCCCCATCCTTGGTCGGGAAGGTTGACGAGATTGCCGAGGCGCAAGTCCACGACTTCCTCTGGCCGCAGCGCGGCGTAGTAGATGCAGCCGAAGAAGGCGACCATTCGCTCGCCGCGCTGGTCCTGCTGGCCAACGGCCACGAGCAGCAGCCGCGCCTCGTCGCCGTTGACCACGGCCCGCGGGTCCACCGTCTTGAGGGTCCGCGGGCGAGTCCACTTGACGGCCTTGAGCGGGTTGGCGGGCACGGCACCGATCTCGATCGCGTACTGCATGAGGTTGTTGAGCACGGCCCGTTTGCGGTTGGCGGTGTTTGCTGCCGCGGCGGTCCCGTCTTGCTTGCGGCTTATCGGCCGAGCAGTGCGCGGCACCGGGCGGTGCCGGTCCCAGGGTGGGTGAGTTCGGTCACCGGGATGGTGGCGCTCTGCAGCCAGAGCACGACGGCCGCCAGGTCTTCGGGCGGTTCGATCGCACCGCGGAGCCGGTCGCTGAATGCCCAGGTCCGCAGGGCTCGGCGGATGTCCTCGGTAGGGTAGTAGCTCTCGCCGCTGACGAGCATTGCCTCGGTGGCGTCGGTGAGTGCTTCGGCGATCGACTTACGGTGATTGGGCGCGGCGTAGGGCCACTTGGTTGCGGCGTAATCGAGGGTCAGGGCGTACCAGGTTAGGGAGGACTCATCACGCTTCCACGACACCGGGCGGCCGGTGCTGAGGCTGAATGCCTCCCCTTTGCGGGCCGCTGTCAGCAGGGAACTACGGAAGCTGTCGGCCAGCGCGGCGTTGCGGAAGCCTTCCTTCCATAGCCGACGATCTGTCTTCCAGCGAACCTTGTACGTGGTCACCCGGGCACCCTTGTAGACCTCCGTCCGGTAAACCCGGACGTCGTAGGTCGTGCCGTCAGTCATCAGGCGGCTTCCTCACGGGCGGCGAGCCACCGCTGATACTCGGAGCGGCGGACGCGCAGGCTCCCGTTCGGCAGCGTGATACACCTGGGCGCCCTGCCTTTCGCCCGCCATTCGTAGAATGTCCGGCGGCTGATCCCGAGATCGGCGCACACCTCCGCGATGGTGAGCTTGTCCCGCTCTCGGGAGCCGCGGAGCTGATCAGCGCCGGGCATGACGGTGCCTCCCAGCCTCACCGTCGCGCTGGTGGTCCAGCTCGGGGCGCCGAACCGGCCAACGCAGCCGCTTGTCCATGGTGATTCTCCTTCCGGGTGGGGACCAGGCAGCAGTGCATTCCTCGCCAGGACGCGTCACTCCGCGCGGCGGGGAGTGCCGCCCCGCCAACGGGCTCCGCGAACGGTCGGCCCCTGCTTGTCCCCGGCACACAGGAAGCAGATGTCAGGCGCTTTGCTACGGGCGATAGGAGAGTTGACCGGGGATGAAACCCCGTGGAGAAATGCGGGTGCCTAGTCCCTCGCCGGAACGGCGATCTGGGTAATGCCGGTGCCCCCGGGCTTCAGCCTGGCACCTTCGGCAATGTTTGCTCGGCTCTGGTATCCACTGTGCGGCTAACGCCCGCTCAACGCAAACTGCGACACGCTAGGCCGCGAAAGCGTTCCGTTCGCAGACGACCATAGAAGTCCGTTATCGCTCGTCTGCGGCCACCAAGCCCGGAGATATGTGACCTAAGTCACAATTCCTGCCGAAGGGCTGACAGCGGCAAACTATCCGTGGCGGGGCGGGGGGCCAGCAGCAACCCGAACTGTCACACCTGGCCCGCATGCTAGAACGCATGAGCAAGTCCAAGCGCCGGTCGAGCCCAAGAGCCAAGCAGGCACAGCCCGACCGGCGGCCAGCGCCAGTGGAACCGCCCGCCGAGGCGCAGCAGGCTTCCCGGATGTCACCCTCCGAGGTGCTGGAGCGGATCAGGCGCGCCCGGGTTGCGCAGCAGGAGGCAGAGGCGGAGCTTGCCGCGCTGGTCGACCACGCCGTCGGCCTCGGGATCGGATGGCCGGAGATCGCCGCTCAACTCGGCGTGACCCGGCAGGCGGCCCGCCAGCACTATCAGCGCCGCCACCGCGACGGCGCATGACTCATCCGCGGGCCAGGACGGCGGGTGTAAAGCATCAACCGGGACTCGTAAACATGTGTTGCCGGGCTTCTCGCGATCGCCGGCGTCCCGAGATGGCCGCTTGACCGGCGGAAATCGTCGTACTCGCGGCGTCGACAACGCATGTTGTCCGATTTGTGAGAACTTCCTATACGTATTCAAGGGCGCACCTTCGGCGCGCCAGGCCGACGGCCCAGGCTGCGACTCGCGAGGATGCGCGGCGTGCACGGAGAGGTGAAGAGCGGGGAGTGACGCGACGGGGGGCGGGGTAGCGGGGACTCGCCGAGGTGGGGGGCAGCCTCGCCCGCTCCTTCTTACGCGGGAGCGCACGGCGCGGCCGCTGCCGCGCGCCGCTGGCCCCGGGACCGGCCGCAGCGGACCCCGCCGTAACGCGCTGCTGCGCTCCGCGAGCACCATGGCCGGGCCGGTCCGTCATCGCCGAGTACGTCGGCAACCGGATGAAAGGCCACAGCCACCGGGCCGGAACGCCGCGCATTATCCGGGCTGGCCCCTCCAGCGTCAAGGGCGCTCCCTCCGGTCGCGTCGCCAAGGCGATGGGCGCAAGCGCCCACCCTTGAGCTCTGGAGTCTATGCCAGCCCAGCGGTCCGCTGGCGAGGGCCAAGCCGAAGGCCCGGCCCGATAGGCGCGCGGCGAACCTCCCTATTCAAGCGCTATCAGGAGGACGGGCGAGAAGCAGGGGCGCGCCGAATATCACCGTCTTCGGGCCCCTGGCACGCGTTGCGTCATCGCGTTACGCTAACAGTCATGAGATGTAAAGAACCGGTCTAGACCGTAGGGCTACAGCGACAGGATCGCCTGGGCTGATCATTAAGCGCCATGGGGTACCGCACCCAGCCGAGACGATCACAGAGTTCCAGCCGCAACAATGATCAACAACCTGAGGAACTGTCCAAGATCATGGACACAGCTCACACCAGATCAGCGGAAACTACGGCTGGCTTCATCCGCACGATCGCCATTACGGAGTCGAGATTTAGCTCGCTTTCGCGAGACGATCGGGTGGTGTAGGTAGGTAACCCGGCCTGTCGGTGCTACCTCGTAGACCTAATTTTGGAGGCAAGCCATGAAACGAATCCGGGCGTTCGCCGCCGCAGTGGTCTTGGCCGCTGCCGCGACTGGCCTAATGATTTCATCTGCCCCGGCTGCGGCAGCTGCCCCGGCTGCGGCAGTTGCTCACGCGAGTCACCTTGCTCCGGGGACCTCTGCCATCCCGCTGACCCAGTGCCCTATCGTGCCACACCGCTTCACCACATATCGAAAAGGATGCGTGGCGATAAAGGGCCATCTGTGCACTCCCGGGAATCAGGGAAACCTGACGCCACCCCCGCTGTACGTCTCGAACGGCTGCAGTTACCGCGGCTACCTCTACCCGGGGAAGGGCGAGCAGGGCACTGGGCTCTGTATTAGTCCTCACTCTGCCAGCAAAGGGCTCCAGCGGTTTTACCTGAGCTTCCGGATAACTCTTAATAAAAGCCCATGCTAGTAATCTATATTGGCGGCACGTAAATACTGGACATGACCTGTATTTCATAAAGGCCGCTATCCTGCCAGCTAGACGGACTGCCGACCTGCCACCTCGCGAGTCGTGAGCTGACGTCGGTGCCGATGGCGAGTAACCAACTGAGTAACAACCGACCTCAACAACGACATACGTCCATGGACGTCAGCGGACCATAAATCGCAGCTCATGATGAGAACACGAAGGCAAGAGCGGTCGATAGCGTTCCCTGATACAGAAGAGGTCAGATCAGGGGATGGCCAGCTGACTGTACGCGCCCGCCCCGCTAGCCCAAAGCGCCAACCAGCCAGGGAATCTATCTCTGCCGACCCAACGGCATGACGGCCAGAGGCCAGGCCCGGGCCGACCCCCGCATACATTGCGTCCGGAAACACTGTCTGGCCGACCCGCGGAACGTAGCTGGTGCGCAAGCAGGCTTAAGGTCCCTGCAGAGGCGGATTTTAGCAACGGGCCCAGGCTTGGCGCGTCATCGCCCGGAATACCCCAGGCGAGGTGGGGTAGTGTGCGATCACCAGCGTGTGTTCGCCGGGAGGAGCAAGAGCCGTGGACCTGGATCGATGCGATCGCAGAGACCGACGTTATCGCTTCGCCCGCGCGGGTGTGGTCGGCCTTGACTGATCCGGCCGAGATCAAGCGGTATATGTTCGGATCCGAAGTGGAAACCGACTGGAAGCCAGGCAGCACAATCGTCTGGAAGGGTGAATACCAGGGAAGGGCCTACCAGGACAAGGGCCAAGTCGTCGAGGTAGAGCCTGAGCGTCGTCTCGTCGTTACGCACTTCAGTCCCTTGAGCGGGCAGGACGATGTGCCCGAGAACTATCACACCCTGACATACGTACTTGAACCTCGTGGCGAGGGAACCCATGTGTCACTCAGCGAGGACAACAATGCTAGCGAGGAAGAGATGGCGCATTCGCGGGATAATTGGGCCGCGATGCTGTCCGAGCTGAAGAAGGTAATCGAAAGCGGTTAGTGCCGGGCACGGGTACTGTTCGCAACCGCGTGAGTCCGGATTAGCAGTAGGTAGCGCGTTCCGGTCCTCGGCCAGCGCATCAGGCAGAATGAACGGCATGGTCAACTCCCCAGATGCCCTCGGGGACGATCCCTGCACGGTCACCGGGATCCGCGCCATCAACGAGCCCGGCGAAGGACTGGTCGAACTGGAGATCACCGTCGGCTGCAGCCGGGCGAGCCCGTGGAAGGACCGCCCGGGCGAGCACCCCTGGTTCAGGGAGTTCCATCATCGGGTGCGTCTCTGCTGGAACCAGGGCCAGATGGGGATCGACCCATACGGGCGGATCAGGTTCGACGTCCCGCGAGGTCAACTCGAAGACTTCATCCGGGCTGTCCGGCAAGCAGCGCGGGACACCGACGCCGAGTACCAGGCTTCCATGGCCCGCTACCGCGAACACGCCCAACGCCAGGCGCAGGCCCGGCGCGAGGCGCAGGCCGACCCAGCCAAGCGTGTCCGCCTGGCAGAAGATCAGGCCCGCATCGACGCGCATACTGGCCGAGACCGGACAGTAGCGTGGCTGCGGACCAGACCGGACGTGCCCGTTGCGTGCCCGGTAGCACGGTCTGAGATGGTCTGTAGCGGACACTCACGGACAACGCAAATAGTCTCTGAACTGCAAATACTGTGGTCGGCAAGGCATGACAAGCCAGTCCCGAGCTGATAGTCGGCCGTCGCGGACCTGTGGACCAGACTGGACTATCCGGGGAGCCCGCGTTAGAACTCGCGCTTGAGCCGGTCGATGTCGCGGGTGTGCTCCCGCAACTGCTCGTAGGCGGGGCGGTCGCGGATCCGGTCGGGCCAGCGGATGGCTTCCGCGCGGTTGTTCGCGATGCTCGCGGCGATCAGCGTGTCAACGTCCAGCTCCGGCGTCTTGCCGGACCATCACGTGGGTGAATTCAGCATCGGCGGCCTCGCGGCCGTCCTCGACGAACCGGACGTTACCGGCCGTCCGCTGGCCGTTGTCGTCTTCGTGCATCACCTCGATGTACCGGATCTCGGGCCACCGCTCCAGCAGGTCGTTCCGGAACTGGTTGAGCGGGGGGCGACGGCCAGCGGAACGTCCTGGTCGTTGGCGACCTGCGGGGACGGATGCGGATCTCGCCGCGGTCGGCGGGATCTATGAAGACGAGCCTGGGCATCAGCTGGCCCGGCTGCTCCAGGGCGTCGTCGTTTGCAGCAATCGACGGGGCGTATCCGCCAGCGAAGATCTCGTTCGCCGCGATTTGGAGTTCGTGCTGGATGTGGTCTCTCTCCGCCTGGTTCATCCGCCCTCCTAAAGCCTGAGTAACTGAAGTTACTCAACTTCATGGGGTAGATCCACTTCACGTTAGTTCCCGGCAAGCTTGATGCCGCTCTACGCTGGCGTGCACCCCGAGGCTGGTGGTCCAAGGAGCTTTCCCCCTGGGAGAGGCTGGCATGTAGAGAACTATATGAGGAGCATGGCAGGCCACTACGGTTCTCGCAGGAAAGAGGGAAGTCGGCGCACTGCTTCCGAAGCCGTGAGCGGGCATCAGCCCGGAGCCCGAGCCCGTGCCACATATGTGCCATGACGAGGGGAGGACTGTGGTCATGAGCAGTCACTCAAAGGCACTGCAAACGATCTCTGAGCTGGGCATGTCCAGGTCAGCGCTGACTATGAAGTGTTCTCCTAAGCAGTGGGTCCCGTGTTCGAGTCGGTCGGGGCGCACACCTGAAAACACCAGCTCAGACGCTATGACCTACTGCACCTAGCGCTGCCGCATCGAGCGCCTTGGGCTCCGGCCATCCAGATTCAACCGCCTGACGGATGACTGCCTTAGCCAGTGCTCTTGTGGGGCACCTGGGCTGGGACTAGCTTCATCGGTATCCGGCACCTCGAGCGCCGGCCAGAGTGACCAGGAGGGCAAGATCATGCATGCACTATTCATAGAGGTGAACGCGGACGAGTCCCAGGCTGAACTGCACCGAGAGTCGATTGAGCGCGGGGCTGTGCCGCGGCTCCGAGATGCTGGGGCCCGCGCTGGCTACTGGCTGAACGCCCAAGACGGCCGAGGGGTCGCCGTGGTGCTATTTGACTCGGAAGAGGCAGCCAAGCGGGCGGCAGAACCGCTTCGGGTGGGCGCGGCGCCGCTAGGGGCCCCTGCCGGGACCACATTCCGGACGGTCGAGGTCCGAGAAGTGCTTACGAGCTTGTAGGGAGCCCATGCGGCGTCGGTCCCTGTCGAGGGCGCCGGGGCGACCTTGGTCAACGGCAAGCTCGTCGAACGCCCCGAGGACGAGGCCGCCGAGGCGGCCCAGCCGGGAGCCGCCTAAAAGATCTTGATCCATAGGTATTGACAATTACTCGTCTTGGCGCGCACCGGTAGTTCGCATCGAGGGGGTAAGTCGAAGTTACCCCGGGCTTGGTGGCCGCTTTTTGGCCGCCCGCAACGCTCAACACTGCCGCCTACTGCGCAACAGTGAGTACCGTTTCGGCAGGTCAGCAGCGAAATGGGCAGGTAGCGGGTGCACGCGACACAGTCTACGGATCAGAAGGCCGTAGTAACTATTGTCAAGGCAGATCGGTCACGAGAAGGATCAGTGTCACACGTTGCGATCGTCGCCCGCGTCACCGTCAGGGAAGGTAAGGCCAACGAATACGTCGCCGCGTTCGCGCCTTGCTCGAACAAGCAGAGAAGGAGCCTCGGTCGGGTCGCAAGCATCGGAGGTCGGAGCTCTTTCTGCGCTCATGTCGCCGTTCGTGAAACCGGTGCCTGGCCCGCGCCCGTATGCGGACTGCCGGGGGCCACCGCGGCTGCACCGACGCGGGGATCTTCCTCAACTAGGCGAGTGTCTGCCCGCTACCGAGGGTCTGGACCATGGTGTCTTTGACGACTCGCTCTTGGGTGAAGATCGCGGTCGCTTCTGCCCGGTTGCGGACTTCGAGCTTGTCGTAGATGTGTTCAAGGTGCTTGCGGATGGTCCCGGGGCTGGCGAACAGCGCCTCTGCGATCACGCTGTTGGTCTCGCCTGCCGCGGCCCGGGTGAGGACGACGCGTTCGCGTGGCGAAAGGCGCTGTAGCCTCACCCGGGCCGCTGCGGTGACATCTATAAGCTCTAGACCGAAGTTACGTTTGCCGAGGTAGCGAGATCGGGGGTTGAGCTGCGCGTTTGCGGCCGGGCGCCGGATTTGTGGTGTCTACGTGGTGTTCAGGGTCAGCGGGATGGCCGCGCTGATGAGGTCGAACGCGCGCCGCTGGGTGCGGGTGGGTTCGGCGAGGGCGGGGATGGTCACCTCGGCGTAGCGCAGGTCGTTGCGGGTCAGGGTGGCCAGGTGGTCGATGATGTCGCGGAAGCTGCGGATCGGCTGTCTGCCGGGCCCGGTCTTGCGGGCGGCTTTGGCGTCGGCTGATGGTGACCGGCGGGCCGGGGCGACGGGGTTGGCCCGGGCGGGCGGGTGCTCGTCGGCGTAGGTCAGCGGTGCCCAGGCTTTGCGCAGGTGCCAGGTGAGGTAGCAGGCGAGGGTGCAGATCAGCACGTGCGCGCGGACGCGGTTGTCGAGCCGGTGGAAGATGGGGCGCAGGTCCAGGTCGTCGGCCTTGATGGAGCGGAAGTCGCGTTCGAGGGCCGACAGGCCCTTGTAGGCGGTCACGGTGCCGGCTGCGTCGAGGGTGTCCGCGGGGACGGGGGTGCGGATGACGTAGATCCCGTCGGTGGCCGCCTCGGCGTCGATGGAGGCCTGGTCGCGCTGCCAGGTGAGGCGGCCCTCGCCGATATCGGGGAGGATGTGCTTGGCCATCTTCCGCTTGTTCAGCACCCGCCCGGCCCTCAGGCCGATCTTGCCCGGGTCCTTCAGCCGCCCGGCCGCGACCTGGGCGGCGATCTTGCCCAGGTCCTCCTCGGTCGCCTGGAGAAGGTCGTCGCGCTTGCGGGCGCGCTCGGCGGCCAGGACCGGGTTGCGGCAGGCGATCAGCCGCTCACCGGGGTAGTCCGGGGAGCTGATCTCGGCGAGATCCTGCTCGTCGAACAGGGACAGCTGCAAGGGCCCGCCGTCCATGAGCTTGCGGATCGCCGGGCCGCGCAGGCAGGTGATCCACGCCATGCCCTCGATCGTCCGCAGGTCCTTGATCCGCGCGGAGGTGATCATGCCCCGGTCCCCGACCATGATCATCTGCTGCAGGCCGAACGTGCCGCGGACGGCCTGCACGGCCTGGGGGAAGGTCTTCGGGTCGCCGGTGTTCCCGGCGAACACCCGCACCGCGACCGGCCGGCCGTCCGGGTCGGTGAGCAGCCCGTACTCGATCTGCGCCTTTCCCTTCTTGCCGTCCCGGGAGTACCCGAACGCGGCCAGCTCGCAATGGCTTCCTTCCACCCAGGAGGACGACAGGTCGAACATGGCGATCCCGCCCTGGCGCAGGTGGCGGCGGGCCAGCTCCTTCTCGATGTCGTCCTGGCGGGAAACCAGCCAGTCCATCGCCGCGTACGCCTCGTCGGTGGACGCGCCGGCCACGCCCAGGTCCGGCCCCAGCGTCACGTCGTCCCACCAGGCGATCGTGGACAGCTTGGAGGCCGGGCGCAGCACCCGGGAGACGATCAGCGCGTAGGCCAGGTCCCGGTCCGGGCCGGGCGGGCCGAGCAGCGCGGGGAACCCGAGCCTGCGGGCCATCGCGTGCACCGCGGCGGCGTGCCCGTGCGGCAGCGACCGGGCCACCTGCGCTGCGGCGGCGGCCGGGAGGAACCGCTGCCCGGCCAGCGAGCGGCGGATCAGCTCGATGGTCTCGGCGGGCAGCCTGGACAGGTTCGCCACCGTTTCGTTACGGACCTTGCCGTCCTCGCGCCAGGACCGGCGCAGCAGGTGGGTCTCGTAGA
This sequence comes from uncultured Actinomycetota bacterium, assembly GCA_963808615.1. Taxonomy (GTDB): domain Bacteria; phylum Actinomycetota; class Actinomycetes; order Streptosporangiales; family Streptosporangiaceae; genus Palsa-504. The sequence continues at coordinate 771,651 of CAWEGV010000012.1, forward strand.
CCCGTTCCCGGCCGTCTTTCCCCGTGTAGTGGCGACGCTGGGTGGTCACGTGCACCGCGCCGGAACCGGTTGCCATGCAGGTGATCGTAGCAGAAGCCAGCCCGGCACGCGGTCATATTTAGTGACGACACGCCAGGTTACGCGAACACCAGTATTCGCAGCTCAGATGTAAGTTCAGCCCACGAACTAGCCGTAATCGTCTAGATAGGTCTTTCGGGCGTACGCGTTGCGCCGGAGCTGTACCAGGTGCGGGACGAGGCGTTGCAGGGTGAGGCGGTCACTCTCGGTGAACCTGCTCCTGGTCGTGTCGAACACAAGCCCTGCGCCGGTCGCGCCGCCGGTGGGCAGGAACACCTTCATCACGGCCCGCACGCTGAGCGGCTTGCAGATCTCGGCGTACAGTCCCCGGCGGCGGAACTCGCGGTCGCTGATGAAGTCGGAAATCGCAAGAGCTCGCCCCAGCCAGTCGCGGTCGGGCAACGGGCTCCAATCCAGTGTGGGCCCCGGGCCGCCGCCGAGCGGATCGTCCTGCCTGATCTGCGGGTACGCGCCCCAGACCCGCAAGGTCGCCTCCGGCTCATCGGCGGCAAGGGAGAACTCCGACAGCTCCTCCGGACTCCACTCGCGATAGGAGACCGTCTCGCACCGAACCACCCGCCGCATGCCAGCCAGGACGTGCTTAGGAAACGCCGCAGCGCCCTCTTCCGCGACCGCCTCCAGCAGGAAGTCCAACAGTGCCTCGCGGCGGTCTGCGCGCATCCTCACCACCTCTTCGAAAAATACGTCGGTCGACGTATTCCCGCCAGCCTCGCCAGGACGCTACCATTTCCGCTCGGCACCACAAGGTGGCGTGAGGGAGGCCGTCGGTGAACCGGCTCAGGCCGTGCGGTCTTGCAGCGCTCACGACCCTGTCCGTTCTAGTGGTGATCCTCGGGTCACCGAGCCGGGAAGGGTTTTGGAGGTCATGATGATGTCGTCTCGCCGGTTCCGAAGGGTTGTTGCGGGTACTGCCACAGCCGCCCTGCTCACCCTGGGTCTCGTTGCCGTGGCCTCCCAGTTCAGCTCACCCGCGAGCGCGCAGGGTAGTTCTCGGACTTGCGCCACCCCCGTCACCAGCGCCCCGACCGGCCCTGCGACCGTGGCGACGGCATCGACATCCTTTGGCAGGGTGCTGGTCGTCGGTTCGGGTGCCAACGCCGGTTGCTCGCTGTACCTGCTCACGTCAGACCAGCTCCATTCGCTGACCTTTGGGCTGGCTTCCTTTGCGTGTAGCGACGGCCCAAACGCGATAGGGCACCCGTGCGACACCGTCTTGTGGCCAGCGCTGCTGACCAAGGGCGCCCCCATCGCCGGGCCGGGGGTTAACCGCGCCCTCCTGGGGACGGTGACCCGCACCGACGTGCTCTCTGGCGAGAGCGTGCAGCAGGTGACCTACGCCGGTCTGCCGCTGTACCGATTCTTCTTGGACGAGACGCCGGGGCAAACGGACGGGGCTAACCTGTTCGACCCAGTGGTCAGTCCCACCGGCACCTGGTACCTGGTCCAGCCAGGTCGAGGGAATCCCGCGCCTGGCCGGCTGCAAATGCGGGCTGAGACGGTCAACGGCGCCACGGTGCTGGCGGCATCGATGGACAATGACTTTTCCCTCCTGCCCCATGGAAGCTTCCCCGTCTACACCTTGAGCAACGAAACCGCCCGGGCCTGCCAGAGCTTCTGTGCCCTGATCTGGCCGCCGGTGCTCACCTCCGGGCAACCTGAAGCCGGGCCGGGCGTCGAACAGCACGCGCTCGGAGTCGTCGTGAGGCCGGACGGCACCCGCCAGGTGACCTACAAGGGCAAGCCCTTGTACCTATTCATCAAGGACGCCTACATACCGGGCATCATCGGGCAGCAGAGCATCAACGGGGCGGGTGCGGTCACCCCGTGGGGTGTGTTCAACACGATCCCGTTGCCCTAACAGGGCAGACCCAACCAGTCGTCTGTGCCGGTAGTCCGCCGCGCGATGATGGTGAACGACTGCTACTTCCCGAGCACACCGGAAGCCCCGGCCGATGAGTCGGCCGGGGCTGGTCGTGGCAGAAAGACCGGCTGACAATGCCATGCAGGTCACAGCATGATTACGGCCGTAGCAGGTCGCGTAGCGAGTGACCAAGTGAGTGAGGATCACCACCGACAGCGACGGGGAGCCGGAGCGGGTTCGCGGGTCCTGCCTCCTGGTGGCCGCAGTCACCAGGCGAAGTTAAGTCAAGATCTCACCGGTTCCGCCGTTACTGGCTGATGTGGCTTGGCTGCTCTCTCATCGCGACCGGTACCCGGGCGGATGCAGGGAACGCTCTTGAACACCCTTATGGACGGGGCCGCGCCGGTCTCAGTTCTGGTCTCATTCGCCGCGGTTCAACAGCGTCCGCACGCCGGACTATGCCGCAGCTCCAGGTCACAGACCGCGCTGACCTGCCGCGAACGCACGTCCGCAGACTGACCGGAAAGGGGTTCCCAGCCATCCGACCGTCTGGCCTAACCGCAGTTAGCGACCCTCAAGCTTGGCTGAAACCCATCGTGCCCCCATCCAGCAGCGCGACCTCGTACAGGGTGTCGGGCCCTAGGCATGCCCTTTTCACGTGGCACGACCGTTCCCCGGACGGCATGGCTTGGAAAGGCGTGTGGGGGATTGAACCACCGCGATCGCACTGCAACCCGACGCAGCTTCTGGCCCCCAGGCGCCCTGGCGGGCAGTATGGAGTGATTAGGATACCGAGAACTAGGGGGGTGCCATCGTGGAACCAGAGGACATTGCACATGCCCTACGTGGGACTGTGCTGCACTACGACGTCGACCAGGCTGCGGTCCATGTCGTGGATGTCGGCCTCGACGACTCGGGCAACTACCTCGACCTCAAGTTGCACGACGCCAGCGCCGGGCACAACATCCGCTGGACTGTCACGACCGGGGACTTGCTCGACCTGACCGGCGGAGTAACAAGCGCGGCGCGAATCAAGTCCGCCGCCGCCGAGCTATACGCATCCGGGCGGGGCGAACGGGCTGCCTATATGGGTCCGAGCCCGGGCCCGGGCCAGCTGGAGTTGGACCTGTAAGGCTCAGGCATCCGCATGACGGACCTGGTCAAAGGGGTATTCGGGGGCGGCTGGTCGCTGGTCGTGGGATGGATCCTGCCTGCCTTCCTGAGCCTGCAGCTCATCACTGGCGTCGTGCTGCCCGCTGCACCGAATCGCTTTACCGCGATCCACACCTTTCTCGCCGAACCGGCCGCCACGCGGCAACTAACCCTGCTGGCTATCGCCGCGGTGGCCGGTCTTGTCCTGGCCGCTATGCGGACGACTCTGTACCGGATACTTGAAGGTTACGTTTTGTGGCCGCCACCGCTCGCCGAATATCGGATCAGGAAGCACCGCAAACGCCGGGCGAAGCTGGTGGCCAAGCAGGAGAAGGTGGCCACCGATAAGGCGGTCCGGCGCGGCTTGCTGTACGAACGTGCCGCGCGGTATCCAGTCGCGGATATCCAGATCGCACCCACCATGCTGGGCAACGCCATCCGGCGTTTCGAGACCTATGCCGGTGACCGGTACAAGCTTGACGCCCAGTTGCTGTGGGGCGACCTTACGGCGGCCGCGCCCGCGCCTGCAGTCGCCGCCGTCGACAATGCGCGCACCAATGTTGATTTTTTCGTCTGCCTGCTCTACGGCGGCGTGAGTACTCTACTGCTCGCGGGCGTGACGGCGGGCACTGCTGGTCAGATGACTGTCCGGCTCTGGCTGGCCGCAGGGATCGGCATGCTACTGGCCGTCGCGTGCTACTGGCTGGCGGTGCGGACCACCGATGACTGGGATGCGGCATTCCGCGCGGTAGTTGATCACGGCCGGGCAGGGGTCGCGGCAGCATTCGGCCTGAAGGTACCTGCCAGCTTCGATGACGAACGCCACATGTGGCAAGTGGTCAATACTCTTGTTCGGCGGCCCTTTAGCTACTCGGAGTCGAAGGATGTTCCTTCCCTCATCGAGCGGTTTCGGTCAGAGATGGCACAGGACACACCAAGCGAGCTACTTCCTACGGTCGTGTGCGAGCAGCAAGCCGATGGGCAGCCCGCACGGCCGCAGCAGGTGAACGAGTGGGAGGAGCAGCCGCAGCAGATCGATGCTCGGCCTGCAGCGGCTCCTGTCCATTCCCCGCAGAATAAGCCCTGATCTGGGGCAGCCAAGCGGAAAGAAGTACAGCAGGCAAGTACAGCAACGCGAGCGACGCTGAGCGACAACCACAGGCCGCCAGCAACGTTCGACCTGCCCCAACGACCCTCACCGACCGGCTCGGCACTAGTTCACATCGAGGGGGTTAGGCTGGTCGCGCGGACGCCTCCTAGCGAGCCACGCCGATCAGCTCAAAGCGGGCGCAGCCCGGTAGCTGTCAGGAAGCGGCGTCCCCGTCTGCGGCGACTCGACCTCGACGATGTCACCGCGCATCGGCCCAAGCAGGCCGAGCAGCTGTTCCTGCTCCGTCTTGGGGACGTCGAACTCGCCGAGCGTCACCACCAGATCCTCGACGAGCGCGTCGAACTCCCCGGCCGTGACCCCCATCCCGTCGTGTGCTTCCCGCATGCCCCGGCCGGTGTAGGTACAGGGGCCGCCTGCCGCCTCACACACCTGGTCGACGAGCATCTTCTTGAGCCGCGGGATGTCGGTCCGCGCGAACTTCCCGTTGATCCTGTCATCGCCGGCGCAGCGGGCCGCGAAGGAATCCACCACCGCGGTGATCGCAGCCAGACCGCCGAGCCGCTCATACAGCGACATCACCTGCACCCCCTTAACCACTGGGTAAGGCCACCATGCTACGACGCCACCGGCACGAGGGCGAGCCAGCCCGACAGCCATTCCCTTGGCACCTGCGACCGTCACGCCTATGGCACCTTTTGGTGGCCTAGTCTCATTGCTGGTCTCATTCGCCTACGTCCGTACGGGCCCTTGTGACCGTGATTGTGACCAAGACACCTCGGAACGAGCCGAACGTGGTGAGACAGGCCGAGACTGCACGGCGTCGTCGGCCGAGGCCAGCACGGGTGTGAGCGACAGGCCGGGACGAGCTGCGACAGCGCTCGGCCTGCTCATAACCCAGCGACCTATGGTGTGCCCGCTACGTGCGTCCGATGAAGCGGTAAGAGACGGGTAATCGCGGTCAACGACCACCTGATCCCGGATGACCACGCACACAAGTGGCTGAGCTGGGCGAGACATGACGCCCGTCCGGGCTCCTGTGATCGCAGGGCCGGGGCCGTAGGAAAGAAGCAGCGACGAAGGAAGGGGAGGCCAGGGACGAACGCGGTCCTGTTTCCTGGTGACCAGGGGCGGGCCGCTGAGGTTGGATCAAGATCTCACCGGTTCGGCTGTACTGGCTGATGTCGCCTTGCTGCTCTCCCATCGTGACCAAGATTGAGCCTGCGGACCGTCAGCGTTCTGCTTCAATCACTGGCATGGATGCTGAGACTGCCGCCCGCCGCTGGGCAGACACCTGGTCGCACGCCTGGCCGCAGCGTGATGTCGAGGCCATCGCCGCGCTGTACGCCGATACCGCGGTGCACCACTCGACCCCGTTCCGTCAGCCGGGCGTGGGCCTGGCTGGTGTCCGCCGCTATCTCACCGACAACTTCGTGGTCGAGGAGGATATCGAGTGCTGGTTCGGCCCGCCGGTTGTCTCGGGCGGCCGGGCCGCGGTCGAGTGGTTGGCCAGCTGGACTGAGCAAGGCCTGGAACTCAGCTATGCGGGGGTGAGTGTGCTGCGCTTCGATGACCAGGGCCAGGTGGTCGAGCACCGGGATTATGACCATCACATCGAGCAACGCCAGCGGCCGTACGCCGATTGGTGAGGCGGGTAGCAGGCCGAGTAACTAAATCGGCAACGATGGCAGCGGCCGTGAGGGTACACCGGTGGAGAGGCCCGTAGCTGGAAACGCGTCATCCCCTTCCAGCGTCTAAGACGATGACGCCGGGAGGTGGCCCCGATGAACAAGCGGTCCAGCTGGATGTGGATGATCTTCATCCCGGTGCTGCTACTTTCCGGGTGTAGCCAGAATCTGGCGCCCCGCGTCATGTCAGCCGCACAGGCATGCAGGCTGGCCATCGGGAAAGCGAGCCCGGGATTCTTCACCGGCCCCGAGCAGGTGCACCTGGTTCTCACCACGTACGCGAAGGGCGAGCCGGTCGAGTCGCAGGGAGATATCAGTTACGGAATGCCGCCCCAGACCCTGGTCTGGGTCGCCGAGGTCCATGCCGAGGCGATTCACTGGAACCATAGCGTTCCATCCGGCTACACGCCGCCAGCCCGGCCTGACACCGACTACTCGGTGGTGATGAACGCCCGGACGAGTTATGTATCTGACCAGGGCGAATGCACCTGCTGGCCGCTTCCGCTGTCGAAGGTAGGCACCGCGGTAAGCCTGCCGCCGAAGTGTTAGCCAGCGGACAGCCAGGCCGGCGGCAGTACTGCTTCCACTCCCCGCCTTGGGAGCGGGAGGTCCGCTCGTATCTCTGACGGCAACCGTGACGGCAACGACGGCAGTCATCAGCGCCCTGACGCAGCCGTAGATAGCCACGTACTGCAAGCATGTCCGGCCTGAGCTGGGCATCCGCTCCACCTGAAAAGCAGAAGGTCGACAGTTCGATCCTGCCCCTGACCACTCGGTTTCATCAGGCTAAACGTTCAGACTGTTCCTGCCGTCGGGGGGCCACGGGTCCAAAGCTTCGTGCCGGTAGAAGCCGTCGTTGAGGCCGATGACTACGGCATTATGGATGAGCTGGTCGATCGTGGCGGGCGCGGATGACCGTGCAAGCGCTCCGCGCCCGCCCGGTTGAGTCAGACCGTAACGCGGTCCTCGGCCAGCAGCGTCGCGCGTTCGGGAACCGGCGGACCCTGCTTCACCATCCAGATCCCGGCCACCAGCACCCACAGCATCGTCGCCAGTATGCCGAAGAAGCCGATGGGACCGGCCAGGCAGGCCAGGCCGAACACGAACATGACCCATCCCATCCATTTCGGCAGGATCCGGCCCACCACGACGGCCAGGCCGGTCAGGATACCGAACAGGGCGAACCCGACGAGAATGGGCAGGAAGAAATCGTTTTGGAGCAGATTCAGCGTCTGGGCCAACGCGGTCGTCAGATGGTTGTGGTCCTGTGCGAGGACCGCGTCGAAACCGATGGAAGTGAGGAAGCCCACGCCGCCGAAGACGGCCCCGGCGAGTGCCCCGTGGGCCAGCCAGCGATCACCGGTGCGCACCTGCCGGGCCAGTGCCACCGCGAACAGCACGAGGAACAGCACGGCCAGGCCCCCGATGAGGTCGAACGCGAAGTCCGACCCGTGGTGGCTCTGGTACCAGGCGATGACCTGCGCGCCCGTGGCATCACTGCCTGGCGAGTTCGGATGCGCGAAGAATGTGATCGCGACGAGCACCGCCGCCAGCGTCCCGGCCGCGGGCGCCCACTTGCTAAGCCATGTTGACATGTTACTCACCCTCCCTGAGCCTGCGTGAACTCAAGCTCGTGCTGACCGGGACGCCCGCCCCCTCGGCAGGCCAACCGGACTGAGCCAAACCTAGCCGCGGAGCGTTCCGAGATCGTTACGGGCTCTTCTCCATGAGAGGACTTAGGGAGCAATTGTCAAGACCTGTGGGTGAAGATCCTTTAGGCGGCTTCCGGCTCGGCGCCCTTGCCGGGCCATTCGATAGAGTTTGCCGTTGATGACTGTCGCCCCGGCACGGGCCAGGGCGGCGAGGTGCGGTGCGCTGACCGCCTCCAGTGGTCCTGGGCTCACTGGATAAGCCCGAACGTCGTGGCCAGCCCAGCAGTCCACGAGCCGGGAGAGTCCTAGTCTCATTTTAGTCTCATTCAGCTACGTCCTGCGGCGTTCGGCGTCCATCACCCGGAACAGGCAGCCAAGGTCACGGACCCATTTGACCTGTACCGGACCCAGGCGTGCAGACTTGGAAAGCGTGTTGAGGCCAGCGAAGTCTACCGGCGCTCCGCGCAGCGGAGCGTCGCTGGTTTGTGCAGTAACTACGTCGCTAGGGCTGTCTAGGACCATCGTGCGGCCAGCGCTCCTTAGGCGTGACCACCATCCCGACACCAGGGACGGCTACGAGGTAGCCAGCCGTTACCAGCCACGCGTGCGCTCGTGCCGCCGTCTCACGCGCTATGCCGAATCGGCTCGCAAGTTGGTTGCGCGACTGCACCGTATGGCCCGGCGCCCACTGTCCAGCGATAATCTCAGCCTCAATCATCCTCGCTACCTGGAGATATCGCGGGACTCCTGAGAGGTCATCAAGATCATCAGACACGCTGTCCACCCTAGTTGACCAGGTGGAATAGGTGGCCTATAGCCCGGACCAAGTGGACTAGGTGGACTATAATCGAGCGGTGATCGACTGGGCAGAGCAGCAGCTAGGGTACTGCGTCCGAAGTACCCGCATTGGGATATCTGGTATGTCCGCACCTTCAAGCCCAAGGGCATCGTCTGGTGTGCGCGGCCGACAGGATCGCCCATCGCCACGATCAATGCGGACAGCCCAGAGTCCCTGATCGCCGAGATACGGGAGCAAGAGGCCGCGCTGTAGGTGCGGCGCTTTCCTACGCCACTGACACCGCCGATATCGCACGTCAACGACGAGGTGTCACTACCGCTGCTCTAGTGACATCACTACGGGCTGGCTCGCCGCTGGGATTCCCCGCCGCCGGGTCAGCTTGCGAGCTTGTCAGCCTCGTCGATCAGCTGCTTGGCTCGCTGGAATGACACCCCGAGTGCCGTGCCGACGTCCTGCAGCGGCAGCCCCTGGTCCCGAAGGCGCCGTGCTGCGCGTCGTGCCAACTGCGCGGCCTGGGCCTGGCTGCGCGCCGCTTGGTCTCGGAGTTCGGCGGACCGGTCAAGCTCGGCCTGGACGTCGGCTGGAAGGGTGAGGGTGACGTCAAGGCCGAACGAGTCGGCCGGGATGTCGTCCATGATGGCGATGAGGTCGCGGGCCATCGGCTCGACCTCGCGCAGCGTGCGCGCCTGGGTGGTGCGGGCGACCTCGGGCACGCGGATGCGCCAGACCTTGCCGTCCCGGTCGACCTCGGCATGGTAGGTCCTCAGTTCCGCCACCATCCTTTCCCTAGCTCAGCTTCGCATTCGTGGAGGATGTCCTCGGTGGTCCGCTGCCCGATCTCGGCGTGCCGCGGGATCGGGATCTTCACCGATCCGAGCCAGAACGTGTCGTGCTTGGCGCCCTCGACCCGCCTCCACACGACGCCTTGCCGCCTGGCTTCCTGCCTGATCTTCTTGATGAGCTCGGACCGCCTCACTCGCCTCCTCTAGTGCGGGATTGAACCTCTATTTCAAGTACGCTCTAGAATACATGAGCGCCGGTTACCGGTCGCCACCAGGGCCAGGTGGCGCGCTCAGACCACTGACCACTGATGGGACGGCTTGCCCAATGCGTGCCCAGATTGCGGTTGTCCTCGAGCTCTGCCCAGGTCACAGCGTTTTAGCCGGAGGTCTGTAAAACCGTCGGCTCAGCCTACGTTGGTTCGAACCCAATACCTGCCACACATCTCCGCAGGTCAAAGCCGGTGACGCAGGATTGACTCACCGGCCTTTGGCGTGAAAGGGAGCGGTTACGCAGACCGTTGGCTGCGTCCTGTGGGCTATGCGTGGGCCGGATCCGGCCGGGGCCGGCTTCGGCCGGTATCGCTTCAGATGCCGCCTGAGCTGCGGAAATGTTAGTGGCGGATTGTGTCTGGGCGCGTGGTGCGAGTCGGCCGGGACCGGCGGCCGTGGGCCATGCGCGGGACCGGGGACGGGTTCACGGACAGATAGCGGACAGCGTCGGGGCAGGAGGAGCGGTGTGTCAAACCGCTCCTCCTGGCTGACAGTGACCGCTCGACCGCATGTAGCGGCCACGCCCCGTGCCCCGGGTTCGTCAGCGCTCCAGGGTCCAGCGATCCAGGGTCTAGCCCGCGCCTGCCTACGAGTGGCCGCCGTGATCGTGGCGCTAGCGACAGTACGGCATCCAGCCGATCCGCGATGGGCGCGCCGGAACTAACCGGGATCCGGTCGGCTTGCCTGCAGACGGGGCCGGGCAGCGAGGTTCCAGGACCACCCAGATCTACGAGGCCACCAACCAGATCCAGCGGCCGCGGTGTCCTCCGCGGCGAACGGGTACGACAGCATAGCCAGCAGCCGGGCGGCCAGCGCCGTGATCGCGTCCTGGTCCAGGCCGTCGCAGATCGCCTGGACCGCAGCCACGTCCTCCACGGCAGCGAACGCGTTGTCCAGCGGCACGAACCCGATCCCGGCCTTGGCCGCCTGCCGCTTGGCGTACTCGTTGCCGTTGAGGATCAGCCGGCCGGTATAGGGGAAATAGCCGGAGAACTTCACGCAGACCGGCCCGAACTCCTCATCGACGCAATAGAAGTAATACTGGTTGACCACCCCTGAGCCGGGGATCAGCCACGGGTAGGTGGCCCCGGTTACCGGGTTACGCCGCTTGCTGGTCCGGAACACCTTCTGCTTCTCCTGCGCCACCCCCACATACAGCACCTGGGCGGGTACCAGCCCCCGGTCATCAAGCTCCGCGCTGCAGGTACCCGGCGGTCACCTGATCCTTGCGCTGCCCCGGGGCGAACCGCACCAGGTCCAGGCCCCGGGCGGCGACGAAGTGCCCGATGTCCGCGGTGAACGCCGCCGTCATCGGCGCCATCAGCGCCGAGGAGGCGAACCGGTGGCCCCCGGTGCCCGACAAAGAACGCGGCGATCCCCGCGCCGTGCTGCAGCCGCGGCTGGTACAAGTTCAGGTACATCCGGTCGTTCGCCTCGATCTCGAACAGCACGTGATCAGCCAGCACATCGGCAGCACAACGAGGTAGCGTCATGACAGGCTCCGGCCAGACGACTCGGCCCCCAAGGGTCACCAACCGCTGCACGCGGTCCATGAACGGGCACATCCTGCACCGTTTCGTCGCCGGCCGGCGCCCTTTCAGCTCACATCAGCCAATCCCGGCATGCCTCGTCGGGCTGGGGCGAAGCCCCGTTAGGCTGTGAGCCCATGGACACCGGGCCAGATGATCTTGCTGCGGTGGCTGGCCTGCTGGCCGACCGGGCTCGACTGCTTGCCGCGCACGCCGCGGGAGCGGAACCGGCGGAGCTGGAACCCGGGCCGGCCGCCTCGGGACACGGGTCGCTGACCGGAACGCCGGGCGCCTGGGGAGCGGCACCGCGCGCGCCGGGACCTGGGCCGTACGTTGAGACCCCGGGCGCCGGGACCCCGGATGCCGCGGCGGGCTTGGCCATGGTCCGGCTGGCGAAGGAACTGGGTGCGATGGCGGGCGCCGCGCTGCGGCTGGCCGTGGCGCGCGCCCAGGCGGGCGGGCACAGCTGGCAGCAGATCGGTGACGCGCTCGGGGCCAGTCCGCAGGCCGCCTACCAGCGGTTCGGCCGCCCGCCCGGGCCGGCATCCACCGAGCCCGCGCCCCCCGCGGTCGCCGACGCGGCTGATCGCGCTGTCGCGGTGCTGGCCGACTGGTTCGAAGGGCGCTACAACGCGGTCGCGGCGAGGTTCGACGAGACCCTGGCCGGGACGTTCCCGGTAGCTGGCCTGGCGGAGGCCCGGACTCACCTGGCCGGTACCGCTGGCCGGTACCGGCGACTGGGCGACGCCGAGCCCAGGGTCCGGCAGACCGGCGACTACACCGTCGCCGACGTGCCGCTGGAGTTCGAGTCTGGCCTGCTCAAGGGCCGGGTGACGTTCGACCGTTCCGGCCGCGTAGCCGGCCTGTACGTGCTCCCGCCGGCTATCCCATAAGCCTCGCCCATAACCGTAAGGCCGCCGGCCCTGAGCCTGCCCGTCACCCCTGCGCGTGCCGTCGGACCACGCCGTAAGCGTGCTGGGCTGGCCGGTCACCCCGCCGGCTCGGCAGCCACGCGGGTGCGGATGCGTGCGGCGGCTCGGTATGATCATTTGGCTATGGGCTCACTGCTGCGCCACCTGCTGGGCGGGAAGCAACGGCAGCCCGCGGCGCTGATCACGGGAGTCGTCGGGGCGGACCCGAAGGGCGGATGGTCGGTCACGTGGGCGGGGGAGGGGCTGTGGCCGCCGTGTGTCCACGCCGCGTCGCTGACCCAGGCGGCCGATCAAGCTGCGACGGCGGTAGTCGCGCTCTACGCCCAGCATCCGCCGGTGCCGGACGCCGAGTTGCAGCTTGCCATCTACCCGTGGCGGTACCAGGGCGGCCCGATGTTCGACATCTCCGGGCACGCGGGTGCCCTGACGGCGCGGGATATCCACGGCGAGCTTTCGGTCTCCGGTACGACGCTGGAGGACCTGGTAGCAGCCGTCAGGCATATTCCCGGCCTCCCGGCCGGCGACTCGATGTTCCGCTGGGTGCGCCAGGTGGCTTCGCTCCCCGCGGTCTCACCTTAGCCAGCGACGCGGCGTAGCTCGATGTAACTGTCCGCGCCCGGGCCGAACGGCGGGAGGTGGCCGGGCGCACATTCCAGCGCGACGACTTCACCGGGGGACACATCAAGCCCAAGTTGCGGGCTGCGCGCCCAGCTGATCTGCAGATGGACCGTGTGCCGCCCCGGCGTCACCGGCAGGTCCAGACACTCCCCGCGCTTGATCGTGGCCACCCGCTCGCCGTCGATGATGACCTGATAACGGCGGAGCCGGTCCCGCCAGCCTGATGCCGCGCGCGACAGTGTGATCACGCCGCCAGCCGACGCCGCGCTCATTCCTGTCTCCCCTCGCCCATGTCTCCCCTCGCCTGACCGGCCGCGCCTTAGCCGAAGATGTCGCTGACCAGGTGGTTGAACTGGCCGCTGGCAAAGAAGCCGACACCCGCGCCGACCACCGCGCCGATGCCCCCACCGATGAGGGTGCCCTCCGGGCCGACGAACGAGCCGATCGTCCCGCCGGCCTCCATGCCGCCTTGGGTGCCTGCCCACGTGGCACCCCACGTGATCGCGGTGTCGCCCGCCGCATCGATCGCCGCCTGCGCGGGGCTGTGCGTCTGCTGGTAGATGCCGATGCCGGTGAGCACCGCGCCCGCGCCGAGCAGGAACTTCCCGCCCAGCTCGACCGCGTCGCTGCGGCCGAGCTCACCGAGCGTCTGCCAGGTGCTACTGCGGGACAGCAGGCTCATGATCTGGCCGCCCTGCGGATCACCGGCGCGCAGCAGGGCGCTGGCCTCGGTGGTGGCCTTGCCCACACCAGCGATACCGCCCTGCGCCGCGCCGGTCACGGCGTCGATGCCGCTGCCGATCGCGACCAGCGCTGTCTCCCAGCCGGACCCGGAGCCCTTCCCGGCCGCAATGGCGGTCAGCGGCAGCCCCTGCAGGTCACCGGCAGCCTGAGCGCGCACCTTCTGCGCGGCGGCCATGCAGGCCGCGTATTCCTTCTGGTACCAGTCGAGCCACAGCGCGGCCTCGCTCTGCGCGGGCGTGTTTCCCGCCAGGCACGCCATCAGGGGGCGGCCCTGCGCCTCGATCGGGGCGCCGTGCTGGTGGGCCTTCGCCGCAGCCAGCTCCAGGTCACTCTCGATCCGAGACAACGCCACCGCGAGCGCGTCGATGATCTCGCCCGCGTCCTGGATGAGCGCGGCCAAGCCGTGCGCGGCCTGCGCGTCTGCCTCGTAGGCGCGCTCGAACGCCACCGCGGCCGAGCCGGTCCAGCGGCATGCCGCGACCAGCCCGTTCACCTCGCCGTCCAGCGACGAGGTCACGCCACTGATTCCGGGGACGTACCCATACAGCGTGCCGGCCAGGGCGGACAGCCCGCGGATGTCGCCGCCGATCCAGTCGTAGGAGAACGGTGCCAAGGCCGACACCGCCGTGGCGCCACCCGTACCGCCGCCGGGAGCTTCGGTCAACACTATGGTGTCCCCTCTCGCCTGGTCACCGCCGCATGCTGCTGGCCGCGAGCGCGGCCAGCAGGTCCTGGCTGAGCTGGGTGAGGCCCAGCTCGGTGCGGGAGTAGTTGGCGTGCGCCCGGGCCAGCCTCTGCCCGTGCGCGGCCATCGCCGCGGCCAGCGACTGATTCAGCGACCCGATCTTGCCCAGCACGGCGTGCATCGCGCCGTCGATCGTGCCATCGCCGCCGTCCGGGCAGGCCGGGCCCCCGGCCGGGATCAGCCCGCGCAGCTTGCCCGCCTCGGCGCTGAACGTGCTCGCTGCGCTCTGCAGGTCCGACATCACCACGCTGAACCCGCCGTCACCCACCTGGCGCACCTCCTAGCCTCTGGGCAAGACCCCGGTCGGCACCCATACTGCTCCCGGCGCACCGCGAGGTTCAACCGGACCCGCTTAATCGGGATCGAAGTGCCGACGCCATTCACGTGAAGCCGCTAGTGAGATGCCGGCGCCCGGGTGAGCCTTTCATCCTCCGGTTCCGCGGGTCTGAAGGACGTGGATCGCCTTGGCCAGTTGCCCGGCGCGTCGGCGGCTGGTGGACGTTCCTCCTGCCCGCGTCAACTGGTCTCGCGCGGGGTGATCGCACAGTGACACCACCGCCCGTTCCGATAGTTAAAATTCCTTTTCTGAACGAACGGTGGTATCACCTGCCGGTCCGGAGACACCCATCGTGGTTGCGCGCGCCCGCGCGGCCCTTCAACGGGCAGCGCTACCCGCGGCCCGCGGCCCGTGTCCGCGACGACGTGGAAACACCCGCCGCAATGTAACCTCACATGCCGGGGACGCCGCCGCCCTCGCCTGCTCATCCAGCACGTCAGCGGGCGTGGCGGTGCGGTAACGAATTCGTGATTGCTCCTGGCGGCGAACGGCATCTGCCGATCTAGTCACCTTGGTACCGTTCCGGGATGACGTGCGGCGCGGCGGCCGCGTCTGGCACACGAGAGCACGGGTGGTGATGGCGGTGACGGCATCGTGACAAGGGCACGGGAGACGGATGAGGGCCCGGCGGGCGGCGGTCTTCCTGAGATCGTGGTAGCGCCTGCGCGCCCGGACATCCGCCCGGCCCACGACGGGGATGTGATCTTCGAGGTCCGCGAGCTGTCCGGTGGCGGCCAGGCCTTGCCGGTCTTCACGACGGTCAAGCGGCTCGTGGCGACGCTCGGCCCGGACCAGCCCTGGGTCGCGCTGCCGCTGCGGAAGATCCAGGCGATCATGGGCGGCGCGGGCGTGGACCGGGTGGTTATTGACCCGCAGGCCCAGCCAGGCGCGTGGCGCTGGCAGGCGAGCGACCTGCAAGCCCTGGAACGGAGGCAGTAGTGGCGTTTGCGCCAGGCGGCGGTGGCGGCGACGGATTCCAGGTCGTGATGTCCGACCTGCTGGACGCGTCGGCCACCTTCGAGACCGAGGCCGCGACGTACAAGGCGATCATGCCCACCGACGGCCCAGCGTGCCCGGACGGCGGAGACGGCGCGTTCAACCAGAGCCTTCAGGTCGTGGTCCAGGTGATCGGCGCCCTCCACCTCCAGGCCGCCGGGGTCATCGAGGTCGATTCCGCCAAGCTGAGGAAGGCGCACGACAACTACGCGCACACCGAGGAGAGCCTGACTCGGCTCTGCAACCAGATCAGTTCCCCGCTCAAGATCAACTGATGCCAGCGAAGGACGAACCGTGGCCGGTACCACGACCCTGCGGACGAAATCTCTCCTGCCCCTGGCGTCGTTCGTCCACAACTGGGTGGGCGGCGACATCCACGGGCTCGCCGCGTTCTCGGGCACGCTCTATGGCTACGTGCCCGAGATGCAAGACGTGGTCACCGCCCTGAACAAGAAGGTGGGCCAGATCGTCACCGATGCCGGATGGCAGGGTCCGGCGGCCCGAGCGTTCAGCAGCAACTGGGAAACGGTCTCGGCGGAGATCAACGCCGTCGGGCTGGTGGTCATCGAGACCGGAAGCATCGTCGACCAGCTCGCCGCGGATCTGTCAAGGATCGAGAACGCGCTGGAGAACGCCGCGGGCAAGGCCGCGGCGCACGGCGTCCAGGTCGGTGCCGACGGGCAGCCGCCGCAAGTCTGCTACGCGAGCAAGACTCAGGAGGACTGGCGCCTCGGCTACGACTCGTTCTACCGGCAGTGCAAGGCCGACGCCGAGAATGCCAGGGTCCAGGCGGCGGGCGCGCTGCTGAAGCTCGCCCGGGCGATCACCTCGGGCAAGCCGGGCCAGGCCGGCGGCGACCCGGGTGACGTCGGGACGAGGGTCGGCGAGGGAAACACGATCGCGGACATCCTGGCCGGCCTGCTGGCCGCGAAGACCGCCTACGCGAACCAGGTCGCGGACAAGGTGGCCGAGGCCACCACCAACTGGCGCAAGGCACAGACGGCCTGGCAGGCGGCGCAGGCGGCCGCCCGGCAGGCGGACGGCCGGTTCGGGGTGATGCCCGACGAGGTCAAGGCGGCATTCAAGGACGCCAAGACGGAACTCGCCTCGGTGGAAGGGGACCTGACCAAGGCGCAGTCCGGTGAGAACGCGATCTCCAAGCTGTTCGCCACCCGAATGGAGCACCTGCCGGGTCTCGGCAAGCTCCTCGACGGGCTCCCTGCCGGGCTCAGCGACTCCAGACTGCTCTCCGCGGCGCTCGACCTCCCCGTGGTGGACGTCGCCGCCGGCGGCATCAGCACCTTCCTCAACGCCGAACAGGACATCGCCAAGGGCGTGCCGGCCTGGCTGGCCTACCCGCTCGAGACCGGCAACACCGCGGGCAGCATCGCCCTGGCCACGGTTGTCGGCGGTGGGGTCGCCGGGGCCAGCATCTTCGCCGGCGCGCCGGTCCTCGGCGTCTCGGCCGGCGTCGTGGCGGGCGGCGTGGTCGCCTACGGGGTCGGCGACTTCGTGCACAACTACATCGCGGACTTCGGCGAGCAGTGGAAGGAGCACGGGGCGCTGGGAATCGTCACCGACTTTGGCACGGCCGGGGTCGATACCCTGAAAGACACCGGGCACCTGCTCTCCGACGTCGGTAACCTGGCCAGCAGTGCGTGGCATGGCATCTCGTCCCTGTTCTGAACCTGGAGGCGCGGATGGGCCTGTTCGACCGTTCCGCCAGCAAGCTGTCGGGCAAGACCACACTGCTGCTGGCCGCCGACCGCGGCGACGCGCTCCTGGACGCGGCGCGTCTGTACGATCCCGGCGTGCGTCCCTGGCACGGCAGGCTGGTCTTCCGGAATGGGGTGCTGCTGTTCGGGCCGGTGACGGTGACCCCCCAGCTGGAGCAGCAGGCCGGGTTGCCGACCGGGATGGCGGTCGCCTACTACACGGGCGCGGCCCTGCGGACGTCTGGCGAGCTACGCGGCGGCAATAAGGCGTGGCAGGTCAACCATGAGACGAAGCTGTCCCATGGTGACCGGCTGGTTTGCGGCCTAGCGGACCGGCTCGGCGGGACCGTCAAGTACGCCGGGAAGCCGCCGGACCTGGCGCTGCTCACGTCGGTGTACAGCGAGCAGGCTCTGGCCCCGGACCAGGTGGTCGAGGTGCTGCGTCCGTTCGGCGGGGACTTCAGGGTCGAGGACCAGACCAAGGACACCTACAGCCTCAGCGGCGAGAAGATCTACTTCTACGTGGCCTACTGGTCTCCGCGGCTGTACCGGGAGCCGGACGCGCCGCCCACGGTCGGCGCGATGCGCTCCCGGCCGCTGCATCACTGGGACCTGCACACCGGCACTGGCAGGAAGCGTGTCGCGCGCGAGCTCGCACAGCGGATCGGCGAGGCGGCGCTCGCGCTCGCTGACCGCTGCGGCGGTGTCGCGGTAGACGAGTTCGGGTTCCCCGTCAACAGCCCCGACGACCTGCTTCCGCAGCGTTATTAGTCACCGGCCGGCGCATGGTGGACGAATGTCATGATGATCCTGGCGAGCAAGATCGCGGCGGCGGTGCTCGGCGCGGCGCTGGCCACGACGGCTGCCGCACCGTCGCCCAGGCCCTCGTTCGTGCCGCCGCCGGAAGCCACCCGGCCATCGGTCCCGGTACCGGCGGCGAAGATGCCGGGGCCTACGCAGAACTGCCCGGGCCTTCCCGCGGCCCCCCGGGTCACCCAGGAGCCGTGGGCGCAGCAGGCGCTGGGCTTCAGCAACGTGTGGCCGCTGACGCGCGGCCATGGTGTCACAGTCGCGGTGGTCGACAGCGGCGTGGACTTCAGCCCGCAGCTCGCCGGGCGGGTCACCGCCATCGACCTCACCGGGACCGGGCTGGCCGACTGCATAGGCCACGGCACGGCCGTGGCGGCGATCATCGCGGCCAGCGACATCCAGGCCCAGGGCATGCCGTTCGAGGGCGTGGCGCCCGCCGCGCGGATCCTGTCGGTCAAGGTAAACAGCACTGACACCGGCAGGGCGCTCATCCTGGCCAAGGGGATCCGTGACGCGGTGCTGCTGGGAGCCCAGGTCATCAACGTCTCGATCACCACGGCCGATACCCCCGCGCTCCGGGCGGCGGTGGAGTTCGCACTGAACCATAACGTCGTGATCGTGGCCGCGGGAGGAAACGACGGAACCGCCACCGGTACCGGCCCGTTCTATCCCGCAAGCTATCCGGGCGTGCTGTCGGTCGGCGCGGTGGATTCCAGCGGGGCGCTGGCGCCGTTCTCCGATCAGAAGTCGCACGTGGCGGTGACAGCGCCCGGCGTGAACGTCACTAGCGCCTTCCCGGGCGGCTACCAGCAGGACAACCTGACCGGGACGAGCTACGCCACGCCGTTCGTCTCAGGGGTCGCCGCGCTGGTGCGATCGCGCTACCCCAGGCTCGGCGCGCGGCAGGTAGTGACCAGGATCGAGAACACCGCGGACGGCGGAACCGGGCCGGGAACCGGCCACGGCCTGGTCAACCCGGTCGAGGCGGTCACCGCCATCCTCAGCGGGGAGTTCGCGCGGAGCCCGTCACCGCCGACCGCGGAGCCGGTCTCGGTGTCGAGGATGCCGCCGCCGGACCTGACGGCACGCTCGGCCCTCGAGGTGGCCGGCGGCTGCCTCGGCGTCGCGGCCCTGGTCGCCCTTGGCGCCGTGGTCACCCGAGCGGGCCGGCGGCGCCGCTGGCGCGCCGAGCGGGCGCGGGAGCCCGCCGACGGCGACTCCGTCGGCCGTCGGCAGCCGTAAACGCCTCAGCCGGGTACGGCGTCGTAGCGCCTCCGCGGGCGCGGCACGCCATCAGCCGGATGCGGCGGTGCGCCGGGCGGCGTGCTGGCCCCTGGCGGGCACGCTCAGTTCGTCGAGCAGCGCGACCTGGACCAGCCGGCTGCCCGTGCGGCGCTCGACGAAGAAGCCGCGACCGGGCGGCTGGGCCTGCGGCTTGACGCCGCCGATCAGCGCCCCCTCGTCCCTGCTCCCTGACATGATCATCCCGGGGGAGCCCATCTCGCGGGCGCGCTGGACGATCGGGTCGAACATGGCACGCCCGGCGCCGCCCGCCGACCGGGCCAGGATCAGGTGCAGCCCGATGTCGCGGGCCTGCGGGACGAGATCGGCG
The DNA here is from genome assembly GCA_963808615.1 of uncultured Actinomycetota bacterium. Classification (GTDB taxonomy): domain Bacteria; phylum Actinomycetota; class Actinomycetes; order Streptosporangiales; family Streptosporangiaceae; genus Palsa-504. The sequence continues at coordinate 791,100 of CAWEGV010000012.1, forward strand.
ATCGGGAGCAGCGGGTTGGTGGCCCCGGCCACGAGGTCGTAGTCGTCGACGACCAGGAAAAGGTCAGAGCCGTGCCACCAGGAGCGGCTGCGAAGCTGCTGCGGCGTCAGGTCGGGCGGCGGGAGCCGCTGGGTGAGCGCCTCGCGCACGTCGTTTATCAGCGGTGCCGCCGCGGCCGAGGACGCGGCGTATCCGACCGTGTGTTCTGAGTCCGTGCTGTCCAGCAGCGACCTGCGGTAGTCGATGAAGATCAGCCGCGCCTGGTCGGGCGTGTACCGGCCGATCACGCTCTCGGCGAGCAGTCGGAGCAGGTTCGACTTCCCGCACTCAGTATCGCCGAAGACCAGCATGTGGGCGTCGGCGCCGAAGTCGAGCAGCACCGGCGACAGGGTGCTCTCATCCACTGCGAACGGGATCTTCGTGCCGGTCTGCGCGGGGCCGGGCAGCGCGGCCACCGGGAGGGCCTCCGGGAGCAGCCGGACCCGCGGCGCGCGATCCGCGCGCCAGGCCGTCGCCACCGTCTCCGCCAGCTTCTGCACCCCCTCGGCCAGGCTGTCGGCCGCGGGCTGGGAGTCGGTGCGCGGCAGCGCGGTCAGGAAATGCAGGCCGTCGCGGGTGAGTCCACGGCCCGGCGCGGTCTCGGGCACGTTCGCCGCCAGCTTCCGGTCGATCTCGGATTCGTACGGATCGCCCAGCCGCAGCTCCAGCCGGGTGCCGAACAGGTCACGGATCGAGGGCCGGAACTCCGACCACTTGCCGGCCGATGCCACGACGTGCACGCCGTAGCCCAGGCCCCTAGCCGCGACGGCGGTGACCTCCTGCTCGAGCTCCTCGAAATCCTGCCGCAGCGTGAGCCAGCCGTCCACGACCAGGAACACATCCCCGAACCCGTCGCCGGTGATCTCGCCACTGGTGCGCATGGCCCGGCACGCGGAGATCGACTCGATGCCCTGCTCGGCAAACTCCCTCTCCCGGCGGGTAAGGACGCCGCGCACCTCCGCGACCGTGCGCCGGACCCGGGTGGTGTCCAGCCGGGCGGCGACGCCACCGACGTGCGGCAGGGCGCCCAGGCTGCCCAGCGATCCGCCGCCGAAGTCGAGACAGTAGAACTGCGTCTCGGCCGGCGTGTGCAGCAGCGCCAGCGAGCAGATCAAGGTCCGCAGCATGGTGGACTTGCCGCTGCGCGGCGCGCCGACGACCGCCGCATGGCCGGCGGCCGCGGAAAGGTCGACCCACAGCCGGTCACGGCGCTGCTCGAACGGCCGGTCCACGATCCCGGTAACCGCGCGCAGCCCGCCGCGCAATTGCTCGCTCTCCACCGTGCACCCGTAGCGCTCGGTGATCACCAACGGGGGAAGAAGCTGGTCCAGCGTGGGTGACAGGCCCAGCGGCGGCAGCCAGATCTGGTGCGCGGCCGGCCCGTGCCCGGCGAGCTGGCCGACCACGACGTCGAGCAGGCTTTCCGCCGAGCCCGCTGAGCCCGCTGAGCCCGCTGAGCCCGCCGAGTCGGCCTGAACGGGCCCAGGGCCGTCCTCGGCCAGCTCCGGCCGGACGTAGCCGGGACCGAACGGCGCGATGGCCGGGCGCACCCGGGACCGCCGGGCCCGGACTGGCTCCGCGGCGGTCGGCCCCGAGACGTAGGCGGCCTTGAACCTGGTCATGTCGCCGGTGCCGGACTTCAGGTACCCGCTGCCCGGCTGCGGCGGCAGCTCGTAGGCGTCTGGCACGCCGAGCACCACGCGCGACTCCATGGCCGAGAACGTGCGCAGGCCGATCCGGTAGGACAGGTGCGTGTCGAGGCCGCGCAGCTTGCCTTCCTCCAGGCGCTGCGAGGCGAGCAGCAGGTGCACGCCGAGGGACCGGCCCAGCCGCCCGATCATCACGAACAGGTCGATGAACTCCGACCGCGCGGATAGTAGCTCGGAGAACTCGTCGATGACCACGAACAGGGTGGGCACAGGCGGCAGATCGGCCCCCTGCTCGCGGGCCCTGGCGTAATCGCGGAGCGAGGCGTAGTTGCCCGCCGCCCGCAGCAGCTCCTGCCTGCGGACCAGCTCGCCGTTCAGCGCGTCGCGCATCCGGTCCACCAGCGGAAGCTCGTCCGCCAGGTTCGTGATCACGGCGGACACATGGCTCAGCCGCTCCAGCCCGAGGAATGTGGCGCCGCCCTTGAAGTCCACCAGGACGAAGTTGAGCACGTCGGAGGGGTGCGTCAGGGCCAGGCCCAGAACCAGCGTCCGGAGCAGCTCGGACTTGCCCGAGCCGGTCGCGCCGATGATCAGGCCGTGCGGGCCCATGCCGCCCTGAGCGGACTCCTTGATATCCAGCTCGACCGGCTGACCGTCGGCGTCGGTGCCGATCGGCACCCGCAGCCGACCGCGCGGCAACCGCGGTCGCCACAGGGCCTCCGGGTCGAGCGTGAACGGGATGGGGATCCCGAGCAGCGACGTCAGCGTGGTGTCGGCCGCCAGCGGGTCATCGGCCACGCCGCCGACGCCAGGCCGCAGCGGCGCAAGTTGCCTGGCGAACGCGCCGGCCTCGGCGAGCGACATCGAATCCGGGACGCCGATCGGCGAGCGCACCTCGGCACCCGTCCGGTCCCTGGTGATCATGTCGGTTCCGGCGGAAGTGACGCTCAGGCTAAGGACTGGCGCGGCCGCGGTCACCGGCGCGGCGAGGATCCCTGAGGTCAGATCGATGACCACGGCACCCTCGATACCGTCGGTGCCCAGACGGGAGTCCGCGATCTGGTCGCCGCCGTCAACGAGCACCACGTGGAAGGGGAGAGCGGCCGACCTACCGGGGGTGAACGGCGGGCGGCCTACCAGCTCCGCGCCGATCATCGTCTCGAGCTGTGGCAGGCCGGGCGCCATCAGGCGGACCGGTCCCGCCGCGTCGACCTCGGTCGGGTGCATGTTGTGCGGCAGCCACTTGATCCACTGCCACCGCCGCATCCGCTCCGGCGATGCGCACACGCTGATGCGGACATCGTCAGGGGAGTGGAAGATCGCGAGCTGTGCGATCATCGCCCGGAGCATGCCGTCGACCGCCTCGGGATTACCGCTGGGCGCGATCCGGGCGAACGCGCGCAGCGAGATCCCGATTGGCAGCCCGGGAACGCTGTTGTGGGCCCGGATGAACCGCCGCAACGCGCCCGCACAGAGCGGATCAAGGTCCTCGACCGGCTTGGTGTCGGGCGGCACGAGCCGGACCGCCAGCCGGTGCGTGCCGGTGCCGATCCGGACCTTGGCGAAGTCCTCACCGGACGCGCGCCGCTCCCAGACCCGCCGTAGCTCGGGGTCGACCAGCAGCGCGGCCAGCGCACGCGGGTCGGGGCTGGCCCACTCCAGCGCCTCCCGCTGGGCCGCGGCGACCGCGCGCACCTTGCGCCGCACCTGGCCCAGATAGCGCAGGTAGTCCCGGCGCTGGCCGTTGAGCTTCCGGTTCCGCTCGCCGCTGCCCCGCCCCATCTGGGTGAGCATCATGCCGCCCATGCCCAGGGCCATCGCGCCGCCGCCCACGTAGAGGATCTTGTTCGAGCTGTTCCCGGCGAACATCGAGCCCATCCCGACCATCATTGCGATCATCGGGAGGTACATCAGCGTCTGCCGGAAGCTGTCGGGCGCGGCCTCGGGGATCTCCGGCGGCGGCTCGAGCCGGATCTCGCCGCTGGGAAGCTCAGGCGGGTCGTGGCGCTCGGTCCGGCGGACAACGACGGTGCTCACGGCCCTGCCCTTCCTTCCTCCGTTCCGGTCACGCGTAGCGCGATTTGACCGGTTGGTCCGCGCTGAAGGAGTTAGTATTCTACGGCCGCATCTCCGGCCCGGCAGGCCGATGCGGGAAGGCGCGGTCGCCTCCGTCGCGGGACCGTAGCGGAAGGTGCTGCCGCTGTTACGAAGACCTGAGACCATAACGGACGGCATCCGGGCGGCCGATCCGTGAAGGGAGGCAGATGGCGCCGGCAGCCGGATCGGACCTGTGCCGGGTAACCGTGGTCGGGCCGTCCCGGCGGATCGACATCGCGATCCCTGGCTACGTGACGTTCGCCGACCTCTTTCCCGCAGTGGCCAGGTACGCGGGCCTCGACGGGCCCGACGTGGTGGGGGAGAAGGGCGGTTGGGTGTTGCAGCGCCTCGGCGAGCAGCCGTTCGCGCCGACCATGACCCCGCAGCAGGCTGGCCTCCGCGACGGCGAGATGATCTACCTGCGGCCGCACCGCACCCAGATGCCGCGGATGGCGTTCGACGACGTCGCCGACGCGATCGCGAGCGGGCTGAGCGACCAGCCAGGCCGGTGGGCGGCCCGCCATGCCCGCTGGGTGGCGCTGGGTACCTGCGTGGTGGCGCTGACCGCGGGGACGGTAGTCGTCCTCCGGTCCGGGCCGCCGTGGCACGTACCCGCGGTGGCCGCGGCGGTGATCGCCGTCGTGCTGCTCTTCGCGGTCCTGGCGACCTCGAGGGCCGCGGGTGATTCGCAGGCCGGGGCGCTACTCGGTTACGCGGCGCTGCCGTACGCGTTCCTGGCCGGACTGCTCGCGTCGGCCAGGGCGATACCGCTCGCGCACCTCGGCGCCGCGTACATGCTGTCGGCGTTCGCCGCGGCGGCGCTCGCTGCGATAGTGGCCACCGCGGCGTCGGCCGAGCTGACGCTGTACTTCGGCGTGGTGGTCGCATCGCTGCTCGCGGTCATCGGCGCGTGGGTCGGATACGCGTTCGGCATCGGTTTCGCCGCGGCCGCGGCCGTGATCGCAGTTCCCGCCCTGGCCCTTACCCCGCTGATCCCGGCGGTGTCGTTCTGGATGGCGCGGATGACACTTCCCCAGGTGCCGCGGCACGCCGATGACCTGAGGCGGGACACGCTCACCATCGACAGCGCCGAGGTGTCTGACCGGACGGCCTCGGCCGACCGGTTCGTGACCGGCGCCGTGTCCGGCATCGGCCTGGTGGCGGCGCCTGCGGCGGGAGCACTGGCCTTCACCCGGAGCTGGCTGGGCCTGAGTACCTGCGCCGTGCTTGCCTGCGCGCTGCTGCTGCGCTCCCGCCTTTTCCGCGGTCTCGGCCAGCGGCTCTGGCTGCTGGTCCCCGGTTTCGGCGGCTTGGTGCTGCTCGCGGTCGGCCAAGTCCACGGGTCCTCTCAGGCGCAGCACCTCGCGCTCGCGCTGGGACCGCTGGTCGCCGGGGTCGCGCTGGTCGCCGGCGTAGGCATGTGGCTGCCCGGGCACCGGCCGTCGCCGTTCTGGGGCCGGATGGCCGACATCGCCGACACCGTGCTGATTGTCGGCCTGTTCCCGCTCGCACTCGGCGTCGCCGGAGTCTTCGGCAAGGTCCGCGGGCTCGGCGGTTGACGTCATGACCATGCAGAGCCGCAGGGATCTGTTCCAGGCCCACCGGCTGATGACTCAGCGGGCGGCGCTGGCGTTGCTGCGCGGCGAGCCCGATGTCCCGGACCAGCCGCTGCGCCGTCTGAATGTGGCGGCGTTCTCCGGCGTGCTGGTCGCCGCGATCGTCACCGTGCTGTTTTTCATCTGGGGCCTGATCGGGCACAGCGGCTCGCCGTTGCAGGACCAGCCGGGCACCCTGGTCATCGACAAGCAGACTGGCACCCCGTTCGTGTTCTGCCAGGGCGGCGAGCTCTGCCCGGTGGTGAACTACGCGTCGGCGCGGCTGGCGCTGGACAGCACGTCGCTCAACCAGCAGACGGTGAGCCAGTCGGCGCTCGCGAAGTTCGCCCGCGGGCCGCTGATCGGCATTCCCGGGCTGCCGCAGCCCTTGCCCGATCCCGGCCTGCTGATCCGCCAGCCCTGGTCGGTGTGCACCGTGCAGACGACAACCCCCGTGGCCGGTACCCACACCGTTACCGCCCTGGCCGGGGGCACCCAGGTCGGCGGCCAGCCGCTAGGGGCGACCGCCTTGGTGGCCCAGGCGCTGGGCAAGGACTGGGTGATCTGGAACGGCCAGCGCATGGCGGTCCAGCCGGTCTTGCTCCCGGCGCTGCACGCCGTGCAGTCGGTGGTGCAGGTGCCGCCGGTCTGGCTCAACGCGCTGCCCCAGGGACCGGCGTTCGCGCCGCCGCCCATACCGGACCAGGGCGCGACGGTGACCGGTCCGGCCGGCGCGCCCGTGCAGGTCGGGCAGGTGTTCCAGGTGACCACGGTCGCCGGCGCACAGTACTACGTGATGCTCCAGGACGGCCTGGCCCCGATCTTGCCGATGCAGGCACAGCTCATGGGCTTCGAGCCGGGCGCGGCAGCCCGGGCCACCCTGAGCCCGGCGGAGGTCAGCGGCCACGTCTCGGCGGTCAGGGTGCCAGGCGGCGGCCTGCCGAGCAGCATCCCCACGGTCACGGCGCTTCCTGCGACAGTCCCGCTGTGCGTGGAGTATTCCGGCGAGGGCGGCAGCCTGACCAGGCAGGTCGAGACCGGGGGGGAGCTGCCGACGGGCGGAGTGCCGACCGGCGCGCCGGCCGACGTCGGCCAGGTGGCGCTCCCGCCAGGAGCCGGGGCGCTGGTCGGAGCCGACCCCGGCACCGGCCCGGACCCGGGCGTGATCAGCTACTTCCTGGTGGCGGACGGCCGCAGGTTCGCCCTCGCCTCGACCGGGGTGGCGGCCCTGCTCGGCTACAACCTGTCGCAGGCCGTGCTGCTGCCCGCAGGCGTGGTGGACCTGATCCCGCCCGGGCCCGTGCTCGACCCGGCGCAAGCCACCAGGCCGGTGCCGTCCGGCGGATAACGATCCTGTGGCATTTCCCCGGCGGCGCTTCACAAATGTCATAACCGCTCTAGAGCCTCAGAACGCAGCGACCTGAACGTTTCCACAACGAGTGTTGGCTGATAACAAGGCGTAGTCTCCTGTCTCGGTTGACAGCTTTGTCGGGGCCTGGCCAGAATTGGTCCCGTCCCAGGGCGGGAGGCTTCCCGCGCTGCCGGGAGTTCACGGCGCGTGGAATCGGCATGGCGAATCCCCGGCTCAGGCAAGCAGGCCGGGTGCACGGCATAGCACGAACAGACACAGGGGCAGGAGGTGTGGCATGGCAGGACAGGTAACTGTAAACAGAGCGGCGATGGTGACCGCTGCCCAGCAGGTCGAGAGCGCGCTCGGAGAGATCCGCGCCCAGCAGGCCCGGCTGGTTGGCACCCACGAAACGCTCCAGGGCGGGTGGCAGGGCGAAGCGTCCACGGCGTTCACCAACGCCTTCAACGAGTTCAACAACGACTTCGGCATCGTGCTCAACGCACTCAACGGGATCCACGAACGACTCATCGGCAGCCACAGCAACTACAACACCGTTGAGTCGGCGAACACGACGTCGGCGAACAAGCTGGCCGGCTTGCTGAACAGGTAGCCAGCGCGGCGCCATCGGCTCGCCTTGATGCGAGCCAGGAGCCGGGATGCCGACTCGATACGAGGCAAGGAGACCCGCGATGAGCGACTACACGGCAGTGCATTTCGGCGCGATGCAGACCGCAGAGGCCGAGTTCGCCTCGACCTACCAGGCGCTGCAAAGCACTCTGACAACGCTGGAATCCCAGCTCCAGTCCAGCCTGAGCCAGTGGACCGGCGAGGCTCAGACAGCGTATTACGCGGCGAAGAAAAAGTGGGACGCCGCCGCAGCCGACATGGCGACCGTGGTGTCCCAGCTCGGCCAGGTAGTCGGCGTCGCCAACGAGAACTACGGGAACGCCGAGCGGACCAACACGGCGATGTGGCAATGACGGGCTGCGGTACCGCGCGGTCAGGCCGGCGGCACCCGCGTCGCGCCTGTCCCGCGTCCGAAACAGGTCCTTAGGGGCAACGAAGCGATAGGACGAGCACCGGCTGCGGAGGTTCACGATGGGCGCGATCCATGATCAGATGGCGCTTACGGACCAGGAAAAGCTCGACCAGCAGGCACCGGCGGCCAGCGGCCAGAGCAGGTACAACCCGGATGGGTCGGGAAAGGCCAACGATTTCCACCCGTCGGAGCTGCCCCAGTTGAGCTGGCCACCCGGCCTAGCGGTCGGCGGGCAGTTCAACGTGCACAGGGACACCCTGACTCAGGTGGCCAGTCAGATGGGTGCCGACCTGACTGCGCTGCAGAACACGTTGAACACCCTGAACGGCGGCGGGGCCGGTGGCGCGACGCTTAGTGGCTGGGCGACCGCGGACGGGATGGGAAACAACGCCGGCCAGGCCTACTACGGGATCTCCACGTTCTACCAGGCCCTCAACGACGTCTACGACCAGGTGATTGGTTACCTGCACCAGACGGTCACCAACTACGCCGATGCCGAGACCACCACGGCGACCGCGGCGAACAACGTGGGTACCGACGCCGCGCCGGCAGCCTGAGCGACGGCTGAGGCGACAGAGAGAGGAACAATGCGCATCGGAGGTGACGGTGGGTGGGGCGCCATCACCGGCAACACCTACCAGATCAAGACCATGGCGGTCACTCCCGCGTCCGCCAGCGGCATGACGGCGTCGGAAATCGAGACTCTGTTTTCCTACCTAGACCCCCCGGCCGTGGCAGAGGCGGGGAGGGCGCACACGGCGGCGGCCAAGACCCTCCAGTCGATCGCGGACTCCCTGGTCACGCACGCTCAGGCACTCGTCGGCGGCTGGAGCGGGACCGCCGCGCAGGGATCGATCGCCGCCTTTCAGCAGCTCCACCAGACGGCTGTGCAGCTCGCCCAGGCGTCCGCGCAGACCGGTCAGGTGTTGACCTGGCTGGGCGAGACGATCCTGCCCTTCTACAAGAACTGGAAGGCGCCGAGCAACGGGATCATGGGCACAATCGAGAGCTGGTTCGGCAGCAACCCGCAGGACCAGGCCGCGCAGCAGGTCATGCAGCGACTCAATGACCGGCTCAGCCAGGCCAACGCCGGCCTGCCCGCCAGTGTCAGCATCAACCTGCCGAAGGTCGGCCCGGCCGGGCGCGCCCCCGCCACCACCGGTGGCGTCGGCTCTGCGGCCGGGGCCGGCGCGGCGGCTGCGGGTGCAGGCCCCGCGGGCAGCGTCCGCGGCACGGTCAGCTTGCCAGCCGATATCGGTGGCGTCACCGGCGTTCACCCGGGCGGGATCGGCGTGAGCGGCCCCGGCCCTGGCGGTCTCGGCGTGGTGCCGACCGGCCCTGGCGGCCCCACTCCGTCATCTACGCATCTCGCCGGACTTCCTCCGGGCGGCGGCACGCCCCCCGGGGTGGGCAGCCTCTCGGGTGGCCCAGGAGGGATACCTGGCGGCGGTGCCCTGCCCGGCGGAGGGCTTCCCGGTGGCGTTCCTGGCGGCGGCAGCGTGCTTGGCGGCGGCGTCTCAGGACCGGATCCCTTCGGCTCCGTTCCCGTGTCCGACCAGGGCACGGTCCCTGGAGCGGGTGGTGAGCCGGGATTTGGCAGCGAGCCCCAGGGCGCGGGCGACGCGCCCGATGTGGGCGCCCTCCCGGCTGAGGGCGTCCCCCACGGCGCGGTCGGTACCTTCCCGGGGGAGCCCGGCGGGTATGTCGAGCCGGGTGCGGGCGGCGTCGGCGGGAGTGGTCCCGGAGGCCAGGGGCTGGTCGGCGAGGACGTGGGATTCCCCTCCGGTGAGAACGCGGTCATGGGCTCCGACGGGATGATCGGCACCGGGCCGGGGATGGCCGAGGGCGAGTTCGGGTCCGGCGACGCCGGTGCAACCGGCTTCGTCGGGGCCGACGACGCCGCGACCGGACCGGGTGGTGGACTCCCGGTAACTGGCGGCTCCAGCGGCGGGCGACGACGCGAGAACGAGCGCTACCGCCAGGCCTGGATGACCGAGGACGCCGACATCTGGGAAGGCGAGACCACACCGGCCCGGCGCTGACCGGTGACCGACGAGCAGTTGCCCGTCTGCAACCCTCGTGGTCGCCACGGGGCCGGGCTGACCACACGTCTAGCCACCGATCATGCGGGAGTTGTTTCGCGGCAGATGACATGCATCTTCGGGCCACGAAGAACTGGTGGTGCCGATAACCCTGTCACCACCGCTGACCTGGTGCTTTCTCCTGGGCCGACGCAAGGCAAGTTCGGAATCTGGCTGCGCGGGAGCCACGCGCTCCGGCACGTTGAGCGCTCATGTCATGCGATTCGCCTACCTCGCGGTGCTCCGGGTGTTCGGCGTCCACATTCACCTGCTCTGGACGCCGACGTTCCGGGGTTCTATGTCGGGACCGGCTTGGCGGCCTGATCCGCGAATATGCCCAGGTCGCATACGGTGACACGATTTTTGCCACCCACACCGCCTGATGTCCCCACTCCGCCCCAACCTGTCCCGCAGCGCAGCCCAGCTCGCCACGTCGCGCCGACGCGGCTGATGCCTACAGGTTTGTGCTGGTCAGCGTGTTACGCGGACAGTGTCCGTGGCTGTCCGTGCGATCCGGCGGCTGGGAGCCCGCGGGCACGGACATAGCGGACAGCGTCGTTGCAGCAAACCCTATCCGGTAGTATTTGCGCAGGCCGAGAGCATATGAAGGTGCAGGCAGAAGCGGTCTGTAAAACCGTCGGCTTCGTCTACCCTGGTTCGAACCCAGGACCTGCCGCACGTTTCCGCAGCTCAGAGCCGGTGACGTGGGATTGCGTCACCGGCTCTTGCGTGCAAAGGGGAGCGGTTACGCAGACCGCTTGCTTTGGTTGTGGGCCATGGGTGGGCCAGATCCAGCCATCCGCCGATGTCGGCCATGAGGATCCATATGCCTTCTGAACTGCGAAAATGATCAGCCAGGTAGGCATCTTCGGGAGGCAACCGGTGCAGGCGAGGCCGGGCGGCTATGGGGCCATGCCGGGGCCGCTCGGGTTGTTCACGGGCATATGGCGGACAGGGTTTGCCGGTGCCGGCGGTGCGTGTGACCGCTTGCTGTCGCGCATTGTGACACGTGCGGGGTGCCGGAGTCCGGGTCGAGGGCGTCTTCGATCTGCTGGCTGATGAGGTCGTCGCGGCCGTCGGTGCAGTGCGCGTAGACGCTTTCCAGGACATGCACGCTGTTGCCCGCGCGGGCGGCGACCTCGGCGGGCGCCGCGGTGGCGTTCAGCCACAAGGACAAGGCGGCATGCCGCAGGTCATACGGGCGGCGGCCCAGTGACGTGGCGGCCAGTTCCGGGCCGAGCGCGATCTCGCGGGCGGCGTGTCAGATGCGGCCGTAGGTGCTTTCGCTGAGGATGCCGCCGCGGGCGCCGCGGAACAGCCGCCCGTCCGGCGCGGATACATACTCGCGCAGGTGCTGCCGGAACAGGCCGGCCAGAGCCGCCGGGACGGGGACGACCCGCACCGCTCCGTCCGGGCGGTGCTTGAGGCAGCGCGGTTCGTGGGGCGTGCCGGTGCTGGTCCACGCGGAGCCGGTGCGCGGGCAGGCGCCGGTGAGGATTAGCTTGCCCGCTCGTGCCGGGGCAGGACGAGGTTGGCGCTGCGGAGTGCTACGGCTTCTTCGGGGCGCAGCACTCCCCGTCCCATGCCCCCAGATACCCGGCCGCCCGCCCGAAGTCCGCGTGCGGCTCGAACCCCAGCTCCCGCGCGTACCCGATCGCGCCGTAGACGATCTGCCGCCCCAGCTCCAGCGGCACCTGCACGGCCGGCTCTTCCCAGGAGCGGAAGATCTGCTGGATGAACCCGCCCAGCCGGCGCCGGTCCATCGACCGCGGCCCGGCCGCGTCCTTCAGCCCCAGGCACCAGGTGTCCACCAGGAAGAAGCACACCCCGGCGGTGGACCCGCCCCGGTCCCGGGCGACCAGCACGGTCAACAGTCCCGAGTGCCCGGATCGTTCCGACGGGCCCGACCCCGGCCAGTCCGGCCGCTCCGGTGCCAGGACGCTCGATGACCAGCCCGGACTGATCCAGCATCCGATCAGTGCGTCCTCCCGGGTCCGCCCTTGGGAGGCGGCGACCGATCTGATGAGCGGCGCGACCGCGCTCGGCGGCATCTTCAGCGCCCGGGCGATCTCCTTCGGCGTGCGCCCGGCGTCCCGCAGCTCACGAACACGGTCAAGCAACTGCTCCGATGTCATGAGGAATATGATGCCCCAGACGGCCGTGCCCTGACCGACTCGCAGTTTACGCGCGGCGTAGCACCTGGCCGTTCGGATGAATGCCGTCCTCTTCCCCGGTAACCTGGCTGACTGACCGCACGCGGCTGGCAGGAGAGACAGGGATGCCGATCACGCCACGGGAGCGGCTGGCTGGGGCGCTCGGCGGCTCGCAGGCGCCCGGTGCGTTCAGCGCGCAGCTGTCCGTGCCCGCAAGGGATGTCCGGCTCGCGGTGGCGGGCGCGGGGCCGATCAGCTTCCCGGTCAGGGCGCCGGAGGCAAAGCGGATGATCGCCTGCGCGCGGCCGGCCCGGTTCGGGCGGGGCGAGCAGACGCTGATGGACCTGAGCGTGCGGGATACCTGGAAATCACGCCGGACCAGGTGACGCTGACCGGGCTGGACTGGGACGCGGTCCTGGCTGAGGTGCGGGACGAGCTGGGGCTGCCGGCCCGGGCGCGGCTGCGCCCGGGCCGCACGCGCTGCTGGTGTACGGGAAGGGGCAGTTCTTCCTGCCGCACCAGGACTCGGAGAAGGACGACACGATGATCGGCACTCTGGTGGTCTCGCTGCCGTCGTCGCACACCGGCGGGGAGCTCGTCATCGAGCACGGCGGCAAGACCGCCGCGTATCAGGCGTCCGCGGACGAGGTATCGGTGGCCGCCTTCTACGCCGACTGCCGGCATGAGGTCAAACCGGTCAGGACCGGCTAGCGGGTCACGTTCACCTGCGACCTGCTGCTGGACTCCGACCCGGCGGGTGAAGCTCAGGCCGGGCCGTCGGCCGAGGCCGCCCGGTACCTCGCCGAGCACTTCACCACCAGGGTCTCCCGGTGGGAAGGCGATGACCGGGAGCCGCCGAACCGGCTCGTCTTCCTGCTGGACCACCAGTACACCCAGCGCGGGCTGGGCTGGGACCGGCTCAAGGGCGCCGACGCCGACCGGGCCGCGCTGTTGCGGGCCGCCGCCGAGGGATGCGGGGTGCGAGGTGGTACTCGCGCTCACCGAGATCAAGGAGACCTGGGACACCGAGCCGGGGCGGCGGGGCCGCGGCGTCGATCTCACGTACATCATCGCCTCCGAGCTGACCCTGGGCTGGTGGACCGGGGTGCCTGGCGGGGAGCCCATCTCGCTGTATGTGCCGATGCGGGTACTATTAAGCAGTAATCTGTCTAGACAGGACTAGATAGATCTTGGAAGGTGCTCATGACGTCACCAACTCCGGATCATTGGCAGATCCAGGAAGCCAAGCAGCGCTTCAGCGAGATGATCCGTGCGGTTACGACTGAGGGGCCACAAGTCATCACCCGGCATGGTGAGGATGTCGCGGTAGTTGTGGATATCGGTGAGTATCGCAGGCTGACCCGGCCTGCGGCGGACCTCGCGAGCATCCTGCTTGGCGGTCCGAAGCTCGATGACAGCGCCGCTGACGTCTTCGCGGAGATCGAGGCCGAGCGCAAGGCTGACTTCGGACGTATGGTCGATCTTGAGGCGGGCACGTGACCTACCTGCTCGACACCAATGTGCTGTCGGAGACACGCAAGCGCCGGCCAGCGGCGGGTGTAACCGACTGGATCGCGGCCACGCCGCCGGACCGGCTGCACGTATCCGTGCTGACCCTGGGCGAGATCGAGCAGGGGATTGCGAGAGTTCGCGGCCGGGGAGACCTGCATCAGGCGTCCGCCCTTGAGCGCTGGCTCCGGGAGGTGGAGACCGGGTTCGAAGCCCGGGTTCTCCCGGTCACCCTCCCGGTCGCTGTCGCCTGGGGCCGTCAGCAGTACACGCAGCCCATCCCGGTGATCGACGCGCTCATTGCGGCAACAGCGCGGGTGCACGGCATGGCCGTGGTCACCCGCAACGTGAAGGATTTTGAACTGGCTGGAGTCCAGGCGCTCAACCCCTTCGCCGAGTAGGCCGTCCGGACGGGAACTGGCCAGAAGGTCACCTGCCCGCCTGGCCGTAGGCCCGCCCACCATCGGGGACAGCCGGGAAATGACCATCACCGGCGCCCAGACCCTCGATCGCTTATCCGGCCTGACGCGCAAGTCCGAGCCAGGCCTCTTGCAACTGGCCGGACACGCCCAGAACGATCCCTGTACAGGAGCTGCCACTGTCAAGAATGGTCCGCGCGCCGTCTTCCGGTGCCTGCGCATCCAGTGGCTAAATCGCTTCTGCCTGCGGTTTTTGGGGCCTGTACGTGGCTGTCCGCGGAATCAGTGGCACGGGAGCCCGCGTGCACGTACATATAGCGGACAGCGTCCCGGCCGTCAGCCTCGTGAGGTATTATTTCCGTACCCATGGGGGCCCCGGTTGTCAAGAGGGCGTGCTGGATTGACCCGGTGACCTGCTCACCGGCCGCCGGGTTGGGCGGGGGACTGTGGTTGTGGCTTGTCCTCGTCGCTGCCGGTTTGTGCCGTCGCGCCGGCCGGGGTCAAGCTGGAGCGCCCGCAGCGCCGCGCCGGCAGGCGCGGGCGAGGACGAACGAGCTTGAGGGCGGCAAGCGGCGGCCGGTGATCGGGAGCGAGGAACAGCCTCCCTGCGGGTTGGCGTGTGCGAAGGTCGCTGGGCTGGTCTTCCCGGTCGCGGGTAGCGGTCGGAGTGGTCTCACATGCACCCATCCGGCGCCCGCCTGATGGCGGGTCGCACATGGCTGTGGCGTCCGGGGACCGGGCTGCTCAGTCAGGTCATCGAGCGCGGCGAGGCCGGCTCATGCGGAAACGCGAGCGTGCCCGGGGCTTGGCGACCTCCCGGCTAGCTGGGCGCACCGGCGCTGCTGGCGTCGGTGAGCAGGTGGTAGGCGCGGGTGAGGAGCTTGCGGGCGATCGCGGTGGTGGCGATCTTCTTGCCGCGGCGGCGGGCGATGGCCTGGTACCGGGCGGCGAACTGGGGTGAGCGCTTGGCGGTCTGGGCGGCCTCGCACAAGATCCACCGCACCCAGACCGAGCCCTGCTTGGAGATGTGCCGCAGCAGCGCCCGCAGCTGGCGCACCTCCGGCGGCGCGATCCACGCCTCGGGCAGCAGGTCCGCGCGGAGCAGCTGCGCCAAGATCGCGGCATCGACCTTGTCGTTCTTCAGCCGCGCCGAGGCGATGGCCTTGCACTGCAGCGGGTGGACCAGGTGCGGCTCGAAGCCGTAGTCCTCCAGCAGTTCCACCAGCCAGCCCCAGCCGTACGCGGCCTCGAACGCCGCCGGGGTACCCGGTGGCAGGCCGCCGATCACGCGCAGGATCGGCTCCACGCCGTTGGGCACGTTGCGGGTGGCGAGCACCTGGCCATCCTGATCGATGACCGCCACCTGGGAGCGCTTGCGGTGGACGTCGATTCCGACGTAGACAGACATTGCCGGTCTCCTTTCCGAGCTCGAATGTCACCCGGAGCATCGCTCTGCCGGGCTGAGCAGGAAAGGGGTCCGGCCTGACGCCCGGCCCCCATAGAGTCAGGTCAGCAGGCACGTTGAAGTGCAGGCGGTAGCGGTCTGACCAAGAAATAACCACCTCAGCCCGCTCACGTGACCGCGGTTCCGGGCATGACGAGATGGTCCCGTGACAAGCGCTGCCCGGGACCTGAGGTGACGGTTATGCGGTTGTTGCTGGCTCCCGGATCAGGCGGCGTCCTCCCGGAGGGTGATGATGACGTCGTAGCCGAGGGCCTCGAGCTGGCGCTGGGCGTTGCGGGCCTTGCGGCTGCGGTCGGTGTGCCTGGCGTGCCAGTCGTTCCTGATCGCGTACGCGATCCGCATCGAGGAGCGGCTGACACAGGCCACGGAGCACGCCGAGCAGCAGGCCGCGACGGCCTCCCCCGGGGGCAGGACTTGCTTCCGGTGCTCAAGGCGCGGTAGCAGGCCGTCGACGATGCGGTCAACGAGATGTTCGGCGACACCTCACCTCGATTCGGACGATGTCGGCAACCGACGCCGAAGGCTGGTACTCGGGCCGGGCCGCCGCAGACATGGCTCGGCGTGCCGCTGGCCGGTCTGCTGCGTCGCGCCGGGGTGAAGGCGGGCGCCGACCAGGCGCTGTCCGCCGCCGCCGACGGTACGACCATCTCCGCCCCCCTAGCTGCCATTATGGACCGCCGGGACGCGCTGCGGCGCCAAGACCGGCGGTCATGCCTGGTGCTCGTTCAGGTGCGGGAAGGTAAGGTATTGTCACTGACCGCGCAATAACTTATGGCCGCATCAGGAAGAGAAGAGGAATCTGGGTGGTGAGCGCATGAAAGCCGTCGCGTGCCGGGAGGCGCAGCTCGAGCTGACCGACCTCCCGCCCGAGCGGCCGGAAAGGGGGCAGGTCCTGCTCCGGGTGCTGCGCTGCGGTATCTGCGGATCTGACCTTCACGCCCGCCACCATTGCGACGAGCTGGCCGAGGTGCTGAGCGAGATCGGCTATGACGACTTCATGCGCTCGTACCAGAGCGTCGTGCTCGGCCACGAGTTCTGCGGCGAGGTTGCCGAGTACGGCCCTGGCTGCCGCGGGCGGATCCCGACGGGGTCTCAAGTGGTGGCCGTGCCGCTGGTCAGGCGGGCGGGCAAGCCGCACGCGACCGGCCTGTCTGCCGCGGCGCCAGGTGCTTACGCAGAGCAGGTGCTGGTCGAGGAGTCGCTGATGATGCCGGTGCCCAACGGGCTGCCGCCGGACCTCAGCGCCCTCACCGAGCCGATGGCGATCGGCTGGCACGCAGTGCGGCGTAGCGAGATCGGTAAGCGGGACGTCGCGATCGTGATCGGCTGCGGTCCGATCGGCCTGGCCGTCATCTGCCTACTCAAGGCCCGCGCTGTGCGCACGATCGTGGCCAGCGACTTCTCGGCCGCCCGGCGTGAGCTCGCGTCGCGTTGCGGCGCCGACGTCGTGGTCGATCCCGTGCAGCGGTCGCCCTACGAGGCTGGTGATCGCGGTCACCTGGGCACGCTGCCGGAGGCGGCTGAGCTGGCGATCCAGACGGCGGAGAAGCTCGGGCGTCTGCCAGTCCCGTGGCATCACGTGTGGCGCGCGATCGACAGGCTCGGGATAGGGCCCAACCGCCCGGTGATCTTCGAGTGCGTCGGGGTCCCCGGGATCATCGACGAGGTGATCGCCTCGGCGCCGCTGTTCTCTCGCGTGGTAGGGGTCGGCGTGTGCATGGGCGAGGACCGCATCCGCCCGTCGATGGCGATCAACAAAGAGATCGAACTGCGTTTCGTGGTCGGCTACACGCCACTTGAGTTCCGCGACACGCTACACATGCTGGCCGAGGGCAAGATCGGCGCGGCGCCGCTCCTCACCGGGGTGGTGGGCCTTGCCGGCGTGGCGGCCGCGTTCGATGCGCTGGCCCGCGCCGATGAGCACGCCAAGATCCTGATCGACCCGCAGAGCACAGTAGCCGGGCCAGCGACCCCGGAGAGGATTCTGCCATGACCGCACAGCCCGGAGCCGCCTCTGTCATCCCGGCCGGGCGCGGACGCAACCCATTTGACAACACCGGCGTGAGGCGCGGCGCGGACGGTGTGGCGCGCTATACGGAACTTCCCGATTCGCTCGTGCACATGCTCCGAGCGAGTGTCGAGCATGATCCCGCGGCCAGGGCGATTGCCGAGGTGGGCGGCGAGACTCTGAGTTACGGGCAGCTGTGGAATCGCGCGGCGCGGGTGGCAGGCGGTCTCAGAGCCGCCGGCCTGGAACGTGGTGATCGGGCGGCGATCCTGCTGCCAAACGGCGTCGACTGGGTGCTCGCCTTCTGGGGGGTGCAGCTGGCGGGGATGGTCGCGGTGCCTGTGAACACGCGCTTCAAGGAGCCGGAGGTCGAGTACGTGATCTCCGACTCCGGAGCGCGGTACGTGTTCAGGTCCGGCGAGGCGCTGCCCGACGGCGAGCACGCCGTGGCCGGGGACCTGGGGCCCGACGATCTGGCGGCGATCTTCTACACCAGCGGCACGACCGGCTTTCCCAAGGGGGCGATGATCTCGCATGCCAACTTCGTGGCCAACGTGGAGAACGCATTGCGCTGCGTGGGCATCGATCGAGCCGAGGGCCCTGAACTCGCGACGCTGATCAACGTGCCGCTGTTCCACGTAACCGGCACCAACAGCCAGCTGCTGGTGATGGCGGCGCTGGGCGGCCGCGCGTTTATCCTCGCGGGCGCGCTCGATCTCGAGGGCTTCCTGCAGACGGTGAGCGAGGAGCGCATCCAGATGCTCACCTCGGTGCCGGCCGTCTACCACGCGCTCACCCGGCATCCGCGCTTCGCCCAGACCGATCTGCGCCACGTGCGCTGGGTCTGCTACGGGGGGGGCGCCGATCGCCGCCAGTGCCGTGCACGCGATCATGGACGCGTTCCCGGGCGCCCGTGTCGGCAACGGCTTCGGCCTCACCGAGATCTCCTCGCAGACCTCCTTTCTGCCCCACGAGGACGCCGCCGGGCATGCTGACTCGGTCGGCTTCGCGATGCCCGTGGTCGACCTGGCCCTGCACGAGCCGGGTTCGGCGAGCGGCGCGGGTGAGCTGCTGGTGTGCAGCCAGAACGTCGTGCAAGGCTACTGGAACAAGCCCGAGGCCACGGCTGAGACGTTCCTCGACGGGTGGCTCCACACCGGCGACCCTCTGCGGTAGCCGGGCAGAGGAGCAGTCATCGAGGAACACCGGCAGATCAAGGAGATTCCATGGCAGCGATCGACGTCAGGCAATTGGACATCACTAAGACGAACATCGCGGTGCAGGAGCTGATCGAGGTCACAGAAAACCCGCGCCACCGCTATCTCTTGCAGGCGTACGATCGCCATCGCAACCTGGAGCACGCCGGGCGCTACGAGGAGATCTTCGCGCCGGAGATGACCGTCGAGCGCCCGGTGTACCGCTTCAACATCATCGGGCAGCCGCCGATACACCTTGAGGGCCGCGAACAGGTAGAGCCGCTGTACCGCTACTGGGCCGAGACCAACCAGTCGGTGTTCTACAACGAGACCGAGACCGTGGCGGTCGGCGACTGGATGGTCGTGAGCACGATGATCGGCTACCAGCAGCAGCTGGGGTCCGATCTCGCCGGGGCCGGGCAGGACGTCGATCCCGCTGCGATCTACCTGCTCCGGGGCCGTGTGGCGATGGTCTGGCCCTACGACGAGCACGGTCGGCTGGTCGGCGAGAACGTGTGGGAGTACGACGGGTCGGAGCACGACCTGATAAAGCTCGATCCCGACCAGGTGCTGACAACCCGGCAGGCCGCCGAGTTGCTCGAGCCCTACATCAAGCCGCTGCCGCCATTCGACGACAGCATGCTGCCACGCTCGCGCTGAGAGGAGCGCAGGTTTATCCGGTTTACCACGAAGTGCATTCTTCCGGCGTGGATGCGCCATCGCTTGCCGGGTCGTCGCCCAACTCGGTCCGCATCGCTTCAACGTAAGCCTGCTAGGTCCAGACGGGACGAAGGATCTGCCGTAGTTAACCACCGGGCGGTGCGCCCTGGTCCAGGCTGGGCTCCGCCCGGCTCGGCAGCCAGGTCACCTGTGGTCTTGGCCCGGATGGCGCCGACGTCGGCGTGAATGAACGTGGCGCGGTGGTCACCGGCCGGCATTTGGCGACGGCTGTGCCGCGGTTACTGGACACTTCTGGAACGCCCCGCAGATGGGATCCTATACCCGCGGGCCTCTACGATGGCCAGCGGACGCCCGGGGCGTCGGTCCGCAGCTGGCAGGCGGCGCCGGACTACACGTCGGCCTGCGCGGCGCTGCTCCGGGAGATGGTGTCGGGGACTTTCGCCGAGGACCCAGGTCGCGGGTGTCGGTCGGGCATCTTGCCGCGACCTCGCCGCCCTGGTGAGCGCCGCCCGCCGCACGGACTCCGAAACCCCGGCTCGTTAGGAATCAAGATCTTTTAACCAGACGGGGCCACGGCGCGTGTCACCCGGACGGTGCTTGCCGGAGCGGCCGGACCCGGATCGTGCCAGTCACGTGCGGAGTCATCGCCGCGCTAGCCGGGGTACTGGCCAGCTCTCAGCTGGCCACAGGGGACCCGACGATTCCCAGTCTTACTTGCTTCCGGCGTTCGCCGCCGCCTTCCTGGGTTCCACCCAGTTCCACGGCGGCCGCTTCAACGTGGCAGGCACCTTGATCGCAGTGGTCGTTCTGGCTGTCGGCGTCAAGGGCCTGCAGCTCGCCGGCGCCCCCATCTGGCTGCCCGATCTCTTCAACGGAGTGGCGCTGCTCGCCGCGGTCGGATTCGCGCAATTCCAGAAGGCGCCGCCCGCACCGCTGCGATCCGGCGCGCACTACGGCTGCGCACCGGCGATGGGCGCGCGACCCCGTAGTCACCCAACGCATCGACGCAGATAACACGTATCCAACCTATGGAGGTATCTGCGTGAAGAAACACAGCGCGGTCGCGAGGCATTTGGTGGATGGCCATCGCCGCATCGTCGGCTCTGGCGGCCTGGGTCAGTCCCGCGGCGATGGCAGCCTCACCGTCGGGGCGTCGCGGAGCCCTATTCCAGCGACCGTCACGTCGCTGGGCGCCGGAGTGCAGGCGGTCTTCTCCTACCCCGGCGACGTTTCCGCGGCCAATTGCGCCGTCGAGGAGCAGACGAAGGGCACCTTGCCCGAAGGCGAGGGCGATGGCCTTCTGCCCGATCTCCTGCACCGCCGAGACGGCGCCGTCCGCCGGATTAGGGTCGACCGCGATGATCTCGGCGCCGCGGCGGGCGAGTTCGCAGGAGATGGCGTTACCGAAACCTCCCGCGGCACCGGTGACGACAGCCACCCGGCCAGCGTGGGATGACGGCATGGACATGTATTCACTCCTCGTCTAGCGCTTCGGGTCGCGTTGTTTACCGGCCAGCGGGTGCGGATCCTGGAGCAGATGACTCCCCTGGTGCTCGCCGTCACGATCTCGAGGAGCGGCCTGCTCTTCACCGAGGTCGCGAGGCCGCGGGTCCGGACAGTGCGGTGTGGGCCAGCTCTTCGTTGCGGGCCAGGTGGTCGTCCAGGGCCCGGGCGGCGACCTGGGGGTCGCGCTTGCGGAACTCTGCTACGAGCAGTTGGTGCGCCTCGCGCCTCCGGTCGTGCTCACGGGGGTCCGGGTCGAGCAGCCCGAAACCGATCCGCACATACCGTTCGCTCGCCCGCCAGGTCATCATCAGAATGCGGATGTCCCAGGCCGAGGCGGCTGGCGCGAGCAATGCCAAGTGGAACGCGCGGTGGTCGTCGTAGATGTCATCCATGCTGCGCTCGGCGCCGCCGAATTCCGCGGCGGCCCGGTAGAGCCGGCCGAGTTCGGCCTCCTCGAGCTGCGGCACCGAGCGGCGGGCCAGGTCGGGCTCGAGCATCCGGCGGACGCGGTAGATCGCGTGGAACTCCTCAAGATCGAGCGGGGCCACTCTCGCGCTGCGCCCCGGGGGATTCACCACGAGGCCCTCGGCCTCGAGCACCCGGAGCGCGTCGCGGACCGGAATGAAGCTGACGTCGAGCTGTTCGGCGAGCCCGCGCAAAGACAGGCTCTGCCCGGGTGGGAGGACGCCGGCCAGGATCGAGCGACGGATCTCGTTGGTCACCTGCTCCGACACGGACCGGGTCTCGATCGGACGGACCGATCCGGAACTGGCCGACGCGACGGTCATGTCCGCTCCCGCTTGGTGTTGAGGCTGCACTCGTGACGATATCAAATATCAGAACCTTGACTGTTATCACATATCAGGATTACCGTGTGAACTGCAGCGCGCCGGAGCCCAGCGAGGAGACACAGCATGCGACTGGCCGTCATCAACAGCCGCCTCGCGCTGGCCGGCGTGCGCGGCGCCATCGATGTAGATGCGGTGAGCGCGGGCAAGTTCTCGACCGACCCGCAGGCCATCTACGAGCAGTGGACGCAATTCAGCGCCTGGTACGAGGCAAATTCCGAGACAATCCGGACTGCCGAAGCAACCCCTTACAGCGCGGACGAACTGGGTGCACCGGTTCCGGAACCGCGCCAGGTGTTCGCCATCGGCCTGAACTACCGCGCGCACGCCGCCGAGGCCGGCCTTGCCCTGCCCGAGTCCGATCCGGTCGTGTTCGCCAAGTTCGCGTCGTCGGTAACCGGTCCCGCGGCGGTTGTGGAGCTGCCCTCCGAAGCAGTCGACTACGAGGCCGAGCTGGTGGTCGTGATCGGCGAACGCGCGTACCGCATTGCGCGTGAGGACGCGTGGGCACACGTCGCCGGCTTGACCCTCGGGCAGGACCTATCCGAGCGACTCGTGCAGTTCCGCGGACCGACCCCGCAGTTCTCGCTGGGCAAGTCCTTTCCGGGCTTCTCTCCCATCGGGCCGGTTCTGGTCACCCCCGACGAGTTCGACGATCCCGACAACATCGAGATCGGTTGCATCCTCAACGGGCAGCAGATGCAAAAGGGGCGAACCAACGACCTCATCTTCACCGTCCCGCACCTGATCGAGTCGCTGTCCGCCGTCGTCCCGCTGCTGCCCGGCGATCTGATCTTCACAGGCACGCCCGCCGGGATCGGGTGGGCCCGTGACCCCAAGGTCGTGCTGCGCCCGGGCGACCGCCTCGTCACCCACGCCGAGGTCATCGGAGAGATGACCACCACGTTCACCGCCGCCTGAGCCCGCCAGAGGAGCCCGAGGAGACCGAGATGTCCAAGCCCAAGTTCGCCCACAACGTCTTCCAGACCGCCCAGCCTGAGACGATGCGCGACTGGTACTGCGCCGTCCTTGACGCCCACGTCGTGTATGAGGACGCCACCTTGACGTTCCTGACCTTCGACGGCGAGCACCACCGCGTCGCGCTGCTGCACCCGCCGATCGAGTTCCAGGCCAAGACGGCTACCACCGCTGCCCTGCACCACTCGGCCTACACCTTCGACAGCATCGACGCGCTGCTGGAGCGCTACGTGATGCTGCGTGATGAAGGGATCACCCCCGCCGTGTGCATAGCCCACGGCGTCACCACCTCGATGTACTACCAGGACCCGGACCGCAACTTCGTGGAGCTGCAGATCGACCGGTTCCCCGAACCCGAGCAGGCCACCGCCTACATGAACGGTGCCGAGTACGCCGCCGACTCGGTAGGTCCCGCGTTCAACCCCGAGGAACTGCTGGCCGCCCGCCGCGCGGGTGCAAGCGCCGAGGAGCTGTCGGACCGGGCATGGGCGCTCAAGGCGGAACTTCCCAACCCGCTCGAAGTGCTGATGGGCGGCTGAATCCACGCCACGGGCCGCCGCTCAGGAGGATGGCGCTGCCTGGACGCGACGGCCAGATCACCCCGCTAATCCGACATCGCCCGCACGGCCAGTGCTGGCCACATCCGCCGGCCGAGTCAGCTCGCAAGCGCATCCCTGGAGTACACATGCCCGGCAGTGAATGCCTGATCTGTTCGATGGACAGGGCCGACCCCGCCTCACGGGTTTTCCTCGACGAGCTGTGGGCGGCCGAGGTGGCCCCCGGTTACGAGGTCCCCGGCTGGTTCTTCCTGCGCTCACGCCGCCATGCCGAAAAGCTTACCGGCCTCGACGACGCCGAAACCGCGACGTTCGGCCGTCGCGCGCATGATCTGATCAGCGCCGTCGAGCAGGTCACCGGCGCACCCGCTGTCTACATGCTCTCCTTCGGGGAGAACTACCGTCACTTCCACGCGCTCATCGCCGCGCGCGGCGAGCAGGTGCCGCCGGAGTTGCGAGGTGGCGCGGTGCTGCAGCTGCTGGCCGAGGGCCGCGATGCGCCGGCCGCGCAGGTCCTGGCCGGGGACGTCCGGCTCGCTTATGAGCAGATCGTCCGTGGCCGCGAGCACGCCGCCGTGGGCTGACCGCGGTCGGCCGCACGTCCGAACGAAGGCCCCGACATGACCACCAGCGCTGATCCCGCCCCCGAGACGCTCAGCCCGACGTACGACCAGGGCGTGCTGCCCGTCCAGGGCGTGCTGCCCGAGATCGCCCGCGGTGTGCTGTGGCTCTCGGCGGCGATCGTCGATGCCGCCAACGCCGGGCGCGCCAACTTCTCGGGTGTCAAGGTGGGAGGCCACCAGGCTTCGAGCGCCTCGATGGTCGATATCATGGCCGCGCTCTGGTTTGCCGAGCTCACGTCCTTGGACCGGGTCTCGGTCAAGCCGCACGCCTCTCCGGTTCTGCATGCCATCAACTACCTCCCCGGCGAACTCGACGAGTCCTATCTGCCGACCCTGCGGGCCAAGGGCGGCCTGCAGTCCTACCCCTCCCGGCTCAAGGACCCCGACACCATCGACTTCTCCACCGGTTCGGTCGGGATCGGCGCGACAGCCGCGCTCTGGGCGGCGATGGCGCACCGTTACATCGCCTCCCAGTTTCCCGGCTCCCCGTCGGCCGACCACTTCATCAGCCTGCTCGGCGATGCCGAGCTTGACGAGGGCGCGATCTGGGAAGCGGTCGCCGACCCGGCGGTGGCCCACCCGGGGGAACTGCTGTGGGTAGTGGACCTCAACCGGCAGTCCCTGGACCGGGTCGTTCCCGACATCCAGATCCGGCGGCTGCAGGGCATGTTCGCCGCAGTCGGCTGGCAGGTCGTGACCCTCAAGTGGGGACGCCTGATCAGCGGGCTCTTCCAGCGAAACGGCGGCGCGGAGCTGCGCGCACGGCTGGAGACCATGCCGAACGAGGAATACCAGCGGATGCTGCGGGTGCGCCCGGCTGGGGTACCAGACCGGATCATCGGGACGAACCGAAGCGGGGCGCTCCGGACCCTGCTGTCCACGATCGACCCAGCCGAGCTGGCCGTGGCAATCCGCGACCTGGGCGGCCGCGACCTGGGTCTGCTCGTTGACACCTTCCGCGGCATCGACTCCCACCGCCCCACGGTCGTGTTCGCTTACACGATCAAGGGCCGGGGGCTGCCGACGGAGGGAGACCCCAACAACCACTCCGTGTTGCTGACCTCCGCGCAGATGCAAACCCTCGCCGAGGCCTGCGGGACGGACATAGCGCGGCCCTGGCGGCGCTTCGACCCCGGCACACCCGCCGGCCAGCTGTGCGAGCTGAGAGCGCGGCAGCTGCACCGGGACCCGGTGACGCCGTCACGCCCGGTCAGCATCCCGGCCTCTTTGGGGCATCCGCACCGCAAACCGGTCTCGACCCAGGCGGCCCTGGGCCGCTTCCTCGCCGACCTCGCACACGACGCCCCCGAAGCGGCCGCGCGTGTGGTCACCTGCAGCCCCGACCTCGCCTCCTCGACCAACCTCGGCGGGTGGATCAACAAGACCGGAGTCTGGTCGGTGCGGGACCGGCATGACTGGTTCGCAGATGACTCCGAACGTGTCCTGCGGTGGCGCGGGGTCAGCAATGGCCAGCACATCGAACTGGGCATCGCCGAGGTCAACCTGGTGTCGCTGCTCGGCGAGCTCGGCGCCACTTGGTCCCGGTGGGGCGAGTGCCTCATACCGGTCGCGACGCCGTACGACCCCTTCGTCTCCCGCGCCTTGGAGCCCTGCTCCTACGGCATCTACTCCGGTGGTCAGTCGATCCTCGTCGGCACG
The DNA here is from genome assembly GCA_963808615.1 of uncultured Actinomycetota bacterium. Taxonomy (GTDB): domain Bacteria; phylum Actinomycetota; class Actinomycetes; order Streptosporangiales; family Streptosporangiaceae; genus Palsa-504. The sequence goes on from CAWEGV010000012.1 coordinate 816,553, forward strand.
CCCTCAGGCGTGACCCTGGCGCCGGAGGGCGGAGCCCATCAGTCGGTCACGACCCCCTCGATCGGGCTCGAACAGCCTGGCTGCATCGCCTGGGAACCCGCCTTTGCCCAGGATCTGGAGTGGTGCCTGCTGCATGCCATGGGCCGCGTCGACGTGCCGGGCGGCACCTCGTCCTACTTTCGGCTGAGCACCCGCCCGATCGACCCCGCCCTGGCGCAGGTGCCCACCGAGCCCGTGCTGGCGGAACGCCGACGGCAGCAGGCACTAGCGGGCGGCTACCGCCTGGCCGCCGAGCACCCCGCGGAGAAAGAGGACGTCACCTTGGTCGGCGTGGGCGCGCTCATTCCGGAAACGGTTGCCGCCGCCACGGCGCTGGCGGCCGAAGGAGTCAACGCGGGCGTCATCTGCCTGACCAGTCCGGACCTTGTCTTCCGGTCCTTCCAGCAGCGAGGGCGCCGTGAGGCCGGCGTGGGCGGCATCATCGTCGACGAACTCTTCCCCGCTGATCATCCCGCGCCGCTGGTCACCGTGCTCGACGGTCATCCGCATACGCACGCCTTCCTCGCCGGCGTGCGGGGCGACCGTATCCGCTGCCTCGGCGTGACGGAGTTCGGACAGTCCTCCGGCCTCGAGGACGCTTATCGCATCCACCACATCGACACCGGCTCGATCGTCGATGCCGCACTGACCCTGGTGGGTCGCTAGCCGCATCTCCAGGAAGAAGGATCCATGGAACGCAGACTGATAGACGCCGACAGTGGCACGGTCGCCGTGTCTCATCACGCCCCGGCCGTCGAGATTCCGGGGCTGCCGCTGCTGGTCGTCCTGCACGGCGGCACCTATACCAGCCAGTACTTCAGCGTCGCCGGCAGCCCGTCGGGATCCTTCCTCGACATCGCCGGGCGCAACGGGTTCTCCGTGCTCACCGTCGACCGTCCGGGATACGGCGACAGCACCTTGCTCCCGGAGGAGGAGAACACCTTCGCCCGGCAGGCCGAGATCCTGGACCACGTCATCGCGCAGGGACTCGACCTTTGGCCGGCGCCGGACGTCGTGCTGGTCGGTCACTCGATCGGGGGCATGATCAGCCTCGAGATCGCGGCCCGTCACCCTCGCTGGCCGTTGATTGGCGTGGCCACCAGCGGTAACGGTGCGCGCATCCCCGCTGGAGGCGCGGCCGAGACGCTCGGCAGCCTTCCGCTGTCGGGCGTGGTCGACCTTCCGGTTGCCGAACGTGACGGGGTGATGTTCGGCCCCGCGGGTTCCTTCACCGAAGCCGCCCGAAGCGCCGCGCACGACTCCTACGCACCCACGCCGTTCATCGAGCTGGTGCGCGCTCCGGTCTGGGCCCGAGAGCGGCTCAGCGCCGTCGCGGCGGCGGTGGAGGTGCCGGTGCAGACGGTTCTCGGGGAGCACGATGCGCTGTGGGATTCCTCGGCGGCGGCGCTGGCCGAGTACGAGAGCCGCTTCACCGGTCCCGCGTCCGCGACGGCCTTGCCCGCCACCGGCCATTCGATCGACCATCACCTGACGGGTGCTGCCCTGGATCTGATGCAGCTGGCGTTCGCCCAGTCGTGCATGGCATTGCATGGTCAGGGCACCCCCGTCGGATGACATTGCCGTCGGGTATTCGTGACACGCCGGTGCTGATCGCCGGCGGCGGTCCGGTCGGTCTTGCGCTGGCTGTCGAGCTGGGCCTGCGGGGAGTCGAGTGCCTGGTCGTCGAGCCGCGGCTGCAGCCGACGCGGCTGCGGCCGCGGGCCAAGACGCTGAGCGTGCGCACCATGGAACATGCCCGGCGGTGGGGCCTTGCGGAACGGTTGCGCGCCGCGGCGCCGCTGCCGGTTTCCTGGTCGCAGGATGTCTCCTTCTGTACGAGCTTCCTGGGCGAGGAGATCACCAGGTTCACCGGGGTTCTCGGACTCGGGGACGACGGCCTTTCCCCGGAGCGGGGGCAGCAGATGCCGCAGTACGTTCTCGAGGAGGTCCTTCGCGACGTCGTGACCGAATTCCCGGCGGTGGATCTCCGCCTGGGCTGGCGCCTGCGGACCCTTGACGCGGCCGGACCGGGTCCGATCCCGGTCACGCTGTGCGATCCGGCCGGGAAGGCGGTGCCGGTAGCGGCTGAGTACGTGGTCGGCGCCGACGGTGCCCGCAGCGTCGTCCGCGAGCAGATCGGCGCCCGGTACGTCGGGTCAACAGCGCTGCGCGCCAATACCGGCGTGGTGTTTCGCAGCCAGGAGCTCCTCACCGCCATGCCGCACCCGCCCGCCGTACAGACCTGGCTGCTCAACCGGCAGACCCCGGGGATGATGGGACCGATTGACCGGCACGGCTTGTGGTGGCTGATCGCCTTCGGCGTCGATGTCCGTTCGGAGGAGGTCGACCCCCACCGCCTGATCAGCGGAGCTCTCGGACGCGAGCTTCCGGTCGAGGTCGTCAGTACCGACCCGTGGACGGCGAGGATGGAACTCGTGGACCGGTGCCGGAGCGGGCGCGTGTTCCTCGCCGGCGACGCCGCCCACCTCAACCCTCCGTTCGGTGGCCACGGCCTGAACACCGGGATCGGCAACGCGGTCGACCTGGGCTGGAAGCTCGCCGCCTGCCTGGCGGAATGGGGGGCTCCCGGGCTGCTGGACTCCTACGAGGCCGAACGCCGGCCGCTGCACCAGCGCGTGATCGACGAGGCGGCCTCGAACATGGCCACCCTCGCGCCAGAGCTGCTGGCTGACGGCCTCGACCGGCCCGGCCCGGAAGGCGACCGTGCCCGGTCAGACGCGGCCCGCCGCATCACGCAGACCAAGCGGGCCGAATACTTCAGCACCAACCTGGTCCTGGGCCATCGCTACGAGGACTCCCCGGTGCTACAGGCGCCGCCGCCCGCGCCGGGGCCCTGGGCGAGCTGCGCAGCGTCCGGCCGCCGCCTGCCGCACCTGTGGGTGTCTCCCCAGGTATCCACGCTGGACCTGGTCACCGGCACGCACCTGATCCTGACCGCCGACGGCGGGCTGGGGACGCGGGCAGGCCGCGCCGCGCAGGCCGCGGGCCTGCCCGCCACCGTGATGCAGCTCGAGCAACCGCTCATGCGCCGCCTTGGCGCGGAACTGCTCGTCGTCCGGCCTGATCAGGTGGTCTCGGCCGTGTGGCCGGTGCCCTCATCCGGTCATGAGGGCGAGATCGACCTTCTTGACACGACCATGGCCATGCTCTGTGGCCGACCGAGGAGTTGACAGACATGGACAAGCTCGCGCTGACGAACGTGCGGGTGTTCGACGGCGAGCGGCTGCTCGAACCGGCGACGGTCGTCATCGACGGCGACCGCATCGGAGGCGACCAGGCGGACTCCCGGACCTGGGACGGCGACGGCGGTGTGCTGCTACCCGGCCTGATCGATTGCCACATCCATCTCACTGACGCCTCGACGCTGGCGGCGCTGGCCCGCCACGGCGTCACGACCGCGCTCGACATGGGAACCGAGCCACCGGAGCTTGTCGCGTCGCTGCGTGATCGGCATGGCGTCACCGACGTGCGCTCGAGCGGCGCCAGTGCCACCTCCCCGGCCAGCGCGCACGCCCAGCGGATGGGGCGCTCGGAGGGGTTGGTCGCCGGTCCGGACGAGGCGAGGGCCTACGTTTCCCGGCGTGTCGCCGAGGGCGTGGACTACATCAAGATCATCGTTGATCTCCCCGGCTTCGACGAGCCCACGGTCAGGGCGCTCGTCGAAGCCGCACATGCGCAGGGCCTGCGCACGATCGCCCACGCCGCCACGCGTGACGCCGTGCTGCTCGCGCAGGCAACCGGCGTCGACGTGCTCACCCACGCGCCCATTGACCGGCAACTGGAGGACAGCGCCGTCCAGCGTACCCACACATCCGGGCAGGTCGTCGTGCCCACCCTGACGATGATGGAGGCGACCGTCGAGAGGCTAGGCGGCGTCGCGCCCGTCTCCTACGATGTCGCACGATCCACGGTCGGGCAGTGGTACCGGGCGGGCGTCACGATGCTCGCCGGGACCGACGCCAACCAGGCGCCATCCGCGCCCGCATCCCCGCCCTACGGCACCAGCTTGCACCACGAACTGGAGTTGCTCGTCGACGCGGGCATCTCCCCGGTCGATGCCGTGCGATCGGCGACGATCGCCGCGGCACAGCAATTCGGGCTGTCCGACCGGGGGGTCATCGCAGCGGGCAAGCGGGCCGACCTCGTGCTCATCGACGGCGACCCCTTGCGGGACATCACCGCGGTCCGACAGATCGCCGGGGTGTGGTGCGCCGGCGTGCCCGTCGCCGACGCGCCCGGCCGGACGGAGGAGACAGTATGAAGATCATCGCGATCGAGGAGCACGTGCTCGACCCCGCGGTGGCGCACGCCAGCGCGGCCACGCTCCAGCAGCTCAGCCCATACTGCGGAGCCGCCTTCGGTCCGGATTCTGGGCTGCCGTACGCGCCGTCCGCGGACGTGCTCCGCGAGCTCGGCGCGGGCCGCCTCGCCGAGATGGACAAACACGGAATCACCAGGCAGGTTCCGTCGAATCTCTCGAGCAGCAGGTACCGCCCGACGTGGCGGAGGACCTGGTGCGGTCGGCGAACGACACCCTCGCCGCCGCCGTGCGGCGTCATCCCGACAGGTTCGCCGCCCTCGCGGCGCTGCCCACCACCGTCCCCGCCGCGGCCGCTGCCGAACTGGAACGCCGTCTACGTGGCCGACGGCACGGTCCGGCGGTGCGTGACAGCCCGGCTCGTCCGGTAAAAATCCCATGATCCCGAACGGGCCGCGGTGCTACGGTCCCAGCCCGCTGCGAGCCTCCCGGTCGCCGGCCGGTGACCGGATCTTGCTGTATCACATATGTCGCCGGGAGCGGCCGCAAGTTTCCGGGGTGACTCGGCGCTCGCGCTGATCCGTCCGGACCAGGTTGTGGCGTGGGCCGGAACCCGGGTACCCGGCGGCGGCCTGGCGCTGATCGACCAGGTGCGGGGATCAGGCGCCGGGCGTCCGGCGGCTCAGCCGACCGGGGTCATCGGGCCCCTGCCGTAGCGGGGCCCAGGGCGAGCAGAGCCATCTGCTCGTTGCGCGCCAGGTGCTGGTGCACCGCGCCGGCCGCGATCTCCGGATCGCGCTGCCGGAACGCCGCGACCAGTTCGGCGTGGTGCTGCTCGCGCCGCGCGTGCTCGTCCGGGTCCGGGTCGAGCATCCCCCAGCCGATCCGGATGTAGCGCTCGGCCGCGTGCCACAAGGTGCTCAAGATCCGGATGTCCCAGCTGGTCGCGGCGGGCGCCAGCAACGCGAGGTGGAACGCGTGGTGGGAGCCGTAGATGTCGTTCATCGTCCGGTGCCCGGCACCGAACTCCACGGCCTGCTGCTGCCGGTACAGTTCGGCCTCGGACAGCAGCCGCCACCGACCTTGTTGTTATCACATATACCAGCTAGCCTGAGCCCGGGCCCCCGCCTGGACAGGGAGCATTCATGACATCTCAGGCCGAAGGCACGCGCGAAGAGATCATCGCCCGCAACCTCGCCGCGGTGAACGAGCACTTCCACAACGAGAACCCGGAGAGTATCGAGAAGGCCGTCGCGGTCTACACCGACGACATCGTTCTGGGAGGTGCCGGCCCGGGGCCTGGTGCTGCGCGACCGCGAGGAAGTCAAGCAGGAGTACCTGAAGATCTTCGGCTCGATGCACATCCACAAGATCACCAACCTGTACCGGTTCGCCACCGAGGAGTGGGTGTTCGACGACAGCATCTTCGAGTGGACCATCACCGGCGACGGCTTCCGGAACTGCCCGTTCCCGCCAGGGACCACGGTGAGCGTGCGCCTGCTGCACGCGTTCCAGTGCCGGACGGCAAGATCTGCCGGGAGAACGGGTACGAGATCTGGCGCGACATCAACGACACGGCCCGGGTGCGCGATGACATCCCGGACACGGCCGCCGTGGAAGTCTTCGGCTGAGAGGGACCGCGCAGATGCCTCCGGCCGCGTCTGGAGTCCTGGTCGTGGGGGCGACCGGGACCGTCGGGCCGCACGTCCCATGACCACCGGATGGCCGACCTGCAGCTGCGGATCATCCGGGCGCTGCGCCGCACCGGCATCCGGATCGTCAAGCTGTCAGGGACCAGCTCCGCGATCAACCCGGACGGCCCCCAGGCCTGCCGGCAGCACTGGGAGATCGAGCACGTCCTGGAGGCCAGCGGCCAGCCCCACGCGGTACTGCGCCCGAACGCGTTCATGCAGACGCTGATCGACCAGATCATGCTGCCCGCGGCCCGCGATACCGGGACCATCCTCAACCCCATCGGCGAGGCCGGCATCAGCTTCACCGACGCGCGGGACGTCGGCGCGTGCGCGGCCGTGGTCCTGACCGACTCCCGGTGGGACGGGCAGGCGCTTGTGCTGACCGGACCGCGTGCGGTGACCTTCCGGCAGATCGCCGCCATGGTCTCCGAGCGCACCGGGCGGCCGGTCGGCATCCGGGAGATCACCCCCGCCGATGTCCGGCGCAGCCTCGAAGCGCGGGGCATGGCGCGGTGGGAGGCCGGGCACTTCGAGGAGATGTACCAGCTGTTCCGCGAGGGCCGCTCCGAATTCGTCACCGCCGACGTGGAGAAACTGCTGGGCCGCCCGCCGGGCACGGTCGAGGAGCATCTGGCCGCCCACCCGGACCTGACCGCGGCCTGGCCGGCCGCGACGCCCAGATAAGCCAGCACTGAGGAGCCCGGTGCCGTGACCGATCCCAGCCCGCCCGCCCACTGCCTGCTGTGCGCCATGGTGCGGGCCGATGAGCGTTCCGCGGTGTTCCGCGACCGCTCTGGGCGGCCGAGGTCGTGCCGGGTTACGACGTGCCCGGCTGGTTCATCCTGCGGGCGCGGCGGCACGCCGACCGGATCACCGGTCTGGACGAGGCCGAACTGCCCTTATCTGCCCGGCGCGCCCGGGATCTGGTCGCCGCCGTCACCGGGGCGCCAGCGACCTACCTGCTGGTGTTCGGCGAGAACTACCCTCACTTCCACGCCCTCATCGCCGTCCGCGGCCAAGACATACCCCGGAACTGCGGGCCGGCAACATCCTGGGGGCTCCGGGACGGCCATGCCGATTTCAGCGCCGCCGCCAAGCTCGTCCCGGACGTGCGTGCCGTCTACCTGCGGCACCCTCGGCGGTCCGGATGCCGCAGCCGGGTGGGAAGGGGGGCGCTCGCCGGGTAAGTCCGGACCATCGCCCGCTGGATCGCCGAGGACGCTGCTGACGATGGCCTGCGCGGCCGGCCCGTACGGCGGCAGGAAGGCGTCGGCCAGGTCGCCTGTTCCGCGTACGACGAGGCCGCGGGGATTGGAGAACTCGCGGAATCCCTCGATGCCGTGATGCCGGCCGTAGCCGCTCTGCCCGGTCCCGCCGAAGCCCAGCGAGGGCAGCGCGCCCTGCACGGCGCAGATGTTGACGCACGCGCCGCCGGACGTAGTCCGCCGCAGCACATCCTCCGCGACCTGGGGATCCTTGCTGAAGACGTAAAGGCCGAGCGGGCGCTCGCCGGCGTTGATCCGGGCCACCGCCTCGTCCAGGTCGTCATAGGGGATGACCGGCAGGATTGGGCCGAAGACCTCCTCGCGCATGATGCGCAGGTGCTCCGGCGGGTCGATGACCAGCAGCAGCGGCAGGCGGCGCGTCGGCCGGTCGCCCTTGCCGCCCAGCGAGACGATCCGCGCATCGGCAGCCCGGGCCTCATCGGCCATCGCGATGATCCGCTCCATGTGCCGCTGCGTGATGATGCCGGTGCAGTCCGCCGAGGAGGCGTAATCCGGCAGCTCTTTCGCCAGGTACTGCTCGGCATAGGAGACGAAGGCCGCGACCTGCGCCCGCGGGACCAGAGCGTAGTCGACCGAGATGCACATCTGGCCGTTCTTGACCAGCTTGGTGCCGATGACGCCGCGCACGCTCTGGGCATTGACGCTGTCGGCGGCCAGTATGGCTGGGCACTTACCGCCGAGTTCCAGCGTCACCGGCACCAGATTCCCGGCCGCGGCCTTGGCGACCTCGCGGCCGATCGCCGGGCTGCCGGTGTACAGCAGGTGATCCCAGCGCAGGGCCGGGAACTCCCTGGCCAGCGCCAGGCCGCCGACCGACACCGCAACACGGTCCTCGGGGAAGGTCTCGGACACCATCTGGCGGAGCAGGGCCGCGCACGCTGGCGTGTAATCCGATGGCTTGATGATGACCCGGTTCCCCGCGGCGAGCATCTCGGCCAGCGGCCCGGCCGACAGGTCAAACGGGAAGTTCCACGGCACGATATTGCCGATCACGCCCTTGGGCTGGTAGCGGATCCCGGCCCGGGCCGTGCCGTAGAACGCCGGGTCGGCCGGGCGCTCCTCCTCGGCCATCCACGAGTCGAGCTGCTCCGCCGCGTAGGCCGCGCGGCCGGCCACCCCCAGCACCTCGACCAGGTCGGCGAACAACTCCGGATGCATCCCGAAGTCCTCGCTCATCGCCGCCCTGATGGCGTCGCGGTGGCCGACCATCATCGCGGCCAGCGCCGCCAGCTGGCCCTTGCGCTCGGCCGCGGCCGGGTACGGGTCGGCCAGGAACGCCTCGCGCTGCAGGCCGAACACCCGGTGGAGCTCCGCGATCGCGGGCCGGTCGTCGAGATCTGCGGCGGCCGGGGGCGTGATGAGCGGAGTAGCCATGGTCCCTCCCTGTGAACACTGGCATGCGGCACGCCACGTCTGGCAGGAAATTATTGCGCAAGTCGTGCAAAGTGTCATCCTGAAGCAGGCGGTGACGGCATAGGTAGTGACAGGAGCAGCGTGAGTACGACACCGGAGCACGCCGACGTGCTGATCGTGGGCGCCGGCCTTTCCGGAATCGGCGCCGCGTACCGCCTGCAGACCGACGCCCCGGGCACCTCGTACGCGATCGTCGAGGCGCGCGGCGCCAGCGGCGGGACATGGCCTACAAGGCGATGATGCTCGACGGGGTGCCGAACATGGCGTTCGCGATCGGCTACCCAACGCCTCGTGGACGCTCAAGGTCGACCTGGTCTCCAGCCAGCTCGGCCTGGACCATGGCCACGTGGTCGGCCTCGTCCCGGCGGGCGTCCCGGGTCCGCCACCGGCCGCGCAGCAGCGGGATGGAGGCCAGGAAGAAGATGATGCCGCCGAAGCAGATCCAGTACCAGGTCTTCCACTGCCCGGCGGTCGTCGCCGCGGCTGCCTGCACGGCGGGGCCGTGCGCCTTGAGATAGGCGCTGACGGCCGGCGGGACCTTGGACAGAGCGGTCAGCTGGGCCGCATACGGCGCGATCGACTTGAGCTGCGGCGCGGCCGCGATGACCGAGCTGATGGCGGCCTTGTCGGCGCCGATCGTCTGCAGCGTAGCCAGGCCCTTGGCGAAGGCCAGCTCGCTGGAGTACTGGGTGGAGTAGGCCTGAGGCAGGCCAGGTTGTAGGCGTCCCATCCCTCGAACTTGCGGCCCAGTTGATCTGGCCGGTGTGCAGGTTCAGGCAGAGCACGCCGTCGAAGTAGTCATCGGGCGCCGTGCGGCCGGCGTTGGACGTGTGGTCGGCGGCCGCCTGATTCTCGCAGGCCGTGGCCGCGTCCGGCGTGGTGTAGTTGTGGCCCGTCCCCGCCTACACCGCGCCCGGGACCGGGTCGACGGCCGGGTGCTCCACACCGGGCCGCCGCTGTAGCCGCAGCCGGACGGCGGGTTGCGGCCCGTGCGGGGGCTGTTGGGCGGCACCGTGTACTCCCGCCGCCGGTGACGACCGCGATCCGCCCGCGGGCCTCCGTGATCAGGGCCGCATCACGGCGTGCGCGGCGGCGTCAGGTTCGGCGTGCCCAGCGAGCCCATGATGTGCTGGGCACAGTAGCTCGCCTCGTGCAGCACCTCCGCGCAGGTGTACTTGCGCGCCGCGATCTGGCTGCGGGCCTCCCGGGTGCTGGAGTTGTCGAGGGTCCAGGCGGTCCACAGCACCAGCAGGCGGAGCATGTCCAGCTCTAGGCGGGACGGCGCGCGGGGCCTGGGGCCGTTCCACCGAGCAGCGCGGTGAGCAGCGAGGCGACGATATCCCGCGCACGCTGCGGGCTGGCGCCAGCGTCGCTGCGCAGCGACTCCCAGAACGGCCAGAAGCTGATCCCCACCAGCGTGCCGGTCAGCTGCTCCCGCTGCCGACCGGTGCGCCTGCCAAGCTCCGGGCCGAACACCACCTGGATCTCAGCCTTGCCCAGCGCGTTCGCCCGCTGCTTGCTGCGGTCCAGCTCCGCGGAAAAGGGCTGGTGCAGGCGTGCCGCGCGCCAGCCCGGCGCCATCTGCTCATAGACCCGGGCGTTCCGGCTAGCGAACATCGTGATCCTGTCGTCAAGCGGCAACCCGGGATCGATCGGCCGGATGAGCCCCAGCAGGATCTCAAGATCTCTCCGGCCCGCCTCGACCAGCAGCGTCTCCATGTCGGCGAACTGCTGCCAGACCGTCCGCAGCGAGACCCCGGCCCGTTCCGCGATACGGGCCGCGCTCGGCCGCAGGTCCCCCTCGCCGTGCAGTGCGCGCATCGCGTCGACGATGGCCCGCCGGGTGCGGTGCGACCTGGCAACGCGCCCGTCCGCGGGCTTGTCATCAGACAACAGCCGCACGACGTCAGCCCGCAGTGCCCGGGCCTCCTCGGTCCCCAGCGCCGAGACGATGTGATCGAGCACATCGGAAGAGAACGGCGCATCCGGGGCGGTCTGCACGTAAACGGTCATCCGGGATGCCGTCCGCGGTAAGGCGGAACGTTCATTTGAATATTATAGCACTCAGTATGCAAATACCTGGTCAACTCGGCTGCTGGCGGGCGGGGCGGGGCCGTGCCTCAGGCCAGCCGCGAAGCGCTGCATGACGCCTCCTGATCTGCGTCCCAGAAAGGGCTATATCCATGGGGCTGCGACGTACCTCCATCCGCGTTCGCGTGTTCCCGCTCGTACTCATCCCCCAGGTCGCCGTGATGGGGATCTAAACTTACGCCGTAGCGGGCGAGGTCGGCGCCGCGGTCGGCCTGTCCCACGCGGGGCAGGTAGCGGCGCGACCATCACGCCCGTCTCGAGGATGATGGTTGCGCTTAACGCCGAGCGCAGCCTCGCCGTCGGCTACCTCGACACCAGGTCGGGCCAGCTGCTAACCGAGTACCAGAAGCAGGCGGCCGCGACCAGCCGGACCCTGCGGGTTGTCGAAAGCATCAGCGCGTCCGGGCCCGTTACGGTCAACGCGTCGCAGCTGGAAAAGGCGGCCGCAGCCAGGTTCCTCGCCGCGGCAAGCACGCTCCCGGTGCTACGAGGTGAGGTGGTCCGCCACGCTATCAGCCTGGTCGCCGCGATCAGCCGGTACAGCGCGATCGTGACCGCCGGCATCCAGGTGATCGCCCAATCGCTTCAGGAGACCTACGTGAGCCAGTCACTGGCCACCACGGCACGCCAGGAGGTCAGCCTCTACGAGTCCGAGATGCTCGTCCTGCAGGAAAATGACGTCTATCCCGGCGCGATCCTCGCGGGCCGCCTGTCGGCGGCCGATCAGATGACAGTGCCCGGTCATGCGCTACAACCGCTGGCTGCGCGACCTCATCATCCGCGGCCAGGCCCGGCCCTCGCAGGTCATCTCGCACGAACTGCCCCTCGACGAGGCCGTCCGGGTCTACGACCGGTTCGACAAGCGCGAAGCAGGCTGGATCAAGGTCATCCTCCACCCGGGCAAGAACGCCTGACCCGCATCCAAACGCGCCATCGCGCTGGCGGAGATGACTCCCGGCCAGCACGATGGCGCGGCCGCGGGCGCAGCGCTCGCCGCCCAGCTGGCGAGGGGGCTGCGATTGGGGTTTGAGGGTGACTTCCGCTGGCAGTTAGCCAGACGGAAAGGTGACAAGGAGACAAGGAAGCGTGAGATGAACGGATCTGCGACCGCGATCTGGATCATCGTTGCGGTTGCCGTCGCCGGGCTCGTCGTCTGGCTGGGCAGCGTGGCGCTGGCGGCGCGCAAGCCGCACCAGGAACACGCGCACGGGGAGCGGCTCCGCGGGAGCGTCCAGGGCGGGATGCACGTCGGCGCCGGGCGCAGCGTGGCACCGCGGCGCGACGAGCCGGTGACACCCGGGGACGTCCCTGCGGGGGACACGCTCCATCCGGGCGGGGAAGACCCCGGCGCCGCCCCTGAATTCAGGGGCGACCGGAAGGGCTCCGGAAGCCCGCTAGACCTTTAACAGCATGGACTCGCTCAGGCACAGGGCGGTCTTCCACCGCCGCTGAAGGAGGAGGGAAATCATGAACCAGCCAGCGCAGCAGCAGGAACCGCCGGGCCGGACCGGCGCGATGAACCCGCGGCCGGACCACGGCGAGGAAAGCTACCGGGGATCGGGCCGGCTGGCGGGCAAGGCCGCCGTGGTCACCGGGGCGGACAGCGGCATCGGCCGGGCGGTGGCGATCGCCTTCGCCCGGGAGGGCGCGGACGTGCTCATTGCCTACCTCGACGAGCACGATGACGCCCGGGAGACCGCCCGCTGGGTGGAGCAGGCCGGCCGCAAGTCGGTACTGGTGCCGGGCGACCTGGCCCGAGCGGAGCACTGCCGTTCGGTCATTGGTTCCGCGGTTGCCGAGTTCGGGCGGGTCGACGTCCTGGTCAGTAACGCGGCCCAGCAGATGACGCACGACAAGCTGGAGGACATCAGCGACGAGGAGTGGGACCGGACCATCGCGGTGAACCTCAGTGCGTTCTTTTACCTGACCAAGGCCGCGCTCCCGCACATGCGGCCCGGGTCGTCGATCATCGGGACCAGCTCGGTCAACTCCGACTCGCCCACGCCGCAGCTGCTGCCCTACGACGTGACCAAGGCGGGCATCGCTAACATGACGGCGGCGCTGGCGCAGCTGCTGGCCGGCCGCGGTATCCGTGCCAACAGCGTCGCCCCCGGGCCGGTCTGGACCCCGCTGATCCCTTCGACCATGCCAGCGGAGCACGTGGCGGAATTCGGCTCGTCGTCGTCGCTGGGCCGTCCGGGACAGCCCGCCGAGGTCGCCCCGGTCTACGTGATGCTCGCCTCCGACGAGGCCAGCTACGTCTCCGGCGCGCGGGTCGCCGTCACCGGCGGCAAGCCCATCTTGTAGGTGCCTCGGCATCGAGCAGCCGGAAGGACGCGACACGGCAGTAACCACTTTCTACGACTTCCCGCTCGGCTCGCGGGACCGCAAGTGGGACGGCGCGGCAGCCGGGAAACGCGTACGTGCCTGGGCCGGCGCCGAAGACAAACCCAACGGGAAGTACCGCGACGCCCACATCTGGTACGACGCCGGCAGCAAGCAGAACTTCACCGCCTACAAGCTGCTGTTCACCGACATCGTTGACGGCCGCCACGTCGCGGTGCCCCGGGCGGTCATCGCCGCGGGCAACATCATGCAGGGCGCGCACGGCGGCATCGACATGCCGCAATCCGACATCACCCGGGCCAGGAACCACTTCGCGAAGTGCTACAAGAAAATGGGCGAGACCGATGACGCCGCAGGCTCGGGGACTGCAGAGTTTTACCCGCAAGCTGCCGCCCGGCCCCGCGGAACTGCGCCGAACAGCCGGGATCGAGAATGCCGTCCGCCGCCTGCTGCTCGGCGGTGTCATGCCGCTGTGGATCGGTGCCGGGCTGGCGGACTGGTACTTGCACCGCCGTACCCGGATTGAGGACACCGCCGGGCCGCGGGAATCGGCCCTGCACCCGCTGATGTTCGCCGAGACCGGGGTGCCCGTCCTGCTCGGGCTGTTCTGCGAGGTCAACACCGGGATGCTCGCGACCGCGGCCGGCGCGGTGGCCGCGCACAGCGCGACCGCCTACTGGGACCAGTCCTACGCCGAGCCCCGGCGCCGGGTCACGCCGGTCGAGCAGCACGTGCACAGCCTGCTGGAAGTGTCTCCGGTCATGGCGACGTTCTTGCTTACCGCCCTGCACTGGGACCAGGCCAAGGCCCTCGTCGGCAAAGACAGCCAGCCGCCCCGGTTCTGCCTCAGGCTGAAGCGCCGCGATCCCCTGTCTCCGGCCGCCCGGGTCACGCTGCTCGCCGTGGTCACCGTGTTCGGGGTGCTGCCTTATGCGGAGGAACTGCTGCGGTGCTGGCGTGCCAGCCACACGCTCAGCCCCCTTCCCGAGCCAGCCGAGCCGGCTACTGATACCCTGCACGCCCCGGGCCAGGACCAGGCCACCGGTTCCCAGCCGGGCTGACCGCCGGCAGTGCCAGCCGGAACTAGGATCTGGCCTGCGGGCTTTCCTCGTGGGCCAGTTGCTCCTTGAGCCGCGCCCAGCTCAGCTCCGGCCTGCCGCCAGGGTGCCCCACTATGAGCCCTGCTGCGGCTACCGCGAGGCGGGCGGCCTCCTCGGGCTGCTGGAGCTGGTCCAGGCCGGTGATCAGGGCTGCGGTGAAGGCGTCGCCCGCGCCGGTGGTATCCGCGACCGGGGTACGGGTGAGCGGGAGCAGCAGTTCCCCGGTTCCCCGGGCCGGATCGCGGCAGGCGAAGTAGTTGCCGGCGTCGCCGACGGCCAGGGCGGTCAGCGCGGGTCCCTGGCCGAGGATGGCCGCTGCCACCCGGGCCGCGTCTTCGGGCCCGCGGATCGCGGTGCCGGTGAGCAGTTCCGCTTCCCGGGCATCGGCGCGGACGACGTCGGCCGCGCCGAGCAGCGCTTCCTTATCTGCCCCGTCCGGCGGGGCGCCGTCGAGCAGTACCCGGCAGCCCGCCTGCCCGGCCAGCAGGGCGGCCGTGAGCATTGCGGCGGCGGGCTGCTGGAGCTGCACGCTGGCCCAGCGCGCGCCGTCGAAGAGCCGTGCCGCCGCCCGGACGTCGCTCTCGCTGAGCAGGACGGAGGGCGGCAGCTCCTCCAGGTAGCGCCAGTGCCCGGCCGCATCGACGATGTCCACGATGAGCCCGGTCGCGGCGCCTTCCCTGCGGGTGACCGCGGACACGTCGATCCCGTCGCGCCCGGCCTGCTCCAGCAGGCGGGAGCCGGCCTCGCCGTCTCCGGCGACCGCGATCAGGGCGGGACGCAGCCCGAGCTGGGCAACGGCGACCGCCTGGTTGGCGCCTTTGCCGCCGAGCATCTCCCGGCGCTCGCGCACCGGGCGGGACTGCCCGGGCTCCGGCACGTCCTCCGCCACCAGCACCAGGTCCCGGGCCAGCTGCCCGGCCAGGACGACATCGGCCGTCATAGCGCTACAACTCCTGCCGCTGCAGTGATCACGCCGCGCAGCTACCCAGGACCGGCCAACCATGCGTGCCGTACGCGCGGCCGGGCCGAGGCAGCCCGTGAGGAGCAGGCGGCCCGCCGTCCCCAGGTACCGGAAGGCCGGATACGTGGCTGACACCGCGCGGCGACCCGACGGGAACCAGGGAGCATAAGCCGAGGTCCCGCCGGGCGGCCTGGCGGATAGCAGCGCCTCCCCGGGGGTAGCGGAGATTCCTGCCGATGTCGCTGTCGTGATACGGAGCCAGCGGCCATGCCCGCAAAACTTGATGATGACGACCGAAGGTACCTGCGGATGGCCGTTGAGCTGTCGCGGAGTTACCGCGATGATCCGCGCCGGTGGCCGTTCGGGGCTGTCGTGGTCGGGCAGGGCAAGGTCCTCGGGCACGGATTTAACCAGGTGGTGGAGCTGCGGGAATTGAGGAGGAAACTCATGCCACGAGCGCATATAAGGATGAGAAGACCTACCGGGAGCTGCGGAAGAAGGGCGAGAGCAAGGAGAAGTCCGCGCGTATCGCCGACGCCGCGGCGGGCAGCTCGAAGAGCGCGGTCGGCCGCAAGCGCGGCAAGAGCCGTCCTATGCCGACTGGAGCAAGCAGGACCTGGTCAAGCGGGCCAGGGACATCGGCATCAAGGGGCGCTCCACGATGAGCAAGGCGGAACTGGTCCAGGGCATCGGCGAGATCGGCATCGTCGGCACCGCCGCGGCCGTGCCCAACGCCGTCCACCACGCCACCGGCGTCCGGGTCCGAGACCTCCCCGTCACCCTGCCTTGACCAGCTGGGCTGAGCCAGCGCGTCGCTGAGTTCCCGCCGCTGCAGCGCGTAACCCGGCTCCGCCGGGTCCGCTGCGCGGCCGGCGCGTGGCGTCCACGACCCGGGCGGCGATATCGCGAAGCTTGGTGTTGGTGTTCTGCGACTCGCGGGCGAGCATCCGGAAGGCTTCCTTCGCGTCGAGCCCGCGCGTTGCCATCAGCAGGCCGATGGCCTGGTCGATCACCGCGCGGGACTCGATCGCCCGGCGGAGGTTCTCGGCCAGGCGGCGTGCTTCGGCGTACCGGCGCGCGTTCGCGATGGCAGCTGCCGCCGCCGCGGTGTAAAGCCGCAGCAGGCTCTCATCGAGGTCGTCGAAGCTGTCGGCCTGCTGGCCGTAGAGGTTCAGTGACCCGGCGAACTTCTCGTCGATAAACAGCGGAGCCGACAGGAAGCTTTTGACCCCGGCCGCACGGGCACTGCGGGCGAACGCCGGCCAGCGTTCCTGCGCTTCCGCCACGCTGACCCGGACGAGGTGCCCGGTGCGGGCCGCCTCTAGGCACGGTCCCTCCCCGGCCGCGTACTGCTCCGAGTCGATCGCCCATACCCGCTCGCTGGTACTGGCCACCGTCTCCGCCGCGTCGCCACGCAGCACGCTCACGCTCGCCATGTCAGCGCCAGGGACCGCCCCGATCACCTGGTTAACGCTGCGTTGCAGCACTCGCCCGATCTCTTCCTCGCGGGCGAGCAATTCCCCTAGATCAGTTAGTGCTTGGCCAACTTCATCCAGCCGCCGCAGTACATCTGGGTCGACTTCCCGCCCGTTACCGGACACTGGACCCGCCTTCCGTTACGGAGCGCGTGAGGCGCCCTCGCCGCGGCCGGTGCCTCACGCTAACCCGCAAGCACCTTGTATGACCGACGGGCTACGCAAACTTTACTCCGTGCCTGTCCAGGCCGGCCGTGACAGGCACGGCAGCGAAGCTACCCCTGCGCGACTGCCATGACGCAGCAGCCAGCCAGGAGGCCTGGGACTCCGGGTCGGAACCTGGTTGGCCGGGTAGGCGCGCTTGGCCACGCCGGACCCTCAGCGCGGTCGGCCACAGTGCAGGAGGAGGAGAAGATGAGGATTCCGGTTGCCGCTGCCGCCATCGGAGTCGCGGCGGCAGCGGCGGCGTCCCGCCGGATGCGGCCCGAGGACGATCTCGCCGGCGAGGTAGCGGTCGTTACCGGAGCGTCCCGCGGCCTGGGGCTGCTCCTCGCGACCGAACTCGCCCGGCGCGGCTGTCGTCTGGTGCTGTGCGCACGCGACATCGCCGAACTGGATCACGCCGCGGCCCGGCTGCGTTCGGCCGGGGCCGACGTCATCACGGTCGCCTGCGACGTCACCCGCGAGGAGAGCGCCGGGCAGTTGATTGACGCGGCCCGCGAGCATTACGGACGGCTGGACATCTTGATCAACAACGCGGGCATTATCCGGGTAGGTCCGGTGCAGTCAACCAGCCCCGCCGACTACGAAGCCGCACTGGCCGCGATGGCGGTAGCGCCCGTCCGGCTGACGCTGGCCGCCCTCCCGGTTATGCAGGCCCAGGGCCACGGCCGGATCGTCACCATCACCTCGATCGGCGGCAAGCTCAGCGTCCCGCATCTGCTGCCCTACAGCACGGCCAAGTTCGCGGCGGTCGGCTTCTCCGAAGGGCTGCGGGCTGAGCTGGGCCGGGGCCCGGTGACCGTCACCACCGTGGTCCCCGGCTTGATGCGCACCGGATCACACGTCCGGGCTGAGTTCGCGGGACGCCGGGACCAGGAATTCACCTGGTTCTCCCTGGGCGCCACCCTGCCGCTGATTTCGATGGACGCCGAGCGCGTGGCCCGGCAGATCGTGGCCGGGATGGCGGCCCGGCGGCCGGAAATCTTCCTCACCCCGGCCAGCCAGGTCGCGGGCCGGCTGGCGGCGCTGGCACCGGAACTAACCGCCCCCGTACTGCACGCGGTGCAACATGCCGCGCTGCCCGCCGCCGACGGCAACAGCGCGGCCGCGCCCGGCGCTGAGCTTCGCCCTGCCTTGCCCGCGTCACTGTTCCGGGTCCCTGACTTGGCTTGGCCGGCGGCAGCGGAGCGGTTCAACGAACTCGGCCGCAGGCCCGCACCAAGCTCCCGATGAACCCTGGGAGGCAATCCAGGGTCCTGGCGGCCGCGCCCGTTTGGCCGCTAACGGCTGGGTAGCACGGACCGCTAGCCGCGGCACGGAGCGTGCCGCGGCTAGCCCGGCGCAGGGCCAGGGCCGGAGGTTACGAAGGAGATGACCGTGACTGATTACCGTCGGATCACTAAGCCGGCCGGAGAGCGCGCATGCGCGCGCTGACCTGGCAGGGCAACGAGCACGTCGAAGTAACCGACGTACCGGACCCCGTGATCCAGGAACCGAACGACATCATCATCCGGGTCACGTCCACCGCGATCTGCGGCTCGGACCTCCACTTGTACGGGGTCCTTGGCCCGTTCCTGAAGCCCGGAGACGTGCTCGGCCACGAGCCCATGGGAATCGTCGAGGAAACCGGCCCGGACATCACCAGCCTGCGCCCGGGAGACCGGGTAGTGGTCCCGTTCAATATCTCCTGCGGACACTGCTGGATGTGCCAGCGCGGGCTCTACGCCCAGTGCGAGACCACCCAGGTACGCGACCAGGGCAAGGGAGCGGCCCTTTTCGGCTACGCCTCGCTCTACGGGTCGGTGCCCGGCGGCCAGGCACAGTACCTGCGAGTCCCCGAGGCACAGTTCGGGCCGGTCAAAGTCCCCGCGGGCCCGCCCGACGAGCAATACCTGTACCTGTCGGACATCCTGCCGACCGCCTACCAGGCGGTAGCCTACGCAGACGTTCCGGCGGGCGGCACGCTCGCCATCCTCGGCCTGGGACCAGTCGGGCAGATGTGCGCGCGAATCGCCCGCCACCTGGGCACAGCGCGAGTGATCGGGGCGGACCCGGTTCCCGAGCGGCGGGCGGCAGCAGCCCCGTTCGGCGTCGAGACCATCGACCCGGCCGAACCCGGCAGCACCGCGGACAAGCTGATCGAGCTGACCGGCGGACGCGGCCCCAACGCGGTCATCGACGCGGTGGGGATGGAAGCCCACGGCCACGACCGGCCCCGCAGCTCCCGGCTGATCGAGGCCGGGCAGAAAGCCGCCGGTCTGCTGCCAGATCCCGTAGCCGCGAAACTGACCGACCGGGACGCCGTCGACCGGCTAGACGCCCTGCACACCGCGGTCAAGGCCGTCCGGCGCGGCGGAACCGTGTCGGTTAGCGGCGTCTACGGCGGCGAGGCCGACCCGATGCCGATGATGGAAATGTTCGACCGGGGCGTGCAGCTGCGCATGGGCCAGGCCCACGTGCGGCGCTGGATAGACGACCTGCTGCCCATCGTCAGCGACGAAGCCGATCCGCTCGGCCTGCGTGAGTTCGCGACCCACCACCTGCCGCTCGAGGACGCCCCGCGCGGATACCAGATGTTCCGCGACAAGGCCGACGGCTGCCTCAAAGTCGTCCTCCAGCCCTGAACACCCGGCAAGCGGAGGAGCGTCACTTCGCTGGGTCACCCCGGCCGCCAGCGGGCCGCGCTGAATAGAGCACGGCCGACTGCGTGTATCCGAGCCCGGCGGGGGTACGCGAGTTGTTGACGTCCGCGGCCTGCACCGCTGGCGGCACAACGCGACACACGGCCAGGCTGCTGCTGTGCCAGTCAGCCCGGCCGCGACAAGCGAAGACGAGTGAGTCAGAAAGCGGCTCCTGCGTCCGGAATCGGAACAGGGACCTTTCATGACTCTTGAGCCTTGTGCCGGCCAGTCCGGCCGGGAGGTAACCGTCGAAGTTCGTCGCGGCGGCAGCGAATTCACCGCGCGCCCGGCGAGGCATGAACCGACCGACGACGAACTGCTCGACCGCTGCCGTGCCTGGCCACTCGGCAGCGCCGAGCGCGCCGCCGCCTGCGAGGCGCTGGTGGAGCGGTACAGCGGACTGGTCCGGGCGTGCGTCAGGCGTTACCAGAACAGCCCCGAGCCGGTCGAGGACCTGATGCAGGTCGGCTACGTCGGGCTACTGAAGGCGATCAATAACTACAACCCGGCGTTCGGGAACGGCCTGCGCGCTTACGCGGTGCCCTGTATCACCGGCGAGATCAAGCGGCACTTCCGGGACAAGAGGTGGCAGCTCAACGTCGGCCGCGCCGCCCAGGAGCTGCTCTTGCAGATGCGGGGCGCGGAAGAGGAGCTAACCCAGGAACTCGGCCGCGCGCCAGGCGAGAGCGAGCTGGCCGCCCGGCTCGGCGTCACCACCGGTGAGATCTGCGAGGCCCGGCAGGCCGGGGAGGTGTTCAGTGCGCACTCCCTGAACGCCCCCCTGGCCAGCAGCCGAGACGATCCCGCCGAGCTGGGCGACTTCCTCGGCGAGGAAGACTCCGGGATCGACCAGGTGCTCAGCATGGAGGCGGTGACCCGGCACTGGGACGAGCTGCCCGCGCGGGAGCAGCGCATTCTCGTGCTCCGTTTCTACGGCAACCTCAGCCAGGAGGAGATAGGCAGCCGGCTGGGCATCTCGCAGATGCACGTCTCCCGGCTGCTGGCCCGGGCCCTCGCGTACCTGCGGAGCCAGCTCAGCGACGCGTGCTGAAGCCGGTTCCGAGCGCGGGAATCAGGCCGTCCAGCGCGGAGCGGGGCGGCGGCCGGGGCCGCGCGCCGGGCCGCGCGCCTGCCCGCCTCCGACAGCACCAGCCGTGCCATCGGTCCAGGGCCGCGGCGTCGAGCGCGCCCGCGGGCCCAGGCGTCAGCACGGCCCGCCATCGCAGTGCCCTGGACTGGGCGGTCACCTTGGCCCCGCCTGCCACCGGGTCCACGGCCAGCGCGGGCACGCCGTGTTTCAGCGCCAGGACCAGGCCGTGCATCCGCATGGTGATCACAAGGTCGAGCCGGCTGATAATGGACTCCAGTTCGGCAGGCGTGCCGCACAGCCGCCAGTCGCGGGAGTCGAGCCTGGTTTCCAGCGGAAGCAGGGCGCACCCGCAGCCGGGCAGCCAGCTGGCCAGGCTCTGCGAAACGGCCTGGTGCCGCCCGCGGCCGGGTACTCGCGCTGCTCGCCGACCTGGATGACCCCGGCCACCGGCTTCAGCGGCGGACGCGGAACCGCCGCGAGGTCGATCGTGGGCGGTTCTCCGGGGCTGTCCCGGGCCAAGATCGCGTGGAAACCGGCGGCGGCCGGATCGGCCGGGTCGATCACAGAGACGCCGATGGCAACCCTGCGGCAGCCAGCGAACCGCTCGTGCAGCGCCTCGATGGGGAGACCGCTCAGCGGGCCGCACGCGAAGACCAGGTGCGAATAGCGAGCCGGGTCCGCGGCTTCGAGCGTCAGCTGCCCGGGCCTGAAGACGGGACTCCACGCAATCTCGTGCGGCACGCCCGCTGTGTCGAGCTGGGCGGCGACGGCTTGCATGGCGAGGACGTCGCCAGCGGCGGCGTCACCGTGGAGGAAACTTGGCCAGCCGGTCACCAGGACGCGCTGCGCCTGCGTGCTCATCAATGCTCCTTCTCGTCGTCACCGGACGGCGCTGGATCTCCTGTCACCGGGGCCAGCGCTCCTGACGGATCCCTCCGGGGCCGCACGGCGGCCGCCGCGGCCTGGCAGACAGCGTCGACCGTGATCGCGCGAAGCGCCGGGTCGATGCAGGCCGAATGCGGGTCGCCGCGGTAGCCGGGTGCGCCCGCCCAGAGCACCTGGTGCCGCGGATGCCGGGGCGGTCCCCATTCCGACGGCGGGACCGGGCCGAACAGGGTCACCGACGGGCGTCCGAAAGCGGAAGCCAGGTGCGACATGCCGGTGTCGCCCGAGATCACCAGCCGTGCCGACGCGGTGAAGGCGGCCAGGGCGTCCAGTGAAGTCTGGCCGGCCAGGACACTCTCCCGTGGCAGCCCCGCCTGCTGCGCCACCCGCGACGCCAGGTGGCGTTCGGCCGCCGAACCGGTGATCCGGACGACGTAGCCGTCGGCCGTGAGCCGTTGCGCCACGGCCGCGAAACGGTCCGCCGGCCAGCGGCGGCCCGCCGCCGCGGCACCGGGGTGCAGCAGGGTGAAGGCGGGCGCCGCCTGCCGGGGCGGCGTCAGCAGCAGGTCCCCGGGGTCAGCGGGGATGCCCGATTCGCGGCACAGGCGGCACCACCGGCTCACCTCGTGCTCTCCGGGCCGCCAGATCGGGCCGGCGAAGCCGCCCGCGTGCTCGCCGCCGAACACGATCAGCCGCCGGGGGTGCAGCGCGGCGACCAGCTGATGGCTGGCTGGGCCGCGTCCGTGCAGGTCGATGGCGACGTCAGGAGGCGGGCCGGGCCACGCCACGGGCTGCAGCTCCCCCGTCGGCAGCAGCTCGTCAATGGCGCCGGCCAGCGGCGCCAGCGGCGCCAGGGCCGCGGGGGCAGCGAGCACCAGCCGGTGGCCGGGGAAAGCCCGGCGTACGGCGCGGTAGGCCGGCACCCCGGTGAGGAAATCGCCGAGGCCGAGGGCGCGGAGAATCACGATGGCCGGTGACATGGTCAGGATCGGGCAGCCTGGTCCAGGCTAGCCACGTCCAAGCGAGCCCGGTGCAGCCGCGTGGTGGACCGGCCGCTCAGGTAGGGGACGGTGACGGCCACCCCGCCCCAGTCCTTGAGCAGCGCGGCCTCTGGCAGGTCCCGGCCGTCGTAGTCGCCGCCCTTGACCCAGATGTCGGGCCGTATCCGCCCGAGCACCGCGCACGGCGTGTCCTGGCCGAACACGGCGACGGCGTCCACACAGCCCAGCGCGGCCAGCACGTCGACCCGGTCGGCTTCGTGGTTCAGCGGGCGCCCCTCTCCTTTCAGCCTGCGTACCGAGTCGTCCGAGTTAAGGCAGACGATCAGGCAGTCGCCGAGCGACCGGGCCGCCTGCAACAGGCTCACGTGACCCGCATGCAGCAGGTCGAAGCAGCCGCCGGCCGCGACCACGGTGCCGCCGGCCGCCCGGATCCGGCGGGCCAGCTCGGCCGGGTCCTCACCCGGACGCGGGCCGGCCGCCCTGCCGGCGCCGGGCCGCGGCGGCAGGGGCACGGCGCCGGTCCTGGAAGGAGACGAGTACAGCCTGGCCCCGCCCACCGCCAGGAAACCCGACGCGGCCGCTGTCGCGATCGTCACCGCTTCAGAGGTCAGGGCGCCCTGGCGGAGCGCCGCCGCCGCGGCGGCGGCGAAGCGGTCGCCGGCCCCGCAGGGGTCGGTGACGGCCAGCCGCTGCGCCGGCACCACCAGCGGGGCGGCGTCGCCCTGCACCAGGACCGCCCCGTGTTCACCGAGCGTGACCACCACCGCGTTCGCTTCCCAGGACCGGCTCAGCTGCCCGGCCGCCGCGGTGGCGGACCGGAGCAGCTGATGACCCCGGGCGGCAGGCTGGCCAGCGGCCGCGGCCGCCTCGGCGTAGTTCGGTGTGACCAGCCGGGTGCGCGGTACCGGGCTGGCCCCCCTGGGGTGGGGATCCCATACCAGGGGGATCCGTCCGAGCTGGCGGCACAGCAGGTCACGGATGCGTTCGCCGGCGGTGACGCCGCGGCCGTAGTCGGAGACCAGGACGGCCCCGGCCGAGGCGAGCGCCTCGGCCGCCTCGGCGCCAGCCGGCCCGGCCGACCCGCCTCCGCGGTCGGTGCGCAGCAGCGTACGGCCGCCGGCCCGGAACCTGGTCTTCTCCGCCAGCGAGCCGGTCAGCGGCAGGCTGACCACGGTCACGTGGGGCTCCAGCAGCGCGCGGACGGTTGCGCTGGCCTCGTCGTCACCGAGCGGCGCGACCAGGATTACCGGGACTTCCCCGGCGGCGGCGAGCAGCGCCGCCAAGGCGGCTCCGCCCGGCCGCCAGGCCGGGGCGGCGTCTTCCAGCACCGGGACGGGCGCGTCCGGGGACAGCCGGCTGACCTGGCCGTCCAGGTCGCAGTCGAGGAGAGCATCACCCACGACGACCAGCGGGTCGGAGGTGCTCATGGCGCTGTCACCTCCGAGATCTCCGCGTCGAGTGCGTCGCACAGCGCGTGAATGGCGACTAGGTGGACTTCCTGGACGATCGCGGTATCTGCCCCGGCCACGCAGATGGCATCGTCGGCCACGGCCGCCAGCGGATTAGGGGCCGGGCCGGTCATCGCCCATACCGTCAGGCCGAGCGACCGGCCCCGCTCGGCGGCCGCCAGCACGTTCCGGCTGCGGCCGCTGGCCGACAGCAGCAGGACGACATCTCCGGCCCGCCCGTGTGCCGCGACTTGCCGTGCGTAGGCCTCGGCCGCGCCGTAGTCGTTGCCGATGGCGGTGAGGCTGGAGGTTTCCGCGTGCAGCGCGATGGCGGACAGCGGCGGCCGGTCAGCCACGTACCGCCCGACCAGCTCGGCTGTCAGGTGCTGAGCCTCAGCCGCGCTGCCGCCGTTTCCTGCGACTAGCAGGCGGTTGCCCGCCAGCAACGGAACCGCCAGCTGCCTGCCCCACTGCCGGGCGGTCTCCAGTCTGGTCTCGGGGCTTCGCAACGCCTCGTTCAGATTGTCGATGTGAATACTGAGTTCGGAACGGGTGACCTCGGCCGGAGCGCTCATCAGGCACCCGCCGCCAGAGTGCGGCCTGCGGTGAGCAGCCCGCCCTGCCGCGTGTCTGCCGCCAGTCGCAGGTAGACCGCCTCGGTCTGGGCCGCGACGCCCCACCATGAATACCGGCGGCGGGCTCTGGCCGCGCCCGCGGTGCCAAACAAAGCCCGCTTGGCCGGGTCGGCCAGCAGCTGGCCCAGCGCGCTGGCCAAAGCGGCCGGATCGCGGGCGGGCACGAGCCAGCCGGTCTGCTGGTCCACGACCGAGTCGGCGAGGCCGCCGACCGCGCTCGCCACCACGGGGATGCCGCAGGCCATCGCCTCCAGCGCCACGATGCCGAACGGCTCGTACCACGGTGCGCAGACCACCACGTCGGCGGAGCGGATGAGGGCGGGCACGTCGGCCCGGGCGACGCCGCCGGTAAAGGTGACCCGGTCCAGCACGCCGTGCGGGCGCGCGGCTTCGCGCAGCAGGCGGTAGTCGTCACTGCTCTCCAGTTCACAGCGGGCCGGACCGCCCGCCACCACCAGTTCCGCGTCGGGCAGCCGGGCCAGGGCGGCGAGGACGGTCGCCACGCCCTTTCGCTCGACGAGGCGGCCCAGGGCCAGCAGCCGTGGCCGGCCGCTGCGCGGCGCGGCCGGGCCGTCCGGGGTGAACACGCTGGTGTCCACGCCGCACGGCACGACCGAGATCTGGGCGGCGGAAACGCCGGACCTGGTCAGCTCGCCGGCCTCGTCGCGGCAGGTGGCGATGACCTGATCGCAGGACTGGGCGATGTGACGTTCGAGCTCGACGCGGTTCGCCGGACTCGGGTCCGCGGTGCCCTGGTGCCGGGCCTTGACCACACCCAGGGCGTGAAAGGTCTGCAAGACGGGAACCGGCAGCCCGGCGGCGCCGGCCAGTGCGGCCAAACCCGACATCCAGAAGTGAGCGTGGATGACATCGGGCATGTCTCGCTGCCACCTCCGGGCCAGCCGGGCGCCGAACTCGGGCATGTACGGAAGCAGTTCGTCCTTGGGCAGCGGCTCGACCGGCCCGGCAGGCAAGCGCCGGACGATCACCCCCGGGCTGATCTGCGCACTGCGCGGGGTCTTCGGGTCGGCGAGCCGGGTGTAGACGGTCACGGAATGACCGCGTTGCGCAAGTGCCGCGGACAACGAGCCGACGTGCACGTTCTGGCCGCCCGCATCGGTCTCGCCCAGCACCGCCGCCGGATCAGCGTGCTCGGACACCATAGCGATTCTCATCCGCACACCTCCTGCAGAACCTGGTTCCATTCGAGCAGGAACCGTTTGAGCCCGTACTTCGCGCCCGCGGCCTCGCGGGCCGCGTGCCCAGCGGCGCGGGCAGCCGCCGGGTCACGGATGAAGCGACCGGCGGCGGCGTGCAGCTCGGCCACGTCGGTGGAGACCGCCCCGGCAGTCGGCGGGACCGCCCGCGGCGCTTCGGTGGCGGCGAGCACCACCACCGGCATGCCGAGAAACATGGCCTCGATCAGGGACAAGCCAAGCGACGTCCAGCGGAACGGGTGCAGGTACAACCGCCGCCGGGGCAGTTGCTCGTGCAGCCGGGCCTGCGGCAGGTCCTCGTACTCGCGGCACTGCCCGGCCGTCATCCCCTGCGCCCGGCCGAAACCGGTGACGCGCATGCCGAACACGTCCAGGGGGGCGTGCCCGGCGAAGCCGGGCAGCAGGTCGGCGCCCACCGTGCGGCCTCGGGACAGCGGATCGTTAACGACTACCGCGGCCCGGGCTACATCACCGCTCCACCGGGCTCCCGGATCGGGGATCCCGTGCTCGATCACCGTGACCGGAGTGCGGCCGCAGTCCCAGTACACGGCGTTGAACTGGGTGACGTGCACGACCATGATGCCGTCGGCTCCGGCCATCGGGTGCGGCGTACCCGCGGCCGGGCCGGTGGGCGCGTCATGTTCGAGATAGACGGCCGGCACGTCCGGTCCCGGTACCCGGCCTAGCCATTGGGCGGCCAGCGGCAGTTCTTCTGGGCGCTGCAGGACGACCACGTCGACCGGCGTTTCGCGCAGCTGCTCCGGCGACACCTCGACCACGCTGGCGGGCCAGTCCCAGGTGCGGGCCCGACCCAGGCCGAATGGTCCGCGGTCCGCGGTCACGGGCACCAGGTAATCGTGCGGGCCCTGCACGAAACTGGTCATCCACGACCCGTGCAGGTGCCAGATCAGAATCCTCATCGGGTCACCACAGCGGGGACTGGCTCGCCGGCCGGAAGGCCGGCCAGTGCGGCGACCGCGGCTACCACGTCGGCCGGATCGATCAGGTCCAGGCACGGGTGACCGGGAACGGGACAAACCCGCGCCCTGGTGCCCGCGCAGGGAGCGTCCTGGCCGCCGAGCACGATCGCCGGTATTCCGTACGGCGCCCACCGGGCGGCCGGGACGACCGGCGCGAACAGGCTGACCACCGGGGTGCCGACCGCGGCGGCCAGGTGGGCCGCGCCGGTGTTCGGCGCGACAACTACGTCCGCGCCCGACAGCACGGCGGCCAGCACCGGCAGGCTGGTCCGTCCGCCCAGGTCCACCGGGCCGGGGCCCGGGCCTGCGGCCGCCGCCTGGCAGATCTCCCCGGTGAGCGCGGACTCGGCGGGCGAACCGGTAACCACCAGCCGGTGACCGGCGGCGGCCAGCGCGGCGGCGATCGCCGCCGTCTTCGCCGCGGAAGGAGCCCGGGCCGGGACGGACGCGCTGGCGTGCAGGACCACGTAGGGATCGGCGCCGGTCAGCCCCCGGCTTCGCGGCAGGGCAGGCGTGACGGCCAGGCGGCCGGTGTCCCCCGGTGGCAGCTCGAAACCCGCCGCCCGGGCCAGGATGAGGTTCCGCTCTGCTTCAGGAATGTCCCCAGTCGGGGGATGCCGGACGTCGAGCAGTGATCCCGGGTAATCCTCGCTGATCGCGGCGATCCGCGGCACGCCCGCCATGCGCAGGGCGAGCGCCGTCGGCAGCGGCGACTGATGGAACGAGGTGAACACCAGCGCGACCGCCGGACTCAGCTGGCGGACCTGCTCGACCAGCCACCGCACCTGGCCGAGATCGAACGCGCCCGGCTCGGGATCTATCCACGGGGCCCGCCACTCCAGGACCCGGTTCACCCCCGGCAGTAGGGCGGCCGCGCTGGCCCCGTGCGGCCCGGCCAGGAAAGTCACGTCTGCTCCGCTCGCCGCGATCGCACGGACCGCGGCCCCGGTGAGCAGCACGTCACCCATCCCGTCCGGGCGGACCACCAGGACCCTCACGGCGCGGCCTCCGGGCGGCGCACCAGGAACGGTCCCAGGGCGAGCACGTCCACCGGTGCGGAGCCGAAGCACTCCAGCGCGTCGCGGGGGTCGTCCACCATCGGGCGCCCGGCGGTGTTGAGGCTGGTATTCACGACCACCGGCAGCCCGGTGAGCGCGGCGAAGCTCTCCAGCATCCCGGCCAGCAGCGGCTGCTGCGCCCGGTCGACGGTCTGCACCCGCGCGGTGCCGTCTACGTGCACCACGGCCGGGATCTTCTCCCGCCAGGCGGGGTCTACGGTGTGCACGAACAGCATGTAGGGGCTGGGCAGCGGACCGTGAAAAATTGCCGCCGCCCGCTCGGCCAGTACCATGGGGGCAACTGGGCGGAATTCCTCCCGGCCCTTGACCGCGTTCAGCCGCTCGAGGTTCTCCTTGCGGCCCGGGTGGGCGAGCAGCGACCGGCTGCCGAGCGCCCGGGGACCGTATTCGCTGCGTCCCTGGAACCAGGCCACGATGCCGTCGGCGGCCAGCTCGGCGGCGACCGCCTGGGCTACGCTGGCCGGGCGCTCATAGGGCCAGCGCGCGGTCTTGAGCCAGGCCTCGAGCTCGTCGTCGGTCCAGCCGCGGCCCAGGTAGGCGTCCGGCATCGGCGCGGTCCCCTGGCCGGCCGAGCTGGCCAGGCTGAGCGCCGCTCCCAGCGCCGTGCCCGCGTCCCCGGCGGCCGGCTGGACCCAGATGCGGTCGAAGGGGCCCTCGCGGTGCAGCCGGGAGTTGGCCACGCAGTTCAGCGCGACCCCGCCGGCCATCGTCAGGGCCGCGGCTCCGGTCTGACCGTGCAACCAGCGGGCCAGCTCGAGCAGCAGGTCCTCGGTTACCCGCTGCACGCTGGCGGCCAGGTCCGCGTGCTCGCCGCTCAGGGGCTCGCCCGGTGCGCGCCGCTTGACCAGCCGGTCCCACTCGACTGGTTCGGTACGGAAACCGCCCGCGCCGTCGGCGTACGCCAGCCGGGCGAGTTCGGACGCGAACCGCGGCGACCCGTAGGAAGCCAGCGCCATCACCTTGTACTCGTCGCTGGAGTGCAGGAACCCCAGGTGAGAGGTCACCTGCTCGTAGAACAGCCCCACTGAATGCGGCAGCGCCTGGCTGGCGAGGACCTCGAGCTTGCCGTCGGCGTAGTGCCCGGCCAGGTGGGAGGTGGCTTCCCCGCGCCCGTCGAGGACCAGCACGCTCGCGTCGCCGAACGGGGCCGCCAGGCCGGCCGAGGCGGCATGGGCCTCGTGGTGGCAGACGTAACGGACGGCGGCCGGGTCAAGGCCCGGCAGCGCCTCGGCCAGGAACTGCGGAGCCTGTTCGGCGTAACTGATCCGCAGGTAGTCAAAAGGGTCGTCGAGGCCGAGCGAGCCAGGCCGGCACAGCGCGGGATCATAGGAGTAGGCAACCGCGTCCAGGTCGGCCGGCGTCAGCCCGGCGGACTCCAGGCACCAGGCCGCCGACTTCTCCGGCAGCTCCCAGGCCGAGAACGGGACCGGGCGCTTGCCGTGCTTCCGGCGGGAGAACCGCTCCTCTTCGGCCGCCGCGACCACCTCTCCGTCCACGAGCAGCGCGGCCGCGGGATCGTGGAAGATCGCGTTGATGCCAAGTACCCTCATCAGGCCCGCACCGTCCTTTGCTCACTGGGGTCGACCGCACTGCCCGCGAGCGCGGTGGCGTCCAGGACCCCGGCTTGCAGTTGGACGGAGAACCAGTCCAGCGTCTCGGACAGGCCCTCGCGCCAGGAGATCTCCGGCTGCCAGCCCAGCGCGGTGGCGGCCAGGGTGATGTCGGGGCACCTGACCAGCGGGTCGTCTTCCGGCAGGGGAATGTGCTCGATCCCGGAGCAGGACCCGGACAGCCCGATGATCCGCTCGGCGATCTGCAAGACCGTCGCCTCCTCCGGATTGCCGATGTCCAGTCCCTCCGCCACATCGGCTTCGTGCAGGACGAACCCGGGCTCGGCCCGCAGTGTCTCAATGTTCACCGGCGAGCTGGTCAGGAAGTTGTCGATGCACACCACGTGCGTCCCGGCGGCGAGCAGGCGCCGGCACAGGTGAGTGCCGAGCAAGCCCGCCCCTCCGGTGATCACCGCTCTCGTCCATGCGGACATACGTTGCAGCACTTCTGGCGCCCCTCGCATCGCGATCCTGGCGGTCAATTGCAGAGCGCGGCGCTACCCGAGCGGCAGCCAGTCAAACGAAACTTCTAAAAACGGCCTCCACACGGGTCGCGAGATTACCGCTCATAAGATCGATCTTGGTTACTTAACTCAGTCAATTACAGGTTGTAATTGACTGGTCCGATGGGCCGGGCGGCCGGGGTCCGAGGCCGGGCGCGGCACGCGTGTGCGCTGACCTCACGTCCAGTGCGGAAGCGGCCGCCCGTCGAGGACGGCCGCGACCGCCTCGGCCAGCCCGCGCGCGGTCGGTACGCCCGCGGTCTCGGCGGGCCGGGTCGCGGGCGTGGGGACCAGGATGGCCCGGGCTCCCGCCGCGTACGCCGCGGCGACGTCCGAGCCGATGTCGCCGATCACCACGCAGTCCGCCGCGTCCACGCCCAGCCCGGCGGCGGCCTGCTGGATCAGGTACGGTGCGGGCTTGCGGCACGCACAGCCGTCGGCCACGTCGTGGGGACAGACGGCCCAGACGCCGAACGGCCCGAGCAGCTCCTCCACCCGCTGGTTCACCGCGTCCACCTGAGCTGCGGTGATCAGCCCGCGCCCTACGCCTGACTGGTTGCTGACGACGCCGAGGCGGACGCCGGCCGACCGCAGCCGGGCGACGGCGTCCGCTGCCCCAGGCATGGCTTCCACCAGCTCGGGATCGCCGTTGTAGGGCACGTCCGTGATCAGGGTGCCGTCCCGGTCGAACAGCACCGCCGCGGGCACCGGCGGCCATGGCGCCACCCGCCGGTACCGTACCTGGCCCCACAGCCAGTGGCCTACGGCCAGCGGAGGGATGAGGGTGCTGGTGACTGCCATGGTGGTGGTCTCGGGCCTGGTCCGCGGCCCGGGAAGTACCCGGGAGGCGGTGAACTCGGCCGTGCTGGCCAGCCAGCCGGCAGCGGCCACCAGGGCGGCCCGGCGCAGTCCGGCCCGCCGCGGGCCGGTTGCCACCCGGCTGGCACCCCACGCTAGTGCGGCTGACGCCAGCAGGGCGCTGGTGAGCCAGTGGCCGCGCCGCCGCCCGCGTGCGGCTCCGGCCCGCTGGTACCAGCCGCAGCCGTGCAGCCTGCTCATCAGCACGTCGTCGGCGTTGCCCGCCTGGGCCTTCAGGCTGGCCCAGCGGGACGCGGGCCGGACCGGGTGGGTTGTCGCGCGGTCTGCCGGTCGCAGCTGCCAGCCCCGGTCGAGCAAGCGAAGCGCGAGGTCGGCGTCCTCGCGGAACGCGCGCGGGAACCTCTCGTCGAGCCCGCCCACAGCGATCAGCGCTGTCCGCCGGTAGGCCATGTCGGCGGTGATCCACCGGGCGGCAGCCAAGCCGGCGGTGCCGCGCTCCCAGTCGGTGGGCCGCCGGCCGGGCGGCAGCGGCACTTTGATCCTCCCCTGAACCCCGGCCACGCGAGCGGGCTGCCCGGTTAGGTCGGCCATGAGCTCTTCCCGCCAGCGGGAGCCGACGCGCACGTCGTCGTCGAGAAAGGTCACCCACTCGGCCGGCTCAGCCGCGCGCCAGCCGGCGTTACGTGCTGCCGCGGGCCCGCGCCCCTCCAGGGCGACGATGACCGTGCGATCGGCGAAGGCTGCCGGGACGCGGGCGGGCAGCGGATCCGGGGTGTCACGCCGGTCATCGACCAGCACGACCTGCCGCGGCAGCGGACCGCGGGCATCTGCGAGCGCGTCCAGGCAGACTTGCAGGCTGGGGCGCCCCAGGGTGGGGATGACGACAACGTAGTCTGGCGGCGTAGCAGCGAGGTCGGTCCGTGCGTCGGTCATCGGGTCCTTGCCTGGCCGGTCGGTCGGAGCAGACGGAATACCCGTGGCTTGCCTGAGCAAACGGCGCGTTTGACCGGGCGCAGGCCGGGCAGCGCTGCCGCATGCCGACCGCAACCGTGACCGCGGTGATCGCCACCCGCAACCGCCGACCCGAGCTGTGCGCCACCCTCGAGCGCCTGAGCGCGCTGCCGGAACGTCCGGGGATCATCGTGGTCGACAACGGGTCGCAGGACGGCACCGCCCAGGCGGTACGACGCTCATTCCCGCACGTCGAACTCATTGCCCTGCGGCGCAACCGGGGCGCCTGCGCGCGCAACGTCGGCGTCCGCCGGGCGGGAACGCCCTACGTGGCGCTGAGCGACGACGACTCGTGGTGGGAACCGGGCGCCTTGTCCAAGGCCGTGGCGATCCTGGATGACAGCCCGCGGACCGCCATCGTGGCCGCGGCCACGATGGCGGGCCCGGAGGCCGCTCCGGACCCCCTCAATGCGGTGATGGCGGCCAGCCCGCTGTCCCGTGACGGTCTGCCGGGCCCGCGCGTCCTCGGTTTCCTCGGCTGCGCCGCCGTGGCCAGGAGACAGGCCTACCTCGCGGCGGGCGGGTACTCCCGCCTGCTGTTCATCGGCGGGGAGGAGGAGCTGCTCGCCTACGACCTGGCGGCGAGAGGCTGGCCGATCAGCTACCGGGCCAACGTCGTCGCTCATCACTGGCCGTCGGCGGTCCGTGACGCGCGTCGGCGCCGCCGCCAGGAATCCCGTAACCGGATCCTGGTCGCCTGGCTTCGCCGGCCCCTGCTGCGGGCCGTCGGCGACACTGTCCGGCTGGCTCGCGCCGCGGTCCGCGACCCGGTCGCGGGCCGCGCGCTGGCCGAAACGGTGCTCAGGCTGCCGGCCGCCTTGCTGCTGCGGCGGCGGCTGCCGGCCCACGTGGAAGCCGACATCCGGCTGCTCGAGGGTAGCGGTGCCTGAAGCCCCGCTGCCCGCTGCGCAGGCGAGCAGACCGGACACCCGGGTCACCGTCGTGCTGATCACCCGCAACCGGCGCGCGGAACTGGCCAGCACTCTGGACCATCTCGCCGTGCTGCCAGAAAAGCCCGCGCTCATCGTGGTCGACAACGGACCTGACGACGGGTCCGCGGCCTATGTCAGGTGGCAGCACCCGGATGTCGCGCTGATCGCAGCTAGGCGCAATCTCGGCGCTGTCGGCCGTAACGTGGCGCTGCGCCAGGTCACGACCCCGTACGTGGCGTCCTGCGACGACGATACCTGGTGGGAACCAGGTTCGCTCGCCCTGGCGGCGGACGCGCTTGACGCGCACCCAGACGTCGCGGCGGTCACGGCCAGGATCGTCGTCGAGCCGTCCGGCGAAGACGACCCCATTGTCCCGGAACTCGCCCACTCGCCGGTCGTCGGCCGCCCGGGGACTTCCGGGGCCCGCGCTGCTCAGCATCATGGCAGGCGCGTCCGTGCTCCGCACCGATGCCTTCCGTGCCGGGGGCGGCTTCTCGCCCCGGCTGTGGCTAGGCGATGAGGAAGAACTGCTCTGCACCGACCTGGTCACCGTCGGCTATTGGCTGTGTTACCTGCCCGGGGCGACCGTTCACCTGGGTGACGGTGTCGTCCTGGCCGTCGGTGCATTGCAGGTAGACCTCATGCAAGACACGGGCGCTGTTCCCGGCCCGCGCGGCGACCTCGGCTGGCGCGCCGGTGGCGTTCAGCCACAGCGATAGGCGGCATCCCGCAGGCCATAGGGACGGCGGGCGAGCGCGGTGGCGGCCAGGCCGGCGTCGAGCGCGACCTGGCAGGAAGCGTGCCAGGCACGGCCGTAGACCGATTCGCTGAGCATGCCGCCGCGGGCGCCGCGGAACAGCCTTCCGTCCGGCGTAGTGCCAGAATCGCCGAGGTGACGATAGAGCATGCTGACCAGGGCGGGCGGGATGGGGATACCTCAGCTCGCGGGGCGCCATCACCCAGGCGCATGCGGCGTCCCGGTTCCAGGCCGTTGCCTGTGGGCTTGGCAGCGCCGATTGCTCTGCAGAGATTTACCCGGCCGTTCCGTCTACGGCCAGAGCTGGTGCGATGATTTCGATGGTCGGGAAGCAGGTCCGGTACCGGCGGACATCGCGGGTCAGCAACCGATAGCCCGCTACGGCGGCATGCGCGCCGATATAGAAATCCGGCATTGGCGATCGCTTGTCACCGCCGCCGCGCCTGTAGCGCACGAACGCCTTCCCGGCAGCAAAACCCGCCAGGTAAGGTAGCGGCTCACGTTCGTAATCGCTGGCGGGCAGCAGCTCATCGAGTTCTTCGACGGTCTCGTAGCCGACAGAGACCTCGGCATAGACCAGGGGATTTATCACCACTCGTCCGGCATCCACGGCCGCTGCTATCTGCCCGGCCGACCAGTTGGCCCACTGCTCGTCACCGGTGATGACATCGAGCAGCACGCAGGAATCTACCAGGGTGGCAGGCCGGATCGCCGCAGGGTCACTCGCCACGAAGCAGCGCCATGATCTGGTCGGTACTCATGCCTGCTACGTCCCGGCCGGTGGCGGTGTTACGTAGCCGCCGGACCAGCCGCTCGCCCCTGCTCTCGGCCCCTTCGGTGCGGACGATCTGGAGGGTGCCGCCAGTCTCGACGACCTCGACCTCATCCCCGGCGTGCAGCCCGTACTTGGCCCGCAGATGCGCCGGGATGGTTACCTGGCCTTTGCTGTTCAGTACCATGACGCCTCCCTGCAGGTATCCTGTACTACAGCTACCACGTAATAGTAACATGCGAGCCTAACCGCTCGACGCCCTGTGCCTGCGGTTTGGCGAGCTGTACGGGCCTGTACGTGGCTGTCCGCGGAATTGGCGGCACGGGAGCCCGCGTGCACGTACATATAGCGGACAGCGTCCCGTCCGTCAGCTTCGTGAAGTGTCGTTTCCGCAGGTCAGCAGGCACGTTGAAGTGCAGGCAGGAGTGTACCGTCAAACCGTCGGCTCAGCCTCACGTTGGTTCGAACCCAACACCTGCCACCACCAGAAAAACCAGTTCAGGGGCGCCATGGCGCCCCTGAACTGGCCTCAGGGATATGCAGCCAGGTGCTATCACAGGCCGCCCGATGCCGCTTGCCGTGGGATATACGCGGGATCGGTCCCGACTGGCCCCAGGCCTGGCGGCCAGGCGCGAATGGTCCAACTGGTCGGCTACCGGCATCAGGCGTCCCGCAGCGCAGGGTCTATGCGCAAGTTGGCGGTCTTGTCGCTGTCGTCCAGGCACTTGGCGTAGACCCGGAGCAGGACCTCGACACCGTGCCCGGCGCGTGCGTACGCGGGCCGGGGCTTGGTCACGGTTGCTTGCGGGCGGTGAGCAGCAGGTATTCCCAGTTCATGACGGTATGCTCGGTGCCGCTGTCGTGGCGGCGGGCGAGGTCGGCGAGTTCATGGTCGAGCGCGGCGGTCAGCTGCGCGTCGTCGGCTATGGCGCGGTAGGCGGCGATGGTCGGCCCGTAGCAGGCCTTGAAGTAGTCGCGGAAGTCCTCCGGGCTGGTGAACTTGTCCACGCGGACTGTTTCGCGGCGTGCGGTGATGCCGGTAACCCGGCCGCCGAGCAGCGAGCGGATGTGGTCCTCGCGGCCCCACAGCGGAGGTGGCTGGGCGCCAGGCGGAGGCGGCGGGGCGTAGGGCTTCATGGTGGCGAACATCTGGCCGATGAAGCCTTCGGGAGTCCAGCTGAGCAGGCCGATGGTGCCGCCCGGGCGGCAGACCCGGACCAGTTCGTCGGCGCTGGCTTGGTGATGCGGCGCGAACATGATTCCGAGGCAGGACATCACGGTGTCGAACTCGCCATCGGCGAAGGGGAGCGCCTCAGCGTCGGCTTGCCGCCAGTCCAGCTCCGCGCCTTGCTGCGCGGCTCTCCGCTTTCCGGCGGCCAGCAGTTCGGGGGTCAGGTCGCAGGCCACCACGCTGGCTCCGGCCAGGGCCGCCGGGATAGCGGCATTGCCGGAACCAGCGGCTATATCCAGCACCCGGTCCCCAGGCCGCACCCCGCATGCCTGGGTCAGAACCTGGCCCAGGTCAGAAATAATGTGGTCGGCCAGGGCAGGGTAGTCGCCGAGCGCCCACATGGCACGGTGCTTGGCCTTCAGAGCGCGGTCCGCCTCGGCTGGGCTGGTCGTTATGGTCATAACAGTGCTCCTCCCGCGAAGTTCTGATGGCGGCACCGACATGGGCGCCCCCCATGGGACCGACGGTAGGAAACGCCCGGTCGCCCTGCTAGTACACGATCTGTACTAGGGCTGGCCGCTGCAGGGCGGCTGGGGCTAACGTGCAGGACATGGGGTCCTCTTATCGCCAGTTCTGCCCAGTGGCCAAGGCTATGGAGCTGCTGGATGAGCGGTGGACGCTGCTCATCGTCCGGGAGCTGGTGACCGGCAGCCAGCACTTCAACGAGCTGCGCCGCGGGGTGCCGCGGATGTCCCCTACGCTGCTGTCCAAGCGGCTAGGCCAGCTCGTCCGCGCGGGCGTGGTGGAACGGCACGACGACAGCGGTGAGGTGCGCTACGTCTTGACCCCGGCGGGGCGTGAGCTAAAGCCGGTAGTCGAGGCCCTGGGCATCTGGGGCACCCGCTGGATCGGCGAGATCGGCGACGAGGACCTGGACCCCAAGCTGCTGCTGTGGGACATGCACCGCAACGTCAATCATGATGCCGTCCCGGCTGGACGGACCGTCGCGCAATTCACGTTTCCCGACGTCCCAGCCAGTTCCCGCCACTGGTGGCTGGTCATCACCCCAGACGACGCGGACGTGTGCGACGCCGACCCCGGTTATCCCGTCGCCGTCGCTGTGACTGCCAGCCTGCGGCGCTTGACCGAGGTCTGGCGCGGCGACCTCAGCTGGGCTGAGGCCCTGGGCTCGGGCATGGTCACGATTCAGGGCCCCGAATCATTGCGCCGCGCTTTGCCACGGTGGTTCGCCCTGTCAGCATTCGCCGGGGTATCCCGGCCGGGACTTTAAGACGCCTTTCAACGACAGCCGGTGAGGTCGCGACCGGTCACATCCCACGGCGGGGGGATGCCTGGTATCGCCCGGGTCTGACACGACCTCTTGACCCGCGGAGCATCAGACGGTCGATGCTGTCATCCGCATCGAGACGAGCAGGCCGGGCAGCGCGACGCCGAGTTTGGCGACGTAGCGGGTCGGCGGCTCGGACGTGAACCATCGTGCGTATTCCTCGTTCATGCCGACGAAATCGGCTGGATTGGTAAGCAGCACCCCGATCTCGGTGACGTCGTCCAGGCTCACGCCACCGGCCTGGAGGATGGCCTCGCAATTCGTCAGCGCCTGTCGTGTCTGATCTTGGATCGTGTCTCCGGCCAGGCTGCCCGTGCTCGGGTCGATGCCGACCATGCCCGAGACGAACACAAGCGGTCCGGCCTTGACTCCCTGGCTGTAAAGCGGAGAACTCGGTGCGTTCGCAGTCATGATTATCTGCCGTGGCATGGTGGCCTCCCTGTCTCTACCCGCATCCATGAGCAACAGCAGGATCGCATGTCCGCTGACAGCAGGCGGGCAGCCCACGGATGTGCTGCGGGTCAGGCGCCCGGCTTAGTCCACAGCTGCTTGTCCGACCAGTTCCACCAGTCTGCAGGCTGGCACGTCCGCTCCTGGCCCAGGTCCGGGTGCGCGTAGCCGACCTGCGGCAGGTCGTAGAGCATCGCGGCGAGCGAGCTGCACACGACGTGGCCGGGCAGCAGGTCGTGGTCGGAGGGCCACCGCCACAAGGGATCGATCGCGGCGGACAAGTCGCTCAGGTCCAGATCGGTCAGCGTGTCCTCAGCGATGCCCACCCAGTCGTATTGGATGCCGAGTGACTTGGCGCACGAGCCGAGCAAGATGGTCAGCTGGTTGTGATCGTCCGGCTTGGGCTGGTCGTGGTTGGACCGGGTCCGGCTGTCGCCGAGCCAAGGTGTGCAGTCGACCAGGCCGACGCCGCCCGGCTCGCCCTGGATCGCGATCCATCGCCCTTTCTGGTCTTGGTGAGTGACGATTGCCACGTGGTTGGCGACGGCGGGCAGGCCGCGCAGAGCCTCGCCGACCCGGATCAGATCACCGGTCAGACTGGAAGAGGTCCAGACGGCGAGCACGTCGCCGGGGGCGGCAGCCAAAGTCGTCATAGCGGCCATCATGCCGCACCCGGCCGCGCAGCACACGTCGAGTTGAGCCGAATTGGATCAACCAGCGCCTGGCGGCGCATTCAGACCGGCCGTATCGTGGATACACGCACTACAAGTGGCCGTGGCCTTCCGGTGCGATAGGAGGCTGTGATGAGAAGATGGTCGCATCGCCGGAGTTTGATGATCTGGACCCCGCCCGGTGGCCGTACCGACGGCTACGGCGTCCCTGCTTTCACCCGGTTCATCCGGCCAAGGCCGATCCGATGGTGGTTCCGTACTTCAGGGCAGCTGGCCGTCATCGGTGTCATGCGGCTAGCACGCACCATGCGGGCGCGCTGGCGGTCCATCTTCCTCGTTGCCGGGGCGCTGCTCGTGATCATAGGTGTCACGCTTTCCAGCGCCGGGGCTTTCGTCCCGGGCCTGGTGGTCCTGCTCGTCGGACTGGCGCAGGGAGCAGGGCGCAGTCATTGCCGGGTGGCGGATCAGATGACGGGAGCACACTGGCACGCCTGAGGCATAGGGCAAACCCCCTGACACCCCGCCTCACAACTCGACGGGAGTCAACATCCAGCCGTATTGCTCGCGCTGCATCATCCCGCCCAGGTCGCCCATCGCGCGCCGGGCGCCCTCTGACCCCAAAGCCTGTTCCAAGAGCGGCTCCAGGCTCCATTCAGCGGCGTCCCCGCCGCGGAAGATGAACACGAAGATGACGGTGCCGTCCTCTTGTCCGGCGGCGCGCGGCACCTCCCAGCGTCCTTCTAGATCGGGCCGGTGCTCCTTGACGGCCGGGACGACGATGGTCCGCAGCCAGTCGTCGAAATCGTCTCGCGCTCGGCGATCACCGGATTGATGGCAATCAGCGTCGGCTGAAGCGATGCCATGAGTTCTGCCTCCCCTTATCGTCCCGTCTCCACGGCGCCTGCAGCGGCGCTGACCAGGTGCCGTCGGTCGCGGCGGCACGACTCCAGGCGATTGGCTGACCAGACGTCCAGCCCAGTGTAACGAGCAGGCTTCCGCGAGAACCAGCCCAGCCAAGGGCGCGCATGACACAGGACGGTGCGTCGATGCGTAGCGGTGGTTACGGACATTTAGCGGCCAGCATCCGGCCGGGAGGAGCGGCGCGCAAAACCGGTCCCGGCTGGACCCTTATGCGACTGCAGCGGGCGGGCGCGCCTACCTGCTGGCCGCCGTGCGCTCGCTGATCAGGTGCAGGCCGGGGACCAGCTGGGGCACCTGCTGGCGGTAGCGCGGGTAGTCGTCGGGAAACTCGCCGAGCATCAGCCGTTCCTCGATGCGGATCTTGATCTCGACAAGCATGAAGAAAACAGGAAAGGCCACGATCAGCCGCCCTCCCCCTGCCACCAGCACGGAGCCGAGCAGCATGGCCAGGAGCCCGGTGTAGATGGGGTGCCTGGTCATCCCGTACGGGCCGCCGGTACGAAGCTCGTGCCTGTCCTTGACTGTGGGCGCGGCTCTCCACATGACGCCCAGCACGAGCCGGGCCCAGATGGTGAACGCCGTCCCGGCCAGCAGGATCACCAGTCCCAGGATGCGAACCGCGGGGATGTAGAAGGTCAGGGAGCGCCAGTCTGCTCTGGGCGCCGCGAAAGAGATCGCAGCCACGATGATCACACCAGGCAGGACGGCCGTTCCGAACCAGGACCGCGTCCGTTCTGCCGGGCCCGCCCCTCGTTGTAATTCGCAGCCGCAGCCCAGGTGGCCACGAAAGCACACCAGCACACGGCGATGCTGATCACGGCGAGCAGGTTCATCTGTTGCGTCGTCATCTCGAACTCCCTCATCGGCTGACCGGGGGCCGCGCCTGCTGCCCCGCGTCCTGGTCATCATCGGCCGGGTCCTCATCGGCGACGCCGTAGGTCGACAAGCCAAGCAGGTACCCGAAGGCCGCCCCGGCCACCGCGATCCCCACCGGCTTGCGCAACCGCGGAGAGATGAAGGACATCATGCGCCTGCCTTCTCACCATCCGGGTCGAACATCTTGTCCACCGTCAGGTCAAAGAACCGGGCGATCGCGAACGCCAGCGGCAGCGATGGCAGGTACCGGCCGCCCTCGATCGAGATCACCGTCTGGCGCGACACGCCCAGCGCCGCCGCCAGCTCGGCCTGCGACAGACCCCGCTGGGTACGCTGCTCCCTGACCCGATTCCGCACGATGTCAAGGTACCTTTACCCTAGCCTTGTGTCAAGCGACCTTTACCCCCGCATGTCTGACTCTGCGGGTCCAGCTCAGCGTCGGTCACCTCCGGCCGGCCTTCCCGGCCCGCACCGGGTGAACCCCCGCTCCGGGATGATGCGGTCGGTCAGTTCCACGTACAGTGCGGTCCACTTACAAGTCACCGGCAGCTCGCGGCGTGTCGCCTAGGACGCGAGCAACTCCACTATCCTGCGCCAGGCGTCCTCCCGGGCCTCCCGGCTGAATGGTGGCGTGCCCGGCCAGAAGAACGCGTGCCCGACCCCGGGGTAGCTGACCAGCTCGTGGTCCACGCCTGCGGTGGCCAGTGCGGTGCGGATCTGCTCCCGCTGCCCGGCTTCGATCAGCGCGTCGTCCTCGCCTACCAAGTACAGGATCCGGCCGGTGATTCCCGGGGTCAGGTCAAGGGTGGGCGTGGGCTGGCTCATCGGAATGTCGGTGCTGGGCAGCCAGCCGCCGTACAGCACGGCGGTCCGGCTGACCGGCAGCCGGCAGGCCGCCAGGTAGCTCAGGTGGCCCCCGGCGCTGAAACCGACCGCCGCGACCCGCTCGATCCCGGGCTCGGACCTCAGCCACCGCAGGGCCGCCGCGACGTCGGCCAGCGCCTGGTCGCGCCGCAGCTGGCGCAGGTAGCCGAAGCCCTCCTGCCGCCCGGCGTCATCGCGCTCCAGCCAGCGGCCCGGTGCGGCGTCCCGGTGGTAGAACTCCGGCGCGATGGTCAGGAACCCGGCCCCGGCCAGGTCGTCGGCTACCCCGCGGATATCTGGGTTCACCCCGAACAGCTCGTGCGCCACGATCACGCCGATCGGTGCGGGGTCCGTCGCGGGCCGGGCCAGATACGCGGGCAAGCTGGTGCCGTCTTCGACGGGGATCTTGATGGTTGTCATGGTTCCCATCGTCAGCTCCCCGAAAGGTGGTAACCAGAGCGGTCTTTTACTGGTATCGCGGTGAGTACCCTTAGGACCATGGCGGCCGGCGGAGATTCCGTGGCGCTGGGCCAGCTGCTCAGGTCCCGGCGCGAGCGCCTCGTGCCCGCCGACGTGGGCCTGCCTAGGGGCTTGCCCGAGGGGCGCCGCCGGCGCACAGCTGGCCTGCGCCGCGAGGAAGTCGCCCTGCTGGCCAACCTGTCCGTCACCTACTACACGTTCCTGGAGCAAGGCCGCCCGGTGCGGCCTTCGGCGCAGGTCCTCGACGCGCTGGCCTCCGCGCTGCGGATGTCCACCGCCGAGCGCCGCTACCTGCACGTCCTGGCCTACGGTCCCGGCGGCGCCAGCGATACCGCCCTGGCCGCGTCGGCCCCGCCCGAGCGGCTCGATCCCGCCGTGGCCGGCCTGGTCCAGCGGCTCGAGCCGTTCCCGACCCTGGTAAAGGGCCGCCGCTGGGACGTCCTGGCCGCCAACCCCGCTGCGTGCGAGCTGTTTGCCGGCTGGGCGGCGGGGTCCCCGGGCGAGCGCAACCTGGTGCGCTGGATGTTCACCACCGACCAGGCCCGGGAGGTCTACCTCGAATGGGAGCCCGAAGCCCGGGCTATGCTCGGCCGCTTCCGGCTGTCCGCCGCCCGGTACCCGGACGACCCGGATGTCCGCGCGCTGATCGCCGAGCTTCAGCGCGACAGCGAGCACGTCCGGGACTGGTGGCCGCGCCACGACGTTGCCACCATCGGGGGCAGCGGCCCGAAAAAGCTCCGCCACCCCCGGCTCGGTCCCATCGAGTACTCCCACGTGGTCCTCCAGGTCGCCGACCACCCGGACCAGACCCTGGTCACCTACTCTCCGGCCAGCCCGCCGGAGCCAGGTCGATAGCTTTCCTCCCTGGCCATCTGCTTGACCGGCGCGATGAGCAGGTCACTGGGCCTCGTAGGCGATGTGGCAAGTACCGAGCCGAGCCGGTGCCCGGCCAACGCGCCCATGCCACGGTCCCGGCAAAAGATCAGGTCGGCTGACATCTGCTTGACGGCGGCCAGGGTGGCATCAGCCGCTGCGGCTCCCGAAGCAAACCGCAGCGTCGCCCGGCCCGTGAAACAAGAGCCTGCATCCTGCCCGGTGCGATGAGCGGGTGGACGAAGAAGCGTCAGTGGTGGTCGCCAT
Source organism: uncultured Actinomycetota bacterium (assembly GCA_963808615.1). Taxonomy (GTDB): domain Bacteria; phylum Actinomycetota; class Actinomycetes; order Streptosporangiales; family Streptosporangiaceae; genus Palsa-504. Next base: position 858,800 of record CAWEGV010000012.1, read on the forward strand.
GCCGGCCGAGGGTCTCCACGGGGGTCGCGCCGGGGCGGGTCCACTGCGGCACGGGGCGGCTGGTCTCCCAGGTGGCGTTCCCGTCCGCGTCCGAGCGCCAGAACCAACCCGAGCGGCGCCCCTCGGGCCAGCCCTCGGGGTTGTCCTCCCACGCCTCGCCGCGGCCGTAGGGCGTCATGTCAAGCAGGCCGAAGGACCCGTTGACCGGCTCGTTGCCCCGGCCGGTCGTGGAGTAGGTGAGGAACACGCGGTCGCCGTCGCGCAGGAAACACACGATGTGCCCCATGTCTCCGCCGACCGGCGCCTCTACGCCCCGCACCGAGTACCAGGGCTCGGTGTAACCCATGAACTCCACGTAGGGAGCCACCTCGTCCCACCGGCCCGAGGTCAGGATGGCAAACGAGACGCCGCGGGCGTTGAGGTAGACCGCGTCCTTCACGTGCCAGGCCGTGGTGGTGCAGCCCTCGCACTGCCCCTGGTGCGGCGCGCCGTCCCACCACATGTGCTGGTAGACCACGAGCTCGTCGCGGCCCTGGAACAGGTCCAGGAACGGGACCGGGCCGTCAGGTCCGGTGACCTCGGCCGTCCCGTCGAGCTCGACCATCGGCAGCCGGCGGCGGGCCGCGGCGATGGCGTCGCCTTCGCGGGTGTGGGCTTTCTCGCGGACCAGGAGCTCGTCACGGGCGGCCTGCCAGGTGGCCAGGTCAACGACGGGCGGGCGGCCGGGCAGCGCAGTGGCCGGGTCACTCGGCGTGGTCGCCATGGTGTCCTCCGTGGTGTCTCGTGCCGGGCAGCATCATACGACGCTCTGCTCGGCGCGGCCTTCGGCATGGTCGGCGCCGTGGTCGCCGGGCTGGCCTGGACGCACAGCAGCCTGTCTGCCACGGTCGGGGCACACCGCTGACCGACGTGCTGGTCTTGCTGATCGGGCTGCCGCTGGTCGCCGCGGCTGGCGGCTGGCTGCTGGCCGCCCGCGGGGAGCAGGTCATCGCCAGGCAGCCGCTGGACTGACGCGGGGTATCTACGTCTGGACGATCATCTGGCCGCGAGTGCTACATGTCGCCGATCGGAATGAGCTCGAAGACCTCTACGGAGCCGCCGGGCATGGCCAGGTGCGGGTGACCGTCGAGGATGGTCTCGACCTCATCGGCCGAGCCGGCCTCCAAGATGGAGTAGCCGGTCACGCCCTCGGCGCTGGCCGCGCCCGGGCCGACGTGGGTGGTGTGCGCGAGCGGCGAGCCCAGATCGGCGACGGCGTAGCCGACCTTGGTGGCCCAGGTCCGCCAGGCTTCCAGGCCGGCCTGCATCTGCTCAGGGGTGGCATTGGCCATCTGCTCGCGCGCAGACGTGGTTGCGCGGTAAAGGATCATGAACTTGGACATCGTAATCTCCGGGTTCCGCGGCTAATGCTGGCCGCCACTGTGGGCACACTACACGTCAGCCGCCGATCCTCAGCAGCCCAGGCACGTCACGACGGCGGAGCAGTCGCGTTTCCGCGACCACCGCGACCGCGGTGAGCACCGCCAGCCCGGCGGCCGGCACGGCCAGGGCCACCAGGTCGGGCGCTATCGGCACCGGCGCGCTGGAACCGGTGAACACCGACAGGTCGAGCGCCGGAGAGGTCAGCGCGGGCAGCGCCAGCGCGCAGGCCACCCCGGCGACGACGGCGGCGACCACGGCGAGCAGCGTCTCCCCCAGGACCAGCCGGGTGAGCCGTCCCCGTTCCAGGCCCATGGTGGTGAGCCGGGCCAGGGTCAGGTCACGGTCCGCCGACCCCAGAGCCAGCCCGAGCAGCAAGATGGCCAGCCCGAACCCGGCCGCCACCGCGACCGACAGCCGCATGATCAGGTCGGCGGCCGCCTGCAGCGGAGAACCGACCAGCCCGTCCAGGACCGCCGAACGGAACCTGACCACAGCGCCGGGCACATCCGTGCTCACCAAGGCGGCCAGGGCGGACTGGCTGAAGCCCGTCCCGGTGACCAGCAGCAGGTTGGTCGCGGGCGGACCGGTGTGGCCGGTGATGTGCGCCAGCGGCATGATGATGAACAGCCCGGTGCCGGTCACCGCGGGCGTGGCCGCGACGGTTCCGGCCACCTTGACCCGCAGCGGTCCCATAGCGAACCCGGAGGTCAGCTGGGCCACCCCCGAGCCGATGAGCGCGGCGGCCGAGGGGGACGCGAGCACGGTGGTGACACCGGCCGCGGAGCCGAGCCTGGCCAGCGGAGCGGGCGGATACGGGACGCCCGCGGTGTACGCGGCGTAGCTGCCGGGGTCGACGGCCACGACGGTCACCACCTGGCCGTCCGGCACGTACCAGGACATCACCCAGGCGACGGCGGTGCGCTGCACGCCGGGCAACGCGGCGGCCGCCCGCTGCACGGCCGGGGTCACGATCGCGGGGGTCCCGCCCGCGTCGACCACCGCGTCGGCGCCGGTCAGCTGCCACGATGCCGCGATCTCGCCGCGAGTCACGGCGTCCCGCACCATTCCGGCGAACGACGCCACGGTGAGCGCCAGGACCAGGGCGAAGGCCGGCGCGGCGCCGGCCAGCGAGGTCCGCGCCGCCCGCGTCAGCGCCAGGAACCCGGACGCGCCCGTGCTCTTCGCCGACAGCCGGAGCAGACCGGCGATGATCAGCGGGTAGAGCCGGCCCACCACGATGACGGCCAGGATCGCGACCAGCGCCGGAGCCGCCGCGACGTACAGGTTCACGGTTCCCGGCGGTGGCGTCCCCTGCTCGTGGAGCACGACAAGTCCGCCGATGGCGGCGGCACAGGCGGTGACCTCAGCGACCGCCCGGCCCTTGGGGCGCCGGGCGCGTCGGGCCGGGTTCCTGGCCGGCGCCGGTTTCCGGTACTGCCAGGCCACGACGGCCGGCAGGCCGAGCAGCGCCGCCAGCACCGTCAGGCCGCCGAGCCACCGGGCCAGGCCCGCCGCGGGTCCCGGCGTCAGGAGCAGCGCCAGGCCGGCTCCAGCCAGCGCCGCGGGAACGCAGGCGAGCACGCTGCTGCGCGCCGTCAGCCCGGTCAGCTGCCGCAGCGAGGCGCCGCGGGATCGAACCGTCTCGAACTCGGTGGCGCGGCGCGCTGCGCTGATCCGCGCGGCCAGCAGCAGCACCGCCGCGCCGACCACCGTCAGGCTGACGAACAGCAGCGACAGCACCTGCTCCACCGCGGTGTCGGTCAGGGCGAACGCGGTGAGCTGGGTGAGCAGCTCGGCGTGGACCATCAGCGGCAGCGTCGTGCCGGCCAGGTCACCGGACATGGTCACGGCGGCGCCCTGGACGTGGTTGAGCGAATGCTCCAGGTCCGGAACCTGGTCCGCCTGCAAGCCTCCGAGGCTGAGCGGGAACTCCCACGTGAGCTGCATGGGGAGCAGCCCGAAGACGGTCTGCATGGCCGCGAACTCGCCCGGATCGGCGAACACCGCGCCGGACCAGTAGGGCGGGCTGACGGCCGTCGGGGGGTTGTACGACGGCGCCCCGGCGGTGGCGTCGGCCGTCCAGAACGCCGAGGCGGGCATCCGCGGCCGGACGATCGCGGTGACGATCACCGGAACGGGGGTGCCGTTCACCGCCAGCTTGAGCACAGATCCGGGGTGCAGCGCGAACCGCGCCGCGGTCGCGGTGGTCACCGCGATGTGCAACGTGCTGCCCAGGCCGCTTGGCGGCGGGAACGTGCCGGCCACCAGCGTGGCGTTGGTCATCAGCGAGTCGCGGTAGATGACCTCGAGTCGCGGCCGGGCTCCGGTTGAGGCCAGGCTCGGCGGTGTGCCGGCGCGTACGGTCAGCGGGTTGGTCGACAAGCCGGCCCACTGGCCTGCTGCGAGCGGCAGCGGCGCCGCGGCCAGGAACCGGGCCAGCTGAAGCCGCGATTCGCTGAGCTGGCTGTCGTCCAGCACGGGCGGGATAGAGTTGCTGACCTGGGTGGCGAACGAATTCCAGTCGTAGGTCACCTGGACCGCCTGGTCCACGGGAGCAATACCGGCCAGGTCGCGCTGGAGCGCCTGGGTCCGCGAATGCAGGCTGTACCTCGGGCCCGCCACGGCGACGAAGACGCAGCCGAGTACGAGCAGCCCGAGCGCCAGCGCGCTCACCGGCGCGCCGCCGAACTGCCTGTGCAGCCACGAGTACCCCATGGCGTGTCTCCCGCTCATGCGGACTCCGCGGTGCGCAGCTCGGCGGCCGGGTCCGGCCTGCGGGCGATTATGGCCGCCGCGACCAGCACCGGCAGCGTGGCGACGGCCAGCGCCAGCGGCAGCGTTTGGGCCCAGTCGAGCTGGATCATCACCGGCGGGACCGGCGAGCTGGCGGTGACGGTGAGGGTGACGGCGGGGACGAGCAGCTCGGCGATGACCGCGCCGAGCGCCAGGCCGGCCAGCGCCGCGGGCAGGCCCAGCATGAGCCGTTCCAGGCAGAGCTGGCGCGCCGCGCCGCCGGGGTCCACGCCGAGCGCGGCCAGCAACGCCCGTTCCGCCCTGCGCTGGCGAACGCCGACCGCGATGGCGACGCAGCAGCCGCTGATGCCCAGCACGGCCGCGGCGATAGCCATGGCCAGCAGTGCCTGCTGCGGCACGGCGGTCATCGGGTCGGCGGCGAGCCTGGCGGCCAGTCCTGCCGCGCTGGTGACGGCGGATCCCGGCGGCAGGACGCCGGGCAGCCGCGGCGGGACCCGATGCCCGGCGCTGGACAGCCACCACTCGGTGACCGGCAGCGGAGCCAGCGACTGGCTGGCCAGGCCGTCCTGGACCGACGGGAGGTCGACGATGACCGCCCCGTCCGCGGAGGTCACCGTCGGGAACGTCGAGACCACCGCGACGAGCGTCACCGACACCGTGCCGCCGCCCACCGCCGCCGCCACGGTGTCGCCCACGCTGAGGTTGTTCGCGGCGACAAACGCCTGGGTCGCGATGCCCGGAATGGTGGCAGTCAGCCGTGACGGCACCGTGAGGTCAAGTTCGCCGGGGATGGGTGTGGTGGGCAGCCGCGGTCCGGCTGCGGCGGCCGCGCCAAAGCCGGGGTCGAACGTGGTCGTCCACGCGCCATCGGCACCTGGCCGGGACGATATGAGCTGGGGAGGCGAATAGGCTCCGGCGACTGCGTTGGACTGGCTGAGGCCGGTCAGCTCAGGGGACGAGGCGGCGGCCGTGAAGCCGGACACCGCCGTCCCGGCCGCCGAGTTGACCGACAGGACCCGGAACGTAGCCGCCAGCGCAGACTGGATCGCCGGCAGCTGGTAGTCCACGGCGATCGCGGTCACCCGCAGCGGACCCAGGACGTGACGACCGGCGGGCGCGACGCGGGCGGTCAGGGTGTGCGGCCGGCCGTCGGCCGCCAGCGTTCCCATGGCGAGCTGATAGCCATCTCCGTCGGCATCGTCGATCGTGATCGTCACGGCGGCCGCCGCCAGGTCCAGCCCGGCCGGGCCGAAGGCGGCGGTGAGCCGGATCTCGGCGGTCTGCCCCCCGAGCCAGACCCCGGGCCTGCCGCCGGGCAGCATCTTCCGGAACAACATCGCGGCCGGCAGCGGCGACTGGTCCGGGCGCAGCAGCGCGATCCGCGCGGCCTGGTCGGCGTCGAGCGCGAGCAGCGGGCTGCCCGCGTTGGTCGCGGACGGCACCACGACCACGGGCGTGGCCCCGCGTACCGTCGGCACCGTGGCCAGCCGGCTCGCCTGGGCGGCCGTCAGCGGCTGGGACAGCTCGGCGCGCACGTCGGCGCCCGCCGCGAACATCGCCTGGTCCTGGTTGGACCTCACCCAGCTCTGGTGCTGGGCCAGGGCCAGCGTGCCGGTCGCGACGGCGAGCACGATCAGCAGGACGGTACCGCCCTGGCGGAACGGCTGACGGCTGACCTGCCAGCTGGCCATGGCCGCGGTCAGCCGTCTGCCTCGGGCGGCCAGCCGGTCGCCGGCCTTGCCGGCGGCGGGAAGGATACGCAGCGCCGCGATCGTCCCGCCGGCCAGGGCGAGCGCGGGGGCCAGCGCCAGCACCGGATCGATGCCGGTCGTGCCGTCGGGCCCGGCCGACGCGACGGAGTAGCGGCGAAGCTGCCATCCGGCCAGTACGGCGAGCGCCAGCACCGCGACGTCGGCCCCGGCCCGGCTGACCCCGGAGACGACCGCCGACCTGCCCAGCCGGACCCGCGCCGCGCCCGGCGTGGGGGCCAGGGCGGCGGGCGCCACCAGGATGACGGCGGCGCCGGCCGCCACCACGGCCGCCGCCCACCATCCCCCGGCCAGCGGGCCGGCTCCCCGGGCGGCGATCCGCCCGGCCAGCCAGAGTCCGGCCGCCGCGCCGCCCGCCCCGGCCAGCAGGCAGACCGGGAAGGCTTCCGCCATCGCCATCCGGATCCGCTGCAGGCGGCTGGCACCCCGGGCGGTCAGCATCGCATACTCGCCCTCGCGTTGCGCCGCGAGCAGCAGCGCGACCGCGACCAGGGCCGCGCCGGCTAGCAAGAACAGTTCGACCGCGGCGATGGCCAGCAGTGACCGGGATACGCCGAGGCTGGTCGCCGTGCCGATCAGCACGGAATCCAGGCTCGTAGACAGCTGCAGGCCGGAGATCGCGGCCGAATTGGACACGGTCTGCCCCAGCGCGGACACATGGGCGGCGATCGTCCCGAACCTGCTCAGCGGAATCGCCGCCATGTCCGGTTGATCCACCCAGGAACCCCCGAAGATGGCCAGCCGGCCAGGAAAGGCCGCCGGGTTCACCACCAGCGGTCCGTACGTCACGAACGTGCCCTGCGTGCTTGATCCGCTGGCCGCGACCTGGTTGAGATTCCAGTATGTCCCCGAGTTAGCCCGAAACAGGCCCGTGACCAGGAACGATACCTCGCTGTCGCTGACCCGGTCGTGGAGCCGCAGCACATCCCCCGGCGCGGTGTGCAGCAAGGCCGCGGCGGTCGCGGGCAGCGCCGCGGGTATCGGCGCGCCGGGCGCCGGAGCGGCTGGCCAGGCCCCGGACACCAGGCGCGCATGCAAGGTGACGCCGTCGAACGTGGCGGCCTCGGTGATCGGGATCAGCTTCCCGCTCTTGGCCGGCAGCCCCAGCGGATCTGACCAGTACGCCTGGTAGAACGCCGACGGCGTGCCGGCCAGGGCCGCGGTCATGTCCGCGCGCAGGGCCGCGGAATAACCAGCCGCATCGGTGTTGGTGACCGGGCCGGTGACGATCATCGCCGTGCCGGACGCCGCCGTCAGGCGCTGGTCCACGGCACGAGGCAGGGCCTGACCGGACAGCACGGCCAGCGTGGTGGCGAGCGCCGCTGCAACCAGCGTGGTGAGTGCCGCCGCAGCTAGCACCACCCGGTGGGCGTTCAGCCGGGGCAGCGTGAACGTTCCCCGATCAAGCATCAGATTCGCAAGTTACCCAGATCGCATGCGATCTGGGAACTCCGATTCGGTCTCATCTTGGTCTCTGCCGCCGCGCGGCAAGGGGACAGCCAGGGCCTATGCGGATTCATCGCTCCTGGTCAGCGGGGACGCCCGGGGTCACTTGGGCAGCTTGCCGGGATCCTGTGAACAGGAAGACGAGAACGGCTGCGCGCTGGGCGGAGGCCAGGCGGGCTGGATCCCCCGGGTGCCCTCGTGCAGCCAGGGCTTGGGGGTGCACATGGCGGCACTCCACGGGCGTATCGACGGCTCGTGGCGCGGCGGCGGGACGTTGGCGTGGTCCGCGGACCCGGCGGCGGCCACCTGGCCGGGCCGCGGGGCCGGGCGGCTGGCCGGCCCGGGCGCGTGCCGCGTGTCATGCCGTGACCTGGACCCGGCCTGCACGGGCGAGCCGGGGTGGCGCGGAGCCGGCGCGCCGACCGTTGCGTGCGCCATCTGCTGGATGGGCTCGGGCAGCACGCCCGCGTAGGCCGCGGCCGTGCTGGCCAGCACGGCCGCCGCCGCGCACAGCGCAGCGGCCAGCCCGGCCCGGCGGGCCCGGCGCCGGCGGGGCACCCGGTGCGCGGCCGGGCGCCGCGTCCCCTGGTGCGCGGGGGGCCGCGAGGCTGCGAGCGAGACGCCGACCGGGGAGGCGAGCCGAATGAACGTCGCACGCGCCGCTGCCTCCCCGGCCAGCTCACCTGGTTCGGCCGGCCCGGCCAGGGCGGTGAGCATCCGCTGGAGGTCATGCATCTCCTGGGGTGCGTCGGGGGGGATGACGCGTCCGTCGAAGATCATGTCCAGCAGCAGCTCGTCGTGCTCGCCGCCGGGCCGGCTGGGAGTGGGGAATCCAGGCATCTCATCATGTGAAGCGTCCGGCACGCTCATGGCGTTACACTCGCCCGCTCCAGGCGGGCGGCCAGCCGCCGCAGGGCGCGATGCGCGGCTACCCGGACCGCGCCCGGCGACTTGCCCACGATGCTGGCCACGTCGGCCACCTCGAGCCCGGCCACCACCCGCAGCATGACGACCTCGGCCTGATCCCGGGGCAGCGTCGCAATCAGCGCGACCACGGCCCGCGCCGAGATCCCGTCCAGCGCCAGGTCGGCAGCGTCCGGGGCCAGCGGCTGCCCTGCCGCCAGACCCTGGGCCGCCTCGCTCACCGCGAGCGGCACGGTGGGACGACGGGCCCGTGACCGGTCGGCATCGGCCGTCCGGTGCCGGGCGATGGTGAACAGCCAGGCCCGGTACGCCTCCTCCTGGCCGCGGAAGCCCCTCAGGCCCGTCACCACCTGCAGCCAGGTGTCACCGGCCACGTCCTCGGCCTCGGGCGTGATCACTCGCAGGTACCGCAGCAGCGCCGGCTGCACGTCTGCGAAGAGCCGGGCGAAGGCCGCCTCATCGCCGGCCTGGGCCCGGGCCAGCACCACCCCGAACGCGGCACCGATCACCGGTCAAGTATCGACCCAGCCCGCGGCCTGCCGCAGGACAAACCAGACTCTGCCTGGCTACCGGCCAGGGATCCTGGTGCGTCCGGGCCGCGCCGGCGGGTAGTATCCCTGACCATGCCAGGTCGCACCGTCAGGCTGACCGGCTGGGGCCGGATCTCGCCGTCGGTGGCCGAACTGGCCGAGCCGGCCACCGCCGCGAGCGCCGCCGAGCTGCTGGGCGCCCGGGCCGCCGCCTGCGGCGTGATTCCTCGCGGCCTCGGCCGCAGCTACAACAACGCCGCGCAGTGCGCGGGCGGCGTGGTCATCTCGACCGCGAGGCTGAACCGGATCGTGCACCTGGACGCGGCGACCGGCCTGGCGACCTGCGAGGCGGGCGTCAGCCTGGAACAGCTCATGGTGGCCGGGCTGCCCGCGGGCTGGTTCGTGCCGGTCTCCCCGGGCACCAGGCAGGTGACCGTGGGCGGCGCAATCGCCGCCGACGTGCACGGCAAGAACCATCACGTGGCGGGCAGCTTCGCCCGGCACGTCGTGTCGTTCGAGATCGTGCTGCCCGGCGGCGAGCCGCGGACGGTGACCCGGCAGTCCGATCCCTCGCTGTTCTGGGCCACGGCCGGCGGCATGGGGCTCACCGGGCTCATCGTCCGGGCCACCGTTCAGCTCAAGCCGGTCGCCACCTCACGGGTCCGGGTAGACACCGTGCGCACCGCCGACATCGACGAGACAATGGCCGCCCTGGCCGAGCACGACCGCGGCTACGGGTACACGGTGGCCTGGTCGGACAGCCTGGCCCGGGGGGCCAGCCTGGGGCGCTCGGTGATCACCAGCGGCGACTTCGCCGAACTGGCCGACCTGCCGCCCGCCGACCGTCAGGACCCGTTCGCGTTCCGGCCCGGCACCCGGCTGGGCGTCCCGCCCGGGTTCCCGCCCGGGCTGGTCAACCGGTACTCGGTCGCCCTGGCCAACGAGGCGTGGTACCGCAAGGCACCGCGCTCGCGCCATGGGGAACTGCAGTCCATCGGCACGTTCTTCCACCCGCTGGACGGGATCAGGAACTGGAACCGGGTCTACGGCCCCGGCGGGTTCCGGCAGTACCAGTACGTCCTGCCATTCGGCCAGGAGGCCGCCGTGCGCAGGTCGTTCGAGCTGGTCAGCGGGGCGCGCGCGCCGTCCTTCGTGACCGTGCTCAAGCGCTTCGGCGCGGGCGACGACGGCGTGCTCTCGTTTCCGATGGCGGGCTGGACGCTCGCGCTCGACTTCCCCGCGCGCACGCCGGGGCTGGCCGGGCTGCTCGGCCGGCTTGACCGGCTCGTGGCCGACGCGAGCGGCCGCGTCTACCTGGCCAAGGATTCGCGAGTGCCGCCCGGGATGCTGGCCGAGATGTACCCGCGGCTGCCCGAGTTCGCCAAGCTGCGAGCCGAACTCGACCCGGCCGGGATCCTGGCCTCCGACCTGTCCCGGCGCCTCGGCCTGTAGCGGTGGCCCGTCGCCGGTTCCTCCCGGCGTCCTCCGGTGGCGGACGCCGCCGATTCTGACGCATGACGCATGTAGCGGCGCTGGGCGGGCAGGTATGGTCACGAGCACGAAGGCCGTGCTTCGCCCGCAAGGTGGTGGTGGGGAACGGTGGTAGGCGGAACTGGGAACCTGAACGCCGGTCATGTCGTTCAGTTCTACGCTCGCGAGGAGGAGCTCTCCGACCGGGTGGCTGGCTACCTGCTGGGCGCACTCAACCGGGACGGCGTGGCCATCGTCATCGCCACGCAGGCTCACCGGCAGGCCTTCGAGGCGCGGCTGACTGACGCGGGCGCCGACCTGGCCGAGGCTGTCCGGAGCGGCGCTTACCTGGCCCTGGAGGCCAGGCAGATCGCGGACGCGTTCGTCCGCGATAGCCGGCTCGACCGCGACGGCTTCGAGCGCATGATCGGCGGCCTGATCGCGCAGGTCGGCCGGGACGGTTCAAGGGCAGGCCCGGTCCGCGCCTACGGCGAGGTGGTCTCTGTCCTCTGGGACGCCGGGCTGGTCGGCGCGGCCGTCGAGCTCGAGCAGCTGTGGGATGACCTCATCGGCCGGCACTCCTTCTCGCTGCTCTGCGGCTACCCGGCCGACTCGGTGATGCGCAGCGGTCACCTGGACGCGTTCGCCGAAGTATGCCGCCTGCACCGCGAGGTGGCCGGCAGCTGGCCGCCGAACGCCGCCAAGCGCACGTTCGCCTTCTCCACCGAGGCGCCAGCGGCGGCTCGTCATTTCGCGGTCGGGACCCTGCGCCGCCTGGGCGCTGCCGAGCAAGCCGACGACGTCGCCCTGGTCGTGACCGAACTGGCCGCCAACGCCGTGGTCCACGCGCACTCGGCCTTCACCGTGGACCTCGCAGTCCGGCCGGATCTGCTGCGGATCTCGGTGCGTGACGACAGCCCGCTGTCGGCCGCCGCGGCAGGCCCGGCGCTGCCGGCCGCGCCGTTGCACGGCCTGGGCGCGGTGGCCGCGCTGGCCAGCCGCTGGGGAGTCGAGCCGCTCGGCCCGGACGGGAAGGCCGTGTGGGCGGAGCTGCGCCGCTCACCGTGATGCCCTCAATACATCAGGGAGGCGTCGTGGTCGATGAGTGGGCGGAGGACGCCGCCGAAGGCGGCGATCCGGTCTGCTGGGCTCACCTGGTCTGCCCTGAGTGCGGGGCAATAGAGAGCGAAGGACACCGCGCGGGGTGCAGTGCCGCGCCGACCCAGGCGCCGGGCCCGGCCGGGGGCCAGGCTCCCTGACCCCGCGCACGCTCACACGAAGGCGCTGGTGCCGGTGATGGCGCGGCCGACGATCAGCGTGTTGATCTCCCGGGTGCCCTCGTAGGAGTAGATCGCCTCAGCGTCGGCCACGAACCGGCCCACGTGATTCTCCAGCAGGATCCCGTTGCCGCCCAGGAGTTCCCGGGCCCAGCCGACCGCCTCCCGCATCCGGACCGTGCAGAACGCCTTGGCCAGCGCGGAATGATGGTCCTCGGCCAGGCCGTCCTGCTGCAGCGCGGCCAGCCGCGCGCACAGGCAGGCCGAGGAGGTGATGTTGGCCAGCATCCGCACCAGCAGGTCCTGGACCAGCTGGAAGCCCGCGATCGGGCGGCCGAACTGCTGGCGCTGGCGGGCGTAGGCCAGCGCGTGCTCGTAGGCGCCGCGGGCGCAGCCGGTGGCCTGCCAGGCCACCCCGGCCCGGGTCAGCTGCAGCACCTTGGCGGTGTCCTTGAACGAGTTCGCCTGCTGCAGCCGGTTCTCCTCCGGCACCCGCACCCCGTCCAGGGTGATGTGCGCGTTCTGCACCACCCGCAGCGCGATCTTGTCCTTCTGCTTGGAAGTCTCGAAGCCGGGCGCGCCCTTCTCCACCACGAACCCCTTGACCTGCCCGTCCTCCAGTGACCTGGCCCAGATGATCACGTAGTCGGCGAAGGTGGCGTTGCCGATCCACTTCTTCTGCCCGTCTAGCGCCCACTCGGTGCCGTCCCGCCGGGCCGTGGTGGTCAGCCCGCCCGCGGCGCCCGACCCGACCTCGGGCTCGGTCAGCCCGAACGCGCCGATCTTCTCCATCCGCGCCATCTCGGGCAGCCATCGCTGCTTCTGCTCCTCGGAACCGCACAGGTAGATGGACCCCATGGCCAGCCCGCCGTGCACGCCGAAGAACGTGCTGATGGACGGGTCGACCCGGGCCAGCTCCATCGCGATCATGCCGTCCAGCAGGTGGCCGCCGTTCGGGCAGCCGTAGCCCTGGTACAGCTGGCCGGCGATGCCGAGCTGGCGGAAGTCGCCGATCAGGTCGTGCGGGAATTCTTCCCTGGTCCAGTAGTGGTTGATGACGGGCTGGACGGACTTCTCCATGAATTCCCTGACCCGCAGCAGCAGCTGCCGGCCTTCGGGCTGGAGCGACTGCTCGAGCAGGTAGAAGTCGGCGTCGGCGACGGGGGTCCGTCCGGAGCTTGTCATGGCAGTTCTCCCTCCTCAGGGGCGGCGGCCAGGAAACCGTCCACCACCGGGGCCAGCTCGGCCGCCTCGGTGACCAGGCCGAGGTGGCCGCCGCGGTACACGTGCAGCCGCGATTCCGGGATGAGCAGCTTCATCAGCCTGGCGTTGGCCAGCGGGATGATCGGGTCGTCGTCGCCGGCGATGATGAGCGTCGGCTGGCGCAGCAGCGGCAGGAACGGCAGGCTGGTCCAGCCCGCGCCCGCGGTGAGCTGATACAGGTATCCGCGGGACCGCCCGACGCGGTTGCCGTCCTGCATGGCCGCGGCGATCCGCTCCGGGTCATCCCGTGCCGACCCGCCGTACAGGTCGCCTGCGTACCGGTGCAGGTAGCTGCCGTCCAGGTATCGCCGCGGCGTCACCATGTGGATGAGCGCGGACGGCTTGCCCGGCACCATCAGTGCGCCGGTAGCGGTCGCGGCCAGCACCAGCCGGCGGCAGCGGGAGCGCTGGAACGCGGCGAAGTGCTGGGCCACGCCGCCGCCCCAGGAAATGCCCAGCACGTCGACTTGGTGGTAACCAAGCTCGGTCAGCATCCGTGCGATCAGGGCGCACAGCCCGGTGAAGCGGTACGGTCCCGACGGCGGGGCCGATCCGCCGACCCCGGGGGGATCGAACCGGATCACGTCCACCGCCGGGTCGACGTGGCGCACGAACGGCTCGAGCAGCTCCAGGCTGGCGCCGATGCCGTTGATCAGCAGCAGCGGAACCCGGCCCGCGGGGGGCGAGCCCCCCGCGAACCCGCCGAAACCCTTCAGGCCGCTGCGCCCTGTGAGGCCGGGACGCACGGCGACGCGCAGCTGGGTGCCCTCGACCGTGATGCTGCGGACCTCAGTGGTCGTGGACATAGGTTCCTGGCGCGGCGCACTGCACCGGGTAGGCCTTGCGGCCGAGCGTCCGCGGGCTCTTCTTCCGCTCACCGCCGCGCTCGGCCAGCCAGGACGAGTAATCCGACCACCAGCTCCCCGTCACGGTGGTCGCGGCAGCCAGGAATTCGCGAGGATCGGCCGGATTGGACGGCGCGGTCTGGAAGGCGGCCTTGGGGTTGGCGGGCGGGTTGACCATGGAGGCGATGTGCCCGCTGGTGGACAGCACGAACTTGACCGGGCCGCCGAGCAGCTGCGTCGTCCGGTAGCACGACTGCCACGGGCACAGGTGATCGGAGACGCCCGCGACCACGTAGGCGTCCGCGTCGACCTTGGACAGGTCGACCGGCGAGCCCAGCATGGTCGCGGTGTCCGGTACGGTCAGCGCGTTGGTCAGGGCTAGCTTGATGAAGTCGTGATGCAGCGCGGCGGGCAGCCGGGTGGTGTCGGCGTTCCAGTACAAGATGTCGAAGGCCGGCGGCGGGCGCCCCTGCAGGTAGTTGTTGACCCAGTAATTCCAGATCAGGTCGTCAGGCCGCAGCCAGGCGAAGACCTCGGCCAGGGCCCGCCCGTCCAGGTAGCCGCGGGCGCCGGACACCGCCATCGCCGCGGCGGCCGTCTTCTGGTCGACGATGGCCCCGGCGGTGCCCGCCTGCGCCTGGTCGAGTACGGCCACCCCGAGGCACAAGCTGGCCAGCTGGTCGAGTTGCCCGGTCACGCTCAGCTGCGCCGCCACCATGGCGGTCATGATGCCGCCGGAGCACAGCGCGCAGACGCTGGCCTTGTCCGCGCCGGCGATGGCCCGTACCGCGGCCAGCGCCTCGGCCAGGGCCCCGCCGTAGGTGTCCATGTTCCAGTCGCGATGCCGGGCGTCGGGATTGCGCCACGACATGACGAACACCTGATGACCCTGCGCGACCAGGTACTCGACCATGCTGCGCCCGGGGGCCAGGTCGACGATGTAGTACTTGTTGATCATCGGCGGCACGATCAGCAGCGGGTGGCGGTACACGGTCTCGGTGACGGGCTGGTACTGGATGAGCTCGAACACTTCGCTGGAGTGCACCACGCCGCCCGGCGTGACGGCCAGGTCCTTGCCTACCTCGAAGGAGCCTGGGGGCACCATCGTGGGCACCCGGGGCGGGGTGGACAGGTCCGAGGCCAGGGCCCGCAGGCCGCGGACGGCGTTCTCGCCGCCGGTGTCGATGGCGGCCTTCCAGGCGACCGGGCTGAGCAGCGGGTTGTTGCTCGGCGCGGCCGCTGCGATCAGGTTGCTGAGCAGGAACTTCAGCCGCGTGTCGTCGCGCCAGGACAGGTTGGCCCCGGCGGCCAGATCCTCGGCGGACCTGGACGCCGCCAGATAGGCCTGGACGCTGCGACGCAGCACGGGATTGTCCTTCCAGGCCGGATCGGAGAAGCGGCGGTCTCGCGGGCTGGCCGCCATCTCCGACCGGCCGGCCGCGATCAGGCCGAGTTCGGTGCCGAGCAGCGCCGCCTGGCGGGCGACGAACCCCGGGCGGCGAGCCAGCCCGGCGGCCAGCCGCAGCAGCGAGCTGTCCGGGCGCAGGCGGCGCACCATGCCGAGCGCCGCGTCGGTCAGCAGCAGGTCGAGCCCGCCCGCCGCGTCCACCGCATCCTGCGCCCAGGTGCCGCTGTCGCGTCCGGATGGCTCGCTCAATTCGCGTCCTCGGGCGCGTGCACCTCGCGGCGCAGGATCTTCCCGGTCGGCCCCTTGGGCAGCGCGTCCACCAGCCACACCTGCCGCGGGTACTTGTACGCCGCCACCCTGTCCCTGGCGAACGCTCGCAGTTCCTCCGGCGTCGCGGTCGCGTCCGGCTTGAGCGCCACCGCGGCGCCGACCTCCTCGCCGAGCGAGGGGTGCGGGATGCCGATCACGGCCACCTCGGCCACCGCCGGGTGCTCGTGCAGCACCTCCTCGATCTCCCGCGGATACACGTTGTAGCCGCCCCGGATGATCAGGTCCTTCTTGCGGTCGACGATGTAGTAGTAGCCGTCGGAGTCCACCCGGGCCATGTCGCCGGTGCGGAACCAGCCATCGCGTATCGCCTCCGCGGTGGCCTCGGGCTTGTTCCAGTAGCCCTTCATCACGTTGTGGCCGCGGATGGCGATCTCGCCGATCTCGTCGCCGGGGACGGTATGGAACTCGTCGTCGATGAGCCGCATCTCCACCCCTTCGATCGGGGTGCCGATCGATCCGGGCTTGCGTTCCCGGTCTGGGTGATTGAACGACGCCACCGGGGAGGTCTCCGACAGCCCGTAGCCCTCGAGGATCATGCAGCCGAACTTCTTCTCGAAGCCGCGCAGGATCTCCACCGGCATTGCCGCGCCGCCAGAGGCGCACAACCGCAGCGTCCCGGTCTTGGCCGGGTCCGCGTCCGGGAGGTGGAGCATCGCGGCATACATCGTCGGCACGCCCTCGAAGAGGGTCACCTGGTCGCGCTGCATGATGTCCAGCGCCTTCGCCGGGTCGAACCTGGGCAGCAGGGTCAGGGTCGCCGCCGAGGTGACCGACACGTTCAGCCCGCAGGTCAGCCCGAACACGTGGAACAGCGGCAGGCAGCCCATGATCACGTCGTCCTGGCCGACGCCGAACAGCTGCGCGGAAACCTCGGCGTTGGCGACCAGTCCGGCGTGGGTGAGCTCGGCGCCCTTGGGCCGTCCGGTGGTCCCCGAGGTGTACAGGATCACCGCGTCGTCGGTGCCGCCCCGTCCGGACGGCTCGGGCGCCACGGTGAGCCCGCTGAGCTTGTCGGCCAGGTCCACCGTTGCTGAGCTGATCATCTCGGCACCCGCGTCGGCGGCCCCCTTGGCGGCCTCCCCCGCGAACATGTCAAACGTGACCAGCGCCTTGGCCCCGGAGTCACCCAGGTAGTAGGCGACCTCACGCTCCTTGAGCAGCGGGTTCATCGGCACCACGACCGCGCCGGCGGCCAGCGCGCCGTAGAACGCGATCGGGAACGAGGGGATGTTCGGCAGCATGAGGCCAACCCGGTCACCGGGCTCGATGCCGAGCGAGGCGAGCAGCGTGCTCATCCGACCGGCGGCCTCGCGCAGCTGGGCGTAGGTCAGCACCTGGTCATCCAGGCAAATGGCCGGATGATCCGGGTGGCCGGCCGCCGCCTCCTCGAGCAGGGAACCGAGATTCGCCATGACACCTCCAGTCGGCGCCCCGGCCGGAAACCCGGACCGAGACGGCTCATGCCGCAAGCATGCCGCCTCAGCGCGGCGGTGGCTAGCCCCGGCCGATGTAGGGCATCTTGGTGGCCGTGATGGTGAGGAACTGGACGTTCGCGTCGAGCGGCAGCGAGGCCATGTACAGCACCGCGTCGGCGACATGCCGGGCGTCGAAGACGGGCTCGGCGGCGATGGATCCGTCGGCCTGCGGCACGCCGCGGCCGAACCGCTGCGTCATCTCGGTGGCCGCGTTGCCGATGTCGATCTGACCGCAGGCGATGTCGAAGGCCCGGCCGTCCAGCGACAGGGACTTGGTGAGCCCGGTGATCGCGTGCTTGGTGGCGGTGTAGCAGATGCTGCCTGGCCGCGGGCTGTGCGCCGAGATCGAGCCGTTGTTGATGATCCGCCCGCCCCGCGGCTGCTGCGCCTTCATCATCCGCATCGCGTGCTGGGCGCACAGGAAGGCGCCGGTGAGGTTGGTGTCGACCACGCGCTGCCAGCCGGCCAGGTCGATCTCGTCGGGCGGGCCGGCCGGGCCGGACAGGCCCGCGTTGTTCACCAGCAGGTCCACGCGCCCCCAGCGCTGGCGGACCAGGTCGAACAGGGCGGCGACCGAGGACGGCGACGTCACGTCGGTCGGGGCGGCGAGCGCGGATTCCGCGGCCGCGCCCGACGCCTCGGCGGTCTGGCGCAGCGGGCCGGCCCGCCTGCCCGCCAGCGCGACCTGCCAGCTCGCGCCGAGCAGCGCCACGCTGATGCTCCGCCCGAGCCCGGAGCCCGCCCCGGTGACCACGGCCACGCCCATCGCCACCTTCCTCTCGCCGCCGGGTGTCCTCAGGGAACAGTTGTCTTCATGGCACAGTGTCTTCAGGGAACGACGGTCACCGGCCACCGGCCGGCCTTGACCAGCCGCACCGCCAGCGATCCCACCCACCGGTGCCCGGCCTGGGTGGACGCGCCGACCACCACGGCATCGGCGTGCACCTCGTCGGCTACCCGCCGCAGCTCGCGATACGGGTCGCCGAACGCGGTGATGAACTCCAGCGGCACGCCCAGCCGGGCGGCCCCCTCCTCGGCCTGCTGCCGCAGGTCCGCCGCGATCTGCGCGTTCGCCCGGTCCTGTTCGGCGATCACGGCCGCCCCCCCGCCCGCCGCCCCGGCGCCGTACAGCACGGCCCGCTGCTCCACGTACACGCAGACCAGCCGGGCACCCTGGCGCCTGGCCAGCCCGGCCGCGTAGGCCGCCGCCCGCAGCGACGTGACGGAATCGTCGACTCCGACCATGATGACACTGGGCCCGTCGGTACCCAATTCGAAGGCTGCGCTTTCCGCATCCGTCACAGCCGAATTATAGGAACAGATCACTTAATCGGAACGGACCGTGGTGCCCGCATCCGGCCAGTGTGAGAGCCAGCCCCTCGGCGGGCAGTTCCGGTCCCGCCTGCCAGGCGTCGGCCGCGATCCGCCACGCACCGTCCCGCTGCGGCCGGACCACTGCGCAGCCCCGGCCGCCCAGCCTGACCTGCTCGCCGTCGGGGCTCATCCCGGCTACCGCCGCTCGCAGATGACCAAGGCCAGGTCGGGGGTTTCCAGCACGGTGGCGATCCGGACCAACAGCGGCAGCCGCAGGCCCATGAAGCAGGCCAGGGCGCCGCGAACATCGTGATCGGCGTGCCTCGTCCGCCCCGGCCAGTACGCCAGCAGCGCCGAGCTTTCGTACTGTGCCAGCGCCGCCTCGAGGTCACCGTCGGACAGCGCCTGCGACAGCAGCTCCAGCGCCTCCTCGGGCCGGCGGGCCGCGGGCGGCTTGATCGGGTCGGACACCTGCGGGCACCTCCTTGCGCCTGTGGACCAGCCGCGCGGGCAGTGTCGCAGACCGGCACCGGGGGAACCGGGGGAAACACCAGGGGGCGGGGCCGGGCAGGACACCGGCGGTCAGGACGCGGCCACCAGCCGCTGGTAGAGCGCGGTGGTCTCGGCGTCGGGCGGCACCCCCACCTGGTCGTGCAGCAGCCCGACCAGCTCCTCGTAGTGCCTGATGGCACGGGCCGTCTCGCCCAGGCGGGCCCAGCTGCTCATCAGCTCCCGGTGCGCGGTCTCGTTGAGCGGCTCGTGGGCCACGGCCCGGCGGAACAGCGCCGCGGCGGCCTGATGCCGGCCGGCTGCGCCCTGCAGCCTGCCCGCGGCCAGCAGGGCCGACTCGAAGGACCGGCGGAGCTCGTCCCGGCGCACCAGCGCCCATTCCCCGGCCGCCATGCCGTCGAGGAAGTCGCCGCCGTAGGCGAGCACCCGCATCCTCGCCGCCGCCAGTTCGATGGCCAGCGGCAGTCCGTCGAGCCGCTGGCAGACGGACGCGACCTCGGCGGCGTTCTCGTCGGTGACGCGGAAGGACGGCCGTACCAGCTGCGCCCGCTGTTCGAACAACTTGACCGCGTCGGAGGTGGCCAGGGCCGACGCCGTAGAGCCGGCCCGGCCTGCGGCAGCGAGAGCGGCGGCACCTGCCAGCTGAGCTCGCCCTCTACGCCCCTGGGCCAGCTCCACCCAGCACACCCCGGCCGGGAAGGATGCGCCCGCGGACCTGGCTGCGGCCAGCGCCAGCCGGGTCTTGCCCGCGCCGCCCGGGCCGATGAGGGTGAGCAGGCGGCAGCGGGTGACCGCCTGCACGACATCGTTGAGCTCGCTCTCTCGTCCCACCAGCGGGGTGAGCCGCACAGGAAGCTGCGCGCTGGTCAGCGACATCGATGCCTCGGCCCCGCTTCGTCACCGGATACGTCCTCTATAGCAAGAATGTAGCTTCCGGAAACATCTGTCACGAGAGTGGATTCGTGCCAGGTTCGGCACGATCTGGCGGCGCCTGGGAAAAGGTAACCTGACGGGCATGGATGAGAACCGTGCCCGCCGGGTGACTGACGCGCTGAGGGACCGCGGCATCAGCGCGCACCTGCTGAACTCCGGGATCGACGCGTACTCCGTGCAGGTGCCGGCCGGCGGCGGACGCCAGGCCATCTGGGGCTCCGAAGGCACCGCCGGCCTGGAGGCCGAGGTCATGCTGGACGGAGACCTGGTGGGCTTCGTTCCCGAGATCCCCGGATCGGAGGACTTCGACGAGGCCCAGATCGTGGACGCCATCGCCCGGGCCGACTACGACCAGCCCGAAGGGCACGAGCGCTCCGAGGCCCCTCCGCCCGCCGCGCCGCTGGCCCACGAGGGCGGCGTCTTCCGCCGCTTCCTGGGCGGCTTCCGCTACGACTCCGAGTCGTCCGGCCACGAGTCCGAGTCGTCCGGCCGCGGTTCCGAGTAGTCCGACCGCTGGTCCGAGTAGTCCGGCCCCGAGCGGCTCACCCGCCGCGGACCGCGGGCCGGACCCCGCCCGCCTTGCCCGTCCCGCTGACCCCATCCTTCCCAATCGGCTGGAATTTCCCGGGAGGATCCGGCTCCTGGGAGGATCCGGTGCACTGGGGTGCACCACATCCGCACAGTGCCCATACAGGGACGCCATGCCCGCCCAGGAGCGTGGGGGCCTTACCTGGGGTTTTGTGCGGTCTGGTAGGGATTCCGGGATTAAGGACTGATAGAGCCGTGGGGAAGTCCCCTATTCTCTGACAGCGGTCAAGCAGGCGAGTGCGCTGCGCTCCCGTCTGGTGCCTGTTTCGACAAGCGGCCTGAGATGCCCGGTGAATTGGACGGTCTCCTGCGGGCTGAGCGCGCTGTTCAGCGCTCCAGCTGGGTGCACACGGTGCCCTCGGACAGGGTAGCTTCGGCGGTTGGTCGGTCAGCGCGAGATGCCCGAGATTGGCGATGAGGACGGAGAGCTACCAGGCGACCCCATCGGGGAGAGGAACGCCGCTGACCGTGGCCAGCCGTGCGCCGGTGAACGTGCCGCCCACAACAACCTGGTCGGGGGAGCGTTGGCTCAGCGCGTCGTTGAGCGCGACGTAGTACGCCGGGATAGCAGCGGGCGTTGGGGGAACCGGCTCGCTGGTCGGGGCGATGACCAGCGCGACAGAGATCGCTATCACGGCCGCCGCGGCGGTCACTGGCACAATCCATGGCCGCCGGCGGTGCCGGGTGCGCGCCCGCACCGATACGATCGCATACCAGCGTGTCAGCAGGGCCGAACCGAGTCTCCGGCGGCCGGAGGCCCGGATATCAGCGGGAAGCGCCTCGGCGGCGAGCGCCTCTGCGGCGATGTCTTCGGGCTCGCCGAGATGATCGAAGATCTCGCGCACCGATGCCTCCGACTCATGTGTCAGCCCGGCCCGCGCCGCTGTGACGTGGTCCATGAGGTCGTCCATGAGCTGGTCCCTGCGGGTCCTCGGCAGCGGAGCGAGTGCCCGCCTCAAGCGCGAGAAGTAATCGCTCACGATGGCATCGGCGCCCGGCTTGCTACTCATGAGGCTGGCCTCCCATCCAGCAGGCTGTCAACGGCGTCTCGAAACTGCTGCCACTGCACGGTGAAGGCATCGAGCGCGGCGCGGCCGTCCTTGGTCAGCCGGTAGTAGCGGCGGGGAGGTCCCTGCGGCGACTCATGCCACGTGGTCTCGACGAGTCCGTCCTGCCGCAGCCGCGCCAGCAGGGGGTACATCGTTCCCTCGCTCGTCACCAGGCCATCAGCCGCCAGCGTGCGCGAGAGTTCAAGGCCGTAGCGCTCCTCCTCGCGCAGCAGGGCGAGGACGCAGAACTCGATCGCACCCCGCCGCATCTGAGCCAGCAGGTTAGTTGCGCCACCATGTACCATGCGGAACATGATACAGGCGCGCGTCGGGTGCCCGCGCCAATTGGCTGCGGGCGAAGCCTGAGTTCAGCCCGGCTTTGCCGCTGCGCTGCCCGGGGCAGGCTTTTACTGGCCGTCAACCCCGCCCGGGACGTGGCCATGCCCCTCGGGGCGGCAGGAGCTACGGCTTCGCGCCACGACCGCGCGCGTAGCCATCAGATCGGACGGGCGTCCGTGTCCGTCCGCGTCGTTTGTGGTTCTTCCGAGGTCCTGACCCGCTCACCGGGGGTGCGCATGAGCGTCCTCGACGCCGTGTCGCGCGGGGCCGGGGGTCCCCGCACCGCACTCGCGGCGCACCGGTAAACGGGGCTTAGGGCATACCGACCCCAATAGAGGGGTCTTTGATAAATCCCACATCAGTCAGGGCAGCTCAGCGCGCCGTCTCGTAATCGAGGCCACCTACTCGCTCTGACGTCTCAAGCATGGCCATCGAAGCGACTATCCAGCTTTGACCCTGCTCAGCCTCCCCTGCGCCCGGCCCGGGCCTCGCCGTGCGGACCGCCCAGCAGCGGCCCGCTAGCTCGCCATCGGGATTAGCGTGGACCTCTGAGCCCGGCCCGCAGGTGTCATGGAGGTGGCATGCGTATCAGCCTCGGCGATGTGTCCTTGTGGTTCGATGTGTCCGGGCCGTCGGTCATCCCGCAGGGAGACACGACCGCAGAGCGCCCGGTCGTGGTGGCGGTCCACGGCGGTCCCGGCCTGGATCACATGACGGTGAAGTCCGCCCTGGGGCCGCTGGCCGAGGACGTCCAGGTGGTGTACTTCGACCTGCGGGGCCACGGCCGCAGCGATCACAGCAGCGCCGAGTTCTGGAACGTGCGGACCTGGGCTGATGACCTGCGGCGGCTGTGTGACGCGCTCGGGCTGGACAAGCCGGTGGTGCTCGGCAGCAGCTTCGGCGGGGACGTCGCGCTCACCTACGCGGGGCTGTTTCCCGATCACCCCGGCGGCGTCATCCTGGCCAACACCACCGGGGGCCGCAGCGACCAGCGGCGCGTCATGGAGGCGTTCGGCCGCCTCGGCGGCCCCGAGGCAGCCGCCGTCGCGCGGCGCACCTACGCTGATGAGACCGGGGACTACCAGGCTGAGTTCATCCGGGTCTGCTACCCGCTGTACAGCGCCACGCCCGGCTGGGCCGGGGAATCCCGCCAGTTCCTGGCCCGGATGATCAAGAACATGGACGTCAGCCTGCATTACTCCAGTCAGCAGGCCAGCGGCTTTGACCCCTGGACCGTGACCACCGCCGTCCGGTGTCCCGTGCTGGTCCTCACGGGTGAAGACGACCCGATCTGCCCGTTGCCCGTCGTCGAGGAGCTAGCCAGCCGGCTACCGGCGGAGACCACCCGCCTGGTGAAGCTTCCCGGTGCGCGCCACACCATCTTCCGCGACCGCCCAGACCTTGCCTTCCCGGCCGTAAGAACTTCGTCTTCCAGATCAGGGAAAGCCAGCCCGCCAGCTAGGTGGGGGACGATGTCACATTCGGCTAGGTCAGAGCTAGCGTCAGAGCCGGATCGTCGCCTCGACGGTCAACCTGTGAGTGTTTTCACACTTGGCATATGGCTCTGGGGACAACGGAATCTGAACGATTCTGGTCCGCGCGGCATGTCGTCTCCCAAGGTCGCCAGCAGTTTCGCGCCGGGCGGACGCGGCCGAAGCCCGATGTATCTTGTTGGCCCGGCTAACGCGATGTATCGTGATTCTGCCCATGGTGCTCGCGGAAGGCGAAGGGTGGCGGCGAGCATGTTCGAGCGGTTTACCAACAGGGCGCGGCGGCTGGTTCTCCTGGCCCAAGAAGAAGCCAGGATGCTCAATCACGACTACATCGGCACCGAGCACATCCTGCTCGGCCTCATCCATGAGGGCGAGGGCGTCGCGGCCGGGGCGCTCGAATCGCTGGGGATCAGCCTGCACGCCGTCCGGCAGCAGGTCGAGGAGATCATCGGCCAGGGCCAGCAGGAGCCGCCGGGCAGATCCCGTACACGCCGCGGGCCAAGAAGGTACTCGAGCTGTCGCTGCGCGAGGCGCTGCAGCTCGGCCACGACTACATCGGCACCGAGCACATCCTGCTCGGCCTGATCCGCGAGGGCCACGGCGTGGCCGCCCAGGTGCTGGTGAAGTTGGGCGCCGACCTGAACCGGGTGCGCCAGGAGGTGATCCGGCTGCTGCAGGAATACCAGGGCGAGGACGAGCCGGGGATGGGACGCTTCGCGGCACAACCAGGCCCGGCACGCCGCAGAATGCGCGGGCTGCATGCCGAGATCCGCGAGCACGTCGAGTTCATCGGCTCCCAGCTGTCGGCCATCGAGCAGCGCGTGGGTGCCGGACCGGAGGTGGGTGACCTGGACCGGCAGATCGAGCAGGTGCGCCGCGACAAGGAATCCGCCGCCGCCGCCGAGGACTACGAGAATGCGGCAGCCTTGCGCGACAGAGAACGGCAATTGCGCGCCGACAAGGCCTCGCGTCAGGCTGAGTGGACCGCCGCGCATCCCGACCTTTCATCCCTGGCCGAGGGCCTTCACCAGCTCAGCGAGGAGGTCAGCCGTCTTCGGGATCTCCTGCGTGAGCTCGGCATCGCACCGGACGACGGCCCTGGCCAGCAGCGTTCCGTTTCGTTACCTCACTAACCGGCACGTACCGACACGACCCGACCGGACCCGCGCGGCTGCAGCGCGACGCGGCGTCTGCGCCGGGGTCCTAGAGCTGCATCGCCGCCTCAATGGCCAAGCGGCGGCAGGTATTTCACTATTGGTATCAGGCCCTGGGGCACGGGCTCTGGCGCACCGGAGAAGGCCGATACTGGGCCGATACTGGCTCTGGGCAAGCGGAGCAAACTAGCTACCGCTTGTTTGCGAGCTCGGCTGGCACATTTGTCTAATGTCTCGGGTGACGATGCCGTAGGGGGTGGGGAATGGTGATAGCCCTGGCCGCCATGGCGGCGGCGCTCGGCCACATCCGGCTCGAGTAGGCACTTGGAGTGGAGACATGATCCCACTTGGGACCAGTTGCGCGACAGCCTCTATGGGTGGCAGCGATCCACGTAATCAAACCCGCCCCAAGCGCTCCTACCACCGCCCATTCGACCGCGGGACCGCAAAGCGGCGGAGCCGTGCCCCGGCCCGGATCGGGCCGGGGCACGGCCAGCTCACCCGGTCAGGCGGGCTTCGAATGGCTGCGGCAGGCCAAGCCTGCCGTCGCTCCAGGCGACGTAGAGAGTGCTGCCGACGTACGGAGCGGTGCCCGTGGTCACCAGGACGTTATCGGTGTAGTCGCCGAAGTTCGGGACGATGTCGGACGAGACGTTGTCCCAGTTCGAGGTTGCGCTCGTGACCGTGGTACGCGATCCCGGCGTGGCTGTCGTCCGCGGGCTGACCCCGATCACGGCGGTCACAGCGGTGATGGCGGAGTTGGCGTTGGTCCGCGAGTACCACGACACATCGAGGTTCCCCTTCCCGTTCGCGACCCGGAGCGCGGGCAGGAAGTTCGAGGCGTCCGCGGCCGGGTTGAGAACCACGGGCTTGCTCTGCACCGGTGTCAGCGAGCCGAGCGCGAAGCTCTGCAGCAGGATGTCGCCGAGCGGGTGGTACCGGGTGTCGTTCCATACCATGCTGACCGTGCCTGCCGGACCGCTGACCGCCACCCGCGGGAAGTCGTTAATGGGGAACCGGTTGTACCCCGGGATGAACGCGCCGTCCAGCGACACGACTGGCACGGGCAGTCGGGCGGCCGGACCCGTGCACGCCGCCGTCACCGTCAAGGTCAGGCAGCTGCCCTTGATCCGGACCAGCACGTCACTGGTCGCCGCGTTGGCGCACGGCGCGAGGCTGGTCAGGTTCGTGCCCCAGTTGTATTCGTACCCGGCGTAGACGTCCCCGGTGGCCGTGTTGACCGCGGGGTAGGAGCCCTCGTACTCGCACCCGTTCGGGTCAGGCTGCTGCACGATCAGGTACGGGGGGTTGCCGGTGCCGTTGTTCTCGCAGACCGGTGCGGCCGGGGTGCCACCTGCGGGTCCCGCGCCGCCGGCGGCGTTGCCCAGATCACAGGCGGCGAGTTCTATCTGCGACGCGCCGGTGTTGATGTTGAACTCGCTGAACGATGCGTACAGCCGGCCGCGCACCGGGTCGATGCTCATGAAGTCCTTGTCGAGGAAGTTGCAGACCTGGCCGAGACCGCTGATCGTGATGCACGTGCTGCTGCTGGCGAGAGTGATCGGCTGACCGCAGCTCAGCGTGGCCGACGCCCCGGTCCCGGTTACCTTGCACGCGTCCATGGCGATGTAGGAGGCGCCAAGGCCGGTCGGGGAGTCGAACAGGCTGGAGATGTAGAAGTAGCTGCTGCCGCCCACGGTATAGGCGATCACGCTGGGGTCGCCTTCGTATAGGTCGGCGGCGCAGCCCGAGTTGGGCAGTCCGCCCAAGTCGGTGAACGACTTGCCGCCGTTAGCGGAGAACCCGAGCCCGGTTCCCTCTTCCTTGAAGGACGGGGATGGGCAGGGGGAGAAGAAGGCTGTCGCGTCGTTCCACGCCTCCACCACGTATTGCCCGGTAGCCGCGACCGAAGTCTCCGACTGGCCGTAGGCCCGGACGCCGCTCGGGCTCACGTCCTCGGCCAGGTCCGCAGCATTGACGTTCGTCGAGACGGTGGCCGCGTTCGGCTGCAGAGCAGCAGCAGGCCCGTTGCGCTGTACCCCGAAGCAGAATGACTGCGCGCCCGCCGACGCCTGGTACTTCACGCCCAGGTGCTTGCAAAACGGATTGCCGGCGGCGCTGCCGGTCGTCCGTCCGGTAGCCGCGCCGGCGCCGGCGGCGGTCAGAGCCGTGACCAGCCCGGATGCCACGAGAGACGCCAACACGATCAAACAGAGGGAGAATCTTCGACCCATTACGGGCTCCTTCCACACCGATAGCGGACTCAGCGGTACCGAGTCCCCGGGTAACCCCCATCTTCGTTCACAAGAGACGTCTTATGCCGGCGAAAGCTGCTTCTACGCACAAAAGACAACCGTTTCTTATGTTGAATTATCAAGAAGAACAGGCAGCGACATACGTCGGTTTACACCGCCAACTCCTGCACCACCGACCCGGGTATAGATACGCATATTTCATGAATTATGCGATTTTAGGGGCTTAAAGGGATGAACTCCTTGCGCAGCATTCGCTCGACGAACCGCCAGCAACCGCGAACGCAGGCAGATCGGAGCCCCAGCTCCGGGGTTGGCCGTAGGCAGGCGCGAAGGTTAGAGGCTGGTGGTGCAGGTGATGTTGGTTCCGGCCGCCTTGCGACGTGATGGTCCGGTAAGCCATCTCAAATTCACCCTTTAGTGCGGCGTGGTCCCAAGCCCGGGGCCATGCATCACGGTGAAGACAGGACAGAAACGACCGCTTCAGTAACACAGGCAACACGCGCATCCTTGGTACCCGTGCAATACCCGCCACGAGCCAGGAGTAGCCATCCATAGCATGAGCTGCTAGTCCGGCAGGCCGCAGGCGCACCGGCAGGCGCGCCTGCGCGAGCTGGGTATCCCTGTCGCCGGGTTGCGGGCCGCTTCTCCGCTACGCGACGGGAAGCGGCCGTTACCCTGGGTGTCAGAGCTGGACCGTTGCCTCAATGGTCAAGCGGTGGCGGATAGTTTCACACTTGGTATGAGGCCCTGGGATGCACCAAACCCTCCCGCAAGCCCTAATCCTCCCCGAAGATGTGGAAAGGCGACTCGCGGACGCGAGCGGAACTGGCGGAGGGAGCCTGGTCAGGTGCGGTTGGCGACCTGGAACGTGAACTCGGTGAAGGCGCGGCTGCCCCGGCTGCTCGAGTGGCTGGCCGAGACCGGGCCGGACGTGGTCGGCCTGCAGGAGACCAAGGTGGCGACGGCCTTGTTCCCCGCGGCCGACGTGGAGGAGCTCGGGTATGAGGTCGCCGCACACGGCGACGGCCGGTGGAACGGCGTGGCGCTGCTGTCCCGGGTCGGCCTGGAGCACGTCAGCCTGGGCTTTTCCGGTGAGCCCGGGTACGAGGGCGAACCGGGGCAGGCCCTGTTGCTGGATGAGCCGGGCCTGCGGAAACCGGAAGCCCGGGCGGTCGGCGCCGACTGCGGCGGCATCCGGGTCTGGTCGCTGTATGCGCCCAACGGGCGCACGCCCGACTCGGCGCACTACGCGTACAAGCTCGCCTGGTACGCGGCACTGCGTGGCGCGCTCGCGGCCGAACTCGAGGCGCGGCCCGCGCTGGTGGCGTTCGGTGATTTCAACGTCGCACCGACCGACGCCGACGTGTGGGACCCGGCGGTGTTCGTCGGCTCGACCCACGTCACCCCGCCTGAACGGCAGGCGCTGGCCGGTCTTCGCGGTCTCGGGCTGCGCGACGTGGTGCCCGCTGCGATGAAGGGGCCGCATCCGTTCACCTACTGGGATTACCGGGCCGGGGCCTTCGCCAAGGACCAGGGGATGCGCATCGACCTGGTGTACGCGAGCCAGGCCGTCGCGGACCGGGTGGGCGCAGCCTACGTGGACCGCGAGGCGCGCAAGGGCCACGGGCCGTCCGATCACGCCCCGATCGTGGTCGACCTCAGCTGAGGATCCGCGCCGCGTTGTCGTGCAACAGCACGGGCAGCACGTCGGCGGGCAGGTCGAGGGCTTCGAGCTCGGACAGGCAGCGTTCGGGGCTGAAGAAGGGGAAGTCGCTGCCCCACAGGAACTGCCCGGCCAGCCGCCCGCGCAGCTCGCCGATGACCTCGGCCGGGATGCGGCGCGGCGACCAGCCGGAGATGTCGATGTAGACGTTGGTCTTGTGCAGCGCGATGGCCATCAGGTCCATGTGCCAGGGCCAGCCGAAATGCGCGGCCACCACGGTCAGGCCCGGGTGGGCCGCGGCCACCGCGTCGAGCTTGATCGGGTGCGCGTAGTCGATCCTGATGCCCTGGCCGCCGGGCTGCCGCGCGCCGATCCCGCTGGTTCCGGTGTGGAACAGGGCGAGCAGGCCGTGTTGCTCGCAGGCGGCGAAGACGGGCCAGTACCGGGGGTCGTCGGGCGAGAACGCCTGCAGCGACGGGTGGAACTTCACCCCGCGCAGCCCGAGGGCCGCGATGTTCGCCACCTCGGCCACTGCGGTCTCGCCCTTGTGCGGGTCCACCGACCCCAGGCCGGTGAACACGTCGGGGTAGTCGCGGCACGCCGCGGCCACGGTCTCGTTCGGGACCCGGGGCCGGCCGGTGGCCGTCTCGGCGTCCCAGGCCAGCAGGACCGCCTTCAGGCCGAGCCCGCGGTACCTGGCCGCCAGCTGGTCCAGCGATTCCCGGCGCGCGGGCGAGCGGAAGTACGCCTCGGCCGCCTCGACGTAGCCCGCCATGCTGCCGTCCAGCCAGTCCGGGGTGGGCAGGTGCACATGAAAGTCAATCGCGCGCAGGGGCATCGCCCCACCGTACCGCCGGTCAGGACGGGGGCCGGCCTGGACGCGCCGCCTGACCTCGGCCAGGCCTTCGGGCCCGCGCGGCAGGCTCCACCAGCTCTCCACCCACCAGGTCGCCCCGGCGGTCTCCCACGCGGTCGGCTCTGAGGGGCTGAGCTGGACGAACTCGCCGGTGCTGTCCGCCTCGATGACGACGTCGTAGGGCGCGTCAGCTAGTCCGAGCGCCTCCCGGCGCTGCCGCACCCGGCCGACGAGATCGGCCAGTTCGCCGGGCATGTCCAGGTGCCGCCGGTCCTCGCCCCCGATGATCTGCGGCAGCAGGCCGTTCCAGCGCGCGGCCCGGTCCAGGGACGGCTGCCGGTCCCGGCCCGCGACGTACGCGCCGACCACCCATACCGGCGGGTGCGGCCGCTGGACCGGGGGATCGGGCGGCATGAAGTCGGTCGGCCGGGCCGAGTAGTGCTTGCCGTCGTAGCTGAACGGCTGGCCGCGCATCAGCCCGGCGTAGATGGCCAGGCACTCATCAAGCTTCTCCACCCTGGTCCGGCGGCCCTCGTCGGGTTCGAACGCGGTCCAGCCCCCGTGCAGGGCGCCCAGGCCGACGCTCAGGATGACCCGCCCGCCGCTGAGCCTGTCCACGGTGCCCACCGCCGAGGCCAGGTCCCACGGCTTCCACCGCGCGGCCGGGGTGAGTAGCGTACCTAGCCTGATGCGCTCGGTGACCATGCTGGCCGCGCCGAGCGCCACCCACGCGTGTACGCCCCAGACGGCCTCCCAGGTGAACACACCGTCCCAGCCGTGCCGCTCACCCAGCGCCGCGACCTGCGCGAACTCCCGGGCGTCCGCGTGAGGGACCACGAACCCGAATCGCACCTTCCAACCTTAGCCGGGCGTCATCCGGCGTCGATGCCCTGGCTGGCCAGGTAGCTGGCCGCGACCTTCTTCGGCACCACCATGCACCAGGCGTCGATGAGCAGTTCGCGCAGCTCGTCCTCGCCGAGGGCCGCCAGCCGGGCCCGGACCCAGTGGTACCGCTCGTCGCTGCGCAGCGGCATCATGAACTTGTCCGGCTCGCTGGCCACCAGGGCGGCGCGCTCGTCCTTGGGGAAGCCGAATCCCAGCCGTTCCTCGTCGGCCGAGACCGAGGCGTAGACCAGCCTGCCGACGCGGAACTTGACGTGGTCCCTGATCAGGTGCTCGGACGTGCGCGGCAGGGACATCGCGATCCGCCGCACGTCATCCAACCCGGCCATGGCACAACCCTAGAGTCCGAGCAGTTCGCCGGTCATGACGACGGCCATGGCCAGGCCCGTTCGCTGGCTGGCCCGGGCCTGAGCAGGCGGCTGGCTCACGCGCGGGACGGACACCGGCCTAGCTTAACCTTTTGCGGCCCTGCGGTCGGCGGCGCCGGGACTAGGCTGTAGAGGGCACTTCCGGGTAAAGGGGGCTGTCGGTGGAGAGGGATGAGTCCTCGATCGGCTGCGTCGGCATCCTCACCGTGGGCACGCGGGGCGGCGGCGGGCCCGGTGAGGTGCTCATCAAGATCCGCGGCGGTTCCGAGGCCTTCCTGGCCTGGTCCGACAAGCCGCTGCCCAAGGGCGCTACCGTTCTCGTCATTGACTCGCGCGGCGCGCGGGCGCTCGATGTCATCGAGTGGGAGGACGAACTCGGCGACAGCCCGCGCCTTCCCGGCTTAAACATGCTTAGGAGATGAACGATGTTTGGTTACCGTGTTCCGGCCCCTGACGAGGCCATGCTGATTTCCGGACGAGGGGGCGGCCGCGAGGGCCAGCCGTTCAAGGTGGTGATCGGCCACGGCGCCTTCGTAACGCCCGTGTTCCGCAAGGTCCGGTATCTGACCTTGTCCATGCAGGAGGCTGAGGTCTCGGAGCAGTGCGTGACCCACCAGGGCATCACGCTGAACGTGCGCGCGGTGATCGCGTTCAAGGTCGGCAACGACCAGGAATCCATCGTCAACGCCGGGCAGCGGTTCCTCTCCGACCAGGACCAGATGTCGCTACTGACCGGGCGGATCTTCGCCGGCCACCTGCGCTCGATCATCGGCTCGATGACCGTCGAGGAGATCGTCACCGAGCGGCAGAAGCTGGCCACCGAGGTCCTGGACGGATCGAAGGGCGAGATGGCCAAGATCGGGCTGATCGTGGACTCGCTGCAGATCCAGTCGATCGACGACATGGGCGCCGGCTACATCGCCGCCATGGCCGCGCCGAACAACGCCGCCATCCAGCGCCAGGCCAAGATCGCGCAGGCGCAGGCCGACCAGGCGGCGGCGGAGGCGCAGCAGGCCTCGGTCCGCAAGCAGGCCGAGTTCGGCAGGGAGACGTCCGTGGTCCAGGCGCAGTACAAGGCCGAGGTGGACAAGGCACAAGCCGAGGCCTCTCAGGCGGGCCCGCTGGCGCAAGCGAACGCCCAGCTTGCGGTGATCAACGCGCAAGCCGAGTTGGCCCAGCGGCAGGCCGAGCTACGGCAGCAGCAGCTGGTCTCCGAGGTGGTCAAGCCCGCCGAGGCGGAGGCCGAGCGGATCAGGATCCTGGCCAAGGCGGACGCCGAGCGCACCCGCATCCAGGCCGAGGCCGCCGCCTCGAACAACCGTGTCGCCCTGGACCAGCTGCTCATCAACCAGCTGCCGCTGATCGTCAAGGAGGCCGCGGCCGGGCTGGCCGGCGCGAACGTCAGCGTGCTCAACGGCGCCGACGGTCTCGGCGAGATCGCCGCCGGCCTGGTCAGCCAGGGCCTGACCATCCTCGATTCGGTCCGCAAGGGCATGCCCGGCCAGTTCCAGCCCGGTGCGCCCGACGGGCGTACCATCGATGGCCACGTCGAGTCGGAGAGCTAGTCCCCAATGTAGGCCGCAGCCCAGCCCGCCAGATATGGCGATTTGCTGACGTCATCCGGTAATCGCCACCCCGGCGCCGGTCACCGCGACTAGGCTCCCGGCCGTGACAGCCGTGTCCACGGCCCGGCCCGTCCCGGTGGCCAGCGCGCGTGCGCGCCCGCTGGGCGACCGCCGGACGGTGGCGCTGGCCGGCCTGTACTACCTGCTGGCGGCGCTGGCGGTCACGCTGTGGCTGTGGCGCGACCCGGCGTCACGGACGGTGGCGGGTAATCCCAACGACGCCGACCAGTTCGCCTGGTTCTTCCGTTACGACGCCACCGCGATCGCGCACGCCAGGCTGCCGGACCTGGTGACCACCGCCATGAACGCGCCGCAGGGCGTGAACCTCATGTGGAACACGTTCATGCTGCTGCCCGGGCTGCTGCTCGCTCCGGTTACGCTGCTCTTCGGGCCGCAGACCAGCCTGACCGTGCTCATGACCGCCGGCTTCGCCGGGTCGGCGACGGCCATGTTCGCCGTTCTGCGGCGCTGGCAGGTCAGCGTGGCCGGCGCGGCGCTCAGCGCGGCGGTCTACGGGTTCTCCCCGGCCCTGATGCACTCGGCCATCGGCCACTATGACCTGCAGTTCGCCGTGCTGCCGCCGCTGATCGTGGACGCTGGCCTGCGGCTGGCCACCGGACGCGCGCGCGCCCTGCGCGGCGGCATCTGGCTCGGCCTGCTGGTGACCGCCCAGGTGTTCATCACCGAGGAGATGCTGCTCGACACGGCCCTGGCCGGGGTCCTGATGGCCGCGGTGCTGGCCGTCAGCCGCCCCCGCCAGGTGGCGGGCCAGGTCAAGACGCTGGCCGCCGGCCTGAGCGTCGCGGCCTGCGTGACGGCCGTGATCGCCGGCTATCCGCTCTGGGTACAGTTCTTCGGCCCGCTGTCGCAGCAGGGCAGCCCGTTCACCACCGACTTCTACAAGAACGACCTGGCCGGGTTCGTCGTCCCCTCGTCGTTGATGCTCTTCCACACCGCGGGCAGCGCGGCCGCGGCGGCCAGGTTCCAGGGCCAGCTGCCCGAGTATCTGGGCTACCTGGGCTGGCCGCTGCTCGTGGTGCTGGTGCTGGCCGCCATCCGGTTCTGGCGGCTGCTGCCGGTCCGGGTCTGCGCGGTCACCTGGGCCGTGCTCGGGGTGTTCTCGCTCGGCGGTACCCTGCTGGCCGGCGGCCACGAGCACAGCTGGGTCAAGCTACCCTGGTACTGGCTGCAGGGCCTGCCGCTGCTCAGCGCGGCGCTGGCCGACCGGCTCTCTATCGTGGCCGACGGCGCGGCCGCCGCCGTACTGGCCTTTTCCGCCGACGCGGCGGTGGCGGCCTTCTCGGCGTACGCGGCAGGCCGGCTGCCCCGGCTCGCCTCGGGCTGGCGGCCCGCCGCGGTGGTCATGTGCTGCGCGGCGCTGGCCGTCCTGCCGATCGTCCCGAAGCCGCTGCCGGCTGCCGCCGCCACCCCGCTGCCGTCCGGCTGGTCGGCGGTGTTCGGCTCGCTGCGACTGCCCGCTTCGGCCAGTGTGCTCGTGGTCCCGATGCCCATGTCGGGCTTCACGGAACCGTTGCGCTGGCAGGCCGACACCGGCCAGCCCGGGGCTCTGGTGGGCGGCTATTACATGGGCCCGGACCGGCACGGGCAGGCCCGAACCGACGGCCGCGGCCTCCCGCCCGCGGGCCGGTACCTGAACTTCTTGTGGGCCGAGTCGCCCGGCGGGCTGCCCCGGTCGGTGGCTGCCGGGATGCCAGCCGGCCTGGACCCCGCGGCAGCGGGCGTCAAGGCGACCAGTCCCGGGCAGACGCTCGCGCAGATCGCGGCCTGGCGGGTGACGGCCCTGGTCGCGGTGGCGGCCAGGAACTCGGTCCTCGGCGACTACCTCACTGAGCTGCTCGGGCCGCCGACCGTCGCCGCCGGCGATGTCATGGCCTGGCGCACGAAGCATTGAGAGGCGATTCATAAGCTCGGGCCGGATTCATAACGGCCGCAGAGGCCGGCCGGCAGCTCCTCAGAACCGCGTCGGGCAGCGTGGATGACGCAAGCCGGTAAACGAATCTGAGGAGCTGACGATGACCTGGCTGTTGCTGAACGTCCCGCTGATGGTGCTGTTCTTCACGCTGTGGGTGGGCGTCCCGATGTGGCTCGTGCTGAAGCACCCGGACACCGGGCCCGCCCCGGCCGAGGCGCCCGCCCTCACGCGCCTGCCCGTGCGGCGGCATGAGGACGATGACTACCGCCGTGTCGCCTAGCCGCGCATGGGGCCGGCGGTAGCGGGCCGGACGGGCAGAGTTCAAGCGCCGTCCGGACCCGTCCAACCCGCGGTCTTGTCCGGGCCGGCCAGGTACGGCGCGGCCGCGCCGGAGCCTGTGAGAGGCTGCCGGGATGCTGGCCTTGGGCGTCGCGTGCACGGTGGCTGCCGTGGCCTGGGTCTACCTGGCCGTCGGGCGCGGCGGGTACTGGCGGACCAGCCAGTGGCTCCCCCCAGCCGCGTCCCCGCTCGGCGAGCCGCCGCGGTGGTCGGGGGTGGTAGCGGTCATCCCGGCCAGGAACGAGGCGGTGATGCTGCCGGCCGTGCTGCCGACGCTGCTCGGCCAGGACTACCCGGGCCCGCTGACCGTCATCGTGGTCGACGACTGCAGCTCGGACGGCACCGCCGCGGTCGCGGCGGAACTCGGGCCAGGGCCCGGCGCCGGACCCCGGACGCTGCGCGTGGTCGCGGGCTCGCCGCTGCCGCCGGGCTGGGCCGGGAAGGTGTGGGCCATGGCCCAGGGACTCGACACGGCCGGCCTGCCGCCGGGACCGGCCGCCGGCGCCGACCCCGATCCCGGCCCCGAGGTCCCCGGGTACGTGCTGTTCACCGACGCCGATATCGCCTGGGACGCCGGGGCACTGCGGGCCCTGGTGAGCGCCGCCGAGGCCGGCGACCGGGACCTGGTCTCGCAGATGGCGCTGCTGCGGACGGCCACGCCCTGGGAGCGCGTGGTCGTCCCGGCGTTCGTGTACTTCTTCGCTCAGCTGTATCCGTTCCCGCGGGTGAACGCGCCCGGGTCGCGCACGGCCGCGGCGGCCGGGGGCTGCATGCTGGTGCGCACGGAGGCGCTGAGCCGATGCGGCGGGCTGGCGCCGATACGCGGCGCCCGGATCGACGACGTGGCGTTCGGCCGGATGATCAAGCGACAGCGAGGACGCTGCTGGCTCGGGCTGTCGACCCGCGTGGTGAGCGTCCGCCCCTACCCCAGGCTGGCCGACCTGTGGCGGATGGTGTCCAGGTCCGCCTACATCCAGCTCAACTACTCACCGTGGCTGCTGGCCGCGACGATCGCGGGGCTGCTGCTCATCTACGCCCTGCCGCCCGCCGGGGCGATCATCGGGCTCGCGGCTCTCGGGGGTCTTTGGGACGGAGCCGCGACGGGGGCGGCCGCGCTCGCGGCCGGAGCGGGCCTGGCCGGCTGGGCCCTCATGTCGCTCACCTACCTGCCCCTGCTGCGGCTGTACCGGCTGTCGCCGTTGCGCGCGCCGGGCCTGCCGCTGATCGCCATGCTGTACGCCGCGATGACCGTCGACTCCGCGAGGCGGCACTACGCCGGCCGCGGCGCCGAATGGAAGGGGCGCACGGACCGCGCCCGGTTACGCTGGCTCCGTGGCAGATACTCCAGCGGCAGCCCGGCTCTGGGCGGACGAGCCGGAGGCGGCCGGCTGGCGCCGCTACCTCGTCGCCGACGTCTTCACCGCTACTCCGCTCGAGGGCAACCAGCTCGCGGTGTTCCCCGACGGGCGCGGCCTGGACGGCGACCTCATGCAGCGCACGGCCAGGGAACTGAACCTGTCGGAGACGGTGTTCTTCCTGCCGGCCGAGCACGGCGGAGACGTCCGGGTCAGGATCTTCACCCCGGCCAGCGAACTGCCCTTCGCCGGGCACCCGGTGCTCGGCTCCGCGTTCGTGCTCGGGCAGGTGACGGGCGCCGCCAAGGTGGTCCTCGACACCGGGCCGGCCCGGTACCCGTGGACCTGGAGCGCGACGGGGACCGGATCGCCTTCGGCCGGATGGAGCAGCCGATCCCGGCCGCCGAGCCGTACGAGCTCGCCGCGGAACTGCTGGCGGCCCTGGGCGTGCGGCACTCCGGCCTGCCGGTCGAGGCCTACCGCAACGGCCCCAGGCACGTCTACGTCGAGCTGGCCAGCGAGGCCGAGGTCGCCGCGCTGCGGCCCGACCACCGCGCGCTCGCCGGGCTCGAGATCGGCGCCAGCACGTTCGCCGGCCGCGGTCTGGCCTGGAAGACGCGGATGTTCGCGCCGTTCCACGGGGTACCGGAGGACCCGGCCACCGGCTCGGCGGCAGGCCCGCTCGCGGTTCACCTGGCCAGGCACGGCCGGATCGGCTTCGGCGATGAGATCGAGATCAGGCAGGGTGAGGAGATCGGCAGGCCGTCACGGCTGTACGCCCGGGCCGAGGGCTCGCCGGACCGGATCGAGCGGGTGCTGGTCGGCGGCTCCGCGGTGATCGTGGCCCGCGGCGAATACCGGCTCGGCTAGCCCCCGCGCCCCGGAGTGAACCATGATGGGCGTGCACACGATCCCGCGATAACCAGGACCACAGGCCAGGACCAGGGGAAGGTGTTCTCGTGACGATAAGCGTTCAGGGCGTGGTGGCCCGTGGCAAGGGCGAGCCGGTTGAGCTCACGACGGTCCTGGTGCCGGAGCCCGGGCCGGGCGAGGCGCTGGTCAGCGTGCAGGCCTGCGGGGTGTGCCACACCGACCTGCACTACAAGCAGGGCGGCATCGGCGACGACTTCCCGTACCTGCTCGGGCACGAGGCGGCCGGCGTGGTCAACGCGGTCGGGCCCGGCGTGACCGACGTAGCGCCCGGCAACTTCGTCATCCTCAACTGGCGCGCCGTGTGCGGGCGGTGCCGGGCCTGCAGCCGCGGCCGGCCGTGGTACTGCTTCAACACCCACAACGCCAGCCAGAAGATGACGCTGGCCGACGGCACCCCGCTGTCCCCGGCGCTCGGCATCGGGGCGTTCGCGCGGCAGACGCTGGTGGCCTCCGGCCAGTGCACCAAGGTCGATCCGGCCATCGGCGCCGCCACCGCCGGGCTGCTCGGCTGCGGCGTGATGGCCGGCCTGGGCGCGGCGCTCAACACCGGCGGCGTGACCAGGGGAGACAGCGTGGCCGTGATCGGCTGCGGCGGCGTGGGCGACGGAGCCATCCTGGGCGCCCAGCTGGCCGGCGCGAGGACGATCATCGCGGTCGACGTGGACGACAGGAAGCTGGAGTGGGCCCGTGAGTTCGGCGCCACGGACGTGATCAACTCCCGCACCGCCGACCCGGTGGCCCGGATCCGGGAGCTGACCGGAGGGTTCGGCGCGGACGTGGTGATCGAGGCGATCGGCCGGCCGGACACCTACGAGCAGGCGTTCTATGCTCGCGACCTGGCCGGCACGGTGGTGCTGGTGGGCGTGCCGACCCCGGACATGCGGCTGGACCTGCCGCTGCTCGACGTGTTCGGCCGCGGCGGGGCGCTCAAGTCGTCCTGGTACGGGGACTGCCTGCCCAGCCGCGACTTCCCCATGCTGGTGGATCTGCATCTGTCCGGACGGCTGGCGCTGGACAAGTTCGTGTCGGAAACCATCGGCCTGGACCAGGTGGAAGAGGCCTTCGCCAAGATGGACCGGGGTGAGGTGCTGCGCAGCGTCGTGACCCTGTGACCGAAACGGCCCGGCCGGGCAGCGGCGGCCCCGCCCGCATCGCGATGTGGTCGGGGCCGCGGACCGTGTCCACGGCGCTCATGCGGGCCTGGGAGAACCGGCCGGACACCGTGGTCTGCGACGAGCCGCTCTACGCCTTCTACCTGGTACGCACCGGCATCGACCATCCCGGCCGAGACGCCGTGATCGCGAGCCAGCCCACGGACTGGCGGGTGGTGCTGGCCCGGCTGACCAGCGGCCCGCTGCCGCCCGGCGCGACCATCAGCTACGCCAAGCACATGACGCATCACCTGCTGCCGGAGGTGGACCGGGCCGCGCTGGCCCCGCTGCGGCACGCCCACCTGATCAGGGACCCCCGCGAGCTGCTGGCTTCGTACGCCAGGGTGCGCACCGAACCTGACCTCGACGACCTGGGGCTGCGGCGGCAGGCCGAGATCTTCGAGAAGTTCGGCGGACCGGTCGTCGACTCCCGTGACCTGCTCACCGACCCGGAGGGGATCCTGCGGGCCCTGTGCCGGGCCCTGGAGGTGCCGTTCGACGGCCGCATGCTGTCCTGGCCGGCCGGTCCCCGGGACAGCGACGGCGTGTGGGCGCCGTACTGGTACGGCAGCGTCCAGGCCTCGACCGGATTCGCCGCCTACCGGCCGCCGGCCGAGCCGCTGCCCGCCCGCCTGGAGCCCCTCGCTGAACGCTGCATGCCGTCCTTCCTGCGGCTGCATGACTACCGGATCACACGCCAGGGTGGAAGGGAAGGCCGCGGTGCTGCAGGTCTTCGATGAGCGCAACCGTGATCTCATCGTCAACGTCGGCGGCAGGCTGGCACGCCGTGACCGGGCGTTGGTCAGCCCGTTCGACTCCTCGGTCCAGGGCGGGGACGCGGTCTGGGAAGGGCTCAGGCTCTACCGCGGGAAGATCTTCCGGCTGGATGAGCACCTGGCCAGGCTGCGGGCCTCGGCCAAGGCGCTGGCCTTCGAGCAGATCCCCTCCGCCGAGGAGATCACCGAGGAGATCAGGCGCACGGTCGCCGCGAACGGCATGCGGGACGGCGTCCACATCAGGCTCACCCTGACCCGGGGCGTGAAGATCACCTCCGGCATGGATCCCCGGCTCAACCAGGACGGACCGACCCTGATCGTGCTGGCCGAGTACAAGGACCCGGTCTACGACACGTCCGGCATCACGCTGGTCACCGCGAGCGTGCGCCGCCCGGCCCCTGACTGCCTGGATCCCAAGATCCACCACAACAACCTGCTGCCCTCTATCCTGGCCAAGATCGAGGCCAACGTGGCCGGCGCCGACGACGCGGTGATGCTCGATCACCGCGGCTTCATCGCCGAGACCAACGCCACGCACGTCTTCATGGTGACCGGCGGGACGCTGGCCACGCCGACCACGGTGTCCTGCCCGGAGGGCATCACCAGGGCGGCCGTCCTGGAACTGGCCGCCACGGCGGGCATCGGCTGCGAAACCGGCGACTACACGCTGCCGCAGCTCTACACCGCGGCCGAGGCGTTCGTGACCGGCACCATGGGCGGCCTCGTCCCGGTCATCCGGGTCGACGGCCGCACCATCGGCGACGGCATTCCCGGCCCGGTCACCAAGCGCCTCGTCTCCCTGTTCGCTGACCTCACCGCCGCCGCCGGCACCCCGGTCGCCTGACCCGCCACGGCAACCGGATCTCCGCCCTGCCCAGGGCCGCAGCGCGAAGGCGCCGTCCCGAGCCCGGCGGCGCCCGCCGCGCTCAGCGGCCTTTGTCGGCTACGACCGCGATGTTCCAGGGCAGCACGACATGGCCGCTCTTGGAGAACTCTCGCACCGCGCGGATGCTCAGGCCCGACGTCGCGAAGGCCTCAAGGAAGCTGGCCAGGGTCTTGTGATGGAAACCGACCCGGCCCCCGATATGTGAACCGTCGCCCGAACCGCGATTGGCCCACCCGACGGCCCCGTACCCGGACGCGAAGCTCAGCGTCAGGTCGTCTTGCTCGGTCATGCGGTTGACGAAGGGCCCGACGAAACAAGGATGCACACCCAGATAGACGAAGCGCCCTCCGGGGCGCAGGCACCGGGCGACGTCGCGCACGACGGCCGCGAAATCTTCGGTGTCGGTATGGAAGAACATCCCGGCCGCCACCGCCACCGATGCGTCCCGCACCGGAAGGTGCCGGGCATCGGCGCGGACGGCGGCACCGAGCCTGTGCCGGGCGAACCGAAGCTGATCAGCAGAGATGTCGAACCCGACGGCGCGGTAGCCTGCGTCGGCCAGAACCTGTCCGTAGCGCCCGGTCCCGCAGGCCACATCAAGGCATACCTGTCCGCTGCCGGAGCCGAGACCTTCCCGCAAGGACGACACCTCGTCCTGGTCGAGGGAGCCGGAAAAGGTCTGGTCGTACCATTCGGCATGGCCGTCGTATCGAGCGGTCCGGGACCTCACGGTGCGAGCCTAACTCGCCCATCATCGTGGATCGTTACCGCCGCCATGAGGGGGTTTTGATCCACGATCACGTGATGACGAGGACCACGGACCGTTCGGGTCAGGTGTCTTTGATCTTGCCGTCCTCGAGTTCCAGGACGGAATCGGCGATGCTGATGAGGTCCGGGTCGTGGGTGGCGACCAGCGCGGTCACGCCCTCGGACTCCACCACGGCGTGCAGCAGCCGCATGATCTGCTTGCCGGTCTCGGAGTCCAGCTGGCCGGTGGGCTCGTCGGCGAGCAGCAGCTGAGGGCTGGCCGCCAGCGCCCGGGCGATCGCCACCCGCTGCTGCTGGCCGCCGGACAGCTCGCCGGGCCGCTGCTTGGCGTGCTCGCCCAGGCCCACGATGTCCAGCATGAGCCGGACGCGTTCCTCCCGGTCCTTCGGCGCGATCCCGGCGATGCGCAGCGGCACGCCCACGTTCTCCGCGGCCGACAGGATGGGGATGAGTCCGAACGACTGGAAGATGAACGCCACCGACGTGCGGCGCAGCCGCATCCGCTCCTGCTCCGACAGGGCGGTGACCTCGCTGTCCCCGACCCGGACCCGGCCGTCGTCCGGGAGGTCGAGGCCGCCGACGATGTTGAGCAGCGTGGTCTTGCCCGACCCCGACCTGCCCCGCAGCGCGACCAGCTGCCCGGCCTGCACGGTAAAGGACACGCCGCGCAGGGCGTAGGTGGCGGTGCGCCCGCTGCCGAAGGTCCGCCGCACCTCATCGACGGCCACCATGTCCGTCGCCGCGGTCACCGGCCCTCCTCCTGGCCTTCGGAGTCGCCCGGTTTGCTGCGACCGCGGCGGCGCCGGCGGTCCGGCCAGACGCCGATGTGGTCCGGCTCGGCCTCCAGCCGCACCAGGTCACGCATGCCGAGCGATTCGGTCATGTCACGCGGCAGCTGCAGCCGGCCCGCCCGGTCCAGCACCGCGTACTCGACCGCGTGCGGGACCACCTCGCCGTCGTCGCCGGCCGTCGTGTCACGGTGCGTCTCGGTGCTGGTCCGGCCGTCCCTGATCGCGACGGTCCGGCGGACCACGCCCGATACCGCCGGGTCGTGCGTGACGATCAGCACAGTCACGCCGAGCTCGACGTTGGCCTTCTGCAGCGCGCTGAACACCTCGGCTGCGGTGGCCGAGTCCAGCTCGCCGGTGGGCTCGTCGGCCAGCAGCACCTTGGGCTCGTTGGTGAGCGCTACCGCGATGGCGGCCCGCTGCTGCTCGCCGCCGGACATCTGGTCGGGCCGGTGATGCAGGACCTCGCCGAGGCCCAGCAGCTCGAGCAGCTCCACCGAGCGCTCGCGGCGCGCCTTGCCGCCGGCCCCGGCCAGCCGCATCGGCAGCTCCACGTTCTGCTGCGCGGTCAGGTAGGGAAGCAGGTTGCGCGAGGTCTGCTGCCAGATGAAGCCGACCACCTGGCGCCGGTAGGCCAGCCGCTGCCGTGAGCTCATCGTCGAGAGGTCGTTGCCCGCCACCCGCACCGCGCCCGCGGTGGCCGTGTCCAGCCCGGCCAGGATGTTCATCAGGGTGGACTTGCCGCTGCCGGACGCGCCCACCAGCGCGACGATCTCGCCCTGCTCGACCAGCAGGTCGAGTCCCTGCAGGGCCTGCACCTCGATCCCGGCCGCGATGTAGATGCGCACCAGCCGGTCACAGACGATCAGGTAGCCCGCGCCGAAGTCCCGGTGCTGCCGCGCCGCTTCGGCACCCAGGCCCGCGATGCTGGTACCCATGTCTGTCTCCCTCTTCCTCTAGTGTGCCCTAAGCAGCCCGGTTACACCGTGCCCTGCTACTCGACCCGGAGCATGCCGGTGACGCCGCGCCGCCGCAGGGTCCTCGCCTCGGCGGCCAGGGCCGCCACGGCGAGCACCAGCACCGCGGCGGCGGGCAGGCCGAGCGCGATGACATCGGGCTGGAACTGGACCGGGACGCTGGTCCTGGTGAACGCGGACAGGTCGATGGACGGGCCGATCAGGTGCGGCAGCACGACGGCGCAGACGGCGCCGGCCACCACGGCGGTGATCACGGCGGGCATGGTTTCTGCCATGACCAGCCCGGTGTCGTGCCGGTGGCCCATCACGGTGAGCCTGGCCACGGTCAGCTCGCGGTCGGCCGACCCGAGGGCCAGGCCGAGCAGCACGATGAACAGGCCGAGCACGGCCGCCTCGATGAGGGTGAGCACCACGATGAGCGCGGCGCCGTGCTGCAGCGGTGAGCTGGTCAGGGACGCGAGCACGCTGGCGCGGTAGGTGATGGTGCTGCCGGCGATCACCTTGTTGACCACCGCGGACAGCTGGCTGTGGTCGATCGAGGACCCCGCGACCAGGATCAT
This sequence comes from uncultured Actinomycetota bacterium, assembly GCA_963808615.1. Lineage (GTDB taxonomy): Bacteria > Actinomycetota > Actinomycetes > Streptosporangiales > Streptosporangiaceae > Palsa-504. The sequence goes on from CAWEGV010000012.1 coordinate 901,229, forward strand.
GTTGGGCGCGGGCTGGCCGGACGGGCCGGACAGAGCCTGCAGCGCCATGACCACGAACGTGCCGCCTCCGGGCTGGGCCGGGGTGCTGTCCAGGATGCCGGCCACCCGTACCGTGAGCGGGGCCACCGAGCCCAGCGTGCTCAGCTGCGCGGTCCCCCGGCCGAGGATGGCGGCGGCGGCGGGCGAGGCGAGCACGGGCACGGCGGCCGCGGACGACGACACCGCGCCGATCCTGGCCACCGGGACGGACGGGAACGGGGTCGTGGCGACCACGGCCGCGTAGCCGGCCGGGTCCACGGCGGCCACCGTCACCGGCTGCCCGAACGGCGTGACCCAGGCGTCGTTCCAGACCGCGGTGGCGTGGCGCACGCCGCGGACTCGCTCGATCGCGCTCACCACGGCGGGGGTGACGGGGGCGGTGTCGGGACCGGGCTGGACCAGCGCGTCGGCTCCGGTGGTGTCCCAGGACGCGGCCGCCTCGCCCCGGGCGATGCCGTTGCTGACCATCCCGGCGAAGGTGGCCAGGCTGAGCGCGAGGACCAGCGCGAACGCGGACAGCACCCCGGTCAGCGAGGACCGCGTCGCCCGCGACATGGCCACGAAACCGGTGGCGCCCGTCCCGCGCGCCGACAGGGTGAACAGGCCGCGGACGGCCAGCGGGTACAGCCTCAGCATGACCACCACCACCGGGATGGCCACCAGGACCGGCGCTGCGGTCACGAACAGGTTGATCTGACCGCCTGCCGGCTGGCCCTGGTTGTGCAGGACGACCAGGCCCGCGACGGCGGCGGCGCACGCGGTGACCTCGGCCACCGGGCGGCGCCAGGCGGTCCGGCGGCGGCGGCTGGTCTCCGTGGTGGTGATCAGGGCCGGATTGGCGGCCGGGGCGGGCTTGCGGTATACCCAGGCCGCGATCAGCGGGGGCCCGGCCAGCGCGACCGCGACCGCGACCACGGCCAGCGACCAGCCGAGCACCGATGACGCCGAGCCGCCGGGGACCACGGCGATGGCCAGCCAGGCGCCGATCACCGCGGCCGGCAGGGCCGCGACCAGGGCTCCGCGTCCGGTCACCGCCGCGACCTGTTGCAGCGATCCGCCTCGGGCCCGCAGCATGGCCAGCTCGCCGTCCCGCCGCAGCACGATCATCCTGGCCGCGAGCAGGATGACGGCCGCGCCGATTACGATCAGGCTGACGTACAGCAGCAACAGCACGGTCTGGATGCCCGCCTGGGTGCCGAGGAACGCGGTCAGGCTGGTGGCCAGCGGCGAGCTGACGTTCAGGACATCCGCAGCGGCCTCTAGCGAGGTCAGCGCGGGCGTCACCCGGGTGGCGCGGTTGAGGGCGTCGTACAGGCCCTGCGCCTGGTCGGCATTCAGGCCGCCGACCGCGAGCGGGAACTCCCATTCCATCTCCAGGCCGGGCGCGAGGAACGCGTTCTGTATCTCGGCCAGCTGGTCCGGATCGGCCAGCAGCCCGCCGACCCAGTACGGCATGGCCTTGGGCGGCTGGGCCAGGGACGGGACACCCGCGACCGGGTCCTGCTGCCAGAAGGTCGAGCCGCTGCCCCGCTGGCTTACGATCGCGGTGACCACCAGCGTGACCGCGGCTCCCGCGGTGGCCAGCATCAGGCGGCTCCCCGGGTGCAGCGCGAACCGCGCGGCGGTCTGCGGGGTGGCCGCGACGGCGATGGTCCCGCTCGGCTCGGCCGGGCCGGTCAGGCTGCCTGCCACCAGCGCGGCGTTGCTCATCAGCGGGTCGCGGTAGAGCACCTCCAGCTTGGGCGGCGTCGAGCCGATGAACGAGCGCGGCGGCGCGCCCGCGGAGACGACGAACGCGTTCGTGCTCAGGCCGGCCCAGGCTCCGGGGCCGAGCGGTAGGGGCGTGGCGGTCAGGCTGGCCCTGACCTGCTGGGCCGCCGCCGCGAACGTGCTGGCGCTCAGGTTCGGCTGGGATGAGTTGGCCGCGTTCAGCGAACTGACGAAATCACTCCGGTTCGCGCTCACCTGGACAGCCTTGGTGGTGGGCGCGAGCCCGGTCAGCGTCTGGTGCAGGGCTTGCGACCGGGTGTGCAGGCTGATCGCGGGCCCGGCCATCGCGGCGAACACGCAGCCGCAGACCAGCAGGGCCAGCGCGAGTGTGCCGCCCGCCGCGAAGCCTACCGTCCGGTTCAGCCCGGGCATCAGCCGCGCGCGGCGTCCCTCGCTGCCTCCCGCGCTCATGTCGCCTCTGCCGTGCGCAGTTCCGCGGCGGCGTCCGGCCGCCGGGCGATGGTGAGGGCGGCCGCCACGACCGGCAGCACGGTCACCGCCAGGGCCAGCGTGACCGTCTGCGCCCAGTCGAACTCGATGAGCACCGGCGGTACCGGCGTGGTCGCCGAGGAGGTGAGCGTGATCGCCGGGACCAGCAGTTCGGCGAGCACCACCCCCAGCACCAGGCCGGCCACCGCCGCGGGCAGGCTCAGCATCAGCTTTTCCAGGCAGAGCTGGTCGGCCGCCGACCGCGGCGGCACGCCAAGGGCGGCCAGCAGCGCGTTTTCCGTGCGGCGCTGGCGGACGCCGGCCGCGATGCTGACGCAGAAACCGGTGATGGCCAGCACGGCGGCCGCGACGGCCACGGCCAGTAGCGCCTGCTGCGGCACCTGCGACAGCGGATCGTTCAGCAGCCCGGCGGCCACCGCCGCCGCGCTGGTGATGGCCGATCCCGGCGGCAGGTTGCCGGCCAGCCCGGCCGGCACCCCGGCGGTCCCGGACCCGGCCGCCCTGGCACCCGGGTCGGCCGACGTGGCCAGCCACCACTGCGTCACCTGGGCGGCATTGAGCGAGCTGCTGGTCAGGATGTCCTGAACCCGGCCCAGATCCACCACGAGGCCGCCTCCGCCGCCGGATACGGCCGGGAACGTGGCCACCGCCGCCGCGATGCGCACGCTGATGATCGCCCCGTTGATGTTCGTCTGCACGATGGAGCCGACCTTGGTGTTGCTCGCGGCCAGGAAGCGCTGCGTGGCCAGTCCGGGCAGCACCGCGACCGGGGGTGTCCCGGTCAGGGCCAGCTCCCCGCCGACCGGGCTGGGGGGCACGCCCGGCACACCGCTGGCGGCCAGGCCGTAGCCGGGGCTGAGCGTCACCGCCAGCCCGGTGCCGCGCACGGCCTGCCCAATGACGGCGGGCTGGCCCGACGGTCCGACCGTGCCGATGTCCTGGCGGACGCCCGCCAGTTCGGCGGAGGAGGCGCCGGCCCGCCAGCCGCCCAGAGCGGAGCCGGGCAGCTGGGCCGACCCTGGCCCGCCGGACACCCCGTCCAGGGTGAAGGTGGTTGGCCCGCGGGTCCGGGCGGCGGGCAGCGTGTAGTCCAGGCTGATCGCGATCACCCGCAGCGGGTAGATGGCGGCGGCTGCCGTCTCGCCGGATCCGCTGGCCCCGCTGGCGCCGGCGGCCGTCCCGCTGGCCTGGTTGGCCAGGGTCACGGTCAGCGCGTGCTCCCGGCCGTCTGCGGGCAGCATGCCCGCGTCGAGCTGGTAGACGTTACTGTCGGCGTCGGCGACCGATACGTTCACGATGACTGGGGCCAGCCGCAGCGACGCCGGGCCGAGCCGCGCGGTGAGCTGTACTTCGGCCGGGCGCCCCGGCAACGTCACTCCCGGCGGCGGCCCGGTGCGCCGGATCATCCCGAACAGGTCCGCCGCGGGGACCGCCGACTGGTCGGCGCGGATCAGCGTCACGTCCGCGGCCTGGTCCGCGCCGATGGCGAGGGTCTGGCTGTTGATGGTCTCCTGCGGGAAGGCCGCCACCGGCATGGCCTGCCGCACTCCGGGCAGCCCGACCACGTCGGCGGCCTGGGCCGCCGACAGCGGCTGGCTGGTCTGGACGCGCACGTCCGCCCCGGTGCTGAACGCGGCCTGGTCGTGGTCGGACCGGATCCAGCTCTGCCGCTGTGCGAGCGCCAGCGTCATGGTGGCCACGGACAGCACGATCAGCAGCGCCGCGCCGCCCTGGCGGATCGGCTGGCGGCTGATTTGCCAGCTGGCCAGGGCCGCGGTGAGCCGCCGTCCGCGCGCGGCCAGCCGGTCCCCGGCCTTGCCGCCGGCCGGCAGCAGGCGCAGCGCGACGACGGTGCCGCCGGCCAGGGCCAGCGCCGGCGCGATCACCACCACCGGGTCGACGCCGAAATTGCCGTTCGCGCCGGCCGACACCGCCGAGTAGCGGCGTAGCTGCCAGCCGGCCAGCACGGCCAGCAGCACCAGGGCCAGGTCCGCGCCGGCCCGGGTGACCCCGGAGACGGCGGCCTGCCGGCCCCGGCGGGCCCGGGCCGTTCCCGGGGTCACCGTGCTGAGCGCCGGCAGCAGCATGATCACGATCGCCCCGATGGCGACCACCGCGGCGACCACCGCGGCCCCGCCCAGGGCCGACCAGGCGCTCCCGGGACCCGCGGACGCCATCAGCCTGGCCAGCAGCACGCCGACGACGCCGCCGGCGACGGAGGCGAGCAGGCACAGCGGTATGGCCTCGGCCGCGGTCATCCGGACCAGCTGCCAGCGGGTGGCGCCGCGCGCGACCAGCATCGCGGACTCACCCTCCCGCTGGCCCGCGAGCAGCCGGGCCGCGGCCAGCAGGGCGGCCGCGGCCAGCAGGAACAGTAGCACCGCGCAGATGGCCAGCAGCGAGCGGGCGACATCCAGGTCGCTCGCGGTGCCGTACAGCACCGCGGGCAGGCTGGTGGTGAGGGTGAGGGTAGGAAGCTGAGTGGCCTCCTGCAGCTGCTGCCGCAGCCCGTCCACGCTGGCGGCCACGGCGGTGAGCTGGCCGGCGGGGATGTCCGCCGTGTGCGGCTGGGCCAGCCAGGTGCCGGTATAGACGGCCAGCGGCCCGGCGAACGCCGCGGCCTGCACGGTCAGCGGGCCGTAGGTGGTGAAGCCGCTGGCGGTGCTCGACCCGGCCGGCGTGACGTTATCCAGGCCCCAGTAGTACGACGACACCTGGGTGGGCCGGTACAGCCCGGTGATGACGAACCGGACATAGCCCTTGGTGATCCCGTCGCGCATCCGCAGCACGTCGCCCACGCTCACGTGCAGCAGCGCCGCGGCCGTGGCCGGCAGGGCCGCGGGAATGGGCTGCCCGCTGGCCGCCCCCGCGGGCCAGCGGCCGGACACCAGCGTGGCGTGGGAGGTGATGCCGCCCAGTTCGGCGGCCTCCACGATCGGCTCGTTGCCCGCGCTGGCCGGCCGGGCGGGCACGAAACCCAGCGGGTCGGACCACTGCGAGGAGTAGAAGGCGAACGCCGTGCCGCCCAGGGCCGATCTGATCTGGGCGGGCAGGATGGAGTTGTACTGGGCGGCCTGGCCTGCGTCGACGTTGCCGGTGATGACCATCGTCGTCCCGGCCGCGTTACCCAGGTCGTGCCGGACGGCGCGGGGCAGCGCCTGTCCGCTGAACGTGGCCAGCGCGGTGGCCAGGGCCGCGGCCACCACCGTGGTCAGCGCGGCCGCGATGATGACCAGCAGGTGGGCGTTCATTCGCGGCAGCGTCATCGAACCCCGTGTCAGCGAACCGCGAGTCAAGCCCATCAGAATTCCGAGCCTAAGGTCCGAAATGGCTGATAGAAAGGGTGCGTGCGCGAGCTGGTACCCGTCTGTGACCGGGCTGGGATGCCGCGGGCGCACACGGTGATCATCCAGCCGATCTGCTAAGGGGGCTGACGGGGTGTCGGTCGTCGTCATCACTGGGGCCGCCGGGCTGATCGGGTCCATGCTGCGGCCGAGGCTGGCCCGGCCGGGCCGGACGCTGCGCCTGCTCGACCTCGCCCCGCTGGCCGCCGGGCCGGGCGAGGAGGCGATCCAGGCCTCGGTCACCGACCTGGAGGCGATGACGGCCGCCTGCCGGGGCGCGGACGCCGTCATCCACCTGGCCGGGATCCCCGGCGAGGCGTCCTGGCCGCGCATCCTGGAGACGAACATCAACGGCGGTTACGGGGCGTTCGAGGCCGCCCGCCGGGCCGGGACGCCGCGGGTGATCTTCGCCTCGTCCAACCACGCGGTGGGGTTCACCCCGCGCTCGGCCTTCCCGGTGCCCGACTACGCCTTCCCCGCACCGGACACCTACTACGGCGTGTCCAAGGCGGCCACCGAGGCGCTGGCCGCGATGTACCACCGCCGGTACGGCCTGGACGCGATATGCCTGCGCATCCTGTCCTGCTTTCCCCGGCCGACCAACGTGCGGATGCTGTCGACCTGGCTGTCCCCGGACGACGCAGGGCGGCTGTTCGAGGCCTGCCTGGCCGTCGAGCGGCCGGGGTTCCGCGTCGCGTTCGGGGTATCGGCCAACACCCGCGGCGGCTGGGTCTCGCTGGCCGAGGCGAGAGCCCTGGGCTACCAGCCCCAGGACGACGCGGAGGCGTACGCGGCCGAGATCATCGCGGAGCGCGGCGAGCCTGAGCCCGGCACCGATCCGGTGCTGCGCTACCTGGGCGGGGAGTTCACCCTGCCGGATGCGCAGGTCCCCCAGGCCTAGCCCGGCCTAGCCCTCCGCAGGCCTAGCCCTCGCGGACCATCGCGCTCCACCGGGACATCACCTGGTCCTGCATCCTGGAGTCATGAGCAACGTGATCGAGGTGCGCGCCCTGCGCAAGTCATTCGGCCGGACCGTGGCCCTTGACGGCCTGGACCTGACCGTAGGCGCCGGTGAGGTGCACGCCTTCCTCGGCCCGAACGGCGCGGGCAAGACCACCACCATCCGCATCCTGCTCGGCCTGCTGCGCCAGGACGGCGGCGAGGCCAGGCTGCTGGGCGGCGACCCGTGGCACGACGCGACCAGCCTGCACGCCAGGCTGGCCTACGTGCCCGGCGACGTGACGCTGTGGCCGGGCCTGACCGGAGGGGAGATCATCGACCTGCTCGGCCGGCTGCGCGGCGGCATCGACGCCAAGCGCAGGCAGGCGCTCATCGAGCGGTTCGACCTGGATCCGGCCAAGAAGGCGCGGGCCTACTCCCGGGGCAACCGGCAGAAGGTCGCCCTGATCGCGGCGCTGGCCAGCGACGCGGAACTGCTGCTGCTCGACGAGCCGACCGCCGGGCTGGACCCGCTGATGGAAGCCGGCTTCCGCGACTGCGTCAATGACGAACGGCGGGCCGGCCGCACCACCTTGCTGTCCAGTCACATCCTGTCCGAGGCCGAGGCGCTGTCGGACCGGGTGACGATCATCCGCGGCGGCCGGGCGGTGGAGACCGGCACCCTGGCCGAGATGCGCCACCTGACCAGGAACCTGGTGGGCGCCGAGCTGGCCGGGCCGGTCCGCCTCGAGGGCGTGCCCGGCGTGTATGACCTGGACGTGCAGGGCCCTCGCGTGCGCTGCCAGGTGGATCACGCGGCGCTCAATGACGTGCTGGCCCGGCTGACCGCGGCCGGCGTCCGGTCCCTCACCTGCCGGCCGCCGACCCTGGAGGAGCTGTTCCTGCGTCACTATTCTTCCGAACGGACGGCGGCGGGAGCCCCGCGATGACCGCCAGCTCGGCCGGGCTGGCCCGGACCGCCCTGGCGGGCACCGGCCAGCTCACCAGGCTCGCCGTGCGCCGGGACCGGATCGGGGTGCCCGCCGCCCTGTACGTGATCGTCGCGGCGGTGACCGGCACCGCCTACACGTTCAAGAAGCTGTACCCCACGGCGGCCGGGCGGGCCGCGCTCGCGGCGACCGGACAGGGCAATCCCGCCTTCCGGTTCCTGTACGGCAGGCTCTACGGCGACTCGCTCGGTTCCCTCACCACCTGGCGATACGGGGTATGGGCCGGCATCTTCGCCTCGCTGATGACCATCATCGTCGTGGTCCGGCACACCAGGACCGACGAGGAGGCAGGCCGGCTGGAACTGGTCGGCTCGGCGGTGGTGGGACGGCAGGCGGCCCTGGCCTCGGCCCTGCTGACCGCGGTGTCCGCCTGTGTGCTCATGGCCCTGCTGCTGTGCATCACGCTGCCCCTGGTCACCCTCCCGGCCGCCGGCGCGGCCGCGCTCGCGCTGGCCGTGGGCGCGTGCGGGCTCGCGTTCGCCGGGATCGCCGCTGTGGCGGCTCAGCTGACCTCCAACGCGCGGGCGGCGCGCGGGATCGCGCTCGGCGCGCTCGGCGTCGCCTTCGTGCTGCGCGGCGTGGGGGACTCGGCCGGCCCCAGCGGCCCGTCCTGGCTGTCCTGGGCCTCCCCGCTGGCCTGGATCCAGTTCACCCGGCCGTTCGCCGCCGAACGCTGGTGGGTGCTGGCCCTCCCGCTGGCCACCTTCGCCCTGGGCGTCACCGCGGCCTTCATGCTGGCCGCGCGGCGTGACCTCGGGGCCGGCCTGCTGCCTGACCGGCGCGGCCGGGCGACCGCTTCCCGGCTGCTGAGCAGCCCGCTCGGCCTGGCCTGGCGGCTGGAATGGGCCACGCTGCTCGGCTGGGCGACCGGGTACGCGTTCACCTTCGCCGCCTGCGGCGCGGCGGCCAAGGGCATCGGCCAGCTGTTCGGGACCAGCTCCGCACTCCAGCGCGAGTTCACCAGGCTCGGCGGGCAGGCCGCCATCGTCAACGCGTACCTGGCCGCGCTCATGCTGCTGGCCGGGCTGGTCGCCGCCGCCTACGCGACATCGACCGTGCTGCGGCTGCGCGGTGAGGAGACCGGGGGGCTGGCCGAGCCGGTACTCACCACGTCCACGGGCCGGGTTCGCTGGGCGCTCAGCTATATCGCCGTCGCCGTGGCCGGCACGGTGGTGCTGATGGCCGTGGCCGGGCTGGCCACGGGCCTGGGCTACGGGCTGCGGGTCGGCTCGGCGGGCCACCAGGCGGCGCAGATGCTGGGCGCCGCGTTCGCCCAGCTGCCCGCGGCGCTGGCCGTGGCGGCCGTGGCCGTCCTGCTGTTCGGGCTGTGGCCCGGGGCCGCCGGCGCCGGGGCCTGGACCGTAGTAGGCGTGGCCGTGCTGATCGAGCTGTTCGGGCAGGTGCTGCAGCTGTCCCACTGGGTGCTGGACATCTCGCCGTTCACCCATGCTCCCCGGCTGCCGGGCGGGACAGTGACGGCTGCGCCGTTGCTGTGGCTGGCCCTGGCCGCGCTGGCGTTCACCACGGTCGGCCTGGTGGGCCTGCGCCGCCGCGACATTGGCTGACACGCGGGGGGCTTTGCCCCCCGCGGACCCCCCAAACCCCACCGGGGGGAATGCCCCCGCGAACCCCAACACGCGGGGGCTCCGCCCCCCGCGGACCCCCCAAAACCAACCCGCGGGGGATGCCCCCGTGAACCACCACACGCGGGGGCTCGGCCCCCGCGGGCCCCCCGAAACCACCACACGCGGGGGCTCGGCCCCCGCGGGCCCCCCGAAACCACCACACGCGGGGGGCTCGGCCGCCCGCGGACCCCTCAAACCACCCACCTGGCGAGCCTCTGGATGGAGCTAGGCGGCGGTGCCAGAAGTGGCGAGCGCCTGGGTGGTGATCAGGAGGCGGGCCAGTGCGGCGGCCTGGTCGCGGATCTCGGGGATGGCCGTGGTCTCGTACCAGCGTCCGCGCAGCGGCGGGCCGAGGGTGAAGATGTCGCGCGCTGGCCTGTCGGCCGCGTCGCGCACCGCGCCGCACGCGTCGGCGTCCAGGCCCAGCCGCAGCGGGTCCGGCCGGGCCAGGCCCGCGTCGAGCAGGTGGCGGAGCAGCGGGTCGGCGGTGGCGGTGATATCGCCGCCGGGCCCGGTGCAGTTGACCAGCCAGCCGGCAGCGCGTCCACGATGTCCTGCCAGTCGCCTGCGTACTGAGCGACGCTGGCCCGGACCTCCCGGGTCAGCGCGGCCAGGCGGAGCGGGGCCGAGGTGCTGCGGATGACCGGCCGATCGGGCGCCGCGGGTGGCCGGGGCCAGCGGTGCGCCCGGGGCAGCAGCGCGTGCCGGGACACTGCGTACACCACGGTGCGCGGGTCCGCGTCGGTGACCGCGATCGCCACATCCAGCATGGACAGGCCGGTGCCCAGCACGATGACCGGGCTGCCGTCCGCGGCGGCCCGCAGCGCGCCGGGCTCCCAGGGATCGGCGACGTACCGGTCGTTGCCCGGCAACGGGCAGGGTGGCACCGGCGGCAGGTTGCCGGTGGCCAGCACGACGGCGTCGGCGTCAACGCGGCCGTCGGCCGCCAGGTACAGCCGCAGCGCCCGGCCTCGGCCGCTGCGCCTGATCGCGACGACGTCCGAGGTGAGATGACTGACCCGGGCCGCGGGCAGCGCCGCGTGTTCGCTCTCCTCGAGCAGCTCGCGCAGATAACGGCCGTAGGCGCTCCTGGGCAGGAAGCCGTCGTGGCGCAGGCCGGCCTGGGCCGCCCAGCGGGTCAGGTGACCCGGATCGCCGGTCAGCGCGCTCATGGCCTCGGCCGGTGCGTTGAGCAGGTGGGCCGGATGGGTGGTGGAGTACGCCTGGCCGAGCCCGTGGCGGCCGTGCCGGTCGATCAGGGCCACCCGCAGCGGCACCCGCCCGGCCGCGGCCTGGCGAAGCAGGTGGATGACGGCGAGCGTGCCGCTGGCCCCCGCTCCGATCACCGCGATGACGCGTCCCCGGGCAGCAGCAGGATCATCCACAGCTGGATAATAGTCTATTATGCCGATAAGTTAATTAGGATAATGCGGAGGAGGTCCGATGATCGAGATCGAGATCGTGGTCATCGATACGCCGTCGCTGGGGGACCGGACCTACCTGGCTACAGACGGGACGAGCGCGCTGCTGGTGGATCCCCAGCGGGACATCGACCGGGTCCTGGCGGCCGCGGCCGCGGGCTAGCTGACTTCGTTGAGCTTGCCGGTGGCGACGTCGAAGACGAACCTCCGGATCGCGTCCGTGTGCGGGACGAACGGGCTGGCCTTGATCCGCGCGATCGACTGCCGCACGTCCTCGTCCAGGTCGCCGAAGGCCTCGGCCGACCAGGTCGGCTTGATCCCCGTCTCGTCCTGGATGGAGCGCTTGAACGCGTCGTCGGTGAAGGTCTCTGCGTAGCGGGCGTTGTTGGCCAGGTACTCCTCGGTGGCTGACATCTGAGGCTCCCATCATCTGGTTGGCATCATCTGGTTGGCAGGTGTGGCTTGTCCGGGTGTGTCCTACCCCCGCCACCGGGGTTATCAGTCTCCGAGCTCTATCGGGACGCCGACCAGCGAGCCACACTCGGTCCACGACCCGTCGTAGTTCTTGACGTTCGGCAGGCCGAGCAGCTCGTGCAGGACGAACCAGGTGTGCGCCGGGCGCTCGCCGATCCGGCAGTACGCGATGGTGTCCTGGCCGAAGTCCAGCCCGGCCTGGCCGGCGTACAGCTGGCGGAGCTCCTCGTCGGACCGGAACGTGCCGTCCTCGGCGGCCGCCTTCGACCAGGGCACGTTCCTGGCCCTCGGGGATGTGGCCGCCGCGCTGCGCCTGCTCCTGCGGCAGGTACGCCGGGGCCAGCAAGCGGCCGGCGAACTCGTCCGGTGACCGGACGTCGGCCAGGTTCACCCGTCCGATCGCCGCGACCACCTCGTCGCGCCGGGCCCGGATCGAGGTGTCCTGCTCGCGAGCGCGGTAGGCCGTGGCCGGCCGGTGCGGAACCTCGGTCACCAGCTCGCGGGAGTCCAGTTCCCATCTCTTGCGGCCGCCGTCGAGCAGCTTGACCCGGGGTGCCCGTAGACCTTGAAGTACCAGTAGGCGTAGGCGGCGAACCAGTTGTTGTTCCCGCCGTACAAGATCACCGTGTCGTCGTTGGACCAGTACCTCAGAGCGGCTCATGCGTTAACCTCCTTGTCTGCATCGGCCAGCACCAGTGCCTGGCGGCCTGGCCAGATCCGCCGGATGAGCAGGTACATCTCACAACCCAGGCAGAACCCGAACACCGCGTTCAGGAACGCCGCGGCCAGGGCGGCCGCGGTCGCCGCCGCGCCCAGCCAGGAACCGGCCGGGGCGGGACCGGCCTGGCCGCCTCGAGCTATTATCTAGTTTATCTATCGTAATACTGTCTAATAGGTCAAGTCGGGCCAGGCGGCCTGGCCCGGTCAGCGATCCCCGGATCGGGGAACGCACTTTGCATACTGTCGCCGATAAACTTCTGCTGTTCACGGGGGCGAGAGCTGGGCGAGGTGGTGCAGGCGTGCCGATGTCGCCGGGAGTGATCCGCCCGCTGCCGCGGCCGGTGCCGCTGCGCCAGTCGGTCTATGACGCGCTGATCGACCTGATCGTCGGCGGCGAGCTGCCGCCAGGCCAGCACATGGTGGAGACCGACCTGGCCCGCCATCTCGGGGTCAGCAGGCAGCCCATTCGCGAGGCGCTGCACCGCATGGAAGCCGAGGGCTGGGTGGACCTGCGGCCCAGCCAGGGCGCCTTCGTGCACGTGCCGACCGACTCCGAAGTGGACGAGCTGCTGGACGTGCGCGCGCTGCTCGAGGCCGAGACGGCCGGGCTCGCGGCCCGGACCGCGAGCCCGGACCAGGTGGCCAGGCTCCGGGAGATCTGCGCCGGGGGACGGGTGGCCGCCGAGCAGGGCGACGTGGACGCCGCGGTGGCGGCGAACGACTCGTTCCACGCCGAGATCGCCGCGATCGCGGGCAACTCGGTGCTCGCCGAGCTCGCCGACATCGTCGGCCGCCGGGTGCAGTGGTACTACCGGATGGTGGCCCCGGCGCGCGGGCACGATTCGTGGGCCGAGCACAGGGAGATGACCGACGCGATCGAGGCGGCCAACCCCGAGCAGGCCAAACTGCTGGCCCGCAGGCACACCGAGCGGACCAGGGACGCCTACCACAGTTCCTTATGCAGCTAAGGGAAGCCTGACCACGCTGACCGGGTCCGGGGCGTACGGGTCGTTCGCGTTGTCGATGAGCTCGATCTCGCCCCGGTCGGACATGATGTGGTACGACCCGTCGGCCCGGTACTCGCGGATGATCGTGCGCGAGCCGTCGGCGTGCCGGTACCGCTCCTCGGTGTAGGCGTCGGTGGCGTTCTTCTCCGCGTCGACCGCAGCGTCATCACGCCAGACGAACCGGTACGGGGCAAGCGGCAGCCTGAGCTGGTACGGCCAGGGGGGACTAGCACCGCTCACGGCGCAGCTCCGCACGCAGCCGTTCTGCCTCTTCCGGGCGGCTGAGGTCGATCACCTCGACCAGGGTGAACCGCCGGCCGCCGTCCGAGCCGTCGGCCAGCCGTACCGGGCCGGCCTCCGCGAAGACCTCGAACCGCGGGCTGGCCGCGTGCGGCCCGACGGCGAGAACGTAACGCAGCACCGCGGCCCGGTCGGGCAGGTATCGCTGCTGCCGCCCGCCGTCGAACCGCAGCTGCCATTCGCCGGCCATCTCTCACGCGCCGACGCCGCGGTTCAGGGGCATCGAGTACTCCTCGTCCCTCAGCCGCTGGTGCCGCTCGGGGTCCTCCAGGTCACGCAGGTGCCTCGGCACCTCCATGCCGGTGGCTTCCCAGTTGCGGTTCGCGCACACCTGCACCCTCGCGACGTGCTCGGGCAGCATGTGCCCGAACCGGCCCTGCAGGGCCAGGTAGTCGGTCACCGGCCGCTGCAGCGGCGGATGGAAGTAGCGATAGGTCCGCTCGGCGGGGTCGTACTCCCAGACCGGCCAGAGCCCGGACTCGACCACCCGGCGGCCCAGCTCGACAGTCATCGAGGTCTGGTAGACCCAGCCCTTCTGGCACGGGGTGTAGCAGTGCAGGAAGGCGGCGCCCACGTGGTTGAGGCCCTTGCGGGTCTTGTTCATCAGGTCGATCGGGTAGCCCACGGTGGCGGTGGCCACGTAGCAGTGCGGATGCCCCTCGGCCATCATCTTGGCCAGATTCTTGGGCGGCAGCTTCTTGCCCTCCGGTACCGCCTTGCCGAACGGCGTGAACGTGGTCATGCCGGCGTACGGCGTGGTCGGCGAGGTCTGGATGCCGGTGTTGGCGTAGCACTCGTTGTCGTAGCAGACGAACAGCGCGTCGTGGTTGCGGTACAGCGCGCCCGACATCGAGCCGATGCCGATGTCGGCGGCCGAACCGTCTCCCGCCATCACGATGATGTTCGGGTAGGGCCCCGGGTGGCGGCCCTTCCTGATCAGCGCCTCGTAGCCGGCCGCCATGCCGGAGGTGAACGAGCCGCCCGAGGCGATGGGCGTGTGCGCCCAGGGCACCGTGTAGGGGGTGCACAGGTAGGTCGAGTTCGCCACGTACATGCACCCGGTCGGCCCGGCCACCGCGGTGTCCTGGCCGGCCGCCTTGAGCACCCACCGGTACTGGATGGCCGGCCCGCAGCCCGCGCAGGTCCGGTGCCCGGCCGCGTACGGGTCCTCCTCCGGCAGGTCGGGAAGGTAGTAAAGGTCACGCCCGCGGGAGTCATCGGCCGCAGCCGCGCGCCCGTCCTCGTCGAACAGCGGAAGCTGCTGGCGGACCACGTCGAAACTCATCTGGCTTGCCTCCCTAGTCCTCGAATCCGACCCAGTGGGCGGCCTTCTCGACCCGGCCGCGCGCGACCGCCTGGCCGAGCTGGCCGGTCATCCAGTCGAATTCGGCCATCGGCACGGTCTCGCCGCCCAGGCCGGCCATGAACGAGGTCACCAGCGGGCGCTGGCCGGCCAGGTGGTACAGCGCGGTCGTCACGTCCAGCGAGAGGATGCCGCCGTAGCTGGCGCCGCCCAGGCCGAGGTTGGTCTCCACCACCCCGACCGCCTTGACCCCGCGCAGCGCCTGGCGCAGGTCCTCGCTGGGGAACGGGCGGATCCACAGCAGCCGGGCCATGCCGACCTTGATGCCCTGCGCGCGCAGCCGGTTGATCGCGGCCCGGCAGGTGACGGAGTGGCCGCCGGAGATCACGATCGCGAGCTCGGCGTCATCCAGCAGGTAGGACTCGACGAAGTCCGGGTAGGCCCGGCCGAAGACCCGGCCGAACTCGGCGGTCTTCTCCCTGATGACCGGTATGGCGTCCTCCATGGCCCTGGCCCGTTCGAGCTGAAGCGGCGGGCCCTGCTCGGGATGGATCTGCGGGCCGTGCGACACCGGCCGCCGCGGGTCCAGCGGGAACGGCAGCTGGTAGGGCGGCAGGAACGTCTCGACCTGCTCGATCGACGGCATCTCCACCTCACCGGCGATGTGCGAGACGAAGTACCCGTCCTGCACCACCATCTGCGGCAGCAGCACCCGCGGGTCCTCGCCGATCGCGTAGGCGATGAGCGACTTGTCGAAGACCTCCTGCGGCGTGGCCGCCCAGCCGAGCAGCCAGCCCATGTCCCTGGTGCACAGCGCGTCGGTGTGCTCGGAGCCGAAGTCGCCCGGCGGGTCCAGCGCCCGGTCGGCGATGGCCATCTGGATGGGGATCCGCGCCCCGGAGATGATCGAGTACATCTCGTACCCGTAGGTGACCCCGACGCCGGATGACCCGGTGAAGGCCCGCGCGCCGCAGGACCCGGCCCCGAACGCCGCCGAGAACTGGGAGTGCTCGCCGTCGGCGTGGATGTACTCGGCGTCCAGGATCCCGTCGGCCACGAACTGCGCCAGGTTCATCATGATCGCCGTGTAGGGCCGGATGGGGTAGGCGGTGATCACGTCCACGTTCGCGTACAGCGCCGCGTAGGCCGCCGCCGCGCACCCGTTCTGGCGCACCCGGGTCCCGGCTATGCCGCGCAGGAACGTCTCGCCCTCGGGGGTGCGGACGGGCGGCTTGAGCCGGGGCGGTTCCGGCGGCGGCATCCCCAGGTTGACGGGCACGGCGTTCATGACGCGACACCCCGGCCCGGACGCATGTTTCTCATTAGGTGATACCGCGGCCGTCCGGGTACATGAGCCGGCCCGCACGCAAGGTGCTCATCGCGTGCCACCCCCGCCGTTCGGATCAATAGAAGTTGATCTTGATCTTGCTGCGTCATAGTCCCTGATCGCGTCCTCGATGAGCTGGCGGGTAAACGGCGCCTGCTCGGCGTGCGCGCCGTCGTACGGCGCGAAGGCGGTCTCCATCCGCACCACGGCGTCGGGCTCGTCGAAGTCCATCTCCGGGACCTTCTCCAGGCAGCCGGTGGGGCATTCCTGCACGCAGACCAGGCAGCCCTTGCAGTAGTGCGTGCGGATTGAGTAGTGGCCGTTCTGCCGGGTGTCGCGCATCACGCTGACATCCGGGCACACGATGTAGCAGTTGTCGCAGCCGTTACAGACACCGCAGCTCATGCAGCGGTCCGCCTCGGCGAGCGCCTGCTCGCGGCTGTAGGCCAGGGTGACCTCGGTGACCTGGCTCAGGCGGCGGGTTTCCGCGGCGGCCAGCGGGGCCTCGGTGCGCGGCGCGGGCCGGAAGTAGGCGGTGTTGAGTTTCTCGTACGGCATGACCTCGACCGGATCGTCGGGCCCGAGCGGTTCGGCGGACAGCACGCGGTCGATGTCCCGGGCGGCGCGCTTGCCGTCCCCGAGCGCCTCCACCACCATGGCCGGACCGCGGGTCACGTCGCCGCCGGCGAAGGTCGTTCCCCCGCCCGCCTGCCCTTCCCCGTTCACCGGGATGCGGCCGTAGGAGTCGGCCCGGATCAGCCCGCGTTCGGTGGCCGCGGTCGGCAGCCAGTCCAGGACCTGTACCTGGCCGATGGCGACCAGGATCGTGTCGCAGGCCACCTCGAACTCGGTGCCCTCGGTGAGCCGGGGCGTGACGTTGCCGTCCCGGTCCAGGCGGGCCTGGCCCAGCACGGCGCCGCGGACCTTGCCCTCGTCGTCGGCCAGCACCTTGACCAGGGCGGTGCGCGGGCAGAACCGCACGCCCTCCTCGCGGGCCTGGGCCAGGTCCTCGGCCACGATCGGCAGCTCGTCCTCGGCCTCGAGCGACACGATCGTGGCCTGGGCCGGTGCCCCGGCCGGATCCGGGGACCCGCCCAGCCGGATGGCGGACCTGGCCGCGTCCGAGGCGGTATTGCCGCCCCCGACGACCAGCACGTTCCGGCCGATCCTGACCGGGCGGCCCAGCCCGGTCTCGCGCAGGAACTCCAGGGCGCCGATCACGCCGCGGGCCTGGGCACCCTCGACGGCCAGGCGGCGGCCGACGTCCTGGCCCAGGGCCAGGAACACCGCGTCGTAGCCGCGGGCCAGGTCCTGCAGGGTGGGCTGGCCATCCGGCGCCCCGATCCGGATGCCGCAGCGGATCTCGATGCCGCCCAGGTCGAGGAGCTTGGCTATCTCCCTGTCCAGGACGTGGGGCAGGCGTGGTTGCAGGGCGGCATCTTGTCCCGGTAGACGGGACGGTAGGACCGGAAGTTACCGGTGGGAAACAGCCGCTGGCCGTCCTTTTCCGTAGGCGGCGGCGTGACCCCCGCGATGGGGAGCCGCAGGTGCTCGGGGACGTGGGTCCCGCGCACGGACATGGACCCCTCCTTTCGGCCTCGGCCGGCGGCGTACCTAGACCGGGGCGTACCGGATGACCGCGTGCTGCCGGGCCCCGCGGAGCATGGCGTCGCGGTCGGCCACCGCCTCGGCCACTGCGTCGACGGGCAGCTCGCCGGTGGCCGCCACCAGAGCGCCGATCAGCGGGGCGGCGATGCCCAGCCCGACGGCCAGCCGCTCCACCGCGCCCTCGGTGGACATCCGGTCGAAGGCCAGCTCGGACAGGTCACGGACGAACATCCACGGGCTGGCGCCGCGCTGCTCGGCCAGCGCGGTCGCGTCGACCACGACGAGCTTGCCCAGCTTGGCCAGCATGTGCTCGGGCAGGAACTTCAGCAGGTACGCCGGATCGCGTGCGGAGTTGACCACCAGGACGCCCTGGCCGTCGCGGGTGCCGCGGAAGAAGTTGACGGCCTTGATGATGGTTTCCTCGACCAGCACCACCCAGTCCGGATGCGGGTTCTCGTAGATGAAGCGATCGAGGATCGGCTCGTCGGCGAACCGCGCGTACCTGCGGACCAGGCAGTTGGTCCGGTCCGGGTCGTCGACGTAGTCGCTGACGTTCTCCGCGTGGTAACCGAGCTTGCGGGCGACTGCCGCGATGCAGGTGGAGACGTCGCGCGCCTCCTTGGTCCATGATGATCCCACGGGACCAGACCGTGAGCTCGTGGTACACCGGGGAGGCTCGCTTCCTGGACTGTATACCGTCGGCAGGATACCGTCATGCTACGCCGAGGCCATGGTGCGTCCTAGGGCCGGAAGTCCCTTGTGGCAGCCAGTCCCGCCGCGGTAAGAGGGCGTATTCGCGCATTCTCAGCAAATGAGACATTTGGGCACGACTTGCCGTAAACGACGGAATGCGCCATGGGGACGGCCGTTGAGCAGTACCGTAAGAGATCATCTTGAGACCTCTGCCGCTGAAGTGTTCAAGTAGGTAGCAGAGTGTCTGATTTATCGCGATGATGCTGAACGAAGCACGAAACGAGCACTGTGATCATTGACCTGCTGTGTGACAGACAGGGGAGTGACCCGGTATATGAAGAGCGGTTCGCCGACTCCCGATGGCGGTGGATGGCCATCAGCGCAGCGTCCCTACTGGGATGAGGCCACGAGCGGACCAGGTCCTTACGGACCAGGGCCTTACGGGCCGGGGCGGCGCGGCGACCCGCAGGACGGCCGCGGCGGGCAGCAAGAGACGTCGTTCGGCCCCGAGATCTCCTGGCCCAATGGTTTTCGCCGGATGGACCCCGAGTCCCAGCGGCTGCTTGATGCAGGCTACGGGCCTGCGGGCTACGGCTCGCCAGGTTACGCCTCGGAAGGCTACGGCTACCCGGGCTCCGGGCGGGGAGCGTACGACGGCGCCGATCCCGGCTACGGCGGCACGCCAGGCTACGGCTACCAGCAGCCGGCCATGGATGACTACGGCTACGGGGATCCGGGCTATTCCGATCCTTCCTACGACGGGCCGCGGAGCGGCTACGGCGGTTCCGCGCTGCCGGGCGGTAACCGGGGCGGCCGGGCCCCGGCATCACCTGATGGGGCCGGTTACGGCAGGCCGTCCGGGCGTCACGTCCCGGGGTTCCGCGAATCTTCCCGTTCCGAGTTCGGCTACCCGCAGGGGCATCCGGCGCGGCCGGCCGACGCTCGAGGGGGTTACCCGCTGGGCGGCGATCAGCAGGGCTATCCGCGGGGCGGCGCTGACGAGATCTACCCGCTAACCGGCGCCCAGGAGGCGCTGTACGCGACCGGCCCGCAGCCGCGCGCGGATGCCTGGGCCGTCAAGGATGCCGGCTCCCCGCAGGCCGCCGACGATGTCTATGCCCACTTTTACAGTCACCGCGGCCCGGACGATCAGCGGGCCGGCGGTTCATACCTGGACAGCCCGGCTGCGTCCGATCCGCGCCTGGAAGGCATGCGGTACGACGAGCTCCGCTATGAGGACCCTCCGTTCGGCGAGTCCGGGTACGACGAGCCGCTGGACGATGACTCCTGGTACGAGGAGCTGCGCCGCAGCGGGCCCGCGTACCCGCAGCAGTCCGGCGGTCCGTCGGGTATGGATCAGGGTCCGGCCAGTTATCAGCGTCACGCCGACCCGCGCCCATCAGGTTACGGCCAGCAACCCGGCTTCCCGCAGCCGCCCGCGGCCGAGCGGACGTCCGGCTACGGCCAGCCTTCCCGGGGCCGCGGCGGCCTGGGCCCGCAGATGAGCACCGGGCGCGACGCCCGTCCGTCGGGTCCCGCGGGTCCCCAGGATCTCGCGCTCTCCGGGGCCAGCTACCTCGGTGCCCCGGCCGCTGGTGTAGGAGTGCTGACCCCGCCCGGCATCAGCCGGCTCGACCTTCCCGCGGATGACCGGCCGGTGGCTGGCGCGGGCGCGGGCCAGCTTCTGGCCCCGCAGGTCCGGCCGGGCCACGGCCTGGACGGACCGGGGACTACGTCATCCTGGCCCACTCGGCCCCAGGTCGATGAGCCGGAATCCTTCGAGGATTTCTGGCGCGAAGATGATGACGACGCCTACCGGGGCCTGTTCCCTGACGAGGCCGATGGCGGTGACTCGGGCGGCAAGGCGGCTCGCACCGCCAGCCGCGGTGCCGGACGCCGTCGCGGGCGCAGCCGGGATCACCGTCTGTGGCTCGCGCTTATCGGCGTGGTGCTGGTGGCCGCGGCGGCGATCGCCATGATCCTCAGGTTCGAGTTCCCGTCGCACAGCGGCCCCACGCACATCCTGGTCACCCCGGCCAATATCGGGAGCTATGAACGCACGGTGGACCTGGAGAAGCAGACCCACCTGGCCGAACTGCGCAACGAGGTCATCACGATGAGCTCCGGCCAGGCCAGTGGCGTGGTGTCGGCGGTGTACGAATCCGGTAATCCCGCCGCGGGCAGCGTCACGCAGATCATCATGTTCATCGGCGGCCATCTGGCGAACGCCGCGCCGGCCACCTCGATCACGGCCTTTACCGAGAAGTTCGCCGGCGCCATGGTCGTCCCCGCGGGTTCCCTGGGCGGCCAGGCGGCATGCGTCGAGAACGGAGGCAAGACCTCCGACCCGGTGTCGATGTGCGTTTGGTTCGACAACGACAGCTTCGGCGAGATCGTCTCGCCCACGATGTCGGCCTCGATGCTGGCCAGCGCGATGCAGACGATCCGCCCGTCGGTTGAGCAGGTGGCCAACAAGTAGTGGCATGAGCCAACGGCCGACGAGAACGCGGTCAGGACGTTCGGCGCTAGCTGCCTGATCCGCCTGAGCCGGAGCGCTTGCGTAGCGACAGGCGCGTGACCGTGAGCATGATCGCCAGTCCGAGCGCGATCAGGCCCGCCACCTGAGCGGTAAGTACCTGCGTCCCGGACGAGACTGGACTGGCGTTGGCGATCGGGTCGGCATTCTGCCTGCCACCACCCTGCGGATGAGCCGCCTGGCTCGCGCCGGGCCCGGCGGACGGCGTGATCGCGGGGAACAGCCTGGCTGCGTTGCCCGCGCCGATGAGCAGACTCGCCTCGGCATTCAGGTTCGGGATCAGTCCGGGCGGCAGCGGGAAGGAGGACACGCTGGGCGAGGCTGTGGCCGGCGGAGACGACTTGGCGGCGGCGGCCGAGGTGACAACCGTGGTACCGGCCGCGGCGGGAGGCGTCCACTTGGCCGTGCTGGTGATGCTGGCCGTGGCGGTCAGCTTCACCGACGTGACCGACGTCGCGCTCGATGCCACCGCGATCTGTGCGTTAAGGTTCACGGGCTTGGCCGTGGTGACCGAGGCGATCGTGCACGAGGCCGTTCCGTCACCTTTGGTGCAGCCGCTGGTGAACTCGGGCTTCTGGCTCGACGGCTGGGAGGTGAGCGCGACTGACACGTTCGAGGCCGAGCCGTTCTTGGTCGAGACCTGCACCGTGTAGGTAGCCGTCTTGCCGCGCGTGATGCTCGACTGGGCGGCCTTGACGCTCACGCACAGTTCCGCCGCGGCCGAGCTGGCCGTGGCGCTCGAACTGGTCCCGCTGCTCGGACTGGTGGCGGTGAGGGCGTCAAGAGATGCCGCGGTCGTGGTGGCGGAGGCCGAGGACGCCGACGCCGACCCGGTTCCCGTGGCCGAAGAAGCCGAGCCGCTCCCTGAGGCTGAGGAAGCCGAGCCGGTTCCCGTGGCTGAGGAAGCCGAGCCGGTCCCTGAGGACGAGCCAGTCTGTGCAGGTGATGCTGACGTCGCCGTCGAGGTCGCTGAAGATCCGCTGGCCGAAGTCGAAGGAGTGACGCTAGGCGAAGGCGTGGGCGAGGGAGTGGGTGACGGCGAGGGCGAGGGGGAGGGTGACGGCGACGGCGACGGCGACGCCGCGGTCGGCAGCGCCTGGCACACGGGGTTCGCGGCGGCTGCGGCCTGCCCCTGCGGCGTGAGCGGGGCCGCCTGCGCGCTGCCCAGCGCACCCAGGGTCAGAAAACCCCCGCTCAGTGCGGCGATTGCCACTACTCGTACGTGCCCGAAGCGCATAAGGATCGCCTGTCTACGCCGATCGTCAGGGTTACCGTGTGCTGTTGGTCAGTTCGGAGGCGAGCGGGCGCCGGATGGGTATCTGTACTCATATCCGCTAACAGGTTACATACACATCACGCGTACTCCGGATCCCGCCCAGCCGGTCCTGCATGGGGCCCGCCGGGCGCGAGCCGGAGGCCTAGCCTCGTCGATGTGACGCTGCGCGGACCTGATCGGTTCCGTGATGTGCGGTCTTGTTTCGTCTCCTCGGACAGGCTGGGCGCTGCGGACCGTAGCGCATGGGATGCAACTGATGATTCCGGTTGATACGGCCCGGGCCTATGTGCTCTGCTGTTCGCTATTCCAGACGACCCGGCGACGGGAAACAGCATGGATGAGGACGGCCGAGGTGACCGGCTTCCGGTAACCACGCTTCCGGGGATGGCGCACCGGCGGGACAAAGAGCCGTAGTCACCGGCCGGCTGGATGAATGGTGGGATCCGGCCTGGGATGCGGCCTGGTGGGATCCGGCCTGGAACGCGGACCGGCCGGCTGACGCCCCGGCACCGGTGGCGGCCACGGGCCAGCCCGGGGGAGCGGCGCTGGCGGCGGATTCCGCTGAACCCGGGATCCTCGCGACGCTGCCAGACGCGTCACCTGGTCACGTGGCCGGGCTTGCGACCGGGCTTGCGACCGCCGTACCGGCGGAGCCTGCGGTCGTTCCGCTGACGCCACCCACGGCCGCGGCGGCCCCGTCGTGGAGTCAGGTCCTGGCCACGACCATCAGCTTGTGGGTGTCGCGGCGTCGGCCGCAAGCCGGCATCACAGGAGTGCCCAGCGCGACGAGGGGATCGGCCGGGCCCGCGCCGGATGTGTCCGGGCGCCGTCCTCGCCTCGCGGCGTTGCGGCGTGCCGTGCCCGTGCGGCTGCTGGCGGCCTCGATGCTAGGTGCCGGGCTGCTGGCCGTTGGTGCCGGTACGGCCGGACTTCTCGCGGCCAGCGGCTCGTCGGCCGCTTCGGTGCGCTGGGCCGCAAGGCCGTCGCCGCTCCCGGTGCCATCGGGCCGGACGGTGGCGCCGGACTTGCTGGCGACCGTCCAGCAAACCGCCCGGCCTGTCTGGCTGGCCGTTCCGGCCATCGGCGTGCGGACCCGGCTGGTCGATCTCGGCCTCAACCGGAACGGCACGCTCCAGGTGCCCGCCACTACCACGGTGGCGGGCTGGTTCACCGGCAGCCCGCGGCCCGGCGCCGCCGGGCCTGCGATCATCGCCGGGCATGTCGATTCCCGCACCGGGCCAGCCATCTTCTTCTGGCTGCGGACCCTGCGTCCTGGCCAGCGGATCTACGTGGGGCGCGCCGACGGAACGATGGCCGTGTTCACCGTCACCAGTGTCCGGATGTATAGCAAGGACGAGTTCCCGACGGCTGCGGTGTATGGTCCGGTCCCGGACGCGGAACTGCGCCTGATCACGTGCGGCGGCATCTTCGACGGGTCCCTCGGCAGCTACCTCAGCGACGTCGTGGTCTTCGCCCGGCTGACGGGATGATGCGCGGCGTCCGCCGTCGACCTGGCACGTTGTCATACGCCCATGCACCGGCATGCGCCCGTGCCGCTGCGGACCGTAGTGCTTGGGATGTAACTGGCGATTCGGCTTGATACGGGCTGGGCGTATGTGCTCTGCTGTTCCAGACAGCCACGGCAACGGGGCGGTATGGGCGACACCGACGGCCGTGGTGAGACGCCCGTGGGCACTTGTCCCGGGCGGCGAAGCACCGACAGAACCATCGGGCGCGGCAGCGTGCCAGTTCGCGGTTGGCGGAGGCGGGCGTGGAAAGCGGCGAGGGCGGTCGGCCAGCAGTGGCCGAGCCAGTCACATCCGCGCCTGTCCCGCAGACGGCGCCTGCGGCTACGGCGGCGCGGCGCCATCATGGCGACGTGTCCTGGTCTCGACCATCGGCCAGGCTGAACTTCCGCATCGAGTTCGTGGCGCCGGGCCCTCTGGGACTGCTGATAGGTGGTGCTTCAGGCTGAACCTCTCGCTGATTGCGACGCCACGGCTCCGGCGGTAGGCGCCTTGATTGGGGTGTCGACGTGATGAAGGGGACTGACCATGAGGCTAGGTAGGCATGTCGCCCTGGTCGCCGCGATCGCGGCGCTGCTCGGAGCGGCTGCCTGCACCGTGGTGCCGGCAGCCGCCGCGGCGGCCGCCACAGTTGGCTGGGTGCGCTGCGCCAATCTGTCCCCCGGCACACCAGCCGTGGACATCTACCTGATTTCCTTCGGCAATCCCGGGCATTCGATCGTGCTCAAGCACGCGGAATACAGCGAGGTATACAGCTACATGCCGGTCAGCACCGGCGAGTACACGTTGGTTATGCGCTCTGTCGGTGCTTCAGCGTCAAGCCCTCCCATCGTCTCGACGAGCTTCATGGTGAGTGCGGGCGCGAACTACACCGTGGCCAGCCTCGGGCACGCCAGCGGACGGCGGCTGGAGGTACTGAAGGACGAGATGGCCGCACCGGCAGGAAAGGCGCTCGTCCGGGTCATCCAGGCGTCGCTGAAGCAGGACATGGTCACGGTCACCTATGGGAAGAGTGTCCTTGCTCAGCAACTGGCCTTCGGCGCGGTGACGCCGTACATGACAGTTCAACCTGGCTCGCAGAACGTGCAGTTCACCGCCACGGGCGCGCATACGGCCATGCCCGTCACCCTGACGGCCGGATCGGTCCACACCATCGTCGTGCTGGACGGCTCATCCGGGCTGCTGGTCGACAACCTGACCGACGCGGCAGGCAGCCCGGCCGCGCCGACCGGCGGTGCCGGAACGGGCCTGGGCGGCACAGCGCCGCGTGACACCGGACCCGACTCGGCCCCCTGGGCGGCCACCCTGTCCGCCGGACTACTGCTCATAATGGCCGGACTCTTCGTCCTGCGCCGGTCACGCCACAGCGCTGCTGTCGTGGGCGAGTAGGGACGAGATACCGTCCCTGGATAGGGTGGCCAGGCAGCCGTCGGGCAGGACCGGTCGCCGTTGAGTGACTGACGCTGGTGTTTGGTGGCGACCTAGGGCCAGGGGCTGTGCTGCCCTGGCCATGCTCACCGTGTTACCGGTAGACCCCTCTGACGCACCATGCGTCAGCCGCGACGGTGAGCCGGTGTCGGTGGCGGTAGTGCTCGCCATCAGCACTGCCGTACACGCCCGGATCGCGGAGAGCAAGGTTCTGATGTCGGTGCCGTAATAGACCTCCAGCAGGCGGGCAGCCACCGTGGCCGTGGCGCTGGCCCGCTCGGCCCGGGTGAACGCCTCGACCTCGGCCGTGGGATAGGTGATGAAGGCCGCGGCCAGCGCCTTCAGCGTCTTCCGTCAGCTCGGTGTCGCTGCCGGTGCCTGGCCTGGATCACCGTGCCTGGCCTGGATATGCTGCCCGGGTGATGAGGGTGCGCCGATGGTGGTGCGGCCGGGATGGTGGCGGCCCGTGTCCGGCTGACTGGCCCGGCAGGTGCGAGCTTGCCTGCGGCGGATGAGGTACGCGCCCAGGCGCTGGAGGTGGCTGGAGGCTGGTCACCGCCCGGCGCGCCCCGGTCGTGGCGTCTGACCGCCGCGCTGTTCGAGGCGATCGCGGCTGATGACGAGCTTGTGGAGCACGTGGCCGCGCTCCCGGCTGACCGGCTGCCCGCGCTGCTGGCCAGCGCGGCCGTGGCCTTGTTGGTGCGGCGCGACCGGCCGGTCCCGCTGGCCGGCTACTTCCCCGTACCGGGCGGGTCCCAGCCGCGGTTCGATGATGGGTTCTTCCCGGCGTTCGGAGCGTTCTGCGCTGCGCGCCTGGATGACATCGTCGAGATCTGCCGCAGGCACACCTACCAGATGAATGAGGTGGCCCGGTGCACCCAGATCGCCCTGGGCATCGCGGCGGCCAGCGGCGGATCCGCCGGCCCGGTGGCCCTGGTCGACCTGGGCACCGGAGCCGGGCTGGGGCTGCAACTGGACCGCTATCGCTACCGGGTCGGGGCCGGCACGTACGGCCCGGCGGCGGGGTTGACCCTTGCCTGTGACGTGCGCGGCCCGGTCGTCCCGCCGTCGGCCATGTTGCCGCCCATCACTGGGAGAGTCGGCATCGATGTCGATCCGGTCGACCTGGCCGACCCGGCGGCCCGGGCGTGGCTGGAAGCCTGCGCGCCGCCCGAGGCATCGGCCCTGTCCCGGCTGACGGCCGCGATAGACATCGCGCGGCGGCATCCGGAACCGGTCATCGCGGGCGACGTCATTGACGTGCTCCCCGGCGTGCTGGCCAGCATCCCCGGCGACCAGCGCATCATCGTGGTGGACGCCTACATGGCGGTATTCCTCCCGGAGGAACGGCGAGCTCGGCTGGCAGGCATCCTCGCCGAGGCGGGACGGACCCGGCCGGTGACCTGGCTGTCACTTGATCCGCTGGTCCCGCTGGGACCTTCGGGCCACGACAGCGTCCAGGGCCTGTCCCTTCCCCCGGCACTGATCAGTGACTACCAGCTCGGCGGCGTCTTCGCCGTGCTCGGAGCGCGCACCTTCGACGGGACTGGCGACCGCGGGCGCCTTCTGGCCTGCTCTCACCCGTCCGGCGGGTGGATCGAATGGCTCAGCCCGTGACCCTTTCGCCCGGCGGCGAGGCTGAGCTTGACACCGGGTCGCCGAAGGTCGCGGATAAGTCCCTTGGCACCACTGCACGTCATCGGGCCGGGCGGTGGCTACGACCCTCGGCCCTTGCCGCCGGAAGCCCGGCCGTCTGCTCCCCGGCGATCCTCGGCGGTTCTTGCGCGGGCGGATACGGGCAAGCGGCCCGGTTCCGGCGGCCCTTGAATTCACAGTGGCGTCCTCGGCCCCAATATCGTCTGGCCTGCGCCATTGATCTTGCGGACTTGCAGGATCTGCAGGGGCAAGGATGCAATTCCGAGCGCCGCGCGCATCTCGACGCGAATACCGGTCATACTCGCTGCATGAATCAGCCGCGGTCGACAGTGTCAGCGGTCGGAGCCGGCCATGTCGGCTCGGCTGTGGCAAACGCGCTCGTTCTGCTTCGCGTGTGTGACCAGGTACTGCTCTACGATCGCGACCTGGCGCTGGCTGAGGGAGAGGCCTGGGACATCGCCGACACGGTACCGCTGCTGTAGGAGATGCAGGTTGCGCCTGCGGCCAGCTACGCCGATCTGGATGGCTCTGATGTCGTGGTGGTCACGGCGGGAGTAACGCTCGGGCCTGGTCAGACCTGTCTTGACCTGCTCAGCGCCAATGCCAACACGATCGTCGGCATTGTCGGCGAGCTTGACCGCGCCTGTCCCGAAGCGGTGGTGATCCTGGTCACCAATCCAGATGACGTGCTGACCCGGATCTCTATCGAGACCTCCGCCCGGTCGGCTCATCTCATCCTGGGCTGCGGGACGGTTCTAGACGGAACGCGTCTGCGGCACCGGCTGGGTCAGCTTCTGGATGTGGAAAGGGAGTCTGCGCACGCCTACGTCATCGGTGAGCATGGAGATAGCTCATTTCCGGTCTGGTCGAGCACTACCGTAGGGGCGGTCGGGCTAGAGCAATTCGGGCTGCCCGAGGGCCGATCATGGCCGCAGGTCCAAGACGAGCTGGCCGCTGCGATCCGGCGGCGGGGGATGAGCATCCACGAGCGCAAGGGGTTTACCAGCTATGGGGTGGCTGCTGCCGTAGCGCGCGTCGTGCGCGCCGTCACTCGCGACGAAAAACGCATATTCATGGTCTCAGTGCCGGCCGCCGAGGAGTACGGGATCGGGCCAGTGGTGCTGGGCTGGCCATCCGTCATCGGATCCGCTGGAGTAGACCGCCAGCTCCTACTGACGATGTCAGCCGAAGAGCATCAGATGCTCGAGCACTCGGCGGCAATTCTCGATCAAGCCTATCGGTCGCTCAAATCCGACGGCGCCTGAATCAGATTGACCCGATCTGGTCGCCTCAGCGGAGGAGCACAGAGAGCCTATCGCCCGCGCAAATCGGCGGGTCGGCGTGCGGTTATCAACTCAGCTCTCGCGTAGTTGGCCGCTTCGGTTACGGTTCTATGTGTCAAGGGGACCGCATGTTTCAGCGTTTCAGCCTGTCGCACAAACGGCGCGGGCAGCGACTCGACCCCAATATCTGGGATTCCTGCTCCCAAATAGCCCCAGATCTTCAGGCGCCAAAGCCTTGGCCGGGGTTTGTGCGACAGGCTGGTTTATGCAGCGGCGCACTGAGCTGAACACCCGGATCTGCCGCGATGAAGAACGTCTGGTATCGCCCCGCGTGTAGAGGACTGGCGGATTTGCGCGGGTCGGTCATGTGGGTGGTACTCGACTCTGAGTTGCTGTTGATCGGCATTGTTTCGCGGGCTGCCCGACCGTGACGTTCTCTGGGCGGTCGTCTTTTGCGGCAATGGCGGGCTCGGGCAGCGGGCCGCGACGGCTCTTGCTGGGCCGTTCATCAGGGCCTGTCGCCGGCGTACTGGGAAAGTACCCTCCGGCCGCGTTCTTCATACCGTCAACACAAGGTGCCACGGCGGACGACGTGTGACAGCGGGGTGCGCTATGCTCGGTTGCGCTGGCGCGGCCGCTGGTCAAGGGCGCGCTAGCCGGGTCAGCGTAGGGCGTGAGCGCTGCGCATGGTCCGGATGTCCTGGGTGTCTCTGGACGGGATCGCGAAAGCCCAGGTCAGACAACTGAAGACCCGGCCCCGTTAGCTCAGTCGGCAGAGCGTCTCCATGGTAAGGAGAAGGTCTACGGTTCGATTCCGTAACGGGGCTCAGCTAGAAGACATAATTCGAAAAAATCTGACTGTCTCATAGGTGCTGGTGGGGACTAACGGTCTCCGGAAGAGGTATTTACAGGCCAGCCAGGGCCGCTTCCGTGCTTCAGCGCATACAGTTGGAGCGGGACGATGGAGGTGGTTGTCACGAGCGCGGATGCCGGGCAGATACCGCATTCCGGTGGCCATGGTGATCTGGTGCCGCTGGATCAGCTGATCCGCGACACGCCAGGCGCGCACCCGATCACCTCGATCGGTGAGCTGCGCAGCGGCGCGTTCGAGACCGATGAGGAACTTGACGCGTTCCTGGCGTTCGTGACCGAGTCCCGGCACGCAGACCTTGCCTGAGCCGCCAGCCGAGGCCGTCGTCCTGGATACTGACGTCGCGTCGCGATCGTTCCGGGAGCGGCTTCCGCCACGGCTGGCTACCCGGCTGGTGGGCAAGCAGCCCATCCTTACCTTCGTGACCGTTGGCGAGCTGGCCCAGTGGACCAAGCTCCGCCACTGGGGCCCGCGTAATCTTGCAATGCTCGACAGCTGGCTCGCTGACAAGCCGGTCATCCCCGGCAGCAAGGCCGTCGCGGCCACCTGGGGCAGCCTGTCAGCCGCGGCCATCCAGCGCGGGCGGCCTCGCCCGGTCAACGACACCTGGGTTGCTGCCTGCTGCCTTGCTTACCAGCTGCCGCTCGCCACCCTCAATCTCAAGGACTTCAAGGACTTCGCCGAGCACCACGGGTTGCGGCTGCTCGAGCCATAGCCTGCACCGCGCTGGCGCACCGTGGACAGCGCGGGGGTTGCGGCAGGACAGCAGCCGCGCCTGTCCGGCTGCTCGGGCGCGAGAACGCCTGGCGCGGCAGATGCCTTGACCCGTGGTCGCCGGCCACCTGGCGCCATTTTGTGACGGGTCCGCCTGTTGCCTGCCTGGCACGTGGTGAGATCCGGTGGCTTCGCGGAACTGGCACCTGGCCGGGTCCTTTATGCCCGGCGCTGGCCGTCGATCGCGGCGCGGTGGTGGTCGCGCAGTTCGATGATCCGCCGCCTGCGGGCAGAGACCAGCAGGCCCGGCGAGCCCAGGCGGATCGCGGGATAGGCGCCGGCGGGCTGGATGTCGGCCGCGCGCATGATCTTATAGCCGCGCTCGGCGACGCTGGACTGGCGCAGGCCGAAGTAGCCCATCAGGTCCTTGACCCGCAGTTCGCCTGTGCGTGCCGAAAACCTCGTCCACGTAATGCGACCAGGTGGTACTCGTTGATCAGGCAATCGGTGTGAGTCTGCCGTCGGACGCGGTACCGGTCGAGATCGACCGGTTCAGGTAGGGGTTTCAGCGGCGCGGCCGCGCCCAGGGAGCGGTGCGGCCGGTGCTGATTGTGGTGGATCTCGTACGCGTGCAAGATCCGCCGCAGATGGGCCAGGTTCCAGACGACGGTACGGTCCAGGAGCTCGCGGCGGCATCCGCCGATCCAGCGTTCGATGATCGCGTTTCATGCGCGGCGTCCGGAGGTTGCACAGCACGATCCGGACTCCGGCATCGGCGAGGACCGCATCGCACGCAGCGGTGAAGTTGGAGCCGCGGTCGCGGATCATGAACTTGACCCGGTGCGCCTGCCCGCCGAGATCCATGATCAGGTTGCGGGCCTGCTGGGCGGTCCATTCCCCGGTGGGATGCAGCGTGACCCCGAGAATCCTGATGCGCCTGCTGGCATGCTCGATCACGGCCAGGACATAGGCCTGGGTGCCATCGAGCAGGCCGGCTGTGAAGAAGTCGCACGCCAGGATCGCTTCGGCCTGGGAGCGCAGGAACAGCGACCAGGTGGGGCCGGTCCGCCGCGGTGCGGGATCGATGCCGGCCTTCTTCAGGATCTCCCATACCGTCGACGCCGAGACTTGTACCCCCAGCCCGGCCAGTTCCCCGTGGATCCTGCGGTAGCCCCAGCCGGGGTTCTCGCGGACCAGCCGCAGGACCAGGGCCCTGATGTTCCGGCGGTAGCTGGCCGGCCGGTCTTGCCGCGCCTGGACCTGGCGGCCCAGCGGCGGCGGACGATATCGCGGTGCCAGCGCAAGATGGTGTCCGGGGTGACCAGCAGATGCAGCCCATGGCGGCGGGCTTTCGGTATCACGGCGAGCAAGGTCGCCAGGAGTGCCCGGTCCGCCCAGTCCAGCCTCGGGCGGCGCGGCTGTCACCGCTGCAGGACAGCGAGCTGATAGCGCAGGATCAAGATCTCCGCGGTCTTCCATCTCTCCTCACGCCGGGCGAGCCGCAGCCACGCGGCTAGCCGCGTGGTCAGGAGGAACATGAACCGCAGGCACATGACCGGTGATCATCACGGTCAGACCGCAGGCAGAGCAACTCTGCTGGCCAGAGCCATGGACGAGATTCTCGGCACGCACAGCGTGACAACGCCAAAGATGCCTTCTGGGACGATGGTGGTTGCTGACACTTTCGCGCAGCGAAACCGACAGGGTGGTTCATACGGCTGACCGCGACCAGCAAGCCACCTCGGAGCCTGGAAGCCTGGTCGGCGAGGGTAGTACTGATGCCAGCGGAGATCTTCTGCCAGGCCCGCGCGGGCACGGCGGCGATCAGGTCATCGGCGCGCCGCTCGCCCTGCGGCGTGGTCAGCGTGTCGCTGCACCGGATCGCCATCACGTACCAGATGTCCTGGTCTTCCAGCCAGGCCTGCAGCCACTTGGCCTGCCCGTAGGCCTCATCCGCGGTGAACCACGAAAACGGCACCCCGGCCGCGGCCGCCCGGGCGATCATCGCCTGCGCCTGCCGCGGCTTGGTCGTGAATTCCGCCTCCGGCGGGATGCCCGCCGCCCGGCACCGCTGCGGGTCCTCCATCCAGGACTGCGGCAGGTACAGCTCCCGGTCGATCAGCGCGTGCCCATATTCCGAGGCGTAGGCCAGGAACACCCCGACCTGGCAGTTCTCCGTCCGCCCCGCGGTCCCGGAGTACTGCCGCTGCACCCCCGCCGACCGGGTGCCCTTCTTCAGGAAACCCGTGTCATCGGCGATCAGCACCCCGCCCGGCTCGCCCAGCTGCTCCGCCACATAGGCACGGACGTCATCGCGGACCCCGTCCACATCCCAGCCCGCGCGGCGTAGCAGCCGCTGCATCCCATCCGGGCTCACCTCGCCAGCCCACTCCGCCAGCGTCCACCCGTTCTTCCGCTCCAGGCCCGCGACCAGCCCGGACACGTACTCCCGCACCCGAGCCCGCGGCTCAGCCCGGGCGAACCGGCCCGCGACCCGCTCATGCAGCTCATCCAGCCCGGCCGCGACAACATCCATCATCATGCACTCAATGATGCCCCACCGGATCGACTAAGTGCCGTTGCAGTATTAGGTGTCGTAGAGCTTCGTCCACACCAACGAGCCAAAAAAATTGGTTTGCGAGATCTTGGTCAACTCCGTGGAGAGAGCCTCACCGATAAGAGTCAGGCTGCCGCCGGAGTACGCACCACCTTCTCCCATCGGCACGTCGACCCAGTCTCCTTCGATTACGTTGCCGGCGATGGTTCCGTGGAAAACGTTCGCGAACGTACGGCCCTGGTCGCGACTCATCCCCAGCCACCAGAGGGTGTTCCCGATCTGGCGCAGGTAGTAGGTGCCGACGTCATTGGCATGCCAGGCGCCGGTCAGGTTGACATTCCCATCCAGCGGCCTAGCCCCGAAGTCCTGGACAATGTCGATCGCGTACACCGGGTGGATCTCCGGAGCAGTTTCGCCCTCATGCCCGGCGTCGTCGGCGACGACCCCCGTGACCCGCGCGATGGCACCCGGCGTGAGATTGACCTGCTTGCCGCCAGGTCCTCCGAACGACAGGGCCATGGGTGGAGGTTGGGGACGTTCGACAAAATTGCCATTGATCGGGCGGCCGTTGGCGAGAACGCTATTGCCAGCATGCTCCTGCCACCCAGGCAAAAGGATGATCGGCGGGGCTGCACAATTGTCTGCGTCGTTCTCCCTGCCGTACATCGCGATCTCGCAGTGAAACAGCTTGTAGCGGTCGAACAGCGAAAGGATGTGCTCATTAGCGGGGCGCGGAATGTTGACAATGGAACCATCATCGCAAACGAAACCATCATCGAAAGCCCTGTCGACCCAGTCCGCCGTCCAGAAGTATGCGCTATTTCGGGAGAAGTCGGGTACCAGATCGAAGCCAAGATCACCGTCGCCGCCCCAGTCGCCGAGGAATGAGCAATAGGTGTGCTCAGGTGGCATATCTCGCACAAAGATGTTCGTGATCGGACCCCACATCACCGTGAAGTCTCGGCAAGGCGGGTTGTTTTCCCCGAGAGGCACGTCGTAACGTTGAACGCGACTCTCAATGTCTTCGATGTTGTGCGGACCGAGTGGAAACGGCCCGGACGGAAACAGGCCGCGCGTCCATACTTTCCCTCCGAAGCCGCCGCTGGTCCCGTCGGCCTTCTGCCTGAGCTCGTTCGGCCCTATAGGCGGCCCATAAAGCGACGGCACGATATCGAGACTCAGCGTGCCCGAATTGTTGCTCTGGCCACGAGGTACATCAGCCCAGCTGCCGTTGAGCGCCGTTCCATCAGACGAAACGCGGCCCCGGAAGACATTCGTGAAGTCCATGCCGCGGTGGAATCCCGAGTTGTTCAGGCCCGCCCAGGTGACCGAGCCGTCGCTCAGCTGCCGGATGTAATACGTGGCCCCGTCGTCGGCTGCCCACACTCCCGTCAGATCGACTGCAGGCGGCATGACGGCACCTCCCTAGATGTACACTATTTGCCCGGAACCGCAGCCAGCAGCCTCCAATGGCGGCGCGCTACAAGGCCCATCGCGACTGCAACCGCTAGCAGCCCTACGACCACGATCCATTCCGCGGTGCCGTTGTGATGATCTGGATCCCACCCGGTCAAGGCCTCAATCCAGTCGTGCCAGAAGATGGTCAGGATTCCTAGAATTCCCGCGCACAGCGCGACGGTCATCTCCAGCCGCGCACGTACCTTCGAACGTCTCAACCCGGCTCCCCCTCCCCAGCGATGTTGTTCTCGGCGAGTGTCACTGAGGTTAGCTGCATAGCCAGACATGCGCCCCAGCGAAGGATTAGACCCCTTACCATCAAAAGCGACAGCTGTGGTGCTCCCACGTGACACCGACCTCCTCTGAGTAAATCGATTATCGCATCTAGTCAAGGCATGGTAAAGACCCAGTTACCTAACCCTCCAGTTCGCGATCTTGATGCTGGCTGACTGGCCGCCTGCCAACTAGTGGCACCGGTGTCACGAGAAATCTGGGCCTTTGTGTGCTCCGGGGTAAGCAGCCTGGGTTCGATGGACATGCGCTCTCAAGGCCCGAAGAGGTATCCATTCAGGCCGGTGATTGATCAGGAGGTTTGCGGGGGCATCCAGGGATCCCCGGCCAGGGCGTTGCGCAGGGCGTCGAGGGGGTGGATGCCGTGGTTGCGGGCGGTGCCCAGGTAGGAGCGGATGACGCAGTAGCGGGCGGCGGTGCGGACGCTGCGCCAGCAGCCGCCGATCTTCATCTGGAGCTTGACCATGCGCTGGGGCTGTTCGGCGGGGTTGCCGTTGAACGGTACGGCGAAGTCGGCCGCGAAGCGCCACACCTGGGCGGCTCGGGTCTGCAGGCGGCGGGCCAGGGTGTAGCCGGGATGTCGGCCGCTCGGCCAGTCCCGGTGGGCGTTGGTGGCGATACCCCAGGCCACCGCGGCGTCGTAGCGGGCGCGCAGGGCGCCGGGGAGCTGGCCGTCCAGGGCGGTGACGCCGCCGGCGCGGGCCTTGGCCACCGCGGCCTTAGCGTCGGTGAGTGCGCTGATGACCGGCTCGGTCCAGCAGCGCTGGACGCGGGTGCCGTGCTCATCCATGTCGCCGATGCCGCGCAGTGCCCTGATCAGGTGGATGCAGCACAGCTGGACCGCGGTCAGCTGCTGGCCTACTTGGCGTAGGCGGCGTAGTCGTCGCGGACCAGCGTGCCGCGGTAGCCGGGCAGGATGCCGAAGCCGTCCAGCTGGGCGTGACCGCGCCCGGCGGCGGCCCCGGACCACACCAGCTTGCCGGCCCGGGCGGTGTAGATGTACAGCAGCCGATCGCTGTCATCGCCCGCCACCCGTGCCGGGGTCTCATCGTGGTGCAGAACCGGAGCAGCCCGCAGCCGCTGTTTGAGAGCGGTCTCAAACCCGGCCAGGCAGGCGGCCGCCCGGGCTACCAGGCCCCCGGTGAAGCCGGCCGAGACCGGCGCGCCGGCAGCACGCCCACCAGGTCAGCGGCGCGTTCGATGCTCATATGCCCGTTGCAGGCCAGCAGCGCCGTCGCCGCCCGCACGTCCGGCCCGTAACAGCACGGCCCGGCCAGCCCCGCCGGGGCAGCCGCGCGGGTCACCGTCCGGCACGCCGGGCAGGCCACCTTGGCCATCCGGTACTCGGTTACCTGCAGCCGCACCGGCGGAGTGTCGGACACCTGCACCCGCGCGGCCACCGTCCCCTCCAGGCCGGCCAGGTCATGCCCGCACCCCGCGCACTGGCCGGGCCTCACCACGGTGACCCGGTCCGGGTCACCGCGCCAGGCCAGCGCGTGTCCCTCGTGACCCGGCTGGCCGCCGCGCGGACGAGGCGAGCGCTTCCTGGGCTTCTCGGCGCGCCTGGCCCGAGCCGCCGGCCCATCCGAGCCCGGCGGCATCGAGGAGCCGGCGAGTCCATCCCCACCCGCCGCTTTAGCTGCTCGATCTCAGCCAGCAGCGCCGCGATCACCGCATCCCGCTCCGCCAGCGCAGCCAGCAACTCCTCGCGGCTGAGCTCCCCGGGATCGGACACGCACCCAAACTACGGATCTCCCAGCACTCCAGCCATGACCACCGAAACCGGCGCGTCTACCTCAAGTCAGACACCGGCAACAGGCCTGAATGGATACGTATCGAGCCGTGTTTATACGGAGGGAAATGTTTTCACGATTGAACGGCTGGCGGAATATCAACGTGTTATAGCAACGTGTGATTGACTGACCACATCGCCCGCTGCCAGCGCCGGGCGACCGCATCGGAACGGGACGCGCGTCATGGCCGAACCACAGCACGCACTCCGCGACAAGCTGGCCGCTGTTTTCGCACGTCAGGTTTCACTCGCCATCTTTGGAGGGTTTGCTGGTCGTGGGAGGGACGATGAGTTCGTAGGCGGGGTTGACCATGACCGGCGCGCCGTGCTTGATGCCGACTGGACCTTTGAACCGGACCCGGGATCCGCATATCAGCCCGGCTATGCGGGAGCGGCCGTAGAACAGGGCGGTGAGGTCTCCGGTCGAATCGGAGATCTCGCAGGCCAGTACGGAGTTCTTTTCCACGAACTTGATCTCGACCACGTGGACGCGTCCCTCGACGGTGACCTTGCCCGGCTGATGAATCGAGCCGATCGGTGTGGCACCGGGTCGCGGTATGGGCCGGTCGTATCCGCCGGCGCCAGGCAGCGGCTCGGGCTGGTCACCGTCCGGCGCGGCCGCCGCAGCCGCGGCCTTGAGGTGCTGGACTTCGTCCGGCACGCTGTCGGCGGGGGTGCCGTCGGCGGGCGGGCCGGGCGGCGTCGTCAGGCTGGCCGGCGCGGTGCCGTCGCGTTCGGCCTGGCGCTGCTGCAGCACGTGCAGGCGGTTCTGCACGTCGAACGGGATAATGGTGGCCGCGGCGTTCGGTACCCGGCTGACCACGCCGGCGATCTTGTCCGCGGTGCGGTCATGCAGCAGTCGGCCTAGCAGCGAGAAGCTGCGCCGCGGCAGGATCGCCGTCACCTGAGTGCCCGGCTCTTTCGCCTCGTGAGCGACCAGGTCGGCGGCGCACCGGGTCAGCCTGCGGTCGGGACAGTCCACGAACTCGAGTGAGATGCTGCGGTCGGGCAGCCACGCGGTCCGCAGCCGCTCTGCCCGCTCGCTGTCGATGATGAAGTGTACGGCCCGCACCACCGTGGGACGCAGGCTCCGGGCGTACCTCAGCGCGGCGATGGTAGACAGGTCGAAGTCATCCACGAAGACGAGGACGACCCGTCGGCTGTAGTTCGGCTGCCTCGGGACCTCGCCCGCCGCGCGGCGCTCGCCGATGCTCTCCAGGACCCGCGACTCGGCGTGGTACTGCCGGTTCAGCCGGATGAACGCGAACACCCCGATCGGGAAGACGACGACGACCAGCCAGGCGCCCTCGTTGAACTTCACGACCGCGAAGATGATCACCACCAGCGCGGTGTAGATACCGCCGGTGAGGTTGACGACCAGCCGGCGGCGCCAGCCCGGCTCCCGCTGCCTGAGGTGGTAGCGCACCATGCCGAAGCCGGCCATGGAAAAGCCGGTGAACACGCCGATTGCGTAGAACGGGACCAGGTTGTTGGTGTTCGCGCCGACCGCGAACAGCAAGGCGAGCGCCAGCACGGTGAGCACGATGATGCCGTTGGAGAACACCAGCCGGTGGCCGCGCTTGCTCAGCCACCGGGGCAGGAACGAGTCCTCCGCGACGAAGCTGGTCAGGAACGGGAAGCCGCTGAAGCTGGTGTTGCCGCCGGTGAACAAGATCGTGATGGCGCCGGCTTGCACCAGGTAGAACAGGATCCGCCCGGAGATGGAGTTCCCGAAAACCAGGCTGGCCTCCTGGGAGACTACGGTGGGGACGCCGCTGACATAGGGGACCGCGTGGGTGATGTGGGCGATCCAGGAGATGCCGGCGATCAGGACGAAGACGATGGAACCCTGGGTTACCAGGATCTGCCGGGCGTTGCGGCCCTCGGGCGGGCGCAGCGCGCTGACCGCGTTGGACACCGCCTCGATCCCGGTCAGCGAGGACCCGCCGTTGGCGAACGCGCGGGCCAGCACCAAGATGGCGGCGAAGGTGATCAGGCCGCCGGTGCCGTGCCCGATCGGGACGGTCCCGGCGTGCCAGGTGACCTGCCCCAGGCCGCCGCCGAAGAGCTCGCGGGCCAGCCCGACGATGATCATCAGGCCCACCGACGCGGAGAACAGGTAGGTCGGCAGCGCGAACGTCCTGCCGTTCTCCCGGACGCCGAGCAGGTTCACGTAGCACATGATGAGCGTGGCCGCGACCGTGATCAGCAGCAGGGTCGCGGTCTCTCCCAGCGGCTTGCCCAGCGCCGGGAACGTGGACAGGATCGCGGCGCTGCCCGCGGAGTTCTGCACCGCGACCGTGACCACGTAGTCCACCATCAGCGCCACGGCCGCGATCTGGGCGACCCGCGGGCCGAAGTTCTCCCTGGCGACCACATAGGAGCCGCCCGCCCGGGTGTACACCGTCACCACCTCGCGGTAGGACAGCACGACCAGGACGATGCCGAGCAGGACCACCCCGGTCAGCGGCATCAGCAGCGTGAAGGCGGTCAGGCCGAAGAACGGCAGCAGTTCGTGCAAGATCAGCTCGGAACCGTAGTTCGCGGACGAGATCCCGTCACAGGACAGCACGCCCAGGGCGAGCGGCTTGGACAGCCTTTCCTCTTTGAGCTGCTCGGTGATCAAGGGCGGGCCGAGCAGGCGGCGCTTGACGGAGTACCCGAGGGTCTCCGGGAGTTCGTCGGCTTGGCCGCTGCCGAGCAGGCCGGCCGCCTTACGCACCGCCACCAGGCTTGCCGCTCCGTTCTGGCCGCTCGGTTGCTGATCACCTGATCCGACGCTATTAGCGCGCCTGGCGCGCCGCCGTATGGGCGGCGTCAATGTTTCCGGGCTGGGCGTTAAGGATCCGTTAGGACCGCTGGTATTGCCTGGTAACGGGGCTGAAATAGCAAGTAATGACTCACCATCTGAGACAGCGGCCGGCGCCGGCGCCCTATGTGCTGCCGGCTGGCTTCGCCATGTTCCTGGCCGTGGGCACGGTGGCGGCTGCGCTGCACGGCCGCCTGGACGCGAGCGGGGTACTGGTCGCCTGCGCGGCGGTCGCGGGGATCACCTCGTTCGTTGCCGAACCGGTCGCGGCAATGCTGCTGGCCGGCATCGGCTGGCTCATCGTCATCGGGTTCTCCCGGCCGCCCTACGCGCAGCTGCGGCCGACCGGGACGGCCGCCGCTCGCGCGGCCGTAGTCCTCGGCGTTACCGCCCTCGCCGGCGTCGGTTTGGGTCTGTTGTTCCGCTGGTACTGGCGGCGGCTCACACTGGCGAGCATGGGCACCTATGCGGCCATGCACGCCCCCCGGCCCGCTCCGGAACGTGCCCTGACTACCTATGTCCCGCCCGCCGCTGACCTGCCCGGCGGGACGAGCCCGCCCGGTGGCATCAGCGTGCGCCGGCGCGTCGCGGGTGTCGCCCTGGCGGTCGCCGTCCTCCCGCCGATTACGGTAATCCTCGCGGCAGGGCGGCCACATCTGAACCTGGCCGATGACCTGCTGGTGTACCTGGTCGCCGTGGTGACGATCACGGTGCTGGGAGGTTTCTGGCCGGCCGTGCTGGCCGCGGTGGCGGCCAGCGTGCTGCTGAACTGGTACTTCACCGAGCCGATCCATACGTTCACCATCCAGCAGCCGAAGGAACTGCTGGCCCTGCTGCTGTTCGTGACGGTCGCGGTCGCGGTCAGTAGCGTGGTCCACCTCGCCGCCCGGCGGGCCGTGCAGGCCGCGCGGGCCCGGGAAGAGGCGGCATCGCTGCTCGAACTCGCGCAGACCGTGCTGGGCGGCGCTGACTCGCCCGCGGCTGTGCTCGAGCACCTGACCCGGACCCACGGCGGCCAGGCCGAATTGCAGGAGCGGGTAGCCGGCCGGCGGGTGCGGGCCGCCTCCAGCGGTGTCGAGGGCAGCCTGCCCGCGGCCTCCCGCATCGACATCCGCGCCGACCTGATCCTGCTGGTCACCGGGCAGACGGACTCGGCCACGCCCGCGCTGCTGGCGGGCTACGCGGCCCAGGCGGCCGCCGCCCTGGACCGGGAACGGCTGCGCACCCAGGCGGCCCAGGCCGAGGCGCTGGCCGAGGGCAACCGGATGCGGACGGCGCTGCTGGCGGCGGTCAGCCATGACCTGCGCACGCCGCTCGCGTCGATCAAGGCCAGCGTCAGCAGCCTGCGGCAGACCGATGTGGAATGGTCCGAAGCCGACCAGGCCGACCTGCTGGCCACCATCGAGCAGAACGCCGACCGGCTCGACGCCCTGATCGGCAACCTGCTGGACATGAGCCGCCTGCACACCGGCTCGCTGCAGCCGTTCCTGCGCCCCACGGCGATCGACGAGGTGGCCCCGGTCGCGCTGCTCGGGCTGGACGACTCGCTGCGGATGGAGATGGCGGTGCCCGACGGCTTCCCGCTGGTACTGGCCGACCCGGGCCTGCTCGAGCGGGTCCTGGCCAACCTGTTCTCCAACGCCCTGCGGCACTCCCCGGCGGCCGGCCAGCCCCCCGAGCTGCACGCGCAGCTGGCCGGGCACATGGTGGTGCTCGAGGTCGTCGATCACGGCCACGGGGTGCCCGACGAGCAGAAGGAACGCATCTTCGAGCCCTTCACCCGGATCGGGGACCGCTACCCGGGGGTCGGCTTGGGCCTGGCGGTGGCCCGGGGGTTCGCCGAGGCGATGGGCGGGCGCATGGAGGCGAGGGACACGCCCGGCGGCGGGCTCACGGTCGCCATCACGCTTCCGGCGGCGAGCGCGGACAAGGCCACAGCGCTGGGAACGGGGTCATGACCCGGGTGCTCGTCGTCGACGACGAGCCGTCCATCCTGCGCGCGCTGCGGATCAACCTCAGCGCTCGCGAGTATGACGTCAGCACTGCCGTCGACGGCACCAGCGGCCTGGCCGCGGTGGCCCGCGACCGCCCCGACGTGATCATCCTGGATCTGGGCTTGCCGGACATGGACGGCACCGAGGTGATTCACGGCGTCCGCGGCTGGACGTCGATCCCCATCATCGTCCTGTCCGCATGGGGGCAGGAGAGCCAGAAGGTGGCCGCGCTGGACGCCGGCGCGGACGATTACGTGACCAAGCCGTTCGGCATGGACGAGCTGCTGGCCCGGCTGCGGGCCGCGGTCCGCCGGGCGGCGCCGGCGCCGGACGAGCCGGTGGTCGGCACGCCTGACTTCACCGTCGACCTGGCGGCCAAGCAGGTGATCAGGAGCAACGGCGAGGACGTCCAGCTGACCCCGACCGAGTGGCAGCTGCTGGAGATCCTGGTCCGCAACAGCGGCCGGCTGGTCACCCAGCGGCAGCTGCTGCGCGAGGTGTGGGGCCCGGCATACGAGACCGAGACCAACTACCTACGGGTCTACCTAGCCCAGCTGCGCCGCAAGCTGGAGCCCGAACCGTCGCGGCCCAAGTACCTTCTCACCGAACCAAGTCACGGCTACCGGTTCACGCTCTGAGCCGTCCGCGCCGCAGCAGGCTCCCGTCGGCACCGGCGTGATAGCAGATAAACGCTCACGCCTGCTATCAAGCGGCCGTTCTGCGGGCCGGACGACTTCATCTTTACGGCGTTGTGCCGCTGGTGGCCGAATGGGTTCTGTTAGGAGCCCGCATGGGTTCCGTTAGGAATACAACAGCGGCCGTATTGGTCGCGCTAGGGCCCTTTTTGCGAGGAACGGACGCACCGCTAGTGCTCTGTAAGACCCTTTGCTTTAGTCTTCGCGTGGTTGATGCTGGTGAGGATCTCATCTGCGTCTTTGGTCCAGGCAAATGGCCGGGGGTGCTCGTTCCAGTGATCGATGAACGCGCCGATGGCCGCGGTCAGCTCGCTGACCGAGCGGAACGAGCCGCGGCGGATGGCCTGGCGGGTGATGATCGAGAAGAAGCACTCGACCAGGTTGAGCCAGGAGCAGGACGTGGGCGTGAAGTGCAGCGTGATCCGCTGGTTCTCCGGCCTGGCTAGCCAGTCGCGTACGTCCTGGTGCTTGTGCGTGGCGTAGTTGTCGCAGATCACGTGCAGCTCGATGCCCGGGTACGCCCGCGCGACCTGCTTGAGGAACTTGCCGAACTCCTGGTGCCGGTGCCGCGGGTAGCAGGCATCAGTCACCTGACCGGTGGCCACGTTCAGGGCGGCGAACAGGCTGACCACGCCGTGCCGGGCGTAATCGTGGGTCTGCCGCTCGGGGATGCCGGGCCGCAGCGGCAGGATCGGCTGAGTCCGCTCCAGCGCCTGGCACTGGGACTTCTCATCCAGGCACACCACGACCGCGTTGTCCGGCGGAGCCAGGTACAGGCCGACGACGTCGCGGACCTTCGCGTCCAGCTGCGGGTCGGTGGAGAACTTGAACCCCTCGGTGCGGTGCGGCTGCAGGCAGAACCGGTGCCACACGCGGATCACGCTGTCGTGGCTGACCGCCAGCTTCCGGGCGGTGCGCAGCCAGTCCGCCAGCCGCCGCGCCGACCAGTGCGTGACCCCCTGCGCCCGCAGCGACTCCGGCGGCGGGGTAACAGTCGCGGCCAGGATCTCGCAGACCGCCTCCCCGGTCAGCACCGTCACCGGCCCGCCGCCGCGCGGGGCGTCCTCCAGCCCGGCCAGCCCCGACTCGGCATATTGCCGCCGCCACTTAATCACCGTCGGCTCGGTGCAGCCCGCCCGCTCGGCAATCTGCGCGCCAGTCAGCCCGTCCGCGGCCAGCAGCACGATCCGGGCCCGCTCCACCACCCGCGCCGGAACCCCCTTCGACCGGGCGCGCCGCTCCAGCTCCGCCCGGTCCGGATCAGGCACCATCAGGACACGCACGCGATTCGGCATACGCCATTGTCCCGCGTTTCCGCGGAAACATAAAGAGAAACACGCGTCAAAACACTAGCGGTAGTTTGTTGACTTCTGAACGGCCCCGCGGTATGCCGGGGGTGGTGTGTGCGAGGCGTCCGGGGGTGCGTGATGACCCGACATCGGCCCTGTCCGGCGGCACCGGGCCCGCTGGAGGAGTACGCGGCCCGGTTCGATGACCTGTTCAGCCGTCTGGCGCAGCGGCGCGGGTTCCGGGAGTACCTGGCCGGGCTGCTGGCCCCGCGGGACCGGAACAAGACGCTGACCGCGCTGGCCGGGGCCGAGCCGGTGACGGGGGCGCAGCACCGGTCGGTGCAGCGGCTGCAGTTCTTCCTGTCTGAGTCGCGGTGGGATGCTGAGCGGGTCAACGCCAGGAGGCTGGAGCTGCTGCGGGCGGATCCAGCGACGGCGCCGCACGGCGGCGGGGTGCTGGTGATCGATGACAGCGGGGACCGCAAGGACGGCACCAAGACCGCGCACGTGGGCCATCAGTGGCTGGGCCGGTACGGCAAGACGGATAGCGGGGTGGTCACCGTCACCACGGTGTGGGCCGATGAGTGGCTGTATTACCCGGTGCACGCGGTGCCGTACACCCCGGCCCGGCATTTCGCCAAGGGGAAGGGCGACCCGGGGTTCCGGACCAAGCTGGCGATCGGCGCGGACCTGGCGGTGCGGGCGCGTGAGGCAGGCTTCGTGTTCCGCGCGGTGGCCGCCGACAGCGCGTACGGGGACCAGGACGGGTTCCGCGGCGAGCTGGCCGAGGCCGGGCTGCCGTTCGTGATGGCGCTCAAGCCCCGCCACGGGACCTGGGCCTACGGCGCCGACGCCTATACTCCGCTGGACTGGCGCCCGGTAGTGCGCACGTTCCGCGACGGGCGCACCGAGACCTGGTGGGCTGCGGACGCGACGCTGGGCTGGTGGGGGCCGGACGGCTTCACCCGCCTGGTGGTGGCCACCGCCGACCCCGGCACCCTGCCGGACAAGGCCACCTGGTACCTGGCCACCAACCTGCCCCGGCCAGGCGGGCCGCGCGAGGCCGGCAGCGTTCATCCGGCGGCCGGCCTGGCCGAGATCGTGCGAATCTACGGGATCCGGCACTGGACCGAGCAGGGCTACAAGCAGGTCAAGGACGAGCTGGGCTGGGCCGACTTCCAGGTCCGCTCCGATGTCGCCATCCGCCGCCACCAGGCCCTGGTCAACTGCGCGTTCAGCTTCTGCTGGGCCGCCTGGTCCGGCGGCCACCCCGCACCGCCGCAGCCCGAGGCACCGCAGCCGGGACCCGGCGGCGGAGAGAGGGGGGCCTCGCGCCGCCGGGCCGCCGCCGGCGCCGTCCTGGCCGCGGGCGCTGCGCGCGGTACGCGCCTGGCTTTCCCCC
Organism: uncultured Actinomycetota bacterium; assembly: GCA_963808615.1. Classification (GTDB taxonomy): domain Bacteria; phylum Actinomycetota; class Actinomycetes; order Streptosporangiales; family Streptosporangiaceae; genus Palsa-504. Next base: position 944,836 of record CAWEGV010000012.1, read on the forward strand.
TGGATCGCGCTGCGGCGCTGGTGGCCGGCATGGTCCACGGCGCCCCCGCCCCGGCAGCTGCAAGCCCTGATGACATCCCTGCAAGCAGGCCACGGCCTGCACCTCTACCTACTGAGTTAACAAACTACCGCTAGTTGAGATCGCACCGGCGGAAAGCGGCGGCGGCGGCGAGCAGAGCGCAGACCGGTCACGATCAAGACCGTGAAGTCGCCGGCACTGACTCCTTACTGATCTGGTCGTTGCCTGCCGACCAGTAGAAGAGCGACAGGTACCGTCCTGGCCGGATCCAGGAGACGGTGGTGGCGAGTGAGCTGAGGAGATAGGAGGCGGCGGCGCAGCTGGTATCGATGCCGAGGGCCGTTCCCCGCCGCCGGGTGGCCGCTCCGGCGGCCATGGTCACCAGGCCGAAGTCCAGTCCGATCAGCACCAGGGCGGCCGAGATGGCGACCGCGTTGCCCGGATGGATTGCGAGCTGGAAGGCGCGCCCGATGAACACGCAGGCGGTGACCGCGGCGGCCAGCAGGAGCGCCTGCAGGCCATCGCCGCGGCCTTCTGGACCAGGATCGTCCTGCGGCGCAGCGGCAGGACGGCCAGCTGGGCCAGCGTTCCGTCCTCATCTTGTCCGGCCAGCGAGGCGGCGCCGTAGCCGATCGTCAGCGGCAGCATGATCAGCGGGAAGAAGTTGCCGTAGATGTTCCCGTTCAGCCAGCCTCCGGGCGAGGTCAGCGGCCCGGTGACGCCGAACAGGGCCGCGGCGGTCGAGCCGGCGAGGCCGTTCAGCGACGTGGAGTTCTTGAAGGAGGGATAGAGCGCCGCGACGACGAGGGTGTAGAGCGCCATCCCGCCGAATATCCGATCGCGCTGCGGCGCCGGAGTGTCAGCTCGAGCCGGGTGATGTCAGCGCGCATGTGACACCTCGGGATCCGGCGATTCCCGGTAGAAGGCGAGGAACAGCTCGTCGAGGCCGGCGGGGCGGCAGATGAGGTCGACGGGTCATGGCTGGCGATGACCCTCAGCACTGGCCCGATCTCTCCGGTCACGTCGAGCGTGACGCGCGGGCCGGCGGCCGCGGTGACGGTGACCCCCGTCACGGCGCTCAGGGCCGCCGCGTCGACCGGGCGCCGGAAGCGGACCTCCATCTTCTGCGGCGCGGCCCGCCGCAGCCCGTCCACGGTGTCGAGGGCTACGAGCCTGCCTGCCTTGATGATGCCGATCCGGTCGGCGACTCGCTGGACCTCATCCAGCTCGTGGGAGGACAGGAAGACGGTGCGGCCCTGGGCGGCTGTCTCCCTGACCAGGTCCTGGAACTGGTGTTGCATCAGCGGGTCGAGGCCCGTTGCCGGCTCGTCGAGAACCAGCAGCTCCGGCCGGTGCATGAAGGCCAGGACCAGGCCGATCTTCTGCCGGTTGCCTTTGGACAGTTCGCGCACCGGACGATCCACCACGACCTGGAACCGGTCTATCAGCCGCCTCACTAGGGACTCATCCACGCCGCCGCGGGCGCGAGCGAACCAGGCAATGTGCTGGCGGCCGGTCAGGCGCGGGAACAGTTCGAGGTCGCCGGGAAGGTAGCCGGTCCGGCGATGGACCTTGACGCTGTCAGCGGCGGCATCGAACCCCAGGAGGGCGGCCCGGCCCCGCGTTGGCCGCTGCAGTGCCAGCAGCATGCGGATGGTGGTGGACTTCCCCGCTCCGTTCGGGCCGAGGAACCCGAAGACCTGCCCCGGCTCAATCCGCAGGCTGAGGTCGGCAACCGCGGTGGTGGCGCCGTATCTCTTGGTCAGCCCGAACGTCTCAATCGCGGGTGTCACCGGCCGGCACCTCGCTGAAGTCGCTGCATGGGCGGGTCTTTCGCCTGGGACGCCGGGGGCGCCGGGACAAACAGGCCGTTGGCGTAGACGTCGAAGGCCTCTGCCGACCAGCGGGCCAGCCCGTCCCTGGCCAGCGGGTCGATCCCGACCACCTGCACGACGTGCGGGCGCAGCAGCAGCATCGCCAGATCGTTGCCGAGCAGGAACGCGCTGCGGAGTCGTTCGTCCAGCGCAGGCCGCACCACCCCTGCCTGCTGGAGTGCCTGCATGCCCGCACGCGTCGCCTCGAACAGCCGCTCATACAACGCCACCCCGGCCGGGCCGCCATCGGCCAGGAGCCGCCGGACGTAGCCAGCCATCGCCGGTTCGCGCTCCAGCCGGTTCGCAAACAGCTCAGCTACGGTTGAGCTGCCGCCTTCTTTGGGCGCCCGTGCGAGTTCGGCGAGCATCAACTCCACAAAGGCTGCCACCCGCTCTTCGAGGACTGCCCGGAGCTTGTCCTTCGAGCCATAGTGGTGGATCACCAGCGCTGGTGAGACACCCGCGGCGGAAGCGATCTGGCGGACGGTCACCTCGGTGTAACCCCGCTCGGCGAACAGCTCCATCGCCGCGATGCGGATCGCCGCTGCCGCCGTCTGATCCGCGCGTGCTGTACCCATGTTCAGATTGTTGAACATTTGTACAGCAAGGGTCAACCGGATTCGTGGCTGGCCGTGCAGAAGCTGACCGCCGTCAAGGGTTCCCGAAGGGAATCCAGCGGAACGAGGCAGACCCCTCTGATGGCTGGACTTCCTGATGCGGGTCATCCGTGGCTGGGCCATCAGTCCACCGGTGCCTTCTCCTGGCTGGGCAGCAGGCTCACGTCCCGGGCTTCTCAGCGCAGGCGTGCTGGCCCGAGAGTCTGGATGAAAGCCGCCGCTACGGTGCTGGCCAGTGCAACCACCAAGACCGCGCCGAGCCATGCGAAGAAGATGGCGGTACCCCAGATGCCGTCGGGAAGGCCCAGTCCCACCGCAAGGGCGATCACCCACAATCCGGTTAGCGCGGTCGGGACCCAGCGGCCGGTCAGGACTACACAGCAGGGCCCGATGACCAGCAGGCCCATGAGGACGACACGGTTTCCGAGCATGGCATCGATGGCCGCCACGATGACGGAGATTTCCAGGCCGAGGACCCAGAGCCTTTTGACCGGCCAGCCTGCCAGCAAAGACTCCTGCCCCCTCCCGGATCGGGAGGGGCCGGGTATCCGGGCACCCGCGCTTCCCGGAGCGCTGCCGTTGCCCGATACTTCGACCGGCTCGCCCTGGATCTGGCCGCCAGGATTCCCCTCGGTCGGCCCTTGGGGGGACTGGCCCGGCTCATCATTGCTGGAATCTGGATGGCGGCCAAGTGCCAGCCGTGCTCCGAACACGGCAGCAACGGCCAGGCCAGCCACGATCGCGATGCGCGCATGCTGTGGCCCCGCGTACGCCAGGCCGAGAATCGATCCGGCGAAGACAACGTAGGCCGCAATGACCAAGATGCCGGTCACACGCCATAGGCCGCGGTCACGGTAGGCAAACGCAAGTACCGCCGCGGTGAGACCGAGGTACCACACGGCGGCCAGGATGGTCTGGCCCGATGGCCGACCCAGCCCAATCAACGCCGCGGGGATCAGCAGGCCGATGACCACGTTAAGGGTGTTGCTGTTCAGGGCCGTGCTCAAGGTCGCCGCGCCCCGCCCGCGAGCCGCCAGGTACACCGCGGCGACCGCGTTCGGCAGGCTCGTCACCGCCGCGAGCACCAGACCACCGACCACGATCTCCGGTATAGCGAAGCGGTTCCCGAGCGCCGACGCAGCCCGCTCCATCGTCACGCTGGCAGCGACCACGACGACCAGCGACCCAGCAGCGATAGCCACATCTGGCCATCGTCCCGGCGCCGGCCGGATCGCCGATTCCAGTTCTGCCTCCTCTTCGGTCACCGCGGACCGCAGCCAGGCGATCCACCGCCGGGGAAGCCGCAGACGCGCAAGACCTCGATCGGAAGCACCCAGGGCAACCCCGTACAGCGCTACGACAAGAAGCCCGAGCAGGCAGCCCGCGGCGGGCGGCACAAGACCCGCCACCACCGCCAGGCACACACCCGCCACGCACATCGCGACGGTCCCGCCGAGCAGCACAACCTTGCGATGCAGCCCGATGCGCCCCGCAACCACCGCACCCAGGCCAAGCAGAGCGGCCAGATTGAAGACATTCGATCCGATGATGACCCCGGCGCCCAGCCGCTGCTCATGACTGGCCATCGCAGTGACAGCGGCCGTGACCTCCGGCGCGTCTGCCGCCATCGCCGCGACAATGCCCAGCACCGCCTCCGACAGGCCCAAGCGCTCGCCGACCCGCTCAAGCCGCGAAACCAGCAGCCAGCTAGCCGCCAGGCTCACCAGCGCCGCGGCCAGGAAAGCAACTGCTGCGGGCACGACAGTCATCCGCGCAACTCCCCACCTCGCGGGCAGGCACGCCACCAGGCGGCCTCAACGATGCCGGCGCCCCCCCTTGCCACAGCAAGGCGAGTCGTGAACCGCGGCAGCGGATGGCAGTGTGACGGTGTTCGTGGCCAGTGAAACATCAGAAGGTGCGTTGGCCGTCATCGCGGGCTCCTAGCGGACGAGTCTCTGGACGTTCCATCACAGCGTCGTGCCGACCAGGCTTCCCGGCTCACCTGACACTGAGCATAACCCTGCCGAGCCAATGAGCGGCGGTTACCCGGCTCAGCTGATCGTGATACTCCAGGCCTGGAAAGCGCTACGCCTCGACTTATCACGCACTATGAAGCCAAGGCGTAGGTGATCTTCGATCACCTACACGGCACGATTGGGGATCGTCCTCTTGGGGTGACGGAGCGTAGCCAGAAGCCAGCAGGAGCCAGCCCGCGTAGCGCTGATCGGCGTGCCGGCAGCAAAGCGCGTTCAGCTACGCCGCGACGTGCATAAAGCAGCCTGTCGCACAACCCCCGGTCAGAGCTCGAGCGCTGGAAGATCTGGGACTGCTGGGGATCAAGAGCCCAGATATTGGGGTCGACTGAATCTTCAGGCCGTTTATGCGACCAGGCTGAAAGAACGATCTGTTCAGCGGCCTTGCCTGGCGGCGTGGTGTGAGCCATGTAGGCCCCTGGTGTCGAGGCGTGCAGCGTCCCGGGGCGGCGGCAGACTGCGTGACCGGCGAGTTGGGTGCTGTCGACGTCCGTACAAACTCTTCCGAGCCGGGCGGCTCACTACCGTTGCGGCCGCTTTAATTAGCGGAGACCGGCCAGCGCCAGGCTGTGGTTAGCGTTGGCTCGTATTTTCCGGAAGCTGGTCCGCCCGGGTAGGCCGACGTGCGGTCTGGATGGGATTGCGGAGGTGGGCATGGTGGGTCGTGGCGCGCTGAGAGAATATGTGCGCGGTTCGCTGTGGGTGCTGCCCACGCTGTCCGTGCTGGCCGCCCTGGCCGCGGGGACGCTGCTGTCATCGGTCAGCATCGGGCCGCGCTCGCCGCTGGCATTTCAGGGGACCCCGGATGACGCCCGGACCCTGCTGCTCGGGATTACCGGGACGATGGTCACCGTCATCGCGCTGCTACTCGGCCTGACGGTGGTAGCGCTGCAGCTGTCTTCCACCCAGTTCTCGCCGCGGCTGCTGCGCAGCTTTCTGCGGGACCGGCCGAACCAGGTCGTGCTCAGCGCGTTCGTGGCGACCTTCGCCTACAGCGCAGCCGGGCTCTATACGGTCGGCGTCTCCGGCGGCAACCGCACCGCCGCGTTTCCCCGGCTCGCGGTCAGCGGCGCGATCGTGCTGCTGTTCGTCAGCCTGGGCCTGCTGGTGTTCTTCGCCGATCACTTCGTGCACTCGATCCAGGTCGATGCGATCATGAACGGGGTGCAGCGCAACACCCTGGCGGTGATCGACGGAGGGTTGCTGGCCGGCGGCCAGCAAACGCCCGCGGTGCCGGCCTGGGCCGTGCCGGTTACGTCCCGGCGCTCGGGGTACGTCCAGGCGGTCCGTCCCGGCGTGCTGCTGTCGCACGCCGCCCGGCACGGGGTCTGCCTGCGGCTGCGGCCCCGGATCGGCGAGCACGTGGTCTCCGGGACCACGCTGGCGTGGATCTGGCCTGCCTCCCCGGGTGATCCTGCCCCGGACCCGCAGGCCTTCTCCCGGGTCCTGGGCGCCGGGGTGCGGATCGGGTTCGAGCGCACCTTGCAGCAGGACGCCGCGTTCGGGATCCGGCAGCTGGTCGACGTGGCGTGCAAGGCACTGTCTCCGGCGGTCAACGATCCCTACACCGCGGTCCAGGCCGTCGATCACCTGTCGGTGATCTTCTGCGCGCTGGCCCAGCGGCCGCTGGGAAACCATGTCGCCCGGGACGGCAGCGGCGCGGCGGTGATCGTCCCCGGACGGCGGTTCGGGGAATACCTCGCGGTGATGTGCGGGCTGATCCGCCGGTACGGCGCCAGCGAGCCCACTGTCGCCCACGCGCTGCTCCGGCTGCTCAGCAGCTGCGCTGCCGTGGCCGCAGACGACCCCGAGCGGCGCGCGGCGATCGAAGAACAGGCACGCATCATCGTCGCAGACGCTGAGCGGGAAGTCCGCCAGCCCGCCGACCTTGCCTTCACCCACGCCGAAGCGCAGTCCGTCCTCCAGACGCTGGCCACGCACGGGCCCCGCTCGCACCCGCCCGGCGGCGAGCCCGACGAGCCGCTCACCCCCTGAGCCGCCAAGGTGACACCGCGAACACGGGCATCCGGCGGGGAACGCGGAGATTGGCAGCTACCGCAAAAGAGAAGTGGCCGAGCAAGGACGCAGCACGCCCCGAACTGGACGATTTGCGTGCGACCGCCCACCAAGCCTGGCCGGCAATAAGCCGCACAAAATCGGCAGGGAGGCGTGGTCTGGCCCGACGGTAGCTCCGGCGCGTGTTCACCTTCTGTGATGGTTCTCAGGCCTGGCTTCATGACCGCTGGCAGGCGGATGCCACTGGCAGCCCAGGACAACGAATGCCCTCGACCTGCTAAGGGCTTGCTGCGGCAGGCGCGGGGCATGGCCCGCCCCTGTGACATCTCCCGCGGGGTTGTGATGTGAGTGACCCGTGCGGCCTGCCAACGATTTCCGGGTTGTGCAGGGCTAGCTTGCTGGGAAGATCTGGTCCATGATCTGGGCGCCGGTGGTGATCACCGGGCGCAGTTCGCGGCGGTAGACGACCTCGGTGGTGCGGGTGGAGGCGTGCCCGGCCAGCCGGGCGATCTCCTCGGTGCTGACGCCGTGATGGCTCATCAGGCTGACGAACGTAGTCCGCAGCTCGCGCGGCGTCCAGCCGTCACCAGCCCCCGCTTCAGTGCACACCCGCTTGAACATCTTCCGCACGTTTCCCGCGTCCAGGGCGGCGCCGCGATGGGTGGTGAACACCAGCCCGGTGTCCTGCCAGCCTTCCCCGGCCTGGAGCCGCTCGCCGTCCTGGGCTTGGCGGAGCTCGCGGAGCGCTTCGACCGCCAGGCGGGGCAGGGCCAGGGTGCGGCGGGAGCGTTCGGTCTTGGTCTCGCCGTGCATGCGCACCGACCGCCACACGGCCACGTGGGGCGGCACGGCGGGCCGGGCGTGCGGGTCGCCGTCCAGGTCGACGTGAGCCCAGCGCAGCGCCCGGGCTTCTTCGGTGCGGACCCCGACTAGCAGGCTGAGCACGATGTAGGCGTGCATCAGCGCGGCGGGCCGGCGGACGTCTTTGAGGCCGGGCCGCAGTTCGGTCACCGGCAGGGTCCGGGCTGCCGCGATGACCGCCGCCGCCTGGCCCGGGGTCAGGGAGTTGGACGGCCGGCCGTGCTGGCCCTTGGGGGTGTCGGCCAGGGCGGCGACGTTGCGGGCCACGATGTCGTTGGCTTCGGCGTGCCGGATGGCGCGCTTGAGCGCCAGGTGACCTTTGGTCACCGTGGCACTGGAGTACCCGGCGGCCATCTCGGACAGGGCCCGGCGCACGTCGGCCGCGGACAGCTCACGGAGCTTGCGGCGGCCGATGACCGCCAGGACCGGGCCCAGCACATTCCGGTTCGTGGTGACCGTCTTGGCCGAGCGGCCCTGCAGCCCGTCCGCCAGCCAGTCCTCGGCGGCCTGGCGTACCGTGTAGCGGGCGTACCCTGGTTTCGGGACCGTCCCCCTGTCGAGGTCGTTATGCAGCTCCCTGAGCTTGTCCACCACGGCGGCCTTGGTCGTGCCGCTGACCTTGCGCCGCTGCCGCCGCCCGTCTTCGGTATAGCCGAGCGTGACCTCGCCGCGCCACAGCCCCGGGCAGCGCCGGTGCCGTTCCGGGTCCCTGCAAGGGCCGCGATGTTCGAACGAGATTCCGTCCTCGCCGCGCCTGCGCCTGGTAGCCATGCGAACAGTCTACCCGAGGTGGGGACTATCGGTGGTGACCACGGCCACGGTCACCCAGGCACTCACAGACCCGTCAGGCCTACGAAGCCGCAGGTATAGTGAATCTTCCGCTCAAGCCTTTGCCGGTCAGCGGAAGGCAATAAGTCGTATCTCATGCCCATGGTAAGGAGAAGGTCTACGGTTCGATTCCGTAACGGGGCTCCAGCTCACCAAGATTTTTCAGTTTTGATTTCGATTTTAGGTTCAAGATCAAGTGACTAGCCAAGTGGTATGGTGTCTTTCCGGCGCTAGCTGACGGCAGGCACGGCGCGACGTATCTAAGACACCGGCGTCCCTCTGGCCTGCGGTAATCAGGCTCAAAGCGACGGCGTCAGGCTTGGAACAGCCCGATGTACCCGGATTCGGCCGCTGCCCTTCTCCGTTGCCTGGAGAACGGCGTCGGTTCTGCCGGACCCGGATGTCAGTACGCAGGGGCCGATCAAACGGAACGTCCATAACCCGCACCAATGCGCTGCACTTCACTGTCACCGTGTTCCCAGCCCCCGGGGTGATCTGCCCCTATGTGGGGCAGATCAATGGTCGGGATCGGCGAAGGTGGGCTCGCGATCTTCGTTGAACGCGCCGATGCCTTCGGCGCGATCGGGATGGACGGCAGAGCGCCAGTGTGCCTCCATCATGATCGCGATGGCTTGCTCGATCGGCTCGCCCTGGCCCATCCGGACCGCCTGCTTGACGGCCTGTACTGCGGTGGGCGAGTTGCTCGCGATCTTCCCTGCGATCCGGTGGGCGGCGTCGATGAGCTCATCTTGAGCGTAGAGCTCGTTGACCATGCCCAACCGGTGCGCCTCTTGTGCGTTGATCGGATCGCCGGTCATCAGCATCTGCATGGCCCTGCCCGGCGGGAGCAGGCGCGGGAGCAGCGCCGGTGAGCCGCCCCCGGCCGCCAGGCCGAGCATCGCCTCAGGCTGGCCGAAGGTGGCGTTGTCGGATGCGATGATGAAGTCGGTGCTCTGGGCGAGCTCGCAGCCGCCGCCGTAGGCGATGCCGTTGACGGCGGTGAAGATCGGCTTCCGCAGCTGGCGCATGGTGTAGAGGGTCCGGTCGAAGTCCTGGCGCTGCCGCAGCCAGTCCTCTTTGGTCATGTCCTTGCGCTGGCGGAGGTCGCTGCCGACGGAGAAGGCCCGCCGACCGGCTCCGGTGAGGATGACGGCGCGGACAGCGGGGCGAACCGCGATCGTCTCCAGGATCTCGGTCAGGCGCGCCCCCAGCGCCGTGGTGATCGCGTTGTCGGCGTGCGGCCGGTTCAGCGTGATGACCGCCACCCTCTCGTCCTGCGTGTACTCGACGAGCACGGGCAGGTCAGGTTCCTCGGCATCCGACGGCGGCGGCCCGAAGTCGAGTGCCTTCCAGCGGTCGGTGCGTGCTGGGCTCGTTGCCACGTTCTCCTTCCTTCCTGTTCAGCCGTTCTGGGTGTCGAGTTCCGCCAGCCAGCGCAGCGCCCGCAGGCCCGGGGCGAAGCAGTACTCCCCGCCGCGGGTGATCACGAACGGCGGCAGGCTCTGCAGGCGTCGGCGGATCGGCCGCTGAGGGATGGTGAAGGTGCCCGCTCCGTCGTTCGCTCCGGTGAGCGGGTCTTTCTCGGCGGGCGCGCCGATGAAGATGCCGTCGTTCAGCCACTGTGTCTTCACGAACTCGAACTGGCGCTTGGGGTGAGCTCCGACGAATACGAAGATGATGCCGCGGTCCGCGCCGTCGTCCTCGAGGACGCCTTCGGGGAGCATCGGGCCGTAGCTCGTGCCGAGCCGCCGCATGCGGTGGAGGCGGACGTCGACGCTCATCTCGTGATCGAGCGCGTCGCGGGGGTTCGCACGCCGGACATGCGCGCCGGCCGGACATTTGAAGCCGCGCAGATCATCGGTGTAGCCAAAGCGGTTGTTGCGGCCTGGGTCCGCGCCGAGATCGGGATCGTCTTGCTCGGGGGATAGTGCGAGCGGCGCGCCGCTCTGCCAGCGGCCGACCATCTTCGCGCCGAGCAGCGCCTCCTCTTCGCGGCTCGCCGCTTTGCCGTGAAGGTATTGCCGGTATGCGGCCACCCGGGTGTGGAGTTTCCGGAAGACCAGGTAGGTGCCGTTGCGGCCGAGGACCTCGGGGGTCGGCATCGGCCCCACGCTTCCGGTCTCGTCCGGGTATCCGAGGATGAACTCCCCCGCCTTGATCGGCCGCTCGTCCGGGTTGGAGCCGGGGATTCCGCTTCCTTCCACCGCAGGCTGCCCGATTCCGTCCTTGAAGCCGAAGGAGGTGCGCCCCGTCGGGAGCTGGTAGCAGTCCTGGTGCCAGATGACCTCGACACCGGCTAGCTGCTCGTGCGCGTGGCGGGCCCGCTCGGCCAGGCTCTCCAGCCGCGCGGCGTCGGGCGATAGCACCGACAGCGCGACGTGGGCCTCTGGGCTTCCCAGCGGCTTCTCCCAGTTCTCGGGGCTGCTGTCGCCGACATCGCCTAGCTCCGCCGCGCGGGCCGCCATGCCCTGCCGGAATTCCGGCGCGAAGCTGTCGAGCGAGTCCTGGGGCACCCCCAGCGCCTTCAGTCCCTGATAGGTGAACGCCACCGAGACCCACGCGTTCCGGGCCGGATCGGATGAGGACCGGGCAGACTCGATCACCGGGAGCAGCCGCTGGACCAGCTTCCGTCCCGCCTCGCGGTTGTCGATGCGAAGCAGGAGGTAGGTGCCGACGTAGGAGGTCGGCCGCTGGTGAAGCATTCCGAACTGGATGTCATCGAGCTCGAGAGCAGTGCTCGCCGCGGTCGTCACGGTGTCTGCGGCCGTTCGGTCGCTAAACATGGCCGGGAGCCTCCGGGGGGTCGGGATTCGGGGGCGCCAGGTAGGGGAACGCGCGCGAGGCAGGGCTCGTCGCCTGGTCAACGCCGTCGCGGATGACGGGTCCGCTCCCCGCGTTCACGAGCAGCGTGAAGATCGTGTCCATCACATCGTCGTTGAGCGCCCGGCCACCGCAGGTCCGGTGAGCTTCCCCGCGCCGGGCGGCGAGCTCGACCTCCAGGAAGGAACCCTGCTCCGCGTACGGCTTGGTGACGTCGAGGACGAGGAAGTCCGCCAGGATGAGTTCGGTCAGCGGGTGCGCGCCATCCTCGCGAGGCGGCCAGTCGGTCTTACCGTCCAGGCCGTCCCAGAACGCCAGGTTCGCGTTCAGCCTGGCCCGGTACGCGCTCTCGTAGGCGTGGCTGAGGTCGAACGCGTCGTCCATGTTGTAAAGGTCGCGGATCTCGAGGTCGCGGTTCACCGGGTCGAACTGCTTCGGCGCCAGCATCAGGTTGGGCACCTCGGGCCGCCCGGCGCGCTCGAGGCGGACGTTGAGGCTGCCGCGCGTCAGGGTCTCCGCGACCACGCCGACCAGCTCGGCGAAGCCGGGCAGCACGGTGCGGTCGACCTCGACCACCAGGCTGAGAACGTTCTTACCGTCGAGGTAGATCGCGCCCGGGTCGGTGAACGCGAGCTTGCCCGTGGCGATCGTCTTCAGTGTGGCCGGCGCATCCATGATGAACGGATCCCACCGCGGGCCGGCGAACACGCGAACGCCGTGGGCCCGTCCTCCGCACTCGTCGTTCACCCTTATCGAGACCGTCTCGCCCGCCGGTGTGGCGCACGTGCCTTCCTGCTCCGGGGCGTCCGCGCCGTGTCCGCTCCCGGGGGCCGAGAACACGCAGTCGAGTACGATCTCTTCGCCGCCCACGGCGAACGGCGCCCCATCCTGCTGGATGTTCGCGGTGAGCGGCCGCAGCCGGAAGCGGTAGATGAGCCCGTCGGAGAACGCCGCCGACGGCGGCGCGAACGGCAGCGTGTTCAGCACCAGGACGAGCCGGCCCGAGCGCTCGGGACTCGGGAACGCGTACAGGTCAGTGATGTCCGCGATCGGCTCGGCCACGGCGCGCGGCCCGGAGATGTGATGCGACATCGCCCGCCTTCGGTTGGGTTCACGGTTCGTTCGCGGCGGCTCACCTAGGCGTCTGCGGCCTCGTTAAGCAGCGGCTTCAGCGCGGGGTGGCGCAGCGCGTCTGCGGCGCCGGGATCGTCGAGCACCTGCTGGAAGGCCTCGTTGACCCGCAGCGCCTTGCGGATCTCCTTCACCGTGCCGGGGTAATTCCGGGCGTAGGCTCCGGCGGTAACCTGGGCGCTCAAGATGAACTCCTTCACCGCGGTGAGGTCCGGGAGACCCTCGTATCCCTCGACGTGCCGGAAGATCGAGTCGAAAAGCTGCAGCGGCTTGGCCGCGAAGTCCTCCATGTAGGCGTCCCACCGGCCATCGAAGCTCGTCGCGAACAGCAACCGGGTGTCATCGTCGAACAGCACGAACCTGGCTTCGTGAATGCTCGCGATCGGCAGGTCGTAGTCCCCCGGCCGGTAGCCCGGACTGTCCTGCAACGCCCGGACCGCTTCCCGCAGGTCATTCTCGTGGCCCGGCCGGACGCGGAAGAACAAGCTGAACTCGCTCGCTGAGCCAACCCGGACGCCCGGCCGGGGCGTTCCTGCTGAAGGGGTTGCCAAGATCTTCCTCCTATCGGTAAGGGCGTGGTCGTGATACCGCGTGCGCCCGCAGCGAGCTCAGGCAACGCCCGCCTCCACTGCCGTTTCGAGATGATCGACCGCCCACATTCCGGTGTGATCGAGTTCGATCGCGGCGAGGATCGCCACACGGCCCAAGGCGTTCGCGTACGTGGGAAACGAGAACGGGACCAATGCCAGTTCCTCGACGGGCATCTTCGCGGCCATCGCTGTCGCCGCCAGCTGCGCAAGCTCGACCGCGCGCTCCCCCACGACGTGGCAGCCCAGAATCGTATGGAGTTCGCGGTCGACGAGCAGCTTGCAGAACCCCGTCTGGCGGCCATCGATGATCGATCGCGGGAGCGAGTCGAAGCGCACCGCCGCCGCGACCACCTCGTGCTTCTCCCGTGCGGCCGCTTCGGTCAGCCCGACCGAGGCGTACTCGGGGTCAGTGAAACTGCCGATCGGGCTCACCTGGGGAGACAGGGCCGTCGTTGCTCCGAGGACGGCGTTGGTCGCGGCCACTAGTCCCTGGCGGACCGCCTCGTGCACGACCAGCGCGCGCCCGGTGACGTCGCCGGCGGCGAAGATGTGCGGCACGGTCGTGCGCAACTGAGCGTCGACCTGGACGTACCCGCGCCGGTCCGCCTGCACCCCGGCCCGGTCGAGGTCCAGCCCGGCGGTGGCCGCGACCCATCCGGCCGCGACCACGGCGAGCGCGGCGTCGATGCTGTGCTGCCCGTCGCTTGTCGAATGGATGAGCCGCACGCCGGTCGCGCAGCGCTCGAAGCGGTCGATCGTACCGGCGTCCGCGACGACCTGGACGCCGGACGCCGTCAGGGCGGCAGTGACCGTTTCGGAGACCTCCTGGTCCTCACTCATCAAGATGCGGGGAGCGATCTCAACGAGATGGACCCGTGAGCCGAACGCGTTGAAGATCGATGCCACCTGCACGCCGGTCGCGCCAGCGCCGATCACGATCAGCGACGGCGGCACCGAGGAAAGGTGCCACGCGTCGCTGTGTGTCGCGGTCAGGTCGAAGCCGGGGACCGCCAGCGGCCGTGAGGCTCCTCCGGTGCAGAGGATGACCTTGCCGGAGTGGAGCGGCGGCGCATTGTCGCTTTCCACCGTGTGGGCGTTGGCGAATCGTGCGGTGCCGGCCTGCTCGTGGATGTCCACCCCGGCGCGCTCCAGATCGTCGCGCAGCAGCGTGTGCTGGCGTGCGTCCGCGGTTACGTCGCGGACGCGGGCTAGCAGCCGGGCGTAATCGAGCGAGGGTTCGCCGCCCGCGATCCCGTAGAGCGGAAGCTGCCTGGCCTCGCGGATCAGCCGCGCCGCCTGGGCCAGCGTGCGAACGGGCACGGGCCCGTCGTTCGCGGCCATTCCCCCGAACTGATCGCGGGTGATCAGCGCCGTGCTGGCTCCCAGACGGGCCGCACGGAGCGCCGCGACGACCCCCGCAGGCCCTGCGCCGACGACCACGACGTCGAACAGCTGACGCGGCGATGAGGCCATGACTCGATCATCCGGATCCCCGCCACGGCCCGTCATCACCCCTGCCGGGTGAGGCGGACGCGAGCATCTTGCGGTGCCGTTGCAGAATCGCCAGAGACGCCGCGGTGGGGGCAAGCATGCCGATCCCGATTACGGCACCGGATTAACCGGTCATGGCACCATGGTCATGCCGGGCCTTGGATTCGCCAGGACCGACGATCATGCATTTCGAGGGGAGGAAGGCCCTAGAGCCAGTGACAAAGTAAGTGACAACGGCTCCAGGCAACGGCAGACGCAGGGCGACGTACCCAGATACCCGATATCCCTGTGAACTGCAGTAATCAGACTTCATGCGATGGCGTCAGACGGAACCGCCAGGCATGGTAAGGAGAAGGTCTACGGTTCGATTCCGTAACGGGGCTCCAGGTAGAAGCAATAAATCGAACCCATTTGTTCGATTTCGTGGAACGGATTGTGGAACGGAAGGCCCGAACCGGGTTATGGTTCCGCCATGGCCATCACCGCCAAAGGTCACATAGAGCACCTGCCCAGCGGATCCTTCCGGGTACACGTCTACGCCGGGACAGACCCGGTAACCGGCAAGGCGCGGCGCCTCAAACAGACCTGCCCGGACGAAGCGTTATCGCCGGTTCAGGCGCCGGGGTGAGGGTGCGGGTGCAGGCGGTGGGCGAGGGCGGTGTGACGGCGGCCGGCGCCCCTGGTCCGGATGGCGGCGGCCAGGGCGCGGCGGGATCCGGCCAGGACGACCAGTTTCCTGGCCCGGGTGATCCCGGTGTAGAGCAGGTTGCGCTGGAGCATCATCCACGAGCTGGTGGTGAGCGGGATGACCACCGCGGGGTATTCGCTGCCCTGGGAGCGGTGGATGGTGACCGCGTACGCGTGGGCCAGCTCGTCCAGTTCGTCGAACCCGTAGTCCACCTGTTCGTCCTCGTCGGTGCGCACGGTCAGCGCGTGATCTTCCAGGGACATCCCGGTGACGACGCCGACCGTGCCGTTGAAGATGCCCGCGGCGCCCTTGTCGTAGTTGTTGCGCAGCTGGGTGACTTGTCCCCGATCCGGAACACCCGGCCGCCGTAGCGTCGTTCCGGCGCGCCGTCGCGGAACGGGGTCAGGGCCTCCTGCAGCAGCAGGTTCAGGTTCCCGGCCCCGGCCGGGCCGCGGTGCATCGGGCACAGCACCTGCACGTCGCGGCGCGGGTCCAGGCCGAACTTGGCCGGGATCCGCCGGGCCACGATGTCGGTCACGAGCCCGGCGGTCTGCTCGGTGTCCTCACAGCCGAACCAGAAGAAGTCACCGAACCCGCCCAGGGCGGGCGGCTGCCCGGCGTTGATCCGGTGCGCGTTGACCACGATCCCGGACCGGGCCGCCTGCCGGAAGATCTTGGTCAGCCGCACGGCCGGCAGCGACCCGGCGGCCAGCAGGTCGGCCAGCACCTGCCCGGCGCCGACGGACGGCAGCTGGTCCACGTCCCCGACCAGCAGCAGGTGCGCTCCCGGCGCGACCGCCTTGATGAGCTTGCTGGCCAGGATCACGTCCACTATCGAGGTCTCGTCCACCACCACCAGGTCCGCGTCCAGTGGCGTGTCCGCGTCAAACGACGGCTCGCCGCCGGGCCGCAGCGCCAGCAGCCGGTGAATGGTGGCCGCCTGGTGGCCGGTCAGCTCGGCCAGCCGCTTGGCCGCCCGGCCGGTCGGCGCGGCCAGCACGACCCTGGCTCCCTTGGCCGGGCCAGCTCCACCACCGAGCGCACCGTGAACGACTTCCCGCAGCCCGGCCCGCCGGTCAGCACCGCCACCCTGGACGTCAGCGCGAGCCGGACCGCATCGGCCTGTTCCGGCGCGAGCTGCGAGCCGGTCCGGCCGCGCAACCACCCCAGCGCCTTGTCCCAGTCGACCGCCGCGAACGCGGCAAGCCGGTCAGCCCGCGCAGCGAGCAGGCGGAGCAGGGCCCGGGCCACGGACCGTTCGGCCTGATAAAAGGGCGGCAGGTAGACGGCCGGGACCTGCGGAGCGGCCAATGCCGAAGCGGGGACCGCCTCGCGCACCACTCCCTCGGCGGCGGCCAGCTCGTCCAGGCCCAGCGCGACCAGCTCGGACGGCACGTCGAGGATCTTCGCGGCGTCGGCGACCAGGTTAGGCGCGGGCAGGTAGCAGTGGCCGTCGTCGGCCGCCTCGGACAGCGTGTAGGCCAGCCCGGCCTTGATCCGCTCCGGGCTGTCGGGGGCGATGCCGACCGCGGCGGCGATCGTGTCCGCGGTCTTGAACCCGATCCCCCACACGTCCGCGGCCAGCCGGTACGGCTCATGGCGCACGACGCAGACCGAGGCATCGCCGTATTTCTTGTAGATGCGCACCGCCAGCGACGTCGACACCCCGACGCCCTGCAGGAAGATCATCACCTCCTTGATGGCCTTCTGCTCGGCCCACGCCGCGGCGATCATCGCGGTGCGCTTGGGACCCAGCCCGCCGACCTCGACCAGCCGGCCAGGCTCGGCCTCGATGATGTGCATGATGTCCACGCCGAAATGTGCCACCATGCGCTCGGCCATCACCGGGCCGATGCCCTTGATCAGGCCTGAGCCCAGGTACTTCTGGATGCCCGCGGCCGTGGCGGGCAGCACTGTGGCATAAGAGTGCACCTCGAACTGCCGGCCGTACCTCGGGTGGGACGACCACCGCCCGCGCAGCCGCAAGAACTCGCCCACCTGCGCGCCCAGCAGCGGCCCGACGGCGGTGACCAGGTCCGCGCCCCGCTCGGGTGCGATCCGGGCGATCGTGTACCCGGTCTCCGGATTGGCGAACGTGACCCGTTCCAGCACCCCGTCCAGCACCGCGCCGCCGCCCTGCCCGGCCACCGTCGCTGGCATAAGGACAATCTTTCACCCGGACGGCCCCTCGCCGGTGATCGGCGCCGGGAACCTTCCCGGCCCAGCCCGGCTGTCCTGATACTGCACCGCTGGTCGCCCCTTGAGACCAGATTGCCGGGAATCAGGCGACCAAAGGTTCGCCTTTGAAGACCTGCCTGGTGTGCCAGGAGATGTGACGGGGGGCGGGCACGGCGGTGCCGGGCCGCGGGGTAAGTTCCCGCCCGTGCAGGTCGTAGATGGCGCGCCCAGCCAGGGTCCGGGCGGTAAACCGGGCCGAGACCATGACCGTCAGCCGGGCGCCCAGTCCCAGCATTCCCAGGTCGAACAACTTGTGGTGCAGCGAGCACAGGGCCAGGCCGTTATCGAGGGAATCCGGCCCGCTGAAGGCGAACCAGCGGACATGGGCTGCCTCGATACCGACGCTCGCTCCGGCGAATTGCCCGTCATAGCCGCAGAACGCGCACTGCCGGTCCCACGCCTCGAGCACGCTGAGCCGCCAGCCCGGATCCCTCTTGCGCCCGGCCACCGCGTCACCTAGCCAGGCAAGAAGGTCACTGGCGCCGAGTACCTCCCCGGGATCCAGCCCGACCGCCTCCAGCACATCTGGTGCCACCGTCTCAGGGAAGTTGCTCATCACCAGCTCCCGGGCAGCAGCCCGGATCAGCGCAGGCCGAGCCCGCAAGGCCGATTCCAGCGACGGCTCCAGCTGGCCGGTGGCCTGGCTGCGGGCCAGCGGGCCAACCAGATCCATCTGCACGTCCGGGTCCAGCACCCACACCCCGTCAGCACGCAACCGGGTAAACGGGTAGGCCGCACTCTGCGCCCGGCCGGTCCGTGACGGCGGACCGAACTCGGCGATCAGCTCAGCCAGCACCAACTCGGCCACCGACCACGGCAGCTGGCTGGACCCGGTAGCGGCCAGCCGGCCCAAGGCCAGCAACACCAGCAGCGCCTTGTGCGGGGACCGTTGCCCGTTCCGCTGATGCTGGCGCAACGACGCCAGGCGGCCAACCACTTCGGTCCCAGCGCCGGTGTCCGTCCGCACAGCCCAAGCTTGCCACCAGTGCCGGCGCCATACGCCCGATACCACCTCGCAATCCAGCCGGAGGTCATCTACAGCGCATCGCGGTACCAGTAGCGGCATGATCGCGCGTTCGGTAGCCAGCGGGCAGGAAGAGACAGGCTGAAAGCGGTAGGGCCACGAGTACCCTTCGGCCATGGCTAACTTCGCGGTGCGGCTGGTTCACGGCCCGGGCTGGGATCCCTGCAGCCAGATCCGGGATCAGGACGGCTGGGACGAGCACGCCGCATTCATGGACGGGCTTGTCGATGACGGCTTTATCATCCTCGGTGGCCCGGTGGGCGACGGCGAGCAGACCTTGCATGTAGTGGAGGCGGCAGATGAAGAAGAGATCAGTGCGCGCCTGGCCAGGGATCCCTGGGCTGTAGCCGGACTGCTCCGGATCGGCACGATAGAGCCCTGGGCGCTGTGGCTCGATAGCCGCCCCTGGAATCCAGCGCGCTGATCAGCGCGTCAGGTCCGTGATGCGACGTAGCGATACGCGCACACTGCGCTGAATGCGCGCAGGATCGGGGCAGACTCGGTAGCTACAGCTCGTCGACGCGAACGAGGTCGAGATTGCGGAACGTGGGTCCTGACGAGCACAGGGCCGACAGCTTCTCGGCGAATGCCGTCGTCTCGGGGAGGGCCGAATTCGCCATCGCCTCCTCGTAGGAGGGGAACTCCACCACCTGCACGTAGGTATCTGGGCGTTCGCGGTCCTTGGTCAGCAGGCTCCGGCGTGCGCTTCGCCGCCCTTCTGTCGCCGCTATCCACCCGTTGGTGAGCTCCTCGATCTCGGAAGCCTTGGTGGTGGTCATCTCGATGATCTGTACGAACGTCATCACTCCCCCTCCCGGAGTGGCCGGCTGGCCGGACTACGGACTAACGTACCGGCGCGACCTCGGACCTGGAACGGAGGTGCCGAGAACGGCTGAGGGTCCCAGCACGCGGGCGACACAGCGCCCGGCGCATGGGTACAGTCAGGCTCGCGTAGGGATTCCGCTGATACCTGGGGGGAGGGCCCGGTTATGTCCAGCGGCATGCGGTACGTTGTCACGCCACCTCGAACAGCCCGACACACTCGCGGCGGCATGAGGGGTCGATGGTCGGGCTGTGCCAATGGGACAGTGTGACAGCGTGCTGATGGATGAACGGGCCCATCAGCAGACCGCATCCAGCGGCGATCACGGATGTTCCCAGGCCGAATGAGGGCCGACACGCAAAGGCCCCCGTTACCCCGGGGGCGAGGCCTGCGCACAACGGAGCGGGCGGGCGCGCATTCGCCGCAATTTGGGACTTACGCCCTATAGACTGCCGGGCTGCTGGCCGCGCTGGCCGTTCGGCCCGTTCCGTTGCGTGATCAGTCTACCACGAGACGTGAATAACAAGCTACCCGGCGGCGTATACCCGGTTCAGGCGGCTTGTGGATGCCTCGGGTCGGTGATGGACGTTGAGGCTGGTCCCCAGTACCCGGCCGGGCTGGACGAGCTGTACTTGAAATCCTCTCCACGCCCGATCGGCGGCAGATGCGGAAGTTCACCCCGAGGACGCCGATGCATAAACATACGGGTCGGCCGCTTGCGCGTTGAACCCATAACCGGGGGCGGCCAGGCGGTCAACTACGCGAAGCCCGGTTGATAACCGCGCGCCGGCCCGCCGATCTGATCGCTGCCGTTGGCTAGATGAATGGATGGCGGCACCGCGCCGACCCGGATGTTCGGTGCGGGGTTGCTGGTTCGGCGGCGCTGCCGCCGGAGGTGGCCAGCACGGGTCCGGTACCTACGTGAGGTCGCGGCGCCGGTTAGCCTGGGGGCGTGCTGCGCGGGCGTGTGCTGTTGGCGTGGTGTCATCTGGCGGGGTCAGATAGGAACCCGGCGGCGTCGTACCTGGCTAGCGCGGCGCGGCCGGCGCCGTCGCCAACGATGAGTTCGCGCATGACCTCCCCGGTTGACGGGCCGAGTATCACCCCGTCGGTGTAGTGGCCTACCGCGGCATACAGCCCGTCCAGCGCCTCCACGCGGCCGATGGCTGGCCAGCCGGAGGGTGTCATGGGGCGCAGGCCCGCCCAGGCGCCGGCGAAGGGGAAGCCGCCCAGGCCGGGCATCAGGTACTGGGCTCCGGCGATCTCGCGGGCGATCGCCTCCAGCGTTGGCCGGGTGTCGAACCCTGCCTCCTCGGAGGTCCACCCGATCTGTACCGAGCCATCCACCCGCGGTACCAGCGATGCCTGGTCGCTGACTACCATGTGCCTGACCCAGCCCGCCGGCGGCCGGACGGCGATCATCTGCCCCCGGACCGGCGTTATCTCAAGGGCGACCCCGGCCGTCCGAAGAACAGCAGCCGACCATGCGCCCGCCGCGACCACGGTGGCCCCGGCATGAAGCTCTTCGCTGCCGCTGGTCAGCCCGGTGACCCGCGAGCCTCGCCGCAACAGCCTGTGCACCGGCCACCGCAGGCAGATCGAGGCTCCGGCCAGTTCGGCCGCCCGGGCCTGGGCAACGGTCAGCCGCGCCGCATTGACGGTGGCAGCGCCCGGCAGCCATACCGCTGATCGCACATCGGGGTTGATGCGCGGCTCCAGACCGGTGACCGCTGCGGCATCGCACCACTGCGCGCGGACGCCTGCGGCCGTCAACGCCTCGCACAGTTCCTGCTGGGCGATCGCCGTCTCCTCGTCGAACCCGGGCAGCAGCAGGCCGGGCACTTGATACTCCGGGTCCAGCCCGGTCCGCGTACGAAGCTGTGTGATGTGCTCGGGGTAGCGCGCAGTCTCGGCGACGTGAAGATCGAAGACCGCCCCGCCGCTCGGTCCCCTTACTGGCGGGTTGAGCCGCCCGGGCGCGGCCCCGGACGCGCCAGCCGCCAGATGACTGGCCTCGACCAGCACGACGCCCAGGCCAGCGTCGGCGAGCTGAGCTGCGATTGCGGTCCCGACCACGCCGCCACCGACGACCACCACATCCGCGGTGCTGGCGGTCACCGCGAGGGCTCCCGCCAAGATCCCCGGCCTGGCGGTGACACGCCGGGCCGGCCAACGCGGCGGCGCGGCGGCCAGCCAGAGCCTGCCCTGCCCGGTGTGATCACAGCATGCACGGTTATCTCTGCGGCGGATCGGGGCGGCGGGGTCAGGTCACCCGCAGCGATCCGTCGTCGTTGAATTCGAAGGCTCCCCACGCTACCTCCCACAGGTACCCGTCCGGGTCGGTGAAGTAGCCGTCGTAGCCGCCCCACGCCCTCGGTCCGGCCGGCTTGACCACCGCCGCCCCGGCCGCGGCGGCCTGAGCCAGCAGGTCGTCCACCTCGTGGCGCTCGCGAACGTTGTGCGCCAGGGTGATGCCGGTGAACTTCGAGCGCGGCACGTTCCAGCCAGGGCCGATGTCCGCGGCCAGCTCCTGGTACCCGAACAAGGCCAGCGTCGCGCCCGAGGTCTGGAAGAACACGATGCCGTCCTCGGGTTCGCGGGTCGTCGGCAGCCCGAGGCCATCCCGGTAGAAACGGTACGACCGCACCAGGTCAGCGACCCCCAGGGTGATCAGCGAGATGCGTGGCTCCATGTGGGCATTCTCCCAGCCCACGCCAGCGGTCGCCGCGCCCCCCCGGCCGCCCTCAGAAAGGCCGGTCAACTCAGCCGCGTAGCTTGATCTTGGGGCTATCAGACCGCATCACCCTCTCAACCATCCGTAACCGAAGATCCGCCCAGTCAGGCGCGCAGCGCCGCCGTTCTGATCGGATCGTGATGGCGGCTTCCTGGTGTTCGTAGCTGCGCGTAACTGCTGATCTGTGCTCGGCGCGGCGCCAACGCCTGAGTCTGAGAGACAGCAGATAATCGGCGCGGTCCCGGCGCGCTCCCGGTACGGACGACAAGGCTGAATTGACGATCGCCGCAACCATTAGGGATATACAGGCCAGCGCATAAGTATGCGGGCACGCAACGCCCGCTATTCGGCATGTTCGTAAAGCACCGAGTGGTGCCCGCAGCCTGACCAGATGGAAGAACATCCTCTGGGCGCGGTCTACAGCGAGGTGGGCCGCCGCGCCGCCCCTTCCCCCGCCGGGCCAGACCGTGGCCTTGTACCGGGAGCAGGCTACCGCCAACGTCACCTACCTGCCCGATCTCGCCGGAACTCTAGACACCCCGACCAAGGTGGGCGGCGTAGCCCGGGTTGCCGCGGTAAGACATTGTGTCTTACATTATCGGTATGGCGGACACAATCACCATCCGAACTGATGAAGAGACCGAGCACGCTCTGGACGTGCTGACTCACGACGGCAGTTCACGGTCGGCGGCGATCCGGCAGGCTGTACTGGAGGCGGCCAGCCGCCGCGAACGCGCCGCCGAGATGCGCCGGGCCGTGCTGCGGATGGACCTGGGTGAACCAAATGGCATCGAGGTGGCGGAGGAACTCGCCCGCGATCGGGCCGGCGAGCGCTGATGATCTACCTGGACTCGGCGGCCGTGGTCAAGCTCGCCCACGCCGAGCCGCAAACCCCGGCGCTGCGCCGCTGGCTGGATCGGCGTGCCGGGACCGGGTGGATCAGCTCGGTCCTCACGGAGGTCGAATCATTCCGGGCTCTGGCCCGTCATGCGCCGGAGGCGGTCTCCCGCCTGCCGCCGGTGCTGGACCAGATCGAGCTGATCGACCTGGACCTGCGTATCCGGAGCCTGGCCCAGACGGTCAAGCCCGTCACAGTGCGCAGCCTGGATGCCATTCATCTCGGCACAGCCTTGCGCTCGGGTCCCGCTCTGACGGCGTTCGTGACATACGACAAGCGCCTGCTGGACGCCGCCGGGGCTGCGGGTCTCCCCACCGCCTCGCCCGGGTGACGCAGCTAACGGCATCTCGACCGGGCAAGCCGCAGCCCGGCCATGAGCGAACCGCTATGGGGCGTTCTGATCGGTTACCGGCCCGGTTGCGAGCGGAGGATCGCGCCGGGCGTTCCCGGCAGTTGCGGGCTCAGGGGTGCCTGATCTCGGTCAGACGGCACGGTGAATGCCCCGCTCCCTCGCGATATGCCCCGAATTCGACCAGACCTGGGCCCCAGGCCTGCCGCAGCGGGCCGGCCGTGCCGGGCGAGACCGCGACCTCGCCGCAGATCGCGGCCCGGGCGGGCCCCGGCCCTGCGTGATAAAGCCGCCGCGGTCGCCTCGGCCGGGCATAAGACCATCTCCGATCTGGCCCGCGAAGCCCCGGAACGCTACCTCGCCAAACACGCTGCAGCGTAGTGGCCACGCGCTGGCAAGTGGACCCTACAACGGCCCGGAATAGGATCGGCAACCGGCATATCGCGCAGGTCAAGGTTTTGACATCAGGGCCTATACCTGCCCGGCACCGAAGACCTGGTCCATGATCTCAGCGCCGGTAGTGATCACCGGGCGCAGTTCGCGGCGGTAGACAACCTCGGTTGTCCGGGTTGAGGCGTGACCGGCCAGCCGGGCGATCTCCTCAATGCTGACCCCGCGATGGCTCATCAGGCTCACGAACGAGGTCCGCAGCTCACGTGGCGTCCAGTCATCTCCGATCCCCGCCGACGTGCATACTCGCTTGAACATCTTCCGGACATTCCGCGCATCCAGGGCCGCCCCGAGATGGGTGGTGAACACCAGCCCGGCGTCCTGCCATCTTTGCCCTGCCGCGGCTCGCTCGCCAGCCTGGCTCTCCAGCAGCGCACCAAGCGCCTGGATCGCTAGCCGGGGGAGAGCAAGTGTCCGGCGCGACCGCTCGGTCTTGGTCTCGCCGTGCAGGCGCACGGATCGCCACACGGCTACATGAGGCGGGACCGGAGGAGCGGCATCGGGATCGTCGGCGAGGTCGACGTGCTGCCAGCGCAGTGCCCTGGCCTCCTCGGTGCGGATCCCGAGCAGCAGGCTCAGCACGATGTAGGCGTGCATCAGCTCGGCGGGTCGGCGGACGTCCTTCAGGCCCGGGTGAATCTCGATCACCGGCAGGGTCCGCGCAGCGGCGATCACCGCGGCAGCTTGCTCCAGAGTGAGGGACTTTGACGGGCGGCCTTCCTGGCCCTTGGGGGTATCAACCAGGGCGGCGACGTTGCGGGCCACTAGGTCGTTGGCTTCGGCATGCCGGATGGTCCGCTTCAACGCCAGGTGGCCCTTCGTCACGGTCGAGCGCGAGTACCCGGTGGCCATCTTTGCCAGTGCCCGCTGTACGTCGGCCGCGGTCAGTTCGCGAAGCCTGCGGGCGCCGATGACCTTCAGGATCGGCTTCAGTACGTCCTGGCTGGTCCTGATGGTCTTCGCCGAGCGGCCGTCAAGCCCGTTCCTGAGCCAGTCCTCAGCGGCCTGGCGTACGGTGTAAGTCGAGTAACCGGTTTTCGGGACGATTCCCTTGTCGAGTTCCTTGTGCAGTTCCCTGAGCTTGTCCAAGACGGCGGCCTTGGTCGAGCCGCTGACCTTCCGCCGCTGCCGCTTGCCGTCTTCGGCGTATCCCAGCGATATCTCGCCGCGCCACAGCCCCGGGCAATGCCGGTGGCGTTCCGGGTCCGTGCACACGCCGCGATGTTCGAAAGAAATTCCGTCTTCTCCGCGCCTGCGCCTGGCGGTCATTGGAACAGCATAGCCGAAGTGGGGACTGCTGGTGGTGGCAATGGCCAGCCTTGCCGAGGCCTGCCGAGACTCGTTGAGACATATAACCGCAGCTCATCTAGCTTATGTGCCAGCTTCCTGCCTGGCCGCTGGAGGTCGGTATCTGCATGGTAGGAGAAGGTCTACGGTTCGATTCCGTAACGGGGCTCCAGCTCATGAGCAATTTTTCGAACAATTTGGCTGGCCGGCGTGGCACGAGTCCGGGAGACGCTCCTCAGCTCCCACACGAACGCGACATATCACCCCCGGATGACAGTTGCACGGAGTGATCTTTCCGGATCGGCGGCCGCTCCGGCCGTCCGGACGGCCAGGGACGACCGTCCGCTTCGTCTGGGTTGAGTTCAGTACTTAGGCTGCCGTGCTTGCTGCGTGGCTAGGATCACGATGGTGAATCAGAGCGCGGCTGCGCCCAGGCGCTGGCCCTGGGAGGAGCCCCGGCGGCGACGTCGGGGCGGGAGGACGCGCCCCGCAGGGCGGTGGCGGCGCACGATCATGTTGTCCGGCATGGTCGCGCTGGCCATCTCTGCGGGCGGGTGCACCGCGGCAGCGCGCCCGGGTGGCCACGCGGTTGGCCCTGTCCACGCCAGCCTGGGGGCGCCGGCGCAGCACCGTCGCAGCTCTGCCACCAGTGTCCAGCTGGTGGTGGAGGCGAGCGGGGACTTGCTGATCCATTCGGCGATCTTTGAGCGGGCGCTGGTCCTGGGCGGTGGCCGCTACTACGACTTCGCTCCCATGTTCGCGCAGATCAAGCCCTACATCCGGGGCGCAGACCTGGCGCTGTGCCATGTCGAGACGCCGATGACCCCGGCTCCTCCCACTGGCTACCCGACCTTTAACACCCCGCCTGCGCTGGCCGCCGCGATCGCCCAGACCGGGTGGCGGGCGTGCTCCACGGCCGCGACGCACTCCCTCGATCAGGGGCAGACCGGAGTCGACGACACGATCCGCGCGCTGGATCGCGCCGGGGTGGAGCACACCGGCACGTTCTCCTCGGCGGCCGCGCAGGAAACGCCGCTGATCATGACGGTCAAGGGGGTCCGCGTCGCGTTCTTGGCCTACACCGAGCTGACCAACGGCATCCCCTCGCCTCATTCGTGGTCGGTCAACCGGGCCAGCGCCGCGCAGATCCTGTCCGACGCGCACCGCGCCCGCGCCGACGGCGCGCAGGTCGTCATCGTCAACATTCACTGGGGCGATCAGTATGTCGCCCAGCCCAGCAGCTTCCAGCTCGCCCTGGCTGACAGGCTGACCCGCTCACCGGACATCACCGCGGTCGTCGGCCAGCACGTGCACATCGTCCAGCCGATCCGCGTCCTGCACGGAAAGCTTGTCGTGTTCGGCGAGGGCAACCTGATCTCCAACCAGACCAGTGCCTGCTGCCCGGCCGCTTCCCAGGACGGGATGATCGTGCTGCTCACCATCACCGTGGACAGCCGCGGGGCGCGGGTCACCTTCATCCGCTACGTGCCGATCTGGGTCCGGCATCCGGATTATGTGGTCCTCCCGGCTGGCATCGCGTGGCGCACCGATCCCGCCGACGCCGCAGCCTTGCGCGCATCGTATGAGCGCACGGTCGCGGTCGCCGGGCGCGGCCCCGACATCCAGCCGATCCCCGCCCACCTGTTATAGAAGGCCGGTAAACGGCCGCCGCGCGACGCCGCTCCAGGCGAGATCGAGGCGGTCGCCGCCGTGATGGCAGGGCCGGCCGGGCTGACCCTGGGCAATACCGACGGGGCCGCAGCGAGCCTCGCCCATGCCGAGCGCCTGGCCGCTGGCCCGTTCCGGGCCGGTATGCAAACGCCAGGTGACATGCGTGTGCGTTCGGTTCGGCAGGCCGGCGAGTGCGCTTCGCGCCGCGGGGCGCTCAGGAACGGCCCATCATGGCGGCGTGCGTCATCAGCAGTGAGTCCGGCGGGGCCAGGTCGACGCCGTCGGGGTTGTCGAGGTAGCCGGCGGCGCGGCCGGGGACGCCGTCATGGCCGTACTGCCAGACGATCCGGTTCGTCTTGGGGCTGATCACGATCACCCGGTCGTTGTAGTCATCGTTGACCAGGATGTTGCCATTGGGAAGCGGCAGCGCGAGCGAGGGATGATTGAGCGCGGCGGCGCCGGCGGGCCGGAACCGCCACACCAGGTGCCCGGTGCGGGTGAAGATGACGACCTGTCCCGGATCGGAATAATCGGCGACGATGTAGCGGCCTGGGCTCGCCTCGTTGGCATCGGACGGGTAGCTGACCCCCGGCGGGTGCGCCGACCAGTACACGTGGCCAGTCAGGCTCATCTCGTCGACCCAGTCGCCGAGGATCTCGGTGATCAGGAAATGCCCGTCCTTGAGCGGAAAGGCGCCGTTCGGCTGGGCGAAGTGACGCGGCGGGTCATGGATGATGCACGCCGATGACGTGCTGCCGAACTGGCGGGTGATGCGCCGGGACGACAGCAGCACGATCCGGCAGTTGAGGATGTCCGCCCCAATGACCTGGCCATCGGGCAGCAGCATGGCGTCGTCGGGATGATAAAAGTAGCCGGGCCCGGACCCCGGCACCCCCGGATGGCCGTACCGGCGCGTGATGCGGCCGGTCGCGATGTCGATCACCGAGATGGTTTCGTCCATCTCCTGCGTGGCGACGATCGACCGGCCGTCTGGCGAGATGAACGCGTCATCGGGGTGGCCGAACACCTGGCCGGGCCCCAGGGCGCCGGGGCCGGGGAACATCCAGCGGATCCGCCCGTATGGGTCAACCAGCAGCAGGCGCCGGTTGTCCTCATCAGCGATCAGCACGGCGCCGGGCAGCGCCCGCGGATCTGATCCGGGTGCCAGATGCCCCGGGCCGCGGGCAGGCAGCAGCCGGAAGGCACTCGCCGGCCCGGACGGCACGCTAGATGAGGGTGAGGGCGACCGGCGTACAGGAGTGCTCGCGGCGCCCCCGGCATGACCAGCCTGCGAAGAGAGTGAAGTGCAGCCAGCCAGCCCGGCCGCGGCCACCGCGGCCACCGCGGCTACGGCACGGGCAGGGCCCGCGACCGCCCTGGCCGACCGCATCGGCCGGAAGCCGCTGAGAACCACCTCACTGAGGTTAGCTGGCTTGCACAGCACCTGCGCCGTGTACTGGCACACGGGCCGCTTTGCCGCGCTGCTGTCGGTGATATCGGGCGGCCTTACGTGCAGATCCCTGGCTCACCCTGAGAGAGGCCTGCCGATGGTGCCCCAGTCAATCGGGTCGTGGGAGAACACGTCGCACCTAAACGAGTCCCTGCCAGCCGACTTCAGCGTTTACCAGGGCGGCGAGCCGCTCCTTCTCGGCTTGGACTGCGCACCGCAAATGGCTGATATCGGCGCCGCACGTCACGCTTGCACCTGACGGTCCCGGAGCGCCTATTCGCCAGAGTGTCCTTCTCGATTGCGTGCCCGGGTTTGGCTGGCTGTGGTGAGGAGTCGTGAGCCTGGTGCAGGCCGTAGCCAGGCGAACCAGGCATCTGCTGGCACCGGTACTATTCCGCTAGGTCTCAGGTCCTTCGTGGATGGCGAGGCCCGCAGTGCGGAACGAACGATGGCTGGTCGCGGGGGCTGCCGGACTCGTGCTGGCGGGCGGGATTACGTATGTGGCGATGACGGGCCCGGTGACGTCGGCGGGGCATCCGGTCGCACAGCGGCCGGCCAGCAAACCCGCCCCGTCCGCGGTCGTGACCGTGACGCCGGCCGACGGCGCGGCGATGGTCGCTCCCGACACTCGGGTGCAGATCACGGCGTCTGGTGGCACGCTCACCCAGGTCACGGTGGCGTCCGGCAACTCCGCCGTTACCGGGCAATACGGACCGGGCAGCACGAGCTGGTGGACGCGAAGGGGGCTGAAGCCCGCCACCTCCTACACTGTCACCGTCGTCGCCAGGAACAGCAAGGGCGCGGCGACGACCGAGGTCACGCACTTCACCACCAGGAGCGCGGCCCGCCTCCTGCAGATCAGCAGCATTACTCCCGGCGCCGGTGAGACCGTCGGCGTCGGCATGCCGATCATCGCCGACTTCAACTACGACGTGGCCCGCTCGGACCGGGCCGCGGTGGAGCATGCCCTTGAGGTCGGCAGCGACGTCCCGGTCACCGGCGCGTGGTTCTGGGCCTCAGACAGCGAGGTTGTCTTCCGCACGCAGAGCTACTGGCCGGCCCGCGAGCATGTGCTGCTCACCGCGCACCTGACCGGCGTCCCCGGCGGGCCGGGCCTGTGGGGCGGGAGCGACCTCAGCCGTTGGTTCACGATCGGCGATTCGCACCTCGTCAAGGTCAACCTGAAGACCGATCGGGCCCGCTTTTATATCAACGGGTCGCTCGCCAGGACGATCCCGGTCAGCGGCGGAATGGGCGGCTAAACGACTTCTACACCACCAGCGGCGTTCACCTCACCATGGGCAGCTACGACTCGGTATGGATGACCTCGCCTAACATCAAGCCGGGCCAGCCCGGGTACTACCACGAGCTCGTCTACGACGACGTGCAGATCTCCGACAGCGGCGAGTACATGCACCAGAGCCCCGGCGATTGGTGGTGCCTGGGCCACCAGAACTGCAGCCACGGCTGCGTCCGGATGACCGCCGGCGGCGCTGCCTGGTGGCGGCACACCGCCTACCGGGGCGACCCGGTGACCATCACCGGCACGCCGCGCGTGCTCGCCTGGGACAACGGCTGGGGCTACTGGCAGCAGTCCTGGTCAGCCTGGCTGACGGGCAGCTCCGCCGGGCCGGTCACCACAACCGCGCTGGCGGAAGCCAGCCCCGCAGCGGCGGCACCCGCCGGGCCTACGTCTCGCGCGGCTACCTCTCCCGCGCCCACGCCGACAACCGCAGGCTGAACACAGGCTAGGCCCGCCGCCGCGAGCCGCCCCGCCGGGCCTGGGGCCAATTCCGCCCAGCCAGCGACACGACCTGAGGATCGCGGACCTCAAGTCCGGCTGCCGCCCCTTTGACGACCGAAGGCGACAGCAAGCGCAAGCCGTCCGAGCGCAAGGACCCGGGTGCCAGCGTCGGCTGCTACATCGAGCAGGGCTTCCCGGCCGACGCCATCCAATACCATCTGCGCGGCCCGGCGAACGGCCAGCCGGCCGAGACGCCGCTGGACGAGGCGCTGGCCAGCGCTTCCATCCCGCAGTTCCGCAGGCCAGGACACCCGCATGCAAGCCAGGGTGGATCAGGCCCGATCCAGGGCAGACCGGGCGTCGGGCGCGGCCAGAGCAAGCACAGCGGCCTCCCGGAGGGCGGACCCGGCACCGGCAGTAACTCCCCGCATCACCCGCAGGCTGCGAACAGGCAAAAATAACCGCCGTTATGCGCTGCCTCCTCGCAGTGAGGGTGGCGCAGGTGAGGCGACCTGATCTGGACAATCTGCGTGAGCCGGTGTGTGCCGGTGAGGGTGCAGACCCGGCCGTGGTCTTCGCCGTTGCTGCTGGCCGGCCGGTATTGGCTGCGCGTTCAGTTGCCGTCAGGCGCGGCGGCGGTCCGTGCGTGAGGCGTGCGGAGCCTGAGCCACGCGAACAACAGCGTCAGCGGCACCACCAGGCCGCCGATTCCGTAGACGGCGAAGGCGGCGAAGCCGTCCAGGTGCCGGACCAGCCACCCGAAGTTCTGGCCGAAGAACCCGGTGACGAAGGTCAGCGGCAAGAAGACCGTGGCCAAGATGGTGAGCTGCTCGACGGTGGTGTTCTGCTGGACGCTGATCTTGGTCTGCTCGACCGAGATCACCGCCATGTTGGCCTCCAGCACCGTGCCGAGCAGGTCGCGCTGGGCGGCGACCTCCTCGTTGACCAGCAGCAGGTGGTCCTGGATGTCACGCAGATACGGCTGCAGCTGCGGGGCTTCGGTGGCGCGCTCGATGGTGGTGACCACGGCGAGCAGCGGGTGCACGGCGCGGTAGAAGTCGGTGGCCTCGCGGCGCAGCGAGTAGATCCGCTCGGTGGGCGCGACCGCGCCGGAGAACACGGTGGCCTCGATCTGGTCGATGTCGTGCTCGAGCCCGGCGACGACCGGCGCGTAATCGTCCACCACCTGGTCCAGGATCGCCCACAGCGCGGATGCGCTGCCCGCGGCGAGCAGCTCGGGCCGCTGCTCCAGCCGCTGCCGGGCGCCGCGCAGCCCGCTGGCCACGCCCTGCCGCACCGTGATCACGAAGGCCGGCGCGAGGAAGACGCTGATCTCGCCGAACTGGACTTCCTCGGCGGCGTCGTCGTACCGCGCGGTGCGCAAGATGACCAGCCGCACCCCCTGGTCGTAGCTTTCGGTCTTCGGCCGCATGTGGAAGTTCTGCGCGTCCTCCACCGCCAGCTCGTGCAGGCCGAAGGTGTCCCGGACCTGGGCTAGCTCCTGTTCCCCGGGCTCGAACAACCCCAGCCAGACAAAGCCGCCTTCCGTGCACCGGGCCGCCGCCTCGGCCAGCGGCACCGGGCCTTCGTCGCGCCTGCGGCCGTCCACATAGTGCGCGCAGTCAATGATCATCTCCGGGGACCTCCCTGTCGGCAGCCGGGACAGATATCCGCTACCCAGCATGGCCGAATCCGGCCAGCGGGCGAAGACCGCCGGGTCTGCAGGCGGGCCAACCGGGAAGGCCGGGCGACGGGCACCTGCCACAAGCGGACGACCTGCATTCGACCACGAACCCTGCCGATCCGCCTGTTTGCCGCTCCGGTCCGGGGGCATCCCGGAGTGGCACCGGCCCCAGATCACGCTATGTAGTCACCCCTCGTCGAGAGGTGCGCGCGCAGTGCCGCCGATCTGATCGACCCGGCGCTCTGGTGTTATCGAGTCGGGTGCCGTTCCGGATCCGGACGTTCTGTACCGGGCTGATGCGGGCGGAGCCGGTGTCCCGGATAGGGCACCTTTCAGGGAATCTTCACCGGGCGGGGTATACGGGACGCTTCTGCGCGGGCATGGTCTTGCATCTGCAAGGTTCCCGTTGAGGGTTCGGCTTGCGGGGCGGAGTGGGGGTGTCGCGCTGAAACCTCAACGGGCCGCTGCGCGGCAGCGCCGTGTCGCGTGGACGCTGGCGCTGGCTCCGGCGCGCCGCTTAGCGGACCTCGACGACCAGCAGCACATTGCCCTCGGGGTCGCGCAGCCAGAACATCGGTGGCACCGGGCCGCCCATGCGGCTGACCTCGGCGTCGACGTCCACACCCGCGGCCTTGAGTTCAGCGTGGAAGGCGTCAACATCGTCGGTTTGCAGGCTGATGCCGGTCTGCCGGTCGCCGGTCTCCCCGTCCGGTCCGGGAGGGGCGATCGCGATCACCGTGTCTGCGGCGGCCGGTGCCACCTCGACCCAGCGGTATTGGCCGCCGAACGGGATGTCGGTGCGCTTCTCCATCCCGAGCGGACCGGTGTAGAACTCGATCGCCCGGTCGACGTCCGCGACTGGGATTACGACGTTCGCGAGTTTGCTGATGCGTGTGGTAGCGGTCATGCCAGCCTCCTGGTGTTGAGCATTGTCATCGTTACAGACTGGGCGCCGCGTCGGAACTCATCGCCGCCGCGCTCGCTCACAACGCGCCTCTGTCCCAGTCGCCGATCGTCTGCCGGACGAGGGCAGACGATCCAGCTCCTTCTCGTGAGGCCCTGGAAGCAGCGCAAGCAGATGCTCAAGTCCCAGCTCAGCGGCTGAGCCGGTCCCTACCGCCCCCAACCGGCCGCTAGTCCTCGCTCGCCGGCCGCTGCCCTGGCGCGGCACCGAAGGCGGCGTCCAGCCCGGTCAGGTCAATCGAACGCCGGTCGCTGTCCGGCACTTGGCCGACGACTGCCTGCAGCACTTCGAGCGCTACCAGAACCTCGCGCGTGACGTCCTCGACCGGCCGGTCAGCCGCCACCGACACCAAGATCCCTCGACCCTCGTACCATCCGAGGATCGGTTCGGTCACCTCGCGATACAGCGTGAGCCGGCGACGGATGACGTTCTCGGCGTCATCGGCGCGACCTTCCTGCTCCGCCCGCGCCAGCAGGCGCCTGATCAGCTCGTCCTCACCGACCTGCAGGTACAGAGCGACGTCAGCAGTCAGGTCAAGCTCGACGGTCATCCGGTAGACCGCCCGAGCCTGCTCCATCGTGCGCGGCAGCCCATCGAGCACATAGCCGTCAGAGTCCTTCTTGGCCGCCTCGAGCGCCCTGCGGACCATGTCCAGCACGGATGCCGTCCGGGACCAGGTCGCCCTTGTCCAAAAACCGCTTGACCTGCTGGCCCAGATCGGTCTGCTGCGAGAACATGGTCACGCAGCAGGTCACCGGTCGCGATATGAGGGACACCAAAGTGCTCGGCGATGAGCCTCCCCTGGGTGCCCTTGCCGGCACCCGGAGCGGCGAGCATCAACACGCGCAAGGCCAACTCCTTGGAACAAGGGATGACTGCCCGACCGATCCCCCACTCTGCCGTGCGCAACCAGCAGACCGCAAGACCTGCCCCAAACGGGACGCTGAGCGCTGGCCAGCACAACGATCGCCGCGTTCGCCGACGTCGACCCTCCTGCGCCGCAAGGGGTTCGGCAATCGAGGTGCATGGGTTGAGCAAGCGCTTCGGTGACCGGGTGGCGTTCCAAGACGTTTCTTCGAGGTCGGTTACGAGGAGGTGTTCGGCTTCCTCGGTCCGAACGGCGCGGGGAAGACGACCATGGTATGCACGGCGCCGCGGCATAGACTCGGCCGCATGCTGATCTCGGAGGCATTCCTGCTGCTGGTCACCACAGAGGACGGCAAGTGGCTCGCGAGTAGCCAGGCGGTACCGATCGCCCTCGCCGGCGGCTTGCTCGCTGAGCTCGCAGCGAACGGGCGGGCGGCATCGACGGCCGAGGGCGGCTCGCACCACCAGCTGATCCCTCCCCGCTCGGCGACCCGATCCTCGACCAAGCGCTCGAAACATTCCTGCAGAAGGTCGGCAAGAAGCCGAAGGACGTTCTCGGGACGGTTGCCAAGGGGCTTGGTGACGAACTCTATGAGCGGCTCGCCACAGCGGGCATCGTCGAGATTCACCGCGGAAGGTTCCTGCGCCCGAACCGGTTCCCTGTGCGCAATCCAGACGCACGTGAGCGTGTGTGGGGTGACGTCGCTGCCGTACTCGGTGGGACTGCGGCACCGAACCTGCGCACCGGGACACTGCTCGGTCTTACCCAGGCTGCTGGTGCTGTGCCGGCGATCTTCCCGCCGGAACGGTTCGACATGAGTAAGAAGGATCTGATCGTCCGCGCGAAGCAGGTCACTGAGCGCGACTGGGCCTCCGCAGCAGTGAGCCGTGCCGTCCACGACGCGCAGGTCGCAACCATGGCAGCGGTCACGGCGGCAGTCACCGCCACCACGGCGGCCAGCACTGCCGCCAGCAGCTGACCACGCTAGTGGTCCTCAAGACTCGCGCTCCTGAACCCGTAGGTGCCCGCAGGCCGATCCGCTTGCGGCCCGCCTGGGGGGCGACGCTCGGCGGCAGAGACAGAACTGGTCTATCGGGCGCGTCGGCCGCGGCCTGGAGGTTATCAGCGGAAGCGCGCCGAGTCGGCGATCTGCGCGGATTGCAACTAGCTGATCACGGACTGTTCGTTACAGTCTGTCGCCGTCACCTGCCGGCGCCCGATCGCGAAATGAATCACCGATCGGGCCCGCGGACCGGGCATCCGCGTCCGGCAGCCCCAGGCCGCCCATGGCCGCCGGGCCAGCGGCCGGGCGATCCCCCGATCGGCGCTGTCCGGCGGACGCTGACCTGACCACGGCATGGCAGTGCCCGGCCATGGCTGACAGGCAGGTAATCGTGCGGCCCCGGGCCGGAGGCACTGCGCCTGGGTCACCGGCATGGTCCGGCACTGTGCCGCGCCCGGAGGAAGGGCAGCGTGATCCACCTTGCCCGGGTCACGTCGGCGGGCATCGCCGTAACGGGAGTCCCGGCCACTACGCTCGGTTACGGTCATGGCATGCTGCCTGCGCCCCGCGTGGACCGGTTCGTGAACCGGGTCACCGGGAATCACAGCGCTACGGGTGCTGCCAGTGCGATTCTCCGTGTCATCGGTGCTGCCAGTGCGCCCAGTGCATGGCGCCGTGGTTATGGTAAGGAGAAGGTCTACGGTTCGATTCCGTAACGGGGCTCCACTTCAAACGTATTATTCGAAAGAATTCGAATAATACGTACGCGCCAGGTGGGGACTAGCGGTTGTCGGCGCTCACGTAATTCCCAGTTCTGAGGGGCTGACGCTCACGTAATTCCCCGCCGCGATCATGTAATTCCCCATGAGGATGGGGTGCGTGTCGTGGTGGACCTGGCCATCGAGAAGGAGCAGCCGGTCGGCAGTAGCGCCGGCGGCTGTCACCCCAGGCGATCACCAGGATCCACCGGGTTGACGACGCCTCACCACAGGTCGCCACCTGTTAGCACGTAGAGGAACGGCACGAGCGGGATAAGACTGAACAGGGCCCATGCCAGATTTGCGCCGCCCCCGATATTGCGGCGGGTTGCCGAGTCGATCCATATGAGGACCACGGCGACGGGATGGAGGATACAGACGAGGAGCTCGAGGACCTTCTTCATTACCTGAATCTACCGGCAGCGCTACGGTGCCTATCCGATCCCTGTTCCGCCTGTACGGAGCACGTCCTGTCCCAGCTGCGTGGCTGACGCGGCGGTGCGGATGACGATTGGCGGCGGGGAAGCCGGGTAACGCTGACGAGACAGCCGACCGTGAGACGGCGAGGATACGTTGATGGCAGATGGAACTCCCCACCGGGTGCCGGGAGACCTGACGGGACGGGTGGCGGTGGTCACGGGGGCCGCCCGCGGCATTGGGTGTGCGGCTGCCGTGACGCTGGCCCGCCGGGGCGCGGCGGTCGCGGGTATCGACATAGCGGGACCTGTCAGCCCGATTCTGGACTTTGCCCCGGCTACGCCCGGCGATCTGGCCAGAACGGGACAAGCCGTTCAGGAGGCGGGCGGGCGCTGGCTGTCCATCACTGCGGACCAGCGGGACATCGGCGCGGTCAGGTCGGCGGCAGAGCGCATCGAGGGGGAATGGGGCGGCGCCAACATCGTCTTCGCGAACGCCGGCATCCAGGCGTTCAAGCCGATTCTGGAGATGGACGACCGGGACTGGCATGACCAGATCGACGTCAACCTCAATGGCACCGCCAACGTGCTGCGCGTGTTCGCTCCGCTGCTGGTGCGCCGGGGCAGTGGCCGCATCATCATCACGTCGTCGACGCAGGGGGAGCATGGGACCAAGGGCGGGTCGTCGTATTCGGCGTCCAAGTGGGGGCTCATTGGCCTGATGAAGTCAGCGGCGCTCGAACTTGGCAGCTACGGGATCACGGTGAATGCCGTCATCCCCGGTCTTATCGATACCGCACTGACCCGGCACGAGGATCGGTACGCTCAGGCGATCGGCAGCGGCGGCCAGGAACCGACCGGAGACCTCAGCCGGGACGAGGAGACCGCGAAGAAACTTCTGACCGCCAAGAGCCCGCTCGGAGTTCCCTGGATCGACCCGGCGGACGTGGCACCTGTGGTCGCCTTCCTGGCCTCGGACGAGGCCCGCATGGTAAGTGGCGCGTCGTTCGCCGTCACCGCAGGAGACAGCGCCAACATCACGGCCTAACCAATCGCCGGCCAGCTGGGTGCCGGACTTGACCTCGTAGTGGTGGCTGTGCCACTGCTTAGTCCGGACCGAGCTGGGCAGTGGGGTCCAGGACGTCCGCACGGGGCGAGCGTCTCCGTAAGAGTGGGAAAGTTATGTATATCGGCATCGGAACGGTCGTTCTCATTGTGATCATTGTCCTGGTCGTCTTGATGCTGCGCCGTCGCTAACTGAGGGTGACCTCTTGACGGCCGGGCCCCCGGGTCATCGAGGGAGGCGGCCAGCACCTCGTCGAGGTTGTGCCTGCCGCCTCCGCGGGCCGTGCCAGACGCCGATGGTGCAGGCCGCCTCCCGCGCGGCGTGACGGTTTACCCCGGCCCGGACGGGCAGCGTGAGCGGGCAATCTCGCACGCGACGACGAGCATGAGGAAAGAATGGCGGACGTATTCACGGTCCTGGTCGCGGATCACGCGGAGTCCAGGGCAGGGTGGGCCGAGCTGGAGAAGGGCCCGACCCTGGGCACCGGGCCAGCCCGGAGCCGCAGGCGTCACCGCGCTGTGGCCGTGCCGACCTGCTTCAGCCCGGCGATCCTGCCGCCTGACGGACCGCGGCGTAGAACCGCTCGGCGGTCTGCTCCCAGATGGGGAAGGCCGCCGCCTTGCGACGGGCGGCCGCGCCCAGCCGCGTTCGCAGCTCCTCATCTTCGGCGAGGGATCGTAGGGCCAAGGTCAAGCCGGCCACATCGCCGGGCTCGACGAGCAGGCCCTCGCGCCCGTGGCTGGCGAGGTAGGGCAGGTTGCCCGCTCGCCATCCCACTACCGGCAGCCCCGCCGCCATGGCCTCCCCGTAAACGGTGCCGTACGGCTCACGAACGCTGGGCAAGACGAACACGTCCGCGTCGTGGTACAACGCCGCCACCTCCTGACGGTCGAGACGGCCGTGGCAGTCCACCCGTCCGGCCAGACCGGCGCGGGCTAGCCGGCGGCGAACCCGCGCGGCATACCCCGGATCGATTCGGTCGTCGCCGACCAGGTGGAGCCGCACCAGCCCGGCCGGCAGGTCGGCGACGGCATCAAGCACCTGCAGGATGCCCTTGCGGGCGACCCAGTTGCCGATGCATAGCAACGCGATCTGGGCGTCGGCGCGAAGGTCCCGCTTCGGTCCGGCGGCGTACTGGTCCGGCTCCCATCCGCCAACTACGTCTCGCCCTGGCGGTATTAGCACTAGCTTGCCGGCGAAGCCCTGCGCCCCGAACTGGTCCGCGAGCAGCTGACTGGCTACGAGCAAACATTTAACCCGGCGGTAGGCAACCCGGTCCAGGACTGCCTGGGCGTGCCGCCGGAGGGGGCCGTGGTCGATGCCGCCCGGCGGCTGGTGCGCCATGGCCACCACCGGCACGCGGATGGCGCCCAGGCAAGGGGCGAGGAACGCCGCCGCGATGCTGTCCAGGACCACCACATCGGGCCGTTGCTCCGAGAGGGCTCGTAGCATGCGTGGACCGTACAGAACAGGGAACGGGAAAGCCCGCGCGGGAAAGGACGCGAACACGAGCCGTGCGTTGTGCCGGGGAGCCAACTCGGCAAGCCGGCGGTGATAGAGATAACCGCCGGTCAAGGTGTTCGGGTCACCCAGGGTTGCGAGCGAGACCGACAGGCGGTGGGACGCGGTGCGTGTCATCCAGGTGGCTCCTACCTGCTTCGGCGTGGACGGCTTGTTCGGCGGCGGAGAACGGTACCCGCTGGAGCTCGCCCGGGCCCTGGCTCGGGAGGTCGACTGTGAGCTGGTTACCTTCGGCCGTTCCGGCAGGACGTTCACCGAGCCCGGCGGGCTGCGGGTCCGGGTGCTGCGGCCGTGGGTACGGCTGCGTGGTCACCCCGCGCACCCGGTTAACCCGGCGCTGCCCGCGGCGCTGGCCGGCGGCGACGTGGTGCATACGCATCACATGCGCAGCGCGCCAAGCCGCGTCGCGGCCGTCGCTTCCTGGCTGGCCGGACGGCCGCTCGCGGTCACGGACCACGGGCTTGGCGGCGGCGGGTGGTGTGGGATGCTGCCGCGGCTGTTCGACCGGTTCCTCGTGGTCTCCCGCTTCTCCGCGGCGACCTTGGGGGTTCCGCCGGGACGAACAGCGGTCGTATACGGCGGCGCGGACCCCGCACGTTACCACCCGCCGGCTCATGGCGAGAAGCGCGAAGGAGTGCTGTTCGTAGGGCGCCTGACCCCGCACAAGGGTGTCGACCTGCTGATCCGCGCCGTGCCGCCGGACGTGCCGCTGACCGTCGTCGGCACCAGGGGACACGACGCGCGGCCACCGGAGTCCGGCTACCCGGAGCTGCTCGCCCGTCTTGCCCGCGGCCGCCGGGTCCGGTTCGTGGCCCAGGGCCACGACGCCGAGGTCGCCGCGCTCTACCGGCAGGCCGCCGTCGTATGCGTGCCGTCGGTCGACGTCACCTGCTACGGGCGGCAGGTGCGGATCTCGGAGCTGCTCGGCCTGACGGCGATCGAGTCGATGGCCAGCGGCACTCCCGTGGTCTGCAGTCGGCTCGGCGGCCTGGCCGAGGTGGTACGGCACGGTGAGACCGGCTTGCTCGCCGAGCCGGGCAACGTCGCTGAGCTGCGGGACCGGATCGCGACAGTGCTGGCCGACCGGAGGCTGGCCCGGCGCCTGGGCGGCAACGCCCGCCAGCTGGCGCTCGAGCGGCTGACCTGGCAGGCCTGCGCGCAACGCTGCCTGGCCGCCTACCCGCCGACAGCGGCGCGGTAGCCGCCGAAGGCGGTCGGCGACTCCCAGACCCGCAGCGCGAGCGTCTCGCCGCCGGCC
The DNA here is from genome assembly GCA_963808615.1 of uncultured Actinomycetota bacterium. Classification (GTDB taxonomy): domain Bacteria; phylum Actinomycetota; class Actinomycetes; order Streptosporangiales; family Streptosporangiaceae; genus Palsa-504. The sequence continues at coordinate 984,009 of CAWEGV010000012.1, forward strand.
CGGCGCACTACCTCGGCCAGCGTCTCGTACGCCCACCGGGCGAACACCTCGACGGTAACCGCACCGCCGTCCGGCGGCTGGATCGCGTCCTCGAGGTCCTTGCCCTCGATCCGTGCGACCAGACCGGCCAGCGCGGCTTCGAGCAGGTCCAGGTCGCAGACCATCGCCCGCTCGTCCAGGTACCGCCGCTCGACGACAACATCGATCCGGTAGTCATGGTGATGCCGCTCGCCCTCAGGCTCCGGCATTCCCGGCATCACATGGAAGGCGCGTACCTCATGGCTCAGCCCCACCTCGTAGGTCATCATTCCTCCGTGCTCGGCGGTTCCGGTCAGGGCGAGATCAGGTGACTTGTATCGTTGACTTTACGAACAGCTGCGAATTCGTGGCCGTGCCACTGGATCTCATTAATGCAGGCCGAGCCGAGGTAGAAACGGTACAAGGTCAGCAGCGGTGCGTCGAGAGCGTGGCACAGCATGATTTTTATCGGCGTGATATGGCTTACCACGAGGACTGTCTGGCCCCGATGCTCGCGCAAGATCCGCCCGCAAGCGCGGTTTACCCGGCAGGCGGTATCGGCGAAGCTCTCCCCGCCCGGCGGAGCCTGCTGCGGATCGTGCTGCCAGGCGACGACTGCTTCGGGCCACCGGTTCTGAACTTCGGTGATGGTCAGTCCCTCCCATTCTCCGAAATCCGTTTCGCGCAGGTCCTCATCGGTCGCCGCGGTCAAGGCCAGTTCGCCGGCCACTATCGCGGCCGTGGCGGCAGCACGTGGCAACGGCGAGCTTACGATGGCGTCGATGGGCGCCCCCGAAGCGAGCCGATGTGCCGCCGCCTTGACCTGGCGGGTGCCATCCGTGCTGAGCGGCTCATCGGAAAGCCCGCTGAACCGGTGTTCCGGTGACAGGCGCGTGTCACCGTGCCGCAGCAGGATCGTGACGGTGGCCGCGTCCTTTGGGTTAGTCCACCCGAGCGTCGTCATGACACCCCCCGCCGTAGTCGAGTACCGCGTGCATCAGGCCCGGGGGGTTGTCGTCCACGGCACGGAACGCATCGGCAGCATTCGCGAACGGGAAGACATGTGTGCAGAGTTCGTCGAGCGGAAGCTCAGGCAGCAACCGGGCAGCCTCGGCGCGGCGCCGCGTCACCGTCCAGCTGGCAGACAATCTGGCCGGGATCGTCGAGACCTGGGTGCTGCGGATCGTCAGGCGACGGCGGTGAAAGGCGCCGCCAAGTGGTAGTTGCACCGGCTTGCCACCGAACCAGGACACGATGAGCAGCGTTCCCTCGTGGGCCAGCATGTCCAGCGCCCGGGCCGGTGCCTCGGTATTACCGCTGGCCTCGATGACCAGCGGGACTTCTTCCTTGTCGAGTTCCTCAGGAGCTACGGCGGTGATTCCGAGACTGCCAGCCAGGCTGCGTCGCCAGGCCAGCGGTTCCGCGCACAGCGGGCGCTGCCCGGAATGCTCCAGCAGCAGCGCGGTCAGCAGCCCGACGGCGCCGGCGCCAAGGACCACCACGCGGTCTCGGGAGCTCGCCCCTGCGTCAAGGGTTACCTGAAGGGCCGTTTCGACCAACGGGAACAAGGTAGCCGCGGCCGGGCGCACGGGAGGCAGGGAAATAAGGTCACCGACGGCTGCGGTGAAGACGTCCTGGTGCGGGTGGAAGGCGAATACCAGGCCGTCCTGTCCCTCGGCCCGGCCGACGCATGCATAGCCGTAGGGGAACGGATAGCGGAATGTTCCCGCCAGGACCTTGATCGTGTCGTCGAGCGCAACGTCTTCCGGTACCTCGCCGCGGAAGACGAGCCGCTCCGTGCCACCGCTGATACCAGAGCAGACAGTCCGCACGACTACCTCGCCAGGCACTGGGCGTGGTGCGGGCAGTTCCCGGATCTCCACGCGGCGCGGAGCCGTGTGGAAGAGCGCTCGGACGGACACGGGCCGGCGCCTACCCCGGAGCCGTACTGGTAAACAGGACGGTTGATCTCATCGCCCGGGGGTAGCAGGCGCGGCCATGATCGAGGTTCGCGAGGTGGCGCGGATTCAGTTGCCCACGGTCTGCGGGGAGTTCGACACGCGCGCCTTCGAATGCGCGCCGGGCCATGTATACCTGGCGATGGTCAAGGGCGAGATCGGCGACGGATATTCGGTGCTGACCCGCGTGCATTCCGAATGCCTGACCGGGGACGCGCTGGGTTCGCTCCGCTGCGACTGCGGTGCTCAGCTTGACCTGGGCCTGCGTGCCCTGGCGGCCGAAGGCCGGGGAGTCCTTGTATATGCGACCGGTCACGAGGGGCGGGGGATCGGCCTGGTCGATAAGCTCCGCGCCTACATGGAACAAGATCGCGGCGCCAACACGGTCGAAGCGAACCTGCGCTTGGGGCTACCCGCAGACGGCAGGCGCTACGACACCGCCGCGGCGGTCTTGAAGGCGGTCGGCGTGCGGTCAGTCCGGCTCGCGACCAACAACCCGCGCAAAGTCGACGGCCTGAAGGCGGCAGGGATCACGGTAAGGCAGGTCATCCCGACACCAACGGTTCCTTATCTACGCAACCAGCGCTATCTGCGTACCAAACAGGATCGGCTCGGCCATGCAACCCTCATAGATCCTGAGATACCTGCTGAGAGCCTGGTCCGGTCGATAGATGTCGGCAGTTTGCTTGGCAGCGCCATTCCCTCCGCTGACCGTCCCTTCGTCGTCCTCCGGTACACCCAGACGCTCGATGGCCGGATCCTGGCCGGATCCGCGGAGCCAGGCGGGGCCGATGCGAAAGCACAGATCGCGATCTGGCACGCTCTGCGCGCGGCTTGCGACGCCGTGCTGGTAGGAGTCGGAACGGTGCTTGCCGACGACCCCCGTCTCACCGTGCGGGCGATACCCGGCCGCTCCCCTGCCCGCGTCGTGCTCGACTCCGCCCTGCGCACCCCGATGACAGCCGCGGTGGTCAACCTTGACGCGCCGACCTACCTCATGACCAACTCCCATGGCAATGACCAGTTCAAGCGTCATGCGCTCGCGGAGCGTCACATCGCAGTCCGCCACATGCCGGCCGGGCGGGGTGGCCTCGACATCCCTGCGGTGCTGGGACAGCTCTTCTCCGAAGGCATCCGCTCAGTGGTAGTCGAGGGGGGGCCACGCGTGATTACCTCACTGCTGGCCGCCAATATGGCTGACCGCGCCATAATCTGCATCGCACCGCAGATCCGCGGCCAAGCCACTGGTGCCATCGTCGAGCTGGGCAACGGCCTTCCCGCCCCGCCGCTTCAGCTGAACAGCAGATCGGTGCATCTCGTGGGTGACAAGATCATCGTGGCCGCCGATATCAGCACCAGCTTCCGGCCGGATATCTGCCCGGGGTAGCCGCGGCCACGCCGGGCCTGATCCGCCTCGAGCCGCGCTCGGAACCGCGTCAAGGTACGAGTTCACGGCCGGAACGGCCGGGCTGCCATTCCACCAGGACGGCGGTGGCATCGTCGCGCAGCCGGCTGTGCTGGTAGTCAAGGATGGCGTGGTTGAGGCGGCGCATCATCTCGGGGGCGGGCAAGCCAGCGCTGCTGTGCCGGATGATGAAGTCGGACCGAGGACGGATGCCGAATGGAGCGCCGTCGGCCGCCCGGCCTTCGGTTACGCCATCGGTATAGAGCAGTACCCGGTCGCCGGGCTCCAGCTTCTCGGTACAGATCAGCGCCGGGCCGTCGCGAACGTCTGAGGGGGCAGGAATGCCCATACCAGTTCCGCCTGCAGGGCCATTTCCCGACTGCGCTGGACTCGCGCGTAGGTGTCGCTGTAGTGGCTCTTTGCCGTGATCAGCATTCCGGCGAGCGATGCGAGCGCCCGGTACTTTGCCAGCATGGCCTCGCTTACGTCGGCCACCGTCAAGCTGAGCACACCCAGCCGCTCGGTGCCGTCCACCAGCGCGATCCACAGCTGGTAGCCCGGGCCGGACTGGACGGACTGGATGGTGAGCGTCTGGAAGGCGCCCGGCCAGGGTGGAGTCGATCGCCAGCACCTCAGGGGCCCGCCCGTCCCCGACCTCTAGCAGGGTTAGCTGCCGCTGCTGCAGGTCGGTCAGGTATACCCGAGCCCCGGACACGCCGAGCGGCAGGGCTACCTCCGCCAGCGCCCCGGCCAGCCGGTCCGGCCGCATCAGGTGGGACCGATCGAGCAAGTCGGCGATCAGCCGTCCGGCGGCCGCGTCCAGGCCAGGTTCTTCGCCACGCTCAGGAACGCTTCCAGGCAACTGGACCCACCTCCCGCGCCGGACGCGATCTCGGGCCCCGCTGTCCCGGCGGGTCGGCCGACATGCTGGGTACGCCCGGAACACCGGGCGGCTGGCTCGACAACCGTGAAAGGGACCCTAGTCCATGTGCCTGCCGCCGCCCAGCTCGGGAACAAGCCAGGTTCGTCCTCAAGCTGATCGCGTTACCCTCGCGTCGCCGCTTTATGTCCGGCAAACCGGCGGGGTTCGGCCGTCGGCCAGGCGGGCATCCGGATCCGCGCCATGACCACCGCCGATCAGATCACCTGCCTCGGGACCGCGACCACCTTGATCCAGGTCGCCGGGTTCACGATCTTGACCGATCCCAACTTCCTGCACCGCGGCGACCCCGCCTACCTCGGCCTGGGCGTGACCACGAAGCGGCTGACCGAGCCGCGCTGTCGCCCGGGCAGCTTCCGGAGCTCGACTTCGTAGTGCTGTCGCACCACGGCGACCAGTTCGACCGGATCGCCGCCCGCGACCTGGACCACCACCTGCCGATCATCACCGGGCCGCCTGCCGCCCACAAGCTGCACAGGCAGGGATTCCGATCCCCGCCGGCCCTGTCGACCTGGGAGTCGCGCACCGTCAGCCGCGGCGACGCGGAGGTCCGGGTGACGTCCCTGCCCGGCCAGCACGCGTCTCCGGCGCCGATCCCCTGGGCACCCTCCGCCTGTACGGCGAGCACGTCCTGCCCAGCTGCGTGGCTGACGCGCGGCGGTACGGATGACGATTGCGGCGGGGGCCTCATTAGCCTGATGAAGTCAGCGGCGCTCGAACTTAGTAGCCGGAGACAGCGTCAACGTCGCGGCCTAACCAATCGCCGGCAAGCTTCCCGCCGCCCGGCGGAACCGCTTACCGCTTGAAGTCCATCTCCTCCAACCGCGTCTGCACGGTCCGGCCACTCTCCCAGGAGTTGGCGCCCGGCACCACCTTCGGGGTCGGGATATCATCCCGGTTCTGCCGCTTGTGCGCGCTGGAGACGCGCAGCCTGCGGTCGCGGTCGTGGATCAACGCCTCGCGTACCTGCCCGTCTTCGGTGAAGCCCATCATCAGCTGCGGGATTCCGTAGGGGAAGTCGTCGCGGTCGTACTGCCAGGTATGGAACGTCTTCCCGTAGGTCGTTACGAGGTCGCTGAAGTATGCGTGTTCCGCCAGATCAGGGATGCCCGGGGCGACCAGGGTGCCGGACTTGACCTCGTAGTGGTGGCTGTGCCATAGCCGTTTCTCGTCCTCGGGGAGGCTGCGGAAACGCTCGTTGCTGATGATGTACTCGATGCCGATGAGGCGTGCGTCGGGTGCGTTGCGGTCGAAGATCACGCACTGGTGCAGGTCATGGCGCAGGTGGATGCAGAAATGTGATGCCTCCACCTGCCGGGCCATCTCGTCGGCGTACATGTGGAAGCCGTTGAGGTAGGTGCTCATCGCGTCGAGCGGGTATTTCGGCTGCATGGCCCCGGCCGCCAGGTCGAGCGCCCGGTGCTTGAGTGGATGCCCTGTACCGGTCTTGGCGGTCGCCAGCACCTTGCGGCCGAGCCTTACGCCAGCCGCGGTCGCTACCCCCGCGGCGGCGGCGATACCGATGGACCTGGCCAGCCGCGGTGCGGACCGCCCTTTCCGGCTCGAGGCGGCGCGGTACTGCATGGTCGCTCCTTCCAGGGAAGTTCTCCAGCTTGATCAAGAACGTGTCGCTCGCGTTACCCCGGGTCCCAGAGCCCAAACCGGTCTTCCGCCGCCGGGCAGGACCTGTTCCGGCCGTAAGAACACTGCGTGCCAGCCCCGCAACGCCGAACACCGGCCCGGCCGCCGGGTCCGCGATGGGTCCGATGGGCGAGCCGGTACCGTACTAGCACGCCGAGGCGGTCAAGGACACCGCCGCCGACGCTGCCTCAACTGTTGCGGACGAAGCTCAGTCGTCCGCCAGGCACCTGACCGGCCAGGCCCGCGAATCAGCCGCCCAGGTGCGCGATTAGGTCGGCCCCTCCTAGCGACGTAACGTCCCGGCCGGTCGCGGTCGTCACCGAGGACGGACCAGCCCACGGCGTGGCAGGAGACAATGACGTGGTCATAGTAAAGGGGCTTCAGCGGCCGGCCGGGAACGCGGCGATGCCCCTGTCGTCGTGGCTGGCGATGAACGCGCTGGGACGGTCACCAGGATCTCCTCGGCGTGCGTCAGGCAGACCCACGCGCTGTCCCCAGGGAGCCGGCGAGCTTCACCTCGGCTTGATTCGGGCAGCGCCCGTTGCCTGGGCCGCCGTCCTGACAGGCCTGCTGGGCGCCGCCCCGCGAGGACACCAGCGCCGCGGCCTCCTGCAGGATGGAGAACCTGATCTGCCCGTCGTCCTCGGCCGGCGCCTGGGAGGCGGACCGCTCCCGCTGGCCCAGGAGCACCATATTGCCGTCCGGGTCAAGGTCCGGGCGGAAGGCGGCCAGTACCTGGCGGTTGACGGCATCATGACTGACCGCCGCTACCGCGGCGCCGCGGTAGCGGCGGGCGGTTCGCAGACCTAGCAGCCTCCACACGGGTGGAGGCGACAGGTCCGCTCCCTGCCCGGCAGTGGAGAGCTGCCCTTGCCCCTTCGATGGTGAGCCGGCGGGCAGCTCAGCGCGATGACGCCGGTACCCAGCAGATGCTGCTGGGTACCGGCGTCTCGGTGTGGCGGGCGGGCAGCGGGTTACTTGCTGTCTGCCTCGACCAGGCGCTCGACGAGCTCGTCGACGTTGCCGGTCTTGGGCAGCTTGCGCTGGTCCAGCAGGTCGCTCAGCTCGGCCTTGGTCAGGCCCTCGTAACGCTCGCGGGCCTGGTCGTGGGCGTGCCTGGCCTGCTCGCGCTCGGCCCTGCGGGCCTCGCGGGCCAACTCCTTCTCGGCCTTGTCGGCCTGCTCGTGCACGAATTCGCGGGCTGACCCGGCCTGCTCGCGGACCAAGCCGCCGCCGGATTCGGCCTGCTCGCGGACGACACCGGATAGCGCGCCCGCCGCCTCTGCCCACTTGAGGGTGAGGTCACGGCTGATGTCTACCGTCCGCTGCACCAGATCGAAGTAGCGCTCAACGAACGGGACCAGGTCGAACTGGGGCAGGCCCGTAGGCAGGTAGTCACTGAGCTTTTGTGAACCCTGCGCCCAGAAGTCAGCGATCTTCTCTGCCGTGCCGGCCGACTTGCTCGCCGCAGCGCGGTAGCGCTCGGTGGTGCTGGTCATATATGTACTCCCTCGTGAGGTCCCCTTTCAGGGGTCCTGAATGCGTTATGCTAACTATATCAAGCAATGCGTACTAAGTCAAGCATTGTGGCTGGATGCCAGTCTAGGCGTCGTGGATGCTGTCTCGTGCGGCGGCGACCGCAGTGCGGTGAGGCGAACTGGCAGTACGGAATCTGGTAGCCAGCGGAGGCGCGGTATTTTCGGCGCTGACGCCACGGCCGGGGGTTACTGGTGATCTTTCCCCGCTGATGCTGAGCCCACATTCATGCTGACCCGGGCCAGTGCTGCAGCATCAGAATGTCGCGCCTGGTGCGCCGCCTGCGGTGGGGATGACGTTCTGCTGGTCAGGCGATGACGGCGTCGATTGTCTTTTTCAGCGCGCTGGGCTGGGCAGGCGACCTGAGCGCTTCCTTCCGGGCCTGCTCGAGTTTGGCCCCGAGTTCCTGAAGCTGCTTGCGGCTAAGGCCGGCCCGCACTTTGGGGAACCAGTCCTGCTCTTCCTCCTCGATGTGATGCGTGACGTTCTCGATCAGCACCGTGGCCTTGGCGCCGAAGCGCTCAGCCCCGGCCGGCATGCCGGCTAGCTCCATGCACGGGACGCGTCGGCCACGTGGTGTTCTTCGTAGGACTCAGCACGTCGTCCTTGAGGTCGGGGAGCAACGCGCAGACCTCGGGATACATCACCTCGTTCTCGATATAGGTGTGCACCGTGAGCAGCTCGATGATCTGCCCGACGATCTTTCCTTTCGTCTTGACCGCCTTGCCACCGGCAGCTTGGAACTTGCGGAACAGTTTGCGGATTTCCTTGTGATCGGCCTTGTGGAAGCCGGCGCAGCGCTCACCCACACGGGTCACCATGTGTGACTGGAGTAGCAGGCGGCTCGGGACGTGGTTAGCCCGGGACAAGGAGGGTAGCGCGCCGGAGCACCTTTCGGAGGACGGCGAAGGGATCCTGAGCATGTGGGCATTTTTCTTCAGGCGCCTGCGGATGTGGCTGTTGCTGGCTATCGCCCTGCCGCTGACCCGGGCGCTCGTGCATCGCCTGGCGCTGGCCGCCAAGCGCCGTGATCCATCCGCCCGAACAGCGAAGGCGCTGCATCAGGCCGACTCTACGGTCACCGCCGTATCCCGGCGGGCGGCGCGCAAGACAGAACGCCGCAAGGCAGATCGCTGATCCGTTACCACGGGACGAACAGTGCGAGTGAACCGTGGCCGCCGTCGGTCATTCCCGCCCGGAGACCGGCCATGACCGCCGCCAGCCCAACCGCCGTCCCGGGCCCGCCGGCCAGGTCAGCGCACCGGTCTGCGGGGGTAGGCGTACGCGACCAGGTTACGCACTAATGGCCTGCCACCGGTCGGCTCGGCTTACCCGGCGGCGGCCAGGGCCAGGATTGCAAGGCCGCTAGGCCGAGCGTGCCCTGGTTACCTGGTCGGCGGCGCCGACCCGGAGGTCTTCGAGCAGGTCAGCCTGCTGCCGGGCCCGGGAGATGAGCTCGTCCAGGCGCCCTGGGTCGAGCCGCGTGTCGGTGTCCGCCAGGGTCCGCAGGGTGCGCCAGCCCGCGGCCTTTCCTTCCACGGCGAGCCGCAGCACTTCCAGTTCTTCGAGCTTGCTGAGGGGTGACCGAACGAAGAGGCGGCCGTTGAACTTCAGCCGGCCTTCTCCCCGATCCAGGCGGCGCCCACCTTGTACCGGCGGACCTTGATGCCGAGGGCCGCCATGATGTCCAGCAAGGCGGCACGGTCTTGCGCGATCTCAGCCGCGACGCGCCTGAGCGTGCCGCCGTCCTTTCCGTCGCGGTGGGATCGCGCCGTCCGGTGCGCCAGTTCGGTGCCTGCCGTCGCCCCCGCGAGATGGTCATTGAGGTAGATGCCGAGCATGCCGGCCTCGGATTGCCCGCTGTCACGGGCGGAGTCCGTGTTTGCCATGATTCCTCCTGTCAGCCTTGGCCGGCGGATGCCGTCGCCGCGCCGGCCCGCTGCGCGATGGCGACCTGGCGGGGCCAGAACCGCAGCTTGGCACAGCGCGAGATGAAGTCGGCGGCAGAGTGTTCGTCCAGGTTGACGAAGCCGTCGTCGGTCAGGCCGCCGATCCCGGCGGCCTCGAACAGCGGGCTGGCGTCGGCGGTGTAGCCGATGAACTTGCAGTGGGCGTAGGCGTCGGCCACGAAGTCACGCACCGCGGGCTGGGCGGCCAGCGCGGGCGCGCCGTCCTTGGCGGCGAGCAGGATCACCGCGTCGTAGAGCACGGACGGGCCGCCGTCGATCTTCTGGTCGGCCGGCGCGTGATTGCCGTCGCTGTCGTCGACGCCGCCGACCGCGTGGGCGATGAGCTCGACGTTGACCCGCGCCTGCTCGGCGGCCGACCTCACCTCGTCGAGCTTGTCGCCGTCGACGCCATCGGTGACCAGGATGCCGATCTTGCGGCCGGCGAAGCTGTCCGGCCCGTTGGCCAGGATGCTCAGCGCGGCGGAGGCCGGCAGGTCGCGGATGGTTTTCCGGGCGGCGGCCAGCGGGTCGGGCAGCCCGGGCAGGCCCAGTCCCTCGGCCACCGGGCCGGCCAGGTCGTCGCCGACGTTACGCAGCCCGGCCACCATCCGGGTCCGGATCGCCTCCCTGTCGCACTTGCTGAGCTCGAACACGAACGCGTCGATCACGTGCTGCCGCTCGGTCTCGGATTGGCTGACGAAGAACTGGCGCGCTTGGCTGTAGTGGTCGGCGAAGCTCTCCGGCCGGAGCCTGCGCTTGGGGCCGGCGTGATCACCCTGGCCGTCCGGGTAGCTGCGGAAACCGGCCAACGGGTCCTCCCGCGGCCCCGGCGGATCCCAGGAGTTCGGCTCGTAGTTGACCCGCCCCACCGGATTGGCCATGGCCATATGCCCGTCCTGCTGGAAATGCGCGACCGGGCACTTAGGCGCGTTGACGGGCAGGTGGGTGAAGTTGGGACTGCCCAGCCGCTTGAGCTGGGTGTCGAGGTAGGAGAAGTTCCTGCCCTGCAGCAGCGGATCGTTGGTGAAGTCGATGCCGGGGACGATGTTCTGGGTGCAGAACGCCACCTGCTCGGTCTCGGCGAAGAAGTTGTCCACCACCTTGTCCAGGACCATGCGGCCGACCCGGCGGACCGGCACCTCTTCTTCGGGGATGATCTTGGTGGGGTCCAGTACGTCGAAGGCGAACCGGTCGGCGAAGTCGTCGTCGAACAGCTGCAGGCCCAGCTCCCATTCGGGGAAGTCGCCGGCGGTGATGGCGTCCCACAGGTCCCGGCGGTGGAAGTCGGGGTCGGCACCGCTGATCTTTAGCGCTTCGTTCCACACCACCGACTGCAAGCCCAGCTTCGGCTTCCAGTGGAACTTCACGAACGTGGACCGGCCCTCGGCGTTCACCAGCCGGAAGGTGTGCACGCCGAAGCCCTCCATGAACCGGAACGAGCGCGGGATGGCCCGGTCCGACATGATCCACATCAGCATGTGCGCCGATTCGGGCAGCAGCGAGACGAAGTCCCAGAAGTTGTCGTGCGCCGTCTGGGCCTGCGGGAAGCCGCGGTCGGGCTCCTGCTTGGCCGCGTGGATGATGTCAGGGAACTTGATCGCGTCCTGGATGAAGAACACCGGGATGTTGTTCCCCACCAGATCCCAGTTGCCTTCCCGGGTGTAGAACTTCGTCGCGAAGCCGCGCACGTCGCGGGCCAGGTCGCTTGAGCCCTTGTTCCCCGCTACGGTGGAGAACCTGACGAACACCGGCGTGCGCAGGCCCGCCTCGGAGAACGGGTCGGCCCGGGTGAGCTCGGTCAGCGGCTCGTAGTTCTCGAAGTACCCGTGCGCCCCGTAGCCGCGGGCGTGCACCACCCGCTCCGGGATCCGCTCATGATCGAAATGGAAGATCTTCTCCCGGAAATGGAAGTCCTCAAGGGCACTGGGTCCGCGCTCGCCGGCCCGCAAGGTGTTCTGGTCGTCAGAGACCACGATGCCCTGCTGAGTAGTCAGCCGGGGCGCGTCGCCAGACGCCACCTGATGGGTTTCGCCGCCGTGGCCGCGCTCGACCCGCTGATCGCCGTACTCCACCGCCTGGCGGTCGGTGCCGGCTTTTTTACTGTTCGCCATGAGCCCTCCTCATGCCTGTCGGTGCCGCGGCGCGGCGGGGTGGCTGTCCGCAGGAAGCCGCTGCCCTACCCCTCGCCATGGCGACGACACATGCCCAGCCGGCCGAATTGAGGCGCGTAGTCACGCCAGATAACTGCGACCGCTCGTTGAAGCGCGCCGCGGCGGGCCGCCCAGGGTGGTCAGGCGGTCAAACGCCTTCCTGGGCAGGGCCGCCGACCGAGGCGATGGTGACGATCCGGCCGTGGCCCCGCCGGCGCATTACTGGCAGTGCCGCCAGCGCCAGGCGCACCGGCGCGAGCGCCATGGTGTTCAGCGCGGTCTTGTAGAGGCCGACCTGTCCGTCCTGGACCGCCAGCGTGGCCTTTCCTGAGACCCGCGGCCGCCGGCCTGCCCGGCAGGTACCGCCTGTGAGCAGTATCGTGGCACTGGTCACGCTGGGATCGTCAACACCGGCGTCGCTTACTGGCTGTTACCTGCTGGTCGACGAGGCCGGGGCGGCCACTTCCCACCGGAAAATTTCTTGCAGCCAACCGTCCGTCGAACTGCCCCGGCGCCGGTTAGATCACAGCGGGCTGGGCAGCACTTGGCTCCTGGTAGAGACGACAAGCACGGAGGATCTGTGATGGCCAACGTGGGCTATACGCTGATGACCGAGCAGGCCGGGCCGAAGGACCTGGTGCGGTGGGCGGCGCGAGCCGAGGATGTCGGCTTCGACCTGCTGGTCAGCAGCGATCACTATTTCCCGTGGGTGGATGAGCAGGGTCACGCGCCTAACGCCTGGGTGATGCTGGGCGCGGTGGCCCAGGTGACGGAGCACGCGGAACTGATGACCTATGTCACGTGCCCGACGATGCGGTACCGCCCGGCCGTGGTGGCCCAGCAGGCGGCGACCCTGGCCCTGCTGAGCGACAACCGGTTCACCCTCGGGCTGGGCGCCGGGGAGAACCTCAACGAGCATGTCATCGGGGGCGGCTGGCCCGGCGCGGACCAGCGCCAGGAGATGCTCGCCGAGGCGGTGAGCATCATCCGGGCCCTGCTGGCCGGCGGGTACGTCAGCTTCAAGGGCGCTTACTTCCGGGTCGACGCGGCCAGGATCTGGGACTTGCCGGACCGTGCGGTGCCGCTCGGCGTCGCGGTGTCCGGACGGCAGTCGTGTGAGCTGTTCGCGCCGCTGGCCGAGGTGATGATCGCGGTTGAGCCGGACGGCTCCCTGGCCAGGTGGTGGGACGCCGCCTCGGGTGCGGGGCGGCCCGCGCGCAAGGTCGGGCAGATGCCGATCTGCTGGGGCCCGGACCGGGACGAGTGCATCGGTCGGGCGCACGAGCAGTTCCGCTGGTTCGGCGGCGGCTGGAAGGTCAACGCGGAACTGCCGGGCACGGCCGGCTTCGCTGGCGCCACCGGTTTCGTCCGACCCGAGGATGTGGCCGGCTCAATTCCCTGCGGCGATTCCGTAGACGCGGTAGCCGAGGCAGCAGGAGCCTTCTTCAAGGCCGGCTTTACCGACCTCGCCCTGGTCCAGATCGGCGGCTCCGAGCCGGAGCAGGACCGGTTCTTCGCGGCCGCACCGGAGCTGATCACCGCATTGAAGGAAACCGCGGCCTAAAGACCGCACTCTTCCTGCGCCGCGCCTCGCCTGGCCTCCTGCGCCTCGGCCTGGCGGTCTCGGTCGCGGCCCGGGCTGTGACCTCGTAGCCTTCGGGGAACGTCCAGATCGACCGAGGCGCGGGCGAAAGGGCGCAGGGCCGGCCGCCCCTGCGCTCATGATCGCCCCGGTGGCCCGTGTAACACTTGACAGCATGTCATCGCCATCGCGCTGCCTGGTCACCGGTGCTTCGGGGTACATCGGCGGACGGCTCGTCCCGGAGTTGCTAGGAGCGGGATACCCGGTCCGGTGCATGGCACGCGATCCGGGGAAGCTTAGCGACCGCCCGTGGTCGGGCCAGGTCGAGATCGCGGCCGCCGACGCGACGGACGAAAGCGCGGTGCGGCATGCCCTAGAGGGCGTGGACGTGGCCTATTACCTCATCCACTCCCTCGGAGTGGACGCGTCGTTCGAACGGCGCGACCGCACCGCGGCGGGGATCTTCGCCGTGGCCGCGAAAGCCGCGGGAGTGCGGCGCATCGTCTATCTGGGCGGCATCATCTCCGGGCAGGCCGGGGAACTGTCGCCGCACCTGCGCTCCCGCGCGGAGGTCGGCGACATCCTGCTGGCCAGCGGAGTGCCGACAGCCGCGCTGCAGGCCGCGGTGATCATCGGCAGCGGATCAGCCTCGTTCGAGATGCTCCGCTACCTCACCGAGCGCCTGCCGGCCATGGTCACCCCCAGATGGGTGGACACCCGGATTCAGCCGATCGCCGTCCGGGACATGCTGCGCTACCTGGTCGGCAGCGCCGCGCTGCCGGCCGACGTCAGCCGCCGGTTCGACATCGGCGGCCCCGACGTGCTCACCTACGCGTAGATGATGCGCCGGTACGCCGAGGTGGCCGGGCTCACGCCGCGGATAATCGTGCCGGTGCCGGTGCTGACGCCGTGGCTGTCGTCGCTGTGGGTCGGGCTGGTGACCCCGGTGCCCGCCAGCCTGGCCATGCCGCTGGTGGAGTCCCTGCGGAACGAGGTCGTCTGCTCCGAGCACGACATCGCCGAGTATATCCAGGACCCGCCCGAGGGGCTCCTGGCCCTCGACCAGGCCATCACTCTGGCACTGCGGTACACCCGCGAGGGTGCCGTCTCCACCCGCTGGTCGTCGGCCGCGACGCCCGGCGCGCCCAGCGACCCGCTGCCGACCGACCCGTCGTGGGCCGGCGGATCGCTGTACGTCGACGCGCGTAACAGCATCGTTCATGCCTCGCCGACGGCGCTGTGGCGGGTGATCGAGGGCATCGGGGGCGAGACCGGATGGTACTCCTTCCCGGCCGCCTGGGCCGTCCGCGGGCTGCTCGACCGGCTGGCCGGCGGGGTCGGACTGCGCCGCGGCCGCCGTGATCCCCGGCATCTGCTCGCCGGCGACGCCCTGGATTTCTGGCGGGTCGAGGCGATCGAGCCGGGAAAACTGCCGCGGCTGCGCGCGGAGATGAAACTGCCGGGCCTGGCCTGGCTGGAGATGTCGGTGGGCAAGGACTACGACGGGATGACCACCTATAGCCAGCGGGCGGTTTTCCGGCCGCGCGGGCTCGCTGGTCATGCCTACTGGCGGTCCATTTCGCCGTTTCACGGCCTCGTCTTCGGCGGCATGCTCCAGAACATCACCGCCACCGCCACCGCCGAACGCGCCGACCGCGCAGGCAGCATCCCACGTCCGCACCTGGCTTGAGACCGCAGGTAGCGGCCCGGACGACATCGCGGCACGCCGCAAAGCGGTGCAGTTCCGAGGCACCGAGCTACTGGCCGAGGCCAAGACTCACGAGAAGTTCGCGGCCGCCACGATCGGCCGGACGCCTGCCCGCCGGGGGCAACGCCGCACGACTTCGAGAACATCGGGGCCGTTCCTGACCGATCCCTCGCTCATCTTCTCTTCCCTACCAGGGACAGCACGGTCGTAGACCAGCCCTGCCACGTCGGGATGTAGGTAATGTCGCCGACCATCTTCTGCCCGGGCACCTCGGCGCTGAAGTCCTGGTTCACCAGGCCGGGACCGGCCCGGCCGCTCCCTGCGATGTGGTGGGCGGCCGCCACGGCCGTGGCTGGCAGGCCACCAGGCGCAGCTCGCATCAGGGCGCGGACCAGCTCCGGGCCCGCCACCACGCCCCAGCGGGCCAGACCTCGGCATCCCAGCATTCCCGCAGCCCAGGCCCTCGCCAGCCCGGACCGGCAGGTCGTTAAGTAGCCATAAGAGCCGAATGTCCGAGTTCAGAGAACGGATCAACTTCGAAGCCAGCCTGTATTCGGTGCCCGCCCGGGCGATCTGGCCCGGGCAGCGCCTCGAGCTGCGCGTCACCGCCGGCCAGGTCGCCATCCACGCCCCGGTCACCGGCGAGCTGCTCGCCGCTCATCCCCGGGTGGCCGTCCGCGGCTCGTGGGTGGTCGACCCCGCGCACTGGGACGGGCTGCCCGACGGGCACACCCGGGCCCGCCACCACCGGGCCACCGCCCTGCTTGGCCGATCCCGGCGATGCCCCGCCGCAGCCTGGCCCGCTGGCTGCGCTGCTGTCCGCCCACGCCGCCGCAGCCACCCCAGTGGGCCGTCGGCCGCTGTCCGATTATGCCGCCGCCGCGGCCGCTTCCAAGGAGAATCTGAGATGAGCGAACTGACCGCCAACCGGATCCGGGCCCACGCCGAGCGCCTCGGCCTGACCCAGCTGGCCGGCAGCGCCGGCGAGCTCGCCGGCCGCGCCGAGGCCGACTAGCTCGGCTACCTCGGCTTCCTTGACATGCTGCTAGAAGAAGAACTCGGGCTGCGCGAGTCCCGCCGGTTCCGCAACGCGCTCAAACTGTCCGGCCTGCCCCACCACAAGACCCTCGATGAGTTCGACTTCGCCTTCCGGCCCGACCTCGACGCCCGGCGCATCCGCGACCTGGCCACCTTGTCCTTCATTGACGCCAAGAGCAACATCGCCTTCCTCGGCCCTTCCGGCGTCGGCAAGACCATGCTCGCCGCCGCGCTGGCCGTCGCCGCCTGCAGGCCGGCTACTCCATCTACTTCACCAGCCTGGACGACCTAGTCCGGCGGCTGCGCGCCGCCGAGGCCACCGGCCGGTTCAGCCGCCAGCTGCAAGCCTTCCTGCGGCCCGCGCTGCTGCTGCTGCTGGTCGACGAGGTCGGCTACCTGCGCCTGGACCGCGCCGAAGCCAACATGCTCTTCCAGCTGGTCTCCCGCCGCTACGAACGCGGCAGCATGATCACCACCAGCAATAAGAGCTTCACCAGTTGAATGAGGCAGCGTCCTCGGCGACGACGTGCTGGCCACCGCCATCCTGGACCGGCTGCTGCACCGAAGCGTCGTCCTGTACATGAAGGGAACGCAAACGGTCTTCGGTTGACACGGGCGTCGTGCTGGCATCGGGGGGTGCCGCGCTGGGTGGCGGTTCGGGGCGGTGTGGATGGCCGCCGTCTGGCGGGCCGTCGAGTGGGATGCGCAGTCGGATCTGGATGTGCCAGCCGGTGACCTGGACATCTTCGATGAGCAGCCGCAGGAGGTCTTGGCGCTGGGCGGGGTCGAGCTGGTCGATGACGGCGGCCACGCGGGCGGCGAAGCCCTCGATGCCCTGGCGGAGCCGATTGCCGCGGGCGAGGCCGGCGCGCTCGGCGGCGAGGCTGGTGCGCTTGTGATCGAGTTCGCGCTGCCGGGCGGTGATCGCGGCGGCGCGGCGCTGCAGCTCGGGCATGTCGACCAGTCCGGCCTGGTAGAGGTCGATGAGCCGGTTGTGCTCGGTGCGGGCGGCGTCGAGTTTGCGGTCCAGGCGGGCCAGCTCGGCGGCGAGCAGCTGGTCGTCGGGGACCGGGGCGTGCACCGCGATGGCTTGCTCGCCGGCCAGCAGCAGGGCGGGGTCGAGCAGGGCAGCGCGGACCTGGCCGAAGACGAACTCGTCGAGGGCGTCGGCGCGGATGTTGCGCTCGGGGCAGCGCCGGTCCTGGCCGCCGGCGCGCAGCGGGTCGTGGTTGTGGCAGTAGTAGTACCGGTGCCAGGTGCCGTTGCGGCCGCGCATCTTGTGGCAGCTGGTGCCCACGCCGCAGGGCCCGCATTTGACCAGGCCGCGCAGCAGCCAGGCGCCGGGTTCGGCGCGGCGCGGGCTCCATTTGGCGTTGTCGGTGCTGGCCTTGGCAGCGGCCTGGAATGTCTGGTCGGCGATGATGGCCGGGCAGGGGATCGCGATCCACTGGTCGCGGGGGCGGGGCACCTGGCGGGAGCGGCGGCCGGGCCGCCGGTCCGGGACGGCCTCGGTGCGGTTGAAGTAGACCTGGCCGATGTAGGCCTCGTTGCGCAGCAGCCGGGTCACGGTAGAGGTGCCCCACACGGCGCGGCTGCCGGTCGGGGTGGGCACGGCGCCTTCGTCGAGCTGGCGGCAGATCTGGCGGATGGTGGTCCCGGCGGCCCGCTCGGCGAAGATCCGCCGGACCACCGAGGCCTCGGGCTCGAAGATCTCCAGGCGCGCCGGGCCGTCCGGGCCGCGGGGGACGCGTCGGTAGCCGTAGGCGGCCTTCCAGGTGATCACCTCGCCGGCCCGGGCGCGGAACAGCTTGCCCCGCCGGTACCGCTCGCCGATCTTGGCCCGCTCGTACTCGGCGATCACGCCCTGGACCTGGGTGAGCAGCCTGGCCTGCGGGTCGTCCTGGTCCAGGCCGGGGGCGTCGGTGAAGGCCACCCTCACGCCGAACCGGGCCAGCTCATCCAGGATCAGCACCTGGTAGGCGTAGGACCGGGCCAGCCGGTCCGGGGACAGGCACCAGACCACCTCGAACAGCCCGGCCTCGGCGGCGTCGCGCAGCGCGTCCAGCCCGGGCCGGTCCAGCCTGGCCCCGGAGCACCCGTCGTCGCAGTATTCCCCGGCCGGCTCGTCCCCGGCCGCGGCCAGGTGCGCGCGCAGCGCTTCGACCTGGGAGCCGATCGTGCCCCGCTCGGCTTGGCGCTCGGTGGAGACCCGGGCGTAGATCGTGGCTTTCATGACCATCCCTCCGTCACCGCAGCGCCGGCCGCGGCCAGCACGCCCGCCGCGTCGAGCAGGAACTGGTAGGCCGCCGCGAGCGTCTGCTCGCGCGGGTCGGCGTGCGGAGTCCACGGCGGGCGGGCCGCGCCGCGAACATCGGCGCGGAAGTCCGGCTCGGCGGCGGGCCAGGCGATCAGCCCGGCCAGCCCGCGGCGGGTGAACCGGGCGGCGGCCAGCCCGCCGGGCAGGACGCCGGCCTGGAGCAGGTGCGCCCGCAGCATCTCATAGTCGGCCTGCGCCGCCTCGTCCGGCGGCCAGAACGCCCGGGCGCTCACCGGGCGCGTGCCCGCTCGATGGTGCGGCGGTGCAGCACCACCCCGAACCGGGCCGCCACCTGCTCGGCCAGCGCCGCCCCCGAGGCGGGCGGCACCGAGCGGATGAACTCGGTGATCTCCGGGCTCAGCTTCACCGGGCCGCGGCGGCCGCGGCGCTCGTCCAGCAGCCCGGCCATCCCGGCCTGCTCGAAGGCGGCGGCGACCAGGTAGAACGCGGCCCGCGAGTACCCGTGGGCCGCCGCGGCCGCGGTCACCGGCACGTGCTCGACCAGGTGTGCCCGCAGCATTTCGTACTTGACCTGCACCTTGTCGGCGGGCAGGAAGAACCCGGCGGAGCTGAATAGCGCAGCGGTCACTGCGTCGGCCCTGGGATGCACCAGCCCGGCCTGCTCCAGCGCCGCCATTCGGCTCGCCTCGCTCACCGCGACCACCTCCGCCACCTGACAGTAGGCCCGCCACGGCGTGGCGTCTAGCATTTACTGCCGCGTGTCTCGAATCATGATGCGGCCAGTGGTCAACTGGTATCTTCCAGCAGCGCATGCTACTAGTGATGCGGTATCTGAGGGTGGACACTGCGGCATTCATTTCTAGACATCCAGAGCACTTCGGACCGCTGCCCGGCGCAGCCGGCGACGGTGGTCAGGATGCAGATACAGCCCCGGGACTTCCTCCCCCGGCGCCAAAATGGCGGTCAGCTGAAGCTTTGCGTTCCGCAGGTGAACATCAACGGCCCCAGCTACCGGCTCAAAGACCGGCTCAATCTCGTCACCGGAAGTGAACCATGACATGTTCAACAACAGCCGGGGACCAGCACGTCAGGTCATACTTCAACCAGCACGTGAGGTCGTACGCGGACACGGGCCTGCCGAACTGCGGGCCGGCCTGGCGCGGTCGCGCCTTCCGCTGCGGGTCCGTAACGGTAGCGGATCATGTGGGGGCGGATGCTCCGTGCGTGCGCGGGCTCCGGCGGGAGATGATGGCCCGGCGGCTGGCATGGGGCCGCCCGCGTGCCGGGCGGCCCCATGCCGGGGATGGGGGTGCCGGGTTTCAGGCGGTGACGGCTTGCTTGGTGTCGCTGCTGGTGACCTGGATGTTGCGGGGCTTGGCGGCCTCGTGGACCGGGATGGTCAGGGTCAGCACGCCGGCGGCGTAGTCGGCGGCGATGTGGTCGGCGTCCAGGGTCTCGCCGAGGAAGACCTGCCGGGTGAAGGTGCCGTAGGGCCGTTCGGCGACGATCATCTCGGCGTCGTCGGCCTTGACCGGGACGCGCTCGGCGCGGACGGTGAGCACGTTCTGCTCGACGGTCAGGCCGATGGATCCGGCGTTGATGCCGGGCAGGTCCAGGCAGATGTAGAAGTTGTCGCCCTGCCGCCAGGCGTCCATGGGCATCGCGGCCGGGCGGGCGGCGGTGCCGAGCACCTGCTGGGTGAGCCGGTCCAGCTCGCGGAACGGGTCGGTGCGCATGAGCATGATCGGTGCCTCCTTCGCCTTGTCCGGGTTGTCATGTCACGACCACGGCATCTATATAGCACGCCGGAGAATTACTTCACAAGACTCGACTGAGATTTTCTCCTGCGTCATACTGGAGGCCAGAACGTGCGGCGTGTCTGGCGGGAAGGACGGTGACGGTCATGGCGGCGGACCACGGCGGGCCGGGCCCGGACCTGTACCAGCTGCTCGGCGTGGCCAGGGGGGCTTCGCGCGAGGAGATCGCGCTGGCGTGGCGGCGCCGGGCCCGGGCCGAGCATCCCGATTCGCACCCGGGCGATGCCGCCGCGGCGGCCCGGTTCCGCACCCTGGCCGAGGCTTACCAGGTGCTCAGCGATCCGGGCCGGCGCGCCGCCTATGACCGGGCCCTCGGGCACGGCCAGCCCGCGCCCGGGATCCCGGCGCGGGGGACCCGGGTGCCGGTGCGCTACCCGGGCAGGCCGCCCGGTGCGGGCCCGCGGGCGCGGGCCCGCACCGGGCCGCCGCTGCGGGCGGGCCCGGTCCGGGTCGACGGCCCGCACTCGGCGCCGGCCGCGCCCGGCGCCGATGAGCCGGACATCAGGCTGGCCGTGCTGGCGGACCTGGCGCTGCGGTACCTGGCCCGGGAGCGGCCGTGGTGAGCCCGGGGTGGGCAGACCTGGACCGGGGCCTGTTCAGCATCTCGGTGGCCGCCGAGCTGGCCGGGCTGCACCCGCAGACGCTGCGGATCTACGAGCGGGAAGGCCTGCTGGACCCGGAGCGCAGCGCGGGCGGCACCCGCCGGTACTCCCGGCGCGATATCGACCGGCTGGAGCAGATCTGCGCGCTGACCGCCGACGGGCTGAACCTGGCCGGCATCCGCCGGGTCCTGCAGCTGCAGGAGGAGACCCGCCGACTGCAGGCCGAGGTGGCCCGGCTGCGCGGCCTGGCCAGCAGCGCCCAGCCCGGCACGGCGCGGGCGCCGAAGCCGGGTGCCGGCCGCGGCGCCAGGTAGCAGTCCCGGTGGCCCGGGATCAGCTGCCCCGCCCGTCGAGCCGTTCGTGCAGCCGGGCGGTCAGGGCGCGCTCGGCGGCCAGGTCGTCTTCCAGGGCCAGGATGCGCCGCGCGGCGGCCAGGGTGTGGCCCTGGTCGAACAGTAGCAGCAGCGGCATCTGCCCGGCGGAGTTCGCCAGCCGGGCCCACGAGGCGATGCTGGCCGGGTCGGCCCACTGCAAGTCGTCGACGACCACGATGGCCGGCCGCACCGCGCACTGCTCGGCGACAAGGGCCAGCAGCTGCTCGGCCACCACTGAGGGGAGGTCTGCGCGCTCGGCGGCGACCTCGCCGCGCAAGAGCCGGACAATCGTGTTCCGCCGGGGATTCGCGGAAGGCTCGCGTACCCGCAGCCCATCGAGGAACGGCTGTAGCGGCAGCGCCTGGGACAGCTCATCACCGGCGCTCCAGAACACCTGACAGCCGACTTCCGGGGCTGCCGCTACAGCCGCCCGTACCAGCACGGACTTGCCGATGCCCGGCTCACCCTCGATGAGCACCGAGCTGCCGTGCCCCGGGCCGCCTGTTTCACGAGCCCGGCCAGCAGCGCCATCTCGCTATCGCGGCCGATCAGCGCACCGGCCGGGATCGTCGGGTGCATGAGGCACACACTACTAGCCGGCCCCGGCTCCAACATCCGTCAGCTGACCGATGTCTCATCACTGCAGGTTGCAGCAGCATTTGTCGCGCAACCCGGCGGCGGGCGTGTCACAGTTCAGCCCGATCCCGGAGCAGCCGTCCGGAGTTACCCCCCTCCGTGCGGCTGCTCCAATCCGGGCTTCTGCCGCACTCCCGCAGACAAGATCGCATATTTCAGGCTCGCGCTTCAGGACCCGCACCATGGCCGCTGACAGAGAATCGACCTATCCGCGCCTGCCCGGCGCGAGGACTGGCCCCGGCGCCTGGCTGGCCCGTGACGCCGCCAGGGACGGCGCTGATAACCCGCACCGGCCATGCAAGCGGTGTGGCGGGCTGGGCGACGCGCACTACCTGACCTGCCCGCCGTTGCGGCTACCGGGCCAGCCGGAGCCGCCGCGGTGAACCCGCGCCCGCCAGGCCGCCACGCCCGCCGCCCCGGCCGCAGCAGGTTCCAGCCGGAACCGATCCCCGCGGCCGTCCCGGCCAGCACGCGCGGCTACATTGAGGCAGCCCCCCAGCCCAATCGCGCCGGCCAGTTCAGGGTCTGGCTACGCGGGGACGACAGCCCGGGCCGGCCGGGCTCGATCCTGCTCACCCGCGGCGACATCGGCCGTTTGTGCTGGTTCCTGCAGCGGCTCGCGGAATCCCCGCAGATGGCCGAGGGAGTCCTCTTGGTAGCCAGCCGGGACCGGGCCGTCATGTACAAGATCGCCGACCATGGCTGACCAGAACCGGATTCTTCCCGCCGCGCCGGCGTGGACGTCAATACGGCGCTGCCCTTGGCCCGCTATCGGCGCGCTGAGCCGCCGCCACCCGTACATGAGGGCCCGCGTGAGAATGCCTGCCAGGACCAGGCGGCCGCAGGTGGCGGCCTTGAGGAGCGTGGAGACGGGCAGGAGGCGCGTTCAGGGGCGCCGCGGTGTGCGCCCTGGCTGGCTGAACGGCGGCATCCGCGCGGCCTCGGCCCGGCGCTTACCCTGTTCGATCCATCCTGGGATCAGGGCCTCGTCGGCGCCGGCCAGGCGGCACAGGTCCGCCACGGCCTGTCCTTGCAGCTGGTACTCCGGGCCCTTGTCGTCGCTGGCGCCCAGCGCGAGCCCGGCGGTCTGGGCCAGCAGGTCGGGGCGGTTGCCCGCGATCCGTCGCAGTTCCGCCGCTCCGGCGGCCTTCTGCGGCTCAGTCAGGCCGCCCCACCTGGCATGCCGCCGGGCGGCGCCGTAAAGCGCGGCAGCCCTCAGCCGGTCCGGGCCGGATCCGGGGCGATCCGGAGCCATCTGCCCAGGATCAAACATGGTGACGATAAAGGAAAGCTAGCTGCGTTGGTTTCCGCCTGCCGCGCCGCCGGGAAGGCTACGGTGGTGGAGGCCCTGACACCCGCGTCGCCGGACAGCTTGCCGCCGCTCGGCGAGCTGATCGCCGACGAGCCGTTCTGGCAGTACCCGGCAAGCCTCACGGCCGGGGCGGGTGTTGCCCACCTGCGCGTCTGGCTGACCGGGGATGCTGAGCCCGGCCACCTGGCCGTGGTCACCGAAACCGGATCGGCGGCCGGGGTCACCCGGTCCGCCGGGCAGATCCGGGCCGAGCTCGAGCGCCGGTACGGGCCCTCGCTCGTGCTGCTTGAGCACGACCTTGCACCCGGGGCGGGGGAGGGCACGGAGACCCTCGACCTGGTCCGCATCGGCGCTGACGGCAGCCCGCACTGGCTGCGTGTCTGGCCCTCGCCGCAGGACAATCCCCGTCACGCCGGGCTGGAGGCGTGGATGGCGGCCTACGGGCAGCAGATCGTCAGCCGGCCGGCGAGCGCATTTGACTGGTGCGAGGGCGATGACCGCTGACGCCACCAGGGCGCGGATGGCGGTGACCGTGCCGGATAGCTCCATTCGTCCATGCAAGAGGGAGCCTGGAGGGATGATGCGCCGATCTCCCGGGCCGGTGCGCCTTCAGCGCTGACCTCGACGCGCGCGCAAACCTGCCGGCACGCTCACCGCCACGGTCTTCCGTCGCCGGGGCCGCTGTCGCGCTGACCGCGTGCGCAGGGCCGGTCCTGCCGCCCCACGGTCGGCCAGCAGCAAGGGGGGCAGGGCGGGGCGTGCGAGCCGCGTGAGGATCGGGCATCCTTAGCGGGTGGCCCGGCATCTGCGTCTTGGCGAGTTCCTGCTCGCAGTCGAGGGGATCGCGCTTATGCGTCATCTGTTCGACGACGATGCGCAGGCGGCGGCGCGGCTTGCCGAGATCCGGCGTATCGCCTGCGGCGGCGAGGCCGTCTACCAGCTGGGTGCTGATGTACCGATCGTGGACGTTGCCAGCGGCTACGCCCGCTGGTCGCAGAGCTACGACAACCCCGGCAATCCCCTCATCCACCTCGAGCAGCCCGTCGTCTGGTCCATCCTCAACGCCGTCACGCCGGGTGCGGCCCTGGACGCGGCGTGCGGCACCGGCCGTCACGCACGCCGCCTGGCCGAACTCGGTCATCACGTCATCGGGGTGGACGCATCGCCGGCGATGCTGGAGAAAGCCAGGGCGGCGCTGCCCCAGGCCACCTTCCGTGACGGGAACCTCAGCACGCTCCCGCTGGAGTCAGCCAGCGTCGATCTGGTGGTGTGTGCGCTGGCGCTTGAGCACGTCGCCGACCTCGGCAGGGCTATCGCCGAGCTGAGCCGGGTGCTGCGCCCCGGCGGGCACATGATCCTGTCCGGCCTGCATCCCGCAGCCGCCGCACTCGGAGGGGCCGCATACTTCCAGGACGCCGCCGGTGGTGCTGGCGTCGTCCAAGGCTACGCTCATCTCCACGGCGACTACCTCAACGCATTTCACCAGTCCCAGCTGGTGATCCGGCAGTGCCTTGAGCCACGCATCGGGCCTGCCGAAGCGGCCATGCAAGGCCCCGCGACACAGTTCATCCCCGACGCCACCGCGGCCGCCTACGTCGGACTGCCAGGCGCCCTTATCTGGGAACTCGTGCGCGGCTGACCCCGCACGGGTACCCCCGGCCCCAGGTCCCGCCGGCCAGCTGCCTCAAGCAGACGCACACAACAACAGCGCCGTCGTGCCGGCCTGACGGCATCCCGGCACGCGCTGTAGCTTCGCAGCGCATCGCCTGAGGCACGATATCCGCCGATCTGCACGGACATCGGCTCGACGGCGATCACCATGTCAGGCGCGCAGATCGGGGACATTATGCGGCTCGAAAGACCGCGGCGATCTACGCTGATCGGCATAGCTGGTATGAATTTCCAGTGGCCTGCTCCAAACCGCCTTCAGTTGCGGGCCGGGGAAGAAGGCCAAGCCATATATATGACTGTGGCGGGCCGGATGTGGGCCTTGGGAAAGCATCCCGGCTGATTGCTTCCGATTGCGGGGTGCAACTTGTGATTCCCTGCCTGCTTTGTTTCCAAACAGCAAGGGATCAGGCAGGCAGGGGGCGTCTTGGCTACCGACTGTTTGCGCGCAGTCGATAGAATTCGTCCACTTCAGCGAACTGTCGGGCTTCCGCGCTGGGCTCGGATCGTCGGCGTGAGCAAGACACCCATGCCGGATGCCATCCTCGACAACGGGAAAGCGACGAGGGCAAAGCCTTCCTGATGCTTTAGAAGTCTCTGTCGTGAGTCAGGCGAGAAGCTCGATGCGTAGCATGGCGCCTTGGATGAATCGCCACCGAGGCTGACTTAGGCGTGTGGTGTTGCGCCCCAGGGCCAGGGCCTAAAAGTGGATGGACTAAGTTACGGCAGCTGTAGTTCGTTGTGATCGCAGTGTTGTCTCGTGAGCCGGGTCACGGTAGGTGCAACCGGCTCACGACAATAGTTGGCATCATCATGATCATGGATGGTCTTCTGCTCCGGGTTCGTCGCGGGGCCAGGCCACCCGGCCGGCAGTGTCGTCATGCTGGGTTGGCCCAGGCCTGGTAGGCCGTCTGCAAGGCTGCCCGGCGACTTGGGCTGGACAAGACGTCCGTGCCGTCGGCCCACTGCTCGATCGAGCCGACCATGGGTGGCAGCCGTGCGACATCGGGGTCGGTGATGGCGGCGAGGAGTCCCTGCGGCACCACCTGGTCCACCGTGCGGTAAGGCCGGTCGAAGAAGGGAATCACCGCGGATTCGGGCGCTGGCTGCCCCTGTTCGCGCTGGATGCTCAGGAGCAGCTCGCAGGCGGCGGCCAGGGCGTTCTCGCGTTCCCGCCATCCGGGCGCTGCGGCGGCCGCGTCGAGCAGGGGCCCGAGCGTGGCGGCGACGGGGAGCGAGCGGAAGGCGGTGCCGCGCCACTTGGCGTAAGGCGCCCACCGCCGGGACAGGGTGAACGCCAGCCAGAGTAGGTCCCCGGCCAGTCCCGCGCTCAGCAGCCGGGAGCCGAGTTCGTCGTCTGCCTCGGCGGTCCGGCCCACCATTGGCAGCGACTGGCAGAGCCGCTGCCAGCCCGCAGCCAGCACGTAGCGCTCGACGTCTGGCGGATACCAGGTGAGCAGCGTCCGGACCGCCGCCAGAGTGCGGGTCCGGTCGGTGAACACCGGGCCGGCGGTCATCTCCAGCACGCTCTGCCCGGTCACGCTCAGCCAGTCCAGCACCGACAGCTCTCCGGTCGGATCCATTCCCAGGCGGCTGGCGGCGAAGTCCGCGACGGTGGCGACCTCGACCTTGTGAGAGACCGAGGAGTCCCAGGTGACCGGGAACCGGACCGGGAATTCCCCGAACCGTTCCGGCAGTCCCTCTTCCAGCATCCGGCTGATCCGCGGCACCTGGTCACGGGCATCCTGGTCGACCAGCAGCGTCAGCCGGCACCCCCAGTCGTGATCGCGGCTCATCTCGTCATCGAGGCCGAGCACATCCGATCCTGACCCCAGCCGCGCTGCGGCATACCCCAGCCCTGGCAGGGCCCGGCTTAGCAGCGGCTCCACGACACCGGCGAAGAACCGGCGAGCCAGCTCGGCTCCGCGCAGATCGCGATCAGTCACGACGGCAGCCCATCAGATCGGCGCCGGCGGCAGCTACCCATTTTCAAGCCGTCCGCCCATTACGAGCATCGGTAACGGGCGGCCTGAGAACTTCCTGCTGGCGCCAGCTGCGGTGAGAAACCGGGTCCGGCTACCGTGATCGGGCTCATCTCGGCATAGGCGTTCCGCGTCTGTGAGCTTCGCGGGCGCGGTGCTGGTGGCGGCGTCGCCAGGCCGACCAGGCCAGCCGGTGGGGCCGGTCTCGCCGGGGCAGCGGGATGACGGTGTCGCGCAGCAGCCGCAGCAGCTCCGGGATGGTGACCGGGATCAGCCCGGCTTCCAGGTCTGAGTCGGCGTCTTGCTGGCGTTGGATGGCGACGGCGACGGCGAGGTAGATGTAGGCGAGCAGGCACAGCGCGGTCCAGCGGTGCCAGGATTTCCAGCGGATGACCTGCCCGGCGTCCAGGCCGGTGCTCTGCTTGGCGAGCTGGTGATCTTCCTCGATGGTCTAATCACAAATGGCAAGTTCTGCTGTGTGCGGCGGGTGCGGTTGAGCCTGACCTGGTGGCGCCGGCCGCTGCGGTTGCGGCGATCTCTTCTTCAGAGTGATGTTGCCCTGGTAGGAGAGCCCGATGACCCGGACCTGGATCGTCTGCCGTCAGTACAGCCCGCGCCCGGACGGCGAGCGCCGGTGGGATCAGGCCTATCAGCTGCTGGTGCGCTGGGCCGGGCAGGGCGGCCTGCCCGGCCTGACGCTGATCGCGGAGGAGGATGCTGATGCGCGTGGCGGTGTATGCGCGAGTCTCGACTGCTCGCCAGGCTCAGGCGCAGGGTATCGAGCAGCAGCTTGACCGGCTGCGGGCGGCGGCCGCGGAGCGCGGCTGGGAGCTGGATGACCAGCACGTCTACCGTGATGACGGCTATAGCGGCGCCCGCCTGGGCCGGCCGGGGCTGGACCGGCTCCGCGATCATGCGGCGATGGCCGAGCTGGACCTGGTGCTGGTGACCGCGCCGGACCGGCTGGCCCGCAACTACGTCCACCAGGTGCTGCTGATCGAGGAGCTGGCCGCCCGTGGCTGCCGGGTGGAGTTCTTGGACCGGCCGATGAGCCAAGATCCGCATGATCAGCTGCTGCTGCAGATCCGCGGGGCGGTCGCGGAGTATGAGCGGACGCTGATCGCCGAGCGGATGCGCCGCGGGCGGCAGGCCAGGCTGCGGGCGGGCACGCTGCTGCCGTGGACCACGGCGCCGTTCGGGTACCGGCTGGACCCCGAGCGGCCCCGCCGGGCCGATGCGGTGCGGGTAGACCCCGGGGAAGCGGCGCTGGTGGCGCAGCTGTTCGGCTGGTACCTCGAACCGCAGGGAAGCGTCTACCGGCTGGCGGCGGCGGCTGACCGGTCTGGGGGTGCCCACCCCGAGGGGCGGGCCGCGCTGGAACGTGGCCAGCGTGCGCGGCATCTTGCGCAACCCGTCCTATGCCGGCCGGGCGCTGTCCAACCGTACCCAGGTGGCGCCCGCCCGCGGCCGCAAGTCGGCGATGCTCCCGGCCGGGCCGGGCGTCAGCCATGCCCCGCGGCCCGAGGAAGACTGGATCGCCGTCCCGGTCCCGGCGATCGTCTCGGAGGAGACCTTCGCCCAGGTCCAGGCCAAGCTGGATGCCAACCAGCAGGGCGCGGCCCGCAACACCCGCCACCAGTACCTGCTGCGCGCGCTGATCAGCTGCGGCGCCTGCCGGCTGGGATGCACTGGCCGCCAGACCGCAGGCGGGCTACCGCTACTACCTGTGCCGCGGCCGCACCGACCCGCTGCGGGTCGCCCAAGGCGAACGCTGCACCGCCCGCTACATTCCCGCGGGGCAGCTGGACGAGCTGGTCTGGGCCGACCTGTGTGCCCTGCTGACCGATCCCGCCCAGGTCACCCGCGCGCTGGCCCGGGCCCGCGGCGGCGCATGGCTGCCCCAGGAACTCCAGGCCCGGCAGGCCACCATCGGCCAGGCCCTGGGCCAGCTCGAGCGCCAGCGGCAACGGCTGCTAGATGCCTACCTCGCCGAGGTCGTCACCCTGCCCGAATTGGACCGCAAGCGGCAGGACCTGGACCGCCGCCGCGCCACGCTGCGCGCCCAGCAGCGCCAGCTGGACGCCGCGGCCCGGCAGCGGCTGGAACTCGGCACCGTCGCCGACGGGATCGAGGCATTCTGCCAGGCCGTCCGAGCCGGGCTGGCCACCGCCACCTTCGAGCAGCGCAGGCTGCTGGCCGAGCTGCTCATCGACCGCGTGGTCATCACCGGCGACCAGGCCGAGATCCGCTACGTCCTGCCGACTTCGCCCGACGGGCCGCACCGCCCTTTTTGCCAGTTGTGTAAAGACCATCTCGATCCGCCAGCGGCCGACCGCGATGGCGATCAGCCGGGACAGCGGGACCGGCCCGGGTGTCCAGCACCTGTAGAACGACAGCGTGCCGGTATAGCGGTGCCGCCGGGCCAGCAGCACGCTGTGCCCGTCGCCGTGCCCGCCGGGTGTGTCGTCGCTGGTCACCTCGAGCATCGCCCAGTCGTAGCGGCGGGTGCCCTTGGTCCCGGACCCGGTGCGCATCCGGTGCCAGGCGCGGACGGGAATCATGCCGGCCGCCGCGGCGGCGGTCACGGTGCGGCCCGAGCCGGTGGTCAGGGCGTGGTTGGCGCGGACCGCCAGCACATAGCCCATCCCGCGCTGACGGATGCCGCGGCGCAGCTCACGGCCGCCGTATACTTCATCTCCTGCCACGAAGGCGGCACGGATCCCCAAAGAGCCCGCGCGCTCGATCAGGCTGCTGGCCAGCTGCGGCTTGGTAGCGAACATCACCTCTTCCGGGACGCCGGCCAGCTCGCGGTGTTCCTCATCGGCGGCGCACCCTCGGGCAGGTACAAAGCACGGCCGATCAGCGCATGCCCGCGGCCGGTGGCATAAGTCAAGGTGACCACCACCTGGCACAGCGCGACGCCGCCCACAGTGCCGCTGTACTGGCGGCCCGCGCCGGCGCAGTCGGCTGAGGACTTCTCATCGGCAGTTTCGTCCACGATGAGCACCGCATTCCCGTCATCAAGGTGCCCGGCCGCCCACGCGGCAGCGATGTCCAGCACCTGCTGGTCGTCCCAGACCGCACGCGATAGGAAGTACTGCAGCCGGTGCGGCCCGCGATGCCCGGCCGCCTCAGCGATGGTCCAGCAATTGTGATCGTCCAGTTCCATCAGCAACCCACTGACCATCTGGCCGCAGCACTGCCGGGTTTCCCGCCGGGGAAAGCACCCGGCCACCCGCCCCAGCAGATCCGCCAGCAGCGCGGACCAGGCATCATCGGCTACCTTGGCAGCAGCGACTGCCGCATCTTGATCGTGTCTCACAAACCCATCATGATTGCGGCAGCCGCACCTCTGCGCGATACTCTGCCTGACCTGCACTAATACCCTCACGGTCACGAACTACAGCTGCCGTAACCGTTGACGATTGGCGAGTGGTCGGTCATGGCCTGGCGCAGGATAGAGCCGAAGAATACCGTGCTGCCTGGCAAGCCGATGTTCTGCGGTTCAGGGTCAAGCCACGCCCGCACGGTGTATTCAGCGCGGTCGCAACAGCGTTCGGTACCCCCTCACAGGCAGCGTCGAGATGGGCGCTGTATGGTCTGCCCTTCCGGAGGTAAGCCCGCCGTCCGAGGACGGCCGGTGGCTCGCAGCATTGCCGGTAACGCCAGCGGCTTACGCGACCAACACCTCTGACGCGCTGCTCGGTTATGTCTGCATTCGCGGCCAGCCTGATCCGCCCGATCCTGCGTCAGTCAATTCGCTGCTCGCCCGCTATCCAGACGCCGAAGGCGCTAGGGCGGCCACCTTCAACCAACAGCTTCAGGGCAACGTGACGAGCTGGGGCTTGGGAGTCGCGGTGAGCTGGCCGACCGACCAACCAGCGAGCGGATCGCTAGACCCACCACTCCCGCTCACTTCATATGTCGCGTTCCGGCTGCCACTCCATCGATGGACTACCGAGCGCTGGCTGGTACCGGAGGTAGGAGACGGATCGGACAGGCTCAGGCCGGCCCTGCTCTGGTGGATCCTTTTGCACGGCCTCGCTTCTGACGCGGTACGAGCCAGCGGCCTGGCGGGCGGCGCTGGATCTGGACAGCTCGCCGATCGCCGATCCGCTGACCGAGCTACTCGATCAGGCGCTGGAAATCGTGCCCGACCTGCTACACGACACGGTTACATCGGACCTGGCGGGCGGACCAAGAATTCGCGGGCCATGGATCGTGATGATGGACCGCTAGAGGACCGGCTGACGGAGGACAGTTCGCTTCCACAGCGCGACCGCGTTTACGTCTGTGCCGTAGCCAGTACGGCCAAGCACCCGGCTGATTTACTCACATGCCGCCGATGGGACGAAACCCGGGCGCAGCGCCTCAGGGTGTAGTAACGGGACAACGCAGCGGCTGTGCACGACGGGGCCATGGCAGGGATGGCGGATTCCCCGCGGGGCCATCGTCAGGGCCAGCTGGATCGGATAGTCACAGTCCCCAGCCCAGGTCGCGCAGTGTGACGTTCCTGTGGGTAACCCGCTTCCGGGACCGCATCAGCGGTCGGCCAGGTAATTCCAGGGCCCCGGATCCGGACACAGCGCGTTGCCTGTCACATCACTTGACCGCCGCGCCAGGTCGGAGGGTTCCGGACGTCGGTCACCGGCTCTGGGCCGTTCGGGTGAAAGATTGTCCTTATGCCAGCGACGGTGGCGGGCCCGGGCGGCGGCGCGGTATTGGACGGGGTGCTCGAGCGGGTCACCTTCGCCAATCCGGAGACCGGGTACACGATCGCCAGGATCGCGCCCGAGCGCGATGGCGCGGAGCTGGTCACCGCGGTCGGGCCGCTGCTCGGCGCGCAGGTGGGGGAGTTCCTCCGGCTGCGCGGGCGGTGGTCCAGCCACCCGAAGTATGGCCGGCAGTTCGAGGTGCACTCCTATGCCACGGTGCTGCCCGCCACCGCCGCGGGCCTCCAGAAGTACCTGGGCTCGGGGCTGATCAAGGGCATCGGCCCGGTGATGGCCGAGCGGATGGTGGCGCACTTCGGCGTGGACATCATGCACGTCATCGAGGACGAGCCCGGCCGGCTGATCGAGGTCGACGGGCTAGGCCCCAAGCGGACCGCGATGATCGCCACGGCGTGGGCCGAGCAGAAGGCGATCAAGGAGGTGATGATCTTCCTGCAGGGCGTCGGGGTGTCCACGTCGCTGGCGGTGCGGATCTACAAGAAGTACGGCGACGCCTCGGTCTGCGTCGTGCGCCATGAGCCGTACCGGCTGGCCGCGGACGTGTGGGGGATCGGGTTCAAGACCGCGGACACGATCGCCGCGTCGGTTGGGATCGCCCGGGACAGCCCGGAGCGGGTCAAGGCGGGCCTGGCCTACACGCTGTCCGAGGCGGCCGAGGACGGCCACTGCTACCTGCCCGCGCCCAACCTGATCGCCGACGCCGCCAAGATCCTAGACGTACCGGCCGAGCTGATCGCCCCGTGCCTGGACGAGCTGGCCGCGGCCGAGGGGGTGGTCCGCGAGACGGTGCCCGCGTCGGCCCTGTCCGCCCAGGCTGAGGCCGCCCCGCGGGTCCCCGCCGTCTACCTGCCGCCCTTCTATCAGGCCGAACGGTCCGTGGCCCGGGCCCTGCTCCGCCTGCTTGCCGCGCGGGCTGACCGGCTGAGCGCGTTCGCGGTCGTCGACTGGGACAAGGCGCTGGGCTGGCTGCGCGGGCGGACCGGTTCGCAGCTCGCCCCGGAACAGGCCGACGCGGTACGGCTGACCCTGACGTCAAAGGTCGCGGTGCTGACCGGCGGGCCCGGCTGCGGGAAGTCGTTCACCGTGCGCTCGGTGGTGGAGCTGGCCCGGGCCAAGGGCGCCAAGATCGTGCTGGCCGCGCCGACCGGCCGGGCCGCCAAGCGGCTCGCCGAACTGACCGGCCACGAAGCGGCCACCATCCACCGGCTGCTGGCGCTGCGCCCCGGCGGCGAGCCGTCGTTCGACGCCGACAAACCATTGGACGCGGACCTGGTCGTGGTGGACGAGACCTCGATGGTCGACGTGATCCTGGCCAGCAAACTCATCAAGGCGGTCGCGCCGGGGGCGCACCTGCTGCTGGTGGGGGACGTGGACCAGCTGCCTTCGGTCGGCGCCGGGGAGGTGCTGCGGGACCTTCTAGCCGCCGGGTCGCTGCCGGTGGTGCGGCTGACGAAGATCTTCCGGCAGGCGCAGCAGTCCGGCATCGTGGTGAACGCGCACCGGATCAACGCCGGGCAGCCGCCGCTGCTGGGCGGGTTCGGCGACTTCTTCTGGTTCGGCTGCGAGGACGGGGAGGAGACCGCCGGGCTGGTCGCGGACATCGTGGCGCGGCGGATCCCGGCCCGGTTCGGCCTGGACCCTCGCCGCGACGTACAGGTGCTGTGCCCGATGCACCGCGGGCCAGCCGGGGCGGGGAACCTGAACCTGCTGCTGCAAGAGGCCCTGACCCCGTTCCGCGACGGCGCGCCGGAGCGGCGCTACGGGGGCCGGGTGTTCCGGGTCGGCGACAAGGTCACCCAGCTACGGAACAACTACGACAAGGGCGCCGCGGGCATCTTCAATGGCACGGTGGGCGTGGTCACCAGGATGTCCCTGGAGGAGCACACGCTGACCGTGCGCACCGACGAGGACGAATCGGTGGACTACGGGTTCGACGAGCTAGACGAGCTGGCGCACGCCTACGCGGTCACCATCCACCGCTCCCAGGGCAGCGAGTACCCCGCGGTCGTCATCCCGCTGACCACCAGTTCGTGGATGATGCTGCAGCGCAACCTGCTCTACACCGCGGTGACCCGGGCCAAGAAACTGGTCGTCCTGGCCGGATCCCGCCGCGCCCTGGCCGCCGCGGTGCGGACCAGGGGAGCCGGCCGCCGCCACACCGCCCTGGCCCACCGCCTGCAGCCAGACCCTCAGCCCTCCCGCCTGAACCGGCGACAACACCGAGCCGCGGCCATCGATGCCACGTCGACGGGTTGATCTGCTGGCGCCAACACGTGGCCGACAGCGCGGACCAGTATCCGACTCTGCCGAATTGAGGGCGTTGTCATGGCGCATATCTATCCATGCATTGGAATACTCACTCACGATCTCCCCGCTTTACGGGAGCCCGCCGTGGAGTATTTTCTATCGTTCTGGTAGGAAATCAGATCGCCGAATAGGAATGCCTAGTGGTTAGTAGGTTATTGGCGCTGGGTGAGAGCAGATCGTCCTTTATGCGCGCGTGGATAGCGGATTGTTACGCAAGGTGGCTCGCGTCTTCCGGTATCGCTCGTCCTGGCAAAGCGACGCGATTGTTGCTGGGTAGAATTTCAGGTCAGGCGGCTGTCCATTTACTGGATCACCCTGTTGCCGTCAACTATCCGGACCCGCGCGCTACTGTCGTGGCTGGTGGTGGCTACGGGGCGTCCCGGTTGAACGCCGGTGCCCGCGCGAGGCCGTCGTGGTCCTGGGTGGGAGATCTCGGTGCCGGTGGTGGCGACGAGCGCCCGCGGGTCACTGCTCGCCACGGTGCCTGGGTAAACGGCGTGAAATATGCCGCTGATGCTGTGTTGCAGCGGCGGGGAGGGTTGGCGGATCCTGAGTTCGCCCCGCCACGGGGCGCCTGCCTGTGCGTCGGCGGTCACCGCCGCGAGGCGTTCGGGCGCGAATGCTAGTGCCTCGGCCGCGGCCTGTTCCCAAGAGGCCAGGATCGTAAGCTCCTCGGGGGCCAGCGTGGCCCGGGGCGGTGTGCCCGGTGGTGAGTGCTGTGACCTGGTGCCGGTGCTGGCGGCCCGGACCTGCTGGATGCTCACGTCGGAGAATTGTCTGCCGGTGGCGCCGGGCGGGCGGCCATCGAAGCTGCGCCGGGTCGCCGGGACGATGCTCGCTGAGAGCAGGATGCCTT
The DNA here is from genome assembly GCA_963808615.1 of uncultured Actinomycetota bacterium. GTDB lineage: Bacteria > Actinomycetota > Actinomycetes > Streptosporangiales > Streptosporangiaceae > Palsa-504. The sequence continues at coordinate 1,018,499 of CAWEGV010000012.1, forward strand.
GTGCGCCGGGTTCCAGCGAGATCTCGCGGGTCTGCTGGCCGGGGCTCTTCCACAGGGCGACCACGGGCGAGGGGTTTTGCCCGGGCAGTGCGGAGCGCTGCGCCATGCCGAAAGAGGTCAGCGTCAGCACGGCTGAGCCGGGATCGTCGGCCAGGACGCTGGCGTACCGGGCGGCCCACCGGAAGTTGAGCTGGGGGCCGTCGAGCAGTGGGGTCACGACGATCATCGGGCCGACGGAGCGGATGACATGGGCCACGTCGTCGGTCTGGGCGAGGTCCTCGCACACTAGTGAGGCGAGCGTGACCCCATCGCCGAACTCGACGAACTGGACTGATCTGGGGGGTACCTCAATCGCCTCCCACCAGCGGGTGTGCGGATGCAACGCGCCGCCCAGGTGGTATTGGCGGATCTGGGTGTCATCCAGGGACCACCGGTGGTGCTTGCTTTGGCGGATATGCATCCACTGGCCGTCGGTAGACACGCCGATGTGCACCCAGTTGCGCGGGAATTGCCCAGGCTGTGCCGGGCGCTCCCGGGTCCCGGTGATCAGGCCGGTCACTCCGTGACGGTCCAGGAGCGTCTCCAGGTCCTCGATCTCGGTGTCCTCGACAGCGCTTTCTGGCAGGACGACGACATCGACGGCGCCGGCCCTGTCCCGGGCCGTGGCAAGCATCCGGTCCACCAGGTCCAGATCGAGCCGTTCGGAGGGCGCGAACTCGAAGAAGCCGAAGGGGTCGTTGGCCAGCCGCTGCAGCGGCCCCCGGACCGGCCGGAAGTCTGAGGCTCGTATCCGCAGCGGCCACGGCAGGAGCAGGTAGTTCACCCGCTCGCCGGATGGCTGGGTGCCCAGGTCGCGGGCGGGCGCTTGGTGCCACCGGGCTTCGACGCCGGGACCGAGCACGCAGGCATTGCGGGACAGCGCGCGCACCGAGCTGCCGGCGGCGGGCGTGCGGACCTTGGGCAGCACCCGGATCAGGTGCGCCGGGATGCGCGCCAGGGAGCCCGTCCTGGCCAGCAACTCCCGGCCACGAGCCCGGTAGAGCAGACCGTCGGCGCTAGAGGCGTCCAGGGCAGCGACGCCCAGCCCGGCGCACGCTTCGTCCGCGATCGCGTGCAGGGTCAGCAGCGCCTCACACAACCGCCAGTCGCGAGCCTGGGTGAGATCGTTGAGCGGGCTCCCGGCCCGGTCGCGCAGGACCACCCACTCCCGGGCCAGCAGGCCCGGGAGCGCTTGGTTCCGGTCCGCGGCCCAGGAGCTCCACCGGTGGGCCGCACCGGCGACCGCGCCAGGCCAGTCCGGAAAGCTGGCGGGTGGCCAGGTCAAGCCGGCGGGCGGGGACAAGGCGAAGCGGTACGCCTGGGAGCGCCGCAGGATCACCTCGGTCAGCGCGAACACATCCGGGGGCCAGTCGAGCAGCTCGTCGCCGATCTCGGTGCCCGACGCCGCCTGCCACACCGACGCCAGCGTTTGAGCTTTCGGGGCGTGGCCCCAGCCGGGATCGGCGCGGGTGGCCATCGGTGCGACAGGGCGTGCCAGGACAGCGGGCATGATTGCTCCCTCAGGCGTGGCCGGTGCAGTCCCGGCGGGTAGCTGGTATTGATCTCGGCTGCCGCGCCGCGCCCGGGGCGGGGCGTGGTGAGCGGTGGCGGGCCTCGGCGGCCAGGCCCAAGACGAGGACGGCAGTGAGGGCGGGCACCAGGAAGACCGGCACCACGATGGCGCCCATGAAGACCAAGCCCAGGGCGGCCAGGGCGGTTGCTAGCCGCCATGCCCGGACCCCCGCGGTCATGCTGCGGGAGGGGAGCGCGGCGCTGGCCAGCAGGTAGACACTAACGCCCCCGTAAAGCGCCGCCCGGGGCCCGTCGCCGATGGTGCCGCCGCCGTGGGCGGCCAGGATCGCGATGTGCAGCCCGGCGCTGGCCGCGGCGATGCCCGCCACGATGGGCAGGTTGGCCACGGTGAAGCGGGCGATGGACCTGGGCCCGCCGAGGGCCTGGCAGTCTGCGGCGGTCAGCCACGCCCACCACAGCGCGGCGAGCGTCAGCAGCGCCGCGGCGAGCACAACGGCGAGCGGGAGGCTCCAGGGCCGCAGGGCGGCGGCGCTGATCAGCCGGGCGACCGACTCGCCGAGCACGATCAGCACGAACAGCTGGAACCGGTCGGCCAGGTGGGAGGGGTTGACCGGGACCCAGCGGCCGGGCGCCAGCATAGCCAGGGCCCCGGCCGCGTCGGTGAGCAGCGCAGCGGCCCAGAAGGCATACCGCAGCGGGCCGCCCACCGCGAGCGAGGCCAGCCACAAGATCCCGCCCGCGCCGAAGAACGCCAGATAGCGGCCATACAAGGCCCTGGTAGCCGGCAGATAGCGGCGGGCCCGGGCATACAGGGCCAGCTGCAGCCCGCGCAGGCAGCAGAAGGCGATAACGAAACCCGTAGTGTCGCCGGACAGCGCACGCGGGGCGCTGGCCCCCAGCGCGACGCACAGCAGCATCGCGGTCAGGAACGCCCCGCGGTGTGCGATGTCCCCGGACTCATGCCGGTCGGCGTAGAACGTGAACATCACCCACAGCCACCAGATCGGGGTGAACAGCACCGCGAACCGGGCCAGCTCGCCCAGGGCAGGATGGTCTTGGAGGGCGCCGGCCAGCTGGCCGACCGCCCCGGCGAACACCAGGTCGAAGAACAGCTCAACCCAGCTGGCACTGCGCCCATCCCGGTGGTGGCCATTCGCGGTGCGCAATCGGGGTGGGCTGACCTGCACCGCCCGGAGCCCGGCATGGCCCCGGACGCTGGCCAGCAAGGCTGGCCGAGACAGCAGGCTGGCCCTTTGGGCCATCGGCTCAGAAACGGCCGTGCGAACTGCGGCTGACATGAGAGATCCTTTCGCCCAGGGGCAGGGCCGGTGCGCGGGCTGCCGAGATCGGCGGGTGCGCGTCAGGAGCTGCAGGCGCCCAGCAGAGCCGGCACCCGCGGTCCAAGCCGTGCAGCCTGGGCCCGGAGTGCTCGCAATGCTCTGGCCGCGTCCGCCGCCCGGCGCGGGCCCGGGCGGCACGCCGGGCATCGTGGCGCAGGTCGGCCATGCGGGCCTGCGCTAGGTAGTACGAGATGGTGTGGTGCATAGCGGTCTTCTTGGTGTTGGCCTAGTAGCCATTGGTACCAAGGATGCGGCCAGGCCGGCGGCTGTCGCTTCGCCCGTTAGGGCCAACCTTGTGTGGGCGCGGCAGATGGCCCGGACGGGCCAGGCTCAGACCAGCCCGGTCCGCACGCCCCAGGCTGCGGCCGCCGCCCGGGAGGACAGGTTGAGCTTGCGCAGGATGTTGGCCAGGTGCCGGTGGACGGTGTGCTCGCTCAGGAAAAGCCGCTGGGCGATCTCCTGGTTGCTCAGTCCCTGCGCGACGAGCTTGAGCACGTCGAGCTCCCGAGGCGTCAGCGCTATCGCGGCCTCACCTGGTACCGCCATCCGCGGCTGCCCGGCCGCTGCGTCCTTAGCGCCGAGCGCGGTGAGCACCTGGGCCGGGTCGAGGGTGCGGCCTGCGGCGTATTCGTCCTCGAAGGCGTCGGCGCCCATCGCGATGCGCAGCCGCTGGCGGTCAAGGTCGGCCAGCCGACCTTCCAGCGGCTCGATGGCCGTGGCCAGATCCGCGAAGGTCTGGTCGGCCGCGCCGTGCAGCCGGGCGGACCAGCCCGGATCGGCCCGGCCGTGGCTGGTCAGGGCCAGGCCGATCAGCGCATAGGCGATGTGCCGCTTCACCCCCGTGCGCATGGCCACGTCGAGTGTTTCCGCGAACAGAGCCTCGGCGGCACCCAGCGAGTTGCACAGGTACTCAGCCAGGCCAAGGTTGGAAGCCGCGAAGGGGATGCCGTAGCGGTTGTTGAGCGCGCGGGCGATGTTAAGCGCCTCGGCCAGGTGGCGGCGAGCGGCGTCCAGGTCGCCCGCCGACAGCTCGGCGTTGCCGAGGTTGGCGAGCAACTGGCCCACCGCGCGCTGGTCACCGGTTTGGCGGTAGAGCTGCAGCGACTGGAGGTAGTCGCGGGCCGCACCCGCATGGTCCCCCTGAAAGTTGGTGGCGTATGCCCTGGCGGAATGCAGGCGGGCGGCCAGGTGGGGGTCCCCGAGGCGGCGGGCCAGGTCCTGGCCCTGCTCGATGAGCGGCAGCGCGTCGCCGGGCTTCCCTTGGTGAAGCAGGATCCAGGCTCGCTGATGAAGCAGGTCGGCGACCAGGTAGTCCTCCCCGGCCGGGGCGGCAATGGCGAGCGCCTCCTGGCAGTAGTCCTCGGCGGCGGCGTAGTTGCCCGCCCGCTCGGCCAGGGTGGCCGCCGCGGCCAGCGCCCGGGCGCGCGCCAGCGTCGCCCTCTGGGCGCCCGGCACGTCAAGCAGCGCGCGTAGCGCGTCTGCCGCTTCGGCGGCGTGCCCGCGAGCCGACCAGAACACCAGAAGGGAGGCGGCCAGCCGCAGTCCCGGGTCGGGGTCGGGCTGGGTCAGGCTGAAGGCGATCGCGGCCCGCAGGTTGCCCAGCTCGGCATCCAGGCGGTCCATCCACTGCATCTGATCGTGCGCTATCAGCTGGGGGGCGGCCGCCTCGGCCAGGGCCAGGTAGTAGTCGCGGTGGGCGGTCCGGGCGCCGCCGGCTACCGCCGGGCCCTGCGCGTCCAGCTGCCCGGCCGCGTACCGCCGGACGGTGTCCAGCAGCCGGTACCGGCCCGGGCCGGCCCCGGCGTCGTCGAACTGGACCAGGCTCTTGTCCACCAGCGCACCCAGATGCCCGGCGACCTCGCCCGCGGGCACGTCCGGGTCTGCGGCGACCGCCTCGGCGGCAGCCAGGCCGAACCCCCCGGCGAACACCGACAGCCAGGCCAGCACCACCCGCTCCGGGCTGGTCAGCAGCTCCCAGGACCAATCGACCATGGCCCGCAGCGTCTGCTGCCGCGGCAGTGCCGCGCGCGATCCGCCGGTCAGCAGCGCGAACCGCTCATCGAGGCGGGCGTCCAGTTCGGCCGCGGGCATCACCCGCAACCGGGCCGCGGCCAGCTCGATGGCCAGCGGGATGCCATCGAGCCGCCGGCAGATCCGCCCGGCCACCTGCGCGGCGCCCTCGTCCCCGGCCAGCGGCACCCCCTGCGCGGCGGCCCGGTCGGTGAACAGCCGCACCGCCTCGCTGGCCCGGATCGCCCCAGGGCCGTCGCCGTCGGCCGGGGTGCGCAGCGACGGCACCCGGTACACCCGCTCCCCGTCGATCCCCAGCGGCTCCCGGCTGGTCGCCAGCAGTACCAGGTTCGGACAACCCCGCAACAGCGCATCGGCCAGCTTGGCGCAGGGCCCGATCACGTGCTCGCAGTTGTCCAGCAGTACCAGCAGGCTCCGCCCGCCCACCGCGCCCACCAGCGTGTCCAGCACCGTGCGGCCGGGCTCCAGCCGCACGCCCAGCACATCAGCCACCGCCACCGCCACCATGTCCGGGTCGGTCAGCGGGGCCAGGTCAGCAAACCACACCCCGTCCCCGGCGCCATCGGCCAGCCCAGCCGCCACCTGCACGGCAAGCCGGGTCTTGCCCGCCCCGCCGGTGCCGGTCAGCGTCACCAGCCGCCAGCCTCCCACCAGACGGCGCACCTCGGCCAACTCCGCATCCCGGCCGATAAAGCTCGACACCTGCGCGGGCAGGTTATTCAGCGTCTGCGTGGCCACAAGCTCTGGCTTCCCGTCAATTTCCTGCCAACCGCACCGGCCAGAAAGCCACCGGCCTCCACAACCGAGCAGCGCAAACATCATACGTCCGCCGCTCACCGGAATGATCGCCAAGATCGCTGAGGAGACACCCCAGAACATCCGGAGCCGATTCACGGGCGGTACCCACCATAGGCTGGGCGCAGGCCGGCGCCCAGCACTTCCGACGGCATCAGCGTGCCCAGCACAGATCAACCCGATAGGCACTGTCGCGGGCGGCATAGCCAGATCTACATTGGTCGCGCCGAACGGCGGATATTTCTCGATAGCCTGCGAGCAGGGTTGATCACGTAACGTAGCAAGAGCGCGATCCAGTCCTAGCGACGGATCGCCGATTTTTGTGTAATCGGAGTCCGTCCCGTAGTGGGCATGCAGCAGTGCGCAGATCGTTCGTTCAGGTTCGTTAACTTTGCATTGCAAAGCTAGCTAGCTTTGAACCACGAAGTTGAGGCCATCAGCTCAGCTGTCAAGCCGTAGGCTCTCTCGCCAGCTAGCCAGTGTCAGCCAGTGCCCGCCGGTGTCGAGGCTGCGTCGTTGCGCGCGATCCCTCCGGGACCGTGGGACCGTGACTCTTGTTCATGGATTCAGCAGCGCCCATCGCAGGGATGGCCAGGACCGAGCGACCAGCCGGAGCAGGCCCTCACCATGGCGTTTCCTCCTGGCGCTGCGGGCTCACGCCGTCGCCGCACCGCTCACCGGGACCGGTCTGTCAAGGTGACCAGATCTCAAGTGCCGCCCGGGCCCGATCGAGCCACCAGGCCATGTCGGTTCGCAGTTTCTGCCGGGTGTCAGGGTTCGGCGCCCACACCGCCTGCGGCCAGCACCACCCTATGATCACCACCTCATACAGTGAGGCCAAGCTGAGGAGCCGCTCGTCCAGATCGGCGCCCCGGATGGACCGCCAGTCCGCGATCAGCTGGAGCTTACGATCGATCGCGATGGTGCCGTAACTGTGCAGGTAATGCATGAAGTCGACCTCGGGCGGGCCCTTGCATGCCATGGACCAGTCGAAGGCCAGCACCTGATTAGCAGTCAAGCCGAGATTCGGGGCGGTGAAGTCGCCGTGCAGCAATGTGGTCGCGCCCTGCTCCAGCTCGGCGATGAGCGGCGCTGGGTCCTCTGCCAGCCCGAGGATGATCGCGGCCAGTTCGTCATCACCGGCCACCTCCGCGAACAACTCCCACGCGCGGCCGAAGATCTTCGGCATCAGGTACGGGCGGGAACGCTCGGCACGGGCGACGCCGGGCGAGAACATGAAGACCCGGTCGGCCAGGGTGCAGGCGCCGGCTAGCTCCCGGCCCTCGAAGCGGCGGTGCATCTGGTCGGCCGCGTCGAGCAGCCGGCCAGCGTCCTGGCGAGCTAGCGGCTCTTCGATCAGCGATGCCGATATGTCACGCATGGCGATCGCCCACCCTGCGCCCTCCCGTTCGACCGCGACGACGGGGTACTCCATGGCCGAAGGGAGGTCCTGCAAGGTTCCGTCGAGCCACATCTCGGCTTCGCGGCCGGTGTCCCTCGTGGCTCGCATGATCCAATCCCAGCTTCGCGAGATGTGCTTGACGACCAGCGGCTGGCCGTCTTCGCCGACCACCTTTTCCAGGTGTGAGCCGGAGTCGCCGGCATGCGGAAGCGGCTGGCGATCGCGAGCCGCCCGCAGGAACGACGGCACGGGTCCCTCGGTGTCCGGCGGTGGCCCGAAGCGCGGGTGCTGGCAGAACACGTAGTGCCGGCTGATGCGGCCGTCGCATACGTGCAACAGGTGGTACTGCGATGATCTTTGGCTCGAACCGTCCGGGCCCTCAGATCGCTCGAGGAGGATCCGCAGGCCGTGGTCGGACGCAGCAGCGTCCCATTGATCGAGTCCGGCCGGCGCGGGCCACCAGCTGTCGAGTTCGTCGGCGATCGCCTCGCGGCCCCGCAGCCTGACATCGCGGCCGGCCAGGGCCGCGTCGAACTCGGCGTCCGGGTCGTAAAGCTCAACGATCTCCTGAAAACGGCCCGCCTCTACGGCCGCCCTGAAACGTTCTTCGATCATCGCTCCTCCGCCGCCCCTGACCAGGCACATCAGCCTGGGCAACAACCTTGTTCACTCCACCAACTGTACGCAGGCGCACGCTTTCGGGTGCTGCTTGCCGCTATGGGCCACTTACTGGACCGGCCAGCTGGTAGCGATCGATTCGCGGCTGCGGCCGTCACGATGGGTGAGCATCCGCGCAGCGTTGGCACCGTACGCGCGGCGCATAAGGCCAACTCTGGACGATTAGCGTAACGATCGGCGGCGGATCGGCACTCGCCCATAGCGGCGGTTCGCGTTCACCACGTAGGTCGCGGTCGGTGATCGCCGGGTGCCGTCGGCTTCGGTTCCCGGAGGCGACGATGTGGTCGCCCGCCTGACGGCGCCCGCGACGCAGCCGCGGCATAGAGGTGGCGTACCGGTCCAGGCTGCCGCGGGCCCGGCGAGCTGCGGCCCGCCAGGCCGTCCCCGCGGGCGGACATGGGGGGCGCCTTTATGCTGGGAATGCCGGCGATGGGCACAGGAGGCATGATGGCGCGTATCAGCTACGTCGATCCGGGCACGGTGACCGACCCGGAGCTAGCCGGGTACCTGGCCGATGCCCGGGAGCACGGGACGCCCCGACTGGAGAGCCAGGCGATCCGAGCGCACGTCCCGGCGGTGCTGCGCACCTTCAGCCAGTCCTGGCAGCAGGTGTTCCGGGACGGCGTGCTCGATCACCGGGTCAAGGAACTGGCCCGGGTGTTCATCGCCAAGACCCTGGAGTGCGGGTACTGCGCCGCCCAGCGCTCGGACCTGGCCGCCGCCCAGGGCCTGACCGAGCGCGCCTTCGACGAGGTCATCGACTTCCGCCAGTCGCAGCTGCTGACCGCACGGGACAAGGCCGCGCTGCGGTGGGCCGAGGCGATCGCCTGGGACCCCGGGCTGGCCGATGATGACCTGTGGGCCGAGCTGCACCGCCACTTCACCGAGCCCGAACTGGTCGAGCTGGGCTATTTCATCGGCCTGACGATGGGGCAGCAGCGGTTCCTCAAGACCCTCGGCGTGCGCCACGGCGACCTGGGCCGCGACAGCCTGGCCGGGCTCGCCCCCGACGCCGCCGCCGCGCTGGCCGGCAGCTGACCCCCAGCCCGGACGCCATCAGGCGGCCACCGGATCACGCCATCCCGCGCAGATCATCCTTACCGGTACGCCTCCCACGCCAGGCAGCTGACCAGCCACCCCGAAGCAGGCCAGACGGCAGCGCGTCCCCCGGATCGAGCACCGATCACACAGCGTGAACCGTAACGGCAGGTCACCGAGTTCCCTATCGCCGACTACGTGCGGCCGGGCCTGCCGAGGCGGGGCGGGCTGGCGGAACGCAGATTATCCGTTATTGCGCCCTTTCGGGCACAGCTGATCTGGGTGCGCCGGGGTCCGCCCGGTTCATTACGGACTTCATGTCACTGACGTGACGCCCGTGGATGGGTGAAACTTGGGGTGCGCCGCCCGCGGACGTGGTGTGCCCTTAGCATTTCGCGTCTGCATTGCAGACTGACGCTGGAGGCTGCCCGGTTGCTACCCCGGATTGCCGCTGCGAGCGCGTGTCACAGGATCTCAATCTCGGTCTTGTAGCGGGCTCTGCGGGCGGCGCGCCCGTATCCGGTATCGGGGTTGGCAGAGAGGCAGGCGTGGATATCGTCCATCGGTGTGTGCAGCTAGGTGACGCCGGAGGGCGGTTCAGTACCCTGCTGGCAGCGCACCGGCTGCTGCTGATCTGGGACAGCTTCCAGGCCGTCCGGTCCATGCCCGATCCTGGCGGGGCGACGCCACCCTGGATGAGGCGGGCGGCCGGGAGCTCCCGGACGTCCTGGAGACACTAGCGGGGCGGGGGCGCAGCGCGGTGCTCATCACCAGCCGCACCAGCGAGGACTGGCCCGGCGGCATCCGCCGCATCGCGGTGGGCGGCCCGGCCTCGCACGAGGCCACCGGGTAAGCGGGGGAACTTGCTTGGCGGGCCGGCTCATGCGGCTTCCCGCACGCGTGGCACGGGTCCCTGGTGGGCCGCGGTCATGCGGGTAAGCAGCGCTGCGAGTGCGGCGCGGTCGTTGTCCCCGTCGTGCTCGTAGAGCTCGCTGATGGTCTGGATGAGGGAGTTGACCAGCAGCACGCGCTCGTGCTCGGTGATCTCCATCGTGATTGATCCTTCGGTGAGCCCGGCGCAAGGGCCGGGCCTTGAGGTCGTTGCCGGTGAAGGGGATTCGTGGTGCCGCCGCTGTCACGTCGGCAGTGCCTGGCCAGGGTCTGGCCCGGCAAACTCATGGCGCGTACCCGCCGCCCGCCGCCGCCCGGGCGATGATGATCAGGCGCTGGACATGGCCCGCTGCGGCCGGCCGCTTCGGCGGCCGGTCCCCGGGGGCTGCCCTCAGCCTATACCCGCAATTATAAACTAGCAATATATTACTAGAATAAGTGGTATACTGTTGGTCATGGCGAGCTGGAGTTTCCTGACCAGCCACGCCCGGGTGCTGATGTGCATCGCCCACGACCCCGGCGCGCGGCTGCGCGACATCGCGGCCGGGCTGGGCATCACCGAGCGCAGCGCTTACGGCATCGTCACCGACCTGGCCGAGGCGGGCTACGTGATCAGGCAGAAGGACGGCCGCCGAAACCGCTACCAGATCCGGGCGCACCTGCCGGTGCCCGAGCCCGGCACCCGGGAACCCGCCATCGGCGAGGTCGTCGCCCTCTTCGCAGCCCAGTGCCGGCCCGCATCCCCGCAGGCCGCCGGCACACACCCGCAATCGCGGAACGGCCAGTCCGCCACCGAGCCCCCTGCCGGTGCGCCCGCCCCAGCAGATGACTTGCTAAGGGAGGTGAGCCGCCCATGAGTACCGCCCGGAAGCTCGCGGCCGGGCCCGTGCCAGGAATCCGCAGCTGGCGGCATCGCATGGCTGAGCATGATCTGCGTCAGCGCGTCGAGGTCAGCGATGATGACCGCGCGGTCGCCACGGCCGAGGTGATCACCGAAGGTTCTGGAGGCACCGCCCGGGTGTCGTTGCGCGCCGAGCCGGGGCACATCACGCCAGGGCGCCGCGCGAGCCTGGTCGATGCGGTGCTGGATCTTCCCGAGGTGCAGGAAAGCGCACGCCTGGAGGCGGCGTTCCGGCTTGGCGATAGCGAGTCACTGCACCGGCTTCAGGCGCGCTGCCAGGACGCCAGTTCCCGCCCGGCCGGGTGGAGCGCGCTCCTCGATGCGAACCTTCCGTCCAGCCGCGCCGGCAGCACGTTCCCAGACTCAGCCGGGCAAGGAACTCCTGCTGGGCGCATGACGATTGCAGGCGGCCCTTCCCGCCGCCGCAGGGCGTCCTGACCGATGGCGTCGTATCGCTGCGTGCCCCGTCGGCCGGGGATGCCGGTACCTTTGTCAGCTACGCCGCTGGGCAAGACGGCGGTCTGGGCGATGCACGGCTGCCGTCGCTTTGTTCCGGTGCGTCGAGGGAGGGCTGCCTCTGGATGGTCGCCGACTGGCTGGCCGGATGGGCCGGCGAAGGCAGCTATAACGGGCCTGCGCTCCTCCTGAGGATCGCCCAGAGGCCATGGCCGGCCGGCATGGCCGGGTTCGCCTGCCGGGGTGCGGGCACGATCGGGCTTGTCCACGGTGTGGCGCCGTGCTGGCGGGCCAGGGCCTGCGACCCGGGCCGTCATGCTGGCCGTCGGCTTATCCGCGAGCGTGGCGCCGAAGTGGTGGAGCTCCGGGTCGGCCGCGATTCCCCAGCGTGTCAGCGGATCGCGGTCAAGTCCGGCTTTCCCCCAGACGGGGCCGTCAGCAGCGTCGTCGAGGCGACCGGCAAGGTAGTCGAAGACGTGCGCTACATCACCGGAGCGGGAGAGCGCGGCGTTCACCCTCGGGCCCGCCAGCTGACCGAGCCGGGCCAGGCGGCCGGGCGTCCGGTCGCAGTAACGGCATTGGCAACCTGCACGATGCCGACGTGAATCCTCTGAGTGGCGACCAGCAATCGCCGCCCTTATAACTGAGCAACAGTCCCCCGAGTTCCTGAGCTTGCCGATAGCTGCCTGCTGAGCCCGATCGGGCCTGGACCAGGACTTGTGAAGTTAGCCCGCTGCCGTGTCGTCTCGAGCGAAGTCGAGGGGTTACGGGGTGGCTCTGGCGCTGTTGGGTGAGCATCGGGTGCCAACCGACGCGGAAGAACTCGCCGGATTCGAGACCGACGTGCTGGCCGGGTTCGTCCGTGGTCGCAACCGCGGCGGCCCGGGCGGCGTCCAATGAGCATGATGCCGCGCGTGGATGGCGTTAAGCCTGGTCCTGCCGGACTGGCCCGCCGGGGCGCGGCCGACTGAGCACGTGGCCACGGCTGAGGTCTCGCGGCTGTGCCCGTGGCGCTGGACCCTGTCCGCGGCAGTCCGGATGTTCCGTCCCCGGATGAGAGCCCGTCCTGTTCGAGTGCACAAGGTGCAGAGCCGGAGCCGGCGCCCGGCCGCCGGGCCGGTCAGGATTGCACGAAGGCCAGCAGGTCGGCGTTGATCGTCTCGGCCTGGGTGGTCGGCATGCCGTGCGGGAACCCGTGGTACGTCTTCAGTGTCCCGTTTGGCAGGAGCTGCGCGGACAGCGGCCCGGAGTCGGCGTACGGAACGATCTGGTCATCATCGCCGTGCATCACCAGCGCCGGCACGGTGATCTGCTTGAGGTCCTCGGTGAAATCGGTCTGGGAGAAGGCCACGATGCCGTCATAGTGTGCCTTCGCTCCGCCCATCATCCCCTGCCGCCACCAGTTCTCGATGATCGCCTCCGAGGGCTCCACGCCGGGCCGGTTGAAGCCGTAGAACGGACCCGACGGCAGGGCCCGGTAGAACACCGACCGGTTGGCGGCCAGCTGGGCCTGCAGGTCATCGAACACGCTCTTGGGCAGGCCGCCGGGGTTGGCGCTGGTCTGCACCATCAGCGGCGGCACCGAACTGATCAGGACCGCTTTGGCCACCCGGCCCTGGCCGTGCCGGGCGATGTAGCGCACGACCTCGCCGCCGCCGGTGGAGTGCCCGACATGGACGGCGTCCCGCAGATCGAGATGGGCAGTCAGCGCAGCCAGGTCATCGGCGTAGTGGTCCATGTCGTGACCGTCGCTGGTCTGCGTGGAGCGCCCGTGCCCGCGCCGGTCATGGGCGATGACCCGGTAGCCGTGCTGCAGGAAGAACAGCATCTGGGTGTCCCAGTCATCGGCCGACAGCGGCCAGCCGTGGCTGAAGACGACCGGCTGGCCCGAGCCCCAGTCCTTGTAGAAGATCTCCGTGCCATCGGCCGTCGTGGTCGTGCCCATGCGCTGCCTCCATTGGTCTGACGCCGGAACGTCCGCCTTGACAGGCTAACGATCTTTCTGTCAGTACTCCAGGCCACTCGGCTACCGCCGCGGTGAACCCGCGGGATCGGCCTCCGATCGGGAACAAGACAGGCCGCGCGGCTCACGCTGTCGCGACGGAATGACCCGACGAGGCCAGATCCAATGGCTCGCTCACCGGCTACTGTAAGCCGGCCAGCAGACCAGCGAGTTCAAGCACGCACACGTGCTGGCGGCGCGCGACAGAATGTTCGTTCTGCGCGCCCCCAACAGCTCATGCCGAGGAGAGTGTTCCAGTACAGAACGGCGGTTATCTGAAGTCGTCTGCAGATAATGCCTGGTAGGAGGGCATTTCTGCGGCGTAGACATGTCGCCGCCGCAGCGTCCCCGCGCTAACCCAGAGCCCGCGTACGAACACGGACTGCTAGCTGGCCGGCCCTGGCCACGGACAGTTCGTTGCTCTCCGTAGCGTTCCCACGTGGCAGGAACGACGCTGCCGCCGCGCCGCTTCCGGTGCTCGGGCCGCAGGCGGCCCTGAGCGCCGGATCGGCTTGCCATCGGCGACCTGGCGTCCTCTGATTGCAGGCAAGGTCCCTGGCAGCGATAGCACCGGAACCGGCCGCCTTGCCGTCAGTTCCCTCGTCACTTTCCGTGGCCGATCCCCTGGTTGCCTGCTGACGAGGGAAGTCCCCGATATCCGCCACCACTGCGGCGTAGACAGACTTCAGATAACGTGTCACCGCCGCAGCGAAAACCCTTCGGCGGTTACGGCGTAGACACCCCAAAACGGGCTTGAGATAACGGCGGCTCCGCGCGCGTTCTCTCCGACTTCCTTCATCACTCAGCGTGATGCCAGTTGTCGCTGCAAGCCGCTGACGGTTGGCTGACTTATCTGGGAGGTCGGCCACGGTGCCCGTCCACTCGTGGGAGCCAAGTGGGGAGCCAGCGTCAGCCGACATCAGGCCACATAGAGCATATTAGGGTGTTCGATTCCTTAGCTTTACCAGGCATCCAGACACAGCTGGACACATCGGCCGACGCTAGGAATCTCGTTCGCATCGAGGTGGTCTTGCGGAGCCCACACCATCACCGCCGCCGCCACCAGACCCCGACCCGGCTGCTCTGCCAGATCACCTCCACGTCACCACTTCAAGCGAAACGCTGGTCCTCCTGGAAAGCGCACCGCCGTCTCCCCTCTCCCGACAGACGTCGGCATCAGGTCGTCGTTCATGCGCTACTGCCGGGCCCGCGCTAGCACCGTGTCCATCGTCTCCATGATCGAGATGGTCTCATCCAGCGGCATCAACGGGCTCTCCACATCACCAGCGGCCAGCCGGCGCGCGACCTCGTCGGCCTCGTGGCGTAGGCCCCGGCCCTCGTGCACCGCCGCGACCCGGGTCGGGGCGCCATACCTCGGTACGAGCGTCACGGCCGCGGGAGCGTAAAAGTCGCCCTCAACCTCGATCCTCCCGTCGCTGCCGACGATCGCAGCCCTCGTCGGACTCTTCGCCCGCAGGGTGCACGTCAGCACCGCCTGGGCGCCGCTGTCGTAGCCGAACAACATGGACGTCTGCGCGTCCACGCCGGTGAACGCCGGGTCGCTCATGGACACGATCCGGCTCGGCGTGCCGAGAACCATCGACGCGAACGACACCGGGTACACGCCCAGGTCCAGCAGCGCGCCGCCGCCCAGTTCCGGTGCGAACAGCCGGAACCCGGCGTCCTGGGCGAACCACTGGCCGTGGTCCGCGGTCACGGTGACGACGTCGCCGAGCACGCCCCGCGCCAGCCAGTCCCGGATAACGGCCACGTGCGGCAGGAACCGGGTCCACATCGCCTCCATGGCGAACAGCCCGTGCTCCCTCGCCACCCGGACGATCTCGCGGGCCTCGGCGGCGTTCATCGTGAACGGCTTCTCGACCAGCACGTGCTTGCCGGCCCGCAGCGCGAGGATCGCGTCGTCGTGGTGCATCGGGTGCGGCGTCGCCACGTAGATCACCTCGACGTCCGGATCGGCCACCAGCAACTCGTAGCTGGCATGCCCGTTCGCGATGCCGAACTCGTCCGCGAAACGGTCCGCCGATCCCTGGCTGCGCGACCCCACCGCGACCGCAACGCCGGAATCGGTCAGCCCGAGATCGGTCACGAACGTGCTCGCGATCCCGCCCGTCCCGAGGATTCCCCACCGCACGGGGCTGTCCGTCACGTCTTCGTCCCTCCGCCGGTCAGTACCGGTGATCAGCTTATTTGAAGGCCGTGGCCCGCGGCTCGGAGAGCACTTGCCCCTGCGCGATTGGCCCGCACGGAGTGTGCCCTGGCCACGCGGCCCCGCCCCCGTCGCCGGGCCGCGTTGCTCGCCCCCGACCACCGCACCCGTCTCGGGACATGGCGTCGACGCCGAGGCGGCCGCGGCAGCGGTCACGGAGCCCCGAAGGCGGCAACGCCCAGGCGTCCCCGCCACCCGGCTGACCGTTCTGCGGCTACTCGTATCAACCCAACATGGCGCATTGCCAGTCAGGTAGGACGTGTCGGCACCGCGTTCGCCTGGTTCGGCACGGCGTACGACCAACGCAAAAGCAACCCAGGTCCGAACGTAGTAGAAGATCAACACCCCAATAACACAGACAAGACGGCACTACTCGGTACACGACGGCATGACTGCTACGACGACCATGCAACCCGAATGATCAGCCAGAATGCGGGTGAACTGGGCTGAGTCATCTGGCTGGCGATGATCGTCTCAGTCGTGACAGGCCTTCTTGTAACCGGCAGGTCCCGTCCTCGATCGCGATCCAGGCAGGCCACAACAAGCTCGGTCAGCGCTCCTCGCAGTCGCGTAGCGCGACAAGCGGCCACATTGTAATTAGCGCGAACAATTACAGATCGCCGATTCTGGTCGTCGCAGCCAGCAGCCGAATCGATCATGACTGGCGTCCAGAACGGCGGGTCGGCGCGCGGTTATTTGGGGCGCCGGCGGGGCCTCTCAGCAGTCCTGGCATGGCCTATTGGATGGCCGCCTGTTCTGTATATTTATACATCGTCACCTTTGGGGGTGAATG
Organism: uncultured Actinomycetota bacterium; assembly: GCA_963808615.1. GTDB lineage: Bacteria > Actinomycetota > Actinomycetes > Streptosporangiales > Streptosporangiaceae > Palsa-504. The sequence continues at coordinate 1,034,625 of CAWEGV010000012.1, forward strand.
TCCGCATCTGCCGCAATGAGCATGCGCTCCGCCGGTCACCCCTGCAGCTGGGGCCTTGCCAGATGCGCCCGAGCCTGGCCGTCAGGGGATGTCGGCTATGCCTGCCGCGCGGCAGGTCGCCAGACGTAGCGCAGATCGGGTACCCGCTCCTCGTTGCCGCTCCATGAGGCACATGCCGGCAGGCGCGTTCTCATCAGTCCCGCTGACGATCTCCCGCTCACGCCGGGACACATCCTTCCAGCCGGTGCCTGCGTCCAGAACCGGCCAGCCCAGGCATTCGTGAGCGTCAACCACGAATGTGATGGAGCCGACAGGCACGGTGTCAGTGTGCGCGGGCACGCCGGACTGCATCCCGCGAACCGGCCTGCTTCAACCGCGCTCCGCGCATGTGACCGCCGGGGCTGCAAGCGGCGATATCGCCGATCAGCAGGCAGCGCCCCAACGGCCGGCCTCAGTTCTCGTGCCCGCCTGGCGGCGCATTGCCAGCGCTGCGCGCGGGCCTTACCACAGCTCGCCACCCGTTAGCACGTAGAGGAACGGCACCAGCGGGATAAGGCTGAACAGGGCCCATGCCAGCTTCGCACCGCCCCCGATATTGCGGCGGGTTGCCAAGTCAATCCATATGAGGACCACGGCGACGGGATGGAGGAAACAGACCAGGAGCTCCAGGACCTTCTTCATTACCTGAATCTACCGGGAGCGCTAGGGGCGCCTGTCCGGTCCCTGCGCTTCAGTGAGGAAAGCGCCAGAATTCGCCGGACGTCCGCGCTGTTCGCCGGACTCGCGCACGAAGAGTCCGGCGCGCCGACGGTGACACCGTGTGCCGCTCGCAGCCAGGTCCAGCAAACGACCTCATCTGCCGCATATCGCGCGCCAGCTCGGGCATGTGCAACCGCGGCTGGATCGAGTCGGCCTCGAGATGATGCCGATCACGAGTGTGACGCTGAGTGACGGGAACGATCCAGGAGAACGTGCGCCGAACCGCCCGATTGCACGCCGACGAGGCTGGGTGACCAACTCGATGATCTGCGCAGAACGTCCGGATCCGTGCGGCGAGGAGCTCGACTGGTGAGAGCGTGGCGCCTCCGGCCGGGACCGTTCGCGCTAGGCCGGAACCAAAGATGCCGGCGAGTGCTTGGCGGTCTCGGCGTTTCTCGCCAGCTTCGCCGGGCGCGGCGGCACCGACCTGGACTCGGTCAACGCGCTCGGCGTCGCCGACTACGCCGCCCTGTCCCCGGCGCAGGTGCTTGCCCGCTGGCGTGCCGCCAGCTCAAGCAACCGCCGCCGGTTCCGCGAGCGCGGAGACGGCGTCGTGGACACCTCCACCGGCGACTACCCGTGCCGCTGGCAGGCCTTCCACGTGGCCGCCGAGCTCGCCACCCACGCCGACGACATCGCCGTGCCCGTCACACACGACGAGCAGGCCGAGCGGACAGCGTGGCGGGCCCGCCACTCCCGGTTCGCGCTTGCCGAAGCCAAACCCCAGCTGGAGATCTGGCATGCAGGCGTGCGTACGGCCGTCACCGATGGATCGACCAGGGTGGAGGTCGACGACGACGAGCTCATCGAGGCCGTGATGGGCCGGCTGGACGGGATCCTGCTATTACCGGCAGGGGGTGCTACCCGTTGGCAGGCTGCGAGTGGAGTATGGGGTCGTGCAGTTCGATCATCTGGTGCACTGGGTGCCCAGCCTGGACGCGGCCGTGCGGTATCAAGCCCTCGGGCTACCGTGCAGCCAGGACAGCATCCGCAGTTCGGTACGCACAACGCCGCATGGCGCCTTGTGCCGGCCCGGGGCGGCGTGATCCCCGGCCGCCGGCATGATGGCGCTGACCAGAGGTCCGGGGCCGGCATCTGGCGCTCGCCATCGCAGATCCTGGGGAGTGCCGGTGCTGTGATCCGGGCCGGGCACGGCCGGGGGCGCGCGTGGAACGGCTCGTGGAACGGCGCGCCGGGAATCCCAGCGCGCCAGTGCCGTCAGTGCGATTCCCCGTGTCATCGGTGCTGCCAGTGCGCTCAGTGCACGGGGCCGTGGTTATGGTAAGGAGAAGGTCTACGGTTCGATTCCGTAACGGAGCTCAGCTAGATAGCCTAATTCGAAAAAATCTGAATGGATCGTAAGGACCGGTGGGGACTAACGCGTTCCTGGCGTTCGTGACCGAGTCCCGGCACGCGGACCTTGCCTGAGCGTCCTTCGGAGGCCGTCGTCCTGGATACTGAGGTCGCGTCGCCATCGTTCTGGAGTGGCTTCCGCCACCGCTGACTGCCCGCCTGGCGGGTAAGCAGCCGGTCCTTATCTTCCTACCTGTTGGTGAGCGGGCCAAGCTGCGGCCCTGGGGTCCGCGCAATCCTGCGATGCCCGGCAGCTGGCTGGCCGGGCAAGCTCGTCATCCCCGGGAGCAAGTCCATCGCCGCTATCTGGGTGGCCAGCCGCGGCCATCCAGCGCGGACCGCCCGGTCAACCACACCGGGGTTGCTGCCTGCGGCCTTGCTTACCGCTACCCGCTCGCCACCCTCAATCTCAAGGATTTCAAGGACTTCGCCGAGCACCACGGGTGGCGGCTGCTCGAACCGTCGCCTGCAACATAGCTCGCGCACCGTGGACAGCGTGCACGGGAGCGCGGCCGCCGCGTGATGGTAACCGCGCCTGTCCGGCTGCTGTGGCACGGGAACGCCTGTCGGGCGGGTGCCTTCACCCCGGGTCGCCGGGCCACCTGGCGTCACCTTGTGACGGGCTTGCCTGTCCTCTGGTGCCTGACTGGCACGTGGTGAGATCCCGTTGGCCTGGCGGGCTGGCACCTGGCCGGGTCCCTTAATGCCCGGTGCTCGCCGTCGATCGCGGCGCGGTGGCGGTCGCGCAGTTCGATGATCCGCCGCCTGCGGGCAGAGACCAGCAGGCCTGGCGAGCCGAGGCGAACCACGGGGTAGGCCCCGGAGGGCTGGATGCCGGCCGCACGCATGATCTTGTAGCCGCGCTCGGCGACGCTCGACTGGCGCAGGCCGAAGTAGCCCATCAGGTCCTTGACCCGCAGGTCGCCCTGTCGCTGGCCGAAACGCTGGTTGCCCTGGCCGATCACCCAGCACACCGCCGCCGCGATCGCCTCGAGCCTGCCTGGCGCCTGCAGCATGCTGGACAGGCCCGGCACGGCGCGGGCCAGCAGCCGCCGGCACGCCGTCCGGTACTCACCGCCAAGCAGCTCGTCGCAGCAGCGGTCGCAGGCGGCCAGCACCTGCCCGACCCGGTCCCGGGCGCCTGCGGGAACCTGGTCCCAGCCGAACTCCTCCTCTGGCAGCGGGACGTCGTCCAGCGAGTCGAGCGTGTCCTGGCCGCCGGCCTCCTCGGCGAGCTGGTCAAGACAATGCCGGTGAAAGCCGGACGACTCATCTTCCCATTCCTGATCGTCGAGCACGCCCATCGCGGCCAGCAGTGCCATCGGGCCCTGCGGCCGCGGGGAGCGGATGACTCGCTGGTACTCCGGCTCATGCTTGTCGACCGCAGCGAGCGTCTGCTCGGTCAGCGTCGGCCTGATCTCGCGCTCCGCGTGGCAGAACCGGATGAACGCCCGCAGCAACGCCGGGGCCTTGCTCAGGTACCCCGGGTCGGCGACGATCTTGCGCGGGATCCAGTCGGCCAGCAAGATCTCCACCGCGACCGGGCTCCACCGCAGCGGGTCGCCCGGTCCGTAATCGGTGCCGAACCACAGGAACTGATCCAGCAGGTCCCGATGGTCAGGGTCGTCGAGCGGCCTGCCGAACGGCGAGCCGAAGAACCGGTTCGCCAGCTTCTGCTTCGCGGCCTTGCTCCATACCGGCCGGACATAGCCCGTCCCGCCCTCGGGCAGCAGCCGCAGCAGCCACTCGGTCAGCGGCCGCGAGGCCGGCCAGGTCTCGGTCTCGAACGGCGGGAAGGTGATCGCGCCCGACTCGATCGCCTGGCCAACCCGGGCTCGCGCGTCGGCCAGGCCGATGTCAGCGAACCTCACATCCGGGTCGTCCATGGCCTCCCGCATGCGGCCGACGACATCACTGACCGGGCCCGGTACCGGGAAGGCGTCCTTTACCACGGTGCCGAGGTTGTGATCGATGTAGATGACCGCGGTCAGCTCGTGCCCCGGCATCCGCGCGGCGAGCAGCACGCTGTCCCCGTCGCCGAGCACGTGGCTGCTCTGCACCGCGCGGTAGACCGACGTGTCGCCCAACCCGGCCAGCCAGTCCGGCAGCGGATGTGGCCGCGCCGAAAGCGCCCGCCGGGCGCGGGCCCGGGTCAGCTCGTCCGGGCCGAGTTCAGCGACCGCGGCCAGCAGCGCCGTGGTCTCCGGCAGCACGACGTCCGCGAAGGACTCCAGCAACTGGGGCAGCGTGACAGGCTGTGGTCTCTCCGCGCGCTCGAACGGGTTCTGCCCGCGCGGGTCGATAGCGGCCAGCAGCGAGCTCACGTAGCCAAGGAAGTCAAGCGGCTCGCCGCCGGCCAGCAGGCGCCCGGCATCCGCCAGCAGGTCCGGCGCGCGGCTTCCGCGGGCCGGTACGGGGCGCCCCTTCGCCGGCCGTGCCTGGCGCCGGTGCCGGTCCTGCCCAGCCTGCCGGCCACGAGGGTGCGGGCGGCGTCCGCGCTTTGCCATAGACGGCAACCTACCGGACCCGCCCGATCAGCGTCCCTTCCGCCGCGACGGACCTGGAGATCCACGACACCGTTTTGATCGCGGCGGTGTTCTGCATGTTCAACCGGTACGTCGACGGGCTGGCCACGACCGCTCCTGATGATCCTGCCCTGTACGCCGCCGGGGCCCAGCGCCTCATCAAGCACGGCTACCTGCCGCGATCCGCTGAACCCAGTCGCCGGGACTGACCGCAACTGGCCGCTCCGCAGCCCTATCGGCCGGCTCGGCCAGCCAGCGATCTCGCGCCACAAGCGACGCCTCGCGGAAACGCAGGAGCGATAGGCCCCGCCCGATCGGCGGCAGATGGAGGATGGGTCCAGCGAGACACCACGCTAGTCTGAAGCGCTCACAAAGCAGTTGGGGATCCGCAGGACGAGGTTCAGGGCGAGATAGTGGGGTCAGCGCAGCGTCGGAGGAGGATACGTTGGCTGTCTGGGCTTCCTTGATCTCCGCGGCTTTCGGACTACTCGCCGGGGGAGCCGCCACATACTTCACTACTCGCGCTCAACTTCGGGTGGAGGCAGAACATGCCTACGATCGCTCACTTCGCGATCTTCGGCCCCCGCATTATCAGCGCCTCTTCCATCTCACCCGTGTGATGCCAAGAGAATGGTTGCCTTCAACTATCCCCCGCAAGGTGGACGTCATCTCAATTCGGGAGCCTTCGGGACTGGTATTTCGGCGAAGACAGCGGCGGCATGTTTCTCTCGCAGCCCGCTCGCGAACCCAGGGGAGCTTTCCCGCGTTCGGTGTTCAAGTTCCTCTCGGACACAGGGGCTGGTGAACTTCCGCGCCGCTTGAGCATGCGGCCGTGCGGCCCGATCGGGGCCGTTCGGCGCCTGGCGGCCTGCCGTCTGCCGGCCCGGGGACGGCCGTGACTGCCCCGCTCATCGCCCCCGTCGTCCCCTCGGGGCCAGCCCGGTACGGCTGGTGCCAGAATAAGGAAGGTGGACACTGCCCAATCCGAGAAGGTCAGGACCGGCCGCGGCTTCTTCGCTGCCCTTGACCAGAGCGGTGGCAGCACGCCCAAGGCGCTGGCCGGCTACGGAATCGGGCGGGACCGCTACAGCTCCGACGCCGAGATGTTCGACCTGGTGCACGCCATGCGGACCCGGGTGCTGACCAGCCCGGCGTTTGATGGCTCGCGCGTGCTCGCGGCGATCTTGTTCGGCCAGACCATGGAACGGGACGTCAACGGCGTCCCCACGGCGCGGTATCTGTGGGACGAGAAGAACGTGGTGCCGTTCCTGAAAGTCGACAAGGGGCTTGCCCCCGAGCAGGACGGCGTGCAGCTCATGAAGCCGATCGACACCCTCGATGATCTGCTCGAGCGCGCGCAGCGGCACCAGATCTTCGGTACCAAGATGCGGTCGGTGATCAACAACGCCGACGAGGCCGGGATCTCGGCGATCGCCGACCAGCAGTTCGACTACGCGAGCCGGATCCTGGCCGCCGGCCTGGTGCCGATCCTCGAGCCCGAAGTCAGCATCTCCAGCCCGCGCAAAGAGCAGGCTGAGACGCTGCTGCGCGACGCCATCACCAAGCACGTCGAGGCGCTGCCTGAGAGCGCGACGGTGATGCTGAAGATCACCATCCCGGGCCGGCCTGGCCTGTACGGCGACCTGGCGTCTGACCCACGCGTCCTGCGGGTCGTCGCCTTGTCGGGCGGCTACAGCCGTGACGAGGCCTGCGCCCGGCTCGCACGCGATCCCACCCTTATCGCCAGCTTCTCCCGCGCGCTTCTCGAAGGGCTGACCGAAGACCACACCGACGAGCAGTTCAACGCCCGGCTCGAGTCGTCGATCGAGCAGATCTACCAGGCGTCAGTACACAAGCAGCTGGCCAGCCCCTGAGCCCGCCGAGGTCATGGCGGGCACCCGAGATTGCCGCCGGCTCGCCCGAGAACACCGCATCGCGGTGACGACGCGATCAGCAAGAGGATCTGACCCGCCCGCCAACGTCGCCAGACCGGCTGCCACCATTTCGGCGCGCGCGACTCAACTGCCTTATCTCCTATGTCGCCTCCGGCCCGCGGCGGTCTGGCTCCTGCTGTTATAGCCGGAGCCGCGCATACAGCCAGCTGGCATGCCGCAGACCTAAGTGAGGCTCCGCCACCCGATACCCGGTGGTCCTGGGACGTACCTCAACGCGGCAGAAGCGGACATCCGACCCGAAAGCGCCCATGCATGAATATACGGCCGGTGGGTCGCTCGTCGGTTGGCCAGTAACTGCGGCCGCCAGGCGGCCAACTACGCGAAGCCCAGGTGGATAGCCGCGCGCCGACCGCCGTCCGGTATCGTGTGACACGCCGCGAGAATGATCCTCGACGTCATGCCGAACGGGTTGATCTGGGCGGGCGTGCGTGGTTGGTGTTCGTCTGCCCGTGTGCCGTCGGCTGGCGAGGGGCCGGTCAGGTGTGCGGGCGGAGGCGAGGATGCCATGGGTGCTGAGCAGAACAAGCTGCTTGTCCGCCGGCTGGTGGAGGGGATCAATAACGGAAGTCTCGAGGTGCTGGACGAGGTGGCAGACGGCGGGTTTGCCCGGGCGGCGCGGCAGTGGATCGGGCCGTTCCGGGAGTCTTTCCCCGATTTCCGGATGGAGATCCTCGACCTGATCGCTGATGAGGAGAAGGTGGCCGCGCATTTCCGGTGCTCGGGCACTCACCTGGGCGAGTGGCGGGGACAGCGGCCGTCGGGCCGGCGGTTCTGCGATGTCGATGAGATCTACATCTACCGGGTGCGCGGCGGGAAGCTGGCGGCCGCGACCGGGGTGGAGGATAACCCGGCGAGGATGCGCCAGCTGGGCCTTCCGGCGTGACAGCGGCTGCCTTGGGGCGGCTCCCGGCGAGCCGGGGGATCATGATTGTTGGCTGGGCGGCGTCCCGTGGCGGCGGGCTGGCGGCCCGGGGGTGGCGGCCGCCAGGACGGTCCAGCTGAGCAGGGCGAGCAGGGTGATCGTCTCGATGATCAGGGTCTGGACAACGTAGGACGCCGAGAGCGATTCCTTGAAGCCGAACAGGCCGACGGTGAGGCTGATGAGCAGGGCACCGAGGTCGCTGACGATGTAGCCGGCGGCCAGCAGCCCGGCCAGCGGCCGCGCCCTGGCCAGGAGCGCGGCGGCGAGGGCGAATCCGGCCACCGCATCGGCCAGGAACAGCGGCCCGTCGGTGGGGATCTGCCGGTAGCCCTCGGCCCACAGGTGCAGGTGGATGTAGCCGATCCAGGCCAGCAGCGCCGCGCACGCCAGGCGCAGCAGCAGCGCGACGGCCCGGCGGCCGGTCCCCCGTGCCGTGTCGTGGCGGCGGGGGGAGGCGAGCCGGCGCAGCCGGAGTGCGGTGGTTTGGGTCATCGTGACGTCCTTCTCATGAGCAGACTGGATGTGATTTCGACTAGCGGACCTGGTAGGCGGCCACCGCCCGGAACAGCAGCGGGCTGGCCTGGGCCCAGGCGGCGCCGGGGGCGGCGGCGACGATGACGCTGGCGCTGGCCCGTCCTTGGACCAGGCAGGCGATCTCCTGGTAGCGGTGGGCGCCGATCCGGGTGACGTAGGTGTCGATGACGCAGGATCCGGTGCCGCCGAGGAAGGCCACGTCCTGGGCGGCGGCCAGCTCGCGGGCCGAGGCCGCGTCGTCGGCGGTCAGCAGGGCCAGCCGGAACGCGGCCCAGCCGCGCAGCTGCTCGTCGCCTTGCCGGGGTGTGGCGTTGAGGTAGAGCCGGTAAGCTCCCCCCGGGCTGACCTGGGCGGCGGACACGGCGTCGGCGTCGCCGCTGACCGGCCGCAGCGAGGGCGGGTAGGACAGCACCGCGGTCCCGTTGGGCAGGGTGCGGTGCGGCCACCCGGCCGGCGCCGCCGCCGGGACGAGCGGGGGAAACGCTGGTCCCGGCGAGCCCCCGAGCACGGCGAACGCGGCGACCGCGACGGCAACGGCGGCCACGGAGGCCAGCACGGCCAGCGCGGGCCTGGCGCGAAGCGAAGGGTGGGCGGTCATCGGGTCTCCTGGGGGCCGGCTAGAGGTTGCCGTCGCCGTCGCTCGGGCCGCCGTTGTTGTCCGGATCGTGGTCGCCGCCGTTGCCCTGCGGGATGGGATTGGCGGGTGAGGCGGGCGCCTTGGTCGCCGGGGCGGGCGCGGTGGTCGCCGGGGCGGGCGCGGTAGTGGCGGGCGGGGGCGCCGGCGTGGTCACTGAGGCATGCGCCGCAGCCGAATGGTGAGGCTGGGCCGTGGCGGCCGGCCTGGCCCCGGCGTGCTGTGCGGTCACGGCGGTGCCGCAGCCCGCGGCCAGGACCGCGAGCAGGGCGGCGGCCGCGGCCGATCGGATCAGGGTGAACGACATGATGGGTCCTTCCGGTTCATATGGTCTGGAAGCGGCGGCGGCCGTGCTTGCACTTGTGGCACGGCCGCGCGCGTGACGCGGTTCTGCCTGGCCGCCGCAGATCTGCTTCGGGTTTTCTGAGGGTTTGCTGAAGATCCGGCCGCAGCTGGCTACGCGGCGGGCGCATCGCGCTCGGCCGGGCTGGCGGGTGGCGGGGGCTGGAGGACGGCTTCGGCCTGGATCTCGATGCGGATGTCCTTGGAGACCAGCAGGCCGCCACCGTCGAGCGGCATGTTCCAGGTCAGGCCCCAGTCCTCGCGGTTGAGGGTGCCTTCGGCGGTGAAGATGGCCCGCTGGCCGCCCCACGGGTCGGCGACGTGGCCGAGGTATTCGGCCTGCAGGGTGACCGGCCGGGTGACGCTGCGTATGGTCAGTTCGCCTGCCAGCAGCCCGCGGGTGCCCTGCCAGCCTGTGGCACGGCCGCAGAAGGCGGCGGTGGGGTGGCGGGCGGCGTCGAAGAAGTCCGGGGAGCGGAGGTGGTCATCGCGGGCCTGGCTGCCGGACTGGACCGAGGCCATCTCGATGATGACCTCGGCGGTGGACTCGCCGGGCTCCTCGGCCACGACGATCGCCCCGGTCACGCCGGTGAACCGACCGCGGACCTTCGTCAGCATGAAGTGTCGGCCGATGAAGGCGACCTCGGTGTGACCGGGGTCGATCTGCCACCGGCCGGGGGCCGGGAGCTCGGCCCCGGCCAGGGTGCGGATGGCCGCCGCGGCCTTCGTGTTGGTCATTTATATGCCCCTCAATAGGTGGGTGTGCACGCACATAATATAGGTGCTCGCGCACGCACGCAAGTGGTAGGATGGCGGCATGACCGAAGACCGGGAAGACCCGGAGGTGGCGGCGTGGCGCGGGCTGCTGGTCGCGCACAGCCGGCTGGTACCGGCCGTGGAAGCGGACCTGCGGGCGGCCGGCCAGGTGAGCTTGTCCTGGTATGACGTGCTGCTGGAACTCAACGCTGCGCCCGGCCGCCGGCTGCGGATGAGTGAGCTGGGCCAGCGGGCGGTCCTCAGCCGGACCCGGGTGAGCCGGGTCGTCGACGAGCTGGCCGCCGCCGGGCTGGCCGAGCGGCAGCCCGACCAGGCCGACGGGCGGTCCAGCTTCGCCGTCCTCACTCCGGCCGGCCGGAACGCGCTCCGCCGCGCCTGGCCGGTGTACCGGGAGGCGATCCGGCGGCGGCTCGGTTCCAGTCTCACCGCCCAGCAATGCCGTGAACTGGCCGTACTGCTCGAGCAGGCCGTCGCCGGCGCTGACATCCGCCTGCCCGGGACGGCGGGCCGCTAGCATCCCGCTAGCCGGCGCCGTCGGCCGGCGTGTTAGCGCGGCGCTACCGGCCGTCCATGCCAGGGCCGCGGGTGGACTTCGAGTCCCCCGCCGTCGTACCGGGTAACCAGTTCGGCGCCCTGCTGGTCACGGCCGGGCTCGGCCGGCCACTCGGGTATGCCCTGATCTCGCTGCTCGCGCTGAACGGGCTTCGCGTGTCAGAGGCCACCGACGCCGACATCGAGCGCCTGGGCTTGGAACGCGGGCACCGGACCCTAACGATCACCGGTAGGGCGGCAAGGTTGTCAAGCGCGGCGGGGGCCTGGTTTGACGCGGCCTGCGGAGGATGGCTTTTCCTCCTCCTGCGGTGGCAAGGTGATGCTGAGCTTGCGGAGCAGGCCGGCGAGCTGGCGCTGTTCTGCCGCCGACAGTCCGCTCAGGATGCGCCACTCGTTGGCCACATGCCGGGCGGCGGCCGTGTCGATGAGGCTGCGGCCATGGGAAGTCAGCGCGATCAGGACGCCGCGGCGGTCGCCTGGGTCGGGCTCGCGGGTCACGTAGCCGGCCGCTTCGAGCCGGTCGAGTCGTTTGGTGGTGCCGGAGGTGGTCAGCATCAAGGTGGCGGCGAAGTCGGTCGGGCGCAGCCGGTAGGGCGGCCCCGCGCGGCGCAGTGTCGCCAGGACGTCGTACCAGCCGGGCTCGAGGCCGCTGGCGGCGTAGACGGGCGCGGGCCCCGCCGCCAGTGGGAGTAAGGAATGGTGCCGGGCAGGCTGGGGGCCCGGCTGTCACTGCTTGCCCGCGGCAGCTGCCGGGGCCTGGGGGGTGCTATGGGCGGGCTCGCGCCGCTCCCACAGCACGTTGATGATCTTCCATCCGGCTGGGGTCTGGATCAGGTGCAGGTAGTCGACCCATCCGGTGGCGTCGACGCGGACGGCCGCGGCGCGGCCGAACACGTCGAGCACGCGCACGTCGTGGCGGCGGGCGGGGTCGGCGGTGCCGGTTCCGGCGGCGGTCCTGTCGGTCAGCTCGCGGGCGCCCATGTCCGCGACCACCAGCTGCCCCGAGCTGTCGGCTGTCTGGGTTCGCTTGGCCAGGGCCGGATGCAGCGCGCGCTGCATCCGGGCCGCGTCGCCGTCATACCAGCCGTCGATGTAATCAAGGGCGGCCGTCACGATCGGGCCGTGCTCGGTGTGTGCCATGGCGTCCGGTGTCCTCTCGGGGTTAGGAGCTGCGGCATGCAGGTACGCTTATCATCGCCGGAACATGCACAATAGGGAAGTACGCACTTTGTTGTGCTGTAGTACCATCTGGTATACCCTTGCTGCCTGGGAGCGTGATGACGCGATGAGGCCCGCCTGGCACACCTGCGAGGTCTCCACCACCCTGGAGATCATCGGCGGCCGCTGGAAGACCGTCATCGTGTTCTACCTGCTCGACGGGCCGAAACGGTTCAGCGAGATCATGCGCTACCTGCCGGGCGTCACCCAGCGCATGCTCACCCGCCAGCTCCGCGAACTCGAACGCGACCACGTGCTGACCCGGCACGTCTACCCCCAGGTGCCGCCCAGGGTCGACTACCAGCTCACCGAGTTCGGCCACAGCCTCAAGCCCGTCCTGCTCGCCATGCGCGACTGGGGCGCCACCTACCGGCAAGACGTCCTGAACCTGCGCAGCGCCGACCCCGCCAGCACCAGCACCGCCACCAGCTAACCCCCTCGTCCGGCATCAGGCCCCGACGCGGCGGTGCCCCGGCGCTCGCGCACCGGGATCCCGCAGAGGGGATGCTTCTCCCGTGTGATCTGACAACTGATCCGCGATGCTTCTCCCGACGCCGTGTAAGTGACCCATTCCGCGGCAAGGGGGTCGTTCGCGGGGATCGACCGTGGTGGTTCGTGGCGAGCGACCGCATTGCTGTATCCGCGATTTTTGATGTTCGCGAGTTCTGACCGCACCCCCTCACGGCCTTCTGATTGCATCTCCTGGCGGTGGGGCGCCGGCAGGCCGTGCTCCGTGCGGAAGGGGTAAGGGCGGGCGGCGGCTGCCCGGGACCGGGTGAGTTTCAGCTCGACGGGACCAATGCGCGGCGCGCGAGGGGAGTGGAGTAGACGACGCTGGTCGTGATCGATCCCAGTCCCGCGATCGTCCCGGCGAGGCGCTCCAGGTCGCTCATCGAGCGTGCCAGCAGCTTGAGGATGAAGCAGTCGTCTCCGGTGACGTGGTGCGCCTCGATGATCTCCGGCGTGGCGTCGAGAAGATCGCGAAGCGGCTTGTAGTTCCTCAGCGGGTACCTCAGCCGGACGAACGCGGTGATCGGGTAGCCCAGCGCCTCAGGGGCAAGCAGCGCGGTGTAGCCGGTGACCACGCCGCCGTCGATGAGGCGGCGCAGCCGGTCTGCCGTCGAGCTCGCCGACAGCGAGACGCGGCGCGCGAGGTCCGCAACGCTCACGCGCCCGTCACGTTGCAGTTCCGTGAGGATGGCCTGGTCGGTCCGATCGAGTCCGGGCCTTTGATCCGACGACATGATGTGGATAATACCAGTGAATCAACGGGCCAAGTGGCCATATTGCCAGGGATCATCATTCAATGCCTCGCCGATCCCCGGTTGGATGAATAGCCATGGAGACCATCATCGCCGCGGCTGACTTCTTCGCCGCCAAGCTGAGTCATGAGACCGACCCCTCCGACCTGGCCGCCATCCGCGCCACCAGCGCCGGCCTGGTCGTCATCGACACCGGTCCTATGCCGGCTGGGTGCAGGGCCGGATCCCCGGAGCGCTCCACATCCCGGAACCCGAACTCGCCGACCGCGCCCCGTCGATGCTGCCGGACCGCGATGCGGACATCATCGTCTACTGCTGGGGGCCGGGCTGCAAAGGCAGCATGAAAGCGGCGTTCACCCTAGCATCGCTTGGCTACCGCCGCGTGCGGGAGCTCATCGGCGGCTTCGAGTACTGGGCTCGCGAAGGGCGCGCCATCGAGACAGACGCGGGGCGCACGCGCCGCCCGGCCGACGAATTGACGGCACCGGTGCCGCCAGCGATCTGAGCTGCCGTTCGCGTCGGCCATTCCCCTGGGCTAGGCAGCGGTGCCGCCAGCAACAACTAAACGCGCAGAGGCCATAACCAGTGGCGCCGCGATGGTGAACGCCGCCACCAGCAGCAGCTGAAGCCCTTCACATCCGCCGGCCTTCAAGGGCGCGAGGAACTGACGGCCGGACCCGTCCAGCCCGTCATCGGAGTCGGCGTGCCGAGCGCCTGGTCCGTCCGTAGCTACTTGGAATATGAGCTAGAACTGGGCGTTTTGTAAGCGGTGCTTGGCGCATCAAGCGCAGCTACCGCACTGCGCAGAGTTGGCGTTTAACGCGGCCCTCGATCCGAACGACACGACTGAGATGACGATCGCCGCCACTGACCCGGACAACAGCGAATAAGTATGCGAGCGCGCGACGCCCGCACATCGGCGTGACTGAGCGTCGGCAGCCGCCCGGATAGTTCCGGTCTGCGCGATGCGAGCGTGCGCACCTGCGCTGATGCTGACCAGTTGTACTACTCCTGCTGAAAATCCTGCTGAAGAGGCCCGGCGGAGTCCTGCGCGGTCATCCCCTCAGCGTCGCTCTGCTCCTCCGGCCAGAGCAGCGGATATCTCCAGGTACAGCTGTTCCGGGTAGGGCAGGTACCTGACCTTGCGGAAACGCCTGGCGCCGGCTAGCGGAGGTGACCATGAGCGTGCCGTAGCCAAACAGCCGGCCCGGAACGGTGCGCTGAAGCGTCAGACCCGTCACCCTCTCCAAGGGCATGGCCGCGGCCGTGCGGATGAGCAGCCCGCCGGTGAGCACCATCCGCTTGTCGGTCACGATGAGGTAGCTGACCGGCCAGGCGGCCAGGCGGCGCAGGAGCTACAGCGGGAGGAGCAGGTACGCTCCCCAGACGATCTCTGGGCGCGGCGAGCGGCCGGCCAGCTTCCTGGCCGCCACCAAGGCGCCGCAGGCCAGGACGAGGGGCCCGGCCAGTGCCGCCGGGTGCATGCGGACCGTGATGACCGAGCGCTCGTCCGGCAGCAGATACCGGTCCACTGACCTCGGCAGCCCGGTCTGTTCCGGGCGTACCTGTCTCATCCGCCCTCCCGCAGGCTCGCACGTGATAGTCCGTTCCACATCGTGACCCTACGCCGACAGCGGCCTACCCAGCTCCAGGACCTGCGGGCGCCCAGCCCCGGACACGAACTCGCGGCGTGAGCGGAAATGCGGACCGGGCTGTTCGGTCACGCCGGCATATAGGCCTGTCGTGCCGCGACGGGCGCGGAGAATGGCCGGCATGCAACTGGCCGACGAGATGATCGTGCACCAGGTCCATCCCGCCAAGATCGACGCGGATGTCACGGCCCCGGTGGTGTCCAACGTGCCGGGCGGCGCGGCCGATGAGATCCGCGCCGGAATCGCCAGGGCCGCCGGATGGTTCTTGCGCGCATGGCTGCAGGGCACAACATCACGATCATCCCGGCCAACCGCCACATCGAGGTCCGCGTCGGCGGCCAGAAGCTGGCCGAATCAGACCGCGCGATGCGCCTGGATGAGACCGGGCTACCGGCCCGCTATTACATGCCCCGCGAGGATGTGCGCACCGACCTGCTGCGGCCCACCGCCCGCACGACGACCTGCCCGTTCAAGGGCCAGGCGTCGTACTGGTCGGCGCAGGTCGGCGGCGAACTCCACAAGAATCTCGTCTGGAGCTACGAGACGCCGATCCCCGCAGCCGGACAGATCGCCGGCTTGATGTGCTTTTACAACGAGCGGGTCGAGCTGACCATCAGCGATCAGCACCAGCAGGACCCCACGACGCCATCTCGCCGGTAGCCGCTGCCGGCAGCTCTGTTAGCCTTCGGCCGGATAATACCCTCCACCCGGAAGAGCATACGACTCATCGCTGCTGGCCACGTCGGCCCAGGCAATGGTTCCTAGCTGATTTGGGTCAGGGTTCCCTGATGGAAATAAAGGCGCCATCCGGCGCCGGTCCGGAGCCAGATAGAGCTGCGGCGGGCAGACCGCCGATCCCGTCGGCTGAGGTAAGTCACATGAACGACGTCATCGGCCAGCCGAATGCCGGTGATTCCCGCGGCCGTTGCGGGTGCGTCCTCGGCTGGCGGCCGCTCACCGGTGAGGGCCAAGAATGTGCCGGACCTGCCCCACTTCCGGCCGGAGGCACCGAATTCATAGAAGTCCGGATGCAGCAACTTCTCCAGTTCACCTGCTGATGCTCGGACCTGCGGCTAAAGCAGCTGCAGCTCAAGGCCGATCACAATCTGCACGTCCTCATCAGGCTGCGAACCCTCTCATGCCAGCGGACGATAGCGGCACTGCCTCCGTACCACCACCCGTCTGCATCGTGAACGACGCGCTACCCGCGGCATGACCGGACGTCTTGATGTCCTGCTGACCGCTGCGGCGCTCGCGGGCTGGCTCAACGTGCGCTGTGCGCGGGACACTGCTTGGGTGGCGCCGCCTGAAGACCCTTATTACCGCCGCGACCTGGCGCTTGTTCACCACCGCGGCTTCGGCTCCCACGCCCGGGCCTGCGCGCCGGGGATCTTGGCGCTGCTGGACCCGGTGCGATCACGAAACGGGCTCGTCCTGGAACTGGGCTGCGGCAGCGGCCTGCTCACCCGGGAACTGACCGCCGCCGGGCACCGTGTCATCGCCACCGACGCCTCCCCGGCCATGCTCGACCTCGCCCGCAGCCACGCCCCGGCCGCCGAGGACATCCGCCCGCTGGTCCTGCCCGGCGACGTGCTGCCCCCGGCCGACGCCGTGGTCTCGATCGGCCACGTGCTCAGCTACCTGCCCGATGAACACGCCATCGACCAGGCACTCACCGCGATCGCGCAAGCGTTGCGGCCTGGCGGCCTGTTCGCCATCGACATCTGCGACCTTGCCTACGGGCAGGCCCGGCACGACGCCCCGCCCGCCGCCCGCGTCCACGGCAACTGGGCGATCATCACCCGCTTCTCGCTGCCCGCACCCGGCCGGTTCGTGCGCCAGATCACCACCTTCGTCCGGGTCGGCGACGGCTCCTGGCGCCGCGACGACGAGATCCACCACGACGTCCTCATCGACAACGCCGGCGTGCCCGCGCTGCTCGCCGCCGAAGGGATCCAGGTCACGGTGGCCTCCGCGTTCGGAACCGAGCAGTTGCCCACCGGACTGCGTGTACTGATCGGGCGGCGCGCCGCCTAACCAACCGGCACCCCCGGCCACAGGCCGATCACACCAGCGACCCTAATCGCGGCACCCATAAGGGCCACCGCTGTCAAGAGGGCATACGAATCTGGCCCGGTGACTACGCGTGCCGTCGGGCTGGGCTGACTGTTCTTCTGGATCTTCCTCGCAGCTGCCCGGGTCTTCGCGCCGCGCGGCCCGGGGGTCAAGCTGGAGCGCCCGCAGCCGCGCAGCGGCGAGGACGAACGAGCTTGAGGCCGGCAAGCGGCGGAAGATCATCGAGGGCGAGGAAGGGCCGGTTGCGGTTGGAGTATCAGGGGTCGCGTGCGTGTTCCCGGTGCTGGGCTGACGGAGTGGTCTCACAAGCACCCATCCGGCGCCGCGCCAGTGTGCGGGCGGCTGCCATGACCATGTGTCCGGGACCGGGCTGCTCAGTCATGAGATCGAGCGCGGCGCTAGCGCCGGCTCATGCCGCAGGGGCGAGCTTACCCGGGGCTTAGCGGCCCTCCCGTCTTCACGGCCGCTGCAACGGCGTGCCGGTATCGGCGCCTTGCATCTGGTCGAGCAGGTGCCAGGCGCGGGTCAGCAGCTTGCGGGCGATCGCGATGGTGGCGATGTTCTTCCCGCGCTTTTTCGCGATCATCTGGTAGCTGGCGGCGAACTCAGGTGACCGCTTGGCGGTCTGCGCCGCCTGGTTGAGCGCCCACCGCAGCCACACTGAGCCCTGTTTGGAGATGTGCCCGTGCCGGACCTTCCGGTCCGAGCCGTGCACGGTCGGGGTCAGCCCGGCCCAGCTGGCCAGCTTCCGGGAGTTTCCGAACCGCGAGATGTCGCCGATTTCGGCCACCATCACCAGGGCGGTGAACTCCCCGACGCCGGGCAGCGTCCGCAGCGCCTTGACCCGCGGGTCGGCCTTGGCGTGCTGGTGCAGCTCGCCATCCAGCCGCTCGATCACCGGCGCCAGGCCGTCGATGACCGCCAGGCAGTCGGTCACGATCTCCCGCGACACCGCAGGCAGGTCCGGCTCGGCCAGCCAGCCCCGGCCGGGCCCGGTCCAGTAGCTGGCGGACCGGTCATAGCCGTGGTCAGCGGCCACCGCGTGGATCCGGTTGCGCAGCTGGGTCCCGAGCCGGACCAGGCTGATCCGGTGCCGCAGCACCGCGCGGAGCTGCCGCACCTGCGCCGGGGCGATCCAGGCCTCGGGCAGCAGATCGGCGCGCAGCAACTGCGCCAAGATCGCCGCGCCGGCCCTTGTCGTTCTTCAGCCGCGCCGAGGCGATCGCCTTGCACCGCAGCGGATGCACCAGGTGCGCGTCGAAGCCGTAGTTCTCCAGCAGCTCGGCCAGCCAGCTCCAGCCGAACGCCGCCTCGAACGCCACCGGCGTCCCCGAGGGCAGATCCCCGATCAGCCGCAGGAACGGCTCGGAGCCGTTCACCACGTTCTTGTTCACCTGCACCTGGCCGTCCTCGGCGACCACCGCCACCTGGGAGCGCTTGCGATGCACATCGATTCCGACGTAAACAGACATTGCCGGGTCTCCTCTCCCGAGCTTGGAATCTCTCACCCGGAGCGTCCTGCAACCGGGCTGAGCTTGGAAGAGGCCCGGCCCTTATAGGGTCATGAGAGTATTCCGGATGTGATGCTGGCACGTACGCTCAGGCAACCCGGCGCCCATCACCGTTCCGATACTGAGGTGCAGGGCGTCCCGCTGGACGCGCACGTAGGCGTGGGTGTCTCAACCCCTCGCCCGGGTTTCTACGCCGTAGCTGACGCAGGCATTTTGTGGGTTCTTGACCTCGTGGACTCGTCGCCGGAACAATGTCGCCGACGCAGGTCCGTTGCAAATCTTCTAGTCGACGCTATTTTCGAATTATGCGCCCTGCAAATCATGGCAAAGTTTAGTACACCATCTGCAGGACCTTGACGTGGGCGCCGTTTGGCCTATACCATTAAAAGTGGGCTTTACCTGTTCGCTCTGGAAAGGGCAACCAAATGGCGGCGCAATGGGGTACGAACAGCTTGGCGCCAGGCCAGGCCGCGGGCTGGTTCTTCGCCCGGTCCAACCAGTCAGGGTTTCTTCCGGTGCTGCAGGTTATGCCGCTCAGCCCGTCGCTGACAGGCGACTTGTGGAACATCACATCGGGAGGATATCCGATTTGGAACGAGCTGGGCGTTAGCACGATTTGGAGCCAGCTGTCCGACGACACGTCCACTCTCATATTTTACTTGGTAGTGCAGAATAACAGCAACAACATCATCGAGTACGCCTTCCTAGAGTCAGATCTGTAAGAAGGGAGCCACGCAATGAAAGCCGCGGTGTTGCACGACGAGCAGGGGGAAATAATCGCGATCTCAAAAATCGGTGACCTGCAGGCATCCGGAAGCAAGTTCGCAAGCGCAGGAATGGTTCCCGCACCGGGGCAGACGCTCCTTGAAGTGGAGTTCACTGCGGACGACGCCGATCGTCCGTTGCGCGAACTGCATCAACAGTACCGCGTGGATGTCTCAGCCAAGAAACTTGTCAAGAGATAAGCGACGGGACGATTGCCATGGCAGCCCAATGGGGCTCCAACAGCCTAGCGCCGGGTCAGTCCGCAGGCTGGTTCTTTGCCAGAGCCAACCTGACCGGTGCCCTTCCTGTGCTGCAGGTTATGCCGTTGACCCCATCCTCAACCAACGCCCTGTGGTTCTTGAGCTCGGGTGGCTATCCGTTCCTTAACCAGCTGGGCATCAGCACGATGTGGAGCCAGCTCAGCAACGACCTGAATAGCCTGGTGTACTACCTGGTTGTCCAGAACAACAGCGATAATGTCGTTGAGTATGCTTTTCTCGAAGCAGACCTCCCCTCCCCTGAGCCTGCGGCACCGATCCCGGCATCTGGCCTGGGCAGTAATTCCAACTACTTCCTGTGTAACTGCGATTTCATTCTCGGGCTATCGGTCACCATTAACGTCACGCAAGGCATCGTAGGCACTGACGGATTCGGATTCCAGGTAAACTGCTACTCCGCTTCGGGCGACGTCGACGGCGCGCAGCAATACGTCTTCTCCATGGATCCAAGCGGCAACCTTTGGGCCTGGGTCAATAACTGGCAGAACCCCAGTACTGCCTTGGTCAACACCCGGACGCGGCTAGGGACGTTCTCGGATGCCGAGCTTCCGGCAGGCTACTCTCTCACGGTCACGCTGCTAGATGACGCGAACGGCAATATAACCGGCGCGGTGTATTCGGTGACCGACAATGCGGGCAACCCAGCCGGGAACGCGACCATCGACCTGATCCCGCTGGTTCAAGCAGCCGACCTTGCGCCCATCGTGGCTTTCCAGCTGGACTTCGTTGACTGGGCGAACGGCGGGAACACTACGCTGTCCTCAGGCGCGGGGGAGATTACGTACACCGCGACGTCTTCCCTGACGGTGGAGAATACTGAGCCAGGTTGCGTTGACTGGGGATACGGCACGCTCGAGACCGCTAACAGCATCTACAGTCCCATGCCAGCTGGGACGGGCCAGGAGTTCACCCAGGCGTTCGCGACGGGATCCGCGGCTGCCGTTATACGCAGGTCTGCCCCGGTAAGCCAGAAGCTGACGCCACCGTAGAGCTTCTCCGGGCCGCAGGTGATCGCCTTTAAGGAACGCTTGCATTCGGAAGCCCAGATATTGTGCGCCCCAGAGCTTCCCCGGGCCTACCCACATAGTTTGAGATGGACAGAACCACCAGTATGCATGGCTCAAACTCGCTCTCATCGGCAATGTGGGGCGTCTCCCGCGACTCAATACCGCGGGAGACGCACGCTGGTGTCAGGTGCCGGACGCCATGTAGGCGGCCAGGACATGGGCACGTATCGGAACCGGTCACTTCATGGCGAGAGCATGGACCGAGCCGAACCCGATCCCGGCCGGGCCGGCATCGATCTGGACCTGCCCCGTCAGGCTGACCACGCTTTCGGGTAACGAGGAACCGTACTCTCGGCAAACTCACAAGGGTTCGTGCTGCCGCTTTCAGCCAAAGCGGCCAGATTCCATGTTGCGGCCGGTAGCTTGAGCGGTCTGGCCGTTGGCTCGGTGTGACAGCGAATCGGGCCGTGTCGCGAGATCACCCGCGATTGGCCGGAGACCGACGTGCCAGCTGGGTTCTCAGTACCGGTTGCCGGAGGCCGCGGTCAGGACCATGGCGGGATCGTGAGGGTGCAGCCCGGGTGCGCCGTGCGACGGCGTGAGGTTGCGGTCGGGCGGGCCAGGGTCCAGCATCTGGGATGTGTCAGTGGGCGGGCAACCGGGATTCTCCGCATCTGAGATGCGCCGGCGCCGGGCGGCGTTCGGCCGGGAACTAGATCGCAACCGGACACCGTACGCGCTGGTGTATGGCGCCAACCGGTCCGGTAGCGCGGTGCCGTGGCTGACCGGGTGGCCGGTTACCCGGGAGGCGCTCTTGGTCGTGGCGCCCCGGGCGGACGACGACGTGCTGCTGGTCTCGTTCTTCAATCACGTCCCCCAGGCCCGCCGCATGTCCGTCACCTGTGTGGAATGGGCCGGGGCAGGTGCCGTTGCCACGGCATTGGACCTGCTGGCCGCGCGGGGCAGGCTGCCCGGCCGGATCGGCGTGGTCGGGCCGCTGCCGTTCGATCACTACCGGATCCTGGCCGGGGAGGTCCCTGGCGTGGTGGACCTGGGTGCCGCCTACACCGGGCTGCGGCTGGTCAAGTCCGCCGAGGAGGTGGCGGTGCTGCGGCGGGGGGCGGCCCTCAGCGACGCCGCCACCGCCGCGCTGGCCGGTGCGCTGCGCCCCGGGACGACCGACCATGAGGTGCTCGCCCGCACCGAGCAGGCCTATACCGCCCTAGGCGGCTGGCACCACATCCACTAACTGGGCATCACCGCCATGGACCAGCCCGCCGTGGCCGTACCCGCCCAGTGGCCGGCCGGCCGGGTGATACGCCAGGGCAACATCGTCACCTGCGAGATCAGCGCCGCGGCCGCACCAGAGTATCCCGGCCAGATCCTGCGCACGTTCACCGTCGGCGCGCCGCCGACCATGCTGTACCGTGAACTCCACGCCGCCGCGGCTGCCGCGTTCGACGCCATCGCCCGCGCCCTGATCCCCGGCGCCCGCGCCCGTGACCTCGCCGCCGCCGCAGCCGTCATCGAGCAGACCGGCTTCACCACCATCGATGACCTGGTCCACGGCTTCGGCGGCGGCTACCTCCCTCCGGTAGTGGCAGGCCCGGGCCGCCCGCTCACCGCACCCGACTTCACGCTGGCCGCCGGGATGACCGTGGTCGTGCAGCCCAACGTCGTGACCCGCGACGGCCACGCCGGCGTCCAGACCGGAGAACTGCTCCTAGTCACCCAACACGGACCCCAGCGCCTGCACGCCTACCCGCCAGGCCTCCAGCAAGCCAGGAAGTAGACCCGGCCCAACCGCCGGTCGAAGTCCCAACGCGGTCAAAAGAGTGCATCCGTTTAGGTCAGAGCGTGTGACCCGCGGGTCAGCTGGCGAGCGCTGCTGCCGTACTGGAGACCCGTCTCGGCCTCAGCGAGCTGGCGTCGTACCGGCCTCCACGGTGCTCCGCGCTGCCAGTGCCGAGACCACGGCGACGATAGCTGTGACCAGGCTGATCAGGGACGCATTTTGCGACTGTGTGAGGTGCCACCAGGCGAATCCGATACCCAAGGACAGCGTGGCTGATACGAAGGCCGTCACCGTGCCCGCCACCGCGACGGGCTGCTTTTTGGTCTGCGGCCATAGATGAGCGGTCACCGCGCTGGCGAGCGCCCAGAACGCAGCGACCTCGGTCGCCACCAGCGTGGTCTGCGATGACGTCCAGTGCACGGCATTGAAGCTGGTCATGAGGCCGATCACCGCCCCAGTCAGCACGGCGAGCCCAGCCAGCACAGCCGCGATCTCCGGCGGCACAGCTGGCCGATCAGATCCCGAATCAGATGGCGTGCTCGCTGGCGGATTCGATGACAAGGTGTCCGTCGCTGCCATGAATGTCCCCCTTGGGAATCGGTCGGACCGCGCTCAACGAGCCCGCCGAGGCTTCGTTGGTGAGGATCGCGGCCTAGTGAAATGGTCTAACTCACGACCGCAACCACCTCCGCCGTGCCAGGCTCCTCGGTGCGCAGAAGGGTGGGTTTGTGCACGCCCGCGCCTTCAATGAGCCGGAGGCGTGCCGCTGGATTCTGATACATGTCGCCGACGCGCTGCCGGCCGCCCTGTCGGTGGTCTCAGCTCAACGACCAACTGCAGTGACGCGGCAGGCACCGGCTCGCCGTCGCACAGGTTGCCACCGACGCGACCTGAACCATGCTGAGTGCGCCCGCTCGGCGGCATGAGCGTATGTTCGCGCCGATCGCCGCTAGATTCGTGCTCGTGGACACCGAGGGGTGGTTCTGGATCAGGACCGTTGGCGCGCCGCGGCCGCCCTGGCGACGTCGTGGAGATGGACTGGGGCCGCTACAGAGTAGCCGAGGACTTCCACTGCGTGTCATCCAAGTACGAGCACCCGCCGACCAGCACGGGGATGTGGTACTGCACACCATGCTGGCGCGTGGCAGAGACCGAGTACGGGCGGAAGGAATGCCATACGTGCTCTGACTGGGGCGGATGCGGTGGGGATTGCACGCTATCTCGCGTGTACTGCAAGGTCTGTGGCGGATCAATGCCAGTAGGCATTTGAGCAAGCCGGGCGCGGTGGATCAGCTGGTGGTCGTAGGCGATCAGGGACCTTTTGACCGGGGCGCCGATGATCCAGTTGTGCCAGATGCAGGCGTTGAGCGCGAGCAGCCGCTGCACGATCCGGGCCCCGGGTCCGGCCCAGGGCGGTTGCACAGCCGGCCACCACCCGCCTTCCCGCTGGGACCTGTCTGGAAACTTACTGCGTGCCCGGCCGGTCCGCCCTGTCTCCCCGCCGTCGGTGGGTGCGCAGCTATTATCGACCAGTGATGCAGCCGGGCCGCGGCCGAGGTGTCCAGATGGGGTTTCCCGGTTCCCGGCTTCGCGTCGGGCTGTTGTGCGGGAACCTGGAGCCTGCGCTCGACGGGGTGGCGGATTATTCTCGTCGGCTGGCCATCGCTCTCGGCGCGGCGGGCCTCGACCCGGTGTTGCTCACCACTTACCTTCTGGCCCAGGCGGCGGGCGCGGTCGGAATTACCGCCGGGTGGGACCTCAGCGGGATGCGGGCCGCCGCCCGCGCGATCCGGACGATGAGCCTCGACATCCTTCACGTGCAGTTCGCCCCCTCCGTTTTCGGTTTTTCCCGCGCCGTGGGGCTGCTGCCGCTGCTGGTGCCCGAACGCCTTCCGATCGTGGTCACGCTGCACGAATACGGGACCTGGTCGTCCCGCGCCCCCCTCGGCGGGGGCACCGGAAGATTGTGGTCGGCGGCCGAGCGGCTGAGCCTGCTGGACCGGGAGACCCTGCTGCTCACCCCCCGCCGCGCACGGGTAGTGGTGACGAACGCCCAGCACCTGGCCGTCGCCACCGCCCGGTTCCCGGCCGGCGACCCGGCGGGCCCGCCGGCGGCCGAGGTTCCCATCGGCGCCAACATCGAGGTGGCTCTGGCCGACCTGGCTCTCGCTCGCTCCGGCCTGCGCCGCAGGCTCGGCACCGGGCGCGAAGCGCCGGTGGTCGTCTTCTTCGGGTTCCTGCACCCGGTGAAGGAGCTTGACCGCCTGATCAGGGCGATCGCCACGCTTCGGGACCATCATCCCGGCCTGCGCCTGGTCATCATGGGCGGCGCCCGGAGCCACTCGGTGCCGCCGGCTCAGGCGGCCCGGTTGCGCCGGCAGCTGGAGGACGAGGCCAGGCAGCACAAGGTGGCCGGAGACGTCGTGGTGACCGGCTATCTCCCCGCTCCCGAGGTGTCCAGGATCCTGTCGGGTGCCGACGCCGCCGTATTTCCCTTCAGGGACGGGGTGACGACCAAGTCCGGGTCACTGCTAGCGGCGCTGGCCCACGGCCTGCCGGTCATCGCCACGTCACCCTCCGGTAGCGGAGCAACGCCCAGGGAGGGCGATGGGGTGCTCTGGGTAGCCCCGCGGAATACCGGGGCGCTGGCCGCCGCCCTCGACAAGGTGCTCACCGAACCTCGCATGCGGGCCCGCCTGGTCCGGTCGGGGTCGGCGCTGGCTCGGGCGCACCGGTGGCCCGTCATCGCCCAGGCCCATGTCCGGATCTACGCCGAGGCCGTGGCGGCCTGGCCTGGCCCGTCGCCTGTTTGCGAGGAGATTGCCGATGCAGATGCTTGACCGACTGCTCCGCCCGCTCCTGGCACCAGCGGTAGCGTCGCTGGTGCAGGAGCAACTGGCGGAGGTCCGCCGTTCCGGCCCCGACGGTCACGACCCCGAACTGTTCCACGATCTGGTCTACCCCGACCGCAGCCGGGTGCACGTCCACCCCACCGCCGTCCTCAACGACGCCCTGCTCAACGTGTCCTCGGGGGACATCACCATCGGCCGCTACACCTTCCTGGGCCATCGGGTGTCACTGCTCACCGGGACCCACGACTTCTCCAAGTTCGGGGCCGAGCGCCAGGCGGCCGTGCCCAAGTCCGGCCGGGATATCGTGATCGGCGAGGGCGTATGGCTGGCCAGCCACGTCGTCGTGGTCGGCCCGTGCACCATCGGTGACCACGCCGTGGTCGGAGTCGGCTCACTCGTGCTCAAGGACGTCGACCCCTACACGGTCGTGGCCGGCTCCCCGGCCACGGTCCGCGCCACGATCCCCCGGCCAGGACAGGGACAGTGAGCACCCGCCGCGGGAGCCCGGATCAGCCGCCGGGCCGCCTGGAGGCCATCGAGGCCCGCCTGGCCGAGCTGGAGGCGGAGGTCGCCGGGCTCCGGTCCGGTATGGCGGCCTACCGCGGACCGTCGGGCTCACGCCGGGACGCCGGCCCCCGGTTCGCCGCCGTCTACCCGGCCTTCCAAGACCAGTTCCGCGGAACGCAGGCCGAGGTCACCGCGAAGCTCTCCGTCTACCTGCCCGACGTCGACCGCCTGGTCCGGAAGGGCGGCGTGGTCGACGTCGGGCCAGGACGGGGCGAGTGGCTGGCCCTGCTGGCGGCCCGCCGCATCTCCGCTTACGGCGTGGACACCCACGAAGAGCTGGCCGGCCTGTGCCGGGCGAGGGGGCTCCAGGTCATCCTCGGGCGGGCCGCCGATCACCTGGCATCCCTCGCGCCCGGCACGGTGGACGTCGTCACCGCGTTCCACGTCATCGAGCACCTCGACACGGAAGAACTGATCGAGCTCATCCTGGCCGCCCGCCAGGCCCTGCGGCCTGGCGGCTGCCTCCTGCTGGAGACACCCAACCCCACCAACCTGGTCATGGGCTCGTGCGACTTCTACAACGACCCCACTCACCGCTCACCCTTGCCGCCCGACCTGACCGTTTTCCTGGTCACCGCTCACGGGTTCGGGCAGGTGGAAGTGCGCCACCTCAACCCCGGGCAGGCACCGGCCGAGGCCGGGTCAACCAGCGACGTGGCCCGCCACCTGTACGGGCCCCAAGACTACGCCGTGCTCGCCTACCGGCCAGAACGCTTACGCTAACGGGGCTTCTCCGCGCCGTGGACCTAGACTTCAGCCCTGACCTGGACCGGGACGTTGCCGGGGGTCGCCTTGGAGTACGGGCAGAGCCGGTGAGCCTTTTCGGCGAGCTTGTCGGCGGTCGCCTGGTCAGGCCGGGTGTGTGCACGGTAAGCAAGACCTGTAGCGCGAAGCTGGTCGGCGACCCTCGTGAGGTGCACTGCACCAGCCGGCTCGCGAAGCTGCCACGTTCGCGGCCGCTTAGTCCAGACAGAACTCGTTGCCCTCGATGTCCTGCATCACCAGGCACCACTCGTCGACGCCATCGGCAGGCAGTAGTCGCACGCGTACCGCGCCGAGCGCGACCAGTCGTGCGCATTCGGCCTCAAGTGCGGCCAGGCGCTCTTCGCCCACGAGCCCGGTGCCGACCCGCACGTCAAGATGCAGCCGGTTCTTGACCACCTTGCCTTCGGGAACGCGCTGGAAGAACAGCCGCGGGCCCGTAGCTGAGGGATCAATGCATGCGAACGCTGAACCCTGATGTTCAGGCGGCAGCGCGCGATCGAAATCGGCCCAGGTAGCAAACCCCTGCGGTGGCGGTGGTACGACGTACCCCAGCACCTCGCACCAGAAACGAGCGACGCGCTCAGGTTCTGCACAGTCGAAGGTGACCTGAATCTGCTTGACCGACGCCATCGGTCCACCTAGAGTCGGGGTCTTTCGTCGTCTCCACGGGCCCGCCCTGGCCAGGTTGTGGTGCATGCGGCCCGCTCTTGAAGATCAGCGGGACCTTGAGCCGGGGATGACGATCCTGACGGTGTCGATGCCCACTACATCCGGGACTCCAGTGAGCCCGAGGTCGACGAGGAGGGTCGAAAGATCTGGCTTCACGTACACAGCCCACGCAGTTAGCACGATGACCCGGCGGGTAGTGCCCGGCATCGTCTTGACGTCCGCTCATCGGCATGTTCGTAAGGCGTCGGGCAGCGCCCTCAGCCTGATCAGTTGGAGAACCTCCCGGCGCTCGCCGACAGGATGATCATTATGCCGGGCCTGCATCGGATGGGAGCGAGCGCCGGTGAGCCGTTCCGATCAGCGGCTTTGAGCGCCGCAGGTATCTGGCCGATCTGGCGGGTTGATCGCGGCGGGAAAGGTCTGCGGCTGCGAAGGTCTGCGGCCAGGATCGGTGTCCGGGAAACCGGCCAGCAGGGCGGCGGCGGAAGCGCCGTCAGGAAGTTGTCCCGCGGCGGTCAGGGCTCCTGGCCTGCGATGAGGGCCAGCCCTTCGTGTTCGGCGAAGTCGGCAAAGTCCTTGATGTTGAGTGTCGCAAGCGGAAGGTTGTCGATCAGGCAGCAGGCGGCTATCCAGGTGTCGTTGTGTGGCCGGGGCCGTCCGCGCCGTTGCGCACGGGCCTGGAGCTGGCCCCATTTCTCCGCCACTGCTTCGTCGTATGCGAGCACTGCGACATGCTGACGCCATCTGGCCAGGTCAGCAGTGCGGGTTGGCCCCCAGCCCCGGAGCACGCGCCACTTCATCCGTTCCCCGACGGTAACGAAGGTAATGCACATCGTGGCCAGCCAGCGCGGCGCGCAGCTGGTCAGGCAGGCGGTTGCGCAGGCTGGCAGATGCGACATCGGTGTCCAGGACGACCAGGCTCACGGCATACTGGCGCGTCGGGAGGCGTAAAGGTCGGCGAGGAAGTCGTCCAGCTCCTGGTCGGATTCCCACACGTCTGGGAAGGCCAGCTCATCGACCGAGGCGATCGGCTGTATGCCCTGCTGGCGGATCTGCTCTTCGGCCGTCACGTGAGGTGCCCGATGCGGTGCTGGCGCGTGCTCGGCGCTGCTGGACATCGCTGGCGCTCCTTTCGGCCGGTTCCCCGTTCGCGGCCCATCTTCCGGTCAGGCAGGGCCGCGGCGGCGTCGTTGACCGGGCGGCTGCTCGTGCCTCCATGTTAGGCCCATGAGACGGATCATGGCCTTCACAGTGCCATCCGAAGGTTCCTGAACGACGCCGGTTTGGCCAGGGCGCCCGGAGTCACCCGGATCCAGCAGCTGCGCGTGACGGCTTGTCGGCGGCTTCCGGGCTGGTGAGGGTCTAGCCCCCGGGTCCGAAGATCTGGTCCATGATCTGGGCGCCGGTGGTGATCACCGGGCGCAGTTCGCGGCGGTAGACGACCTCGGTGGTGCGGGTGGAGGCGTGCCCGGCTGGCCGGGCGATCTCCTCGGTGCTGACGCCGTGATGGCTCATCAGGCTGACGAAGGTGGTCCGCAGCTCGCGCGGTGTCCAGCTGTCACCGGTCCCGGCCTCGGTGCATATTCGCTTGAACATCTTCCGGACGTTTCCCGCGTCCAGGGCGGCGCCGCGGTGGGTGGTGAACACCAGCCCGGTGTCCTGCCATCGCTGGCCGGCCGCGAGCCGCTCGCCGTCCTGGGCGTCCCGCAGCGCGCGGAGCGCCTCGGCTGCCAGGCGGGGCAAGGGCCAGGGTACGGCGGGACCGCTCGGTCTTGGTCTCGCCGTACCTACGCACCGACCGCCACACCGCCACGTGGGGCGGCACGGGAGGCCGGGCGTGCGGGTCGCCGTCCAGGTCGACGTGGGCCCAGCGCAGCGCCCGGGCTTCCTCGGTGCGGACCCCGGTCAGCAGGCTGAGCACGATGAACGACGGGCAGCCGCAGTGATCGAGCATCCCGCCAGGCACCTGGACCGAGTCTGGCCCGACCCGACCCTGCACCCAAGTCTCTAAGTAGCCGCAGAGCGGCAGTGCGTCTGGTCGCTGGATATGCCAGCCCTGGGTCGCGGCGTGCCCGGCTCAGGCTGGCCGCGGTTTTCCTGTCACCTGCAGGTAGACCGCGGCGACCTGGCGTGCCAGCGCGGGCCAGGTGTACCGCTGCGCGGTCTGCCGGGCGGCGGCGGCCAGCCGGGCGGCGGTGCCCGGCTCTGTGAGAACGCGGGTGATGGCTGCGACGAGGGCGGCGGCGTCGCCGGGCGGCACCAGCAGGCCGTTGACGTCATGGTCGACCAGGGCGGGTATCCCCCCGACCCGGCTAGCGATGACCGGCAGGCCGGCGGCCATGCCCTCGATCAGCACCGAGGGCAGCTCCTCGTACCGGGTGGCCAGGACCAGCAGGTCGATGTGCTGCAGCACTGCGGGAATCCGCGCGTGGGGCGCGAAGCCGGTGAACCGGACCGGTCTGTCCAGCGGCCGCGCCTGCTGTTCGGCGGCACGCCGGCCGGGACCGTCGCCCACGATGAGCAGGCAGGCCGGCTCGGTGACCTGCCCGAACGCGCTGATCAGCGTGCCGACGTCCTTCTGCGGGGCGATCCGGCCGATGTAGCCGACCCGCGGCCGGCCCAGGTCCGGGAACGGGTCAGGCGCGTCTGCGGCGAACAGGTCCGGGTCATAGCCGGGCGGGATCACCCGGATCCTGCTACGCGGGATTCCCTCGCGCACCAGACGATCGGCGGCGGCCGGGGTGAGCGCGATCACCATGTCCGCGGCGGCCAGCGCCCGGCGTTCGGCCAGGCCGCCTGCCAGCCGCAGCCACGCCGTGCGCGCCGAGGCGACCCGCAGGTTGTGCCGCACGCTGGCGTGGACGGTAATGACCAGGGGGCAGTGGTGCCGCCGCGCCGCCAGCCGGGCCAGCGGCAGGACCGCGATGTCCTCCCCGCAGTGCCCGTGCACCACGTCAACCGGGGTGCCGCCCAGTGCCAGCGGGGCGGCCAGCAGCGCCCATGCCTGCCGGGCACGCCGTGTATCCACGCCGGTCCGCACGATCTGCCCCTGCCGGCCGAACCCGGTGCGGACGGCCGGGCCGTCCAGCCGGGACGTCAGGATCAGCTGGCGGGCGCCCATCCGGTCCAGGTGCCGGCTCAGCTCGGCCGTGTGGTTCTGCATCCCGCCGATGGCGTCGTAGCCCGCCGACCTCTCGCTCAGCGCGGGCGGCTCGAACACCGAGCACAACCGCAGCACCCGCATCCCGTCCAGGACCACCGGGCCCCTGCCGCCGAGCTCAGGCAAACCGGTCACGCTTCCACCGCTGTCGGCCATGACCAGCCTCTTCCCACCCTGAGCGTCATACTCCACCGTCGCGACGACCAGACGGGCTCCGCCGCGACCGGCTACCAGTGCGGGGCGCGGGCAGGCCGGCCGGTAACCGGCGTGCTGGCCGCGGGCGCGGTCATCCTGACGCCCGCCTCCCTGCCGCGGGCCGGAGCCATCGCCGCGCTGGTCCGGGTATCCCCGTCCGGAGAGCAACAGGCCGATACCCGCGTCGGTGGGTGGGCAGATGCCATCACCGGCCCCCTGCCAGCCGGCGTGCCCAGGCCGGCGCGCCCGCCCGGCAGCCGACCTGGCCGGCTTGGCGGCGGCCCTGGAAGTGAGCACAGGGGCGCAAACGTAAGCACGCTGGCTAACATGGCGACACTGACCCCGGCCGCTGACATTCTGGCGGCGCTTCAGCGGCGTCGTCCAGCTGGATCGCCAGGGAGGAGTCCACCTGTCACGTGACATCGCATCGCTCCGCGGCGACACACGCACTCTGCCGATACCGAGGGAGAACACCGGCGGTTGCGGGCATACCGGACTGGCCCGCGGGCCTGGCGGAGGTGCGGCCTGGGGCCTGGCGTTCCCTGTTCCCTGATAGCTGCCGGTCCGGGTGCGCGGGCGGGTGGGTCAAGGACCGGGCGGAGCCCGGCCGGCGTCAGCCGGCGCCGTAGGTGTCCTTGACGCTCCCGGCCGCGGGCCGATAATCGGGTGGCGGGGGACAGGGGGGTGTGCGGTTGTGGTGTGTGCGGGCCCCATGGGCAGCTCTGGTGCTGGCGCGCCTGGCTGCGGTCATCCCTCCGGGTATGCCCGTGGCGCGGTGGCCGCGGGGCATGGGGCTGGTCCGCGCGGGCAGCGGGATCAATCAGATGCGGCGGCCGCCGCGCGGGGCGGGGCCAGACACGGAAGCGGTCACGCGCTGCCCGCGGCCGGGCCTGCTCACCGGGCCTCGTGCTCTGCGGCGGGGGTGTCCAGGGACCTGACGTGCCCGTCGCGCAGCGCGCAGGTAGACGTAGGTGAGCAGCTTGCGGGCCGCGGCGACCTTGGCGATGTTGCGCGCCTGGGGGCCGCGGCGGGCGATGATGGCGTCCCGGGCCTGGCGGACCGGGGTGCCGTCCGGGGTGTGCTGGACCGCCTCGATCAGCGCCCAGCGCAGCGCCGGTGAGCCCTGCTTGGTGATCCGGCCGCGGATCACCGTGGTGCCGGACTCGTAGTGCCCCGGGGGGGCAGCCCGGACTGCGAGCACAGCCGAGCCGGGTGCCGGAACCGGGTGATGTCACCGATCCCGGCGACGATGACCGCGCCGAGGACCGGGCCGATGCCGGGCAGCGCCTGGACCGCGCGGCAGGCCTCGTGCCCGGCCAGCAGGTCGGCGCTCACCTGCCCCCGGCACGGTGATCTCGGCGGTCAGCCAGCCGGTCAGCTGCCGCAGCGAGGCGACCTTCCAGGAGTAGGGCGGGGGCAGGGCCAGCTCGTCCAGCCACTGGGTGCCCCAGGCGCCGAAGATGCCCCGGGCAGGTCACCTGGATGCCGAGCTTGGCCAGCACCCCGTGGACCTGGTCCTTGCAGCTGGTCCGCAACCGCACCAGCTTGCCGCGGTACCTGGTGATCTCCCGCAGCTCGCGGATCTCCGCCGGGGCGATCCACGCCTCCGGCAGCCGGCCCATCCGCAGCAGGCCGGCCAGGTCCCGGGCGTCCAGCTCGTCGTTCTTGACCCGGCGGTGGGCGAAGGCCTTCACACCCAGCGGGTGGGCCAGGTGCACCTCGGCGCCGGCCGCCGCCAGCGCGTCGGCCGCCCAGTACCAGCCGTAGCAGGCCTCCAGCACCACCTGGGGCTGCGGGCCCGCCCGCCTGATCTCCGCGGCCAGCCGCGCCGGGCTGTTGGCGATCCTCGCCGTGGCCAGCTTCCGGCCATCCTCGGCCATCCTCACCAGCACCGACCGGCGCCGGTGCAGGTCCATGCCCACGATCTGCGGGCCGTCGTACGCTTCCACCAGGGGCCTCCCATCGTCGTAGATGACGTAGACACCCCGAGCATGAACGCCCGGGACAGCTACGGGGAGCGGGAGGCCCCGCTCCTACATGGCATCAGGGCGTTGCCTGCGCACGCGTTTATGCGCAGGCGTGCATAACCTTCCATGTTCAGCCAGCACGCTTTACGTCGCAGCGGCAATTGCTGTGCAACCTTTTCATGTAGACGAATAGAGCCCTGCCGAATAGGGCGGCGCGTTGTGGGGACTGCTCGCCGTCATTCTGTGCGCTCTTACCCGGCGTTCAAGGACAGGCCGTCCCGGGATTCGGGGACAACTCGAGGACACGTTACGGGCGAGTTGTCCGAAACCGCCGGCCCGCCGGGGTCTGAGGCCCTGTCCGTCGATATCTCAAGTCCCGGCAGCCCTCGGCCGTCGGTGCGGTGCGGTGCGGTGTGCCGGGCCGGTCTCTTGGCCGTTGCTGGCATCCACCCGGCGGGTGATCGCGGCCCATCACGGCTTGCCGGCGCCGCTGGCGCTGTCCACGGAGAAGACGTCCCACTCACCGGGAACGTCTTTGAAGCTCTGCTGGCGATGGGGTCGCAGGTCGATGGCTGAGCCGAGGAGAAGGTCCCGGACCGTCTGCGAAACCAGGACCTGGCCAGGCTCAGCGGTCGCCGCCAGTTGCGTCGCGATGTCGACGGCGACCCCGCGCACCTGTTCGCCGGACGTCTCGCATTCGCCGCTGTGAACGGCGGCCCCGATCCGCGGCAACTCCGACACCAGCGCCACCGCGCAGCGGACAGCCCGCGCCGCGCCGTCGAACGACGCCCTCGCTACCCCGCCGGATGACGCGAGCGTGGTACCCCGGAAGGTCGTGCCCCGCGACCTTTCCACGATCGAATCGATGACAGCATCGTGGTGGGGTGCCAGCCTCACCGGGCCGACTGCGAGGATCGTCGCCAGCGCCCGGTCCGCATCTCGCGTTCGGATCGCCCGTGAGATGAAGTCCGCGATGTGGCGGGTGGCTTCGTCGATGACGTCGGAGAGCCAGATGAGGTGGATGTCCGAGTCGAGTTCGACGATTTCCGCCCCCTTGATCTGATCGCGCATCGCCCGCGCCGCGCCTATCGGGACGTTCTGGTCGCGGTTCGCGTGCAGTATCAGGGTCGGCGACGAGATCGTCGTCAGGGCATGGCGAACGTCGATGTCGGTCAGCGCTCGCACGAACTTGGCGGCCGCTGCTGGGCTGGCGCTTCTGGTCTGAAGCCGAGCCCAGTACTCGCGGGCTGCGGGATCGCGGGCCTGGCTGGGCGCCAGGGTGGAGATTCCGACTCCCGTGCCCCAGTTCGCCTCCATGTGCCGGACGAACCCGTCTACCGCTGCAGGGTCGAGCCCGAGGTCGTTGCCGTCGCCGGCCATCAGGCGGGCGAACCCGCCGTACAGGATCAGCGAACTGACCTTCTGCGGGTACATGGCGGCGAACAGGATCGCGGTGGGGACCCCCGCCGATATCCCGAGGATCACTGCCCGCTCCGAGCCGACGGCATCCAGGACGGCCACAGAATCCTCCACCCAGTGCTCGACGTCGACGTTCGCGGGCCGGTCGGACAGGCCCATGCCGCGCTTGTCGAACAGGATGAGCCGGCTGAACGATGCCAGCTTCCTGACGAGGTGGTCGGTCGGGGGGTCCCACCACATATCCAGGTGCGAGACGAAGCCGGGGATCGCCAGCACGTCCAGGGGGCCGTTGCCCACGATCTGGTAGGCGACGTGGGTGCCGTCCGGGGTCACCGCGTAACGGACCGGAGAGCGGCGCACCTCAGTGGTCTGGGGCGCCGCTTCCGCCTTCGCGGCCGGACCCAGCAACGACGGGTCCTGGCCCAGGATCGCCCGCTCCAGTCTCTGCAACTCCCCGCCGGGCTCCAATCCCAGCTCGTCGCGTAGCAACCGCCGCGCCCGCTGGTACGCGGCGAGAGCGTCAGCCTGGCGGCCGCTGCGGTACAGGGCCGCGAGCAGGTGGGACCACAGTCGTTCCCGGAACGGGTGGTCGCGTACGAGATTCTCTAGCTCGCCCACCAGCTCCGCGGCCTGCCCGGCGGCCAGGTCGGCCTCGACCCTGGTCTCCAGGGCGGTAAGGAACTCCTCTTCGAGCCGCACCGCCTCCGCGGCCAGGCCGGCGTGCCGCCCGACGCCAGACAGAGGCTGACCCCTCCCCAGGGCGAGGGCGGCGGCGAGGGCCTCGCGGGCGGGTCCCGCGCGTTCTGCTCTGAGGGCTTGCTCTCCCTCGCGTACAAGAGCGCGAAAGCACCCCACGTCGGTGTCCTCCGGCCGCAACCTGAGCGAATAGCCGCAAGGGTGCGTCGCAACCGCATCGGGACCCAGGGCACGCCGCAGGTTCGACACGTACGTCTGCAAGGTCTTTCGCGCGCTCGGCGGAGCGGTCTCCCCCCAGATCGCATCTATGAGCGCATCGACGGCTATCACCGAGCCGGGTCGCAGTGCCAGCGCGGCGAGCAGCGACCGCTCCTTGGCGGCGCCGAGCAACACCTCGCCTCCCTCCGCCCGATTGACCCGCACCGGCCCCAGCAGGTTCACCCTCACACCTAGACGATACGGCGGTTGGCTCCACCGGGGCTCGACCGGG
The DNA here is from genome assembly GCA_963808615.1 of uncultured Actinomycetota bacterium. GTDB lineage: Bacteria > Actinomycetota > Actinomycetes > Streptosporangiales > Streptosporangiaceae > Palsa-504. Next base: position 1,069,322 of record CAWEGV010000012.1, read on the forward strand.
ACTCGACCGTCGCCCGGCCGGCCCCTGGTTGGCTCACTCCCAGTCGCCACACGGCGACCCCCAATCGAAAGGAGAAGTCCGTGCCACGCTTCCTTGTCCAGCGAACCTTCCCAGAAGGGTTCGCAATTCCGGTGACCGCCGACGGCGCCAAGACCTGCCTCGGCGTGGTCGAGAACAACGCCGAGGAGTCCGTCACCTGGATCACGTCCTACGTCTCGATCGACCACACGAAGACGTTCTGCATCTACGACGGCCCGAGCCCCGAATCGGTCGAACGCGCGGCGCTGGCCAACGGCCTGCCCGTCGACTCGATCAGCGAGGTGCGGGTCCTCGACCCGTACTTCTACACCGGCGTGGCGTCGTGATATCCCAGCGCCGGTCCGCCGCTGCTCAGATTGGTCCTGGCCGCTCCTGCGGCCGGCACCATGGCCGGATGGAGGTCGTCATGACGCTGTTTCGCCGGTTCGGCAGGCTTGTTGCAGGCCTTCCCACAGCCGCCACGCTCACTCTGGGCCTGGTTGCCATGGCCTTCGTGCCCAGCTCACCCGCGAGCGCCCAAAGCAACAGTAGTTCTTGCGCCACTCCCGTAACCAGCGCCCCCACCGGCCCAGCGACCGTGTCGGCTGCATCGACACCGTATGGCAGGGTGCTGGTGGTTGGTTCGGGCGGCTACGCCGGATGCTCGCTGTACCTGCTCACCTCGGACCGGCTCCACGCGCTGACCGGCGCGCCGTTTGCGTGTAGCGACAACACGAACCCCACAGGGAAGCCTTGCGACACTGTCCTCTGGCCCGCGCTCCTCACCAAGGGTGCCCCCATCGCAGGGCCCGGGGTCAACCCCAGACTCCTCGGGACGGTGACCCGCACCGACCTGCCCGGCCTACATCGTGTGCGGCAGGTGACCTACGCCGGCCTGCCGTTGTACCGGTTCTTCCTGGACGAACCGCCGGGGGATATGGCGGAAACGGATGGGGCTAACTTGTTCGACCCAGTGACCAGTCCCACGGGCATCTGGTATCTGGTCCAGCCGAGGCGGGGCCTCCCTGCACCAGGTCAGGCTCAACTCCGGCTTGAGACCGCGCCGGTCGGCGGCACCGGGCCCGACAAGACCGTACTGGCCGCGACGATGAACGATGACTTCAGCCTCCTGCCCCAGGCGCCGTTCCCCGTCTACACCTTGAGCACGGACAGGCGCCACACGAGCGCCTGCCAGGGGAAGTGTGCCCTCAACTGGCCACCGGTCCTCACCTCCGGGCGACCCGAAGCCGGGCCCGGCGTTGACCAGCACGCCCTGGGGATCATCGTCAGGCCCGACGGCTCCTACCAGGTGACCTACCACGGTCGGCCGCTGTATCTGTACATCGGCGACGCCTATATCCCGGGCATTCCGGGCATTAGCGGGCCGGCCAGCATCAACGGAGCGGGTAAGCACACCCCGTGGGGCGTGTTCAACACGATCCCGCCGTTGCCCTAGCTACGCAGAATCACCGGTAGGAAGGCTGCCTCCTGGGCAAGGAGAATCTGGGCTGTCGAGATACAAATCCCTTGCCCCAGGGGGCACATCCGAGGTGAGTGCATGCGTTGAGACGACCGACCCGGCGGTTACCCGCGCGGCGGTGCCGAGTTGCTGCGGAAGGCCGCTCGAGCCCTGGCACTTCCACGGTCGCCGCGAGCGACTCGACGCTGGCGTTCAGCGCAAGCTCCGAAACCGCCAGCCCATGTGTCGGGCTGACATGACAAAATCGGAGCGCGCCTCAATAAAGCACTTCGGCAGCAACCAATGGAATGCCCTCCAAATGCCGATCGACGGCGGTCCAGAACGGGCACGCAGAACATCGTGGTCTAGACATCGTGGTCTAGGAGCTGCCGACGCGCCCTAATGGCGGATCGGCGCGCGGTTATCTACCGACACATTCGCGTAGTTGGCCGCTTGGCCGCCCCCTGGTTATCGTCCAACGCGAGCAGCCGACCGTATTTTTATACATCGGCGGCCTGTTGGGTGAACGCACGGGTCTGCCGCTGTCCGCTCTCGGGCGGGAGTGCCGTGCGGTGTCGTTGTAGTCGTGCGGTGTCGTGGTAGTGCGGTGCTGCTGGTTACCCGAGGTTAGTAACCGCCCTGCTTCCGCCGGCGGTTAGGCTTGCGGCGCTTCGGGTCCTCGTCAGCCATGGCCGGCTTGCTGGCTGTACTTCGCGAGCAGCTGCGAGGCCAGCATCGTGACGTCGGCGTCGACGTGGCCGCCCTGCGCGAGGTCGGTCAGCAGCTCGCGGACGTCATCGGGCAGCCAGGCGGCGGGAAGCGCCGCTTCCAGTACGCGCCGGACGATGGCCCGGTTCTGCGCGGTGTCTGCGTCGTCGGCCTCGCGTAGCTTCCCGGCCGCGATGTCGGTATCGGTGAAGTCGCGGGGGTCAGCCTGGTATTCCGGGTTGACCTCGGTCCACAGTGCTTTGGATGCGCGGGTCACCATGTCTTCGGTTACGCGACGGGCGTTCTGCTCAGCCACGCCTCTAGCCTTGCCCGCGCTGGGCTGCCGCTGCAACTGGGCGGGCCGGCGCCTCGCGCTCCGGTGTGATTGACCCGGCTCGGCCCCCGCCGGATACCGGCCGCCGCGTGCGCCGCGCGGGCCGGAACTGATCGTCGGCGGGACTTTGGCTTTCGCGCAGCCCCGCGCAGCTATCCGGAGCGCTAGGGTAGGTCAAGGAACAGGAGCGGTACGCGCAACGATGGCGCGCCTGTGAGGGGCCAGACGTCAGCCTGGCCTGTGAGCTGCAGCGATGGGCCAGGGCCAGCCCGTTGGGCATGATGATCATCCGTGTCCCTCCGCCTGCTCTACCTCATCTTCGTCCGGCTCTTTCCCATCGTCGTCCTGATAGGAAATCAGATCGCCGAATCGGCACTCCTGTCCTGGGGCCAGTTCTACATGGCCGGGGCCGCGCAGAATAGCTAATCTGGTGTTTCTGCTTCGCGTTGTCTTTCGGGATTGCAGGGCTGGAGCGGGTCTGTTCGTGTGTGCACGAGCGACCGTTGCGGCCTCTTCAGGCGCCGAAACCGCCGTCTGGCCGACGCTGCCTGCCTGCGCGGCGCCGTGAGGTTCTGCCGGGTGCCGCGGTGACCTCATTGTCGAGCTCGTGGAGCCGTTGCCGGTAGGCGGTCAGCGCCCGGCGGTCGGCGAGCTGGCCTGCTGGGCCGGAGCGGTCCGGGCTGGCGTAGAGGTCGAGGACGTGAACATCCTGGCCGGGTTTTGCCAGGAGCACGGCCAGGTCGGCGAGGCCCTTGGAGTGGGGGACCGCCACCTGTCGGCCGTCGAAGATGATCTGCCAGGTCCGGCCCTGGCGGCGCAGCGAGCGGGCCGCCTGGCTCCGGCGGCCGCCGGTCAGCTCGTGGTCGACCTCGGCGAGCCATCCGGCGGCACCCAGACGCTGGTAGACAGCACGGGCCTGGCCCAGCAGTGCCCGGCCGTCGCGCCCGGCTGCGGCGGCCAGCAGGCCGGCGGTGTGGGCATGGCTTCCGGCGAACGCGACCAGGGCTCCGTTGACCCCGCAGGTCGCGCCGAGTGGCGCAAGATCGGCAAGGAGCTCGGCGCAGAGCGCCTGGTCGTGGAGCGCGACGGCGGCGACGGCCAGTTCGCGGACGAACACGGACCACAGGTAGGAACGATCGGTTTGCCAGCCTCCCAGGTCGGCCACGGTGGCCACATGCCGGCGGGCGCCGTCGAGATCACCGGCGCGGGCGAGGAACCCCGCGACGGCATTGGCGTGAATGGGCGCGCCGGTCCAGTGGGCCACGGCGTCGGCGGCGAACCGGGCCAGCTCCTCTGGCTGGGCGCGGGCCCGGATGAGCTCGAGGCGCTGCGACATCCACACGTTCGCCGTATCGGGTTCCCGGATGTGCTCGCCGAGGATGCGGGCGGCGCGGATGCGGGTGGCGGCCTGGTCTAGGTCGGCGCGCAGCAACGCCAGCGCGCCGCGCCGGGTTTCGGCCAGGTAGCGGTGGCGGGGCTGGCCGAGCCGGTCCAGCTCGTCAAGGCAAGCGTCGAGGGCGGGGAGGTAGGCAGCCGATCCTTCTTCCAGCAGGGCGTTGGCGAGCAGGAGCAGTCCCTCGGCTCGGCGCTCCTCGTCTCGGGCGTGTTCGGCCACGGCCACGATCTCCCGGGCCACTTCGGCGCGCACAGCGCCGTCACCGGGGGTCCACAGGACGTCGTGCCGGGCGAGCAGGCAGGCCAGCAGCGTCTCGGCGTCGCCGGCCTCACGGCCGAGCGCCAGGGCACGCTCGCTGAGCGGCCGGGCCCGCGGCCGGTCATCCGCTACCGAGTGCTGCAGCTCGCGCGCCAATGTCGCGCTGACCAGGGCCTCCAGCCCCGGGTCGGCACCCGTAACGGCGGACAGCGCCTGGCTGAGCTCGCCGATCACGTCGTCGCGGCGGGCGGAGAACTGGGCGCCCAGGTGGGACACGGCAACCGCGACCATCGCCAGCCGGTCTGGGGCACCGGCGCGGGCAGCCAGGTCCCGGGCGGCGCGTAGCAGCCCGCGGGCGTCGGACGGGGAGCCGGCCCGGGCCAGGGCGTCGGCTTCTGCCATCAGCACGTCGATGCGCAAGTCATCGCCGGGGCTCAGGCCGGCGTCAGCGACGGCAGCGCGCCATCGGCGGAGGTGGCCGGCAGCCTCAGTGAACGCGAGGATTCGCGGTCGGCGCTAGCCGCGGCCAGCGCCACCTGGCCGCCCGGACAGGGCCGTCGACCAGGATCGCGGCGCGGAAGTGCCGGGCCAGTTCGGCGGCGCTGACGTCGCCGCCGCGGGCCTGGCGGTCTTCGAGCACGGCGGCGATGGCCTGGTGCAGGGCGGGCAGCTGGGCGCCCTGGAGGGAATCGGCCAGGGTCTCCCGGTACAGGTCGTGGGCGAACCGTGTCCCGCCGTCGCTGCCGGTGATGAGGATGCCAGCCTGGACGGCATGGGCGCAGGCTGCCCCGATGCCCGATTGCGGTATGCGCAGAACGGCGGCAAGGACGTCGGGGTGCAGGTTGTTGCCGGCCAGCGCTGCCACCTCCAGGACCCGCTGAGCTGGTTCGGGCAGGCGGCGGATACGGCGGTCGATGAGGTCCCGCACCGCGCCGGGGATGGCGATCGCGTCGCCGTGGGCGCCGAGCAGGGCCAGCTCCCGGGTGAACACCGGGTGGCCTCCGCCGCGCTGGTAGATCTCATCAACGGTGGCAGGCGATGCCGGGCCGGCCACGGTGGCCCACCAGCGAGCCCACCGCGGCCCGGTCGAGCCCGCCCAGCTGGATGTGCTCGGCCACGGTGGCGAACTGGGCCAGGCGCGCCCGGGCCGCCCGTCGCAGCTCATCTGGGCGGTAGGACACAATCAGGGTTACCGGGCGGGCCTGGATGAGCGGGCGACGAAGTCAGCCAGTGCGACGGTCGAGTCATCGGCCCACTGCAGGTCGTCTAGCACCACGACCACGGGAACCGCGGTGGCGACCGCGTTGAGCCAGCGGCTGACGGCGTCGAACAGCAGCAGCCGGTCCCGGGCGGTTGCCTCGCCGGATCGGGGTTGCCCGGATGCGGGGACGATGGTGGCCAGCAGCGGCGCCTCATCACCGGCCAGACGCCAGGCCTCGTCGGTGCCTAGTTGCCGGGCGAGCTGCTCCAAGGCGCGCGACCAAGCCCAGTAACCGGCGGCGCCGGCGTCTTCCATGCAGTTACCCCAGGCCACCAGCGGCCGGTCAGCGGTCGCGGCCCGGATCAGCTCGGTCTTGCCGATCCCCGATTCGCCGGCCACGGCCACCACCGCCCCGCTGCGGCTTGCCTCGGCGGCCGAGTGTGTCCGATTCGAACGGGAATCCTTCGGCGCCCTGCACCAGATGCTCGCCACCGTGCTCGAGCACGAGCGGGACCGGGTGTGGGCTGATATCGAAACTGAGCTCGCCCAGTTCGAAACAGCAGACGGGTTCACCGGCCCGTGCGAGCTGCACATCGCCGCAGGGACGAAGTGACCGTCCCCGGGGGCTGTACGCGTCGCCGCGGTAAGGCCGCCCCGGGCGCCGCGGAGCAGCTGCCGATCCGCACGACCGCCCCGGCGGTGCAGGACAACGGCCATCTCGACGAGCCGGGACTTGCCCGCCCCCGGCGAGCGACCACCCACTGGACATTGCCGTGTTAAGCCGACCCGCACTGGCCGCGGGAGCCCGGGGCCGGGCTTGCGCAACTGGGCAGCGCCCGAGCCCACCTGGGGCATCTGGAATATCCCTGAGGCGCAGGCGGGCGTGCTGCCCGCTGACCTGGACGGCCGGGACAGCATCGAGCTGGGCTGCGGCACCGGGTATGTCTCGGCCTGGCTGGCCCGCCGTGGCGCGCGGCCGGTCGGCCTCGACAACTCCGCGGCGCAGCTCGCCACCGCCCTCCGGCTACAGGACCGTTTCGGGCTGCGGTTTCCGCTGATCCACGCCAGCGCCGAGCAGGTACCGTTCGCCGATGCCAGCTTCGACCTGGCCATCTCGGAGTACGGCGCGAGCATCTGGTGCGATCCCTACGCCTGGATCCCCGAGGCGGCCCGGCTGCTGCGCCCCGGCTGCTGCGCCCCGGCGGGCAGCTGATCTTCCTGGTGAACTCGGTGCTGCTCATGCTCACCATCGCTGACACCGATGATCAGCCGGCCACCGGGCGGCTGCTGCGGCCGTACTTCGAGATGCACCGGTTTGAATTGCCCGATGATGAGTCTGTGGAGTTCCATCTCGGCCACGGCGACATGATCCGGCTGCTGCGGAACTGCGGCCTGGAGGTAGAAGATCTGCTTGAGCTGCGGCCTGGGCCGGGCGCCACCACCCGGTAGCCGTTCGTCACCCTTGACTGGGCGCGGCAATGGCCATGCGAAGAAGTCTGGAAGGCCCGCAAATTCTCCTTGAATCAGCCTACCCCGGCACAGGCATTTCACGCGGGGGACTCCGAGGCAGCACCATTATGAATATCGCCACGAGACGCTCTTCTGACCCCGATCGGACGCACTCACATGCCGCTCCGAGTGTGGCCTCAGTGACCGGGAACGACGCGGTACTGGTGTGCGGTTCGCCGCTCGATATGATGGTGTCGCCTGGCCGGAGAGCATGGTGGGCGAAGAATTTCCGCCACGGACCGCGGCTGCGGAAGATGTCCTTGTCGCCTGCGATGTCGGTTTTTGCCGCTTCGGGAAGCCCCGCGAAGTGCACCGTGAGCGGCGCGCCTTGCCCGTCGCGTGCGTTGGCGGCGCCGATCGCATCTGCAGGGAAGAAGCCCAGGTGCTGTCGCAGGTAGACGTGGCCGTTGTTGAGGTTGCCCTGGGTGAGACTGATCACGATCTTGCCGGTGGGCTCGCTGGGGACAGGGCGGCCCGAAGGGGTCGAGACAGTTCTTGGTTGTGGGTTCTGCGGATGCGGGCGCGGCGGGACCGGCGGCCCGGCATCAGGGGCTAGGTGCCGGGCCTGGCTCAGCAGGCGTGCTTTGGCGTCCTGGAAGTACCGTTCTCGCAGGGGGCTGGCCGGGGAAGGGTGAGGGAGCCCGAGCAGGCACCTTGCAGGGTCCACGGCCCCTTGGTCTTGCAGGTGAGCCACGGCGCGGCTGGCGCGGCCAAGGGGGATCACGATGGCCGAAGGCAGCGCGGACAACTCGCCGGCGAGCGTGGTCTCGACCATGTCCCGTAGCCAAGGGTGTGCCACGAACTCCGGATTGGAGCCCGGGTAGTTGGCGAGCGTGCCATCGCGTCTGCGGGCAAACACCGGGTAGCGCACCGCGGACGTGGTGTGCAGCAGCCCGCGACGGGAGTCCTGGAACAGCTCAGAGCATGACCGAAGGCCCAGCAACGTGGCCAGGCCTAGTTCATCGAGCCACTGGGTGAGGTCACGCCGCATCCCTTTGAAGCTCGCGCGGGCCTTCACCACCTGCAGCGCCTCCTAGTCTGATTGCCCGGCCCGCAGGGCATCGCGGACGATGGCATACGATTCCCGCATCTGGGTGGGGCGGGAGTGACGCCGACCAGAGCCACTCTGGCGAGCCGGTTCAGGTAGTCAAACGGCGCGTAGTACGCGACGATGCGGTGGTCCTCATAGATGCGAAACTCCGGCGTCCGGACATCATCGAGCGCCAGCGAGCCGGATGGAAGGGCTGCAAACGAATCACGGAGATCCGAAAACTGGACCATTACAGGCTCCCTCGCCATACATATCCGGTCAGCAAGCCCCTACAGCCAGCGAAGTGGCGGCCGGCACCGCGCGCGCCGCCGTCGGCTTCGGGTCATGCGGCTCTCATCTGAGTATCGCTGACGCGTGATCCGCCATCGGGGTATCTGGGGTCGGTCATGGTCTGGGCCGGCTTCACCGTGACGTCCGGGAGCGCCGCCGCGGCTGCGGAGGAGGCGGCCTTGATGGGCCATGCTTACCGCCACCGGATCGCCTCTGAAGGAGCAATGTGACAGGCAGATCCGGCGGTGCTTACGCCAATATTCGCAATGGACAAAAGGCCCATTCCCTTTACCTGGTGATAAGTCCCGGCAATCCCATCCCCTGACTCCCGCACCGCACTCTTCTGCCGCAAGTCGTGCGCCTCGGGGCAGCGCTGATTGCTCGGGAAGTCCAGCGGTGGAGGTGATGGTCATCATCAGCAGGATGCGCAATTGGCGGGGCCTTGGTCCTCGGACACGGTCTGGCCTGGGGAATACTGACGGTCAGGTCCCCGGGGCGTCGCCAGGTCCGGAAGATGCCCGCAGCGCATCGGTCAGCAATGCGACCAGTGCCTGGAGCTGCAGGCCGGCCGGCGAGGAGGCGTCCTGGTCCGACCCGTCCAGCGCCCGGGCGGCAAGCCCGGCCTTGGTGTCGATCAGCTCAGCGATCCGGGCGTCGATGGTCTGCGCGGCGATGATGCGCCACGCGGTGACCGGTTCGGCCTGCCCGATGCGGTGGCTGCGGTCGATGGCCTGGGTCTGCTCCGCGTCGGTCCAGGACAGCTCGGCCAGCACGATGTTCGAGGCGACCTGCAGATTCAGGCCCACCCCGGCCGCGGTCAGCGAGCACACCGCGACCGTGACGTCCGGGTCGGTCACGAAGGCGTCGAGGTTCGCCTGCCGCGCCGCGGGAGTCTGGCCGCCGCGGATCGGGGAGAAGCGCACCCCCTGCCGGGCGAAGATCTCTTCGGCGGCGTCCATCACGTCGACGTGCTTGGCGAAGAAGACGACCTTGCCGGCGCTGCGGGCCAGCTGCGCCGCGTAGTCCGCGGCCAGTTCGGCCTTCGCCTGGCCGATGCGCCGCATCAGGGTGAACACGTTCTCGCCGGACTGCGCGGTCATCGCCTCCTTCAGCTCCGACCGGGCCACCCGGCGGACGAGGTCGTGGTCGATGCCCTCGACGGCTACGTCGGAGGACCGGTTCGCGCGCGCGGTCTCATACCGTGTCACCATCCGGCCGGCGAGGTCCCGTTCTGCCGCCCGGATCGACCGGCCGGCCCGATCGTCCAGCTCCACGGGGAGGTCGGCGATGCGGCGGGCGGGGATGTCGGCGGCCACGTCGACCTTGCGGCGGCGCACGATGCCCAGGTCGATCACGCACTGGCGCGCCGCGGCGTCAAAGCCCCGCCCGGCGGGCGTCAGGCCGGTGTCCTCAAGCGCGTCCATCAGCTCGCCGAGGGGTTTGCTGCCGTCGATCCAGCCGAGGAACTGCCAGATCGCCCGGAAGTCCTCGATGTCGTTGATCAGCGGGGTGCCGGTCAGCGCCATCAGCAGGGGACGGTCCGGACGGGACCGGATGCGGTCGGAGAGCGCCAGGACGTGCTGGGAGCGCTGCGAGGTCTTGTTCTTGATGAAGTGGGCCTCGTCCACGACCATGCCGCCGAAGCCGAAGTCGCCGAGCCAGCCCAGGTGACGGTCGAGCACCTCATAGTTGATCACGACGATGTCGGCGAAGCCGTCGACCGTCCCGCCGTCGCCCTGCACTACGGTGGCCGGGCGGCGGGGAGTCCAGCGGGCCGCCTCACGGGCCCAGCTGGTCTTGACGACGTTCGGCACCACGACCAGCAGCGGGTAGGCGTTGGCTGCTTCCGCGGCGAGCAGCGCCTGGGCCGTTTTGCCCAGACCCGGCTCATCAGCGAGCAGGAACCTCCGGTGACCGGCAGCAGCCGCGGCGACCAGCTGCCCCTGGTGCGGCATCAACTCCAGGCCCGCCGGGGTGAACCGTGCCGTCGGCGCCGGGAGCGCCATGCACGCCGGGGCTCCCGCACCGGCGCGCTCAAAGGAACTCAGCAGCGGGCCGAGCAGCTCCCAGCCGGCCAGGCGGCGCGGACCGGAGGTGCGCTGCGGGACGGCGGAGAAGTCGGGGGCGAGAAAGGGGTTCGCCAGCTGCCGGGAGATCACCGACTGCGGCGCGACCCGCAGCTCGGTGTCGGCGGGAGCGGTCGCGGTCTCCGCTGGCGCGATCTGTTCGGGCGTCGGCTCGATGCCCAGGTCCCGGACCATCTCCCGCTGGAGCGACCGGGCCGCGTCCGAGACGCCGCAGCCCCCGGCGAGCAGCGCCAGCAGGCCAGCGTCCTGCACGGCGGTCCTGGCGAGGATGGCCGCGATGCCGTCCAGGCGCTTGAGCTGCTCAGCCTGGCGGCTGTCGGTTCGGGCCGCAGCCCGGACGCGGGCGCGCTCGTCCCGCAGCAGCAGGGCGACGGCCTGGAACTGCGTGCGCACGGCAGGCGTCACGCGGCCGCGCCGGGCAGCCGCCTCGACCTCGCGGACCGTCCGGGCCAGCACCGAGACCACGTCGCCGCGGTGATGGACGCGTCGCTGCTTCCGCGGGGGGACGGTACGGCGAGCGCCCCTCTGGCGCTGGCCTGGTCGAGCCACAGACTTCTCCTCTGCAATGCCGGGGGCACGGTGCCCACGACAGCATGCCGCACAATCCCGCGGCCGGGACGAGGAACGTCCCGGGCACAGGGCCTGGCGCCTCCAACGCCGAGCCGGCCTGCGGATCTCCAAGGATCAACGCAGCGGGCCCCGGCAAGCGTCTCACACGGACCCCGAGCCGCCGGCAGGTGAGCTGGTGACCACCGCACCGGGAAGCCGACGCCCCGGCGGCCGGCCCGGTTCTCAGGTCCGCTCATGTTAACGCGTGTGAGGGCGCATAATTCCCGGCGGCACTGCGGGTGAACGTCCTCGATTGACCGCAGGCAGGCCCCGAACCAAGGGTACGGCGCCAGACATGGCTGCAGCCGGGGCTGACGTTGTTGATCGCCAGCCGACTTACCGCCAGCCGAGCGCAGGCGCGACGTGGGTGAGGATGGCGTCGATGACGTGGGCGCCTTAGTCGACGCCGACCTGATCGGGCACAGTAAGCAACCCGTCGGCGGCGCCGCTCACATCTTCTCCCGCACCTGACACCAGCCCCCATCTCCCGGGGCTCAAGCCACGCGAGACGCCCGACATTGCCGAAGAGCGGGCGATGCATACCCGTATATCCATGCACTTGCCCGCATGGCGCTAATGGCCGCAACAATCGTAATTCAGTCTTCTCATTCATATCGTGGACGCGCCGAACGCCGACTCGGCGCCAATTTATTATAGCGACCGTCGGTTGGTGACGCCTAACTCATCAACCAATTCTGCTCGCTGTCTTCGTCTGGTACGCAGAGACGGGCCAGGTTATTGGTGATCATCGATAGTTGGAGGGTCATTGCAGTCTGCTGTGAGCCGCTAGACCGAAACCCGACTCACCGATGCCTTGAATGGACGCCAAGCCAGCGGACCCGCTCCGTTTTGTCAAGGGCAAACATGGCCAGCAAGGCCCCCCACCACAAAGAAGAGCCCCGCATATATAAGAGCCACCACGCCGGCAGCAATGAGTATCGCAACGACAGCCATCGCGATCACCTCCATCCGCCTGTACGGTCCACCCAGTTGTTCTAGAGTCGGGCCTCTGTAGAGCTCACACCAGGGACCTCGGCCCCCTTCCGGTGCGGCTAAAGTCCCGCTCATAGGAGCTCTGCAAACGCCGGACCGGCCCGAGGCTGCCCATCCCGCGTGGCGGACCAGCAGGCCGGACCACGCTGAGGCCGGCAGCCATCTGCCTGATCTGCGCGCGGCCGACCACGCTGACAGCTGATAGTAGCCGCGCGGAATCTGGCCTATGCCGGGAGGTAAGCCGATGGCGGAGCGCATCCTTGTGTGCGCCCACACGATCGCCGGACGGCCAATGAACGTGCCGGACGGTAAATAACTATGCGAAAGGGCAATGCTCTCTATTAGGCGTGTACCGTCGTCTCTGCTACGGGTTCGCCGCGCGCCAGATCGGCGTCGATCTGGGCATGGTCATCAGGCAAAGCCGCAAGAGTGCTGGCCGAGCATAAGGCGGGCCGGCGCCCGGTTATCACCCCGACCTTCGTGATTTCGACATCCCCAGCCAGGCCCGCGGCCGGCGCAACATGCAGCTGCGCGGGGTGAATATTCATGCATAGCAGCCATGTACTGACAATGCACGCATATTCCGCATATCGCGCGTCAGTTCGGGCCATGATGTGGCCGTGCCGCGGCGGGGTACTGCCTCGATGAAGAACCTCAGCTAGCGACCCACGGAGGCCTCCAGCAGACCGGTCGCACGGGCCCAGGGGAAGGTGGGGCCTCGAGGTTTTCGTCGATCGACGGCGTGACGCTGGGCAAGGAGGAAGCGCGCGGCGCCTGGCCCGCGCGCAGGGCAGCGCGGATCAGCCGATTGCTGGCCCGCTCCAGCGTGGTGACCACGTGGTACTGCCGCGAGCGCATCTGCCTGTTGTACCGCGGGGCGCCCTGCCGCCGTGAACACGAGCCGGCACGTGCGGCCGGATCACGATGCGCGCTCGGCGCCCTCGCAGAAGGCTGCGCGCATCGCCGCGGGTTCTGATCGGCAGCTTGGTTGCCTCCGTGCCGCCTTGCGCTGCGCCCGAAGCGGGTTTCTGCGTGCCGTCGGGCGCGCCCTGTGCGGCCGTCGGCGCGGTGCCGGGGAAGCAGGAGAGGTTCCGATCGTGAGGGCGCCGGGGAATACTGGAGGGGTGGGCCCGCAGGTTGTCCGCTACAGCGAGCGCCCTGAGCTCTGGGACGCCCTCACCGGCCTGTCCGATGAGGTCTGGCCCGAGTACAACCAGCATGGCGCGACGCTCAACCAGTACTGGGGCCAGCTGTATGAGGTCTTCCCGGACTGGCAGTTCGTCCTGTATGACCCCGGCGAGGAGACGGTCCTGGCCGAGGGTCACACCATCCCGGTGGCGTGGGACGGCACCGAGGCCGGGCTGGGGCCGGGCATTGATGCGACCGTCGCCGCCGCGTTCGGACTGCGGGAAGCGGGCGGGCAGCCCACCGCGGTCAGCGCGCTGGCCGCCGAGATTCCGCCCCGTCACCAGCGCCGGGGCCTGGCCAAGGTCATGCTGCAGGCGATGGCCGGCCTGGCCGGCGATGCCGGGCTGGCTCACCTGATCGCGCCGGTGCGCCCGACCCTGAAAGACCGCTATCCGACCATTCCCATCGACCGCTATGTGCGCTGGACCCGCCCGGACGGGACGCCGTTCGATCCCTGGATGCGGGTGCACACCCAGCTGGGCGCTCGGATAGGACCCGCGATTCCCCGCTCCCTGCATATCACCGGCACCGTGGGCGAATGGGAGTCATGGACCGGCATGCGCTTCCCCGAGACCGGCGACTACGTCTTCCCGGCCGGGCTGGCCACCGTTCATATCGACCGCGGCACTGACACCGGCGAGTACTGGGAACCCAACGTCTGGATCATCCACCACGCCGGTAGCCGGACACCGGACTGACCGCACGGCCACACCAGCATCTGACCGACGCGGCCAGCTCGGCGTGTCTCCGCGCATTCCTGGCGAGCACGTCCTGCTGTGCCCTGGCCGCGACGGTGAGCAGGCACCGGGACCGCCGGGCGATCACCGGTTATCAGCAGAATGAGCACCCCGCCGACACCATGAACACCAGCCCGCCCGGCACCGCCGGGCGGCCTTCTGCTCTCGCGCACACGCTCACAGCCAACGACGCCGCCACGCTCACGCTCAAAGTCGCGGAACAGTTTCAGGTGTTTCAGGCCTCACTGACGGGGGAGGGCGGCGGACTCGGCTCGAACGTGACGGCCGGGATTCCATTGAGACGATGGGTTTCGCGCGGCGTGAGCAGGTGCTCCGCTTCGGCAGTGAGGGTATGGACGCGGGGCGTGGCCTTCGCCTTCCGCCGGTATATGCGGTCCTCGTAGCCGCGCGGGCCGATCTCCGCGCGTTGTGCCGCGTAGGCGGCCCGCATGGCGGCAGTCAGCGCCGCGTCCAGCTCTTCTGCGCGGCGGCGAATTTCAGCCTCGGGAGCCCGCCAGGGCTCCGGCGTACCGTGAATGTCCGCTTCTGTCTTAATCGAGGCCGTGGAGGCGGAGGGTTCGGCGGGGGTGGTATGGTCGCGCCGGCCTTCGGGGATGTGCAGGTAGGCGGCGTCTTTGAGGGCCGCGATGACGGCGACGCGAACGGTGGCCAGGTTGGCGGCCCGCTGCCGTTAGGCGAGACGGCGGCCACACGAGCGGCGCAGATTGCCGCTGACGCCCGGCTCGAGGAGACCGGCATGCTGCGGCGTACGATCGGAGCCGGACCCGCTGGCCCTCGCTCGAGCCCGCTGTGCTGAGCCAAGCGACGGACTGGATGGAGCGCAAGCGCGCCTGTGGGGGCGCCTGTTCGACATCATCGACGAGTACCTGAGGGAGGACAGGCCACGATGAAGACTCCGCCGATCGTGTCACCGCGGGAGTGGGATGCCGCCCGCGAGGAGCTGCTGGTCGAGGAGAAGAAGCTGACCCGCGCCCGCGATGCGCTGGCCGCCAAACGCCGCCGGATGCCGTGGATGGCGGTGGAGAAGGAGTACCGCTTCGACGGCCCGGAGGGCCCGGTGAGCCTTCTCGACCTGTTTGAGGGCCGCCGGCAGCTGATCGTCTACCGCGCCTTCTACGCGCCAGACGTCACCACGTACCCCCAGGGGGGCGGCGCCTACCCGGAGCGTGCCTGCGTGGGCTGCTCCTTCCTCGCCGACCAGGTTGCGCACCCCGCCCACCTGAACGCGCGGGGGACGACGCTCGCGTTCGTTTCGCGCGCTCCCCAGGCCGAGATCCACGGCCTGAAGGAGCGCATGGGCTGGGAGCTGATCCCGTGGTACACGATCACCGACGACTTTGACAAAGACTTCGGCGTGGACGAGTGGCACGGGACCAACGCCTTCGTCCGCGACGGCGAGCGGATCTACCGGACCTACTTCGTCAACAGCCGGGGCGCGGAGGCGCTGGGAAGCACCTGGAGTTACCTGGATATCACGGCGCTCGGCCGCCAGGAGGAGTGGGAGGACTCGCCGGAGGGCTATCCGCAGACCCCACCGTACGCGTGGTGGAACTACCACGACGCGTACGGCAAGACCCCGTAATCGTGGTCCGCCGGTTACTGCGTGAAGCTCTCCTTATCAAAGATAAGGAAGCGGATCGAAATCAAAGATAAGGAAGCGGATCGAACAACGCGCGAGCGCCTCATGTACGGCTCGATGGACGCGGCCACGCCACGTGATCATGTAGGTCTCTGAGGTCTACATGAACGAGGTGTGGCATGACCGCGGTGGCTCTGTCGCGCGTGGTCGAGTCCGGTCCCGGCGGCCACGATCTGCCCGCTGGTATGTGGCAGCGGCTGGAAGCGTTGCCTGACCCGCGCTCCCCGCAGGCGCGGATATACCCGCTGGCCTGCCTGATCGCGATCGCCATCTGCGCGTTCACCGCGGCCGGGAACGACCGGTTCACCGCGGTCGGCCAGTGGATCAGGCGGGCCAGCCAGCAGGACCTGGCCCGGCTGCGCGCGCCATGGGACCCGATGGCAGGCCGGTACCGGGTGCCGGATGAGAAGAAGATCCGGGTCGTGCTGGACCGTCTTGACCCGCGTGCGCTGGCCCGGGCCCTGCTCGGCCGCCCGGGCCGCCGCCGAGGTGGCGAGCCGCCGTCTTCGTCGTAGAGCGCCTGCACCTGGAAGACCACCGGGGGTGCGTCGAGAAAGCTGCCGGTCATGGGCGTCCGGCTGCTTCGGGTTTGCGGCTAGGTAGCCCACCGCGTTTGGTTTCGGCCCGGGTGCAGGCCTCAGTAGCTGAAGGTTGTTGCTCCCTCGTCGCCGATCCATTCCCACAGCTGGACGCTGCCCGCCAGATCCGCGTTGGGCAGCAAGCTTCCCTTGTCGAGTTGCTTGGCGTTGAAGCAGATCGGGCAGACCATGTACTTCCCGCCGGCTTTGTCATACCGGGTGATCAGGTCCTGGAGCGGCCCGGTAGATCTCGACCGTGGCCATGGGATTGCCGGCCGAGTCGAGGCCGCCAATCGCGTAGACCTGGCCGCCGGCCGTGGCTGCCGCCAGGTCGCCCCGGGCGGTCGGCATCGGTGCGAGCGTCTGCCAGTTGTTGGTGCGAGGGTTGTAGGCCTGGACGGTGTGCAGGGCGGCGTTGAAGTTGCTGGAGAACCCGCCGATGGCCAGGATCTGCCCGCCGACGGTGGCGGTGGCAAGCCCGCCTTGCGCGACCGGTAGCGGTGCCCGCGCCTGCCACGCAGCCCCGTGGGCTGTTCCCGCGGTCACGGACCCGGCCACGGCTACACCGGCGGGCGCCCAGGATATGACCGCTGCTAGCACCGCAAGCAGCGGCACCCGCCTGGCGATCTGCCTTGTCCTGTGCTTCATGAGGGCCTCCTGACCGCCATGCGGGCCGACGAGGGTGCAGGGAAGGCCACACTCGCACCGGCCCAGCGGGCAGCGCCATTCCCAAATGAGAATCTTTGGGACAATCCAGGCCAGGAGGCCTGCAGCATGCGCGGGGATGAGTCATGCGCGATGCACCCGCGGAAACTGGCAGGCGCCCTGGTGCGCACTGTGAGGGAGGCTGGACTAACGCCGAACGACCGGGCCCTGCGCGAGAGCGACCTGCGCGTGCTGCTCGACGTGGTCCGCGCCGGGTATGACGACGAACCCGGCCACGCCATGCCCAGCGCCGTGCTGCATGCCCTGGCCAAGCTGATCCCGGCTGCCAGCGTCACCTTCTGCGAACTAGATGTGCGCGACCAGGTAGTCCTGACAGAGCAGGAAGTCAGCGATGCCCCCTCCTCTGCGGCCCAGATAGAGGCGATAGAGAGGGTGTTCTGGGCCGAGTTCTGGAACTGCCTGTTCTGCAGCTACCCCGAACGCACCGGTGACCTGCGCAGCGTGGTCAAGCTGTCCGACTTCTACTGCCGCCGCACCCTGCATGCAACGGCCATGTGGGCGGACTTTCTCCGGCCGAGCGGCGCCGAGCGGTCCCCGGCTGCAGTCCAGCAGAAACAGCCGGCCCGCGCCGTATTTTTATACGTCACGGCCTGCGTCGAGAACTCACTATTCTGCCGCTCTGCGCGCGATCTCCGGGCGCGATGTGGCCACGTGGCGGCACTCGGCCCGAGATGCCCGGCTAGCCGCTTGACGGCTTCTTGGGCGGGGGATGCCCGTTGGCGCTGCTGGGCGGGTACGCGCTGTGTTCCAGCAGAAGGAGCGCTATGTCATCGTGGCCGTGCCCGCGGGTGTGCCGGTGCACGGCTGTCATCAGGGTGTCCAGCGCCTGGTCGCAGTCGGCGGCGAGAAGCGCCGCTGCGATCTGGTCTTCCGGGAGGAAGTCCCCGTGCTTGTTACGGCTTTCGACCAGCCCGTCGGTGTAGAGCAAGAGCCGGTCACCAGGCAGCCAGTTCGCGGTGAACGCGGTGAAGTCATCTTCCAGGCCAAGCGGCAGGGCGGCCGTCGTGCCGGTCAGCGGCTGCAGGCTGCCGCCGTGGTGCAGCAGCGGCGGGTGATGGCCGCAGTTGACAACCGTGAGTTTCCCGCTGGGTGCGATCTCGGCCAGCACTGCGGTGACGAAGTCCTCCTCGCCGAGATGCGGCCTGATGGCCCGGCTGACTTCGCCGGCCACGTGTTCTAGTGCGGGCACGGCGACTGCGCTTCGCCGGAACGCGCTCAGGACGTGCCTGGCCAGCACGATCGTGTCCAGGCCCTTGCCGCGGACATCACCGATGATCACCCGGGTCCCGGGCCCGGCAGGGATGACCTCATACAGATCACCGCCGACCGAGGCTTCGGGTGTTGCCGAGCGATAGCGGGCCGCGATGCTGATCCCTGTGATCTCCGGGGGCACGGGCGGAAGCAGGGCGATCTGCGAGGCCTTCGCGATCGCGGTCATCTGCGCTAGGCACTCCTCGCGCCGGTGGCGCACTCCCGCCAGTACGACCGCGGGTACGCTCACGGCGAAGACCGCCGCGGGCCAGATCCAGTAGTTCGCATGGCCTACGGGGCCGTGCCAGGACCCGGCCGCAATGGTCAGCGCGACGGTGGCGCCCGCGAAGATGGCCGTACGGCGTTCGTCGGCCGCGGCAGCGGCGATCAACGGCGCAACGATGAACAGCGGGATTACGGTCAGGCGCGATGTCGCGCCGAGCACGCCGAACAAGGCCAGCCACAAGGCCGCAGCGGCCATTGCAACGTGCCCGGCCGGCGGGCGCGGCAGCGTCTTCACTTCGGCTCGCCGGCTGACCCTGGCGTGATGGGGTTTCCCGCCACTTCACCGGGTTCTCCGCTCGGTCCGGTCATGCCGCGGTACTCGCTGCCGGCCGTGCCCCTGCACGCACGGCTGCGGTCGCGCGGGCCAGGCTCCGCGGAGTCCGCCAGCATCAGCAGGCAGGCTGGCATGTCGCGGACATCGGAGTGGAGCTGAATGCGGGCGCATGCGATGCCGGGCATGACGGTCTCGGCCGCCGTTCGCCTGACGGCACTGGTTGCCAGTTCGCCGGCCGGCAGGACCGCGGCATCTTTGGCGGCAGGGGCGTTCCGGGCGCAGATGGCGCTGCAGCCCGGGCCGTGGGCTTCGCCCCCGCGGCCGGTGCCGTAGTCAGCCAGAGGAGGCACTCATGCACCTCGGCTGCGCGGGCTGGCGCCATCGTGTGCATCGGATTCCTTATGGGCAGATTGGAGCAGTCCCGGATTGGGGTGTTCCCGCACGGCGATTCCACGAAGGTCCGAGCATGTATGACGTGCGCGGGCCAGGTTGCATGACAGATGTTGTTGCAAGTTGCAGCCAGAGACATCCGTCAGTTGACGGATATTGAACTGCATGTTCAAATGCACATGCAGAATGGTGGGCAACCGGCAGGGCCGGGTGATCCGCCCGGGTAGCCTGCTGGCTGGGTCTTGCTGGTGAAGGTGAGCTTGCCGTCGCGCCATTTGAGCTTGATGCAGCCGCCCAAGGGGCCAGGCCGTGACGAGGCGACTGCGGACGTCCGGATCTGGCCCGGCTCATCATCCGGTGGTGATCTGTAAGACGTGGCCTAGCGCTGCTTTGTAGGCCTGGTGCCCCGCCGCCGGGGAACGGTGGGCCATTTCAGAATGGCCGGCCAGCCCGTTCGGCGGCCGTGCCGCTGTCCGGGTGTGGGAAAATCGAGGTTGTGACCCGCGTAGTCCATGTGCCGTACGTCGTCGAGCAGGACGAGGACGGCGTCTGGTGTGCCTCTGCGCAGCTGCGTCCGGGGGTCGGGGCGGTCGGCGATGGCGCGTCCGCGGAAGCTGCGGTTGCCGACCTGCGGGGGGCGCTGGAAGCGCTGCTGGCCGAGGTCGGTCCTCCGGATGAGCTGACGCTGACCTCGATGTGGCCTGATGCCGGACGCTCTCCCGGCAGTTCCGGGGGCGAAAGGTGGTCAGGGCGCTTGAGCGGGCAGGATTCACGGTCGTGAGAATCAGCGGAAGCCACCACGTGATGCGCCATCCCGATGGCCGGACGGTGGTGATCCCGGTCCATGCGGGCCGCGATATCGCCAAGGGCACGTTGCGGAACATCCTGGCGATCATCGGCATGGACGCCGCGGAGTTCCGGAAGTTGCTGTGAGCCTGAGGAACGTCCCCGGTCCAAGGCTCGTGCACCGTACTCACTCTTGAGAACTCGGCGAGATTACCGCGGGCATTCTGGGCGACGCTTGCAGGACGATGATGGGGGACCTGCCGACGGCAGCTGAAATAATTTCAGCGTGCCAGCTCATCGAGCGAGGCGATCGGCCGTACGCCCTGCTGGCGGACCTGCTCTCACGGTCCACCCGCCGTCTGGGAGGGGTCCGCAGCGGCATCGTTGACCGGGCGGCTGCTCGTGCCTGCGTGGTAGGCCAGCCGTGAGACCGGTCATGGCCTTGCTTGTCATCCGAAACGTTCCCCAGCGGCATCGGTGTGTGGTCAGGAGCACCGGGAGGCACCCGGAACCCGCGCCCGCGCATGACGGCTTCCGGGCTGGTGAGGGTCTAGCCCCCGGGTCCGAAGATCTCGTCCATGATCTGGGCGCCGGTGGTGATCACCGGGCGCAGTTCGCGGCGGTAGACGACCTCGGTGGTGCGGGTGGAGGCGTGCCCGGCTGGCCGGGCGATCTCCTCGGTGCTGACCCCGTGGTGGCTCTTCAGGCTGACGAACGTGGTCCGCAGCTCGCGCGGTGTCCAGCCGTCACCGGTCCCGGCCTCGGCGCAGACTCGCTTGAACATCTTCCGGACGTTTCCCGCGTCCAGCGCGGCGCCGCGGTGGGTGGTGAACACCAGCCCGGTGTCCTGCCACCGGTGCCCGGCGGCGAGCCGCTCGCCGTCCTGGGCGTGCCGCAGCGCGCGGAGCGCCTCGGCTGCCATGCGGGGCAGGGCCACGAGCGAAAGATACGCTCTCTGGCTCTTTGGCTCTCCCCTTTGGCTCTCCCCGGGAGGGGCATTTACAGGCCAGCCAGGCCCACTTCGGCGCCGCAGCGCATACAGCTGGAGCGTGACGATGGAGGTGGTTGCCACGAGCGCGGATGCCGGACAGATACCGCATTCCGGTGTCTATGGTGACCTGGTGCCGCTGGATCAGTTCCGGGAGCGGCTTCCGCCACGGCTGGCTGCCCGCCTGGTGCAGGAGCTGTGACACGGACACGAACTTTGATTGCAACCAGCTCCATGTGACACCCTGCCGCGGCCGATGCTCCGCTCGGGCGTGAGCTGATCCGCGGGGGAGCTCAGCGAGCCTGGATGCCGCCGGGCAGGATGCCGGGCCGTCTCCGGATTCCGCGGCCGGTCGCGGGCAGCCCGGTGGCACTGGCGCCGTTTGCTCATCGCGGGCGCCGCCGGACCGGAATCCCGGCCCGGCGGCGCCCGCCGGATACCGGCACAGTCAGGCGATGCGCGGCATCGCGAGCGTCATGAGCGCAGACGATCAGGCTGATCACGCCCATGTTCATGAGCTCTTCCGGTAGCCCGGGAAGCTGGCCGTCGTGGGCGACTGACGCCAGTACCCGGCCTCAACCTACGCCGACACCGAAAAACTAGCAAGAATTTTCCAGAATCTGGTCACCTGCGAGGATGGTGGGCTGGGCCTTCCTGACCTATCACGCCCGGGTCCTGCTGTGCGTGGCTCATGACCCGGGGTGCGCCTGCGCGACATCGCGGCCAGCCTGGGCATCACCGAACGCAGCGCCTTCGGCATCATCACCGACCTGGTCCAGGCCGGCTACGCGGTCAAGAAGAAAAACAGCCGCCGCAACCGCTACCACATCCAGGCGCACCTCCCACTGCCACAACCCACCAGCCAGGACGCACCTCAGCGAGGTGCTGGCCCTGCTGACCGGCACCGGCCCGGCCGCGGGCGGCAAGCCCGCCGCGGCGGACGCACGCTCAGGATCCAGCCAGGACGGCCGACGCCCCATGGCAGAGACAGCTGCCGGGCGAGCCGTCGCCGAACCCCCGGACGGCGGCCCCCGGCGGGACAGCCCGCGCAGCGCGGTACCGGGGGGAGGAGGCAGGACATGACAGACGTATGGATCGCGAACGATGAGGGTACTGAACTGGTCCGCGCCCGGGATATCGCGATGGCCACCTTGGACTACGACGGCAACGTCACGGTGGCTGGCCGGCGCGGACAGCGCGGTCGTGACGCTCGTCGCGCACCGGGCACATCATCAGGAGTACCGGCCCGGCGATCTGCACCGCCAGCTCATCCGCGTCCTCGCCGAACTGTCCTACGCGGCGGGAGCCTTCCTAGTGCATGCGGTGCACGACCGGACGCGCGGCTGGCAGCGGGTCACCGAGCCGCTGTAATCACCTTATGGCCCCACCTTCCCCCGCGGTCCGCCCGGCGGGCCGTCTCCAGCGAGAAGGCCGGGGGACCGGCGAGCGCAGGGGCGCATACTGGGATGATGGAACATTCCCGCGCCGCCACCCGGCGCCTGCTGCCCACAAGCCCCTTCGGCCCCCCGCCTCCTGCTCCGCCTGCCGGGCAGTTCGCCGTGCGCGACCAGGTGACCCACGATAAGTACGGCCTCGGCCGGGTCATCAGCGTCGAGGATGACGCCGCCCTGGTCATCGACTTCGGTCCGCGCCGGGTGCGGATCACCACGCCATGCGCCAAGCTGACCAAGCTCTGATGCCGCCGTCGGCCCGCGAGCTGTGCGCACCCGGGCGTGCGAACGCATGAAACCAAGGTCCGTCCGGATACGATTCAAAATCGTTTACCCGAACGCTTAGCCTGTGCCGCCCCAGAATCCCGCGTGCGAGCCCAGCTGGCTGCCCTACGCTCGGCGCTCGTGCTGATCCGCCTCATTATCCTGTTCCTGGTGCGGTGTCCGGCTGGCTGGTGCTCCCGGCGGGGAATGACGCCGCTAAGGACGCGGAGACCCTGATACTCCGGCACGCACTGGCACCGTGTCAGGTCGCGGGCGCGCCGGTGCCGGTCAGGACGGCCAGGATCTCGCCGACGGCGCGTTCCCGCCCGTCCGGTTCTGGCAGCGGGAGGTGCGCCTGGATGTGGTAGCTGTTGCGGCGGCCGTTCTTATCCTTGACCTCGTAGTCGGCCTCTCCTTGACCACGTAGCCGGCCTCAACCAGGTCAGTGGTGATGCCGAAGGCGCTGCGTTCGGTGATGCCCAGGCTGGCCGCGATGTCGCGCAGGCGCACCCCGGGTCATGAGCCACGCACAGCAGGACCCGGGCGTGATAGGTCAGGAAGATTCAGCGGGCCACCATGACAGGTTACCGGATTCCGGAAAAAACTTGCTAGTCTCCCGATGCCGGCGTAGGTTCAAGTCAGGCACCGGACGTCAGCCGCCTGCAGCGGCCAGCTTCCCGGGGCTACCGGAGGAGCAGATGCGCACCGATGCGGTCATCACGATCGCTGGTGCCCATGACGCTCGCACTGCCGCGTCCCGGCTGACGATGCCGGTGCCTGATGGAAGCTGCCGGGCCGGGATCCTGGCCTGGCGGCGGCGGTGACGCGATGAAGGCCAGCGACTTCGGGGCCGCAGGCCGGCCGGCTCGGGCCCGGCCTGGTGCTGCCGCGGGTCTTCCCGTCAAAGAGCAGCGGCAAGGACGCCGCAGGCGATCCAGCTTGCGTGCACCCGCCGGTACCCGCCACAGGGCCAGCACGATAGCGGCCGCCCTGGACCGCGGCTGCCGGCAGCTGACGCCGGCACTACTGGGCGCCGGCTAGCTGCCGCCCGCCCCTTCTCCGTCGCAGCGTTCCGGCCGGCTGCTGAGCCAGCGGCCGCCGAGGACGCTGCGGCGGGCCCTCAGATGCCAAAGGAAGACACCCTGCCCGAACCAGCCGCGCCCCACCCGGATCCGGGCCCTGCCACCACCCGGCCGCGCCCATCCCCCAACGGCACCGCCCCGCCAAAGCCACCGGTCCCGCCGATGCCATCGGAGGTCACCACGGCGCACCCGCGCACACAGCGGCGCGCGGCCGGGATGGTCCGCATGGCGATGTCGCCGCTGCACAAGATGCTGCGCCGATCCCCCCGTCATGCGTAGGCCCGGCCCGCGCGCGGGCGGTCCGCGGCCATCATGGCCTGCCGTGCGCCACGCGGCCTGTCCCCGCTCACGTGATCGGAAGCGCCGTGACGCACTCCGCGGCTGATGATGCCAGCCTCATCCTCACCTCCCGGACAGGCCACGGCGGCTACGTCATCGCCGCGCTCAGGGGGGAACTCGGCATCGCGTCAGCTCCCGCCCTGCGCGAGCAGCTCCTCAGCCTGCTCCGCCCCGCCGCCAGCCAGCTGATCATCGACCTGTCCGCGGTCGAGCACGCGGACGCCAGCGGCCTGGCGGTCCTGGTGGGCACCGGACGCCGCGCCGGGCTGCTTGGCGGATCCCTGCGCCTGGCCGCGCCATCACCCGAGGTAGCCAGGGTCCTGTCAGCCACCGGCCTGAACCAGCACCTCGATATCTTTCCCACGGTCCGGGCAGCGATCACCGGCCCGCCGGGGCTGCCCGACGCGGGCTTCCCGCCGGCAACTGTCCCGGCCCGTGGCCACCGCATCCGCATCGAGGGCGCCCTCGCGGGCGTGGCTACACAATCGGCCAAGCCTGCCATTGACCGGGCGACCGCCGGGGCAGGCCCGCTCCCGGCCAGCTGACCGGAGCGCGAATGGGCGCTACGCCTCAGCAGGCTCGATGGCATCGGAACGCAGGTCACTCGCACACACGCCGGCTGCAACGAACGTGACCGGGCTACCGGTGCAGATCACCTTGCTCACCCTCCAGGCAGAATCTGCAGGGCCCGCGGCCACACCATCGAACCGGGGCAGGACGCCTCCCGGACGGGAGAAGCGGACCGGATGCATGACGTCTGACCGCCATTGCCAGCTGACCCCGAATAGACCACGACCACCGGGCCATTAACCGGGATGAGAGGCCGAGGGTGTACCGGCGTCAGCGGACCGTTCCCCACCAGCCCGCCGCCCCGGCGCCTACCACTGCGGCACAGAGCCCCCGCCCCAGCGTGACAACGCTCCTCCCGAGCCCACCGGACAAGCTGCTCTGTGCCGCCAGCCGTCGGCGGGCGGATCTCGCTTTCAGCGAGCAGTACATAGCCGGCATCCGGAAGGTGGGACGCTCCGCCTGCGGACGATTCTTGCCAGGTTGATGCTCGCGCAGCAGGCGGGCGGGACAGCGCCGCCGCGGCCGGTGATGGCTTTAGCCGTGGGTCAGCGCGGTGCGCCGGTCGCCGGTGTCGTCCTGCTTCCGTCGCGGCGGCGTCTCAGATCGGGCGGACCTGCTCCGCCCGGGGGCCCTTGGGGCCCCGGGTGACGGTGTACTCCACTCGCTGGTTGTCCTGGAGGCTGCGGTAGCCGTCAGCCTCGACGGCGGATTGGTGGAAGAAGACGTCCGGCGTGCCGTCGTCGGGGGCGATGAACCCGTAGCCCTTGTCGGTCATGAATCGCTTCACTGTTCCCTGGGCCACTGCGCTCTCCTGCCAAGGCGATCATCGGGATGCACGGGCGCGCATCCGGGCTGTGGCGACCGCCTGTGCTTCCGAGGCCGGGCCTGGGAATCGACGGCGCCCGCGGTCAGAGTTCTGGGCGCTGCGACACGGGCACGAACTTCGACTGCAACCAGCCTCATTTAACACCATGCCGCGGTCCGGCAGCAGCGCCACGGGGGTTGTCAGCGGCGGGAGGAGGCGCGCATGGACGGCTACGGTAGTGGCTGATGACACGATCAGTCCGGTGTCAGGCGCCGTGGGCATGACGGGCGGCGGAGGGTATTGTGGGCCAGGTCCTGGGCTCCTCGCGCGCCGACGGTCATGTCGGTGTCGCCCTGGGCGCACGACAACCCGGTTCTGCCCGGAACCAAGATGGGCGGCCGAAGATGGCGCCGCAAGAAATCGATCTTGTCCTTCCCGGCTTTGCACTCTCCGTCCGCGGCCAAGATGGGTACACCATCGTGACGATCAGCGGCGAACTCGACATCGCGTCCGTACCCGTGCTGCGTGAGCAGATCCTCGGCATGCTGCGGCCGCAGGCCGGCCGGATCGTCATCGATCCGTCCGGGGTTGACCTTCTGCGATGCGAGCGGGCTGGCCGCGCTGCCCCCGCGCCGGCCAGCTGGACGGCGTCCTGCGCCTGGCCGCTCCCACACCCTTGGCGGCCGCCCTTCTCCGCCTCACGGGCCTTGACTCGCGGTTCGAGATCTTCGCCGCCGTGCCGGACGCCATCCGCGCACCCGTTTACGGGGGTGCTGGTGAAGCGGATGCGCCGAAGCCGCGAGCCTGCTGATCGGCTCAGCAGCCGACCGGCGAGTTCCGCGCGAGAACCGCGGCGGACGGTCACGTCAGACGATGAGGATTTGCGCGAGGCCGAGATTACGGCTGGTTCCGCAGGCTATTACGCCACTGACCTGAGGCTGGCGACACTCAATGTGAGCGGGATCGCGCCAGGCGCGCCGCGGGTGCGCGGTTAGCGTGTCGCGGCCTGCTCGCCGCACGCGGTAGGGTAAGAACAGCGCTAGAGGCGCACTAAGGCGTAGCCATGAGGGCACGCCGGTCGTATGTCGCTCGGTGAGCGAGCTGGTTTCCACGGACGTGGCGCCTTCGACAACGCGGCCACTTGAGTCCTGGAGACGATCTCTTGTCAGCTCTGCCTGCTGAAAAGGCTGTCAGCATGCCCGCTGGCCGGCCGCGACCGCCCCGGCCGCGGCGGTCGGGGCGGCAGCCCGGGCTGCGTCCTGCTCCCGGCGTCACGTTCGCGGGCCTCGGCGTCCCCGGGCCCTTGGTGGCTGTCCTTGCCGAAGGCGGCATCACCATGCCGCGTCCGATCCAGGCGGCCGTGCTGCCTGACGCCCTGGCCGGCCTGGACATCCTGGGCCGGGCCCAGACCGGGTCGGGTAAGACGCTGGGTTTCTCGCTCCCGCTGGTGGCCAGGCTGGCCGGGGGGTACACGATGGCGTGCCGGCCGCGCGGCCTGGTGCTGGCGCCGACCCGCGAGCTGGCCACCCAGGTCCAGGCGGTCCTGTCGCCGCTGGCGGGCGGCATGGGACTGACCGTCGCCGCCATCTTCGGCGGCACCCCGCAGCGGCCGCAGGTGGCCGCGCTGCGCAACCGCGCCGATATCGTCGTAGCCTGCCCGGGGCGTCTGGCTGACCTCATCGGGCAAGGCCACTGCCATCTCGGAGATGTCGAGGCCGTCGTGCTGGATGAAGCCGACCAGATGGCTGACCTGGGATTCCTGCCGGTGGTGCGGCGCCTGCTCGAGGCCACCCCGCCGGAAGGCCAGCGGCTGCTGTTCTCGGCCACCCTCGACCGCGAGGTGGACGTCCTGGCGCGGCGTTTCCTGGCCCGCCCGGCGCGGCACGATGTGGACGCCGCCGCCCCGCCCGCCCAGATCGTCCATCATCTGCTCACCGTCGCGCCAGCGGACCGGGCCGGGGTCGTCGCGGCGCTGGCCAGCGGCGAGGCCCGGGTGCTGATCTTCACCAGGACCAGGCACGGAGCGCGCAAGCTCGCCCGGCAGCTGACCATGGCCGGGACCCCGGCGGCCGAACTTCACGGCGACCTGGCCCAGGGCGCGCGCAGCCGGAACCTCGCGGCGTTCGGATCCGGCGAGGTCCGCGCCATGGTCGCGACCGACATCGCGGCCCGCGGCCTGCATGTGGACGGGATCGGCCTGGTGATCCACGCCGATCCCCCGGCCGGGCACAAGGCCTATGTGCACCGGTCGGGCCGGACCGCCCGCAGCGGCGCCGCCGGGACCGTAGTCACCGTGCAGAGCGCGGCGCAGGCGGCCTGGGTCCGCGCCCTGATGCGTCAGGCGGGCGTGACGCCGCGCGCCGCCGCCGCCGGCCCGGGCTCGGCGGTGCTGCGCTCGATCGCCGGCCCCCCGGCCAGGCGCACCGCGCCGGCGGCCAGGCTCGCCCGCCCGGCACCGGCCGCCACCCGGGCCACCGGTTCCGGCGCCGTGGCCGCATCTGGAGGCTTCCGCGGCCGCCGCAGGCCAGGACGGCGCGGCTGACTCACCCGGACGGGTGCGGATCAGCGAGCCCCCACCCGCCCCCCCTGCCCCCTGCGCTGCCCACGCTGCGGCCCTGCTGGAGCACGGATATCATCGCCAGGGTCGACTCCGCGCCCTGGTTGCGGCTGCGCCTGGTGCGGCTGAGGGCATCGCGGCAGCCGCCAGTTCGCTCGTCGAGCATCCGGATCCCGGCGTCGTTGCCGCCCAGGAGCCAGGTCACGCTCATTTCCACGCCAGTTAGCCGGGTGCTGTCGCCGGTGACCGTTGCCGCGGCGATGGCCAGCAGCGACAGCGCACCGGGATCGCAGGCCACCGCCCGAGTACCTCGGCGGCACCGAGTGCGGCGAACGCCATGGAATGCGGGTACGGAGACCGACTCGTGCGCTCGCGTCGAACCGCGCACGGGCCTCCGCGCGGATCCCTGCGGTGGGACCGCGCGCCGCGGCGGTGCCCAGGGCCCACAGCGACCGGCCCCAGGCATCCTGCGCGTCCGGCTTACCGCGCCATCGGCGGTCGTTGCCGAGGCGGTTACGAACTTGCCGTCTGCGGCCTGAGCTTGCGCGAGAAAGTAAAGGTATCGGCGGCCCAAGGTGATGAGCTCGGCGGACGGCGACGGCTGGCGGCACGCCACCACCAGGCCGCGGGCAATGTCATCGACGCGGTACCCGTGGTCGTACCGGGGCACGATCCCGTCTGCCCGCTCCAGTACGCCGACGTTATCGGTCAGCCGCTGAAGGTGCCGGAACGGCGCCGCAGGGATGGACGAGCTCTTCATGAGGAACCGGAGGCTAGCTCGGACGGCCTCGCGTGCCCGCTGACATCCCGAGCAGCGGCTGAGCGCTCATCACGGCCCCGCGTAGCGAACGCACAAACCAAGATGCCCCAGGCCTCGCACGCATGCGGGCGGCTCGCGCGCCGCTCTGCGCCGTTCCGGATTTCTATTCAGCTGGACGAGCTGTGGTGAACGCCTTGAGAACCACCGGGCTCTGCTCCCGGTCGCCGCCCGCCTCGGTGATGTCACCCGTGGGCTCGGTCAGGCGGATCGTGGGCCTGCGGCCGGTGCGGGCACATCCGGCAGGTACCTGGATGACCTGGCGCCTGGCAGCGTCCGACCCGCCCCCGGCTCGGCGTAGTGTGGGGTGGGGTGGACCTGGCAGCCGCTGAGATTTCCTGTCCTGTTGTCTTCGGGCAGCTGGCGGGCAGCGCGGGTTGCAGCGGAATGTTCCGCCTTGGTGTCCTGCATATCCAGGAGAAGATGCCCGTGTCGCGTGCCAGCCCGGCCAGCCAGGCGCCGAGCCCGGCACGGCGCTGCGCACCGGCGATCGAGGTGGCAGGCGCGGCAGGCTCCGGGGCGGCATCCGCCGGAAGTGCGCGGGTCGCCCGCTCCCGGCAACCGCCGGGTCGCTCGCCCAAGGTCGCGCCAGGCGCGGCTGCTTCCCGGCTGGCCCATAAGCCAGAGCTCACTGTCACGATTAGTGGCTGTATGGCGCTGCCATGGGCTTGAATGACCCGGCAGGTCCCGTCCGACACAGCGACGCCGCCCAGATCGGCGGGCCGCTGCCTGCGGCTGCGACCGGAATGGCGCAGTCAGGCTCTGCCCAAGATGAGCCCTGCAGTGCGCGGGAGGCTGGGGCGCGGGAGCCAGGCATCGGCCAGGGCGACGTCGCGGCCGCGGTCGGCCGCCCGCCGCAGGCGGCAGGCGAGGACAGCCAGGACGGGCGGCTGGTTTCCGCCGATGACGACGAGGATCTTCCCGCCGCCCGGGTGGCAGCCGCCGGCGCTACGGCTGACCCGGTGAAGGATTACCTCAGGCAGATCGGCAAGGTGCCTCTGCTGGACGCCGGGCAGGAGGTCGAGCTGGCCAAGCAGATCGAGGCGGGCCTGTTCGCCGAGCAGAAGCTCGCCGAAGGCAGCCAGAACCTTCGCGCCGACGCGCGGATCGACCTGGAGCAGGTCGCCGAGGACGGCAGGATGGCCAAGAACCACCTGCTCGAGGCCAACCTGCGCCTCGTGGTGTCGCTGGCCAGGCGGTACACCGGGCGCGGCCTGCTGTTCCTGGACCTGATCCAGGAAGGGAACCTCGGCCTGATCCGCGGCATGGAGAAGTTCGACTACACCAGGGGCTACAAGTTCTCCACCTACGCCACCTGGTGGATCCGGCAGGCCATCACCCGGGCGATGGCCGACCAGGCCCGCACCATCCGCCTCCCGGCCCACATGGCCGAGACCATCGGCAGGCTGGCCCGGGTGCAGCGCCAGATGCTCCAGGACCTGGGCCGCGAGCCCACCCCCGGCGAGCTCGCGGCCGGGCTGGGAATGACCCCCGGGCAGGTCATAGAGGTGCAGAAGCACAGCCGGGAGCCGATCTCGCTGCACACCCCGGTCGGCCAGGACGGCGACACGGAGTTCGGCGACCTGATCGAGGATTGCGAGGCGATCCAGCCCGGCGAGGCGGTCAGCTTCACCCAGCTCCAGGAGCAGGTGCACTCGGTCCTCGGCACGCTGTCCCAGCGCGAGGCCGGCATCGTGTCCATGCGGTTCGGGCTGACCGGCGGGCAGCCCAAGACCCTGGGTGAGATCGGCAAGGTCTACGGCGTGACCCGGGAGCGGATCCGGCAGATCGAGTCCAAGGCCATGTCGAAGCTGCGCCATCCGTCCCGATCCCAGGTCCTCCGGGACTACCTCGACTGACCGACCGGCAGCCGGCTGGGGCCCTGGATGTAACCACCGATCCCCGTCCGCCCGGATCGCGGGCGCTCAGAAGGCCCAGAACTGGACGGCCAGCGTCGTGATCGGCATCGAGCCGGAGTCCGCGCAGAACGGCGTTTCTCGCGGCAAGCACACCTCGCGTCGTCCCGTACCCGGAAACGCCGGCAAGAAGCGACCGGGCCGGCGGCCCGCTCACCCGCTCAATACGGCGCCCCGGCCGATGGCGAGCACGACGGTGACCAGGTCGTATAGCGGCCCGGACAGGTCGGGCTCGGCGGCCAGGACAACCTGCTCATCGACGCGAAGATGATAGACCGCAGACCCCGGAACCGGGCGGTAGGGCGGCGGGGCAGCCAGGGCGCGTGCGATGAGTTCCTCCCACGGGCCGGCGTGGCTGGACGGGGCGGTGTCAACCATCCGGCGCCGCATGGTGCCGTCCGGGCCGATTCGGGTCACGACGACCCTCATCAGCTCAGCCTGTCCCCTTCAGCCGCATTCCGGCAGGCAGGCGGCGATGATGGTGGCCTGAGGGCGCGCCCGGCCCGGGACCCGCCTCACCGGTGCCGGAAGCGTCACCGTGCACGCCGTCAACCGGTCATGAGCGCCGCAGGCTTGGCTAATCGCGGCAGGGCATGCCCGCTCATGATGACACAGCGTCAGGAGCAGCCTGTCGCCGATGGACAGCTAAGCCTCGCCGAATGCGCGCGAGTTACCCTGGGCTTGCCGGGACTGTGACGGCGCGCAGATTGTCCGGTGATCGCTGGTGAAGCGGCAGGCAGTTGCGCTGCAGGACGTGACGTCCGCGGCGGGCTGGGGCGACGGTGCCAGGACGGCGGCGCTCAGCATGATCGTCAGCTGGCGCGATCGTGATGATTGTTCACGGGCGTATCGCCGGGCCGGGACGCCCGGGCGGCGGCCATGAGGGCAGGTCCTGCCTGGCGTCGGGGCCGGTACGGATGGTGCATAGGTCAGCGGGCCAGTCTGGTTGTTCCCACTGCCGGGCAGGGGGCTACGGTTTCATCGCTGTGGAGGGCGGCCCGGACGTTTTCGTGCATTCCAGCGCGATCACCGGCGGCGGCTCCCGCAGCCTGGAGGAGGGGCAGAAGGTCGAGTTCGACATCACCCAGGGCCAGAAGGGACCCCAGGCGGAGAACGTCAGGGTCATCGGCTAACGCACCTGACCACCTCCCTCGGGCGCGGGCGATCCCCCCGGCCCGGCGCGGTGATGTCCGCCCGGCCGCCACACCCGGCCGGCGCTGGCCAGGTCAGGGACACAGCACCAGGGCGCGCTGCCGGGCCTGCCGTGTCATGCCTGGCCGTGTCAGCCCCGGTTCGTGATGAACAGCGCAATCGCCGCATACTGGCACGTCGCGGCGGCGCAGACGCAGGCGTGGAAGACCTCGTGGTAGCCGAACACGGCCGGGTACGGGTCGGGCCGGCGCCGGTGGTAGCACAGCGCTCCGGCGGTGTACACCAGCCCGCCCGAGAGCATCAAGGCCCCCGCCGCCGCCCCGGCATGGATCCACACACCCGGCAGCGCCAGCACCGCGACCCAGCCCAGGCCGACGAACGCCGAGCCGGCCACCAGCTCCGGGGCGCCCATCCAGGCCAGGCGCAACGCAGCCGCGGCCACGGTCAGCGCCCACATCATGATCACGCAGGCCAGCCGGAAGGTACCGGACGTTGCCAGGAGGAAGGCGGGAGTGGCGGTGCCGGCGATGACCAGGAAGATCATCGTGTGGTCCAGGCGCTGCAGGCGCCGGTTCCACGCCGCCGTCCAGGTGCCGCGGTGATACAACGCGCTGATCCCGAACAGGGCGCTCACGCTGGCCGCGTAGATAGCCAGAGCCGTGATCCGCACCGCGCCGTGGGCGCTGACCACCAGCAAGGTGCCCAGCACCAGCGACGCCCCGAACCACACCAGGTGCAACCAGCCACGCAGCACCGGCTTGGCGTAGTAGACGCCACGGCGGCTGTCATAGGGCGCGCCCGCCGCCGGCGGCGGGGGAGGAGCCGCTGGGAGGGGGTTCATAGCCGTCACCGTCGACCTCCGCTTCCCGGCCGGATCTGGATGACCTCCAGTGCCATCAAGATGACCGCCCGCCCAGTGTCGCGCACACCCCGGCCCCGGCCCTGGCCGGCGCACACAGTGGCCGCCGCCGGTTCCGTGCACGCACAGCACCGGGCAGATACCTGACGATACCGGCGCGACGGAACGGAGATGATCGTTGCTCTTGCAGCACCTCCCGGGCGGTGAGGACGTGGTGGTGGTGGAGGAGGACTATAACGCGCTGCACTGGCAGCATTACTGGAACTGCCAGCCGTGCAGCTATCCCGACCGGACTGGTGACCTGCGCAGCATCGTGAAGGTCACGGACTTCTACTCAGCCCAGCAATGGCCCTCCACCGGCATGTACTACGACATGTTCCGGCCGTGGGGACACGAGCACGAACTGAGGCTTTCAAGATCAAGTGACTAACCCAGTTATTCGGCTCCACCTGACAGCAGGCGAAGCGCGGCGTATCCAGACACCGGTGCGCCTCTGGCGTGCGCTAATCAGGCTCGATTCGACGGCGTCAGGCCTCTGGTCACTGGGAACAGCCGGATATGCCCGGATTCGGCCGCTGCGCGTCCCACTGTGGCGGTCCCGGGATCTCGTCGGTCGCGTGAAGAGCTGACTAGCAGGCACGTGGCTTCGGCACGCCCGCATCGCGGCTTCCCGGGTGAGTGGGTGCGCCGATGGCCTCCGGCGCGCTGGCGAAGATCTCGAACCGCGAGTCGAGGCCAGTGAGGCGGAGCACCGCGGCTACCAGGGGCGCGGGGGCAGCCAGGCGCAGGACGCCGCCCAGCAGGCTTGCGCGGCGGCTGGCGCCGACCAGCACGGCAAGCCCGCTGGCGTCGCAGAAGGTCACCCCGGACAGCTCGATGACGATCCGGCTGGCACCCGGCCGCAACAGGTCAAGGAGCCGCTCACGCAATACCGGTGCGGACGCGATGTCGAGTTCGCCGCTGATCGTTACGACGGTATAACCATCCTGACTGCGGACGGAAAGCGCAGGGTCAGGAAGGAATTGATCGATTTCATGCGGCGCCGTCATCGGTCGCCCATCTTGGTTCCTGGCAGAACCAGGTCGTCGTGCGCCCTGGGCGGCGCTGACGTGACTGTCGGCGCGCGAGGAGCCCCAGGCCTGACCTACATTATCCTCCGTAGCCCGTATGCTGCCGCGCCCCGGCACTGACACCGGGGCTGATCGCGTCATCAGCTACGACAGTGGCTGTCCTTGCCCGTCTCCTCCCGCCACTTACAGCACTCCGTTGGGGCGCCGGCCGCGACATGGTATTAAATGATGCTGGTTGTTGTCGAAGTTCGTGTCCGTGCAACAGCGCCTGCGAAGTTCTGACTGCGGGCGCCGTCGATTCCCAGGCCCGGCCCGGGAGGGACAGGCGGTCGCTACAGCCCGGGATGCACCCCCGTGCATCTCGATGCCCGCCTTGGCAGGAGAGCACAATGGCTCAGGGAACAGTGAAGTGGTTCAACGCGGACAAGGGCTACGGTTTCATCGCCCCCGACGATGGCACGTCGGACGTCTTCGTGCACCACTCCGCCATTGAGGCTGACGGCTACCGCAGCCTCCAGGACAACCAGCGCGTCGAGTACACCGTCACCCAGGGCGCCAAGGGCCCGCAGGCCGAACAGGTACGCCCGATCTGACCCGGCTGCGCAGGACACCCGGGATGGCTATGAACCCCGAGCTACCATGCCGGGTGCCTGCACGCCTGAGACACCGGCGGCCGGGGCCCGGGATCGCTGCGCGCTCCGGTCGGCTCGCCAGCCAACTGCGCGATCGCCAGACTCCCGGATGGTGCGCTTCCAGCGGGGGGCCCGGAATGCAGGACATGGAGGGTGAGTGTGAATGACTTCTACGGAATCCCGGCGGGGACGATCCCCGGCTTCGCCGAGGCAGGCGGCGGGAACTTCATGGGCGTACAGGGACTGCCGGACCGCACCGTGCAGAACATGGTCACGTTCATGGGCAGGCTACGTCGCATGCACGCGCAAGACCCGCTGGCGTTCGAGGTGTGCGTACGGCACGTCGCCTCCGTAATCGAGGACCAGCGCCGCATGGAAAGTCGGACTGACCCGCGGGATGACCGCGCTCCTTGACCTTCAGCTACTGCCGGACCAGGACGTCCGTGCCGCAATCGGCCTCGCCGGTGATCGCGCAGCCGGTCAGTGCGGCAGCCGGACAGAACGGTGATCGCCCAGCTGGCTCTGGCTGAGCTCGCCCACCAGGCCGCGGCACCGCGGCCCGCCGGATGCCGTCGTCATAGTCGAGGCGGCGACCACAATATCCCGGGAGCGGACGATCCCGGCACCACCTGTTCCGCCGCGGTCGCTGGCCGCCCTGGTCGTAACCGGGGACCAGTGCTGTCCGCCGTCGCGTCGGTGCCGGTCAGGAGGGCCAGCACTTCCCCGACGGTGCGTTCCCGGACGGTGGGTTCCGGCAGCGGGAGGTGCGCCTGGACGTGGTAGCGGTTGCGGCGGCCGTCCTTCTCCTTGACCACATATCCGGCCTCGACCAGGTCCGTGACGATGCCGAAGGCGCTGCGCTCGGTGATGCCCAGGCTGGCCGCGATGTCCCGCAGGCGCACCCCCGGGTCATGGGCGACCAGCAGCAGAACCCGCGCATGGGCAGTCAGGAAGGTCCAGCTCGCCACGCTGGCAGGTTACCAGATTCCGGAAAATACTTGCTAGTATTCCGGTGCCAGCGTAGGTTGGGACCAGGTACCGGACGTCAGTTGCCCACGACGGCCAGCTTCCCGGGCTACCGGAGGAGCGCATGAACAGGGCGTGATGACCATCATAGTCCGCGCTCATGACGCTCGCGGCGCCATGCATCGCATCATCCGGCCGGTACTTGATGGTCGCCGCCGGGCCACGGATCCTGGCCCGGCGGCGTGCCATGATGACCAACGGAGTTAGCGCGGTTGCAGACGCGTCCGTCAGCAGGGCGCAGCCGCCAGCACTCCGGGACGTCCATCCGGCCTGAAGACCCAGTCGCGCCACGTGGTGCCAGACGGACGCGACCGCGACACGAGATCTCTCAGAGCCTCGTCAGCCTGGCAAACGGCGGCAAGATCCGCACCGACCGCACCGGCGCAGGAGGCGACACGGGCAGTGGCGTCTGGTATTCGCCCGGGCTTCCACCGCGGTCCGTTCGGCGGAATGGAACCCTGGAACGGCCGGAACGAGATGCGCGGCACGGTCAGCCTCCCGGCCTTGGAATTCTGGGCTATCGTGGTCATGCGTTCCTGCGCGAGGCCGTAGCGGACGCTCAGCCATCGCCCGGGACGTCGGCGGGCCATGCAGGCCGCTAGCCAGCCTCGGGATTCTCATGGAGTTCTCGTCGTGCCCCGCGGCGCCGTTCCGGCACCTTCAGCGACTAACCGATACCATCGCCGCGGTTGCGCGCACTGACGGGATCATGCCCCGGCATGGTGACGGCTACCGCGTAGAGGACGCTGCCCGCGGCCTGGTGGTGGTATGCCGCCAGCCGTCGCCGTCCGCCGAGCTCATCACCCTCGGCCGCCGCTACCTCTACTTCCTCATGCAGGCTCAGGCGGCGGACGGGAAGTTCCGCGGCCACCTCGGCGACGACCGCCGCTGGCGCGGTCGGCCCGAAGCGCGGGATGCCTGGGGCCAGTCCCTGTGGGCCCTGGGCACCGCCGCGGCGCGGGGTCCCACCGCAGGGATCCGCGAGGAGGCCCGGGCCCGGTTCGACGCGAGCGCGGTGGTGGGTTCCCCGTACCCGCACTCCATGGCGTTCGCGGCGCTCGGTGCCGCCGAGATACTCGAGCGATGGCCCGGCCATCCCGGCGCGCTGTCGCTGCTCGCCGTCACAGGCACCGTCATCGGCGAGCCGCCCGCCGACGCCGCGTGGCCGTGGCCGTCCGCCAGGCTCAGCTACGCGAACGCGACGATCGCCGAGGCCGTCATCGTGGCCGGCCAGAAACTCGGCCGCGGTCATCTCCTGCGCAACGGCCTGCGCATGCTCGGCTGGCTGCTGGCCGCCGAGACCCGCAACGGCCACCTGTCGGTGGTGCCGGCCGGGGGGTGGGGCCGCGGCGAGGGACGCCCGGCGTTTGATCAGCACCCGGTCGAGGTGGCGGCGCTCGCGGACGCCTGCGCGCGGGCGGCGGCCGTGACCGGCGACAGCACCTGGCTGACCGGCGTGGAGATGAGCATCACGTGGCTGCTCGGCGACAACGACGCCGGGGTTCCGATGCTCGATGAACGGACCGGCGGGTGCAGCAACGCCCTCGGCCGCATCAGCCGCAGCCGAAACCAGGGCGCAGAAGCGACGCTGGCGATGATCTCCGTGCTCCAGCAGGGCCGCCGGCTGGACGCCGCGGCCGTCCGGTGATCGACAGCCCGCGGTCCGGGACATGCGGTAGTGTGAAGGCGCAAACGGCCAGGGCGTTGCCGTTACGGCATGCCGGTCGTGTCTCGCTCAACTGAGCGGACTGGTTTCCACGGATGTGGTGGCCTCGACAATGCGGCCACCCGATCCCGAAGGGACCCTTTGACTATCCTGCTGCAAGAGAAGCCTGGCCCAGCGCGGCCCGATGTCCACGGCCTTCCAGCCACCTTCGGCTCGCTCGGCGTCCCGGCGCCGCTCGTCGTGACGCTCGATGCGGCTGGCATCACCGTGCCGTTCCCGATTCAGGCCGCTACGCTGCCCGACGCCCTCGCCGGGCGCGACATTCTCGGGCAAGGCCGCACCGGTTCCGGTAAGACGCTCGGCTATTCGCTCCCGCTCGTCGCGCGGCTCGCCGACGGCCATACCATGGCATGCCGCCCGCGCGGCCTGGTGCTCTTGCCGACACGCGAACTTGCCAGCCAGGTCCGGGAGGTTCTGCTGCCGCTGGCCCGGGCCGTGGGCCTCAGTGTCACGGCGGTGTTCGGGGGCATAGCGCAAAGACCACAGGTGGCCGCCCTGCGTGACCGTGCGGACATCGTCGTCGCCTGCCCGGGGCGGCTCGCCGACCTCATCGAACAGGGCCATTGCCACCTGGGTGACGTCGAGGTTACCGTGCTCGACGAGGCGGATCACATGGCCGACCTCGGGTTCCTGCCCGTGGTGCGGCGCCTCCTCGAGGCCACGCCGACCGACGGCCAGCGGATGCTCTCTTCGGCGACACTCGACACCGCGGTCAACGTTCTGGCGCGGCGCTTCCTGAACGAGCCCGCGCGGCACGCCGTTGACTCGGCCGCGCCGCCCGCCCAGATCGGCCATCACCTGCTCACCGTCAGCCCCGCGGACCGGCTAGCCGTTATCTGCGCGCTGGCGGGCGGCCGCAACCGGTCGCTGGTCTTCACCCGGACCAGGTACGGCGCCCGCAAGCTCGCCCGGCAGCTCGCCCAGGCGGGAGTGCCGGCCGTCGACCTGCACGGCGACCTGCCGCAAAACGCCCGCACCCGGAACCTGGCGTCGTTCTCCTCCGGCGCGGTCCGCGTCATGGTCGCGACCGACATCGCCGCCCGCGGCATCCACGTCGACGGCATCGGCCTGGTCATCCACGCGGATTCGCCGACCGAGCACAAGGCCTACATACACCGGGCCGGGCGCACCGCCCGCGCGGGCGCCGCCGGCGTGGTGATCACCCTGCAGACCCCGGCCCAGGGCAGCGAGGTACGCCGCCTCATGCGCCGCGCGGGCGTGGTCCCCCACGTCGTGACGGCCGGCCCGCACTCACCGGTACTCCGGTCCATTACCGGGCCGTCCGTTGAACGGGTCATGCCGGCGTCACGACGCCCCGGCGAGGGCCGGCCCCTGGCGACAGGCAACGCCACCGGACCGGGCGCGGCCGCGGTTTCAGCCAGGTCCGGCGGCCACCGGCGGCACCGCAGGCGATGACCCGCTCGCAGCAGCCCGTCCGCACGCCCGCGTGCGGATCCCCAGATCGTTAACCTGAAGGAGAAAGCAGATGGCCCTCGGAACCGTGAAGTGGTTCAACGCGAATAAGGGGTTCGGGTTCATAGCCCCCGATGACGGCGACGCCGACGTGTTCGTGCATTACTCGGCGATCGAAACCAGCGGCTACCGCAGCCTGGAAGAAAACCAGAAGGTCGAGTACACCCTTACGCAAGGCCCTAAGGGCCCGCAAGCTGAGCAGGTGCACCCCGTCTGACATCGCGCCGCCCGCCCGCATCCCGCCACGGGGCTGGCGTACAGCGCGCTGAACCGGCGGTGACGGTGACCGATCCCGTCGCTCGTTCAGGCCATGGTGCACGTTCTTCCACGAGCGTGCTGCGGCTCCTGGCACGGCCGCCAGGGATACCGGGCAGCCGGGACGCCGCGATGACCGCCGGGGCGCATAAGTTCGTGCGGCAGCCCTGCAACCTGCCACGTGCTTGGCGGCCCGGCGGGAAGCGTCTAGGGTGCGTGACCATGGCAGAGATCGTGCTGCGGGTCCGCCTCATCAGCGGCGACCAGATGGATGTCACTTACGACGAGGCGGGCGCCGCCGCGGGCGAGGTCGTGGAGCACATCATCTCGGCACTGGCACAAGATGACGGGACACTGCGCTGCCAGCACGGCGACCGGCTCATTGTGCTCTACGGCCGGGGCATCGCCAGTGTCGAGATAGCCCCGCGCGGCGCGGTCTTGTAGGCCGTGCCCGGGCGGGTTCAGCCGAGCGGTCCGGCGGGAACCAGGATCCGCCATGAGCCACCCCGTTCGGGCGTACGAGCCCGGTCGGTTGCTCTGCGCTCGGCGCCCACGTCCAACTGACCGCGGGCCAGCTGTCTGGATGACATGGCGCCCGATAACGTCCGAGCCGCCCCGATCCGCGTAATGTGGGGGATGAGGAAACCGGTCTGATCTCTGTCCCGTTGTCTTCCGGCAGCTGGCAGGGCAGCGCGGGTTCAGCGGCTTGTTCGACCTTGTTGTGCTGCATTTTCACGAGAGGATGTCCGTGTCGCGAGCGGGCCCGGCTAGCCAGGCGTCCAGCCCGGCACGGTCCCCTGCGCTCCGGCGACCGGGGGAGTGATCGCGGTCGCAGGCGCTGCAGGCTCCGGGACGGCATCCGCCGGAGGTGCGCGGGTCGGCTGCTCGCGGCGCCCACCAGCCCGCTGTGCCGAGGTCGCGCCGGGCGCAGCTGCTCATGGGCTGGCGTATAAGCCGGGGCTCACTGCCGCCATTAGCGGCGGTATGGCGCTGCCATGGGCTTGACTGACCCGGCAGATCCCGGCAAGGACAGCGACCCCGTTGAGATCGGCGGGCCGCCGCCTGTCGCTCCAGTCGAAATGGCGCACCCAGTCTCTGCCGTCTCTGCCCGGGATGAGCCAGGCACTCCGCAGGAGGCGGGCGCGCAGAGCCACGACGAGCCGCTGGTTTCCGGCGATGACGACGAGGACCTTCCCGCCGCCCGGGTGGCAACCGCCGGAGCGACCGCGGACCCGGTTAAGGATTACCTGAAGCAGATCGGCAAGGTGCGCCTGCTCACCGCCAGGCAGGAGGTCGAGCTGGCCAAGCGGATCGAGGCCGGGCTGTTCGCCGAGCGGAAGCTCGCCGAAGGCAGCTGGGTGCTGCGTGCCGACCAGAGCATCGACCTCGAGGAGGTCGCCGAAGACGGCAGGAGGGCCAAGGAGCACCTAGTGGAGGCCAACCTCCGGCTGGTGGTGTCGCTGGCCAAGCGGTACACCGGGCGCGGCATGCTGTTCCTGGACCTGATCCAGGAGGGCAACCTGGGCCTGATCCGGGCCGTGGAGAAGTTCGACTACACCAAGGGCTACAAGTTCTCCACGTACGCCACCTGGTGGATCCGGCAGGCCATCACCCGCGCCATGGCCGAGCAGGCCCGCACCATCCGGATCCCGGCGTACATGGTCGAGGCCATCGGCAGGCTGGCCCGGGTGCAGCGCCAGATGCTGCAGGACCTGGGCCGCGAGCCCACCCCCGGGGAGCTCGCGGCCGGGCTGGACATGACCCCGGAGAAGGTCATCGAGGTGCAGAAGTACGGCCGCGAGCCGATCTCGCTGCACACCCCGCTCGGGGAGGACGGCGACAGCGAGTTCGGCGACCTGATCGAGGACTCCGAGGCGATCCAGCCCGGCGAGGCGGTCAGCTTCACGCTGCTCCAGGAGCAGCTGCACTCGGTGCTGGACACGCTGTCCGAGCGCGAGGCCGGCGTGGTCTCGATGCGGTTCGGCCTGACCGACGGCCAGCCCAAGACCCTGGACGAGATCGGCAAGGTCTACGGCGTGACCCGGGAGCGCATCCGGCAGATCGAGTCCAAGACCATGTCCAAGCTCCGGCACCCCTCCCGCTCCCAGGTCCTGCGTGACTACCTTGAGTTACCCGGATCGGCGGCCGTCAGCCCAGGTTGTAACCAGTGATCCCCGTCCGCCCGGCCCATGGGCGCGTACGCCCTGGTCTGCACCCGTCGGAGCCCCACCTGCCGGAGTGCTGCCGACGAGAACAGGACAGGCGGCTACACGCGTGCTCGGCCTCACGCGCCGAGCACGCTCCGTGCGGACCATCCTCGTCTCGCAACGTGTCACCGTAGTGCCGTGGTCATCCTCGTGGGCGACCTGAGAACCCCGTCAGTGCGTTTCTTCCTGCAACTGCCGGCCCCGGTCGTGGCGGGGACGACGACATGTCCGCCGACTCCAGGGCTACGATTCGATTATCGATACGGATTGGTCCAAGGGACCCCTGAATCCTGGGAGAAGAGGTCCCTGGGCCAGTGACGAGGCAAGTGACAACGACCTCAGGCAACGGCAGACAGAGCGCGACACGTTCAGACACCGCAATTCCTCCGACCTGCGGTAATCTGATTCAACCCGATGCCATCGGACGAAACCCGGATGAATGGCAGGAGAAGGTCCACGGTTGGATTCGGTGACCTAACTCCAGGCCAAAGAATTAATTCAAACGAACCGAACGGAATATGGGAGCCATTCTATTCTAGGAACCGAACAGACCAGACTCCGGCCAGGACCAAGCTTCTCGCTAGGGCGCCTTGGGGCCGGAGGTGTCGGCGCGGGTCCCAGGCTGGCTGGTTCAGGCCTGGGCGGCCGGGCGGGGCCGGGTGATCGCGCGCAGGCTGAGGCGCAGGCGCTGGGTGAGCTGCTGGGCGTTCTTGGGCTGGGCGGGGACCTGCCGGGTCAGGCCCTGGCGCTGGGCGCCGGCCAGCATGTCGCGGCGGTGCTCGTCGGCGATCAGCTTGGTGGTGTGGGGGTTCAGCATGGTCTTTCTCCTGTCTGGTCGGTTCTGCGGCCTTCGGTGTCCGCAGGGCCATGACATGAGGGTCGCCCGCAGAACAGCCTTCTTGGTGCGGGTGGACCGCTGGCGCCAGTGGCGGCCGCCGTGATGGAGCAGGTCTTTCTCGGCGATCTGTTTCCTGGGATTATTGGATTCGGGCGGTTCACTGCATCCGCTATTCCCTTGCGGTGACGGGGTGGCATGGATTCCCTCAGGCCAGGAGACCCTCGGCGGGTCGGGCACTATGTGCTGATCGGCCGTCTCGGGGCGGGCGGGATGGCCGAGGTGTTCTTCGGCCGGTCGCGGGCCGGGCGCCCGGTCGCCGTCAAGCTGATCTACCCCTCTTTCGCCAATGACGCCGGGTTCCGGCGGAGGTTTCGCCTGGAGGTGGAGGCTGGCCGCCAGGTCGGCGGATTCCACGCCGCACAGGTTGTCGACGCCGACCCGGACGCCGAACGGCCCTGGATGGCGACCGCGTTTATCGCCGGGCCGTCTCTTGACCAGATCCTCAAGGAGCACCAGGCCCTCCCCCTGGACAGCGTGAGGGTGCTGGGCGCGGGCGTGGCCGAAGCGCTGGGAGCCATTCACACGGCCGGACTGATCCACCGGGATCTGAAGCCGTCGAACATATTGCTGGCTGAAGACGGGCCGCACGTGATCGACTTCGGCGTCGCGCGTGCCATCGACGCTTCCGGCGTCACCGCGCGCTCTGGCACGGCGGGTTTCATGGCACCCGAGGTACTCCTGGGGCAGGCGCTCACGTCGGCGTGCGACGTCTTCGCGCTGGGGATGGTGCTGGCCCACGCCGTCGGCAGCCGGCCGTTCGGCCTGGGGCCGGCGGAGGCGATTGCCTACCGAGTCGTCCACGAAGAACCAGACCTTGGCGGCCTGGACCCTCAGCTCCGCGCCGTGGTAGCGGCGTGCCTGGCCAAGGAGCCCTCCGAACGGCCCACCCCGGCCCAGATCCTGGAACTCCTCGCCGACCCCGACCCGCCCGGCCAGTGGCTTCCCTCGCCCCTCCACACCATGATCAGGGCCCATAGCCCGCCGCGTGAGCCCACAGCGGTAGCCGACCCGGCCCGCGCCGCCCGGCTGCTGGAGGAGGCCGAACAGATCGCCCGCGCCCTTCCGCTGGATGAGCAGGCCATGGCGCCGGAGGACCGCGCGGCAGCGATCCCCGGCCCGCCGCCGCCTCCAGCAAGCAGCAGCGCTCGCGCCCGGGGACGGGACGATGAGTACGACCGCGCCCTGCCGCTGGCGGTTCAGCGGGCCAGGGCCCTGGTCCACGTGGCCACGGTGGCCGCCCGCTCCGACCCCGCTCACGCCGCACAACTGCTGGACGACGCCCTGCACCCAAGCTGGGATGCCCCGCACCCAAGCTGGCCTGAGCGCATCGCGGGGACTGCGCCCTACCAGCACATCCTGGAGGCCCTGATCTGGCACTCCCCAGCAGAGTCCGGCGCGCTCCTGGCCCGCATCGACGCCAGCATCGACGCCGACATCGACGTCGGCATCGACCCGTCGCCCGCAAAGCGGCTGGTGGCTGACATTGCGAAGCTCCCCCCGGTCATCCGGGCGCGGCAGCACCGAGAATTCCTGGACGACGTCGCACCGTTCATCGCTAAGGTTGCCCAGGTAATAGCTCACGTCGACATTGCCAGCGCGGAGGAGCTCGTCTGGCCCATGGGCGCGCCTGCGCGCGACATGGCGCTAGCCGAGGTCGCCTTGGTGGCGGCCCGCACCGACGCCACCCGGGCCGGGCAGATCGCCTTCTCCGTCACCGGTCGGCCCAGGCAGACCTCGGGCCAGGGTGGGCGGGAGCGGGGCGTACCTCCCGCTCCCATGACGCTGGACGACCCGAGCCAGGCCATCTACTGGAAGGTCCGGGCGCTGACCGAGATCGCGATCGTCGTGGCCAGCGCCGACGACGACCATCAGCAGCGGCTGCCGCACGACGCCGAGCGGTTCGCCCGCACCGTTGCCGAGCAAGGCACCGAGCACGGCACCGGGCATGGCACCGCGCCAGACACGGCGTCGGCGAGTGCAGAGGCAAGTGCGCAGGCAAATGCAGAGGCAGAGGCGGAACCCGCCGAGACTAACCCTGCCCAGCTGCTGGCCGAGGCCGAGGAGTGGGCTCGCGCCATCACCAAGACCGACGTGCAGAGCATGGCCCTGGCCTGCGTGAAGGCGGCAGCCGCCCAGGTCGACCCGACCCACGCCGGACAGCTGCTGGCCGAGGCCGAGCAGCACGCCCGCGCCATCGGCAGCACGCCGGCCCGGCTCGAGACCGTGGGGGAGGTAGCCCTGGCTGCGGCCCGCACCGACCCGGTCCAGGCCGAGCAGATCATCGGCAACCTGCCCCCCAGCGCCCCCGAGCGGGCTGAGGTGGCCATGGTGGCGGCGCTCGCCGACCCGGACTGCGGTGAGCGAATCGCCGCCGGCTGCGCCGATGAGTACCTGCTGGCGCTGGTCAGGGCACAGATAGCGGTTCGCGCCGACCCCGCCAGCGCCGGGCCGCTGCTGGAACAGGCCGTGGAAGCTGCTGGCCACGACCCCGCCCAGGTGGCCGAGATCGCCGTGGTGATGGCGGGCAGCGATCCTGCCCGAGCCGAGCAGGTGGCGAGCACCATCACGGCCGGAGC
The DNA here is from genome assembly GCA_963808615.1 of uncultured Actinomycetota bacterium. Classification (GTDB taxonomy): domain Bacteria; phylum Actinomycetota; class Actinomycetes; order Streptosporangiales; family Streptosporangiaceae; genus Palsa-504. The sequence goes on from CAWEGV010000012.1 coordinate 1,113,753, forward strand.
CGGCATGGCCGCCGGGTACTGGAGGGCACGCGTCCTGGCCGGCCTGGCGAACGTGTGCCTAGGGAGCGACGCCCGATGACGGATCGCTCGCGGGGCGGCGCGCGATGACGGATCAACAAGTCCAGTTGTTCCTGGCCGACCTGGCCATCATCATCCTGCTGGCTCGCCTGCTCGGCATGGCGGCCAAGCGACTCGGCCAGCCGGCGGTGCTCGGCGAGATCATCGCCGGCATCCTGCTGGGCCCGACTTTGTTTCACGGCAAGATCACGGCGACGCTGTTCCCGGCCACGCTGAGGCCGCCGTTGACCGCGCTGGCGACCCTCGGCGTGGTGATGTTCATGTTCGCCGTCGGCTGCCTGCTCGACCTGCGCCTGATCCGCGGCCAGGGGCGCGTGGCCGCGAGCGTGTCGGCCGGTTCGATGATTCTTCCGCTCGCACTCGGGATCGGGCTCGGCGCCTGGCTGGCCAGCCGCCATCACGTGCACCGGGTCCTTCCGTTCGCGCTATTCGTGGGCACGGCCATGTCGGTCACCGCGTTTCCGGTGCTGGCCCGCATCCTCACCGACCGGAACATGCACCGCACCCGGATCGGCAGCATCGCGCTGGCCAGCGCCGCGACCGACGACGTGCTGGCCTGGACGCTGCTGGCCGTGGTGGTCGCGCTGGCCGGCGCAGGCGGCCAGCAGGTCCGGCTGCTGCTGGCCCCGGTCTACGTGGCCGTGATGTTCTTTCTGGTCCGCCCGCTGCTGGGCAAGCTAGCCGTTGTTTACCAAAAGCAGAAACGGCTCACGCCCAACGTGTTCGCGGCGGTGCTGGCCGGGCTGCTGCTGTCGTCGTACGCCACCGACTGGATGGGCCTGAAGTACATCTTCGGCGCCTTCCTGTTCGGCGTCGTCATGCCCCGGGAAGTCGTCAGGCCCCGGGAAATCGTGCCCGGGGAAGTCGTCATGCCGCGGGAGGACGTCATGCCCCGGGAGGCAGAAGCGGGCACCCTGCGCCAGGAGATCCTCGATTACCTGGAACAGGTCAGCGTCCTGGTGCTGCTGCCGGTGTTCTTCGTGGTGTCGGGACTGAGCGTCAACCTGTCGTCGATCGGCCGGTCCGGGCTCGTGGAACTCTGCCTCATCCTGCTGGTCGCGGTGGCCGGCAAGTTCGGCGGCGGCTTCCTCGGCGCCAGCCTCGCCGGGGTCCGGGCCCGGCGCGCCGGGATTCTGGCCACCCTGATGAACACCCGTGGCCTCACCGAGATCGTGATCCTTGCCGTTGGCCTGCAGCTGCACATCCTGGACCAGTCGGTGTATTCGCTGATGATCGTGATGGCGGTCGTGACGACGATGATGGCCGGGCCGCTGCTGCACGTCCTTTACCCTGATCCCCTCGTGGCGCGTGACATCGCTGAGGCGAACCGTGCCGCGCTCGGGACCGCCGCCGGGCATCGGATCCTGGTGCTGATCGAGGCGCTGGAAACCGCCGCTCCGCTCGTTGACCTCGGGGCCGCGCTGGCGGTCGGCCGGGGGCACAGCCAGCTCATCCTCTGCCATCTCGAGGCCCAGGAGCAGGACACCCGGCCGGGGGAGGCCACCGGGCTGGGCGGCGGGCTGCGGGAAACGACCAGGACCGCGGAGAACCTTCAGGCGCTGGCCGACCGGGCCTCGGCTCGCGGGGTGCCGACCGTCGTACGGTCCTGGTTCAGCCAGGACATGGCCGCCGAGCTGCCCGGCTATGTGGCGGCGGCCGAACCTGACACCGTGGTGCTGGGCCCGGGCCGGACGGTCCGCGAGGCCCTCGCCGTCGGCGGAGCCGACGGGGCATTCCAGCTGGTCACGGTCCAGCGCAGCCTGCCGGAAGCGCCCAGCGCGGTCGCGGCCCGGTGGACTCCAGGGGAGGGCGGGGCCGCCGCTGTCCTGGTCGCCGCGCAACTGGCCCTCTCGGGCCGGTTGAAGCTGGTGATCAGTCCGGCCGGAGGCCGGCATGCGAGCCTGGCCGCCGGGCTCACCAGGGATGGCATCGTCGTGGCCGACGGTCCGCCGCCTGCCGGGGCCATCATCGTGACTGCCGCCGCCGACAGCAGCGGCGACGCTCACCTGACCGTCCGGGCGGGTATCCGGGAGGCCAGTAATGACCTGGACCAGTGGCTCCAGGATCTGGACAGGAGCGGACTCATTAGGCAGCGTTGATACGGACAAGGGCGTGTGCACCACGTAAGGGGTGGCCTAATGGTCGAGCGGGACAAGCCAGAGCCGGCCGATCACGACCCGGCCATTACTGCAGAGATGCCAGCCGAGATCGAACGGCTGGCTGATGAGCTGGCCGAGGTGCGGGAGCAGCTCGCGGCGACGAGCGAGGTTCTCGCCGTCATCGGACGATCCGCATCCGATCTTGACCGAGTACTTGAAACGGTCGTCGAATCCGCGCGGAAGCTCTGCGGTGCCGACGCCGGACACGTATACCTGGTGGATGAAGACAGGTACCGGTTGGCCTACGGCTCGGGGATACCGGCGGAGTACCGGGAATTCGCCGCCAAAACTCCCGTGCTTCTGGACCGGGGAACGCTCGTCGGCCGGGTCGCGCTTGACCAGCAGGCGACACAGATCACCGACGTGCTCGCGGACCCTGATTACCTCTGGACGGATGCGCAGCGGATGGCCGGCTACCGGACCATGATGGGTGTCCCCATGCTGCTGGACGGCGAAGTGGTCGGGGTGCTCTCGGTGTGGCGGACCCGGGTCCACCTGTTCAGCGATCGCGCAGAGGAGGTCCTCACGGTCTTCGCGGCGCAGGCGGCTCTCGCCGTTCGGACCGTTGATCTCGTGCGGGCCCTGGAGAGCCGCACCGACGAACTCGGGGGCAAGGTGACTCAGCTCGAGGCCCTCGGCGCGGTGGGCCAAGCGGAGCGCTCCAGCCTGAACCTCACCGAGGTGCTCACCACGATCATCACGCAAGCGGTACAACTGTCCGGGGCAGACGGCGGCTCCATCTACGAGTTCGACGAGGACGCCAGGGAGTTCCGCGTCGAGACTGTCTGCGGCACCAGCCACGAAGCGCTCGATGCCCTCCGCCGTGCACGGATAGGCCTTGATGACACCTTCCTCGGCAAGGCGGCGAAGCTGGGCCGGCCCCTGGAGCTCACGGACCTTCACGACGCGCCACTCGATCCCCACCTGAACGTCCTGGCCGAGAGCGGCTGGCGCTCCCTGGTGGCCGTGCCCATGCTCCGAGAGGGCCGCATCGTCGGGGCCATGGTCATCCGCCGCCATAACCCAGGGCGCATCCCGCAAGAGCTCTACGAGCTACTGGAGACGTTCGCCAGCCAGTCCGCACTGGCCTTGATCAACGCGCAGCTGTACGGGCGACTGGAGCGGCAGAGCGCCGCACTCGAAGTTGCGAGCCGACACAAGTCGGAATTCCTGGCCAGTATGTCCCATGAGCTGCGTACACCGCTGAACGCCATCATCGGCTTTTCCGAAGTACTCCTGGAGCGCATGTTCGGCGAGCTCAACGAGCGTCAGGACGACTATCTGCGCGACATCTGGAGTTCTGGCAAACATCTGCTCGAACTGCTGAACGACATCCTTGACCTGTCGAAGATCAAGGCCGGCCAGATGGTCCTGAACCGCTCGGAATTCGCCGCCCGCGAATCCCTGGAGTATTGCCTCTCGATGGTACGTGAGCGAGCGCTCAAGCAAAGAATTCAGCTGAGCCTGGAGATCGATCCCCACGTCGGTCTGATTGACGCCGATCGCCGGCAATTCAGGCAAGTCGTGCTGAATCTGCTGTCCAACGCGGTGAAGTTCACCCCAGAAGCCGGGCGCGTGGGTGTCCGCGCCTCCCTACATGATCAGGACCTCGTCGTGGAGGTGACCGACACGGGACCGGGTGTGCCGGCCGAGGACCGCCAGCGCATCTTCGACGCCTTCCAGCAAGGCGCCCGCCATCCCGAGCAGACCGAGGGCACCGGCCTCGGGCTCACCTTGTCCAAGCGGATCCTCGAGCTGCACGGGGGCAGAATCTGGGTCGAAAGTAAAGCCGGGCAGGGCAGCACGTTCGGTTTCGCGATCCCGACCGTGTCCTCAGAACCGGCGCTGACGTCAGTCCCGGAGGTTAGCCTGGATTCAGGTCTCCCCACCGAGGTGGCCGCGGGCCCCAGGCCCACCGTGGTGGTCGTAGAAGACGAGCGGCGGTCCTTCGACCTGCTGCGCGTCTATCTCGAGGCGGCGGGCGCCCGCGTGGTCAGCGCGAGAGACGGCGAAGAAGGCCTGGATACGGTGCGCCGGCTGAGTCCCGCGGGCGTGGTCCTCGACATCCTGCTGCCGGGCATTGACGGCTGGGAGGTGCTCGCCCGGCTCAAGGCCGATCCGGCCACGGCGGCGATCCCGGTGGTCGTGGTGTCGATGGTTGACGAGCGCGGCCGCGGATACGCGCTGGGTGCCGCCGAATACCTCGTCAAGCCGGTGGGCAAGGATCAGCTGCTGGCCGCCCTGCACCGCGTGGCGGCCATTCCCGAGCGGGCGCACACGGTGGTGGCCATCGACGACGACCGGCTGGCCATAGAGCTGGTCCGGGCCAGCCTGGAACCCGAGGGATGGACGGTGCTGAGCGCGGCCACCGGCCAGGAGGGGCTGACCCTGATCCGGGAACGGAAACCCTCCGCCGTCCTGCTGGACCTGCTCATGCCCGGTATGGATGGCTTCGAAGTCCTCGAGGCGCTGCGAGCCGACCCCGACACGAAATCCGTGCCCGTGGTCATCCTGACCTCCATGTCCATGACCCAGCAGGACAAGGAGCGGCTGCAGGGGCGGATCACCTATGTGGCGAGCAAGACGGAGTTCGACCTGTCGGGCCTCGCGGGCCTGCTTCGCTGGGCCAGCACGAGCCGCCAGACCCCGGCTTCGGAGACGGGATGACCTACGCGATCCTGGTCGTAGAGGACAACGAGCGGAATCTGAAGCTGCTGCGGGACGTGCTTGAGTACGCGGGCTACGCCGTGCGGGTGGCCCGGACGGGTGAGGACGGGATCACCTCGGCGGTCAGTGAGCCTCCCGATCTCGTGCTCATGGATCTCCAGCTGCCCGGCATCGATGGCATGGAGGCTCTTCGCCGGCTGCGCGAAAGCCCGCGGACCGCGGACATACCCGTGGTCGCGGTGACGGCCCAGGCTATGAAGCACGATCGGGAACGGGCCCTGGAGGCCGGCTTCAACGGGTACATCGAGAAGCCGATCAGCGTCCGTGCCTTTCCCGACCAGGTTCGCGGCTTCCTCTCGGGTGGGCAGGTGGGGACGCAGTGACATCGGATCCGCTCGTACTCGTCGTGGATGATCTGCCGCAGAACGTCCGCCTGCTTGAGGCGGTGCTGTCGCCCAGGGGATTCCGGGTGGCCACGGCGTCCTCGGGCGCCGAAGCCCTGGACGTGCTGGGCAAGGAGCACCCGGATGTCGTTCTGCTGGACATCGTGATGCCCGGAATGGACGGGTATGAGGTCTGCCGCCGGATCCGCGAAGATCCAGGGACGGCTTTCCTGCCGGTGATCATGATCACCGCGAGCGGGGAACAGGAGAAGATCCGCGCCATCGAGTCCGGCGCCGACAACTTCGTCAACAAGCCTTTCGATCAGGCCGAGTTGCTGGCCCGGGTGCGTTCCCTGGTCCGGGTCAAGCGGTACCACGACACGATCGAACAGCAGGCCGCCGAGCTGGCGCGGTGGAACCGCGAGCTCGAGCAGCGCGTCCAGGACCAGCTTGAGCAGCTGGAGCGCGTGGGCCAACTGCGCCGCTTCCTTCCGGCGCAGCTGGCCGACCTCATCATCAGCTCAGGCGATGAGTCGTTCCTCAACCCACACCGCCGCGAGATCACGGTGGTGTGCTGCGACTTGCGTGGCTTCACGGCCTTTGCCGAATCGGCTGAACCCGAGGATGTCTGGGACATCCTGGGGGAGTACAACGAGGCCCTGGGCGACCTCATCGCCCGCTTCGAGGGGACCTTGGAACGGTTCACCGGTGATGGTCTCGTGGTCTTCTTCAACGATCCCCTCCCGTGCCACGACGCGCCGGTGCGGTCGGTCCGGATGGCGCTGGCCATGCGCCAGCGGGTGCAGGAACTGGCCGACCGATGGCAGCGTCGCGGTCATGAGCTGGCCCTCGGGGTGGGCATCGCTCAGGGGTATGCCACGCTCGGGCGGGTCGGCTATGCCGACCGCTTCGAGTACGCATCCGTCGGGAGCGTCACTAACCTGGCCACACGCCTGTGTGCCGAGGCGACGCCCTGGCAGATCCTCGTCACCCAGCGTGTGAACGCGGCCGCCGAGGAGCTCGTGGTGAGCCGGCTGGTCGGCGAGCTGTCCTTGCGCGGCTTCTCCCGTCCGGTCCGCACCTTCGAGGTTTCCGGACTCGACTCCGCCCAGGCCAGGTCCTGACCCCCGACGCGGACGCACGGGCTGGTGCCGAGGAACTACCGTCCGTTCTGATTGATTCAATTCTTTTCCCGAACGATCCGTGGTTCCCCGGTCCGGCCGCCTACCTGCTGGCTGTGCACAAACGTGTGGATGAGTTGTGCGCAACGGCCCTAATCCTGTGGGCGCGCGGTGGAAATGCTGGGGATTGCGCTGCAGGGCTGCACCTAGGGCAGCGCCTTTACCTGGGAAAACGCTAGCCACATCCTGTGCATGCAGAAAAAGCTGAAATTGTCCACACGCCACGCCGTAATAGGTGATAAATGGCCGAACATTTATCGTGTGTTTATCGGATTGTAATTTAACGTAGGGACTGTGGAAAGACCGTAAACCTAAGGACGGTGAGCCCGGGCGCCTTGAGAGGCTTGAGAGGGGAGCGCAAGCGCCGCGCCGGAACCGCCGGAGCCAGGGCGGCCTGGGACGCGCAGCGGCCGCCCGGTCCGTCATCCCGCCTGCGTGGCCTGTAGCCGGGGCAGGTTATGCGCAGCCGCAGAGCGTTTAGCCCGGCTCAACGGGAGGCCTGAATGAAGATCAAGATCCGGTCCGACGAAGCCAGCAAGCTCCAGAAACACGGCTGGTCCCAGATGGGTGACTGGCTCGCCGAGCTCCGCGACGATAGCCGGGCCCGGCCGCTCAACGAGATCCACGGAGAAGCGGACGGCGCCGACGCTCCCCGGTCAGAAGCCATCGCTGAGGCCGCCGCCCGCGCCGAGGCCGAGGCCCGCGCTCAGGCTGAGGCCGCCGCCCGCGCTCAGGCTGAGGCCCGCGCTCAGGCTGAGGCCGCCGCCCGCGCTCAGGCCGAGGCCGCCGCCCGCGCACAGGCCGAGGCTGACGCCCACGCTCAGGCCCGCGCCGAGGTCGCCGCCCGCGCGGGGGCTACCGAGCGGGCCGTCATCGGCGATCAGCTGCGGATGCCGGTCATGTGGTGCGAGATGGGCTCGTGCATCTCCTGGTACACCCATCCGGCAGCACTGGGCGAGGAGGACACCCGCGCCCGCGCCATCGGCGCCGGCTGGCGTATCGACGCCCTGGGCAGGCTGGCCTGCCCGCAGTGTCAGCAGACCGACCCCGGCTTCTGGGCCGCTAGCCCGGTCGTGCCGTGGGACCGGTACCTGGCCATCGCCAGGGCCGCCCGGATCGCCGCAGTGTCCGGCGACAGCACCCCGGTCAGCGCCTGGGGAGGCAGCGGTGACCCCGGCCGCCCAGCCAGCGCTGCAACCAGCCCGCCGGAGCTCAGATGGTACCGCCAGGACCCCGCCGCCTAGAGCATTCCGGCCGGCCACCACAGGAGTTGGACGCCCGTTACTGGTGTATTCCCGTGTCCGGGTCTTGATGCCGCCCGCACGGCGCACGTACAGCTACGGCACGCGGCCGCCGGAACCCAGTGAGCACGGAGGGGGGTCCGATGATCGAAGACCGCGCCGGAGAAGCGCTCCCCGCGCACGCCTGCCTGCAGGTACAGGTGCCTGCTGTGCCTGGTCGCGATCAGACTGAGCGGACCACGCTCGCCACGCACCCGGCACACCTGGCCGACGGCAGCGGCTACCGCTGGCTGATGCTGGCCGCGGAGATGGTCGGCTTGGCCAGCAGCGCCGGGCGACCAGCGCCTGATCCCGCCCCCCTGGGCTGGGCCGGCCTGCCGAGGATCGCCACGTACACCTCCGGCGGGGGCGCCGGGTCGGTCCGCGCGGCGCGGGACTTCACCCTCGCCACCTTGCACCGGTGGAGCGCGGCAGACCGCAGCTATGACATCGCGATCGTGGTCTCTGAGCTGCTGACCAACGCCCTGCGGCACGCCCGGCCAGGATCCGGCGACGATCGGCCCCGGCGGTCGATCCGGCTCGGCCTGCTGCAACTCGACCCCGGCGTGCTGTGCGCGGTCGCCGACCCGAGCACGGCGGCTCCGGTGCTGCGACCGCCCGGTTCCCTGGGCGAGACCGGCCGCGGACTGCACATCGTCTGCGCGCTCAGCGACAGGTGGGGCTACGCCTCGAGCGGCACCGGGAAGGTCGTGTGGGCCATGTTCACCGCGCGGCTAACGGAGCCGTCTATGGGGTGACCGATCTGCGGAACTTGCCCATCAGGTGCGGCCCGGCCAGCACGGGCGCGTAGCGGGGCTGTTCGCCCGGTTCCAGGTCCATCAGGCTGTCGATGACCACCCGGCGAGCCCGGGTCGCAGAACCAGACGGGGTGACCCGCACCACTGTCCTGACCCCAAGGACCCAGAACCGGGTCACGGCGAACCGTACAGCCCGGGGCCGGTGACCTGCAGATCGGTGAGGAACGACCGGGCCGCCTCGTAGGACGCCTCGATGAGCGCGCCGGTGTGGCGGAAGTCCAGCGGCAACACCGTCTGCGGTTCCGGGCCGTGCAGGTAGATGACCGGCACGTCGCCGGCCACCAGCGGCGCCTCGTAGAGCGCCTGGGTCCGCATGGCCACCAGCGCGGTGTAGAACAGCACCTCGGCGATCGACCCGGGAGCGTCCAGGATGTGCCCGGGAAAGTTGCAGTCCAGCACGACGAGCGACCGGGCGCCCATGGCCACGGCCTGCCGCATCGGGACGTTGGCCACCAGGCCGCCGTCGTAGAGCCGGAACGGCCCGAGTTCCACGGGCGCGAAGATGCCGGGGATGGCGGCGCTGGCCAGCAGGGCCGGCAGCAGCGGCCCTTCCCGCATGACGTGCGGGCGGGCGGTGGCGATGTCCATGGCCATGGCCGCGAAGGGCAGGGTCAGGTCGGCGAAGCTGGTCTCCGCGCCCATGAAGTCGGCGATGACAGCGGCCAGCCCGGTGCTGGGAAACAGGTGCGTCTTGTTGTGCTGCAAGGTGCGCACCTGGGCGAGCAACCCGCCGGGGAACACCTGCTCGCGCGTGATCCGGGCCCACAGGTGGGACAGCCGGTTGGCCGCGCTCTTGGGGTTGTAGGCCACGACGGCGCCGTTGAGTGACCCGACCGAGGTGCCGGCCACGATGTCGGGGGCGATGTCCTGCTCGGCCAGCGCCTGCAGCATCCCCACCTGTATCGCGCCCAGGCTCCCGCCGCCGCCGAGCACGTATCCCACCGGACGGGGAAGGTCCGCGATACCCATGCCCAAACTATCTCGCGTTCAGCGGGCGGCCGTCACGGTTCGATCAGCTCATCCGCGGGCCTGCGGCCGGTGGGGCGGGTCGTGTCGGCCACGCCCAGCTGGAGCAGCATCTGCGGCGCTCCGGGCAGCGCCAGCCGCTTCCGGATCAGCGCCCGGACCACGGAGATTTCCAGCAGGTCGGTGTGCAGGCTGGCGAACACCCATCTGCTGGCCGCGTGCAGCAGCAGCCGGTGCAGCCCCTGCCCGGCCCGGAGCCAGTCGGCCCGGGTGTCGCCGGAGGTGAGCAGCACCGCGGTCACGGCCGGAGCCGGACTCTCGGGGTCCGCAAGCCCGAAACCGCGGCCCAGGTCGAAGTCCCGTCCGGGAAGCCGCCCGTGCGGGCCGGGGCGGGCTGTGCGCGACGTGGCGGCGAACGCGTGCGCCGGGATGCCGTCCCGGGCCAGGCTGGCCGCGTTCCTGGTCCACTGCCGCGCATCCGCCCGGGCCAGCGCATCCCGCCGCAGCCTGCGGCTGACCGCGGTGGCGATGCCTGACAGCCGCTCGTAGGGCAGGCCCGGATCCACCATGGCCAGCGTGGCCCCCTCCGCCCGGGCGTCGTGCTGGAGGCCGGCCAGCAGGCCGGCCGGGAGCGGGCCGGGACCGAACGCGCCCCGGTGCGTGTGCCGGTGGGGCAGCGCCTTGAGCATCTCGCGTTCCGCCGCGGTGATCGGCCTGGCCGCGCCCAGGCGGACCCGGGCCAGCAGCCGCACACGGCCTTGCTCCGGGAGCAGGTCGACGACGGGCTGATACCCGAGCGAGCGCACCGCGAGGCGCAGCCCGAACAGGGCGGCGCCGCAGCTGAGGAGCATCTCCCGGCCCGTCGGGTCGGCCCGCAGCCTGCGCCGCGGGTCGCAGTCCAGCTCGATCGCGGTGCCGGTGACCCGGAACCGCCACGGCTGGGTGTTGTGCACCGACGGCGCCCGGGCTGCGGTCGCGATCAGGTAGTGAGCCCGATCGGCCAGGATTGACGCGGTCCGGGGTCTGGTCGTCTCGGTCATGCCCTCACCTGCCTGGCTTGCCGATCAGGCTGGCCCGGGCGGAGCGGGCCGGTCCAGGGCCTTATGGCAGAGCGCGCGGTGACCAACGTCCCGGGCGGTGCGGCATAGTAAGACCGCAAGGAGAGGCGGTGCCGCGTGGTCGAGATGAAGACACCAGGCGAGATCCAGGCCATGCGCGCCTCCGGCCGGGTGGTCGCGCAGATCCTGGCCACCGTCCGCGCCCAGGCCCAGGCGGGCACGCGGCTGGCCGAACTGGACGAGGCGGCCCGTTCGGTCCTCGCGGATGCCTCGGCGACCTCGCCCTTCCTGGGTTACCGGCCGTCCTTCGCCCCGGTCCCGTTCCCCGCCGTCATCTGCACCTCGGTCAACGACGCCGCGCTGCACGGCATCCCGGGCCGGTACCGGCTCGCGGACGGTGACCTGCTCAGCGTGGACTGCGGGGCCGTGCTGGACGGATGGGCCGCCGACGCCGCGATCTCGTTCACCATCGGCCCGGCCAGGGCCGCCGACGCGCGGCTGATCGCCATCACCGAAGCCGCGCTGAGGGCCGGGATCGCCGCGGCGGTTCCCGGTGCCCGCATCGGGGACATCTCCGCGGCCATCGGCGCCGCCGGGCGCGCGGGCGGCTACGGCATCTGCACCGACTTCGGCGGTCACGGCGTGGGCCGGGCCATGCACGAGGATCCGCACATCCCGAACGCCGGACCGCCCGGCCGCGGCCATCGGCTCGCCCCCGGGCTGGTCATCGCGATCGAGCCCTGGTTCCTGGCCGGCGGCCAGGACCGCTATCAGATCGACGAGGACGGCTGGACCATCCGCAGCGCCGACGGCAGCCGCGCGGCGCATGCCGAGCACACCGTCGCCATCACCGCCGACGGCCCGCAGATCCTGACCGTCCCCTGACCGGCCACCTCCCCATCCCCCACACCGGCTGAGGCCTCGATCTTTATGCCGAACGATCCGTGGTGCCCGCGTCCGGACCGGCCGGTGCTTCAGGTCCCCGGGTGCCCCAGCGCGGCCAGCACCAGCGGCGCGATCTGGTCCTGACTGGTGATCACCGGCGGACCGCCCGGGCCGATGCCCGGCCCGGCGGCGGCCGCCCACGCGGTGGCGACCTCTGGCTCGCGGCCGCCGTGCCCGCCCTGGTCCAGATGACCGTGGTCGGTGACCACCACGATCGTCCAGCCCTCCTGCTCATAGGACGGGCGGGACCTGACCGCATCGAGCAATCGTCCCACCCGCCGGTCGGCGGCCCGGGCTGTGTCCCGGTAGGTGGCCCCCGCGCCGGTCAGGTGCCCGGCGATGTCCACCGCGCCCAGGTACACGAAGGACAGCCGGGGCCCGTCCCGGGCCAGGATCTCCGCGGCCAGGTCGGTGGTGGCCTGGTCCGCTGCGTCCCACCCGGCCAGGCTCCGCTCGGACCTGTCCACGAATTCCCGCCGGGTCGCCTCGGCGAACAGCGGGCCGCCGTCCTCGGGCAGCGCCAGCGGCGCCCAGGCGCTGACCGCGAGCAGGGTGGACAGCCCGGCGCGGGTGGCCACGGTCACGAAGTCGGGGTGGTCGGCCAGCCGGTGACCAGTCAGGTCGTTGGTCGTGATGCCGTGCCCGGCCACGCCGGTGCCGGTCGCGATCGTGGCCCAGCAGGGGCCGGACCAGGTCGGAGTGGCCTCGTCTATGGTGACCGGAGCCAGGAAGCCGGCCTGGCCGAAGGCCCAGATCGAGGGCGTAGTGTCCTGGCCCAGCAGGTCGAACCGGACGCCGTCGAGGCCGATGACCAGCGCGTGGCGTAGGGTCTGCCCAGAAGGGAGCACAGATGTCATCCTCGCCGTCCGAACCGCATCTGGACAACCATCACCGGAACACGCTGCGCCAGATCTTCGCCCACCCGGTCAGCCACAACGTCGAGTGGCACGCGGTGACCTCGCTGCTGGAGGCGGTCGGTACGGTCGAGGTCCGGCATGACGGCAAGGTCGACGTCAGGGTCGGATCTGAGCGCGCCTTCCTCGAGCCTCCGGCCGGCAAGGACGTCGACACTCAGTTGGTGCTCGACCTGCGCAAGATGCTGAGCCAGGCGGGCTACGGCCCGGGAGGGCCGCCATGAGACGAGTGGTCATCATCAGGCATCACGACGTGGACTCGGCCGGCTTCATCGGCGCCGCGTTCGAGGCGCGCGGCGCCGAGTTGTCCGTCCACCTGTTCCCCGACGACGGACCGCTGCCCGCGCTGGCCCCGGGCGACGTCGATCACGTGGTCGTGCTCGGCGCGGTCAGCTCGGTCAATGATCCCGACGCCTGGATCGCCGAGGAACTGGCCTGGCTGGGCCGGGTGGTCGAGGCAGGCCTGCCCGTGCTGGGCATCTGCTTCGGCGCCCAGGCGCTGTGCGTCGCGGCAGGCGGTCACGTCAAGGCCATGGGGCACCAGGAGATCGGCTGGAAGATGGTCGACCCGGTCGACCACGAGCTGATGCCGCCCGGCCCCTGGATGGAGTTCCACGGCGACCGCTGCCTGCCGCCCCCGGCGGCGGCGGTGCTGGCCCGTAACGAGACCGGCGTGCAGGCGTTCAGCCTCGGGGGGCACCTCGCGGTCCAGTTCCACCCCGAGGTGGACGGCCCGCAGCTCAAGCTGTGGCTGGACGCGGGCGGAGACCGGGAGGCCGAACAGGCCGGGCTTGACCCCGGTCAGCTCCTGGCCGACACCGTCCGCGAGGAGCCGGCCGCCAGGGAGCGCGCCGACCGGCTGGTCGCCGCGGCCCTGCGCATCGCCTGCGGGATGTGACGCCGGATGTGACCAAGGCCGCCGCGGCTCAGCCGCGCAGGCCCGGCCGGTCGTAGAGCGCGGTCATCGTGGCTTGCATGACCGCGAACGGTGCCGTGGCGCCGTCGGTGAACGCCTCCCCCGGCAGACCACCAGGGTTCGGGCCGCCCTGACCACCAGGCCGGTCATCGTGAAACGCTGCCCCGCCGCGGGCGCCAGCAGGTTGATCGTGCAGGTCGCGGTCAGCACCGAAGCGTCGGCCGCATCACGCTGTACGCCGCGTACCCGCACGCGCTGCCCAGGACCGCGGCCACCGCACCGGCGCGCAGGAACCCGTGTTGCTGGGTGAACCGGTCGTCATGCCGCAGGGCCAGCTCCACCCGGCCCGGCTCGACGGCGATCAGCTCCACGCCGAGGGTGGCCATCATGCCCTGCCGCTCGAGGCTGGCCCGCACTCGCGCCCGCACCGCCTCGGCGGGCTCGGGAGGCGATCGGTCTGCTCCGGTCATGGGCCGATTGTGTCATCGCGGCCGGGCCGGGGTTCAGGCTTACGCGTTGCACCGCCCGCGCCCCGCGCCGGCTGCTCAGATGGCATTGGGGGTGCCGCGGTAAAGCCAGGCGGAGTTGTGCGGGGTGAGATCCCCGGCGTCGAAGCCACCGGCGCAAATGGTCCCGGGCGGGTCGGACGGGAACGGTGACACGATGATGGTGCGGGTGGCGATTAGCGCGGGCGCGGGGGTGATGGCCGGGTCGAGGACCTCCTGGGAGCGGTAGCCTCCGTGCGGGTCCCGGATGAGCAGGTAGGCGCCGGGAGCAATGCGGGCGGGTCCGAGCCCGCCGGGAGACTGGGGTGTTCCCGCGTGGTAGCCGCCGATGAGCAGGGACCCGGGTGAGGCGCCCGGCTGAGGCGCCGACGGGTAGGGGGTCATGTTGTTATAGGCGGCGATCAGCCCGCGGACCGGAGTGTGCAGCTCCGCGGAGGCGTAGCTGACCACGTTGAGGTCGGTCGTGACGCTGAAGTGGTCCCGGGGCGCGATCCGCAGCAGGCGGGCCTGCGGTCCTTCAGCGGCGACCAGGAGAACCTGCCCGCCGCCCGCGGGGTCCGCGATCGAGGTCAGGCCGCGCAACCCGCCGTCCCCGTTCAGCGGCAGGTCCTGTCCCCAGGTGAACACCGTGGTCCAGGAGGGCGTGCTGCCGTCCTGACGCTGGTAGATCTCCCAGCCCATGGTGGCGTACAGCGTTCCGTTGCACTCGGCGAAGCTCATCACGCGCCAGCGGCCGCCCGCGATAGTCCGAACCGAACGTGACCGTGTACAGAGCGCCGATCGCCTGATAGCGGCGCAGGCCGGCTTGCCTGCCCGACGTGATGCGCTCGCTGAGCTCGGTGCCGACCTGCCAGGACCCGGCCGCGGCGTCCAGCACCAGCACCTGCGCGCCGGGCAGCGCGGGATCGGCCTTGCGGGTGTCTCTCCAGTAGCTGTTGCCCGCGTACAGAGATCCGTTCATGACGGCCAGCGCGCGCAGCTCGGTCCCGCCGATCACGCCGATCCCGGAACTCATGGAATCGACTGGCAGCGATCTGGTCCAGGTGAACGGCGGCGCCTGCGCGCCCCCGGCACCGGACCCGGCACCGGAGGCCGTCCCCGCCGGCGCGGCAGGAGAGGCACGCGTGCAGGCCGACAACAGCGCCGGCGCGCCGGTCAGGACCGCCCCCGCGGCCAGCATGCGGGACACCATCGTCCTGCGGTTCATCAGCCCAGGCCGGGCGGGCTGATCGCGGCCATGGCCAGGCGGGTCAGACGAGGAGAAATCCGAAGGCTCTGGCATGCATCCCAGGCTGACGCGCCCTGGTCAATCAGCCCCGTGAAACACCTGCGAGCGATAGCCAGTAACCATGTGCAACACCTGTGAGCGACACCTGGCCCCGCCATCGGGTACCAGCCTGACGATTCCGGCCCGGGCGCTGGTGTCCGCGCTTGACACCGCTAGTCAGGCGCGCGGGATGATTGTGACCGAGGAGGATCAATGATCTTTATCACGGCGAAGTTCAAGATCCGGCCCGAAGACGCCGACCGGTGGCCGCAGATCGCCGCCGAGTTCACCGAGGCAACCAGGAACGAGCCCGGCTGCCTGTGGTTCGACTGGTCCCGCAGCCTGGCCGATCCGGAGGAGTACGTCCTGGTCGAGGCGTTCCGCGACGACGCGGCGGGCGCCGCGCACGTCCAGTCCGAGCACTTCAGGAAGGCCCGGCAGTCGTTGCCGCCGCACCTGGCTCACACGCCGCGGATCATCAACGTGACGATCCCGGCCGATGACTGGTCCCTGCTCGGCGAGATGGCCGTGCCCGGGTCAGATTGACGCCGCTGACTCCAGGGCCTGCCACACCCGCTGCGGGGACGCGGGCATGTCGATGTGCCGCACGCCGAGGTGCGCGACCGCGTCGATGATCGCGTTCTGCACGGCCGGGGTGGAGCCGATGGAGCCGGCCTCGCCGATTCCCTTGGCCCCGAGCGGGTTGTAGCTGGTCGGCGTCTGGCTGTCGGCCAGCTCGAAGCTGGGCAGGTCGGTGGCCGATACGAAGGGATAGTCGGCCAGGTTCGCGGTGAGCGGGTTGCCGTCCGCGTCGAATACGACTTCTTCCAGCAGGGCCTGGGCCGCGCCTTGGGCGATGCCGCCGTGCCGCTGTCCCTCGGCCAGCAGCGGGTTGATGACGGTACCCGCGTCATCGACGGTGACGGCCCGCCGCAGCGCGGTCTGGCCGGTCTCGGTGTCCACCTCGACCACGGCCACGTGCGCCCCGAACGGGAAGGTGGGCCCGGGCGCGGTGAACACCGCGCGGACGAACAGCCTGTCCCGTTCCGCGAGCCTGGCCAGGGAGACCGCGGCGTCCGGGTCCCCGGCCACCGCGAACGCGCTGCGGGAGACGTCGAAGACCAGGTCGGCCGGGTTGGCTTCCAGCTCGCCGGCCGCGCGCTGCCGGGCCACGTCGATAAGCTCCTGGGCCGCTTGCTGCACCGCCGCGCCGCCCTGCTGCAGGCTGCGCGAGCCGCCGGTGCCGCCGCCCTCGGGAACCAGGTCGGTGTCGCCCCACTTCACCGTGATCTTGTCGATCGGGATGCCGAGCTCGTCGCTGGCCAGCATGGCCCACACGGTGGCGTGGCCCTGGCCGTGCGGCGAGGTCCCGGTCAAGATGGTGGCGCTGCCGTCGGGATGAACCTCGACGGTGGCGTTCTCCCGCGGGCCGCCCTCCTCCGCGCCTGGGCCGGTGATCTCCACGTAGCAGGACAAGCCGATGCCCAGCTGGATCACATCGCCGCTGGCCCGCCGCTTGACCTGCTCGGCCCGCAGGTCGGCATAGCCCGCCGCGGCCAGCGCCACCTCCAGCGCGGCCGGGTAATCGCCGGTGTCGTACACCGCGCCGAACGCGGTCGGGTGCGGCTCGGTGAACTTGGACAGCAGGTTCTTGCGGCGCACCTCGGCCGGGTCCATGCCGATCTCGGCGGCGAACAGGTCCATGGCCCGCTCTATCGCGGCGGTCGCCTCGGGCCGGCCCGCGCCGCGGTAGGCGCCGACCGGCGTGGTGGTGGTCACCACCGACGTCGCCACCGCCTCGGCCCGGCCGATCGCGTACGGCCCGGGCGCCATCAAGATGGTCAGGGCCGGCAGGAACGCGCCGAACCTCGGGTAGGCCCCGGCGTCCTGCAGGATCTCCAGCCGGTAGGCCGCTACCTTCCCGTCCCGGCTACCGCCGATCGTGACCGTCTGGCGCTGGGCCCGGCCGTGCGTCATGCCCACCAGGTTCTCGTTACGCGTCTCTGACCAGCGCGCGGGACGGCCCAGCCGCCGGGCCACCCAGCACACCAGGGCGTGCTCCGGGTCGGCGCCGAACTTGGCGCCGAACGCGCCGCCCACATCCGGGGTGATGATCCTGATGCGGGCCTGGTCGATGCCGAGCATCTTGGCCAGGCCGCTGCGGGTGCCCTGCGCGCCCTGGTTCGGGATCCAGGCGGTCAGCCAGCCGCTGGCGTCCCAGGCCGCGGCCGCGGCCCGGGTCTCCAGCGGCGCGGGCGCGACCCGCTGGTTGACGATCGTGCGGGAGACGACCACCTCACACCCGTCGAACAGGTCGGCCCGCAGCGCGCTCGCGTCGCCGAACGAGGCCGCCACGTTACTTCCCGCGGCCGGGAACAGCACGGCGGAGCCGGCCTCGGCGGCCCCGGCCGCCTCGACCACCGGCGGCAGCGCCTCGTAGTCGACCTCGACCAGGTCCGCGGCGTCCTCGCCCTGGTAACGACCCTCGGTCACCACCACGGCCACCGGCTCGCCGACGTAGCGGACCACGTCGCGGGCCAGCAGCGGCTGGCTCATCTGCGGGTTGATCGTGCCCGCCATGGGCGGCGGAAGATCCGGGAGTTCGGCCAGGTCGGAGGCGGTATACGCGGCGATCACGCCGGGCGCCCGCAGCGCGGCGCTGACGTCGGCCGAGCCGACCCGCGCATGCGCCACCACCGAACGGACGAACTGCACGTGGCACGCGCCCGCCAGCCGCTCGTCGCTGACGTCGGCCGTGTAGATGCCGCCGGTGGTGAGGAAGCGCGGATCCTCGGTCCGGATGACCCTGGTGCCCAGAATGCTCACCTGCCGATACTGCCTGGCCGGACGGCGGACGGTCAAAGCCGGGAGCGGCGCGGGCGGCGGACCCTGCGGCGGAAGATCGGGTACCCTTGCTGGGTTAGCGATGGCGGAGTAGCTCAGTCAGGCAGAGCAAGCGGCTCATAATCGCTGTGTCGCCGGTTCAAGTCCGGCCTCCGCTACACTTGGCCCGTCCCCCCGTGAACATGAGAAAGGCACTCCACCGTGGCTGCCACCGATGTCCGGCCGAAGATCACGCTGGCTTGCCAGGAGTGCAAGCGCCGGAACTACATCACCAGGAAGAACCGGCGCAACGACCCTGACCGGCTCGAGCTGAAGAAGTACTGCCCGTGGTGCCGCTGCCACCGGCCGCACCGCGAGACCAGGTAGCGAGACATCGTGGCGATCAACCCCGCCTACGTCGGCCGGACCTTCGAGCCGTCCGAGCCTTACGAGGTCAGCCGGGTCAAGATCGCCGAGTTCGCCACCGCCGTCGGGGAGCCCAGCCCGCTGTGCCGTAACCGCGCGGCCGCGCAGGCGGCCGGCTATCCGGACGTGATCGCGCCGCCCACGTTCGCCATCGTGGTCAGCGCGGCCGGCAGCGCGCGGGTGACGCATGACCCCGACCTCGGCGTGAACTACGCCATGGTCGTGCACGGCGAGCAGAGCTTCACCCACCGCCGCCCGCTGCACGCGGGCGACGTGGTGGTGGCGCAGGCCACGATCGAGGACATCAGGCAGATCGGCAGCATGACCACGCTGACCACCGTCACCGAGATCCGGACCACCGACGGCGAGCACGTGTGCACGGCCCGGTCCACGCTCGTCGAGCGCGGCGCGTAGGGGGAACGATGGCCGACGAGACCACCCCCTCCTACGAGGAGGTCCGGGCCGGGACCGAACTCCCGCCGCGGCAGTACCAGGTGACCCGGCGCGACCTGGTCCGGTACGCGGGGGCTTCCGGCGACTTCAACGTGATCCACTGGAACGAGCGCGTGGCCAGGTCGGTGGGCCTGCCGAACGTGATCGCGCACGGCATGCTGACCATGGCCCTGGCGGGCCGGTTCCTGGCCGAGTGGGCCGGCGATCCGGGCGCCGTCACCGAATTCGGCGTGCGGTTCTCCGCGCCGGTCGTGGTGCCCGACGACGACAAGGGTGCGACCGTCGAGGTCGCGGGCACCGTCACCGAGCGGCTCGACGATCACCGGGTGGCGGTCGAGGTCACCGCCAGGTCGGACGGGACCAAGGTGCTGACCCGGGCCCGCGCCGTCGTGCGCCTGCGGTGAGGCTGGCCGACTACACCACCATCGGCCTGGGCGGCCCGGCCCGCGACTTCGTGCCCGCAGGCACCGAATCGGATCTCGTCGCGGCCGTCGCGGCCGCCGACGCGCGCGGTGAGCCGGTGCTGATCCTCGGCGGCGGCAGCAACCTGGTCGTGGCCGATGCGGGGTTCGGCGGCACCGTGATCCAGGTGCTGATCCGCGGCCTGAGCCGCGGCGGCGGCTCGGGGCTGGTGACGGTCGCGGCCGGCGAGGACTGGGACGCCGTGGTGGCCTGGACCATCGCCGAGGGCCTGGCCGGCCTGGAGTGCCTGTCCGGCATCCCCGGCCTGGCCGGCGCCACCCCGATCCAGAATGTCGGCGCCTACGGGCAGGAAGTCAGCCAGACCATCACGCAGGTCCGGGCCTACGACAGGACCGCCGCCGCGATCGTGACCATCCCGAACGACCGGTGCGGGTTCGGCTACCGGACCAGCCGGTTCCGCAGATCGCCCGGCCGGTTCGTGGTCCTGAGCGTGACGTTCCGGCTCGAGCAGTCCGCCTCGGAGCCGGTCCGGTACGCCGAACTGGCCGCCGCCCTGGGCGTGGCGACCGGGGACCGGGTGCCCAGCGCGCAGGCCCGTTCGGCCGTCCTGGGGCTCAGGCGGCGCAAGGGGATGGTGATTGATCCGGCCGACCCCGACACCCGCAGCGTCGGCTCGTTCTTCGTCAACCCGGTTCTCGACGCCGCCGCGCTGGCGGCCGTCGAGGCGGCGGTCCGGGCCCGATGCGGCGAGGGCACCCGGATGCCCCGGTTCGACGCCGGGGACGGGCTGGTGAAGGTGCCCGCGGCCTGGCTGATCGAGCGGGCCGGGTTCGCCAAGGGCTACAGCCCGGGTGACGGCGCCCGGATCTCGGCCAAGCACACGCTGGCCCTGGTCAACTCGGGATCGGCCACCACGGCCGCGCTGATGGCGCTGGCCCGGGAGATCAGGGACGGCGTCAGCGACACGTTCGGCGTGTCGCTGATGGCCGAACCGGACCTGGTGGGCGTCGCGCTGTAGTCCCGGCGCCGGGACCACAGCGCGACGGCTTTGCCTAACGGTGCAGCAGGTTGAGCGTGTTGGTGGCGTCGTCCACGTAGTAGACGGCGCGGTGGCCGGGCTTTACGGCCAGCCCGAACAGGGCGCCCGCTCCGGGCGGGGACCCGGGGGTCACCGTGCTGTCGAGCTGGCGGGTGGCGATCTGGGCTCCGAACGGCGTGATCTCGATCAGCTTCCCGTTGCCGCCGTTGACGGTCAGGATGTTGCCGTTGGGCGCGATGACCAGGCCGAGCGGGCCGTTCAGGTGGCGGCCCCTGGTGATGGTGAAGCCGGGGCCCGCGCTGAACCCGCGGAACACCGCGTTGGGAATGGCGGCGATCCTGTTGCCCAGCGTGTCAGCCACGTACAGCACCTGGTGCGCGCCCAGTCCCACGCCGGTCGGGCCGATAACCAGGGCGCTGGAGTTCAGCGCCTCGGGGAAGCCGGATCCGATCGTGGTGTTGAACCAGATGAACGGCAGCCCGAAGGCCGGGATCTTGATGACCAGCCGCAGCACCGTGCCTCCGAAGACGGTCTTGCCGCCCGCGGCGACCGTGCCGTTCAGCACGTTGGTCACGAACAGCACGGCCTGGTTACCCAGGTCCAGGGTGGCCATGTCCCACGGGCCGTTGATGCCCTGGCCCTTGAACGTCTCCCGGACGTTCCCCCACCGGTCCAGCACGATGAGGCAGCCGGCGCCGGAGATGTTGCCGTTCTGGGTCGGCAGCGAGCCGACGATCACCCAGCCGCTGCGCAGCACGGTCAGGGCAGTGGTCAGGCCCACGCCGCCGGGGCACCCGCGCAGGTGGCGGTTGATCTTAGCGAACAGCGACACCCCGCCCGATGGCGTGACCTGGACGATCGTGGTTCCCGTGCCCTGCACGTTGGCCTTGTTGTTGAAGTTGCTCACCAGGACGTCGCCGCGGTGCAGGTCACCCGTGCTGCGCGGGACGACCGCGACCCCGTAGGGGTTGACGTCGCCGTTGCCCGGCACCGTGGAGGCCAGCACGCTGGTCTTATGCAGCGGGCCGACAAAGGCCGGCAAGCCGCTAGCGCTGGCGCTCCCGGCCAGCAGGCCCATGCCGGCCATCAGGCCGGCCGTGGCGGTGACGACCGCCGCCAGGCCGGCCACGTATCGTCGTGTTGCTTTCATGTCCTTTGCGCTCCCTTCCGGTGAAGAATGTCTCCACCCACATGCACGTGGCCGGGAGCCGAATGGTTCGCATGCGTCATAGACCAGTGCCGCGGCTGCCATGGCCGAAAGGACACGGCTCATCGGGCCTGTGATCATCAGGGGGTCATGATCGGCAGATCCGATGATCTTTCGGGACAGCCGCGGACGCTGGCCTCCACCCTTACCCACGGCCGGCGGTCGTGCCCCGGCTCAACGCCGGGGCACGACGTTATAGGCCGGTAAGAACTTCCGGACCGGCTAGAAGAACAGGTCGAGGGTGTTGTCGCCGTCGTTGACGAAGTAGACGGCGTGGGCGCCCGGCTTGACCGCCAGGCCGAACAGGTCGCCGCCGCCGTTCTGGATGAGGGTGAACCGGGTCTGCGCGCCGTTGTGCGGGCTGACCTCCACGATGTTCCCGTCGTTCCCGTTGACGGTCAGGACGTCACCGTTGGGCGCGATGGCCAGGCCCAGCTCGCCGTTCAGGAAGTGGTTCTCGGAAACGGTCCGGCCCAGGCCATCGTCGGAGAACCGGAGCACCGCGTCGGGGATGGCTGCGATCCTGTTGTCCAGGGTGTCGGCGACGTACAGGGTGCCGTCCGGGCCGAGGCCGTCCCCGGTCGGGCCGATGATCAGCGCCGAGGAGCTCAGCGCCTCGGGGAAACCCGATCCGATCTGCGTGTGCGCCAGCACCCGCGGCACCCCGAAGGGCCCGCTGGTGATGACGAGCCGGATGACCGTGCCTTCGTGGGCGGCGCTGCTGCCGTTCGGCCCGATGATGCCGTTCAGCACGTTGGTCACGAACAGCTCGGTGATGCCGCCCAGGTCGAGCGCGGTCATGTCCCAGGGGCCGTTGATGCCGTCGCCGGTCAGCGTCTCCCGTACGTGGCCCCACTGGTCCAGCACGATCAGGCAGCCGGATCCGGAGATGACGCCGCCCTGGGTGGGCAGCGAGCCGACGATCACCCAGCCGCTGCGCAGGACCACCAGCGCGGTGGTCAGGCCCACGCCGCCGGGGCAGTTGGAGTCGGTGATCCCGGCGAACTGTGACACCGCCCCGCCCGGGCTGACCTGGACGATGGTGCTGCCGGTGCCCTGGATGTTGCCGCTCGGCGGGTTGGTGCTGTTGTCGGTGGCGTCGTTGAAGTTGCTGACTAGCACGTTGCCCTGCCGCAGGTCGCCGGTGCTGCGCGGCACGACGGCGACGCCGTAGGGATTCTGGTCACCGTTGGCCGGGACCGTCGAGGCGAGTTCCTTGGTGCGGCTCAGCCCGCCGATGAACGTGGTGGCGGCATTCGCCGATGCCGCCATGATGCCGCTTCCGGCCAGCAAGCCGGCCGTGGCGGTGACGATCGCGGCGGTGGCCGCCGCGGACCGTCGGATGGTTTTCATGTCTGTACCGCTCCCTCCGGATTGTGCCGATCCTCCGTATTTGGCACGGACCGGTGAGCGGATCGGTTCGAGGAGAACCGAATCTCCACCGACGCGACGGCCGGCGGTCACCGCGGCGTAACGCCCGCGCCCGGATCAGCCGTCGCCTGGGCCGGTCCGGTACGCCTCAGGACGCGGCGGCCGTCTCCCGGACCAGGGCCACCTTGACCACGCCGTCGCCGGCCAGCTGCGGGTCCGCGTGGACCTCGCCGGCCGTGCGCAGGTCCAGGCTTACGGCCAGGGTTTCCGCGGCCAGGAACCCGGCGTGCGCCCGCACCGCCTCGGCTACCGCGCCGTCGGCCCCCAGGGTGAGCCGGATCCGGTCGGAGACCGACAGGCCCGCGTCCCGCCGGGCCTGCTGCACGATCCGGACCACGTCCCGTGCGGTGCCCTCGGCCGCCAGTTCGCCGGTCACCCGCGTGTCCAGCGCGACCAGGCCCGCATGGCCCGGCAGGGCGGAGGTCGAGCCGGGGTCGGCCGCGGCCAGCCGCAGCTCGTACTCACCCGGCTCGAGCTCGACGCCGGCTGCGGTGACGCCCTCGCCGGTGCTGGTCCAGTCGCCCGCCTTGACCGCGCGGATCACCCCCTGCACCTGCGGACCTAGCCGCGGTCCGAGCAGCCGGGGGTTCACGGCCAGCTCGAACGTGCCCAGGCTGGCCGGGTCGGCGGCGAGCTCGACGGCCTTGACGTTGACCTCATCGGCGATCAGGTCGGTGTACGGCGCCAGCGACTTGGCCTCCGGGTGGGCCACGACCAAGGCCGCCAGCGGCAGCCGCACCCGCAACTGGCGCGCCTTGCGGATGCCGAGCGCGGCGCTGCACACCGCACGGGCCAGGTCCATGGTCGCGGCCAGGTCCGCGTCGGCGGGCCAGTCGCTCACGTCGGGCCAGGAGGTCAGGTGCACGCTGGGCTCACCGGTCAGCCCGCGCCAGATGGCCTCGGTGGTCAGCGGGAGCAGCGGCGCGGCGGCCCGGCACACGGTCTCAAGCACGGTCCACAAGGTGTCGAGCGCGGCCTGCTCGCCTGCCCAGAACCTGCTGCGTGACCGGCGGATGTACCAGTTGGTGAGCACCTCCAGGTGCTCGCGCAGCAGCTGGCAGGCGGCGCCGACGTTGCAGGCCTCGAGCAGTTCGGAGATCCCGGTCACCGCGGCGCGGGTCTTGGCCAGGATGTAGCGGTCCAGCACCTGCGGGCTCTGCGTCGACCGCCGCGCCTGGTAGGACTCCGCGTTCGCGTATAGGGCGAAGAAGTAGTAGCTGTTCCACAGGGGCAGGATGGCCTGGCGCACCGCGTCCTTGATGCCCTGCTCGGTGACGATGAGGTTGCCGCCGCGCAGGATGGGGCTGGCCATCAGGAACCAGCGCATCGCGTCCGAGCCGTAGTGATCGAAGATCTCGTTCACGTCCGGGTAGTTGCGCAGGCTCTTGGACATCTTCGCGCCGTCGTTCCCGAGCACGATGCCGTGGCTGACGCAGGTGCGGAAGGCCGGCCGGTCGAACAGCGCGGTGGCCAGCACGTGCAGGGTGTAGAACCAGCCGCGGGTCTGGCCGATGTACTCGACGATGAAGTCGCCCGGGTAGTGGCTGTCGAACCACTCGCGGTTCTCGAACGGGTAGTGCACCTGGGCGAAGGGCATCGACCCGGATTCAAACCAGCAGTCGAGCACTTCCGGCACCCGGCGCATCATCGACCTGCCGGCCGGATCGTCGGGGTTCGGCCTGACCAGCTCGTCGATGGCCGGGCGGTGCAGGTCGGCCGGGCGCACGCCGAAGTCGCGCTCGAGCTCGTCCAGTGACCCGTACACGTCGGTGCGCGGGTAGGCCGGGTCGTCGCTCTGCCAGACCGGGATCGGCGAGCCCCAGAACCGGTTCCTGCTGATCGACCAGTCCCGCGCGTTCGCCAGCCACTTGCCGAACTGGCCGTCCTTGACGTGGCCCGGCACCCAGGTGATCTCCTGGTTCAGCTCGACCATCCGGTCGGAGAACCTGCTCACCGCGACGAACCAGCTCGACACCGCCTTGTAGATGAGCGGGTTGCGGCAGCGCCAGCAGTGCGGGTAGGAGTGCGTGTAGGTCTCCTCACGCACCAGGCTGCCCTGCGCCCGCAGCCTGGCCGTGATCCCGGTATTGGCGTCGAACACGTGCTGGCCCTCGAAGTCAGCGACCACGCCGGTGAACCGCCCCTGGTCGTCCACGGTCAGCACGGTCGGGATGCCAGCCGCGTTACAGGCCAGCGCGTCGGCCTCACCGTAGGCGGGAGCCATGTGCACCACGCCGGTGCCGTCCTCGGTCGTGACCTCGTCGGACACGATGACCCGGAACGCGTTGTCGGTGCCCGCCAGGTAGGGCAGCAGCGGTTCGTACCGGCGCCCGGCCAGCTCCGCGCCGGTCAGCGTGCCGACCACGGCGGCGTCTTCGAGCTCGCGCTCGTAAGCGGCCTGCCGGTCCCGGGCCAGGATGTACCGCTCGCCCTCCTTGGCCACCACGACGTAGCTGATGTCCGCGCCGACCGCGCAGGCCAGGTTGGACGGCAGCGTCCAGGGCGTGGTGGTCCAGGCCAGCAGCCATTCCCCGGTGTCCAGCTTGAACCGGACCGTGACCGAGGGGTCCCGCCGCTCGGCGTAGGTGTCCTCGTCCATCCGCAGCTCGTGGTTGGACAGCGGGGTCTCGCACCGCCAGCAGTACGGCAGCACCTTGAAGCCCTGGTAGACCAGGCCCTTGTCCCACAGCTGCCTGAAGGCCCACATGACGCTCTCCATGTAGGACACATCGAGCGTCTTGTAGTCGTGTTCGAAGTCGACCCACCGGGCCTGGCGGGTGACGTAGTCCTGCCATTCATGGGTGTAGCGGAGCACCGACTCGCGGCAGGCCTGGTTGAACTTCTCGATGCCCATGGCCAGGATGTCGGCCTTGCTGGAGAGGCCGAGCAGCCGTTCGGCCTCGACCTCGGCGGGCAGGCCGTGGCAGTCCCAGCCGAACCGGCGCTCGACCCGCCAGCCTTGCATGGTGCGGAACCGCGGCACCAGGTCCTTGACGTACCCGGTGAGCAGGTGGCCGTAGTGCGGCAGCCCGTTGGCGAACGGCGGCCCGTCGTAGAACACGAACTCGCGGTCCGCGGGGCGCTGCCGGACCGAGGCGCGGAACGTGTCCTGGGCCTGCCAGTACGCCAGCACGTCCCGCTCCAGCGCGGGAAAGCTCGGCTGGGCCGGCACGCCGGTGCCCCCGGAGCGTGGATAGCCGGGAGGTCGGTCGGGGTTGGTTGGTCGGGGAGACGGAGCCATCGGTGGTCCCTCGCGGTGCGGTGCTGCCTCGTCATGCCGCGAGGACGACGCGCCCGCTCCCGCGCGGGCGTACCGCGGTACCACCTCGCTTGCCGCCCCGTGGTATCCGGGCGGCCGCTCGTCAGCCGGCTGTGACGGGCCGGACCCGCCCGGGTCTAGTCAGGCCGACAGGCCCTTTCTTCCGGGGGCTCCCCGGTGATAGCCGGATCATCGCCACGTGCCAGTAACTGTATCCGCCGCCGCCATGTTCCCGCGACGCCGTTTCCCGCCCGCCCAACCACGTGGTTGTCACAACGACGTGCACCAGACCACGTGGCTGTCACAACGACGTGGTTCCCGGTTGCACCCGGGTGGCGGTGAGCCTGGCGGGGGCACGTACCACGGCCCGTTCGGGAGAAAAAGAAGCTAAGCCGGCGCGGCCAGCCAGTCGTCGATCTCGGCCAGCAGCCGGGCGCGCAGCGGGTCGGGTGCCACCGAGCTGAGCACAGACGTCCGGGCCAGGTCGGCCAGCTCGGCGTCGCTGAACCCGTGCGCGTGCCGGGCGATCTCATACTGCGCGGCCAGCCGCGGGCCGAACAGCAGCGGGTCGTCGGCGCCGAGGGCGACCGGCACGCCCGCCTCGACCAGCGGCTGCAGCGGGACCTCGGCCGGCCCCGGCGCAACGCCCAGCGCGACGTTGGAGGACGGGCACACCTCACAGGTGATCCCCTCCGCGGCCAGGCGCTTGACCACCGCGGGGTCCTCGGCGGCCCGGATGCCGTGGCCGATCCGGTCCGCGCGCAGGTCATCCAGGCACGCCGTCACGCTGGCCGGGCCGGCCAGCTCGCCGCCATGCGGGACCAGCAGCAGGCCGCCGCGTTCGGCGATGCGGAACGCGGCTGCGAACTCGTGCGCCGGGCCGCGCCGCTCGTCGTTGGACAGGCCGAATCCGGTCACGCCGCGGCCCGCGTACTGGACGGCCAGCCGGGCCAGGGTCCTGGCCTCCAGCGGGTGCTTGGTCCGGTTCGCCGCCACGATGACGCCGATGCCCACCCCGGCTGCGGCGCCGGCCTCGGCCGCGGCGTCGAGCACCAGCTCGAGGGTGGCCGTGATGCCGCCGAACCGCGCGGCGTATCCGGACGGGTCGACCTGGATCTCCAGCCACCGCGAGCCGTCGGCGCGTTCGTCCTGCGCCGTCTCGGTCAGCAGCCGGCGCACGTCAGCGGGGGTGCGCAGCACCGAGCGCGCGGTGTCGTACAGCCGCTGGAACCGGAACCAGCCGCGCTCGTCGGTTCCGCTCAGCTGCGGAGGCCAGTCCTGGGTGAGCGCGGGCGGCAGCCGGATGCTGTGGCCGGCGGCCAGCTCGACCAGCGTCGCGTGCCGCATGGACCCGGTGAAGTGCAGGTGCAGGTGCGCCTTCGGGAGCGCGGCCAGCGACCTGGACATCCGCTTAGTGTGTCTCCTCTAGCGGGCGTCCGCGAGCAGCTTGGCCACGCGGGCGATGCCTTCTTCCAGATCGGCGTCGCCGAGCGCGTAGGACAGCCGGAAGTATCCGGGCGTCCCGAACGCCTCGCCGGGGACCACGGCCACCTCGGCTTCGTCCAGGATGAGCTCGGCCAGCTCGGCCGAGGTCTGCGGTCTGCGCCCGGCGATCTGCCGGCCGAGCAGGCCCTTGACGCTGGGATAGCAATAGAACGCGCCCCGCGGCTCGGGGCACACCACGCCGCCGATCTCGTTCAGCATCCGGGTCATGGTCAGCCTGCGCCGGTCGAACGCCTCGCGCATGACCGCGACGGCGGACAGGTCTCCCGACACCGCGGCCAGGGCCGCGGCCTGCGCCACGTTGCACACGTTGGAGGTGGCGTGGCTCTGCAGGTTCGACGCGGCACCGATCAGGTCCTTGGGGCCGATCATCCAGCCGACCCGCCAGCCGGTCATCGCATAGGTCTTGGCCACGCCGTTCAGCACCACGCAGGTATCCGCGACCCGCGGCGCCTGCACCGGGATCGAGGAGAACACCGCGTCGCCGTAAACCAGGTGCTCGTAGATCTCGTCGGTGATCACCCACAGGCCACTTTCTGCCGCCCATTCGCCGATGGCGGCGACCCGGTCCGGCGGGTACACCGCACCGGTCGGGTTGGATGGCGACACGAACAGCAGGGCCTTGGTCGCCGCGGTGCGAGCCGCCTCCAGGTCCTCCAGGCGGGCCTGGTACCCGGATTCCTCGTCGGTCATGACCGTCCGCATGACGCCGCCCGCCAGCGCGATGGCCTCGGGGTAGGTCGTCCAGTAGGGCGCTGGCACGATGACCTCGTCGCCCGGGTCGAGCAGGGTGGCGAACGTCTCGTACACGGCGTGCTTGCCGCCGTTGGTGACCAGCACCTGGCCGGGCTCCACCTGGTAGCCCGAGTCCCTGGCGGTCTTGGCCGCGATCGCCTGCCTGAGCTCGGGCAGGCCCGCCGCGGGGGTGTACTTGTGGAAGCGCGGCTGTGCGCAGGCTCGCTGCGCGGCCTCGACTATGTAGCCCGGGGTGGGGAAGTCCGGCTCGCCTGCGCCGAAGCCGATGACCGGCCGGCCCGCCGCCTTGAGCGCCTTGGCCTTGGCGTCCACGGCCAGCGTGGCGGATTCGGAGATAGCGGAGACGCGTGCGGAGACTCTGGTCGGCATGGGCTCCATTGTCCCACCCACCGACAGTGCCGGGCCCGCTCTTTACGCCGACCTGGTTCGACTCGGGGGGCGAACGGACGTACACTGCATGGACCGGCAGTCATGCTGTCGTTGCGGCAGCATGCCCACCTGCGTGCGGCGGGCGTTGCCGGGACGCGGTAGGTGCTGTAGGGCAGCGGTGCACACGAGCAGTGCTGCCGGAAAGCAGAGGGCAGTAGCTCAATTGGCCAGAGTCCCGGTCTCCAAAACCGGTGGTTGGGGGTTCGAGTCCCTCCTGCCCTGCGAGTGCGGTCCGGCGAAACCCGCCAAGCCGGCGGATGTTTAGGTGAGGATATGGCGACTCAGACACGCGGTGAGGCCGCGGAGAAACGGAGCGGAGGCGGGCGTACGCCCAAGCGCCGCAACCGGACCACCCCGGCCCTGTTCTTCCGGCAGGTAGTCGGCGAACTCCGCAAGGTGATCTGGCCTACCCGCAATATGCTGATCACCTACACCGTGGTGTGCATGGTCTTCGTGGCCTTCATGGTGATCTTCGTGACAAGCCTGGACTACGGGTTCACCAAGCTGATATTCGCGGTGTTCGGCTAGGCGGCTCCTGGGTCACCGGCCAGCCGGCCAGCGGCCGCGCACGCCGGGCGCAGGGCCATGACACGCTCAACGAGCGCAGCTTGAGGTAAGGAAAGAGAGCAATCGTGTCCGAGACCCAACTGGATTCCGCGGTAACGGGCGCGACAGGACCCGATGCGGAACCCGTGGAGGCCGATGAGGTGAGCGAGTACAGCGAACAAGCCGACGTGCTGGAGGCCGCCGGCCAGGCTGACGACGCCGCTGGCCCGGCCGAGGAGGAGGCCGCTGGTCTGGCCGAGGCTGACGACGCCGCTGGCCCGGCCGAGGAGGACGACGCCGCTGGTCTGGCCGAGGAGGAGGCGGAAAAGCCTGGTGACAGCGCGCTAGAGGAGTTCGAGCGCGAACTGCGGCTGCTGCCCGGCGATTGGTATGTGGTGCACTCCTACGCGGGCTATGAGAACCGCGTGAAGACCAACCTGGAGAGCCGCATCTCCTCGCTCAACATGGAGGACTACATCTACCAGATCGAGGTTCCGGTTCACCAGGTGACCGAGATCAAGGGCGGTAAGCGGCAGCAGGTCTCGGAGAAGGTCCTGCCGGGCTACATCCTGGTGCGCATGGAGCTGACCGACGAGTCGTGGGCCGTGGTGCGCAACACCCCGGGGGTGACCGGCTTCGTGGGGCTGTCCAGCCGGCCTTCCCCGCTGCAGCTGACCGAGGTGGCGGGCCTGCTGGCGCCCGAGCCCGAGCCCACCGCCAAGCAGGCCGAGGCGGCCAGGACGGCCACGCCCGAATTCGAGGTCGGCGAGTCGGTTACCGTGATGGACGGCCCGTTCGCGACCCTGCCCGCCACCGTGAACGAGGTCAACCCCGAAGCCCAGAAGCTCAAGGTGCTGGTGTCGATCTTCGGCCGCGAGACGCCGGTGGAGCTGTCGTTCGACCAGGTAGCCAAGATCTAGCATTCGCAAAGGACAGGTTAGGAAACTCGCATGCCACCAAGAAGGAAGAAGCTGGCCGCGATGGTCAAGGTGCAGCTGCCGGCCGGCCAGGCCACGCCGGCCCCGCCGGTCGGTACCGCGCTGGGCCCGCACGGCGTGAACATCATGGACTTCGTCAAGCAGTACAACGCCGCGACGGATGGCCAGCGGGGCAACATCATCCCGGTCGAGATCTCGATCTACGAGGACCGGACCTTCACCTTCATCACCAAGACGCCGCCCGCCCCCGAGCTGATCAAGAAGGCCGCTGGCGTGGACAAGGGCAGCGCCGAGCCGCACAAGGACAAGGTGGGCAGCATCACCCAGGCGCAGGTCCGCGACATCGCGCAGACCAAGATGCCTGACCTCAACGCGACCACGATCGAGGCGGCCGAGAAGATCATCGCCGGCACCGCCCGCTCCATGGGCATCAAGGTCGAGGGCTGAGCCACCGACCCCGCTAAGACGGCCGGCCGGATCCGGCCAGCACCCCGGTGGCAGGGCCTCGCGCGGCCCGATGACCACGAACTCCGGACATGGGAGATGAGCAATGAAGCGCAGCAAGTCCTACCGTAACGCCAGTGAGCAGATCGACCGCGAGCGGCTGTACAGCCCGGCCGAGGCGGTCACCCTGGCCAAGGCGAACCCGGTTACCAAGTTCGATCCGACCGTCGAGGTCGCGCTGCGGCTCGGCGTCGACCCGCGCAAGCAGGACCAGATGGTCCGCGGCACGGTCAACCTGCCGAACGGCACCGGCAAGACGGCCCGCGTGCTGGTCTTCGCGACCGGCGACCGGGCCGAGGAGGCCCGCGCGGCCGGAGCGGACTACGTGGGCTCCGACGACCTGATCGAGCGCATCCAGGGCGGCTTCCTCGACTTCGACGCGGTGGTGGCCACGCCCGACCTGATGGGCAAGGTCGGCCGGCTCGGCCGGGTGCTCGGCCCGCGCGGCCTGATGCCGAATCCCAAGACCGGCACCGTGACCGCGGATGTGGGCAAGGCCGTGACCGACATCAAGGGCGGCAAGATCGAGTTCAGGACGGACCGGCACGGCAACTTGCACTTCATCATCGGCAAGGCCTCGTTCGCCCCGGCCGCGCTGCTGGAGAACTACGCCGCCGCCCTGGACGAGGTGATCAGGCTCAAGCCGGCCGCGGCCCGGGGCCGGTACCTGAAGAAGGTCACGTTCACCACCAGCATGGGTCCGGGCATCCCGGTCGACCCGAACAAGACCCGCAACCTCGCCGAGGAACTCGCCGAAGCCCCGGCCTGACGCGTCTCGCTCCGGCTAACCCAAAACCGCCTGGCGCGCGCCTCGCCCATCTCGCGGCACCCACGCCTGCCTCGAGCACGCAACCACCCACCTCACCCGCCACTCAGTCACCAAGTTCGAGTGCCCGCGGGCGGCTGAGGCCCGCGGAATGGATTTGGGCGGACGCGGGCGGGGCCGTATGCTGGACCCCGCCGAAGACCGCTGGATGCCGTCGCTCGCGACGGCCGAAGGCTCCGGGCCGGTTCATCAGATCCGGCCAGGACATCCCGCGCAGGTGAGCTGAGCTGTACCGTCCCAGCCCGTCAGCGGGCTGGCCGTGCCGCCCCGTGCGCCTGGCGCCGGGGCGTTTTTGTTTGGGCTTCGGCCCGAGAAGGCATCCGAGAGGAGGCACATGGCAAACGCCGAGAAGGTCGCCGCGGTGGCCGAGCTCACCGAGCGGTTCAGGGGCTCGCCCGGCGCGGTGCTGACCGAGTACCGCGGGCTCACCGTGGCCCAGCTCGCCGAGCTGCGCCGCTCGCTCGGGGATAACGCCACGTTCGCCGTGGTGAAGAACACGCTGACCAAGCTCGCGGTCACCGAGGCGGGACTGAACGAGCAGCTGTCGCAGCTGCTGGTCGGCCCGTCGGCGGTCGCGTTCGTGGACGGCGACGTGGTCGAGGCGGCCAAGGGCCTGCGCGACTTCGCCCGGGCCAACCCGCTG
Source organism: uncultured Actinomycetota bacterium (assembly GCA_963808615.1). GTDB lineage: Bacteria > Actinomycetota > Actinomycetes > Streptosporangiales > Streptosporangiaceae > Palsa-504. The sequence continues at coordinate 1,146,097 of CAWEGV010000012.1, forward strand.
CTGGTGATCAAGGGCGGCGTGCTCGACGGCAAGGCGATCACCCCAGCGGAGATCATCAAGCTGGCCGACCTGGAACCGCGCGAGGTGCTGCTGGCCAAGCTGGCCGGCGCCATGAAGGCGTCGCTGGCCGGCGCGGCCGCCACGTTCAACGCACTTCCGGTGCAGATGGCGCAGCTGGCCGAGGCTCTGCGCGCCAAGCGCGAGGCCGAAGGCGGGGACGCCCCCGACCCGGCCGGTGAAGGCTGACGGACCCAAGCGCGAAGCAACACGCGAAGCAATACTAGGAATAGAGGAAACCACCACCATGGCGAAGATGAGCAACGCCGACCTGCTCGAGGCGTTCAAGGAGATGACCCTCCTCGAGCTGTCCGAGTTCGTCAAGCAGTTCGAGGAGACGTTCGACGTCAAGGCGGCCGCTCCGGTCGCGGCGGCCGCTCCCGCGGCCGGCGGCGCGGCGGGCGGCGAGGCCGAGCAGGCCGAGGAGCAGGACGAGTTCGACGTCATCCTCGAGGCCGCAGGCGACAAGAAGATCCAGGTCATCAAGGAGGTGCGCAGCCTGACCAGCCTGGGCCTGAAGGAGGCCAAGGACCTGGTGGACGGCGCGCCTAAGCTGGTGCTCGAGAAGGTCAACAAGGAGAGCGCGGACAAGGCGCGCGCGGCCATGGAGGGCGCTGGCGCCACCGTCACCGTCAAGTAGTGACCCAGCCGCTACGGCGAGACCCGGGCCCAGGCCCGGGTCTCGGTCCTCTGCGGGCTCACGCCCCCGGCGCGAGCACGAAATAATCGTCCTACCCCGCCGTGTTACGCTTTACACCTACAACCGCATGTGGCGTCCGTCACGCAAGCAATCTGCCCAGAGTGTCCGGTTTGGACTTGACGTTTGGGCTCAGAAGAGCGATGCTGCGGAGCAACCGTGAATCTCATAGTAGCGTACACTTGACGAGTAGTGTGCCTTCCGGCTACACTACCAGTTTGCGCTGCACTCTGACGTCCTCGGTTCCAACCTCGCGCAACGGGGTATTTGCCGCGGGGCGTTTGGCGTGCGTGCGGTGATTATTCCGCGACAAGTTCGGAAGGACCCCTGTTGGCAGCATCGCGCAGCGCCTCAGCCCCCTCTACCTTCTCATCGAATCCCGGCGTTCGGCGCGTGTCCTTCGCACGCATCACCGAACCGCTCACGGTACCCGGCCTCCTGGGACTGCAGACCGATTCGTTCGACTGGCTGCTAGGCAACGAGGGATGGCAGGGCCGGGTCGAAGACGCCAAGGCCTCCGGCCGCAAGGACGTGCCCGAGCAGTCCGGCCTCGAGGAGATCTTCGAGGAGATCAGCCCGATCGAGGACTTCTCGGGGACCATGTCCCTGTCGTTCCGTGATCACCGGTTCGAGCCGCCCAAGTACTCCGCCGAGGAGTGCAAGGACAAGGACATGACGTACTCCGCCCCGATGTTCGTGACCGCGGAGTTCATCAACAACACCACCGGCGAGATCAAGAGCCAGACGGTGTTCATGGGCGACTTCCCGCTCATGTCCCCGAAGGGCACCTTCATCATCAATGGCACCGAGCGCGTGGTGGTCAGCCAGCTGGTGCGCTCGCCTGGGGTGTACTTCGACCGCCAGATCGACAAGACCAGCGACAAGGACATCTACAGCTGCAAGGTCATCCCGTCCCGCGGGGCCTGGCTGGAGTTCGAGATCGACAAGCGGGACAGCGTGGGCGTCCGCATCGACCGCAAGCGCAAGCAGAGCGTCACCGTGCTGCTGAAGGCGCTGGGCTGGGACGACGCCAAGATCCTGGACCGGTTCGGCGGCTACGAGTCGATGCGCGCGACCCTGGAGAAGGACCACACCAACGGCCAGGACGAGGCGCTGCTTGACATCTACCGCAAGCTGCGTCCCGGTGAGCCGCCGACGCGCGAGTCGGCCCAGGCCCTGCTGGACAACCTGTACTTCAACCCCAAGCGGTACGACCTGGCCAAGGTGGGCCGCTACAAGGTCAACCGCAAGCTCGGCCTGGACCTGCCCATCCGGCAGGGCACGCTGAGCGAGGACGACATCGTGTCTACCATCGAGTACCTGGTCCGGCTGCACGCCGGCGAGGAGGAGATGACCTCCGGGGGCCAGGTCCTCCCGCTGGAGACCGACGACATCGACCACTTCGGCAACCGGCGGCTGCGCACCGTGGGCGAGCTGATCCAGAACCAGGTCCGGCTGGGCCTGGCCCGGATGGAGCGCGTGGTCAGGGAGCGGATGACCACCCAGGACGTCGAGGCGATCACGCCGCAGACGCTGATCAACATCCGCCCCGTGGTGGCCTCGATCAAGGAGTTCTTCGGCACCAGCCAGCTGTCGCAGTTCATGGACCAGACCAACCCGCTGGCCGGCCTGACCCACAAGCGCCGGCTGTCAGCGCTGGGCCCGGGCGGACTGTCAAGGGAGCGGGCGGGCTTCGAGGTCCGAGACGTGCACCCCAGCCACTACGGCCGGATGTGCCCGATCGAGACCCCGGAAGGGCCGAACATCGGCCTGATCGGAAGCCTGTCCAGCTATGGCCGGGTGAACGCGTTCGGTTTCGTGGAGACCCCGTACCGCAAGGTTATCGACGGCGTGGTGACCGAGCAGATCGACTACCTGACCGCCGATGAGGAGGACAGGCACGTCATCGCCCAGGCGAACACGCCCCTGGGTCCCGACGGGACCATCACCGAGAGCCGGGTGCTGGTCCGCCGCAAGGGCGGCGAGGTCGACTACATCCCGCCGGACGAGGTCGACTACATGGACGTGTCCGCGCGGCAGATGGTGTCGGTGGCCACCGCCATGATCCCGTTCCTCGAGCACGACGACGCGAACCGCGCGCTGATGGGCTCCAACATGCAGCGTCAGGCCGTGCCGCTGCTGCGCAGCGACGCGCCGCTGGTCGGCACCGGCATGGAGTACCGCGCCGCGACCGACGCCGGCGACGTGATCCTGGCCGACAAGGCCGGCGTGGTCGAGGAATCCTGCGCGGATTACGTCGCGGTGATGAACGACGACGGCACCCGCACCACCTACCTGGTGTCCAAGTTCCGCCGGTCCAACCAGGGCACCTGCTTCAACCAGAAGCCGGCGGTCGAGGAAGGTGACCGCGTCGAGAAGAACCAGGTGCTGGCGGACGGCCCGTGCACCGACCAGGGCGAGATGGCGCTGGGCAAGAACCTGCTCGCGGCGTTCATGCCGTGGGAGGGCCACAACTACGAGGACGCGATCATCCTGTCCCAGCGCCTGGTCCAGGACGACGTGCTCAGCTCCATCCACATCGAGGAGCACGAGGTCGACGCGCGGGACACCAAGCTCGGCCCCGAGGAGATCACCAGGGACATCCCGAACGTCTCCGACGAGGTGCTCGCCGACCTGGACGAGCGCGGCATCATCAGGATCGGCGCCGAGGTCGTCAACGGCGACATCCTGGTCGGCAAGGTCACGCCCAAGGGCGAGACCGAGCTGACCCCGGAGGAGCGGCTGCTGCGCGCGATCTTCGGCGAGAAGGCCCGCGAGGTGCGCGACACCAGCCTGAAGGTCCCGCACGGCGAGGAAGGCAAGGTCATCGGCGTCCGCGTGTTCACCCGCGAGGACGGCGACGAGCTGCCGCCGGGCGTGAACGAGCTGGTCCGGGTGTACGTGGCGCAGAAGCGCAAGATTACCGACGGGGACAAGCTGGCCGGCCTGCACGGGAACAAGGGCGTGATCGCGAAGATCCTCCCGGTGGAGGACATGCCGTTCCTCGAGGACGGCACCCCGGTGGACATCGTGCTCAACCCGCTCGGCGTCCCCGGCCGGATGAACGTCGGCCAGGTCCTGGAGACCCACCTGGGCTGGGTGGCCAAGTCCGGCTGGCAGGTCGACAGCGAGGACGCCGACTGGAAGGAGCGGCTGCGCCAGGCGAGCGCCGACTCCGCGCCTGCGGGCACCCACGTCGCCACCCCCGTCTTCGACGGGGCCAAGGAGGAGGAGATCACCGGCCTGCTCGGCAGCACGCTGCCGAACCGGGACGGCCAGCGGCTGGTCGGCCCGAACGGCAAGGCGAAGCTGTTCGACGGCCGGACCGGCGAGCCGTTCAAGGACCCGATCGCGGTCGGCTACATCTACATCCTCAAGCTGCTGCACCTGGTCGACGACAAGATCCACGCCCGCTCGACCGGCCCGTACTCGATGATCACCCAGCAGCCGCTGGGCGGGAAGGCGCAGTTCGGCGGCCAGCGCTTCGGCGAGATGGAGGTCTGGGCCCTGGAAGCCTACGGCGCCGCCTACGCCCTGCAGGAGCTGCTGACCATCAAGTCCGACGACGTGCTCGGCCGGGTCAAGGTCTACGAGGCGATCGTCAAGGGAGAGAACGTGCCAGAACCGGGCATCCCGGAGAGCTTCAAGGTGCTGATCAAGGAAATGCAGTCGCTCTGTCTCAACGTCGAGGTGCTGTCCAGCGACGGCGCCGCGATCGAGATGCGGGACACCGACGAGGACGTCTTCCGTGCCGCCGAGGAACTCGGCATCGACCTGTCCCGGCGCGAGCCGAGCAGCGTCGAAGAGGTCTGATCGAGGAGAGGAACACATAGTGCTTGACGTCAACTTCTTCGACGACCTGCGTATCGGCCTGGCCACCGCCGAGGACATCAGGCAGTGGTCGCACGGCGAGGTGAAGAAGCCGGAAACCATCAACTACCGCACGCTCAAGCCGGAGAAGGACGGGCTCTTCTGCGAGAAGATCTTCGGCCCGACCCGGGACTGGGAGTGCTACTGCGGCAAGTACAAGCGGGTCAGGTTCAAGGGCATCATCTGCGAGCGCTGCGGCGTGGAAGTCACCCGCGCCAAGGTGCGGCGGGAGCGGATGGGTCACATCGAGCTGGCCGCGCCGGTCACGCACATCTGGTACTTCAAGGGCGTGCCGAGCCGGCTGGGCTACCTGCTCGACCTGGCCCCGAAGGACCTGGAGAAGGTCATCTACTTCGCCGCCTACATGATCACCCACGTGGACGAGGACGCGCGGTCGCGCGACCTGCCCAGCCTCGAGGCGAAGATCAGCGTGGAGCGCGGCCAGCTCGAGCAGCGCCGTGACGCCGACGTCGAGGCCCGGCAGGCCAAGCTCGAGGCCGACCTGGCCGAGCTGGAGGCCGCCGGGGCCAAGAGCGACGCCAAGCGCAAGCTCCGCGAGTCCTCCGACCGCGAGTGCAAGCAGATCAGGGACCGCGCGGGCAAGGAGCTCGACCGCCTGGAGGAGGTCTGGACCAGGTTCAAGAACCTCAAGGTCCAGGACCTGGAGGGCGACGAGCTGCTCTACCGCGAGATGCGGGACCGGTTCGGCAGGTACTTCCGCGGCGGGATGGGCGCCCAGGCCATCCAGGACCGGCTGGCCAGCTTCGACCTGGAAGCCGAGGCGCAGAACCTGCGCGACACGATCAGGACGGGCAAGGGCCAGAAGAAGGCCCGCGCGCTCAAGCGCCTCAAGGTCGTGAGCGCGTTCCTGAACACCCGCAACTCGCCCATGGGCATGGTCCTGGACTGCATCCCGGTGATCCCGCCGGACCTGCGGCCCATGGTCCAGCTGGACGGCGGCCGGTTCGCCACCAGTGACCTCAACGACCTGTACCGCCGGGTGATCAACCGGAACAACCGGCTCAAGCGGCTGCTCGACCTCGGCGCGCCCGAGATCATCGTGAACAACGAGAAGCGGATGCTGCAGGAGGCCGTGGACAGCCTGTTCGACAACGGCCGCCGCGGCCGCCCGGTCACCGGCCCGGGCAACCGCCCGCTCAAGTCGCTGTCCGACATGCTGAAGGGCAAGCAGGGAAGGTTCCGCCAGAACCTGCTCGGCAAGCGCGTGGACTACTCCGGCCGGTCGGTGATCGTGGTCGGGCCGCAGCTCAAGCTGCACCAGTGCGGGCTGCCCAAGCAGATGGCCCTGGAGCTGTTCAAGCCGTTCGTGATGAAGCGCCTGGTTGACCTGAACCACGCGCAGAACATCAAGTCGGCCAAGCGGATGGTCGAGCGGGCCCGCCCGGTGGTGTGGGACGTGCTCGAGGAGGTCATCACCGAGCACCCGGTGCTGCTGAACCGGGCCCCGACCCTGCACCGTCTGGGCATCCAGGCCTTCGAGCCGCAGCTGGTGGAGGGCAAGGCCATCCAGATCCACCCGCTGGTCTGCACCGCGTTCAACGCGGACTTCGACGGCGACCAGATGGCGGTGCACCTGCCGCTGTCAGCCGAGGCACAGGCCGAGGCGCGGATCTTGATGCTGTCCACCAACAACATCCTCAAGCCCGCCGACGGCAAGCCGGTGACCATGCCCACCCAGGACATGGTCATCGGGCTGTACTGCCTGACCAGGGAGGCCGCGGACGCGGTCGGCACCGGGCGCGCGTTCTCCTCACTGTCCGAGGCGCTGATGGCCTACGACACGGGCGAGCTGGACCTGCAGGCCCGGATCGACGTCCGGCTGCACGGGATCGTCCCGCCGGAAGGCACCGAGCTGCCCGAGGACGACGGCCATGCAGGCCTGGTCCGGCTCACCACCACGCTGGGCCGCTGCATCTTCAACGAGACGCTGCCCGGCGACTTCCCGTTCGTCAACCACGAGGTGGACCGCAAGCAGCTCACCACGATCGTCAACTCGCTCGCGGAGACCTACCCGAAGGTGGAGGTGGCGGCGGCCCTTGACGCGCTCAAGGACGCCGGCTTCCACTGGGCCACCCGGGCGGGCGTGACGATCGGCATCGAGGACGTGATCGCGCCGCCGAACAAGGCGCAGATCCTGGAGAACTACGAGCGCCGCGCCGACAAGGTGCAGCGGGAGTACGACCGCGGCCTGATCACCGACGAGGAGCGGCGCCAGGAGCTGATCGAGATCTGGACGCACGCGACCGCGGAAGTGGCCCAGGACATGGAGGCGGCGTTCCCGGCGACCAACTCGGTGTGGATGATGGTCAACTCCGGCGCCCGCGGCAACCCGATGCAGGTGCGGCAGATCGCCGGCATGCGCGGCCTGGTCTCCAACCCCAAGGGCGAGACGATCCCGCGGCCGATCACGTCCAGCTTCCGCGAGGGCCTGTCGGTGGTGGAGTACTTCATCTCCACCCACGGCGCCCGCAAGGGCCTGGCCGACACCGCGCTGCGCACCGCGGACTCCGGGTACCTCACCCGGCGCCTGGTGGACGTGGCGCAGGACGTGATCGTCCGCGAGGAGGACTGCGGCACCGACCGCGCGATCAGCATGAGGATCGCGGAAAAGGACGCCGAAGGCCGCCTGGTCAAACTGCCGAACATCGAGAACACCGGCACCGGCCGGACCGTGGCCGAGGACATTGAGGTCGACGGCGTGATCCTGGCCAAGACCGGGGAGGACACCACCGAGCAGATGCTCGACCGGCTGACCGAGGCCGGGGTGGAGGCCATCCGCACCTACAGCGTGCTGGTCTGCGAGGCCAAGATCGGCGTCTGCGGCAAGTGCTACGGGCGGTCGCTGGCCAGCGGCAAGCGGGTGGACGTCGGCGAGGCCGTCGGCATCGTCGCCGCCCAGTCGATCGGCGAGCCCGGGACCCAGCTGACCATGCGGACCTTCCACACCGGCGGCGTGGCGGGCCAGGACATCACCCACGGCCTGCCCCGCATCCAGGAGCTGTTCGAGGCCCGCATCCCCAAGGGCATGGCGCCGATCAGCGAGTACGAGGGCCGGGTCAAGATCGAGGAGACCGAGAAGACCAGGAAGATCATCGTCGTCCCCGATGACGGCTCCGAGGAGGTCGCCTACCAGGTGCCGATGCGGTCCCGGCTACTGGTCAGCGACGGCGGGCACGTGGCCGTGGGGCAGCAGCTGATCGCGGGCGCGGTCAACCCGCACGAGGTGCTGCGCATCCTCGGCGGCCGGCAGGTGCAGCTGCACCTGGTGCAGGAAGTGCAGGAGGTGTACCGGTCCCAGGGTGTGTCGATCCACGACAAGCACATCGAGATCATCATCCGGCAGATGCTCAAGCGGGTGAACGTGCTGGAGTCCGGGGACACCGAGCTGCTGCCCGGCGAGCTGGTCGAGCGGCCGCGGTTCGAGGAAGTCAACCGCGCCGTGGTGAACGACGGCGGCACGTCGGCCTCCGGCCGGGCCGTGCTGATGGGCATCACCAAGGCGTCGCTGGCCACCGAGTCGTGGCTGTCGGCGGCCTCCTTCCAGGAGACTACCCGGGTGCTCACCGACGCGGCCATCCACGCCAAGTCGGACTCGCTGCTCGGCCTGAAGGAGAACGTCATCATCGGCAAGCTCATCCCGGCCGGCACCGGCATGCAGGTGTACCGGAACATCCGGGTCGAGCCGACCGACGACGCCCGCTCATCGGCATTCCCGCCCGGCTCCTACACCGAGCCGGAGACCTACGCCTTCGGCCAGGGTTCCGGCGAGGCGGTGCCGCTCGAGGAGTACGACTTCGGCTCCTACAACAGGTAACAGGGCCAGTCACGGGCTGGCGGCCGCGCTATCAAGCCGGCCGCCAGCCCGTCACCTTATTTATATAGGCCGAACGGTCGGTGGTATCACGATCGCCACCGCCGCCGCGCACCCTGGAGCCCGCCCACATCTCGGTGTGGCTGAACGAACGCGGGTGAAAATCGCTCGGGACCAGAGCATCGCGGGACTAAATGACGCGGGCGGCGTGTTGTAATGGAGCGAGGAAAAGCGGGCACCCGCGTCGTCCCCGAGGGGCCGGGTCAGCGGGCGCTCGATTTTGCTTGGCAGTTGTGTCATGGTAGGTTTTCCATTCGTGTCCGTGTTCGCGTGGGCACATGAGCATGCCAGCTGACGGCCAGGCCAGGGGCCTGACGGTCTGAGACCGGTTCCGGACGGCTGACCGGCTGGCAGCATGGGCTTCATCCCACCCAGTAGTCCGTTCCTGACGGACCGCTGACTCCCGGTCAGGGCGACACGCCCGACCTCGGGGGTCGGAGGAGGGCAGAAAAGCCCAGGCTAGGCGGGTCTGCGGGGCTTTTCGGGTCCTGGGAACGCTTAGTGACCTCGAAGGCTAGCTAGCACTGAACGTGACGGGGCTCGCGTGTGAGCGCGGGCCGGAACGACTGGGAAGACGGAGACGCGGTTGCCCACGATCCAGCAGCTGGTCCGCAAGGGCCGCCAGGACAAGGTAGCGAAGAACAAGACGCCGGCGCTCAAGGAGAGCCCGCAGCGCCGCGGCGTGTGCACGCGTGTCTACACGACCACGCCGAAGAAGCCGAATTCCGCGCTGCGTAAGGTAGCCAGGGTCCGGCTGACCAGCCAGATCGAGGTCACCGCCTACATCCCGGGCGTCGGGCACAACCTGCAGGAGCACTCGATCGTGCTGGTCCGCGGCGGCCGGGTGCGCGACCTGCCGGGCGTCCGCTACAAGATCATCCGCGGATCACTGGACACCCAGGGCGTCCGCAACCGCAAGCAGGCCCGCAGCCGGTACGGAGCGAAGAAGGAGAAGAGCTGAGATGCCTCGCAAGGGTCCCGCGACCAAGCGGCAGCTTGTCACCGATCCGGTCTACGGCTCGCCGCTGGTCACAGCGCTGGCCAACAAGGTGCTCAGGGCGGGCAAGCGGTCGCTGGCCGAGCGCATCGTGTACGGGGCGCTCGAGGGGTGCCGGGAGAAGACGGGCAATGACCCGGTGATCACCCTGAAGCGCGCGCTGGACAACGTCAAGCCGACCCTGGAGGTCAAGAGCCGCCGGGTCGGCGGCGCCACCTACCAGGTGCCGGTGGAGGTCCGGGCCTCCCGCAGCACGACGCTCGCGCTGCGCTGGATCGTGGCCTACGCCAGGAGCCGCAGGGAGAAGACCATGACCGAGCGGCTCATGAACGAGCTGCTCGACGCGAGCAATGGCCTCGGCGCCAGCGTGAAGCGGCGCGAGGACACTCACAAGATGGCGGAGTCCAACAAGGCCTTCGCCCACTACCGCTGGTAAACCGCGGGGCTTACCAGAACCGAGACGTACGAGAAGAAGGAATCGTGGCCACCCAGACCGCCGTAGACCTCGCCAAGGTCCGCAACATCGGGATCATGGCGCATATCGACGCGGGCAAAACGACGACCACCGAGCGGATCCTGTTCTACACCGGCATCAACTACAAGCTCGGTGAGGTCCATGAGGGTGCCGCCACCATGGACTGGATGGAACAGGAGCAGGAGCGCGGCATCACAATCACGTCTGCCGCCACCACCACGCACTGGCTCGGCCACACCATCAACATCATCGACACGCCGGGTCACGTGGACTTCACCGTCGAGGTCGAGCGCTCGCTGCGCGTCCTGGACGGGGCGGTCGCGGTCTTCGACGCCGTGGCCGGCGTGGAGCCGCAGTCAGAGACGGTCTGGCGCCAGGCGGACCGGTACGGCGTGCCGCGGATCTGCTTCGTCAACAAGATGGACCGGGTCGGCGCCGAGTTCCACCGCTGCGTGGACATGATCACCGACCGGCTCGGCGCGACGCCGCTGGTCGTCCAGCTGCCCTGGGGCGTGGAGGCCGACTTCCGCGGCGTCATCGACCTGGTGCGGATGCGCGCGCTGCTGTGGCAGACCGAGGGCAAGGGCGATAAGTACGACGTCGTGGCGATCCCCGATCACCACGCCGAAGCCGCGCGCGAATGGCGCGACCGGCTGCTCGAGACGCTCGCCGAGAACGACGACGAGATGATGGAGCTGTACCTGGAGGGCATCGAGCCGTCCGAGGACCAGCTCATCGCGGCCATCCGGCGCGCGACCATCGCCGGCGCGCTGACCCCGGTGCTGTGCGGGACCGCGTTCAAGAACAAGGGCGTCCAGCCCATGCTCGACGCCATCGTGGACTACCTGCCCAGCCCGGTGGACATCCCGTCGGTCAAGGGGCACGCGGTGGGCCACGAGGACACGGTCGTCGAGCGCAACGCCGACCCGGACGAGCCGTTCGCGGCGCTCGCGTTCAAGATCATGTCCGACCAGCACCTGGGCAAGCTCACCTACATCCGCATCTACTCCGGCACCCTGGAGGCGGGCAGCAACGTGCTGAACGCCATCAAGGGCCGCAGGGAGCGGATCGGCAAGATCTACCAGATGCACGCGAACAAGCGCGAGGAGCGCCCGTTCGCGGTCGCCGGGCAGATCGTCGCGGTGATGGGCCTGAAGGACACCACCACCGGCGACACGCTGTGCGCGATAAACGCGCCGGTCATCCTGGAGGCGATGAACTTCCCGGCACCGGTCATCAACGTCGCCATCGAGCCGAGGACCAAGAGCGATCAGGAGAAGCTGGGCACCGCCATCGGCCGGCTGGCCGAGGAGGACCCGACCTTCCAGGTCAGGACCGACGAGGAAACCGGCCAGACGATCATCTCCGGCATGGGCGAGCTGCACCTGGAGGTGCTGGTCGACCGGATGCGCCGGGAGTTCAAGGTCGAGGCGAACATCGGCCGCCCGCAGGTCGCTTACCGCGAGACGGTCAAGCGCAAGGTGGAGAAGGTCGAGTACACGCACAAGAAGCAGACCGGCGGCTCGGGCCAGTACGGCCGGGTGGTCATCAACCTCGAGCCCACCGGCGGTGACGGCGGCGGGTACGAGTTCGAGAACAAGGTGACCGGGGGCCGGATCCCCAGGGAGTACATCCCGTCGGTGGACGCCGGCTGCCAGGAGGCCGCCGAGTTCGGCGTCCTGGCCGGCTACCCGATGGTCGACGTCAAGGTGACGCTGACCGACGGCGCCTATCACGAGGTCGACTCGTCGGAGCTCGCCTTCAAGATCGCCGGCTCGATGGCGTTCAAGAAGGCGGCCGCCCAGGCGGATCCCGCTCTGCTCGAGCCGATCATGGCCGTCGAGGTCAGGACCCCGGACGACTACATGGGCGACGTCATCGGCGACCTGAACAGCCGCCGCGGCCAGATCCGGGAAATGGAAGAACGGTCCGGGGTCCGGGTGGTCAAGGCGCTCGTCCCGCTGTCGGAGATGTTCGGTTACGTGGGGGACCTGCGCAGCCGGACGCAGGGCAGGGCGGACTACAGCATGCAGTTCGATTCCTATGCCGAGGTCCCGCCCACCATCGCCAAGGAGATCATCGCCAAGGCGCGAGGCGAGTAGCCAGCAGTCAGTACGGCCCGCCCCGGCGGGTGGATCGCAATCACACGAGGAGAAACAGTGGCGAAGGCCAAGTTCCAGCGGACCAAGCCGCACGTCAACATCGGCACCATCGGGCATATCGACCACGGCAAGACCACGCTGACCGCGGCGATCACCAAGGTGCTCCACGACCAGATGCCCGACGTCAACCCGTTCACCCCCTTCGACGCGATCGACAACGCGAAGGAGGAGAAGGAGCGCGGCATCACGATCTCGATCTCCCACGTCGAGTACCAGACCGAGAAGCGGCACTACGCGCACGTGGACTGCCCGGGTCACGCGGACTACATCAAGAACATGATCACCGGTGCCGCGCAGATGGACGGCGCCATCCTGGTGGTCGCGGCCACCGACGGCCCGATGCCGCAGACCCGTGAGCACGTGCTGCTCGCCCGCCAGGTCGGCGTGCCCTCCATCGTGGTGGCGCTGAACAAGGCGGACATGGTCGACGACGAGGAGATCCTCGAGCTGGTCGAGCTCGAGGTTCGCGAGCTGCTCACCGAGTACGAGTTCCCCGGCGACGACGTGCCCGTGATCCGGGTATCGGCGCTGAAGGCGCTCGAGGGCGACGCGGCGTGGGGCGAGAAGGTCATGGAGCTGCTGAACGCGTGCGACGAGTCCATCCCGGAGCCGGTGCGCGAGGTCGACAAGCCGTTCCTGATGCCGGTGGAGGACGTCTTCTCCATCACCGGCCGCGGCACCGTGGTGACCGGCAGGATCGAGCGCGGCACCATCCACACCGGCGAGCAAGTCGAGATCGTCGGCATCAAGGAGAAGGCGCAGACCACCGTCGTCACCGGCGTGGAGATGTTCCGCAAGATCCTCGACGACGGCCAGGCCGGCGACAACGTGGGCCTGCTGCTGCGCGGCATCAAGCGCGAGGAGGTGGAGCGCGGCCAGGTGGTCATCAAGCCGGGCACCAGCACCCCGCATACCGAGTTCGAGGGCCAGGTCTACATCCTGTCCAAGGACGAGGGCGGACGGCACACGCCGTTCTTCAACAACTACCGTCCGCAGTTTTACTTCCGCACCACCGACGTGACCGGCGTGGTGTACCTGCCTGAAGGCACCGAGATGGTCATGCCGGGCGACCGGACCGACATGCGCGTCGAGCTCATCCAGCCGATCGCCATGGAGCAAGGGCTGCGGTTCGCGATCCGCGAGGGCGGCCGCACCGTGGGCTCCGGCCGCGTCACCAAGATCCTGAAGTAATGGCCGTATCCGGCGGCCGGGCCGCTAGCCAGCCCGGCCGCCGGATCGTGTCACACGTACGTATAGCGGCTGACTCACAAAGCGAAGGACACCATGGCGGGACAGAAGATCCGCATCCGGCTCAAGGCGTATGACCACGAGGTCATCGACAGCTCGGCGCGGAAGATCGTCGACACCGTGACGCGTACCGGTGCACGGGTGGCCGGCCCGGTGCCGCTGCCCACCGAGAAGAACGTGTACTGCGTCATCCGCTCTCCGCACAAGTACAAGGACTCGCGCGAGCACTTCGAGATGCGGACGCACAAGCGGCTGATCGACATCATCGACCCCACGCCGAAGACGGTGGACTCGCTGATGCGCCTGGACCTGCCGGCCGGCGTCGACATCGAGATCAAGCTCTGAGGAACGCACCGACCATGGGCAAGCAGATCAAAGGCATCCTGGGCACCAAGCTCGGCATGACCCAGGTCTTCAACGAGGCCGGGCAGATCGTGCCGGTCACCGTCGTACAGGCCGGGCCGTGCGTGGTGACCGCCGTGCGCACCCCCGACCACGACGGTTACTCCGCCGTGCAGCTCGGCTTCGGCGAGATCGATCCACGCAAGGTGACCAAGCCGGTCAGCGGCATGTTCGCCAAGGCCGGCCTGACGCCGCGCAGGTACCTGGCCGAGCTGCGCACCGACGACGCGTCGGAATACACGCTCGGGCAGGAGGTCACCGCCGAGGCGTTCGCCAGCGGCCAGCGCGTGGACGTGACCGGCCGGAGCAAGGGCAAGGGCACCGCGGGCGTCATGAAGCGGCACGGCTTCCGCGGCCTGGGCGCCGCGCACGGCACCCAGCGCAAGCACCGCTCGCCCGGCTCCATCGGCGCCTGCGCCACTCCGGGCCGGGTGTTCAAGGGCCTGCGGATGGCGGGCCGGATGGGCGGCGTGCGCACCACCGTGCAATCGCTCACCGTGCACTCGGTCGACACCGAGCGCGGGCTGCTGCTGATCAAGGGCGCCGTGCCCGGCCCGAGCGGCCGCGTCGTCCTGGTGCGCAGCGCGGCCAGGACCCCGAGGGACCAGGAGAGTGAGGCCTGATGACCGCCGTCAGCGTCATCTCGCCCTCAGGCGGCAGCGACAAGACGGTCGAGCTGCCCGAGGAGATCTTCGCCGCCAAGGTGAACGTGCCGCTGATCCACCAGGTCGTGGTGGCCCAGCAGGCCGCGGCCAGGCAGGGCACGCACGCCGCGAAGACCCGCGGCCAGGTCCGCGGCGGCGGCAAGAAGCCGTACCGGCAAAAGGGCACCGGCCGGGCCAGGCAAGGCTCGCTGCGAGCTCCGCAGTATGCGGGCGGCGGGACCGCACACGGTCCGGTACCGCGCTCATACGCGCAGCGGACGCCCAAGAAGATGAAGGCGGCCGCGCTGCGCGGCGCGCTGTCCGACCGGCTCAGCCACGGCCGGATCGGAGTGGTCAGCGGCTTCGTGGACGGCGACGTGCCCAGGACCAAGGACGCGCTGGCCGTGCTGGTCAGCGCGGTCGGCGAACTGGGCAGGCCGGTGCTCGTGGTCGCGCACCGCGATGACGACATCACCTGGAAGTCGCTGCGGAACGTGCCGCGCGTGCGGGTGCTCACCGAGGACCAGCTCAACACCTATGACGTGCTGGCCAGTGACCACGTGGTCTTCACCGAGCAGGCCCTGGCGGCGTTCGTGGCCCGGTCCTCCCGGTCCTCGGGGCCGGCTAAGGAGGCGGCCAAGTGAGCCGGGACAACAACCCGAGGGACATCCTGCTGCGGCCGGTGGTCTCGGAGAAGAGCTACGGGCTGCTCGACGAGGGAAAGTACACCTTCGTCGTGGCCCCGGACGCCAACAAGACCCAGATCAGGCTGGCGGTGGAGGCCGTGTTCGGGGTCAAGGTGACCGGGGTCAACACCGTGAACCGCCCGGGCAAGCGCCGCCGCACCCGGTACGGCTGGGGCAAGCGGCCCGACACCAAGCGGGCGATCGTGACCCTCGCCGCGGGGGACAGGATCGACATATTCGGCGGCTCGGTCGGCTAAGGGAGACTCGACGCAGATGGCTATCCGTAAGTACAAGCCGACCACCCCGGGCCGGCGCGGCGCGAGCGGCTCTGATTTCGCCGAGGTCACCCGGAGCGAGCCGGAGAAGTCGCTGGTGCGCCCGCTGCATGCGCGGGGCGGCAGGAACGTGCACGGCCGCATCACCGTCAGGCACCAGGGCGGCGGTCACAAGCGGTCCTACCGCCTGATCGACTTCAGGCGCGCGGACAAGGACGGCGTGCCGGCCAAGGTCGCGCACGTCGAATACGACCCGAACCGGACCGCGCGGATCGCGCTGCTGCACTTCGCGGACGGCGAGAAGCGCTACATCATCTGCCCGCAGGGCCTGTCCGCCGGGGACAGCGTGGAGAGCGGTCCCGGTGCGGACATCAAGCCGGGCAACTCGCTGCCGCTGCGCAACATCCCGACGGGCACCGTGGTGCACGCCATCGAGCTGCGGCCCGGCGGCGGGGCGAAGATCGCCAGGTCGGCGGGTGCGGGAGTGCAGCTGCTGGCCAAGGAGGGCGGCTACGCCCAGCTGCGGATGCCGTCCGGCGAAATCCGCAGGGTCGACGCGACCTGCCGGGCCACCGTCGGTGAGGTGGGCAACGCCGAGCAGGGCAACGTCAAGCTCGGCAAGGCCGGCCGGAGCCGGTGGAAGGGGCGCCGTCCCTCGGTGCGCGGCGTGGCCATGAACCCCGTAGACCATCCGCTGGGCGGCGGTGAAGGCAAGAGCTCCGGCGGACGCCATCCGGTCAGCCCGTGGGGCCAGCCCGAAGGCCGGACCCGGCAGGCGAACAAGCCCAGTGACCGGCTGATCAGCCGTCGCCGCGGCAGGAACAAGCGGTAGGAGCAGTACGCGATGCCTCGTAGTCTTAAGAAGGGCCCCTTCGTGGACGACCACCTGATGAAGAAGGTGGACCTGCAGAACGAGAAGGGCACCAAGACCGTCATCAGGACCTGGTCCAGGCGTTCCATGATCGTGCCCGCCATGCTCGGGCACACGATCGCCGTGCACGACGGCAGGAAGCACATCCCGGTGTTCGTCACCGAGTCGATGGTGGGCCACAAGCTCGGCGAGTTCGCTCCCACGCGGACTTTCCGCTCTCACGTCAAGGACGACCGGCGCAGCCGCCGCTAGCAGGAGGAATGATGGAAGCCAGGGCCACGGCGCGGTACGTCCGCGTCACGCCGCGGAAGGCCCGCCGGGTGGTGGACCTGATCCGCGGGCTGCCCGCTGACCAGGCACAGGCCGTGCTGGCCTTCGCGCCGCAGTCGGCCAGCGATCCGGTGGGCAAGGTGCTCGCCAGCGCACTCGCCAACGCGGACGCGCGCGGCGGGCGCGGGGACCGGGGCATGATGTGGGTCCGGCGGGCCTGGGTCGACGAAGGCCCCACGGCCCCGCGCTTCCGGCCGCGCGCCCAGGGCCGCGGCTACCGGATCCTCAAGCGCACCAGCCACATCACAGTCATCGTCTCCGACGACTCCGAGGGAGGGACTCGCTAGTGGGACAGAAGGTGAACCCGCACGGGTTCCGGCTGGGCATCACCACCGACTTCAAGAGCCGGTGGTATGCCGACAAGCTGTACAAGGAGTACGTCGCCGAGGACGTGGCGATCCGGCGGATGCTGCAGCGCGGCATGGAGCGGGCCGGCATCTCCAAGGTGGAGATCGAGCGGACCAGGGACCGGGTCCGGGTGGACATCCACACCGCCCGGCCGGGCATCGTGATTGGCCGCCGCGGCGCGGAAGCCGACCGCATCCGCGGTGACCTGGAGAAGCTGACCGGCAAGCAGATCCAGCTCAACATCCTCGAGGTCAAGAACCCGGAGACCGACGCGCAGCTGGTGGCCCAGGGAGTCGCCGAGCAGCTGTCCAGCCGGGTGTCGTTCCGGCGGGCCATGCGCAAGGCGATCCAGAGCGCCATGAAGGGCGGGGCCAAGGGGATCAGGGTCCAGTGCTCCGGGCGCTTGGGCGGAGCCGAAATGTCCCGCAGCGAGTTCTACCGCGAGGGCCGGGTGCCGCTGCACACGCTGCGCGCGGACATCGATTACGGCTTCTACGAGGCCCGCACCACCTTCGGCCGGATCGGCGTGAAGGTGTGGATCTACCGGGGCGAGGCGCCGACCAGCCGGGCCGGCCGCGAGGCGCAGCAGGCCGCGTTGCGGGCCGCAGCCCAGCAGCGGACCCAGCGCCCGCGCGAGCCGCAGCGGCGTCGTCGCGGAGCCGAGACCGCGGGCGAGGAGGGCTGAGGCATGCTCATTCCGCGCAGGGTCAAGCACCGCAAGCAGCACCGGCCGCGCCGGACGGGCAACGCGACCGGCGGGACCCGCGTCAACTTCGGCGAATACGGCATCCAGGCCCTGGAGCACGCCTACGTGACCAACCGGCAGATCGAGGCCGCCCGTATCGCCATGACCCGGCACATCCGCCGCGGCGGGAAGGTGTGGATCAACATCTACCCGGACCGGCCGCTGACCAAGAAGCCGGCTGAGACGCGCATGGGGTCGGGCAAGGGTTCACCGGAATGGTGGATCGCCAACGTCAAGCCGGGCCGGGTCATGTTCGAGCTGTCCGGCGTGTCGGAGCAGGTGGCCAGGGAGGCCCTGCGCCGCGCGATCCACAAGCTCCCCATGAAGGCCCGGATCGTCAAGCGGGAGGCCGGTGAGGGCTGATGTCAGAGATGCACAAGCTCCCCATGCTCTGCCAGCTGACATGGCCGGGGATCGTCAAGCGGGAGGCCGGTGAGGGCTGATGTCAGAGATGCACAAGCTCCCCATGCTCTGCCAGCTGACATGGCCGGGGATCGTCAGGCGTGAAGTGGGTGAGGGCTGATGGCGAGCGGCCTGACCGCGCAGCTGCGCGTGTCCACCGAGGAGGAACTGCACCACAAGCTGGCCGAGGCCAAGGCGGAGCTGTTCAACCTGCGCTTCCAGGGTGCCACCGGGCAGCTGGAAAGCCATGGCAGGCTGCGTGCGGTCCGCAAGGAGATCGCCCGTATCTACACGGTGATGCGCGAGCGGGAGCTCGGGATCATCACCCTGGTCGAGGACACCGGCGAGCCCGAGGTTCCCGAGCCCGAGACGCCGGCCGCACAGGCCGGACGGGACGCGGCCCCCGAAGATGCGGCCACTGAAGATGCCGCCACCGATGAAGCAGCCGAGGAGGCGGACGAGTGAGCGAGGACGCCACGGGCGGCACCCCGATGACCCGCGGGCACCGCAAGGGCAGAGAAGGCTACGTGGTCAGCGACAAGATGGACAAGACCGTCGTGGTCGTGGTCGAGGATCACGTCAAGCACCCCAAGTACGGCAAGGTCTTGCGCCGTACCAAGAAGTACAAGGCGCACGACGCCGCCAACGCCTGTGGCATCGGCGACCGCGTGCTGCTGATGGAGACCCGGCCGCTGTCGGCGACCAAGCGCTGGCGGGTGGCCGAGATCCTGGAGAAGGCCAAGTAATAGGAGACCGCCTGGCTCCGATGCCCGGCGAAAGATAGCAGGAGTTGACGTGATCCAGCAGGAGTCGCGGCTTAAGGTCGCCGACAACACGGGTGCCAAGGAGATCCTGTGCATCCGCGTGCTCGGCGGCAGCGGCCGGCGATACGCGGGCATCGGTGACGTCATCGTGGCCACGGTGAAGGACGCCCTTCCCGGCGCCGGCGTGAAGAAGGGTGACGTGGTCAAGGCGGTCGTGGTGCGCACCCGCAAGGAGCGGCGCCGAGGCGACGGCTCCTACATCCGGTTCGACGAGAACGCGGCGGTGCTGATCAGGGACGGCGGAGACCCGCGCGGTACCCGCATCTTCGGCCCGGTCGGCCGTGAGCTGCGGGAGAAGCGGTTCATGCGGATCATCTCGCTGGCTCCGGAGGTGCTCTAGATGAAGATCAAGAAGGGCGACCAAGTGGTGGTGGTGGCGGGCCGCGACCGCGGCCGCACCGGCCTGGTGATCGCGGCCTACCCCGAGCGGGGCAAGGTACTCGTCCAGGGCGTCAACGTGGTCAAGAAGAACAAGAAGGTCAACTACCAGGGTCAGCGCGGTGCCAAGGAAGGCGGCATCACGCACGAGGAAGCGCCGATCGACGTGAGCAACGTCCAGCTGGCCGATCCGGACAGCAAGCACCCCGTCCGGGTCGGCTACCGGTTCGACGATGACGGCCGCAAGGTCCGCGTCGCCCGGCCGAGCGGGAAGGACATCTGATGGCGACCGAGGCGCCCGCCGTGCCGAGGCTCAAGGAGCGCTACCGGAGCGAGATCGCCCCGGCGCTCAAGGACGAATTCGGCTACGGCAACGTGATGCAGATTCCCGGGCTGACCAAGATCGTGGTGAACATGGGAGTGGGCGAGGCGGCCAGGGACGCCAAGCTGATCGAGGGAGCGGTCCGCGACCTGTCCACCATCACCGGGCAGAAGCCCGCGGTGGCCAGGGCGAAGAAGTCCGTGGCCCAGTTCAAGCTGCGCGAGGGCATGCCCATCGGCGCGCACGCCACGCTGCGCGGGGACCGGATGTGGGAATTCCTTGACCGCCTGCTGACCATCGCGCTGCCCCGGATCCGCGACTTCCGCGGCCTGTCCGACCGGCAGTTCGACGGCCAGGGGAACTACACGTTCGGTCTGATCGAGCAGCTCATGTTCCACGAGATCGATCCGGACAAGGTGGACAGGCAGCGGGGGATGGATATCACCGTCGTCACCACCGCGACAAACGACACCGAAGGCCGCGCGCTGCTGCGCCGGCTCGGCTTTCCCTTCAGGGAGTCGGGGACATGAGGCGGCCGGGGCACGACCGGTCAGCGGTGAAGAAGAGGATCTGAGAGATGGCAAAAACAGCCCTGATCGCCAAGCAGAAGCGCGCGCCGAAGTTCAAGGTCCGCGGCTACACCAGGTGCACCCGGTGCGGGCGGCCGCGGGCCGTGTACCGCAGGTTCAGCCTGTGCCGGATCTGCTTCCGCACCATGGCGCACCGCGGCGAGCTGCCTGGCATCACCAAGTCCAGCTGGTAGAACGAGCACACCGCAGGTCCGGCAGGAAACCACGGTGAGGAAGGCCTGATGGCCATGACGATGACCGACCCGATCGCAGACATGCTGACGCGTCTGCGGAACGCGAACTCGGCGTACCACGAAACGGTGGGCATGCCGTATTCCAAGATCAAGTCCCACATCGCGGAGATCCTCCAGCAGGAGGGCTACATCGCCGCCTGGCGGGTGGAAGATGCCGAAGTCGGCAGGAACCTCGTGATCACCCTGAAGTACGGGAACCAGCGCGAGCGCTCCATCGCCGGTATCAAGCGGGTATCCAAGCCCGGCCTGCGGGTCTACGCGAAGAAGGACAACCTGCCCCGGGTCCTCGGCGGCCTCGGCGTGGCGATCATCTCGACCTCCGGCGGGCTGCTGACCGACAAGCAGGCCAAGAAGCGCGGCGTGGGCGGGGAAGTCCTCGCCTTCGTCTGGTAAGGGAGGAGCTGCTATGTCAAGGATCGGGCGGCTCCCGGTGACCATCCCCAGCGGGGTGCAGGTCACCATCGACGGGCGTGACGTCACCGTGCAAGGGCCCAAGGGGACGCTGAGCCACACCGTGGCCGAGCCCATTGACGTGGTGCGCGAGGACGGGGTCATCAGGGTCACCAGGCCGAACGACGAGGGACCCGTGCGCGCGCTGCACGGCCTGTCCCGCACGCTGATCGCCAACATGGTGACCGGCGTCACCGAGGGCTACCGCAAGACCCTGGAGATCGTCGGCGTCGGCTACCGGGTGCAGGCCAGGGGGGGGACCTGGAGTTCTCGCTCGGGTTCAGCCACCCGGTGACCGTTTCCCCGCCGGAGGGCATCGCGTTCCGGGTCGAGGCGCCAACCAGGTTCGTCGTGGAGGGGATCGACAAGCAGAAGGTCGGCGAGATAGCCGCGCAGATCCGCAAGCTCCGCAAGCCGGACCCGTATAAGGGCAAGGGCGTGCGGTATCAGGGCGAGCAGATCCGCCGCAAGGTCGGGAAGGCTGGGAAGTAAGTAATGGCTGGCACCAAGACCAGGTCGCACGCACGCGTCAGCGGGCGGGTGCGGTCTCGCACGCAGCTGACCACGGCCGGGCGCGTGCGCCGTCACCTGCGGGTACGCAAGAAGGTCACCGGCAGCGCGAGCAGGCCGCGGCTGGTCGTCAACCGGTCGGCCCGGCATATGTTCGCGCAGATCGTCGACAACAGCGTCGGCCGCACGCTGGCCGCCGCGTCCACCCTGGATTCCACGATCCGGGCGGCCGAGGGCGACAAGACGGCCAAGGCGCGCCGGGTCGGCGAGCTGCTCGCGCAGCGTGCCGCCCAGGCCGGCATCACCACGGTGGTGTTCGACCGTGGCGGCTACCGCTATCACGGCCGCATCGCGGCGCTCGCAGACGGCGCCAGGGAAGGCGGCCTGCGACTATGAGCCCCACCCACCTCCCCACCCCCCCACTTTTTTATGAGCACAGCGATACAGAGATGAGGAAGGGCTAATGCCAGGAGCTCCGCGGCGCGGCAGCGGCGGCGAGCGGCGCGACCGCCGTGAGGACCGGCGCGGCAACGCGGCCGATAAGCAAGCTGCCTACCTTGAGCACGTGGTCACCATCAACCGCGTGGCCAAGGTGGTCAAGGGCGGCCGCCGCTTCAGCTTCACCGCGCTGGTCGTGGTGGGCGACGGCAACGGGATGGTCGGCGTCGGATACGGCAAGGCCAAGGAGGTCCCCGCCGCCATCGCCAAGGGCGTCGAAGAAGCGAAGAAGCACTTCTTCCGGGTGCCGCGGATCGGCGGCACGATCCCGCACACGGTCCAGGGCGAGGCCGCGGCCGGGGTGGTGCTGCTGAAGCCGGCCAGCCCGGGTACCGGTGTCATCGCCGGCGGCCCGGTCCGCGCCGTGCTCGAGTGCGCGGGCATCAGCGACGTGCTGTCCCGTTCGCTCGGCTCGTCCAACCCGATCAACGTGGTGCACGCGACAGTGGCCGCGCTGAAGAGCCTGAACCGCCCCGAGGAGATCGCGGCCAAGCGCGGCCTGCCGATCGAGGACGTGGCGCCCGCGGCCATGCTGCGGGCGCGCGCGGCCGCAGCCGGGGCCTGAGGGATGAGGGGCAGGCACCGATGGCACAGCTGAAGGTGACACAGATCAAGTCGAGGATCGGCGGCACCAGCGCGCAGCGGAACTCGCTGCGCTCGCTCGGGCTGCGGCGGATCGGCCAGGTGGTGGTCAAGCCCGACCGCCCGGAGTTCCGCGGCATGATCGCGACCGTGCGCCACCTGGTGACGGTGGAGGAAGTAGCAGGAGATGAGTAACACTGACAAGGCGGACGAGGGCAGCTCGTCCAGGCCCGGGCTCAAGCTGCATCACCTGCGGCCGGCCCCGGGAGCGCACCAGGCCAAGACGAGGATCGGCCGAGGCGAGGCGTCCAAGGGAAAGACCGCGGGCCGCGGCACCAAGGGCACCAAGGCGCGCGGCCAGGTGCACATCGGCTTCGAGGGCGGCCAGATGCCGCTGCACCGCAGGGTGCCGAAGCTGAAGGGGTTCTCCAACGCGCGCTTCCGCACCACCTACCAGGTGGTGAACACCGGCAGGCTGGCTGAGCTGTACCCGGAGGGCGGCGACGTGACGCCGGAGACCCTGGTGGCCAAGGGCGCGGTCCGCCAGGGTGAGCTGGTCAAGGTGCTCGGCGCCGGCGACCTGTCGGTGGCGCTGCGGGTCACCGCGCACGCCTTCTCCGCCACGGCTGCGCAGAAGATCGAGCAGGCAGGCGGCACCGTCACCAAGCTCTCCTGAGCGGAGAAAAATCATGCAGTGCCGGGTAAACTACGGGAACTGCCCGATCAACCGAACCGAGGACTGCGCATGCTGACGGCCTTCGTGCGGGCGTTCCAGACGCCGGACCTTCGCAAGAAGATCCTGATCACGCTGGGTCTCATCGCCCTGTTCCGGTTCGGCGCTTCGCTCCCGACGCCGGGCGTCGACGTCAAGAACGTCACCACCTGCTCGGGCCTGGCCACGTCCACCGGCAGCGCCACCGCCAACGTCCTGGCCATCGTCAACCTGCTCAGCGGCCAGGCGCTGCTGCGGCTGTCGGTGTTCGCGCTCGGCATCATGCCCTACATCACCTCCAGCATCATCTTGCAGCTGCTCACAGTGGTGATCCCGCGGCTGGAGACGCTGAAGCAGGAGGGCCAGGCAGGCCAGGCGAAGATCACCCAGTACACCAGGTACCTCACCGTGGGCCTGGCCGTCCTGCAATCCACCGGCTACATCGAGCTGGCCAGGTCCGGCACGCTGTTCAACGGATGCGGCACGGCAGGTAACAACCCGATCATCCCCAACGCCTCGCCCTTCACCATCGCCACCATGGTGATCTGCATGGTGGCCGGCACCACGGTCATCATGTGGCTGGGCGAGCTGATCACCGACCGCGGGGTCGGGAACGGCATGTCGGTACTGATCTTCACCACCGTGATCTCGGTCATCCCCGGCGAGATCCTGGCCATCTACCGGGACAAGAGCCCGTTCTACGCCGCCGTGGCCGTGATCGTGGTGGTCTTCATCATCGCGTTCATCGTGTTCATGGAGCAGGCCCAGCGCCGCATCCCCGTGCAGTACGCCAAGCGGATGGTGGGCCGGCGGATGTACGGCGGCACCTCGACCTACATCCCGATGAAGGTCAACCAGGCTGGCGTGATCCCGGTCATCTTCGCCTCGTCGCTGCTGTACATCCCGACCCTGGCCGCGCAGCTGTTCGGCAGCCAGACGCACCCGCAGGGCTGGGTGTCGTGGGTGGACCGGTACGTCGAGCAGAGCAGCTCGGCCATCTACATGCTCGCGTTCTTCATCCTGATCATCGGGTTCACCTACTTCTACGTGTCGATCACCTTCAACCCGACCGAGGTGGCCGACAACATGAAGAAGTACGGCGGGTTCATTCCCGGCATCCGGCCCGGACGGCCGACCGCGGAGTACCTCGGCTACGTCCTGTCGCGGCTCACCGCGCCAGGCTCGGCCTACCTGGGCGTGATCGCGCTCTTCCCGCTGGTCGCGCTGGCTTCCATCGGGGTGGCTCAACAGTTCCCGTTCAGCGGGGTCAGCCTGCTGATCATGGTCGGCGTCGGGCTGGACACCGTCAAGCAGATCGAGAGCCAGTTGCAGCAGCGCAACTATGAGGGTTTCTTGCGATAGTGCGCATCGTCCTCGTCGGGCCCCCCGGTGCGGGCAAGGGGACACAGGCCCAGTTCATAGCGTCGCACCTGGCGATCCCGAGGATCTCGACAGGTGACATCTTCCGCTACAACGTGACAAGCAACACCGAGCTCGGCCGCCGGGCCAGGGAGTTCATGGAACGCGGTGACCTGGTCCCGGACGAGGTCACGGTGGCGATGGTCAGGGACCGGCTGGCCGAGGACGACGCGCAGGGGGGGTTCCTGCTCGACGGGTTCCCCAGGAACGTGCCGCAGGCGGAGACGCTGAAGAAGATGCTCTCGGAGTGGGACGCGCGGCTGAGCGTGGTACTCGAGCTGGTGGTGGACGAGGACGAGGTGGTGCGGCGGCTATCGGGCCGCAGGACCTGCCGCCGGTGCGAACGGGTCTGGCACGTCCTGTACGACCCGCCGTCTCGCGACGGCATCTGCGACGACTGCGGGGGCGAGCTCTTCCAGCGCGATGACGATTCCGAGGAGACCATCAGGCACCGGCTCGAGGTCTATGCCGAGCAGACCTCCCTGCTCATCTCGTTCTATGCCGATGAGAACATCCTGATCGGCATCGACGCGACCGGCCCGGTAGAAGAGGTCACCAGCCGGGCGCTGGCCGCGCTCCGCCCGTTCGTGCGCTGAGGGCGTCATGTGGCCGCGGCCGGGGCTGAACATCGAGATCAAGACGCCAGATCAGATCCGGATGATGCGCGAGGCCGGGCTGGTGGTCGCGCGCACGCTGCGCCTGGTGGCCGTGGCGGTCCAGCCCGGCGTCAGCACGGAGGAGCTCGACGCGCTCGCCGAGCGCGAGATACGCGCGGCAGGCGCCACCCCGTCGTTCAAGGGCTACCACGGTTATCCGGCCACGATCTGCACCTCGGTGAACAACGAGATCGTGCACGGTATCCCGAGCCCGTCCCGGCGGCTGCGCGACGGCGACATCATCTCGATCGACTGCGGCGCCATCGTCCGCGGGTGGCACGGGGACGCGGCCGTCACGGTGGGGGTGGGCTCCATCTCCGCCGAGCATGCCGGGCTGATTGACGCGTGCGAGGCCGCGCTGTGGCGCGGGCTGGCACAGGCCAGGGCCGGCGGCAGGCTCGGTGACATCTCCCATGCGGTGGAGACCAGCATCCGGGCCGCGGGCCGTTATGGGCTGGTCGAGGAGTACACCGGGCACGGGATCGGCACCGCGATGCACATGGACCCGCCGGTGCCCAACTACGGAAGGGCCGGCCGCGGGCCCCGGCTGCGTACCGGCATGGCGCTGGCCATCGAGCCCATGGTGATGCTGGGCGGCCCGGAGACGGTCCTGCTCGAGGACGGCTGGACCGTCGTCACCGCCGACGGGAGCTGCGCCGCGCATTTCGAGCACACGGTCGCGATCACCGCCGACGGACCGTGGGTGCTAACACTCGCGGGGGGCGCTGCCCCCCGCCTCCCCCCCGGAGACCAAGCGCCACCACCGCCGCAGCCCCCCTAAGATCAAGCGGCACCGCCTGACCGAGGCATATGTGACCGGGGGCCGGCGATACTAGGAAGAGGGACTTCGGAGCGTGCTGCTGATCCAGGCTGGGAGGTAGGCCGGGGTTGGCTGGTCGGTAAGAGAGGTGCCAGGTGCCTGGTGACCCGCGAATCCGCGCCTCGGACGCGGATCGCGATCGCGCTACGGCGTTGCTGCGTGAGCACCATGCCGCGGGCCGGCTGACCGCCGAGGAGTTCGCTGACCGTATGGAAAAGGCCCTGGACGCCAAGACGCTGGGCGAGCTGGATGAGCTGCTGGCCGACCTGCCGGCCATCGACCTGTACCAGCTGCCGGACGCCTCGCTGCGCCGGAGGCCGCCCCGCTCCGGGCAGTCGTTGCTGCCCGCCGACTCGGGCGGTTCGGCCAGCCCGATCAAGTTCACGCCGGGCGGGGTGGCCATCGGGGCCTGGGGCGTGGTCACGGCGGTGATCGTGGCCCTGTGGGCGATCGCGGCCGTGGTCGGCGTCGGGACCTGGTTCCCCTGGTGGGCGGTGATCGCGATCCCGTGGATCTGGGTCGTGATCCGCCGTGCCCAGCGCCGGGAATAGCGGCGCGCCTGCCAGTGTCTATACTTAGGCGGTTCGCGTTGGCGCCGTGAGTCGAGTACACTCGTCTCCGGCCCATTCCGCTGGGTTCCTCGTGGCTGCCGCCCGGGGGCTCGCGCTTGCGAGCGCGCAGGAGACCCTTCGGAGCCCCTCCCGGTTATCTCGTCTCGCTGTTCAGCCAGCATGGGCGTGAGCCAGGCGGGGCAGGCTTGCCGCCAGGCGAGTACGGCCGGGTTTAACGGGACCAAACCGCGCCCAGGCGCGGACCACTAGCACAGAACGAAGCGCGGAGGACATGCCCAAAAAAGACGGCGCCATCGAGATTGAAGGCACGGTTGTCGAGTCGCTCCCGAATGCCTTCTTCCGGGTGGAGCTGGACAACGGGCACAAGGTTCTCGCTCATATCAGCGGGAAAATGCGGATGCATTACATCCGCATCCTGCCTGACGACCGGGTTGTCGTGGAGCTCAGCCCCTACGACCTCAGCCGCGGGCGGATCGTGTACCGGTACAAGTAACAACCTTTCAGCACCCAGAGCACACTCACAGCACGAATCAGATTTCCTGGAGAGACAGCACCGTGAAGGTCAAGCCGAGCGTCAAGAAGATCTGCAGCAAGTGCCGGATCATCCGCCGGCACGGACGCGTCATGGTCATCTGCTCAGACCCGCGGCACAAGCAGCGGCAGGGCTGACGCACAACTAAAGACGACGCGCACCGCAGGCAGCTAGCTAAGGCTGCAACCCCCGGACGGAGGCCGGGGCCATGTCCGGGCAGGACATGGGGGCGGTGTGCAGGACCTCCGCCAGACGAAGGAGAACTGCCCGCACATGGCCAGGCTTTCCGGTGTGGACCTGCCCCGCGATAAGCGGGTCGAGGTCGCTCTCACCTACATCTATGGCATCGGTCGCACCAGGGCGCTACAGACGCTGCAGGCCACGGGGGTCAACGGGGACACCAGGGTCAGCAGCCTCACCGACGATGAGCTGCTGAAGCTCCGCGACTGGATCGACGCTACCTACCAGGTCGAAGGTGACCTCCGCCGCGAGGTCCAGGCCGACATCAGGCGGAAGATCGAGATCGGCTGCTACCAGGGAATCCGCCACCGCCGCGGGCTTCCCGTGCACGGGCAGCGGACCCAGACTAACGCCCGCACCCGTAAGGGCAAGAAGAAGACGGTCGCCGGCAAGAAGAAGGCCGGAAAGAAGAAGTAGTCCGGGCCAGTCCCTCGGGCCAGGGCCGGATCGATCACCTCAAAGGAAGCAGATGCCGCCAAGAAGTCGTACTCAGGCCGCCGCCAAGAAGGTGCGCCGCAAGGAGCGGAAGAACATCGCTCACGGGCACGCCCATATCAGGAGCACGTTCAACAACACGATCATCTCGATCACCGACCCGACCGGCAACGTGATCTCGTGGGCGTCCGCGGGTCAGGTCGGGTTCAAGGGATCGCGCAAGTCGACCCCGTACGCCGCTCAGATGGCGGCCGAGGCTGCCGCGCGCCGGGCCATGGAGCACGGCATGCGCAAGGTCGACGTCTTCGTCAAGGGCCCGGGCTCGGGCCGGGAGACCGCCATCCGGTCGTTGCAGGCGACCGGGCTGGAGGTCGGCTCGATCCAGGACATGACCCCCGTTCCGCACAATGGCTGCCGGCCGCCGAAGCGGCGCCGGGTCTGATGGTCCCTGACAGGAGATAGCGACAGATGGCTCGATACACAGGCGCGGACTGCAAGCTGTGCCGCCGGGAGAAGACCAAGCTCTTCCTGAAGGGCGCCAAGTGCGACTCGCCCAAGTGCCCGATCGAGATCAGGCCGTATCCGCCGGGTGAGCACGGCAGGAACCGGCCGAAGGAAGGCGACTTCCTGACCCGGATCAGGGAGAAGCAGAAGGCACGCAGGATCTACGGCATCCTCGAGCGGCAGTTCCGCGGCTACTACGAGGAGGCGGCCCGCAAGCACGGCCGGACCGGCGAGACGATGCTCCAGCTGCTGGAGCGCCGCCTGGACAACGTCGTCTACCGCGCGGGCTTCGCCAAGAGCCGCGACATGGCCCGCCAGCTGGTGCGGCACGGCCACTTCACGGTGAACGGCAAGAAGGTCGACATCCCGTCCTACCGGGTGAGCGAGAACGACATCGTTGAGGTGACCCCCAAGTCGCTGGAGATGACGCCGTTCGTCATCGCCCGGGCCGAGGCCGGCGAGCGCATGGTGCCGGCCTGGCTCGAGGTGGTTCCCGACCAGATGCGGATCCTGGTCCACTCGATGCCGGTCCGGGCTCAGATCGACACGCAGGTCCAGGAACAGCTCATCGTCGAGTACTACTCGAAGATGTAACCTTTGCCGGGCCTCGACGGCCCGGCAAGAGTTACTCGCCGGGGGCAAAGCCCCCGGCCAGGGGGACTGGGGGGCGGGCAGCCCCCCAGGCAGGGGGGTCTCGGGGGGATATCCCCCCGAGAAAAAGGAAGCGCCGTCATATAGCGGGCGTCGCGGAAAGGAAAGATCCATGCTCATCGCTCAGCGCCCCTCGCTCGCCGAGGAGCAGGTAGACGACTACAGGTCCAGGTTCGTCATCGAGCCGCTCGAGCCGGGTTTCGGCTACACCATCGGCAACTCGCTCCGGCGCACGCTGCTGTCCTCCATTCCCGGGGCGGCCGTGACCAGCATCAGGATCGAGGGCGTCCTGCACGAATTCTCCACGGTGCCGGGCGTCAAGGAGGATGTGACCGACATCATCCTGAACCTGAAGGAACTCGTGGTGTCCTCAGAGCACGACGAGCCCGTGGTGATGTACCTGCGCAAGCAGGGCCCGAGCGAGGTGAGCGCGGCCGACATCGCGCCGCCGGCCGGCGTCGAGGTGCACAACCCGGAGCTGCACATCGCCACCCTGAACGCCAAGGGCAAGCTCGAGATGGAGCTGACCGTCGAGCGCGGCCGGGGCTACGTCTCGGCGACGCAGAACAAGCAGCCGGGCCAGGAAATCGGCCGGATACCGATCGACTCCATCTACTCGCCGGTGCTCCGGGTGACGTACAAGGTGGAAGCCACCCGCGTCGAGCAGCGCACCGACTTCGACCGGCTCCTCCTCGACGTGGAGACCAAGCCCTGCATGCGGCCGAGGGACGCCGTGGCCAGCGCGGGCAAGACCCTGGTCGAGCTGTTCGGCCTGGCCCGGGAGCTCAACGTCGACGCCGAGGGCATCGACATCGGCCCGTCGCCCACGGACGCCGCGCTCGCGGCCGACCTGGCCCTGCCGATCGAGGACCTCAACCTCACCGTCCGGTCCTACAACTGCCTCAAGCGCGAGGGCATTCACACGGTCGGCGAACTGGTCGGCCGCAGCGAACAGGACCTGCTCGACATCAGGAACTTCGGCGCCAAGTCGATCGAGGAAGTCAAGCAGAAGCTCATCGACATGGGCCTGTCGCTCAAGGACTCGCCGCCCGGATTCGACCCGAGCAGCGCGGTCGGCACCTACGGCGACGACGACGACAGCTACGTGGAGACCGAGCAGTACTAACGGCACCGTGGCGCCTGCCGCGGTTATCGAGGAGAGATCCGTATGCCCACGCCCACCAAGGGCCACCGCCTGGGCGGCAGCCCGGCCCACGAGCGGCACATCCTGGCCAACCTGGCCACCGCGCTGTTCCAGCACGGCCGGATCATCACCACCGAGGCCAAGGCCCGCAGGCTGCGGCCGGTAGCCGAACGGCTGATCACCTTCGCCAAGCGCGGCGACCTGCATGCCCGCCGGCACGTGCTGACCGTGGTCACCGACCAGGGCGTGGTGCACCGGCTGTTCACCGAGATCG
This sequence comes from uncultured Actinomycetota bacterium, assembly GCA_963808615.1. Classification (GTDB taxonomy): domain Bacteria; phylum Actinomycetota; class Actinomycetes; order Streptosporangiales; family Streptosporangiaceae; genus Palsa-504. Next base: position 1,176,544 of record CAWEGV010000012.1, read on the forward strand.
CCCCGGAGTTCTCCGAGCGTGACGGCGGATACACCCGCATCACCAAGATCGGCCCCCGCAAGGGCGACAACGCGGCGATGGCGGTCATCGAGCTGGTCCGGGGCGAGCCTGTCGCGGCCAAGCCGCGCCGTCGCGCCCGCCGGGCCGAGGCCAAGGCACCCGCGGCCGCCGTCGCGGCCGAGCCCGAGATCGAGGCGCCTGAGGCGAGTGTGACGGATGAGGCCGCTGAGGTCGACGGCACCGCCGAGGACCTGGCTGCCGTCCAGGGCGAAGCCGAGGGCGAAGCCGCAGACGAGGACGAAGACGCGGCTGAGGGCCAGACCGACGTCGTCGACGAAGCCGATGCCCAGACCGACGGCGACGAAGACGACGACGAGAACGAGGACACCGGCGAGGACGCCTAGCCCCGCGATCGGTTGAGGTGGGCTTGGAAGAAGAACCACGGACCGTTCGGCTCAGAATTGACCTTTCCTACGACGGGTCAGGGTTTTCCGGGTGGGCCGTACAGCCCGGTAGGCGCACGGTCGAGGAGGTGCTGGCGGCGGCGCTCGGCCGGGTGCTGCGGCTGCCTGGCTTGCCCGGCCTGACCGTGGCCGGGCGCACCGACGCCGGAGTGCACGCGCGCGGCCAGGTGGCCCACGCGGACGTGCCAGAGGACGCCTGGGCGCCGGCCGCGGAGCCGGGGGGGCCAGGGGTCCACGGCGCGGTGGCCAGGCTGGCCGGGGTGCTGCCGGCCGATGTCCGCGTGCACGCCGTCGACGCGGCGCCCGGAGGGTTCGACGCGCGGTTCTCCGCGCTCTGGCGTCGCTACTCCTACCGCGTGTGCGACGACCCGGCCCGCGCCGATCCCCTGCGCAGGCACGAGACCCTGTGGTCCTTCCGGCGGCTGGATGTGGCCGCCATGAACGAGGCGGCGCGCGGCTGCCTGGGCGAGCATGATTTCGCCGCCTTCTGCCGCCGCAGGCCGGGAGCGACCACCATCCGGACGCTGCGCCGCCTGGAGTGGCAGCGCGACCAGGACGGCGTCGCGGTCGCGGCGGTGGTGGCGGACGCGTTCTGCCACACCATGGTGCGCTCGCTGATCGGCGCGCTGCTGGCCGTCGGCGAGGGCCGCCGTCCGCCTGGCTGGCCTGCCGCGGTGCTGGCGGCCGCGGTCCGCGATCCGGCCGTCCGTGTCCTGGCACCGCACGGGCTGTGCCTGGAGGAGGTGGCCTACCCGCCGCCAGGTGAGCTGGCCGCGCGGGCCGCCGGTACCCGCCGGCTGCGCGGTGTCCCTCCGGTTGCCTCCGGACCGCGCTAAGGCACCTGGGCCGCGCGGCTAGGTGCTAGCGGCTGCCTTGCCGGTCAGCATCCGGGTGCTGAGGTCGATGTTGGCGCTGCCGGTGACCAGGTTGGCCGCGAACTGTTCCAGCATCTGCCGCTGGGCCCCCGTCGACGGCGACTTCAGGTTGGTGAACTCGGCCCAGATCAAGATCAGGTAGTGCCCCTTGATCTCCGCCTGCACGACGCCGGTGCCGGTGCCCAGTTTGCTCGTGGGACCCTTCTGCGAGCTGAGCGGCGCGATGATCTCCTCCGGCCCGGTGGCCTGGCCGGCGGCCTGCGCCGTGCTGGCCGTGCTCAGGTTGACCACGCCGATCGTGCCCATCATCGTGCCGTCGCCCGATATGTAGCTGGCCCGCAGCACCTGGGTGCAGTGGCCTGACTGCAGCGCGGCCTGGAGCTGCGTGCCGTACACCGCCGTGGTGCAGTTCTTGGTCACGCTGGCCGCGGTCCGCAGGAATGAGCTGCCGCTGAACGTGAACCGGGGCGGGTAGAGCTCGGCGAGCGTCAGCGGTACCGGGTCTTCGGCCCTGGTCCCGATGTGCTGCCATTTGCCCAGGGCCTTATTGAAGTCCGGAGATCCCGCCGTCGTGGTGGGCAGCCGCAGCGAGGAAGGCACCGGCGCGTTCACGCGCGGTTCGTACAGGTACTTGTACCCGGCGAAGGCGCCGGCCGCGATGATCGCGACGACGGCCACGGCCAGCCACGCGATGCGGGAGCGGCGCCTGGGACGCTTGCTCCTGGCCGCCTTCGTGCCGTGCCTGCGGGTGACCGGTGCCGCCGAGGCCGGCGCCGCCGGGGCCATGACGGTCGGGGCCGCGGCTGTCGGGCCCGTGGCCGTCGGCTCGCACGGCCGGCGCTGGTCACCGCCTTCGGAGTACCCATGGCCTGCGGCGTACCCATCATCTCCGGGACCGGGATGGACGGGGCTGACGGGCGGGAAGCCCCGGACCGGAGTACGGTTCATGGCCGCCTGCGGGCCGGATCCAGGATCGTCCGGCGAACAGGACGCCTGACGGCGCGCGCCAGTGGCCGAGCCAGCGCGCCTCGCGCCCTGATAACCCATAACGATGAGGGTAGCGCCCTGCCCGGTACCGAGGGCGTCGCTTTGGCATCACCGGCTCAGTCGGAGTATGCTGCATGGGCGTCATGCGCGACGGGCATGCACGCCGCGTTCCGCTGGTGCGCGCTCTTAGCGCGGCGCGGCTCGTCGGGTAGCACCCCAGCGGCCGTTACCGGCAGGCGCAGGCCGCGGAAGACCACGATACATACGCGAAGGCTCAGGACTGTGCGCACTTTCAGCCCGAAGGACAGTGACATTACGCGTCAATGGCACGTCATTGACGCGTCCGACGTGGTGCTGGGCCGCCTGGCCAGCCAGGTGGCGGTGCTGCTGCGCGGCAAGCACAAGCCGATCTTCGCGCCGCACGTGGACACCGGCAACTTCGTCATCGTGGTCAACGCGGCCAAGGTCGCGCTGTCCGGCAGCAAGCTGGAGCAGAAGCACGCCTACCGGCACTCCGGATACCCGGGTGGCCTGCGCGCGGTCTCCTACGCGAACCTGATGGCCAGCCACCCCGAGCGCGCGGTGGAGAAGGCCGTCAAGGGGATGCTGCCGAAGAACTCGCTCGGCCGCAAGACGCTGCGCAAGCTCAAGGTGTACGCCGGACCGGATCACCCGCACCAGGCGCAGCAGCCCCAGCCGTTCCAGATCACGCAGATCGAGCAGTAGTCACAACAGGAAGTACGAGGAACAGACCGTGGCTGAGCCCACTGGCGAAAACACCATCGGCGTCGAGGACGAGCCGGGTTACTCGGAGTACGCCGAGGACGAGCACGGCGAGGCGCCGTCGGAGTACACCACGGAGACCTCCCAGGACGCTCCGGCCCGGACCGTCGTCCGCCGCCCGGTCGTGACCGGCTTCGCGGCAGGCACGGGGCGCCGCAAGGAGGCGATCGCCAGGGTCCGCATCCTCCCCGGGTCAGGCCAGTGGCAGATCAACGGCAGGTCGCTCGATGTGTACTTCCCGAACAAGGTGCATCAGCAGCTCGTCAACGAGCCGTTCGTGACCCTGGGCGCGGAGGGCAAGTTCGACGTGGTGGCCCGCATCTCCGGCGGCGGCGTCACCGGCCAGGCCGGCGCGCTGCGCCTCGGCGTGACCCGGGCCCTCACGCTGGTCGACCCCGAGAGCCGCCCGGCGCTGAAGAAGGCGGGCTTCCTGACCAGGGACGCCCGGATCAAGGAGCGCAAGAAGTACGGCCTGAAGAAGGCCAGGAAGGCGCCGCAGTACTCCAAGCGGTAGGTTCCTCGCTGCGAGCCTGTCCAGCCACGCGGCACACGCGCACGAGCACGGAAGGGGGCCCGGGGAGGTGGGTGGCCAGCGGGGGAGTGACATGGGTGAAGCGGGTCAGCGCGGCCGCCTGTTCGGTACCGACGGCGTCCGCGGGGTTGCTGGTCAGGACCTGACCGCCCCCCTGGCCATGGATCTGTCCGTGGCCGCCGCCGCCGTCCTCGGTGGTGAGGCCGGCGAGACCCGGGGGGCCGGCCCCGCGGTCGCCGTAGTGGGCCGGGATCCGCGCACCTCCGGTGAGTTCCTCGAGGCGGCGGTGGTGGCCGGCCTGGCTAGCGCGGGCGTCCAGGTGCTCCGGCTCGGTGTCATCCCGACGCCGGGCGTGGCCTACCTGACCAGGGCTCTCCGCGCCGCGTTCGGCGTGGTCATCTCCGCTAGCCACAATCCGGCCCAGGACAACGGGATCAAGTTCTTCGGCCGCGGCGGCGTCAAGCTGCCGGACGCCGTCGAGGACCAGATCGAAGCCAGGCTGATGCAAGGCCAGCGGGATCCCGGTGGGTCGCCCCCCCGGGCCAGAACTTCCCCGTTCGGCCAGGTGAGCGAGGCCGGGGCCGAGCAGGAGCGGTATCTGGACTACCTGCTCTCCACGCTGCCAGGCCAAACCGGGCGGGCGCTGGCGGGCCTGCGGGTGGTGGCCGACTGCGCGCACGGCGCGGCCTACCGCATCGCGCCGCGGGCGCTGCGCCGGGCGGGCGCGGACGTCATCGCGATCGGTGCCGAACCCGACGGCCAGAACATCAACGCCGGCTACGGCTCGACCTGCCTGGGCACGCTGGCGGCGGCGGTCCTCGAGCACGGCGCGGACGCCGGGGTGGCCTACGACGGCGATGCCGACCGGTGCCTGGCGGTCGACGCGGACGGGCAGCTGCTCGACGGCGACCACATCCTGGCCGTGCTCGCCACCGAGCTGAAGGAATCCGGCCGGCTGGCTCACGACGCGGTGGTGGTCACCGTGATGGCGAACCAGGGTTTCCACGTGGCCATGCGCGAAACCGGCATCACGGTGATCGAGACCCCGGTCGGAGACAAGTACGTATCCGCGGCCATGCGCGACGGCGGGTACGTGCTGGGCGGGGAGCAGTCCGGCCACATCATCCTGCTCGAGCACGCCACCACTGGCGACGGCATCTTGACCAGCCTGCAGCTGCTGGCGGCGGTGAACCGCCGCGGGATGCCGATGTCGTCGGCGGCGAAGATGGTGCGCAAATACCCGCAGGTCCTGGTCAACGTGCCCGGCGACGCTTCCAGGCTCGGCCCGCGGGTCGACGCCGCGGTCTCGCGGGCGGAATCTGCACTCGGCGACAACGGGCGGGTCCTGGTCCGGCCGAGCGGGACCGAGCCCGCGATCCGGCTGATGGTCCAGGCCGCGGACGCGGACCTGGCCGAGCAGGTCATCGGCCAGCTCGCGGCGGAGGTCCGGCTGGCCCTGGCCGGCCAGTAGGACCATGCGGTACGCATACCAGGTTGCCGCGGTGCGGGCCGCCGAGCGCGCGCTGATGGACCTGGTGCCCGAGGGCACGCTGATGCGGCGGGCCGCCGCCGGGCTCGCCGCGGCCTGCACGTCCCTGCTGGCGCGTTATCCGGGCCACGTCTACGGGGCGCGGGTGGTGGTGCTGGCGGGCAGCGGGGACAACGGAGGCGACGCGCTGTACGCCGGCGCGCTGCTCGCCCGGCGCGGCGCGGCCGTCACCGCGATCGCGGCGGCACCGAAGGCCCATGCGGGCGGCCTGGCCGAGCTGCGCGCGGCCGGCGGCCGGGTGACCGGCGATCCGGCCGGCCAGCGGGACGCCGCCGGCGCGATGGCCCGCGCCGACCTGATCATCGACGGCCTGCTGGGCATCGGCGGCCGGGGCGGCCTGCGGGAGCCCTTCGCCGGCCTGGCCCGGCTCGCCGAGCAGGCCCGGCACGGGGCCCCGCCGGGCCTGTCCCGGGCGGGCGCCACCGTGGTCGCCGTCGACCTGCCGAGCGGCATCGACGCCGACACCGGCACGGCCGAGGGCCCGGCGGTGCGAGCCGATGTCACGGTGACGTTCGGCGCGATCAAGCCCGGCCTGCTGATCGACCCGGGGGCCGGGCACGCGGGGACCGTCGAGCTGGTCGATATCGGCCTGCTCCCGTACCTGGAGGGCGAGCCCGCCGCGCTGGCCCCGCAGCGCGACGACATCAGCGAGCGGCTGCCCCGGCCCGGGCCGGAATCGGACAAGTACCGGCGGGGCGTGCTCGGCCTGCTCGCGGGAAGCGACCGCTTCGCCGGAGCGGCCGTGCTGGCCACCGGCGCGGCGGTACACGGCGGGGCCGGGATGGTGCGGGTGGCGACCGCTGACGTCCCCGCCCTGGCGGTCCGGCTGGCCTGGCCGGAGGTGGTAATCACCGTCCACCCCGATGACGGCGACCTCGATCTCGGATCGGTGGGCCGGGTCCAGGCCTGGGTGGCCGGCCCGGGCATGGGCACCGGCCAGCACGCGGCGGCGCGGCTCGCCGCCGTGCTGGCCACCGAGCTGCCGGTGCTCATCGACGCAGACGGGCTCACCATCGTGAGCCAGACCGCCGGCCTGCTGCCGCGGGCCAACGGGCCTGCGCCCACGCTGATCACGCCGCACGCCGGGGAACTGGCCCGGCTGCTCGGCACCGAACCGGCGAGTGTCGAGGCGCGCAGGCTCGACCACGCCCGGCAGGCGGCCGCCGAACTGGGCGCCACCGTGCTGCTCAAAGGCTCCACCACGGTGATCGCCCAGCCCGATGACCCGACGGTCCTGGTGAACCCGACCGGCACCCCGTGGCTGGCCACCGCGGGCTCGGGCGACGTGCTGTCCGGGCTGGCCGGGGCACTGCTCGCGCAGGGCCTCGAGCCCGCCTGGGCCGCCGCGGCCGCCGCCTACCTGCACGGGATGGCCGCCCGGCTGGCGGCGGCCCAGGGACCTGAGGGTACGGCCGAGGCGCCGATCGGCGCCTCCGATGTGGTCCGGGCGCTGCCGTCCGCGTTCGGGAGCCTGTGAGCGTCATGGACCGGCAGGTGATCATCGATCTCGACGCGATCCGCGGTAACGTCTCGGCGCTGTGCGAGCGGGTCCGCGGCAGCCAGGTGATGGCCGTGGTCAAGGCGGACGGGTACGGGCACGGCATGATCCCGGCGGCGCGGGCGGCGCTGGCCGGCGGGGCGAGCTGGCTGGGGACCGCCGACCCGGACGAGGCCGTCGCGCTGCGCCGGGCCGGGCTGACCGCGCCGGTGCTGTGCCTGATGGCCATCGGGGAGCCCGCGGAGGCGATCAGGAACGGCATCGACGTCACCGCGGGCTCGGCCTCCTTCGTGGCCCGGGTGGCCGGCGCGGCCCGCCGCGCCGGCGTCCCGGCCCGGCTGCACCTGGAGGCCGACACCAGGCTGAACCGCGGCGGAGCCACCCCCGCGGACTGGCCCGAGCTGGTCGATGCCGCGCTGGCCGCCCAGGCCAGCGGCGCGCTCCGGGTGACCGGCCTGTGGTCCCACTTCGCCTGCGCCGACCTGCCGGGGCACCCGTCGGTCGCCGCCCAGCTCGCCGTGTTCGCCGACGCGGTGGCCTGCGCCGAGAAGGCCGGCCTCACGCCGGAGATCAGGCACATCGCCAACACCGCCGCCGCGCTGACCGTGCCGGAATCCCGGCTTGACCTGGTGCGGTTCGGCGGTGCGGTGTACGGCCTGTCCACCCTGCGGGGCGGCGCGCCGTCGTGGCTGCGGCCGGCCATGACGCTGAGCGCCCGGCTGGCCCTGGTCAAGCGGGTCCCGCCCGGCTCGGGTGTCTCCTACGGCCACAGGTACATCACGGACCGCGAGACGACCCTGGGCCTGGTGCCGCTCGGCTACGCCGACGGCGTGCCCCGCGGCGCGATCGGCCTGCCGCTGGTGACCGTGCGCGGCCGCCGCTGGCCGATTGCGGGCACCGTGTGCATGGATCAGTTCGTCATCGACTTCGGCGACGAGCCGGTAGCCGCGGGGGAGGAAGTGGTGCTGTTCGGCCCGGGGGACGACGGCGAGGCTACCGCGCAGGAATGGGGCGAGGCGCTGGGCACCATCTCCTACGACATCGTCACCGGCATCGGCGCCCGGGTCCCGCGGACCTTCCCGGGCGGTTCGGCATGATGATCCCGAACGGGCCGTGGTGTTCCGCGCCCGGCCTGCGCATCGCCTCCGCGGCGGCCATGCGGGACCTGGGCCGGGAGCTGGCCGCGCTGCTGCGCGCCGGCGACCTGGTGATCCTGACCGGACCGCTGGGGGCGGGCAAGACCACGCTGGTGCAGGGCATCGGCGAGGGCCTCGCGGTGCGCGGCCCGGTCACCTCCCCCACCTTCGTCATCGCGCGGGTTCATCCTGCGCCGGCCGGATCCGGGCCGCCGCTGGTGCACGCCGACGCCTACCGTCTGGGCAGCGTCGCCGAGCTGGACGACCTGGACCTGGACGCGGACGTGGCCAGCGCGGTCACCGTAGTCGAATGGGGCGAAGGCCTGGCCGAAGGACTCGCGGAGGACCGCCTGGAGATCTCGATCCAGCCCGCCGGGGACGGCGACGTGCGGACGGTCCGGCTGACCGGCCACGGCGCGCGATGGAATGCGGTGCTCACCGGCCTGGCCGTGAATCTCAATAGCACGAAAATCTGAGCGGAGCACCGCTATAGTTCCGCTGTACTTTGTCCCCCGGTTCGCCGATCGCGCCGTTACGTACCGTATCCCCTCTGCGGAGGAGTCCCGTGCCCGAGCAGGAATACCTGTCTCCTCGCCAGCCGGGCGGGTCCCAGGGCCCCGGCCCCGATGACGAGGACCCGCCGCCGTGGGCCAACCCGTCGCCGGTTCGCCCGGACCGGTCCGGCAGCCTCGGGGACGGCCCGGCCGGCCAGGAGCCGTCTGTCGGGCAGGAGCCGCCGACCGGGCAGGAGCCGCCTGCCGGGCAGGAGCCGCCGACCGGGCAGGAGCCGCCGACCGGGCAGGAGCCGCCGACCGCGCCGCCGCGCACGCCGGGCAGCCGTGCCGCCCGGGCCGTGGCCCGCAGGCGGCGGCGCTGGCTGTTCATGCTGGCCGGCCTGGTGGGCGTGGCCGGGGCGGCGATCGCCGTGGTGCTGCTCGCAGCGGGCGGCCCGGGCCCGGCGCCGGTCATCCCTGGTGCGCTGATCACCACCTTCCAGCCGGGGGAGCTCCAGCAGGTGCCGGACGCCTGCCGGTCGGTGCCCGCCGCTATCGTCCAGCAGTACCTGCCGGGGCAGGTCAAGGTGACGTCCCCGCTGTCGGTGGACGGAGCGGCCGAGTCGGCCTGCGACTGGACCATCGACCAGGCCCCGGTCTACCGGCTGGGGCAGCTCAGCATGCTGGCCTACGCGCCGAGCGGTCTGGCCAGCGGCAATGGCAGCGCCACCTACGCCGCGATCGACGCTTACGACTCGGCGCTGGCCGTCCTGCAGAACCCGCCCCCGAATTCAGCCGAGCCGCGCGCCACGATCACCCTGCTCAGCGGCCTGGGGAACGAGGCGTTCAGCGCCCAGCAGGTGTTCCGGGGCGGCGGGGCGGTCACCGACGTGGCCACCGTGGTGGTGCGCTACCACAACGTGGTGGTGACGGCGACGGTGAACGGGCTGGAGCAGTCCAACCGCGGCCACTACGGGCCGGTCTCCATGTCCCAGCTGTCCTCGGCCTGCATGGCGTTCGCCCAGGCCGCCGAGGCCACGCTGCACTAGGTCACAGCCACTAGGCTGGGCGGCGTGCTGGTGCTGGGTTTGGACACGGCCACCCCCGCGGTGAGCGCTGCTCTGCATGACGGGCAGCGGGTTATCTCGCAGGCGTGCACCGTCGATGCCCGGCGGCACTCCGAACTGCTCGCGCCCATGATCGCCAAGGTAATGGCCGACGCGGGCGCGTCGCGCGGGGACCTGACCGGCATCGCCGTGGGCGTGGGGCCCGGGCCCTATACCGGGCTTCGGGTGGGGGTGGTGACGGCCCGGGTCCTGGGGTCCGTGCTCGGCCTTCCCGTACACGGCGTGTGCTCGCTGGACGTGATCGCCGCAGCGGTGCCGGGACGCCGGGAGTTCCTGGTGGCCACCGATGCCCGGCGCCATGAGGTGTACTGGGCCCGTTACGATGCCGCTGGCCGGCGGGTGGACGGCCCGCACGTGGGCCGGGCCAGCTCGATCGAGGGAGCCGCGGAGCTTGTCGTGGCGGGCGCTGGCGGTCAGCTCTATCCGGAAGCGTTCGGCGAGGTGATCGGGCCCGCCTATCCGGACGCCCGCACCCTGTGCTCCATCGTGGCGGGGTGGCTGGCCGGCACCGCCCGGCCCCGGACACAGCCGCCGCTGCTGGCGGCCGAGCCGCTGTACCTGCGGCGGCCCGACGCCAGGGAGCCCGGCCCGCCCAAGCGGGTGACGCCCTCGTGAAAGCCACCCAGGCCGACGCCCGCGAGATCCGGCTCAGGGCCATGAGCAAGGCGGACATGCCCCGGATCATGGCGCTAGAGCAGGAGCTTTTCCCCGAGGATGCGTGGACGCCCGAGATGTTCGCGGGAGAGTTCGCCCAGCCGGCCTCGCGCCGCCTCTACCTGGTCGCCGAGTCAGCGGACACACTGATCGGGTACGCGGGGATGATGTTCGGCGGCGGCGCGCAGGCCGACGTGGTGACGCTGGCCGTGGAGCCTGCGCACTGGGGCCAGGGCACCGGCACGGCCTTGCTGTCGGCCTTGGTGGACGAGGCGGGCAGGCGCGGGTACACCGAGGTCCTGCTCGAGGTGCGGGAGGACAACCAGCGGGCGCGGCGGCTCTACCTGCGGCACGGCTTCACCGAGGTCGGGACCAGGCGCGGGTACTATCAGCCCTCCGGGGTCGACGCCGTGGTCATGCGGAAGGCGCTGGCCTGATGATCGCTCCGCTGGTGCTTGGCATCGAGACCTCGTGTGACGAAACCGGTGTCGGCCTGGTGCGCGGCCGCGAACTGCTGGCTGACGCGGTCGCCTCCAGCGTGGATCAGCACGCCCGGTTCGGCGGCGTGGTGCCCGAGGTGGCCAGCCGGGCGCACCTGGAGGCGATGATCCCGGCCTTCGACCGCGCGCTCGCCACCGCGGGCGTCCGGGCCGGCCAGATCGACGCCGTGGCCGTCACCGCGGGTCCCGGGCTGGCCGGTGCCCTGCTCGTCGGGGTGGCCGCGGCCAAGGCGTACGCGTTCGGGCTCGGCAAGCCGCTGTACGGGGTGAACCACCTGGCCGCGCACATCGCGGTCGACCAGCTGGAGCACGGCCCGCTGCCGTCGCCGGCGGTGGCCCTGCTGGTGTCGGGCGGGCACTCCTCGCTGCTGCTGGTCACCGACGTGACCCGGCAGGTGGTTCCGCTCGGCGCGACCATCGACGACGCGGCGGGCGAGGCGTATGACAAGGTGGCCCGGGTGCTCGGCCTGCCATTTCCCGGCGGACCGCCGATCGATAAGGAGGCCCGCGACGGCGATCCCGCGGCGATCAGCTTCCCGCGCGGCAAGTACCACGATGGCACCCTGGACTTCTCGTTCGCGGGCCTGAAGACGGCGGTGGCCCGCTGGGTGGAGGCGCGGCAGGCAGCCGGGGAACCGGTTCGGATCCCCGACGTCGCGGCGTCCTTCCAGGAGGCCGTGGCCGACGTGCTCACCCGCAAGGCCGTGCAGGCCTGCCGGCGGCACGACGTCGGCGACCTGATCATCGGCGGCGGGGTGGCGGCCAACTCCCGGTTGCGCTCGCTGGCCGGCCAGCGGTGCGCGGATGCCGGCATCAGGCTGCGGGTGCCCAGGCCGGGGCTGTGCACCGACAACGGCGCCATGGTCGCCGCGCTGGGTACCGAACTGCTCTCGCGCGGCGTTCCGCCGTCCTCCCTTGACCTGCCCGCCGACTCATCCCTGCCCATCGCCGACGTCGTGGTCCGCTAGGACGGCCCAGGGCCCGAGCCCTCACCAGCGGCCGTAGTGGATCACGTCCTGTGCGGTCCGGCGGCGGCTCCGCAGGTCGCGGGGCGCGGGTTCGGCGTCGTGGCCGATGGCGATGGCGCCGATGGGCTCGTGATCATCCGGCACCCCGAACGTCTCGCGGAAGGCCCCCACGGCCTCGGGCACGATGCCGAAGTACAGCGCGCCGAGGCCTTCGTCCACCACGGTGAGCAGGATCAGCAGTGCGGCCATGCCGGTGTCGATGTGCCAGAACGGCACCGGCCAGCGCTTCTCGTCCCGGTCGGTCCAGCCCTTGTCGGGCAGTGCGTAGCGGTCCAGGTAGACCCGCTTGCACGACATGGGCACGATGACCAGCGGCGCGGTCGCCACCGATTCGGCGGCTGCCACGCCCGCCACCGCCCAGAAGCGCTTCAGGTCTTCGGGGTCGGTGAGCACCAGGAAGGCCTGGCCCTGGGAGAACCCGGCGGACGGCCCGCGGACGGCGTTGTGCAGGATGCGTTCCAGGCTTTCCGGTGAGACCGGCTCGCCGGTGAACGTGCGCACCATGTGCCGGCGCCGCACGACCTCGGTGAACTCCACGGCCCGCTAGACCTCCCGCCGCCGCAGGAGGCGCCAGACGCCCAAGGTCAGCAACGCGAGCACCACGGCGGCGATGACCGGTAGGGCGCGCTTGGCGATCGCCGGGCCGACCAGCTTGACCAGGTTGAGGGAATCCTCCTGCGAGGGCGCGGGCTGCGGAGCGGTCGCGGTGGCGGTGGCGGTGGCAGCGGGCATGGCGGTCTGGTCCCCGGCCGGCTGCGGGGCGCCCGCGCCCTGCTCGGCCACGCTGGCTCCGGCTGGGCCGTCCGCGTCGGCCACGCTGGCCCCGCCGACGGCCCCGGCCTCCGGCCCGCCGTCCGGGCCCGCGCCGCCGTCCGGGCCCGCGGTATCCCCGGCGATCAGGTGAGCCAGGTTCTGCGCGAACTGATCCACCAGCTTGCCGCCGACCTCCACGATCACCCCCCGGCCGAACTGCGCCTGGCCGGTCACGTTCATCGTGGTGTGCATGTTGACCTGGGTGCCGGATCCCGAGGGTTCCAGCGACGCCCGGACCGTGGCCGAAGCGGTGCCGGCGCCGCGGGTTTCCTTGCCGGAGGCTTCCACCACCACCATGCGCGCGTCGGGGTCACGCTCGGTGAATTTGGCCGTGCCGCGGTAGGTGAGCGACACCGGGCCGACCTTGACCTTGATGCGCCCGGTCACCACGTCGCCGTCGACCTCATCAACGGTGGCACCCGGCATGCAGGGCGCGATCCGTTGCACGTCAAGCAGAACATCCCAGGCCTGGTCGGGCGGAACGGGAACGGTGAAGGCGTTGTCGAGCTCCATGCTCATCGGCGAGTCACTTCTCTCTCTGCTGTTGAGGAGTCGGGTTATTCAGATTCTTCCCGCTGCGGTTCTCGCCGCCGTACCTGCAGCGACCGCTCGCATGGGCCTGAAGGCCCATACTCACGAGCCGCTTTCTGAATAACCCTCCGGGCGCTTGATTCGATCAGTGAATTATGCCTGCTATCGCCCGGCAGGACCAAAAATGCCACTGCGCGGCCGGGAGGTCGCCAGGTCCCGGCCGCGCAGTCAGGCGTTAACCGGTCACCGGACCCCGGCGGCTCCGGCCAGCGCCCGGCCGGTGAGCACCCGGGCCAGGTGCCTGCGGTAGTCCGCTGCGGCCCGCAGGTCGTCCGGCGGGTCCGCGCCCTCGTCGGCGTTCGCCGCGGCGGCAGCCAGCGCCTCGCGGGAGGCCTCCGTGCCGGCGGCCGCGGCCTCCGCGGCCCGCGCCCGCACCGGGACCGTGCCCATGTTGGTCAGCCCGATCCGGGCCTCGGCCACGCGGCCGTCGGCCCTGCGGGCCAGGGCCGCCACGCCCACGATGGCCCAGGCCTGCGCGGTCGGCTGGAACTTCTCGTAGCGGAACCCCCATCCCGGGCCGAGCTTGGGCACCCGGATGGCGGTCAGGATCTCGCCCGGTCTCAGCGCGGTGGTGAGGTAGTCCACGAAGAAGTCCGCCGCGGCGATCTCCCGCTGCCCGCTGGGCCCGGTCGCGACCAGCGTGGCATCGAGCGCGCAGATCACGGCGGGCAGGTCGCCGGCCGGGTCGGCGTGCGCCAGCGAGCCGCCGATGGTGGCCCGGTGCCGGACCGCCGGATCGGCCACCGTGCCTGCCGCCTCGCCGATCAGCCCGCAGTGCTCGCGGATGAGCGGATCCCGGATCAGCGAGTACATGGTGGTCATGCCGCCGATCACCAGCGCGTCGTCGGCGTCACGTACGCCGGCCAGCTCGCCGAGCCCGCCGATGTCGACCAGCAGGGTCGGATAGGCCAGCCGCAGCCGCAGCAGCGGCAGCAGGCTCTGCCCGCCCGCGATGACCTTGGCGTCGTCCCCGCCCCCGGACAGCGCCTGGACCGCCTCGCCCAGCGACGAGGGCCGCACGTAATCAAACTGCGCGGGGATCATCGCGCGCCTCCCTTCGCCTCGTTGATAGCCCGCCAGACCCGTTGCGCCGTGCACGGCATCTCGATGTCGGTGACGCCGAGATGGCGCACCGCGTCGATGACCGCGTTGACCACGGCGGGCGTGGACGCGATCGTGCCGGCCTCGCCGACGCCCTTGACCCCGAGCGGGTTGGTCGTCGACGGGGTCTGGGTCCGTTCGGTCACGAAGGTGGGCAGGTCGGCCGCCGAAGGCACCAGGTAATCCGCCAGCGTGGTGGTCAGCAGGTTGCCATCGGCGTCGTAGGCGGCCTCCTCGTACAGCGCCTGGGCGACGCCCTGGGCGATGCCGCCGTGGACCTGGCCCTCGACGATGACCGGATTCACCACCACCCCCACGTCGTCTACCGCCACGTACGAGCGGATCGTCACCTGCCCGGTCTCGGTGTCGACCTCGACCGCGCACAGGTGCGTGCCATGCGGGAACGAGAAGTTGTTCGGGTCGTAGGTGGCCTCGGAGTCCAGCGAGGGCTCGACGCCGTCCGGCAGGTTGTGCGCCGCGAACGTGGCCAGCGCGATCTCGCCGATCGTCTTGCCCTGTTCGGGGTCGCCTCGGACCGACCACCGTCCCGGGGACCACTCCAGGTCGTCGGCCGAGACCTCGAGCAGCCCGGCCGCGATCGCCTTGGCCTTGTCGATCACCTTGTCGCACGCGCCGACCACGGCGATGCCGCCGACCGTCAGCGAGCGCGACCCGTAGGTGTCCATGCCCTTCGGCGCCACCTGGGTGTCGCCGTGCAGCACCCGGACGTCCTCGAACGGCACGCCCAGCCGGTCGGCCACGATCTGGCTCCAGGCCGTCTCGTGCCCCTGGCCGTGCGCGCTGGATCCGGTGACCACCTCCACCTTTCCTGTGGGCAGCATCCGGATCGAGGCGTGCTCCCAGCCGCCCGCGCCGTAGGACAGCGAGCCGAGGACCCGCGACGGCGCCAGCCCGCACATCTCGGTGAAGGTGGAGATGCCGATGCCCAGCTGGACCGGGTCACCGGAGGCGCGCCGAGCGGCCTGCTCCTTGCGCAGGTCGTCGTAGCCGAACAACTCGACCGCCTTGGCCGTGGCCGCCTCGTAATTCCCGCTGTCGTAGGTCAGCCCGGCGATCGTGGTGAAGGGGAACTCCTCGTGCGTGATCCAGTTCAGCTTGCGCAGTTCCAGCGGATCCATGCCCAGCTCGGCGGCCAGGTCGTCCATGGCGTGCTCGATCGCGAACGTCGCCTCGGGCCGTCCCGCGCCCCGGTAGGCATCGGTGGGCGTCTTGGTGGTGAACACGCCCGTGCACGTGAACGAGTAGGCGTCCATCTTGTAGATGGCGTTGTACATGAACGCGCCCAGCAGCGGGACGCCCGGCGTGACCAGCATCAGGTAGGCGCCCATATCGGCCAGCAGGTCCACGGACAGGCCGCGCAGCCTGCCGTCCCGCTCCGCCGCCACCTTGATCCGCTGGATCTGGTCCCGGCCGTGGTGCACGGCCAGGTTTCCCTCGCTGCGCGACTCGGTCCACTTCACCGGCCGGCCGATCTTGCGCGCGAGCAGCACGGCCAGGAATTCCTCGGCCGTGACCTGGAGCTTGGAGCCGAATCCGCCGCCCACGTCCGGCGCCACCACCCGCAGGTTCTGCTCGGGTATGCCGAGCACCGCGGCCAGCAGGAACCGAAGTACGTGCGGGATCTGGGTGGAGGACCACAGCGTGATCTCATCGCCCACCATCGCGGCCACCGTGGCCCTGGGCTCCATCGCGCACGGGATCAGCCGCTGCTGCCGGTAGGTCCGCTCGATCACTACCGGAGCGTCGCGGAACGCCGCGTCCACGTCGCCCTGGACGAAGGGCCACACGAAGGACTTGTTCCCCGCCTCGTGCACCTTCGGCGAGCCCTCGGCCAGCGCGGCCTCCATGTCCAGGACGGCCGGCAGCGGCTCGTAGTCGACGTCGATCCGCTCCAGGGCGTCCGCCGCGGCGTACCGGTCGCGTGCGATCACGCAGGCCACGATCTCGCCCACGTAGCGGACCTCATCGGTGGCCATCGGCGGGTGCGCCGGGATGACGATGTCCGGGGTCACCGGCCAGGCGCAGGGCAGGCTGCCCTGCTCGTCGGCGAAGTCGGCACCGGAGAACGCGGCGATGACGCCGGGCGCGCCGCGGGCGCGGGACACGTCCACCGACCCGATCCGCGCGTGCGCCATCGGGCTGCGCAGGAACGCGATGTGCACCATGCCGGGCAGCACGATGTTGTCGGTCCAGTTGGTCTGCCCGGTGACCAGCCGCGCGTCTTCCTTGCGGGCCCGCGGCTTGCCGATCTCGGTGGTGACCGTCATGACGACGCTCCTTCGGCGGCGGCGCGCAGCACGGCGCGGACGATGTTCTGGTAGCCGGTGCAGCGGCACAGGTTGCCCTCGAGGCCCTCGCGGACCTCCTGCTCGGTCGGCTGAGGATTGTCCCGCAGCAGGTCGGCTGCGGCAATGATCATGCCGGGCGTGCAGTACCCGCACTGCAGCGCGTGCTCTTCGTGGAAGGCTCGCTGCAGCGGATGCCATTCGCCGTTCGCCAGCCCCTGGATGGTGGTGATCTCCGCGCCGTCCGCCTGCACCGCGAGCACCGCGCAGCTCTTCGCGGACAGCCCGTTCAGCAGCACCGTGCAGGCGCCGCAGTTGGAGGTATCGCAGCCGACCGGCGTACCCGTCCGCCCCGCCACCTCGCGCAGATAATGAACGAGCAGCATGCGGGGCTCGACGTCATCGTCATACCGCACGCCGTCGATAGTCATGCTGACCTTGGTCATCCGGCCTCCTTGCCGACCCACCTGGGCAGATAGGCCAAACCTAGGACGCCGGGACACCGAGCACCAGACCTGCCGACCAGCACCCGTTCCGCCGCAAACGGCCTGTTCCGCATTCAGCCGAACGGACCCTGCCGGGCGCCCTGGTCAGCCACCCGCGCCAGCAGCGTTGGAGCAAAGTGACTAGCGTGCTGGAGGCCATTGGCTCCGGACGGCCGGGCCGGGAAGGTGACGGAAAATATTTCTGCGTGTCCCGCGTCTTCCCCGCAGGAGGGCGCTAGGTGGCCGCGGGCGTGCGTTCCTCGCAGGCCCACGGCGATCCGTACTCGGTGAGCAGGTCCAGGAACGGCCGCGGCGGCAGCGCCTCGGGTCCGAGGACGCCGGATCCGGTCCAGGCGCCGGAATCGATCAGCTCCAGCGCGACCACCGGGTTGACCGCCGTCTGCCAGACCACCGCCTGGGAGCCGTACTCGGCCATCGACCACGCGTTGTCGACCACGTGGTACAGGTACACCTCGCGCGGCCCGCCGTCCGTACCGGTGCCGGTCACCCAGGTGCCCGCGCAGGTCAGCCCGCTCATCTTGTCCCCGAGCGTGGCCGGGTCCGGCAGGCACGCGGCTACCACGTCGCGCGGCGACACGCTCGCGCCGTCCACCCGCACCGGGTCGGTCGAGTCCAGGCCGAGCTGGTGCAGGGTGCGCAGCACGCCGATGAATTCCGCGCCGAGGCCGTACTTGAATGTGACCCGCTGGGCGCCGATCCAGCGCGGAATCAGCAGCACCTCCTCGTGCTCCACGTTCACGCACTCCACCGGGCCGATGCCGGCCGGGAAGGTGAACACCTCCGGCTCGCTGAACGGCTCGGTGGTGAACCAGCCCCGGCCGCGCTCCCACACCACCGGCGGGTTCAGGCACTCCTCGATCGTGGTCCAGATGGAGAATGTGGGCGCGAAGTCGTACCCGGCCACCGTCAGGTTGGCGCCGTCTCGCACGCCGACCTCGCCGACCTCGCCGAACAGCTCGTCGGAGGCGTGCCGGGCGAACACGTCGGACAGGCCAGGCTCCACCCCGATGCCGGCCAGCGCGAGCTTCCCGGACTCCTCCCACTGGCGGGCCAGGGCGAACTGCTCGTCGCCCAGCTTGACCCCGGTCCTGCGGTACGGGTCATGCGGGTCGGGACGGGACAGCGACATCGCCATGTCCAGGTAGTGAGTGCCGGCCTGCAGCGCGGCGCGGAACAGCGGCATCACGAACCGCGGATCGGCGGCGTTCATGAGCACGTCGCAGCCGCGCTCGGTGAGCAGCTCAGCGGCGGCCCGCTCGTCCCTGGCGTCCAGCCGCACCGCCTCGTAACCGTCGCGGGCCGCCGCGGCCCGCTGCGCCCGGCCCAGGTCGTAGTCGGCGATGACCAGCTCGGCGAACGGGCGCCGTGCGGCGATCCTAGCCAGCGCCGTGCCGACCCCGCCCGCGCCGACCAGGAGTATGCGCATGGGACCATGCTAATGCCGTGGCCGCAGCGGACCAACGAGACCAGTCGTTTTTACTATGTCAAGCAACTGAAATCGTTGCCAGAATGGCCTAAATCATGCTAGAACCGTAGCACCAGGCGCTCGATGAGTCATTCCACACATCCTGGTCTAGCATCTAGCTGACGGCCGACGCCATAATGATCATCCGGCGCGACCGATTGACTTGCGGGAGGGTGAGGATGGCCACTGCTGAGCAGATCCAGCCAATGGAGCAGGAACAGGAAAAGGGCCTGAAGTCCAACGCTCTCGGCCTGATCTCAAGCATCGTCATCGGGGTCGCCTCGACCGCCCCCGCCTACAGCCTCGCGGCCACCCTGTTCTTCGTCGTGGCCCTGGTCGGCTTCCACGCCCCGGCGGTGGCCGTGCTGGCGTTCGTCCCGATGCTGTTCTGCTCGATCGGCTACAGCGAGATGAACAAGGCCGACCCGGACTGCGGCACCACGTTCACCTGGGCGACCCGGGCCTTCGGGCCGAAGTCCGGCTTTACCGGCGGCTGGGCCATCGTGGCCGCCGACGTCCTGGTCATGGCGAGCCTGGCGCAGGTGGCGGGCCAGTACGTGTTCCTGCTGGTCGGCGCGGACGGCATCGGCACCAATCCGGCCAGCGGCTGGGTGCTCTTGATGGGCGTCGCCTGGATCATCGTGATGACCTACATCTGCTACCGCGGCATCGAGGTCTCGGCCAACTTCCAGAAGGCACTGCTGTCCATCGAGATCACCATGCTGCTGGTGCTGTCGGTGACCGCGCTGGTCCGAGTCTACTCCGGGCACCACCCGGCGGTCTCGGTCCACCCCAGCCTGAGCTGGCTCAGCCCGTTCCACCTCGGCGGTCTCCAGGCCTTCGTCGGCGGGCTGATCCTCATGCTGTTCATCTACTGGGGCTGGGACACGGCGGTCTCGGTCAACGAGGAGACCAAGGACAAGAACAAGACCCCGGGCCGGGCGGCGGTCATCTCCACCGTGCTGCTGCTCGTCACGTACGCGCTGGTGATCTTCTCGGTCCTGGCCTTCGCCGGGGTCGGCACAAGCGGGATCGGCATGAGCAACTCGGCCAACTCTAGCGACGTGCTCTCGGTGCTCGGTGGCGCGATCTTCGGCAGCGGCGGCTTCGGCACCTTCCTGACCCGGCTGCTGATCCTGATGGTGCTCAGCTCGGCCGCCGCCTCCACCCAGACCACGATCCTGCCCACCGCGCGCACCACCCTGTCGATGGCCGCCTACAAGGCACTGCCCGACTCGTTCGCCCGGATGCACCCGCGCTACCTGACTCCCACAACGTCCACCATCGTGATGGGCCTGGTGTCCATCGCCATCTACGTACCAATGAATTACATTTCCGGCGGCCTGGTCATCGCCGACGCGGTGACCTCGCTCGGCCTGTACGTGGCTTTCTATTACGGGTTCACCGCCCTGTCCTGCGTGTGGTACTACCGCAAGATGCTGACCAGCAGCGCGCGCAACCTTTGGATGCGCGGCATCCTGCCCGGTCTTGGCTGGCTGATCATGTGGGTAGCTGGCGGCTACGCCCTCTGGGAGGACTGGGACGTCGGCACCGGCAACAGCTACACCTCGTTCAAGCTTTGGTTCTATCCGAACTGGCACGTCGGCGGCGCCTTCATGCTGTTCTTCCTGGCGGCAGTGGCCGGGATACTCGTGGGCGTCTACGTGCGGGTGACCCGGCCCGCCTTCTTCAAGGGGGAGACCCTCACCAGGTCCACCCCCACCCTGGTCCCCGACAAGTAGGCCTGCGGCTCGGCCCTAACAACGGGCGCTCGCCGTGGCCTGCCGGCCTTAGCTGGAGTGGCTCGAGGTGAGCTGCCGCGGCTGCTCGGTGGCCGGCGCGATCTCGGCGGTGCACTCCGGGCAGCGCCGGGCCGCCACCGGGATGCTCATCGTGCACTCCGGGCAGTCCCGCTCGGTTGCCGCCCGGTTGCGCTCCAGCAGCTGGATCAGCCGGGTGACCGGGAGCACCATAACGTAGTAGACCACCAGGCAGGAGATCAGGAACGACAGGACGTCGGTCAGGAACAAGCCGTACGTGAAGGCGGCCTTGCCGACATGGAAGCTCAAGTTCTCGAAGTTGGGCTTGCCGCCGGCCAGCGACAGCAGCGGGTTGACGAACGACAGGACGAACTGCTTGACCAGCTCGCTGAACTGCGTGCCGATCACCACCGCGACGGCCAGCTGGACCAGGTTCCCGCGCATGATGAAGTTCTTGAAGCCGCTCATGAGCAAGTGGGTTCCCCGCAGGGCCGGATTATTCCTCTCCGCCCCCGATCTTTTCGTGGCATGGGCCGCGTTAGACGCGTGGCCGGCTGGGTAGGCGCGGGTCAACGCACGGAAGGACGGACATCATGGAACACCTTGCCGGTGTGGGACAGCGGCAGCCTGCGACCGAGGATCGCTCGGCCGGGGAGCTGGTCAAACAGCTATCGGAGCAGGTCTCGTTGCTCGTCCGCGACGAACTGAAGCTCGCCCAGCTGGAGATGACCCGCAAGGGCAAGCAGGCGGGATTCGGCGTCGGGTTGCTGGGTGGCAGCGCCCTGATCGCCTTGTACGCGGTGGGCTGCCTGATCGCCTGCGTGATCATTGCGCTCAGCGGGGCAGTCGCAGCCTGGCTGGCCGCGCTGATCGTAGGCGTAGCCCTGCTGGCCGCCGCCGGGGTAGCGGCCCTGATGGGGAAGGGCCGCCTGCAGAAGGCCACGCCGCCGGTCCCGGAGGAAGCTGTGGGCGGCGTCAAGACCGACATCGAGGAGATCAAGGAAAGGATGCGGCGATGACCACCAGCGGACGAGCGGGAAAATCCACGCCTGCCGAGGCCGAAGCGGGGCCGCGTGATGACACGCAGGAGTTGCAGCAGGAGATCGAGCAGACCCGTGAGCAACTCGGCGAGACGGTCGAGCAGCTGGTGGCCAAGGCAGACGTCAAGGGACGAGCACAAGCAAAGGTGAGCGACCTAGCAGGCCGGGCCAAGGGCAAGGCCAGCCAGGCCCGGGCGCAGGCCGCTAGCGGCGCCGGGAGCATGCGCGACCAGGTGGTCAGCAAAACCGCAGAGGTAAGCCAGAAGGCGAAGTCGGCCGGTGCCGCGGTCACCGAGCAGCTTCCGGACCGGGTAGCGGCGGCAACCGCGCCGGCCTGGAAGGCCACGCCGGAGCCCGCCCGGCAGGCTGTCGCGAAGGCGGCCGACAAGGCCAGGCAGCGCCCCGTGCAGCTGGCGGCGGCCGCCGCCGCGCTGCTCGTCGGCTATCTGATCGTGAGGCGGTGGCGGAAGCGATGATCAAGTTGCTGTACAAGCCGCTGGGCATGCTGGTCAGCGTGCTGGGCGGCATCCTCGCCGGAGCGATCTTCAAGAAGGCCTGGAAGCTGGCGGCGGGAGAAGACGAGGCGCCGCAGGCCACCGATGCGCGCCGCGGCTGGAGCGAGGTGCTGCTAGCCGCCGCCCTGCAGGGCGCGATCTTCGCCGTGGTCAAGGCCGCCGTCGACCGCGGCGCCGCCACGGGCGTGGAGAAGGTCACCGGTGTCTGGCCCGGCGACGAAGGCGAGGCGGCCGGTGACGGAGGCCAGGAGAACACCCACCAGGGCATGACCATGGCCGCGCAAGCCCCGGCCAGCGCCAGCGAACTGCACGCGGCCGGCCACTGACCGCGGCCGAGCGCGCCGCGTGCGCCAGCCCTTGAACGACCTCCGGTTAGGATGGCGTGCGTGCTCGATGACGCCGAAGTCGCCCGGATCCTGGCCATCACCGCGCATCCCGATGACGTCGACTTCGGCGCCGCGGGGACGATCGCGCGGTGGACGGACGCGGGGATCGAGGTTACCTACTGCGTGGTGACCGATGGCGACGCGGGCGGGCTCGACGAGGATTTCCCCCGATCCGGGATTGCGGCCCTGCGCCGGGCCGAGCAGGTCGCCGCGGCCAAGTGCGTGGGCGTGCACGATGTCCGTTTCCTCGGCTACCCGGACGGCCTCCTCGAGGCCACGCTCGGCCTGCGCCGGGACCTGGCCCGGGTGATCAGGCAGGTCCGGCCCGACCGGGTGGTCTGCCCGAGTCCGGAGCGGAATTACGCGCGCATGCCCGTCAGCCACCCCGACCACCGCGCGGCCGGCTCCGCGGCCCTGGACGCCGTGTACCCGGACGCCCGCAACCCGTTCGCCTTCCCCGAGTTGCGCGACCGGGAGGCCCTGGCCCCCTGGACGGTCCGCGAGGTCTGGATCTCCGGGGCACCGTCACCCACGCATTTCGTCGACGTGACCGCCACATTCGGCCGGAAGATCGCCGCCTTGCGCGCCCACCAGAGCCAGACCGGACATATGGACGATCTCGAGGAACGCATCAGGGGCTGGCTCACCCGCGCCGCCGGACTGGGCGGCCTCCCCGAGGGCCGGCTGGCCGAGGCCTTCGAGGTGCTCCAGACCGGGTAAGGATCAGGTCTCGGCCAGGATGTGGCTGAGGATCGTGACGGTGTTGCCCGCGGGCTCGGCCTGCAGGCAGAGCTGCTCCATGACCTCGAGGTAGCTGTCCACCTCGGACGGCTTCTCCAGGTACAGCGCGCTGGTGAGCTGCTCGATGTACACCACGTCCTGCAGGTCAGGCTCGGCGAACCGCAGGATCGTGAACGGGCCGCCCATGGCGGAGTGCGGCCCCGCGGTGAACGGCAGGATCTGCAGGGTCACCGAGGGATGCTCGGCCATCACCACCAGATGTTCCAGCTGCCTGCGGACGACCTCCCGGCCGCCGACCGGCCGCCTCAGCGCTCCCTCGTCGACGACCGCCCACAGCTGCGGCGGGTTCGCGCCGGCCAGGACCTCCTGGCGGCTGACCCTCAGCTCGGCCCGGCGGCTGACGTCCTGCTCGCTGACTGCCGCCCCCAGGCGGATCAGGGCCCGGGCGTAGTCCTCGGTCTGCAGCAGGCCCGGAACGAACTGGACCTCATACGTACGGATGACGGACGCCGCGGCCTCAAGGCCCACGTAGGGCTCCAGCCACTGGGGCAGGATGTCCGAGTAGGCGTGCCACCACCCGGGAGTGTTCGCCTCCCGGGCCAGGTTCAGCAGGGCGGCACGCTCGTCGCTATCGGTTACGCCATACAGCGTGAGCAGGTCGCCTACATCGCGTTCCTTGAACCCGACCCGTCCGTGCTCCATCCGGCTGATCTTGGAATGAGAGCCCCGGATGGCCTCGGCGGCCCGTTCGGCGCTGATCCCGCGTGACTCGCGGAGCCTGTGGAGCTGGCCGCCGAGCACCAGGCGCTGGACGGTCGGGCCGCCGGCGCGCGTGCCGAAAATGCTGGGGGGGACATCCCAGGCCGAGTCTTCTGACGAGACCATCGGCACTCCTCGCATCGTCGCACCCTGAGCCTGGCGGGGTGTGGACCAGTCTCCCATGTCATCTCATGCCGACGGAAGGGGCTTCGGTGACAATTCAACGCCAGCCCGGATCTCTCCGTGTTCTCGCAGGTCACGAGGGTCACGTTTGTCAGCCTGTTGTTGGCGTGCCGCCCCATGCCGGCCAGCCGTCTTACTACTGGAGAGTAAGGTTGCTCACTTCTCTCAGTAGGTGATCAAACTCGCCGTCCTTGGCGCCGGCCAGGAATGCGGTGATCTCTGCCTGAGTGTAGACCAGGACGGGCCCGACCGGGAAACGCGAGTTCCGCATGGCGATCTCGCCGCTCGGCAGCGCGGCCAGTTCCACGCACGCGCCGTTGGGGTTACTGTGCTGGCTCTTCCGCCATCGAACGTCTCCGAGTTCGCCGGCGGTCATGCCGTTGTACGTCGTGACCATTCTCAATTCCCCTTCCGACAGTCAACCCGCCCGGGCCACGGGAATTGCACTCGCTGTAGTCTCCGGTAAGCACGTAGTAAGCGAGTGCCCGGGCGTGTTCAACTGTCTGCTGGCCCCCGTGCGCCTATCCGGAGACATGTGCACAAGGCGAATGAACGTGCATCTGGCCTTGCATTTGCACAATATATCAGGCAGCATGTCCCCTAGGC
Source organism: uncultured Actinomycetota bacterium (assembly GCA_963808615.1). Lineage (GTDB taxonomy): Bacteria > Actinomycetota > Actinomycetes > Streptosporangiales > Streptosporangiaceae > Palsa-504. The sequence goes on from CAWEGV010000012.1 coordinate 1,200,943, forward strand.
ACGCAGTTAACACACTGATGGCAAGGGTTTTCCCCATGACATGCAGGAAGCTATGGCGTTGGCGCATCTGAGTGTCGCGACCGGTAGCGGAGATGACGACGACGACGACCTAGTTGTCTCGTGGCCGCCGGTCTCGGATGGCATGCCGCGACTGCTGCCGGTGCCGTCTGCCTGGTGGGAGACTCCCGCGGTGACGAGCCGGACCCTGAGTCCGCGGCCGGAGGAGGCCAGGACCGCCCGCCGGTTCGTCCGTGACGTGCTGACCTGCTGGGGCCTCGAGGCGCTGGCCGACGACGCGGAGATGATCGTCGACGAACTGGTGGTGAACGCTGTCCTGCACGGCACGCGGGCGGGAATGACGCGCGGCGGCCCCGGCGCCGGGATGACGGTGCTGCGGCTCTGCGTGCTCAGGCGTGCGGGCGAGGTCATGCTGGCCGTCGTCGACTCCGGGAACGAGACGCCGATGCCGCGGCGGCCCGACTGGGGCGGGGAGAGCGGCCGCGGCCTGCAGATCGTCAGTGCCCTCAGCCACGTATGGGGCTGGAGCCCCATCGCCGGCCACGGCAAGGCGGTCTGGGCCGTGCTACGCGATCCCTGACATCGGCTCCTCGGACGCGGTTTCCAGGACGTGCTCGACCAGGGCGATCAGCACCTGCTTGGCCGACTCCCTGCTCCGCGCGTCGCACAGGATGATCGGCCGGCCGGGCTCCAGGTCCAGGGCCGTTCTGACGTCTTCTACCTCGTACCGGCGGGCGCCGTCGAAGCAGTTCAGCGCCACGATGAACGGTATCTCCCTGCGCTCGAAATAATCGATGGCGGGGAAGCTGTCCGCCAGCCGCCGGGTGTCGGCCAGGACCACCGCCCCGAGGGCTCCGATGGCGAGTTCGTCCCACATGAACCAGAACCGCTGCTGGCCGGGCGTGCCGAACAGATAGAGCACGAGATCGCCGCGCAGGCTGATCCGGCCGAAGTCCATGGCCACCGTCGTGGTGGTCTTGCCCTCGACCCCAGCCGTGCTGTCGGCGCGGAGGCTGCCCTCGCTGAGGGGCTCCTCGGTACGCAACGGCCTGATCTCGCTGACCGCTCCGACCAGCGTGGTCTTGCCCACCCCGAACCCTCCGGCCAGGAGGATCTTGATGGGGCGGTAGCTCCTTGTGGGTGCCTGGCTAACGCCAACGGGATCAGAGGCCCCGTAGTCCATTGAGGACCTCCCTGAGAGTGTGCTTGTCGATCCGCTCCGCCATCATGACCGGGGTGCCGATCGCCACCAGGCCGAGTTCCCGCAGATCGGCAAGGATGATCCGGACTACGCCGAGTGGGAGGTCGACCTCGGAGGCGATGTCGGCCACGGTCATCCGCGCCCGGGCGAGCCGGAGGACACTGACGTGCTCGGGCGCCAGCGTGGCCAGGTCGGCGACGGCGCGGGTGGCGGTCACGGGGGCGACCAGGTCGAACGATTCACCGGTGTGCCTGGTCCGGCCCCCGGTCAGCGCATACGGCCGGACCACCGGCCCGGCCTCGGCGTCCAGCCATCGTTCGTCGCGGGACGGCATGGCGTGTCTTAATCCGAGCCGCTCAGGGCAGCCGCGCGCGTGTTGACCTTGATATGCTCCCCGGACCGCCGGACCAGGACGGCCATCTCGTACGCAACCAGGCCCAGGTCGGCGCCCGGCCCGGTGATGACCGCGAGGCACGTTCCGCTCCCGGCCGCGGCCACCAGCAGGTATCCCGCTTCCATCTCGATGACCGTCTGCCGGACCGTGCCGCCGCCGAAATGCCGGCTGGCGCCGCGAGCCAGCGACTGGAATCCGGCGGCCAGGGCGGCCAGGTGCTCGGCGTCATCGCGCTCCAGTGTCTCCGACGCGCCGAGCGTCATGCCGTCCTGGGACAAGATGACGGCCTTGGTGATGTGCGCGACTCGACGCACGAGATCATCGAGCAACCAGTCGAGCTGCCCGGCGCCGTCCGCCGCGCCGATATCAGGCTCCATCGGATTCCCTCCCGTGCTCGTCCGCTGCTGGCTCCTGGTCTCCGGCGGTGCGAGACGGCCCCTGGCCACCGGGATCCAGCGGCGGGCCGCCACCCGGTACCGGAACTTGCCCCAGCCCCTCCTGCCAGCCACGCTGGAGCGCTGACATGGTTCTGGCGGATCTCGGCCGGCGTGGGCCTGGCGGCCTGGCCGGGGCTGGCCGCCGCGGAAGTCTGGCGATACGGCGGATCGGCGCGAAGCTCGGGGGCCAGGCTGGCCTGCCTGATCCGTCGCGGCAGCCCGTTCACGTCCCCGTTCGCTCCCTCACCGGCGTCCTGCGCCCCTGGACCGGCGTCGCCCGGCACCACCGCCGGAAGCGGCCCGGCCTGGCGGGCTGGCTCCCAGGGCGGACCTGATGCCTTCGCGGCCCGGGGTGAGGCCAGGGGAGTCACCGGGCTGGGCCCGGCTGGGCTGGGCCGGGGGTCCGGCCGGGCCGGGGCCACCGCCCCGCGCTGGCCCGCGTGGTGCGCACCGCGGGCGACACCATCTGCCATGATCCCCTGCGACCGCCGCAGCGCGCCGGAGATGCGCACGCCGGGAGTCCCGGACCGTCCCGGGGCGCCGGCCTCGGGCCCGCCGCCAAGAGCCAGGAACCCGGCCGAGCCGGGCAGGTCGAAGGCGGCATGGTGGCCATGGCCGTTGGTGACCTGGGGGGGGTGCGGGGCAGGCCGGCCTGCGCCGATTGCCGCGGGCTCACCGGGCAGCCCGGCCCGGGACGCCTCCTCGGTGACCACCAGGTGGTGCGGGATGAGGACGACGGCCGTGGTGCCCCCGTAGGGTGAGGCCTTCAGCGTCACCAAGATGCCGTGCCGCCTGGCCAGCTGGCTCACGACGAACAGGCCGAGTTGCTCGCTGTCGGACGGATTGAACTCCGGCGGGTTGGCCAGCCGCTCGTTGAGCTCGGCGAGCCGCGCCGGGCTTATCCCCAGGCCGCCGTCCTCAACCTCCATGGCGAACCCGCTGGCGACCGTATCCCCGGATACCCGGACCTGCGTGTACGGCGGCGACAGCGTGGCGGCGTTCTCGATGAGTTCCGCCAGCAGGTGGATGACGTCCGCCGTGGCGGAGCCGGCCAGCGCGGCCTGGCTCCGGGTCACGACGGAGACACGCGCGTAGTCCTCGACCTCGGCGATGGCACCGCGCATCACGTCCACCATCTTGACCGGGCTGCTCCAGGCCCGGCCGGGCGGCGCGCCCGCCAGGATGACCAGGCCCTCCGCGTGGCGGCGCATGCGCGTGGTCAGGTGGTCCAGGCGGAACAGGTCGTCCAGCGCCTCGGGATCGGCGGCCCGCCGTTCCATCTGGTCGAGCAGGGTCAGCTGGCGGTGCAGCAGGGACTGGCTGCGGCGGGCCAGGTTGCGGAACACGTCGTTGAGCCCCCGCCGGAGCCTGGCCTCGTCCACCGCGGCCTGGATCGCGGTCTTGCGGACGAGGTCGAAGGCCTGGCCGACCCGCCCGATCTCGTCCCTGTCGTTCGAAGCCCTGTCGTTCGAAGCCCTGTCGTTCGAAGCTGGGCCCGCCCGCAGCGATGGCGCCTCGGCGGCCACGTCCACGTCCTCACCTCGCCGCAGCCGGGTGATCACGTCCGGCAGCTGGTCCTCGGCCAGGGTGCGGGCCGAGCGCTCGAGCCCGCGCAGGCGGCGGATGATGCCGCGGCCGACCAGGGTGGTCACCAAGATGGTGACCAGCAGCCCGAGCAGCGCGATGCCGCTGGTGACGGCGACCCGGACCCACGCCGAGCGGCTGATCTGGTGGTCGGCCACCAGGATGGCGTTCGCGACCGCGACGCCTCCGCTGTAGTCGTCCTGCAGCAGCGTGCCGGCCAGGTGCTGCCACCCGGCCAGGTCGACCGGCAGCTTCGCGACCGCAGTGCCCGCGGCGACCGCCTGCTCGATGCCGGTCAGGTTCTGCTGCATGGCCCCGGACCCGGCCAGCGCGGCGTTGTAGGTGGCCAGGTTGGCCGGGCTCAGGATGTAATCGGCGTACGCCGCATGGGCCTGCCGGGCCGCGGCCATCTGCGTGAAGGCCGCGCGGTCCTGCGCCGTTATCCTCTTCGCGGCGAGCATCCCGGACAGCAGCGCGTCTTCCTGCGAGAGCTGCTCCCTGGCCTGCACGGTGGCGATCAACCCGATGGCCTGGGGCAGCTGATCGGTGACGACCACGCTCTCGGTCTGGACCAGGAACAGCTTGATCTCACCGGCCAGGCCCTGGCTGTAGGCGGCGAGCGCGTTCAGCGGGCTGAGAATCCGTGCCTTGACCGCGTTGCGGAGGAGCGTGAGCTGGCTCAGGTCGGCCACGATCCCGTTGATCGCCTTGACTCCGCCGGCCGTCTCGGTGCCCATGGTGGCCTGGGACCTCATGGCCGAGATGAAGGCCGGCTCGGCGTTGCCGGTGGCCGTGATGGCCGCCTGGTACGCCTGCAGGTTCGCCGCGGTGGGCTGGAAGAGGTAGACCACCGCGGCGGCGCGCTCGGCCTGCACGTAGACGCCGAAGTTCGCGGCCGGTATCGCGGTCGCGTTGACCAGGTCGGGTGCCCGGTCCAGGCTGACCGCGTTGTTAACGCTCGTGGTGACCAGATATGCGACCAGTCCGACCATGGTGACGAGCGGGATCGCCACCAGGAAATAGATACTGAACCGGATGGACCGGCCGCGCGATCCCATTGCACTCCCACATACGAATAGGAGTCGGTGCGGGGCCCCCCGTCGCATCCAACTGACGGTCGAGACGGCCAGAATAGCCCACAACAGGCACTCAACGGAGGCAAACAACCATATGTTCGTCGATGTGCCGTTGTGCGACAGAGCGGCTAACGCACGGGCATATCCGCTGGTCAGCGATTTGGAGGACACACGGTGCGGCAGCCGCCGCGCGTGGCGTGACCTGCGTTTGTCGGCCTGACCGCCTACGCTATGTGGGTGGCCGCCCTCGCGACAGACGCCCTCCTCGACGGGCTCAATCCGCAGCAGCGTGCCGCCGTGGTACACGAAGGCGGGCCGCTGCTCATCGTCGCGGGCGCCGGCTCAGGCAAGACCCGGGTGCTCACGCACCGGATCGCCTACCTGCTCGCGGCGCGCGACGTGGCGCCGCAGGAGATCCTGGCCATCACCTTCACCAACAAGGCGGCCGGCGAGATGGCGGCGCGCGTGGCCGCCCTGGTCGGCCCCCAGGCCCGGTCCATGTGGGTGATGACCTTCCACTCGGCCTGCGTCCGCATCTTGCGCCGGGAGGCCAAGCGGTTCGGCTACCCTTCCTCGTTCTCCATTTACGACCAGGCGGACTCGCAGCGCCTGATGGCGCTGACCTGCCGTGAGCTCGAGCTTGACGTCAAGCAGTTCCCGCCGAAGATGATGGCGGCCCAGGTGTCGAACCTGAAGAACGAGCTGGTCGACCACGAGACGTTCGCGGCCCGCGCCCAGACCGTGAGGGAGCAGGCGCTGGCCGAGGCCTACGGAGAATATCAGCGCCGCCTGTTCGCGGCCGGTGCGATGGACTTCGATGACCTGATCATGGTCACGGTCAACCTGTTCCAGGCCATGCCGGACGTGGCCGAGCAGTACCGCCGCAGGTTCCGGCATGTGCTCGTGGACGAGTACCAGGACACCAACCACGCCCAGTACGTCCTGGTCCTGGAACTGGCCACCGGTGGTGGCCCGCTTTTTTCTGGCCGAACGGACCGTGGTGAGGGCGCAGCGGACTCCGTCGCGCCTTCCGAGCTGTGCGTAGTGGGCGACGCGGATCAGTCGATTTACGCCTTCCGCGGCGCCACCATCCGCAACATCGAGGAGTTCGAGCAGGACTACCCGGAGGCCACGGTCATCCTGCTGGAACAGAATTACCGGTCCACGCAGAACATCCTGGCCGCCGCCAACGCCGTGGTCTCGGTGAACCGCGGCCGCAAGCCGAAGAACCTGTGGTCTGACGCGGGGGCAGGCCCGCCGATCGTCGGCTACGTGGCCGACAACGAGCACGACGAGGCCGCGTTCGTGGCCGAGGAGGTGGACCGGCTCGCCGACGCGGGCCTGGCCGAGCCGGGCCAGGTGGCGGTGTTCTACCGGACGAACGCGCAGTCCCGGGTGTTCGAGGAGGTGTTCATCCGGGTCGGGCTGCCCTACCGCGTGGTCGGCGGGGTCAGGTTCTACGAACGCCGCGAGGTCCGCGACCTGCTGGCCTACCTGCGGTTGATCGCCAACCCGGCGGATGAGGTTTCGCTGCGCCGGGTGCTGAACACCCCGAAGCGCGGCATTGGCGACCGGGCCGAGGAGTACGTGGCCGCCTACGCGCAGCGGGAGCGGATCACCTTCGCCCAGGCGCTGGCCCGCCCGGCCGACGTGCCCGGGCTGGCCGCACGGTCCGCCGCGGCGATCGAGGGGTTCAACGCGCTCATCGATGGCCTGCGAGAGCTGGCCGAGAGCGGCCCGGTGGCCGACGTCGCCGAGGCGGTGCTGGACCGCACCGGATATACCGAGTCGCTGGAGTCCTCATCCGACCTGCAGGATGCCAGCCGGGTGGAGAACCTGAAGGAACTGGTGTCGGTGGCCCGCGAGTTCGACGGCTTGCACGAGGACGGGACGCTGGCGGAGTTCCTCGAGCAGGTGTCCCTGGTCGCCGATGCCGATGAGATCCCGGACGGTGAGGACCACGGTGGCCTGGTCACGATGATGACCTTGCACACGGCCAAGGGACTTGAGTTTCCCGTGGTGTTCCTGACCGGCCTCGAAGAAGAGGTGTTCCCGCACCAGCGCTCGCTGACCAGTAAAAATGAACTTGAAGAGGAACGCCGCCTGGCGTACGTCGGCATCACGCGGGCCAAGGAGCGCCTCTATCTGACCCGCGCCGTGGCCAGGAACTGGTGGGGCCGTCCGTCATTCCACAAGCAGTCGAGATTCCTGGCCGAGATACCCGCCGGCCTGATCGAGTGGCGCCGGGATGAGGCGGCGGCGAGGTGGTCGATCGAGCCCGCTCAGGAACGGATGGCCCGGCTGCCCGGGACCCGGTCACCTGGGAACCGCCCGGTGCCGTCGCTGTCGCCGGGAGATATGGTCACCCACGATAAGTTCGGGCTCGGCACCGTGGTCTCCACCGACGGCTACGGCGACCAGGCTGAGGCCAAGATCGACTTTGGTGGCGACTACGGCGTCAAGCACCTCGTGCTTCGCTACGCGCCGCTGGAAAAGCTGTAAGCCCCGGATCCGGCTGCTGCCGCGCGCTGTGTGGGCTACGGCGCGTTGCGCTGGCCGGGGTAGGTTCCCTAGCGCCGGTCAGGGCCCCGACCCGTTGCGCTGGTCGGGCGAGTGCCCGCTGGCCTGGCCGGGGCGCTGGCCGGGGTATTGCCCGTAGCCCGGCCCGGGGCGCGGCCCGTTGCGCTGGTCAGGGGACTGCTCGGTGGCTGGCCCGGAGTACTGTCCGTAGCCCTGGGTGGGGCGCTGGCCGACGTGTTGCTCGGTGCCTGGGCTGGAGTATTGCCCGTTGCCCTGGCTGGGGCGCTGGCCGGGGGACTGCGCGTAGCCCGGCCCGGGGCGCTGTCCGTAGCCCGGCCCGGGGCGCTGCTCGGGAGAGGGCCCATAGCCCTGGCCGGGAAACTGTCCGTGTTGCTGGCCGGGGTAGGGGCCGTTGCGCTGGCACGGTCCATCCGAAGCTGACGGTCGCTGGCCTGGCTGGGGCTCTGGCTGCCTGGGGACTCCCGGTGACCCGGGATCACTCCACCCACCTGAACGAGGCAGGTCCCTCCGGTCTCCGGCGGTCGCGTACTCGTCCTGGCCGCCCCGCGGCCGGCGCGCGGTCTGGTCAGCGGATCCGGACCAGTCCGGGACAGCAGGGGCGCGCCGGTCACCCCGTCGCAGGATCCAGCGGATCGTGACTAGCACGATAGCCAGGCCGGTGGCCAGCGCCATCAGGAGGAATCCGTTGGCGATCCACTGGGCCGAGCCGATGACCAGCTCGGTCTTGGATGTGGACCGGTTGTAGGCGATCCCGGCGGTGAGCGCGGCGATCAGGTAGGCCAGGACTGGAACCGGGAAGATCAGGCGGCCCAGGCGTGGCCGGACGGCCAGCGCGGCGATGACGGTCCCGACCACGATGCACACGCCGAGCACCCGGCCGGGCTGGGCCCGGTGCGCGATGGTGATGATGGCGCCGAGCGCCGCGCTGGCCGCGATAATGCTGACCCCGACTCCGCCCCGCAGCGAACCCCATCGGTGCTGGCGCGAGCCGCTCCGCGATCCCCGCGGCTCCGAAGCGCGGTGCCGGTTAGGTTGGTCCGACATCCTTTGTGTTGAGGCTCCAGGATCGCTTCGAGCCCCGTACCTTTCCCCGTCAGCGCCCGGTTCGCGCCGCGGCTTCCTGAGCGCGGCAGTTGGTGCCCGGGGGTCGCCGCCGTACGACCCGCTCGGGCGCGCTTCACGCCATTGTGGCTTGCTCATAGGTACTTTGGATGTTAGTCGTTGCGCATTGGTAACGGGACCACGAAGGTAGGCTTCGACCGACGTAACGATCCAGACCCGGACACCTGAGGAAGACGTAATGGCGAGGACAGGCCCGCCGGCCCCGTTGTGGGGTGCTGCCGGGAAGGCGGGATACGTCCTGAGCTGCGTCGCCGCGGCGCTGGTGCTGGCTATCAGCGGCTTCTCCTTCTACGTCGTCAAGGACGTGAGCAGCATCGGCGGCTCCCATGCGATCGCCAGCGGCCCCTCTATCGGCGCGCAGAACATCCTCCTGATGGGCCTGGAGAGCCGCACCGACTGGAACGGCAACATCCTGCCCGACGACGTGCTGAAGGCCCTGCATGCGTGCAACGCGCAGGAAGTGGCGAACGGCTGCGGCGGCAACGCCACCAACACGCTGATCCTGATCCATATCCCGGCAGGCGGCGGGAAGGCGGTCGGCTTCTCGATCCCGCGCGACGACTGGGTCACCTACCCCACCGCCTACGACGGTCAGACCACGGGCAAGATCGACCAGGCCTACGGCCTGGCCCTGGCCGCCGAAGAAGCCCAGTTGCGGCAGCAGGACCCCAGCATGAGCCAGGACCAAGTCGCCTTCCAGGGCAACGAGGCCGGCCGCGCGGCCGCGGTGGCCACGGTCGAGCAGCTCACCGGGGTGCACATCGATCACTTCGCCGAGCTCAACCTGGACGGCTTCTACGAGCTGGCCAAGGTCCTCGGCGGCGTGGAGGTCTGCCTCAACCACCCGGTTCCCTACGACCCCAACTCCGGCTTCCACGCTAGCCGCGCCGGCCTGCAGCATCTCAACGCCAAGATGGCACTGGCCTTCGTCCGGCAGCGGGACGGCCTGACCAACGGCGACCTGGACCGCACCCACCGCCAGCAGGCGGTCATCGACTCGGTCATCAAGCAACTGCGCGGCGACGGCGTGCTCGATGACCTGACCAAAATGAACGCGTTGCTGTCGGTGGCCAAGCAGTACCTGATCACCGATGCCGGATGGGACCTGCTCGAGTTCATCTCGCAGATGCACGGGCTCAGCCTCGGCAACATCACGTTCCACACGCTGCCGATCGTGGGTTACATCAAGATCGACGGCCAGGACGCCAACCAGGTCAACCCCACCTACCTCCAGCAGCTGGTGAGGGAGACGTTCTACCCGGCGCCGGTTTCCCCATCGAGCCCCACGCCCACGCCCACGGTCACGGTGAACCCGAGTCAGGTCACGGTGGACGTGTACAACGGCGGCACCACCCCCGGGCTGGCCGCAGGGGTATCGGCCGCCCTGGTCAAGGACGGCTACCGGGCCGGAAAGATCGCGAACGCGAGCAGCCAGCTCGCCACGACCGAGGTTCTCTACGGCGCCGGCACCTCGGCGAGCGCCAGCAAGATCGCCTCGCTGTTCAGCGTGACCGCCACCGCGAACTCCGCTGTGGCGGCCGGCCACGTCGAGATCCTGCTCGGCGCGAGCGCCACGCTGTCAGAGGTCACGGCCACGCCGTCGCCCTCGAGTTCGAGTTCGGCGACGCCGCTTCCGACCACCGGCCCGCAGGGCGGCGCGGTCAGCGCGCAGAGTGGCATCCCCTGCGTCGACTGAGGACCATGCCCCGGCCGCACCCTCACCCGCCGTACTGTCCCTCCGGTTACGCTTAGCAGCATGGACAAGATCCGGGTGATCGTGGCGAAGGCGGGGCTGGACGGCCATGACCGCGGGGCGAAGGTGGTGGCCCGGGCGCTGCGCGACGCGGGGGTCGAGGTCATCTACACCGGGCTGCATCAGACGCCGGAGCAGATCGTGGCCGCGGCGATCCAGGAGGATGTGGACGCGGTGGGCCTGTCCATCCTTTCCGGGGCGCACATGACGCTGTTCCGCCGCGTCATCGAATTGCTGAAAGAGCGTGACGCCGCGGACATCGTGGTGTTCGGCGGCGGCATCATTCCCGACGCGGACATCGAGGAGCTGTCCCGCATGGGTGTGGCCAAGATCTTCACCCCTGGGGCACCCACCACCGACATCGTGGCCTGGGTCCGCGCTGAGCTCGGACACGAGGTCGCGGAGAGCCAGGCCTGAACCGGCCTTCCTTCTCATCGTGCATCAGGTTGATAAGCTGCGCACCTATCCGTCATCGGGAGAAGCCCCATGGCCATCTGGAGTGCATGTGGTCGCCTCGGGCGCGCCGAAGCAGGCTCCCGCCGGCCCCGCGCTTGGGCCTGCTGATGCCTGACAGCCCGCGCCGCCCGCACGTTCGGTTCCTGGTTTTCTCGGCATCCCTGCGCCGGGACTCCCTTAACACGCGGCTTGCCGAGCTGGCAGCGGCGGCTATCGAGTCCGGCGGCGGAACCGTCGACGTCGCGGCGATGCGCGACTTCGATGCTCCCTCCTATGACCAGGATGTCCAGCGCGAGGAGGGATTCCCGCCGGGCGCCGAGGAGTTCCGGCGGCGGCTGGAGGCCTGCCAGGCGTTCGTCGTGGCCTCGCCCGAGTACAACGCCTCGATGCCCGGCGCGCTCAAGAACGCCATCGACTGGGTGTCCCGCTACCAGCCGCAGCCGTTCAACGAGCGGCACGGGCTGCTCATGTCCGCATCGCCGTCGATGGGCGGGGGCAACCGCGGCCTGTGGGCGCTGCGCGTCCCGTTCGAGCACCTCGGCGCGCGGCTGTATCCGGACATGTTCTCCCTCGCCCGGGCCCACCTGGCCTTCACCGCTGAAGGGCGCATCGCCGACGAGCAGTTGCAGCAGCGGTTCGACGCGAACATCAGCAACTTCATGGATCTGGTCGAGGCCTCCACGCACTACCCGTGCGTGAAGCGGGCCTGGGTGGAGTACCTGGGCGAACATCCCGAACCATCGCTGGACCGCGTGGAGTGACGGCGGGCGGCCGCGTCAGATCCTCCGCGCCCAGCCGCTGCGGTGAGCGCGAGCGACTAGGGTTTGAGCCATGCCAGACGAGAATGCCAACCTCAGCTCTCCCGGCGGATCTGCTTCGCCCGGCCCGGGAGCGAATACCCGGCGCGTGTTGGCCCGCTTGAGTGAGGCCGAGTCTCTGGAGTTGCTCGCCAGCGTGAGGCTCGGGCGTCTGGTCTACAGCAGCCGGTACGGGCAGATGGCGCTGCCGGTCACGTACCGGATCGACGCAGGATCGATTGTCTTGGGTACGTGGGACCCCGTCCTGTTCGACGAGGACCTGCGTACTGGAATTGCGCAGGCCGACTACGAGGTCGCGGTGGAGGTGGACCAGATCGACGTAGATGCGCGCGAGGGGTGGTTCGTGCTGGTCAGGGGGGCGGCGCATCATCTGGATAGCGAGGCCGAGCGCACGCCGTTCATCGATGCCGGACTCGAGCCGTGGATCGAGGGGGTACCTGCGCACTTTATCCGGGTGCATCCCACCGGTATCTGGGGCAGTCACGTCCGCCCGGTCTGATGCCTGACCCAGGCGGTGCCGGTAGCGCCAGCTCGTCGCGGACCGAGCGCCGGAACCTGCTCCGATAGCTGCCTGACCAGTTCCCCGGCGGAGTGGTGAGCGGAGACCTGGACCCGTCGGCTAGGTCGGGTAGACCGTGGGTCTGGTGACGTAGGTGCGGCCCGCGGGGGTGTGCCAGACCAAGACGCCTGGTTCTGGCTGTTCCAGCCGCCGCCCTTCGGCCTGCTTACAGCGATGGTGGTGCCGGCACAGCGGCGTGTGTCTCCTAAAATGACACACGTTCGGCGATGCTGGGTTGGCTCGCGGGACACCCCCCTTGCGGCAGGATAGCCGCCGCGGCACGTACCCATGTGACTCGCAGGGGAGACCGGTAGCCCCTGCGCACGGCTGAATGCATCCCGGTACCACACCGGTACGTTCCCCGGCTCCGAGCTGGGAGTGCGCTGTGGCTGAGGCCTGGTTAGTGACCGCTAGCACGTGTCTCGCGGCTGCCAGGCAAGTCCACCGCCGCTGGGATCACGGGGCGAAGTTGTAAAGGCCGTGTGTTTCAGTGGCGACGAAGAGGGTGCCCTGGGCGAAGGCCGGCTGGCCGAACACGCGGCTGCCGCCGACCGGGAGAGGCTGGAGGATGGCGCCGGTGGCGGCGTTGATCAGGTAGGCGCCGGGGGCGCTGCCCGAGGGGCAGTTGTAGGTACCGGCGGCGAGCACCCCGGCGCTGTCCAGCGAGGGGGTGCCCATCACCGCGCAGGGCAGGCCGGTCTGCCAGATGTAAGCGCCGGTCGCCGGGTTGACCTGGCGGACCGATCCGCCGAAGCTGGTGCCGCCGATGGTGGTGGGATCGCCGCTGATATACAAGGTGCCGTTCGGCCCGTTCCAGACCGAACTGGCCAGGCATGAGTCGTTGGAGTGGGCGGGGGCGCCGATGGTGTCGGTCCATATGGGCGTGCTGCCCAGGGGGTTCGCGGCAAGGGCGTAGTACAGGCCATCTTTGTTGCACGCACCCACGTCGGACGGCGGGCTGCCGCTGCCGAACAGGGTGGGCGAGGAGCCGAAATCCCAGTCATGGCCGTGGCCGACAGTTCCCGGCGCCTGCCAGGCCTGCAGCAGCGCCAGTGACGAAGACAGGTGCACGATCGACAGCGAGTGCCCGATCTGGTCGCCCGACGGGCAGGTGTTGATGGTGGGATCGCATTCGTTGCCGGTCGAGACCCACACATCGCTGCCATCAGATGATGCCGCGGCGCTGGACCAGATGCTGCCGCCGATCGATCCGGCGGGCACCGAGTACCACGTGTGCAGCACCTGGCCGGTGTGCTGGTCGAGTTCGACCAGCCCGCCGCGGATCAGCGGGTCGTCGCAACTGGATGACAGGCCCACGTAGACGTGGCCGTCGACCACCGTCGGCGATGACCAGTTGTAGTAGGCATCCGGGTGGGCCGAGCTTGGCGGCCCGATCTCGGTCTTCCACACCAGCCCGCCGGTCGCGGCGTTCTGCGCGTAGCTGTAGCGTGCGCCCGACACGTACACGGTGCTCGTGCCGGTCACCGGGTCCGGCTCGACGGCCGCCGTCGCGGTGATGCCCCGCGCCGGGCAGGTCACGCTCGGCTCGGTGTCGAGCTGCCGGCTCCACGCCACTGCGCCCGTTGCCTCGTTCAGCGCGTAGAAACCGCCGCTTTGGGCACCGATGTACACCCGCCCAGCGGCCACGGTCGGGCTGGCGTCCAGGCGGGGCGCGGGCTTGCCCTTGATCGCCGGCGGCTGCCAGTGCCAGATCTGGCTCGCCGACGCTGCGTTCGACGGGGTGAACGCCGTGGCCAGGCTCAGCGAGTCGTGCTGCGGGCCATGCAGGTACTGCGTCCAGTCCAAACTCGCCTGCGCCGCCGCCGGAACCGGCGGAGACGCGGCGACCGCCGTCACCGACCCCGCCCCGGCAGCGGCCAATGCCAGCACCGTAGCCAGCCAAATCCGGGCACAGCTCCGCCGAGCCACTGATTGCAGCCCACCCATGGCCGATCCCCCCACTCCCTTTAATTGCCGATGCCCTGGTGGCCCGGCGGTGCGCCCACCGCGCAGCTCGGGCACCATCCTCGCACGGTAGCGAATGGCGGGGAAGCCACGCCTATGTTCAGGCGGTGAATTCCCCGACTGCGGCCATCAGGTACCAGGCGGCGCGGGATTCCAGCCGCCGGACCGCCGCGATGACGCCGATCAGCTGGTCATCCGATAGCCCGGCCAGGCCCTTCCTGTCCTGGCCGGTGACGGTGTCGATGATCGTGGCCAGCAGCGGGTCCGGCGGCATGTCCGCGGACGGGCCGGACTGGGTGAACCGGTCGGTGTCCAGGGATCCGGCGGGCAGGCACAGGAACAGGCCCTGCTGCCCAGGCCCGGCGCCCGGCCCGGCCGGCGGCAGCCCGGCGTCCGGCTCCTGGCCGTCCTCGCCTGGGTCGCGCAGCGGGTCCGGGCGCATGCACCACGCTCCGTTCGGAAGAAAGAGACCTGAACCACCCCGTATGAAGCACATTATAGCAGGTTCATACAGTATAATCCTATGTAAACGAATTTATTTTTGATTCAATTGACGGCCGTCACCACAGGTCAGCTGCTCGGCGGCTCGGTCGAGACCTCGCTGCTGAACACCATCTTGGCCAGCGGCGCAGTCGTGGGCGGCGTGCTGCTCCGTCGCGGGCCGCTGGGCCAGCAGCGCACGCCGTCGCCGGCCGATGACGTGGTCACCACCGCACATGCCGGCGCCGGCCCCGCCCGTCCCGCGTAATCCGGCTGCGCGAGTTCGGCGGGCGCCTGGGCGCCCGCGAACGGCCGTACGATCCGCTGGAATTAGGCTCGAGTCAGGTGACCTTACCGGAAGGCTTGGTGGTAGCCATGGGACAGGACAGGCAGTGGGTGGTTGACACACTGCGCCGCCTGGGATACGTGCATGAAGCCGATGAGGCGGCCCGGGTTCTCCCCGATCCCGTCGAAATGGAGCAGCTCAGCGAGTTCGGTGACCGGTACGGAATTTCCGTGGCCGAGCTAATGAGCCGGATGGGGGGGAGCCCCTGATCCTCGCCAGCCGCAGGCAGCGGGCGTCCAGGAGACCGGGTTTATTCGCTGGCGGTGACGCCCAGCGGCGTGCCAGCCTGGCAGCGTGCTCAGCCAAGCCGAGATCGACTCGTTCGTCGCGCAGGGTTTCGTCGCCGTCCGGGGCGCGGTGCCCGCCGACGTGCTGCTGGCCTGCCAGGAGGAGATCTGGTTTGCGCTCGGCGACCGCGGCGTGCTGCGCGAGGATCCGTCCACGTGGCGGGATCCGGTCGTGCGCATCCCCTGCCCAGAAAGCGATGCGTTCGCCGCTGCCGGCACTCAGCCTGTCCTATGGGAAGCGTTCGACCAGCTGATCGGAGCAGGCCGGTGGTGGCGCAGGCGCGGCGTCGGCGGGACGATCCCCGTGCGGTTCCCCAGCCGGGCCGATCCCGGGGACGCCGGATGGCACATCGAGTCCAGCTACGCCAAGGACGGCCAGCCGTGGGTCAACTACCGGTCCCGGGCACGCGGGCTGCTGGCCCTGTACTTGTTCAGCGACGTGGACAACGACAGCGCGCCAACCCGGGTGCGGCCCGGCTCGCACCGGGATGCCGCGCGCATCCTGGCGCCTGCCGGCGATGAAGGAATGCCGTTCGCGCAGGCGGCTCAGCTGGCCGCGCAGGCCAGCGCGGCCCGGGCGACGGCGCTGGTTACCGGCCGCGCCGGGGACGTCTTCGTCTGCCACCCCTTCCTGGTCCACGCTGCCTCGTGGCCGCACGCGGGCCGGGACCCGAGGATCATCGCCCAGCCCGGCGTAGCCCTGCACGACGCCTTCCCGCTGGTCCGGCCCCTAAGCCCGGTCGAACTCGCCATGGAAGCCCTGACGTTAAAGGTCGCGGTGCTGACCGGCGGGCCCGGCTGCGGGAGGTCGTTCACGGCGCGGTCGGGGCTGCACCAGGCCGGCCATGGACTGACCGACGGAGGCCAAAGCTGAACCGTTAGGCTTACCAGTTGGGCTAGCGGGATCTTGTGACCAGTAGAAATGGTGGAGATTAGGCGTGGACCTGTTTGAGTATCAGGCGAAGGAACTGTTCGCCGAGTACGGCGTCCCTGTGCAGGCTGGCCAGGTCGCCCATACGGCCGAGGAAGCACGCGAGATCGCGGCTCGGTTCGCCGCGCAGGGCCACCCGCTGGTCGTGGTGAAGGCCCAGGTGAAGACGGGCGGACGCGGGAAAGCCGGCGGCGTGAAGCTGGCCGAGGACCCGGATGATGCCTATGCCAAGGCCAGCCAGATCCTGGGCATGGACATCAAGGGGCACACGGTCCACACGGTGCTGATCGCCCAGGCCAGCGACATCGCGGCCGAGTATTACCTGTCTATCCTGCTGGACCGGGCGAACCGCACCTTCTTGTCCATCTGCTCGGTGCAGGGCGGAATGGAGATCGAAGAGGTCGCCCACAGCAATCCGGACGCGGTGGCCAGGATTCCCGTGTCGCCGCTGACCGGCGTCGACCACGCCAAGGCGGCGGAGATCATCGCCGCGGGCCGCATCCCGGCCGGAGCCGCGGACGGGGCCGCGCTGCTGGCCGAGCGGCTGTGGTCGATGTTCACCGACGAGGACGCCACGCTGGTCGAGGTCAACCCGATGGCGCTCACCGAAGACGGATCCGTGCTGGCGGTCGACGGCAAGGTGACGCTGGATGAGAATGCGGCGTTCCGGCAGCAGCACGCCAGGTTCAATGATCTCAGCAGCACGGACCCCATCGAGGCCAGGGCGAAGGAGAAGCACCTCAATTACGTCAAGCTTGACGGGGAGGTCGGCATCATCGGCAACGGGGCCGGCCTGGTGATGTCCACCCTCGACGTGGTGGCCTACGCAGGCCAGCAGTTCGGCGGGATCAAGCCGGCCAACTTCCTCGACATCGGCGGCGGGGCATCGGCCGAGGTGATGGCGAACGGCCTGGAGATCGTGCTGTCCGACCCGAGCGTCCGCTGCGTCCTGGTCAACGTGTTCGGCGGGATCACCTCGTGCGACGCGGTGGCCAACGGGATCGTCTCGGCGGTCGCCATGCTGGAATCACGCGGCGAGCAGGTGGACCGTCCGGTGGTGGTCCGGCTCGACGGGAACAACGCCGCCGAAGGCAGGCGCATCCTGGACGATGCGGCCATCGGAGTGGTGGAGCAGGTGGCGACAATGGACGGAGCGGCCCGCCGGGCCGCGGAACTGGCAGCGAAGGGAGCATGAGGTGGCCATCTTCCTGAACGGCCAGAGCCGGGTCATGATCCAGGGCATCACCGGTTCCGAGGGGCGCAGGCACGGTGCCCGCATGCTGGCCGCGGGCACGAATATCGTGGGCGGCACCAACCCCCGCAAGGCGGGCCAGACCGTCGAGCTGAACGGGACCGAGGTCCCGGTGTTCGGTACGGTCGCCGACACCATGGCCGCCACCGGAGCCGATGTGTCCGTGGTGTTCGTTCCCGCGTCGGGCACCAAGGACGCGGTGATCGAGGCGATCGAGGCCCGTATCCCGCTGTGCATCGTGATCACCGAGGGCATCCCCGTGCACGACACCGCGGAATTCTGGGCGCGCGCCGTCGAGGCCGGAAACCAGACCCGGATCATCGGGCCGAACTGCCCGGGCGTCGCCTCCCCCGGCAAGTCCAACGCCGGCATCATCCCGGCGGACATCACCACCGAGGGCAGGATCGGCCTGGTCTCCAAGTCGGGCACGCTGACCTACCAGATGATGTACGAGCTGCGCGACATAGGCTTCTCCACGGCCGTCGGCATCGGTGGTGACCCGGTGATCGGGACCACGCACATCGACTGCCTGCAGGCGTTCCAGGAGGACCCGGAGACCGACGCCATCGTGATGATCGGCGAGATCGGCGGCGACGCCGAGGAGCGTGCCGGAGCCTTCATCGAGCAGCACGTGACCAAGCCGGTGGTCGGCTACGTGGCCGGCTTCACCGCGCCGGAGGGTAAGACGATGGGACACGCCGGCGCGATCATCTCCGGGTCCTCGGGTACCGCCCAAGCCAAGAAGGAAGCGCTGGAGAAGGCCGGAGTCCGCGTGGGCAAGACCCCCAGCGAGACCGCCGCCCTGGTCCGCAGTCTGTTCTAGCGGTGCTAGCCCGGGCCACCGAGAGCCTCGCGACCGGGACGATGTGGCGCTGACACGGTAATAACCGTCACACCGCCGCAACGTTCCGGCCCGGCCCTGCCGGCCGGTGTCCAAGCCGGTCCGGCGCGCCTCCGCAGGCCGGGCGCTGATCAGGGTCAGGATCGGGTGTGTGAGTGTTTCCGCAGAAACCCGCCAGGCTCCCGAGCCTGAGGGTCCGCGGGCCGGTTCCGGGGAGCACTCAGGGCCCGTGCCGGAGCCCAGAACGCGGCCCGCGCGGCCGCTGGTCGTCACCGGCGGCATCGCCGCCTGTGCCGCCGCCGCCAGCGGCCTGGCCGTGCTGACCACGCTCACCGCGATCGGCTGGATCACCGCTCCGCACGTGGGCGTGGGCAGCGGGCTGGGCGGGGTGCTGCGTACGGCTGCCCTGCTGTGGCTGGTCGCGCATCACGTCGGCTTTACGGTGCACGGCGTCGGCCGGATCGGCATGCTCCCGCTCGGGCTGGTGGTCATCCCGGGTGCGCTGCTCGCCTTGGCTGGGCGCTGGGTGGTACGGGCGGGCGGCGTGACCCGGCTGCGGCACGTCGGCTACGTGGCCGTGGCGCTCTCGCTGCCCTACACGCTGCTGGCCGGCGCGCTCGCGGTGGCGAGCAGGACCCCGCAAGCCTCGCCTTCCCTGGTGCAGGCGGTGGCCGCTTCTTTCCTGCTCGCCGTGGTGGCGGGCGGGCTCGGCGCCGCCCGCGGGCTGGCGCCCTGGTCGCGGCTGGCCAGCCTGATGCCGGCCCGGCCCCGATCGATCGTGCTGGGCATGCTGGGGTCCGCGGCCATCCTGGTCGCGGCGGGCGCGGTACTGGCCGGCGGATCCCTGCTGACGCACCTGCCGACGGTCAGGGCGGCCAGCGACGCGCTGGACCCCGGCCTGACCGGCGCGGCGCTGCTGCTGCTCGCTCAGCTTGCTTACCTTCCGAACGCCATCATCTGGGCCGTCGCCTATGCGCTCGGTCCCGGATTCGCCTTCGGCACCGGCACCGTGGTCGCTCCTACCGGTTCGTCGCTCGGCGCGGTACCCGCCTTCCCGATGCTCGCCGCGCTGCCGTCAGGCGCCCGGGCGGCCGGCCCGAGCTGGGTGCCGATCCTGGTGCTCGCGGTGCCGTATCTGGCGGGCGTGTTCGGCGGGGTCGTGACGATACGCATCGCGCCCACGCCGAGCCTGGAGGCGGCTCCGCTCTGGGGATTCGTCACGGGGGCGGCCACCGGTGTTCTGGCCGGCCTGGCGGCGGCGTTCTCGGGCGGCCCGCTCGGCGACGGCCGCCTCGCCGCGGTGGGCCCGTCCGGCTGGCAGGTCGGCCTGGTGGCCGTGCTGGAAACCGGCGTGACGGCCGCGCTGACCGCGGGTGCCGTGAACTGGCTGATCCTGCGCCGTGCCGCCGCGCGCAAGGCCGGGAACCATTCTGCCGCAGCCGGGGACGCAGGCTCCGCGGCCGCGGGTAGGCAGCCTGCGGTCGCCGCTGTCGCGCCGGGCATCATCGACGAGGCCGACGACGCGGGCGGCCACCGGATCTACCTGAATCCGTGGGCGGCCTCGGACCCCGATGATCAGGACCCGTTACGGTGAGTCCGGAACGAACGCCATCGCGCCGTACTCAACGGCCACCACCCTCCAGGACGCTGATCTCGCCGCCTACCGAGTTGGTGAACGCGGTGTGGCACGCCTGCTGAGCGGCCACCGTATTGGCGCCGCTCATGCAGTTGTTATACGTGCTCAGCTGGGGCCAGAACATCGCCAGGGCCAGCAGCCACAACGTGCTGAACGCGAGTCCGAACCCGCCCAGCACGATCCCGCTGACCGCCCCGCGCGGCCGGGCCGTGCCGTTGTGCCGAGCACTCCGGTTCGTCCAGACCCCGAGCCAGATAGCCGTCACGGCGAACAGCAGGGACAACACAGCCACGTACATGCTGCGGCTCAGGTTGCCGAGCCCGAAGGCCAGGCCGAGCAGGCTGAGCACGCCCAGCGAGAACGCCACCAGCGCGCGCTGACGCAGCGCGGGATCCGGTGGCGGCAGCTGCCGGGCCGGCAGCATGCCCCGAGGTTGTGTTCCGCGCCCGCCTGGGGGCTGGTATCTGGCCATGGGAGTCTATTTTGCACTCTCAGATGAGTATCCGGTCACGTGCCTTAGGGTGTCCGCATGGTCGCACGGCTGGTGGTGCTGGTCTCCGGCGAGGGGACCAACCTTCAGGCCCTGATCAACGCGTGCCGCGACGCGGATTTCGGGGCACAGGTGGTCGCGGTCGGCGCGGACCGGGGCATGATCAACGCGCTGGCCCGGGCCGGCCAGGCCGGCATTCCCGCCTTCACCGTCCGGGTGGCAGATTACCCGGCTCGCCGGGACTGGGACGCGGCGCTGGCCGGCGCATGCGCCAGCCACGCACCCGACCTGATCGTCCTGGCCGGGTTCATGAAACTCGTCGGGCCGCCGTTTCTCGGCTCCTTCGGCGGCCGTTGCCTGAACACGCACCCGGCGCTGCTGCCGTCATTCCCCGGAACGCACGGCGTGCGCGATGCGCTGGCCCATGGGGTCAAGGTCACCGGCTGTACCGTGTTCCTCGTCGACGAGGGGGTGGACGCCGGACCCATCGTGGCCCAGGCCTGCGTTCCGGTGACGGACGATGACGACGAGGCGACCCTGCACGAGCGGATCAAGGTGACCGAACGGGCGTTGCTCGTCAGCACGGTGGGCAGGATGGTCCGCGAAGGCTGGTCCGTCCACGGCAGGAAGGTGAGGATCGGAACGTGACCAGGATCCCGATCAGGCGGGCGCTGATCAGCGTCTACGACAAGACCGGCCTGGAAG
Organism: uncultured Actinomycetota bacterium; assembly: GCA_963808615.1. Classification (GTDB taxonomy): domain Bacteria; phylum Actinomycetota; class Actinomycetes; order Streptosporangiales; family Streptosporangiaceae; genus Palsa-504. The sequence continues at coordinate 1,221,835 of CAWEGV010000012.1, forward strand.
ATCTGGCCCGCGGGCTGCACGCGGCCGGCGTCGAGCTCACCTCCACCGGCAGCACCGCGGCCAGGATCAGCGCGGCCGGGGTGCCGGTCACCCGCGTGGAGGAGCTGACCGGTTTCCCCGAGTGCCTGGACGGCAGGGTGAAGACACTGCATCCCAGGGTGCACGCGGGCCTGCTGGCGGATGCCGCGAACGCCGAGCACGAGACGCAGCTGGCGCAGCTCGGTATCGAGCCGTTCCAGCTCCTGGTGTCGAACCTGTACCCGTTCGAGGCGACGGTGGCATCCGGCGCCTCGCCGGAGCGGTGCGTCGAGCAGATCGACATCGGCGGCCCCGCCATGGTCAGGGCCGCCGCCAAGAATCATGGCTCGGTGGCCGTCGTGGTCGCGCCGTCCAGGTATGCGGACGTGCTCGCGGCGCTGGCCGAAGGCGGATTCACGCTGGATCAGCGCCGCGCCCTGGCCGCAGAGGCGTTCGCTCACACCGCCGCCTACGACATGGCCGTCGCCTCCTGGTTCGCGTCCGCCTACGCCCCCGATGAGATCGCGCGTGAGGCCGGCTGGCCTAGCGTGGCGGGCGCCTGGTGGCGGCGGGCCGACGTGCTGCGCTACGGCGAGAATCCGCACCAGCGCGCGGCCCTGTACGCCCAGCCCGGGCCGGCCGGCGGTATCGCGGCCGCGGACCTCCTGCACGGAAAGGCCATGTCCTACAACAACTACGTGGACGCCGATGCGGCCCGGCGTGCCGCGTACGACTTCGCCCAGCCGTGCATAGCCATCATCAAGCACTCCAACCCCTGCGGGATCGCGGTCGGCACTGATCTCGCCCACGCGCACGCCAAGGCACACGCCTGCGACCCGGCCTCAGCCTTCGGCGGCGTGATAGCGGCCAACGGCCCGGTGACCGCCGAGCTGGCCCGGCAGATTGCCGAGGTGTTCACCGAGGTGGTGATCGCGCCCGATTTCGACCACGATGCGCTGGACATCCTGTCCGCGAGCAAGAACGTCCGGCTGATCCGGTGCGCCCCGCCGCGGGCCGCCGCGGCCACGGAATGGCGGCCGGTGAGCGGCGGGATCTTGCTGCAATCCGTGGACCGCGTGACCGAGCCGGGCGATGATCCGGCGAACTGGGAGCTCAGGGCGGGTGACCCGGCCAGCCCCGCCGAGCTGGCCGACCTCGCGTTCGCGTGGAAGGCGTGCCGTTCGGTCAAATCGAACGCCATCTTGCTCGCGTCAGGTGGTGCCTCGGTGGGCATCGGCATGGGCCAGGTCAACCGGGTGGACTCGGCCCGGCTGGCCGTCATGCGGGCCGGGGACCGGGCCGCGGGCTCGGTCGCGGCCAGCGACGCGTACTTCCCGTTCCCCGACGGCTTCGAGATCCTGGCCGAGGCCGGGGTGCGCGCGGTGGCCGAACCCGGCGGCTCGATCCGCGACCACCTGACCGTCACCGCCGCCCAGGCTGCGGGGGTGGCGCTCTACTTCACCGGAGTCCGCCACTTCTATCACTGATCCGCCGCACGCCACTGATCCGGAGGACCACCCGTGACCGCACGGATACTTGACGGGAAGGCCGTCGCCGCGCAGATACGAGCTGACCTGGCCCAGCGGGCGGCCGCGCTGGCCGCGCGCGGCATCAGGCCCGGGCTGGGCACGGTGCTGGTGGGTGACGATCCTGGCAGCCGCGCCTACGTGAACGGCAAGCACCGGGACTGCGCGCAGGTGGGGATCGCGTCGATCCGGCGGCAGCTGCCCGCCGACGCGACCCAGGAGCAGGTGGAGGCGGCGGTCGACGAGCTGAACGCCGATCCGGACTGCACCGGTTATATCGTCCAGCTGCCGCTGCCTGCCGGGCTGGACGCCCATGCCGTCCTGCACCGGATGGATCCGGCCAAGGACGCGGACGGCCTGCATCCGGTCAACCTGGGCCAGCTGGTCCTGGGCGAGCCGGGCCCGCTGCCGTGCACGCCGCGAGGCATCGTGTACCTGCTGCGTCACTACGGCGTGGCCATCTCGGGCGCCGACGTCACCGTCATCGGCCGCGGCATCACCGTGGGCCGGGCGCTGGGCCTGCTGCTGACCAGGCGTACCGAGAACGCCACCGTCACCTTGTGTCACACCGGGACCAAGGATCTTGCTGCGCACACCAGGACCGCGGACATCGTGGTGGTGGCGGCCGGGCGGCCCGGCCTGCTCACCGCGGCCATGGTCAAGCCGGGCGCGGCCGTGATCGACGTCGGGATCACCCGTACCGAGGCCGGGCTGGTCGGCGACGCCGCCCCCGATGTGGCGGAGGTGGCCGGATGGCTGGCCCCCATGCCGGGCGGTGCCGGCCCGATGACCCGCGCCATGTTGCTGGCCAACGTGGTCGAGGCCGCCGAGCGGATCGGCGCCGGCCCGGGCTAGCGCAGCCGGCCGAGGACGTGCACCGACCAGCCAGCGTCGCGCCACCATCCCGCGTCCAGGCAGCACCGCGCGTCGATGATCACTCGTTCGGTCACCACGCGGGCGAGCATGGCGGGATCGATGGCCTGGTAGTCGGACCACTCGGTGAGATGGAGCACCAGATCGGCGCCCTCGGCCGCCTCCGGCACCGATCGTGCGTACCGCAGGCCGGGCTGCACCTTGACCGCGTTGGGTATGGCCACCGGGTCATGGACGGACACGATCGCGCCCTCGGCCGTGAGGCGGTCACAGACGGCCAGGCTGGCGGAATCCCGGACGTCGTCGCTGTTGGGCTTGAACGCCACGCCGAGCACAGCCACCCGCTTCCCGGCCAGCCTGCCTCCAACGATGTCCCGGGCCAGGGCGACCACCCGGTCACGCCGGCCCTCGTTGATGGCGTCCACGGTGGTCAGCAGGCTGACCACCGAATCGACTCCGAGCGAAGAGGCGGTGGCCCGGAAGGCGCGGATGTCTTTGGGCAGGCAGCCGCCACCGAAGCCGAGCCCCGGCGAAAGGAATCTGCGGCCGATCCGCGCGTCATGTCCTAGGGCCTCAGCCAGCGGTATCACGTCCGCGCCCGCCTGCTCGCAGACCTCGGCCATGGCGTTGATGAAGGAGATCTTGGTCGCGAGGAACGCGTTCGCCGCCACCTTGACCAGCTCGGCGGTCTCCAGGTCCATCACCAGCAGCGGGATTCCCGCCGCCAGCGGCCTCGCGTAGACCTCACGCATCAGGGGCTCGGCCCGGCCGGACGTCACGCCCAGCACGACCCGGTCAGGCGTCAGGCTGTCCTGCACCGCGAAGCCCTCCCGCAGGAACTCCGGATTCCAGGCCAGCTCGACACCCTGACCGGCCGGGGCGACCGCCTGGATCCGGCTCATCACCTGCCGCGCCGTCCCCACCGGGACGGTCGACTTGCCTACGACCAGGCACGGCGAGGTCAGGTGCGGTGCCAGCACGTCGACCGCGGAATAGACGAAGCCCAGGTCGGCCCGGCCGGATTCGCCCTCGGGAGTCCCCACGCACAGGAAGTGGATGTGGCCGAAGTCGCCGATCTCGGCGAACGACGTGGTAAACCGGAGCCTGCCCGAGTCGAGGTTCTTGCGCAGCAGCGGTTGCAGGCCGGGTTCGAAGAACGGGGCCTCGCCGTTCGCGGCCTTCGCGATCTTCTCTTGGTCGACATCGATCGCCAGCACCTCATGGCCGAGATCGGCCAGGCAGACGGCGTGTGTGAGCCCGAGATATCCGGTCCCGATGACGGTGACCCGAGGCAAAGGACGACTCCTCCCGTTCCTCCCGTTAGACGTTCCCCAACGATACTCACTCCCGTACTTCGAGAACGCCGATGTAGGCTAACGGGTCGCTGGCCGCGTGGCAAGCACCTGCTTGCTACTAACGAGTAACATGGTCCCCGCGGACCCGCTGCCGGGTGGCGTCAGGTGGTTTGGCAGGCTGTAGGCGAGCAATGAAGGAGGTCGGCGTCGTTCATGAACATCGTCGTCTGCGTCAAGCAGGTGCCTGACACCGCGGCTGAACGCAAGCTCAGGCCCTCAGACTCCACGCTGGACCGTGCGTCGGTGGACGGGCTCATCAACGAGATTGACGAGTACGCCATCGAGGAGGGCCTGCAGATCGCCGAGGCACAGCGCGAGGCGGGGGCCGAAGCCGAGGTCACCATCCTGGCCATGGGTCCGGAGAAGGCTGCGGAATCGATCCGCAAGGCGCTGTCGATGGGTGCGGACCAGGCGGTGCATCTGCTGGACGACGGCCTGGCCGGTTCCGATGCCCTGTCCACCTCGTACGCGCTGGCCCAGGTGCTCGGCCAGATCGGCTTCGACCTGGTGATCTGCGGTTCTGAGTCGACCGACGCCAGGATGGGCGTGATGGCCGCCATGCTGGCCGAGCGCCTGGATGTGCCGCAGGTCTCGCTGGCCAGCAAGGTGGAGATCGACGGATCGGTGATCCGCATCCACCGCGTCTCGGACGACGGCTACCACGAGGTGGAGGCCTCGCTCCCCGCGGTGATAAGCGTGGTCGAGAAGATCAACGAACCCCGCTACCCGTCCTTCAAGGGAATCATGGCGGCGAAGAAGAAGCCGGTCCGCACGCTCGCCCTGGCCGACGCGGGGATTGACCCCGCTGCAGTCGGGCTGGCCGGAGCGGCCACCGAGGTGGTGGATTTCGCCCAGCGGCCGCCGCGGCAGGCGGGCGTGATCGTCAAGGACGAAGGCGACGGCGGCGTCAAGGTCGCCGACTTCCTCGCCGCGCAGAAGTTCGTCTGAGGCAGACAGGGAGGCGGCGTGGCTGAGATCCTGGTGCTCGCGGAGCACGTGGACGGCGAGGTGAACAAGGTCACCTGCGAGCTGATCACGCTCGCGCGCAGGTTCGGCGAACCTGCGGTCGTAGTGGCGGGAGCCGGTGCCGAGCAGGCGCAGCAGCGTTGCGCGGAGTTCGGCGCGGCCCGCATCTACACGGCCGACGGCGCGGTCTTCGACGATTACGTCGTCGCGCCGACCGCGGAGCTGCTCGCTCAGCTGGTCAAGGACAAGGCGCCCGCGCTCGTGCTGATCGCCGGGACGGCCGAGGGCAAGGAAATCGCCGCCAGGCTGGCGGTCAAGACGGACTCAGGACTGCTCACCGATGCCGTGGACCTCACACCGGACCAGGACGGGAAGCCGGTCGCTGAGCAGTCCATCTTCGGCGGGGCGACGGTGGTGCACTCCCGGGTCACGCGAGGAACGCCCATCGTCGCGGTGCGCCCGCATTCGGTCGCGCCCGAGCCGGCCAGCGGCGCGGCGGAGCTCTCGCCCGTATCGCTGGCCGCCGCGGCCAGCGGCGCCAAGATCACCGGGCGCGTGGTGGCGCAGCGCAGCGACCGTCCGGATCTGACCGAGGCGTCCATCGTGGTCTCTGGCGGCCGCGGCACCGGCGGTGCCGAAGGCTTCGGTGTCATCGAGCAGCTCGCGGACGCGCTGGGCGCGGCGGTCGGCGCGTCGCGCGCAGTGACCGACGCCGGCTGGTACCCGCACCAGTTCCAGGTCGGCCAGACCGGCAAGACCGTCTCGCCCCAGCTGTACATGGCGATCGGCATCTCCGGTGCGATCCAGCACCGGGCCGGGATGCAGACCTCCAAGACGATCGTCGCCGTGAACAAGGACCCCGAGGCGCCGATCTTCGAGCTGGCCGACTTCGGGGTGGTCGGCGACCTGTTCAAGGTGGTCCCTCAGCTTCTGGACGAGATCGGCAAGCGCAAGCAGATCTGAGTCCTCGCTGAGCCGGCTCACGATTCGCCCGTTACATACGTATCGCCGCCCCGGCTAGGCTGTACTGCAGTCATGAGTTCGCAGAGCAGCAGGTCCGTGTACCTGGATCACGCGGCCACCACGCCGATGCGGCCTGAAGCGATCGCCGCGATGACCGAGGAGCTCGCCCGGCTCGGCAACCCGTCATCGCTGCACTCCGCGGGCAGGCGCGCCCGCCGGGTGGTGGAGGAGTCCAGGGAGCAGCTCGCCGAGGTGTTCGGCGCCCGGCCGAGCGAGGTGGTCTTCACCAGCGGCGGCACCGAGGCGGACAACCTCGCCGTCAAGGGCCTGTACTGGGCGCGCCGGAACGGACCCGGCGATGCTCGGCGGCGGGTACTGACGACCGCGGCCGAGCATCACGCGGTGCTCGACTCGGTCCGCTGGCTGGAGGAAACCCAGGACGCCGAGGCGATCTGGCTCGGCGTCGACACCGAGGGCGGGGTGCGCCAGGAGGCGCTGCGTGCCGCCCTCGCCCAGGCTCCCGGCCTGGTGGCCTTCGTCAGCGTGATGTGGGCCAACAACGAAGTCGGCACGATCCAGCCGGTCAGCGAGCTCGCCGCCGTGGCGCACGAGTACGGCATACCGTTCCACACCGACGCGGTGCAGGCCGCCGCGCAACTGCCGGTCGACTTCGCGGCCAGCGGCGCGGACGCGCTCACCGTCACCGGCCACAAGCTGGGGGGCCCGGTCGGCGTCGGGGCACTGATCGTGGCCCGCGGCACCGAGCCCGTCCCGGTGCTGCACGGCGGCGGCCAGGAGCGGGACATTCGCTCCGGCACGCTCGATACGCCCGCGATCAGGGCGTTCGCGGTGGCCGCCGGGGTCTGCGCGCAGAACCTGCAGGACGAGGCGAAGCGGCTGACCGCGCTGCGGGATGACCTGGTGCGCCAGGTGCTGGCCGCCGTACCCGATGTCGTGCTGAACGGGCCGCCGCCGGGAGAGCGCAGGCTTCCGGGAAACGCGCACTTCTCTTTCCCAGGTTGCGACGGCGATGCCCTGCTCATGCTGCTCGACGCGAACGGGATCGCCTGCTCCACCGGCTCGGCCTGCACCGCCGGGGTAGCGGAGCCCAGTCACGTGCTGCTCGCGATGGGCGCCGACGACGTACGCGCCCGCGGCTCCCTCCGCTTCTCGCTCGGCCACACCTCCACTCAGGACGACGTGGACGCCCTAGCCGCCGTCATCGGCGACGTCGTGGCCCGGGCCCGCCGGGCCGCAGCTCGCTGACCGGGGTCCCGAATCCGAAGACATCCACCCCGCGCGCGGCTGCGCCATGGGGGCCGCGATGCGGCTCTGACACCCCGAGGACCACCGCTACTCCCCGCAGCAGGACCAGCATCCCGAAGATGACGACCACCCCGCTGGGAAGAATGCTCCCGGCCGCCGTGACCCCGGCCCCGGCCAGCACCAGCGTGGCCCCCCGCCGGCTGCGCACGGCCCGCGCCAGACCCACCAGGCCGATGACCGCGAACAGCGCGGCAGTACGGATCCAGCTGCGGCTCCGCCGGGTGCGCCGCCCGGGCCGCGTGCCCGTCGGAGCGCCGTACCGGCCTGCAGGCGCGGTGGAGGAGTGCCACATCACCAGGTTCTGCCGGCGCCACCGTGGTCTCATCGCAGCCTCATGCACCTCGCGGCCACTCTGCGTATCCCCATGTTACGCCTGGACCCGCGGCTGGGCCCGCGGCAGCAAGGGGGCGGTCGTGGTGAGCGCTGGCGCGTAGCCTGGAGGCGATGAGCGGACTGAAGGTGCTCGCGGCCATGTCGGGCGGGGTGGACTCCGCGACGGCCGCGGCTCGGGTGGTGGATGCAGGTCACGAGGTGACCGGCGTCCACCTGGCCCTGTCGGCGAACCCGAAGTCCTACCGGACCGGCGCCCGCGGCTGCTGCACGCTGGAGGACGCACGCGACGCGCGGCGTGCCGCCGACGTGATCGGCATCCCGTTCTACGTCTGGGACCTGGCCGAGCGCTTCCACCACGACGTGGTGGAGGACTTCGTCGCCGAGTACTCCGCGGGCCGCACTCCGAACCCCTGCCTGCGCTGCAACGAGAAGATCAAGTTCACCGCCGTGCTGGACCGCGCGCTGGCGCTCGGCTTCGACGCGGTGTGCACCGGCCACTATGCGCGGATCCGCGACGGCATCCTGCACCGGGCCGCTGACCCGGCCAAAGATCAGTCCTACGTGCTGGCCGTGCTCACCTCGGCTCAGCTCAGAGGCGCCATCTTCCCGCTCGGCGACACGCCGAAGGACCAGGTGCGCGCCGAGGCGGCCAGGCGCGGGCTGGCGGTGGCGGACAAGCCGGACAGCCACGACGTGTGCTTCATCGCCGACGGCGACACCAAGGGCTTCCTGGCCGGGCGCCTCGGCCGGGAGCCCGGGCCGATCGTCGACCAGTCGGGAGCCGTCCTGGGTGAGCACGACGGCGCCTATGCCTTCACCGTCGGCCAGCGCCGCGGCCTGCGTGTCGGCCAGCCGGCCGCCGACGGCCGCCCTCGCTACGTGCTCGACATCGAGCCGGTGACCAGGACCGTCACCGTCGGCTCCGCCGAGGGGCTTGAGGTCAGCGAGATCACCGCGGAACGACCGGTCTGGACCGGCTGTGTCCCGCCGATGGAGCCCCTCGATTGCCTGGTGCAACTGCGGGCGCACGGTGACGTGCATTCCTGCTCGGCCTGGCTCGACGGCGAGGAGTTGCGTATCCGGCTGCATTACCCGGCCCGCGGTGTGGCCAAGGGCCAGGCTGCCGTCCTGTACGCCGGCGACGCCGTCCTCGGTAGCGCCACCATCAGCAGCACGTCAGCCGTGGCTCCGCTGGCCCGCGTTCGCTGACCAGCCAGCGGTCAGGCCCGGCCGTACAGGGGACGCTTCAGCTCCGCGGGGCGGGTCGATTCAGGCCAGGACTCGGTGTAGAAGTTCATGACGGCCACGATCCGCACATCGGATTCGCTGGCTAGGGGCCGCGCATAATGCGGGTGCTGCCGTCCGTCGAAGAAGATCAGGTGCCCGGCATGCGGCCGGATGACTGAGCAGTCCCGCTCCACCGCCGCGACGTCCGCCGCGGCCGGGTCATGCGCGAAGACGAGCTCGCCGCCCGCGCCTGCCAGATGATCGGTGCAGAACAGGAGGCCGGTCAGCGGATTGGAATCGACGTGGCACTCGAACCGCATCTCGGTTCCGCGCTGGACATTCAGCACGATCCCGTACCGGTCATCCAGGGCAGGCATGACGGGTTCGGCAGATGTCGACTGCGCCCGTTCGAGGAAGGAGCTTCGGTAGAACTTGTTCAGCCAGGGCAGACTCCGCAGAACGTCGCCCGCGTGGACCCGGCCGCGCCAGACGTCGAGGATGTCCGGCGACTCACGAGAAAGGATCGGCGTACGCGGAAACCTGCGGAAGTCTGCGTCCATCGCCGCCTCGGCGATCTCGTGCTGCCAATCCCCGGGGAGCTGGTTCGTCAAGTCGAACGTCGTCCAATGGAATCCTGGCGGCATCACCGAGTGCGTCCTGTAGGGATCTGGGCTAGCGCACGCCCGGCAGTAGGTGAGCGGGCCCTGACCAGCGGCCGGACATCCGCGAGATCACCGCAAACCGCCCGGTGCGGACGGACCGCCCGCCACGGTGATCCCGCCTGGTGGCCCGTGCGGCTGAGTACGCACGGGACCTGGAGGCCTGTACCGCCCAGGGCGGACAGGCGTCGCGCGTCCGTAGCCTGCGATCGGCCCGTGGCGTGGTAAGAGGCCGGACCGCGGTCCTGCTACGTGAAGGACATCGTGCTCGGCAGCGCGACTGTCCCTGTTACATCCTGGGGTCGTAGTGCTCGTATCGGTACTCGGCAGCCGGCCGACCGTGGCGCTTGGCCATTTCACCCTCCCGCGTTGTGACGCCCCGGTTCTGAGAGGAAGACGAGACCGAGAACGCCCTTTTCCCGCCCTCAGTCCGATTATCACTGCCGCGCGGCGATCATGACGTTTTGTTCGGTTCGGAACGAGCGCCCACGAGGCCTGCCCTCGTGACGGGAGAACCAGGCGGCCTCCCGGTGATCTGGGCAGACACCTCTGCGCGGGCACGCACCTATATGCGCCGGGGGGAAGCAAAACCTATCCTGACGGTTAGTTGACAGCTTTCGCGAGCTCCGTCGGCGGAGCCTGGGTCGGTCCTGGCGTCCTGGTGCTCGTGCGGTTCCCCCTCTTCGCGTCAGCGAGCCTGGCTAATCGCGGCGTGGCGGACGCTGCGCTTGTGCGCCACGGGCCAGCACAGGATGGCCAGCGCAGGCACCAGGGCCGGCAAGGCCAGGACCAGCCCGGTGTGCCGCACGCCGATGCAGCCGGCCAGGCTCCCGTCGATGAGCGAGGCGATCGGCTTGCTGCCCGCCCATGCGATCGCCCATACCGCCATCACGCTGACCTCGTGTCGCCGGCCAGCCTGTTCGATCAGCAGGGCGCGGGTGGCCGAGTTGGCCATCAGGCAGGCCATGCCGGCCACGAACGCCGCGATCACGCCGATCCAGACCCGCGGTGCGTAGGCGAAGGCCATCATAGCCAGCCCGAGAAGGCCCAGGACTACGGCCGCCCGCCGGATGGCGGGCTTGCCCTGCCTGGGCAGCAGGGACCCCACGACACTGCCCGCGCCCAGCGCCCCGATGAAGGCGGCCGACCAGTCAGCCGACGAGTGGAAGACGTGCTTGGCCAGCGCGGGGCCGAGCACCAGGACCGGGTCCGCGGCGACCGTGACCGAGGCCACCATCAGCAGCAAGATCATGATCCTAGGCTTTTGCCAGGCGACCTTGAACCCGCTCAGGATGGGCGAGCGCTCCTGCGCTGGCTCAGCGGGACGACCGGGCAGCCCGACCAGCACGATCGAGAAGATGATGAACGAGATGGCGTTGATCTCGAACGCCCAGCCGAATCCGATGACGATGATGATCGCCACGCTGAGCACCGGGGCTAGCGCGCGCCCCAGGTTGTACGAGACCGAGTCCATCGCCATCGCGGCCTTGACCTCGTCCTCGGGGACCAGCATCCGCACCGTGACGGTCCGCGCGGGCAGGGCGAAGGTGAAGAACAGCCCGATGGCCACGGCCCCGGCGATCAGATAGGGCTCGGTCAGCGAGCCGGTGAACTGCAAAATCCCTAGCGTGGCGGCAATCAGCGCCGACAGGATCTGCGTGCACAAGAGCGTGGGCTTGCTGCCGAGCCGGTTCGCCATGACCCCGGCCCACGGGCCGAGCACTAGCGGGCTGGAGAACTGGGCGCAGGTGACCAGACCGACCGCCAGGACGGAATGCGTCAGCCTATAGGCGAGCAGGACCTGAGCGGTGTTCTGGATCCAGGTTCCGAAGTCGGACGCGACGCTGCCGATGAAGTACCGCTTGAGCTCCGCGTGCGACAGCAGCACCCGCCACGGTGACCGCCAGGGGGCTTTGCCCGGCACCAGCCCCATTCGCGCGGCTACCAGCTCGAGGGCGGAATGCCTCGCGGTCACGGCCGGGGCGGGAACGTTGACCACCACAGGCTGGGCCGTGGTGGCCATGGACTGGGCCGTGGCAGGCGGCCGGTCTTCGACGGCGCAACCAGTCCCGGCGTCGGCGACCACGAGTACCGGCGGCGCCGATTGTGTGCTCGGTGGATCCACCATTGTCCTAGCTGTTCCGGAGTCTTGGTTGAGACCGGAGGCGCCTACCATGCGGGCGGGTTAGCTGGCCTCCAGGGTGGGGCTAAGACTTGTGGTCTTCTGGGCTCGGGAGCACTTGGGGCTCTGGTACGTCCCCGACTTCGACCATGAACTGGTTCCGGTCAATGGGGAACACGCTGACCGTGACTCGCATGGGTGTGCCAGCCTGGTCGAAGGCCGTCCTGTAGTTCTCGAACACGGGGATCCTGCCATCAGGTGGCAGGTTGAAGAAGTGTGCCTCGGTGGCGTCCGGCGCGCGGACGGTGATCCAGTCCCGGTACCCGACCTGCTTGAGCTTGAGGGTCGTGCGCAGGTATTCGACCACTCCCTCTTCGATGTTGTCCGCGCTGAGCAGCCGATCAGCTCCCCGAAGGACAAGTTCCCGCGGGTAGAAGGACGTCTGCATCGACCAGGGCGTCCCGTCGATGTAGCGCCTTTCATGCCGGCTGATGACCGAGGAGCCTTCGGCGAGCCGGAGCTCGGCGGCGATGCTCCGGCTGGCCTTCTGGATCTCAACCTGAGGGTCGGTGCTGGACGGCGTCCTGCCATGCTTGCTGACCTGGAAGTGGTATGTCACTCCCTCGCCTGCTCCGGGATCACCGGACAGCGTGGTGACATACGGGTCGATCTTCTTGACGACGAACGTGCCCTGTCCCGGTCGTGTTTCGACCAGGCCGAGGTTCATCAGCCACCTGATCGCGTCACGGACGGTGTTCCGTGACGCGTCGTATTTCTCACGCAGCTCCAACTCGGTGCGCAACTGCTGGCCGGGCTGGAGCTGCCGTGATTCGATCTGCTCACGCAGATCCTCGGCGATCTGCCGGTACATCGGGTTCGCCATCGGCTCGCCTCGCTCCTCCTGCCCGCCGACGGTGGTCCGGCTTGTCCGGACCATCCCTGCCATCCAACTGACAGGAATATTTACCCAATATTGGGTTTACATCCCGTCCAACCGCGGGTAACACTGACCTTAGGTACCAAAGGTTGGGATGGCTCAGATGACAGGGTACATAGGATCTGTCCCTGATGTCCAGCTACTTGGTCATAACCGAACCTGCCAGATGGTCAGATTCAACCGGACGTACCGGACGACAACTCCAGATCGTGGACATACGGGACACCGTGATCCACGAGCACCCAGGCCGACGGGACACCTTACCGGACCTGGAGCAGAGGTAGCAGGACCTGCGGACGGAGCTCCGCGGGACGGAAGTTGCTGGAGGCCATCATGGCCGATCTCGTAGCAGTCGCCGCGCTAGCCGCCTTCGTGCTCGGCGCCATCATGACAGTCTTGGTCGTAGCCGCCTGGGCCATCCGGCGCGAAGACCGGAAGCTCAGCCTGACCAGCAAGGCTCCCAACCGGCTGCTCAGCGGGGTGCGGCGGGTCATGGGCGTGGGGCAGCGTGGTGTGGATGCGGAGCTCGCGGAGTTGATCACGGGGCAGCTGATCAGGCGGTAACGCCGCAAACTCGGGGGAGATGACGCCCGCTGCCAGCGCCGGCAGCGGGCGTCATCACGTCTCGAGCGCCGCGGCGATGACCGGGCTGGGGACAGGCACTCCGGAATCGGAAAATCCGGCATGTACCACGTTTCCGGTATCGAAAGCTGCGGTATACAGACTAATAGGTTGGGATGGCCTGAACAACCCAGTCCATCCTAGCCGTAGGGCTCCTTGGTTACATCAGAATGTGCCAGCTTGTTCTGAAGGACCAGATCACCTGGCCGAACTGGTGTCTCCGAGAGTCGCCGTGACTGTAGGCGTAAAGACTCGCCGACGAGGGTGGAGGCGGTGTCATGGTGGTCCTGGTGATCGTATTCGTGGCGTTCTTCGGGGCCGGCATCACGTTCGGCCTGAACTTGATCTACTCCAGGTCGGTCCGCCGCGTGCGCAAGCCGCGGGCTCCGGTGGCCAAGGATCCGGTGAACGAGGATTCCTGGCCGGATGCGTGGTCGTCCCGCTACTGAACCTGGCCTGAGTCAGGTCCGCCGGTGACGGCGCCCTGGCCTAAGCTCAGGATGTGCAGGAGGATAGCGCCACCGGGGCAGGCGGGTTGCCGTTTCCGTGGAAGGCCGGCAGCGCGACCGGGATCGGCTCGATGCCGGGGACCGATCCGGCCGAGGCGATGCGGGTCATCGCCGGGGAACTGCCCGGGTTCCCGCACCTGCCCGAACTGCCGGACCGCGGGCCAGGAGCGGACCTGACCGGGCGGACCGCCGCGCTGCTGATCGACTTCCCGGCCGAGGTGTCCCCGCGCGGCTGGCGGCTGGCCGAGCGGCCCGGCCGTGACCTGGCCCGGGCCAGGACCATGCTGTCGTCGGACCTGGACGTGCTCGAGGAGGTGCTCCAGGGTTTCCGGGGGGCGGTCAAGATCCAGCTCTGCGGGCCGTGGACGCTGGCCGCCACCCTGGAGCTGCAGAAAACGATGAACGTGGCCCTGGCCGACGCCGGCGCGGTGGCGGACCTGACCACCTCGCTGGCCGAGGGCGCGGCCGCGCACGTCGCCGAGGTGGCCACGCGGGTGCCCGGGGCACGCCTGGTCGTGCAGTTCGACGAGCCCGCGCTCCCGGCCGTGACCGCGGGGCTGGTGCCGACCGCGAGCGGGCTGTCGCGGCTCGCCGCGGTCGAGGCCGATACGGTGCAGGACCGGCTGAACCAGGTGCTCGCGAGCACCCCGGCGTACACGGTCGTGCACTGCTGCGCCGCCGCCGTCCCGTTCGGGATCATCCGGGCGGCGGGAGCGGACGGGCTCGCCTTCGACCTCAGCCAGCTGCGGCGCGGCGAAGAGGACAGAGTGGCCGAGACGGCCGAAGCCGGGATGGGGGTGCTGACCGGGGCGGTACCGGCCGTGCCTGCCCCGGATGCCGGGGTGGACGGTCCCGGCCGCGCGGGTCCGGCCGGTCCGGGTGACGGCAGCGCCGAGGCCAGGGAAACGGCCGAGCGAGTCATCCGGCTGTGGCGGCGGCTGGGCCTGCCGCTGGCGACCTGCGCGGAGCAGGCGGTGATCACGCCGGCCTGCGGCCTGGCCGGCGCGTCCCCGGATCACGCCCGCGCCGCGCTGGCCCGGTGCCGGGAGGCGGCAGGCATGCTGGCGGAGCTGATCGAGGAGACAGGGGGCGAGCCACGATGAGTGATGACGGGACGGGCCCGGCCGCGAGCGCGGCGGAGGCGCCGGAGGCGGCACCCGCGGATGCGCGGCGACGCCACGCGGATCTCAGCCTGGAGATCACCGAGGCCGATCACCGGTACTACGTCCTGGACTCGCCGACCATCTCCGATATCGAGTACGACACCAAAATGCGTGAGCTGCGCGCGCTGGAGGGGCAGTACCCCGACCTGCGCACGCCCGACTCACCCACCCAGACCGTGCACGGGACGGTATCGACGCTGTTCACGCCGGTGGAGCACCTGGAACGACTGCTCAGCCTGGACAACGTCTTCACCGACGAGGACCTGGGCGGCTGGGCCGACCGGGTCACGCGGCTCGGGGGCGCGGGCCCGTACCTGTGCGAGCTGAAGATCGACGGGCTCGCGATTGACCTCATCTACCAGGACGGCGCGCTGGTCAAGGCGGCGACCAGGGGCGACGGCCGCACCGGGGAGGACGTCACGCCGAACATCCGGACGATCTCCTCCATCCCGGCGCGGCTGGCCGGCTCGGGGCACCCGGCCACGCTCGAGGTCAGGGGGGAGGTCTTCATGCCGGTCGAGGCGTTCGAGAAGCTGAACGAGTCGCTGCTCGACGCGGGCAAGGCAGCCTTCGCCAACCCGCGGAACTCCGCCGCCGGGTCGCTGCGGCAGAAGGACCCCAGGATTACCGCATCTCGGGCGCTGGACGCCATCGTGCACGGCATCGGCCGGGTTGAGGGTTCGGCCGGCCCCGCCGGCGAAGCCGGCCAGGACAGCACAGCCGGCATCACCGGAGCGGCGGCGGGCCCGGGGGAGGAGGGGCACCTCGAGGGCGCGCCGGACACGCAGTCGGGCTGGTACGAGCGGCTGCGCGGCTGGGGCCTGCCGGTCAGCGGCCTGTACCGGGTGGTGCCGGACATGGCCGGGGTCCGCGAGTACATCGCCCACTACGCCGAGCACCGGCACGACCCGCCGTACGAGATCGACGGCGTGGTGGTGAAGGTCGACCAGATCACGCTGCAGCAACGGCTCGGCTCGACGAGCCGGGCGCCGAGATGGGCCATCGCCTTCAAGTACCCGCCGGAGGAGGTCACCACCCGGCTGCTCGACATCCAGGTAAACGTCGGGCGCACCGGGCGGGTCACCCCGTTCGCGGTGATGGAGCCGGTCAAGGTGAGCGGGTCGACGGTGGACCGGGCCACCTTGCACAACGCGGACGAGGTCAAGCGCAAGGGCGTGCTGATCGGCGACATGGTAATCCTGCGCAAGGCCGGCGATGTCATCCCCGAGGTTCTCGGCCCCGTCGCCGGCCTGCGCACCGGAGACGAGCGGGAGTTCAAGTTCCCTGACAAATGCCCAGCCTGCGGCACCACCCTGGCCCGCGATGAGGGCGAGGTCGACTGGCGCTGCCCGAACGCGCGGTCCTGCCCGGCTCAGCTCCGCGAGCGGCTGTTCCACATGGCCGGGCGCGGCGCCTTCGACATCGAGGTGCTCGGTTACGAGGCGGTGAGCGCGCTGCTGGACTGCGGCCTGGTGGCCGACGAGGGGGACCTGTTCGCGCTCACCGATGAGCAGCTGGCCACGTGCCCGTTCTTCGTGGTCAAGCAGGGCTCGCTGAGCGCCAACGCCGTCAGGCTGCTGGCCAGCCTGGCCGAGGCGCGGACCAGGCCGCTGTGGCGGATCCTGGTCGCGCTGTCCATCCGCCACGTGGGACCCACCGCGGCCCGGGCGCTGGCGGCCGAGTTCGGCTCGCTGGACGCGATCGAGGCGGCCAGCGTCGACGCGCTGGCCGCCGTGGACGGGGTCGGGCCGACGATCGCGACGTCGCTGCGCGACTGGTTCACCGTCGACTGGCACCGGGCGATCGTGGCCAAGTGGCGCCAGGCCGGGGTGCGGCTCGAAGACGAGGGCTTCGACCCCGCCCGCGCCGCGGCGCGCCTGCTGGCCGGCGTGACCGTGGTGATCACCGGCACGCTGGACTCCTTCAGCCGGGACGAGGCCGGGGAGGCCGTCCGGCAGGCCGGCGGCAAGGTAACGTCTTCGGTGTCTAAGAAGACCGACTTCGTGGTGGCCGGCGAGAGCGCCGGCTCCAAGTACGACAAGGCGGTCGAGCTGGGCGTGCCCATCCTGGACGAAGCCGCCTTCCGCACCCTGCTTACCCAGGGCCCCGACGCGGTGCCCCCCGCTGGCGAAGGGCCACGCTGACGGCCTTATTGGTTACGGGCTGCCCGCACCCCGCCCCTAGGATGGCGTGCATGTCCATCACCCGTGATGAGGTCGCGCACCTGGCGCGGCTGGCCAGGATCGCGCTCAGCGACTCCGAACTCGACCATCTGGCGCCCCAGCTGGATCAGATCATCACGGCGGTCGCGCAGGTCCAGGAGGTGGCCGCCGAGGGCATCCCGCCGACCTCGCACGCGACCGGCCTGACCAACGTGTTCCGCGACGACGTGCCCGTCCCGTGCCTCGGCGCCGACGCCGCCCTCGACCAGGCGCCCGCCGTGGAACTGCAGCGGTTCAAGGTGCCGCGGATCCTGGGGGAGGAGTGATGGAACTCACCCGCATGACCGCGGCCGGGCTGTCGGCCGCGCTGGCCGCCGGGGAGGTCTCCGCGACCGAGGTCACCCGGGCGCACCTGGACCGGATCGCCGCCGTCGAGGACCGCGTGCACGCCTTCCTGCACGTCGCGGCGGACAGCGCGCTGGCCCAGGCTGCGGACATCGACCAAAGGCGCAGGGCCGGGGAGGACCTGAGCCCGCTGGCCGGCGTCCCGGTCGCGGTCAAGGACCTGTTCACCACGATCGGCATGCCGACTACCTGCGGCTCGCGCATCCTGCAGGGCTGGCATCCGCCCTACGACGCGACGATCACCCGGCGGCTGAAGCAGGCCGGGGCGATCATCTTGGGCAAGACCAACATGGACGAGTTCGCCATGGGCTCGTCCACCGAGAACTCCGCGTTCGGCCCGAGCCGCAACCCGTGGGACCTGGACCGGGTCCCGGGCGGCTCGTCCGGAGGCTCGTCCGCCGCCGTGGCCGCCTACGAGGCACCGCTGGCCATCGGCACCGACACCGGCGGCTCGATCCGCCAGCCCGCTGCGGTGTGCGGCATCGTGGGCACCAAGCCGACCTACGGCGGCTCGTCCAGGTACGGCGTGGTGGCCTTCGCGAGCAGCCTGGACACGCCGGGCCCGCTGGCCCGGACCGTGCTCGATGCGGCGCTGCTGCACGAGGCGATGTCCGGGCACGACCCGTGCGATTCCACCTCGATCGACGCGCCGGTGCCGCCGGTGGTGCCGGCGGCGCGGGAGGCCGACGTGAGCGGCATGCGGATCGGCGTGGTGACCGAACTGGGCGGCGAGGGCTACCAGCCGGGCGTGCTGTCCAGGTTCGCCGAGGCCGTCGAGGTGCTCGAGTCGCTGGGCGCCAAGGTCACCGAGGTGTCCTGCCCGCACTTCAGGTACGCCCTGCCCGCCTACTACCTGATCGCGCCCAGCGAGTGCTCGTCCAACCTGGCCAGGTTCGATGCGATGCGCTACGGCCTGCGGGTCGGCGACGACGGGACCAGGGACGCCGAGGATGTGATGGCGCTGACCCGGGAGCAGGGCTTCGGCGCCGAGGTGAAGCGGCGCATCATTCTCGGCACCTACGCGCTGTCCAGCGGCTACTACGACGCCTACTACGGCAAGGCCCAGCAGGTGCGCACGCTGATCATCAGGGACTTCGACGAGGCCTTCGGGCAGGTGGACGTGCTGGTGTCGCCCTCGACGCCGACCACGGCGTTCGCCATCGGCGAGCGGGCGGACGATCCGATGGCGATGTACCTGGCCGACCTGTGCACGATCCCGTCCGACCTGGCGGGCAACGCGGCGATCTCGGTGCCGTGCGGCCTGGCGCCTGAGGACGGGCTTCCGGCCGGGCTGCAGGTCATGGCGCCCGCGCTCGCCGACGACCGGATGTACCGGGTGGCCGCCGCCGCGGAGGCCGCCTTCACCGGCCGCTGGGGGCAGCCGCTGCTCTCCTGGGCGAAGGGTCTGTAAGAGATGACGATAAGCGACACGCTGGTGCCGTTCGCCGAGGCCATGGAGCGCTACGAGCCGGTGATCGGGCTGGAGACGCACGTCGAACTGGGCACCAGGACCAAGATGTTCTGCGGCTGCACGACCGTCTTCGGGGCCGACCCGAACACCCAGGTGTGCCCGGTCTGCCTGGGCCTGCCCGGCTCGCTGCCGGTGGTGAACCGGACGGCCATCGAGTACACGATCAGGATCGGCCTGGCCCTGAACTGCACGATCGCCACGTGGTGCCGGTTCGCCCGGAAGAACTACTTCTACCCCGACATGCCGAAGAACTTCCAGATCTCCCAGTACGACGAGCCGCTGTGCATCGACGGGTACCTGGACGTGCCCGTCGGCGACCAGACCATCCGGGTCGGCATCGAGCGGGTGCACCTGGAGGAGGACACCGGCAAGTCGCTGCACGTGGGCGGGGCCACCGGGCGGATCCACGGCGCTGAGTACTCGCTGGTCGACTACAACCGCGCGGGCATCCCCTTGGTGGAGATCGTGACCAAGCCGGCCACCGGGACCGGAGCGGCCGCGCCGGAGGTGGCCAGGGTCTACGTGACCGAGCTGCGCGACCTGGTCCGGGCCCTGGGCGTCTCCGACGTGCGGATGGAAGAGGGCTCGCTGCGCTGCGACGTGAACGTCTCGCTGATGCCCCGCGGCTCAGAGCGCCTGGGGAAGCGGACCGAGACCAAGAACGTCAACTCGCTGCGCTCGGTGGAGCGGGCGGTCCGGTTCGAGATCGAGCGGCAGGCCGCGGTGCTCGATGCCGGAGCACGGGTCATCCAGGAAACCAGGCACTTCCACGAGGACACCGGGACCACCACGTCCGGGCGGTCCAAGGAAGAGGCCCAGGATTACCGCTACTTCCCCGAGCCCGACCTGGTGCCGGTCGCCCCGGCCGCGGAATGGGTGGCGCAGATCCGGGCCGCGCTGCCCGAGGCACCGTCCGCGCGCCGGGCCCGGCTGCAGGCCGAATGGGGCCTGTCCGAGCCGGAGATGACCGCGCTGTCCAACGCGGGCGCGCTGGACCTGGTGGACGAGACGGTCGCGGCGGGCGCCTCGCCGTCCGACGCACGCAAGTGGTGGCTCGGCGAGCTGGCCCGCACGGCCAACAACGAGGGCGTCGAGCTGGCCGACCTGGCCATCACGCCCGTCCAGGTGGCCCGGGTCGCGGCCCTGGTCTCGTCCGGTACGCTCAACGACCGCCTGGCCCGGAACGTGATCGAGGCGGTGCTGGCCGGCGAGGGCGAGCCCGACGAGGTGGTGCAGGCTCGCGGGCTGGCCGTGGTCAGCGACTCCGAAGCGCTCACCAGGGCCGTCGACGAGGCGATCGCCGCGAACCCCGACGTGGCCGCCAGGGTCCGCGAGGGCAAGGTCGCCGCGGTCGGCCCCCTGGTCGGCGCGGTCATGAGGGCCACCGGGGGCCAGGCCGACGCCGCCCGCGTCCGTGAGCTCATCCTGGAGCGCCTCAGCTAGCGGCAAACTCAGCTAGCTTCCGAGCTAGCCCGGCCAGCCGGACCGGCGCCAGGCACCCGGGCCCGGGTGCAGCGGTCGGCGCAGCTGGCGGGACCGGTCGGACCAGGCCCCGCCAGCCGGGCGGACGGCGGGGCGAGCGGCGCCGACCGCCGAGCCCGAGCGCGCCATCAGCACGGCGACCAGGGCCGCGATCTCCTCGGGCGTCGCGTCCCCGCGCACCACGCGCAGCGCAGGGTCACCGGCGGGGCGATCATCCTGGCCGGAGTGGGTCACCATGGTCCGTTCGGTCGAAAATTAAGCTAGCCGCGCGATCTGCCCGTGCCGATGCCGAACTCCCGGTGCACGCGCTCCCAGAACGCATCCCGGAGCCATTCCCTGGCCTCCTGGTAGGGGCGCAGCGACAGCCCGAGTTCCTTCTCCGCGTCGACGAGCAGCTCCTTGTCGATCACCGGCGGGAGGATCGGCCCGGGCAGCAGGTCGCGGATGTTGTCCCGGCCGCGGGTCAGGATCCACTTCTGCGCGACGTGCTCGCCCGCCTCCTCGACCCTGGTCCGGTCGGGCCCCAGGCGCGGCATCGGGCCGGTGTTGGACTGCCAGCCAGGCGACGCCGGCATGACCGGGTGGCCGCCGGTCCGGGAGCCCTGGCTCCGGGCGTGCCGCTCGCCGAACAGCTGGGCCGGCGACGGCACCGCCGGCGACGTCCCGAGCCCGGCCAGGGCCGCGTCCGGCCGCGCCTGATCGACGGCTGGGTTCTTGGTGAAGTACGGCCGCAGGAACGAGGCGTCCAGGACGTCCACCGTGTCCGACTCCCAGACCAGCCGCTCGGCCTGGTTGGTGCCGTACGGCGGCTCGATGCCCCACAGGTGGACGCGGACCCCGTAGGCCTGGGCCGCCTCGACCGCGGACACCATGTCCTCGTCCCCGGCGATGAGCACCGCGTCGGTGATGGCGCGGTGCCGGGCCAGTGCCTCCATGTCCGCCCTGATCTGCGCGTCCACGCCCTTCTGCTGGCCGCGGGAGTTCAGGTTGCCCAGGCGCAGCTTGACCCAGGGCATCTGGGCGATGACCCGCTGGTCGATGGTAGGCACCCGGTCGCGTGCCGCGTCATACCAGTAGACCCGCAGCAGCTCGCCGCGGATCACCTCATCGGCGTGCTTGGTGACCACCTGGATCAGCGGGACCGCGTCGACGCGGAATTCCCGGCGCGAGCTCGTGGCGAACAGCAGTTCGCCTGCCGCGGCGTATATGTAGCCGACATCCACCATGACCGCGTAGCGGGCCAGGATCGGCAACGGGGCGTCGTATTCGGTCATCACCTTTGACTCTAGGCCAGCCGGGGCCATGCGCGGGACACATGTGACACCTTGTTCGACATTCCGGTACCAAGCAACTACTCACAGCGGTATGTTGCCGTGTTTCCTGGGCGGCAGGGTCTGGCGCTTGGTGCGTAGGGTCCGCAGCGCCCGGGTGACCGCGGGCCTGGTCTCGGCCGGGCGGATGACGGCGTCCACGTAGCCGCGCTCGGCCGCGATGTAGGGGTTGGCCAGGGTGTCCTCGTACTCGGTGATCCGCTGGGTGCGGAGCTGGTCCGGGTCCGCGGCCGCGGCCAGCTCACGGCGGTACAGGATGTTCACCGCGCCCTGCGCGCCCATCACCGCGATCTGCGCGGTGGGCCAGGCCAGGTTCAAATCGCCGCCCAGGTGCTTGGAGCCCATCACGTCGTAGGCGCCGCCGTAGGCCTTCCTGGTGATTACCGTGACCTTCGGGACCGTGGCCTCGGCGTAGGCGTAGATGAGCTTGGCGCCGCGCCGGATGATGCCCTGCCATTCCTGGCTGACGCCGGGCAGGAACCCGGGGACGTCGACGAAGGTCAGGATCGGGATGCTGAACGCGTCACAGGTCCGGACGAACCGGGCCGCCTTTTCCGATGCGTCGATGTCCAGGCAGCCGGCGAAGTGCATCGGCTGGTTGGCCACCACCCCGACCGGTGAGCCTTCCACGCGGCCGAAGCCCACCACGATGTTCGGTGCGAACAGGG
The DNA here is from genome assembly GCA_963808615.1 of uncultured Actinomycetota bacterium. GTDB lineage: Bacteria > Actinomycetota > Actinomycetes > Streptosporangiales > Streptosporangiaceae > Palsa-504. The sequence continues at coordinate 1,243,952 of CAWEGV010000012.1, forward strand.
CGTGTATCTCCAGGAACTCGCCGCGGTCGAGCACGCGGGTAATCACGTCGTGCATGTCGTAGGGCTGGTTGGGCGAGTCGGGGATGATCGTGTCGAGTTCGGTGTCGGTGCCGGTCGTCTCGGTGGCGTCGGCGGCCGGCCCGCCCGGGGGGAACACCGGCGGGTCCTCGAGGTTGTTCGAGGGCAGGTGGGACAGCAGGTCCCGGGCGAAGTCGATGCAGTCCTGCTCGTCGCTGGCCTGGTAGTGGGAGACGCCGGACTTGACCCCGTGCGCGTGCGCGCCGCCAAGGTCCTCGAAGGTGACGTCCTCACCGGTGACGGTCTTGATCACGTCGGGCCCGGTGATGAACATGTGACTCGTCCCTTCCACCATGAGGGTGAAGTCGGTCATCGCGGGGGAGTAGACCGCCCCGCCCGCGCACGGGCCCATGATCAGCGAAATCTGCGGGATGACGCCCGAGGCCATCACGTTGCGGTAGAAGATCTCCGCGAACAGGCCCAGGGCCACCACGCCTTCCTGGATGCGGGCGCCGCCGCCGTCGTTGATGCCGATGATCGGGCAGCCGGTCTTCAGCGCGTGGTCCATGATCTTGACGATCTTCTCGCCGTAGACCTCGCCGAGCGAGCCGCCGAACACCGTGAAATCCTGGCTGAACACGCAGACCGGCCGGCCGTCCACGGTGCCGTACCCGGTGACCACGCCGTCCCCGTACGGCCGGGTGGCCGCCAGGCCGAAGTCATGAGCCCGGTGCCGGGCCAGCTCGTCGAACTCGGTGAACGAGCCGGGATCGCACAACATCTCGATCCGCTCCCGCGCGGTCAGCTTGTCCCGTTCGTGCTGCTTGGCCACGGCCTGTGCCGAGCCGGCGTGCACCGCCTGGTACCGGCGCCCCTCGAGGTCGGCGATCTTGCCCGCCGTGGTGTGCGGATCGGGCTCGGCGGCGGCCGGGTCTGTCGTCGAGGTCATGAGCATCAGGTTAACGGCCACGTCACATGCGCGGATTATGCTCGCACCGTGAACAGGGACAGGGACAGCGACCGGGCCGCGCTGCCCGAGCCGATGCGACGCGACGTCCGGCTGCTCGGCGACATCCTGGGGGAGGTCATCCGCGATTCGGCCGGGCCTGAGCTGCTCGCCGACGTGGAACGCCTGCGGCACGCCGTGATCGCGGCGCGCCGGGGACCCCGGGATCCGGGCCAGGAGCACCAGGCCGGGGCCTCCGGTCCGGAGGGTCAGCAGATCGCGGACCTGGTCGGCTCCTGGGACCTGGACCGGGCCGAGCAGGTGGCGCGCGCCTTCACCGTCTACTTCCACCTGGTCAACCTGGCTGAGGAGTACCAGCGCATCCGCTTCGTGCGGGAACGCGACGCCGGCACCGACCCGGTGCGCGAGTCGCTGGCGGCCGCGGTGGCCGGCCTCAGCGGCGACTCCGGACCCGAGCACGTCACAGAACTGCTCGGCCGCTTGCGCATCCACCTGGTGCTGACCGCGCATCCCACCGAGGCCCGGCGCCGGGCCGTGGTGGCGGTGCTGCGCCGCATCAACGAGCTGCTCGGCATCGTGGACGATCCGCGGGCCGGAGCCGCCGATCAGGCCGAGGCCCGGCGCGGCCTGCGGGAGAACATCGACCTGCTGTGGCGGACTTCCCAGCTGCGGGTCAAGGCGATGGACCCGATCGATGAGGTCCGGACGGTCATGGCCGCGTTCGACGAGACGCTGTTCGGCGTGGTCCCTGTCGTGTACCGGGAGCTCGACCGCGCGCTGGCCAAGGCGGTCACCGAGCCCGAGGCGTCGCCGGTGCCCGCCTTCCTGCGCTTCGGCAGCTGGGTGGGCGCGGACCGGGACGGGAACCCGTTCGTGACCGCGCAGGTCACCCGGGAGACCGCGACGATCCAGGCCGACCACATCCTGCGGGCCCTGGAGAACACCACGGCCAGGATCGGCCGGGCGCTGACGCTGCATGAACAGACCACGCCGCCGGGCGCCGGGCTGCGCCGGGCCCTCGCGGCTGCCTCGGCGGCCCATCCGGAGCTGATGGCCGAGATCGCGGCCCGGTCGCCGCAAGAGCCGTACCGGACCTATCTGCTGTACGCCGCGCAGCGGCTGGGCGCCACCCGGGCCCGGCACGCTGACCTGGCCTACCCGGGCCCGGCCGAGTTCCTGGCCGACCTGCGCCTGGTCCAGGAGTCGCTGGCCACGGCGGGCGCGGCCAAGCAGGCGTTCGGCGAGCTGCAGCACCTGATCTGGCAGGCCGAGACGTTCGGCTTCCACCTGGCCGGCCTGGAGGTCAGGCAGCACAGCGACGTGCATGCCCGGGCCCTGCGCGAGCTGCGGGCCTCCGGCCCGCCGGGCCTGGAGCACGGCTTGGAGCCCGGCCTGGAGCCCGGCGGCCCCTGGTCGCCGGAGACCGAGGAGGTGCTGGCCACGTTCCGCGCGGTCGGCTGGATCCAGGACCGGTACGGCGTGGACGCGTGCCGGCGCTACGTGGTGAGCTTCACCCGGTCGGCCGATGACATCGCCGCGGTCTACGAGCTGGCCGGCTACGCCATGCACGGCGGCCAGGTGCCGGTGCTCGACGTGGTGCCGCTGTTCGAGACCGCGGCGGACCTGGCCCGCGCGCCGGAGGTGATGACCGGCATGCTGGCGCTGCCGCCGGTCGCGGAGCGGCTCGCCGCCACCGGCGGCCAGCTCGAGGCCATGCTCGGGTATTCGGACTCGGCCAAGGAGCTGGGCCCGGCCAGCGCCACCCTGCGGCTGTACGACACCCAGGCGCGGCTGTCGCAATGGGCCGCGGCCCACGGCATCCGGCTGACCCTGTTCCACGGCCGGGGCGGCGCGCTCGGCCGCGGCGGCGGGCCGGCCGGGCCGTGCTGGCTCAGGCGCCGGGCTCGGTCAACGGGTCCTTCAAGGTCACCGAGCAGGGCGAGGTGATCTTCGCCAGATACGGCCAGCAGGCCATCGCCCGGCGGCACCTGGAGCAGGTCACCAATGCCGTGCTGCTCGCGTCGTCCGCGCGGATAGCCGAGCGGACCGCGGCCGCGGCGGCCAGCTACCGGAGCATCGCGGACCGCATCGACGCCGCCGCCTGTTCCGCGTTCCGGGCCCTGGTCGAGGCGGACGGCTTCGCGGACTGGTTCGCCCGGATCAGCCCGCTCGGCGAGATCGGCGGCCTGCGGATCGGCTCCCGGCCGGCCAGACGGGGCCTCATCCCGCAAGCCAGTGAACGCCAGCAGGCCCCAGCCGCGGTGGACCTGGCCGACCTGCGGGCCATCCCCTGGGTGTTCGCCTGGTCGCAGACCCGGATGAACCTGCCCGGGTGGTACGGCCTGGGCAGCGGGCTGGCCGCCATCGCCGCCGACCCCGGCGACCCCGCCAACCCCGGCGGCGCGGCGGTCTTGCGGCGCGCGTACCGCGAATGGCCGCTGTTCAGCGTGCTCCTGGACAACGCCGAGATGAGCCTGGCCAAGACCGACCGGCTGATCGGGGCCCGCTATCTGGCCCTGGGCGGCCGCGACGACCTGACCGCGCTGGTCCTGGCCGAGTACGACCTGACCAAGCGGCTGGTGCTGGCCGTCACTGGCCACGAGCGGCTGCTGGCCGACCGGCCGGTGCTGTCCCGGGCCGTGGCGCTGCGCGATCCCTACGTGGACGCGCTGTCCTACCTGCAGTTGCGGGCCCTGGCCGCGCTCCGCGGCCCCGGGACCGCCCAGCGCGAGCGGCTGGAACGGCTGCTGCTGCTCACCGTCAACGGGGTCGCGGCCGGGCTGCAGAACACCGGATAGGCTCTGCAGATGACCGAGACCCAGTGGCGCACGCACCGGCTCGACCTGGACGACCAGACGCTGCGGGAATGGGAAGGCACCGTGCTCGCCGCGGACACCGAGGGCATCGTCCTGGACCGGTCGGCCTTCTACCCGGGCGGCGGCGGCCAGCCGCCCGACCACGGCGTGCTGCTGTGGGGCGGCGTGCAGACCCGGATCGTCGGTGCGCGCAAGGGCGATGACCTGTACCTGATCCCGGCCGAGGGTGACCCGCTGCCGCCCGCGGGAACCGCGGTCCACGGTGCGGTGGAGGACGAGCGCCGGACCGCGCTGATGCGGACCCACTCCGGCCTGCACGTGCTGTGCGGCGTGGTGTTCCGTGACTTCGGGGCGCTGGTCACCGGGGGCAACATGGAGCCACTGATCGCACGGATGGACTTCAACCTGCCCGACCTGCCCGAAGGCTTCAGGGATGCGGTCGAGGCGGCGTGCAACGCCGAGATCCGCGCCGGGCGGCGCATCGACGTGCGGGTGCTGCCCAGGGACGAGGCGTTCGCCCTGCCCGACATCATCCGGACCGCCACCAACCTGGTGCCACCGGAGGTCAAGGAGGTCCGGATCGTCGACATCGTGGGCCTGGACCAGCAGGCCGACGGCGGTACCCACGTCGCCTCCACCAGCCAGGTCGGCCGGATCGAGGTCTTCAAGGTCGAGAACAAGGGCAAGGGCTTCCGCCGCCTCCGCATCCGGGTCGGCGACTGACCCGCCCGGGCGGGCAGCCATGCGGACCGACGGCCTCACCCCGGCCGCCGCCACCGGCCGGGAGGCCCTTGACGCGGCGGCGGTGCGGGCCGCCGTCCTCCGGCCAGACGGCCTGTGGCGGGCCATCGACGTCACCGAGGTGACCGGCTCCACCAACGCCGACCTGCTGGCCCTGGCCGCGGACGGCGCCCCCGAGGGCCTGGTCCTGACCGCGGAGCAGCAGCGCGCGGGCCGCGGCCGGATGGGCCGCGCCTGGGTGGCACCGCCGCGCGCGGCCCTGACCTTCTCCCTGCTGCTGCGGCCAACAGCAGCAGACAGGGCCCGCCACGGCTGGCTCCCGCTGCTCGCCGGGCTGGCCACCGCCGAGGCCGTCCGGGCCGTGACCCCGGTCGATGCCCGGCTGAAATGGCCGAACGACGTGCTGGCCGGCGCGGCGAAGCTGGGCGGGATCCTGACCGAGACGGCTTGGGGCGCCGGGGCGGCCGCCGGCGCCGTGGTCGTCGGCATCGGCCTCAACGTGTCCACCGAGCCTGACGAACTGCCGCCGCCGGGCCCGGGCCCGGCAGGCTCGCTCGCCGCGACCTCGCTGCGGATCGCGGCACCGCCGGGCCCGGACCGGGGCGTACTGCTGGCCGCGATCCTGACCGGCTTCGGACGCGGCTACCACGCCTGGACCAGGGCCTTCGGTGATCCAGAACGGTCCGGCCTGCGTGCCGCTTACACCCGCCTGTGCTCGACGATCGGCCAGCGCGTCCGGGTGGAGCTGCCCGGCGGCAGACTGCTCACCGGGCTGGCCACCGGGATCGACCTGGACGGCAGGCTGCTGGTCCGCACCGGTCCGAACGCCGACCTGCCGGTGGCGGCCGGCGACGTTGTGCACCTGCGCTGAGCCGGCGTGCCACTATGTGGTATGGCCCGTGAGCTTTCGCTGATCGGTGACGAGCAGCCCGTGCTGCTGGTGCATCCGCACTGGAAGGTCCTGGTCCGCCCGGTGCTGCTCGCGGTGCTGGTGGTGGTGGCCGCGCTGGTCCTGGAGGCGGTGATCCCGGCCGGCTCGGCGGCGGCGGCCGAGCGCCTGGTGGTGGCGGCGGTTGCGGTGCTGGTCCTGATGGTGTGGCTGATGATCCCGGTGCTTCGCTGGCGGCTGACGACGTACGAGCTCACCACCAGGCGGCTGCAGATCCGGGGCGGCATCGTGACCAGGCACGGCCGCGATATCCCGCTGATCAGGATCACCGACGTGTCGTTCGAGCAGGGCCCGCTGGACCGCTTGCTCGGCTGCGGGCGGCTAGTGGTCGAGTCGGCGGGCGAGCACGGCCAGATCGTGCTGACCGAGATCCCGCACGTGGAGCAGGTGCAGGCCACCTTGTTCCAGCTCGTGGAGTCCGAACAACGGCGGCTGGAGCGCGAGCAGCGCAACCAGCCCTGACCCGCTAGCCTGCACGCTTATGGACATGATCAGGGTGCTGCGGCACGACGACGGGGTCGCCGAGATCGTGCTGGACCGGCCCGAGGCGATGAACGCGATCAACTCGGAGCTGGCGCATGCGCTCATCCGGGCCTGCCTCGGCCTGGCCTCCGCGCCTGAGGTCCACGCGGTGGTGCTGAGCGCCGCCGGGGAGCGGGCCTTCTGCGCCGGAGCGGACCTGAAGGAACGCAACCGGATGACCGACGCGGACCTGCTCCGGCAGCGCCAGCTGTTCCGCGCCACGTTCGGCGCGGTGCTAGCGCTGCCCCAGCCGGCCGTGGCCGCGGTTCACGGCTTCGCTCTCGGCGGCGGCTGCGAGCTCGCCCTGTCCTGCGACCTGGTGGTGGCCGACGCGACCGCGGTGTTCGGCTTGCCCGAGGTGACGGTGGGTCTCGTTCCCGGCGGCGGCGGCACCCAGCTGGCGCTGCGGCGGCTCGGCCCGGGCCGGGCCGCGGACCTGGTGCTGACCGGCCGCAGGGTCGGCCTCGACGAGGCCGAACGGCTCGGCCTGGTCGACCGGCGGGTCCCGGCCGGCACCGACGGCCAGGCCGCCCGCGAGCTCGCCCGGCAGATCGCCGCGAACTCACCAGTGGCGGTCCGGGCGGCCAAGCGGGCCCTACGGCACGGCGGGGGCGTCTCGCTGGAGGCCGGCCTGGACATCGAGGACGCCGCCTGGCGGACCGCCGCGGTGTCCGCCGACCGGCGCGAGGGCATCGCCGCGTTCGCCGAGAAGCGCGCGCCGTCCTGGCCGGGTGACTAGCGCTCGCAGCGAAACAACTAGCCTGGAACCATGAGCTGGGAACTGCCGGGCCGGATCTCGCTGCGCGAGGTCGGGCCGCGAGACGGGCTGCAGAACGAGGACCCGGTGCCGACCGACGCCAAGGTGGCGCTGCTCGACCGGCTGTCGCGAACCGGCGTCGAGCGGATCGAGGCGGTGTCGTTCGTGCGGCCGTCGGCGATCCCGCAGATGGCCGACGCGGATGAGGTATGGAAGCGGGCCGTGCGGGCGCCGTCGGTCAGGTACTCCGCGCTCGTGCCCAACCTCCGTGGCGCCCTGCGCGCCCTGGACGCCGGGTTCACCGAACTCGAGGCGGTGGTGTCCGCGTCCGAGACGCACAACCGGAAGAACGTCAACCGCTCCACCGGCCAGTCGCTCGACGAGATCGCCCAGCTCATCTCGGTGGCCCACGACCGCGGCGGCACCGTGCAGGTGATCGTGTCCACCGCCTGGGGCTGCCCGTACGAGGGCGACGTGCCGGTCGCCCGGACGGTGGCCGTGGCCGGCCGGGGCGTGGCCGACGGGGCCGATTCGGTCTCGTTCGGCGACACCACCGGCATGGCCACGCCCACGCGCGTCCGCGACCTGGTGGGTGCGTTCCGGTCGGCCTACCCGGAGATGGGCCTGAACCTGCACTTCCACAACACCCGGGGCACCGGGCTGGCCAACGTGCTCGCCGCCCTGGAGCTGGGCGTGGCCGACTTCGACGCGTCAGTCGGCGGCCTGGGCGGCTGCCCGTACGCGCCCGGTGCCACCGGCAACATCGCGACCGAGGAACTGGTGCACATGGTGGAGGACATGGGGGTGGCCACCGGCGTGGACCTGGAGGCGATGATCTCGGCGGCCGCCGTGGCGGAACGGATCGTCGGCCACACCCTGCCCTCCCAGGTTCTCCGGGCCGGCCCTCGCACCAGGACGATCCCGGCATGACCGACTTTGACAAGCTCAGGGAGACCATCGAGTGCGGCGGAGCCGCCCGCTACCACGAGGCCGCGGCCGCGCGCGGCAAGCTGTTCGCGCGGGAGCGGATCGCGCTGCTGACCGACGCGGGGAGCTTCACCGAGGACGGCAGGTACGCGAACGCCCTGGCGGACGGCCTGCCCGCCGACGGGGTCATCACCGGCACCGCGACCATGGGCGGCAGGCTGGTCGCGGTGATGGCGAACGACTCCACGGTCAAGGCCGGGTCATGGGGCGCGCGCACCGTGGAAAAGATCATCCGGATCATCGAGAAGGCCAATGATGTCAGCATCCCGATGATCTACCTGGTCGACTCGGCGGGGGCCAGGATCACCGATCAGGTGGACATGTTCCCCGGGCGGCGCGGCGCCGGGCGTATCTTCCGCACCCAGATCCGGGCGTCCGGCTCGATCCCGCAGGTCTGCGCCCTGTTCGGGCCGTCGGCCGCGGGCGGCGCCTACATCCCGGCGTTCTGCGACTTCACCGTCATGGTGGACGGCAACGCCTCCATGTACCTGGGCAGCGCGCGGATGGTGGAGATGGTGGTCGGCGAGAAGACGACCCTGGAGGAGATGGGCGGCGCCCGGCTCCACTCCACCGTGTCGGGCAGCAGCCATCTGCTGGCCTCCTCCGAGCAGGAGGCGCTGGACGCCGTGCAGCGCTACCTGTCCTACCTGCCGCAGAACTGGGAGCAGCCACCGCCGGTCACTGAGGCCAGGCCCCCCAAGCCGGCCGACCTGCGGGCCCTGGTCCCGGTCAGCGAGCGCCAGGCGTTCGACATGCGCCGCTTCGTCCGCGGGCTCGTCGACGAGGACTCGTTCTTCGAGATCCACGCGCTGTGGGCCAGGGAGGTGGTCACCGGGTTCGCCAGGCTGGCCGGTCAGGTGACCGGCGTCGTCGCCAACAACCCGCTGCACAAGGGCGGGGTGCTGTTCGTCGACTCGGCGGACAAGGCGGCCAGGTTCATCCAGACCTGCGACGCGTTCGGGATCCCGCTGCTGTTCCTGGCCGACGTGCCCGGCTTCATGGTCGGCACCGCGGTAGAGCGGCAGGGCATCATCAGGCACGGCGCGAAGATGATCGCCGCGATGGCCGACGCCACGGTGCCCAAGATCTGCGTCGTGGTGCGCAAGGCCTACGGGGCCGGGCTGTACGCGATGGCAGGCCCCGGCTTCGACCCGGACGCCACCCTCGCGCTGCCCACGGCCAAGATCGCCGTGATGGGGGCCGAGGCCGCGGTTAACGCGGTCTACGCCAACAAACTCGAGCAGATCGCCGACGAGACCGAGCGGACGGCCGAGACCGAGCGGCTGCGCCGGGAGTACGAGCAGGACATCGACATCTTGCGGCTCGCCGCCGAACTCGTCGTGGACGACATCGTCGAGCCCGAGGACCTGCGGTCCGAACTGGAGCGCCGGTTCGCCGCCGCCCGCGGCCGGGACCGCACCCCGCCCAGGCGCCGCCACGGCATCAGCCCCGCGTGAGGCCGGACCCGCGTCTACGGCCAACCACGTCGTTGTGACAACCACGTGGTCTGGTGCACGTTGTTGTGACAACCACGTTGTTGCGCGCGAGAACCTAAGCCCGGGAAGCCTAAATCTTTACCTTTCCTTTACTATTTAGGCATGACTCGCGTGCTGCTGGCCGAGGATGACACCTCCATCTCCGAGCCCCTGTCCCGTGCGCTGCGCCGGGAGGGCTACGAGGTGGACGTCACGGCGGACGGTCCGGCCACGCTGGACAAGGTCCTGGGTGAAGGCGCGGACCTGATCCTGCTCGACATCGGCCTGCCCGAACTCGACGGGCTCGAGGTCTGCCGCCGGGTCAGGGCAGGCGGGTACACGGTGCCGGTGCTGATCCTGACCGCGCGCGCTGACGAGGTGGACACGGTGGTGGGCCTGGACGCGGGAGCCGACGACTACGTCACCAAGCCGTTCCGGCTGGCCGAGCTGCTGGCGCGCGTCCGCGCGCTGCTGCGCCGCGGGACAGCCGAAGGATCGGCCGCGCACGGGGTCCGGATCGACCCCGACGCCCGCCGGGCCTGGCGCGGCGACGCCGAGCTCGACCTGACCACCAAGGAATTCGACCTGCTCTGGATGCTGCTGCGGGACGCGGGCAAGGTGGTGACCCGCGAGCAGATCATGCGCGAGGTGTGGGACGCGAAATGGTGGACGTCCACCAAGACGCTCGACATGCACATCTCCTGGCTGCGGCGCAAGCTGGGCGATGACGCGCACCACCCCCGGTACATCACCACGGTCCGCGGCGTGGGGTTCCGCTTTGAACGCGGCGGCTGATCCATGCGCGGGAAGCTGTGGTTCTCGAGCTTTATCGTGGCGGCCGCCGCCGTCCTCGTGGTCGGCGTGCCCGCGCTGGTGATCGCGGCCGGGCTAAGCGCGGCCGCGGTAGCCGTCATCACCGCGGCCATGGCCGTAGCGGCGGCCCTGGCCGCCTGGCTGACCGCCGTGCTCGCGCGCCGGACGGCCCGGCCGGTCCAGGAGCTCGCCGAGGCGGCCGGCTCGGCGCCGGGGACCCGCGCCCGCTCGGCCGCAGGTACGGCGTGGCCGACCTCGACCAGCTGGCCGACGGGCTGGACAGCTCGGCGCGCCGGCTGTCCAGCCTGCTCGCGGCCGACCGCGAGCTGGCCGTGGATGCCTCGCATCAGCTGCGCACTCCGCTGACCGCCCTGTCGATGCGGCTGGAGGAGATGATCGCGGCGGCCGACGATCCCGACGTGGTCCGCGAAGAGGGCAGTGCCGCGCTGGCCCAGGCCGAGCGCCTGGCGGACGTGGTCAGCCAGCTGCTCAGCCCGGCCCGCCGGGCGGCCGCGGCGTCGGCCGCGCTGACCGGCATCGACGAGATCGTCCAGCAGCAGGTCATCGAGTGGGAGCCCGCCTTCCGCCGGGCCCGGCGGAACCTCATGGTGATCGGCGCCCGCGGCCTGCAGGCGCACGTCACGCCGGGCGGGCTGGCCCAGGTGCTGGCCACCCTGCTCGACAACGCCCTCATGCACGGCGGGGGTACGGTGACCATCCAGACGTCGCAGAGCGCCCGCTCGGTGGTGATTGAGGTCAGGGACGAGGGTAAGGGCATACCGCCTGACCTGGTGTCCCGCATCTTCGAGCGCAGCGTGAGCGGGCGCCCCGAGGGCACCGGGCTAGGGCTGGCGCTGGCGCGGACCATGGCGGCCGCCGACGGCGGCCGGGTGGTCCTGGTCAAGGCCAAGCCCGCCACGTTCGCGGTGTTCCTGCCCCGGCACCCGCCGCAGCACGGCACCCAGCCCGTGCGCGGACCCGCCTAGGGCGCCAGCGAGCTCAGCGGTGCGAGGCGTCGGAATCGGCCGGGTCGAGGTGCTCCGACGGCGGCCCGTAAGCATGGTGGGCGGGCCGCCCGCGGTCTGGCCACGGCGGCCCGGAGCCGTGATCCCCGGGCTGCCCGGACTCCCGGGGCATGTGCTCCCAGGGCGGGCCGTAGCTGCCGGACACCCCGGCCAGCGCCGCGCCCGAGGGGCTCGTCTCCGTGGCATCCACGATCCCGGACACCGCTGCCTCCCCCGCGGCCACCGCGGTGCCGGGGGCGTGGGCCAGGAAGACCCACTTCTTGTACGCGAAGTACCGGAAGATGGTGCCGAGCCCGGTTCCCACCACGCTGGCCGCGTTGTACGCCAGCGCCGACTTCTTGTCCAGCCCGTAGGTCGTGATCGCGATCACGACCTCGGCGATGGCCAGGCCGACCAGGTTCAGCACCGCGAACAGGATCCCCTCCCGCAGCAGCGCCTGGTTGACCCGGTGCCGGAAGGTCCAGAACCTGCTGCCCAGGTAGGTGACGATGGTGGCCGCGGTGATGGACAGCGCCTTGGAGAACATCGGCCCGACGCCCAGGTGGACGTGCAGGTAGGCCGCGCCGCCGAGGTCGATGACCGTCCCGATCAGCCCGACCACGCCGAACCTGGCCAGCTCAGGGATCAGATGGGCGAAGCGCCGGTGCAGGCTTGCCATCCTGGGCATACGAGACGGTCCTCTCGGCAGGGTGCTTATTCATGAGTTCGGGTCATCCAGGTTCCGGCGACGGTTCCCGCTGCCGGCGCCGCAGCGACCGCTCCCATGGGCCAGGCCCATGTTCGCTAGCCGCTTTCCCGGAAAACCCTCACGGCGTCAGTTGTGGCCTGCGCGCAAACCCCCGGCAGGCGTCAAAAACACAACCCGCATATGCTACCGGCACCCACCAAGTGCGGGCGCACCCTTTCCTAATAGCGCGCTGTGAATCGCGCCAGCCCGTGCCTCAGGAACCCAGGACCGACCCCGTCCCTCAGGATCCGTGCCGGCCTTTCCCTGAGGGACCCGTAAATGACCCGCGCCGGTCAGCCGGCCAGGGTGGTCTCCCGTCCGGTCCTGGCCACGGCGTGCCAGATGAGGTACACCGCGGCCGTGATCACGAAGCCGACCTCGAAGGTCAGGTCGCCGACGGCCGGGACGTGCGTGGGCACCACCCCGAGATACTCGGTCTGGTTGGAGAACAGCCAGATCGAGATGCCCATGCCGGCCAGCATCGCGACCGGTCCGGCCCAGTTCGTCCGCTTGGTGTCGAACAGCATGGCCTCGTGCGGATTCCGCCGCAGCAGCTGGTCGCAGAAGTAGACGGCCAGCCACGGAGCGATCCAGTACGCGATGATCAGCAGGAAGTTCTCGTATCTGGTGCCCGCGTTGGGCAGCGCGCTCCAGGCCACGAAGAACCCGATCGCGCCGAACCCGAGCGCCACGATGGCCCGGCGCAGCGCCAGCGGCAGCTTGATGCCGACCGCGGTGAAGGACAGCGCGCCTGAGTAGATGTTGAGGACGTTCGCCGCGACGGCGCCGATCGCGATGGCCAGCAGCGTGAGGTCGGCCAGCGGCTTGGCCAGCAGCCCGGTGAAGGCGCCGGTCGGATTGCTGCCCGCGGCATTGGCGCCGGTCAGCGTGGCGGCTGCCGCGCCGACGATCTCGAGCAGTGCGCAGGACAGGAACAGCCCGAGCCCGGACCACCACGCGATGGCCGTCTTGTTCGCGGACGGCTTGAAGTACCGGGTGTAGTCGGCCGCGTACGGGTTCCAGCCCACCGCGTACCCGAACGATGCGCCGAACGTCAGCAGGAACGCGCCGGGGATGGTGTGGTGGGCAGCGCCCGGGTGGGCCTTGCTGAGGATGACCCCGGATGCGATGAGGAAGATGACGGCGAGCAGCGGGAAGGCGTACCGCTCGAACAGGTGGACCAGGTTATAGCCGAAGAACGCCACCACGACCTGCGCCACCACGATGATGAGCAGGCACAGCACCTTCGGCATATGCGTGAGCACGTTCAGCGCGAAGGCGCCGCTGACGCTGTTCACCGCGAACCAGCCGATGCCGGCGGTGACCGAGTTCAGCCCGGCCGGCAGCGCGTTGCCCCAGTACCCGAAACCCAGCCTGCTCAGCACCATCTGCGGCACCCCGTACTCCGGGCCGCGCATGGACAAGATCCCCTGGGTGATGCCGCCGATCAGGCTGCCGAGGGCGAGGGCCAGCGCCGCCGTCCAGAAGCCGAGGCCGAACACGGCCACCGCGAGCACGCCGACGAAGATGGTGGCGAACTCCATGTTCGGCGAGGTCCAGGTCCAGAACAGCTGGATCGGCCTGCCGTGCCGTTCGTTCAGCGGGATGAACTCCGCGCCGCCCGGCTCGACGGCGATGACCTGGGTGCCGTAGTTTCCTTCGCGGACCAGAACGCCCGCTTCCGCACCGCTGCTCTGTGTAACGTCCTGTGCCATCTGCGCGTCCCTCCGGTGACCGTGATCAAGGGGGCCTCCTAATCATCTAAATGTGGGGGAAAGACGCCGCCGCTTCAAGAGATAAAGACTCTTGATACCGAACGGACATCCTGCTCCGCCCCGGCCAGCTGCGCGCTCGCCGGTCCCGTAGGCTACGGAGCGTGACCGATAGCGCGGATGGGCCCGTCCCGAGCCCGGCCGGACCCGCGAACGCCTTGTATCCCCCGGACCCGGCGCGGTCCGCGAGACCCGGTGCGCCCGTGGTCGGCATGGTGGGTGGCGGCCAGCTGGCCCGGATGACCGCCCAGGCCGCCATCGGGCTGGGCGTCGGCTTCCAGGTGCTGGCTGATTCGGCCGCGGACAGCGCCGCCCAGGTGACCGCGGGGACCCGGCTGGGCGATTACCGCTCGCTGGCGGACCTGCGCGAGTTCGCGGCAGGCTGCGACGTGCTCACCTTCGACCACGAGCACGTGCCGGGCGAGCACCTGGCCGCGCTCGAGCAGGCCGGCGTGCCGGTCCGGCCTTCCGCCATGGCGCTGCGCTTCACCCAGGACAAACTGGCCATGCGGGAACGGCTGACCCGCCTCGGGATCACCTGCCCGCGGTTCGCCCCCGTGAGCTCGATGGCCGAGGTCACCGAGTTCGCGGCGGGAACCTGGCCCGTGGTGCTCAAGGCGATCAGCGGCGGCTACGACGGCAAGGGGGTGTGGGTGTGCGACTCGGCGGCGGAGGCGCAGGCCGTGCTGGCGCACGGCATCGGGCTGATCGCGGAGGAGTACGTCGCGTTCGAGCGCGAGCTGGCGGTGCTCGCGGCCCGCTCGCCGCACGGGCAGGGCGCGGTGTACCCGGTGGTGCAGACCGTCCAGCGGGACGGCATCTGCCGTGAGGTGATCGCGCCCGCGCCGGGCCTGGCCTCCGGCCGGGCCGCGCAGGCGGCCGAGCTCGCGCTGCGGATCGTGGCGGAGCTGGGCGTGACCGGGCTGCTCGCGGTGGAGATGTTCGAGACCTCGCCCGGGCTGCTGGTCAACGAGCTGGCCATGCGCCCGCACAACTGCGGGCACTGGACGATCGAGGGCGCCCGCACCTCCCAGTTCGAGCAGCACCTGCGGGCCGTCCTGGACCTGCCGCTCGGATCGCCGGCGCTGGCCGTCCCGGCGGTGGTGATGGCCAACGTGCTCGGGGGTGACGACGCGGACGTCTACGACCGCTACGTCCACGTGATGGCCGGGGACCCGGCGGTCAAGGTGCACATGTACGGCAAGCCGGTGCGCCCCGGCCGGAAGATCGGCCACGTCACGGTGACCGGCGACCGGCGCCACCAGGACCCGGCCGAACTCGCCGACCGCGCCCGCCGCGCCGCCAGCTACCTTCGCTGGGGTAGGGAGGACGGGACATGAGTGCTGATGACGCGCTGGTGGGCATCGTCATGGGCAGCGATTCGGATTGGCCGGTGATGCGGGCCGCGGCCGAGACGCTGGAGGAGTTCGGTGTCGCCTACGAGGCGGACGTGGTGTCCGCGCACCGGATGCCGCGGGACATGATCGAGTACGGATCCTCGGCCGAACGCCGTGGCCTGCGAGTGATCATCGCGGGCGCGGGCGGCGCCGCGCATCTGCCCGGCATGCTCGCCTCGGTCACCCCGCTGCCCGTCATCGGCGTGCCCGTCCCGCTGGCCAACCTGAGCGGACTGGACTCGCTGCTGTCGATCGTCCAGATGCCGGCCGGCATCCCCGTCGCGACCGTGGCGGTGGGCGGGGCGCGCAACGCGGGCCTGCTCGCGGTCCGCATCCTGGCCGCCGGCGAGGGTCCGGCCGCCGAGGCGCTGCGGGCCAGGCTGGTCTCGTTCGCCGAGCGCCTGGCCGACCAGGCCCGGGCCAAGGGCGCCGCCCTCCGCGACCTCCGTCAACCGGAGTTATCCGGCTTAGAGTCCGCCAGATCCGGGCATGCTCCCTGCCAGCCCTGAGACAATGGATCGGGTTTGGCGAGCCTGGGAGGTGGGCGTGAGCATCGGCGCGACCCTGGCCGCGGCCCGCCGTCATGCCGGGCTCACCGTGGCCGACGTCAGCGAGCGCACCCGGGTCAGGCAGCCCATCATCCAGGGCATCGAGCATGATGACTACGCCGCCTGCGGCGGGGACTTCTATGCGCGCGGGCACATCCGCGCCATCGCCGAGGTGGTGGGGACCGATCCCGGGCCGCTGATCGAGGAGTTCGACGAAAGGTGGCAGTCCTCGCCGGAGCTCACCGCGGCGGAGGTGTTCCAGCCCAGCATGCCGCTGCGGAAGCGGGAGCGGCACCGGATGCGCTGGCTGGGATTCCTGGCCGTGCTGGTCCTGGCCATCCTCGGCTTCGCCGTCTACAAGTTCGCCTCCGGCGCGGGCCACGCCCAGCCCACGGCCGCCGCGTCCAGCCCAGGCGCGGCCGCGGGCGGCACGCCCGCGGCGGCATCGGCCAGCGGCGCCGGCGTCCGGGCCAGCACCACGCAGGCCAGCACCACGCAGGCCAGCCCGACGGCTGCCTCCTCGGCGCCTCCGGCACCACCGCGGGCTCTGATCCCGGTCAGCGTGGCGGCGTTCGGCCCGGACGGTACCGCCAACGGCGACGATCCGCAGGGGGCGACCGGGGCGACCGGCGCCAGCTCGGCCTCGGCCTGGTCCAGCGACTGGTACACCACGGCGTACTTCGGAAACCTGCAGGCGGGCACCGGACTCCTACTGGACATGGGCCGGGCCGTCACGATCACCTCGGTGCGGCTGTCCCTCGGACACATCCCTGGCGCCGACTTCCAGGTGCGCGCAGGTAACAAGCCCGAGCTGGCCGCCCTGCGCCAGGTGGCGACTTCCTCCGGTGCGGCTGGCCTGGTCCACCTGTCCCTTTCCGCACCCGCGCACGCCCGCTACCTGCTCATCTGGTTCACCAAGCTGCCGCCCGACCCGTCGGGCACCTACCAGGTCAGCGTGTACAAGATCAGGGTGCAGGGTCGGCCCTGAGGCCCTTAACCGCCTGCCGCCGGCCGGATCTACGATCGTGCCATGAGTCTTGATTTCCCTCCGTTCGCTCTGTCCGAGGAGCATGAGGCGCTCCGCGAGTCGGTTCGCGCCCTGGCCGATGACAAGATCGCCCCGCGGGCCGCCGAGGTCGACCGGACCGGCGAGTTCCCCTGGGACGTGTACGAGGCCCTGGTCAAGGCCGACCTGCAGGCGGTGCATATCCCCGAGGCGTACGGTGGCGCGGGCGCCGACGCGATCGCGACCGCGATCGTCATCGAGGAGGTGGCCCGGGCGTGCGCGTCCTCCTCGCTCATCCCGGCCGTGAACAAGCTGGGCACGGTCCCGCTGCTGCTCGCCGCGTCATCGGACGTCAAGGCCGCCTACCTGCCGCCGGTGGCCCGGGGGGAGGCCATGTTCTCCTACGCGTTGTCCGAGCCCGAGGCGGGATCGGACGCGGCAGCCATGAAGACCAGGGCGGTACGCGCGGGTTCCGGTTACGTGCTGAACGGCGTGAAACGGTGGATCACCAATGCCGGGGTGTCGAGGTACTACACCGTGATGGCGGTCACCGACCCCGAGGCGGGCCCTAACGGGATCTCGGCGTTCGTCCTGGAGGACGGGGACGAGGGATTCTCGTTCGGCGCTCCCGAGCACAAGCTCGGCATCAAGGGCTCGCCGACCAGGGAGCTGTACTTCGACGAGTGCGCGATCCCGGCGTCCCGGCTCATCGGCACCGAGGGGGAGGGATACAAGATCGCGCTGCGCACGCTGGACCATACCCGCATCACGATCGCGGCGCAGGCCCTGGGTATCGCGCAGGGAGCGCTTGATTACGCGCTCGGCTACGTCAAGGAGCGCAAGCAGTTCGGGCGGGCGGTGGCGGACTTCCAGGGCCTGCAGTTCATGCTGGCCGACATGGCGATGCAGCTGGAGGGGGCGCGCCAGCTCACCTACGCGGCGGCAGCCAGGTCGGACCGGGCCATGGCCGGAGAGAAGGTCGATGACCTGACGTTCTTCTCCTCGGCCTGCAAGTGCCTGGCCTCCGACGTGGCCATGTCGGTGACCACCGACGCGGTGCAGTTGCTCGGCGGCTACGGCTACGTCAACGACTACCCGGTCGAGCGGATGATGCGCGACGCGAAGATCACCCAGATCTACGAAGGGACGAACCAGATCCAGCGGATTGTCATGGCCCGCCAGCTGCTGAAGTGATTACCTCTCTGGCATCTGTGCAGGTCATGAGCGGGCCCGACGGCCAGGTCAGGCATCTGCTTGCGCCCATAATGCTCGGTGAGTCACGGACCCTGGCGCCCTAAGAGCAACTGACCATCGCGACATGGGCGGCGATGAAGTCGATGGTCCTGGAGTACTTCTGGGGGTCAGGCCAGGTCATCGTCCTGCCGCAGGCGGCTCGGACGTTTGTCTTCCGCCAGCCGAAAGCCTCCACGCCGGCGCTTCTTGGCTTTGCCTCATGCTCAACCTCGGCGCTCGGCTGCTTTGTGGTCCAGACCCAGGAGCCGTCAGCAGGTCCCCGTACCGCTCAGCGAAGTCATCGGCCACCCGCCGACCTGTAGGTCCCCGCGGCACCTCACGTCAGCCGGATTGCCCCCGAGAGGCCACTCTTTCCGGGCGAAGTCCCGGACGGAGCGTAGCCAACCTTGGCTGTGCTCGCCTGCCGGGCCTTGGACGATGAGCAGCCGGTTACCGTCTGGGTCGCGCACGCCGAACATGGGCGGCACGGGCGCTCCTGCATGCGTGACCTCCGGGTCCGTGTCCACGCCCCGCGCCCGCAGGCGGGCATGGTCGGCCTCGACGTCGGAGGTGGCGCAGCGGATGCCGGGGTCCTGGCCGGAGACCGGGCCGACCAGCGCAAGCGCCGTCACCGCTCCGGGCGGTGCCACCTCGACCCAGCGCCCGCCGTCACCGAAGAGCACGTCTAGGCGCTTTTCAAAGCCCAGCTTGCCCACGTAGAACTCCAGCGCCCGGTCCTGGTCGGCTACAGGGATCCCGACCACTCCGACCTTGGTGATGTTCGTCGTTGCCTCGGCCTGGTTCACGTTCATCGTCTTGACCTCGACTTGATGGTTCCCGTGGCTCAGGCCCGCTGGGCTGAGCTCACCGGGCCCAGCACACGCTCGATCGCGGGCAGCGCGTCGGCGGGCTCGCGGACCAGGATGATCTTCGCTTCTGGGGCGTGGCCGTGAATGATGTTGAGGACCCGGTTGAACCACAAGGTGGTCTCGTAAGTGGGCCGGACGTCGGGGGTCTGCCCGTTGATGAAGCCCCCGACGGCCACACCGTCGTAGCTGGCCTCGCGCAGCTCGCGGACCAGCCTGGCGTCCCCGTCCGCGTCGTCGGTCAGCGCGAAGTTCCGCGCCTGGATGCCCCGGGCGCGCAGCCCTTCCTCGATCGCCGCGGCCACCTCGGGATTGCGGCCGAAGCCCAGCACCCGCCAGCCGCCGGGCTTCCCTGTAGGCTTGGACCCGGCCATTTGCCTCCAGATAAGTTGGTTTCATTATAAGTATGTTGCTTTGATCGATAGTAAAGTGAACCGATGACTGACGTCAAGCCCCGGCGCGGCTACCGGTCCCGGCTGCGCGAGGAAGCCGCGCTGCTGGGGCGCAACTCCGTGATCGAGGCCGCTGCCGCCTTGTTCGTCGAGCAGGGCTATGCCCGGACCACGATCGACCAGATCGCCGCACGGGCGGGGGTGTCGCGGCCGACGGTGTTCGCCGTCGGGTCCAAGGCCCAGCTGCTGGGGCTGGCCCGGCGGGCCGCCATCGGCGGGGATGCCGTGCTGGGTAACGAGCCCGCCCTGGCCGAGATCCTCGCCGACCCCGACCCGGCCGGGCTGCTGCGCCGGTTCGCCGGCCTGACCTCCGACATCGCCCGGCGGTGGGCGCCGCTGGACGCGGTCCTGGAGGAGGCGGCGGCCAGCGACCCGGCCCTGGTGCCGCTCCGGCAGACCAGCCGCGAGGAGATGTACGGCTGCGCCCGGCGGGTCATCGCCGCGCTGCGCTCTTCGGGCGCGCTACGCGGCGACCTGTCGGCCAAGGCGGCGGCGGACGTGCTGTGGCTGCTGATCGAGCCCGGCCAGTACGGGCGGCTGGTCACCGAGCGAGGCTGGAGCCACCGGGCGTTCACCCGGTGGCAGGCCACCGCGATGATCCGGCTGCTGCTGCCCTGAAGCTGCCCGGCCGCACCAGAATGCCCGTTCCCCGGGGTGGGGAACCGGACGGTCCGTTGAACACGTAACCGCTCGGACAACCGATCTTCGCGCGCCTTCGAGCCGGCGGAGCCCTCGCTGCAGGCATCCGCGATGGTGCTGTCCGCTACGGGAGTAAGGACATCAGCTTGTCACCGGCGGGGCCGGCGGTTGGTTGCCGCGGGAATTCCCGGACCCGCCGACCGTCGAGCGAGGGCGCTATGTGCTCGTGGAACAGCTTCGCGCTCAGCTCCGCCCGGCCGGTGACCTGAAGCTTGGCGTAGACGGCCTTGACGTGGTCCTTGACCGTGTGCGGTGAGATCCACAGTGCCCGCGCGATCTGCTCGGTCGTGGTGCCCCGGGTGAGCAGCCGGGCGACCTCCCGCTCACGCGGTGTCAGCCCGTACAGCGCCATCCGCAGCGGCTCCAGTTCGGCGGCGGCGGCCGGGGCGAGGGTCACCGCCAGCGTGTCGCGCTCGGGGCCGTCGGCGTGCAGCCGCGCGGCGTGCACCGTGACCCAGGCGCCGGACCTCACCCGCACCCGCGCGCGGGGCTCCGCGGCGGCTCCGGAACTTGCAGCGGCCAGAGCCCGCCGGGCGGCGGCGTGCACCGCCGCGGGCAGGTCCAGGCCGGTCCCGCGGTCGGCGGGAAACTGCTCAAGCCAGAACCGTGCCCGGTCGGTGACCGCGCGCACGGTCCCGTCCTGGCCCAGGATCACCACGCCAGGTGGCCCACCGGCGCCGCCCGCGCAGGCCGCCTCGCGCAGCTGCGCGTCGCGCAGCCCGTGGGCGAGGTGGACACCGACCCGGGCGGTGAACGCGACCTCCTCAGCGGTGAAGTCTGGCTGGTCCTCGTCGCGCACCAGGGCGACGCTTCCCCAGCATTCATTGCCCGCGCGGAACACCGCGCGCAGCTCGGCGCCGAATCCCAGCGACCGGTGGAGGTGCCGGTAGCGGGGGCTGCGGCCAGGCTCGCCGTGCGTCTCCCGGTGCAAGGTCGTGACGGGCAGGCGGCGGCGGGCAAGATCGGCGAACTTCGCGTAGTCGGGCTCGAGCAGCTCGTTGTCCACGAACCGCCAGCGCGCGGCGGCCAGATCCCCGCGACAGCGGTCCTCGATGCCGAAACCGGTGAACAACAGCGTGCCCGGGTCGGTCGGCTTCCAGCAGCCCGCGCTGTAGGGCACGGCCCGCCGGAACGGGGCCGCGGCCCGCTCAAACAGCTCCAGCAGCGGCAGGCCCAGCAGGCACAGCCGCGCGATGGCGGCCTCGGCGGCCGCCCCCTTGGGGCCGAGCGGATAACGCATCATCGCCCCGATGCTATGTAGCGGCCGGGACCGGCACCATCCCCCGCCCGGGGGATAGCCGCAGATCCCTTCCCGGCGGGATAGCCGGCAGCGCCCTGCCCGCGCAGACTTCCTGGAATCACGACCTGCCGAACAGGAGGCGCCAATGCCCTACCTCGACATTCCGCAGTCATCCCCGCTCCCGCCGCTGATCCTGGTGCATGGTTCCTGGCACGACGGCCGCTGCTGGTCGGCGGTCCAGCGCCACCTCGCCGCGGTCGGCGTGGGCTCCGTCACGCCGACGCTGCCCGGCCACGGCGCGGACGGCCAGGCTCGCACGGTCAGCCACCAGGACTACGTCTCATGCGTGATCGCCGCGCTCGACGCGGTTCCGGGACCGGCGGTGCTGGCCGGGCACAGCTTCGGCGGCAGCGTGATCTCGCGCGTGGCCGAGCTGCGGCCCGAACGGTGCCGCGGGCTGATCTACTACAGCGCCTTCGTGCCCCGCGACGGCGAGCGGGTCGCCGACAGCCTGCCCGCGCCGTTCGTCGACTTCCTCGACCACGCCGCGGCCGGCAGTACCGACAACACGATCACCCTGCCCGACGAGCTGCTCCGCCAGGCGTTCGCGAACACCGCCGACGATCACGCGCTGGCCAGGATCCGGACAATGCTGGTCCCCGAGCCGCATGCGCCGGTCTTCGAGACTCTCTCGCTGCCGACGTTCACCAGCCTGCAGATCCCCGCCGCCTACATCAGCTGCCGCGACGACCGGTCGCTTCCCCCTGGCACCTTGCATCCCGGCCAGTCGAGCCGTCTGGCCGACCCGGAGCTGATCGAGATCGAAGGCGACCACGAAAGCCTCCTGACCGCCCCGGCCAGGCTCGCCGACGCGCTCCTGCAGGCGCTCGACACGATCCTCATGCGCCGTTCCCGCGAGCCGGACCGGACACGCCGCGAGGCCTAACGCCGGAGTCCAGGTGAGCGTCAACGCGGTGACGCCGCCGGGAAGACGCGGCGCGGCGGATGAAACCGGTCGCGATCACGGCTGCGGCGATCACCGGACGGCCGCTGACGGCGAACGCGTCGTGGAACCCGGCGGCGAGCCACGGCAGGTGCCAGGCTGAGGTCCGCGTCCGTGCTGACGCCCCGGCCCTGCCAGCGAATCATGTAGACACCGAACGAGCCGTACTGCCAGCGCCCGGCCTTACTGCGTGGCTGCCAGGACCGGCGCCACCCCGCAGCGCAGGGGAGCTGACCTGAGGCGCCTGACCCGGCCGCGGATCGCGGATGCTGGGTCATCCGTCCCGGCGTGTCCGGCTATCGCGGCGCCGGGCCCGAGCGGGCGCTGCGCGTTGCCGCCAGGATCTGCTCGCGTTCGGCGTGGGCGCAGCGGCGCCTGTCGATAGCCGACGGTGTCGACATAGAGCTGGAGCTGCCACCTGGCTGCTCACTGGCGGACCGCCTCCAGGACCGTCCACGGATACCCCCAGCCCGTCCCGGTGGTGGGGATCACGCGGTCCAGGCGGTACCCGGCCCGCTCCAGCAGGCTCGCGTAGTCCTCGGTCGTGCGTTCCCGGCCGTTCAGCTCCAGCAGCATGAACAGGTTCATCAGGTGCATGTACGACGGGGAAGGCTGCGAAGGAAGCGGACCCTCGACGATGGCTAGCCTGGTCCCGGGCCGCGCCGCCCGGTGGATGTTAACTAGGATCTGCACCGCATGCTGGTCGTCCCAGTCGTGCAGGACCGACTTCAGCACGTACAGGTCTCCTCCCGGCGGCACCTCCTGAAGGAAGTCCCCGCCGATGATGCCGACCCGGTCGGCAAGCCCGCGGGCCGCCAGGGACGCGCGGGCGCCTTCCGCAACCTCGGGCCGGTCGAACAGCACGCCGGCAGCTGACGGGGCGGCATCCAGCAGGCCGGCCAGCAGCACGCCCTGACTGCCGCCGACATCGACGACGCGGCTGAACGGCGCGGCATCCCAGCAGCGCAGCACGGCCTTGGACGCTTCGGCGGAGATGCTGCTCATCGCCCGGGCGAAGTGGGCGCCCTCGTCCGGGTGGCCGGCATAGTACGCCCAGACGTCCATCCCGAGTGCCTCGGTGACCTGCGGCTTACCGTCGACGACGGCCTCGGCCAGCCGCCCCCAGGGCAGCCAGTGGCCGGGAGCGGTCAGCGCGATCGCGATGTCGCGCAGCGAGCCGGCCGCGTCGTCGTCTTTGAGCTCGGCGCCGAGCGGCGTCAGCGAGAACCGGTCGGCAGCGGTCTCGGCGAACAGGCCCACCGTGGCACCTGCTCGCAGCAGGCGGCCCAGGCCATCGGGGCCGGCCGAGGTGGCCGCTGCCAGCTCGGTGACCGTGGCCGGGCCGTCGGCGAGGTGATCGGCCAGCCCGAGCCGGGCGGCGGCTCCGCAGATCTGCGACACCCAGTATCCCGTGATCATCTCCATGACCTGGTCCCGCGGCGAGGCGAGCGACCGGGCCGGCGACGGCGCGAGGGCGGGTTCGGTCTTCAGTCCCATACTCTTCTCCGTTCTTCCTGTTCCTTGGGGCGGTCAGGACACGCCGGGCAGGGCCCGGCAACTCGCCGGCGGCCACCGCAGCCTTGGGCCCCGGGGCAGGGGCGGGGGCACGGCGGATGAGACCGATCGCTAGCAGGGCCGCTGCGATGGCCAGCCCGCCGCTGACGGCGAACGCGTCGTGAATTCCGGCGGTGAGCGCCACTGCCGGCGGGCGCCCGGCGCGCAGCAGGGCGGCGGTGCGGGCGGCCGCGAGTGTGGTCACCGCCGCCAGCCCGATGGCACCGCCGATCTGCTGGCCGCGGCGCCCTGACCGGTGTTGCTCATCACATTCCTTCCAGGCTTCTTGGCGCGTCGGCGCGCCCTTCTGAGCACCGGCGCCCTGCGGCCTCAGGGTGCTTGTCCCAGGTGAGGAACTCGACCGGCCCGTTGAACCTGTGGCCGCGCGGGCAGCGGATCTTGGCGCTTTCCAGCGGGCCGTCGGTGGAGGTGACCGTGTACCGGTACTGGACGTGGGCTGGGAGCACGCACCTGACGGCACGATCTGCGTCCATGTACGCAGGGCAATCCAGGAACATCATCGGGTCTCCCTCAGCCGGATCAGGGCCCAGACCGCCGGGACTATGATCGCCTCGCCACCGGGCAGGGTGTTGACGGTGTGCATGTGGCTGGTGCCGGTGCCGAGCACCTCGAAGCGGTCCGCGGGGAACAGCTCCGTCAGCTCTGGCAGGGAAATCTGGCCGGGCGGCAGGCCGTGCCGCAGCACCTTGGCCAGGCCCGGGGGCGGGCCGTGCCGCTGGATGACCCCGGCGAAGTAGGCGGCGGCTTCCGGCGGCAGTTCCTTGGCGAACAGCGTGCCGCTGGCGCCGAGCAGGGCGGCGATGGCCTGGACAGCCTGCGGGTGGGCGGCGGGCGGCAGGGCCTGCAGCACGCCGCGGATGTAGACGTTGGCGTCGCCGAGCTCTTGGTGCAGCCTGACCGCGGCGGCGGTGTCGCGGGCGTCCAGGACCTGGAAGCCGGCGTTCGGCGGGTTGTCCGCGGCGCGGGCCCGGCCGATCGCGGCGGCCAAGACATCCACGCCCAGCACGTCGGCAAAGTGGCGGGCCAGGAACCGGGTCTGCCGCCCGTCCCCGCAGCCGAAGTCGACGACGGGCCGGGACTGGCTGAACGCCCCGGCGAAGTGCACCAGGTCAGCATCGAGATCACCGGGGTCGGCGTCCCAGACGATCTCCCCGGGTGTCCCGTCGATCCCAGCCCACCAGCGTTCCCAGGTCAGCGTCAGGTTCTGCTCCGCCGGGCCGTGGCTCGTTGTCATCGTGTCATGACCTCCGTGCGTGTGCCGAGGGTTGTCTGGCGTGAGCGCTCTGCGGCCGGTCACGCTGCCGGGCCGGGCCCTGGCCCGGACGGTGCGGCGCCGCCCAGGGCGGCGGGCTGCGGTGCCAGGTGAACGACCTCGCCCGGTTCCGGGCCGCCGTCGGCGATGAATCGCGCGTGGAACTCGGCCCGGGTGTTGACCTTGGGAAACGCCAGGTCCGGGACCGGCAGCCCGAGGGCGCCGGCGATCGGCTGCCAGCCGTCGCCGGGCCGCCATTCGATCAGCCGGCCAGCCGACGCCAGCGTGCGCACCGCCAGGTTGTGCCGCTCGTAGGCGGCAATCATCGCGTCCTTGTCGGTGACGTCCGACATGCCGAGCCGCTCCTTGATCGCGTTGATCATGTTGGTGAACTCGGCCATGGGGGTGCCTGGCGGCGGGGTAGTGAGCGACGGGCTGAACACCGTCTGGGAGGCGCTGTCCCACCACTGCTGAGCGCTGTCCCGCACCGACAGCACGATCAGCGCGCCGGGATTGGCCGCAGCCAGGTCCGGCCAGAACGCCGAGGCGGGAAAGTCGACCGCGGCCATGTAGCCGCCGAACAGGTCGTCCCAGTCCGGCGGCTGGTCCAGGGCTGCCTGGTGCCAGAGCGCGATGTGGGCCGGGTGAGCCAACACCTCGAACATGTGGTAGCAGGGCCCGCCGAGCAACTGCTCCAGGGCCAGCTTCAGCGAGGCGGTCCCCGTCCGGGGCAGGCCCGCCCCGACCACGCGCAGCGTCATGATGGTCAACTCCTTCCTGCCAAGGTCGCCGTGACCTGTGTTCTCGTCCGCATTGGCTTGCTCCGGCCACGATCGCCGGTGCCGCTGCCAGTGCGGTAATGGCTGGCTAAGAGCGGGGAAAGACCGGTATCGTCCCTCGGCCCGCTAGCGAGCGGCGACCGCGCCCGCGGTCACGAGCTGCGCGAGCGTGCGCCATCTCTCAGCGCAGGCCATCGGTGTCAGCATGGTCGGCCGGATAAACGCTTGCGGGGGCGGTCAAAGCGGTGCCTGCCGGTCATGGAGATCACCTTGGTGAAGGCTGCCGGCCAGGTGACCGCGACCGCGCCTACCTGGAGGCCGGCGGGGTCACCCGGCGCGGGCCGGTTCATGCCGTTCATGACCTTCCGCATCTTGTCGTGGAGTCGCTGTTCGGCATGCAGGACGGGCTGTGGGCGGAACTGGCCGCCGGGGCTCACACGGCGGCAGCTCGTGCCGCTGCGGCTCGCGACCCCAAGCGGCAAAAGCTCGGGCGGATCGTCTCCGGTGCCGCCGCCGGCGCCAGGACCGAGGCGTGGCTGACCCCGGGGCACCGGCGGGCGAAGACGATCACCAACTGCGTGACCAACCGATGGGGCGATGGCCCCGATACGCCGGGCGGGGTCCGGGACCGGGCTGGCCGGGCAAACGACCCGCAACTGTCCGCCGTGCTGGCCAAGGTCGATGACGCCACCATCGCGACGGCGATCCGCGGCGTGCGGGACCTGGAGCAACGCTGGATCACCCTGCCGCCAGGCGGGAAGCTCAGGTTGTCCTGGCCGCTACCCCGCGGCTTCTTCGCCGGATCCGGGCAATGACATGACCGGCCGGCAAGACCTTGCACTGGAGCACCAATCGTGGCACGCCACAGCGCTTGCGATGGTGACCCGCCGACGCCATCGCCCAGTACGCCCTGGCTGACGTGGATCGCCGTTCCCGGCTGCCGGCCCAGCGCAGTCATGGGCTGGTGCGCCTGTCCCGCGCCGGTCCGGGCGCCGGCTGGCTGGGCGGTTCAGGAAACTCCCATCCGTGCCGCACGGCGACCGCGATGGCGGCGGATGGGTCGACTGGTTCCATCGACTCGCTGACCGGGCGGCCGATCTCCAGCAGCGCCCGCTCGTGCTGGTCGCCCGGAGTGACGACGGTCAGGTGCCGGGCCGGCCCGGTGCCCAGGTTGCGTATCCCGTGGGTGACACCCCGCGGCACGAAGGCGAACGCGCCAGGGCCGGCCGGGAACCGGTCCTGGCCGACGGTGAACTCGAGCTCCCCGTCCAGCACGTAGAAGCACTCATCCTCGGCGGCGTGCCGGTGCAACGGCACCGCATGGCCCGCCGCGGTCTCGATCTCGAAGACCGTGCAGGCGTTGCCGGTCTGCGAGGCCAGCACCTTGAACACGATCGGGTCGCCGAGCACCTGGATCGCCCGGCCCTCGCCAGGCCCGAGGACCTCCGGGGCCAGCCCGTCGTTCCCGCATGCCCGGTGGCTGTCCTCACCCATCGCGGCCGGCTTCCTGGCCGCCGCTGCGGCTGGCCGAGGCGGGCTGGCTGCTGCCCTGCGGGCGGATGTTCTGGTTGAACCGGAACACGTTGCCTGGGTCGTAGGCGGTCTTGACCTCGGCGAGCCGGGCGTACGCCGCTTCGCCGTAGGCTTCGCGGACCCGCTGTTCGGGCTCGTCGCGGCCCATGGCGTGCACGCCGGGGCCGAGGATGGTGCCGGCCGGCAGGCTGGCGTGGACCTTGCCGGCCCACTCGGCCCGTTCGGCCACGTCGTCCCCGGGCAGGGCCAGGGTGTTGACGGCCAGGTAGTGGGCGGCGTCGCGGTGCCGGACGGCGGTGTCCTCGGCGGGAACGCGGGCGACCGCTCCGCCCAGCGGCTGCAGCATGACCGCGCACATAGACGGCGGCTCGGCGGCCGCCGAGGCGATCGCGTCGATCACCCCGGCGCCGAGCGGGCCGGTGAATCCGCCCAGGCTGGCCGCGCGGACCCGGCGGGGGACCATCGCGTCGGACATCCGCTGCAGCTCCACGTACGGCATCGGCCGCACCAGATCCACGCCAGGGGGCGCGAACTGGCGCAGCTCGCCCAGCGCGGACCCCGCCCGGCCGGCCGGGCCGAACCAGGCCGCGGCCAGCAGCACCACCGGGCGGCCGCGCAGCGGTTCGGGGACGAACGGCGCCGGCGGGGCGGTCAGCAGCATGGCCCGGACGAACAGGTCATCCCCGCCGGTCTGGCCCAGGTGCTGGTACACCGCCAGCGCCTCGGCGGCCCGGTCCACCGGGCACATGACCAGGCCAGTGTGCACCGGGCCGACCGGGTGCAGGCGGAACGTGAAGCTGGTGACCACGCCGAAGTTCCCGCCGCCGCCGCGCAGCGCCCAGAACAGCTCCGGATGCTCCTGCGCGGAGACGTGCACTACAGCGGCGTCCGCGGTGACGATCTCGGCGGCGAGCAGGTTATCGCAGCTGAGCCCCAGCTTGCGGTGCAGCCAGCCGGCCCCGCCCCCGAGCGTGGCGCCGCCGACCCCGACCGCGGACACATCGGCGCCGGTGACCGCCAGGCCCGCCGCCTGGGTGGCCTGGTCCAGTGGTCCCCAGGTCGCGCCGCCGCCCACCGTGGCCACGCCCTGCTCGGCGTTCACCCGCACCGAGACCATCGCGGACAGGTCCAGCATCAGCGCGCCGTCGGCCACCGCATGGCCGGCATGGTTGTGCCCGCCGCCCCGCACGCACACCAGCAGTCCCCGCTCCTGGGCGAACCCGGCCGCCGCTTGCACGTCACCGGTCGTGCGCGGACGCGCGACCAGCGCCGGCCGGTAGTCGTGGCTGACATTCCACACCTGGCGGGCGGCATCATAGCCGTCCTGGCCCGGTGCGAAGATCCCGCCCCGAAACGCTCGCGAAGGCCGGCCAGGGCCCGCGCCGTCATCCCGTTAGTCATGATTGAGTTCCCTCCGTGGCATCGGTCCTGCTCAGTCACGATCGCCGGGACCGCTGACGGGCCGATAACAGCTTGCTAAGGCGGCGGAAAGGCCGTTACTGTCAGCTACAGCCCAGTCCCCGGCCGGCCCTGTGGCGCGCGCCGACCTGGCGGCTCTGGTCCTTGGGGCTGGGCCCGCGTGATGGACTACCAGATCCTTGGCCCCGTGACGGCCTGCCCGGGCGGCAGGCCGCTTCGGCTTGGCAGCGCGCAGCAGCGCAACCTGCTGGCCGCGCTGCTGCTGAGCCGGAACACGGTCGTCTCTGTTGACCGGCTGATCGGCATCTTGTGGGAGGACGACCCGCCCAAGACGGCGCTGACCGCGCTGCACGGCCTGGTGTCCCAGCTGCGGCGGGGGCTGCGCGAGTGCGGCAGTCCTCCCGTGATCGTGACCCGGCCACCGGGCTACCTGATCCAGGTGGCGCCCGGGCAGCTGGACCTGGACGAGTTCGAGCGGCTGGCCGGCCTGGGCCGTTCGGCCTTGTCCGCGGGCGCGGCCGCGGAGGCCTCCGAGCACTGCCGGGCCGCGCTGGCGCTGTGGTCCGGTCCGGCCCTGGGCGGGGTGACCTCCGACCGGCTGCTGCGCACCGAGGCCGCCCGGCTGGAAGAACGCCGCCTGGCGGTGCTGGAGGACCGGATCGAGGCGGACCTGGCGCTGGGCCGGCACGCCGAGCTGGTCCCGGAACTGGCCGGCCTGGTATCGGAGCACCCGCTGCGGGAACGGATCGCAGGCCAGCTGATGCTCGCGCTGTACCGGTCCGGCCGCCAGGCCGAAGCGCTCGATACCTATCACCGGCTGGCAGCAAGGCTCGCCGACGACCTCGGCATCGACCCGGCCGCGGATGTGACCCGGCTGCATGAGGCGATCTTGCGCCAGGATCCCTCACTCCAACCGGCCGCGGTGCCGGAAGGCGGAGTTCCAGACGCGCCGGCGACTCCGCTCCGGTGGGCGTGTCTCACGCCGGTGCATCGTCCGTACAGCGCCCCGGGGCGCCGGCCATGCCGCCACAGCCTGCGCAGTTGCCGCTGGATGTGCCCGGCTTTACCGGCCGGAGCGCTGAACTTGCCCGGCTGCACGCCTTGATCCCGCAAGCCGACGAGCCAGATCCTGGCGCGGCAGTGGTGATCTCCGCGATCGGCGGCACCGCCGGAATTGGTAAGACCGCCCTTGCGATCAGGTTCGCCCATCAGGTCGTCGGCCGTTACCCGGACGGTCAGCTTTACGTCAACCTGCGCGGTTTCGACCCGGCCAGTTCCCCGGTGGCACCCGGCGACGCGCTGCGCGGTTTCCTGATCGCCCTGGGAGTGACGGCCGAGGCCATTCCCGCGGATGCGGAGAACCAGGCGAACCTGTACCGCAGCATGCTGGCCGGCAAGCGCGTCCTGGTGCTGCTGGACAATGCCCGCGACGCCGCCCAGGTCAGGCCACTGCTGCCGGGCAGCCCCGGCTGCCTGGTCATCGTGACCAGCCGCAGCCAGCTCACCGGCCTGATCGCCGCCGAAGGTGCCAGGCCGCTGACCCTCGACGTTCTCACCAGCGGGGAGGCCCGGAGCCTCCTCGCCAGCCGGCTCGGGCAGCAGCGGCTGGACAGCGAAGCGGATGCCGCGGCCGAGATCATCCGGCTCACCGCGGGGCTGCCGCTGGCGCTGGCCATCGTGGCCGGCCGCGCCGCCGCCCGGCCCCAGCTTGCCCTGGCGGACCTGGCCGCGGAACTGCGTGATGCGCGGTCCCGGCTGGACGCCCTGTCCACCGGCGACCCGGCCACCGACCTGCGAGAGGTGTTCTCCTGGTCCTGGCGTCAGCTCGGCGAGCCCGCTGCCCGGATGTTCCGCCTGCTGGGCCTGCATCCCGGTCCCAGCATCACGGCACCCGCGGCGACCAGCCTCGCCACCGTCCCGCTGCCAGAGGCCCGGGCACAGCTCGCCGAACTGGCCCGGTGCAACCTGCTCACCGAGCACGCGCCAGGCCGGTACACCCTGCACGACCTGCTGCGCGCCTACGCCGCCGACCTCGCCGCCGCTCCGAAGGAGGCCGGAAACTCCCGCGAGGCGGTCGGCCGGCTCCTCGACTACTATCTGTCCACCGCCGCGGCCGCGATGGACCTGCTTTACCCCGCCGAGGCGCACCGCCGGCCCCGCGTCCCGCCGCCCGCGATCGGCACGCCGCAGCTGACCGACGCGACTGCGGCACTGGCCTGGCTGGACGCCGAACGACCCGCCCTGATCGCGGTCACCGCGCACGCCGCCGCCCACGGCTGGCCTGGCCACGCCGTACGCATGTCGGCCACGTTGACGCGCTATCTCGAAGGCGGGCATTATGCCGAGGGCGTGGAGATCCACAGTTCGGCCTCCCGGGCGGCCCGGCAAGCCGGAGACCAGAACGGCGAAGCCGATGCCGAACGCGATCTCGGGGCCATCTACCTGCGGCTGGGCCGGTACTCGGAGGCTTACGGTTCCCTTCAGCGAGCCCTGGCCCTATATCGCCGCATCGGCGACCGGCACGGCGAAGCCCGGGCTCTGAACGGTCTCGCCGTCGCGGAATGGCAGCTCGGCCGGACTCTGGCCGCTATCGGACACCAGGAACAGGCTCTCCCCCTGTTCAGGCAGGCCGGTGACCGGGTCGGCGAATCCATCCTTTTGAACAACCTCGGCGACGCGCTATACCGCCTCGGCCGCCACCAGGAGGCAGCCGGTCATCTGCGGCGGTCATTGGCGTTGGCCCGGCGGAACGGCGACCGGCTCGGCGAGGCATACGCGCTGAATAACCTGGGCGAGGCCGCCCAGCGCGCGGGGGAACCGCGACAGGCCGCCGAACGGTACGAGCAGGCCATCGCCATCTTCCGGGAAATGGGCCAGGGGGGCTGGGAAGCGGAAGCCTTCACCTGCCTCGGCACGGTTCACGCGAGCCTGGGCCAGTACGCACAGGCGCGGGAATGCCACCAGCATGCCCTGGCCATGTTCCGCGAGCTGGGCGATAGTAGCGGCGAGGCGACCGCCCGCAACGGTCTCGGCGAAGCCTCCCTCGCCGCCGGCTGCCCGGAGGAGGCCATGCCCCACCACCGCGCCGCCCTCGATATCGGCCTCGATGTGGGTAACCGCGAGCAGCAGGCCCGCGCGCACGCCGGCCTTGGTTACGTGTACGAAACCCTCGGCCGGCCCACCCTAGCCTCAATGCCGGGGAGTTAAGGTCCGTTGGCGGTTGTCACGCACTGCTGGCGGTGTGTCGTGGCCGACGGGTGTCCGGCGTGGATTTCGGTGGTGATCTTGGTGATCCGCTGGCAGGTGCGGGGCTTGCCGGGCGGGTGCTTGTTCCAGCGGGATAGCGGGGATTTGACGCGGCGGGCGCAGACCCGGGGCCGCCGCGGCGGGTGCAGGCTGGCCAGGACAGCGCGGCCGAGGGCGCCGGCCAGGTCGGCGGCGCCGGTGAGGACGTTGCGGGCGCCGGTCACCATGTCCTGGGCGGTGTCGACGGCGATCTGGTAGCTGGCCCGGTCCGG
Organism: uncultured Actinomycetota bacterium; assembly: GCA_963808615.1. Lineage (GTDB taxonomy): Bacteria > Actinomycetota > Actinomycetes > Streptosporangiales > Streptosporangiaceae > Palsa-504. Next base: position 1,276,041 of record CAWEGV010000012.1, read on the forward strand.
GTCGGTGCCCGGGACGGTGGCGATGGCGTCGGTGATGGCGATCCGCAGCGCCTGGTACAGCGCCAGCAGCGCCCACATCTCCTGCTTGAGGCCTTCGGGGTCGTGCGAGCGCAGCACCCGCCCGGTCAGCAGGGTGTGCCGCAGCGCGAGGTAGGCGATCTCGTGTTCCCACCGCTCGTGGTACAAGGTGATCAGCGCGGCAGCGGGATAGGCGCGGTGATCGAGCAGGGTGGTGGCCAGCCGGTAGCTGCCGCCGTAGCGGGTGCCGTCGTGGCAGGTGACCGTCACCGATGCCTCGATGATCCGGACCTTGACCCCGCCGATCAGCGAGAGGACGGACCCGTCGGGCAGGCGGCGCAGGACCGGCGGGTGGCGGATGCAGGTCAGCCGGACCAGGAACTGGGCCCTGGTCGCAGCGACCTGGGCCAGGAACGTCCCGGCGTCAAACCCGCGGTCCATCAGCACCAGCATGGTCTCATCCAGCAGGTGCAGCAGCCGGCGCGCCCAGGCCAGCTCGCCGTCGGCGGTCGTGCCGAACACCGCGCCGAGCAGCGCCCGGGTGCCGGTCTCCACAAGCGTCATCAGCTGGATCACCGGATACCCGGTCTCGCCGAGCGCGGCGTTCATCTTCCCCAGCCAGGCCCGGTTCCGCGGCGTGTCGGGGACCTTGATGGTCTTGCACCCGTCGAAGGCGACGGTGCGGTACCGGCCAAAGCGCACGCCGGGGGTGCGCGGCCAGGCCACGGGCCCGGCCAGCGTCTCGAACAGCGCCTTCAGCGGCGCGGCGCCCAGGCGCCGCCGCAGGTCCCGCAGCGCCCGGAGCGAGGGCACGGCCAGGCCCAGCCCGTCCAGCGCCGCGGTCAGCTCCGCCCACACGCCCCGGTAGCCCTTCCGCGGGAACAGCCCGAGCGCCAGCACGAAGTAGACCCCCACCCGCGAGGGCAGCAGGCGCAGCCGCCGCTGGACCGCACGGGTATCCGCCAGCACCCCGTCCACCAGGTCGAACGGGATCACCTGCGTCAACTCGCCCAGATGCCCCGGCGCGAACACCCCCGCCGCCACGGTAATCGTCTTCGTGATGGTCCTGACAGCAGTGCTGATGGCAGACTGAACGCGCAACGGAGGTCCTCACCGAGGGGTTATCTTGGCGGATTCCCGTCCTACCGGACCTCCGTTGCCATACGGCGACGACACGCCGAAACAGGTGCTTGACCGGCGGGCTCAGCCGCTAACCCCCTGGCATTGACCCTAGCCTGCGAGCACTTGCAGCACGCGCTTGACCTCTACACCAGCCTCGGCTACCCCAAGGCCGGCCAGATCCGGGCTAGGCTCGCCGCCGCGCCGCCGGCCCGCCGCCGATCCCGGTCACCCGCGCCCGCGGTCACCTGAATCCTCGCAGCCGACTGCGGGTGTACGGCGAGCGGACGGCCGCAGTGACACTGGCTTGCCGGGCCCCGTGCTGAATCCGTGCTGACACTTCATCGGTCAGCATGCCGTCTAGCTGCGGAAACTGCCCCCAGGTCCACGACCACCCAGATCTACGAGGGCACCAACCAGATCCAGCGCATGGTCATGGCGCGGCAGTTGCTGAAGTGATCGCCTTTCTGGTGTCTCCGCAGGTCAGCGGTGATCCGTGGTGCGGGGCGTCCGTGGCCTCTTTTCCCGCCGTGCCCGCGCAGCCGCTACACTCCGGCGCGGTCGTTTGCCCGTTATACCGGTTCGTTCCCGTCATTTCCGGAGCGCGTGCTGAGTTTGTGCTGATACCTAGCAACCTTATGCATCGCGGAGTCGCGCCCCTCACTGCCTCGCGCGGACCCGCCGGGTGGCCAGCTCGACCGGCGGCGTGTACCCGCGGGGCCGGAGGATGGCAGGCGATCGGCAAAGTCCCGGAATGGCCGGAGGCGGCACTTCCCGGAGACCCGGCCAGCTGTTACCGCGGGATGGCTGCCAGCGACGTGACCCGCGAAGCCGCGAAGTTCCGGTTCCATGCCTCAAGGCGGAACTTCGCCAGACGGGGCTGGTGAACCCTCTGCAGCCGCATCCTGCGCATCGGCCTAGAAGACGAAAATGACGAGCACCGTCAGCACCAGCCAGAACAGGCCCAGTGCCAGCCCGGCCGCGGCGCGCACGGCGCCGCGCCCGCCGGTCCGCCGGATCCGGCGGTGTGCACCGATGCCCAGGATGATCGCGGCGATCGTGGCTGGCAGCACCGGGATGAGCCCGTACGCAAGGGACGCGGTCGCCATCGGATCGGCCCGCTGGACGGCGGCCGGGGGTGACGGCGTTCCCTGCGGTCCGGCGGGCAGGTCGGCGGACAGTGCCGCAAGCTCGGCGTGTGTTAGCGAGCCGTAGGCCCGCTGCACTCTCGCGCCGTGCTCTTCCCTGGTCAGGCGGCCTTCGGCGAATGCCGCGCTGAGGACATCGACGGCGCGCTCCCGGTCCGCGTCCGAGGCCCGCGTCGTGCCGGAGCCGCCCACGGGCGTACCGGGAACTGGTCCTGCGATCATTGCCTGCCTGCCTCCTACGGGCTGTAACGGCGCGCGGAGGCGGCTGGTTCAGCGACTGTCGTCATGCATGCCGGGGCGCGGGCCAGATGCGGGATGTCTGGCGCCGGCGAGCCAGTGGCCGAGCTGGGCGCGGTAGTCATCGAGCCGGGCGCGGGCGGCGGGGCCGACTGCTGACGCTCGGCGATACAGGCCTCTTCGCCGCCGGGTACTTCACCGTCTCCGCCGAGAAGATCACCCGGACCGTGCTGGTCTTCGGCCGGCCCTCGTTTGCCCCGCCATGCTGTAACCAGCACCGCTGATCGGGGCAGCAGGCCGATAAGCTCGGCTCATGATCTGCCGCCAGTGGCGAGGCTGGACCACGAAGGACAACGCTGACGCCTACGAGCGCGTGGTCCGGGGGCAAGTAATCCCCGGCATCGAAGCGCGACGCATACCGGGATTCCGCTCCATCGATCTGGTTCGCCGCGAACGAGCCGACGACGTGGAGTTCATGACCCTGATGTGGTTCGACACCCTCGACGCGGTGACGGCGTTCATGGGTGAGGACTACGAGACCGCGCACGTGCCGCCGGAGGCTCAGGCGGTGCTCGCCGATTTCGACCGGCGCTCGGCGCACTACGAAGTGCTCGATCACCGCGAACAGCCCCGGTAACTCGCCGGGCAGCGCGTCGTCGCTGGCGCCGGGACTGAACGTGGCGACGGCGCGCAACGGCAAATGTGCGGGTCACCTGCGACCACCTTCCCTGGCCGCTCACCCTCACATGCCCCGCCGATCCGCTGACCCGGCCGCTCGCCCGCCAGCTGAGCGCGATCGCGGCCGGTCCCCGCCTGGAACTGCTGCACCGGGCCGGCATCGAGTCGCGCAGCACCCGGGAACTGGCCCGCCTGACCCGGCTATCACCCGCCGAGGTCTCCAAGCACCTGCAGACCCTGCTGGCAACCGGGCTGCTCACCCGCCGCCGCGCCTCGTTAGGACCGGACTTCTACGACAACCGCATCAGCCGGGAACGCAAGATCCGCAACCACGTCCGCCACCTCGAGGCCCTCGGCCTGACCGTCACCCTCGCCCGACGGAAGCGGCCGCCTAACGCAGGCCCTGTTGCTGGCCTCCGACCCTGACCGCCCGCAGCGCCCAGGGTCGCTGCCGGGTGCCCACGAACGGTGAGATTTTCCAGTCAGTTGACAGGTGCTGGCCTTCCGGCAGGTGCTCACCGGCCAGCCGCCCGGCGCCGGGCACCGCCACCTGGCACTTCGGGCCTGGGCACCGCTCACTGGAGATCGGCGGGAGCTGGCTTGGGCGCCCGGGGCTACCGGTCCGCCGACACGATGAACACCGGCGCCGCGGCGAAGAACCGGCCAACGGCCGCCTCTGCCTGCAGTTGCGCGGACCAGGCGCCGAGCCGCTCTGCCAGGCGGCCGTCGCGCTCGCCAAGCCTGACCAGGGCGGGCCGGTAAATCCGTTCCAGGACGGCGTGGCCGGGCTGGACGATTTCGGCGCTGACGCGCACGTGGCTGAAGCCTGCGTCGGCGAACAGCCGCGGCAGCTGGCGGCCGGCCCAGCCGTTGACCGTGGACGCGGCGATCTCGGTGGTCACGGCGCCGGTGGTGGCTGGGTCCGCGCTGTCGATCATGAGACCGCCAAGGCCGAACTCGATGACGGCGACCCGGCCGCCGGACCTTGTGACCCGGGCCATCTCGCGGACGGCGCGGCCGGGATCGGTACGTGCTATAGCAGCCGCTCAGCCCGGCATGCGTCGAAGGTGGCGTCGGCGAACGGTAGTCCGCAGACGTCGGCGGTCTCGAAGGTAGCGGACGAGCCGGTGGCGGCGAAGCGCTGGCGAGCCGCTGCGATCATGGCGCCGCTGGCGTCGATGCCCACGGCGCGCCCGGCCTGGCCGACCAGGACGGCCATCTCGGCCACGTCGGCACCGTACCCGCAGCCCACGTCCAGCACCGCCTGGCCCGGACGCAGCCCCAGCCCGGCGAGCGCGATCTGCTTGCAGCGCCGCACCCCGGGCAGCGCGTTAGCAGCTTCCAGGTACTGGATCAGATCCGCGGCACGTGCCGTAGCGACCCGCTCGAACTCGCCGATATCGGTCATGGTCACGTCCTCGGGTAGCCGGGCCGGCGGCGGCGGGCCGCCCTCTCTTGCTACCACGGCTGCGAAGTGGCGGCCAGATGCCGGGCCGCCCTACAGTTCCGGACGAGTCCGGCGCGGCCGCCCTGAGGGGTCTCCCGACGGCTACCCTGCCGCGGGCGGCGTGGGCAGGGACGGGCTGAGGTCGGGTGCGATCTGATCAAGCGGCGCGGCCGGATGTATCAGCACGACGAAGTTCGCGTGGTGCTCCAGCCGGTCGTACCAGGGCCTGGTCGAACTCGTAAGGCCCGGCGGCGGCGTTGCGGTGTACAGCTCACCGACCTCACGTCGACGGCGCCTCCGCTGGCCAGCGTGGTGGCGTTGGCCACCCCGTAGCTGCTCTGACCTGGTGTGAGGATTTTAGTGGCGAACCCAGCGCTTCCGTGAGGGGCCGGCTTGTCGCATGCTCCCGGCCGCCGTATGCCAGCAGGCGCGTCAGATGAAGGTGCCGTCCGGTCCGCTGTGCCGGCCTGAGGATCACCCGGTGCGCCTCGACCCGGTCGACCCAGCTCCCGAGTTGCCCGGCCAGGAGCTTCTGGCGGCTGACGGCCTCCCCGCCCTGCCGCCGGGCCGTCGGCCAGCTGATCGTCGAGGTCGCCGATGACGGGATCGGCGGCGCCCCGGCCTCCGGCGGCTCCGGGCTGACCGGCCTGGCCGACCGGGTCACCGCGCTCGGCGGCCAGCTGACCATCACCAGTCCTCCCGGCGGCGGCACCACCATCCGGGCCAGCCTGCCATGCGGCTGATCCCCGCCGAAAGCTCCGCGCTGCCGCGCCAGGAGCCGGCCAATGCGCTGACCGCCCGCGGCATCCAGGTGACCGGCCAGGCCGCGGACCCCGCCACGCCGCCGACCGTCCTGCCCGCCGCAGGCTATCGGCCTTGACCTGCCCGGAGAACTGGACAGGTTCGGGCTCCTGCGCCCGCAGCATGTGGCCGGACTCGAAACGCCGGACACCGCCGGGTGGCAGCGCACCGGCCGTCACGGCGAGTATGGCGAGTTCCAGGGCCCTTTATCCAGGCCCTTGACATCAGTCCGATCCTCAGATCAAGGCAGGGAGCAGGTTATGCGTGACGCGGTAAATCGCCGGTGCGGCGCGGACCCCGCCGGGGAAGGGAAAGCCGGGCGGATCCCGGCCGGCAGCTCACCGGGCGAGATGATCGTGCCATGACTCGCGCGCTGCTCGTCATCGACGTCCAGGAATCCTTCCGCGCGAGCCCGTTGTGGGGGCCGCCGGTGACCTGGCCGTCTGGATCTTGCACGTCGAGCCGGGGTCCAGGTCTGCCTTCGACCCGGCCAGCGGCCTCGTCCGGTTCATCGAGCCGCTGGCCCCGGCCGAGGGCGAACCGGTACTGACCAAGACCTCGCAACGCGTTCACCACGACCAGTCTCCAGCAGTTGCTGACCAGCCGCGGAATCCGCGAGCTTGTGATCACGGGGATCGGTACCGAGCAGTGCTGCGAGACGACCGCCCGGCTCGCCGCCGACCTCGGCTACCAGGTCACCTTCGTCACCGACGCCACCGCGACCCACCCGATCCCGCACCCCGCCGCCCCGGCCGGCCAGACGGTGGATGAGCTGATGGCCGATCCCCGGACACTGCCCGCTGACGCGGTCATCGAGCGGACCGAGTACGCGCTGGCCGGACGCTTCGCGATCATCCGCACAGTGGCGGAACTGACCTCCGGGGTCCTCCAGGCTGACCGGACCGCGGCTGACAGGCCGCGCTCAACGCCTCCGGCATCGCCTTCGGCGACCGGCCTCAGCGCCGCCAGGAAGTAACAGCCACGATGGTCGAGACGTTCAGCGAGCTCATCCCCCCCGGGAGGCTCTTCAGCCAGGATGATCTTAATGGTGGCCGTTGCTGCGCAGCCGGGATGGTCGCGGCCAGATCACGGGTCGCCACGGTCAGATGTGCGCCACGCCGGTGGCGATCAGCACGATGAGGAGCAGGAGTTCGAGCGATCCGATCATGATGGCCGCGGCGGCGATGCCGCTGCCGCGTTGGCCGGTCTGGCGGATTCGGCGGCGGGCAGCGAGGCCCACCGGGATCGCGGCCAGCGGGGGGATGCCAGGGAGCAGCGCGCAGGTCAGTGCGCAGACCGCCAGCGAGTTGGTGCGCTGGCTGGCCGACGTCACAAGGTGGCCGCCGCCGGGGTGTCCGCCGCCGGGTGCCAGGGTGCCAAGCGGCCCGGCCGGGAGATCGCTGGTGAGTGACAGCAGGTCTGCGTAGGTTCGTGACTGGTAGGCTCGTTCAGCCCGCGCCTCGAACTCGTCCCTGGTCAGCCGCCCTTCGGCGAACGCTGCCTTGAGGACGTCGATGGCGCGTTCCCGGTCGGCGGCGGCTGCCCGCAGGCTGCCGTGATTGCCGGGTGCGCCGCTGGCCGCGGGCTCTGTTGTCATCCCTGCCTCCTCAGCGCGTCGCAGCAGCCGCGGATTCCGCGACACTGCGGTGACGGTGCCGGGGCCAGCCGCGGTCCGCGTGTCACGCCGGCCGGCCGGCGCGTGCGGGCAGCGGGGCCTGCGGCCGGCCGGCAGCCGGGGCTTGGGCGGCGGATTTGTGCTGCGGGCCGGGCAGCCGGGCCAGCCACCGGGGCAGGTACCAGTTGGCCTCGCCGAGCAGGGTCATGACGGCGGGTAGCAGGATGCCGCGGACGATGGTGGCGTCGATGAGCACGGCGGTGGCCATGGCGACGCCGAACATCTTGAAGTCGATGACCGACAGGGTGGCGAAGATGGAGAACACCGCGACCATGATCATCGCCGCGCTGGTGACGACGCCGGCGCTGCTGGAGATGCCGCCGGTGATGGCGGCGGGGGTGGTGGCGCCGCGGTTTCGCTGTTCGCGGATGCGGCTGAGGATGAACACGTGGTAGTCCATGGACAGGCCGAACAGCAGCACGAACATGAACAGCGGCAGGTAGGGGATGATGCCGCCATAGGGGGTGAAGCCGAGCTGGCGGGCCAGGTGGCCGTCTTGGAAGATGAGTTTGAGCAGGCCGTAGGCGGCGCCGACGGACAGCAGGTTCAGCCCGATCGCGGTCGCGGGGATGGCCAGGGACCGGAACACCAGCATCAGCAGCACGAACGCCAGGCCGAGCACGAACGCGAACACGATCGGCGCGGCCCGGTGCAGGGCAGCGGCGAAGTCGTGGCTGGCGGCGGTGGTGCCGGCCACGTTGTAGCTGATCCCGCCGATGCGGCCGAGCGTTGCGGGCAGCGCGCTGCCGCGCAGGTCGGCGAGGGCGCGCACGGAGGCCTGGTCGGTGCCGTCGCCGGCCAGCGGCACGGAGATGATCAGGACGCTGCCGCCTGCGGTCAGGCTGGTGGTGATGGGCTCGCGGAGGGTGCCGCGGCTGGCGGCGGCGCGGGCGCGCAGGGCGGTGATCGCGGCGGTGACCTGGGGTCGGTTCAGGTGCTGGCCGGTGACGGCCACCTGGGCGGGGGCGGGGTCGCCGGGGAACGCCTGCTGGATTTCTTGCAGGGTGGCGATCACCGGGACGCTGGCCGGGAGCTCGTGCAGTCCCGGGTTGCTGGTGCGGATGCCGGCCGCGGGGGTGGCGAGGGCGAGCAGCGCGATGCCGGCGGCGGCGCCCCATACGGCGGGGCGGGCGACGACGCGGCGGGCCAGCGCCGCCCACAGCCGTGACTGGCTGGCGGCGGTGCGGCGGCGGCCGAGCAGCGGGATGCGGCCGCGGTCGGTAGCGGGGCCCAGCCAGGACAGCAGGCCGGGCAGTACGGTGACTGAGGCGAGAACCGACAGGCCGACCACGGTGATCGTGCCGACCGCGAGGCCGGAGAAGACGCTGATGCCGGACAGGAACAGCCCGGCCAGGGAGATCATCACGGTCAGCCCGGAGATGACGATGGTGCGCCCGGAGGTCGCCGAGGCGATCCGCAGCGCCTCGCGGGCGGCGCGCCCGGCGGCGCGTTCCTCGCGTTCGCGGCGCAGGTAGAACAGGCAGTAGTCGACGCCGACGGCCATCCCGACCAGCAGCACCACCGAGGAGGTGGTGGAGCTGACCGGCAGCCACCGGCTGGGGATGGCCAGCAGCGAGATGGCGCTGGCCACCGCGGTGCCGGCCAGCAGCAGCGGGATGCCCGCGGCGATCAGCGCGCCGAACACCACCAGCAGCAGGGCCAGGGTGATCGGCACCGAGGTCACCTCGGCGCGGCGGAAGTCCCGGCTCACGCTGGCGTTGACCGCCTGGTTAACGCTGGTATCCCCGGCCTCGCCGATGCGCAGGCCCGGGTGCCGGGCGGCCACGGCGGCGACGGCCCGCTGCGCTGCTGTCACGCTCTGCGCGGCCTGGCCCGCGACGGTGAAGGTCACCAGGGCCGAGCGGCCGTCGGCCGACAGCAGGGACCGGCTGTCGGGCACCAGCGGGGAGCGGATGTCCTGCGCGGCGCCCGGCAGGCGTCGCAGAGCCACGGTGACCTGCGCGACGGCCTGGCGGATCTGCGGGTCGCTGCCGAAGGTCGCCCCGGCCGTGCGCGCCTGGATCAGCACGCTCTCACTCGGCGGTGCCTGCACATCGGGCCGGTTCAGGACGCGCTCGGCGCGGCCGGCCTGGCCGGGGTCATAGCTCTGCACGTTCCTGGTGCCGAGCATCTGGCCTACCGTGACCGCGGCGAGAACCAGCAGCAGCCAGCCGAACACCGCCGTCTTGCGGTGCCCGGCGCTCCAGCCGGCGACCCGCTCCACGAGCGGGGCCTGGGAGCGTGCGGAAGGGGGCGAGGCTGGTCCTGGGGCGTGGTGCATGATGACCTCATTGCGGAATAGGGCAGGCTGGGGCGGTGCGGTGCCCGCGTGCGGCGGGCGGTACTTTCAGCTGGCCGCGGCGACTGGGCCGGCGTCCTGGCAGGGCCGGGCGGCTGCGCGGCGCGCGGGATGCCTGCGGCCGGGCTGGCGGCACCGGGCGAGCGCGGCGAGCCGGGAACGGCCCGCCTGGACGGTCAGCTCATGGATGTGCGCGGCAGCCAGTTCGCGTGCGACCAGCGGGTGGTACATCATCGTTTCCTTCTTCCTGGCCGGGGCCTCGCGTTGAGGCGGCCTCCGCCATTCACGCTGCCTTGGCAGCGGGCGGGGGGCCAGGGGGCTGGCGGTCACGTCGGCGAGGGTTATCCCTCCGTCCCGGCGACGCTGGCGCACTACTGCCCGCAGACGTGATCGTCGGGCCGGGCAGCATCAGCGCATGCTGGCTGCCACGGGCCGTCACCGCGGGTTGGCGCATATGGTGCCCGGCGGCAGAGTAACGCGCCTACAAGCGCGCTGCCCGGATGACGCCAGTGCGCGGGCCAGGCCCGCGCGCAGCAGCGCGGCGTCTTTCGGCGAGGATCAGCCGCATGGCAGCCCGGCCCGGATGGTGGTCCCGCCGCCGGGGGGGCTGGTGACGGCGAGCTGGCCGCCGAGCGCGGCGACCCGGTTGGCCAGGCCGGCCAGGCCGGTGCCGCCATCGGCGCAGGCGCCGCCGATCCCGTCGTCGCGGACCTCGACGACCAGTTGGCCGTCCGCGCGGCGGGCGGTGACCCGGGCGGTGCTGGCGCGGGCATGGCGGGCGATGTTGGCCAGCGCCTCGGCGATCACGAAGTAGGCGGCGGACTCGGTCGCGGCCGGATGCCGGCCGGGCTCGATGCGCACCGTGACGGGCAGCGGAGCCAGGCCGGCGAGGGTCTCGGCGGCGGCGGCCAGCCCCTCGCAGGCCAGCACCGCGGGGTGGATGCCGCGGCTCAGCTCGCGCAGCTCGCCGATGGCGGCGCCGATCTCGCCGCGGGCTGTCTGGACCAGGCTGCGCATGTCCCCGCCGTGATCAGCGCCCCCCGCGACCCGGTCGCCGATCATCGCGATGGTGAGGGACAGCGCGAGCAGGCGCTGCTGGGCGCCGTCGTGCAGGTCACGCTCGACCTTGCGGCGCTCGTCCAGCCCGGCCTGGACGATCCGGGCGCGGCAGGCACGGGCGTCCTGCAGCCGCGCGGCCAGCGCGGCGTTCAGCCGGGCGTTCTCCAGCTCCAGGGCGCGTACGTGCTCCCCAAGGCCCCGGGTCGTGGTCATGTCCGGGGCGCCGCTGGTCTGGCTGGGCCGCTGGCTGCGCGCCTGGCGCTGCCCGGGCATCCTGGCCTCCTGACGGATGGTGGGTTCACCCGACCATCGTCCGGGGCGCAGTTTGCAGCAAGGTTGCAGTGCCTACGGCAGCGCGGGCAGGTCTCGCCGGGGACCGCAGTACGTCCGCATCGTGGCTGGCCCGGTGTCAGCTGTGGCGGGCGCTGGTGCTGAGCCATTTGCTGAGCTGGGATAGGTAGTCGTCGAGCTGGGCGCGGGTGGCGGGGTCGGTGAGCTGGCCGGAGGAGTCGAAGTGGCGGCTGGCCCGGCTGATCTCCAGCGGGGGCAGCGGCAGGCAGTGCGCGCCAAGCCCGTGCAGGACGTGCCGGACGGCGGCCTGGGCCTGCCGGGTGCCGCCAGTGCCGAGGGTGGCGCCGGCGATGGCGGCGGGGCAGCCGCGCAGCGGTTCCCGGGGGTCGCGGGACAGCCAGTCCAGGGCGTTCTTCAGGCCGCCGGGGATGCTGAAGTTGTATTCGGGGGTGACGATGAGCAGGGCGCCGGCGGCGAGGATACGGTCGGCGAGGGTGCGGACCTGGCCAGGCGGGCCGTGTTCTTCGAGGTCTTCGCTGAACACCGGGATGCCGGCCAGCCCGGTGACGTGCAGCCGGAGGCCGGGCGGGGTTGCCGCCCGGGCGGCGTGGGCGAGGGCCAGGTTCCAGGAGGCGGCGCGCAGGCTGCCCACCAGGGTGAGGACGTCAGGCATGAGGGACCGCCTTACTGGATCGGGTGATGGCCGCCGCCGGGTGGCGGCGGGCGAGCGTGACCATGGAGAGGCCGCTGAGCGCGATCAGCGCCGCGCCGGACAGGGCGAAGCTGGCGGTCAGGCCCCAGGCGCGGATGGCCAGGGCGGCCAGCGGCGGGCTGATGGTGGTCGCGGCGGCGATGCCGGTGTACCACAGGGCCATGGCCTTGCCGAGGTGCCGGGCGGGGATGGCTGTCTGCAGCAGGGCGATGAGGGGGATGTCGGTGGCCGCGGAGGCCAGGCCGGTGCCGGCCATCAGCGGCAGCCCCGCGGCGAGCCGGTCGGTACCGCCCAGGAACAGCCGGAACCCGCCCAGCACCGCCCAGGCGCCGACGGCCAGCATCGCCAGGCGGCGCATGCGGAGCCGGGCCAGGGCCAGCGCCCCGGCCAGTTCCGCGACGCCGGCGGCGCCTTGCAGCAGGCCGAGCGTGCCGGGGCCGCCGTGCGCGCGGGCGACCCAGGCGGGCAGGCCGACGGCGAGGAAGCCGCTGGCCGCGACCAGAGCCGCGATAAATGTGCCGAGCACGAGCAGCACGTCCGGGGCGGCGCGCACCGCGCGCCAGCCCGCGGCCAGGTCCCTGCGCATGCCGGGGTCGGCCTGCGGCGGCACGCGTGGGGGGGCGGCCGGATCGCGGCCAAGGTGGCGCCGGACACGGCGAAGGTCGCGGCGTTGACCGCGACCACGCCGGGCATCGCGGTGACCGCCAGCAGCGGACCGAGCAGCAGCGGGCCGATCCCGAAGCTGGCCATGAAGCAGGCCTGCATGATCGCGTTGGCGCGCAGCAGCTGCCCGGCAGGGACCAGCGCCGGGACCAGCGCCAGCCGGGCCGGGGTGAAGATGGCGCTGGCCGAGCCCTCGGCCACGGCGAATACCGCCAGCGCCCACAGCGGCACCGGGCCGTGCAGCAGCGCGGCGGCCAGGCCGGCGAGCAGCAGCAGCCGGAGCAGGTCGGCGCCGATCATCAGCCGCCGCCGGTCGTGCCGGTCGGCGTAGGACGCGCCGATCACCGAGCCCGCCAGCAGCGGCGCGGTGGCGGCGCTGGCGACCAGGGCGACGCCTGCGGCGCCGCGGCTCTGCAGGGCGATCCAGACCAGCGCGGTGGCGAACAGCCCGTCGCCCAGCCGTGACACTCCCTGCCCGGCGGCCAGCAGGATGAACGGCCGCGTCCACAGGCCAGGCCCCGGCAGCCTGGGAGCTTGTGGGTCGTCCGGACGAGGGAGCGGCCCCTGCAGCAGCCCTGACCCAGGCGTCGAAGCCTGTACGGCCGTTGTGGTCATGTGCCTACTGTGGGCGTAGGATGGGTATCAGATCAACAGATTCGGCAAACAGTAAAGAAGTTAGGTTCAGTTGACTGCTGACGGCATCCGGCTGGTGTTCCCGTCCCAGCCGCTGGAGCAGATCCGGCTGGGGACTTCCCGGGTGCTGGAGGCGGCGCACTCGTGGCACGTGCTGGCCGACCCGTCCCACCACGCCCTGCACCTGCCCTGGGTCCGGGCCTGCCGCCAGCTGCCCGCCGGCCTGCGCCAGCAGCTGCGCGAGCACTCCTTCGCCGTCCGCAGCTACCTGCCCGCGTTCCTGGAGGCTGGCATCGCCCACCCGGACGCCACCATCGAGGAAGAGATCGCGCTCATCGCCGCCGTGCCCGCCCGCCAGCTCGTCCCCGAGCTCGTGCTCACCGTCCTGGAATGGCCCCGGGATGACGACTTCGGCGACGCGGCCGTGCAGGGCCGCGTCATCGCCGCCGCAGGCGGCCAGCCTGCCGCCGAGCGGCTCCGGCAGGTCTTCACCGACCCCGGGCAGGTGCGCGACCGGCTGCTGTCGGTGCTCGCCGGCTACTGGCAGGCCGGCTTCGCCGCCGAGTACGACCGCCTGGAACCCAGCCTCCACCTCGCGATGGAAAACGCCGCCCGGCGCCTGGCCGCCGTCGGCCCGCTCGGCCTCCTCGGCGCCCTCATCCCCGAGGTCGTCCTCGACCCGGCCCGCGGCACGGTCCTGATACCCCGGTCCCACCAGCACGAGGTGCAGGTGGGCGAGCACGGAGGCATCACCCTGGTGCCCAGCGCCTACTCCTGGCCGCACGTGCGGGTGACCTGCGACCATCCTCCCTGGCCGCTGACGCTGACCTTCCCCATCGACCCCCTGATCCGGCCCCTGGCCCCCCCGCTCACCCCCGAGCAGCTCGGCCGCCAGCTGCGCGCCATCGCCACCGGCCCCCGCCTGGAACTGCTGCACCTGACCACCATCGAGCCGCGCAGCACCCAGGAACTGGCCCGGCTCACCCAGCTGTCCCAGGCCGCGATCTCCAAGCACCTGCAGACCCTGCTCGCCGCCGGGCTCGTCACCCGTCACCGGGACGGCTACTACGTCCTGTACGGCGCCGACCGGGAACGAATCAGCGCGTTCGTGGAAACTCTCGGACGGGAACTGAACGCCATCCAGGCGGGGATCTAAATCCGCCGGGTAGGGCGGCGTCTTATCGGCATTGCCAGCCGCCCACGCCCGGACGCCGCTCAGGCCAGGATCTCCATCTGATTCGCCTTTATGTAAATCTGTTGCCTGAACGGCAGTACCCGTCCTGGCGAGGCGCGCCAATGGTGCGCGGGAGGCAGCCGCGAGCGAGCCCGATGCTCGGGTGGGCTGGCAACGTCCTGCCGAGCAGGTTGCGGACCGCCTGCCAGCGCCGAGCTTGGCGGTAGCGACCTGCGAGCGCGCGTCCGGCACGTCGGCCTGGACCTTGACCGCCGGATCGGATCCAGGCCGGCCGTGACCGGCCGGGTTGTCTGAGGTCCTGGCCGGATGATCGGTTACGAGGTCACCTGGCCCGGCCTGCCGGCCAGGTTGATGACCGAGGCCACCGCGGCGGGCTGGGAGATCATGGGATCGTGCCCGCTGTCGATCTCGATGACGTTCGCGCCGAGGCGCGCGGCGGTAACGGCCTGGCGGCACGGCTTGTGGACGCGGTCCCGCCGGGTGACCAGGTAGGTTTTTGGCAGTTCAGGCCGCAGGGCTGCCCCGGGCATGGGGCTGGTCCAGAACCCGGGCGTCTCGGGTACGAGCTGCTCGATCAGCCGGCGAGCCTGCGGCTCGTCCAGGTCGCTGGCCAGGCCCCTGAGGGCCCGGCTGGGCGAGATCCTCAGCGGCGCCTGGCGGCCGCCGGGTCGCAGGGCGAGGCCCGTGCGCGGCAGCCACCGCAGTCCTGCTGGCCAGCTGTCCAGGGCGCAGCGGCCCGGGCCGGGCACGTCCGCGGCGATGAGGACGAGATGGCAGGCCCGCCCAGGGCGCCGGGCCGCGAGCCCGGCGGCGACGGCGCCGCCGAGCGAGTGACCGACGATGACCGCCCGGTTCCAGCCGGTCCGGTCGAGTTCGGCTGCGGCCGAGACGATCAGGTCGTCCAGGGTGAGCTGCCCAAGGAGCGCCGGCGGGCCGCTGGCGTCCTGCCGGCCGGGGAGGCTGACCGCCAGGGCCGGCAGATCGAGCAGCGGGACGACGTCATCCCAGGCCCAGGCTCCGTGGTGCGCGCCGTGGATCAGCACGATGCCGTCAGCGCCGGGCCCGGTCATCTCGGCGGCCTGGGGAGCAGCGACTTGACCACGGCGTCCTTCGGCAGCGCCCCGTCCCCGGGGTCGATCCGGGCGACGGCGGTCACGGTGATCGGCGGCGGCAGGACGCCGGCCGCGCTGAGCCGCCTGGCAAGCGCCTCGCGCACCCTGTACTGGTGGGCCGGATCCGCGCCTGGCCGCAGTACGACCGAGACGGCCAGCCCGGCGTGATCGTGCACGATCTGGTACCGCACGACGTCAGGGAAGCCGGCGAACGGTGCCCGCAGGTGCATCGCGTGGACGGGTACCCGGGTGCCGGCGGGCGTGGGCAGCATGAGGATGTCGTCGCTGCGGCCGTCGATCGAGGCGATCCGGCGGAATGGCCAGCCGGCGGGATCGGCGCCGCCGGCCAGGGTCACGGTGTCGGAGATCTCGTACCGGATCAGCGGCAGGACCCGGCTGGCCAGGTTGGTCACCAGCACCTTGCGGCCGGGCGTCCCTGGCGGTACCGGGTCGCCGGCGGCATCGAGCACCTCGAGGATCACCTGGTCTTCCCAGATGTGCAGGCCGGCCTGGGCCGGGCTGGTCGATGCCATGATCGCCGCCTCGGTGGTGGCGTACAGCTGGTGCGGCTGGAGGCCCCAGGCCGCGCGGATCCGCTGGCGCATGTCCGGCGCGAGTACCTCGCTGGTGCAGATCACCAGACGCGGCGCGATGCCCAGCCGGCCGGCCAGCTGCTCCTCGGCCAGCAGGGACGCGACGCTGGCGACGGTGGGAAACGCCTCCGGCTGGTAGGCGTTGAGCTGGCGCACCAGGTCTGGGATCGGGGTGACCACCGACACCCGCGGGCTGTCTGATGCCCGCCCGGCCCGCAGCCCGCTGATCAGGTGGTGAGACAGGCTCACCGCGCTGGGCGCCCCGATGCCGGCCGGGCGGGTACTTGGCCCGACGCCGAGCACGGCCGGCGCGCGCCTCAGCCCGGCGACCGGCTCGGCCATCTCCGCGCGCGAGTACACGAGGATGGCGGGCGTGCCGGTGCTGCCCGATGTGGACATCACCAGGTGGTCACGGAAGGGCTGTGCCGCCCGGGGGCCCGCGAGATGCGCCTGAAGATCGGCCAGCCGCAGCGCGGGGTCGGTGACGATGTCGTCGAACCGGTCCATCAGCGTCGCCTTCGGCAGCACCGGCAGGCACTCCAGCGGCGCCGATGCCGCGCCCGGCCCGAGTATCTGGCGGTAATAGGGGGACGCCGTCACCGCGTGACTGATAAGGCCGGTTAGCCAGCTGGCCTGGTATTCCCGCAGCTGCCCGGCCGGCCACCGCGTGTGTGCCATCAGGTCGCCTGGCAGCTTGCCGGGATCTGCGACCGCTCCCGGTGCGCTGGCGGCAAGCCCTGCCGTGTCTGCCTTGCGGGCGGCTTGAGGCTGGGCGGCCATAGCATTCTCCTCGCTCGTCAGCGCGCGGGTAGCCGCTGCGCGCGCACGCCGGCGGCAAGGCGGGCGACCTGAGCGCCGGCCTGCTTCTGGCTGGCGCCGGCCTGCCCGGCGAGCTTGCGGCAGGCAGCAATGGCGACCGCGCCGTCGCGGTGACGCTGCAGCCGGAAGCAGGAGACCACGATCGCGGCGATGCCGCCGGTCACGATCAGGACGATCGAGATGGCGATGATTGCGCCGGTCATGGCTGGTTCCGGGGCATGTTGTTCTCCGTTTCCTGGTGAGCGGCCGTCCCGGGCTGGGGACGGCCGCTTAACTGCAGGCTGCCGTGCCCGCGGGGCCCTGGCACAGGGAGGTGGCGGTCAGGCCGGTGAGGGTTTTCCCTCTGTCCCGGGCTCAGGCCGGCGGAGCACACTGAGAGCGTGATCGCGACGGATGAGGCCCCTTCGGGCACGGTGGTGGTCATCGACGATCACGCCGGGTTCCGGCAGGTGGTGCGCGAGACGCTGGCGGCGGCGGGCTGGCAGGTCGTCGGTGAGGCGGCCACCGGCGCGACCGCGGTCGACCTGGTCGCGCGCCTGGCCCCGGACCTGGTCCTGCTCGATGTCGTGCTGCCCGACATGGACGGGTTCGCCGTCGCCGAACGCCTCGCGGCCGCGGGCTGCGCGAGCGCGGTGGTGCTGGTCAGCGGGCATGACAGGTGCGACTTCGATGGCCGGGTGCGTGCCGCGCCGGTGCGCGGGTTCCTGGCCAAGGAGATGATCAGCGGCCGGTCCCTCGCGGCGCTGCTGGCGGGCGATCGGCCGTGAACGTGCCCCGGCCGGGCCTGCCGCGGTCCGCCGCGGTCGCCGTCGCCGCCGCGGCCGGGGTCTTCGCCGTCGCCGATGCCGTCCTGGAGCACGGCGCCCGCATCCCGTACTACTCGGCCGTCCCGGACGCCCTGGTCGGCTGGGCCTACATCACCGGCGGGGTGGTCGCCTACCGGTCGCGGCACCTGGACCGCACCGGCGCGCTGATGATCACCAGCGGCCTGATCTGGAATCTCAACAGCGCCGGGTTCTACCTGCACGCCATCTTGCCGTACACGAACTGGCTGGGCGCGCTGGTCGACCCGCTGCTGGCGCAGTTGCTGCTGCAGTACCCGAGCCGGGCGCTGCGCAGCCGGCTGGAACGGGCCGTCCTGGCCGCCGCCTACCTGCAGGTGCTGGTGGGCCACGGCGTGCTGGAGGTGTTCACCAACCTCCGCCGCTACTACGGCTGCCCGTGCCCGCATACGTTCCCAGTGGTGAGCAACCCCGGCGTGTTCCATACTCTGCTGACAGAGGCCAATGTCTCGGTCATAGTAATCGCGGCTGCCGTGCTCGCCCTGGTGGTCCGCCGCTGGCGGCGCTCCAGCGGCCCGGCCCGCCGGGCACTGAACCCGCTGTGGTTCGCTGGGATCGCTACCGGGGCGGCGCTGATCCTGGACGCCCTGCTCGGGTTCGTGCCGCTGACCGCGGGGCAGATCTCCGCCGAGGGCGCCGTGGTCACCATCATCCGGCTTAGCATTCCAGTCGCGCTGCTGATCGGGCTGGTGCGGATCCGGCAGTCCCGGTCGGCCGTCGCCGACCTGGTGGTCGAGCTCGGGCGGGCACCCGGGCCGGCGGGCGTCCAGCAGGCGCTGGCCTCTGCGCTGAGCGATCCCAGCCTGTGTGTCTGCTACTGGGCGCCAGAGGCCCAGGCCTACGTCGACGAGGACGGGCGCCCGGCCGATCCCTATCCGGCGGCGGGGCGGGCCGCCACCGAGGTCACCGCGGACGGCGCGCCGCTGGCCAGGCTCGTGCACGACAGCGAGCTGCTCGACCAGCGGCCGCTGCTCGACGCCGTTACCGCGGCGGCCCGGCTGGCGCTGGCGAACGCGCGGCTGCAGGCGGCGCTGGCCGCGCAACTGGAAGAGGTCCGCGCCTCCCGCGCCCGGATCGTGCAGGCCGGCCTGGACGAGCGCCGCAAGGTCGAGCGCAACCTGCACGACGGCGCCCAGCAGCGGCTGCTGGCGCTGTCGCTGACCGTCGCCATGATCGGCGACCAGCTCGCCGCCGCCCCGGGCGCAGACCCGGCGCTCACCCGGCTGGTCGAGGCGGCCCGCGGTGAGATCCGCGCCGCTATCGGCGAGCTGCGCGAGCTGGGCCGCGGCATCCACCCGGGGATCCTGATCCACGAGGGGCTTGCCGCCGCCGCGGAGACTCTCGCCGCCCTGGCCCCGCTGCCGGTCACGGTGCGCATCGGCCCTGGCCGGCACCCGGCCGCCGTCGAGGCCGGTGCCTACTTCGTCATCGCCGAGGCGCTGGCCAACATCGCCCGGCACGCGCACGCCTCCCGCGCGCAGGTCTCCGCCCACCGCGGCGGCGGCCAGCTGGTCGTCGAGATCGGCGACGACGGGACCGGCGGCGCCCCGGCCCGCGGCGGCACCGGCCTGACCGGCATGGCCGACCGGGTCGCCGCCCTCGGCGGCCAGCTCACCATCACCAGCCCCGCCGGCCACGGCACCACCATCCGGGCCGAGCTGCCATGCGGCTGATCCTCGCCGAAGACTCCGCGCTGCTCCGCGAGGGCCTGGCCCGCGCCCTGACCGCCCGCGGCATCGAGGTGACCGGCGACGCCGCGGATCCGCCGACGCTGATGCGGCTGGTTGACCGCGACCCGCCCGACGTGGTTCTGCTCGACCTGCGGATGCCGCCCACCTTCACCGATGAGGGGCTGCAGGCCGCCGAGCAGATCCGCGCCGCCCACCCCGGCGTCGCCGTCCTGCTGCTCTCCCAGTACGCCGACATCGCGCTCGCCGCACGGCTGGTCGAGACGCTGCCGCGAGCGGCCGGCTACCTGCTCAAGGAGCGCATCGGCGACACCGGCCAGCTCACCGACGCGCTGCAGCGGGTCACCCGCGGCGAGCTCGTGATCGACCCCGACCTGGTGCGCGCGCTGGTCTCCCGGCGGCGCACCCGTGACCCGCTGCAAACGCTCACGGACAGGGAGCAGGCCGTGCTGACGCTCATGGCCGAAGGCCGTTCCAACGCCGGCATCGCCGGGCGGCTGTACCTCAGCCCCAAAAGCGTCGAACGCAACGTCGCCGCCGTGTTCGACAAGCTGCGGCTGCCGCCAGGCAGCGACGACAACCGGCGCGTCCTGGCCGTCCTGGCATTCCTGCGAGCCCCCGGGGCCTGAGGCTGACGGCGGCAGCTAACGAGGGAAAACCCCTGCCTGCCTGACCGCCAGCACCCTGGGCGGGGTGGTTGCGGCCAGGCAGCCTGAAGGTACAGCGCCACGTCAGCACGGGGACGAACCGGCCGAGCCGGATCAGCCCGGCGCATCCCGGCCGGCGCACCGCCAACACGAAGGACTTCTCATGTCATCGCACCTGAAAGGCGCGGCAGCCGGATTCGTGCTGCTCCTGGGACTCGCCGCCTGCGGCGGCACCGCAGCCGCAGCGCATTCAGCCGGGGCAAAGCCGACCGCGCCCCCGGTCATGCACGCCCGCTACGCCGCGCCCGCGGCGGCGGCCAGCGCGCCGGCCACGCACCACAAGGCCACAGAAAAGCCCGCTCAGCCCCCGGCGCAGTCCGCTCAGCCCGCTCAGCCTCCGGCCAGCGTGCAGCCCGCTCAGCCCCAGCCTCCGCCCACCAAGGCGAACCCCATCCAGCAGGGCAACGGCGGCGACCATGACGGCGACAACAACGGCGGTCCCAGCGACGGCGACGGCACCCTCTGATCCCTCGCCTGCTGGCCCCGCGCTGGCCTCGCCTGCCCTCCACGGCAGGCCGGGCCGGCCCGGCGGATAACCAGAGCCCGGCGGATAACCAAGAAAGAAGAACCCATGACCACCAACGCCACACGCCATGGATCGCTGGAAGCTGGCGCCGTGTTGCTCGCCGCGATCGCGGCCCTGCTCGCCGCCGCGGCAATCGCGACCGGCCTGATTGCCGCGTTCGCCGGCCACGGCCGCGCGCCCGCGCGGGTGTTCCCGCCGGCCGCCCAGGCCGCACCCGCCAGCTGGCCCCGGCTGACCCTGCCCGGCGGAACGGCCGTGCTGTCCTACCCGCCGTCTCTGCGCCCGGCCGCCGGCGACGACCAGACGGTGACAGCCGTCCGGCGTGACCCGGCCGGCGCGTACCAGCTCTACCTCAACGCCACGCCCCGGCAAGGCACCGAGAGCCTCAGCAACTGGGCCGCCTTCCGGCTCCGGCTGCTGCGTGGCGACGACGCGGCCTCCGCCCGCCAGGACGCCGCCGCCACCGGGGTCGGCTTCCGCGGCGGGACCGGATCCTGCGTGATGGACGACTACATCACCAAGGCCGGTGCGCACCACTACCAGGAGATCGCCTGCCTGGTCCAGGGACGGACCGGCGCCTCCGTCATCGTCGCTGCCGCCCCGGCCGCCCAGTGGGCCCAGGCGGGACCGCTGCTGGAACGGGCAGTCGCCGCCTACCAGGTCCGCTGAGCAAGGACATGACCATGACACACCTCCCCACCGAGCGGCTGCGCCGCCTCGCATCACCCCGGCGCGCCCAGCCGGCTCGCTCGCGCGCCCGAGCCGCCACCGAACTGCTGCTCCGCCTGGCTTGCGCAGGCCTGCTCGGCTGGATCGGCTACATCCACCTGCACCTGTGGCTAGAGGGCTACAAGCACATCCCGGTCAACGGCCCGCTGTTCCTGCTCGACGCGATCACCGCACTTGCCCTCGCAGCGGTCCTGCTGGCGTGGCCGCGGCCCATCGCCGGGCTGGCCGCGGCCGGGTTCACCGCCTCGACCCTGGGCGCGCTGCTGATCAGCCTCAGCGTCGGCCTGTTCGGCTTCCGCGAGTCGATCTCGGCATCCGATGTGCGGACGTCGATCGTGATCGAGACGATCACCGTGCTCACCGTGGCGGCCTGGACCCTCCTTGCCGCAGCACCCATTCCCGTCGGCAAGCCGGACGTTCCCCGCCCGGGCCGGATCCGCTCGCGGCCGGCGTCATCATCATGAAGGCCGCTGGCGCGCCACATCCGGATCTGGCGCGGTAGCGCGGCGGCTTGGGGTTGAGCGCGTGCCCTGCAAGGCGACGGCGCGCCGCGGCGGCCCGGCGGTCGGTCTAGTGAGTGCGGGTAACGGCGGCCAGCGCGTCGGCCAGCTTGGCTCGCGAATGCGGGGCTCGGCCCGGCCGCTTCATCTCCATTCGGGCCAGGGCACGCTCCAGCCAGGTCATCACGGCCGACTTGGGTATGGTTGGCGGCAGCGGCTCGCCTGTGGCCGGATCGAAACTCCGGGCACTGGCGCGTTCGATCTCCTGCCGGTACAGGCCGACCACCGCAGCCGGCGGGCCATGGTCGCTGACACGATAACTGGGTCCCTGGTGGGCGCGCGGCAGCGAACCTTGGCCCAGTGAGGCGGCAAGGGGCGAGCGGTGGCGTTAGATTGTCCGGGGAAGACCCTGGGTGCCGGCGGCGGCTCCGAGGCTGACTGGAATCAGGACTGCAGGTTAAGCGCCAGATGGTAAGGCGGCCTCCGGAGGGCCGATGGTAATGGTGCCGGTGCGGCCGGGGTGGAGTTTTTGCAGCTGGCGTTCCAGTCAGGCTGCTCCTGCTCCGGTGATTCCCGGCGGGTGTAGAAGTCCGCGCCGAGTTCCTGGTATGGCGTCCCGCTCTTGAGGACCTGGTAGGCGATCTTGAGCAGGGTGTGCGCGATCGCGGTGATCGCCTTCTGACTTGCCAGGCCTCGGTGCCCTGACGGAATCCTGGCGGGCTCTGCCGCGGTAATGGCGCGGAACCAGAACCGCTCAACGTCGATGGCCAGGTGCCCGAGCATTGCCGGCCGGGCACGCGGGCCGGGGCGCGATGATCGTTGGCATTACCCGTGGCATGGGTTGGTCAACTGGGGTCTGGCCGGGTAGGAACGTGTCATGCTGCGCGCTGGCAAGGTCGGGCTGCGGGCCCGCGATGAGGCAGACGTCGCGGTCTTGCATGACGAGCTGTATGAGGACATCGCGACCCGCGCGCGGGCTGACTCGCGCCCCTGGCGGCCGATCTCCGCCGGGTCGGCCGCGTCGCCGTACGCGGTCGGCGAGCCACGCGATGACCTTGCCTGTTTTTCCGTGGTGGAGCTGGCCAGCGGTGAGCTGGCCGGCGAGGCGCTGTTGTGGGCCATCGACTTGCATAACCGGACGGCTCACCTGGGTGTGTCGCTGCGGCCTGCGTTCCGGGGCCGCGGCCTGGGCGCGGACGTGGTCGTGGCGCTGTGTGAGTACGGCTTCGCCGTCCGCGGTCTGCACCGGTTGCAGGTCGAGACCCTGGCCAGCAATACCGCGATGATCCGGGCCGCCGCGCGCGCCGGGTTCGTGCGCGAAGGCAGCCTCCGCCGCTCGGCGTGGGTCAACGGGGAATTCGCCGACGAGGTGGTCCTCGGGATGCTGACAACCGATTGGCGCGCAGATCGTTAGCGTTACCGTCGATGGTGCGTGGACGGAGAAGAATATTGCCCTGCCTCGCCAGGCTTGGCTCAACGAGTAGCTTTCGGCCGGCGTGGCGGAACCGGCGTCCCATGGGCTAGCGGCGATCGGCGTGGCGATGAAGGAAATGACCACGGCCATCAGGGCGTGCACATCGCCGTGCCAGGCGGGTGCGCTGACCGGCCGCGGCGGCACCTTATGTCTGGAGGCAGACGGCGACGGATCGGTTTTCAGCAGGGGAGGACCACCTTGCGCGGGTCAAAGACGAAGTTGACCCCGAGAACGTACTGCTCATGGACGGCAGCACCGGTGACGGAATGGCCCTGGCGCCGGCCATCCTGATCGGTGCTGAACCCGTGCTGACACCGGCGCGCTCCCCAGGCCGTCTACCTGCGGAAACTGCTCCCAGCTCTAGATCATCCAGATCTACGAGGGCACCAACCAGATCCAGCGCGTGGTCATGGCGCGGCAGTTGCTGAAGGGTTGATCCAGCGGCTCTGACCTGGGATTTCTCGAACCTGTCTCGCGTAGAACGGGCCGTCAGATCCACGAGTCTGGTGGCCTGTTCTCATGTCCTGATCGTCCGATTGATGCCGGTTATTTCCCGCAGTATGTCTTCCGGATGCGGCGGGTAGCGGTGACGGTGGTCCTGGATGATGCGGGCGACCGGGTGCTGCTGATGCGGCGGCACCGGTTCATCGTGGACCGCTGGGTGGGAACTGCCGGGCGGTTACGTGGACGAGGGCGAGGATCCTGCCGCGGCGGCGGCACGTGAGGTGGAGGAGGAGACGGGCTGGCGCCCGCGTGGCATCGAGTTCGTCATGTCGTGCCAGCCGGGTTGTCGCCTCTTGAAAACGGCCCTGCCGGTAACGGGCCTCCCCCAGAGCCGTCCGTATCGGCACCGCGGCGCCTGAGCCACGACAACAGCAGGACCAGCGGCACCACCAGACCGCCGATCCCGTAGATGATGAACGCGGCGAAAGTTGTGATGTGCCCGGTGAGCCAGCCGAAGTTCTGGCCGAAGAAGCCGGTGATGAACGTCAGCGGCAAGAAGATGGTGGCCAGGATGGTGAGCTGCTCCATGGTGGCGTTCTGGCGGATGCTGACCTTGGCCTGCTCGACCGACAGCACGGCCATGTTCGCCTCCAAGACCGTGCTCAGCAGGTCCCGCTGCGCCACGACCTCCTCGTTGACCAGCAGCAAGGTATCCTGAACGTCACGCAGGTAGGGCTGCACCTCCGGGGCGGCGGCGCGCTCGGTGGCGGCGATAACGCCCAGCAGCGGGTGGACCGCCCGGTAAAAGCCGGTGGCCTCGCGGCGCAGCGAGTAGATCCGCTCGGCCGGCGCCGCGGTAGCGGAAAACACGGTGGCCTCGATCTGGTCGATGTCATCTTCGAGCCCGGCCACCACCGGCGCGTACCCGTCCACCACCTGATCAAGGATCGCCCACAGCACTGACGAGGTCCCTGCGGCGAGCAGGTCGGGCCGCTGCTCCAGCCGCTGCCGCGCCGAGCGCAGCTCGCTGGCCACGCCCTGCCGCACAGTGATCACGAACTCCGGCGCGACGAAGACGCTGATCTCGCCGAAGTCGACTTCTTCGGCCTCGTCGTCATACCGCGCGGTCCGCAGAATAACCAGCCGGACATCCCCCTCATACAGGTCGACCTTCGGCCGCAGATGGAAGGTCCGCGCGTCTTCCACTGCCAGCTCATGCAGTCTAAACGCCTCCCGCACCTGATCTAGCTCTTTCGGCGTCGGCTCAAACAGGCCCAGCCACACAAAACCGCCCGGACCGCAGCGGGCCACCGCCTCCTCCAGCCGCACCGCGCCCTCCTCCTGCCTGCGGCCGTCCCGGTAATACGCGCAATCAATAATCATCTGGACTCCTTAAGGTAAAAGAACACGCAGTGGTATGTGTTACATAAGCATGCTGGAGTACGCCACCATTAGGAAGATCGACCGGAAATGATCAAGGATTTACGTCCATACATGCCGCTATGAATGATTGAATTCGCTTACGTTCCCGGCACGGCACAAAAAGGGGGCACTGCCGTAGCGCACGTCGCGCTATTCCTAGCGGCTGCCTTGCTCGGGTGGCTCGGAGTCCGGCTCCGGCGGGTCTGGATCTGGCTGGGGAGGTTCAGCACCTGGCGCCGGGAAATGATCCGGGTCCGGATCTGACTGCGGTCCCGATGGTGGTGCCGCCGGTGGTATGGTCATGCCGACGCCTCCTTGCTGCCACGCATATGCCTGATAAGCCGGGCGGATCCCGGTTATGCGCCTGCTTCCCAGGTTCGCGGGACGAAAACTCGATCGCTGCCACGCACGAAGATTGACGCGGGAACGCGCTCATGCATGCGATGAGGGTCGTTGGTAAGCAGGCTGTGGCCTGCCCGAGACGGACCTGGACCGAGGGGCCAGCCAGGCGATTGCGGCGCGGTCGGCGCTGACCGAGCGGGCTCGCCGCTGGGCATGCCAGCGGGTGGGCCGCGATGAGCAGGCGGTGGCGGCGGTGGCCCGGGAGCTGGGCGTGGGGTGGGGCACGGTGATGCGGGCCGTGCGAGACCATGGCCAGCCGCTGGTCGATGACCCGGCCCGGCTCGAAGGGGTGACCGGGCTCGGGGTGGATGAGCACGTGCGGCAGCACGCCAGCGCCCGCCGCCTGACCCAGTTCGCGACCGGGGTCACCGACCTGACCCCGGGCCGCCCGGCGCGGCTGCTTGAGGTGGTCCCAGGCCGCACCGGGAAGGTGTACGCGGGCTGGCTGGCCGCCCGCGGTGAGGCCTGGAAGGCGCAGGTCCGCTTCGCCGTGCTGGACCCGTTCCGCGGGTACGCCACCGCCTTGAGCACCGAGCTGCCCGGACGGTGCGGGTGCTGGACGCCGGCTGCGGGACCGCTATCTGCGGGACCGGCCTGCCGCTGCCCAGCACCACCTTGATCGCGGTCACAACCGTCCAGCGCTGAGCACCGCTTCCGCGCCCGCCAGGCACCCGATGCACAGACAAGCCACGCACCAGCACCAGAGCCAACCCGCACCCCCGGGACTTCATCGGAGACGCCCAGGTCATCACCCTGGGCGAGATCTTCCCCAGGGACTGAGGAAAGATCAGGACGACCCGTCGACAGCGTGCTGACTTCCCAGGTCCTGATCATGGCCCGATCGGGGTTCAGGCAGCCATCGGAAGCTCACGAACTCAGGGATTGTTGCTCACCCGATAGCTGACACCGTCGGATACATGCAGCGCTTGGAGGGTCCGCGCGTTGCGTACCGCGTTGGCGTTACCGTCGTTGTTGAAGTAGACGAATACGTCGTGGCCGGCCAGGGCCCATTCCCGGATCCGGTCAGCCCACCACATCAGGTCGGCGCCAGGGTAAGAACCGGCGTACAGGTGGTGATGATCCGGGCCGTGCATCCGAACGTAGACGAAATCTGTGGTGGCGCGCAGGACGCACGGCAGGTTCGCGCCGCTCATCACGCAATACGCGGCCCGGTGTTCTTCCAGCAGTGCGAAGATCTCCTCGCAATGCCAGCTGGGGTGCCGGAACTCCACCGCCACCGGCATCCAGCCCGGGACCGTCTGAAGGAAACAGGCCAGCCGGGTATCATCGCGCGGCTGCGAGGGCGGGAGCTGGACCAGCAGCACCGCCCGCTTATCGCCCAGCTCGTGCCAGCCCGTCTCGATGCGCTGCAGCCATGTCTCTGGCGCGTACAGCCTGCGGGCATGGGTCAGCCCGCGAGGTGCCTTGACAGACAGGCGGAAACCATCTGGTAGCCGGTCCCGCCAGCTGCGGAACGCCGCGGGCCGGGGCCAGCGGTAGAAGCTGCTGTTGAGCTCGGCGGTGGGAAAGACGGCCGTGTAGTGGGCCAGCCGGCCGCCGGCGGGAAGCCCCGGCGGGTACAGCTCGGGATGCCAGTGATCGTAACTCCATCCCGACGTGCCGATCCTGATGACCACCGGGGCCTCTCACCACAGCGGCGGTATCATCAGGCGGATGTCTGGCCGCCAGGCTCCTGGCTGGGTCCCGCGCGGCTTGCGGACGGTATGTCCGCGTCCACCAGGGCGGTCGACCCAGCTGGGCGCGTGACGGTGTCCTCGGTCCGCTCGCGCAGCCGCTCCAGCGATTCGCCGTCGCCGAGCGGGACGGTCGCCTCCAGCCGCGAGCTGGCTTGCACCTCGGGCAGGTCCATGACCGCATCGACCAGGCTGGCCCGGCTGCCCGGGGGCTTATGCCCGGATGAGGAGAGCAGCGATGTCCGGACGGTCCCCTGGGCATGCTCCACAGTCGTCACCTCGGCCGCGGCGACCGTCTGGTCACCGTCCTTGACTTCAACGCGACGAGACTTGTCAGGACTGGTCATGGCGCTCTCCTGGGATGCAGGTCTGATCCGATCCGCAAAGGCCATGCCCAAGGACCACGGGGATGAAACAGCTAGAACAGCGTCTTCCAGCCCGTTGGCGCCTGACCGCGCAGGTGTATCAGTATCAGCTGCTAGCCGCCCAGGCCCGGGACGCCCACCTGCTGCGCACTCTCGCTGCGGCCACATGCCAGATGGGCGTGACGGCGCGACTGCGGCTGTCAGGTGGCGGCGTTGAGGACGGTTCATCACCGGCTCGATTTAAGCGGTCAGGTTCCGGCTCATATCAGCGGCCGCCTCGCGGGTCTCGACGCCGAGCTTGGCCAGCACGGCCGAGTGTGAACGATCACGTAATTCCCCATGGGACCACGTGCGTGTCGGGCTGGACCTGGCCATCAGGGCAAGAGCAGCATTCCTCCTGACCCGGGCATGGGGCGGGACGCCCGATGGCAAGGAGAACCTTCGACGTGGTCGACATCATCGAGATCCTGGTCCACTGGCACGCGGGCCGCAGCAAGATCGAGATCGCGCAGAGCCTGGGGGTGGACCGCAAGACGGCCGGGAAGTACATCGCTGCTGCGAAGGCGGCAGGGATGAGGCCGGGCGGGCCGCGGTGGCCGAAGACCAGTGGGCCGAGCTGGCGCGGGAGTGGTTCCCGGAGCTGGCCGATACCCGGCTGCGGCAGGTGACCTGGCCGGCGATCGAGAAACACCACGAGTACATCGCTGAGCAGCTCAAGGCCGGGGTCACGGTGACCACGATCCATCAGCGGCTGCGGGATGAGCGGGGCTTGGCGGTCAGCGTGGCGAGCCTGCGCCGGTATGTGGCGGCGAATCTGCCGGAGGAGACGCGCCGGTCGCAGGTCAAGGTGCTGCGGCCGTGGCCGGTGCAGCCGGGCGCCGAAGCGCAGATCGACTACGGGCGGCTGGGCCGTTGGCTGGACCCGGTGGCCGGGAAGTTGGTGACGGTCTGGGCGTTCGTGATGGTCTTGTGCTGTTCGCGGTCGCTGTTTGTCCGGGAAAGCCGGCGCGCTGGCTGTGCTGCCTGCCAGCATGGGCGGCATGCTGCGGGTGCTGCGCTTGTGTTCGGTCTTCGAGCCACGTGACCTGGCGCCGGCCTGGGTGGCCTACGACCCGATCGGCGGGATGCAAAACCACGTCGCCGAGCTGACCCGGTGCCTGGATCGGCTGGGCGTGGGCCAGCTGGTGGTGACATCGCGGCTGGCTGGGGCCGCGGACAGGGTCCGGTTCGGGGCTCACGCCCAGGTGGTCCGGACCGGCCTGCGGGTACCGGTGCTGCGCCAGGGCTGGGCGCCGCTGGCGGTGCGGCATGTGCTGAGTGGTGGGCGGGTGGATCTGGTCCATGTCCATTGCGGCGAGGATCTGGCCGTGTTGCCGCTGGCCAGGCTCGCGGCGGGCCGCCACGGCTGTCCGGTGGTGGCCACCGTGCACCTGAGCGTACGTCATGGGCTGCGCCCGACCACGCCGCCCGGGGTGGTGCTGCGGGTGGCCGGAGGCGCGGCGGAGCGGTGGCTGCTGCCCGGCGCGGCCGCGGTGATTGCGCTGACCCCGTCGACGGCGCGGCTGCTGCGCGGCGACGGGATACCGGCGGACCGTGTGCACGTGATCCCGCCCGGCTACGACCCGGCCCTGTTCGCGGCGGCGGCGGCGGACCCGTTTCCCGGCCTGCCCCGGCCGCGGGTGGCCTACGTGGGGCGGCTGGCGCCGCAGAAGGACGTCGGCACGCTGCTGGAGGCGTTCGGGCGGCTGGCTGCGGGCGCGCAGCTACTGGTGGTCGGCGACGGGCCGGACCGTCCGGCGCTGCAGCGCCGCGCGCAGCCGCTCGGCAGCCGGGTGCACTTCACCGGGTTCATGCCGCACGTGCAGATCCCGGCGGTGCTGCGGCACGTGGACCTGCTGGTGCTGCCCAGCTTGTACGAGGACCTCAGCTCGGTGTTGATCGAAGCCATGGCGGCCGGCCTGCCGGTGGTGGCAAGCCGGGTAGGCGGCACCGCCGATCTGGTGCACGACGGCGTCAACGGGCTGCTGGTGCCCTCCCGCCATCCCGCCGCGCTCGCCGCCGCGATCAGCCGGGTCCTGGCCGACCCTGCTGCGGCTGCCGGGCTGTCGGCGGCCGCGCGGCGCACCGCCGACGCTTACGCCTGGCCCGGCCTTGCCCGCAAGGTGCTGGAGGTCTACCGGCGCGTGACCGGCCCCGGCCCGGGTAGCTGAGCGGCACGCGCCAGGCTCCCGGGTGCCCGGATGCCCGGACCGGCCGCCCCTTGACCGGAGACCCTAGCAGGCGCCTGCGCGGAACAGTCCTACCCAAAAGATCAAAACGGCGAAGAGGAGGCGTGCGCCAGCGCAGATCCGTCAACGTGACAAGAACGCCAGCGGCTGACCTGTCCCGATGGAAACTGCGGGATCCCGGTGCGCGAGCGCCGGGGCACCGCCGCGTCGGGGCCTGATGCCGGACGAGGGGGTTAGCTGGTGGCGGTGCTGGTGCTGGCGGGGTCGGCGCTGCGCAGGTTCAGGACGTCTTGCCGGTAGGTGGCGCCCCAGTCGCGCATGGCGAGCAGGACGGGCTTGAGGCTGTGGCCGAACTCGGTGAGCTGGTAGTCGACCCTGGGCGGCACCTGGGGGTAGACGTGCCGGGTCAGCACGTGGTCGCGTTCGAGTTCGCGGAGCTGGCGGGTGAGCATGCGCTGGGTGACGCCCGGCAGGTAGCGCATGATCTCGCTGAACCGTTTCGGCCCGTCGAGCAGGTAGAACACGATGACGGTCTTCCAGCGGCCGCCGATGATCTCCAGGGTGGTGGAGACCTCGCAGGTGTGCCAGGCGGGCCTCATCGCGTCATCACGCTCCCAGGCAGCAAGGGTATACCAGATGGTACTACAGCACAACAAAGTGCGTACTTCCCTATTGTGCATGTTCCGGCGATGATAAGCGTACCTGCATGCCGCAGCTCCTAACCCGAGAGGACACCGGACGCCATGGCACACACCGAGCACGGCCCGATCGTGACGGCCGCCCTTGATTACATCGACGGCTGGTATGACGGCGAAGCGGCCCGGATGCAGCGCGCGCTGCATCCGGCCCTGGCCAAGCGAACCCAGACAGCCGACAGCTCGGGGCAGCTGGTGGTCGCGGACATGGGCGCCCGCGAGCTGACCGACAGGACCGCCGCCGGAACCGGCACCGCCGACCCCGCCCGCCGCCACGACGTGCGCGTGCTCGACGTGTTCGGCCGCGCCGCGGCCGTCCGCGTCGACGCCACCGGATGGGTCGACTACCTGCACCTGATCCAGACCCAGCCGGATGGAAGATCATCAACGTGCTGTGGGAGCGGCGCGAGCCCGCCCATAGCACCCCCCAGGCCCCGGCAGCTGCCGCAGCCAGGCACTGACAGCGACAGGGGCGCGCCTGGCGAGGCTCGGGATGGGCTGCCGGGTCAGGACCGGACCGGGCTGCGGGTCCGCCGCGGATCGCTGCCCGTACCAGGTCCGCGGTGGTCGCGTATGCGGAGGCGCGACGAGCCACAAGGTGGCACCGGCCGCGGCGTACGGAGCCGGGTCGCTGCCGGGCGGGAGGACGGCGATGACGTCGTACGGCTGCGCGCCGGTGCCTGCCGCCTCGCGCAACTCGCAGAGGTCGGCCGCAATCTGGACGAGCTGGCCGGGGTGGTCGATCTTGGTGCCTCACGATCACCTGCATATCAGCTCAATTGAGGACGTTCGCAGTACGAACCCTCATGTACCCATATAAGCGTGCAGGCTGCGTCTGGGCCTTCTACCAAGATCGCCGTGTGATGGCCCGGCATGCCGACTGGGTGCACATCGCCGCCTGGCGCGGCGGCTGGAGCGTGGTGGCGTTGCCTGCCATAGACCCGATCCGGGCGATCTGCGGTCAAGTTGCTGAGGTGGTTGCCTTGGTCCGGGCGGCGGACTTGGGTAGGCCGCGCTGGGTCACGGCGGTAAGTGGCTGGTCGGCGAGGCAGGGATCGTCGGGGTCGATGGCACGTACGATGCGGCGCCCGATGTCACGCAGCTGCCAGATCTGGGCCTTGGTGAGCGGGTCGAATACCAGACGGCGGACCGTCTCGACGTGCCCGGGCGCGGCCTGGACGACTTTGGCCCAGCCCTGGTCAGTGAGAATCGCCAGGGTGTAGCGGCCGTCCGCGTGGTCGGGGGTGCGGCGTACCCAGCCGCGCTGTTCCAGCCGCCCGACCACCTGGGAAAGCCGGGGCAGCGATCCCTCGGCGAGCAGGGCGAGGACGCTCATGCGCAAGGTGCGCTGTGGAGCCATTGACAGCATGGACAGCACCTGGTATTCGAAGTGGCCGATCCCGGCGTCGCGCTGCAGCTGCGCCTCTAGCGCAGCGGGCAGTCTGATCAGCGCGCTGGCCAGGGCCAGCCAGGCCTGCTGCTCGCTAGCATCCAGCCAGCGCGGCTCCGCATTCTCCATGACCCCAGGTTAACTTAACGACTGAAGTAACCCAACTACCGGTTCACTTGCACTGTGAAGTCATGCTGGCGTATTGTTAGTTAACGCTTGAAGTTATAGAGGCAGCCGGGGACCCCCGCGGGGCACCCGCGGCCCAGCCAGCCAACGCAGGAGGAGGCACAGCGCGCACGGCCGAACCAGCCACGACGGACGTTACGTCGCTGCTCGCCGATGGCGCGGCCGCAGGCAGCTGGGTGCTCGATCCGGCAGGGTCACGCGCCGAATTCCACGTCAAGCACTTCTGGGGCGCCGTCACCGTGCACGGCACATTCGAGCGCATGACCGGCGAGGCCACCGTCAGCCCGGATGGCACGGCAACATGCCGGATCAGCTTCGACGCCCGGTCGCTCAACACCAAGAACAAGCAGCGTGACAAGCACCTGCGCTCGGCGGACTGATGAACGCCGTAACAGTCCGCCCGGTGCCGCAGACGGCCGGGAGCATCCGCTGGCATGCGGCATGGGTTCCCGTCTTTCCTGGCAGGCTACGCTTCCGTCAAGGCAATAGTGCAGCCCCGGGCGGCTGGGGCTGGTGACCAAACCCCGATCCGTGCCTAGGCGTGGTCGTGAGCGGTAGCCGCCGCGAATGGCACTTGAGGTGCTCACGCCGTCTCAGGTATTCGCGGTCCTCATCGGGCTGGTCGCGGTGGTCAACTGTCTCCTGCCCGGACCGCTCTCGCGGTTCCCGTTCAACGCCTGCCTGCAGGATTTGCGGATACGCAGGCTGGTCAGGACCGGCCGGTGGCCAGTCCGCCAGGCCGGACGTATCCCCCGGTCGCCGACGTGGCCGTGGTGAGGCGTGCCCGACGACCGCTGGAGCGAGCAGTTGGCGGGCTTCACCCGGCCGTCCTCGGGCATGCCGCGACCTAAGAGGAACTGATCGCCTGCTGCGGCGCGCCTGGCCGCGCCCAAGCCCCCGCGCCGCTGGGCGTTCACTGGCGCCCCCGGGCGACGCAACGTACAGGTCCAATTCACAGTGTTCGCGCGCAGTACGGGCAACGCGCTGTGGCGCAGTCCGTCCCTCCTGCCGGCCGGCAACCTGGCGGCTGGACGTCACTGGGCGGCGGGCTCACCCCGGAGCCACCGCCAGCTACCGCGCCGCGGCCGGAGCGCCGTGCGTCTTCGTGCTCGGCACTGCCAACCTGACCTGGATGGGAGCGGCATATGGCTGTCCCCCCGGCCCCGGACACGCGCATGCGGTGGCAACTGAGGACGGCAGGGCAGGGGGTAAATGGCCGGTCTCGCTCGTGCCTGGTGAGCGCTCGTGCCAGGCGCGGCCGGCGACCGCGCCGAGGATGACCACGACGCCGATGGCGATCAGGTAGGACAGCAGGGCGAAGATGGTCCCGATCGGCCCATAGGTGTGCTCGTCGGAGATCACCATGGCGGAGAAGACCAGCGAGAAGACCGTCTGCATCGCCACGTACAGCACGCCGGTGGCGCAGGCGGCGGGGAACAGAGCCCGCCAGGAGATCCTGCCCGCTAGCAAGATCCGCATGGTGAGCCACCAAAAGCCGGTGGCCCAGACGAGGCCGGCGGCCGCGAGCAGCGGCGGGCCGCCGGCGTGCCGGAGCCAGGGCCCGGCCCAGCCGGCCAGCAGGGAGGTGGCGATCAGCACGGCCAGCCAGGCCAGCCGGTGCGGGAGGTCTTTGATCCGCCGGTGTGGGAGGTCGAAGGCCTGCTCGTAGATCTGCTGGAGCGCGGCGGCCGCGGCGATCCCGCCGAACACGAAGAACACCATCGAGGCGGTCCCTGCCACGGCGCTGGTGGTGGCCGCCGGCGAGGCGAACAGATGGCCGATGTCGGCCGCGGCCTGGCTGTTCAGGCCGGTGTACCGGGTCAGCGACTGGGCCGCCGGCAGGCCGGCCAGCGCACTTACCACGATGAGGAACGGGAACAAGCACAGCAGCAGGGTGGCGGCGAACACCATGCCGCGGTTGATGACGTCCATCGCGTCCAGCCGGCGCCACACGTCTGCAGCCAGCGACCCTGCATAGGCCTTCTTGCCCCACTGCGCCGCCCGGCGGGCACGCCGGACGCCCGGCCAGCCGACCGCCATCATGCCGGCCGGCCTCGTCCCCGCCCGCCGGCCCGGCCCGCTGCCGGGCCGGCGGGACGCCGTCTTATCCGGTGCCGACATGCCTGCATCCTTTCTGCGACGATTATCCAGATCGGTGATCATCTTGAGCTCGTTCGCGACAGCGGTGACGCCCCGGTCGGGCAGCCGGCGCGTACGCGGGCCCGTGGCAGCGACCCGCGTGGTTGCCATGGCCCGCGAATGCCGCGATTCGGGCTTACCTGGGGTCAGGGCCAGCGCGCGTCGTCCGGGCCTGGGCCGGGCCGGGACTGCCCGGCAGGTGGTTCAGCTGGGTGGCCGGGGGGCGCCGGTGAGCGCGGGCTCGGGCGCGGCCGCCTCCGCGGCCGGGCTGGCTTCCAGCTGCAGGTGCGGGATGACCGGTTCCATCCAGCGGGGCATCCACCGGGCGGACCTCATCTTGCCACGTCGAGCATGACCCGCATGCGCCGCACGGTCATCAGCTGACGATGCGAAGGGCCAGCTGCGGGGGACGGCCGCACTGCACCAGCCGGGCGATCTGATGCCGGTCCAGGTGATCGGCGTGGATCTCGGGCCAGCAGCCCCGGGATGCCGAGCCGGATGAGCTGTGCCACCCGCCAGGTGTGCTGTACAGCTCGTTGTGGTCGACGGCCTCGTGGCCGGTGATGGCTGGTTCCATGGTTGTCATCCCTTGGTGATGGTGGTGACGGCAGCGGCGGTCGCTTTCTGTTGTGCGAGGGCCGGGTCGCCATCACCCCGCAGGGGGCGGCGGGGTGATGGCGAGGTTTTCTTGTCAGCTGTCCTTGGCGTTGACCAGCGGGGCGGGTCCGGGCGCGGAGTCCTGGGCCTGGCTGGCTGCCGGGATCTGGTCGCGGGCTTTGAAGTACTCGGTGCCTTCGATGCTGATGCGGGGGAGGATCCGGCCGAGCCAGCGGGGCAGGTACCAGGTGTGCTTGCCCAGCATGACCATCCGGGCGGGCACGAGCAGGCAGCGGACGACGGTGGCGTCCAGGATGACGGCGACGGCCAGGCCGATGCCGAACTGCTTGACGGTGGGGTCGCCGTTGAGGACGAAGCCGCCGAATACGAACACCATGATGGAGGCGGCGGCGGTGATGACGACGGCGCTGGTGACCAGCCCGGAGATGACCGAGCGGGTGTAGTCCTGGCCCTCGTCGACGTGCTCTTTGATCTGGCTGACCAGGAACACCTCATAGTCCATCGACAGCCCGAACAAGACCGCGAACATGAACAGCGGCACGTAGGACACGACCGGCACCGGGCCGTCCAGGCCGATCAGGCCGTGCAGCCAGCCCCATTGGAAGATGGCGGTCAGCACGCCGTAGGCGGCGCCGATGGACAGCAGGTTCATCACGGCGGCCTGGACGGGAACCACCACGGTGCGGAAGGCGAGCAGCAGCAGCACGAAGCTGAGCGCGATCACGACCAGGATCTGCAGAAGCAGCTTGCTGGCGATGACCGAGGCCAGGTCCGCGTATCCGGCGGTGGTGCCGCCCACGTAGGCGGTCATGTTGGTGCCCTTGTCGGCGGCCGGTATCACGCTGGAGCGCAGCGTGCTGACCAGGTCGGCGGTGGCCTGGTCGGCCGGGCCGGTGGCGGCGATCGCGTTGAAGTAGGCGGTGGTCCCGGCCTGGTCGATCTGGATCGGGGTGACCGCGGTGACCCCGTGGGTGGCCGAGACGTCTTTCTGCAGCGTCTGCAGCCGCGGGTCGGTGGCGCGGGGGTCGCTGCCCGACGAGCTCGACGAGCCAGACGAACTGCTAGAGCTGCTGCTGGTGGAGGCTTGCGCGGACGAGCCCAGCGACACCGCGATGATCAGCGGCCCGTTCACCCCTGGCCCGAAGTTCTGCGCGATCAGGTCATACGCCCTGCGTTCGGTGGTCGAGGTGGACAGCGCGGCGACATCTTTTTGCCCCAGGTTCAGCGACAGCAGCGGGACCGCCAGCGGGATCAAGATGGCTAGGGCCGCGAGCATCGCGATCACCGGGTGCCGGGCGACTCCGCCGGCCCACCGGGCCCACAGGCCCTTGTGCGGACGCGCCGGGTCACGCCGGTCGGGGTGGCGGCCGCGGACCCGCAGCGAGTTGATGTGCGGGCCGGTGATCGACAGCATCGCCGGCAGCAGGGTCAGCGCGGCCAGGACCGCCACGACGACGGCGATCGCGGCCATCAGGCCCATGGTGGTCACCAGCGGGATATTGGCCACCGCCAGCGACACCAGCGCGATGGTCACCGTGCTGCC
Organism: uncultured Actinomycetota bacterium; assembly: GCA_963808615.1. Classification (GTDB taxonomy): domain Bacteria; phylum Actinomycetota; class Actinomycetes; order Streptosporangiales; family Streptosporangiaceae; genus Palsa-504. Next base: position 1,312,132 of record CAWEGV010000012.1, read on the forward strand.
GGCGAATACCACCGCGCCGCCGGAGGTCGCCACCGCCCGGGCGATCGACTCGCGCAGCTCCAGGCCGTCCTTCAGCCCGCGGAAGTGCCGCGTCACGACGAACAGCGCGTAGTCGATCCCCACTCCGAGCCCGATCATGGTGGCCAGCGTTGGCGCCACCGTCGACACGGTGATCGCATGGCTGAGGATGGTGATAACCGACAGCGTCGAGGCCAGGGCCAAGATCGCAGTCACGATCGGCAGCAGCATCGCCACCACCGTGCCGAAGGTGAGCGTGAGGATCACCATCGCCGCGATGATCCCGATCAGCTCGCTGGTCTCGGTGGACGGCGTGGACACCTTCGCCCCGAGCTGGCCGCCGGTCTCCACCTGGATCCCGGCCGCCTGGGCCGGCTGGGCCGCGGCGTTGATGATGGCCTGGGCATCATCTTCGGTCAGCTGCCCGGGATTGACCGACAAGGTCACCGACAGATACCCGGTGGCCTGGTCCTTGCTCAGCGCGGAGGCGCCCTGCGAGGTGAGCGGGTTGACCACCGAGGCCACGTCCGGCGCCTTGGCCACGTCGGCCGCTGCCTGGTTGACCGCGCCGGAGTACTTGGAGTCGGTCAGCTTCCCGGTGCTGACGTGCAGCACGATCGGGCTGGTCCCGTTGGCCTGATCGGGAAACGACTTGCTCAGCGCGTCGGTGGCGTGCTGGCTGCCGGTTCCCGGCAGCGTCAGATTGTCGTTGGTGTTGTCGCCGAGGCGATGAGACACTCCGACCAGCGCCACCGCCACCACCAGCCAGACGGTGAGGATCCAGAAGCGATGCCGGGCGCAAAACCGCGCCAGCCCGTAAAGTGCACCAGTCATGACCGGCTCTTTCCTGTGCTATGGGTGAGGCGTTGCTGCGGCTGGCGGCCAGCGGCGGTGACCCGCAAGCTCGCGGGCCGGGCCAGGTGGCAGTCGAGCGCGCCGTGCGGGCGGGATTGCGGAGATCGGGTGTTAGCAGGCATGGTCGTGCTCCAGACGGGATAGACGGTTAGATGGCGGCGGGTGAACCGCGACAGGACCAGGCCGGCCCTGACCTGTTCAGTGGCCGGTGCCGGCCGCGGGGCCTGGGTTGGTTGGCTGTGCCTCCTCGTGCCGAGATAGCTGGTGGTGGGCGGTGGTTGCCTGGCCCGCCAGGGGGCGGCGGCTGGGCGGCTGCGGTGCTTCGGCTGGCCGGTGCGGACCGGCACGGTGCCGGTGATGCCGACGGCTCGTCCGTGCCCGGCGACCCGGCGGGTCACGGCACCACGACCTGGGCCGTATGGGTAGTGGGGTCGTTGCCAGCGGCGAACGACACCGTGTAGCTGCCTGCCGGGTAGCCGGCGGTGTTGATGGTGAGCTGATAGCAAGGCCACAAGCCCAGGTTCACGGCGGTGAGGGTGCCGTGCGGCTCGGTGCCGGGGGAAGGACTGGGCGACACGCCGGTGACCGTGACCGTGATGCCCGGCCCGGACACGTCGGTGCCGGCTGCGTCCAGCAGCACTACCCTGACCGAAATGGCCGGCCCGCTGGTGCCGGAGGCGGCCGGGTGACCGAGCAGCTGCATCCGGTAGGCCACGTGCTGGGTCAGCGCCGCCGATGTGCTGGCCGCATGCCGGGCGTCTCCGGAGTAGGCGGCGGTGATCGCGTACGCGCCCGCGCTGGGGTAGGCGACCTGGCAGGTGGCCGTGCCAGCGTTGTCGACCGGCTGGACACCGCACCCAGGAACCGGGGTGGCGCCGTCGGTGAACGCCACCGTGCCGCCGCCGGGCACCGGGCGGACCGTGGCGGCATAGGTCACTGGGCCTCCCGCTGTCGATGGGTTCGCCCGGGAGATGAGCGTGGTGGCCGTGCCCGGCCGGGCACCGCCAGCAGCCGGCTCGCCGTGCGGGGCGCGGTCCGCCGCGGCGCCGGCGGCCGCCGTGGCCGCAAGCGTGATCATGCCTGCGGCCAGCAGGCCCCCGGCCGCGGCCACCGCCAGGTGTAGCCGTGTCCAAGATGCCCGGCCGCGCTGGCCGGGCCCGGTGAAGGGCGGCATCGTTGCGGTCGGCCCGGTGACGGCGGCACCGTCATCGGGGTAAGGCCGCGTGCGGATCGTTGTCATCGTGCTCGTCTCCTGCGAACGGGCTTGGAACTGGTCATTGAGTGACCGCGCACGCTTGGTGGCGGCGCGTCCGCTGGGCTTTGCGGAGCAGGGGAACGCGGCCATCTGCAAGGTCCGCAGTGTCGCTCCGGCCCGCCGGTTTGTTTGCCTGTCATCTGTCGTCCTTCCGGGTCATGGCCGCTGTTACTGTCTGTCGCTGCCTGTCACTACCTGACAGGGTCGCTGGTGGCGCCGATCACCAGGTCGCTCCCGGGGCCGGTGGGGAGGCCGGCCCGCACCGGCCGCGCTGGACCGCTTCTTCGGCGTTGCAGGCCGGCAGGACCCGCAGGCAGCCCGGGCCAGGCAAGAACGCCAGGAAGCGCTCCACCGCCTCCTGGCTGGCGGCCTGCACCACCAGCAGCAGCAGATGCTCTCCGTCGATGAGCGCTTCGGCTTCGATGGTGACGCCGTAACGGGCTGCGGTGGCGGCTGAGACCCGGGACAGCAGCAGTGGTCCGCTGCCTGGGGAGGCGGGACACTGGTCGGGCGGGTGACGGTGCTGGGCGACGAACAAAGCGATGGGAATCTCCTGTATCAGGCCGGCGGGGTACCGGGCAGGCACTGGTGTGCGGACAGGCATCAGCCTGCGCATCCCGGGGGCGCGTGTACACGGACAAACCCGGACAAGCGACCCGGACAAACGCCGGGCCGGGCGCGGTATGCTCAGGACCCGGCGCCTGCCTGCGGTCCTACTGCTTGCTAGGAGCTTCCTGCGCCGTCCATGAGGGGTTCACAATGTCCGGCTGGGCGGGTTTTCGCTGGGCGGAGTGTGCGCGATCGCCTGACGGAGCCGGTCGGCGTCGTTGTCCGCCCCAAGGCGTTCGAGGATGGCCAGCGCTTGGGCGAACTTCGCGTGCGCGGCGCCGCGGTCTTGCTGCTGGCGGTCGAGCAGACCATAGGCGTGCAGCAGCCGGGCCTCGCCGTAGGGAAAGGGCATGGCCCGGGCGCGGTCCAGGCCCTCCTGATAGGCAGCCCGGGCCAGGTCGTCGTGGCCGTCGCGGGCCAGGACCATCCCGTGTACTTCCAGCGCGCGGATGCCTTGGACCCAGGCTCCCATCCGGCGCGCATGGTCGACGGCGCACCCGGCATAGGCCCGGGCGCGGTCCAGGTCGCCGACCTCCAGGTGGGCCTCGGCCAGCACCGACAGGAGCTCGACAGGGGTGTCCCAGGTCAGGTCTTCGACGGCCGGGAGCGGGCGATCGGCGGTCACAGGGTCCAGGCGGGTGACGGCGTCCTGGGGACGGCCGTCCAGCAGGTCCAGGTCGGCAAGGTGGGCCAGCGCCGTCCACTCGATGCTGACGAGCTGCACGGACCGGGCGACCTGCAGGGAGCCTTCCAGGTAGGCCCGGGCCTGGTCCCAGGCGCCGTGCCAGATCAGGACCGGGGCCAGCAGTCCGACCCAGCGCAGGGCCACGGGCGAGGAACTGGCGGCGAAGCACTCGAGAGCCCGGCCGACCAAGTCGCGGCCGCGGTCCCAGTCTCCGCGCACGTAGCAGACCCCGGCAAGCATCGCGGTGTACATCGCGATGACAAGCTGATCGCCGGCCCGCTCGGCCGCGGCGAGCATCCGCTCGCTCAGCGCGGCACAGTGACCCATCGAGCCCATGGACAGGTAGGCGGCGCCGAGCACGGACGCGGCTTGGACAGCCCGCTCGTCGCCGGGCTGCGGATCCGTCGGCAAGGCCGCCGCCATCAGCGCCGCGCCCTCCGCCAGCCGGCCCAGGTGGATCAGCGCGCCGCCCTCAACCCGGGTACCGATGGCCTGCATCTGGCTGCTGTCGGCCGCGCGCCCGGCCTGAGCCAGCGACCGGCCCAGGGTCACCATCTTGGTGTATGAGCCCTCCGCGTACAGCAGCAGCAGCAACCCTTCCCACCAGGTCAAGGTGCCGGGTGAGGCCGCGCCGGGTGCTAGGGTCAGGTCGCCCTCGGCCAGCTCGCCGAGGGCATCGTGGCTGGTGCCGCGGCGGTAGTGCGCGTTGGCCAGTCGGCCGGTCACCCTGGCTACGCTCTCGGCGTCGTCGGCCGCCCGGTACCCCGCCAGCGCGTCCTCCAGCGCGGTGATCGCCGCATCGTAGCGTCCGGCCCGGTGCCAGGCCACTCCCTGCTTCTCGGTGACCGGTGCCACCTCGGCGGGTCGGCCGGCCATCTCGAGCCGGGCGGCCGCGGCGGAGTAGAACTCCGCGGCGGCGGCGTAGGCCACCCGCTGCTGGGCCTGGTCCCCGGCCAGCTCCAGGTAGCCGGCCGCAGTGCCGTCCTCGCCGCTGTGCGAAAAGTGGAACGCCAGCGATTCGGCCGACGTGCCCGGCTCGTGCTCCAGCGCCCGGCCGATGCGGCGGTGCAGCCGCCGCCGGCGGGCGGCCGACAGGCCGTTCTCGACCGTCTCCTGGATCAGGTCGTGGGTGAACCGGTACCTGTCCGGCCCGTCTTCGGCCAGCAGCCGGGCCTCCAGCGCCGTCTCCACCGCCTCCAGCACCTGCTCGTCGTCGCTGCCGGTGACCTGGGCCAGCAGCGTGTGCGGCACTACCCGGCCGGCGACCGCGGCGACTGATAGCAGTTCCTTGGCCGGGCCGGGCAGGGCGGCCACCCGCTGGCCGATGACCTGGGCCACCGTCCACGGCACCGCGAGTAGCGCCCCGCCCTGACCGCCGCCGCTTACCTGCTCGGCGTAGCTGACCAGGAAGAACGGCACGCCCCCGGCCCGTCGCACGATCGCCGGCAGTACCGTCGGCATCTGCTCCCCCTGCGGGGCCAGCTGCAGGAGCAGCCGCCCGGCGTCGGCGTCGGTCAGCGGGCCCAGTGGCAGCACCCGCACCAGTGATGCCCGGGCTAGGTCGGCCACGAATTCATCCAGCCGGGCCGGGGTCTGCGAGTCCCGGTAGGCGCCGATGACCCGCAGCGGCGGCGGCCCGGCCGCGGCCAGCAGCGCGGCCAGCAGGTCGACCGCATCCGGGCCCGCCCAGTGCAGGTCATCCAGGACCAGCAGGGTGCCGGCAGGGCCCGCCACCGCGCGCAGCAACCGCCCGGCCGAAGAGACCAGCAGCCGTCGCTGCTGCTCCGGCTGGACTCCCCCGGGCGCCTCGCCCCCGCCGGGGCCAGGGCCGCCGGACAGTGCGAGCTCGGGCAGCAACAGGTCCACCCGGCCTGCCTGCTGCAGCGCGTCGGCACGCTGACTGGCCGGCAGCCGCTGCAGCGCATCGTCCAGCGCGCCGGACAGCGGAGCGTAGGCATCCTGGGCCCGCCGCAGGCAGCCGCCCCGTGCAACGCCCCACCCGCCGCCCGCGCCACGCGCGGCAGCCTCCTCCAGCAGCCGGGTCTTGCCCATGCCTGGCTCGCCGGCCAGCAGCAGCACGGGTGGCCCGGTCCCGGCGAGGAGCTGGCGGATCTGCGTCATCTCGGCGTCCCGGCCGGCCAGCAGCCGGGCGGACAGCTCGCGGCCGCCCTGGCGGCGTTCCTGTGCGGCTCGCAGCGCGGCCCGGTCCTGGTCGGCCAGGCCCAGCACGGCGGCCAGCCGGTCGGCGGCGGCGGCAGGCAGCTCCCGCTGATCTTGCTCTAGCTTGCCGATGTAATTTGCGCTGTACCCGGCCCGTTCGGCCAGTTCTTCCTGCGTCAGGCCGGCCAGCATCCGGTAGCGCTGCAGCAACTGCCCGCCGGTCGGCGGCGCGTCCTCGGCTTGCCGCCCGCGTCCGGCCCGGCCTGCACCCATCGTCCGGCCCGCCTCTTCACCGGGAAACCGCTCCGGCCCTCACCATGCTAACGCCGCCCAGCCCGGCGCGGCCATACGCGCGGCGGCCCCGGTAGGCATCTTGTCCGGGTCCCTTGTCCGGGTTTGTCCGTGGATCCCCGCCGGGAGGGCGAGCAGGCTGTCACCCGTCCGCACACCCGGTCCTGCAGCCACAGAAAGTGACAAAAGTGACAGGCGCAGGCATCAGAACACGGCCATGAAACCAGCAGAGGAGAACAACCGATGACAGGCCACCAGACATCACCAGCCCACGCCGGGCTCCCCGCCCCCCCGGCGGCCACGGCCCGCCCGCACGACCCGGCAGGCCACCCCGCGACCGGCCGCCGGCCCGCTGACCTCCCGCTGGCGGCGGCGCGGAAGCAGACCGCCCTGTATGTCCCGTTGCTGCTCGGCGCAGCCGCGGCAGCGGTGCTGGCTCTGGCCGCCCCGGCCATGGCCAGCCCGGTCACCGGTCAGGACGCGACCAGCACCGTGTCTATCTCCCCGATCCTGAGTGCCGGGGATATCGTCACCGGCGTGCGGGGCACGACGGACGGAGACGTCATCCTGACGGGCTCGCATGCGACCGGAGACCAGAAAGACACGTTGCCGTTCCTGTACCGGGGCCCGCTCACCAGCGCCGCGGAGGACTCAGGCTTCCACAAGCTGACCCCGCCGTTCGCGGGCTTCAAGACGGGGACGTTCTACGGTCCGGACACCAGCACCTATAACCCGGACACCATCCCGGCAGGTCAGGTCCGCGCTGTCGGAAGCTACCGGACGGACCCGAATGGCGGTGTCTTCAACCACGGCATGATCTACCTCGGGCCGGTCAGCGGCGGCGGCACCTGGACCACCATCGACGTGCCTGCCGATGGCAGCAACACGGTCGGCGGCGTGCGGGCCTGCCCGCCAGATCAGCCCGGCTGCATGGTGATGGACACCATCGCGCACAGCACCATGGGCAACCTGGTGGTAGGCAACTACGACCTCAACCTCGGCCACGGGGCGTCCGGCAACGCGTTCATCTACAACATGACCACCCACCAGTGGACGCTGCTGCAGCTCGGCGGAAGCCTGTCCAGCGGGACCACGCTGTACGGCATCTGGCAAAACGGCGGCCCCGCCAGCCCCAACTACACCCTGGCCGGCGGGTCCTCCGCGCACCGTTCCCCGCTCAGAACCCAGCGGGCCTTCTTGATGAACTACAACGAACGCACCGGCCACTTCGGGACGCCGAGGTTCTACAGCTATGGCAACGCCCCGGCGCTGATCACCCACTTCGACGGGATCACCGCCGTGCCGGGCGGGTTCAACCTCGTGGCCATCAGCACGGCCCAGGCCTCATCCATGGCGTTCATCCCGACCACCGGCAGCAACTGGCCGTTGTTCGGCAAGGCGACGTGGTATCCCATCGATGTCGCGGCAAGCCCGCTATGCACAGAGCCACCGGCAGTGAGCTGCAACACGGTGACCGGGAACACCGTGTACCAGAACCAGGTGATGGGACTCTACGTGCAGCAGCAGCAGTCTGACTCCGGCTCCGTCTCCGTTCCCGGCACCTACCGCGCCACCGTCCCCGCACCCTGACGGCCACCGGGCCTGGTACCCCACGCCACCAGGCCACCTGAACACAGCCGGTGCCACAGCTCGCTGACCGACAGCGAGATCCCCGCGGCGATGACATCCAGATCCGTCATGGCCGCGGGGCGGCGCCGGGCCCGGTGACCAACGATCCGCTCGCGCTGCGGTACCCGCAGCGCGAGCGGGTGCCTGCACTGCTCTCGCCGGTGATGAGGTGCATGACACCCAAATGACCACGCAGGAGCCGTGACCAGAGCGGCATGACGCGAGAAAGTGTCTTGAGAGGCAAGCCATCGTCCGGAGGGGGCCTGAATCATGACCACGCCGCGAGCTGACGACTGGAGAAGTCGTGGTGGCTATTTCTCATGGCGGCGGCGCAGGGCGACGCCTCGTGGTTGAGATATTCCACGTGGAGATGGGCGATCCCGGCGCTCCGGTGCTGCTACTCATCCACGGCTGGCCTACCAGCAGCATCGACTGGTTCGAGGTCGCCGGCCAGCTGAGCGGGAGATTCCGCGTCTGCGCGCTGGACTTCCCGGGCTATGGGTTCTCCGACAAGCCGCAGGAGTGGGGCTACAGCCTCGCCCGGGACAAGGAGCTTATTGAGTTCTACCTGTCGGAGGTGATCGGGGCCGAAGCTGGCGTGGTCGTCGCACACGATCGCGGTGACAGCATGGCGCTTGTGCATGCTGCCCGCTGTGCATGCCACAGGCGCATGCATGTTGCTATATGGTCAACCCTTCCGCCCTGGGACGGTGGCCGCAGATGACTCCGATCCAGCACCGTGGTGTCGGCTCTCAACCTCGTCAGCCAGGATTGGGGTTGCCCCGGCGGGGCGCGCGGGCTCCGCTCACGCGCCGCCGACCGGTGCGTAATGCTCTCCACTACCGGCTCTTCACCTGTTCGCCCAGTGGTACGCGGGAACCAGACCGGGCAGTAGCTGGTCCCCGAGATATGCCCGGGACGGGCGTCAGCTCCGCCTGCGGGCGGTCAGCAGCAGGTACTCCCAGTCCATGATGGTCGTGGTGGTCCCGTGGTCAGTTTTGCCCAGTCTCGAAGGCGATGGAACTGCTGGACGAGCGCTGGATGTTGCTCGTGCTCCGGGAGTTGCTGGTCGGCAGCGAGCATTTCAACGACTTGCGCCGGGCTGCCCCGCATGTCACCCTCGCTGTTGTCCAAGCGGCTGCGGCAACTGGTGCGGGCCGGGATCGTCGACAAGCACGAGGACGACGGCGAGATCCGGTACCTGCTGACGTCGGCGGGACAGGAGCTGCGCCCGATCATCGAAGCGCTCGGGGCCTGGGGCACGCGCTGGATCGGCGAACTGGGCGACGAAGACCTCGACCCGCAGTTGCTGCTATGGGACATGCACCGCAACGTCGACCATGCCGCGACGCCGGACGGACGCACAGTGGTCCAGTTCCAGTTCCCGGACCTGCCTGCCAAGGTCCGCGACTGGTGGCTGGTGATCACACCCGCCGAGGCGGATGTCTGCGACACCGACCCTGGCTACCCGGTGGCGGTGACCCTGACGACGACCTTGCGCCACATGACCCAGGTCTGGCGCGGCGACCTCAGCTGGCCTGAAGCGCTCCGTACCGGTGCGATTGAAGTGCACGGCCCAGAGGAACTGCGCCGCGCCGCGCCTAGCTGGTTCACGCTATCGCCGTTCGCCTCGGTGCCTAGACCCGGAGATGACCGACCCGGATGGTTACCGGCATGCTTCTTGGCCCACAGGCCGGATTCCTGGGACCGGACACGGGCCAGGTGCCTTGTGATTATCCGGTTCTGCGTACACGCGGCGCTGAGCGGCCCATGACGTTCACTGCGGCTTGCGGGATGCCGTGTCCCCTCAGTTCCCGGCGTGCTCGCATCATTGCTGGCCATGGCCGGCTAGCAGCCCGTGCGCGTCCGTGGTGGCGGGCGGGATCACGGTCGGCATACGCGCTGCACGAGGTCCTGCCAGCTTTGCGCGATCCGTTCGGCGGTGCCGGGGGAGGCTTCGGTGAGATCGGACGCGGACAGGTAGAGCAGCAGGGGGCCGTCCAGGGCGGCGGTCAGCTGGACGGCCAGCATGTCGAGGTCGGCGTTGCTGAGGTTCATCTGCCCGAGCAGGACCCGGATGTGCAGCTGGGACAGGGGGCTTTGTGATCTGCCTGGGATGGGCTGGTGGCCGTCCAGGGTGGCGCGGGCGATGTCGCGGTGCGCGATCAGGAAGCCGGTCCGGGCCCGGCCATAGGCGATCAGGCGGTCCAGCGGCGCCGCGCCCGGGCCCAGCGGCGGGGCTCCCGCGAGGACCTGCTGCTGGAAGGCCCGCTCGTCGTCGTCCAGGAGCGCGGCGAAGATCCCGGCGCGGGTGCCGAACCGGCGGAATACCGTTCCCTTGCCCAGGCCCGCGCGTTGGGCCAGCGCGTCCATGGTCAGCTTGTCCGGGTCCTGCTCGGCGAGCATCTGGCGGGCGGTGGCCATCAGGTGCCGCCGGTTACGCGCGGCGTCGGCGCGCTCGGCGTGCGGCGCCCCCCAGGGCAAGACGGGCCGGTCCACGGGACCCACCTTACGGCCGGAATGCCAATCGGGGTAAAGTCCGATTAGGCTGATGCACTCACCCCTACCAGTGCAGGAGGAAGACATGCGAATCTCGGTGAAGGCCCGGCACCTGCCGCCCCGCATCGCCGCCGGCGCGTTCATCCTCAACGCTGGCATCGGCAAACTGCCGGCCGATGAGGAGACCGCCGCCCGGCTGCACGCGATGGCCGCAGGGACGTACCCGTTCCTGAAGAAACTCAAGCCCGCGGATTTCGCCCGGCTTCTCGCGGTGGCCGAGATCACGCTCGGCTCGGCGCTGCTGCTGCCTGTCATCCCGGCCGCTGTCGCGGGCGCGGGGCTTGCGGCATTCTCTGGCGGCCTGCTGGGCCTGTACGCCAGGACGCCCGGCATGCGCAGGGAGCGCAGCCCCTTCCCGAGCCAGCAGGGGACCCCCCTGGCCAAGGACGTCTGGATGGCCGGCATCGGCCTCGGCCTGGTCATCGATGACCTCACCGACCGCACCAGGAAGGGCGGCCCGAGGTGAGCCAAAGGCAGCAGAGCGCAACGGCATCGTCAGGACAGTTGACCTTTTCGGCGTTGCGGGCACTGCTGCAGGACGGAAGACCGCCGACGTCTTTCATGGCGGCCGAGCAGCATCCCGGCCCGCGCAAACTGCGGTCGCCACCGTGATCAGCCGGCCGGGCCGCGGAACTGGCGGCTCACTCTGTGCGCGCGCAGGCGTGGGCAATATTGCTGTGGCTGGCGCTGTGGTCGGCCCGGCATAGAGGCCGGCGGGGCGGCAACTGCCTGCCAGAGCGTCGCTACTCCAGTGAGGTGGCCCCGGACCACAAAATGCACACTCCCGCGATTACGGCGCATTGGGCCAGCATGAGCATCAGGCCAGCCCAAGGGCGATAGAGGCCGGGGCCGCCCGGATCGAGGATCAGGCTGGCCCACACGGCGGCGGCCGCGAGGGCCAGGCAGCTGCCCGACCTGGCGGCCACCCTGGCCAACGGCCGGTGCCGCGCCGGGACCAGCGGGCGGGTCGGCCCGGACGCGGCCCGGGTGGGCGGGATGCCGGCGGTGACCGCGTCCAGCTCGGCGTAGGTCCGCGCGGCCAGCGCCCGGCCCGCCCGCGCGTCGAGTTCGTCCCTGGTCAGCCGACCGTGCACGAACGCGTCCTTCAGCGCCTCGATCACCTGGTCGCGGTCGGCGTGCGACGCCCGCATGGGCCCGCGGCCTGCCACGCCTGCAGCCATCTCGTCTCCCGGACCCGCCATAGCCGGCACCTGCCCCACCGGACGTCATCCATGGCCCAGGGTAACGGGATTGCCCGCCGGCAGCTACACCGGGTAGACGGTGGGGGTGACGGTGTAGGTGCGTCCTGCGGGGGTGCGCCAGACCAGGACGCCGGGTTCGGGCTGCTCCAGCCACCAGCCATCGGACTGCTTGCACCTATGGTGATGCCTGCACAGCGGCGCCAGGTCGCACTCACAGGTCAGTCCGCCCTGGTCCCAGGCCACGGTGTGGTCCAGGTCGCAGCGGGCTGCGGGCCGGCCGCAGCCCGGGGCGGTGCACCGGGCGTTGCGGATCTTGATCAGGTGCTGGAGTTTACGGCTGGGCCGGTAGCCGGGCTCGGCCCGGTCGTGGCCGCAGCCGCCGCGGGCGATCGGGGTCACCTGGATCCGCATCCGGCGGGCCAGGTCCCGCGGGTGCGTGCCGGGGGGCGGATCGGGGCCGGGAGTGGCGGCGGCCTGGCCGGCGCCGGGCGGGCGAGGCCGGCCGGACGCGCAGCCGTGCGCGGCGGCGGTGCCGTCGGGGTGCAGCACGGTCAGGCACCACCGGGTCCGGGGGTCGCGGGCGGCCGCGGCGGCCAGGTCGCGGGCGTCGGCGGCATCGGCCGGGCCGAACCCGGCCACCTCGGCCGGGGGGCCGGACGGGCCGACCCACGCGGACCACGGGATGGTGATGTTCACCAGCGCGGCCAGGCGGGGCCCGGTGCCGCAGCCAGGCTGCCCGGCTCGGCCGGCGCCGTCCGGGCTGCTGGCGGGGGAGCGGCCGGACCCGCCCGGACCGCTGCCGCTGCCTGGGCTGCCCGGGCCACTGCCGCCGCCTGAGTCGCGGCCTGGGCTATCGCCGCCATCGGGCCGCTGCGGGCCGTCGTCCTGCGCGCCGCCGGGCTCGCTGGCGGCATCCGGGCCGGCTGCGGCGGGGCGGCTGCCGCGTTCTTGGAGCAGGTCCCAGGTAGGCCCGGACGCGGAGTTCTTGCACGGTGCCGGGCACGCCGGCGGCGCGCAGGTCCAGCGCCCGCTGGTCGACGTGCTGCCAGGAGGCCAGCACCTCATCGGGCGGCAGTTCCCGGGCGACCATCCCGGCGTTGCCGGAGTCCTCCCGGAACCGGCACACGTGCGCGTCGCGGCTCGCGGCCTCCTTGCGCTTGCGGGCCGCGCCGGGGTCCAGCTCCAGGACCAGCCGGTGCGCGGCCGCCCGCAGTTTCCCGAAGGTCAGCGACCCGGCGGCCTCGGCCAGCCTGGCGTCGGCCCTGGCCGCGTCCTGGGCGGACAGGACCCGGGTCTCATCCTCGATGATCCGCACGTGCACCGGGTGGATGGTCCCCGCGCGCAGGGCGGCGTAGGTCTGCGGCAGCCGGCCGGCCACCTTCGACCGTTGTCCTCCAGGAGGTCCTCAGGCAGGATGACCGGCCGAACTTAGGGCCAGAGCGTGCAGGGCCGAGCGCTCACCTAATCGACGATGAGGAAGTCGAGGCGCAGATTCTGCCCCCATCCAGAATTCATGTCGAGCCGCCGGACCAGGACCTGAATCTCGGTCTTGGATGTCGTGATGACCTGGACCGCGTACTCGTCCGACCAGTTCAGGTTCTGATTCACCCCCTGGCGAGGCTGCACCAGCACCACTCTCGGCGTGTTCGTCGTCAAATTCAGCCCGTTGACGACCACGAGCATCTCCTGGCTCGCGCTCGGCGGCAGGGTGACAGAGGTCGCCGTCACATTGCCTAGTCCCGGCACCGCGGCGAGCGCCTCCGTCCCTGCAGTCTGTCCGCCGAGCGAGAAGACCTGCATGTCCTGCACGCTCACTGTTGCGCTGGCCTGAGCCGTTGGTCCTGGCGTTGTCATCAGTTTCCTCCCAAGTCGACGGTTCCTGAGGCGTCGGCGCTTCCCGGCGCCTGCTATCGCGCCAGGCAGTAACATTCCCCGCATCGTAACTGGTCAGGTAGCGGTTAGTCGTGCGTGATCACGCCGCATCAGGCCTCATGATCAGGCGCCCCGGTGTAGCGCCTGCGTGTCCGGGCCCGGGCGCCGTCCCGCTACCCTGTGAGCATTCACGGACAGCGAAAGGATTACAGTGGCCGACTCTCAGCCATTGCGGGAACGCACGCTTGTCGTGCTCAAGCCGGATGCCGTTGCCCGCGGCCTGGCCGGACGCATCATCCAGCGGTTCGAAGACGCGTCGCTGAAGATCATCGGCATGAAGATGCGCGAGGTGGACGCCGACTTCACCCGCAAGCACTACTTCGACCTGGAAGAGCGGCTCGGGCCGGTCGTCTACCAGGCCACCGCCGGGTTCATGCAAAGCGGGCCGGTCATCGCGTTCGTGGTCGAGGGGGAGGACGCGGTGGCCACGGTGCGCAAGATCGTCGGCTCCACCTACCCGAACGAGGCCCAGCCGGGCTCCATCCGGGGGGACTTCGCGCATCAGTCCAAGGCCGTCGCGATCAGCACGGGCAAGGCGGTGGCCAACCTCGTGCACGCCTCGGGCAACAGGGACGAGGCAAAATACGAGGTGGACCTGTGGTTCGACGAGTCCGAGTTGTTCGAGTACCGCAGCCTGGCCGACATGTTCGACTGGTGAGCGGTGTTCCGCGCGTCCGTTGGTGACCCTGCGGACGGCCCCGGGCTCGTCAGGGCCGCACTCGCGGCCCCGGCCCGGGCCCACCTGGTCCCGGCTAAGGTGATGACGGCCTGATCAGCGCTGGTTACCAGCAGTGTTATTTCTCGTGATTGCGCTCATCGGCACTCCGGTAAACCGGCCGCGGATTTCTGGCCGAAGTGCTGCGCAATGGGGCGGTCCTTCTGGCATCGTTGAGCGCCAGCGGTACTTGTGCGGGGTGGGCCAGACAGCGCACCGGTTCAGGTGCAGCGGGCCGGCGGCGCGGCACAGGCTACCGCCCGGCCCGTAACCCCGGAATGGCGGAACGTCACCGAGTCGGCATCTGGTGTCAGACGGGCATGGCGACGAAAGGACTGCCTTGTCGACTGCCTTGTCGCGACACCGGACCGGCACTCGCAGTAATCGGCGGAAGCGGGGCCTGATCCGGCGTCTCGGCATTGTCTTTCCGGTCGCTGTTGTCGCCGCGATAGCGGTCATCGGGGTCGCGGTGGGTGCTCAGGAATTCGGTCCCGTATCGGGTGCGTTCAGCGCCGCCGACGCTCTTGAGGCGGTGCCGGCCAGTCACACCATGGCATTGCTTATGGACGAACGCGAGCAGCTGATCGCGATGACCGCGGCGGCGCATACGCTGACCGTCGTGGCCGAGCCCAAGCTGGCCTCGCCCGCCCAGCTGGCCGCGGCCAGCTCCGGCACCGGCACCGGCTCGGGCACAGGCGGCGGTGGCGTGGTCTACGTGGCCTCCTCACCGCCCAACCCTGGCACGGCGCAATCGATTGCCTACGGCCTGATGGCCAGTCTCGGCTTCAACCCGGCCACGTATTTCGGCTGCTTGCTGAACCTGTGGAACCGGGAGAGCGGCTGGGTGTACGACGCGGAGAACGCCAGCGGCGCCTACGGCATCCCGCAGGCCCTTCCGGGCAGCAAGATGGCCAGCGCCGGAGCGGACTGGCAGACGGACCCGGCCACCCAGATCAAGTGGGGCCTCGGCTACATCAAGGCGATCTACGGGAATCCCTGCAATGCATGGGCTTTCGAGGAAGCCAACGGATATTACTGAGCGCGGATTGGGCTGTCCGGCGTTTCGCTCTCACCGAACGCTCCGCCCGTTATCGCCAAACGCACCGCGCTATCACCGGACACCGAGCCGCTATCGCCGAACCCCCCGGCCGCCCCTTTCCGGACGACCACGATATCGTAGCTGTACATTGTATACACATGTCGCGCATATGGTGATGAATTTATTACATAAAGTGAGAATTAGGACCGGTCTTCCCCTCCGGAGAACCGCGAATTGCCGGATCGCCCGGGCATTCATACTGCCTGCTATCGGACCCGAAGCGAAGTTTCGCCGCCAGTGTGAGTTTCATCATACCGATTGGCCGAGGTGTTCGCTTAGCGAGGAATGCTTAGGTAAACGGGCGATCTGGCCCGCCATCGGCATGTGCCCGCCTGTCGTGGTGATCTACCTCACATCGATTTCGGTCAGCGCACTCATTGATGTCCGGCATGGTAGATATCCGACAGCACCCCGCCCGTGAGATGGCAACCTCGAGTTAGCCCGGCGCCCTGACCCGCGCCACGTCCCACGCGCAGATTCCCGCTGCCCAGAGCGGCGGTCGCGATCGGGGGTGAAGCAGATCGCGTGAGACGCGAACCACCGAAGGGTCCCTTTGTCTCGGCACCGGAAAATTCAAGGCAGCCGATCCAAGGCCATCGTCCTTGTCGTGGCCGGCGCGTTCACCGTCGCCACCGCGGCATCAGCGGCGGCGGCCACCTGGCCGCAAGGATCATCACGATCCCCGGCCCCGAGCGCGCATAACGCAGCAGCCGGCGTCGGTCTCGACGTCGGCTTGACGGATCGGGCGGCCCAGGGCCGCCCCGTCGCGGATAGCACCGCGAACCAGGCCCTGCAGGCATACCGGCTCCGCGACACGCAGGCTGAACTGGCGGCCGCCAGATGGCAGGCCGCCCAGGCCCGAGCCGCACGGGCCGCGAAGAAGGCGGCCGCGGCTCGGGCCGCCCAGGCCGCCGCAGCCCAGGCCGCCCAATCCTCGGCGTCGCAGTCGGCCCAGGCGGCTCCCGCAGCCGCCGCCCCCGCGCCCTCCGGGTCGGCCCAGCAGATCGCGGAGGCGATGCTCGGCTCGTTCGGCTGGTCTTCCAGCCAGTTCTCCTGCCTGGACCCGTTGTGGCAGCGGGAGAGCGGCTGGAGCGCGACGGCTGCCAACCCTGACGGCGCTTACGGCATCCCTCAGGCGCTGCCGGGCTCCAAGATGGCCAGTGCCGGGCCGGACTGGCAGACCGACGCGGCCACGCAGATCCGATGGGGCCTGGAGTACATCAAGAGCCTGTACGGGTCCCCGTGCGGGGCCTGGGATCATGAGCTGGCCACCGGCTGGTACTAGCCAGCGCTGCTAACCCGACGCGGCCGGCGGGCGCGGACAATGGCCCGCCGACCGCGTCACGGGCAGGTACAACCGCCCGCCGGCCGGCGTCACGGCTAGGTCAGCGGGGCGAAGGTCTCCACCTCTTCGTCGAAGATCGGCCGAGTCTGGCTCCAGATGCTGGCCGGCGCGGTCATGTACAGCGCGTACGACTGCGCCCCTGCCGGGGTGTGCAGCACGAACAGCAGGTCGATAGCTTCCTGGGTGATGCCCTGGTCGTTCCAGGTGAACTTCCACCACGCGCCCGGCGTGCCGCGGATCGTCTCCGCCTGCAGCCCCATCCCGACGTAGCCGGGGAAGCGGAGCAGCGATTGCGCCCTGACGTACTTCGCCTCGGCCACCATGTCGTTCGGGAAGGTGTGCGGCGTGAGGTCGATGAGGATGCTGATGTTCGCCGACGAATCCCGCAGGTAGGTCTGGTCGCCATTGGTGGACGACGTCCAGTTGGACGGGTAGGCGATCTTGAAGCCTGCGGCTTCCCCGTTCGAGGCCTGATGCGTGTAGGTCGTCCACCCGGCCGGCAGCGTGGTCTGGGGCGTTATGTTGACCGCATCGACGATCTGCGCGTCCGTCTGGGGCGATGCCGGCGTCGCGGTCGAGCCCGGGCTGGCTGTCCCCTGCCCGCTCGCCGTGCTCGTGCCGTGCCGCAGCAGCACGATGGTGGCGGCGCCCGCTGCCGCGCCCAGCAGGGCCAGCGCCACCAGGGCGATCTTCCACCACAGCCCGCGCCGCCGCCCGCGCCGGCCGTCAGGCTGGTACTCAGTCCGGGCGCCGGGCCCCGATCCGGAACCTGGCTGGGACCCTGACCACGGCTGGGAGGGACCGGACCTGGGCGAAGGGTCGTACCAGGAGGAGAAATCGGGCGGCGCGGCGGGCTGGGACGGTGAGTCGTACTGGGTCGGCTGCTGGTACCGCGGGTCGTGTGCGGTCGGCTGGTCATGAGCGGTCGCGCCGCCCAGCACCGGCTGGGGCGTGGTCGGCGGCGTCTGGGACAGCCATGGCTGGCCGCTGACCGGCGTGGCCCCGCCCGCCAGCGGCGTGGCCAGCGCGCCCCCCGCAGGCCTCTGGTCCGCCCCTGGGGACCGGAGCGAGTCCGTGGGCGCGGACCGGTCCAGGGCGGTGGCTCCGGGGGTGGCCGACGCCTTGGACAGGGCAGTGGCCTCGTAGCCGGCCGGCGCCGATCCCGTCCTGGCCGGCAGCTGGGGCAGCACGTCAGTGATCATCCGCGCGGCCGTGGCCGCGTCCGGCCGGTCCGATGGCGCCCGGCGTAGCAGTGCGGCGATCACCGGCGCGAGCGCGCCAGCGTCCGCCGCCTGCGGCGCGTCCTCGTTGATGATGGCGGACATGGTGGTGATGGCCCCGCCGCGCCCCTCGTAGGGCCCGTGACCTTCGACCGCCGCGAACAAGGTGGCGCCGAGCGACCACAGGTCGGAGGCGGGCGTAGCGTCCTCGCCGCGGATGCGCTCGGGCGCGGTGAACCCCGGCGAGCCCATCACCATGCCGGTCTGGGTCAGCCTGGGATCTCCGGCGAACGTGGCGATGCCGAAGTCCGTCAGCACCGCCCGGTCGTCCGCGCCGAGCAGCACGTTGCTCGGCTTGACGTCCCGGTGCATCACCCCCGCGGCATGCGCCACGCTCAGCGCGGACAACAGCTGCCGGCCTATCTCGGCGGTCCGCCTCGCCGACAGCGGGCCCGAGACCGCCAGGACCTGATCCAGGGACTGGGCGGCGACCAGCTGCATGACGATCCACGGCCGGCCGCCGTCCTCGGCCACGTCGTAGACGGTCACCACGCCCGGGTGGTTGAGGCGGGCGGCGGTCTTGGCCTCACGCAGCGTCCGCTGGTAGGCGTTGGCCTTCTCCTCGTCGGTGAGGGTCTCCGCGGTATGTACTTCCTTGATCGCGACGTCGCGATCAAGGAGCTGGTCGCGGGCACGCCAAACCACCCCCATGGCGCCGCGGCCGATGGGGTCTTCCAGGCGATACCGCCCGGCGATCACCCGTCCGGCGGCCCCCAAAGGGTGCATACGCGGACCATACACGGTGTTCGCTGAAAGGTCTCTAGGCATCGGATGAGCATTGATTAAGTGTCACCAGATTGTGCGTCAGGCTTCATCCTCGCTCGCGTCCGGGGCGCGCTCGCCGGTCATCGCGAGCACGTCAAGGGCCGCGTCGAGCTGCTCCAGGCTGATCTCGCCGCGGTCGACATGGCCGCGCGAGATCACCACCGAACGGATCGTCTGCCCGCTCTCCAGCGCCTCGTGCGCCACCTGGGCTGCCGCCTCGTACCCCAGATACCGGTTCAGCGCCGTGACGATGACCGGCGAGGACTCGGCCGCGCGGCGCATGTGATCGGCGTGCGCGCTGATCCCGGCCACGCAGCGGTCGGCCAGCAGCGGCACCACGGCGGCCAGCAGCCGGGCCGAAGCCAGCAGGTTGCGCGCGATGACCGGCATCATCACGTTGAGCTCGAAATTGCCTGCCGCGCCGCCGAACGCTACCGCCGCGTCGTTCCCCATCACCTGCGCGCACACCTGGCAGACGGCCTCGCAGATGACCGGGTTGACCTTGCCCGGCATGATCGAGGAGCCCGGCTGCAGATCCGGAATCGCGATCTCGCCCAGGCCGGCCCGCGGCCCGGAACCCATCCAGCGCAGGTCGTTGCAGATCTTGTACAGGCTGACCGCGATGACCCGCAGCACCCCGCTGGCCTCGACCAGCGCGTCCCGGCCGCCCGCCGCCTCGAAGTGGTTCCGCGCCTCGGTCAGCGGCAGCTTCATGGACCGCGCCAGCCGCTCGTTCACCCGGGCCGCGAAGCCGGGCGGCGCGTTCAGCCCCGTCCCCGTGGCGGTCCCGCCCAGCGGCAGCTCACCGAGCCGGGGGAGGATAGCCACGGCCCGTTCGGCATCATGACGGACCGCCGCCGCGTACCCGCCGAACTCCTGGCCGAGGGTCACCGGCACCGCGTCCATCAGGTGCGTCCGCCCTACCTTGACCACCGAGGCGAACTCCGCGGCCTTGGCTTCGAAGGCCGCGGCCAGGTGCTCCAGGGCGGGGATCAGTTCCAGCACGAACAGCCGGGTGGCGGCGAGGTGGATCGCGGAGGGGAACACGTCGTTGGACGACTGGGACGCGTTCACGTGGTCGTTGGGGTGCACGGGGCGGCCGAGCGTACGCGAGGCCAGGGTGGCGATGACCTCGTTGGCGTTCATGTTGCTCGAGGTCCCCGAGCCGGTCTGGAACACGTCGATGGGGAACGCGTCGTCGTGCTTGCCCCGGGCCACGTCGGCGGCTGCGTCGTGGATCGCGTCCGCCATGTCGGCGTCGATCACCCCCAGCTCGGCGTTGACCCGCGCGGCGACGCCCTTGATGGACCCGAGCGCGCCGATCATGTCCCGGCCGAGCCGCTCGCCGGACACCGGGAAGTTCTCCACAGCCCGCTGGGTCTGCGCCCCCCACAGCGCCTCGGCCGGCACCTCAACCTCGCCCATGGAGTCGTGCTCTACACGAAAGCCCGCGGTCATGGGTGTGCACCGAGTTGAAGTAGCGGCCCTGACGGGTCGGCGAAGAAGTCGTTGCCCTTGTCGTCGACCACGACGAAGGCGGGGAAGTCGCGGACCTCGATTTTCCACACCGCTTCCATGCCGAGCTCGGGGTACTCGAGCACGTCCACCCGGGTGATGCAGTCCTGCGCCAGCCGGGCGGCGGCGCCGCCGATCGACCCCAGGTAGAAGCCCCCGTACCGCTGGCACGCCTCGGTCACCGCGGCCGACCGGTTGCCCTTGGCCAGCATGACCAGCGATCCGCCGGCCGCCTGGAACCGCTCCACGTAGGAATCCATCCGCCCCGCGGTGGTCGGCCCGAACGACCCCGACGCGTAGCCCTCGGGGGCCTTGGCCGGCCCGGCGTAGTAGACCGGGTGGTCCCGCAGGTACGAAGGCATGGGCTCGCCCGCGTCCAGCCGCTCGGCGATCTTGGCGTGCGCGATGTCGCGCGCCACCACCAGCGGCCCGGTCAGCGACAGCCTGGTCCGGACCGGGTACTTGGTCAGCTCTTCCCGGATCGAAGCCATCGGCCGGTTCAGGTCGACAGCCACCACCTCGGCGGCGTCGGCCCCGGCGTCGAGATCAGGCAGGTACTGCGCCGGGTCGGTCTCCAGCTGCTCCAGGAATACCCCGTCGGCGGTGATCTTGGCCAGCGCCTGCCGGTCCGCCGAGCAGGACACGGCGATGGCCACCGGGCATGACGCCCCGTGCCGCGGCAGCCGGATCACCCGCACGTCGTGGCAGAAGTACTTGCCGCCGAACTGCGCGCCGATGCCGAGCCGCCGGGTGATGCCCAGCACCTGCTCCTCGAGCTCGCGGTCCCGGAACCCGCGCCCGGACGCCGATCCGGTCTCCGGCAGCGTGTCCAGGTACTTGGCCGACGCGTACTTGGCCGTCTTCAGCGCGTACTCCGCGCTGGTCCCGCCGACCACGATGGCCAGGTGATACGGAGGGCACGCGGCGGTGCCCAGCGAGCGGATCTTCTCCTCGAGGAACGCGAGCATCCGGGCCGGGCTGAGCACGGCCTTGGTCTCCTGGTACAGGAACGACTTGTTGGCCGATCCGCCGCCCTTGGCCATGAACAAGAACTTGTACTCCTGCCCGGCGGTGGCGTAGATCTCGATCTGCGCGGGCAGGTTGCTGCCGGTATTCCGCTCGGTGAACATGGTCAGCGGGGCCAGCTGGGAGTACCGCAGGTTCAGCGTGGTGTACGCGTCGTAGACGCCGCGCGCGATGTGCTCCTCGTCGCGCCCGTCGGTGAGGACGTGCTGGCCCCGCTTGCCCATCACGATCGCGGTGCCGGTGTCCTGGCACATGGGCAGCACGCCCCCGGCCGCGATGCACGCGTTCTTCAGCAGGTCCCGCGCCACGTACCGGTCATTGGGGCTCGCCTCCGGGTCGTCCAGGATGGACCGTAGCTGGCGCAGGTGCGCGGGCCGCAGCAGGTGGGCGATGTCATGCATGGCCGTGGCGGTCAGCGTGGTCAGCAGCTGCGGCTCGATCTGGAGGAAATTTCTGCCGAACGAACCGCGGTTCATCACCCCGTCACCGGTCAGCCGCCGGTAGCTGGTGCCGTCGGCGCCCAGCGGCAGCAGGTCGGTGTAGCTGAACTCGGGCATGTCCGTCCTCTCGCCTCCGGGCCGGCCCCAGTGCTCAGCTTAGGGCGATTCGTGACAGATGCGGCGCCCGGGTGGCCGGGCGCGGGCCTACTGATTCCGAAGGCTCCGGGCGCAAACGCGCCGGTAAACCGTGGTGGCGGCCGGCGTTCTCAGCAGAAACAACCACCGCGCCGCGCCGGATCGCACTTGTACATGTATGAGCAAGCTTGTATCGTGACGCTATGCGGCGGCGCCGCGCCGCGCGGTGCCCCCGTCCGCGCGATGTGTGCTAAGCACGCGGTGCCCCCGTCCGCGTCCGGCTGAGCTGCGGCGCCGCCGCCGTATCGTCGTTCACCTTTTTGTTCGCGCCCTGTTTGGTGTTTGCGCGCCTACCGCGCCAGCCGGGGGAGCAGCAGCGACGCCGCGGTGATCCCGGCCACGGTCGCGCCGGCCAGGACGACGAAATCCAGCCACAGGATGGTGCTGGTTCCGACGAGCAGCGCGCGCAGGATCACCACCACCACGCCCTGGATGACCGCGCGCACCCCGGCCGCGAAGGCCTTGCCGGTGATCAGCGCGGCCCGCGGCGTGGGCGTGACCATCAGCTTGGTGAGCACCCCGGCGTCGCGCTCCCAGATGATCTGGATTCCGTAGAAGATCGCGATGAACAGCGCGGACTGGGCCAGGATCCCGGGGGCCAGGTAGGACAGGGAGGAGATGCCCTGCGGGGTTGGGGATGGCGTGGATCCTGTTGAAGACCTCGCCGTAGATGAGCAGCGCGCTCGGCGCGCGGCACGTCGAAGAGCCTGGCGAACAGCTGCACGTTCTCCCGCCCGGTCAGCGTCCCGTCCGCGGACAGCAGCTGCGGCACGTAGCCGATCATCCGGCGGACCAGCATCGGCCTGGCCGCGGCGTCGACGCCGAACACGCACACCCGGCCCGCGGCCGGCTTGAGCAGCGTGGTGAGCATCCGGATGGTGGTGGTCTTGCCCGCGCCGTTGCGTATCCCATGCCGCCTGACCAGCGGAAAGCGTGTCGCCTGGTAGGCGAAAGGTCCGCTGTTGGCACCTCGCTGACCCTGAGCGGGATCGGGTGCATTCTCCAGTCGCGGACGAGACCGCAGGCTGAGGTGACGTACTTGCGGTCGTCGGCGGTGACGGGTTAAAGCCGGGCCCGGGGGCGCCGATATCGGCCGCATGGCCAGACTCGTGGAAACGTCTGATCTTCAGCCTGGCGTTGATGGTGTCCGCGCCTGGCGGCGCTCTCGCGCTCCGGGGCAGCGTGAATATTGCCTCGCGGGGGAGGAGGCTGCGGAATTACCCTCACAATCGGGCGCTGAGGGAGGCGGGGATGGACCGCGATGTGCTGGATGTGATCGAGCGCGAGATTGACCAGGAGGTGCGGATGCGCTTCCCCGGCACCGCCGTGCGGCGGGCCATGCTGCTGCAATACGGCGACGACCCGGAGATCGAGCCGGGGGATCTGTGGGTCCGGGTGCTGCTCGACGCGGACGGGCCGGAGGACGACTGGGAGCCGGCCCTGACGGCATTCGAGCAAGCCAACGAGACGGCGATCAAGCAGTTTCGGGGCTACCTGGCGGCAAAGCTCCGGGAGATCATGGTGGTCGAGTACGTGTTCAGTGACAACCCCGTCACCTGGGACGGCGAGGGGCCCCGCGCGGGCATGCTCGTCGCGCAGCGGCTGTCGGATATCAGCGAGTGGGAGCACGGCGAGGCTACTTTGGTGCTGGCCGCGCTGGGACCGGCTGGCCTGGAGACGGTGGACACGCTGATCATGGCGGGAATCGCGGCCACGCGCGCGGAGGCCATCCGGTGGGCCCTGGACCGCGTCCGCGAGCGGCCAGCGTACCAGCGGCTCCAGATTCCGGCGATGAAGAAGGCCGAGGTGGACCGCGATGTGCTGGATGTGATCGAGCGTGAGATTGATCAGGAGGCGCGGGCGCGCTTCCCCGGCACCGCGGTGAGGCGGGCCGTGCTGCTGCAATATGGCGACGACCCGGAAATCGGGCCGGGGGACCTGTGGGTCCGGGTGCTGCTCGACGCGGCCGGGCCGGAGGACTACGCGGAGACTCTAGTGGCTTTCGACCTAGCCAACCAGGCGGCGCGTGATCAGTTCACGGGCTACCTGGCAGCAAAGCTCCGGGAGATCACGCTGGTCGAGTACACGTTCAGCAACAACCCCGTCACCCGCGACGGCCACGGACCCCGCGCGAGCAATCCCGTCGGGGAGCCACTGCCAGACATCCAGGAGCGGGAGCACGGCGAGGCTACCTGCGTGCTGGCCCGGCTGGGACCGGCTGGCCTGGAAACCCTCGACACGCTGATCATGGCGGGAATCGCGGCCACACGCGCGGGGGCCATCCGGTGGGCCCTGGACCGCATCCGCGAAGGGCCAGCCTACCAGCGGCTCCGTGAACTGAGAGGCGACGCCGACAAGCTTAGGAACGAGTTCTGAGACCAAGCTCAGGAACGAGGTCTGAGACAAGGCCAGATCACCGTCAAGCCTGCTATCTGTGCTCGACGACGTTCAGCCCCTGGAGCATTGCGGGAGTGTCGCGCATCAAGCGAAGCCACGGTTTCGCATATCAAGCGGAGCCTGACATTCGGGGTGTCCCTGTACTGCCCGGGTCAGCCGTTCGGTGTCATACGGCCGCGTCCGCTCAGCAGCGCCGTTCTGGTATGCCGACGCCGCCCACACCGGCTGGCTTGGCGGCCCCGAAGTCGAGCGCCCATTCCCGGTGCCAGGCCCGGCCCGATGAATGATGGCTTGGCGCATCCTGCGGCGATGCTCTCGCGACGGGCCGCCTTAGGTGTCGAGCAGGCCAGCCTGGTACGCAATGATGACGAGTTGTACCCGGTCTCTGGCACTGAGTTTGGCCAGCAGCCGGGCTACGTGGGTCTTGGCGGTGCCTGCGGTGATGTACAACGCGGCGGCGATCTCGGCGTTGGACAGGCCCAGGCCGACCAGCTTGAGCACCTCGCGTTCGCGGTCGGTGATCCCGGCCAGTTCCCGGGGCTTGGGGTCTGGACAGGATGGGCTGGCGAACTGCGCGATCAGGCGGCGGGTGACGCCCGGCGCGATGATGGCGTTGCCGGTCGCGACCACGCGGATCGCGGTCACGATGTCTTCCAGCGCCATGTCCTTGACCAGGAACCCGCTGGCCCCGGCGCGCAGCGCGCCGTAGACATAGTCATCGTCGTCGAAGGTGGTGAGCACTAGCACCCGGGCGCGGATGCCGCCCGCGGTGATCAGCTGGGTTGCCTGGATGCCGTCCATGCCGGGCATGCGGATGTCCATGACCACCACGTCGGCGCCGGTGTCGCTGGCCAGCTGGACTGCCTCGGCTCCGGTTGCAGCCTCGCCGGCCACGTCGATGCCGGGTGTCTGCTCGATCAGCATCCGCAGGCCCGCGCGGACCAGCGGCTGGTCGTCGGCCAGGATGACTTGGATGGTCATCGGTCCGGTGCCGGCACCGGCAGCCGGGCGGCGACCCGGAAGCCGCCGCCGGGACGCGGCCCGGCCTGCAAATCGCCGCCAAGCAGTGCGGCGCGCTCGCGCATGCCGGTGATCCCGTAGCCGGTCCCGGCCGTGCTGCCGCCGCGCCCGCTGTCGAGGACCTCGATGGACAGTTGCCCGTCCTGCCGGTCGATCAGGACCTGGCACCGGCCGGTGCCCGCGTGGCGGACCACGTTGGTGACCGCTTCTTGGATGATGCGGAACGCCGACAGGTCGATGTCCGTCGGGAGCGGCTGGCGGCTGCCGCGCCAGTCCACCTCGACTTTCACGCCCGCGTCCAGGGTCGTGGCGGCCAGCCGTTCGATGTCGGCCAGGCCGGGCGCCGGGCCCGGCGGTGTCTGCCCCTGTCCGGGTTCGGGCTCGGCGCGCCGGAGCCCGGTCACCATCCGCCGCAGCCCGGAGAGCGTCTCCCTGCTGGTGGTCTCTATGGCGGCCAGGGCGTCGCGCGCCTCGCCGGGGCAGGCGTCGAAGACCCGGCGGCCAGCACCGGCCTGGATCGCGATGATGCCGATGCTGTGCGCCACGATATCGTGCAGCTCACGCGCGATCCGCAGCCGCTCGGCCAGCGTCGTCTGCGCGGCCGCCTGGGCCCGCACCAGTTCGGCCTGGACCTGCGCCTGCCGGATCGAGTTCCCGATCAGCCACGCAATGATGGTGACCAGGGGCACGGCGATCGCGGCAAGGGGCATACCCTGCCTCCCGCCATCCCCGACCGAGCCTGCAGACGGAACCCCAAGCAGCGAAATCAGCAGGCCAGCGCCAGCGGCCATGGCGGCGCCCGTTACCGACAGTGCCCGGGTGCGTGTCGCAGCCATGTAGCAGATCTCAAGGCCCGCCGCGCAGGCCAGCACGACCACAGCGACATCCGCCGGCATCGGCTGCAGCGCTATGCTCGCCACCGACCCGCCAAGCAGCACCGCCAGCGCCGGGAGCGGCCTGCGACGCAGCAGGAGAGCAGAAGCCAGCAGGACGCATAGCAGCACCGGGAGTGCCCACATGATCTGGGTGCTTCCAGCCTGCTGGGCCATGCTCATGGCACCGATGGTAACCGTCGTGCGGGGCCGGGTCGTCTGCCAGCGGGCATACGCCTGCGGGCAGACTGCGGCGCCCTGCAGATGGGTCCGCGGGCAGATGCGCAGCGCCCGCGGACCACGGCATCTTGTCCCTATGAACGCGACTATCGAGATTGACGGACTGCGCAAGCGGTTCGGCCCTGTGCAGGCGCTGGACGGGATGACGTTCAGGGTCCGTCCCGGCCGGGTGACCGGCTTCGTCGGGCCGAACGGCGCCGGCAAATCAACCACCATACGTGTCGTCCTGGGCCTGGATGCCCCCGACGCGGGCACCGCCACCATCGGCGGCCGCCCGTACCATGCGCTGAAGAACCCCATGGGCCACGTCGGGTCGCTGCTGGACGCGGGCGCGCTGCAGCCCAGCCGCAGTGCGCGCAACCACCTGCTGTGGCTCGCCCACTCCCAGGGCATCAATGCCGCCCGGGTCGATGAGGTGATCGCGCAGGCCGGGCTGGAGTCCGCCGCCCGCCGCAAGGCCGGCGGCTACTCCCTGGGCATGCGGCAGCGGCTCGGCATCGCCGCGGCGCTGCTGGGTGACCCGCCGGTGCTGATCTTCGACGAACCGTTCAACGGCATGGACCCCGAGGGCATTGTGTGGATGAAGGGTTTCCTGCGATCGCTGGCGGTGCAGGGCCGCGCGGTGCTGGTGTCGAGCCACCTGATGGGCGAACTGGAGGACACAGCCGGCCACCTGGTCGTCGTCGGCCGCGGCAAGGTGATCGCCGACACCTCCGTCGCTGCCCTTATCGCCGCCGCCTCCGGCAACCAGATCATGCTGCGCACCACTGCGGCGGCCGACGCGATGACGGTGCTGGCCGGTGCCGGGGCCGAGGTCACCGCCAACGGCTCCGGCGTGCTCAAAGTGTCAGACCTCTCATCAGAACGAGTGGTGGCCGCTCTGACCAGCCACGCGATCCCCTTCAGCGAGGTCACGGCTCACCGAGCCACCCTCGAACAGGCCTACATGGAACTCACCAGCCACAGCGTGGAGTACCGGGCGGGGGCGACGTCATGACGACGCAGACCGTGACACCGCGCCGCTCCCCGGTGACTCCGGAGCGGGACCGGTTCCGGTACCTGGTGCACGCCGAGTGGACCAAGTTCCGCACCGTGCGCGGCTGGGTGATCGCGGTGCTCGTCACGATCCCGGCGATCATCGCCTTCGCGTTCCTCGGCGCTAACGTCAGCGGCGGGTGCGCCGGGGGCACCGCAGTCAGCAGCGGGCCAGGCCCGGTCGGCTGTCCGGCAACCCCGGCCGGGCCTGGCGGTGAGCCGGTCCAGGATGCGTTCTACTTCGCGCACCAACCGGTGGAAGGCAACGGCGCGATCACCGTGCAGGTGACGTCGCTGACCGCTCAGACCCTCGTCGGCCCGAACCAGACGGCGCCCGGCGGCCTGCAGCCGTGGTCCAAGGCCGGGATCATCATCAAGGAGAACACGTCGCAGGGCTCGGCGTACGCGGCGATGATGGTCACGGGGTCCAACGGCGTTCGGATGCAATGGGACTACGTCAACGACACCCCCGGCCTGGCAGGCAGCGTGTCCGCGTCCTCGCCGCGCTGGCTGCGGCTGGTCCGCGATGGCGGCACGATCACCGGGTACGACTCCGCCGACGGCACGCACTGGACGCTGGCCGGGACCGCGACCCTCCCGGGACTGACCTCCACTGTGCAGGCCGGGCTGTTCGCCGCCGGCTCTGGGGACAGCTTCAACACTCTGGCCACAGGCGCCTTCGGCCACATCGGACTCTCCTGGCCTGCTACCGGATGGACGGGGACCAATGTGGGCGGCCTGAGCGCCTTGCCAGTGCCCGGCACGCTCCATCAGAGCGCCGGCGCGGTTACCGTGGCCAGTGTCGGCGACATCAGCCCTGCCGCCGGGGACAGGTACAGCGGTCAGTCCCTCCAGCGGGCGCTGGCCGGGACGTTTTTCGGGCTGATCCCGCTGATCGTGGTGGCCGCGATGTTCCTCACCGCCGAATACCGGCGCGGGCTGATCCACGTCTCGCTGACCGCCGCACCCCGCCGCGGCCGGCTGCTGGCCGCTAAGGCCGTCATGATCGGCGCGGTCGGTTTCGTCGCCGGACTGGTCGCCGCCGCCCTCGCGCTCGCGGTCGGAACGCCCCTGCTGCGCCGGGCCGGCGGTGTGCAATGGCCGGTTTCGCTGCTCACCGAGGCACGCATGGTTGTCGGCACCGCGGCGCTGCTCGCCCTGGCCGCGGTGCTCGCGCTCGCGATCGGCGCCATCGTGCGGCGCAGCGCACCGGCGGTCGCCATTGCGATCGTGGTGATCTTCGTCCCGTACCTGCTCGCCTTCGGCCCGACGGCGGGCGGAGGCGGCGGGGGAGGAGGGTTGCTGTTGCAGGTCACCCCGGCCGCCGCCTTGTCCGTACAGCAGGCGCTCCCGCGGTTCTATCAGCTCATCGTCAGCTACACCCCTAATGAGGGGTACTACCCGCTCGCGCCGTGGGCCGGGCTGGCGGTGGAGTGCGCGTATGCAGCCGCGGCGCTGGCGCTGGCCTTCTTCCTGCTGCGCCGGAGAGACGCATGAGCATCACCACCCGGGTCGCTCCGCCGCGTCATCCGCTGCTGGGCCAGGCCCTGCACGCCGAGTGGACCAAGTTCCGCACCGTGGCCGGCCCGGCCTGGCTGCTGGCCGGGATCGTCACGCTGACCGTCGCCGTCGCGGTGACGGCGGCCAGCGCGGCCCGGTGCCGGTCAGCCACGTGTGGGATCGACCCCGCCTCGGTCAGCTTCACCGGAATCTACCCGGCCCAGGCGGTAGTAGCCGTCGCCGGCGTGCTGGCCATCGGCAACGAGTACAGCACCGGGATGATCAAGCTGTCGCTGACCGCGATGCCCCGGCGGCTTACCTGGTTCTTCGCCAAGGCCACCATCCTTACCGCCCCGGCGCTCACCGCTTCGGCGCTGGCGGTCGCAGGAGCCGCGCTCGCCGGGCGGCTGATCTTGCCCGGCCGCGGCTTCACCCCCGCGCACGGGTACGCATCCCTCACCTCGGCTACCGACCTGCGGGCCGCCGTCGGCGCGGTCGTGTACCTGATGCTCATCGCCCTGCTCAGCATCGGGCTCGCCGCCGCGGTACGCGACTCCGCGGTCGCCATCGGCCTGGTCCTCGGCGTGCTGTACCTGTTCCCGCTCGCCGCGGCCGTCATCCCCGACCCGGCCCTCGACCGGCTCCTGGAACAGATCGGCCCCCTGCCCGCCGGCCTGGACGCCCAGGCCACCACCGGGATCAACGCCCTGCCGCTCACCCCGTGGCAGGGTCTCGGCGTCGTCGCCCTGTGGACCGCCGGCGCCCTCCTCCTCGGCGCACTCGCTTTGACGCTCCGCGATGCATGACTGCAGAGATCACGATTCCGCTGATGAGGTAATCGAGGCAGTTGGGCGGCACATCGGCGGCGACCGATGATGGCAGGCCTTGCGGGCAGGCATGCCAGGCAAGCCAGGCAATCTCCAGGGAGCGGCACGCCGCGGCGCTGGCCGAGGCCAACCTCCTGCCGGTCCAGCGAATGCAACTCAGCTAAAATGAATGTCACAATCCCGTTACGGGCTTGCCGGCGCCGTTGCGCGTCCTGCTAGGCCTGACCATGGGATACTGTGCGATCGGCCTCGCTGTCGGCGATCGGTGCGCCTGGCCGACCTTAAACGCCGCCAGCGGCCGCTTCTGGGCCGGCACGGTGCGGGGCGTAGCGTCCGGCGGGCCAACTGACGCGCCGGCCCGCGCACTGGCCGTCACCATCGCGGGAGACCATGAACCGCCGCTACGCGCGAACGGTTGTTGCCGGCCCGGCTTGCGCGGAACGGTCCAGATCGGGAAGTCCTTGCTTAGCGGGGCCTTGCCGATCCGGGGGCTGGCATGCCCGGCACGGGCATCCTGAACTAACACCGGAGAACCGGCCTGCTCAGGTGCCTGAGGAGGAGAACGGCCAGCGCGGGATGCGGATGGCAACCTCAAGTGGTACTCTATCTTGTACCATTACCGGAGGGCCAGCTGTCATGTCGATTACCGCGAGCGAGGCGCGCAAGGGGCTCTTCCCGCTGATCAAGAAGGTCAACGAGGACCACGACGCCGTCGAGATCGTCTCCAGGCACGGCAACGCCGTCCTGGTCTCCGCCGAGGACTACGCCGCTCTGCGCGAGGGTGCCTACCTGCTGCGCTCGCCGGCCAATGCCCGCCGGCTGCTCAAGGCCTACGAGAACGCCCTGAACGGCATCCACCTAGCCGAGCACGACCTTGCCGACCCCGACGCGACAGACGCCCGGCAGCGCCGGTGAGGCTGGTATTCGAGGACCAGGGCTGGGAGGACTACACGTCCTGGCTCAAGACCAACCGCAAGATGCTCGCGCGGATCAACAAGCTGATCGAGGACGTCCGGCGGGACCCGTTCACCGGCGTCGGCAAGCCCGAGCCGCTCAAGTACCACCTGCCCGGGGCCTGGTCGCGGCGGATCGACGACGAGCACCGTCTCGTCTACATCGTCGCCGAAGCAGAGATCATCATCCTCGCAGCCCGCTACCACTACTGACCTCACCGCACGGCCCAGCGAGCACGCGAGATCCGCCGTTCGGCGTGCATTTCGGCTGGGGCGTCAATCTAGCCGAGCTTGACCCGATCAGGGCGTTCTGCCCTGGTGGCTGGGAAAGGTCAGGGCGATCAACCGGCCCTGGCAGCGATGCCGGGGTAGTCGATAACCAAGCCGGGACTGGTCATAGACCAGGCGGCAGTGGAAGTCGAAGGTGGGAGGGTGTAGTCGTAGCACTGGCATTCGGGCCCGTCCGGGTTCGCAGGTAGGTCTGCTCAAGCCCGTCCCACAGCGAGGCCGACCGCGCGGACGTAGGCGGCCGACGCCGCTGCCCGCCAGACTGAACCGCTTCACGGCCAGCGCATTCGTCAGGGCCAAGGACTCCAAGTCTACATCGAGGCAGCCTTCCAACTGCGGCGCGTCCGCGCCGTCGACCAGCAAGCGGCCGACGCCGTTGGCCTCCAGCACCGTCGCGCAGGATCCGGCTGGCGACCAGCCATTGATCCGGGCGCGGCGGGTTGCCCCGCCGGTATCCAGGTCAATGGCGTACTCGACGGCCCTGGGCGTACCGTCTTCGACCGCGGTCGTGCACCCATGGATCCAGGCATCCGCCGTCCAGGTGGCTGATGAACACCCTCGAACCCGCTCCTGTCGCCGCGGTGCTGCCAGGCCGCCTGCGAGGGCAAGGACGCGAACGGCACTCACCTCCTCCTGAATTGACAAGCCGGTCACCTCCGACATCCGGCCTCCGAGTCGGCGTCCCGTCGCCTAGTTCCGGACTGTGGATCTGCAGTCCGGAAAGATGACGGCACTCCCCGGGTCAATCCATGAGCGCGGCCAGCAGGTCGCGATTGAAGGCGCGGGCGTCGAGGTCGTAGATGGCGAAGAGCGGCGCGAACGACCAGATGCCCCAGCCGAAGCCGTGCTCTTCGGCGAGCCGGCGGTTGAATCTGGTCCAGCGGACCCGGCTGGCCAGGTCCGCGTTGCTGCTCGTGCCGAACT
Organism: uncultured Actinomycetota bacterium; assembly: GCA_963808615.1. Taxonomy (GTDB): domain Bacteria; phylum Actinomycetota; class Actinomycetes; order Streptosporangiales; family Streptosporangiaceae; genus Palsa-504. The sequence continues at coordinate 1,343,763 of CAWEGV010000012.1, forward strand.
CGGCCAGGAACAGCGGGCGGCCGGTCATCGCGGCCCAGCCGGCGACCTGACCGAAGCCGTCGCGAAGTTCGGCTTCCTGGGCGGGTGTCTGATCCCAGGTGGTGCCGAGCCATTCGCGGGGGTTGCCGAAGGCGTGGTCCTCACCGAGCCACATCTCGCCCTGCATGGTGAACGTGATGGGCCAGTAGTGATGGATGCCGACGATCAGGTTCTGCTCCTGTTCGGGCAGCGACAGGTCACCGAGGAACCGGGCATTGTTCCTGGTGCGGGGACCGAGCAGGATCGTGCGGTGCCGGTCCTGGCCGCGGACGGCGCCGATCAGCTCGGCGGCCACCTTGTTCCAGATCGGGTCGAGCGCCCGCTCCGGTTCGGCGAGCGGCTCCAGGACCAGGCCGGCGCCGTGGCCTTCGAACACGCTGGCCAGCTCAGTGACCGCGCCCAGGGTGGCCGCGAGGTGCGGCTCCGGGTCGGCCATCAGCTGCGGATCTCGGTGATTGGCGATGATCACGGCAAGCCCCAGCGACGCCGCCTGATCGGCGATTTCCTCGATGCGGCGGAGTGTGTCCGGGTCCAGTCCGGCCGGGGTGCGATGCGCGGCCAGGTACATCAGCAGCCGGATCGCGGTGTAGCCGTGCTCCGCGCAGGCTTGCAGGTGCGAGCGCTGCACGTCGATGGTCCAGCCTCGCTCCAGCGGGCCGCCGAGGTCCGGGCCGATGTTCATGGTGCGGGCCAGCCGTGCGTGCGCGTCGCGCGCCAGCCGGGCCGGGTCTGTCACGGATGCTGATGACATGGGTCAGTCCTTTCGCGGCGGGTCGGGCCAGCCGAGAGTGCCGGTTGTCAGGGCCTCGGTGAATGCGGTGAGCCAGGTGTGCTCGGCATGGCGGAGGGCGAGCTGATAGCGGTGCTCGGACAGGAATATCGGCGGGACGCCGCCCGTCTCGGCGTTGGCGAGCGCGGTCTCGTCGGCGTCCAGCGACTGGCGGAGTGTGGCCGCTCGTTCCTGCAGGATCTGTACGACGCGATCGCGGCCGAGTGCGTACATGAACGACAGCGCGGCCGGGAATTCGTCGCTTCGGCTGAGGTCGGCCAGTGATTCCGCCACCCAGCTGGTCAGTGCCCGTCGTCCGGCTTCGGTGATCGAGTACTCCACTCGTTCAGGGCGGCGTCCCTCGCGGCTGGGTTCATCGGCGCTGATGAGCCCGGCCGCTGTCAGCCGCTGAACCGCGTCGTACAGCGATGCCGGGCGGATCCCGGGCAGCCGGTCGTGAGCCCGGCCGGTGATTCGCTGGCGCATCGCGTACGGGTGCAGTGGCTCCTCGGCGAGCAGGCCGAGGACGACCAGGGACAGCGGGCTGCGTAGCCTACGTGGCGGCATGCCTCATAGTAGCACACGAATATCTGAGTTCAACTATCTGACATCAACTAGCGGAGGGGCGAGGACTGGCTCCCGATCTCGCGCTGTAACGGCGAATCTGGCCGCACGCGTCGCGGCTGGATCGCCTGTCGGCCGGCTCCGGGCGCGCGTCAAGGTGGCCTTGGCTAGCTGTCCGGGGCGAGTGCTGACGTTGGGTGAGACCACGGCACCGGCGCTACTTGAGTTCGACGCGGATCGCATGGTAGCGGCGCTGGTCGATGTTCTCGACAGAATGCGGGCCTTCCGGGTCCATCCAGCGCACCCGCACGCCGGATGGCGACCCGGCGCGCGCCTGTGACTCAAACTGCAGCGCGCCGCCCGCATAGTAGCTGATCCGGGCCGGCTCGTCGACGATCATCACGCTTGCCGCGTGATGGGTGTGCTCGGGCTCGCGCGCTCCTGGTTCGATCATCACCTCCAGCACCCGCACCCGGTTGTTCTCCAGCAGAACGCGATGGGAGGCTGGCGCGGCGATCAGTGCATCCATCGTCGCCGGCCACGGCCATGGCTGCCCGGTCGTCATGCCGCTGCTCATTGCCGGGCCAGGGCAGCCATGACGTCGGCCCGGCGGTGGGTCTCGGCGCCAAGCAGGGCGACGAGCACGACGCTCGGCGCGCCGCGATCGGGGCTTGTTCGTGCGGTTGAGCTTCGCATGCCTGATCCCTTCATGTGCGTTGCCGCGGCTACGCGGTCGCGGTCCCGTGGATCCCTGCAGCATCGGGTCCAAGGCCACGGGCGCCAGGGTTCTGCTGGACGCCTTACGCGTCGTTGCCGATGTCGACATCGACCACGACGCCGAAGTGATCGCTGGCCCACGTAGTCCCGGTCGGATTGTTAAAGGCGAGCCTGGCCGCCCGGACATAACAATGAGCATGCGGATGGGCATGCGCCGAGCCGATGAAGACATAGTCGAGCCTGCGCCGGTGAGCGGGTTGCCGGACGATCTGGTCCATCACCGCGCGGCCCCGGGGGTTGTCGCTGGTCCAGGTATGCCCGGGCCCGTCGCCAGCCACCGCCCAGGCGTCGTGGTACAAGACGCTCTGCCCGCCCAGTGACTGCAGCCCGCTGAGGAAGCGGATGCTGGCCGCTTCCGGCGCGGCGTTGAGGTCCCCGGCGATGATCGTCGGCAATGCGCGGCGATGCCGGGCGTCGAGCTCGGTGACTGCCACCGCCTGGCGCTCGCGGGCCGATTCGGCGTCCAGGCGCCATGACGCGGTTGTAGCGATGAAGAGCGCCTCGCCTTCACCGGGGAGTTCCACGGCGATCGCCAGCGTGCACCACGGGACGTCGGCCGCGTCGTGGAGCCGGAGGTCGAGCACGTCGACAACGTGGTGTGGCCAGCGCGTGGCCACCGCGGTGCCACCGTAGCGGTCCGCCCACGGCGGCTGGTAGGCCATGGCCTGTGCCTGGTGCGTCCCCTGCAGGCTGGTCCCGGCTATCAGGTCGTCGAGCTGATGCCGTTCCGGGGTGTGGATCACTTCCTGGAAGGCGACCAGATCGGGGTCCAGCCGCCGCAGCTCGGCATTGAGCATCTGCTGGCGGTGCGCGTCGCCTTGGACGTTCTCCACATTCATGGTCAGGATCCGGGCCCGCATGGCCGCTCCTCCCTGTCAGCGTTCCCGGCCGTGTGCTGCCGGTCGTGACGCTCCGTACCGCGTCACGGTCACCGCAGACCCGGTCGGCGGGTCAGCGCGTCTCCCCGGCTACGGAGGGCGGCGAGCCTGCCAGCGGTGTGGTGTCGAGGTACCTGAACTCGGCGACGCGCTCGGTGAACTTCCAGCCGTCGCTGCTGCGCTGGTAGCGGTCGTGGTACACGAAGTAGTTCAGATGCGAGCCGCCGTCGCGCAGGTGGGCGACCTCGCTCAGGTAGGCGCGGCCGGTCGCGGTGTCGCCGTCAAGGGCGATCGTGCCCGGGTGGGTGGTTTGCACGAAGTAGTCCGCGAGAGCCTGCCGCCGCTCGCCGAGAGCGCGGATCTGCTCCCGGCCGGCGGCCTCGATGTTGCCGAGAGGGATCCGGACGACGCCGTCGGGTGTGAACAGTGACGCGAGGCGGTCGTGGTCGTTCATCATCACCGCGTCGGTGAACTCGCCGCGCAGCGCCTCGATCTCGATGCGGTCAGCGATGGCCTGAAGGTCGCTCATCGGTTCCTCCCTAGTGTGTGTTGCGGCGTCTGCAGGGCTGGCGGTCCCTGCCGGTTGCCTGGCTCTGCGAGAGTCGGAGAAGAGTGTGAGTTGCAGCCCGGCCGGGCCTTGCAGGCGGGCGTTGAGGGACTGCCATGCAGTGGTGACCGGCCCGGCGATGACGCTGGCGCCAGCGGCAGCCAGTGTGGCGGTGGCTGGGGCGGCGTCGGCGACCTGGAAGGCGACCCGGATGTGCCCGGCGGCCCGGTGCCCGACCTCGACCTGATCGATGTATTCCGCGTGCGGCGGCCGGTCATGGCTCACCTCCCGGGCAGCGTGGTCGTATTGTCCTCGAGCGCGGCGGCGCCGAAGACCCTTGGGGTGTTGTCGCGGATGAAGGTGGCGGGGAACCCGAGATCGATCCGGGTGGCCGCGTCGAGCCGGGCGAGCGCGCCGGCGGGCAGGTCGAGGGCGGCGGCGCCGAGATTGTCGAGCAGCTGATCTGCGCGGCGAGCGCCAATGATCGGGCAGATAGCAGGCGTGCGGGCCTGGGTCCAGGCGATGGCGACCTGGGCCGCGCTGGCCCCGAGACCTTCCGCAACCTGCTTGACGAGTGCCGCCACCTGATGCTGGTGCTCGCTGATCGCGGCGGCGTCGATCCGGGTGGGCTGACCGGCCGTGCCCTCCCCGGTGAACTTCCCAGACAGGATCCCGTCGGCCAGCGGGCTCCACGCGGCCACGGTCAGGCCGAGGGCCTCAGCCATCGGCAGCAGCTCGCGTTCGATATCGCGGCGCAGCAGGCTGTAGGGTGCCTGAACCCCCGCGAACGCGGCCAAGCCATGCCAATCGGCCAGGGTGTTGGCCCGGGCGATCACCCACGCGGGGGCATCGGAGATGCCGGCGTAGAGGATCTTCCCCGCGCGGACCTGGTCGTCGAGGGCGCGCAGGGTCTCCTCGGCCGGGGTGCGGGCGTCCCACATGTGCACCCAGTAGATGTCGATGTAGTCCGTCCGCAGTCGCCGCAGGCTGGTCTCCAGCGAGGCTCGCAGGTTCTTGCGGTGGTTACCGGCCGCGTTGGGATCATCGTGGTCGCGGGTGACGGTGTACTTGGTGGACAGCACGAACCGGTCCCGCCGCCCCTCTAGCAGCTGGCCGAGGATCTCCTCGCTCTGCCCGCCGCGGTAGTGGACCGCGGTGTCTATAACGTTGCCGCCCGCCTCGGTGTAGGTGTCCAGGATCCGGGCGCGTTGTTCTGGCGGGGCGCCGACGCCGCCTTGCTCGCCGAAGGTCATCGCGCCCAGGAACAACTCAGACACCCGCAGCCCGGTGGGGCCGAACAGCTTGTAACGCATCAGCCTGAGCCTTCGCCGAATGCCTCGGCCGCCAGCCGGGCGATCACGTCCGGTGGCACATCGCGGAGGTGCTGGTCGATGGCCCAGCGGTGCCCGAACGGGTCGATGAACTGGCCGGTCCGATCCCCCCAGAACGCTTCATGCAGCGGCTCGAACACTTTGGCCCCAGCATCCAGGGCCTTCTGCCACACCGCGGCGGCGTCCGCGACCGCCAGGTGCAGCGCCCCGTAGGTGCCGCCCAGCGTCAGCGGGGACACGATGCCCAGGTCCGGGAACTCGTCCCCGATCGCCAGCCTGCTGTCCCCGAACCGCAGGTCGACGCTCAGCACCCGGCCGCCAGGCAGCGTGATCCGGCCCTCTTCCACCGCGCCCAGCACCTCGCCGTACCAGGCAGCGGCCGCCGCCGGATCGCGTGTCACCAAGTGGGGAGTCAGCGTGCCCATCTGAGTACCTCCAATGCCTGCCGGGGATGTGTTCAGGGTGCCTGTTCGCGGTCGACGAGGGTGCGCAGCGCTAGTTCACGCTGGTTTTCACCGGTGGTGTTGGGGCGCACCAGTGCGCCGCCCTTTGCGGAACCGGTTGCACGGGGCGAGGTGGCAACAGCGCCGGGGTTCATCTCGCCGGCCCCGGTAGCGAAGTCAAGTCGCCGACTGGCCCGAGGTGCGCCAGCTTGCCGGGGTTGACGATCGCGCTGATGCTCGTGATCTGGCCGTCGGCGATATCGAGCGCCACCACGGCGATCAGCCGCTGCTGCGCGTCGAGGTAGAGCGCTCCCGGGCCGCCGTTGATCTCGACCGGACGCAACGACACGCCCGGAAGGCGAGCGGCCAGGCGGACCCAGTAGTTGATCAGCGCGGTCGCGACACGGTTGCGCCCATGCAGCGACCGCGCGAGCGCCGGGACCTTTCCGCCGCCGTCGGCGGTCATCTCCACGTCGCGAGCGAGCAGTGCTTCGAGCCCAGCGAGATCGCCTTGCCCGGCGGCCGCGAAGAACCGCCGTGCCAGCTCCTCGCGCTGCTCGCGTGTGCTCTGGAAGCGGGGCCGGCGCTGCCCGACGTGGCGCCGGGCGCGGGTGGCGAGCTGGCGCACGGTGTCCTCGCTCTTACCGATGATCGCCGCGATCTCCGGATACCCGTACCCGAACACGTCGTGAAGCAGCAGCGCGGCCCGCTGCTCAGGTGACAGGCTCTCCAGCAGCACCAGCATCGCCAGCGACAGCGAGTCGGCCATCTCGGCGTGCCGGGCCGGATCCTCGCGGCCGTCGGTGATGATCGGCTCTGGCAGCCACTCGCCGACATAGCGCTCGCGGCGGGCACGCGCGGAGCGCAGCTCGTTGATCGCCAGCCGGGTAGTCACGGTGGCGGCGAACGCGCGCGGCGATGCGATCTGCTCGCCGGCCTCGAGGGCCTCATGCACCCGCAGCAGTGCTTCCTGCACCACGTCCTCGGCCTCAGAGACGCTGCCGAGCATCCGGTAGGCGATCGCGAACGCGGCCGGCCGCAGCTCGCCAAGCAATCGGTCGCGATCGGTCATGCCGCCGCGAACCCCTGCCGCCAGCTCGGGTGCGCCGGCCACCACGCCAGCTCACGCTTGGCCTTGGCATTGGAGGCGCCGCGAAGCTCGGTCATCCATCACCGCGCCGGCCTCCCCGGCGAACAGCCGCCCGAGCAACCGCGGCACGCGCATCGGCTGCTTGGCACCCAGCGTCCGCGCCAGCGCCGGCAGCCACTCCGCGACCGGGGCGGGGTCATCGTCGACCACATTGTAAACACCGTGGATACCGTGCTCGACCGCCGCCACCGTCGCCTCCGCCGCGTCGGCCACGTGGATGAACGACCACACCCCGCCGCCGTCCCCGACCAGCGGGAACTTGCGCTTGCGGATCATCTCGAACTGCTCCTCACCCGGGGCCATCGAGGTGCCTGGCCCGTAGAACGCGCCGTAGCGCAGCACGATCCCGTCCGTCCACTCCGCCGCAAGGACCGCCTCCTCAAGATGGCGGATCGCGGCTACCATCGCGCGCATCTCACTCGCCGGCGAGGGATCCAGCGGGTCCTCCTCGCCTTTCACCGCCCCACCGGTTCGTGCGTACGTGAACGCGCCATTGCTCTGCGCCACGAACCGCCGCACCCCCACCGCCTGCCCGGCCGACAGCAGATGATCGGTGCCCTCAGTCCGCAGGCGGTTGGTCAGGGCGAAATCACGATCGAAGTGACGCAGGTCAAGCGCCCCGATAGCGGTCAGCTGATGGACGATCACCTCCGGCCCCGCTCTGCCCACGGCCTCCGCGACCTGATCAGGATCAAGCGCGTCCGCGACCACCGGCACCGCGCCCAGATCGCGCAGCATGCCCTGCTTTGACTCGACACGCGTCATGCCAACAACCTCATGACCCGCAGCAACCAGGCGCGGCACCAGCTGCTTTCCGATCGCTCCGGTCGCTCCCGCCACAAGCACTTTCATGATCAGCTCCCCGGTCGAGGATTACCCGCACCCCACAAGACAAGACAGCGGCCCCGGCTGTGACACTCCCGGGCCCCCTGGGCCCGCCCTGGGCCCGCTGCGGCTGGTCTGGTATGCCCCGGCCAGCATGAGCGCGGTGCCGGCGAGGCCGGCCGCGGGCACGAAGTACACCGTGACCGAGGCGCGGGTGGGCCCGGCTCGCCCAGCGAGGGTGGTGAAGGCGGCGAACGCGGCACCGGTGCCCACACACCCCGGGCGGCGACCGCGAGCAGGCTCGGCCAGGCGAACGAGGGGGCGGCTGTGATGCCGAACGGCGCCAGCACGGCCAGCGCGGCCAGTTCGGCGCGCCAGATCACCGGCAGCCCCCCGTGGCGCGCTTGACGGGGGGCGGCCAAGTTGAACGCCACGCCGTACAGCCCGGTGGCCGCCAGCACCAAGCCGACCCCGGTGGCGGTGGCGTGGGCGTGGGTGCAGCGACGGCCAGCAGATCACCACGACGCCGACGAACCCGGCCGCCAGGCCCAGCCGCTGGCCTGGCCCGTGCCCGGCACCACACTAGCGCGGCTATGCGACGGTGAACAGCGGGGCCGCGGGGTTGAGCATGCCAGCCAGCGACAAGCCAATCTGCTGCTCGGCGAGGGGGAACAGCACGAACGGGATGGCCCATCCAGGTCACGCCGAGCAGCGCGATCGGAGGCCAGGCCGACCGGAGAACCACGCGCCGCGCGGCCGGCAGGAGGGCCAATGCGACGGCCCCGAAGGCGAGCCGCAGTACCGCTACCAGGCCGGGCCCCAGTCCCTCCACCCCGATCTTGATGAACAAGAACGAGGCGCCCCAGGTGACCGCCACGCCGGCCAGCAGCGCCCAGTCACCGCCGGTGAAACCGGCCCTGGAGGCAGCTTGGCGTGGGGCGCCGGCGCGCACGGGTGTGCTGCCAGGGCTACCATGAGTTGCGCGGTTTCCAGCACCCGGTGTGGCTCGGGCTTCTTGTGGCCACCAAGGCCGCTGACCCTCCCAGCCACGGGTGTGGGAAATGCGCCTGGCTGTGCCAGAGCCCGGCCGAGACCTTCCGGCAACCTGGCCGGTGATGTCAGGCGCCCGCCTCGTCAGGTGAGCGGGCCCGGTGAGCCCGTGGTTCTGGGCCGGGCCCGCGCCGACCGCCGGGGCCCGCCGCCTTTCGGTTGCGGGCATCTCGCGCCTGGGTTTATGGGCGATCAAGTCGCGGAGTCCTGCGTACAAGATGACTCCTCATGCCGTGACGGCGTTCGCACGCTGCCTGCCATCGGATGCCACCGGGTGCTGGGAAACCTGGTGGGGGATGCTGCCGGGCGGTGCCGCAGCCTGCACGCGCGCGCTATCCGCGGGCCGTGGCAGCGATCCTGGCGGACTGGCACGCCGAGCAGCCCGGCGTGGACGTCTCCCCGGTCGGCGTCTTCGGCCGGATCACCCGCATCGACCGGTACCTGGCGGCGGCGCTGCGCCAGGTCTACCGCCGCCACCGGCTCGACTCCGGCGAATACGACGTGCTGGCCGCGTTGCGCCGCAGCCCGCCCGGCTACCAGCTGACCCCCACCGAGCTATACCGCAGCGTGCTGGTCACCTCGGCCACCATGACCGAGCGGCTGGACCGGCTGCAGCGCCGGGGTCTCATCGCCCGTCGGCCCGCCGCCCGCGACCGGTGCTCGGTCCTGGTCGGGCTCACCCCCGCGGCCGCACGCTGTTCGACCGCGCCCACGCGGGCCTGCTCGCCACCGAAGCCTCCTTGCTCGAAGGCCTTTCCCCCAAAGACCGGTCCGCCCTGGCCGCGCTCCTCGCCAAGCTCGCCAGCCACCTCGAACAACATCAAAGAACCCAGGACAGCGGCCCATAGCTACACCAGCGCAAGCCCGGCGGGGACATCGGCCGACCGAATGCGCCTGCCGCTCCAGGCACCAGGCCCCGTAATGCCGATGCCAATGTCGGCGAGATCATCCGCTCGCTCAAGCCAGCCTCCCGCCCCGGCGCATTACGTCCGCCCGGGGCAGCGGTCCCCAACTGTTGACAAGACCCCAGGACACCCCGGGCAGCCAGGCCGGCTCGAACCAGAACAGATAATCGGCACACCGCTGCTGCCTGAATCCGTCAACAAGTGGGGTGCAAATATCGGCGATTGGCGCGCCTCCCACTTTCCGGACTGCGGATCCTTTAGGATCCTCGACCGGAAAGGATGGGAAATTGCCGGTAAATACAAAACCTATTCGCCTGAGTTCCGGGATGAGGCGGCCCGCCTGGTGGTGGAAACCTCTCGTCCTATCGCCGATGTCGCCCGGGAGCTCAGCATCAGCGAGACCTCGCTCGGCAACTGGGTAAGGGCGTACCGGGAAAAGCACGCCGAGGATGAGCCGCCGCTGCAGCTATCCGAGCGGGCCCGGCTCCGCGAGCTGGAGCGGCAAGTCCGCGAGCTCGAGATGGAGAATACCTTCCTGAAAAAAGCAGCAGCGTACTTCGCACGGGAGCATCGGTGAGCCAGAAATACGAGTTCATCGACGCCGAGTACGCTAACCCGGCGGCCAGCGGGCGCGCTCCCACGATCACGTGCATGTGCAGGTGGCTGGGAGTGTCGAAATCCGGGTACTACGAATGGCGGTCACGCCCGGAATCGGCGACGGCGAAAAGAAGGGCCGGACTCAAGCTGCTGATCAAGAAGGCCTTCGACGATTCCGACGGCACGTACGGCTACCGGCGCGTGTGGCGGCAGCTCCTCCGCTGGGGCGTGGTGGCGGCCCTGGAGCTGGTCCGCGGCCTGATGCGCGAGCTGGGCCTGGTCGCCTGCCAGCCGCGGCCGTGGCGGCCGTCCACCACGCAGCAGGGCGCGGCCGGGCCGATTCCGGACCTGGTGAACCGGGACTTCGGCGCCGCAGCGCCCGGGCAGAAGATGGTCGGCGACATTACCTATATCCCGACGTGGCAGGGCTGGGAATATCTTGCGACGGTCATTGACTGCGCCACCCGCAAGGTGATCGGCTGGGCGATGGACGATAATTACAAGACGCCGCTGATTACCCGGGCGATCGAGATGGCGGCCCGGAATGCCGATCTCCCGGCTGGCGCGATATTTCATTCGGATCGCGGCAGCAATTACACGTCGGCGGAGTTCGCGGGCGTGCTGGGGCGGCTGGGCATCCGCCAGTCGGTCGGGCGGACAGGGATATGCTTCGATAATGCCCTGGCGGAATCGTTCAATGCCACGGTGAAGGTCGAGCGGGTGCACCGGACCGTCTACCCGACGAGAGAAATGGCGCGGAAGGATATTGCGCGGTACATCGAGATCCGCTACAATCGCAAGCGTCTTCATTCGGCACTCGGCTACCGGACTCCGCAAGAGGTCCACGACGAGTACCTGAACCGGCAGCTCGCAGCGTGAAATAACACCAATTAAGCTGTCCGGAAAACGCGGAGCGGCCCAGATAGGCGTGCCATGAGCATTGGGCGACCGATCTCCCCTGTCACGCTAGGGTCCTGTCCGTATCCGACGGCGGCGCGGCGACGCACCGATAGCGACCGATGACGGCAAGTCCTCCGCAGGCAGGCATGCCGGGCAGTCCCTGGGAGCGGCACGCCGCGACGTTGGGCCGAGGCCGATCTCCTGCCGCTCCAGCGGGCTGCGCCCCAGGGCGATGAATGTCACAACCCAGTAACGGGCTTGCCGGCTCCGTTCGGGCCCAGCAGCCCGAACGTTTCGCCGGGCCGGATCTCCAGGTCCACGCCGTCGACCGCCACGTGATCACCGAACCGGTAGGTCAGCCCGGTGCACACCACCGCGGCGTCCCTGGTCGCGGCGCCGGCCGTGCCCGGCATGGCGGCCCGGTCGTCCTCGCGGGCCACGGCGGTCATGGGCTCTCCTCCTCGAGCGCGGCGGCCAGCCGGTGCAGGGCCGGCACGGCGGCGGCCAGGGCCTGCCGGTCGCCGGCGGTCAGCCGGTCCAGCGCCCGCCCGGCCAGTTCGGCGCGCAGGTCGCGGAACCCGGCGATGCGCCTTGTGGCCTGGCCGGTCACCGCGAGCCGCACCGAACGCCCGTCCGACGCCGACCGGGTCCGGCCGAGCAGCCCGGCGGCGGTGAGCCGTCCGACCAGCGTGCTGACCGTGTTGGGCGCCAGCCGCAGTTCGCGCGCCGCGTCCGCGACGCTGATGCCGGGCCGGGCCGCGGTCAGCCGCAGCAGCTCGGACTGAGCCGGCGGCTGTTCGTGCCAGGCCGACCGAACGGTCCGCCGTGCGATCCTGCGGACGGCACTGATCGCGCCCAGCAGCTCCGCCGCCAGCACCTGCGAGCTCCCGGCTAGCCCCTGGGGTCCGGATCCGCTCGTCAGCATATGTTGACGAATATCCGTGTGTCAGCATATGCTGACACACATGGAAAGCACTGTTCAGATCGCTGAAGGCGCGGCCAGCAAGGACCCCGAGGTCGGGCTGCGCGCGGTCGCCGCGCTGCGTCTGCTGGCCGAGCGCCTGGAACTGCTCCAGGTGCAGAACGCCCGCGAGCTCGGCTGGTCCTGGCAGGACATCGCCCGCCGTCTCGGTGTGACCAAGCAGACCGTCCACCGCAAGTACGGCCGCCCGATCGGGAGGCGATGATGTTCGAGCGCTTCACCGGCGGCGCCCGCCAGGTCGTCGTCCAGGCGCAGGCGAATGCCCGGCGGCTCGGGCACACCTACATCGGCTGCGAGCACCTGCTGCTGGCCGCGGTCGCCACCGGCGAGCCGGCCAGCGTCATCCTGCGCGATCACGGCGTCACCCCGGAACGCGTCGAGGCGGAAATCCTGCGCGTCATCGGGCGCGGGTTCGGCGGCCCGGCCGACCCGCTGGGCGGACTGGACCGCGAGGCGCTGGCGGCGATCGGGATCGACCTGGATGTGGTGCGCTCCCGGATTGAGGCCGCGTTCGGGCCCGATGCCCTCAGCCGGGCCTTCCTGGCCCACAAGCAGGCCGGCGCCCGAGCCTATCGGCGGGGCAGGCGCCCGGCCTTGGGCAAGGGCCCAGTGGCCCGGCTGATGCACCACCGGCGCTTGCGGGCCGCCCGCCGCGGTGCGCCCGCGGGTCTGGCCCCGCATGCCAATGCCCTCCAGTTCCCGCCCCCGGCCCCCGGCCGCCATATCCCGTTCACGCCACGGGCCAAGAAGGTGCTCGAGCTCTCGCTGCGTGAGGCGGTAGCGCAGAAAGACGCTCACATCGGCGTCCAGCACCTCACGCTCGTCCTGCTCGGCATGAAGGACGGCACGGTACCCGCGATCCTGTCCGCCCTCGGCGCCCAGGCCGTCTCACTCCGCGCCGCCATCCTCGACCGCTACCGCAAGGCGAGCTGACGCGTGACCCCCCGGTGAGCAGGAGCCAGGGAACCTGGCGCTGGGGGAGTAGCGCCAGGGTTCCGCCGTTGGAGGTCTGGGGGCTTGTCACGGGTCAGCGCCAGGCAGCACTGGTGGTTAGTCGATGAGCTCGTAGTCGGTGTCCAGGGTGCGGTAGATCTCAGCGGCCCGGCGATCACGGGTGGCCAGCGTGATTCCGTGTTCGGCTGCTGCCGCGGCGACCAGGGCATCGTAAACAGCGCCGCCCGCGATTCCGAGCGGTGCCAGCCTGGCGTGGAGCCGTTCCGCGCCCTGGATGCTGAGGAACCGCGACTCAGGGAAGTTGTGCGCGAGCAGCCGGGCGACCGCGCGGGGGGTGCGGCGGTTCGGCGCTGGCAGCCGGGTCAGCACCGAGAAGGTCTCGAAGGCCGCGTGTCCGCTCAGCCCGCAGCTGCGTCTGCCGATGGCCTTCCTCGTGTCCTGATGGTGCTGGTGATCTGCCACCGCGAGAGCGACGGCGACGCTGGTGTCTATGAGGAGCTGAGGGTGATCAGCGCTGGTCGGCATCGCGTAGGGTCCGGACCAGGTCGTCGCCCACGGCAGTGCCGCCAGGCGGGATGACAAGAAGGCCGTCTTCGTCCTGTAGCTGGTCGTCGGCCACCGGCTCGATATGCAGTCCGGCTCCGTCCGGGGTGACCTCGACCTCTCCGGGCGCGAGGCCGAGGCTGTCCCGCAGCGCCTTCGGGATCACCAATCGTCCTGCCTTATCGATGGTCGAGCGCATACCATTCACGATACCATCCAGCTGGGGCAGGAGCTCAGGGGCGGTGATTTCGGCGCGGGGTGCCGCCGAAGCGGACCTGGTTACAGGGTAAAAGCTGGGCAGGAGTTCGAGCAGGCCGCGGAAGCTGCGGTAGGGCCGGATAAGTGGCCTCGCGCCGGGCAGGTGAACCCGATGTCGGTCAACCGCAGCCCGGCGGTACTTGGCGGGCGGTCCGGCACCGAAGGGCGTGCCCAGGCCGGCCGCGGGGTGAAGGGACTCAGCGGCTGGGCGCCGTTCGCGGCGATCCGGGTCTTCGGCTTCGTCATGGTCGCGGTGTGCCTCGGCGGCCTAGCCGCACTGGTCACTGAACTCCATGTCCGCCGACGCTCCCGCCAGACCTGATCGCCGCGGTCCGGCGCCGTCGTGCCGCTGACGTGGCATGCTTGGCGACCTTCGGCTAGTGCATCCAGCGCCGGTAGCGTGGGCGGGATGCGCGCTTCCACGTTCGCCGGGCCTGAGCCTGAAACCGTTCGCCATGGCAGACGTCGCGCCCGTAGAGCAGGCCGTAGCTGAAGGCGTTCTCGCCGGCGAGGTACGCCTTTATGCCCAGTTCCCGCTCCACCGGGCGGGCGATAACCGCGTCCTGATGATCGCCGAGAACCGACTGGACTTCTTTCATCTGCTTGGCGAACCGGCGGGCCTTCTTGCCGATCACCGGGCTCATTGCCTCGCTGGCGTAGCGGGCACGCTTCGCCGCTTTGCGCGCCTCATGCAGGGCCGCGTCCGCGGACTGGCCCGCCTGGGCGCGCCGCGCACGGCGCATACGGCGAGATACCTGCCGGTAGCGTCGCCGCGCCACCGGCGGGAGGACCTTGGCCGCCGGCCTCGCCGCCTTCGGGGTCAAGGGGGGCTCGGTCATCAGCTGGTCTAGTTCGGTGAGAAGCGAAAAGTACCGCCCGGAGTCGAGTGCACCTAGCAGTGCGGTCCGGGCGTCGGCGCGTACTGACGCGAAGTGGCTCTGTACGCGCGCCTGGACAGGGCCGATGACGAGTTCCACCGGGGTCTCGCGCAGTCCCGCCTGCAGGTGCTCGGCCAGCACCTCACCGTCGCGCGCCGCGCCGAGCACGCTGCCGAGCCACTTGAGCTCGGCAGCTAGCCGCTGCGAGCTGTCGCGGCGGATGATTCCCCCGAATGACCGCAGCGTGCTGCGCAGCCGCCGGGTGGCCACCCGCATGTCGTGCACGGCATCCGGCTCATCCCTGCGTACCATCGGGTCCAGCGACTTCAGCGCTTCAGCGTGTGTCTGAAGGTAGGCCAGCACGACCTGGCCGGCCGACGACGAAGACGTCAGCGGCACCTGGCCGGCCGGCTTCGGGAACTGGTCGCCTAGGGCCCGTTCCAGCTTGGCCGACCATTCTGCCGGGCGCAGGCCGTCGTGGCGCAGCAGTTCATCAGCCGCCTCAAGCAGCCCCTGGTCGCCGCCAGTCAACTCCACCTCGACCTCATGCCAGCTCGACAGGCTCGTGATGTCGCCCAGGGTCTGGGCGGAGACATCATCGGCCGCCACCTCGGCGAGCGACTCGCCGGCCTGGTCGAGCAGGGTCAGGCGCCGTCTCGTGGTCGTCATCCGGACGACTGGCCTGAGCAGTTCCCCGCGCGTGTGTACGCGGACTAGTCCGGCCAGTTCAGCGGGCACCCGCCGCCCGGTCCGGCCGAGCGGCAGCTGGATCTCGCGGCGGGTTGCTCCGCCGAGCGGCAGCTTCAGGTGCCATCCCGCGTCATGGCCGCCGCGGCGCCGCCGCAGCGTGATTCCCGCGCGGATCAGCCGCAGGTCGTCGGTGTCATAGTACTCGGCCTCAAGCGACTCCTCGTCCGGCCCGAACGTGCCTGCGACATGCGGCAGGTCGTCCAGGCGAGGCAAGGCCGCCCCCGCAGGCGCGTCGTATTTGATCTCGGTTTCGTTCACGTTCACAGCCATGCTGGCCGGCTACCCCCGGTGAACCGACTAATCCGGTTTCCCCGCGTTTAACTGCGGGAAGTCTTCAGCGAGACCACATCACACGGGCTAATCACACGGCGGAGCGCAGCAAGCCGATGCCGATTGCCTAGATCTTGGCGAAGTGCTGGAAGCACTCGTAGTAGGGGTCGGTCGATCCGGCGAAGTGGGCTGCCTCTGAGCGCTTGACGGCTAGATAGGCGGTGCTGCGCAGCGCGCCGAGGACCTGGATCAGCATCTCGTCGGCGGCCAGCGCGTCCAGGGCCGCAGACAGCGAGGCCGGCAGCCGGTGGGCGCCGCCGGCGGCTCGCTCGGCTTCGGTGAGCGTGGCCGGGTCGACGTTAATCGCCTCCCCGGGGTCGAGCTTGCCGCGGATGCCGTCCAGGCCCGCGTAGATGACCCCGGCGAGCGCGAGGTAGGGGTTGGCGCTGGAATCGGACGGCTTCAGCTCCAGGTTGACCGAACTCCCATCGTCCCCGCGCAGCGGCGAGCAGATCCGGATGGCGGCTTCCCGGTTGTCCATCCCGTAGCAGGTGTACGCGCTGGCCCACATCTGCGGCGCGAGCCGCCGGTAGCTGTTCACGCTGGCGCAGGTCAGCGCGACCAGCGCGGGCAGGTGAGCGAGGAGACCACCGATGAAGTGGTAGCCGACCTGGGACAAGCCGTTGGGGTCGGCGGGGTCGGCGAACACGTTGCGCCCGCCTGGCGTGCCGTCCGATGACAGGTCGGTGAGCGAGACGTGCAGGTGGGTGCCGTTGCCCGCCTGGTCGGGGATGGGCTTGGGCGCCAGGCTGGCCCACAGGCCGTGCCTGAAGGCCACGCCGCGGACGGTCTCCCGGTACAGCACGTGGTTGTCGGCGGCGCGGAGCGCATCGGAGTGCCTGACCGACATCTCGTGCTGGCCGTGGCCGAGCTCGGGGTGGTAGTGCTCGACGACCAGGCCCTGCGCCTCCAGCGCCTCGGCCAGTTCCATGGCGAAGTCGTGGCCGAAGTGGAAGCCGGTCGCGGAGTAGCACAGGCTGTCGTCGAGCGGGATCAGCCGGTCCGGGATGGCGGGCCCGGCGGGCGAAGATTCGCGGCGCCCGATGGTGAACTCGGGCTCGAACGCGGCCTGCAGCGCGTAGCCCTCGCTGGCCAGCTCGGCGATGGCCTGCTTGAGGAACGTCCGGGGGCATGCGTCCCACGGCGACCCGTCCGGCCGGACCAGGTCGGCGAGCATCGCGGCGGCACCCGGCGCGTAGGGCAGCGGGACGAACGTGCCCGGGTCGGGTACGATCCGGACCTCACCGACCGGGCCCATCCCGGCCACCGGCTGCAGCTGGTCGAGCATGGACATCGCCATCATCGCCACCGTGTGCCCGATGCCGCTGGCCATGCGCTCGCGCAACTGCGCCGTCCCGGCCGCCTTGCCCCGGATGATCCCCCCATGGTCGGCGTACAGGAAACGCACCAGCCGTATCTGCTCCTGGCTGGTCCGCCCCATCACCGTCTCGATCGCGCTCTCTGTCATGGCACATGGGTAGCACGTCGGGCCCTCCCACGTACAGCCGATGCCGATCGCGCAGTATTTTCAGTTCATGAGCCCACGGCAGGCACCGCGCGACCTGCGGGCGTCCGACGCCGACCGGGACCGGACGCTGGCCGTGCTGGCGGACGCCGTGAGCGACGGGCGGCTCGCCGCGGACGAGCACGCCGAACGCGTCCAGCGTGCCTGCACGGCCCGAACGCTCGGCGAGCTCGCGGAGCTGACAACGGACCTGGCGGTGCCGTCCGCCCAGCCGGTGCGGCTGGACGGTGGCCGGGTGATCAGCGGGATCTTCGGTCCGGCCCGGCGGGACGGTCGCTGGGTGGTGCCAGAGAACCTCACCGTGACCGCCATGTTCGGCGAGGTGGAAGTCGACTTCACCCAGGCCCTACTGCAGGCCCGGCGGGTGCAGCTGTATGCCACGGTGGTCGGCGGCCGGCTGCGGCTCATCGTCCCGGACGGGGTGTCGGTGATGATGGCCGGCCACGTGATGCTCGGCAGGAGGCGCGGCGGCACACCGCCGCCGGCCGGCCCCGATACGCCGGTCATCGAGGTCAAGGCGGTGGTTCTCGGCGGCGAGGTGATCGTGCGCACGCCGCCCAAGGCCCGCCGTTTCCGCCTGTTCGGCCGCGGCTGACGCGGCGCCAGCACCGTTCAGTCGAAGTTGACCGAGGCGTACGCGCGGAGCTTCCACAGCTGGTGCTCGCTCTTGATGCTGCGGATGGTCCCGGAGCGCGAGCGCATGACCAGCGAGTGAGTGGTGGCGTGGCCGCCCCGGTAACGGACGCCGTCGACCAGCTCGCCGTCGGTGATCCCGGTGGTCGCGAAGAACACGTCGTCCGACGTGACCAGGTCGTCGGTGGTGAGCACGCGATCCAGGTCATGGCCGGCGTCGAGCGCCCGGCGGCGTTCCGCGTCATCCCTGGGCGCGAGCTGGCCCAGGATGACCCCGCCGAGGCATTTCAGCGCGCATGCCGCGATGATGCCCTCCGGCGTCCCCCCGATGCCGAGCATCAGGTCGATCCCGGTGCCGTCGCGCGCGGCCATGATGGCGCCGGCCACGTCGCCGTCGGTGATCAGGTGGATCCGGGCCCCGCTGGCGCGGACCTCTGAGATCAGCTCGGCGTGCCGGGGACGGTCCAGGATGACCACGGTGACATCCTGCGGCGAGCAGCCCTTCCCCTTGGCGACGGCCAGGACGTTGGCGGCCGGCGGTGCCTCGAGGTCGACCATGCCGGCCGCTTCGGTGCCAGTGGCCAGCTTGGACATGTAGAAGACCGCGGACGGGTCGTACATCGACCCGCGGCCAGCCACGGCCAGGACCGAGATCGCGTTGGGCATGCCGTTGGCGCACAGCCGGGTGCCGTCGATCGGGTCCACCGCCACGTCGCAGGCGGGGCCGGAGCCATCGCCCACCTCCTCGCCGTTGAACAGCATCGGCGCGTGATCCTTCTCGCCCTCGCCGATGACCACCACGCCGCGCATGGACACCGAGTTGATCAGCATCCGCATCGCGTTCACCGCGGCCCCGTCGGCCCCGTTCTTGTCGCCGCGGCCCACCCACCTGGCGGCGGCCATCGACCCGGCTTCGGTCACCCGGGCCAGCTCGAGGGCCAGGTTGCGGTCGGGGGCATGGCTGGCTGGCTCGTGGGCCTGCTGCTCGGCGGTCATATACGTGTCCTTCCCGCTGGGCCTGAAGTGATCCTACGCAGCGGCTGTCCGAGACGGCCGTCCCTGCCGGCCGGGCAGATTAGCCTGAGCAGTTGTGAGGCCGATGCTGCGCGGAGCCGTTTCCGCGCTGGGCTGTCTGCTCGGTGCCGCGATCATCCTGGTGGCGATCCCGGCGCCGCATACGGCGCAGCCCGTCCCCGTCAGCTACCGCGGTGACCTGACCAGGCTGGCCGCCCTGGCGCCCTATCCGGCGGTGGCTCCGGCCGGCCTGCCCGGCTCCTGGCAGCCGGTCAGCTCGCTGCTGACCGTGGGCGGCGCGAACGGCGCGGGCACGATCACCTGGCATCTCGGCTTCATGGCCCCCGATGGGTCGCTGGCCTCGCTCGAGGAAACCAACGCGCCCGCTTCGGCGTTCGTCCAGCGGATGACCAACGACGGCACGGCGCTCCCGCCGACGCGGCTGGCCGACCGCACCTGGAGCGTCTCCGCCACGCCATCCCGGGGCCAGCGATCGATATACCTCACCAGCCCAGCCGGGTTCACGGTCGTGATCACCGGCAACGCGACCTGGGCCGAACTGCGCGAGCTAGCCGGCTCGCTCCGCCCGGTCGCCGCCTGAGGCCGGGTCCTCGGCGCCGCGCGGCCCGGGGACGCGTGCGTCCGCCGGCGGCGCAACCTCGTCAGGCGTCTGCGGTGTCCAGGCCGCCGCGCCGGAGTCGTCCTCGCGGTCGTGGAACGTCACTTCCACGTGCTGCTCGGGGCGCCGCTGGTTCTGCAGCGCCTGCAGCGCCATGCTGGCCCGGTCCGCCTCGGTCAGCGGCGGCTGGACAATGGCCCGCGGCCACAGCCTGCGGGCCAGCACCACGTTGACCTCGGCGCTGTACACGGTGACCTCCACCGCCAGATAGATCCAGGCGATCAGGCCGAGCACCATGGCGAACACGCCGTAGACCGAGTCGCTGTGCAGGTAATGGTGGACCAGCCAGGTGCCGAGGAGCTGCAGCACCGTGTACAGGATGCCGCCGGTGATCGCGCCGGGGAGCAGCTTGCGGGTCGGCACGCCCTTCGGCGTCAGCACGCGGAACGCCCCGAGGTACATGCCGGCGTTGAAGGCCGCGGCCACCACCACCGCCAGGAAGTCCAGCCCGAAGCCCTTGAACACGTAGTTATCGAGGCTGGTCAGGCCCGTCGTGACGATCACGCCGGCGCCGAGCAGGCACAGGAACAGCACCGCGCGGCCCAGCCGCGGCACGTAGCCGGGCCGGGCCGGGCCGGGCAGGTTCCACACCTGCTCCATGGTGAACAACCCCGCCTGGGCCAGGCCGGTCGCACCCCATATCAGGCCGAGCAGGCCGATGACCAGCCCGATCACGCTCGCCCGCTTAAGCTGGTGGACGTTGCCGGTCAGCGTGTTGCCGATCAGCGGGACCTGCTTGGCCACCGCGTTCAGGACCTCGGTCTTGATCGACGGGTCAACCGAGGCGAAGACCAGCCCGAGGATCGTCACCAGCACCAGCAGTAGCGGGAATATGGCCACGAAGACGGAGTAGGCCAGGTTGGAGACCAGCACGCCGCCGTTGTCGTCGCCGAACTTCTTGACCACCCCGAACACGAACGCCGTGGGCGTGAAGCGCCGCTGCGTCGCGTCGACCTTCCTGATCGCCTTCTCGGCCGGATTCATGGGCCCCACCTCGCAATCGCCTGTCACTGCGGTTGCCCAGCAAACGGGCACGCAAACAGGCGAGACAGAGGTCAGAAGGGGGCGTCGTCCTCGGCCGCGGCCTGGTGGGAGTCGTCGTGCCCGGCCAGCGCGGCGGCCAGCTTGGCCCGCGCGCCGTCCAGCCATTCCTCGCACACCGCGGCCAGACGCTCGCCACGTTCCCACAGCTCAAGCGACTGCTCGAGGGTCAGGCCGCCCGCCTCGAGGCGCTTGACCACCGCGGCCAGCTTGTCCCTGGCCTGCTCGTACGACAGCGCCTCCTTGGGAGCCGCCTCTGGCTCGGTCACGGCGTCACCCTATCCCTCGTCGGTGTCATCGCAGGCGCGCACGCTGAGCTGATCGGCCGCGAACCTGACGGTCAGCGTCTCGCCCGGGTCGACCTCGGCCGCGCTGCGGACCACGCCGTCGTCGCGGTGCTGCACGATCGCGTAGCCTCGGCGCAGCGTCGAGGCGGGCGACAGCGCGAGCAGCCGGGCCCGGGTGTGCGCCACGTCGTCGCCGGCCCGGGCCAGGCTGGCGTCCAGCGACGTCCTGGCCCGCTGCAGCAGGGCGTCCACCCGTTCGGCCTGGCGCTCGATCTCTCGCACCGGATCGGCCAGCACCGGCCGTGACCTGATCGCCTCCAGCCAGGCCGTCTCGCGGACGAGCCAGCCGGTCAGGTACCGGCGCGCGCGGTCGCGCAGCTGAGCCACCAGCGCGAGCTGCTCGCCGACGTCGGGGACCACCCGCTTGGCGGCGTCGGTCGGCGTGGACGCGCGCAGGTCGGCCACGTAGTCGAGCAGCGGGGTGTCCTGCTCGTGACCGATCGCGCTCACCACCGGGGTCCGGCAGGCCGCGACGGCCCTGATCAGCCGCTCGTCGGAGAACGGGAGCAGGTCCTCGAGGGAGCCGCCGCCGCGGGCGATCACGATCACGTCCACCTCGGCGTCGGAGTCCAGGCGCCGCAGCGCGTCGATCACCTCTTCGGTCGCGTACGGTCCCTGCACCGCCGTCTCCTCGACCCGGAACCGGACGGCAGGCCAGCGCAGGCCGGCGTTCTGCAGGACGTCGCGCTCCGCCGCCGAGTCGCGTCCGCATATGAGGCCGATGACCCCAGGCAGGAATGGAAGCACGCGTTTCCGTTCGGCGGAAAAAAGACCCTCCGAGGCCAGCTGGCGGCGCAGCCGTTCCAGCCGGGCGAGCAGCTCGCCCACGCCCACCGCCCGGATCTCGAGCGCAGTCAGGGCGAACGAGCCCCGGTTGGCGTTGAAGTCCGGCCGGGCCCAGATCACCACCCTGGCCCCTTCGGCGGGCGGCGGCTGAGCGGCATCGAAGACCTGCCGGGTGCAGATGACCCGCACCGATACGGCCGCGACCGGGTCGCGCAGGGTCAGGAACACCGCGCTGCCGCGGATGGCGCACTCGGCGATCTGGCCTTCCACCCAGACCCGGCCGAGCCGGCCGATCCACCCGCCGACCAGCGCCAGGACGGTGCGGACCGGAACGGGGGATTCGGCCGAGGTCTCAAGCGCCACTAACCGTCGGCCTCCAGCTTGGCGATCCGGCGCTCGAACATGGTGATGACGTCGCCCCGCGCCGCGTGCGCCCTCTCGTACTCGGCCATCTCCTTGACCTGCGCGGCGTCCAGGTTCCGCAGCCGGGCCCGCAGCGACGCGACGGACAGCTCGTCGTAGTTCGGCAGCGGGGCGGCCGCGTCCTCGGAGGCCGGAGCCTCAGCAGCCTCCTCAGCCTCAAAAGTCATCGGGACCTCAGCAGTCACCGGGACCTCAGCGGCCTGGGTTGCGCCGCCGGCACCGGCTCCAGCGCCGTCGAGCAGCCGAACGTTCCCGGTCTTGTCCAGGTCCCTGGCCTCCGGAGCCTTCCCGGCCGGCGCTGCCTTCCCGGCCGGCGCTGCCTTCGCCGCCGGTGCCGCCTTCGCCGCTGGCGCTGCCTTCGCCGTCTCCGCGGCCGGCGCTGCCTTCGCGGCTGGCGCTGCCTTCGCGGCTGGCGCTGCCTTCGCCGCTGGCGCTGCCTTCGGCGGCTCCGCGACCGTCTCCTTACGCTCTGGCCCGCGAGCCTGCGGAACCTGCTGGCCCGGAGGTGTCTTGTTCATGAGCTTGTCCGTGAGCAGCAGCACCTGACCGATCCCGGCGAAAACACCTCGCAGCGCCTGCGCCGGAAGTTCCTTTACGCGTTCACTGACCTGCGGCACGCGCATGTCACACTCTCTCCCTTTCAGAACGGGGACCTTCCAGCGCCCGGTCGGCCTTCCGGCACGACCGGGCGTGTGCTGTCAGCCAGCGCGTGATCCCTGCCGGGTAATCTTCGCGCCTTCTGCTCCGGCGGGCAACTTGTCGCGCTCGGTGAGAATCCGGCGCGCTGCGGCGGGCGAGGCCCCCCAGGCGATGATCCCCGAGCACCCGGGCCGGGCGCCGGTCCAACCTATGGCCCGGGCCGGCTACGGTTACGTCCGGTTTTATCCGTGTATGCCGGTGAGGCCGGCCGGAAAGGACGTACTCGCGATGAGCTGCCCGGGCCTTCACCACGCGAGCTGCAGCCGCGGTGGTTCCGCAGCCACCCTGGCCGTGACCGGAATAGTGGCCCTGGCCGCGTGGTGGGCCTTCGAGAATCCCGTGGCCGTCATCATGACGCTGGTCGTGAGCCTGGTTCTGTCGGTCGCCGTAGTGAGCCTGCTCGCCCGGGCCATGGCCAGGCGCGAGGCCCGGATGGGACGGAAACTGGCCGCCTGGCGCGAGGCCGAGTCTCCCGGACCCCGACGCGAACGCCGGGCGGTCGCCAGTGAGTGGCCCCGGCACCTGCAAGGCCTTCCAGTCGCAGAAGAACTGGCTGCGGCCATCATCCGCCGGGCCATCAGCGGCCCGAGCGACCCCGCTCCGAGCGACGCCGTGGCCGCCCAGCCCGTCCCGGGCGACGCCGTGCCTGTCGACGCCGTGGCCGTCGGCGGCGGCCAGCACCTCCGCGCGCTTCCCGCCGGGACCAGTCATGAACCGGCAGCCTCCGCCCGCCATCCTGGACGCCCTGGCCAGCGTGCTAGCGTCGAATTATGGCTAGCCCACACGTCCCCGAACAGCCCGCCCGACGACGGGTCCTGCTCGCCAAGCCACGCGGCTACTGCGCCGGCGTGGACCGGGCCGTACAGGCAGTCGAGCTGGCCCTGGACAAGTTCGGGCCGCCGGTCTACGTCCGCAGGCAGATCGTGCACAACACCTACGTGGTCCGATCGCTGGAAAAGCGCGGTGCGATCTTCGTCACCGAGGTCGACGAGGTGCCGCCTGGCGCGGTGGTGGTGTTCTCCGCGCACGGCATCGCCCCGGAGGTCCGCCAGGACGCCGAGCGCCGGGGACTGCACGCGATCGACGCGACCTGCCCGCTGGTCACCAAGGTGCACAATGAGGCGCGCCGGTTCGCCGCCAGGGACTACGACATCCTGCTCGTCGGCCACGCCGGGCACGAGGAGGTCGTGGGCACCTCGGGCGAGGCCCCGGCGCGGATCCGGCTGGTCGACGGCGCGGACGGAGCGGCGAACGTCCAGGTGCGGGATCCGGCCAAGGTGGTCTGGCTCTCCCAGACGACCCTGTCGGTGGACGAGACCGCCGAGACGGTCAGCGCGCTGCGCGAGCGGTTCCCGGCCCTGCTCGACCCGCCCAGCGACGACATCTGCTACGCGACCCAGAACCGTCAGGCCGCGGTGAAGGTCATCGCCGCCCAGGCCAACGTGGTCATCGTGGTGGGCTCGCCCAACTCCTCCAACTCGGTCCGCCTGGTCGAGGTGGCCGAGGATCATGGTGCGTCCGCCGCTTACCTGGTCGACGACGCCGGCGAGGTCGACGAGCGCTGGTTCGACGGGGTGACGACGGTCGGCCTGACCAGCGGCGCCTCGGTGCCGGAGGAACTGGTGACCGCCGTGCTGGCCAGGCTCGCGGACTGCGGGTTCGGCGAGGTGGCCGAAGTCGAGGCGGTCCAGGAGGACATGACGTTCGCCCTGCCACGTGAGCTCAGGGCCCCGTGAGCTCACGCCGTCCGGAGCCGCGCCAGGGCCGCGCTAGGGCTGCCCGGCGCTGAAGGGGCGGTATCCGCGGCCGACCGCGACCACGATGGTGAGCGCCGTGCCGGTGAACAGCCAGGGAGCCATGGTCCCCAGCGTGACCAGGATTCTCTCGGCGGCGGCGAAGGTGCTCGGCGCGGTAATCAGCTCCGCGCACACCGACCCGGCCAGGAACAGCAGCGGCGGGCACACCACCAGGGCCCGCATGCCGCTGGTCCTGGTGTAGTAGGTGACCGCGCCGCACCCGCAGACGAACGCCGCGCCCGCCAGCGTCCCCCAGCCGGTCCAGGCCGCGATCAGCAGGATGGCGAAGCAGAACCCGAACAGTACCACGATCGCGCCGCGCCCGGTGAGCCGGAACGATGCCGCGGGTTCCAGGCGGGGCGGACGCTGGGCGGTCCGGTCCGGCGCCTTGGCGGGCGGGATTCGGGTCGCCGTCATCGGACCGCGCGCACCAGGCCGACGCTCGCCCCGGATGCCGCCTGCTCGAGCTCCGCAGGACCGCTGGCCACCAGTTCAGGGGCGGACAGCGCCCGGGCCGTCTCCGCCACAGGCTCCGGCCCGGTCAGCTCCGCGTCGGTCACTCCGAGCTCGTTCAGCCGCCTGGCGCTAACCAGCACCCGGCTCTCCAGCGAGCCGACTGTCTGGTTGTAGGCGGACACGGCCTTGGTCAGCGCGCGGCCCAGCCCGTCCAGGTGCCTGCCGAGCCCGGACAGCCGGTCGTACAGCTCGCGGCCGAGGTCGAACACGGCCCGGGCGTTGTCCGCCAGCGCCTCCTGCTGCCAGGCGTACTGGGCGGTGCGCAGCATCGTGATCAGCGTCGTCGGGGTGGCGATGTGGACCTTGCGGGCCAGGGCGTGCTCCAGCAGCGCGGGGTCGCGCTCGAGCGCCGGGGCCAGGAACGCCTCGCCCGGGATGAACAGGATCACGAACTCCGGCGACGGGGACAGCGCCGCCCAGTAGGCCTTGCCCGCCAGCCGGTCCACGTGGTCCCGCAGGTGCCGCGCGTGCGCGTCCATCCTGGCCGCGCGCACGTCCTCGTCGTCGGATTCCGCCGCCTCCAGATACGCGGCCAGCGACACCTTGGAGTCCACGACGATGTTCTTGCCGCCCGCCAGCCGCACCACCATGTCCGGCCGCTGCGGGCCGTCCGCGGAACTCACCGCCACCTGCTCGGTGAAGTCGCAGCGCGCGCTCATCCCGGCCAGCTCCACCACCCGGCGCAGCTGCAGCTCGCCCCAGCGGCCCCTGGCCTCCGGCCGCCGCAGCGCGGTGACCAGCGCCTGGGTCTGGACTCGCAGCTCCTCGGAGGTCTGCCTGGCCAAGGCGACCTGGGTGGTCAGCTCGGCCTGCGACCTGGCCCTGGTCAGGTCCGAGTCGCGCAGCTGCTCCTCGACCCGGGCCAGGGTCTCCTTCAGCGGGCCGACCAGATGCTCGACCGCCGCGCGGCGGGTCTCGAGCTCGCTGGAGGCGTGCGCGTTCGCGGCCTGCAGCCGTCCCTCCGCCACCTCCAGGAACCGGGCGGTGCTGGCGTCGAGCGCCTGCGCGGACAGCGCCTGGAAGCGGTCGGCCAGCTGGCCGTTCAGGTCCGTGGCCGCGGCCGCCAGCCGCCCCCGGGCGAACATGTACCCGAACGCCGCCCCGATGACGATCCCGAGCAGCAGGCCGACCAGCAGCGAGATCCCGCTCATATGCAGCGATGATGTCACTCCGCGGGACAAACCTCCGGCCGCCACGCCGGCCGGCCGAATGTCCTTTCCAGCCGGCCGCCGTAGCCGACGCCGCCGCCGAGACTCCGGCCTCCTTTCTTGATGCCGAACGGTCCGTGGTCCCAGCCCCTCTCACCTGCGTGTGAAAATAGGGCGATGGCACAGGTGTCTACGGCCCGGTCCACGGCAGAGCTGCTGGCCGGCTACGTCCGCGCGGCCGGGGTACGGCACGTCTTCGGTTATCCCGGCGAATCCGTCATCGACTTCATGGAGGCGTCCCGCCAGCAAGGGCTGGAGCTGGTGTCGGCGGTGCGCGAGGCCACGGCCGCGTTCATGGCCGAGGCGGCGGCGATGACGACCGGCCGGCCCGGGGTCTGCCTGTCGACCCTCGGCCCCGGGTCGACGGCGGTGCTGAACGGCGTGGCCTCCGCCACCTTGGACCGGGTGCCGGTGCTGGCCATTTCCGGCCAGATCGAGAGCTCCCGCGAGCAGGTCTTCACCCACCAGGTGGTCGATCACGGCCGCATGTTCGCGCCGGTCACGAAGCTGGCGCTGCGCCTGGACCCGGCCTCGGCGTCCTCGGCGGACGCGGTCGCGCGCAAGGCGCTGCGCGCCTCGGTCGCCGAGCGTCCCGGCGCCGTCCACCTGACCGTGACCGCCGATGCCTGGCCGGCCCCGGCCGGAGACGATGAGGACGTGATCGCGGCCCCGCCGCTGGCTGCCGCCGCGGGCACGATCGACGTCCACGCCGACGGCGACCCGCTGCGGGACCTGCGGGCCGCGCGCCGCCCGGTGATC
The DNA here is from genome assembly GCA_963808615.1 of uncultured Actinomycetota bacterium. Lineage (GTDB taxonomy): Bacteria > Actinomycetota > Actinomycetes > Streptosporangiales > Streptosporangiaceae > Palsa-504. Next base: position 1,370,659 of record CAWEGV010000012.1, read on the forward strand.
CTGGCCGGCGCCGCCGCGGTCCGCTGCGCCGCGGGCCCTGAGCTGGCCCGGCTGGCCGAGCGAGCCGGGATACCGGTGGTGGTCTCGCCCATGGCCAAGGGCGTGCTCGCCGAGGACCACCCGTACTTCGCCGGCGTGCTCGACATGGCCGGTCACCGCGTCCTGTGGGACCTGCTGTCCGGCGCCGACCTGATCCTGGCCGCCGGCTTCGACCCGGTGGAGCTGATCAGCCCCTGGTCGGTCCGCACGCCGGTGCTGCACGCCGACACCACGCCGAACACCGACCAGGTCTACGCCAGCCGGTGCGAGCTGGTCGGCCACGTGGCCGCGATCCTGGGCTGGATCGCGGCCACGTGGACCGGCGAGCCCCGCTGGTCCGAGGCGGACGTGGCGGCGCACCGGGCCCGGCTGCGCGCGGCGTGGCAGGCGGGGCGGGCCGACAGCCGGCTCAACCCCTCGGACGTGGTCACGATCGCCCGGGAAGCCGCCCCGCCGGGGACGATCATGACCACCGACGTCGGCTCGCACAAGATCATGGCCTGCCAGGCCTGGCTGGCCCGTCGGCCGCGGTCGGTGCTGGTGACCAACGGGCTGTCGGCCATGGGGTTCGGCGTCCCAGCGGCGATCGCCGCCCGGCTCACCCGGCCGGACCAGCCGGTGATCGCCCTGGTCGGCGACGGCGGGTTCGCGATGACCGCCACCGAGCTGCGCATCGCCGCCGAGCTGGGCCTGCCGGTCACCGTGGTGGTGTTCGCCGACGGCAGCCTGAACCGGATCGAGCTGCGCCAGCAGCTGATGGGCTACCCGCCGGCCGGCACCCGGATGGGCGGTGCCGACCTGCCCGCGCTGGCCGAGGCGATGGGCTGCGACGGCGTGCGGGTGGACACCCCGGCCGCCCTGGACAAGGCCCTGGCCGACCTGGGCGAGCGGTCCGCGGGCGCCCGCCCGCTGGTCGTGGAGGCCCGCATCGACCCGGCCCAGTACGAGGCCCAGTTCTAAGGGGATACGAGCTCAGCCGTCCGGTACGCCCGATCCTTCCGCATCTGCCGGAGCAGGATCTGGTCACCAGATGAGAGGGACGAGACGCTTGTGCTGCGCGGCGTAGCCGCGGTACCTGTCGCCCAGCGTGGCCAGCAGCGCGCTCTCCTCGGCGTGGATGCGCCACAGGACGGCCGCCAGCGGCAGCACGACCATGGCCGCTACGGCCACCCAGTTCGCCGAGGCCAGGCCGGCCCCGGCGCAGGCCAGCAGCAGCCCGGTGTAGCTGGGATGGCGCAGCAGCCGGTAGGGGCCGGCGGCGATCACCGGCTGGTCGGCGCTGACCATGACCCTGCCGGTGAAGTACTCACCCAGCGTCTTGATCGACCACCCGCGCAGCACCAGCCCGCCCAGCAGGACCACCAGGCCGGCGGCGAAGGCGGCGGCGGCGGGCCGGACCGTGGCCGCCGGGACGACGGGCGGGGCCAGGTAGAGCATGACGCTCGCGGCGAGCACCACGGGCATGACGGCGAGCCTCCGGCCGCCTCCGCCGGCCCTGGTGGCACCGGCCCGGGTGTTGCTGGCGTGGGCGAGTTCCATCATGCCCCAGGCCATCGTGACGATCAGGAGCAGCACACCGGCCAGGTGGCTGGTTTCGAAGTAGGGTTTCATGTCTCCTCCACTGACGACGGGCGGGTGGCCCCGGGGTCGCTCCCCTCGGGCCGGGTGGCGATATGGAACAAGGCCGCAAGCTCGCGGCCATAGTGACCGAGGTCCAGACCGGGATCGCGGGCGAGTCTGGCCGGCACGGCATCGAGAGTGGCGCGGATGGCCATCGCCATCACCGCGGGGTCGAAGTCGGCCCGGAACTCGCCGGTGCCCTGGAAGTAGCCGAGCAACTGCCTGAGCGCCGCAGCCCCCTCCTCGCGGATGGACATGTCGTACAGCGGGTGGCCGTCGGCGCTGCGCGCGTTGAGCGCGATCTCCACCACCGCGGCGACGTGGCTGCGGTTCTCGCGGACGAAGGCCAGGTTGGCTTCGATATAGGTGCGGAGCATGCCCGCGCCGGTCGACTCGGCCTCGAGCCGGGGGCCCAGATAGGCCCGGCCCTTGGCGGACAGCTCGGCGACCACCTCTCTGACCAGGTCGTCCTTGCTGCCGAAGTGGTAGATGATCACGCCCTTGCTGGTGCCGGCCCGCTCGGCGATCCGGGCCAGCGAGGCCTGCCCGTAGCCCAGCTCGGCCAGGGTGTCGATGGCGGCCGCCACGATCTGCGCCCGGCGTGCGGTCTCGATGAAGGTCCGGCCCCTGGGCTGACCGTCCGTTCCATTTTCTGACCACATGGTCAGAAACTAGCACAATCGGTCAACAAGGGTCAAGCCTGGGGTTGGTTCCCGCCCTGGGCTAACCGCACCGATGGGCCATCGGTGCGGTTCCCGCGCGGGACTAGACTCGCGCGGGTGAGCCTGTCCATCGGCATCGTCGGCCTGCCCAACGTGGGCAAGTCCACCGTGTTCAACGCGCTGACCCGGGCCGGGGCCCTCGCGTCCAGCTACGCGTTCGCCACCATCGAGCCGAACGTCGGCGTGGTGGGCGTGCCCGACCCGCGCCTGGCCGAGCTGGCCAAGCTGTACGACTCCGCGCGGATCGTGCCCGCCAGCGTGCGGTTCACCGACATCGCGGGCCTGGTCCGCGGGGCCTCGGAGGGGCAGGGACTCGGCAACCAGTTCCTGGCTCATATCCGGGAGACCGACGCGATCTGCCAGGTGGTGCGGGTGTTCGCGGACCCGGACGTCGCCCATGTGGACGGCGACATCTCGCCCGAGCGCGACATCGAGACGGTCGTCACCGAGCTGATCCTGGCCGACCTGCAGACGCTGGAGAAGGCCCTGCCCAGGCTGGCCAAGGAGACCAAGTCGGGCCAGGATCCCGGGCGGGCGCGGGTGGCCGAGGCCGCGGCGGCTGCCGAGAAGCTCCTGTATACCGGGGTCACCCTGTGGGCCGGCGCCTCCGCCGCGGACATCGACCTGGCCGTGCTGCGCGAGCTGCAGCTGCTGACGGCCAAGCCGTTCCTCTACGTGTTCAACTGCGACGTGGGCGAACTCACCGACGCCGACCTGCGCAAGCGCCTGTCCACACTGGTCGCGCCCGCCGAGGCGGTCTTCCTCGACGCCAAGACCGAAGCCGACCTGACCGAACTGCCCGAGGAGGAGGCCGCCGAACTGCTCGCCGAGGCCGGCCTCGGCGAGCCCGGCCTGGCCCAGCTGGCCCGGGCCGGGTTCCGTGCGCTCGGACTGCAGACGTTCCTCACCGCGGGCCCGAAGGAGGCCCGGGCCTGGGAGATCAAGATCGGCGCCACCGCCCCGGAGGCGGCCGGCGTCATCCACAGCGACTTCCAGCGTGGCTTCATCAAGGCCGAAGTGGTCTCATACGACGACCTGATCGCGGCGGGCTCTGTGCCCGCCGCCCGCGCCGCGGGCAAGGCCCGCATCGAAGGCAAGGACTACGTCATGCGCGACGGCGACGTGGTGGAATTCCGTTTTAGCCCAATATCTCACAAGCAATAGACACGACCGCCGAGCGGTAACCACCCAGGCGAACGCAGTTAAGCATCAAGCTTGTGTCGCGTGTATTCCGCTAACTGGCAGCTGCCAGGGACAGTCCGGATTCGCGACGATCCTAGCGACCAAGGATCGCTAGAAACCGCCCCGGATCGAGCGGCCGGGCCTGCCAGGACCGCACCTTCTCTCCTCCACCACTACGTCGGTGACCTTGGCGACGGTCTCGTGGGACACCTCGACGCCATAAACCTCGGCCAGGTGGGCCTTAATGTCGCGGACGGTCATCCCCGCGCATACAACGCGATCGTCCGGGTCGTTGGACCCTTCAGCCGGCTCTGGCCCTTGCGCACGATCTTCGGGTCACCCGCGCGTTGCCCAAGCTGAGCCAGCCGGTTACATGCTTGCGAAGCTGCAGGTGGGAGGCCGCAGTAGCTCGCCACAGCTGGTCCACCAAGCTAAACGGTATGGGTGCAGCTCGTTTCGAGTGAGAGGGCGGGTCACGCCCCGAGCGTGTACTGGCCCCGCGCCGTGCCGGGGTAGATCCGCTGGTGCTCGCGGGCGAGGTGGAAGCGCCACTATGCAGCCTGGAGGATTATGCGCTCTGGCCGACGGCCCGCGGCCTGAGCAGCGGACTTCAGTGCGCGGGGGCGGCATAATCAGAGACTGTCGAGGAAGGCGAGGAGGTGGTCGGAAGCCGGGTAGCGTCCCGGCCTGGTGTGCAGGGGAGCGGTGCGGGCGAGGGCTCGTTCCTTGATCGACATGTCGGCGTGGAGGTAGTTCCGGCTGGTGGTCTCGACCTGTTCGTGGCCCAGCCATAGCGCGATCACCGCGCAGTCCACCCCGGATCTCAGAAGTTCAAGGGCGCAGGCGTGTCTCAGGACGTGGGGTGTGGGGTGCTTGGTGACCAGGGATGGGCACCGGTGCCTGGCGGTGGCGGTATGCCTGGTGACCAGGCGTGCTACGGCGCTGCGGGTGAGCGGGGTGCCCGGGCGGGCGTCCCCGGCGGGATCATCGTGTCCGGATCCGTCTCGCGCGGGGCCGCGCCAGGCCGCCATCATCAGCATGTGGGGAGCTTCAGCGCGGTCGTCACGACCAGCATCTATTGCCGGCCGGGCTGCGGCGCTCACCCCAACCGCGCCCACACGCGTGCGTTCCCGCTGGCGGCAGCGGCCGAGGCGGCCGGATTCCGGGCCTGTTTGCGCTGCCGCCCGTACCGCCTTCACCCCTCGGTTTCCCACGAAGCGGCCCCGGAGCTGGTATGCCGCGCGGTCCGGCTCATTGTCGACGGGATTCTGGACAACGCCACCGAGAATGAGCTCGGCGCTGAGCTCGGCATCTCCGGCCGGCACCTTCGGCGGTTGTTTACCGAGTACCTGGGCCTGACACCCGACCAGCTGGCCCGATCGACCCGGGCGCATTTCGCGCGCAGGCTGCTCGACGATACCGACATGCCCATCTCCGATATCGCGTTCGCCTCGGGGTACGGCAGTCTCCGGCAGTTCAACCGCGCCTGCCAGGACATCTTCCATGCCACGCCAAGCGAGCTGCGCGCCCGCCGCCGGGTCCGCGACCGGCTGGTAGCCGACGCCGGCATCGCCTTGAGGTTGCCCTACCAGCCCCCCTTCGACTGGGACGCGATGCTCAGCTACATGGAGGCTCACAGCATCGCCGGGGTGGAGCATGTATCGGCCGGCAGCTACCGGCGAACCGTCGTCATCGACGATGACCCAGGCGTCCTCGAACTCTCGCCATGCGGGCCGGAGCATCTGGTGCTCCAAGCACACCTGCCGCATTGGGCTGGCCTGATCCACATCGCCCACCGCGCCCGGCGAATCTTCAACCTGGACGCGGATGTCAACCCCGCAAATGGCGCTCTTGGCGCCGACCCGATCCTCGGTCACCTGGTCCGGAGCCGGCCGGGCATAAGACCACCGGGCACGTGGGATCTGTTCGAAACCGGAATACAGGCCATCGTGGCTGAGCACGCCGGCCCCGCCGGCGCGGGACAGATCATGCGGCAAATCGTGGACTGTTACGGCTCTCCCGTTCCCGGCCTGCGCGCATTCGGCCTGACCCACGCGTTCCCGCCTCCGCCGGTACTTGCCTCCGCCGACCTGAGCGGGCTGGGCCTCGGCGCAGCCTGCATCTTCGCCGTCCACGCCTTCGCCAGGGCCGCCATCAGCGACGCGGTGACCTTCGACCGCGGGAACCGGCCGGGGATGCTGCTCAAATCGATAACCGAGACCGGCTGCGTGGGGGCGGAAGTCGGGCAGCACCTTGCCCTGCGCCTCGGCGAGCGCGACGCCTTCCCAGCTACCAGCCCAGCGCTCCTGTCCGCCCTCGCACACGCCACCGGGCAGCCGGTCACGCCGCAACAAGCGCAGTGCCTCGCCGACCGCTGGCGGCCTTGGCGCGCACACGCCACCGCCCAACTCTGGCTCACGGCCAGCCCTTTCCCCGGATAACCACGTCTCCGGCGCCGGCTCGTCGGTGCGCCGCAGCCTGGCCCGCATCCGGGCGATCAGCACCTTGGACTGGAACGGCTTGACGATGTAGTCATCGGCCCCCGACTCTAGCCCGAGCACCACGTCCACCGTGTCGCTCTTGGCGGTCAGCATCACGATCGGCACCCCGGACTCGGCCCGGATCTGCCGGCACACGTCGATGCCGTCCAGGCCGGGAAGCATCCGGTCGAGCAGGACGAGGTCCGGCTTGGTGGCCCGGAACACCTCAATGGCCTTGTCACCGTCGGCGACGAACACCGGCTCGAAACCCTCGCCGCGCAGCACGATGCCGAGCATCTCCGCCAGGGCAGCATCATCATCGACGACCAGCACTCGGCCTTTCACAATCACCAACGTTCTCCTGCATAATAGGGCGGAAGCCCGCGACAATTGCCGGGATTCGGTCTCGCTCCACGAGACGCGGCGGTCGACCATCTCACGTTTCCCCTGCTGGGCGCGCCGAACACGCTCGCGCACTACTGCGACACCCTCACCCCGGCGGCCGCCGGGATCTCCAGCGGGAAGTGGCAGGCCGCGAGGTGGCTTTCGCCAGCAAACGGCCTCATCGGCGGCTCGACGTCCGCGCAGATCTCCTGGGTGAACGGGCACCTGGTCCGGAACCGGCAGCCCGACGGCGGGTGGATGGCACTGGGCAGCTCGCCCCGGACGCCCTCGCTCACCTTGACCTTCTCCAGCTCGGGATCGGCGACCGGCGCGGAGTCGAGCAGGCCCTTGGTGTACGGGTGCGCCGGCCGCAGGTATACCTCTTCGGCCGGGCCGATCTCGATGAGCTTGCCCAGGTACATGACGCCGATCCGGTCGGACAGGTACCTGACCACCCCGAGGTCATGGGAGATGAACAGGTAGGTGAGCCCGAAGTCGCGCTGCAGCTCCTTCATCATGTTCAGGACCTGCGCCTGGATGGACACGTCCAGCGCGGACACCGGCTCGTCGGCGACGATCAGCCGCGGGTTCAGCATCAGCGCCCGGGCGAAGCCGAGCCGCTGCCGCTGCCCGCCGGAGAACTCGTGCGGGTAGCGCTCGGCCGCGGTCCGCGGCAGGCCGACTTTGTCCAGCATCTCGGCGACCCGTTTGGCCTGTTCGTGCCGGGACCCGATGTGCTGGATGACCAGCGGCTCGCGCAGCTGCGCGCCGGCCCTCATCCTGGGGTCGAGCGAGGCGTAGGAGTCCTGGAACATCAGCTGGATGTTCCTGCGCTCCCTGCGGTACCCGCGGGCGCTGCTCTTCGACAGGTCCTTGCCGTCGAAGCTGATCGCGCCGCCGGTCGGCTTCTCCAGGCCCACCACGACCTTGCCGATCGTGGTCTTGCCGCAGCCAGACTCGCCGACCAGGCCGAAGGTCTCGCCGCTGCGGATGTTGAAGCTCACGTCGGCCACCGCGCTCAGCGAGCCGACCCGCCGCTGCAGTACCGCGCCCTTGGTTATCGGGTAGTCCTTGACCAGGTGGTCGATGTCCAGCAGCACGCCGCCGATGCCCGGCCCGGCTGGCGGAGCCTCGCCCGTCGCGCGGTCGTAGGCGGCCAGCCTGCCCTTCTCTGGCCGTTCTGGCGGGCCCACCGGGTAGAAGCAGCGGAACTCGTGGCCCGCCACCTCGCCCATCAGCAGGGGCTCTTCTTCCCGGCACCGGTCGGCCGCATACCGGCAGCGCGGCGCGAACCGGCAGCCGGCCGGCGGGTTGACCAGGTCCGGCGGCAGTCCGGGAATCGAGTACAGCCGCTGCCCGACCTCCGCGGCCTTGTCCGGCAGCGACTGGAACAGCGCCTCGGTGTAGGGGTGGCGCGGCCGGGTGAACAGGGTCTCGGTGTCGGTGACCTCGGCGATCTTACCGGCGTACATGACCGCCACCCGGTCGGACCGGCCGGCGATCACGCCCAGGTCGTGGGTGACCAGAATGACGGCCATCCGCAGGCGTCGCCGCAGGTCGTCGATCAGTTCCAGGATCTGCTTCTGGATGGTGACGTCCAGCGCCGTCGTGGGCTCGTCGGCGATCAGCAGCTTGGGTTCGCAGGCCAGCGCCATCGCGATCATCACGCGCTGTCGCATACCGCCGGAGAGCTGGTGCGGGTACTCCTTGATCCGCTCCCTGACCCGCGGGAGGCCGACCAGGTCCAGCACCTCGACGGCCCGTTCCATCGCCTGTACCTTGGACACGTCGCGGTGCAGGAGCACGGCCTCGGCGATCTGGTTCCCGACCGTCATCGTGGGGTTCAGGGAGGTCAGCGGGTCCTGGAAGATCATGCCGATCTCGTTGCCCCGGATGTTGCGCAGGTCGCCTTCCGGCAGTGCGCTGATTTCCTCGCCGTTGAGCCTGATGCTGCCGCCCGCGATCTCGCCGCCCGGCGGCAGCAGCCGCATGACGGACAGCGCGGTCATCGTCTTGCCGCAGCCCGACTCGCCCACGATGCCCAGCGTCTGGCCCGGGTCCACGGAGAGCGAGACGCCATCCACGGCGTGCACGACTCCCTCGCGCAGCTTGATCTCGGTGCGCAGGTCCGTTATCTCCAGCAGTGGCGCCACCACGGTCACCTCTTTTACCGCCGGTGCAGCCGGGTCTCGAAGGCGTCGCGGAGCGCGTCGCCGATGAAGTTGAAGGACACGCAGGTCGCGATGATCAGCAGGCCGGCCGGGTAGATCAGCCACCAGTAGCCCAGGGTGATGTAGGTCAGGCCGTCGGACAGCATCGAGCCCCAGTCGGTGGCCGGCGGCGCGATGCCGAAGCCCAGGAAGCCGATGCCGGCCAGGATCAAGATCGCGTCCGCCACCGCGAACGTCCCCTGGACGATGATGACCCCGACCGCGTTGGGCATGATGTGCCGGAACATCGCCCGGCTCCGCCCGCCGCCGGCCACCTTGACGGCCTGCACGTACTCGCGGGTGCGCAGCGTCAGCGTCTCGCCGCGCACCAGCCGGGCCGGCTGTGGCCAGTAGATGAGGGCGATGAATCCGATCAGGGTGGACGTGCTCGGGTGGAGCAGCACCACCAACGTGACGATCACGAGAATGTACGGGATCGACAGCACCGCGTCCACGATCCGCATCATGACCGTGTCGACCACGCCGCCGATGAACCCGGAGGCCGCGCCGTAGATCGCCCCGAACGTGCAGGCGACCGCCGCGGCGGCCAAGCCGACGATCAGCGAGTTCTGGCCGGCCACCATGAGCCGGCCGAGCACGTCGTAGCCGAGGGCGGTGCAGCCGAGCAGATGGCTACCGCTCGGGTGGCAGTAGGCGTCCTGGAGCGGCGTGCTGACCTGCTGGGTTACGTAGATGTGCGGGCCGACGAAGCAGAACAGCAGGATGAAGATCACGAAGCCGAGGCCAGCGAGGGCCAGCTTGTTCTCGGCGAACACCTCCCAGCCGCGGCGCAACAGGCTGCGCGGCTTGGCGGGGGCCTGGCCGCCGGCCGGGGCGGACGGGGGCGCCTCGGTGACGACCGTGCCCGGCGCAACCGGCTCAGCATGCGGCATGGCCATCAGGCGTACCTCACCCTCGGGTCGAGCACGGCATAGGTGATGTCGGCGAGCAGGTTGCCCACGATCGTCACCAGCGTGGTCAGCACGATGATCGCGAGCATCAGCTGGATGTCGGTGTTGAGCGCCGACTGGACGAACAGGAGGCCCATGCCCGGGTAGTTGAACACGACCTCGATGAACACCGCGCCGCCGAGGATGAGCGGCAGCTGCAGGCCGAGCAGGGTCACGATCGAGATCAGCGAATTACGGAAGACATGGCCCCAGATCACCCGGCGCTCGCTGGCGCCCTTCGAGCGCGCGGTCCGCACGTAGTCCTGGATGATGTTGTCCATCACCGAGGAGCGCATGAACCGGCTCCAGAGAGCGAACGCCACGAACGCGTAGGTGATCACCGGCAGCACCAGCGCGCCCGGCTGTGACAGGAGCGAATTGCCCGGGTTGTAGAGGTTGAAGATGTGCACCTCGACGGAGAACCAGTTGACTAGCAGGATCCCGACGAAGAACGTCGGGGCGCCGTAGCCGATGAACGAGATGCCCGTCGCCACGTGGTCTGTCACCGTGTACCGGTGGACCGCCTGGTAGATCCCGAGCGGGACGCCGATCAGCAGGCCGGCCAAGGTGCCGATTACCGCCAGCACGATCGTGCGCACCAGGGCGGGCACCATGAGGCTGGCGACCGTCGCGTTGCGCGACAGGTCATAACCGAAGTTGCCGTGCAGCATCTGCCAGATCCACTTGCCGTACTGCTCGTACAGCGGCTGGTCGAAGCCCCACTCTTTGGAAAAGCTGGCGATCTCCGCAGGGTTCGCCCGGACGCCCAGGATCGCCCGGACCTCACCGCCGGGGACGGCGTGCAGCAGCAGGAACGCGACGATGGTCACCATGACCGTGACCACGATGGTCTGCAGGACGCGCCTGATGAGATAGCCGGTCACGCCGGGATCCCCCCTTCGCGCCGCCTGCGGGCGGATCTGGCGACGCTGCCAACAGCTCGCATCGGGCTCCTTTCTAGTGCGCGGCCTGGCCGTACTCACAACACCCCGGATTCCGGTCCGGCCGCCGCGCTGGCGCCAGCGCGGCGACCGGTTCCGGAGCGCTTCGACCTCAGAACTGGATCAGCAGTTCTTGGTGCTGCAGGTCCAGAACTCGGGGTAGAAGGTGAGCAGCGGATTCATCGTGACGTTGTGCATGTTGTTGGACACAGCGATCACGTTCGTCTGCCACGGCATCCACAGCGACGGCACCTGCTGCGCCGTGTAGGTGGCGTAGTTCAAGAACGCCGAGATGCTGTTGCTGGTGTGCGTCGCGTTGATCAGCGAGTTCATCCTCGGGTCGCTGTAGCCACCCGAGTTGTTCGGCGCGCCGCTCTGGTACAGCGGCTCGCCGGTGGGCTCGAAGCCCGGGCCGTTGAACAGCCAGCCGCCCAGGTTCAGGAATGTCCAGGTGCAGCCGGAGCCGTGGCACGGGATGGTGTACTTCAGCAGCGTGTCGAAGGTCTCGGGAACCAGCGTCAGCTGGATGCCCGCCTGCGCGAGGCCGGACTTCAGGATCGTCACCGATGACTGCTGGAACGCGACTCCCGAGGTGTACAGCAGGCTGAACTTGGCCTGGGTGCCAACCTTGACACCGCTGCCGCACGCCGAGCTCTGGCACGTCAGCACCCCCCCGACGACCTTCCAGCCGTGCGCGGCGAGCAGCGACTGGGCCTCCGCCACGTTGTACGGGTAGGGGCCCTGGCCGCTGTTCGCGGTCATGGCCGGCGTCACCCACTGGCTGCGCGGGTACGGCGGGACCCCCGCCGGGGTCGGGTAGGCGTACCCACGGCCGCCCGCCGCGGCCATGCCCAGCTGGTCGTTCAGGTACATCAGCGCCTGGCGGAAGTACAGCTGCTCGAACACCGGGCCGTACGTCGGGTTGTTGAAGTTGATGTAGGCAAACCCGGTGCCGAACTCGAACTCCCGGTCCAGTGCGTAGTTCTGCGATGCCAGCGGGTTCGACGGCGGCAGGAACGTGCCGTTGCTCGCCGCGGGCGCCAGGTCCCCGAGCGGAACCGAGGTCGGGAAGCTGGTGCTGTACTGGCCGGTCTTCAGGCCGGTGTACGCCGCCGCGTCGCTGGTCGCCTCCTCGAACTTCAGCGTGACCTGCGGCTTCGGTGCGCCCGAGTAGGCCGTGTTCGGTACCAGGGTGTAGTTGCCGCTGACGTCGTAGGAGGTCAGCTTGTACGGTCCGTCCACGACCTGCCACAGCGGGTTGGTCGCGTAGCTGGACGTGGCCTTGTTCTGGGCGTCCAGGAACCCCCACACCGCCTTGCACTTGGCCCAGCCGTCGGCGGCGCTGTCGGTGAGGCAGCCGCCGCTGTCCGCCTTGCCCGTGGTGGAGGTGGTGTCCCAGGTCAGCGGGAACGGGTACAGGATCGCCAGCTGGTTGTAGGTGAACCAGATGCTGGAGTAGGCCTGCTTGAGCTGGAACGTCACCTGGTCAGGGCCGGTGGCCTTGTACGACACCAGGTTGTCGGGCAGCAGGCCTGGCGTATACCCGGCGTAGCTGGCCTTGTTGGCCTCCAGCAGGTTCATGAAGAAGATCACGTCCTGGGCGTTGACGGGCTGGCCGTTCGACCACTTCCAGGACGGCTTGAGATTGATCACGACGGTCTTGCCGCCGTTGCTGTATACCGGCGCCGCGGCGGGGCCCAGGTTGTCCGTGGTGTCCACCGAGATCGAGGTGTTGCTGTTCCCGCCGAACATGTACAGCGGCCGGACCTGCAGGTACTGGAAGTTCTCGTAGTTGATGACGCTGTAGCAGTTCGTGGTCTCCATCGGGAACATGCAGTTAGCCCCGCTGCCGCTGACGTTAGTCAGCGTCGCCACCGCGCCCTTAACTGACGTCGTCGAGGTGCTTGGCGAGCTGGGGCTGGAACTGCAGGCCGCGGCCACCAGCGCAGTCACGGCCAGCGCCGCCGCCCCTCCCGCGACGCGCCGTTTGCGTCTGTGTTCAAACATGTGTACCCCTTCGTGGCGGCGCAGCTGAGCTCCGTTGCTCACATCGCCGTAGACATTGCTTGCACTTCCCTGGGCCTGCCGACCGCTGGCGCGCTGGACCGCTGCTGACTGCCAGGATCGCCCGCGACAGTTAAACCTGGACGAGTCCTGGCAGGCCCCGCTGCACCGGCTGCGCGAACCGCCAGCCCGCATGGCCCGCCGTTTCGGAATGCTGCTCGCGGATGCGCGTCAGGGCTCGCCACATCCGGACAGCATCAATTTCTTGTCCGGATCGTGTCCACTCGGTCGCCGTATTGAGACTCGGACGCCAGAAGCAGCAGGTCGAAGGGTGGCAGACCCTGTTGGCTTATTTGGGTCAGGCGGCGAGGTCGAGCCGCTGCAGGTGGGTGGTCCGGGTCCGGTCGAGGGGCCTGCTGGTCTACCAGGCGTCCATTCGGATCAGGTTGACGGCGTGGACCTGGCCGAGCAGGAACGCAGCGGGTTCCAGCTGAAGGCCTACACCGAGGGCGAACACGTGCTGCGCTTCGAGGCCACCGTGCACAACACCAAAGAGCTGCGCTGCCGCCGCAGCCTGGACAACTTCGCCCAGATCATCACCTTGCTCGCCGGGATGGCGGACCGGTTCGCCACCACGCTAGATTGCGCCGACATCGGCTTCCTGCCCGACGGGGTGCTGGATGAACTGCCGCTGCCCGCTCGGACCGGGACCGGCACGATCGCCGGGGTCGACCTGAACAAGCCGCGGATCCGGGCCGCCCTGTCCGCGGCGCTCGCCCTGGCCCCGGCACCTGGCGGGTTCACCGTCGCCGAGCACGCCGCCCGGACCTGGTGGGCACGGCCTGCTCGGTCAGCCAGGCCACGATGCCGCGCAGCGAGTCGCCCGCGTGGAACCGGGTGAACATCTGCCGCACCACCGCAGCCTCGTGCTCGGCCACCACGCCGGCCACGGTGTACCCGGTGAGCCGCACCCCGGCCGGAGGCTGACCGTTTTCTGCCCGGCGGAACGCGGCGAGCTGCTGCCGCTCGGCCTTGACCTCGCTTTCCATCGTGTCGGACTCCCCGAGCAGCCCGGCCATGCCCCGGCCGTAGGCGGTGCTCATGTCCAGCGACGGCCCCTTGGTGGCGATGAGGGACACCCCGGCTTGGCGGAGGACCTCGATCCCCTCGGCCCGGTCCCGCCGGTTCCGCCAGAAACGGGAGGTCTGGAACACCAGGATCACGCCGATCTCCCCGCGGGCCGCGGCGACCATCACGGGATTGTGGTGCAGCACAAGCCCCGGGACCCGGGGAACCCGGGACTCCACGAGGTGTTAAGTTCCGACCAGAGCCTGCCGGGAGGTGCAGCCACGATGAGCCATAGGCAAGACGATCCGGCCCATCGGGCTGTTCTCGGGGAGTTGCCCGTCCCGCTGGTCGGCGACGGGATCCCGGTGGCGTGCGCGGATGGCACCGAACGACCCTACCTGTCACTGGACGCCGCCGCGTCGACCGCTGCGCTCGGGCCGGTGCTGGCCGCGGTGCAGGAGTTCGTTCCGTGGTATTCCAGCGTGCACCGCGGCGCAGGGCACAAATCCCAGATGGCCACCGCCGCCTACGAGGACGCGCGCGCGGCCGCTCTCGCCTTGGCCGGCCGGAGCGGACCGACCGGCGGCCCTGGCGACGATGTCGCGATCATCTGCCGCAACACCACCGAGGCCCTCAACCACCTCGCCTACCGGCTTCGGCTGGCCCGCGACGACGTCGTAGTCACCACCGTGGCCGAGCACCACGCCAACATGCTGCCCTGGTCCCGGGCCGCCACCTGCCGGTACGTCGAGTGCGGCCGGGACGGCACGTTCGGCCCCGATGACGTGGTATCCGCGCTCGACCAGCGGCCCGCGCCCCGCCTGCTCGCCATCACCGGCGCGTCCAACATCACCGGATGGATGCCCGCGCTGGACCAGATCATCATGGCCGCCCACGAGCGCGGCATCCCGGTCGTGGTAGACGCGGCCCAGCTGGCCCCGCACCGGCCGCTGCCTGCCGACGCGGACTTCCTGGCCTGGAGCGGCCACAAGATGTACGCGCCGTTCGGCGCCGGGGTGCTGCTCGGCCCGGCTGCCGCCTTCGCGGACGGAGACCCGTTCCTGGCCGGAGGAGGAGCGGTGGACCTCGTCGACCTCGACGAGGTGATCTGGACCGACCCGCCCGAACGGGAGGAAGCCGGGTCCCCGAACGTGGTCGGTGCCGTGGCGTTGCACGCCGCGATGCAGGCGCTGGCCGGCATCGGCTGGCCCTCCCTGATCAGCCATGAGCGCCGGGCCGGGCGGTCTCTGCGGCAGGGCCTGGCCGCGATTCCCGGTATCCGCCTGCTGGGCCCAGATGCCGAGGCCGAGACGCTGCCGGTCGCCACGTTCACCGTCGAGGGCGTGCCGCACGCGCTGGTCGCCGCGCGCCTGGCCGCGGAGGAGGCGATCGGCGTACGGCATGGCTGCTTCTGCGCGCATCCCTACCTGATGCGGCTCCTCGGCCTGACCCGGGAGGAAGTGCGCCGCTTCCGGGACCAGGTACGCCGCGGCGATCGCAGCCAGATACCAGGAGCTGTCCGGGCCAGCGCCGGCCTCAACACCACCGAGGGCGACATCGCGCGCCTGCTCGACGCGGTAGCGCGGATAGCCCGCGGCGATCCGCCGCCGATCCCGTACCACCAGGACCGTCGCACGGGCGACTTCCATCCGTCCAGCCACGTCCCTGGCCTGACCGACGGGGCAGGCGCCCATAACGCCGCGTGCTCACCCGGCTAGGCGCTCGGCCGGCGCGGGCATGCTGGCCGACGCCGGCCCAGCTGAACACGTTACGAACTTGATTGAACCCAATGCGTGTCCGGTACGTGATCGGTTGTAACTGGTCCTTCACCGAGAGTCAATGACGAAACGGACCGGACCGGCGCGAAGGGACGGGCCGTGCCTGCCTAAGCGGGCACGGAAACGTGCGGAGGTGCGATGTTTCGTGTACCCGACTCCGGTAACGGAGGGCGTCCACGCAAGTACTCTTCGGCCATGCCGTTGCTCGGCTCGGCGGACCTCTGGCGGCGCGGTGCTCGACGGCGCGGTGCTCGACGGCGAGATCGATCCGCCCGCGGCGGACCCGAGCGCCGGACGGATCTGGAGCGGCGCGGGCGGCCGGTGGCGGCTGTGGCCGCTGCGGCTGGCGCTATGGTCGGCGCTGCTGATCATCGCCTACCGGGGCGTGACCACCATCGTGTTCAACCAGGCCAGCGCGCCCCAGCCCGGCGCACCGGGCGGCCGCGCCACGGGGCAGTATCCCGTCATGCTCGCCGAGGCCTACGCGGCGGAGTTCGGGCAGGTCTACCTGAACGTCAGCCCTGCGATCCAGGCTCAGCGGGAGCAGGAGCTCGCGGCCTTCGTGCCGTCCAGCGTCGCAGCCGCCGACCCGGACTTCGGCTGGAACGGGGCAGGCCAGCTGCAACTGCAGTCGGAGCAGGTCGCCGGCATCGCGGTGCGGGACGCGCACCATGCCGTGGTCACCCTGCTCGCTACGGTCAACGGCCAGCTCATGGAGCTCGGCGTGCCCGTGGCGGCCTCGGGCGGCGGCGTGGTGATCTCCGGTGAGCCCGCCTGGCTGCCAGCACCGCAGCAGATTTCGCCCGCTGCGGCCCCCAGTCGCGGGTCTGACCCGGTCGCGCAAACGGAGCTGAGCAACGAGCTGCCCGCCTTTTTCCAGGCCTACGCCAGCGGTGACAGCGGCGCGCTTGACCGGTACGCGGTCCGTGGTGTGTCTCTGACTGGACTGGGCGGCGCGGTGACGTTCGACTCGATCGCCAGCCTGCAAGTTCCGCCGGGCGGCGCCAGCCGGCAGATAACCGTGACCGTCATTTGGCAGGTTCCCGGGCCTGGTGAGTCGGGAGTCACAAAACTCGCTATGGCCTACGGCATGTCGGTCGTCGACCTTCAAAGCGGCAAATGGTATGTAAATAAAATCAGTGCGGCGATTGAGGCGGTGGGAGCCAAATGACCTGGACAACGGCGGCTGACGCCGTCGTGCCCGGCTGTGCTCGCGCCGCTGCCGCCTGTCCTCCCGCGTCCGACATCGTCACGGGCCGCGCCGCCATCGCCGTCCCCCGGCTCGCCCGCCGCGAGCCGGTCCAGCACACCGCCTGCGGGTTCGCGGGCGTCCGGGTCGCTTCCGCTGGTCCCGGCGCCATCCCCACCGCCGCCCGCGGCCCCAGGCGTCATCCCGGCTGGCCCGAGCGAGCCCGCCCTCCGCGGCCGCGCAATCCGGTCGGCCTGCCGCGCCAGCGTGAGCCGAGGTGCGTGCGCCGGCTTCACCTGCTCGGTGCGGACCTGGCAACACCCCGATGGCCATCTGATCCCGGAAGGGAGGTCCCATGACCACTCATCTCGCCGCCGCGGCGGCTCCGCTGGCCCTGAGCACGCAAGGCCTCGTGACGTACCTGCAGGGCCTGTTCGGGCCGTTGTTCCTCGGCATCGTCGGAATCGTGGCGATCTTCTTCCTGTTCACCCGCGAGATCACCAGGTTCGTGCAGTTCATCGTGCTGGCGGTGGCCATCGCGGTGGTCTTCTACACGCCCAGCATCGTGCAGACGCTGGCCACTGGCATAGCCAACGCGCTCGGAGTCCACTGATCCCGTTCTGACGACAAGGAGCGCCCAGTGGACCTTCCCACGTACACGAATATCTGGCGGATCGAAAAACGACTGTACAAGCTTTACGATTTTCGGCTGCCGGCCCCGTTGCCCATCACCTGGATTGCCGTCTTCGCCGGGATTACCGTTCCCTATATTGTCTTCCTCGTTGCGATTGGCTTGCCCTTCAACCATAACGTGGTCTGGCTTTATATCCTGCCTCCCGGAGTGCTCACCTGGCTGACCACCCGCCCGGTCATTGAGAGCAAGAGGCTGCCCGAGCTCGTCGGCTCTCAGCTCAGGTACCTCGCCGAGCCGCGGACCTGGTGCCGGATGGCACCGTTCGCGGAGAAGGATGGCATCTTCCTGACTGTCCGGGTGTGGCACCGGGATCCGCGGGAGGAACGACCCGAGCGGACGCGTAAGGCCGCGGCCGGGGTCCGGCCGGGCCAGAAGGTACGGCGGGCAGCGGTCGCAGCCCGGGTCAGGCCGGGCCAGAAGGTACCGCGGACAGCGGTCGCAGCCCGGGTCAGGGCGGGCGAAAAGGTACGGCGGATGGCGGTCGCGGCGGGAAGCGCCGCCGCGTCCCGGGTCGCGGCGGCACCGGCCGCGTCAAGGCCAGCCCGCTCGTCCCCGTCCTCTGGGCCGGCGCCGGCCGTGTCACGGCCGGCCGTCTCGCCCCCGCCCGCTGTCGCGGCGGCGCCATCGGTTCCGCAGCGGGCCACCGCACAACCGGAGGCGAGCCGGACGCGGGCTGGGCGCCAGCGGCCCGCCACGCCGGAGCCCGACACGCGTCCGTCCGCGCCCGCCCAGCCGGAACCGGGCGTGACCCAGCGGCCCGCCTGGGCTGTTGCGCCGCCCGCCCGCGAGCACGAGTCCAGGGCGCTCGAGGTCTCGCATGACCCCGAACCAGACCCAGACGACCTGTGGGAGCCCCGCCCCGCAGTGGCCTCGGTCCTCTGGCCGCCGGCCGGGCCCGCCGCATTCCCGGCGGCGGGCGCCTTCCCCGAGGTCGGCCCGTTCCCCGAGGTCGGCGCCTTCCCGGAAGTCGGCCCGGACCTCGAAGCTGACGGCGCTCCGGAAACTCACGGTGCTCCGGAAGCTGACGTCAGTCCGTTGGCTGACGCCGGGTCCGGAGCTGATCCCGCCCTCGAGCTTGAGCCCCTTCCCGACCCGGGCCTGGCCGCCGCGTTCCTTTCCGCACCGGTGCCCCACGCCGCGCCCGCGCCACCGTCGCGGGCGACCCCCAGGCGCGCGACGCCCGTGCCCGCCGCGCCCAGGCGATCCATGGCGGCCAAGGTGGCGGCCTTGTTCGTCGACCTTGACGCGGGCCGGCCGGTGCCATCGGTCGAGCGGGCGCTGAGCGGCCCGGGCAGCCAGGAAGATACCAGCTGGCAGCGCCAGGTCAAGGTGGTCACCGGCGGCCACGGCCCCGGCCAGCGCAACCAGCAGGCGGTGGATTGTGAGCGGGCCAGGCGGCCGCTGGCCGGGCCCCGCCGGATTGCCGTGCTCGGCTGCACCAGCGGCGCCGGGCAGTCCGTGACTGCCCTGATGATCGGGCGGGTGCTGGCCGACGTGCGGGAAGTCCCCGTCGCCGCGCTCGACCTCAATCCCGGCGATGCCTCGCTTGCCGCTTGTATCGCTCCGGCGACCTCGGTGACGGCGCTGCTCGCGCACTCCGGACCGGACGCACAGCCCCGGGAGGACCCCGGGGCCGAACCAGCCCGCCGCGGGCTCAGGACGCGACCGGGCCGCGGCGATTCCGGGCCCCGGCTCGACGTGATCGCCCTCGCCCCGCCGGGGACCGGCCCGGGAATCAGCGCTGCGCACCCGCTTGCCGCGGAAGACTATCAGCGGCTGGCCGGCCTGCTGGCCGCGCGGTATCCGCTGACCATGATCGACCCGGCCCCGTCCGGGCTTACCCGGGTGCTCCGGCTGGCGGACCAGCTCGTGCTGGTCGTGCCCGCCAGCCCGGACGCGGCGACCTCGCTGGCCAACACCCAGCAGTGGCTGACCGCGCACGGATACCACGGCCTCGCCGCGCGCGCCGTGACCGTGGTCAACGGGGTGGGCAGCCGGATTAGCCAGGACGTGCTGCTGGCCGAATCCGTGGCCAGGGGCCGCTGCCGGGCCATCGTCCGGGTGCCCTGGGACGATCGGCTGTCCCCTTGGCCGGCCACCCCGGCCGAACTGCAACCGCAGACCAGGCTCGCCTACACCGCACTGGCCGGCGTGCTGGTCGCGGGCCTGGAGCCCAGAACTGCGGGGCCGCGAACCTCCGTTCGGGAAAGGAGTGCTGGTGAGCACCCGGACTAAGGGGTTTAGGGAATCCAGCCGGCCTAGGGCTTCCCGCGGCCGCGCCCGGCTGAGCATCAGGTATTTCGATGACCGCGTCCTGCTCACCGACACCCACGCCTGGGCCTACTACCGGATTCCCTCGGTCTCGTACGAGTTCACCACCCCGGAGGAGCGGGAGGCGCTGGCGACCAACGTCACCGTGGCGCTGGCCGCGATCAGGATGGCCGACGCCGAGGTTCACCTGCGCATCGCGCACCGGTCGTACCCTGCGCACGCGTGGGCGACCGGGCTGGACGCGACATCGGACGGGGGCCCGGGCTGGCGCGAGTACCTGGAACAGGCCTACCAGCACGTCTGGTCCAAGGATTTCTGGGCCAAGGAGATCTACCTCGGCGTCCGGCTCGGCCAGCGCGGCATGCGGGCGCAGCTGTCCGGCGGGATGCTGTCCCAGTTCATCAGCGCGTACAACCGGGGTGAGCGGGGACTGGGACTGATCGACGAGGCCGTCAGCGGGGCCGAGATCGGCAAATGGACTGAGGCGGCCGAACGGCTAGGCCGGGCCCTGAACGCCAGCGCGCTGGCGGCCAGGCACGCCAGCAACGGCGAGATCGCCTGGCTGATCAGGCACACGCTGATGGCACCGAACGAGTCAGCGCCGTCCGCGACCAAGCGGAGAAGGTGGGGCACGGGGGAGATCGACACCCTCTTCGAGGGCCAGATACACAACGGGCGCACCATGCTCGGCCTGGAGCACGTGAACGGCGAGTCCTACGCCGCCTTCATCTCCTTCGCCCGGTTCCCCGATCTGATGTCATTCCCCGACGGCGAGCCGTGGCTGCACTACGCCGATGCGCTGCCGTTCCCGGTCGAGATCAGCTCCCGGATGAAGCTCATCCCGCCCGCCAAGGCGAGCAAGGACGTCAGCCGCCGTCTGGCCCACGCCCGCGACATGGACGCGCATATCCGTGAGGCCGGGGCGGAGGCGCCCATCGCGCTGGCCGAGCAGATCGCCGCCGCCCGGATGCTCGAACACGGGATCACCAAGGAGCGCCTGCCGTTTGTCTACGGCTGGCACCGGCTCACCGTGACCGCTCCGGACCGGGACCTGTGCGTCCGCCGGGTGGAGGCGGTCATCGAGCATTACCGCGACATCGGGGTCGAGTTGGTCAACTCGACCGGAGACCAGTTCTCGCTGCTGTGCGAATCGCTGCCCGGCGAGCGGATCCGGCTGAACTCCTACGTCCAGCGCCAGCCGCTGTACACGATCGCCGGCGGCTTGCCGACCGCCACCGTCGAACTCGGCGACCGCCCCGACGTGGGGGCAGGCTGGATCGGGCCGTACATCGGCGAGACTCTCGGCCGGGCCCGGTCCATCGTGCACTTCGACCCGCTGCTCGCGGCGGCGCGTAACCGGCCGACCGCGATCGCCATCACCGGTGAGCCCGGCGGCGGCAAGACCACGCTGGCCCTGCTGCTCATCTACCAGCTGGCCCTGCGCGGCGCGACCGTCGCGGTCATCGACCCGAAGGGTGACGCGGAATCGCTGGTGGAGTACCTGAAGCGGCAGGGCCGTAAGGCACGCGTGCTGCCGCTCGGCGCGGCCGCCCCCGGCCTGCTCGACCCGTTCTCCTTCGGCGTCGACCTGTCCGAGAAACGGACGATGGCCACCGAGACGCTGCGGCTGCTGCTGCCCAGGATGAGCGAGGAACGGGAAAGCGCCATGATCCAGGCGGTCGGCGCGGTCGCCGGGACCGAACGGCCCAGCCTGGGCAAGGTCATCAGGCATCTGGAGCAGGCCGACGATCCGGCCTGGAAAAACACCGGCGCGGTCATGCGGTCGATCTCCGAGATGCGGCTGGCCCGGCTGTGCTTCGCTCCCTCGGTGGGCCAGCAGATCGATGCCGAGGGCTGGACCACGGTGTTCACGCTGGCCGGGCTGACGCTGCCGGACACCACGGTCAGCCGGGATGACTACTCCTACGAACAGCGGCTGTCGGTGGCCCTGCTCTACCTGGTGTCCCAGTTCGCCCGCAAGCTGCTGAACGGCATCGACCGCACCGCGCCGAAGGCCATCTTCCTGGACGAGGCCTGGGCGATCACCTCCACTCCCGAGGGCGCCAAGCTGGTGCCGGAGGTATCGCGGATGGGCCGGTCGCGCAACACCGCGCTGATCCTGGTCTCGCAGAACGCCGGCGACCTGCTGAACGAGCAGGTGACCAACTGCCTGTCCAGCGTCTTCGCGTTCCGCTCGACTGAGCGCGGCGAGGTGGCGAACGTCATGTCGCTGCTCGGGGTCGCGCCGTCCGATGAGCACAAGGCCGTGCTCCGGGCGCTCGGAAACGGCGAGTGCATCTTCCGCGACCTGGATGACCGGGCCGGCCGCATCGGGATCGATCTGGTCTCCGACGAGCTGCGGGACTGGATCGATACCAACCCCACCCGGGGCCGGGCCAGCCAGCCCGGATCGTCGAACCCGCGGGATACCGGCCCCGCCGGCGCGGACGCGCCACCCCCATCTCCGGCCAACACGGCGGCCGGCTCCTCGGTAGTCAGCACGTCGGCGGCCGAAGCGCCGTCGTGAACGCAGAAACCGGAGCTCGTCCGATGGTTGTCCCTTCTACCCCGTTCCAGCGCCGCGCGCGGCAGCGTGATGCCGCCAGGACGCGAGGCCGCCGCGCCGCGCGCTGGGTCGTACGGGTGCTGCTGATCGCCGGGGTGCTGCTCGCGGTCGGCAGTCCCGCGCTCGCGGCCACTCACCCCGAGGTCCGCCCGCATGAGATAACGCAGGCAACACTCACCTCGATGGTCACGCCGGCCCTGCCGGGGGGAGTCTGCCAGGTGCCGGGCATCGGTGATATCGGCGGGCTGGTCGGGCTGTGCTCGGCAGGCTCGAGCGGGATCGTCGGCGACCTGAACAACATCTGCGAGCCCTCGCTGCCCGAGCCCGAGCAGGCCACCGGCGGCATCGACGCGATGGTCGAGCCGCCCGCCGCCGCCGGCGGCGGGAAGACACTGTACGACAACTACGGGATCGCCGGCCAGTTCTGGGCCGCCCACGGCCTGCAGTGCTCCGACATGACCTCGCTGATCGGCAACAACGTCGCCGGGATGGTCTTCGACGCGGCCAAGTCGCTGGACCGGGTGACGATCACCGTCTACCAGTCCGCGGCGGGCGACAGCATCCTGAACTGGCTGCGCGGCGCGGTGGACAAGCTGATCAGCGCGCTGGGCAACGCGATCTACTTCCCGTACCTGGCGCCGGTGGTCATCCTGGGCGCGATCTGGCTGGCCTGGCAGGGCCTGATCCGCAAGCGCGCCACCCGGACCATCGAGGGCACGCTGTGGATGGTCATCGCCGCCACCGCCGCCATCGCGCTGATCGGCCGGCCCGCCGTCTTCACCGGGGTGGGCACGACCGTGTCGGACGGCACCACCGCGGTGCTCAATACCGCGTTTGCCAAGCTTCCGGACCCGGCCAACAGCAACTGCCTGCCGATCACCGCCGGGGACCCGCAGAGCGTCACCTCCAGCTACGCCTTCACCTCGGGCAACGGCCTGGTCGACCAGAACGCCAACGAGCTGTGGTCGGTCCTGGTCTGCAAGCCGTGGCTGTGGGGGGAACTCGGCACCACCAGCTACGCGCCGACCGGTAACGGCACTCAGACCGTGGTCAACACCTACGGCAGGCAGTTGCTGTGGGCACAGGCGATCGCGGCGAACGAGACCCCGGCTCCCGGACTGATCCAGGCCAAGCAGGCCACCTACACCGGAATCGCGAACTCCATCCAGCAGAACAACCCCGGCATCTACCCGCTGTTCCAGGGCGACCAGTGGACCACCCGGCTGGAGATCGCCTTCGCCGCGTTGTTCGCCGCCGTGGTGGCCGGCCTGCTCATCTTGCTGATCGCGCTGACCCTGATCGTGCTCAAGCTCGGCTTTCTGCTGCTGCTGGTGGCCGGGCCGTTCTTCCTGATCATCGGGACCCACCCGGGGTTCGGCCGTATCGTGGCCATCCGCTGGTTCGAGATGCTAGTCGGCGTGCTGATGAAGCAGGTCGCGATCGCGATCGTGCTGAGCGTGCTGCTGTACTGCTACTCGCTCATCATGGGCACCTCGGACCAGGTGCTGCCGTGGGCGCTGAAGATCCTGATGATCGCGCTGGTCACCGTGGCCGTGTTCATCTACCGCAAGCCGTTCACTCACCTGTTCTCCGCCGTCGGCTACGGCACCCTGGGCTCGAGCGATCGGGCGGAGTACAACCTGCGTGAGGCGAGCCTCACCTTCCGCAGGTCGACGCTGGACGCCGCCACCGTAGCCGTCCCCGGGGTGGCCGGCTACCGGGCCGCCCGATGGGCCCGCCGCAACCCGGGTCAGGCCGCGGCGGTGGCGACCGGGGTGACCGCCGGCGTGGGTGCGGCCGCGGCGGCCGCCGCGTCGGCTGATGCGGCAGCCAGTAGCGGAAAGGGACAGGCCGCCGCCGGCGACGCGTACGCGTCGCGGCTGCGGCCAGAAGCCCCGCCCGCTGTCGACGGCGGCGACGAGGTGAGCTCGGGCTCCCGCGGTATCGCCAGCCCGACCGGCCAGGCCCGGAGCAGGGCCACCCCCGAGGCCGACGGCGGCGGGCGCACGGCCCCGCCGCTGGACCTGCCGCCGAGGGCCTCCGCGTCGCCGAACGGATCGGCGAGGCCCGCCGCGTCGCCGAACGGATCGCCGAGACCCGGCCCCGCCGCGTCGCCGAACGGCTCGGCGAGCGCGGCTTCAGGCTGGTCCCGCGGGGCGGGGCGTTCGACGTCGGCCGGATCCGCAGGCGCACCGGGTACGCGGGTCCGCTCAGCCTCCACCGGTTCTGCCGCCTCCGGGTCGGACCGGGGTCCGGCCGGGCCGGCCGGAGGTTCGGCCTGGCCGTCGAAGGGATGGTCTGGCGCGACCGCCCGGCAGCCGGCCACCCGGCAGCGGCCGTCGGCGGGGTCTAAGGCGCCCGTACCGCCCGCAGAGGGCGGCGGCTCGGCCAACGGGCACGGCCAGGGTGAACCGCGAGCCATGCCGTTCTGGCTGCGGCCGATACGGCGGGACAAGTAGCGGACGGCCATCGTGGATCTCAGCCGTGGTCAGCGGAACGCGGTCTTCGCCTTCATCGTGATCGTGCTCGCCGTGCTCGGCTACTACCTCGTGGTCCCGGCGCTGACCCACTCGCGCGGGCCCGGTCAGGCGGCCGCGTCGCCCAGCGCAGCGGCCAGCACCCCACCCGTCTCGGCGGCGCCCGCGACGACCGCCCCGCCCGCCGTAGCGGGGGCCGTGAACATCTACTCCTGGCTCCCGTTCACTCAGCAGGACCTGGCCGCCGCGGCGGCGGTGACGGTGCGGTTCAGCGTCGACTACGACACCTTCGCCTATACCGAGACCGCGTCGGGCTACGTCGGTCAGATGGCCGGCCTGGTCACCGGCCAGCTCGCCAGCACGCTCCGCGCCGCCTACCAGATCCCGGGCGTGGCCAAGCTCAGGACCAGCCAGCGGCAGGTCTCCACCGGGACGGCGGCCATCGATTCGCTGCGCGCCTTCGGCCCGTCGAGCCTGACGTTCATCGTCACCGCGGGCCAGCGCCTGGTCAGCTCACACGGCACCACCAGCGGCAGCACGCAGTACGCGGTAACCGTCACCGGTTCGGGCGCTAGCTGGCAGGTAAGCGATATCGAGCTGGAATCCGCAGGCAACTCTTGACATCCTCCCCCGCTCAGAGGTGGGAGATTCCAGCCGCTCAGCCCGCTTAGGAGGCAAGCAGTTGAGGTTCGCGGTTCACAGGCCGGGCTACCCCGTCGCCTCCCCGCGCAGTCACGGCGTGCCCCGCCGCGATGTTCCTAGCCGCGTTCACATCCGCGTGGCAGACGAAACTGCAAGCCGTGCATACGAAGCGCGCTTGACTCTCGCGCGACTTGGCATCCACGTACCCGCACGCCGAGCAACGCTGGCTCGTGAAATGCGGCCTGACCTTCTCAACTCTGCCGGGTGCTTTCTCCTGCAGGCGGCGCACCAGCAAGCCCCACCCGGATCGGAGGATCTGCCGGTTGAGCGCGGCCTTGGCGCGGACGTTCCGGCCGGGATTCCCGGCTGTTTTCCTAGCAGAGCGCGTCATGTTCCCAATCTTGAGATCCTCTATCCTGACCAAGTCGAACCGCCGGACAACGTCGGTGCTGGACTTCTCCGCCCAGTCCTTGCGCCGATCCGTCTCTCGCGCGTGCAGCCGAGCGATGGCAAGCTTGGCCCGGTTGCGGCGCGCAGAGCCCCGCTTGGCGCGGACGAGCTTGCGCTCCAAGCGCCGCAGCCTCTCTTGCTCTCGCTTGGTAAGGCCGGGCGCGTAGAGCAATTCCCCGGTGGACAGGGCCGCACTAACGGCGACGCCGCGGTCAATGCCGACGGCTTCCCGATTGCCTGGCGTCGGCACCGGCTCAGGGATGGCGGCGAACGCGACGTGCCAGCGCCTAGCTCTGTCCATAGTCACCCGGTAGGACTTTACGCCCAGCGGCACTGCGCGGGACCACCGGAACCGCACCCATCCGACCTTCGGGACCCAGACCTGACCTACGTGGCGGGACAGGCGGCGCACATCGCCGGGTTTGACCGCGACGATCCGGAATCCCTCGTCCCGCCCGGCCTTGCGCCAGGTCGGTCGCCTGGCCGGGTTCTGCGGGTTGAAAAACGCGGCCATGGCACCTTTGAAGTCCCGCAGCGCCTGCTGCTGCACCATCTGGCAGCCCGCCGCCAGCCACGGGTGCTCGGCACGGGCGGCGGTGAGCTGGCGGCACTGCTCCAGGTAGCCCGGCGCACCTTTCCTGCCCGGATGCCAGTGCGAGTGCTGCTCGACGGCCAGGTTCCACATGAACCGAGCGTGCGTGCAGTGATCCCGCAGCACCGCTTCCTGCGCGGGAGAGGGGAGCAGCCGGTAACGGGACATACGAACACACTAGCGAATACCACTGACATTTTCGGGGAGGTGAAGCCGCGTTTTCTCCCCGGCCTGAAGGCCGAGGCCTCTACGCCGCGATCCTGATGACCACCAGGTTCCTGTTTCGATCCGAGGCAAAGCAGGCTGCGGCGCGGCCGCAGCGGACGCCTCGGATCCTTGTGATCGTCATCATCGGGCTCGCATGCATCTTGCTGCTCGGCCTGCTGGCCGTGCCGATGCTGATCGGGACCGATATGTTCTTCGCGGCGAGCGCCGGCTGCTCGGGCCAGCAGTCCGGCACGGCCGGGCAGCCGACCGCGGGCGCGAAGGCGAAGTCGATCCCGGCTGACTACCTGTACTGGTACAAACGGGTCGGGCAGCAGTACGGGGTCCCGTGGACCATCCTGGCCGGGATCGGGACGGTGGAAAGCGACAACGGCCAGACCACGCTGCCGGGAGTGCACAGCGGATCGAATCCGTTCGGCGCAGCCGGGCCGATGCAGATCGGCATCGGCGGCGCGGCCGGCAACGTCTGGGGCGGGCTGCCGGTGCATCCGGCTAGCGAGGTGGTCAGCGGGGTCGCGACCGACGAGGACGGCGGGCCGGACGCCAGCGTCTATGATCCCGCGGACGCGATCGCGGGCGCGGCGAAGTACCTGCTCGCGGCCCAGGTCCAGACCAACCCCTCAGCAGCCATTTTCGCCTACAACCACCTGCAGTCCTACGTCCAGAGCGTGCTCTACTACGCGGGCGCCTACGCGGGCGGCAACTACTCGGTGGCGTCGGCCACCATGCCATCGGGAAACTCGGCCGCCGGCTGCGCCACCACGGCCGGAGAGGTGCTCTCGATCAACGCCCCCACCCAGGCCGTGGCCACCGCCATCGCCTACGCGGAGCAGCAACTCGGCAAGCCGTACCTATGGGGCGGCACCGGCCCGGATGCCTTCGACTGCTCCGGCCTGGTGATGATGGCCTACCGGGCGGCCGGGATCAACATCGCGCGGACTTCGGAGCAGCAATGGGCCACCGAGCCGCGGGTCAAGGCCGCCCAGGTGGAGCCGGGTGACCTGGTGTTCTTCGCCGGCGCGGACGGCACTTTGACCTCTCCGGGCCACGTCGGCCTGGTGATCGGGGGCGGGAAGATGATCGAGGCCTACGCGACCGGGTTCCCGATCCGGGTGGCCAGCTACACCAACCGGGATCCGGTGGGCTTCACCCGTCCCTGGGCTACCGCGAGCACTACTACTATGGCTCTCGGTTCTCACTAGACATAGCGGTTCTCAGAATCGCTGAGGCGTCAACCAGCCCGGCGCCAGATCGAGCAGGATCCAGCATTCGCCATCAGAGTCATGGTCGACATCGCTGATAGGGCGCTGTCGACGGCCATCAACGACCCCACCACCGCGGTACAGGTGCTGAACCACCTCTCCGATGTGCTGCGCCTGATCGGGACCACCGACTTCTCCAGGTCGCGATGGCGCGCCGATGACGCGATACGCACCGGCCTGGGATCCCGGCTCGCAGCTGGGAGGAATACCTCATGCTCGGAGTGACCGAGATCCGCGAATTCGGCTCTACAACGATCCAGGTCACGCGGCGCATGCGAGCAATGCTGGAAGAATTGCATGATGAGATCCGCCCGGAACATCGCCCGGCGGTCGAGGAGGAACTCGCGCGCCTGGACGTGACCATCAAGCGCACCTTCGCCAACTCGGTCGACCTGGACCGGGCGAACACCGCCGATCCGCAAGGCATCGGTGGCCGGACCGAACCACCAGACCAGAGCGCGGTGACTCGCTGAGCTTTGAATACGCCTTGACGGTGAAGCCAGCAGTTGCCCATGACCGAGGGTCAGCGGAAACCCTGGCACCATGACGGCATGGACCTCAGCATCCCTCTGCCGGTGATCGGGATAGTCCACACCAGCTACGCCGAACTAGAAGCTACGCCGATCCAGGCCGGGCTCAATCGCGCCGAACACGGGACCATCGAAATCGCCGACCGCTACCAAGACGGCCTGGACGGCCTGGCGGAGTTCGACTACGCCTGGCTGATGACCTGGCTGCACAGGCTGGCCGAGCCCGGTAGTGACCCACCGCTCAGGCACGTTCCGTTCCTGTTGCGAAGCCAGCAGCGCTCCAAGGGCATATTCGCTACCCGGGGGCCAAAACGGATCAACCCCATCGGGCTCAGCCTGATCCAGATCCTCGACGTGACTGGCCCGACCATACGGTTCGCCGGTGTGGACCTGGTCGACGGCACACCGGTCATCGATCTCAAACCGTACGTCACGCGTTTCGACCGTCCGGCGGACGAACCCCGATGCGGCTGGTTCGATCGGGTAACGATCACTGACGGCATGACCCCCGAGCAGCTCGCTCCGCCCCGGCCACCCGCCTAGCCGGTCTATCCCGGGCTGGCTGGCCCATGACCTCGGTGATGGAGCTGATGATCGTCAGCGTCAGATGGCAGCAGCCCCTGCGTCCTTGACATGCGAGCTAGATATGGAGCTATAGTGCTATGTACCTAGATAAATAGAGGTCGCTGGGGAGGCACTGTGATCGAGTTCCACCTGGACAGCCGGTCCGGCGTCGCTCCGTATATGCAGCTGATCCACCAGGTCCGGCATGCGCTGCGGCTGGGCCTGCTACGCGAGGGCGACCAGCTGCCGAAGGTCAAGGACGTGGCGGCCGGGCTGGCGATCAACCCGAATACGGTGCTCAAGGCCTACCGGGAGCTGGAGTACGAGGGCCTGGCGGCGGCCCGGCCGGGGGTCGGGACGTTCGTCACCGGGACGCTGGACGGCGGCTCGCTGGCCGCGCACGGGCCGCTGCGCCGGGAACTGCAGCGCTGGCTGGCCAAGGCCCGCCGCGCCGGACTGGACGACGAGTCGATCGAGGCCCTGTTCCTGAGCACCTTCCGGTCCGCGAGTGAGGAGGACATAGCATGACCGCGGTCGTAGAAGCCGAGGGGCTCGGCAAGCGGTACCGCAAGCTGTGGGCGCTGACCGACTGCACACTATCCATCCCGGCCGGGCATGTGGTCGGCCTGGTGGGCCCGAACGGGGCCGGCAAGTCAACCTTGATCAACCTGGCCACCGGAATGCTGGCGCCGACCACGGGCACGATCCAAGTGCTCGGCGGGCGGCCCGCCGCGGGCCCGGCGCAGTTGGCCAAGGTCGGGTACCTGGCCCAGGACGCGCCGGTCTATGCCGGGTTCTCGATCGCCGACCACCTGCGGCTGGGGGCGCATCTCAACCCGGGCTGGGACGCGGACATGGCGCGGAACCGGATCGACCGGCTCGAGCTGGACCTTGGCCAGAAGGCCGGAAAGCTGTCCGGTGGCCAGCGCGCGCAGGTCGCGCTCACCCTGGCCGTCGCGAAGCGGCCGGAGCTGCTGATCCTGGACGAGCCGGTGGCCAGCCTGGACCCGCTGGCCCGCCGCGAGTTCCTTCAGGGCCTGATGGGAACCGTCGCCGATCAGGAGCTCAGCGTGGTGCTGTCCTCGCACCTGATCAGCGATCTGGAACGCGCCTGCGACTACGTGATCGTGCTGGTGGACTCGCGGGTGCGCGTCGCCGGACCGGTCGACGAGTTGCTGTCCACCCACCACCTGCTGTCCGGCCCGCGCCGCGATCCGGCCTCGCTGCCGGACGGGCTGGAGGTCATCTCCGCCAGCCACACCGACGTGCAGACCACGCTGCTGGCCCGCTCCAGCGGCCCGGTCTTCGACCCGGCCTGGACGGTCTCCGAGGTGGGCCTGGAAGACCTGGTGCTCGCCTACATGAAGGAGCCCGCCACCCGCAGGCACCACCTGGAGGTCCTGAAATGATATGGCTCACCTGGCGTCAGTTCCGCGCCCAGGCCGTCACCGCCGTCGCGGCGCTGGCGGCGTTCGCGATTGCGCTGGCGCTCACCGAATCGCGCATGGCCAGCATGTACGACAGCAGCGGGCTCACCAGCTGCCACGGCGGCACCTGCGCCGGGCTGGCCACCACGTTCCTTGTACAGCTGTCCTCCGGGCAGGGTGTCTCCTTCCTGCCCGTCGGAGCCAACGTATACGTGATGCTGTACTTCCTGAGCGTCCTGGTCATCCTGGTAGCGCCCGCGATCACCGGCATCTTCTGGGGCGCTCCGATGATCGCCCGCGAGCTCGAGGCCGGGACCTTCCGGCTGACCTGGAACCAGAGCGTCACCCGGACCAGGTGGCTGACGGTCAAGCTCGCGCTGGTCGGCGTCGCCGCCATGGTTGTCGCCGAGGCGTTCAGCCTGCTGCAGGCCTGGTGGGCGGCTCCCATCGGCAAGGCCGTCGGGCTCGGCGGTGGCGCCTCGATATTGGGCGAGGGCCGGTTCGGCTGGTTCGTCTTTCCCAGCCACGGCATCACCCCGCTCGGCTACGCCGCGTTCGCCTTCGCGCTCGGTGTCACCGCCGGCTTGCTCATCCGGCGCCCGATCCCCGCCATGGCCGCCACCCTGGTCATCTTCGCCGCTTTCCAGGCCGTCGTGCCCCTGTGGATCCGCCCGAACCTCTTCCCGACCAGCCGGGCGACCGCCACGATCGCGGCCTCGGGAGCGAACGTCAGTCTCCGTGCAAACCCCGCGCTGACGCTCACCGCCAGCATCGTCCCAGGCCAGCCGGGCGCCTGGATCATCTCCAGCGAAGGCGCCAACGCCGCCGGGCAGCAGGTCAGCACTATTCCCGCGGCTTGCGAGCCGGCGGTAACGGCGACCTTTCAGAACTTGAACCTGGATGGACAGTCCGCGGTGAACACCTGCGTGGCCCGCCAAGGGATCCGGGTCGCCGAAAGCTACCAGCCCGCCAGCCACTACTGGCCTCTCCAGTTGGCCGAGACCGGGTTCTTCCTGGCCCTCGCCTTGGCCCTGGCCTGGTACTGCTTCTGGCGGCTCAACCGCCGTCTCTCCTGACCGGTGGGATCACGCCATCGTCACGAAGGTTGCTAGTGGCCATGAATGTCGAGATCTGGTCTGACGTCGTGTGCCCGTGGTGTTACATCGGCAAGCGCCGGTCTAATCGAGGCCTCTAATCGCGGCAACGGTCGTCGATCAGTTGCTCGTCCCTGAGTGGCCCGGCTGCTGGGCCAGGTCCTGGCCTGCCTGGCGCACCGGCACGCCCGCCCGGCTGGCGGCGGCGCGGATGTAGGCGACCGCCGCGAACAGGGCGTACTGCCAGAAGTCGTCGCTCTGCCACCAGGTGACCTCATCGAGCAGGTCCGGTTCGGTCCCGCCTTGGAGGGCAGCTGCGGCCAGCACCGCGTACTGGAGCTTTCTGTTTTGCCGCCCGCGGAAGGTGCACTCGGGCAGGAACTGCTCGCGCAGTCCCTCCAAGGGCAGCGGATCAGCCCGGCTGGCCCCGCACCAGTTCAGCGCGTCCGCGGCGACGTGGAGGAACACCTCCCCGGGGAAGGTGTTGTTTGGCGGGTGCAGGGGCCCAAGCTCGCTCAGCAGCTCGAAGATGTCAGCGTCGCGGGCGAGCCCGGCGAGCAGGGTCTGGCGGGCGGTCACGGTGTCCTGGGGGGTGGGCGGCTTCCTGGCAGGCATATCCCGACCATAGGGCAGAGCCGCGATCGGCGGGCGGCAGGATCCGCCGGCGCGTTTCGTGCGGAACAGCCCATTAACGGTTAATGTCGGACGAGCGGGCAGAGGCCGTGACGGAACGGGACACGAAGATGCGGAGCGACGGCGACCGGCGGGGAACGCAAGCCTCCCTGGTGACGCGGCGGGTCCTGCTCGCCGCGAGCGGTGCCGTGCTGCTGACGAGCGCGACGGCTGCGGCTGCGGGCGAACGGGCGCGCGGTACCGGGACGCAACCTCGTCCTGCGGCAGGCGGTGCGGCTAGCCGGACCGGCGCCCAGCCCGGTTCCGGCCAGGCCAAACCGGCCACTTCCGCGTCGGCCCGGCACCTGGAGCAGGCCCGGCACGAGGCGCCGCCACGGCACGACCAGCCCAAGCTGCCCTATGGCAAGCCGATGTACACCATCAAGGACGGGCCGAAGGTCGTGGCGCTGACCATCGACGACGGCCCGAGCCCGATATACACGCCGCAGATCCTTCGCATCCTGCACCAGTACGGGATTACCGCGTCGTTCTCGATGGTCGGGCAGAACGCGGGCGCGTTCCCTGGGGTCGCGCGGGAGGTGGCGGCGGCCGGCCACATGATCGTCAACCACACCTGGAACCACTACAACCTCGGCCGTATGAAGGCCGCGGCGGTCTGGGACGAGATATCGCGGGCGACAGACGCGATCCACGCCGTCACCGGGAAACACCCGAGCATGTTCCGGGCGCCCTACGGAGTGTGGTCGCCAGCGGTCTTCAGCTACTGCGCGCAGGCCGGGCTGACCCCGCTGGACTGGTCGGTCGACCCGCGCGACTGGTCGCGCCCGGGCGTCCGCGCGATCGTCCGCGACATCGAGTCCGACACCCGCACCGGCTCGATCATCCTGGAGCACGACGGCGGCGGGAACCGGTCGCAGACCGTGGCGGCACTGAAGATCTGGCTGCCCCGGCTGCTCGACGAGGGCTATCAGTTCACCACCCCGTGAGCCGCCGCCTTCCGCAAACCGTCGCAGTGGCTGACCCGGGTCCGCTAGGTCCGGTAGGCGTCGGGCAGTTCGCCGCATGGCTGGAGACCATGCTCAGCTGTGCCCTGCGGCCAGAAGACCCGGGCACCGGCTGAGCCCGCCTTACGTGGCGATAAGCGGCCGGGATCCTGGAAAGCGGACGCGCGCACGCTGATGGAGGCGTTCGGCTTTATATTCTCCTTGCGCGTTGATCACCAAGTGGAGCAACTGCGGCGCGGCGAGGCACCGGAGGATTCATCGCCCAAGGCGCTGAGCCCGCTGGCGCGGTCTGGCGAACGAGCTGTCGTTTGGCATTCGGTGAGGCTGAATCATAGGCACAGTACTGAACGGTCAAGGGAGGCGCCATGAGCGCGTACTACGATTTCATCGTCGTCGGCGGCGGCTCCGCGGGCAGCGCGCTCGCGAGCCGGCTCAGTGCCGACCCGGAGAACCAGGTGCTCGTGCTCGAGGCCGGGCGGTCCGACTACCCGTGGGACGTCTTCATCCACATGCCTGCGGCGCTGACCTATCCGATCGGGAACCGGCTGTACGACTGGAAGTACGAGTCCGAACCGGAGCCGTTCATGAACGGGCGCAGGATCTACCACGCGCGCGGAAAGGTGCTGGGTGGCTCGAGCAGCATCAACGGGATGATCTTCCAGCGCGGTAACCCGCTGGATTACGAGCGCTGGGCCGCCGACCCCGGGATGGAGACCTGGGACTACGCGCACTGCCTGCCGTACTTCAAGAAGATGGAAACCTGCCTGGCCGGCGGCGGGAAGTGGCGCGGTTACGAGGGCCCGCTGGTGCTGGAACGCGGGCCCGCGACCAGCCCGCTGTTCCAGGCCTTCTTCCAGGCGGTGCAGCAGGCCGGGTATCAGCTGACCGGCGATGTCAACGGCTACCGGCAAGAAGGCTTCGCGCCGTTCGACCGTAACGTCCACCACGGCAGGCGGCTGAGCGCCGCGCGCGCGTACCTGCATCCAGTCATGAGCCGGCCGAACCTGACCGTGCAGACCCTGGCCTTCGTGACCAGGATCTTGTTCGAGGGCAACCGGGCGATCGGCGTTGAATACGAGAACACGAGGGGGGCCCGGCGCGCGCTCGGTAAAGAGGTGATCCTCTGCGGCGGCGCCATCAACTCACCGCAACTGCTCCAGCTGTCCGGCGTCGGCCACGCGGACGACCTGAGGCGCCTGGGCCTCGGCGTTATCCAGGACCTGCCCGGCGTGGGCGAGCGCCTGCAGGACCACCTCGAGGTTTACATCCAGTACGGGTGCAAGCTGCCCGTCTCGGTTCAGCCCGCCCTGAAGATGCGCAACCGGCCCTGGATCGGCGCCAGCTGGCTGTTCTTCCGCCACGGCCCCGGCGCGACCAACCACTTCGAAGGCGGCGGCTTCGCCCGCAGCAACGACGACGTGGCCTACCCCAACCTGATGTTCCACTTCCTGCCGATCGCGATCCGCTACGACGGCTCCGTCCCGGCAGGCGGCCACGGCTACCAGGTCCACATCGGCCCGATGTACTCCAATGCCCGCGGCTCGGTCAAGATCAAGTCCCCTGACCCGCGCGTCCACCCGGCGCTGCGGTTCAACTACCTGTCCACTGACCAGGATCGCAGGGAGTGGGTGGAGGCGATCCAGGTGGCCAGGCACATCTTGAACCAGCCGGCCTTCGACCCCTACAACGACGGCGAACTGTCCCCCGGGACCAGCGTCCAAACCGACCAGCAGATCCTGGAGTGGGTGGCCAGGGACGCCGAGACCGCGCTGCACCCCTCGTGCACCTGCCGGATGGGCTCGGCCAGCACCCCGGGTTCGGTGGTGGACCCGGCCAGCATGCGGGTCCACGGCCTGGACGGCCTGCGGGTGGTCGACGCCTCGGCGATGCCGTACATCACCAACGGCAACATCTACGCGCCCGTGATGATGATGGCCGAGAAGGCGGCCGACCTGATCCTCGAGAACACCCCGCTGCCGCCCGAGCCGCTCCAGTTCTACCGTCACGCCCAGCAGGCCCAGCCCGCCACGACCCAGTCCGCGCCACAGACTCCCAGCTGACCGAGAGGGTTCCGCCGGCATATGAGGACTGATCTGGGGCGGGTATGAGGCGCATCTAGTTACTCGCGCGTCGGCCATGTCAGCACCGGGCACCTCAATCGGCTGTTACGGATCGGTCAGTTCAGCATGGCGCCGCGCCAGCTGGACGTGGCCGTGCCCGCAATCTAGCATGCTCCGCGCCGCTAGCATCCCGGACGGGCAGTCAGCGGGCCGTTCCGGCCCAGGTGCGTTAAGGTCATGCCGTGGCAGACAGCGATGACTGGCGAGTGACCATGTCCCTGACCGGCCAGGCGCACGCCGAGCCGGCGCAGCAGCCGGATTCCCCGCGCCAGGTGGAAGAAGACATCCGCCGCCAGGTCGGCGGCGACGTCGCGGTCGGCGCCGGTGATGGGGAGATCTTCCTGTACGCGGGTACCGAGGCCGCCGCCCGGGCGGCCGAGCGGACTGCTCGTGACGTGCTGGCCCGGCACGGCATGGCGGCAGAGTCGGCCCTGCACCGCTGGCACCCCATCGAGGAGCGGTGGGAGAGCCCGGACGTCCCGATGCCGCAGACCGAAGCCGAACGCCAGGCCGAGCGTCAGCGGCTCGAGGAGGCCGAAGCCGCCGAATCGACGGCTACCGGGATCGCCCAGTGGCAGGTCCGGGTGGAGCTCGGCTCACATCACCAGGCGGTCGCGCTCGCACGCAAGCTGGAAGACCAGGGCCAGCCGGTCGCGCGGCGCTGGAAGCTCCTGATCGCCGGGGCCGGCAACGAGGACCAGGCCAGGGAACTGGCCGGGCAGATCAGCCGGGAGGCGCCGCCCGACGCCGTGATCATCACCGAGCACGCCGGCGCGGGCTGGCCGTTCATGCCCTCCTGAGTCCGGGTGGCGGGCGCCACCACTCTCGTCCGGCGACGTACTTCTTCAGGTCCTCCAGCCGGTAATAATTGACGCGCCCCTGATAGCGCAGCCCGGCTTTCTCCATGACCCGCCACGAGCCGATGTTCTCCGGCATGGCGACGGCCATGATCCGGTCAAGCCCGACCGGTCCCAGACCATGGGTGAGCACGGCGATGACCGCCTCGGTGGCATAGCCGTTGCCCCACGAGGCCCTGGTGTAGTGATAGGCCAGGTCGATCTCTGGCCCCGCCCCCTCGTCGACCGGCCGGATGCCGCACTGCCCCACGAACGTGCCGGTCGTCTTGTCCTCGACGGCCCACATCGAATAGCCGATCTCACGCTCTATCGCGTGCCGTCGCTCGATGACTTCTGCGAAGGTCTCCATGGTGGGGGCCGGTCCCGGCGGGAGGAAACGGACAACCTCCGGGTCATTCACCATCGCGACCCACGCCTCGGCGTCACGTGACTCGAAGGTACGGATAACCAAGCGCGCCGTTTCCAGCCGAGTGGTCACGACCCCATTCTAGGCGGCAGCTACTGACGGGCGGGCATGTCACGGCCGGGCCCGCCGGGTACCCAGGGGCGGAGCCGGGGAATCCAGGCCCGCACGGCGCGCCGGTAATCGGCGTATTCGGTTCCGAACTTCCGGGCCAGGGTGGGTTCTTCATAGAACCTGACGGCCGCCGCGCCGATACACCAGGCCACCGCGGTGTACTCCAGGAGACCCGGCGAGCCGAACAGGAGCACCTGGCCGGCCATGATGGCCAGGAAGCCGACGTATATGGGGTTGCGCACGTAGCGGTAGAACCCTCTCACCACCAGGCGCGGCGGCGATGCCACCGGCACCGGAGTGCCGTCGGCCTTGGTGAACTCGGCAAACGACTGAACGATGGGGACCAGGCCCGCGCAGATGAGCAGAGCCCCCGCCACCTGCACGGCCGGCCAGAAGGGCAGCGGCCGATGGAAGCGCCAGTCGTTCAGCACATAGGGGAGCAGGCAGGCGAAGGTTCCTCCGAGTGCCACGCCCCAGGCCACGCTGACGGCCACTGCTGCGGACCTGCGCATCACCGCCTCCAGGAAGGTCAATTTTCAAGCAACACTCTCATTTTGAGAGTATAACTTCTGATTCAAGAGTAGTAGTCTCACAGGCATGGCTACCGATGTCAACCGCCGCCGTCCGCCCGGCGGGCGGGACGGCCAGGCGCGCACCCGGCTGGCCCGCGCCGCGGTCGTGCAGGCGGCGCGGACCCTGTTCCTCGAGCGCGGATACGCCGGAACGACCATCGAGGCCATCAGCGACGCCTCGGATGTCCCGCCTGCCACGGTGTACCGGCTGTTCGCGTCCAAGCTCGGGATCCTCAGAGCCCTGCTCGACGTGTCGGTGGCCGGTGACGACGAAGCCGTCTCGCTGCCGGACCGGCCCCACGTCCGGGCGCTCATGGCGGACCCGGATACCAGGCACCAGCTGTCGGGTTTCGCGGGCATCACCACCGGCATCATGTCCAGGGCCGAGCCGGTCTACCGGATCCTGGTCAGCGCGGCCGGCTCCGATCCCGGCGCGGCCGCTCTGCTGGCCGAGCAGACGCGGCACCGGCAGCGGGGCCAGGCACAGATCGCGCGGGCCCTGGCTCACGCGGGCGCTCTGCGGCCGAAGCTGCGCGAGCGCGACGCCGCGGACATCATCCACGCGCTCATGTCCCCCGAGGTCTACCGGCTGCTCGTCGGTGACCGGGGCTGGTCCCCCAGACGGTACGAACAATGGCTGGCGGACGTGCTCATCAGCCAGCTGCTTCCTCCGGCGCCGGCCTGCCAGCCGCTGGACTCCTGATCGGTAGCTTCTTCTGGCTGACCGGTTTGGAGGGTTCTCTGTTAAGATGCGGCGTTACTATCCAACCTTTCGTATACGATTGTTTACTTTCCGTGACGAATGGCCAACTGGCTAACCGGCCAACTGAAGGGGTCCTCGCATGCGAGAAGGCTTCAGGCACCTGCGCCTGGCGGGAACGGCCGCGGCCGTAGCGGTCGTACTGACGCTGGTGCTGCCCACGGCCGTCCAGGCCGATCAGATGCGGCCCGCCGCCGCGTCGGCCGGCGGGTCCGCCGCCCACAGGTCCGCCTCCGCATCCCCGGCCGGGC
Organism: uncultured Actinomycetota bacterium; assembly: GCA_963808615.1. Lineage (GTDB taxonomy): Bacteria > Actinomycetota > Actinomycetes > Streptosporangiales > Streptosporangiaceae > Palsa-504. The sequence continues at coordinate 1,408,734 of CAWEGV010000012.1, forward strand.
CGTTCTCCGGACCGTTCTCCGGACCGTTCGTCGCGCTGGGCGACTCCTTCGCCGCGGGAGACCTGATCCCCTCCAGCCCCACGGGAACCCCCGCCGGGTGCCTGCGGTCCAGCCATGACTACGGCGCCGACGCCGCGGCGGCGCTCGGGATCACCTTCATCAACGCCACCTGCACCGGCGCCACGACCGCCGACATGACCCGGCCTCAGTCGGTCCTGCTGGGCGCCAATCCGCCGCAGCTGAGCGCCCTGGCCCCGGACGACTCGGTGGTCACGCTGACCATCGGCGGCGACGACATCGGCTTCCTCGGCATCCTGGAAACCTGCGCCAGGCTGAGCCTGACCGACCCGTTCGGCCACCCGTGCCAGCAGCGCTACACGGCGGGCGGCACCGACCAGCTGCTCGCCGCGATCAACGCCACCGCGCCGAAGGTGGCCGCCGTGCTCCAGCAGATCCGCGTCCGGGCCCCGTACGCCCGGGTGCTGCTGGTCGGCTACCCGGACATCTTGCCCAGCACCGGCGACGGGTGCTGGCCGCTGGTGCCCTTCGCGTTCGGTGACGTGCCCTACCTGCGCGGCATCGAGCTCGCCGTCAACCAGATGCTGGCCAGCACGGCCGCCGCGAACGGCGTCACGTTCGTCGACACGTACACGGCGACCATCGGTCATGACGCCTGCGCCAGCCCGGGCGTCAAGGACGTGGAGGGGCTGGTTCCGACCTCGCCCGCCTACCCGTTCCACCCGAACCAGGTCGGCCAGCAGGTCATGGCCGGCCAGGTACTCGCCGCCCTCGGCCGCTAGCAGGCGGTCAGGCTCACCGGACCGCGAAGTAGACCAGGCAGCCGAATCCGACGATGAGGCTGTAGATCGCGAACGGGGTCAGGGTCCGCTTCGGGTCGCTGAAATACCGCATGAGGAACCGCAGGGCCAGGTAGGCGCCGACGAACGACAGGATGCTGCCGAACAGCACCTGCCCGTGGATCCCGGCTCCGAGCGGCCCGGTCAGGTCGGGGATCTTCAGCATGCCGGCCGCCAGGATGACGGGTGCCGACAGCAGGAACGAGAACCGCGCCGCATCCTGCCTGGAGAGCCCGCGGAAGATGCCGCCGACCATCACGATGCCGTCCCGGCTGATGCCCGGCAGCAGGGCCAGGATCTGGGCCGCGCCCAGCACGAAGGCGCCCGCCCACCCGACACCGGTCAGCCGTCGGTCGGCCTCCACCGCGAGGCCGGCCTGGTGCTGTTTCAGCGCCCGCTGCCCGGACGAGTGCCGCCCTCCGCTACCGTAGCCGCCGGCCGCCACCGCGGCCTTCTGCCGCTCGGCGACCGCCTGCTCGTCGGCGGCGATCTGCTGGGCCTCCATGGTCGCGTGGCGCCGCCGCGCCCGCTCCCCGGCCAGCAGGATCAGCCCGTTCGCGAACAGGAACATCGAGGTGAGAATCGGCTTGCTGAACACCACCCGGAACAGGTGCTCGAGCGCGAGCCCGGCGATCCCCACCGGGATGGTGGCCAGGATGATCATCCAGGCCAGCTTCTGGTCCGTGGTCTGCGGCTCCCAGCGCCCGGTCCCCGGCTCGGGGGCGATGACGTGCCTCACCGAGGCGAAGAACGCCTGGACGATCCGCACCCAGTCCCGCCAGAAATAGGCGATCATCGCGAGCGCCGTCGCCACGTGCAGCCCGACGATGTAGGCCAGATACGGCGACTCCGCCTTGGACACGCTCAGGTCCTTCGACCACGACCCGCCGATGAGCGCAGGGACCAGCACGCTGTGCCCCAGGCTGGATATCGGGAAGAGCTCGGTCACGCCCTGGATCAAGCCGATGAGTCCGGCCTCTGCGTACGTCAGATGCGACATGCCAGCCCTTCGATCCCGCGGCGCAACCCCGCAATGAACCAGATTTTTGACCTAACGGGCCGTGGTATCACCGTCCATGACCACCCCGGCCCCCGGGCAAGCGGGCTCAGCGGGAAAGCCCCGCGCCCCGGGCACCAGCCATCGTAGCCGGGCGCCGGCCCCGCCCAAACCCGCCTTCATGATGTCTTCATGTGTGCTGACCCCCGGGGGACGACCCCCGGGACCTCCCGTTCGGGGGACTGCCCGTCTCCCTGAACCCCCCCTGGCCCCCGTCGGGGGGCTACCCGTCTCCCTGAACCCCCCTGGCCCCCCGTTGGGGGGCTACCCGTCCCTGAACCCCTCTGGCCCCCCTGGCCCTCGTGGCCCTCCGGCCAGGGACCTTCGGGGTGTCGCTGTGGGTGCGGCGGGTGATCTTGTCGCCGAGCCAGACCACCGGGTCGTACTTGCGGCCGACCACGCGCTCCTTCATCGGGATGAGCGCGTTGTCGGTGATCTTGATGTGCTCCGGGCACACCTCGGTGCAGCACTTGGTGATGTTGCAGTAGCCGAGGCCGAAGTCGTCCTGGGCGATCTCCCGCCGGTCCGCGGTGTCGGCCGGGTGCATCTCGAGCTCGGCGATCCGCATCAGGAACCTGGGGCCAGCGAACGCGCGTTCGTTGTCGGCGTGGTCTCGGATCACATGGCAGGTGTTCTGGCACAGGAAGCACTCGATGCACTTCCGGAACTCCTGCGAGCGGTTCACGTCGAGCTGCTGCATCCGGAACTCGCCGGGCGCGATCCGGGGGTCCGGCGTGAACGACGGGATCTCCCGAGCCTTGGCGTAGTTGAACGACACGTCGGTCACCAGGTCCCTGATCACCGGGAACGTCCGCATCGGCGTGATGGTCAGCATCTCGTCCGGCGCGAACACCGACATCCGGGTCATGCAGGCCAGCCGCGGCCGGCCGTTGATCTCCATCGAGCACGACCCGCACTTGCCCGCCTTGCAGTTCCACCGGATGGCCAGGTCGCTGGCCTGGGTGGCCTGCAGCCGGTGCAGGACGTCCAGCACGACCTCGCCTTCGTTGACCTCGACCTGGTAGTCGGTGAGCGCGCCGGCGCCCGCGTCCCCGCGCCAGACCTGCAGCGCCGCCTGGTAGCCCATCAGTGCGTCTCCTCCGCGGGGATCCGAGCCGCGCCGGGCAGGTCGGCCAGCTCCTCTTCGGTCATGTACTTGTTCAGCTCGCTCAGGTCGAACAGTTTCAGCAGATCGGTCCGCATCGGCACCATGGCCTGCCGCCGCAGCGTCACGTCGCCGTCGGCATCGAGGGAGCAGATCAGGTTGACCTTCCGCCATTCCGGCGACATGGCCGGGTAGTCGTCCCTGGTGTGCCCGCCACGCGACTCCTGGCGTTCCAGCGCGGCCTGGGCCACGCACTCAGCGGCCGTCAGCATGTTTCGCAGGTCCAGGGCCAGGTGCCAGCCCGGGTTGTAGGCACGGCCGCCCGGCGCGGATACGTGCGCGACCCGGGCCCGCAGCTTGTCCAGCTCGACCAGCGCGGTCTTCATCTCCGACTCCCGGCGGATGAGCCCGACCAGGTCGTTCATGATCGTCTGCAGCTCGCCGTGGATGGCGTACGGGCTCTCGCCCTCAGCCCGCTCCAGCGGCGCGGCCGCGGTGGCCGCAGCCGCGGCCAGCTCCGCCTCGGGGACGGCCGGATGGGCTTTCAGCGTGGAGGCGTACCTGGCCGCCCCGAGCCCGGCCCGGCGGCCGAACACCAGCAGGTCCGACAGTGAATTGCCGCCCAGCCGGTTCGACCCGTGCATTCCGCCCGAGACCTCGCCCACCGCGAACAGGCCCGGCACCAGGGCGGCCCCGGTGTCCGGGTCCACCTCCACGCCGCCCATCACGTAGTGGCAGGTCGGCCCGACCTCCATCGGCTCCTTGGTGATGTCGACGTCGGCGAGTTCCAGGAACTGATGGTGCATGGACGGCAGCCGTCGCAAGATCTCCTCGGCGGGCAGCCGGGCCGACACGTCGAGGAACACCCCGCCGTGCGGGGACCCGCGCCCCGCCTTGACCTCGGCGTTGATCGAGCGGGCCACCTCATCGCGAGGGAGCAGCTCGGGCGGGCGCCGGTTGTGATCCGGGTCGGTGTACCACCGGTCGGCTTCTTCCTCGGTCTCGGCGTACTGCGGCCGGAACACGTCGGGCACGTAGTTGAACATGAACCGCTTGCCCTCGGAGTTGGTCAGCACGCCGCCGTCGCCGCGCACCGACTCGGTGACCAGCAGCCCGCGGACCGAGGGCGGCCACACCATCCCGGTCGGGTGCAGCTGCACGAACTCCATGTTCAGCAGCGTGGCCCCGGCCCGCAGCGCCAGCGCGTGCCCGTCGCCGGTGTACTCCCACGAGTTCGACGTGACCTTGTACGTCTTGCCGATGCCGCCGGTGGCCAGCACCACCGCGGGCGCCTGGAACAGGACGAACCGCCCCGTGTCACGGAAGTACCCGAAGGCCCCGGCGAGCCGCCTGGGCGTGCCGGGCCGGCCCGGGTTGCCCCTTTCCAGCAGCAGGTCGGTGATCGTGGTCTCGGCGAAGACCTTGATCATCGCCTCCGGGTCACCCAGCTCGGCCGCGTCCTGCTGCTGCAGCGCGACGACCTTCTGCTGCAGGGTGCGGATCATCTCCAGCCCGGTCCGGTCGCCGACGTGCGCCAGCCGCGGATACTCGTGCCCGCCGAAGTTCCGCTGGCTGATCTTGCCGTCCTTGGTCCGGTCGAACACCGCGCCCCAGGCCTCGAGCTCCCAGACCCGGTCCGGGGCCTCGTTGGCGTGCAGTTCGGCCATCCGCCAGTTGTTCAGGAACTTGCCGCCCCGCATCGTGTCGCGGAAGTGGACCTGCCAGCTGTCGTGCGGGTTCACGTTGCCCATGGCGGCCGCGCAGCCGCCCTCGGCCATCACCGTGTGCGCCTTGCCGAACAGGGACTTGGAGATGATCGCGGTCTTCTTGCCGTGTAGCCGCGCCTCGATCGCCGCGCGCAGTCCCGAGCCGCCCGCGCCGACGACCACCACGTCGTAGGAGAAACGATCGATTTCGCTGCTCATAACTCTGCCTCACTCAAGTTCGCGTTATTCAGATCTACGTCGGGGTTCTCGCCGGCCCCCCGCACCGGCCACTCGCACGGGCCTCGAAGGCCCATGCTCGCTAGCCGGTTCTGAAAAACGCTCACGGTGCCCGTTCAGTCAATTGAAGATTCTCGGATCGGAGAATGCGCCGCTGGCCAGCAACATGATGTAAAAGTCGGTCAGCATCAGCGTGCCCAGCGTGATCCAGGCGAACTGCAGGTGCCGGGCGTTCAGCCACGAGACCTTCGTCCAGGCCCAGTACCGGACCGGATGCCTGGAGAAGTTCTTCAGCCGCCCGCCGGTGATGTGCCGGCACGAGTGGCAGCCCAGCGCGTAGCCCCAGAGCAGGACCACGTTGGCCAGCATGATCAGCGAGCCGAGGCCGAACCCGAAGTTCCCGTCCGGCCCGCGGAAGGCCTGGGCCACGTCATAGGTGAGCAGGATCCCGACCAGCACGGCCGCGTAGAAGAAGTAGCGGTGCAGGTTCTGCGCGATCAGCGGGATCCTGGTCTCGCCGGTGTACGTCGCGTGCGGCTCGCGCACCGCGCACGCGGACGGCGCCCGCCAGAACGCCCGGTAGTACGCCCCCCGGTAGTAGTAGCACGTGATCCGGAAGCCGAGCACGAACACCAGCGACACGATCGCGTAGGGGATGATCGGCGGGATGGCCGGGAACCAGTGCCCCAGGGCGCTCGAGCCCGGCACGCACTCACCGCTGACGCACGGCGAATAAAACGGCGTCAGGTAGTGGTACTGCGGCACGTAATACCAATGACCCGTGAACACGCGGACCATGGCGTACACGACCCAGATGGTGAGCCCGGCCGCGACTATCCGCGGCGTCTTCCACCACGGGTCGGTGCGGTACGTGCGTGCGGAGATCTGCGCCCGCGTCCTGGCCGGCGCTTCCGGTGCCTGTGTCATGCTTCAGCGTCCTCGCTGTTTCGAGCGTAAGCGTTCCGCCACGCGCCGCCAACCGGCACAGGCCAGCCGCGGTACGGGCGCTGCCCAAGAACTTATTCCTATCGGCGCCAGAAGGAAGTGACGGAGGTCCCATCTGGCGGTGTGACCCTCGCTACACTGCTCTTTCGAGGTTTCGCGTCATTCAGATCTACGTCGTCTTACTCGCCGTAGCCCTGCCCCGGCCGCTCGCACGGGCTCGAGGCCCGTGCTCGCTAGCCGGTTCTGAATGACGCTCACAGGCCCAGGGCACGACGCAGGAAGTCGAGCTGGAGCAGGAGCAGGTTCTCGGCCACCGTCTCCTGGGCGGCCATGTGGGTGATGCCGGTCAGCGGCAGCACCGAATGCGGGTACCCGGCGGCGAGCAGCGCGCCGGACAGCCGCAGGGTGTGCGCGACCACCACGTTGTCGTCGGCCAGCCCGTGGATCAGCAGCAAAGGACGCGGCGCCCAGGGGTTGCCCCCTGTCGCCGGCGCCTCCGCCATGGACCGTTCCGCCAAAGAAACCAGTGAGGACCGGTCGTAGGAGTCGCCGTCGGAATCCGGGTGGCCCAGGTAGCGCTCGGTGTAGTGGGTGTCGTACAGGTGCCAGTCGGTGACCGGGGCGCCCGCGACCGCCGCGTGGAACACGTCGGGGCGGCGGAGCACGGCCAGCGCGGCCAGGTAACCGCCGAACGACCAGCCGCGGATCGCCACCCGGCCGGTGTCCAGGTCACCGAAGCGGTCGGCGGCGGCGTGCAGCGCGTCGACCTGGTCCTCCAGCGGCGGGCCGGCCAGGTCGCCGGCCACCGCGCGTTCCCATCCCGGCCCGCGGGCCGGGGTGCCGCGGCCGTCCGCGATCACCACCGCGAACCCCTGCTCGGCGAACCACTGCGACGTGAGGTATGCGCCGCGGGCCTTGATGACCTGCTGCCCGTGCGGGCCGCCGTAGGGGTCGAGCAGCACCGGCAGCGTGCCCTGCCCGGGCTGGTGCCAGGACGGGAACACGACCGCGGTACGGATCTGCCGCGGCCCCGCCCCGAACAGGACCGGCCGGGCAACGGGCAGGGCGGGGCGCTCGGCCACCGACGCGATGCCCGCGGCCGGGGCTCCGTCGCGGTGCACCAGGACGGTGACGCCGTCGTCGTCCAGCGAGCGGCGCCAGGTCACCGTGGTCCCGCCTGCGCGAGTTCCCCCTTCGACGCCTCCCTCCTGGCCGACCCGGTGCAGCCCGAGCGGCCCGTAGGTCCACAGGGTGATCTCGGTCGCCTCGGCGGAGGCCTGGAACAGCACGGTGTCGCCGTCCACGTCCAGCACGCCGCGGACCTGCAGGCCCGGCGGGGTGACCGCCGCGGCCTCCTGACCGGGCGCCGCGATGACCAGGCGGCGGGTGTCCTGCTCGTCCCTGGTCCACACGATCTGGCCGCCCGAGGTCCAGGCCGGTACGCCAGGGACGATCTCCAGCCAGCGCGGGTCGGTGTCCTCGTGCAGCACCCGGGCCTGGCCGCTGCCGGGCTCGAGGGCCAGGATCCGCATCGTCCGCTGGTCCCGGCTCTGCACCACGACCAGCGGGTCGTGCCCGGCGGGCCAGCAGGCCGTCACCAGGTACGGGAACAGGGCACCGCCGGTGTCCACCGCCACGCTGGAGCCGTCCAGCCTGACCAGCAGCAGGGACACGTCCGCGTTGGGGGTGCCGGCCGCGGGATAGGCCACCTCGGCGGGCGGCCGGTCCGGATGCGCGGGGTCGGCGATGTGCCACCGGGCCACCGGCGTCTCGTCCGCCCGCGCCACCAGCAGGGCCGAGCCGTCGGGCGCCCACCAGTAGCCGCGGTGGCGTCCCATCTCCTCGGCCGCGATGAACTCGGGCAGCCCAAAGGTCACGCCCGCGGCGCCCTCCGGGTCCGCCAGGGCGCGGTCCTCCTCGTCGCCGGCCAGGCCGGTGACCTGCAGCGCGCCGCCGCAGACGTAGGCCAGCCGCCGCCCGGCCGGGTCGGGGCGGGGATCGAGCGCGGGGGTACGCGTGGCCACCGGGCGAGGCGGCCCGCCGCCGGCGGCCAGCGGCGCGGCGTAGACCCGTCCCGACAGCGCGAAGACCGCCAGCGTAACGGCCTGGTCGGTCGCGTAGGCCACGATGCCGCCCGCCTGCTCCCTGACCCGTTCCCGGCGGGCCCGTTCCTCCGGCGGCAGGTCCTCCTCGCTGGCGCCGAGCGTCCTGGGCTCGGCGACCAGGCGCTCCTGCCCGCTGCCCACATCCAGCGCCCACAGGCACGTCACCGGGTCGGCGCCGCCCTGGGTGCGCAGGTAGACGACGGTCTTGCCGTCGGGCGAGACGCGGAATGCGCGCGCCACGCCGAGGGTGAAGTGCCTGGTCCTTGCGTCCTGCCGCGGAAAGCTCTCGGTCATGTCCAAGAATCTAGCCAGCCCCGGTCCCGTCCCGGCGCGCGGATAAGCTCGCTGGCATGAGTTCGGCTGACGGCGCCCGCGGCGCCGCGGGCCCTGGGGACGCCAGGCGGCTGCTGCTGGTGCACGCGCACCCGGACGACGAGTCGATCTACACCGGCGCCACCATGGCCAGGTACGCCGCGGAAGGCGCGCGGGTCACGCTGGTCACCTGCACGCTCGGCGAGCTCGGGGAGGTCATCCCGCCGTCGCTGGCCCGCCTGGCGGCCGAGAAAGAAGACCGGCTGGGGGAGTACCGCATCGGCGAGCTGGCCGCGGCCTGCGCCGCGCTCGGCGTGACCGACCACAGGTTTCTCGGCGGCCCCGGCCGGTGGCGTGACTCGGGCATGATGGGCACCGAGGACAACGATGATCCGCGCTGCTTCTGGCGGGCCGACCTGGACCAGGCGGCCGGTGCCCTGCTCGAGGTCATCAGCGAGGTACGGCCGCAGGTGCTGGTGACCTACGACGCCAACGGGGCCTACGGGCATCCCGATCATATCCAGGCCCACCGGGTCGCCTGGCGCGCCTTCGAGCTGGCCGCCGAGACGGCCGGCCCGCACACGCCCGCCAAGTTCTACGCCTCGGCCGCACCGGACGCCGGCCAGATCAGCACCGAGGTCGACGGGGAAGCCTGGTTCAGCCAGAAGCTGGCCGCCATGCGCGCGCACGCGACGCAGATCACCGTGGATGCCCCCCCGTTCTTCGCCCTGTCCGACGGGGTGCGGCGGCGTGCGTCCGGCACCGAGTACTACACCCTGCTGGCCGGCCCGCGCGGTCCGGGCGCTCGCGAGACGGACCTGTTCGCCGCCTCCGGACCGCCAAGTAGCCTGCTGCTATGAACGTCACGGCCGGCGGGAAGGGCACCGGGACGCTGTTCAACGTGGCCGTGTACGGCATGCTGTTCGTCCTGGGCGCGGTGCTGGGGGTGATCGGCAGTTTCCAGTACAGCTGGACGGCCGGATCAGTGCCCGTGGCCGCCCTGGCCTGGTGCGCCGTACTGCTGGCCACGTGCCTGCTGGGAGCGTGGGCCATGCGCTCGGTCAGCGGCGCGCTCGCGCCCGCGGCCGGCTGGATCCTCGCGGCGTTCCTGATGTCCATGCCGGTCTCCAACGGCAGCGTGATCATCACCAACACCGCCGCGGGCAGGTGGTATCTGTACGGCGGCACGGTGACGGCGGTGGCCGGGGCGCTCCTGGCGTTCGTCGTCATGGTCCGCGGCCAGGGCAGGACGCGGGCCCGGTGACAGACGTCGACCAGGCCGCCTTCCGGCGGGCCGCGGGCCAGTTCGCCAGCGGCATCGTGGTGGTGACCACCGCCACCGGCCATGCCATGACCGTCAGCGCGTTCGCGTCGGTCTCGCTGGACCCGCCGCTGGTGCTGTTCTGCGCGGAGAAGGTCGCCCGGTTCCACGACGCGGTCCTGGAGGCGGGGTCGTGGGCGGTGTCCGTCCTGGCCGAGGACGACGAGAAGACCGCGCGCTGGCTGGCCACCCGGGGGCGCCCGCTGGACGGGCAGCTGGATGGCCTGGCCCATCACCCGGGCCCGGCCACCGGAGCACCGGTGCTCGACGGCGCGCTGGCCGTCCTGGAGTGCCAGACCGAGGCCGTCCACGACGGCGGCGACCACAGCATCGTCGTGGGCCGGGTCATCGCCGTGGCCGGACCCCGCGATCCGGCGGACCGGACCGGTCCGCAGAACACGCCCGCGCCCGGCCCGCTGGTGCATTACTCGGGCGGCTACCGCCGCCTCGGCGGCCCCCCAGCCTAGAGCAGGACGTCCTCGATCCGATCCAGCCCCCAGTCCAGGTCGTCCTGACCAATTACCAGCGGCGGGCGCAAGCCTGATCATGTTCTCATGCGGCAACGTGCTAGGCTTAGCACATTAATGGAGGTCCCGACGTGGGAGGTTACCCGCTCATGCGCCTGGTGCTCGCGGCCCGGCTGTCGCAGCTCGTACGCGGCAGCGAAACCGGAATCGATACCCAGGACGAAGATGCCCGAGACTGGGCGCTCCGTACCGGACATACTATCGTGGCTGTCGCTGCCGACGACATATCCGGCACCGTGTCGCCATTCAAGCGCAAGGGTCTCGGCCCCTGGCTAACCGATCCAAACAGGCTGGCCATGTATGACGGCATCCTCATTACCAAGATCGACCGCCTCACCCGTGAACGAGATTGGGGTATCCGGCAGTGGGCTGAGGAAAACGGCAAGAAGATCCTGTGCGTCTCGCCCGAACTGGAATGGCCACCCCCGCCAGGGGACACGACGACCGCTCTGCAATGGGACCTGCTTGTTAACATCGCGGCTAGCGAATGGACTAATACTAGCCAGCGCTACAAGCGGATGCTTAAGGCCAAGCGCGATCAAGGCTACTTTACGGGAAAGCGGCCGTACGGCTACCGGATCATCAAGGTAGACGGAGGTAAGGCGCTAGAGCCAGATCCCGTTACCGCCCCGATCGTGCGAGGCATGTTTAAGCGTTACCTCGAAGGTCGGTCATTGCGGCAAATCGCAGACTGGCTTACCTCAAGCGCGATACCGCTACCGCAAGAGGGGGGCAGGACTAGGCCCGATCTCAGGTGGTCCGCACAGACCGTGAGAAACATACTCAGCAATCCCGCCAGCGCAGGCCGGATACAAGCCAATGGCGTTACGGTGCACCGCGCTCCCGAGCCGCTAGTGAAAATGGATAACTTCCTGAAGGTTCAGGAGATAATGGCCGCAAGAGCGCATCATGGCGCACCGAACGAGACCACCGCACTCCTGACAAGTATCCTGAATTGTCTCAATAATCATCCGATGTACCGGCTTCGTGCCCATGCAACCAAGGCCGGCCCCGGCAGGTTCTATTACTACTGCCGCGAATGCCCAAAGGGAAATCGCCCGTTCATCTGGTGCGACGAAATGGACGCGATCGTAAATGAAGCCGTCCTAGAGCTTGGGGACGAGCCGCATATCATTACCACGGTGATACCGGGCGACACATACGGCGAGGAAATCAAAGCGATCAAGGAAGAAATAAGCAAACTAGACCCGGAGGATGATGAGTTTGACACTCACCTAGCCTCCCGTCGCGCCGAAATCCAGCATCTACGCGCTCTGCCGAGGAAGCCGGCCGAGATCACTACGAAACTTGATCGCACGCCAACAGGCGAGATTCGAACGGCAGGCGATGTCTGGAAAGCCCTAGACACGGCAGGCAAGCGCCAATGGTTGCTCGCGAGGCGCCCGTCTGGCTGGCTAGAAGACCAGTCGGGCGAGATCGGGGCAAAGGTGCAAGTGCTAGGCCCCTGCGATTCCGAGACTGGCGTCTTCCCGGTAGACATCGATCTAGGCGAATTCACCGAATCGTTTGAAGCGCTACGGAGGCTGTAGCCGTCCCCAAACGAAGCGAGGCCCCCGGACCATAGTCCAGGGGGCTTATCGCGTCTACGGGCATCGTGGCGCTCCAGGGCTACCTACGCCGCAAGCGCCTAAGCGCGGCTACAGGTGTAACACGTGCTGCACGTCCCTACGATCGCGACACAATGGCTGCCACGGCTGCCCGCGCGTGATGGGCCTACGGATCGGCCAGCGTGGCTCTCAGACGCGCGTTCTAGGGTACCGCGTCCTGGTCCCGGTCTACACTCTTGCCATGTCCATAGCTCTTGCCGCGCTTGTAATCGCTCTTGCATCGTTGATGTGGCAGGTCATATCAACGATGTACTCTTGGAAATTCACCAGACCAGACATAAAGATCACGACTACAACTACGCTATTTCACATTGCGGTCGATGTCAGGAATACGGGTGGATCGCCCATAACCATAACCGACGTAATTATTCACTCCCAGTTTAAAGGCTTTGCGACAAAAACCATGATGGAGAGATTTAACGCAGACCGCAATAATCTTCGTTGTACCATACAGGCTTATGATGTTCATACGTGGGTGTTCGATAGAACTCTGATATGTAAACAATTGGTAAAGTATAAGAATCTGCGCTCGAACAAGCTCAAGATTGAGGTACAGCTAGCAACTGGAAAAAGCATGACTAAAGAGATCGCCGCTGAACTCAGGCCAGGAGAAGTTGCGATGATAGCATCCCTGAATAAGCCTGACGGCCCGAAACGTGGGGAAACAAAAGGTATGTATTCGGAAGTCCTGTGAGCGCGCATGGCAATAGCCGGCGTGGCCGTTCGCGTGGCCGGCGCCGTGGTGATTGCCGGGGGCCTGGGTTACTCGACTTTCGCGGTTATGCCGCGAGGCCTTCCCAGGCCAGACGGATGACGTTGATTTCTTCAGGGGTTGGCTGGTCGGGCGAGATGCCCGAAATCTGGGCTCTTCGAAGTTAGCCGGGAAGCTGTTGCCGGCCGGTTACTTCAAGTAACTGACGGGCGTTGCTGAACGTAAGCTTGTTATTTAAGCCTGCTGTCTGCGGGTTTTCTCCGGACTCCTCTTGCCTGACTGTTTTGGCTGCGTCGTGGCGGGTGGCCGGGCGCCGGTTCCTTGATCCGGGCGAGCGTCCGGGCCGGGTTTGCCGGGTTTCGGCGCACTGGCCGGTCAGGGCAGTGCTCTGGGCAGGGCGGGCACGGCTAGGTTATGATGCCAATGTGCCTAGCACTAATCCCACCCTGGGAATCGATCGCTCCAGCCCGGTGCCGCTGCACGAGCAGGTCGCCGCGGCCATCCGCCGGGCGATCGCTGAGGGCGAGGCTCGCCCGGGTGAGCGGCTGCCGCCAGTCAGGGACCTGGCCGCGGTGCTTGGCGTCAACGCCAACACGGCGTTCCGGGCGCTGCGGACGCTGCGGGAGGAGGGCCTGGTGGAGTTCCGCCGCGGCCGTGGGGTGTCGGTGACCGGGATCGCGCCGCAGCGCAGCCCGGTGGTGGCCAAGGCCCGTGAGCTGGTGGCTGTGGCGCGCCGGTACGGGTTCCGGCCCGAGGAGGTGGCGGAGATCATCGAGCAGGTGTCCTGGGAGCTGCCATGACAGTCGCCCCGCCCGGCTGGCTGGCCGAGCCTGCGGCCGAGCCGGAGGCGCTGATCCGGGAGGCGCGGCGCCGCCAGCGCCGCCGCTGGCTGGCGGCCGGGGCGGCCATGGTCATGGTGGCGGCGGGCGCGGGCGCGGTGATGGCGGGTTCCGGCACGGGCAGCGGCCAGCGGCCGCCTGGTTCCCATGGGGCACCTGGCCCTCATGCCCTGCCGGAAGCACCCGCTCACGCGGCAACGCTCGTGACGGTGAGCCAGACGAGCCTGCCGCAAGGCAACTCGCTGAGCCTGGCCGCCGGATACCGGGCGGTCTGGGTGACCGGCGTCGGCGTCACCTACCAGGTCGATGAGGCCACCGGCCGGATCGTGCGGACGATTTCCACTCCCGGCACCTTCCCCGACGGGTGCCGCAGCGGCATCGCCGCCGGGGCCGGCGCGGTGTGGGTGACCCATGGCTGCCGGGGCGTCTACCGGATCGACCCGCGCAGCGGGCGGGTCACCGCCTCCCTGCGGGTCCCCGACGCAGGCGACGCCATCGCGGTCGCCGATGGCCTGGTGTGGGTGACCAGCTACAACGGCGACCTGCTGCGGATCCAGCCGCGCACCGGCCGGGTCATCGGCAAGCCCATACCAGTGGGCTTCGGGGACTGGACGCTGGTCCCCGCCGCGGGCGCACTGTGGGTGACCAGCTATGGCGGTGGCGTCCCCGGAGGAGCCGTCAGCCGGGTTGACGTAGTCACCGGAGCGGTGGAGCGGTTCGGGAACTTCAACGTGGAAGCTGCGGGCGCCGGCTCGCTGTGGACACCCCAGGTGCAGCGGATCGATCCCGCCACCGGCAGCATCATCGCGTCGTTCGTCCTGCCCGGCGCGGCGCAGGTGGCCTTCTGGCGCGGCTCGGCCTGGGCCCTCACCCTGCAGCGGTCACTCGCTGTTCTCCGCATCGACTCCGCGACCAACCAGGTCACCGGCACGCCAGTGCCGGTCGGCAAGCCCCTGCCCGCCGCATGGAACACCGAGCCCACGGCGATCGCGGCGGGGCCAACCGGGCTATGGGTCCTCGATTTCTCCCGGAACCTGCTGTACCACCTGGCGACGGGACCGGCCAGGCCATGACCGCGAACAGCCCGGCAGACCTCCTGACGACAGCGGCGCAGCCAGGCGCGCTCTGGCGGCTGACCCCATATCACTCGGGGACCCCCGGTCACAGAAGACCATCATCGGCCCTCCAGCACAGCCCGGGACAGTACAACCGCGCCAGCCAGCCTTAACCAGAGTTGTTAAGCAGGCTCGAACAGAGAGAAGTTTCTGCCGGTTTGCGCGGGTTGCGAGTTACGGGCGTGTCGCGGTGATCAAGGGGCCCGCGGCTCCTGCGATCTTGGGTCCTGCGACAGACTCCGAGATCACCAGGAAGCCGCGGGCATCGTGTTCGAGGATACGGCGTCTGCGCTGTTCGGGGTGGAAGGCCTGCGGGTCACCGATGCGCAGGCCGGGCCGGACGGCGTGCTGGAGGTATGGGCGGTCACCGACTACCCGGCCGCGGCGGCGTGCCCGGAGTGCGGCATGGTCTCGGCCCGGGTGCATGAGACGGTGCTGGCCCGGCCGCGGGACGTGCGCCGGGCCGGTGATCCGGTGGACCTGCGGTGGGTCAAGGTCCGGCGCAAGTGCGGCAACCCGCAGTGCCCGCGCAAGACGTTCACCGAGTCGGTCCCGCAGCTGCCGCCGCGGTGCCGGATCACGGCCCGGCTGCACCACCAGGCCGGGCATGAGACCACCGAGCGGGGGATCACCCCGGCGGAGGCGGCCCGGCATGCCGGAATCTCCTGGCCGACCGCGCACGACGCGTTCGCCGCCGCCGCGGACACGGCGCTGGACCAGCCTGCGGCGCCGGTGGCGCATCTGGGCATCGACGAGCACCGCTGCGGCCGGGCCCGGTTCGCCGTCGATCAGCAGACGGGGGAGTACACCCTGCTTGCCGGCCGGTGGCACACCTGCTTCTTCGACCTGCACCTGGCCCAGCAGGGCCTGCTGGGCCAGGTGCAGGGCCGCACCGCCGATAACACGGCGTACTGGCTGGCCGGCGCCACCCCGGCGTGGCGGGACGCGGTCCAGGTCGTGGCGATCGACATGTGCACCATCTACGCTGCGGCGGTGCGGCGGATGCTGCCCGGCGCGCAGCTGGCGGTGGACCTGTTCCACGTCGTGCAGCTGGCCGTCAAGGCCACCGGGGATGTCCGGCGCCGGGTGGTCCGCGGCAAATACGGGCGTCGCGGCCGGTCCGGCGATCCCGAATACGGCATCAAGCACCTGCTCACCCAGAACCTGGAGCACCTGTCACCGGCCCAGTTCGCCAAGGCCATGAACATCCTGGATGGCGACGCGGCCGGGCAGGAGATCGCCGCCGCCTGGATCGCGAAGGAGAAACTGCGCCACGCGCTGAACCTGCGTGCCCGCATCACCAGGTCCACTCCGTGCGAGCGCGATGTCCGCGGCCGCCTGTTCAGCTTCTATGACTGGTGCGCCCAGAACGACGACATCCCCGAGATCCTGTCGCTGGCCAAGACGGTATCCCGGTGGGAGGACCAGATCGTCTGCGCGGTCCTGACCGGCGTGACGAACGCCACCTCCGAGAGCCTGAACCGGCTCGCCAAGCTCGAGGCCTGCCTGGCCTACGGGTTCCGCAACCCCATGAACCAGCGCCGCCGCGTCCGCATCGCCTGCACCCGCGGATACCGCCGCCGCTCACGCACCGCAACCAGCAGTAAGACACCAACAGTAACCGGACGGAAACCCGATCCTGGCTAACTTCCAAGGGCCGAAATCTGGCGGCGATGAGGACCCGGCGAAGCTTGGCAGCCATGTCGGCGGTCGATGGCTCGGTCTTGGTGGTGTACCAGGGAGCGCAGGCGCGGTGATCGTCGACGTCGGCGGGGTCGTGGCCGGCGGTGGCGTACCAGGTGACGACGATGGCCTGGCAGGCGAGCTGGAACGGAATGGTGCGCTCGACGGCGCGGGCGGTGCGGTTGCGGGCCTGCCCGGCGGCGAAGATCTGCTTGCTGTCTTCTATCGCCACTTCCACGGACCACCTGGCGGCGTACCGCTCGATGATGGCCGCGGCGGACGCGGCAGCGTCGGTGCTGACCAGGGCCAGGTCGTAGCCGGTCTTGGCCTTGTCGCGGATGAGCACGACGGTGACCGGGCGGGTGCCGAAGACCGAGTGCCACAGGCAGGTGATGGCGGCGGCCTGGATGGTGGCGGCCTTGCCGTAGCGGGTGACGGTGACCGGAGTGAACGCTGCGGTGGCGGCGAGCGCGGCGAGGGAGGGGAGCCGGTTGCCTTTCTCCCGGGGCCGCCCGCGCCTGCCGGTGCGGGCCGGCGGCAGCCCATGCAGCGCCGCGTCCTTGCGCAGCCGGGTGGTCCAGGTGATGCGGGGCAGGAGCTTCTTCAGCTCGCCGCCGGCGTAGGCCGAGTCAGCGACCACGTGGATGTGGCGGCCGGGCAGCGCGCCGGCGACGGCTCCGGCCATGCGGCGGGCCAGCCACAGCCGGGACGCGGAGCTGGTGCCCTTGATGACCAGCTTGGCCAGCACCGGGATGGCCACCGGCCTGCCGAGGGCCGGCAGCCGCACGACCACGGCCGCGACCACCCAATTGTTGCCGTACCCCGTTTTCGCGGGCCCCGGCGCGGAGCCGTCGTGGAACCACGATGCCGCCCACACCTTCTTGCCGCGCCGCTTGAACAAGGTGTCGTCGATCGCCACGATGACCGGCTCGCCTGCGGGGACCAGCAGCGCCACCACCAGCCGGGCGACGGCCAGGCCCAGCTCGTCCGGGCTCCACCGGGCGCGGGAGAAGAACCGGTGCGCCCGGTCATGGCTCCACAACCGGGCAAGGCCCGCCCCGGCCAGCATGCCGCACACCGTCCGCTTCCCGGTCTGCGCGAGGAAACCGCAGGCCAGGCCGCAGAACGTGCGGAACGACGGGGCGGTGAACAACGGGGCAAGGCCGGCCAGCAGCGTCATCAGCGACGCGGGAACCGGTAGCGTGGCATCCACGAGCATCGGCGGGAACCCGTTTCATCGACGGTTTCGTAAGCACCGCCGATGCTCTCTTATCTGCGCCTGCTCCTGCCGTATCCCCAGATCACGCGGAGTGTCGTCCCCGCCCCGGCACCCCACCGCAGCGGTCACGCGCACGCCCGGTCGCGGCCCGGCAGGCTGACCATGCCCACGGGTCGTTATACGGTGACAACCGGTCTTTTGCCCCAACGATCATGGGGGAACCGCCGCCGGGGCTTCCGGCGGCGGTTAGCGGCCGGGGATGTCGATGAGCGCCCAGGCGGCTTCCCAGAGGGTGCTGACGGTCACGCGGAGCTGTTTTGCCTGCGGGCCGGCCGGGGGCCAGAACCAGAAGGCGCCGCTGCCCTCGTACGTGGAGACGGACGCGCTGCTGTTGCCGGGCTGACCCTCGTGCTCGACGCCGGTATCGTCGACGGCGGTGACCCGGAAGCACGGCGTGATCATCGGCCAGGACTCGCCGATGATCCAGGGATGCCCGTACAGCTGGACGGACACCAGGTCCTCGCGCGCCGTGATGTTCTCGATCACGGCTGTGGCCTGCTGCAACGGGAGCCGGACCGCCAGGCCGGCACCGCTGGGCCGCCCGGGGCCGGCCCAGGTGTCCATCAGGGCCAGCTGCCGGTCACTCAGGGCCAGCCGCCAGTCCCTGCGTGCGCGGTCCGGGAGGCCGGTGAGCACCGCGCTGTCCGGCGGCAGCGCGCCGACGGCGAGCAGCGCGCCGACGACGGCGGCCACGATCGCCGCGGTGTCCAGTTCCACCGTGCCGGTCTCGGAGGAGCCGATTGACCAGTCGGCGGCCGGTGGCGGGAACTGGGCCAGGTAGCACTCGGCCGGGGTCGGCCATGGCGGCTGGGTGGTCCCCGCGAGCACCGCGGCGGGCGACGGGATCTCGGCGCGGACGGGCAGGCCAGATCCGGCGGAGAACTCGGCCCACCGGGCGGCGGGCCGGCCGTCGCGGGAACCGGCCTGGCCGGGGGCTGGCACGGCGAGGAACTCGCCTTCGGGTACCCAGGCCGTCCCGCCTGACGCGGCGCGCCGCCCGGACATGATGCCGTGCACGGTGCCCCCAGGCACCAGGTACGTTCGGCCGGCATCATCGGTGATCATCAGCTCGGTAATGTCCTCGGTCATCTCCCCGCCGACCGCGCGGGCCTCATCGCCGTCGCTGTCGCGCGCGTCGCCGTGATAGCGCAGCCAGAGCCCTTCCGGGGTCAGCGTGAGCCACGTGATAACGACGTTGTGGCGCCGGAGCCGGCAGCGCACCGGGCCGGCGGCGACCGCCAGCGGGATCCGCTGCAGGCTGTCCGCGCCGGCGGCCCGCGCCTCCCGGAAGCCGCGCGCGCCGGGGCTGACGCTCAGCTCCCCGATCTCCAGGCCCACCCGGAAACCGGCGGCTTGCAGCACCGGCCGCTGCGCGGCGAGGATCTCCTCGGCACGCGCCGCGGGCAGCAGCCCGAGGATCACGAACGCGTTGGCGACCGCCTCCAGGCTGAAACGTATGACCGGGAGCGGGCTGCCCTTCCGGGCCGAGGCCAGCGGCACCGTCAGGGCACGGAGATAGACCTCCGGGTCCTCCATATCCGGCAGTTTACGCAGCGTGACGCAACTGCATTTACGCGCTGGCATCCCGGCGGGGGCCAGGCCAGGCACCTGCCGTCACGAGCGCCGGCCAAACCCAGAAACTGCGAAAGTCGAGTGGGTTAGCCGGGCGGCCGGGGTGGCTGGGCCCAGGCGCGGAGGTCCTCGGGGCTGGCGTTCCAGAGCAGGAAGCGTTCCAGCGCGGCCCCGGTGAGCGGTTTCCCGGCGTTGCGGCCGCATTCATGGAGGTAGGCGGTCAGGTAGGTCAGGACGTTCAGCCCGGCCAGCTGGGCGGTCGCGGTGACGGTCCAGATGACGGCGGCGTTCCGGGCGGAATCATCGTTACGGGAGCCGCCGGCGTTCTTCCTGGTCACGACCGGCCTCGCAGCTGCCGTTCCGCTGGGTTATTGTCAAGCGACACCATGGGTAATCGCGGTGGGCGAGGATGCCGTCCATTCGCGGTCCAGGGTGGCCAGGGCCTTCCTCGCGGGCTCCTGCAGGCCGGGGCCTGCATCTGCTTCTTCCGGGCCTCGTCGATCTCCGTGATCGCATCGTCCCAGGTGGCGCATGCCTTCTCCAGCCGGCCCGCTGCTGCTTGTTTCTCCCGCGGCGCGGGCGCCGCGTTGTCCTGCCAGGCGGCCGTGAGCTGATCGTGGGCGGCGTACAGGTCCCGGATCCGGCCCAGCCACGCGTCCGTCCAGTACTTCAGCTGCGCCGGGCTCGCGTCCCCGGCCCGGACGAAGTGCCGCCGCACGTGAGCCAGGCAGTACAGGTTGACCAGCCCGGCGGCCTTGTTCCCCGCGGAGGAGTAAACAGCGTAGAAGTCGCTGGAGATCACCAGGCTGCGCGGGCCGCCGTCCGCATCCGCCGTGAGCTGCCCGGTCTTCTCGTCGATGCCGGCGTGGCGGGCCAGGACCGCACCGGACCTGCTGGGGTCCATGACGAAGCACACTGTGTCCGGGCCGATGAAGACCCACAGCCACCACTTCGCCGGCCCGTCCCCGACATGCGGGGCGAACACCCGCCACGTGGTCTCGTCCGCGTGCAGGTGCCACGAGCCCAGCGACCGCTCCGTGATCGCCTCCGCCAGCGGCGCAAGGAGCGCCCCGGCCTGCGCGCACGTCCCCGCCAAGGTGGCGGCGAGATGTCCGCGCCCTGCCTTTCCAGCCCGGTCACCAGCGAGTTCATGCTCCGGCCGGCCGCGTATCGCTCCGTGAGCAGCATGGCGGTGAACGCGTTCGTGAACAGGCCCTTCCCGATCGCCTTCGGCGGGCCGGGCGCCATCACCGTCGCCGGCAGCCGGCACCCGCAAGAACGCCGGTACCGGCGGCGGCAGTGCGCCACCAGCCGGACGATCACCTGCCAGTCCAGCTGCTCCCCGGACCAGTGGTCCCCCAGCGGCGCGAACGGCTCCCCGCACTCCGGGCAGCAGTACCCCCCGCCCGGGAAATCCCAGAACACCTCAACCCGCGGAAGACGCGAGTAATCCCGCCGTCCCGCCCGTGCCCTGGGCCGCGCTTAACGCCCTTCCCGCTCCCGCGGTCCCCGCCCTGCTGCCCGCCGTCACCAGCGGCATCACCGCCGCCGTCACCGGCAGGCGGCTCCGAGCGCGACTTCTCCGACGACCGCCCGAACAGCATCCGCTGCAGGACCGCGAAATCCGCCCGCAGCTTCTCCACCTCGGCGGCGCGCTCCGCGTCCCGCGCCAGAACCTCCGCCAGCGACACCCGCAGCTCAGCGTTCTCCGCCCGCAGCCGCGCGATCTCCTCCAGCGCCGCGGCCAGTGCGCTGTCCCCGGACAGCGCCTCAGCACCCTCCGCATCCAGGACCACGCCAGCCGCAACCGCCACGCAGCACAGCAAACACCATCAGCCCCCGCAAATCACGCACCACGCGCCAGCGTGTCACGGCGCCCGGACTCCGCCTGTTACGCGCGACGCTCGGCATGAGCATCTTGCGACACCTATCGTGAGTACGGCCATGGCGGCCCCCTCCAGCCCGCCAGCGACAGAATCGTGAGCATGCGGCGTGGTGGGAGCCGCTGCCGTGATCCCGCGCCTGGGTGCCGGGACCACGGCGGGTGACCGAGGCCGGGATGTTACGGACAGGGCAGGGCGCGCGGAACGCCGATTTGGCGCGCTCAGAGGCGACGTTGTCCGTGTGGGTGATCGCGCACAGATCCGCCACCTCTGTGCGTGTGAGGCGAACCCCGCGGGCACCCGGAAGGCGTATGGCACCTGGCCTCTACCCGCCGCGGCGCGTTAGTGCCACCGTCCCCGGGACCTGGGGCTGCCCCCGCGTCTGTGTTCATTTCAGCGCCGGGGCGGAACCGGCCGTGACCGGCTCGGCCCCGGCATGGCATGCGCTGGCGAGGTTCTACGGGCGGGCACCCGGCCCTGAAGCGAGCTCTTGCCGCACGATCGAGCCGTACCAGGGTCCGCCCGTGGGCTTGTAGGTAACGGGGTTGAGGATGAGCTGCAGGTAACCGGTCTTGAGCCGGAGACGGAAGGCGACGCCGCGCTGCCCGTTGGCGGTCACGCCGGGGATCGCCGAGACGCCCGGGATGTCCCCTATCGCCGTGAAGAGTTCCGCCGCGACCGTGGGGGGCATCACGTAGCCGCTGAACAGCTGGGTGACCATCTGGAAGGCATCGCAGTATGTAGCGCTTTCCGTGCATCCCAGGACAGGACCGGGGAGCTGGGCGCCGAGCGTGCCCAGGCGGCTGATCAGGGCGCGGGGTTCACCGGGCAGCGACCCGAGGGCGCCGTAGGCGAGCGGTTCAGTGGTGAACGCCCCGAGCACAACGGGGAGCCCGCCCGGGGGCATGGTCATGTTCCGGCCGTTGTATTCCATGTATAGCTTGCCGTGGACATATCCCGCCCGGATGCTGTCGTCAGCGGTGACCCACAGTTCCTGGACGGAAATCTGGTGCGTGTCGTGGCTGATGAAGGCGAGCTTCTCGTACACCCACTGGCCCGGCCTGATGTCCGGCCCAGCCAGCGCGGCGGCGGCAGCGCGTTCGGCGAGCAGTTTCACGGTCAGCGGCGCAGCTCCCGGCCGGGGCCGACCGCCCGACGGCAGCATCACCAGCAGCAGCGCCACTGCGACGGCGAGCGCGGGCAGGGCCGTGACGGCAAGACGACGCCAGGCCGGCCCGCGCGGCTGCCGGTCGCACCGCGCGGAGCGAGACGGCGCAGCCTGGGAGCCGGCCGCGCCCGTTTCGGGTAATGGTTTTCGTACAGGGCGGCGTGGAACATCTGTTCCACGCGCGCAGAGACACGACGCGGGGCGTTGTCCCGCATCCGGGCCAGCAGGTCCATCTCATTCATGCCTGGTTCTCCTCGTGCAGGGCCGACGGGTCGGCGTCACCCAGGATCCGCCGTAGTTTGCTTCGAGCCCGGGTGATGCGAGATCGCACGGTGCCGGCGGGGACGCACAGCGCCGCCGCGGCTTCC
This sequence comes from uncultured Actinomycetota bacterium, assembly GCA_963808615.1. Lineage (GTDB taxonomy): Bacteria > Actinomycetota > Actinomycetes > Streptosporangiales > Streptosporangiaceae > Palsa-504. The sequence continues at coordinate 1,431,153 of CAWEGV010000012.1, forward strand.
TGGTGGCTCAGATCACCCCAGGCGACGAGCAGCAGCGTGTCGCGGTGCGCCGCGGGCAGCGCGGCGAGCGCGGCAGCCAGCCGCCGGTTCACCGCGCTGGCGCTCACCGCCGCGTCCACCCGGTCGGTGAACGACTCGGCGACTGGGTCGATGCCAGCGCGGGCCAGCGCGCGGTAGTGCCTGATCTCTGTCCTGCGGTAGCGGCCGATCAGATTAGTGGCAATCCCGTACAGCCACGGCCGGGCGCTAGCGCGTGACAAGTCATACCGGTCCCGCTGGCGGAAGGCGAGCAGGAACGTCTCGGCCACCACATCATCGGCCGCGTCCGCTCCGATGCGGCGGGACACATACCGCTGGATCTGATCCGCATACCTGCGGAACACGATCTCAAATACTTCGGGCTCATCCCGGGACCGCCCGATGACTGAAGCGTCATCATGCTCCGCGTGGTCTCTGCCAGCGGCTGCCCGGGCCTGCATCGGCATGCGGATCCTTTCGGATGCCATCTGGGACACTCCTGGTTGCCCGCACAGGCCCGGTCCGCTCCCGCCACCGGCAAAGTACTACCTGACGGCATTGACGATGGCGGACGAGTCAGGCTTTCGCGGCCGGGGCGGACGATGCCGTTCTCGCAGGCGAAGACCGAGATCTGCACGCGCCGCCGCGCAGGCTGACCCTGGCGAGGATGCGGCAAATCCCCATACCCGCCCGTTTCCGGGCAGCCCACAACGTGACCCGGGCGGGACGCAGCCGCCAACCACGGCCGCCGGCGGCGTTACTAACTCTCCCTTCCGGCCCGGGGCCCCCTCGGGCTGATCAGCGGTACACTCCACGGTCGACCGCATAACTTCCGGATCTGAACCATGCACAACGCGGAACACCCGGACGTACCGCTCGTCTCAATTAGATGACATGCATCGGGCCGGACTGAGCTGAGGCCGCGGCCAGGTGCCGGGAGACCTCCCCAGCTCAGACGCGTCACGATGGACCGCGTAGGCAATTCGCGTGGGGCGCGTGCGTGCGCCCTCCGGAGCGTGAGGAGGTCCCGATGCCCATCGTAGGCGGGCTGGATATCCACCGGAAGCAGATCACCTTCGACTACCTCGGCACCGAGACCGGGCAGGTGTGCCGCGGGCAGATCAGCCCGGCCGACCGGGTGCACCTGCGGGCCTGGCTGACGCGGTTCGCCGGCCGGGAGACGTGCATTGCCGAAGAGGTCATACAGATGACGTTTGACCTAGACGGGCCGGTGGAGATACCCCGCGCCGTCGCTGGCTGAGCTGCATCCGGCCCTACCTTTCCGCCTGCCGGATGCCGAGACACCCCCGGCGCGCAGTAGCGCCGGGGGGTGTCGCTGTGTCTGTGAGCCTACTTTTGCCCTAGCACTTCCTCGATTCGGTCTAGTCCCCAGTCGAGATCATGCTGGCTGATCACCAGAGGCGGCGCGAGCCTGATGGCGTTGGCGATTTGACTCCGTGACCCGCCGCGATGTACGTTTGAATCTGTCAAGTAACCGTGCGTCTCCTTGGCCAGCACGCCCTGCGCGGCCAGTCGCTCGCACACCTCGCGCCCGGGCAGCGAGCCAAACTCCACGCCCGCCCACAGTCCGCGGCCGCGCACCGTGTGCACTACGTCGCCCGGCAGCCCGGCCAGCCGCTCGTGCATGTGCCGGCCGAGCCGGGCCGAACGCGCCTGGTACTCCCCGTCGCGCAGCATCGCGATGACCTCCCGGGCCACCGCGCAGGCCAGCGGGTTCCCGCCGAACGTGGATCCGTGCTGCCCCGGCTGGAGCACGCCGAGCACCGGCCAGGTCGACACCATCGCGGACACCGGCACGATGCCGCCGCCGAGCGCCTTGCCCAGCAGGTAGGCGTCGGGCACCACGTTCTCCGCCGAGCAGGCGAACGTGTCGCCGGTACGGCCGAGCCCGGACTGGATCTCATCCGCGATCATCAAGATGCCGTGCGCGGTGCACAGCTGCCGCACGCCGGCCAGGAAGCCGGGCGGCGGCACGACCACCCCGGCCTCGCCCTGGATCGGCTCGACCAGCACGGCGACCACGCGCTCACCAAGCTCGCCGATGACCGCGGCCACCGCATCGGTGTCGCCGTAGGGCACCACCCGGAAGCCCGGCGTGTACGGCCCGAAGTCGGCCCGGGCGTCTTCGTCGGTGGAGAAGCTCACGATCGTGGTGGTGCGGCCGTGGAAGTTACCGTCGAACACGATGATCACGGCCTGATCGGCGGGGACCCCCTTGACCGTGTAGCCCCACTTGCGCGCGACCTTGATCGCGGTCTCGACCGCCTCGGCGCCGGTGTTCATGGGCAGCACCGCGTCCATCCCGGCCAGTTCGGCCAGCTCGGCGCAGAACGGCCCGAACTGGTCGTGGTCGAACGCCCGGCTCACCAGGGTCAGCTGCGCAAGCTGACGCTGCGCGGCCGCGATCAGCCGCGGATGGCGGTGGCCGAAGTTCAGCGCCGAGTACGCGGCGAGCAGGTCCAGGTAGCGGCGCCCCTCCACGTCGGTCACCCAGGCGCCCTCGGCCTCGGCGATGACCACGGGCAGCGGATGGTAGTTGTGCGCCGAATGCGCACGGCTGAGCTCCATTAGCTCGCTCATGCTGCCGGTCATGGTCTCGGTCATGGTGACGCCTCCCTCCGTTTCGGGGTCCTGAGCCCAGGGTAGGGGCTGACGGCACGGCGAAGCGTCCGCCGATCATGCGTGTCGGCGAAGAATTATTGCGTGTGAATACGCCCTGACGGCGATTCATTGCGTACCTACGGCGCAGTTCCGCAGGCCTCGCCGTCAGACCTGGCTCGTCAGACCTGGCTCGTCAGACCTGGCCCGCGGCCGGCTTTCGGCGCCCTTCCCGGGACGTGGCTTCGGAACATTCCCCGTATGTGCCCCGACCTGGCCACTGCTCTGACGCCGTTGCGATACGAGCGCTTTAGTTGGGAGCCGGACCACTACCGGGGCTGGGCGCTTTCCCTTGAGGGGCCACTTGGCCCGACTGGGCCTGGACGCGCGTGGTCACGGTCTGATGGGCGGGGACGGTGGGATCGGGAATCGTCTTGAGCGCCTCGGAGTTCGGATTGTTCGCGGGCAGGAAGGCGGCCGCGCGCTGGCGTATCGAGGGCAGGATCGCCGCCAGCTGGTCCGAGCTGAGCAGGAGGACCCGGGTGTACTCCGCCGCGTGCAGGTTGGTATAGGCCGACATCAGCGTGTCGCCGGTCAGCAAATCCCAAAAACGCTGCCATCCCTTCAGCGGCTCAAGCGTTTTCTCGGTCTTGTGGATGTACTTCCACGTCGCTGCCACGACGGCTTTCGCCTCGTTCATCCGCCGTGCAGTAGCCGCCGCGTCCTCGGTCGTTGCACCCGGAGCAGCTGCAGCGTCCGTACTGATCGTCGGGGGATCGGTGGTCTCATCCAATTTCCAGCCGGCCGCACTGATAGCCCGCTTTATATCTTCTCGGACCTGGCACAGGCGATCGACGACGTCTACTTTCCAGGCTGTCCGTCTTATCTTCTGATACTCGGTATCGTTCATGCGTCCCCACCCCACCACATGAGTTTCCTTTTTCCGTGCCGATCCGGCGTACAGCGCCGACGGGAGATTATCGCATAAAACCCGAATTGGATACGCTTTCTACTACCCATTATCGGGGATAATGTCATCTGGCGGGGAAAAGTCCCGTTTATCCGCTCAGCAGCTCCTGAGCCATCCCGCTCCCTCACCCAGGGGTTCGGCTGCAGGTTGTTAAACGTTCAATTATTTCAGCGAGGCCAGCCGCTGGACGGCCTCGGCCACCCGCTCGTCGGTGACGGTCAGCGCCACCCGGATGTGCCGGGTCCCGGTCGGCCCGTACAGCTCACCGGGCGTGACCAGGATCCCGCACTGGGCGGCCAGCAGCTCAGCGGCCGACCAGCAGTCATGGTCCGGGTGAGCGGCCCACAGGTACAGCCCGGCCTCGGAGTGGTCGATCGTCCAGCCCGCGCCGGCCAGCGCCGCGCGCAGCGCCGTCCGCCGAGCCCGGTAGCGCTCCCGCTGCGCTTCAGCGTGCGCGTCGTCGGACAGCGCCGCGGTCATCGCGGCCTGCACCGGAGCCGGCACGATCATCCCGGCCTGTTTCCTGATCGCCAGCAGCGGCGCGATCAGCGCCGGGTCGCCGATCACGAAACCGGCCCGGTAGCCGGCCAGGTTCGACCGCTTGGACAGCGAATGCACGGCCAGCACGCCCGTGCGCGACCCGCCGCACACGGACGGGTGCAGCACGGAGACTGGCGCGACCTCCCAGCCCAGCCCGATGTAGCACTCGTCGGAGGCCACCACCGCCCCGCGTTCGGCGGCCCAGGCCAGCACCTTGCGCAGATGCTCGGGCGGCAGCACCCGCCCGGTCGGGTTCGACGGCGAGTTCAGCCAGACCAGCCGCACCCGTGCGGGCCCCGCGGCCAGCAGGCTGTCCGAGGCAACCGCAGAAGCCCCGGCCAGCCGTGCGCCGATGTCGTAGGTCGGGTAGGCCAGCGCCGGCTGCAGCACCACGTCACCGGGCCCGAGCCCGAGCATCACGGGCAGCCAGGCGATGAATTCCTTGGTGCCGATGACCGGCAACACGTCGTCCGACGACACCCGGACCCCGTGCGCACGGGCCAGCCAGCCCGCGGCCGCCGAACGCAGTTGCTCGGTGCCCCTGGTCAGCGGGTATCCCGGCGCGTCGGAGGCCTCAGCCAGGGCGCCGCGGATCACCGCGGGCACCGGGTCCACCGGCGTGCCCACGGACAGGTCCACCGGGCCGTCCGGGTGCAGCCTCGCCTTCTCGCCCAGCGGCGCGATCCGGTCCCAGGTGTACGCGGGCAGCCGGGCTGCGAGTGTCATTCCTCCGCGGCTTGCGGCGGCAGCGCCGCCACCACCGGGTGGTCCTTGCCGATCCGCCCGGTCTTCGAGGCCCCGCCGGGGGAGCCCAGGTCAGCGAAGAAGTCCACGTTGACCTTGTAGTACTCCTTCCACTGCTCGGGCACGTCGTCCTCGTAGTAGATCGCCTCGACCGGGCAGACGGGCTCGCACGCCCCGCAGTCCACGCACTCGTCGGGGTGGATATACAGCATCCGGTCGCCCTCGTAGATGCAGTCAACGGGGCATTCCTCGACGCATGCCTTGTCGAGCACATCAACGCAGGTCTGCGCGATGATGTAGGTCACGGGTGAGCTCCTTAGTGATTCTGATCCCTGCTCTAACACAGTATGGCGGCTAATGAGCTGATGCCGCCTCAGCCCGCGACAATACTGCCGCGCGGCTGGCCCTGCGCCGGGCCGGCCCGCTGCCAGCCGGCGCTGCCATCTGCGGCGTTCCACTCATAGCCGGCATACCAGACGTTGCTGATCCCGTAACCCTGGGCGTAGGCCACCAGCCAGCCGGCCACCGTCCAGGCCGCGTCCTGCTGCGCGTGCACCACCGTGACGCTTCCGTTTCCTGCTTCGGCCGAACGATCCGTGGTGATCCCGGTCACCACACCTGCTCGCGCTCGCGGGCCGAACGTCTGGGCCAGGCCTTTCGCGGCCGCGGCCAGGTCAGCCTGGCCGGACGGGACGTACCAGCAGGACACCCCGTGCGGCGGGGCGCCGGTGAAGTACCCGGCCAGCGCCGCGGCCAGTGGCGCCCACTGCTGGTAGGCGGTTCCGTCCGCGCTGTGCTGGACGTCCTGCGCGGCCTGGTCGACGGGCAGCCTGGCGTAGCCGCGCACCTGGACCAGCGCGGCGAAGAATTTCGTCGTGGCGTAGACCGGGTCCTCGAGCTGGCTGGCCGTGCCCCAGCCCTGCGACGGGCGCTGCTGGAAGACCCCCACCGAGTCGCGGTCGCCGTAGTCCAGGTTCTCCATCTGCGATTCCTGCAGGGCGGCGGCGTACGCGATGGTGATGGCCTTCCTGGGCAGCCGGTGCCTGGCCGCCACGCCCGCGATGGTGGCCGCCATGGCGGCCTGTCCGGTGTCCATCGAGATGGCTGCCGCGCCGGTGCCGACCTGGCAGCCGGGCGGCGGCGGGGCCGGGGGGCGGGGGCGCAGGAAGCCGTTGTAGGCCGCGAGCCCGGCCACCGCCAGCACGAGCGCGCTCCCGGTGAGGGCCAGGGCACGCAGCCGGCGGGTACTGGGCGGCACATCATCAGACGGTACTTGATGCGAAGTTCATTCAAGTTCATTCAAAGTTCGGGCTATTCAGATTTCCCGCGATGGTTCCCGCGCCGCGTCTGCAGTGACCGCTCGCATGGGCCAACCGGCCCATGCTCTCTAGTCACTATCTGAATAACCCTCACGGCCGCTAGGCTCGCGATTCATGAGCGAGTCTGTGCTGCCCAAGGTCATCGACGAGCTGTGGGAGCGGCGCGCCGAGCTGTCCCCGTCCGATGAGCAGGCCCGCGCCGCGGTGGTCGGCGCGGTGGACGCGGTCGACGCCGGGCAGGCCAGGGTGGCGTATGTCGATCAGCTCACCGGCGAGGTGGTGGTCGACGAGCGGGCCAAGCGGGCCATCCTGCTGGCCTTCCGGGTGCTTCCGATGGCCAGCTCCGAGGTGGGTGACTTCCGCTACGACGACCGGGTGCCGCTGACCTCCCGGCTGGACGGCGTCCGGGTGCTGCCGGGGGCGATCGTGCGCTGGGGCGCCTATGTCGCGCCGGGGGCGGTGCTGATGCCGTCCTTCGTCAACATCGGCGCCTACGTGGACACCGGGACGATGATCGACACCTGGGCCACGGTTGGCTCCGGCGCCCAGATCGGCAAGAACGTGCACCTGTCCGGCGGCGCGGGGATCGGCGGCGTGCTCGAGCCGCCGAACGCGGTGCCCGTGGTGGTCGAGGACGAGGCGATGATCGGGTCGCGCTGCATGGTGGTGGGCGGCGCCCGGGTCCGCCAGGGCGCCTTCCTCGGCGCGGGCGCCATCCTCACCCCCACCACCCACGTCATCGACACCGAGACCGGAGCCGAACTTCCTCGCGGCGAGGCGCCGGCCTGGTCGGTGTGCGTGGGCGGGACCAGGCTGCGGAAGTTCCCCGGCGGCGAGTTCGGCATGCCGTGCCTGCTGGTTCTCAAGCGGCAGCCCGAGGGCATCCGCCACGACAAGTCAGCCCTGAACGCCATACTCAGAGACCACGGCGTCGACGCGTGACCCGCACCCGCGGGGGGATACCCCCGCGAGCCCCCCAGGCACCGTTGCGGCCTCACCACAAGCTTGGGGTGGCTACCGTTGAAACACGATGAGCGTTAACTCAGAGCCGCACCGGCGGAGCCGTCGCCAGGGACCCGTCACGCTGCGCGGCGGGCAGATACCGGCGACCACCACCGATCAGCGGCTACTGGACCGGCGCGGTCCCGCTGACTGGGTGCACACCGACCCGTGGCGGGTCCTGCGGATCCAGGCCGAGTTCGTGGAGGGGTTCGGCCTGCTGGCCGAGCTCGGGCCCGCGGTGGCGGTCTTCGGCTCGGCCAGGACCCAGAGCGGTGCCGCCGAGTACCAGACCGCCGAGCGCATCGCCGCCGGCCTGGTCAAGGCGGGCTACGCGATCATCACCGGAGGCGGCCCGGGGATCATGGAGGCGGCCAACAAGGGAGCCGTCGAGGGCGGCGGCGTCTCGGTGGGCCTGGGCATCGAGCTGCCCCTGGAGATGGGCCTGAACGACTACGTCGAGGTGGGCCTGGAGTTCCGGTACTTCTTCGTCAGGAAGACCTGCTTCATCAAGTACTCGCAGGCCTTCGTGGTGCTGCCCGGCGGCTTCGGCACCATGGACGAGCTGTTCGAGGCGCTGACCCTGGTCGCCACCGGCAAGATCACCAAGTTCCCGATCGTGCTCGTCGGCCGGTCGTACTGGTCCGGGCTGCTGTCCTGGCTCCAGGACACGATGCTCGGTCGCGCCAACATCGGGCACGCCGAATTCGGGCTGATCAACGTGGCCGATGACCCCGACGAGGTGGTCCAGATCATCCGCGAGGCGCACCGCGCCGACCCGGTTCGAGCCGGCTGGCCGCTTTCCCGGCCGCCGGACCGGGCCCGGAAGCGACATAACCGGCCGGACATGGCACGATTCTCATGTGCCCGTCGTCATGATCCTCGTCGCCGTGGCCGTCCTGGTCGGCGTCTTCTTTGCCGCCACCGGGCGAGGCGGCGAGATGTCCTACGAGCCGGCCGACCATGCCCCGCTGGACCTCGGTCCCGTGTCCGCGGCCGACATCGCGCTGCTGCACCCGCCCACCGCGCTGTGGGGCTACAACGTGCAGGTGACCAACGAGGCGCTTGAGCTCATGGCCCGGGCCATGCGCGAGCGGGACATCAAGATCGCCTACCTGCAGCAGCAGGTCGCCGACCTCGCCGCGCCGCCCGTCGCGGCGCCCGGGGCCCCCCTGCCCCCCGTCCCCCAGCACGCCCGGCCCGAGGACCGGTACGAACCCGCGAGCCCGGCCGGCCAGGAACCCCGAGCCAGCCAGGAACCCCGAGCCAGCCAGGAACCCCGAGCCGGCCAGGGACCCCGAGCCGGCCAGGAACCCCCGGCCGGCCAGGGACCCCGGCCGGCCAGGAACCCCCGGCCGGCCAGGCCGCCGGCGGATACCGTGGCCAGGATGATCCCGCGGGCCCGGCCGCCGCCCCGGCCGCCGGTGAGCAGGACCGGTGAGCGATCAGCCCCCGCCCGGCAGTGCCCCCGCGGCGGCGCCGGCGCGGGGCGCGATCCCGGGCCCGGACGGCAGGCTGCGCTGCCCGTGGGGACTGAGCGCCCCGGAGTATCTCGCCTACCACGACGCGGAGTGGGGCAAGCCGGTCCGGGGCGACACGGCCATCTTCGAGCGATTGTGCCTGGAGGGCTTCCAGTCCGGGCTGTCCTGGCTGACCATCTTGCGCAAAAGGGAGAACTTCCGCGCCGCCTTCGCCGGTTTCGAGATGCCCGCGGTCGCGGAGTTCGGCCAGGATGACGTGGCGCGGCTGATGTCCGACCCGCGCATCGTGCGGAACCGGGCGAAGATCAACGCCGTGATCTCCAACGCGCGGGCCGCCCTCGACCTGCCAGGCGGGCTGGCCGCGCTGGTCTGGAAGTACGCGGACCAGGCGGTTTCAGGGTCCGGTCCGCCGCGGACGATCGCCGACCTGCCGTCGGCCACGCCCGCGTCCAAGGCGCTCAGCGGCGAACTGCGGCGGCACGGCTTCACCTTCACCGGCCCGGTGACCGCGTACGCCACCATGCAGGCCTGCGGCATCGTCAACGACCACCTGGCCGCCTGTTCCTTCCGGGACTCCTGACCCGAGGGGGGACACCCCCCGCGTTCCCCCCGGGACGACCTGCTCGATGGGCCGTTGTACCAGTTCTTCCTGGTACACGGCCCATCCACCTAACTCGCGCGCGCCGGCGAGGTGCTTTGACCTATCCTGCAGGCCATGAGCGCGGACCTGCCCTCCTCCGATCCCGACATCGCACGCTTGTTCGCTCCCGTCGCCGTGGAGGCCACCTTCGACGGGGTGCTGACCGAGGCCACCGAGATCCTGGGCCAGCTGGATGACCCCGTGGACGCGGAACTGTGGGGGTCTGACCTGATCGGCGCGCTGGCCTCCTCGGCCGCGAGCGAGGCCTCGCTCGCCGACGCCCTGACCGGATCGCTGGTTCCCGCCGCCGAGTCGGCGTCGACCCCGGAATCCCTGGCCCTGCTGCGGGTCCTGGCGGCGGTGGGCTCGCCGGCCCTGCGGGCCGCCGCCGGGGCCGCCGCGGCCCGGGTCCGCGGCGGCGGCGTGGCCGACCCCCCGTGGGCGGTCATGATCGGCTCCCCGCGGGTCCGCGACTGCTGGCACTACGCCGACATCGGTGGCCGCGAGGAGTCGCTGACCATGACCTTCTCCTACGGCGACAAGCAGCACGCGGTCTGCGTGCTGATCGACCATGGCCGCGGCGGCAGGATCAGGGACGTGTGGGTGGCCAAGAGGGCCGGGCTGCGCGCGGAAACGGAGCAGGCGGCCAGGGACGATCCGCTGGTGGTGTTCGAGATGATCGACGCCGCCGACGCCTGCCGCAGGCTCGGCCGCGCCATCGGCGCGGGCGAGTGCGCAGAACAGCCAGATCAGGTCGATGACGTGGTGGCCCACCGGGCCCTGCTGCACGCCCGCCTCGAGCTCCTGACCGGGCACGCGGACCGCTAGCCGGGGGAGGGCCCGCCCGTCAGTGAACCAGGGCGAGTGTCGCGCCGCTCGCGTCGAGCAGGCGGTGCAGGCCGGGCGATCCGGCCAGCCGGGCCACCTCGCCGCGGACCCTGGCATACGGTCCTCGCGGTCCGGCCAGCGTCGTCCCGTCGGCGCCGATCGCCACCAGGCTGCCCTCCTGGCGCAGCAGCACCGGTCCGTCCCGTTCGGCCGAGATGGCCACCCGGCCCGCCCGCAGGCCGTCGAGCACATCGTCCGGCTCGGTTCCCGCGCACTCCACCCAGGTGGTAGGGCGCCCGGGCGGAGCATCGGATCCCGGACCGTGCCAGTCGCTGCCGCCGACCGGGATCGCCGTGGGGTCCCAGGCCAGCCACCAGGCGAACGGGGTCGTCCAGCGCTTGTCCAGCCAGCTCCAGTGCCACACCTCGACCAGCGGCGGCCGGCGGCGCATCGGGTGCGTCCAGCTGACCGGGCCGGCGAAGGGATGGTTGACCGACAGCAGGCCGCCGCCTGCTTCGGTGGCCTCCAGCCAGTCGTCAGGTTCGCGGCGGAAGTCGATCCAGCCGACATCGCCCACCGCCCCCGCGTGCCCGCCCTCGGTCGTCACCTCCTGGCCGGGTAGCAGCGTGATCCCGTAACGGCTGGCCGCCGCGCTCAGCTCGGCGTGGTGGCTGATCGTGTTGTGGTCGGTGACCGCGATGAAGTCCAGCCCGCGCTCGACCGCGAGCACGGCCAGTTCGGAAACGGTCAGCACGCCGTCCGAGTGGACCGTGTGCGCGTGCAGGTCGCCCGCGAGCCATCGCCGGCCGGGGCCGGCCTGCAGATCCCGCCGTGGCGGCCGGCCCGGCGGCGCCGGCGGCGCCGGGGCAGCAGGCGGCAGCAGACTCCCGCCGCGCCTGACGGTCTCGGCCGTCACCCGGTACCGGACCCCGTCCGGAGGGACGCGGTGCACGCCGATCATCACCTGCCACAGCCCGGCCTCGATCTCGCCCGGCAGGTACCCCGGCGTGGCGGCTTCGCCGGTGACCACGAACGACGTGCGCGCGCTCCCCGACCAGCCCCGGAACCCGCCCGGGCCGAGACAGCCGAGGTCGAGCACCGTCCCGTGGTCCCGCTCGTACTCGAGTTCGACCCGCAGCCCGGCCGCCCCCGGCCCGATCTCCACCGGCAGGTAGTGCCACGGGGAAGCGAACCGGTCCTCCAGGGTCCACCGGCCGGAGTGCCGTATCGAATCCGTCACGCTATTAATTCACCAGACCCGGGCTCACTCGCCAATTCGTCCCTACGGCGCTCGCGCCAGCTGCTAGGTGGTAGCCGCGTACCCGCCGTCGATGACGATCGTCTCGCCGGTGATGAAGGGGTGCGAGGTGATCAGGGCGAATATCGTCTCGGCCACGTCCTGCTCGGTGACGTTCCGCTGCATCGGCGTCCGGTTGGCGCGCCGTTCCATCAGCCGTTCGTAGCTGTCGCCGAGCGTGCGCTGCATCCACTCGCCGGCGATCCAGCCCGGCGCGACCGCGTTGACCCGGACCTCGGGGGCCAGCACACGGGACAGCGTGCGGGTCAGGCTGACCACGGCCGTCGTGCTGGACGCATAGGCGAGTGGCTGAGGCCCAGGGCGCAGCCCGACGATCGAGGCCACGTTCACCACACTGCCGCCCGTGGCGCCGCCGGCCTGTCCTGCGCCATCAATGCTCCTCGCCGTGGTGTGGCTCCTGCTCGCCCGGCAGCCTAGACGATCAGCGCGCAGCGCCAGGACCCGGCGTCCAGCGGGGCAGGACCGGCGCTGGCTCGGCGGGGTCAGCGGGGGAGGCCAGCAGCCAGTCGGCACCTTCGAGGCGGATGAAACGGGCGAACGCCAGTTCCGCCCGGCCGGGCCGCCGGACCAGCCGGGCGCTGACGAACTCGCCCGGGCCCGGGCGGGGCAGGCCGAGGGCGTGCGCGAGCACCTGGTCGCCGGCGTAGTCGCCGAAGATCACGATGCCCTCGGCGCGCAGCACCTCGCGCGCGCCGCCGCCGTCCCGCACCCGCTTCATGTAGTCGTCCTGCATGGCCACCGTGGCCACCACGGTCCGGCTCACCCGCATCCGCTGCGCCCGGCGGAACAGCTCGTTGACCCGCTGCTGGCCCGACGGAAAAGCGAACACCGCCGCCACGTCCTGTTCGGGCAGCCTGATGAGCGCGTTCTCGGTCAGCGGTGCCCGGGCGTGCAGCCAGTGCACCGCTGCGCGGCCGCGGTCGTTGAGCGATCGCTTGAGGTCCCGGTTGCCGGCCGGGCGGAGATTGTCCTCGGTGGCCCGCAGCAGGCCAGCGGACCAGGTGCCGTCCTCGTCGCTGGCCTGTACCAGGAGCAGCAGTTTCCCGTCGGCCTCGGGCGGGATCATCCAGCCGCCCAGCTTGTGGGAGAACTTGCAGTCCACGTCCGCGCCCGCGATCGTGTAGTCCAGCGTGCTGCCGTCAGCGAGCTGGAGCGCGCGGGCCAGGGCGATCTCGACCAGCGTTCCGGCGTGGGTCTTCTCGGTCTTGTGCAGCTGGTCCCAGCGGTAGCGGCCGGTGTGCTGGCCGTCGAGCAGCACGTCCAGCGCGCCGCGGATGGCGGCGCCCATCCGCGTGCCGCCGGAGTCCAGCGCGGCGAGCTCGGTCGCTACGGCGGCCAGCTCCGGGTCGCCGGTCCCCGCCGGACCGGCCAGGTGGTCTAGGCCCGGCAGTATGAGCTGCCCGTTCACGGCGTCCTGGACCGACGGCATACCCGGCAGGGCGAGCTGGCCGGGGATCGGATCGAGGTCACCACGGACCTCCCGCCCGCCGGGCTCGGCGGGCGGGCGCTGGACCGGGGTCATCCCGGCGGCCCCGGCTCGGCGGCGGTCCGCAGGACGTCCATGAGCACCGTCACCGGGGCCGGGTCTGGCGGATCGCCATACCTGACCGCGAACACCTGCCTGCGGGCGCCCGCCAGCGGCACCGTCTTGACCCCGGGATGGCGTGCGGCCCGCAGGCACAGCCCGGGCAGCGTCGACACACCCAGGTCGGCGGCCACCAGCGCCTGGACAGCGACGTAATCGTCGGTGGTGAACGCGATCTTCGGCGTGAACCCGGCCCGCGCGCACTGGCTGAGCAGGCTGCCCCGGCAGCGGTCGCAGCCTGCGATCCAGCGATGGCGTGCGTACCTGGACAGGTCGGCCGCAGGCTTCTCGCCTGCGTGTGCCGAGGTAACCAGGTGCACGGGTTCATCGAGGATGAGCCGTTCGCGCAGCCCTTGAGTGATGTCGATGCCGACGTCGTCGTCCTCGGCCGCGCCCGCGACGCCGAACGCCGGCCCCCCGCCCGCCTGCGTCCCCGGACCCTCATGACCAGCCGGACCCACGGAATCCGGCCCGCCGGGCCTGCTCTCCGCGCTCACCTCGTCCGGGTCGGCAGCGTCCGGGAGGTACCGGAAGACCAGGGCCACGTCCACGTCCCCGGTGCGGAGCATCCGCAGGGCCTCGGGGGGCTCCGCTTGGGTCAGCCGCAGGTCAAGGCCGGGCTGGTGGCCTCGCAGTACCGCCGCCGCCGCCGGAACGATCGTGCCCAGCGCCGACGCGAACGCCGCGAGCCGTAGCCGGCCGACTCGCAGCCCGGTGTAAGCGGCCAGTTCGTTCTCGGCGGCATCCAGCCTGCCGATCACCTCGGCGGCGCGCTCGGCCAGCAGCCGGCCGGCATCGGTGAGCCTGATCCCCCGCCCGGCCCGCTGGATCAGCTTGATCCCGGTCTCCGCCTCCAGCCGGGCCAGATGGTGGCTCACCGAAGGCTGCGCGTAGTTCAGGGCCCGGGCCGCGGCCGTGACCGAGCCGTACCGCGCCACTGCCACCAGCACGCGCAGCCTGGTCACGTCCAGCATGCACCAACAATAGATGTTACCGATCAGTTCGCCCAGAGTGCCAGGCTCGAGCTCTATTTCCTGCTCGCCCCGGTTCCAGCTAGCGCCCCTCCAGCAGCGGCGAGTCCGGGCGCCGGACCGGCGAGCCGGCCAGCTGCCGGCGCCGCCAGGCGATACCGGACAGCGCCTCGAGCACCACCCGGTTGCCCAGGAACGCAGTCACCTCGGCCTGGTCGTACGGCGGGGACACCTCCACCACGTCCAGGCCGGCCAGGGGCACCGACATGGCGATCCGCCGCACCGCGTCCAGCAGCTGCCTGCCGGTGAGCCCGCCCGGCTCCGGCGTGCCGGTGCCCGGGGCCATGCCCGGGTCGACCACGTCGACGTCAACCGACAAGAAGACCCCGTCGCACTCGTCCACGGCGATCGCGAACGCGTCGGTCAGGCACTCATCGAGCCCCCGCGCGACGATCTCGCTCATCTCGTACGAGCGCATCCGCTGCTCAGCCATCCAGGCCAGCGTGGGCGGCTCGGGCCAGTATCCGCGCAGCCCGATCTGCAGGAACCGGTCGCCGCGCACCGCGCCGGACTCGATCAGCCGCCGCATCGGCGTGCCGTGCCCGATGAGCGCGCCGAACTGGGTGTCGCCGGTATCGGCGTGCGCGTCGAAGTGAATCAGCGACACCCGCCCCCAGCCGACGTGCCGGGCCACGCCGGTGGCGTCGGGAAACGTGATCGTGTGGTCGCCGCCCAGGATCACCGGTATCGCCCCGGCTGAGGCCACGGCGTACACGGCGGCCTCCAGCCGCCGCAGCGCCGCCTCCGTGTCGACCCCCGGCATCATCACGTCCCCCGCGTCGGCGCAGCGCAGCTCGGCCAGCGGGTCCACGCCGAGCGCGAGGTGCGGCCGGGATGCGTCGTGCGGCAGGTAGTCCGTGGTGCGGATCGCCTGCGGGCCGAACCTGGCTCCGGGCCGGTGCGAAGTCCCGGCGTCGTAGGGCGCGCCGATGAACACCACGTCCAGGCCGGCCGCGCCAAGCTCGGTGCGCGGCACTCCGAGGAACGTGACGTCCGGGCCGTACATCCCGCGCTCGATCTCCACCGGGCCTTCATGCCTGCCCTCCATCGGCGTTCCCTCCTGCCACGAAGCCGGCCGCTGCGTCGCACACTACAGGTGTGCCCGCAGCGGCCGGTTCCGTGCGGTGCCGGTCCGCGGAGACGGCCCGGCAGGCTCGGCTCAGCGGGCCGCGGCCGAGTCGGCCGCCGGCATCGCGGCCGCGGGCTCGTCTCCGCCGATCCAGTCCGGACGCCCGCCCGGCAGCAGCCGGTCCAGCCAGGACGGCAGCCACCAGTTGGCCCGCCCGAGCAGTTCCATCACGCCCGGGACCAGGACCAGCCGCACCACGGTGGCGTCCGCCAGCACCGCGGCGGCCAGCCCCAGCCCGATCTGCTTGACCGAGACGTCCGGGGTGAGCACGAAGGACAGGAACACCACCACCATGATCGCGGCCGCGGCCGAGATCACCTGCGCGGTGGCGGCCAGCCCGCGCCCCACGGCCAGCGCGTTGTCGCCGAGCCGGTCGTACTCCTCGCGGATCGTCGACAGCAGGAACACCTCGTAGTCCATGGACAGGCCGAACAGGATCACGAACAGGAAGACCGGCACCCAGGTCGTGACGGGCAGCTTCTCCGGGAACCCGAACACATGCCCCAGCCAGCCCCGCTGCGTCACCGCGACCAGCACGCCGTAGGCGGCACAGATCGACAGCAGGTTCATCAGCGCCGCCTTGATCGCGATGGTCACCGAACGGAACACCACCAGCAACAGCGCCATCGACAGCACCACCACCACCCCGATGAGCCACGGCAGCCGGCTGCCGATCAAGTTGGTGAAGCTGACGTTGGACGCGTTCGGCCCGGTCACGTAGGCCGTCAGCCCACAGTGCGGCAACACCGTGTCCTGCAGCCGGTTGACCAGCGCGTTGGTCGCCGCGTCCTGCTCGCCCGTGGCCGGGTCGGCGATGAGCATGGCGGCCTGCCCGTCCCGACTGATCACCGGCGGGGTCACTGCCGCGATCCCGGGCGTGGCCTCGACCGCGCTGCGCAGCGAGCCGAGCGCGGGCCCGTCCCCGGGCGTCACTTTGACCGCGACGATCAGCGGCGCATCGAACCCGGGCCCGAACCCCTGGGCCATGGCCGCGTAGCTGGCGTGCCCCATGGTGCCCGGCGCCTCCGCGGACTCGTCAGGGAAGGACAGCTTCATGACCAGCGCGGGTGCGGCCAGGATCAGGATCACCGCCGCAGAAACCGCGGTCGCGAGCACCGGGTGCCTCTGGATCACTGCCGCCCACCGCTGCGCGACATGCGCCTCTTCTTCCGAACGGTCCGGCCTGCGTGCCCCGGTGCCGCCTGTCTGCCTCCGGGCGCGGCCGCGCCCGAACAGCCTGCCTCCGACGAAGGCGTTCAGCCGCGACGGCCTGGCCAGCCGGCGCCCGGTGAAGGAAAGCAGCGCGGGCAGCAGCGTGAGCGACGCGATCACCGTCATCGCCACCGTGGCGGCCGCCGCGATCGCCACGCCGTTCAGCAGCGCCTGGCGCAGCACGAGCAGTCCCAGCATGCCGATGACCACGGTGGTGCCCGCGGTGAGCACCGCCCGGCCCGCGGTGTTCATGGCCGTCACCACGGCGTCGCGCGGCTGCTGGCCGTCACCCAGCTCGGCCCGCTGTGCTGGCCCGGGGGGACACTCTGTTCCCTCGGGGACACCCCGGACCTCATGGCCCGCAACCCCCCGCAATTCCTGACGGAATCTGGTCACGATGAACAGGGCGTAGTCCACCCCGACGCCAAGCCCGATCATGCCGGCGATGATGGGGGAGAACGAGGGCGCCGGGAAGACGTGCCCGAGCAGCGCGATCAGCGCCAGCCCGGATCCGATGCCCATCAGCGCGGTCGCGATCGGCAGCCCCATGGCCAGCAATGAGCCGAACGCGATCAGCAGCACGATCGCGGCCGCCCCCACGCCGATCCCGTTGGACGGGCCGCCGTACGGTGTCTCGGCCAGGTCCACCACGTCGCCGCCCAGGCTGAACGTCAGGCCGTGGCCACTCGCGGCCCTGGCGTCGGCCATGAGTGCCGTGGCCTCGCTGCCCGGGATGCTCGAACCCGGCACGCCGAACTGGACCGTCGCGTACGCGACGTGCCCGTCCGCCGACACGTGCCCCGGCGTGGCGTACGGGTCGGTTACCCCCGTCACCCCCGGCGCCTGCCGGAACGGTTCCAGCGCCCCGGCCACCCGGGCTCGCACCCGCGGCGAGGTGACCAGGGCATCGGACCGGATGGCTAGCGTGAGCGTGTCTCCGGACTGGGCAGAGAAATGCTCGTTGACCAGCGCCTGCCCTGGGTCGTTGCTGGCGAAGCTGTTCTGCGCCGGCGCCCCGAACTGCGTCCACAGCGTGATCAGGCACGCCACCCCCGCGATCCACGCGAGCACGGTGACCCAGCGATGCCGGTAGCAGGCTGCTCCCAGCCCGCCCAGTACCCCCGAATTCGTTGACATGGCCATCTCCATGAGCCAGAGGAAGAGTTAACGCTCCCCAGGCTGCCGCCCCGCCCCCCCAAAGGCGTCGTACACACGAAGACACTTGCCCCGCCCGCGTACTCCCCCCGTAGTACGCGCTGCCCCCATGCGCCCACCCCTACGCGCTCCCATCCCCACGCGCTCGCCGCCCGCGCGCCCGGGCCCCTGCCACATGATCATGAAGGCTTTTACCCCCAAAAAGGCGCAAAAGGCTTCGCCCACGGGCTGCCCCGATCCCGGCACCAGGTGCGGGTGGTCATTGACTCCAAGACCGTGGCACGCAAGGCGTGCTGACGTGCCGCTACAGCTGGCGTGACATCTACGGGCATCCCTGCGAGACCGCCGTGCTGCAGGCGCGGGTCCTGCAGCAGCGTGGCTGGCGGGGGGCTCCCCGTCCGTGCTCCCCTGGGTGCCCGGTGGGCCGCGAGTGGCCCGCCACGCGAACTTCGGCGTGATCGAAGGAGGCGGGCGCCTAGGAGCCGGTCAAGCCGTACTCGTAGGCGAAGACGACCAGCTGGGCGCGGTCGCGCGCGTTCAGCTTGGTCATGGCCCGGCTGACGTGGGTCTTCGCGGTCAATGGGCTGACCACGAGCTTGCGGGCAATCTCGTCGTTGGACAACCCGGCCGCTACCAGCGCGACGACTTCGCGCTCGCGTTCGGTCAGCGAGGCCAGCCCAGGCGGGGCGGCACGGCCCGCGGCGCCGTCAGGCCGTCCGGAGCCCCGGGAAGCCCGATGGCCCGCGGAATCCGCCCTGTCCGCCGTCCGCGGGCTCGGGGCCGGGCCGCCGCCGGCGAAGGCGGCGATGACCGCCCTGGTCACGCTGGGCGAGAGCAGCGCGTCGCCGCGGGCGACGACGCGGACCGCCTGCAGTAGCTCGTCCGGTTCCACATCCTTGACCAGGAACCCGCTCGCGCCCGCGCGCAGCGCCGCGAACACGGTCTCGTCGTCGTCGAACGTGGTCAGCACGACGACCCTGGTGGCGCCGAGCCGCGAGTCGCCTGCGATCAGGCGGGTGGCCGTGACTCCGTCGACCTCCGGCATGTTGATGTCCATGAGCACCACGTCCGGGGTGTGCTCGCGGGCCAGCGCCACCACGACTCCGCCGTTGGCCGCCTCGCCGACGACCGTGATGTCGTGGGCCGACTCGAGCAGCAGCCGGAATCCCGCCCGGACCAGCACCTGGTCGTCGGCGAGCAGCACCCTGATCACGAGGATTCACCCCGGGCGGCGGGCACATCGCCCGCCTGGCGCGCGGCCTGGCCGGCGGGGGCTTGCGTCGCAGTGGGCAGCGTGGCCCGCACCTGGAAGCCGCCGCCAGGCAGCGGTCCCGCGGTCAGCTCGCCGCCGACCGAGGCGGCTCGCTCGCGCATGCCGCGAATGCCGTGGCCCTGTCTGTCCGGGGGGACGACCCCCCTGGGCCTCCCGCTCACGGAGGGGCTTCCCGCCCCCCCGTACCCCCCTGGCCCGTGCCCCCCTGACCCTGAGTCGGTCACCGTGATGGTCAGGACGTCAGGCTGGTAGCGCAGGCACACCGTGGCGATCGCGCCGGGCGCCGCATGCCGCAGCACGTTGGTCAGCGACTCTTGCAGGATCCGGTATGCCGAGTGGTCGGTCTGGGCAGACAGCGCCCGCTGCTCTCCCTCCACGGTGACCGTCACCGTCGCCCCGGCCGCCGTGACTGCGTCCTTGCCGCCAGGGCCTGGCGGCTGCGCACCACCTCCCCGACCGTGACGGCCAGCGCGAGGATCACGATCTGGGACAGGAAATCCGAGAACAGCGTGGCCAGGCCCTCGCTGGTGCTGGCCTCCACCACGACCAGGCCGGTGATCATGAAGCCCGCCGCGATGGCCACGGCCCAGAACAGGTAGCCGGCCACCGTGGCGTCGTAGAGCGGGATGAAGAACACCGGGGCGGGCGAGATGTTCCTGCGGGCAAAGATGTAGTAGAGGAAGATCAGCACCGCGCTGGCGATCATTACCCGGAACGGCCACCGGTGCCGGAACAGGATGGGTACCGCCAGCAGCGCGCCGTCCAGGTAGGCCCACATGTTGAGCGGCACCGCGCCGGGGCCGGTGCCCACGATGACATTGACCTCGATGGCCACGATGACCAGGGCGACGATGCCTGCGTCGAGGAGCCTGATCCCGAACGGCCCCTCGGCCACGGACCAGGCGGGCAGCCTGCTCGGCCCGGTGGCCGTCGGCGGTATGCTCCTCACGGCGTCACGCTATGCCATGACCGGCCCGAGCGGAATGTCTGGCGGCGGGCACGAATTTCGCTGCCTATGTCGATCGTGTCAACCAGGACGGCGAGCTTCGCGTCTCACTTAACGAGGCTCGGCGAAAGCGGGACGCCGAGCCTCGTTGTATGCCCGGATGCGGGTAACGTGTCCCCCTGTGGGCGGGCTCCGTGGATGACATCGACGCACGGATCGTCGCCGCGCTGCTCAAGAATGGCCGGGCCAGCTACGCGGTGGTCGGCGACGAGGTCGGCCTGTCCGCTCCCGCGGTCAAGCGGAGGGTGGACCGCCTCCGGGCCGCGGGCGCCATCACCGGCTTCTCGGCGCGGGTCGATCCGGCCGCCATGGGCTGGACTACCGAGGCCTATGTCGAGCTCTTCTGCGGCGGACGCACCTCGCCGGATGAGATCGCGGCCGCGGTGCGCCGCTACCCCGAGGTGGTGGATGCGTGCACCATCACCGGCGAGGCCGATGCCCTGGTGCACATCAGGGCCGCTGACGTCCGGCATTTCGAGGGCGTGATGGAGCGCATCCGGGCCGAGCCGTTCGTGGTCCGGACGCGAAGCGTCATTGTGCTGTCACGACTCGTTGACCGGGCCGATGCGCTGGCCCCGCTGCGCTGACTCCGATCCTGCCCGTTCCGATCTCCAGAGGCTCGCTGACTGGCTAAAGTCGTCCGCATGTCGGAGTTTGAGGAAGACCCGAGTGCGAATACCGGGCGCTTCCGGGCCTTTGTCGAACGGGGCGAAGAGGACGCCATGCCGTCACGCCGCCTGCCCGCGTCGCCCGGCGTGCTCGTCATCGCAGGCGTGGTGATCCTCGCGATCATCATCCTGATCGCGGTCCTGGCCTAGCCAGGCAAGGATAGCCCGGTCGTTACCTGGCGGCAGGCGTGCGTACCCGCCCGCACCAAGCCGGTAGTCATGTAGCAGGTGACATGCTGTGGGCATGGCGAACGCCGCTGCCGCCGATCATGACGAGCAACATCGGCTGACCGCTGCTGAGGGCCTGGCCGCCCTGTCTCTCGACGCGCTGTCGTCGGTCGCCTACGGGCCGGAGGCTATCCTCGTCGTCCTGGTCGCGGCGGGCGCTACCGCGCTGCACTACTCATTGCCGATCACCGGCGCGATCGTCCTGCTGCTCGCGGCGCTCGTGGTGTCCTACCGCCAGGTGATCGAGGCCTTCCCCAGCGGCGGCGGCGCGTACGCGGTGTCCAAGGCACACCTCGGCACCCAGGCCAGCTTGGTCGCCGCCGCGTCGCTGATCGTCGACTACGTGCTGAACGCCGCCGTCGGTGTATCGGCCGGCATCGCCGCCCTCACCTCGGCATACACCGCGCTCTACGGCGCCAGGGTCTGGCTGTGCCTGGCCGCGCTGGCCGTGATCACCGGCCTGAACCGCGGCTGCGCCTTCGGACGCCGCTCCCGCCTCGGAGGCAGCCCCGGCCTCGACGGTCGCCGATCCGTCGACATCACCTGACCACTAGATGATGATTTGAGCCAAGGGCCGTACCCGGCTGATGGCAAGATGACTGCCATGACGTACAAGGCGGCCAGGGCCACGGCTGGGGATGCCCGTGTCCTTTGACCTGCCGGTGGCTGTGGTGACGGGCGGTAACCGCGGTGTGGGCCGCGAGGTGTGCCGCCAGTTGGCCGTGCTCGGCTACGGGGTGGTGCTCGGCTCCCGCGACCTGCGCAAGGGCGAGCTGGCCGCCAAGGAGCTCGACCCGGAAGGTAACCGGATCGTCGCCTGCCAGCTTGAGGTGGACAACTCGGTCAGCGTCACCGCGATGGCCGACTGGGTGAAGGGACGGTTCGGCCGTACCGATGTGCTGGTGAACAACGCCTCCACCTTGTATGACCGGTGGGCCACCGCGGGCGACGCCGACCTGGGCGCGGTCGCGGAGGCCATCGACGTCAACCTGTTCGGCCCCTGGCGGGTGATTCACGCCCTGCTACCGATGCTGCGCTCCAGTTCGCGGCCGAGGATCGTCAACGTGAGCAGCGAGGGCGGCTCGATTTCCGCCATGACCGGGGGAGCGCCCGCCTACGGCATCTCCAAGGCCGGGCTCAACGCGCTGACCCGCCTGCTGGCCGGTGAACTGGCCAGGGACGGCATCCTGGTCAACGCGGTCTGCCCGGGCTGGCCCGCCAGCGAGGCGCACCCGGAAGGCCGCTCGCTGGCCCAGGCTGCGGCCAGCGTGATCTGGGCGGTGACGATCCCCAACGGCGGCCCCACCGGTACCTTCACCCGAGACGGCGAACCTTGGCCCTGGTAGCGACACCTCGGTGAGCCGCCGCGTGCGCCCTCGGGCCACCAGGGCCCTCAGGAGGTCACCGGGTTGTCGTCCGGGCTCGGCTGGTAGCGGTAGCCCATGCCGGGCTCGGTGATCAGCCAGCGGGGACGCGCTGGATCGGGTTCAAGTTTCCGGCGCAGCTGAGCCATGTACAGGCGGAGGTTGCCGGTGGCGTCGGCGTATCCGGGCCCCCAGACCTCGGTCAGCAGCTGGTTGCGGCTGAGCAGCTTGCCCGGATTGCGGAGCAGGACTTCGAGCAGGTGCCATTCGGTCGGGGTGAGCCTGATGTCGTCCGGCGGTGCCGTCGTGCCTGCCGGGCCCCCTCGCGCCGGGCCGCCTCCCGCCGACACGGCGGCGGTCGGCCGGGTGACCCGCTTGGCGGCCAGGTCGACGACCAGGTCCCCGAGCCTGATCCTGGGCAGGTCCTCGGCCGCTCCGGTGCGCCTGACGGCGGCGCGCATCCGGGCCAGCAGTTCCTCCACGCCGACCGGCTTGGTGATGTAGTCGTCCGCTCCCGCGTCGAGCGCCTCGACCTTATCGGTGCTGTCGGCTCGCCCGGACAGCACGATGATGGGGGCCTTCGTCCAGCCGCGCAGGCCCTGGATGACGTCCACCCCGTCCAGGTCGGGCAGGCCCAGGTCGAGGATCACCAGGTCCGGCGGATACCGGCTCGCCATCTTGAGCGCCTCGGCCCCGGAGGCCGCGACGTGCACCTCGTACTCCCGCACCCGCAGGTTGATGCGCAGCGCCCGGAGGATCTGCGGCTCGTCGTCGACGACCAGCACTCTGGTCACGACTCGCCCACAGTATCCGCCGCCGCCTCGCGTTCCCTCTGGCCTGGCTCGTACCCGTAGTCCTGGAGCGGCACGGACGGCACCGATACCGTCATGGTCAGCCCGCCGCCGGGGGTGTCCTCGGCGGTGAGCGTCCCGCCCATGGCCTCGGTCAGGCCGCGCGACAGCGCCAGGCCGAGCCCGACCCCGGTGGTGTTGTCCGTGTCGCCCAGCCGCTGGAAGGGCACGAACATCCGGTCCCTGTCCTGCTCGGGTATCCCGGGTCCGCGGTCCACCACCCGCAGCTCGACCCGGTCCCCCAGCGCGCTGGCCGTCAGCAGCGGCTGCTGGCCGTCGGGCGAGTAGCGCAGCGCGTTCTCGGTCAGGTTCACGATGACCCGTTCCAGGATGGCCGGGTCGACGTTGATCGCGGGCAGCGATTCCGGTATGTCGACCGTGATGCCGCGCGCGGCCGGGTCCAGGTTGTCCAGCGCGCGGGAGACGATCTCGTCCAGGCCGACCGGGCGGGGGAACAGGGACAGCGCCCCGGCCTGCAGCCTGCTCATGTCCAGCAGGTTGTCCACCAGGTGGGTGAGCCGGTCCAGCGACTCGTCCGCCGTGGCCAGCAGCTCGTCGTGGTCTTCGGCGCCCCAGTTCACGTCCGGTGAGCGCAGGCTGGTCACGGCGGCCTTCGCGGAGGCCAGCGGGGTGCGCAGGTCGTGGCTGACGGCCGCCAGCAGCGCGGTCCGCATCCGGTCGGCGGCCGCGATCGGCTTGGCCGCCTCGGCCGCTGCGGCCAGGCGCTGCTGGTCGAAGGCGACGGCGGCGTAGGACGCGAACGCGCCGAGCACGCGCCGGTCCGCGGCCGGCAACGGCCTGCCGCGCAGCGCGAGCGACAGCCGGTCTCCGACCGGCACCTCGACGTCGGCTTCATCCGGCCGGGTGACGGCGGGCGTGCCGCGGCTGGCCACCACGTGCCAGCTGCCCGGCATGCCGCGGAGTCGCTCGGCGGAGGCGTCCGCAGGCTGGCCGCCGTCGGGGGACACGCACTCGAGCAGGGTCACAGAATCCATGCCGAAAGCCTCGCGGATCCGGTCCAGCAGCGCGCTGAGCCCCTGCTGGCCGCGCAGCACGCTGCCTGCCGTGGTGGCGAGCAGCTCCGATTCCGCGTTGGCCCGGGCCGCCTGGGTGGTGCGCCGGGCCGCGATGTCGACCACCCAGCTGACCAGCAGCCCGACCGCGACGAACACCACCAGCGCGAGGGCGTTGTTGGCCTGCGCGATGGTCAGCTGGTGGACCGGCGGGATGAAGTAGTAGTTGAGCAGCAGCGAGGCGAGAATGGCGGCCAGCACGGCGGGGACGAAGCCGCCGGTCAGGGCGACCACGATCACCGCGACCAGGAACAGCAGCACGTCGCTGGTGAGGTTGAGGCTGCTGTGCAGGTTGGCTAGCACCACGGTGAGCAGCAGGGATAGCGCTGCGGCCAGCACGTACCCGGCCACCTGCCGGCGCAGCGTGATCGCGCCGCGGGGCCGCGGCAGGCCGCGGCCCTTGCCCATCTGCGCGTGGGTCACGATGTGCACGTCGATGTCGCCGGAACCGCGGATGGTCCTGGACCCGATGCCCGGCCCGGTGACCAGGGCGCTCAGCCACGACCGACGGCTCGCGCCGAGCACCAGCTGGGTCGCGTTCTCCGCGCGGGCGAAGGCCAGCAGAGCCTCGGGAATGTCGTCGCCGACCACCTGGTGGTAGGTGCCGCCCACGGACTCGACCAGGCGCCGCTGGCTGGCCAGCGCGGCCGGATCCGCGCCGGTCAGCCCGTCGGACTTGGTGACGTGCACAGCCAGCAGGTCACCTCCGACCGAGCGGGCCGCGATCCGTGCCGCCCGCCTGATCAGCGTCTTGCCCTCGGGTCCGCCGGTGAGCGCGACCACCACCCGCTCCCTGGCCTCCCATGCGCCCTGGATCTTGTGCTCGGCGCGGTACCGCTGGAGTCCCTCGTCGACCTGGTCCGCCAGCCAGAGCAGCGCGAGCTCGCGCAACGCGGCGAGGTTCCCGCCGCGGAAGTAGTTGGTCAGCGCGGCGTCGATCTTCTCCGGCGGATAGATGTTCCCGTGCGCCATCCGGCGGCGCAGTGCCTCGGGCGTCATGTCGACCATCTCGACCTGGTCGGCCGCGCGCACGATGGCGTCGGGTACGGTTTCCCGCTGCGGAACGCCGGTGATCTTCTCGACCACGTCATTGAGGGATTCCAGGTGCTGGATGTTGACTGCGGAGATCACCTCGATGCCGGCGTCGAGCAGTTCCTCGACGTCCTGCCAGCGTTTCTCGTTCCGCGAGCCAGGAACGTTGGTGTGAGCGAGCTCGTCCACCAGCGCGACCTGCGGGTGCCGGGCGAGCACCGCGTCCACGTCCATCTCCTCGAAGGTCGTCCCGCGGTACTCCATCCGAGCGCGCGGAACGATTTCCAGGCCTTCGATCAGGGCGGCGGTATGCGGGCGGCCGTGCGGCTCGGCGAACGCCACCACCACGTCGGCGCCGCGCTCGGCGCGGCGGTGTCCCTCACCCAGCATCGCGTAGGTCTTGCCGACGCCGGCCGCGGATCCGAGGTAGATCCGCAGGTGCCCGCGCCCCGGCCGGCTTCCGGAGGCACCCGCCCGGTCTGGTCCGCCGCCCACTCGGCCGTCGCCTTCCGCCATTTCGGGCCCGTCTCCTCCGCGCTCCTAGCCAGCCTGCAACTCACGGCTGCGCATATCCATTGTGGAGCACCGTGCCGGCGGGGGAAATTCCGAATGTCGGGACGGGTCGGCGCTTGCTCAGGTGATATGTAAACCGGGCGTGCCGAACACGGCTTCGGCAGCCGTCACCGTGGTTCCTCGGATTGCTTACTCCCTGGCCTGCCCGGGGTGCGCCGCGGCTCCGAGCGCGCGACCGGCCAGGTCGGCCAGCGTGACGGCCACCAAGCGTGCCTGCAGCGTCGGCCTCGAGCCGGGCTTGGGCGTCAGCATGAACCGGCCGTAATACTGACCGTGGCCGAACGTCCGCAGCTCTACCTCCTCGCCGGGCATCCCCGCGAGGTCGACGTCCACATGGCCATGCCTGGTCACTATCGTGCCATCTTGCTCGAGCCGCGGCGGCTGACCGGTCAGCATCCCGTACACGAACCGGCAGTCCCGCAGGTCAAGTACGCCGATGATTTGGTCGCGGACGTGATCGACAACGGCCTGGGCGGAGGTGGCCGTTTGGGCGAGCGCGGCGCTGTCGTGGATCTGCGCGAGACACGTGGCGTCGGTGATCGTGATCACCTTCAGGCGGCGGGCTCGGGCGGCCAGCTGCGAGACCGCGACGCCGACTACCAGCAACAGGACAAACGTGGTGACGTCCGAGGAGTGGCGAATGGTGAACCGCTCGTACGGCACGGTGAAGAAGAAATCGAACCAGGCGGCCGCCCCCACCGCCGCCAGCGCCTCCCGCCCGCTGCGCGCCGTGAGCACGTCGTACTGCCTGGCCCGCAGGTTGATGCGCAGCGCGCGCATCAGCTCGGGCTGGTCCTCCACGACCAGGATCGCGCTCGGGCGGGCCCGGCCGGAACCCGGGGGGGTAGGTCCCGGCCGGACATCTTCCGGCTCGGCCACGTGGGCTCAGCCGCCGGACTTGGCCGACAGCTCGTCGAGCAGGATGTTCAGCGTGAGCACGTTGACCGTCGGCTGGCCGAGGAAGCCGAGCGTCCGGCCGGTGATGTTCTCGGTGACCAGGTTGCGCACTTCGGCCTCCGGCAGATGCCGGGCCGCGGCCACCCGCGGGACCTGCATGTACGCGTTCGCGGGTGAGATGTCCGGGTCAAGGCCCGAACCCGACGCGGTCACCGCGTCCGAAGGGATCTGCGAGATCGGCACGTGGTCGAACGCCGAGATCTGCTTCTGCCGCTGCTGGATCAGCTGGACCTGGGTCGGGTTGGTCGGCCCGTAGTTGCTCGCCGAGGAGTACAGCGGGTCGCAGCCGAAGTCGTTCTTGTTCTCGCTGACGACCGCGAACGACGGCCGCGGCTGGAAGTACTGCGGCAGTGGGTTGCCCTTGGCGTCGGTGAACTCCTGGCACAGCAGGCCCGACCCCACCACGTGACCGTCATAGCTCACCAGCGAGCCGTTGGCCTTGTTGTGGAACAGGACCTGGGAAATGCCGACCATGACCAGCGGGTAGATGAGCCCGCAGATCACGGTGAACACCAGCAGCGTGCGGAACGCCGCGATGTGCTGCCTGACGATGACGGGAAGGCGGTTCATGTTGTTTACCCACCGAATCCGGGGATGTGCTGGACGATCAGGTCGATGGCCCAGATGCCGATGAACGGGATGATCAGCCCGCCGATGCCGTAGATGACCAGGTTCCTGCGCAGCATCGACTGCGAGGAGGCCGGCTTGTACCGGACCCCGCGCAGCGCCAGCGGGATCAGCGCCACGATGATCAGCGCGTTGAAGATGATCGCCGAGGTGATCGCCGACTCCGGGGTGGCCAGGTGCAGGATGTTGAGCTTGCCCAGCTGCGGCAGCACGGCCGAGAACATGGCCGGGATGATGGCGAAGTACTTGGCCACGTCGTTGGTGATGGAGAACGTGGTCAGCGCGCCCCGGGTGATCAGCAGCTGCTTGCCGATCTCCACGATCTCGATGAGCTTGGTCGGGTTGGAGTCCAGGTCCACCATGTTCCCGGCCTCCTTGGCGGCCGAGGTGCCGGTGTTCATGGCCACGCCCACGTCGGCCTGGGCCAGCGCCGGGGCGTCGTTGGTGCCGTCGCCGGTCATCGCGACCAGCTTGCCGCCCTGCTGCTCCTTGCGGATCAGTGCCATCTTGTCTTCCGGCGTCGCCTCGGCCAGGAAGTCGTCCACGCCGGACTCGTCCGCGATGGCCTTGGCGGTCAGCGGGTTGTCGCCGGTGATCATGATGGTCCTGATGCCCATCTTGCGCATCTCGGCGAACCGCTCGGAGATGCCCTCCTTGACGATGTCCTTGAGGTGGATCACGCCGAGGGCCTGCGCGGTGCCGTTGGCCTTCTCGGCCACCACCAGCGGGGTACCGCCGGCCGCCGAGATGCCGTCGACCAGCGGGCCGAGGTCGGGCGGCACGGAGCCGCCGCCGTCGCGGATCCACTGCTGGACCGCGCTCGAGGCGCCCTTGCGCACCTCACGCCCGTCGGCCAGGTCGATGCCGCTCATCCTGGTCTGCGCGGTGAACTCGACGAACTCCGCGCCGGCCAGCTCGCCTTCGGCCCGCTCGCGCAGCCCGTACTGGTTCTTGGCCAGCACCGCGATCGAGCGGCCCTCGGGGGTGTAGTCCGCCATCGACGACAGCTGGGCCGCGTCGGCCAACTCGGCCGCGGTGGCCTCGCCCACCGGCAGGAACTCGGTGGCCTGCCGGTTGCCGATGGTGATCGTGCCGGTCTTGTCCAGCAGCAGCGTGTTCACGTCGCCGGCCGCCTCGACCGCGCGGCCGGACATGGCCAGCACGTTGCGCTGCACCAGCCGGTCCATGCCGGCGATGCCGATCGCGGACAGCAGCGCGCCGATCGTGGTCGGGATCAGCGCCACCAGCAGGGCCACCAGGATCACCAGGGTCTGCGGCGCCTTGGAGTAGAACGCTATCGGCTGCAGCGAGATCACCGCCAGCATGAAGATGATGGTCAGTGAGGCCAGCAGGATGTTCAGCGCGATCTCGTTCGGCGTCTTCTGCCGCTTGGCCCCCTCGACCAGGGCGATCATCCGGTCGATGAACGTCTCGCCCGGCTTGGAGGTGATCTTCACCACGATCCGGTCCGACAGCACCGTGGTGCCGCCGGTCACCGCGGACCGGTCACCGCCGGACTCCCGGATGACCGGGGCGGACTCGCCGGTGATGGCCGACTCGTCCACCGACGCGACACCCTCGACCACATCCCCGTCACCGGGGATGACCTGCCCGGCCTCGACCACCACGTAGTCGCCGAGCTGCAGGCCCGTGCCGGGCACCTCTTCCTCGCGCAGGGCCGAGGGCTCCATCCCCGGCTGCCAGTTGGTCAGCCGGCGTGCCATCGTCTCGCGCTTGGCCCGGCGCAGCGTGTCGGCCTGGGCCTTGCCGCGCCCCTCGGCCACCGCCTCGGCCAGGTTGGCGAAGACCACGGTCAGCCAGAGCCAGACCACGATGGTCCAGTTGAACACCGACGGCGTGCGGATCGCGGTGTACACGCACAGCAGGGCGCCGACCTCGACCACGAACATGACCGGGTTGCGGATCTGGACCCGCGGGTCCAGCTTCTTGAACGCGTCCGGGGTGGACTTCCACAGCATCTTCGGGTCGAGCAGGCCGCCGCCCACCCGGCGCGGCTCGGTCCCGGCCGGCTTGCGGGCGGGCGGGGCAGCCGGGGTACCCGGGCTCTCAGTTGTCACAGACATCTCAGTGCTCTGCTCCTTAGTGCAGGCCTTCTGCGAACACTCCCAGCGCGAGCGCGGGGAAGTAGGTCAGGCCGACCAGGATGAGGATGACGCCGACGACCATGCCGACGAACAGCGGCGTCCTGGTATCCAGCGTCCCGGCGCTGGCCGGCGTGGGCGCCTGTCTGGCCAGCGATCCGGCCAGGCCCAGGGCGAAGATCTCCGGCGCGAACCGGCCGAGCAGCATCGTGATGCCGCCGGTGATCTGGTACCACGGGGCCGCGGTGCCCAGGCCCGCGAACGCCGATCCGTTGTTGTTGGCCTGGGAGGCGAACGCGTACAGGATCTCGGTCAGCCCGTGCGGCCCGGGATTGAAGATCGCGGCCTGGCCGGGCTTGGAGCCGATCGAGATCGCGACCATGGTCAGGATGACTATGGGCAGGGTCAGGAAGTACAGCGACGCGTACTTCATCTCGGCAGGCCGGATCTTCTTGCCGATGTATTCGGGCGTCCGGCCGACCATCAGCCCGGCTACGAACACGGTGACGACGGCCAGGATCAAGATGCCGTACATGCCGGCCCCGATCCCGCCAGGCGCGATCTCGCCCAGCGCGATGTCGAACACCGCGATGCCGCCGCCGAACGGCGTCAGCGAGTCGTGGAAGCAGTTCACCGAGCCGGTCGACGTCACCGTGGTCGACGCCGCGAACACCGAGCAGCCCGACGGGCCGAACCTGGTCTCCACGCCCTCGTACGTGCCGTGCGCGATCTGCGGCGCGATTCCGGCCGTGCCCAAGTGGGCCTCGAAGAAGCTGATCCCGCCGACCGCGCACGCCCAGATGATGACCATCACCGCGACCAGCGCATAGCCCTGCCGGTTGTCGCCGACCATCTTGCCGAACGCCCGCGGCGTGGCGAACGGGATCAGCAGCAGCATGAAGATGATGAAGATGTTCGTGAACGGGTTGGGGCTCTCGAACGGGTGGGCCGCGTTGGTGTTGAACCACCCACCGCCGTTGTTGCCCAGGTCCTTGATGGATTCCTGCGAGGCCACCGCCCCGCCGGGGATGGTCTGGTGGCCGCCGGCCAGCGTGGTGATCGTGTGGTAGCTGGCCAGGTTCTCGATCGCGCCGCCGGCCACCAGGACCAGGCAGCCGATGATCGCTAGCGGCAGCAGCAGCCGGATCGTCCCGCGGGTCAGGTCCACCCAGAAGTTGCCGAGCTTGTCGGTCCGGGACCGGACGAACCCGCGGATCATCGCGATCGCCACCGCCAGGCCGACCGCGGCCGACATGAACTGCTGCACCATCAGGGCGGCCATCTGGGCCAGGTAGCCCATGGTCGCTTCGCCCGCGTAGTTCTGCCAGTTGGTGTTGGTGGTGAACGACGCCGCGGTGTTCCACGCGGTGTCCGTCGGGACATTGGCCATCCCCACCGACCAGAACAGGTAGTGCTGCGTCCGCTGGATCAGGTACACGAACAGCACGCAGACGAGCGAGAAGGCCAGGATGGACCGCACGTAGACGGTCCACCTCATGTCCGCCTCCGGGTCGATCCCGCACAGCTTGTAGATGCCGCGCTCGACCCGGAGGTGGTGCTTGGTGGTGTAGATGCGCGCGATGTAGTTGCCCAACGGCACGTAGCACGCCGCGAGGGCCGCGAACAGCAGCAGGAACTGCAGCCAGCCGGCGGCCGTGGAATTCATCAGAACCTCTCAGGAAGGACGAGGGCCACGAACAGGTAGATCGTCAGCGCGATGCCACCGATCAGGCCGATCCAGTTCTCAGCGCTCAAAGGTCTCAATCCCCTTCAAGATGAGGTAGAGGAAGGCGAAGACGACGATCGTCAGGCCGACGAAGAACCAGTCTGTGAGGTACCACGGCACGGTGACTCCTAGTAACGAACCGCTGGTGAAGGTGCTCCTGCGGGCATGCGCAGGCCAAAAGCACAGACTTAGTTAACGATCTGGAACCGCCCCATATGAAGCACCCTTGCGACACCCATGCGCGCGCTGGCCGGTTGCTAACAGAACCCATGCACGCAGCCGGTCCCTATGGGCCCGCTAGGCCTCAGGAAGATGCGGGATGAGGGCGTGCCGGACCCGCCAGGAGCGCAGGCCGTGGCTCATCTCGTCCATCAGCGCCGACGGCGGGACGGCGAGCACGGGGCACCTGGCGTAGGCCAGGCAGTAACGGGCCACCGAGCCGCGGATCATGCGCCTCAGCCGGCTGCGGCGGCCGGTCCCGATGATCAGCAGGTCATCGGGCTGGTCGGCGACGTCGACGAGCACCACGCCGGTCTCGCCCCGCTCCACGTGCGGCTCGACGCGCAGGTCGGCGGGGGTCCCGCCCAGGCCGTCGTCGAACGCGGCCATCAGGCGCTCCCAGGCGGCGTCGCGCCAGATCTTGCGCAGGTAAGGCGAGGAATGCCGCCGCTCGGCCAGGTCCCCGCCCGGCGGGACCCAGGCGATGACCGGTACCAGCGGCACGTCCCGCTGCCTGGCCTCGTCCGCTGCGTACCGCAGCGCCTGCAGGCTCCCCAGCGACCCATGTACGCCCACGATGATCCGACGCACGGAGGGCACGGTGACTCGCCTCCTGACTAACCCGGGCGCCATGGCTCTGCGGCGCCCTCAACGACTACCCCTACATTTAATCTCCACTCGCGCGTAAAGGCGCCGCCGCTATCGACCTTCTGACGCGCGGCAGGCGGAATGCCCGTGTCCTCAGCCCGGCCCGCTGCGCACGCCGAGCTCGTCGACGCGGGCTAGCATCTCGGCCGGGTCCGCGTAGACCCGGTACGCCCCGGCCCGCTCGAGTTCCTCCCGGCCGTATCCGCCCGACATCAGCCCTACCCCGAGCGCCCCGGCCCGCCGCGCCGCGAGCAGGTCCCAGACGCTGTCCCCGACCACCATCGCGTGCCCGGGGTCCACGTCCAGCATGGCGGCCGCGGCCAGGAACAGGTCGGGGTCGGGCTTGGCGTGCCGCACCAGGTCGCGGGTCACCATCGGGGTGTCCTCCGGCAGTCCGAGCAGCGCCAGCGCGGGCCGCGCGGTCGCCGCGTACCCGCTGGTGGCGATGGCCCACCGGACGCCGGCCTCGGTCAGGAAGCCGAGCAGCTCACATGCGCCGGGCAGCGCGGTGACGGAGTCCGCCCGGGCCAGGTACTCCGCCGCGTGCGCCTGCTGGAGCTGGTCGATGTCGTCCCGGGACAGCGATCGCCCGGTTTCCCGCAGCAGCGCGGATACGAACAGCCCGCCGCTCATCCCGATGCGCCGGTGGATGCGCCAGACCGACAGGTCGACGCCGATGGCTGACAGCGCCGCCCGCCAGGCGATGACGTGCTGGTACACGCTGTCGATGAGCGTCCCGTCCAGGTCGAACAAGAACGCGGGCGTCGGTGATTCGACATAGGTCACTCCGTCGGCCATGGCCACCAGTCTGCCGCACCGTTAATCGGCGGCTATGGCGGCCAGCACATCCAGCCTGGCCGCCCGCCGGGCGGGCCAGCTGGCCGCGACCAGGCCGAGCAGCGCCGCGATCAGCAGGAAGATCAGCAAGCGGGAGACCGGCACCACGGTCTCGGTGATGCCCTGCTGCTTCAGCGAGGAGACCAGCGCGACGCCCATGCCGGTGCCGATGATGATCCCGATGATGGCGCCGAAGATGGCCAGGATCACCGCTTCGGACCGGATCATGGTCCGGACCTGGCGCCGCCGCATGCCGACCGCGCGGAGCAGGCCGATCTCGCGGGTGCGCTCGAACACCGAGAGCATGAGCGTGTTCACGATCCCGATGAGCGCGATGATCACGGCCAGCGCGAGCAGCGCGTAGACCAGCCCGAGCAGCTGGTTGACGCTGGACACCTGGGCCTGCTCGAACTGGGCCTTGGTCTGGACCTGGACGTTCGGGTACGGAGCCATGGCGCTGGTGACGGCGTTGTTCACTGCGGTGCTGCCGTCGGTGCGCAGCAGCAGGCCGCCGGGCGGCTGGGCCGGGTAGTGGGCAGTGAAGAACGCGGCACTGACCAGGAGGCTGCCGATCAGGGCGTTGGCCTGGTAGATCCCGCCGACGCGCAAGGTGGCCGGGCCGGTCAGGGCGAACCTGGCCGGCACCGTGTCGCCGACCGCGAGGTGCTTGTCCTGTGCGGTGGTGGAGTCGATGAGCAGCTCTCCGGCGGCCAGGGCAGCCGGGGTGCCCGACGTCATGCGCAGGATCACCGTGTCGGCCAGGTGATCGGTAGACACCGCGGTGAGCTGGGACAGCGAGCTGCCGAAC
Organism: uncultured Actinomycetota bacterium; assembly: GCA_963808615.1. Lineage (GTDB taxonomy): Bacteria > Actinomycetota > Actinomycetes > Streptosporangiales > Streptosporangiaceae > Palsa-504. The sequence continues at coordinate 1,464,733 of CAWEGV010000012.1, forward strand.
TCGAACTGCCCGTTGTAAAAGGTCGTGGTCGCGGTTACGCCCGGCACGGCCGAGGCGATCGAAGCCGCCGAGTTGCTGAGTTCTCCCGTGCCGGTGGGCGTCACGATGAGGTCCGCGCTGATCGCCTGGTCCGCGCTGCTGGTGGCGGACCGGGACAGCGATGCGCCGAACACTGACATCGCCGCGACCAGGGCGAGGCCGACCATGAGCGCCGAGGCGGTCTGGGCGGTGCGCCGGGGACTGCGCATGGAGTTCTCCCGCCCGAGCTTGCCCGGTTCGCCTAGCAGCCGGGCCAGCGGCCGCCCGATCACGCTGGACAGCGGGCGGGCGATGGCGGGGGCCAGGATGGCGGTCCCGAGGAAGATGCTGACGGCGCCGAGGCCGACCAGCTGGATGGCCGGCTGGGCTAGCCCGATGGCCAGCATGACCGCCCCGGCCAGGGCCAGCGCCGCGCCCCAGATGAACCGGCGCCGCATCGAGGTGGCGGGGCCGGACTGGCGGTCGTCCAGCGCGGCGACCGGGGGAATGCGCACGGCGTTGCGGGCCGGGCCGATCGCGGCCACTACCGTCACGCCTACGCCCACGGCCAGCCCGACCAGCACGGTGCGCGGCTCGAACACCAGCGATCCGGGGGGAAGCGTGATCCCGAACCCGCGCAGCAGCGCCTGCAGCCCGAGCGCGGCCAGCACGCCGAGGCCCAGGCCGATCAGCGAGGAGACGAGCCCGGTGATGGCTGCCTCGCCGAGCACCGAGCGGAACACCTGGCGGCGGCTCGCCCCGACGATACGCAGCAGGGCCAGCTCGCGTGTCCGCTGCCCGACGATGATCGCGAACGTGTTGAAGATGGTGAATCCGCCGACGAACAAGGAGATGAACGCGAAGACCAGCAGCGCGGTGGAGAAGAAAGACAGCGCCTGGTTGACCGAGCTGGTGCTCTCGTTCACCACGGTCTGCCCGGTGACCACCTCCACCCCGGGTGGCAGCACCCGGGCGATGGCCTGCTGGACCTGGGTCTTGCTGGCGCCCGCCGCCGCCACCACGTTGATGTCGTCGAGCTTGCCCACCTCCTGGGCCACGGCCTGCGCGGTCGGCAGCGTGAACGCGGCCAGGGTCGCGCCCGCCAGGTTGTTAGCCGAGCCGAACTGCGCGATCCCGGTGATCGTGTAGGTCCTGGGCGGCAAGGCCGACAGGATGCGGACCTGTTTCCCCACGGCAAAGCCGTATTTCTGCGCGGTCCCGGCGTCCATCACTACGTCGTCGGGAGCCACAGGCGGGCCGCCCGCGATCAGGTGCAGGCTGGAGATCTGCTGGTCGGTGACGAAACTGACCCCGAGGGTAGGCGCGCCGCCGGTCGCGATCGCCTTGCCGTCCGGCGCCACGAACTGGGCGTACCCCGTGACCTGACCCTCGGCGGCCGCGACTCCGGGCACGCCCCGCACGGTGGCCAGCAACGACTCGCGAATCGTGTTGCGCACCGCGTTACCGCCGTTGCCGATCTGGGCCACCCCGCGGACCTGGAAGTCGATCTTGGAGTAGATGTTCCCGAACAGCACGTTGAACGTGTTGTGCAGCGTGTCGGTCAGCACGAACGTCCCGGAAATGAACGTCACGCCGAGCACGATCGCCAGCGCGGTCAGCGCCAGCCGGAGCTTGTGGGCCAGCAGGCCCTTGACCGTCACGTTCCACACGTCAGGCCCCCAGCGTCCGCATCCGCTCCAGGACCGAATCGGCGGTCGGCTGCTGGAGCTCGCCCCCCACCGCCCCGTCGGCCAGGAAGACGACCCGGTCCGCGTACGCGGCGCCTCGCGGGTCGTGGGTCACCATGACGATCGACTGCCCGAGTTCGGTCACCGATCGCTTCAGGAACCCGAGTAGCTCCGCTGAGGCGTTGGAGTCCAGGTTGCCCGTGGGCTCATCGGCGAAGATCAGGTCCGGCTTGTTGATCAGCGCTCGAGCACACGCGACCCGCTGCTGCTGGCCGCCCGACAGCTCGCCCGGCCGGTGGGCCAGCCGGTCGGTGATGCCCAGCTGTGCGGTCAGGTAACCGAGCCAGTCCCGGTCGACCTTGGTGCCCGCCAGGGCGGCGGGCAGGGTGATGTTCTCGGCCGCGGTCAGCGTCGGCACGAGGTTAAAGGACTGGAACACGAAGCCGATCCGGTCCCGGCGCAGCTTGGTCAGCCCGCCGTCATCGAGGGACCCGATGTCCAGGTCGCCCACGAACGTCTGCCCGGATGTCGGCCGGTCCAGGCCTGCCATGCAGTGCATGAGCGTCGACTTTCCCGACCCCGACGGGCCCATGACGGCGGTGAACCGGCCGCGCTCAAAGGCCAATGTGACCCCGGCCAGGGCGTGCACGGCGGCCTGCCCGGTTCCGTAGGTCTTGCACAGATCCACCGAGTGCGCGGCCGGTACGGCCTGTATGTCCTCGGGCCATGCCCGCGATGTGACGACCATGCTGTCTCCCCGTGATCCTGAACCGCCAGCCACTCCCCGTCAGTGCTGACCCGGTCCCATCCTGGCCGCTTCATCTCCGGTTTGGCTATCGGGTTTCAGTGTCGCAAAGGCTCGCGCGCGCGCATCGGCCGGCTGGCCAGTTCGGTAATGGAGTCCTGGCCGGTGTCAGGCGCCGGTGACCGCGGTCACGCCATCACTGGTGCCGAGGTAGGCGTGGCTGCCTGCCATCGACATGGAAGAGAAGTGCGGCAACGCCGTGCCCAGGCCCAGGGCGTGCCGGATGGCGCCGGTCGCCGGGGCGAGCTCGTAGAGCGTGCCGGCGGACCAGTCGGTGACCCAGACCGCGCCGCCGCCGACGACGGGGGAGCCCCAGGCGCGGGCGGGCCCGCGCCACAGCATGCGGATCGCTCCACCGGAGACGGCCAGGGCGGCCAGCCCGCCCTGCTCGCACGGCTCGTACACGGTGCCGCCGTCGACCGCGGCCGCGCCGTACGCCGGGCACACCGCGGCCTGCGCGACCTGGCCCCCGACGCCGCTCAGATGGGCCGCGTCGAGCAGGTAGGCGATGCCGCTCTTGCCCAGCGCGAGCATCATCCCGTTGGCGAGCAGCGCCGGCTGCGTCGAGCCGAGGTCCAGATCATGCGCGCTGTCGTGGTACCACGAGGCTGGCGCGAAGATGCCGGTGCGCCGCAGGGACGGCGACAGCGCGGTGACCGAGTCGCTGCCGTCGAACCGGGTGCTGGTCACCGAGCCGTTGCCCACGCCGACGTACAGCGTCCTGTCCGGGCCGGCCACCGGGCCGGCCGTGCCCCAGATGGCGCCCTCGCGTGACGTGGGCACCACGTAGGACTCCAGAGGCCCGCTGCCGCTGACCGGAACGCTTACCACCGACCCGCGGTACGGACCGCAGTCCCCGTCCAGGCCGCCGAAGGCCACGTACACCCGGCCGTCCTCGATCGCCAGCGCGGGCCGCTGCTGGTCGTACCTGGGCTCCCCGTCCGGGGTGGGGATGTCGCGCTCCACGCGGAGGGCGCCGCCGGTGACCGACACGCCGACCAGCACGTGGTGGTATCCGGTGGTCTCCGCGACCGCGTAGACCAGCCCGTCGCTCCGGTCGTAGACCGGCGTGCCGGTGATGCCGAGCGGGTCGATGTCGCCGCACGGCAGGTCGGCCCGCGGCACCGGGGTCCCGACGTGCGCCCGCCAGGCCACCTGGCCGGTGGACCGGTCAAGCCCGTAGATGGAGTCGCCCTCGGTGGCCGCGATGACCAGGCTGCCAACCAGCAGCGGCTGGCCGTACACGGCCCCGTCCAGGCTGACCTGCCAGCCGATGCTGAGCGGACCCGCGGGAGCCGCGCCCGCCGCCACGCCGGTGCGGGCCGCGTTCCCGCCGAAGGCCGGCCAGGCCGCGGCGGGGAACACCGTGCCCGGCGGGGCCGCGGCCAGCGTCCTGGTGGGGGGCGCCGGGCCGCTCGAGGTCGCGCCCGCCCCTGCGCCGCCGCAGCCCGCCACGGCGAGCAAGATGCCCGCCATCGCCGCCAGCAGCGTCCGCGTGGATCCCATGAAACCCCAGTCTGCTGCATCCGGGCCGACGGCAGGTCCCCGCCGGGAATGGCATCATGGACACGATGACTCCACCAGACCCAGGGCTTGATATCGGCTCCTTTGCCGCGCTCGGCGACAGCTTCACCGAAGGACTCAACGACCCGCACCCCGGCGGCGGGTTCATGGGCTGGGCCGACCGGGTGGCCGCCGTGCTGGCCGGGCGGGTGCCGGGGTTCGGTTACGCGAACCTGGCCGTCCGCGGGAAACTGCTCGGCCAGGTCATCGCCGACCAGGTGCCGCGGGCCATCGAGCTGGCTCCCGACCTGGTGAGCCTGGCTGCGGGCGGGAACGACATCCTGCGCGGGACCGACGTGGACGTGCTCGCCTCGCAGTTCGAGGCCGCGGTGGCCAGTCTGCAGGCGGCGGGCTGCCGGGTGCTCATCTTCACTGGCTTCGATCCGCGCAGCCTCCCGGTGATCCGGCTGATCCGGGGCCGGGTCGCCGCGTACGACATGCACCTGCGCGGCATCGCCGACGCGTACGGCTGTGACGTCGTCGACCTGTGGTCCATGCGGGTCCTGCACGACCCGCGGGCCTGGAGCGCAGACCGGCTGCACCTGTCCGCCGACGGCCACCGCAGGGTTGCCCTGCGTACCTGCGAGGTCCTCGGCGTCCCGGTGACCGAGGACTGGCGGGTGCCATGGCTCGCCGAGGACGGCGCGATCCGGCCCGGGAACGGGGCCGTTCGCCTGCGGGCACGTGCTGACTGGCTGGCCGCGCGCCGCCAGGACGCCGTGTGGGCCAGGCAATACGCGATGCCGTGGGTCCGCAGGCGGCTGACCGGCGCCTCGAGCGGAGACGGCCTGTCGCCCAAGCGACCCGACCTGCTGCCCTGGGAGGTACCGGGGGCCGAGGGGTCCTGTGGGAAAGGTCTGCCGCAGCGAGCCGCCCGGCTACCTGACCGGCGCACCAGTGAACTTCCACAAGTAGGTCAACTTCCGACAGCAGATACGTGTCTTATAAAGAGAGCCCAATACAAGGGAGAGTTGCAGTTACATGCGCAAGTATCTTTTCACGCTGGGCGCGGCGCTCGGCGCGCTGGCGCTGAGCGTGTCAGCCGCCCAGGCCGGGACCGGCGGAGTACAGCCGCCAGCGGGAGTCGTGTCATCCACCCCTGTCACCGGCACGCCGCATTTCAGTGCCACCCAGGACAACCCGGTGGAGCAGATCCGCCAGCTCGTCCAGTGCGGCAGCACGATGTACGCGGTGGGTACATTCTCCGCGATCATCAAGGGGTCTACCACCTATCAGCGGGAGAATATCTTCAGCTTCAGCGCCGTTTCGCCGTTCACCGTGACGGCGTGGGCGCCCGATGTGGTCGGCACTGCCACCAGTAGCGGCGGGGTCATCAACTCGATCGCGTTCGTCGGCGGCAACTGCTCAGACGCCTACATCGGCGGTCACTTCACCTCCATCAACGGCACCAGCGTCCAGAACATCGCCGAGATCGACACCACCACCGGAAACGTGGTCACCACGTTCGGGAGCGGCGCCAACGGCGTCGTAGAGACACTCCTTGGTTATGGCACCCACGTGCTGGCCGGCGGCTACTACACCTCGATCAACAACAGCAACGCTGACCCGTACATGACCAGCCTGGATGCCACGACCGGTAAGGACGACGGGTTCGTGCACCTGAGCATCTCCGGCAATTACCAGTTCCCAGGTGTCAAGAGCAACCCCACCCGGGTGTATAACCAGGCGCTGAGCCACGGCGGGACGCTGGATTTGGTCATGGGCGACTTCACCAGTGTCGGCGGGCTGCCCCGGCAGCAGATCTTCATGCTCAACCTGGCGACCGACCCGGCGACGGTGACCGGCTGGACCTCACCGGAATGGGACGGCAGCCAGGGCGAGGCCACCCCGAAGAACCCGACCAACGGATACCCGTACGAGTGCGCTACGGACGAACCGTTCTACATCCAGGCCGCGGCCTGGTCGCCGGATGACTCGACGGTCTACATCGGCACCACCGGCTACCACCCGAATGGCTGGCCGGTCGGGAAGACTCCGCGAAACGGCTTGTGTGACGCGGCCGCGGCGTTCCCGTCGACCCAGACGTCGGTCCTGCACGAGTGGGTGAACTACACGGGCTGCGACTCGCTGTACTCCGCCGCCGCCGATGCCGAGGGCGCCTACTTCGCCGGCCACGAACGCTATTCGATGAACTCGGACGACTGCGACGCGCTCGGTCCCGGCGGCTACAACGCTCCCGGAATGGAGGGCCTGCAGCCGACCACCGGCGACCTTTACGTGAACCCGGCTGGCACCGCCGGGTACTACAGCCGGGGCCGCGGCGCCGGGGCGGACGACATGCTGCTCACCAGCGCCGGCTTGTGGATCGCCAGTGACAACCTGGACGGAACCGCGATGTGCGGGGGCCAGGGGAACCTGTCGGGTATATGTTTCCTGCCCTATCCCAGCTGAGGAGCTGACCTCCGGACGTGAGCCGACGCTGAGCGAGCCGTTCGCGCTCAGCGTCGGCGCGGCTACCCTAGTGGCACAGGTCGGCCAGCGCCTGTTCGAGGCGGTCGAGGGACGCGGCGATCCAGGGCAGCGCGCACGGGTCGGCCGCATTCAGCGCGGCCAGGCGCTGCGCGTCGGTGTCGCCGTAGAGCAGGCTGGTCGCCACCCTCAGCCGCAGTCGCCGGCTCTCCTCGCCGAATGCGCTGGCCGGCAGCACGCAGATGCCGTACTGCCGGAGCAACAGCGCCGCCAGGCCCTCGTCGCTGGTGATCCCGTGCCGCCGCAGCGCCTCGGCCAGCGGCGTGAAGTCCGGGTACACGTAGAACGCCGCCTGGGGTGCGGGCACCGCGGCGCCTGCCGCGGACAGGCGCCGCGCGACCGCGCGGGCCACGCTCCCGTGCAGGCGGCGGCTGAGCGTGATCCGCTCCGTGATCGGGGCCGGTTCGCTGAACGCCAGCGCCGCGGCGTGCTGGACCGGCCCGGCCGGGGCGGACCAGATCTCGCTGGCCACCCCGAGCAGCCGGGTCCGCAGCTCGCCGCCCAGCCAGCCGTCCGGCAGCCGGGCCACGCCCAGGCGCCAGCCACCGAGAGCGAGATTCTTGCTCAGGCCGGTGGTGACCACGGTCCGTTCGGTAGAAAAGGACACCGGGCTGGCGAACTCGGTGTCATCGTCGTGCCGCAGGTCGGCGTAGATCTCGTCGGAGATGATGAGCAGGTCGTGCTGGTCCGCGACCGAGCACAGCGCGCGGACCGCGGCGGGCGAGGCCTGGGTCCCGGTCGGATTGTCCGGCAGCGTGACGATGACCGAGCGGACCGGGCGGCCGGACGCCCGCGCCGCGGCCACGGTGCGGGCCAGGTCATCCGCTTCCGGCACGCCGCTCGAGCCGGGCACCAGGTGCGCGGCCTGGCCGGCCAGGCTGGCCTGCGCGGCGTAGCTGACCCAGCTCGGCCGGGGAATGGCGACGTCGCCGCCGATCGCGGCCATCAGGCCGAACAACAGCGCCTTGCTGCCCGGCCCGGCCACGACCCCGTCGGCGTCGGTGGGCAGTCCCCGCCGCGCCCAGTACGAGGCGGCTGCTTCGCGGAGCGGGGCCCGGCCGGCCACCGGGCCGTAGGACGTCCAGTCGGAGGCGCTGGCCAGCGCCTCGCGCAGCAGCGGGTGGGCCGGCAGCCCCGCCTCGCCGAACGACATGGGCAGGACCGGCTCCCCGCGGCGCCGTCGGGCGTCCATGACCTCGTTGGCGGCGAGGGTGGCGGAGACGGGCACCCGGGCGGGGCCGAGGGGTGAGTAGTTCAATTCAGCGGGCTCGATCCTGCTGACGCGTGACGACCGGGCACACCCGCTCAAGCTACGTGGCCCATACCGTAAGGGCAAGCGCTGATCAGGTCCTGGGTGGCGGTGATCGTGGTCGCGTTGCGCGCCGCGGCTATGCCCATGTCGCCCCAGGGAGCCCAAACACACCAGAGACCTCAGAGCACCCGGCCATCGCTCGGAGCTCGTGGTCCGGCCTGACCCGGATCCCTATGCTGGCCGGGTGGACGCAGACCTCGATCTTGATCTCGACGGGGCGGCGCTGACCGCACGGCTGGTGGACATTCCCTCGGTCAGCGGCGAGGAAGGACCGCTCGCGGACGCCATAGAGGCCACGCTGCGGCCGCTGCCGCACCTGGCTACGAGCCGGCACGGCCACACCATCGTGGCCAGGACCGAGCTCGGGCGGCCGGAACGGGTCATCCTGGCCGGGCACCTCGACACGGTGCCGATCGCGGGCAATGTTCCCTCTCGCGCCTCCGGATCCCGGCTGTTCGGCTGCGGCACGTCGGACATGAAGTCCGGGGTGGCGGTGCAGCTGCGGCTGGCCGCGCAGGTGTCCGCGCCGGCCCGGGACGTCACGTATGTCTTCTACGACTGCGAGGAGGTCGCGGCAGAGCGCAACGGGCTGCGGCGGCTGAGCCGCGAGCGTCCGGACCTGCTGGCCGGCGACTTCGCCGTGCTGATGGAGCCGACCTCTGGGGTGATCGAGGGCGGGTGCCAGGGCACGCTGCGCGCCGAGGTCACCGTCACGGGCCAGCGGGCGCACACGGCACGTTCCTGGATGGGGCGCAACGCCATCCACGAGGCGGCCGGCATCCTCGCCGTCCTGTGCGGGTACACGCCCAGGCAGCCGGATGTGGACGGGCTGCGGTACCACGAGGGCCTGAACGCGGTCGGCATCCGCGGCGGCGTCGCGGGGAACGTCGTCCCCGACGAGTGCGTGGTCACGGTCAACTACAGGTTCGCGCCCGACCTGGACTCCGAGCAGGCGGCCGATGTCGTGCGGTCGCTGTTCCCGGCGTGGCCGGTGACGGTGGTCGACGTCGCCGAGGGCGCCCGGCCCGGCCTCGGGCACCCGGCGGCGGCCGCGTTCGTGACCGCGGTCGGCTCGGATCAGGGGCCGCCGCGGGCCAAGCTGGGCTGGACCGACGTGGCCAGGTTCGCCGCGCTCGGCATCCCGGCGGTGAACTACGGCCCGGGCCTGCCGGAGATCGCGCACACGGCCGGGGAGTACGTGGAGACTGCCATGATCGCCGAGTGCGAGTCCGCGCTGCGGTCCTGGCTGGGTGCCGGCTAGCCCGGCCGCGCCGCCTGGCTCAGCGGGCCGGGCCGTAGCCGAGCATCAGCCGCGTGATGTGCCGGGCGCCGTTGGTGCTCTGCCAGCCGACCGACACCACGTCGCCGGGGTGGTACCTGGACGTGATGGTGGTCAGCGAGCCGGGTGTGCTGACGGCCTGGCCGTTGACCGAGGTGATCACGTCCCCGGGCACCAGGCCGCCCGTGTCCGCCGCGCCGCGGCACACCACGCCGAGCACGAGCGCGCCGGAGCCGGCGGGCGCGATTCTGGTCGGCGTGCCGGGCAGCTGGCCGGCACGCACGCAGGCCGCGGCGGCGCCGCCCGGTCCCGCTTGCCCCTCCTGGCCTCTGGTCGCCTGCCGGGCGTCGGCCGCCTGCAGCCGCGGGTTCGGGCTGTTGCTCTGGGCGACCTCCACGCCGAGGAAGCCGGGCAGGCCGATGTACACCGTCGAGCTGGGCCGCCCCTCGGCGATCTGGCTGGCGATGGCCAGGGCGCTGTTGATGGGGATGGCGAACCCGGCCGTGCCGGCTTGCTGGCCGCCCTGGCCGGCGTTCGCGGCGGTGACCATGCCGATGACCTGGCCCGCGCTGTTGGCCAGGGCCCCGCCCGAGTCGCCCTGCTGGATCGGGGCGTTGGTCTGCAGCATGTGGCTCAGGTCCTCGGTGGTGTCCGACCCTTGGTCGCTGGCCTGGATGGAGCGGTTCAGCCCGTCGATGGTGCCGGCGGCGGGCGTCACGGTGCCGCGCCCCTCGGCGTTGCCGAGCGCGAGGACCGCGGTGCCCAGCTTGACCTGCGAGGAATTGCCGAAGCTGACGGTGGCCAGCTTCGCCGCGCCGCTGAGCTGCAGCAGCGCGACGTCATGGACGCTGTCGTAGCCGAGGATCCGGGCCTGGTACGACGTGCCCGAGTCGGCCAGCGTCACGCTCACGCTGGTGGCCCCGTCGATCACGTGGTTGTTGGTCAGCACCAGGCCGTCAGGGTTGACCACCATGCCGGTGCCCTCGGCCGTCTCGCTGGCGTACTTGAGCGTGGCGCTGATGTCGGCCAGGCCCGGGCTGACCTTCGCCTCGATGCTCGCCTGGTCCAGGCCCGACGAAGACCCGCTGCCCGCCGCGCTGCCGGACGGGACCGGGATGTTGCTGGGGGAGATGCCGGAAGCGGGGGCCGCGTCGTGGTGGTCCAGGACCGCGGTGGCCGCCGCGCCGATGCCGGCCGCGAGCGCCGCGACGGCCAGGTAGACGCCGAACCGCCCGCGGCGCCCCGGGCGGCGCGGGGGCGGCGGCGCCGGAGGCTCCCATCCGCCGCTGCCGTACCCGCCGTACCCGCCGAAGCCGCCGCCTTGGGCGTACCCCTGATCTTCTCCCCGCCATCGGTATCCGGCCTGGCCAGGGTCCCCGCCGTACCACGGGTCATCGGTGTAGTGGGGCTCGCCGGGGCCCGGGGCGTCATCGTGGCCCGGCACGCCGAAGGCGATGGTCGGCTGATCGCCGGTGCCCGCCGGGGGGCCCGCGGGTGCTTGGTCAGCCTGGTCCGCAGCGCGCGGTGCCCATCCGGTGAGATCCTCGTGCGGCTGCTGGCAGCCGTCCTCGCCATCGCTCGCGTTCTCGCGCATTATGTCTCTGCCACCCGCAGCGGTGCACCTGCGATGCTCGCGTTATCCAGGCTCCCGCGGCGGTTCTCACCGCGGTCCGGCACCGGCCGCTCGTACGGGCCTGGCCAGGCCCGCACTCGCTGGGCCGGTCCTGGATAACGCTCCCGGCGCTCGCCCGGGCCAGCAGGCCCGGGTTCGCTAGCCGCTCTCTGAATGACCCTCATAGTCCTCGCCCTCGACCAGACCAGGGTATGTCCCGATCGGCGGTGCCGGGCTCTGGGCCCGGCCGCGACCACCGTCTCCTGGCTATCCGGTCACGCGGTGCGCAAGCTGAACGCCCCCTTGGGATTCCCGTCCGCGCCGCTGAAACTCTTCGCGGGCCTCCGCGCGGCGCGTGCGGGCCACGCACGATGCCGTGATACTCTGCGTCGAGACGCGATATGACGTGAATATCGTGCACGGGGTGTCTGAAGGGCAGGGATCGCGATGTCAGCACCGACTGATAGTGACCAGGACCTCTCCCGGCGCGAGGAGGCGTCCATCTCCGGAGCGGCCATGTCGGGTGCCCCCTGGGGTGCCGCGGTGGTGACCGGCGGGGTGGTCGCGGCCGGCGACCTCGGCCTGCACGTCCTGGGCTCCGGCCTGGGCACGAGCGCCCTGAGTGGCTCGCTGGCCCTGGGCGTGGTGGCGTTCTTCGTGGTGGCCGCGGCCGGTGCCCTGTGGCGGGCGCGCCCGAGCGGTGCCGTCCGCTGGGCCCGGAGCAATCCGTGGCGGTTCGCCTTCATGCCCGCGGTCGCGTGCGCCGCCATCGCGCTCGTGCTGTCCGTGGTGACCGGCGGCGGCATGATTCACGGGGTGGTCAGCGGCCTGTGGCACGGCGGCGTGGTGTACGGCCTGACCGGGGTGGTCGCCATGGCCAGCAAGTCAAGGAAGCAGGCCAGCTAGCCGGCCTCACCCGGTCCCCGCTCAGGTTCGGGTGGCCAGCGCGATGCCCTTGGACAGGTCGGCGGCCGTCAGCGGGCCGAAGACCCGGTCGACGATGTGGTGGCTGGCGTTGAGGAAGAAGGTCTGCGGCAGCGCGTCCACGCCGTAGGCGGACGCGGCGATGACCTCCGGATCGAACCCCACCGGATAACTGACGCCGTGGCGGCGGGTGAACGACAGCGCGCTGCCCGCCACGTCGTTCTCGTCCAGCCCGACCAGCGCGACCCGGCCGTGCTCGGCGCGGTAGAACCTGGCCAGCAGCGGTGTCTCTTGCTGGCACGGGGCGCACCACGACGCGAAGAAGTTCAAGATGAGCGGCTTGCCCGCGTAGTCGCTCAGCGAGACATGCTTGGATGACTGGCCCAGCATCGGCAGGCTGAACGCCTGGGCCGGCGGGTTCGCGGCCGTCGCGGGGGAACTCAGCTCGGCCCAGGCGATGCCCGCCAGGGCGGCCACCACGCACAGCCCGGCGATGGCGGCGGCCAGCTTATGGCGAGCCGCTAGCCGCCCGGCCCGGCCCATCGTGCCTGCCCAGGTTCGCTGGCCCATGCCCGGTTTTCTCACCCTAGTTTTAGCGGTCGACGAGCTGATAGCCCTCGCCGCGTACCGTCTTGATGAGGTCGAATCCGAGCTTCGATCGTAGCCGCCGTACGCAGACGTCGACCACGTTGGAACCGGGGTCGAAGTCGTATCCCCACACCGTGGCGAGCAGCGTTCCCTTGGGCACCGACTCTCCGGCGTGTTCGGCTAGCTCCCTGAGCAGCAGGAACTCCAACCGGGTCAGCGGCACGGGGCCCGCCCCGATGTCCGCGACCAGCCGCCCCACGTCTAGCGTCAGCTCCCCGGCCCGGATCACCTCTCCTGCCGCCCGGGCGGTGTCGTCGTGCGGATGCGCATCCACGCGCAGCCTGACCCGGACCCGGGCCAGGAGTTCGGCCAGCGAGAAAGGCTTGGTCAGGTAGTCCTGGGCGCCCCGTTCCAGGCAGTCGACCTTGGTGGCCACGTCGGCCAGGCAGGACAGCACCATGACCGCCTGATCGGGGCGCTGGCTCAGCAGGCGATCAAGGAAGTCCCGGCCCTTCATGTCCGGCATGACCAGGTCCAGGATGATCAGGTCGTAGTGACAGGCGAGCGCCCGCTGCAGCCCCTCGGTTCCGGTGCTCGCCGAGTCCGTCACGTACCCGGCGGCCGTCAGCGCCCGCCCGATGAAGGAGCGGATGTTGGGCTCGTCGTCAACGGCCAGGATGCGCCTGGCCGGGGAGGGCTCCTGGGCCACGATGGCCCGGGCCGCTTGATGGTGCAGGGTCATGCCCGCTACCTCGGTCCTTGTCGTGCGACCTCGGGCGGCTCAACCACCGCTACGGGGCCGGAACCTGCGCAGCTCGCGCACTACCCCCCCGAGTGTGATCGTGCCCATGACCCCGCTGCGGGGTCAAGCGGCAGATCAGGGTCCAGAGACATCCGTTACGGCCCTGTTGCACAATCGATTGCAATTCTTGGCCTGAGGAGACCCGGGCGTCCCCCCGACCGCAGGGACCGCCTCCGGGTCCCTCTGGCCTCCTGGCGGGCCAGGGATTAAGGTGAGCGTCTCGTGGACCTGAAGCTGACCAGTCACCCGGTTGCGGTGCCGCGCCTGGCCCGGTCGCGGCCCTGGCTCGCGGCCTGCGGGGGCGCGCTCGTCGTCATCTGCCTGGTGCCTCCGCTGAGCGTGCTGGCGCGGCGGTATCTGTTCGTCGAGTCGATCCAGTTCTGCGTGTTCGCCATGGTCGCGCCGGGGCTCGTGGTGCTCGGGGCGCCGTGGCACGTGGTCCGCGTGGACCGCCTCGCGAACCGGCTGGCGGAGGCCAGGCGGCGCCGGTCGTCATTCGTCGCGGCCCTGGGTTACCTGGCCGCGTGGGCTGCGGTCTGCCTGTGCTGGCGGCTGCCGCCGGTGCTCGACGGGCTGGCCCGCTACCCGGTTCTGGTCGTGGCCGAGGCGGTGACGCTGTGCGCCGCGGGCATCGGGCTCTGGCTGGAACTGGTGCCGTCACCACCGCTGGCACCGCGGCTGGCGCGCCCGCAGCGCGCCTGTGTCGCCGTGCTGGCCATGTGGTTCACCTGGGCGGTCGCCTACATGCTCGGCTTCGCGGCCCACCCCGTGGTGGGCGCCTACGACCGAGCGGGCAGCCACCTGGCCACCGTCGCCGACCAGGAGATCACGGTCTTCCTGGTGTGGGCCGTGGCCGGCGCCTGCTTCATCCCCGTGATCGTCGTCTTGGGGCTCACCTGGCTGAAGGAAGGGTCCGACGCCGGGGAACCGGCAGGTCGCACAGTGCCCTCTGGCGTCCGGGGCTGGGGCGGCTCAGCTCGGCAGCGGCGGCGGCGCCACGTCGGCGGCCAGTGACCTGCTGGCCGCGCTGATCATGCCGTCGATGGTGGTTCGCTCGGCGTCGAGCACGCCCTGATCGTGGTGCAGCCGCACGGTGGCGGCACGGGCCGCTGACGGGGTGGTGGCCGTCAGCACCGCGACCACATCGGTCTGTACCCGCTGCGCGTCCGGGAACCCCCAGGTGACCAGGTCGTTCACGGTCGTGTCCAGATGGAAGGACGCCAGCGACTCGGGGACCTGGTACTGGACGAGGTCGTCCATCGGCATGCTGTTGGCCGGCGAGCAGTTCGACGCTCCGAGGGAGGCGATGCCGATCGCGGTCTTGACGTCGTGACTGGCGCCGGACTGGATCTGCTGCAGCGCCGTGAGCGACTCGCTGACCCCGCCTGCGCACGACTCGATGTCGGTGTTCAGGTCGTGCACGACCCCGCGCAGGTCGGAGGCGCGCTCGGCGGTCGACGGATGGTGCGGGATCGCGATGAGCACCCCTCCGACGACGAGCACGGCGGCGCCCGCCATCATCCACCAGGGGGTGCGCAGCACGGGCCAGCCCGTGGGCCGCGTCGGTATGTTCCCGCGCGGTGCTGCCGCCATCGCTACCTCCAGGGGCCGGCAGGCCACGAGGCGCCATGCCGGTGGCCGCCCCATCCGCGGTCATCTTACGAGCCTTTCCGCGTACCTTGGGTGCCCGCCGCCGGGCCCTGGCGGGCGATGATCGCCGATTTCCCAGCCGCAAACGATTGTGCCCGAGGCTCAAAGCGGCAGGCCGTCCGCATTTCGAGCCATCATCGCAGTTCACAGGGATAACCAGGGCGGCGTCCAGCCCGGTGCGCCACATGACAATTTCGTCATGTGGGACCAGATGTGTTGCCCTGGCCAGACCGGTGATCCGATGATCGACCCGAGTACGTACCGGTCTGCGCTCCGAGGTTTGCAGCACGGCCGGCTTCGACCTTGCGCTCAGACGAAGCGAGGTGATGATCCGGTGTCCGTGCCAGCCCGGGCAGCGGCGTTGATCGCGGCCTTCCTCATCGTGGTGGCAGGGGGGGTGTTCGTCGCCTTTTACTACATAGGCTCCGCGACCACGCAGCTGTCCACGGTTAACTACACGGCCTCCCACGGCCAGGTCAACGTAGTGCTGCAGGAGGACCCGCAGAACAACAGCGCCACCACGCCGGACTGGGTGACCTACTACACCCAGGACCCGACGACCAAGCAGTGGGTGCACACCACGCTGTTCTCGGTCCCGGCGGACACGAAGGTCAACGTGACCATCTACGGCTACGACGGCTGCACCCCGCTGCGGAACAACTACTGGGGCCAGATCCAGGGTGTCACGGGCAATACGGTGACCGTGCAGCAGTTCAGCAAGAACAACACCCCCCTGGGCCCCGCGCAGAACACGTCCTTCATCAACTCGTGGGCGGACTGCACCGTGGGGCACACGTTCGCGATCCCGGGCCTGAACCTGTACGTGCCGGTCGCCTCGCCCAACGCGAACAACTCCGCGAACAACCTCTGCGGCTCGTCGCCCTGCACGCCGACATCGGGCGGCGCGTACTCGCTGGAGACGTTCAGCTTCATGTCGCCCAGCCACACGGGCAGCTTCCGCTGGCAGTGCCTGATCCCGTGCGGCGGCGGATTCCTCAACGGTAACGGTGGTCCCATGCAGACTCTCGGCTGGATGGCAGGTTTCATGTACGTGGTGCCCGCATGAGCTCGGCGGCCGAGACCCCGGCGGCCGGCCCGGACGCGCCGGCCAAGTCCGAGCCAGCGCACGGCTGGCGCCTGTTCACCGCCTGGCTGGTCCTGGCCCTGGCGGCCGACCTGCTCATCTGGTTCTTCTTGTACCCGCACCTGCCGCCGGGCCGCATGTCGACCTCGGCCAAGCACCAGCAGTTCGACATCGCGGTGCTGATGATCAGCGGCGCGCCGGTCATCATCGCCGTCTGGCTCTACTTCGGCTACGCGATCGTGGTCTGGCGGGCCAGGGCCGGAGACGACAACGACGGCCCCCCGATCTACGGCCACACCGGAGTCCAGGCCACCTGGATCATCGGGACCACGGCCATCGTGCTGTGGCTGTTCGTGTTCGGCACGGTCGAGCTCATCGGCCCGGCCAGCGCCGGCGCCGGCGAGGGCCCGTCGCCGATCTGGAAGCTGGCCGGAACCCAGAGCGCGACGTGGACCCCCGGCAGCAACGACATGCTCCAGGTCCAGGTGATCGGCCAGCAGTGGACCTGGTCGTACCGGTATCCGCAGTTCGGCGGGTTCGAGAGCACCCAGCTGCTGCTGCCCATCGACACCCCGATCACCTTCCACGTGACCTCGCTGGACGTAATCCACAGCTTCTGGGCCTATCAGCTCGGGGTGAAGGCCGACGCCAACCCGGCGGTGGACAACGTCGCCTACACCACGGCGAAGCAGATGGGCAGCTTCGTCGTCCGCTGCAACGAGCTGTGCGGTATCTGGCACGGCGCCATGTTCAACTACGGCCAGGTCGTGTCCCAGTCCGCGTTCGCGGCCTGGGCCCAGGGCGTGCAGACCAAGGAGCAGGCCAATGGCACGCTCGCCGCGCTGCCCCCGTTCGCGCTCACCTACGACCCCACGGTGATCCCCCAGCTCGGCAAGGCCCAGGTCAACATCGTCGGGGTGACCGGCGCGCCGGGCTACTACTACGGGCCGGGGAACCCGGTGACGCCATGATGCGATTCCTGCCGCAGGCCGCGGCGCAGGCGAGGTCCGCCCTGACGTCGGTGAAGGAGTGACGGATGGCCATCGAGACACAGCCTGAGCTAGCAGAGCCCACGGGCCGCGGCCCCGAGACCGGCGGAGCCGCCGGGCGGCCATGGTGGCTGCGCCCGGGCGTCCTCACCGGCGTGATCGGCGCGGCGATCGGCTACCTCCTCGGCCACTGGCTCGGCAACTTCCTCGGCGGTGACTTCGCCCGCAGCGCCCTGGCCGACCAGAACAACGTGGCGATCGTGCTCGGCTACGCGTTCGGCGTCATCGGCTGGCTGGTCGGCCTGGGCGTCTTCAACGACCTCTTCTCCGCCATGCTGGGCAGGCCGTGGCCCGAGGAGCCCCGGCTGCTCGGTCTGGAGGATCCCGGCCTGGGCAAGTACTTCAGGTACACGCTCGACCACAAGGTGGTCGGCATCCAGTACCTGTTCGGCATGATCGGCTACTTCCTGACCGGCGGCCTGTTCGCCATGGCCATCAGGACCGAGCTACTGTCGCCGAGCTATCACATCATCGGCCCCGAGCAGTACCTGATGGTGGTCAGCGAGCACGGCACGATGATGATGATGATGATGTCGTCGGTGGTCCTGGGGCCGTTCGGCCAGTTCTTCGGCCCGCTGATGATCGGCTCGAAGCGGGTCGCGTTCCCGCGGCTGGAGGCACTCGGCTTCTGGCTCACCCCGGCCGCCTACGTCATCTTGCTGTCTGCCGTGCTGATGGGCGGGTTCCCCACCGGCTGGACCGGCTACGAGCCGCTGGCCACCCAGGCCACCTCGGGCATGGACGCCTACTTCTTCGCGTTCGGCCTGATGGGCATCTCGATGATCCTGGCCGGCTTCAACATGATCGTCACCATCATCAACTATCGCGCGCCCGGCATGCGCTGGGGCCGGCTGAACATGTTCGTATGGTCGATGTTCACGGTGTCGTTCCTGCAGGTGCTGGCGGTTCCGGTGCTGGTCGGGGCGTGCTACATGGGGATTACCGACCGGACCTTCCAGACCGCGTTCTTCACCAACCAGCTCGGCGGCTCCAGCTACCTGTACCAGAACCTGTTCTGGTTCTTCGGCCACCCGGAGGTGTACATCCTGGCGCTGCCCGGCTTCGGGATCATCTCGGAGATCATCTCGGTCTTCTGCCGCAAGCCCCTGTTCGGCTACAAGATCATGGTGGCCGGGATGGTCGGGGTGGCCATTCTCAGCTGGTTCGTCTGGCAGCACCACCTGTTCATGAGCGGGATCAACCCGGACATGCGCCCGCTGTTCATGCTGACCACCGAGCTCATCTCGATCCCGACCGGGTTCATCTTCCTGGTCGCGATGGGGACGTTCTGGAAGGCGAAGATCAGGTTCACCATCCCGATGCTGTTCGCCCTGGCCTTCTACTTCAACTTCCTGCTCGGCGGCATCAGCGGCGTGTTCCTTTCCGATGTTCCCGCGGACACCACCGAGCACGGCTCCTTCTTCGTGATGGCGCACTTCCACTACACGATCATGGGCGGCCTGATCTTCGCGTTCTTTGGCGGCATCTACTACTGGCTGCCCAAGATGACCGGGATCAAGCTGAACGAGACGCTCGGCAAGGTCCACTTCTGGACCATGTTCATCTTCTTCAACTCGACGTTCCTGCCGCTGTTCGCGCTCGGCATGATGGGCATGCCGCGCCGGGTGTTCGAGTACGCGCGGAACCTCGAAACGCTCAACGACTGGGTGTCGATCTCCGCGTTCTGCCTGGGCGCCTCGATGCTCATCTTCCTGATCAACTTCGTCATGTCCATGACGTTCTGGCGTGAACGCGAGACCGGCAACCCGTGGCGGGCGCGCAGCCTGGAATGGCAGCTGTCCACGCCGGTACGCCCGGAGAACTTCAAGCGGGTGCCGGTGATCTTGTCCAACCCGTACGACTACGGCGACCCGAACGCGCTCCCGGTGGCCGAGCTGAACCCGCCGCCCGGCGTGATCGGCGGCGCCTACGCGCCGGTGAGCAGCGGATCGGCAGGTTAGCCATGACAGATATTCCTGCACAGACGTCGCCCGAGGCCGGCGTCCAGGCCGAGGACGAGGCCTACTACCACGAGTCCGCGCTGAACGCGACCTGGACCGGATCCCGGCTGGCCATCGGCGGCCTGACGTTCCTGTACGCCTGTTTCGCCTTCGCCTACTTCTACCTGCGCTCGGTCAACTCCAGCGGCCGATGGCAGGGCTCGGGCTTCATACAGCCATCGGTGACGACCGGCACCATCATCATGGTCCTCGCCCTGCTCAGCGCCAGCGTCCACTACTACGGGCTGCAGCGGATCAAGGCCGGCAACAAGGCGAACTGGCAGGTCACCGGGCTGATCGCGCTGGCCCTGGGCCTGGCGGCGGTCGCGATGCAGATCGATCAGCTCGTGACCCTGCCGTTCCCGCCGGGGAGTTCCGGGTACTCGAGCGTCTTCACCGGCTTCTACCCCGTTTTCCTCACCAGCCAGCTGGCCGTGCTGGTCTGGCTGGAGATCCTGCTCGCCAGGTCCAGGTTCATCCCGGCCATGTCGTTCGTCGAGCAGCCGCCGACGTATGCTGAGACCCAGAATGTGCAGCGGTTCCAGGCGTCGCTGAGCGCGTTCTCGACGGTGTGGGGTTACCTGGCCCTGGTGGCATTTTTGTTCTGGCTCCTGTTCTATGCTCTCTGAGCCGAAGAGGAAGAGAGATCCGGAGTGCACGGTCTGATCGCTGATTCTCCCGGCGGCGCGTGGAGCACGGGAGCGGCCATACTCACTTTCGTGTTTCCCATGCTCCTGTTCATCGCCGTAGCGGCCGCCCTGTACGTCCTGTACACCAAGCCCGAAGTGGTACCGGGGCACCAGGTCCCGTCCCGGGAACGCCCGGTGTCCTACACCGCGGTGCCTGGCGCGCCGGCCGATGCGGGCGCCCCGGCCCGGGCCCGGGCCGAGGGCGACGCCGGCGCGGTGACCGGCGCTGACCAGACGGCCGTGACGGGTACTGACGAGACGGCCGAGGCCACCGGTCCGGCCGAGGCCGCCGCCACGGCCGATACCACCGCTCCGGCCGAGACCAGCGCAGCGGCCGAGACCACCGCTCCGGCCGAGACCACCGCTCCGGCCGAGACCAGCGCAGCGGCCCAAACCACCGCTCCGGCCGAGACCACCGCTCCGGCCGAGACCACCGCAAGCGAGGCAGCCACGACAGAGGATGCCGCGAACGAGGATGCGGAGTGACCTCTGCCCCAGCTCTCCCTCGAGTTGACCATCGCGGAGCACCTCCCGGTGGCCGCCGTCCCGCGGGCACGGTCGTCCGCGGGCTCGTCGCGCTGACCAAGCCGCGCATCATCGAACTGCTCCTGGTTACCACGGTCCCGACCATGCTGCTGGCCCAGCGGGGCCTGCCGCCGCTGCGGCTCGTCCTGGTCACGCTGATCGGCGGCACGCTGGCCGCGGGCAGCGCCAACACGATCAACTGCTATATCGACCGCGACATCGACGCAGTGATGAAGCGGACCTCCCGCCGCCCGCTGGTGGTCAACGGGCGTGGCACCATCAAGCCGTGGGAGGCGCTGGCCTGGGGGATCGTGCTCGGCGCGGGTGCCACCTTGCTGCTCGGCCTGATGGCCAACTGGCTGGCGGCGGCGCTGGCCGACGCGGCCATCTTGTTCTACATCTTCGTGTACACGCTGCTGCTCAAGCGGCGCAGCCCGGCCAACATCGTGATCGGCGGCGCCGCGGGCTGCTTCCCTGTCCTGGTCGGCTGGGCGGCGGTGACCGGCACGGTGAGCCTGCCCGCCGTGGTGCTGTTCGCGGTGATCTTCCTGTGGACTCCGCCGCACTTCTGGGCGCTGGCGATGAAGTTCCGCAAGGACTACGCGGCCGCGAACGTGCCGATGCTGCCGGTGGTGGCCTCGCCTGCCACCGTGGCGCGGAAGATCCTCTGGTACTCCTACGCGATGGTGGCGGCCACGCTGGCGCTGATCCCGTACGCCGGCTGGATCTACGGCGTCCTGGCCGTCGGCCTGGGGGCCTGGTTCCTGGCCGAGGCGCACGCGCTGGACTCCAGGGTCCGGTCGGCTCAGTCCGGTGACCAGGCCGCGGACGGCCCCCCGGCCGCCCCGATGCGCCTGTTCCACCTGTCCATCGCCTACCTGACGCTGCTGTTCGCCGCGGTGGCGATCACCGCCCTCCTCCCGTGGGGCCGTTGGTAGGCTCGCCTGGGCGGCTCGCCGATACCATGAGTGCCGAGTGCCACGGCTGTGGCATAGTCTGCCTGATGTAGGCAGGCATGCCGCTGGGCCTGGGAGGGAGGTCACCACAGCCAGCGACGTGACCTGGCCGAGCCTGCCCGCCGGCATGTTCTCGCGGTCCGGGTGAGCAGCTGGCGTAACGATTCCTTCATGTTGGGCCTGTAGACCGTCTGCGAGGGCTTTCCGCAGCTACACGAGGAGGTAGGCGAGTGCTACGACCGGCATCGCGCCGCGCTAACCAGCACAGCGCCTCGCCGTACGGGGACGCCGACCCTGCTTCGTACGAGCCCGATCCGCACGGCCCTGACGGTGCCCCCTGCCGGCCGGACTCCCCGCGCTACCAGCCCGATGCCCCGCAGTACCAGTCCGATGCCCCGCAGTACCAGCCCGATGCCCCGTGGTACGAACCAGGCCCCACGCCCTACGGGCCGAGGCCCTCTCAGGACGGGCCGGATGGCTGGCCCTACCGGCAAGATCCCGGCTCGTACGGGCCGGACGCCTGGCCCTACCGGCAAGATCCCGGCCCCTACGGGCCAACCCCCCCGCCCTACCGTCCCGATCCGTACGGGCAGGCTCCGTACGGCCAGGCAGCGTACGGGCAGGCTCCGTACGGCCAGGCAGCGTACGGGCAGGCTCCGTACGGGCAGGCGCCGCCCTCCGAGCCGCCGACCCTTGACTTCGGCCAGGCCCCGCCGCTCGCGGACGGCGATGGCGGGCCCCCCGGCCGGCGGCCGGGCCGCCGCAGGCGCGGCCGTGGGGCCAAGGGCCCCGGCCGGGTCCGCAGGCTGTTCAGGCGGCCCTGGATGCGGGTCATCGTGGCCCTGGTCGCCGTGCTCTGCTGCTGGCTTGCCTTCTCCATCGGTCAGGCGCTCGCCGCGCCCGGTGGCGGGTCGGTGTCCTCCAAGCTGGCCGAGTGGGCCAGGGATCACTACCTGGGCCCGGTAGTGACGTTCGGCGAGTGGCTGACCTACAACCCGCCCAAGGTGGGCGGCAAGCCCTCGTTCTCGCTCGCCGTGCCGAAAACCGCCCAGGTGAAGTACAAGCACACCAAGCACTTCCAGCCGATCATCCCGGCGACGCTGCATACGTTCGCCGGGTCGCCGCTGTCGGGTGAAGGCCAATGGCGCGTGCTGGAGGCGGTCAAGGGCGAGCCGGCCATCTTCGGCACCTTCCTGCGGCCGTCGCCGGTGTATACCTCCTACGTGGCCGGGATCGTGTCGATGGACCAGCGGCTGGTCACCTTCCAGCTGCGGCCCGGCTCCGAGGACCCGGGTCCGGGTAACTGGAATGCCCAAACCTGGATCCCGCCCGGCTCCCGCGCCGGCCTGCTGGCCACGTTCAACGGCGGGTTCAAGATAGACACATCGGGTGGTGGCTTCTACCTCAACGGCCACACCGCGGGAACCCTCACCGACGGCGCGGCCTCGGTGGTCTACTACCGCAACGGCACGATCAAGATCGGCGTCTGGGGTCGTGACGTGCGGATGACCCCGGACGTGGTCGGCGTCCGGCAGAACCTCAAGCTCATCGTCGATCACAGCCACGTCCCGGCCAGCGTGAACCAGGACGTGCTGGGCAGCTGGGGTGCCACCCTCGGCGGCGGTTACTACGTCTGGCGCTCGGGCCTGGGCATTACCAAGGACGGCCGGGTCATCTTCGTCTACGGTCCCGCACTCGACGTCCAGGAACTGGCGGACGTGCTGCAACGGGCCGGCGCGGTCGAGGCTCTGCAGCTGGACATCAACCCGGAGTGGATGTCGTACGACTACTACAAGGCGGACGGCCACCCGTCGGATCCGACTCCGGTGATGCTGCTGCCCGACCAGCAGGGAAGTCCCTACCGGTACTTCTCGGTCTACAGCCGCGACTTCACCGCGGTCTACGCGCGGTGACCGCCGAGGCCAGCGCCACCGAGGAGTCCGCCGGGGCGAGCACCGCTGCAGTGACCGCCGGGCCACCCGGCACCGCGATGCGCGTCGCCCGGCACGCCCGCCGTCCGAGCTGGCCGGTCTCGGTCCTGCGCACGGCCAGGCCCCGGCAGTGGCCGAAGAACCTGCTGGTCTTCGCGGCCCCGCTGGCGGGCGCGACC
This sequence comes from uncultured Actinomycetota bacterium, assembly GCA_963808615.1. Lineage (GTDB taxonomy): Bacteria > Actinomycetota > Actinomycetes > Streptosporangiales > Streptosporangiaceae > Palsa-504. The sequence continues at coordinate 1,487,877 of CAWEGV010000012.1, forward strand.
TGGGGGCGGGCCCACGGGCTGTCCTACGCCCTGGTGGCCGCGGTCGCCTTCGGCTGTGCCTCGGTGGCGGTGTACTTCATCAACGACGTGGCCGACGCCGAGCGCGACCGCCGTCATCCGCGCAAGCGGTACCGGCCGGTGGCGGCCGGGGGCCTGCCTAGGGTGCATGCCCTGGTGATCGGCGCGATGTGCGCCGTGATCGGCCTGGCGGCGGGTGTGGCGCTCTCGGTTCCGCTGCTCACCGCCGCGGTCGGTGGCTACCTGGCCATGTCGTTCTTGTATTCCTGGAAGCTCAAGCACATCGCGGTGGTCGAGCTGGTCTTCGTGGCGTCCGGTTTCCTGTTGCGCGTGCTCGGCGGCGCGGCGGCCACCCGCGTGCCGCCGTCCGGCTGGTTCCTGCTGGTGTGCAGCCTGGGCGCGCTGAGCGTGGCGACCGCCAAGCGCTACACCGAACTGGCGGGCCTCGGCGACGCGGCGATCCAGCACCGCCCGGTCATGCGCTGGTACCGGCCCACGGCGCTGCTGGTGACCCAGTGGGTGCTCGGGGCCCTGATGATCGCGGCCTACCTGGCCTGGGCGGCCGGGGAACCCACGGACGCGCGACCCTGGCATCTGATCAGTGCGTTGCCGCTCGCGGCGGCCCTGATCCAGTTCAGCATCCTGACCGCGCGGCATACCTCCGCGCCGGTGGAAGACCTGCTGACCCGCAATGGCCTCATGCTGACCTGCGAGCTGACCTGGCTGGCGCTGTTCGTGACGGGCCTGCAAGTGTGAGGACATGAGTATGTTCCCGAACGATCCTGGGTCCCCCGCCCGCGTCCTGCTGCTGGGCGGCACCAGCGAAATCGGCCTGGCCATCCTGGCCGCGCTCGGCCTGCCCGCGGGAGCCGAGATCATCCTGGCCGGGCGTGACGAACAGCGGCTCGCCGCCGCGGGCAAGGAACTGCCCGGCCAGGTGCGGACCGTCTGGTACGACGCCACCGAGACCGGCCGCCATCAGGCGTTCGTCGGCGGCATCTTCGACGAAGGCCCGGTGGACCTGGTCATATCCGCGGCAGGCAGCCTGGTGCCTCAGGCCGATTGCGAGCGCGACGTGCGGCTGGCCGCCACGATGATCGAGACCAACTTCACCGGACACGTCAGCACGCTGCTCGCGGTCGCCACCCGGATGCGTGCCCAGGGCCGCGGCACCATCGTCGTGCTGTCGTCGGTCGCCGCGGTCCGCCCGCGCAAGGCCAACCCGGTGTACGGCGCGGCCAAGGCCGGGCTGGACGCCTTCGCCCGCGGGCTCACCGACCTGCTGCACGGCAGCGGGGTCCGGGTACTCCTGGTCCGGCCCGGCTTCGTCACCGGCCGGATGACCGCGGGCATGCCGCCCGCACCGCTGGCCACCACCCCGGAAGCGGTCGGCGCGGCCACCGCTGCCGCGCTGCGCGGCGGCGGCCCCGGACGCGGGGCCAAGGCCACCGTCTGGGTCCCGCCGTCCCTGGCCGGGCTCGCCGTCGCGCTGCGTTGCATCCCGAGGCCCGTATGGCGCCGCATCTCCCGGTGACGCGGTCACCAGCCCTGACCGGCCCGGCCAGCACGGTAGATTCGGGTGCTGTGAGAGTGCTGATCGCGGAGGACGACGAGAGTCTCGGCGAGGTCCTGGCCCGCGGACTCAAGGAACAGGGCTACGTGGTGGACCTGGTGCCCGACGGCGAGACGGCCTCCTCCTACCTGCGCTTCTACCAGTACGAGGTCGCGGTGCTCGACTGGCGCATGCCCCGGCTGTCCGGCCTGGACCTGGTGCAGCGGCTGCGCCGGTCCGGCACGCCGGTCCCGGTGCTGATGCTGACCGCGCGGGACACCCCGGCGGACCGGATCGCAGGCCTGGACGCGGGCGCCGACGACTACCTGGTCAAGCCCTTCGACTTCGGTGAGCTGCTGGCCCGGCTGCGGGCGCTGCAGCGCAGGCCGCCGGTCAGCCGGTCGCCCCGGATGGTCATCGGAGAGCTCGAGTTCGACCCGGCGGCCAGGGAGGTGACGGTCTGCGGGCGAAGCCCCGCGCTGACCGGCATCGAGCTCGGCATCCTGGAGATCCTGATGCGCCGCTCTCCCGGCGTGGCCGACCGCCGCTCGATCGCCCAGCATGTCTGGGACAACGAGGCCGACGCCTTCGGCTCGAACACCATCGACGTGCACCTGGCCCGGCTGCGGTCCAAGCTGGCCGGGGCCGGAGTGCGGATCGAGACCGTGCGCGGCGTCGGCTACCGGATCATCTCCGCATGAGGGTCAGCCCTGCTGCCAGGGCCGCCGCCAGGGCGACGGCGGTCATCGCCGTCGTCTACGTCATCGCCGTGATCGTGCTCAACGTCGTGGTGTCCTCTCACCTGACCGAGCAGACCGATGACCGCCTGGCGAGCCGCCTGACCGCCGTCCGGCACAATCCGGCCGTGCTGAGCCAGCCCGTGGCCCGGGCCGGGCCTGAGACGTCGGACGACACCGACCTTGACGCGGACGGGGCACCGGTCTTCCTCTGGTCGGTCGGCGCGGCCGGATCGGTCGTCGCGCACAGCCCGGGTGCCCCGTCGCTGCCCGCGAGCCTGCTCGCGGTACACGCGCCGCGTGACGGGCTCGCGGTGACCGCCAGCCTCGGCTCGGTGGGACCGTTCCGGCTGAAGATGACCCAGGACGGCAGCGGCTGGCTGGTCGCCGGGCAGTCCCTGGCCGACGATGCGCACACCCAGCGCCTGCTGCTGTACGGCGAGCTCATCGCCGGGCCGTTCCTGCTGCTGGCCATGTTCGGTGGCTCTTTGGTGGTGGGCCGGACGGCGCTGGCGCCGGTCGAGCAGTCGCAGCGCCGCCAGCTCGAGTTCACCGCCGACGCCTCGCACGAGCTGCGCACCCCGCTCAGCGTGATCAGGGCCGAAGCCGACGTGGCCCTGAGCAGCCCGCGCGAGGCGGCCGAGTACCGCGACGCGCTGGCCCGCATCCAGGGCGAGAGCCGGCGGCTGCGCCAGCTGGTCGACGACATGCTCTGGCTGGCCAGGTTCGACTCCCGGCCGCCGCCGCCCTCGGATGAGCCGGTGGACCTGGTCACGCTGGCCCGGGCGTGCGCGGACCGGTTCCGCGCCGTCGGCCCCGCGATTACCGCGGAGGTCGGCACCGAGCCCGCGCTGATCAGCGCGCCGCCGGAGTGGATCGACCGCCTGGCGGGCGTGCTGATGGACAACGCCTGCCGCTATGCGGGGGCCGACGGGCAGGTCAGGATCGCCGTGCGTAGCCACGGCAGCCGGGTCACCCTGACTGTCGAGGACAGCGGTCCCGGCATCCCGTCGGCCGAGCGGCCCCGGCTGTTCGACCGGTTCCACCGCGCGACCGAGGACCGCGCGGGCTCAGGTCTGGGCCTGGCCATCGGTGATTCGATCGTGCGCTCCACCGGCGGCCGGTGGCAGGTCGGCGACTCTCCGCTGGGCGGGGCGCTCATGGCCGTCTCCTGGCGGCACTCCCAGCCGCACCGTCCTTCCCAGCGCCTGGCCGCCAGCAACGCCTCCGGAGCCGGGACCTAGCCGCCGACGGCCAGGTAACACCAGTCCCGTCGGCCTCACCGCAGGCCGGACGTCGCGCGGGAGGGCCGGGCTGGACGCCCGGTTATCGTTCACCAGGTCAACCCCTTAACATGGCGAACATTACCGGCAAAACGGGATAAGAGTGCCCAGAGGGTCCGATCAGCCGATGGCTACAGCCACGACCTGACCGGTGCTCTAGCCGCCGACGGCCAGCGGCCGTCGGGAGCGGGTACGCTCCGATAACAGGTGAGGCGTCATGGTTCAGGTACCGAGGCTTTCCAGGCGGGCCAGGTGGGCGGTTCCCATCGGCGCGCTGGTCGTCGTGGGCGGCGTGATGGCGGGGTCGCTGATCTCGATCGCCCAGGCGGCCCCCGGGCTGCCCGCCCGCACCCCGGCTCAGCTGCTCGTGCAGGTCGCGGATTCCTCCATCCCGCCGCTGACCGGCACCGTGGTCGAGACCGCCTCGTTCGGCCTGCCCAGCCTGCCGGGCACGGCGAACCCGACGTCGCTGGCGTCGCTGCTCACCGGATCGCACACGGTCCGGGTGTGGTACTCCAGCCCGCAGCGCTTCAGGCTGGCGGTGCCTGGTCCGCTGAGCGAGAGCGACCTGTTCCGTGACGGCAGCACGGCCTGGCTGTGGCAGAGCACGGCCAACTCGGTCACCGAGTTCGCGCTGCCCGCCCACCAGGCGACCCGGGCGTCGCCGGCGGTAGCGGCCCTGACGCCGCAGCAGGCGGCCCAGCAGGTGCTGGCCGCGGTCGGGAAGACCACCGCGGTGAGCGTGGACCGCAACGTCCTGGTGGCCGGCCAGGCCGCCTACGAGCTCGTCCTCGCGCCCAAGGATTCCAGGTCGCTCATCGGCCAGGTGCAGATCGCGATCGACGGCCGGAACGGCGTGCCGCTGCGGCTGCAGGTTTTCGCGCGCGGCGCGAGCAGTCCCGCGTTCCAGGTGGGCTACACCTTCATCCAGTTCGTGGCCCCGGCGCCGGCTGACGTCAGCTTCACGCCGCCCTCCGGCGCCAAGGTCACCCGGGAGGACCTTGCGGGCGCGCACCAGTCCGGCCCGGGCAGCGGCCCGGCAGACGCCAGCGTCTTCGGGTCGGGCTGGCTAACCGTGCTCGACCTGCCCTCGTCGGGGCTGACCTCCCCGGCCGGGCCGGACGGCGGGCCCGTCTCGATCGGCAACGCCGCTGGCGACAGCGCCGCGGTGGTGGGCGCGCTGCTCAAGTCGGCCACTCCGGTGAGCGGCGCCTGGGGCAGCGGCCGGCTGCTGCGCACCAGCCTGATCTCGGCCCTGATCACCAGCAATGGCCGGCTGTTCGTCGGTGCCGTCCAGCCCAGCGTGCTGTACGCGGCCGCGGCCCAGGCCGCATCGGCGCCCCATTCCGCCGCCGCGCCCGCGGGTACACCTTGACCGCGATCTCGTCCAGCGGGCTGACCAAGCGGTTCCGCGGCGGCCAGCTGGCCGTCGACCACATCGACCTGGCCGTCCCTGAGGGTTCGGTCTACGGCTTCCTCGGCCCGAACGGGTCCGGCAAGACCACCACGATCCGGATGCTGCTCGGCCTGGCCTTCCCGACCAGCGGCAGCGCGGCGCTGCTGGACGTGCCGATGCCCGACGGCGTCACCGGTGTGCTGCACCGGGTCGGCTCGCTGGTCGAGGGGCCCGCCTTCTACCCGTTCCTGTCCGGCCGGGACAACCTGGCCCGATGCGACGCGGCTGACCGGACCGCCGATCCGCGCACCGCGCGGGCCCGGATCGACGAGGCCCTGGACCGGGTGGGCCTGCTCTCGGCGGCGAAGAAGCGCTACCGCAACTACTCGCTCGGCATGAAGCAGCGGCTGGCCATCGCCGCGAGCCTGCTGCGGCCGCGCGAGCTGATCATCCTCGACGAGCCGACCAACGGGCTTGACCCGCAGGGGACCAGGGAAGTGCGCGCGCTGGTCCGGCAGATCGCCGCCGACGGCACCACCGTGTTCGTCTCCTCGCACCTGCTGGCCGAGGTGGATCAGATCTGCACGCACGTCGGGGTGATGCGGACCGGGCGGCTGGTCTTCCAGGGCTCGCTGCCCGAGCTGCGCCGGACCGGTGCCGCCCGGGTCATCGTGCGGACCACCGACCCCGAAGGCGCGATCAAGGTGCTGGCCGGGATGGGCCTGGCCGACACGCAGGCGGGAACCGGCGAGGCATCGGCCGCGCTGGGCGATGCGGAGCCGGAGCGGGTCTGCGCCGAACTCGTCCAGGCCGGCGTCGGGGTCCGCGGCTTCGAGGTGGCGTCGCCCAGCCTGGAGGACCTGTTCGTCGGGCTCACGGGGGAGGGTTTCGATGTCGACGGATAACGTACCCGCCGTCCAGGCCCAGGCCGTGCTGTCTCCGCCCGGCCTGGACACGACCGCTGGCCGGGAGCCGGATGCGGTCGGCGCCCGGCCTGGGATCGTCCGCGCTTGGTTCAGGCTGTTCTCCTCCGAGCTGCGGCTGGTGTTCGGCCGGAAGCGGAACCTGTTGCTGCTCGCGGTCACCGCGGTGTTTCCCCTGGTCATCGGGATCGCCCTACGCCTGGCGGCGCCTCATGGGCAGGGCGGCGGCAACCCGGGGGCGTCGTTCTTCAACCAGCTGGCAGGCAACGGCGTGTTCTTGTCCTTCATCGCGCTGAGTACCCTGCTCATCCTGGTGCTGCCGGTCGTCGTGGCCGTGGTAGCCGGGGACTCCGTGGCCGGCGAGGCCGGTTACGGGACGCTCCGGTACCTGCTCGCGGTGCCCGCCGGGCGGACCCGGCTGCTCGCGGTGAAGTTCGCCACGATCGTCTCGTTCGGTCTGTGCGCCACGGTCATCGTGTCCGCGGTGGCCCTGGCCGTCGGGACCGGGCTGTTCCCGGTCGGGCCGGTGACCCTGCTGTCCGGCACCACCGTGCCGCTGGCCGACGGGCTGGTCCGGCTGCTGTTCGTCACCTTGTACGTGGCCGCGGCCATGGCCGCGCTCGGCGCGCTCGGGCTGGCCGTCTCGACCATGACCGAGCATGCGATCGGCGCGATCGCGGCCATCGTGGTCCTCGTGGTGGCCAGCGAGGTGGTCGACAACGTGCCGCAGCTCGCAGCCATCGGGCCCTACCTGCCGACGCACTGGTGGCTGTCCTTCGACTCGATCCTGCGCGTGCCCGTCGACACATCGACCCTGCTCAAGGGGCTGCTGTCGTTCGCCGTGTACACGGTGCTCTCCGGCTCCATCGCCTGGGCCCGCTTCACCACGGCCGACGTCACCAGCTGACCTGGCCGACACGCCGGAGTAGCCGCCCGCGCAACTGTCACCAGGTGAAGTCTTCCTCCCAGAACTCGGTGACGCCGCGGACCGGCTCGGTCCGGGTGGTCTCCTGGCCGCGCAGCTCGACCCGGCGGATCTTGCCGGAGATCGTCTTGGGCAGGTCGGCGAACTCGATCCGGCGGATCCGCTTGTAGGGCGCGACCCGTTCCCGGCAGAACGCCATGATCGACTGGGCCAGTTCCGGTGACGGCTCGCTGGTCGCGGTGAGCAGGACGTACGCCTTCGGCACGGCCAGCCGCACCGGGTCCGGGGACGGGACCACGGCGGCCTCGGCGACCGCCTCGTGCTCGATCAGGACGCTCTCCAGCTCGAACGGCGAGATGCGGTAGTCCGACGCCTTGAAGACGTCGTCGGTGCGGCCCACATAGGTGATGTAGCCATCGGTATCCGAGGCGGCCACGTCGCCGGTGTGGTAGTAGCCGCCGCGCACGGCCTCGGCGTCGAGCTCCGGGTCGTCCAGGTAGCCGGTCATCAGGCCCAGCGGGCGCTGGCTGAGGTCCAGGCAGATCTCGCCGTCCCGGCCCTGCTGCCCGCTCGCCGGGTCCACCAGCACCACCTGGTAGCCGGGCAGCGGGCGGCCCATCGAGCCGGGGCGGACCGGCTGGCCGGGCGTGTTGCCGACCTGCGCGGTGGTCTCGGTCTGGCCGAACCCGTCCCGGACCGTGATCCCCCACGCCTTGCGGACCTGCTCGATGACCTCCGGGTTGAGCGGCTCGCCGGCCGCCACGCACTCGCGCAGGGCCGAGGTGTCCGCCGTGGCCAGGTCGGACTGGATGAGCATCCGCCACACCGTGGGCGGGGCGCAGAACGTGCTCACCCGGCAGTCGCCGAGCGCGCTGAGCAGGGCCGGCGCCGAGAATCGCTGGTAGTTCAGGACCAAGATGGTGGCCCCCGCGTTCCACGGCGCGAACACGTTGCTCCAGGCGTGCTTGGCCCACCCGGGGGAGGACAGGTTCAGGTGCACGTCGCCGGGCTGGATGCCGACCCAGTACATGGTGGACAGGTGCCCCACGGGGTAACTGACCTGCGTGTGCCCGACCAGCTTCGGCTGCGCCGTGGTGCCGGAGGTGAAGTAGAGCAGCAGCGGATCGTCGGCCCGGGTGACCCCCTCGGGCGTGAAGGTGGCCTCCGCGGCATGCGAGTCGTCATACGCATGCCAGCCCGCGCCGGCCGGCTCGCCCGGCCCGACCACGATCCGCGTCCAGTCCCCGGGCAGCCCCGCGAACTTCGCCGTCTGGGAGGCATCGGTGATGACGTGCCTGACCTGGCCCCGGGTCAGCCGGTCGGCGAGGTCGGCCGGCTGCAGCAGCGTGGACGCCGGGATCATCACCGCCCCGAGCTTCATGGCGGCCAGGATGACCTCCCACAGCGGCGCCACGTTGCCGAGCATGAGCAGGACGCGGTCGCCGCGCCCGACGCCGAGGCCCCGGAGCCAGCTGGCGACCTGTCCCGACCTGGCGGCGAGTTCGGAGTAGGTGAGGCTGGTGTCCTCGTCCTCGGCCACGATCCGCAGCCCGGCCCGGTCCGGGTGCTCGGCCGCGATCACGTCGAACCAGTCGAACGCCCAGTTGAACTCGTCAAGCTCGGGCCAGGCGAACTCGCGTCGCGCGGCGCCGTAATCCTCGCGGTACCGCAGCAGCAGGTCCCTCGCCGCCCGGAAGCTGCCGGTGGCAGATGAAGTCATGCGGATATCGTCGCACCTGTCCGCCCCGAACGGGAGATCTGCCAGTCAGCGTTCCCGCGGGCGCCGGTCGGTAACCGAAGTCGGCTCGGCCGCGGGTCGCGCCCGCGGCCGAGCCGATGGTGACGTCAGTAACGAGCGACGTCAGTGGCACAGGCCCGGCGGGACCGACGTCGCGCAGTGGTTGTTCTTGAACCGCACGCCAGTTCCGGTGCCGTCCCAGATCAGGTCCGCGGGGTGGTCACGGAAGGCGGTGTTGTTGGCGATCGTGTCGAAGTTGGGATTGCTGCCGCCGGTGATCTTCTGGGCGCTCAGCACGACGATGCCGCCGGAGTTGAACTGGCTGCCGCTGTTACGGGCCACGCTGTTGTTCGCCACCACGGTGAAGGTCGCGCCCAGCAGCAAGATGCCGCCGCCCTGGAAAGGCACCGGCGATTCCTCGCTCTTCGGGCAGAACTTGTTGTTGGCGAAGACGCTGTTGCTGACGATGGCGGCGTTACCCGCCCCTCCTGGCTGCCCGTCGTCCAGGACCAGGATGCCCTGGCAGTTCCCGCTGACCCGGTCGCCGGTGACCAGGACTTCCCGGGCATGCCGGATGAAGATCCCGAACTGGTTACCGTAGGCCTGGTCGCCGCTTACCACCGTGTCGGCATCGGGTGAGTCCCCAATGTAGAATCCGGCCTCATCATTGCCGATGGCGGTGTCGTCCGTGAACGCGGTCCTGGTGGAGGAGAACCGGGAGATGCCGTACGACCCGTCATTGGTCGCCACGACCCTGGTCACCTGCAGGCCGTCGGTCCCGTAGCCGAATACGCCGTTGGCTGGGAACCCGGTCACCACCAGCGCGGTCACGGTGTCGTTGCTGACCGGCGTGATCACCGCGCCGGTCTTGGGATTGACCTTCTTGGCCAGGATGCATATGCCCGTGGGGCCGAACGCGCTGTTGCACAGCGTATTAGGGAAGGACTTCGGCGGCACGATGATGGTTCCCCCGGAGAAATCACCGGACCCGCGCAGCGTGATCCCGTCCGTGCGGATCTGCACGCTCTGGTGGTAGACCCCCGGCTTGATCAGCACGGTGTCACCTGGGCTTGCCTTGTTGACCGCGGCCTGGATGGACTGGCCCGGCCGGACCACGATGGTCTTGGATGCCCCCGCTGATGCGGCCGTCGCTGAAGCAGCGCTGAGCGCGATCCCGAGCCCGACCGCGCATGCTGCCATGAGAAATCTGCGCATATTCCCCTCGTTGAGATCGAGGAATGCCTCATGAGCAGGAAAGCGGGGTCCCCCCACGCAGGCGTCCCACCTAATGGACACTCAGACCCTAACCGCCTTAACCATATTTCTCAAGCCTCACACCATCGAACAAGACGATCGTATCCCGGCAAAATTGGGCATTCATGCCGAAAGCACCTAATACTCCCGGGCTGTCGGCATGATGAGGGACTCAGGCCAGAAGCGTGGCGCCGTGGGCGGCATATAGCTGCCGCATACGGGCGGGGCTGCGGTCGCTCGCGCAGCCCTCAGCGGCGTGCCGCACAGCGGACGCAGGTCAGCGCGGCCGGGCGGGCGGCTAGCCGGTCCTCCCCGATGGGCTGCCCGCACCGGGCACAGGTGCCGTAGCGGCCGGCCTGCACCGCCTCGAGCGCGGCGTCGATCGCGGCCAGCTGCTCCCGCGCCTGCTCAAGCAGCGCGGCGGCGTGCTGGCGCTCGAAGGCCAGCGTGGCACCCTCGGGATCATGCTCGTCATCGGCTCCGGCCCCGGTCGCGGCCGCTGCGATGCCGGCGAATTCCCGCTCCAGCGCGGCCATCCGCTGCAGCGTGCGCTCCCGCTCCGCCAGCAGCACCTCCCGCGCGTCCGCCATGCTGCCGACCATAGCCGACTCTGGGTCGATGCCCCGGTCAGCCGGGGCTCCGTGCGCCTTCAGGTGGCCTTCATGTTGGGTGGGTAACCTCGCCTCAGCTGACGGTACGAGCCGCTCGTCTCATAGCTGACCGAGAAGGTTCGTACAGCAGGCTTTGAGTACGTGACCGCAGGATGGGACCATGAGCAACGCACACCGAGACCGCATCTACCGGGCCATGGCGGCCAGGGAAGACGGCCGCGCCAGGGTCCGCTCGGCGACCTCGGCGGTCACCGTGGCCAGCGTGGTGGCGGCGGGCGCGCTGGCCCTGGCCCTGCCCGGATCCACGCACAAGACCGCGGGCTCCTCCTCGGCGTCATCGGGCTCGTCGGGTACCTCGGCGAGCTCAGGCTCATCGAACTCCTCTTCAGGCTCCGGCTCCGCCTCATCGGGTTCGGGGTCGTCGAGCTCCGGCTCGGGTTCGGGGTCGTCGAGCTCCGGTTCGAGTTCGAGCTCGTCCGGTTCGAGCGGTTTCAGCTCAGGGTCCAGCCCGATATCGAGCTCAGGCGGAAGCCAGGCTGTCTCCGGCGGCTCATGATGCCGCCTGCCCGGGCTGACCAGCAGGAAGCCGCGGTCAGCTGGCGTGCCCTCGGCACCTTGGTCCGGCTGGTCGTCACCGACTCGCGCTGCCTGGCCGAGGCGCGGAGCATGCTCTGGCACGACCTGGCCGCGGTGGACCTGGCCTGCAGCCGGTTCCGGGCGGACTCGGAGATCTGCGCGCTGCGGGGCGGTCACGGCCAGCAGGTCAGCCCGCTGCTCGCCGAGGCCATCGCGGTGGCCCTGCGGGCGGCCGAGCTGACCGAGGGCGACGTGGATCCCACTGTGGGTGCGGCCATGTCAGCGATAGGATACGATCGTGATTTCGAACAGGTTACGGCTACTGGCCCGGCGCTGGCCCTCACGGTCGCCGCGGTGCCGGGCTGGCGTGAGGTCCGCCTGGACGGCCGGACGCTGAGCATGCCAGACGGCGTACGGCTGGACCTCGGGGCGTCCGCGAAGGCGTGGGCCGCCGACCGTTCGGCCGCCCGGATCGCGCCGCGGGTCGGCTGCGGGGTGCTGGTCAGCCTGGGCGGCGACATCGCGGTGGCGGGTCCCGCACCGGACGGGGGCTGGCGGATCCGGGTCCAGGACGTGACCGGCTCGCCCGACGATCCGCCGGATGGCCCGTACGCGCTGATCGCGATCCGCGACGGCGGGCTGGCCACGTCGAGCACGGCCGCGCGCCGGTGGCGGCGCGGCGGCGACGTGCTGCATCACATTCTCGACCCGCGCACCGGTTTGCCCGCCGAGTCCAGCTGGCGCACCGTCTCGGTCGCCGCGGGCACCTGCGCGGACGCCAACGCGGCCAGCACGGCCGCGATCATCCGCGGCCGCCGGGCCCTGGGCTGGCTGGCCAGCCTGGGCCTGCCGGCCCGCCTGGTCGACACCACGGGTGCGGTGTTCACGGTCGCGGGCTGGCCCCAGGACACACCCGGGACTCCCAGGATCCCAGGGATCCCGAGGACCCCCGGGAGGCCCAGACCCCCAGGATGCCTCGCCCGCGCACTCAGAGCGAGCTCAGAACTGGCTTCCAGGCTTCGCCGAGCGCGGCCACGCAGGATGGATGGCGTGAAGGAGACAGGGACACGACCGGACGGGAACCACTGACATGAGCGGGACCACCGCGTTCTGGTACGCGAGCCGCGCCACCGGAGTCGTGGCGCTGCTGCTGCTCACGGCCGTCCTGGTGCTCGGCATCCTGGTCAACCGGCAGGGGCGGCTGCCCGGCCTGCCCCGGTTCGCGGTGACCAGCCTGCACCGGAACATCTCGCTGCTCGCCGTGGCGTTCATCGCCGTGCACGTGGTGACCGCGGTGCTCGACACCTATGTCAACATCCCGATCCTGGCCGGTGTCGTCCCGTTCGCCTCCAGCTACGAACCGGGCTGGCTCGCCCTCGGCGCGGTCTCGTTCGACATCATGCTCGCGATGATCATCACCAGCCTGCTCCGCGGCCGGCTCAACCGGGTGCTCTGGCGGGCCGTGCACCTGCTCGCCTACCTGTGCTGGCCGGTGGCTTTCGCGCACAGCATCGGCTCGAGCCGGGACCTGCAGCACGGCTGGCTGCTCGACCTGGCGGTCGGCTGCGCGCTGGTGGTGGCGGCCGCGGCCGCCTGGCGGCTGGCCCATGCGGCCCGGCAGCTGCCGCGGGCCGAGCGGGTCGCCGCGATCTTGGCCCACCATGCTCCGGCCTCCGGCACCCGGGGGTCTGAGCGGACCGGCGAGAGGATCGCGCGATGACCGCGACCGAGATGGATTCCCCCGCCGCCCGCCGGGCCGCGGGGCCGGCCGAGGGCCTGCCCCGGCTGCTGCCCGTGGTTCCCGGGGTAGCGGAGGACCTCCGCGCGCACTTGGCCCGGTACGACCGTCCGCCCATCGGCCACCTAGGGCCCGGCCTGCTGATCCACGGGGCCGAGGCGGCCGGCCTGACGGGCCGGGGCGGGGCCGCGTTCCCGGTGCACCGCAAGATGGCCATCGTGGCCGGCGCCCGGGGCCGTAAGGTCATCGTGGCCAACGGCGCGGAGAGCGAGCCTGCCAGCCGCAAGGACGCCCTGCTGCTGCGGGTCGCGCCGAACCTCGTGCTTGACGGCCTGCAGCTGGCCGCCGAGGCGATCGGCGCCAGCGAGGCCCGCCTGTACCTGCATCCGGGGACCGGCCAGGAGATCTGGCGCGCGCTGTCGCAGCGGGCCGCGGCCGGCATCGACTGGCTCGAGGTCACCGTCACCGAGGCTCCGCCCCGGTTCCTGGCCGGCCAGGAGTCGGCGCTGGTCAACCGGCTCGGCGGCGGCCCCGCGCTGCCCACATTCGTACCGCCCCGGGTGTCCGAGCGCGGCCTGGGCGGCGCGCCCACGCTGGTGCAGAACGTGGAGACCCTGGCTCACCTGGCGCTGATCGCGCGCTACGGGCCGCGGTGGTTCCGGGAGCTCGGCACCGATCACGAGCCGGGCAGCATGCTCACCACGGTGCACCAGGCCAACGGAACATCCCAGGTCATCGAGGTGGGGATCGGAGCCCCGCTGCACACCCTGCTGGCCAGCCAGCCAGAGGCCAAGGCACTCCTGATCGGCGGCTTCCACGGCACCTGGCTGCCGATGGCGCAGGCCGCCTCGCTCACGCTGGACAACGCCACGCTGAACAAGCGCGGGGCTGCCCTAGGCGCCGGCGTCATCGCCGCGCTGCCCGCCGGCCGCTGCGGCCTGGTCGAGGCGGCCAGGATCGCCCGCTACCTGGCCACCGAGTCGGCCGGCCAGTGCGGGCCCTGCCTCAACGGGCTGCCGCGGATGGCCGCCGGCCTGGCCGAACTGGCCGGCCGCGGGCACCGCAGGCAGGTCCGCGCCGATCTCGAGCGCTGGGCCGGCCTGGTCACCGGGCGCGGCGCCTGCAACCACCCGGACGGCACCGCCCGGTTCGTGGGCACCGCCCTGACCGTGTTCGCGCCGGAGATCGCCGTGCATGCACGAGGGCACTGCTCGGCCGCGAACCGCAGGCCCTTCCTGCCGCTTCCCGACGGCATGCCCACCACCGAAGACGACTGGATCTGACCATGGCCGAGACCCTGCGGGTGAACCCGATCAACTGCACCGGCCACGGCGTGTGCGCCGAGCTCCTGCCCGAGCTGATCAGCCTCGACGAATGGGGCTACCCGGTCATCGACCCGCGCCCGGTGCCGCCGTCCCTGAACCTCGAGGCCCGCAGGACGGTGGCCGCCTGCCCCGCCCTCGCGCTCAAGCTGATCCGGACCGACGCACCCGCGTCCGTTCGGTAAAAAGGGTTTCGCGCCGGTCCGGGAACCCACCCGTACCTACTCGAACACCTACACCAATTGCCGGGAGGATCTGGGCTTATGGGAGGGTTTGGTGCACCATAGACCCCCAAAGTCTCCCCGGAGCCCTAATCCTCCCCGATAATTCCGCGGCTTGCCGCACCACGAGTCGCTCCGGCACCGGAGCCCGCACAGGTAACGGGAACCCGCTCAGAGCACGTCGTGGCCCGGGTGCGGCTCGACCGGAACGGCCGGGATGGTGCCCAGGCGCCCGGCCTGGTAGTCCTCGAAGGCCTGCACCAGCTCGGCGCGGGTGTTCATGACGAACGGGCCGTACGTGGCGACCGGCTCGCGGATCGGCTCCCCGCCGAGCAGCAGGATGTCCATGTCCCCGGAGCCCGGGGCGGCGGCGAAGGTGATCGCGTCGCCCGGGCCGAACACCGCCAGCTGCCCCATCCGGATAGGCCGCTGGTCCAGCCCGATGGTCCCGCGGCCGGCCAGCACATAGGCCAGCGCGTTGAAGTCCGGCCGCCACGGCAGCCGGACCTGGGCGCCCGCGGACACGGTGGCGTGCACCAGGGAGATCGGCGTGTGCGTGATCCCGGGCCCGTTGTATTGCCTCGGGGGGACGACCCCCCCAGACCCCCCCGCAGGAGGACCGCCGAACGTCCCCGCGATCACCCGCAGCAGCGCCCCGCCGTCGGCGGAGGAGAGCAGCGCCACCTGGCCCGCCCGGATGTCCTGGTAGCGCGGCGCCGTCATCTTCAGCCGGGCGGGCAGGTTCACCCACAGCTGGAAGCCGTGGAACAGGCCGCCGCTCATGACGACCTCCTCCGGCGGCGCCTCGATGTGCAGGATGCCGCCTCCCGCCGTCATCCACTGGGTGTCGCCGTCGGTGATCACCCCGCCGCCGCCGTTGGAGTCCTGGTGCCGCATGATGCCGTCGATCATGTACGTCACGGTCTCGAACCCCCGGTGCGGGTGCCACGGCGTGCCCTTGGGCTCACCCGGCCCGTAGTCCACCTCGCCCATCTGGTCCATGTGCACGAACGGGTCAAGCCGCTCCAGGTCCACCCCGGCGAACGCGCGCCGGACCGGGAAGCCCTCACCCTCGAATCCGGACGGGGCGGTGGTGACCGAGGTGACATTCCGCTCGGCCATGGTGAGGTCGGGTTCGGGGATCCGCGGGAGCACGAGTATGTCGTCGACGCTGACAGCTGGCATGGCCGCCCCTTTCTGGCTAAGTTCCAGTCTAACGATATTTGAAATATCAATTATTCCGAACGGCCCGTGGCGCGTGCCCTTTCTGGCGTGTCACCGCGCCCGGCGGCGGCGCAGGAGGGGATCGCTCGTTACCATGGCATTTCCCGGTGCACATCGAGGGAGCGTGCATGGACCCGGACCAGGAGCCGCCCACGTATGCCAGTGCGGGCGTCGACGAGGAGCGCGAACAGGACGTGTTCGCCCGGGCGATGCGCCCGTGGCTGGCCCGTACGCACGTCAGGTCCCAGATGGTGTCCAGCCTGTCCGGCCTGGCCAGCGGCTACTTCGCCACTCTGCTCCAGCTGACCTCCGGGCCGCCGCTCGCGCTGTCCACCGACGGGGTCGGCACCAAGATCCTGCTGGCCCGGGAGGCTAACCGCTGGGAGCCCATCGGCATCGACTGCGTGGCCAACAACGTCAACGACCTGATCTGCGTGGGCGCGGTGCCGCTGGCGCTGCTGGACTACGTGGCCATCGACCGGATCGACGAGGGCGTCCTGGAGGAGATCGCCCGCGGCCTGTACCTGGGCGCGGACCTGGCCGGGATCGCCATCCCCGGCGGTGAGATCGCCCAGGTCGGCTCGATGCTGGCCGACGCGGCCGGGGGGCGTCCCATGCTCGACCTGGTCGGCACCGCGATCGGGGCGATGCCCGCCGGCCGCCCGCCGCTGGACGGGTCCGCGGTCCGTCCCGGCGATGTCATCATCGGCCTGCCCAGCTCGGGCCTGCACAGCAACGGGTACTCGCTGGCCCGCCGCGTGCTGTTCGACGTGGCCGGGATGACGCTGGCCGACCGGGTGCCGGGGACCGCCAGGCACCTGGACGACACGCTGCTGCAGCCGACCCGGGTATACGTCCGGGCGGCCGAGGCGCTGTGGGAGGCGGGCGTGGAACCGCACGGCCTGGTGCACATCTCCGGCGGCGGGCTGCTCAACCTCGCTCGCCTGGCCGCCGACGTGTCCTACGAGCTCGACGCGCTGCCGTCCCCGCCGCCCATCTTCGCGCTCATCGCGGAGGCCGGGCAGATCCCGGCCGCCACCATGTACGCGACGTTCAATATGGGCACCGGGTTCTGCGTGGTCGTCCCGGCGGCCAGGCAGCAGGCCGCGATGGCCGCGCTGAAGAGCGCCGGCGAGGAGCCGGGCCGGGTGGGCTGGGTCACCGGCCGCCAGGGGCGGATGGTGTCGATCCCGGCGGCCGGCCTGCGCAGCCACGGCGAAGCATTTGAAGCGGTATCGCCCTAGACCGCGCGATACCGTCTAGGCATGGACGTCCCTAGCTATGTCGAGTCGCATGCGCGCGAGTTCATCGACGACCTGAAGCAGTGGCTGGCCATCCCCTCGATCTCCGGCGATCCGGCCCGTCACGGTGACGTGCGGCGCAGCGCCGAATGGCTCGCCGCTCACCTCGGCAGCATCGGCTTCCCGGTCGCCGAGGTCTGGGAGAGCTCGCCGGCCGGGCTGCCCGCGGTCTTCGCCGAGTGGCCGTCCGCCGACCCGGGCGCCCCCGTGGTGCTGGTCTACGGCCATCACGATGTCCAGCCGGTCGAGCCGCTGGAGGAGTGGCAGAACCCGCCGTTCGAGCCCGCAGAACGCGACGGCGGCCTGCTGCTGGGCCGGGGCGCGTCCGACGACAAGGGCCAGGTGCTCTTCCATTCGCTGGGCATCCGGGCCTGCCTGGCCGCGCGCGGGGCCGGCGCGCCTCCCGTCACGATCAAGCTGCTGATCGAGGGCGAAGAGGAGTCCGGCTCGGTGCACTTCGCTGACCTGCTCCGCAGCGAACGCGACCGGCTGGCCTGCGACGTGATCGTGATCAGCGACACCACCATGTGGGCCGCCGACGTGCCCTCCATGTGCACCAGCATGCGCGGGCTCGCCGAGGCCGAGATCACGCTGACCGGCCCGGCCCGCGACCTGCACTCAGGCTCGTTCGGCGGCGGCGTGCCCAACCCGCTGCACGCCATGGCCAGCCTGCTGGCCGGGCTGCACGACGAGCAGGGCCGGGTCACGCTGCCCCGGTTCTACGACCAGGTGATCCCGCTGTCGGCCCAGGAACGGGAGCTGCTGGCCCGGCTGCCGTTCGACGAGAAGCGGTGGCTCGCTGAGGCCGGCGACAGCGGCGCCGCGTCCGGCGAGGCGGGCTTCAGCACGCTGGAGCGGATCTGGGCCCGGCCCACCGCGGAGGTCAACGGCATGTGGGGCGGCCATACCGGCCCGGGCCGGAAGACCATCATCCCCAGGGCCGCCCACGCCAAGGTCTCGTTCCGGCTGGTCGCCGACCAGGACCCGGCCGACGTGGGCGCCGCGATCGCCGAGTACGTCCGGGCCCGCACGCCGGACGGCATCACGGCCACGGTGACCGTCGCGGCCGCGGTCCGGCCCTGCCGCTCGCCGATCACCTCGCCGGCCGTGCAGGCAGGCCGCCGGGCCATGGAACGGGCGTTCGGCCGCGAGGTGCTGTTCACCAAGGAAGGCGGCAGCGGTCCCGAGGCGGACCTGGCCGAGATCCTGGCCGCCCCGCTGGTCTTCGTAGCGGTCGGGCTGGACTCCGACCAGATCCACGCGCCGAACGAGAAGACGGACATCTCGCTGCTGCTCCGGGGGGCCGAGGCGTCGGCGTACCTGTGGGAGGAACTGGCCGCTATCGGCGCGGACCTATCGTGAGCTCGGCCGGGCTCTCGCCGCTGGCGGAGCTCGCGCTGGCCCGCGGCACCGTGGACCGGGTCACCAAGCGGCGCGGCGACCAGGACTGGATCGAGGCCGCCTGGAAAGATCCGCGTAGTCGGGTTCTTGTGGTGAATATGGGTCATGCGCTGGTGCGGGAGGACGGCGACCGGGTCGAGCTGATCCTGGTCCCGCCTGAGCAGGCGCCGCCCGGGACCCGGTTCCTGCTCGGGCAGGACGAGGGCACGGTGGTCTACTTCGGGGTCAGCGGGCCGCTGCCGGGCGGCCAGGAGGCCCGCGAGCCGCACGCTGGACAGCCGGTACGCAAGGCCTCCCTGCGCGAGGTGGGGGCGCTGCTGCCGGACCGCGACGCGGGGCTGCTCACCCACGCGGTTGCCCTGGCGAACTGGCACGACACGCACACGCACTGCCCGCTGTGCGGGTCGGCCACGGTCCCCGATCCGGCCGGGCATTCCGCCTCCTGCCCCGTCGACGGCAGCGAGCACTTCCCGCGGACCGACCCCGCGGTGATCATGCTGGTGACTGACCCGGAGGACCGGTGCCTGCTGGCCAGGAACGCCGCCTGGCCTGGGCGCCGGGTCTCGATCCTGGCTGGGTTCGTCGAGCCGGGGGAGTCCGCCGAGCAGGCGGTGATCCGCGAGGTCGCCGAGGAGACCGGGATCACGGTCACCAACGTCAGGTACCTCGGCAGCCAGCCCTGGCCCATGCCGCGCAGCCTGATGCTCGGCTTCCGCGCCGACGCCCCGGCCGGCCAGGACATCGCCGTGGACCACGACGAGCTCGCCGAAGCGCAGTGGTTCAGCCGTGAGGAGCTGCTGACTGCCCTGGAACGCAACGAGCTGGGCCTGCCTCCGCCGGTGTCGATCGCCCGGCACATCATCGAGGCCTGGTACGGCGGTCCGCTGCCCTCGACCCGGCCGTCCCCGCCCCGGTGACCGGAATGGGAATGTGAACGCGGGACCGGCGGGGCGGCCGCGCACGAACTGGGCGGCCAACGTCGCCTTCGGCGCCGCTGACCTGCATCGCCCAGCCACGCTCGGCCAGCTCCAGGCAGTCGTCGCCCGGACGCGCCAGCTCCGGGTGCTGGCCGCGGGCCACTCCTTCAACGACCTGGCCGATTCACCGGGAGCCCAGGTCAGCCTGGCCGGGCTGCCCCCGGAGGTCGAGATCGACTCCGCGGCCCGTCTCGCGCGGATCTCGGCCGGGCTGACCTACGCGGAGCTGGCCGGCCGCCTGGACCGGCACGGCTTCGCGCTGCCTAACCTGGCCTCGCTGCCGCATATCTCGGTGGCCGGCGCCTGCGCCACCGCCACCCACGGCTCGGGCTCCGCCCTGCCGAACCTAGCCGCCGCCGTGGCCGGCCTGACCCTGGTCACCGCCGAGGGCGATCAGGTCGAGCTGAGCCGCCAGGACGACTGGTCCGACGGCGCCGTCGTCCACCTCGGTGCCCTGGGCGTCGTGGCCCGCCTGGCCCTGGACCTGGTGCCTTCATTTGACATCGCTCAGCGCGTCTATGAGGACCTGCCCCTGGAGGTCCTCGGCGATCACTTCACCGACCTCATGGCCAGCGCCTACAGCGTGAGCCTGTTCACCGACTGGCGCGCGCCCCGCCTCACCCAGCTCTGGCTCAAGCAGCGTCTCCCCAACTCTCCGCAGCCCGCCCGCCCCGCGCACCTGGCCTCATTCCCACTCTCCGCCCCGCCCGCCCCATCCATCACGCAGGAATCCTGGTTCACTGCCGCACCGGCGCCTGAGGCACGGCACCCTGTGTCCGGCCTGCCCGCGGACCCATGTACCCAGCAGCTCGGCGTGCCCGGCCGGTGGTACGACCGGCTCCCGCACTTCCGGCCCGAGTTCCGGCCGAGCGCCGGCGACGAACTGCAATCGGAATACCTGCTTCCCGCCGAGCATGCGGTCCCCGCCCTGCACGCCCTGAACGAGATCCGGGCCCGCCTCGCCCCGGTCCTGCTCATCTGCGAGATCCGCATCGTAGCCGCCGACCGGCTCTGGCTCAGCCCGTGTTACCGGCAGGACAGCGTGGCCTTCCACTTCACCTGGATCGCCGATACCGCCTCGGTGCTGCCCGTGGTCACACTCACCGAACGCCAGCTGGCCCCGTTCGCCGCCCGGCCCCATTGGGGCAAGGTCTTCACCTTGCCGCCGGAGATCCTCCGCTCGAGCTACGACCGCCTGCCCGACTTCGCTGACCTCATGCGCCGCCTGGACCCGCGCGGTAAGTTCCGCAACGCCTACACCGACCGCTGGCTCGGCGCCTAACGGCACCGTCCGGTCCGCCATGTGGCGGGGGAGGTCCCTGTCCCGGCCAAGGGCCGGGGTGAGCAGGAGCGTCCCGGACAGGCGTCAGCTACCGTCGCGAAGGTTCTCCGGGGCGCCTGGCTGGTACGAGATGTGGTCGAAGGTGGCGGAACAGCCCCGGCCGGTCGGCGACTGGGCCAGGAACCCGACCCGCACCGAGTCCGCGTCGAGCGCGAAGTAGCGCAGCAGCCGCCACCAGCTGCCGTCGGTGGACGCGTGGAAGGCCCAGGCCGCCCCGGACCGGGTGATCCGCAGCCACAGGGTCACGCCGTCGAGCTCGAAGGAGTTGCAGTCATCGGAGGTTCCCCTGGTCACGACCGTGACCGCGGTCGGCCGGAGTTGCGGGGAATACTCCAGGCAGAGCTTGGCCCAGTGCTGATCGCCGCCGTGCAGCAACAGGGCGCCCGCGTCGTACATGCTGTGAAACTCCACGCTGACCTGCGCCGCGAGAGAAAAGTCACCCGCTGGAGGCAATCCGACCAGACGCCCGGCGTCCGGCAGCGGCCCGGGAACTCCGGGATCGATGAACAGGTCGGTGCCGGCCGCCGCCGTGAGGATCAGTGCTCCGTGCCGCACCCGGCAGCCAGGCGGCGGGCTCCCGCCGGGTTCCAACCCGAACGGCAGACCGGGCAATCTCAGTGCGGTCACCTGGGTAGTCTGCCACGTCACACGCGACGGCCGGCTGGCGTGCACCACGGCTAGCGCCGAGGACCCGCGGCGCCCGTGCGAGCATGAGGTCATGCGCTTCGCTGTGGATGTGCCCAACTTCGGCGACTTCGCCGACCCGCGCGTGGTCGCCGACCTGGCGCGGCGCGCCGAGGACGCCGGCTGGGACGGGCTGTTCGTCTGGGATCACATCACGCATCGCAAGGAATTGCGGCGGACGATCGCGGACCCCTGGGTGCTGCTGACCGCCGCCGCCTTGTCCACCGAACGGATCCGGCTCGGCACGATGATCACCCCGCTGGCGCGGCGGCGGGTGTCCAAGCTGGCCCGGGAGGTGACCACCCTGGACCGGCTGACCGGCGGCCGGATGATCCTGGGCGTGGGCCTGGGCGCCCCGATACCCGATGAGTTCGGCAGCTTCGGCGAGCCCGCCGATCCGAAGGATCTGGCTGCCCGCCTGGACGAGAGCCTGGAGGCGCTGAACCTGCTGTGGTCGGGCGAGCCGGTGACCTTCCGCGGCCAGCACGTGGTGGTCGAGGACGTGGCGTTCCAGCCCACGCCCGTGCAGCGGCCGCGAGTGCCGGTCTGGGTCGGCGGCGAGTGGCCGGCCAGGCCGCCGATGCGCCGGGCGGCCCGCTGGGACGGCGCCGCGCCCATCCTCCTCGCGGGCCAACCGCGCAAGCCGCGGCAGCCGGATGCCGCCACGGTCGGCGAGATTGCCGCCTTCCTCCGCGGGCAAAGGGCCGCTGCAGGTCTTCATGAAGAGCCCTTTGACCTGGTCATGTCGGGTACAAGCCCGGCCGCGCCGGCCGCCGCGGCGGACCTGGTGGGGCCGCTCGAGCAGGCGGGCGCGACCTGGTGGGCGGAGTGCATATGGGACGACCTGGAGCGCGCCGAGCCCATGGTGCGCCGGGTCGAGCAGGGGCCGCCGCCCCGACGGTGAGCAGCGCCGCCCGCGCTGCTCAGCCGGTCTCCTTCGTGCCTGCCCGCGGTTTTCTCCGGCGGGCGCGCACGGGCAGGGCGGTCCGGTTCGCGCGGCGGCGCGGAGCCGTGCGGTGCGGCCCGCGCCGTACGCGAGGCATCCGCAACGGCCTTTTCGCCGTCTCCTGCGCTGGGGGTCTGGGCTGAAGCTCGCTACGCAACCGGTCGACGTGGGACAGGATCTCGCCGCGCAACGGCCAGCCGTCCGGGCGTTCGGCCGGGTCGGTGCGCAGCAGGTCGGCCAGCCGGTCCTGCTGGCGCCGGGCCTCGGTCAGGTGATCCTCCAGTGCGGCAGCAGGCGGCTCGGTCCCGGGATCCGACGCCGCCGGGGCGTTGACAGGTTCCGGGTCGGCCTCGATGAGCTGGCCGTAGGCGCGCACCGCGCCGGCCAGTTCGGCGATGACGGCGGCCAGCCTGGCCCGGGCCTCCGGGTCCCTGACCGGGCTGTCGTCGCTGTCCAGCCGCGCGCTGTCGGCCACCGAGCGGGCCAGCACGCGCAGGTCGGCGGCGGCCCGCTCCAGCGTGTCCACGCCGTCGCGCAAGCCTGCAGCCGGGTCGGGGTCGCGCAGCCGGCGCGGGTTCAGCCGGACGCTCTCCTCGGCCTGGCCCAGCGCGTCGTCCAGCCGCTCGATCTCCCCGCGCAGCGCCCGGGTGCGGTCCAGCCACTCGGCCGCGCGCCGCGGTTCCGGCACCTCACCGAGGCCCGCGGCCATCTCAGTCAGCAAATCGGCCATCTGGCGGGTCAGGTCACCGACCGCGTCCCTGGCGGGCTGTACCCTCAGCGGGGCGAAGATCAGCCCGGCGGCCAGCCCCGCCGCGGCCCCGACGAGCGTTTCCGTGATGCGGCCGAAGGCGGCCGTGTGCGAGTCGACCGCGAAGATCAGCATGGCGCTGATCGGCACCTCCAGGGTGTCGGCGCCGAGCCGGAGCACCAGGCCGAGCGCCAGCGTGCCCGCGATGAGCAGGCCGAGCACCCACCAGCTGAACGGGACGTACGCGGAGACCGCGACCGCGGCCAGCACGCCCGCGGTGACCCCGACCACCCGCTGGATGGCGCTGCGGATGGTGTGGAACAGCGTCGCCTGCACCACCAGCAGGGCGGTCAGCGGGGCGATCACCGAGCGGGACGACGCGCCGGGCAGCTGCAGCGCGAGCAGGTAGGCGGCCACCGCGGTGAGGGTCATCCGGATGATGTACACCGCGGTCGGCTGGGCCCGGCGGCGCACCAAGGTGAGCTGCTCGGCCTGGCGCCTGGCGACCGCCTTGGCCGCCTCGCTGACTCCCTCGCCGGGGACGGGAGGGGACGGGAAACCTTTCATGAGCTGATACCGAGGGTCGAGTGGGCGGCGGGATACACAGAATCGCTCTCGTCGAGAGCAAAACCTCTCTCTACGCCAACGCATGCCCGGCTGGGCTATTCCCGCCGCGCCCGCGAAAAGCGGCCGAATCCGCGGACCCGCACCGCGGACCGGCCGGGTAGGGTACCGGTCATGGCCCTCGCCGCCGCCGTGCGCGATTGGCTGCTCGATTCCGACCCGGCCTTGCGCTGGCACGTCGAACGGGACCTGATGGGCGCGCCGCAGGAGGTATGGGCCGCCACCCGGGCCCGGATCGCCACCGAAGGGTTCGGGGCACGCTTGCTCGCGCTCCAGGATCCCGACGGGCAGTGGGCGGGCGGATCATTCTTCCCTGGCGATTTCGAGTTCCACGGTCCCGAAGCAGCCGAGGGTGCCGGGCAGCCGTGGACCGCCACCACGTGGACCCTCAATACCCTTCGCGACTGGGGCCTGGATGCCTCCGCCCTGGCAGGCACGGCCGAACTGCTCGCCGCGAACAGCCGCTGGGACTATGGCGGCCTGCCGTACTGGGGCGGCGAGGTCGACTGCTGCATCAACGCCTACACGCTCGCCAACGGCGCGTGGCTGGGAGCCGACGTCTCGGCTCTGGCCCGGTGGTTTCCCGGCCATCGCATGGCTGACGGCGGCTGGAACTGCGAGTGGGTGGCAGGCTCGACCCGTTCGTCTTTTCACTCGACGCTCAACGTGCTGAAGGGCCTGCTGTACTTCGAGGCCTGCGCGGGCGGCAGCGACGTGCTGCGCGCGGCGCGCCAGGCCGGCCAGGAGTATCTGCTGCAGCGCCGGCTGCTCCGCAGGCTGTCCACCGGCGAGCTGCCCGGGCCCTGGGTCACGACCTTCGCCTACCCGTTCCGCTGGCAGTACAGCGTGCTCAAGGCGGCCGACTACTTCCTGGCCGCGGCCCGGCAGGACGGCGTCCCCCCGATCCACGGCTCGCGGACGCCATCGGCGTCATCCGCGCGGCGCGGCGCCCCGACGGCACCTGGCTGCAGGAGCACCGCTACCCGGGACGGGTGTGGTTCGAGGTCGATGTCCCGCCCGGCGAGCCGTCCAAGTGGCTCACCTTCTACGGCACCCGCGCTCTTCAGCAGTGGGCCGGAGAGATTTTATTTATCGGAACGGTCCGTGGTGCGTGCCCGTGGCCTGGTCAGCGCGAAGCCCGGCCCGAAGACACCGATCACGACCGGCACGACCGCCAGGATCCCCAGCGCCCAGGGCAGTCCGGCCCGCTCGGCGATGATTCCCACGGCGAGCGGCCCGAGCCCGCCGATCAGCCCGGCGGCGCTGCTGAGCGTCACCGCGACCGAACTGCGGCCGGGCAGGCTTCCGTACAGGCGGGCCTGCAGCAGCGGGTACCACGGCGCGGTGGCCGCGCTCAGCGCGGCCAGGATCGCCAGCTTGGCCGCCGCCCCGGGCGCCAGCAGGAACGCCGGGTACAGCAGCGCGGCCGCGACCGCGCTGGCCCGCAGCACCACCAGGTCCGAGGCGCGCTCCAGGACAAACACGAGCGCCGCATCCCCGGCCAGCCCGGCGCCGAGCCTGATCGCGATGGCCAGCGCGGCCAGCTCCGGCCTCAGGTGCGCCACGTCCACCAGGTACAGCGCGAGGAACCCGGTGAGCCCGTCGACGAGCAGGTCGGCGACCACGGTGAGCCAGAGCCAGCGGGTTGTCGGCCAGTCCCGCAGCGAGGCCACGACGTCCCGGATCTGCGCGGTCCAGGACGGGCTCCCGGCCGTCTCGGGCGAGGCCTGCTGGCTGGCCGGGGCTTCGCCTGGCGCCGGGTTCAGCGGGGCCAGCGGACCATGGTCTCGCAGGAGGCTGGCCGTCCAGGTGACGGCGGCCACCGCGGCCAGCACCAGGTAGCACGCACGCCAGCTGCCCCCGGCGGCCAGGATCAGGATGAGCAGCAGCGGCCCGGCCACCGCCCCGGCCGACCCGGCCAGGTCCCAGCGGGCCATGATCGCGGCCTGCCGTCCGGGCCAGGCGTCCATCAGCTCGGCCTGGGTCAGCGACACGAACGCGCCAGAGGCCGGGAAGAAGACGGTGAAGGCGCACAGCAGCACGGCGAACGATGGCGCGACGGCCACCGCGGCCAGGGACAGGATGAAGACGATACCGCCACCGAGCACGGCGAGCCGGCGCCGCCGGGGACCCGAGGCCAGGATGCCCAGCGGCAGCTCGAGCAGCCCGCCCACCAGCAGCGGCACGGATGCGAGCAGGCCGACCTGCGCATAACTCAGCCCCAGGCCGTGACGGATCAGCGGCAGCGCCGCGCCCTTGGCCCCGTCAGCCAGCTCGTCGGTGAGCTCGATCGCGAGCGCGACCGCCAGCGCGGGAACCACTGGCTTTCAGCGTCAATAAAAACCCATAACCCTCATGCTAAGGCCAACCCCCTGGCCTGTCTCCTGGGTAACGGCACATGCGGGGAACACACCCCCCCGAACCCCCATCCGGGGGTGTCCCCCGCAGACCCCGCGGGGGACACCCCCGCAGACTGCCCGAACCCCCAGCCGGGCGCACCACGGACCGTTCGGAAAATGATCCTAACGGCGGTGCTCGGTGCGCCAGACCAGGCGCAGGGCGGACCAGTCGTCGTCAAGGGCGGCGACCTTCACGTCGACCAAGCCGATGGGCAGCGCGATCTCGCGGATAACGGTGTCGGTGATGTCGCTGCGGTGACCGCCGGCCCGGCGTGGCCACGCGACCCACAGTGCCCCCGCGGGGTAGATCCGCCGGGCCAGGCCGTCAAGCTGCCCGCCGATCTCGTCCGCCGCGGCGAAAAACGCGATGATCACGTCGGCCGGCGCCAGGGGCCCGTCTTGGTCCGCGTCGACCAGGCCGTCCGGCGGGTCAGCCAGGGCCCAGCCCGGCGGCCGGTGGTGCAGGCTGACTCGCTGTTCCGGCTTGAGGCCGAGCTTCGCCGCCTGAGACACCGACACGGGCGCTCGTATACCACACCGGAAGCTTGCCGCGCAAGGGGGCTAGCCAGCCAACGAATCCGGGGGCCTACCCAGCGGTGCGAACGGGGGCTAGACGGCTCGCGCCGGGGCCGGCCTGCCAGGCAATATACCCAGTATGCTACTCGATAGGAAGCCGACGTGAGCGTCCGGTATGCCCTGCTCGCGCTGCTCAGCGAGGGCCCCAAGTACGGCCTTCAGCTGCGCGAGGAGTTCGAGGTGCGGACCGGAGAGGTCTGGCCGCTGAACGTCGGCCAGGTCTACACCACGCTGCAACGGCTGGAGCGGGACGGGCTCGTCATCTCCGGCGACGCTGATACCGAAGGCCCGCAGAAGGGCTTCCGGATCACCGCCGCGGGCCGCGAGGAACTGGCCGGCTGGCTGCGCACGCCGTCGGACCTGGCCTCCCCGCCGCCCCGCGACGAGCTGGTGATGAAGATCCTGGTGGCGCTGCGATTGCCAGGTACCGACGTGGCCGAGGTCATCCAGGTCCACCGCAGGCACCTGGTCGAGCTCATGCAGCAGTGGACGCGGATCAAGGAAACCGAGGCCGAGTTCGACATGAACCTGGCCCTGGTGGTGGACGCCGAGCTGTTCCGGCTCGATTCGGTCATCCGCTGGCTGGATTCCGCCGACGGTCGCATCAAGCGGGCCGCCGCCGACCCGCCCAGGGCCCAGCCATCCAAGGAAACGGGGCGAACCATGAAACTACGACACAGAACGGGGGGACCGCGATGAGCGTCCTCGAAATGCGGCAGGTGTCCCGGACCTACGGCGTAGGCGCTGCCGAGGTCCACGCGCTGGCCGACATTGACCTCTCGGTCGACGCCGGGGTGATGGTGGCGGTCATGGGGCCGAGCGGCTCCGGCAAGTCCACCCTGCTGACCATCGCCGGCAGCCTGGAGGATCCGACCGGCGGCGACGTTGTCGTCTGCGGGGCGGACCTGGCCAAGCTATCCCGCAATGGCAAGGCGCGGCTGCGCCGCCGCTCGATCGGCTTCGTGTTCCAGGATTTCAACCTGCTGCCCGGGCTGACCGCGGCCGAGAACGTCGCGCTGCCGCTTGAGCTGGACGGCATGCCGGCCCGCAAGGCCCGCACGGCGGGCCTGAACGCCCTCGAATCCCTGGGCCTGGCCGACCGGGCGTCGGCGTTCCCCGACCAGCTGTCCGGCGGCGAGCGGCAGCGGGTCGCGATCGCGCGGGCCGTGGTCGGCGAGCACCAGCTGCTGCTGGCCGACGAGCCCTCCGGGGCGCTGGACAGCGCCAACGGCGAGGCGGTCATGCGGCTCATCCACGCCGCGTGCAAGCGCGGCATGGCGGCCGTCGTGGTGACCCACGACGCGCAACTGGCCTCGTGGGCGGACCGGGTGGTGTTCCTGCGGGACGGGCGGGTGACCGACCGGACCGCGGCGCCGTCCGGGCCCGAGTCGCTGCTGGGACACATGCCATGAGTACCGCCACGCTGAACCGGAAGCAGACCCCGGCCGGGACCCGCAACGGGGGCGTCCCGGCCCGCCGGGCCGTGATGCGCTGGGCCTGGCGGCTGTTCCGCCGCGAGTGGCGGCAGCAGCTGCTGGTCCTGGCGCTCATCATCGTGGCGGTGGGCGCCGTCGTGCTCGGCGCGGCGGTGGCCACCAACACGCCGCCTCCCGCCAGCACCGGGTTCGGCTCAGCCCAGGACCTGGCCACGTTCTCCACACCCGACCCGAACCTGGCCAGCCAGATCGCCGCGCTGCAGCATCGCTTCGGCCGGGTCGACGTCATCGAGAACCAGACCCTGGTCATCCCCGGCTCGGTCGAGAGCTACGACCTGCGGGCCCAGAACCCCAATGGCCCGTTCGGCGGGCCGATGCTCTCGCTGGTCAGCGGCCACTACCCGGCTGCGGCCGACCGGGTGGCCCTGACCCCCGCGCTGGCGTCCGACCTGGGCCTGAGGGTCGGTGACGTGTGGCACCAGGGCGGCCAGGCCCGCCAGGTGGTCGGCATCGTGCAGAACCCGCAGAGTCTGCTGGATGAGTTTGCCCTCGTCCAGCCGGGCCAGGTGCGCGCGCCGACTCAGGTGACCGTGCTGTTCGACGCGCCCGGCGTCACGCCCGGCTCCATCGGGCCGAACGTGCAGAGCCAGCAGTCCGCGACGGCCAGCAACCCGCTCAACCCCGAGACCATCGTGCTGGCCCTGGCCACGATCGGCATGCTGCTGATCGCCCTGGTCGCGGTGGGCGGTTTCACGGTGCTCGCGCAGCGCCGGCTGCGCTCGCTCGGGATGCTCGAGGCCCTGGGCGCCACGGACCGGAACGTCCGGCTGGTCGTCCGGACTAACGGTGCGGTGGTGGGCGTCGTCGGCGCGCTGGCCGGGGCCGCGCTGGGCCTGGCGGCCTGGCTGGCCTACCGGCCTCGCGTCGAGGCCAGCGCCCACCACGTGATTGGCGCGTTCCAGCTGCCGTGGGTGGTGATCGGCCCGGCCATGGCCCTGGCCGTGCTGGCCACGTACTTCGCGGCCGCGCGGCCGGCCCGCGCCATCACCAGGCTGTCCATCGTGGCCGCCCTGTCCGGTCGGCCGGCCCCGCCGAAGCAGGTCCACCGCTCGGTGGTGCCGGGCATCGTGCTGCTGGTGATCGGCGCCCTGGCCCTGTGGTACACCGGCAAGCAAGCCGCCAGCGGCGGCGGCGGCGCGCTCTATCTCGTCGGCGGCCTGGTGGCCCTGGTCGTAGCCCTGATCCTGCTGGCCTCGCCGTGCCTGGCCGTGGTGGCCAGGTTCGCCCGGCACACGCCGATCGCGGCGCGGCTGGCCCTGCGGGACCTGGGCCGCTACCGGGCTCGCTCCGGCCCGGCCCTGGCTGCCATCAGCCTGGGCGTGATGATCGCCGTCCTGGTCTGCGTCCTGTCGGCAGCCAGGTTCGGCAACGTGCTGGACTACGCCGGGCCGAACCTGGCCGGCAACCAGATCATCGTCTACACGCCCGGCAACGGCCCGGGGAACGGCGGCCAGGGCAACAACGTGCCAGGAACCGGCAGCAGCCTGAAGACCCAGACCGCCACCGCGGACGGCATCGCGGCCACGCTCGGATCGCACGACGTCATCGCGCTCGAGTCGACCAGCGCCACGCTCCAGCACGCCGCGCCCGGCCGCCAGTGGAGCGGCCCGGTCTACGGGGCTACGCCGCAGCTGCTGGCCGCCTTCGGAATCAAGGCGTCCCAGGTCAGTCCCGATGCTGACATCCTGTCCATGCGGCCCGGCCTGTCCGGCATGTCCGACATGCAGCTCACCTACGGAAACTACAACGGCCCCAACGGCCCGTCCGGCGGCGGCGGCGGCGGGCAGCCCGGCGGGCAGAACCAGTTCCCCTGCCCGGCCAGCGAGTGCCTGGCCAACCCGGTGATCGAGCAGGAGGGCGCCCTTCCGTCCGGCACGTCGGCTCCCAACACGGTGATCACCGAGCACGCCATCGCCACGCTCGGCCTGGGGAGCAGCGAATCGCTCACCGGCTGGCTCATCCTGGCCCCGCACAACCTGACCGCGGCGCAGATCACCAACGCCAGGCTGACCGCGGCGGCTCACGGCATGTCGGTGGAGACCAGGAACAGCATCCCGGGCGTGCAGGTGATCTTCACCTGGGCCACCGTGTTCGGCGTCGTCCTGGCCCTGGGCATCGTGGCCATGTCCGTCGGCCTGATCCGCAGCGAGGCCGCCAGTGACCTGCGTACCCTGACCGCCACCGGAGCGGACGGCTGGACCCGCCGTACGCTCACCGCGGTCACCGCCGGGGCCCTGGCCCTGGCCGGCGCCGTGCTCGGCACCGCGGTGGCCTACCTCGGCTCCATCGCCTATTCCTTCGACAACAAGCTCGATGGCCTCGGGTCGCTGAAGAGCGTCCCGGTCGCGTACCTGCTCGTTATCCTGGTCGGCCTGCCGATTGTGGCCGCGGCCGCCGGCTGGCTGCTGGCCGGGCGCGAGCCGCCGGTCATCGCGCGGCAGCCGATGGAGTAAACGGCCCCTCCGTCTTGAGCCCACGCCCGTTCCGCCGCGAATGACCTGCGAATGACCGGAGTCCTGGCCCGGGTCAACCTGGGCCAGGACTCCCGCGTCGAATACATGGCGGTGGCGGCCTGTCGCCGCTGGCCAGTGGACCTCGTGATGCAATCCGGCCCAGCTCGCACTCGCAATGCTGGCGTGATGGCAGTCGGCGCCCCGGCCTGAGCAACTGCCGGTCGAATAGGAGGGGTATGCATGATGAAGCTCAGAAACAGGATCCTGGCGGGGGTGAGCGTGCTCGTGGTCGCGGGAACAGCGGCCATCGCGGGCGTGACCTCGGCCAGCGCCAGCCCGGCCGCCCCGTCGGGTAGCTCCGGATTTGAATTCTTCTCGCTGGTGGCCACCTCGCCAAGCGGCCCGTCCAGCATCATCGCCACCGGCGTGTTCACCGCGGGCGGCGTGGACCACCCCGGCAACAAAGTAGACACGGCCGTGTTCCCCGACGGGACGTTCAAGATCGCGCACTCCGGCGGCACCGGCACCCCGCGGTTCAACCCCAAGACCTGCCTGGCCGTCATCGCCCTGAACGGCACGTACCAGGTAGGGCATGGTACCGGCGCCTACGCCGGGATCAGCGGACACGGGATCTACCGGCTGAACATCACCTTCATCGGCGCCCGCAACTCGGCGGGCAAGTGCAGCTCGAGCCTGCCGCCCGTGGCCTACCAGCAGATCATCAAGGCACAAGGCCCGCTCAACCTGTAACCGGCCAGATGGGCCTGCGTGGTTGCTGGCCGTGCCGCCCGCACCGGCCGCTCACGCAGGCCCAGAAGGCCTGCACTCGCGAGCCGGTCGTGCCCTACGCTCGCGGGCCCGGGCCGGCGTGCCGGCCCTTGTCCTTGCGCTCCAGGATCTCGGCCGCGCCGCGGACCACGCACCGCAGCGGGTCCTCGACCACCACCGCGCCGATGCTGGCCGCGGTCTCGATCCGCCCGGCCAGGCCGGGCAGCAGCGCGCCGCCGCCGGCCAGCCGGATCTTGCCCCGGACGACATCCTCGGCCAGGCCCGCGGGGATGTCCGACAGCATCTCGTGCACTGTCGCGGCGATCGCCGCGACGATCGGCTCGAGCGCGGCGGCCACCAGCCCGCCCGGCACGTACTCCGTCCGCGGGGCGCGGTGCGCGACGTCCAGGCCCACGGCCTCGGCCCAGCCTTCGGCCCCGCCGGTCACGCCGAGCGTCACCTTGAGCTGGCGGGCGGCCCGCTGGCTGATGATCAGGCCGAGCTCGGTCCGTGCGGCCTGCAGGATCGCCTCGTCCATGGCGTTGCCGGCCTTGCGCAGCGACACGGCCCGGACCACGCGCCAGCCCGCCACCGCCGCGACCTCGGTGGTCCCGCCGCCGATGTCGACCACGAAGCCGCCCGCCCCGCCCGTCAGGTCGAACCCGGCCCCGGCCGCCGCGGCCACCGGCTCGTCGATCAGCCGCACGTGGTACCGCGGGCGCCGGACGCCCAGCGCGGCCACGACGGACCTGCGCTCCACCGGCGTGGCCCCGCTGGGCACGCAGACCAGGGCGTCGGGCCGAAGCGGGCCTGCCCAGCGGCGGCTCCGGCGCAGGAACGCGTGCAGCATGGCCACGGCCGCGTCCAGGTCGGCGATGACCCCGTCGCGCAGCGGGTGGATCACCTCGATGTCCTGGGGCTCCTTGTCCGCCAGGGCGTCCGCCGCGTCGCCCACCGCGGCCACCTTGCCCACGGCGGTGTCGATGGCGATCGCGGAAGGCTCTTCGAGCACGATGCCGCGTCCCGCAACCCAGACGAGCGTATTGACCGTGCCGAGGTCGATGGCTACGCTACTCCGGAAGCGCATGTTGCTCCCCTCTGCCCAACGTGACGCCCCCAGTGTGTCGAACTGGCCCGCCCCGCCACGTGACGGTGGACTAGCGTACTGCGGGTATGCCGCGTCGGCGAGTCGACGGAGCCCGCTGTTGGATTCCTAGGCTATTGATCAGATTATGTAGGTTGTGGCCGGCTTGGGGTCAGTGGGGCCGGCGGAGGGAGCGTCTGTGCGGGTGGCGAGGCTGGCAGCTGTAGCGGTCGGCGTGTGCTGTCTGGTCGCCGCGTCCGCCGGTTCCGGTTCCGGGCGCGCGCTGGGGTGGGGGTCGCGGGCCGGGACCGAGCCATCGGGGTCGGTGTCGGCGCTGGCCGATGTGATCGTCCAGCCCGGCGTGATCCATGTCGGCCGCGGGCAGGGCAGCCCGCCTGCCACGGCCGACTGTGAGAAAGCCTATAAGGTCGCCTGCTTCGACCCGGCCCAGATCCGGCAGGCCTATCACCTCCCTCCGCTGTACGCCCGCGGCGTGACCGGCAAGGGTGCCACGATCGTCATCGTTGACTCCTTCGGCTCGCCGACCATCAGGAACGACCTGGGCGTGTTCGACCAGGCCTTCGGCCTGCCGGCGCCGCCGTCGTTCCGCATCATCCAGCCCGCGGGCCGGATCCCGCCGTACGACCCGGCCAACTCCGACATGGTCGGCTGGGCGGGCGAGACGACGCTGGACGTGGAGTGGGCGCACGCGGTCGCGCCGGGCGCGAACCTGCTGCTGGTGGAGACCCCGGTGTCGGAGACCGAGGGCGTGCACGGCTTCCCGCAGATACTTACGGCCGAGCAGTACGTGCTCCGGCGCCACTTGGGCGACGTGATCAGCCAGAGCTTCAGCGCCACCGAGGAGACCTTCCCCAGCCTCGCGTCGGCCGACGCGCTGCGCGGCGCCTACCAGCAGGCCGTCAGGGACGGCGTCACGGTGCTGGCCGCCTCGGGTGACTCGGGCGCCGCCGACGTCGGGCTCGACGAGACCACCTACTACCTGTTCCCGGTGACCTCGTGGCCGGACAGCGACCCGCTGGTGACCGGGGTCGGCGGAACCCAGCTGCACTTCGACTCGAGCGGCCACCCCACCGCGCCCACCGTGTGGAACGACACGTACAACACCGCGGCCAACGAGTTCGCCGACGGCAATCCGGGCCCGAACCCGCTGGCCGGCGGGGGCGGCCTGTCGGTCTTGTTCCGCCGCCCCTCCTACCAGAACGGCGTGCGGAACGTGGTCGGCCGTCACCGTGGCGTGCCGGACGTCTCGATGAGCGCCGCCTGCAACGGATCGGTCGATACCTACCAGAGCTTCGGCGGCGCGCCACCTGGCTGGTCTCCGTCCTGCGGGACCAGCGAGGCCACCCCGCTGTTCGCGGGCATCGTGGCCCTGGCCGACCAGGTGGCGGGTCATCCCCTCGGGCTGATCAACCCCGCCCTGTACCAGCTGTCGGCCGAGCGGGCACCGGGCATCGTGGACGTGACCTCAGGCAACACCACGGTGTCGTTCAGCCAGGGCGGGCATGTGCACCAGGTGCGCGGTTTCAGCGCCCGGCCCGGCTATGACCTGGCCTCCGGCGTGGGCACCATCGACGCCCAGTACTTCGTCCCCGAACTTGCCCGCCTGGCCGGCCGCTGAGACGAGCGCCTGGCCGGTAGCGAGCGGGAATCTGCAGCAGGCCCTCAGCTATTTATCAGGTTGGTGGTGCTCACTGGAGATGAGCGATCGGGACGCCCGACCTAAGGCGTGATTCAGATGCAGGATTACAGCGGGTACGGACAGCCTCCTGAGCACGGGAGCTACGCGACCATGCCGATGCCTCCCATGCCGCCGAGGCCGCCCCGGCGGCGCATCGGCCTGCTGAGCTACGTGGCCGTGGCGCTGGCGGCCGGGGCCCTGGGCGCGGGCACGGTGGTGGCCCTGTACCACCCGGCGTCCAGCAGTTCGGCGGCGCCGCAGCAGCCCAGCAGCAGCGCGCCCGCCCCCGCCCAGGTGGTACCCACGCCGAGCAGCGGCGGCTCCGGCACCAGCGCCAGCGAGCAGGCGATCCTGAACAAGGTCCGGCCCGGGCTGGTGATCATCGACACCACGCTGCAGTACGACAGCGAGCAGGCCGCCGGCACCGGCATGGTGATCAACTCCGACGGCCTGGTGCTGACCAACAACCACGTCATCGAGGGCTCCACGTCCGTCAAGGTCACCGACATGGGGAACGGCCAGACCTACACGGCCAAGGTCCTCGGCTATGACGTGACCGGGGACATCGCTCTCCTGCAGCTGCAGAACGCGTCCGGCCTGCGCACCGTCCCGCTCGGCGACTCGGCCGCGGTCAAGACCGGCGACCCGGTGGTGGCCATGGGCAACGCCGAGGGGCAGAGCGCCATCGTGCCCACGGCCGGCCAGGTGACCGGGCTGAACCAGACCATCACCGCGGGCGACCAGGGCGGCACGATCACCTCCGAGAACCTGCACGGGATGATCGAGACGAACGCGAACATCGTGTCCGGCGACTCCGGCGGCCCGCTGGCCAACTCCTCGGGCCAGGTCATCGGCATGGACACCGCGGGCAACAACGTGAGCTTCTCGGCCCAGCAGTCCGCGGCGGGCTTCGCCATCCCGACCAACACGGCGCTTTCGGTGGCCCGGCAGATCGCCGCGGGCCACGCCACCTCGGCCATCACCATCGGCTACCCGCCGTTCATGGGCGTCTACATCGCGACCGGCTCGGACAGCAACCCCCAGGATCAGGCCGCGCAGCAGAACGGCAACGGCACTGGCTTCGGCGGCAACGGGTTCGGCTTCGGCGGGAACGGCGGCCAGAGCTGCTACACCAGCGGCCGCGACCTGGCCGCGCCGTCGGCCATCGCCCAGGTCAACTCGGGCACCCTGATCATCGGGATCATCTGCAATGGCCCGGCCGCGGCCGCGGGCATGACGGCCGGCTCGGTCATAACCTCGGTCAACGGGCAGGCCATCGGCTCCCCGGCCAGCCTGACCGCCGTGGTGTCCAGGTACCACCCCGGCCAGGTCATCTCGGTCACTTGGGTCAGCCCGTCGGGTCAGCATTCGACCAGCAGCATGACCCTCGGCGCGGGCCCGCCCCTGTGAGGCAGCGGGATAAGGCAGCGGACCGACCTTGCCGGTGCGGCTCTTCGGCCTGAGCGGCCGCGGGCGCGGTGGGGTGATGCTCGAAGATCTGGACGATCTCCTCGACGGGCAGGCCGTTGGTCTCGGGCAGCAACCTCCACACGAACGCGATGGCCAGCGCACACAGGCCGGCGAAGCAGACCATAACGCCGCCCAGGCTGATCTTGCTCTGCCAGACCGGGAACACGATGATCAAGAAGAAGTTGGCCAGCCAGTCGATCATCGCGCAGAACGCCGCGGCCTGGCCGCGGACCGCGGTGGGGAACACTTCACCCTGCAGGGTCCACCCGGTGCCGCCGACGCCGACGGCGAACGAGGCGATGAAGAAGTCCAGGCCGATCATGATGATGATCAGCCGCGGGGTGCCCGACAGGAAGGCCAGGCCGAGCGCGGCGACCAGCAACGCGAGAACGACCAGGGCCATGAACACGTCGGTGCCGCTCCTTGGCGACTCGTGCCGTCCGCCTATCGCTCTCCCCATCAGACCGCAATCAACCGCCGCGGCGGGCGCGACGCTCCAAGCCTGGCGCCCGGATGCTCGCTGCGGTACCGCCGCCGGAAATTTAACTCCCGTTTACCCGGAAAATAAATGTCCGGCCTTGTTCAGGATGACTCCGCGCGGGCAGCTGACACGGACACCCGACGGTCTTGAAGGAAAAGGAAGAGCTGTGAGCGTTTCAAAGAAGGCAAAGGGCAAGGCCGAGGCGGCCAAGGGCAAGGTCAAGAAGGGGACCGGCAAGGCCCTCGACGACCCCGTGCTGGAAGGCAAAGGCAAAGGCGAGCAGGTGAAGGGCAACCTGAAGCAGGCTGGCCAGAAGGTCAAGGACGCCGTCAAGAAGTGATCAGGATCGCTGGACGTTATGACCGGGGCAGGACCGCATCACCAGGTGCGGTCCTGCCCCCGCTTTCGCGTGGCAGCGGGGCGCCGGACTGACCGCGAATTCCGAGCTCGGTCAGGGCAGACCCTCGGCGTGGCCCTCACCCACGAACGAATAGGCAGGCCAGGGACCGGTAACGACGAGCCGGACGGACCGGTGTCTGGCGGTCAGGGCCATTATCGTCGCGGCGAACTCGCTGGCCCGCTCGTCCGCTATGAGATACACGGCGTTCAGCACCATCCGGGCCCGCGGTCCGGCCAGATCCGGCGACTGCGGCGGGTAGAGCCGCGCGGAAACGCACAGCCGGCTTAGCGCGGCATGGACGGCCAGGGCATCGGCCAGGGCATCGGCCATGACGCCCTGCCGGCCCCTTCCCTGCGCCATCGACTGCGCGCCG
Organism: uncultured Actinomycetota bacterium; assembly: GCA_963808615.1. Taxonomy (GTDB): domain Bacteria; phylum Actinomycetota; class Actinomycetes; order Streptosporangiales; family Streptosporangiaceae; genus Palsa-504. Next base: position 1,524,617 of record CAWEGV010000012.1, read on the forward strand.
CGTGGTTCGCGGTCGTCTTACCGGAGTCCGTCAGGCAACTAAACGCTCCCGACTACCCTCGGCCGGCCCGGCCAAAACGGATTGGCACGAATCGCGGCGGTTGCGATTCCGGCCACTCGCCCGGGGGCCGCACGGCCAGATCGCGTATCAGCAGGGGCAGGGGGGTTCAAAAGGCGGCTGGCAATGGTCACACTAGATCGTGTGTACGACTTCGACCTGCTGGTGATCGGCTCGGGGCCCGGCGGCCAGAAGGCAGCCATCGCCGCGGCCAAGCTCGAGCGACGGGTGGCGATCGTCGAGCGCAAGGACATGATCGGCGGCGTGTGCCTGAACACGGGCACGATCCCGTCCAAGACCCTGCGTGAGGCGATCCTGTATCTGATCGGCCTGGACCAGCGGGAGATGTACGGCCAGAGCTACCGGGTCAAGGACGAGATCACCATCGCCCACCTGGCCGCCCGCACTTCGCACGTGGTCGGCCGCGAGATGGACGTGGTGCGCAGCCAGCTGTCACGTAACCGGGTCACGATGCTGACCGGCACCGGCAGGTTCGTCGACCCGCACATGATGGAGGTCGACGCCGGCGACGGCCGGAGCCGCCAGGCCAGCGCGGACCATATCGTGATTGCCACCGGGACCCGTCCGGCCCGGCCCGCCAGCGTGGAGTTCGACGAGCGTACCGTGATCGATTCCGACGGGATCGTCCATCTGGAGAAGGTGCCGCGCTCGTTGGTCGTCGCGGGGGCCGGGGTGATCGGGATCGAGTACGCGTCCATGTTCGCGGCGCTCGGCACCAAGGTCACCGTGGTGGAGCAGCGCGAGCGGATGCTGGAGTTCTGCGACGTCGAGGTGGTCGAGGCACTCAAGTATCACCTGCGCGACCTGGCCGTCACCTTCAGGTTCGGCGAGACGGTGTCCTCGGTCGAGGCCAGGCCCGAGGGTGCCATCGCCAGCCTGCAGAGCGGCAAGAAGCTCCCCGCGGACACCGTCATGTACTCGGCGGGGCGTCAAGGCCAGACCGAGGAACTTGACCTCCCTAAAGCCGGCCTGACCGCCGACAAGCGCGGCCGGATCGTGGTCGATGAGGTCTTCCGCACCGAAGTGCCGCACATCTACGCGGTCGGCGACGTGATCGGCTTCCCCGCCCTGGCCGCCACGTCGATGGAACAGGGCCGGATTGCCGCGCACCACGCCTGCGGCGAGCCGCTGCACGCGCTGAGCGAGACCCAGCCGATCGGCATCTATACCATTCCCGAGATCAGCTTCGTGGGCCGGACCGAGGAGCAGCTCACCCGCGACAACGTGCCCTTCGAGGCGGGCATCTCCCGTTACCGTGAGCTGGCCCGCGGCCAGATCATCGGCGATTCCTACGGCGTGCTGAAGCTCCTGGTCTGCCTCGATGACCACCGGCTGCTGGGCGTGCACGTGTTCGGCACCGGCGCCACCGAGCTCGTGCACATCGGCCAGGCCGTCATGGGGTGCGGCGGTACCGTCGACTACCTGGTCGACGCGGTCTTCAACTACCCGACCCTGGCCGAGGCCTACAAGGTCGCCGCGCTGGACGCGATGAACAAGATGCGGGCCATCGCCCGGTTCTCGTAAAGCCCGCACGCTCGCCACCGAAGTCACCTGGGCACGTCCACGCGCCGGGAAAGGATCTTGAAAGAATATTCGTAATAGCTGATTTATCTGCCTCTTTAATGGTATGATGGTCCGCAAAGGTACTTCCAAGATTCCTTCCGAACGGACGGTGGTGCGTGCGCCAGGACCCGTTCCCCAGCCCCGGTTGGGACGGCGAGGAGCCCGACGGTTCCGTGCCGCCGCCGGTCACTGGGAACGGCCCGGGTGCCGGGGACCCGGGCAGCCCGCCGCCGGCCGGCTCGGGTAACGAGTGGCCCGGCGATGGCCCGGACGCCGGCGCGGGCGCGGAGCAGGGCTTGTTCGTCTGCTTGCCGGCCGAGGACCTGGACGTGTCCCGGTTCGCCCAGCACGGCCAGTCCGACTCCATGCCGCCCGGCCCGCTGCTGGCCTCGGTGGTGCACGCCCTGACCGGGGAGGACGCAGCACCGCCCGGCCCACACGACGACAGCAGATCGGCTGGTCCGCCGGACGGGACCGGCGGCAGCGGCAGCAAGCCCCGCGAGCCCGGCGGCAACCCGGGCGGCGGCGCGGGTCCCGGTTCTGGCCCGCAGCCAGGCGGTCCGGACGCCCCGTCCGGGACCGACCCGGACACCCATGCCGGCCAGGATCACCGTCCGGCCGTGGCGGCGCTGGTCACCATCACCGTGCCCTGGTCCACCCTGGCCGGCCAGTCCGACACGCCGGGAGAGGCCGCCGGATTCGGCCTGCTCGACGCGGATACCGTCCGGGACCTGGTGGCCGCCGCGGCCCGCCACCCGCACACCCGCTGGTGCCTGACCGCCACGGCCCCCGACGGCACCGCGGCCGCCCACGGCTGCGCCGCGGGCCAGTTGCCCTGGCGGGCCGGCCCGCAGGCGGCCCAGGTGCTGCGGGCACTCAAGCTCACCCTGCGCCCGGTCATCCGCGGTCCGTGTGGCCACGCCCAGGCCGAGCGCCGCTACCTGCCCGGCCGCAAGCTCCAGCACCTGGTCCACGCCCGGAACACCCGATGTACCGCACCGGGCTGCGGACAGCCCGCCGCCCGCTGCGACCTGGACCACACCACCCCCTGGCACCGTGACGGCCACACCTGTCCCTGTAATCTCGCGCCGCTGTGCAGGCATCATCACAGATGTAAGCAAGCTGAGGGGTGGTGGCTCGAGCAGCCCGAACCCGGCGTCCTGGTCTGGCGCAGCCCCTCCGGGCGCAGCTATACCACCACTCCCACCGTGTACGAGGCCTAAGAGACCGCAGGTCATGGCCGGGCCTCTCAGGAGAGACCGGGGATCCTCGCGGACCAGGGTCAGGGTCCTGGCTGGTCCGCGGCCTCGCTGCCAGGCAGTGGATGCTTCGATGGTCAGATGGGGAGGCGCGGTTTTCAGCTGCCGGACCAGCCTGGCTAGGGATTGGCGCCTGATTGCGCGGTCTCGGAGGCCAGATAGCCGGTGAGGTTGTCGAGCATCTCGGTGACGCCTTCCTTGCGCAGCGCCGGCGCCTGGGGCCCGTCGATGCCGTCGAGGTAGGCGCCCTGCTCGGTGACGGTCAGCGCGGTGCCGTCGCTGGTTTCGGCGAATTCGATGGCGGCCACCGAGACCGAGATCCGCGCGTTGTCGGCGTACATCTCGTAGGCGTAGATGATCCGCTGGCCCGGCACGATGTCGTAGTAGCGGGCGTCGTAACGGTAGGTGGTGCCGTTCATCTTGAACCCGAACCGCTCCCGCCCGCCGGCCCGGAAGTCGAATTCGGCGATACCGGCCTCGCCGTCGGCGGGCTCCAGCCCGCCGGTGTCCCCCCAGATGTTCTTCGCCTCGGCCGAGGCGAACGCGGCGAACACCCGCGATGGTGCTGCCGGGTAGGTGCGCTCGATGGTGAAGGTGTCATGGATGACGGAACGTGCAGTCACCTGTTCTCCTTGGGTGGGTCGTTGGTCTGGGTGCGCGGGGCAGCCGGGCGGCGGCTGGCCGGGGCGGTATCTGCCGCCCCGGCGGCCCCGGACAGGTAGTCGCCGAGCCGGTCAAGGCGCCGCTCCCACAGGGTGCGCCGTTCGGCGATCCAGGTCTCGGCCGTGCGCAGGGCGGCCGGGTTGATGGTGCAGGTGCGGGTCCGGCCGGCCTTGTGGGTCTGGACCAGGCCGCTGGCCTCCAGCAGCTGGACGTGCTGCACGACGGCGGCCAGCGACATGGCCAGGGGCCTGCCGAGCTCGCTGACCGAGGCCGAGCCGACGCTGAGCCGTTCCATCATGGCCCGCCGGCTGGGGTCGGCCAGCGCGTGGAACAGCTGGTCCAGGTCCACCGCATGGTCAAGCATGCACTTGAGTATCGCCGCTGGAATCTCGATAGTCAAGCGATTGCTTCATCATTGGCCCGCCGGGCTGCCCGGCCCGGAACACGCACACGGCGGCAGCGCTAGGCTGGTCCCGCGTCGCCCGGGAGGAGGTGCCGTTCTTTTTCCTGGCCATTGCGTCCGTACTCACGGCACTCGGCATCCTGGTGGTCGGGGTGGCCATCTCAGTCGCGCAGCGACGGTCCCGCGGGCAGCTGCCGCCCCGGCCGGGGCCGGACGGCCACGCCCTGGAAGCCGAACCGTCCAGCGGCATCGGCCATGGCCCGGCTCTGCCCCCAGACCGCCCCGGCCGGACCCGCGCCGACCTGCGGGCTCATCAGCCGCGGCAGCGCACCTACACCAGCACCCCCGCCGTCTACCCGGCGTAGCTGCCCGGGGAATAGCGCCTCAGAGCCGTAACGGTCACGGAACGTCGCGGACCTGCGGTGGGAGCTGTCCGGTCTCGCTGCTATCCCGGCCCGGCGGAAGGATGCCAGACCTGGACGGTCAGGTACCACCCGGATACGAGGTGTGCCGACAGCGAAATCGGGGCTCGCGGGCGGCGTTCCGCTCGTACGCTGAATCATGGCCGAACGCGCGAGGGTCTATCCGCTGCGACGGCAATCCCCGCCCGAACCGCGGCCCAGGGGCCCGGAGCCCCGGCCATCGCCGGCTCGCGAACCACTGTGGCGGGAGGTGCTCGGTCAGCACCTCCGGGCGGTCCGGCTGGGTCAGCAGCAAACGCTCTCCCAGACGGCGGGCCAGGCCGGGATATCACCGCAGTACCTCTCCGAGATCGAGCGCGGGCGCAAGGAACCGTCGAGTGAGATGATCGCGGCCCTGGCGGGAGCGCTGGGGACCACGCTCGCCGGGCTGACCGAGCAGGTGGCCGGCGAGTTGCGCCGTCAGCAGGACGCCGCCTCCTTCCGGCCATCCGGTCCGGTCATGCTCTCGCTCGCGGCGTGAGACGGCGCGAGACGGGGCAGGGTCAGGCGGGCAGCGAGCCAGCCAGGCGGGCGTCCGTCGATCGCTGCCCCAGCACCTGGTCGACGATCCGGTACTCCAGCGCCTCCTGTGCCGTGAGAACCCGATCGCGGTCCGTGTCCGCACGCAGGGTCTGTACCGACCGGCCGGTGTGCGCGGAGAGGATGGCCTCGATTTCGGCCCGCATGCGTACCACCTCGTCCGCTTGCAGGATCAGGTCGGGAATCGGCCCCTGGCCGCGGGCCGCGGGCTGATGCAGGACCACCCGGGCGTGCGGCAGCAGCGCGCGCCGGCCTGACGTTCCGGCCGCGAGCAGGACGGCGCCGACGCCGATCGCCTGGCCCACGCAGGTGGTCGCGACCGGCGCCTGGATGTACTGCATGGTGTCGTACACGGCGAGCATGGCGGGCAGGTCGCCGCCCTCGCAGTTGATGTACAGGCTGATCTCCTGCTCGGGGCTGGCCGCCTCCAGATGCAGCAGCTGAGCGATGAGCGCGTTGGCCACGCCGGGGTCGATCCCGGTTCCGAGGTAGACGATGCGCTCGGTGAGCAGGTGCGAGTACACGTCCATGATCCGCTCGCCCCTGGGATGCGAGGCGATCACGTTCGGGATGGTGTAGCTGCTCATGAGCTGCCCTGCAGGCCGATCCGGTGCTTTCTGGCCGGCCTGACCTGGCCGAACGAGCCGACGATCTCGTCGATGAAGCCGTAATCCCTGGCCTCGGCGGCCGTGTACCAGTGGTCATGCAGAGAATCGTTGAAGATGCGCTCGACCGGCTGGCCCGTGTCCTCGGCGATGAGGCCGAGCACCGTATCCACGGTATGCCGCAGATCGTCGGCCTGGACCTCGATGTCGACCGCGCTCCCGCCGATACCCGCCGAGCCCCGGTGCATGAGGATGCGCGCGTGCGGCAGCGCGAATCGCTTTCCCTTGGCCCCAGCCGACAGCAGGAACTGCCCGGCGCTGCAGGCCAGCCCGAGGGCCAGGGTCGAGACATCGCAGGGCACCAGCCGCATCACGTCGCGGATGGCGAGCATCGACGGCACCGATCCGCCGGGTGAATTGATCCACAGTGCGGCGTCGGCCGCGGGATCCTCGGCGGCCAGCGTGAGCAGCTGGGTCGCGAGCAGGGTCCCGTTGTCGTCGTCGAGCACTCCGTCGAGCACCAGAATCCGCTGATTCTGCAGCTGCTCCCGCACGCGCTCGGTGAAGACCGGGTTCTTGTCGTCCTGAGCCATGTCTCCAGCCTGCGGCATGGCCGGCCCGGAATACCGCACACGCTGCTGTGAGCAGATCTGCCCACAGCAGCGCGCCGGCCCGGTTACGACGCGGACCGGTCCTCGCGCTGCCCCCGGATCCGCCTGAGCGCGTCGAGGAAGGACGCCGCCCAGTCGGCGACGTCGTGTTCGCGCACCCGCCTGCGCATGGCCCGCATCCGGCGCCTGGCTTCCGCAGGGCTGATGGTGGCCGCACGCACGATGGCGTCCTTCAGGCCGTCGATGTCGTGCGGGTTGACCAGGAAGGCGCCGCCGAGCTCGTCGGCCGCGCCGGTGAATTCGCTCAGCACGAGCGCGCCGCTCTCGTCGTAGCGGCATGAGACGTACTCCTTGGCCACCAGGTTCATCCCGTCCCGCAGCGGGGTCACCAGCATGACGTCGGCGGACAGGTACAGCGCGGCCATTTCCTCGCGAGGGTAGGACTGGTGCAGGTAGTGCACGGGAGGGCTGCCGACCTCGGCATGGTCGCCGTTGATCCGGCTCACGGTGAGCTCGACGTCGTCGCGCAGCATCTGGTACGCCTCGACCCGCTCCCGGCTCGGGCTCGCCACCTGGACCAGGACCACCCGCCGCCCGAGGCGGCCCTCGTTGAGCAGCTCGCCGTAGGCCTTGAGGCGGTGCAGGATCCCCTTGGTGTAGTCGAGCCGGTCGATGCCGAGCAGCAGGGTCTCGGGCTGGTCGAGGGCCCGCCTGATCTCGGCCGCGCGTTTCCTGACGTCCTCCCGCCGGGCGATCTCTTCCAGGGTCGCCGAGTCGATCGAGATCGGGAAGGCCTCCACCCTGGCCTGCCGGACTCCGGCGGGCTCGCCGATCCGGACCAGGGGTCCCCTGGTCGTCAGGCCAGCCGCCCGGCGGCACGCCCGCAGGAAGTTCCCGGCGTCGGCCCGGCGCTGGAAGCCCAGCAGGTCCGCGCCGAGCAGGCCCTGGACCACCTGGCGCCGCCACGGCAACTGGGCGAAGATCTCATAACCCGGGAACGGGATGTGGTTGAAGAAGCCGATGAGGACGTCGCTGCGCTGCTCGCGCACCATCTGCGGCACCAGCTGCAGCTGGTAATCGTGCACCCAGACCGTCGCTCCCGGCGCCGCCTGGGCCACGGCCGCTCGCGCGAAGGATCGGTTGACCGCCACGTACGCGTCCCACCAGCGGCGATGAAACTCGGGCGGAGCGATGACGTCGTGATACAGCGGCCACAGGGTCGCGTTGCAGAATCCCTCGTAGAAGTCCCCGACCTGGTCCTCGGACAGGCCCACGCCCACCAGGTCCATGCCGTTCGCCCGGAACGGCCCGGGAGCGGGCCCGGCGTCGCCGGACCAGCCGATCCAGACGCCCTCGGCCGCGCGCATGACCGGCTCGAGCGCGGTCACCAGCCCGCCGGGACTGGGCCGCCAGTCCGGCTCGCCGTCCGGGGTGTCCACCCGGTCCACCGGCAGCCGGCTGGCCACCACCACGAAGCTGTGCTGTCCTTCAGCCTCGTCAGCCGTCTTTCCCATCGCTGACATCGGATCAAGCCTAGCCAAGGGTCAGCCAAGCCAAGGGCCATCCGCCCGATGGCCGCGCCGTGGCCGGCAGCCGTCTAGCGTCTAGTTACACTAGACGGCGTGGACGAGAACCTGCTGGCCGAGGCCAGGAACGCCCAGGAGCGGCTGATCGATGCCGAACGCGACGCCGACGTGGCCCGCGCCGACTTCCACCGCGCCGTGCGGCGCCTGCACCTGCACGGATCGTCCCTGCGCGAGCTCGCCGCTGAGCTCGGCCTCAGCCACCAGCGGGTGCACCAGATCGTCGAGGAGGCCGGCGGCTCCCGCCGCTGGATGCGAGGACGTGAGGGGCGCCGCCCCCGCCGCGACCCGCTGGCCTGCTCGTTCTGCGGGAATCCGCAGGACAAGACGCGCAAACTGATCGCCGGCCCGGGCGTGTACATCTGCGATGGCTGCATCCGCCTGGCCGGGGCCGTGCTCGGCTCGGGCGAGTCCGCCCAGACCGCCTTCGGCCCGGTCACCGCGGTACCGGAGCAGGACGACCACATTCAGTGCAGTTTCTGCGGCAAGAACCGCAGCCAGGCGGCTGGGCTGGCCGTGCTGTCGGCGGTCATGCTGGAACGGAGCGGGGCGAGCACCGCGATCTGCTCGGAATGCCTTGACCTGTGTAACGAGATCATCCTCGAGGAATTCGGTATCTAGGCCAGCTCGTCCAGGTACTGCGGCAGCATCCGGCGCCAGGTAGGCCACTGGTGCGACCACTGCGGGCCCCAGTTGTCCACCCGGTTGGGGATCCCCTTCGTGCCCAGCGCGTCGGCCATCTCCCAGGACGAGCCGATGTCCTCCCACTCGCCCTCGCCGGACGCCAGCACGACCTGCCGCTGCCGGAGCTGGTCCAGCTGCCGGCCGTCCAAACCCGGCAGGAACTGCAGCGGCGCGGCGAAGTACAGGTCCTTGCTCCAGGCTCCGTCGTAGAAGCGCTCGATCCGGTAGGTGCCGCTCATGCCGATGGCCGCGGAGAAGACGTCGGCGTAGCGGCACAGCATGGCCACCGCGTTGAACGCGCCGATCGAGGCGCCGGCGGTGATCACGTCCAGGGCCCGGTTACCCAGGTCAGCGTGGATGGCCGGGACCACCTCCCACCTGACGCACTCGTGGAACTCGTTGAGCAGCCGCATGCGGTACTCAACCGAGCCCGTCTTCATCACCATGGCCTGGCCGGCCACGCTATCGGCCGAGTACAGCTTGACCCGGCCCGCGGCGAGCAGCGGACCGCACGCGTCGACCAGGCCGTTCCGTTCGATCTCCTCCGCGTCGCCGCCCGCCGATGGCAGCACGAGTACCGGCGTGCCGTACGTGCCCCACCGCACCACCGCGATGTCCTGCTGGAGACGGCCGGAGTACCAGCGCTCCCTGACCTTCAGGTCGTCACTCATGAGTGATCACGAGTAAATGATCTCCCAAACTCCTCACTCGTAGAAGAACTTCTGCGGACCGGGGAAGATCCACGACAGCCCGTCTCGCAGCCGGTCGCGCCAGTTCTCCCAGCTGTGCCCGTCCCTGGCCTCGACGTAACGGACGGCCATCCCGGCGGCCTCGAACACCGGGACCATGGACCGGTTCGGGACGATCAGCGGCTCGTAAACGCCGCAGCTGACGAACAGCCGGTCCGCGACCCGCCGTGGCGCGGCCCGGTACCGGTTGATGAACCTCACCACCGGCTCGAACGCCGGCCCGCCGCCGTGGTTCTGGCCGATGTCGGTGAAGACGAACGAACCAGACTGCAGCAGCAGCGATCCGTAGACCTCCGGGTGGCGGTAGGCGGTGGCCAGCGAGGCGACGCCTCCGAAACTCGATCCCATCAGGCACCGCCCGGACGGCCTCGCGACGAGCGGGAGTTCCGCCTCCAGCCGCGGCAGCAACTCGGCGGTCAGGTAGCGGGCGTGCGCCGCCGAGTTGGCGTACTCGGCCAGCCGGTCGCCCGGGTACACGAAGGCCGCGACGAGCTCGGCCACGTCCAGCCGGTGGATGAGGTTGTCGAGCACGGTCTTGGCCGATGCGTATTCCAGGTAGTCGCCGCCGTCGTGCACGATCAGCAGCGGGTAGCGGGCGGTGCGGCGGAACCGGGCCGGCAGGTACAGCGTCACCTGGCCGTCCCGGCGCAGCGCGCGGCTCGGCACCAGAATGTCCACCAGCGACCCAGGCCGCGCCTCGGGGTCGGGTACCGTCCAGTCCGGTATCTCGTGCCCGTAGGCGTAACAGACCGAGGAACTGCCCACCGGGCTCCTGGACAGCCGCGGGTTCAGCGGGTCGTTGATCCTGTTGCGCTGCCCGCCGCGGGCCACCTCCAGCTGGTACTCCACCCTGGAACCCTCGGGCAGCTCGATAACCACGTACCACAGGTCGGTGCCGCGCAGCCGGCGCAGCGGCAGGTGATCCGGCAGCCCGAAGATCCGGTGGATGAGGAATACCTCGTCGGCCTCGCCCCGGTATACGAACGTGCAGCGGAGGCCCTCGACGATGGGCACCTCATTGCGCGCCAGGAAACGGTCGACGGCCCCCGAGTCGAGCGGCCTGCGATCCCGGAGCCGGTTGATGGCGAGCTTCCGGCGCTGTATCCCACTGGCCGTCGGCCCGCTGCTCACGGTGGTCAGGCTGCCTCCAGCGCGGTCACGTGGCCGTCCTCGGCGAGGACGCGGGTGCCGGGCGGCCAGGTACCGTCGCTGCCCTGGTCCAGCCGGGTGCCATTGTCCAGGAGGATACATCTGGCCGGCGCGAACCTCCGGGCGAAGACGGCCATCCGCGCCGTGTCGTGCAGCAGCAACCTGGTCCGGGCGTGCGGCAGCAGGACCACGTCCCGCAGCACGCTCAGGCCGCTGCCGTAGATCTCGGGATGACCGGGGCCCTGTGGTGACCGGTCACCGAACAGCACGATCCGGTCTGCCAATGCCATCGCGCCCGCGGACCACGCGATCACCGGCCAGCCCGGGGCCCGCGAGTGCAGGCACGCCGCCACGTTGAACAGGTGCAGGACGTCGGCCAGCACGCCCACGTGGCCGCCGGCCACGATCAGCGCCGCGCTGTCGGCCAGGATGGCCTCCACGGCGGCGCGATGCCCGGCGATCGCCGGCCGGTGGTGCGGCTGCCACCGCCGGAAAAAGTCGCCGCGCACCTCGTTGACGCGGTGAAGGTGCGCCGCGTCGAGCTCGCGGACGGCGGCGATGGCTTCGGTGACCCCGCCCGCCTGGAGCCAGTCCCGGCCGCTGCGGCTCTGCAGCGCGTAGACGGCCTGCAGAGCGTAGTCGAGCCTCAGCAGGTAGACATCTTGCAGTTCCGCGAGCGTCCCCTGCAGCCGCCGCTCGCCCGCGGCGTACTCCGGGTCGGTGTCCTGCACGTCCAGCCAGCGCCGGTGCAACTTCAGGTTGAGGTCGCGGCCGGAAAGCAGCGCGCTCAGCTCGCCGTCGTCGGCCTCCCGCTCCCGCCAGCCCGCGGTGATCGTGGCGAACGGCCCGTCCGAGCCCAGCGCCCGCACCGCCGCGCCCAGCGTGGGCCGGCGCTGCGGCCCCAGCACGACGGCGTTCAACTGACGTAGACGTGCAGCGTGCGCCCGACCGCGTCGAGCATCCCGTGCAGCTCGTCATAGTCGGGATGGCGCATCCGCACGTACGCATTGGCCATGTACCCGGCCTCCACTCCCTGGCTCGGCGTGCCCGGCGACGGCAGGTGAGCGTCGATGATCCACTCGCCGTAGCGCTGCTGCAGTTCCTCCGCGCCGCTGTACCCGCTGATGACGCCGTCCCGCTCGGGACGCAGCGCCACGATGCCGCTGGCGAACCGGCGCGACGGCATCGCGCTGGTCCCGCCGCGGGTGATGGCGTTGGCCCATTGGAGATAAAGGTCAATCTCGTTGCCGGCCGAATAGAGGTCCCAGGCCCCCACGCCCGGCGGCCGGCAGCCGATCTCGGAGAACTTGAGCCCCTTGGGGCCGAAGAACCACTCCATGTGCGTCGCCGACGTGCCGATCCCCAGCGCGGAGATGACCCGTCGGCCCATCTCGCGCAGTTCGCCGTACTCCGGCGCGCTGTCGATCCGGTTGGTGGAGATGAACTCCGGAGAGATCCACCGGGTCCGCATCGCCTCGAGCACGTTGGGGTAGTAGTGCGAGGCGAAGTCCAAGGCCACCTGGCCGTCCACCGTGACCGTGTCGTAGAACCCCTCGTGGCCCTCGATGAACTCCTCCACCGCGATCGAGTCCACCCCCTGGCCGCCGAACACGCCCAGGGCATGGTCCAGGTCGGCCGCCGAGTCGGCGCGGACCGTGCCCGACGCGCCCGCGCCGCTGCGCGGCTTGAGGATCAGCGGGAACCCGACCTGGTCGACGAACGCGTGCGCCTCGGCCGCGCTGGCCACCCCGGCCGAGGCGGCCGTGGGCACGCCCGCCGCGCGCAGCGCCTCCTTCATCGACGGCTTGTCCCGGCACAGCCAGGCCGTGTGAACCGAGGTGCCCGGGATCGTGCAGGCCTCGCGGACCTGCGCGGTGGACATGATGTGGGCCTCGACCGTGGCCTCGAGCCGGTCGACCCACAGCTTGCCCTGCACCCAGCGGACCGCGTTGATCATGGCCTCGACGTCGGTGACCGAACGCACCTGCTCGTAGTGGTACAGCCAGCCCTTCAGCTGGTCGTCCAGGGCGTCCACCGGATACTCGCCGATGCCGATCACCGTCGCGCCCGCCTCGGCCAGCGCCCGGGCGAACTCCCGCTGGTTCTTCGGGAAGAACGGCTCGACGAAGATCACGTTCATGCCTGGAATGGTAGCCCGGCCCAGGGCCGAAATACCTGTGCCGAACGGACCCGGGGTGGCGAGTTCCCGGTCAGGCTGCGTCAGGCTCGCCATCGGCGCCTGGTTAGTGGTCTGATTCACCTATGTCCGAGCGCGACCGGTGCCCTGCCCGCCAGCGGTGGCACGCGGTGACCACTGGCCTGCTGGCCTTGTCCGTGGCCGCGCTGATCACGGTGGGCACCGCCCGGCCGGCCGCCGCCCGCGCTGACGCTGTGCTGTCCAGTTCATCCGGCGTGACGGCCGTGGCGTTCAGCCCGGATGGCACGCTGCTGGCCGGCGGGTACGCCGACGGTGCCATCCGGCTCTGGGATGTGGCGACCGGCCAGATCAGCGGTCCGGTGCTGCTGGCCGGTTCCGGCTCCGCGGGCGCCGTGAACGGGGTGGCGTTCAGCCCGGCCGGGACGCTGCTAGCAGGTGGCTACGGCGACGGCATGGTCCGGCTGTGGAACCCGGTCACCGGCCAGCCGTCCGGGTCGCCCCTGCAGGCCGGCAGCGCCGTGAACGCGGCGGCGTTCAGCCCGGATGGCACGCTGCTGGCCAGCGCCGATGCCAACGGCACGGTCCAGGTGTGGAATCCGGCCACCGGCCAGCCGTCCGGGTCGCCCCTGCAGGCCGGCAGCGCCGTGAACGCGGTGGCGTTCAGCCCGGATGGCACGCTGCTGGCCGGCGGCTGCGCCGACGGTGCCGTCCTGCTGTGGAATGTGGCGACCGGCCAGATCCGCGGTCCGGAGCTGCTGGCCGGTTCCGGTGCCGCGGGCGCCGTGAACGGGGTGGCGTTCAGCCCGGATGGCACCCTGCTGGCCAGCGCCGATGCGAACGGCACGGTCCGGGTGTGGAACCCGGTCACCGGCCAGCCGTCCGGGTCGCCCCTGCAGGCTGGCAGCGTCGTGAACGCGGTGGCGTTCAGCCAGGACGGCACGCTGCTGGCCAGCGCCAGTGCGAACGGCACGGTCCAGGTGTGGCACGTGGCCACCGGCCAGCCGTCCGGGTCGGCCCTGCAGGCTGGCAGCGCCGTGAACGCGGTGGCGTTCAGCCGGAACGGCACGCTGGCCAGCGGCGGCGCCGACGGTGTGGTCCTGCTGTGGGGTCCGGTCGCCGGCCGGGGCTTCCAGTACTGGATCATCCTGGTGGGAGCGGTGATCGCCCTGGCCATCGCGGCCCTGGCCGCGCTCATAACCACGCGCGAGACAAGGCCGGCGGGGCGGCGCTAGGGAGGAAGTCATGGAAATCGTGCTGACGGTGGCCATCGTCGCGGTCGCGGCGGCCGCGCTGTACGTGACCGCCACGTTTAACAAGCGCGCCAGGCAGACGACCGCTCCGTTGATTGAGGACGCCGTCAGCCGTATCAATGAGCGCATTCAGGAGGCTGAGGACGATCTGAGACGGCAACTCGAGGTGATCATCGATGATCTGCACCAGGATCTGGCCCAGCAGAGGATGAATGATAAGAAGACCCAGGACCAGCTCGATCAGGCGAGCAGAAACCTGCGGCAACTGCCCGCGCCGCCCGGCGGGGAATCTGAGCCTCCGCGGACCTCCGGGCCCTCCGAGCCTGGCCCGGGCCTGTCAGGACCAGGTTGGCCCTGAGGAGGAGTACGTTCATCCCATGGTCGTGGCCGGGTTTGTCGCACCCTACCTGCTCGATACCACGACGCGGTTCGTCGAGGCGGCGGCCGGCCTGCCGGACACCAGGCTCGCCCTGATCACCACCGAACCCGCGGATCGCCTCCCGCCGCAGCTCAAGGCCAAGCTGGCCGGGCACTGGCGGGTCGACGACCCGCTCGACGCCGGCCAGATCGCCTCGGCCGTCGAGGGGCTCGGCGAGCAGCTGGGCCCGGTGCACCGGCTGCTGGCTGTCCTGGAGCAGCTGCAGGTGCCGCTGGCCCAGGTCCGCGGGCACCTGGGCATACCCGGCATGGACGCGGTCACGGCCCGCAACTTCCGGGACAAGGACCAGATGAAGACGGTGCTGGACGCGGCCGGCGTACCCTGCGCCCGGCACCGCCTGGTCAGCGACGCGGCGGCGGCCGCCGGCTTCGCGGCCGAGGCCGGCTTCCCGCTGGTGGTCAAGCCGCCGGCCGGCGCCGGGGCCAAGAGCACGTTCCGCCTCGACGATCCCGGCGATCTGCACGCGTGGCTGGAGGTCGCCCCGCCCGCCCCGGATCGGCCCGCATTGATCGAGGAGTTCCTGACCGGGGAGGAAGGCTCGTACGACAGCGTGATGGTCGACGGGCAGATCGTCTGGGATTCGATCTCGAACTACCTGCCGACGCCGCTGGAGGTGCTGCGCAACCCGTGGATGCAGTGGGTGGTGCTGCTGCCCCGTGACGTCGGCGGGCCCGAGTACGACCCGATCAGGCACATCGCGCCCACCGCGCTGCGTGCCCTGGGGCTGCGCACCGGGCTCACCCACATGGAATGGTTCCGGCGCCCCGACGGCACGGTGGCCGTGTCCGAGGTGGGGGCCAGGCCGCCTGGCGCCCAGATCACCTCGATGCTGTGCTACGTGCACGATTTCGACCTGTACACCGAGTGGACCCGGCTCATGATCCACGGGGGCTTCAACCCGCCGGTGCGTCAGTGGGCGGCCGGCACGGTCTACCTGCGCGGCCAGGGCGCGGGTCAGGTTGCGGCCGTTCACGGCCTGGATGCCCTGCCACCTGAGGTCAGCGCCCTCGTCGTCGACGCGCGGCTGCCCCGGCCGGGCCAGCCCTCCTCGGGCAGCTACGAGGGCGACGGCTACATCACCGTCCGGCACCCGGACACCGGCGTCGTCACCGCCGCGCTCCGGCAGTTGCTCGCCACCGTCCGCGTCGAGCTGGGACCTTCCTGACCATGAACGTGCTGATGATCTCGCCCGGCTACCCGGCGGAGATGGCGTTCTTCACCCGTGGCCTCAGCCGCGCGGGCGCCACCGTGATCGGCCTCGGCGACCAGTCGACCGACGCCTTGCCGCCCGCGGCCAGGGACGCCCTCACCCACTACGTCCAGGTCGGCTCGCTGGCGGCCGAAACAGCCGTGGCCGCCACCGTCCGCGACCTGGCCCGCCAGGTGCACATTCACCAGGTGGAATGCCTGTGGGAGCCGTACATGGTGCTGGCCGCGCGGCTGCGGGAGGAACTCGGCCTGCCCGGCCTGACCGTGGCGCAGACGGTGCCGTTCCGGGACAAGGAGCAGATGAAGCAGCTGCTCGATGGGGCGGGCCTGCGTACCCCATGGCACGTGGCCGCCAGCACGGTCGCCGAGGTGTGGGCCGCCGCCGAACGCGTCGGCTATCCGCTCATCGTCAAGCCGATCGACGGAGCCGGCTCGGCCGACACCTACCGCGCCGACTCGGCCGCCGAACTCGACGCAATCCTGCCCATGGTCCGGCACGTGCCGCGGGTCAGCGTCGAGGAGTTCATCGAGGCCGAGGAGTTCACCTACGACACCATCTGCGCGGGCGGGCAGGTGCTGATCGAGAACATCTGCCAGTATCACCCGCGCCCGCTGCTGACCAAGATCCACGAGTGGGTCAGCCCGGTCACCATGGCCCTGCGCGACCTGGACGAGCCGGGGCTTCAGGGCGGCCGTGACCTCGGCCACGCGGTGATCGCGGCGCTCGGGTTCCGGGCCGGATTCACCCACATGGAGTGGTACAGGAAGGACGACGGCGAGGTGGTGTTCGGCGAGATCGGCGCCCGGCCGCCGGGCGCCCGCACCGTCGACGTGATGAACTACGCCACCGACGCCGACCTGTTCACGGCCTGGGCCGAGGCCGTCACCCAGGGCGGCATCTCCCAGCCCGTCATCAGGCACTACAACGCGGCCAGCATCTTCAAGCGGGCCAGCGGGGCCGGCCGCATCACGCACTACGAGGGCCTGGACCGGCTGCTGGCCGCCTACGGCGAGCACGTGGCCGCGCTCGAGCTGCTCCCGGTGGGCGCGCCGCGCCGGGACTGGCGGGCCACCCTGATCGCCGACGGCATGGTGATCGTGCGGCACCCGGACCTGCCCTTTGCCATGGAGATGGCCCAGCGCTTCGCCGCCGAGCTCCGCCTGTACGCGGGCTGAGGCCATCGATGAGGGTAGCGTGCCCGTGCCGTAGGGCCGGACGGTCCCGATGAGCGCAGCTGACCTGGCCATCGTGACGGCGCTGATCTTCGCCTGGGGGACCCTGTCGGCCCGGCTGGAGCGGTCCGACGTCACCGCGCCGATCGCGTTCGTCGTCGCGGGAGTCCTGCTGACCCACGGGCCGGCCCGACCTGACCGAGGCGCGGCTGCGCGCCGAGGCCGGGCTGCTGGACGGGGTCCGGCTTACCGGCACCGGCGGCCTCACCGAGCGGCTGTGGGCCGGGCCCGCGATCGCGGTCATCGGCATCGACGCGCCGCCGGTCGTCCAGGCCTCCAACACGCTGATCCCCGTGGCCCGGGCCAGGGTCAGCATGCGGGTCGGGCCCGGCGACGACGCGGTGCGGGCGCGCGAGGCGCTGGCCGGCCACCTGCGGGCGCACGCGCCCTGGGGCGTGCACGTCACCATCCAGCCAGGTGCCGCGGCCGCCCCGTATGCCGCGCCGACCGGCGGGTCCGGGTACCGGTCCGCCCACGCGGCGCTGGCCGAGGCCTGGGGCAGGCCCGCCGTGGACATCGGCGCGGGCGGTTCCATCCCCTTCGTCACCGGCTACGCCGCGATCGCCCCGGACGCGGAGATCCTCGTCACCGGGGTCGAGGACCCCGACACCCGGGCGCACGGCGCCAACGAGAGCCTGCACCTGGGCACGTTCGAGCGGGCCTGCCTGGCCGAGGCGCTGCTGCTGCGCAACCTCGGCGCCGGGGCGCTTACCGGTAACGGTCGGTAGCACCCCGGCCCGTTCGGAAAATCAAAATCTCTTGATACCGAACGGACCGTGGTGCGTGCCCGGACGCCGCCTGCGAGCGCCCGTGTGCCGGCCGATCCGCCGGCCCGGACCCGGCTACTGCCGCCCGTCTTCGCGGTAGTGCCCGGCGGCCAGTTCCTGCAGGTCCCGAACCGGAAGATCGGCGGCCAGGTAGGACACCACGCGGCAGCCGGTCACGGCGCGGACGGTGGCGGTACGCCGGCCATGCTCCAGGGATGCGCGCTCGCCCAGCACGGCGCCGAACGGTGAACACCGCCAGGTGCCGCCAGCGCCGGAACACCACGATCGCGATGACCACGACCGCCACGACCAGCGGGTGCCGGGTCAGCACGGTGTCATTGACCCAGTTGGCCAGGTCGGTCAGCCACGGCGTGCGGATGCCGGCCAGCTGCCGCAGCAGCCAGGTGCCGGCCTGATCGCCGGCGCGCAGCCAGGGCGTGCGCTCCGAAACAGCGAAGGCGCCCGTCACGATGACCGCGGCGAGCATCAGCCAGGCCGTGGTGCTCAAGGTGATCCGGTGCGGCAGCGGCGGCGGCTCGCCGCTCGGGCGGCGCTGCCGCCGGGCCCTGCGGATCGCGGCGGCGGGCGGCGGGCTGACGGGAGCGTCGCTCATCGCAGCCACGGTAGATGGCCGCGACCGGAAGCAGATCCGTACGGGCACGTAAATCGGTACCGAAGCTGTCTGGCCGGCCCGGGCTGGCCGGGCGCAGTGGCCTACGCTCAACCCATGATGGCGCCCGCGGGCCAGCCCGAACGTGCCCTCCTGGGGGTGCTGGCCGCTCCCGGAGTACAGCTTGGCGTGGGCCTGGCGGCCCTGCTGGCCACCGCCGGCTCGGTGCGCCAGGATCGCGTGGGCCCGCGGGAAGCCAGGGCGTTCCAGGCGGTTAACGGGCTGCCTGATCCGGTGTACCCGCCAGCCTGGGCCGTCATGCAGCTGGGCTCGTTCGGCGCCATCCCGGTGTCGGCCGCGGCGGCCTGGCTGGCCCGAGACCGGGAGCTGGCGGCCCTGCTGCTCATCGGTGGTACCGGTACCTGGGCGCTGTCGAAGGCGGTCAAGCAGATCGTGCGACGGCCCCGGCCGATGATCTTGCTTCCGGGCGTCCGCCGCCGCGGCCGCGACGCGAGCGGGCTCGGATACCTGTCCGGGCATGCGGGCGTGGCCGTCGCCCTCGGCGCGGCCGCCCTGCCCCGCCTCGGCCTGCGCGGGCGCGCCCTCACCCTGACCGTCATCCCCCTGGTGGGACTGACCCGTATCTACGTCGGCGCCCATCTCCCGCTCGACGTCGTGGGCGGGGCGGCGCTGGGACTCGCCGTGAGCGCCGCGTCGGCCATCGCGGTCAGGAGATGGCAGAACCAGCCCGGCCTACGGGCTGCTTTACGAGTCGGCCACGACGCCCGGATGGGGCACTGTCTGACATGCTGACGGGCAGACGGCACGACGAAGAGCCGAGGTTTCCAGGTGAGTAACCCAGGTCAGGACGCCGGTGTCCACGGAGCGCGAGCGGCCTACCCGACCTCGCCCGGCCTCTTCGTCGTCGAGCGCCGGCTGCCGAAGGTCGACGATCATCAGCTGACGGTGCTGCAGGCCGCGCTCACCAGCGCCGCCAGCCGCTTCAGCGACCGCGGCGACGCGGTTCACCTGCTCGGAGCGCTGGTGGACAAGTCCATCCTGAAGCGCCAGCTGAGGGGGATCAGCCCGCCCCGCTACTGGCTGCTGGAAACCATGCGCCAGTACGGCCGGGAGCGCCTGCGTGAGATTGGCGAAGAGGCCGCGGCCCGGCAGCGGCACTTCGACTGGGTGCGCGCGCTGGCCGAGGCGATCGGGGCCTGCGATGGCCGGCAGGTGGCGCTGTTCGACCGGATGCACCGGGAGCGGGACAACCTGTGGGCGGCGCTTGACTTCTGCTCGCGGCAGGTAGCCGGCGTGGCGGCCGGGGCGGAACTGGCTCACAATCTGCTGCCGTACCGGGTGTCCTGCGGCCCGTTCGGCGACGTGCGGCTCTGCGGGGGCTGGCTGGCCTAGTCTGCGGAGTGCGGCGGCGAGGAGTAACGCGCCACGGTGAACGCGATGATGAGCGGCACGTCGAGCGCGAAGATCACCAGCATCACCGTCACCAGGGCCAGCGGGGCGCCCCTGGTGTGGTCACGGACGAACGCGAAGCCGATCATCCCGGCCGAGATCACGTAGGCCAGCAGCGCCCACCGGAACACCACGAAGAACCGCGGCCAGGCGAACCGGTCCAGCCTGGACAGCAGGAACACGCCCGCCAGCAGCAGCACCGCGCTCACCGCGGCCAGAACCAGGGGAACGCCGAGCGGCGGCCGGCGCGGCACGTAGGACGCCATCAGGATCCCGCCGGTGACCACCAGGGCCAGCGAGCCGATGCCCAGCTCGGCGACCGGAGGGAAGCGCCGGGCCGCGGCGGGCGCCCCGGTCATCGCGGCCAGCTCGCTGCTCATTGCGTCGCCACCCTGGTCATGATGATGAGCGTCGCGACCTGCATCAGCCCGGTGATCCCCGCGGTGTACACGAACCGCCGCATCAGCTTGGCGATGATCGTGCCGTCCGGCTGCGCCTTGCGCATCTCGAACAGCACGGCGATGTTGGCCGGCTCGAGCACGCCGAGGGCGATCACCGCCATCACCCCGACCACCACGAACGAGACCACCAGCCAGGCGTGGTTCGGGCTCGAAGCGGACAGGTTGCCCTCCCGGAGCGCCAGCTGGAATCCGGCCGCCAGCGTCATCAGCACCAGGGTGGGCATGAGCAGGACCATCTTGGGCATGAACCGGGCCGTGAACTCGGCCCGGGCCGGGATGGACAGCCGGGCCAGGATCGGCCCCACGATCAGCCCGACGAACAGGTCGATCGCCGTCCACAGGCCGCCGCCCACGACATGGCAGAAGGTCAGCGCCCACAGCCAGTTGCCCGCGATCGCCACGATGACGAACACCACCACCGCGGCCACCACCGGCAGCCCCCGCAGCGGCACCACCTGGATCCGGGGACGAGCCACGGCGGGCGCAGAAGGCGCCGCCTGCACGCGTCCGACGTCGGTCATCGCAACCCCCCTCAGCAGCTCCTGATCAACGGTAACGCCGTCCCGCGCATCACTCCATAGGGCCGCAAAAACCACGGGCCGTTCGGAAAATCAAAATCCTTTCTTTTTCTGCCGAACGGCCCGTGGTGCGAGCGCTCGGCCCGCCGCATGCTGAGATTCCCGCCACCGCCGCCGGCATTTTCGGGTCGTTGGTCCCGCGGCCAGATGCCCATTGGCGCTGGCCCGGCCCGGGCCGGCCGGCGAGCCTGGGGCGTGGTGGGAGGCAGCCATGAAAGAGATACTCGAGGCCATCTGTGATCCCGGCAGCCAGCCCGCGGATTTCGCCGCGCTGCCGCTGCCGGCCTGGTACCGGGCGGTCACGCTGCACCGGGACGAGGAGCACATGTTCGACGGCATCGAACCCCGCCAGCGGGATCCGCGCCAGTCCCTGCACGTGGAACAGGTGCCGGTCCCGGAGCTGGGCCTGGGCGAGGCGCTGGTCGCGGTGATGGCCAGCTCGAGCTGGTCTCCGGCAACGGCGCCGCGATGCACGTGGGGCAGAACGTGCTGATCTGGGGGGCCAGCGGCGGGCTGGGCGCCTACGCCACCCAGTACGCGCTGGCCGGCGGGGCGATCCCGGTCTGCGTGGTGTCCAGCGAGCACAAGGCCGGGCTGTGCCGGTCGATGGGCGCGGAGCTGATCATCAACCGCGCCGCCGAGGGCTACCAGTTCTGGAAGGACCCCGGCACCCAGGACCCCAAGGAATGGAAGCGGTTCGGGGCCAGGATCCGCGAGCTCACCGGCGGCGAGGACCCCGACATCGTCTTCGAGCATCCGGGCCGGGAGACGTTCGGCGCCTCGGTGTACGTGACCCGCCGGGGCGGCACCATCGTGACCTGCGCCTCGACCTCGGGGTACCTGCACGAATACGACAACAGGTACCTGTGGATGAGCCTGAAGCGGATCATCGGCTCGCACTTCGCCAACTACCGCGAGGCCTGGCAGGCCAGCCGGCTGATCGCCAAGGGCATGATCCACCCCACCATGTCCGCGGTCTACCCGCTGGACCGGACCGGCCAGGCCGCCCTGGACGTGCACCACAACCTGCACCACGGCAAGGTCGCGGTGCTGTGCCTGGCCCCCCGCGAAGGGCTCGGCGCACGCGACCATGAGCTGCGGGCCAAGCACCTGACCGAGATCAACCGGTTCCGGAACGAGTGAGGAGACCCCGCAGATGACCGACCGCCCGTGGCTGATGCGGACTTACGCCGGGCACTCGACCGCGAGCCAGTCCAACGCGCTGTTCCGGCGGAACCTGGCCAAGGGCCAGACCGGCCTGTCGGTCGCGTTCGACCTGCCCACCCAGACCGGGTACGACGCCGACCACGTGCTGGCCCGCGGCGAGGTCGGCCGGGTCGGCGTCCCGGTCGGGCACCTGGGCGACATGCGGGCCCTGTTCGACGGCATCCCGCTGGAGCAGAGCAACACCTCGATGACCATCAACGCCACCGCCATGTGGCTGCTGGCGCTCTACCTGGTCGTCGCCGAGGAGCAGGGCGCGGACATCAGCGCGCTGACCGGCACCACCCAGAACGACATCATCAAGGAGTACCTGTCCCGCGGCACCTACGTGTTCCCGCCGGGCCCGTCGGTGCGGCTGACCACCGACCTGATCGCGTATGCGGTGTCGCGGATGCCCAAGTGGAACCCGGTCAACGTGTGCAGCTACCACCTGGCCGAGGCCGGGGCCACCCCGGTCCAGGAGATCGCGTACGCGCTGAGCACCGCGACGACGATCCTGGACGCGGTCCGGGACTCCGGCCAGGTCCCTCCGGAGCGGATGGGCGAGGTGGTGGCGCGGACCTCCTTCTTCGTCAACGCGGGCGTGCGCTTCGTCGAGGAGATGTGCAAGATGCGGGCCTTCGCCCGGCTGTGGGACCAGCTGACCAGGGAACGCTACGGGATCACCGATCCCGCGCAGCGGCGGTTCCGGTACGGAGTGCAGGTCAACTCGCTGAGCCTGACCGAGGAGCAGCCGGAGAACAACGTCCAGCGGATCGTGCTGGAGATGCTGGCCGTCACGCTGTCGCGGGACGCCCGGGCCCGCGCCATCCAGCTCCCGGGTTCCTCAAGGCCGCTCTGGTCGCCGCGGCCGCGGCCCGGCGTGGCGCCCGCATCAGAGGCCTGGCCACGAGCGGACCGCGAGTCCGGGGACCTGAAGGTCGTCGGTGGTAAGCCAAGAGGGCTGCTTCCGGGCCGCGGCGAGAGGCCGAGCCCGCGGCAGGGCGGGATGGTCACGGCGGTGGAACGGGTTCCGATAGGCGGCGGTCGCCAGCACGTGGACCGGCGGCCTACGAGCGGGCCGAGCTGGCCGCAACTGCTTCCGGGCCGCCGAGCGGAGCCGCGGCACGCGAAGCGCGACAGGCGGCGGCGCGGGACCGCCCTGGACCGGCTGCGGGCCGAAGCGGACCGGGCTGACGTCAACCTGATGGACGCCACCTTGGCCTGCGCCCGGGCCGGCGTGACCACCGGCGAGTGGGCCTTCGCGCTGCGCGAGGTGTTCGGTGAGTACCGGGCGCCCACGGGCGTCCCAGGGGGGTACGGGGGGGCGGGCAGCCCCCCTGTGCCGGGGGATCCAGGGGGGCCGTCCCCCCGGATAGATACTGTCCGGGCCGCGGCGCACGCCACCGCCCGGGAGCTAGGCGCGGGCCGGCTGCGGCTGCTGCTGGGCAAGCCTGGCCTGGACGGGCACTCCAACGGCGTGGAGCAGATCGCCGTCCGGGCCCGCGACGCCGGGTTCGAGGTGGTCTACTCCGGCATCAGGCTCACCCCGGCCCAGATCGCCGCGGCCGCGGTGGCCGAGGACGTGCACTGCGTGGGGCTGTCCATCCTGTCCGGCGGGCATGCCGAGCTGGTGCCCGACGTCCTGCGGCGGCTGCGCGAGGCCGGGGCCGCCGACATCCCGGTGGTGGTGGGCGGGATCATCCCGCCGGCCGACGCCGCTCGCCTGCGCGCCCACGGCGTGGCCGCCGTGTTCACGCCCAGGGACTTCGGCATCACCGCCATCATCGGCCGCATCGTCGAGGTGATACGCCAGGGCCGCCAGCTCCGGCCCTGGGCCGGGCCGCTGACAATAGAGCCAGAAGGTGAGCTGATATGACGACCACGATGACCGCCACGGGGACCGATCGCCTGCGTCCTTGGCGCCCCAATAGCGCCCGCCGTTCCTGCCTGGCCGTGCCGGGCAGCAACCCCCGGTTCCTGGAGAAGGCCCAGGGCCTGCCGGCCGACCAGGTGTTCCTGGACCTCGAGGATGCCTGCGCGCCGCTGGTCAAGGAGAGCGCCAGGCACCTGATCGTTGACGCGCTCAATCAGGGGGACTGGGGCGGCAAGATCCGCGTCGTGCGGGTCAACGACTGGACCACGCACTGGACCTACCGGGACGTGATCACGGTCGTCGAGGGCGCGGGCGCCCACCTGGACTGCCTGATGCTGCCCAAGGTGGCCGACGCCGAGCAGGTCAAGGCGCTGGACCTGCTGCTCACCCAGATCGAGAAGACGATGGGCCTGCCGGTGGGCCGGATCGGCATCGAAGCCCAGATCGAGAACGCGCGCGGCCTGATGAACGTCGAACAGATCGCCGCCGCCTCGCCGCGGCTGGAGACCATCATCTTCGGCCCCGCGGACTTCATGGCCTCGATCAACATGAAGTCGCTGGTCGTCGGCGAGCAGCCGCCCGGGTACCCGGCCGACGCCTACCACTACATCCTGATGCGCATCCTGATCGCCGCCCGCGCCCACGACCTGCAGGCCATCGACGGCCCCTACCTGCAGATCCGCAACCCCGAGGGCTACCGCGAGGTGGCCCGGCGGGCCGCCGCCCTGGGCTTCGACGGCAAGTGGGTGCTGCACCCGGACCAGATCGCCGCGGCCAACGAGATCTTCTCCCCCTCGCAGGAGGACTACGACCACGCCGAGCTGATCCTGGACGCCTACGACTGGTCGGTATCGAAGGCCGGGGGGGCCAAGGGCTCGGCGATGCTCGGCGACGAGATGATCGACGAGGCCTCCCGCAAGATGGCCCTGGTCATCGCGGGCCAGGGCCGGGCCGCGGGGATGCAGCGCACGTCGGTGTTCGAGCCTCCCGGAGAGTGAGCGCTATGCAGTTCGGACGGACCTACGAGGAGTTCGAGATCGGGGCGGTCTACCAGCACTGGCCGGGCAAGACCGTCACCGAGTATGACGACCACCTGTTCTGCCTGCTCACCATGAACCACCACCCGCTGCACCTGGACGCGAACTACGCCGGGCAGGCCACCGAGTTCGGCCGCAACGTGGTGGTGGGCACCTACATCTACTCGCTGCTGCTCGGCATGTCGGTGCCGGACGTCTCGGGAAAGGCCATCGCCAACCTGGAGGTCAGCTCGCTTAAGCACGTGGCGCCGACCTTCCACGGCGACACCATCTACGGCGAGACCACCGTGGTGGACAAGCGCCTTTCGCGGTCACGGGACGACCGCGGCATCGTCGAGGTCGAGACCCGCGGCTACAACCAGGACGGCACCGTAGTCTGCGTGTTCCGCCGCAAGGTGATGGTGCCGACCCGGACCTACGTCAAGGAGCGCGGCGGCGACCAGCCCGGCCGCCCTGAACCGCAGAGCCCCGAGCCGCAGCGCCCCGAGCCGCAGGGCCCCGAGCCCGCCAGCTAAGGAACGACCATGGAACGCCTCGCCCAGACCGAAGGCCTGACCGACATCCAGCAGGACATCCTGGCCACCGTGCGCGACTTCGTGGACAAGGAGATCCTCCCGGTCGCCACCGAGCTGGAGCACAAGGACACCTACCCGGCCCAGATCGTGGAGGGAATGCGCAAGCTCGGCCTGTTCGGGCTGACCATCGGCCAGGAGTACGGCGGTCTGGGCGAGTCGCTGCTCACCTACGCGCTGGTCGTGGAGCAGCTGGCCCGCGGCTGGATGTCGGTGTCGGGCATCGTCAACACCCACTTCATCGTGGCCTACATGATCGGCCAGCACGGCACGCAAGAGCAGAAGGACTACTTCCTGCCCAAGATGGCCACCGGTGACGTGCGGGGCGCCTTCTCCATGTCAGAGCCGGGCCTGGGCTCGGACGTCTCGGCCATCACCACCAAGGCGGTGCCCGACGGGGACCACTACGTGATCAACGGCCAGAAGATGTGGCTGACCAACGGCGGCACCGCCAACCTGGTGGCGCTGCTGGGCCGGACCGACCAGGGCCACGAGGCGGCGCACCGGAACATGACCACCTTCCTGATCGAGAAGGAGCCGGGCTTCGGGCCCAACCCGACGGTGCCGGGCCTGACCGTGCCGGGCAAGATCGAGAAGATGGGCTACAAGGGCGTCGACACCACCGAGCTGATCCTGCACGACGTCCGCGTCCCGGCCAGCCGGATCCTCGGCGGCGCCCCCGGCCGTGGCTTCTACCAGATGATGGATGGCGTGGAGGTCGGCCGGGTCAACGTGGCCGCCCGCGGCTGCGGGGTCGCGCTGCGCGCCTTCGAGCTCGGCATCGCCTACGCGCAGGTACGCCGGGCCTTCGGCAAGCCGATCGTCGAGCACCAGGCCATCGCGTTCAAGCTGGCCGAGATGGGCATCAAGGTCGAGGCCGCCCACCAGATGATGGTGATGGCGGCCCGCAAGAAGGACTCCGGCCAGCGCAACGACCTGGAGGCCGGCATGGCCAAGTACCTCGCCTCGGAGTACGCCAAGGAGGTCGTGGAGGACTCCTTCCGCATCCACGGCGGCTACGGCTTCTCAAAGGAGTACGAGATCGAGCGGCTGTACCGGGAGGTCCCGATGCTCCTGATCGGCGAGGGCACCGCCGAGATCCAGAAGATGATCATCGGCCGCCGCCTGCTCGAGGAGTACCGCCTCCCCGGCTAGCGCCCTGTCCGCCCCGTCCGCCAGCGCGGCCCCGCCAGCCGGGCCGCTACCCGAGGGCGATGGCGTCCAGCCGCTCCTTGATGAACGCCGCGGACACCACCGGGGCGTAGTCGTTTGGCTGGCCGATCGGCGGCTTGAGCGACTCCACCACCGCGTCGTGGTCGGCCTCATAGAAGTAGACCAGCGAGACCAGGTCCTCGTCCGGCGCCTCGGCCTGCGGCGGCAGCACGCGGTGCCGGTTCGACTTCCACCGGCCGCCGCTCCACCGGGCCAGCAGATCGCCGGTGTTGATGGTGAACGCGCCGGGCTGGTAGGGCGCGTCCTCCCAGCCGTCGTCCTCGGTCCAGACCTGCAGACCGCCGCGGCCAGGCTCGCGGTCCAGGATGGTGACGGTGCCGAAGTCGGTGTGCGGGCCGATGCGGAACTGGCCAGGTTCCGGTTGGCCGGCCACCGCCATCGGCGGGTACCAGTTGATGTTCATCGTGTGCGTGGCGTGCCCGGTGTGCCGGGTGAAGAAGTCGCGTTCGAGTCCCAGCGCGGCCGCGCACACCACCAGCAGCTCGTCGGCGAGCGCGCGCATGCGGGCCAGGTAGGCCAGGACCGCGGGCTCCAGTCCCGGCAACTCGGCCGGGTAGACGTTGGGCTGGAACCAGAACCCGTCGACCTCGGGATCGCCGGTTGGCTGGTCGGCGCCGACGGCGAACGACTCTTTCATGTCCGGCGGAGTCATCGTGCCCTCGGAGTAGGCGTTCCCCTCCACGCCGGGCGGCAGCCAGCCGCGGCCGCCGACGGTGACGGCGTAGCGCTGCTTGACGTCGGCGGGCAGCGCGAAGAACGCCCGGGCCTGCGCGCGCACCCGGACGACCAGCTCGTCCGGCACGCCGTGCCCGTTGATGAGGAAGAACCCGACGCTGCGCAGCGCGTCGTCGACTTCGGCGGCCACGGCCGCCTGGGCTGTATCGTCCGCGCTGAACCAGGGCGCGAGGTCGATCACCGGAACTTGCGACATGATCTGGCCTTTCGATTCCGCGTCCTCAGTGTCTTATGCAATGTTCGCGTTATGCAAAGAACCGGCTGTGGTTGCTGGCCGCTCATCTGCACCGATCGCTCGCGCAGACCCAAATGGCCTGCACTCGCGAGTCGGTCTTGCATAACGCTCTCAGGTGGCGTTCCTGGCCCGGACCGCGGACAGGAACGAGGCGTAGCTCCAGGACAGGTTACTGACGCTCTTCTCGTAGCCGGTGGTGGCGTCGAACTGCTCGCTGAGTTCCAGGTGATCGCTGTGGAACACGACGGCCTGGAGCATCTGGTCGCCGGCGTTCTGCAGCGCCGCTGCCGCCGCCGTGGGCGTGGCCGGCGCGTCGATCCCGACCTGGCTGAAGAACCCGGCCGACAGGTCATCGAGCGGGACAGCGCCGGCGGTGGTGACCCGCTTGGCCAGCCGGTAATACAGCTCGGCGAAGCTGGCCGTGGAAACCGCCCAGGGGTGATCGTCTGCCGGGGGGCCACTGTCGCCGTCGTAGGTGTCCCCCGGATAGCGCCCGAGCAGGGGGCCGATGCCGCGCTGCTGGTCGGCCCCGTTGATCTGGTAGAAGTACGGGGAGGCCGGGTCGGCCCACTGGCCGCGCAGCAGCGCCGCGGTGGCCAGGAGCCTGGTATCGGTCACCGCCACGGCGCCGTAGATCGCGGCCATGACGATGTCGATGTTGGGGTCGTAGGGCGCCTTGTCGCCCGGGACCGGCATCAGCGACTGGTAGTACCGGCCATTCCAGTGACTGTCGAGGGCGTTCTCGAGCCACGCCACGGCGGCGGCCAGCCAGCCAGGGACACCGATGCCCTGGGTGTTGCCCGCGACCGCCTGGAAGCACTTCAGCTGCACAGAGCGCGCGAAGAACGAGGCGCCGGACTCCTCCTCCCACAGGTTGTACGTCTCGCCCTGGTAGGCGCCGCTCAGGAAGTCCAGGTTCGCCGCGATGACGGCGTTCGCGACGGCTTGCGTGGGCGTATCGAGCTGGGGGAACAGCTCCAGCAGGGCCAGTGTCTGCAGGGCCGGCCCGTCGCTCTGGTCGGTCCACGGGTCCCGCATGGTGCCATTGATCAGGAACGACGCACGATCGAAGTGACCGAGGCTGCTGGCCGAGGCCTGGCAGGCCCGCGCGAACTGCACATAGTCGATCAGCGGCTGGCTGGTGGCCAGCGGGCCGGCCCCAAGCTCGATCGCGACGATCGCGGCGTCCCGGGTCCAGTTGTAGACGTAGTCCTGTGTCACCTGGGTGGCGGAGTTCTCCCAGGACGGCGAGGCGAGCACGCACCCGGGTTGCGACAGGACCCCGGCGTGCTCCGGATCTTGGAACACCAGTCCGTCCGAGGCCACGTTGCGGAACATCAGCCAGAACATGCAGGGCGCCGTTGCCGCCAGGCTCGACTCCACCACTGCCGGCCTGACCAGGCTGTACTGCAGGCCGCTCATCTACCGGGCCGTTCCGCCATGACCTTAATTCAATGCCGTGCGCAGCCTCCGGGATAGCCCCGGCCGGTACCAATATGACCCGCGACGCTCCAGGAGACCCGCCCGCCTGATCGCCCCCTTTGGGTGACCGCATGCCCGCGGTCGCATACTCCCGGGCGGCGCTGCGCGATAAGGAGACGGAGCTGACCGCGGCCCGGGCCGCCAGGGAAATGGACTGGACGGAGGCGGCGGCCGGCCACCCGTCGCTGGCCAGGGAATTCGGCCGGGCGCAGGCCGAGCTGACCAGGCTACGGGCCATCTTGCGCGAGCACGATATCGACCCCGGTGACGCGCCAGCGCATCCTTAATCGGAGCCGAGGCGGCGCGGTACGCTCTTCCCAGAGCGGCCCATCATGCCGTTTGTGAGGAGCAGACTGAGATGCACTGGTCCCGGCGGCACGGACAACCGCCCGGTCTGCGGCATCTCCCCCGGGACGATCAGCCGCCGAGGCCGGCGCCTCTGCTCACGCAGCCATTCGCGGCGGGGATGACGGGATGGATCGTCATCTTCACCGCGGTGATCGCCGAACTGGCCGGAGGCGCCGTCGTCGCCAACCAGACATCTGAGGCGATCGCCATAGCGGTCCTGATCACTCCGGTTGTCGTGGTATTCGGCTTCGCTGTCGTGCAGTGGTGGCAAGTGACCTCAACGCGAGCCGAGCCAGCGCCCTGGTGGCACCTGGCAGGCGTTGCGGCCGCCATCCTCACCTGGGTGATCTGGCCGACCGTCCCCGGGACGCTCACTCCCACTACGACGGTCACCGGCTCGAGCAACGCGCGGGCTTTCTGCTATGTCCTGTCGGGCAGTGCCGTGCCTGACTGCCTGCGCCGCACCGCGCAGGCCTACGACCATCACGACCTGGTCTGGTGGTCCACCGGCGCGTTGATTCTCATCGCGGCGCTGCTCGCGCGCAGGTCGCGGATCGCGGCCTGGGGAGCGATCCCCGCCGCGCTGGCCGGCTGCCAGCTCGCTACCTGGTTCCTCAACCAGATCGTCTTGTATTACCACCTCGTCTGAGCCCACGTCGCTCCGCCAACATCACCAACTAGAGGTCCAGATTCAGGCTGCGGGCGGCCACCGGGTTCTGGGTCAGGCTGTCTTGTCTTGCGGGTCGATGCCGTGCTGGCGGAGCAGGGCGCGGAGCCGCTCGACCTCGTCGGCGAGCTGCTGGCATCGCTCGGCCAGCTCCGGCAGCGCCGGGTGCCCGTCGGACCACTGCTCCTGCCGCGCGGTCTTGCTGGCCAGCAATTCCTTCTCCCGGTTACGCAGCGATGCGGCTTGCTCATAGTCCTGGGCATCGACAGCGGATTCCTTCTCGCGGCGCACCTGGGCGATCTGCTCATCTAGCTCGCTGAGGTCAGGACCGGTCCCGACCCGCTGCTCGATGGCCGTCAGCCGCTGCTCGACCGCCTCCAGGCGGGCGTTCACTGCCGGCAGCAGCCTGAGCTCCCCAGCAGTGGAACGAGCCGACACGGGCTCCTTCCCCTGGCGTCCGTGCAGCAGCTGGATGACCTGCTGGCGCACCTGGTTCAGGTCGGCGCCCAGCCTCACCAGCACCTGCGCGGCCACGCCGTCACCCTCGCGGAGAAGACCGAGCAGGATGTGCTCGGTGCCGATATAGTCATGGCCCAGCTGCAGCGACTCACGCAGCGACAGCTCCAGCACCTTCTTGGCCCGCGGCGTGAACGGGATGTGCCCGGACGGCGTCTGCTGGCCCCGGCCGATGATCTCCTCGACCTGCTGCCGCACCGCGTCCAGGCTGATCCCCAGCGACTCCAGCGCCCTGGCCGCCACGCCTTCGCCCTCGTGGATCAGGCCGAGCAGGATGTGCTCGGTGCCGATGTAGTTGTGATCGAGCCTCCTGGCCTCGTCCTGAGCCAGGACAACCACCCGCCGCGCCCGGTCGGTAAACCGCTCGAACATCGCCCGCCGCCTCGCGCTCCTAGCAGAACCTGACCGCCCGCCCAGAGCACCGGCCGAACGGAACCTGCCCGGGCATGCCAGTAATGATCCATCCACGGTACGCGCCCGCGGCCACCGCCACCGCCACCGCCACCGCCACCGGGCGGCCGCTCGAGGCGGAGCCGAGGTCAGCCGATATCGAACTCGTTACCCTCCGGGTCCTTCATCGCGACCCCATAGCGGTCGAGTCCTTCGGTGTACAAGACGCGAGTGATAGTGGCGCCCAGGCCGGCCAGGCGGCTGGCTTCGGCGTCGACTCGCTGCCGGCGAGTCTCCAACGGGTCCGCCTGCTCGCCGCTGGCCAGGATGTCCAGGTGCATGCGGTTCTTGCCGGCCTTGGCCTCTGGGACGACCTGGAACCAGATGTCCGGCCGGTATCCCTGCGGGTCGCTGATCCGGTCCTCGCCGACACCCAGCTCCTCTTCGGGCACCCCCAGGTCGCGGTAGCAGTCGTCCCAGCTAGCAAAACCAGCCGGGGGCGGCGCAAGGTCATAGCCCAGCGCAGCGGCCCAGAAGCGGGCCAGTCGGTCCGGGTCGGCGCAGTCGATGACCAGCTGGAAGCGGACAGGCACCGGTTTCCTCCTCAGGCCGCACGGAGAGCCGCCGCCAGTTTGCCGGATAGTGCGCGGAGCTGTGAGTTCGCCAGACCTGGGCCGCGGCAACCGGTGGTCGGCGACTGCGATCTCCGCTCAGCTCGCCGGCCTGGTGATCCGCAGCCGGTTGCCGTCCGGGTCGCGAAGTTCGAACTCGCACCCGTACGGAGGATCCCCGGCGGGCCGGCCGAACTCGGCCACGACCGCGTCGACGTCGCTCACCATCAGACCGACCAGGGTGCCGGGCCGGGCATCACCTAGGTGCTCGGACAAGAACAGCCGCGCCCCGCCGCGTGTGATCGGCACGAACGCGGGGCAGTCCGGGTCGAAGCGATGTTCCCACTGCTTGGTGAAGCCCAAGCGCTCATACCACCTGACTGCTACGCCCGCGTCGGCCACGTGCAGGATCGGGACGATTTCGGTCGCGCTCGGCCTGGCGCCATGTCGCCCACGCAGAACGCGGCGGGTCCGGCGATGCCCGCGCTGGTGGGCCAGCACGGTGAGCGGGATCACCGCCGCGGCCAGCAGCACGATCAGCACGCCCAGCACGGCCGCGGTCGCCGGGCATGCCAGCGTCAGGCGCCGGTCCGCGGTATCCGTCTGCCGGGTTCCGGGGACCGTACCTGCCCGCATAAGCCTCACGCTACGCCCGGACCGTTCCGGGATCGTTACCGCTCGCAGCAGGCACATGATTACTGGCTTGCCTCAGATCCGGGAATGGACCGCGAAGCGGCGTGCCAGGCCCTGCACCTGGGGGAGGACCAGTGACTTGGGCCGCGTATGGGCCGCAGAAGCCGTCATCCGGCGGCATCGGGCAGCATGACGTGTCCGAGAATGACATGCGCATAATTCGCATTGCCGCAGGTCAAAACCCATTCCGCCCTGCTGGTGAGAGGCGCCCCCAGCAGGATTCGAACCTGCGCTCACGGCTCCGGAGGGCAAAGCTATATAAGTCTCTGACCTGCGCTGATGCCCATGATCGAGCTGTTTTGGCGCGCTGTGGGGGCGCAGGCGCCGTGGGGTGTGTCCTGTCCAGCTGGAGGTTGCAAGGCCCAGATTCAGGCTGCGAGGCGCTACCGGGTTTTAGGTCAGGCTGTCTTGTCTTGCGGGTCGATGCCGTGCTGGCGGAGCAGGGCGCGGAGCCGTTCGATCTCGTCGGCGAGCTGCTGGATCCGCTCAGCCAGATCGGGCAGCGCCGGGTGCCCGGCGGCCCACTGTTCCTGCCGCGCGGCCTTGCTGGCCAGCAATTCCTTCTCCCGGTTACGCCGCTCCGCGGCCCGCTCATAATCGTGGGCGTCCATGGCGGATTCCTTCTCGCGGTGAACTTGAGCGATCTGCTCGTCCCGGTCATTGGTGTCCGGCCCCATGCCCACCCACTGCTCAAGTGCCGCCAGCCGGCCCTCAACCACGTCCAGGCGAGCCTGCACTTCGGTCACCGGTGCGTCATCCCGGGGCGGTCGGCGACCCGGCGGCGGCTCATGGTGGCTGATGAGCTGGATGACTTGCTGGCGGACCCGGTTCAGGTCCGCGCCCCGCCGCACCAGCACCTGGGCGGCCACCCCGTCGCGCTCACCCATCAGGCCGAGCAGGATGTGCTCAGTGCCGATGTAGTTGTCGCCGAGCTGCAGCGCCTCCCGCAGCGACAGCTCCAGCACCTTCTTAGCCCGGGGCGTGAACGGGATGCCCTCGGATGGGGACGGAACCTCCTGGCCCTGGCCGATGATCTCTTCGACCTGCTGCCGCGCGATGGCCGGGCTGATCCCCAGCGACTCCAGTACCTTGGCCGCGACACCTTCGCCCTCGCGGCTGAGGCCGAGCAGGATGTGCTCGGTGCCGATGTAGTTGTGACCGAGCATCCTGGCCTCTTCTTGCGCCAGGACAACAACCCGCCGCGCTCTGTCGGTAAACCTCTCGAACATCGTCCGCCGCCTCGCGCAACTGAGCAGAACCTGACCGCCCGCCCAGAGCAGCAGCCGGACGGAACCTGCCCGGGTAAGCCAGTGATGATCCACCCACAGTACGCGCCCACGGCCAGAGCCATACGTGATCGTGGAGTCGCCCGCTCATCAGTCGCGGTGGCTGATCCACACCGACACGTGGGCGGGTTCCAGGGCCTGGCGCACGACACTGGCCAGGTCATCACGGACCGAATCCAGGTCCACGGTGTCCTTCAGCCGCGCCGCGAACCCGGCTACCATCTGGTCCGCGTCGTACCGGGCCCGGTTGAACCGGCGGTCCACCCGCAGCTGCACCCGCCGCCGGACCGGGCTGAACAGCGCCGCGGCGGCCAGCGTGGCGGCGGCCACCGCCACCGTGCTGTGAAACTTGAACACCTCGGTAGCCAGCAGCACCAGGCCCGCGTACACCCCGACCAGCAGGCCGGTCACGATGGCGTAGGCCAGGGTGCGGGAGATGATCCGGTCGATGTCGAACAGGCGGTACTTCAAGACGGCCACGCCGATGCTCACCGGGAGCGCCACCAAGCCGGCCACGGCGAGGGTGCCTACCCACGATGGGCTCCCGAGGATCGTGAGCACGGCGAAGAGCGGGCCGCCCACCAGGATGGCGGCCGTTCCGGCGAGCAGCCACTTCAGCTGCTGGCGACGTTCCCCGGACGAGCGGCGGTAGCTGACCGCCTGCGCGGCCAGCGACGCCAGCCAGCAGGCCGCCAGCAGCGGGAAGAACACCGCCTGGACCACGTTCCACCACCCGGCGGC
The DNA here is from genome assembly GCA_963808615.1 of uncultured Actinomycetota bacterium. GTDB lineage: Bacteria > Actinomycetota > Actinomycetes > Streptosporangiales > Streptosporangiaceae > Palsa-504. Next base: position 1,558,765 of record CAWEGV010000012.1, read on the forward strand.
CGGGTCACTGCCCCTGAGCAGCAGCAGGTTCCCGCCGGAATCCACCTGCGTGCGGTGATCGATCAAGGCACCCGCCGTGATCACCACAGTGCCGACTACCCACAGCGCGGCCACTGCTACGTACGCCCGCACCAGCCACCGCCAACGCGAGGAGGGCAGGCGGCCGTCGGGAAAACACCAGGACGAGGAGCCCGAGCAGGACGATCGCAGGCGCCCAGCCGGGCTGGGCGAACAGCGCGACCCCGCCGAGCGGAAGATCGCCGTGGCGGAGCCCGTAATCAGCCACCGTGTAATAGCTGGCATCCTCGCTCAGCGCGAGGGAAAACGCTCCGGCGAGCATGATCCAGCCGACCGGGTTGGCGGGCCTGCGCCAGGCCAGCACCAAGCCCACCACGGCAAACGGAGCCGTCACCCACACCGGCAGCGAGCCGCCGCTGGCGTTCAGGCTCTGGTGCGCCAGCCCGGCCAGCGGCACCGCGGCGATGAACAAGACCAGCACCACGACACCGATGACCGCGCAGCCCGCCGGGGACGTCAGCCCGAAACGGCGCGCCGTCGGCATGTCTGCCAGCTGTGTCCTCCCCACGACGCCACCATACGACCGGATCGTTCCGGGAACGTTACCGCTCAGCACCGAACTTCCTGGTTGCGCCGAACATCAGTTCGCCAGTCCGCGGATCCGCAGCCGGTTACCGTCCGGGTCGCGAAGTTCGGACTCGCACCCGTACGGAGGTTCACCGGTCGGTCGGCCGAACTCGGCCTCAACCGCGTCGACGTCGCTCACCATCAGGCCGACCAGGGTGCCGGGCCGGGCATCACCTCGGTGCTCGGACAAGAACAGCCGTGCCCGCCACACGCGATCGATACGAACGCAGGGCAGCTGGGATCGAAGCGATGTTCCCACTGCTTGGTGAAGCCCAAGCGTTCATACCACCTGACCGCCACGTCGGCGTCGGCCACGCGCAGGACCGGGACGACTTCGGTCTCCATGCGGGCATGATCTCACGGTCTGCTGAACGCGAGGTTCAGCAATCCGGTGTGCTCGCCGTTAAGCCTGATCACCGTTCGAGGGCCCTCCAAAAGACGGAAGAGGGCCGCGATCGCATCAGATGGGCCACTCGGGAAGAAGCAGTGTTCATACTGGCCTGCTCCACGCGTGGACGAGGTGTCGGTGTTCGAGCCGCATGGCTGAGCCATGCGGCTCGACCCCACCCCAGCCGTCCACCTGGTGGCAGGTGCGGCATGTGTCGGGGAGAGGAGTCACAGGTTCACTGTCCTCCGGCACGGTGCAGCCATCCGGCCCGGTGCAGCACTTCCTCGGCAACCACTGTCGCGGGGCGGTTCTCGTTGTCCACCAGGTGGTCTTCGACCCGTGCCTGCTCAAACACCTCCGCGGTGTGGGTGGCGGCGTCCAGGAACCAGTCCGGGTCGCTGGCTTCCCGGGAGCGGATGCGCTCATGCAGCACCGCAAGGGGTGCCCGGAGCCGGACCACGGTGATCTGGGCGCCCGGCACCGCCTCGGTCACCCGCCGCAGCAGGCTCCGGGTCTCGAGCACGCGCGCAAAGATGAGCCGGTCAGCGCCGGCCTGGCGGAAGTTGGCCCACATGCAGGCCAGGTTGCGATGACTCACGCGCTCGTTCCCCGGGTCGTCGGCGGGGACGGGCCAGCACTGCTCGATCCGGTCAAGGTCGACCAGCGCGTGGGGGACGTCCGCCTGGCGCAGCAGCCATGCCGCCTCGTTCGCGATGGTCGATTTCCCGACCCCGACCGGTCCGGTGATCACCAGTACGGGCACTGGGGCTGTCCTGGCTCGACCTCCGGCGGCCTGGGGCTCCCCGGAGGCCCCCGCTCCGGTGTTCTTGTCTATTGCGCCGGTCATCTGGTGCTTCCCTCATCTCGCCGGGCCAGTAGAAGGAATGGTCGCAGAATCTGGCTAGATAGCTGGCATTTGAGCCGCCCAGGCGACGCGGGAGCAGCCACGAGGAGGCTGGCGGCCGGCCGTGACCCCTCACCCGTGCGCGAAAGGCACTGTACCGATGCATCACCAGATGATCGTGGCGGCTCCGGCGCGCACCGCAGCCCACAGGTGGCCCGCCGTGGCCGTTAAATCCGACGTGAGAACCGGCCACGACATCGCCTACGTCACCCGCGGCCACGCCTGCGGATGCGCGGGTGCCATGGCCTACTACACCCGCTCGGGCGACCCGCCGGGCACCTGGGAGGGCCGCGGCGCCGCCGCGCTCGGCCTGTCCGGGGCGGTCGAGGCCGCGGTCGCCGAGCGGCTCTACCAGCAGGGTGTGGCCCCCGGCGGGGAGCGGATCATCCGGCACGCCGCCCCGAAGGACGGCGAGGACCGGGCCGCGGCCGAGGCCGCCGCGATAGCGCGGTACCGGGAGGAGCACCCGTTCGCGTCCGCGAGCGAGGTCAACGCCGGGCGAACCCGGATCCGGGCCACCAGCCCGGGAATCTCTCGGCCCTACTACGACGTGACCAGCAGCGCGTCCAAGCCGGTCTCGGTGCTGCACGCAAGATCATGGGCCGCGCAGCCTCGGCTTTCTAGCCGGTGCTGCGGGTCAGAGCAACTCGCGCAGCCGGTCGGCAGTCATGTCGGCGGCACGCAAGATCGACGCAAGAGTTCCTGGGCGTACCTCATCATGCAGAGGAACGATCACAGTCCGCGAGTCGCGGCGTAGCTTGCAGTGGCTTCCCTTGGTACCGATGACGTCAAAGCCGTCCTTCTCAAGGGCGCGCACTACGCGGGCGCCGGAGACGATCGGCCGCCGCTTGGGGCTCACGCAGAGAGCCGGACTTCGACCGGAGCGACGATCGGCTCCGGCGCATCAGGCGCAGGCTGATCCTCGAAATACAGCTCCAGTGCCTCGCGCAGGTTGGCCAGCGCCTCGTCGATGGTCGGGCCCTGACTGGCGACCTCAACATCAAGGCAGCGAGCCACATACCAGTCGCCGTCTGGGGTGATGGCGGCGGTCAGCCTGACTGTCCGATCCATGATCTGAGCCTACCCCGCGCGGCCCCTCGGCATGGCCCTCCAGTGGCACGAGCGCGGGGTGGCAATACCCCCATGGCGCCCCCGAACCACCGTAAACAGCCAACGATCGCCACCAGTAGCCACCCGCGAACATCAAGCCAGGCTGGGGTTTGAGCCTGCGAGCAACGCACCGTGACATCCTCGTAATGCGTAGGTCATCGGTTCGATTCCGATAGGCGACTCGGAAACGTTGCAGCTCAAAGGCCCATTTCTTGGCGTCGCAATGATCATGATCCTGGCCCGTGGACCGGGTGACTCGGTCCACGAACACGACATATCACCCAAGATGGTGGTTACACGGAGTGATCTTGCGTGATCCGCAGCCGCTCCGACCGTTCCGACCATGGGGGGCCCAGCAGACGACCGCTCCTGACCGGCTTCAGTACCGGCAACAGGGCCGAGGGGGCGGGCCAGGCGCTCCACCGGCGCGACTGTCGGTCGCGCCGAGTCAGCATCGAGGATCTGCGGGTCGGGGCATAGGGGTCACGTCATGTGACTAGCGCTGGTCTCGAGCGGCGCGCACAGTCCCGCCTTATGGCCGGGACAAAATCAGGCTCGGACTCACTGGCGGCCGTGCAGGTCCGGTGATTCTGCCCGCTGGCTGAGCTAGTCCCAGGTTCTGCTAGCGGGCGGCCCGCGGCCGAAACGTCCACGTCCGGATCTGCGGTCTCAGGGGCGGGAACGCGCGCACCTGCCGCTTCGCGGCCGACATCGTGCCCAGGCCCCACCTGGAACCCCGGCGGCCGCCCCGTGTCTGCGCCGGTTCCCGGCCAGCACAGTCCGCGCTCCGGCGGGTCACCGGTGCTGGTCGCGGCGGTCTGGGACCTGGTAGTGCGCCGAGCGCCTGTCGAAGCCGGCGAGCACTGCCTGCGCCGGCGGCGGCACGTGCGCCACCTCGTAGTCATCCCCCATGAACGCCTTCACCGCCTCCAGGCTGTCGAACCACATCAAGGTCATGAACTCCACATCGCGATCGCGGTCACGCCGGACCAGGTCAATGGAGCCGAACCCGGGAATGCGCCGCGCCTCGATATCGGGGATGACCTGGCCCCGCACGATGCGCTCGTACGCCTCAGCGTTCTCCTTAGTGGTCCAGCCTCGCCACAGGCGGCAGATCATGAGCCGGAGTGTACCGAGAAGCTGGTGCTGCAGGCAGTGGGCTCACGCGGGCCCGGCCGTCGGCTCACAGCGAACTGGACGGTACCTAGGACCAGCAGCAGTAGCGGGATTCCGATGAGGATCTGCCTGGCTGTGTATCGCCTCAGCTCTGCCGCTGCATCCACGTCGGCGAGTTCGGCGTCGAGTTTGCCGGCTCGTGACAGGGAGATCGCGTGGAGGGCGAGTGGGACGTAGTTCAGCCCGACCCCGGTCAGGTAGGCGCCGAAGAGGACCCGCGGCGTCGAGGTGGCGGACAGCGAGATGGCCAGGCCTAGTAGCGGTACATCGATCGCGGCGAGTACGAATTCGGCGAGGATGAGCCGGCGTCGGCGCTTGGTGCCGCGGCGCCCGTACAGATCGACCCAGCGATCTACCGTGCCAGAACGAACAGACAGAGGGGGTCTTCGGCGGTCGCCCGCGGACAATGCGAATGATGGCCAAGCTGGACCGAAGCAGGTGAGCCGGGGTGGGCGCTGATCTTGTACGGCGCCAGCGTGGTGCTCACCGTCGAGGGCCCGGATACCCCAGAGGCGTGCCGAGCGTCATGGCGATCCGCAATCATGACCGTATGGGCGATGCAGAGACTTCCCTGCGTGCGGAGAACGCCGAGCTCCGCCGACTGCTGGAAAAGCATCAGTGGGCTGGCCTCACTCCCGCCAAGTCCAGCGGATGCTGCCCGGAATGTTCCGGCCCGTCCCCACCTCATGGCAGCGGGCATCGGCCCGGATGCGCGATCGCGGCTATCTTGGCGATCACGGCGCCACTTGATGAGTAGCACCAACCTCGCATTGGCGGAGCTACGCGATGGCCCCGCTGTACCGGTTCGCCGACTGGCCCAACCCGGAGGTCCCCAACGGCCGGATCGGCGTATACACCGTGTGGCGTGGTGATCAGCTCATCTACGTGGGGATGGCAGGGAGGGCACTAGGCCCCAGCGCAGTCGCCGCCTGGGCGGGCCACTCAGTCGAGATGCTGATGCGGGTTTACGCGCGATGCGTAGCCGGCCTTGAGGACGTCTGGATCGGCCGCATGGACCAGGCTCTGCACCTGGGGGCGGGGTCATGATTTGGGGCGCGTATGGGGCGCAGCAGCCGTCACCCGGCGGCCACGGATGGCAGCCCACGTCTGAGAATGACATTCGTGTAATTCGCATTACCGCAGGTCAAAACCCATTCCGCCCTGCTGGTGAGAGGCGCCCCCAGCAGGATTCGAACCTGCGCTCACGGCTCCGGAGGCCGGTCTCCCGGTCTAGCGAATTCGTGCGCCCTGCCTGCGTGGACTTGATCACCCAGCTCCCCAGCGGCCGGGATCATTCCGTGCATATTCCGGATCATGGAGATTGCCTCGTAACGGCCCGCATAGTGCCGGGGATGGCCCGCGCCCGGTCCGGGCAGGCTCCGGCCTGGCCCTTGGTTTCTGACCGGAGTGCCCGCAGTGGTCTCCGGGATCAAGCGTAGACTTCGCGTGTACGTCCGCCAGGCACGTTCTTCCTGTGCTGATTGTCCTGCGGTCACAGTCACGCTTGATGCTGGAGGGGCGGGCACGCACACTCCGCGGGCCATCCTCGGATCTGAGCCCGGCTCGGGCTCTTGCACTTTCCGCCCCTGCTCCTGTCCGATCTCTGAGGCTGGGCCGCGGGAGATTCCAGATTCCCGAAAGCGGCCCGCGCTCGTCTTTGCCGACGCGACCTATCGTATTGGTACCGGGCGTGGCCCGGGGATGAGCGCGAGAAGGGCGGCGCGGAGCATGTTCGAGCGGTTTACCGAGCGGGCCCGCCGGGTGGTGGTGCTGGCGCAGGAAGAAGCCCGGATGCTGAACCACAACTACATCGGCACCGAGCACATCCTGCTGGGACTGATCCATGAGGGCACAGGTGTGGCGGCCAGGGCGCTGGAGTCGCTGGGGATCAGCCTGCAGGCGGTCCGGCAGCAGGTCGAGGAGATCATCGGCCAGGGCCAGCAGGCGCCGTCCGGGCACATCCCGTTCACGCCGCGGGCCAAGAAGGTGCTGGAGCTGTCGCTGCGCGAGGCGAAGCAGCTCGGCCGTGACTACATCAGCACCGAGCACATCCTGCTCGGCCTGGTCCGGGAGGGCGACGGCGTGGCCGCGCAGGTGCTGGTGAAGCTGGGCGCCGACATGAACCGGACGCGCCAGCAGGTGATCCAGCTGCTGCACGATCACCAGGGCGAGGAGGCCGCTCCGGCCGGGATCGGCGAGGGTTCCCGGCTGTCCGCTGATATATCGCAGGTCGAATCGCTGGACCGTCGGCTGGCCGCGATCGAGCGCTGGGTGGGGATGCGGGCTGGCCTGGATGACCTGGATCAGGAGATCGCGCGGGTGCGCCAGGAGAAGGAAGCCGCGATCGACCGGCAGGATTACGCGGCCGCCGCGGCGCTGCGCGACCAGGAGAAGCAACTGATGACCGCCCGTGCTGGCCGGGACAAGGAGTGGGCCGAGGGCGCTGCTGGCCGCATGCCGTTGGTCGAGGAATTGGGCCGGGTGAAGGCCGAGCTGGAAAGGCTGCGGGGTATCTTGCGCGAGCACGGCATCGAACCGGGCGACGACGCTGCATAGCCGCCGCGCGGCGGAATTTCCTGTCGGCCACCCTGGTCATGGGCGCTGATCTGCGAGTCGAGGTAACCGGGAGTGTCCGTGGCTGACCGTTGCTGGCCATGGGTAATGGCACGTTAATGGCACAACTGATGCCCGCATCGGCGCCGATGGCCGCCGGGCCGGTTAAAGCTGCGCCGGTGGCCTGGTCAGGGCGCGAAGCCCGGTCCGCCACTTTGTTGAGGCGGCAGTGAGACCAAGTGGACCTGAATGGCAGGGACGGCGGACACGGACAGGCGTTAGGCTCACTCGTTGTGACGACGCTTGACCCGCGCATCGTGCTGCGCGGTGATCCAACCGGCGTGGCCGACGACCCGATCGTGGATCACCCTCGGCAGCCTGCGGACTACATCCACCCGTTCCCCGACGGCCCGGTCTGGACCTGGCAGCAGGAGTGGCGCGTCGTCGGCGGCGTCCGCTTGCGCGTCTACGAGCTCGTGGTGAGCATCGTGCTGCGCGGCGAGCAGATTGGCTTGGAGTACGACCCGATCGTAGATCACCCTGGGCAGCCCGCGGACTACATCCACACCGATGGCACGGTCTGGACCTGGAAGCAGAGGTGGCGGATATCCGGCCCCGTTCACCAGCGCCTCCACATGCGCCTCTACGATCTCGTGGCGCCTGGCACCGATTGAACTGACCCGCAGCAGCTGAGTTCCTACTCAACCCGCGTATTAAGAGACAGGCTCGGTCGTGTCGAAACCGTCTGAGATCGTCCGATGCTTCGGCTGATCAGCGCCGACGCGTTCGAGGCGATCGGCGTCCGTCCGATCGAGTGCTTCGGCGTTGCTGCTCGCGTTGCTGCTCCTCGCCCATGTGGTCCGGTGACCTCGATGGTTCAGATAGCCGAGGCCAGGAGGGCGCCGTGATCGACTCTCGACTCGTCGCGGTTGCCGTAGCGTTCGCGCAGTGCTTGCCAGGCCACCAGCTTCTCCGGGCGCATCTGCTGGCCGTCGTACTGGTCGCCTACGTAGCAGTCGAGCAACGTATCGCCGCCCGGCCCCAGGAACTTCACGGTCAAGAGCTCCGGCCCGGAGTAGCCCGGGTATGGGTGGAGCTCGTGCACGAACCGGACTCCAGTGATCTCATCGACCCGCACGTCCATCGTCCAGCTCGCCGCGTCGTCGCCGAGGTGGACGTGCCACCACCGCCGGTCGACCTGTCCGCCGAACACCGGCGCCGTTGCCCCGGCCAGGTGCGCGGTCCACCAGCCGACGCCGAAGACGAAGACCAGCGGCCCGGACGCCGACAGGTCCGCGATCAGGCGTTCTAGTTCGCTGGCGGGCTCGCTGACATCTGCGACCTTGCTCATCTCGTGCTCCTCACCGGCGTCGTGCCGTTAGTGGTTGGCAACACGGCGCCGTGCGGGATCGATACCCGGCTGTCCGCAAGATGACCAGCTTGGAAGGCTGCCCGCACAGCCCCGTCATGGGCTCTGACCTGGGCGTTCGGGTAGCCGCTGGTAGCCGTAGCTGACCGGTGATCACCCTGGCTAATGGCACGTTAATGGCACGGCGCATGACCACCGCGCGTCAGGTCATCTCCTCGGTCGGGCACTCTCCGAGCTACCCCGGGTTCCCCGGAGCGGCAAGGGTCTGCCCGCAGGGTCGATCGAAGCGAGCCCTTGCCGCTCCCGGGGTTCCGGGGTGGGGCTTTGCTTGCCCGGGCGAGGAGATGACCCCTTGCTCCATCTCCGAGGGAGGGCCGGGTGCGGGGCAGAGCCCCGGGATATGCCGACGGTTTTACAGATCGTGACCGCTGGACCTCGCGTACTGCGGGTCACCTGCGTAAACACGGTGGCCTGGACTCTCAGATACGCTTTCGTCCCACATAGATCCCACGTCCGGGGGTTGTTCCTGCTCTTCCCCCGTCCTTCTCGTAGCTGCCATCGCTTTGCCGTGGCTGCCCAGTTACTCAGCCTGTCTCATGTTCTGGGGCCGCCGCCCTACTCCCAGCGGAAGTACCGAACGGCGACGAACCCAAAGACGAGGGTGTAGCCAACCAGGGTGAGGAGGGTCGCCACCGGAGGTGTCGCATGGAACACCGAGTAGAGAATAGCCCGCTCCGCCGCTCCGCTCGGCGAGTACCACATGATGGCCTGCAGTGGTTCACCGACTTGCACAGGCTGAATCCACAACCCCGACAGAAAGATGAGGCCGAAGAAGAGCACCCCGCCGACGGCACTGGCCACGGCTTGCGTAGGAGCCAGGGCGACGAGAACCAGGCCCACCGAGAAGATCACGGCAATGGCCAGTGCGACGGAGAGGATGAAGAACGGGATGCCAACGGTGAGTGGCGCACCGAAGATCACCGTACCGCCAACAATGGTGATGACGATTGCGGCCGCAGCGAGCACGAGGTCAAGGATCAGCTGTGCGGCGAGCAATCGTGACGGGTGCACCGGCGTCGTGGAAATGCGTCTGAGCCAGCCGATCTCACGGTCCCTCACCAGCGTGTTGGGGAGGGAGATCGCTATGGCAATGAACGAAATGACCATGATCGTCGGGATGTAGAGATCGATCACCGTCAGGCCGGTGCCGGCCACATTCCCAGCGACGTGCTTGCTGATGAAACCGAAAAGGACCAGCAGGACCACGGGAAACCCGACACCGAGCCCGAGAGCATAGGGCTCGCGGAGAGAGAGCTTAGCCTGCACTTTGAGCAGCGCCGCGAGCTGCACACGCGACCGACGACTGGATACCTCGCCCAGACTCGGCCTCATGCTTGAACCTCTTTCGATGCTGCCGATGCGGTTTCCCTGGTCAGCTTGATGAATGCATCATCAAGGTTTCCGCTTCTTGCGTCGAGCTCCGACACCTGGACTCCCACGGCCGCGAGCGCATTCATCAGCGATGCGGCCAGATCCCCCGTGCCCGTGACCGTCACATAGCGGTCCTTTCGCTCCACCACCTGCACGCCGTGGACCGCGTACAGGGTCTCGTCGTCCACGGGTTGTGATGGGACAAAGCGCAACCTGTTCCCGCCTGCCTCCGCGGCGATCGCTTCCGGAGTGTCCAGAGCTCGGAGGCGTCCCCTGTTAATCAGCGCCACGCGGTCGCATAGGGTTTCGGCCTCATCCATGAAGTGGGTAACGAGGATCACTGTGACGCCGCGCCTCTTCATGCGTTCTATGAGCGCCCAGGTCTCCCGCCGTGCCTCGGGATCGAGCCCGGTTGTCAGCTCATCCAGGATGGCGATCTTGGGGTTCCCTACCAACGCGAGCGCTATGGACACCCGTTGTTTCTGGCCGCCCGACAACTTCTTGAACGCGACACGCTCGATGTGCTTAATTCCAAGGGACTCGAGCACCTCCTGCGGGTCCAGCGGGCTCGAGTAGAAGGAAGCAAAGAGTTCGAGGGCCTCGCCCACCTTCAACCTGGGCGGCAGAGCGCTCTCCTGGAGTTGGACGCCCATAAACTCTCTGATGCTGTCCCTATCGCGCTGCGGAGATAGTCCGTAAACGCTTGTGGATCCTGAATCCGGAGCACGAAGGCCGGAGATGCATTCGACTGTCGTTGTCTTTCCGGCGCCGTTGGGGCCGATGATCCCGAATATCTCTCCTGCCCGGATGGAAAAGGACACGTCATCGACGGCTAGGAGGCTTCCGTATCGTTTAACCAGATTCTTGACCGTGACGACGGGTTGTTCGTCATGCGGATTTTGGGCGCTGTCGGCCATGCACCGGAGTGTAGTTCGACCCGGCCCCATCTACTAGCTGAGGCTCCGCCTCAGACCATCGAGGTTGGCGGTTCTGCAGGCGTGATCGTGCGGGCGGGTTCATCCTGACAACCGTAGGCACGGTTGCGGAGGGTGAAAATGTCTCAGCGCCCAGTCACATTGACCGACATTGTCGCCGGGCACGTGAGCCTGGATATTGAGAGGTTCGACCGCATCTACCTCAACGGATACGTGCCCGCGTTGCAAACGGGCGGGCAGGTAGCGGGCTTCTTGCACTGGCGCGGGCTCCCGATCGCCTCGCCCGGCGTCGGGTGGGTCACAGGGCGAGCGGCACAGGGTCGGGGCAGGAGAGGGGCAGCGCTGGACCAAGTGGCGGCCGGGAGCGGGACAATGGTCCGTCGAGGATGACGGCACTTGCAGCGTCCGGGCCGGTCGCCGAGTGATCCTGGCTGATCGGCGCCGGACTGAGACCGTGGGGCCGACGCGCGTCGGCCGGGGCCTCGCCAAGGCCGGAGGCCGACGCTAGTGTCGGCCCGCGGCGCGCGCAGCGCGCCGCCTTGATCTCTATACGGCTGGATTCGGCAAGCGGGCCGCTAATCGCCTAGACAGGCCGCTAATCGCAGGAGCAAGCGTAGGTGTGCAAGCGTAGGTGTGCGCGCTCCGTGCTGCTCAGCGTCGCGGCGGTGGTCGATTGCCAAAGTTCGGGGTCGGCTAGGCTAGCGGGCAATCAGGGCTGTACGCTGGCCTGTAGTGCTAGCACGACAAGCGGACCTAGCACGGGCAGGCGGATGATGACACGGCGCCTTGACCCTCGATCTGATCGCCCGCTTTCGTTGCAGCTGGCTGATGTGCTGCGGGCAGAGATTCAGGAGGGCACGCGAAGGCCGGGGAGCCAGCTCCCCACGGAGAGCGAGTTTCAGCGTGACTACGGGGTGAGCCGGACGACGATCCGGGCGGCGCTGTCGGCGCTGGCCGCTGAGGGCCTGGTGGTGACCCGCAAGGGATTCGGGTCGTACGTCAGGGACCGGCCGCCGTTGCGGCGGGTCTCCTCGACTCATCGCCACGCCTCGCACCGGGCCTCGGGGAAGCCGGAATTCGATACCGAGGCGAGTGCCCAGGGGCAGGTTCCCTCGCGGCGGATGCTGAGGACGGGCCGGGGTCCGGTCCCGGCCGATGTCGCTGGCTGGCTGGCCTGCCAGCCGGGCGGGGAGGCGGTGATCCGGCAGCGGTTGCAGCTGCTGGATGACGTGCCCGCGGTGATCTCGACCAGCTATTACCCGCTGTGGGTGGCCGAGGGCACGCGGCTGGAATCCACTGATGCGCTGCCGGAGGGTCCGGACAACGTGATCGAGCTGTTGGGCCACCGGTTCGCCCGGGGTGTGGAGTTGTTGCGGGCGCGGATGCCGACCCCGGAGGAGGTGCGGCTGCTGGAGCTGGAGCCGGGTGTCCCGGTGGTCCGGATGCTGCATATCGACTATGACCCGGACGGCCGGGCGCTCCAGGTCGCCGATGACCTGTACGCCGCTGACCGGCACGAGTTTGCGTTTGAGTGGGCCGAGCCGGACGGGACGGCCCTGGATGAGTGAGTGGCCGCGGAACTGGCCGGACCTGATCCGCGGCATCGGGTGCGAGATGTGCCAGGCGGGCCGCCCCGATGCCGATCGCTACGGCATCCGCATCTTGGAAGGGAAGTACTCCGATGCCTACCTGCAGCGCGCTGACGTGCAGCGCGGGTACACCCTGGTGATCTGGCGCGGGCGGCACGTCACCGAACCCACCGAGCTGGACGAGGCGGAGGCGGCCGGGTACTGGGCCGAGGTCCTGGCCGTGGCCCGGGCGCTGATCGCGGTGTATAAGCCGCTGAAGATGAATTACGAGACGCTGGGCAATTCGCTGCCGCACCTGCACACTCACCTGGTCCCCCGCTATGCCGCCGACCCGCGGCCGGGTCAGCCGTTCCCGCTGTCCGCGCAGGCGCCGCGGGCCAGGATTCCCGAGGACCGGCTGCTGGCCGAGGCCGCTGAGCTGCGGTCCCTTCTTCAGTAACCATTCTGTAGCCGTCAGGTAAGCACCTGCTGCTTGCCGTCTGTCATCCTGTAGTCCTAGGATACTGACATCATAACCTAGCGACTGGAGGTCGCGAATGGCTTACCTAGCAGTAGTTTGTTGACCTTGGAGCATGCTCGCAGTATACCGGGGAGTAGTGGCATAACGTGCTCTGAGGTGTGCGATGACTGCTCGTCGGCCGTGTCCTGCAGCGCCGGACCCTCTGGAGGGGTATGCGGCGCGGTTTGATGACGTGTTCGGTTCTTTGGCGCAGCGGCGGGGGTTCCGGGAGTACCTGGCCGGGCTGCTGGCGCCGCGGGACCGGAACAAGACGCTGACCGCGCTGGCCGGGGCCGAGCCGGTGACCGGGGCGCAGTACCCGGCGGTGCAGCGGCTGCAGTTCTTTCTCTCGGAGTCGCGGTGGGATCCGGAGCGGGTCAATGCCCGGAGGCTGGAGCTGCTGCTGGTGGACCCGGCGACCGCCCCGCACGAGGCGGGGGTGCTGGTGATCGATGACAGCGGGGACCGTAAGGACGGCACGAAGACCGCGCACGTGGGCCATCAGTGGCTGGGCCGGTACGGCAAGACCGACAACGGGGTGGTCACCGTCACCACGGTGTGGGCTGATGAGCGGCTGTATTACCCGGTGGATGCGGTGCCGTACACCCCGGCCCGGCACTTCGCTATGGGCAAGGGCGATCCGGCGTTCCGGACCAAGCTGGCGATCGGCGCGGACCTGGCGATACGGGCCCGGGCTGCGGGGTTCGCGTTCCGCGCGGTGGCCGCCGACAGCGCCTACGGGGATCAGGACGGGTTCCGCGCCGAGCTCGCCGAGGCCGGGCTGCCGTTCGTGATGGCCCTCAAACCCCGCCACGGGACCTGGGCCTATGGCGCCGACGCCTATACTCCGGCGGACGCGGCCCGCGCCCTGGCCTGGGACGGCCCTGATGATCCCGGCGACTGGCAGGCGGTGACCCGCACCTTCCGCGACGGGCACGCCGAGACCTGGTACGCCGCCGACGCGAGGCTGGGCTGGTGGGGGCCGGACGGCTTCACCCGCCTGGTGGTGGCCACCGCTGACCCGGGCACCTTGCCGGACAAGGCGACCTGGTACCTGGCCACGAACCTGCCCCGGCCCGGTGGCCCCCGCGAGGCAGACAGCCCGCATCCGGCGGCGGACCTGGCCGAGATCGTGCGGATCTACGGCATCCGGCACTGGACAGAGCAGGGCTACAAGCAGGTCAAGGACGAGCTGGGCTGGGCCGACTTCCAGGTCCGCTCCGACATCGCCATCCGCCGCCACCAGGCCCTGGTCACCTGCGCGTTCAGCTTCTGCTGGGCCGCCTGGTTCGCTGATCACCCTCCGCAGCCCGATGCTGCGGCTCCGCGGCCCGGGCCCGGCCGCGGAGAGAGGGGGGCCCCGCGACGCCGGGACGCCGCTGGCGCCGTCCTGGCCGCGGGCCCTGCGCGCGGTCCGCGCCTGGCTTTCCCCCTGGATCGCGCTGCAGCGCTGGTGGGCCGCGTGGTCCAAGGCGCCCCCGCCCCCGCCGCTGCGAGCCCTGATCAGCTCGGTCGCTGCAGGCTGCGGCCTGCACCTCTACATCCCGAATTAACAAACTATCGCTACCGCTAGGTTCGTTCCCGGTGGAGTTCGGGACGGTGTTCCCCAGCGGCGCCTACGCCGCCGGGGGCTTCGACCGGTCCAGCGGTGACCGGATCATCCAGCAGGCCGACAAGGGCACTGGCTTGCCGCTGTGGGTGATTGAGGTGATCGACGCCGACCCCGAGGCGAGGCAGCGCACGGTCAAGATCAAGGTCGCCGCGCAGTACCAGCCGGTGCTGCCCGACGCCCCGGCCGGGTCGCCGTTCACCCCGGTGGAGTTCGAGGGAATGCAGGCCACCCCGTACGTGGACAGCTCCCGGTGCACTGGCGACGGCGGCGGCAAGCACAAGTGCCGGGCCCGGATGGCGTACTCGCTCAAGGCGACCGGGGTCCGCGCCCCGGCCCGGCTGCCGTCCCGCCCGGCGCCCGAGCACCACAAGGACGCCGCGTGATGCCCGCCCGGAGAGTTCCGGCGCTGGCGCTGCCGGTTGATGCCAGGGCCGGGGTGTGGTTCCGCGGCTACCCGCACCGCACGCCGCTGCTGACCATCGCCACCGGCCGCCCGGTGCTGCTGGTCACCTTGACGCTGCCCGAGCAGCTGGAGGCCGGGCACGTGGAGTTCGCCCGCCAGCTGGCCGCCAAGGCCTGGGCCTACGCGGTGGCGGTGGAGCGCCGGTACCGGGGCCTGCCCTGGCTGCCGGACCTGCCCACCCCGTTCACCCTGACCGCTAAGGCGGAGACCCTGCTGGACTCCAGCCCGGCGCCTGTGCCCGAGCCGCAGGAGGTGAGGGCATGACGGCCACCAGCGCGCAGGTGCGGTTCGGGGCGGACGGTGTGGCCCAGGTGGCCTCGTTCGTGCACCTGACCGGCCACAGCTACGTCGGCTGCTTCACCTACCACGACGAGGGCATGGCGCCGGTCCTGGCCATCAAGGACCAGCACCTCGACGTGTCCATCACGGTCTCCGACCGGAGCCGGGTCACCGATGAGGACCTGCTGATGGCCCGCGTCCTGGCCCAGGCGGTGGCCGAATACGTGGCCGAGCTGAAGCGCCGCGCGGACGCCAGCGGCGGCATGGCAGCCAGTCCTGATGCTGCGGGGCGTGCGGCGTGACCTCGGAACAAGTGAGGGCGGGGCGGCCGGAGCTGGTACCTCCGGCCGCCCCTGTGTTCTCTCCCGTGACCGGCACGAAAGAGGTGACCAGCGTATGCGCCGCGTGGTGACCGGGGAACAAATCGCCCAGATCTACAACCCCGACCCGTTCGCCCGGCCCATCTGGCGAGCCCCCGTCTACCAGACCCCCGCCGGGATCATCGCCATCGCCTGGCTGGCCCGGCTGCTGGCCTGGATCATCCGGATGACCATCCGGCACCCGGTCGCCGCCACCGCGGCGGCGGTGCTGGCCTTCGTGTGGGTGAGCACCGGCTGGATCGCCGCTGTGGCCCTGGCCGGGTGGGCCGTGCTGGTCCTGGCGATCTGGCGCTGCTACTGGCCGTCCTCGTTCACCCGCTGGGTGACCGCACCCGTGTGGGGAAGGTGGCGGGCCTGGTGGTGTTACCGGCGCCGGTGGGCCGCGGTGATGAACGTCGCCGACCTGGCCCCCTGGTACCGGGGCCGCATCCTGATGCCCGTGCTCGGCAAGGTCACCGCCACCCGGTACACCGACCGGGTAGCCGTAAGGCTGGTCTCGGGCCAGTGCGCGGACGACTTCGCCAAGCGGGCCGACAACCTGGCCCACGGGTTCGGCGCCCTGCTGTGCCGCATCCGCTCGGCCCGGTCCGGGGCGCTGGTGCTGGAGTTCGTCAGCCGTGACGCCCTGGCCCAGATCATCCCCGCCCTGCCCGTGCCGCACCGGGTAGACCTGGCCGCGCTGCCGGTCGGCCGCCGGGAGGACGGGCTCCCCTGGCTGGTCCGGCTGCACGGCACCCACGTCCTGGTCGCCGGGGCCACCGGGGCGGGCAAGGCCTCGCTGCGTTGCTGCGCTGCAGGACCCTCGCAAGGACGTGCTGACGATCCGGAACCTGTTCCCGGACCGGATCGCGATGCGGCTGGACGAGCCCGAGCAGGTGGACATGGTGCTCGGCGACGGCGCCCGGGACCGCGGCGCGGCCTGCGAGCTGATCTCCACCGACCCTGCGACCGGTGCCGGGGTGGCGTTCGCCCGGCTGGAGGCCGACCCGGACCCGGTGCGGGTCCGCGCCGGATGGTTGACCGACGCCGACATCCGCGACATGGCCGGCCAGTGTGCCGCCGAGAGGGCGCCGCTGCCCGAGCTGGAAGGGGTGACCGCATGAACGCCCGGTGCTGTGGCAGACCGACGACTGCTGCCCGCTGTGCGGGGCCCTGCTGCGGCAGCGCACCCAGGCCGACGGGTCGATCACTCACGAGTGCGGCTGCGGCTGGCATGTGACCTGGCAGGCCGACCCGGAAGGAGGCCAGTCGTGAAGGACGGCGCGCACACCCACGGGCAGGGAGGCGTCGGCGCGGCAGTGGCAGTTGTCGCCGGGGCTGTACTGACTATCAGCCTGGCGGAAGCCATCGCCAGGGTGCTGCCCTACGTGCTGGCCGGAGTGGCGGTCATCGCCGGGCTGTGGGCCGCGGGCTGGATCACCCGCACGGTGCTGACCTACCGGTGCCAGCAGGCAGCCTGGCACGCCGAGGTGACCGGCGCCGCCCGTGATGGCCTGCGCGACCGGGAGATCGCCGCGCTGCGCCAGGCGGTGGCCGACCTGCACGCCCGGCTCGCCGCCCGCGCGGAGTTCGGGGACCGGTCGGGCCTGGAACGTCACGAGCATGTGCACTTCCACGGCCTGGCCGCTGAGCAGGTCGCCGCGGTGCTGGCCGCCCGGCAGCACCTCCCGGCGCAAGATCGAGGTGGCCAGTGGTGACGGAAACCCAGATGATCGGTATGACGACCACCCGGATTACCAGGGCCGACCGGATGGCCATGCCGCTGGCCGGTGACGTGCTCCGGGACGTGGCCGTGGAGAACGGCGCGTGCATCCGCCCGATCCAGCTGCGCCGCACCGACCGGGACACCGGCCAGAGGGAAACCGTGCTGGTCCCGTGCGGGAGCACGCTGGACTCGGTGTGCCCGCCGTGCGCCGAGCGGGCCAAGACGCTGCGCGCGGCGCAGTGCCGGGAAGGCTGGAATCTCGAGGACGAGCCCGGCATCACCCCCGGCCCGGCCAGCGAGGACCAGAAGTGGTGGCTCACGCTGCGCGCCGACGCCCAGCAGCACCGCGACCAGGCCCAGGCCGCCGGGCAGGACACCGCCGACTTTGACGAGCTCATCACAGAGCTCGACACCGAGATTACCAAAGCGGGCGTTCGCGGGAAAGCCGCCCCAGCCCGGGCGAAACGGCGGCACCGGTCGACCCGCCGCCGTCAGGACGCCCCGGACCTGCCCAGGCGGAAGATCAGCCCGCGGACGGTCGGCAAGACCTACACCGCGCCGGACGGCAAGACCTTCCGGCCTTCCCTGTTCGTGACGCTGACCTGCCCGAGCTACGGCCGGGTCGGCGAGAACGGGACACCCGCCGACCCACAATCCTACGATTATGACCGCGCCGCGCGGGACGCACTGCACTTCGCGGCGCTGTTCGACCGGTTCATCCAGAACCTGCGCCGCTACCTGGGCTACGACGTGCAGTACTTCGCCGCCGTCGAACCCCAGAAACGCCTCGCCCCGCACGTGCACATCGTCATGCGCGGCACCGTGGCCCGGGCCGAGATCCGCCGCGTGCTGGCCGCGACCTACCACCAGGTCTGGTGGCCCGGCACCTCGACCGTCAAGTACCACGGGGACCAGCTGCCGGTCTGGGACGAGGCCACCGGGAACTACCTCGACCCGGCCACTGGGGAAGTGCTGCCCAGCTGGGAGCTGGCCCTGGACGCCATCGGCGTGGATGACCAGCCGCATCATGTAGCCCGGTTCGGCACCAGGTTTGACGTCCAGGGCGTGCTCGCCGGGTCCAAGGGACGCGGCGCGGTGCATCGGCTACCTGACGAAGTACCTGACCAAGCAGGTCGGCTACTGCCACCAGGCCGACACCGACCCTGAGCGCGCCCATGCCGCCCGGCTGGCCGGGGCGCTGCGGTACCAGCCATGCTCCCCGGCCTGCGCGAACTGGCTCCGCTACGGCGTCCAGCCCAAGAACGCCCGGCCCGGCCTGGTGCCCGGCAGGTGCAAGTCCAAGGCGCACCATCCCGCCTACCTGGGCTACGCCGGGCGGCGGGTGCTGGTGTCCCGCAAGTGGTCCGGCAAGACCCTGGCCGATCACCGCGCCGACCGCCAGGAATGGCTGCTGGCCGCGCTTGGTGTTTCGGCAACTGACCCGTCACGGTACCGCTGGGAGCTGGTCACGCCGGGCGACCCGGATCACATGGACCATGCGCGGCGGCTGCTGCATGCCGTCGCCGACCGTGCCCGGTGGCAGGCCGCACTCAATGAAGCTAGACGCCAGGCTCAAGCCGGTAACGGGGATCTTTCGGCAACTGGGCGGGCGGCGTGATGGCGAAGGCAGCACGGGTCCCGGCAGATCGTGCGGGTGACAGCCTGATGACGGTCGCTGAGATGTGCGCGGAGCTTGGGGGAGTGACGCGCCGCACGTTCTATCGCTGGCGGGAGCTGGGCGTTGGTCCGGAGTGCCTGAAGCTTCCGAACGGCGAGCTGCGGGCATGGCGCAGTGATTTCCTGGCCTGGCTGAATCACCTGCGGGACGACGTGGCATGAAGTCGCACGATGTTCGGTTCTGGCAGACCCGGCGGAACAAGACGGCGAGGGGCGCGTCCTACACCGTCAGGTGGACGGTCGCCGGCCGGGAGAAGTCGCATACCCTGGCGGGCCGGGCCCGGGCCGAGCGTTACAAGTCGCGGTTGCTCCAGGCTGCTGACAAGGGCGAGGCGTTCGATGTCGAGTCTGGCCTGCCGGAGTCTTTGGCCCGGGAGGTAAATCAGGTCACCTGGCTGGAGCACGCGTCTGAGTTCATCGATGCGCGCTGGCCGAAGAGTTCGGCTAAGGGCCGGATCTCGCTGGCCGAGGGTCTTATCACCGTCACGCCGGTCCTGGTCAAGAGCCAGCGTGGTGCACCTGATCCTGGCCCGCTGCGGCATGCGCTGCGGAAGTGGGTGTTCAATCCGCCGCGCCGGGATGTGCCGCACCCGCCCGAGGTCGATGCTGCCTTGCGGTGGCTGGCCCGGGGCTCACTGCCCATGTCGGCGCTGGAGGAATCCGGGGTCATCGGCCGGGCGCTAGATGCCTGCGGCAGGAAGCTCGACGGGTCGGCGGCGTCTGCGGAGTATTACCGGCGACGTCGGCGCGTCTTTACGGGGCGCTGAAGTACGCGGTTCGCGAGCAGCGGCTTTCGGCAAATCCGCTCGATGGCGCCCAGCTGGACCGGGAGTGGAAGGCTCCGGACGTAGAGCGTGCGCTTGACCGGCGTCGTGTAGCCAGTCCTGCTCAGATGCGGCTGCTGCTCGATGCGATCCGTTCCACCGGCAAGTCGCAGGGCCCACGGCTGGTCGCGCTGTTCGGCTGCATGTACTACGGAATGCTTCGCCCGTCCGAGGCGGTCTCGCTGCTGCTGGATGAGTGCGAGCTGCCCGCCGAGGGCTGGGGTCGCCTGGAGTTCCGTGAGGTGAGCTCGGCGGCCGGGCGGGAGTGGACCGACGACGGTGAGGTTCATGAGGCTCGCAACCCGAAGGGCGGTCCAAGGAATGCGGTGCGCCGGGTCCCGATCCCGCCCCAGCTGGTCGGGCTGCTCCGCGAGCACGTCGAGTCGTACGGGACCGCGCCGGATGGCCGCCTGTTCTGGACCTATCGCGGCGGTATCTACCTGCCATCCACGCTTTGGCAGGTGCTCCGTAAGGCCCGGGGCGCCGCTTTTCCTCCTGCTCTGGTTGCGTCGCCGCTGGCCCGCAGGCCCTACGACTTCCGTCATGCCGGGATCTCGTGGCGGCTCAATGCCGGTACTCCGGGCCCGCAGGTGGCCGAATGGGCCGGTCACAGTGTCGAGGTCCTCTGCCGGGTATACGCGCACTGCATCGACGGGGACGATGAGCGGTGGTACAAGCGGATGGAGGAGTTCCTTGGTTAGCCTGGAGTCCGGCCCAGTGCATCCTGGTGCCGTCATTTCGTGGGCTGAGCTGGCCCGACGGCGCCGATCTCATTCCGCGTATATTCCGGGACTCGTGACATTGGACGGCTTCTGGTGGCATACGGCTGCACAGCCGTTCAACCGGCGCCGGATCGTTTTGGCAGCTCAGGACGGGTCTGGCCTGGTCGGGATGGGCGCCCCCAGCAGGATTCGAACCTGCGCTCACGGCTCCGGAGAGCACTGCTCCGTGGGCTTGTGACCTGGGAATGCGATCCACTGCCAGAGTCCAGGGGTGCATCTGGGGTGCAGGCATGCGGTCTGGCGCTTAAGCGTCAACTGATGACAGTGAGTCGAACCACCCGCGCATGTCTAGCGAATGGTGGGCTTCGCTTTTACTCGGAGCGAATCGGGCCCGGCGGCTCAACGATCCTGGTTCGTCGGTGAAAGACCGAAAAGTCGCCGGGACTATACCGGGCAACCACACTAAAATTCTTGAGCCACGGCACTCCAGGCTCCGTACCGCTGCCATCCTGAGAGACGATTTCGATGCCCGGAACAAGGTTCGGGGACGTAGCGAGGATTCTGAACCAGTACCGGTAGTACTCCTTCTTTTGTTCGCCATCGCCAAGGAGAGTCCATGCGTAAACCCACTCGTCGCCCGCGTCGAGGTCCCCAGTGAAGGGAAACATAGGGTCAATGTCCACATCACTGTCGAACACCCGTTCAGCGGGCGTTGGGCCGAAACTAAGTCCACGGAGACCGAACGCACGCACAACTGCCCGGGTGTTGCCGACGTTCAACACGGAGATCTGGACAAAGGTCTCGCTCGGCGAAGTACCCCAGGCCGGAAGTTGCAGCCCGCCCGTGACATATTCAAGCTCGAAGAGATCCTCATCTAGCGGCACGGCGCTCCTATCGTTGGACGCGTGCTGCCCATATGGCATCCACGTCAACATCCGTCTCGGCGCGGACAAGCTGTGCCTGTTGGTGCTGATCGGGGTGCGCGCCGACGGCACGAAGGAGCTGATCACGCTGGCCGATGGCTACCGGGAATCGACCGAAAGCTGGGCTATACACCGTCTGACCTGCGGATGAGATCTCGCGGTTCTCGTCGCTTCCTGGCAGGTCTCGGGGCGATTTGCGCCCCGATGTGCCCAGGTCGCTGAAGGCTTGACGCTAAAGCGTCAACAGGTTGCGAGCTCCGTCGTAGTAGAGCTCGAACTTTTCGCACCGGTCGCGGGACCTGCGATCATGCCGTTGACCTGAGATTTCAGTGTGCATCGGTTCGCGTCGTTTGGTGGTGCTAGTCGGCATCAGCCGGAACAGGGACGGAACAGAGGGTGACTCCAGCCTGCTTGATCAGGTGCTGTTCCGAGTGGGATCAAGCCACTGTTGACACTGGAGTGTCAGTCGGAGACCAGTGTCGGCTTTACTGGCAGAATCTTGGCTTGTGGAAGTCACAAGTCTGATTCTTGGGATAGTCGGTACTGCTACGGGCATTGGAGCCCTGATGTGGCAGGTGATCACTTGGAAGCGCAGCGGACCAGTCGTCACAGTCACGGCAAATCAGGCTTTTCCGACATATGGGGACTATCTGGGTGAACCGGTCACGAATGTAACTGCTCGAAACTCGGGCCGGGCGCCAGTGACAGTTTCGTCATGGGGTCTCCGGTTTCCAGATGGTCAGACCATGTTCATACGGCAACCGTTCGCGGGCTCTAATCAGCTTCCCTACCGGCTTGAGGCGGGCGCGAGCGGGTCGTGGCTTATCGAGACCAAAGCAGTTGTGGAGACATGTAACGCACATGGTGTTAACTACGCGGATCTGACCGCGTACGTTACGCTTGCCGACGGCCGATCTGTCGACGCTAAGCGCAAGGGCATCCAGCTTGGACCTGGCTTTCCGTGGCCTTCGAAAGCAGAGTGAGTCGGTCTGTAGGCCGGGTCTTGTGCAGGCGTCTCCCTGACCATGGCGAACATGCGCCGGCATGCGGTCTGACCTGCGGCTGAGATCTCGGCGGTTCTCATCAATTCTGGGCAGATCGCGATGTGATGTGCCCGGAATGTGCCCGGACAGTGATGGGTGGCGGATGAGCACCTTGGCTCCCTGTTGCACCCTGTCAGCTTCGTTGACGTTTAAGTGTCAGTTCCGACCGGCCCCAGCGTGCCGATAGAAGCAAATCTCTCAATGATGTGGCGCTGGTCACGGTGGGAGGGCAGCAAAGCGATACCAGCTAAATGTTGGGAGAGGCGGCTACCCATCTTGGGGCCCGGCGCTGGCCCGCGGCCCGTGGATCTCGGTTCCGGGCCCGTTCGGAACCCGCATCGGGCACAAACTATAGAACGCGCGTTCGACGGGTATCACCCTGGGCGTGCCAGTGACGATCGAAGCGCCCGAAGGATGGGCGCCGACACGCCTCCTGATCGCCGAGCTACGGCGCCTGGGCTACCGGGTAGACGAATGGCGCGTGCTCGGCCGGTCAGTGCTCAGGATCACCTGACCGCCGGGGCTCGCCGTCCGCCCCCCGCAGCTGCCGCTGGGTCAACTGTTACTTGTGATGCCATCGGTGATGCCCGCCTTCTTCTGCTCTGCCGACAGCTTCTGCTCCACGCCTGGCAGTTGCTTCAGCGGGGCCTCGGCAAGCAGGAGCCCGCCAAGGCCGGACGCGCTGCCCGCGTTGTCCCCGGCCGCCTTGATGAGGGCGAGCACCTGCCCCCAGTAGCGGCCTGGGTCCGCGCAGGCGGGCATCGGGTACTGCTCCAGCGCGGCCGCCGCGGGACCTGCGGCTTCCAGCGTCGATGCAGGGCCGTGATGTCCTCATCGTTCGCGGCCGCGGTGACCTTGTTGAGGTCGGTTTGAAGCTGCTTACCTTGCGCATGCGCCGGGCCGGTTTTCCAGGCGTTGTACTGCTGCTGGCAGGTGAGCGGCTTCGCCGCGCTAGGGCTGCCGGTCCCGTTGCTGACGAGCGCCGCGCTCGAGCTGGCAGTCCCGTGACTGATGAACGCGTACGCCGTACCGGCTCCGGCGATGACGACTAGCCCGGCCACCACGGCGTACACCGGGGCGCGGGACCGCTTGCGACGATGCGGCGACGGCCCGAGCGGGCCTGCTGTTGCCGGAACTGGTCATCCGGGCGCTGGCGAGGCAGATCGGGGTCGAACCACTGGGGCGCCGCCTGCGGGTATGGATGCCCGCGCGGTATTCCCTGATAGGGCGTCTGGCCCTGATACTGCGATTGCGCCGGTGGCGACCCGTAGGGCGGGTTCGGGGTGAATGGCGGCTGCGGCGGCGGTTGAGGCTGCCGATATGGCGGCTGGCCCGGGTACGGATCCCGGTCCCGCTGGCCGTACTGCGGCTGCGCTTGCTGGACGTTCCCGGGCCCGGGTCGCGTCTCCTGGCCCCATTGCGCGCCGTCCCACCAGCGCAGGCCTTGCCGCTCGATCAGGTCCGGGTACCATCCGGGAGGCGGCCCCGCATGGGCGTTCTCCCTGTAGCCCGGTGGCAGCTGCTCGCTCACGATGCCCTCCCCCGCGGCTCAGACGGCCGCTCTCCCAGTTCAGGAGACGCGAGAGTCGGGGCAGCGGTGCACGATGTGTACGAACATGACATATCCCCGTGACATGACCGTTCCGGCGGGTTCCACAACGGGCACCGGCTCAGACGTGGTAGCAGGATGCATCCTACTATCACTGTGATCACACGCGGGCGATGCCCAGGCCCATTGCCAACATCGTACGTGCCTACGTCTGTATCACGCTCCGCACCAAGCGAGCAACCTTCGGTCGTCAGCGGCTCCCGCGGCCTCGGCGAAGCCTGGATCCGCACTGGTAGCAATGAGCTGTCCATTGTGACGCGCAGCGGACGCGGTGATCACTTCGGTGTGAACTAGTTGCAAAACGGTCGCTGACGGTCGTTAACGCAGCTCAAAAGCTTTTACTAGTCGGTTTAGGCCGTTGCCGGTCGGCGCGGTTGCTGCACTCTGCTGCTGCACCAACTCTTGATCTTCCAATCAACGACCTGCCGCTTGTAAGGCAGTGCCAGCCTTCGGGCAGCATGGGCAAGCTTCCGAGCGGAGTGATCACATACAGCGCCCACTAGAGGTCTTCAAGAGCGCATGATTCGCTGACGGTTTGAAGCCATGCGGGCTTCAGAAACGAGACGTAGTCCTGGGCCGCCGTCAGTGCCTCGCGGAGACCTTCGAACGAGATGTAACGGCAGACGTCGACCAAGGGAGGTTTCATCCGCTCAAACGTTGGGCGGTTCACCTGACGGACTACCTGCTCGCGCCTCTCATCTGGCGCAACTAGGAATAGCGGTACAGAGATGTTTGGCTGCCGGGCCAGCAGGTCACTCATGCGCAGCAGCCCGGAGAAAATTGAGGTGGTGCTTTCGATCTCAAAAGCCGCCACGATCGCGTTGCCGTCGAGCCACAGCACGTCGATCAACTCGATGGTCCGATTCGTCACCGGATCGAACTGCTGTGGTAGGTGCTCTCGGCGCCGCGGCATGTCGCCTAGCCGATGCCCCTTCCACACCCGGCTCTGGTCGTTGCTGGCAACGTGGATGTCGAAGCCCATGTCCGCACCGAGCTTGACCAGCAAATACTGAATCTCGGTGTGGACCGTCCCCGCACTCTCCTCCTCGGGCCCCTGAGGCTCGTCGTCCTCAGGCACGACCACTAGGCCATCAGTGGCCCCCTGTTGTGCGGCAGCCTTGGCGTTACTCCTCCCCAGCCTGCCTAGCGGCCGCTCGACCGGGTTATCCTTTGCGTCTTGAAGCGCCCGGATGATCGCCTCACCGTCAGCAGCTTTCCACCTATTCGGCGAGCCTCGGAACGGGCCTTGCCATCGATTCGGGTTGTCAAGGCCATGAAAGACCGTAAGTTCCTCACGCATCTCCAGTACCGGAACACCTTGTTCCGCGGGCAGGGCCAGCACCACCCGTACCGGCACGCGGCTGGGATATACCTGAGAGCTCCAGATCGGTTTCTCGTCGAAGAACGGTTCCCCGACGACCTCCAGCAGGCCAACCCACCTCGACGCGCGGGTCAGGTAGCAGAGCAGGTAGTCATCGGGCTTCATCTTCTGAACGGTCGTCCAGCGCTTCTCGCTAAAGCCTGACACATCACCGCCGTGGTCGTGGAATTCCTTCCAGGTTTCGACAGTGAATAGGTCAAGCCAGTATGTCCGCCCCATACGGACAGTCTCGCAGGGACGTACTTCCGATTCGAGCAGCTTTGATCTAAATGTCACCCGCGGTGACTTTCCGTAGCGGTCACGGTTCAGCCCGCTATCGGCCACTGTGAGACCGCGGCCTCGCTACTGCATGCCCGCTGCGGATGCTACGCCGCATCCGCGTGCCTCCGGGCAAGGCACCGGTAAGCCTCAGAGACGACCAGGCGCGCTGATCGCCAGCTAGCAGGTTGCTCTGTAGGCCGGGTCCTGTGCAGGCGTCTCTCTGACAAGGACAAACGCGCCATGCATGCGGTCTGACCTGCGGCTGAGATCTCGGCGGTTCTCATCAGTTCTGGGCAGATCGTGACGCAATGTGCCCGGAATGTGCCCGATCGCGACCGCGGTTGAGCAGGTAAGGCCAGACGTGACCGCCATCTAATGCCGTCTGCGGTCAGACTCGAATGCCCCGCCGCTGACAGTCCGGATGCTGCGCCCGGGACCTGGCTTCACCTTCTCTGACGCGGGGGAAGTGGCGTTAGGACGATCGTCCCGTGGGGAAGCTCCTTCGCGAGGTAGAGGTGAGCCCACCTGGCGACGACCCCTGCTAGCGAGATGCGCCTGCGCCGGTCCGTGGCGACCTTGATACCGTGCTTCGTGCCCATGGCTCAATTCTCCTCGCGCGCACGCTGCTGAGAGTGCTTGGTTACCCCGTGAACTCGCTATCGCTTGGTCGATACGTCTCAGCTTCTCAGCTTTATCAACCTATAACGAGGGCCGACACAATCCTGCTGCTCCACACTCAGCATGGTGGCTAACGTTAGTCACATGACAGTGAGCGTTTTCCGTGCGCCCAGCAGAACAGGAGGTGGCACCGTGACTTAGGCCATGGTGGTTCTTCGTGTTCGTAAGCTCGTCGTCGCCTGCCGGTGTGAGTCCGGTCCGGGTAGCTGCCAGGAGGCCCGGTAGCAGGCTGGCGGCTCGGTCTGGAAACGGGCCGGGTCGGAGCCCAGCGTCAGAAGCCCCTTTGGGGGGAGCGACGATGCGGTCCGTAGCATGACGCGAAGCCTGCGGCGTCGTTACTCAGCCGTCCGTGAGGGCGGGCAAGGGAGTGCCGAGCCTCTCGAAATCGGGGCGAAGGCCATGGAAGCGGTGCAGAGCCTGGAAGCAGCCGTGAGGAACTCCCCGGCGTATGGGGCGCGGAACGTATCGATGGTGGCGGCGGGAACTGGGGAGGCCCTCCCCGGCCCGGTGACCTGCGGATCTTGTCGCCGGAGCGTGGCGTCCTATAACCGGTGACCCCGGGAAGTGGATGGCTGGCCGGGTGGGCGTCGGAGGCGGCCGTAGTACTGGTTGAGCCGGGCGGACAGCATAACCGCCGGTGATGGGAAGGGCCGCTGCTTCGTCGGTGCGCAGTGTCTTCGAGGAGGGGCCCGGTGAGTGCCGGTCAGGCTAGTCCCGCCGCTTCGGGATCGCGGGGTGCCCCGCTGATCCGGTCCGTGCCTTGCAGCATGCGCTGTACCGGGCGGCCAAGGCCGATCCCGGGCGGAGGTTCCACGCGCTGCATGACAAGATCAGCCGCAGTGATGTTCTGTGGCGCGCGTGGGTTGCGGTGCGCAGTAACAATGGCGCACCGGGTATCGACAAGATCACCCTGGCCGCTGTCGAGGAGTACGGGGTCACCCGGCTGCTCGGTGAGCTGGCTGCCGAGCTGGAGGAGGGCCGGTATCGTCCGGTGCCGCGCGCAGGGTCTATATCCCTAAGCCGGGCGTGCGGGATGAGAAGAGGCCGCTTTCGATTCCTTCGGTCCGGGACCGGATCGTGCAGGCCGCTGTGAAGATCGTGCTCGAGCCGGTCTTCGAGGCGGACTTCCTGCCGTGCAGCTTCGGTTTCTGCCGAGGCGGTCGGCGCACGATGCCCTGCAGGTGCTCATCGATGAGTGCGGGCGGGGCCGCCGGTGGGTGGTCGAGACGGACATCGCGTCCTGCTTTTCCGCGATCCCGCACGGAAAGCTCATGGAGGCGGTGGAGGAACGAGATCTGCGACCAGCCGGTCCTGAAGCTGCTGCGCGCGATGCTGCGCGCGGGAGTGATGGAAGACGGCCAGGTCCTCCGGGAAGCGGCCGGAACCCCGCAAGGCGGGGTCTTCAGTCCCGTCATGTGCAACCTCTACCTGCACCGGCTGGACCGGGCGTGGGACGAGGGCGACGGGGTGCTGGCCCGCTATGCCGATGACCTGGTTGAGATGTGCTGGTCCCGCAGCCAGGCAGAAGCCGCGCTGGAGCGGCTGACAGTTTTCTGGCCGGGCTCGGCCTGAAGCCGAAGGCGGCCAAGACCCGCATCGTGCACCTGGAGGAGGCAGGCGAGGGCTTTGATTTCCTCGGCTTCCACCACCGGCTGGTGCGCTCGCGGGGGCTGAACGGGAAACCGCGGGTGACGTTCCTTGCCAGATGGCCCGCGGACAAGGCGATGCAGCATGCCCGCGACCGGATCAGGGAACTGACCAGCCGCCGCAGGCTGCTGCTGCCGCCGCAGGCGATCGCGCAGGACGTGAACATGTTCCTGCGCGGCTGGGCCGGGTACTTCAGGTACGGTCACTCGGCCCGCCGCCTCAGCACGATCAGGCAGTACGCGCGGATGCGGCTCGTGCTGTTCATCAGCAAGAAGCACCGCCGCAGCCGCCACTACGGGTGGCAGGTGATGCTCACTGCCACGCTGCGCTAGCTTGGCCTGGTCGGCTTGTATGGAATCACTGTCACACCCAGGGACACGGCAAAGTCGTGGATTGAGGCTGTGACCTGCGATGTCGTAACAACGGGTGACGTGTCTGGCGTGTCAGCGGGCGGCGGGCGGGGTCCGGGCGGAACGATGGAAGTTCCTACGCTCGCCATTGCCCGCCACGAGGGACGCCCGCCCGCCGATGACATCCTCGCCTATTCCGGCTGCCCCCAGCCAGCATCTCCTCGATCTCCTTGCCCAGGTCCCGGACCCGCGGAAGAGGCGCGGCCGCCGGCGCGCGCTGGCGGGACTGCTCGCCGTCGGGATCGCGGCGGTGATCGCGGGGTCGCGGTCGTCGCCGCGATCGGCCAGTGGGCCGCTGATGCCGGCCCGGAGGCACTGGCCGTGCTGGGCGCGGCCCGCGGCCCGGCAGAGGAGCTCACGTTCCGGCGGGCCTTCGCCCTGGTCAGCGCGGACGTGCTCGACCGGGTTCTCGGTGCCTGGCTGCACACCAGGGCCGTGCGGGCCGCCGGCGGGCTGGTGATCGCGATCGACGGCAAGGCCGTGCGCGGCGCGAAGAACAAGGAGGGGAAGGCGCCGCACCTGGTCGCAGCGCTGGCGCACGGCATCGGCGCGGTCCTCGGCCAGGTCGCCGTGGACGCGAAGTCAAACGAGATCCCCGCGGTGCGAGACTTGCTGAAGGCGTTCGAGGACCTGGCCGGGGCGGTCATCACGATCGACGCGATGCACACGCAGCATGACACCGCGCAGGTCATCCTCGGCCGGGGCGCTGACTACGTGATGACCGTCAAGGCCAACATGCCGACGCTTTACCGGCAGCTGAAGAAGCTGCCCTGGGCCGCCGTCCCCGCTGTCTCGTCCGTGAGCACGGACCACGGCCGCCGGGCCCGCCGCACCATCAAGACCGTGCTGGCCCCGGCCTGGATCGGGTTCGAAGGCGCCGCGCAGGTCGCGCAGCTGCGCCGCACCGTCACGAAAAAGGGAAAGAAGACCGTCGAGGTCGTCTACCTCATCACCAGCGACTCCGGTGCCGACCCTGCCGCCCTGGCCGCCTGGGTCCGGGGCCACTGGCACATCGAGAACAAGCTCCACTGGGTCCGCGACGTCACCTCCAGGAGGACAAATCACTGGTCAGGACGGGAAACGCACCACGGGTGATGGCCTCGCTGCGCAGCCTGGCCATCAGCCTCCTGCGCCTGGACGGCCACGCAAACATCGCCGCCGCCAACCGGCACCACGCCCGAGACCCGCAACGGACCCTCAAGCTACTTCTGCAGGGCCCGTGTCCAGCTGGCAAGTTTTCAGCTTGCTGGCGGCACTGAGGTCTTACATCCTGATCTGCCTGCAGGAGCCTTAGCCGTGCAGTGAGGGACGGTGCGGGTAGAGGTCTCTGAGCAGGCCGACTTCGGCACCGTGGTGGATGACCTCGTCGAGGACATGCAGTGCCAGGTCGATGGTGCTGCTGTCGGCGTAGGGCCCCCAGGACGGCCCGAGCGGCGCGGACCACTCGCCGGGGGTAAACCTGGCCAGCCCGGTGCACCCGGCCTGGTAGTGCTCATCGCGGAACCCCGGGACAGCGTGCACGGGCGGGAATCGAGCAGGCATGTGGTAAGTACCACGTCCACGAACCGGCGGTCCGCGAAACCGCCGACCGCCATGCCGCCCAGATGGCCGAGCCGCCAGGCAATGGTTGTCACCGGTACTGGGTCCGGGGCGGGACCGCCGCCTCCGCCTCCGTCAAGGGCCATCGGCCATGTGGCTTGGCGCAGTAACCAGCACCCGGCCACCGGTTCCCAGAAGTACTCATCGTCGGTCAGGCCGCTGATCCGGCCGGCCAGCCGGGCCCAGACGTAGTCGAAGGCAGCGATCAGCGAGCTCGCGATTGCGTCCACGAACACGATCTAACCGCATGGGCCCGGGGGCTGAACGCTGTACGGAACAGCCTGCCGAGCCCTTGCGCTGAGCCTGTCTTATCGTGGCTGTGACGGGTTCGCCACGATCTGGCCTGGCGCAGCCCGAATCGCCAGCTAGCCGATTCGCCAGGTAGATCGGTCCTCTACAACTTCAGACCGCATGAGCGACTTTGCCGGGTCCCTGCTGTCACACCCAGGGCGGGGAAGCCCTGGCAGGAGAAGCCGAATGCCGGCGGTGAACGGCGTTGGTGAGCCGTGTGCGGGAGAACCGCACGCACGGTTCGAGGTGGCGGGGACTGGAAACGGAGCAGACCTGGCCAAGGACACTGGGGTGGCGCAACCGGCCGGGAAACCGGCGGCCACGAAGGCCCCAGGCCCTAAAGCCAGCGAGCCACCGCGCCAGTCCCCGACCCTACATCCTGATCAGTCGGGAGCCTGGCGTTCGGGCTGATCAGGTACGGCAAGCTGGCACGGGCGAATGCCCCGGTAGAAGAGGCGATGACCAAGATCCGCATCGTCCGCCGAGGGGCTCCAGATGCTTTTCTACCCTGCCGCGCTGCCGTTGTCCCGCCAGACCCTTGATTACACCGCCGGGATCATCCGCCGCCACCGCAAGCAGATTGGCTCACCGTGGCGCAAGCTGAACCCTGGCCGGGAGGCCCTGCTGGTGTCTGCCTACCTGCGCAAAGGCGAGACGTTCGCGGATCTGGCCGCCGGGTTCGGCGTGGGCACCGCCACCGCGTGGCGATACGTCACCGAGACCGTGGCCCTGCTGGCGGCCCGGTCCCCGAAGCTGCGCCAGGCGCCGCGGGACGCCGCCAGGGCCGGACACGCCTACCTGGTCATCGATGGCACCGTGATCCCGATCGACCGGGTTGCCGCGGACCGGCCGTTTTATACCGGCCAGCACCGGCGGCACGGGATGAACCTGCAGGTCATCGCCAGCCCTGACGGGGACATCGTGTGGGTGTCCGGGCCGTTGCCCGGCGCGGTGCCGACCTGCGGCCCAGACGGGAGATACGTGGCCAGCTGGCCGCCTGCGGCCTGTGCCTGAGACAAGCAAGTGATCGGAGGACACGACTCCCGCACAAGGGCGGAACAAGCCCGTCTCGCAGAAGGACGCCAACCGGGCCCATGCCCGGCTGCGCAGCCCGGGCGAGCGCGCGAATGCCCAGCTCAAGTCCTGGCGCATCCTGCGCAAGCTGCGCTGCTGTCCGTGCGCGCCGGGTAGATTGCAAGCATCCGGTTTAAAACCCGCGAAATCGGAGGATGAAAAACGTTCAGTCGTTGACGGTCGTTAGTGCAGGTCAAAAGCTCTCTGCAGCGCGGATCGGAACTCGTCGTTATCTCGTGCTGTGTCAGCCCGTAGCTGGTCGGCTTGCTCTGTGCGGTCCGGGGGTACGGGCAACAACTCTCCTTCGGCGTCAGCTTCTGCGAAGTCAGGCAGCACTTTCGGGGAGGTCGCCATCCATATTTCGCGAACTAGTACCTGGATCATGCCAGCGGTCGGTATCGCTAGCAGCGCGCCGACAAGGCCGCCAAAAGGCCCGCTGATCAGGACGCCGAGCGATGCTCCGATGAGAACGGATATCACGGTAAGCAGTGGGCTGATCCACACTGTCCTGCCCATAATCGCCGGGATTAGGACGTGGCTTTCGGCCAGGTTGTATACCACGCAGACGATCAGGGTGACAATGCCCTCCACCGGGGAACGACTGACGGCGAAGAGAATTATGGGTATGCCAGCAAGCGCGGCGCCGAATGTCGGAACCAAATCCAGGAGCGCGAACCACAGCGCCCACAGGAGAGCAGCTGGTACACCCAGGATGACCAACGTGATGAAGATGGTGATACCGGCGATGATTGATGTAGCGCAGTTGCCGAGCATGTACCCAGTGACCTGCCGGTTCACCTCGGCCGCTATCCGGGTAACTCTGGCCGCGCGCTCTGGCCACATTGGCCGAGAATCCAACTTCTATCTTCGGCCCTTCAGGAGCACCAGAATCACCAGGGTGAAGAAGGTCGCCGCTGAGAGAGTGATCAGGACGGTGCCATTGCCCAGGCTGAGGGCAGGTCTGGCAAGAGCTTTGGCGTATACCACGAGCTTGGGCGCGTTCTCCTGCACCCAGGTCTGGAGGTGATACCGCGCCGCCAGCTGACCGATCCAGCCTTTGCCGTGCTCAGCTTGGCTGACGGATGTCGGCAGCTGGTGGGAAAGGCTGGTGATCGCGCCGACGAATCGGTGCCCCAACAGTGCCAACAGCCCGGCGAACGCGACTGCGGTTAGGACCACGGTCACGGTGACCGCGCCTCCGCGCCGGCGCACGACCCAGCGCTGCAAGAGCAGTACGAGTGGGTTCAGGAGCAGGGCCACGAATCCAGCCAGGACGATCAATAGCAGTACTTGTCGTAGCTGGTAGGCAAGCCTGCCTGCCAGGAAGACGGCGACTACCACGGCGACTGTGGTCAGTATCGCCGGTAGAGCGACGCCCGCATTCTGTGCCGCTCGCCGTAGGCGGGACCAGCGCCCAAGTGTCTGTTGCGGTGGTATGAATTGTTCGATCATCCTATGAGCATGGCAGCTGAAAATGTTAGTAGGCAATTGTCAGCACATGCGAGTGTTACAAATGCTAAGCGCCGTATATATACCTATTTGGCCTGAGTTACGGCTGGGACGCAGACATGCGTGCGGGAGTTCCCCTGGTCGACGGCGGGAGGCGGCGCTCGTTCCCTGAGCGGTTCGGCTTACGGCCCCCGCAAAGCCATTGCCCGCGTCCTCGGTGCTGTCCCTGTTTCGGGATCGAACCAGTGACCTCCTCGGTGTGAACTAGTCGCACGGAGATCGATAACGGTCGTTAACGCAGATCAGAAGTCTTTGCCGGTTACCTCAGGTCACTGCTGCCCGGTGCGGTTGCTGCACTTGGCTGCTGTCACCTTTCCGCATGCTGCGGGTCAGTATGTTTCGGGGCCCGGATTGTCGTAGCTGTGCGGGAGACTGGCAGGCGTCCAAGCTGATCTAGGGGGCTGTGGTGACAGGATCGCGGCGGGGTCGCCGTGGACCTGACGCGGTGGGTCTTGTTCCCGGCCTGTTACTTCCTAGCGGTAAACGCTCCCCTTTCTCTGCGCGTCTACTGAAAAGTATCGTCTTACGACGTAGTGGGGGGAACCCAATGAGGAAGGTCGTCTGCGGCGCGGCGCCGGTGATCGTCGGCGCAATGCTACTGGCTGGCTGCGCGGCTGCGAGCCAAAGCAATCTAGCAAGCACGTCTTCTCCGACCAGCACGGCTTGCATGACAAGTACTGCCTCGCCGACAAGCACGGCTTCCCCGACAAGCACAAGCTGCCCTACAAGCACGGCCTCCCCGACGCATTCCACTCGCACAACAGCGCGCCACAAGGCGCGGCACCGACGCCGCCGTCTGGTCCTGGCCTCCCCGCCTAGCCAGGCTCCGTCCTCTCCCACCGCCGCTGCCCCGGCGCCCGCTACCACCGCTCCTCCAGAGACACCAACCACTGCTCCGGCTCAGGGCGCCTGGTGCACCGCGACCGTCCACACTTACCCGGACTCCGACAACGACGAGTGGTACAACGACGTCTATGTGAGCTCCAACCAGCCAGACGCCACAGTGATCGCCAGCGGCGGCGGCTACTCACATTCTTGGTCGACGGATGGGTCAGGGAGCGCCGTCGTTTATCTGGACGGCCCCCCACCCGGCACTGCGATCACTGTCACTGTCGGCGAGGCCACCTGCTAGGTAGGCGACACAGGCTACTGAGCTGGGTAAACAAAGCTGGACCCGCACTGGTGACCCTGAGAAGTCCAGCACTTGAATCAGACTGATGATCTCCTCGGTGTGAACGAGGCGCATAACGGTTGTTGAAGGTCGTTGGAGCAGGTCAGAAGTTTCTCCCGGTCGCCTCGGGTCAGCGTCGGTCGGCGCTGGTTGCTGCACTTCGTTGCTGCACTCCAGGCCAGCTCTGGTTGCTCCCCGTTCGGATCTAGGTGTGCCACCAGCCTCCGGTTGGCTACGGTAACTCTGCTGAAGGAGGCCAGCTCTGCTCACACCGCTGCATCAACCGGTAGATTGCTGTTCGTGCCGGAGGAACAGACCAAACCTAATGAACGGGGACGTCGGCTGACAGTCGACTTCGCTGGATGGCTGGGCAATGCAAGCTCCCAGCCAGAACCCTTCTTCCGTAATGGCCTGATTGTATTGGATGCTAATGTCCTGCTGGACCTCTATCGAGTCACTCCGGACGCCCGCAGTCAGGTACTAGCCACCCTCAAAGGGGTCGCAGACCGGCTATGGGTTCCCCACCAGGCTGCCGTCGAATTCAGCCGCAACCGCTGGTGGGTAGTTGAAGAGAGGACTTCATCGTTCAATCAGACCCAGCGAGTCTTGAAGTCAGCTGCGGTGAAGGCCATTGATGTACTTGTATCAGGGGTTGAACAGCTTGTCTATCAGCGGGACCGTAACGGTACGTCAAGGACGTGGGACATTGTAGGCGCTGGGCTTGACAGAGAAAGCTTGCTTAAGACGCCTCCGATGGAGTAATGGGTCCTGCCCTCGCTGAACTAGAAACTCTTATGGCGGAACACGATCTGCATCTCCAAGATATGCAAGGTGCAGATCCCCTGTTGTCGCAAATCGACGAGCTATTGAATGGACGCATCGGACCTGGTTATGCTCCCCCCGAGCTACGTGCTTTGGTTGAGGAGGCGTATGATTTTCGCTTTCCCAACAAGATACCTCCAGGTTACCTTGACTCAGACAAGGAAACACCGCTACGAGCCGCGGGCGATTTTCTGTTGTGGCGTCAGACCATTGACAAAACTGCACTAATAGACGGGCAATGCTCGGCTGGTGTTACTAATCACCAAAGACCTTAAGGAAGACTGGTGGAATCTCGATGTGAAGAAGCGGCCGCGAGGACCGCTGCCAGAACTGGTCCAGGAGCTTCATGATTGTACAGGAGCAAATCTACTTCTTCTGACGTTGAAGGAGTTCTTGAATGGGGCGAAGACCTATCTAGCATCTAGTATATCCGACGAAACCCTAAATGAACTCCGAGAGGTCAGCGAAGATATCGAAGCGCACCCTCCGGATGCATTTCAGCTCATCGGGTGTAACTGTTCTTTTCAGGCTTTCTCCCATTGAGTTTGAGCGCTTGATCCAGTATCTGTTGATCCGACTAGGACACGATGTTCGCGTAGCCCAACCCAGCGCCGACGGTGGTTTCGATATGTTGCTCGTCAATCAGAGCCAGCCCGAGGTGGAGCCCGTCATAGTACAGGTGCGACGCTATCGCAGTCGCCTTTCCAGCCATGTAATACGTGAACTTCACGCTACACTATTTGCGACTTCAGATAGTTCGCCTTGCTAATAACGACTAGCGGCTTCACTGCCGGAGCATTTAAAGCAGCAGAGAACACGCCGGTACAATTGATAAGCGGTACGGACTTCTTAGCTGCTGGCCAAGTTTGCTATTACGCAAGGATTGTTTTCACAGCGACTCAGGAACGCCGAAACGGACTGGCGAGGTCACCAGCGCTGACAGGCCGGTAGCGAGCGCCAGCCCGCATAGTCGTTCTACTAGGGGCCGTTGCTGACGCTTGAGTGTCAACCGTCCTGGCTAGGCTTGTGCTTTGCCCCTCGATGTGGACGGGAGGTCAGCTGGGCCGTAGGAAGATTCCGACATGCACGGAAAGTGACCGGCAACAGGATCAGGCGTGAGACTTAGTAACTATGGTCCGAGATATCTTCGTGGCACCAGGTACAGTGCCTCTGGCTCGTGGTGAACCTGAACTGGTCAACCATTACACAGAATACGTGCCTGTGCGGCTGCCGGGGACAGGTCCTGTGGGCCAGTGATGTCTGGCTCATGAATGATGCACGGGAAGCTCTTTACGGTCTGGACGCTATTGAGCGCGCACTTGAGTCCCTTAACGTACCAACGGATACAGGTGCTGAGGTTCGCCGGAGAGCCCTGGGCTGGCTCCAGGATATCCGGAAGCGGGAAGAGTTCTGGGGATCCTATATCGCTTGTCTGACTTTCATGGGAGATGACCTCAGCCAGTGGCGGGCGTATGGACGCCCTAGAGGGTTTTCGGTCGGCTTCGATACTGTGCAGTTGCGAAGCTTGTGTGCCATGTCGCCGGAATTTGGTAAGCCAACGTTTCGTTACGTTGAATACAACGAAAAGCAGCAGACAGGTACGATCGCGATTCTATTCAATACGGCTGTCGACAGCTTGCCGGCAGTGCCGACTGGAGATCAGTTGCAAGCTGCCGCAGGGGCTTTCGTGAATGAGGCCCTTGTGCTCGCTCCCGCCCTGAAGCACCCGGCGTTCAGTAGCGAGCGTGAAGTACGACTCCACGTGTATCGTCAGGCTAATACTACCGATGGCCTGCTCTTTCGCCCTAGCGCCATGGGCATTGTGCCCTACATCCAGATAGATCTCAAGGATCCAGGTACGGATGAGATGACAGTCATTCGTGAAGTCATTATAGGTCCGCAGCCAAATGAGCTGGAATCCCAGCGGTCTGTCAAACAATTCTTGGCTCACCATGGTTTGCGCGATGTCGAGGTTCGGCTTTCGAAGGTGCCGCTGCGTCCGGGGTAAGCAGGAGATTCGGAGTTCCGCACCCTAATACCATGCTCGCCGGGATCGCGTCCCCGCTGCATTGACGCTTATGTGTCAACGGTCCTGGCCACTCGCGTTCATGCTTCCGATCGCTGCCAGATCCCCGGAATCGGGCAGGTTCTGTCAAGAGTCGAAGATCGGCGAAGCCGACGCCGGAGGCGCTCTTGACGGGTTCTGCCCGGCCTCGGACAATATCGCAGCGGGAGCAGGACAACGCCCCGCAGCTGAACGTCCGGTGACTCTGTACGTCAATGGCGGCCCAGGTTCTGCTTTCGCGCCAGCCGACCGGCGTTGGCCCGGCCGTCGCGGGAGCGGCAGCGGGAGTGAAGGCCTGGGCGCCGTGTCGGCGGCGCGAGCGGCCCCGTGGGGCCGCCTTGAAGACGTACAGAAAGTTCTCACACGGGGCCACAGACAGGCCTGTCCTGTGCCGGGTGATGCTTGACATTCGCCCGCCAGCTGATGCTTTAGCCGGTCTGAGCGCGTCGCGGCAGCAGTGGCCGTTTAAAGGTGTGGGACTGCCATGCCTGGCCGTGTGGCCGGCCGAATTGAGTGCAGACCTCTGCCAGGAGCACCGGATTGAGCGACTACGCCTGGCTGTGAGATTCGCGCACCGATCCCCCGCCCCCACCCCCGTTCGGCGCGGCTACGACATGTCGGAGGACGTCGGCTGAGCGGGTCCATGACGGGCTGGTCTGGCACGCGAGGTGTGCTTATAGTGATGAGCGGCAAGCTGCGTACGCCGCCCCGGCCATTCCCTGCGCCCACGCCGCCGGGAGCACTGCCGGTCAAGGCCCTCCGGGCCCGCCTCGACGTCGGTCAACCGGCCACGGCTAGCACTCGGCGGAGCGTGGGAAACCGCCAGGAGGCGAGCATCCGGTGACCAAAGACGGCAGCAATGCCCGCAAGAAGGCGGCTCGCGAACTGGCTGCGGCTGAGCAGATCCCCTACACCGAGGCCCTGCGCCGGATCGATCAGCGTGCCGCACCCACCCCGCCGGCTGGCGAGGAGAACATCGTCCCGGCCGGCGCAGGCCGGGCGGCCCGGGCCCGGGTTACCGTGCCGGTCGCGGCCCTCACCACTGACATGGTCCTGATCGGCCACACCGGCCGGGTCAACTCGGTGGCGTTTGGCCCCGATGGGCACACCCTGGCCAGCGGCGGCGATGTCACCGTCCGCCTGTGGGACCTGGCTACCCGGCAGACCACCACTGTCCTGGCCGGCGAAACCCCGGTGGACTCGGTGGCCTTCAGCCCCGATGGCCGCACCCTGGCCATGGCCGCCCCCCCGGACCAGACCGTGTCGCTGTGGACCATCGCCACCGGGCAGGTCACCACCCTGGCCGGAGCCGCCGGCCCCATCCAGGCGGTGGCCTTCAGCCCCGACGGCCGCACCCTGGCCGGCAGCGAGACGCAGCTACAGCACCACGGCCAGGCCCGGGCGGTGGCCTTCGGCCCCGATGGCCCCAGCCTGGCCAGCAGCCAAACACAGCTGCAGCACCACGGCCAGCTCCCCTCGGTAGCGCACACGTCCACGACCACCATCGTCCGGCTGTGGGATCTGGCCACCGGGCAGGGCACCGTGCTGGCCACCCTGCCGGATAGCTACGGCGGCAAGGTGCTGGCGTTCCACCCCGACGGGCACACCCTGGCCGGCGCCGCGGGCATGGACAAGACCATCCAGCTGCTGGACCTAGCCACCGGCCAGGCCACCGCCCTGGCCGGCCACACCTCCCCCATCGAGACGGCGGCGTTCAGCCCCGACGGCCGCACCCTGGCCACCGGCAGCAGCGACAAGACAGTCAGGCTGTGGGACCTGGCCACCGGGCAGGCCACCGCCACCCTGACCCACCACGGCGGCTATGTCGTCTCGGTGGCGTTCAGCCCCGACGGCCGCACCCTGGCCACCGCCACCGGAGACATTGTCCAGCTGTGGGACCTGGCCACCGGGCAGGCCACCGCCACGCTGTTCGGGCACACCGAATTCGTCTGGTCGGTGGCGTTCAGCCCCGACGGGCACACCCTGGCCAGCGGCAGCATGGACAAGACAGTCAGGCTGTGGACCCTGGACTGACACCTAGGCCACCAACAGCATGGGCTCTGAGGACGCGCTGTTGTCGCGTTCGCACATGACGCCTCAGGGCAAGCGTCGTGTCTAGGGATCATGCCTAGCATCAGCTGGCACAGAATTGTCGAATATCACCTGGCACACGACAGCCACAGACAGGCCCACAGGGCCCACAGGGCCGATTGCCCACGGGGCCGACAGGCCTGTGTGTCCTCAGTCGGGTGATGGGCGGCTCGTCCGCCAGCTGATCTGCGACAGTCCTAAGCGCGGATCGCGGTGTGAGCGGATGCGTGCTGCCATCGGTCATAGCCGAAGTTCCCCCTGGCAACGGGTTCGGAGGTCCCAACATGCCTGTGAGCAGGGGACTCGTGCCTGCCACGTGACATAGCGTAGTCATGTAAATTATGGTTTACTGCTGACAGAGTGACCTGATTTCGCTATCATGTATGCATGTATGTGGCCAGGGTCCCGAACCGCGGGTCACCGCCCGCCATCCTGCTGCGGGAAAGCTACCGCGAGGCCGGCAAGGTCAAGAACCGGACCCTGGCCAACCTGTCGTCCTGGCCCGAGGCCAAGGTCGAGGCCCTGTCCCGGGTGCTGAAGGGCCAGCCGCCGCCCGCCGCGGCTGGACGGGGCGTTCGAGATCACCCGCAGCCTGCCGCACGGCCACGTCGCCGCCGTGCTGGGCACGGCGCGCGAGCTGGGGCTGGAGGAGCTGATCGACCCGGGCCGTCCCGGCACCGGGACCTGGTGACCGCGATGGCGGTCGCGCAGGTGATCGCGCCGGACTCCAAGCTGGCCATCGCCCGCGGGCTGCGCGACGCCACGCCGCCAGCTCGCTCGGCGAGATCCTCGACGTGGGGTCGTGCGATGAGGATGACCTGTACGCGGCGATGGACTAGCTGCACGGCCCGGCAGGACGCAGATCCAGGACGCGCTGGCGCCCGGCACCTGGCCGGCGGCACCCTGGTGCTGTACGACGTGTCCGCGCCGCGTTCGAGGGCCGGACCTGCCCGCTGGGCGCCATCGGCCACCCCAAAGACGGGGTGCGGGGCCGGCTGCAGATCGTCTACGGGCTGCTGACCAGCAAGGACGGCATCCCGGTCGCGATCGAGGTGTTCAAGGGCAACACCGGCGACCCGAAGACCGTGGCCAGCCAGGTGGCCAAGGTCAAGGACCGGTTCGGCATCACCAGGGTGGTGCTGGTCGGGGACCGGGGCATGCTGACCGCAGCAAGGCTGCGCGAGGACGTCGCCCCCGCGCACTGGACTGGATCACCGCGCTGCGCGCCCCGCAGGTCAAGAAGCTGGTCCGGGACGGGGACCTGCAGCTGACCTTGTTCGATGACCAGGACCTGGCCGAGATCACCTCCCCGGACTT
The DNA here is from genome assembly GCA_963808615.1 of uncultured Actinomycetota bacterium. Lineage (GTDB taxonomy): Bacteria > Actinomycetota > Actinomycetes > Streptosporangiales > Streptosporangiaceae > Palsa-504. The sequence goes on from CAWEGV010000012.1 coordinate 1,598,917, forward strand.
CCCCGGCGAGCGGCTGGTGGCCTGCAAGAACCCGTTCCTGGAAGCCGAGCGGGCCCGCAAGCGGGAAGCACTGCTCGCCGCACCGAAGCCGACCTGGCCAAGATCGCCGCGGCCTGCGCGCGGGCCCGCCGGCCGCTGCGCGGCCAGGACAAGATCGCGCGTGCGGGTCGGACAGGGTGCTGAACCGGCGCAAGGTCGCCAAGCACTTCATCATCGACATCGGCGAGGACCACTTCAGCTACCACCGCAACCAGGACTCCATCACCGCCGAGGCAGAGCTGGACGGCATCTACGTGCTGCGCACCAGCGTGGAGGCCGGCGACCTGGACAGCGGCGAGGTCGTCTCCTCCTACAAGGCCCTGGCCCAGGTCGAGCGGGCCTTCCGCGCCTTCAACACCGACCTGGACATCCGCCCCATCCGGCACCGCACCGAGGACCGGGTCCGCGCGCACGTGTTCTTGCGGATGATGTCGTACTACATCACCTGGCACATGCAGGCCCGGCTCGCGCCCGTGCTGTTCACCGACGACGACAAGCCCGCCGCCTACGCCGCCCGGCCCAGCCCGGTCGCCCCCGCCGCCCGCTCCCCGAAGGCCCTGGCCAAAGCCGCCACCAAGCGCACCGCCGACGACGCTGCCCGGTGCACAGCTTCGGCAGCCTGCTGGCCGACCTGGCCACCATCTGCCTGAACACCATCGCACCCGCCGACCCCGCCCTGCCCGGCTTCCGGCTCGTCACCACCCCCACCGCCGTCCAGCGGCAGGCCTTCGACCTGCTCGGCGTCAGCCACCGCCTCGGGGTCGCGTAGTCAGCACCCGCCCGGGACATCACGAAAAGGCCAGGTAAACGGCCACACGCGGATCACTGGGGGGAACTTCGGCCTAGCAGGGTCCGGCGAAACTCCGCTGGGCTGGGGCAACGCTAGTCCTCTGACCAGCCCGTACCTCAGGGATTCCTTGATCGTTACCCAAGGCGCGGGCGGCGGACCTTCCCGAACACGAGGTAAGCGATTCCGCCAAACGGAATCGTGAGCCCTATGCCCATGCAGAGGATCGCCCATCCCCATTTGGGCAGGTAGCGCACTTGCTCGGCCCGGGCAAGGTCGACCTCGCAGAACACCACGAACCCGGCCGCGAGCACGAGCGCGGGGATCAATATGAGGGCCGTGTTCACCGAGGTTCTCCAGACGGGGGTGCCAGTTTTCCAGTCTGGCACAGCCGGTGATGAGACGGCCATGCCGCATGCGCGGCACCGGCACCGTCACCGACCTGGCCGTCGCCAGCTACCTGGCCAAGTACTCCACCAAGGGCACCGAGGCCACCGGCCACGCCTCCGCCCGCATCACCGACCAGACCATCGATCTGTACGCCAACCCGGCAGGCAGCCACCCCGAACGGCTCATCGCCGCCTGCTGGCGGGTCGGCCAGTACTCCGGTTACGCCAGCCTGCGCCGCTGGGCCCACATGCTCGGCTTCGGCGGCCACTTCCTGACCAAAGCCCGCCGCTACTCCATCCGCTTCCGCGACGTGCGCGAGGCGCGGGTCACCTACCGGCGCAGCCACGACGCCGGACCGAATACGGATCCATCCGCACCGCGAACCACGCCGACGAGGAGACCACGCTCATCATCGGCACGCTCAGTTACGCCGGGACCGGATGGAAGACCATCGGCGACGCGCTGCTCGCCAACACCGCTGCCGACCAGGCGCAAACGGCGTCAGGCCGGACACGACGAACTCGCCGACGAATACAACCGCACTGCAACCGGCCGCCAGGCCGCGTAAGTCACCTGCCGGTTGCTGACATTTAAGCGTCAAAACAGCAGTAGATAGTCTTACCAGTTAGGGAGCCACCATTGGAACGAGACGTCCCGATGAGTGGGAGCAGGGGTAAACCGCGTAGAAAGCTAGCTGCGGCGGCACGGAACCGCTCGAAGGGAGGTGTAACGGATGAGTGAACGTTTTTCATCCTCCGATTTCGCGGGTTTGTAGAACGTGGATGGCCTTGGCGAGCTGCCCGGCGCGCCACGGACAGCAGCGCAGCTTGCGCAGGATGCGCCAGGACTTGAGCTGGGCATTCGCGCGCTCGCCCGGGCTGCGCAGCCGGGCATGGGCCCGGTTGGCGTCCTTCTGCGAGACGGGCTTGTTCCGCCCCTTGTACGGGGTCCGGATGTGCTCGCCGGCCCCGATGTAGCCCTTGTCTGCCAGCACCACCAGCCCGCTTGCGGCCAGCTGGGCCACGATGTCCCAGATCCGGGCCGCGGTCAGGTCGTGCACCGCGCCGGGCAACGGCCCGGACACCCACACGATGTCCCCGTCAGGGCTGGCGATGACCTGCAGGTTCATCCCGTGCCGCCGGTGCTGGCCGGAATAAAACGGCCGGTCCGCGGCGACCCGGTCGATCGGGATCACGGTGCCATCGATGACCAGGTAGGCGTGTCCGGCCCTGGCGGCGTCCCGCAGCGCCTGGCGCAGCTTCGGGGACCGGGCCGCCAGCAGGGCCACGGTCTCGGTGACGTATCGCCACGCGGTGGCGGTGCCCACGCCGAACCCGGCGGCCAGATCCGCGAACGTCTCGCCTTTGCGCAGGTAGGCAAGCACCAGCAGGGCCTGCCGGCCAGGGTTCAGCTTGCGCCACGGTGAGCCAATCTGCTTGCGGTGGCGGCGGATGATCCCGGCGGTGTAATCAAGGGTCTGGCGGGACAACGGCAGCGCGGCAGGGTAGAAAAGCATCTGGAGCCCCTCGGCGGACGATGCGGATCTTGGTCGATCGCTTCATCTACCAGGGGCTTCGCCACGCGCCAAGGCGACACGCCGTACCTGATCAGCCCGAACGCCAGACTCCCGACTGATCAGGATGAAAAACGCAGTGGCTGACCGTCGATGAGGTCTGCCGGATTATAAAGATCGGACGACGGACATTCGAAAGATACCTGTCCTGCGGTACCGGGCCGAGAATCAAGCGCCTTGGCGGAAACGGATCCATCCGCATTCGGCGAGACTGGCTCGATGAGTGGATGGACGACACAGTATGAGCTACAGTTACGACCTTAGCTTCTGGGCCATCGAGAAGCGGGACCGGCCTAAACCATACCGTGTGCGCTGGTCTGTTGCTGGCCGCCGACCGCCGTTTTCCCGCTCGTTCCTGACCTCTGAGCTGGCCGAATCCTTCAAGGCTGAATTGAAAGCCGCTGCTCGCCGGGGTGAGAGCTTCGATGAGGCAACTGGGCTGCCTGACTCCATGCTCCGCAGGGACCGTGACATCACCTGGTACCGGCACGCCCAGGAATACGCGGCTGCGCGGTGGACCCGATCGGCCGGGAACACCCGAAAATCGATCGTCGAATCGCTGATTTGTGTCACCCAGGTGCTCACGCGGGAGCTGCGCGGCAGGCCTGACTCCGGCACTTTGCGCGCGGCGCTGCGCAAGGATCTCAATCAGGGCAAGGGAAGGAACGACCTATCCGCTGATGAATCACGAGCAATTGCCTGGGTTAAACGGGCATCACGGCCGGTAAGCGTACTTAACGATGAAGAGATTGTAATAGGAGTCCTCGACGTATTGGCAAGTCGTTTGTACGGCAAGGCCGCAGCTCCCGACTATTACGCGCGGCGGTTTCGGGTTATCCGGACGTGTCTTAGCTATGCGGTGCGGAAGAAACGCCTTCCCAAGAATCCTCTTCTCGCAGCAAATTTGCCGGGGGACTGGACACCGCCGAAAGCCGATGGCGCTGTGGATCCGCGATCGGTCGGCAGTCCTCAGCTCGTGGCTGACATGCTGACTGTCGCCACTTACGTTGGCGTACGGCAGGGACCGCGATTTGCCGCGTTCTACGGGTGCATGTTCTACGGGCTGATGCGTCCAGCCGAGGTGGCCCGTCTTACCAAAGCGGGTTGCTACCTGCCAGAGAAGGGATGGGGCGCTCTCACCTTTGGTGATTCTGCCCCTGCTCCCGGCAGGGACTGGACCAACAGCGGGGACGTGCACGAGGAACGTGGGCTGAAGGGACGCTCCCGCAAGGCAGTCCGCAAGGTGCCGATCCCGCCCGAGCTCGTCCATCTGCTGCGGGAGCATGTCGAGCGTTTCGGGACAGCTCCCGACGGCCGCCTGTTCCGCAGTGAACGTGGTGGCGTTATCCAGCCCTCGACCTGGTGGCAGGTCTGGATGAAGGTCCGGAGCCTGTCTCTTATCCCCGACCAGCTCATCACGCCGCTCATGGGACGACCCTATGACCTGCGCCATGCGGGTATTACCTGGCGGCTGAACTCGGGGGTTCCCGCGCCTGATGTCGCCAAGTGGGCAGGGCATAGCGTGGAAGTGCTGACCAGGATCTACGCTGGCTGCGTTGTCGGTCTGGACGAGGTGTGGATCGCTCGGATGAACGCCGGGCTTCGCCCCGGCCATCTGGCCAGGGGAGACGACAGCGGGGGAGCGCAGTGATCGGCTGGGGTGCAGCTGGGGTGCAGGGACCGGCGGATCATGGCATACGCTGGCGAATTCTGGCGGAAGCCACGGACGGTAACAGGACGCCGTTCTTGCTGCTCAGGACTGGTTCTGCCTGGTCATCGGTTGGCGCCCCCAGCAGGATTCGAACCTGCGCTCACGGCTCCGGAGGGCGATTCCGAATAATTCTCTGACCTGGGCTGATGTCCATCATCCGGCCATTTTGGCCCGCTGTGGGGACGCGGGCGCCGTGGGACGTCTCCTGTCCGGATGGACGTGGCAAGGCCCAGGTCCGGGCCGCGAGGCGCTACCGGGTTTCAGGTCAGGCTGTCTTGTCTTGCGGGTCGATGCCGTGCTGGCGGAGCAGGGCGCGGAGCCGCTCGATCTCCTCGGCGAGCTGCTGGACCCGTTCGGCCAGATCCGGCAGTGCCGGGTGCCCGGCGGCCCACTGCTTCTCCAGCGCGGTCTTGGCGGCCAGCAATTCCTTCTCCCGGCTACGCAGCGACGCGGCCTGCTCAAAGTCCTTGACATAGATGGCGGATTCCTTCTCGCGGCGGACCTGGGCGATCTGCTCGTCCAGGTCACTGGTATCCGGCCTGATGCCGACCTGCTGCTCCAGGGCCGCCAGCCGCTCCTCGACCGCATCCCGGCGAGCCGGCCACGGCTCCTCGCCCTGGTACCCGTGCAGCAGCTGGATGACCTGCTGCCGCACCCGGTTCAGGTCCGCGCCCAGCTTGACCAGCACCTGCGCCGCCACCCCGTCGCCCTCGCGGATCAGGCCGAGCAGGATGTGCTCGGTGCCGATGTAATCCTGGCCCAGCTGCTGCGCCTCGCGCAGCGACAGCTCCAGCACCTTCTTGGCCCGCGGCGTGAACGGGATGTGCCCGGACGGCGTCTGCTGGCCCCGGCCAATGATCTCCTCGACCTGCTGCCGCACCGCGGCCAGGTTGACCCCCAGCGACTCCAGAGCCCTGGCCGCTACGCCTGTGCCCTCGTGGATGAGGCCGAGCAGGATGTGCTCGGTGCCGATGTAGCCGTGATCGAGCATCCTGGCCTCGTCCTGAGCCAGAACCACCACCCGCCGCGCCCGGTCAGTAAACCGCTCGAACATCGCCCGCCGCCTCGCGCCACCCAGCAGGACCCGGCCGCCCGACCAGAGCACCAGCCGGAGGGAACCTGCCCGGGCACGCCGATGATGATCCATCCACAGTACGCGCCCGCGCCCGGAGCTATGCGCGATCGCGGAGCCGCCCGCGCGCCCGGCAGCTCCTGGCTCGAGGCCAGCCCGTCTGGCCTGAGTTCACCCCAGGCGCCTATCGTTCAGCTCGCCGGTACCGCGTCACTGCCGTCCGCCTGCCTGGATCCACACCGAGATGTGGGAGGGCTCCAGCGCCTGCTGCACAGAACTGGCCAGGTCGGCCCGCACGGCGTCCAGGTCGACCTCATCTTGCAGCCGGGCCGCGAATGCGGCGATGATCCGGTCGGCGTCATAGCGGGCCCGGTTGAACCGGCGGTCCACCATCTTCTGCACCCGGCGGCGCAGCGGGTTGAACAGCGCCGCCGCGGCCAGGGTCGCCGCCGCCACCGCCACCGTGCTGTGGATCTGGAGGACCTCGGTGGCCAGCAGCACGATTCCCGCGTACACCCCGACCAGCAGGCCGGTGACGATCGCGTATGCGAGAGTGCGGGAGATGACCTGGTCGATGTCGAACAGCCGGTACCTCAGCACGGCCACCCCGACGCACAGCGAGAACACGAACAACCCGGCGAGGTAGGAGGCGCTGCCGATGGCGCCGGGCACGGTGGCGATCCCGAAGCCTGCCAGGGCCGCCGCCGACCCGGCCATGAGCCACTTCAGCTGCTGGCGGCGCTCACCCGACGAGTGCCGCCAGCTGGCCACCTGGCCCGCCAGCGACGCCACCAAGCACACCGCGACCAGCAGGATGAACACGGACAGCGCCGCGTTCCACCACCCCGCGCTCGGGTCGCTACCGCTCAGCACGAACAGCTGCCCGCTGGAATTGACCTGCGGGTGGTGGCCGATGATCGCGCCCACCGTGATGGCGGCGGTCCAGGTGGTCCACACCAGGCCGATACCGGCATAGACCCACAGCACCCACCGCCACCGCCGGGACGGCGGCCGGCCATCGGGAAACAGCAGGAAGACCAGCCCCAGCAGCACAAGCCCCAGCACCGCGCCGGGCTGGGCCAGCAGCGCCACCGAGCCCAGCGGCAGCCCGCCATGATGCAGCCGGTAGTCGGCCACCGCGTAATAAGCAGCGTCCCTGGTGAGCATGGAGAAGGCCGCCGCGACGAGGATGATCCAGCCGAGCGGGTTACCCGGCCTGCGCCAGGCCACCACGAAGCCCACCACCGCGGCAGGGGCCGTGACCCACACCGGCGTCGAGCCGCTGCTGGCGTTCAGGCTCATGTGCGCCAGCCGGGCCAGCGGCACAGCGGCGGCCGCCAGGATCAGCACCAGGCCGCCAAGCACCAGCGCGGCTGCGGGCGAGCCCAGGCGCACACGGCGGCCAGCGCCCCGCGGCGTCACGCCCGCCTGCGCGGCCATCCGTCCCCCCTCGCTCACGGGAGTGACGATACGCCCGGAGCGTTCCGGAAACGTTACGGCTCACAGCGGGTGCATGTTTGCTGGCTGGGCTCATGTCTGGGGATGGCCGGCGAAGCGGGCGTGTCCGCCTCTCCAGCATCAAGCGTGAATTGGACCGTAGGGCGACGAGCACGGGACAAGGCGTCCGGCCTGAGTTCACCCCAGACATGCATTTGTCCGCTTGGTAGCTGGTCCCGGGGGCGCTCTAGGGACGCGGGCACGGCCATTCGGAGGCAGGTGCCAGGGAGCGAGCCGGAGATCGCGGGCGGAAGCGTTTGTACCGATGCATCACACGATGACCGTGGCCGCTCCAGCGCGCACCGTAACCCCAAGGCGGCCCGCGGTGGCCGTTAAATCCGACGTGAGAACCGGCCACGACATCGCCTACGTCACCCGCGGCCACGCCTGCGGCTGCGCGGGCGCCATGGCCTACTACACCCGCTCCGGCGACCCCCCGGGCACCTGGGAAGGCCGCGGCGCCGCCGCGCTCGGCCTGTCCGGGACGGTCGAGGCCAACGTCGCCGAGCGGCTCTACCAGGAGGGCGTGGCCCCCGGCGGGGAGCAGATCATCCGTCACGCCACCCCGAAGACCGGCGAGGACCACGCCGTGGCCGAGGCCGTCGCTATAGCGCGGTACCGGGAGAAGCACCCGTTCGCGTCCGCGAGCGAGATCAACGCCGAACGGACCCGGATCCGGGCCACCAGCCCGGGCATCTCCCGGCCCTACTACGACCTGACCAGCAGCGCGTCCAAATCGGTATCGGTGCTGCACGCTAGCCTGCGCGTGGCCGCGGGCCAGGCCCGCGGAGCAGGCGATCACGTCACGGCCGCGGCCCTGGACGGGCAAGCGCAGGCCATCGAGGATGCCCTGCTCGACGCGGCCCGCGAGGGGCTGGAGCTGCTCGAGGCCATGGCCTGCTACGTCCGCACCGGCCACCACTCGGCCACCGCGGGGGAGTGGCGGGACGGCAAAGGACTCGTCGCGACCTCGTGGCTGCACACGATCAGCCGGGACGGAGACCCGCAGCTGCACGTCCACCTGGCAGTCCTTAACGCCGTGCAGCGCGCCGACGGCGCCGACGACAGGTGGCGGGCAGCCGACGGACAGCACTTCTACCAGCTCCGCCACCTGTACGGGGTCACCGTCGACCGGGCCTTCGAGCAGCGGCTGCTGGACATGGGCTACGCCATGGTCGGGCGCGCCGACGGAAACGGCGCCGAAGTCGGCGGCGTCTCCCAGCAGGTCATGGACCGGTTCTCCTCCCGGGCCCAGGCCATCGACGGCAGGCTCCGCACGTGGGTGGACCAATACACGGCCAGGCACGGTAAGGCGCCGAGCCGGCGCACGATCTACCTGATGGGCCAGGAGATCGCCAAGGACACCCGCAGGTCCAAGGCCGAGGCCAAGCGGATGGCCGGCGGGAAGGACACCGGCCATCCGGTCAGCGACGAGGAGCGACTGAAGGCCTGGGAAGACCAGACCACCGCCGACGAGCTCCAGGTCCTCAGCGCCATCTACACCGAGGCCAAGGCCTACGCCGGATGCTCGGTGGCTCGCCACCGGCTGGCCCACGCGGATAAGGCCCGGGCCGCACGAATCGCCGTCGCTGAAGTGCAGCGACAGCGCAGCGTGTGGGGGATCTCGGACCTGTGCCTGGAAATCCACCGGGCCCTGCCCGTCGGCGCCACCCCCGCGGACATCACCGAGGTGGCCATGCTCACCATCTCCGGCACGGTAGGCGCGGAAGTGGTGCAGGTGAGCCCGGCACCGGACCTGATGGACATCAGCTCCCTCGGGGTCCGCCAGTCCGACGGGCGGTCCATATTCCGCAAGCCGAACACCATGCGCTGGGCTGCTCTCAGCCATCTCAACCTGGAAGAACAGGTAATCAGCCAGGCCCGGCGCCCGATCCGGCCACTGGTCACCGAGCAGCAAGTCCGGGTCGAACTGGACCGGCACGACCAGCAGCTCGATGAGGAGCAACGGCAGGCGGTCATCAGCGCGCTCACCGCGGACCGTGCCATGGCCCTGCTGACCGCCCCCGCCGGGGCAGGCAAGACTAGGACCATCGCCGCGGCCGCCACGGTGTGGCACACGCTCACCGGCGGCAGGCTGATCGGCTTGACCCTCAGCGAAAACGCGGCCCGGGTCATGAAGGCCGAGGGCCTGCCCGAGGCCTACAACATCGCCCGCTTCCTAGGCAAGTGCCGCGACTCCGACCGGCTCCGTCATCCCGTCCATGTCGGCCCGGCCGACAAGCTCGTCATCGACGAGACCAGCCAGGTCGGCACCGCCGACCTCGCGCTCATCCAGCAGGCCGCAGGCCCGGCCGGGGTCCTGAGCGTCGGCGATCCGGCCCAGCTCGGGCCCGTCGAGGCCGGAGGCTGGTTCAGCTGGTTCGCCAGCCAACTGGGCGCCGCCGAACTGCACGAGGTCCGCCGGTTCGCTAGTCCCTGGGAGGCGGACGCCTCGCTCCAGCTCCGCCGCGGCGACAAGACCGCCCTGGCCGCGTACGACACGCACGGCCGGATCCGTGCCGGGGACCGCGAGGCCATGCACGACAAAGCCGCCATGGGGTTCCTGGCCGACTTCCTCCGGGGCAAGGATTCCGTCCTGATAGCAGGGTCCAACGCCGAAGCAGCCGACCTTGCACGACGCGTCCAGGACAAGCTCATCGGTGCAGGAGGCGTGCAGCAGCCACAACTCGAACTCGCCGACGGGAACCGGGCAGGAATCGGCGACCTCGTGCGGGCCCGGGAAAACGCCAACACGATCGACGCCGCAGGGCAGCCGCTGGCCAACCGCGACGTGCTCCGCATCGAGGGCCGCGCCCACGGCCAGATCCAGGTGCGGCGCCAGGTCCAAGGCGGCTGGTCCGAGCCGTTCCAGGTATCCGAGCGGTACCTGGCCGACCACGCCGAGCTGGGCTATGCGAGGAACTCCCACGTCGCCGAAGGGCTGACCGCAGATGACGGCGGCCACCTGCTGGTCACCGGCTCGCTCAACCGCCGCTCGCTGTACGTCGGGATGACCAGGGCACGACACGCCAACACCGCCTACGTCGTCACCGGCGAGCTGATCCCCGGCAGAGAACCCGAACTGGTCAACCCCGAGGCCGTTCTCGCCGAGATCATCGACACCGACGGGCCCGAGCTCACCGCCACCGAGGCCGTCAGGCAAGCCCAGGAATGGTCAGCCAGCACCGGCCACCTGGCCAGCATCTGGGCCGCATCGATGAGAGACACCCTAAAGGAGACCATCGACAGCCAACTGAAAGAACGCCTCACCGCCAGCGAATGCCAGCGTTACCTCCGGGAACCGCAACGGCAGCCGCTGCAGCGCGCGCTCACTGAACGCCAGCTCAACGGCGAAGACGTCACCACCCTCATCGAACGGATCACCTCCGCCGACCTCACCGGCGCTAGAAGCATCTCCGCGGTCCTGCACGGACGCCTCGCGCACATCGAGAAATCCAAGGGCACACCCAGCACCTGGGCGCAGCGGACCCCCGAAAACGCCCCTCAGCTCGCCCACCAAGCCGCCAAGGCGATCGACGACCGGATCACCGCACTCGGCATGCGGAGCGCGGAAAAGCCCGAGCCCTGGCTCACCAGCCAGCTCGGCGCCTTCCCCGTCCACGGGTCAGCCCTGGAACAACAGGACTACCTCCACCGCGCCGGATCCGCCGCCGCCTACCGGGAAGCCGCGGGCATCGTCGACCCGCACCAGGCGGTCTCCCTGACCCCGCACAAGGGAGACCCGGTGCGTGAACGGATGCGCAAGGACACGATCACGCGGCTGGAGATCGGGGACGAGGAGCAGCTGTACCGGGCCATGTCCCGCGGCGAGCTCGAGGCGAACGAACTGCGGGCCCGGCGAGCCTATGCTGCGGGCCCGAAGGACGTTTCCGCCCAGCTGAAAGACACCGCCCAGGCCGAAGCAGATCAGCGACAGGCAGCCGTCGAGGCCGAGGCCCAGGGTGACCCGACGACCGCCGAAGCGCTGCAGTCCCTCGCCGACCTCTTGGAGACGCAGAAGGCGGCCCTCGAAGCGGACCACGCCAAGCACGAGAGCTGGTCGGCCGAGACGGCCGGGCGCCGCGAAGACGGGGCGAAAGCTCGCGCCGAGCTCGCTCGCCGCGGCCAGGCCTCCGAGGCCTGTCCCGGCGAGACGAACCTTGAATGGTGGCAGCGTTTCGAGCGCGACTGCCAGGCCTTCGACCAGCAGCTGGCCAACCTCAAGGCGCAAGCGGAAACCGAGGGTCAGCCGTGGCCACCAGAACCTACAACAGAGACCGGAGCCTCACCGGAGGCTGACCCTATGACGCCAGAGCCTGCGGCTGAGGCCTACACGCGGGTGCTCATAAATGAGCCAGAACTGGAAGCCGACGTGCCGGAGCCGCAGGCCGAGCTAGAGGCCGGTATCTGAGCGTGCCTGCACTACGACGGCCGCGTTGGCGAAGGCCTCTGCCAGCTCCGCCGCCTGCACTGGCCGCCGAGCGCTGCGACCAGCATTCTCCCGGCCATGTTCGCGACGTGATTTGCGAAGATCGGCCAGTCAACGCCCGCGTCCGAGGCCGCCACGAAGATCTCCTCCATGGTCCAGCGGTCCTCAGTGATGTGCGAGCGGATCAGTGCGGCGCAGGCCGGGTCCAGCTCACCGGGAGCGCAGACCATCATGAGGCACGCTCGCCAGCGTTCTCCAGCCATTGATCCAAGACTTCCAGGGCCTTATCCACGCGGTACCCGGTCGCAGACAGTAGGGCGCGCCTGGCCGCCTTGACCAGCGACAACACGAAGATGACGGACTCCTTGGGGATGTTCTGCTGCTCGATCAGGAGCATTCCCTTGTCAACATCGTCCGCCATCCATGCCCGGATGAACGCATAGGCGGCCATCTCCTGCCTCGCGTAGACGGCGGCCATCTCGCGTGACATCGGTGGGATCCCGGACATCTGACCACCTCCGATCCAGGATTGATGGTACGGAAGACCACCGACAATCTGGACTCCGGCAACGGCGATCGGAGATCCGAGCAGCCGAGAGCAAGGAGCGGCGATGCCCGACGACCTCGGGTCGGCCGCACAACTGACCAACGCCCGCACTAGGGCTGGAATGTCCACCTGCCAGATCAGCCCTCGGGACCCGCGCTACCGATCGCCGGTTCGATCAGGCGACAGTAGGCTCCATCGCTGGCGGGCGAGGCCGCGAGACAGGACACGCAGTCACCGCGAAGTCACCGCAGTCACCGCGTCGCGTTGCCGAATAGAGCCGTATTTTTAGATCAAGGCGGCGCCGCAAGCGGCGCCGCGGGCCGGCACTAGCGCCGACCTGCGGCCTTGGGGAGGCCCCGGCCGGCGCGCGCCGGCCCCACGCCCTCAGACCACCGCTGATCATCCAGACTCACCCGGCCACGCAACCGGGTACTCCACGGCCCGTCTTCCTCGGTGCGTCATTGTCCCGCTCCCGGCTGCCACTCGCCAGGGTCGCCGCGCCTACGAGGCAGGCGGGGAAAGGTGAACGGCCTGTCAGTGCTCCAGGTGGAAGGTCAGTATCCCTATCCCCTCGGTTGCCGAGACCAGCTGGACGTGTAGCTCACCCTTCGCACCCTCATACTTGCCGGAGCCGCCAGTGATGGGCGCAACATACGGCGCCGTTGAGCCAAGGATAACCAGCGCCTGGGCGGTGATCTGCCCGCCGGGGAACGAGTAGGTAGCGATGCACTGCGCCTCCTGGCGCGCCACGGACACGTCCGTGCACACCGAACCCGCGTGCCCAACCTGGTTTGCGCCCTGCAGCAGCTTTTGGGAGAGCACGATCTCGTTACCAAGGGAGAACCCCGGGCCACCAAGATCAAGGAGCTTCAGCTCCGTGTCGACGGCGGTCACGCGGATGGTCTGATCCTGAGCGGCGGGACCAGTTGAACCTGCAGCGGGAAGAGCTATACCAACCGCCAGTGCCACCACTGCAATGACTGCGCCGAGCGCGCCTAGCCGCTTACCCATAGAGCCTCCCTTGCTCCGCCACCAATCCTTGCGATGGCTATTTCGTCTACTTCTGCCCACTCCTACAGGACCGGGGATACGATCTGCAAGAGCTTGCCACGAACACCGACCTTGAGGACGAGCACCTCGTGGTCGGCCAGCGCCGGGGCGATGTTAAACGGCGAGCGCCGCCTGGCCCCGTTGCAGGTCTTCGCCGCTCGCATGGACGTGGGTCTGTGGTGAACGCCGGGTCGTAATGGCCCGCAAGGGGAGGATGGGGGAAGATGGCATGGTGGCAGCGGCGCGGACCTCTAGCGCGTGGGACGGTATGCCTGGGCGGCGGGCATCCTTTACGTTATCGCGCTGGTGGCGGAGACCGTGGTCGGGCTGCTCGGCGGCGGCGTGAGCCAGAACGCCTCGGCGGCGAAGATCGCGAACGCGCTTTACGACCACCGCGGGCAGCTGCTGGTGATCGCATACCTATCCGTCGTCTATGCCGCCATGTTTCTGATCTACCTGGCCAAGCTGCACGACCTGCTGCGCCGGGACACAGATCGGCCGCGGTTCCTTGGCTCCCTGGTGCTAACTGGCGGAGCGCTCTTTATTGCCTTGCATGCCGTCAGCGACATCGGTATCTTCGGCTTGCTCGGCGCGAAGCTCGCGTCGTTCGGGTTCCACCACGATCAGGGCGTGTCCTACGCGCTGTACCTGGTGACCTATGGCCTGGACAGCGTCGGGGACGTATTCGGCAGCCTCTTTGCCTTCGCGGCAGGCGTGCTCGTGATCGGCAGCGGCGTCCTGCCGCGCTGGCTCGGGTGGGCCTCGATCCTCGCCGGGATCCTGTTCTTCCTCCAGGGCTTCGGCCTCGGCGGCGTCATCGCATCGTTCGGGCTCGTTCTCGACCTCATCGGGTTCGTGCTGTTCCTGATCTTCGTCCTGGTGAGCAGCGTCATCTTGCTGACGCGCCAAAACGCGGTCCCCGACACCGCGGGTGGAATCGAGTAGACAACTACATCGCAGCTACGAGAAGACGGGGAAGGGGCAGAAACCCGCAGGCCACGCGGCGGGTCTGCTAACGGATTCGCCAACGAGACCCTGCAGGACGCCGGAGATGCTGCGCGCCGCGTGAGACGACTCAGTTCGTCGTGTCCTGGTCAGCGAGACGCAGCGGTATCCCAGGGACCAGCAAGACGTGCGTCATGGTGCTCATAACCCAGCGACCGCATCTGCTGGTGGACGGACACGGCTCTCAAGATCATCGTGCCATTAACGTGCCATTTGCCAGGGTAGTGAGCGGTCAAACCAGATCATGTGCGGTCAACGAAAACGGCAGGTCAGGCTATATAGCCGCCATTATCCCGGCTCCTTACAAGCGAGGGGTCATTGGCCTTCAGCACAGGCTACGCGGCGGTCTGGCGGACCGATGTGCTGACAGCAACGATGACAGCAACGGCAGCAGCCAACGCCTATCGTCGGCACCCTAAAGTGCCCAGCCACGCTCGGCTCTCCTCACCGAGCTGGGCCTTCGCTACGCCTGAAAAACGGACGGTCGAGGGTCGCGCCAGCGCCCTGCGGTCGCCGCCAAGGGCAGGAGTCTCTCACAGTTTTCTCGCGGACTGACCGGACGGTACGGGACCATGGCGTCTATGCCGGACACCGGCAGGATTCTGACCTGCGGATACGGATTCTGACGGACCATCCGGACGCGCGGCATTGGCTACGGATCAGATGCTCATGGCCGGGGGTGCCGACAGCCGGTATGCGGGTGGAAGTGTAGGTGGCCTCCCCCCAACCCGCCGTAGGAGGATACGGGACTCCCGGAACCTGTCAAGACCCTCTGTGACCGCAGGGCAACGACTTGCGGTGAAGGTGCCGGGTGAACGTACACGCGAAGAGGATCTTGACAGAACCCGTACGCCGCCTGGAGTTTGGCAGCGGTCGGGTTGGGGGGAGGAGTGGGCGAGTCCACAAGGGCGCTCATGCGCCCGGCGAGGCCAATCGATATCGTCACGGGATATACGCGGGATGATCTTGGACGACGCAGAGGGTCGACATGCTGAAAGCCCAGGTAGTGGCCGTGTCGAACGACGAACCACGGATGCTCTTGAAAACCATTAGTTGTGACCACCGGGAGTGCCGCTGGGAGCCACACTGGGAGCCACCGGGGCGAACGACCCTCTGGGATTCCGAACTGCCATGAACAACGGGCACGGACGCGGCCGAGGTCGCGGACTGTTCTGAACGGGTCCGGATGCCCGGACATGGAACTACGGATCAGAAGGCTGGGCGACCGGACAGGGCCCGGACATGAGTGTAGGGGGCCAGGTCTCTCAGGGACATGGCCCCCTACAGGTCTGGCTGGCTAGACGTCGATGAGGCTGAACGTGCCGCCGTTGACCACCACGCCGTTGCCGTTACCGAGCGGATGGAACACGCCATTCGCGAAGAGGGCCTCGTTGCTGTACAGGTAAAGCGGGTGCCCGTCCCAGCTGACCTGAGTACCCTGGGCCGTCCACAGGATACCCACCCTGCCCTTGCCGAACAGGCCTGACGAGATGCCAGGGAACCCGTCGGTTAGTACGCTGGGGAACGCGCGGGCGCAGGCCCCGGTGTCGCACCTGCTGACCGAGGAGCTGTCCCGCGAGTACTCGTACACGGGGAAGGCGACCAGTCCCGCAAGGGCGGTCGGGTACAGGGCCGCGAGCACTGTCTTGCCGTGGATCACCGTGGTGGTGAGCTGGCCAGGCATAGCCGCCGCGCGCCCGTCGGGGTGGATCAGGGACCAGACTCCGTGCCAGGGCGGCAGGCCAGGTTCGTTGACGTCCTGCCCGGATGCCAGGCCGGGAGCCGGGTCGAACAGGTACAGCGGATGGCCCGCATAGGTGACCTGCGCGCCCACGCCCTTGCGGAAGACCTGCCCGAGCAATGACGCCTTCACGCCGGGACCGGCCACCGGCTGGCCGCTGGTGAGCACCGCGGGCCATTCGACGTTGGTGTTGGTCGCCGGGCCCGTGCACTGGATCGGCCCGATCACCAGGTGCAGCAGCACCGCAGTGCAGCCGAAATGGTGATCGAAATCGCTGCTGATGAAATACGCCGAGAAGCCAGCGAACGGGCCATTACCGACCGCGAGCACGGTGCCGTATTGAGTGTTCGCGCTGATGACGATCTCGGTCGGGCCTGACGAGCGGCCCTGGCTGGGACCGTACCAGCCGATGCCGACGCAGCGGTCAATGCCAAGATGCCCACAGCGAACGCTGCCCCCGCGGCAAGCGCCCGGAGACGTGGTACGTGCATGAGCCTTATCCCTCCCTGTTTTGTTTTGTCCGTCGCAAGGATGACGCGCGGAGCGCCGGCACGGTTGACACAACCGAACGCGCGGCCCCTCGGGACCAGGCAGGGTAAAGATCCACCGGCCCACTGCCGCAGGACCACCGTAGCTCTGACCGGGGCCTGGCCATCTGGCGCTACTGACAGCAACCGCAGCGACCAGTGGCAAACGGCAGCGATCAGCGACAGCACGTGACGCTCGCACATCTTGTGACGACCTGGGCTATGCCAGGCCTGAAAAGACGGTCGCGGATCACGCCGCGATGCTGTCATGCTGGCAACAGGCATGCGTCTCTCACAGATTTCTCACGGACTGGACAGACGGTACGGGACTGTGGCGTCCATTCCGGACACCTAGCAGGACGCTGACCTGCGATTCCGGACGCCGGAACACTGGCCGGACAGGCACCATTGATCTACGGATCAAATGCTTGCCGTCCGTGGGGGTCGAGCGCCCATAGTGGGCCGTGAGGTGGCGCCGGTAGTTCATAATCTATCTCCGCGGCGGGAAGCTCGGCTCGGAACGCGGCGGGTAGCTCGGCGTCAGCGCCGATCACCTCCATCAGGTCGTCGCCGATCGCGTCACGAATATCCAAGATCTCTCGAATACGGACCTCGGTTCGCTTCCATCGTTGCTCCAACGCCCGCTTGTCCCGGTCAATGTCTTGGAGCAGGCTAGCCGCGAGGCCAGTAAGCCTGACGAACCGTTGGCTAAAGCTCCCTGTCATCACGTAATTGAACACCTTCTCGGCATTCCCTGTCCGTCCGGCCGCAGCGACTCGGTAGCGCCAGGCTGTGACGACCAGCTCCCGTAGCACACCTGCGAGGTCCACGGCGTCGGCAAAGCTGGACACCCATACTTCGCCGATCTGGCCGAAGCTGCTGATACCCGCAGGGAGCGATTCGGACACGATGACACCTATAAGAGCGCGTGCCGCGTCCCGGTCGGCGACGAGTTTGGCGGGCCAGCTAGGTACCCAGGTCGCTGCACGCTTCACTTCCCACAAGATCGCTCCGCAGTCGGACTCGCCCTGGCGAACGACCTGGGTGACGTCGGCACCCGCCATCCCACGGTGGATCGGAGTGATCTGGTCCTGCGGAAACCGACGCTGCAGTTCGTCGGCGAACAAGTCCTGGCGTGCATAGCCCTCTTCAGTGGCAGAACCTGTCCTGGTCTTGCGCTGTGTCTTGGAAAGATCCTTGCTCACGCGCCCTAGTTGCGTTTCCAGCTTCGTGATCTTGGTCTCGGCCTGCTCCGCTACTTGGCGCACCTCCTCTTCCCAATGGATGCGCAAAGGTTCGGTGAACTGGTTGACTATCGCCTCATCGAGCCGGATTTCCTGGCCGCAGTGGGGGCAGTGAATCACCCGGCTTAGGGCATCTGCTGACATGATTCCATCCTAAGGGAAACCGATGACCCTGATGCTGCCACTGAGGGCTGACAATCTCTGGTAACGCCGCGGCGGAGCTGGTCATCCGGTCCCTATAACCGGTCGTCTGCAAGTACGGCCTGATGGCCGGCACGCGGACCTGGGTGGTCGTCGAAGCTCAGAAAGCCACAGGTCAAGAACCGGTTCTGTAAACCGATTTGTAAACCGGACGCAGCGGGACAACCTGAGACGGGAGAGATGTAGAAGGCCGGAAACGACTTCACGCCGCAGGTCGGCCGAGGTCAACGCGGTGACCGGAGACTGCCCGAGATAGCGGAGACGCACGTCGGTCGGCTCATAACCCAGAGGTCGGAGGTTCAAATCCTCCCCCCGCTACCAAGGCCAGAGGCCCCTTCTCGAACAGAGAGGGGGCCTTCTGCATGTGGTTTGTAAACGGATTTGTAAACGTGGCGCTCGTTCATGCCGCATCGCCGGAGTCCCGCCGACCCTCGCGCCCTGGTCCTCTCGCGGGATCTCGGTGGGACATCCCCCGCGAGGAGGCAGCCTGAACAGGCTGAACAGGGCGGGCCGAAAAAGGGCCCGCTGATGATCCGGCACCTCCTGTTAGGCGGCCAGGCGGCTCATGGCTAACCCGGCCTGAACGTACCTTCATACTCTGAATCCGTCAGTTGACGCATATATCTCGCTGCAACTACCAGGACAATTGCCGCCATGGCGGCGGACAACACCTGCCGTGTATGGACAACTATGGAATGCCGGGCCCAGTGCAAAGACTGCAATGGACAGCCTTGGACGATATGCCCACTACTACAGGTCAGAAGGCTGCCCTGGCCTCGCCGGTACTACAGCCCGGGTTTGTGACCTACGCCCGAGACAGTGGCCAGGCTGGCTTTCGCCGGGATTGTTGATGGCGTGCTATGGCTGCTCGAGCAGGAGCGGGGTCGCTGTGCTGGCGAGCTGGCCGAGCTGGCCGAGCAGGTCAAGGGCGGTGTCCCGCATCCGTCCGGCAGGGTCCAGCGCGGGATCGTAGGAGGCCAGCGCCGCCGAGACGACCGGCAGGTGGCCGGCCGTCTGGCGCACGATCCGGTGCACGTCGTGGGCCAGCAGCCCGTCTGGGGCGGCGTAACTGTTGGCTGGGGCGATGGAGGGGTCGTACACGTCGAGGTCGACGTGGAAATGCACTACGTCGGCCTTGCCGGCCAGGACCTGCAGCGCGGCGGTGATGGCGCCGGGGTCGCGGGCCTGCGCTGGCGCAAGCCAGGTGATCTCCGATCGCCGCAGTGCTGCCTCTTCGGCCTGATCCAGGCTGCGCGCTCCGATGAGCAGGACCCGCTGCTCGGGCAGCGGGCTGAAGCCGGGAACGGCGGAAGCCAGCGCCTGCCAGCACCGCCCGACCACCATGGCCAGCCCCTGCCCGTCGAGGAACCCGGACTGGTCCAGCTCGGGGGTGTTGAAGTCGCCGTGCGCGTCCAGCCACACCAGCCCCAGACGTAGCCCGGGATGGGCGAGCCCGGCGAGCACCCCCAGCGTGGCGTTGCAGTTGCCCGACATCATCAGCGGGATCTGGCTGCCTTCCCGGGCGGCGGTGACGGCGGCGGCAATGACGTGGTGCAACTCGAACGCCGTCCTCAGCTCTGCGCGCCAGCCAGGCGATGAGGCCGGTTCGAGCAGCACCTCCTCCACCGCGTGTCCCAGGCCGCGAAGCCGTTGCGCGGCGCCCGCACGGGCCAGCGCCAGCGGCCCGGAGCCCATACGGGCGTCGAAAACGCCCGAATCATACGGCACCTGCAACAGCCGCACCGACGGCGCGCCAGCAACCATGTCCCAAGTCTGTCAGCCGGGCCCGTGCATTCCCGCCCCGGCTGCCAAGTCGTACAGCTCCGGGTTATGACCTGATCACGGTTTATGCCGGGGATGCGCGGAGCCGGGTCTGGTAGTGGTGGAATCGGGCGCAGGCCTGGTGTTTTCGCCGCCATCGTGACCATGCGTAGCCAAGCTGGCGGGCGGCACTGCTCATGGGCGTGGCGGCCAGGCGCAGCAGGCGGCGGGCTTCGGGGACGCTGACCTTGACCAGGCCGGGGTCACGGGGAGGCGGCTGGTCCGCGCTGGCCGGGAGGATCCCGGTGTCACGCCAGTCCCAGGGCTGCTGGCCGGCGCCGGGGGGCCCGGCCGCGGCGGGCGGTGCGGGCGGCGGGCGCGTGGCGGCGGCCAGGACCGCGAGCGCGGACATGGACAGCACGGTGTGCCGGTGGAAGGAGTGCCAGAGCCGGACCTGGTGCTGGTCGAAGCCGGCCTGGCCTTTCGCCTGCTGGTGGCATTCTTCTACCGGCCATCTCTTCCCGGTCACGGCGATCAGGACGCTCAGCGGGACGGCGCGCCCGGCGGGCGGGTGGCAGTAGAAGAACGCCAGGCTGGAGGGGTCGGCGATGCTGCGGCGAAGAAGCACACAGTGCCGGGGCGAGCAGGTGGCGGCCCAGGCCCAGGCGTAGTCGCGGTGGCCCTTGCAGCCGCGCCCGCAGGAGCGGGTCTCCCAGCAGCGGGCCGGGATCAGCCGGGCCAGCGACCCGGCGGTGACCCTTCGCCCGCAGGGGAGCCGGATCGTGAAGTTCGCCGGGATCGCGAATACGTAGCCCTTCCCGGCGTCCTCGCAGGCGGCCCGCAGCTTGGAGCTGCGGCCGTAGACCTCGTCCCCGGCGGCCCAGCCGAACGGCACCGCAGCCTTCACCGCCCCGGTGACCATCTCGGTGGCCAGCTCGGTCTTGGTCTGGAACCCCATGTCGCGGGGAACCTGGGCGCGCTGACGCCGCACGTGGTCCCGGCACCAGGCCTTCGGCAGGTACAGCCGGAAATCGAACAGCGTGTGCCCGCGGGCGGTGACGTACGCGCAGTTCACCACGGTCTGGCAGTTCTCCACCTGGCCGGTGATCCCGGCGTACTGGCGGGCCACCCCCACCGTCATCTGCCCCTTCTTCAGCTCCGCGGTTTCATCCAGGACCAGCACCGCCCCAGGATCGCCCAGCTGGGCGAGGATAAACCGCTGCACCGCGCGCAGCGCCGCCTTCCAGTCCCAGGCATGCTCGGCCAGTAGCGCCTGCATCCGCCGCGGCGACCCGTGCCCGGCCGCCTCGGCGAGCTGCCAGCACGACCGGTGGTCTGCGGGCTCGGCCAGCAGCGCGCCGATGTAAGCAAACGCCGCCAGGCGCGACCTCGCCTGGCAGAACACCGGCGCCAGCAGCGCTTGCAAGTCATCCCGCAGTACCCCCAGCCAGCGGCCATCTTCTACGATGGCCGCGGCGGCCACCTGCTGATCTTGTCTTCGCACAAAGCATGATCACCCAGGTGGCCGTCTCGCCGCCCACTGCGGGTCTTGGCAGACCATGATCACACACGCGCTACATCACGAACCGGGACTGTAGTACCGGGCGGCAACCTGTGGAGTGGCGGCAGCCGGGGTAGCTTGGCACGCGCCCGCCGCCGGGGCGACAATGCCGGGATGGCTGGTGATGACGGCAGCGCGCAGGTGCAGCTCGACCAAGACACCCTGGCCCGCCGCCGCGGCGACCTGGGCGAGGACCACCCCGACACCCTGGCCGCCGCCAGCAACCTGGCCGTCAGCTTGCGCGCGGCCGGGGAGTACCAGGCGGCCCGGGAGCTGGACGAAGACACCCTGGCCCGCCGCCGCCGCGTGCTGGGCGAGGACCACCCCGACACCCTGGCGTCGGCCGACGCCCTGGCCCTCAGCTTGCGCGCGGTCAGCGGGCACCCCGGCACCTTGACCTCCGCCGAGCGCCTGGCCAGCAGCGCTGGTCACCGCGGCGAGCAGCAGGCGGCCCGGGAGCTGGGCGAAGACACCCTGGCCCGCCGCCGCCGCGTGCTGGGCGAGGACCACCCCGACACCCTGGCCACCGCCCACGGGCTGGCCATCAGCCTGCGCGCGGTCGGCGAGCGCGACGCGGCCCGGGAGCTGGACGAAGATACCCTGGCCCGCCGCCGCCGCGCGCTGGGCGAGGACCACCCCGACACCCTGGACTCCGCCGACAACCTGGCCTTCAGCCTGCAAGGGGTCCGCGGGCAGCAGCAGGCGGCCCGGGAGCTGGCCGAAGATACCCTGGCCCGCCGCCGCCGGGTGCTGGGCGAGGACCACCCCGACACCTTGGCCTCCGCCAGCAACCTCGTCGTGCTCCTAGGCCGGGTCGGCGAGGAACAGGCGGCCCGGGAGCTGGCCGAAGACATCCTGGCCCGCCGCCGCCGGGTGCTGGGCGAGGACCACACCGACACCCTGCGGTCCGCCTTCTACCTCGTCGGCGCGCTGATGGGGCTGGGCGAGTACCATGCGGCCCGGGAGCTGAACGACGACCTCATCGCCCGCCGCCGCCGCGTCCTGGGCGATGAGCACCCCGAGACCATGATGGCGGGCGCCTTCGACCTCCTCCTGCGCGGGCTCGACCTCGGTGGCGAGCCCGATTGGATGGCCGCGCTCAGGGAAGCCGAGAAGAGGCGCCAGCAAGAGGCCCGGGAGCTGAACGAAGACGAACCCGGATGAAGGACAAGCCAGCCACTGGCCTCACGGGGTATGCGCGGGATGATCTTGGATGACGCAGGCGACGGACATCCTGAAAGTCCGGGCAGGAGCAGCCTGGATTCCGCGTAATTCGCTGCGGCTAGAGCTCGGGTTGCGGCTCTGATCTGCAGGAATGCCAGTATGGCGGCCCGCGGGGCGTGTCTCTAGGGCCACGCGGATGGCGCGGGGTGGGGCGTCAGGTGGCGGGGGTGAGCTCGTGGATCTTGCCGGGCGGATCGATGCTGAGCTTGGTGAGCAGGTCGCGGGCGGGCTTGGACAGTTCGGTGCGCTGCCGGAAGGTGCCAGCGGGCCCGGTGAAGGCGCCCAGGTGGATGCGGTCAAGCTCCCGGCGGATGACGGGCCAGGTCTGCCCGGTGGCGTTCTCGGCGACGCGGATGAGCAGGAGGGCGAGCCAGCAGAGCAAGACGTGGGCGCGGATGCGTTCTTCGAGCCGGTGGTAGACCGGCCGCAGGTCCAGGATCTGCTTCATGTCCCGCCAGCTGCGCTCGACTTCCAGTAGCTGCTTGTAGCCGACGGCGATGTCCTCGGGGGACAGCTGCGGGTCGGCGCAGCGGAGCAGGTATTTGCCGTCGAGGTTCTCTTCGGCCTTGGCCTTGGACTTGTCCACGCGCAGCAGTCCGCCGGGCGTGACGCGCAGGAGCCGGTTCAGCCCAGGCATCATGGAGATCTTCCCGCGTAGCTCGGCCCGTTTCGTCGCGGTGAGCGTGTCGGTCCCGGCGATCGTCTCCTTCAGCTTGGCGATCAGGTCGGCCCGGATCGCTGCGTCGCGGGCGGCGGCCTCGGGGTTGTAGCAGATCACGAGCCGGTCGGGCGCGTCGGGCAGCCGGACCTCTTTGACTTGCAGGTTCCCGGCTATGGCCTGGTAGCGGCCCTGCCGGGACAGCGCGGCCTTGACCAGCGGCGATTCCGAGCGAAGCTTCTCCCCGATGATGTAGCTCCCGGCGCCCCGCTGCAGGAAGCGGCGGTTGCGCGCCGAGGAGAACCCGCGGTCGGCGACCCACACGATCCGCGAGAGAGTCCAGTCCCGCATGTCGTCCTTGACCTGGCGGATCAGCGCCGAATCGGAGGTGCTGCCGGGCCAGCACCAGCACCGCACGGGGATGCCGTCGCGGGTGACGGCCAGGCCGATCACGATCTGCGGCAGGTCATCGCGGCTGTCCTTGGACTTGCCGTGGGTGCGGAACCCCGCGGCGTTGTCCGGGTCCGCGTCGTCTCCGCAGGCCTTCTCGCCGCGCCAGTTCCGGGCCACTTCCTCGTCGGCGTCCTCCAGCTCGAAGTAGGTGGAGGTGGTGTCGAAGAACAGCAGGTCCACTTCGAGGTTGAGCAGGTCGGCGACGGCGAAGTACACCTGCTTTTCCAGCTTGCCGCGCACGGCGTGCAGCCAGTCCATCGCCCGGTAGCAGGCGTCGTCGGTGACCTCGCCGAGCCCGTCGATGTGCACGTCCCGGCTCATCCACTCAGCGGCCGCCAGCTTCGACGATGGCGCCAGCGCCCGGTTGGCGACCAGCCCGAACAGCACCCGCTCCGCCGCCGCGGCATCCCGCGGCCGGCCCCGCCCCGAGGACGCGAGCCCGGCCAGGATGCTCCCGATCCCCAGCCGGTGCCACAGCGCGTCAAGCACGTACGCGCCGCCGTACGGCCGGGACTCGCGGAACGCCAGCTCGCCGTCCGCGGCCGTGGACAGCGCGTCGCCGGGCTCCAGCAGCCGTGACAGCGACGCGACCAGCCGCCGGATCGCGTCCTTGTCGAGCTGGTCTTGCCGTCCGAAACTGTAGACCACCTTCGGCACCGACCGTTTCGCAGCGGCGTCCCACTCGTTGTGCGCCAGCTGCAGGTACCGGACCGCGCCGTTCTTGGTCTTCCGGATCGACGTCTTCACATACATCGCTCTAGCCGGTGTGGCAGCCATTCGCTAGATGACCGGGGAATCCCGGCGTGCGGGCGGGCTGGATGCGCTGGTGGTACCAGGCGGCGCGGGCCTGATGGCGGTGCCGCCAGGCGGGCAGCCGGCTGGTGCACCGGACGGGGTCCGAGCGGCCGGGGACGGTGGTGTTGCTGTGGTCACCGTCTTCCTTTCGCCGTCGACGTGTTTTCGGTCAGCGGGTCAGCGGGCGCCCCCGGCTGCGCGGGGCGCCGAGCCCGCCAGCGGTGTGGTGTCGAGGTATCTGACCTCGTAGACGCGCTCGGTGAACTTCCAGCCGTCCAAGGTGCGCCGGTAGCGGTCGTGGTAGATGGCGTAGTTCAGCTCCGACGTGCCGTCGCGGAGGCGGATGAGCTCTTGCATGTATGCCCGGCCGGACGCGGCGTCGCCGTCAAGCCGGATCGGGCCCGGGTGTGTGGTCTGCACGAGGAAATCCACGAAGGCCGGTACCCGCTCGCCCCAGGCGCGGATCTCCTCCCGTCCGGCCAGCTCGACGGGGATTTTGGGCATCCGCCACACGCCGTCCGGCGTGAACAGCGAGGCCACGCGATGGTAGTCGCGCATCATTACCGCGTCGGTGAACTCGCCGCGCAGCGCCTCGATCTCGGCGCGGTCAGCGATGGCCTGAAGGTCGCTCATTGGTTTCCTCCCTGGTTATTGTTGTGTCCGTGTTGCGGCGCGCCGGGGATCGCTAGCGGGCCGGGCGGCTGACCGGCAGGTGGCTGCGTTCGCCGCTTGGCGGGTCCACGTCACGGAGTACTCGAGTCCGGCCGCGAGGATCGCGATGGCCGCGGCATACAGCATGCTGACTCCGGAAAAGGGCAGGAACGCCAGTGTCCCTGCGGTCACCAGGCGGATGCACCACCGGATGGTCTTTCCTTCCAGGAGTCGCCCGGCGGCTAGGAAGCTGATGAGGAAGATCAGCAGGAACGCGGCGGACGATGCGGTGATGAGGGTGCTCTCGTCGCGCCCGCTGAGCACCAGGGCGCCGACCGGGACCGCGTAGCCAGCCAGCAGCGCGAGCAGCGCCGCCCGCGGCGCGTGACCGCGTCCCGACACCCGTGCCAGCCTGCGCGGCAGCAGCCCCGAGCGCGCCTGGGAGTAGACCACACGCGAGGTCCCCAGCGTCCAGGCGTTCATGGACAGCACCAGCAGCACCACCGCGACCATGTCGCCGACTTGCGAGAGCGCGTGGCCGCTGGCGATCTTGAGCAGGGTGGAGAAGGCGGTGATCTGCTGCGAGCCGGTGGTATCGCGCGGCAGCACGAGCACCACCGTGAGCGCCATCGACAGGTAGAGGAATCCGACGATCGCGACGCCTCTGAGGATGGCGCGCGGGAAGGTCCGGCGAGGGTTGAGGACCTCCTCGGCCACCGGGGCGGCATTCTCCCAGCCGATGAAGCCGAAGAAGCAGATGATAAGAGCCGGGCCAAGCGCGGTCCAGCCGTGCGGCGCGACCGGCCTGAGCCTGGCGGCCTGCGCGTGCGGCAGGGCAACGGCCATGACCAGCACCAGGAACACGATCAGGGCACCCAGGACGGCCGCCTGAACACGCGCGCTGGCCCGGATGCCGAGCAGGTTGAACAGGACCGAGAGGGCCACGAACCCGAAGCCGGCCGCTGCCACCTGGAGGTTCGTCGGGGCGGGATACCACATGCTCAGCAGGTACCGGGCCGCTGCCAGTCCGAGGACCGGATTGGTGACCACCACGGTGAGCATCAGGTACCGCGAGGTCAGGCGCGACCAGCGGGACCCGAAAGCGAGCTGGACGACCCCGGGTAGGCCCTGGCTGGTGGGATGGCGCACCGACAGGCGGGCGAAGACGAGCGCGAACGGGTAGGAGTAGGCGACGAGCAGGGCCCAGGCCGCCAGGGAGAGCGGTCCCGCACTCTGGGCGGCGTGCCCAGGCAGGATGAGCACGCCAGTGCCGATCACCGACGTGATGTAGTGCACGGTCAGCCCGGGCACTCCCAGGGTGCGCTCTAGCTGCTTCCCGTCTCGTGCCGGACCGCCGTCGTTGCCGTGATCCGGCGCCCGGCTGTCGCGCTGCGCCACCGCCGGCTGCGGCCGGCGCGCCGGGTCAGAGCCGGCGCGATCGCATTCCGCGGCGGCTTCGGCGCCTCGTGCCCGAGGGCCGGCCGTGGCGGGCCGGGGATGGTTTAGCAGCTGATCGGTCATGACAGCCACGCTAAGCCGCGAAAAACATCATGAAAAGCGATAGATTTCGATCACCTTGATCGCAAAAAGCGATGTCCTGGGCTAGGCTTGAGCCGTGTCCGATGCCGAGCTGCGGCATCTCGCCGCCATGGCCGCCGTCGCCGATGAGGGCTCGTTCGGCCGGGCCGCCGCCCGGCTGGGCTACACCCAGTCGACGATCAGCCAGCAGATCGCGGCACTGGAGAAAGCCGTCGGCGGGGCCGTGTTCGACCGGCCGGGCGGGCCGAAGCCGGTAAGGGTCACCCCGCTCGGCGCCCTGGTCCTGGCCCACGGGCGCGACCTGCTGGCCAAGGCGGCCGCGATGGCAGCCGCGCTCGACCGGTTCAAGGCCGGCGACGGCCGGGTCGACATCGGAACCTTCCAGAGCGTGTCCAACGTGATCTTGCCGCCAGTGGTGCGCAGGCTGCGGGAAGAGCATCCTGGCTGCGACATCAGGATGTTCGAACAGGAGACCGATCAGCCTCAGGTCAGCGACCTCGACCTGATGTTCTTCGACGGCCGCGTCGACGGAGACGTCGAGCACCTCAAGCTGCTCGACGACCCGTACCTGCTGGTGGCCAGGCCCGGCGCCTTCCCCGGCGGCCCGGTGCCGCTGGCCCAGCTCGACGGCGCCCCGATGGTGGCCTACCCGCCGATCTGCGATCAGGCCCGGGTCGAGCAGGTCCTGGCACGCGGCGCCGTCCGGCCGCACATCGTGTTCCGCACCGTGGGCAACGAAGCCGTACTGTCCATGGTGCGAGCCGGAATGGGGACGGCGCTGCTGCCACGGCTCGCTATCCTCAGCCACGACATCCGCGCCGACGTCACGCTCTCCGTCCACCAGCTCCAGCCGCCGCTCCCGCCACGCGAGATCTTCTTGCTCTGGGAGAGGGGACGCACCCACTCCCCCCTCGCCGCCAGGGCCATCGAGATCGCGGTCAAGGTAGCCGCCACGATCATCGAAGACCAAGGACAGCTCAGCAAAGCAAGCAGGTAACAGACCGTTGACCCTCCCATTCACCTGGCGGACCGGCAGGATCTGGTCTTCGCGGCAACACCGCGATTGTCCTTCTCATATAACGAATGGAGGCTGCCGTACCAGACTGCGGGATGTCCAAGCGCCCGCACGCTCACCGTGCGGGCGCATGTGGTCGAAACTTCGCCGCCCGCGATCAGCGGCCCACAGACAATGCCGCAGTCCAGCGGCCAGACCATACACCATCACACCCGGAGCGCAGGGCAGACACCACGCAGGCGTTTCTCTAGGCCATCCTCGCCGTGTTCCTAGGTCACCGGTTCCTGACCTGCGGTTTCACTGCAACGGAGTCTCCAGATCGGCCGAATTATGCGGAACGCAGGAGCAGCGGCGGACAGTAAATCACGGACGCTTCTGAAAACCATTAGGGCAACCGACGCGGGCTGGCTGATCTTGCTAACGGATTTGCTAACAACAGATCTGGATGGCCCTGGATGGAGCTGGACCAGGCATCCGCCCGTGGCCCTTGTGAGCGGGCCTTTCTGACAACTGCGGACTGATCTGGACGGCCGGAATCTTGCTACGGATCAGAAGGCCATGGCAGTGTTGTGCAGTGATCACCGAGCTGGCATGAGCAGCTGCACGACTTCCCGGCCCACGCCCGGCGCCCTTCCATGATCGCCCAGCCCGCGATCCCGAGTGCGACTACGCCCTCGAGCCACCAGGCACCTCCCATTCGCGGAAGTAGCCTCCACTGAGGTGAAGGGACTAATGCTAGCCGCCTGTATATGGTGGAGTGACGCCACACTCGTCAGCTACCACCCGTCCGGCCGCTCCCACCGGCAGCGCCCACGTTTGCAGGCCGACCACGCCGTCAACCTCTATGCCGCCCTCTTGCTGCACACTTCTCACCGCAGCGGCCGTCAGGGGGCCGAAGTCCCCGTCGACTACAAGTGGGGGCGTGCTCCTAGGAATCTCGTTCAATACTGTCTGAAGCCGCTCGACTAGTGCCCCCGTTGCCCCCTCCTGGAGAGTAGGCGGCTGAGGACGGTCACCGCCCAACGCGCCCCAGGTGATGGGCCCCACTGTCCCATCGACACCAATATGCTTAAACGTCTGGTATTGCTCCACCGCCGCTTTTGTGACCGGACCGAAGATTCCGTCGATCTGGTTATCGCTGAGAACAAATCGGACCAACAGGTACTGGGCCCATTCTACCACTTCGCCCCGTGATCCCTCAGAAATTGTCGGAGGAGTGGGCACGGCTGTCTCCAATCATATCGGCTGGCCTAGGGTTTAAACTGCTTTAGCCTGTCTGACGGATCATGTCATCGCTCACGACGACATCTTCGAGGATATCCCCGACATTGGCCCCGGTCAACGGCTGCCGGTCGTCGGTAGGCCTAAGGACCCGGGAGCTACTGAGTTTGTCCTGCGGGCGTAGCTTTGCGTAGCTAGTTGGCCTTTGTCGCGACGGGTCAGTGTCCAAACGCTCCAGGCCAGCCGGGCCGAGGGCTACCAAGTCAGCCGGGTTACCGGCCCGAGCCGCGAAAGGGCCGCCTCTGGATGCCAGTCGCGCACGCCCATATCACGCAGCTCCAGCGTTGCCGCCTCCACGACAATGAGGAGGCAGGACCCAGTCATCGGCCGGGGAACTGGTCTGTCCCGTCTGGGAGGACCGGTGCGGGGACTGGTGAAGCGGCCGGTCATGACCACTGCGTAAACGGGCACCGTGCCCAATTCGCCGGGAATCGTCTGCGTCCCATACCCTGCCAGCGCCTCTAGGGCCTTATTGCGGGTCGTAGCCACCGCGGCGGCCGAGGTTGGCTTCGGGTCCGCGTGCCTAGCCGCCACTGTGGCCGCAATCTCGGTCAGGCGGGCAACCACGTCATCTGGTATAACCGCCCCACTGGCACCGTGTGCCACGTTCACTGTGCCTCCTCTGCCGGTAGCTCACCTGCCGGTGCCGCGCCGACGAGCTCGTGGACTAAGTATCAGGAGCGTGCCCCCGAGATGCGCTATTGGGAGCCGCGCTGAGAGCCGCTGGGGCGAACGACTTTCTGAGATTCCGGACAGGCCTGAACAACGGTTATAGGCACAAGCCCAGGTGACGGACTGATCTGAACAGGACCGAATGCCCGCAAAGGAATCTACGGATCAGAAGCCTCTACGAGCTGGGTGTAGGGCCAGGGTGCTCGCGAATGCGACTCAAGGCCCAGCGCAGACCCTCGGCCCGGCTATTCACGATGCTCGCGGTGATCAGACTGTCCAGGGTCGCCAGGTCCGCGGACCCAAGCCGGACCATCACGGGATTAAGGTCTTCCAGCGCCTCATCGCGTGCGGCGGCCGACCGACCGCGGTCGGTGATCCGGTAGGAAAGGCCATGAGGGACGGCCGCCCCGGCCTGGCTTTCCGGGCGGAACTCAACCCATCCGATGACGCGAGGCAGCTCCTCGCGCAGCACGTTGAGCGCCGCGGCGTTGGCGGAGCAGAACGCGTGGACGGTCTTCGGGTCGGCTTTCTTGCCTTCGGACCGGCCCGGCCAGCCGAAGAAGACCCGCAGCGCGGCCTGACCTGGCTCGACCTCCGGATCGTCGCCGTACTGCAGGACCTGAACCCGGGCGATCGCGCCTTCGGGGAAGGCGGACCTAACCTGCTGCACAAGGCGATCGATCACTGCCTTGTCCATGCCGCTCTCCGCCAGTGACCTGTCATCCCTGTTACCTGCCTGAAAACAGTAATGCGTGCATCCGGCGATCGGCGATGGATTTTCCGCCGCCGCAACGGCGCAGCGTCGGCGCCAACCGTGGGAGCAGGCGGTCGGTGATCGGTGCCGTTCGCCGTGACTGCTGCCAATACTGCTGCCCTGAGGGTGGACAGCGTTGGCCGCGTATGGACAACCGTGGAATATCGGCCCAGCGCACAGACCACTATGGATGGTTTTGGACGATGTGCCCATTACTACGGAACAGATGCTCCCGGAAGCGGCGTGCCCGATTGGAGGGCAAACTGGGGGGACTCACGGTCACTCGCGGTGAAGCCAACACTGCACCCGAGCTGGGACGGGCCAGCTCGCCGGAACCAGGAGCAATGCTTGAAACCTAATCCGCCGGGAAGGGCAGGGACGTGGAGGGTGTACCTTCCCGGTGACCGAGTCGTAGAGGTCTCAAGCAATGGCCGGCGCTGGAACGCCGGGCCGGGAAGGTACACCCATGCTCACAGTAGTCCCTGACGTGGCTGGCGCGCGGCCGGCTGGGGAGCCGTCGTCGGTGATCGACCAGATTGTGCGGGACGGTGCCCGGCAGATGCTGGCCGCGGCGCTGCAGGCCGAGGTCGCCGCCTATATCGGTCAGTTCGCTCACCTGCGCGACGAGGACGGCCGGCGCCTGGTGGTGCGCAACGGCACCGCCGAGCCGCGGACGGTGCTGACCAGCGGCGGGGCGGTACAGGTGACCGCGCCGCGGGTCAACGACAAGCGCACCGACCCGGCCACCGGCGAGCGGAACCGGTTCAGCTCGGCGATCCTGCCGCCGTGGGCGCGCAAGACCCCGCAGATCAGCGAGGTGCTGCCGCTGCTGTACCTGCACGGCCTGTCGTCGGGGGACTTCGTGCCCGCGCTCGGGCAGTTCCTCGGCTCGCATGCCGGACTGTCCTCGTCAACGGTGACCAGGCTGACCGAGACGTGGAGGGAGGAGGCCGCGGCGTTCGCGGCCCGCGACCTGTCGCAGGCCAACTACGTCTACCTGTGGGTGGACGGGATCCACCTGGGCATCCGGCTGGCCGAGGGCAAGCTGTGCCTGCTGGTGATGATCGGGGTCCGCGCCGACGGGCGCAAGGAGCTGGTGGCCCTCGCCGACGGCTACCGCGAGTCCGCCGAGTCGTGGGCCGACCTGCTGCGCGACTGCGCCCGCCGCGGCATGCGCGCCCCGGTGCTGGCCATCGGCGACGGGGCGCTGGGGTTCTGGAAGGCCGCCCGGGAGGTCTTCCCGCAGGCCAGGACCCAGCGCTGCTGGTTCCACAAGATCGCCAACGTGCTCGGCGCGCTGCCGAAGTCCGCGCACTCGGGCGCGAAGAAGGCCCTGGCCGAGATCTGGAACGCCGAGGACAAGGACCACGCCCGCAAGGCGGTCAAGGCCTTCGCCACCGCCTACGGCGCGAAGTTCCCCAAGGCCGCCGCGAAGATCACCGAGGATGAGGAGGAGCTGCTGGCGTTCTATGACTACCCGGCCGGGCACTGGGTGCATCTGCGCACGACCAACCCGATCGAATCTACTTTCGCCACGGTCAGGCTGCGGACCAGGGTCACCAAGAGCCACGGGTCGAAGGCGGCCGCCCTGGCGATGGCCTTCAAGTTGATCGAGTCCGCGCAGCGCCGCTGGCGCATGGTCAACGCCCCGCACCTGGTCGCGCTCGTCCGCGCCGGGGCGACCTTCGTCAACGGCAAGCTCGCCGAACGACCCGAGCACGAGGCCGCCGAGGAAGCCCAGCCGGAAGCCGCCTAAAAGATCTTGATCCACAGGTATTGACAATTACTCGGAACCAGGCCGCAGACCTCCTAAGCAAAGGGTCGTGGGTCAGTTTCATGATGCTCCCGATGCGGGCGGGCGGCACCGCCATGGCCAGGCGCCCAGACGCGGCGCCAGGATCGCTGGGCGGGGCGTTCCGCGGTATTCCCGCGGGTATAAGACCAGGGTCTTCACTGGCGCGATCTGCCCGGTGCCGCACCAGACTGAAACCGTCGTCTCGAAGGGAGCGCCGACGTGTCAGGAACCACAGCCGACCTCATCCCCATCATCATCGTCCCGGTCGTCGCGCTCGCCTTCATGCTGGTCATGGTGAATTGGGCCAACAGCCACCCGCAGTGGGGCAGCCAGGCTCCGGCGGACACCGACTCCACGCACCCACTGGAGGGCGGCGTCCCGGCTCAGCGCCTGAGCAGCCCCGGGGCGGTGGTTCCTGGCCAGCGTCTAGGCACCGCCGCGGACGACGTCACCCCTGAGCAGGCGCGGGCCAGCGAAACCCGAAGGCAATAGCGTCATGATCAACACGGTCAACCAGGCGCCGCGGCCTAGATCGATGACCGGTAATTCGATGCAGGTCATGGCGTGCTGAGACACGCCGTTCTTGATTCGTGACTGACAGGCGAAGAGTGTCCAAGATCGGCGTGTCTACACACGTCTGACCTTGGGAAGTCATCGTGATCGCCGACCTGGACACTCTCCTGACCGCACTCTACGTCGAGCTGACCGACCGCATCATCCCCTCGCTCGGCCTGGTCCGCTCCGGGCCGGGCAAGCCGCCCGAGGTTACCGACGCGGAATTGGTCTGCATGGCCGTCGCGCAGGTCCTGCTGCGTTATGACGACGAGCGGCACTGGCTGCGGGCGGCCCCGGCCAGGGTGGGGCACCTGTTCCCCCGGCTGCTTCTCCAAAGCGAGTACAACGAGCGGGTCAAGGCCCTCGCTCCGCTGATGGAGACCGCGCTGCGGTGGCTGGCCGATCACACCCCCGGGGCCGGGGAGATGCTGCGGCTGATGGACGCCACGCCCATCCCGTGCGGCGCCTCCGCGGTCACCGCGAAGCGCTCTGACCTATTCGGATGGGCGGGATACGGCTACTGCCCCAGCCATTCCCGCTGGTACTGGGGCTCCAAGCTGATGCTCATCGTGACCTGCGACGGGACCGTCACCGGGTTCTGCCTGGCTAACCCCAAGCTCTTCGGCGAACGCGAGCAGGCCCGCACGATGCTCCAGCGCCAGCCCGCCAACCGCCCGGCGCCCGGCACCGCCATCGTCACTGACAAGGGCCTGTCCGGCGAGGGTACCGAAGAGTTCTTCGCCAGCCCCGGACTGGAACTGGCCCTCATCCGCCCGGCCCGCAAAGACGAGAAGAACCCCCGCGACTTCCCGAACTGGCTGCGGCAGCGGGTCGAGGCGATCATCTGGGCGCTGAAGAACCAGCTCGGCCTCGAACGCCACGGCGGCCGGGTCCCGGCCGGGCTGTGGGCCCGCGTTGTGCAGCGCCTGCTCGCCCTCAACGCCGCGATCTGGCACAACTGGCAGATCGGCGCGCCCGTCAAAAGATCTTTGATCGCCTACGACCACTGACATCCCCCCGCGTGGCGAGGCTGGGCACCGCCCAGCGGCTGGCGACCCCACGGGCAGCCGGGCGCGGCGACTGCCCAGGATGCGAAGATCATGCCATGGGCCACGGGAACGCCGCGGCAGGCTGCTTCGTCTGCCGCAAGCACCAGGAGCGGGGACCGCTGCTACCGGGCGGCCCAGTCGGCGAGGATGATCTGGCCATCGTCTCCCACCTGGCACCCGGCGCGCCCGGCAGCTCCGGCGGCCCTGTCTACCTCGGCCATCTGCTCGTGGAACCCCGTCGGCACGCACCAGGCCTGGACGATCTCACCGGCGCCGAAGCGCGGACCGTGGGCTGGTGGTGCACCCAGGCCAGCCGGGCGCTGCGCGAGGTGGCTGCCGCCGAGCACGTGTACGCGGCCGTTATCGGCGACCGGGTACCTCACCTGCACATCCACCTGCTACCCAGGTATCCGGGCACCCCTCGCGAGTACTGGTGGCAGCGGGTGGACGAATGGCCAGCCGCCCGCCGCGGCACCGAACCAGAGATCACCGTCCTCGTGCAGAACCTGCACGCCTACCTCCGGTCCGCAGGCCGGGCCTGACGCCCCGCCCTCACCCGCCCGCAAAGCCACGACCAGCGCCGAATTACCGGTCATCGATCTAGTCGCGGGATATGCGCGGGATGATCTTGCTTGGCGACCCATTCCCGGGTGCCGACGGGGCAGCTAGCAGCGGTGCCGGGGCGTGACCCACGGACGTTCGTGAAACCATTAGTTGTGATCACGGGGCGTGCCGCGGGGAGCCACGCGGGGAGCCGCCGGGGCGAACGACCTTGAGGGAATCCGAACGGGCATGAACAACGGGCAGGGACGCGACCGAGGTCACGGACTGATCTGAACGGGACCGGATGCCCGCACATGGAACTACGGATCTGACGGTCAGGCCGGTATGACTCCTCGCGTCAGGCTCTTACAAGCGACGGGTCAGCTGCTCGTGGCTGGAGGCCTGACCCTTGTTAGAACCGGGCCTTGAGTTGGTCGATCTCGTGCACTCGCTCCTGGAGCTGGGCGTATGCCGGGTTCTCGCGGATGCGGCCCACGGCCCAGCGCAGGACCTCCGCGCGGCTGTTCGCGATGCCTGCGGTGATCAGGGTGTCCACGGTCGCCAGATCGGCAGGGCCGAGCCGGGTCATCACCGGGGTGAGTTCCTCCGATACCTCGTCCGGTGTCCTCGCCCGTCCCCCGCGGCCGCCGATCCTGAGGATGGGGCCATGAGGCCTGGGCGCCCCGCTTGGCCGGTCAGGGAGGAACTCGATCCACCCGATGAAACGGGGCAGCTCGTCGCGTATCTTCATGATCACCGGGCGGTTGGCCTGCTCGAATGCGGTCACGGTCTCCTTGTCGGCCTCCTTGCCCTCCGGTCGGCCTGCCCGGGCGATAAAGGCCCGGACCGCGGTCTCTCCCGGCTCGACCTCCGGGTCGTCGCCGTACTGCAGCACCTGGACCCGCTCGATAGCGCCCGCGGGGAAGGCCGACCTCAGCTGCTCCTCGATGCGGTCAGTCACTGTTTGATCCATGCCATCCTCCGTATGTTGCTCGTCATTCGCGTGTTGCTCGTATAAGAATCGTAACACGTGTTAGCTCTGGTGCCGACGTCCGGAGATGCGTGGGCGTGGGCTGATCAAGAAGCAGCTCAGTTCGAGCGGCGCTAACGGTCCGGGTTGCAGTTCGGGTTGCAGTTCAGAACCGTGCGAAGGCGTCCAAGACGGACCGGTCCGGGAAGTCGGTCCAGCTTGAACCGATCCGGACGGCCACGCTCCGAGCTGCTAATGCGGTAGACCGTACAGCACGGAAGTACAGCAACGTCCCCGCACAGCCGCCAACAGCAGCGACCGTCAGCACACTCAGCTAGCTGGGACGACGGACAAACACCCAGCGGCGCCCCTAGTTCGGGACGAAGAGGCTGGTGTCGTGGCCCGCGTTAGGCTGGACTTCATGGCCGAACCGACGTATACCGTGAAGGCTCTCGATGAGTCAACGTGGGCCGCGTTCGCCACGCTGGTAAAGCGCAACAACGGCATCTTCGGTGGCTGCTGGTGCATGGGCTTCCATGACGACGATTCCCGGACGGACCCAGGCCACAACCGTTCTGCCAAGGAGCGCCGGGTGCGGGAAGGCCGGGCGCATGCCGCCCTCGTATACAAGGGGGACGACTGCGTGGGCTGGTGCCAGTTCGGCGCACCCGAGGAGGTGCCGCGGATAAAGAACCGCGCCGCGTACGACAAAGGCCGGACGGCCTCGCCGGACTGGCGGATCGCGTGCTGTTACGTCGGTAAGGGACACCGGCGTCAGGGGGTGGCCACGGCGGCGCTCGCCGGTGCGCTCGATCTCATCGCGGGTCTGGGCGGCGGGACCGTCGAGGGATACCCGGAGGGCGCCGACGCGGTGCCTGCCGGATTCCTGTTCAATGGTGCCTTGTCGACCTATGAGAAGCTCGGCTTCATTCGTGACCGCAAGATCGGCAAGCACCGCTGGGTCGTGACCAGGGTCGTCGAGCCGAGGTCGTAGGAGACACAGGGCCAAAAGCGGGCAGTCCTGGCCGAGGATGCCAAGAGGCAAGGCACCTGACGTTGGGGCCAGCAGGAGCTCTCACGGTTCTCTCACAGACTGGAAAGACCGCACCGGATATCGGCGTCCAGGTCGGACTCTTGATGGACGCTGACCTGCGGTTACGGACTCCGGCGTACTGGCTGGACAGGCTGCACTGATCTACGGATCAGGTGGCGCCTCCTCCTCTGCGTGGTTAGTTTCGGCGGCGGCCGCCCCGGATACGTCGGCTTCAAGCAGTACGCGGCATACGTCGGTGATATCCACAATGCCGACCAGGCCGACGTCTCCGACGACTGGCAAGTGCCGAAAACGCCTGCTGGTCATGACTTCGGCCGCGTCACGGATGCTTGTGGTGGTGTTGACGACGGTCGGGTTAGTAGTCATCAGCTGATAAATCCGGACGTCGTTTGGGTTCTTTCCGTCCGCGACCGCGTGAGAGACGTCGGCATCGGTGATGATGCCGATCGGCTGGCCGGTCTGCGCCTGCGTGACGATGAGGGCGGTCGCATTCGCGCGCTTCATGAGGTAGGCGGCCGCGGCCACGTGGTCGTTCTGTTCAACTGTCGTGACCGGTGGCTGCATGACGTCGGCGACCGTGGCCGGGGGCGGTGCCGGATGTCGTGCTAGGGCCTTTGCCATGGTCTGCTCCCTTGGAGATCCGATCATCCTGTTAGGTATTCGATCACACCCTTTGGCCGAGGCGGCGCTGTCGGCACTGCGGTCACATCCTCAGCCATGCGGATCATGCATCAACGATCCTGGGACCTCACGGGATATGCGCGGGATGATCTTGGGCGACGCAGACGGTGGACACGCTGAAAGTCCAGGTAGGAGCATCAGCGGACGGTAAGTTACGAACGGTCTTGAAAACCATTAGGGACATGGGCCGCGCCGGTCGAGCGCGCCCCTTAGCAGGTGAGTAACTAACTGAGTAACAACCGCCACAGATACAAGCGGAGGCCAGAGGACGTCCACGGACGGTGCAAGGCAGGTCAGACAGCGTAAGACTGGTGGTAGACCACATCGCGCGTTGGCTTCGGGACGAAGAGGCCAGCTCGGCTTGGTGATGACCGCCTGGTCCAAGTCGACACGCCGGGGCGGCCTGCCCGCGATCAGCCTGGGCTGTGCTGACAGCAACGGTGACAGCAACAGCAGCAACCAACGGCGAGCTTAGGCGACCGGCGACAACGCCTGACGCACGCACGTTGCATAGCGACCTGGGGGTATGTCCGGCCTGAGAAACGGACGGTCGGTGGCCGCAGACGACCATGATCCGGAATATACGCGGAATGAACCTGGCCATCTCAGCGACGAACGGCTGAGTTGAAGCTGGCGGGAGGCACAAATTCGCTTGATCGGGTAGCCGGACTCCGGAGCCGTGAGTTTGCTCGCCGCGTGCCCGATGAGGTGGTCGACGAAGGGTTGTCATGGTTACTCCCGGGCAACGTCGCAGGCATGGCAACCAGCGTCGAGCCGGTATGAGTCGGGTGGCGAGCGGGATCTGACGCGGAAGAATTCCGAGGTACCCGAACCGGCACGACGCCCGTCCGATTACGTTACCCAGATTGGGTTACGGTGATGGCCTGCCCTACGAGACGGACGCTGAACCGGGAGGTTGAGATGACCGCAGCACTTGCTTTGGTTGCGGCTGCTGCTTCCGAGACGGGTCTCGTCCGGCGGAACAACGAGGATGCGGGCTACTCAGGCCGTTGGCTGTTCGCTGTTGCTGACGGCATGGGCGGTCACGCCGCAGGTGAGGTCGCCAGCGCCGCGGTGATCGAGTCGCTGCGCGCGCATGACGCAGACGTCGGCGCCGATGCCCTGCTAGAGGTCCTCGGCCACGCGGTGACAGAGGCGAACGCAGAGGTAGCGCGGCGGGCCACCGAGGACTCGTCACGGTTCGGCATGGGGACCACGCTCACGGCGATGCTCTGGTCCGGTGACGTAGCCGCACTAGCCCACATCGGCGATTCTCGAGCTTTCCGACGGCGGAACGGTCGGCTGCGCCAGATCACCGAGGACCACGTCCTAGGCAACCTCGTCTCCAACGCCGGGCCCCTGGCGCCGGTGCTTTCGCGGTATCTGGACGGCCGCCCGGATCGGTCCCCGGATCTCGGCCTTCGGGAGCTATGCGCCGGAGACCGTTACCTGATCTGTTCCGATGGCCTTAGCCCGGTGGTGAGCACAGAGGCGATTGACACGGTCCTGGCGACCGCGACCAATCCCGCCGACGCCGTGCGCCAGCTCGTCGCGCTGGCCGAAGAGTCCGGAGCACCGGACAACGTCAGCGTGATCGTCATCGATTTCCGGGATCCGAGCGTCGGCTCCCAGCGTGCCGAACCTGTGGCGCTCGGCGCGGCCGCGGCGGCGGTTACCCGCTAACGTCCGGTGCTGTGTCGGCCGACTCAGGCCAGGGCTCGACCGCATTCTCGGCGCGCTCGAGCACTACGACCTGTTCGACGCGATCGCTCGGGATCACGTAGACGGTGACCTCAAGTGGCCGTTCATCGTTTCCCGACGTGCCGACGCGGACGATCTCGAGCACGGGCATCGTGACCGGGATCTGCAGTTCGTCCGCCTCTTCCTTAGTCGGCATCCGGGCCCGGTGCGTTTCTCTCCACGAGATGGGCCAGTGACCCGCTGCCTCCAGCCGGTACAACCAGTCACCAGGTGCCGCTGCCGCCCCGGCGACCTCGGGAGCGTCCGCGACGCCGCGTGGGTGAATGTAGGAGTCATTCGTCTGAAACGGAGGCTCACCTGCTGGGCCCGTGACCCGGTGCCGACGCATCACCTCGGTTCCCTCTGGCACGCCGAGCATCCTGGCCAGCCGCGGGTCCGTCAGTTTCTCCAACTTCGCAACGCGCGGCACATGGTGCACCCAGACTTCCTGAGCGCTGGCGCTCGGGAAGCTGTATCCGGGTTCGTCCGTCCCCTCGTTGCGCTTGACGTAGTTCCCGCGCGGCCGCCGCGGCCTGGACATGCCATGCCGTACGATCGTCCCCCGGCGCGGGACGGCCCATAGCAGCCCTTCGGCTTCAAGGATGGCGATCGCCCGCGCCAGCGTGTCCCGGTTGACGCCGTACCGCCGCGCCAGGTCCGCCATGCGAGGCAGGTTCGCTCCTGGTTCCCACTCGCCACTGAGGATGCGGGTCCGCAGATCAGCGGCGATATCCAAGTAGCGCGAAGTTCCTGCCGGCAACTTTAGCTCCAAGTCTCCTCAGGTTATTTGCCCAAGCATATTGACACCGGCAACGCGTAACATCACGATGAGATATGCCCAAGCAAATAAGGGCATAGTAAGGCCCCCTGGACCATCCGCCAAGATCACCCAGGGGGCAAGGCCCCTGCGACAGGACCCCACCATGCAAGCTAGCACGCTATATGCCCAGCCAGATAGAGCTGCTGTGACTCACGGCACAGCGTTGCCCGAGCTGCCTGAGACAGGCCACAGCTGGCACACATCGGCCGCTAAACGAGTTCCTCGGACCAGATCCCGGAGAAGCTGATCGGCCACGAGGCGCGCAGCGATGAGCCGCAGTGCGCCGAGTTGGCTGGCGATGACGCCGGGCGAAGTCTATACCCTGCACTTCTGGCCGCCTTATGGCGATCCGGACGTCCAGCTGGCCAAGCATTACACAGGGTGGGCCGAGGAAGGTCGGCTGGCGCGGCGCCTGACCCAGCACACGCTCGGGCGCGGCGCCAGGCTGACCCAGGTCCAGCGCGAGGCCGGGGGCTGGTGGGTCGTAGCTGATGTCCAGCCCGGCACCAGGGACCGCGAACAGCAGCTCAAGGAGCGGGGTGCCGCCCGCAGGTGCGGCGTGTGCAGGGCCTCCCGGGAGATCGAGTCCGGGAAGCTGACGAAGGACCAGGCCCTGGCCCAATGGGAGAACGCGACCGAGTACGAGCGTTCCCTGCTCCGCGAGATCTTCGGAATGGAGTCCGAGGCGGCCAAGCCCGCTCCTGTCCCTGCGCGGGAAATGATCCCAGCGTCCGAACCCGAGCCGGCGCGCATCACCCCCGAGATGGACGCGCTGGTCGACGCGCTCATCGAGAGCTGGAGATCCCCGGAGGCCCGCTGCGGCGAGGGAACTGGAGGCGGGCGCGTGAACCTGCGGGACGCGATCGAGGCGGCAGAGCTGGCCGAGGCCGAGACCGCCTACCGCCACCAGCTGGCCCGCGAGATGTACCAGGCCGGACAGCGAGCCGGCTTCGAGGCCGGCTACCGGCAGGCCAATGCCGACGAGGCGGCGCAGTGGGCCAGGATCGCCCGACCCGTCGTGCACGGCATCCCTCACGCCGAGCTCGAAGAGCGCCGCTGGGGGCCCGGCGGCCGCGCTCATTTCGCAGACCCGCGGCCCGGCGACTTCCCCGGCCGGGCCGCCAAGCCGAACGCAGAAACCGAACGAGAAATGGAGGCCGGATGACATGCCGTCGCATGACCCCGGAGGAAATCAAGCAGGCCGACGCCGCTTACCGGCAGTGGTGGCTGTCGGTGCTGACTCTTGGGCTCATCCCGAAACCTGAACGCGAGTTGGAGGCAGGCGCATGAACGACATCCAGGCGGCCACGCCGCCGATCACCGAGGAGAACGGGCCAGCGTCAAGTTCGCGGCGGCCGCACCCGAGCGGACCGACCGGTACCGACGTGCGCAAAATCTACGACTTTTCGAGACAGGCCGAAACTTCGGCAGCAGATGCCGTTTACCCTGCTCAGTCTGTGGATTCACCGGTCCCGTACACCCTGACTCCGAAGGCCGAAGCCCTGCTGGAGGAGGCCGCGTCCCCGACGACTGTCTTTCGTCAAGCGCACGCTGGTGGTATGGCCGCTCACGATCCGCAAGCCCAATCCGGGCTCGGCAGCCAGCCGTGCACGTACGTCACGGAGATCTCCGTGCCGCCGGCGGACAGCGGGGTCCACCGGCTTCACGCCCGCATGAAGGAACCCGGGCCAGAACCGGAGGCGGAGCTGTGATCCCCGGCGGGCGACACGGCCGCAGCGTGAGCGACGACGCCTTCTACGAGTGGCTGCTGTCGGACCAGCCCGACGCCAGGGCCGAACGTGACCGGCGGCGCGCCGCCACCTACCAGGCCGAGACCGGCAGCGCGGCGGCCGTCCGCGCCTGGTCCGACAAGATCAACGCCCAGCCAGACGCGCCGCAAACACTGCGGGACCTCGCCGCCTCGATGGGCCCGCAGGCCGACCAGACCGCGGCACGCGCCCAAGCCCGCTACGCCGAACCCGACGACGCCTACGTCACACGGCTGCGCGCCCAGCACGAGACCCACATGCAGGTTTCCGGCCCGCCCGGCTCACCGGACTACCGCTACCCCGCCCACCTGACCGGGCCCGGCGCCGCCGCCTGCCCGCCACCACCTGAACCGGGCGATCCCGCGCCGGAACCGGAGACCGGCGCATGAGGGGCCCGGGGCTGTTCGCGATCGAGAGCAGCGACGGGGGAGCGCCACGCCGGGTCATCACCAACGTCCGCAGGCTGGCCGGAACCGAGCGGCCGCCCGGGAGCGTGCTCATCATGGCCGCGACCTGGCTGCTGGCCATCCTCGACGCAGGCCTTCTGTACGTCTCCTTCGACGCCCAGTACCGGTACATCTTCGCGGTCAAGAACGCGGCCATCCCGAGCATGATCGAGGCCGCGATGCTCGACGCGGGCATGATCATCTTGTCCGCGCTGGGCATCGGGCTCGCGATGCGCGGCAAGGCATCCAAGGCCGAACGGTTCCTGATCATGATCTGCGCGGCCGCCTCAGCAGGGATGAACTTCGCCGCCGCCGACCCCGCCTCCTGGCGGTCCGTCCTGGCCTACACCGCCGCCCCGGTGTTCCTGGCCATCATCACCGACCGGGTGATCTCCGTCATCCGGCGGCACGTCCTCCCCGGCGACACCGAATCCGCCTGGGCCTGGCTAGGACGCGCAACGATCCAGGCCGCCAGGCTCGCCGCCCTGGTTGCCCTCTACGCCCTGCGGACGATCCTCGCACCGGCCGAAACCGCCACGGGACTGCGGCGGATGGTCCTCGACGCCGCCCCGGTCCCCGGAACCATCCAGACCACCCAAACCCCCGCCACTAACGGACCTGACGAGCACCAAGACGACCACGGCCAAAGCGGCGAGGACGACCAACGCAGCGACGAGCCCGCGACCGAATTCGCCACCAAGAAGCAGGCGTTCCTGTCCCGCTACCGGGGCCACCCGCAGTACGGGATCCGGGAGGCCGCGAGCCGGGTCGCGGCCGAGCTCGCGCCCCTGGCCGGCCTGCAGGCGGGCACCGGACGGACCTAATCGCCGAAGAGCTCAAGCGCATCGAGGCGGCCATGGCCCAGTACCTCGCCCGCGGAAACCTCGCCATCGCCGCAGCCGAGGGGACCAGCGATGAACAAGCTCGACGGGATCCTGGCCCTGGCCGCCCTCCTCGGGTGCCTGGCGCTGTTCATCCGGTGCACGCTGTTCTCCGGCCAGCAGGTCCGGCAGAT
Organism: uncultured Actinomycetota bacterium; assembly: GCA_963808615.1. Classification (GTDB taxonomy): domain Bacteria; phylum Actinomycetota; class Actinomycetes; order Streptosporangiales; family Streptosporangiaceae; genus Palsa-504. Next base: position 1,641,531 of record CAWEGV010000012.1, read on the forward strand.
GAAGTGGCGGACCAGGCTGCGGCTGCGCCCGGGCGCGGGGTTCGCCTCGCACTGGGAGATCACGTTCCGGTTCTCCCGGCTGGCCGCCCTGTCCCACGGGCGCCGCTGCCGCCCGGACATGCGGCTGGTCGGTCGGCTGACCTGCCCCGCCAGGGCCTACGCGGTCCGGCTCGGCCGAGCCCAGCTCGGCCGCACGGTCTACGGCCGCGGCGAGGACCAGGTGAGCATCATCGCGCCCCAGCGGACCAACAAAACCGGCATCCTGGCCAACCGGGTCTACGGGCACCCCGGGGCCTGCGTCGCGGCGACCACCCGCGCGGACCTGTACACGCTCACCTCAGGCAAAAGGGCCCAGCTCGGCCCGGTCGAGGTCTTCAACCCCGAAGGCATCGGCGGCATCGGTTCGAGTTTCCGCGTCAACCTCGTCGCGGACTGCCTGGACCCGGAGATAGCGATCCGCACCGCGGCCGCGCTCACCGGGCCGACCGAAGGATCCGGCGACATGCAGTTCTGGCTCGAAAAGGCCGTCTTCGCCATGGCCGCGCTGATGCACGCCGCCGCGCTCCTTGATGAAGACATGAGCGCGGTCTGGCGCTGGTCCCAGCGGCTCGGCAACCCTGTCAGGGACGCGCTGACCCGCCCCGGCGCCTCCCCGGAACTGCTGACCGCCGCCGCGGAGATCCAGCGGGACGGCAAGGCAGCAGAATCCATCCGCATGACCATGGCCCGGTCCCTGGCCTGGGTCGGAGTCCCGGCCCTGCGCCGCACGGTCTCCGGGAAGGGAATCCGGCCGTTCAACGCCGCACAGTGGACCCGCGCCAACGGGACCCTGTATGTCATCAACTCCGGCGAACTGAGCGCCGCCGCGCCGCTGTTCCGGGCCGTGGTTGAGAAGATTCACCGTGACTGCGTGTTCGCCGGCTCCCTCACCCAGTTCGGGCGCATCCCGAATCCCGTCTTGTTCGCGCTGGACGAGGTGACCCAGACCGCCGCCGTGCCGCTGGCCGACTGGCTCGCTACCTCGGCCGGGTCCGGCATCCAGGTGTGCTTCATCGTACACACCCCCGCCCAGCTCCGGGTCCGGTACGGCGCCGACGCCGCCAAGGCGATCTGGGCCCTGGCCGGAACCAAGGTCGTGCTCGGCGGCAACACCGACGCCGAGATGGCCGAGGAGATCTCCAAGCTGGCCGGGATGTACGGGGGAGAGATGGCCCTGCCCGTGGTCCCGGTCGCCTACATACGGCAGCTCCCCGAGTCCCGGGCACTGGTCCTGGCCATGAACCGCTCCCCGATCGCGGTCAAGGTCCGCCCGGTGTGGCGCCGGGCCGCATTCCGGCTGCGGATCAACCCGCCCGCCTACCTGCCGCTGCCCCAGCCCGTGGCGCTGCCCCAGATCAGGCCCGGGGCCGAAGGTGAGGCCGCATGACCGAAACCCCCGACTCCGCCGTCGCGGCGCTGGCGGTCCAGCTCGCCGTGCTGAAAGCCAACCTCGGCCAGGCCCGCGAGGACATCGAGACCGCCAGGCGCGAGCTCGCCGCCAGGATCGACACGCTCGCCGGCGAGCTGGCCGCGCCGCCCGGACGCGACCCGAAAGGGCCACCCGCCACCTGCTGGCCCACCCTGGACGCCGACGGCAAGACCGCCGCCATGTCACAGCTGGCCAACTGGGTCGCCGTCATGCGCGAATGGCACCCTTCCTACTTCGCGGCCGTCGCGGACTGCTGGGCATCCCACCCCGAAGTCGTCATCGAGCTCCACAACGTCATGACCGAATTCACCCGCATCTACCGGACCAAACACCCCCCGCTCGCCGACGCCCTGCTCCTGTACGACCGGTGGCTCCCCGGCATGCTCCGCTGCTGCGGCCAGGTCATGAAGGACTGCGGGCCCGCCGGATGCGTCCTGAAACGACAGCTCATGTACAAGGCCCTCTACCGATGAGCACCCAGATGCTCCGGCGACTCCCGCGTGCGATCCCGCACCGGCACGCGCACGGCCATGCAATCCCCGTGCAACGACGGCACGCAACCGAGCGGCAGGACCGACATGGGCAACGGCGAGAAGAAGCTCCGCGGCACGGAGGAGGTGAACATGAAAACCAGGACACCCCGTGACGCGCACGGCGTGCGGGACGAGTGGCTGACCGTCGACGAGGTCTGCACCGAGCTGAAGATCTCCCGGCGGACCTTCGACCGGTGGCGGGCCCTGGGCACCGGCCCCAAGGCCAAGCGCCTGGGCGGCAGCGGACCGGTCCGCGTGCGGCGCAGCTGGCTCGACGAATGGCTCGACGCCCCTGACAAGGACATCGCTTGACGACCTCGTTTGACTTCCACCCCTGGAAGATCCAGACCCGGAAGGGACGCAAGACGCCCTACCGGGTTCGCTGGGTCGTGGCCGGCCGGGAGTTCGGCAACTCATTCGTCACCATGGCGCTCGCCGAGTCGTTCCGGGCGCAGCTGATCACCGCGGCCAGGAAAGGGGAGGGGTTCGATACCGAGTCGGGCCTGCCCGAGTCGATGGAGCGTACACGCCGGGACGTCTCGTTCTACGAGCACGCCGCGGAGTTCACCGCGTCGGCCTGGCCCGCGGCCGCGGCCAAGACCCGTGTGTCCATCATCGAAACACTGATCCGGGTGGTCCCCGTCGTCGTGCGCGACCTGGCAGGCGGACCCGACCCGGACGTTCTCAGGTACGCGCTGAGGAAGAAGCTCAATCAGGGCGAGCACGCGGGCGAGCTGGACGACGACGAAGCGAAAGCGATCGCGTGGATAGCCCGGGCCTCACGCCCGGTCAGCGCGCTCGAAGACCCCTCCGTCGTCTGCGACGTCCTCGACGCCCTGGCGGTCAACCTGAACGGCAAGCCCGCCGCCCCGGAGTACTTCTCCCGGCGCCGGCGGGTGCTGCACCGCGCCCTCGGCTATGCGGTGCGCAAGAAGAGACTCAGCCAGAACCCGCTGAGCAAAGGCAACCTGCCCGAAGGCTGGACACCGCCGCAAGCCCCGGACGACACTCTCGACCCGCGGGCCGTGGGCAGCCCGGCGCTGGTCGCGTCGATGCTCAAAGCCTGCGACACGATCGGGAAGCGGCAGGGCCCGCGCTTCCGCGCGTTCTACGGCTGCATGTTCTACGCGCTCATGCGCCCGTCCGAGGCCGCGGCGCTCACCCGGCAAGGCTGCCACCTGCCCCAGAGCGGATGGGGCTACCTGATCTTCGCCGACTCCAGCCCAGCCCCGGGCAAGGCGTACACCGACGACGGCCAGGTCCACGAGCACCGCGGTCTGAAGGGCCGGACCAAGGGCAGGCCAGGCCCGACGGCCCGCAGGCCCGTGCGGAAGGTCCCGATCCCGCCCGAGCTCGTCGAGCTCCTCCGCGCGCACATCGAGACGTTCGGCGTGGCCCCGGACGGGAGACTGTTCCGCTCCGAGCGCGGAAACCCGCTCCAGCCGTCCACGTGGTGGCAGGTCTGGCAGAAGGTCCGGGCCGCATCGCTCACGCCCGAGCAACTGGCCTCACCGCTGATGAAACGCCCTTACGATCTCCGGCACTCCGGGGTCACCTGGCGGCTCAACTCCGGCGTCCCGGCCACCGAGGTCGCCGCCTGGGCGGGCCATTCGGTCGAGGTCCTCACCCGCGTCTACGCGCGGTGCGTCGTAGGCCTGGAAGACGTGTGGATCGGACGCATGGACCAGGCCCTGCACCTGGGGGAGGACCGGTGATTTGGGCCGCGTATGGGCCGCAGAAGCCGTCATCTGACGGCCTTCGCTGGCATCCCGCGTCGGAGAATGACATTGGTGTAATTCGCATTACCGCAGGTCAAAACGCATTCAGCCCTGCTAGCGATGGGCGCCCCCAGCAGGATTCGAACCTGCGCTCACGGCTCCGGAGGCCGTTGCTCTCTCCCCTGAGCTATGGGGGCTGTGTGCCTCCGAAAGGGTACCAGCCAACCGTCCTCGCACGGACATGTGCTGGTAAGAGGCCCAACCACCGGCCGGGAGACGCTACCCTCACGCAAGTGGCGCAGCGATTGGGACGGGTGCTCGTCGTCGACGACGACGAGGTGATCAGGCGGCTGATCGCGGTCAACCTCCAGCTTGAGGGGTTCGACGTGTCGACCGCGGTCGACGGGCAGGACTGCCTGGACAAGGTGGGACTAATCGGCCCGGACGTCATCACGCTGGACGTGATGATGCCGCGGCTGGACGGCTGGGAGACCGCGATCCAGCTACGTAAGTCCCCGGAGACGGCCCATATCAAGGTGGTGCTGATCACCGCCCGCGCGCAGGAGGACGACAAGAGCCGGGCCAGCGACGTCGGCGCCGACGCCTACCTCACCAAGCCCTTCGACCCGAACGAGATGATCCGCATCGTCCGCGAGCTGGCCGGCCGCAACCCAGAGTGATCACCGCCGAGCTCCGGCGGGCCATCTGCGCCGCAGTCGGCCACGACGACGCGGACCCGCTGCTCCGCCCGGGGCCGGTCCCGGGCAGTTACGCCTCCAGCCTCCCGTTCCGCCTCGCCGCACGGCTCGGGCAGGATCCGCGCGATGTCGCGGCGGCGCTGGCGGCCAGGCTCGGCGGCGAGCCGTGGATCGCGGCCGCGCAGGTCACCGGGTCTGGCTACGTCACCGTCACCGTCACCCACGAAGCCCTGTCCGGCCTGGCCGTGCGGGTCGCGCGGGCGGGTCCCGCCTGCGCGGCCAGCGACGCGCTCCGCGGCCGCACCGTGACCGGCCCCGTCGAGGTCGATCTGGCCGCCGAGCCGGACTGGCCGCGGGCCCGCGCGGCCCTCGCCGCCCACCTGACCGCCCGGCTCGCCCGCGCCGCGGACGCGACCGTCATATTTTCGGCCGAACGATCCGTGGTTCCTCCCTCCGGCCCCCGATCCGCGTGCCCAGCTGATCCCGAACGGCCGGTGGTTCCTCCCCCCGGCTGCCCGCCCAGCGCCTCGGGCGAGGCGGGGCCGGTGGCGGCCGCCGTCGGCTACGCGGGCGCGGACGCGGTGCGGTTCTCGCTGGCCCGGACGCCCCCGGGCGCGGCCCCGCCGCCCGCCACGGTCATGGCGCGGCACCTGCTCGCCAATCCCGCTTATGCTGTTCGGTACGCGCATGCCGCCGCTGCCGCCGTGCTGCGCTGGGCCTCCGCACTGGGGGCGGGGCCAGCCGGACCCCAGGAGTTCCGGTCGGGCCTGCTCACCGGACCGGAGGAACTGGCGCTGCTCGACGCGCTGTCCTGGCTCCCGGAACGGGTGGCCATGGCCGCGCGCCGCGGCCGGCCCGACGAGTTCGCCGGGTACGTGGAGGGGCTGGCAGCACGGACGATTGACACCATGAGCACCACTGGCTTCAGGAAAGTAACGAGCATCGGCAGCGAGAGGCTCTGGCTGGCGGCGGCGGCGCGGGCCGGGCTGGCCGCCAGCCTCGGGCTGCTCGAGGTCGGCGCGCCCGATCGGCTGTAGGCCGCCGAACCCGAAGGGATCCGCATGAGCCGTGTCGCGCACCCGGCCGGGCCACGCCACGGTGACGTGCTGCCCGCCGACCATCCGCCCGCCGCGCCGGCGGACCTGAACGCGCTGCTCCCCGGCATCTGGCCGCGCGGTGCCCGCCGTTCCGGTGGCGTGCTGACCATCGGCGGGGCGGACGTGCGGGAGCTGGCGGCCGAGTTCGGCACGCCGCTCTACGTGTGCGACGAGCAGGACGTGCGGTCGCGATGCCGGGACTACACCGAGGCGTTCGGACCGGAGGCCCGGGTGTTCTACGCGGCCAAGGCGTTCTGCTCCCGCGCGGTGCTGCGCTGGGTGAGCTCCGAAGGGCTGGGCGTGGACGTCTGCACCGGCGGCGAGCTGGAGATCGCGCTGTCGGCCGGCGTGCCGCCGGAGCAGATCGCGCTGCACGGCAACAACAAGACGCTCGAGGAACTGGCCCGCGTGCTCTCGGTCGGGGTCGGGCACGTGGTGGCCGACTCGTTCGAGGAGATCGCCCGGCTGGCCTACCTGACCGACAGTGCTGACCCGGGGGGGCGACCCCCCGGAACCCCCCGCGACCGGGGGGACCCATCCCCCCGGACCCCCCTTGTCAAGGTGCTGGTCCGCGTCACCACCGGGGTGGAGGCGCACACCCACGAGTTCATGGCGACCGCGCACGACGACCAGAAGTTCGGCTTCTCGCTGGCCTCGGGCGCGGCCGACGAGGCGGTCCGGCGCGTGCTGGCCAGCCCCGGCCTGGCGTTCGCCGGCCTGCACTCGCACATCGGCTCGCAGATCTTCGACACGGCCGGCTTCGAGGTGGCCGCGCACCGGGTGGTGGAGCTGGCGGCCAGGATCCGCGACGAGCACGGGATCGAGATCGACGAGCTCGATCTCGGCGGCGGGTTCGGCATCGCCTACACCGAGGAGGACGACGCGCCGCAGATCAAGGAGCTGGCCCACCACCTGAGCCAGATCGTTGACTGGCAGTGCCGGGCCGCCGGGCTGCCGCGGCCGCGGCTGACCGTCGAGCCGGGCCGCGGCATCGTCGGGCCGTCCATGGTCACGCTGTACTCGGTGGGCACGATCAAGGACGTGGACGGGCTGCGCACCTACGTCAGCGTGGACGGCGGGATGAGCGACAACGTCAGGACCGCGCTGTACGACGCGGAGTACACCTGTGCGCTGGCCTCCCGCGACTCCTCGTCGCCGCCGAGGCTGTCCCGGGTGGTGGGCAGGCACTGCGAGAGCGGCGACATCGTGGTGCGGCACGCGTACCTGCCGTCCGACCTGGCCCCCGGCGACCTGCTGGCCGTGGCCGCCACCGGCGCCTACTGCCGGTCCCTGGCCAGCAACTACAATCACGTGCCCCGGCCGGCTGTCGTCGCGGTCAGCGAGGGCGCCGATCCCACCGTGATCGTCCGCCGCGAGAGCCTGGACGACCTGCTCAGCCTGGACGTCGGTTGACATCCTCCGTCGCCCCAAAGGGCGGGGACTCCAGCCGCGACCTGCGATCGCGCTGTAGATATGCGGTTCACTGGCCCGGCAACCCGAAAGCCTCCCCGCGCAGCCACGGCATGCCCTGCCGCGGTTTCATGCTAGGTAGTGCAAATGCCCGCTTGGCTCTTGCGGACAGCTTGAAGGTAACATATCGCACTGACATTCCAGGGGAGGTGGAGCGGCGTTTCCTGGTTTACCTGATGGCCCGGGTTTCCGCGCCGCAATCCCGATGAACCAGACCCTCGGGACGCTGAAGGTCGCCCTGCTCGGCTGCGGGACGGTCGGGACCCAGGTGGCCCGCCTGCTCACCGAGCGGGCCGACGACCTGGCCCTGCGGGTCGGAGCCCGGCTGGAGCTGGCCGGGATCGCGGTGCGAAGGATCGGTCACCGCCGAGCCGCGGGGATCGACCGGGCGCTGCTCACCGCGGACGCACACGCACTGGTCAGCCGTCCGGACGTCGACATCGTGGTCGAGGTGATCGGCGGCATCGAGCCGTCCAGGTCGCTGATGCTGGCCGCGCTGAAGGCCGGCAAGCCGGTCGTCACCGCGAACAAGGCGCTGCTCGCCGAGAACGGCGCGGAGATCTACGGCGCGGCCCGCGAGTCCGGGGCCGACCTGTACTACGAGGCCTCCGTGGCCGGCGCCATCCCACTGCTGCGGCCGCTGCGCGAGTCGCTGGCCGGCGACACCGTGCACCGCGTGCTCGGCATCGTCAACGGCACGACCAACTTCATCCTGGACCGGATGGACTCCTCCGGCGCCGATTTCGCCGATTCGCTGGAGGAGGCTCAGGCCCTAGGTTACGCCGAGGCCGACCCGACCGCGGACGTGGAAGGGTTCGACGCCGCAGCCAAGGCAGCCATCCTGGCCAGCCTGGCCTTCCACACCCCGGTCACCGCGGCGGACGTGCACCGCGAGGGCATCACGGAGGTCACCGCCGCCGATATCGGCAGCGCGCGGGCCCTGGGCCGGGTGGTCAAGCTGCTCGCCATCTGCGAGCGCTGCGACGGTGGCATCTCGGTCCGGGCGCACCCGGCGATGATCCCGCGCTCGCATCCGCTGGCCGCCGTGGGCGAGGCCTACAACGCGGTGTTCGTGGAGGCGGAGTCGGCCTGCCGCCTGATGTTCTACGGCGCCGGCGCCGGGGGTACGCCGACCGCGAGCGCCGTGCTCGGCGACATCGTCGCGGTGGCCAGGAACCGGATGGCCGGCACGCGCGGCCCGGACGCGTCCACCTACGCCGGGCTGCCGGTCATGCCGATGGGGGAGACGCTGACCAGGTACCACGTCGCGCTCGACGTGGACGACCGGCCTGGCGTGCTGGCCCCGGTGGCCGAGGCCTACGCACGGCACGACGTGTCCATCGAGGCGGTCCGCCAGACGAGCCGGGGCGAGGAGGCCCAGCTCGTGATCGTGACCCACACCGCGCGGGACGCTGCGCTGGCTGCCACCGTCCGGGATCTCGAGGCGCTGCCCGTGGTCCGCGCCGTGGCCAGCGTGATGCGGGTGGAAGGGGAGGAGGAGTAGCGGCGATGACCGAACCGCAACCGCAGGCCGAGCGGCGAGGCCGCCCCTGGCAGGGCGTGATCGCCGAGTACCGGAGCTGGCTGCCGGTCACCGACGCGACGCCGGTGGTCAGCCTGCGCGAGGGCGGCACGCCGCTGCTTCCCGCTCCGGTGCTGTCCGCGCGGACCGGCTGTCAGGTCTACCTGAAGGTGGAGGGCGGCAACCCGACCGGTTCGTTCAAGGACCGGGGCATGACGGTGGCCATCAGCGTGGCCGCAGGCGCGGGCGCCAAGGCGGTGATCTGCGCGTCGACCGGGAACACCAGCGCGAGCGCCGCCGCCTACGCGGCCCGGGCCGGGCTCACCTGCGCGGTGCTGGTGCCGCGGGGCAAGATCGCCATCGGCAAGCTGGCCCAGGCCCTGGTGCACGGCGCCCGGCTGCTGCAGGTGGACGGCTCGTTCGACGACTGCCTGGAGCTGGCCAGGAAGCTGGCCGCCCAGTACCCGGTGGCCCTGGTCAACTCGGTCAACCCGGACCGGCTGCAGGGCCAGAAGACCGCCGCGTTCGAGATCGTGGACGACCTGGGCGACGCGCCGGAGGTGCACTGCCTGCCGGTCGGCAACGCGGGCAACATCACCGCCTACTGGATGGGATACAGCGAGTACCTGCAGGCCGGGCTGGCCACCCGGGCGCCGCGGATGTTCGGGTTCCAGGCCAGCGGGGCCGCGCCGATCGTGGCCGGCCTGCCCGTGCTGCAGCCGCAGACGATCGCCACCGCGATCAGGATCGGCAATCCGGCCTCCTGGCATCTGGCCGAGGCGGCCCGCGACGAGTCCGGCGGCCTGATCGATTCGGTGACCGACAGGGAGATCCTCGCCGCCTACCGCCTGCTGGCCACCCAGGAGGCGGTGTTCGGTGAGCTCGCATCCGCGGCGAGCGTGGCCGGGCTGCTGAAGGCCTGCGCGAACGGCCAGCTCGCGCCGGGCTCCCGGGTGGTCTGCACCATCACGGGAAATGGCCTGAAGGACCCCGACTGGGCGCTGTCCGGCGCCCCGTCTCCCGCCACCATCCCGGCCGAAACGGCCGCCGCCGCCCTGGCCCTCGGCCTTGGCTAGCCTGCCGTCGGCGTCCCTCGGCCGCCTAGGCCCAGGTGCCCTCAGCTCGGCGTCGCCCGCCAGCCCCACAGGCCCGAGGCGCACGCCGCTGCCCGCGGCGTCAGGGCCACTACAACCGCATCGATGTGGCATAGAGGCGGCTATAACCGTAGCGATGTCACATCGTTGCGGATGAAGGCCGAGAATGCGGAACCGGGTCCAGATGCTGGTGTTGCCAAAGTGTTGATGAGTTTCCAGTGAGGAGCTGTATGGCTTGGACGGAGGGCCCGGCGCGGGTGCGGGTGCCCGCGACCAGCGCCAACCTGGGCCCGGGCTTCGACTCGCTCGGGCTCGCGCTCAGCCTGCACGATGACGTGGACGCGTGGGTCCGCCCGTCCGGGCTTTCCGTCGAGATCTCGGGCGAGGGCGCCGGCCTGGCCGGGGTCGGCGAGGAGCACCTGGTGGTGCGGGCCATGCGTGCGGCATTCGACGTCACCGGGAGCCAGCCGCCGGGGATCGGGCTGCGCTGCGTGAACCGCATCCCGCACGGCCGGGGCCTCGGCTCGTCGGCCGCCGCCGTCGTGGCGGGCGTCCTCGCCGCCCGGGCGCTGGCCGCCTGCGGTCAGGACAAGCTGACCGACGACGCGGTGTTCCGGCTCGCCACCGACCTCGAGGGCCACCCCGACAACGTGGCCGCCTGCCTGGGCGGCGGGCTGACCGTGGCCTGGACGGCCCCAGGGGGCCCGCGCATGGTGCGGCTCGAGCCCGCGTCCTGGATCACGCCCGTGGTCTGCGTCGCGCCGTCCCCGGTGCGCACCGACGTGGCCCGCGGCCTGCTGCCCGAGGTGGTGCCGCACCAGGACGCGGCGGCCAACGCCGGGCGGAGCGCCCTGCTGGTGGCCGTGCTGTGTTGTCTCGGGGGGGACGACCCCCAGGCCCCCCCCGCTCATGGGGGGGCTGCCCGCCCCCCCATTCCCCCCGGGGCGACGGCGCTCCTGCTCGATGCGACAGAGGATTGGCTGCACCAGGGCTACCGGGGCGGCGCGATGACGCAGACGCACGCGCTGGTACGCAGGCTGCGGGCCGCGGGCCTGCCCGCCGTGGTGTCCGGGGCGGGCCCCTCGGTGCTGGTGCTCCTCGGCTCCCGCGAGGGGCGTGAACATCGTCACCAGCTGGACAGCCTGGGTTCAATCGTCACAGAAACGGGTATTGCATGGCATATAAACTCGCTAGACGTCGAGCGGCAAGGTGCGCGTGTCCTGCGCCCGGAGTCCCCATCGGGCTGCTGACGCGGGAGACGAGCGGCAATCCGCGCGACCGGGCATGCGGCAGCGCCAGGCCACGTCATCACACTTGGAACTGAGCTGCCGGGTGCCCGAGGCTGCTGGCGGGCCTCGTGGGACCGTTGCCTCTTCTTCCGCGTGACTTGGACGGCTGCGAAGGAATGCCGTGAGTCCTCATGGTGTTAGGCTTAGTGGCGCACCGGGTGCCCCGCTCCGGTTCGGGTGCTCGTCGGCAAACCGGGCGCTATCCGGCAAACTCCACTGGGACGGTATTGTTGCCGTACCCGGGGTCTTTGACGCAGGGTGCTCCGCCCTCTTCCGGTACGAAGGGTGCGGGCTGCCCGGCGGGAGTGCGCGATCTTGGGATGCGGACGAGCGGTACGGCCGTCCGGACGCTTTCCCGGCTCATCTCCTTGGCCTGCGGACACATTGCGACGCACGGAGGAACGCACAGCGTTGCGGCAATCGCGGATATCTGACGGCTGATACTCACAGCGCGGATCAACTCCGGCCCCTCGGGGCCGCTATACCGGGTCGACGGGCCCTCCGGGCTCAACCAGGCGGCCGAGAATCATGGAAGGACCATTAGTGAGCGACACAACCGAAATCCTCAGCGGCGCGATCAGCGCGTCCGGGGACGCCCCCGCCGGTAACTCGGCGCCCCCCGCGGCGGCAGGAGCGACGGAGCCCACGTCCACATCGCGCAGTCGCGGTGGCGCTGGCCTTTCCTCGATGGTCATGCCCGATCTGGTACGGATCGCCCAGACGCTAGGCATCCCTGGCGCAGGCCGGATGCGTAAGGGCCAGCTCATTGGGGCCATCGAGGCCCGGCAGGGCGGAGGTTCCCGTCAGGAAGCCAGTGCCGCCAGCAAGGGTTCGGACCAGCGTGCCGCGTCTGCGGGAGCCGATGCGACCCGCCCGGTGAGACAGGACGCCATGGAGCCAGACACATTCTCCCGACCGGGCATCGGCGACAGCGCCCCGTCCGGCATCGGCGCAGGCCCCGCCACCCAGGCCGGCCTCGGCGCGGACGGGGCCGGGCAGCAGCTCAGCTTCTATGAGGAGACCCGCCCGAAGACCGGTGACGGCACGCAGGGTGACGCGCAGCGCAGCGACCGGCGGCGCCGCAACGGGCGCCGCGATGACCAGCAGCCGCGCGGCCGCGACCAGGCCGCCAGGGAGCAGTCCGGCCGGGACGGCAACGGCCGTGACCAGGGCGGCCGTGACCAGGGCGGGCGTGACCAGGGCGGGCGCGACCAGGGCGGGCGCGACCAGGGCGGGCGCGATCACGGCGGCCGGGACGGCCGCGACCAGGCCGGTGATCGCCGGGAGCCGGCGGCAGCCGGCCGCGGGCCCGCCGGGGAGCAGTTCCGTGACGACGACGGCGATGGGGGACGGCGCCGCGGCCGCGACAGGTACCGCAACAGGAACCGGAGGCGCGACCGCCAGGCCGACCCGGAGCCCGTGATCACCGAGGATGACGTGCTGATCCCGATCGCCGGCATCCTGGACGTGCTGGAGAGCCAGGGCTACGCCTTCGTGCGCACCACTGGCTACCTGCCCGGGCCGAACGACGTCTACGTCTCCCTGTCCCAGGTGCGCAAGCACGGCCTGCGCAAGGGCGACGTCATCGAGGGCGCGGTCCGGCAGCCGCGCGAGGGGGAGCGCCGGGAGAAGTTCAACGCTCTGGTCCGCCTGGACAAGGTCAACGGCCTCGACCCCGAGCAGTCGTCGTCCAGGCCAGAATTCTCCAAGCTGGTCCCGCTGTACCCGCAGGACAGGCTCCGGCTGGAGACCGATCCGGGCAACTTGACCAACCGGATCATCGACTTGATCTCGCCGATCGGCAAGGGCCAGCGCGGCTTGATCGTGTCCCCGCCCAAGGCTGGCAAGACGATGATCCTGCAATCGATCGCCAACGCCATCACCAAGAACAACCCCGAGTGCCACCTCATGGTCGTCCTGGTCGACGAGCGGCCGGAAGAGGTCACCGACATGCAGCGCACGGTGAAGGGCGAGGTCATCCACTCCACGTTCGACCACCCGGCCGACGACCACACCACCGTGGCCGAGCTGGCCATCGAGCGCGCCAAGCGGCTGGTCGAGTTGGGCCATGACGTCGTCGTGCTGCTCGACAACATGACCCGGCTAGGGCGCGCCTACAACAACTCGGCGCCGGCCAGCGGCCGCATCCTGTCCGGCGGCGTGGATTCCACCGCGCTGTACCCGCCCAAGCGGTTCTTCGGCGCGGCCCGCAACATCGAGCACGGCGGGTCACTGACCATCCTGGCCGCGGCCCTGATCGAGACCGGCTCCCGGATGGACGAGGTCATCTTCGAGGAGTTCAAGGGCACCGGCAACATGGAGCTGCGGCTGCGCCGTGAGCTCGCGGAGAAGCGGCTGTTCCCGGCGGTCGACGTGGACGCCTCGGGCACCCGCAAGGAGGAGATCCTGCTCGCTCCGGAGGAGCTCAAGATCGTCTGGCAGCTGCGCCGGGTACTGCACGCCCTCGAGCCCCAGCAGGCGCTCGAGCTGCTCATGGAGCAGTTGCGCAAGACCAAGAGCAACGCCGAGTTCCTGCTCCAGGTCCAGAAGACCACTCTGAGCTCCTGACGCCGCCGCTCCCGAACACCCGCCGGCCGGCGGGAATGCCAGGTCAGGGAATCTGGTTCCAGGGTCTGGCACACTAGAAAGCCGCAACCATGCGGTACCGGTTCACGCGCCGCGCTGGGCCGGGGACGAACCCGTCCCCGTATCCCCGGCCGGGGCGACCCGGCGACCGCTCAAGGCAGGAGTTGTCATGAAGGCTGACATCCACCCCCAGTACAGCGCCACCACGGTGACCTGCAGCTGCGGGAACACCTTTACCACCAGGAGCACCGCCGCCGGCGGCTCGATTCACGTCGAGGTCTGCTCCAACTGCCACCCGTTCTACACGGGCAAGCAGAAGATCCTCGACACCGGCGGCCGCGTGGCCCGCTTCGAGAAGCGGTTCGGCAAGACGCCGTTCGGCCAGAAGGCCGACCAGAAGTAGCCTCGCGAGCCGGGATCCAGCCACCCTGGGTCTCGGCTCCGCCGCGGCCGAGTCCCGCTGCTCTCACCATCGTGTGACCCACGCCGGACTGCAGCGTTGCCCTGGGTATGGATCAGGGCGTGCCGGGCGGTGATACCACGGCCCGTTCAGTAGAAAAGGACATCCAGTGTTTGACCGGCTAGGCGAGTTGGTCAGCGAGCATGCGGAGCTTGAGCACGCGCTTGCCGATCCGGGCGTGCATTCCGATCAGGAGAAGGCGCGCACGCTGGGTCGCCGTTACGCCGAGCTGACCCCGATCGTGCACGCGTACACCGAGTGGCAGCAGACCTCAGCTGACGAGCAGGCCGCGCGCGAGCTGGCTATGGAGGATCCCTCCTTCGCCGAGGAGGCGGAAGAACTGGCCGCCCGCCGTGAAGAGCTCGAGGCCCAGCTGCAGAAGATGCTCGTGCCGCGGGATCCCAACGACGGGCGCGACATCATCCTGGAGGTCAAGGCCGGCGAGGGCGGCGAGGAGTCGGCGCTGTTCGCTGGCGACCTGCTGCGGATGTACCAGCGCTACGCCGAGCGGCGCGGCTGGAAGACCGAGATCCTGGACTCCACCGTCACCGGCCTCGGCGGGGTCAAGGACGCCACGGTCGCGGTGAAGGGCAGGGGCCAGGACGGCGCCTGGTCCCGGCTGAAGTACGAGGGCGGCGTGCACCGGGTGCAGCGGGTGCCGGTGACCGAGTCCCAAGGGCGCATTCATACCTCGGCCGCCGGAGTGCTGGTCGTGCCCGAGGCCGAGCCGGTCGAGGTGCAGATCAACGACAACGACCTGAAGGTCGACGTGTTCAGGTCCTCGGGGCCGGGCGGGCAGAGCGTGAACACCACCGACTCGGCGGTGCGGATCACCCACCTGCCGACCGGGATCGTGGTGTCCTGCCAGAACGAGAAGAGCCAGCTACAGAACAAGGAGCAGGCCATGCGCGTGCTGCGCGCCCGGCTGCTGGCCCAGGCCGAGGCCGACGCCGAGGCGAAGGCCGCCGCGGAACGGCGCAGCCAGGTCCGCACGGTGGATCGCTCCGAGCGGGTGCGCACCTACAACTTCCCCGAGAACCGCATCTCCGACCACCGCGTCGGCTACAAGGCGTACAACCTGGACCAGGTCATCGGCGGCGATCTGGACGGGGTGATCGACGCGCTGGCGGCCGCGGACCTGGCCGCGAAGCTGGCCTCGCCGGGGGCGGCGGCCCCTGGAGCCCCGGGGGTCTCCGGCGACGATGAGCCTGCTGCTTGACGAGGTGGCGCTGGCCGCGGCCCGGCTGGCTGAGGCCGGGGTGGAATCGCCCAGGAACGATGCCGAGCTGATCGCGGCCGCCGTGCACCAGGTCAAGCGGGCCGAGCTGCACACGGTGCCAGATTCCGCCTTCGACGCGCGGTTCTGGTCTGATATCGCGCGCCGGGCCGCCCACGAGCCGCTGCAGCACATCACCGGTCAGGCGCACTTCCGTTACCTCGAGCTCGCGGTGGGACCCGGGGTGTTCGTGCCGCGGCCGGAGACCGAGGTGATGACCGGCTGGGCCATCGAAAGGCTGCGCGAGATGGACGTGGCCGAACCGCTGGCGGCCGACCTGGGCACCGGGTCAGGCGCGATCGCGCTGGCCATCGCGCAGGAGGTACCCAGGGCCAGGGTGCACGCGGTCGAGGCGGACCCGCTGGCCCGGGCCTGGGCCGAGCGGAACGTCACCCGCTACGTGGAGAGCGCGCCGTACACCGCGGGGCGGGTCATGCTGCACGCCGGCGACTTCAGTGACGCGCTCGGCGAACTCGACGGTACCGTGGACCTCGTGATCAGCAACCCGCCGTACATTCCGGTCGGGGCATCCGTGCCGCCGGAGGTCGGCGAGTACGACCCGCCCGCCGCGCTGTGGAGCGGCGCGGACGGGCTGAACGCCGTCCGGGCCCTGGAGCGCACGGCGCGGCGGCTGCTCCGTCCCGGCGGGCTGGTCGCGGTCGAGCACGGCGCCCAGCAGGGGGCGGCCGTGTACTGGGTGTTCGGTGAGGAATCCGGCTGGCGGGACACGCGTAACCACAAGGACCTGGCCGGGCGTGACCGCTTTGTCACCTCGGTCTGGTCCACCGAACCCGGTGAGGGAGCAGCGGCGAGATGACCACACGTTACGACTGCCGGGACCCGGGGGAGCGCACCGCGGGAATCGACGCTGCCGTGGCCGCGGCGCGGGCCGGCGAGCTGGTCGTGCTGCCCACGGACACGGTGTACGGCATCGGCGCGGACGCGTTCATCCCCGCCGCCGTCACCACCATGCTGGCCGCCAAGGGCCGGGGCCGGAACATGCCGCCGCCCGTGCTGGTCGGCACCGCCCGGGCCGCCGCGGCGCTGGTGGACGACCTCGGGGCGTTCGGGCAGGCCCTGATCGACGAGTTCTGGCCGGGCGGGCTCACCCTGGTGTTCCGGGCCAGCCCGACGCTGCTGTGGGACCTGGGCGACACCAAGGGCACGGTAGCCCTCCGGATGCCGCTGCACTCGGTCGCGCTGGAGGTGCTGAAGCGGACCGGCCCGCTCGCCGTGTCCAGCGCCAACCGGACCGGCCAGCCGTCGGCCGCCACCGCCGACGAGGCGCAGCAGCAGCTGGGCGAGGCGGTCTCGGTCTATCTCGACGACGGGCCGAGCTCCGGGACCGTCCCGTCAACCATCGTCGACCTGACCGGCGCGGTACCCACCCTGCTCCGCGCCGGGGCGGTCTCCGTGGACCGGCTGCGTACGGTGGTGTCGGTCGTGGCCGACGACGAGTATGCGGCCGCGGGTACGGACACCGCCGCGGACACCAAGCCCGCGGCACCGCACCCACTGGAGGACCGCGCCGACGCGCCGGCCAGCAAGCGGCCCTCCGGGGCGTAGCGAGGTGCCATAGAGTGACCGTAATGAAACCTGATCCCATCCCGATCCGCTGAGGCGGCATGCACGAGTACGCCCTGGTCTTGCTCGTCACGGCAGCGGTGACCTACCTGCTCACCCCGCTGGTGCGGCGGGTCGCGATCGTGACCCACACCATGCACGAGCCCCGGGCCCGGGATGTCCACACCCAGCCGACGCCGCTCCTGGGTGGCCTGGCCATGTACGGCGGGCTCATCGCGGGACTGATCCTCGCCGGCCGGCTGATCTCCCTGCAGGATCCGTTCGCCTCCGCCGGGTCGAGGACTGCGGCGGGGCTGCTGCTGGCCGGCGGCCTGCTGGTCGTGATCGGGTTCATCGATGACCGGTGGGGGCTCAGCGCGGTCAGCAAGCTGGCCGGCCAGGTGGCCGCGGGCGGCCTCCTGGTCTGGAGCGGCCAGTCGCTGCCGTGGGTGCCGATGCCCAGCGGCGGCGTGTTCTCGCTGGAGCCGGACCTGAGCGTGACGCTCACCATCGGCCTCGTCGTGGTCACCATCAACGCGATCAACTTCATCGACGGCCTGGACGGGCTCGCGGCCGGCATCGTCGCCGTGGCCGCGCTGTCCTTCCTGGCCTACTCCTACACGCTCATCCAGACCATCGGCAGCGCGTCGCAGTCGCTGCCCGCGGTCTCATCGGCGCTGCTGGCCGGCATGTGCCTCGGGTTCCTGCCGCACAACTTCTATCCGGCCCGGATCTTCATGGGCGACATCGGCTCGAGCCTGCTCGGCCTGATGCTGGCCTACTTGCCGATCTCAAGCACCGCCTCGCTCGACCCGGCCCTGCTGACCAACTACGCGCAACCGCACACCCTGGACCGGTACCCGACGTTCCTCCCGCTGCTGGTACCCGCCGCGATTTTCGTCATCCCGTACGCGGACCTGATGTTCGCGATCATCCGGCGGACCCGGGCCGGCAAGCCGCTGATGGCCGCCGACCGGCAGCACCTGCACCACCGGGTGCTCAACATCGGCCATTCCTACCGGCAGAGCGTCCTGATCATGTATCTGTGGGCGGCGCTGTTCTCGGCCGCCGTGGTCTCGCTGTCCGTGGTGCGGACCCGCCTGGTCGTGCTCGAGGCGGCCACGGTGATCGCCGTGCTCACCCTGCTGCCCGTCACGATGCCCCGGCTGCGCCCGTGGCGGCTGGCCCGCACCAGCCGCGTGGCCGTCCCGGCCGCCGCGTCACGTGCTGTGGCCGCGTCCTCCAGAACCGCTGGTGCCCGGGCGGCCGGTCAGGCCTTCAACGGCGCACCGCCGTCCGCTTCGCCGTTCCAGCCCGCCCCGTTCCCCGACGCCGCCCCGTTCCCGGATGCCGCCCCGTTCGCGGACGCTCCCCCGCTCCCGGCTGCTGCCCCGCTCCCGGCTGCCTCGCTCCTGGGCACAACCCCGCTCCCGGGCGATCAACTGCCGCACGCGGGCCGTCTCCCGGGGACCGAACCTGCCGGCCCCTTCGGGCCGGGATACCCGGTTGCTCCCGTGAACCCGTTCGCAGGCCCCCACGAGCAGCCCGCCAACGGCCACCTCGCCTATCCGGACCCGTTGTCCGCTTCGGACCCCTTCCCAGGTCCCGGGCCTGCCGCCGCGGACGGGGCACCCGACGGCCCCGACCCTCGCTCCCGGGCCAAGCACCGGGACATGCGGCCGCGGTAGGCACTCAGGCCGGGCGTCGTGCCACCTCATCTTTACCCTCTCTTTGCCAAAGTAGCGCGGGCTGCGCAGCGCCGATGAGGCTCTGTGGCGCACGCTGCGGGTCTCCGCTGCCCTCAGAAATGCCTAGGTAGAGCGGTACTTTTCCAGACCAGGACGCCGACCGGGCCGCTCCCGGAGCCTGGGCGGGGGCGGAGGGCACGCATGACACCGGGCCGGAGGCGAGCGCGGCTCCGAAGTTAGTCATAGATTGTTAGCCATCAGGTAAAGACAGAGTCAAGAACTTTGTGATATCTTTCACGAGCAGCCCCTCTTCGGCAAAGCAGAGGCCCGTGATACGTTTCGTAAACCTAACCGGATACCAGCACCGGAACCGCGGTGCGGCGACCAGCTCCGGCAAGGAACGCGGGGCCCGCTCCCGCGTCTGCGTAGTTGCTGTCGACCCCCCAGGAGCCATGTAATGCTGGCGAAGTACGCCATCATCATCAGGCGCGCCGGAGCCGTGACGGCAGCCGCCGCGGTGATCATGGTCGCCGTGTGCGCCGCCCTGGCGGGCACCAAGGGCCTGGTCGGCGCGCTGATCGGGGTGGCTATCGTCGCCGTGTTCTTCGGCATCAGCGTGCTGGTGGTGGGCTGGGCCGCGCGGATCAGCCCGCAGGCCATGATGGTGGCTGCGCTGGTCACCTACGTGGTCAAGATCCTGGTTCTCGCCGTCGTCGTCTCCGCGCTCAACGGGACGACCGCGTTCAGCACCCGGGCTCTGGGCTTCACCGCGATCGGCTGCATCCTGGTCTGGAGCGCTACGCAGGTCATCATGACGGCCAGGCTCAAGATGCTGTACGTCGAGCCACAACAGACAGCGGCGCGACGAGGCGGGTGAGATGAGCGGCAACGGGAACAGGGCTATCACGAGATCCACCAGGAAGACCATCGCGGCCGAAGGCCGGGCTCAGGGCCTGGACATCGGCTGGACGGTGTTTGGTTACCTGGTGGGCGGGATGCTCGCCTATGGCCTCATCGGCTGGCTGATCGGCCGGGCGGTCCACGTCCCGCTGCTGTTCCCGGTCGGCATGCTGATCGGCCTGGCCATCTCTATCGGTTACATCATTTACCGCTACGGCAAGCAGGGAGCGGTGGAGCAGGCCCAGGGGGGTTATAGGGGGGACGGGCAGTCTCCCCTATACCGGGGGGTCCCCGTGGGGCCGTCCCCCGGGGGAAGACAGGGAGATGACCGGTGACCGGTGACGTTCAGCTAGTCGCGGCCCCCGCGGGCGAGGGATGCCACCTGTTCAGCGGCTGCGGCTTCCCTGGGCCTGGGCTGCAGAGCTTCGACTACAAGCCGCTGTTCAGCATCGGCTCGTTCCACTTCACCAAGCCGATGCTGATCGCGGTGATCTGCGCCGCCCTGGTGATCGCCTTCTTCTGGGCCGCGTTCTGGAAGCCGAAGATCATCCCGCGCGGCGTGCAGAACATCGGCGAGATCGGCATCCTGCTGGTTCGCGACCAGATCCTGCGGCCGTCACTCGGCAAGCGGGGCGACTCGTACCTGCCGTTCCTGTGCGCGCTGTTCTTCTACATCTGGATCATGAACCTGATGGAGCTCATCCCGGCCTTGCAGTTCCCGGCGATGTCCCGCATCGGCTTCGTCTGGCCGCTCGTGGCCATGGTCTACCTGCTCTACCTGTACCTGGGCTTCAAGAATCAGGGCTTTCCCGGCTACATCAAGAACATGATCCCCTGGGACGTGCCGAAGTTCGTCCTGATCATCCTGATCCCGATCGAGCTGGCCAGGTTCTTCATCGTCCAGCCGTTCACCCTCGGCGTCCGGCTGTTCGCGAACATGTTCGCCGGGCACCTGCTGCTGCTGATCTTCATCCTCTCGAGCTGGTACCTGGCCGGCCTGGGGATCGGGCTGCTCTTCGCCGCGGGCTCGGCCTTCATGGTGTTCTTCGTCTTCCTGCTCGAGTTCTTGATCGACCTGCTGCAGGCGTTCATCTTCACCACGCTGACCGCCGTCTACATCGCCAGTTCGCTGGAGGCGGCACATTGACCCGCCGTACCTACGACCATCCGGCGGGACGAGCCGCCGGTCCGACGACGTAAAGGACTGATCTATGTCTCTTGCTGCCACTCTGGCCGCCTCTTCCTCCTCCCCGACCCAGCTGAT
Organism: uncultured Actinomycetota bacterium; assembly: GCA_963808615.1. Lineage (GTDB taxonomy): Bacteria > Actinomycetota > Actinomycetes > Streptosporangiales > Streptosporangiaceae > Palsa-504. The sequence goes on from CAWEGV010000012.1 coordinate 1,662,157, forward strand.
CATCAACTTCGGCGCGGTCGGCTACGGTCTCGCGGCCATCGGCCCCGGCATCGGCATCGGCCTGGTCTTCGGCCACGCCATCGAGGCGATGGCCCGCCAGCCCGAGGCCACCGGCCGGATCTCGCTGTACATGTGGATCGGGTTCTCGCTGACCGAGGCGCTCGCGCTGATCGGGCTGGTGGCCCCGTTCATCTTCCACGCCGCCGGTTAAAGCGCGGAGGTGACCGCATTATGTACCTAGCGCAAGGGTCGGAAAACCCGCTCATTCCCACCTTGCCCGAGTTCATCATCGGGACGATCGTGTTCCTGATCGTGTTCGGCGCGCTGGCCAGGGTGCTGATGCCCAGGATCCAGCAGACGCTGGCGCAGCGCACCGAGATGATCGAGGGCGGTTTGGCCCGGTCGGAGGAAGCCCAAGCCGAGGCCAACCAGCTGCTCGAGCAGTACCGGCAGCAGCTGGCCGAGGCCAGGCACGAGGCGGCCAGGCTGCGCGAGGAAGCCAGGGAGCAGGGCGCACAGATCATCGCCGAGATGCGCGAGCAGGCCCAGGCGGAGGCACGCCGGGTGACCGAGGCCGCGCAGGCTCAGATCGAGGCCGAGCGGCAGCAGGCTCTGACCTCGCTGCGCGCGGAGGTGGGGGCGCTCGCGACCGAGCTGGCCGGCCGGATCGTGGGCGAGTCGCTGGCCGACGAGGCCCGGCAGAGCCGGATGGTAGACAGGTTCCTCTCCGAGCTGGAGGTGTCCAGCCAGTGAGCGGCGGCACCGCGATGCGAGCCGGCTTGACCGGCGCTGCCACCACGGCCCGTTCGGGAAAAATCTCCCACGCACCCTCAGGAGGCGACCGGCGTGCGCGGTACGAGTAGAGCCTCGTTCGCCGACCTCACCGAGCGGCTGACGGACGAAGGCGCCATGAGCGCCCGCACCGCGACCAGGCTCGGTGATGAGCTGTTCGCGGTGGTCGGGCTGCTCGACACCGAGCACGGCCTGCGGCGCGCCCTGTCCGATCCGGGCAAGCCCGCGGCGGAGAAGGGCGCGGTGGTCGGCGCGCTACTCCACGGGAAGGTGACCCAGCGCACCGAGGCCCTGGCGGCGGCGGCGGCCGAATCCAGGTGGGCCAGCCCGGGTGACATGGTGGACGCGATCGAACAGCTCGCCATCGAGGCGATGGTTCTGGCCGCGGACGCGGACAACGGCCTCGACGAGCTGGAGGACGGGCTGTTCAGGTTCGGCCGGGTGGTCGCCGGTCAGCCGGACCTCCGGGCCGCGCTGGCCGATACCTCGCTGCCCGCGGACCGCAAGGGCGACCTGCTCGACGCCCTGCTCGACGGCAAGGTCGCGGCGGTGACCCTGCGCCTGATCAGGCAGATGGTCATGCATCCGCGGGGCCGGTCGCTGACCGCCGCCCTGGACCTGTGCGCCGGAATAGCGGCCCGGCGCCGGGAGCAGCTGATCGCTGTGGTGCGCTCGGCGGTCGAGCTGTCCGCTGCCCAGCGGCGGCGGCTCGCCCGGGCCCTGGCCGCCTCCTACGGGCACGATGTTCACCTGAATGTCGTCATTGATCCCTCGGTGGTGGGTGGAATGTCCGTCCAGATCGGGGATGAGCTTATAGACGGGACTACGGCCAGCCGACTGGCCGAAGTCCGGCGCAAGCTGGCGGGCTGACGTGCCAGCAATCGAATCGCCGCGGAAGAACCCGAAGCCGGGAAGACCACCCAACCAGAGACAGGCAGGACCATGGCTGAGCTGACGATCCGGCCGGAGGAGATCCGGGACGCGCTGGCGCGTTTTGTCCAGGACTATGAGCCGGAAGGCGCCACCCGGGAAGAGATAGGCACCGTTATCGAGTGCGGCGACGGCATCGCGCGCGTCGAGGGCCTGCCCTCGGCCATGGCCAGCGAGCTGCTCGAGTTCGAGAACGGCGTCAGGGGCCTGGCGCTCAACCTGGACGTGCGCGAGATCGGCGTCGTCATCCTCGGCGAGTTCAGTGAGATCGAAGAGGGCCAGCAGGTCAAGCGGACCGGCGAGATCCTCTCCGTGCCGGTCGGCGACGCCTTCCTCGGCCGCGTGGTCGGGGCGCTCGGCGAGCCGCTGGACGGCAAGGGGCCGATCGAGACCACCGAGCTGCGCGAGCTGGAGACCCAGGCGCCGTCGGTGGTGCAGCGCCAGCCGGTGAAGGAGCCGCTGCAGACCGGCATCAAGGCCATCGACGCGATGACCGCGATCGGCCGGGGCCAGCGCCAGCTGATCATCGGCGACCGGCAGACCGGGAAGACCGCGATCGCCATCGACGCCATCATCAACCAGCGTACGAACTGGGAGTCGGGCGACGAGAAGCTCAAGGTCCGCTGCGTCTACGTCGCGGTGGGCCAGAGGGGCTCGACGATTGCCTCGGTGCGCGGCGCGCTGGAGGAAGCGGGCGCCATGGAGTACACCACGATCGTGGCCGCGCCGGCCTCCGACCCGGCTGGCTACAAGTACATCGCGCCGTACACCGGCTCGGCCATCGGCCAGTACTGGATGTATCAGGGCAAGCACGCGCTGATCATCTTCGACGACCTCTCCAAGCAGGCCGAGGCGTACCGGGCGATCTCGCTGCTGCTGCGCAGGCCTCCGGGCCGCGAGGCGTACCCGGGCGACGTGTTCTACCTGCACTCGCGGCTGCTCGAACGGTGCGCCAAGCTGTCCGACGACCTGGGCGGCGGCTCGCTGACCGGGCTGCCCATCGTCGAGACCAAGGCCAACGACATCTCCGCCTACATCCCGACCAATGTCATCTCCATTACCGACGGGCAGATCTACCTCGAGGCCGACCTGTTCAACGCGGGCGTCCGGCCCGCCATCAACGTCGGCCGCTCGGTGTCCCGGGTCGGCGGCAACGCGCAGATCAAGGCGATGAAGAAGGTGGCCGGGACCCTGCGGCTCTCCCTGTCGCAGTTCCGCGACCTGGAGGCGTTCGCCGCGTTCGCGTCCGACCTCGACGCGGCCTCCCGGGCCCAGCTCGACCGCGGCGCCCGGCTGGTCGAGCTGCTCAAGCAGCCGCAGTATCAGCCGTTCCCCGTGGAGGACCAGGTCGTGTCGATCTGGGCGGGCGCCGGCGGGTACCTGGACGACGTGCCGCTCGAGGACGTCAGGCGGTTCGAGACCGACTTCCTGGACTCCCTCAGGCGGCAGCACGCCGGCGTCCTCCAGGCCATCAAGGAGACCCTCGACCTGCCCGAGGAGACGGTCACCGCGCTCAAGGACGCCATCGAGGACTTCCGCCGTAACTTCGAGACCAGCTCTGGCGAGCTGCTCGTGGGCGAGGACGAGCAGGCCGAAGCGCTGGAAAGCGAGGGAAAGGAAACCATCGCCAGGCGCCGTCCGGCGCCGCAGGAGGCAGAGGCAGGCCCGGCGGAGCAGGAGTCAGAGGCAGGCCCGGCGGAGCAGGAGTCAGAGGCAGCCCAGTCGCCGCAGGCGGCAGAGGGAGCCTCGTCAGAGCAGCCGAACCAGGCAGCCCAGTCGGGGGAGCCGACCCAGGCGGCACCGCAGCCGGAGCCGGAGAAGTAGCAGATGGCAGCACAGCTTCGCGTGGTCAGGGGGCGGATTCGCGCGGTACAGTCCATCGCCAAGATCACCCGTGCCCAGGAGCTGATCGCCTCCTCGCGGATCGTCAGGGCCCAGCAGCGGATGCGCGCCGCCGAACCCTACGCCCGGGAGCTCACTCGCGCGGTGGAGGCGGTGATCAGCCGGTCGACGTCGGTCACCCACCCGTTCACCACCGAGCCCGAGCATCCGTCGCGCGCCGCGGTGCTGATCTTGACCAGCGACCAGGGCTTCGCCGGCGCCTTCAACGCCAACGTGCTGCGCGAGTCTGCGCGGCTGCGGCAGCTGCTTCATGACCGGGGCGTCGAGCCGCTGCTCTACGTGGCCGGGCGCAAGGGCATCGGCTGGCACAGGTTCCGCGAGCTCGACGTGGCCGCCAGCTGGAGCGGCTTTTCGGCCACGCCGACGTACGCCAACGCCCATGAGATCACCACCGCGCTGCTGGAGGCGTTCACCGCGGACCAGGACAGCGTCGACGAGATACACCTGGTGGCCACTGACTTCGTCTCCATGCTGACCCAGCGGCCCTCGATCCGCAGGCTGCTGCCGCTGGAGATCGTGGACACCGAACAGGAGGGCCCATCCGGGCCGCTGCCGCAGTACGAGTTCGAGCCGTCGCCCGAGGTGGTGCTCGACGCACTGCTGCCGCGGTACGTGGCGAGCCGGATCTACTACGCGATGCTCGAGTCGGCCGCGGCCGAGCTGGCCTCCCGGCGGCGGGCGATGAAGGCCGCCACCGACAACGCGAACGACCTGATCGAGACGCTGACCCGTGAGGCGAACAACGCACGGCAGGCCGAGATCACCCAGGAAATCAGCGAGATCGTCGGCGGCGCAACGCGCTCGCCGCAGCAAGCCAACCAGTGAGTGAGGGAACGACATGACCACGACCGCGGAAAACATCGCCTCGGGCGGCGAGGCCGTCGCGGGCACCGGCCGGGTCGCGAGGGTCATCGGGCCCGTCGTGGACGTGGAGTTCCCGGCGGATGAGATGCCGGAGATCTACTACGCGCTGCACGTGGACGTGACGTACGGCGGCCAGACGCGCACGCTGACCCTGGAGGTCGAGCAGCACGTCGGCGACAACATCGTGCGCGCGATCTCCATGCAGCCCACCGACGGCCTGGTGCGCGGGGCCGAGGTGACCAGCACCGGCGCGCCCATCGAGGTCCCGGTGGGTGACGTCACCAAGGGGCACGTGTTCAACGTCCTGGGCGAGACGCTCGACGTGCCGACCTCCTCGCTGCAGATCACCGAGCGCTGGCCGATCCACCGCGACCCTCCGGCGCTTGACCAGCTCGAGCCGGAGACCCAGATGTTCACCACCGGCATCAAGGTGATCGACCTGCTCACCCCGTACGTGCTGGGCGGGAAGATCGGGCTGTTCGGCGGGGCGGGCGTGGGCAAGACCGTGCTGATCCAGGAGATGATCCGCCGGGTGGCCCAGAACTTCGGCGGCGTCTCCTGCTTCGCCGGGGTGGGGGAACGGACCCGCGAGGGCAACGACCTGTTCCTGGAGATGACCGAGTCGGGCGTCATCGCGGACACCGCCCTGGTGTTCGGCCAGATGGACGAGCCGCCGGGCACCCGGCTGCGCGTCGGGCTGTCCGCGCTGACCATGGCCGAGTACTTCCGCGACGTGCAGAAGCAGGACGTGCTGCTGTTCATCGACAACATCTTCCGCTTCACCCAGGCGGGCTCCGAGGTGTCCACGCTGCTGGGCCGGATGCCGTCCGCGGTGGGATACCAGCCGACGCTGGCCGACGAGATGGGTGAGCTCCAGGAGCGGATCACCTCCACCCGCGGCCACTCGATCACCTCCATGCAGGCGATCTACGTGCCCGCGGACGACATCACCGACCCCGCGCCGCACACCGTGTTCGCGCACCTGGACGCGACGACCACGCTGTCCCGGGCGATCACCGAGCGGGGCATCTACCCGGCGGTGGACCCGCTGGACTCCACGTCCCGGATCCTGGACGCCAGGTACATCGGCCAGGAGCACTACGACGTGGCCCGCGAAGTGCAGCGGATCTTGCAGCGGTACAAGGAGCTGCAGGACATCATCGCCATCCTCGGCGTCGACGAGCTCGGCGAGGAGGACAAGATCACCGTGCAGCGGGCCAGGCGGATCGAGCGGTTCTTGTCCCAGCCGATGTTCGTGGCCGAGCAGTTCACCGGGCAGGCGGGTGTCTTCACGCCGCTGGAAGAGACGATCTCCTCGTTCAAGGCGGTCACCGAGGGCAAGTACGACAACCTGCCCGAGCAGGCGTTCTACATGGTCGGCGGGATCGAGGACGTGGAGGCCAAGGCCAGGGAGCTGGAGCGGTGACGTTGCATGCGGCGCTGGTCATTCCCGACCGCGAGCTATGGTCGGGCGAGGCCAGGATCGTGATCGCGAAGACCACCGAGGGCGACCTCGGCGTGCTCACCGGGCACGCGCCGGTGTTCGGCATTCTGGCCGAGGCCAGCGTGGTCGAGATCCTCACCGAGGACGCCGAGGTCCGGGCCGCGGTCAGCGGCGGGTTCCTCTCGGTGGCGGACGACAGGGTAGCCGTCCTGGCTGTCGAGGCTCAGCTCGGTGGCGAGGTCAACGTCGAGGAGGCGCGGCAGGAGCTCGCCTCGGCGCTCGCCGAAGCTGTCCCCGGCACCGAGGAGCCGACCGCCGTCAAGTACGCCAGGGCCCGGCTGCGGGCCGCAGGCGACCAGGCTTAGACGGCGTGGGCGGAGGGCTGGCGCTGGATGCGGCCTGGCTCTTCGCCGCCTTCTTGGTCCTGCTGGTCGTGGCCGCCTCCGGCATTGCCACCCGGAGGTTCGTGCTCGAGCGCCGCGGCGCCACCGTCGAGTGCGGCCTGCGCAAGAGCCGCGGGTCGTGGCGGCTGGGCGTTGCGTCCTACCGGCTGGACGAGTTCTGCTGGTTCGGTGTGTTCGGCATCTCGGTGCGCCCCGACGAGGCCTTCTCCCGCCGTGACCTGGCCGTGGTGTCACGCCGGCCGCCCACGCAAGCCGAGGTATCCATCCTGGGCCCGGGCCGCATCGTGGTGGAATGCCAGCTCGGTGAGGGCGGAGGGTCCAGGCCGGCTGGCGCCGCTGGCGAAGGCGGCCGCGTCGGCCAGGACCAGCCGGAACGCGCCGTGGAACTGGCCCTGGCCGAGCCGGCGCTCACCGGCCTGCTGGCCTGGCTCGAAGCCGCGCCCCCCGGCTCCCACCTGGGCGTGGCCCCGTGAGGTTCCGCGCTCATCGGTGATGAGCTGCCGATGCCCGGATGGCCGGGAATTACGGTGACGGGGCGTCAGTCGCGGTCGCCGCCGGGCTTCCACAGCACGTCGTCGTGGCCCGCGTTGGCCTGGCGGGCCAGGATGAACAGCAGATCGGACAGCCGGTTGAGGTAACGGGCAGGCAGTGGGCTCAGCGAGTCGCCGTGCTCGCCGGCCGCGGCCCACGCGCTCCGCTCGGCCCTGCGGGTCACGGTCCGCGCCATGTGCAGCAGTGTCGACCCCGGGCTCCCCCCCGGCAGCAGGAAGCTGCGCAGCGTCGGCAGCGCTTCGTTGTAGGCGTCACACTCGGCCTCCAGCCGGGTGATGTACGCGTCGTCGATCCGCAGCGGGGGATAAGGCGGCGGCGAATCGGTGACCGGGTTGGCCAGATCGGCGCCGACGTCGAAAAGCTCGTTCTGCACCCGGGACAGGAGCCTGGAAAGGTCGGCGGGCAGGTCACCGAAGGTGATCGCCATGCCGATTGCGCAGTTGGCCTCCTCCACGTCGGCGTAAGCGGCCAGGCGCGGGTCGGTCTTGGCCGTCCGGCTGCCGTCGGCGAGCGCGGTAGTGCCGTCGTCGCCGGTGCGGGTGTAGATGCGGGACAGCACGACCGGGTTTTCGCTGCGGTTACGCGACATGAATCCACCCTAAGGGACCCCGCGCGCCCTCCCGTGCCCCGAGCCGCCCCACCCGCGCCGCGCACCGAATCGCCCAACGCGCGCCCCGATCCCCAACCGCCCAGACAGCCCCAGGGTGCTCAAGTGCCCCCGCGCATCCCGCCGGACCACCACCGCGGGTTATTGTTCCCTTTGTCCCCGAGGAGGAGAGCGCCGTGTATGACTTCATCATCGTCGGCGCCGGCAGCGCGGGCTGCGTCCTGGCGGCGCGGCTATCCGCCGACGCCAGCGTCAGCGTCCTGCTCCTGGAGGCCGGCCCGTCCGATGACGCCGACGAGATCCATGCCCCGGCCGCGCTGAGCAGGCTGTTCCAGACGGCCTACGACTGGAACTACACGACCGTCCCGCAGCACCGCGCGGCCGGGCGGTCGATCTACTGGCCCCGCGGCAAGGTGCTGGGCGGCTCATCCTCGATGAACGCGATGATCTACATCCGCGGCAGCCGTCACGACTTCCGGACCTGGCGGGATGAGCACGGCTGCACGGGCTGGGGCTATGAGGACCTGATGCCCTACTTCCGCCGGGCCGAGGACAATTCGCGCGGAGCCTCCCCCTACCACGGCACGGGCGGCCCGCTGAGGGTAAGCGACCTGCGATACAAGTCACAAGCCTGCCGAGCGTTCATCGCGTCGGCTCAGGAGCAGGGCGCCACGGCCAACAACGACTTCAACGGGGCCAGCCAGGATGGCGTCGGGTGGTATCAGGTCACTCAGCGCAAGGGGCGCCGGTGCTCGGCTGCTGCCGCGTACCTTCGCCCGGCCATGTCCCGGCCGAACCTCACCGTGCACACCGATGCCCTGGTGACCAAGATCCTCATCGAGGGCGGACGGGCCACCGGCGTGAGCTACCTGCACCAGGGTGAGAGCGAGACCGCGCAGACCAGCGGGGAGGTCATCCTGTGCGGCGGCGCGGTCAACAGCCCGCAACTGCTGATGCTGTCCGGCGTGGGCCCGGCCGATCACCTGATCGAGATGGGAATCGACGTGGTGGCCGACAGCCCGGGCGTCGGCGCGAACCTGTCCGATCATCCGGTGCTGCCCGTCGTCTGGTCCACGCCGAAGATCCGCGGCCTGTGGGAGAAGACCGGCAACGCGGGCGCGCTGCGCTGGAAACTCACCCACCGCGGCCCGGTGGCCAGCAACGTGGCGGAGTCGGGCGGCTTTGCCCACTCCGAGCCCGGGCTGCCCGCGCCGGACCTGCAGCTGCATGTGCTGCCCGCGCCGTACCGCGACCAGGGCCTGGCCGACCCGGCCCAGCGGGGAATGTCGGTGCTGGTCGCGCTGGTCGACGTGAAGAGCCGGGGCCGGATCAGGCTGCGCAGCGCCGATCCCAGGCACCGGCCGGCCATCGATCCCGGCTACCTGTCCGACGCCCGCGACGCCCGGGCCCTGGTCGCGGGGCTGAAGATGGCCAGGGAGTTCGTCACGGCCCGGCCGATGGCGGCGATCTGCAAGACCGAGCTCGCGCCCGGCCCGCACGTCCGCTCCGATACCGAACTCCTCGACTACGTACGGGCCAGCGTGGCCACCCTCTACCATCCCGTCGGCACCTGCGCGATGGGCAGCGGGTCGCGCTGGGGCAGCGTGGTCGACCCCGAGCTGCGGGTGCGCGGGGTCACCGGCCTGCGCGTAGTCGACGCCTCGGTGATGCCCACCGTGCCCCGGGGCAATACCAACGCGCCCACGATCGCGATCGCCGAGCGCGCCGCCGACCTGATTGCCGGCCGTGCCCCGCTCGCCCCGGCCGACCCCGCCGATCCGGTCGACGCCATCGCCATCGCCGGCGACGCCGTAGGTTCGCCCGCCCCCGGCGACTAGCGAGCCCGCCGCCCCCGGCCCCTAGTGAGCCCGGTGCTGCGAGCCCCGCGGCCGGTACAGCCGCCCGTGCAGCAGCGTCACCAAGGTGACGATGCGGCGCATGTCCCGGTCGGTCCGCCGGAACGTCAGCAGGTTGATCAGCGGCCGCATCCGCTGCCGCGTGATGGCCTTGGCCCGGCTGAACTCGCGCAGCCCGTCCGCGCCGTGGATGCGCCCGAACCCCGACTCGCCCACTCCGCCGAACGGCAGCGCGGGCACGATCGCGAAGCCGATCACCGAGTTGACCGAGGTCATCCCGCTGCGCAGCGACCGGGCCGCCGCCATGGCCGCCGAACGATCCTTGGCGAACACCGCCGACCCCAGCCCGTACTTGCCCGCGTTGGCGTACGACACCGCCTCGGCCATGTTGGCCACCGGCGTCACCGTCACCGTGGGCCCGAACGTCTCCTCGGTCACGGCCGTGCTGGTCTCGGGCACGTCGGTCAGGACCACCGGCCGCACGTACGGGGCCGCCACCGCGTCCGGGCCGCCCACCGCCGGCCGCCCGCCTCCGGCCAGCGCGTCGGCCACGTGCTTGGCCACCACTTCGGTCTGCGACGGCAAGGTCATCGGCCCGTACGCGGCCCCCGGGTCGAACCCCGGGCGCAGCCCGGACACCCGCTGGGCCAGCCGCTCGAGGAAGGTGTGGTACACGTCCTGGGCCACGTACACGCGCTCGATGCCGACGCAGGTCTGCCCCGCGTTGGACATCGCTCCCCAGGCGGTGGCGTCGGCCGCCGCGTCCAGGTCGGCGTCTGCGCCGACCAGCAGCGCGTCCTTGCCGCCGCATTCGGCCAGCACCGGAGTCAGGGTGTCCGCCGCGGCCGCCATCACCTTCCGCGCCGTGCCCGACGACCCGGTGAAGGCGATCTTGGCCACTCCGCTGCGGGCCAGCGCCTCCCCGGTCGACCCCGCCCCGGTGACCAGCTGCAGCACGGGTGAGGTGTTCCCGAACACCTTCAGCGCCTCGCCGAACGACCCGACCAGCCACGCTCCGGTCGCCGGGGTCTGCTCGGACGGCTTGAACACCACCGCGTTCCCGGCGGCCAGCGCGTAGGCGATCGAGCCCACCGGGGTGAACACCGGGTAGTTCCACGGCCCGATCACGCCCACCACGCCGAGCGGCAGGTACTCCACGGTGGAGGCCTGGTTGATGGCCGCCAGCCCGCTGCGCACCCGGCGCGGGCGCAGCACCCGGCGGGCGTGCCGAGCCGCCCAGTCGATGTGCAGCACAGCCAGGATGATCTCCAGCCTGGCGTCGTCGAGCGGCTTGCCGGTTTCCTCGTGCATCAGCTGGGCGAGCCGTTCCATGTACCTGACCAGGTGCGACTTCCAGGCCAGCAGCCGGATCCGCCGTCCGGACCAGCCGAGCCCCGACCACCACACCGCCGCCTCGCGGGCCTTCGCCACCGCCGCATCGACCTCGCGGCGTCCATGCACCGGGAAGGTGGCCAGCACCTCGCCGGTCGCCGGGTTGACTGTCTCAAGCATCGCTGACCAGTAAAGCACCGCCCGCCCCCGCGAAGCTACGCTGGGGCCAACACCGAACCAGGGGGACCCGCGTGCCGCCACGCCCCTACGTCATCCTCAGCTGCGCCACGTCAGCCGACGGTTACCTCGACGATGCCAGCCCGCGGCGGCTGATCCTGTCCGGCCCGGCCGACCTGGACCGCGTGGACGAGGTCCGGGCGGGCTGCGACGCGATCCTGGCCGGGGCGGGCACCGTCCGCGCAGACGACCCCCGGCTGCTGGTCCGCGACCCCCGTCGCCGCGCCCGCCGCACCGCCCGCGGCCTGCCCGAGCACCCCGCCCGGGTCACCCTCACCGCGACCGGCGACCTGGATCCCGGCGCGCGCTTCTTCGCCCCCGGCGCGCTCCGCCTGGTCTACTGCGCCACCCCGGCGGTCCGGATCGCCCGGGCCCGCCTGGGGGACTGCGCCGTCGTCATCGACGCGGGTGACCCGCTGTCCCTGGACTTCGTTCTTTCAGATTTGGCCGAACGGTCCGTGGTGCGCCTGCTCATCGAGGGCGGCGCCCGCGTGCTGAGCGCATTCCTGGCCCGCGACCTGGCCGATGAACTGCACCTCGCCATCGCCCCGTTCTTCGTGGCCCAGCCCGGCGCGCCCCGCCTCGATCTCGATTTCCCCGCGAACCCCGACGGTCCGGCCAGCCCCATGACGCTCGCCGAACTCCTGCGGCTCGACGACGTGGTCGTCATGCGCTACCTGCTGGGGCCCGGCGGGCCGGATCACCGGTTCCTGCGCTGGGCGGTCGAGCTGTCCCGGCTGTGCCCGCCGTCGGAGTCGGCCTTCTCGGTCGGGGCCGTCGTCGTGGACCAGGACGGCCAGGTGCTGGCCACCGGGTTCTCCCGCGAGCAGGAGGAGCACGATCACGCCGAGGAGGTAGCCCTGCGCACAGCTAGGCTTCGGCGATCCGCGGCTGCGCCGGGCCACCGTCTACAGCTCGCTGGTGCCCTGCGGGGCCCGCGCCTCGCGCCCGGTGACCTGCGTGCAGCACATCATCGCGGCCGGGATCGGCCGGGTCGTGTTCGCCTGGCGGGAACCCCTCCTGTTCACCGACGGCCGCGGCGCCGAGCAGCTCAGGGCCGCGGGCCTGGCCGTCACCGAGGTCCCCGCCCTGGCCGGGCGCGCCCGAGCCATCAACGCCCACCTGCTCACTCACCAGGGGTGATATGAGGCGGCCAGGATTCCTGCTATGACTAGCGTGGAACCAGGGGAGGCGCGGTGGACAAGCCAGCCGACGGCCGCACCAGTCGGCTCTCGGCCGGTATCGCGAAGGCCAAAGAGCGGCAGAAGCGGTACCAGGAGAGACTTGAGAAACATCCGGTGACGTCGTTCCCGATCGAGTCCTTCCGGCGGTTCAACAAGATCGAGGGCAAGCATCTGGCCATCGTGATCGCGCTGAACCTATTCGTCGCGGTGATCCCGCTGATCATCATCGGCTACGCGTTCATCTCGGCCTTCAACCCGCACCGCGACGTCGGCAGCCTGCTAGCTTCCAACCTGCACCTGACTGGGAGCACGGCGCTGATCGTCAAGGACACCTTCGCCAGCGCCAACTCGGGCAAGTCCGTGGCGCTGAGCATCAGCCTGATCTCCCTGCTGATCACCGGCCTGGACGTGAGTGCCACCGCCCAGATCGCCTACGCCCGGGCCTTCAGCATGACCCCGCTGCGCGGTGTCCAGAAGTACCTGCGCGGCGCGGCCTGGCTGGTCCTGCTGCTGGCTGATACCGGCGTCGTGCTGTCGCTGCGGCACCTGGCCACGCGCTATCACATCTGGTTCACGCTCGGGGTGGCGATCGTGCTGCTGCTGCTGGAGTTCGGGTTCTACCTGGTCACCCCCAGGCTGCTGCTCGACCTGCCCTTCAAGTGGCGTGACCTGGTGCCCGGCGCGATCGTCTGCGCCGTGGTGGCCAGCATCGTGCACGTGGTGCTCACCTTCTTCCTGCGCAACTGGTTCGGCGAGTACGGTCACGCCTACGGCGGCTTCGGCGTCGCCCTGGCGCTGGCCGCGGGCGTCGGCCTCATCGTCTCGTTCTGGGTCTGGATCGCCGCCGTGATGGGCGTGTACTGGGAGCGCAAGGCGGGCCCGGCCGCGGTGGCCCAGATGGAAGAGCTGTCCGCCGAGATCAGCGGGTCGCAGGCCTAGGCCGGCCACCGGCGCCCCCGTCGCGCATAGCCTGGACGGCGTGGGTGTGGTCGTCGCATGACAGCAGCGGAGCTACAGCGGGCCAGGATCGCGGTGCTCGGCCATTTCTTCGTGCTCGGCGCGGCCACGGCGACCTGGGCGGCCCGGCTCCCGGCCATCAAGTCCTCGCTGCACCTCAGCGACGGTGGCCTGGGGCTGGTGCTGTTCGCGGTGCCCGCGGGCGCCGTGCTGACTCTGGCGATAAGCGGCCGCATCGTCGACAGGTTCGGCGCCGCGCGCGTCATGCGGATCGCGGGCCTGCTCGTGGCCGCCGCACTCGTCGCCATCGGCCTAGGCCCGGCCACCGGGGACCTGCCCGTGCTCATCGCCGCGCTGGTCTGGTACGGCGTCATGGCCGGGTTGCTCGACGTGTCGATGAACACGTGCGGGGCCCGCCTGGAAGCTGGCTACGGCCGGCCCATCATGTCCTCGCTGCACGCCGGCTACAGCATCGCGGGCCTGGCCGGGGCGGGGATCGGCGGGATCTTCGCCTGGCTCGCGCTCGGGCCGCTGCCGACCTTCGCCGCGGTGGCCGTCCCGCTCGCCGTCCTCGTCCTGCTGGCCGCCCGGTGGGTCGTCCTTCCTCCGGCCGCGGCACACGCGGCGGCCGGCGTCGGCGACCCGCCAGGCCGTTCGCTGCGCCAGATCTCCGTCGTGATCTGGGTGCTGGGGCTGCTCGCGCTGTGCGGGCAGTTTGGTGAGGGCGCCGCCAGCGACTGGAGCGCCGTCTACCTGCACATCAACCTCGGCTCGTCGGCCGGCCTGGCCGCGTGCGCGCTGGCCGCTTTCTTCGATCACCATGGCGGCCGGGCGCGTCGCGGGTGATCGCCTAGCGGCCCGGTTCGGGTCGGTGGCGCTGGTGCGGGCCAGCGGCCTGCTGGCCGGGGCCGGGCTGGCAGCCGGGCTGCTCATCGGCACCCCGGCCGCGGGCATCGCCGGGTTCGCCATGCTGGGCCTCGGCCTGGCGGGGATCTTCCCGCAGCTGGTCTCCTCCGCGGCCCGGCTGGATCCCGCCCGCGCCGGGCGCAACATCGGCCGGATCGCGGCAGTGGCGTACCTGGGATTGCTCGGCGGCCCGGTCGCGATCGGAGCGGCCGCCTCCGGCGTGGGCCTGCGCGACGCGCTGCTCATCCCGGCCGCCCTGGCCGTGCTGGTCGCCGTCGCGGCCGGCGTGATGCGCTCGCGGCACGATCGCGGCGATGGCGCCACGCCGGCACCCTCGCGCGACCGGGAGCAGACCGCAGCCCGCTAGCCGGTTCAGAACAGCGTGTCCTCCCGCTCAACCCCGCGCATCGCGTCGTAGTCGAGCGTCACGCAGCGGATGCCGCGGTCGGTGGCCAGCACCCGGGCCTGCGGCCTGATCTCCTGGGCCGCGAACACGCCGTGCACCGGGGCCAGCAGCGGGTCCCGGTTGAGCAGGTCCAGGTACCTGGTGAGCTGCTCCACCCCGTCGATCTCGCCGCGGCGCTTGATCTCCACGGCCACGCTGTGCCCGGCCTGGTCCCGGCACATCAGGTCGACCGGACCGATCGGGGTCGGGTACTCGCGGCGCACCAGCCGCCAGCCGTCGCCGAGCAGCCCGAGCTGGACGGCCAGCAGCTCCTGCAGGTGGGCCTCGACGCCGTCCTTGACCAGCCCGGGGTCCTCGCCGAGCTCGACCGAGGTGTCGCTGACCACCTCGCTGATCGTGATCACCAGCGTCTCGCCGGCCTTGCCGGTGACCGTCCACCGGTCCGGCTCCTCGGTGAGCTTGCACGGCGGCGACATCCAGTTCAGCGGCTTGTACGAGCCGCCGTCGGAGTGCACGAGCACCGACCCGTCGGCCTTGACGATGAGCAGGCGCAGCGCGGAGGGCAGGTGGGCGGTGAGCCTGCCCGCGTAGTCGACGCTGCACCTGGCGATGACGAGCCGCACGTCGGGTAACTTTACCGCTCGCATAGGCTGGGCCAGCGTGAGCCCGCGCAGGATACGCCGCGAGCGGTCCGGTGCTGCGGCGCCTGCGCCCGGGCCCGAGCGCGTCGAATCCTGGCCCGACGGGGACTGGGTGGTCCGGCAGGTACCCGGCGCGGCGACCGCGAAGGCGTACCGTTGTCCGGGATGCGACCAGGAGATCGTGCCCGGCACGCCGCACCTGGTGGCCTGGCCCGCCGACGGCATCAACACCGGCCTCGACGAGCGCAGGCACTGGCACCGGGCGTGCTGGCAGCACCGGCTGCGCCGCGGGCCGGGCGGGGCAAGGAGGACGCCATGACCGGCGGGACACACGGCCGGATCGAGATCAGGCCTGCCACCGTGCTCCCCGCCAAGCGCACCCCGGTCACCCTGCACACCTCCGACGGGCTGCGCCTGGTCGGCGAGCTGGCGCTGCCCGCGGACTCCGACCCGGTCGCGACGCTGATCTGCCTGCATCCGCTGCCTACCCACGGCGGGATGATGGACAGCCACCTGCTGCGCAAGGCGGCGTTCCGGCTGCCCGCCCTGGCCGGGCTGGCCGTGCTGCGGTTCAACACCCGGGGGACGACGTCACCGGAGGGGACCAGCGAGGGAGAGTTCGGCCGCGGAGAGGACGAGCGGTACGACGTGGCCGCCGCCATCGGCTACGCGGCCGAGTCCGGGCTGCCCGGGCTCTGGCTGCTCGGCTGGTCGTTCGGTACCGAGCTGGCCCTGAAGTGGGGCCTGGACAGCCGGGTCGCGGGCGCCATCTTGCTGTCGCCGCCGCTGCACCGGGCCGGCGACGCCGACCTGGACCGGTGGGCGGCATCGGGCCAGCCGCTGCTGGTCCTGGTCCCCGAGCTGGATGACTACCTGCGCCCGGACCAGGCCCGGAGCCGCTTCGCCCGGGTGCCCGCGGCCGAGGTCGTCGCGGTCGACGGGGCCAGGCATCTGTGGGTCGGCGAGCCCTACGTGCGCATCGCGCTGACCGAGATCGTGCGGCGGGTCAACCCGGCCGCGCTGGTTCCGCCTACGATGACGCTACCGACACACTGGGAGGAATCGTGACCGGGTTTGACCTGACCGGGAAGAAGGCGTTCGTGACCGGCGCGTCCCGCGGGATCGGCCGGGTCATCGCGATGGCGCTGGCCGCCGCAGGCGCCGACGTGGCCATCGCGGCCCGCAGCTCAGAAGGACTGGCGGAAACCGCGCGCGAGGTGACCGCCCTGGGCCGCAAGGCCTTCGTGTTCCCGCTCGACGTGACGCGGCAGGAGGATGTCACGGCCGCGGTGAACGAGGCGATCAGGCTGCTCGGGCAGCTGGACATCGTGGTCAACAACGCGGGCGGCTCGAACTTCATGGTGCCCTTCCTCGACCTGCGCATCTCCGGCTGGGAGAAGGTCATGCGGCTCAACCTGGACGCGACGATCTACGTCTGCCAGGCGGCCGGGGCGCACATGCGCGAGCGCGGCCGGGGCTCGGTGATCAACGTGGCCTCTGTGGCCGGCCTGTCCGGGGCGCCGGGCCTGATCCCGTACGGTGCCGCCAAGGCCGGGGTCATCTCGGTGACCAAGACGCTCGCGGTCGAGTGGGCGCCGTCGGGAATCCGGGTCAACGCGCTGTGCCCGGGCTGGACCGCGACCGACCTGAACAAGAACCTGTGGGGCGGGCCGGATCAGGGCCAGTCCATCGTGGCCAACGTGCCGATGCGGCGCTGGGCCCGGCCCGAGGAAATGACGGGTCCCGCGGTGTTCCTGGCCAGCGACGCCTCGTCCTACATGACGGGTCAGGTCCTGGTGGTCGACGGCGGCCAGCTGGCCACCGCCTGACCGCGACCCGTCTGACCGCGACCAGGCCGACCGCGCCCGACCGCGACCAGGCCGACCGCGCCCGACCCGCGACCAGGCCGACCGCCCCGTCCTGACCTCTACTTGAAGATGTTGACCGCGCGGGCCACGACCAGGGCGACGGTCACGATCGAGACGGCGGACTGCACGGCCATGGCCAGCTTGGCCCAGCGAGTCAGCGGCATGACGTCGGTGGGACTGAACGCCGCGGCGTTGGTGAACGACAGGTAGCCGTAGTCGCCGAACGCAGGCTCCCAGTCCGGCGGGGCCATCTGCGGGCTCGTCATCTGCACGAACTGGAAGTCCGGGTAGCTGCGGGTGGCGTTGGCCCGGGCCACCGGGCCACCACGGTCGAACTCCCAGTACCACAGGGCGAACACGATGACGTTGGTGAGCCAGATGGCCGCGCCGGTGACCAGCAGCGGCCCGGCGTTTTCCCCCTCGGTGCCCTGTACCAGCCCTACCGCCAGCCTGGCCACGGAAAACGCGTTGGCCAGGCTGAGCATCCCGACCAGGAACAGGCTCAGCATCCGGATCGCCCGCGACTGCCGGTTGATGCGGTGCGGGTTAGCCACCACCAGCACTATCAGCAGCAGCCCTTCCACCGTGGGCAGCAGCCAGACCGGGTGCACCAGGACCAGCCGGTCGGGCAGCGGGAACTGCAGCCCGATCGCGGCCAGCACGGCCAGGGTGGGCTGCCAGCGTGCCTCGCCCTCGGTGGGGCGTCTCCAGGCCGGCACCAGGCTTGGCCGGCCCGCGCCCGTATCGGTGCCGAGCGGGTGCGCCACCCTGCCTTCGAGTACGTCCAGCCGGGCGTGCAGCGCACGGATGCCCTCCAGGATCAGCCTGCCGTCAGCAGCCCGCTCACCCTGCCCGTCCTGCGTCCCGGTTGGCCCGTCACCGGCCCGGTCCGGCCGGGCGGGCTCGTCGTCTTGGCGCGTTTGCGGCATAGCATCAGTGTGGCCGGCCGGGCCCACCAGCCGGCGCCGCATTGGCCGCGTCCGGGCGGGTAGGCCAGGGCCGTGATGGAGAGGAGCTGACGATGCCAGACGAGACCCGTCATGAGTCCGCCGACCTTGAGGACTATGACGTGCAGGAACCGGCTGACTCGCTGATCGAAGATCCCGGGTATGACCCGCTGGACCGGGGCGTCGCCCCGCCGGAGCGATGGTCGGCCGGGATGAGGTACGGCGTTACGGCCGAGGAGCAGGAGGAAGGGGAGTCGCTGGACCAGCTCCTGGCCCAGGAGGAGCCGGACAGCGCCCTGGACTTCACCGATGATGAGCCCGAGGATGTCGAGGACGTCGAACAGGACGAGGACGCAGGGGACGAGGACGTGGACGGGCTCCTGCTCGACGACGGCCCGGATCCCCGGGCGGGCCGGCTGGTGGCCGAGGACGAAGGCGCGCACCCCGACGAGGAAACCGACCTGGTCGCCACCGACGTCGGGATCGCCGGAGGCGCGGCGACCGCCGAGGAGGCGGGCATGCACGTCGTGACCGAAGACGACTACGACATCCGCCCCGAGTGAGGCGCCGCTGTCCGGGCTGGCTACTTTGGTCCGAGTGAGGCGCCGCTGTCCGGGCTGGCTACTTTGGTCCGAGTGAGGCGCCGCTGTCCGGGCTGGCTACCTTCCGGCGTGTCCGGCGTCAGCCAGAGCACGCCCAGCGGCGGCAGGGCGATGCGGGTCGAGGCGGGCTGGCCGTGCCAGGGCTCGGCCGCGGCCTCCACGCCGCCCAGGTTGCCGACGCCGCTGCCGCCGTACACGATCGCGTCGGTGTTGAGGATCTCGCGCCACCGGCCGGCCTGGGGCAGGCCGATCCGGTAGTCGAGGTGGGGAACCGCGGAGAAGTTGGCCAGGCACGCGACCGCCCCGGACGGCGCCGGCCGCTCGCCTGAGGTCCCTGGGTCCTCCGAATCCTCGGCACCCTCGCCGGAGGGCGGGGCTGGGAAGCGAAGGAAGGACAGCACGTTGCCCAGGGCGTCGTTGGCGTCGATCCAGCTGAACCCCGCCTGCGAGGAGTCCAGTTCCCATAGCGCCGGGGTCCGCCGGTAGATGGCGTTCAGGTCCCTGGACAGCTGTTGGGCGCCCCGGTGGATGTCGTAGTCGAGCAACCACCAGTCGAGCCCGTTGTCGGCTGACCACTCGCTCCATTGCCCGAACTCGCCCCCCATGAACAGCAGTTGCTTGCCGGGGTGCGCCCACATGTAGGCCAGCAGCGCGCGCAGGTTGGCGAAGCGCCGCCATTCGTCGCCGGGCATCTTGCCCAGCAGCGAGCCCTTCCCGTGCACCACCTCGTCGTGCGACAGGGGCAGGACGAAGTTCTCCGTGTATGCGTACAGCAGCGAGAACGTCATCTCGTTGTGGTGGTACTGGCGGTGGATGGGGTCCAGGTGCAGGTAGTTGAGCGTGTCGTGCATCCAGCCCATGTTCCACTTGAGGCCGAAGCCCAGGCCGCCCAGGTACACCGGCCGGGAAACCCCCGGCCAGGAGGTGGACTCCTCGGCGATCATCGAGATGCCGGGCACGCGCTTGTAACAGGTGGCGTTGGCCTCCTGGAGGAACGAGATGGCGTCCAGGTTCTCCCGGCCGCCGAACTCGTTGGGCGTCCACTCGCCCGCCTGGCGCGAGTAGTCCAGGTACAGCATGGACGCGACCGCGTCGACCCGAAGCCCGTCGATGTGGTATTCCTCCAGCCAGTAGACCGCGTTGGCCACCAGGAAGTTGCGGACCTCGGCCCGGCCGTAGTTGAAGATGAGCGTGCCCCAGTCGGGGTGCGCGCCGCGCCGCGGGTCGGGGTGCTCGTACAGCGGCGTGCCGTCGAACCGCGCCAGCGCCCACTCGTCCCGCGGGAAGTGCGCGGGCACCCAGTCCAGCAGCACACCGATCCCGGCCTGGTGCAGCGCGTCGACCAGGTAGCGGAAGTCATCCGGGTCGCCGAACCGCGCCGTGGGAGCGTAGTAGGAGGTGACCTGGTATCCCCACGAGCCGCCGAACGGATGCTCGGCCACGGGCAGGAACTCCACGTGGGTGAAGCCGAGGTCGGTGAGGTAGTCGACCAGTTCGGTGGCCAGCTGCCGGTAGGAAAGCCCGAGCCGCCACGAGCCCAGGTGCACCTCGTAGATGCTCATCGGCTCGCGTACCGGCTGCCGGCTGGCCCGCGCCGCCATCCATTCCGCGTCCTCCCAGGCGTGCCGGGAGGTGAACACCACCGACGCCGTGGCGGGCGGCTGCTCGGCCGCGGCCGCGAGCGGGTCCGCCTTTTCCCGCCATACCCCGTCCCAGCCGCACACCGCGTACTTGTACCGGGCGCCGTCGGCCACGCCGGGGATGAACAGCTCCCACACGCCGGAGTTGCCCAGCGAGCGCATCGGGAACGTCCGGCCGTCCCAGTAATTGAAGTCGCCGGACACCCGGACCCCGAGGGCGTTGGGCGCCCAGACCGCGAAGGACGTCCCGGTGACCTGGCCGACCTCGCGGACGTGCGCGCCGAGCACGCGCCATAGCTCCTCGTGCCTGCCCTCCGCGATCAGGTGCAGGTCGAACTCGCCGAGCACCGGCAGGAAGCGGTACGGGTCCTCGGCGACCGCCTCGTCCGGCTGCTCGCCCGGATATACGGTGGCGAGCCGGTAGTCCGCCACCTTTTCCTCAGGGAGGGTGGCCGTGAACAGGCCCTGGTACAGATGCGTCATGGCAAATGTGCGGCCGTCGTCGAGGATCACGGTCACCGAGGTGGCCAGCGGCCGGAGCGCCCGCACCACGACGCCCTCGGGTCCGGGATGGGCGCCCAGGATCGAGTGCGGGTCATGGTGATGCCCGGCGACCAGCCGATCGATCTCGCCCCGGCTGAGCTCGGTCTCCGTCATGTCTGCTTACCCTCAAATCTCGGCTAGGGAGTCCAGGGGGATGGCCATCCAGGTCGGCCGGTTCCTCGACTCGTAGAGGACCTCGTAGATCGCCTTGTCCAGCAGCAGGGCGCGGAGCAGCACCGAGTTGCGGGCCGGATTGAGGCCGCCGGCCGCGGCGTAGCCCGCGCAGAACGCGTCGGCGTTGCGCCGGATCCACTCGCTGGCCACCGGGGCCAGGCGTTCCCGCTCCGGGTGCGTGATCAGCTGGTACCTGGCCGCGTAGTCGAACGAGCGGAGCATGCCGGCCACGTCGCGCAGCGGCGAGGAGCGGGCGCGGCGCTGGGCCAGCGGGCTGGCGGGCTCGCCCTCGAAGTCGAGGACCACCCAGCCGGTCTGGGTCCGCATCACCTGGCCCAGGTGATAGTCGCCGTGCACCCGCTGGGCCGGGACCGGCTCGGTCAGCTTGGCCAGGCGGGAGAAGGCGTCGCCGATCATGTCGGCGTACCTGGCTAGCTCGGGAACGGCCGCTGCGGCCATGTCGAGCCGCCGGAACATCTGCTCGGCCAGCTCGCGGAGGGCCTCGGGCTCGAGCTCGGAGGGGCCGAACGCATCGGCCAGGGCCGCGTGCACCTGGGCGGTCGCCACGCCCAGCCGCTCGGCTTCGCCTGCGAAGTCGCCGCCCGCCTCGGCCGCGTGGGTGCCGGCCGCCGCGTACAGGTCGCGCACGCTGGTCACCGCCAGGGACCAGCCGTCCGAGGCTGCCCGCAGGTAACGGGACAAGATGGCCAGGATCGTCGTCGCGCCCTCCATCCTGGTCTCGATCCAGCCGTACGGCTCCGCCACGTGCGTCGAGCCCCGCTCGGCCAGGGCCGAGGCGACCTCCAGGTCCGGGTTCGGGCCCGGGGCGACCCGGCGGAACACCTTGAAGATGGCCGAATCGCCGAACAC
Source organism: uncultured Actinomycetota bacterium (assembly GCA_963808615.1). Classification (GTDB taxonomy): domain Bacteria; phylum Actinomycetota; class Actinomycetes; order Streptosporangiales; family Streptosporangiaceae; genus Palsa-504. The sequence continues at coordinate 1,683,815 of CAWEGV010000012.1, forward strand.
CAGGCTGGTGTTGCTCTGCTCCCCGGTGAGCACCAGGCTGTCCAGCCCTCTCTCGTCCCGGAAGGCCCCGTGAGCCGCGGCGCCCTCCGGGCCGCCGGTGGCCCAGGGCAGTTCGGCCCGCGGGATGCGGCAGAACCGCAGTGCCCCGACGGTCCGGTCGGCCACGATCGCGTCCAGCAGCGTCCGGGTCAGGTCGCTGTCGTGCAGGCCATCGTAGACCTGCAGCCCCGCGTGCGATCCGATGCTGGCGTGCCGCAGCCGCGCGGGCAGCCTGGCGCGCAGGCCGATGAACAGCTGGTAGCAATCGGAGGTCGCGCCGTGCGAGATGGTGACCATCAGGTGCCGCAGGCCGGGGTCGCCGGGGATGATCTCGGTATCGGCCACCACCGCGAGGTCATGCACGGTGCGACCCTTGCCCGCGAACCACCGCTGCTTGACCAGCCACGCAGCCAGCACGTCTTCGAAGGTCATGTCCCTGCCCTACCCCCTCCCCCCGCAGGCATGCGGCCAGCACGCCAGGGCCGGCCTGCGGGGGGCCTAGGGGGGCCGTCCCCCCTGGCTGGCACCGCGGGCGATGGCATGGCGTCACCCGTGGTACAGCTGGGGGCCCGCGGACTCCGGGCTCTCCGTGGCCCTTAGGCCGCCCGGCGGCCGGTCCTCACGGGCGGCGGGCAGCTGGAACCAGTAGAACCCGTGGCCGGGCAGCGTCAGCAGGTAGCTCAGCTCGCCGATCCTGGGGAAGACCACGCCGCCCATGCATTCCACCGGGGTGACGCCGATGAACCGGCGCAGGTCGAGCTCGACCGGCTGCGGAAACCTGGACAGGTTGTTGACGCACAAGATGCGGTCCGAGCCGTCGCTGTCGCCGTCGGCCGAGGCATCAGGCAGCCGGACGAAGGCCAGCACGCTCGGGTTGGAAGAGGTCAGCTCCTCGTAGATCCCCGTGCCGAAGACCGGGTGCCGCTTGCGGATCTCGATCATCCGCCTGCTCCAGTGCAGGAACGAGCCGACGTTGCGCTGCTGGGCCTCGACGTTGAGCGCCTGGTAGCCGTAGATCGCGTCCATGATCGGCGGCAGGTACAGCCGCTGCGGGTCGGACTGGGAGAAGCCGCCGTTGCGGTCCGGCGTCCACTGCATCGGCGTCCGCACGCCGTCCCGGTCGCCCAGCCAGATGTTGTCGCCCATGCCGATCTCGTCGCCGTAGTACAGCACCGGCGAGCCGGGCAGCGACAGCAGCAGCGCGGTGAACAGCTCGAGCTGGTTCCTGTCGTTCTCCAGCAGCGGGGCCAGCCGCCGCCTGATCCCGATATTGGCCTTCATCCGGGGATCCTTGGCGTACTCGGCGTACATGTAGTCCCGCTCGTCGTCGGTGACCATCTCCAGCGTCAGCTCGTCGTGGTTGCGCAAGAAGATGCCCCACTGGCAGTGCGCGGGGATGGCCGGGGTCTGGGCCAGGATCTCCGAGACCGGATAGCGCTGCTCCCGGCGCACGGCCATGAAGATGCGCGGCATCAGCGGGAAGTGGAACGCCATGTGGCACTCGTCGCCGCCCACCCCCGGGTCGCCGAAGTACTCGATGACGTCGGTGGGCCACTGGTTCGCCTCGGCCAGCAGCACCTTGTCCGGGTAGAGCTTGTCCACCTCGGCCCGGATCCGCTTGAGGTACTCGTGGGTCTCCTTCAGGTTCTCGCAGTTGGTGCCCTCCCGCTCGTACAGGTAGGGCACGGCGTCCAGCCGGAAGCCGTCGATGCCCAGGTCCAGCCAGAACCGCAGCACCTCGATCATGGCGTCCTGGACCCGGGGGTTCTCGAAGTTAAGGTCCGGCTGGTGGGAGAAGAACCGGTGCCAGTAGTACTGGCCCCGGACCGGGTCGAAGGTCCAGTTGGAGGCCTCGGTGTCGACGAAGATGACCCGGGCCCCGGTGTACTTGTGGTCGGTGTCCGCCCACACGTAGAAGTCGCCGTACGGCCCGTCCGGGTCGGCCCGGGAGGCCTGGAACCACGGGTGCTGGTCGCTGGTGTGGTTCATGACCAGGTCGGCGATGACCCGGATGCCCCGTTGGTGCGCCTCGTCGACGAACGCCACGAAGTCGCCGATGTTCCCGTAGTCGGGCAGCACGGACATGAAGTCAGCGATGTCGTAGCCGCCGTCCCGCAGCGGCGAGGAGTAGATCGGCAGCAGCCAGATGCAGTCGATGCCGAGCCAGGCCAGGTAGTCCAGCTGGGAGGTCAGCCCGCGCAGGTCGCCGCCGCCGTCTCCGGTCGAATCCCGGAAACCCCGGACGAGTACCTCGTAGAACACGGCGCGCTTGTACCACTCCGGGTCCCGCGGCTCGTCGAAGGAGTCGGCCACCGCCTCGTGGTGCTCTGTCACGACAAGGTCTCCTGCGTTGTACTGTCCGGGCTGGTATGGCGTGCTATCCGCTGGGCGTGACGCTGAAGATGTGGGCGGCCTGCGCCGGGTGCAGGCGGACGTAGTTGGCGTTCCCCCACCAGTAGGACTCGCCGGTCAGCTCGTCCGTCGCGGTGAACTCGCGGTCAACGCCGAGCGCGGTCGTATCCAGCCACACCGTCGCCTCCCTGGTGCGGTGCGGGTCCAGGTTCACGACCACCAGCACGATGTCGCTCCCCCCCATCGTCGGCGTTCCCGGAATCCTATCCGCCCGCTTGGAAAAGCACATCAGTTCGGGCTGGTCAGCGCGATGGAAACGCAGGTTGCGGAGCTGGTGCAGCGCCGGGTGGGCTCGCCTGATCCGGTTGAGCTCGCCGATGAAGTCCGCGATGCCCAGGCCGGCTATGGCAGCCGCCTCCCAGTCACGGGGTCTGTACTGGTATTTCTCCGAATCCAGGTACTCCTCACTGCCCAGCCGCACCGGCCGGTTCTCGCACAGCTCATACCCGGAGTAGATTCCCCAGGTCGGCGAGAGCATGGACGCCAGGACGGCCCGGATCTTGAACGCGGCGACCCCGCCGGTCTGCAGGTACTCGGTGAGGATGTCCGGGGTGTTGGTGAAGAAGTTGGGCCGCATGTAGGGGGCGTCGGGGCCGGACAGCTCGCGCAGGTACTCGGTCAGCTCCCAGACGTTGTTCCGCCAGGTGAAGTACGTGTAGGACTGGTGGAAGCCGATCTTGGCCAGGGTGCGCATCATGGCCGGCCGGGTGAACGCCTCGGCCAGGAATAGCACGTCAGGGTCGCTGACGCGGATCTCGGCGAGCAGCCGTTCCCAGAACCGCAGCGGCTTGGTGTGCGGGTTGTCGACGCGGAAGATCCGCACGCCGTGATCCATCCACAGCCGGACGATGCGCAGCACCTCCGCGTAGATGCCCTCCGGGTCGTTGTCGAAGTTGAGCGGGTAGATGTCCTGGTACTTCTTGGGCGGGTTCTCGGCGTAGGCGATGGAGCCGTCCGCCCTGGTGGTGAACCATTCCGGGTGCTCCTTGACCCACGGGTGATCCGGCGAGGTCTGCAGGGCCAGGTCGAGCGCGACCTCCATGCCGAGCTCGCGGGTACCGGCCACGAACGCGTCGAAGTCGGCGAACGTGCCCAGGTCCGGGTGGATGGCGTCATGCCCTCCCTCGGCCGATCCGATCGCCCATGGCGACCCGGGATCGCCGTCGGCGGGGGTCAGCGTGTTGTTCCTGCCCTTCCTGAACGTGGTGCCGATCGGGTGCACCGGCGGCAGGTACACCACGTCGAAGCCCATGGCCGCGATCGCGTCCAGCCGCCTGGCCGCGGTGCGCAGCGTGCCAGAGACCGGCGGCCTGCGGCCGGCCGGGTCGACCTGGGCCCCTTCCGAACGCGGAAAGAACTCATACCACGACGCGAACAGCGCCCGCTGCCGGTCCACCTGAATGGCCAGCGACCGGGACCGGGTCACGAGCTCGCGCAGCGGCCAGTGGGCCAGGATGCTGGCGATGGCCGGATCCTCGACCGCCGCGAACCTGCCCAGCGGCGTCAGCTGGCGATTGCGCAGCCACGCGGCCAGCGTGCGCAGCGCGGCGCGGGCTGCTGCCGCCCGGTTCGCTCCGGGCGGCAGGGGGATCCTCCGCGCGGCCCGCTCGAACAGCAGCGCACCCTCGGTGAGCATCAACTCGACGTCCTGGCTGGCCGGTATCTTGATGGCCGCGTCACGGTGCCAGCTCGCGATCGGATCGGCCCACGCTTCCACGTGGAAGCGCCACAGCCCCTCGCGCGTCACGGTCACGTCCGCGCCGTAGCGGTCAGTCCCCGGCACGAGCAGGCGCATCGGCACCAGCCGGCCCGCGATGCGTTCTGGATCCCGCAGCACCGCGCCGACGCCGATCTCGCCGTGCCCTTCGCGGAACACCGTAGCGCTCACACCGAAGGTCTCCCCGGCCACCGCCTTGGCCGGACGGGTCCCGCAGTCCACCGCAGGCTCGACGTCAAGGATCGGGATTCGTCCAATCACGCTGGTTACGCTACCGATCGCGGCGGGTGTGAATCCAGTCCGGGGGCGGCTATCGTGGCCCGGCGCAACAACCGGTTGCGAGAAGGATCGGGAGAATATAACCAGCGTTCGTTCGGAATAATGTGAATTGATTTTCTGCCCGTAGCGGGGGCCGGGCCGGACGCGGCCGGCCGACGGTTCTGCGTTACGGGCGCGGACCCACTATGGTCTGCCCGTGAGAGCGATTCGCCGGTTCACCGTCCGCATTACCCTGCCCGAGGCGCTGGCCCCGCTGCACGGACTGATGCTGAACCTCCGCTGGTCCTGGCATGCCCCGACCGCCGACCTGTTCGCCTCGATCGACCCGGCCGCCTGGCAGGCGTCCGGCGGCGACCCGATCGCGATGCTCAGCGCGCTGCCGCCGGAGCGGATCGCGGCCCTCGCGGCCGACCCGGGCTTCGGCGCCCGGCTGGCCGAGGCCGAGCGGGACTTGCGCGACTACTTGTCGGGTCCGCGCTGGTACGCGGGCTCGGGGCTGGCCGAGTCCGGGCCCGCGGCGATCGCGTACTTCTCTCCCGAGTACGGCATCACCGCCGCGCTGCCGCAGTACTCCGGTGGCCTGGGCATCCTGGCCGGTGATCACCTGAAGTCGGCCAGTGACCTCGGCGTGCCGCTGATCGGAGTGGGGCTGCTGTACCGGCACGGGTATTTCACCCAGTCGCTGTCCGCCGACGGCTGGCAGGCCGAGCGCTATCCCGGCGACGACCCGAACGGCCTGCCGCTTGAGCTGCTCCGCGACGATGCCGGGGCGGCGGTTCACGTCACGGTCGGCCTGCCCGCGGGCCGGCGGCTGTCCGCCCAGGTCTGGGTGGTGCAGGTGGGCCGGGTCCCGCTGCTGCTGCTCGATTCCTACGTGGAGGAGAACGAAGCGGACCTGCACGAGGTCACCGACCGGCTGTACGGCGGCGGCAGCGAGCATAGGCTCCGCCAGGAACTGCTGCTCGGGGTGGGCGGGGTGCGCGCGGTCCGGGCGTTCTGCGCGCTGCGCGGCCATCCGGCGCCTGAGGTGTTCCACACCAACGAGGGCCATGCCGGGTTCCTCGGCCTGGAGCGGATCCGCGAGTATGCCGAGCGGGGCCTGAGCTTCGACGAGGCCATCGAGGTGTGCCGGGCCGGCACGGTGTTCACCACGCACACCCCGGTCCCGGCGGGCATCGACAGGTTCGACGGCGACCTGGTACGGCAGCACTTCGACGATGACCCGCTGCTGCCCATCGACCGGGTGCTCGCGCTCGGCGCGGAGACCTACCCGGGCGGTGACCCCGACGTGTTCAACATGGCCGTCATGGGCATGCGCCTGGCCCAGCGCGTCAACGGCGTCTCGCTGCTGCACGGCCAGGTGAGCCGGGCGATGTTCGCGGGCCTATGGCCGGGCTTCGACACCGGCGAGGTGCCCATCGGCTCGGTCACCAACGGCGTGCACACGCCCACCTGGGTGGCGCCGCAGATCCTGGCCCTGACCGGCGCGGGCCCGGGCGAGGCCAGCGGCTGGGACTGGGAACGGGCCGCCACCGCCCCGGCGGCCGAGATCTTCCGGGTCCGGCACGCGCTGCGGGCCCGGCTGGTGGCCGAGACCCGGCGGCGGCTGCGCGCCTCCTGGCGGCAGCGCGGCGCGTCCGAGGCCGAGATGACCTGGATCGACGACGTGCTCGACGAGCACGTGCTCACGATCGGGTTCGCCCGGCGGGTGCCCTCCTACAAGCGGCTCACGCTCATGCTCAACGACCCCGAGCAGCTCACCCGGCTGCTGAACGACCCCCTGCACCCGGTGCAGGTCGTGGTGGCGGGCAAGGCGCATCCGGCCGACGACAGCGGCAAGGCCCTGATCCAGCAGATGGTCCAGTTCAGCGACGCTTCGGACGTGCGGCGCAGGATCGTGTTCCTGCCCGACTACGACATGGCCATGGCGCACACCCTGGTGCAGGGCTGCGACGTGTGGCTGAACAACCCGCTGCGCCCGCTGGAGGCCTGCGGCACCTCGGGCATGAAGGCTGCGCTGAACGGCGGGCTGAACCTCTCTGTCCGCGACGGCTGGTGGGACGAGTGGTACGACGGCGGCAACGGGTGGGAGATACCCTCGGCCGACGGCGTGGCCGACGCCGCGCGGCGGGACGAGCTCGAGGCCCAGGCGCTGTACGAGCTGCTGGGCAAGGCGGTGGCGCCGCTGTACTACGACCGGGACGGGGACGGGATCCCGCTGGGCTGGGTGGAGCGCATTCGGCACACGTTCCGCTCGCTCGGGCCGAAGGTGCAGGCCGAGCGCATGGTCAGGGAGTATGTGTCGGAGCTGTACTGGCCCGCCGCGGCAGCCAACCGCGAGCTGTCCGATGCGGAGGGGTTCGGTCCCGCGCGGGAGCTGGCCGCCTGGAAGAAGCGCGTGATCCAGGCCTGGCCGCAGGTGCGGATCGAGCACGTGGAGTCCGAGGCGGCCGGGACGCTGGGCCAGCGCCTGGGCTCGGCGCTCACGGTGTGGGTCTCGGTAGCGCTGGGGGAGCTGAGCCGTGACGACGTGGTGGTGGAAGTGGTGTACGGCCGGCCCGACGAGGACGACGAGATCGTGCGGCCCGCCTACGCCACGCTGGCCGCCGAGCTCGCCCCCGCCGCCGCCGCGGCCCCGGACGCCTCGAGCACCCCGGCTGCCGCTGGGTCCTCCGGCTCCTCCGCGGCTTCCAGCGTGGTGCGGTATTCGGGTGAGGTGCCGCTGGACCGGCCTGGGCCGTTCGGCTACACGGTGCGCGTGCTGCCCTGGCACCCGCTGCTGGACAGCCGGGCCGAGCTGGGGCTGGTGACCTACCCGCAGGCGCCGCCCGGCATGACCAACGGCGACCTGCGCTGAGCGGGCGTCCCCCCGGCCATCTGAGAAAGGGGTCTTTCCATGGGTGAATTCGTCCGGCTGGAGATCGCGGACGGCATCGGCACGATCCGCCTGGACCGGCCGCCGGTCAACGCGCTGAACGACCAGGTGCGCGACGAGCTCGCGGCCGCTGCCTCCTCGGCAGCTGCCGACGAGGAGATCCGCGCGGTGATCCTGTACGGCGGCGAGAAGGTCTTCGCCGCCGGAGCCGACATCAAGGAGATGGCCGAGGCGAGCTACGCCGCGATGGCCGACCGGTCCGGCCGACTCCAGGCCGCGCTGTCGCTCGTGGCCGCCATCGGAAAGCCGGTGGTGGCCGCCATCACCGGGTACGCCCTGGGCGGCGGGCTCGAGCTGGCGCTGGCCGCCGACTTCCGGGTCGCGGGCCAGAACGCCAGGCTCGGCCAGCCCGAGATCCTGCTCGGCGTCATCCCCGGAGCCGGCGGCACCCAGCGGCTGGCTCGCCTGGTCGGCCCGGCCAAGGCCAAGGACATCGTCTTCACCGGCCGGATGCTGCCGGCGGCCGAGGCGCTCGCCCTGGGCCTGGTGGACCTAGTCGTCCCGGACGCGTCGGTGTACCAGGCCGCGCTCGACCTGGTCAAGCGTTACGCAACCGGTCCCGCCCTGGCGCTGCGGGCGGCCAAGCAGGCCATCGACCGCGGCCTGGACGTGGACCTGGCCACCGGCCTGGAGATCGAGCGAGTGCAGTTCGCCGCCCTGTTCGCCACCGAGGACCAGCGCTCCGGCATGCGCAGCTTCATCGAGAAAGGCCCCGGCCAGGCCACCTTCACCGGCCGCTGACCCCTGGGCGCCCCGCTGGCCCCTGGGCGCCCCGCTGGCCCCTGGGCGCCCCGCTGGCCTCAGTCAGCTGCCGGCGACGAGCTTGCGCAGGGCCTGGGCCGCCTGGGCGTTCTGATCGGCAAAGGCGACCAGGGCTTTGGCCAGGGCCGCCGCCCATTCGGCGATCGGGACGGTCTGCCGGGACAGCACCACACCGCGCACCGCGCGGCAGATCTCCGCCACCGCTTTGCCGTTCTTCACCGACAGCGTCATCTGCTGATCGCCGAGTTGCACCGCGATCCTGGAGATCTCCCCGGGGCGGCCGCGCATCCGGTCCGACACGCTCCGCTCCCGGTCCACGGTCACGAACTCGCTGGGCAGCGCCTCACCCAGGGACTGGGTCAGGACACGGGCGTAGATGGCCACGTCGGTGCTGTCGGCACGCAGAGCAGCGGTGACCATGTCCAGCGACAGCGCGTCGTCTTGCTCAGTCATCGGTCGACCCCACAGGTAGCGATGCCGTGATTGTAGTGTGCGGTCCCGCCGCGCGCCGGCCCGAGCCCGCCCGCCGGCCCGAGCCCGCCCGCCGGCCCGAGCCCGCCGGCCCTAGCCCGCCCGCCGGCCCGAGCCCGCCCGCCCTAGCCCGCGCCGCCCCGGGCCCGCGGGCCGAGCGGGCCCGACGACCCAGGCAGTCCGTTATAGATAGGCAACCTCGTGTTCCCTCCCCAAGGAGGAATCTGTTTCGTACCCTGGAATCCGCGATGCCTGCGACCGAACGACTGCCGGGGACCCTCGGCCCGTATCGCCTTCAGGACCGCCTCGGGGAAGGCGGCATGGGGGTGGTGCACCTCGCCCGCGATGCGCAAGGCCGCCCGGTGGCGGTCAAGGTGCTGCATACCGCGGCGACCGAGAGCGACAACGCCCGCCGCCGCCTGGCCCGCGAGGTCGAGACCATGCGCCGGGTCCGCAGCCCGTTCGTGGCCGAGGTCCTCGATGCCGATGTGGCCGGCGAGTTCCCCTACATCGTCACCCGCTACGTGCCCGGCACGACGCTGGATGAGATGGTGCGCACCCGGGGGCCGCTGTCGGGCTCGGGACTTCGCAGGCTCGCCTGCGGCACGGCGGAGGCGCTGGCCGCGATCCACGCCGCCGGGGTGGTGCATCGCGACCTGAAGCCGGGCAACGTGATGCTCTCCGAGGACCGCCCGGTAGTGATCGACTTCGGCATCGCGCAACTCGGCGACGCCACCCGGCTGACCGAGACCGGGCTGGTCATGGGGACGCCCGGCTATCTGGCGCCCGAGGTCATCGAGGGCCAGCCGAGCAGCCCGGCGTCGGATGTGCACTCCTGGGGCGCCACCATGGCGTTCGCCGCGACCGGCCGTCCGCCGTACGGCAGCGGTTCGTATGAGTCGATCTTCTTCCGGATCGTCTCGGGGCAGGCCGATCTGGCCGGCGTCCCGGCCGCGCTCGTGCCGCTGCTCACCGCGGCGCTGGCCAGGGACCCGGCCCACCGCCCGTCGGCCAGCTGGCTCAGCACCTACTCCAGCGCCCTCGACCCGTCGGCGATGGGCCAGGCCCCGGCTGTCCCTGGCGCGGGCCCGAACCCGGCGGCCGCGCTCAACGGAGCAAGCAACGGGAACGGCAGGAAAGCCGGGAAGCGCGCCCCCGGGCAGGCCTATCCCGCGCCCAAGCAGGCCGCCAGGGATGTCGCCGACCTGCTTCCCCCCGTCGTCTACGCCCCCTTCCCGCTCAACGGGCGGGACAGTCGAGCTCAGCAAGGCCCCCGCGCCGCGCAAGCACCACGAGCACCTCAAGGACCACAAGCACCACGAGCCCCGGCACCTCCGCAAGCCCAACGGGGCAGCACCACGATGGCCGGCCTGGCGGTCATGATCACCGCCGTGGCGCTGACCGTGATGCTGCCCGTGGCCGGCCTGCTGGTATCGCTGGGCGCCATTACCTTGCTCCGGGCGGCCGACCGGGCCCAGAGCACGCTGGCGGTGCGCCGGTCGGTACGCGGCCCGCGGCCCAGCGACCTGCTGATGGTGATGGTCACGGCACCGCTGGCGGTAGCCAGGGCGCTGTTCACCGAGGCGCTGATGGCGCCGCTGGCGCTGCTGGCGGCCGCCGCCACTTACGTCGTCATGGTCGCGGTCACGCCCAGCCTGGCGCTGTCGCGGGCCGGTGCTTACGCGGCCGCGGCCATCGTAGCCTGGTACGGCATCGGCCCCGGTTCACGCCGCCCGCGCCGCCAGCTGGACCGGATGGCGGGTGCCGTGGCGCGGACGCCCTGGTCAGCGGCGATGATCGCGCTCGCGGTGTGGGCGCTGGCGATCGGCGTCGCCATCCTCGCGGTCTCGCAGACGCCGTACTACTGGCCGGTCATGAATCCGCACCTGCCCGCGCTGCACGGCTGGCCGTCCATCACGCCGCACCTGAACCGGCTGCACCACCTCGGGGCTCCCCGCCTGCCCCAGCTACCCAGGCTGGTCTCTTCGGCGACGAGCTGGCTGTCCCGGCACGCCTGAGGCGTTATCGGCGTCAGCCAGCGGCATCGGCTTGACCAGCCCGAGCGCCACGACCTCGTTGGCCAGCCTGGTGCGCCGGTTGGGTCCCTCTGGCACCCGGAACTTCTGGTACAGCCTCAGCAGGTGCTGCTTGACCGCCGCCTCGGTCACCACCAGGTCGGCAGCGATCTGGTGAGCGGTGGCGGGCACGGCGAACGCCTCGTCGGACAGCGCGGGCCGGCACAACGAGACGAGCACATCCCGCTCGCGGCGGGTCAGCTCGGGCACGGCCGAGCGGCGCAGGTCCGCCTCCTCGGTGAGGTCCTCCTGCTGCAGCCCGCCGATCCGGCCGCGGGCCGCGCCGAAGCTCAGCACGTCGCCGTTGTCGAGGACCCTGCGCGCGACCGGCCGCCCGTTAACCCTGGTCCCGTTGCGTGACAAACCGAGATCCACCACGTAGACGTAGGGGCCGCGGCGAACCAGCTCGGCGTGCAGCCGCGAGACGCTCGGATCGTCGAGACGGATGTCGGCGCCCCGTCCGCGGCCGATGGTCGTCACCTCCGCGCGCAGCGGGATCACCTCGCCGCTGTCCTCGATGCGGAGAAACGGTGTATCCGCGGCGGACCCTCCCGTCTAGCGGAACAGTTAGGCATATCTCACCATTAGGTCACCCGCCGTGTCACTGGTCTCACCGCGAGATTGCGGCGCGATACCGGCCATGCCCTGACTCCGGGCGGCCTGCCCCCCGGTAAACTTCCGAGCGGAGAGCCGGGAGGCACGTGCATGGCGAAGAGGCCGGTGAAAGCTGGCTCTGACAGCGCTGGTCCTGATCATGCATATGCCCGGGAGCCCGCAGGCCCTGGCACTCCGCCACCCGTGCACCACCAGGGTGTCCCGCGGAGCCCCCGGGCCATGCCCCGGCACCGGTCCACCACAGCTGCCCAGCCCGAGAGAAGGCCCCAGGCCCCCCAGGACCCCCCGCAGCCCCGGCCCCGAGACCCCCCGGAACGCCGGTCCCAGGACCCCGCGGAACAGTCCGCCGGAGTCCGCGCGCTGGCCTGGCTGCCCTACCTGATCGTACTCGCCGGCGCGGTCGCCGGGCTGTTCTTCGCCTGGCGCGGATCACGGTACGCGGGGCAGGGCGCGGCGCTGGTCGGCGCGGCGCTTCTGGCCGCGGCGGTGGCCCGGCTGCTGCTGCCGTCGCGGTACGCGGGACCGCTGTCGTCGCGGCGCAAGGTCACTGACGCGGCGGGGTTCGCGGTGTTCGGCACCGCGGTGCTTGCGCTCGCGCTGATGTTGCCATTACCAGAAAAGGAACCCGAGGGAACCATGGCCAAGATCAAGGTGGCGAACCCCATCGTCGAACTCGATGGGGACGAGATGACGCGGATCATCTGGCAGTACATCAAGGACCAGCTGATACTGCCCTACCTGGACATCGAGCTGGAGTATTACGACCTGTCCATCCAGCACCGCGATGCCACAGACGACCAGGTGACGGTCGACGCGGCGCACGCCATCCAGCGCCACGGCGTCGGCGTGAAGTGCGCCACGATCACCCCGGACGAGGCGCGGGTCGCCGAGTTCGGGCTGAAGAAGATGTGGCGATCGCCGAACGGGACGATCCGCAACATCCTGGGCGGGGTCATCTTCCGCGAGCCGATCGTGGTGTCAAACATCCCGCGGCTGGTGCCGAGCTGGACCAAGCCCATCATCATCGGCAGGCACGCGCACGCCGACCAGTACAAGGCCACCGACTTCGTGGTGCCCGGCCCGGGCACGGTGACGATCAGCTACGTGCCGCAAGACGAAGGCCAGCCCATCGAGATGGAGGTCGCGCGGTTCACCGGCGGCGGCGTGGCCATGGCCATGTACAACTTCGACGACTCGATCCGCGACTTCGCCCGGGCCACGATGCGCTACGCACTCGACCGCAGGCTCCCGCTGTACCTGTCCACCAAGAACACGATCCTGAAGGCCTACGACGGGCGGTTCAAGGACATCTTCGCCGAGGTCTACGAGTCGGAGTTCAAGGCGGACTTCGAGGCGGCCGGGATCACCTACGAGCACCGGCTGATCGACGACATGGTCGCCCAGGTGCTCAAGTGGGACGGCGGCATCGTCTGGGCCTGCAAGAACTACGACGGCGACGTGGAGTCCGACGTGGTGGCCCAGGGCTTCGGCTCGCTGGGCCTGATGACCAGCGTGCTGATGACCCCGGACGGCCGGACGGTGGAGGCCGAGGCCGCGCACGGCACCGTGACCAGGCACTACCGCCAGCACCAGCAGGGCCTGCCCACCTCCACGAACCCGGTGGCGTCCATTTTCGCCTGGACCCGGGGCCTGGAGCACCGCGGCAAGCTCGACAGCACCCCCGAGGTCGCCCTGTTCGGCCGCACGCTGGAGGACGTCTGCGTGCACACGATCGAGGCCGGCAAGATGACCAAGGACCTCGCCCTGCTCGTCAGCTCCCGCACCCCGTACCTGACCACCCAGGAGTTCCTCGCCGCGCTGGACGCCAACCTGCGCAAGGCAATGAATCAATTATTCCGAACGGAGCGGGGTGCGTGCCCTCCGCGAGGACGATCCGCACCCGGGCATAACAACGTGGTTGTCACAACGACGTGCACCAGACCACGTGGTTGTCACAACGACGTGGTTGGATACCGACCCAAGGAGTTCCAGCATGGCACGTAAGGGCAAGGTCACCGTGGTCGGCGCCGGGTTCTACGGCTCGACCACCGCGCAGCGGCTCGCCGAGTACGACATCTTCGACGAGGTGGTGCTCACCGACATCATCGAGGGCAAGCCCGAGGGGCTGGCGCTGGACATGAGCCAGTCGCGGCCGGTCGAGGGGTTCGAGACCAAGGTGACCGGCCAGACTACGGGCCAGGCGGGCGAGGGCTACGAGGTGATCGCCGGGTCGGGCATCGTGATCGTCACCGCGGGCCTGCCGCGCAAGCCCGGCATGAGCCGGATGGACCTGATCGAGGTCAACGCCAAGATCGTCAGGAACGTGGTGGAGAACGTGGCCAAGTACGCGCCTGACGCGGTGCTGATCGTGGTGTCCAACCCGCTGGACGAGATGACCGCGCTGACCGCCAAGGTGTCCGGTTTCCCGCATCACCGGGTGATGGGTCAGGCCGGCATGCTGGACACGGCCAGGTTCTCCTACTTCGTGGCGGAGAGGCTGGGCGTTCCGGTCGGCTCGGTGCGCACCCTGACCCTCGGCTCGCACGGCGACACGATGGTGCCGGTGCCCTCGGCCTGCACGGTCGACGGCCAGCCGCTGTCCGGCCTGCTGCCAGGTGAGGAGATCGAGGCGCTCGTCACCCGCACCAGGAACGGGGGCGGCGAGATCGTCGCGCTGCTGAAGACGGGCTCGGCGTACTACGCCCCGTCTGCCGCCGCGGCCCGGATGGCCCGCGCCGTGGCGGAGGACTCCGGCGCGGTCCTGCCGGTCTGCGCCTGGGTGGACGGGCAGTACGGGATCTCCGGCGTGTACCTGGGCGTGGAGGCCGAGATCGGCGCGGTCGGCGTCCGCCGGGTGGTCGAGCGCGACCTGACCGATGCCGAGCTGGCCGCCCTGCGCACCGCTGCCGAAGCCGTCCGCGCCAAGCAGGCTGACGTGGCCAGCCTCTGAGCCGACCGTTGGTCAGCCCTGCGCCAGGCGGCGCAGGGCCAGCTCGGCGTACAGGGCGGTGCCGTCGGCCAGGGCCGCGTCGTCGAAGACCGCGACCGCCGAGTGGTTGCTCGGCGCCGTCTCCGGATCCTCACCGGGCGGGCAGGCGCCCAGCATCACGAACGCCCCGGGCACCTGCTCCAGGACGAAGGAGAAGTCCTCGGCCCCGGTGATCGGGAACTCGGCCGTCTCGCCGCGCTCCGCGCCGAACACCGCGGCGATCGTGTCGGTTGCGAACTGCGCCTCGGCCGCGTCGTTGACGGTCACCGGGTACTCGGCGGAGTAGTCGGTCTCGGCGGTCAGGCCGTGCGCCCGGGCGATGTCCCCGATGAGCCGCGGCACCAGCTCGGCCAGCGCGCCGCGCGACTCACGGCTGAACGAGCGGGCCGTGGCCAAGAACTTGGCCTGGTCCGGGATGACGTTGTCGGTGGTGCCTGCGTGGAAGCTGCCGACGGTGATCACGACCGGATCGAACACGTCGAACTTCCTGGTCACCAGCGTCTGCAACGCGGTCACCATCTCGCAGGCCACGGCGATCGGGTCCGCGGCGCGGTGCGGGGTGGAGGCGTGCCCGCCGCGCCCGTGCACGGTGACCGTGATCTGGTCGGCGGCGGCCAGCATGGCGCCGCCCCTGGTGGAGAACATCCCGCACGGCAGCCGGTTCGAGCTCACGTGCAGCCCGAAGGCCGCGACCGGGCGCTCGCCGGCCGCCTCGAGCACGCCTTCGGAGATCATGTGCCTGGCGCCGGCGTAGCCTTCCTCACCCGGCTGGAACATGAAGACCACCGTGCCGGGCAGGTCGGCCTGCCGGGCCGACAGCAGCCGCGCGGCGCCGGCCAGCATCGCGGTGTGCAGGTCGTGACCGCAGGCGTGCATCGCGCCGGGAATCACCGACGCGTACGGCAGGTGAGTCTCCTCGGTGACCGGCAGCGCGTCCATGTCGCCCCGCAGCAGCACCACCGGCCCCCCGGAGCCCAGGGAGCGGCCGCCGCGCAGCACCGCGGTCACCGAACTGAGGCCCTGGCCGGTGCTGATCTCCAGCGGCAGCCCGTCCAGGGCGGCCAGCACCTTCTGCTGCGTCTTCGGCAGCTCGAGGCCGATCTCGGGCTCGCGGTGGATGGCACGCCTCAGTTCGGCGATGTCGCCCGCGATCTGCGCCGCCTCGTCACGTACCGGCACCAGGTTCCTCCCTCGGTCGATGGCCCACCCACTGTAAACCCGCGGAGGCTCACAGCCGCCTGGCGCCGGCCGAAGGAGCGGCCTCCAGGAATCCCGGCTCGGTCCATGACCGCCCGGCGAACGCGCCGGCCACCGCCGCGCGCACCCCGTCCTGGGCGTCCTCGGGCACCAGCGCCAGCACCGAGCCGCCGAAGCCGCCGCCCATCATCCTGGCGCCGAGCGCCCCGGCGGCCAGCGCCGCGTCCACTGCTACGTCGGCCTCCGGCCAGGAGACCTCGAAGTCGTCCCGCAGCGAGGCGTGCGCCTGAGTCAGCAGGGCGCCGATCTCGGGGTAGGCGGCACCGGATGCCGACCGCAGCAGCGCGACCACGGACAGGACCCGGGCGTTGTCGCTGACCACGTGGCGCGCCCGCCGCCGCAGCACCGGATCGGATAGCCGGCCGGTCTGGTCATCGTCCGTTAGGTATCTCAGGGAAGGGATGCCGAGCAGGCGCGCAGCCTGTTCGCACTCGGCGCGCCGACGGCCGTACTCCCCGGCGGTCAGCTCATGCCTGGCCCGGGTGTCGATCAGCAGCAGGCACGACCCGCCCCGGGCGGGGTCGAAGGGGACCTGGGAGGTCTCCCGCGAGCGGCAGTCCAGCAGCAACGCGTGACCCGGCTGGCACAACAGCGATGCCGACTGGTCCATGATCCCGGACGGCACCCCGACGAAGTCGTTCTCGGCCCGGCGGGCCAGGCCCGCCAGCTCGGGCCGCGCGACGTCCAGCCCGGCCAGTTCGGTCAGCGCGAGCGCGGTGGCGCACTCCAGCGCGGCCGAGGAGGACAGGCCCGCTCCCTCGGGCACATCGGAGTCGACCGCGATGCGGGCGCCGGGCACCTGGTAGCCGTACGAGCGCAGCGCCCACGCGACGCCGGCCGGGTAGGCGGCCCACCCGGTGACCTGGCCCGGTATCAGGCCGTCCAGGGCGATTTCCGCCTCGCGGTCCGGCCGCTGACGGGAGCATAGCGCCAGCCGTCCGCCGGTGCCGCGCGCCGCGGCGACCGCGACGCCCTGGCCGAGCGCGAACGGGAGCACGTACCCCTCGTTGTAGTCGGTGTGCTCGCCCATCAGGTTGGCCCGGCCCGGCGCCCGCCACACGCCGTCGGGCGACCCGCCGAACCGCGAGCCGAACAGCTCCCGGGACCCCAAGACCCCGCGGGCCGGGCCGACTGCGGTCACCGCAGGCCGCGCGCCTGGGTGAACGCCCAGGCGTCGGCGGCCATGGCGCGCAGGTCCCTGCCCGCGCGCCAGCCGAGCTCGGCCCCGATCCGCGCGGAGGAGGCCACCAGCACGGCCGGGTCGCCGGGCCGCCGCGCGACCACGTCAGGGCCGATGTCGCTGCCGGTTACCTCCCGGCATACCTCGATTACCTCGCGCACCGAGGAGCCGGTGCCACTGCCCAGGTTGTAGATCCGGTGCCGGCCGGGCTGGCAGGCCGCGAGCGCCCGCAGGTGGGCGTCGGCCAGGTCCGTGACATGGATGTAGTCGCGGATGCACGTCCCGTCGGGAGTAGCGTAGTCGCCGCCGAAGACCTGCACCCGGCGGCCGGTGGTCACGCTGGCCAGCGCGGCCGGGATCAGGTGGGTCTCCGGATTGTGCCGCTCGCCGAGCCAGCCGCCGTCGGCGGCCTGGTGCGCGCCCGCCACGTTGAAGTAGCGCAGGCTGACCGCACCGAACCCGTAGAGCTGGGCAAACTCGGTCAGCGCGGTGTCCGCGGCGAGCTTCGTCGCGCCGTAGGGATTGGTGGGGCGGGTGGGATCGGTTTCGCTGATCGGCGTGCGCTCCGGCTCGCCGTAGACGGCGGCGGTGGAGGAGAAGACGATCGTGCGCACCCCGATCTCGCGCATCGCCTCGAGCAGCGCGAGCGTCCCGCCCAGGTTGACGGACCAGTACATGGCCGGCTCCGCCACCGACTCGCCGACCAGCGCCTTGGCGGCGAAGTGCAGGACCGCCTCGATGCCGTCGGCCAGCACCTCGGCGGCGCAGTCACGCAGCGTGCCCTTGACGAACGTGGCGCCGGCCGGCACCGCGTCGGGGTGCCCGGTGGACAGGTCGTCGAGCACTGCAACGTCGTGCCCGGCCGCGATGAGCTGGGCGGCGACCACGCTGCCGATGTACCCGGCGCCGCCGGTGACGAGCACTCTCATGACATCCTCCTGCCTGTCCGGCCATGATCCTCGCTGACGCGCCCGCTCCTTGACCGCGTGCTCACCGGAGCTCACACGCTATCCGGTCTAGACTGGCCAGACACATCGCGCCCAGGCGGGCGGCGGGGGCTGCCGCGAGTCAAAGGGGCGCATCTAAAAGGCGCCCCGGAGGCGAGCGGCAGGAAAGATGAGCGGAGTCGTCTTTGATGTCATTGTCGTCCTGGTCATCGTGTGCATCGGGGGGTTCTTCGCGGCGTCCGAGATGGCTCTGGTCTCGCTCAGGGAAGGCCAGGTCAGGGCGCTAGCCAAGCGAGGCAGGCGCGGCCAGAAGGCGGCGCGGCTGGCGCTGGACCCGAACCGGTTCTTCTCCGCCGTGCAGATCGGCGTGACCCTGGCCACCCTGGTGTCCGGCGCCTACGGGGCCGCGACCCTGGCCGGGGTGTTCAAGTCCTGGCTGGTCAGGCAGAACATGTCGGCGGGCTGGGCCACGGCCGTCTCGTTCGTGGTGGTGACCGTGTGCATCACCTTCGTGAGCCTGGTCCTCGGCGAGCTGGCGCCCAAGCGGATCGGGCTGCAGCGCGCGGCCCGGCTGTCGCTGATCGCCGCGCCGCTGCTGGACCGGATCGCGTCGCTGGCCAGGCCGGTCGTCTGGCTGCTGACCAAATCGAGCAACCTGGTGGTCGCCGTCCTGGGCGGCGACCCGGACGTCACCCGCCAGGCCATGACCGAGCAGGAGCTGCGCGAGCTGGTCACCGGCACCCAGGCCATCAGCCAGGACGAGCGGCGCATCGTCGGCGAGGTATTCGACGCGGGGAAACGGCAGATCCGTGAGGTGCTGGTGCCGCGGACCGAGGTGGTGTTCCTCGACGCCGAGACGCCGGTAGCGCAGGCCGCGGCGACCGCCGCGAGCGTCCCGCATTCGCGGCTGCCGGTGTTCGCCGACACCTACGACGACGTGATCGGCTTCGTTCACGTGCGCGATCTGCTCGGGCCGGGGGTCGCGAATCGCGCAGTTCCGGTGAGCGAGATCGCCAGGCCGGTGAAGTTCCTGCCGATCAGCAAGACCGTGCTGTCCGCGCTGTCCGAGATGCGGCGCGAGCGGGCGCACCTGGCCATCGTGGTCGACGACTACGGCGGCACGGCCGGGATCGTCACCCTCGAAGACCTGGTTGAGGAACTGATCGGGGACATTAGGGACGAATACGACACCGAGCCGGGTCAGGCCACCACACTGCGCGGCGGCGAGGTGGAGGTCGACGGGCTGCTCAACCTGGACGAGTTCAACGAGCAGACCGGAATCGAGCTGCCGGAGGGCCCCTACGAGACCGCCGCAGGCTACGTGCTGGCCGCACTCGGCGACCTGCCGTCCCTGGGGGACAGCGTGCACGTGGCCGACCACACGATCACCGTGACCGAACTCGACGGCCGCCGCATCGCCCGCCTCCGGGTCGCTCCCGCTCCCCCCGCGAGCCCCGGGCCCCCCGCGACCCCCGGCGCTCCCCCCCGGACCCCCGCCAACCCCCCCATGAGCCCCGCCAACCCCCCCACGAGCCCCGCCAACCCCCCCACGAGCCCCGCCAACCCCCCCGCCCCCGAGGAAAGCCGCACCAGCACCGCCAGTCCCTCCAGCATCGCCAGTCCCGCAGTTCCGATCGGCCCGGCCCGGCTAGACTCAGAGACCCCTCAGGAAGGCGGCTAGCGTGCCCGGCGGCTTCGACACGGTACTCGTGGTCGACTTCGGCGCCCAGTACGCCCAGCTCATCGCCAGGCGCGTGCGCGAGTGCCACGTCTACTCCGAGATCGTCCCCGCCACGATGCCCGTCGAGGAGATGCTGGCCAGGCAGCCGAAGGCCATCATCTTGTCCGGCGGTCCGTCCTCCGTCTACGCCGAGGGCGCCCCGCCCGCGCCGCCCGGCCTGTTCCAGTCCGGCCTCCCCGTCCTGGGCATCTGCTATGGCTTCCAGCTCATGGTCTCCGAACTAGGCGGGACCGTCGAGCGCACCGGCATGGCCGAATACGGCCGAACGGTGCTAGCCCGGGGGGACGATCCCCCCCAGACCCCCCCTGATCACGGGGGGGCTACCCGCCCCCCCGTCCCCCCCTCGGCCCCCCCTTCGGGGGGAGGGGGGATTCTTCTGGCTGGCACGCCCGCGAGCCAGCAAGTGTGGATGTCGCACGGCGACACCTGCACGGCGGCCCCGCCGGGCTTCGCGGTGACCGCGCGGACCCAGGCCACCCCGGCCGCGGCGATCGAGGATCCCGGCCGTGGCCTGTTCGGCGTCCAGTTCCACCCCGAGGTGGTGCACACCGAGTACGGCGCCCGCATCCTGTCCCATTTCCTCGAGCTGGCCGGCTGCCGCCCGTCCTGGACCATGCTGAACATCGTCGAGGACCTCCTCGAGGCGATCCGCGAGCAGGTCGGCGGCGGTCGGGCGATCTGCGGGCTGTCCGGCGGCGTGGACTCAGCGGTCGCCGCCGCGCTGGTCCAGCGGGCCATCGGCGACCGGCTCACCTGCGTCTTCGTCGATCACGGCCTGCTCCGCAAGGGTGAGGTCGAGCAGGTGGAGCAGGACTTCGTAGCCGCCACCGGCGTGCACCTCAAGGTGGCGAACGAGGCCGCGGCGTTCCTGTCCGCGCTGGCCGGGGTGACCGACCCGGAGCACAAGCGCAAGGTCATCGGCCGCGAGTTCATCCGGGCCTTCGAGCGCGCGGCCCGGGAGATCACCACCGAGGCCGGCCAGCACGGCGAGGCGTGCGAGTTCCTGGTCCAGGGCACGCTGTACCCGGACGTGGTGGAGTCGGGCGGCGGCTCCGGCACCGCGAACATCAAGTCACACCACAACGTGGGCGGGCTGCCCGATGACCTGAAGTTCCGCCTGGTCGAGCCGCTGCGCGCGCTGTTCAAGGACGAGGTGCGCCGAGTGGGGGAAGAACTCGGCCTGCCGCACGCGATCGTCCGCCGCCAGCCGTTCCCCGGCCCAGGTCTGGCCATCAGGATCGTCGGCGAGGTCACCGCGGAGCGGCTCGCCGTGCTTCGTGAAGCCGACGCCATCGTGCGCGAGGAGATGTCGGCCGCCGGGCTGGACACCGCCGTCTGGCAGTGCCCGGTGGTGCTGCTGGCCGACGTGCGCTCGGTGGGCGTGCAAGGCGACGGCCGCAGCTACGGCCATCCGCTCGTGCTCCGTCCGGTGACCAGCGAGGACGCGATGACCGCCGACTGGGCGCGGCTGCCCGCCGACCTCCTGGCCAGGATCTCCACCCGGGTCACCAACGAGGTCCCCGAGGTCAACCGCGTGGTTCTCGACGTCACCAGCAAGCCCCCCGCCACGATCGAATGGGAATGAATTCCGAACGGCCCCTGATGCGTGCCCTCGGCCCCGGGAGCCGCCCCGAGAGCCGCCCCAAATGCCGTGAATGTGAGTTATGTCATACGCGTTCCTGAGGCGTTTCAGCCACTGACGTGACGCTCGTTCGGCATGGTGGTGGGCCATCAGCAGTCGACGTGCGCGACGGTCGCCTCCGTGACCGGTGCCCTGACCCTGCCTCGCGCGTCGGCCGCGGCCCGTGACGACGCGGGTCGGCCTCCGTACGACAGCGGAGCGCAAGCTGCCAGAACGACCAAGGACTCAAGCTT
This sequence comes from uncultured Actinomycetota bacterium, assembly GCA_963808615.1. GTDB lineage: Bacteria > Actinomycetota > Actinomycetes > Streptosporangiales > Streptosporangiaceae > Palsa-504. The sequence continues at coordinate 1,705,109 of CAWEGV010000012.1, forward strand.
GTCCAGCCCCCGAGCCCGCCACCGCAAGTCGAGCCGTCCCGCAGCCCGACCAGGCCCATCCACCGCACCTGGCCGCCCCGCAGCCCGCCCCGGCCTGTCCGCCACGTCGAGCCGTCCCTCAGCCCGGTCGGCCCTGTCCGCCACGTCGAGCCGTGCCGCAGCCCTGTCCGCCGCGCCGAGCCGTCCCGCAGTCCGCCCAGTCCTGCCCGCCGCGCCGAGCCGTCCCGCAGCGCCCAGTCCTGCCCGCCACGTCGAGCCGTGCCGCAGCCCTGTCCGCCGCGCCGAGCCGTCCCGCAGCCCGCCCAGTCCTGCCCGCCGCGCCGAGCCGTCCCGCAGCCCGCCCAGTCCCGTCCGCCGCGCCGAGCCGCTCCGCGGTCCCGTCAGGCCGGGCCCGGCACCGCAAGCCGCCGCAAATCGTCCCCTCCGCCCCCCGGCCCGCCGCGGCTTCCCCGGCCGCCCCGCCGGCCGCAGCTACCTCCGCCCGGCCCGCCGCGCCGAGGCGGCACCGCAAGCCATCCGCGCTGCAGGGCAGGCCGGCCAAGGCGACCGCGGTGACCGCGCTGGCGGTCACCGCGGCGGCCGCAGGCGCGGTAACCCACTGGTCCCTCGGGACCTCCGGGCACCCGCCAGCGGCCCGGGCCAGCGCAACGAGCATGCACCCTGGTGCCGCCGCCCGCCAGCCCGCTGGAGCCGGTCTCCCCGAGGCATCGGCCACTGCGCTGACGGATCAGCAGCCGGCCATCCTCTTCCACCCCGACTTCACCCTGAACACCACCTC
>CAWEGV010000013.1:0-498580 GCA_963808615.1 uncultured Actinomycetota bacterium
GCCTTGTTTAGTGTCGGCGTGGGTGATTGGCTACGACGGCTCCATTTGGCCCCACCAAGACGGGGCGGATTCCAGCCATCGTCGCAACACTGGCCACTGATGGCTGGGATGGTATCGGTTTTAACGAATGACGGTACGTGCCAGGTCGATGAGAGGGGTTCCGGCGTGTCGTGACCAGGCCTGGAGAGCGGCGGCGAGGGCGAGCGCGCTGCCGTAGAGGACGTGCTGGCCGCCTTGCCGGGCGATAAGGGAGTCGAGGGAGGCGAAGGCACGTCCTTTGCGGGCCAGGGTGAGGATGTCGGTGGCCGCGCGTTCGCCGGTCCAGTGCCCGGTGGGCAGGCGGGTCAGCTCGGCCAGGCCTGCGGGAGCGTCGGCGTCGTGCCCGGATAGCCATTGGTCGAGCAGGCCGAGGGCGAGGCCGATGCACGCGGAGACGGTGGCCGCGGAGCCGTCGGGGCGTCGAGGTAGCGGGTGTTCCACAGCACGACGGCGTTGAGGACCAGGCCGAGCGCGGCGAGCTGTTCTTCCTGGCCTTCGCGGTAGGCCTGCCGGATCTGGCCGCGGTTGCTGTGGCAGATCTTCCGGCCGAGGCGGTGGCGGGATTCCGGGGTCCAAGGTGTGCGCGAGGGGCATGTGGTCGACTTCGGGTCCGTCAGGTCGACATGGCTGCGCGACTCCGAGGGCAACTTGCTGGCGCTCAACCGGCTGGCTGCCGCGTCCTGAGAATCTCCAGCGGACGGGGTGAGAGCGGCTGTTGATACCGGTCGCCGAGTTCCCTGCTTCCCGCCGACCGGGGCGCTGAAGCCAGCACCGGGACTCCCGTGGTAGGCCCGGGGCGAGCGTTCGGGCCCGCGGGTGGCTTGGCTTGCTGACGAGAGTCGTTCAGATCCGTGCTGCTCTGCCGTTGGTGTAGATTTCGGCGGTTCGCGTTCGTGTTGGGGGTGAGAGGCCGGAATGACCTGGTCTCGGAATCCAGGCGGCGGGTCTTGCCGAGCGAAAGGAGAGGTGATGGGAAAGGTAATCGTGATGAACGGGGTCACGCTTGACGGCGTGATGCAGGGCCCTGGCCGCCCGGACGAGGACACTCGGGGCGGGTTCGAGCACGGCGGCTGGGGAATCCCGTATGGAGACGCGGCGATGGTCACCAAGCTGGGCGAGCGATTGGCGGAGCTGACGGGCGGGGCTCACGCGTGGCTGTTCGGGCGGTGGAGCTATGAGTCGCTGCTGGCTATCTGGAACGCCCGCGGCGGCCCGTTCAAGGACGCGCTCAACAACATTCCCAAGTACGTTGCTTCCAGCAACCCCGAGACGAGGCTCGAGTGGCCCAACTCGACGCTCCTGCACGGCGACGTTCCGGCCGCCGTCGCAGAGCTCAAAGAGAGCTCTGACGCGAACTTCGTGATCATGGGCAGCGGCGTGCTAATCGGCTCGCTGATGGCCGCCAATCTGATCGATGAGTACCTGCTGACGATCGCTCCGCTGGTGCTCGGAAGCGGGCGACGCATGTTCACCGACGGCGTCCAGGCCTCGCTGCGGCTGCTCGACAGCACAGCGACCAGCACCGGCGCGCTTATCGCAACCTAGGAGACCATCCCGAAAGGAGAGCACCCATGAGCAGTGCAGACCGCCACGACGAGCAGGCGCACTGATGCCGAGCGCCGTCATCGAGCCGAGGGTTCTGCTGGACGGCTTGGCGTATGTCGAGTCGCCCCGCTGGCACGACGGCCGACTGTGGTTCTGCCATTGGGGCGCCGGCGAGATCGTGGCGGTCGACCTCGACGGCCACAGTGAGGTCATGGGCGCCGGTCCGCCCAAGGTCAACGCCGCGAAGCCAGGCCATGGTCTCGGCTGGTCGATCGACTGGCTGCCCGACGGCCGCCTCCTGCTCACCGGCAAGGAGCTCCTGCGCACAGAGCCGGACGGGTCGATGGTCCCGCACGCCGACCTCGCGGGACTTGCCGACTTCTGGAACGAGATCGTGGTTGACGGCCGCGGCAACGTCTATGTCAACAGCATTGCCTTCCAGTTCATCGCCGGCGCCAAGCCCAACTCCGGGATCATCGCGCTCGTCACTGCAGACGGCTCCGCCCGCCAGGTCGCCGGCGACCTCGCGCTGCCCAACGGCATGGTCATCACACCCGACAACAAGACGCTGATTGTCTCCGAGTCAATGGCTGGACGCCTCACCGCGTTCGACATCTCCGCCGACGGCAGCCTCTCCAACCGGCGCATCTGGGCCGATGGCCTCGGCCCCGACGGCATCTGCATCGACCAAGAAGGCACCATCTGGGCTCAGACGCCCGACCATCCCGAAGGCGCCATCGTGCGAATTCGCGAGGGCGGAGAGATACTGGAGCGAATCGACCACGACCGCACCATCTTCGCCTCAATGCTCGGCGGCCCTGACGGCAAGGCCCTATTCCTCGCCGCCGCCGAGTGGCGCGGCATCGAGCACCTCGATGAGGCGCTCGCAGCCCGCACCGGGCAGATCCTCATGACCAATGCCCCCGTCCCCCGAGCCGGATGGCCGTAACCGGACCTGACCCACGTGGCACCCAAGTCGTGTGCGCCGAGGCAAGCAGGTGCCTGGGAGATGACGGCGTAGGTGCGGCTGCCGCGATCATGATGGGTTTGTGAGACACGATCAAGATGCGTGCGCCCTGCCCGAGCTCGCCCCCGCCGCCAGGCCGCCCGCACGGCGTTACACGCAAGAAGACATCCGGCGCAGCCACGCAGCCAAGGAGGAGAAGTACGCCGCGATCCGCCGTGACGCCGGCGTCGGCATGTCCGGCCGGGCGATCGAGCGCAAGCACCACGTCGGCCGCCGCACCATCATCAAGGCGCTCGCCTCCGCCGACCCGCCCGGAAGAAGATCCACCGCGATCCCGCCGCCCTCGAAGGACTGCACGGCCACATTGACGCGATACTCGAAGCTAACCCGGAGATCACCACCGCGGCGATCTGGCAGCGCCTTGCCGACCAGCACGGCACCACCGCCGCCTACCCGGCCCTCCGCACATACGTCACCAGCCGCCGCAGCCAATCGCCAATCGCCGACCCCCGATGGCCTTGCGACCGCTAACTCAAGCCCATGGCGGAACGGATGCGGTCAGGCAGCAACCCGCATGCGCGGGCAGCATCTCACTAGTACGCTTCGACGCACCATGACGCGACCGCTTGGCGCTCAGGGCGGCGCTGAAACCGAGCGACTCCTCCTGCTCCCCTGGACCGAGGAGTACTCCGGAGACTTCGCCCGCGTCTGCGCCGACCCGGAGGCGATGCGCTTCATCAGCGGCGGCAGGCCACTCACCGATGACGACATCCGTGCGATCATCCACCGCACTCTTGCGATGTGGAACCAGTACGGCTATGGACCGTGGGCGGCGATCGATAAGCAAACCGGCCAGTGGGCAGGACGGATCGGCCTGAGTCTACTCGCCGACTGGCCGGGACCGGACAAATGGGAAGTCGGCTTCGAGCTCGCCCCCGAATACTGGGGTCGCGGACTGGCGACCGAGGGCGCCCGCTCGGCGATCCGGTTCGCCTGGTCGCACACACCGCTCGCCCGGATCATCAGCGTCACTGCCGCCGGGCACCGCGCATCGCGGCGCGTCATGGAGAAGTGCGGCCTGATGTTCCAGGCCGAGGTGACGTTCAGGACAGCACAGGTCGCCTGGTATGCCATCGACCGGCCCCGCAAGCCATAGCACGGCATCTCACCTGGAAGGCGGGGCCGCTTCGGGCCGCCCCAGCAGGACCGGACAAAGGCCGCCCTGATCAACAAGACAACGATCAAGACCGCATGCCAGCCAGCATCTTAACGAGCAACACCGCGGAGCTGCCACCCGGCGGGCCGGAATCAATGACAAAACCACGCCCTGCACCCCGCCGGGCCAACTTAGGTGGCAGGCCGCAGACCCGCCGTTTGCCATTTCATAAGGCCCGCCCAGCTCAAAGCCACCCAACCGGGCCAAGATGCGTGTCACCGGACACCACGACGCCTGGCTCGATCAGCGTCACGCGGACGTCGGGCAGCAGTTCCTGCCGCAGTGACTCGGACCAGCCGTTGATACCCCACTTGGTAGCTGCGTAGACGCCGTTACCGGATCGGGCGGTTCGCCCGGCGACCGACGAGATGTTGACGATGTCGCCGCCGCCGGCCTTGAGCTGGTCGAGGAACACCTCGGTGGTGGTGATCGCACCGAGCAGGTTGACCTCGATCATCTGCCGGTAGTCCGCACGCTGACCGGAGTCGAATGGACCGAGCAGCATGACGCCGGCGTTGTTGATCAGGGCATCGGCGGTGCCGAGCTCTTGGCGAACGCGGTCGGCGGCGGCAACGATGCTGTCGCGATCAGTGACGTCCGCTTCAATGGCGATGGACCCGTTGCCCAGTTCGTCCGCGAGAGTGGTGATGCGATCGAGCCGGCGAGCCAGCAGGGCGACGCGGTAGCCGTCTGCTGCCAGGGCGCGGGCGGTTGCCGCGCCGATGCCGGACGATGCGCCGGTGACGACGGCGACCTTATCCGGTGCGCTGTTGCTGGTCATTATGATCAGGCCTCCGAGATCTCTCGGCCGAAGCTGTCGAGGGTGATGGCGCCCGGCTCGGGACCGCCGCGCTTGCCGGTATCGAGCCCGTCGATGGCCGCGACCTCGTCCGTCGTGAGCTCGAAGTCGAACACGTGGAAGTTCTCAGCGATGCGGTGGGGCTTGATTGACTTCGGGATGACCGAACGTCCCTCCTGCAGGTGCCAGCGCAGCATGACCTGCGCGGGACCTTGCCGTCCTTGAGCAGCATCTCCAGCGCTCGGTAGGCCTCAAGCGTCTTGTCGAAGTCGGACGGCAGCGCCTGGTGCAAGATCAGTAGGTCGATCCGGTCGACGCCGAGCTTGCCGGCGCTCTTGTCGAAGGCGTGCAGCGTCTGGTCATATCCATAGTCGCTGATCCAGATCTTGGTCTCCAGGAAGACCGCCGCACGACCACCCTTCGACGCGCGCACCGCTTCGCCAACCTCGCGCTCGTTGCCGTATGCGGCGGCCGTGTCAATGTGGCGGTAGCCGGTGTCGAGCGCGGCCGCGACCGCGCTGCGCGTCTCGTCGGGCTGTGTCTGGAAGACGCCGAGGCCGATCCAGGGCATCTCGACACCGTTGTTCAGGGCGATGTCTGGTACTTCGCGCGCCATGGTGCTACTCCTCCGAACTTAGCGTGGATCGCAGCGAGTTACCGCCGCAGTGTGGTCTTGCCCGCGTCTGCCGCGTCACCCAGAACGGGTCAGTCGACAGTTAAGGGCGAGTGAGGACGAGAGGTCTCGATAGGCGTCAGCCTGCACGATCAAGTCCCGGCCCTTGTTTCCGACCGTCTGGACTGCATCAGCGCCGGCGACCCAGCGGACCGGTGCCTCATCCTGGCTGACGAGCTTGATCAGGGCGTCGGCAAGCTTCACCGGATCGCCGCCCTGCTTGCCGTTCACGCTGGTCCAGCTGGCGACCGTCTGCGTGGCGCGCTGCGCGTAGTCCTCGATCGAGGGCTCGGCGTACGTGGTCGGCGCTGCTGCGCCACGCGATGCAGGCCTGCCCGGCGGCCGCGCACACGGCAGAGGGCCTGGCATAGGACGCGGACCTGGACTGGTCCGACACGGAACGGGTCGGCTTCGTGCTGCGCAACCTGACCGACGCGCTGGCGCTGAGCAACAACCCCGGTCCTCAACCCGGCGGCACTGAAGGCGGCGACCAACACCGGCAGCGGCGTCCTAGCGGGCCTGCGGCACTGCCTGGGCAACTACGGGTCAGGGTGATTCTGGCTGCCTTGGTTCTGGCACGCATTTGGCGCGATCAAGCTTGGCTCTGACGCCAGTGCCTGATCGCTTGGTCCATTCGCGGAACGTCGTCGCGCAAAGTGACCCAAACCTCTTCATAGTCGATTCGATGGTAGGCGTGCGCGGCGATGATCCTCATGCCCTTGACCTCCCGCCAGGGAACCTCAGGCGTCGACTTGGTCACCTCGTCAGGCAGCTTGGTGGCAATGTCGCCCAGTCGGCCAATGACGGCTTCGCCCGCGAGACGCAGCGGACGCTCAGTATCCCAGCGCTCCTTCCCAAGCCCCACCAGTTCGGCCGCTGCATCGGCTGCCTCAGCCAGATCTGCCAGGAGATCATCGACTCCTCTGGTCACAGATCCACGGCCTCGGCGCGAATGTGATCGTCCCGGGGCTTGAGGGCACTTCGTGCGACGACGTCCACTCCGACGCCCAAAAGGTCCTCCAGGTCCTGGAACAAGCCGATGTGATCAAGGAGGGACGCGCCTGGCTCGAAATCCACGAGCAGATCTAGATCGCTGTCTGGGTGAGCCTCGCCTCGAGCGACTGAGCCGAACACCGCGATCCGACGAGCCCTTCGCTTCCGCGCGACGCCAAGGATCTCTGCGCGGCGGCTGCGCAACCCTTCTATGGTCAACACGTCGTTCGTCACCCCTCAAGGGTATCGCTGCGCGTCCCGGCGAAGTCTCTGAGCGAGACACGTCACGGACCACGACCGGCCGATGGCGCGGATGGGTCTGCGGTGAGCATTTCCGGTCGCGCAGCGTCGCGGAACACTACCCGCGTCGCGCCGTAAGGACGGATGCGCTTGGATGTTCCCCGGATGTTCTCAGGAACCATACCGCCGGTTCTTGCCAGCCGGGATTTTTGGACCTTCATACTACGTGGGGCGGGTGGCTCGAACCCACGACCGGCGGATCATGAGAAGTACGGTCCGGTGCACCGAGCGCACTACCTGCACGGATACCACGGAGCCGTGCCGCCGATGGCGCTAATCGCACCGTTTGCACGGGTGGCTCGGTCCACGAACCGGTCCACGCCTTACCATGGCGATCACCGGATGCCAGCTACAGAACGTTACCGCCGACAGGGGCTGAAGTGCCAGGGCTACGGCAGGCGGGCGACGTGGTCGATCTGGACTACCCGCCGTTCTTCATCGATCGTGTAGAAGACGCGGTACCGCCCGGCCCGCAGGCGCCGCAGATCCGGCGACCCGTAAGGGAACGACTCCGGCGGCCGCGGCTCATCGGCGAGCTGGCTGACGGTGTCCCAGAGCGCAGCGACACCGATGGGATCGTCGCGGAGGAAGCCCGCCGTCTGGTCCAGAGCCTGAATCTCCCAGTTGACCTGATAGCTCACCGGGACGGCATGCCTAGGCGGCGGCCCGCTTCCTGATGAGACACGTAGCGGATCGCCCCGGTCTCGACGGCGGGCCAGGTACCTGGCCCGGGCAGCGTCGAACTCCTCGTTGACCTGCTGCTCTTGCATCGCCTGGCGCAGCTGCCGGTACTCCTCGATGGGCACGACCACCGCTACCACCTGGCCGCTATCACGGATCACGTCGTGGGTGTCACCGGCGGGCAGTTCGCTCATGAGAGTCATGGTAACGAAGGGGACCGACAGCATGACGTCACAACACGGCGGCGTTCCACGATCAAGGTGGAGGCGAAGGCTAAACTCCCGCTGAACTGGGCGCCGGTGAGCGGATTCGAACCGCTGGCCTGCCGTTTACCCTCGAGAAGTGACCCTCGAGCCTTGTTAGGACTGAGCTTTCTTCACGACTTGAAGGGCGTTCCTTCGGTGCGCCACGCCTGACGGCGTGGCCAGGCTCCGCAAGCTGGCGTGAGCACCGGGGAGTGATTCGAGCGGCAGGAGATGATGACTGTGAGTGGCCGAGTCGGCGGGAGTCTCGCCGTTGCGGGGCGCAGCTTCGCCCGGGTCCTTCGGGCAGTAGCCCTACGTTCGCGGCGGCTGCCGCGCACGGGGTCCCGCCACCGGCCGCAACCGGTCTCCCGCCGCAACGACCCGGTGTCGCGCGGCACTAGCAGGACCTGCCTGTCAGCGTCGCGCCGTGTGCCTGCGTTGTCGGCCGAAAGATCACAGGTGCCGGGCCAGAACGCCGCGCATTGTCCGGTCGGCCCCTCCGGCGTTAACGGTGCACCGAAACCTCTGCCGACCCCGCAGGGTCGACGGCGGATGTCCGGAGCGCGGCTCGTTGACACGGCGTGCACGGCGGCGGTGTACTGCCCTGCATGACGGATACGACGAGTAGGGCAGGCACCCCGGGGTCCACGGCTGCTGCTTTTCCTGTCACCACTGCGTTCGAGCTGCCAGGCATGGTGGTGGAACGGAATCTCGGCATCACGTTTGGCCTGGTGGTGCGGGCGATGGGCTTCAGCAAGACCGTCGCCGGCGGGATTTCGTCGCTGCGCATGGGAGAGGTTTCGCAGTTCACGGTGGTTCTCGAAGACGCCCGCAGGCATGCGATCGACCGAATGATCGAGAACGCGAAGCTGCTCGGCGCCAACGCGGTGATCGCGATGCGCTTCGACTCCGCCGAGATCGGCAAGGCACGCGCCGAGGTCGTCGCCTACGGCAGCGCGGTGGTCGTCACGCCGTCGGCATGAGCGAGCCCGGGGGCGGTGCGCCTGGCCGGACGGCGCTCGCTGCTCGGGGACGCCGACCGCGAGCGCCTAATCGCGCTGCTGCGCGAGCACTACGCCGCGGGTCGGCTGGACCTGGATGGCCTGCGCCACCGGGTCGGTGTCGTGCTGGCCGCCGTCTATGCCGAGGAGGCCGCGGTGGCCCTGGCTGAGCTCCCGCCCTCTGGTGTCCCCGATACGCCGGGCGCCGGGCGCGGCGGGGGTTCCCGCGGGCGGCATGCCCAGACGCGCAAGCCCGAGCCGGGCTGGGTGCCGACGGCTGAGCGGTTCCGCGATCCGTCCAGCGGCATGATCATGCGGGTCTGGATCGACCCGTCAGACGAGAGCCGTCACTACGTACCGGACGACGCCGCCTCTACACCTTGGTGAGTTGTCAGATGTTTGGCGCTCGTGCGCGGCGCACGCTCAGTTCGGCCCGCGCAGCGGCCTGAAACCTACGCAAAGCTTGTGACATGTCCTCATTCAATTCGTCCCACAGGACGCCGGTCATGTCGGCCCCGGAGGCATGAAGAATACCGGACGTATTGCCCATGGTTCGCATCAACGAGCCGCACGCTTCCTCAGTTTCGGAACTCTCGTTCACCAGGAACACCAGAGAACCAGCGGCGTCGGTGGGCGGGTGGGGCTCGAACCCACGACCGGCGGATTATGAGAAGTACGGCCCGGTGCATCGTGCGCACCACCTGCACGAATACCACGGAGCCATGCCGCCGGCGGCCCTGATCGCACTGTTTGCACCGATGGCTCGGTCCACGAACCGGTCCACCCATTCCATGGTGATCACCGGATGCCGACTACCGTAGACCGCGCGGCTGGATGCTATGGGCCTTGTCGCAGCGGCAGCGGTAACCGTGGCGCTATGGGCCTCGGCCTTCGTCGCGATCCGTAGCGCGGGCGGGCATTTCGCGCCGGGTGCGCTCGCGCTGGGGCCGCCTGTTCGTGGCCCCGCTCGCCTCGGAGTGGTGTGCTGCTCAGCGGTGGCTAGCCGACTCGGGCAGCCTGGCCCAGAATTCTGGGCTCGGGACTGCTCTGGTTCAGGCTGTATATGATCATTCTCAACTGGGGCGAACGTGACGTCGACGCTGGCACCGCCGCGATGCTCGTCAACATCGGTCCGATTCTCCTGGCGCTGCTCGGCGGCTGGCTGCTGCACGGGGATTCCCGTATCGGCTGGCCGCCGGGATGGCCGTGCCGTTCGGCGGTGCCGTACTGGACTGCACTATGCAGTCAATGATGATAATATGCATTCATGACCGCGCTTACCATCCGAGACGTACCCGAAGACGCCGTACGCACGATGAAAATTCGCGCGGCTCAGTCCGGCCAGTCTTTGCAGGCTTACCTCCGCAGCTTGATTGAGCGCGAGGCTGCCAGACCCACCGTGGCGGAGGCTGTGGAGCAGGCCCGCAGGCAGGCGACCGCCGACATCAGCACCACCGACATCCTCGCCGCAATCGACGAGGGACGAACCGGACGTTGACCGTCATCGACTGCTCGGCCATGGTCGAACTGCTGGCGGCGAAGACGCAGACGGGAGATGCCATCGCTCGCCGCGTGACCGCAGCGCAGACCCTGTATGCGCCATACGTGCTCGACGCAGAAGTCATCTCAGCGCTTCTCGGGCTCAGACGCGGACAGAAAATCTCGGAACGAGAAGCCGACGCCGCGCTCTCCAACTACCGCGCGTTCCCGGTCGAACGGCAGGACGTGCTGCCCTTGTGGCCTCGCCTAAAGAGCCTTCATGCCAACCTGTCCGCCTACGACGCCCAGTATGTCGCCTTGGCCGAAGCCCTCCACGTCCCCTTGATCACCGCCGACGCGCGGATCAAACGCAGCGGCGTAACACGATGCGAGGTCGACGTCTTCGACGCGAACACCTGACGGGCGAAGTTCGCCGGCTGCCATGGGTGGCTGGTGGGGCGGTGGGGCTCGAACCCACGACCGGCGGATCATGAGAAGTACGGCTCCGCGCTCCGGGCGCACTACCTGCACAGATACCACGGAGTCGTGCCGCCGATGGCACTAATGGCACTGGTCGCGCAGTTGGCTCGGTCCACGAACCGGTCCACGCCTTTCATGGCGATCACCGTATGCCAGCTACAGAACGTTACCGCCGTCCGGCCGATCAGCGCATGCCCGCGCCCGGTGGCAAAGGCCGCCCGAGGAGAGTCAGGCGGTGCTAACCGCCGAGCCACTGGACCTGATTACAAGCACGAGATCATCGGGCGGGTACACCAGGAACATGACCAGGCCCCTGCCGTCCGGGCCGAAATGCAGTGAGCGCAGCGGCATAAAGACGTCATCACGCTCGTCGCGGCGGCGCTGGTACTGCACCGGATCCACGATCACGACCGCGGCAGCAGTCCCGGCCAGTCCCGGGTCAGGCGCCTGGCCCGTCTCGCTCGCCGAGCCGTTCGTGCAGGGGGGCAGTCAGGGCACGCTCGGCAGCCAGGTCATCCTCTAGGGCCACGATGCGCCGCGCGGCGGCCAGGGTATGGCCCTGGTCGAGCAGTTCCCTGATCCGGGGGCATCGAGCCGTCCGATCACCGCTGGGTAGCTCCCAGGTCCGGGGTTCGGCCGCAAAAACTTTCAAGTGCTCTTGACAGTTTCCTGCAGTGCGAGCTATATAAAAAGCGTATCGGTCATTGACCTGGTAACGCTACCGCAGGTTCCCGGGAGGGTGATCGCCATGACCCTTGGCACCCGCGAGGCGGACGCGGCATTCGCGGACGTTGTATACGCGGATCAGCAGTGGGTGGACGCGGAGTTCGAGGCGCTGATCTCGGCCTCCTTCGGCGAGCCGCCCGCGCCGTCGCGGCCCGCGCCGCCCCGGGTTCCGCCGCGCCCCGGCACCCCGCGCCCGCCCTCCCGGCACCCCGGACGCGCACCAGCCGCCATCACCGCCCCGGCCACCGGGCCGGGGCATGGCCGGCAGCGCTCGCCCCCGGCGCATCTCCCCGGCCGGCCCCCTGGCCGCCGATTCCCGGCTCCCTGATCTGGGCTGGCGGCCCGCACGACAGCGATCAGCACCGGGCACCGCCCGGGTAGCCCAGGAAAGGAGAACGAACAAGGAACCATCCAGTCTGAATCTCATGGCCTCCGGTACGCGGCGGGGCTTCCCGGCGGGAGCCCTGCCGCGCGCTGCCCGGGCCTGCCGTTACCAGGCCCGGGCCCGCGGTCATGAGAGCCGACGCCGACGGGTGCGGGTCCTCGGCCGCGGATGGCGCCCGGCAGCGGGCTGGCTAGCCGCTGCCCGGGGCGGGGGCGGTGCCGTCGTCGCGGACCTGCTCCAGCCGGACGGCGACGTGCGGCACCAGGACCAGGTCGTGGTCGCGGAGGATGACCTCGACCTGGGCGCCGGGCAAGTCGAGGCGCAGCGCCCGGCGGGCCTCGGCGGGGATGGTGATGGTCCCGTTGCGGGGCTGGACCGCGACGAAACCCAGGCTTCGTTCCACCGCATCAGAATACATAAAACCCTAGAATCCGGGGAATAAGGGTTCCCGGAAGCTTGTCCCGCCGGATGACCGGCCGGCAGGACGTGACGCCGGAGTACCACGGGGAGGTGATACCGGGCCGCCCGCGCGGCCCGGGCAGACGATGCAGGCCCTGTACTACGACCGGGACGCGCACCCGGTCAGCCGGGAAAGGTGGCGCCAGCTCGGCCGCCAGCCCGGCTACAGCCGCGTCGGCTACGCCGACGCCATCCAGCACGGCCGGCAGGTCACCGTGATCACCTTCTGGTCCGGCATCGCCGCCGGGGACGGCCCGGCCGGGCCACTGATCTTCTGCACCTGCGCCGGCATCCGCGACCTGGCCAGCCCGTGCCCCGCCTACCAGCGGCAGTGGCGCTGGCCCACCCTGGCCTCCGCCCACGCCGGGCACCAAGCCGTCACCGTCTGGACTGCCGAGGTGGCCGCCTTCCTGGCCGGGCACGCCAGCCAGCTCCCGGCACCGGACCCAGCCGTGCCCGCCCAGCCCCATCCCGGCGCGGACCAGTTCGGTGAGCGGCGATGAACCACGACAGCCTGACCATCCACGTCCGGCAGAACCCGGGTACATGGTCATCACAGCAGCCGGGGGAATAGACATCGCCCTCACTGCCCTGGACCGCCTGACCTCGTCTACACCAGTCTGGACCCCAGGCTCCAGGCCCTCGCTCGCCCGGCGAGAATCAGGTGCGGGCGACGACTCGTATGGTCTGCAGGCTGGGGTCGGCTGGTCGGGTAGTTGCAGTTCCGAAGGAGCGGGGCGGCTGTCTTGTCGTCATCAGTTAGTGACATGGTCGCTTCTATCCGGCGATGGTCACTGAGTCCCATGTCAATGCGCTCATGGTCACGCAGCCAGTCGGCCGCGTGGTAGCCGCTGACGTTCAGTCCGGATACGTCGATGACGACGTGCAGCGGGTCAAGGTCATGCGAGGCCTCGGCGCCCCGGAGTTCGTCGTGCAGTCCGGGCTGGGCCTCTATCCAACGCCGGAGGTGTCCGGCGAGGGTGAGCGCGGCGTCAAGCTGGTCATGGCCGTGCTGGACCATCTGACGCCGCCACCCGTCCAGCGCCCGCGTACATCATCACGTTCGGGCTGGTGATCATCAGCGGGTCCGCGCATGCGGACAGCTGGTTCCGGGCAGTCCTAACCGCCCGAAGACTCCTCTTGTCGTTCGGGGAGGGAGTGTCCCGGTACGGCCAGCCCGACGCCCGTACCTTTCTCTTCCGTGGTGGCGGCATGCGGATTACCCGGAGTTTGATCACCTACCGGGACACCCGGCAGGTCGGCGCCCTCCTCGACATCAAAGGCCAGGCCGGCTGGCCGCTGCGTTTCCTCGGACGGCGTGACAGGCGCCGCTGCGGCCGTCTTCGTCGCCCGGTCCGTACTGGCCTGGTGCTGATCACTCACAGATCTCATTCCCTTCGGCAGGACCCTGGAGTACCCGTGGACAGCGCGGCCAATCCCGCCACACTCCGCTCGGCCGCACTTGCATACGCCTCCCCGCCCGTCCTGAGCGGAAGGAGGCGGCCCCTTTTACTGGGTCGGCCGCGGGATGCTGGACGCGCCATGCATACCCGGGGTCGGGCTGATCGGACTGGGCCGGATGGGCGTTCCCATCTGCGCGAACCTGGTCCGGGCCGGTCCGTCCGGTGATCGGTCCCGCGTTGGCCGACGTCCCGCCTCACACCCGCGTCGGGCGGTGGCCCCACCCGGCCGACGCCTCGTGCAGCGTACGGATCAGCGGGCCACGGCGACGAGCATGTCGTCCCCGCGACCGGGACGGGCGCACTGCGTTTGTATCCCACGTCGCCGGGTAGCGGGCAGTGCCCAAGGGGAGCGGGAAGCGCTAGATGGAAACGGCGGGAGACGATTATGGCGAATGAGTCCGGACCTAAGGCAGGGGTCGAAGGCGTCGCGGAAGACATGAAGGGTCGAGCCAAGGAAGCGGTCGGGGCCGTAAGCGGCAACGAACCGCTGACGCAAGAAGGCCAGGCCCAGCAGGACAAGGCCGCAGCGCTGCGTGATGCGGCCGCCAAGGAGGCCGAGGCGGAAAAGGCCCGAGCGCAGGCGACAGCGGCCGAGGCAGAACAGCGGTCTCATCAGTAGGACCCGAGCAGGGCAGAGGCTCCCGGATCCCTCGCGGACCGGGAGTCTCCGGCTCCACAGCGCGATCCTAACGAGCGGTTGGCCATGCTGTAGCTGCGCAACAGTGCTCCCAATTGAGATTACGTACAGTAGCAGGATGACGGGCGCACGAGCCCGGTGCCGCGGGTGCTATAAGCGCGATTGCCCGTGCTATCGGTGCAGCTAGCGGTTGCGCGGCTCGCGACCGTGCCCACTCAGTTCCCGGGGTGGAGCCAGCCGCGGGACAGGCGTTCCAGCGGATGCGGCCGGATCCCGGAGGGTGCCAGCACGATGCCGTCGGGTCGTACCGTCGGGGACGGCAGGAGCCGGCCGTGCTGCGCTGCCCGCACCAGGCCAGCCATCCGCAATTGGATGTTCCGGTAGAAGCGTTCCTGCGTGCGCCGGCCGAACAGCCAGAATCCCAGGCGGATGACCGGGTTACCGATCGGTGCGGGCCGTGAGTATCCGGCGACGCGGAACGTCACCCGGCCGGTGCTCAGGTTCTTGATCACCTCGTAGCTGAGCCGGCCTTGCCCCAGGTGACCCGCGAGCGTCTGGTAGCACCAGCCCCGTACTTGCGCTGGGCCGTCGCCGGTGGCGCGTTGTTCGTCGATCACGCCGGTGATCCGGACGCCGACGTAAAAGCGCAGGCCGGAAAAACGCGCCTCGAGCAGTATGTCGCGGCCGAGCAGTCCGCCGTCCTGCCGGTAGACGCCGCGCAGGATCCTGGCCCCGGCGAACTCGTACTGGCTCACCAGGTGGCAGGCGAGCTCCCAGGCACCGCCGTGTCCGGGCGGCCCGGGTCTTCGCGGCCGATCAGCGCGGCGCAGGAGCCGACGTGCCAGTGTCCCTCGACGACCTTCGACCCGGCCTCCGGCGCCCGCGCCGGGTCGTAGTTGATCTCGAGCCCGGGCAGCCCGTCGAGCGCGGAGCTTTCGTCGACCCGGCCGGGCAACTGCTCGCGCACTCAGCCGGCGTCCTTCAGCGAGTCGCCCATCAGCCAGAACGTCGGCGGCCACAGGCCGACGAACAAGGCCCGGCGCTCGGCGTTCCCGGCTGCGGACCCTGCTGGGCTGGCCGGCCGGGATCGCGGCGGTCAGCTGGCGCTACCTGTGGCGCACCACTCCCCTGCACCGCTCGTACGCCGTCCGGATCACCGGCACCACCATGACCCCGGCGGCACTGGTCGGCCAGGGCGCGCATGGCTGGCACCGACGTCACCCGTACCTCCGCGTCCGGGCGGGAGGCCGCCTAGCTGCTACCGGGGCTGCCCACCCAGATCGACTTGATGTTGCAGAACTCCCGGATGCCGTGGCAGGAGAGCTCCCGGCCGTGCCCGGACTGTTTGACCCCGCCGAACGGCAGCTCGGGGTAGGAGGTCACGTTGCCGTTCACGAACACCATCCCGGCCGCCAGGTCACGGATGAAGCGTTCCTGTTCGGCGTCGTCATTGGTCCACGCGTTGGCGCCGAGCCCGAACTCGGTGCTGTTGGCCAGGCCGATCGCCGCGTCCAGGTCCGGGACCCGGTACAGCGTGGCCACCGGGCCGAAGACCTCCTCGGTGTGCACGCGCATGTCCGGCGTGATGCCGGCCAGCACCGTCGGCGGGTAGTAGAAGCCCGGCCGGTCGGGTGCGGCTCCGCCGCACAGCACCTGGGCGCCCTGGGCCGCGGCGTCGGCTACCAGGTGCTCGACGTCCTCGCGCTGCTGCTCAGAGGCCAGCGGGCCCACGTCGGTACCGGCGGCCATCGGGTCCCCCACCGTCTTGGCCGACATCTGCCCGGTGAACAGCCGCGCGAACTCGTGGTAAACCGCGTCGTGGACGATGAACCGCTTGGCCGCGATGCAGGACTGGCCGTTGTTCAGGCAGCGGGCCACGGCGGCGACCTCGGCCGCCCGGGGCAGGTCCGCGGACGGCATGACCACGAACGGGTCGCTGCCGCCCAGTTCGAGTACGACCTTCTTGATCTGGCTCCCGGCGATCGCGGCGACCGACGACCCGGCCGGCCCGGATCCGGTCAGCGTCGCGGCCGCTACCCGGGGGTCGCGCAGGATCGCCTCGACCCGGGCCGAGCCGACCAGCAGGGTCTGGAAGGTGCCCGCGGGGAACCCGGCCCGGGTGAACAGGTCCTGCAGGAACAGCGCGGTCTGCGGCACGTTCGAGGCATGCTTGAGCAGCCCGGCGTTGCCGGCCATCAGGGCCGGGACGGCGAAGCGCACCGCCTGCCACAGCGGGAAGTTCCACGGCATGACGGCCAGCACCGCCCCCAGCGGCTGATACCTGACATAGGCCTGCCGCGCGCCGACCGCGCCGGCATCGGCGGGCTCGTCGGCCAGGAAGCCAGCCGCTCGCTCGGCGTAATACCGGCAGGCGGCGGCGCACTTGGCGACTTCCTGCCGGGCCGCGGCCAGCGTCTTGCCCATCTCGGTGGTCATCATGACCGCGATCTGGTCCTGCTCGCCGTCCAGGATGCCGGCCGCCCGCTGCATCCACCCGGCCCGCTCGGCGAAACTGGTCAGCCGGTAGCTGGCGTGCGCCGCCGCGGCCGCGGCCAGGCAGCGCTCGACGTCCGCGTCGCTCATCTCCTCGAAGGTCTTCACCGTCTCCCCGGTGGCAGGATTGATAGTCGCGATCGCCACGATCTCCTCCTTCCGCCGCGCGGCCGATCGCCGCGGGCCCGGCCACGCCCCTGCCCGGACCGGCCAGTTCCACACCTGGCGCAGGTTTGGGCGGGGCTGGCTGGGTAACCGGGCGCGACGGCAATCCCCGGTGACCAGCCGCGGACCCGACGACCTGCCGGCCTTCTGCGAAGATCGTCGAGGAATTCGCGGAAGGCAAGCACCCGGCACAGGCCCGCAGCGCGTAGGCCCGGTCCGGGGCTGCAGCACCGCCAGATCGGTCCGGTGCGCGGTCCGGAAAGCCACGGTCCGTTCGGGGCAGATGGCCCGGCTCAGCGGGTCCTAGCGGCGGTCAGGGCTGGCTGATGACGCGGCTTGCGGCGCGGACCCGGAGCTCTTCGAGCTCGTCGGCCTGGCTGCTGGCCCGGGAGATGAGCTCGTCCAGGCGCCCGGCGTCCAGCCGCGTATCAGTGTCCGCCAGGGTCCGCAGCGTGCGCCATCCCGCCGCCTTACCCTCCACGCCCAGCCGCAGCAGCTCCAGTTCTTCCAGGTCGCTCAGCGGGGACCGGCTGAGGAGACGGCCGTTGAACTTCAGCCGCCCGGCCTTCTCCCCGATCCAGGCGGCGCTGACCTTGTACATCCGCACGGTGATGCCGAGCGAGGCCATGATGTCCAGCAGGGCCGAACGGTCATGCCCGATCTCGGCCGCGAGCCGGCGCAGCGGCCCGGCTTCTCCCTGGCCCCGGTGCGACCGGGCCATCCGCTTCGCCAGCTCGCTGCCTGCCGTCGCTCCCGCCAGGTGGTCGTTGAGGTAGACGCCGAGCAGGTCGTGCCGGGACGGCCTGGTGTCCTTGACGATTGCTGTCCTGGTCACATTTTCTCCTGAGTGGTGATGCTGGCCGGGGCTAGTACTCTGGACCGTTCGGTCCCTCGGGCTTTCCGCCTTTAACCCCGCGCAGCGGCGGCCTCCTCCGCGAGGCCGGCCAGGCGCGGCCAGAACCGCAGCTGCGCGCAGCGCGACACGAAGTCCGCGGCGGACAGGCGCCCGAGGTCGGCGAAGCCGTCGTCGATCAGGCTGGCCAGGCCGGCCGCCTCGAACAGCGGCGCGGCGTCGCCCGTGTAGCCGATGTACTTGCCGTGGGCGAAGGCGTCGGTCACGAAGTCCCGCGCCGCGGGAAGGGCCGCCAGCAGCGGCGCGCCCTGCTTGGACGCGAGCACGACGACCGCGTCGTACAGCACCGAGGGACCGCCATCGACCTTCTGGTCGGCCGGCACCCGGTGGCCGTCGCTAGCCTCGACGCCGCCGACCGCGGGCGCGATCAGCTCGACGTTGACGTTGGCCTGCTCGGCCGCCTCGGTGAGCTCGGCCAGCTTGGCGGCGTCCACGCCATCGGTGACCAGGATGCCGAGCTTGCGCCCGGCGAAGCTGTCCGGGCCGTTGGCCAGGATGCTCAGGGCCGGAGATCCGGCCAGGTCCGTGACGGGCTCACGGGCCGCAGGCAGGGCATCCGGCAGCTCGGGCAGGCCCAGGCCGTCGGCGACCGAACGGGCCAGGTCTGCGTCCACGTTGCGCAGCGCGGCCACCATCCGGATGCGGATCGCGGTCCGCTCGCACTTGCTCAGCTCGAAGGTGAACGCATCGACGATGTGCTGGCGCTCAGTCTCGGTCTGGCTGACGAAGAACTGCCGGGCCTGGCTGTAATGGTCGGCGAAGCTCTCCGGCCGCAGCCGCCGCTTGGGACCGGCCTGGTCGCCCTGGCCATCGGGGAAGGTGCGGAAACCGGCGGCCGGGTCCTCGCGCGGGCCCGGCGGGTCCCAGGAGTTCGGCTCGTAGTTGACCCGGCCCTGCGGGTTCATCATGGCCATGTGCCCGTCCTGCTGGAAGTGCGCGATCGGGCACTTGGGCGCGTTGACCGGCAGGTGGGTGAAGTTGGGGCTGCCCAGCCGCTTGAGCTGGGTGTCCAGGTAGGAGAAGTTCCGGCCCTGCAGCAGCGGGTCGTTGGTGAAGTCGATGCCGGGCACGATGTTCTGGGTGCAGAACGCCACCTGCTCGGTCTCGGCGAAGAAGTTGTCCACCACCCGGTCCAGGACCAGGCGGCCGACCCGGCGGACCGGGACCTCCTCCTCGGGAATGATCTTGGTCGGGTCCAGGATGTCGAACGCGAACCGGTCGGCGAAGTCGTCGTCGAACAGCTGCAGGCCCAGCTCCCACTCGGGGAAGTCGCCGGCGGTGATGGCATCCCACAGGTCGCGGCGGTGGAAGTCGGGGTCGGCGCCGTTGATCTTGACCGCCTCGTTCCACACCACCGACTGCAGGCCGCCCTTCGGCTTCCAGTGGAACTTGACGAACGTCGACCGGCCCTCGGCATTCACCAGCCGGAACGTGTGCACGCCGAAGCCCTCCATGAACCGGAACGACCGCGGGATGGCCCGGTCGGACATGATCCACATCAGCATGTGGGTCGACTCGGGCAGCAGCGAGACGAAGTCCCAGAAGTTGTCGTGGGCCGTCTGGGCCTGCGGGAAGCCCCGGTCGGGTTCCTGCTTGGCCGCGTGGATGATATCGGGGAACTTGATCGCGTCCTGGATGAAGAACACCGGGATGTTGTTCCCGACCAGGTCCCAGTTGCCCTCCCGGGTGTAGAACTTCACCGCGAACCCGCGCACGTCCCGGGCCAGGTCGGCGGAGCCCTTGTTGCCGGCCACGGTGGAGAACCGGACGAAGACCGGGGTGCGCAAGCCCGCCTCGGAGAACGGGTCGGCCCGGGTCAGTTCGGTCAGCGGCTCGTAGTTCTCGAAGTACCCGTGCGCCCCGTAGCCGCGGGCGTGGACCACCCGCTCGGGGATCCGCTCATGATCGAAGTGGAAGATCTTCTCCCGGAAACCGAAGTCCTCCAGCGCGCTGGGACCACGCTCGCCGACGCGGAGCGTGTTCTGGTCGTCCGAGACCACCATGCCCTGCTGGGTGGTCAGCCGAGGGGCGCCCGCCGCCGCGGTCTGGTGAATCTCGCCGCCGTGGCCGCGCTCGACCCGCTGATCGCCGTACTCCACGCCCTGGCGGCCCGTTGCACTGCTGCTCGCGGGCTTTTTGCTGCTCGCGGGCTTCCTGCTGCTTGCGGCTTTCTTGGTGCTCGCCATGGTCCCCTCCTATGGCCTGTTGGACCGCGGCTCGATCCCGCGGCGGGGCAGGCATGCGCCTGCATGAAAGCGCCGTCCTACCCGCAGCTACGGCCGCGACACATATCCGGGCGGCCGGTTTTCGGCCTCGGGGGCAGACCAGCCGAAGGGGCTGGCCAGGCCGGTCCGGACCGATCCGGACGCGCTCTCAGCGACCGCTGGCGCCGCCCAGAAGGCTGCCATCTAGAGCCGCGAGCAGGTCAGCAGGGCCGGGGTAAACCTCGGCCGCCCCGGCCTCGGTGAGCTCATCGCGGCTGATACCGCCGCTCAGCAGGCCGATGCACGGGACCCCGGCCTGCTGACAGGCCTGCACATCCCACACCGTGTCGCCGGTAAACACCGCCTCCTGCGCCGGCACGCCGACCCGGTCCAGCGCCGCCTCAACCAGGTCCGGAGCGGGCTTGCTCGACTCGACATCCCCGGCGAAGGTGGCCGCATCGATCGCGTCCTCGGCGTCCAGGGCGGCACGCAGCGCATTGAACTCGGGCTCATCGGCCGAGCTGGCCAGCACCACGGCCAGCCCGCGCTCCTGGCACGCCCGCAGCAGGCCGGCGGCGCCCGGCAGCGGCCGCAGCCGGGACCAGTACGTGGCGTACAGGGCGCTGTGGGCGGTACGCAGATCCGCGTCGGCGTCCTTGTCCCGCTCGGCCGGCAGCAGCCTGCCGAGCATCTGGTCCGAACCCATCCCGATCGCCCGGTGGATGTCCGTCATGGGCACGTGGTAGCCCGCCTGGGCGAAAGCCTGCCACCAGGTCACCGCGTGCAGGTAGTTGGTGTCGACCAGGGTGCCGTCCACGTCGAACAGTGCCGCTCTTACCAGTTGGCTCATGACGCCGCATCCTCCCTCGCTCGGCCACCACGGCCGTCCCTACCCCGGCAGAACGTCCCAAACGGCAATTCGAGGAGGCCTGGTTTGCGGCCGGCGGCGCGGGAACCGGGAGCGGTGCCTGCAGTCAGCCTCGGCGACCTGGGCGTATGCTACTGCAGCACCTGGGGAATCGGCCCGTCCGGGCGAGCTGCTCATGACGTTCACGCTCGAGAACCCGAACTCGGCGAACCCCGAGTGGCCGTTCCGCGGGATCGACCACGTGCCGATCAGCTTGGGCTCCGGCGGCCCGTCGCTGCCGATCCGCAGCGGCGGCGGATCGTCGACCAGGGAGCTACCAGCGCCAGCGACCACTACGGACTCGCTGAGCTAACCTGCTTGGCGCCGGACGCGAATAACCGTGTGGTCCGGGATAGGCGCGGCCCCGGCACTAGCCTTGAGCGTCCGGGTCCGCCGCCAACGTCAGCGCCCCCTCCACGGTGGCGGCGAGCGGAATCCGGCGGTCCACCCCCGTCAGCCACAACAGCCTGCGGGTCGGCGGCTGGGCGCAGACCGCACGCAGGCTACCGCCCTGCGCGGCGGCGCGGCGGGCCGCGCCGACCAGCGCCCCGAGCCCAGCCGAATCGATGAACGCGACCCGGTTCAGGTCCACGATCAGCGTCTCCCCGCTGTCAGCCAGCTCGAACAGGCACTCCCGCAGCTGGGCCACGGTGGAAATGTCAACATCGCCTGACACCGCCGCGATCACGACGCCACGTTCGCCGCGGACCGTGATGTCCAGCGCATCACCCATGGCCAGCCTCCTGTCCCAAGCGGCCACGCCATCGGCCCGGACAAACACGATCACCACCGGGAACCCGGGCAGGCCCTATCAGGCGGTACTGCCCGCCGGCCCGCCGCCTATGCCGGCTTCAAGCCCGAACCTTGCCGGGCACGGGCGCCCAGCCACGCAGGACCTCACCCGGCGGCCGCACCTTCAACGCACACGCCGAAACCATAACCATGGCTGGATGGTTGTGATAGGGCACACAGGGCCAATCAGGAACGACGCACTCATTCGGGTTGTTGATGCACTCGCACGGGCCATTCAGGCGCCTGCACGGCAGAGGAGAGAAGCATCTTGCACCCGGTCAGCACGACAAGCCTGGTCCGTCATCGCGCGGGGGCGGGTGAACCGCTCGTGCTGCTGCACGGCGTCGGGGAGTCAGCCGTTGGGTGGCGCCCGGTTCAGGACGCCCTCAGCCGCCACTATGACGTGATCGCGCTGGACTTCCCGGGCTTCGGCGGCTCCGCCAAGCTTCCAGTCAATATCCGGCCCACCGCCGCGGCGCTGGCCGACGCGGTCGAACGCGAGATGGACCAGCTCGGGATAGGTGACTTCCACGTCGCCGGGTACTCCCTCGGCGCCCGGGTCTCCCTTGAGCTCGCCACCCGCGGCCGGACCCGTTCGGTCGTCGCGATCGCCCCCGACGGGCTGGGGACTCCGCCGGAGCGGGTTTACCAGGCGACGGCGCTGATGGCGGGCCGCACCATGGCGAGCCTGCTGGCGCCCGCCGCGACGCTGCTGACCGCATCGGGCCCCGGCCGGAGCCTGTTCTTCGCCATGGAACGCAGCCGGCCCTGGAAGCTGACCCAGCGGGATTCCCGCCAGCTGCTGCTGAACTTCGCCAACGCCCCGGCCTACGAGGAAACCGTCCTGGCCAGCATGTTCGATATCCCCACCGGCCTCGACCGGATCAGCTGCCCCGTGCTGATCCTGCAGGGCACCGCCGATCCCCTGATCAGCATGCAGTCTCCCCGCTTCCTCACGGTCATCCCCCACGCGCAGTTCAGATGGCTCTACGGCCTTAGTCATGTCCCCGTCTCCGACGAACCCGAACTCATCACCAGGCTCATGCTCGATTTCCTTCACACCACAGCGGAAGAGCGCTCCCTGCGCGAATCCCTCCCAGCCTGATGCGAACCCCCACCCTGAGCCGCCCGTTTAGCCGGGTCGGCCGCGGGAAGCTGGCCGCGCCATGCAGCTGATTTCCTGCCCTGAGCAGGGCCGCCCGGCACGACCTGGATCGACATGACCAGCAATTCACCGGGCGCCATGACCGGGATCCAGCAAACGTTGCTCGCGCGTGGCGTGCACGTTCGCCGGCGACTTCATGCGCAGCTTCGGCCTGGACCGCTGCTACGAAGAACTCCAGACCGTCACCGAACTAGCCCGCGCCCTCGGGGTCCCCTTCCAGCCGTCCGAGACGGTCGCCGATGTCTACCGGCGAGCGGTCCGGCGCTACGGTCCGGCGGACGGAGAACTGCTGAGCATCGCGCTGCTCGAAGAGCAGGCCGACCAGCAGCTACGACACCCCGCGCCCCGCGCGGATCCCGCCGGACAGGCCGCGGCTAGCTGACCGGCGAACGGCTTGATCGTGTATCGCGCCAAGCCGTCACGAGCCGCGTCTGGATGTGCTGGTCAACGCCCGGCGTCATGCCTGGGCGGGCCGACTAATCAGAGATGAGGATCGGCGGCGGACGCTGGCCCAGGCCGCCCCACAAATCGAGATTGCTTGACTTAGTATGCGTTGCTTGATATAGTTAGCACACCGGATCCGGAACTACTGAATCCGGGAATCCCGAAGGAGTACGTACATATGACCAGCACCACCGAGCGCTACCGCGCCGCGGCGAGCCAGGCAGCCAGCACGGCAGAGAAGATCGCCGACTTCTGGGCCCAGGGCTCCCAGCGGCTGAGCGACTTCATGCTTCCCGGCCTGCCGCAGGTCAACCTGGTCCCGGTGGTCGAGCGCTACTTCGACTTCGTGCAGCGGACCGTCGACATCAGCCGGGACCTCACCCTGAAGTGGGCGGACTCCGCGGGCATGCTGTCCGGTGCCGTCCGCGACCAGGCCGAGTCCGTCAGCGGCCTGGTCCGCAAGCAGGCCGAGTCGGCCCGCGAGCTCGTGCACGAGCAGGCCGGCCAGGCCGAGCAAGCCGCCCGCGCGCAGGCCGGCCAGGTCGAGGCGGCCGAGAAGGAACTGGCCCGCGAGGCCCGCAAGGCCGAGCGCGAGCAGGCCAGGCACGCCCACGACAAGGCCCGCGAGCGCTACGAAGGCCTGACCAAGGCCGAGCTGAGCGACCGGCTCGACCAGCGCCACCTGCCCAAGACCGGCACCGTCGACGAGCTCGTCGAGCGCCTGGTCGAGGCCGACACCAAGTAACCACGCGGCCCGCCCCGCCGCACGCAGACGCCGGTACCCCGCAGAACCTGCCGGGTACCGGCGTCATCGCGCTGAGCTGCCGCGGTCACGTGGTGCCCAGCGAAGCTGCCGGATTCGGTATGGCCGGTGGTTGACCGCGAACGTCCCAGCAACGTGCGCGTCAGTCTCCGGGATCGCGCCTCGGCGTGGCAGACCCGGCGGCGCCTGGCGTGCTTAAGGCGGCCGGGCCGGTCACGGCTGTAGCGGACAAGACGCGCGACGCGGTGACCGAACGCGGCAACCGGGATCATCGAGGTGCACCGGCGAGCGGTGGACGCCGCCGAGGATCTCGACCTGGTTAACCGACTACCGACATCGGTCCACGAACCGGTCCACGGGCGACGCCAGGTGAACCACAAACTGCAGGTGGGGCGGGTGGGGGTCGCACCCACGACCGGCGGATCATGAGAAGTACGGCCCCGTGCACTATGCGCGCTAGCTGCACCGATGGCACGGGTTATCGCACTGATGGCACTCGCGGCATTGGGAGTACCCGCTGACCCGGTCCACGAACCGGTCCACGCCTGAGACCCCTGTGCTCAGCCATCCTGCTACTGTGCGTAACGTCACTGGGCACGATATATCGGACGCCGGTTTGGTGTGCCGCTGTCGCGCCCGTCTCGGGCGGTCTGGTAGCGGAGCCTTAACCGATACTGTTGCCAGCGTGGTTATCAAGCATGGCCGAAGCCATCTCTCATGATTAGGCGACTATGGTAGGATGATGGTATGACCTCATCCGCCAAACGGAAGGTTTCGATCACCCTCGACGCGGATCTCGTCGCGGCGATGGAAGCCGACGGCAGCACCACGCTCTCCGCTGAAGTGAACTCGGCCCTGCGGACAGAGTTCACCCGGCGCAAGAGACAACAGGCTCTGGCAGACCTCCTCGATCGCCTGGCTGACGAGCGAGGCAGCCTGGATACACCTGAGGACGAGGCCGAGATTGCAAGGTACATGCGGCTACTCGGCGGCGTCACGGACGAACCAGGCGAGCTGCAGGCCGGCTAATGCGACTAGTGCTCGACGCCGAAGCGGTAAACGCATTGCTCGATCCAAGGCATCCGGCAGAGCGCAAGGTGCGGCTGGCCATGGAGGCGGCGCGCAGACTGCGCCGCGAGGTCGCAATCGCGACGGGAACCCTCGCGGAGCTGTATCGAGGGGCCGGACGAAATCAGGCACTGGATGCACTCCTCGCCCGGGAATCTGGAGACGGACTACTACTCCGTGACACCGATAGGACTCTGGCCCGCCTGATCGGAGCGCTACTCACCGAGGCACGTGCCAGTTCCGCGCTCTTCGCAGACGCTCATCCCGTCGCCGTGGCAGTCGAAGCAGGTGGCGGCGTTGTACAGACGGCTGACCCCGATGACCTCGGCCGACTGGCAGCCCCGTACCGGACCGTCGTCATTGAGCCTCTAGCCCAGAGGAAAAGCTGATCCGTCCGAACCCACGACCGGCGGATTATGAGTCCGGACCGCCAGCAGTCGTGGTCATGATGGCTAACCTGGGCATATATGAACGGCGGCGATCTTGCTCAGCCTCGCTTCGGCACGTATCGGGCATGATCAAGGATCAGCCTGCGGGCCACTGGCCGCAGCGGGCTATCCGTCCCCGGCAAGGAGGGGCAGGTTTCCTTGCCAACCTTGACGCCTCCCGGCGTTCTGGCAACTGAGTAAAGCACCACGGCGTCCGGCTAGCTCAGCCCGAGGTGGCGGGGCGCTCGCTTACGTAGGTGCCCTGCCCACAGTCGTGGTGATCAGCCCGCGATTGCGCAGCTCCAGGGTGGCCCGGCGAACGGTGTCGTAGGCGACGCCAAAGTCCTGGGCCATGTCGCGCTCCGCGGGCAGCTGGGCACCTGGCGCCAGACTGCCCGACGCGATCAAGCAGTCGTCGGCGTCAGCGGGCAGCGACCACCCCCGATTTTCCGCCTGGAACGGCCACCCCGCCAGGGATGACCTGGGGCTTAGCAGGCATTTTCAGCGCGAAGCCCGCGGGCGCTTAGCGTCGCTGGATGGAGCTATGACCTGCGACGATAGTTGCCAGGTGTGGCCTGACTCGGCTGGCTCCGGCCACTGTTGGCTCCCAGTTTGGCGCGCAACGTTGGGCGGTGGCAGACGGCCGAAACGCCCCTACGACAGGGCGTACGCGACGGCCTGCTCGCGCGACATCGCGGCCCCCTGGGCGCGGGCGTGGTCGAGTTCGTCCGGCGGGAGGGCTCCCCGGAGCGCTGCGTCGGTCTCCTCGAACTGCTCGAGCTCGTCGGGGGGTCACTCGCCGCCGCCGCGCTGCAAAAGCGACGCGGCCGCGCCGAGGACGGTCGCTGCCCGGACCGCCTGGCCTTTCGCAGCCGTCACGGCCGCGAGCCCGTTGAGCGTCCATCCGAGGTAGAGGTCGTGCTCGCGGGCGGTCTCGGTGTCGACCGCCTGACGTGAGAGCTCCTCGGCTCGGTCGAGGTTGCCGAGCTGCCGTTCCACCATGCTCAGGTTCGCCGACTCGCTCCACACGATGAACGCCACACCCTGGCGCTCCGCCGTGGCCAGCCGCTGCCCGATCACCTCGCGCGCGCCCTGGAGGTCGCCGGACATCTGGAGGGCGGGACCGAGGACGTGCACCGCGCTCGACCTCCCGGGGTCGTGGTCGGGGAGGTCTCGCGCGAGGTCCAGGGCTTCGCGCAGCAGGCGGACCGCCTCGGGGGGGTCGGTGTAGAGCGCGACACGCGCCAGTCCCGCCAGCGCGAGCGCCTGGAGCGAGGCGTCGTCCAGCGAGGCTGCTAGGTCGAGCGACTCGCGGAAGCGCTGGGCTGCCCGGTCGTGCTCCCCGGCCCAGAACACGAGGTAGCCATGCTCGTGCAGGGCGAGGGCGCGGGTGGTATCGGCCTCGCCGGGCGTGGCGAGCAGCCGGCCGAACCAGTCGTCGCCGTCGGGGATGCGGTTCGTCCCCAGCCAGAACGTGACCAGCGCGTTCGCGAAGCGGAAGCCCGCGTCCACATCACCGTGGTCGAGATGCCACTGCAGCGCGGCCAGGACGCCGGGGTAACGCTCCTCGACGAGCTTCTCCGCGTCGGGCTGGTGATGGGAACCTGCGCGTCAGGTGCGGCTGCGGAGGGCTTAGTGGGCGGGTTCGGGGGAAGCCAACCCAGGCCAGGTGTTGTCGAACCCAGGTGATGAAGTCCTTCACCGTGCTGGCCACCGCGTCTCGGGCGCTCCCGCGGTCGCGTCGCGCGCCATCGGCTCCCGGTCCTAAACCCCGATGGCCATTCGCAAGCGATCGGTGCCTGAAGGAAGACGGGAGAAAGCGATCAGCGCGAGTGAGACCTCCGGTAGCGGCGACCGATCAGCCAATAGGTGACCGAGCCGAGGGTGTTGACCGCGCTGAAGACCCGCCAGAGGGCTTTACTCCCCCGCACCCGTTGTGCCGGTTGTTGCCGGATGTCTCGCCACGTCCAAGCCGCGATGAGGACGTGCCCGATCAAGAACAGCATAATCCTGGTGGACTTGCGATCCATGGTTGACCATTCCCTCCGGAAGCTCGCCTACGAGTGACTGCCGTCACACTGGACCGCGGCGATGAAGCCGTCGGGGTCGACCAGGCTCAGGATGAGTGACGTCACCTTCTGATTGAGGAACATGGTGTTGAGCGTGCGGCCGGTGTGGCAGGGTGGGTCGAGGGCGAGTTCCACCAGGCCGTCTGCGGAGCCGTTCAGCCACAATTGCCCCCGCCCGGCGTGGTGCACGCCAGTCGTTCCACCGAGCCGGGCCTGGGACCGGCCCACTGACCGCACGGAACTACGCGGGAGGTTCAGCTCGCAGTCGTCCATCCGGACCCGGATCTCCTCGGGGCCGACTTCCACACCCGATCGGCCTGGACCGCCGCCGAAAAGTGTGCCCAGCGAGGCGGTGAGTCTACTTGTCAGGGCATTGCTGTAGCTGATCGCGAACCACTTGGTGCCCGGAGACGGGTTCTTGCTCGCAGCCTGCTGGTGCTCCCTGAGGACCGCGCGGCGGGCAGCGGCATACGGCTCACCCGTCTCCGCCATGCGCTTGCGGGCTGCTGCGCTGATCTTGTCGTGCGACATCGTGTCTCTGTTCCGGTGGCCGCGTCCCGGCGCCTGGCCACCGCAAAGAGTGATCACGATGGAAGGAGAAACAGAACCCACGCGAGGGCTGCGCCACTCTTGTCCTCAAGCGCGACCTCCAGCGCCGGGCTGGGGTAGCTCGGATCCGGCAGACGTGGCTGCCACGATCAGTATACGGGAACCGGAACCACCCAACCATGGCGTCGTACCAGCATGGACGGGCGAGCGGTCAAGACCGTCGCGCCGCTGCGAGCCCGATCGAGCGGTAAGCCACACGCATTACCGGTCACTCATCCAGAGCCCAGGGTGCTTCCCGGTAGCCAAAGGGCCTGGAGCCGGGCGGGCGGGTCAGGGGACTGGCTTCGCCCGCAGACGTGGAGGACCGCCTGGATCAGCAGGCCGACGTTGCGGTCGTCGATGCCGGTGATGGCGTCGCCGAGGCTGACGGGTGCTTGATCGGCGAGGCTGGCCGCGAGGCGGAGCATTCTGCGCTCTCCGCCCGAGCTTGGCAGACCGCCGGCGTCGAGCGCACTGATCGCGGCTTCCCAGTCGATGCTGGCCAGTTTGGTGCCGCTGATGCTGGTGCCGACGTTGATGAAGCGGCCGTAGTCGTGGCGGGCGAGCCAGGATGCGTGGGCGATGATCAGCCCGGTGGCGGCCTTGAGTGTGTAAAGGCCGCCGGCGCCGCGCGGAGCGCCGCCGGGAGTGACGAGGCGGTCAAGAGTCTCTCCTTTGAGGGCTATCGCGGCAGGGTGGAGCGGCGTTCGGGGTGGGCGGCGTAGACGTACTTCATGGCGGTCGTGTCGGAGCTGCCGAACACGCGCATGAGGTGGACGGGGTCGGCGGTATGCCTGGCCTCGTCCAGGATCCGGTCCTGGCGGAGCCTGGACGGTGCCAGGCCGAGCGGCCCGAAGATGCCGGTCATGACCATGCTGGAGACCGGCGGGAGGGTGTCCATGGCCGCGGTCTGCTGGCTGACCAGCAGGTGCGGGTTGACGGTGACGGGCCAGCGGCGGTGCCGTTCCCGGAGCCAGGCGATGGCGAGGGCGCGGGTGAGGTCGTCAAGGTAGACGGTGTGCAGGGCGAGGGGACGGCGGACGAGCAGGCGCCCGCTGGGCAGGTCGAGGTCGGCCAGGAGGAGCCGGGGGACCTCAAGCTTGCCGAGGCCGTGGATGGCGACCAGCGCGACGGCGAGCTGGTCCATCGGGCCGCTGGCCCGGTCGATTAGCCCGCGGAGCCGGTCGGTCGCGATCGGGACGGGCAAGCGGACGACTGACGTCACGGTTATCCCGCGGGCGGGGTCCCGGAAGACCAGCCGTTCCTGCTTGAGGGCGCGGAACAGGCTGCGCAGCGCGGTGGCCAGGTCCTGGGCCGGCTGGCCTGGCCGCTGCCGGAGCGCGTGCCGGATGTCGTCGGGGGTGATCTCCCGCAGGCTCGCGACCTGTCGTGACCAGGCTGTCAGGACCGGGTAGAGGTAGCCGAGATACTTTCCGGATCGTTTCGAAGGCCATCGGCTGGTGCGGGCGGCGGCCCTCGCCCCGCAGGACCAGGATCCAGCGGCGGAGCTCCCCGGCGATCCGGCGGGAAGCCCGTGGAAGCGGCGCTCGATGGCCTGCTCGTGGGGATCGGCATCGCGGGCCGGGTCGGGGATGATCAGGTCCCGGCTGGCCAGGAACTGGATCATCCGCCGTGCGCTGGTGCCCGGCCGGTCTGCGGAGATGCCGCTGATGTCGGCCTCACGGATCGGGACGGCGGCGCCGGCCCAGGCCAGCACGATCCGCAGGCTCCGGGCGGACCGCCGGCGTACTTCCTCGTCCCACCCCTGAACTCGGGCGTGGTCCCGGAACTCGGCCAGCAGCGCCTTGGCGGCGCGGGTCAGCGATGGCAGCTGGTCCAGCGACCCGACGGCGATGCAGCTCCAGTCGCGGCGGGCGTCGAACAGCGTCCCCTGCCCGGGGACGGCCAGCTGCGGCGAGACCGGCGGTGCCGGCGGCCGCCTGGCGGCGGCCCCGGCCCGGCCTTTCTGGTGCGGGGCGACATAGCCGAGCGTCCCGGACCGCAGCGCAAGGCGGGGAGCGAGGTCGCCACCGAGCCACAGCTGGGTCCATGGCTGTGCCCGCGTCTCCGGGCCGTGCTGGTCGATATGCAGGCAGCAGGCCCGGCAGAGGCCGTCCAGCAGGGGAATGCCCTTGCGGCCGCACCGGGTGCAGTCGCCGGCCGGATAACCTGGGTGCTTCCAGGAGCTGCAGCTCTCGCAGAGCTTCCGGGTGCCCCAGGAGTCGCAGTGCTCGCAGCTCCGCTGCGGGCTGACCGGGACGGCCGCCCGGCTGCCCCGCGGCCGGGGAGGCAGCGTCCCGGCGCGGGTGAGTCCCGCGCAGAGCGGCTTGTCCAGGGGCTGGGCCCTGGGCGGGCGGTCGCCGGGCAGGATCAGCATGAGCTGCGACGGCCGCCCCGCCGACCTGATGCGTGATCCATTCCCGGTCGTGCAGCCGGATGTTCAGCAGGCAGAGCCGGCACAGCCCGTCGGTGGTGACGTGACTGTCGTGCCCGCACCTTCGGCATGGTGCCAGGTCAGGGTGCAGGTGCCTCCAGCTAGAGCAGGCGGTGCAGTCGGCGAACTGGGACTTCTCGCCCCAGCCCAGGCAGACCCGGCACTGCCCGACTGGCCAGGAACGCCCCATGCGCTAGTTCGGCGGCAGCGAGCGTCCGGGCCCGCCGCGGCGCGGGACCGGCCGGGCTGGCCTGGCCACCTCGTCGCCGGCTCCGACCGCGTGCTTGCCCTGCTCCTGCTCGCCGTCGGCGGCAGCGAGCGGCTCGGCCTCCAGCAGGTCAGCGACGGTGCATCCCAGGGCCGCGCACATCTTGTCGAGGTCGTCAAGGCGGACCGAGATCGGCTTGCCGCTCCAGAGGGCCGCGACCTTGCTGAGCGACGGGGTGAACCCGACCTCCTCGAAGGCCTCCAGCAGGTCGCTGGGCCGCCAGATATCGCGCCGGGCCGCGGCCCAGCGCAGGTTCCACTTCACCGCAGGTTCCCCTTGTCCATCGTCAGCCGCTGCACCGCCCGCCCGGCAGCGGCGAGGCTAGCCGCCTCCGGGTCAGCGTGGGCGGTGGCCAGGTACGAGACCGTAGTCGTCGGACGATCGTGGCCGAGCATCTTCTGCACCTCCCACAGCGACATGCCACGCTCACCCTTAGTTGTGGGTCGCGGCAGCGTGCCGGAGCAGGTGGGGACGAAGGTGGGTGACCGGGCGGCCAGGAACTGGCTCCCGGCAAGCTTCAGCGCCCGCCGGAACGTCGATGGCGTCACCGCGATGCCCGGGCCTGTGACATTGAGCGCCGACACCGCGGCCGGGATCCGCTCCGAGGGGAACAGCGGAGCGGCCGGGTGCCCGGGGTCGTCGGTGAAATCGCCGCGGACTTCGCCAGTCTGAACGAGGAATACGCGCGGTGGTTCCCGTCCGAGCCACCGACTCGCTACGTCGCCAAACTCGGCGTCGAGCTGCCCGGCCTGCTGGTCTCGATCCGGATGACAGCATTCACCGCATGACACTCCAGCCGGGCTGCTGTCCTTGCTGTTGTCTCTGCTGCTAGCGCCCTGCGATCTGACCAGTGCCTTGTCAGATTATTTACCGTGCTTGCCTGACCTGTGGATGTGCCGTTCCGTCGCAGAAAGCGATGCCGTCAGCGGCCGCTGATGGCCGTCGGCGTCGGCTTGTGTCAACCCCGGCCGTGGCTGGGCCGGACACTCAAAGTGAGGGCATTCCGCAGATCGACGGCTTAGAGCTCAAGTGAAGGGACCGGGACTATAGATGCATCCGTCGGCCCCCGGACGTTATTGAGGGTGCTAGCGCGATGCAGTCGTCCCTTGCCAGCCGAAACTTTTCGAACTTTTCAGGTGGCACCGCGGTGGGGCGGGTGGAGCTCGAACCCACGACCGGCGGATCATGAGAAACTACGGCCCGGCGCTCCAGACGCACTACCTGCACGGATAGCACCGAGTCCTGCCCCCGATAGCCCTGATTGCACCGATTGCCTAGATGGCTCGGTCCACGAACCGGTCCACGGTCGCAGCGCCCGTGTCGCTGATCCTGTTACTTTGCGTAATCTTGCCAAGAACGCCGGGCTTACGTCCGCGGCGAACGGCGATACACTCTGCTGCGCCTTGATACACGTATTGCGTGTGATGCACCTAAGGTGCCTAACATAAGAGGGTAGGCAGCGCTTAGGAGAGTGGTACCAGTAAGCACATCAAGCGCAGACAGCAATGCACGTAAGGCGGCCGCCCGTCCGGGCCTGTCGGTCACGCAGTTGCTTGCCGCGAAGGGTACCCGGCCGATCCGTTCTCTCGATGAGCTTGCCGCGGATACCTTCGAGTCCGACGAGGAACTAGAGGAGTTCCTGGCCTTCACCTACGCCGAGCGTCACCGCGACTTGGCCTGATCCCCAGCCGTGGACCCAGTCGTCCTGGATACCGATGTCGCCTCCTTGCTGCACAAGGGAACACTCGCCGGACCGCTTGCCACTCGCCTGATCGGCCGCGAGCCGCTGATCACCTTCGTGACCTTTGGAGAGCTGGCCAAGTGGGCGGAGATCCGCAACTGGGGCCAGCACCGCCGCGAGGAACTCACCAGCTGGCTGTCCCACATCGCGGTACTGCCTGGTGATGAGGCAGTAGCCGCCACCTGGGGCCGACTGCCCGCGGCAGCCGTCCAGCGTGGACGACCGCGGCCGGTCAACGACATGTGGGTCGCGGCCTGCTGCCTCACCCATGGCATCCCGCTCGCCACCTTGAACCTTAAGGACTACGAGGACTTCGAGCAGTACCACGGCTTGCGCATCCTCGGCCGGGAGTAGCCGAAACTCGGCGTAGCGGGAGAGTTCCGGGCTGAGCATCAGGCGGCCGACTGACAGCAGTTAGCAGATCTGGAGGAACGATGATGCGCATCGCTGGCAGGTGGCGGATCACGCAGGCAGACCTGTGGAACTGCGGCGCCCTGAACCTCGTGGTACCCGCGTTCATTGAGTTCGCCGAGGACAGGTCGGGCAGCTTCGGCTTCATCGCCGTCCAGGGAGAGATGGGCTACCGCGGGACGGGCGGCCGGGTGTGGAGTTCTCCTGGGAGGGCAACGATGAGGCAGCCATGGCTGAGCCTGGTGAAGACACCCCGGCCGAGGGGATCTGGGCCGAGCTAGGCATCGCCGACGACCAGATTGGTCACCGGAGCGAAGTCTACGACCGCTAGCCAGCGGCGCGCTGCTGACTAGCGATGGCCGCGCAGGTCGTCCCAGAAGCTGCGGGCGGCGGAGACGGCGCTGGCGGTGCAGTTGACGGCCTCAGCGGCGGCGCGGGCCGCGGTTCCCTTCACCCCGGGTATAGCCGCGACGGCGTCGGTGATCACATTGCCGGTCGCCTCGACGATGCGGGTACCGGGCGGGACCTGCACCTGGAACTCGTCCGGGTCGATGGGCTCGGTGCTGATGTCGTCCAGCTCCGACCAGACCGCCAGCGTGTCGTCGGTGTAGCAGAGCAGGCGGAGCAGGCAGCCGGTCTCGGCGTCCACGATCGCGTCGGCGGGGAAACTCATCAGCAGCCCCAGGACCTGCTCGCCACCTGAGGATGTCACGCGGAGCTGGTGGGCGGGCCGACCCCGGTAGGTGAGCTCCGCGCCGCCGGATAGCCCGAGGCGGAGCAGCCAGGACGACTCGGCCAGGGACACAATCGGCTCCCGTAGCGAAGTGGCCGGACCTACCGCGATCCAGTCCTGGAAGACCCGCCAGCAGCGCTCGCCGTCGCAGGAGATCGTCGTCGCATCTACGGGGCGCGGGCGGGCGGAATAGTCCAGGCGGTACCGGTCCGGGCCGCTGACGCGCAGCCGGGCTTCGGTACGGGTCACGTTCATGATGCTGGTCACCGTATCGAGGAGGGAAGCGAAGCCGCCTCCCCCGGCGCGCATTTCTTCTGACATCGGCCTGGCGACGGCGGCGAAGTCGAGCCACTGCCGCGCCGTGGCGCTGAGGACCTGGGGCTCGCCGCTGCGGTACAGCAGCTCAAGGATCTCGTCGGGCGGCGGTGAGCCGCCGGCCAACTCGAGTGGGGCTGGATCGGGCGATGGCATCGCCTCCGGCTGCTCGGCGGGCGCGCCGCGACCGGGCCAGTTGGGCAGATACCTGGTAAGCGCGCCGAGGCCACCCGCCGCCAGGTTCGCGGCCGCCCAGCCAGGACCGCTGACCGCTGGCTTCTCCCCCTTGGCATCGCCGAGGTGGCTGCCCGGTTGCGGAGCGAACCGGGCCGGGTCGGCGGCCTCCGGCGGGTTCATCGTCACGTCGGTCAGCTCGGTGAGGGTGACCAGCTCACCGGCGGACGTCTCGATCCGGCGGAGCAGGATGCCGAGCTCGGCGTCCACGGCGACTTCAACCCGGTCATAGGCCTGCCGGCCGGGACGGAATCCTAGCGCATCACGGCGCGGCGTCGCCGCGACCGCGATCGCGTCGCGGCCGGCGACGGTCACCGGTCCCAGCTCTTCCAGCGTGTACCCGCCGAGCAGACGGGAGGGGCAGAGCAGCTCGGGCACCGGCAGATAGGCGCCGCTCTCCCTGACCGGGAGCGGCGCAGGACCTCCCATCTCCAGCGGCCGCCACGACCATACGTGCTCGCCGTCGTTGCCCTCGGCAGCCTCTCCCCCGGCGCCCCGGCCGGGGTCCGGGCACACCAGGCGCCACCGGCCACCAGGACCGATCAGGAGCGCTCCGTGCCCCACGTAGCGGTCGTTGTCTTGCCTCTGCCCCGGCCAGTCGCGGTACCAGCGGGACCGGTACTTGCGCGGTGAGCGCAGGAGCGGGGGCGGGGGCGGAGGCGGAGGGGTCCGGGCCATATTCGGCGCGCAACTCGGCCGACAGGGACAGACGGGTCCAGTCGGCCCGGTAGAGCAGCCCGATCAGGTCTGACAGGCCGGTCATGGCGGCACCATCCGGAGCAACTCGACTGAGGGAGGCGGGATAGCCCCCGTTTGGTCAGACTATGCCCTGTGCCGGCTTGAAAGCTGCACGGCTTGTGGCGACGTGGACTTACCTGAGGAGGCCGAACAGCGCCGCCGCGTTGCCGTAGCAGATTTTGCGGCGGTCGTTCTCACTGATCGGCGCCGTCTCGATCCACCGGGCTGCATCGGTTGCCATCTCGTAGGGATAGTCGCTGGCGATTTGTCCAACGCGGTCAGCCTCAACGGCGTCGTTATGAACAGCGCCCGGGTGGTCGGTCCCGCCCTCGCGCGCGTACTGATCGTCACGATCGGCACGACACCGTGTTTTACCGTCACCGCCGTGTCATACGTGGCCGTGATCGCCGCGCTGGTGATGCTGCGCCCGCTGCGGCCCGGCGTCCGAGGGCGGCGGGCGGCCGACGGCGTCATGCGGGCCTGCGCTACGCGGCCAGCCGCCAGCAGCTGTGGCTGCCGCTCGTCATGATGGCGCTGGTCGGGCTGCTCGCCTTCAAATTTCCCGGTCATCTTGCCCGTGCTGGCACGCCAGACATTCCACGGCAACGGCGGCACCTACGGGCTCTTGTCCACCATGCTCAGCATCGGCTTGGTCGCCGGCTCGCTCGGCGTCGGCCTCATCCACCATCCCCGCCGGCAGTACCTGGTGGCCGGTGCGCTGGCCTTCGGGGCCTTCCTAGCCGCGACCGCCGGGGCGCCAGATATCGCCATCGGCTGCCTGACGCTCCTGGCGACCAGGGCGACCGCCTTCTCCTTCGTGACCCTCTGCTCAACCGCGCTGCAGCGGCACTCGTCCCCGGCCTACCGCGGGCGGAGAATGGCGCTGCGGGTGTACGTCTATATCGGAACCAGCCCGGTTGGCAGCATCATCCGGGGGCGATCATCTCGACCGGAGGGGTACGTGCCGCCCTGCTGACCGGCGCGGCGGCGTGCCTGGCCGCGGCCGCCATCACCGCCCGGGTGCACACCCCTCCGCATGCGGACGCGGCGCTGACCGACCTCGTCAGCACTTAGCTGGCGTTAGTGCAGACCGGCGATGCCGCCGGTTCATTCCCTGCGGCGACCGCAGGGATGAACAAACACGGTCCACGCTTCAGGCCGCCGCGCTCCCCCGATCCAGCTACCGTGCGTAACTTGGTTGATCGTCGTTGATCTTCCCTGCAGTCAAGGGATCTGCGGTCACGTCGGCTTCGCCCGCGACGTTCCCGGGGATTCGCGAGTCGCATCCGTGGATAGCGGGAAGGATGGCTGGGCACCCTACAGGTGTTCCCAGATACCTCAGAATTACACCGCCAATTCGGCTGAACCAGAAATTAGAATTTTTGTTCATCGCTTTAATGTGGGGCGGGTGGGGCTCGAACCCACGACCGGCGGATTATGAGAACTACGGCCCGGCGCTCCCGACGCTCTACCTACACGGATACCACGGAGCCGTGCCACCGATGGCCCTCATTGCACTATATGCACGGGTGGCTCGGTCCACGAGCCGGTCCACGACCACCACAGCGAGCGTCTGACGTCAACTACGGAGCGTCACCACGCACCGCGCGAGATCCGCCGTTACGTACGGATTAGATACGGTGATCTGGTTTGTTCGCAGCCGCGCATAACAAGCGATTCTGTGCGGCAGCCCGAAATGCTTTGGCTGTTCTCCATGGGCTGCATCGATATACGGCTGATTATCGCTGATATCTTGTGATGCCGTGCGCGTCATGGGGGACTGCCAGCCGCGGGAGGCAGCTTCATGGATGCCTGGAGCTGCAGGAGAGGGGTGTCTGGCACCGTGATCAGTCCACGGGTCGGGCGGTCCAGGTCGAAGATGACGTACAGCAGCAGCGCGACCATCGCGGCGGCCAGCAGCACGGCGACCATACCGCGGCCCAGCACGCCGACATGCAGCCCGAGAAGCCCTAGCGCGACGGCCGCCCCGATGATTTCGAGCAGCAGCACCTCCGTCGGGACCCGGTTGCTTAGTCCGGCCACGCGCACGGTCTGTTCGTCGATCATCGCGTTGAGGCTGTCCTCATACAGCCGCGGCGCGGTCGCGACAGGCTGTTTCTGCACCGCCTGCGCGGCCAGGCTCCACAGCGGCCGTTGCAGAGCCGATCCGGCGGCGATCGTCTGACTGGCGGCAGCACTGCCGGGCACGACATGAGACAGCCGCAGCTCGACGTCGGTGTACCGCATGATCAGCGTCAGCGATTGGCTGCGCATTGGTTCGGGCAGGGTTTGCGCTCGCAGGTATGTGGTGCCGATGGCGTTGGCATCCTCGACCACCGCCTGGCGACGGTTATCGTAACGGCCGACTGCCAGAGACAGGCCGAAAGCCAGGATCAGAGCCATGAAGCCGAGCAGTGCGGCCTGGAGAACGCCGAAGGACTCGCTGACCTTCTCCCGGCTCTCCCGCAGTGAACGACCCACCAGCAGACCGCATCCGGCTGCACCGATCATCACCACCAGCAGCACCAGGGCCAGCAGCTCGCTGGAAAGAGCGAAGAAGAACAAGGCAGCCTCCCAGCACGCGCCATCAGCGGTCGCCCGACAGTCACATCCAGGTACACGAACTCGGCTCTCGCACCAATCAAACCACCCAATCCAGGGCACAACCTCATCCGCTGAAGGTGACGACTTGGGTCTGTCAACTTAACGGTGTAACTTCTTCCTCTGCTGTAACTTGCGTCCCGCGCTGAGGCGGCCGTCGAAGGTGATGTCGAAGGCATTCAGGGCGGCCTTCCACCGGTTGGTCCAGCGCTTGCGGCCCTTCCCGGTGGGGTCCAGGCTCATGATCGCCAGGTACAGGCACTTCATCGCGGCCTGCTCGGTCGGGAAGTGGCCGCGGGCGTTCACGGCCCGGCGGAGCCGGGCGTTGATCGATTCGATGGCATTCGTCGTGCAGATCACTGTCCTGATTTCCCGGTCGAACCGCAGGAATGGCACGAACTCAGACCACGCGTTCTCCCAGAGCCGTATGATGGCCGGGTAGCGCTTCTCCCATTTCCCGGAGAATTCAGCGAACCTGTCCAGCGCCTCGGTTTCGGATGCGGCGGTGTACACCGGCTTGAGGTCCTTTGCGATCTGCGCCCAGTCCCTCTTCGAGGCGTACTTGAATGAATTCCGCAGAAGATGAACGATACATGTTTGCACGATCGTCTTCTCCCACACGGAATTCACCGCGTCGGGCAGTCCTTTCAGCCCGTCGCAGACCACCATCAGCACGTCCCGGGTGCCGCGGTTCTTGATCTCCGAGCAGACCCGCAGCCAGAACTTGGCCCCCTCCCCGTCGCCGTGCTCCCCGGCCCACAGGCCCAGCACGTCCCGCTCGCCGTCCACAGTGACGCCCAGGGCCAGGCAGATAGGCCGGTTGGCGACCTGGCCCTCGCGGATCTTCACGTTGATCGCGTCGATGAAGATCACCGCGTAAACGAGATCCAGTGGCCGGCTCTGCCAGTCCGCCAGGCCGTCCATGACCCGGTCGGTGATCGTGGTGATCGTCTGCTTGGAGACCTCGGCGCCGTAGACCTCGGCCAGGTGCGCGGCGATTTCCCCGTGGGTGAGCCCTTTCGCGGACAGGGAAATGACCATCTCATCGACACCTGTGAGCCGCCGCTGCCGTTTGGCGACGATTTTCGGCTCGAAACTCGACTCCCGGTCCCGCGGCACCCAGATTTCCACCGGCCCGGTATCTGTAATCACCGTCTTGGCCCGGTGGCCGTTACGGGAATTGCCGCCGTCGCGGCCCGCGGGATCGTGCTTTCCGTAGCCGAGGTGATCATCCAGCTCGCCTTCCAGGGCGCCCTCGATGACCATCTTGGTCAGCTTACCCAGCAGGCCGCCCTCGCCGGTCAGCTTCAGCCCGCCCACCCGGGCCCGCTCGGTAAGCTCGCGCAGCAGCTGCTCATCAGCCGCCGAGAGCTCCGCTCCGGACTGGCCCCGGTCCTCTGTCACCTCAGTCATCTGATGTCTCCTCCGTCTCAGGAGTTCCACCGTTTAAATTACAGTCCCGACGACTTACCGCATGCGCTCTGGTGTCATCCAAGTTGGAGCGCCCACCTGCCGACCTCATCGCCAGGGCAGTGAATTGCATCTTCCCGTTCCGAGGGCCTCACTGGCTTCGAACGAGGCTCGGAGTGCGTGCGGTGTCTGCGAGTAGGGCCCGGCGCGCGCCGGGCGGGCCCAAGGTTGAGCCCGGCGCGGAAGCCGAGCCCGCGGTGGAGCGGAGCCGTCTTGATCTATATACGGCCCGATTCGGCAGTGGATCAGCTCCGGGCCTTCCGAATGTCCCTTTGTGAGAAGGCGACGGTCTCACAGGCTGCTCCCTACGCCTCACCGCATCGTCGTACCCGTGTGCCGTTCAGGCGGCCAGCGGAGGAATGCGGCCACCGGGGGTGCACCTGCCGAATTCGCGCGTCACCACGCAGGGACGAGCGCTGCGGGCATTCGGTCCAGAACTGGACGATATGCATGCCGTCATCACAGCCGCGCTGGGACGCGGCCGCGAGAATCTGCCCCCGAGCCGCCCGAAGGGACCCGAGATCCGGCGGCCGTTCCTGCTGCGGTGGACCTGGCAATATGAGTCCTTTCCCAATACACATGCTACTCGTGTCCTCGGCCACTTCACGGAACCCCAGGTCAGACCACCTGCGGCGCGTCATGCAGGCTAGCCAGCTGGCGGCAACACCCGTTGTCCAGTCCGGCATACTCTTGGCGAGCCACGCAAGCAGCCAGTCCGGTCCTTCCCGCCGTACGCCTTCGGTACGCCAGGCCCGCTCGACCGCTACTCTATGTGACCAGATGCAGCCGGGCGGTTCGAACATCGCCTCGCCGACATCGGTATACAATCCGGTCCACGGCTGGCCGGCCACGGGTATCAAAACCGCTGGTGGGGCGGGTGAGGTTCGAACCCCCGACCGGCGGATCATGAGAAGTCCGGCCCGGCGCTCCGGGCGCCTGCCTGCACGGATAACACGATTTTGCCACCCATAGCTCAGATTGCACCACTTGCACGATTTACTCGGTCCACGAGCCGGTCCACGTCTGACCATGGCGGCCGCCGAATATTAGCTACAGAGCGTTACCTCCGACGGACCCGCCTCGAAGCCTGGCACGGTTTATTCTGTTACTGGACGTGAGAGGAGGCGCGCTGGGATGACTGCCGAGTACCCACACGGTAATGAGCCGTTGATTCCCATGCCCGCCCTGTCGCTGCCCGCTCTGCGCCAGGCGGTCGCCACGGTCGCGCCGTCCCGGCTGCCGGAGTTCTTCCAGGAAATCCAGGACGCGTTCACCCAGGCTGGCGATGAGGACAGTGTCTTTCCCATCCGCCACTTCTACCAGCGCTGGGGTGCCGCCATAGCTATCGAGCGGCGGCCCTCGGTCGCCGCCCGGCTCCATGCCGCCGAACGGGCCCTCGCCGACCCCGACCCCGCTGTCCGGGACCAGGCAGTCCGGGAAGCCGCCGAGATCGTCCAGGCGGCCTACCGCGAGGTCGCAGGTGGCTGATTGGCACTGGGAACCTGTCACCGATGATCTGCTCGACGGGCTGCCACCTGCCGCCCTGGCAGTGGTCCGTCAGGTAGCCGAGGAACTGACCGTCCGCGAATCGATGATCTTCCTTGACGGGCGGGAGTTCGCAGGCGAGCCGCCGGGGCTGCGTACCGTCCAACGAGGGCCATTGATGCTCGTCTACCTGACCGACGTCCGAGGCGAGCGCGTGGTGATCATCCAAGCGAACTGGATCGGCTAACCCCAGGTAAGTGGCCGGGGGGAATCGCACCCCCCGGCTCTCGTAGAGTGAAGTCGACCGCCGGCGAGGTGCCCTTGGCCGGGTCCTTTTCCGTCGGTCTCTTCCCGAACAGGGCTTGCGGGTTTCCTCGCACCCTGCTCTCCAGTGATCATTTCG
Organism: uncultured Actinomycetota bacterium; assembly: GCA_963808615.1. GTDB lineage: Bacteria > Actinomycetota > Actinomycetes > Streptosporangiales > Streptosporangiaceae > Palsa-504. Next base: position 40,921 of record CAWEGV010000013.1, read on the forward strand.
GGTAGGGCGTGGTTGCCCGGCCTGCGTGGATGTCCTCGTGGCAGCGGCGGCAGATGACAAGGGTCTTGCGCCGTCGCTTGGCCATGAGTTCCATCCAGGGAGGTTTCTCCCGCCGTCCTGGCTTGTTCAGGTCTGCGAGCTTGCGGACGTGGTGGACCTCCAGGCCGTCCGTGCCCTCGCAGAGTTCGCAGCGCCCGGCGAGGAGCCGGTGGATCAGCTCGTTCCGCTTGGCGCTGGCCATGACGGGCCGCTGGTCGGTGAGATCGGCTGTGCGCACTCGCCGGAGGGGTATCCCGCCGAAGCGGGCGACCAGTGGCTTCCTGTTCCTGTCGCGCTCGATGACCAGTTGCAGGCACTTGCGCGGCCCGGCGGGGGTGTCGATGACCGTCTTGTACTTCCCGGCCATCTTCCCGACCGTCGACCGGTGCTTGCCCGCTAGGGTCTTGAGCAGCGAGGTCTCCATGACCCAGTGCAGGCGGCCCAGGCGGAAGACGTCCTGGGCCAGCAGGTAGTACTGGACGCGGCCCGCGTACTCGGACTGGTACTTCGCGATGATCGTGAAGTCGTCGTCGTGGAGCAGCGCGCCCCGCTGTGCTGGCTTTCCCTTGTCCATGTAGAGCACGCACCACTGCCTGATGCGGTCCCGTGGCACGAACAGGCCGATCGCCCCGTTGACCGCCCGCCGGTTGCGGGTGATCTTGGTGTCGGAGTGCTGGGCCTTGATCTCGTAGCCGAGGAAGCGCGCCGCCTGGCTGGCGGCGTGCGTGATCAGGGTCTTGGACTGCGACAGCTCCAGGCGCAGCTGATCGCGCAGGAACGCCGCTATCTTCTCCTTGATTTCCTCTGCTTCGCGCCTGGGGCCTGCGAACCCCAGCAGCCAGTCGTCGGCATAGCGGACATATCGCAACCGCCGGTAGTCCGGATCGGCGGGATCCTGGCTGGGAAGCTGGCGACGGCGCAGGCTGAGCCTGTGCAGTTCCGCCCGGTCCCCGTGCCTTTTCGCCCGCGCGATCGCGTACTCCACGGTCTTGTAGTCCGGGTTGGGCCGACGGCGGCGGCCGAGGTTGTACTCGGGCAGCAGCCGTTGCTCGATCCACTGGTCGAGCCGGTCAAGGTAGATGTTGCTGAGGACAGGCGAGGCGATGCCGCCTTGCGGTGAGCCGCTGAGCGTGGCGTGCCATGTCCAGTCCTCCAGGTAGCCCGCCTTGAGCATCCGGCTGACCAGTTGCAGGAACCGGCCATCGTGGATCTTCTCCGCCAGGATCGCGAGCATGACCTCATGGTCAAGCGACCCAAAGCAGTCGGAGATGTCGCCCTCGATGAACCAGTGCGTCCCCTTCCAGATGTCCACCACTTCGCTGAGCGCGGTGTGGCAGCCCCGGCCAGGGCGGAACCCGTGGGAGCGGTCGGAGAACTGAGGCTCGTAGTACGCCTCAAGCAGCAGGCGCACCACCTCCGCGACTAGCTTGTCCGACCACGTCGGCAGGCCCAGCGGACGCTTCTTCCCGTTCTTCTTCGGGATGTAGACCCGCTTCACCGGCTGCCACCGGTAGCGCTCGGCGCGCAGCGCGCCGATGATCGCCCCGATCTTCGCCAGCGACATGCCGTCCACGGTCTCCCCGGTGACCCCCGGCGTCATCGCACCCCTGTTGGAGTACAGCTTGCCGTAGGCCATCAGGAACAACTGCGGGTTGAACAGCTGCCGGTAAAGACGCTCCACCGGCAGCCCTCGTGCTCCTCGCTTGCCGATGACATCCAGCACCGTTGCGGCGTCCTGCATTACGCATGCCTCCCGTCGCTGGGCATCACTGACCACCTGTGCCCCTTCGCCGTGTGACCGGCTTTCCCGGCCTCTGACTACTACGGGCACTCCGTCGCCATAGGGCTCGCGCCCCGTAGGCGATCCCGCGGTACGTCCTCGTCGTACGTATCGAGCACGGGTTAGGCCGCCCACTCATCTCCTCAACCGCCCTCGCTGGGCGACGCTCCGCGCCACGGAGGGTGCCCCGGCCCACGGGTTCATGCCGGGACATGACGCGGCACCGGTTCCAGGCGTCGTTCCGGTGGGTGCGCACATTCACCGCTGGAGATTGGGCTTCAGGCAATCCAGCCTTGGCCATACCGTGCGGGTCTAGCGGCACCCCGCCCTGGACGCCTCCAGACGGCCGCCGCGTCCCTGGCATGCTCTTGTCCCCGCCAGGTTTCCCCGCCAGGTAAGCCAGGCGACCCAGGAACATCTCCTCCGAGTTCCTCCCTGCTGAGTAGGGGATACGACGAAGCGCCTCACGGCGCACACCCGGCGTGAGGGTCTCCCCTCACCGGGCTCCCACAGGCCGACCTGGGGGACGCGCGATGAGATGCCAGTGAGCGAAGAGAGCGGGCTGGCGCTGACGGACAGCTTCCAGCCATGCCCAGGCCCGCTCGGGCCTGCCGCGCAGCCGCTTGTACTTCTGCATGGCCCATCTGACCAGGTGCTGGTCGATGCGCAGTGCGATGAGATACAGCCTGGAGCGGTAGAAGGCTCCGTAGTAGCCGATCCAGCCTCTGACCTGGGGATTGATCTCCCTGGCGAGGTCGGACAGGTCCGTGTCACTGCGACGGCTGAGGTGCCAGGCCCTGATCTTCTGGCTGACCGCCTTGGTCGCCTTGGCGCTCATGGCAGGGTTGAAGCCAATGAACAGGCTCCGCCTGCCAAGGACCGTGCGTCCCCGGAAGGTGTAGCCGAGGAAATCGAAGCTGACATGCTCCGAGTCTCTGCGGCGCTTCGTGTCTTTGCAGTACACGATCTTCGTCTTGTCGGGGTGCAGTTCGAGACCGAGGGTCCCGAGCCGTCTGGCGATCGCGGCCCGGAGACTTCGGGCCTGCGCCTCGGTGTCGCAGTGGACGACAACATCATCGGCGTACCGTTCGAACGGGCAGCCGGGGAATTCCCGGTCCATCCACGTATCGAACGCGTAATGCATGAAAAGATTAGCCAACAACGGGGAAATCGGTGATCCCTGCGGGGTGCCTTTCTCCCTGGCCACGAGCGTCCCGTCCGGCATCTGCATGGGGGCTTTAAGCCACCGCCCGATGTAGAGCAGGACCCAGCGCAAGCCGGTGTGGTGAGCTACCGCCTTCAATAGAAGCTCATGGGGAACGCTGTCGAAGAAGGCCCGGATATCAAGATCCAGTACCCAGTCCTGCTTCCAGCAGCGCTTGCGGGTCACGGCCAGCGCGTCCTGGGCGGACCGCCCCGGACGGTACCCGTAACTGCCGGGGTGGAAGATCGGCTCAAGCTTTTCCTCCAGCAGCCTGGCGGCTGCGGTCTGGGCAATCCGGTCGGCCACGCTGGGCACTCCCAGAACCCGGACCCCTGCCCCATGATCCTTTGGTATCTCCACCGCCCGCACCGGGCCGGGCATGTAGCTGCCCGCGCTCATCCGGTTCCACAGTTTGTAGAGGCTGTCCCTCTCCCGTTCCTGGAACTGGCTGACGCTGACCGCGTCCACACCCGGCGCTCCGGCATTGTCACGGACCTTCTCCCACGCCTCGAACACAAGGCGCTTCGAAATATCAAACGACTTCACCTTCGGTTCCGGTCTGCCCATCGGCTCCTCCCCCGACAGCGGGGTTGGCCTCAAGTCGACCTGGCCTGCACGGCCCCTTGGCTCCGGCCCCATTACAGGGCCTTCCCAGCTACTACGGGCCGTTCCGCCCCTGTGCCTCGCGGTACTCTGCCCCTCACGGTGTCTGCCGCTTGGGGTCCTCCCTCTCGCGGCCAGGCAGCCGGCATCACCGGCTGGCCGTCGGTATCGAGACGACAGGTTCTCCAGTTCCGCGCCAGCGCCTGCGACGAGCTCACGCCACCTTTACACCGGGCACCGCCAGGGCCACGAGCAGGCAGCTCCCCGGCTGAGGGCCCGCCCGCAGGCGCGCCTTTGTCCCAAGGACGAGTCCCGATCCTCAGTTTTGATGCCATTTGAATGTCTTTCGATGCGTCAGCAGTGGTTCGCACATGCTCGTCTTCTCGTCGCTCACCTGACCCGGTCTCGCCGGGCCTTTCCCCGGAACGCTCACCACCCCGGCTCTTAACCGGCGCAGCTTCCGGTGGTTTGGGCTCCCCGCCTGCACGGCGAGCCCGGAGGGCCATACCTCCATCACTGGCACAGCACGGTTTGTGCTGGCGACCTTCTACGTCACCACCACTCTCCTTTCTGGACACACGGACTCTTGACATAGTGGCTCGCTGACGGAGTGTGATTGGACCCCGATTCCGGTCCTGGCCTGGGCTTATTGCCCGTTTCTCGGTGTTTTCCGGCGTGTCGGGGGGTCTTGGCGGCCCGGTTCCTGAGAAAATTAATGCAGTGACAGGGCCGGACGGGATGGGGTGGATGATGGCAGGGATGCTCACCCAGCTGCCTCTGCCGCTGCTGCCCGCCGGAGCTGCCGAGATCGCGCCCGGGGTCGGGCTGGTCGCTGGCGGCGGCGGCGGCGGGCTGGTGTCGGTGCACGGGCTGGCCACGTTCGCCTGGGACGCCGGGGATGAGGCGGGCCGGCGGCTGGCGGCTGTGCAGCTGGTCCGGCTGCGGGCGGTCAGCCAGGTCCAGGCCGCGGCGGCGTTCGGGGTGGACCCGGTCACGGTGTGGCGGTGGGATCAGGCGCTGGCGGCGGGCGGGGTGGCCGGGCTGGTTCCCTCACGGCGGGGCCCGAAGGGGGCCTCCAAGCTGACGGCGCAGATCGGGAACTGGATGCGGCGGGGGCGACCCTGAGCGAGATCGCCGCGGCGACCGGGGTGTCCACGTTCAGCGTGCGCAGCGCGCTGGGCCGGGTGGTGCCTGGCGGGCGGCCCGCTGCCGGGGCCGCCGAAGATAGCGCGGGCCTGGACGCCGGGGACGATGACGCAGGCCAGGGCGCGGTTGCGGTGCTGCCAGACCCGGTGCCACGGGACGCCGAGCGGGTGCTGGCCCGGTGGGGGCTGCTGGGCGAGGGCGCCGTGCCGGTGTTCACCCCCGGCGCGCGCTGGCCACCTTCAGCAGCGGCACGACGCTGGTCATGAGCGGCACCGTGGGCACCGTGGGCGCCGCGGAAGCGCAAGCAGCATGAGCAAGCGGTCCAATCGATCGAGCCGGAAACACCGTTAGATCACAGTCCCCGCGCGCGCTCAGATCCTGGGTGAGCCCTAGGCAGGTCGATCTTCAGCGGGACGACGTGGCGGCAGGCAGCTCACTGGCCGGGCTCGTGGGTCACGCCGAAGGACTGGCTGGCCTCGCAGTACGACCTCAGCGGCAGGGAAACGCCTAGCTGAGGGCCTGGTCGATGACGTGGGCGAGGGGGCGGTTGCGGCCTTCGGTGATGGCGTCTTGGCGTTGTCCGGGGCTGAGGGCGGCAGCGGTGTCGAAGAGGCGGTCAAGGGCGGCCTGCTCGGTGGGGGTGAGCTGCCAGCCGCAGGTGTCGCGCAGGCCTTGGGCGGCACCGAGGTAGATCAGCGCGCTTTGTTTTTTCCCGTCCAGAGCGTCGGCGGCGGCGATGCCTTCGAGGTCGGCGGCGATGCCCCGTTTGCTGCCGATGAGGTAGTGGTCGTTGAGAGCCTGGCGGAACAGTGACCGGCACAGATCCGCCTGGCCGGCGTCGCGTGCCACCTCACCGAGGCTGTTTAGGACGCTGGCGGTGCCGTCGGGGTCACCGGCGGCGCGGAACAGTTGCAGGGCCCGCTCGAACTGGATGTTGGCCTGGCGGTAGCGGCCCTGGTAGCGGCGGAGCTGGCCGAGCATGTTGTGAGCGTTGGCCTCGGCCCGGCCGTCTCCGGCTCGGCGAGCGGTGGCCAGCTGGGGGACGAGGTGAGCTTCGGCGGTGGCCAGATCGCCGGACGCGAGAGCGGTAGAGCCGAGGTAGCGGTGGGCCCAGGACTGGCCCGGTAGGTCACCGAGGGCCGCGCAGAGCGTCAGAGCCTCGCTGGCCAAGGCGTTGGCGGAGGGATAATCGGCGGCGAACCAGGCCAGGGCGGCCGCTTCGATCAGCGCCCACGCCCGTACCGCCGGGGCGGTGGTGCGGGCGTCGATGGCCAGCAGGCGCTCTAGGTGCAGCCTGCCGGCGGCGACCGAGGCACGGCGACGCCACACCTTAGCCACGGCTGTGGCCAGGCGCAGCCCGTCCTCCAGGTAGGCGCTTTGGCTGTCGGCGCGGGACCGGGCCCAGTCCAGGGCGGCGTAGATGTCGGCCAAGTCGGCTTGGAGGCGGTCGAGATGGGTTCCCTGGTCGGCACCTTCCAGGCTGTCCCGAGCCTCGGTAGCCATCTCCAGGTAGTGGCGGAGGTGGGCAGCGTGCACGGCTTCGGTCTCGCCGGTCTCGGCCAGCCGGGCCAGCGCGTACTCCCGGACGGTCTGCAGCATCCGGAAGCGGGGAGTGTCGCCGGCGGTGACCTCGAGCAGACTGTGCTCGCCCAGGGCGTCGAGTCGCCCCAGCATCGGGAGGCCAGATTCCCGCTCGCCTGCCACTGCGGTGGCGGCGTCGTCGTCGAACAGGCCGACGAATACCCCGAGGCAGGCGAACAGTCGCCGCTCGCCGGGAGGCAGCAGCGCGTAGCTCCAGTCCAGCGCCGCTCGCAGGGTCTGCTGCCGGTACGGGAGGTCGCGCGGGCCGCCGGTGAGCAGCGCCAGGCGAGATCGCAGCAGCGGCAGCAGCGCCTGGGGTGAGTACAGCCGGATCCTGGCCGCAGCGAGCTCGATGGCCAGCGGCAGCCCGTCGACGGCGGTGCAGATTCCGCCGACAGCGGCCAGATCGTCGGCGTCCGGGGCGAAGCCCGGGCGGGCCGCCCGGGCCCGCGCGATGAACAGCTGCACCGCTTCGCTGTCCTGCGCGCTCGTCCCGGTGCCGCCTTGGCCGGGATGGTCCAGCGGGGGAATCCGCACAACGTGCTCCCCATACAAGCGCAGCGCGATCCGGCTGGTAGCCAGCACCCGCACGGCCGGAGCGGCGGCCAGTACCCGGGCCAGCAGCTGCGTCTCATCGAGCAACTGCTCAAGGTTGTCTACCACGAACAGGAGTTCGCGGTCCAGCAGCGCCTCGGCGAGGTGGGCCTCGGCCGTCTCCGCCGACGTCGGCGTCAGGCCCAGGGCCCGCGCCATCGTCGTGGCGAGCAGCGCCGGATCACGAACCGGGGCTAGATCGGCGAACGCCACGCCATCGGCGAACCCGCCGGCGACATCGCAGGCCACCTGCAGGGCCAGCCTCGTCTTCCCGGTCCCGCCGACGCCGGTGAGGGTGACCAGTCGTGAGGCCGCTAGCGCGGCCGCCACCTCGGCGCGTTCGCGCTCCCTGCCGATCAGCGCCGTGGCCGGGGCAGGCAGCGGCGCGGGCGTCATCCGGGACCGCCGCACGGCGGGTCCCTTCGGCGGTGCTGCGCGCTCGTCGGATGACGCAAGGGCCCACGCGTGGGCCCGCGGGCCGGGTACGTCCCGGCTTACGGCAGCAGCATCCTGGTCGGCGCGCAGGGCGGCCAGCGGCGGCGCAGACCAGGCCGCAGCCGGGACGGCCTGCGGCGGCACCTCCATCATCGTGAGCAGCGCGTACATATCGTTCCGGGTGACCAATGCCCCCCAGGCAGCCAGCGTAATGGCAACGGCGACGACCTCCTGGCTGGTCAGGACGGCGTTGTCCCGGCTGTTGAGCTTGTGGCTAAGCACATCGGGATGCAGCCCGATAGACCGGGCGAGCTGCTGCTGGGTGCGCCCGACCGCCCGGCGGTGCTCCGTGACCGCCTCCCGGAACCCGCGCAGATCCCGCATCCACGCCTCCACCGCCCTGCCGCCAGGTCGGCGGGCTGCCGCGTCTTGCCGCAGCTTTGCCGCACCAATGCCGCAAAAAACGTCTGGTTTCCCTCCCTCGTGCCCAGCTTAGATGGTCCGGACCCGACCGCATACCGCCGAAGGCAAAGGCAACCAGATGGATCTGTACGCGACGTTTCCCTGCTCAGTCCAGGCTGTGTTCGCCCGCGTGGCCGACCCGTCGCGCCTAGGCGACTGGCTGCCGCAGGTAATCACCGCAGTCGAGGGCACGGGATCATCGGGCGGCGCCTGGCCCGAATTCCGAGTCACCGTGCGGGTCGACGGCGCTGAGGTCGCGGCCAGCGGCGAGGTGACTGCCTTCGAACCACCGTGGCTGGTCAGCTACCGGCTAATCACCGGGGCACAGATAGCCAGCATCCGGGTCACCTGCACCGCCCAGCCCGGCGGCACGCGGATCCACCTGCACCAGCCGGATAGTGCCGTCCCGCTCACCATCGACTTGGCCCGGCTCACCCGGGCTCTGGCAACCCAGCAGGCACACTAGAGAAAAGGACAGTCATGCTAACACGAACCACAAGGCGCCGTCTCCACGGCGCCCGCCAGGCCGCCGTGGCGGGCGGGACGCTGGCCGCCGCCAGCGCCCTGATCGCCTTCACCGGCGCGGGCACTGCCAGCGCCGCGCCCGCGCCGCCCGGCACCGGGACCACCACCACGGTGACCTTCAGCTACACCGGCGCCGCACAGACCTGGACGGTCCCGGCCGGAGTGGCCAGCGCACAGGTCACCGCGGTCGGTGGGGAAGGCGGGGCCGGCGGCAACGTCGGTTACGGCGGCGGCAGCGGCGGTTATGGCGAGTCGGTGACCGCCACGCTGACCCTGACCAGCGACGAGCAGCTCAGCATCCAGGTCGCCGGCAACGGCGGCGGAGGAACTCTGGGCGGCGGCGGTGCCGCCGGCTACGGCGGAGGCGGCAACGGCAGCAACGCCTACCTGACCGGCGGTGGCGGCGGCGGCGCTTCGGCCGTATTCCAGGGTCCGACGCCGCTCGTGGTCGCCGCGGGCGGCGGAGGCGGCGGCGCGGGCGGCAATAACGGCGGCGCGGCCGGACAACCCGGAACTACCGGCGGCAGCTGCAGCGGAGGCGCCGGCGGTGCCGGCCAGAGCACGCAAGGCGGTACCGGCGGCGCCACCGGATGTGACGGCGGCGCCGGCGGCGGCGGGACGTCTGAGCAGGGCGGTAACGGCGGCGCAAACCCCGGCCACGGCCAGGGTGGCGGCGGCGGAGGCGGCGGCTACTACGGTGGCGGCGGCGGAGGCGGCGGCTACGACGGCGGCGACGGCGGCGGAGGCGGCGGCGGTTCCAGCTACGCCGTCGACCCTGACGCCACGATGCAGGCCGATACGACCAGCAACCCGGAGGTGCAGATCACCTACGCCACGCCCACACCGGGCGCGCCGACTGGTCTGACGGCTACTCCCGGCGACTCCCAGGTGAACCTGTCGTGGGATGGGCCGGGTGACTCCGGCGCCTCGCCGGTGACCGGGTACAACATCTACGAAGGGACCAGTTCCGGCGACGAGTCGTCCACGCCGGTGAACAGCTCGCCGGTCACCGGCACCAGCTACACGGTAACCGGGCTGACCGACGGTACCCCGTATTACTTCGAGGTGACCGCGGTCAACGCCGACGGCGAGGGGCCGGCTTCGGGTGAGGCCTCCGCGACCCCGCAGGGCGCGCAGGCAATCACGTTCACTTCCAGCCCGCCCAACCCGGCGGCAGTCGGCGGCACGTACACGCCGACGGCGACCGGCGGCGGGTCCGAGAACCCGGTGACGTTCAGCATCGACTCCTCCAGCACGGCCGGAGCCTGCTCGATCAGCGGCGGGACGGTGTCCTTCACCGGCCCGGGGACGTGCACGGTGGACGCCAACCAGGCCGGCGGCAACGGCTACACGGCCGCACCGCAGGTGCAGCAGGTGACCACGGTAGACCAGGCGCCGTCATTCGTGGCAGCCAGCCCGCCCGCCACCGCCACGGCCGGGCGGACCTACGGTTACACGTTCATGGCCTCGGGCACCCCGGCACCCAGCTACGCGCTGTCCGGGGCGCCGTCCTGGCTGTCGATCAACGCCAGCACCGGGACGGTCAGCGGCACGGTGCCCGCCAGCACCACGTCGTTCTCCTACTCGGTGACCGCCACCAACGCGGCCGGGACCGCCACCGCGGGACCGTTCAGCGTCACGGTGACCCCGGCTTCGACGAAGGCGGACCTGGCGGCCGGGCTGTCCTGCCCGGCAACCCTCGCCGTGGGCGCCACCGGGACGTGCACGCTGACCGTGACCAACAACGGCCCGGCAGCGGCGCAGAACGTGATCGCCGCGGTGGCCTTGCCTGCTTCCCTGGCCGAAACCTCATGCAGCACCGGCTGCGCGAAGCATGGCAACCTGGTCGCCTGGCGGCAGTCCTCGCTGGCGGCCGGCGCCTCGGTGCAGGACACCATCACGGTCAAGGCCACCCGGACCGGCAAGGCCCAGGTGCTCGGCGGCGCGGTGTCGTCCAGCCCTGACCCGAGCCCCTTCAACAACATCGCGCTGGCGGTCATCACCATAAGCCGCTAACCGCAGCTGACCGCGAGAAGGCATGCCCGCTGGCGCTAATCCGAAAACCCGGATGGCGCCAGCGGGGCACGCGGACCGCCGCCATTGCCCATTCGCCACCCCGACGCAACCTCGGCAGTTACTCTAAGCGACCGCAAGGGCGTGGCGGCACGATACATCCCTTCGCCGACGTAGGTCGCGAACCAGTCCACGGCCTTTCCCTGGCCGGTGCTTGAAACCGCTGGTGGGGCGGGTGGGGCTCGAACCCACGACCGGCGGATTATGAGTCCGCTGCTCTGACCGGCTGAGCTACCGCCCCGGCACCGGGTGCACACTACACCAGTTCGTCCGGCATCGTCGACGCGGCCCGGTACCGCCGAGCCGCTCGGCAGAAGGCCCGCGGCGAGCTAAGGTTTTGTCTGGGCCTGGGCAGGGGCGTGGAGGGGTGAGGGTCGATGTCGGTGCAGGATCAGGAGACGTTCGGGTTCCAGGCTGAAGTGGTTCAGCTCCTGGACTTGATGATCAACTCGTTGTACAGCAATAAGGAGATCTTCCTGCGCGAGCTGATCTCGAACGCGTCGGACGCGATCGACCGGCTGCGGCTCGAACTGCTCTCCCAGGGCGAGAATCCCGAGGGCGAGGGCCCGCTGCAGATCCGCGTCTCGTTCGACAAGGACGCGGCGACGATCACGGTGGCGGACAACGGCATCGGCATGAGCCGGGCGGAGGTAATCGAGCACATCGGCACGATCGCCAAGTCGGGTACGCGCGAGTTCCTCCAGGCCCTGACCGGCGATCAGCGCCAGGACGCGACGCTCATCGGCCAGTTCGGCGTGGGCTTCTACTCGTCCTTCATCGTGGCGGACCGGGTGGAGCTGACCACCCGGCGGGCCGGGCTGACCGCCGAGGAGGCGGTCCGGTGGACCTCCGACGGCCGGGGCCAGTACACGCTGGAGGCGGCCGAGCGGCCGGCCCGGGGTACCACGATCGTGCTGCACCTCAGGGACGACGACCGCGACCTGCTGAGCGGCTACCGGCTTCGGGCCATTATTCAGAAGTATTCCGACCACATCAGCCTGCCGATTCTCATGCCGGCCGAGAAGCCCGGGGGCAGCGCCGGGGACGGCGCGGACGAGCCAGACGAGCAGGCCGTCAACCAGGCTTCGGCGCTGTGGACCCGGCCCAAGAACGAGATCAGCGACCAGGACTACACCGAGTTTTACCGGCACATCTCCGGCGACTTGACCGATCCGCTCGGCTGGGTGCACAGCAAGATGGAGGGTACCTACGAGTACACGCTGCTGCTCTACATTCCCGCCCGCGCCCCGTTCGACCTGTGGATCCTGGATTCGTCCCGCGGCATCAGACTGCACGTCCGGCGGATCTTCATCCTGGAGGACTCCGGCCAGCTGATGCCGCGCTACCTGCGGTTCATCCGCGGCGTGATCGACTCGGCGGATCTGCCGCTCAACGTGTCGCGTGAGCTGCTGCAGGGCAGCCGGGTGGTGGACCGGATCCGGTCCAGCGCGGTGAAGAAGGTCCTGCAGCTGCTCAAGGACATGTCGGAGCAGGAGCCGGAGAAGTACGCGACGTTCTGGAAGGAGTTCGGCGCGGTCCTGAAGGAGGGCATCGTCGAGGACGTGCCCAACCGGGACGAGATCGCCCGGCTGGCCCGGTTCACCTCCACCCACGGCGACGTGACGCTGGCCGACTACCTGGCGCGGATGAAGGAAGGCCAGGAGCAGATCTACTACCTGCTGGCGCCGACGCTGGCCGCCGCGCAGAGCAGCCCGCACCTGGAGGCCTTCCGGGCCAAGGGCGTCGAGGTGCTGCTGCTGGCCGACCCGGTGGACAACTGGGTGGTCACCAGCCTGCGCGAGTTCGACGGCAGGAAGCTGCAGTCGGTGGCGCAGGGCGCGGCCGACCTGGGCGGTCTGGAAGACGAGGCGGAGAAGGCGGCCCAGGACCAGGCGGGCACCGAGTTCGCCGGACTGGTCGCCAGGCTGAAGGAAGTCCTCGGCGACCAGGCGTTCGATGTGCGGGTGACCAGCCGGCTGACCACTTCCCCCGCCTGCATCGTGGCCAATGAGGTGGAGAACGACGTCAGCCTGGCCATGCGGCTGCGCGGCTCGGGACTGCCGAGCCAGCCGGTGCTAGAGATCAACCCGAAGCACCCGCTGGTGGAACGGCTCAACCGGCAGCAGGACGATCCGCGGCTGGCCGACTGGGCCTGGGTGCTGTTCAACCAGGCAGTGCTTACCCTCGGCGCCAGGATCGACGACCCGGCGGCCTTCGTCACCCGCCTCAACGACCTGCTCACCGCATTGACCGACGCCGGATCAGCGGAGTGACACGCAGGTTGGGCCGGGGCGTCAGACGGGCGGGAGGCGGACGTCCGCGACGGCGGATCAGCCGCCGCGCACGACGGCCAGCGGGCAGGTCGGGGGCGGGCTCGAACGAGGCGTGGAAGTCGTTGGCCGCCGCGGCGACGCCCTCTGGGAGCACGGCAGCGTGGAGAACCGGGGGGCGGCCTAGCCGCGGTTGTCGTAGATGATGGTCAGCGACGGGGCGTGGTACCGGCGGGCGACCCACTGGGCCGACGAAGGCACCCGAACAAGAGGGAGCCGTCGCCGACCAGGGATACCACGGCCCGTTCGGCCGAACAGGCGAGCTTAGCCCCGACGGCGCCGCCGCCCGCCCAGCCCAGGGAACCGCCGCGGCCGCGCAGCGCGTTGGTGACGGCTCCGCCCAGGTTTTGGGTGCCTGCTCGCGGCCCTCGGCGCGGGGCCGCGCGAACGCCTCGATCAGGCCGGGATGGTCACTGCCAGGTTGGCGAAGATGTAGCTGACCCCGGCTTCGGCCAGGGCCTCGAGAAATGCGGTGCTGGTCGTGTAGTACCAGCAGTCACGTATCAGTACCGTCCGGCCGTCTGCATCGACATGGCGTGCTCGACCAGGGTGACCAGGGTCGCCTTGGTCGATTCCCGGTTCCTGGCGTCGCACGGGATGACCGGTACGTCCGGCGAGATGGCCAGCGCCTCGCTGACATCCCTGGATCGGTGCGGGAACTGCCCGTGGAAGCCGTTGATCCCGATCACGAACGGCAGCCCGGACGCCTCGAAGTAGTCCACCGCGGGGAACGAGTCGGCCAGCCGGCGGGTGTCCACCAGCACGACCGCGCCGATGGCGCCCTGGATCAGGTCGTCCCACATGAACCAGAACCGGTGCTGGCCGGGCGTGCCGAACATGTACAGCACCAGGTCCTTGTCCAGGGTGATCCGCCCGAAGTCCATCGCCACCGTGGTCGTGGACTTGTCCGGCACATGCGACAGGTCGTCGACGTCGGTACTGGCAACCGTCATGACCGCTTCGGTGGTCAGAGGCGTGATCTCCGACACCGAGCCGACGAATGTCGTTTTGCCTACGCCGAATCCTCCCGCCACCACGATCTTGACCGAGGTCATGGCGGGCGCGTCGGCCCTGGGCGGGGCGACGCTAGATCTTACGGAGTCCACTAAGCACCCTTTCGAGCAGATGGAGGTCCGGACGGCCCTCCGAGTCATCGCGTTGCTGAATGCGGACGAGGCCGTCCGCGCTCATGTCCGCGATGAGAATCCTGGCTACGCCCAGCGGCAGCCGTAGTACTGCCGACACCTCCGCCACCGACCTCCAGTCCCGGCAGAACTGCAGGATCGCCTGGCATTCCGGCGCCAGCACGGACAGATCACGAGGTTCCAGGACGGTCGCCGTGACCAGCGCCTCAATGGCGAGCTGGTACCTGGGCTGCGTCCGCCCACCGGTAACCGTATACGGCCGGACGAGCTTTGTGGCCACGTCCTGCTCGCTGGCGAAGCCGGGGCCGGACCGCATCGGCCCCGTCCCGCTCGGCCCGTCATCCCATAGACCGGCCCGGGCCCCTGCACCCTGCCAGGAACCAGGCAAGCCCACGAATGGTGACCGGTCGTCACCTCGCCCTTGGCCCGCCACTGAAACCTCCGGTCACCTTCGGCCGTCGCCGGGGATTGCTGCTTGCATGATGCCACGGGTGGCCGGGGTCAGTACCCGCCCGGCCCGCTCGACCAGCAGGGTCATCTCGTAGGCCACGAGGCCGAGATCGCAGGTGGACGCGGCCAGCACGGCCAGGCTCGAGCCGTTGCTGATCGCCATGACCACCAGCACGCCCCGCTGCATCTCCACCACAGTCTGCACGACCGCGCCGCCCTCGAACACCCGCGACGCGCCCTGGGTCAGGCTGGTCAGCCCGGACGTCACCGCCGCCAGCTGGTCGGCCCGTTCCTGCGGGAAGCCGGCGCTGAACGCCAGCGGCAGGCCGTCCGAGGAGACCACCACCGCGTGCGCCACGTCGGGAACCCGCTCCACGAAGTTAGTGATCAGCCAGTTAAGGTCCTGCGCGGGACGCCCCGGTGTGCTCATGGGCACTCCTCTCGTCGCCCGTTCATACAGGTTCCTCCTCCTGGTCGCGCTACGGGTGGGCCTTCGGGTTTCATACGCTCCTACGGCTCCTCGGTCTGCGGTGCTGCGGCGCGGCCCTCGCGCACGCCTCGCTGGAAGCTGGCCATGCGACTGCGGACCACGTCCGCGGACCTAGCCGGCGCTTGGGCTTCTGTCTCGCCGCCGCCACTGCCGACCGAGCCTGGTACGAGATTAGCCCTCGGGACGCGCTTCGGCAGCCCGGCTTGCGTAGTATCGCCGGCTGTGGGCGACGCGACCACCGCAGCGGCGCGCCAGCCTTCGTCGGCGGGGGACGTCCACGCGGGCTGCGCGACCGGCTGGGCCGGGGTGCCCGCGGCCGCGGGGGCGGCCGGAGGGTGCGCCGGGCTGAGAGTCTTGCCGCTGCGCCGGAACCAGTCGGACTCGAGCGAGTCGAAGATGGGCAGCCGCTGATCGGCGGCGGCCGGCGGCGGGACCGTCACCTGGCCCGGGTCGGCCGGGCTGTCGGCAGGCTGAGCGCCGTGGCCGTTGCCGCTGCCGTTCGTCACGGTGGCCGCGCCCGAACTCGCGCCTCCGCTGGGACCGTCGCCGCCGTAGACGTTCTGGCTGCCGACCGGAGACTGGGGAACCGGCGTGGCCTGCGGGCCGAGCCCGCCGAACGAGGGCAGCCTGCTCGGTCCGGGAACGCCTGGCGCTCCGGGCCCGGACGGGGATCCGGGGCCGGACGGCGCTCGGGCCGCGGGGCTGACCGGCGTCCACGGGGCCGTCGGCTCGTCGTCGTCGGCGGCCGAGCCGTTCGCGGGCGCCGACGGGCCGGCGCTGCCGTTCCGGTTGCCGCGGCCGTTGGTGTTGCGGACCGGCAGCCGTGGCGAATCCTCGCGGTCCTCCCAGCCGTTCCCCGCAGCCTGGCCGGCGCCCGCGGGCACGGCGGGGGTAGTCGGGGCGGCCGGCGGCGTACCGGGCGTGCCCGCACCTGGGGGCCCGGCGGCCGGGGTAAAGGACGGCGGGGACGCGGGCGACATGGGCGAGAACCTGGGGATCCGCGCGGCCGAGATGGCCTGCGGCGACGTGCCGACCGCGGGCTGGGTGGGTGCGGACAGGGACGGCACGGGGCCGTAGTCGTCCGCCTCGAAGCGGCGCAGCCGGCCAAGCGGCGGCGCGACCTCGGGAGCGGCCACCGTGTCGGGCAGCCAGATCAGCGCGGTCAGGCCGCCGGTCTGGGCGTGCCGCAGCCGGACCCGGACGCCGTGCCTGGCGGCCAGGCGGCCGACCACGAACAGGCCCATGCGCCGCGATACCGCCACGTCGACCACCGGCGGGTTGTCCAGCCGCCAGTTGGCGTGCGACATTTCCTGGTCCGAGACGCCCACGCCGTTGTCGGTGATGTCGAGCAGCACGCCGCCGCTGGACAGCGGCTGGCCGGAGACGTACACCTGGGTGTCCTCGGGCGAGAACGTGGTGGCGTTCTCTACGACCTCCGCGACCAGGTGCACGACGTCGTTGACGGCCTGGCCGACGACCACGATGCCGGGCTGCAAGTTGAGCACGACCCGCTCGTACTGCTCGATCTCGGAGATCGCCGCGCGGAGCACGTCGACCAGCGGGACCGGCTGGCTCCACCGCCTGGTGACCTCGTGGCCCGCGAGGACCAGCAGGTTCTCGGAGTTGCGGCGCATGCGGGTGGCCAGGTGGTCCAGCCGGAACAGGCTGGACAGCCGGGCGGGTTCCTGCTCGCTCTGCTCCAGCGAGTCGATCAGCGACAGCTGCCGCTCGATCAGGGACTGGCTGCGCCGGGACAGGTTGATGAACATGGCGTTCAGGTTGCTGCGCAGCATGGCCTCGTCGGCGGCCAGCCGCACCGCCTCCCGGTAAACCTGGTCGAAGGCCCGGGCGACCTCACCGATCTCGTCGGTGGAGGTGACCCCGATCGGCTCGATGTCCACGCCTTCGTCCGCGCCCTCGCTCTGGCTGAGCCTGCGCACCATCTCCGGCAGCCGGTGGCCGGCCACGTCGAGCGCGTCGCTGCGCAGCTTGCGCAGCGGCCGGGTCAGCGAGCGGGCCACCAGGATGGAGATCAGCAGGACCAGGAGCAGCAGCAGCAGCGTCACCAGGCTGGTGACCAGCAGGTCCGTGCTGGCATTGGTCCTGGACGTATTTGCTTGCGCGGAGATGTTGCCGGTCAGTTCGTCGGCGACTTGGCGCACCTTGCCGAGGGTGAACGACATGTCGGCGTTCACGTTGGCCGGGGCCAGGAGGCGCTGCTCCGGCGCGGTGAGCGGGTGTGGCAAGGGGCCGGTAAGCAACGCCTCCGCTTGTGATTCCTGCGTTTTGGCGCTATCGACCGGCGGCCCGGTCACCGTGTTGGTGTAGTTCTGCTGCTCGGCGAGATCTACGGACGCGTTGAAGTTGGCCAGATCCGCCTTTTCCTGCTGCTGTGCCTGCTGGAGGCTGGCATAGTCGTCGGGTGATAGCGTCGGCTGCGGGAAACTGACCGCCCTCAGCAGGAGGGCTCGCTGAACCGACGTGGCGTCTTCGACCTGGAGCAGCGCGCCTAGGGCGGTGACGTCGCCCCGGAGATCGGTATCGCTGGCCTCGTTCCCGACCACGCTGGCGAATGTGCTCGCGGGCTGGATGATGTTCACGGTGTACACCTGCATGATCGCCACCGAGGTGAATAGCGGGTCCGCCACCGCCTCGCGGACGAACGGCAGGGTTTCCACGCCCACTTGTACCGCGTTCGCCGCCTGCACCGCGGCGAGCTGATAGCCGCCGCCGACCGTGATGCCATCAGCCAGGGCGACGACCTCTGCGGCGGCGCCATCGGTGACACCCTCTGCGGTCCTCAGCCTGGCGGCAAAACCACTCCTATTCGCTGTGGCGGCGACTGAATAGTCGCGTTCATCTTCTACTGCCTGGATGTACTTGACCACCGCGCTGTTGAACTGGGCGAGGTGCTGAACACGGCCGGTCGCCTGCCAGCTGCTGACGTCCCCGTAGATGGTCACCGCACCGAGCACCGCCGCGGTCAGCAACGGCACCGCGATCAAGGCGGCTAGCCGCCACCGGACGCGCCAGTTCCTCAGGGTGAACCGCGACCGGGCCGAGCCGGGCCGTCTCGGATGCGGATGGGTGGTCCCGACCAGGCCGGCCGCGGGCGGGGACCCCGCCTGGGGCTGGGCGGCGACCTCGGGCGCCTGGCCGCCGGAAGCGGCCGGGCCGATGAGGGGCTGCGGTCCCATGCTCGCCGCGTCCCGTCCGCCGACGGCATCCGAGCCGTCACCCGCGGCGCCTCCGCCGGCACGAGGCACCGAACCCTCCCCGTTGGCTGGCCCTCCGCTGACGGCACCGGCCGCGCCAGCTGGGCCGCCGGGATTCGTCACCGATCGTTTACGCACTACGTTCGCACCTCGCATCGGCAAACCTGAGCCAGCGCACATGCCCGGCTGAAGCGGCGCACGCCGCCCTCCATACGTACCCTCTTTCCCCTCGCAACGATCGCCGCTGCTCGGGTCAAGAAGGCAGCCGAGCCACACTCTCGCGTTACAAAACGGGTAATGACATATAATCATCTCTGGGTGGCCGCCACGGGGCATTCGCCAGTAAACCGGCGGAATCTTCGCCGAGAAGGTTAACCGCGCGTCTGACCTGGCCGGGACCGGCCGCATCGGGCTTGCATTTAGTGATCGAAGAGTGACTCGTCGTATTGACTCCCGCCGGGCACGCCTCCTGGTGGCCAACGCCGGGCCGCCCGGCCGCCTGTCCGGCGTGGGACTATCGGTCGCCGACCGCCTGCCGCCGACCCGGGCGGCAGGCGGTCCAGGGGGAGCGGCGCTCCAGGGAGCGGCGCGGGCACAAGCGGCAAGCGCCAGCTAATCAGCCCGTTATGACAATAATTAGGTGCCGATTATTACCATTAGGATCACGCTGAATAGCACGCTCGTTGCTGCGAAAGACTAGGCTCCGAATCCGCAAGTACCCGAAATCGTGTGACGGCCGGGCGTTGGCGCGGACGTTGTGGGTTGCGACACGCCGACGCATGATGCGCGATTGCCGGCGGTCGCGATCTGTGGGCGGATGCCGCCGCCGGGGTGCCGGTCTGGGTCTGGCGGCCGCGCTGGCGGCCGAGCCGGCCGCGGTCAGCCCTCATCGTGACTGGCCTCGTGCGGGCTGGCGGCGGTGACTGCCGGGCCGGTAGTGGCCTCGGGCAGGTGCCCGCCCGGCGCGGCTGGCTGCGGGGTGCGGGCGGACCGGCCGAGGAATAGCTCGCCGAAGTCGGGCCGGGCGAGCAGGGCCGCGGGTGCGTCGTTCAGCTCGACCCGGCCGTCGACCAGGACGTAGCACCAGTCGGCGATCTGCATGGCCTGATGTGCACGCTGCTCGACGAGCAGGATGGTCACGCCGGCGCGGGCAAGTGAGGTGACGTGGTCATCAAGCATGCCGCGGGCCAGGCTCGGGGACAGCCCCGCGGTGGGTTCGTCGAGGATGAGGAGCTTCGGCGAGCTGATCAGGCAGCGGCCGATGCCGAGGAGTTTCCGTTCGCCGCCGCTGAGGAGTTTGCCGCGGCGTTTGAGTAGCGGCCGGAGGGCGGGGAAGGTCTGCAGCACGTGGTCGATCCGGTCGCCTACCTGGCCTTTCGGCAGGAGGTAGCCGCCCATTTCGAGGTTCTCCCTGACGGTGAGGGTCGGGAAGATGTCGTTGTGCTGCGGGACGTAGCCCACGCCGCTCTTGGTCAGGGCGTTGCCGCTGGCCGCGGTGACGTCATGTCCGTCGAGGAGGACCCGCCCGGCTTGGGGTCTCAGCCGTCCGGTGAGGCACTTGAGTAGCGTCGATTTACCGCCCCCGTTGGGGCCGATCACGGTCACTACCTCACCTTCGGCGACGGTCAGCGAGATGTCGTTGATGATCGGCGCGGCGCCGTAGCCTGCGGTCAGGCCCCGGACAGTCAGGTACCCGGTGTCCGGGCGGCGGCTATCCGTTGAGGTAGGCATCGAGCACCCTCTGGTCGGATCGGATCTGGTCCATGGTTCCCTCGGCGAGGACTTCGCCTTGTGCCATCACGATAATCGGGTCGCATACCCGCTCGACGACCGACATCTCGTGCTCGACCATCAGCATGGTCAGCCCGTCTTGCCGCAGCTGGAGCAGGTAGTCCTCGATTCGCTCGCCGAGGGCGGGGTTGACCCCGGCCATCGGCTCGTCGAGCAGGAGGATCTCCGGCTCGGTCATGAGCGCGCGCATGATCTCGAGCAGCCGCCGCTGGCCGCCGCTGAGGGTTCCGGCGAACTCGTTCGCCATCCGGGTCATGTCGAAGCGGGCGATGAGGTCAGCGGCGCGCGCGGTCAGGCTTTCCTGCTCGGCGCGCCAGTAGCGGCGGCCGAGCAGCGCGCCGCGCAGCGTGTCTCCGCGCTGCCCGTGCCGGGCGGTGAGCAGGTTCTCCGTGACGGTCATCCCGGCGAAGTCGCTGGACTGCTGGAAGGTCCTGGCCAGCCCGCGCCGCGCGATCTTGTAGCTGGGCCAGCCGGCCACGTTGGTGCCGTTGAGCAGCACCGAACCCTGGCTCGGCTTGATCGCGCCCGCGATCATGCCGAGCGCGGTGGATTTGCCGGCGCCGTTCGGGCCGATCAGGCCGGTGATGCGGCCCCGCGGCACGTCGAAGGACACCCCGGCTACGGCGTGGACGCCGCCGTAGCTCTTGGCCAGATCATCGACCCGCAGCAACGTGGCCTGCGCGGCCGGGGTCGCCCGGTGTCGCTGTACCGAGGTCATCGGGTCTCGGCCGTTTTCTCGTAGTCGACGGGTCGCGTCAGACCGGCCCGGGCCTGCTGCGGGCCGGGCAGCTTGATGATCCGTCTGCGCTCGGGCAGCACGCCGCGCGGCCAGAACCACACGAAGATCAGCGTCAGGAGCCCGACGGCGACCCACTGCAGCGCGTCGATGAGCCCGGGGGGGCCGAACTGGGGCAGGAAGCGGCTGCCTTCCAGGAACGCGACGGGTACGAGCAGCGCACCCAGCGCAGCGCCGGCGTTGTTGGCCGTGCCGCCGACGATCAGCGCGGTGAACAGGACGAAGGTCTCCTGGTAGAGCCAGCCGCCGGGGGACCAGGCGCTGATGAACTCCACCAGCACGGCCCCGCTGATCCCGGCGATCACGCCGCCGATGACGAACGAGGTCATGCGCAGGCTGGTCACGTTCTTGCCCAGCGCGGCGGCGGCCTGCTCGTGGTCGCGTACGGCACGAAGCGACCGGCCGAGCGGGGCGCTGGTGATCAGCCGCAGGAACGCGTAGACGATCAGGCAGATGACGGCGGTCAGCCCGACGTAGAACCACCGGTAGCCGACCAGCGAGAGGTTCAGGGCGGTGCTCAGCGGCTGGGGGATGATCGACAGCCCGGCCGGCCCGTTGAACAGGCCCACGTCACTGCTGACCACGGCGGTGGCGATCAGGGAGATGACCAGGAAGACCATCGCCTGGTAGTCGCGGCGCAGCCGGCGCAGCGCGATCACGCCGGCCACCGCCGACAGCAGGCCGCCCGCGATCCCGCCGGCGATAACCGGGAGCGGGAACGGCAGGTTCGCGCCGCCGATGTACTGCTGGAAACTGCCGGTGGCGGTGTCTGGCCCTAGGGTCAGCACGGCTGCGGTGTACGCGCCGGCGGACTGGTAGATGATGAAGGAGAAGTTCAGGATCCCGGTGTAGCCGTACTGCAGGTTCAGCCCCCAGCAGGCCATCACATCGACCCCGAGGTAGACCAGCACGGTAGAGAGGTAGAACGACCACGCGAGGCTCACGCGGCGACCTCCTTCTGGCTGGCGACCTCGGCGAAGATTCCCTGCGGACGGAGCAGAAGCACCGCGATGAGCACACCGAACGCCACGACATCCGTGTAGGTCGGATCGAAGTAGGTGGCCTCCAGCGCGCTGGCGAGCCCGACGACCAGCGCGCCCAGCATCGCCCCGTACGGCTGGCCGACCCCGCCGAGCACCGCGGCGGCGATGACCGGGACCAGGAACGCCGAGCCGGTGGTGGAATCGAAGCTGCCCAGCTCGGTCACCAGCGCGACCCCGGCCAGGCCGCACAGCAGCCCGGACAGCAGCCAGGCGCCGTCGATGACCCGGCGCGTCGGCACGCCGCAGTTGCGGGCCAGCTCGGGGTCGCTGGCCGTGGCGCGCATGGCCTTGCCCAGCCGGGTATACCTGAGCAGGCCGTGCAACGCGGCCAGCGCGACGGCGGCGATCGCGATCACGATGAGCTGGCTGGTGGTGAACACCATGCCCAGCACGCGCACCGTGGCGCCGGCCGAGATGCCCGCGCTGGAAGACTCCGTCCCGAAGATCGCCTGCAGGCCGTTCTGCAGCATCAGGCTCACCGCGATCGTGACGATGATCATCGTGAACAGCTTGGCCCCGCGGCGGATGAACGGCCGGTACAGGAACCGGTTCAGCAGGACGGAGAAGACGGCGCCGAACAGGCCGCCGAACACCATTCCCCACCACGGGTTGAGCCCGGCCGAATAGGTCAGGTAGGCCACGAACGCCGCTGCGGTCATGACATCGCCGTAGGCCAGGTTGAGGATATTGGTCACCCCGAACTGGACGGTGAACCCGACTGCCGCCAGCGCCATCACCGCAGCGGTGACGATCCCGAAACCGATCGCGTGGAGGAACATGCTGTGGCTCCCTTCCGGGCGGGGGCCCCCTGCGGCGACGAGCTGACGCCCGGACCCCTGATGTGCGCTGGGGGCCCGGGCGCGGCCGCTTACTTGAGGTAGGGTGCGATGGTGGCGGGCGGGATATCGTCTACCAGGTTGTATTGCTGGTTGCTCGGCTGGTAGGTCGCGATCTCGAAGCCACCGGTCGAGTTGTGATACTGGTCCCAGATGATGGGCCCGGTGGCGCCGACGTAATCGATCTTCTTGCCCGCTTTGAGGTCCGCGAGTCCCTCCGCGTACGAATGCACCTGCGTCGTCCCTGTGGAGTCCGTGGTGACCGACTCGATGTACTTGTTATAGACGGCCGGGCTAGTGCTCTTAGCCGCGGCCGCGGCCAGCGCCATGACGGTGAGCCCGTCGTAGTCCACCATCGAGTAGGGGTCAGGGCTCCACTGTGACTTCGGCGTGGCCACCCCGGCCGAAGCCAGCATGGCCTTGTTGTACACGGTCCACCCGGCCCCCGACGCAGGGGCGTAGGGCTGCGCGGCCACGTAGTACTTAGTCAGCGCCGGTTTGCCGATCGCCGAGCCCACCGCGCTCGTCCACTGCGGCTCGACCGTCCCGTCGGTGCCGATGACCGGGATCAGGTGACCCAGTTGCTGCAGCTCCTCCAGGAACGTCGCGTCGGCCTGCGGCGAGGCTTCGGTGAAGATGACCTGCGGCCTGGCCGCGATGAGCTGCTCGACCTCCGGCTGGTAGGAGCTCTGGCCCAGGGCGATCTTCTCGTTGATGACAATATTCCCGCCCAGGCCCTGATAGGTCTTCACCAGCGTCGGCACGCTGCCCTGCGAGCTGATGTCGTTGCCGAACACCGCCGCGGCCCGGAGATAGCCCTTCTGCTTGGCGTACAGCGCCATCGCGATGCCCTGAACGTCGTCCGCGGGGGTCATGCGCCAGAAATACTGCAGGGGGGTGTGGTCGAACGACGCCTCGCCGGTGTCGGCGAACATCGGGATCTTGGCCGCGTTGATCAGCGGAGCGGTCGCGTCCGCCTCATCCGAGCTCGGGCCGAGCACCCCGAACAGGTGCGACGTGGTCGCCAGCATCTTCGCCGCGCCGGTGACCGCGTCGGCCGGGTCGCCGCGGGTGTCCACGGCCTGGCAGGCCACCTTGTTGCCTAGCACGCCGCCTGCCGCGTTGACCGCGGTCGCCCCGGCCAGGCAGCCCGCCATCATCTCCGGCCCGAACGCCCCATCCGGGCCAGTGAACGGGTTGAACGCCGCGACCGTGAGAGTGGAATGCGTCACGGTTCCGGCTCCGGACGACGCGGACGAGCACGCCGCCACCGGCAAAACCACCAGGGCAGCAGCCGCCGCGACCAGCGTGCGAGAGCGGATCCGGCGGGATCTCCGAGAGGTCATCTGCGGATGCTCGCACTCCGTTCGTATATATGTCAAGGTTTCTCCTCAAATGAGACCGACTGTTGCATATATGAACGGGCTCTGCCAGACTCGTTATCCGGGTCCGCTCGCACGCCTGACAGGGTAAACCCCAGGAGTCAGGCGACGAACCCCCGGTTCGTCCGATATGTCCCGTGGGCACGCCGGATTAGCCATCCGCGCAATCGCGGAAACGGAGCGTCATGAGCACCTCGGTCGTCAGGGCGGCGCGAATCCTCGACCGGCTGGCACATAGCCAGGCGCCGATGACGCTCGCCGAGATCGCCAGCGAGCTCGACATACCCAAGAGCACCGCCTACACCATCCTGCGCGACCTGGCCAGCGAATCCTTCGTGACCGTGTCCTCGCCGCCTGCTTACTCGATCGGCCTTAAGGCATTCGAGGTCGGCTCGGCGCACCTGCGGGCCTCCGGCACCGCTGGCGCCATAGCACCCGAACTCGCCCGCCTGACCCGCGCACTGAACATCACCTCGCACTACGCGGTCCTCGACGGCACCGAAGTCCTCTACCTGTGCAAGGAGGACCCGCCCACGCTGGGGATCCAGCTCGCGAGCGCGATCGGCGCCCGCCTCCCGTCCCACCTGGCCGCCGTGGGCAAGGCCTGCCTCGCCTGGCTCGAGGCCGACTGCCTGCCCGGCCACGTCGAACTGGCCACCCGCGGAGCCGGCGGGCAGACGATCTCCCTGCCCGACCTCACCGCCGAACTCGCCCAGATCCGCGTGCAAGGCTTCGCCACCGACGATGCCGCTGCCGCCGCCGGCATCCAGTGCGTCGCCGCACCCGTATTCGGCCTCACCGGGCTCAAAGGCGCCATCGGCGTGAGCCTCCTGCGCGGCTCCGCCGCCTCCCTCGACCCGGTTGCCGACGACGTCAAGACGGCCGCCGCCCGCGCCACCATCGCGCTCGGCGGGACCACACCCAACCGCTATGTCCTCCCGCGCAACGACCACGCCGGTCAAACGAGCGTGGCCCGCCAGTAGTTTCCGACTACCTCGACGGATTCGGCCGTCACGGCGGCAAGCCCCGCACCGGGTCGGCACTGGAACGCTTCCGCTGCCAGGTAGTGGTGAGCTCGCCCCACTCGAAGGGGTTATCACCCAGCACGAACGCGTCGCGGTTCTCAGCGGCGGCCTGGCGGGCGTTCTCCCGTACATTGGGCGGATTGGGTTGACCGAGGGTTATATATGACGCACAATCCTCGCCATGGGTGATGGAGCTTCCGTGGCGACCGGGCAGGCAGACGGCGCGGCGGGGCCAGCGGCCGAAGCGCCGGGGCCGGATCTTCTGCGCGGGAGATCCTGATTCCTGGTGGGCACGGCGCGGCCTTTGCCGCCCGGGCGGCCCAGCTGGTGGAGATCGTTGACCTGGAGGGGCACCCGAGCCCGCTCATGATCCGCATCCTCGAACCGTCGGGAGCTCCCTCATGAGGCGGATCCGGCTGGCCGGGCAGCTGGCGGAGCCCCTCGGCCACTACACCGACGGGGTGGAGGCGGGCGGGTTCCTCTACGTCGCGGGCATGCTGGCGCTCGACGCCAACGGAGACCTCGTGGGCGCCGGCGACGTGATCAGGCAAGCGGAACAGGTGCTTGACAACGTAGGTGACGTCTTGCGGGCCGGCGGTGCCACCTTCGACGACGTTGTGCGGGTCGGGGTGTACCTGCTGAACATGGCCGACCGGCCGGCCGTCAACACGGTGCGCCGCCGCTACTTCGGCGATGCCCGGCCTGCGGCGGTGGCGGTGGAGGTCAGCGCGCTCGCCATCCCAGATGCATTGGTAGAAATCGAGGCTGTCGCGCTGCTGCCCCGCCGGGACGCCTGACCACCCTGATGCTGCGGCCACGGGGCTCATACGTCAGCAAGAGTGACATGGTCACCGACGTACTCTGGGCATCGGCGGTCTGTCGCAAGGCTTCCTCTCGGGTCGGCTGAGCCCTTCGGCGGCGCGCGACGATGCTCCTGGCCGGGATCGCCGCGGGCGGGCGCCGTCATCGTGGGCCTGACGAGATCACACGAGGTCGGCTGGGGCATTACGACACAGCACCCAAGCGGGGCGGGACCTGCAACCCGTGGCACTCCTCGGGAAAGGGCAGGCCGAACAGGCGAGCTTGCCCGTCTTGGCCAGGGTCGTCCCCCGGGATAGCACCTACCGCTGCAAACCGGTATCGGCGGCGGTAATCTAACGGGGGTTGACCTACCCATATATATAGAGAGCGAGGCCATGGCCAGCCTTAGCTGCCCCGATTGCGGCGTCAAGGTGCAGCCGGAGGATCTGATCTGCTTCCGGTGCGGCGCCAACCTGCCGCACGCCAGCGGACCCGAGGATGACGTCCTGACCCCGACCATTTCGCAGAAGTTCATCGCGGCGGGCGTCGACCCGTCGGCCACCTGCCCGTCCTGCGGCGCTCCGGTCTACGACGCGGCCGACGTGATCTGCTCCAACTGCGGCGACCCGCTGCCGACCGGCCATCGCCGGCGCATCTCGCCCGTCGTCATGAGGATCACGTTCCCCACCGGCAACGTGGACATCCCGGCGGGGACCTCGGTCATGCTGGGCCGGGACCCGGCCGAGTCGCTGGTCGCCGCGGCGTTCGCGCACTTCGACAACGTATCCAGGCGGCACGCCACGGTCCAGGTGGATGACTCGGGGCACGCCACGATCAGGGACGAGAACTCCACCAACGGCACTTACGTGAACGACGACCGGGTACTGCCCGGCGCCGAGGTCCGCCTGGTCGACGGGGACCGGGTGCGGCTGGCCGCGGACGTGACGGGGGACGTGTCCCTGCCCCAGGGCGAGCCTGATCCCTCCGGGCTCAGCAGGAACGGCATCGTCTGACCCGCCGGGAACTAAACGGCGCACCCCTCCGGTTGTTACCTGTAGTTCGCAGGGTGATCACCTGAGGTTCCGGGGGCCGATCGTGCCACACGTGATGCTGTCCTGGCAGTACGCGCTGGCCAGCGCGATCTTCCTGGCCGTGGTCACGGCCGTCTTGCGCTGGCTCCGGCGCGGCGGGGTGTGGGCCGGAGTGGCCTTCGAGGCCGCCCTGCTGTTCGGCCTGTACGGGCTGTGGCAGTTCGCCGGGTCGTTCACCGTGATGAGCCCGGACGGCGCGAGGCCGCGGGCCCGGTGGCTGTGGCACGCGGAGCGCCTGCTGCACCTGCCCAGCGAGACCGCCGTGCAGCGGCTGTTCCTGCCGCATCCGCTGGTCGTGCAGGCGTTCAACCTGTACTACGACATCCTGCACTTCCCGGTGCTGGGCGCCTGCCTGGTCTGGCTGTACGCCCGGCACCGGGACCGGTACCCGCAGATCAGGACCACCATCGTCCTGTTCACCGGAGTCAGCCTGCTCATCCAGTTCATCCCGGTGGCCCCGCCGCGGCTGCTGCCGGGCACCGGACTGGCCGACACCGCCGTGCGGTACGGCCAGTCGGTGTACTCCTGGCACGGCGGCTTCGACGCGGACGAGCTGTCGGCCATGCCGTCGGTGCATGTCGGCTGGGCGCTGATCGTGGCCATCGCGGTGATCACGGCGTCGCGGAGCCGGTGGCGGTGGCTGGCCGCCGGCTACCCGCTGCTCACGCTGCTCGTAGTGGTGGTGACGGCGAACCACTTCTGGCTGGACGGGATCGCGGCGGGACTGCTGGTGGTCCTGGTGCTGGCGGTGCAACGCCTGGTACGCGGGATACGTTCTGGTAAATCTTCCGAAGGCGACCAGGTCACACCTGTGCGGCAGGAAATGTCCGTGCGATCATGACGCCATGGCGCAGGGACGAAACGGCCTCGGGGTCAGCAGCGGTGGGCCTGCGCCGCGACGCGATCGGCCTGCGCGAGGTGCTATTCCAGTCGATCACCGACATGGCCCCCGGCGCCGCCATCGCGGCCTCCATCCCGGCCGGGGCCGGGCTAGCCGGCGGGGCGCTGCCGCTTTCGGTCATCTTCGCCCTGGTCGCGTGCCTGCTCGGCGCGTGGTGCATCGGCCAGCTGGCCCGGGAGATGCCCGCCGCCGGATCACTGGCCACCTACGCGGCCCGCGGCCTGCACCCCGCCGCCGGCTTCCTGGTGGCCTGGGGCTACGTCCTCGTGGGCTGGCTGATCCCGCCGCTGGTGCTGCTCGTGCACCTGGACGAACCTGGAGGAAATGACTGATGGGCGAGCTGCAGGTCGTCTCGTTCCGGCCCGAGCCTGACCAGTACGCCTGGACCTTCGGCGGCGCGGCCCCGGCCATGCGGATCCGGACGCCCGCGGTGCTCGAGGTGTACACCGAGGACTGCTTCGCGGGCCGGGTGCAGAGCGAGCAGGACCTGGTCTCGCGGGTGTGCGAGTTCCCCTTCCTCAACCCGCAGACCGGGCCGTTCTACATCGAGGGCGCCGCGCCGGGTGACACGGTGGCGGTGCACTTCGTGTCGATCGAGCCGGCCAGGTCCTGGGCGGCGTCGACCACCGTGCCGCTGTTCGGCGCGCTGACCGCGACGCACCTGACCGCGCTGCTGCACGAGCCGCTGCCCGAGGTGGTGTGGCTGTGGCAGCTCGACGCCACCGCCCGGACCTGCCGGTTCACCGCGCGGCACAGCTCGTTCGAGGCGGACCTGCCGATGGACCCGATGCACGGCACGGTGGGCGTGGCACCGGCCAACCTGGAGGTGCGCAGCGCGCTGGTGCCGGACGCGTTCGGCGGGAACATGGACACGCCGGAGATGCGCGCCGGGGTGACCTGCTACCTCGGCGTCAACGTCGACGGGGCGCTGCTGTCCCTGGGCGACGGGCACGCCCGCCAGGGCGAGGGCGAGACCTGCGGGGTGGCCGTGGAGTGCGCGATGAACACGGTCCTGATCGTGGACCTCATCAAGGGCGTGCCCTGCCCGTGGCCGCGGCTGGAATCCGATACGCACATCATGTCGGCCGGATCGGCGCGGCCGCTGGAGGACGCGTTCCGCATCGCCCAGCACGACATGGTGACCTGGGTCGCCGAGCTGTGCGGCCTGGACCCGCTGGACGCCTACCAGCTGGTCACCCAGGCGGTGGAGTCTCCCCTGGCCAACGTCTGCGACACCAACTACACCTCGATCGCCAAGATCCCCAAGCGCTACCTCGGGCCGCGCGCGCCGATGGAGGACACGCACGACCGCCTGCGCGACCTGGCCCGCGAGTACCGCGGCTAGCCGCGGGAGGCGGCGCATGCCGGTGCGCGCCGCCGCGGCAGTCCAGGGGCCGCTCCGGGTTCAGCGCTCGCTGTCGAGGGCGGCTACTTGGGCGGGCTCGTAGCGGTCGCCGGCGACGGCGCCGGCCGGGACGGCGGCCTCGATCACCGCGAGCTCGTCCTGGCTGAGGGGCAGGGCGAGCGCGGCCAGCGCCTCGGCCAGCCGGTCCCGGCGCTTGGTCCCGATGAGCGGGATGATGCCGTCGCCCCGGGAAGCCACCCAGGCGATGGCCAGCTGGGCGGCGGTCACTCCGCGGCCCTCGGCGATCGTCTCCAGCTGGGCCAGCAGTTCCAGGTTCCGCGCGTGATTCTCGGCCCGGAACCTGGGGAACCTGGCGCGCGGGTCACCGTCGGCCAGCCGGGCCGTGCCGCTGCTGAGCAGGCCGCGGGAGAGGATCCCGTAGGCGGTGACGCTGATCCCGAGCTCCCGGACGGTGGGCAGGATCTTCGCCTCGATGCCCCGGCTCATCAGCGAGTACTCGATCTGCAGGGCCGACACCGGGTGGACGGCGTGCGCCCGGCGGATGGTCTGGTCGCCCATCTCCGACAGCCCCAGGTAGCGGACGTACCCGGCCTTGATCATGTCCGCGACGGCCCCGACCGTCTCCTCGATCGGCACCCGCGGGTCCAGCCGGGCCGGCTGGTACAGGTCGACGTACTCGGTGCCGAGCCTGGTCAGCGTGTAGGCCAGCGAGTTCTTGGCCATGGCCGGGCTGGTGTCGTGGCCGATGAACGCGCCAGACGGATCGCGCAGCCCGCCGAACTTGACCTGGATGAACACGCTCTCCCGCGGGATGCCGCGGCGCAGGGCGTCGCGCAGCAGCAGCTCGTTGTGGCCCATGCCGTAGAAGTCGCCGGTGTCCAGCAGCGTGATGCCGGCGTCGACGGCGGCGCGGATGGTGGCGATGCTCTCGGCGTCGTCGGCCGGGCCATAGATGCCCGACATGCCCATCAGGCCCAGGCCAGCCCGGGATACCACCGGGCCGCCGCGGCCCAGCGTTGTCGTCTGCAGCACGATCAGACCTCTTCCACCTCGAAGAACAGGCTGCGCACGCCGCTGGGGGCGAACTTGGGCACGTCGGCGGCGGTGGCCTTCCCGACCTCGGAGGCGAAGGCCTGCTGCATGGCCGCCAGGTCGTCCCAGTCCAGCTCGGCGACCAGGTGGTAGGACTGACCGCCGCGGACCGGGCCGTGGTTGCGGCTGACCGTGTACCTACGCAGCCCGGGCAGCTGCTTGGCCAGCGGGATATGTACGTCGCGGTAGTAGCGGTCGAACGCCTCGGGGTCGGCGGGCGTGTCGTACAGGACCAGGAAACGCACCATGAGGCGATCCTATGGCGGGCCGGTAGGGTCGGGTCGCGTGACTGCTATCGTGCTCGCCTCAGCCTCGCCGGCCCGGCTGGCGGTGCTGCGCGCCGCCGGGCTGGACCCGCAGGTCATCGTCAGCGGCGTCGACGAGAGCGAGTTCGCCGCGGACACCCCGGGCGAGCTGGCCGGCCTGCTCGCGGCGGCCAAGGCCGCCGCGGTTGCGTCCGGGCTGGCCGACGGGCTGGTCATGGGGTGTGACTCGCTGCTCGACCTGGACGGGCGGGCGCTGGGCAAGCCCGGCTCGGCCGCGCAGGCCGCGCAGCGCTGGCGGGAGATGTCCGGGCGCACGGGCACGCTGGTCACCGGCCACTGCGTGATCAACGCGGCCACCGGCCAGCGGGCCGCGGCGCTGGCCGCGACGCGGGTCAGGTTCGGCACGCCGTCGGAGGCAGAGATCGCCGCCTACGTCGCCTCCGGCGAGCCGCTGGCCGTGGCCGGGGCGTTCACGCTGGACGGTCGGGGCGGCTGGTTCGTGGACGGCATCGATGGCGACCACGGCACGGTGCTCGGCGTCTCGCTGCCGCTGCTGCGCCGCCTGCTGGCCGAGCTCGGCTTCAGCGTGACCGCATTGTGGAGCTGATCAGCTCCGGACCGTTTCGCACTACGCTGTTAGAAGCGATCAGGCCGAGACGACCCGGACGGATGCATGCAACCCGAACCCACCGTGCTGGACAGCCTGCGCCGGGCCGTCGAGGCGATGCCCGACGACGTGCCGCTCCGCCTGCACCTGGCCACCATGCTGCTGCGCGCCGGCCAGCGCGACGAGGCGGTCAGGCAGCTGGGCGCGGTCCTGCAGCGCGATCCGGGCCACGCTGAGGCCCTGGGATTGCTACGGGGTTTTGGGGACGATCCCGGCCCGGCTGAGGCCACGGGCCAGCCTCCCGCCGCTGGCCCGGATAATCCGGCCGAACGGTCCGTGGTCCCTCCAGCCGCGCCCGCCAGCGCCCCCCGGGCGTCGGCTGGCCCGGGCCAGCCGCCGCAGTACGACTGGTCGCAGGCCGAGGACGAGCTGCGCGACGTGCTGCCCGCCATGTTCATCGGCGATGCACCGGGAGCGGACTCGGCGTCGGCGGGCCTGGAGGAGGCGGACGCCTACGACGCCGAGCACGCCGGGCTGACGCTGGCCGACGTGGCCGGCATGACCGAGGTCAAGCAGCGCCTGGAGGCGGCGTTCCTGGCCCCGATGCGCAACCCGGAGCTGCGCCGGCTGTACGGCAAGTCGCTGCGCGGCGGGCTGCTGCTGTACGGGCCGCCGGGCTGCGGCAAGACGTTCATCGCGCGCGCCGTGGCCGGCGAGCTCGGCGCCCGGTTCATCGCGGTCTCGTTCGCCGACATCATCGACATGTTCGTCGGCCAGAGCGAGCGGAACATCCACGAGCTGTTCGAGATCGCCCGGCGGAACGCGCCCTGCGTGCTGTTCCTCGACGAGGTGGACGCGATCGGGCAGAAGCGCTCCCAGCTGCGGCACACCCCGATGCGCAGCGCGGTGAACCAGCTGCTGCTCGAGCTGGACGACATCTCCGGCCACAACGAGGGCGTGTTCCTGCTGGCCGCCACCAACCACCCCTGGGACGTGGACAGCGCGCTGCGCAGGCCCGGCCGGTTCGACCGGACCCTGCTGGTGCTGCCGCCGGACGCGGCAGCCCGCGAGGAGGTGTTCCGCTACCACCTCAAGGGCCGGCCGGTCGCCGGGATCGACCTGGCCCGCCTGGCCCGGCAGACCGACGGGTACTCCGGTGCCGACATCGCGCACATCTGCGAGACGGCCGCCGAGCGGGCCCTGATGGACTCAGTCCGCCTGGGCGAGCCGCGGATGATCGGCCCGGATGACCTGGAAGGCGCGATCGGCGAGGTCAAGCCGTCGCTGGGCGCCTGGTTCGACACCGCGCGGAACGTGGCGCTGTTCGCCAACGAGGGCGGCACCTACGATGACCTGGCCGCCTACCTGCGCAAGCGGCGGCTGCTGTGAGCCCGCGCCAGTGAACGACCTCCGGCACGAGCTGGCGCGTGCTTCGGCCATGCTCGACGTGCGGCGGTTCGACGAGGCGGCGCAGCTGCTGGCCGGCGTCGTGGCGGCAGAGCCGGACAGCAGCCGGGCCTGGTGCCTGATGGCCCGGGCGCACCTGGGTGCGGACCGCTACGCCGAGGCCGTCGAGGTGGCCAACCGGGCGGTGGCGCTCGACCCGTCCGACGAGTGGCCACACCGCCTGGCCAGCAACGCCCTGGTCCACCTGGGCAAATACACCGACGCGCTGCGTGCCGCGCAGGAAGCGTGCCGGCTGGCCCCCAGCTACTGGCAGACCCACGTCTGCCTGGCCCAGGCCGCCCTGGCCGCGCACCGGCTTGACACCGCGGCCGACGCGGCCGCCCGGGCCCGCGCGCTGGCCCCGAACGAGCCGGACGTCCATTTCCTGTCCGGGAAGGTCAGCCTGAGCCGCGGCGACCTGGCGGACGCGCGCCGGCATCAGGAACGCGCCCTCGCGCTCGATCCGGCGCACAGCGGCGCCATGAACGAGCTGGGCCGGATCAGGCTCAGGCGGCACGACGCGGCCGGGGCGATCAGGCACTTCATCAGCGCGGCCCGCGCCACCCCGGACGAGCGCATCTACAGCAGGAACATCGACGTGGTGATCCTGCGCACGGTCTCCCGGACGATCTACGTCTTCACGCTGGTCGCGCTGATCCTGGTCTGGGTTCCCGCGGTGACCCACGTCGACCGGCTCCCCTTCGTGATCAGCCTGGGAGCGCTGGCCGTCATCACGGCCGCGTGCTTCGCCTGGATGGTGCTGCGGCTGCCGCGGGAAGCGCGGCTGATGGTACGCCGGACCCTGCGGGCCCGGCGGGTCGCGGCGGCCCTGGCCCTGGCCGTGGGCGGGGTGGCCGCGGCGTTCGGCATCGTGGCCTTCGTGCCTACCCCGGACGTGGCCCAGGCGCTGCCGGCCGCCGTGGTCATCACCGTGGCGGCCCGGCTGGCCGCCTTCGCCGTCCTGCGGGCCGCGGCGCGAGGGCATTAGGGCGGTCCGGTTCCGGGCCCGCGTCGCGCCACCGGACGGCCCGCACCGACGGGACGGTCAGCATGACGGCACTGCTGAGCAGGCCGTAGACGGCACCGACGCCGAAGACGAGGGCGGGGCCGACCGCGGCGGACAGCGGCCCGTCGATGGCGTACCCGATGACGCCGATGCCGTAGGAAGGGAACATCGTCAGCGAGTTGACCCGGGCCAGCTTCTGCGCCGGCACCTGCTGCTGCGTGGTGGTGCTGCTGAACGTGCTGGAGACCGCCGATCCCGCGCCGCAGGCGAAGGCGGCCAGGGCCACCCAGGGGGCGGCGGCGCGCAGGGCCATCGGGATGTCCGGCAGGGCGTAGCAGAACGTGGCCAGGGTGGCGATCACCAGGGGTCGCTGCGGGCGCCGGCCCAGGCTGAGCAGACCGGCCACGATCGCGCCCGCGCCCTGGACGGCCATGATCGCGCCCCAGACCGCGGCGCCGCCGAGGTAGGCCCGGCCCATGACCGGGCCGAGCAGCATCCAGGGCGCCCAGGTGATCAGGTTGAAGAAGGCGAACTGCACGGTACCCGCCCACAGCCAGGTCCGGGACCGGAATTCGGCCCAGCCTTCGGCCATGTCACTGAGCAGGGCCCGGCGCGCGGGCCGGCCGGCTCCCCGGGACTGCGCCGGCACCGCGGGTTCCTGGCTCGCGGGTTCCTGGCTCGCCTCGGCTCGCCGGCTCCGGGCGGCAGCCGGAGCAGGCTGAGGGCCAGCACGCTGACCAGGTAGGTGCAGGCATCCACGGCCACCACCACGGACGGCCCGGCCAGGGCCACTATGACTCCGCCCAGCGCCGGGCCCGCGATCCTGGTGGCCGAGCCGGCCAGCCCGTACAGGGCGTTAGCGTTGCCGAGCTGATCGCGGGGCGCGATTTCTACCGTCAGCGCGCTCAGCGCCGGCGAGAAGAACGCGGTCCCGGTCCCGCCGAGCCAGGCCAGCAGCACGAACAGCCACAGCAGCGGCCGGCCGACGGCCAGCGCGGCGGCCAGCCACCCTTGCGCGCCGAAGCGGAGCACGTCCGCACCGAGCATGACCCGGCGCCGCCCGAGCCGGTCGGCGATCGCCCCGGCCAGCGGCAGCAGCAGTACCTGCGGGACGACGTTCGCCGTGAACACCAGGCCCAGGCCGGTCGCGCTGACCCTGCTGTCCAGGACCGCAAAGGCGATCGCCACCGTAGACATCGACGAGCCGAGCAGCGACGTCACGTACCCGGTGTAGAAACGGCGGAAGTTCGGCTCCGTCAGCACCCCGGCCCGGCGCCGCAGCCACTCGCTCCTCACGGCACCAGATCATGACACCCAGCTCAGGACGGCACAACCGGGTAACTAAGGAATATTGCGTCTAACTGGCTCAAGTTTCAGGCCGACTTGAACCAGAACCAGGTATATGCCTGAGCCACCGTCGCGACCGCAGAAAATTTTCGTTGACTCAGCTTTCTTGCTATATGAAGACTCAACCCTGTTCGTTCTGCTGGTCAGCCTGCGAGGATCTGGCGGTACATGTCAAGCAAGCCCGGGATCTCTTCCCGGGCCGCGCGGCCCATCCCGCATTCGGTGCAGATACCCCACTCCCGCAGCCCGGCGGTGCTGTCGATCAGCGCCGCGTCGATGAGCCGCACCTGCTCCTCGGTAGTCCCCTGGGCCTGCTCGGCCGGATGGTACGGCACCAGAGCGAAGTTCAGCTCGGTGCCCGGGCCGGTGGTCAGCCCGGCCAGCGGCGCGAAGTAGCTTTCCTCCCGCTGGTACTGCGGCACGGTGAACGAGACGAAGCTCACCGGCCGGGTGGCGGCCGCGGCCACGGCATTCAGCAGCCGGACCTGCAGGGCCAGCGACTCGGGCTGCTTGAAATGCTGGTGGCCGTAGTCCCCGTAGCACAGGTGCAGGCCGGCCGGGACGTCGGCTGGTACCTGGTCCACGCACCGGGCCAGGGCCGCGATGATCATGTCGAAGGCCTGCGCGCCGCCCGGCCCGAAGGCCTCCTCGAGCACGCCGAACTCCACCGCGACGTCCCACTGCACGGCCACTTCGTCGTGCGGGATCGCCGCCAGCAGCCGGTCCAGGTCGGCGAACATGGCCTGCTGGTACGAGCCGATCAGCGCCATCTGCTGCTCGGGCACGATGTAGCCGCCGATCGAGGCCAGCGGGGTCGGGTACTCCACCTGGAACCGGACGCCGGCCGGGATCACGCCCTCCTCGCGCAGCGCGGAGAAGGTCTGGTAGGAGGCGAGATAGGCGTCGGCGTAGCCGATATTGGGCCATTCCACCTGGTCCGGCTCGACACCATCGGCCAGCCTCAGCTGAGGCAGCGCCTCGTAGTCGCCGTCCTCGGCGCCAATCGGCCCGGCCGGCACCAGCGTGGGCATCTGCATGAACCTCTGCATCTGGAAGAAGATCCAGTTACCGCGGTCCCCGGTCTCGCCGTCCGGGATGCGCCGCACGCCGGCCGGCACCCGCGAGGCGATCTCGCGCATGACAGAGTCGGCATCGGCCAGGTTGACGCTCCCGTTGAAATGGGCATGAGTCGGCGGCATGGCAGGGCTCCCCTCTCGCGGATTTGCAAGTTCAAGTATCCAGCACGCATTGGTGCGGCGGCCGGTGATCGAGCAGGTCCCGGCCATGATTTCTGGCACGGTAGCAGGTAGCACGGTAACCGACCCAAGCAGCCGCCGTGGTGATCGCCGAGGCCCGGATGCAGCACCCGTCCGCGGGATTTATTGCTGACGCCTTGTTCGATTCGCTGCGGCAACGCGCGCGGCGTGCGCACCGGGATACTGCGCGCCTGACGGGGCGCGGTGGGGCGCCTGGCCTCGTGCGGTCCTGTAGGTGCGGTCGCGTGCAGCCGGGTGCGGTCCCGTGCAGCGCACCAGTCACACCAGACTCATTTGCGCGGTTGATTTCGGTCCTGCGGTTGATTTGAGGGATTCCGTGAGCATGCCAAAGTAAGTTGAGTTTCCGTCGTGTCGCGACCGGCGGACACTATGCGATCATTTACGGGGTTTGTCATAATCTTCCGTCGGCCCTGCCGCAGCCCCGGCGAGCTCCTGGTCCCGTCCCGGCCCCCTTGCCCATGATCGCGAAGGCTTTACTACGGTTTTTGATACCAAACCCTTCGCGATCATGGAAACACCCAGCCCGGGGGACTGCGTGGCCAGGCGCGGGGCATTCAACCACATCCGGACGCCCAGACACGCGAGAAGTCACCTTATTCCGGAACGCTTGCCCAGTACCCACAATCCACCGCAGGGCGCTAATCAACCGCGAGAGTTTCCGGATCGCGGAAGGCTGGGCGGTCTGCCTTGTGACCGGAGCGGCTGGCGGGGCGAACGGGACGCACGGAACCGGCGGCCCATGAAGACCTACGGGATACGGCCTACGGGTACGCCTAACCCGGCTCCGGCGCGGTGGCCGCATCCGGCTCCGGCGCGGTGGCCGCGAGCCCGTTGAGGATGACGTCGATCTCCCAGTGCAGCAGGCGGCGGTGCTGGTCGGGCGCGACCGAGGTCGCCGGGACCCGGTCCAGGGCCGCGCCGGTCACGAACAGGGCGAGCAGGTCGAGGGCGGCGGGGACGGCGGCCTGCGGAATGTCCCCGTCGGCGAGCAGGGACCGGACCCGGGCGGTGATCTCGGTCGCGTTAGGCCCGGCCGGGACCCTGGCCAGCGCGACCCGGGCCAGGCCGCCGTGGCCGCTGGCGGCCCAGACCGACTCGAGCAGCAGCCAGCTCAGCCGCTCCCGCCAGCTGCCTGACGGCAGGGCGGCCTGCGCCACCGGCGCCATGACCTGGTCGAACATGGCGTCAAGCAGGTCATCGCGATCCCGCAGGTACACGTACAGGGCCGAGGCGCTGGTGTCCAGGCGGCGGCCGACCCGGCGCATCGTGACGGCGTCCACGCCCTCGAGGTCGGCGATCGCCAGGCCCGCGGCCACCATGGCGGCCCGGCTCAGGGCCGGCCGGGCGGGCCGGTCCCGGCGGCTCACCGGCTCGCGTGCTCGCATGCGCTCACCTCTGCTCACTCCCTGCCCCGGGCAACGTACACTGTTCGTCAACGAACATTGTACGTCAGGAGGCTCATGAAACTCGGATTGCTGCTCGGCTTCTGGGCCCGGCGGGACCGCCGCCGGGCCTGATCGCCGCCGTCCGGGAGGCCGAAGCCATCGGCTATGAGTCGGTGTGGACCTCCGAGGGCCACGGTTCTGACGCGCTGACCCCGCTGGCCTGGGTCGGCGCCCACACCAGCACCATCGGGCTGGGTACCGCGGTCATGCACATGGCAGCCCGCGCGCCTGCCGCGACGGCCATGGCGGCGCTCAGCCTGGATCACCTGTCCGCCGGCCGCTTCACCCTCGGCCTCGGCCTATCCGGGCCGGACCTGGTCAAGGGGTGGTACGGGCGGCCGTTCGATCAGCCGCTCGGCCGCACCCGTGACTACCTGGCCATCGTGCGGCGCGTCCTGGCCGCCGATGCCCCGCTCGCGTACTCCGGCGCGCATCTGCGGCTGCCCGCGACGGATCCCGGCGAGCCGGTAATCCCCCTGACCAGCACGGTCCGGCCGTTGCGCCCGGACCTGCCCGTCGTGGTGGGCGCCGAGGGCCCGAAGAACGTCGCCCTGGCCCGGGAGATAGCCGACGGCTGGATCGCCACCTACTACTCGCCCTACCGCGACAGCCACTACCGGGCCGCGCTCGCCGAAGGCGCGGCCCGCCCGGGCGCCCGCCGCGGGGCCGGGGACTTCCAGGTCATCGGCGCGGTGCCGCTGGTACTCGACCAGGACGTCGAGGCCGCGGCCGATCAGCTCCGCCCGCTGTTCGCCAGCTTCATCGGCCCGTCTGGTCGTAACTTCCACGCCCAGGCCTTCATCCGGATGGGCCTGGAGGAAACCGTCGCCCGCGTCGGGACACTGTGGGGCCAGGGCCAGTACGAGGAAGCGGCGGCCGCCATCCCGACCTGGGTGATCGAGCAGCTGGCGCTGATCGGCCCGCCGGGCAAGATCCGCGACGACCTCGCCGCCTGGCGCGCGTCCCTGGTGACGACGTTGCTGGTCTACGTGCCGTTGCAGATCTCGACCTTGCGCCAGGTCGCCGAGCTGGTCCTGGGCTGAGCTTGTCACAGGCCCGCACCGGACGGGGCGCCCTTGCCGTCCGCCGGAGCGGGTCGTTAGCTGGCCAGGACACGGATCTCGGCGCCGGGCAGGTCGGCCCACCAGTGGGCGTAGCGCCGGTAGACCGCGGGATCGCGGCCGGCCAGGAACGAGGCCAGCGCGCGGGCCTCGGCGGCGAGCTCGTCCCATGCCGCACGGGGCAGCGGGCGGAAGGCGGTGATCTCGATGCCTGCGGCGACCGCGCGCCATACGCCGGCCACGTAGCCGTCGACCAGCACGGTGGGCAGGACATCTCCGTTCTGCCGCATGATCAGCGGACGGTATTCGGGCGGGGTGATCCGGCTGCGGTCGGCGTAGGCGAGCAGGATGCTGTCCCACATGCCCATCAGCCGGGGCGGGGCCGGGGTATCTCCGCCGGGACGCGGGGGGCCGGGCAGGTCGAACAGCTCTGTCCCGTCCGGGCCTTCGAGTACCTCGAGCTCGCCGGCCAGGGAACGCAGCGCGTCCCGGGCGGCGGATCGGCGGTGCAAGGTGAACTGCGTGATGTCGGCGGCCGTGGCCGGGCCGAACCCGGCCAGGTAACACCGGACCAGCCGCCGCAGGCACTCGGCGGGATCCCCGGCCGGTGCTGGTACCGGAGCGGCCAGGTAGGACGGCCGGGGACCGAACGACCACGGCCCGCCGGTCGGCGCGTGGACCAGCGGCGCGAAGGTCCGCAGCGCCCACCACACCCGGGGCTTGGCCGCCCCGAGCCGCGCCGTCAGCAGAGCCTGGACCTCGGCCGTGGTGCGGCGTTCGGCCACGAAGTCGAGCACCTGCGGGACCAGGGCATCGGCGTCGGCCACGGACAGGCCGGTCGCCGTGAAGCGGCGGTCGTACAGCCGCGAGCCGCGCAGGACCTCCAGCATCGCGCCGCGGAATGCCGGATAGTCCCCGGCGTGCACGGCATGCAGGGTGATCCGCATCAGCGTCGCCTTCACGATCGCGTGGCCGGCGAACGCCGCGTCCAGGTCGGCCGGGTCGAAATCCGAGAGCCGGTTCCACAGGGCCAGGTACGGCGAGGCGGCCTCCTGGGCCTGAAGCGCGACAATGCGCCGGACGGCCTGCGCCACGTCGACAGCCTCCCGGTGCAGCAGCATCTGCCGGGCCAGCGTGGCCCGGTTGAGCTGCCGGGCGGTCAGCCTCATGCGTGGCTCCTCCCCTGGGCGGCCGGCCCCGCGCTTGTCCGTGCTGCGCCCTGAGGCTACCGTGGCGGCTGCAGGCGCGGCGGCCCGCGCCGGAGGAGGCATCGGACGGTGCAGGAGTTCGCAGAAAAGCTCGCGGTTATCACCGGCGGCGGCTCGGGCATGGGCCGTGAGCTGGTCAGGCAGCTGGCGGAGCAAGGCTGCTCGGTGGCGGCCTGCGACCTGAACGCGGACGCCGTCGCGCAGGCGGCCGCCGCGGCCCAGGCGGACGCCCCGGCGGGCGCCCGGGTCAGCGGCCATGCCTGCGACGTGGCCGACGAGGCCCAGGTGCTGCGGTTCCGGGACGAGCTGCTGGCCGAGCACGCCAGCGATCACGTGGACCTGGTCTTCGCTAATGCCGGCATGGGCGGGGGCGAGAGCTTCATCGCCTCCGATCGGCGGCTATGGGAACGGGTCCTCGCCGTCGACTGGTTCGGCGTGTACTACTGCGCCCGCGCGTTCCTGCCGCTGCTGATGGCCAGCAGCGAGGGCGTGCTGGTTAACACGAGCAGCGTGAACGGCTTGTGGGCCTCGCTGGGTCCGGGCGTACCGCAGACCGCCTACAGCACGGCCAAGTTCGCCGTGCGGGGCTTCACCGAGGCGCTCATCGAGGACCTGCGGAGCCACGCACCCAACGTCCGGGCAGTCCTGGTCATGCCGGGGCACGTGGGCACGGACATCGTGGTCAACAGCATGCGGGCGCGTGGCCTGCCCGCGCCGGAGCAGATGACCGAGGACCAGCTGGCGGAGGTGATCCCCCAGCGGGTACGGCCCGCGCTGGTCAAGGCCGGGCTGCTGAGCGAGGACACGTCGGCGGATGAACTGCGCCGGATACTGGCGCGGATGAACGACGACTTCCGGGACAAGGCCCCGGTCAGCGCGGTCGAGGCCGCGACCATCATCCTGGACGGGGTGCGGTCGGGGGCCTGGCGGATCCTCATCGGCGAGGACGCCAGGAGGATCGACGCGGCGGTGCGGGCCAAGCCCGAGGCCGCCTACGACTACGCCGAGCTGTTCGGCCTGCCCCAGACGCCATCCGGACCCGAGGGCGCGGACGCCTGAGGCCACCGCCCGGCGAGGGCCCGGCGCCAGCGCCGGACCTCACGCGGGCTGCGCAGCACCAGGACGCGGGCCCGGTGCGGATCGAGCAGGCGGGCGGTGGCGGCCCGGGTTATGGCATCCCAGTCGGTGGGCCCGGCAGCTTCCCGGGCCGGCTCGGTGTAGTAGCGGCGCTGGCTCATCAGGAAGCGCCACAGCAGGCGCCATCCGCGATGCGGATTGGTGCCGGTCACGGTCAGCTTCAGGTGCCTGGTGAGGATCCGGCGCCGGGCCACGTGCCAGGGCAGGTCAAGCCAGATGATCAGGTCGGCCCGCTGCAGCAGTGCGTCGGCGCCGTACACGAAGATCCCCTCGGCCACCCACCGCGGCCGACGGGCGAGCTGGCCGAGATCGGTGCCGGAATCGAGCTCGGCCAGCTCGAGGTCCAGCACGGCGCCCAGCAGGCGGCCCAGGGTAGTCTTCCCCGCGCCGCCGCCGCCGATGATGTGGACGCGCTGCGGCCGGACTGCGGTGTTCACCGATCCAGTCGCCCGGCCGGCCGAGGCCTGCGGACGCGCCGCGGCCGCCGGCTTCCGATGCGGCCGCGGCGCCCTGCTGTACCTGAGCACCGGTCAGGGGATGAAGACCGGCCGCCGGCCCCGCTGGTCCCTGTTCGAGCGCGCCTGCAGGCCCTGCTCGACGGCGCGCTGGCTGACCCGAGGGCTGACGCCGCGCCGTGCTATGCGGCCGGATCCGAACGCTAGGCAAACCCGGCGAGCATCGCCTCGGCCCGGGCGGCACCGTCGGCGGCGACCGGCAGGCGCTACGGTGCGGGCGGCCCGGCCTGGATGCGGCGCTGCAGTTCGGCCCAGCCGTCCGGGGTACGCGGGATCGTCCACCAGCTCTCTACCCACCAGGTCGCGCCGGCGGCGGCCCAGGGCTCCGGGTCCGGCGGGCTGAGCGCGACGAACTCGCCGGTGCTGTCGGCCTCGATGATCACGTCATAGGAGGCGCCGGATCGTCCTAGCTGGTCGCGGCGGGACCGGACCTGATCGACGAGGAGAGCCAGCTCGTCGGGAGTGCGGACGCCGCGCCCGTCGTCCTGGTCGATGACGGCGGGCAGTAGCCCGTCCCAGCGCGCGGCCCGGTCCAGTGACGGCTGGCGGTCCCGGCCGGCGACGTAGGCGCCGACCATCCAGACCGGCGGGCGCGGCTGCTGGACCGGCGGTGGCGGCGGCATGAAGTCGGTAGGCCGGGCCCAGTAGTGCTTGCCGTCGTAGCTGAACGGCTGGCCGCGCATCAGCCCGTCGTAGATGGCCAGGCATTCGTCCACCTTCTCCACCCGGGTGCGCCGGCCCTCGTCCGGCTCGAAGGCCGTCCAGCCCGCGTGCACGGCACCGAGCCCGGCGCTGAGGATGGCCCGCCCCCCGCTGAGCCGGTCCACCGTGCCGACGGCCGAGGCCAGGTCCCACGGTTTCCAGCGGGCGACCGGGGTCAGCAGGGTGCCGAGCCTGATCCGCTCGGTCGTCATGCTGGCCGCGGCCAGCGACACCCAGGCGTGGACGCCCCACACGGCCTCCCAGGTGAACACCCCGTCCCAGCCGTGCTGCTCGCCGAGCGCTGCCACCGCGGCGAAATCCCTGGCGTCCGCATAAGGAACGACGAAGCCGAATCGCATCGCCCCAACCTACAAGGAGGCACCGTCAGAGACCGGGAACGCGGCAGCCCCCGCTGCTGCTGCAAGCGGGGGCTGCCGGAGGACGAGCGGTCTAGCTTGATTGGGGGGTGGGGGTGGAGGTCAGCACGATGCCCGCGGGGTCCATGCCGTCGCCGGAGTTGGCCCCGTCGCCGCCGAGGTTGACGGTGCCGACCACGCTGCCGTTCGCCGCGTCCAGCGCCGTGAGGATCCCCGAGGTGATCCCGGTGACCCACAGCTGCGAGCCGTCGGGCGTCAGGGCCAGCACGTCAGGCCCGCCGGCCAGCGAGATCGTGTTGCTGACCTTGCCGGTCTTGGTGCTGACGACCGAGATCGTATTGGAATCGGGGTTGGCCACGTAAAGGGTGCCGCCGTTGGCCGAGAGGGCGAGCCCCCACGGGAGCTGGCCGACCGGGATCGTTCCGGTGACCTTGCCGGTGGCCGCGCTGATCACCTCGACCAGCCCCTGGGCGGTGTTGGTCACGTAGACCGTGCGGCCATCGGGAGAGACCGCGATGCCGTGCGGATCACCGAGGCCGTGGATGATGCCGGTAACCCGGTCGTTCGCGGTGCCGAAGATCCACAGTCCCGCCGCCGTGGTCACGTAGGCCGTGGCGCCGGACGGAGAGAACTCGATCTGGGCCGGCGCGCTGGGCAGCGGCAGCGTGGCGGTCACCTTGTCCGTCGCGGTCGAGATCACCTTGATGTCCGTGGGCGACCCCCGGCCGGTCTGCGGGCCGGTGTCGGCCACCCACAACTGCGATCCGTCCGGCGACACCGCCAGGTCATCGGGGTTGATCCCGACGTGAATGTCTGTCTCGGCCGGGTTGTAGTTCTTCGGGTCAAGTGTGGCCGAGTCGACGATCGACACCATGCCGTTACCGGTGTCGGCGAAGTACAGCGTGTCGCCGTGGATGGCGATGCCCTGGACGCTCGAGGCGTAGTTGACATCTCCCGGGTCGCCGGGCACCGCCGGGTCGCCCACGTTGTAGTTCTGGACGTAGGAGCAGTTAGCCGTGTCGATGGCGTCGAAGGACTGGTAGCCCGCGAGCGCGACGTAGGCGGCACCGGCCGGCCCGGTGCACGTCGACGCGGCCAGGCGGGCGGTGCTTGACCCCTTGGTCCCCGCGTGCTGCGCGGCGGGCTGGCCGACGGTCAGCGCGACCGTGGTCCCGGCCACGACGATCAGCGCAGCTGACCCGGCCACGAGCGAGCGGCGCACGGTCCAGAAGCGGCCCGAGCCGGAAGAATCGAGCAGCGACATTCAGATCACCCCCACCGCGCTGGTCGCGCCGTTGCGCACCGGCTTGCGGCCGGGCGGTTGGACCGGGAAGGTCTGGCTGGCTCCGGGGATGGGCGGGAGCTGGAACTGGAGCACCTCGTTCTCCGCTGCCTCCAGTTCCGCCTTGGTCCCCGGGAGCCGCGGGAACCTCCGGTTCGGGATGGCGCCGAGGGCGCTGGTGAGATCGCCGACGGTCTCCCGCCGCCACGGCGTGATGTTCGGGTTCACCACGCCGGTCACCGTCTCGATCAGCCGCTGCACGGAGGTGTGATCGAAGGTGTCGTGGCAGACGAAGCCGCCCACGGTCCAGGGCGACACGATGACGCACGGCACCCGGAAGCCCAGCCCGATCGGGTCGCTGACCTTGTCGACGGTGATGAACTCGCCGGCCGTGCCCGTCGGCGGGGTCGGCGGGGTGACGTGATCGAAGTACCCGTCGTTCTCGTCGTAGATGAGGACGAAGACGGTCTTGGCGAAGACGTCGGGCTTCGACGCGATGGCGTTGACCTTGCTCGCGACGAAGTCAGCGCCGGCCGCGGGCATGAAGT
Source organism: uncultured Actinomycetota bacterium (assembly GCA_963808615.1). Classification (GTDB taxonomy): domain Bacteria; phylum Actinomycetota; class Actinomycetes; order Streptosporangiales; family Streptosporangiaceae; genus Palsa-504. The sequence goes on from CAWEGV010000013.1 coordinate 85,341, forward strand.
CGGGGTGCTCGGACTGGTAGGACGTGGGGATGATCCAGGACACCGCGGGCAGCCGGTCGTGGGCGGCGTCGTACTCGAACTGTCCTGCCTGGTAGAAGCGCATCGCGTTCTGGTACAGCGGCGACGACACCGGGGCGTTCTGGTACTGGTCGAAGTACTCAAGCACGTTCATCCCGTAGTTGTCGATCTCCTGGTAGACCTTCCAGCTCACCCCGGCATTGGTGAGCATCTCCGGGTAGGTCGGCCACGAGTAGCCCTCGGGCGGTACGTAGTTGCCGTAGACCGGGCCGCCCGCTACCCCAGCCGGATCCACCTGGCCGGTCATCAGGTACAGCCGGTTGGGCCAGGTCGGGCCCATCATCGAGCAGTGGTAGCCGTCGCAGATGGTGAAGGCATCGGCCAGGGCCCAGTGGAACGGGACGTCGGCCCGCCTGAAGTAGGCCATCGTGTACTGCCCGGCTACGCCGTCGGAGGCCAGGTGCGCGGTGACGAACCCGTCCATCTTCCCGCCGTCCCAGGACTGGTGCTGCGGACCCCAGCTGTGACTGGTGGAGGGCAGGTTCTGCGCGCTGGTGCTGGCCGTGTCGGTGTGGAACGGGAGCAGGTACTTGTCAGGGTTCTGCGCGTCGGCCTGGTAGAAGCGGCTCTTGGGCACGCTCGGGTCGGCGAAGCCGCGGACGCCGGGCATGGCGCCGAAGTAGTGGTCGAAGGAGCGGTTCTCCTGCATCAGGACCACGACGTGCTTGATCTCGGAGAGGGCCGCGCTGGTGAGGCCCGCGCTGCCGGGTGCCGCTGGCCTGGAACCTTCGATGATCTTCCGCAGGCTGGATGGCAGGGCGAAAGACGCCAGTACCATTCCGCCCGCCGACGCCATCAGCTGGCGCCGACTCACCTCAATCGTCACGTAGGAGCCTCCAAACGCGGGAGTAGCAGCCAGAACGACAGGGCAAACCATAACGAATAAAGCCAGGTCTCTCCGGGGAGGCTCGCCCGAACCCGGACAATATTGCTCGCGGAGGGCTAACAACGGACGAGAAGAAACCATCAAATGATCAAAAAATGAATAATCCGGTGTGGTTACCCGCGCTACGCGGCAGCCAGACGGCTGAGTTACGATACATCGCGTTGCCTGAACACGGCCGGAAGGAATGCGATGGAAACGACGAACGGGGGCCCGCAGGACACGGCGGCGACAGGAGGGTTGCCTGGCGCGAGCCGGGGACCAGCCCGGCCATCCGTGCTTCGGACCAGGAACGGGACGCCGTGGTGCAGCGCGTCCAGCAGGCATTCGCCGAGGGCCGCCTGGATGACGTGGAGTTCGACGAGCGGATGCGGACGGCGCTGACGGCCCGCACGCACGCGGATCTCGACGTGCTGCTCACCGACCTGCCCGCCGCCTCGGCACCCGCCCAGGTGCCCGCGGCCGGCCGCCGCGGGCCTGGCCGGCTGGCGATCGCGCTGAAGAGCTCGGTCCGGCGGGCCGGCCGGTGGCGGGTGCCGGAGAAGTACACCACGGTCGTCTACAAGGGCGACGGCTGGCTCGACCTGCGGGCCGCCGAGCTGAGCGGCCCGGTCACCACGTTCCTGACGGTGGCCTACAAATCCAGGGTGACGATCCTGGTGCCGCCGGGCGTCCGGGTGGAGATGACCGGGTTCGGCGTCACGCAGGGTGCGGAGGAAGAGGATCCCGGTTACCGGCTGCCGGTGGACGCCCCGGCGATCAACGTGCGCGGGATCGCCTACAAGGGCACCGTCGAGGTCACCACCCGCCCGCCGGAGCGGCGGGCGCTGGGCCGGTAGCGGCCCGCCGGGCCAGGCACGCCCGGGAGGGTCAGCCGGGCCAGGCACGCCCGGGAGGGTCAGCCGGGCCAGGCACGCCCGGGAGGGTCAGCCGGGCCAGGCACGCCCGGCAGGTAAGCCCGGCAGGTAAGCAGAGCCAGGGACCGGCCTGGTGGCAGTTGATGTCGTGCGGCGGCTCGTAGAACGTCGCGTCCCAGAGCTGGGCGTGGCAGGTCTGGCATGACACCCACAGGTGCCCCATGCCCCGGCCGCGCTCGGCTTGCTCCCGTGCCGGGGTGCAGATACAGGGTTTCCAGCCGACTCGCGCCAGGCCGGGCCACAGCTGGTGGCCGAACGGGCAGCGCTGCGGCCGGTGCGAGAACAGGGACACAGACATGACGATGATCATGTCATAACTGCAGCTCGAAAGGCCAGTTCGAAGAAAGGATCTAGCTACCGGCGGCGCCCCGCAGCGGCGGGCGGGGGGCGCGGGGCCGGATGCCCGCGCCCGCGCTTGTCGCGGCGGGAGAGGGCGCCGGGCCGGAGGCGAAGCGTGGGAGGATGGGCGCCGTGACATGGAAAGCCCCAGACATAGAACGGCCGGACGGGCCGCTGACCGGACCCGAGCGCCCGCTGCTGCAGTCGTTCCTCGACTGGCACCGGGCCACGCTGCTGTACAAGTGCGCCGGGCTGACCGGCGAGCAGCTCGCCGAGCGCACCGTGCCGCCGTCGCACCTGTCCCTGCTCGGGCTGGTGCGCCATATGACGAAGGTCGAGCGCACCTGGTTCCGGATCCGGTTCGCGGGCGAGCCGGTCGACCAGCCGTACGGGGATGACGCGCAGGCTGAATTCGAGCTGCTCGACCCGGCCCGGGTCGCGGCCGACTACGCGCGGCTGACCGAGGAATTCAAGCTCGCCGACGCGGCCGTGGCCCACGCCTCGCTGGACGACACGTTCGTGCACCGGGGCGATGAGATGTCGCTGCGCCTGATCTACCTGCACATGATCGAGGAATACGCCCGCCACGTGGGCCACGCCGACCTGCTGCGCGAGCGCACCGACGGCGCCACGGGCGTGTAGCTCAGATCACGCCCGGTTGATCAGCCGTTCGCAGATGGCCAGCCCGATGCCGCGGGTCCCGCCGGTGACGAGCGCGACCTGGCCGTTCATGTCAGCCATCGTGTTTACCTCCATGTCGCTGGACGGCTGAGTCAGCCGGATACGTACTTTCCTGGTGCGTGCGCCCCGGCCGGATGCCGACCAGCGAGCTCCAGTAGACGCCGGGCGCGGTCGGCGACAGGGAGGTCGACGAATTCACCGTCCGGCAGCTTGACCGCGTTGCCGCCGGCGGCGGCGAACGCCTCGAGCACGGCCTGCGCCCAGGTCAGCTCCTGCGCGGATGGCGTGAACACGTCGTGGATGACCTCAAGCTGCCGAGGATGGATCGCGGACTTGCCGAAGAAGCCGAGCGAGCGGGACAACTCGGCCTGCCGGCGCAGCCCCAGATCGTCGTCGAGGTACGGGTAGACGCTGTCGATCGGCGGCCCGAGACCGGAGGCGCGCGAGGCCACGACGATGTGCGAGCGCGCGTACAGCGTCTGCAGGTCGCCCTCGCCGGCGGCGAGGTCTCGTCGCAGGTCGACGCCGCCCATGGACAGGTGCTGGACACCGGGGACGGCCGCGATCTCCGGGGCGGCGAGCAGGCCCCGGGCGCTCTCGATCGCGCAGATCAGCGGCGTGCCGGGGGCGCGGTCGGCTACCCATTGCACGTCGGCGCCGGACTCGGCCTTCGGGATCCGGATCCCGGCGGCAAGCCCGGCGACGGCGGCGAGGTCGGCGGCGGCCAGGTCGGTGCGGACCGTGTTGATCCGCACCCAGGCGGGCCGCTCGGCGAGAACCCCGGCGACCATCACGCGTGCCTGCTGCTTGGCGTCCGGCGGGACGGCGTCCTCCAGGTCGAGCATCACCGCGTCCGCGCCGGCCTCGAACACGCGGCGCAGCAGCTTGGCGTTGTGGCCGGGGGCGAAGAGATAGCTGCGGTGCATCAGATCGCTCCCTCATCCCGCAGCTCGGCGATCCGGGCCGGATCGAGGCCGAACCGTTCGCGGTAAACCTGCTCGTTGTCCTGGCCGAGCCGCCGCCCGGTGAAGCGGATCGATCCGGGGCTCTCGGACAGGCGGAACATGACGTTCTGCATCCTCAGTGGCCCAAGGTCCTCATCCTCGACCGTGGTGATCGCGTCGAGCGCCTTGACCTGCGGGTCCTCCATCAGCTGCTCGACATCGTAGATCGGAGCGATCGCCGCGCCGGCCAGGTCGAAGGCCTCCATGACATCATCGAAATCACGCGCGCGGATCCAGGCGCCAAGGATGCTGTCGAGCTGGTCGCCGTGGTGGACGCGCTCCCTGGCGGATTGAAACCACGGCTTGTCCGCGATGTCGGGGCGCCCGACGAGCCGCATCACCCGCTCGGCGACCGGGGTGGCGCTGGTGGAAATGGCGACCCAGTGGCCGTCGCGGGTGAGGTAGGTGTTGCGCGGGGCGTTGTTGGGCGAGCGGTTGCCATGCCGGCCCGGCACGATCTGGAGCTGATCGAACACGCTCGGGCCCGGCCCGAGGATGGTCAGCAGCGGCTCGATCAGCGAGACGTCGATCATCTGGCCGCGGCCGCCGTTGCGGTCACGGTGGCGGAGCGCGAGCAACACCGCGATCGCCCCGGCCAGGCCGGCCACGCCGTCGGCCAGCCCGAACGGCGGCAGCGTCGGCGGGCCGTCGGGCTGGCCGGTCTGGTGGGCGAAGCCGGTCATCGCCTCGGCGAGCGTCCCGAACGCCCGCCGGGTGGCGTAGGGGCCGAACTGGCCGAAGCCGGTCACCCGCAGGATCACCAGCGCCGGGTTGACCTGGTGCAGGCGGTGCGGGCCCAGGCCCCACTTCTCCATCACGCCGGGGCGGAAGTTCTCGATCAGCACGTCGGCGTCGGCCGCCAGCTGCTCGAGGATCTCGCGGCCGGCCTGGTGCGAGAGGTTGAGCGTTACCGCGCGCTTGTTGCGCGCGATCACCTTCCACCACAGGCCGTGCCCGTCCTTGCTGTGGCCGTGGGTGCGCGCCGGGTCCCCGCGCGGGTGCTCGATCTTGAGGACGTCGGCGCCGTAGTCCCCCAGCAGCATCGCAGTGATCGGCGCGGCATAGACGGTGCTGATGTCCAGCACCCGGATGCCGTTCAGCGGCCCGGGTGCGCAATGGGGAGTGTCGTTGTCGCTGTCATGGGTGGTCATGGTCTGCTCCTGGGGCTGAGGGTGGGCAGCGACGTTGCTGGGGCTGGGTTATCTGCCGGGGCCGTCCCTCGGGGCCGGCCCCGGCAGAGCGGGTTAGCTGGTGTAGCCTTCGAGCTTGTTCGCCGCGATGGCGTACTGGTTGGTGTAGGTGGCGGACAGGTTGACCGGGCCGGTGACGTTGCCGATGAACTTCTCGATGGCCAGGACGGTGGCCGGGCCGCTGGACGGCATCATCCCGTCGGGCAGGAACTGGCCCTTGTCCTGAGCCAGTTCGGCGATGTAGGCGGCCTTGGTGGTGAGGCCGTTGGACACGAAGGCGGGCGGCATCGCGTTGGCGATGTCGGCGGCGCTGTGGGTGCTGATCCAGTGCATGGTGGCGACCAGCGCGTCGACCACCTTCTGCACCACGGCCTGGTGCGAGGCGACCCAGTCGGCGCGGGCCAGCACGCCGGCCGCCGGGTAGGCGCCGCCCAGCCACTGCTGCGCGCCGCTGGTGGTGGCGAGGTTGATCACCGACGTGCCGACGCCCTGCTTCTCGACCGCGCCGACGGTGGGCTGGGTGGTCATGCCACAGGCGATCCTGTGGTTCTGCAGCGCGGCGAGGAAGGTGGGGCCGGCGCCTACCCCGACCCGGGTGATGTCCTTGCTGGTCAGATGGTACCGGGCGGCCAGGTAGAGGGTGAGCTCATCGGTGCCGGAGCCGATGTCGGTGACGCCGAGGCTCTTGCCCCTCCAGTCCGCCGGGGAGGTGATGCCGGAGCCCGTGGCGCACATCTCGCGCTCGCCCGGGGCGCCGGACAGCTGGACCACATCGACGACGTCCTTGCCCTTGGCGGTGAAGTCGATGGCGTGCACGTACCAGGCGCCGGCCATGTCGACCTGGCCGGAGACCATCGCGGTCTCCGCGCCGACGCCGCCCGCCTGCTCGGTGGACAGCTGGACGTTGACGCCGTACTTCTTGTAGAAGCCCAGGTCCTGGGCGAGCTGGTAGGGCAGGTAGATCTGCTTGTCGATGCCGCCGACCATCAGCGTGACGGTCGGCATGCTGGACGCGGCGGCGGCGTTCGAGCCGGTGGTACCTGAGCTCGAGCTGGTCGAGCCGCCTGAGCTACTGCAGGCCGTAATGCCCGCCACGAGGGCCGCCGCGCTCACCGCGCCGGCAATCGCCTTAAGCGAGGGTCTGAACATTGGGTTACTCCTGGTTCTGTATCTGTGGGTGTAGTGAGTTGGGGGTAAGCGGCTGGGCCGGGCTGATCAGGCGCCGGCGACTTCGGACTGTGACCGCGGCCGCCAGGACAGCAGGCGCCGTTCCAGCAGGCCGATCAGGCCCTCCGCGGTCAGCGCCAGGACCGCGATGATGAAGATCGCGGCGAACACGCCGTTGGGGTTGAAGTTGTTCTGCGAGCTGGCGATCACCAGCCCGAGCCCCTTCTGGGCGCCGAGGAACTCGCCGACGATCGCGCCGATGATCGCCATCCCGAACGCCACGTGCAGGCTGGCGATGATCCAGGTCAGCGCCGAGGGCACCACCACGTGGCGGATGATGGCGAGCTTGGAGGCGCCCAGCACCCGGGCGTTCGCGAGCAGGTTCCGGTCCACCTCACGGACGCCCTGGAAGGCGTTGAAGAACACCACGAAGAACACCAGCACCGCGGCCAGCGCCACCTTCGAGGGCGCTCCCAGGCCCAGCGCCACGGTGAACAGCGAGCCCAGCGCGATCCGCGGAATGGCGTTCGCGACCTTGATGTAGGGACTGGCGACATCGGCCAGGAACTGGAACATCCCGAGCAGGACGCCGGCGATGATGCCGGCCGCGACGCCGAACACGAAGCCCAGCACCGCTTCCTTGAACGTGACCCAGATCTGGTCCCAGATCGAGCCGTACTCGGTGCCGTGCTGCGCCCAGTTGCCCAGCTGCTTGACGATCCCGCTGGGCTGGCCCCAGAAGAACGGGTCGACGATCTTCGCGCTGGTGAGCAGCTGCCAGCCGCCGATTACGACCACCAGCGTCCCGACCCGGGCCGCCCACATCCGCATCCGGCGGCTGCGGGTGCTGCGGCGGAGGTCGGCGGCGACCGCGGCCTCCTCCCCCGCGGCCAGGTCGCCGATCGCGCCGGGCGCGTCCGGCCCAGAACTGCGGTTGACCGGTACGGCGCTCATGACTGTCCTCCGTCTGCGCTCGCGGGTCTCGCGGTGCGGGCATACGCGCGCTCGACCTCTTCGCGTAGCGACTCCCAGATATGGTGGTGCAGCTCCAGGAAGCGGGGGTCGAACCGGATCTCCTGCACCGCGCCCCGCGGCCGGGGCAGGTCGATGTCGTAGACCGCCTTGACGGTCCCGGGCCCGACCGTCATGACGACCACCTGGTCGGCCAGCGCGATCGCTTCCTCCAGGTCGTGGGTGACGAAGATGACCGACGGCTTGGCCTGCTCCCACAGGGCGAGCAGCTCGTTGGACATCATCGCCTTGGTCTGCACGTCCAGCGCGCCGAACGGCTCGTCCATCAGCAGGATCGACGGCTCGTTGATCAGCGCGGCGGCCAGGCTGACGCGCTTGCGCATCCCGCCGGAGAGCTGATGCGGGTGATGGTTCTCAAAGCCGGCCAGGTGGACCCTGCGCACCCACTCACGCGCCTGGGCCTGTGCCTCCTTTTTCGGCGCGCCGCGGAACACCGGTCCCAGGGCCACGTTGTCCAGCACGGTCTTCCACGGCAGCAGCGCGTCGGACTGGAACATGAAGCTGGTGCCCGCCGTGATCCCGGCGACGGGCTTCCCGCCCACGGACACCGTGCCGGCACTGGGCCGGTCCAGCCCGGAGACCATCGTCAGCGTGGTCGACTTGCCGCATCCGCTGGGCCCGACCACCGCGCAGAACTTCCCCGGCTCGATGGTCATATCGACGTCCCGCACTGCGGTGAACAGCGATCCCGAAGGGGTGGCGAAGCGTTTCGCCACCCCGCTCAACTCGATCCTTGCCGCCTGCGCGGCGCCACCGCGTTCGCGTGCGCCCCGACCCGCACGCGAACGTCTGGCAAAGGTGCTTGCCACCGTCATCTCCTCTTCGGCCGACTAACCTTTCCATCACGCCAATTCGCGACGGAGCCACCAAGGTAAAATGGCGGAATGCGGGCGGCAATCCTTATGCAACTTGCGCCGGTAAATCGCGTTTCCCGTTGTTTTGCGCATTCTGCTCACGCGCAGCAGATGTAGTCTTTTCGGCGGAGACCGCCCGGCGGAGGCGCTATGGGCGTTACGCATTACGGGGCGGATTGCGCGACTAATTACCGGCCGGAATCTTCGGCGGGCCGGCATGGCGCCGCGCTGCCGATCATCCTGGTGATGGCGTCCGTAACGCCTCGGTGCCGGGCAGGCATGGCATGGCCTCGCGCTGTGCGGTCGGCCGCTGCTCGTATTGCTGGTATTGCTCGTTTCGCGCATGCCCGGCGATCTTCAAGAACGGGGCATGACCTTGTTACACTTCGGAAACAGTCCAGCAAAGATGCCGTGAACGGCACGGACAGCGACCAGGAAGCCATGGAAGTTCCCCTCCGGCGGCTGCTGCGGCAGCGCCTGTCCACCCAGGTCGTCATCATGATGGTGGCGATCCTGGTGGTCACGATGGCCGTCGGCTTTGCCGTCGTGCAGCGGGATCTGAGCGGGCAGCTGAACCAGCAGTACGAATACCGGTCCCTGGCCGTGGCGCAAGCCCTCGCCTCGCAACCCGGCCTGCAGCAGGCGGTGCTGGCAGGTGACCCGGGCGGCGTCGGCCCGCATGGGGTGGTGCAGGGCATGGCGATGGCCGCTATGGCCAGCACGCACGCGGCTTTCGTCGTGGTCACCGACCGCAGGGGAATCAGGCTCTCCCACCCGACCATCAGCCTGATCGGCAAGCCGGTCTGGTTCCCTGACTCCGAACTCAGGTCGAGCGAATCCTTCCGCACCGGCAAGCCGTGGATGGGCGTCCAGCACGGCACCCTCGGCATGGAGGCGGTCGGCAAGGCCCCGATCTTCAGCCGCGGCCAGCTGATCGGCGAAGTATCGGTCGGCTTCCTCAACACCACGGTAGCCGGGCAGGCGGCCAGGGCGCTGCCAGAGCTGGCGATCTACTTCCTCGCCGCCCTGGCCCTGGGCGTGCTCGCGGCGCTCGGCCTGTCGCGCCAGCTCAAGCGGCAGACCTTCGGCCTGGAACTGCGCGAGATCGCGGCGCTGCTGCAGGAACGGGAGGCGATGCTGCACGGCATCCGCGAGGGCGTGCTCGGCTACGACAAGAACGAGCGGATCGTGCTGGCCAATGACCTGGCCCGGCAGCTGCTGCACCTGCCGGGTGAGTTCGCAGGCCGCCCGCTGCGCCAGGTCCTGCCGCCGGGCCGACTGGCCGACGTGGTCACCGGCGAGGTGGAGGGCAGCGACCTGCTGGTGCTGCGCGGCGACCGCGTGCTGGTGGCGAACCGGATGCCCATCTGTCATGAGCGCAGGCAGCTGGGCTGGGTCGTCACGTTCCAGGACCGGACCGAATCCGAGGCGCTGAAGCGGCAGCTGGACGACGCGATCGGCCTGACCGAGACGCTGCGCGCCCAGTCCCACGAGTTCGACAACCGGCTGCACACCCTGGTCGGGCTGGTCGAGCTGGGCCGCTACGACGAAGCGATCCAGTTCGTGACCGACGTCTCCGCCGCCCGCGCGGACCTCACCGAGCGGCTGCAAGCCGCCATTCACGACGCCAAGCTGGTGGCGCTGATCCTGGGGAAGGTCTCGCTGGCGGACGAACGTGACGTGCAGCTGCGGGTCATGGACGACAGCCATGTCGGCGGCCCGGTCAGCGGCGTCAGCGAGGTGCTGACCGTCATGGGCAACCTCGTCGACAACGCGATCGACGCCGCCGCCCAGGCCCCGGGACCGCGATGGGTCGAGCTGACGATCGTCGCCGCCGAGCATGACCTGCTGATCCGGGTGCGCGACTCGGGCCGGGGCGTACCAGATGACATGCGGGATGCCATCTTCATGTACGGGGTCACGACGAAATCCTCCACCACGGGCGCGCGGCGCGGACTGGGGCTGGCGCTGGTCCGGCAGGTGGTCGAGGGCCGCGGCGGGATGATCAGCGTCGGCCACGACGGCGGCGCGGTGTTCACCGCGGTCCTGCCCAAGTGTGTCGGCGTGGACCCAGGAGCCGACGCCGAAGCCGGGACAACGCCGACCGCGGAGGCCAACGCCTCGCGCGGGAAGGCAGCTGTCTCGCCATGATCCGGGTCGTGGTCGTCGACGACGATTTCCGTATCGCCGGCATCCATGCCGCCTACGTGGACAAGGTGGACGGCTTCAAGGCGATCGCCCAGGCCCACACGGCGGCCGAGGCGGCCGGGGCGGTCGACCGGCTGCGCCCGGACCTGCTGCTGCTGGACCTGTACCTGCCGGACGAGCACGGCCTGGACCTGGCGGCCCGGCTGCGGCGGGAAGGTCACCCGCCGGTGGATGTGATCGTCATCACCGCCGCCAAGGACGCGGACAGCGTGCGCGCGGCCATGCAGGGGGGCGCCCTGCACTACCTGCTGAAACCGTTCAGCTTCCCGGCGCTGCGCGACAAGCTGATGTCCTACGCCCAGATGCGGTCCCGCCTCGACGCGCTGGACGAGCCCGTCCAGCGCACTGTCGACCGGGTGTTCGGCGCGCTGCGGGCCCCGGACCAGCTATCCGGCGCGAAGGGCCGCTCGCCGCACACGCTGGATGCCGTCGAACGGTTGCTCGCCTCCGAAGGGCGGGAGCTGTCGGCCACGGAGGTGGCCGAGATGGCCGGGATTAGCCGGGCTACCGCGCAGCGCTACCTCAGCCACCTCCACGAGATCGGGCGCGTCGAGATCAGGCTGCGCTATGGCAGCGGCGGGCGTCCTGAGCACCTGTACCGCTGGTCCCGGGCGGGTCAGCGCTGACGGCGCCCGCGGGCCGTCACCGGCCACCCGGCCCAGTGCCGCGCAAGGGAGGCCGTCACGGGCCATCGGCCGCGGGCCTTCCGGTGTAGACCGCCCGGGGGCGCAGTGGCTTGTCACCGGCGTACGCCTCGAGGGCATGGGCGATCCAGCCTGCCGTCCGGGCCACCGCGAACACGGCCTCCCCGGCGCCCCTGGTCATGCCGGCCACCCGGACCAGGGTGGCAAGCGCGAAATCACTGTTCGGCGCGGGCAGGGACTTCTGCCTGACCTCAGCCAGGACCGCCTCGGCCACGGCGAGCTGCGCTGACTTCGGCGCGGCGTGGCGCACCAGGTCGAGCAGCAGGACGCCGCGCGGGTCGCCGGCCCGGTACACCTGGTGACCGAACCCGGGCACCCTCTCCCCCCGGCGCAGCATTTCGCTCACTACCCGGGGGACGTCCTGCGGGCCGCTGGCCGCGGCCAGCATGGACTCCACGGCCAGGGATGCCCCGCCGTGCAGCGTGCCGCTCATCGCTCCGAGCCCGGTGGAGACTACCGCGTAAGGGTCGGCACGGACCGAGGCGGCGACCCGCGCGGCCAGCGTGGAGGCGGCCAGCTCGTGGTCGGCCAGCAGGACCAGCGCCGCGGACAGGGCCCGCCGCAGGGCGGGAGTTCCTCGGTGGTCACACAGCCGCGACCACAGCCGCCCGGCCAGGTCGGCCTGATCGCCCGCCTCGGCACCCGCCGGGGGCAGGCAGTCCACCAGGCCGGCGATGATGCTCCGGCCGTCCGCGCGCACGGCCTCCGGGTCAAGCTGCAGCCGCATCGGGTCGGTCGCGGCCATGGCCGGGACGATGACCTGGAACCGCTCGAGCGGCAGCGTCCCGGCGGGCAGGGCGGCCTGGGCGGCACGGCCCGCCGCCAGCGCGGCCGGGGTCGCCCGCCACGGTCCCGTCCCGGCCGTGGCGGGGAGGGTGGCGGCACTGCGAGAGGCGCGGGACGACTGGGGGGCGCGAGCCGCCGGGAGCTGTCCGGTCCAGAGCAGCTCGGCCACGTCCTCGAAGCTGTGGCTGGTCGCCAGGCGGACGGCGTCCAGGCCGCGGTAGCGCAGCCGGTCGGCGGTGATCTCGGTGATCGCCGACTCGATCGTGATGTCGTCCGTGCCGGCCGGGCGCCGCGGGCGGCCGCGCCGGGCGAGCCGCTCGACCTCCTCGGCGTCGAACAGGCTGCCCCGGCCGTCCTCAGCCTTGTCCCGGTTCAGCACGCCGCGGCTGACGTAGGCGTAGAGCGTCGCCGGCTTGACGCCCAGCCGCCGGGCGGCTTCGGCCGCGGTCATGTACTCGGTCATCGGGTGCCATCACCACGGTCCGTTCGGCATAATTGATTTTAATCAATATTGACTAGTATTGATCATCTTGTCAATCTTGATTTATGCCATCGATTCACTTTCTCGACGTGACCAACCGGGACGGGGTGCAGACCGCACGCACCGGGCTGTCGAAGTTCGGCAAGGTCATGGTCAACTTCTACCTGGGGCGCCTGGGGGTGGCGCAGTCCGAGATCGGGTTCCCGTTCGTGTTCCACGAGGTGCCGTACGTCCGGGCCTGCCTGGCGCTGGCCGAGGCGGGGGCGTTCGGGGACCTGCGGCTGTCCGGCTGGTGCCGGGCGGTTCCCGCCGACGTCGAGTCGGCGGCGTCCGTGACCGGCCCGGACGGGCGGGGCCTGCGGCACTACAACGTGTCGATCTCTACCTCGGACCAGATGATCGCGCACAAGTTCCGGGGCAAGCTGGACCGGTCCGCGATCATCGACGAGATGACCGCGTCGGTGGCGGTGGCCCGGGCCGCCGGTGCGCAGACCGTCGGGGTCAACGCCGAGGACGGGTCGCGGACCGACGACGGGTACCTGCTGGAGTTCGCGGCCGCCGCGCGGGAGGCGGGCGCGTCGCGGGTGCGGTACTGCGACACGACCGGCGGGGACTCCCCCGGCCGGATCAGGGAGCGGTTCGCCAAGCTGGCGGCGGCGACCGGCGTCCCGGTCGAGACGCACTGCCATAACGACCTGGGCATGGCGGTGGCCAACTCGGTCTCCGGCGCGCTCGGCGACCTGGACGCCGGGCAGGACGCGTGGGTGAACACCTGCGTGAACGGGATCGGCGAGCGGGCCGGCAACGCCGACCTGCTGTCATGCATCCTGGCCTTCTCCTACGCGTTCGGCCTGGGCGACGAGGCGGTCATCGGGGATCCGGTGGACCTGTCCTGGGCCAGGCGGTTCGGGCTGTGGGCGGCGTACGCGTTCGGGCAGCCGCTGCCGCCGGCCTGGCCGGGCGTGGGGCGCAACGCGTTCGCGCACGAGTCGGGGATCCACGCCGACGGGGCGCTGAAGGACCGCGGCAACTACGAGCTGTACGACGACGCGGTGCTGGGACCGTTCCCGGCCGACTGGTACGCCCGGCTGGGCCGGGTCGTGCTGACCGGCGAGTACGGCGGCAAGGCCGGGTTCCGGCACGTGCTGGACGGGCTCGGCGTCCAGGTGCCTGCCGGGGACGAGGACCTGGTGTTCTCGCTGGTCCAGCTGTGCGCGTCGGCGACCGGCAAGCCGCTGACCGACGATGAGCTGCGGCTGATCGCGGGCTACCCGCAGCAGCTGGCGTTGCTGTTCCCCGGCCAGCTCGGCTAGGCAAACTCCGTTGCCAAGGTGGGTGAGCGGCTGATTCGCTTGGGGCGTGACGGCTGAAGACGGGGCAGCGGTACGGCTGGCCGGCGCTCCGGCGCTGCTGCGGTACCGGGGATCGCCGCAGGCGGCGGCCGGGCACGGGACAGTGCTCTTCTACCACGGCTTCGGCGGGACGAAGGAGCGGCCCGAGGCGTACCTGACCGCGCTGGCCGAGGCCGGCTTCCTGGCGGTGAGCGTGGATGCCGTCGGCCACGGCGAGCGCCGGTTTCCCGACTTCGAGGTGATCTTCGACAACGAGCGCTGGGACGCACGGTTCGAGGAGGTCGAGACGCACTTCCTGAAGCTCCTCGACGACACCGCCGCCGAGGTACCCGCGATCATCGACGACCTGGCCGCCAGGGGCCTGGCCCGGGCGGGCCGGGTCGGCGTGGCCGGACGGTCGCTGGGCGGCAACATCGCCTTCGCGTCGGTGCTGGCCGACGCCCGGGTGCGGGCGGCCGTCTCGGTGGTGGGCTCACCGGAGTGGACGCTGCCGCGGCCGCACAGCCCGCACCACCACCCGGACCGCTTCTTCCCCGCCGCCGTCCTGTCGCTGGCGGCGGAGTTCGACGAGCACTGCCCGCCAGGTCCGATCAAGGCCTTCTATACCGCACTCGAGCCGTGGTACGCGGCGGAGCCGGCCAGGATCCGGTCCGTCGAGTATCCGGGCGTCGGGCATTTCCTCACGCCGGAGCTCGACGAGGCGACCGGCCGGGAGATGGCCGCCTGGTTCCGGCGCTGGCTCGCGGGCTGAGCACCACGGGCTGAGCGCCGCCGCGGCGTCCGGCTGTCGATAATGGTCTTCGTGAAGGTCTTCATCTCGTTCGACATGGAGGGCGTGGCCGGGATCGTCGACTGGTCGCAGTGCCGGGCGCCCGGGCAGCCGTATGAGGAGGGGCGGCGGCTGCTCCTCGGCGAGGTCAACGCGGCCATCGACGGGGCCATGGCCGCCGGGGCCACCGAGATCGTGTGCAACGACTCGCACGGCACGATGAACAACCTGGACCCCGCGGCGCTGCACGGGCGGGCCTGCTACGTGTCCGGGCGGCACAAGCCGCTGTACATGATGCAGGGCCTGGATGCCAGCGCGGACGTGGTGTTCATGGTGGGCTACCACGGGTCGATCTCCGGCGAGAGCTCGGTGCTGTCGCACAGCTACAACCCGTCGGTGATCTCGCACGTCGAGCTGAACGGGTCGCGGGTCGGGGAGAGCGGCATCAACGCCCTGGTCGCGGCGGCCTGCCAGGTGCCGGTCGGGCTGATCACCGGCGACCGGCAGACGATCGCCGAGGCCGACCCGTTCCTGCCGGACGCCGAACGCGTCGCGGTCAAGGACTCGTTCACCAGGTTCGGCGCGGCCAACCTGCACCCGGACCTGGCCTGCGAGCTGATCGCGGCCGGGGCGCAGCGCGCGGTCGAGCGGCTGGCCGCCGAGCCCGGGCAGGTGTGGGAGATCGCGTCCGGCGGTGCCCCGCCGGAGGAGGACGGGCAGGTCGCGGTGCTGCGGCCGCCGCCCATCTCGCTGCCCGCCGTGCTCGAGGTGCACCTGCAGACGGCGGACATGGCCGAAGTCGCCTCGTGGGTGCGGGGCGTGGAGCGGGCCGGCACCCGGGCGGTGCGCATCAGCGGGGCGGATCCGCTGGCGATGTTCCGGTCGTTCGTGGCGCTGACCTACATCACCCGGGTATCTGAGGGACGTTAGGTCGGGGAGCCCGCGGCGGCGCCGGTCGCGTTGTCGCGGCCCCAGCGGGCCAGCGTCGCGTCCCAGTCAAGCGGCACGGTCATGCCGCCGCCGGCCATCTCGGCCGCCCAGTCCTCGGCGGGCACCCGCCACATGACCTCGAACTCGATGCCGCTCGGGTCCTTGGCGTACAGCGACTTGGACACGCGGTGGTCGCTCTCCCCCACCAGCGCCCCGGCCTCGACCAGCTTGGCCCGGGTCTCGGCCAGGTCGCCGAGCGTGCCGACCTCCCAGGCCAGGTGGTACAGGCCGGGGTGTTCGGGGCGGTCGGGCGCGCGGCCGGTGCCGATCTCGAACAGGCCGAGGTCGTGGTCGTTGGCCGAGCCGGGCGCGCCCAGGAACGCGGCCCGGCCGGGGATCTCCAGCCGGACCTCGAAGCCCAGCGTCTGGGTGTAGAACTCGACGGTGCGCTGCAGACCGTTCACGTACAGCACAGCGTGGTTCAGGCGGCGGACGGCCATCGGCGCTTCCTTCCCTCGGCTTCCCTTGGCTTTCCTCGGCGGACTGCTGATAGCTCCAATTCGCTGCGGGACGGCGTCATTCCCGGGCGGCGGCCGGCGCTGGAGCCAGCCGGGGCCCGGGGACCGGGCCGGTATACACGGTGCGCGGGCGCAGCGGCGCGTTCTTGGCGTACTCCTCCAGGGCGTGCGCGATCCAGCCCGCGGTCCTGGCCACGGCGAAGATCGCCTCGCCCGCGCCCGGGATCATGCCGGCCACGCCGGCCAGGGTGGCCAGCGCGAAGTCGATGTTCGGCTCGGGCAGGGCCCGGCGGCGGGTCTCCTCCAGCACCGCGGCGGTCACCGCGTACCTGGCGGACCGGGGTGCGGCCTTCTGAACCAGGTCGAGCAGGGCGGTGGCCCGCGGGTCGGCGCTGTGGGTGAGGTCGCCCAGGCCGGGGATCCGCTCGCCGCGGCGCAGCAGGTCGCCGACGACCCGGACCGCGTCGGAGGGCTCGCGGGCCGCGGCGAGCATGGTTTCCGCGGCCAGGGACGCGCCGCCGTAGGCCGCCGCGTGCGGCGGGCTGGCGTGCAGGGCGCCGCCCAGGGCACCCAGGCCGGTGGCGACCACGGCGTACGGGTCGGCACGGACCGAGGCGGCCATCCGGGCGGCGAACGTGGAGGCGGCCAGTTCGTGGTCGGCGAGCAAGGCCATGGCCGCGCGCAGGGCGCCGAGCAGCCCCGGGTCGGGACGTTTGGGGCAGATCTTGTACCAGAACCGGCCGGCGATGCCGCCCTCGGCCAGCCGGGCGGACGGCATGGCAGGCGCGGCGCCCGGCCCCGGGGCGCCCGGGTCAGGCAGGCAGTCCACCATCCCGGCGATGATGGTGCGGACCGCGGCGACGACCGCGGGCGGGTCCAGGTGCAGCCGCAGCGGGTCGGTAGCCGCCATCGCGGGCACGATCACCCGCAGCCGTTCCAGCGGCAGCGTCCCCTCGGGCAGCGCGGCCTGAGCCGCAGTGCCCGCGGCTACCGCCTCCTGGGTGGCCCGCCACGGCCGGGCGGGACCGTCCTGGCCCAGGCCGCCGGTCCACAGCCAGGCGGCCACTTCCTCAAAAGGGCGCCACAGCGCGAGCCTGGTCACCTCCATGCCCCGGTAGCGGATCCGGCCGTCGGCCACCTCGGTGAGCTCGGACTCGATGACGAAATCCCTCGTGCCGGCCGCCCGGCGCGGCTCGCCCCGCAGGCCCCGGCCGGCCAGGCGGGCCACCTCGCAGGCCTCGAACAGGCTGCTCCGCCCGTCCTCGCCGCGCCGCCGCGCGAGCATCCCCCGGCTCACGTACGCATACAGCGTCGCTTGCTTCACCCCGAGACGCTGCGCAGCCTCGGCAGCGTTGATCCACTCCCCCATGGCGGTAGACCATAGCGGCGTTCGATCAACGTTGACGACATTACTACCGCGTGTCGTAGTACCCGCGGACTTTCACGGCGCGGCGGACGCGCGCGATGGCCAGCGGGCTGCCGCTAGCGGACCGTGCGAGCGGATCTGTGCGAGCGGATCTGTGCTAGCGGATTTGGCGGCGGCGGATATCGCGCAGCCGACGGCGCTGCGACGGGTCGAGCATCAGGTAGGCCGCCGTCGGAACGGCGATCGCGAGCAGGATGACCCCGATCGCCAGCCACGGACTGACGATCCACAGGATCAGGCCCAGGACCACCCCGGCAATCGCCCACTTCGCGTGCGGTGTCATGCTGACTCCGTTCATTCATCCCGGGCCGTGGACCCCCGATCCAGGCCCGCTTCTTCTAGCTTATAGCGCGTCGGCACATGTATGGATTTCGACGGCCGGCGGCGTTGTACGCTGCGGGCATACGTGACCGTGACTGAGGGGAGGGGCGCCGTGACGCTCGCGATGCCGGTGGAACCCGAGGCCAACGAGCTGCTGACCCGCAGCCCCCTGGCCTTGCTGATCGGCATGCTGCTGGACCAGCAGGTGCCGCTGGAGCGCGCCTTCAGCGCGCCGCTCGATCTGGTCCGGCGGCTCGGCCACGAGCCCACGGCGACCGAGCTGGCCGGGTTCGACCCGGCGGCACTGGCCGCCATTTTCTCCGAACGGCCCGCCCTGCACCGGTACCCGAAGGCGATGGCAGCCCGGGTGCAGGAGCTGGCCCGGCTGATCGTGGAGACCTACGACGGCGAGGCCGAGCAGGTGTGGACGACGGCCAGGACCGGCGCCGAGCTGCTCAAGCGGGTGGCGGCGCTGCCCGGGTTCGGCGCGCAGAAGGCGCAGATCTTCGTGGCGCTGCTCGGCAAGCAGCTGGCCGTGCAGCCGCGGGGCTGGCGCCAGGCGGCCGGGAAGTTCGGCGCCAAGGGCTCGCACATATCCGTGGCCGACATCACCGACGCCGAGACCCTGGCCCGGGTCCGTTCCTACAAGCAGGAGCTGAAAGCCACGGCCAAGGCCCAGACGACCGCCCCGGCACTGTAGGCGCGCGGCCCGTTGCTAGCGTCGGTGGGTATGGAGCCGACCGACGCGTTCATCGACCAGCTGCCCAAGGCCGAGCTGCACCTGCACCTGGTCGGCTCCGCGTCGGTGCTGACCGTGCTCGAGCTGGCCCGGCGTCATCCCGACGGCCCGGTGCCGCGGACCGAGGAAGAGCTGCGGGCGTTCTTCAGGTTCCGGGACTTCCCGCACTTCGCGGAGGTATACGGGGCGGTCAGCGCGCTGGTCCGCGAGCCGGCCGACGTGGCCGCGCTGGTGGCCGGGGCGGCCCGTGACCTGGCCGGGCAGAACGGCCGGTACGCCGAGCTGACCGTCACCCCGTACACGCTGACGGCGGCGGGCATGCCGCCCGCCGCGCTGACCGAGGCGCTGGATGTCGGGGCCGGGTTGGCGCTGCGGGACCACGGCGTCCGGATGGCCTACATCTTCGACATCGCGGGCGAGTTCGGCGCCGAGGCGGCCTCGGCCACCCTGGACCACGCGCTCTCGCACCCGCCGCAGGCCCTGACCGGGTTCGGGCTGGCCGGCATCGAGCAGGCCCGGCCCGCCCACCGCGACGCATTCCGCCAGGCGTTCGCGACCGCGACCGCGGCCGGGCTGCACAGCGTCCCGCACGCGGGCGAGATGTCCGGGCCGGAGACCATCTGGGAGGCGCTGACCGGGCTGCACGCCGAGCGCATCGGCCACGGCCTGTCCTGCCTGGCCGACCCGGCCCTGGTCGCCTACCTGCGGGAGAGCCAGATCCCGCTCGAGGTGTGCCCGACCTCCAACGTGTGCACCGGGCAGGTGCCCGACCTGGCTGCCCACCCGCTGCCCCGAATGCTGGCCGAGGGGCTGTTCGTGACGCTGAACAGCGACGACCCGCCGATGTTCGGCACCTCGCTGAGTCAGGAGTACCGGCGGGCGGCCGCGGTTCTCGGGCTCAGCCGCGGCCAGCTGGCCGGCCTGGCCATGAACGCGGCGCGGGCCTCGTTCCTGGACCGGGCGGCCAAGCAGGCGCTCATCGAGGAGATCAGCGAGGTGGCCGGGCGGCCGTTCCCGGCCGGGCAAGCGGCCGCGGAAACACGCGCCTGAGTGGCACGCGGCGTTTCCGGGGAAACGTGCAGGGGGCGGCCATCCCGGCGGGCGAATTGGTCCTGAAATCTGAGGCAGAACTGGCTCTTACCAAGGGAACCGATTCTTGGCGATCATCGTGCCATGACTACTTCAGCGCCTTTTCCCGCCGTTGACCGCTCGCACTTCGACGGCCAGGTCCTCACTCCTGGCAGCCGCGAGTATGATTCCGCCCGTTCGGTCTGGAACGGGATGATCGACCACCGCCCGAAGCTGATCGTCCGGTGCGCCTCGGTCAGCGACGTGGTCACGGCGGTGCGGACTGCTCGGGAACGCGACCTGGAGATCGGCGTCCGCTGCGGGGGTCACAACATCGCCGGTCACGCCGTGCCGGACGGCGGGCTCATGATCGACCTCACCGGTATGGGCCACGTCAGCGTTGATCCCGTCCTGCGGCGCGCCCGGGTCCAGGGCGGCGCGATGCTCGGCGCGCTGGACCGGGCTTCGCAGCCGTTTGGCCTGGCCACGACGGCAGGCAACGTCTCGCACACCGGCGTCGGCGGGCTGACGCTCGGCGGCGGCATGGGCTGGCTCGCGCGCCAGTACGGTCTGGCCTGTGACAACGTCATGTCCTGCACCGTCGTCACCGCGGATGGCGATGTGGTGCGCGCATCCGCAGATGAGCACCCCGACCTGTTCTGGGGCCTGCGCGGCGGTGGCGGCAACTTCGGAATCGTGGTCGAATTCGAGTTCCGGCTGCATCCGGTTGGCACGCGGGCCCTGGTCGCGGAGCTCACCTTCCCGCTCGAGCGCGCCGCCGCGGCGCTGCGTGGCTGGCGCGACCTGGCCCAGGAGGCGGCCCGCCCGGCCACACTGACCGCGGATATCTCCGGCGGCGCCGTCACCCTCGGATACGTGTGGGCGGGCGACCCGGAAGCCGGCCGCGCGCTGCTGCCCGCGCTGCGCTCGATCGGCGTGCCGAACGACGAGGTCGTGCGTGAGCTCTGCTACCTGGAACTGCAAATCCGAGACGACAGCATCGAGGGCCACTCGTACCGGCGGTACTGGAAGGGCCACTACCTCCCCGGCCTGTCCGACGGCGCGATCGGGGCACTGGTGGACCGCGACCTGACGGACGCCAATCTGCCCGCCGTGAGCTTGCAGGCATACGGCGGCGCGATCGCCGACGTGGACGACGACGCGACCGCGTTCAGCTATCGCCGCACGTGCTTTGAGTACGTCGCCGCCGTGGCCTGGAGTGATCCCGGCGAGGACAGCCTGCGGATGGGAGCCGCGCGGCGGGAGGCGGCCAAGCTCGAGCCTTACGCCATGGGCGCCTACGTCAACGCGCTCAGCGACGAGGGCGCCTCGGGTGTGCGCCGCGCCTACTCCGAGGCCAAGCGCGTGCGCCTGACCTCAGTCAAGGATGCCTACGACCCGGACAATGTCTTTCATCTCAACCACAACATCATCCCCAGCAGGCGCTGAGCCGCGCCGGGACCATGCCGCTCGCGGCGGTGCTCGCTACGCGGGGGCGGCGCGGGCGATCTCGACCCGGGAGCGCAGGCCGGTCTTCTGCAGGATGTGGGAGACGTGGGTCTGCACGGTGCGGGGTGAGACGAACAGCCGGGTACCGATCTCCCGGTTGGTCAGGCCGTCGCGGACCAGGGCGGTGATCCGTCGCTCGGTCGCGGTCAGGCTGGCCCAGCCGAAGTCGGTGTCACGGTGCGCCTCGCGGGAGCCGCGGCGCAGGCCCAGGCCCCGCAGCCGTCCCAGGGCGCGGTCCCCGGCCGGGTCCAGGCCGTAGGCGAACAGCACGTGATGGTAAGCCCAGGCCGCCGCGATCACGACGAAGCTGATCAGGAACGCGGCATAGTGACCGTCGTCGTGCTCCACCGACCTCCAGAACACCGACACGGTGCCCCCTTCGGGCACCGGCAGGTCGATGGCCAGCAGCGTGATCGCGATCGCCACCACGGCATCGGAAAAGAACGTCAGCCGCTCCGCGGCGCGTGAATCGGTCTCCACCTCGTCGTCGGGCATCGGCCGATCATCTCGCGCGCCCGGGATCAGCCGCGATCCGCCCGGCCGTCCAGCTGACCGCGGCCGGGGGCACGCGTTAGCCGCGGCCCCGGTGATGGGTATGGTTTGCCCAGGTAGGTGTCACTCCGAAAACGTGAGGCTTAATGACCAGCCGCCAGCCCGGAAGGCCGGGTGGGGTCCCCGGTCAGTGGCAGCTGGTGCTGCCGCTGACCCTGCTGATCATCCTGGGGCTGGCCGGGCTGCGCGGGGTGGTGGTCACGGCCCGGTGGAACGGGCCGCTGCATCAGGACGGCGTGGCCATCGGGATCGCGCTCGAGGCGGTGCTCATCACCCTGCTCACGATCACGTTCAGGCGGCGGGCCGCCGCGGCGCGAGCCCCGACGTACAACGCGGTGGCGGCCAAGCTGCGCGAGGTCCTCATCCTGGCCGTCATCACCGCGATGATCGGCGTGGTAATCGCCGTGGTCACCGGGGTGCACCTGTACCTGTTCACTCCGAAGGCAAAGCCGAACAACGCGGCCACCGTGCCGGCGCCGACACTCAAGGTGCCGCGGCCAGGATCACAGCACCCCGCCACGCTGCACATCTCGACGGCCACGCTGCTGTGGGCGCTGGTCATCGTGGTGCTGCTGGCCGCGGTGGTACTCAGCGCCTGGTGGGCCCGGCGATTCCAGAGGCCGGCCGGCGGCCGGGGCGCCGGCCCTGTCGCCGAGGACTCCGAGGACCTACGGGAGGCGGTGGAATCCGGCCGGTCCGCGCTGCGCACCGTGGACGACGCGCGGGCGTCCATCATCGCCTGCTACGTGGCCATGGAGACGAGCCTGGCCGACCGGGGCGCGGCCCGCGCGGCGGCCGACACGCCGGACGAGCTGCTGGCCCGGGCCACCACCAGCGGCCTCGTGCACGGCGCCGCCGCGGCCCGGCTGACCGCGCTGTTCTACGAGGCCAGGTTCTCCAGCCATCCGCTGGCGGCCCGGCAGCGGGATGAAGCCGAACGGGCCCTGGACGAGCTGGCCCGGGCGCTGGAAGACCGGGCGCCCACCGAGGACCGGGCCGGGGCGGACGCATGAGCGCCGGGGACCGGCAGGACCGGGACGCCGGCGGGACGATCAGCCCGTGGGTGGGCACTACCCCGGAGCTGCTGGTCGCGGCGGTGCTGGTGGCAGCGGCGGCCGTGGCCGGCTACGCCACGGCGGGCTGGCCGGGCCTGACCGTGGTGGCGGTGGCCACGGCGGCCATCGCCATGGTGGTGCTGCGGATCCTGCTGCCGCAGCTGACCCCGGACCTGGCCAAGACCGCCCGGGAGAAGCCGCAGGCCCGGACGCTGACCGGTTACTCCCACCGCCGGTTCGTGGTGCGCAACGCGATGACCAGCGAGGGCTACTACGACAGCGAGCTGCGGCCGGTGCTCGAGCACCTGCTGGCGGCCCGGCTGGCCGAACGTCACGACGTGAACCTCTACCAGGACCCGGAAGCGGCCCGCAGGACGCTATGCCGCAACCCCCGGGACGCCGACCTGTGGCGCTGGATCGACCCGGCCACGCGGCCGGCCAGCCCGCCCAAGGGCGCGACGGACAAGCGCGGCATCCCGCGCCGCACCCTGGCGCGCCTCATCGACCGATTGGAGAAGCTCTGATGGGCCCTGAGCAGTGCCTGCCCGGGGGGACGGCCCCCCGCATCCCCCCGCAAGAGGCCGCTCAGAACTGCTCGGCCGTCCTGGACGAGCTCGAGCGCGCGGTCGTCGGCCGCCGCCGGACCCTGGAGCTGGTGCTGATCGGCATCCTGGCGGGCGGCCACGTCCTGCTGGAAGACCTGCCCGGGCTGGGCAAGACGCTGATCGCCCGGTCCTTCGCCCGGGCGCTCGGCCTGGACTTCGCCCGCATCCAGTTCACCCCCGACCTGCTGCCCTCCGACGTGGTCGGCGCCCCGCTGTACGACCAGCGGTCGGCCGAGATGGTGTTCCGGCCGGGGCCGGTATTCACCCAGCTGCTGCTGGCCGACGAGATCAACCGGACGCCGCCCAAGACCCAGGCGGCGCTGCTCGAGGCCATGGGCGAGGGCCAGGTGAGCGTGGACGGGCAGACCCGGCTGCTGCCGCAGCCGTTCATCGTGCTGGCCACGGACAACCCGATCGAGTACGAGGGCACCTACGAACTGCCCGAAGCCCAGCTCGACCGGTTCCTGATGCGGCTGCGCCTGGGCTACCTGAGCAGCGGAGACGAGACCGACATGCTCAGGCGGCGGGTGGCCCGCAGCAGCGAGCAGGTCGAGCTCAACGCGGTGACCGGCCCGGACGGGGTGCTGACCATGCGGGAGTCGCTCGAGCAGGTGGAGATTAGCCCTGACCTGCTCGATTACATCGTGGCCATCATCCGGGCTACCAGGACCGACGCCCAGGTCCAGGTCGGCGCCAGCCCGCGCGGGGGGCTGGCCCTGGTCCAGCTGGCCCGCGGCCAGGCCCTGCTGAACAAGCGCGACTACGTGATCCCGGACGACATCAAGCAGGTGGCGGTGCCCGCGCTGGCGCACCGGGTCACGCTGCGCCCCGAGCTGTGGGTCCGCCAGGTCTCCTCCGACGACGTGGTGGCCAAGCTGCTGGCCGCGGTGCCGACCCCGAAGACCGACCCCACCGCGCGGGCCGGCGGCCGCGGACCGGATCCGGCGGTCACCGGCTGATGTCCCTTCTGCTGCCGAACGACCCGGGCCGCGGCGCGGCCGGCCAAGGCGCCGCGGTGCGGTGGCGGTCGTCGCGGCATGCCAGGCGGCTGCTCACGCTCGGCCTGTTCGGGGTGTTCATCGCCACGATTACCCGGCGGCCGGAATTCGCGGGGCTGGCCGCCCCGGCGCTGCTGCTGCTGGCGGCGGGCCGGATCCAGCGGCGGCCGCCGCGGATCACGGTCCGGGCCGGCCGAGCACCCGGCGGGCCTTCGAGGGCGAGCTGGTGGCGCTGGACATGACGAGTGAGGACCCGGGCGACTGCACGGTCCGGTGGCTGCTGCACCCGGGCCAGGAGATCGAGCCGGCCGGCGCGGTGACCGCCGACGGGCCGGCGGCCCGCTTCCTGGTCAGCCCGCACCGGTGGGGGCGGCGCGAGCTGGGCACCGTGGACGTGGAACTCCGCGACCGCTGGCGGCTGGCCGAGGGGCACCTGACCGTCACGCTGCCCAGGATCGACTGCTACCCGGCCCCGGCCCACCAGCGGACCCAGGTGGTGCTCAACCGGCTTCCGAACCGGCTCGGCGAACACCGGGCCCGCGTGTCCGGCGAGGGCATCGAGTTCGCCGGGGTGCGCGAGTACGTGCCGGGCGACCGGCAGCGCAGCATCAACTGGGCGGCCAGCACCAGGCGCGGGCGGCTGCAGGTGAACACGTTCGCCGCCGAGCGCTCCCAGGACGTGGTGCTGCTGACCGACGCGACCTCGGACGTGGGCGAGCCGGGATCGTCCGCCCTGGACCTGGCGCTGCGCGGCGCGGCGGCGGCCGCCCGGGCCTACCTGGACGCCAGGGACCGGGTGGGCGTGATCACCTACCAGTGGGGCGAGGTGAGCTGGCTGCCGCCCGGGCTGGGCCGCCGGCAGGTATACCGGATCATCGACTCCATGCTGGCCAGCGACAGCAGCTACTTCGGATCCGAGCGGGGCCTGCGCGGCGTGAGCTTCCGCCGGCTGCCGCGAGCCGCGCTGCCGCCCGGCGCCCTGGTCATCGTGTTCAGCCCGCTGCTCGATCAGCGGTTCGTCGAGATCCTGCGGGACATGCGCGAACGCGGCTTCGCCATGCTGGTGGTGGACGTGCTCAACGCCGAGCCGCCGACCCGGCGGCGCAGCACGGACCGGATGGCCAGGCAGATCTGGCGGATGGAACAAGAGGCGATCAGGTTCTCGCTGCGCGAGCTCGGCATCCCGGTGGTGCACTGGGACGGCGTCACGTCCCTGGACCTGCCGCTGGCCCCCTACACCAGGCGCCCCGTGGTGACCCGCCGGTGAGCGGCCAGGACGGCCGCTTGGGCGGCCTGGCCGACCGGTTCCGGCCCGCGCTGGGCGCGGCGGGCACCCGGCTGGCCGCGGCGCTGCTCGGCGCGGGCTGCGTGATCTGGGCCGATACCGGCTCCGCGGTGACCCACAAGGGCGACGCGGACCTGGCGCTGTTCCTGGCCATCTTCGGCGTGGCCGCGGGCGCGCTCCGGCTCGCGCTGGCCGCGGTCCCGGTGCCTGAGGACACGTTCCTGCTGCCCGCGCCGCTGCACGTCTGGCTGTGGTTCCTGCGGACGCTGCGCCAGGTGCCGTGGGAGGAGGGCGCGCTGCTGGCCATCGTGTGGCTGGAGGTGCTGCACCGGTCCCCGCCCTGGCATACCGCGGTGCTGGGGGCCGCGCTGATCGCCTACCTGCTGGCCGTGCACCTGGCCGAGACGGACGCCTCCCCCGCCGTGCTGCGGCCGCAGGCCCGGGTGCTGGCCGTCGGCGCGGGCCTGCTCGCGCTGGGCGCGGGCGCCGGAATGCTGCCCGCGGCCGGGGCGGGAGCCGGCTCGGCCCTGCTGCGGCTCGTGGCGGCAGGGGCGCTGATCGCCGCCGCCGCCCTGGTCCTCCCCCACGTGGCCCGCCCCGCCCCACACGACTAGGTCCTCGCATGGCGTAACGGGCGGGTCGGGGGGCTACCCCGGGGAGGGGTGGCCGGGCGTTGTAGGGATATACAAGGGGGGACGGTAATATCCGTGTCTTCTTAGGGCCGGGCGGCTTACGACGGGCTGGTCAGGCGGGGAAGATGGGGCTTTACGCGGAAACACAGGAGGGCGGAGCCGATGGCTGAGATCGTCCGGGCCGGGCTAATCCAGCAGCGCTGGACCGGGGACAAGGAATCGATGATCGCGGCGGCGGTGGATCATATCCGGACCGCGGCCTCGGCGGGCGTACAGGTGGTCTGCCTGCAGGAGCTGTTCTACGGGCCGTACTTCTGCCAGGTGCAGGACGCCGACTACTACTCCTACACCGAGGCCATCCCCGACGGGCCGACCACCCGGCTGCTGCAGGACGTGGCCCGGCAGCACAGCATCGTGATCGTGGCGCCGATGTACGAGGAAGAGCACCCCGGCGTCTACTACAACACCGCCGCCGTCATCGACGCCGACGGCAGCTACCTGGGCAAGTACCGCAAGACCCACATCCCGCAGGTCAAGGGGTTCTGGGAGAAGTTCTACTTCCGCCCGGGCAACATGGGCTACCCGACCTTCGACACCGCGGCAGGCCGGATCGGCGTGTACATCTGCTACGACCGGCACTTCCCCGAGGGCTGGCGGGCGCTCGGCCTGGCCGGCGCGCGCATCGTGTTCAACCCGTCCGCGACCAGCCGCGGCCTGTCGCAGTACCTGTGGCGGCTGGAGCAGCCCGCCTCGGCGGTGGCCAACGAGTACTTCGTCGGCGCCATCAACCGGGTCGGCATCGAGCCGCTGGGGGACAACGACTTCTACGGCCAGACCTACTTCGCCGACCCGCGCGGCCAGCTCATGGGCGAGGCCGCCGCCGACGACAAGGACGAGGTCGTGATCCGCGACCTGGACATGGCGCAGCTGACCGAGGTCCGCAACCTGTGGCAGTTCTACCGCGACCGCCGCCCCGACCAGTACGCGACGCTGGTGCAGCCATGAGGCATCAGCGAGCGGACGCGAGCGGAAGAACAGAGCCATGACCATCCTGATCAGCGGCGGGACGGTGGTGACCGCCGAGGGGACGGTGGCCGCCGACGTGCTGGTGGCCGGGGAGAAGATCGCGGCTGTGCTGGCCAGGGACCTGACCGGGGAGCCGGGCGGGCCCCCGGCCGACGCGCCCGCCGCCGAGGCCGCCGACCGGGTCATCGACGCGACCGGCAAGTACGTGCTGCCGGGCGGGATCGACGTGCACACGCACATGGAGATGCCGTTCGGCGGCACGTTCTCCGCGGACACGTTCGAGACCGGCACCCGGGCCGCGGCCTGGGGCGGCACCACGACCATCATCGACTTCGCGGTCCAGGCCAAGGGCACCTCGCTGCTGGCCACCCTGGACAAGTGGCACGCCAAGGCGGACGGCAACTGCGCCATCGACTACGGCTTCCACATGATCGTGTCCGACGTCAACGACACGACGCTGAAGGAGATGGATGCCTGCGTCGCGGCCGGGGTCAACAGCTTCAAGATGTTCATGGCCTACCCCGGCGTGTTCTACGCCACCGACGGCGAGATCCTGCTGGCCATGCAGCAGGCGGTCCGGCTGGGCGCGACGGTCTGCATGCACGCGGAGAACGGCATCGCCATCGACCAGCTGGTCGCGCAGGCCCTCGCGGCCGGGCGCACCGACCCGGTGAACCACGGCCTGACCCGGCCGCCCGAGCTGGAGGGCGAGGCCACCTCGCGGGCCATCGCGCTGGCCAAGGTCACCGGCTGCCCGCTGTACATCGTGCACCTGTCGGCCAGCCAGGCGCTCGAGGCGGTCGCCGAGGCCAGGGACACGGGGCAGAACGTGTTCGCCGAGACCTGCCCGCAGTACCTGTACCTGTCGCTGGACGACCTGGCCCGGCCGGACTTCGAGGGGGCCAAGTACGTGGCCTCGCCGCCGCTGCGGCCCAAGGAGCACCAGGATTCGCTGTGGCGCGGCCTGCGGACCAACGACCTGTCGGTGGTCTCGACCGACCACTGCCCGTTCTGCTTCTCCGACCAGAAGCAGCTGGGCCGGGGCGACTTCGCCAAGATCCCGAACGGCATGCCGGGCGTGGAGCACCGGATGGACCTGCTGCACCAGGGCGTGGTGGCGGGCCGGCTGTCGCTGCCGCGCTGGGCGGAGGTGACCTCGACCACGCCGGCCAGGATGTTCGGCCTGTACCCGCGCAAGGGCGTCATCGCGGCCGGCTCCGACGCCGACCTCGTGGTCTACGACCCGCAGGCCCGGCAGACCCTGTCGGCGGCGACCCACCACATGAACGTCGACTACTCGGCGTACGAGGGGATGGAGCTCACCGGCCGGGCGACCAGCACGCTGTCCCGCGGCCGGGTGGTCATCGACGACGGTGAGTACACCGGCGCGGCCGGCCACGGGACGTTCCTGTCCCGCGGGCTGAATCAGTACCTGCTGTAGCAAGCACCACGTTCCGTTCCGCATAAGGATCCTTGGGAGGGGTCATGGAGTTCGGTGTGGTCCTGCAGACGAACCCGCCCGCCAGCCGGGTGGTCGAGACGATGCGGCGGGCGGAGGCGTCCGGCTTCTCCTACGGCTGGACGTGGGACTCGCACGTGCTGTGGCAGGAGCCGTTCGTCATCTACTCGGCGGTGCTGGCCGCGACGTCTCGGCTGACCGTGGGCCCGATGGTGACCAACCCGGGGACCAGGGACTGGTCAGTCATCGCGTCGCTGTTCGCCACGCTGAACGACATGTACGGCAACCGGACCGTGTGCGGGATCGGTCGCGGCGACTCGGCCCGCCGGGTCATCGGCCAGCCGCCCATGACGCTGGCCACACTGTCCTCGGCGATGACCGTGATCAAGGGCCTGGCCGAGGGGCGTGAGGTGACGCACCACGGCCAGCCGCTGCGCATCCCGTGGGTGCGCAACGGCAAGCTGGAGATCTGGATGGCCGCCTACGGCCCGAAGGCGCTCAAGCTGACCGGCGAGCAGGCCGACGGTTTCATCCTGCAGACCGCCGACCCGGACATCGCGCGCTGGACCATCGGCGCGGTCCGGGCGGCGGCCGAGGCGGCCGGCCGAGACCCGGCCTCGGTCACCATCTGCGTGGCGGCGCCGGCCTACGTCGGCGACGACCTGGCCCATCAGCGCGACCAGCTGCGCTGGTTCGGCGGGATGGTCGGCAACCACGTGGCCGACCTGGTGGCCAGGTACGGCACGGACGGGCCGGTCCCCCGCGAGCTGACCGACTACATCAAGGGCCGCGAGGGCTACGACTACGCGCATCACGGCAAGGCCGACAACCCGTCGGTGGACTTCGTGCCGGACGAGATCGTGGACCGGTTCTGCCTGACCGGCCCGGCCGCCGCCCACGTGGAGCGGCTGCGGGAGCTGGCCGAGGCGGGCGCCGACCAGTTCGCCCTCTACCTGATGCACGACCAGGAGGACGACACCCTGGCCGCCTACGGCGAGCAGGTCATCCCGGCCCTCAGCTAGCAGGTGCCGCGGGGGTGACATCGTGATCGCGGGCAGTTTCGGTCGCTATACGGTCCGAAGTGCCCGTGATCATGAAAGGGCTAGTCGGTGCCCGGGGTGGGGGTGGCCGAGGGGGTGAGGGCGACCACTTTGGGCAGGGCCTGCTGGTCGGCTAGGGCGATGGCCAGCTCGCCGGTGGCGTTCGGGTGCAGCGGCGCCGGGTCGGCCGGGCCCTGGACGTAGGGCTCGGCGGCGCACAGCTCATGGCCGGCGAAGGACGGGGCGGCCAGGCCGAACCCGAAGGTCTGGGCGCCCTGGGCCAGCACCGCGTTGACCTGGGCGAGCCGGGACAGCAGCACCTTCTCCTTGGCCGCGGTGATGCCGTAGCGGCGCAGGCAGCCGATGTCCGGCCCGAACGGCGAGTAGTACTCGTTGACCAGCACGGCCGGGCTGGCGGGCAGTTGGGCCAGGTCAGTCAGGAGCTGGTAGTAGCTGCGGGTGAAGGCGCCGATCTCCTGGCCGAAGTAGGCCGCCGACACCCTGTCGTTGCACACCGTGCTGGCCACGCACAGCCGGGTCATCACCGACCACTGCACGTCGTCCGCACCGACGCTGACGATGATCACCTTGGCGTGCGTGACGCGCTGGGCCTCGACCAGCTGGGGCGGCGCCACCTGCCCGTCGCCGAGGACCTGGGCGCTCAGCAGGCCGTTCTGGACGGTGGCGCCGCTGCAGGCCAGGTTCAGCACGGTCCAGTCGTTCACCGCGGCCAGGTCGGCGGCGTAGGACTGGCTGCTGCGGCCGCAGGCCCGGTCCAGGGCGGTGGCGCCGATGACCGCCGGGTTGCCCACGGCCGCGGCGGTGGAGTCGCCGATGACCACGGCCTGGTCGCCGGGCTGCGGCCGGGCGGTGACCGGTGTTCCCGAGGCGCCCTGGAGCGGATCCACCCCCACCAGGTCATCGAGCGTCTTGACGCTGCGCAGCACGCCGGGGGTGCTCGAGGCGGTCAGCAGCACGCCGCCGAGGTTCACCGCGGCCACCACGACCACCCCGATGGCCACGGTCTTGGCCATGGTGGCGCGGGACTGCCGCCGCAGGCCGGCCAGCGCGATGAGCGGGATGACGGCGAAGCCGGCCGCGATGAGCGTCTCCCACTCGAAGTAGTGCTGCCAGCCCGAGGCCAGCTGCTGGGACAGGCTCAGCTTGAGCTGCCGCGGGTCGTCGGAGCGCAGCAGCTGCGCGACCTGCGGGTCGATCGTGATGTGGGTGAGCTGCAGCAGCGGGCGGATCGGCCCGGTGAACTGCGGCTTGGTCGGCACCACCTGGCCGAACAGGTCGAGCTCGCCGGGCCCGGACAGGCTCAGCGACGGGATGGCCGCCCCGACCTGGGCGCTCTGGCCCGCGGCGGAGACCGTCTGCAGCGGCGCGACCTGCAGCGCCAGCCAGATCGACCCGGCCGAGATGAGCAGGAAGGTGACGAGGTAGAAGGCGGCGGTCCTGGTCAGTCGCAGGAACGAAGAAATAGGCACTCCCCGGGACGGCAAAGCCTCGCACTGTTGACGCTACCCGGCTCGCGGCGGATGGCAACCCCGTCACAGCGCAACCTTTATAGGGCCTTCTTGCGCTCCAGGTAGCTCAGCGCGGCCCAGCCGAACGGCACCGGCAGCCAGAAGGTCAGCAGCCGGAACAGCAGCACCGCGCTGACCGCGACCGCGCCGGGCATCCCGGTCGCGGTCAGCCCGGCGGTCAGCGCCGCCTCCACCGCGCCCAGCCCGCCGGGGGTGGGCAGCAGGGAGCCGATCGCGCTTCCGGTCAGGTAGACCACGCCGATGCTGGCGATCGGCACCGACCGGCCGAACGCCGCCACGCACGCGGCCAGGCACAGGATGTAGGACAGGCTCAGCAGCAGCGCGCCGCCGAGGCCCTGGGCCAGCTTCTGCGGGCGCTGGGCGACCTCAACCAGCTGGGGCAGCACCTGGTTGAAGGTCGGCGCCACCCGGGCGCGCAGCAGCCGCCGGCCGGCCGGCACGGCCAGCACGGCCAGGGCGGCCACGACCAGCCCGGCCAGCACGAAGTAGGCCCAGCGGGGCGGCTTGAGCGGCTCGCCCGGCCCGGTGCCCGCGAGGGCGGCGAACACCACGATCAGCAGGATGTGCAGGACGAAGGCCACCACCTGGGCCACGCCGACGGACGCGGCCGCGACCGGGGCCGGGATCTTCCGTTTCTGCAGGTACCTGATGTTGAGGGCGGCGCCGCCGACCGCGGCGGGGGTGACCAGGGTGACGAAGGACCCGGCCAGCTGGGCGAGCAGCGTGCGGACGAAGTCCAGCCGCTCGGCCACGAACCCGGACAGCGACAGGGCCGCGCCTACGTAGGTGATCGCGGACAGGGCCAGCGCCCCGGTGACCCAGTGCCAGTTGGCGGTGCGCAGCACGCTGGCCAGGCTGGCCCGGTTCAGCTCGCCGGCCAGCAGGTAGGCGGCGGCGACGCTGGCCACCAGGGTCAGCAGGGTACGCAGCCTGATGCGCTCCAGCCGGACCGGGGCGACCTCGCCGCCGGGCACGGCGGCCAGCAGCAGCGTGCGGAGGGCGGGCAGCACGTCCCGGCGGTGGCGCAGCGCGGCCCGGGTGGAACGGGCCAGGGCGACCGGCTGCAGCAGCGGCAGGATGGCCAGCAGCTCGCTGTCACTCGACTTGTCCAGGGCCAGCCGGGCCGCCCGGTCGGCCCCGACGTACAGCGCGAGTTCGGCCATGAGCTGGGCCAGGTCCAGGCGGACCTGCAGGTCGCTGGCGGCCACGTCGCCGTCGCCGGGATCGAGCAGGACGACCTGGCCGTCGTCGGCGAACAGGATGCGGTCCGCGGTGAGCCCGCGGTGGGTGACGTGGTGCGCGTGCAGCCGGGCCACGGTGTCCCAGATGCGGCTGAGCTCGGCGTCGCTGCAACCGGGGTTGCGCCGGGCCAGGGTGGTGCCCGGGCAGTGGTCGTAGGCCAGCACGGCGGCCTCGGGCCCCACCCGGACCAGGGCGCGCAGCCGGGGCGTGGGCACGCCCGCGTCTTCTGTGGCGTAGGACAGCAGGGCCCGGCGCTCCACGGTGTGCTCCACCGACAAGGGGGCGTTGCGGGATACCTGCCCCTGCAGCCGCAGCGACCGGTACAGCCGGTAGAACGCGCCGGCCGCCTCCTGGTCCCGGTCGTAGACCACGACGTCGAGCCGGCTGCCGTGTTCGGTGGTGGCCGCGTAAGAGCGGGATCCGCGCACCCCGGAGCTGGCCTGGTGGACCCGCCGGATCGCCGTTACCCCGAGGTTCCCGGCGGACAGCGCCACCGCGATGTCCCTGGCCGGGGGGCGCTGCGACACCGAGCCGGCCCCGTACCGCACGGCCAGGCCGACGGCCCGGCCCAGCAGCAGCGTGATGAGCAGCGACAGCACCGTGGTGTGGAACGCGCCCACGTGCACGATGGCGTACACGACGATCGCCGTCCACAGCGCGTTGCGCCAGTGCGGCTGCCCGATCAGCACGATCATGGTGGCGTAGGCGACCAGGCCGGCCAGGTAGGGGTCGAGCGCGGCCACGTGGCTGGTTCCCGGGCGCGACATGATGATGGCGTCGTACAGCGGGGCGGCGGTGGCCCGGGACAGCACGATGTTGGCCGCGCCCGCTACCCCGGCCGCGAGCATGCCGGTGGCGATCGCCTCGACCAGGCGTCGGACCTGCCGCCTGACCAGCAGGAACACGGCCAAGGCCACGGGCAGGATGAGCAGCGCGAACAGGGCCACCTTGGGCGCGACGGTCAGCAGGGCGTGCGGCAGCCGGGCCGTCGCGCCCACGATGTCGGTCTCGACCCCGGCCGTGGTCGCGCTGGCCGCCACCCCGGCTGTGGCCAGGACGACGATCTCGGTGCAGGACACGATGCAGCGCAGCAGGTCGACCGGCTTGCGGATCCGGCGGTCGAGCTGATCCTCGACCTGGATCGCGTCCGGCTGCGGTGGCATCACGCCACGATCGTTTCACCTGGCTGCCCGGCGGGCATAGCCGCCGCACCCGCAGCGGCGTCAATGAACCTCAGGCAGCGCGGGCCAGTTCCCGTTCGGGCTGGGGTGTCCGGTCACGCCTGGGCAGCAGGACCGGGGTGAGCCAGCGGAGCAAACAACTGTCGCGCCGGCGCGCCACAACGGCGCGTTGTGGCGCTAGGGTCGGTGAGCGTGGACCTCGATGCGGTGCGCACCTTCGTCGCCGTCGCGGACACGGGCCAGTTCTCCGCAGCCGCCGACGACCTGGCCGTTACACCGAGTGGGCCGCGTTCTACGATGCGCTGGCCACGGCATTCGGCCTGACCATCGACGTGACCGGCCCGAACTTCGGCACCGAGCCACTGCTGGACGCGATCGCCGGCTCCCCCGCGCTGGCCACCTTCGTCGGCGAGCAGACCCGGCTCCTCTGGCCCGCCCATTACGACCTGCGGCGGGTGGCCGTACGCGACCCGGTCCCGGTGTACCCGCACTCGCTGATCTGGCACGGCGACAACCCGCATCCCGCCTTGACGGCGCTCCGCAAGCACCTCGGCTCGGTGCCGCCCGGCCGCCGCGCCAGCACCTGGACGCCGGCCTGGGCTCAGTAAGCCCAGCGATGTAGGCCCAGCGATCCCGCCTGGCTCCTCCGCCGGACCGGGCCATCCGGTTGGCGGGGTTGACAGCCGGACAAAGCGGAGCGTAAGCAGAGTGACGTGAGATGCGGGCAGTGCGGTGCCCCTCTGGGAGAAGGGGACCGCTTCTGCGGGGATTGCGGCGCTACGGTGGGGGGTTGCCCGTCGTGCGGCGAGCTGCTGGCTCCCGGCAAGCGGTTTTGCCGTGCCTGCGGTCTGGCGGTGACTCCCGGCGATTCCGGCGGTCCAGGCAGTGCCATGGGTCCGGGCAGTGCCACGGGTCCGGGCAGTGCCACGGGTCCAGGCGGCGTGCCGGTGGCCGAGCGCAGAGTGTGCTCGGTGCTGTTCTGCGACTTGGTCGGATTCACCCCGATGTCGGAGGCGCGCGACCCCGAATCGGTGCGGGAACTGCTGTCCCGGTACTTCGACCTGGCCCGGACGGTCATCGGCCGGTACGGCGGGACGGTGGAGAAGTTCATCGGCGACGCCGTGATGGCCGTGTGGGGCACCCCGGTGGCGACCGAGGGCGACGCCGAGCGGGCGGTTCGCGCGGCGCTGGATCTGGTGGCCGCGGTCGCCGCGCTGGGATCCGAGGTCGGGGAGGCAAGCCTGGCGGCCCGGGCCGGGGTGGTGACCGGCGAGGTGGCGGTCACGCTGGGCGCGGTCGGTGAAGGGATGGTGGCCGGGGACGCGGTGAACACCGCGGCCCGGGTCCAGGCGGCGGCCGGGCCCGGCTCGGTGCTGGCCGACGGGGCGACGCAGCGGCTGACCGCCTCGGCGGTTGACTTCGCCGACGCCGGCGAGCACGTGCTGAAGGGCAAGGCAGAGCCGCACCGGCTGTGGCGGGCGACCCGGGTGCTGGCGGCGGTGGGCGGGGTCCAGCGGGTGGACGGGCTGGAGGCGCCGCTGACCGGGCGCGACCCCGAGCTGCGGATGGTCAAGGAGCTGTTCCACGCGGCGGCGGGGCGGCGGGTGCCGCGGCTGGTGCTGGTGTCCGGTCCGGCTGGCGTGGGCAAGTCCCGGCTGGGGTGGGAGTTCGAGAAGTACGCCGACGGACTTGCCGGGGAAGTGTGGTGGCACCGCGGCCGGTGCCTGTCCTACGGCGAGGGCGTCGCATTCTGGGCCCTGGCCGAGATCGTCCGGCAGCGGCTGGGCATCGCCGAGGAGGATCCCGCCGCGGTGGCCGCGGGCAAGCTGGCCGCCGGACTGGACCGGTTCGTGCCCGACCCGGCCGAACGACCCTACGTCGGCGCCCGGCTCGGTCGCCTGCTCGGCGTGCCCGCACCGGGCGATGACGGATCCCCGCTCAGCCAGGCCGAGCTGTTCGCCGGCTGGCGGCTGTTCTTCGAGCGGCTGGCCGCGGAGCTGCCGGTGGTGCTGCTGGTCGAGGACGCCCAGCACGCCGACGCCGGGCTGCTTGACTTCCTGGATCACCTGATCGACTGGTCGCGCGATCTGCCCGTCTTCGTCTTGGTGTTCGCCCGGCCCGAGCTGGACCAGACCAGGCCCGGCGTCGGCGCCGGCCGCAACCGGGTCACCCTGACCCTGGACCCGCTGGACGCCGCATCGATGGACGCGCTGGTCGAGGCGCTGGTGCCGGGAATGCCCGGACCGGCCCGGGCCAGGATCACCACCCACGCGCAGGGCATCCCGCTGTTCGCGGTGGAGACCGTCCGCTCCCTGATCGACCAGGACATCGTCCGGCCGGTCGAGGGGGTGTACCGGCTAGCGGGCGACATCGGCGAGCTGGCCGTGCCGGATAGCCTGCACGCGCTGCTGGCGGCCAGGCTGGATGTCCTGGACCGCGAGGTGCGGCGGCTGGTGAGCGAGGCCGCGGTGCTGGGCAGCACCTTCCCCGCCGAGGCGCTGATCGCGGTCTCCGGCCAGGACGAGCAGGCGGTGCGGGCCGGGCTGGCCGACCTGCTGCGCCGTGAGCTGCTGACCGTCTCGGCCGACCCGCTGTCGCCCGAGCGGGGCAGCTATTGCTTCGCGCAGGACATGCTGCGCCAGGTCGCCTATGACACGCTGTCCCGGCGGGACCGCAAGGCCCGCCACCTGGCCGTGGCCGCGCACCTGCGCCAGGCGTTCCCCGGCGACGGCGAGGAAGTCTCCGATGTGATCGCCCGGCATTACCTGGACGCGCTGCACGCCGTCCCTGATGATCCGGACGCCGGCCAGATCCGCGACCAAGCCATCGCTGCCCTGGTCCGCGCGGCCGAACGGGCCGAGCGGACCGGCGCCCTGGCCCGGGCCGCCGCTGGCTATGCCACCGCCGCCGAGCTGCTGCCGGACGCTGACGGCGGTGACCTAAGTGCCGCTCCGGGCCGGCCCGAGGCCGGCCCGCTCTGGGAGCGGGCCGCGGAAGCCGCCGCCACCCACGGCGCCTTCACCGCAGCGATCCAGCACGCCGACCAGGCCCGTGATCACTACCAGCAGGCCGGGCTCATGCGGGCCGCCGCCCGCGCCCAGGCCGTCACCGGTCGCGCGCTGCGCAATGTGGGACGGCACGCCGAAGCGCGTGAGCACCTCACCGCAGCGCTCGGGGTGCTGCGGGCCGACCCTGACACCGACACGGTCCGGGCCCTGGAGGAACTGGCCATGCTGGAGGTGTTCGCGGGATCCGCCGAGGCCGCCAGCCTCACCGACGAGGCGCTGGCGCTCGGCCAGGCTCTCGCGGTCGGCCCGAGCTTGCTCTGCGAGTTGCTAAATGCCCGCGCGATCTATCTGTCCACCTTCGACCGGCATGCCGAGGCGGCCGCGTACTTCCGCGAGTGCGCGCGGGTGGCCAGCCAGGCCGGAGACATGAACTCCCGGGGACGAGCGCTGTCGAACCTGGCTGTCGACCTGAACGTCACCGACCCCTTCGCAGGCGTACAAGCAGGGCGAGAGGCAGTGACCTGCCTGCGCCAGACCGGTGCCCGGGACATGCTGGGTTACGCGATCGTGAATCTGGCCAGCGGATTCCTGCTGCTCGGCGAGTGGGATAACGCCGAGGAGGAGTGCGCCAAGGCTGACTCCGATGGGCTGGCCGAGCACCAGATCGTGATATGCCAGCGTGGCTGGCAGGCGGCGCTTCGCGGGCAGGTGGCCGCGGCCGAGGCCTGCCTGGCGGCCATACCCGGACTACTGGCCAGCGAAGACCCCCAGGACCACGCGTCGGCCAGCATCGTGGCCATGTTCATGGCCCACGCCCGCCAGCTGCCGCGGGAAGCGCTGCAGCACGCGCGCCGCGTGCTGGCGCAGGTGGAGCTCATCGGGTTCGGCCACGACTTCATCCGCTGGGCCTGGCCGGTGGCCGCGCGTGCGGCGGACGACCTGGAGGACACCGGGGCCCGGGATGACCTGCTGGCCTTGCTCGACGGGCAGCAGCCCGGCAAGCTCGGACCGATGCTGGGAGCCGAGCGCGACCTCGCCCGCGCTCGGTGCGCGGCCCGCGACGGCGACCGGGACGCGCTGGCCGCCGCAGTGGCCGCCTTGCGCATCCACAGCACTCCGTACCACGTCGCCCACGGCCTGCTGGATCACGCGGAGCAGCTAGCCCGCCACGGTGACCAGGACGCGGCGGAAGAGGCGGCCCGGGAAGCCCGCGCCATCGGCGAGCGGCTGCGCTGCCAGCCGCTGCTCGACCGGGCCGGGGCCGTCAGCGCCGAACGAGCCCGGATGCGGGCCTAGCCGA
The DNA here is from genome assembly GCA_963808615.1 of uncultured Actinomycetota bacterium. GTDB lineage: Bacteria > Actinomycetota > Actinomycetes > Streptosporangiales > Streptosporangiaceae > Palsa-504. The sequence goes on from CAWEGV010000013.1 coordinate 123,230, forward strand.
TGGCCTCCCCTGCTCCCGAGGACCCGGAGGCGGCCGGGTCCGCGCTCCCGGCCGGATCCAGCCGCACCCCGCGGAAGGCCCGGCCGCGCTACCGGGACGCGCTGCGCCAGCGGGACCTGCGGGTGCTGATCGCGGCGTTCCTGGTAGACCAGGTGGGCAGCTGGTCCTACATCGTGGTGATCTCGGTGTACGTCTTCGACCGGACTCATTCCACCCAGTGGCTCGCGGCCCTGGCGATCTGCCGCTGGGCTCCCGGCCTGCTACTGGCCAGTTACGGTGGCGTACTCGCCGACCGCTACCCGCGGGTCACGGTCATGGTGGTCTCCGCGCTGGCCAGCGCGATGCTGATGGCGGGGATGGCGGTGGTGGTCGCGACCGGCGCGCCGGTCGGTTTCGTACTGGCACTGGCGGCCCTGTCAACGGTGCCGCTGGCGCCTTATCAGCCCGCGGCCCGCGCCCTCATACCGGAGGTCGTCGGCGAGAAGGATCTGGCCGCCGCCAACTCGATCTTCTCCGCACTGGAGAACCTGGTGGTCGTGCTGGGCCCGGGCATCGGCGGCCTGCTGCTGCTGACCGGCCGTCCCGTCATCGGCGTGGCGGTCAACGCGGCCAGCTTCGCCGCCGCGGCTGCCCTGGTGGCCCGGCTGCGGGTCCGGTCGCGCGGCGGCGGGGAAGCCGACGGCGGCACGTGGCAGCAGCTGACGGCCGGGTTGAAGGCGCTCGGCGCGCAGCCGGTCGCGGTCGCCGTCATCTTGTTCTGCGCGCTGGATTCCGCCGTCTACGGCGCGGCCACCGTGTTGTACGTCCCGCTGTCGGTCCGGCTGGGCACCGGGGCTGACGGATACGGCTACCTGCTCGCCGGATCGGCGCTCGGCGGCCTGCTCGGCGCGGGCCTGGCGAACCGGCTGAGCAGCGCGTCCCGGCTGGCGCCGGTCATCATGGGCAGCATCTGCGTGCAGGCGCTACCGTTCCTGGCGACCATCCCGGTCATCTCGGCCCGCGCGCCTGCGCTGGCTGCCGTCCTGCAGGTGATCTCCGGCGTCGGCATGGTCATCGTGGACGTGCTCGCGCTCACCAGCCTGCAGCGCGACCTGCCCGGCGAGGTGCTCGGCCGGGTCATGGGCGTGTTCGACACGGTGGTGCTGGCCGGCATCCTGCTGGCCAGCGCCGCGGCCGGCGTCCTGCTCGCGCACGCCGGCGTCGATGTCACGCTGGTCGCCGTCGGCGTCGGGATCCCGGCTATCGCCCTGACCGGCTTGCCGGCCCTGCTGCGGGCCGACCGGACCTCGGCCGCGGTAGCCAGGCGGCTGCGGCCGCTGGTCGAGCTGCTGTCCGGGCTCGACCTGCTGGCCGGAGCCGACCACGGCACGCTGGAACGGCTCGCGGCCGCAGCCAGCGAGGTCGCGGTGCCCGCCGGCCAGGTGATCATCCGCGAGGGCGACAAGGCCGACGCGCTGTGGGTACTGATCCGGGGCGAGCTGTCGGTGCGGGTCCGGGAAGGCCAGCCCGGGACGCGCGACCTACCGCCGGTGACCGCGCCCGGCTACGTGGGGGAACTCGGCCTGCTGCACGGCATCCCGCGCACCGCTACCGTGCGGGCCAGCCAGGACAGCGAGCTGCTGCGGATAGGCGGCCAGGACTTCCTCGATGCCCTGCAGGGCGGCCGGGCGAGCCGGTCGCTGATGTCCGTGGCCAGTACCAGGATGGCCCGCACCCCGTGGGTGCGGCCGTCGGCCCCGGCCCGCCCGGTTGAGGCGACATCAGAAGGCGGCACACCATGAACCCGGATGACCTGCTGCGGGAACTCGGCGAGCTGGCCGCTGCCCTAGGCCCGGCGGTGCGGCCGGCCGGCGCCGACGAGCTGCTGCGCTCGCTCACCGAGACGGCACGCCAGCTCTTCGGCGCCGCGGCGTGCTCGCTGGCGCTGCTCAGCGAGGACGAGTCCGAGCTGGTCTACACGGTCGCCGCCGGGGCAGGCGCGGCCGACGTGACCGGCCTGCGGATCCCGTCGTCGAAGGGCATCGCCGGCTGGGTAGTGCAGTCCGGCCAGCCGATCGCGATCAGCGACGTGAGCGGCGACCCGCGGTTCTCCCGGCAGGCCGCCGAGCAGACCGGGTACGTGCCGCAGGCCATCCTGGCCGTTCCGGTAGAGACTCGCGGCCGGATGCTGGGCGTGATCAGCCTGCTCGACCGGGACCCGGAGCGCCCGGGCGCCGAGCGGGACATGGCACTGCTCTCATTGTTCGCCGATCAGGCCGCGCTGGCTCTGGCCGCCGTTGAGGCGTTCGGCGACCTCGGCCGGGTGCTGCTCCGCGCACTGGCCGTGGCGGCGGCCGGCGACGACCTCCCCGCCGCCCTGACCCGCGCCGCCGACTCGCTGCCCGGCGCCGACGCCGACCTGGCCGCGCTGGCCGTCGCGTTCGCCACCCTGGCCCGCCGCGGTCCCGCGGAGCGCGCCCTGGCCCTGGCCGTGCTTGGCGATGTGGCGGAGTACGCGAAGAGGTGGTCGTCACGACCTCGCTGAGACCCGCATGGAGCGATGCCTTCGCCCCGGACGCGCTACGCCCGGTGCCGCGGATCGGCCTGCCTATCGACAAGGACTGGGCCTGGGGCGGCGCTACCGGGGCCGGGATCACGGTGGCCGTGGTGGATAGCGGAATCGACGCCGCCCACCCTGACGTCGGCGTCGTCGAGCGGGCTGTCGCCCTGCAGTGGGATGCGGAGAACCAGGAGGCGATGCTGTCCGAAGGACCGCATGAGGACCTATTCGGCCACGGCACGGCGTGCGCCGGGATCATCCGCCGCACGGCCCCGGACGTGGCGCTGTGGTCGGTGCGCGTCCTGGGCCGCCGGCTCTCCGGCAAGGGCGTGGTGTTCGCGGCCGGCCTGCGCTGGGCGATCGCCCAGGGCGCGAGGGTAATCAACCTGTCGCTGAGCACGTCGCGAGAAGACTACTTCGGGCTGTTCCACGGGATCGCGGACGAGGCGGCGTTCGCCGGCGTGGTTCTGGTCTGCGCCGCCAACAACGTCCCGGCGCCGACCTACCCGGCGCAGTTCTCCTCGGTGATCTCGGTAGCCGCCCACGACGGCCAGGACCCCTTCCGGCTGGACGCCAGCCCGTCGCCGCCGGTCGACTTCGGAGCGCCCGGCATCGACGTACGGGTGCCGTGGCTGGACAGTGCCACGATCGTCTCGACCGGGAACTCATTCGCTGCCCCGCACGTGGCCGGGCTGGTGGCCCGGCTGCTGAGCAAGCACCCGCACCTCACTCCGTACGAGGTCAAGACCGTGCTGCGGGCTGTGGCCAGCAACGCGGTACCCGGAGGAGCCGACGATGAGTGCTGACATCGCCAGCATCCTGCGCCAGACCGCCCTGCTGCGCGAGGTGCCGGACGAGGACCTGCGCACCCTGGTGGACGCGTCCCGGCTGCGCCGGTACCGCCGCGGTCAGGTGGTGTTCTCCCGGGATGATCCGAGCGACACCGTGATCGTGGTCGTCTCGGGCCGGGTGAAGGTCGTGGTCCGCTCGGCCGACGGCGGCGAACTGACGCTGACTATCCTCCCGGCGGGCGCGGTCTTGGGCGAGCTCAGCGCGGCCGATGGCGGTCCCCGGTCCACCGACGCCGAGACGCTGGACGATTGCCGCCTGCTGCTAATCCCGAGCGAGGCGGTCCAGGACGTGTGCGCCCGGGTCCCGGCCGCTTCCCGGGCCCTGGCGGCGTCCGTCGCGGCCACCCTGCGGCGGCTCACCGACGCCGCCGCCGACCTGGTGTTCCTGGATCTTCCCCGGCGGGTCGCCAAGATACTGCTGAGCCAGCCCCGGGACGCGAGCGGCACGATCCGGCTAGGGCTGAGCCAGGAGGAACTCGCGCACCAGGTCGGCAGCACCAGGCAGAGCGTCAACGCCGCGCTCCGCGGCTTCGAGAAACGAGGCTGGCTGGAGCTGGGTGACCGCGCCGTCATGGTCCGGGACGCCGACGCCCTGAGCCGGTTCGCCGGGACAGAGGTGTCAGTGGGATGACACCGCCTCTGTCGCCTGCCCGACTGACAGCCAGGCCGCGATCGGCGATGCTGGCTGCAGGCATTCACCACACCATCACCATCAGGGAGGAACATCATGACCGAGCAGAACCAGACCCCCGCCGACATCGACGACACCACCGGCCACGCCCGCGCCCGGGACGACGATGACACCGACGACACCACCGGCCACGCCCGCGCCCGGGACGACGACGACACCGACGACACCACCGGTCACGCCCGCGCCCGGGACGACGACGACACCGACGACACCACCGGCCACGCCCGCGCCCGGGACGACGACGGTGACGACACCGAGGGCCACCTGAACCGCGGGATCGGGTAACCGCGCAGTCGACGTGGAACGAGTTGGCTCGCGATTCACTCCCTTTCCAAGGCTAGAGGGGTGATGGCCCGGCTAAGTTGAATCGCATGGGGGTTGCACCGCGGCGGGCCAGGCTGTTCGGCACGATGGCGGGCCTGGCCGCCCTGGCGGTGGTATCGGCCTGCTCGGCGGCTGGTGCCCCTGCGGCCATCAGCCCGACGTCCGCAGCGGCGACGGTCCACGTCAGCCTGACCGACCCTGCCGCCAGCCCGCGGGCCTCCGCCCCGGGCGGCTCGGTGACCATCACCGCGGTCGGGGACACGATGCTGGGCGACGCCCCTGATCTCCCGCCGGATCCGGCGGCGTACCTGTCCGCGGTCGAGCCGATCCTGGCTCCGGGCTCGCAGATCGTCTTCGGCAACCTGGAGGGCACGCTCACCACGGCGACGGCCAGCAAGTGCGGCCCCAAGAGGCCAAAGGGGCCGAGCCAGGACTGCTTCGCGTTCCGGATCCCGCCCAGCTACGCGCGCTACCTCAAGCAGGACGGCTTCACCATCCTCAACGACGCCAACAACCACATCTTCGACTTCGGCGCCGCGGGCCAGGCCCAGACCGTCCAGTCGATCCACGCGGCGGGCCTGGCCCAGACCGGGCTGCCGGGCGAGATCACCGTGGTCACGGCGCACGGGATCAAGGTGGCGTTCCTGGCCTTCGCCCCTTACGACTACGACGCCAGCCTCCTCGACCTGCCCGCGGCGCGGGCGCTGATCGAGCGGGCCGACCGGGAAGCCGATTTCGTCGTCGTCTACATGCACGCCGGCGCGGAGGGCGCCGGCGCCGATCACGTGACCGGCCGCGAGGAGTACTACCTCGGCGAGGACCGCGGCAACGCGGAGCAGTTCGCGCACATGGCCATCGATGCCGGCGCCAGCCTGGTCATCGCCAGCGGCCCGCACGTGATCCGCGGGATGCAGTTCTACCAGGGGCACCTGATCGCCTACAGCGTGGGCAACTTCGCCGGCTACGGCGACTTCGCCACCGACGGCGTCCTGGACCTGAGCGTGATCCTGCACGTGACGCTGACCTCGGGCGGCCGGTTCGAGGGGGCCCGGATCTACCCGATCCAGTTCGTCGGGCAGGGTCGGCCGGTTCCCGGCGGCGGGGCGGTCTCCCTGGTCGCGCAGCTGTCTACGGAGGATTTCGGGTCGAGCGCGGCGCGGATCTCGGCGTCCGGGGTCATCACGGCGCCCTGACCGCCGGCGTGACGGCGGGCCGTCACGCCGGCGGTACCTGGGATCTGCTCAGAACTGCGGGATGATCTGCACGAACCGGAATCCGGTGTACCGGTTCGGGTAGCCGTCACCAGGGCCGTTCTGCTGGTCATCGCCGGCCGCGGCGATCTTCTCCAGCACCTTCATGCCGCCGATCACCGTGCCGAACGGCGTGTACAGCGGCGGCAGCGTGGTGTTCTTCCAGACGAAGAAGAACTGGCTGCCGTTGGTGTTCGGCCCGGCGTTGGCCATGGCCACCGTACCCGCGGGATAGGTGGCGCCGGCCAGGTTCTCGTCGTTGAACGAGTAGCCAGGGCCGCCCGAGCCGGTCCCGGTAGGGTCTCCGCACTGCAACACGAAGATGCCCTGCACGGTCAGCCGGTGGCAGTGCGTGTTGTTGAAGTAGCCGCGGCTGGCCAGGAACCGGAACGAGAACGTGGTGCAGGGCGCCTTGGTGGTAAGCATCCGCACCGTGATCACGCCCTGGGTGGTGAAGAACTGCACGATGTAGGGCTGCGCCGCCTGGGTCGCGTTGAAGACCGGGATGCCCTTGAACCGGTCGGCGGGGATCGACGCAACGTAGCCGCAGGCCGAACTGGCGGTGGGCGCCGCCGCGGGCTGCACGTGCATGTTCGGGGCGTGGAGCCCGGGCGCCGAGGAGGAGGGACTGGCCGTGGCCCCGGCGGCGCTGGCGACCGTGGCAGCCGTGCCGGCGGTGACCGCGATGGCGGCCGCCAACAGGAGTCGAGAAGCGCGTTTTGTCAGCATGGCGAATTTTGTGCCTTCCTGTGAGAAGGCCGATTCTGGTGCTCGCGTCAGCGCCAGTCAAGGCGCCCAGTCAAGGCGCCCAGTCAATGGCTGGCCCGGCTAGGCGGCCAGCGCGCGGCGGATCAGCGGGACCGCGGTATCGGCCCAGGCCGCGACGATGGCATCCAGGTTCCCGAACTCGGGCTCGATGACGTACATGCCACGGGCCGGAACGGTCGCGCCCAGCTCTTCCCTTCTGGCCTGCGGCCTGCGGCCTGCTGGCCCGCTGGCTTTCTGGCGCTGGATGGGTACGACCATACCCCGCCCGTCGCGATAAATGTCGATAATTTTGATTGGAATACTTCATATGAGTTTTCCTGGGCTACGACTGGTCCCTGACCGGGCGCGCGGCGTTTCCCGGGCCCGGGCCGGCCGCGTATCGTCCCAGACATGAGGGCACTGGCATGAGGGCACTGGCATGAGGGCACCGGCATGAGGGCATCGGAGATACGCGAGCTGGCCCGGATGAAGCCGGTTGAGCTCGACGCGACGCGCAGGCGGCTCGCGGGCTGCCATGACCTCGCCGACCTGCGGGCGGCGGGGCGGCGGCTGACCCCGCGCCCGGTCTTCGACTACGTCGACGGCGGGGCCGATGAGGAGCTGTCCATGCGGGCCAACACCCGGGCGTTCCGGCGGTGGCGGTTCCAGCCGCGGACGCTGGTGAACGTGTCGGAACCGGACATGTCCGCGGCGTTCCTCGGCTCGGTGGCACCGCTGCCGCTGGCCCTGGCGCCGACCGGGTACACCCGGATGATGCACCCGGACGGCGAGATCGCCGCGGCCCGGGCGGCTCAGCGGCACGGCCTGCCGTACACGCTGTCCACCATGGCCACCACCACCATCGAGGCGGTCTCCGAAGCAGCGCAGCCCGATCTGTGGTTCCAGCTGTACATCCTGCGCGACGCCGGGCTGAACAAGGAGCTGGTCGACCGGGCCGCCGCGGCCAAGTACCGGGTCCTGGTGGTGACGGTGGACTGCTTCGTGACCGGGCACCGCAGCCGGGACCGGCGCAACGGGCTGGTCATCCCGCCCGAGCTGACCGTCTCGACGCTGGCCAGCATCGCGGGCAAGCCGGGGTACTGGATGCGGATGCTGCGCAACCCGGCCATCAACTTCGCCAACTTCGCCGGGCACGACACGGTGACCATCGAGGGCACCGGAGCGCTGTTCAACCCGGCCATCACCTGGGACGACATCGCCGAGCTGCGGGCCCGCTGGCCGGGCCGGCTGGTGGTCAAGGGCCCGCTCGGACCGCAAGACTGCCTGCGGGCGGTGGCGGCCGGGGCGGACGGGCTGCAGCTGTCCAACCACGGCGGGCGCCAGCTCGACCGGGCGGTGCCGCCGGTCGAGACCATCGCCGCCGTCCGCGAGGCGGTCGGGCCTGAGGTGTCCCTGCTGATCGACTCCGGGATCAGGCACGGGTCCGACATCGCGGTGGCGCTGGCCCTGGGCGCGGACGCCTGCGCCATCGGGCGCGCCTACCTGTACGGGCTGATGGCCGGCGGGGAGGCGGGGGTGAACAAGGCGCTGGACATCCTGACCGCCCAGTTCAAGCGAACCATGCAGCTGCTCGGAGTGCGTTCGGTGGCGGAACTGCGCGAGGCCGGGCCGTCACTGCTGGTGGCGCCGTGATCTCCGGCGGGCAGCTGCTGGGCTTCGGGCTCGCCTCGCTGGTGCTGATCGTCATCCCCGGGCCCGGCGTGCTGTTCGTGATCGGGCGGGCGCTGGCGCACGGGCGGCGCACCGCGCTGGCCACCGCCCTGGGGCACGCGGGCGGCAACTACCTGGTGGCGGCGTGCGTGGCCGTGGGGCTCGGGACGCTGCTGCAGCGCTCGGTCGAGGCGTTCGTGATCGTCAAGGTGGCGGGCGCGCTGTACCTGATCTGGCTGGGCATCCACGCCATCCGGCAGCGCAAGTCGCTGGCCGCGGCGATGGCGACCCCGGTGCTGCCGCGCGAGGGGTGGCGGGCGGCACGGGACGGGGTCGTGGTGGGGATCACCAACCCCAAGGCGTACATCCTGTTCGGCGCGATCCTGCCGCAGTTCGTGAACCGGGCGGCCGGGGATGTTCCGGGGCAGATGCTGGTGCTGGCGCTGGTGTCGGTGCTGATCGGCGCGGTCTCGGACTGCTCATGGGGCTTCGCGGCCAGCGCGGTGCGGGCCTGGTTCGCTCGCTCGCCGCGGCGGTTCGAGCTGGTCGGCGGCGCGGGCGGGCTGGCCATGATCGGCGTGGGCCTGACCGTGGCCCTGGCCGGCCGCCAGAGCTGAGGCGGCGGATGTCGGTGCCGGGGACGGCGCGGGTGGTGATCGTCGGGGGCGGGGTGATCGGGGTCAGCGCGGCCTTCCACCTGGCCGAGGCGGGCGTGTCCGACGTCCTGCTGCTGGAAGCGGACGCGCTGGGTTCCGGGTCGAGTTCCAAGGCGGCCGGGGGCGTGCGGGCACAGTTCTCCGACCGGGTCAATATCGAGCTGGGGCAGCGGAGCCTGGAGGCGTTCGGCCGGTTCGCGGAGCGGCCGGGCGGGCAGATCGACTTCCGCCAGGTCGGGTACCTGTTCCTGCTCGACGATCCGGGCACCGCCGTGGCGTTCGAGCAGAACGTCGCGCTGCAGAACGACCTCGGGGTGCCCAGCCGCATGATCAGCCCGCGCGAAGCCTTCGTGCTGTCCCCGCTGATCAGCACGGCCGGGCTGGTGGCGGCGGCTTACTCCCCCGCCGACGGGCACTGCACGCCGGAGTCGGTGGTGCTCGGCTACGCGGCCGCGGCCCGGGCGCTGGGCGCCCGGCTGGTGACCGGCACCCGGGTGACCGGCATCGAGGCCGGGCCGGACGGGTTCGAGGTGCGCACGCCGGAGCAGGCGGTCCGGGCCGAGACCGTGATCTGCGCCGCCGGGGCCTGGTCGGCGCAGGTAGGCGCCTGGATCGGGACGCACCTGCCGGTGACCCCGCTGCGCCGGCAGATCGTGGTGACCGGGCCCATCGCCGGGCTGCCGGAGCGGCTGCCGATGACGATCGACTTCGCCACCTCGTTGTACTTCCACCGCGAGGGGCAGGGCCTGCTGATCGGGATGTCCGACCCGGAGGAGACGCCGGGTTACCGGCTGGACCGGTCCGACTCCTGGCTGCCCCGGCTGGCCGAGGCCATGACCAGGCGCGCGCCCCGGCTGGCGGACTACGGCATCGCCTCGGGCTGGGCCGGGCTGTACGAGGACACGCCGGACCACAATGGGCTCATCGGCGAGGCCAGGACGGCACCGGGCGGGCGGTTCCTCTACGCCACCGGGTTCTCCGGGCACGGGTTCCTGATGGCCCCGGCGGTCGGCGAGGTCCTGCGGGACATGTACCTGGGACGGCGGCCGCCGGTGGATGTCTCGGCGCTGGACGCGCGCCGGTTCGCGGCGGCGGGGGTCGACGGGGCCTACGGGACCCGGCCAGAGCTGAACATCGTCTGAGCCGGATGGCATCCGGCCCGGGTCAGGCGCGGGAAGGACAGTGGAGTCCTGAGTCCCCGCTGGCTTCCCCGCGCCCCGATAGGCTGGGCCGCATCGCCTCCCGAAGGGCCACGGACTATGAACGGTAACGTCACGTCGGTGATCGCGGGCCACGAGGAGACCGGGGCGGCGGGCGGTCTGCTTCGTTCGGTGAATCCGGCCCTGGCCAGCGAGGTGATGGCCGAAGTCGCGCTGGGCGAGGGCCGGCGGCGAGGAGACCTTCGCCGGGCTGGAGACGGCCCTGGGCGAGGGCAGCGTGGACCAGGTCGGGTTCACCGGCTCCAGCCGGGTCGGCGCGCGGATCGGCGAGCTGACCGGGCGGCACCTGCAGTCGGCCTGCCTGGAACTGGGCGGGACGAACCCCATGGTGGTCACGCCGAGCGCGGACATCGACCTGGCCGTGCAGGCCGCGCTGTTCTCCGGGTTCGGTACCGCCGGCCAGCGCCGTACCTCGCTGGGCACGGTGATCGTGCACGGGGCCGTTCGGGAAGAGTTCACCACCTCGGGCGCGGAGGCGCACCTGCCGGTCGGCGGCAACGGCCGGCCGGGCAACGGGTCGCGCCAGTCCGGCGTCTGGGTCCTCGACCAGTTCACCCGCTGGCAGTCGAACTGGGATTACTCAGGATCCTTGCCGAAGGCGCAGATGGATGTGGCTGAGCTGATCGCGGACGCCTCGTTCCGCCTGGCCGACTGACGTATCCGCGGGAGCAGCTGATGCCGGAGACCACACAGGAAACCGAGCTCGACCGGCGGTTCGTGGCGGCCGTGCGCGGGCTGCCCTGCGGCGCCGGCGCGGACCGGGCCGCGGCCGACCGGGCGGCGCCGGTGCGGGCCGGGACCCGGCTTACCGGCGAGCAGGTGGTCGCCTTGTTCGACGCCCAGGCCGGCAGCAGGCACCTGGACCTGGCGGCCCGGTACCTGCGCGCCGAGGGCCACGGCTACTACACGATCGGATCCGCCGGCCATGAGGCCGACGCGGCGGTGGCGGCGGTGCTGCGCCCCACCGACCCGGCGCTGCTGCACTACCGCTCCGGTGCCTTCTACCTGGCCCGCGCCGCCCAGGTGCCCGGGTCGCAGGCGCTGCGGGACGTCCTGCTCGGGCTGACCGGCGCCAGCGACGAGCCGATCGCGGGCGGCCGCCATAAGGTGTTCGGCCACCACGGCCTGGCCGTCATCCCGCAGACCTCCACGATCGCGTCGCACCTGCCGCGGGCGGTCGGGATCGCGTTCTCCATCGGCCGGTCCGGCAAGCTCGGCCTGGCCTCGCCGTGGCCCGCCGACGCGATCGCCGTGGCCAGTTTCGGGGACGCCTCGGCCAGTCACTCCACGGCGACGGGTGCCATCAACGCCGCCTGCCGCACGGCCTACCAGGGCCTGCCGATGCCGCTGCTGCTGGTCTGCGAGGACAACGGCCTGGGCATCAGCGTGCGCACCCCGGACGGCTGGGTGGCCGCGGCCCACTCCGGGCGGCCTTCGCTGCGTTACTTCAGCGCTGACGGCTGCGACCCGGCGGCCTGTTATGACGCCGCCTCGGAAGCCGCTGCGTACGTGCGGGCCAGCCGCTCCCCCGCGTTCTTGCACCTGAGGGTGGTGCGTTTCCTCGGCCACGCCGGCAGCGACGCCGAGGTCAGCTACCGGAGCCAGGCCGAGGTCACCGCGGACTACGCCCGCGACCCGCTGCTAGGCACCGCGCGGCTGATCGTGGCGGCCGGCCTGCTCAGCCCGGAGCAGGTCATCAGCCGGTACGAGGCGCTGCGCGCCCGGGTCCGGATCATCGCCGACGAGGCCGCGCGGCACCGCGGGCTAGCCAGCCGGGCCGAGGTGACGGCCCCGCTGGCACCGCGCCGCCCGGACCTGGTGGCGCGGCGGGCCGCGGCCGCCGCGCCGCCGGCGGGCCGTGCGGCTGCCTTCGGCTCCCGGCTCCCCGAAGACGCTGGGCCGCTCACCCTGGCCGATACCATCAACCGCGGCCTGGCTGACGCGCTAGTGGCCTACCCCGGGCTGCTCGTGTTCGGCGAGGACGTCGGCCGCAAGGGCGGCGTGTACGGGGTGACCCGGGGCCTGGCCCGGCGGTTCGGCGTCGGCCGGGTCTTCGACACGCTGCTTGACGAGCAGGCCATCCTGGGACTCGGGCTCGGCGCCGGGATCTCCGGCCTGCTCCCGGTCCCGGAGATCCAGTACCTGGCCTACCTGCACAACGCCGAGGACCAGCTGCGCGGCGAGGCGGCCAGCCTGCAGTTCTTCTCCGCCGGGCAGTACCGCAACCCCATGGTCGTGCGGGTGGCGGGCCTGGCCTACCAGAAGGGCTTCGGCGGTCACTTCCACAACGACAATGCGGTCGGCGTGCTGCGCGACATTCCGGGCCTGGTGGTGGCCGTGCCGGCCCGGGCCGGGGACGCCGCGGCCATGCTGCGCAGCTGCCTGGCCGCGGCCTCAGTGGACGGCACGGTCTGCGTGTTCCTGGAGCCGATCGCGCTCTATCACACCCGTGACCTGTTCCAGCCGGGCGACGGGGGCTGGCTGTCGCCCTACGCCGGGCCGGCCCGGTGGGCGGAGGAGCACGTTCCGATCGGGCAGGGCCGCAGTTACGGCGGTGGCACCGACCTGACCCTGGTCACGTTCGGCAACGGGGTGCCGATGTCGTTGCGGGTGGCGCGGCGGCTGGCCGCGGACGGGGTGGGAGCCCGGGTGTTCGACCTGCGCTGGCTGGCCCCGCTGCCGGCCGAGCAGCTGCAGGCCGAAGCCGAGCTGACCGGCCGCGTGCTGGTCGTGGACGAGACACGGCAGTCCGGCGGGGTGTCCGAGGGGGTGATCACCGGGCTGGCCGACGCTGGGTACCGGGGCCGGATGGCCAGGGTCACCTCGGCCGACAGCTTCATCCCGCTGGGCGACGCCGCCGCGCACGTGCTCGTCGCCGAGACGGATATCGAGCAGGCCGCCCGCCGGCTCCTGGACTGAGCCGCTGCTGGGCTGAGCCGTGGCTAACCGGCCCTGAGTCGGGACCAGGTTGGCGCGCGCTGACGGTGGTGCCTTGCACCTCCCGGCGGAGGCGGGACTCCTGGGGTCGCGGCCCATAGGCGGCTCCAGCTAAGCAAGCCCCTTGCCAAGCCCGCCGTACCGTTCGCCAGCGACAGTCAGGTGTCGACGCTTACGTGTTGCACGCTGATGACCTCTTTGCCCTCGTGCTCGGTGAGGGTATACAGATAGTCACGTCGTCGGCAGGCAAGTGCAGTTCGTAGGCGCCTGGCAACGGGTCATCGCGGGGAAATGGGTCCGCGAGGGCCGGGACGGGCTCGTCTAGCAGGTGGAAGATGAGACGATCACTCACGTATGCCCCACGCCTCAGCGAGTTCCTCACCGGTGAACGTGGGAGCGTCATTGCCTGGGCCGGGATCAGCCTGAATGCGCGCCTTGGCCACGCCTCGCCCGGCTTCCCGCCGCAGTCGCAGGCCCAAGTGTAGATCGGTGGGCCCGAGACCGGCCGACCCGGAAACCAGGCGGGGCCGGATTGAGGCCTGTACGGATCCGGCTACGGCTGATAATTTCCCGTTTACCATAATTTTACCTTCGCGGCATGGGCGGAGCCGGGGATTTCTGGGGGCTTGGGGATGAACGTGCCTGCTGATACTGGTCCGGATGATGTTAGTAGCTCGGCCGATAATCTCCGGCAGGAAATCCGGCTGGCCGTGGTCATGACGGGCGGTGTCAGCCTGTGCATCTGGATGGGCGGCATCGCCCGCGAGCTGAACCTCCTGCTGCATAGCGGCAATAAAGCCAGCGAGCTGGCGCAACGGGTCCAGGGCTGTTACCAGAGCCTGCTGGATCTGCTCAGCGCCGATGTGTCTGTCGACGTGCTGTCCGGGACTTCGGCCGGCGGGATCAACGCGGCCATCTTGGGCCTGGCCAACGTGCACAATGCGGACATCGGGTCGCTGCGCGAGCTGTGGCTGGACCAGGGCTCCTTCGGCACCCTGCTGCGCGATCCACACGATTCGCCGACGCCCTCCCTGCTGCAGGGCGACGGGCAGCTCCTGACGGGTCTCAGGAAGGCCCTGCAGTCGATCACGGCACCCGATCCAGGCGCGAGCCCCGCGGTCGCGGCCGGTCCGCGGCCCACGGATGTCTTCATCACCACGACGTTCCTGGCGGGCGAACCGAGCCGTTTCGTGGACGACTACAACACGCTGGTCAGCGACGTGGATCATCACGGCCTGTTCCACTTCGGCACCGATCAGCTGGCTGCCGGCGGCGCGGCCGAGCAGCTCGCCCTGGCCGGACGGTGTACCGCCTCGTTCCCGGTGGCCTTCGAGCCCTCGCACCTGACCATCGGACCGGACTCGTGCGATCAGCTGCACCCGGACATGACCGGCCTGTCCAACGCGACCAGCAGCTGTTTCGTCGCCGACGGCGGCCTGCTGGCCAACCGGCCCATCGCCGCGGCGGTCCGGGCCGTGTTCGACCGGCCGGCCGACCAGGAGGTGCGCCGCATCCTGCTGTACGTGGTCCCGACCGCGGCCCCCACGGCCATCCCCACCGACGCCACGATGCCGCTGCTCGGCGCCGCCCTGCTCAGGGACTTGTCGGCCATGACGTCTCAGGCGATTTCCACCGACCTGGCCGAGATCCGGGCGCACAACGAGTCGGTCCGGGTGCGGATCGACGCCTACCGGCAGCTGGCCGCGATCGCTGACCGGGTAACCGGCCGCCTGGTCACCCCGGCCATGTACGACCAGTACCGCGGCCGGGTATCCGACGGCCAGGCCGGCCTGCTGGTCGAGGAGGCGCTGCGGCAGCTTGACCCGTCCGCGATACCGCTCGACGACGACGCGCCGAACCCGACAGCAGGGGAGCGGACCAGCCGGCTGCGGGCCAGAGTAGCGGCGGACCTGGCCGACGCGCTGCCCGGCGAGGTACCGGCGCCAGGCGATTTCGGTGCCCTCGGCCAGCTGGGCCGGCGCGGGTACGACGCGGCCAAGACCATCACCCTGGCGCTCATCAACCGCGCCTACCTGGCCGTGCCGGACCGGGATCAGCGACAGGGCCTGGCCCGGGCCCGGGGCGACGTGCACGGCGCATTGCCCGCGCCGTCGGCGGCGGCGCTGGACCTGACCGGCATCGTGCGCAGCGCCCTGCCCGGCCAGCCGCTGAGCACCTCGCTGGCCGGACACTGGGCCGCTGCTCAACAGGGTGCGGCCGAGCTGGCCGAGGGGTGGCGCCTGCTGAGCGCGGCCGTGGCGGAGGCGACACCGCTGCTGGCCGCGCTGCTGCCCGCGGACGACCCGGTGCTGGAGTACCTGGGCCAGGATCCGGACGTGATCGCCAGCCGGCTGGCTCAGCTGCATATCGCTCACGCCGCGCTGCTGCCCGATACCGGGCTGGCCGATCAGCCGCTGGAGCTCATCCAGGTCAGTGCGGACACGGGCACCGATCTCGACCCCAGGAACCAGGCCACCCAGAAGCTCACCGGTCTTCAGCTGCACCATTTCGGCGCCTTCTACAAGTACTCATGGCGGGCCAGTGACTGGATGTGGGGACGGCTGGACGGAGCCGGCTGGATCGTGCATGCCCTGCTCGACCCGCAGCGGCTGCGGACGCTGCAGCGCCTGGACGACGATCCGGCGAGCTACGGCCAGCGGCTGATCAGCCAGCTGAGCGTGATCGCCCGGGCGGCGGCGGACGGCGGTGCCGGCCCGGACGCTGATGCGCGGGTCCCGGCGGCGGTGCAGACAGAACTCGACGCTCTCTGGCGTGCGGACCAACCCCCGCTGACCTCGCTACCCGAGACGGCCAAGTGGGTGGCCGCCGGCATCCAGCGCATCATCCTGGCCGAGGAACTGCCTTGCGTCGCCCAGCAGATCCGCGTGGATCAGAAGGCCAAGGCGTCGGTCAATCCCGCGGCCCATGCTTTCCTGGCCGCCATGGCCAACCCGGCAGCCGATGTGGCGGCCAGGCTGGCCGCGTGCCAGGTATCGGCCGAGACACTGGCCGGGGAAAAAGATTCGCGGCTATTCGCGAACACGTTCAAGCAGACGGCGATGGTCGCCATCGCGGCGCTGGAGGGGTCTGGCGTCATTCCCGCGCTAGCGGAGCCGGGCCTGAAGGTCCTGAAGCTCGAGCTGGAATTCACTCCCGCAGGCCTGCTGGTCAAGTCGGCCGACTTCGCGCACCGGTTGTGACCGGGTCCGGTCTTATACCAGCGGCTGTACGGCTCTTCGCCTAGTTTGCGCAACCTACAGGCAGTTCACCGCATCTATTAGATAGCTGGGGGCTTGGAGGCGGTGCAGATGATCGTGGTACCGCATCGGGACCTGGATCGACGACGAGCTGGCCTTCCTGCGCCGGGCTCACGCCGCGGGGGTGCCGGTGCTGGGCATCTGCTTCGGCGGCCGCCAGCAGGCCCGGGCGCTCGGCCTGGACCCGGATCAGCTCACGGCCGAGACCGCCGCCCGGTCGGATGAGGCCCGGCTGCGGGCGAACGGCTGGTGTCGGCGTTCCTGGCGCTGGCCGGATCGGCGTGAGGCCTGGTGCGCATAGGATCAGCCTGTGAGCAGGGCCAGGACGCGACCAGAGCCGACCGGCGGCGCTCCCGGTGCTGCTTCAGGTGCCGGTCCTGGCGCCGCGTTCAGCGTGGTCGCCCGGGCGCCGCGTACGGCGGGCAGCCAGGCCGGGACCGAGGAGCACAAGACCTTGTCCGCCACTGAAGCCGCGGTGAACGAGCGCCTGGCCGCGATGCCGCTGGACATGCCCGCCATGGCGGCGGTGAGCAACCTGTACCGGGCGGCCGGAGCCATCAGGAACCACTTCGAGCACACCGTGCTGGCCCCCTACAACCTCACCTGGACCGGGTGGGTGGTGCTGTGGGTGGTATGGATCTGGGAGGAGATCGAGACCCGGCACGTGGCGGCCGAGGCGGGCATCTCCAAGGGCACCCTGACCGGGGTGGCAGGCACGCTGGAGAAGCGCGGCCTGATCCAGCGGCGCGCGCACCCGGAGGACGCCCGCCGGGTGCTCATGATCTTGACCCCGGCCGGGACCAAGCTCATGGCCGAGCTCTTCCCGCAGTTCAACTGCGAGGAGGCGCACGTGGTGGCGCCGCTCGGCGGGGACGAGAAGCAGGTCCTGGCGGCCGCGCTGCGCAAGATCGTCGTCGGTCTCGAGCAGGGCCCGGCCTGAGCGTTTCCGGTTAGCTGGCGGCCTGCGGCGGTGCCGGCTGCGCCGCCTGCTGGCCGGCGGCCTGGGCTTGGATGAAGGCGGCGATCCGGTCGTTCAGCTCGTCGATCCGGTTGAAGCCGCCGTGGCTGCCGGGCACGATGGCGACCTGCGCGTGCGGCATGAGGCTTCCCCGGGCGCGGGCCTCCGCCGGGGTCAGCATGGCGCTGCGCGCACCGGTGATCAGCAGGACCGGCACGCTGATCGCGCGGAGTTCGTCGTCGGTGAGGATGGCGGGGAACTTCGGCTCCATCCGGTAGCCGCGGCTGCCTGCCCACATGAGCGTCATCAGCTCCCGCTCCAGCATGGCCGGGCTGTCCAGCCACCGGGCGAGGCGGCGGCGCAGCGGCACCGGGGTCAGGCTGGCCAGGCCGCTGATAGTGAACCACCACCAGAAGCGGGCGTCGAGCTTGGTGAGCCCGGCGGGGTCGAGCAGTGTGATGGAGGCGACCCGCCCGGACGCGCGGATCGCCTGGTTCATGGCCACCCAGCCGCCCCAGGACAGCCCGACCAGGTGCGCCGGGCGGTCGCTGAGCTTGCCGAGCAGCTCATCCAGCCAGGCCGCGCAGGACTCCGGCGGGGTGAGCGGGGCGCGCAGGATGCTGGGGTTCGGGTCGCCGGGCGCGTCGACCCCGTATACCGGGCCGGCCTTGGCGAGCGCGGCGACGTGCGGGTACCAGCCCGAGGCGTTGAACCCGGCCCCGGTGAGCAGCACGACCGGCTCCCCGCCGGGATGAGGCCGGTAGGCATGCACCCGCGTGGTCGTGGTCGCGGTCTCGATATCGAACTCTTCCACCGGCTGCGGCCACAGCGCGAAGACCCGCTCGTAGGCGGCCATGAACTTCTCTCTAGCTGCTTCGCTCACCCACGATCCCACCTCGGCCTTGGGTGCCAGCACGTTCAGCCTCCTCGCGGGACGCTACCTAGCGGGCCGTCCTGCCCGCCTCCTAATGATACGACTGTATCATGAAGGGGCCAGATGAGTAAAGGACGGGTAAAGAAAGATACGGTGAGCGGGTGCCGAAGCGGGTCGATCACGAGGAGCGGCGGCGGCAGATTGCGGAGGCGCTGCTCCGGACGGCCGCCGTGCGCGGGCTGCACGCCGCCGGCATGCGTGAGGTCGCGGCCGAGGCCGGCGTGTCCCTGCGGCTAGTCCAGTACTACTTCGGCACTAAGGAAGAGCTCCTGCTGGCCGCTATGCAGCACCTGGCGGCCCGGTTTGGCGCGCGGGCGGTGGCGCGGTTCAAGGAGGCCAGCGAGTCAGGCGGCCTGGCTAGCCCACGCGACGTGATCGCGGCCATCCTCGCCGAGGCGCTGCCCGCCGACGACGACAGGCGCACTTTCTACGTCGTTTACACGGCCTACCTGGCGCTCTCGCTGACCGATCCGGCGCTGGCCATCGCGCCGCTGGTCAAGAACTCCGACGCGGTGATCGACGTGGTGGCCGCCCAGTTGCGGGCGGCCCAGGCCGCCGACGACACGCCGGTTAACCTGGACCCGGATCTGGAAGCCTTCAGCCTGACGGCCATGTCCGCGGGACTTGCCACGAGCGTCCTGGCCGGCCAGTCCTCGATCCAGCAAGCTCAAGCCGTCATCGACTACCACCTGGACCGCCTGTTGCCCGCATCCCGGCCAGCGTTACGCCGAGACCCATAAGTGTCGCTGGAGCATTAGCCGGATCAATTCAGCAGGATCACAACATTGTTCAGCGGGAATACGGCATGCCCAGCGGAATGGGCAGCATTTGAGCAGAGAGCCGCTAGGCAAGGATATTTTCCCCGCTCGCGGATGTGGCACTTTCGCCATCGTGGTTTCCGCTAAATGGCCGGCCGCGCAGTGCCATAGGCCCGGTAGAAGCTACCGCGAAGCGGTGACATGCCAGTGAACGTCCGGTTCAGCCTGCTCGGCCCGGTGCGCGCCTGGCGTGGCCCAGCCGAGCTGGATCGGGGTCCAGGCCAGCAGCGCGCACTCCTAGTTCTGCTGGTGATAAGAGCCAATCAGCTCGCCTCCATCGATGACATCATCGATCTCCTGCGGGGGGCAGGACCCGCCCGGCAGCGCCGTCAACATCATCCACAAGTACATCGGCTCTGTCCGGCGTCTACTCGGGCCGGGCCTCGTGCTCGAATACCGGTAATCAACCGCATGACCGAATCAACCGCAGTAATTCCGCATCGCGGAACTTATCACCCGGTCATGAGGCAATGCCGCTTAGCGTAAGTTGATCTTGGTTTGCCTGGCGTGTCCCTCGGGACGGTTCGGCTGGTTGCCGGCATGATCGCGGGTCATGGCACAGACTGGCGGTGTGGCCGGGGGCCGTTTGAGCGACTGGATCTCCCTGGGCGTGCTGGCGTCCTGGGTGTCCCGCGATGCGGTCGACGAGGCCGTCGAGGTGACGGGGAAGACGGCGAAGCGGAGGGGTGGCAAGCTCCCGCCGCAGGTCATGGTGTATTTCGTGATGGGCCTGGCCCTGTTCGCCGAAGAGGATTATGAGGAGGTCTGGACCCGGATCACGGAAACGCTTGCGGGCTGGGGCTGCTGGGATGACTCGCAGGCGGACGTGACCACGGGCGGGATCACCCAGGCCCGGCAAAGGCTCGGCCACGAGCCGGTGAAGGAGACGTTCGCGCAGGTCGCGCGGCCGGTCGCGACGCTGGAGACCGAAGGCGCGTTCCTCGGGCCATGGCGGAAGATGAGCATCGACGGCCTGGAATGGGACGTGCCCGGCACGAAGGCGAACGCGGCGGAGTTCGGGTACCCCGGTGCCGGGAAGGACGGCACCCCGGCGGCGTTTCCCAAGGCCAGGGCCGTGACGATCGGCGAGTGCGCGTCGCACGCTCCGGTGCTGGCGGCGATCGGGCCGTGCGTCTCCAAAGGCAGCGGCGAGCAGTCGCTGGCGCGGGAGCTGTACCCGCGGCTGGAAGAGGACTGGCTGCTGATCGCGGACCGGAACTTCTATAACTGGCAGGACTGGTGCACGGCCGCGGGCACCGGGGCCGCGCTGCTGTGGCGGGTCAAGGCGGACCTGACCCTGCAGCCGCTGGAGTTCCACCGTGACGGCTCCTACACATCCGTGCTGGTCAATCCCAAGATCAGGGGCGGTGCAAGGCAGCAGCTCATCGACGCGGCCCGGGGCGGCGAGGACCTGGACCCAGGCAAAGCCCGCCGCGTCCGGGTGGTCGAATACATGGTCCCCGATCGCGACGGCGACGGGAAAGACGAGGTCATCGCCCTGATCACCACCATCACGACATGGACGGACGCGCCCGCCCCGGTCCTGGCGGCCGCGTACCACGAACGCTGGGAACATGAAACCGGGAACAAGCAGGTCAAGACGTTCCTGCGCGGCCCGGGAAAGATCCTGCGCTCGCAGTCCCCGGACATGGTCAAGCAGGAGATCTGGGGCTACTTCCTCACCCATTATGCGGTCACCGCCCTGATCTGCACCGCCGCCACGAACGCCGGCATCGACCCCGACCGGGTGAAGTTCAAGCGGGCCATCCGCATCATCCGCCGGGCCGATGACCCGGCTTTCCCCCCCTGACCAGCGACAACGGCTCCTCGACCGCGTCATGGCCTGCATCGCCGACCCGCGGAAGCTCAACGAGAAACGCGAACGCAGCTACCCGCGCGTCGTCAAGCGAGCCCGGCACAACTCCTACCGGGTCAAGAAGCCCGGCCAGCACGGCACACGCCACGATGCCCCCGCGACCATCAAACTCGTCAACCCTGTCCTAACCAGGGATAACACCCGCACCGCGGCATTACCTAAAACAAGCTAAGCGGCATTGGGTCATGAGGCGGGTGAGGCACCCAGGCCCGGTGAGCAGCCGCCGGACCGGACACGCCGGCCCGCGCCGCGCGGCCGGGTGCCCAGCGCGCACCGGCCGGACGGCGATCCGCCCGCGGGCCGGCGCCGCCCAGCGATCCCGGCCCGGGGCCCTCCTGGCCGGGATAATGCTCCTCCGGGACCACCCGGCCCGGGACCATGCGGCTGGGGCGGCCTGCTAGCAGGTCCGGGTGGTGAGGTCAGGGACTTTGCATGGGGTCCGGCCCGGCGGAGTGCTCGCAGGCCGGGGTGGCGGCAGGGGCCGGGGCGGCCGGGGCGGCGGAGGCTCGGGTGCCGTCGAGTCGGAGGCCACGTAGGGCTAGCAGGGCGATCAGGACAGCCGCGCAGGTGATGGAGCTGTCGGCCAGGTTGAAGGTCCACGGGAAGTGCGGCAGGTTGATCCAGTCGATGACCCGGCCGCGCATGGGGCCAGGGGCGCGGAACAGCCGGTCGCCGAGGTTCCCGGCGGCCCCGCCGAGCAGCAGGCCGAGCCCGGCCGACCAGGCCAGGCTGCGCAGCCGCCGGGCGGTGTGCACGACGAAGGCGATCACGCCGCACACGAACAGGGTGATGATCACGGTGTAGGAGGTGCCGAGGCTGAACGCGGCGCCTGCATTGAAGGTCAGGGACAGCGTGATCAGGCCGCCTAGCAGCCGGACCGGCGGATGGCCGGCCAGGTGGCCGAGGACCAGGGCCTTGGAGACCGCGTCGGCGGTGACCACGACGGCTGCCACCGAGGCCATCAGGGCCAGGCACCGAACCGACCGGTGACCCGAGACGGCCGTAGACGGGGCGGCGGCCGTAGACGGGGCGGCGGCCGCCGGCGGGGCGGCACCGGGAGAGGGCGGGGCGGGGTCGGGCATCAGCTGGGGCGCGGGGGGAGCGGGGGGCGGGCCTTGACCGGGCCGGTGGCGGTGTCCGGCGGGAGCGGGGGCGGCTGCTTGTCTAGTGCCTCCAGGGCCAGCTGAACGGCGGTCTCCAGCTGCGCGTCGCGGCCGGCGGCCTGGTCGTCCGGGGTGTTCAGCACCTCGACGTCGGGGTCGACGCCGTGGTTTTCCACCCCCCAGCCGTACTCGTCGAAGGAGAACGCGAACCGGGGCACGGTGATGCTGGTGCCGTCGACCAGGGACTGATAGCCCTCGATGCCGACCACGCCGCCCCAGGTCCTGGCGCCGACCACGGGGCCCAGGCCGAGCACACGGACGGCGGCGGTGACGATGTCGCCGTCGGAGCCGGCGAACTCGTCGGCCACCGTGACCATCGGGCCGCGGCGGGCCTCCAGCGGCCAGGTTTCCGGCTGCAGCCAGCGGCCGGTGCCCCAGGCGATGACGCGCCGGGCCAGCTTCTCCACCACCAGCTGGGAGATGTGCCCGCCGCTGTTGCCGCGCACGTCGAAGATCAGCCCGTCGCGGCCCATCTCGGTGCGCAGGTCACGGTGGAAGTGAGCCCAGCCCTCCCCCATCATGTCCGGGATGTGCAGGTAGCCCAGCCGCCCCTCGGACAGCTCGCGGACCAGCCGGCGACGGCTGGCCACCCAGTCCTGGTAGCGCAGCCGCCGCTCGCCGCGCAGCGGCACCACGACCGCGGCGCGGCGCGGGCCCGAGGCGGCGGGCTGGACGGTCAGCTCGACCGGCAGGCCGGCGGTCCCGGCCAGCAGCGGCCACGGGCCGCGCACCGGGTCGACCGGCTGGCCGTCCACCGCCACCAGCTCGTCGCCAGCATGGACGCCCGCGCCGGGCGCGGCCAGCGGCGAACGGGCCCGCGGGTCAGACGACTCGCCCGGCAGCACCCGGTCCACCACCCACCGCCCCGAACCATCCCGCGAGATGTCCGCGCCCAGCTGGCCCACGACCGGGCCGCCGGCCCGCGCCGTCCTCGTCGGCCTGGGCCACGTAGCCGTGCGAGGTGCCGAGCTCGCCGAGCAGCTCCCAGAGCAGGTCGGCGAAGTCCGGGGCACCGCGGATCCGGTCCAGCAGCGGCCGGTAGTCCGCCAGCACGGCGTCCCAGTCGATACCGGACATGTCCGGGGTCCAGAAGTCCCGGCGGATGATCCGCCCCGCCTCGGCGAAGGCGTGCCGCCACATGGCCGCCGGGTCGGCGGTGAACCTGGCCCGCGAGGTGTCGACCGTGACGGACTCGCCGTCGTCGTCGCGCTTGCCTGATGACGGCATGACCCGCAGCTCATCGTGGTCGCGGACGACCAGGCGGGTGCCGTCGCCGCTGACGTCGAACCAGTCGAGCTCGTCGGCCAGCTCGGTCACCTCGCGCTTGCGCAGGTCGTAGCGCTCCAGCGCCGGGCGCGGCGTGTCGTCGTCCACCGCCGCGCCGCCCTCGCCGAGCACGCCGCTGACCGGCCCGCGCCGCCAGGCCAGGCCGCCCTTGACCGCCTGCAGCGCGGAGTAGCGCGCCTCGGTCACCGGGATCGGCACCACGCGCCCGGTCAGGCCGTCGGCGTCGATCGTCACCGCGGCCGGCTCGGCAGAGTCGTCGCGGGAATCGCGGGAGTCGCCGGACTCGCCGCCCGGCGGCCGCCCTTCGGCCAGCGGCCCGAACGGAGACGGGGTCTGCGCCGCCAGCGGCAGCAGGTAGGGGCGGCCGCCGTACGGGAACGACATGTCGAACGACTGCGCGTCGTAGACCGGGTCGAAGCTGCGCACCGACAGGAAGGCCAGGTACAGCCCGTCGGCGGTGAAGACGGGATCGGTGTCGGCGAACCGGCCGTCGGTCGCGTCGATGATCTCGCCGTCGGCCAGCCGGGCGACCCGGATCCGGGACAGCGGCCGTGGTCCGGGCTGGCACCAGGCCAGCCAGGCCGAATCCGGCGACCAGCACAGGCCCTCGACCGGCCCGTCGCCACCCGCGGCCAGCTGGGCGACCCGGCCGGAGGCGACGTCCACGGTCAGCAGCCGGCCGTCGTGCGCCGCCACGGCCAGCGTGGCCGCGTCCGGCGAGGCGGCCAGGTCCATCACGTGACCGAGCTCGCCCTCGGCAATCCGGGCGGTGCCGGGCTCGCCGGATACCGCGGCGGTCTCCAGCGCGTCCGGGCCGCCGGCGTCGGTGACCCAGGCCACCCGGCCGGTCTGGCCGAGCACCCGCGGCATCCGGGCCCGGGCCTCGGCATCGACGTGCAGGGCCCGGGCCGGGCCGTCCTGGTGCGTCAGCCAGTGCACCGTGCCGCGCACCTCGACCACGCTGGCCTGGCCGGTCCGGTCGCAGTCCAGGCTGCCCAGGTGGTCGGCGGCGGAGATGAGCCGGGGGGCCCGGGCGGCCGAAGGCGAGCCGAGGGTCACCTCCAACGGGTGCGGCCCGGCGGCGTCGGGACCGTCCAGCAGCCACAGGTCGCCGGCCACGTGATAGATGATCCGCTGGCCGTCGGTGGCCGGGTTCCTGGCGTACATGCCGTCGTGATCTGTGTGCCGGCGCAGGCCGGTGCCGTCCAGCGCGCAGGAGTAGATGTTGCCGGTCCCCTCGTGATCGGACAGGAAGAACAGCCGGTCCCCGATCAGCATCGGGCTGCCCAGCTGGCCGTCCAGCTCCGTCAGCACCCGGGTGAAGCGGGAAGGGGAGGTGGGTGGGGGGTCGGCGGGGCGAGCGGTCCACAGCTTGCCGGCCCGGCCGCCGCGGTACCGCTTCCAGTAGGCGGGCTCGTCACGCGCGGCGGCGGTCAGCAGCGCGGTGCCGCCCTCCTCCAGGGCCAGGTCGTTCACCTGGCCGAACGGCAGCGGCCGGGGCGGGGCGCCCTCGACCGGGACCGCGAAAGCCCGGCGGTACTTCATGGCCGGCTGGCCTGCCGCGCTGACAGCCAGGATCTCGCCGCCGGCCGTCCACCCGGTAACCCGGGTCTGCGGGTCGCCCCAGTAGGTGAGCCGGACCGCGGCGCCGCCTTCGGTATCGGTCAGGTAGACCTCGGGACTGCCGTCGCGCCAGCTGGTCCAGGCGATCCGGGTCCCGTCCCTGCAGAACCGCGGGTAGCTGACCTGGACCGCGTCGGCGGACAGCCGCCAGGCACGGCCGCCCGCGGCGGGGGCCAGCCAGACGTCGTCCCCGGCCGCGAAGGTGAGCAGGTCACCGTGAATGTGCGGGTAACGCAGGTAGCCCCGGGCCATCACGCCGCTCCCTCGGTCGCCGAAGTTCGCGGGGCCCGCGGCGGCAGCGGCGGGCGGCCCTTGCGCGGGCCGGACGACGGGTCGGGCCGCGGCCGCGGGGGCTGTTTCTCCAGCGCCTCGAGCGCGAGCCGGACCGCCGTCTCCAGCTGCGGGTCCCGGCCGGCGGCCCAGTCGTCCGGCGAGATCAGCACCTCCACGTCCGGGTCGACGCCGTGATTCTCCACCCCCCAGCCCAGCTGGTCGAACGAGAACGCGTACCTGGGCACGGTCAAGTGAGTGCCGTCGACCAGCTCGTGGCCGGGAATGCCGTCGATGCCGGTCACGCCGCCCCAGGTCCTGGTGCCGACCACGGGCCCTAGGTCGAGCAGGCGGATGGCCGCGGTGACGATGTCGCCGTCGGAGCCGGCGAACTCGTCGGCCAGGGCGACCATCGGGCCGCGCCTGGCCTCTTCCGGGTACGACTCGGGCTGGGCCCAGCGGCCGATGTCCCAGCCGATGACCCGCCGGGCCAGCTTCTCCACCACCAGCTGGGAGATGTGCCCGCCGCCGTTGCCGCGCACGTCCATGATCAGGCCGTCGAACTTGAGCTCGGTGCGCAGGTCGCGGTGGAAATGGGCCCAGCCCTCCCCCATCATGTCCGGGATGTGCAGGTAGCCCAGCCGCCCCTCGGACAGCTCGCGGACCACGCGGCGCCGTCCCGCCACCCAGTCCTGGTACCGCAGCCGCCGCTCGTCCCGCAGCGGGACCACGACCGCGGCGCGGCGCGGGCCGGATGCGGGCTGCACAGTGAGCTCGACCGGCTTGCCGGCCGTGCCGGCCAGCAGCGGCCACGGGCCGCGGACCGGGTCGACCGGCTGGCCGTCCACCGCCACCAGCTCGTCACCGGGCCGGACCGCCACGCCGGGAGCGGCCAGCGGCGAGCGGGCGCGCGGGTCGGACGACTCGCCCGGCAGCACCCGGTCCACCACCCACCGCCCCGAACCATCCCGCGAGATGTCCGCGCCCAGCTGGCCCATTGCCGCGCGGCCGTCGCCCGCGGCGCCGAAGAAGTCCTCGCCGGCCTTGATGATGTAGGCGTGCGAGGTGCCGAGCTCGGCCACCGCCTCCCACAGCACGTCGGCGAAGTCATCCGCGCCGCGGATCCGGTCCAGCAGCGGCTGGTAGTCCCCGAGCACGCCGTCCCAGTCCACGCCGGACATGTCCGGGGTCCAGAAGTTGCGGCGCATGATGCGGCCCAGCTCGCCGTAGGCGTGCCGCCACAGGGCGGCGGGGTCGGCGGTGAACCTGGCCCGCGACAGGTCGACGGTGACCGCCTCGTCGGAGTCGTGGTCGTCCTTGGCCTCGGACGGCACCACCCGCAGCTCGTCGTGGTCCTTGATGACCAGCTGGGTGCCGTCGCCGCTGACGTCGAACCAGTCGAGCTCGTCAGCCAGCTCGGTGACCTCGCGCTTGCGCAGGTCGAACCGCTCGAGCGAGGGACGCGGCGAGTCGTCCTCGACGCGCGCGGCGCTGTCGCCCAGCACGCCGGTGACCGGCTCGCGCAGCCAGGCCAGGCCGCCCTTGACCGCGGCCAGGCCGGAGTACCTGGCCTCGGGCACGGGTACGCCCACCACGCGGCTGGCCAGGTCGTCGGGGTCGAGCCAGACCACGGGCCGTTCGGCAGAATCTGATTTGTCCTCGTCCGGCGGATCCTGGCCCACCGGGCGGCCACCGGGCAGCGGGCCGAACGGCGAAGGGGTATCGGCGGCCAGCGGGACCAGGTACGGGCGGCTGCCGTAGGGGAAGGTCAGGTCGAAGGACTGCGCGTCGTAGACCGGGTCGAAGCTGCGCACCGACAGGAAGGCCAGGTACAGCCCGTCGGCGGTGAACACCGGGCCGGTGTCGGCGAACCGGCCGTCGGTCACGTCGATGACCTCGCCGTCGGCCAGCCGGGCCACCCGGATCCGGCGCAGCGGCGACGGCCCGGGCTGGGACCAGGCCAGCCAGGCCGAGTCCGGCGACCAGCACAGCCCGTCGGCGGCCCCGTCGTCGTCCGAGGCCAGCTCCCGGACCTGCCCCGATTCCACGTCCACGGCCAGCAGCCGGCCGTCGTGCGCGGCGGCGGCCACCGTAGCCCCGTCCGGGGAAGCAGCCAGGCACAGCACCGTGCCGAGCTGGCCTTCGGCGTGCCGAACGGGCCGTGGCTCGCCATCGACCGACCCGATCTCGAGCGCGTCGGGGCCGGCGGCGTCGGTGACCCACGCCACCCGGCCGCCCGCACCCAGGACCACGGGCATCCGGGCCCGGGCCTCGGGATCGACGTGCAGCGCGCGCGCCGGGCCGTCCTTGTGCGTCAGCCAGTGCACGGTGCCGCGTACCTCGACCACGCTGGCCTGGCCGGTCTCGTCGCAGTCCAGGCTGCCCAGGTGGTCCCGCGCGGTGATCAGGCGGGGCGCCCGGGCGGCGGCCGGGGAACCGAGGCTGACCTCGAGCCGGCGCGGCCCGGCGGCGTCCGGGCCGTCCAGGATCCACAGGTCGCCAGCCACGTGGTAGACGATCCGCTGGCCGTCGGTGGCCGGGTTCCTGGCGTACCTGCCGTCGTGGTCGGTGTGCCGGGCCAGGCCGGTGCCGTCCAGCGCGCAGGAGTAGATGTTGCCGGTCCCCTCGTGGTCGGACAGGAAGAACAGCCGGTCCCCGATCAGCATCGGGCTGGTCAGCTGGGAGTCGAGGTCGGCCAGGATGCGGGTGAACAGGGGGTCGTCCGCGCTGGCGGTCCACAGCTTGCCCGCAGTGCCGCCGCGGTAGCGCTTCCAGTAGGCGGGCTCGCCGCCCATCCGGCCGGTCTGCAGCGCGGTAGCCGCATGCTCCAGGGCCAGGTCGTTGACCGGGCCGAACGGCAGCCGCCGGGGCGGCGCGCCCTCGACCGGGACCGCGTAGGCCCAGCTGTAGTGGGCATCGGCCTGGCCTGCCGCGCTGACGGCCAGCACCTCGCCCGCGGCGGTCCAGCCGGCCACCCGGGTCTTGTGGTCGGCCCAGTAGGTAAGCCGGGTCGCGGCGCTGCCGTCGGGATCGGTCAGGTAGGCCTCGGGGCTGCCGTCCCGCCAGCTCGTCCAGGCGATCCGGGTGCCGTCCCGGGAGAATCGCGGGTGGCTGACCTGGGCGGCGTCGGAGGACAGCCGCCAGGCGCGGCCTCCTTCGGCGGGTGCGAGCCAGAGGTCGTCTTCCGCTACGAAGACGAGCAGCTCACCGTGAACATGCGGATACCGAAGATAACCACGTGAAGTCACGCAGTTCATCTTATGGTCTGCCGCGGGCCGCCCCGGATCCTAAAGCCAGCCGCGCTCGGAGGCGATGTGCAGCGCCTCGGCCCGGTTGCGGGCGCCGGTCTTCTGGATGCAGGCGGACAGGTAGTTCCGCACGGTGCCCTCGGACAGGTAGAGCTGGCGGGCGATCTGCGCGATCGTCCCGCCGTCGGCGGACGCCTCCAGGACGTCGCGCTCGCGCGGGGTGAGCGGGTTGAGGCCGTCGGCCAGGGCGGCGGCGGCCAGGTCCGGGTCGATGACCCGCTCGCCGGCCAGCACCCGGCGGATGGTCTGGCTGAGCTTGTCGGCCGGGGAGTCCTTGACCAGGAAGGCGGAGACCCCGGACTCCATGGCGCGGCGCAGGAAGCCCGGGCGGCCGAACGTGGTCAGGATCACGATCTTGATGCCGGGGAGCACCTGCTTCAGCTCGGCGGCGGCGGCCAGGCCGTCCAGGCCGGGCATCTCGATGTCGAGCACGGCCACGTCGGGCTTGGTCTCCTGGGCCGCCTTGAGCACCTCGTCGCCCCGTCCGACCTGGGCCACGACCTCCATGTCACCCTCGAACGACAGCAGGGCGGCCAGCGCCTCCCTGATCATGACCTGGTCCTCGGCCAGCAGCAGCCGGACCGGCGCCTCACTCGTCATAGCGGTCAACCGGGACCGTGGCGGTCAGCTCGAAGCCGCGGGCCTGCCGGAGACTGGCGCCGGGTTCGGCCGCCCCGAGCGACAGGCGGCCGCCTTCGGCGGACAGCCGTTCCGACATGCCGCGCAGCCCGGCTCCGTGGGCCGCGCCCGGGTCCTGGCCGCCGGGTCCGCGGCCATCGTCGCTGACCTCGAGGGACAGCTCGCCGGGGTGCTGGATCAGGCGGATCCGGCAGTTCTTGGCGCCGGAGTGGCGGATCACGTTGGTTACGGCCTCGCGCAGGCACCAGGCCAGCACCGCCTCCGCTTCGGCGTCGAACGTGCCCGACCGCAGGGTCAGCCCGGGATCGTCGTCGAGCCGGATGCCGGCCGCCTCCAGCGCGTTCCTGGCCGTGATCGCCTCGATGGCCAGCGTCGGGCGGCGGTAGCCGGAGACCGCCTCCCTGATGTCGTGCAGCGTCTGCCGGCTGACCCGGCCGATGTCGCCGAGGTCGCCGAGGACCAGGTCGCGTTCGGCAGAGGCGGGCAGCTTGCCCAGCCGCTTGGCGGCGAGCTCCGACTTCAGCGTGATCATCGACAGCGACTGCCCGGTCAGGTCGTGCATGTCCCGGGCCAGCCGGAGCCGTTCGGAGTTGGCGGCCAGCTTGGCCACGGTCTCCCGGGCCGCGGCCAGCTCGTGCATGAGATCCATCTGCATCCGGAAGCCGATCATGGCCACGCCGATGAGCAGGACGGGCAGCAGCACGATCAGGAAATCCGTCGGGTCGTCGTGCGAGAGCCAGCTGAAGAACAGGTAGCAGAGCCCTACGGCCAGGACCCCGCTCATGGCCACCCGCCGGCCGCCCGGCCCGGAGGGGAGGATCATGCCGGCCGCCGCGGACACGTAGATCCACAGCGGCGTCCAGTCCTTGCCGTAGACCACGCAAGCCAGCGCCGCGAGCACGGCGAGGATAAGCAGGCCGACGCGGCCCAGGTCCGGCCGGCCGATCGAGTTGGCCACGACAGGCACGTACAGGCAGGCGAAGGCGACCGCGATGACCAGGCCGCCGGCGATCCACAGCACCCCGTTGCGGTGGTTGAACAGGTGACTGACCGGCGCGATGAGGTAGACCAGCCAGACACCGCAGAAGAACCAGCGCCACGTGTTCCCCGTCCCCGGTACCCCCGGCCTGCGCCGCAGGCCGAAGCCGTTCGCGATCAGGCCGGGCCGGGGCTCCAGGGACTGCTCCGCTGCGGCCTCGTCGTGCGCTGGCCCGGCGGCGTCGGCGATTGCGGCCTGGTCATGCCCGGTCCGGCCAGAGCCCGTTTGGTTCAGCCCTCTCATCGCCATCGCATCGTCACCTCGTATCCATGCTGCCACGTTTCCCCCGGTACGCCACCGGGGCGTGCCAGTGCTGGCACGCCCCGTGGTCCCCCACGTCCCGGCCAGGCCCCCGTGGCGCTGGCCGGGTCTGTCTCGTCATGGCCGGCTCAGACCGTCTCCGCCGTGGAGCGGACCGCGAAGGTGGCCAGCGCCACGAAGATCACGAACCAGACCACGATGCCGACCACGTTGGCCACGGCCGCGGTGCCATGGCCGATCACGTCGGTGGTGATCTTGACGACCTGGTAGGTGGGCGTGAACTCGCCGAACTTCTGCAGCGCACCGCTCAGCGGGAACCACAGGCCGCCGAAGATCGAGAAGAAGAAGAACACGACGATGGTGACCGGCTGGACCGAATCGGGATCGAGCTTGTAGCCGAGCGCGACGGCCAGCGCCGCGAAGATCAGCGTGCCGATCCAGATCGCGATGGCGCACACGATCCACTTCCAGGCCGCCATGTGGACGTCACCGTAGAAGCGGCCGAGCAGGAACACGATCACGATGGACGGCACGGTGGTCACCATCGAGGCCAGGATCTTGGCCACCACGTAGGCGCTGGCCGGCAGGGGCGTGAGCCGGAGTTGCCTGATCCAGCCGTCCTTGCGCTCCTGCGAGATCCGGATCGTGTTGTTGTTGAACGCGCCGCTGAAGGCGCCGAAGGCGGCCATGCCGACCATGTAGAAGGCCGCGAACGAGACGCCGTACCCGGTTGCCTTCTGCTTCCCGAAGATCAGGTAGAACATCACGGGCAGGGCGACCGTGAAGATGAGGTACCGCTTGTTCCGCCGGAGCCTTGATATTTCGGTCTTGGCCAGCGCCAGTGTGCCGCTCATCTCAGATCGTCTCCCCTGCTTGCGCGCTGCCGCCGGCGGCGGCGTCGTCTTCCGCGGTGATGGCCAGGAAGGCCTGCTCGAGGCCGAGGCCGGTGACCTCGATGCCATGCGGCCGCAGGCCCGCGTCCAGTACCCCGTACAGCGTGGCGTCGGAGTCGCTGGTCTGGATCTGCACGAAGTCGCGCCTGACCTCCAGGTTCACCAGGCCGGGCAGGCCGAGCAGGAACTGCTCGTCCACCTGGTCCAGGTGGAACGTGATCCGCCTGGCGCCTGCCTTGGCCTTGATCTCGGCCGGGGTGCCGTCGGCCAGCAGCCGGCCCCGGTTGATGACCAGGATCCGGTCCGCGGCCTGGTCGGCTTCTTCCAGGTAGTGGGTGGCGAACAGCAGCGTGCGGCCCTCGGCCACCTCGGCCTTCATGCTGTCCCAGAACAGCCGGCGGGTTTCCACGTCCATGGCCGTGGTCGGCTCGTCCAGCACGATCAGCTCGGACTTGCCGCAGATGGCCAGCGCGAACCGGACCCGCTGGGTCTGGCCGCCGGACAGCCGGTCCACCCGCTGGTCGGCGAACTTGTCGATGCCGGCCCGCTTGAGCGTCAGGTCGACCGGCTCGGGCTTGGGGTGCAAGGTCGTCACCAGCGTGACCAGCTCGCGCACCGTCACCTCGGGCATCAGCCCGCCGGACTGCAGCATGGCGCCCACCCGGCCGGACTTCACCGCGTGGTACGGATCGGAGCCGAACATCTCGATCTTCCCGCTGGTGGGCTTGCGCAGCGCGAGCAGCATGTCAAGCGAGGTGGACTTGCCCGCGCCGTTCGGGCCGAGCAGCGCCACGGTCTCGCCGGGGCGCAGGTCCAGGTTCAGCCCGTCGACCGCCTTGAGGCTCCCGTAGTGCTTGGTCACGTTCTCGAACTTCACGACCGGCGCGCTCCCGTGACCGGCGCCGTAGCTCGTGCCGTACCCGGGCTCCGCGGCATAACCAGCAGCGCTGCCGTCGCTCCTGGCCACGCCGCTAGCCGTCCCGTAATGGTTCATCTCATCCCCTGTCGTTTCCGGCCCCGCCTGGCTGGTGGGTGCTACGTGAGGCCGGTCCATCCATACCACCATCCGGCCGGCGGCGCGGGTAGTGCCGTCCCTCAGCGGCCGGCCATGACATGTGTCATTGGCGGCCCGGTGACGGGCGCGAAGCGCGCTGGGCTGGTGACGCGCGGGAAGTGACGTGAGCTGGATGACAGTTATATATGTTATTCGTGTAGAGTCAGGCGTATGACTGATGACGCGGCAGTGCGGTTCGCCGACCGGGCCGGGGGATTCTACGCCCGGGAGTACGGCATCCCGCCGGTGGCGGGGCGGCTCATCGGGTACCTGGCCGTGTGCGATCCGCCGCAGCAGACGATCGCCGGCCTGGCCGAGGCGCTGCTGGCCAGCCGGAGCGCCATCACCGGGGCGGTCAAGCTGCTCGAGGGCTATCACGGGGTGCGCCGCACCCGGTCCGCGGGCGACCGGGTGGATCACGTCAGCCTGGACCCGGCCGTGCTCGAGCCGCGGGGCTTCGCGCCGTTCGTCTACCAGGAGATGGCGGCGCTGGCCCGGGAGGGACTTGAGCTGCTGCAGGACGCCCCGCCCGCCCGGCGGGCCATCCTGGAGGACACCGCGGCGCTGGGCGACTTCCTGGCCGAGCGGATGCCGGCCCTGCTGCAGGAGTGGCATGCGCGCCGGGACGCGCTGCGGGCCGCGGGCAGTGGCGCGGGCGCCGGTACCACCTGACCCACCTTGGGGTTCATTCGCTTCTGGTTCATGCCTTTCCGGATCATCGTTTCCGGATCATTCGTTTCCGGATCATTCGTTTCTGGCCACCTCGGGTCCGGTGATGCGTTTCAGCAGCGGGAAGGTGGCCGCGATGATGGCGAGGGCGGCCAGGATCCCGCCCGCAGTGAGGAGATAGTACGCGGCACCGGGTGCCACCATCGGGTAGTGCTGCGCCACGGAGGCATACTCCGCGGCGGCGGCGAACCCGGTGCCGATCGCGACGGCGGCCACGGCGAGCAGCGGGACGGCGCTTTCCAGCGCGACGACGCGGCGCAGCATGGCGAGCCGGGCGCCGGTGAGCCGCAGCAGGCTGAACGGCCGCTTGCGGTCGGCGAGCCCGGCCGCGATGGCCGCGGCGAGCGTGCAGCCGGCGATCGGCAGGCTGACCAGGATCACCGTGTTCGCGAGCTGCCGGTAGGCGTCGTCGCCGGAATGGTCCTGGCTGATCAGGTCGCCGAGGGTGGACGGGCCGCCGGAAGCGGCGTATTCGTACGCGTTCTCCAGTACCGTCCTGACCTGTTCGACCGTCGGCCCGGAGCCGTTCGTGCCCACGTTGATGGCGTCCACGCCGAGGGTGTCAAGCCGCGTGGCCGGGACGTTCGCGGCCGGCCAGGTGATCCCGGCCGACGTCGTGCCGTCCAGGGGGCCATCCAGCCCGTCTTCGGGGAACGCCGCCGTTGTCGCCCTGGCCGGGCAGCGGCCGAGGGCGGGAACGGTCGCGAGCTGCGCGCACGAGACCACGCCCGCCGGCACCGGGCTTGAGGGTCCGCCCAGATTGGCGCCGAGGTCGTGGAACGTCCCTGGAATGGTCAGCTTCGGGTCCGCGCGGACCACGACCACCCCCTGGACGCCGGGAATGCCGCGCAGCTGTGCCGCGAGCGGCGCGGCGGGCGCGGCCGGTCCCGGGCGTGCCGCGGCGGGGGGCTCGGCCGAGGACACGAACATGCCGGACGCCGTCAGCTGGTCCGTCACCACGGCCGCGGCCGCGGGGGTGGCAAACCGCGTGGCGTCCTTGGCGTCCTGCGTGCTGATGCCCACCACGGCCACGGTGGTGACGAACAGGGCGAGCACCAGGCCGCTGACGGCGCGGAAGGCGGCCTTCGGGTCGTCGGCCAGGCGACGGGCGGCGATCAGCGCGCCGGGGCGGCTGGTCCGCCGGGCCATGACTCGGGCCGCGGCCATGGTGAGCCACGGGCCTGCGATGACCAGGCCGACGATGATGAGCAGGAAGCCGGACAGGAGCGCCCACACCTCACCGCCCACGGAGGCCGGGGTGCCGCGCACGACGAAGAAGCCGAGCTCGGCCAGGCCGGCCAGCAGCGGCAGCACCCGCCAGGCCCGCGGCGGTCGCGGGGTGGTCCGGCGGGCCACGCCGAGCGGTGAGATGTGCACCCGGCGCAGGGCCAGCCGGGCGGCCACGGCGGCGGCCACCGGCACGCCGATCGCCACCGCGAGGATGTCCGCCAGGCTGAGCGACATGTCGGCGGGGAAGAACGGCTGGCCGAGGAACGGGATGCCCGCGACCGGGGCACGCAGCAGGAAGAAGATCCCGAACCCGGCCGCCGTCCCCAGGACCGCACCTGCCGTCGATTCGGTGGCGGCGAGCCAGGAAACCTGCCTGCGGGTCGCGCCGACCAGGCGCATCGCCGCGAACCGCTGCTCGCGGCGGGCGGCCGACAGCCGGGTCGCGGTGGCGATGAAGATCAGCACCGGGGCCAGCATGGCCAGCGCCACGACGGACAAGATGAGGTCGATGCTGACCGACTGGATTCCCGCGCTGGGCGGCATGTAGTTCAGGCCCTCGGGGTTCGCCTGGGCATCGAACCTGCCGGGCACCGTCGTGGCGATCGACGTCACCGGCACGCTGTCCGGGGTGTGCGCCAGCTGCGCGGAGGTGTGCCCGATGACGATGACCAGCGAGTCCGGCGACGACAGCGCGGCGTCGCCGATCACCCCGGCCAGGCGGCCGGGGTAGCGGTCGCCCAGTTCGTCCGCCGGGGTGCTGCGCAGCAGCGCGGCGAGCGCGGGCGAGGCGTAGTACTGGCCCGGGCCCGGGTCACGGGCGATGCCCGGCGGCACCGGCGACGAGGCACCGGTGGCGGCCACGTCGAAGCGGTCGATCTGCTGCCCGTCGAAAGTGTCACCGGATGGGTGCCACCACAGCGGGGCGATGCCCGGCGCCGCCGGGCCCGCGGGCACGGACGCGGTGCCGGTCCAGAGCCATGCGTGGCGGTTGTTCCAGGTGGTGACCGCGTTGGTCGCGGCCACCGCGGTCAGCAGCAGGCCGACGCCCAGGCCCACCGCGACGGCCAGGACCAGGAAGCGGGTGACGGCCTCGCGCCCGCCGCTGATTACCAGCCGCAGCCCGAGCCCGATCACGGCCTGGCCCCGGTCAGCGTGCTGACCGTGCCGTCCCGCACCACGACCTCGCGGTCGGCGTAGGCGGCGACCCGGGCGTCGTGGGTGACCAGGACGACGGTTGTGCCGCGCTCGCGGGCGACGTCGGTCAGCAGGTCCATCACCAGTTCCCCGGACACCGAGTCCAGCGACCCGGTCGGCTCGTCGGCGAACAGCACCTCGGGAGCGGCGACCAGGCCGCGGGCCAGCGCGACCCGCTGGGCCTGCCCGCCGGACAGCTCCCCGGACCTGCGGCCCTGCAGCCCGTCCAGGCCCAGCGTGGCGAACCAGTCCCGGGCCGCCGTCATCGCCGGGCCGCGGCGGGTCCCGGACAGCAGCAGCGGCAGGGCGATGTTCTCCTCTGCGGTCAGCTCGGGGACCAGCTGCCCGGACTGGAACACGAACCCGAACCGGTCCCGGCGCAGCGCGCTGCGCCGGTCATCGCTCTGCGTGTCCAGCCGCTGCCCGTCGAACCAGACCTCGCCCTCGCCCGGGACCAGGATGCCCGCCAGGCAGTGCAGCAGCGTGGACTTGCCGGAGCCGCTCGGCCCCATCACCGCGACGATCTCGCCCCGCCGGACGGTCAGGCAGGCGCCGCGCAGCGCCGGCGTCTCGCCGAACGAAAGGACCAGGTTGCGCGCCTCGATGATCGTCCCGGTCCCGTGGTCCGCCGCGACGGCGGGAAGATTCGCGGTCACTGGCGCACCGTCCGCGCGAGCAGGTCCAGCCGGGCCGCGGTGTGGTCGATCCATCGTAGGTCAGCCTCCAGTCGGTAGAGCGCGTGGTCGGCGAGCAGCACGCCGAGCGGATCGGAGTCCCGCTTGAGCTCGGTGAGCTCGCGCATCCGCTGCAGGTGCGCGGCCCGCTGGACGTCCAGGTAGCCGTCGGCCGGCCGGTCGAGCATCAGGGCGAGCACCACCTTGGCGAACAGCTCGCTGGTCAGGTCCGGCTCTGGCGGGACCGGCTCGGCCAGCCACTGCTGCACATCGGCGGCGCCTGCCTCGGTGATGACGTATTTCCGGCGTTCGGGCCCGGCTCCCTGCTCGACGGGGCCGGGGATCGCCTTCCCGTCCCGGGCTAGCCGGGACAAGGTCGCGTACACCTGGCTGTAGCGCAGCGGCCTGCCCTGGCCGAAGTACGCGTCGTAGTCCCGTTTCAGGTCATATCCGTGGCTTGGCCCCCGCTCGAGCAAGCCAAGTAGCGTCAGCGGAACACTCATAACCGGGAGAATACCCTAAGAGTATTCTCTGGGGAAGTAGTTTCGGAAGTCCGGTCCGAATGGTGAGTGCGACCTGGGCGAGCGGGACTTGCGCAAGAGCGGGACTTGCGCAGGAGCGGGACTTGCGCCAGAGCGCGATCGACTACCTCAGCGCCGCGGCCCGTGCTGGGCTAGCGGCCGACGGCGTAGCCTTGCATGCCGCGGGGGTTGGCCGCGGCATAGAGCATGCCGTTGCGGCGGGCCACGGCGCTGACCCGGCCGAGGGACCAGGCCGGCCGCACGTTGACCAGATGGCCGCGCCGCCGCAGGTCCTCGATGACGTCGGTCCCGGCCCGGGACTCGATGTCGAGCACGTTGGGCTGGGCCTGGCGCGGGTAGAACGACGACGGCATGTGCGCGGAGTGGAACGACGGGAAGTCGATCGCCTGCTGCAGGTTCATCCCGGTCAGCACGTGGTTGAGGAAGAACAGAAGCGTCCACTGGTCCTGCTGGTCACCGCCCGGCGTGCCGAAGGCCAGGTACGGCTCGCGGTCCCGCAGCGCCAGGCTGGGCGACAGCGTGGTCCGCGGTCGCTTCCCCGGCGCGAGCGTGGCGGGCAGACCCGGGATGAGGGTGAACATCTGGGCCCGGGTGCCGAGACAGAACCCGAGGCCCGGGATGACCGGCGAGGATTGCAGCCAGCCACCGCTCGGGGTGGCCGAGACCATGTTGCCGAACCGGTCGGCCACGTCCAGGTGGCAGGTGTCTCCGGCCCGGTAGCTCGATCCGGTCACCCGGTCCGGCCCGCTGGTCCGCATGGTCGGCTCGCCCGTGCCCGGGTCGAGCCGCGGCGCGGGCGGCTCGGCATCCAGGCTGGGAGCCTCGCTGGTGTCGTAGGGGCCGGCCGGGCCTCCGGACCGGAACGAGCGGGTGATGAACTCGGGCAGCCGCGGCTCGCGGCCGTCCGGAGCGCCAGGTCGCAGCTCGGCTGACGCCTGCGCCCCGACCAGGCGGCGCCGGGCCTCGGCGTAGCCGGCCGACAGCAGCGCCTTGACCGGCACATCGGTGAAATCGGGGTCGCCGTACCAGGCCTCGCGGTCGGCGAAGGCGAGCTTGGCGCATTCGATCACGGTGTGGATGAACTCCGCGCGGCCGGGGCCCATGGCGGCCAGGTCGAAGCCCTGGAGCAGGGCGAGCTGCTGGGCGAACACCGGGCCCTGGCCCCAGGGCCCGGTCTTGCACACGGTCAGGCCGCCGAAGTCGAAGGTCAGCGGCTCCTCAAGCCGCGGCCGCCAGGCCGACAGGTCGGCGTAGGACAGCAGCCCACGGTGCGGCCGGCCGGTCACGTCCATCACCTCGGCGGAGGCGACGTAGGCGGCGATCGTCTCGGCCACGAAGCCCTCGTAGTAGGCCCGCCGGGCCGCCTCGATCTGCTCGTCGCGGTCGCCGCTGGCGGCTTCGGCCTCGGCCAGGATGCGCCGGTAGGTGGCGGCCAGCGCCGGGTTGGCGAACCGGGAGCCGGGCGCGGGCACCTGGCCGCCCGGCAGGTAGACCTCGGCCGAGCTCGGCCAGTGGTCGCGGAACAGGTCAGCCACGCTGGCGATGCCCCAGCTGATCGCGGGCAGCAGCGGGTAGCCGCCGGCCGCGTAGCCGATCGCGTAGTCCATCACGTCTCGCAGGCGCAGCGTGCCGTACTCCCGCAGCAGCAGCAGCCATGCACCGAACGCCCCCGGCACGCAGGCGGCGAGCAGCCCGCTGCCGGGCACCAGGTCGAGCCCGAGGTCGCCGAACGCCTCAGGCGTGGCGGCCGCGGGCGCCGGGCCCTGACCGCACAGGACGAAGGTCTCCTGTCGGCCTGCGTGGTGGGCAATGACCGGGACCTCGCCGCCCGGCCCGTTCAGGTGCGGCTCGGCAACCTGGAGCACCAGCGCGGCGGCGACGGCCGCGTCGAACGCGTTACCGCCCCGCTCGAGAACGGCCATGCCCGCCGCCGAGGCGAGCCAGTGGGTCGAGGCCACCATGCCGAACGTGCCCGCCAGCTCTGGCCGGGTCGTGAACTCCGGAATATCGCCCATGACCCGATCCTCTCACTGCGGCCCATCCAGGCCGCCGCCTCCCCGGGCCCAGGTCCCGGTGAAGTCGGGGCGCGGCGGCCTGTGTGTCGGCTGGCGGAATCGGGCAGCATCCCCGATGATTACTCATCGCTATCATCCAGCGACCGTGAGGTGACAAGGACATGCACACGACTTCCCCCGTCGGTCCTCGGGCGAGCGGGCGGCGCCGCGGGCAGCTGGCGCTGGCCGCGGCCCTGGCGGCCGCCGCCGCGGGCCTGCTCGCGGCGTGCGGTTCGGCGATCGCGCCTACCACCGCGGCTTCCAGTCCGGCCAGCAGCGCGGCCGCGTCGAGCCATGCCACGCGGCCAGCGGCGGCTGGGTCTACGTCGCCTGCCCCGGCCGGAGTGCCCGGGATGCCCGGCCTGGCCGTCTGCCCGGCCGCCTCGCTGCGGGTGATGGTGGACACCAGCCAGGCGGACGGCGCGGCGGGCAGCACGTACTACCCGGTCGACTTCATCAACATCTCGGACACGCCGTGCGGGATGTACGGCTTCCCTGGCCTGTCGTTCGTCACCGCGGACGGCGGCTCCGGCCAGCAGATCGGCGCGGCGGCGCAGCGCAACCCGGCGTTCGGCGACCTGGCGGTCCGCCTGACGGCCGGCGGCGTCGCGCACGCCTGGCTGCAGGTGGCGCAGGCGGCCAACTACCCGGCTTCGGCCTGCCGGCCGGTCACGGCGCACTGGCTGCGGATTTTCCCGCCCGGGGATACCGGGGCCGTCTACGTGGGCCAGTCCTTCCCGGCTTGCCGCGACAGCAGCGCGCAGCTGCTGACCGTGACGCCGGTCCGCTCCGGCAACGGCAAGCAGGGCGTCACGCCGTAGCCGCGGGCCGGCGCGGTAACGTCTGCCCATGGACTTGTCGGCGAGGCTGCGCGCGGTCTGCGACCTGAACGTGGCCGAGATGCGCGAGTACAGCGGACGGCACGAATACGACGGCCAGCCGCAGGACCTGTCCCCGGATGGGGTGCGGGCCGGGCTGGCCCGGCTGGCGGCGGCGCGGGCCGCAGGCGAGCGAGCGCCGGACCCGCACGACGAGGCCCAGCTGGCCGCGGCCGAGGATGCGACCCAGGTCACCTTGGCCCGGCTCGAGCAGCATCGCCGTAACCCGCTCCGCCACCTCGGGGAGTTCGACCTGGCCGATTACGACCGGGGTTACGCCCCGACGGCGGAGCGGGACGCGGCGCGGGCCGAGCACCTGGCGGCCTGGCCGCGGCTCGCGGATGCGGCGGTCGAATCCCTGGACCAGGTCAGCGCCCCGGTCGCGCAGGCGCTGCTCGGCGCGGTACGCGGCCTGGCGGCGGGGCTGACCGCCAAGCCAGGCCACCGCGGTGCCCCGGACGAGGCGCATCGCGAGGCGGCGCTGGCCGCGCACGCGCGCTTCGCGGCCCACGTCGAGCGGGCCGCGGGCGAGGGCGATCCGGACCCGGCGCTGGGCGGTCCGGGGCTGGCCGCGCTGATGGGCAGCGCGGAGGCCCTGCCGGTCGATGTGGGCAGGCTGGCCGAGCAGGCCGACGCGGAACGTGACCGGCTGCACGCCCTGCTGGCCGAGGGGTGCGCGCAGGTGGCGCCGGGCCGGCCCGCGCTTGAGGTGGCTCGTGAGCTGGTCCGGCAGCATCCGGACGGGGCCGGGGTAATCGACGCGGCCCGGGTCTGGACGCAGCAGGTCATCGACTTCACCCGGGAGCACGACCTGGTGCCCTATCACGACGGCACCTGCCTGGTCGGCCCGGCGCCCGAGTCGCGGCGGTGGGCCATGGCGATGATGTCGCCGGCCGCGCCGGGCGAGCCGGACGGCCCGTCGTGGTTTCACATCACTCCGCCCGAGGAGACGTGGCCCGAGCGCGAGAAGGAGGAGTGGCTGGAGGTGTTCAGCGACACGACCCTGCCCGGCATCGCCGTGCACGAGGTCGCGCCCGGCCACTTCTCCCATGGCCGTGCGCTGCGGCAGCTGACCTCACCGGTCCGCCGCACCGTGCACTCGAGCGCGTTCGTGGAGGGCTGGGCGCACTACGCCGAGGAGATGTGCGTCGAGGAAGGCTTCGGCGGCGGTGATCCCCGGATCGCGATCGGGGTCTGGCTGGAGGCGCTGGTCCGGGCGACCCGGCTGGCCTGCGCCATCGGGGTGCACACGGCCGGGATGACGGTGCAGGACGCGGCCCGCAGGTTCGAGGCGGACACCCACCTGTCCGGTCCCGCCGCGCTGTCCGAGGCCCGCCGGGCCACTTTCGATCCGACCTACGGCCGGTACACCTGGGGCAAGCTGGAGATCATCAAGCTGCGCGGGCGGGCCAGGGCCGAGTGGGGGCCGGGCTTCACGCTGCAGCGCTTCCACCGGGCCCTCATGGACCTCGGCTCTCCCCCGCTCGGCCTGCTCGGTACCGCCCTCGAGCGCGGCTGACGGCCGGGGACGCAAGCGGAGTAGCCTGTGGGCATGCGCAGACTGGTCTCGGTCCTCGGCCTCGCGGGCGCGCTGCTGCTGGCGGCGGTCGGGGTGACCGGGTGCGCCACGGCCAGCGCCGCATCGTCGATCACCATCGCCAGCGCGTACGTGCCGCAGCCGACCACGCCCGGGGAAACGGTCGCCTACCTGGACATCCGCAACAACGGCCACGCGGACCGGCTGATCTCGGTGCGGACCAGCGTGGGCGGGAAGGTGCAGCTGCGGGCGCCGGTGGCGGAGCACACCGGGGTGCTCACCATGCGGACCGTGACCGACATCCCCATCCCGGCGGATTCCCTGGTCCGGCTCAACCCCGACAGCTACCACCTGCTGATCACGGGCGCGGGTGCCATGTATGACGGCAAGGACATCACGCTGCGGCTCACCTTCGCCGGGGCGGGCACGATCACCATCCTGGCCCTGGTGACCAATCCCGAGTCGGGCGGGAGCAGTTACTTCCTCAACTGAGCCACCGCGCCCAGGGTGGGCCCGGGCAGCGGCTTCCGGTCGGTGTTGAACTCCGGTCGCCACTCCGGCAGGCTGACCAGGCCCGGTTCGGCCAGGTCGAAGCCGTCCAGCAATTCCATGATCTGCGCCCGCGACCTGAGCGTGAACGGCATCCGCGCGCCCGCGTAGGTGTGGGTGGCCTCGGCCAGCATCTCCGGATCGGCGCCGTCGGAGGTGCCGACCGACAGGGCCAGGTAGCTGCCGGGCGCCATGTGCTCGCGGAACCTGGCGATGATCCTCGGTGCGCCCTCGTCGTGGCTGATGAAGTGCAGCACGCTCATCAGCAGCACCGCGACCGGCTGCGTGAAGTCCAGGCAGGCGGCCACCGCCGGGTGAGCCAGCACGGCGTCCGGATCCCGCACGTCGCCGCGAATGGTGATGACACCGTCCCGCGTGGCGAGCAGGGCGTCGTTATGCGCCACCACGATCGGATCGTGGTCCACGTAGACGACCCGGGCGCCGGGCACGTTGTCCCGGGCCACCTCGTGCACGCTGGGCGAGGTGGGCAGGCCGCTGCCCAGGTCGAGATACTGGGCGATGCCCTGGCGGCCCAGGAAGCGCACCGCCCGGACCAGGAAGCCACGGTTAGCCAGGGCCATCCGCCTCGGGTCGAGCCGGGACTCCATCAGCTTCTCCGCGGCGGCCCGGTCCACGGTGAAGTTGTCCTTGCCGTATAGCAAGTAGTCGTAGATCCGGGCGATGCTGGGCCGGCTGGCGTCGACGCCCTCCGGGACCCGCGGTTCGTACTCCCTGGTCACCGAGCTCCTCGCGCGCAAGGGCAACCTCCCTCTGCAACCGTTTGCAGCCCAGGCTACATCATGGTCCCGGTGACGCCGGGCCGAAGGGCTAAGCCCGCGAGGCCGGCGTCGGCCGGGGCCCGGCGGGTCAGCGGCATCCGCGACCTGGTCTCCTGGTCAGCGGGGGGTGTAGACGCCGATGCGGGCATCGGGCAGGACCGGGAGGTCCAGCTCGCGGCCCGGACACCAGCACCAGGCGCGCCATCTGCCGGCCGACGGTGGCGTGGAACATGTCCTTGATCGTGCGCAGCTCCGCGTCCCGCCCGGTAAGCGGGCCTCCAAGCCGTCCATCCGCTGGCTGGCTCCGACCCAGGACAGAACCCTGATAGCCCGCCACAGCTCCTGCGGCTCGGTCTTCCCCTTCAGCGGCTTGAGCCGTGTCAAGCCCGTCGCGACGGGACGGCGGTCGCTAGGCTTGGCCGGTGCGGGTGCAATTCTGCGGTGTCCGCGGGTCCACGCCGGCGCCTGGTCCCGACTTCGTAAGGTACGGAGGCCACACCTCCTGCGTGGCGGTGGCTCATGACGGCGCCGCCCCGACGCTGATCCTCGACGTGGGCACCGGGGTGCGCCGGGTTACCGGGCTGCTGGGCGGCCGGGCGTTCACCGGCACCATCCTGCTCACGCACCTGCACTGGGACCATGTCCAGGGGCTGCCGTTCTTCCAGGCCGGCGACCGGGACGACGCCAGGGTCAGGCTGCTGCTGCCGGACCAGCAGGACGGCACCAGCGCCGAGGAGGTGCTGGCCCGGGCGATGTCGCCGCCGCATTTCCCGATCCGGCCCGGCCAGCTGCGTGGCAGCTGGACCTTCGGCACCGTGTCGCCTGGCCAGTTCGAGACGGGCGGGTTCACGGTGGTGGCCCGCGAGATCCCGCACAAGGGCGGCCGGACGATCGGCTACCGGGTCAGTGACGGGCGCTCGGTCCTGGCCTACGTCACCGACCACTGCCCGGCCGTGCTGGGGTCAGGACCTGACGGCTGGGGCGAGTACCACGCGGCCGCGGTCGAACTGGCCGCGGGGGCCGACGTGCTGATCCACGACGCCCAGCTGCTGCCCGCCGAACAGGCCCAGGCGGTGTTCGGTCATCCGGTGGCCGACTACGCGGTGGGCCTGGCCCGGCGGGCCGGGGCCCGCCGGGTCGAGCTGTTCCACCACAAGCCGGACCGGACCGACGACGAGCTCGACCAGCTGGCACGCCGGTTCGCGACGTGCCCGGTGCCGGTCGCGGTGGCCGCAGAGGGGCGGACACTCGATCTGCCCCTCAGCCAATAGGCCTGCGGCGGTTGGGTCAGGAGCGGGCTTCGGCCTCACGAACGCGCTTCACCATCAGTTCGAGCAGAGCCCAGGCGGTCTCGGGATGCTCCATGGCGAAGGGACGGAAAACCCATGCGGTGAACATCAGGCAGGTCAATTCCGTATCGGCGGTGATCTTCGCTGACCGGGCCGAGTGGTCGATCAGGGCCATCTCGCCGAAGTAGTCACCGGGTCCGAGCGTGCGTGCGGTCCGCCCGTGCACGCTGACCGAGGCCTGACCGGCCATGATGACACCGAAGGTGACGCCGGTCTCCTCCTCGTCGGTGAGCACCGTGCCGGGGGGAAACGTGCGCTCGTGTGCGTCCTTGGCCAGCCGGTCCAGTTCCCTCTTGGACAGCATCGAGAACAGCGGGACCTTAGCAAGTACTTCTTGAGCCGTTGTCATGGCAGGATGCTACGCTCCTCCACCGGGCGCCTACCGAGGAGGAGCGATGGACACGCTGCTGCCAGGGATCGCCCTCGAGCACGTGCCGACCAGCCGGCTGACTACGGGGGTGCTTTCCGTGCCCGGCCGGACCGGTCCCGCGGTGCTGTTCGTGCACGGCAACGTGTCGTCCTCGCTGTTCTGGCAGCCGACCATGCTGGCCCTGCCGGAGCCGTACCGGCCGCTGGCGATCGACCTGCGGGGGTTCGGCGAGAGCGACCCGCTGCCGGTAAATGCCATCCGCGGGCTGCGGGATTACGCGGACGACCTGGACGTGGCCATCGACGCGCTCGCCCTGGAGGCGGTGCACCTGGTCGGCTGGAGCATGGGCGGCGGGGTGGTCCTGCAGTACCTGGCCGACCGGCC
Source organism: uncultured Actinomycetota bacterium (assembly GCA_963808615.1). Lineage (GTDB taxonomy): Bacteria > Actinomycetota > Actinomycetes > Streptosporangiales > Streptosporangiaceae > Palsa-504. The sequence continues at coordinate 167,765 of CAWEGV010000013.1, forward strand.
GGGCGCGCACCGAGCCGCGTCGCTGACGCTGGTGGATCCGGTATCCCCGTTCGGATTCGGCGGGACGAAGGGCCTGGACGGGACGCTGTGCGACCCGTCGGGCGCGGGCTCGGGCGCTGGCGGCGCCAACCCGGAGTTCGTGGAGCGGCTGGCCGGTCACGACCGCTCCGACTCCAGCGTGCTGTCGCCGCGGCAGGTCCTGCTGGCGCACTACGTGAAACCGCCGTTCGTGCCCGAGCACCTGGACATCTTCGTGGAGTCCATGCTGTCCACCCAGATCGGCAGCGACCACTACCCGGGTACGTCACGGGTCACCGAGGCGTGGCCCGGTTTCGCGCCCGGCGACCGCGGCGTGCTCAACACGATGGCACCCACCCACTTCAGGATCGCCGACCTGTCCGCGGTGCAGCCCAAGCCGCCGCTGCTGTGGCTGCGCGGCGCGGATGACGTGATCGTCTCCGACACCTCCCTGTACGACCTGGCCTACCTGGGCTCGATCGGCGCGATACCCGGCTGGCCCGGAGCGGAGACGTGCCCGCCGCAGCCGATGGTGACGCAGACCCGGGCCGTGCTGGACGGCTACGCCGCGGCCGGCGGCCGCTACCGCGAGGTGGTGATCGAGGACTCCGGCCATGGCCCGCACCTGGACCAGCCGGAGAGATTCCTGGCCGAGCTGACGCGCCATCTCGCCGACGGCTGACGGCGCTTATGTAGAGCGGCGGGGAACGGGCAGGGTGCTGCGCTGGCACCTGGAGCGCGGCGACATCGTGTTCCCCAAGTCGGTGACCCCGGACCGGATCAAGGAGAACATCGACATCTTCGACTTCGGGCTGTCCGCCGAGGAGGTCGAGGCGATCAGCGCGCTGAACCGTAACGAGCGGACCGGCGCCGACCCGGACAAGTTCGACATGATCTAGGCGGCCGTCCACGCGACCGGCAGGCGCTTCACGCCACGCTGGAAGTTCGACCGCAGGTACGAGGGCTGGCCCGCATAGGCCAACGAGGCCGTGCGGGCCAGCACCTCGCCGAACAGGGCGCCCATCTGGGCCCGGGCCAGACGGGCGCCCAGGCAGAAGTGCGGGCCGTGGCCGAAGACAAAGTGCGGGTTGGGATGGCGGCGGATATCGAAACGGCCCGGATCGGCGAAGACCGCCTCGTCCCGGTTGGCCGAGGTGAACGAGACCACCACCTTGTCGCCGGCCCGGACGGGCTGCCCGCCGAGTTCGCAGTCGGCGGCCGCGGTCCGGCGGAACGTCATGACCGGCGTCCACCAGCGCAGCATCTCGTCCGCCGCGGCGGGCATCAGCTCCGGATCGGCCCGCAGCTCGCGCTGGGCCTGCGGATGCTCGAGCAGGGCGATGCACGCGCCGGGCAGGCCGTTGCGCAGCGTCTCGTTGCCGGCCACCGCGAACAGCCAGAACATGTTCTCGAACTCGGCCACCGACACCTGGCCGCCGTCCTCGTCGGCCTGGGCCAGCAGGATCGACATCACGTCGTCACCCGGGCGGCGGCGTTTCTCCTCGGCCAGCAGGTGGGCGTAGGCGTACAGGTCGGGCATGCCCTCGCGGGTCCGCGGGTCGGGCATCCGGCCGTCCGGGCCGGGGGCCGGCCGGACGGCGAGGGCCTCGGCGGCCATGGGCGTGCCCTGCGCCGGGTCGAACTCGGCCGAGGAGGCGTAGTCGGGATCCTGGTAGCCGATCACCCGGTTGGACCAGTCGAACAGCAGCCAGCGGTCGGCTTCGGGGACGCCGAGCACGTCGGCCAGGGTGAGCAGCGGCAGCTCGGCGGCCACATCCTTGGCGAAGTCGCATTCGCCGCGCGGGCCGGCGAAGGCCCGGTCGCAGATGGCCCGGGCGTGGCCGCGGATCCGGTCCTCCAGCCTGGCCACTGCCCGCGGCGTGAAGGACCGGCTCAGCAGCCGCCGCAGCCGGGCGTGCTCGGGCGGGTCCATGTTGAGCATCATCCGCCGCACGTAGCCCAGGGCCTGCGGCGTGGCCGGGTCGCGGATCTGCGTCGCGCCGAGCGCGGAGGAGAACAGCTTCGGCTGCTTCAGCACCGACTCGACGTCGGCGTGCCTGAGCACCAGCCAGAACCCTGGGCCTTCCGGCCAGCCTAGGACGGGTATCTCCGGCACCCAGGCCAGCGGGGCCGCGCGGCGCAGCCGGTCCAGGGCGTCGAACGGCACCCCGCCGGTGTAGGTGGCCGGGTCGAAGACGACCTCGGTATCCGGCCGGGCCGGCTGGGTCATTGCTGCCCCAGGAACTCCTCGATGGAGGTGGCGAGCGACACCGGGGACTCGTACATCGGGTAGTGCCCGGCGTCGGGCAAGATGGTGAGCTCGGCGTCGGGGAAGAAGACCCGCCAGGTCTGGTCCATGACATCCGCGGACATGGCCGGGTCGTTGACGCCCACGATCAGCTTGACCGGGACGGTGGCATCGGCCGCCTTGGCCTGGGCGGAGAAGTCACCCTGGGCCCAGGCCGGCAGGTAGGCGGCGACCGCCTCGACCGTCGAGTTGTCCAGCGAATGTTGCACCACCAGGTTGATGAACGTCCTGGTCAGCTTGTTGCCGGTGGTGAAGTCGATGATCGCGGCCCGGTTGGCCGGGTGCTCCGCGGCGCCGGAGAACAGCGCCCAGCCCGGCTCGTCGAACGGCACCGCGTTGGCGGGCACCGCATTGAGGCCGACCAGCCTGCGGATCCGGCCGGGGGCCTGCAGCAGCATCTGATGGCCTACCTTGGCGCCCATCGAGTGGCCGAGCACCGAGAACCGGTCCCAGCCCAGGTCGTCGGCCACGGCGAGCGCGTCGGCGGCCGCTTCTGCCATGGTGTGCTCGCCGCCGGCCTGCTTGCGGTCGCCGTAACCGCGCAAGTCGATGAAGACGTAGGTGTAGGCGGACCCGTCGAGGAAGTCGGGCAGCGAGCCCCAGGCGCGGGCCGAACCGAACCAGCCGTGCACGGCCAGGACGTGATGGTCTCCCGATCCGACGGTCAGATACGAACTCGCCACGCTGGCCACCCGCTCCCTGTCACACTGCCCGGCTGCTGCCTGTTGCTGGTGCCGACTTTAGCGAGCGGGGGCGGGCAGGCGGGCGGCGGGCGGGAACCACGGACCGTTCAGCATAAAGACTTTGAAGATCTTTGACGCCAGCCGGGTACTGACAACACCAGCATCAGCAGGCTCTCAGCATGGTGGCGGGCCCGGGCGCAGGCTGAAGTCGGGGTGACCTGTACGGCCGCCGGCGGGTGTTCGTGGCCGGCGTGGCCGTGTTTACCGTGGCCTCGCTGGCCTGCGGGATCGCGCCGGGCGTGGGGGTGCTGATCGCCGCCAGGTTCGTCCAGGGCGCGGGGGCGGCGGCGATGATGCCGCAGATCATGAGCGTCATTTATATCGTATCACGATAGAAACTTTCAGCTGTGCTACCTGGGAGGCTTTTCCGGGTCTCGGCTTGGGCACGGATCATTTATATCGTGTTACGATATAAATGATCCGGCCATCCGAAGGGAGTGCCCCATGTCCGCGAGTGATCTTTCCCCGAATCTTGCCGCAGCGGCGGCGCCTGCCCGGCCCGCGGCCGTCGCGTCATCCATCGCCGATCCGATCCCGGTCGGGATCGCCGGGTTCGCCATGACCACGTTCATCCTGTCCTGCACCAACGCCGGGTTCTTCGGCGGCACCGCGTCCACCCCCATAGTCCTCGGGCTGGCCATCTTCTACGGCGGCTTGGTCCAGTTGGTGGCGGGCCTGTGGGCCTTCCGCCGGGGGGAGACATTCCCGGCCGTGGCGTTCTGCTCCTACGGCGGCGGCTTCTGGCTGTCCTACTTCTTCCTGGCCTACTTCATCGCCCCGCACCTGCCCGCCGCAGCCGCGGGCAACGCCGTCGGCCTGTACCTGCTCGGGTGGCTGATCTTCACCTTCTACATGACCATCGCCGCGCTGAGGACCAACCTGGCCGTGCTGTGGGTGTTCATCACCCTGACCGCCACCTACCTGCTGCTGGTCCTGGCCGAGCTCGGCATCGACCCGTCCGACCTGCAGCCCATCGCCGGGTACGTCGGCATCACCTGCGGCGTGGCGGCCTGGTACGTCGCCTTCGCGCACGTCACCAACGCCACGTTCGGCAAGGAGCTGATCCCGACCTGGCCGCTCGGCTGACCTGCCGGGGCCCGGGGTGGTGGCCGTGGGGACACCGCGGGCGTGCATAGAGTGGAAGCCGGCCGGGCAATCCCTCCCGGGCGGCAGTTAAATAATATCGTGGTACGATATAAATACCGAAGGCTGCGGTGCCTGCGAGCCAATGAACGACGGGCTATGCCTGCCGAAGGACTCGGCTGAAGGCCAGGCGATGGAGGTGGCCGTATGAGTCTTAGCGCCCGGGAGCAGCAGGCTCTTGACGTCATAGCAGAACAGATCGCCGGATCCGAACCCAAGCTGGCCTCGAAACTGGCCACGTTCACCCGGCTGACAGCAGGCGAGGACATGCCAGTCCGCGAGACGATCCTGGCTGCCGCCACCCGGCGGCCGGATGCCAGCGACCTGTTCCGGCTGTCCCCGCGCCCGGGTTTGCGTGGTCCCGCGCTGCTGCTGTGGCTGGTGATGGCCGTCGCGCTGATCGCGGTCGCGCTGGTCATCAGCAGCGGCAGCCAGGGGGTCTGCACGAAGTCGCGGCTGGCGGCGTGCGCCGCGCCCGCGCAGCTGTCACGCTCAGCCGGGCACCAGACGACAGCCGGTTCCCTGCCGGGCGGGGCCTGGTAATTCCGGGCGTTTGCTGCTGGCCGCGGCGGCCCGGGACCGCCATGATGGTCTGGTGATGGCGGCAGGAGCGGGATGACCGCCGGCGAGCCGGCCGGCGTGGCGTTTCCCGCGTCGGCCGACGGGCGCCGGAGCACTTCGGCGCTGGGACAGGCGGTGGTGGCCGATGCGCTGCAGCAGGTCGATCCGGCCGGGGCGCGCAGCGCGGAACGTCAGGCCAACTGGCGATCGGGCTACCTGGGGCATTTCCGCAGGCTCATCGAGGCGGGGCTGGCCTCACGCCAGGCGGCGGTATCGGTAGCCACGGACGGGCTGGCATCGCTGCACCGGCGGATGTGCGTGGTCGGCGACGGCGGCGAGGAAGAGGCCGGCCTCGACGCGCTGATCTCCGCGCCCGCCCGGGAGCCGCTGACGATGGTCACGGTACCGGGCGCCGGGACGGCGCAGACCGAGCTGTCCGTGCCTTACCACGGCGAGCGGCTGGCCGGAGACGCGCTGCTGCGCAGGCTCGAGGCCTGGGTCAGCGGCGGTGTCATCGAGCCGTCGTGCGCGGCGGCGATCCGGATGGTCGCGGCGCACCCGGACTGGCTGGCCCTGCCCGGCCGCACGGTGGTGGCGCTGGGGGCGGGCGCGGAAGTGGGACCGCTGCCGGTATTGCTGGACTGGGGCGCCCGGGTGATCGGCGTCGACCTGCCCAGCACGGACATCTGGACCCGGGTCCTCGAGGTGGCCAGGCGCAGCGCCGGGACCCTGCTGGTTCCCGTGGCGGGCCGGCGCGCGGCCGGGGAGGACCTGGCCGGCAGGCTCGGTGAGGGGCTGGCCGGCCGCGCCGGGCTCAACCTGATCGCCGACGTCCCGGCCGTGGCCGACTGGCTGGCCGCGGTGGACGGGCCGCTGGTGCTGGGCAACTACGTCTACGCCGACGGCGGCGACAACGTCCGGCTGGCCAGCGCCGTCGACGCGCTGACCGTCCGGCTGCTGGCCGCCCGGGGCGACGTCGCGCTGGCGTTCCTGGCCACGCCGACCGACGTGTTCGCCGTCCCGGGCGACGCGGTGGCCCAGTCGGCCCGGGCCTACGCGGACCGGTCGGCGGCGGCCAAGCTCGGCGCCTGGCCGCTGCACGCGCTGTCCGGCGGGCGGCTGCTGCACCCGGCCTACCGGTCCGGCGCCGATCCCGGCATCTGCGACAGCCAGGTGCCGCAGCAGGGACCCAACTACGTGCTGGCCAAGCGCGTGCAGCGGTGGCGCGCCACGGTGGCCAGGGACGGCGGCGCCACCGTTTCGATGAACGTGGCCCCGCCGACCCGGACCCGGTCGGTGCTGAAGAACCGGGTGCTGGCCGCGGCGTACGCCGGCGCGCCCCGGTTCGGCGTGGAGGTGTTCGAGCCCGCCACCACCAAGACGCTCATGGCGGCGCTGCTCGTGCACGACCTGCACACCGGCGGCGGGCCGGCCCAGGCCCATCCCTGGGAAGACGAGGCCCGCGCCGCCGCGCACGGCGGGCTGTGGCGTATCGCCTACACCCCGCGCAGCGCGCTCGGGCTGGCGGTCATGCTCGGCTACCGCACGGCACGGAACGGGGCGTCCTAGTTGGGCGTGGCGGGGGTCAGCCTGCGCCGGGCGATCGCGTTCTCGATATCGTTCTTGCCGGGCGGCGGCGGCGCGGTCTGCACCGCGATGGCGACCAGGTCGGTGTAGGTGTCCTGGCGGAGCCGTTTCAGCAGGGCCTGTGCCGAGTTCTTGATCGTGGCGGCCAGCCCGGCCAGCGAGAGCCCGACCGCGGCCAGGATCCCGGACAGCGTCTTCACCCAGGCCGCGGCGCCCCCGACGTTGATCAGGAACAGCAGGGCGACCAGGAATCCCAGGCCCACGGCGGTCGCCGCCAGTTCGGGCCCGAACAGCCGCAGGGCCCGCTGCAGCGTCTTGAAGTTCTTCAGGCCGGCCGCGGGCCTGATCAGCGTGGTGGGATCCTGGCCGAGGATGACCAGTTCGAACCACCGCCGGATCTGGCTGTAGAGGGCCTGCTGGGCGCGCTGCGGGTCGCCGAGCCAGCCCGGCATCCTAGCCACGTCCTTCCATATCTCCAGGGAGCCGGCGATGGCGGGCGCGGTGTACTCCCCCATGTAGGCCGCCAGCCGCCCGGTCAGCCGCGACAGTTCGTCGCAACGGCGCTCTCCCAGCAGGAAGCCCCAGCTCGTGGAGCCGCTCGGCTGGCCGGGATCGAGCGCCCAGTAAGTGTCGGCCAGGCCCCGGCCCAGCTGGTAGCCGATGGCCTGGCTCTCGGAGACGGCCGCCAGCCGGTCCTGGACGTGGGCGTCGAACTGCCAGATCAGTTCGGCCAGTTCTGACCAGGGCCCTTGGGCGGCTGCCGCGAGCACCTGCTGGCGCTGCCTGATGGCCTCGGCGCCGGCCTGCGCGGCGGTCTCGGGGCTGGGTTGCGTGCCGGCCTCGGGGCTGGGTTTCGCGGCGGTCTCGGGGCCGACCTGGGGGTTGGCCTCGGCCGCCTGCCGGAGCACGGCGATTACCTGCTCCAGGGCGGCGGCGCCCGCCTCCTCACCCGCGCAGCCCGCCCGCTCGAGCTCGACGGCGGCCGCGGCCTGTTCCTGTTCCTGGGCGGCGGCTATGGCCTGGCGCCGCCTGGCTATGACGGCGCGCTGCGCGGCCAGGCCATTCTCCAGCACTGGAAGGGCCTGGTGCGGCGCTGCGGCGGGTCCGGTGAGCAGGTCGAGGGCATGCTGCAGGGCGTCGGCCGCCTTGGCCGCGCGCACGTGGGCCAGCAGCTTGGCCTTATCGACGAGGGCCGCGCCGAAGCCGGGGCCATCCACGCCGAGGTCCCCGGCTAGTTCGGCGACGACCGACTGGATTTCGATGCGGAGCTCGGACGGGCCGCGCTCGATCCGCAAGGGCAGGGCGTGATCGACGTGATCCGGCATGCCGATCACCTCCCCGGGCGGTCCGCCGGGCCGGTTCCGGCCGCGCATCTCCGCGACGGACCAGCCCAGGCGCAGCGCGGCCAGGACGTCCTGGGCATCTTTGGTATCTGTCGATTCTGTGCTGCCGTTGGCGTCCTTGCCGTCCATGACGCTTCCCTCCGTCCGGGCACCGCTCGCGGGAAACGAGGCCAGCTGGAATTCAACCGTTCGTCCGGAATTCTTGTCGTTCAGGCCTGCCCCGGAAAAGAGGCACGCCGATATGATCCGGTGCCGGCGTCCGGCGGGAAGGCCAGAACCCAATGCCACCCAACGCGCTGGTGATGGGCCCGAGCGACTTCGCCGTTATTCCTCGAGCGGCGGAATGGCGAGGTTGAGCTGTCTGAGCCGCTCTGGGTCTACGAGCACATCGATTTGGGTGATCTTTCCGTTAGTGACGGTGAACGCCATCACGGAGAACACCCGCCCAGCGGGCGCTACCACGGCTCCCGCGGCGCCATTGACGAGCGCTGGCCTGACGAACGGGTAGAGCTTGGAGTAGGTGGAGGAGTAGGCAGCTACGGCCTCCGCACCGCGGAGAATCAGTGAGGCGGCCGCGCGCCGCGCGCCGCCGTCGATCCGCAGTTCGACGTCGGGATCGAGCACCGTGACCAAGGCGTCGAAGTCGCCGTCGCGCGAGGCGGTGAAGAACGCGCCGACGACCTCACGCTGCCGCGCGAGGTCAGGGTCCGGCTGGGGCGAGCCGTGCACCCGTCGCCGCGCCCGGCTGGCGAGCTGCTGCGCGGCGGCTTCGGAACGATCGAGGACAGCCGCGATGTCCGCAAACGGCACGCCGAACACGTCGTGCAGCACGAACGCCAGCCGCTCGGGGGGACTGAGCGCGTCGAGCACCACCAGCAGCGCGAGCCCGACCGAGTCGGCAACCAGCGCCTCCTCCTCAGGGTCGAGGCTGTCTTCGAGGCTGACGACGGGGTCGGGCACGTAGACGTCCGAGAGCTGTTCGCGCCGTGCTCGCCGGGCGCGCAGCATATTCAGGCTCACGCGCCCGACAATGGTGGTCAGCCAGGCCTGCATGTTCTCGACGCTCCGCGGATCCTGGTCACGGATCCGGAGCCATGCCTCCTGGAGGGCGTCGTCGGCTTCGCTCACCGACCCCAGCATCCGGTAGGCGACCCCGCGCAAATGCGAACGATGCTGCTGAAAGCGCTCCGTCAGCCACTCGCGCTCCATCATCAGCGCGCCCCTCCCGTCCCCGAGCAAGGCTCCCCGTGGAGCAGGAACGCCATCACCAGTGGTTGTGGTATCCAAGGCCCACGACCAGGGCGGCGACGGCCATCACCAGGAAGCTGACCGCACCGGCGACCTTGGGGTCCCGCACCCGGATGTGTGCGCTCAGTGCGCAGCTGAAATAGAGGATCAGGCCAATCGCGGCGGCCATACCGAGCACCGGCACGGCGAACCCAGCCAGCAACCCGACTGCCCCGCAGGCCAGCAGAATCCCGAACGGAATCATCCACTTCTGCGATACCCGCACCTCGTTGGCGACGACCTTGACAGACTCCGCCCCGGCGAAGTTCAAGGCGGCGGCGTAGCTGTTCGCGAGCGCCACCACGATCGTGACCACAACGTAAGCGATGTCCATACCCAGAAGACACGCCCGGCCCGCAGAACCTGACCGCCGGCTCGATCAACTCCCCTCCGCGCCCCTCGCCGCCTCCGGGCTCAGCAGGGAGCTAGGCCAGCGGGGCCGACATGCTGACCAGGGTCAGGCCGGTGACGGCGACGCACATGCCGAGCATCTGGAACGCACTGAGCCGCTCCCGGAACAGCACCAGGCCGACGCCCAGCGGGATCACCGGGTAGGTGCTGGAGACCGCGGCGGTGATCGCGACCTGGCCGGCCTGCCCGCCGCGGGCAAACGCGATCAGCGCCGCGGCCTCGGTGAGCCCGGCGGCGACCGCCCACGCGATCCCGCCCCGCCCGGGCTGCGGGCGCTTCCGCTTGCAGATGAGGGCGGCCAGCAGCACGGTTACGGAGATGATGTAGACCATGAGCGCGGCCACCAGCCAGCCCGCGGCCTCCGCGTACATGCCGAGCCAGAACGCGCCGGTCCCGTAGGTGGCCGCCGAGGCGAGCGCGAGCAGCAGCCCGGGCCAGGGCCTGCGGTGGACCGGGGCCTGCCAGGTCAGCCCGGGCGGCCCCGGCACCCGGCTGCTGCTCATGGCGGCCTGCAGCCAGGTGGCGGCCCGGGGACCGGTGGTCTGGGTGGCCGCCGCGGCGACGCCCGCGATGGCCAGCGCGCCGCCGATGCTGCCATACCGGCCGAGCGGTTCGCCGAGGATTACGAGGGCCAGCAGCGCGGTGACGCCGCCATAGGTGGCGGCGGTCCCGCTGACGATCCCGACCGGCCCGAACTCCAGCGCCCGGTAGTAGGTCAGCCAGCCGACCAGGCTGAGGAAGCCGGCTCCGGCCAGGCCCAGTACGGTCATGCCGGACAGCGCCGGCAGATGGGGATGCATGGCGGCCAGCACGGCGGTCAGCACGATCGCTCCGGTGGCCTGGCTGGCCAGCAGGGCCGCGAGCGTGCCCATCCGCCGGGCCGAGTAGGTGGCGGCGACCGAGGATATGCCCCAGCCCGCCGCGGCGATCAGCCCGAATTCCATGCCGGGCCCCATTCGGGAGAGAATCCACTAAATGTGGTCGTTTCACTACTGATAGTGACTCATGGGGACGGGGCGGTCAAGGCTCTCGCTCACTAAGTGAATCCGATGTATCACTTTGAGTATTTTCGGGTTCGCCGGGGCTGCCGCGGCCGTCGGGGCTGCCGAGCAGGACGCGCAGCAGCGCGGCCAGTTCCTCGCGCTGGGCGGCCGCGAGGCCGGACAGCAGGGCTTCCTCGTGGCGCAGCAGCTCATCGACGCTGCGCTCGATCAGCGCGTGCCCGGCAGCGGTCAGGGTGACGTAGCTGAGCCGCCCGTCGGCGGGTGATCGCTCCCGGCGCGCCAGGCCCTCGCGTTCGGCCCGGGCCACGCGCTGCGAGATCGCGCCCGCGCTGACCATGCTCAGTTCGGTTATGGCGCCCGCGGTGAGCCGGTACGGGCGGCCGGCAGGTCGTCGTGACCGGTGGCGGGACGGGAATCGGGTTCGCGATCGCGGGCGAGATGGTGCGCGCGGGCGAGCAGGTCACCATTACCGGCCGCCGGGAGCAGGTGCTGAAGGAAGCTGGCGAGCGCCCGGGCCCGCGGGCTGAGTATGTCTGCTTCGACGCCGCCGACCCGGCTGCGGTCGCCGCGGCCCTGGCCCAGCTTCCGGCCCGGGTCGACGTGCTGGTCAACAACGCGGCGGGAACACCGACTTCGACCGGGAGCCGCCCGGCGACGGGGACCTGGCCGGGCTGGCGGCCGCCTGGCGGGCCAACCTGGAGGCCAACGTGCTGTCGGCCGTCCTGGTCACGGCAGCCCTCGCCCCGCGCCTGGCCGATGATGCACGGGTCATCTCGTTCAGCTCGGTCGCGGCCCGGCGGGGCGCCGGGTCTTACGGTGCGGCCAAGGCGGCCGTGGAAGCCTGGAATGCGGACCTGGCCCGCGAGCTGGGCCCCCGCGGCATCACCGCGAACGTGGTCTCCCCCGGCCTCACCCTGGGCAGCGAGTTCTTCCGCGACAACCTGACCGAGGCGCGGCGCCAGCGGCTGGTCGACGAGACGAACACCGGCCGGGCCGGCACCACGGCGGACGTGGCGGCCACGGTGATGTTCCTGGCTTCCCCGGCGGCGGGACACCTGACCGGCCAGGTCATACACGTCGACGGGGGCGCCTACCTGGGCCGGTAAGGCGGGTACGGAGGTTAGATAAGCCAGTTAGGGCGCACTAGGCCCGTTTCGTAGGCCAAGACGACGAGTTGCGCCCGGTCTCGGACACCGAGTTTGGTCATGGCCCGGCTCACATGGGTGCGCACGGTGGCCGGGCTCATGTACAGCTTCTGGGCGATCTCGTCGTTGGTGAGGCCGTCGGCGACGAGTGTCATCACTTCACGTTCCCGCTGGGTGATCGCATCGAGTTCGGCCGCCGGGTGGGGTTCCTTGGCCCGCCTGGCGAACTCGGCGACAAGCCTGCGCGTCATGCTGGGTGAGATGAGTGAGTCACCGTGCGCCACCACCCGGACTGCCGTCGCGAGGTCGGCCGGCTCGGTGTCCTTCACGAGAAAGCCGCTCGCGCCGAAGCGCAGGGCGTCGAAGAGGTACTCGTCGAGCCCGAACGTGGTGAGTATGACGATGCGCACGCCAGCGAGTTCCGGGTCGGCGGTGATCTGGCGGGTGGCTTCCAGCCCGTCGAGCCCGGGCATGCGGATGTCCATCAGGATCACGTCGGGCCGGAGCGTCCTGGCCAGGTCCACGGCGCTGGCCCCGTCAGGCGCCTCACCGACCACCTCGATGTCGTCGCGGGCGTCCAGCAGCGCCTTGAAACCGGCGCGGACCAGGCTCTGGTCATCGGCGAGCAGCACGCGGATCATGGCGAGGACCTGACCGGAAGTCGTGCGCTAATCCGGAACCCGCCGCCGCGGCGGAACCCGGCGGACAGGTCGCCCCCGAGGGCGGTGGCGCGTTCCCGCATGCCTATGATCCCGCTCCCCGTCCCGATCGCGGCCGCGCCAACCGAGGGGGCCGACCCGTTGTCGTCGATCTCGATATGCACGTCCGCGTCGCCATAGGTCACTCGCACCGTGACCCGGGCCTGTCCGGCGTGGCGGGCGACATTGGTCAGCGACTCCTGGATGATGCGGTACGCGGCCAGGTGCACGGCGGCGGGCAATGGCGGCGCCGTTCCGGCGACCTCGACCTCGACGCTGAGGCCGGCCGCCCTGGTGAGCTCGATGAGCTCGGGGATGCGGTCGAGCCCGGGGGCGGGCGAGCGGGGCGCGACGTCGTCGTCACGGCGCAGCGTGGTCAGCGTCGTGCGCAGCTCCTCGAGTGCTTCCCTTGACGCCGCCTTGATTGCGCTCAGCGCCGCGCGCGCCTGTTCGGGCTGGCTGTCCATGAGGTCAAGCCCCATGCTGGCCTGGACGTTGATGAGCGAGATGTTGTGGCCGATCACGTCGTGCAGGTCCCTGGCGATCCGCAGCCGCTCCTCGCTCTGGTGTCGGCGCTGGTCGAGCTGACGGCTGGCTCTGGTCGCGGCCGCCCGCTCGGCCCGGATCCGGGTCGCCTCCGCCGCGATCGCCAGAGCCAGCAGCCAACCCGCGAGCAGCAGCGCGTCGTTCAGCGGCGGGACCGCGTACCCGTAGGCGACCGGGGCGAGCCAGATCCTCCAGGCAAAGGCGAGCGCCAGCGCCAGCCAGGCCGCGTACCGCTTGCCGGCGGTGGCCGCCACAAAGAACGCGACGACGAAGCTCACATGAGCGAAGCCGGAGACATCCGGCGAGAGCATCGCGGCAAAGGTCACCCACAGCACCAGCACCGGATGGCGGCGCCGCACGATCAGGGCCACCGGGCCGACAACGAGCAGCACCCAGTCCACCGGCCCGAGGGGGCGCGCCGGACTGAACAGATGCCAGGTGCTGATCGCGGCCCCAGTGAGCTGCCCCGCGAGCAGGACGAGCGGCAGCGCGAGATCCCTGCGCCAGCCCAGTGCCCGCGGCCACGATGGCACGCGGAACGCCCGTCCGGCCAGAGCGGCGTCAGGGTCTCTCATCTCGGTTCCAGCGTAACCAGCCGTCTGGTCAGGCGCGTCGCCCCGACAGCGCATCCTCGCCTGCACGTCCTGCGTACCCGCGGCCGCCGTTCTACGACCGCCGACGTAGGCCGGAAGCCGATGCTGGCCCGACGCCATTTCCGCGACGGTCGCCCACCATGGCAAGCATGCGCGGATCCATGAGTTGAGATACAGAAAGGACAAGACGTTGGCTGGCTTCGCCCGTTGGTGCTTCGTGCACCGAAAGGCCGTCCTGGCCGGATGGCTGATAGCCCTGATCGGTTTCTTCGCCGTCGGCCAAGCGGTCGGATCGGTATACAGCCAAAGCGATTCGGTACCGGGGACCGACTCCGCCCAGGCGCTGAGCGTGCTCCAGGCGAACTACCCCGCCCAGGCAGGTGACAGCGATCAGATTGTCGTGCAGGCCAGGCAGGGGACACTGCGCTCTCCGGCCGACGAGACGGCGGTCACGTCCATGCTGGCCCGGGTCGCCCGGCTGCCCCACGTGCGCTCGGTGACTGCTCCCTACGGGCCGGGCGGCCAGATCAGCAGGGACGGCACGATCGGCCTGGCCACGGTGAACCTCGACGCCCAGGCTGGCAGCATCCCGAATGCGGCTGTCCAGGCGATCGTGTCCACCGCCCAGTCCGCCGACGGCCCGCTGCTGAACGTCCAGCTGGGCGGTGCGGCGGTCGAGAATGTCGCGGTGTCCAGCGGAGATTACACCAGCGTGATATTGGGGATCGTGCTCGCGCTGATCATCTTGTTCGTCGCGTTCCGGCGCTCGGTGTTCGCCGCGCTCCTGCCGCTCATCTCGGCGCTGGTGGCGATCGGGGTAGGCCTGTCGATCATCAGCGTCCTCACGCACGCCATCTCGATCGCGAGCTGGGTGCCCGAGGTCGCCGTCATCGTGGCGCTCGGCGTGGGCGTGGACTACGCGCTGTTCATCGTCAGCCGGCATCGCAACGGCCTGTTCGCCGGGCAGGCTCCCGAGGACGCCGCCGTCACCGCCTCAACACGTCCGGCCGCGCGGTGCTGCTGGCCGGGCTGACCGTAAGCGTTGCGCTGCTCGGGCTGTTCGCGCTCCAGATCAGCTCGCTGTACGGGGTGGCGGTGGCGGTCACGCTCGTGGTCGGCCTGACCATGGTGGCGTCGCTGACCCTGCTGCCAGCCATGCTGGGCTTCCTCGGCCCGAAGGTGCTGCGCCGAGCCGAGCGCAGGATGCTCGCAGAGCAGGGACGCCAGATCGAGCAGGCGGGAGGCTTCTGGCTCCGCTGGGCCGAAGGGCTCGGCCGCAAGCCGCAGCTCCCCGCCCTCCTTGCGCTGGCGGTGATCGTCGTGCTCGCCATCCCGTTCTTCAGCTCGCGCCCGGGCTGCTCGACGCCAGCACCGACCCGTCGTCGTCGACCACCTACCAGGCCTACCAGCTGCTGGCTAAGGGATTCGGCCCCGGGTTCAACGGACCCCTGGAGGTGGTCGGCCAGGTCAACAGCCCCGCCGACCAGGCGCGCTTCGCGGCGTTCGTCACCGCAGCCCGGAGCGAGCCAGGCGTGGCCGGGGTCACTCCGCCGCAACTCAGCCCGAACGGCAAGGCCGCGGTCGCCGAGGTGTTCCCGACCACAGGACCACAGGACGCCGCGACAACCACCGTGCTCGACCGGCTGCGGGCCGGCGTTCCGCGGGCGGAGGCAGGCGGCACCTGGTGATCCACATCGGCGGCACCACGGCGGCCAGCGAGGACTACTCCCAGGTGACCAGCAGCAAGCTGCCCCAGTTCGTCGCGGTGGTCGTCGGGCTGTCCTTCCTGCTGCTCGCCGTCGTCTTCCGCAGCCTGCTCATCCCGCTGGTGGCGTCGATCATGAACCTGCTCTCCTTCGGCATCGCGCTGGGCGTCATGACCGCCGCGTTCCAGTTCGGCTGGGGCAAGTCCCTGCTCGGGTTCGGCGCGGCAGGACCGATCGAGGCGTGGATCCCGGCGCTGATGTTCGCCGTCCTCTTCGGTCTCTCCACCGACTACGAGGTCTTCCTCATCAGCCGCATGCACGAAGAGTGGACGCTCTCCGGAGACAACAAGCGCGCGGTGATCCGCGGCCAGGCCGAGACCGGCCGGGTCATCACCGCCGCCTCCATGATCATGATCCTGGTATTCGTGGCGTTCATCCTCACCGGCCAGGAGGCCACGCAGATAGGCCTCGGCTTCGCGCCGCCATCTCGTCGACGCCTACCTCATCCGCACGTCCTCGTGCCTCGGTGATGCACATGCTCGGGCCGGCAACTGGGCGCCGGCGTGGCTGACAGGCCCTGCCCCGGCTGCACGTGGACGCCGCCTCGGCGGCGCTCCGCCAGCGACTGACTTGAGCTAATAAAAATATAAGGCACGCCAGCGGCCGGTGAGCGGGGCCCGCAGGGCCAGGGCTGCGAGCACCGTGGCCAGGCCCGCGATGCCGATGGCGGCCCCGGTGCCGAAGGCGGCGGCCAGGCCCCCGGCGACCGGCGGGAACAGGCCCTGGCCGCCCATCCCGCCGGTCGCGTTGAGGCCGAAGGCCTGGCCCCGCAGCCCGTCCGGCAGGCTGTCCAGGAAGGCCCGCTGGAGGCCGAGTTCGTAGGCGAAGCAGAAGCCGCACACCAGCAGGGCCACGGCCGCCAGCGGCACCGCCGGCCGCGCCAGGAGCGCGACCAGGGGCACTCCCATCGCGGCCGCGAGCGGGAAGGCGAGCCGCTCACGGGCTGCGGGGCGGCAGTACCGGCCCACGATCACGTCGCCGAGCAGCATCCCGGCCGGGACGGCGGCCAGCAGCGGGCTGGCGGCACTGGCCGGGTGGCCGAGCGATCTGGTGTACGGCACGATCAGCGCCTCGGCACCGGTGACGAACCACGTGGGCAGCCACTGGGCCAGCAGCAGGCCCCGCACCTTGCGGTCGGCGAGCAGTTCGAGATGGCCGGCCACGGTAGCGCGGACGACGCCGCGGGGCCGGCCTGAGCCGCTGCGCGTACCAGGGGGCGCCGCCGCGGCGCCGGTCGCGGGGCTGGCGTCCCGGGCAGAGCGGGCGGAGCGGGGCTGGCGGGCGGGCCGGCGGCGCAGGCCGAGGCGGATGACGAGGGCGGCCAGGGCGAGCGAGACGCCGGCGGAGGCCAGCAGCCAGCGGGCGGGCCAGACCGCCAGCACGGCACCGCCCAGACCGAGGCCGAGGATCTGGGTGCCGGAGCCGGTGAGGCTGAAGACCGAGCGGCCGAGGACGTAGCGGTCCCCGTCGAGCATGTCCGGAAGCAGGCCCGAGGTGGTGGCCGTGAATATCGGGGCCGCGGTGGCCGCCGCCGCGACCAGGACGAGCATCGCGGGGACCGGCAGGCCTGGCCACAGGCCAATCACCAGCCCCGGGGCGGAGCGGGCAAGCAGGCCGGTCCCGATGACGAGCCGGGGCGGCAGCCGGTCGGCCAGCGAGGTGAACAAGGCGCCGCCGATGACCTGCGGCGCGAAGCCCATGCTGAACGCCAGCGCGGTCAAGAACGGAGACCGGGTCTGGTCGAAGATCAGCACCGACAGGCCGAGGATCTCGAACTCGAAGCCCAGGACGTACATCAGCAGCGCCGCGAACAGGACCCGGAACTCCCCGACGGCGAACACCGACCGGTAGGTGGTCCGCGCCCCCTGGGCGTCCGGCGCGGCGGCAGCGGGCTGGGTGGCCGACGCGGCGGCAGCGGGCTGGGTGGCCGACGCGGGCGCGCCGGACGGGGCCGCCGCGGCGGACCGGGATGGAGGGCTTTTGGTGGTCATGGCGCCAGCGTGCGCGCCGTCCCGCGCCGGGAGTATTCTTTCGTCACAGGACGAAAGGTCTGGAGCGTGGTACAGCGGATCGCGGTGGGTAACGAGGACCTGACCAGGAGCCGGTTCGGGGTGTCACCGCTGTGGGAGCTGACCCACGCGCTGCGCCAGCTGAGCGGCCGGCAAGCGCAGCCAGCCGAGCCCGTGCTGCGGCCCTGGCTGGTCCGGGTCCGGAGCCGTTATCAGGCGCTGGCCCGTGAGGCCGACATCGACGTGTTGCTCGCGTTGAACCCGCCAGGCTGGGGCGCGGACTTCCTGACCCCGGTCCAGGCGGGCCGGTCCATCACGATCGCCGACCAGCTCGCCCAGGTCCGGTCGACTCCGGCCAGCTTGGTCCAGCGGCAGGTCACCGAGGCGCTGGGCAGGCAGCCCCAGGTCGATCCCCGGGTCAGGCGCATCCTGGCCGGCGACCAGGCGGCCGCCTATGCCGCCGACGTCCTGGCCACCGCCTGGCAGGCGCTGCTCGAGCCCGAATGGGACACGCTGCGGGCCATCCTCGAACGGGACCTGATCTACCGAGCCGGCCAGCTCGTCTCGAAGGGCTGGGCGGCGGCGCTGGCCGACCTGCATCCGAACCTGCGCTGGTCCCAGGGCCGGATCGAGCTCACTAACTGGCGGGAGGACGAGGAAGCCGACCTGGGCGGCCGCGGCCTGCTGTTCGTGCCCTCGATCTTCGTGTGGCCCAGGATCGCGCTGGGCCTCGACCCGCCGTGGCCGCCGGCGCTGGTTTATCCGGCGCGCGGCGTCGCTGCCCTGTGGGAGCGGCCTGACCGGGCCGGATCCGGCACCGCGCTCGACCGGCTGCTGGGCCCCTCGCGCGCCGTCATCCTGCTGGCCCTGGAGGAGCCCGCCAGCACGACCCAGCTGGTCGCTACGCTGGGCCAGTCGCTCGGCGGCATCGGCGATCACCTGGCCGTGCTGCGCGAGGCAGGACTGATCGCCCGGGCCCGCTCCGGGCGATCAGTCCTGTATCGCCGCACCCCCGTCGGCGACGCCCTGGTCGGCTCCGGTCTGTGATCGCGCGCCGGGCACGCGATCACGGGCCCGGGCCTAGGCGCGGGGCCGGCGGCCGCCCCAGGCGCGCTCGCCGAGCAGGGGGAGGGCGGCCGGGACCAGGATGCCGCGGACCACGGTGGCGTCGATCAGCACCGCGGCCGCGGTCCCGATGCCGAGGATCTTGAGATCCACCAGGGGCAGCGGGGCGAGGGAGGACAGTGGTCGAAGATCGAGAACACGGCCACCATCACCGCGGAGACGGCCAGCAGGATGGGGATGCCCGCCGCGACCAGGGCGCCGAATACCACAGCAGCAGGATCAGCGTGAGCGGCACCGAGGTGGCTTCGGCCTGGCGGAAGCTCAGCGAGCTGTCGATGGCCGGGCGATGCTGGCGTCGCCGGTCTCGGCCACGATCAGGCCTGGATGGGCGGCTGCACAGCCGCTACCGCGCGCTGGTCCGCGCACGGCTGATCGGCGTTGGGCACGTTGCCGGCACGTCGAACGTGATCAGCGCCGCGCTGGTGACGACGCCTGCGCTGAAGGCGGATGCCGCCGACTACCGCGTCGGAGGCGGAGGAGCCGGGGGACCACAGCAGGGCGGTCAGGGTGGCCACCACCTGCCGGACAGCCTGCTGCAGGCTTGCGTCGTGCGCAAACTCTGGCCGGCTGCGCGCGCCTGGATCAGCACGGCCTCACTGGACGCGCCGTACGTAGTAGGCCGGCGCGTCTGGTGCAAGGCCCGTTCGGCCTGGCCCGCCTGGCCGGGATCGTAGCTGGGCAGGTTCTTCGAACCGAGCGCCTGGCTGACCACGAACAGCAGGGCGACCAGCGCGAGCCAGCCGAAGGTGGCGGTCTTGAAGTGCCGGGCGCTCCACCCGGCGATCCGTTCGACGGCCGGGCGTTTTCCCGGCCGCTGATCGCGATCGCGGTATGCGGCTCTGCAGGCACATGAACACGATGGGATAGTCCTAGATGCTGAATGCCGAACAGGAACACGAGCGAAGGCTCGGGGAAACGAAGGCTGGGGCGGGGGGGGGGGGCAGCGCGGCTAGGAGCAGCGCGGGCTAGGAGCAGCGCCGGGCTAGCAAGAACGCGGGCTAGACAAAGCGCGGGCTCAGGGAAGGATGGCCAGCACCACGGGGACGCCGGCCGCGGTCGCGACACCGCCGGTCCGCAGCACCGTCCGGGCGGCGGGCATCGTGCCGAGCTGTGCCTTGGGGAAGTCCGCGGCGGGCTCGGAGGCGACGGCCATGACGGCCAGGGTCAGCACCACCCAGCCGAACAGGGCGCGCCGCCAGTAACGCGCCCGCCAGCCCGCGACCCGCTTGCTGAGCGGAACCTGCGGCGGGCGGGAACGCCACACTGGCACACCCATGATGGCCTCACTTGCTGAAGCTGGCGGGCGCCTTCGGTCGGCGCCGGCCCCCGGTTGCTGCGTTTCTCCAGCGGAGCATAGACCCCCCCGGGCCTGATACAGGCCATACTTGACCAAGCCACTGGCGCATTCGTGGCCTCTTTCTTCGTTGGCAGCGGGTGAGCGGTTACCTGGTGCGAGCAGTCGGCTCCTCGCCCCGCCCGTGAGCTGGACCCTCATGGGCGGGGCTAGGACCACGGTCCGTTCGGCCGAAAATCGGCGGCAGCGGCCCGGGACGCTCGAGCAGGTCCTTGGCCGCCGCCAGCGGGTCTTCCGGCGGGCGCAGCAGCGCCCGCGCGATGGTGGCGTGAGCGCGGGCGGTCAGCACCAGGACGTAGTTGAATGCGGCGAACAGGACCAGGCAGGCCACCGCGGTCAGCAGCGCCTTGGGCAAGGTGAGACAGGGGCCGCGCCCGAGCCGGACGGGCCATTCGGGAAGTAGCCGAGCTGCACGCCGTGGACCGCGAGCCCGTGCGGGTAATGCTGACCGGCGCCCAGTACCGCGGAGCGGCCGACGGCCAGGGTCAGCCAGACGATCAGCACCAGGCCGCCCACGATGACCAGCGGGACGAGCAGGCCGGTCAGGTATGCGAACTCCCGCCAGGTGGCCACGTCCTTCCAGCGGGCGCCGGCCGGGCCATCAGGCCCGGGGTGGCAGGCTGCCGGTAACGGCTGGGTACCGGCTGGCCGAACACCCAGCGCAGCCGGGCCCGCTCGACGTCGGCGCACCGGTGCAGGAACCCGGCCACGGCCACCAGCACTGGCAGGCCGACCAGGGTGAGCGCGAGGGCGGCCGCCCCGCAGGCGGCGGCCAGCGCCGCGCCGAGCAGCAGCCATCCGGTCACCTGGTAGGCCAGCAGGTACCAGGCGGCGCGCCAGGTGCTGGCGGTCCAGGCCTGGCGCAGCGGGTTGCGGTGCAGGGTCAGCGGCGCGGCGGCCGGGCGGGCCGGCTGGGCCGGAGGGCTGAGCGGGGGCGCGGGGGCGTTCATCCGACGTCCCGCATGAGCTGCTCCACCGCGCTGACGTGCTCGGTGAGCTTCTGCATCTGGTCGCGCAGTTCCTGCTGGTTGGCGACCGCTTCCTCGGCCAGCTTGCGGTAGGCGGCCATCGCGATCGCGTCGGCGCGGTGCCGCTGCAGCCGGTAGTACTGGCTCACGATCACGGCCGCCGCGGCGCAGATCGGGACGAAGATGGCCAGCAGGACACCGATGGCCGCCATCAGTTGCCCTGTCTCATGTCGTAGTCGCCTTTCTCGCCGTCTGCCTCATCGTCGCCGAGCGCCGCCACGATGGTCTCGGCGGTCACCCGCAGGTCGAACGGGGCCAGCTGGAAGTACTTCATCGCCTTGCCGTCCTCCGACAGCTCCAGCTGTCCGGTTACCATCCCGGCCTTCTCCAGCCGGTCCAGGTGCATGTACAGCAGGGGCCTGGACATCTCCAGCCTGCGGGCCAGCTCGCTGACGTGGACCCGTCCGCCCGCAAGCTCCGCGACGATCCGCAGTCGCAGAGGGTGGGCCACGGCGGTGAGCATCGCCAGCAGCTCGTCGGTGGTCACTCCCGGCTCCTAGGTGGTCTGTATTTCATCTGCAAGATACAACTTGCATATGAAGGAGCTGGCTGTCAATGAGCTATCCGGCGCGCCGGGTGGCATTCGGCTTGCTGTCCGATCTCTCGCGATATATCGTGGAGGCATCTGGGATTCCCCGTTCTTGCATACGGAGGGCACGATGACCGAGGGATTCAACGTGCGCGTCGGGGACGCCGACCGTGAGGCGGTCGCGGCCCAGCTGCGTGACCACTACGCGGATGGCCGGCTGACGCTCGACGAGCTGAACGAGCGCCTGGACCAGACGTTCGGGGCCAAGACCAAGGCCGACCTGACGACCGTGATGCGGGACCTGCCCTACACGGCGCGGACCACCGCGGGCCTGCCGAGCGGGAGCTACGGCAACTCCGCATGGCAGGGGCCGCACTGGCAGGGGCCAGCCTCCTCGGCCGGCCCGGACTGGCAGGCCGGCGCGGGCCCAGGTGGCCGCCGGCCGCCGTTCGCCGCGTTCGCGCCGATGATGATGGCCCTGGTGTGGGTGTTCCTGATCCTCGGGGCCGTGATGCTGTTCGGCATCGGCGGCGGGGACCGGCCGATCGCCATCGTGCTGATCATCGCCGCGCTGGCGTTCCTCAGGCGGCTGTTCGGCGGGCGGCGCCGGGGCTTCGGCGGCCCGCGGGGACCGCGCCGTGGGCCGAGGGGACCCCGGGGACCCAGGGGTCCGCGTTTCTGACGCGTCGCCTGGGCATCTGACGGATTGGTGATCGCCCCGGGGCGGGTGTGCCCCCGGATTCGCTCACGGGTCCCCGCTGATTCTGTCGCCAGCTGGGTTCCGCACCGGGCCGTGCCGACTTATCGTTGAGTCAGGTAGTCGGCTTGGCGAACCCGGAAACCCGATGACGAGGCGATACGACGTCCGAACCGGAATGCTAGAAGAAGATCCCGACGCGGGAGCGCCGCGTGAGCACCTGATACCTGGCTGGCGCGTGCCCGGGCACAGCCGGTACGACTACGACATCCGGATCGGGGACGCCGAGCGCGACGCCACGATGACCCAGCTGCGGGAGCACTTCGTGGCCGGGCGGCTGGACCTCGACGAGCTGACCGAGCGGATCGACCTCGCGCTGACCGCCAAGACGCAGGGCCAGATCGACGGCCTGATGGCCGACCTGCCGCGGCCACCCAGGGGGTCGAAGGCCGCCCGTGCCGAGTCGCGGCCGCCGGTCCCCGATCAGGACGCCGGCCGCTTCCTGGTCTTCGCGCTGCTGCTGTTCGCGCTGGCCACGTGGATCCTGATCATGGCCTGGATGGCCCGCCACGCCGCCTGGACCGGGCCGTATCCCAACGTGCCGCCGCCGCATCCCTGACCGGCCGGCACTGACCGGTCAGTGCTGACCGGTCAGGCGTCCGCCAGGGCGCGCAGCGGCACGACCAGGTAGCGGTAGTCGGGGGCCGACTCCTCGCCCGGCCGCGGGCTGGCCGTGATCAGGGCCGGCTTGGTCGGGCTGGTGAACTCCAGCCGGACGCAGCCCTCCTCCTTCGGGGCGGCCCCGTCCCGCTTGCCCTTGGCCTGATCCGACGTATCGTCGGCCTCCGGGGCGGCGGCTGAGGAGGTCCCGGCCGCCGCGACCAGCGCCGCGGTCAGGCCATCGAGCAGGTAGTGCGGGCTGAACGCGATCGCGGACTCCTCGCCGGAGAAGTCGGCGGCCACGGTCTCCCTGGCCCGTGCCTGCCCCTTGGTGCCCGCCTCGATGGTGACCTTCCCCGGCTCGAACGACAGCCGGACCGAGCTGCCCCGCTCAGCGACCAGCGCCACCCGCCGGACCGCCTCGGCCAGCGGGCCGGCCGGCATGTCGCCCCGGCTGCCGAAGTCCGCGGGGAACTTGGAGCTGTACTTGATGTACTCCCCCCCGATCAGGCGGGTGGTCAGCCGGCGCCCGCCGGACTCGAAGCCGATCATGGCGTCGGCGGCCCGCAGCGAGCCGCCCGCCCCGGCCTGCGAGCTCCGGGCGGACCCGGTCCCTTCCGCCCCGCGGGTGAGGATCCGGACCGGGACGCCAGGTGCCATCATCCGCGCCGCGTCGGCCAGCGTCTTGGCCGGCACCAGGAGCGTGCTGCTGACCTCCGGCCGGGCCGGGTCCCAGCCGAGCTCCCTGATGGCCAGCCGGTACCTGTCGGTCGCGACCAGCGTGATCGTGTCCCCGGCGATCTCGACGTTGACCCCGGTAATGACGGGCAGCGTGTCGTCCCGGCTGGCGGCCGGGGTGACCTGGCTGATCGCGGTGGCCAGCGCGCCGCCGTCCACGGTGCCGGCCAGCCGGGGCAGCTCCGGCAGCCGCGGGTACTCCCCCAGCGGCAGCGTGACCAGGCTGAACGACGCCGCCCCGCAGGTCAGGGTCACGTCGTCGGCGTCGTCGGCCTCGATGGGATGCCCGGGCAGGCTGCGCGTGATCTCGGCCAGCAGGCGCCCGGGGACCAGTACGGTCCCCGGCTCGGCCACGTCCGCGTCGATCCGGATCCGGGCCGACACCTCGTAATCGAAGCAGGACAGGGTCAGCCCGCCGGACTCCGCGGCCAGCAGCAGCCCGGACAAGATCGGCAGCACCGGCCGGGAGGGCAGCGAACGCGCTACCCAGGCCACCGCCTCAGCCAGCGCATCGCGCTCCACCACGAACCGCATCCCAGCCGCCTCCAGCCCTGCAGTCTTCCTCTGGCAAGTACCGACCCGCCCGCACACAAATATTCGCATGAGGCACCGACATTTTCGGGTCTCCTGGCTGGTACCGCCAGATCTGGCACCGCGGGCCAGGCGGCGGCCGGCCGCTAGGTGATCAGGCCGGGCGGAGCAGAGTCCAGGGTGGCGTTGATCGCCTTGGCCAGGGCCCGTGCCGATTCGGCGGTGAGTTCGACCGCGACGCGCGCCGAGGGGCCGGCGCCCGGGTCGAGGAAGTCGATGTTGAGGGTGTGCTCGGCCTGCGCGTGCACCGGGTGGTCGAAATACACGCTCGCGTCGGTCACCTTGAACCAGCCGGACGGTCCCTTCCCGCTGCCGCTGATCGAGACCTTCTCCGTCAGGTAAGTGCACATTGACGACTCCTCTCGCACTCGACGATAACAGGTAGCGGCCGAAGAAGGCCCGGATCTTCCCCCAGGCGTCCACGGCGGCCTCGGGCCGGTAGTTGGGCCGGTCCACCTGCAGGAACGCGTGCCCGGCACCCTCGTAGGAGTGGAACTCATAGGTCTTGCCGTGGGCCTCCAGAGCGCGGGCGAGCTCGTCGACCTGAGCCGGGGACGGCGCGGCGTCGTCGCGGCCGAACAGCCCGAGCAGCGGGCAGTGCAGGTCCCCGGCCCGCTCGACCAGGGGCGGCATGCCGTGCAGCGGGTGGCCCTCGGGCGGGGTGCCGACGACATAGCCGCCGTAGCAGTCCGCCGCCGCGTCGATGGGCAGGCTGACCGCGGCCAGGAAGGCCTGCCGCCCGCCCGAGCAGTGGCCGATCACGCCGATCTTGCCGTTGGAGTTGCTCAGCCCGCGCAGGTAGGCGGCGGCGCCCGCCACCTCGCCCACGATCCGCTCGTCCGGGATGGGAATGGCGCCCTGGGCCCGGGCCGCGGCCATCGCGTCGTCCGGGCTGGCCCCCGGCGCCTCACGGTGGTAGAGGTTCGGCATCACCGCGTTGTACCCGCCCGCGGCCAGTGCCCGGGTGAACTCCGCGGTCTGGCGGTCGTAACCGGGCAGGTGATGGATGACCACCACCCCGCCCACCGGCCCGGCCCGCAGTGACCGAGCCGAGTACGCCTCGATCTCGTCACCGCCGTGCCCGGTGATGGTCACCGTCTCGGCCAGCATCGCGTCATACATTCAGGCATCCTCCATCGGACTGGTATACCGCCGGCAATATGATTCCACCGCTACCACAGGCCAGCCAGGCCCTGTGAAAGGCTTCGGGCATGACTTACGTAGCCGCCGATGACCGTTATAACAGGCTTCCCTACCGCCGCTGCGGGCGCAGCGGTCTGCTGCCGCCAGAGGTATCGCTCGGCTTGTGGCAGAACTTCGGCGACGGCAAGCCGGTCGAGGAGCAGCGGGCGATCCTGCGCCGGGCGTTCGACCTGGGGATTACGCACTTCGACCTGGCTAACAACTAAGGCTGCCTTAGACGCACAGATGCTAGATTCCAGGATATGCGCTTGCTACCTGCCATCAGGCTGTCTATCTGGGACGATTCGAGCACGTCGCCAGAGAGGCAGATAGAGAAGATCCAGAACTACGCCCGGCTCGGCGACCACGAGCTTGTCCCCGTCAGCGAGGCAGAGTATGACCTCGACGTCTCTGGTGCCGTCTCCCCGTGGGAGCGGCCCGGCCTGGGACCCTGGCTCAAGGAAGACCGTCTCAGCATGTGGGACGCAATCTGCGTGGCCAAGCTCGACCGCCTCACGCGAAGCCTGATCGACTTCGTGACGCTGATGTCCTGGCTGGAAGCCCGGGGCAAGACGCTCGTCTGCCTGGACCCCCAGCTCGACCTAACGACCCCATCCGGGCGCGCGTTCGCCCAGATCCTCGTCACCTTCGCGGAGTACGAGCGGGAGACTATCGCCGCCCGGGTCCGCGACGCCTGGCACAGGCTCAGGACAGATGGCCAGTACGCGGGCGGCCAGGTGCCTTTCGGCTACCGCCCGGTGAAGCTCGCGCGAGGCTGGGGCTACGAGCCAGATCCGGAGTACGCGCCGATCGTCGCGGAGATGTGCGAGCGCTACGTGCACTACGAGAGCCTGGGCTCGATAGCCCGCTGGCTGAACGAGTCTGGCGTGCCGACGCCCTGGAACGCGACCAGGAAGCGTAACGACAAGCCCCTGCGAGACACGATGTGGAAGACGACCAGCGTCCGGAAGATACTAGGCAGTCCGGCGATCCTGGGTGCCACTGTCAAGACAGACGGGACGCCGGTCACGGATGCGCAGGGTGTAGTCGTCTACCGGGCCGACGCGCTAGTCGCCAGGGACGTCTGGGAGCGCGTCCAGGCCCGGCTGCGGGCCAATCCCGTAAGCGCGAAGATCAACACTTGGACATTGACCGGGATCGCGTTCTGTGCCGTTTGCCAAGCCCCGATGTACTCGTCGGGCGCGATCTACAACGGGAAGCGGTACTCGTACTACTGCTGCGTTCACTCGCTGCGGCGCGACGGGAAGTGCACGGCCCGGCGTGTCAAGGCTGCCGAGCTGGAGACCGCGATCTCAGACGAGCTGCTAGCGCTCGTTGGCGACGTCGAGCTGACCGAGAACAAGCTGGTGCCCGGCCGCGACTACCGCGAGGACATGGCGCGCGTGGCCGACCAGATCTCGTACCTGTCACGGGAGGTCGCCCTGGGCGCTGTCTCAGGACGCGACGTCAGGGCGGATCAGGAGACGCTAAAGCGGGCGCACGATGAGCTGGCCCGGCTGGCTGCCCGGGAGCCGGTGGAGGCCCGCGTGGAGCCCATTAGGACCGGCCAGACGTTCCGCCAGAAGTGGGAATCGCTCGACGCCCCGGGCCGCAACGAGTTCCTACGCACTGCCGCTGTCCGGGCAGTCGTCAGCCGGGACGGGATGCCGCCGATCGAGGACCAGGCGGGGCCGATGACGTCCCTCGATATCCCGAGAATGGCGATCATCACTGACACCGACCTCTACGCCTTGATCTACCTCGGCAGCTTGGGTGACACGCTGCGCCGGGCCAGCGACCTGGCTGCCGCTGTCAGCTCGTCGTGACGTAGGCCGGCCCTCTTGCTTTGCCCTGGTACCGCCAGGACGGCCAGAGAGCTGCTCCATGGCGTTTCAGCGACGAGAGCTGCCAGGCCGGTTCGGAGCAGTCTGGGACCATACAGCGGGATTCGGGACGCAATTAGAGACGTGACATTCATCGGACTAGACGCCGAGCCAGCATTGGTTCGCTACCAATCGGGACGTGATGTCGCTTATCTCCCCAGAACGGGGACTAAGCCGCCGCGCCATTTTGTCGGAGCCCTCAAATTCGGCTCTGCTGTCCTTCGACCACCGACTGGGCTGCGGGAAGTCCATCAAGTCACCCAGGTGGATCAGCTCGTCCGGCTGGATGTCGCCGATGAAGCGGATCACGCTGGCCACCTGGCGCTTGTACTGGCTTGGGATGTGCGTGTCAGCGAGCACCACGAGTCGGCGGACTGCGGGGGTCTGGACCATCGCTTATCCCGGGTCACCGTCACTGTGTGGCCCCTTGGAGGGCGTAAGTTCTTCAACCGCCCTGCTCCTGGCTGACTCCCGCACAGCGGATAAGGGTGCCGCCTCGTTGGTCTTGCCCATTACGCCGCCAGCAGCAGCGGTCGGTTGCGTCCATGCCGTCCCACTTCTCGCGGAACGTCTGGCCGCTGGTACAGGCCGGGTAACGTCCGGACTCGGTGGAAGGCAGCCAGCTAGGGCGACTGGCAGTGGCAGACTCCTATCCATGACTTACGTTGCCACTACTGACCGGTATGAGCAGATGTCCTACCGCCGCTGCGGGCGCAGCGGCATCAAGTTGCCCGCAGTCTCCCTCGGCCTGTGGCAGAACTTCGGTGACGATCGCCCCCTGACGACACAGCGGGCGATCCTGCGCCGCGCGTTCGACCTTGGCGTGACGCACTTCGATCTCGCCAACAACTACGGGGGTATAGCGCCTGCCGAAACCTTGGGACAAGGCAACTACGGCCCGCCGTATGGCAGTGCGGAGATCAACTTCGGCCGGATCATGCGCGAGGACCTGCGGCCCTACCGGGACGAGCTGATCATCTCGACCAAGGCCGGCTACGACATGTGGCCGGGTCCCTACGGCGACCACGGCTCCCGCAAGTACCTGCTGGCCAGCCTGGACGCCTCGCTGAGCCGGATGGGCCTGGAGTACGTCGACATCTTCTACTCCCACCGGTTCGATCCGGACACGCCGCTGGAGGAGACCATGGGGGCGCTGGCCACCGCCGTCCAGTCGGGCAAGGCCCTGTACGCCGGGATCTCTTCTTATTCTGCCGAACGGACCCTGGAGGCTGCTGACCTGCTTCGTCGCATGGGCACACCGCTGCTGATCCACCAGCCGTCCTACTCGATGCTGAACCGCTGGATCGAGGGCGCCCTGCTCGACGTGCTGGAGCGCGAGGGGGTGGGCTGCATCGCGTTCTCGCCGCTGGCCCAGGGCGTGCTCACCGGGAAGTACCTGAACGGCGTGCCGGCCGGCTCGCGGGCCAGCCAGGACGGCTCGCTGTCGCCGGACCAGCTCGCGCCGCAGATCCTGGCCCACGTCCGGGCGCTGAACGAGCTCGCCGCCGCCCGCGGCCAGAGCCTGGCCCAGCTGGCGCTGTCCTGGGCGCTGCGCGATCCGCGGGTGACGTCGGTGCTGGTCGGCGCGAGCAGCGTGGCCCAGCTCGAGGAGAACCTGGCCGCGGTCGAGCACACCGAGTTCACCGACGACGAGCTGGCCGCGATCGACCGCGACGCGGTGGACGCCGGCATCAACATCTGGGCCTCCTCCAGCGCCCACTAGGCGCCGCCGGGGCGCCTGGTCAGGCGCTCAGGTAGCGGCCGAACCAGGTCCAGATGTGCTGCCAGCCGTCCATGGCGGCTTCGGGACGGTAGGCGGGGCGGTTGACGGAGAAGAAGGCGTGGCCCGCGCCCTGGTAGCTGTGGAACTCGTAGGTCTTGCCCTGGGCCTTGAGCTCCTGCTCGAGCTCGGCGACCTGGTCCGGGGACGGGTACTGGTCGTCCGCGCCGAACAGGCCGAGCAGCGGGCAGGACAGGTCCTTGATCAGGTGCTTGATGGGGCCGACCCGCAGCGGCATGCCTTCCGGCGGGTTGCCGACCACGAACGCGCCGTAGCAGTCGACCGCGGCCTGCAGCGGCAGGCTGCAGGCGGCCAGGACCGACTGGCGGCCGCCGGAGCAGTAGCCGATCACGCCGACCTTGCCGTTGGCGGAGGTCAGCCCGCGCAGGTGAGCCGCGGCTCCGGCCAGGTCGCCGATCAGCCGGGCGTCGGGCACGCCGCCCTTGGCCCGGGCGGCCGCGGCGGCATCGTCCGGGCTGGCGCCGGGCGCGTCGCGATGGTAGAGGTTCGGCATGAGCGCGTTGTAGCCGCGCGCCGCGAACGTGCGGGCGATCTCCTTGGTCGGCTCGTCGTAGCCGGGCATGTGGTGGATCACGATCACGCCGCCGAACGGCCCCTGGCTCATCGGGCGGGCCAGGTACGCCTCGATCTCGTCGCCGCCGTCGCCGCGGATCGTGACGGTCTCGGCCAGCATCGCGTCGTACATCAGGCTCCCTTCGCAGGCTCAATGGCGCTCAGATCCTAGCCGGGTTCCCGGCGAAGGGATCAGGTGGGCAGGCAGACGAGGGTGAGAAAGAAGTTGTCGATCTGGCGGATGGCGTCCATGAAGTGCTCGAAATCGACGGGCTTGGTCACGAACGCGTTGGCGTGCAGCGAGTAGCTGCGGATGATGTCCTCCTCGGCCCGGGAGGTGGTGAGCATGACCACGGGGATGACGAGCAGGTCGGGGTCGTTCTTCAGCTCGGCCAGGACCTCCAGGCCGCTGACGCGGGGCAGGTTGACGTCGAGCAGGACCAGGCCCGGGCGCGGCGCGTCGGCGTAGGGGCCCTGGCGGCGCAGGAACTGCAGGGCCTGCTCGCCGTCGGTGACGACGTGCAGCCGGTTCTGCACCTTGTAGTACTCGAAGGCTTCCCTGGTCATGAGGATGTCACCGTCGTCGTCCTCGACCATCAGCACGTCGATCACCTTGGAGCTCGTCACGTCAACCATTGCTGTCCTCGTCCTGGGGATCGTGGGAGTCCTCGGCTGGCTGCGCGGCCAGGGACGCTGGGGCTTCCTGGTCGCCGGGCGAACCCGGGGCGTCCAGGGTAAGGGACTCCTGGGGCATCGGCAGCGTGAAGCAGAACCGCGCTCCGTCGGTGTAGGTGGTGTCCAGCCAGATCTTGCCGCCGAAGTACTCGATGATCTTCCTGGTCATGGCCAGGCCGATGCCGGTGCCCTGGTAGGCGGTCCGGTCGTGCAGCCGCTGGAAGATCACGAAGATGCGTTCGGCGTACTCCGGGTCGATGCCGATGCCGTGGTCGGAGAACGAGAACAGCCAGAACTGCCCGTCGCGGCGGGCGGTGATCACGATGCGCGGCGGCTTGCCGCCGCTGAACTTCAGCGCGTTGCTGAGCAGGTTCTGGAACACCGCGGTCAGCAGCGGCATCTCGGCCAGCACGTAGGGCAGGTGGCCGGACTCGACGGTGGCGCCGCTCTCCTCGAGGGCCGCGCCCAGGTTGGCCCGGGCCTGGGTGAGCGCGGCGTCGCTGGGCACCAGGGACGGCTCGCGGGCGGACCGGCCCACCCTGCTGTAAGCCAGCAGGTCGTTGATCAGCGCCTGCATCCGCTTGGCGCCGTCCACCGCGAACTCGATGTACTGGTCGGCCCGGGCGTCCAGCTGGCCGGCGTAACGGCGCTGCAGCAGCTGGGTGAAGCTCGCCACCTTCCGCAGCGGCTCCTGCAGGTCGTGCGAGGCGACATAGGCGAACTGCTCGAGCTCGGAGTTGGACCGCTGCAGCTCCTCGGCGTGCGCCTGCAGCACCACGTTGGCGTCCTGCGACGCGGCCAGCTCCTGCAGGATGCGCAGCCGCATGCTGTTCACGTCCGCGGCCAGGTTGGTCACCTCGCGCGGGCCGCGCAGGGTGACCTCGCGGCCGAAGTCGCCGTCGGCCACCTGACGGGCCTGGGCCGCCAGCTGGTCCAGCGGCCTGATGGCCGCGGTCCGCAAGCCGAGGGCCAGCACCACCACGATGACGGCCAGCCCGGCCGCGACCGCGATGAACACGCCGTCCAGCGCGTCGCTGGCGTCGGCCAGCTGCGCCACGGCATGGCTCCGGGCGCCGGCGATATCCCCCTCGAGCAGCGCGACCTTGGCCCGCAGCGCGTCGAAGTCGGCCTTGCCGAGCACGATGTCCGGGCTGACCACCGGTTTGGAGGTCTTGGTGACCTGGCTGATGGTCGGTTCCGCGTAGTGGGTCCGCCAGTACTGGGCCTGGGTGGCCACGCTGTCGAGGGCGGCCATGGTACCGGCGGGCAGCTGGCCGGTGACCTGGCGCAGGCTGGCGATCGAGGCCTTCTCCGCGGCCACCCCTTGGGTGTAAGGGGCCAGGTAGGCCCGCTGGGCGCTCAGGGCGTAGCCGCGGACGCCGGTCTCCTGGTTGACCAGCGCGTTGTCCAGCAGCTGGGCCTGCAGAGCGGCAGGATCAATGACCTTCACCACCCGGCTTCTGGCGCTCTGCAGGCTGAGCAGGAAGACCGCGCCGGCCACCACAGCCGCTACCGAGAACAGCAGCAGGACCAGCACGGCCACGCCCACGATCCGGCTGAGCGGCCAGCGCCGGCTCGCCGCCATCCGTTCCGCAAGCCTTCCCCGGGCGGCCGCCGGTACGTCGCTCATCGGCCGGGTGAATAGCCGAGCGCCAGGATGGCCAGGTCGTCATCCAGGTCTCCGCCGTTGAGCTCGCGGACGTGCTCGATCACCTGGTCCAGGAGCGAGCCGCCGACGGGTGCGCGGCCGCCGTCGGCCCACGCCGGCGACGGCCGCAGCGCGTCCCTGATCAGGTCCATCAGGCCCTCGCTGCCCAGCCGCTCCGAACCCTGGCCGATGCGGCCCTCGATCAGTCCGTCGGTGTACAGCAGCACCGACCAGCTGCCGTCGAGCCGCACCTGCGTGCCGGGCCATTCCCGGACGCTGCCCAGGCCCAGCGGCGGCGAGGTAGGCGTCTGCAGCTCGACCACGCCGTCCCGGCTGACCAGCAGCGGCGGCAGGTGGCCGGCCATGTGGATCCGGCCGGTGCTCCGGTCCGGGCCCACCGACAGCATGCAGAGGGTGGCGAACATGGTGTCGTCCTGGCGTTCGTGCTCGAGCAGCTGCCCCAGGGTGGCCAGGATCTCCCCGGCGGGCCGGGCGGCCAGGACCAGCGCGCGCCAGGCCACGCGCAGGCAGACGCCGAGCGCCGCCTCGGCCGGGCCGCGGCCGCAGACGTCGCCGATGAGCGCGTGCACCCAGCCGTCGGCGGCCTCGACCACGTCGTAGAAGTCGCCGCCGAGCAGGTGCTGCTGCCCGCCCGCCAGGCAGCGCGCCGCCACGCTGAGCCGCGCGTCGGCCAGCAGCGGGGAGGGCAGCAGGCCGCGCTCGAGCCGGGCGTTCTCCTGGGCCCGGACCTGCGCGACCTGCAGCTCCCGCTGGGCTTCCTCGGCGCGGCGGCGCTCGACCGCGTACCGGATCACCCGGTTCAGCATGTGCCCGGCGACTTCGCCCTTGACCAGGTAATCCTGCGCCCCGGCCCGCACCGCCTGCTCGCCGAGGTACTCGTTCGCCTCCCCGGTCAGCACCACGATGGCGGCCTCGGGCTCCTGTCCCAGCAGCTGCCGCAACCCGTTCAGGCCCTGCGAATCCGGCAGGCCCAGGTCGAGCAGTACGCAGGCCGCGTCGGACACCAGGCTCTTGGCCTGGGTGAGCGAGCGGGCGCGCTGCACCACCACGGCCGCTTCCACTTCGCGCAGCAGTTCCTCGACCAGCAGCGCGTCGCCGTCGTCGTCCTCGACGAGCAGGACGGGTACCTGGTCCGGCCCGGCCACCGCGGCCGCGGTCTCGAGCTCAGCATTACTTGTCATTCGGAACCTAACCGGGAGTCGCTGCCGTATTGGCGTCGGGTACCCAAAAATTGCGGACATACCATCATGCACGCCGGTCACGTGACCGTGTCGCGGGCCGGGCATACCGGTCAGACGGCCTGAGGGAAGCTGAACACGCGGTCCGGGTCGTAGGCCGCCTTGACCTGGGTGAGCCTGGTGTAGTTGGCCCCGTAGTAGGCCTGCCGCCAGTTGGCCAGGTGGGGGTCGACGTAGTTCTGGTAGGCCTGGCCGCTGGCGTACGGGCGCACCGACTGCCAGAACGACTGCTGCCAGGCGTGCTGGCGCGCCACCGCCGCGGACGCCGAGCCCAGCGGCCAGGTCGTGGTGTACTGCGCGTCGAACAGCGCGTTGCGGTGCACGAACGCGGTGGCGCCGGCCCCGACCCGGTTGATCGCACCGCCCAGCGCGTCCAGGGCGATGCCGCCCGACGCGCCGGCCGCGCCGCCGGCCTGCTGGAACTTCTCCACGCCGGCCAGCAGGGTGCCGATCCCGTGGCCGCTGAGCGGCGTGGTGAAGAAATCGGACTTGGCGTACTCGGAGGACCGCGACAGCTGACCGCCGGAGACCTGGGTCGGCAGGTGGCACTCGTTCACGGTCAGGCTGGCGCAGCCCGCCTCGACCAGCATCGCGTGCAGCCAGGTGGTGTTCTCCAGGAACGGCGAGGACGGGTTCGAGCCGGCGGCGGCGTACAGCTTTTCCAGCTGGCCGTAGGCATCGTTCACCGAGCCCAGGTAGGTGCCGCCGACTTCGATGGACGGGACCGAGCCGCCGGTCGCCGCGGACAGGTGCAGGTTCGACCAGAGCTGGTCCGGGGCGTGCGGCGCCCAGGACTGCCAGGCCGCGATGACCCGGGCCGCCTGCGACCACGGCCAGGACAGGAAGAACAAGATGATGTCGCCGGCCGGGTAGGTGGTGAAGGTGAACGAGGTGACCACGCCGAAGTTCCCGCCGCCACCGCCGCGGCAGGCCCAGAACAGGTCGGAGTTGGTGCTCGCGCTGGCCGTGCGGACCTGGCCGTCGGCGGTGACGATCTGCAGCGACTTCACGTTGTCGCAGGTCAGACCGTAGGCTCGGCCGACCACGCCGATGCCGCCGCCCAGGGTCAGGCCGGAGATGCCGACCGTCGGGCAGGAGCCGCCCGGCACGGCCCGGCCGTGCGCGTCCAGCCCGTTGTAGAAGTCGATCAGCCGGGTGCCCGCGCCCACGGTCGCGGTGCTGCCGCTGACGCTCACCCCGGCCATCCGGGTCACGTCCACGATCAGGCCGCTGGTCGAGGACCAGCCCGCGTAGCTGTGCCCGCCGCAGCGGGCCGCTACCGGGACCCGGTACCTGCGCACGAAGGCCAGGCAGGTAGATACGTCGTGCGGATTGCGGCAGTAGGCCACCCCGGCCGGGCGCAGCGAGTCGAAGCGCGGATCGAACAGTTCCCTGGCGGTGGTGTAGCCGGCCTCGCCCGGCCGGACCAGGGGCCCGGACAGGTCCCGGGCCAGCGCGGCCCAGTCGGCGGCGGTCGGCGGCCCGGCGGCCGCGCCCGCCCCCGACGCGTTCGCCGATATGGCGGTGCTGCCCGCCGATGAGCCGGCCGCGGTCGCGGTGCGGCCGGCCGTGGAGCTGGTGCTGCTCTTGCTGCACGCCGCCAGCACAGTGGCGCCGCCCGCGGCCGCGGCGAACCGCAGGACCGCCCGGCGCCCCGGTCTGCCGCTTTCGTTCCCGGTTTCGGCCATCGCGGTACACCCTCCGTGCGTTCGCTGCTGCTCTCAGTGTGAGCGCTCGCCGGTGAAGACGCCGCACCAGGCCGCCCAGTTGGGCTGTCGGCGCCTGCTACGCCGTGGGCGAATCCGAGGGAGCCGAAATTACCTTGCGTGACCCGGCACGCGGCAATATAGTTGAGTTACTCAACTGTTGAGGAACTCAGGCAATGGATGGAGGTGAGCATGGATGGAAAAGCGGCGCGGCACCGCGACGACCGTGGACGCCGGACCCGTCCCTCACGCGACGCCGCTGGTCACAGGGGTGGGCCACGACGTCAACGACGACGAGCTGAACCAGCAGATCACTGACACCTTCGGCGATCTCTTCCGGCATGCTCACGACCTTGGTCAGGTCATCTCGGCCGAATTCGGGCTGACGGCCAGCGATACCAAGGCCCTGCTGATGCTCGAAGCGCCCATGACGATGAAAGAACTCGGGCTGCGGATGGGCTGCGATCCCTCCTTTGTCACCTTGGTCGCGGACGCGCTGGAGAAGCACGGCCTGGCTCGCCGCGAGCCCTCGCTCCGGGACCGGCGAAGCAAGAACATCGTGCTCACCCCGGAAGGGGTGGCGCTGCGAGACAAGCTATGCGCCGAACTGTCGGTCCGGGCGCCATGGTGCACCACGCTGGACACCAGCGAGCGGCGGTGCCTGCTCGGGCTGATGCGGAAGATGCTCGGATCACGGTGCGGGAGGTGATGGTGTCACATCCGCGGCGGCTGCCTCGTCATGACCGATGACAACTCAGCCGCATGGTCGTCAAACGGGATACGACCACACGGGAAGCACAACACGTTACGGGGGCTGACAGCGCGGTCCGTTCGGCCAAAAAAGGGTCTTAAAAAGCAAGCACTGCGCGTGACCACGAAGCCTGACCGGTCACGGCGATAGTTCAGTGCGCCCGAGTTTAGGGAGATTAACCTTGTCCGCCACACCACCAGACACCGGGGAGCAGGGCGCCCTCAACGGCGCCGCAACCCGGGAGGTCAGTACCGCGGCGGCGCCGGCCGCCGCCGCGACGCAAAGCTCAGGCGCCCCGCCGCGGCGGCTGGGCCTGGCGCTCGCCGTCATCGCGACGGCACAGCTGATGGTCGTGCTCGACGCGACCATCGTGAACGTGGCCCTGCCGCACATTCAGGTCGCGCTGGGCTTCTCCGGCACCAACCTGGAGTGGGTCGTCAACGCGTACGCGCTGGCGTTCGGCGGGTTGCTGCTGCTCGGCGGCAGGTCCGGCGACCTACTGGGGCGCCGCCGGGTCTTCATCGCCGGCCTGCTGCTGTTCTCGCTGGCCTCGCTGCTCGGCGGGTTCGCCACCGACCAGGCCTGGCTGCTCACCGCGCGCGTCGTGCAGGGCATCGGCGGCGCGTTCGCCGCGCCCACGGCGCTGTCACTGATCGCCGTCACCTTCCCCGCGGGGCCGCCGCGCAACCGCGCGATGGGCGTGTACGCGGCGATGAGCGTGGCCGGCGGCGCGGTCGGCCTGATCGCCGGCGGGCTGCTGGTCCAGTACCTCAACTGGCGCTGGGTGTTCTTCGTCAACGTGCCGATCGGCCTGGTGGTCGCGTTCCTGGCCATGCGCGTGCTGCCGGAGTCGCAGCGGCGGCGGGGCCGCTTCGACCTGCCAGGCGCGATCACCGGCAGCCTCGGCCTGGCCCTGCTCGTCTACGGGCTGTCCAGCGCCGGGACCACACCCAACGGCGTCTCGCACTGGGGCGACACCAAGGTGATCGTGTCGCTGGTAGCCTCCGCCCTGCTGCTCGTCGCGTTCGGATTCATCGAAGTCCGGAGCAAGCACGCGCTAGTGCCGATGCGGGTGCTGCGCAGCCGCGATCGGACTGGCGCCTACCTGATCAGCTTGTGCGTGGGCACCGCGCTGTTCGGCATGTTCTTCTTCCTCACCATCTTCGTGCAGGAGGTATGGGGGTACAGCGCGCTCAAGACCGGCATCGCCTACCTGCCGATGGTCACGATGATCATGGTGGCGTCCGGGGTGGCGTCGCAGCTGGTGGCCCGGATCGGCGCCCGGCCGCTGATGCTGGCGGGCAGCGCGATCGCCACCGGCGGGATGTTCTGGCTGTCCCGGATCACCGAGCACAGCCACTACGCCTCCGGGCTGCTCGGGCCGATGCTGGTGACGGCGTTCGGCATGGGGCTGATCTTCGTGCCGATGTCGCTGGTCGCGCTGGCTAAGGTGGCCAACAACGACACGGGCGTGGCGTCGTCGCTGCTGAACACGGGGCAGCAGGTCGGCGGCTCGATCGGGCT
The DNA here is from genome assembly GCA_963808615.1 of uncultured Actinomycetota bacterium. Taxonomy (GTDB): domain Bacteria; phylum Actinomycetota; class Actinomycetes; order Streptosporangiales; family Streptosporangiaceae; genus Palsa-504. The sequence continues at coordinate 204,630 of CAWEGV010000013.1, forward strand.
CGCGATCCTCGGCACGGTGGCATGGAGTGCGGTGGCCAGCAACATCCACGCGCAGGTGGCCGCGGCGACCGCGGCGGCCAAGCACGCTACGGTGCACCTGTCCGCAGCCCAGCAGGCCGCGGCGGCCAAGGCGATCACCGACCACGCGTACTCGGTCGGCTTCGCCAAGGGATACCTGGTCTCGGCCGGGATCGCGCTGCTCGCGCTGATCATCACCGTGGTCGCGATCCGGGTCAAGCGGGAGGATCTGGCCGGCGTGAACCCGATGGCGGCACCGACCGACTAACGGAGTTTTATCCGGGCGCCCGGGTCCGGCGGCTTCGCGCCGCCGGACCCGGGCGCTTACCATGAGCCATGGCCGCAGGACTGCTGTACGTGTACACCGATCCGGGCCCGGACGGCCCGGTCAGCGAGGCGGAATACCACGACTGGTATGACCATGAGCACGGCCCGGCCCGGATGGCCGTGCCCGGGTTTACCGGGGCCCGCCGCTACCAGGCCATCGACGGCCAGCAGCCGCCCTGGCTGGCGCTGTACGAGACGGCCAGCCGCCAGGTGCTGGACAGCCCGGAGTACAAGGCGCTGGTGGCGGGGGGCAGCGACCGGGAGAAGTTCATCATGTCGCACCTGGCCACCTTGGACCGGCGGGTCTACGAGCAGGTCAGCGAGGATCTGCCGTCCGGCGCTTCGGCGTTGCCCGGGCCGGCGCCGGCCATCCTGTCGGTGGCCAACACCGTGCCGCCGGAGATGGAAGACGACATGGCGGCCTGGTACTCCCACGAGCACATCCCGATGCTGCTCGAGGTGCCCGGGTGGCGGCGGATCCGCCGGTACCGGCTGACCGGCGGCTCGGGCGGGCCCGGCTGGTCGGCGCCGGACTGGCTGTCGCTGCACGACCTGGCCGGCCCCGAGGTGCTGGAGCGGCCCGCCTACCGGGCGGCGGTCAGTACGCCGTGGCGGGACCGGATCGTGGCCTCGGCGCTGCGGCGGGAACGGCGGGTGTTCGGCTTCCGCAACGCCTTCTGCTGACGATCTTGTATCTCTAGACTTGCCGCGTGTCATCTATCACAGACCCGGGCGCTTCGCCGGCGGGCGGCGGCATGCGGCGGCGCGCGGTCATCGGCGCTATTCCCGTGGCGGTGGCCTCGGCGGCGGTGCTGGGCGTGGACGGCTGTACCTCGTCAGCCAGCTCGGCCCCGCTCCGGTCGCTGCGCTTCTTCACCGCCCATCAGGCGGCGGTGGTCGAGGACGCGACCGCGCGGATCGCGCCCGGGCCTGCTGACGACCCGGCCGAAGCCGGCCACCCGGGCGCGCGCGAGGCCGACGTGACCGGCTATATCGACTCGATGCTGGCCCAGCTCGGTGCCCTGGACGATGCCGGTTCTTCGCCTTCTTCGCCGCCGGTGATCTTCGCGGGCGGGCCGTGGAGCAGCCGGCACACGTCGGGACCCGACCTGATGGCCCGGTTCGTCGCGCTGGACCCGGTGGCTCGCATCGCGTGGCGGAAGCGGCTGCAGGGCTGGCAGGAGCAGTACCGGACCGGCATCGCGGCCCTGGACAAGCTGGCCGGGGGCGACTTCGCCAAGGCCAGCCACGCCAAGCAGGACAAGATCCTGGCGTCGGGATCAGCGAGCACGTTCATGGCCGTGCTGTACGAGCACACGATCGAGGGCCTGTACTGCGCCCCGGAGTACGGCGGCAACCGCGGCCTGGTGGGCTGGAAGGACATCGCGTTCCCCGGCGACATCCAGCCGCGCGGCTACACCCCGGATGAGGTCACGCGGTCGGACGGGCCCGACCCGGTGGACGACACCGGCGTCGTGGCCGACGTGCTCAAGCTGCTCGGCTCCCTGTGATGTAGAGCACTGTGATGAGAGCACCGTGATGAGCAAGGCGGTCGTGATCGGCAGCGGGGCGGGCGGCGCGCTGGCCGCGATGGTGCTGGCCCAGGCCGGGTGGCAGGTGGTGGTCTACGAGAAGGGCCCCAACCACTTCACCAACCTCGGCGGGGAGGGACCGATCGGCACGGCCTTCGCCAACGACAGCCTGGCCATGATCGTGCGCAACTATCCCGGGCCCGGACCCTGAGGCGTACCCGCGCACCTGGCGGCCGGTGGGCGTGTCCGCGAACCAGGTCACCGGGAGCGTCGACGAGCTGCCCCAGACGGTCGGCGGCGGGACCATCCACTGGGACGCCAAGGTGCCCAGGTTCTGGGACCTGGATTTCCAGCAGCTGTCCGCGCTGGGCCCGGTGCCGGGCGCCGACGTGGCCGACTGGCCGTTCACCTACGCTGAGCTCGCGCCCTTCTACGACCAGGTCGAGCAGCTCATCGGGGTGCAGGGGGACGTCACGGCGTTCCCCGACCTCGTGCGCAAGCACGCCCCCCGGTCCGCGCAGTACCCGATGCCGCCGGGCCCGCAGATGCGCGGGTCGCTCGCGGTGGCCGAGGGCGCTACCGCGTTCGGGCTGCACCCGTTCCCGTTCCCGATGGCGGCCAACTCGGTGAGCGGCCACAACGGCCAGCACGCCTGCAACAACTGCGGGTTCTGCAGCAGCTTCGGGTGCCCGGTGGTGGCCCGGCCTTCGGCCCTTATACCGCTGCGGGTGGCGCTGCGCACCGGGCGGGTGAGCCTCGTGCCGTCGACCATGGTGACGTCCGTGGCCTGGTCCGGGTCGGGGGCTTCGGCCCGGGCGACCGGGGTGCGGTGGGTGCGGATGACCGCTTCGGGGCCGGTACGGGGCTCCGAGAGCGCGGATGTCGTGGTCATGGCGGCGTCGGCCATCGAGACGGTGCGGCTCGCGCTGCTGTCCTCGTTCCCCGACGCGAGCGGGAAGCTGGGCCGGCGGCTGATGTTCCACGCGTTCGTCGACGGCAGCGCGATCTTCAGCGGCGAGCGGATGCACGGCTACCGGGGCCGTTCGGTGACGCAGTGCGTGGAAGACGCTGTCGACCCCGATTACCCGGGGGCCCGCGCCTTCGCCAAATCGCACGGGCTGCCGTACCTGCGCGGCGGCCTGATGGAACTCGGCGGCAGCCAGGACCCGATCACCGAGGCGCAGTCCTACCAGACCCTGCTGGCGCTCGTGCGCGGGTCCCGGCCGTTCGGCACGGAGTTCAAGCAGCTCATGCGGGCCTCGTTGCTGCGCGACCGGCTGGCGGGCTGCTCGTTCATCGGCCACGACATGCCCTACCTGGACCACACGGTGACCCTCGATCCAGCTGTGCGTGACGTCTTCGGGCTGCCCGTGGCCCGCATCACCTGGAGCGCCGGCCCGCACGAGCAGGTGGCCCAGCAGTTCTGGGTCCCGCGGCTGAAGCAGATGATGCTCAAGGCCGGGGCGGGCGTCGCCCTGGCCGTGCCCGCCACGCTCAACAGCGGCGGCCTGCCCACCGGCAACCACATCATGGGCGGGATGATGATGGGCCCGGATCCGTCGTCCAGCGTGACCGACGGCTACGGCCGGGTACACGGCCTGGACAACGTGTACGTGGCGGACGGCTCGGTGTTCGTCACCTCGGGCGCGCACAACCCGACCAACACCATCATGGCCGTGGCCCTGCGCAACATGCGCCACCTGGCCGGGACGCCGGCCTAGGCGGGCCGGGACGCCACCCCAGGCGGCCTAGCTGCCGGTCCATTCGGGCGGGCGCTTGGCGTTGAACGCCGCGTGGAACTCCGCGTGGTCGCGGGTGGTCATCAGCAGGGCCTGGGTCATGGCGTCGAGTTCCATCGACGCCGCGAGTGACATGTCCTGCTCGCGGGTGAGCAGCGCCTTGGTCTGGGCGTAGGCCAGGGTGGGGCCGGCCGCCAGCCGGGAGGCCAGCTGCGCCACCGCCTGGTCGAGCTCGTCGTCGGCTACCAGCTGGCTGACCAGGCCGTAGCGGTCCGCGGTGACGGCGTCGATGGTGTCGCCGAGCATCAGGAGCTGGGTGGCGCGCCCGACCCCGACCATGCGCGGCAGCAGGTAGGCCGCGCCCATGTCGCCGCCGGACAGGCCGACCTTGGTGAACAGGAACGCGAACTTGCCTGACTGGGCGACGACCCGGAAATCGGCCGCCAGGGCTAGCACCGAGCCCGCGCCCGCGGCGATGCCCTGGATGCCGGCGATGACCGGGATCGGCATTTCGCGCATGGCGCGGATCACGTCGCCGGTCATCTTGGTGAAGGACATCAGGTCGCGAGCCTCCATCTTGATCAGCTCGCCGATGATCTCGTTCACGTCGCCGCCGCCGCAGAAACCCCGTCCCGTGCCGCGCAGCACCAGCACCCTGGTGTCACCGCGGTAGGGCAGTTCGGCCAGCAGGTCGCGCAGGTCGGCGTAGGCCTCGAAGGTCAGCGCGTTCAGCTTCTCCGGCCGGTTGAGGGTGACGGTGGCGACGCCGCCGGCCACTGAGAAGTCGAAGTTGTGCCACTGCTGGGTGATCTGTGCCGAAGCACGGAACCGGCTCATGGGGCTTACGGTACCTGGGCGGTCAGGACGTAGCCGCCGCCGTAGGCCACCTCCCTTACGCTGACGTCCCTGGTCATCCGCTCCAGGTGGCTCCACGGGCGGTCGAACCCGTCGAAGCTGCGCACGTAGGGAGAGTGCAGCGTCATCACCATGGCGTTGACGGCCATCATCATGGGCGCGGCCCACTTGCCGCCGCCCGCGGCGACCCAGGCGTCCGGCCGCAGGCTGCCCAGCACGTTCCGCAGGGCGTCCGGGGACTGCATGATGTCGTGCACGGCGCAGAACAGCGCCGCGTCGGCGCTGACCCTGATCTCGGCGTCCTCGGCGGGCGACTGCACCACGGTCACGTTGTCCCAGCCCTGGCTGGCGATGTGCTTCCGGGCCAGCGCCGCCATCTGCGGTGACTCCTCGATGCCGACCACGCCGCCGGCCGGGCCGACCTTGTCCCGCAGCAGGCCGCAGCACAGCCCGGTCCCGCAGCCCACGTCCAGGACCACCTGTCCGGGACGGAGCGGGAGCGCGGCCACGATGTCCTCCCGGTACCGCTGGAACGCACTCGTGTCGTGGTCGTAGGAACGGGCCTTCTCGCCGTAGGCCGGCAGCCGGGGCCGCGGCAGCGCCGCCGCCTGAGCAGGTGATGTGCTCATGGCCGGGTTCACCTCGCCTTCTGCTGGGACAAGCTCCCACCATAACCCGAATCGGTCGCAATTACGTGACCGGGGCGTGATCATTACGTTACGGAAGTTCCCGGTCTGTGCAGCCACAGCCGGAGGCGTCTAGCCCTTCGCAGCACGCAGGAATGCGGGCGCGGGCAGCACGGCCCGTTCGGCATCAAAAATCTCCCGCTGGGTAGCAAGACAGGTTATGAAGAAGCTGCTGGAACTGCTGGTCTGCTTTCTCCACCCGCTGGCGGTGATCCTGCTGTGGATCGACCTCGCCTCGCGGACCGACCTGAGCGGGGGGCAGAAGCTGGCCTGGGGGCTGTTCGGGCTGATCCCGCTGGTGCCGTTCGTGTACGTGCTGACCGGGGGCGACCTGTGGTGAGGCGGCCGCTGTCCGCCTGAGCTAAAGGATCCCGGGCGGCCCGGGACATCTGCCCCGTGACAGCGGGACCAAAAGGCCCCATCGTATGTATGTGAATCTGGGCCTTCAGGTACGGTCGCGGCCCTCGGTGCGGCCCGTCCTGGCCGCAGCGAGCTTATCCGGTGTGCGGGGTCGCCATGATCAACGCGGCCAACCGGATGGCCGTGATCGTGCACCAGAAGGGGGGTTCCTACGAGCCCGGGATGTTTGCCAGCATGATCGAGTGAGCGAGGCGCGATACCGGAGCGAGCAGGCGCGGTCGTTCGGGTTGGCCGCCCGCACCTACGACCGCGGACGGCCCGGCTACCCCGAGGAGGCGGTCGCCTGGCTGGTCCCGGCTGAGGCCCGGCGGGTCCTGGACCTCGGCGCGGGGACCGGGCAGCTTACCCGCCAGCTGGCCGCCCGGGGCCTGGAGGTGGTGGCGGTCGAGCCGTCCGACGGGATGCGCGAGCAGCTGGCGCAGTCGCTCCCGTCGGTGCCGGTACTCGGCGGGTCGGCCGAGGACATCCCCCTCGGTGACGGCGCCGTGGATGCCGTGCTGGTGGCCCAGGCCTGGCACTGGGTCGATGCTGAGCGAGCAGTGCCTGAGGTGGCGCGGGTGCTCGCCCCGGGCGGGCGGCTGGGCCTGGTCTGGAACATCCGCGACGAGCGGGTGGGCTGGGTGGCGGAGCTCGGGCGGATCATGCACCGCGGCACCGAGCAGGACATGGGCAGCGCCAACCCGCGGGTAGGGGCGCCGTTCGGGCCGATCGAGCGCCATGACGTCGAGTGGGTCGACCCGGTGACCGTCGACACCCTGCTCGAGCTGGTGCGGTCACGGAGCTACATCATTACCATGCCCGCTGAGGAGCGGGCGTCGGTGCTCACCGAGGTAAGCGAGCTCGTCGCGCGCCGCCCCGAGCTCGCCGGCCGGCCCACGATTGACCTGCCCTACGTGACCCACTGCTCGCGCGCGACGCGGTGACCGCGCGACCGAACTGGTCGCCGCCCTGGCCAGCTGACCGACACCGGATCCGGTGCGCGGGCCGCCGGGCCATGATCTCCGGGCCGGCGCGAGTCAGGTTATGACACGGGTAAAACCTGGGCCCGTTTGGCCAAAAAGATCTTTCTTTCATCCCGAACGGGCCGTGGTATGGCCGGCCAGCCTGAGCCCACGCCCGCCGGCGGAGCGGAGCCGCCGGTGCCGGCGCTGTGCGATAATTGAGGTGAGCCCGGGGCATTTCGAACGCTGGCAGTCACGCCGGTGCCGTCCGAGGGTTCGGTGACTCTGGTGCGCCACGCGCCAGGGATGGGACGGCCGAGATGTTCGGCTTCAAGGTCATCAACCAGTACGAGCAGGGCATCGTCTTCCGCTTCGGCAAGATGCAGCCCGCTGCCCGCCAGCCGGGGCTGACCTGGGTAAACCCGTTTTCCGACCGGCTGCGCAAGGTCAACATGCAGATCGTCGCGGCGACCGTACCCGGCCAGGAGGGCATCACCCGCGACAACGTGACCGTGCGGGTGGACGCGGTCGTCTACTACCGGGTCGTCGACCCGGTCAAGGCGATCATCAACGTGCAGAACTACACCTATGCCGTGGCCCAGGTCGCCCAGACCTCGTTGCGGTCGGTGATCGGCCAGAGCGATCTGGACCAGCTGCTGTCCGAGCGTGAGAAGGTCAACGCCCATCTCAAGGAAGTCATCGACGCCCCCACCGAGGAACCCTGGGGCGTCCGGGTCGAGCGGGTCGAGGTCAAGGACATTTCCCTGCCCGAATCGATGAAACGATCGATGTCCCGCCAGGCCGAAGCCGAGCGCGAACGACGGGCCCGGATCATCTCCGCCGACGGCGAATACCAGGCCTCCAAGAAGCTCGCTCAGGCCGCCACCGTCATGTCCGCCGACCCGGCCGCCCTGCAGCTCCGGCTGCTGCAGACCGTCGTCGAGGTCGCCGCCGAGAAGAACAGCACCCTCGTCATGCCGGTCCCGGTGGAACTGCTGCGCTTCTTCGACCGCGCGGCCCGGTCCCCCAGCCCGGCCTCGCCGCCCGCCGCCGAAGCGCGCGGCAACCACAGCCTGCCGACGGCACCCGCCGTGCCCGCGCTTACCAGTCCGGCCGGCGCTAGCGCGCTGAGCGCACTGCTCAACGCCGCGTCAGAAGCACCAGCCACCCCGGCCTAGCCGTCGGCCCGCGGCCCGCTCCGCGGCCTGGGGGCGGCGACTGGTTTGAGGTCGCCCGTGGTTTGAGGTCGCCCGTGGTTTGAGGTCGCCCGCTCGAGGGACAAGTGATCAGGCGGGCTCAGTGGCCCGCCTACGTCGCTGGTGACTGGCCGGAGGTAGCTGGCATGGAGATCAAGATGGCGCTCTACCTGCCCCGCGATGCCGCCAGCGTGCCGGTCAGCCGCCGGGTTCTGGACCGGTGCCTGGAGACTCTAGGAGTCACGCCGGATACGCGCGCCGATATCGCGCTGGCGCTCAGCGAGGCCTGCGCGAACGTCGTTCAGCACGCCGGGCTCGGCCAGGAGTACCAGGTGCAGGTGAGCACCAGGAACGGGCAGTGCGTCATCGAGGTGGTCAATGCCGGTACCGTCCAGGACGGCCGCGGGACCGGCCAGGAACGGTTTAACGCAGGTGCTCTGGCCCGCGGTGCTGTGCCCGCCACCGCCGAGCACGGCCGCGGTCTGGCGATCATCAATGCGGTGACCGACAACATGCAGCTGACCGGCAACGATCGCCACGGCACGACCGTGCACTTCGAGAAGACCCTGGAGTGGCTGCCCGGAGCAGCCGGGCAGCACCTGTTCAACGCCGATGGCGGCAGCTAAGTCTCGCGGTTCTGCTCGGCCATCCGTCGATCCTCGGCGGTCAGGTCTGAGTCCCGCACGGGCCTGACGAGAGACCAGTGGTGACCGACCGGACAGTGCTGGAACCGTGCGGAGCCGAGGCGAACGGAGGTGAGCGAGCCCAACGAAGACCAGTTCCTCTCGAAGAGGTGCCTTTGCTGCATCGACTGAAGTGACGATCAGTGATCAATCGCGTACCGTAAGGCTTAAGCGGGGAATTCCGTCGAGCACCACCGGGGAACATCGGCGAGGGCCATCACCGCTGGACCAAGTCGCTCCCGGGGGGGACGATGCTGCAGCGGGACATAAGCGGCGACGCTGGACTTGCACCGAAGCCAGCCAGGCCGGCGGCCGGCGGCCCGCTGGACGGGGCGCGCTGGCGGCGCCCCGACCTCAGTCCAGACGACCTGGCCGCGCTCGGCATGTGGGCCGCCGCGCACCTGGCACTTTTCGTCCTCGCCTGGGCTGCAGCGTGGGTGTACCGCGCCGCACCCAGCCACGCGCCGCTGACCGGGGTGTTCGAACACTGGGATGCGGTGCTGCTGCGGAACATCGCCCAGTATGGCTACTTCTCGCCGCACACTACGGCGCATAACACCGCGTTCTTTCCCGGCTATCCGGCGGCGCTGGCGGCGGCGCACCTGATCCTGCGCAACTGGGTGCTGGCCGAGCTGATCCTCTCCGGGATCGCGGGCTGCTCCGTCGTGGTCTCGCTGTCCCGGCTCGCCGGCGGGCGCCGTGCGGTGCTCTACCTCCTCACCGCACCCGCCGCGATCTTCCTCATGGTCGGATACACCGAGTGCTTGTTCCTGGCGTTCGCGATCCCCGCCTGGCACGCCGCGGCCCGCGGCCGTTGGTGGCGTGCCGCGCTGCTGGCGGGACTGTCCGGACTGGTGCGCCCGGACGCCGTCTTCCTGATCCCGGCGCTGGCCGTGATGGCACTGACCGGCCCGCGCGGGGCGTGGCTGGCGAACGCCGGGAAAGCCTGCTGTGCCCTCGCCGGGCCCGCGGTCTACGAGATCTACCTGAAGGTGCACACTGGCACCTGGGAAGCCTGGACCAAGGCGCAGCAGGCCGGCTGGGACCTGCATCTGGTCACCCCGGTCCGGGCGCTGAAGACCACCTGGTGGGCCGCATTCCGGCACCCGTTCACGGCCGCCTACGCGTTCGAGTTCCAGCTGGAGCTCGCCGCGATGGCCGCGATGCTCCTGGCCGCGCTCGCATTCCTGTGGTGGCGCCGCTGGCCCGAGGCCGTGTACTGCGGGCTGGCCGTGCTCGCGCTCGGCACGTCTACCTGGTATCAGGCCTGCCCGCGCACGCTCTTGGTGCTGTTCCCGGCCTGGATCGCGCTCGCCCGGCTTGACGCGCGCTGGCCCTGGATCCGGTACGTGTACCTCAGCGTGAGCGCGCCGCTCGCCGCCGTGATAGGGCTGCTGTTCCTGACGTACCAGTGGGCCGGCTGAGGCCCGCGCTTCACGACCCGCCGGGCGCGCGGCCGTGGCCTGTCAGGGAAATGCGCGGCCCGGTCTGGGCATCACGACGCTGAGCCCCATTATGCCTGAACCCTAACACGGCAGAATACTGCAGGCAGGAGGTGTTTTTCCGGTAATTTCCTGATTAGCCTCGTTATAAAAGATCTTAATATGCGAGAAACAATTTAGCGGGCCGGGAAGATTGCTCCGCCGCGAAATGGGTGTACTATGGTAGGTCTGTCAGCCCCTAGACCCCGGGACGACTACCGGTGAATCGTGGGGGGCATCCGGAATCTCCCTCCGGCTGCGTAGGCCGGGCACTGGGGCGTTGTGGCCCCTTATGATCCGTATTCTCCTGGAAAGCCATCGCGGAAGGGTACGTGCATGAGAAAAATCGGCAGCAGCCGCGCCTCGCACGGAACGTCGGCTACTTCTGCCTGCGGCTAGGGCGACTAGGGGATATCGGCGTGATAATGGCGTCGTGGAGCATATTCGCGGCTATCGATAGTTCGGCGTATTTCCCCTCACGATCAACTGTCGCGGCATCTAACGGCAACTGATCCACACAAAAATTGATAATTGCATTTGGCTATAAATTGACATAGGTGTCTCAGGCAGCGGTCGGTATTTGCCTTAATCCGGAGAGCGGAGGAAAGCGACGGAATGAAGGACGGTGCATCTAAAGCAGGTGGCCCGAGTGAGATTGAACAGCTTGCCGACGAGCTGTCCTTGCGCGATCTGCATGTCACTCTCGCGCCCGATGGCAACAATGAGCTCGTGCTTGAGGTGATTAACTCCCGGCTAGATCTCATGGGCGCCGTACGCGCTGGCCGGGTCTACTGGCGTGACGGCGCGTTCTGGTGGTCGCGGCTGGCCGAGCCGGAGCGGCTGCCGGATGTCACCAAGGCGGTCGAGCGCATCACCGCGTCGTTGCGGTGGTCGCGTCAGTATTCCGCCCTGGTGCCTCCGTTACGGCCGGATGACAGCTGAGCCGTCGACCGGCCCCGGGAATCCACGCTCCCTAGGACTCGATTCCTCTGTCTGGGTGGGCGGGCTTCTCGCCCCGGCACCGCGGTACCACGGGTAATCCTCTTCCCTGTTGTGCCCGTCTCCACGTAGCCGGGGCGACGCCGCGCGGCCTTCCCTTGCCCTTGCCATGTCGCGCCGGCAAACGCGAACCTGGGAGGCCTGTGCCTGTGGGGAGGCCGCGCGGCTCCCAAGACGGGCGCTCCTGTCCAAGAGCGCCCGAGGTGCGGCGGCTCCGCCCAGCTCAAGCCTGGCGCAGACCGGGGTGTCTGGGCAGAGGAGCAGCGGAGGCGCCGCACCGCGCTGCTGCCCGGCACCGACATGCCGCTGCCGTATTAGCGGCCGTGATAGACAGTCTCGGTCAAGCCGTCTCCCAGGCCGCGACCGCCGCGACGTCATCACCAACGACCCGCCAGGTCTGGGTTTGGAGGGTTACGGTGAGGAAAGACACGCTGATGCTGCGTCGCGGTCCGGCGAGGAGGCGATGTGCGGGAGGACAGACGGCGGATCCGTATCATGGCGGCGGTGACCGGGGCGGACGCCACGGCTGGTGCGGGCGAGCTGGTACAGCGGTTGTGCCGGTTCGTGGTGGACGATATGGCGCTGTCGGGGTGTGCCCTGGTGCTGATGTCAGGGACGGATTCGGCCAGTGTGCTGGCCGGGGCGGGGCGGCACGCCCGGACGGTCACCGGGCTGCAGATGGAGCTGGGCGAGGGCCCATGCCTGCATGCTCATGCCTACGGGATTCCGGTGCTGCTGCCGGACCTGTCAGCGGAGAACGCGAACCGCTGGCCGGCCTTCGCGGCGGCGGCCCTGGCGGCCGGCGTGCACGCCGAGTTCTCCCTGCCGCTGACCGTGGGGCCTGGCGGTATCGGCACCTTCGACCTGTGCCGTGACCGGCCGGGCATGCTCAGTGACGACCACCTGGCGGATGCTCTCGTGGCGGCGGACATCGCCCGTGATGCAGTGCTGTACCAGCAGTACGTACCGGGGGCGCCGGCCCCGACGGAGCTGCTGGCCACGGCTGGCACGGACCGGATCGTCATCCATCAGGCGACCGGGATGATCGCCGCGCAGCTGGATGACAGCATCGCCAACGCGCTGGCCCGGCTGCGCGCCGCTGCGTTCGCGAGCGGGCGCTCGATGTACGACGTTGCCCAGGACGTCGTCGAACGGCGGGTGCGGTTCGATGAGTGAGACCGGCGCCGGGCGCCCCGCCTGGCCCCAGGATTCCGGCCGGGGTAGCCGCGAGGATGACGCTGTCCGCGAGGCCATGCTGGCCCGGGCCTTCGTCCGCTTGGCAGACACACTGGCCAGCGACTTTGACATTGTCGATTTCCTGTACGGCCTGTCCGCCGACTCGGTCGAGATCCTCCGGGCCGCGGCAGCCGGGGTCATGCTGGCCGACGCGCGCGGCGAGTTGCGGCTGATCGCCTCCTCAGACGAGCGGATGCGGCTGCTCGAGCTCTTCGAGCTCCAAGGCGCGCAGGGCCCGTGCCTGGACGCCTACTCCTCCGGCCGGGCCGTCCAGGCCAGCGCAGCCGACAGCCGCGCCCGCTGGCCGGTCTTCGCCCCGCAAGCCTCCGATGCAGGCTTCCAGCTCATGTGCGCTGTCCCGCTGCGTGTACGCACCGACGTCATCGGAGCCCTGAACCTGTTCCGCGGCAGCGACGAGCCATTCACCAGCACCGAGATGGAGGTAGCCCAAGCCATGGCGAAGATGGCAGCGATCGGGCTGATCCAGGAACGGGCGGTCAGGGAACGCAACCTGCTGGCCGCGCAGCTGCAGGCGGCGCTTAACAGCCGGGTGATCATCGAGCAGGCCAAGGGAATGATCGCCGAATACCTCACCATGACCGTGGACGACGCATTCGAGATGCTGAGGAACTACGCGCGCTACAACCACCGCAAGATCTCCGAAGTCGCCAGCGACGTGGTAGACCGGAGGATCCCGAGCGCCACACTGGCCCGGCGGCGACCCGGCCGGCGTTTTTAAGTGGCTCGTCACGCGTTCCCGAGCGGGCCCGGGCCGGGGACCGGCTAGCGGCCCTGCGCTACGACAGGCTGCGGCTGGCCAAAGGAGATCCAGCTCAACACGCGGTCCCAGTTCTGCATCCGCACCGCCGCCCTGGCCGGCGGGCGTCCCCAGGCGGCATCACCATCCGCACCCGCTGGCTCGCCTGGCCGAGCACGGAAATGACAGGTGAATACGTTCCGGGCTTGCGTACGGATACCGGCGTCATCGCGTGAGCTGTCCGCCGACTCACCATGGAAGCGACAAGGTGTCGTGTGAGGGCAGCTCTGACATGCCCGGCAAATCGACTTATCTCCCTGGTCAGGGGTGATATCAGCTGGCCACGGTCTGGCCCTTGCGCGGCCCGTCGCTGATGCCCAGCTCGACGGTAGTGTCGGCGTGGGTGCCGATTGCTTCCCAGATGATGTGGGTCTGGCCAGGCGTGATCTCCGCACCGAAGCGGAATAGCGCCCGGCCGTCCTTGGCCCAGGTCAGGGACCAGATCTCGGTGTTGGCGAGCTTGTGCACGCGGAGTTCGGGGCTGAAGCCCTCACCAGCCTCGAGGTCGGCGATGAACACCGCGACAGCGCTCCGGAACGCGGCCCGCTGCGTCGCGTTGAGCTTTGCGCGGGCGTCAGCACGATCCGCCCGTTCTCGTCGGTCACGATGAACTCATCGCCTTCTTCAAGACGCGGCGCCTGCGCGGGCTACGAATGGCAGACGACCGTATCGTTCTGCTCACCCGACTTCGCTGGCTTCGGGATAGCGGGCCTGAGAGGCTTTTTCGACAGGATTCATGTCAGCATCGACGGCTGCCTGGAGATGGTCGACCTCGAACCGCATGACGATCGACTGCGGCGGCTCGGTCTTGGCAGCGACGGCAAATCATCGTGAAGGCGATCGCCGGCCGCTGGAGTGCTACCACTGCTCGTTCGGCGCAGAAAAAGGACGAGCGGCTCCGGCGGCCCGGTACGGGCGCATGGCGCGCAAGCCGATCCGGGCGAGCAGCCCTCGCTTTGTCAGCGACCGCGGCGTTTCCCCCGGCCGGGACGGCGCGCGGGGGCGTTCCGGACGGCGCGCGGACGGGACGGCTCGCCGAGGATCGGCTCGGCGACCAGCACCCGGAAATCCTCGAGCGTCTCGCACGCCGGGTAGCCGGAGTCACGCACGGCGCGGACCACATCCTGCCGCTGGGAGCGGGGCAGCTCCGCAAGCTGTTCCCGCACCGCGTCCGGGCCCCCCATCTCCAGCAATTCCAGGACGCTTCCGGCCATCAGCCAGGCGGCCTCCGCCGGGCTCACCTCGTCAGGCCTGCGGTCCTGTTTTTCCGCGAGCAGGGCGACCGGCCCGAGCTCCGGGTCACGCAGCAGGCTGGCCAGCAGCTTGTCTCCCTCCGGGACGGCGTTGACGAGGGCCTGCAGGATCGGGACCCGCCGGGAAACGAACGGGCAGTCGCGGATCGCCTGCACGAGCGGATCCAGCGAGCCGCCGTGCGCGGCCCGCCAGATCGCGATCTCCTCCGCCCCCGTCTCGGGCGTGTAATGCTCCGCGACCGTGCCGAGCAACTCCGCCGGCGAGGCGTCCGCTAGGTCCCCGACGAGCCCGGCTTCCCTGCCCTCGGCCAGCATGCGCTGCCGCATCGCGCGGGTGCCCAGCGGCGTGAGGCTCACCAGGCGCCCCGGCTCGGCCAGCCGCTCCCGCAGCGCGTCGGCCCGCTCGCCGCTGAACGGGCCGTCCGCCTCGTCCAGGTCTTCAGAAAACACGCCGCCAGCCACGCCATGCGTCGAGGTCACCGCCCCGAGCGCCTCGAAGGCGTCGAAGATGTTCTCCAGGTCGTTATCCACCCGCCCCCGCAGGCCCATCTGGGACAGCGGGCCGAGCGAGTCCACGTCGAAATGGGCCCGGATCGTTTCCCACACCGACTCCGCGAGGCGGGCCACCGGAACCGCCTCGTCCATGCTGTAGATCGCGGCCAGCACGTCGGGCACGATCACGTCGAACAGGCGCTGTACCGGCGAGGGCGGCTCGTCCGCCCAGATGGGACGGCAGACGGCGTCGCCGAGATCGAACACGGCCTCGAACGCGCGCTGCCACAGGGCCTCAGCGTCGGCCAGCACCGGCCGCGCCTTCGCCACCGGCACCAGGCGCGTGCCCTGCTTGCGGACCAGGCGCGCCTTCTTCGCCCAGTTCACGACCAGGTCCAGGCCCGGCAGCTCGGCAGCGCTATGGAACCTCAGGCCCTCGTCGCCGGTCCCGAGCAGCGCGATCAGCTCACGGGCATCGGCGGGCCTGACGTTCCCGGCCGGCGTGAGCGCCCGGCCCGCCGGGCCGAGCCATCCCGCGAAGGCACGAAGCTGCCCGACAACCTTGCTGCGTTCGGCCGCCGCGACGAGTACCTCCGGAGCCGGCAGGCGCACGGGAAGCTGGGCGAATTTCCGCTCCTGGCCCGGAGCGGGCCGGCCCAGCTGCCGCTCGAGCGCACGCCCCAGCAGATCCTCGTCGAGCGTCAGCCGGCCATCCCGGACATCGGCCAGAAATGCGTCCAGCGCCTCTAGATCGCCGATGTCCACGCCCCGGTCCCGAGCGGACATCGCCACCGCCTTCGCCATCCCGTACCGTTCCTGGTCGCCGATCGCGTCAGCGAACTCCTTCGCGACGGCGTCGATGGCGTGCTCGTTTTCCTCGATCGCGGCGCCCCGCGGGTCGCGCAGCCCCTGAGCGTCCAGGTAGCGCAGCACGGTCCGCAGCGTCTCGGGCGCGGCCATCAGGTCCCCTTCGGGAGCCGTGACCTTCTCCGGGATCCACTCCAGCAGCGCCCGGCGTACCTGCGCAGGGGTCCAGTAGCCGAGCCGCCCGTCCGAGCTGAAGTGCCGCGAGTCCAGCAGCGCCCCGGCCAGCGGAAGCGACATCACCAGGCCGTTCGCCCCGGCCCAGGCTCCGCACCGCCTCAGTAGCAGCTCACGGGCGGCCAGGTAAGCGTCAGTGTCCTCGATCTCGTAACAGGTCCGCACCGCTCAACCCTAGCTACCGGCCACCCACCAGGCCGCGCACTCCGCGATCTCGTCTCGGGACCTTCGGCGTGCGACCACGACAACCGGCTCGTCGATGCGGGATTCTCGTGCCGTCAGGACCGCAGTCCCACCAGGTAATGGAAGTTGCCGGCGCCGACGTTCTGGCGGAGCGTGTGCATGATGCGCCACGTGTCGTCATGGGGGCCTTCGATGTACATGGGCATTCCGTCCCTGCCGAACTCCAGGTCGCACACGCCGTCCCACTCACCGAGATGCCCGGCGGCCTTCGCGAAGTCCGCGTGCGGCTCGAACCCGAGCCCGCGAGCGTACCCGACCGCGCCGAACACGATCCGCTGGACGAGAACCAGCGGCACCTCCACGGGTGCCCCCGGATAACTGCGGAAGGCATCAGCACAAAACGACGGGAGCTTCCTCCTCTCGACCGGCTTCGGCCCCCGGGCGTTCTTCACCCCCAGGCACCAGGTGTCGACCAGGAACTCGCACACCCGCGCCGAACTTCCCCGCTCACGCGCAACGACCACGATGACCAGCCCAGATTCTTCTGTCTCGCCTGGTCCGGCGTCCGGCCACTCCGGGTGGCCCGTGAACCGCACGCCCGACGACCAGCCCTGGTTGACCCAGCAGCCGATAAGCGGCGCCTCTTTCTCCTGGGGCTCGGCAGCGGCGAGCCGCCGGATCAGCGGCGTCACAGCCGCGGGGCGCACCTTGAGGGCGCGGGCGATCTCCTTCGGCGACCGTCCGCGAGCGCGGAGCTCGCGGACACGTTCCAGCAGTTCATCATCGGGCATTCCACCATGATCCCGGATTCCGGCACCCGGCACCCCGTGTTAGGCCCGACCGGGAAGTCATTCCGGCGGAGCCCAGCGGGCGCGGGCCTTCTCCAGGAAGCTTGGCTCCGGCTCGGGAGCCACTCCCGTGACGGCTTTCTCGAACTCGCGGATGAAGCCGGCCTTGCGGTAGTGGTTCGCGCGCACCTGGTCCACGAGCTGGTCCCAGCAGTCCGGGAGCCCGGCCACGGCGAAGCACCTCTGCGCCCGGCCGAAGTATTCCACCGCAGCGGCGTACTGCTTGCTCTTGCCCGCGTTCACGATGTCCAGACCGAGCGCGCGCCACAACCGGGCGGCTTGTTCCGGATACGACTCATCGAGGCCTTCCGCCGCCTCAACGGTGCGGTAGCTCGCGCGACTCAGGTGCTCGTCGGTGCACTGATCGATGACGCAGGCAAGACGCGCGGTCTCCTCCGTATCGACCAGGAGCGGGGCAGCACCGATAGCGAGGCGCCCGACTGAACGGCCGCCTCGATCGCCCTGTCGTGCCAGGTCGTGCGCGCGGTCTCGGGAACCAGCTCCATGAGGGTCTGGTAGCTGTAGATGGTCGGTACCTGGGTGAAGTGCGACCACTCGTTCTGTATGGCTTCGTCATGGCGGCCGAGCACGATCAGCAGTTCGCGATGCTTCGCCCGGAGGTCGTAGCTGGTCTCGATGCCGAGGCCGCGTTCGGTCCAGGTCAGCGCCGCCGCGGGGTCGTCGTTTGCGGCCAGGATGGTGGCCATCGCGACGCAGTCCTTGGCGGTCAGGCCGGATCGTTCCGCCAGCGCGATGTACGCGCCGGCATCGCGCTGGGCGATGTAGACAGCACGAAGCAGAGTGTCGATCTGGCGCTGGATGAACGCTGGCTCCGTTCCGGTGTCGAGGAGGCGCCTGAGGTGGCCGGCACATGCTGCCCGCAGTCAGGGTGGGCCTCCGCGATCCGCGCGGCGACCGATTCGAGCTCGTTGACACGGGAGAAGGACGCGTGTTCGGAGATGTAGCGGCCTGGGCGGAGAGCTTCCTCCATCGCGAGTTCGATGGCGGCGCTCACCGGACCACTCCGTTGAGCCGCCCGGCGCGGAACGCAGAATCGTCACCAAGGTGGAAGTAGAGGTGACCCTCGAGCGTGCCATCGGGGTTGAGCGCGGCCCATCCGCGGCCGCTCACGTCGTCGCCCTCGTCGGAGCCTTGCCAGGAGAACTCAACGCCCGGCCTGCCATCACGATCCGCATCGCGGCAGTCCAGTTCTCCCGTCACCGCGATGAAGCCCAGTCCGCCGAGACCGTCCTCATCGAACTCGATGAAGCCGGGCTCGACCCGGTCGACGGTCTCCTGATCCCAGTTATCCATCTCGGTGATACGCCACCGGCCTGTGATCTTCCTACTCTCGGACATGCGACGAGAGTAGCGGCCCGAAGGGCTGCCGCGTGGACAAGGCGGACTCGAGGTCCGTCGAGCAGGATCCCTGAGGCTGGCAGCTCGCTCAGCGATGGCGGTGTCGCTTAGAGAGGGTCCGCTTCACTGGCTGGTTCCGGACCACGCGCAGGTGGGGGCGGTCCGGACGTGGCCTTCCTTGACAGGATCGGCTCGGCTACGAGAGTCCGGAACTCCTTGAGCGTCTCACGCGCCGGATACCCAGACTCGCTGACCGCCAGGACGATATCCTCCCGGGCCGCGCGGCGCAGCTTGCCGAGTTGCCCGCGCACCGCGTCGGGACCGCCGAGCTCCAGGAACTGCAGCATGTTCGCGGCCATCAGCCAGGGGGCTTCTGGCGCTACCTCGTCAGGGCCGCGGTCCCCCTTTCTCGCGAACAGAACAACCGGCCCCAGCTCCGGATCGGTCAGCATGCTCGCGAGCATCTCCTCGCCCTCCGGCACGGCTGCGGCGAGGGCCTTCAGCAGCGCCACCTTGCGGGAGAGAAACGGGCACTCCCCGATCGCCTGCACGAATGGCTCCAGCGAGCCGGGATTCGGCGAGCCGCCATGGGCATCCCGCCAGCCGGTGATCTCCTCGGCCGCGCTCGGCGGCGTGTGGTGCTCGGCGACCGTGCCGAGCACCTCGGCCGCGGACGGGTTCACCAGCTCGCCGACAAGCCCCGCCTCCCTGCCCTCGGCGAGCAGACCGAGGTCACCCGGCTGCTGTTCTGCCAGCTGCCTCCCGCATGCCGCCAGCTGCTCGGCGTGCCCGGCACCGCCACCACCCAGCGGGCCTTCAAGGCCGCCTACCGCCGGGGTCCGGTACTGCTTCCACGCGATCTTGTCCGTCGCTGACCCCTCGCCGCTGCCGAAAACCCGGCGGCTGACCAAGGACGAGCTCCGGGCCCGCACCAAACCGGTCACCCCCGGCCAGGCTGCCGCTGCCCGCAGCCGGCTCGAGACGCTGGTCAATGTCCTGCTGGAAGCCAGCGTCTCGGTCCTCACCTAGGAAGAACGCGCCGCCCCCGGCGGCGGCACCGACCTGGATGCCAACCCGGTGCCGCTGTTTCCCGCGGCCCGTCCAAGCGCACCGGGCTCTGCACTAGCGACCCGACGGCGGCTGGTATGTCCGCGAGGGCGACCACCCGAGCGCTTCAACCTGCCCGCCCGGGCTCTGGGCTACCAGCCGGTCATGGATTACCGCGCCGGCCAGCTCGGCATCCAGGCGAATACCAGCGGAGCCATCCTCGTGGAGGGAACCTGGTACTGCCCGGCCTGCCGGAGCCGCTGATCACCGCCACCACGCAACACCGCGATCACGCCATCAGCAGCGAGCTCTACCACCAGCAGATCGCCGCCCGGGCCCCCTATCAGCTCAAACGCAAAGACGGCCCCGACGCCGACGGCTACCAGCGGCTGACCTGCCCTACGGCACCGCGCTGCTGCTGACCTTCGCCAACATCCGCAAGATCCGCGCCTGGCGGGCCCTGACCGCCAGCGCCACACCCGCCACCGCCCAGCGGGCACGCCGACGCCGCACCAGCCTCCGCGACTACCTGCAGACGGCTGACACCCGCAAAGCTCCCAGCACCACCACCGACCAGCATCACCAGCCAGGCAACAGGCACGCTCCAGGCGGCCACAACGCTGCGACCCGGCTGCCGGCGCCCGGCCAACAGGCCCCGCGCGGCGGCCAGAGCCAACATCAGACACCGCAAGGCACAATCAGAAACGGTCACCGGCACAGTTCTGCCGGCACGACACCGGCAGTTCTGTCGGTATCCCTGGCTGGCTCCCGCGATAGGACTCGAACCTATAACCTGCCGGTTAACAGAAGGTCTGTCCTGGACCTGGGAGCGCCAGCCCTGTGAAGCTGTCCAGTCCGCTGCACCTGCATAAATGCTTGTCAGGGGCTTACACGGTCATTTTAGCAGTCGTGCCGACGTGTGCCAGGGAATGCCGTTTCGTCCGTGTTAGTCGCGTGTTGGACGCCCTCCCACACCGGCCTCGTGTTGGTCTTGTGTTGGCGCAAGACGCTCATGTCGGCGTGGTTATGCGTGTCCTGGATCGAGCAACCGCCGCATTGGCTGGCCGGTCACCTCGGCGATCAGGTCGTAGTCGCTGTCGACGTGCAGCACCTCGGCGCCGTGCAGTTCGGCGGTCGCGGCGATGATTAGGTCCGGGATCGGGCGCCGGTGACCATTGCCGCGATGCTGGGCCAGCAGCCGCTGGACCTCCAGCGCCCGGTCCATCGCCGCCTCGCTGACCGGCAGCCATTCCAGGGCCCGCTGGCCCGCGAGCAGCGCCTCCAGGTCTTTGTGGTCCCGCGCGGAGTAGCAGATCTCCAGTGCTGTCATGTGGCACGCCGCGATGACGTGCGCGCTGCGCAGCGTCAGGAACGCGGCCCGGGCGCGGGTGTCTCGCCTGGCCCATTCCAGCGCGGACTTGTCCGCGAGCAGCACGCTCAACCGCGTCCGCCGTCTCGCCACGCCCCGCGCAGCGCCTCATCGGACAGGTCGGTGCCCGTCTCGTCGAGGATCTCGAGCATGCGGGCGGCGGCCCGCTGGTTCGCCACGCGGCGCAGGGCGGCGTTCACGGTCGCCACCTTGCTCGTGGTACCGAGTTCCTCGCTCGCCAGCGACAACGCGTCGTCATCCAGGTCAACCACCGTCCTCGACATCAGATCCTCCACGGTAATGATGTCCGCTAACGAGAATATTGTACATCAATCAGTATGCGAGGAGCACCATGAGCAAGGCAGCTCAATCGCTGCGGTGTGCCCCCGCGCACGGACTGCGTGAAGCTGGTCGGCGAAAGTGTGTGGGTTCACGTCGACGAGCCGACCGGGTGCGTCGTCGGTGAGTTCGGTCAGCGACATCTAGTCTCCGGTGAGCAGCCGATCAGCGATCGCGGCTTGTGCCGGAGTAGCTTGCAGATGTGGTCCCCGACTCTATTCTCGGCGATGAGGTGATGCACACGAACTGTCTCACGGCGCCCGATGCGGTGGCGCGGTGGGTGGCCTGGTCTTCCACGGCGTTTCAGTGCCGCTCGAAGTGGATCACGTGGGCCGCGAGATCCGCAGGGCTTGGAGCACGCGGTGATGCGAGCACCAGACGATTATGCCGACGCGGGGGCTCGCCGCGGTCCGGTTGCGGGCACTTGCCGCGTAAGGCCACCCGGCAGGAGAGCCTGGGCCGACGTGTGTTGTCAGCGGCCTCGGCGTTTCCCCCGACGGGAACGCGGGGCGGGGATGTTCCGGACGGCGCGCGGCCGGGACGGGGTGCTGGGGATCGGCTCGGCGACGAGGACCCGGAAGTCCTCGAGCGTCTCGCGCGCCGGAAAGCCGGAGTCACGCACAGCTCAGACGGCGGCCTCCCGCTGGTAGCGGGGAAGCTCCTCAAGCTCTTCCCGTACCGCGTCCGGACCTCCGATCTCGAGGAACTCCAGCAGGCTTCCGGCCATCAGCCAGGCGGCTTCCGCCGGGCTCACCTCCCCGGGTTTGCGGTCCTGTTTCTCCGCAAGCAGGACGACCGGCGCAAGCTCGGGATCGCACAACAACCCGGCTAGCAGGTCGTCTCCCTCCGGGACAGCCTTGACGAGGGTCTGCAGCATCGCGACCCGCCGGGAACGGACAGTCGCGGATCGCCTGCACGAGCGGATCCAGCCAGCCGCCGTGGGCGGCCCGCCAGATCGCGATCTCCTCCATCCCCGTCTCAGGCGTGTAATGCTCCGCGACCGTGCCGAGCAACTCCGCCGGCGAGGCGTCCGCCAGCTCCCCGACGAGCCCGGCCTCCCTGCCCTCGGCTAGCATGCGCTGCCGCATCGCGCGAGTGCCCAGCGGCGTGAGGCTCACCAGGCGCCCGGGCTCGGCCAGCAGCTCGCGCAGCGCGGCGGCCCGCTCGCGGCTGAACGAGGCGTCCGCTATGCCGGACGCCTCGTCCAGGTCTTCAGAAAACACGCCGCTGGCCAAGCCGCGGGTCGAGGTCACCGCGCCGAGCGCCTCAAAGGCGTCGAAGATGTGCTCCACGTCGTTGTCCACCCGCCCGCGCAGGCCCATCTGGCCAAGCGGGCTGAGGGAGTCCACATCGAAGTGAGCCCGGACCGTTTCCCACACCGACTCCGCGAGCCGGGCCACCGGGACCGGTTCGTCCATGCTGTAGATCGCGGCCAGCAGGTCGGGCACGATCACGTCGTACAGAAGCCGCACCGGCGACGCGGGCTCGTCCGCCCAGATGGGACGGCAGACGGCGTCGCCGAGATCGATAGCGGCCTCAACGCGCGCTGCCACAGGGCCTCGGCGTCGGCCAGCACCGGCCGCGCCTTCGCCACCGGCACCAGGCGCGTACCCTGCTTGCGGACTAGGCGCGCCTTCTTCGCCCAGTTCACGATCAGCTCCAGGCCCGGAAGCTCAGTGGCGCTGCGGAACCTCAGGCACTCATCGCCGGTCCCGAGCAGCGCGATCAGCTCCCGGGCATCCGCGGGCCTGATGTTCCCGGCCGTGGTGAGCGTCCGCCCCTTCGGCCAAGCCAATCCGCGAAGGCACGAAGCTGCCCGACCGCTTTGCTGCGTCTTGCCGCCGCGGTCAGTTCCTCCCCGTCCGGCAGGCTCACCGGGAGCTGGGCGAATTTGCGCTCCTGGCCCGCGGCGGGCCGGTCGAGCTGCCGCTCCAGCGCACGCCCCAGCAGATCCTCATCGAGCACCAGCCGGCCTTCCTGGACATCGGACAGGAAGGCCTCCAGCGCCTCGGGATCGCCGATGTCCACGCCGCGGTCCCAGGCGGACATCATTACTGTCTTCGCCATCCCGTACCGCTCCTGGTCGCCGATCGCTTCAGCGAACTCCTTCGCGGTCGCATCGATGGCGGACTCGTTCTCCTCGACGGCCGCGCCCCGGGGGTCGCGCAGCCCGTGAGCGTCCAGGCAAGCGCAGCAGGGTCCGCAGCGTCTCTGGCGCGTCCAGCAGATACTCCTCAGAGGCCGAGACCTTCGCCGGAATCCATTCCAGCAGCGCCCGGCCTACCTGCACCGGGGTCCAGTAGCCGAGCCGCCCGTCCGAGCTGAAGTGCCGCGAATCAAGCAGCGCCCCGGCCAGCGAAAGCGACATCGCCAGGCCATTCGCCCCGGCCCAGGCCACGCACAGCCTCAGTAGCAGCTCACGGGTGGCGAGGTAGGCATCGGTTTCCTCGATCTCGTAACAGGTACGCACCGCTCAACCTTAGCCTCAATCCACCGCCGAAATTCTGATGCCTGTCTTGCTGTTCTGGCCGACGGATAAATGATCTTGATGGTTTTCCGGGCGTGGCTTTCCTGCCGCTGGCCTTGTTCTGCGGCTTGTCCGGGTATTCGGCTGAGGGACCGGGACTGGCGGCCTGGGCGGCCGTGCGGGTGCGGTGACCGGGTCTGGGCAGGTCAGGCCGCGGCGGCGGGCGGGCCGCAGGCGGCCTCGAACAGATTCATCCATGCGGTCTGGCGGTGCCAGCCTTCGGGCAGGTGCATGGTGATGTGTCCGCGGCCGTGACGCGCTATGCGGGCAGCGACGGCGATCAGCTGGCCGCGGATGGTCGCGCCGCGGGCTTTGGCGAACAAGGCGCCGGCCAGGCAGCCGGCCGCGCGGGTCAGGTTATGGCAGATGGCCGCCAGAGCCAGCCACGCGGCGTTCGCCGGGAAATGCCCGGACGGCAGGTGTGCCAGGGGGCCGCTGGTCAGGTCCGCGAACACCTGCTCGACGATGGCGTGATCACGGTGGTGTGCCTCGGCCTGGACCATCTCGAATGGCGAGTCGGTGAACAGGGCGTGGTAGCGCCAGATCGTGAACAGCTCGTCCTGGCCTTCGGCGGCTTTGCGGTTGAGGTCCTTGACCCGGCGGACGATCAGCCGGGCGGTGATCGCCTTGCCTTTCTTCGACGCGAACGCCGTGTAGGGCACCTCGGCGACCTCGGCGTCGGAGATCAGCCGGTTCTGGTCCTCATCCCAGATCGCCCGCGGGTAGGTGATGGGCGTCCAGGCGTTCTCGCCGATGGCGGCGATCGCGGCGCGGATCTTGGGATCCATCCGCACGGTGACCGAGAAGCACGCGCCACCGCGGCGGATCGCGCCCAGGACCGCGGCGGAGTAGTACGCCGAATCGATCCGGAACACGATCTTGCCGGTGCACCCGGCCTCGCGGGCTGCGCTGATCGCCTCGGCGGCCAGCGACGCGGCGCCGCGGGCTGAGTTCGCTTTGCCGCCCCGCAGCCGGGTGGCCGCGATCACCGGCGCGGCCAGCGGCGTGGAGATCACCGCTGCCAGTGCGTTCAGGCCGCGGACCATCAGGCTCTTGCCCTGGATCTTCGTGTGCCCGAACCCGGCGCCGTCCTTGGCGTGGCCATATACCCGTTTCTGCATCGAGTCCATGTCCACGAACGCCAGTACATCAGCGCCGGGCAGCAGCGGAGCCCGGCTGGCCAGCTCTGCCAGCAGCTGGCGGGCCACGGCGTCCAGCTGGCGCACGTTCCCCCAGGTGAACGACCGCAGGAACGACCCCAGCGTGGACGGGGCCCGGATCCCGCCGAACACCTCCGTCATGGCGCCGTGCCGCAGGACGTCCATGTCGTCGATGCTGTCCGCCCCGGCGGCCATGCCCGCAACCAGGCAGGGGATCTTCAGGTGCGGGTTCACCCCGGCCGGGCTGGCGATCGTGACATGCTCGCCGGCCAGGTCCGCCAGGCCGCACCGCTGTGCCAGGGCCATGACCGGGACCAGGCCGGCCCGCGACACGAGATTCGGGTCATCAAACGATGCGTGCGTCTTGGCGGGATCATGCGACAATCGCACTTGCGAGGTGTCCTCTCGATCTGGGTTATGGCAGCTTCAGTAACTCCCATCGTCCCAGTTCAGAGGACACCTTTCGCGTCGGCGCGCCCAGACGTATCCCTATTTACGCGGTGGATTGAGGCTTAGCTACCGGGCACGCTTCCGACCACGCGCTCCGCGATCTAGTCTCTGGACCGTGCGGGAGCGCATGAGCAGGCAGTTCGCTGACGGAAGCCGAATGCTATCGGGATTCCGTGCCGTCAGGACCGCAGTCCCACCAGGTAATGGAAGTTGCCGTCGCCGACGTTCTGGCGGAGCGTGTGCATAATACGCCATGTGTCGTCATGGGGGCCTTCGATGTACATGGGCATGCCGTCCCTGCCGAACTCCAGGTCGCACACGCCGTCGCACTCACCGAGATGCCCGGCGGCCTTCGCGAAGTCCGCGTGCGGCGCGAACCCGAGCCCGCGAGCGTACCCGACCGCGCCGAACACGATCCGCTGGGCGAGAACCAGCGGCACCTCCACGGGTTCCCCTGGATAACTGCGGAAGGTCAGCGAGTACCTCGGCGCGGGCGCGCAACTCCTCGTGATCGACAACTGCGAACACGTGCTCGCCGACGCCCGCGAGCTGACCGGGGCACTGCTGCGCGCCTACCCGCAGGTGCGGATCATCGCCACCAGCCGGCACCGGCTGGGACTGCGCGATGAGCAGGTGCTGCCGCTGGACCCGCTGCTCACCGAGGCCGCGGACGTGCCCGCGCAACGGCTGCGCGACACCGCACCGGTCCGGCTGTTCATCGACCGGATGCGCCGCGTGCGTCCCAGCCTCCTAGTGACCGCAAGAACCGTGGCGCTCAGCGCAGCACTATGCCGACGGCTCGACGGGGTGCCGCTGGCGATCGAGCTGGCGGCAGCGCAGGCGGCGACGATCGGCCTGGCGCCGGTGCTGGACCGGCTCGGCGACCTAGACGTGCTCGCCGACGCCGACGGCGGCATGCGGGCGGTACTGGACCGTTCCTGGACCCTGCTCACCCGCAGCGAGCAGGAGCTGCTGGCATGACTGTGGCGCGGTCGGGCCTGCGCGTACCGCGCACGCCCGCTGGATCCGCGACTAGCACAGGCCGCAGCCGCCGACGTCCGCGCCGGAGGTGCCGGCGAGCCACTGCACCGGCTGCTGGAGGAATACCGCGCCGATCTGCTCGCGGCGGTGCGCGGGGCGCTGGAGGAGGGCGAGGTTGAACTGGCCGGGGCGATCACCGCGGCGCTGGGCTGGTGCTCGCACTGGGCACTCGATGGCGAGCTGCTGACACTGGTGCGGGACGTGGCCCGCGACCCGCGCCTGCCCGCGACACCGGGCGCCGCGCTCGCGGCAGCGTCCGGCGCGCTCTACGCGGCACAGCTCGGCGACCTGGATGAGGCGCACCAGCTCGGCACCCGGGCACTGACCATCGCCGCCACCGCTGACGAGCAGTGCATGGCGCTGTACGCGCTCGGGGTGGCCTGCGTCTACCGCGGTGAGCACGCGGAATCGGTGCGGCACTGGCGGCAGCTGCTCGATCTTCCCGGCGGGCCGGCACCGCTGCGGGTCGACGCGCACGCCGGCATGGCGCTGCTCGCTTGTTTCCAAGCCGATCAGGTGACCGCGAGGCAGCAGGCGGAGCAGGTCCTAG
Organism: uncultured Actinomycetota bacterium; assembly: GCA_963808615.1. Classification (GTDB taxonomy): domain Bacteria; phylum Actinomycetota; class Actinomycetes; order Streptosporangiales; family Streptosporangiaceae; genus Palsa-504. The sequence goes on from CAWEGV010000013.1 coordinate 231,219, forward strand.
CTGCCGCCCGGGAGGCGGGTCCGCTCGGGGCCTTCGCGACATACACGATGGGTGAGGTCCGGCTGCGGGAGGACCCCGCGGCCGCGGTCGAGATCCTCGAACTCGCCGTATCCCAGGCCGAGGCCGGCCGTACCGCGCAGATCGCCGAGGTCGCGCGCATCGCGCTCGGCTCCGCCCTGGTCCGGCTCGGCCACCACGACGAGGCCTGCGGGTGTTCCCCGATCTGCTGCATCAGCTGCGCCGCGGGGCGGATGGCCGCAGCTGTCGACTAGCCTGCGCGTCCTCGCCGAACTGCTGGAGGCACTCGGCCGCCCGCAGGACGCGGCGCTGCTGCTCGCCAGCGCGAGCGCCGACCCGTCCGCCCCGCCGACCACCGGCGACGACGTCCCGCGCTACCGCCAACTGCAGCGCCGGATCATCGACCAGATCGGGACGGATGCACACCAGCGGCTGGCGGATCAGGCCGCCCTGCTCCCCCGGGTCCAGGTCCTGGACCGGGCGCTTGGCGCGCTTGCCGCGGCAGCACGCGGATGACCGCCGCCGGGCCCCACGTTCATCGCCGACGACGGGGGCCAGCGCCCAGACGGCGCTCCCCGACGACGCATCGGATGTACCAGGCGGACACGAATGCGACACGGCTAGCCTGGCTGAGCTTGACCGTCCGGCGAGGTTGACGCCCGGTCAGCCGATCAGCTCGTCGTGGGCGTACGGGTCGGTGGAGGCGTTCCAGAATTTTCGCCACCTTGCCGTCACGTAGATGGAAGATGTGCACGTCGTTGACCGTGACGCTCCGGCCGCACCGGCTTGCCATGGAGACCGCCAGCACGACACCGTGCTCGTCGTCGGGCATCGGCAAGGCCGGGAGCGCGCGTGATTCCCGGACGGTTCGGCAGGGGCCTGACGGACTGCCGCTGCTACTTTTTCGGGCGGCGGCTTCCGGCGTGCCAGTCTTCCTGGACGCCAGCGTGGCCGGGCTGAACGCCGAAGCTTGCGAGCTGGGGCCGTTCGCGCAGGCTGCGCTTCAGCTCGGCAAAGCCGGGGAACGCGGCCAGGCCGATGACGTGGTCCCACAGCAGCGCCGCGTCGGCTTGGCTGGGCAGCCGGCTAATGACCGGGCCGAAGAACGCGACGCCGTCCGGTGGCTGGAAGTGAATGATGGGGGTGCCGACGTCCTTGCCGGTCAGGGAGAGGGCCTCGTCGGTCTCCCGGCGGAGTTCGGCGTCGAAGGACTCGTCGTCGAGCGCGTCGGCGAGTTGGGCCGGGAGGCCGGCTGCGGCGAGCGCGGGGCGGACGAATTCCGGGGTGCCGCGGTAGGCCGGGTCGTCGTGGCCCTGCTCGGCTGCGGTGTCGAAGGCGCGAGCGCCGATGGCGGCGTAGAGCGGGCCGACCGCTGCCCGGCCATGCTCGGCCCGCGCCCGGGCCGCGACCCGGAGCAGCCGCAAACCCGCGTGGTGGCCGGCTTCGTACCCGGCCGGGAAGCGGCTGCCGTAGTCGACGTCGGCGTTGATCATGCGCAGCGAGATGAACTGCCAGTCCACGCGGTAATCACGCTGGGCGGTGACGAGACGGACCCATTTGCTGGTCATCCACGCGAACGGGCATAGCGGATCGAAGTAGAAGTTGATGTCCGCGTCCGGCATAGCTAGGGGTGTCCCTTCGGCTCACGAGGCGGCGGCGTGCTGGCGCGCGTAGCGGATCAGTCCGGCCACGTCGTCGGGCACCAGGCGCCCGATCGCGCCGGAGGAGCAGACGCTGACGATCACGCAGCCGGCGGGGTCGAGCACGAAGCCGGTGGACTGCAGGTACCCGCGGGCCGGGTCGGTGAACGCGCCGGTGGCGGCCGAGATCGCGGCGGCGTCGGCGCTGCGGCCGACCGGGAAGCTAAGTCCGTGCTTGGCGATCAGCGCGGCCGTGGCCGGCTCGTCGTCGACCGACAACGCGACGGATCGCTGTCCATGGCCGACAAGCACGACCTCGCCTTCACTGTGGTGTCCGACCCGGGCAACACGATCGCCCGCGGCCTGGGCATCTTGACCCGGCCGTCGGCCGAGGCACGAGCCGCCCAGCTGCAGCTCGGACTCGACTTGACCACCGTCAACGCAGACGGGACCACAGCCCCGCCGATGCCCTCCGTGGTCATCGCCGACGCCGGCCACGTCGTACGGTGGATCGACGTCCACCCCGACTACAGCACCCGCACCGAGCCGGCGCAGGTCCTCAGCGCCCTGGACCAGCTCCGCCTCTGAACAGCGCCAGCCGGCGCACCCGCGAAAGGACGGTACGTGATAACAGCACTACTGAGCGTCCTCACGCCGCTCGGCACCAACCCCGGCAGCGGCGGTGCGGAGCACCGGCGGCACCGGCCGGACGCCACGCATCATGCCTGAACTCGATCTGGCCATCGCCGCAGCCGACGGCCGCGACCTGCTGACGGCCGCCGAAACCGGCTGGCTGCGGCCCGTACCGCACTGCCCAGGCTGGGATGCCGCCGGCCTGGTCGGCCACACGGGCGCGATCCTGGGCTGGATCGCCAGGATCGTCGCCACCGGCGAACGCGTGGCGCGCCGGGACCGGGAAACCCCGCCCGCCGAGCACGCCGCGCTGGCGTCCTGGTATTCGGCCCACCTGAGCCGCACCCTGGACATCCTGACCGCCACTACCGCCGACTCGCCGGCCTGGACGTTCTCCAGCCGCGGCGAGCGGCGGGCCGGCTGGTGGCGGCGGCGGCTGGCCGTGGAACTGGCCATCCACCGGTGGGATGCCCAGCACGCCGCCAGCCTCGGCGGCGCGGCACCGCCCCAGCCACTGGACACCGAGGTCGCCGCGGCGGGCATCGAGGAATTCCTGACCGAGTTCCTGCCCGGCCTGCTGGCCCAGCCCGAGATCGGCGGCCTGACCGGCACCCTGCACCTGCACGCCACCGACGGACCCAGCGAGTGGTGGGCCGACCTCGACGCGCGTGCCGATGCCGCCGCCGTCCCGGGGCACGCCAAGGCGGACACCGCAGTACGGGGCACCGAATCGGACCTGCTGCTCTGGCTCACCAACCGGAGTCCTGTCCCCAGCGTGCAGATCCTCGGCCACCGCGACGTGGCAGCCAGCTGGACCCAGCTCCGGCGCTAGGCATCCCCGCTGGATGGTGGCGGCGATGCCGCCCTGGACTGAGCGGCGCCGGGCGGCCGGGCCGTGTGCCAACCTGACACAGTGACAGTGATCACACGGCAGGTACCCTGTGGAACCACCGCTGGAGTCCGCCGACTTTGGGGGCCGGACGCACGATTCGGCGGCACATCGCCGGGCCGTACTGCGACGTGCCGCTGGAGCACACGCCGACCACGACCCGGGCGCCGGGGTCGAGCACGAACCCGGCGATCTGCACGAACAGCGGATCATCGTTGACGCTGCGGGACCCGGCAACCCGTTTCCCATTTCCGATGCCGGAGTGGTACCTTTGATAGGTGAGTGGGACGTATCAAGTCGTCATGGGAGACCGGGGACGCCTGGTCATACCCGCCGACCTCAGGGAAAGAGCAGGGCTGACGGAGGGCACCGCGCTGATCCTGCTCGAGACCCCGGCAGGGCTTGTGCTGCTGACCCGTCGGCAACTCCAGGACCTGGTACGAGCGGATCTCGCCGGCCCGAATCTGGTGAGCGAACTCCTCGCCGAACGCCGCGCGGAATCTGCGGCCGACGACGCGGCGTGAACGTCTTCGACGCCTCCGCGCTGCTCACCTTCCTGCAGGGCGAGCAGGGTGCAACTGAGGTCGAACAGGCGCTCCAGGCTGGTGGCGCCTGCGGCGCCGCTAACTGGTCGGAGGTGGCACAGAAGATCCGCGCTCATGGCCGCAACTGGGACTTGTCCCGATCGCTGCTCGTTAGCTACGGGGTCCAGGTCGAGGCGGTGACACTCGCTGATGCTGAGCGGGCGGCCAGGAGGTGGGCACCTGGGGAGGGACTGTCTCTCGCCGATCGCCTCTGCATGGCGCTCGGTGACCGGCTGAATGCCGACATCTGGACCGCTGACCAGGCATGGGGAACGGGTGGGCGGATACGGCAGGTCCGCTGACCGGTGAACCGTTCCCCGAACGCTCGTCCGGAACCGACGGGACGCCCGTTAGTGGCTGGTATCCGTAGGCCCGCTTCCAGCGCGTCTGAAGATGTTTATGCCGAACGGATCCAGGGTGACACCTTCTAGGACTTCCTCCCGAGTAGGACAGGTACACGCAGGCGCCGCCCGCGGCGAGCTGCTCCCAGCGTCTCCCAGCGTCCCGGCGGTGGGGGCGAACAGCTGCTTGACCGACGGAGCGGAAGCACGTAAGCCGAGGCTAAACGGCTCCTGCGGTAAATGCGGCCGCGACCTGGCCGGCGCTTGGCACTGGCACCAGCGATGCGAGCCGGCGCGTCAGCACCTCCCTGGCCGCGATCCGCGCGCCTCGGCCGCCATTGGCAGCCGCACCTCAAAGCGGCAGCCCTCGGTGGTGTTGACCACGCTCACCTGCCCTTGGTGCGCCTCGACGATGCTGCGCACGATCGCCAGTCCCAGGCCTCCGCCGCTGCCCGTGTCCGGGCCGCGCTCGCGGGTGCCGCGCCAGGCCGTGTCGAACACGCACGCCAGGTCCGCTTCGGGTATGCCACCGCAGCCGTCGGCGACTGCCAGCAGCGCGCCCCCGGCTTCTGGCGCGGACACGACGTGCACGCTGCCCTTCTCGGGGGTGTGACGAATGGCATTGACCAGCAGGTTGGTGAGTACACGTGACATCTCGCGGGGATCGGCACGGACCATGAGCGGAGCGTCGGCCACACTGGTCAGCCGTATTCCGCGCGCCCGCGCGAGTGCCTCCGTGCTGCCCAGGGCGTCGTTGATCAGATCTTCGAGAGCGATCTGGCCGGGCGAAAGGCGCAGCGTTCCCGCCTGGACGCGGGAAAGCTCGAACAGGTCGTCCACCATTCTGGCGAGCCGACCGACCTCGGCGCGGATCTGCCGGTGGTAGCGGTTCGGATCGGCGGCTATGCCATCCTCTAGCGCCTCGGCCATCGCGTGCAGGCCGGCCAGCGGCGTGCGCAGGTCGTGCGAGACCCAGGCCACGAGCTGGCGCCGGGATTGGTCCAGCGCGTGCTCCCGCTCGCGGGACTTCTTCAGCTTGTCGCTGGTCTCCGTGAGCTCGCGCGAGAGCGCCGCAAGCTCGGCCATCATCGGTCCGGCCGGTGAGCGGTAACCGCCGTCTTGGTTGCCGAGGGAACGGGCGGCCTGACGCAGCGCCAGGCTGCCGGCCTGCAGCTGCCGCCCGATCAGGCAGCCGAACCCGACCGCCACCACGGCGGCTATCATGCAGACCATTACCACGACCCTGAGGTCGTGCGGGGACAGAAACATCGCCTCGGCGGTGCCGAGCGTGCCGGCCACGACCGCGAGCACCACGATGGCCCCGCTAACCTGGAGTGACAGGCGGAGCGAGGCCCGGCGCAGCAGCCGGATGACGCCCATGCCGATCAGGCCCACGGCGCTGGTGCAGCCCGCGGCGATCAGGACGACCTGGAGCTGCGCGTTCACGAAGGTCTGCCTCCCAGCTCTAGCCGAAGCTTCCCGTGAAGCCGCCGGACCTCAGGTCCCCGGGGACACCCCTCCTGGCCCCGGTATCCCGCCGCGGTGCCGATGCTGCGGCGGACCCAATCGCCCGCTTTGTATTCGTAGCCGTCTCGGGCTTGGATTGCCTATCGGGCTTCATCGCCCCGGCCCTGCTTCGTGGTGCTGGGCAGCAGGCTGGTGATCGGTCTGGTCGGGCGGCCCCTGATCTTCCCCGGCAGCCTCCTGCTGCGGGCCGGACCAGGATTCGCGCTGGACATGGCCGGCAACGACGCCGCTGGCCGCGGTTTCGCCAGCAGCCAATTCGGGTCCTTGGTCTTCTGGGGCAGCCGGTTGCTCTCCCCCTCCAGGGTCGGCCCCTGCACGGTCACCCCGGGCGAGCACCGGGTCGGCCGGCGGCTCGGTCTCGCGATCCGGGCCGGTGCCGTCGGGTGCCGCGGCCGGCCGTTCCGGCGGCTCGGCGGTTCGCGACTGGCGGCGTAGCCGCACCGCGAACGCGACGGCGGACAGCAGGAACAGCGTGCCTGTCACCGCGAGCCAGTGCCAGACGTACGGGTCCGCGGAGAGCGTGGTCGACGCGTGGTAGGGCGACTGCAGCCGCAGGATCAGCGGGAACCACACCAGGAGCAGCAGGCCGGACAGCGCGGCGGGTACCCGCACGTAGTTGATCCACGGTGTTGCGGGCAGCTGCGGCTCGCGGTGCCTGATCGCGGCCACGGCCGACCGGTCGGCGAGCGAGTACAGCGGCATCAGCAGCAGGTCGTGGCCGATAACCGCGCCGAGGAACCAGACCACGACCGCCACGGGATGGGAGGACACGAGCCGGGCGGCCGCGTAACCGGCCAGGCCGAAACAGGCCAGCAAGGCGAGCAGGTGCAGGGGGCTGGCGCCGTACCAGCGCAGCTGGCGTCTCACGTCAGCTCGCGAAGGTCAGGTTGGCGACCCACTTGGTGTTGTGCACGCCAGGGTTGGCCGGCACGATCACCCGCGCGGGATATCCGTGGTCGAGGGACAGGTCCGCGCCGTTGACCCGCAGCGCGAGCAGCGAATCCGGATCCATGATCTGCCCGGCCGACAGGACACCGTGCCGGAAGGTGCCGCCCCGCTGCAGCGACTCCGCCAGCACGCTGGTGGGCTGGCTGACTCCGGCCAGGCGGGCCAGATCACGCAGCCGCACTCCGGTCCAGGCCTGGTTGCCGGTGGACCAGCCCTCGACGCAGGCGATCGGCAGGCACGCGGTGTGCTGCTCCATCGCGAGAAGCTCGGCCCGGCTCAGGCGCAGGGGCGGGCGACCGGTCCCTTCTGCCTGGGCCAGGGTGAGCCGCCAGCTCGCGTCGGTCTCGGCCGCGGTCACGCCCACCTCGGCCGCGGTCTGGTTGATCTGGAAGTCGTTGGGGCCGGTGCCGAGGTCCTGCCCGTGCGGGGCCAGCAGCGCGGTGCGGCGCAGCGGACCGCCCAGCGACTGGCCGACCGACAGGGCCAGCATCAGGAGGGAGCCTGCCCCGGCGAAGGCCAGCGCGCCGCGCCGGGAGATGGTCGGAGCGGCGGGCGCCGGACTGACCAGCTCTGAGGCGTCCGGCGATTCCGGCTGCGTGCGGGCGGTGTCGACGCGCAGCTCCCGGATCAGGCCGCCGCTGCGCAGCGCCCTGATCACGGTCCGGCCCTTCAGGAGGACGTGCACTACGAGACCGGCCACGAACACCCAGGCGCCGTAGAAGTGCAGCGTGTAGAAAGAGCCGGGGAACTTGTACCACTGCTGGATGTTGAGGACTCCGGTGACGAACTCGAACACCGCGCCGCCCACGAGCAGCAGCAGCGACAGCCGCTCCAGCGCGTGTGCGGGACTGCGCAGCGGCGGCCACTCGAACAGCTTCGGCAGCACCGACCACAGCTTCGCCAGCAGGATCGGGATGAGCACCAGCCCCAGGGTGACGTGCAGGCCCTGGTTGACGCGGTACAGCCACACCGGATGGGTGGGCCAGGAGAACAGGTAGAAGCCGAGCAGCCCCTTGCCAGGGGTGGTGTCGTTGATCCGGGCGAGGTCGGGGTTGTAGGCCGCGTAGGACAGCAGGCCGGTGACGAACACCACCGAGACCCCGGCCAGCAGGACCAGGCCGAGGACCGAGGTCAGCCAGGGGCCGCGGATGGGGCTTCGCCAGAAAGAACGGCGGAACGGGCCGGGCATCTCGCCCCGGTGCCGGCTTATTGCTTCCGCGGCGCGCCGGGTGAACGAGGGCCGGTGCGGGCCAGGCTTCTCATCGTCCGTCACTTTCTTACCTCCCGGCCTGCCGGGATGGCGATGCTGGCCGGCCGGGCGCCGGCCGTCGCGCCATTGAGCACGCTGATCGCCGCCGCACACGACGCGCCGGCCGGGAGCCACAGGTAAGCTGGCCGGCCGGGCGGACCGGCGACCGGCTGGAACACGGTTTGCGGCACGCCGGGCAGTAGCGCTTGCGGGCAGCGGCGGTAGTAGCGCCCCAGGTCGGCCGGGAAACCGTCCGGCGGTCCCGCGTTCTCGGTCACGATCGCGCTGAACTGTCGCGTCGCCACGGCGCGGGCGGCGCTGCGCCGGAAGCTCGCGATGACCGCCGGGTCCGAGGCGCGCAGTATGTCGTCCGTCGCGCCCTGGTGCGCCACGGCCGGCAGCCCGGCCAGCAGGTCGAGACCGGGGTCGGAGGGGACCGCGATCGTGCCGCCGAGCGCGCGCATCCCGGCCGCCAGCCGCAGGCCGGCGGCGCGATCAGCGCTCGCCGGGATCGCCTGAGCCGGACGGAAGCCGTTCACCAGCACGGCCAGCTGCGCGATGACCAGAGCGGCGGCCGCGGCGGCGGCCCACCGGCCGGCCAGCCCCGGCCGCCAGTTCGCGAGCCGGCCGCGCGCCAGCCGGTCCGCGGCCAGACCCGCCAGGCCGCCGCGGCGACCGTCCATCGCCAGCCCCGCGAACAGCGCTACCGCGAGGTAGGCGGGCAGCAGGTCGTTGATCCTGCCGCCGCTGTGGACCAGAGCGGCGTAGCTCTCGACCACCAGCGCGGTACCGCCGGCGACCAGCACCAGCGGCGTACGCCGCACCCCGAGGACCAGCGCGGAGCACGCGATGCCGAGCACGGGCAGCAGGGATACGGTCCAGAACTCCCGGAACGCGGCGTCCTTCAGCGGGTGCTCACTCAGCAGCAGGAAGACGTAGAACACGTACCAGCCGTGGCTGGTGAGCCCGAGCGCGAGCGTGCTGATGCCGAGAACCGCGACGTAGGTCAGGGCCGCAGGCCAGGCCAGCCGCCGTCGCGGGCCGAACGCCAGCGCGGTGAGTACCGCGACCCCTTCGGCCAGCCCGTTCTGCTTGGTGAGGAACGCGGCCGCGAGCAGCAGCCCGGCCGCGACCGCACCGCGGGTGCGGCGCATCCACCGCGCGGTGTAGAGGGCGGCGACGCTGAGCGCGATGAACAGCGAGTCCACCCGAGCGACGTCGAACCAGGTGTCCGCGACGAAGTAGGTGGCGGCCAGCAGGCCCGCCGCCGCGATCCCGGCGGCGGCGCTCGTGGTCTCGCGCTGCACCAGCCGGGCCAGTATCGCCATGCAGACCAGCGATGACACCAGCGACACGAGCCGCAGCGGCAGGTAAGACAGGCCGAGCACGCTGGCCGCCGCGGCCGAGGTGGCGAAGTACAGCGGCGGATAGCCGTCCGGCACGTAGCCGACCGTGGGCGCCGCGTAGAGGGCATGGCCGGTGAGTATCCGCTGCACCTCAACGAGGGAGTTGCTCTCGAGGTATTCCAGGGGGAAGGGGTAACTGAGCCGGGACAGCGCGATGACCAGGTAGGTGGCGATCGCGGCCAGCCCGAGCACGGCCGCGGCCAGCCGCACGGCGCGCGGCGCGTCCCAGCGCCGGGGCGACGGGACGCGCGGCGGCCCGGTCGCATCGCCCGGGCCCGGCGCAACCTGCCGCCCGGGCACTGGCCTGGCCGCAGGCCAGGCACGGGCGGCGCCAGCCGGGACAGAAATTCTCACGCTGCGTATTAGATGCAGGCGCATCGTGCGAGGCAAGCGGCGAATTGAAGGCGCTTTGTCCCTTATGAGGAGTATTGTCCGAAACTTAGGGCACGGGAGAAGGGTAAGCCGGGCCGCGGCACGCAAGGCCGCCGCAGCCCGGCTTAATGGTGCTGACCAGGATCTCCGCCGTGGCAGGCGGAGTCCTCGCGGCTCGCCGGCCGCAGGTTCTGGAGTCGCGGAGCCGCCGGAGGGCGGCCAACCTTACGGGTTGGAGATATCTGCCCCGCGGTCATCCTGCGCAGGCCCCGCGTCCCAGCAGTAGCCGATACCCCGAACGGTCCGGACCAGCCGCGGTGACGCGGGTTCTTCCTCGACCTTGTCGCGCAGCCGGCGCACGTGCACGGTGACGGTGGACTGGTCCCCGAACGACCAGCCCCATACCCGTTTCATCAGCTCGGCCCGGGTGAACGTCTGCCCCGGATGGGAGATGAAGAAGGCGAGCAAGTCGAACTCGCGCACCGTCAGGATCAGTTCGCGGCCATCCTGGCGGGCCCGCCGGGCCGCCACGTCCATCTCCAGGCCTCTCGAGCGCAGCGGCCGCGGCGTCACCGCCACCGCCGCATCGGGCCCGCTGGCCCGCCGGAGCACGGCCTCCACCCGCAAGGCCAGCTCCCGGGGGCTGAACGGCTTGGTCACGTAGTCGTCGGCGCCGGTCTCCAGGCCCAGGACCCGGTCGTTTTCCTCCCCGAGCGCGGTCAGCATGACCACCGGCAGCGGGCCCGGCCCGTCCCAGGCCTTCCGCAGCCGACGGCACACCTCCAGGCCGTCGATTCCGGGCAGCATCAGGTCGAGCACGACCAGGTCGGGTCGCCACTCCTCGGCGAGCGACAGTGCGGCCGGCCCGTCGGTCACGTGCCGGGGCTCCATGCCCGCATGCCGGAGGTAGTCGACGACGACCTCGGCCACGATCGGATCGTCGTCGACCACGAGAACACGCGCGCTCATAGCTTGAGTGTAGGAATCAGCAGCCGGCGAGTTTCCTCATCCCGTAAGGTCCCGCTCCCTGCCCGCCGGCTCGCCGTACTCGTAGCGTCGCTGCTGTGACAGTGGACGTGATCCTGCCCTGCCTGGATGAGGCACCGGCGCTGCCGTGGGTCCTGGAACGAATTCCGGCTGGCTTCCGGGCGATCGTGGTCGACAACGGCTCGACCGACGGTTCCGGGAAGCTCGCCAGTTCACTCGGCGCAACGGTCGTGCGGGAACCAAGACGGGGTTTCGGCGCTGCCGCGCATGCTGGCGTGCTGGCCGCGACCGCCGACCTCGTGTGCTTCTGCGACTGCGACGGCAGCCTGGATCCGCAGCAGCTCCCGCGCCTGGCCGGGCTGCTCCTGGCGGGCCAGGCCGATCTCGTGCTCGGGCGCCGCGCACCGGTCCGGCGGGACGCCTGGCCGCTGCCCGCGCGCCTGGCCAACCGCGAGCTTGCCCGCCGCGTCCGCCGCCGCACCGGTGTGCGCCTCGGCGACCTGGGACCGATGCGCGCCGCGCGCCGCGAGGCGCTGCTCGGCCTGAAGCTCACCGACCGGCGTTTCGGCTACCCGCTGGAGATGGTCCTGGGCGCGGCCGCCGCCGGCTGGCGCCTGGCCGAGGTCGAAGTCGACTACCTGCCCCGGATCGGCAAGTCAAAGGTGACCGGGACGGTGCGTGGCTCCGTGCGCACCGTCAGGGACATGAGCCAGGTGCTGGCCAGGTGAGCGCGCCGTACCGGCCGCATAATGCGGCCGCGGAACCGGACACCACCTTGCTCGTCATCGCCAAGCAGCCGCTGCCCGGGCGGGTCAAGACCCGCCTCGTGCCGCCGTGCACGCCCGGGCAGGCCGCCGTACTCGCCGAGGCCGCGCTGGCCGACACGCTGCGCACCGTGCTCGCGGCACCGGCCCGGCGGCGGGTGCTCGTACTCGACGGCGAGCCGGGGCCGTGGCTGCCGCCCGGGTTCGACATCGTGCCGCAGTGCGGTGGCAGCCTCGACGAGCGACTCGCCGGCGCTTTCGCCGCGGTACGCGGACCCGCGCTGCTCATCGGCATGGACACGCCACAGCTCACTCCTAGCCTGCTCCGCGTGGACTGGGAGGTCGCCGACGCCTGGATCGGGCCGGCCGCCGACGGAGGCTTCTGGGCGCTTGGGCTACGGGTACCGGACCCGGCCCTGGTCCGCGGTGTGCCGATGTCAACGGCGAACACCGGTGCCAGCCAGCGTGCCAGGCTGCATGCGGCCGGGCTGCGTGTCGCCGGTCTGCCGCTGCTCCGCGACGTCGACACCGCGGCAGACGCCGTGGCCGTGGCACGTCAGGCGCCGTGGAGCCGGTTTGCCGCGCGGGTGCGGGAACTCGCTCCGGTTCTCGACCCGGCCGCCGCGGGACATCGGGCCGACCGCGCCGTGCGAGAGCAGGTATGAAGCCGGGTGCGATCGGCCTGTACGAGGAGGCGCTGGATATGTCAGGTGCCGCGCTGTTCCTACGGACGGCGTGCGGCCACGCGCTGCCGCTACAGGTAGCCCGCTGGTGCGGGCCGCCCGATGTGGCCGACGAGGAGTTGCTGCGCCGCTGCCGGGCGCCGGTCCTGGACATCGGTTGCGGCCCCGGCCGCCTGACCATCGCGCTGGCGGAGCGCGGGATCCCCGTGCTCGGCGTGGACATCTCCCGTATGGCCGTGGCCCGGGTGCACCGAGCCGGGGCGTGCGCCATCCACCGTTCGGTATTCGAGCCGCTGCCCGGTCAGGGCCGATGGGCGACCGCGCTGCTTGCGGACGGCAACATCGGCATCGGCGGTTACCCCGACGAGCTGCTGCGCCGTTGCGCGCGACTGCTGGCTCCCGGTGGCCGGCTGCTGATCGAAGCGGAGCGCGACGACATCGACGAGCGGATAACGGCGTGGCTCGAACACGCCGACGGCAGGCGCGGCCCGGTGTTCCCCTGGGCCCGCCTGGGGGTAAGTGCGCTGCTCAAAGTCGCGGCCGCCGCCGACCTGAAGCTCGTCGAGGAATGGCAGCACGCCGGCCGGGTCTTTGTTTCCGTCACCACCCGAAGCCGGTGAACTCCAAGCAGCTCCCTGTCCCGGTGCGGCGCCCGGTAGCGCACCGGCGCGGAAGCTTGGGCGACCGGGATCGCCTGTGGATGGATTCCGTGAACGGCCCTCAGGTGACGCTGGCCGGACGCGCCTCGCCGCACGCCCCGCCCGGCGGGCCCTCTCCGCGGGCAGCCCGCTGGAGAAGGGCAGCCGTGGTGCTGGCAGGGCTGGCGGCACTGACGGTCTACCTGCGTCCCGGGCTGGCGGCTCCGCACTCGCACTGGCCGCTGTGGGACGTCCACGTCTACTGGTGGGGCGGCCAGCAGGTCTCCCGCGGCGGGACGCTGTACGCTCCCGGGGCCCGGTACAGCTTCACCTACCCGCCCTTCGCCGCCGCGCTGTTTACCATCGCCGCACACGCGCCCGAGGGTGATCTGGCCGCGGTCATCATCGTGGCGAGCATCGGCGCGCTGGCGGTGCTGTGCGCGCTGTCGCTGGGCACGGCGGGGGTACGGCGACGGCCGGAGACGGTTTTCGCCGTCACGGCACTGGCTCTGCTGACCTGGCCCGTCACCTATACGCTGCACCTGGGCGAGGTCAACCTGATACTTGCCGCGCTGGCGGGGGCCGACCTGCTGCGCCGCCACGACGGCTACTGGTGGCAGGGCATAGCCACCGGGCTGGCGGCCGGGATCAAGCTGACTCCGCTGATCTTCGTCGCCTACCTGCTGATCACCCGCCGGGTAAGGGCGGCCGCCGCCGCGGCCGTTACCTTCGCGGTAACCGTCACCATCGGCTTCGGGCTGCTGCCGTCACAGTCCCGGGTGTTCTGGCTACACGGCGTGTTCTATGACCAGGACCGGATCGGCGACCCGGCCAACCTGTCAGATCAGTCGCTGGCTGGGGCGGCGGCCCGGCTCGCGGGGAACCTTGATCCGGCCTACCGGTGGTGGGTCATCGCGGCGCTCCTGGTCGGCCTAGCCGGGATCACGGTCGCCGCGTGGGCGCACCGGCGCGGCCACCGGCTCGCCGGGGTGACCTGCTGCGCCATCACCGGCCTGCTCATCTCGCCATTCTCCTGGACCCACCACTGGGTGTGGGCCGTGCCGCTGCTGGTGGCCCTGGCCGCCACCGCCTGGCGGCGCCGCTCAGCCGGATACGGCCTGGCCGCAGCGGCGGCCGCCGCTGTCTTCTCTGGCCGGATCCCGCTACCCGGACCCGGCCAGCCGCCCGGCCCGGTCCAGCTGCTGGAAGGCGATCTCTACGTGCTCTGCGGCCTAGCCGTGCTGGCGGGCATGGCCCTCGCCCTCGTCAGGGAGCAAGCCCAGACGGCCAGCCGGCCCGATAAGGCAAAGAGCAGCGCCCGGCAGGGCAGCCCGGTCAGTTCGCAGCGCTGCGCGTAGCCGCCAGCAGCCCGTCGAAGTCCTCGCCGCACGGACCGCAGGCCTGGAGGAGAGCGGCGATGCCCGGGTAACGTTCCGCGGCCGAGGCGTCGGCGCCCGTCAGCTGGACGTAGACGTGCAGCAGTTCCATGGGCCGCGCGGCCGGCCCGGATGTCATAGGTAAGACCCGGGCGGCAGGTGCAGCTAACCGCACGTAGGCGTACCCGCGGCGTCACACTGGCGCAGGGCCAGGCGAGCCTGCCGGATCATGTCATTCACCGACCGCACGGAGGCTCCCATGGCCCTGCTTCATCCCGGCGATAAGTTCCCGTCTCTCTCCGTAGCCCAGGTCGGCGGCGGCTTCCTACAGCTGCCGGACGCACTGGACGGCCACTTCGGCGTGGTCTTGTTCTACCGGGGTTCATGGTGCCCCTACTGCAACGCGCAGCTGCGGGCCTTCCAGCGCGCTAAGGCCGATCTCGCCGAGGTCGGAGCCCAAGTCGTGGCCCTGTCGGTCGACGACGAGGCCACCACCGCGGAACTGGTCGCCAAGCACGGCCTGGAGTTCGGCGTCGGTTACGGCGCCGATGTTAGCGCGCTGGCCGCGGCGACCGGCGCCTTCGTCAACGACGACCCGCTGTTCCTGCAGTCCACCGGGTTCGTCCTCAACCCGGCCGGCCAGGTCGCGGTCGGTGTCTACTCGACCGGGGCCATCGGGCGGCTGGTGCCCGAGGACGTGATCGGCCTGATCCGCTACCTCCGCGCACACGCTGCCTGAACCGCAACCGCGGATATCCTGGTCCGCCCAGCGGGGCGGACCAGGACACCGGCGGCTAACTGGCGTTTCGTTCCGCTCAGATGTTGACGATCCCGGCCGGGGAGCCGCCGTGACACGCCGCGCACGCAGACGGCTTCGCCGACAGCGCGCACCCGGCCCGGACCGCGGTCCACCAGATGAACGGCTTCACGCCGACGAAGATGGCGTTCCGCATGTGCCTGACGAACTGCCGCTGACTACGGCCCCGCGATCGCGGCCATGGCGCCTGGCGCGGAAGCGGGGGTACCCGGCTGTGCGGCCATCGGTGTTACAGGGCCGGGCACTCCGCTCACGCTCAGCGATGCGGAGCTGCTGACGATGGCGGTGATGTCCGCCCTGCTGGGATTCACCTCGGAGCGGCGGTGGCTGCGGTACGTGGATAAGGAACTGGCGGGCATGTTCCCGCGGACGATCGGCCAGTCCGGGTGGAACAAGCGGGTGCGGAAGGCGTTCTTCCTGTTCATCCGGGTGATCCGGATGCTGGCCATGGACACGTCGCTGTGGAGCGACGACGTCTGGGTGGTGGATTCCACCCCGGTGCAGTGCGGCTGTTCCCGGGAGACGGTCAAGCGCAGCGACGCGGCGGGGTGGGCGGAGTACGGCTATTGCGCCAGTCACTCCCGGTACTTCTGGGGTTTGCGGCTGCACCTGGTCTGCACCTTGACCGGGCTGCCGGTCATGTTCGCCCTGGCGGGCGCGAAGGCAGACGAGCGCGAGATCCTGCTGGGCATGCTCGAGGCCGCCCGCGACGTCACGGCAGCTCATCCGGGGCAGGTGATCATCGGGGACAAGAACTACTTCGGCCGCGCCTTCGAGGCGGAACTCGCTGAGCGTGAGCTGACGCTGCTGCGGCCGGTCCGCAAGGGCGAGGCCAGGCGTGCCGAAGATCATCTGACCGATGAAGGCACAGAAGTGCCGGTGAATACTGCCGGTGGAGACGTCCCGGTCGAAGGCCGCCATGACGAGAAGCCGCGTGTACGGCTCGCAGGCCGGCAGCGTTGAGCGCGGCGTCCCCGACCACCGTTCAGCTCCGGTGATGGCCGCCTCGCCGAGCTTGGGGAAAACGCGGGGACAATATCGGACCCGCCTGACCCACGTACATAGGCGCGCCCGGGATCGGTCTTTGACCTTAAACCTGCACGGTGTCGGCTACTACGTCATCGGGCACGTTCACCATGCCCTGCACACGCCGCTGATGTCGGTGACCAACGCCATCTCCGGGATCATTATCGTCGGCGCCCTGCTGGAGATCGGGCAGGGCAACACCGTGGTCACCATCTTGTCGGCTGCGGCGATTTTGCTGGTGAGCATCAACATCTTCGGCGGCTTCGCCGTAACCCGGCGCATGCTCTCCATGTTCTCCCGCAGCTAAGGCAGACATGAGCGTCAATATCTCGGCGCAGGCCGCCTACATCGTGGCGGCCCTGCTGTTCATCCTGGCCCTCGCGGGCCTGTCCAGGCACGAGACCGCCCGCGACGGTAACAGTTTCGGCATCGCGGGCATGGTGGTCGCGCTGGCCGCCACCATAGCCCTGGCCGTGCACGCACACATCCAGGGCGCCGGCCTGGCGCTCCTGATCGCCGCCACCGCCGTCGGCGCCGCGATCGGCCTGTACCGGGCCCGGATCGTGGAGATGACCGGCATGCCCGAGCTGATTGCGCTGCTGCACTCGTTCGTGGGCCTGGCGGCGGTGCTGGTCGGCTGGAACGGCTACCTGCGCGTGGAGGCCGAACCCGGCGGGGCGCAGGCGCGCCAGCTGGCCACCCAGGCCACGCTCGGCATCCATCACGCCGAAGTGTTCATCGGCGTCTTCATCGGGGCCGTCACCTTCACCGGGTCGATCGTGGCGTTCGGGAAGCTGTCCGCCCGGATCTCCTCCAGCCCGCTCACCCTGCCCGGCAAGAACCTCCTCAACCTCGGTGCGCTGGCCGCCTTCGCTGCGCTGACCATCTGGTTCGTTGGCAGGCCGCAGCTGTGGCTGCTGGTCGCCGTCACCATGGTCGCGCTGCTGCTCGGCTGGCATCTGGTCGCGTCCATCGGCGGCGGCGACATGCCGGTCGTGGTGTCGATGCTGAACAGCTATTCCGGCTGGGCAGCGGCAGCGTCCGGCTTCCTGCTCGCTAATGACCTGCTGATAATCACCGGCGCTTTGGTCGGCTCCTCAGGCGCCTACCTGTCTTACATCATGTGCCGGGCCATGAACCGCTCGTTCATCTCCGTGATCGCCGGCGGCTTCGGCATCCAGACCGGCCCGGCCAGCCACACCCACTACGGCGAACACCGCGAGGCGACCCCGGACGGTGTCGCCGACCTGCTCGCCGCCGCCGACTCGGTCATCATCACCCCGGGTTACGGCATGGCCGTCGCGCAAGCCCAGTACGGCGTGGCCGAGCTCACCCGCAAGCTACGCGAGCACGGAGTCAACGTGCGCTTCGGCATCCACCCCGTCGCGGCCGCCTCCCGGGTCACATGAACGTGCTGCTGGCCGAAGCCAAGGTGCTGCCCTGCCCTACGACATCGTGCTGGAGATGGACGAGATAAATGACGACTTCAACGACACCGCGGTCGTCCTGGTCATCGGCGCCAACGACACCGTCAACCCCGCCGCCCTGGACGACCCGGGCAGCCCCATCGCCGGAATGCCAGTCCTGAAAGTCTGGGAAGCAGACGACGTGGTGGTCTTCAAACGCTCGATGGCATCCGGCTACGCCGGCGTGCAGAACCCGCTGTTCTTCCGCGACAACACCGCGATGCTCTTCGGCGACGCCAAGGACCGAGTCGAAGACATCCTCCGTGCGCTCTAGCCTGCTTGCTTTTCTCCGATCGACACAATGTTGTCTAACTAAGCGGCTACGGGCCAGGTCGCGGTGCCGACATACAGGAACAGATGCTGCATGCCGATACACAGGTTCTCGCGGTCGCCGGAGTCCAAGGTCCTGGGCCAGCGGCCACGTGACGCGGTCACGCTCGCATCATCCAAGGCGTGTTCATGCCGTTGGCACCGTCCACCCCTCGAGTAAAGGCCGCTCACCCGCGACTCGCATCACAGGCGCCCGGCCGAGGACGGCCCTGGCTTGCGGCCAACACCGCCGAGAATCCACACCTTGCCGGCATCCGCAGGCTCGGGCCTGCCGGGCCGCCAGTCAGGGACCTGGACCAGCCCGGGATCGAGCAGCTCCACGCCGGCGAAGAACCGGAGGATCTCGTCCCGGCCACGCAATGTCGCCCCCCGACGTCACCTTTCTTGTAGCGCACGGCTGCGTTAGCAGCGGATTCGCTGCGGATATCGCCGGTCACGTGCGAGAGCACCAGGTAGCTACCCGAGTGGAGAGCGTCGCGGATAGCCGCGACGCTCGCGGACGGGTCATCATCATCGCTGATGAAATGCAGCACAGCCACCGGCAACACAGCCAGCGGCTGGCTGAAATCGATGAGCGTGCGTGTGCCAGGATGATCCAGGATCGACCGCGGGTCCCGCACGTCCGCCTCGATCACCACGGTGTTCCCGCCGGTCTTCAGCGCGCGGGAGTGGGTCAGCACCATCGGGTCGTTGCCGACATACACCACCCGGGCGGCCGGGTTGATGTCCTGGGCGACCTGGTGCACGTTGCCCTGGGTGGGCAGCCCGGTGCCGATGTCCGGGAACTGGGTGATCCCGGCGTCGGCAGCCAGGTAACGGACTGCCCGGCGCAGGAACCTGCGGTTCTCCACCGCCATCAGCTGCGCCTCCGGGGCCGCCTCGCTCACCGCGAGGGCCGCCGCCCGGTCAGCCGCGAAGTTATCGTGACCACCGAGCCAGTAGTCACATATCCGCGCGGTCGAAGGGACCGTGGTGTCGATGCCAGACGGAGACTGTGAACCGCCGCAGTACCGTCATCTACGGCGGTCGGCTCGCGGGGGCACGATTCCGCTGGGACGTAAGCCTTGACGAAACCGGGTCGTGTGAACGACGCTCACGAGTGCGCAATATTCCGCAACTGTCGGACAAGGAGATAGCGATGCGCCTAACGTTCATCGGCAAAGACCCGGACTCCAACCCGACCGGATCACCCACGGTGTACCGGACCGACCGGGAAACCTGGGTCGTCCAAGGGTGGATGGTCACCGATCCTGACGCCCTGACCCAGATGAGCATCCCGGGCGGGGAGACAGCGGTAGAGATCCCGGACCGGATGGTCAAGTTCTTCAGGCAGGAGGACCGTGACACCGGTAACGGATGAGGAGTTCGACGAGCTGCTGCGCCGCGGCTTCGAGCGAGAGGCCCTGCACCTTGAGATGCGTGATGCGTACGGGACAGCGGTCGAGTTGCCGCATATGGCCAAGTGGGCCAGTGGCGAGCCTGATGACCTGGAGTGGCTGCAAGGCTGGTGCGCCACGCTGCGCGAGCACGTGAAGGCTGGCAGGTGCGTCCGCCGGGCACGAGTCGTATCCGAGCCGCTCAGCGACTATCAGCGCTGGTCCTACAGCATCGGGTATCCGATGGTGGAGGCCGGGGAGGATATCCGGTGGGTGCCCCGCAGCCTCGTGTCGTCGGTTGCGCTGCCGGGAAACGATTTCTACGTGTTCGATGACCGCCTGGCGCTATTCCTGCTGTACTCGGGAAACGGCCTGTCTGTAGGAATGCTCAGCTCATCTGACCTTGCCGATCTCCGGTTGTGCCGCGCTGCGTTCGAGGCCGTCTGGAAGCTGTCGATATCGCACGATGAGTACGCCGCCGTCTAGCTCGGCCAAGGAGGCCCAGAAGGCACTGGGCGCCCGTCTGCGGGAGATCCGCAAAGACGCGGGCCTTTCGGGGCGGGCGATTGCGGCGGCGACTTGCCGGCATTTCACTCGGGTCAGCAAGATCGAGCATGGCGTCCAGGCACCTTCAGATCAGGACATCCGAGACTGGTGCCTTGCCTGCGGCGTTGAGGAGCAAATCCCCGATCTGATCGCTACCGCCCGCGCTGTGGAGTCCGCGTATCTGGAATTCCGGCGGCAGGCTCGTGCTGGGATGAAACGGGTCCTGGGTGCGCACACTCTCCCGCTGTATGAACGGACGACCCTGTTCCGGATCTATGAGCACAACGTCATACCGGGCCTATTCCAGACCGCCGCTTACTGCACTGCCATGCTGTCGTTCTGGATCGGCTTCCTTACGCACCGGACGATCTTGACACCGCGGTGGCGGCCCGGATGGAGCGGCAACGTGTCATCTACAGCGCCGGCAAGCGGTTCGAAGTCGTGCTGGAGGAACAGGCATTGCGGACCTGGTTCGGCACCGCCGAGATCCAGGCTGGGCAACTGGGCCGACTGCTGGAGGTGATGTCGGTACCGACGGTCTCGCTCGGCATCATCCCTATGATGGCCGAACGGACCGCAGTCGCCTCAGCCGGATTCTGGATCTTCGACGACTCCCTGGTCGCCCTGGAAACGCCCACCGCGAGCATCGAAGTCACCCGGCCGCAGGAAATTCACTTGTACACGAGGATGTTTGAGCATCTCAAGGCGTCCGCCGTCTACGGAGCAGCGGGACGGGCATTGATCATCAGGACGCTAGGCGAACTGAGTTTAGCGCAACATCTCGCAACATCGTGGACTGCGGGTCCATGCCGTTCCTACCATCGCGAAATGGGCAATTTGAGTACCTCCGCCGGCGAACGCGACCTCGAGGTCCTTAGTCAGGTCATCCCAGGATTGGGACCTCAGCGGGAACCAGCAGCGTCATGACGGGCCAGTTCGCGACGAGAACACAGACAGTGCCGCAACCCTGCCCGCACCAGCCACAGCCAGAAATTGCAGGCTGGCCGCTGCGCGCGGCCCTGCCATTGGGCGCGCTGCCCACCGCGCCAGGCTGCGGCCGGGCTGGACCCGGAAAGTCCTACGGGAATGGGGCCTAGGCCGCCTAGCCGACAACACCGAGCTCCTGGTATCCGAGCTGACCACCAACGCGCTCCAGGCATCCGCGCCGACAGCCGACGCATCCATCGGGCTGTGACTGGCCTCAGACTGCGAACGAGCCGTGATCCTGGTGTGGGACCCCAGCCCGCAGCCGCCGGCACCGGCGGACCCTGGTCAGGACGCCGAGGACGGCCGGGGCCTACTGCTCGTCCAAGCCCTCAGCCTCCAGTGGGGGTGGTACTTCCCTGCCAGTGCCAGTCCCGGCGGCCACGCTGGCAAGGTTGTATGGGCCATCGTCGGATGAAAGCGTCCGTTTCCGCTGTCAACTTGACATGACTGGCAATCAGGCAAGCCGACCTGCCGCAACTGCCTCGTCATAAATAGCCAATTTCGCGATTCATGTACCTGGAGCGTTATTCAAAACTGTCCCGTTTGGAGCGCGTTTCGGGCTGAGTGCAACATCTTAAGAAATTTCACGACACGCCGTATGCGGTAACTAAAAAGCAACGGCCTTCCTGAAAGATTTGAGAGTTCCGACCAAAGAATTCTCAAGCCCGGTAGAGCCGTTGCGCTATTATCGTACCACCGGCCTGACGCTCACGCAGATGCAGGAACTCGTCCGCCGCGTGAACGAGGCGCTTGACGAACCGTGGAATAAGCGGACCGGGCGGCCGAAATCGGTCCGGCTGTAAAAGGCGGTCGAGGCAGCGTACATCTACCTCCGGCAGAATGCGACGCAGGAATTCATCGGGGAAAACCCTGATTCTGATTCAGAGCGGCTACTTGCGCGGCGCGTGACGACCCAGGTCGCTCATCGTGACAGGCTTCCCATCGGCATTTGTCATCGGCTGGCAGAGTCCACGGCTTCCGGCTGACCACGTTGCACGGTCCAAGGTCCTGCCGTGGCCATAGCGCTCGACCCTGCCTGCGGCAGATGAGGACGACGCCTGGTGCCATAAGCTCGTGGGATGCTCCAATTCGAACCCGACTGCTCGCTCGCGGTCTGGTTCGCGCAGCGAGATGAGCCCTGGGAGCAGTTGGTGACCATGGGGCCGACCGGATTCGAGTCCTACGCCAGGGTCCGTTACCTGGACGAGGATCGCATTTCTCAGGGAGTTCTTTACGGCCGTCTGCGGGCGTATCTGGCTGGCGAGACGAAGACCCCCGGGGACTGTTTCCACGCGCTGTGGGACGGATCCGTCAGCAGCATGTACGGCGACGCGTCGCGTGGCACGTCGCCATGGTTCCCAGCGGGTGTTCTCAGCGGTCCGAAGCTCCGCATCCCCCCGAGCCTTCCTATCCCCGCCCGGCAATACCTGCTGTTCCGCGGTCCCCTCGAAGAGATCGGGCACTGGGGCGCCAGGGAGCTCACTGCCGGCTTGCCCAAAGACAACGAACTTCCAGCACCACACCTTCTGTGGCCTGGGGACCACCGGTGGTTCGTCGCCACGGACGTGGACTCCGACTTCACCTGGGTGGGCGCTGCCATGACGCCCGCGCGCAGCTCAGCGAGCTCATCTGCGGTGGCGTCCCACCAGCGCACCTCGACGTTCACGCCGGTGCCTCCGCCGAGCGCGCTGAAGGTGCCGCCGCTGGCGTAGGTGGGCAAGCTGCCTTCGCTGTTCCGGTAGCCGGCCGCTAGAGAACCTCGATCACCCGAATGCGCAGTGTCGTGATCAAGTTCTAATAATGCCTCATGCCTGAGACATAAGGCGACACCGTGGGCATCGCCGTGTGATGCCGAGCGGCCGGGGATGCTAACCACTCTCTTCAAGAACATGGATACCCCGGAGGCGCCCCCGATGATGCGCTGGGCTAGCTCCATCGTCGGGGCTGGTCCCGCGGGGAGAAACCGCCGGACCTCGGGTTCAGTGACCATCGCGAGCCACGGGTTGGCATCGCGGGTCTAGAAGGTTCGGATGACCAGGCAGTCAGGGTGCCGCGGGCCATCACCTCAACGCCGACCGGGGGCATGAGCGGCCTCTTCGAGGAAGGACGTGACGATGGGGGCGGAGGTTTCCGGGCTGTCGAGGAGAAGGAGATGGCCGGCGTTCTCGAGGATGCGGAGCTCGGAGTTCCGGAGCATCCGATGCATGATGTGCTGGTTCGGCGTCTTGATCATGGGATCGTCGCCGCCCGCGAGGATCAGGGTCGGGTGCCTAATCAGCGGGGCGATGGGGAGCGTCGAGAAGGTGCCCGCTGCGATGAGCTGGAATGCGTATCCCCGCCAGCTGGGCGGGTGGATCATGCGCCGGGCCACCTCAGCGTCGACCAGCGAGGGATCATGCCGGAACTTGCCGCCGAACGTGTCCGGTGCGATGGCCGCCAGGTAGCCGGGTGAATGGTAACGCCGCGGGGTCAGCAGCCGAGCCGTAACGGAGGGTGCGGCTGGTATGGCAAGCGGGCCGAGGCTGGTGCAGGCCAGGACCAGCTTGCGTACTGCGCCAGGGTGCTGCGCGGCGAGCTGTTGCGCCAGCATGCCGCCCCAGGAGTAACCCAGGACGTCTGCCCACCGCAGTCCCAGTCGTCGCATCAGGCTCCGGACGAACAAGGCAGCGTTGGCCATCGTGGGCGGGAACCAGGGCAGCGTGGACTCGCCCGTGCCGGGGAAGTCGAACATCACCAGCTGTCGCCCGTGCAGCTTCTCGGCGAGGGGCTGCCACATGTCGAGGTGCCCGCCGAGTCCCATCAGCAGAAACAGGGGCGCGCCCATCCCCTCCATCCGCACCCGGACACGCGCTGACCCGAACGTGACGTATCTGGTGGAGGGCTTCATAGCTTGGGCCATCAGGCTTCTCTCGCGAGCAGGATCTTGCCGGACACGATCTGATCAATCGATTCGATTGACTAAATAAATCAACCGATCATAACATGCCTTAAAGGCTAACTTGTCATGTTGGAGTGCCACATGCGTGCAGCGGTGTACCGGTCCGGTACGTTCGTCGTCGACGAGATCCCCGATCCCCGGCCTCGCGACGGTCAGGTGCTTGTCGAGATCGAGGCAACCGGCATCTGCGGCAGCGACTTGAGCGCTGCCCGGCACACTGAGCTGTTCTTGCAGTCGGCACGCGACAGCGGCACGAGCTTGTACAGCTTCGACCCGCAACAGGACCTAGTCTTCGGCCACGAGTACGCGGGCCGCGTGATCGAGACCGGAGCAGGCGTGGAGAACGTCTCGATCGGTGATCTGGTCGCCGGATACGCACTAGTGGACGATGCGGACGGCGTCACCCGCCTGTGCGGATACTCCAATGAGCACACTGGCGGCTTCGCCCAGCGCATGGTACTGCAGGCCAGCGCGGTACATCCCGTCCCGGCCCACGTTAGCGCAGCGGCGGCGACTCTCGCGGAGCCGCTCTCGGTCGGCGAGACGAGCGTGCAGCGCTCTCAGATCAACCCTGAGCACGGTGCGGTAGTCATGGGAGCCGGCTCGATAGGGCTGGGCGTCATCGCCGCTTTGTCGGCCCGAGGGGCCCAGCACGTAATCGTCGTCGAGCCTTCACCGCGCCGGCGCGAGATGGCCTTGCAAATAGGAGCTGCTCTAGCGCTGCATCCTGACGAAGCCAATCCAGTCGAGGTATGGCGGCAGCGGGCCGGCGCCGAGGCGCCGCTGGTCGTCTGGGAGTGCACGGGCAAGGCCGGAATGCTCAACCGGATCATGCACATCGCGCCGCCGCAGACACGAATCATGGTCGACGGCTCCTGCATGGCAGACGACACGATCCGGCCCATCGTCGGCACGTACAAGGGACTGCTGATCGACTTCGGGTATGGGCCTGCTGCCGATGCTTACACGATCAGCCTCGAGCGGATAGGAACAGGCGCCGTCGACGCATTGGCGCTCATCACCGCCGAAGTCGGCCTGGACCAGGTCGGCGCTGCCTTCGAGTGGCTGTCCAGCCCGAATGAGCATGTCAAGATCGTTGTGAGACCAGAACTCACGCGGGCCCCTGGAGCGTCATGACATACGAAACGCTGCTCATGGAGACCAGCTCCGCTGGCATCGCCACCCTGACCCTGAACCGGCCGGGGAAGCTCAACGCGCTTACCGAGCTGATGTTCACCGAGCTGCATGCTGCTCTCCAGTCGCTTGAGACCCGCGAAGACGTGCGCGTGGTCATCCTCACGGGCGCGGGCCGCGGGTTCTGCGCGGGGCTTGACCTCGACCTGGCGGCCGAGCTTCCGGCCATGCCGACAACCCGCTTCTATACGCTCCAGAAGCGCTGGGCAGCGGCAGTCGCGGCACTGCGATTTGCCCGGATCCCGATCATCGCTGCAGTCAACGGCGCAGCCGCCGGGGCGGGCTTCTCTCTCGCACTGGCCGCTGACCTGCGCGTGACCAGCGCGGAGGCCAGGTTCAACGCCGCTTTCGTTCGTATCGGCCTCAGCGGAGGGGACTGCGGGATCTCGTGGCTGCTTCCCCGCGTCGTGGGCCTCGGACTGGCCAGCGAGATCCTGCTGACCGGACGCTTCGTGACCGCCGAGGAGAGCCTCAGGATCGGGTTGTCTAACCGGGTCGTCCCGGCCGGTGACCTGATGCCGGCCGCGGTTGCCCTAGCTGAGCAGATAGCAGCCAACAGCCCCTTCGGCGTCGCCCTTACCAAGGAAATTCTCCAGACCAACGTGGACGCCCCGTCGCTAACAGCGGCGATCGAGCTGGAGAACCGCAGCCAAGTGCTTGCCGCCTGCACGGCTGACATGGCCGAGGCGCTGGCAGCGTTCCGGGAGAAGCGCGCGCCCGCATACACCGGCATCTGATCGGTCCGCCGGGCGCGCCGACCGGCGTGGGAAGCACGGCAATCATGTGCGCGCCTCGGATCTGGCGGGTCGAGCCGACTGGCCTACCGATGGGCTGCGCGCGCAGTAATGCGCCTAGGCTCGGCTGGTTACGAGCCCAAGCCTTGACCGTGCCTGCGCAGACGGTCAAATACCGGCGGGCCGAGTCCGTCGCCGTGGCTGCGTCGGTCATCATGCATGGCGTCTTCAGCCCCGGAACTCGGATAGCCCGGATCCGCTTCCTGGCCTGAGCAGAGACGCGCCGTTGCACCGCCGCAGACGGATGGCCGACGCGCATCCACGGCGTGAGCCAGAAAAACCTGTTCAACCTATTCCATGTTCCCAGTGCACGCGTTACGATCAGCTGATCGGATCGTCTGATCTGATCAACTCTTCGTCGCTTTGCCGCAGGGAGCCAGGATGACCACCTCATCGCCAGACCACAACGGCCAGCCACCACCGGGGCATGCTGGGATCATGACACAGTCGCTGCCTGGTTCCCGCCGGAGCATGTGGTACTGGATCGGCGTGCTGCTGGTCCTGGTACTGCTCTCGGAGGAGGTTGCCTACGCGTTCAACCTCGTGACTCCGGCCCTGCCCCAGATGGCGGCGAAGTTCCACACGACCCAGATCGCGTGGATCTCCACCGCGTTCACCCTGGCCGGGGCTTGCACGGCCCCGTTGATCGGCAAGCTGGCCGACGCGTACGGCAAGAAGCGGTTCCTCCTCGTAGCCGCGGGAACCATGGTGGTCGGATCTGCTGTCGTGTCTATAGCCCCGACCCTGCCGGTGGTCCTGGCCGGCCGCACCCTGGAGGGTGTCGGCACCGCGATCCTGCCCATCACCTACTCGCTGATGCGAGACATTTTCCCCAAGCGCATGCTGGCCCTGGGTGTGAGCATCTCGACCGCGGGAATCGGGCTCACAGGCATTGTCGGGCCGTACATCTCCGGCTGGCTGATCGACCGATACCAGTACCGGGGCGTGTTCTACTTCCTGGCGCTCCTCCCCCTGGTCCTAGGCATCATCATCTTCTTTGCCGTGCCAGAGAGCCCGCTGAGGGCCCGGACCCGGATCGACTGGCTGGGCGGGCTCATGCTCGGCGCGTCCCTGTCGCTCCTCCTGGTGGCGCTGAGCGAGGGCAGCGCCTGGGGCTGGGCCTCGGCGCGGACGCTCGGCTTTGCCGCCGCCGGGCTGGTGCTGCTCCTCGCATGGCTCAGGCACGAACGGCGGATCACGTTCCCGCTCATGAACCTCGAGCTGCTGCGCGGCCGGGCGGTAGCGCTGACGATGACCGCCAACTTCGTAGCCCAGGCGGTCATCGTCATCCAGTTCGTGATGCTCGCCTACTTGGTGCAGACCCCGAAAGCCCTGGGCGCCGGATACGGCCTGGGGGAATCGGCCAGCGGGCTGGCGCACTTCACCAGCCCCGCCGGTATCATCTCGGTCGCTATGGGCTTCGTGGTCGGCTGGGCCGCGCAACGCCGCGGACCGCGCCTCCCGGCCTGGACAGGCTTCGTGTTCGCCACGGCTGGCACGCTGATGCTCGCCTTCGAGCACTACACCTCACCTGAACTGCTCGTGGGCTACTTTGTCTATGCCATCGGCGGCGGCCTGATCAGCGCAGCGATCCCGAACCTGGTGATTGCGGCAGTGCCCGTCGAGCAGCAGGCAATCAGCGCCAACATGGTTGGAGTGGTGGGGAGCCTCGGCTCGGCCGTCGGCCTGCAAGCTGCCTTCGCTCTGCTCAACCAGCACGTTCACAGTGTCATCCAGGGCGCCCCGATCTACGCTGACGCGGGCTTCAAGATCGTCTACCTGTTCGCGGCCATACTGGCGCTCGCGGGCGTCGCCGCCTCGCTGGCCATGCGGCACGGGAAGCGCCCCGAATCGGAGGAGTCCGCCGAGACGCAACTTGATTCCGTAGGCGAGCTGGTCCATTAGCCAAGCCGTGAAACAGTGCGGAGCCTGGGAGGCCGGACAGCCTCATCGGCCTTCCCAGGCAGCCCCACCCGGCCATGACGGACCAGATAGCTGTTGATAGAGTGCTTCTATCACTTGGTTGAAGCACCATAAGAACTGGCTGACTGACAGCCAGCTAAAGAGTGGAGGACACGTGCCTGGTCGGACCGCCGCCGATGGCGAGATCACTCGGGCGGCCCTGATCGATGCCGCTGCAGAGCTGTTCGCGGCCCACGGTGTCGAAGGGGTCTCGATCAGGTCGATCAACAGCCAGGCCGGCCTGGCCGCGGCTTCTGTGCATTATCACTTCGGGTCCAAGGACCGGCTGCTGGATGCCGTGCTCGAACGCGAGGGACAGGCGGTGCGGGCCAAGATCACCGAGCGGGCCGACCGCTTGCTGGCCAGGCAGGCCCGGCCGAGTACCCGGCAGCTTGTAGAGACGCTGGCCGTGCCGTATCTGAGCCTGATCGAGCGGGAACCCGTGCGCGGCATCCAGTGGCTCAAGATCGTGGCACAGCTGATTACGGTCGGCGACTCGCACATCCACGAAGACCTTGCGGTGGCCGCCGTCTCGGAGAAGGTGCAGGAACTCGTACGGCGGCGCTATCCGAGCGTCCCGTACGATGACCTGATCCTGGACTGGCGCCTGGGAGTGGTAACGCTGATCCAGATGCTCTCGCTGACCCCGCCTGATGAGGTCACTGTGAACTTCGCTGAGTCCTCCTACAAGCGGACAGTGGTCAGCTTCGTGGTTGGCGGGATCGACGCAAGCATGGCCAGCCTGGCCAGCCACGCACCGGCGAAGAAGGCCAGCTGAGGCATCGCCGATCGGACAGTTACGAGCTGCGGCATGATCCCCGTCCGGTTAGCTGACCGCAGGTCCTGATGCGCCTCATCGAACGATCCGCCTGATAACTTGCCAAGTCGCGTCCGGTCATACGGCATGGGTAGCCGTGGCCTCACGTTTCATGTCTCATCACAGGCCTCGCTGACCGGAGCGCTGGCCGCCTGCCCGACTGGCCGACTGGCCGGATCGGCAGGCAGGTCTCCTGGCTAGTGCCAACTGTATCCCTCGCGCACAAGCCTTGCAATTGATACGATCAATTGATTAAATCGCTTGTACAGGATTTGACGGCTTATTAGCAGAGCAGGAACCCACGACGATGACAGCTTTCTCCGGTGCCCGTCCCTCGAGAGAGTCCGGCCCGCCCGAGCCGACGCAGGCCAGCGCCGATCTCACGGCCGACCAGGTAGCCAGCCTCGCCGGCGTCATCGAGTCCTCGCTCGGCCGCGGCCTGCACCGACCTGTCAGCGTCTCCCTGCTGTCGGGCGGCCGGTCGAACCTGACGTACCAGATTTCGGCGGGTGGTGAGCAATGGGTCATGCGGCGGCCTCCGCTGGGGCACGTGCTAGAAACCGCTCACGACATGCACCGGGAGTACCGGGTCATGCACGCCCTCGCGCCAACCGCGGTACCGGTCCCGGGCACCGTCTGCTATATCGATGACCGGTCGGTGCTGGGCGCAGAGTTTTACGTGATGGACCTCATCGACGGCGTCGTCTACCGGACTGCCGAGCAGATGGCGGCGCTGAGCCTCGCGCAGGCTCAGTCGCTCGGTTACGCGTTCATCGACGCCCTGGCGGACTTGCACCTGGTTGATTACACGGCGACCGGCCTGGCGGACTTCGGCCGCCCAGATGGCTACCTCGAACGCCAGGTGCGACGGTGGACCAGGCAGCTCGCCGCATCACGCAGCCGTGACATTGCCGGGTTCGGCCAGCTCGGAGCCTGCCTCGCGGCCAATGTCCCCCACTCGGGGCGAGCCTCGATTGTGCACGGTGATTTCCGGCTGGACAATGCGATCATCGATCGTGCTGACCCTTCGCGCATCCTGGCCATCCTGGATTGGGAAATGGCGACGCTCGGCGACCCGCTCAGCGATCTCGGTCTCTTCTACCTGTACTGGGAGGGCTGGGGAGGCCTGGACAATCCTATTGCGGCGACTCCTGCAGAGATTCCCGGCTATCCACCGTGGTCCAGCCTGGCCGACCGTTACGCGGCGCGTACTGGCATTCAGCTCAACGACTTCGACTGGTACGAGAGCTTCGCGATCTTCAAGTTCGCGGTGATCTGCGAGGGAATCTACTACCGGCACACCAAGGGACTGGCTGTCGGCGAGGGATTCGACAAGATCGGGGCGATGGTTCCCGAGCTGGTGCAGCGCGGCAACGCCGCGCTCCGGAGATAGCAGGCGGCACAATGGATTTCGCATTTGACCAGCGCACGGAAGAACTGCGCCACCAGCTCACTGATTTCATGGAAAGCCATGTCTACCCGGCTGAGGGTGACTTCGAACCGAGTGAGCCTGGAAGCCCGCACTCCTGGGAGCGGCCGGCCGTGATGGCCGGCCTGAAGGCAGAGGCCCGTCGCAGGGGACTATGGAATCTCTTCCTGCCACACTCGCCGCTAGGAGGCGGGCTGTCGAACGTGCAGTATGCGCCCTTGGCCGAGATAACCGGCCGGAGCCCACTGATAGCTCCTGAGGCGCTGAACAGCGCGGCGCCGGACACCGGGAACATGGAACTCCTGGCCATGTTCGGCACCGAGGAGCAGAAGGAGCGGTGGCTGGCGCCCCTACTGGATGGGGCGATCCGCTCGGCGTTCTCCATGACCGAACCCGGTGTCGCGTCATCCGATGCCGCCAATATCAGCCTGCAGATGGTGCCGGATGGGGAAGGGTTCGTCGTTAACGGCACGAAGTGGTGGTCGACCGGCATCATGAGTACTGACTGCAAGGTTCTCTTGGTGCTCGGCGTCAGCAACCCGGATGCGGACCGCCATTCGCGGCACAGCATCCTGATCATCCCCCGAAACACGGCGGGCATCACTGTCCGCCGGGGCCTGTCGGTTTTCGGCTTCTGGGATCAGTCGCACGGCGGGCACGGCGAAGTCAGGTTTGACGACGTTCGTGTCGGGCCCGAGGCGCTGCTCGGGCAGCGGGGCCAGGGATTCGCCCTGGGCCAGGCCCGGCTCGGGCCCGGCCGTATCCACCATTGCATGCGCCTGGTCGGGATGGCCGAGCGGGCCTTCGACCTGATGTGCGCCCGTGCCCAGCAGCGGGTGGCATTCGGGAAGCCGCTAGCCGAGCAGGGCGACGTACAGCGGATCATCGCCGAGGCCCGGGTCCGGATCGACCAGCTGCGGCTGCTCGTGCTGCGAGCAGCCTGGCTGATCGACACGGTGGGCGCCCGGCAAGCCGCGACGGAAATTTCCGAGATCAAGATCGCGGCACCGCCGACGGCACAGTGGGTCATCGATCAGGCGATTCAGATCCATGGCGCGGGAGGCCTCACCCATGACTTTCCCCTGGCCATGCTGTTCGCCCAGGCACGGTCGCTCCGCTTCGCGGATGGCCCAGAAGAAGTGCACCGCATGGTTCTCGCCCGGCAGCAGCTCAAGCGCTACCGGGCGAGCCGATCAGGGTCCCGCTAGACCTAGTACTGCTCCAGGTTCCAGCCCTGGACCTTGTCGCGGAAGGCCACCAGGAAGCGGATGGCCTCGCCGCCGTCAATAGCCCGGTGATCGAAGGTCAGTGACGGCCTGAGAATCGACCGGATCTCGATGGACTCCCCGCCCGAGGCGTCGGTGACGACAACCGGCTCCCGGCATACCCCAGGGAAACCAAGCAGCGCTACCTGAGGCGGGTTCAGCAGTGCCTCGGCGCGGATTGACGGACCGACTGATCCGGGGTTGGACAACGTGAAGGTGCCGCCACTCAGTTCGCCGCTGCTGATGCCGCCGTCCCTGGCCCGGGCCCCGATGTCCCGGATGTGATCCCCGATCACCCGCACGCCGAGTTTCTGCGCGTCACGAATGACCGGGACCACGAGGCCTCTTTCGGTGTCCACGGCGATGCCGAGGTTAACCGTCGTCCAGCGGATGAGCTCGGTGTCCAGGAAAGTCGCGTTCAGATCGGGGAACTCCAGCAGCGTAGACACCGCTGCGCGGGCCAGGAAGGCAAATACTGACAGGCGTGCCGGGCACTCCGGCTGGTTGTTCCACTCGTGCCGCGCGGCCAGCAACGCAGTCAGGTCCACCTGGACGTCTGCGGTGAGGCTGGGAATGCTGGCCGATACCGTCAGATTGCGCGCGACGGCGCGGCGGCGCATCTTGAGTTTTACCCGCTCGTACGGGATGCCTTCATACCCGTCCGGGACAGCAGGCCCGGTTGCCGCGGGCGGCATTACGTCGTTGTCCTGGCTCATTCTGTGCTGCTGGGTGTGTAGGCCGCCAGGAGGGCCTTGACGTCCTCCTCGGACGCGCCGGCATCGGCGAGCAGGGCGACGGGCGTGCCAACCCGGATCTCGGACCCGGCTTCGACCAGCAGCCGGACGAGTTTCCCCGATGACGGCGCCTCGAGTTCGGTGTCCACCTTGTCGGTACTGACATCGGCAAGCGGCTGGCCTTCCGAGATGATGTCACCGACGCTCACCAGCCATTCGTTGATCTCGACGTTTTCAACGGAACCGCCGTGCGGGATCCTGATTTCCACTAGCTCACTCACGGGCCTATACCTCCTGAATCGGACGCGCCTGCGCGGGCACAACACTCTAGGTTGAACTCATAAATTCATCGCCGATACGACATGCTGATGCTGGCTCATGCGCATGCAGAAATCCGGTCAGCACATCGGCAAACTGCGGGTGACGCTGGACGAAGTGACCGGCACCAACCAGAATCCGCCGGATGCCCGTCAGGCGCGCGGCAATGTCATCAGCGGCCGCCTCGAAGACAACGCTGTGGCCGCCGGACACCACCAGTGCCGGGATATGCCGGGCTGAGAGGATACGCCAGGGCGGATCGGCCGTCCAGGCGGGCACCGATCCTCGCAACAAATCGACCTGGGTGGCCAGCTGGTCTGAGTAGCCCGCCGCCTCGGTAGGCCCGCCCACGAGCCGCATGAATGCGGTGAGGAACTCTGCGGGTCCTGACGGGCCCTCGGAGCGCAGCGCGCTCATCTGGCGAACCCAATCGCGAACTTCGCGAATCTGATGGACCGAGGGCAGTGGCGGTGGCTCAAGCAGCGTCAGCGATTTGATCGTGCCCGGAGCGTGCGCAGCTGCGAGAAGGGCAACGATCGCTCCGTAGGAATGGCCGACGAGATGCACAGGACGACCGCACAATTGCACGATGTCTAGGGCGTCAGCGCGGAAGTCCTCGCGGCTAGCTGGCGTCCTGGGGTGGTAGCCGCGCCGGTTCGGGGCCACTAGCTTCCACCCGTGAGCTTTACCGCGCAGGTCAGCCCAGGAGGCATGCGCGCCGGTAACTGAGCCATGGACGAGTACGACCTCCGGGCCGCATCCCCAACTGCGGATCACGAGGCCAGGGCGAGGACGCCTGCTATCAGCCGGCGGCTGCTGGAGCGTCGTCATCACCGCGGACCGCCCGTCATGTGACGGCCCGGTGCCCGTCGCGCCTGTCGCAGCACCGCGTGGCTGCCCGACCACGGGAGTGCTGGCATGGGGGTCTCCTGCAGATTAGTCCGGATCACCTCGATTGCTGTAACGTACTTCAATCAAATGATTTGGTCAAGTGATCTATAAGACATCCTGCCGCTGCGGCCACTCCCCTACGATCCGGCTAAGTCCGGTTACGGTCGACCGGCCTACGGCGCGGGCTGCCATCACGCGGGCGGAGCCAGATGCGACGGAAAAGGACTGGCCGCAGCCTCGCAGCAGAGCGCCGGGCACCAACGCACGCGCAAGGCCAGCACAGCCGAAGGGGAACTCCGCGACCGCGCCAGTCCAGCCCGCGGTTCCGCCAGATCAGACCGGGATGTTCCTACCTGACCCCCTTGCAGGCGTTACGAGAGTATGATTGAATCAAGCGATCAAAACAATTGGAATCCTCAGGAGGCACGGGTCCATGATGTCGCAAGAGCAGGCCCACCCGGATATCGATCAGGCTGTCGTGCAGGCCATGCTGTACCGGCTCGTCGTCATCCGGGGCATCGAGGATCTCTTCGAGGCATGGACCAAGGACGGGACGTTCACCGGCTGGTGGCACCCGGGCCGCGGCCAGGAGGGAGCCGCCGTCGGCGCCATGACCGCCCTCGGACCCGACGACCAGATCATGTGGTACCACAGGGGCGTAAACTGGCCGGTCGCACGGGGCATGGACCTCGAACCGGTGATCGCGGACCTGCTTGGACGGGTGACCGGGAGCACGCACGGCAAGGGCGGCGGAGCGCCGCACTTCGTCGACATGGACCTCGGCCTGGTGGGCTCAGGCGGCACGCTAGGCACTGCGCATGTCCTCGGCGGCGGCCTCGCCCTGGCCAAGCAGGTACTGGGCAAGCCCGGGATCGTGGTGGCCGGCTTCGGCGACGGCACCGCGGCGCGCGGCACATTTCACGAGACGCTTATGCAGGCGGTTCCATGGAAGCTGCCGCTGCTGTACTTCTGCGAGAACAACGGCTGGGCGGTTTCAACATCCTTCGACGCATCCTCGCCCACCGCTACCGTCGCCGAGCGCGCCTGCGCCTACGGCATCCCCGGCCGACGAGTGGACGGCCAGGACGCAGTCCTGGTCTATCAGGCGGTTAAGCAGGCAAAAGAGTATATCGAGGCCGGGAACGGCCCGATGATCATCGAAGCAAAGACGTACCGCATCGGCGGCCACTTCTACGGCGACGTCGGCGCGTACCGGCCGCCGGGCGAGCTCGACGACTACCGCGACCCGATCGATGTGCTCAAGGGCTACGTGGACGATTCGGCGGTCGGCGCCATCGAGGCCACAGCGCGAGCCGACCTGGCTAGCGCCGCGGAGAAGGCTGTCGCCGGGCCGCTGCCGGATCGTGACGTGATCTTCAAGAACCTCTACGCGGAGTAAGGACGTGCCATGGCGGTAACGACAGACCGGGCCCCGGTGAGCAGGAAGCTGCGCTATCAGCAGTGCATCGGGCTCGCGATCGAGCAGGAGATGGCACGCGATGAGCGGGTGTTCGCGATGGGGCAGGACCTGACCTCGCTCGGCGGCCAATTCGGCCTGTCGCGCGGACTGGTCGACAAGTTCGGCCATAACCGGGTCCGCGACACCGGCGTCGTCGAGACGTTCATGGTCGGCGCAGCCTGCGGTGCCGCAATCGGCGGAACTGTCCCGGTGGTCGACATCACATTCTCGGACTTCATGTTCATCGCCGGTGACGAAATATTCAACAAGCTGGCCAAATGGCGCTTCATGCACGGCGGTCAGCCGAACGAGCTCCCCGTCACGATCATCGCTGGCACGGGAATTCTCGGCGGATCCGGTGCGGAGCATAACAGCAGCCTGGAAGCACACGTACTGCACAATCCCGGTCTCAAGCTGGTGCTGCCGTCCTCGCCTGCTGACGTGCTCGGACTGCTGAAGTCGTCGATCCGCGATCCCGATCCGGTGATATTCATGCCGAACAAGGGCCTGTTCTTCACCCGCGGCATGGTGCCGACTGACCCGGAGTTCATCGTCCCGCTAGGTCAGGCGGCGCTGCTGCGCGACGGCACCGCGGCGACGGTCATCACTTACAGCGGGAGCGTGCCCAAGGTCATCGAGGCGACCGAGCAACTCGCGGCCGAGGGCATCGACGTCGAAGTGATCGACCTGCGCACGCTCGTCCCGCTGGACTGGGAGACGGTAAGCCGATCGGTGAGCAAGACCCGCCGCGCCATGATCGTTCACGAAGCGTGCCGAACCGGCGGTGTGGGCGCGGAAATCGCAGCACGCATCCAAGAGGAGATGTTCGGCTCACTCCATGCTCCCGTAATGCGTGTCTGCGGGGCTGACACCCATATCCCCCAGAACGCGATGCTGGAGCAATACTGCGTGCCATCCGCTGAGGACATCTCCGCGGGGGTCCGTTCGCTGCTCAAGCACTGAGCTGGAAGGCGGTGCTTAACTCGCCGTGACAGATTACGCCAAAAAGGCAGCAGGCGTTGCCGACGACCAGCGCGCTGCACTCGCGCTCATACGGGCTGTGCGTAACGAGAGCTACGACGACGCCGTGCTCTTGCTGCAGGCAACCCGTGACCAGCAATCTGCCTACCACGTGATGATCACGCTTGCGAAGTACGTCGCGAACAACGTGGACGAGGAATGGCTTGATCGCAAGCTTGAAGAATGTAACGAGATGGACCTGGGCGGTGCATTCGAGCGCTTTCTTCGGACCCGGGGATGCAGCGATCCGGAAGACTTAGTGAAATCAGCGCGATCTCGGTCTGACTCCGCCGGGCACCGCGATATGACCGATGGCGTCGCGTAGCCTGGTCAGAGGTTGCGCCACTGGCGGCCGTCTCGCTGGATGAGCTGGCTGGCTTCCTGGGGTCCCCAGGTGGCCGCGTGGTACAGCGGGATCGGGTCCGGGGACTGCTCCCAGTAGGCCAGCAGGGGGTCGACGATGCGCCAGGACCTGGCCACCTCGTCGGCGCGGATGAACAGCGTGGCGTCGCCGATCAGCGCGTCGAGGATGACCCGCTCGTAGGCGTCGTCCCGTGATTCGCCGTAGCCCTGGGAGTAGGCGAAGTCCATCGAGGCCTTGCGGAGGCGGAACTCATGTCCCGGTACCTTGGCGCCGAACCGCAGGCTGATGCCCTCGTCCGGCTGTACCCGCGCCACCAGCGCATCCGGGGCCAGGGTCGTGGCCTCGGCCGGGAACAGCGGGAGGTGGGGCGGGCGGCGGAACTCCATGACCAGTTCGGTGGTGCGGCGCGGCAGGCGCTTGCCGGTCCTGACGTAGACCGGGACGTCGGTCCACCGCCAGTTGTCGATGTGCAGCCGCAGCGCCACGAACGTCTCGGTGGCGGACAGCGGGTCGACGCCCTCCTCCTCCCGGTAGGACACGATCAGGTCCTGCCGGGTGCCGCCCCGGGTGTACTGCCCGCGGACCGCGTCGCTCGCGATGACGTCCGGGTCGGTCAGCGGCCTGATCGCGCGCAGCAGCTTGACCTTCTCATCGCGGATGGCCTCGGGGTGGAACGAGGTCGGCGGTTCCATCAGGAACAGCGAGAGCACCTGCAGGACGTGATTCTGGACGATGTCGCGGACCGCCCCGGTGGTGTCGTAGAACCCGCCGCGCGAGCCCACGCCGAGCGTCTCGGCCACCGTGATCTGCACGTTGTCGACCCAGGTCCGGTTCCAGATCGGCTCGAAGATCGAGTTCGCGAAGCGCAGCGCCAGCAGGTTCTGCACGGTGTCCTTGGCCAGGTAGTGGTCGATGCGGAAGATCTGCGACTCGGCGAACGACGCGCTGATGTCGGCGTACAGGCTGCGGGCGCTGGGCTCATCCCAGCCGAACGGCTTCTCGATCACCAGCCGGGGCCAGTCCCCCGCGGTGCTGACGTTCAGCGACGACCGGCCCAGCTGGACGGCGATGGTGCCGAACAGGCGCGGCGGCGTGGCCAGGTAGAAGACGTGCTGGCCCTTGGTGCCGAGCGCGCGGTCGCAGTCCGCGAGGACCTCGGCCAGGCGGCGGTAGGTGTCCGGGTCGTCGTAGCCGCCGCTGACGTAGCGGAAGCTGGCCTGGGGCGCCCACTCCGCGGCTGGGCCGGCCGGCGCGCCGTCCCCGGCCGGGGTTCCCTCCCCCGACAGGCACTTATCCGCCCACTCCTCGTCGCTCATCGCGGTCCGGGCCACGCCGACCAGGGCGAACTCGGGCAGCAGCCGGTGATGGGCAGCGAGCTGGCGGATCGCCGGAAGGAGCTTGCGCTCAGTCAGGTCACCGGACGCGCCGAAGATGACCAGCGTGCAGGCCGGGGCGCGCCGGGCCGCGTCAGGACGCATGTCGCGCTCAGCCGACTGGTCGCTCACCGGTCGAGCAGCCGCTCGTGCGCAAGCCTGCAGGCATCGGCTCGTCAATCATGCAACGGATGAATCCGCTCCGTCAGTCATCATCGAGCCGGAAGCCGACTTTCATGCTGACCTGATAGTGCGCGACCGCACTGTCCTGAATCTGGCCACGGATCTCCGTGACCTCAAACCAATCCAGGCGCCGTAGGGTCTGCCCGGCCCTTTGCAGGGCATTATCAATCGCTGTTTCGATCCCATCAGGCGATGTACCGACGATCTCAGTTACCCGATAGGTGTGGTCGGCCATGATTCCTCCGAACGTCGCAGGTTGGCTCGTGCACATGCCAGGGTGGATGAGCCGCCAAGCGCTCGCGCGTGAGACGGGATGCACTCGGGTGCACCGCAGCTCCAATTCTACCAAGCAAGCGTTAGGTCGATTCAGCTTAGTGCGGCGCTTGGCTGGTGCGCAATGGCGCAGCAGGGACAGGCCCGTCAGGAGACATGGCCCCGGCGCTTAGTGGCCTCGGGCCGCCCTCGCAAGCAGGCGGATCCTGCGGTCGTGATCCGGCATGATACAGGATCATCTCTACCGAGCATGCGCTTGCTCGTCTATTATGACCCCAATAACCTGATGAGCTCGGCGGCGCCCATCGGACTGGAGGTTCTACTATCACGTGCTTTCGTTGCGAGCGGCAGCTGGACGCCTGAAGCCGGCCCACTTCTTGCAGCAGCGCGTCGTCGTCAGTCTTCCAGACCAGGAGCGGCTGCAGCGTCGGCCCTTGGGGCGCAACTCCTGCCAGGCCGGCTATGGCGACATAGCTGGCGCATGAACCGGCAGCACCGCGCGGCGGTGACCAGCCCTGTCTGGTCGCATCACCAATGCTAGGAGGTCTGTGTGGTCCTGCGGATGGTCGTCGGTTTGGTCCTGACCGTGGCGGCGCTGGGTATCGCGGGCCGCCGGATGTGGTGGCTGAAGCGGCTGGCGTTTACCGGGCAGCCCGCTCCGGAGCGTGTGGCCGCTGTCCGGCAGCATCCGGGTCAGGATGTGGAGTCCCAGGCGGCGGAGGTGATCGGGCAGCGCAAGCTGCTGAAGTGGTCGGTGCCCGGTGCGGCGCACGCGGCCACGTTCTGGGGTTTCATCGTGCTGATCCTGACGATCATCGAGTCCTACGGTGACTTGTTCTCCCGGACGTTCGCGATCCCGGGCATCGGTCACTGGGCGCTGACCGGGTTCATCGAGGACCTGTTCGCCGTGGGTGTGCTGGCCGGCATCGCCACGTTCACCGTGATCCGGCTGCGGGACAACCCGGACAAAGAAGGCCGCAAGTCCCGGTTCTTCGGCTCCCACACCCGGGCCGCCTGGGTCGTGCTGGGCATGATCTTCGGTGTCATCGCCACCTTGCTGCTGTACCGCGGGGCCCAGCAGAACACCGGCGTGTTCCCCTACCCGTACGGCTGGGCGTTCGCGTCCTGGGTCGTGGCGCAGATCCTGCACCCGCTGGGGGCCGGGGTCAACGCCGTGCTGGAGGTGGTATTCCTGCTGAGCCAGATCGCCGTGGTCATGGTGTTCGCGGTGATCGTGGTGTACTCCAAGCACCTGCATATCGCGCTGGCGCCGGTGAACGTGCTGTTCGGCCGCAAGCCGGATGCGCTGGGCCCGCTGGAGCCGATGCGGTCCGGCGGGAAGGTGCTGGACTTCGAGGAGGCCGACCCGGAGGTCGACACCTTCGGGCTGGGGAAGATCGAGGACTTCTCCTGGAAGGGCCTGCTGGACATGGCGACGTGCACCGAGTGCGGCCGGTGCCAGTCCCAGTGCCCGGCCTGGGCCACCGGCAAGCCGCTGTCGCCCAAGCAGGTCATCCTGGACCTGCGCGACCACGCCTTCGCCAAGGCGCCGTACCTGCTGGCCGCCACCGATGAGGCCCGCGAGGCGCTGCCTGAGGCGGTGAAGAAGGAGGCCGGACGGCCCCTGGTCGGCACGGCCGCCGACGGCGGTGTCATTGACCCGGACGTGCTGTGGTCGTGCACGAACTGCGGCGCCTGCGTGGAGGAGTGCCCGGTCGACATCGAGCACATCGACCACATCGACGGGATGCGCC
Organism: uncultured Actinomycetota bacterium; assembly: GCA_963808615.1. GTDB lineage: Bacteria > Actinomycetota > Actinomycetes > Streptosporangiales > Streptosporangiaceae > Palsa-504. Next base: position 270,590 of record CAWEGV010000013.1, read on the forward strand.
GCCACCAGGTGCTGATCGAGTCCGCGTTCCCCCTCGAGGCGGCCGGGATGCTGCGGAACCTGGAGAACAAGGGCGACCCGTGGGGCATGGGCGGAGCCAAGCGGGCCGACTGGATCGGTGAGCTGGACTTCGAGGTCCCGGTCGCAGCCGGGAAGATCGGCGGCGACATCGAGTACCTGTTCTGGGTCGGCTGCGCCGGGGCGCTGGAGGACCGGGCCAAGAAGACCACCAAGGCCATCGCCACCTTGCTGCACCAGGCCGGCGTGACCTTCGCGGTCCTGGGCCCGGCCGAGACCTGCACCGGGGACCCGGCCCGGCGGATCGGCAACGAGTTCGTGTTCTCCATGCTCGCCCAGCAGAACATCGAGACGCTGAATGAGGCCGCGCCGCGCACGATCGTCGCGTCCTGCCCGCACTGCTTCAACACCATCTCCCGGGAGTACCCGCAGCTGGGCGGGAACTACCAGGTCATCCACCACACCCAGCTGCTCGCCCGGCTCGTTGCCGACGGCAAGCTCAAGCCGGTCAACGCGGTCCAGGAGAAGCTGACCTACCATGACCCGTGCTTCCTGGGCCGGCATAACAAGGTGTTCACCCCGCCCCGCCAGATCATGGAGGCCGTCCCCGGGGTGACCGCCGAGGAGATGCACCGGTGCAAGAACCGCGGGTTCTGCTGCGGGGCCGGCGGCGCCCGGATGTGGATGGAAGAGCGGATCGGCAAGCGGATCAACACCGAGCGGATCGACGAGGCCCTGGCCCTGGACCCGGACACCATCTCCACCGCCTGCCCGTACTGCCTGGTCATGCTCGGCGACGCGGTCGCGGCCAAGAAGGGATCCGGCCAAGCCAAGGACAGCCTCGAAGTCATCGACGTGGCGCAACTCCTGGCCCGTTCGGTCCAACCCGGGACAGCGGCCGACGGCGGCAGGAGGCGTGTAGACGCCTCACCAGGTGAGGACTCCGCTGCCTCCCCGCTGCCCCATTCGACTTCGGGCTGAGAAAAGAAATGCCGGTTTCGCGCTGCTCATGTGACCTGACTACCCGGGTGGCGATTGTCACGGGTGCCGGCAGCGGCATCGGCCGGGCGAGCGCGATGGCGCTGGCCGGAGCCGGCGCTACCGTGATCTGCGCCGACCTCGACTCCAGCTCCGCAGCAGAGACCGCCGAGCTGGTGACCGCTGATGGAGGGCGCGCAGTCGCGCAGCGCCTGGACGTCACCGACGTCGCTGCGGTGCGGGCGTGCGTGACGGCGGTGCATGAACGATTCGAGCGACTCGACGTCATGGCGAATGTGGCGGGCGCGGTGACCGCCCGCGGCCCGGTCGCGTCCCTCGCCGAGGCCGACCTCGACCGCGGGCTGGCGCTCAACCTCAAGAGCCTGGTGTACGGCTGCCAAGCTGCGGCCCGTGTGATGCGGCGCGGCGGCAGTATTATCAACGTCGGGTCAGGCACCGTCGACTCGGCCGTCCCCGACCTCGCGGCTTACAGCATCCCGAAGGCCGGCGTACTGCAGCTGACCAGGAGCCTCGCCCGTGAGCTTGGCCCGTCCGGAATCCGCGTGAACACGGTGTCCCCGGGTTACATCCTGACCGGGATGACCGCCGCACACTGGCGTGACGCCAGCGGCGCGCCGGATCCGGGCCTCCGGCAGCGGGAGATCGAACGGCAATCGGCCGATATCCCACTAGGCCGGCCCGGTGATGCCGGGGAGGTGGCGTCGGTCGTGTTGTTCCTGGCCGGGGATGGCGCATCGTACGTGACTGGTCAGGCGATCCGGGTGAACGGGGGAAGCGTGATGCCGCTATGACTGCTCCACTGAGCGTCCCAGAGGTACCTGACCACTGCTTCCCCCATCTCGCCGGTAAGACCGCCGTGGTGGTCGGGGGGGCCGGCGGCGGGGTCGGTACTGCCTGCGTCGCGCTGCTCGCCCGCAGTGGCGCGCACGTGGTAGTGGCCGACCGTGATGCCGTGCGGACTGAGCAGCTGGCGGCTCGTTTCCCTCAGGCGGTCGCCACAGTCATCGCCGATGTGACAACTGACCAGGGCATCGACGCGATCGACCGCGCCATCTCGGCGAGGTCGCCGTGCGCGCTGGTGAACGTCGTGGGCGGAGTAAGCCCGGACGAAGTAGGCCACTTCCTGGACCTGACCACGGCCCAGTGGCAGCGAAGCCTGGAGGTGAATCTCACCTATGCGATGCGCACCTGCCAGGTCGTCGCACGCCGCATGTCGGCTGCGCGGCAGACCGGCTCGATCATCAACCTGTCGGTCGCCGACGCGCGGCAGGCCATGCCCTGGTTCTCCGCCTACGGTTCGGCTCGCAGCGCCCTGGAGGCTCTGACCAGGACGATGGCTGTCGAGCTCGGCCCTCTCGGCATACGCGCGAACACAGTGGCCTGGGGCCTGATCAACAGTCCGCGGGCGCACGCCGGTACCGGGTCGGACATTGAACACGAGCGGGCGCTGATTCCGCTCGGGCGCCGCGGGTCGGTGGGCGAGGTAGCGGCGACGGTGCTGTTCCTGCTCTCTGAGCTCGGGGGCTACATCACAGGACAGTGCCTTGCCGTCGACGGAGGGCTGTCCCTGCGGTCATCACACTACGGTCCGTACGACAACATCCCGGAGTTCTTCGAGTCCGAGCCCGCGCGCGCGAGGCTGCGATCGACCTTCGAGCGCATTGTGGGTGACCCCACCGCCGGGTTATTGAGGAAGCGTTCGCTAGGAGGCTGCCATGCCGGTCCGGTTCGGAGTGACTATCGCGCCCGACTTTTCGCCAGCGGCCTGGCGGGAGAAGGTTCGCGCGCTCGAGGACAGCCCGGTTGACGTCTTGCTGGTCAACGATCACCTCACGGGCCTGCGTTACGCACCGATGATCGCGCTCGCCGCAGCCGCCGAGCACAGCACTCGGCTCCGGCTCGGCACCGTGGTGCTGGCCAACGACTACCGCCATCCGGCGATCCTGGCCAAGGAGGCGGCCACGCTCGACCTTCTGTCCGAGGGACGCCTTGAACTGGGAATCGGGGCAGGCTGGATGCGCTCCGATTATGACCAGGCCGGACTGCTATTCGACCCGCCGGGGGCGCGCCTGGCCCGGCTGCGCGAGGCGGTCGAGGTGTTGCGCGGGGCCTGGTCGGACAAATCGTTCTCTTACCACGGCAGCTACTACCGCACCGACCAACTCGATCTCGATCCCAGGCCCGTCCAGCGTCCGCATCCGCCACTGCTATTGGGCGGCGGCGGGCGCATCATGCTGCGGTTCGCGGCACGTGAAGCCGACATCGTGAACATAACGAACCAGACGGCGGCCGACGGCCGCGGTGTCGTCCCGGCCGACGTCGGGCTTACCCCGCTGCTGGCCAAGCTCGCGCTGGTCCGGGAGGCCGCGGCAGAGCGGCCGCTTCCTCCCGAGATTTCTGTCGGCGTCCGCGCGACAGCTGTCGGCCAGGCCGTGGGCCCGGTCCACCCCGCCGTGGCCAGCCAGATAGACGCGCTGCGGGGAACTCCCTTCCTGCTGGAAGGCGGCGTCGACGAGGTCGCCGACCAAGTCCTGTACTGGCATTTCGAGCACGACATCTCCTATTTCATTCTCGGCAACGACACCGACGCAAAGGCCATGCTCCCGGTCATGGACCGCGTGCACGCGCAACTACGCTGACACCGCGCGGTCAGCACCAGGATGCTATCCAAGCAAGCGCTTGGTATGCTGGATAACGGCCGGGCTCACCCGAATCCCGGCGTAACGGGTGAGGCTGACACGCCCGGTCGCATGTACCTACCGGCGACCACTGGAGCAGCCCGTGGACCTCGTGCACACTCTCACCCTGGGCGACCTTGCGCGGGAGCAGCGCCGCAGCAGGCCGGGGCTGACCGCAGTTGTCGATGGCGCCACCCGCCTGACGTATGAGCAGCTCGATGCCAACACCAGTCAGGTCGCGGCCGGGCTCGCCGCAGCAGGCATCGGCGCTGGTGACCGGGTGATGTGGCTTGGCCAGACATCGTTTCAGGTGCTGGAACTGCTCATCGGCTGCGCCAAGGCCGGCGCGATCCTGTGCCCGGCCAACTGGCGGCAGTCCACCGAAGAGCTACGGTTCGTCCTTAATGACCTGCAGCCGAAGATGGTGGTATGGGAGCAGGTGCTCGAGAGTGCCACCGAGCTGCGCGCCGGCGAATCGGGCGTCCGGTGGCTGCAGGCCGACGGGCCTGAGTACGGCGAATGGCTGACTGCCCAGCCGGCAATCGACGATGAGCGGGATGTCGACCCCGACTCGGCAGTGCTGGCTCTGTACACGGCCGCGTTCTCGGGCCGTCCGAATGCGGCCCTGTTGTCCCACCGCGCTCTCACCTCGCACAGCGTGGCACTCGGCTGGATCCGGCAGATCGAACCCGGGTTCACCTACCTGAACTCCGGCCCGCTCTTCCATGTGGGCACGATGATGTTCTGCCTGGCCACGTTCCAGCTCGGCGGGACGAACGTGTTCATGCCTACTTTCGACCCGCTCGAGGCGTGCCGGCTGATCGAGTCCGAGCGGTGCACATCGGCGTTCCTCTACGGCCCGATGGCCGACCAACTGGCCGAGGCCAACGCCGGGCAGAAGTTCGACCTGTCGAGCCTGCACGTCTCACCAGGCAGCGCGGCCTGGAACGCAATGGTGAGCCTGGATGAGAGTCCATGGGGCCAGGCCCTCGGCGGTTACGGCCAGAGCGAGGTGGCCGGCATGCTGACCTTCACCGGGCTGGGTCTCGGCGGCCTCGGGTCGCACGGCCGCCCGATGCCGTTCGCCCAGGTGCGCATCGCCGGTCCCGACGGGCGGGAGGTCCCGGCCGGCGAGGCAGGCGAGATCGTGGCTCGCGGCCCGGCCATCTTCAGCGGCTACTGGAACCGCCCTGAGCTCAACGCGGCCAAGTTCCGCGACGGCTGGCACCACACCGGCGACCTAGGCCGCCGGGAACACGATGGCGCCATCACCTTCATCGGTCCGAAACTCCGGATGATCAAATCCGGCGGAGAGAACATTTACCCGGCCGAAGTAGAACAGGCGCTAACCCAGCACGCTGCGGTGAAGCAGGCGGCCGTCATCGGCGTACCCGACCCGAAATGGGGCCAGGCGGTGAAGGCCGTCGTGGTGCTGAGCGAGCCGGGCGCGGCCTCTGGGGATGAACTGGTAGAGCACGTCCGCAAGCTGATCGCGCCTTATAAAAGGCCCCGTGAGGTCGTCTTCACCGATTCCGTGCCCCGGAAGGGGTTCCTGCCCGACTACGACGCCCTCGACGCCGCATACGGCGGCGGCGGCTACCCGGTTGTGTAGCGTCACAGCACGACCAGCGGGTGTCAGGCTGGCCGCGCCGCGGCCAGCCTGACACCCGCTACTGACCTCCGCCGGAGCAGGCCTGGCAGGATCCGGCGTCAGCTCACCCAGATGTCTTCCAGGAACGGGTACCCGTCGTAGAAGAGCTGCACGTTGTGCACCGAGCCGGAGTAAATGCCGGCGGGCTGGCGTACGCCGTAGTTGAAGAACGGCACGCTGCTGACCATGTTCTGGACGACGGTGCGGTAGTCCGTGCTCTGGGTGGCCGCGTTCCCGGTGGCCCGGGCGGCGTTCAGGGCGCTGGTGACGGCTGGGTCGCTGTAGCCGTAGACGTTGAGCGTCTGCCCGGGCATGAGGAAGGTGTACAGGTCGGCCGGGGCATACCAGGGAGCGCCCCAGGCGGAGGCCTGGTAGTTGCCGGTGACCACGTTGGTGATGGCAGTAGAGGCGGCCACGGTGGTGAGGTTCACCTTGACGTTCTTGAACTGGCCCAGCGCCGCCTGGATGAAGTCCGCCTCCTGGACGGTAGCGTCGCCCTGGAAGGCCTGGAGGGTGAAGGTGACCGGGCCGCCGTTGGCCGCCGCGTAGGCGCTGAACAGCTTCTGCGCGTCGGACGGGTTATACGCCGGCCAGGACATCCCGTAGTTGTACGGCGAGCCGGACGGGAACGGCGTCGAGACCGGGACGAACGTGCGGGTCACCTTGGCCATCTCAGCTACGTTTATTGCCTCGACCACTGCCTTGCGGATGGTCGGGTCGTTGAACGGCGCCTTCTTGTCGTTGAACGCGAAGTTCGGCGAGCCCGGCGTGGTGGTAGTCGTGGCTAGGTAGCCCGCCGCCTTCAGCTGAGCGAGAACGATGGAGTCCGGGGTGTACAGGTAGTTGCCCTGGCCGGTCTTCAGCGCGGTCGCTCCCTGGCTTTCGTCGGGGATGATGTTGATGACGAGCTTGGACAGGTAGGGCAGGCCGGGCTGGTAGTAGTGCGGGTTGGCGGTGAACGTCTTGGTCGAGTTCCGCACCCAGGAGGTGAGGATGAACGGCCCGGCGCCGACCGGGTGGGTGCCGAACGAGGCGCCTTCCTTCTTGATCGCGGTCGGCGAGCCGATGAACAGCAGCTGCTGGGCCACGGTCCGGTCAAAGCTGCTGTCCGGCGCGACCAGCGTCGCCTGCAGCGTGGTCGCGTTAACGACCGTCATCGACTTGATCACATCCGCGGCGCCCGCCAGCGCCGAGGTCTTGCCCGCGTCGCGGGCCCAGTTGAACTCGACTGCCGCCGCGTCATACGGCGTGCCGTCGGAGAACTTCACCCCGGGCCGCAGCTTCAGCGTCCACACCGTCTGCGCCGCGTTCGGCGTCAGCGACAGGCCGATCTTCGGGGTCACCTGACCGGTCCCGGCGCTCAGCGTGAACAGCGCATCATAAATCGCGTAATACGGCAACGCACCAGCCGCCGACGCGGTGGTCGTCGCCGTCGGGTCCAGGCTGGTGACCTCGTTCTCGTAGATGATGGTCAGCGTGCCGCCCTTCACCGGCGTCCCTCCGCTGGCCGAGGAGCCGCCAGCGGCCGAGGAACCGCTCGTCGAGCAACCCGCCGCCAGGGCCACCACCGCCACCGCGACTGCGGCCAGCCGCACCCGGTTCCACCTCATGTACATCTCCTCACAGTCCCGGCGCTGGCACACTAGCCAGTGATTTCCAGTAGTTTACCAAGCAATCGCTTGCTTGGCCACTACACAAATGGTCAAGCCGGCCTGGACGAAGGGCGCGGGAAACTAATCGACTGAGATGTCACCTTGACATGCTGTTGGGCGGCCCCAGCGGCCTCCGCCGGCGACGGCGCCAACGTCGTATGTAAGGTCGTTCACCATGACCGACACGCCCGGACCGCCGAGCTTCGCGGCGATCGCCCTAGCTCCTGCGGCTGTTAACCAGCAAGCGGCTGGCTGTAGTTACCCGGCCTGAGTGGAGACGGCGAACCATGGCGTGCTTGCTGGACCTGCCCAGTACGAAGAGCTCGACATCGCGACGGCAGCGGTTAGCGGTTGGGTCGTATAACGTCACAGCACCGCAAGCGGGGTGACCGGGCTGGCCGTGCCGCCGGCTACAGCGAGCGGGGCCAGGATGAACAGGAACTCGGCTCGCTCCGCCGCCGCGAGCTCGTCAAGGCAGAGCATCTCCAGCATGTGTATTCCGTGGCGCCACAGGAACAGCAAGTGCAGGTCCTCCTCGAGCGGCTCGGCGAACCGGCCGGCTGCATCCAGGCCGGCGATGGCCGCGTTGTCCGCGCCGATAACCGCGATGTCCCGCGCGGCCAGCCAGCGGCCAGCCGCGAAGCTCAGGCCTGGCTGGGGCTGGTAGTAACGCTGCGGGTCGGTGGCGAAGACAGCGGGCCAGCCGGTGCGGATCAGCACGACGTCGCCTGGGCCAGGATTCACGCCCAGCTCGGCGGCGCAGGCGGCCAGCTCGTCGGGTCCGACCCGGTCCTCCCCGTCCAGGTGGGGCACTCCCCTGTACCGGGCCACGTCGAGCAAGATTCCCCGGGCGACCACCGCGCCGACGTTGCCGATGCCGCAGCGGGTGGCACCGTAAGACCGGACCCGAGTGGCAGGATGGCCGTTATACAGCCGGTCGCCCGCCCAGACATGGCACAGCGCGTCCAGGTGCGTGGTCGTGCCGTGCGGTGACAGCACGAGGGCGTCGTCGCTCAGGCATAGACCCGGCCCCACGGGGCTGGCGCCAGCAGCGTAGTCACCGCCGTCCACTGACATGAAGTGCTGGGGCAGCGGGCGGTGCGGCAGGTGCGGCACGGTGGCCGCCGCCGGTCCGGACGTCGACCCCTTGATCGGCATCGCCAGCGGCAGGACGCACCCGTCTCGCACGCATCCAGCCGCGATCCTGACCACCTCCGGGGTGAGCAGGTTGAGGGTTCCCCGTTCGTCGGCGGGACCCCACCGTCCCCAGTTGTGCGGCTCGGGAACGCCGTGGCCCGGCTGCGGCACGCTCATGCCATCGTCACCCCTCCGCTGACGCTCATGACCTGTCCCGTGACATAGGCGGCGCGCGGGCTGCACAGGTAGCAGGCCAAGCTGGCCACCTCATCAGGGGTGCCGAACCGGCGCTGCGGGATTCCGCCGAGCAGCCGGTCCACGACACCCGGGTTGTCGCGGGCCACGCCGCGCAGCATGCTGGTATCGATGAGCCCGGGACACACCACGTTGCAGGTCACCCCGCGCCGGGCGGCTTCCCGGGCCAGGGACTTGGCGGCCGCGTGCAGGCCCGCCTTGGTTGCGGAGTAAATCACTTCGCCGCCCGCGCCGACCCGGGCGCTGTCTGAGGAGATGAATATCAGCCGGCCGAAGCCCCGCTCCATCATCCCGGGAAGCAGCCGGTGGGCGAGCTGCAGCGGCGCCCGCAGGTTGATCCGCCACATCCGGTCCCACCCGGCCGGATCGCTGTCGCTGAACCGCTCAACCACGGTGATCCCGGCATTGCTGACCAGTATGTCGACCGGCCCGGCCGCATCCGCGCAGCGGTCGACCGCCGCCGGATCATCCAGGTCAACCTCCAGCACCCGGGCGGCCGGCAGCTCGGCGGCCAGCTTGCCGGCGGCACCGGCGTCTACATCGGCGAGCAGCACGGCGGCGCCCAGCCCGGCGAGCTCGCCACTGATCGCGGCTCCGATACCGGCCGCCGCGCCGGTCACCAGGGCGGTCCGGCCGGCCAACGGCAGTTCAGTCATTGTTCTACCCTATCGAACCGAGCGCTTGCTTGGTAGCATGCGGGAGCGTGACTGACTTTACCGGACGGGTCGCCGTGGTAACCGGCGGTGCATCAGGCATCGGGCGGGCAGCTGCCGCCGAGTTGGCTGCACGCGGCGCGCAGGTCGCGATCCTCGACATCGATGCCGCCGGCGCGGCGGTTGCCGCCGAAGTGCTCGGCCGCGGCCATCTCGCCGTCCGCGCCGACGTGGTCTCGGCTGAGGAAACCAGTGCGGCCGTAGCCCAGGTGGTCAAGGCAGCCGGGCCGATCAGCCTCCTGGTCAACGCGGCCGGCGTGCCGGACGACTTGACGCCGTGCCACGAGCTGGCGCCAGAGCAGTGGCAGCGGGTCCTCGCGACGGATCTCACCGGGCCGTTCCTGGTCAGCCGGGCGGTCCTGGCCTCTATGCTCCCGCTGGGCCGGGGAGCCATCGTGAACGTCGCCTCGATGGCAGGTGTCAGCGCAGGTGCCGGGGGCATCGCGTATACCGCCGCCAAGCACGGCCTGATCGGGCTGACTAAGCGGATGGCCGTCGACTACGCGCCGCGCGGCATCCAGGTCAACGCGGTACTGCCCGGCTATGTCGCAACGCCGATGGCCCTGCCGTACGGCGACTACCTGGCCGGGACGATCGCCGCCACCCCGGCCGGACGTTGGTGCCAGCCGGAGGAAGTGGCCAAGCTGATCGCCTACCTGCTGTCCGACGATGCGATGTACGTCCACGGCGCTGCCTACCTCATCGACGGCGGCGCCACCCTGGTCTAGTTGTCAGTGCGGGGGTCTAGTTGTCAGTGCGGGCCGAAGACGATCAGCGAGCGGGCGACCGACCCCGCCCGAACATGCCCGATCGCGTCGTTGATCCGGTCGAGCGGCATCCGTTCGCTGACGAGACCTTCAAGGTTGAGCCGGCCGCTGCGATAGAGGTCAGCGAGCAGCGGCAGGTCCCGGGCTGGTACGGCGTCCCCGCCCTGGGTACCCATCAGCCGCCGCGAGCCGAGCAGCGTATGCGGGGCGATGCCGATGGTCGAGCCGGGAGGCGGACTGCCCACCAGGACGGTGGTGCCGCCCGGCCGGGTGGCCTCGAACGCCGCCGCGAACGCGCCAGGGTTACCGGTCACGTCGAAGGCGTAGTCGACCCCGCCGCGCGCAACGGCGTCGGCCTGGTCGCGCAGATTCCCGGCGAGGACCGGATGCGTCGCGCCGAAGCGCCGGGCCAGCTCCAGCTTGTCCGCCACCACGTCGGCGGCGATGATCGTCGTCGCGCCTGCGAGCCTGGCACCCTGGACGACATTCAGGCCGACACCGCCGCAGCCGACCACCAGCACGCTGGAACCGACCTCGACACATGCGGTGTTGAGCACCGCCCCGACACCGGTGACGACTGCGCATGCGGTCAGGGCCAGCAGGTCCAGGGGCGTGTCGGCGGGGACCTGGACGCAGGCGGCCTCAGCGACGACGGCATATTCGGCGAAAGAGCCTATTCCGATCATCGGCCGGGCCGGCTCCCCCGCGACGGTGAGTCGGGTGGTCCCGTCCGCCATCAGCCCTATGATCGCGTTCAGGCGCGCCGGGTCCGAACACAGGTACGCCTGTCCGCGCGCACAGCCGCGGCAGCGCCCCGCATGGCCGGTTCATCGCGATGACGACATGGTCCCCGGGGCGCACTGAGGTGACGCCCGGACCGATCTCCGTGACGACGCCTGCGCTCTCGTGGCCCAGGATGAACGGCAGGTCCTGCACCCTCGGGTTCCCGCCGTCGAGCGCCTTGAGGTCCGAGCCGCAGATGCCAGATGCCGCGATCGCCACCATCACCTCGCCCTCCCGGGGCGCGGCAACCTCGATTTCGCTGAGCGTCAGCGGCCTGCCGAACTCGGTAAGCACCGCAGCGCGGGCCCGCATCAGGCGCCGAGCCCCGCAAGGGCGGCCAAGGCGTCGAGCGTGCGCAATGTCACGGCGCTGCTCTCGGTCGGCAGCCAGAACACGAGCCGCTCAACGCCCATCTGCTCGTAGCGCTCGAGTGCGGCGCGGTGCGGGCAGGGGTTGAACAGGGTGACCGGTATCCGGCCGCGGCCGGCCGCCGCCGCCTTCTCCTGCAGGGCGCCGATCCGCCTGGCCAGTTCGGGCTCGAACTCCTCGATATCCCCGGAGACGCGGTCGGTGACCTGATCGGTGCTGTCCCGGTACGGGATCCACCCGTCGGCGTAGGTGACAACCCGGTCCAGTACCCGCGGCCCGCTGCCGCCGAGCAAGACGGGCGGCCGCGGGCGCTGCACCGGCTTCGGCCAGGACCACATGGGAGCGAAGTGGACCAGCTTGCCGGTGTAGGCGGCTTCGTCCTGCGTCCAGATCGCGGTCATGGCCTCGATGCGCTCGCGGAGCAGGGTAAACCGGTGGCGAGGGTCGCTCCCGTGGTTGTGCATCTCCTCGTCGTTCCATCCGGCCCCGACGCCGAGCACCACCCTTCCTCGGGAAAGCTGGTCGAGGGTGGCGATCTGCTTGGCCAAGATGATCGGGTCCCGCTCGGTCACCAAGCACACCGCCGTGCCGAGAAGGATGGATGTGGTCGCCGCCGCCACGGCGCCGAGGACCACTACCGGGTCCATGACGGTGCGGTAGTACTCGGGCACCCCGGTCCCGCTTGGCCAGCCCGACGCCCCTCCGACCGGAACATGGGTGTGATCGGGGAAGAACACCGACTCGAACCCGCGTTCCTCGGCGGCGCAGGCGAACTCCACCGGGCTGATGGACTCCGCCGAAGGGAAGAACTGCACTCCAGCCGGTATCACGCTCGCTCCCACCGCTGCGGGCGGAGATGACGGTCCGACGTCTCCATGGGCTCCAGCAAGTGGTGGCTCATGTCCCCGAACAGCTCGTTGCCGACTTTGCGCTCGGTGAACCGCCAGCTGCCGCCGGTCTTGGCGAACTTATCCAGGTAGTCGCCCGCGGTGACCGGCTGCAACGGGAAACCCTCCGCATGCTGCACGACCAGGATGTAGGAATATGCCCTGGCCTGGCCCGGTCCGTCGTCTTCGATGAGCACGTTGGTGGCGATGTGGTGGGTCCGCGGCGTGCCGTTCGGATGAATCCGCACGTACCTCGCCCAGAGTTCTGCGACCGCTGCGGCATCGTGGTGGGCTATCAGGTCGGGACCGACGTGCACGTCGGCTTCGGCGAACAGCTCGCCCATTTCCGCGAAGCGCCCGTCGTCGAGGTAGTACGGATAGAGGTAGATGAGCCGCTCGATCTGGCGGTAATCGTCAAACTCCATGGGCCCGCGGTTCATTGGGCGGCCGCCGCTTGCCGCGGTGAATCGGGCAGGCCTGATCCAGGGCCAGGCCCGTCCAGGCCGCGCCGCAGCGCCGCCGCGTACTCTGCGGTCACCCGCCGCGATACCGCCGCGTGGGGGGCCACCCCGTCGAACCCGTGGGGCACGGCAGGCACCAGATGCAATTCCACCGCGACGCCGGCCCGGGCCATCGCCATGGCGTAGTTCACCGCCTCATCGCGCAGGCAGTCCAGCCCGGCGGAGAGCACGTAGGCCGGAGGCAGGCCGTCCAGGGTGACCGCACGGGCGGGGACAGCGTAAGGCGGGATCCCGTCGCTGTCGGTGAGCCCGCGAAGGTAATGCCGCCAGCCGTGCTCGGCATCGGTCGTGGTGAACAGCGGCGCGCCGACCTGGTGGGAGGGGGTGTCCCGGCGGTCATCGAGGTACGGGTAGAGGAGCAGCTGGAAGGCGATCGGCGGCCCGCCGTGGTCACGGGCGTAGAGAGCGACGGCGGCGGCTAGCCCGGCTCCGGCACTGGCACCGGCAATCGCCAGCCGGCTGGGATCCGTGCTCTCCACCCCGCCTGCTGCGGCCCAGCAGGTGACCGCGTAGCAGTCGTCGAGTGCGGCTGGATAGGGGTCCTCCGGGGCCAGGCGGTACTCGACCGAGACCACGACCGTGCCGGTACGCACCGCTAGCTCGCTGCAGAGCAGGTCGTCCTGGCTGGCCGAGCCTATGACGTAGGCGCCGCCGTGGATCCAGACCACCACGGGCAGGGATCCCGTTGTGTCCCGCGGCCGGAACACCCGGACCGGGACACCCTGCGATTCGCCGCGGCGCACCTTCAGCTTCTCCATCGTCGTGCGCTCGTCCGGCTCGGGTTTCGGCATCTGCTTCGCCTGCTCGGCGAAGGCGAGGCGCTGGGCGGCCGGGTCGGCGAACTGCAACGGCGGCATGGCCATCAGGGCCGCCTCGACCGCGGGATCCATCTGGGCGTCCATCAGAACTCGATCAGCCCGGCGAGCATGCCACCGTCCGCGACGTGCACCGCCCCGGTGCTGTACGAAGAGTCGTCGCCGATGAGGAAGAGCGCCAGCCTGGCGATTTCCTCTGGGCGGCCGATCCGGCCCAGCGGCATTTTGGCGTGCGGGTCGTCGCCGGCGGCCAGGTCCATGTCGCTTGCGACGGCGGCGTTCATCGGGGTGTCCACCCCGCCGGGCGCGATTACGTTGACCCGGATCCGGTGCGGCCCGAGCTCGAGCGCGGCGACCCGGGTCATGGTGATCACGGCGTGCTTCGAGGCCGTGTAGGCGCCGGTTCCGGCGATGCCTACCAGCCCGGAGGTCGAGGCCGTGTTGACGATGGTCCCGCCGCCCGCGGCGATCATGGCCGGAGCGGCCGCGCGCATGCCGAGGAAGACGCCCACCTGGTTGATCCGGATGACCCGCCAGAATTCCTCGGGCGAGGTGTCCGTGATCGCGCCCCCGGAGCCGACGCCGGCGTTATTGACCAGCCCGTCCAGGTGGCCGAACTGGGCGGCGGCGAAATTGACCGCCGCTGCCCAGGCGGCCTCGGAAGTGACGTCAAGATGGATGAACCGGGCCTGGTCTCCCAGCTGGGCGGCTACCGCCCGGCCGGGGTCGTCGAGAACGTCGGCGACGACGACGCTTGCGCCTTCGCTGGCGAACAGCTCGGCCTCGCAGGCGCCCTGGCCGCGGGCGGCGCCGGTGACCAGGACGACCCGGCCGTCAAGCTTCCCCACTGGCGTGCTCCTCCCTGATGATCCCGTAGTGCCTGGCAAACTCAGCCAGCTGGTCGACGGCGAGGCGGGAGCGAGTCGCCGGCCGCACGACAAGCCGGTGGACGCCGATCTTGGAGAAGTCGGCGACCTGTTCCGGAGGTGCCTCGAAGGCACTGACCGTGATCTGGAAACCCTCTGACGGCCGGCCCGCCGCGGCGAGCAACTGATGCAGCCGGTTCACTTTCGGGGTAGCGGTCTCCAGGGTGTGCGGCATGCTGATCCAGCCCTGGCAGCGCTCCACCGCGCGGCGCAGGGAGCGTTCGCCCTCGCCGCCGGCCAGGATCGGCGGGTGCGGGCGCGATACCGGCTTAGGCTCGAAGCACACCTTCTCGAAGGCATAGAACTCACCGGCGTGTTCGACGACCGGCTCGGTCCACAGCCGCTTGGCGATGTCGATGGCCTCGTCCAGCCTGCGGCCGCGGCTGGCGAAGTCCAGGCCGACGGCCCGCCACTCCGCCTCCAGCCAGCCCGCGCCCACGCCGAGGATGGCCCGTCCGCCGGAGAGCCAGTCCAGGGTCCCGAACGCACGCGCCGAGATGAAGGGATGACGCAGGCCGAACAGGTAGACGTAGGTGCCGAGAAGCACCCGCTGCGTCCGGGCGGCGATGGCGGACAGGAAGACTGAGGCATCGAAGAGCGGCGTCTCCGGCGGAATCGGCGGCTGCCCGTCCGGCGTTCCCGGGTAGCGCGAGGCAGCCATATCCGTCGTGAACACCAGGTGCTCGGGGATCCACACCGACTCATAGCCCAGCTCGTCGGCCGCGACGGCAACGTCGGTCCAGACGGCGGGATGAAGCAGGCCAAGGTTAACGCCGAACCGCATCGTTCCTCCCGGGACGCTTACGCTGGCTATCATACCAAGCAAGCGCTAGGTACAGCATAAGACGGAGCGGGCTGCGCCGGAAGCCCTCCGTGTAGCGGCGCGACAAACCCCGTCACCTTCGCGGCGAGGAAGTGAGTACGGCTGTGGCGCTTTCGGGCAAGGTGGTACTGATCTCCGGCGTGGGTCCGGGCCTGGGCCGGTGGTCGAGTCGGTCAGCTCCGCGCTCGCCCTGCGGCGGCTGGCCAATGACGACGACGTGGCGGCGGTCATCGCGTTCTTCTGCTCCGACGGGGCCCGCAGCATTACTGGTCAGACGCTGTTCGTGGACGGCGGAGAAATCTGGCACTGACCGCACGGCGCGCGCTCTCCCCGGTTGCGCCCTGATGAGATATGCTACCAAGCAAGCGCTAGGTCACAGGAGGCGGTCGTGGCACACAGAGGCATCTACCTGATGGAAGAGGTCTACTTCCACCCGATGAACTCGCGCCGGCCGCTGGAGTACCTCACCTGGCTGACCAACTACAAGCGGGAGGACGAGCAGCGCCAGTCCGGCGAGTCCGAGCTGACCGAGGGCTTGTCCGTGCGGTCGAGCGACATCGACCTGGTCGGCGCCTTCTACGCGGTCGGCATCACCGGCCACGTCCAGTTCAAGGTGGTCACGCTGTGGGACTGCATCGGCGGCTGGGACGGCGGCTGGCGGCAGATGCTGGATATCTACGACTCGGTCAATCCGCGGCTGTTCCTGTCGCAGATCGATGACCTGCGATGGCAGGCATACTCCCGGCCGATGGGCGCGGTCCCGGGCACACCGGACCTGCAGGCGCTGAAGGCGGAGGGCTATACCGCGCCGTTCGTCCTGGCCGAGGTGGCGACGGTGCGGCCCGGAGCGGCATGGGACTACCTGGCGGCGGTGCGAGAGCAACGCGCCCCGGTCCTGGCCGAACACGGGCACCGGCTGGTCGGCCTGTATGACGTGCTGCTCGGTGACAGCGAGGTCGTCACTTTGTGGGGCACGGACAAGGATTCGCACCTGCGCCTGCAGCGCGCCAGGGACGCCGCGCTCGGCCTCGACGACGAGGTTCAGCCGGATGAACGGCTCATAAAGTGGTCGCAGACCGCCCGGCAGTTCCTCGACGGGCCGTGGAAGGAAACGCTGCTCGCTCCGTTCCCCGGGTCGCGGCTGTCGCCGCACCCGCCCCAGGCCTAGCATTCGCGGGTGCACGTATCCCGTTGTCGCGCCCGTCTGCCGGCCCGGCGAGGTTGAGCGTGCCTCGCGGAGCGCCGTGCCCGGCTGCCACGGTCGTCAGTCGCGCTGGCCCTGGCGCGCACCACGGATCGTTCGGTATCCAGACGATCTTGATCTTCGTGCAGCGGACCGGTGGTTTGCTGCCTATCGAGATACCGCGCGAGATCCTTACCGGCCTGCGGTGCCGGGCGCACCCGGCCGGGCCGCGGCCGCGGCGGCCGCCGCCGCGCCCGGATGGACGGTGGCAGCGCCCATGTGCCAGGGCTGGTGAGCCTGGAAGCCCCCGTCGGCGATGAGGGCCTGGCCTTGGATGTAGTGGCCGTCGGTGGCCAGGAAGACGACGATGGAGGCGATATCGGCCGGCGTCGCGAAGTCCCCGACCAGGATGTTCTGCCGGTAGACGCCGAGCTTTTCGGAGTCGAGGTTGTGCCGGGCCGTGGGCGAGAGCACCAGGCCGGTGGCGACGGCGTTGGCCCGGATGCCCCGGGCGCCGTGCGAGGTGGCAATGGACCGGGCCAGGGAGTGCATGCCGGCCTTCGACGCGGCGTACGCGACGTGGTTGATGTCGCCGCTGAAGGCGGAGGTCGACGAGATGTTGACGATCACGCCGCCGCCCGCCGCCAGCATGTGCGGAAGCGCGAAGTGCGCGCCGAGGAAGGCGCCCCGCAGGTTCACCGCCAGCGTCCGGTCCCACACGTCCACGGGAGTGGTCTGCGCGTCGTTGTCCAGGCCCTCGATTTCCGGGCCGAAGGCGGCGGCGTTGTTGACCAGGATGTCCAGCCTGCCGAACCGCTCGATCGTGGCTGCGACCATCCGCGCGACGTCCTTCTCGTCGGCTACGTCACCGGTAACCGCCAGCGCTGCCGGGCCGAGCCGTTCGGCGGCCGAGCCTGCCCCGGCGGGGTTGATGTCGAAGACGGTCACGCTCGCGCCCTCCGCGGCCAGCGCCTCGGCGGTCGCGAACCCGATCCCCTGAGCTGCCCCGGTGATCACGGCAGCTTTCCCGTCGAGCCGGCTCATGAGAACACCGGCCCGGCGCACAGTCCGCCGTCGGCAACGAACTGTGCCCCGGTGCAGAAGGCCGATTCCTCGCAGCTGAGGTACAGCACCAGCGCGGCGATGTCGCCGGTGGTGCCGATCCTGCGCAGCGGCAGCAGGCGGCCGGCCGCCGCGGTATCGACGTCAGCCATCATCGGAGTATCGACCGCGCCCGGGTGAACCGAGTTGACCCGGATTCCGAGGGGCCCGAATTCGCCTGCGGCTACCTTGGTCAGGCCCAGTACCGCGGCCTTCGACGCCGCGTAGGCCGTGGCGCCGGGGAACGGGAGTATCGCCGCAGTAGAGGAGACGTTGACGATGGTCCCGCCGCCGGCTTCGGCCAGCGCCGGGGCGGCCGCCCGCATCCCGAGGAAGACCCCGACCTCGTTGACCGCGGTGATGGCCAGGTAATCCTCAAGGGTGGTCTCGGCCAGCGGTGCGACACGGTAGATGCCTGCGTTGTTGACCAGGGCGTCGAGCTTGCCGAACCGGGCCGCGCACTCAGCGACGGCCTTGGCCCAGGAATCCTCGTCGCTGACGTCCAGGTGAACGTAGACAGCAGCCTGGCCGATCTCGGCGGCAACCGCGTGGCCCGCGTCATCCAGCACGTCGGCCAGCATGACCCGGGCGCCTTCGGCCGCGAAGCGCCGGGCAGCCTCCGCGCCCTGGCCGCGGGCGGCGCCGGTGATGAGCGCGACCCGGCCGGCGAGCCTACCCACGGTCCTGCTTCTCCGCTTCGTACTTGGCCCGGGCCCGGGCCTGCGCGTCGCTGAGCATCTTCATGTGGGCGGCATCCTCGGCGTGATAGGCGTTCCAGTTCTGCAGCCGGCGGGTCGCGCTGTCCTGGAAGTGAGGCATGACGTAGCGCGCGAACAGCTCGAAGGACCGGCGGGTGGCGTCCTCGTCGGCCCAGTCATGGGCCAGGATGAGGTACGTGCCGAAACCTGCGCCGGAGGAACGCTGCAGTCCTTCGATGTGCTCGATCGCATCCTCGGGCGTGCCGATGACGCCCAGGCCCGACCGCCGGATAATCTCCAGCCGGGGAGCGTCCGGATCCAGCCCGCAGGACTCGCGGACGGCCTTGTAGATCCCGGCGTCGCGGAAGAAATAGCCGGCCCACTCTTCGAGCCCGAAACGCACCTCGTGCTCGGCCTGCTCCCGGGTGGGTGCGATGTGGATGGGGCTGACCAGGCGCCAGGCCTGCCGGGGCGGAACATCCCGGTTAGCCCTGGCCGCTTCCTCCTCCAGCACCTGCCAGTGGCCGGCCAGCCCCTGGCGTGCGGCTGGGTTCGACGCTCCGAAGTTGATCATCGGCAAGCCGAGCCTGCCGCCGAGCTTGGCTCCGCCCGGCGAGACGACCGCGGTGACCGCGATCTCCGGACGGGGCCGCGTGTAGGGCTTGAGCTGGAGCTGAGCCTGACGCAATTCGAACCAGCTGGTCTTCCGGTCGACCAGGCCGTCGGAGTCGAGCAGCGCGAGGATCGCCTCTAGCGCCTCTTCCATCCGGTCGCGCAGCTCGCTGTAATCCAGGCCCATCATCATCGCATCCGACGGGAGTGCTCCCGGCCCCACGCCGAGCACCACCCGCCCCCGCGTCAGGTGGTCCAGCAGCACGAACCGCTCGGCAACCTGCAGGGGATGGTGGTACGGCAGGGACACGACGCCGGTCCCGAACCGGATCCGCTGGGTGCGAGCCGCGGCGTAGGCGATGAACAGCTCCGGGCTCCCGATGATCTCCCAGCCGCCGGAGTGGTGCTCGCCGATGAACGCCTCGTCGTATCCCAGCTGGTCCAGCCATTCCACGAGGCGGACATCGCGCTGCAGATCCCATGTCGGGTTGCCTTCCGGCCGGTGGAAGGGGCCGAGGAAGATGCCGAAGCGCATGCGCTCCCGGACGTCGGTCAACTCCGCCGCCTCCCGCCTCATTGCGGCCGCCGCCCGCCTACCGCCTCGGTGACGGCCTCCGCGGCTGCGACCAGGCACTGCTGGTAGCGGTCGATGTCCGCCATCGTCATGGTGCGCGGCAGTGTGTACAGGCTCAGCGTGAGGCCAGGTTCCCCGGTCCTGCCGAAAACAGGGGCGGTGATGTTCCTGACGTCATAATCCCCGCCGGGAGGGAGGTCCTCGGGCTCATATTCCCCGCCGAGCTGGTCGATCAGCCGCCGCACGGCCCGCTCCGCATCGGCCCGGCCGGGCTCGGTCATCAGCCTGGCGAGCGCGGCCTCCAGCTCGGAGTGAGTGGCGTTTCCCAGTCCGATGGACCAGCCACGCCGACGGACCCTGGCCAGCATGTCCAGGTATCCGCGGCGGGTGTCCTCGCCGAGCGGGCCGAGTCGTGCCAGCCAGTTGTCCACCTCTGCGGGCGCGGCCCAGGCCAGCCACAGGGCGCCGAGGGGCGGCACGAACGGCACTCGCTGCCCGACCCGGGTCGGCACCAGGTTGGTGCGCGGTTTGCCGGTAGCCGCCAATATGA
This sequence comes from uncultured Actinomycetota bacterium, assembly GCA_963808615.1. Lineage (GTDB taxonomy): Bacteria > Actinomycetota > Actinomycetes > Streptosporangiales > Streptosporangiaceae > Palsa-504. Next base: position 290,301 of record CAWEGV010000013.1, read on the forward strand.
CCATCTGGTCGGCGACCACGGTAGTGGCCAGGCATTCCGCATCCAGCTGGGCGGCGACATGCTCCATCTGCGGCCGGGCGTGGTCGACGAGCAGGAGTGCCTCGATAATGTCGGTCTCGGCCGGCGCGGTCAGCGAGAGCGGCTTGAAGTGGCCGTAGCCCCCCTGGAAGAACAACAGCGGCATGCCATGGTTGGCCACATCAAGCTCGCGGACTTTCCCTATCACTATGAAGTGATCGCCGGACTCGTAGATCGCCTCGAAGCCGCAGTCGATCCAGGCGACGACCCCGTCAAGAATCGGCGCGCCCGACCCGGCGGCGCGCCAGGAAAGACCCTGGAACTTGTCCTGGCCTTTGGCCGCGAAGGCCCGGCATACGTGCTCCTGCTCCGCGCTCAGCACGTTGACGCAGAAGGACGATGCGTTCCGGATACGCGGGAAGCTGGTCGAGCTCTTGTCGGGCAAGAACGCGACCAGCGGCGGGTCAAGCGAGACACTAGTGAACGAGCCGACCGCCATACCGACCGGACGTCCGTCCGCATCGACTGCGGTAACTACGGTGACGCCGGTGGGGTAATGGCCAAGCACCTGGCGGAACCGCTTGGAGTCGAACTGCAACAGCCCGGAATCCGTGCTCATGGCTCCTCTGGCGGGCTGACTCATGCGGCATCCGCCGCGGCGGACAGCGGGGCGCCGTGATCCTGCGGGGTGATCAACGCCAGGCAATCGTGCGGAGCGGCCAGCGCCATGCTGCCGAGCGCGGCCAGGAGCCACGCCCGGATGCGCCCAGCCCCTGGCGGCACTGTCGCTGCACGGATTCGCATGGCGCTCCCTTCAACCAAGCGCTTGCTTGGTAAATCGAGATAAGCGTACCATCTCTGCCGTCTGGCGCATAGAGTCCGGGCGAGGCTTCGGTCCTCGGGGAACCGCCGTCCGGTCAGCCCGCCGCGCCCGGTACCGGTGAGCCGGCCAGCCGCGGCAGCTTGGCCAGCGTGTCGGTGGCCTCGTCGACGATGCGCTCGATGAGCTCCCCGACGGCTGGCAGGTCGTCGATGACCCCGACCACCTGGCCTGAGGACATCAGGCCCAGATCCGGGCGCCCGTCCACCATCGAGGCGCGCAGCAGCATCGGCGTATTCGCGGCCATGAGCAGCTGGCTCCAGCTGACCTCCTGACCGTGCCGCATGGCGAGCCCCTCCCGGATCAAGTCCGGCCAGGAGATGCCGCTGACCCGGCGGAACCGCTCAGCGTTGCGCACCGCCAGCGGCAGCCGGGTGAGCGGCCCGGCTCGTTCGAGCCGGTCGACCAGGGAGGTCCGCAAGACGCGGTGCGGCACGCCATCAACGCGCCTGGTGACGACGGTGCCGTCTACGCCGGCGCTGAGGTAGACCTCCTTCACCGCCTGGCCGACGGTGCTCTCCTGGGTGAGCAGGAACCGGGTGCCCATGGCGATCCCTTCGGCGCCATAGGCCAGCGCGGCGACCAGGCCGCGGCCGTCGAAGAAGCCTCCGGCAGCGATGACAGGAATGCCGACCGCGTCAACGACCTGGGGCAGCAGGACAGTCGTCGGTACCGCCCCGGTGTGGCCGCCGCCTTCGCCGCCTTGCACGATGACCGCGTCCGCACCCCACTCGGCCACCTTCTCCGCATGCCGCCTGGCGCCGATGGACGGGATCGTGATGATCCCGGCATCCTTGAGCCGGGCGATGAGCTCACGCTTGGGTGCGAGCGCGAACGAGGCGACCGCTACACGCTCGCGGATCAGGAGACTGACCCGGTCCCCGGCGTCTGAGGCGTCGGAGCGGATATTGACGCCGAACGGCGCGTCGGTGCGTTCCTTGACCTCATGGATCGCCCCGGCGAGCTCGGCCAGCGACATGGTGCTGGAAGCGATGATTCCGAGCCCGCCAGCGATGGCCGTCGCCGAGGTGAGCCGGGCGCCCGAGACGAACCCCATGCCGGTCTGCACGATGGGATGCCGTATCCCGGTGAGCTTGGTCAGCCTGGTGTGAATCGTCATGACCGTACCTCGCCATCACGTCGCTGGTCGGGGTCGAGCACGGTGCGGATGAGAGTGAGCTCTTCCGCGGTGGGCAGCCGGGTGACGCCGACCACAGAGGCATCGATGCTGAAGCCGGTTGCCTCCTGTACCTCGTGTGGCGTGACGCCGGGGTGCAGCGAGCGCAGCCGCAGCGTGCCATCGGGCCCGGATGCGTCGAATACCGCCAGATCGGTGACGACGACTCGTAGGTCGTGGAACCGGCTGGCGGCAGGGCCGGCCGCGCGGGCACGGTCGGTACCGACGCCGGAAACCATGTCGACCTCGGGCACGAAGACGCGCCGGGAGTGCTTCGGCACCCAGTAGCTGGTGGCATGGTTTACGGTGTTGCCCGGGCCGCCCCGGACGCCGAGCAGCTGAGCTTTCGGCTTCGCCCAGTCACCGATGCACGAGATGTTGGAGTTGCCGAAACGGTCCAGCTGGCTGGCGCCCATCATGACGTGGCGCCGGCCGCTGCCGATGACGTCAAAGACCGTCCGGTACGGCAGCCAGCCTTCGATCACCGGCGCGGCGGCGCCGGCCCCGGCCGGAGGCACCTCGCCGAGCAGGTAGGCCTCGCCATCGGAGATCAGCAGGTCGGGCGCGAACGTCAGCTTGGCCAGCCTGCACCCCAGAGTCGGGACGAGGCCCATCGGGCTGGCCAGGATCTCTCCGTCGCCGCGCCAGGCCTCGGCGCAGGCGACGACGCACACCTCGGCCCGGGTCACCTCAGCCATCGGCGTGCTCCCGCACTGCGCGCTGGTAGGCGGCCTCATCCCCAGCGAGAAAACGCTGACAGAACTCCGCCCACTGCTCCGGGTCGCTGGCTGCGGCGGCGTAGGCGCGCTGGAAGCGCTCATCGCGGCCGTAGTCGGGGACACAGCTGGTGAAGTGGGCACCGTTGGGAGTCTCCATCACCCCGTCAGTCATCAGCCGGTTGATCCGCAACGTCTGCACCGGTCCTTCCTTGAGCAGGTCGCCGGTCGCGACGAGCTTCTCGCAGGACATGAAACGCAGCCCTGCCGCCATACAGAACAGGTCGTCGAAGTAGGGGTCCGGCCCGAGGAACTGCCCGTTGCCTGCCGCGTCGGCGCGGTTGGCGTGAACCAGCGCGGCGTCCAGGCGCAGCGCCGGCATGGCCACGAGTTCCTGCCCGTCGTCGTAGGGCGAACGGACCAGGCGCAGGCCCTCGTTGACCCGGAGCACGTCCGAGCCCAGGCCGGCCCGGGTGGGCAGGAACGGCAACCGGTGAGCGGCCGCCAGCAGGCCCCACTGGAGCATGCCCTCGTCGAGCTCGGTCAGCTCGACGCGGCCGGCCTGGCGGGCGGCGCGGAAGTGCGGCTCGAGCGGGATCGAGTCCAGGGAGACGAACCCGGTGACCACGCGTTTCACCTTGCCGGCGGCCACCAGCAGACCCACATCCGGGCCGCCGTAGGAGACGATCGTAAGATCGGTGACACTTGAGTTGGCGATGGCCCGGACCAGGGCCATCGGCTTGCGCCGAGATCCCCAGCCGCCGATCCCGATGGTCATGCCGCTGTGCAGTGCGGCCACGACCTCGCCGATCGATGTCGTCTTGTCGGTCATGAGGACCTCAGGAACGCGTCGCGGTGCTGGTCAGCCTGGCCGGAGAGGTTTATCTCGAAGGTGAAGCCCTGTTCGAAGCGGTATGAGCGGTGTACGTCGACCGGATCGATGCCGTTGAGCGACTCCTTGGCGAGCCGGATGATGTACGGGTCCTTGGCTGCTATCTCCTCGGCGATCTCGTGCGCCGCGGCCCTCAGTTCCCCGGGCGGAACGACACGGAGCACCGACCCGTGCTGGAGCAGTTCCTGGGCGGTGATCGTGCGAGAGGTGTACACCATCGCGCGCATCAGATGCTGAGGCACTAGCCGGGCCAGGTGCGTGGCGGCGCCTAGCGCGCCCCGGTCAACTTCGGGCAGGCCGAACCTGGCGTCGTCGGCGGCGATGACGACGTCGGCATTCCCGGCCAGCCCGATCCCCCCGCCCAGGCAATGGCCGTGAACGGCAGCGACAACCGGCACCTGGCAGTCGTAGACGGCAGCGAACGCGGCCGCGCAGCCCCGGTTGGCGCCGATCAGGGCAGTAAAGCCCTCGGTGCGCTGCATCTCCTTGATGTCGACTCCGGCGTTGAAGCCTCGCCCCGTGGCGGCGAGCACCACGACGTGCACGTCGGCGTCCGCCCCCGTCGTGCGCAGGGCGTCCGCGAGGTCAAACCACCCGCTTACCGGCAACGCGTTGACCGGCGGGTAGTCCACCTCCACCTCGGCCACGTGGCCGCGCCGGGACACCGATACTCCCATGGACATCCTCCTGCCAAGCGCTTGCTTGGTTATCGTAACCGCAGGGGACTTCCGACACAAACCCCCGCTGGCACCGCGAGGTAGTAAACGCGGGTGATGACCATCTGGCCTGGGCCACCGAACCTCGATTCCGGGTCGCTTGTTCGGAGAAAACACCGGCGGCAGCGAAACCTACGCCGGCAGGAGCGGAAACCTCGGGCGGTCGAAAGGCTCGTTAACACGCAGCCGCGGGCTGAGCTCGTCGGTCTGCTTGTACGGCGCCCCGGTGTACAGAGCATCTGCGTCGAAGTATGTCACCGTGAATGACACTGCGTGCAAGGGTCCGGGTGTCCATGCATCCACCCATGGACGCCTCCTGCTAAGCGCTTGCTTGGTTATCGTAGCGAGGGAAATTCGCCCACAAGCTTCGGCCAGCCGGGCACAAGCCACGCCGGGGCGCGGAGCGTACTGTGGGCCGGGCCAGGCTGCGGTCAGGCTGGAAGACTGTGCTCAAAAACCCGCTTCCTCCAACACCCGGTGCGACGCTGCTGCGGCACGTGTTGCGGCCTCAAGAGCTCCCAGCGTAGACAGTGAGTCGGAGACAACTTCCGGGCCGAAGTCCGGCCGCGCGCCCGTTGCGCGCACTGCCCGGAGAATCCCGGCGACATCAAGCTGCCCGGCGCCAGGCAGCAACCGATCGTGTGACGCCGCGTGCCAGAGATCCGGCTCCGGCTCAGCCGGGCCATCGCTCAGCTGAACCGTGAACAGCCGATCCGCGGGAACCGCAGCCAGCTCCGCCAGCGATGAGCCGCTACGTCGGAAGTGCCATACATCCAAGACCACGCCACCATTGGCAGCTCCCGCCGCGGACACCACCTGCCAGGCGCGCAGGAGATCGCGGATGCCGGTGAACGGCATGAACTCCAGCTGCACGTTCAGTCCGTATCTGGCGGCCTCATGGCAGGCGGCGGCAAACCCCTCCACGGCCTCCGCCAGCTTGCAAATCCCGCCAGCAGGCGCAACAGCGCTAACCGTGGGGGCGCCCAACTCTGCTGCCATCGTGAAGATCTCGGCCGGCTGATAGGACGCGAACAGCCTGGCGTAATGAACCTGTTCAGCCGCGGCACTGTTCGATGGCGCGTCCTTCAGGCGAAGCCACGAGGTAAACGGATCGAGGGTGCTGAGCGCGATCCCCGCGTCATTGGCCGCTTTGCGCAGCTCCACGGCTCTCGACGCCGTCTCACCGGGCGACCGGCAGTCCCACGGGCCCACAGACATCGCCTGATAACCTGCGCGCGCCGCGCAATCCAGCCGGACCGCGAAGTCGTATTGGCCAAGGGTGCCGGACCAAAGTGTCAGGTTCACCGGCGGCATTGGTCCACCTTCCCCGCCACGTCGAAGCTGGCCAGCCCCCGCTGCCCGCCACCTGGCATCCGGCGCCGTACGCTCGCGTCTTGGCTGGAGGGGCGAGTCGGGTGCGGCTGACGGCTAGGTCGCTGAGCTGTGATTGAGCTGTCCGGGCCGGGCAGCGGGAGCCCTCTTGTGGGCGGCGGGCAGGCGGAGGAACCGGGCGAGAAGCCCGCTGCGTACCCGGTAGGGCAACACCCGCGCGGCCAGGGCACAGGCGATGGCATCTGGGCCGAGACGGGTGCGAAACGCCGGCCGTGGCGACTCCAGGACGTCTGCCATGGCGCGCACCGCAGGGGCCGGGTCGCGCTGGTGCTGGCCCAGCCACTCCAGCGGCTTCATCACGGTGGCGAAGGTCTCAGCGTAGGCGGAACCGGGCGGCAGCGCCGGCTGGAGATTGTCCGAAAAATGGGTACGATGCGCGCCGGGCTGGGCGACCAGGACGTGGACGCCGAACGGCGTGAGCTCCATGGCCAGTGCCTCCGCCCATCCCTCCAGACCCCACTTCGTCGCCGCGTACGGCGCGAACAACGGATGCGGCACGTTGACCGCGTTGCTGCTCAGCACCATGATCCGCCCGCTGCCGCGGCTGCGCATGCCGGGCAGCAAGGCCCTGGTCACCTCCATGACCCCGAGCAGGTTGGTCTCCACTACGTCGCGGACCTGGTCGGCCGTGAGGTCCTCGAAGAACCCGACAGTGGTGTACCCCGCGCTGTGCACGAGCGCATCGGGCGGTCCGCCGAGCCGGTCGGTCACGGCCTCGGCGGCGGCACGCACCGAGTCAAGCGAGCGCACGTCGAGGGCGATAACGTGCGGGCTGCCGTCCAGGTCGGCCTCGGTCCACGCCCGGTCGAGCGCCGCTCGCTTCCCCGGATCACGCATGCTTGGGAGCACCTGCCATCCCCGGCGCGCCAGCTCTACCGCCAGACTCAGCCCGAAACCGCTCGAGCAGCCGGTAATGAAGACCGAGGGACTGGCGTCCGTCACGTTATCTCCATTCGCACTAGCGCTTGCTTGGTAAATTGCAAGCTATCACAGATGTGGCCAAGGACCAGGCATGCCGGACCGCACTTTTGACCAGCTGCCGGCACGCCTCGGGTGGAATTTCCGAGCCCGAGCCCGCTAGCAGCTACATGTAGAGGCCGCCGTTGACCGGATAGACCTGGCCGGTGATGTAGCCCGATTCGGGGTCGGCGAGGAACTCCACCACGCGGGCGACCTCGTTGGCTTCGCCGAGCCGGCCCACGGGGATGCGCTCGATGAGCTTGTCCATCACGCTGGCGGGCACCGCCGCGGTCATGTCGGTGGTGATGTACCCGGGGGTGACGGTGTTGACGGTGATGCCCTTGCTCGCGGTCTCCAGCGCCAGGCTCATCGTCAGGCCGAACAGGCCGGACTTGGCCGCGGCGTAGTTGGCCTGGCCGAACCCGCCAGCCGAGCCGATCACCGAGGAGATGTTGATGATCCGGCCGTAGCCGCGGTCGAGCATGTGCTGCAGGATCGCCCGGGACAGGTAGAACGTGCCGGACAGGTTGACGTGGATGACGCGGTCCCACTCGGCCGGGGTCATCTTCCTGACCGTCTTGTCTACGGTGATGCCGGCGTTGTTGACCAGGATGTCCAGGTGCCCGTGCCGGTCCAGGACCTCGCCGATGGTCCGCTCGCAGTCGTCGTTGGAGCCGATGTTGCCCTGGTGGATGCTCACGCCGTGGTCGGCGTACTTATCGGCGAACAGCTGGGCCGCATCATGGTTCGAGGAGAAGCCCGCCGCGACCGTGATGCCGCGGTTCATCAGCCGCTCGCAGATGGCTAGCCCGATGCCGCGGATCCCTCCGGTCACCAGTGCGACCTGCCCGTTCATGTCTGCCACGCTGTTACCTCCGTTTCGTCAGGATGGGACCTTGATGATGAGGGCGTCGCCCTGGCCGCCGCCGCCGCATAGCCCCGCGGCGCCGGTCCCGCCGCCCCGGCGGCGCAACTCGTTGGCTAGGTGCAGCACGATGCGGGCCCCTGAGGCGCCGATCGGGTGCCCCATCGCGATCGCGCCGCCGTTGACGTTGACTATGTCGCTGCCGATGTCCAGGTCGCGCATGGACTGGATGGCCACCGAGGCAAACGCCTCGTTGATCTCGAACAGGTCGATCAGATCGATCGGCACGCCCTCGCGGGCCGCTGCCTTCTTGATCGCGTTGGACGGCTGGGACAGCAGGGACGGGTCGGGGCCGGCTACCACGGCGTGCGCGCCGATCTCGGCCAGCACTGGCGCGCCGAGTTCTTTGGCCTTGGCCCGGGACATGACTACGACCGCGCAGGCACCGTCGGAGATCTGCGAGGACGACCCGGCGGTGACCGTGCCGTCGGCGGCGAACGCCGGGCGCAGCCGGGCCAGGGACTCGGCGGTGGTGTCCGGGCGGATCCCCTCGTCCTCGGTCACCAGCACCGGGTCGCCCTTGCGCTGCGGCACCGGGACCGGGACGATCTCGTCGGCGAACAGGCCGTTCTTGGCCGCCGCGGCGGCCCGGCCGTGCGAGGCCGCTGAGAACGCGTCCTGCTCGGCGCGGGATATGTTCGCCAGCTTGGTATAGGTCTCGGTCGCCGCGCCCATGCCCAGCTCATCGAACGCGCAGAACAGCCCGTCGTACAACATCGAGTCGACCAGCTCGCCGTTCCCCAGCCGGTACCCGGACCGGGCCCCGGACAGCAAGTGCGGCGCGTTGGTCATCGACTCCATCCCGCCCGCCACCACCACGTCGAACTCCCCGTAGCCGATCAGCTGGTCAGCCAGCGCGATGGCATCCAGGCCGGACAGGCACACCTTGTTCACCGTGACAGCCGGGACGGTCATCGGGATACCGCCGCGGACGGCGGCCTGCCGCGCGGTGATCTGCCCGGCGCCGGCCTGCAGCACATGACCCATGATCACGTAACCGACCTGCTCGCCGGTGATCCCGGACCTCTCCAGCGCGGCCGCGATGGCGATGCCGCCCAGGTCCGCGGCCTTGAAATCCTTCAGCGCCCCGGACAGCTTGCCGATCGGCGTGCGAGCACCGCCGGTAATGACCGAACCAGGCATGAGCAACCTCCTGTGCAGACGGGTTATACGGTTCTGGTCAGCACGGGAGCCGCCGGGGGACCGTGCACTACCCGGATGCTCATGAGCCGGCGAGCTTTTCCACTACGGGCAGGAATTCGTCAAGGTCTTTGTCGTTATGGAGAACGAAGTAGTTGAGGCCGTGCGTGTCCCGCCAGAACCGGAGCTTGTCCACCCGGTCGGCGACACTGCCCATGAGGACCTGGGGCGTCTCGGCTTGCGGGCCGACGTTGGCCGCGCTCCAGGATTCCAGCCGGCTGGCCTCTCCGATCTGCTGCACGCTCGTGCCGATATCAAGTGCAGCCAGCCGCGGCCCGGCCGCCTGGCGCACGAGTTCTATCTTCTTGATGAAGGCGTCGAGTCCGGTGTCCCGCTCATTGGGTGCGCTGCCGTCCGCGCGTACCTGGACCGCGAGGTTGATGGCATCCGCCTCGGCGGCGGCCAGCTGGAGCATCTTCGGGCCGCCGCCGCCGAGCAGCAGCCGGGGATACGGCCGCTGGACTGGCTTGGGATCGGACTCGAGGTTGCTGATCTGGTAATGCTTTCCGGTGAAAGTAAAGCTCTCCTGTGTCCAGAGCCCCTTGAGTACCTTGATCGACTCGATGAGACGCTCGAAACGTACCGCCGGCGAGTCGAAGACCAGGCCAGCCTTGTCATAGTCCCCTCGCATCCAGCCGGTCCCGATGCCGAGCTCCAGCCGGCCGTCGGAGAGCACGTCAATGGTGGCTGCTTCCTTGGCGAGCACTGCCGGGTGCCGGTAGTCGTTGGCCAGCACCATCGTGCCGACCCGCAAGCGCGTGGTGGCGCACGCCGCGGCCATCATGGCCGGAATCGGGGCGAAGCGCGGGCCTACGAAATGGTCCGGCACGAAAAGTACGTCGAAGCCGGAATCCTCGAGCATGCGCGCCTTCTGTGCCCACTCCTTGGGGCCTGCTGCCAGCCGCACGACAGCGCCGAACTTGAACGGCCTAGGCATGGACGGCCTCCCTTCGTCATCAACCACTCTAGCTAACCAAGCATGCGCTTGGTAGGGTACAGATGTGACGCCGGCCCTATGCCCCACATGTGGTCTTCCTGTCCCGGCATTCAGCAGATCGGCGGGACGGGTGCACTGCACCGCCGCCTGCCGTCAGGGCGCGGAGGCTGTGCTGCGCCTGCGCCGCCGCCTGCAGGCGGCTGAGGCAGCCGGCGACAGCGCAGGGGCTCAGATCGAGCGTGAGCGCCTGGAGGTGACTGTGTCCAGGATCCGGTTGCGGCGCGCTCGCCACCTCGGACGCAGGCCACGGCTACGCGTCTTCGCCGGCGGGTCGCCCTGAGCGCGGCATGTCCAGCACCGTGCGCGGCTGCGCTGGCGCTGGACCGGCTCAAGCCGAGAGCCTGGCACGCTCGGCATGAATCCGGCTGCACGGAGTAATGGGAGCCAGGCGCCCACCCATGTCGATTCCGGAGGAATGAACCCGCCATGAAGTTCTCGATGGTCTTCGAAGCGCAGACGACCGACTCCTCGCCGGACAGCGAGCAGCAGCTTCTTCGCGATTGCGTGACCCAGGCGGTGTATGGCGAGCAGGTCGGCTTCGACGGGGTGTGGGCCGTGGAGCACCATGCGCTGGAGTGGTATGCGCATATGAGCGCCCCGGAAATCTTCCTGACCTGGGTGGCTGCCCGCACGCAGCGGATGCGGATCGGGCATGGCGTCGTCTGCATGCCGTTCAACTACAACCACCCTGTGCGGGTAGCCGAGCGGGCCGCCATGCTCGACATCCTTTCCGGCGGGCGGGTCAACCTGGGCGCTGGGCGCGGCGCGACGCGGCAGGAGATGTCGCTGTGCCAGGTGGACCCGGAGCGGACCTACCCGGAGGTGGACGAGGCGCTGCGGATCATCGGGTCGGTGTGGCAGCACGACACCTTCGAATGGCACGGCAAGCTGCTCGACATCGAGCCGGCGCCGGACAAGTACTTCAAGGTCCTGCCGCGCCCGGTGCAGCGCCCGCATCCCCCGCTGTACCTGGCTTGCACGAAGAAGGACACTGTCCGGCTGGCCGCCGAGTACGGCGTGGGCGCGCTCGTCATGGGTTTCGGTGGCGTCGAGGAAGTCCGCACCTACCGGAAGATCTACGACGAAGCGGCGGCGACCACACGCACCGCCGAGACCCAGGTCTCGACGGAGATCAACCACACGCTGGTGGCCCTGTGCCCGACGATCGTGCTGGACGACGCCGAACTGGCGAAGAAGATGGGGATGCGGGGCCAGCAGTTCTTCTCGGAATCGATTGCCTACTGGTACGGCGGCGGCGACCCGCCGTCGCTGGAACTCGACTACGACAACGTCGAGGAGAACCTGAAGCGCCGGCGGGACACCCATATGGCCCGGCTGCAGGAGCAGGACATCCCGATCACGCCAGAGACTGAGGCGCCGTTCAACGTCAACCACGCCTACGGCAGCCCGCAGCGGGCGATCGAATATGCGGAGCAGCTCCGGGACGCGGGCGCCGATGAGATCATGTGCCTGGTCCAGATGGGCACGGTGCCGCAGTCCGCATGCATGGAGACCCTCAAGCACTGGGGCGAGAAGGTCATCCCGCACTTCAAGCGTGACCTGTAGCCAGGCTGGTCAGTCACGGGTAAGGACCGCGGCGCTACCGTAGCTTCCCCCGAAGCCGGTGACCAGGGCGACGGAGGCACCTGCGCGCAGCTGCCTGATGGCCTCCAGCACGTTGTTGAGGCCGTGCACGTAGCCCTCGGACAGCAGGCCGCCATTAGGGTTCACGACCGGCGAGCCAGGACCGAGCGTCGGCGTCTCCCCTCGGCCGCAGAAGCCGAAGTCCTCCAGCTGGGCGAGCACGAGGTAGGAGTACGCGTCGTAGAGCATGGCCACGTCGACATCACGGGGAGCCATCCGGGCCGCCTGATACAGCGAGGGGGCCAGGTAGGCGGAGAAGACCCGTGCCACGTCATCGGTCTTGTCCATGGTGCTACTACCGCTGCCGCCGCCGCGCACGACGGCACGCAGGCGGGGCGCATCCGGGAAGTCGCGGGCCGAGGCCACGATGACGGCCGCGGCGCCGTCAGTCTCCAGGCAGCAGTCCGCGCGGCGCAAGGGTGAGGCAACCATGGGGCTGGCCAGGTATTCGTCGAGCGTCATGGGCGTGCGGAGCATGGCCCGGGTATTGCCCGCGCCATGGACGCGGGAGCTGACCACGACGTGGCCGAGCGTTTCGGGACCGAGCTTGCGGTCCGATAGCCAGCGCTGGGCGGCGAGGGCAAACAGGTGCACCGGGCCCAGCATCCCGTAGGGAAGGGTGAACTGCTCCTCGGCTCCTGCCCCCATGCGCAGCGGGGCCTGGCTCATCCGCTTTCCCGAACGGCCGTTCAGCGCCCTGAAGATGAGGACCCGCCGCGCCAGGCCTGAGGTGATGAGCATCGCCGCGTCCCCGAGGATGGAAGCAGACTGCGTTCCTCCGCCAAAGATCTCGTTGTGCCAGCCGAGCGGGTCGATTCCCAGCGATCGCGCGACGTACGGGACGGGGGCAGAGTCGTTCATGTGATAGCTCAGCACTGCGTCGATATCACCCGCGGCGAAGCCGGCGTCCTGCAGCGCCAGTTCCGCGGCCTCAACCGCGAGCTGCAGCACGCTTCGCCCTGACTCCCGGCTGAGCGGGGTCATCCCGATTCCTACGAGAGCCGCGGCATCGCGCACCGGGCTGCTCATGTGCGGCTGGCCGCGAACCGGCGGGCCGCCGCGACAGCCACTGCCGCAGCATCCAGCGTCGGGTACAGCGGCAGCCCGTGACGCACGGCAGCCGCGCGCAGCTGGTCGATGCCATCTCCGGCGGCAGCATCGAGGTTGCGGGCTACCAGCGCGAGCCGGAGGTGCCCGGGCCGCCACGACGCCAGCTGGGCGATCAGGGCAAGCAGCGAGTCCAGGGCGCCGCTGCCGTAGGAGTAGTAGCTCTGCACGTTGACGTGCACCAGCACGTCCGAGTACGGCTGCGCAGCGACCACGGGGTCGAGGGCTCGCGTGACGAGCTCCGGCGGCGCAGCCGGGCCGATCGGCACCTCCATCGGGTTGGCCAGCGACGTTCCTGCGCCGAAGCCTGCACTGCGCAGCTCCTGCTGCACGTCGGGGGGTACCCGGACCAGCCGGAGTCCAGCCCGGTCACAGGCATCGGTGGCGAGCACCGAGGCGCCGCCGCCGACACCGATGACCAGCACTCCGGCGTCGGCGGGGGCCGCAACCCCGGCATATTGCTGCAGGTAAAGCAGCGCTCCGACCAGGTCCTCGGGCGCGGCGACGCGCACGGCCCCGGTGGCGGCGCAGATGGCATCCCAGAGCCGCTCGTCGCCTGCCATGGAACCGGTATGTGACGCGACCGCCTGCGCTCCCTGGCTGCTGGTCCCGCCGACCAGCACGACGACCGGCTTGCGGCCGCGTGCGCGCCGCAGGGCGCGGACGATGCGCCCTCCATCACGCGGCCCTTCAAGGTAAAGCCCGAGCACGCTGGTATCCGGGTCGTCAACCAGCCACTCGAGCAGCTCCCCCGGGGTTACGTCGATGGCATTGCCGGCACTCACCACCTTGGCGAACCGGACACCGCGCTTGACGCCGACCATCGTGATGTCTCCGGCCAGCCCGCCGCTCTGGGACACCACCGACACCGGGCCGGCCTCGAGCGAGGCGCCCAGGGTGAAAACCTGACGGCCGTCCGGGCAGTAGGTGCCGAGGCAGTTGGGGCCGAGCAGGCGCACGCCCGCGGCTCGCGCGGCCCGCAGCAGCTCGTCCTCCAGCAAGCGTCCGTCCTCTCCCGTCTCCCCGAAACCGCCGCTGAGCACCTGGGCGAACCGTGCCCGCCCGGCCGAGGCTTCGAGGAGCGGCGGAGTCTGGGCGGCAGCGACCGTGACCAGCAAGTAGTCCACGCCGCCTGGGATCTTGCCCAGTGAGGGCACGGCGGGCACGCCGTCGATGACCGCGGCAGTGGGATGCACGGCATACAGGTCCTCGGTCCAGCCCACGGTTCGGTAGGCGGCCAGGGAACGGTTCCCGAAGCCCTGCTTGCTGGCGGACGCTCCCGCCACCGCTATAGCACGGGGCCGGAAGAGCGGGCTGAAATCCGTGCCGGCCGCCTCGGGCGTCGGTGGCGCCGGATTTTCGTGCAGGAGCAGCCGGGCGTCGAGGGCTGTCGCGCCTGAGGGTGAAAGCAGCACCGGGTTGCACTCGAGCTCTGACAGCCGGGATCCGAAGCGCGCGAGGAGCCCCTGATCACCAGCGACCGCGGCGAGCAGCCCGGCCAGCGCGGTACGGTCCAGCGCCGGCCCGCCGCGTACCCCGTCGAACAGCCGCGCGGCCGGGAAGGCCTGCAGCATTTCCTCCACCCCATCAGCGGACAGCGGGGCCAGCCGGGTAACCCCCCGGTCGATGACTTCCGTGAGCGTGCCGCCGAGGCCGAGCAGGGCCAGGTGGCCGTAGGGCGGGCGCTCGACCAAGCCCACGATCAGCTCGATCCCCCCGCTGCGGCATTGCTCCTCGACCAGGAAGCCGGCTGCCTCCAGGCCGACGCTCTCCAGCCGGCCGGCCATCTGGCGCGCGGCCGCGCTCAGTTCATCATGCTGCAGGCCGAGCAAGACCGCGCCGGCCTCGGTCTTGTGCAGCAGCCCGGCGCCGAAGGCCTTCAGTACCAGCGGCGGCGTCAGCTCCCGCGCGGCGGCGGCCAGCTGCTCTGGGTCGGCATGGGTGATGCCGGCCGGCACGGTTACTCCCAGCCGCCGGAGCGCGTCCTTCACCTCGGGCTCTGGTACCAGCTGCCGCTCGTCTGTCATAGCTGCTCCTGTTCCGCGGGACGCCAGTACAGCAGGGCCTGATCCGGCGCGGCGCTGCCGAAGCCAGCCTGGACCTCCAGCCCGATCCGCAGCCCGGCGCCATCCGGCGGGCCGTCCCAGCCGCCGGGCAGGACCAGGTCATCCTGGTCCGCCAGGCGTACCAGGAGAACGACATACGGCGGCTTGAGGTGCGGCAGGAAGCTCCGGTGGGTGACGGTCCAGCTGGCTACCTGGCCGCGTCCGCTCGCTTCGACTTCAGCAGTGGTGAAGCCGCCGCATGCGCCGCATGCGGCCCGAGGGGGCCAGCGCAGCGTGCCGCACTGCTCGCAGCGTTGCAGCATGAGCCGGTGCGCGGCCAGCTGTTCCCACCACCAGGCCGAGTCCCGGTCCCCCTGCGCGGCCATCACGCGGCCCGGCGAAGGACGAGCGCTGATGTGGCCCCGCCGACATAACCGGGCTGCCCGCTGACCAGGGACACCGCGGCACCGGGCACCTGCCGGCCGCCCGCGTGGCCGCGAAGCTGCGTCACAGCCTCGGCGACGTGATTCAGCCCGTGTACGTAGCCCTCGGACAAGTGGCCGCCGTGGGTATTGACGGGCAGCCGCCCGCCGGGCCCGGTCCCTCCATCAAGAATGAATGCGCCGACCTCCGCTGCCGGAACCAGCCCGTAGTCCTCCAGCTGAAGCGGGACCAGGAACGTGAAGGCGTCGTAGAGCTCGGCGATATCGACCTCGCCGGGGCCGATGCCCGCGCTGGCGTAGAGCCGGGGGGCCAGGTCACGAGCGGCACTCGGCACCAGGTCGGTCCTTCCTGTGTTGTACAGCGTCATCCCGCCCCCGGCAGCGAACCCGGAAATCAGGATGGCCGGCTGGCGCAGAGCCCGCGCCCGCGCGGCGCTGGTCACGACGAGCGCGACCGCCGCGTCGCTTTCCAGGCAGCAGTCCAGCCGGCGCAGCGGCTCCGCGACCCACGGTGAGGCGAGGTAATCCTCCATGGTGATCGGCGTGCGCATCATGGCATGCGGATTTAGCTGCGCATATGCGCGCTGAGTGACCGCGACGGTGCCGAGGACCTTCTCGCTGACCCGCCCCGTGCTCAGGTACGCCCTGGCGATCATGGCGAACTGCTGCGGCGGCGCGAGATAGCCGTACGGCACCTGGTACTGGAACTCGGCCAGTGCCGGAGCGGCCCGGCCGGTGCCGCCCATCCGGAACTCCGACCGGGCGTTCAGAGCGCGCCAGACCACGACGGTGTCCGCCTGGCCAAGCGCGACGGCCATCGCCGCGTAGCCGACGGCGGCGGCGGAGACGCCCCCGCCGCCAACCTGGTCGAGGATGAACCGGATGTCGCGCAGGCCCAAGGCGGCGGCGACCACCGCGGCCGGAGCGGAGTCGCCGACGCCGTGCGTGGCGACTCCGTCGACTGCGGCCAGGTCCAGACCCGCGTCCTCGAGCGCGGCGTGGATGGCCCGCAGGGCCAGGGTCAGGGTGCTCACTCCCGAGTCTTTCGAGTAGCCGGCCCACCCCAGCCCGGCAATCGCCGCCTGATCGCGCAGGCTCATCGCGCCGACGTGTCCCGCATCGCCCGGGCATCCAGGCCGGATAGCGAGTCGGCGCTGATCTCGGCGTTGTGAGCGTGCCCGAAGTGATGCAGGCCGAACACCGAATCCAGGCCGGCATGCAATCCCATCAGGTCTTCGGCCTGGTTGACGGCCTTCTTGGCCAGGGTCAGACCGAACCGCGGCATCCGGGCGACAGCCTCGGCCATCTCGAGCGTCGCGGATTCCAGATCAGGGCGCGGGTACACCCGGTTAACCATGCCGATCTCGTAGGCACGCCGGGCTGGCATCCGCTCGCCAAGGAACAGGAATTCCTTGGCGAGCCGGGGTCCGAGCACCCAGGGGTGCGCAAAGTACTCGACCCCCGGCAAGCCCATGCGGACCACCGGGTCGGCAAAGAAGGCGTCCTCGCTGGCGACGATGAGGTCGCAGACCCAGGCCAGCATGAGGCCCCCTGCGATGCAGGCACCCTGGACCATGGCGATGGTGGGTTTGGGGATCTCCCGCCACCGCCGGCACATGCCCAGGTATACCTCCTGCTCACGAGCCCAGCGCAGCTCACCGCCCGGCCTGCCGACATGGTCCCACTGCAGCACGGCCCGCCGTTCGTAGCTGGTATCCACATCGCGCCCGGGCGTGCCGATGTCATGACCGGCGGAAAAGTGCTTCCCGGCGCCCGCTAGCACTATGACCTTGACGTCGTCATCCTCGACAGCGCGGTAGAAGGCGTCGTCCAGTGCGTAGGTCATCTTGGAGTTCTGTGCGTTGCGGTATTCCGGCCGGTTCATCGTGACCAGTGCGACAGGACCGCGCCGTTCGTAGACCACCACGTCAGCTGGCTGCTCGCTCATCGGGGCCTCGAAGCGTAGATCACGAAAGGATTGCCGGCCGGATCGCGGAGCGCTGCCCGGATCTCGTGCGGTCCCTCGGTCGCCGGGCTGACGACGGTTGCCCCGGCCGCGGTGAGACGTTCCACGGCAGCGGTCAGGTCGGTGTCGGCGATCTTGAACGAGGCGGCGGGCACCGGGCCGGCGACGCTCTCCTCCGCCGCCGCGATCGCAAAGGTCACCCCGCCGCCGTCGAGGGCCGCGTACCGGGTCCCGTCCTGGAACTTCACCGCCAGCCCCAGGCCATCTCGGTAGAAGGCCACGGCGGCGGCCACATCAGGAACCGGGTACAGAACATTTCCGACCCGGGCCGGCTCATCGGCCACGTCAATCCTCCTGGCGGTCGAGCGTGAAATTCGGGACCAGGCCGAATCCGCTGATCTCTTCGAAGCAGGCCCGCACTGGCATGCCGATATGCACCTCCTGAGGTGAGCACCCGCCAACATTGCCGAATGCCCGCAAACCCGGTTGCTCTGCCAGTTCCACCCAGGCCAGGACGTACGGCACGCGATCAGCGAAGCCGGGAGCCGCGGTCCGGTGCACGATGGTGAAGGTGTGCACCCGCCCGCGGCCGGAGACTGGTTCAAATTCCAGCTCCCGTCCCTGACAGAAGGGACAAGACCACTCAGGGAAGTGCACGAACCGCAGGCACGTGCCGCAGCGCTGGATGGCCAGCTGTCGCTGCTGCGCGGCGTGCCAGTAGCCTTCGGTCAGCGCGGACACGGCGGGCGCCATCCGGATGCCTGCCGTCGCGGTCGGGTGTGTCATGCGAACGTGTCGTTTCTCCAAGCGAGCGCTTGCTTGCTAGAATCCTACCGACGGGGCGGCGGCACGGTCAACGCGCCGGCCGGCCAAGGAAGCGTTTGGTCGGTGGATCGTCCATACTGATATATGGACAACGAGGAGAGGAACATGGCCGACAAGGGGAACGACAGGCGCGGCCAGCGTAGCCGCGCCGGGACAGGCGGCAGTACCGGCCAGCCAGCCGTAGAGGCCGAGCACGGGCCAAATAACGGGAGGCGTCGGTCCGCGGCCGACGGGGCCGACGGCCGGGGAGGTTCCGAGCGGCGGGCTGAGCTCGTCCAGCTCGCCGCCGACATGTTCGCTGACCGGGGCTTCAAGGCGACCACGGTCCGCGACATCGCCGAGGCGGCCGGGATGCTGTCGGGCAGCCTGTACCACCACTTCGACTCCAAAGAGTCGATTATGGATGAGCTGCTTCGGGCCTACATCGACGCGTTGCTCCCGGAATACCGACGCATCGTCGAGGAGGGCGGGACGGCGCGTGAGATGCTCACCGAGCTGGTGTCTACCGCGTTCGCGTCGTTCGAGCGGCACCGTCCGGCGATCCTGGTCTGGCAGAGCGAGGGCCTGCACCTCCGGGAGGTCCCGAGGTTCGCCTTCGTGGCAGGCGCAGAAGCCGAGACCGAGCAGCTCTGGACCCAGGTGATCAGGCGCGGCATCCGCTCCGGCGAGTTCCGCAAGGGGCTTGACCCGAAGCTGGCCTACCGTTTCATCAGAGACGTGGTGTGGATGGCCGCGCGATGGTACCGCCCCGAGGGCAGGTTGACGATCAAGCAGCTTGCCGAGCAATATCTCTCGATCGTGCTCGACGGCATCGACTCGACGACCTAACCGGCGAACGGACCAGACTCTCTGCGTGGGCGGTAGCCCTGAGACGGCCCTTGGACGTGACCTTGGCCGGCGACATGGCAGTCTCCCCCGGCAGGCCGGGATGTCACGGTGCCAGCGCCCTGTCCTGTGCGATAGCCGCTCAGAGCCGAACTCTGGTATGCTCTCAACCGAGCGCTTGCTTGGTAGACTGCGCCCGGACGCCGGCCATCTGGTCAATCCGGCAGGACAAGTGCCCGAGGGCGGATCCGGCAGCCTGAAGGGATGGTCACGCAAACGAGCGAGAAGCGGAGGCGCGGCGGGCGCGGCGACTCCCGGGGAGACGCAAAGGCCAGCCGAGGACAGGGTGACCGCCGGCCTGCAGCCGGACGGCGGCCGGCCGAAGGCGCGGCCGCGGAGCGGAGCGCCTCTGATCGCCGGGCCGAGATCTTGCGGCTGGCCGCCGACCTGTTCGCCGAGCGCGGCTTCAAGGCTACGACGGTACGTGACATCGCCGAGGCGGCGGGAGTGCTATCAGGCAGCCTCTACCACCACTTCGACTCCAAGGAGTCCATCGTCGAGGAGTTGCTGCGCGAGTACGTGGATGAGCTGCTCGCGGAGTACCGGCGGATTCTCGGCGAGGGAGGCGCACCACGCGATGTACTGAGCCGGCTGGCGGACAGCGTCTTCGCCTCGTTTGCCGACCGCCGTGCGGCGATCACGGTCTGGCAAAACGAGCGTCAGAATCTCGAGCATCGTCCCGGCTTTACTTACCTGCGCGCGGCAGAGGCCGAAGTGGAACGGCTGTGGACCGAGGTGATCAGGGACGGCATCAAGGCCGGAGAATTCCGCGAGAACCTCGATCCGCGCCTGGCCTACCGGTTCATGCGGGACTCGGTCTGGATGGCAGTGCACTGGTACCGCGCGGACGGGCCGCTTACGAGCAAGCAGCTCGCCGACCATTACCTGGCCATCATGCTGGACGGCATCGACTCGGGGCGGCACTGCCCTCATGCCCGCTGATCCAACCAAGCGCTCGCTTGGCTCTTCGGGTATGCTGGGAGCGTGGAACGTTTCCTGAACTACATTGCCGGCGACCACCGGCCGGCGCGGGCTGAGCGCTGGCTGGAGAGCATCAATCCCGCCACCGGGATGGCCTGGGCCCAGGTCCCGGCGAGCGAGGCCGCGGACCTCGACGACGCGGTGGGCGGGGCGCAGCGCGCCTACGAAAACAGCGACTGGAACCGGGTGCCCGCGGCAGTCCGCGCGGCGCGGCTGCGGGCCTGGGCCGATGCCGTGGAGGCGGCGGCCGACCGGCTGGCCGAGGTGGAGACGACCGACAACGGCCGGCCATGGCGGGACACCCGGCACGCCCTGCTGCCCGGCGCCGCGATGCAGATCCGCTACCTGGCAGGCCTCGGAGAGGTCATTGAAGGCTCTACTGTCGAGCTCCGGCCAGACACGCTGACCTATACCGCCTACGAGCCGGCCGGCGTCACCGCCATCATCGTGCCGTGGAACGGACCGCTGCCGGTGTTCTTCGCCAAGGTGGCGGCGACCCTGGCGGCCGGGAACGCGGTAATCGTGAAGCCCCCCAAGGAGGCAGCCGCGGCGATCCTGGACGCAACCCGGCTCTTCGACGATCTGGATATCCCCAAAGGGCTGGTCAACGTCGTATGCGGAAGCGGAGCCGCAATCGGCGACGCGATCGCCAGGCATCCGGGCATTACCAAGATCAGCCTGACCGGCTCGACCGCTACCGGGCGGAGGCTGATGGAGCAGGGCGCGGGGACGATCAAGCGGCTGCTGCTCGAGCTCGGCGGCAAGTCACCCAACATCGTCTTCGCGGACGCAGACCTGGAAGCAGCGGCCGCCAGCGCCGCCGCGGGAATCTTCACTCTGAATGCCGGGCAGTCGTGCATAGCGGGTTCACGGATCCTCGTCGAGGACAGCATCGCCGAGGAGTTCACCGACCGGCTCGCCAAGCACGCCGACGCGATCGTCCTAGGCGACCCGATGGATCCGCAGACGGGGATGGGGCCGCTGGCCAACCGGGCGCAGTTCGACACCGTGCTGTCGTACCTGGCGGCCGGCCAGGAGCAGGGGGCGCGGATGGTGCGCGGCGGCCGGAGCGGGCCCGAGCTGTTTCCCGCCGGGTCCGCATTCGCGGACGGCTACTTCGTCGAGCCGACCCTGTTCGCTACCCCCGACAACTCGCTGCGCATCTGCCAGGAGGAGATCTTCGGCCCGGTCGCGGTCGTGCTGCCGTTCAGCGGCGAAGCGGAGGCGGTGCGCATCGCCAACGACTCGCCTTATGGCCTGACCGCCGGGGTATGGACCGAGGACCTGAGGCGCGCGCACCGGATGGTCCGGGCGCTGCAAGCCGGCACGGTATGGGTGAACCTCTACAAGGCAATGCACTGGGCGATGCCCTTCGGCGGCGTCAAGCAGAGCGGCAACGGCACCGCCAACGGCTCGC
This sequence comes from uncultured Actinomycetota bacterium, assembly GCA_963808615.1. Taxonomy (GTDB): domain Bacteria; phylum Actinomycetota; class Actinomycetes; order Streptosporangiales; family Streptosporangiaceae; genus Palsa-504. The sequence goes on from CAWEGV010000013.1 coordinate 311,487, forward strand.
ACGAGGTCATGGACTGGATGATCCCGAAGAACGTGTGGATGCGCTTCGGCTGACGTCCCAGCCGGGGTAGATGCGGCTGCCGGGTAGCTCGGGACGCACCAGGACCTTCACGTGGCCGATCGCGTGCGGGTCAGCTGGCCGCAGGCCGGCGAACAACCCGGGGACGCCGTCAAACCCGGCGTAGCCGGTGACCAGCGCCGCGGCGTCGATCCGGCCATCCGCGACTCGCTCGAAAGTGATCCCGAAGCCGGTGTACTCGTCCTCGTCTCAGTCCTGTGCGGTCAAGAACATGATAGCGATGTTCTTCATCACCGCCACCACGGGGCGGATGACGTCAAGCTCCATGCAGGCGCCCGCCACGAAAATGCAGGTGTGCTGCGGCACCCTGCAGATCAGCTCATTGAGCAGGCCGCGCCGCCCAGACGCCTCGAAGACATACAGCCCGCTGCTGCCGCTCGGCAAGCTCCCGCCACGCGGCGACTGGATCCTCGTGCGCCGGATCCACCGCCTGGTCGGCGCCGAACCGCACCGCCAGTGCCCGCCGCTGGGGCGACGGGTCGCTGACCACCAGCGGGTGAATCTCGCGCTCGGCGAGCAGGGCCACCGCGCCGCCCGCGAGGTGAACTCGTGGCCCAGGACCAGATCCTGAGCCGGATCGAACAGCCCGCCGTCCACCCCGGCTTCCAGGACCTGGGCCGGGGACAGGCTCGGGCACGCGGTCCACGCGCAGCAGGCCACCTCGCAGGATGACGGCCCGTAACGTGCGCTCGGGCACTCAGTAGCCGCCCTGCCGCCCGAAGACGGCTTGCGGATTCGCCACCAGCATCTGATGGATCTGCTCGTCGGAAACCCCGCGCTGCCGCAGCGCCGGCAGCACATCCTGCGGGATGTGCGTCCAGCGCCACCGGGGATACAGCTCGGTACGCCGGACAGGATCAGACAGGTCCGAGAAGCATGAGGTGTCGTGTGACAGCACCATCCGGTTCGCGTGGCCGCGCCGGCACATCTCGGTCACGATCTCGACCCGCTTGTCGAAGGGCACAGTCTCGAGGCCGAAACGGTCCATCCCGATATACGACCCGGCCTCCACCAGCGCTTCCAGGTAGGAGTAGTCGTCGGTGTCGCCCGAGTGCCCGATGATGACCCGGGACAGGTCCACGCCCTCTTCCGCGAAGATGCGCTGCTGGTCGAGTCCCCGTCGCAAGCCGGCGTGGGCGTGAGTAGTAATCGGCACGCCAGTCTCCCGGTGGGCCTGAGCCACCGCCCGCAGGACCCGTTCGACGTCGCGCGTCAGGCCAGCCACGTCGGTCACGCACTTGAGGATCGCCGCCTTGACGCCGGTACCGCTGATGCCCTCGGTAATGTCCCTGATGAACAGCGGGGTCATAAGCTCCGGGCCGCCGGCCGGGGCTCCCGGACCGCGGAAGTGGAAGTACAGCGGCAGCGTCTCCACGACGTAGGCGCCGGTAGCGACGATCAGGTTCACCTCGCTGCGCTCGGCCAGCGCCGCGATGCGGGGAATATAGCGGCCGAGGCCCAGCACGGTCAGGTCGACGATCGTATCGATGCCATGGGCCTTGACCTCTGCCAGCCGGTCGGCCGCCAGCGCCATGTGGCGTTCCTCGTCCCAGCCCTCCGGGTAGTCCGGCCAGTTCTGCTGCACTTCGGGACTGAGCACGAAGATGTGCTCGTGCATCAGTACCCGGCCCAGAGCGGATGCCGGCACCGGCCCCCGCGCGGTCTCCACGGTTACGGTCATTTCGTCCCTCCTGCACTCTCCCCGGCCAGCACCGAGCCCCATCGCGACCGGATCTCCCGCCTGAGCAGCTTGCCGCGGCCTCCGGAGGCGTCATTGGCGTGCGGCAGCTCGCTGACCATGACCACCACGTCCGGCCTTGATTCCTCGGGCATCGCGGACAGCCGCCTGCGCACGCTGTCAGCGTCCACCACCGCCCCGTCGCGTGGTACGACGGCGAGCAGGATCTGCTGCTCGTCAGCGTCCTCCGGCACGCCGACGGCGCCGGCCTCCGCGATATCCTCCAGGGCCAGCGCCGCGTCCTCGACCTCGCTGGGCAGCGCCCACCGGCCGAGCTTGCGGATCGCGTCCTCCCGGCGGCCCAGCACGGTGAGCACACCGGCCTCGTCGACCATGCCGAGGTCCCCGCCGACGTACCATCCGTCGCGCAATGCCGCCGCGGTCTGCTCGGGACGGCCGTCGTAGCCGGTCATCAGGTGCGGCCCGGTGAGCTGAATCTCGCCGATCTCGCCTACTACCCGTGCGCCGCTGGCATCCGCGACGCGGACCGCGCCGCCAGTGCGGGCTCGCCCGGAAACCGACAGCACCCCGCTCCGCTCGTCCTGCCGCGTCCAGCAGCTGTAGGGAGCCTCCGTGGCCCCGTAATAGGAGTAGACGGCCGCCTGCGGGAGCCGGGCCCGGATCCGCTCGAGCAGCGAGGGCAGCAGCGGCTCAGCGCCGAGCATGATGACCTCTAGCGAGCTGAGGTCGGCGTCGCGGTGGGCTTCGTCGCCGAACAGCTGCGTGAAGAAGCTGGGGATGACGCTAATGTGCGTCACCCGCTGGCTCTGCGCTATCTGCAGCAGTTCCGCCGGCCCGAAGGCCGGGGCCAGGACCAGGCGCATGGCGCCGTACAGCGCGGGCCCGGCGATGACCGCGAAACCGATCCCCCAGATGATCGGCCCGGTGGCGAACGCCCCGCCCGGACTCCGGGGAATATCGAGCCAGATCTGGGCCACCGCTGTCGCGCTGGCATGGGTATGCACTACCGCTTTGGGCAGCCCGGTGGTCCCTGAGGTAAAGAACAGGGCCAGGGGATCCTCACCACCCGCGCCCAGCACCGGCGGGTCACTGGGCGCGCTCGCGGTGAGCGCGTCGAGATCAAGCGCTCCGTCGGCGGGGGCGCCGATATGCATCCAGTTACCGATCCGGGGCAGCAGGCTGCGGACGCGGCTCACCGGCGCCGCGGTGCCCGCGTCATAGACGAAGGCCTGGCAGCCGGTAGCGTCGCTGACCGCGGCGAGCATGTCGTCCGGCCAGTACGGGTTCATCGCCGCGGTGACGGCGCCGAGCTTGGCCAGCGCGAGGTACAGCTCGATGATCGCCATCGGGTCGGAGAGCAGCGCAGCCACCCGGGCGCCCGGCTGAATCCCGGCTGAGGCCAGGGCGTACGCCCGCTGGTTGACCCGGGAGTCCAGCTCAGCGTAGGTGACGTGGCGCTGCCCGGGCCCGGTGACCGCCACGGCGTCCGGCGCGCGAAGCGCCTGCGCGGTCAGGACCGCGTAGGCATAGTTCGAGTAGGGCGACAGCAGGCTGGTGGTCATAAGTTCCTCTACCGGAAGGCCGGGATGACTTCTTTGGCGAAGAAGCGGATAGTGCCGAGCATCTCGGCCAGCGGCATCTGCCGCACGCTCCCGAAGTCGGCCATCAGGTGCGAGTACCCGAAGTCGCGCAGCATCTGGATCTGGGCGATGACCCGGTCTGGGTCGCCGATGACCTCCAGCTGTTCCCAGCGGAAGTCCGGGCCGACGCTGCCGCCCTTGAGGTAACGGTCGGCCCAGTACTCGAATCCCTCAGCGAACTCGCCAGTGCGGGTGTCGATAGGCGCGCTTTGCAAGTTGAAGATGTCGGCGCGGTTGAAGGACTCCTCGAACCGCTGCTGGTCCGCCTTGGCCTGCTCGATCGTCGGTGCCACGTAAACCGAGCGGCTGACCACCAGCTCCGCGCGGCCAGGGTCGATGCCGCGCTCTTGCGCCGTGGCGCGCCAGGTCTCGGCGGCCTTACCCACCTTGCGGAACGGGGCGGCCGGATCGGCGAGGATCGGGATGCCGCGCGCGGCATAGCGTTCCACTGTCCCCGGGCTCACCGCCGCGACGTAGACGGGCGGATGCGGCACTTGCACCGGCTTGGGCACGAGGTTCACCGTGCCCGTGCGGTAAAAGTGCCCGTCGTGGTGGTAGCTGTCGTTTGTCCACAGCCCGAGGATGATGTCCAGCGCCTCGTCGAAGCGGTCTCGTGCCTCAGCCAGGTCGATTCCGTGCCCGTCGAACTCGATGCTCTGGTAACCGCGGCCGACACCGAAGTCGGCCCGGCCTCCGGAGAGCACATCGAGCTGGGCGATCTCCTCGGCCACCGAGATCGGGTTGTGCAGGGGCAGCACGATGACGCCGGTGCCCAGCCGCAGCCGCTCGGTGCGCGCGGCCAGGTAGGCGAGCATCTGCGGCGTAGACGGGATCGTGCCGTAGTCACGGAAGTGGTGCTCGCTCACCCAGAGCCCGTCGAAGCCGGTCTCCTCGAGGGTCTCGGCGACCGCGGTGTTGTAGTCGTAAGTCTCCTTGACGCTTCGGCCTGTGAAGCGGTGAAAGAGCAGGAATGCGGAAAATTTCATCGGCTTCGCGGGGTGCGCCACCTCGACTCCCTCCGGACTGCGCCCGTTCTCGGCTAGCAACCAAGCGCTCGCTTGGTTAGACTATCAGCATTGGGCAGCCAGCGGAAAGACGGCGGCGCTCGCTAAGGAGGACGGGATGGCGGACAGGCCCGAGGCGTACCTGGTTGATGCCGTGCGCACACCGGTCGGCAAGCGCGGCGGCGGCCTCGCCCAGGCCCATCCAGCCGACCTGGGCGCACACGTCATCAGCTCGCTGGTAGAGCGCAGCAGCGTCGATCCCCTCGCCGTCGACGACGTGGTGTTCGGCTGCGTGGACACGCTCGGCCCGCAGGCCGGCGATATCGCCCGGACGGCGTGGCTGGCAGCCGGGCTGCCCGAGGAGATCCCCGGGGTCACGGTCGACCGGCAGTGCGGTTCGTCCCAGCAAGCGGTGCATTTCGCCGCGCAGGCGGTGATGAGCGGTACCGCCGACCTGGTGGTCGCCGGCGGCGTGCAGAACATGAGCCAGATCCCGATCGCCAGCGCGATGTCCGCGGCCGAACAGTTCGGCTTCACCGATCCGTTCTCCGGCTCGGCCGGGTGGGTGGCCCGGTATGGCCGCCAGGAGGTCTCCCAGTTCCGCGCGGCGGAGCTGATCGCGGAGAAGTGGGGGATCAGCCGCGAGGACATGGAGGAGTATGCGCTGGAAAGCCACCGCCGAGCCGCCGCAGCGGCCGACGAGGGCCGTTTCGGGCGCGAGATCGTCCCGTATGGCGCCGCGAAGGCGGATGAGGGCCCGCGCCGGGAGACCAGCCTGGCCAAGATGGCGGCATTGCAGACCCTGGTGCCCGGCGGCCGGGTGACCGCGGCCGTGGCCAGCCAGATTTCCGATGCCGCCAGCGCTGTGCTGGTGGCCTCGGCGGGCGCGCTGCGCGCGCACGGGCTGACCCCGCGGGCGCGAATCCACCATCTCAGCGCGCGGGGCGCCGATCCGATCTACATGCTGACCGCGCCCATCCCGGCCACCTCTTATGCCCTGGAGAAGGCCAGGATGACGCTGGATCAGATTGACCTGGTCGAGATCAACGAGGCGTTCGCCAGCGTGGTCATCGCCTGGCTCCGCGAGACCGGCGCCGACCCGGCGAAGGTCAACGTGAACGGGGGCGCGATCGCGCTCGGCCACCCGCTCGGGGCTACCGGCACCCGCCTGATGACCACGCTGCTGCACGAGCTCGAGCGCACCGGCGGCCGGTACGGCCTGCAGACCATGTGCGAGGGCGGCGGCCAGGCGAACGTCACCATCATCGAGCGGCTCGGCTGATGGACCTGCGCCTGCTGCCGGAGGAGACCGGCTTCGCCGCCGACGCCCGGGCGTGGCTGAAAGAGCATGTCCCGGCCGAGCCGCTGCCGTCACTGGATACGCGGGAAGGCTTCGAGCGGCACCGGGAGTGGGAAAACCGGCTGTTCGATGCCGGCTGGGCGGTGGTCGACTGGCCGGCCCGGTACGGCGGTCGCGATGCGACGCTGGTCCAGTGGCTGTTGTTCGAAGAGGAGTACTACCGCGCCGGCGCGCCGCGGCGAGTCAGCCAGAACGGCGTGTTCCTGCTGGCCCCCACGCTGTTCGAGTACGGGACGACGGTGCAGCGAGACCGCTACCTCGCCCGGATCGCCCGCGCTGAGGACATCTGGGCTCAGGCGTGGTCGGAACCGGAAGCCGGCAGCGACCTGGCAGCCATCCGCAGCACTGCCCGCCGGACTGACGGCGGGTGGCTGCTTTCAGGGCAGAAGACCTGGAGTACCCGGGCTGCCTTCGCAGACCGGGCCTTCGGGCTGTTCCGCAGTGACCCGGCGGCGCCGCGGCACCGCGGGCTCAGCTACTTCCTCTTCCCGCTCGGCGCCGCCGGGGTGACCGTCCGCCCCATACGCCAGCTGGATGGCGAGACGGGATTCGCCGAGATCTTCCTGGACGACGTCTTCGTGCCGGACGAGGACGTCCTGGGCGAGCCCGGGCAAGGCTGGCGGGTCGCCATGTCGACGACCGGCTCGGAGCGCGGGCTGACCTTGCGCAGCCCAGGCCGGTTCCTGGCCGCCGCTGACCGGCTGGTCGCCCTGGCCCGCGACGCTGACGGCAGGGCGGACGCGGTGCTGCGCGACGAGGTGGCACGGGCCTGGATCGGAGCGGAGGCATACCGCCTGTACACGTTCGGCACGGTCGGCCGGGTGCTGGCGGGGCAGCCGGTAGGCGCCGAATCCAGCCTGAACAAGATCTACTGGTCCGAGCTGGACATCTCCCTGCACCAAACCGCACTGCGCCTGCTCGGCCAGCGCGGCTTGCTGACCGGGCAGGAGGCCGGCACCGGCCGCTGGCTGGAGGATTACCTGTTCGCGCTGGCCGGCCCGATCTATGCCGGCACCAACGAGATCCAGCGCAACCTCGTCGCCGAGCGCGTGCTCGGCCTGCCAAGGAGCTGACCATGCGGTTCGGATTCACGGAGGATCAGGTACAGCTCACCGCAGCCGTCCGCCAGCTGCTGGAGGGTGAGCTATCCCCGCAGATCCGGAGCAGCGCCGAGGCGAGCGCCCGGCGAGGGGCGCTCTGGAAGGCACTCGCCGAGCAGGGGGTCTTCGCGCTGCTGGTCTCCGAGGAGCACGATGGTCTTGGCTTGACCGAGCTGGACGCGGCCGGGGTACTCGAGGAGCTCGGCTGGGCCGCCGCGCCCGGGCCGGTCGCGGAAACCGCGTTCATCGCCCCGCGCCTGCTGGCTGGCAGGCCCGAGCAGCTGCAGGCCCTGGCGGCCGGGCAACTGGTCGTCGCGGTGACCGCGCTGCCGGGAGGATTCGCCGCGCACGCCGACGTCGCTGATCTGGTGCTCGCGCTGGATGAGGATGGGGTACGTGCCGTGCCGGGCGGCGTTTCAGGCCTGGCCGTGCAGGCGCAAGTGGACCAGACGCGGCCGCTGGCCGCGGTGCCGGGGGGTCAGGGGACGGTGCTCGCGGACGGCGCCGCCGCGGCAGAGCTGGTCGCTGCCGCGCGCGACTACGGAGCGGTGGCCACCGCGGCCCAGCTGGTGGGCGCCTCGGCGCGGATCCTCGACGACACGATCCGCTACGCAGGCCAGCGTCACCAGTTCGGCCATCCGATCGGCTCGTTCCAGGCGGTCAAGCACCAACTGGCCGACGTGGCGGTCGCAGTCGCGTTCGCCCGCCCGCTGGTTCACCGGGCGTGCTACTCGCTGGCCGAGCGGCTGCCCACGGTTACGCGGGACGCGTCGGCGGCGAAGGCGGCGGCAGCCGATGCCGCGGAGCAGGCCGCGCGGGCAGCGCTGCAGGTGCACGGCGCCATCGGCTACACCGAGGAGGCCGAGCTGCAGGTCTGGCTCAAGCGAGTATGGGCGCTGGTGCCCGAGTGGGGCGACGCGCACCTGCACCGGCAGCGGGTGGCCGCCGCGCTGCTCGACGAGCCGGCGCTGCCGCGCGTGCCGTGACCGTCTGGTGCTGCATTACGCGTGGCAGTTACCTCCCGGGCTCGGGCGAGTACATCGGCGTTCCGATGCGGTCCAGGGGCACGGCGCGCTTGCTCCCGTCCTGGCCCAGCTCCGGTACGTAGGGGTAGCGAACGTTCAGGTTCGATCGCCGGTCACCGGGCGAGCGAGGCCCGATGGCGCCGCCGAACTCGCGGACTACCCGGAACCCGAGCACCTCTTTGTCCGCGTCGGTAAGGGTCTCATATACGTCGTCGTGAACGATCGCGGGGAAAAAGTCCTGCGGCTTGACGAAATGCTGAGCCCAGATACTTCCGATCGACACCCGGGCCTTGTCTGATGTCGATGCGCCCTGGCTGTGCCACGTCCTGCTCTCCCAGAACAGGGCTGACCCGGCCGGGGCCGTTACCGGCACGAGCTCCGAGCCGATCTCCTTCAGCTGCTCGGCCGGGTCAGCGTTCAACTCCGGCAGTGGGAAGCGATGCGAACCGGGCGCAACCAGGGTGGCACCCATGTCGGCTTCGAAGTCCGACAGGCAGATCATCATGGCGAGCATCACCGGCCGGTCAAGCACCAGCGGAATGGCCTGCTGGTCGGCGTGCAGGACCTGGCGGGAGCTTCCCTTGTGCAGGATGACCCCGTTATGTGTCGTGAGGTTATAGGGTTCACCCCGGAAGAGGTGGGCAGCGTAGTCGTGGATCACTGATTTATGCAGCAGGTCGAGAAATACCCGGCCCTTGTTCACCAGGAAGCTGATCATCTGGTACCCGACTGGCTCACCCGGCTTCGGGACGCCGATGTACTTGTCCCCAGCCGCGTGCCCGCTGCCAGACAGGATCGCCACCCCGGCGGCCCGCTCCAGCTCTGCCTGTTCTTCCAGCCGTTCCCGCAGCGCGACCAGCTCGGCACCGGGCAGAAAATCCTCGTGCACCGTGTAGCCGTACTTGTCCAGGTTGGCCTGGCCTTCCTCGGTCGTGCGGGCCACTGCCAGGTCGTGTGCCATCGTCAATCCCTCCAGGTTCGGGCCGGGTGAATGCTGAGCAGGTTCATGCGCGTCATGGCAGCCAGCCGCCGCCGACCACGACGACCTCACCGGAGATGTAGTCCGATTCCGGCAGGCACAGCAGGTAGACGGCGTTTGCGACGTCCGCGGGCTCACCGATCCGGCCTAGTGGTATTCCGGGACGCAGGGCAGTCAGCGGCACGCCCGTCAGCGGCAGGTGCTCACCGCCGACATCGATGTGCGTGTGACCGCCGGCCGGGCCCTCGGTCAGCCTGGTTCTGATGAGCCCGGGGGCCACCGCGTTGACCGTGACATCGTAGCGGCCCCACTCCTTGGCGAGCGTGCGGGTAAGGCCGATCAGGCCGGCTTTCGCCGCTGCGTAGCTCGCCGACCCCGGTGAGCCCGCGATGCCGCCAACTGAGGCGATGTTGACGGCCTTGCGGGTCCTGCCGTCATCCGCGTGCGCCCGGAAGTACGCGCCGACCGCGCGCAGGATGCGGAACGGAGCAGTGAGCAGGACGTCGAGCACTTGCGCCCATTGCCGGTCCGACATGTCAATCGCTTCGGAGTAGGTCGCATAGCCGGCGTTGTTGACCACGATGTCAATCAGGCCGAAGCCGTCGAGGGCGGTCTGCACGAACCGCGCGGGAAAGTCGCAGGCCGTTATGTCGCCCGGGCACGCCAGCGCACATCCCCCCGCGGCTTTCACAGCCGCGACGGCGAGGTCGGCGGCGTCTGGGGTCAGGTCGTTCACGACGACCGAGGCGCCTGCCGCGCCGAGCTTTGCGGCGATCGCGAGGCCGATCCCGCGGCCCGCGCCGGTCACCAGCGCGACCCGGCCCGCCAGGTCCCGCACGGCCCCTGGAGGCTCAAACGTGTCCAGCGTCGTGGTCCTTCCGGAGCCGCAGGGGCAGCCGCTCGGGCCCCAGCAGGGTCGGCGACGGGGTGAACTCGGCATCGCCGCCGAGCTGCAGGTCAGGAAACCTGCCGGCAAATATCTGAAGCGCCTCGGTCATCTCGGCGCGGGCCAGCGCGTGCCCCAGGCACAGGCGTGACCCCCCGCCGAAAATGAGCTGCTTGCTGGCGTTGCTCCGGGTGAGGTCAAACGTTTCCGGGGAGACGAAAACCGCCGGGTCGATGTTGGTGGCGAGGGTGTTGATGCCGATGAGGGTGCCGGCGGGAAATCTGACGCCGCGGTACTCGACATCTTCGTCGGCCCGCCGCAGAACGATACGCAGCGAAGGTGTCAGGCGCATCGACTCCTCGATGGCGCCGGGAGCCAGGCCCGGGTCGGCGACCAGGCGCTCCCATTGATCCCGGCAGGTCAGCAGCATGTAGATCAGCCAGCCGAACTGGTACCGAGTCGTGTCGTGCCCGGCGAACAGGAGATTGACCAGGGCTCCGAACATCTCATCCTCGGTCAGCCGCTCCGAGTCCGTCTGCGCCTGGATGACGGCGCTGACGAAGTCCTCGCCCAGCGCCCGCTGGCGTTGCGGGACCAGCTCCCGGAAGTACCCGTACAGCCCGGTCAGGGCCGCATCGATCTGCGGCACCCAGGGCGTGATGGGGATACGGCCGAGCAGCCCGAGGTCGGTCGTCCACCGGTCGAACCGCCCGATGTCGGCATCTGGAATCCCCATGAGCCTGCACACGACCACGATCGGGTAGTGATGGCTGAAGTCGGCGAGCAGCTCGCACTCGTCCGGCACGGGAAACCGGTCGATGAGGCCGTTCGCGACGGAGCGCATCATCTCGCGTTGCTCCTCAACCCTCCGGGCGACGAACCCGCGGGTCATGACCCGCCGGATGCGATCGTGCGGTGGCTGCGGGATGAGCGGCAGCATGCCTTCGGTCGCGTACTTCATCATCAGCGGTGAAAATCCCATGCCCAGGTAGATGTCGGAACCCGGGCCATTGAGCCGCCGATCTCGGATCATCTGGACCGCAGTCTCATGTGAGAGCACCTGGATCCCGAAGGCGTTGGTTCGTACCAGCCACGAAGTCTGCCGGCAGCGTTGCAGCTCGGCCACGGGGTCGTTCGTGTAGGCGTCCCCGTCGAGGTCGACCTCCGGTAGTTCAAGATCATCTATGCAAACGGCTGCAGGAGCCACGTGCGTTCCTCTCGTCGGGCGGGAGGTGATTGCCGGTCACTGGCGGTCAGGGCCTGGCGGCTCCGGCAGCGCTAGCTGCTCCCTGACCGCGGTCAAGGGCTGGTCCCACATCTGCTCGAGACGGAAGGACAAGAACGGCCTGGCGGCGTAGCCGCGACCGTAACCGGTGATGAACGCCCGCACGTGCCGCCGGGCGTCTTCGGGGTCGGTGAGCGCCGCGTGCAGGAAGACCGCCGACTCCTGGATCACGCTGTGAACCATGAGCACGCCGCCGCCGGGCGGGTGGTACCGGTCCTGCTGGCCGAAGTAGAAACCGGTAATACCGGTCTCATCCAGAACGCTCGTGCTGTACCCCAGCAGCACGTGCATGATGTCATGCGTCTCGAACAGCCGCTTCCTGACGAAGAGGGAGTCTGTGGCCGCCTCGACAGATTCGTAGAAAGCTGGGCTGAGGTTGCAGGCAATCATGTGACGCCCGTAGGCGCCGCCCAGGGAGTCCGCTGGCAGCCGCGCAAGCTCGGCCAGGTCGTACGGTTCCGGCTGATAACGATCCTTGATCGCCTGCCTGGTGTACTCGCTGGTCCGCCACAGCTCTTCCTGAGCGACCATGTCCTCCGGCGTCTGCGCCTCCCGGATCAGCCGCTCGAGTTCAAGTGCCCCATCCGGCACCGGCTGCCGGATCATGTCGAACGCGTGCTCAAGTAGCTGCTCGTTCATCCGCTGCCCTTCCGTCCAGGCCCGCAGGCCGACCGCAGCGCTGGCCGGTCATCCCGGCCTCTTCTGCTGAAATCCAGCTCCCAGAGGACATCTAGTCCGCCATTGCGAAGTGGCAGGCCGCGTAGTGCCCGGGGCGCACCTCGCGGATCTGCGGCTCTTGTTCGGCGCATATGGCCTGCGCCAGCGGGCACCGGGTCCGGAACCGGCAGCCGGAAGGCGGATCGATTGGAGAAGGAAGTTCACCTGTGAGCGCGGTACCCTCGGTGGCGCGGTCGGGGTCCGGTTGCGGGATCGCAGTGAGCAGCGCCTGCGTGTAAGGGTGGGCGGCCCTGGCATACAACTCGTCCGGCTTTCCTACCTCGCAGATCTTGCCGAGGTACATGACCACGACCCAGTCGCTGACGTTCTTGACCACCGCCAGGTCGTGCGCGATGAACAGCATGGTCAGGCCGTACCGTGCCTTCATGTCCTCGAGCAGGTTGAGGATCTGCGCCTGGACGGACACGTCAAGCGCGGAGACCGGCTCGTCGCAGATGAGCACGCCGGGATCAAGTACCAGCGCACGTGCGATAGAGATCCGCTGGCACTGTCCGCCGGAGAACTGGCCCGGCCGCCGGTCGGCAACCGTCTCCGGATCGAGGCCGACCGATCGCAGGACCTCGCCGACGACCCGCTCCCGGTCCCGGGCCGGAACCTTGTCGGGCCAGATCTTCAGCCCTTCGCTCACGATGTCGGTGATCTTGTGCCGAGGGTTGAGCGACGCGATCGGGTCCTGGAAGATCATCTGTACCTGGGACCGGGTGCGGCGGAGGGCCTCGCCCTGCAGCTTGGTCAGCTCTGTCCCGTCGAACCAGATGGAGCCGCTGGTCGGCCGGCGCAGCTGGACGATGGCGCGGCCGGTGGTCGATTTGCCGCATCCGCTTTCCCCGACCAGGCCGAGAGTTTCGCCTTTGCGGATGTCGAAACTGATGCCGGACACGGCATGGACGGTGCGGCCGCGTCCAGCCGGGAATTCCACCACCAGGTCCTCGACGCGGAGCAGCACGTCGTCGCCTCGCAAGTGCGCCTTGCCTGTCCCAGCCATCAGGTTGCCGCCTCCGGCTTCTTGTCCTCACCGAGCAGCTCCAGCCGGGCGAGCATCTGCGCGTCACCGCCGACCGCGGTCTCGGCCTGGGCCACGTGGGCAGCGAGATTGCGCTCCAGTGCCTCGCGGGCCGCCTCGGTCCCCACCGGGTACCAGCACCGGGCTGGGTGCTGCTCAGTGCCCGCGGCATTCAGGGGCGGCTCTTCTGCACGGCACCGCTCCTGGACGAACGGGCAGCGGGGAGCGAACCGGCAACCCGGCGGGAGGTCGACCAGGTCCGGCGGGCGTCCGGCGATCGCCTCCAGCCGGGTGTGGCTGGGCTGCTCAAGCCGGGGGACGGAAAGCAGGAGGGCCTGGGTATAAGGGTGACTCATAGCACGGAACAGGTCGCCGGTCGGCGCTGTCTCGACCATGCGCCCGGCGTACATGACGGCGATCCGGTCGGTACGGCCGGCGACCACCCCCAGGTCGTGGCTGATCAGGATGACCGCCATGTGCCGCTCCCGCTGCAGCCGGTCGAGCAGGTCGAGAATCTGTTTCTGCACGGTCACGTCCAGCGCCGTGGTCGGCTCGTCGGCAATCAGGAGTTCGGGATCGCAGGACAAGGCGATCGCGATCATGACCCGCTGCCGCATGCCCCCGGACAGCTCGTGCGGGTATTGCTTCAGGCGGCGCTCCGCGGCGGAGATCCCGACCTGGGCGAGCAGGTCTGCCGCGCGAGCCTTTGCCTCTTGCCGTGATAGGTCCAGGTGGTAGCGCATGGGCGCAATCATCTGCGACCCGATCGTCCGCACCGGGTTGAGAGAGGTCATGGGATCCTGGAAGATCATGGCGATCTTCGGGCCCCACAGATGACGCTTCTTTTCCGGGGACAGCGAGCGGATGTCGGTGCCCTCGAAGACGAGCTTGCTCTCCGGCGGCACCACGGCACTGCGCGGCTGCAGCCCCATGATGGTCCTGACCAGGACAGACTTTCCTGATCCCGTTTCCCCGACAATGCCGAAGGTCTCGCCGCGGTGCAACGTGAATGAGACGTCGTCGACGGCTCGGAGCGGACCGCGGGCGGTACCGAACGAGGTCGACAGATGCTCGACTTCGAGCAAGCCGGGCTGGGTCACAGCTTGGCCTCCTGCAGCTCAAACCTGGCTCGGAACCGGTCCCCCACAACCTTGAACGAGAACACGGTGAGGAACAGCGCGCCTACGGGTACGAACGTGAGGTACGGGTAGGTCGACAGGTCAGGGTAGCCAGCCGCGATCATGGAGCCCCAGCTAGGCTGCGGCGGGGGGACTCCCAGGCCCAGGAACGACAGCGACGCCTCGGCCACGATGAAGACGCCGATCAGCTCGGCGCCGAATGCGCTGACCGGCAGCAGCACGTTGGGCACGATGTCTCGCCACAGCACGCGCGCCGGGCGCGCCCCCAGGATGACCGACGCCGACACGAACTCGCGCCGGGTCAGCGTCATCGTATTGGCTTTGGCCAGCCGGGCGAACGTCGGCGTGCCCAGCACCGCGAGGCCGATTACGAGGTTGCGCAGACTGGGCCTGAGCACGACGGTGATGCCGAGCAGCAGGACGAGCGGAGGTATGGCCAGCAACGTGTCGCTGGCCACGTTGATGACGGCCTCGGTCACCCGGCGGAGGTAGCCCGCGAGGACGCCGAGCGTGGTGCCGACCAGGAAGGCGATCCCGACCGAGAGGAAGCCGACGGCGAGGGATACCCGGGCACCGTAGATGAGCCGGGACAGCTCGCTGCGGCCCAGGCTGTCCGTCCCGAGGAACTCCGGCCAGCGCAGCCCCGGCGGCTGGTACACGTTGGCGAAACTCGGCGTGGCATAGCCCTTGATCGGCAGGACGTTGGCGAACACGGCGAGCAGGACGATGAGGGCGAGCCAGCACGCGGCGAGCCAGAATCCCACGTGCCGCTGCCGTCGGGCGGGCGCAGCTGGCCGCGCTGGCCGGGCCGGCTTGCGCAGGCGGAGGAACGGCGTCTTCCGGCTTTCCGTACGGGCCGGCCGGTCGGTGGTCGACGCCATGGCTCAGGCCGCCCTCAGCCGCGGGTCGAGGTAGAGGTGGAGCAGGTCTACCAGGAAGTTGATGATGACGACGCCAGCAACCATGACGATGACGACTCCCTGGACCAGGACGATGTCATTGGCGAAGATCGACTGAACTAGCAGCTGGCCGGCACCGGGCAGCGAGAAGATGATCTCGACCAGCACCGTAGCTCCGATGAGGCGACCCAGACTGACCCCGGCCAAGGTAGTAAGCGACAGAGACGACGGCCGGAAGGCGGTCCGCCACAGCACGTCGTTCGTCGGCATTCCCTGCGCCCGCGCAGCCAGGACGAAGTTTTCCCGCAAGGTGGTGTACACGTCGCTGCGCAGTACCCGGGTGAAAACCGCTGCCTCCACCGCGGCCAGCGTTACCGCGGGAAGAATCACGTGGTGCAGGTTCTGGAGCGGGTCGGCGGTCAACGGTACCCAGCCGGTGGCCGGGAAGATCCGCCACAGGTAGGCCAGGAAGTACACGAGGACCAGCGCGAGTACGAAGCCAGGGATAGCCACCATTCCGGAGGACGCCGCGCTGACCGCACGGTCCAGCTTGCCGTCGGCCCGGTAGGCAGAGTAGACGCCGAGCGGGATGGCAACGGCCAGCGCGATAATTTCGGCGACGATGACCAGCTCCACGGTGACCGGCAAGGTGATGGCCAGCGCGCTGGTGACGGTCTGGCCGGTGCGCAACGAGGTGCCGAGGTTCCCGGTCAGCACGTGCCCGAGCCAATGGGCGTACTGCACCACCAGCGGCTGATTGAGGCCGAGCTGCTGATCGACCTGCGCAACCTGGGCCCTGGTCGCGCTCTGACCGTAGATGGCGTAGGCCGGATTCACCGGCAGCAGGCGCAGCATCAGCAGGGTGAGGAAGCTGACCAGCAGCAGCACGATCACCAGCTGGCCGGAGCGGCGCAGGAGCAGTTGGCGCACGGCGTCAGCTCACCCAGATGTTTTCCAGGAACGGGTACCCGTCGTAGAAGAGCTGCACGTTGTGCACCGAGCTGGGGTAGATCCCGGCGGGCTGGCGCACCCCGTAGTTGAAGAACGGCACGCTGCTGACCATGTTCTGGACGACGGTACGGTAGTCCGTGCTCTGGGTGGCCGCGTTCCCGGTGGCCCGGGCGGCGTTCAGGGCGCTGGTGACGGCTGGGTCGCTGTAGCCGTAGATGTCCAGCGTCTGTGCCGGATCCAGGTAGATGTAAAGGTCGGAGGGGGTGTACCAGGGAGCCCCCCAGGCCGATGCCTGGAAGTTGCCGGTGAAGACGTTGGTCTCGGCGGTCGCGGCGGCCACGGTGGCCAGGTTCACCTTGACGTTCTTGTACTGGCCCAGTGCCGCCTGGATGTAGTTCCCCTCCGCGACCGTGTTGGGGTCCTGGAAGGTCTGCAGGGTGAAGGTGACCGGACCGCCGTGGGCCGCCGCGTAGGAGTTGAACAGCTTCTGCGCGTCAGACGGGTTGTACGCCGGCCAGGACATCCCGTAGTTGTACGGAGACCCGGACGGGAACGGCGTCGAGACCGGCAGGAACGTGTGTGTGACTTTGGCCATCTGCTGGTCGTTAATGCCTTCTACCACGGCCTTGCGGATGCTCGGGTCGTTAAACGGCGCCTTCTTGTCGTTGAACGCGAGATTCGGCGAGCCCGGCGTGGTGGTGACGGTCTCCAGCATCCCGGCCGCCTTCAGCTGGCTGATGATCTGGGTGTCCTGGGTGTACAGGTAGTTGCCCTGGCCGGTCTTCAGCGCGGTCGCTCCCTGGCTCTCGTCCGGGATGATGTTGATGACGAGCTTGGACAGGTAGGGCAGGCCGGGCTGGTAGTAGTGCGGGTTGGCGGTGAAGGTCTTGGTCGAGTTCCGTATCCACGTGTTCAAGATGAACGGCCCGGCGCCGACCGGGTGGGTGCCGAACGAGGCGCCTTCCTTCTTGATCGCGGCCGGCGATGCGATGAACAGCAGCTGCTGGGCCACGGTCCGGTCAAAGCTGCTGTCCGGCGCGACCAGCGTCACCTGCAGCGTGGTCGCGTTGACTACCGCCATCGACTTGATCACGCTGGCCGCCCCGGCCAGCGCCGAGGTCTTGCCCGCGTCGCGGGTCCAGTTGAACTCCACCGCCGCCGCGTCGTACGGCGTGCCGTCGGAGAACTTCACTCCCGGCCGCAGCTTGAGTGTCCATACCGTCTGCGTGGAGTTCGGCATCAGCGACAGGCCGATCTTCGGGGTCACCTGACCGCTCCCGGCGCTCAGCGTGAACAGCGCATCGTAAATCGCGTAATACGGCAGGGAGCCTGCTCCCGAGGCAGTCGTGGTCGCCGTCGGGTCCAGGCTGGTGACCTCGTTCTGGTAGATGACGGTCAGCGTGCCGCCCTTGACCGGCGTCCCTGCGCTCGCCGACGAGCTGCCGCTCCCCGACGAGCCGCTGCTCGTCGAGCAGCCCGCCGCCAGGGCCATCACTGCTGCCGCGGCTGCCGCCAGCCGCACCCGGTTCCACCTCATGTGCATCTCCTCGCAGTCCCGGCGCTGGCACACTAGCCAGTAGATCTTCACAGGTACGCCAATACCAAGCAATCGCTTGCTTGCTCAGCGCAGTATCTACGTTTTTACTGCCAGCTGTCAAGGGTCTCCCGGGAGCGTTGCCAGGTCGTAACGTATTGATAGACAAGCGCTTGCTTGGTTGGTAGCCTGCGGAAGTGACCTCACGCCCATATGCTTTGGCGGCCGACGTAGGAGGCACCTTCACGGATGTCGTGCTGTCCGGGCCGGACGGCCTGCTGCACGTGGCGAAGGTGCTGACTACTCCCGGCGATCCGACCACCGGGATCTTGGCCGGAATCAGGCAGGTGCTCGACGGCGCCTGTGTTGATCCAGGCTCGGTGGGCCGGGTCGTGCATGCCACGACGATCGCGACCAACGCGATCCTCGAGCGCAAGGGGACCCAGGTTGCCTTCGTTACCACCCGCGGTTTTCGCAGCATGCTGGCCCTCGGGCGGTACGCGCGGGTGGAGGAGGACCGGTTCGACATCTTCTTTGAGCCGCCGCAGCCTCCGCTGCCGCTCACCTCGTGCTTCGAGGTGAGCGAACGGGTGACCGCGAGTGGTTCCGTGCTCGTCCCGCTGGATGAGGCCGGCGCCCGGCAGGTCGCAGCCCGCATCGCGGAGCTCCACGTGGACGCCGTAGCCGTCTGCCTGCTGCACTCCTATGCCAATCCGGCGCATGAGCGGCGACTGGCGGACATCCTCCGTGCTGTCTTGCCCGCCGAGGTGACGATCGTCGCCTCGAGCGACATCTTTCCTGAGCTGCGCGAGTACGAGCGGTCGACGACCACGTTGATGTCGGCATACGTCGGGCCGCTCATGACGCGATACCTCGGCACGCTGGAGCAACGGCTCCGGGAGATCGGCATTATCGCCCGGGTGCAGGTGATGGAGTCCGGCGGCGGGGTGATGTCGGCCGAGCTGGCCGGCGCGCGCGCCGTGGCCACCATCGAGTCCGGCCCCGCCGCTGGCGTCATCGCCTCCCGGATGACCGGCCTGGCCCTGGGCCGACCGGACCTGATCTCATTCGACATGGGTGGTACCACGGCGAAGGCCTGCCTGATCCGGGGCGGCCAGCCGGACATCACGCGGGAGTTCCACGTCGGCGGCAAAGGCAGCTTCGGCGGCCGCCGGGCAGGCACCGGCGTGCCGATCAAGGTGGCGGCGATCGACCTAGCCGAGGTCGGCGCCGGCGGCGGCAGCATCGCGTGGATTGACGAGGGGGGCGCGTTGCGGGTCGGCCCTCGCTCGGCAGGGTCGGAGCCGGGCCGGCCTGCTACGCGCTGGGCGGCAGCCAGCCGACGGTCACCGATGCCAACCTCGTGCTCGGGTACCTCGACCCGGCCGCGTTCGCCGGCGGCCATCTGCGCCTGGATCCGGCTCGCAGCGAGAAGGCAATCGACCGTGAGCTGGCCTGGCCGCTCGGGGTCTCACGAGCGGAGGCTGCCGCCGCGGTGCACGAGATCGCGAACGCGATCATGGCGTCGGCGGTCCACGTGGTGAGCGTGCAGCGCGGGATCGATCCTCGCGGATACGCTCTGGTCGCCTTCGGCGGCGCCGGCCCCATGCATGCCGCCCGGGTGGCCGAGCAGTTCGGCATCACCACCATTATCGTGCCAGCCGCCTGCGGGGTCGGGTCCGCCGCCGGGCTGCTTGCTACCGACCTGTCCACCGACCGGGTGGCTACCAGGCTCATCCCGCACGCCAAGGCGGACCTGACCGAGCTGGCCGAGATCTACCGCGACCTGGTCGCTGCCGGGGCTCACGACCTGGGTATCGGCCTGGATGACCCCACTTTCGAGGTCACCCGCACCGCGGACATCCGCTATCTAGGGCAGGCGCATGACCTCAATATCCCGGTACCGGAGGGCGAGCTGTCCCAGGCGGACCTCGACGAGCTGGCTGAGCGGTTCTACGTGCGGTACCTGGCCGTTTATGGCAGTGCCCCGCGTGACCCGGTTGAGTTCGTGAGCTACCGGGTGCGGGTGACCCGGCGCATCGAGCACCGCGGGCTCCCGGCCCGGCCCGCGGCCGAGGATGGCAGTCCGGTCGGTACCCGGCGGGCCTACTTCGCCGAGTCCGGCGGGTTCATCGAGGTCCCGGTCTACACCAGGGATCGCCGCCGGGCACTTGGACCCGTCGCCGGCCCGCTGGTCGTGCAGGACGCGGAATCCACCGTCGTGCTGCCGCCCGGCTGGTCGATGACCGTAGACGCGGCGGACGTCATCAGCCTGGAGCGGTCATGACCGACATGCTTACCGCGGAGGTCCTGCGGAACGCACTGATGGTGGCCGCCGAGGAAGCCAGCATCGTCGTGGTCCGTTCGGCCTATTCGACCTTTATCGTGGAGGGCTCGGACGCCTCGGCGGCCATCCTGGACTCCGGCGGCCGGCTGATCGCCCAGTCGGTCGCCACGACGCTGGCCAACAGCATGAGCCTGTCGCTCGCAGTCCCCTACATCGTGGGCGCGTACCCGCTGGACACGATGGCCCCCGGTGACGTCTTCGCTACCAATGACGCCTATCAGGGCGGCATCCACACCAACGACATCATTGTCTTGCGGCCGGTTTTCATAGAGGGCGCGGTGGAGTTCTTCACCGGGACCCTGATTCACGTATCGGACCTCGGCGGGATGTCAGCCGGGGGCATGGCCGCGCTGGCCACCGACATCTTCCTGGAAGGCCTGCAGCTTCCGCCGGTACGGATCGCCTCGCAGGCGGGCCTGGACCCCGCCATCGAGCGGATCCTGCGGCTGAACAGCCGCACCCCCGACAAGGTGATCGGCGATGTACGGGCGCTGATCGCGGGCGCGACGACCGCTGCCCGGCGAATCGAGAGCCTCGCCGCCGAGCTTGGCCCGGCCGCTCTCCGGCAAGGTGTGACTGACTACCTCGAGTACACCGAGGCCCGGATGCGCCGCGCGCTGGCCGGCCTTACACCCGGGGTCTACCGCGCCGAGTACCCCATCGACGACGACGGCATTCACCTCGACCACCCGCTGACCGTCCGCGTGACGGTCACGATCGGCGGCGAGCAGGCCGTCCTGGACTTCGAGGGAACCGATGCGCAGGTGCCGGCCGCGGTCAACTCCTCGATTTCCCAGGCGCTGGCCGGTGCCGTCTTCGCCGTCCGCTGCTTCCTCGACCCGACCATCCCGATAAACGACGGGAGCCTGCGGCCGCTGTCCGTCCGGCTGCCTCCAGGATCGCTGGTCAACGCCCAGTCACCATTCCCGTGCGGCGGCCGCTTCATCGCGGTATACGCGGCGATGGAGGCGGTACTGCAGGCGATGTCCGACGCCGCGCCCACCCACGCCATCGCACCGTCCGGCATCCTGCAGCCGTTCAGCATCGCCGCGCGGCACGCGCCATTCTGGATCCACCTCTCCTATGACTACGGCGGCGTCGGCGCGCGAGCCGGCCGCGATGGCCCGGACGCCACCGGGATTCACTTCGGCCTGGGGCGCAACTCGGTCCCGCAGGCCGAACCGGTCGAGGTCCGCTGCCCGCTGGTGGTGGAGGCGATCGAGTACATCCCCGACTCCGGCGGTCCCGGACGCTGGCGCGGTGGACTGGGGACCCGGACCACGATCCGGCTTCTCGACGACGCTGACATCACCACCCGCGGCGACCGCCTCCGCATCGCTCCTCCCGGACGAGGGGGCGGCGGCGCCGGCCGGCTCGGCGGCTTCTACCGGGTACCCGCGGCAGGCGACCCGGAACGGCTGGCCTCCAAGAACAACAACGTCCTGTTCCGCGCCGGTGACGCGTTCGTCGTCGAGACGACCGGCGGCGGGGGGCTCGGGCCGCCTCATGAGCGTCTCGTCGAGGCGGTCTGCCAGGACGTCGCCGAAGGCCGGGTCAGCGCGGCTGCGGCCGCCGAGCAGTACGGGGTGGTGCTGGCGGATGACGGGGCGGCCGACCCTGCCGCCACCGAGCGGCGGCGGCAGCAGATGGCCGGGCGGTGACCCCGGCCGACGCCCACATGGGCGGTGACTTCGCCGGACAGGCCGGATGCGCGATCGTCACCGGAGGCAGCGGCGGTATCGGTGCGGCCGTGGCACGGATGCTCGCCTGCCGGGGCAGTGACCTTGCCATTACCTACCGGACCAACGAGGCCGCGGCCGAGGCGGTCGTCGCCGATGCCGTGACGGCCAGACGGCGGGCCGCAGCCTGGGTGCTCGACCTGACCAACGAGGAGGAGGCGCAGTCATTTGCGGCCGCCGCGGCCGCGCAGTTCGGCGGCATCCACACGGTCGTCTACGCAAGCGGTCCCCACGTGCCGATGATCCACCTGTCGCGAGTGCCGCCCGCCCAGTTCCGCGTCCAGCTTGAGGCAGACGCGCAGGCGTTCTTCAACCTGATCCACCCGACACTGCCCTGGCTGCGGAAGCAGCACGGCAGCGTGGTCGCCGTGACCACCGCAGCCAGCCGCCGCTTCCCCGTCCGCGACGGGCTGTCGGCGGCGCCGAAAGGGGCGGTCGAGGCGCTAGTGCGGGGTTTTGCCGCAGAGGAAGGACGCTTCGGGGTGCGGTTCAATACGGTGGGCCCCGGAATGCTCACTGACGGCATGGCCGCGCGCCTGATCGGGTCTGGGGATCTCGACGAGCGGGCGCTCGAGGTGACCAAGGGGAACATCCCGCTGCGCCGCTTCGGCACTGCCGCCGACATCGCCGAGGCGGTGTGCTTCCTCGCCTCGCCCCGGGCCGGCTTCATTAGCGGGCAGTACCTGGACGTCGATGGAGGCTACGGCGCCTGAGCCGGGCCGCCTGTCATGCGGGCGCGGCATCGCGCACGTAGAGACCGGGCGCGGGACTCAGGGCCGGGTACTGCTGGCTGCCGAGTTCCGCGGGCGGGGTCGTCAGCTCGCCGGATCGTGCTGTCACCCAGCCGGCCCAGGCCTCCCACCAGCTGCCCTGCTGCTTCTGGGCTCCAGCCAGCCACTCATCGGGGTCAGCACCGGGCGGGCCGCCGGTCCAGTAGTGCGCTTTGGGGTTGCCCGGCGGGTTCACCAGGCTGGCAATATGCCCGGAGTAACTGAGCACGAAGGTGGACGGCCCGCTGAGCAGCTGCGTGGTGCGGTAGCAGCCCTTCCACGGGGTCAGATGATCGGTGACCGCTCCGGTCACGAAAACCGGCGTCTTGATGCTGCGGAGGCTCACCGGAGTTCCCAGCACGCTGAGCTGCTCATGCCGGGCCAGAAGGTTGTCCCGGAAGATACCCAGGAACTGGTTGTGCAGCGCGCCGGGCAGATTGGTGCCGTCAGCGTTCCAGGCCAGGATGTCAAAGGCCGGCGGCTTGTCGCCCATCAGGTAGTTGTTCACCCAGTAGTTAAAGACCAGGTCATCGGGACGCATCCAGGTGAACGCACTGCCCATCTGCCGGCTCGTGATGATGCCCTTGCGCCATGACCTGTGGCCCGCGAAATCGACCAGGCGCCTCCCGGAGAACGCGGCGATCGGAGCAGGCAGTCCGAAGTCCAGCAGGGTCACGGCGAACGACATGCTGTGGATGCGGTCGTCACCCGTGGCGGCCAGGTGGTTGAGCAGCGTCGCCGCGATGATGCCACCCGCGCAGAACCCGATCAGGTTGACGTCCGGGCTGCCAGTGACCTCGCGGACAGTGTCGACGGCGGCCAGTACGCGGTCGGCGTAGGTGTCCAGGTCCCAGCTGCCCTGCTCGGCCGTGGGGTTCCGCCAGCTGAGCATGAACACCTGCAGGCCCCGGCTCGCGGCGTATTCGGCGAAACTACGGCCTGGCCGGAGGTCCAGGAAGTAGAACCGGCCGATAGGCGGCGGGACGACGAGTACGGGACGCTGGAATACCTTCTCGGCCGCCGGGGCGTACTGCAGAACCTCCGCGACAGGATCACGAGCGACGACTGCGCCAGGGGTAACCGCCAGGTCCCGGCCCACCTCGAACACACCCGGCTCCACCATGGCCGGCATCCCGCCGTTGTGGCGCACGTCGCGGGCGAAGTTACGAACCCCGCGGGCGATACTCATGCCGCCAGTGTCGAACGCGCGCTTGAGGGCAGCCGGGTTGCTCGCCAGGAAGTTGGTCGGCGCGGCGGCGCTGGTCAAGATGTTCGCCGCGAAACGGGCCTGCTCGGCCCGGGTACCGCTGCCCCCGTCGCCTAGTGCGGCGACGATCCTGTCCAGCGACCCGGCGGTAGCGAGATAGCCCTGCTGGAGCGCCCGGAACATCGGGTTCGACGTCCAGGCGGGATCGGCAAAACGCCGGTCGCCTCGGGCCGGTGCCACGTCTGACCGTCCCCAGGCGATGCGGGTGAGTTCCGTCCCCAGCCGGCCGGCTTCCTGGGCGATCGTGGTGCCCTGACCCAGGATGGCGGCCAGGCCCCTGGCCGCCTCCCGAAGCGACGGGATCCCGACGGCTTCGCCGCCGTCGACCGATTCGGCCGCATCGGCCGCTTTCGCTGTCTCCTCAGCGCTGCTCACCAGCTACTCCCCTGGATCGGTGAAGCTGCCTGCTCCAGGCAACCACCCGGCACCGCGGCGTCCAAGTCCGCGTGGCGGGCCACGGATCGTGTCCTGCTCATGCTCTTCCGGCGGCCTTACCCGATACGTTCGAGCACCATGGCCATACCCTGGCCGCCGCCTACGCACATCGTCTCCAGGCCGACTGTGCCTCCGGTCTGGCGAAGCGCGTTCAGCAGCGTGGTCAGGATGCGCACGCCAGTCATCCCGAACGGATGGCCCAAGGCGATGGCGCCGCCGTGGATGTTCAGCTTGTCTTCCGCGATGCCCAGCTTCCGGGCCGAGGGCAGGACCTGGGCTGCGAAGGCCTCGTTGATCTCCACCAGGTCGACGTCGCTGATCGTCATCCCGGCGCGGACAAGCGCTCGCCGGGATGCCTCGACTGGCCCCAGGCCCATGGTCTCCGGGTCGAGAGCCGAGACGGCAGTCGACACGATCCGGGCCAGCGGCTGGATGCCGAGACGGTCAGCGAGGACGTCACTCATCACGACCGCAGCCGCGGCGCCGTCGTTCAACGGGCATGAGTTGCCGGCGGTCACCCGGCCGTCCGGGCGGAAGACGGGCTTCAGTTCCGCCAGCGTGTGGGCATTCGTGCCGCGCCGCGGGCAGTCGTCCGCAGACACCAGGCCGCCGTCGGCGAGCGGCACGGGAGTGATCTCGGCATCGAAGATCCCGGCATCCTGGGCGGCAACCGCCCGCCGGTGCGACAGCTCGGCCCAGGCGTCCATGTCCTCCCGCGCGACGTTCTCCAGTTCGGCGACGTTCTCCGCGGTCTGCCCCATAGCGATGTAGATGTCGGGCAGGTCAGGTTGCGCCGTCCACAGCTGCGCTCCCCCGATAGCCCGCTCGCCCGTCCGGGCCTCCGCCGCCGCGAAGCGCGGATTATGCGTCTCCGGCATGCCGTCGGCCTTGCCCAGGGTGTAGCGGCTGACCGCCTCGGCTCCGGCGGCCACGAAGGCGTCCCCCTCCCCGGCCCGGATGGCATGAGCGGCGATCCGCAGCGCCTGCAGCGAGGAGGCGCAGTACCGGTTGACAGTGGTCCCGGGCACATCCCGCAGGCCCGCCAGGATGGCGACAACGCGGCCGAGGTTATAGCCCTGTTCGCCGGCTGGCTGGGCGCAGCCGACAATTACGTCTTCCACGAGGTCGGCCTGCAGCGCCGGCACCGAGCTCAGGGCCGCGCGCACGGCCAGCGCGGCCAGATCGTCGGCCCGGGCGCCGGTCAGCGAGCCTTTCCGGGCCCGTCCGATCGGAGTGCGGGTGCAGGACACGATGACGGCTTCTGCCATGACGCTCCCTACTGGCAATCTGCCTGCCAGATTGCTGTGTGCCAGGCTCGCCGACCGCAGTATTCAAGTAGGCCGGCATATCAGCTAAAGTAGTCGAGCAAGCGCTTGGTTGACAACCGTAGTTCCGAGGCGGGTGGCACGATGCAGTTCTCCTTCACCACTGAGCAGGAGGAGCTGCGCAGCATCCTCCGGCGCTTCCTCGAACGGCAATGCCCGATCGGCCGGGTGCGCGCCACGATGGCCGACCCTGCGGCGGGCGACGAGATCTGGAACCGGGCCGCTGGGGAGCTGGGACTGCCCGCGCTCAACGTTCCGGAGGAATATGACGGGGCCGGCGCCGGGTTCGTCGAGCTGGCGATCGCCGTCGAGGAATGGGGAAGAGCCCTGGCTCCAGGTCCCCTGCTGGCTGCCGCGGTGGCCGCGCCCGCTGCCTTGCTAGCGGCTGGAGACTCAGCCGCCTGCGCGCGGCTGCTCCCGGCCCTGGCCGCGGCAGAGCTGACTGTGGCCGTCGCCCTGGACCCAGCCGGGCGACGACCTCCTGCCGTGTCGGCGACGCGGCGCGGCGACGGCTGGGTGCTTTCCGGCCAGGCGTCCCTGGTGCTGGATGGCCTGGCCGCCGATGTCGTCCTGGTTCCTGCCGCCACGGAGGGTGGCCTGCACTGGTTCGAGGTATCCGCTGCCGACCTGACCCGGGTGGCGGTACCGACCATCGACCAGACCCGCCAGCTTGCCGACCTGCACTTCGCCGCCGCACCGGGGGTGCCCATCGAGGCGGCCGACCCACAGGCAGTCCTGGCCCAGACCCTAAACGCGCTGATCACCGCGCTCGCCATCGAACAGGTAGGCATCGCGGCGCGATGCCTGGAGATGACGCTCGACTACGTGCGGACGCGGGAGCAGTTCGGCCGGCCGGTCGGGGCCTTCCAGGCTGTCCAGCATCGCTGCGCCGAGATGCTGCTCCGGCTGGAATCAGCTCGCTCCGCGGCCTATTACGCGGCGTGGACAGTGAACGGCTCCCCCGCCGAGCTGCCCCGCTCGGCGTCGCTGGCGAAGTCCTATTGCTCGGAGGCGACTGGCTTCATCGTGGCCGAGACGCTTCAGCTCCACGGCGGTATCGGCTTCACCTGGGAGCATGATGCTCACCTGTACTTCAAGCGGGCGAAGGCCGACGAGATGCTCTTCGGGTCGCCTGCCGCGCACCGGGAGCTGCTGGGCGCGCTCGTCGGGATCTGACGGGGGCAGTTGTTGAGCCGCCGATAGCCTGATACGCTACCAAGCGAGCGCTTGGTTGGCTAATGCCGTAAGAGCCAGGGAGGAATTGATGGATCCGCTGCGCGTCGGCATGGGGTACGAGTTGGAGGTGCGCGGGCGCTCGTCTGAAATCGAGCAGCAGGCCTTCGAGAACCTGCTGACTCAGGGGGTGCTCGCTGACCGGCTCGGATACTCGACGCTGTGGATGGTCCAGCACCACTTCACCCGCGGCTTCTCGCATTCCTCGGCGCCTGACCTGGTGCTCGCCGCGCTGTCCCGGATCACCGAGCGCATCCGGCTGGGGCTGGGCGTGGTGTTGCTGCCTTTCAACCACCCAATCCGCACCGCGGAGCGGGTGGCGACCCTCGACATCCTGAGCGGCGGGCGGCTGGAGTTCGGCACCGGCCGCGGAGCATCGCCGCTGGAATACCAGGCCTTCGGCATGCCGTTCGAGAAGTCACGCCAGCTGTGGGAAGACAACATCGACATCATCCTGAAGATCTTCGAGGCCGACGGGGAACCGGTCTTCGCCGAGTCGGAGTACTGGACCGTGCCGGACGTCGGCGTATATCCGCGGCCGGTGCAAAAACCCCACCCCGACATCTGGGTGGCCTCGACAAGCCTGGACGGGTATCTGTCGGCCGCAGACCGGGGCTACCACCTGCTCGGCATGACCATGCTCAAGGGCCTCGACGCGGTCGCGGAGGACATCGCGGCCTATAAGCAGCGGCTGAGCGAGAAAGGGTTCGACCCAGCCACCCGCAAGGTGGCCCTGATGATCCCCTGGCACGTCGCGCCCACCAAGGACGAGGCCTACCAGAACGCGGCAGACGCGGTGCTGTGGTACATCCGGCGCCAGATCAACCTCGTCGCTCCGCCCGATTACATGGACGCGCGGCACGCGTCGTACCGGGTGCTCGGCCAGCTAGCCGCCGGCAAGTCCACGGACGAGGCAATCGAGGATCTGCGTAAGCATCACATGATCGTGCTGGACGACGTGGCCGGGTCCAAACGGGCGCTGGAGCGATTCGCCGAAGCTGGCGTGACCGACCTCATCTGCCAGTTCCAGGTCGGGGGGCTGGCCAACCAGCACGTCCAGGACTGCATGAAGTTGTTCGCGTCCGACGTGGGGGAAATGTGACCGCCGGCCGCTGGGCGGACAGGTCCAGCCTCGCTAGCCGGCCCGGGACTGCGCGCGGCCTGCTCACGATCGCCCCAGCGGCAGACCTCGTGGTGCCCTTCGCGGCCGAGGACCGGACCGCGCAGGCCACGCTGACCTCTGCCGCCCTGAGCAGCGCCGGCGTGGGCGCGGACGACCGGGTAGTTGTGGCGCTTAACAGCGACGGCGACCTGACCGGCGCGCGGATTGCCAACGCGGCAGCCGACATCGCGCAGGCCGCCTGCTCGGTAGGGGCCCGCGGCCGGATGCGCCTGCTCGCCGCAATCACGGCGGTACGTGCGACCACATTGGTGGCCACCCCTACGGGAGCGGCCGACTTCCTGGCCCGGTTGCACATGGAGTTCCTCGTCGACCCCCTGGACCTCGAGCTAGGCCGCCTGATACTGACCGGTGAGATCGCCGACGCGGTGACCTACCGGCACCTGGCCGCCGAGTTCGGCGCGGCCGTGTCGTACCTGTACCTGGACCCGGTCTTCGGCGTCGGCCTCGCAGCAGCGGACGCCACCGAACCTGAAATCAGCCTGGAGCCCGTACAGCCCGGCTTGCTCGCCGTGGCCCCACTCGGCGAGGACCGGCTGCTCGACCTCAGCGCGGCCGACGGACGTCCCGAGGGAGGCATGGCCGAGCTCGTGCTCAGGCCCACCTGGCACTCGCAGTTCGCCGACACGGTAGTGCGCACCGGCGAGGTGGTCACGCTGACCCCGGAGGCGAAGGGCCTCCCGGCGCCGAGCCACACCGTCGGCGACTATCTTCTCGTCCGCGGCAGGTGGCTGTCGCTCTCCCGGCTGCGCGCCGCCCTGTCTAAGATCGACGGGATCGGGCAGTGGCGGCTGACGGTAGGCCGCGACGGTACCCTCGACGTCGCGGTTCTCCATGTCACGTTCACGCGCCAGACGCTGATCGACAACCCAATGTGGCGGGGCCGGATCGCCGACGCGCTCCACTCGGTCACCCCGGTCGCAATCGACATCAACATTGCCCCCGAGGCAAGCGAGGTAGCCGCTGTTCCGGTCATCGAAGACCGGCGCGGTCACCACCTGGTACAGCAGCGGATGACAGCTCGCTAGGAGGCGCGGTGCCCGAGACTGTGCCATGGCGGACCGTTCCCAGCCTGCTGCGCGCCCAGGCTACGCTCCACCCTGACGAGGTGGTCGTGGCGGACGGCCCCGTCCGCCTATCCGCAGCCGCACTGCGCGAGCAGGCCCATGAGTTCGCCCGGGCACTGATGGCGCTCGGGGTCGCGGCGGGGGACCGCGTCGCCCTCTGGGCGCCCAACGGCTGGCAGTGGGTGGTCGCGGCCTGCGGCATCTGGGACGCCGGCGCGGTCGTCGTCCCGCTCAGTACCCGCTACAAAGCCATCGAGGCAGGCGAGGTGCTATCCCGCACCGGCACCTCGGTCCTGGTGGCGAACTCGCACTTCCACGGTTCTGACTACCTGCGGATGCTTGCTACTGAGTTCGGCGGTCCCGCCGACGGCCGCCCGGTGAAGGGACTGGCCGACCTGAGGAACATCCTGGTGCTCGACGGCCCGGGCGCCCCGCCGCACGTCCACGGGTACGGCGAGATAACCCGGCTGGCGCAGGCCGTCGATCCCGCCGACGCCGAGGCGCGGGCAGGCTCGGTCCAAGGCGAAGATGTGTTCTCCATCCTCGCCACCTCCGGTACCACCGGCGAGCCCAAAGGCGTCATGCTCAGCTCGGAGCAGATCCTCCAGGCCTACTGGGACTGGAGCGACATCGTCGGCCTGCGCGCGGGAGACCGCTACCCGATCGTGAGCCCGTTCGCCCACGGCTTCGGGATCAACGCCGGCCTGCTCGCCTCGCTCATGCGGCTCGCGCAGATGCATCCCATCGCCGTCTTCAACCCGGACCACGCCCTCGAGCTCATCGAGAGCGCCGGACTGTCCATCCTCGCCGGGCCGCCCGCGCTGTTTGCCCGCCTGCTCTCTCGCGACGACCTCTCGCGGCACGACATCTCCTCGCTGCGGGTCGCCGTGGTGGGCGCCGCCGCGGTGCCTACACAGCTGGTGCGGCAAATGCTGGACGTTCTCGGATTCCAGCGCGTGGTCAACGCCTACGGGCTGATGGAAGGCTCGTTCGTCACCGCCACCCGCGCAGAGGATCCCGTCGAGATCGTCGCGTCCACGGCCGGGCGCCCGGCGCCAGGCATGGAGGTCCGTATCGCTGACGACGCCGGGCGTCCGCTGCCGCCCGGCGAGCGCGGGGAGATTTTCATCCGCGGCTACGGCGTCATGTGCGGCTACTGGCAAGCGCCCGGCTTGACCCGCGAGGCCGTGGACCCGGACGGCTGGCTGCATACCGGTGACATCGGGGTCTGCGACGAGCAAGGCAACCTCAGCATCGTGGACCGCAAGAAGGAAATGTTCATCGTCGCCGGGTTCAATGCCTACCCTGCGGAGATCGAGAACCTGCTCGCGCGTCATCCCGCAGTGGCACAGGTCGGAGTGGTCGGCATCCCAGACTCGCGGTCTGGCGAGGTTGGCTGTGCCTTCGTGGTGCCCGCCCCGGGAACCGAGCTCGCCCCCGAAGCACTGATCGCCTGGGCGCGCGAGTCGATGTCGAACTACAAGGTCCCGCGCCGCGTGTTCGTCGTGCCCGAATTGCCGCTGACCTCCAACGGCAAGGTCAACAAGGCCGCGCTGCGCGCCCGCGCCCTCGAGGGGGTCTGATGGACCTGAGAGAAACAGAGGCGGACCGGGAGTTCCGCCACCTTGTCCGGGCGTGGCTGGCCGATAACCTGAGCGGCGAGTTCGCCGCGGCCCGCGGCCTGGGCGGTCCAGGCCGGGAGGAAGAAGCGTTCGACCTGCGCTGGGCTTGGGAACGTCATCTCGGCGCGGCCGGCTGGACCTGCCTCGGCTGGCCGCGGGAGCACGGCGGACGCGGGCTGCCGGTCACCCAGCAGGTGATCTTCCACGAGGAGTACGCCGAGGCGGAAGGGCCTGCCAGGGTCGGCGTGATCGGCGAGGGCATGGTCGGCCCGACGCTGATCGCCCTCGGCACGCCGGACCAGCAGCGCCGGTTGCTGCCGGGCATCCAGGCCGGCACGGAGCTGTGGTGCCAGGGTTACTCCGAACCCGGCGCCGGGTCGGACCTGGCCAACATCTCCACCCGCGCGGTCCGGGATGGCGATGAGTTCGTCCTCGAGGGCCAGAAGGTCTGGACATCGCTGGCTCACGTCGCGCAGTGGGCATTCGTCCTCGCCCGTACCGAGGCAGGTTCCACCCGGCATCACGGACTTTCCTACCTGCTCGTGCCGATGAACCAGCCGGGCGTAGACGTGCGACCGATTGATCAGATCACCGGCACCAGCGAGTTCAACGAGGTCTTCTTCGACGGTGCACGGACGACCGTCGACAACGTGGTCGGCGACGTCGGCGATGGCTGGCGCGTCGCCCTGGCCACACTGGCCTACGAGCGGGGCACCATGACGCTCGGCCAGCAGGTGGGCTTCCGACGCGAGCTGCAACGGGTCATAGAGGCCGCCCGCAAGAGCGGCGCGGTCGACGATCCGCTCATCAGGGACCGGCTACGCCAGGCCTGGATTGAGGTAGAAATCATGCGGCTGAACGCGCTACGCAGTCTTTCCGGCGATAACGCGGCATCCACCGCGTCGATCGGGAAGCTGTTCTGGTCGGAATGGCACCGGCGTCTCGGTGAGCTGGCCATGGACGTGCTAGGAGTGAAAGCGCTGGTGGCCGACGACGCGCCCTACGACCTGTCCGACGCGCAGCGGCTGTTCCTGTTCAGCCGAGCCGACACCATCTACGCCGGATCCAGCGAGATCCAGAAGAACATCATCGCCCAACGCGTCCTGGGGCTGCCCCGTGGCTAAGCCGCCGCCTGCTCCCCCGCCGCACGGCCTGCTGCGGGACAAAATTGTGCTCGTGACCGCTGCGGCGGGCACCGGGATCGGCTTCGCCACCGCCCGCCGGGCGGTCGAGGAGGGCGCCACGGTGGTGCTCTCGGACTGGCACGAGCGAAGGCTCGCCGAGGCCCGACAACAGCTGGCCGAGCTGGGCGGACCGCAGCCGCTCGCGGTGACCTGCGACGTCACGGTCGAGGGGCAGGTCCAAGCCCTGATCGATGCGGCGTACGCGAGCTACGGCCGACTGGACGTGCTGGTCAACAACGCGGGCCTCGGCGGCACTGCCGAACTGATCGAGATGACCGACGAGCAGTGGTCGCGGGTACTGGACGTCACGCTGACGGGCACATTCCGCTGCACTCGGGCGGCCATGCGCCGGATGCTGCCGGCCGGTTCCGGGGTGATCGTGAACAACGCTTCGGTCCTGGGCTGGCGGGCGCAGGCCGGCCAGGCCCACTATGCGGCGGCCAAGGCGGGCGTGATGGCCCTGACCCGGTGCGCCGCGGTGGAGGCAGCCGAGCACGGGGTCCGCGTGAATGCGGTGGCGCCGAGCATAGCGATGCATCCCTTCCTGGCGAAGGTAACCTCTGACGAGCTGCTCGCGGAGCTGTCCTCACGCGAGGCCTTCGGGCGGCCTGCGGAAGTGTGGGAGGTGGCCAACGTCATCGTGTTCCTGGCCAGCGACTACTCCTCCTACCTCACCGGTGAAGTCATCTCGGTGAGCAGCCAGCATCCTTGAGCCGTACTACCAGCGCCGCTAGCCGACGCCGTAGACCGGCTCAGGATCCGGAGCCTGCGCAAGCAACCGCTCCACCACCGCGCCTACCTCCGCCGGATCCCGCCGGGCGCCCTTGTCCTCCTGCGGGCCGTGCCGCCAGCCAGTGGCCAGCGAGATCATGCCACCTTCTACCTCGAACACCCGGCCAGTTACTCCGCCGGATTCCTCGCTGGCCAGCCAGACCACAAGCGGCGACACATTGGCCGGATCCATGGCGTCGAAACCGGACTCCGGCCTGATCATCGACGCGAACATGCCCTCGGTCATCTGGGTCCGCGCCGCTGGCGCTATCGCATTCACCGTCACGCCATACGACCGCAGCTCGACTGCAGCTACCTGGGTCAGGGCCACGATGCCGGCCTTCGCTGCCGCATAGTTGGCCTGGCCCACGCTGCCGAGCAGGCCTGCCCCGGAGGTGGTGTTTATCGCCCGTGCCGAGACCGGCTCGCCGGCCTTGGCTTGCTGCCGCCAGTACGCGGCGGCGTGGTGCAGGGGTGCGGCATGCCCCTTGAGGTGCACCCGTATCACGTCGTCCCACTGCTGTTCGGTCATGGACACGAGCATCCGGTCACGGACGAAACCGGCGTTGTTCACCAGGGCGTCTAGCCTTCCCCACTGCCCGGTAGCCGCCGTCACAAGCTCGGCCGCATACGTCCAGTCGGAGACATCGCCGCAGGAGGCGGTCGCGGATCCGCCCTGAGCGGCGATCTCGCCGGCGGTCTTTTCTGCCGCGGTCGCGTCGAAGTCGTTGACCACGACGTGCGCGCCCGCGGCCGCGAGGGCCAGCGCATGTTCCCGTCCGATGCCCTGTCCGGCACCAGTGACAATGACAACCCGGTCTTGGCAGATCATGCTGACTCCACAGCGCTCAGGAAGGCGGGGCGCTCGCCGCCGCCGTGCAACAGCAGGGCGCTTCCCGTCACGTAACCGGCAAATGGGGAGGCGAGAAACAAGCAGGCATCGGCGACATCGTCCGGACTTCCCATCCGGCCGAGCGGAACCGTGGCGGCCACCGCAGCCTGGCTGGACGCGTCACCATAGTGGGCGGCAGCCTGCTCGGTCGCCACCAGGCCCACGATGACGCTGTTGACCCGCACCTTAGGTGCCCACTCCACGGCCAGGGAAGCGGCCAGATGGTGCAGCCCAGCCTTGGCTGCCCCGTAGGCTGCGCTGCCGGGCGAGGGCCGCACACCGCTCACGCTCCCGATCATGATCACCGAACCGCCGTCGGCCTGCTCCCGCATCACCTGATAGGCCCGCTGCGCGACGTGCAGCGGGGCCAGCAGGTTGAGTTCGATGATCTTCGAGTGCACCCTGGGCGCCGCGTCAGCGGCGTCAATCTGCGGTGTTCCGCCGGCGTTGTTTACCACGACGTCGAGGCGCCCGAACCGGTCCACAGCAGCCTGCACGAGCCCGCCGACCTGATCGGGGTCACGCACATCGGCCTGAATGTAGACAGCGGCGCGGCCCGCGGCAGCCGGGAGGACTTCCGGCTCGTGCCGGGCGCAGACCACAACGTCCGCGCCGTACTCGAGGAACCGGCGCGTGACACCGAGCCCGATGCCGCGCACCCCGCCGGTGACCAGGACGCAGCGTCCGGTGAAGTCGAAGCTGGGCAGTGCCACCAGACGACTATACCAAGCAAGCGACCGCTTGGTATAGGTCGAGGCGGCCCTTATCAGCGGTCAGGGTGCGCGGTAGGGCAGCCAGCACTCCTGCACCATAAGACCTGGACGAGGGCTCCCTGGATTGTTGTCCGGCCTGTGACATCCGGGTATGTTGACAATAACAAGCAAGCGCTAGGTTTACTGGAGGCCGTATGGGACGACGCCAGTTCATCCCGCTGTCGATAGCGTGGCCGGCTGGTTTCGGGCCCCGCGTGCCAAGGCTAGCGGCGAAGTGAACCTCGCGGAATTGCCCGGCAGGCCGCTGGGGACCAGGACCGTGGCTTACCAGGAGAAAGACGCGATCCTCTACGCGCTCGCGGTAGGCGCGGCGGCTAGCGAGCTCGACCTGGTCTTTGAGCGCCAGCTTCGAGTACTCCCTACCTTTGCGCTGACACTCGGGCTGTGGGTCGCCGACGCCGTGTCCGAGCTAGGCGCCTTCGTGCCTGCCGAGGCGTTGCACGGCAGCCAGCGGCTGGAAGCTCATGGCGCTCTGCCCCGAGCAGGTGAGGTCTCGGTCACCGGAGTAGTCGACAGCGTGTGGGACACGGGCCGCCACGCGATCATCGATGTGCGTGCCAACAGCGACTGGTTCACCGCTGTCTACTCAGTGGTCCTGCTAAAGCGCGGAGGTTTCGGCGGCCCGACTCCCCCGCGTGCCGCGCAGCCAGCGCGGTTTTCCCCCGCCGGAAGCATTACCGTCATGCCGCAGGCCGCAGCCCTGTACCGGTTGACCGGTGATCGGCACCTCATTCACATTGATCCGGCTGCGGCCGCGGCCGCCGGATTCGACCGGCCGATTCTCCATGGCCTGGCCACCTTGGGCATGACTGCCCGCCACCTAGCTACGCAATCCGGCTCGCACCCCGCTGACCTGCGGTCACTGTCGGCCAGGTTTGTCGCACCGGTGTTCCCGGGTGACCAGCTCGATGTCAAGGCGGCTGATGGCGCCTTCAACGTCTCCGCCGGCGACCGCACGGTGCTGACCGGAACTGTCTCCTACGGCAGCGCAGCAGAACAGGATGAAAAGACGTGACTGACCGCGAGACCCCATCCGTCGACGGCTTGGTCATCGGCATCCTCGGTGGCACCGGGGAACAGGGACGCGGCCTGGCCCGCCGGTTCGCGCTGGCGGGGCAGCCCGTCATCATCGGGTCACGCAACCACGATCGAGCCCGCGCCGTCGCGCGGGAGATCGGGCACGGCGTCCGCGGCCTGGCCAACCGCGACGCCGCCGTCGAGGCGGACCTGGTGATCGCCGCGGTGCCGTGGGAGGGCCATGGCGAGCTGCTATCCGGCCTGGCCGCCGAACTGGCCGGCAAGATCGTGGTGGACTGCGTAAACCCCATGGGTTTCGGCGAGCGCGGCGCCTATGCGATACCGGTGGCCGAGGGCAGCGCCGCTGAGCAGGCGGCGGCGCTCCTGCCACGCAGTCGGGTAGTGGCGGCCTTCCACCACGTGTCCGCGGTCCTGCTGCTCGATCCCGAGGTACATAACCTTGACCAGGACGTTCTGGTGCTCGGCGACGACCGCAGCGCCACAGACCTGGTGCAGGCCCTGGCGGCCAGGATTCCCGGCACGCGCGGTGTCTACGCAGGCCGCCTGCACAACAGCGGGCAGGTCGAGGCCCTCACTGCCAACCTGGTGTCCATCAACCGCCGCTACAAGGCCCATGCCGGGCTACGGATCACCGACATCTAACCCCTCGCTGAAGCAGGCGGCGCCCAGGGCAGGGCCCGGGTCGGCGCTAACGTGACACGCAGCTCAGCCGGCCGTGAGGTCCCGGGCTTGGCTAGCGTCTTTGCGTACCTGAGCCGCGAGGGCATCGACGTCGTCGAATCTCCTCGTATCGCGGATTCTGACCGCGAAGTCACAGGCTACGTGAACGCCGTACAAATCCAGGTCGCGACGGTCGATGGCATGAGCCTCGATAGTCCAGTCACCGCCACCGAACGTCGGGTTGGCACTGACCGATATCGCGGCCTGCCAGCGGCTGATCTCAGAGCCATCCACGTGCATGCTGGCCAGCCAGCCGGCGTAGACGCCGTCTGCGGGAATCGCAGTATGCGGCGGGGTCCGCACGTTCGCGGTAGGGAAGCCCAGTCCGCGGCCGCGCACGTGGCCGCGGACAACAACGCCTTCCACCCGGTGCGGGCGGCCCAGCGCCCTGAGGGCTGTGTCGACGTCACCCGCGGCCAGCCGCTCCCTGATGTAGGACGAGGAAACTGTCACATCATCGATACCGACCAGCGGGACGCCCTCGGCGGTGAAGCCATACTTGTCGCCGAGCTGACTCAGCAGCGCTACGTCGCCGGCGGCCTTGTGGCCGAACCGGAAGTTCTCCCCCACGACTACCGCCGTCACGTGCAGCCGCTCGGCCAAGATCCCGCGGACAAAGTCATCCGGGCTCAGCCGGGCGAATTCCAGGGTGAACGGAAGCACGGCCATTACATTGGCACCAAGGCCGGCGAGCAGGTCTGCCCGCCTACGCGAGGATGTGAGGAGCGGCGGGTGAGAGCCTGGCCTGACCACTTCATCTGGATGCCGGTCGAAAGTGATCACGACGACCGGCAGATTCGCGGAACGGGCGATCTCGCCAGCCCGCGTGATGACGCGCTGGTGGCCTCGGTGCACGCCGTCGAATACGCCGATCGTGACGACGCACTCGCCCCAGTCGGGCGGGATCTCGCCCAAGCCGCGCCAGTGGTCCACTGATCCCCACTCCTTATTGCGGACAAGCGCTTGCTCGTTACACTAGCCGACGGTGCGGCATTGGCCAAGCGGCCTGGAGGCGGTTGGAGGCATCCGGGATCAGGGCATCTCAGCGACAGGACTCACGCCACCGCACCCCGGAACCCTACGAAGTCGCTGCGCACGCCGGAGCCGCAGCTTTCAGCGTGTTCCTACGGAAGAGGTCACTGGTCCAAATCCACCCGGCGTCCGCACCCGGAACCCTCCGGCCGTCCTCCAACCTCCGGGAGCTGAGCAGGCTGGTGGTCACCCATTCCTGACCGGCGGCGACCCGGTCACCTACGATGCCAACCCGGTCAGCGCTAGGCCAGTGCCGGGCTCTGCCGGGCTTCGGCCATCCGGTTGCGTGCCCAGCGTGCCGTCCGCGCCGCCGGACGTGAGACCAGTATCCAGGCCAATCAGGTTCCCCGGTCCGGCGTCAGGTCCCTGAGCAGCAGCGAGCCGGAGACTGGTACCGCAGTGGCCCGCCTGCGGCCGGCCGTGGTCCGCGGCTGGACCGCGGCCCAGGTCGCCCGCCGCGGCGGTCCTAATGATCCAAACCAGCAGCTCATAGCTGCCCACCAGGCTGACTGCGGGCCAGGCCGCGATGACCGCGCCCACTGGTCCGTGGGACCAGCCCTGGGCCATGTTCGCGGCTAGCGTCGCAACGATGCCGAGCGCGAGCAGCCACCGAGCCAGGGCGGGGACCGGGAGCCGGTGCCGCGCGGCATAGAGGTTGACCATCGAGCTGGCGTACACGAGGCCGTCGATCGTGGCCGGCTCCAGCCGGGCGGTGACGCCGGTCTCGCCATGGGCGCAGACGACGGCGTAGGCGTGCCAGTACGACACGTATGCCGCGACCCCGGCCACGGCCAGGACAGCAACCGCCGTCGACACGCGGATCGCGCGGTCCACCCCCGCGGCTGCGGCAGGCTCGTAGCTGATCGTGGTGTCCGGGGCGAGCGCGAGGGCGGTCATCGTCCCGCCTCCGTTCCCCGGCGGCCGGTGACGAGCCACGCGCCGCCGGACCCGAACGGCGTGACCAGGTACCCGAACGCGCGCAGCACCCCGCCGAGCGCGGTGTTCATGGCCTGCTGCGTGCCGGTGTAGGTGCCGTACCTGTCCCAGTCCAGCCGGAGCAGGTTATGCACGGTCCAGGACACGGCGACCCCGTCATGTCTGGTCCCGGATTCCGCCGGGACCGCGAGCAGGCACACGCCGCCGAGCCGGTACAGCGGGTCATGCCGGGCGCAGTGGTGCACGGTCAGGCCCGCCTCGGTCATGGAGCGGGCGGTCCCCGGCCTGCCAGTGCACCATGACCAGCCGCGGGTTGAGCAGGTACTCGCCATCGATCCCCGCCGTGACGAGCGCGGAGAGCATCCCGTGCACCCGGTCGCCTTCCCCTACGGTCGGCGCGGCGTTGACGATCTGCTGCATGTGGCCGGTCTTGATGTCCTGGCACGTTTGTGTTGATCTTGGTCCGCGCGGGCGCTGACTGCGCCATAATAGGGCCTCTCTTCCTGCGTTGATGCAGGTGAGAGGGCTGACAACTGGGCTCCCGCGCCAAGACTCGAACTTGGAACCTGCCGGTTAACAGCCGGACGCTCTGCCGATTGAGCTACGCGGGATCGACCCGGATAAGGGTAGCGCACTCTGGGCGTGTGCGTGACGACCCGCGTGTCAGACGCCTCCCGTTAAGCTGCCCCGCCTCACAATGAGTACGATCGCGTCACGGGGGAAGGTCATGAGGCACACGATCAAAGTACGCGAGAGAGGTTCCATATGCGCACACGCATCACGTTCCTCGTGGGTTTCGCGGCCGGCTACGTCGCCGGCGCGCGGGCGGGCCGCGAGCGCTACGAGCAGATGGTGAAGCTGGGCCGCAAGGCGACGGAGAGCCCTGCCGTGCAGAAGGCCACGCGGGCCGCGGGCGGCAAGGCCACCGAGCTGACCAAGGCGGCCGGGCAGAAGGCCGCGGAGCGGATGCCGAAGATCACCGAGACGGCTAAGACCGGTGCCACCAAGGTACGCGGGCAGCTGGACCGGCTGCCGGGCCGCAGCTCCCCGGACGACGAACCAGCTGGGGTGAACGGCACCCGGCAGGCCGACGGGAGCTAATTCGCGCCGCGTTAGTCCAGGTACTCGCGGAGCATCTGAGCGCGGCTGGGGTGGCGGAGCTTGGCCAGGGTCTTCGACTCGATCTGCCTGATCCGCTCCCTGGTCACGCCGAATTCCCGGCCGACCTCCTCCAGCGTCCGCGGATGGCCGTCGGTCAGGCCGAACCGGAGCTGGATGATGCGCTGCTCGCGTTCGGCGAGCTTGTCCAGGACCCGCTCTAGCTGATCCTGCAGCATGATGAACGCCGCGGCCTCCATGGGCACTACGGCGTCTGCGTCCTCGATGAAGTCCCCGAGGTCGGACTCTTCCTCGCCGATCGGGGACTGCAGGGATACCGGCTCCTGGGCGATCCGCTGGATCTCCGCGACCCGCTCCCGCTCGAGCCCCATCTCGGCCGCGATCTCCTCAGCGGTGGCTTCCCGGCCCAGCTCCTGATGCAGCTGCCGCTGCACCCGGGCCAGCTTGTTGATCGTCTCGACCATGTGCACCGGCACCCGGATGGTGCGGGCCTGGTCAGCGATGGCCCTCGTGATGGCCTGCCGGATCCACCAGGTCGCGTACGTGGAGAACTTGTAGCCGCGGGTGTAGTCGAACTTCTCCACCGCCCGGATCAGGCCCAGGTTGCCCTCCTGGATGAGGTCCAGGAACACCAGGCCGCGGCCGATGTACCGCTTGGCGATCGACACCACCAGCCGCAGGTTCGCCTCGATCAGCCGCTGCTTGGCCTTGACTCCCTCGCCGACCAGCAGCTCCAGGTCGCCGTGGATGGCGCCTAGTATCGGGATGCCGCCGCAGAGTTTCTCCTCGGCGAACAGGCCCGCCTCGATGGCCTTGGCCAGCTCGACCTCGTCCTCGGCGGTCAGCAGCGGCACCCGGCCGATCTCCCGCAGGTAGATCCGCACCAGGTCGCTGGTGGCGACTCGCCTGCCCGCCTCTTCAGCGCGGAGGATCTCGGCCTCGTCCTCGCGCGGCACGTCAAGCACATCGATGCCCTCGTCGGCGAGCGCGCGCACCGCCGCGTCGATGGCCTCCGGCGGCAGGTCGGCGCGGTCCAGCGCCACCATGACATCGGCCATGGTCAGGGAACCACGCTCCCGCCCTAGCGCCACGAGATCGGCCAGCTGATCCGCTGGTGTTGGTCCGTTCGTTAGCACCGTGAGGGTCACGGGACCAGTCTGCGTCACGAACCACTAGTTACGGGGGACCTAATTTTGTCACGTTCGCGCTACTAGCGACCACGATGCGCAACCATACAATCACCGGCGGACCGCGGCTCAGCCTCCTGCGGCCCGCTCGACCAAGGCCCGGCGGCGGGTTTCCAGGCCGACCAGGTCGCCGAATAGCCGGTTGTACGCGGCCTGCTCCTCGACCGGATTCATGCGCTGCAGCCGGGCCTTGACCGCGGTGATATCCCGGCTGACGGCCAGTTCGCCGATCTTGGCCAGCAGGCCGTCGGCGTACCTGGCATCCGGCTCGCCCGTGAGCACCAGCTGCCCCACGGCGAGCCCGGTCACGAAGGCCTCGGCCCGTTCGTTGGGTGCCTGCTCCCGGAGCCGGGCGGCCCACTGCCGGGGGGTGCCGCCGCTGCCCGCCGTGCCGCCGCACTCGACGATCAGCCCGTAGACCGCCCGGTGCACCGGCACGGTGAACGCGTCCGCGCCGAGCGCGTCGAACTCGGGCCCGCACAGCGCCGGCCGCTGCACGGCGAGCTGAAGCACCTGCCGTTCCAGCTGGACTACCGGATCCGTGGGATCGTGGGGCTGCTCGTTATTTTTTCTGCCGAACGATCCGTGGTGCCCGTTTCCGGTCTCCTGCTCGCTGTCCCGGCGCTTGCTGCCGGCGGCCCCCGCGGTCCCGCCGGTCCTGGCTTCCGGCCGGGACCGGGTGTCCCCGGCGTGGGCCCGGACCCGGGCCATGACGAACTCCTCGTCCATCAGGCCCAGCCACCGGTCCAGGTTGACCGCGTACCTGGTGCGCAGCCCCTTGTCCTTGATCCGGCCCAGGATCGGCGCGGCCTCGTCAAGCGCCGCGAGCTGGCCTTCGGTGGTGTTCAGGTCGTGGTTTGCGAGCACGCCCTTGATGGCGAACTCGAACAGCGGCACGCGCCGCGCGATCAGGTCGCGGACGGCCGCGTCGCCGTGCGCGAGCCTGACGTCGCAGGGGTCCAGGCCGTCGGGCTGGACGGTGACAAACGTCTGGGTGACGAACCGCTCCTCCAGGCCGAACGCCCGCAGCGCCGCCCGCTGCCCGGCCGCGTCGCCATCGAAGGTGAAGATCACCTCCCCGGCTGCCCCGTCGGTGTCCATGATGAGCCTGCGCAGCACCTTGATGTGGTCCTCGCCGAACGAGGTGCCGCAGGTGGCCACCGCGGTAGGCACTCCGGCCAGGTGGCAGGCCATCACGTCGGTGTAGCCCTCGACGATGACGGCCTGCCTGCGCTGGGCGATCTCCCGCTTGGCCAGGTCCGCGCCGTACAGCACGGTGCTCTTGCGGAAAAGCGAGGTCTCCGGCGTATTCAGGTACTTGGGCCCGTCGTCGTCGGGATCGAGCTTGCGCGCCCCGAACGCGATCACATCGCCGGACAGGTCCCTGATGGGCCACATCAGCCGGCCGCGGAACCGGTCCCGCGAGCCGCGGTGGCCTTCCCGGGACAGCCCCGCGGTGATCAGCTCGGCGTCGGTGAAACCGCGGGTGCGCAGGTGCCTGGTCAGGTCCTCCCAGGCCTTCGGCGAGTAGCCGACGCCGAAGCGCTCGATGTCGTTCAGCTCGAAGCCGCGGTCGGCCAGGAACTTCCTGGCGGGTTCCGCGTCGGGTCCGCGCAGCCGTTCGGCGTAGTACTCGGCGGCGGCCCGGTGCGCGTCGACGAGCCGGCGGCGCTGGCTCTGCTCCTGGCCGGGCACGTAGCCGCCCTGCTCGTAGCGCAGGTCGATGCCGGCCCGGCCGGCGAGCCGCTCGACCGCTTCGACGAAGCTGAGCCCGTCGATCTGCTGCACGAACTTGATGACATCGCCACCTGCTGCGCAACTGAAGCAGTAGTAGAGTCCCCGGGCCGGGGTGACGTTGAACGAGGGGGTCTTCTCGTCGTGGAACGGGCACAGTCCCTTGAGCGAGCCGCCGCCGGCGTTCCGCAGCTGGAGGTACTCCCCCACCACCTCGTCGATGGGCGATCGCTCGCGAACTGCCGCGATGTCCTCGTCGCGGATCCGCCCAGCCATCAGCCACCTCCGCCGGTCTTCCGCCGGGTCTCCCCGCCGCCCCAGGGGTTTCCCGTCGCGGCGAGTCTAGTCCGCCCGCACGCGGTCCGCGGGGATAGACGCGGCTAGCCTAGGCCAGTGGCCGAACTGCTGGTGCTGTGGGACGTGGACTTCACGCTGGTGAGCTCGGCGGGGTTGGGTACCCGCTTGTACGAGGCGACATTCCGGGAGATGTTCGGCCGCGAGCTGACCGTGGTGGCACCCAAGGCCGGGCGCACCGACCGGGCCATCCTGCTGGAGACGCTGGCTCTGGCCGGGATCGCCGAGCCGCGCTCCCACGTCGACGCGTTCCTGGCCGCTCTGGCCCGCCAGTCCGCCGCCTGGGACGGCCGCGCAAGGCCCGCCAGCGCAGTGCCCGGCAGCGCGGCGGCCGGCAGCGCAGTCGACGAGGTGCACGCCCTGCCCGGCGCGGCGGCCGCCATCGAGGCGCTGGCCGCAGCCGGGGTCCGCCAGTCCGTTCTCACCGGTAACATCCGGCCGCTGGCCGAGCTCAAGCTCAGCCTGGCCGGGCTGGGCAAGCACCTCGACCTGGATGTCGGCGCGTACGGCGACGTGCACGAGGTGCGCGCGGAACTGGTACCGGTTGCCAGGCAGGCGGCCGCCGCGGCCTATGACGTGGACTTCGATGGCACGTCGACCGTGCTGGTCGGCGACACCCCGCTGGATCTGGCCGCCGCGCTGGCTACCGGCGCCCGCGCGGTGGGCGTGGCCACCGGCAGCTTCCCCGCCTCCGACCTGGCCGCCGCCGGCGCGCACGTGGTCCTGCCCGACCTGACCGACACCGCGCTCCTGCTAGCCGCCGTCACCGGCCAGCACTGACGGCCGGCCAGCAGGCCGACTGTATATGTGGCGACTTGCCGGCCCGCTGGGTTCACTGACTAGCTGGCGCGGCTCGGGATGAACTGGGGTGCCACCGCGCAGCCGGGCGAGCAGGGCTTCGGCCAGCCGGTCCAGCCGCGGCCCCGGAGTACCTTGGCTACCTCGAGCGCCGTCTCGCACGGATGCCACCTGACGTGCGTCCAGCCGTACCTGAGCGGCTGCATCCCGTCCACGGCCGCGGCGTTGTCCCGCGCCTTGTCCCGCCACTGATCCTCGGTGGTGTGCCCCAGCCGCCCGTCCAGCTCGACCACCACCGCGTACTCCCGGTACAGCCGGTCCCGCCGTCCCCGCCGACCGTCGGCCTGCGCGAACGGCGCCTGCCTGACCGGCTCCGGCAGCCCATGCGCCCGTTCCACGTCCCGGTCATACCTGTACTCCAACACCGAATGATCCCCGCTAGCCGCAGCCGCGATGAGCTCATGCAAGTCAGCGCGCCAGCGCAGCTTCCTTCGTTGGCGCATCGCTTCCCGTAGCATCGCCTCATTGGTCAGCTGCCGCGCCAGCGCGCGGGTCACCCAGCCGCACACGTCGTCGAACGTGACCGCCGTCTGGGTGAGATCGAGCACCGTCTCCTCGATCTCGGTTCGCGGCGGATTGTTGCGCCCGGCCGGAGCTTCCCTGACCCGGACCGCCCGGTGAATCCTGACCCCGGAGACGGCTACCACTCGACGGCGGGCAGGGATGGACACATGAATCACTCCGGCCGACTTATCGCTGAGCCGATGGAGCTCAGCTGCTGTCTCGTGGCTGAGGATCGCACCCGGGCCAGCGGCCAGTACTGCTGCCCAAAGTTGCGCGCATCGGCTGGGCACTCCGGTGAAGGTGGCATATACACCGGGGTGCAACTGCTGCCACCTAGCGCTGCTCACCCTGAACCTGATCATGTCGGGAGTAAGCCCACCACCCCGGAGGGCCTGCGAGCGAGAAATCACGCCGAACTGGTCTCGGACCAGATTTCGGAGCGTAGAAGGAATCTCACTCTTCATGAACCACAGTGTGACCGCACCCGCCGACACGTTCCCTCGACCTCCAAAGATCGTGGAAGATCCGAGTTCTCTGGAGATATTGAGGGATCATGATCCCCCGGATCTTCCATTAAGCCCGGATCTTCCACGGAAATGTTGCAGCTGGGGGTGGTGGTGAGGGTGGGAACACGGGCTGCGCGGTCAGACTTCGGGGAGGGGGATGTCGGGGTTGGTGAGGCGGGAGAGGTCGACTTCGCGGGCGGAGCGGATGATGGACTGGATGTCGTCGTTGACATCCCAGAGGTTGACGTTCATGCCGGCGATGACCTTGCCGCGGGACAGCCAGAATGCGATGAACTCGAGGCTGCCGCGGTCGCCGCGGTAGGCGACTTGGTCGTAGCTGCCGGGTGAGGGCAGGCCTGCGCACTCCATGCCGAGGTCGTACTGGTCGCTGTAGAAGTACGGCACGGGATCGTAGACGACGGGCTGGCCGAGCATGGACCGGGCGGCGGCGGGACCGCCGTTAAGGGCGTTGGCCCAGTGCTCGACGCGGACCCGGCGGCCGAGCAGCGGGTTGAACGAGCTGGCGACGTCGCCCGCGGCGAAGATGTTCTCGTCGGAGGTGCGCAGGGATTCGTCCGTGAGCACGCCGTTGGAGACCTCGAGGCCTGCGGCAGCGGCCAGCGCGTCGTTGGGGGCCGCGCCGATGCCGACCACGAACAGGTCGGCGGGGACGTTGGCGCCCGCAGAGGTGATGACCATACCAGGACGGAACTCGGCCGCACGCTCGCCGAAACGGAACTGGACGTCGTGCGCGCGGTGCAGGTCGGCGAAGACGGCGCCGAGCTCGGGCCCAAGCTGGTCGTGCAGCGCGCCGGGCTGGGGCTCGAGCACGGTGACCGGGCAGCCGTAATGGCGGGCGGCCGCGGTGGTCTCCAGGCCGATCCAGCCGGCACCGGCCACTGCGACGCGCGGGCCCTGCTGGAACGCGGCGCGCAGCCGCTCCGA
Organism: uncultured Actinomycetota bacterium; assembly: GCA_963808615.1. GTDB lineage: Bacteria > Actinomycetota > Actinomycetes > Streptosporangiales > Streptosporangiaceae > Palsa-504. The sequence continues at coordinate 356,345 of CAWEGV010000013.1, forward strand.
GTCGGCTGTGGTACGGAGGTAGAGGACCTCGGGCCGGTCGGAGCCAGGGAAGTCGAGCCGGCGCGGGGATGCGCCGGTGGCCAGGAGCAGCTTGTCGTAGGGCACAGTGCTGCCATCGGAGGTGGCGACGGCGGACGTGACGCGGTCGATGCCGGTGACGGTGATGCCGATCCGCAGGTCGATGTCGTGCTCGGCGTACCAGTCCGCGGGGTGCACGTAGACCGAGTCCAGCTCGTCGTTGCCGAGCAAGTATCCCTTGGACAGCGGCGGGCGCTCGTAGGGCCGGTCCGGTTCGGCGCCGAGCAGCACGATCTGTCCGTCGAAGCCCTCGTCGCGCAGCGTCTCGGCGGCCTTGGCCCCGGCCAGGCTGGCCCCGGCGATCACAAAGGTTGGCATGCGCCCTAGGTTATTCCGCGCCGGGCCGGCAGAGGCGGTGATGCCAGGCGATCGCGGACGTGTCGGTCAGGCAGGCGATCTGGTCGATGACCACGCGGCGGCGGGCGGCGTCGGTGTCGGCTGCGGACCAGGCGGGCCGGAACAGCGGGTCGAGCGTCAGCGGGGCGCCGTGCTCGACGGCCGAGGCCAGTTCGGCCAGCAGTTCGCGCTCCCGCGCCTGGGCGGCGATCACGCCGGCCCGGGTCATCACGTAGTGCGCCGTGATGCCCTTGAGCAGGGCGCACTCCAGCCGCTGCTGGCGCGGCACGATCAGGTCCGCCGCATAGCGAGTCAGGGGGCCGCGGGGGCCCGTGGGGTCGGTGGTGCTGGTGGGATCGGAGTGGTTACTGGCGTCGGTGGCGTTGCTGGGGTCGGTGGCGTTGCTGGGGTCGGTGGTACTGGTGGGGCCGGGGTGGGCGGAGTGGGCGGTCAGGGTGGCGGCTTGGGCGGCTAGGCAGAAGCGGGCGATGAGTTCGCTGGTCAGGTTTTTGAGGGCGGCGACGGTGTCGGGGGCGCCGTCGTAGGAGGCGGGCCAGATGTCCAGGGCGAGCAGCGAGTCGAGAACCTCGGTGAGTTCGGCCTCGGAGACGTCAGCGCCGCAGTAGGTGGTGGCGGTGGTGTGTGATACCAAGGTCCGTTCGGCAGAAGAATTGAGGTTTTTGAAGGTGATCAGGCCGGCGTGGAAGCCGTCCTCAAGATCATGCACCGAGTAGGCCACGTCGTCGGCCCAGTCCATGACCTGGGCCTCCAGGCACGGCCGGCCGTCCGGGGCGCCGGCCCGGATCCAGGCGAACACCTCGGCGTCCTCGGTGTAGACGCCGTACTTGGTACCCGGGGACTGGCGGAGCCAGGGGTACTTCAGGGTGGCGTCCAGGGTGGCCCGGGTCAGGTTCAGGCCGGCCCCGGCTACCTTAGGCTCGAGCCTGGTGAGCAGGCGGAGAGACTGGGCGTTGCCCTCGAACCCGCCGCACGGCTCGGCCAGCTCGTTGAGGGCGAACTCGCCGTTGTGGCCGAACGGGCTGTGGCCGATGTCGTGGGCCAGGCAGGCGGTGTCCACCAGGTCGGGGTCGCAGCCGATCTCGCGGCCCAGCTCCCGTCCGATCTGCGCGCACTCGAGGGAGTGGGTCAGCCTGGTACGCGGGAAGTCGGCGGAGGCGGCCCTGACCACCTGGGTCTTGGCCGCCAGCCGCCGCAGGCCCGCGCTGTGCAATACGCGGGCCCGGTCCCGCTCGAAATCACTGCGCCCGGCCCGCTTGGGCGGCTCGGCTGCCCAGCGGGCCGTGGCGCTATCGTCGTATCCTCGCACAAATCCTTTTCTACCTGGTGGCGGAGCCTTCAGCCGCCAACGCCGCGCGGCCCGCCTCCAGCCTGGCGATCGGGACCCGGAACGGCGAGCAGGACACGTAGTCCAGGCCGACCTCGTGGAAGAAGTGCACCGAGTCGGGGTCGCCGCCGTGCTCGCCGCAGACGCCGAGGTGCAGGTCGGGCCGGGCGGCCCGGCCTTCCTTCACCGCGATGTCGACTAGGCGGCCGACGCCGTCCCGGTCGATGGTCTCGAACGGCGAGACGCCGAAGATGCCCAGCTCGATGTACTTGCTGAAGAACGCGCCTTCCACGTCGTCACGAGAGAAGCCCCAGGTCATCTGAGTCAGGTCGTTCGTGCCGAAGGAGAAGAACTCCGCGCTGCCGGCGATGGGGCCGGCGTTCAGCGCCGCCCTGGGCACCTCGATCATGGTGCCGATCAGGGTGTGCACGTGGATGCCGGTCTCTTCCGCGACCTCGCGCAGGACCTTCTCGGCCCGCTCGCGGCTGATCTCCATCTCCTGCACGGTGGCGGTGAGCGGGATCATGACCTCAGGCTGCGGGTCCTGGCCAGCCTGCTTGAGCTCAGCAGCCGCGTGCGCGATCGCGCGGACCTGCATGTCGGTCAGGCCGGGTATGACCAGGCCGAGCCGGACGCCGCGCAGGCCGAGCATCGGGTTCTGCTCGTGCAGCCTGCGCACCGCGGCCAGCAGGTCCTTGTCCTTCTCGGTGGCGGCGTCGCCCGCCAGGGCGATCTTCACGGATAGGTCCGTGAGGTCGGGGAGGAACTCGTGCAGCGGCGGGTCGATCAGCCGGATCGTGACCGGCAGGCCGTCCATCGCGTCGAGGATCTCCACGAAGTCGCCGCGCTGCAGCGGCTCCAGGGCGTCCAGCGCCCGCTGGCGGTCGTCATCGGTGCTGGCCAGGATCAGGTCCTCGATCAGCTGGCGGCGCTCACCGAGGAACATGTGCTCGGTGCGGACCAGCCCGACCCCGCCGGCGCCGAACCGGCGGGCCCGGGCGCAGTCGGGACCGTTGTCCGCGTTGGCGTGCACGCCCAGCCGGCGCTTGGCGTCGGCGTGGTGCATGATGGCGTGCACGGCGCGGATCAGGTCGTCGGCCTCGGCGGAGTGCGGGTGCAGCTCGCCCTCGAAGTAGCGCACCACCTCGGAGGCGACGACGGGAACCTCGCCGGAGTAGACGACGCCGCTGGTGCCGTCGATGGAGATCATGTCGCCTTCGCTGATGACGACGCCGCCAGGCGCGGTGAACTTGCGGGCCTTGACGTCCACGTCGAGCTCGTCGGCGCCGCAGACGCAGGTCTTGCCCATGCCGCGGGCCACCACCGCGGCGTGGCTGGTCTTGCCGCCGCGGCTGGTCAGGATACCCTGGGCGGCGATCATGCCGTGCAGGTCGTCCGGGTTGGTCTCGCGCCGGACCAGGACGACCTTCTCCCCGTTGGCGGCGAGCTCGACGGCACGCCCGGAAGTGAAGACGGCCTTGCCCACGGCCGCGCCCGGCGAGGCGCTGATGCCGGTGGCGATCTTGGTCACCTGGCCGCTGGTGTCGAAGCGGGGGAACATGAGCCGGGCTAGTTCTTCACCGGAGACGCGGCGGACGGCCTCGTCCTCGTCGATCAGGCCCTGGTCCACCAGCTGCATGGCGATGCGGAACGCGGCGGCCGCGGTGCGCTTGCCCACCCGGGTCTGCAGCATCCACAGCTTGCCGCGCTCGATGGTGAACTCGATGTCGCACAGGTCGCGGTAGTGGTTCTCCAGCGTCTGCATGATCTGCATGAGCTGGTCGTAGGAGGCCTTGTCGATGTTCTCCAGGTCCTGCAGCGGGACGGTGTTCCTGATGCCGGCCACCACGTCCTCGCCCTGGGCGTTCTGCAGGTAGTCACCGTAGACGCCCTGGGCGCCGGTGCCCGGGTCACGGGTGAAGGCCACGCCGGTGCCCGAGTCCATGCCCAGGTTGCCGAACACCATGGTGACCACGTTGACGGCGGTGCCCAGGTCGGCGGGGATGCGCTCCTGGCGGCGGTACAGGATGGCCCGGTCGGCGTTCCAGGAGTTGAACACGGCCCTGATGGCCAGGCTCATCTGCTCCCTGGGCTCCTGCGGGAAGTCATGGCCGGTCTGGTCGGAGATGATGCCCTTGAACGTCTCGACCAGGCCCTGCAGGTCGCGCGCGTCCAGGTCCAGGTCGTTGCGCACGCCCTTGGCCTGCTTGGCGGCCTCGATCGCCTGCTCGAAGTGCTCGCCCTCGATGTCCAGGACGGTCTTGCCGAACATCTGGAGCAGGCGCCGGTAGGAGTCCCAGGCGAACCGCTCGTTGCCGGCCTGCTTGGCCAGGCCCTGCACCGACTCGTCGGACAGGCCGATGTTCAGGACGGTTTCCATCATGCCGGGCATGGAGAATTTCGCCCCGGACCGCACGCTGACCAGCAGCGGGTCAGCCGGATCGCCGAGCTTGCGGCCCATCGCCTGTTCCAGGTTGTCCAGGTGGCTTTGGATTTCGTCGTCCAGGCCTTCGGGGGTGGAGCCCTGCTCCAGGTAATAACGGCACGCCTCGGTGGTAATGATGAATCCGGGCGGTACCGGCAGACCCAGATTGGTCATTTCGGCCAGGTTGGCGCCCTTACCGCCCAGCAGGTCCTTTAGATCCTTGTTGCCCTCGGTGAAGTCATAAACCAGCTTCGGCACTTCTGCTCCTCGTCCTGCTCTTCGCAGCGCGCGACGTCGTGTATTCACCCCGAACCCTACCGTCCTGGCCGCGGGTTTTCGGCCGCGAGAGGCAACCAGAAGGCACCGGCCGCGTCTCAGCAATGTGCACGCTGACACTACGGACAATCTGGCCCCGCCGAGCGGAGCCGCCGACGACGTGACCACGCTCTACCGCGAGCATGCGCTCGGGCTGATCCGGCTGGCCGTAGTCATGCTGGGCGACCGGCCCGCGGCCGAGGACGTGGTACAGGAGGCGTTCTGCGGCCTGTACCGGCGCTGGCACACGCTGGCCGACCCGGCCAAGGCGCTGGCCTACGCCCGGTCCAGCGTGATCAACGGGTGCCGGTCGGTGCTGCGGCGCCGACGACGGCCGCCGGGCGATCTGGCCGGGGAAACGGCCGGCGAGTCCGCCGAGGCGGCCGCGCTGGTCAGCGAGGAGCACCGCGAGGTGCTGACCGCCGTCCGGCGGCTGCCGGACCGGCAGCGGGAGGTGCTGGTCCTGCGCTTCTACCTGGACCTCGACGAGGGCGAGATCGCCGCGGCCCTGCGGATCAGCCGGGGCACGGTCAAGTCGACCACCTCGCGCGGCATCGCCGCGCTCGGGCGGATGCTGGGAGAGCAGTCATGAACACGATGGAGGGCCGGATCCGGGCGGCGGCGCACGCGGCCGCGAACACGGTGCCGCCGGACGGCGTGCCGCCGCTGCAACTGCCGGGACAGGTGGTGCCGGTGAGGCGTCGACGTAGCTGGGCTGTGCCGGATGGGCGGGGGCTGGCCGGGCGGGGGCTGCCCGGGCGGGGCCGCCGGCCGGGGCCTGGCCGGGTGGGTGGCCGGTGGGGGGCAGCGGGCTCGCTGGGTAGCTCCGGTCGCCGCCGCGGTGGCCGTCGTCGTGGTCGTGGTGGCCGCGAGCGTGATCGCCGGGCGTAGGACGGCGGCCGGGCCGGCGGCGGGGCCGGGGTCGACGGCCGGGAGCACGTCCGTGGCCGAGATGGTGACGTCCGGCCAGATCCCGCCGTACTACCTCGACGTCACCGGCGGGAATCCGGACGGCATAGACGGGCCGCCGGCCTACGTGGTGGTGCGCGCGACCGCGACCGGGAAGGCGCTGGGCACGATCAGGCCGTCGGTGCCTGGTGACGGCATCATGGGAGTAACCGGCGCGGCCGACGACCGGACCTTCATCCTGGACGAGCAGCCCCTCGCCAAGCGCGATAGCGACCTGGGCCGGGAGCCGCACACGTTCTACGAGGTCCGGCTGGACGCCGCGGGCAAGCCTGGGCCGGCGACCAAGCTCCCGTTGTCGCTGCCCAAGTATGGCATGCTCGGCGCCATCTCCCTGTCACCCGACGGCAGCAAACTGGCCATGGCGGTCCAGCCTTTCACCGATGGCGGCGAGAACCTCGGCTCGGGGACCGTGACCGTGTACACGCTGGCCACCGGGCAGTCGCACAGCTGGACCGGCAACGGCCAGGTCAGTTTGGGACAGCACGACCTGTCGTGGAGTTCGGATGGTCAGACACTGGCCTTCCCGTGGAGTGAAAACTTCCCGGACGGCGCCATAAGCGGGTTCCGTGTGCTCGACCTGGCCCAGGGCGGGGGCAACCTGGAAGCCGACAGCCACAAGGTGGTGCCGTTCTACATCAACGGGAACACGCTCGGCTGCACCGAAGCCGGGGTGACCATTACCGCGGACGGGTCGGCACTGATCTGCGTGGGGGGTAGAGTCGTCAATCCCAACGCGGCTCCCGACCGCCAGCAATCACAGAGCGGCTTCCTGGAGTTCTCCACGGCCACCGGGAAGCTGCTGCGCGTCCTCGGCGGCAGGCCCTGGCCCAGCGGCGACGTCCCCCCGCCCTTGGGGGTGTACTGGTCGAACGCCTCGGGCAGCCTGGTCATCGGGACGAAGGACGCCAGGGATCTCTCCGCCAAGGCGCTAATAGAGCTAGGGGTGCAGAGCGCTACCGGGTTCACGCCGCTGCCCGAGAAGCTGCCCTCGGAAGGGCCAGAGCTGCTGGCCTGGTGAGATAGAAGGCATGAGCGATGTGACGATAGGGCTGCTTCATCCGGGCGAGATGGGGGCGGCGGTCGGGCAGTGCCTGGCCGCGGCCGGGCACCAGGTGCTCTGGACCGATCAGGGGCGCAGCCCCGCCACCCGGGAGCGGGCCGAGGCAGCGGAGCTGAAAGCCGCGGTGATCGGGGATATCGCGGCTCGTTCGGACGTCGTGTTTTCGGTCTGCCCACCGCATGCTGCCCTGGACGTGGCGCGGGAAGTGGCCGGGGCCGGGTTCGGCGGGCTGTACGTGGACGCCAACGCGATCGCGCGGGCTACCGCGCGCGAGGTGGCCGGCATCGCCAGGGGCGGCGGGGCCGACTACGTGGACGGCGGGATCATCGGCACGCCGCCGGTGGCGCCCGGGTTCATCCGGCTGTACCTGTCGGGCGCGCGGGCAGACGAGGTACGCGCGCTGTTCGACGGGACCGCGATGGACGCGCGGGTCATCGGTGCCTCGGCCTCGGAGGGGCCGGCCTCAGAGGGGCAGGCCTCGGCGGAGACGGCGGCCTCGGCGGTCAAGATGGCGTATGCCTCCTGGACCAAAGGGACGGCGGCGCTGGTGCTGGCGGCGCGGGCGCTGGCGCGGGCCGAGGGGGTGGAGGAGACCCTGCTGGCGGAGTGGGCGATTTCCCAGCCCGGGCTGGACGGCCGGTCCGGGCGGGCGGCGCGGTCCGCGGCGACCAAGGGATGGCGCTGGGTGGCCGAGATGGAGGAGATCGCCGAGGCTATGGCCGCGGCCGGGCTGCCGGATGGCTTCCACCGGGCCGCGGCCGAGATCTACCGCCGCTCCCCCCACGGCGACGCCGACCTGGACGCCGTGCTCAGCGCACTACTCACGTCACCGTAACCACGCCGCCGCGGGCTGGCCCAGGGCCAGCGCGGCCGGGCCACGGTTTCCATGGGAGTGACTCGGCGGCCGGGCCGGGAACGGATCATGATGGGTTAGTCACGGAGATCCTGGTCGTGCTCACGGCCACATGAGCTCCCTGGCGCGCCAGCAGCTCCAGATCGCCGCGGCTGGTCAGGTCGGCCTGTACAGCAAAAGACGAGCTGTTACCGACCACGGTGCCGCTGAAACTGACCCGGTCTCCGGCGCGGATGCGCAGCGGTCGCAGCGGTCCCACCAGCTGGACCCATATCCGTGCCCGGGCCGATCCGATCCAGAAGCCGTTGCGGGTCACCGCCGCGACCACCACGGCGCCCGAGGCGTCCGCGGGCTCGCCGATCATTGACCGGATGGAAAGCTCGGCCTCAGCGTCGCTCACAGAGTGCCCGCCGATGGAAGGTTGCTGATCACCGGATCGGCCTGGGCGCCGTGGAAGAAGCCGGCACGGAGACCTGGACATGCCCTGCGGGAGCGGATCCGGCGGCGAGCCGGGGACCCAGCACCGCGGCCGCGGCCACCACCGCGGCACCGGCCGCGACACCTGCCGCGGTATGCACCGGGTGCGCCCTGGCCTGGCGCGCGAGCCACGCCAGCAGCGCGCCGGGGATGGCGATGGCGGTGAGCGCAACGCTGCGCCGGTCCAGCGGCTCGCTGAGGGTCGCGCAGGTCTCGCAGTCGAGAAGATGCTGTCCCGCGTCGAAGCTCCCGCTGCCGGCGAGTATCGCCTGCCGATATGGCCAGTAGGACGCCGCGGCACTGCGAAGTAGGCAGCTCCAGGTGACGGTAGGCGAGCAGGTACTCGAGCCGCAGCTTGGCGCGCGTGCGGGCCATCCGGACCCGCAGTGCGCCCCGGGCCGGCGGGGCGGCCGCGCCCTCGGATGCCCCGATGCCGTGGTAGGCCAGGAGGTCCTGTCGTTCGGCGTCGGAAAGGCGGGCGAGCGCGGCCGTCATCGCCCGCCGGGTCTCCCCGGCGAGCAGGACCTCCTCAGGCCGGTCGGGTTCGCTGGCGTCGTGCAGGCGTGGGGCGGCCGCGGTCAGCCGCATCGCAGTCCGCGCGTTCGAGCTGACCAGGTTGCGCGCGGTCACCACGGCATAGGGCAGGATCGCATCGGGAGCGAGCCGCTGCTGAGCCACCAGGAGGCGTTCCAGGCAGTCCTGGACCAGGTCATCGACGTCCGCCGCGTTGGCGGCCCGGGCCGCGATGACCCGGCGGATGACTGGCTCCACCGCCAGGACCTCGTGCACCGAGGACACCGTCGTCTGATCACCCACGCGGCCACCGTTCTTTCGCCACCGATCTTCCGGCTGGCCCAGAGCCGACGGGGCTGGCGCCGCCGTTCCCCGGAGCTCCGGTCACGGCGCCTACCCAACGGTCGCCGGATTAGGCCAACGCGCTCAAAACCCGGGCGCCCGCGTAACGCCGGGCCGTCCCGGGACTTTCTCTTGCGGGGGGCGATATCGAATCCGCTGGTGGCATTGAGCCACATGGTCCGCAAGGAGAGACGCATGACGAGCCCGCAGCAGTGGGACAGCCTGATCGGCGCTACCGCCGTCGACGCCGGTGGCGGCAGGATCGGCAAGATCGGCCAGGTCTACCTCAACGACGAAACGGGCGAGCCGGAGTGGGTGACGGTCAGCACCGGCCTGTTCGGCACGCGGGAAAGCTTCGCGCCGTTGTACAACGCCCGTCCCGGTGACGGCGAGCTGCGGCTTGCCGTCACCAAGCAGCAGGTCAAGGACGCGCCTAACATCGACGCCGATGACCACCTGGGAGATGTTGCGCTCGACACGCTGTATCAGTACTACACCGGCTACATCGGCCCGGCCGGTGCCGGCCAGGTCACCCCGGCCCCCGACGCGGTCGGCGCGGCGCGCGCAAGGCCGCGATGTCTCCGGTCCCACCACCGATGACGCGATGACCCGTTCGGAGGAGCGGCTGCACGTCGGCACCGAGACCGTCCAGGCCGGGCGGGCCCGGCTGCGTAAGTACGTGGTGACCGAGAACGTGACCACGACGGTCCCGGTCAGCCACGAGGAGGTCCGGGTCGAGCGCGAGCCGATCACCGACGCGAACCGCGACGCGGCGCTGTCCGGCCCGGACATCAGCGAGGAACAACACGAGGTCACGCTGAGCGCCGAACGGCCGGTGGTGCAGAAGGAAGCCGTCCCGGTCGAGCGGGTCCGGCTGGGCACCGAGACCGTCACCGAACAGCACGAGGTCAGCGAGCAGGTCCGCAAGGAGCAGATCGACGAGCCGGAGGTCGGCAGCGACCAGACCGGCCGGGACCGCGGGATCTAGGGGCCGGGCATGCCGCAAGCCATCAATTTCAGCACCGGGATTTCCAACGCCTGGTCCAATGTGGCGACGTTCGTCCCGAAGTTCGTCGTGTTCCTGATCATCTTGATCGTCGGGTACATCGTGGCCAAGGTCATCGCCAGGATCTTGTCCCGGGTGCTGACCCGGGTCGGGTTCGACCGGCTGGTCGAGCGCGGCGGGGTCAAGGCCGCGCTGGACCGCAGCCAGTACGATGCGTCGGACATCCTGGCCAAGCTGGTGTACTACGCGATCATGCTGTTCGTGTTGTCGACAGCGTTCGGGGTGTTCGGCAGCAACCCGATCAGCGACTACCTGCGCGCGGTGATCGCCTACCTGCCGCTGGTGTTCGTGGCCCTGGTGATCGTGGTGATCGCCGCGGCGGTCGCGGCCGGGGCGCGGCGGCTGATCGAAGGCAGCCTGGGGGGACTGTCCTACGGCAGGACGGTGGCGAACCTAGCCGCCGGGTTCATCCTGGCCATCGGGGTGATCGCCGCGCTGGACCAACTGCACATCGCCCCGAACGTGGTCAACGCCATCCTGTACGCGGCGCTGTTGGCCATCGTCGGCATTGCCATCGTCGCCGTCGGCGGCGGCGGCATCCGCACTATGTCCCAGCGCTGGGAGGCCGTCGCTGCCCGGTACGACGAGGAGAAACCCCGCATCGCCGCCGCCGCCCGCTCCGCCCCGCCGCTGTCCGAGCAGGCCCGGTCGTACGCCACGGACCAGACCCGCCCGTCCAGCGGCGGCCGGCACGGTACCGCCTCCCAGCCTTATCCACAAGGACCCGAGGACCCCGGCCGCTACTGACCGGGCGTCATTTGCCTGGAGCCGGATCGGGGACGCCGGGCCCGCAGCCGCGGGCCCGGCGTCGCGGTCAGCGGTGCGTCAGCACGGGCCGAGGCGCTCGGTCAGGTAGGGCACGACCTGGTCCAGGGCCACGCGCTCCTGGCGCATGGTGTCGCGGTCCCGGACCGTTACGGCCTGGTCGTTCAGGGTGTCGAAGTCGACGGTGACGCAGTACGGGGTGCCGATCTCGTCCTGGCGGCGGTACCGGCGGCCGATCGCGCTGGCGTCGTCGAAATCGGTGTTCCAGTGCTTGCGCAGCGCCGCGGCCAGGTCCCGGGCCTTGGGTGACAGGTCGGCGTTACGTGATAGCGGCAGCACCGCCGCCTTCACCGGCGCGAGCCTGCGGTCCAGGCGCAGCACGGTCCGCTTCTCCAGGTTGCCCTTGGCGTCCGGCGCCTCGTCCTCGGCGTAGGCGTCGAGCAGGAAGACCAGCGCGCCGCGATCAACGCCGGCCGCGGGCTCGACTACGAACGGGATGAACCGCTCGCCGGACTCCTGGTCCAGGTAGGACATGTCTTGCTTGGACGCGGCCTGATGCGTGGTCAGGTCGTAGTCGGTGCGGTTGGCGATTCCCTCCAGCTCGCCCCACTCGGTGCCCACGAAGTCGAACCGGTACTCGAGGTCGACCGTGCGCTTGGAGTAATGCGAGAGCTTCTCCTTCGGGTGCTCGTACTGCCGCAGGTTGTCCTCGCGGATGCCGAGGTCGAGGTACCAGCGGAAGCGCTCCTCGATCCAGTACTGGTGCCAGTCCTCGTCCTCGCCCGGGCGGACGAAGAATTCCATCTCCATCTGCTCGAATTCCCTGGTGCGGAAGATGAAGTTGCCCGGGGTGATCTCGTTGCGGAACGACTTGCCGATCTGGCCGATGCCGAACGGGATCTTCTTGCGGGAGGTCTGCAGCACGTTGCGGAAGTTGATGAAGATGCCCTGCGCGGTTTCCGGACGCAGGTAGGCCAGCCCGGACTCGTCCTCCACCGGGCCCAGGTGCGTGCGGAGCAGGCCGTTGAACATGCGCGGCTCGGTGAAGGTGCCGCGGTTGCCGCAGTTCGGGCACGTGAGCTCCTCGAGCCCGCCGACCGGCGCGTGGCCGTGCTTTTCCTCGTAGGCCTCGATGAGGTGGTCGGCCCGGTACCGCTTGTGGCAGAACGTGCACTCGGTCAGCGGGTCGACGAACTCGGTGACGTGGCCGCTGGCCTCCCAGACCTCGCGGGCCAGGATCACCGACGAATCGAGCCCGACGATGTCGTCGCGCTCGGTCACCATCGAGCGCCACCACTGGCGCTTGATGTTGTTCTTCAGCTCGACGCCGAGCGGGCCGTAGTCCCAGGATGCCCGCAGGCCCCCGTAGATCTCGCTGGACGGGTACACGAATCCCCGTCGTTTGCTCAGGTTGACTATGGCGTCAAGGCGGTCACTGCGCAGGGCCATCAGAGGTCTCCATCCGGCTGGCGGTCGGCGGGTGCGACGGGCGCGATCCCCGTGGTGATTCCGGTGCGGGTGCGGCTGCTGGCCGGAACCGTGACCGGAGGCCCCTAGCTTAGGAGCACTGGGCGATGATAGCGAACTGAATTCGTCCGGTGCGTTCGGGTGACCAGCCCTCATCCGCGGGCCACCGCGCTGTTCACCAGGTCGGAGTCGATGTCGATCGAGTACCCGCCCACCGTGACCACCTTCGCCCCGGCGTACTGCTTGGAGCGGGAGGCAGCCGGCCACACCGCAGTGCTCATGTAGGGCGATCCGGTCAGGTTGAGCGCGTTGTCCCACAGCGCGAACCAGATCGCCTGCGGCTCGGCTAGGGCGTGTTTGGCGACGGTGGCCGTGGTCTGCAGGTCCGTCACCCCGGAGGCCGCGCTCGAGTAGATGCCGGATACGTAGCCCTGGCTGTTCAGCTGCCTCGTCCAGGCGTCGAGGAAGGTCAGCACCGCGGTCACGCAGCCGGAGTTGTTCTCGTTGTAGGCCTCCATGTCGAAGTAGATCGGCGTCCCCTTGCCCAGGCCGAACAGGCTGGCGTCCGACATGGCCTGGTTGGCGGCGGCCAGGCCCTGAGCCGCGGCCTGCCTCGGGTTGATCTCGTCGGTGAAGCTGTTGCACGGCGCCTGCAGCCCGACGAAGGTCGGCATCAGGGACCACCCCATGGCCTCGGCGGACTGGACCCAGTTCTTGGACAGGTTGCCGTAGTCGCAGGCCATCTCCTGGCCGCCGATGTAGATGTTGGAGGCCGCTGTACTTCGCCCGCCAGGCCTTCATCGCCGCCAGCGAGGGGGCGGTGCAGGTGTCAAAGCCGGTCATCGGGCCGGCGGAGACGCTCGGCACCGGAGTGGGAGTCGTGGTGGGCGTCGGCACCGGCGTGACGGTCCCGGTAGGCGTCGGCGCGGGCTCGGACGAGGGCGGGACCGTCCAGATCGGCGGAGGCGCCGTCTGCCCGGTCTTTGCCGCGGTCACCGGAGCAGCCCCCGGCTTGGTGGTCGGCTGGGGGTTGGCACCCGACGTCTGGGCGCTCGACGCAGCGCTGATCGCGCGCAGGCCGGCCAGCAACTGCATGATGAGGTCCGGATTGGACCCGTAGGTGGCGCTGACCGAGAAGGCCTTGCTTGGCATGGACACCGCGAACTCGTGCAGGTTCGCGTTCTCCATGAGGGTTCCGGGCTGGGCCGCCATGTTCGGGCCGTGCCGCACGTCCCCCACCGCGGCGCGCAGGTCGGTCCGGACCGGCGTCGCCGGCTGGCCGGGCGCGGCCGGGCCGCCGATGCTCACCGTGTCGGCCCGGCCGATCAGGCCCGGCGGGCAGTTCTGGTTGGGGCTCGGAGTGCCGAGGTAAACCGCGTTAATGTCGTAACGGACGCACTGACGGGGATCCTTATTCAGCTGGTAGACCGGCCAGCTGGACGGGACCTTCATCTGGTAGCCGTTGTATTCCACCGTTTTCATGGCCGGCTTGGCCGGCGTGGCGGGCTTGGTAGCGGTGACCTTCTTGGTTATCGTCTGAATGGCGGCGGTAAGCGTCGCATCAGAAACAGTGTGCGAATGGGTGAGTCCCGATCCCATTCCGCCGAACGCGTATCCGCCGAGCATGACAGCAGCCACCGCCGCGCGCATTAGATTCCCCCTGAGAATAACCCCGTTGTCACTGGTTAGTAATGCCCCACGAGCACGCTAAAGACCGTTTCGCCCCACAAGTGCGGTCCCAGCGCACCAGCAGCGTTTATGTTCCCCGTATCCCCTGAGCTACGCACAGTGACACCGAACGGTTGCAAAAAATGCGGTGCAGCCGGGCGTGTCGCGCGGGTTATGAATCGGCATACGCTGCTAACCTGCGAAGTTCTGGCTACTGCCGGGTAGCGGGTTTACGAGCACGGCACGGCCGGAAGGCGGGTCCGCGGTCCTGGTGTGGCCTGATCGTGATGTCAGGAGGAGACGGCGGAGTCCTCGGCGGCCAGGGCAGGATCGGCAGCGGCCAGGGCAGGATCGGCGGGAGCCAGGACTCGACCTTCGGGGGCCGGGACGGGATCGTCGGGAGCCGGGACCGGATTGGGCACGGCGCCGCCGTAGCGGCGGTCGCGGCTGGCGTAGATCTCGCAGGCGTGCCACAGGTGGCGCCGGTCGAAGTCGGGCCAGAGAGTATCGAGAAACACCAGCTCGGCGTAGGCCGACTGCCATAGCAGGAAGTTCGAAAGACGCTGCTCGCCCGATGACCTGACGAAAAGATCGACCTCGGGAATCCCTGGCTCGTCCAGGTAACGGGCGAACATCTTTTCGTTGATCTTCTCCGGGCGGAGTTTCCCTGCGGCCACGTCGGCGGCGATAGCCGCGGCGGCGTCCGCGATCTCGGCCCGGCCGCCGTAGTTCACGCAGAATTGCAGGGTCAGCACGGAATTCTCGGCGGATAGCTGCTCGGCGTACTCCAGTTCGCTGATGACGCTGCGCCAGAGCCGGGGCCTGCGTCCGGCCCAGCGGATACGGACGCCCATCTCGTTCAGCAGGTCCCGGCGGCGGTGAATGACGTCGCGGTTAAAGCCCATCAGGAAGCGGACTTCGTCCGGCGAACGGCGCCAGTTCTCGGTCGAGAAGGCATAGGCGGACAGGTAAGGAATGCCGAGCTCGATCGCGCCCATGATCACGTCCAGGAGCGAGGACTCGCCCTCCTTGTGGCCCTCGGTTCTGGGCAGCCCGCGCTTGGAGGCCCAGCGGCCGTCGCCGTCCATGACCAGCGCCACGTGCCGCGGAATCAGGTCCCGGGGGATGGCCGGCGGCTTCGCCCCGCTCGGATGCGGATCCGGCGGACGCACCGCCGCGGGTCGCGGTCGCTGGGGGTTCATTTACACGCGCTCCACGTGACGCAGCGAACGGATCGAGTGCTCCAGGTGCCATTGCAGGTAGGCGGCCACCAGCCCGCTGCACTCTACCTGGTGCTTGCGTTCGCTGCCGTCGGCGCTGGCCCAGTCCCCGCGCAGCAGCGCGGCCATCAGGGCCACCGTGCCCGGCGCGGGCGACGCGGCGCCGTGCGGGCGGCACGACGCGCACACCATGCCGCCGGCCGGGACGGCGAACGCCGGCAGCCGCCGGTCACCGCCGGCGCCGCCCGCAGCGCGATCGCCGTCCGCAGCGCGATCGCGGCTCGCGGCGCGATCGCGGCCTGGCGTGCCGCAGCGGGCGCACTCCTCCAGGGCCGGCGCGTACCCGGCCACTGCGAGCGAGCGGAGCAGGAAGGCATCTAGCACCAGCCGCGGCTCGTGCTCTGCCTCGCTGAGGGTCCGCAGGCCGCCGATGAGCAGCAGCAGCTGGCGCAGCGCCGGTTCCTTCTCGACCGGGGTGAACCGCTCGGCAGTCTCCAGCATGGCCACGCCCGCCGTGTAGCGGGGGTAGTCCGCGGCCAGCGGCGCGCCATAGGGCCGGATCACCTCGGCCTGGGTGATCACGTCCAGCGAGCGGCCCGGATGCAGCATCAGGTCGACGTGCGTGAACGGCTCGAGGCGGGCGCCGAACCGCGACTTCGTCCGGCGGACGCCCTTGGCCACCGCGCGGATCCGCCCGGTGCTGCGGCCCAGCACGGTGATGATCCGGTCGGCCTCGCCGAGTTTCTGCGTCCGCAGCACGATGCCGTCATCCCGGTAGAGCTGCACGTGCCTATTCTCCCGCACGGCGGGACAACTACGGGCTTTGCCGGGCCGGCGTCCGGGATGAAAAGCTGAGGGAATGCGTACCGGTGTGTGCGAGCTGCTCGGGATCGAGCGGCCCATCATCCAGGCCCCGATCGGCACCGCCGCGGTGCCTCGGCTGGCGGCGGCGGTGTCGGACACGGGCGCGCTGGGCACACTGGCGCTGTCCTGGACCGCTGACCCGGCCGGCCTGATCCGCCAGACCGCGGCGCTGACCGCCAGGCCGTTCGGAGGCAACCTGGTGCTGGAGTGGGACCAGCACCGCCGCCTGGCCGCGGCACTGGAGGCCGGGCTGCGGATCGTGTCATTCACCTGGGGAGACCCGGCACCCTACGTCGGTCAGGTACACGAGGCCGGCGGCCTGGTCCTGCACACGGTAGGCAGCGCCGCAGGAGGCGCGGCAGGCAGTCGCCTGCGGGGTGGACGTGATCGTGGCGCAGGGCTGGGAGGCCGGCGGCCATGTGTGGGGCGGCATCGCGACCCTGCCCCTGATCCCGGCGGTGGTCGACGCGGTCGCGCCGGTGCCGGTGATCGCGGCCGGCGGCATCGGCGACGCCCGCGGGGTAGCCGCCGTGCTCGCCCTGGGCGCGCAGGCGGCCTGGCTGGGTACCAGGTTCCTGCTGGCCGAGGAGACCCCGCTACACCAGGACTACCGGCACCGGCTCATGGCCGCGGCCGAAACCGACGCCCAGTGGTACGCCAACCTGTACGACGTCGGCTGGCCCCGGGCACCGCACCGGGCCATCCGCAACGCCACCGCGCAGGCCTGGGAGGCCGCGGGCTGCCCCGCGCCGGGTAGCCGGCCCGGCGAGGGCGAGCCGGTCGCGTGGCGGGCCTCGGGCGAGCCGATCGCCCGGTACTCCTCGGCGCTGCCGCTCGAGGGGATCACCGGGGACGTCGAGGCGCTGTCGATGTGGGCCGGGCAG
Organism: uncultured Actinomycetota bacterium; assembly: GCA_963808615.1. Lineage (GTDB taxonomy): Bacteria > Actinomycetota > Actinomycetes > Streptosporangiales > Streptosporangiaceae > Palsa-504. Next base: position 372,992 of record CAWEGV010000013.1, read on the forward strand.
AGCGTCGCGCTAGTGAACCGCATCCAGCCCGCCGCCGCCATAGTCGCCGAGCTCGTAGCGGGGCTGTAGAGGGGGGAGTGCGGGCGGCGAATGGTTGTACGGCGCGGAGGCGGCGTGCCTTGTGGGCCATGGGCCGCCTCCGCGCCGGGATTGACGCGCACCGGGTTCGGGCGCGCCACGTCTGCCTGCGCCGGGTGGGGCGCAGAGAAGTCTGGGTGCGGGAGGGTCGGGTGCGGGAGGGTCGGGTGCGCGAGGATAAGGCGCGGCGGGAGCGGTTGACGGCCGAAAGGACGGCCCGCATCGAGGCGGTGACGGTGTTCGTGTCGATGCCGACGCCCCAGAAGACCTCACCGCCGGCCTCGCATTCCACGTAGGCGGCGGCCTGCGCGTCGGTGCCCTCGGTCAGCGCGTGCTCGGTGTAGTCGAGCACCCGGGCGCTGATCCCGATGGTGGCCAGGGCGTCGCAGAAGGCAGAGATCGGGCCATTGCCGACGCCTTCCACCTGCCGTGCCTGGCCGTCGGCGGATATCTCGGCGGACAGGGCGTGCTTGGACTCGATGACCGACGAGCTCTGGTGATCAAGCAGGGCCAGCGGGCCGACCGCCAGGTACTCGGCGGAGAACATCTCCCACATCTCGGCCGGCGACACCTCGCCGCCCTCGGTGTCGGTGCGGGCCTGGATGACCTTGGAGAACTCGATCTGGAGGCGGCGCGGCAGGTCCAGCCGGTGCTCGGCCTTCATCACGTAGGCGACGCCGCCCTTGCCGGACTGCGAGTTGACCCTGATGACCGCCTCGTAGGTGCGGCCCACGTCGTGCGGGTCGATCGGCAGGTACGGCACGGCCCAGGGGTACTCCGCGAACGGCACCTGCGCGGCGGCTGCTTCAGCCTCGAGCGCCTCGAAGCCCTTCTTGATGGCGTCCTGGTGAGAGCCGGAGAAGGCGGTGTAGACCAGGTCGCCCGCGTAGGGGTGGCGCGGGTGGACCGGCAGCTGGTTGCAGTACTCGACCGTGCGACGGATCTCGTCGATGTCGGAGAAGTCGATCATCGGGTCGATGCCCGTGCTGAACAGGTTCAGCCCCAGGGTCACGAGGCAGACGTTGCCGGTGCGCTCGCCGTTGCCGAACAGGCAGCCCTCGATCCGGTCCGCCCCGGCCAGCACGGCCAGCTCGGCGTCGGCGACGGCGGTGCCCCGGTCGTTGTGGGTGTGCACGGACAGGCATACGTGGTCGCGGGAGGGCAGGTTCCTGCTCATCCACTCGATCTGGTCGGCGTAGACGTTCGGGGTGGAGCGCTCGACCGTGCACGGCAGGTTCAGGATGATCTCCCGGTCCGGGCCGGGCTGCCAGACCTCCATGACCCCGGCGCAGACGTCGAGGGCGTAGTCCAGCTCGGTGTCCATGAAGATCTCAGGCGAGTACTCGTAGCCGAAGTCGGCGTCGCCGAGCAGCTCCTCGGCGTACTTCATGACGTGACGGGTGCCCTCGACGGCGAGCGCCTTGCACTCCTCGCGGTCGATGCGGAAGACCACCCGGCGGAAGATCGGGGCGGTGGCGTTGTACATGTGCACGGTGGACCGCCGCGCGCCGACCAGGGACTGGACCGAGCGCTCGATCAGGTCCTCCCGGGCCTGGGTGAGCACCGAGATCCGGACGTCGTCGGGGATGCGGTCGCTGGTGATCAGCTCGCGGACGAAATCGAAGTCGGCCTGGCTGGCGGACGGGAACCCGACCTCGATCTCCTGGTAGCCCATCCGGATGAGCAGGTCGAACATCTTGTGCTTGCGAGCCGGGCTCATCGGGTCGATCAGGGCCTGGTTGCCATCGCGCAGATCGGTGGAGAGCCAGCGCGGAGCCCGGGTGATGGACTTGGCCGGCCAGGTCCGGTCCGGCAGGTCAACCGGCTGGAACGGGGTGTAGCGCTGGCACGGCATGCCGCTGGGCTGCTGCCGGATGGGCATGACGCGTTTGTAGACGGAATCGTGTTGCATCTTCTGCTGCTTCCTCGGAGCTGGTGGACGGCGGCCAGCGGACAAGGAAAAACCCCGCGGCGAGGGAGCCGGCCTATCGGCCCCCGCCGCGGCCGCTAAGCAGGAGCAGCTCGCGCAACATTGCGATCACTGTATCAGAGCGAGCAATCGGGGACGCGGGACCTCCCGCGAGCCAAAGGGCGCGCCGCCGCCTGGACTGACGAGCGAGGAACGAGCGAGGAGGGAAGGAGGCGGGTCAAGAGCGCCCGGAGGCGAGTGGGACAAGCAGAGCCCCGGCGCCGCCCCGAATATTCGGTGGCGTCGACGCCAGGGAGCAAGGTTTCCTGGGGGCATGCACATCGAGCAAGCAGACCTGGCGGACGCGCAGACCATTGACGCGTGCGACCAGGTATCGCTGGCGGCTCAGGAGGCCGACTGCCCCGAGGAGCCGGGGCTGACCGGCGGGCCGTTCCGGGGCTGGCTGACCGTGGGCTGGGACGGCAACCCGCGGGAGGTATGGCTGGCCGCGGGCCGGGGCGGCGGGACGCGGCGGCCGGTGCTGGGCTGGTACCGGCTGGAACTGCCCGAGCGGGAGAACCAGGACCGGGCCAACCTGGACCTGTTCGTGCACCCGGCGGAACGGCGGCGCGGGCTTGGTACCGCCCTGCTGCGGCACGCGGCGGAACGCGCGGCCTGCCACGGGCGTTCGCTGCTGGCCAGCGCGACGCGGGACGGCACGCCCGGGGCCGCCTTCGCCCGCTGGGCCGGGGCAGAACCAGGCGTGGTGGAGATCCAGCGCATGCTGGAGCTCGGCAAGCTGGCCGACGGCAGGCTGGAAAGGCTGCGCGAGCAGGCCGAACAGGCCGCGACCGGCTACTCGGTAGTGTCCTGGACCGGGCCGGTGCCTGAGGAGTTCATCGAGCGGGTGGCACCGGTCTACGATGCGCTCAACGACGCCCCGCATGACGAGGGGCAAGCACCCGCGTTCTGGGATGCGCAGCGGGTCCGCGAGGCCAATGCCCGGCGCCCGCACTACGGCAGCCGCGACTACGCGGTCGCGGCCGTGCACGGGGAGGCCGCCGCCGGTGAAATGGTGGCGCTGACCGAGGTCGTGGTGGATCCGACCCATCCGGAATGGGCCCACCAGGCGATCACCGGAGTGACGCGGACCCACCGCGGGCACCGGCTCGGCCTGCTGGTGAAGGTCGCCATGCTGGACCTACTGACCGCTGCCGAGCCGCAGGTGGAACGGATGTCGACCTGGAACGGGGCGGAGAACCCGTACATGATCGCGGTCAACGAGGCGCTCGGCTACACCGTCCTGGGCCCGCCGTCGACCTCGCAGCAGCTGAGCGTGGCGGCAGCGCGGGGTTAGTCGCGGCCGGCCGACTGCTCGGTCATGGCGATCACGCCGAGGGACTGCGCCTGGGTCATGCCGAGGTCGCCGCCGATGGCCTGGGCGGCGAGCCGCTCGCTGTCGGTGAGCTGGCCGTCGGCCAGACCGATCCTGATCACGTCGGCCAGGTACCACTCCCGGGCCTGGATGGTGAGCTGGGCGCCTACCTGATTGAGCGCGGGCCGGATGGCCTCGAAGGGCTGCCGGAGATCGTCTTCCAGCATGGCCTCGTTATAGCCCGGCATCCCGGCTCCGATGATGGCCTCGATGGCGCGCTGGCGCGCGGCCGGGCTGGCCGGGTCGCCGGATCGCAGCATGGCCGAGGCGGCCGCGCGCATGCCCGCGGGCAGCGCCGCCTGCATCTGCGCCGTGGTGGGCAGGCTGAGCACGTCCGTGACGTACCTGGTGCGGCAGGTGGTGCACTGGACGTGCTCGCCCACCTTGGTCAGCGGGATGACCGGGATGAAGAACAAGGTGAACCAGCGGCGCCCGACGCGGAGCCGGTACTTCCGGTCCCCGCCGCAGCGGCGGCAGTGGAAGGTGCCCTGCGCGATCGTGCGGTAGAACACGCGGAACCCGAAAATGATCAGCAACGTACGTCCCCGTTCGGTGCAGGTGCGATCCATCATGTCTCGGATTGGGCCGAACGGACCAGCTTTATGCCGATCCGGTACCTCGGGGCGGCGCGGGCGGCCTGCCATCATGGCGGCATGATCGGCAGACTGCACCACGTGATCCTGGACTGCCCCGACCCGGCCGCGCTGGCCGCGTTCTACTCCGCGCTGCTCGGCCAGCCCATTACCTACACCAGCGACGACTTCGTGGTAGTGGCGGCCAACGACACCTCATCCGGGCTGGCCTTTCAGCTGGCGCCCGGGCACCAGCCGCCCACCTGGCCCGATCCGGCCGTGCCGCAGCAGGTCCACCTGGACATCATGGTGGAAGACGTGGCCGCGGCCGGGCCGCGGGTACTGGCCCTGGGGGCGGCCAAGCTCGACGGCGACGACGTCTACGCCGACCCGGCCGGGCATCCGTTCTGCCTGATCAGGCGGCCCGGCTGGGCAGCACCGATCGGGTCGGGGCCGATCGGAGGGCCGATCGGACCGGGCGGGGCTCAGTCGTAGAAGCCGAGGCGGCGGAGTTGCTTCGGGTTGCGCTGCCAGTCCTTGGCGATCTTGACGTGCAGGTCGAGGAAGACCTTGGAGCCGAGCAGCGCCTCGATCTGGCGACGGGCGCGGGTGCCGACGTCCTTCAGCCGGGCGCCGCCGGTGCCGATGACGATGGCCTTCTGGCTGGGCCGCTCCACGTACAGCTCGGCGTGCACGTCGATCAGGTCGTCCCGGCCGGGCCGGGGGCCCATCTCCTCGACCACCACCGCGATGGAGTGCGGCAGCTCGTCCCGGACGCCGTCCAGCGCGGCTTCCCTGATCAGCTCGGCCACCATGATCTGCTCGGGCTCGTCGGTCAGCTCGCCGTCGGGATACAGCGGCGGGCCCTCGGGCAGGTGCGAGACGAGCACGTCGGCCAGCACGTCGAGCTGGAAGCCGGTCACCGCCGAGACCGGCACCACGTCGGCCCAGTCGCCCAGCTCGCTGACCGCGACCAGCTGCTCGGCGACCCGTTCCGGCGGCACCTGGTCGGTTTTGGTCACGACCACCACGACCGGCGTCTTCCGTACGTTCTCCAGCTCACGGGCGAAGAACCGGTCACCCGGCCCGACCGGGTCCCCGGCCGGGACGCAGAACCCGATCACGTCGACCTCGGCCAGCGTCGAGCGGACCAGGCTGTCCAGGTGCTCGCCGAGCAGGGTCCGAGGCTTGTGCAGCCCGGGCGTGTCGACCAGGATCAACTGTGCGTCCGGGCGGTGCACGATGCCGCGGATCACCCGCCGGGTGGTCTGCGGCCGGTCGCTGGTGATCGCGACCTTGGCCCCGACCAGCGCGTTGGTCAGTGTCGACTTGCCGACGTTCGGCCGGCCGGCCAGGCAGGCGAAGCCGGAGCGGAAGACGGGGCCGGCGGCAGGCGAAACGGCCTCCGGGGAGCTGGCGGCCGGTGGGTGGTTCACGACTTGATTCTGCCGCATGTCCGGCGGGTGAGTTACCACGGCCCGTTCGGCATAAATATTTACCGAGCAGGACAGCGGGTCAGGCCGTGAGGGTGCGGCGTACGGCCCCGTCGGGGCCGGCCAGGTAGACGGTGGCGTCGGGGCCGATGTCGCGGACCACGGCCAGGTCGCCCGGGTCCAGGCCGGCCTCGCTGACCAGCGCCGCCGCCTCGAGCTTCTGCGCGCCGCTGGACACCGCCATGGCCACCGCCAGGCGCAGCGCGGACAGCCGCAGCGAGGGCAGGGCGACCGCGGCGGCGGCGTACGTGCGGCCGGTCTCGTCGCGGACGGCCGCGCCCTCGGAGGCCGCCACCCGGGCCCGGGACGACCGGGCCAGGGTGATGATTTTCAGATCTTCCTCAGTAGGAGTCACGTCGCTCACCTGACGGAGTCTACGGCGAGGTCACTGCGGCTCGTCGCCGTCCGGCTGGACCAGCACGGTCCCGATCTTGTTACGGCGGCCGGCCAGGTTCTCGGCGGTCAGCCGCAGGCCGCTGACGGTCGCGGCCGAGCCGGCGATGGGCACCCGGCCGAGCTTGTGCGCCAGCAGTCCGGCCACCGTCTCCACGTCCTCGGCCTCGACCCGGACGCCGAACAGCTCCTCGAGCTCGGTCACCGGCAGCCGGGCGGTCACCCGGGCCGAGCCGCCGGACAGCCACTCGACCGGCGGCTGCTCGTTGTCGTACTCGTCGGTGATCTCGCCCACGATCTCCTCGAGGATGTCCTCGATGGTGACCAGGCCAGCGGTCCCGCCGTACTCGTCGATCACGATGGCCACGTGGTTGCGCTGGGCCTGCATCTGGCGCAGCAGCTCGTCGATCGGCTTGCTGTCCGGCACGTAGCTGGCCGACCGCATGACGGTGGCGACCTTCTCGGTGGCCTCGGCGCCGGGATGGTCGTGGCTCCAGGCCACGATGTCCTTCAGGTAGGCGATGCCGACCACGTCATCGGTGTTCTCGCCCACCACCGGGATCCGGGAGAAGCCGCTGCGCAGGGCCAGGGACAGGGCCTGCTCCACGGTCTTGTCGCCCTCGATGAACACCATGTCGGTGCGCGGCACCATGACCTCGCGGACGATGGTGTCGCCCAGCTCGAAGACCGAGCGGACCATCTCGCGCTCCCCCGGCTCGATGCCGGTGCGGCGCTCCAGGTAGTCGACCAGCCCGCGCAGCTCGGAGCGGGCCACCGGGGCGCCCGATTCGTCACCCGGCTCGCTGCCGTCGCCGCGCGGGGCGCGCCGCCGCGGCGGCAGCGTGTTGCCCACGGCCACCAGCAGCCGGGGCAGCGGGCCCAGGGCCCGGGTCAGCGGGTGCAGGAAGCGGGCCGCGCGCTCGGCGGTCCGTTCCGTCCTGGGCCCGATCCGGCCCAGCTGGGGGCGCACGCCGGTCAGCACGTAGTGCAGCACGACCATGGTGCCGACCGCGGCCAGGAAAGCCCGCCAGTCGTCGCCGAACCAGCTGGCGAAGGCCGCGGTGACCAGGACCGCGGCCATGATCTCGAGGACGGCGCGGAGCAGCAGCAGCACGCTTACGTAGCGCGGCAGGTCGGCGGCGACGGCTTCCAGCGGGCCCCGGTGCTCCGGGCGTTCGGCCACGCCGGTGGCGGAGACCAGGATGAGCGCGGCCTCGGCGTTCGCGCACCAGCCCGCGGCGATGGCCAGCACGGCCGCCGCGACCAGCAGCCACCCGGGGGGTGACATCACACGGTCCCTTCTCGCTCCTTCGCGCCCGGCTCCGCCTGGGCCGTCTGCCTGCCCTCCCGCCAGGACTTGAGCAGCTGGTCCTGGGTGCCGAACATCACGGCGTGTTCTTCCGGTTCGGCGTGATCGTAGCCGAGCAGGTGCAAGATGCCGTGCACGGCCAGCAGCTCGAGCTCGTCCTGGGCCGAGTGGCCGGCCTTGGCGGCCTGCTGGGCGGCGACCTGCGGGCACAGCACCACGTCGCCGAGCAGCCCCGGGTCGCCGCCCGGCTCCGGGTCGGCGCGGTTGCCGCCCAGGTGCGGCGGGCGCAGCTCGTCCATGGGGAAGGCGAGCACGTCGGTGGGCCCGGGCTCGCCCATCCACCGCTCGTGCAGCTCGGTCATGGTCCGCTCGTCGACGAGCAGGACGGACAGTTCGGCCAGCGGATGAATATGCATCTGGTCCAGCGTGAACCTGGCCACCGCGGCGAGCCCCACCTCGTCGACGGCGACACCGGACTCATTGGCGATATCGATGCTCATAACCCCGTCTTAGCTGCCTTTCCTCCGGTTCGGCCGCCCCGTGTTGTTGCCCCCGCCCAGCTGGCGTTCGTGGGCGTCGTAGCGCTCGTACGCGTCGACGATCTTGCCCACCAGGCGGTGCCGGACCACGTCCTGACTGGTCAGCCGGGCGAAGTGGATGTCCTCGAGGCCGTCCAGGATGTCCTGCACCACGCGCAGGCCGCTGACCTGGCCGGAGGGCAGGTCGACCTGGGTCACGTCGCCGGTCACCACCACCTGCGACCCGAAGCCCAGCCGGGTCAGGAACATCTTCATCTGCTCGGCCGAGGTGTTCTGCGCCTCGTCCAGGATGATGAACGAGTCGTTCAGGGTGTTGTGAGTAAGCAGGAAGTCCTCGGTGGTGTAGAGGGAGTCCTGCGCGGCCACCGCGATGCACACCGCCGCGGCCGGGCCGGCCGGCTCGATGCTCTCGATGAAGCGCATCGGACGCCCGCCGCCGCCCGCGGTGTTATAAGCGTCCCGCTTCCGGGTGAGCCGGAACGGCTCGATGCCTTCCGGGAGCCGGATGTCCACGATGTGCGCGTCGTGGCGGTGATAAACGGGGCGTCCTCTGAGGAGGTGCGCGGGGCGGCCCTCGGCTGGGCGGGTGCGGTGGTAGGCGATGCCGCCCAGCGAGCGGACCAGGAACATCACATCATCGCGCAACTGGGCCGAGGTGGTCGTGTAATGGACGCGGCAGGTGCGGTTCCGTTGAGTGACTGGGCCGCCGTCGGTATCCAGCAGGCCCTGCAGGAGAGCCAGACGGACCTGGTGCGAGTTGTGCAGGTAGAGGTCGGGCACGAACTTGGTCGTCGATCGGGTGCCGTGCAGGCCGAGCTGGCGCGCCACGCCGGTCACCGGGTTCTCCACGAGGCTGGTGGTGGTCCAGGGCGATGTCAGCTGGCTTAGGTGGTAGTTGGGTCCGCCTACGGGGCGCACCTCGGTACCAGGAAGCAGCCGCTTCAGCTCGTAGGCCAGCTCCGGGTCGCCGGTCGCGAAGCTGGGGGTGGTCGACCCGGTCACGCATCCGTCGCCGAGCAGCAGGCCCAGGGCGTAGGGGTCCATCGGGACTTCCCGGTACGGGAAGCGGACCGGCCCGCTGTGCAGCGGAAGCTCGTACCGGTGGTAGTGGCTGGCACGCAGGTTGCCGATCATCTCGCGGGTGGTCAGCACCCGGAGCGGCTTGCCGCGGCGGCGGTCGTCACGGGTGGCCACGGCCCACAGGTGGTCGCCCGAGGCCAGCGTGGAGGCGCCGTCCTGGGCGGTAACGCGGTAAATGTCCTTCTCGCCCTGCGGGTAGACGCCGATCACCGGCGTGGGCTTGCCGTTGGACCCGATGACCAGGTCGCCCACGGTAAGCTCGCCGATGGGCCGGAAGCCATCCGGGGTGAGCACCGGTGTGGCAACAGGTTGCGAGCGGCCCCGCATGTACGCCAGGGGGGCGATCTCGATGGTGCCGGCGGCCGTCAGGCGGGGGATGGAGTCGGGGTCGAGCATGTCGTGCAGGGCGTCGTAGAGGGGACGCAGGTACGGGTCGATCTTCTCGTACAGGGTGCCGGGCAGGAAGCCGAGCCGCTCCCCCGCCTCGACCGCGGGCCGGGTCAGGATGATCCGGTTGACCGCCTTGGCCTGCAGCGCCTTGACCGCCTTGGCCATGGCCAGGTAGGTCTTCCCGGTCCCGGCCGGGCCGATGGCGAACACGATCGTGTGCTTGTCGATCGCGTCCGCGTAGCGCTTCTGGTTCAGGGTCTTGGGCCTGATGGTGCGGCCGCGGGCGGACAGGATGCCGACGGTCAGCACGTCAGCCGGGCGCACGCCGCGCTCGGCGCGCAGCATGGCCGCGGTGCGCTCCACCGCGTCAGGGGTCAGGTCCGTGCCCTTGCGCAGCAGTTCGATGAGCTCGGTGAACAGGTCGCAGACGAGGGCGGTTTCGACCGCGCTGCCGGTCGCGGTGATCTCGTTGCCGCGGACATGGATGTCGGCGGCCACGTCCCGCTCGATCACGTGCAGGAGTTCATCGCCCGAGCCCAGCAGGCTGACCATGGAATGATCAGCGGGGACCACGATCTTGACCTGCGACCGCGGCTCGGCGGCCGCCTCGCCCGGGGGCTCAGCCGACTGCCCGTTGCCGCCGGGGCCGTTTGTGTCGCGCAGGTTGTCGTTCCGGATATCTGTCAATTCGACGTCAATTCGACGCTTTCTCCGAACTCGGAGGACCGTCCCCCGAGTGTGCTGCACTCCATGTTATCCGTCCTGGCCGTCCGGCCCGTGCCATATCCGGTTCAGCCGGGAGGCCAGGTCAGGGACCGGCCGCCGAGGACGTGGGCGTGCACATGGGGTACTTCCTGGCCCCCGTCGGGCCCGGTGTTGAACACGACCCGGTAGCCGCTTCTGCTGATGCCCTCGGTCACCGCGACCTGGTGGGCCTGGGTCATGACCTCGTGCAGCAGCGCGGCGTCCCCGGCCGCGAGCGCGGCGACGTCGGGGTAGTGCTCCCTGGGGATGACCAGGACGTGGGTGGGCGCCTGCGGCCTGATGTCGCGGAAGGCCAGCACCCGGTCGGTGGCCAGGACCGGTGTAGCGGGGATCGTTTCTGCGCCAATGGCACAGAACAGGCAGTCAGGCACGGCGTGATCCTCGAGTTCGAGCCATCGGCATATTTCGGTATTTCCCGGCCCCGGGCGATAGTACTGAGTAACCGGGTCGCCATCCGGTGTTATCGCGGCGATCTAGGCAAGTGCTGTCGGATGTCGCAGACTACGGATATTCTGGTGTTTCCGCAATCCGCTGGCTGGGGGCCGGACGGGTTTGCCGGGGGAATTTTGGCAGCGGACGGTCAGAGGGCGGGAGCTTTGAGCATGAGGGACCGGAAAGCCAGGTCCTACGCGGGTCCGGCGAAACCAGCACGGAGGCGGCCGACTGGTGGGTGAACCTCAGGGCGGGGAAGCGCGTCCAACTAACGTGACCGAAACCCTGATGGCCGCCGACGCCATCATGCCCACCGCTTTCCTGGCGCCTGCTACGCGCGTCGGATGGAGCGCGGACACCGCGGTCACGGAGCTTTACTCACTGCATTACCGGACGCTGGTACGGCTGGCCGCGTTGCTGGTCAGGGACATGCCTACCGCCGAGGAAGTTGTGCAGGACGCGTTCGTGGCCATGCACGACGCCTGGCAGCGGCTGCGGGACGCGGAGAACGCCCTGGCCTACCTGCGGCAGGCGGTGGTCAACCGGTCCCGGTCGGTGCTGCGGCACCGGACGGTGGTGGACAAGAACCTGCAGAAGGCGCCGCCGGACATGCCCAGTGCCGAGCACGGCGCGCTGGCGCTGCTCGAGCGGTCCGCGGTCATCGCGGCGCTGCGGGGCCTGCCGGACCGGCAGCGCGAGGCGATCGTGCTGCGGTATTACGCCGACCTGTCCGAGGCGGATATCGCGGCCACCATGGGCATCAGCCGGGGCGCAGTGAAAAGTCATACGGCGCGGGGCATGACGGCTCTTCGCTCAGCATTGGAGCGAGAGTCATGAGCCGACCCGGCCACGGCCCCCACGGGCACGGAGAGTTCGCGGACTTCGTCCGCAGTGCGTTGCATGCTGCCGCCGATCAGGTGGAGCCGCATGCGGACGGCCTGGAGCGGATCCGCGAGAAGATCCGGTCCCGCCCGGCTCACGCCAGCCAGTCCTGGATGACGGCGATCCGGCTGGCGATCGCGGGATTCTTCGCGCAGCTGGGCAGGTACGGGCAGCAGGCGCGGTCCGGCCGGACCGCGGCGCCCGCCCGGCCGGGCTCGGCCGCCCAGCGGCGGCACGCCCCGCGGCGGCCCAGGAGCTGGAGCGAGGTCATGCTCCGGCCCGCGCTGGCCATCGGCGTCACCGTGTTCGCCGTAGGCGTCGTGCTGGCCGCGGTGCCGCCGTTCCGTGATGGGCTGGGAAATATCGTGGTGTCGGCCTTCAACGGGGCGACCTCCTCGTCGGGCCCGCAGTCCTCGGGGCCGTCGCCCGGGGGCGGGTCGGTTGGCGGCAGCCTCAGTGGGACTGCTACCTCGGCCGGAGACTCCACTCCCTCGCCGGTTGCGTCATGTTCGCCGTCGCCGACATCCAAGGCAACGCCTAAGGCCACGCCGAAGGCGAGCCCGTCGCCGACCCCGACGACGACCAGCCCGTCGCCCAGTCCGTCCACGGCCACGACCACTGCCCCGGCGAGCCCGACGGACAGCTCGAGCCCGACGATCACGCCGAGCGGGACCCCGACCAACAGCCCGACCGGGACGGCGAAGGCGACCCCCACGCGTACTGCGACCGCCACCAGTTCGCCCAAGGCGAGACCGAAGCCGACCGGGTCCGCGAACGGATGCACGAGCTCGCCGCCCACCAAGGCGCCGAACGCGACGCCCACCTCCTCGGCCACAGGCACGAAGAAGGCCCAGACCAGCTCGCCGAGCCCGTCATCGTCACCGAAGGTCAGCCCGTCGGATACGTCCGGCTCGTCATCGACGACCGGCGGCGAGACCGCTCCGACCGTTGGCTCGACGCCGACCGGAAGCGGAACGACCTCCAACGGCGGGTCGGTGACGGGGACGAATCCGAGCACCCCGCCCAGCTGACGCCGCGACGAGCATTACCAGCGGCGGGAGCGGCTGAGCAGGATGGCCGCCGCCACCGGGCCCGCGGTCGAGGTCCGCAGCACGGTAGGTCCGAGCCGTCGCGCGTGAGCGCCGGCCGCGAGGAAGGCCGCGCTTTCTGCCTCGGTGATCCCGCCTTCCGGCCCGACGACGAGCACCAGGTCACCCGAGTCCGGCGGCCGCAGGTCGCCGAGCCCCGCCGCGGCGTCTGGCTCCAGGACGACCGCGCAGGCGGCCTTGGTGATCACCGCCGCCACGTCGGCGGCCGAGGCGGGCTCGGTCACCTCGGGCAGCCACGCTCGCCGGGACTGCTTGGCCGCCTCCCGCGCGGTGGCCCGCCATCTGGCCAGCGAGCGCGCGCCGCGCTCGGCCTGCCAGACCGGGACGGAGCGCGCCGCCGCCCAGGGCACGATGCGGTCGACGCCTACCTCCGTCATCTCCTCGACGGCCAGTTCGCCCCGGTCGCCCTTGGGGATGGCCTGGACGACGGTGATCACCGGGTCCGGCCGGGGGACCTCTCGCCGGGCCTGGACGGCCAGTTCCAGCCCGCGCCCCGAGTGGGCGGTGACCACGCACTCGGCGACCAGGCCCGCGCCGTCGCCGACGTCGACCCGCTCACCGGCACGCAGCCGGCGGACGGTGGCCGCGTGCCGGCCTTCGGGACCGGACAGGACCACGGTGTCCCGCTGGAGTTCGGCGCGGTCGGCCAGGAACAGGGGCGGCTGCGGCACCCAGGTCTCCCCGGAGCGTTATGCAAAACCGATTCGCGAGTGCAGGCCTTCGGGCCTGCACGAGCGATCGGTGCACAGGAGCGGACGGCAGCCACAGCGGGTTCTTTGCATAACGCGAACCTTTTCAGAGGACACAGGATCAGCGCCCGTTGAACGCGTCGCGCAGCCTGGAGAAGAACCCTTGCGAGCCCGGCTGGAACCGGCCGGGCGGTGCTTCCTCGCCGCGCAGCTTGGCCAGGTCGCGCAGCAGCTTTTCCTGCTCGGCGTCGAGCTTGGACGGCGTCTCGACCGTCACGTGGATGACCAGGTCGCCGCGCCCGTTGCCGTTCAGGTGCTTGACGCCCTGGCCGTAGAGCGGGATCACCTGCCCGGACTGGGTTCCGGGCCGGATGTCGATGTCGGCGGGCCCGTCCAGGCTCTCCACCGACAGCGTGGCGCCTAGGGCCGCGGCCACCATCGGGATGGTCACCGTGCAGTGCAGGTCGTCGCCCTGCCGCTCGAAGATCGCGTGCGGCCGCTGGGCGATCTCCAGGAACAGGTCGCCGGGCGGGCCGCCACCCGGGCCGACCTCGCCCTCGCCAGCCAGCTGGATGTGCGTGCCGTCCTCGACGCCGGCCGGGATCCGCACCTTGATCGTGCGCCTGGTCCTGACCCGGCCGTCGCCGTCGCACTCCGGGCAGGGCCGGACCAGGACGGTGCCGTATCCGCCGCAGCCCGGGCAGACCCGGGCCATCATCACCTGGCCGATGAACGAGCGGGTCACCTGGCTCACTTCGCCGCGCCCGCCGCAGATGTCACAGGTCTGCGGGTGGGTGCCGGGCGCGGTGCCCTCGCCCGAGCAGGTGGGGCAGACCACGGCCGTGTCCACGGTGAGCTCACGGGTCGCGCCGAACGAGCACTCGGCCAGGTCCAGCTCGATCCTGATCGTGGCGTTGCGGCCGCGCTGGGCCCGGCTGCGCGGTCCCCGCGTGGTGGCGCCCGCTGACCCGCCGAAGAACTGATCGAGCAGGTCGCTCAGCGGCGAGAACCCGGGTCCGAACGGACCTGCCCCGGCGCCCGCCCCGCTGGTAGCGAACGGGTCGACGCCCATGTCGTACATCCGGCGCTTCTCGGTGTCCGACAGGACCTCGTAGGCCTGGGTGATCTCCTTGAACCGCTCCTGGGTCTCGGGATCGGGGTTCACGTCGGGATGGAGCTCGCGCGCCAGCCGCCGGTAGGCCCGCTTGACCTCGTCCTGCGTTGCGTCCCTGCGGATCTTGAGCAGGGAGTAGTAATCCGCCGCCACTAAGACTCCATCAAGATCTGGCCGACGTAGCGTGCCACGGCGCGCACCGCGCCCATCGTGCCCGGGTAGTCCATCCGGGTGGGCCCGAGCACGGCCAGCTTGGCCAGCGGCTGGGCCGTGTTGCCGTATCCGGTGGACACCACCGAGGTGGCCTGCAGGCCCGCGACCGGGTTCTCCGAGCCGATCCTGACGGTCAGGATCGCCGGATCGGTCGCCTCGCCCAGCAGCCGCATCAGCACCACCTGTTCTTCTAGCGCCTCGAGCACTTCCCGCAGCCCCCGGTTGAAGTCCTGCGCGTTGAGGTTCGCCGCGCCGCCGAAGACGATCTTCACCTCGTTCCGCTCGATCAGGCTGGCCAGCAAGACGGAGAACACGGCGTTGGCGTTGGTCCGCTCCTCCGCCGGGATCCGGTCGGACAGGTCGGTGACCATGGCCGCGGCGTCGGCCAGCTTGTGCCCGCCCAGGCAGGCGTTCAGGACCGCGCGCACGTGCGACACGGACGCCTCGTCCCAGGCGGCCGGCAGGTCGACCGTGCACTGCTCGACCCGGCCGGTATCGGTGATCAGCACCAGCAGCACCTTCTGCGGGGCCAGCCAGACCAGCTCGATGTGGCGGATCGCGGACCTGGTCAGCGACGGGTACTGCACCACGGCCACCTGGCGGGTCAGCTGGACCAGCAGGCGGACCGTGCGCATGACCACGTCGTCGAGGCTGTACGCGCCGGTCAGGAACGACTCGATGGCACGCCGCTCGGCCGCGGACAGCGGCTTGACGTTAGACAGCCGGTCCACGAACAGCCGGTAGCCCTTGTCCGTGGGTATCCGGCCCGCGCTGGTATGCGGCTGGGCGATGAAGCCCTGTTCCTCGAGTACGGCCATGTCGTTGCGGATGGTCGCCGGGGATACGTCGAAGTGGTGCCGGTCGACCAGCGACTTCGATCCCACCGGCTCAGTGGTGGACACGTAGTCCTCGACGATCGCCCGGAGCACCGTCAGCTTCCGCTCGTCAAGCACGCGTCCACCTCCTTGGCACTCATGAGCCCCGAGTGCTAAGTCTATTGCGTCCGAGGTGTTCCTGGCGCGCAACAGCGAGGCGAACAGGCGCTGTGATCCCTCCTCGGCGTCAGGTTCCGTGAAGCCGCACAGGATATGAACCCTCCTGGATGGTAACCCGGCAGGCCCGGGCCGCGATAGCGGCGTGTCGCCGCCGCCCCGGCCGCGGCGGCCCGGCTACGCTTCAGGCGAACCCCGCCTTACCCGGGCCCGAGCTGAGGAGGCATCGCGTTGCGGAGCAGGCAGTACGGTTCAGACGTGCTCGCCGGCGGACCGCGCAGGCACCGCCCCGGGCAGCGCCCGGTGCCGGAGGTCCAGGCCGAGCGCGGCCTGGTCGTGGAGGATTCCGAGGGCCGGTTCTGCGGGGCCGTGGTGGCCTACGAGAAGGGCGCGGTGACGCTGGAGGACCGGCACGGCAGGCGGCGGGTCTTCCCGCTGTCCCCCGGGGCCTTCCTGCTCGACGGCCAGCGGGTCACCCTGACCCCGGCCGCCCCGGCGGCGCCCGCCCGCCCGGCCAGGACCGCTTCCGGGTCGGTGGCCCCGCCGAGCACCCGGGCCAAGGTCGCCCGGGCCAGCCGGATCTACGTCGAGGGCAAGCACGACGCCGAGCTGGTGGAGCAGATCTGGGGCGATGACCTGCGCGACGTCGGCGTGGTGGTCGAGTACCTGGAAGGCATCGATGACCTGCCTGCCATCGTGGCCGAGTTCTCGCCCGCCTCCAGCCGCCGCCTGGGCGTGCTGGTGGACCACCTGGTGGCGGGGTCCAAGGAGAGCCGGATCGCGGCGGGCGTGCGGTCACCCGACGTGCTGATCGTGGGCCACCCGTTCATCGACATCTGGGCCGCGGTGCGGCCCGCGGCGGTGGGCATCGCCGGCTGGCCGGACGTCCCGCCGGGACAGCCGTGGAAGGAAGGCGTGCTGCACGCCCTCGGCTGGCCGTCCGAGGTGCCGGCGGCCTGGAAGCGGATCCTGCGCTCGGTCACCAGCTTCGCCGACCTGGAGCCCGAGCTGCTGGGCCGGGTCGAGGAGCTGATCGATTTCGTCACCTCGCCCGGAAGCGAATAGCGTGCACCTAGCAGCGGATCACACGCGAGGACCGATGACGAGCAAGCAGACGCGGCCCCGGCCCGGCCCGCCGATCCCGAGGAAGCCGGCCGGCAGAGACCCGGCCGCGCGCCGACCGGTCCGCGAGGCTGACGTGACCTCGGCCAGCTACGCCTACCTGGGCGCGATCCTTTCCGGCCCGGTGATCCCGCTGGTCGTCTACCTGGCCGGGCGGAGACGGTCGCCGTTCCTGCGGGCGCACGCGGCCATGGCGCTCAACCTGTCGCTGACCGGGATCTTGTACGGGGTGTGCTGCCTGATCCTGTGCGGCCTGCTCCTGCTGGACAGCGTGACCGTGGCCCTGGCCGTGGTCATCCCGGTGGCCCTCGTGCTGTGGCTGAACATGCTGCGGTACCTCATCCGCGGCTTCGCCGCGGCCAACCGCGGCGAGCGGCCCGAGGCGCCGCCCAGCTGGATCTACGGCCAGATGGTCAAGTGACTCAGTCGGTGAGCAGCTGCGTTACCGTGTCGGCCAGCAGCCGCCCCCGGCGGGTTAGCACGATCCGGCCCTGGCGGTAGGCCGCCGCGCTGGCCAGTCCCTCGGCGACCACCGCGGCCGCGCGGGCACGCCCGGATGGGCCCAGAACGGCCAGCGGGCAGCCCTCGGCCAGGCGCAGCAGCAGCATGACGCGCTCCAGCTGACGTTCGGGCCCGGCCAGCACCTCGCGGGCCTGGCCCGGGCTGATCCCCGCGCCGATTCGCGCGGCGTAGGCGGCGGGATGCCGGACGTTCCACCAGCGGGTGCCGCCGACGTGGCTGTGCGCACCCGGGCCCGCGCCCCACCAGTCGCCGCCGGTCCAGTAACCCATGTTGTGCGCGCACCGCGACGGGCCGCCCGCCGCCCAGTTGGAGATCTCGTACCAGCCGAAGCCGGCCGCGGTGAGCATCTCGTCGGCGGCCACGTAGCGATCGGCCAGCACGTCGTCGTCCGGGGCAGCCAGCTCACCGCGCCTGACCCGGGCGGCCAGCCGGGTGCCGGTCTCGACGGTCAGCGCGTAGGCGGATACGTGATCGGGCCCGGCCCCGATGGCGGCCTCCAGCGAGCAGTGCCAGTCCGCGGCCGTCTCCCCCGGCGTCCCGTAGATCAGGTCCAGGCTGACGTGGGAGAACCCGGCCGCCCGGGCCCAGGCGGCGCAGCGTGCCGGGCGCCCGGGCTGGTGCACCCGGTCCAGCACCGCGAGCACGCCGGGCACCGCGCTCTGCATCCCGAACGACACCCGGGTGACGCCCTGGGCCCGCAGTTCTTCCAGGGTCTGCGCCTGGACGCTTTCCGGGTTGGCTTCGGTGGTGACTTCGGCGCCCGGGGCCAGGCCGAACTCGGTGTCGATGGCGCGCAGGATGGCGCCGAAGGCGGCCGGCGGCATCAGGGTGGGCGTGCCGCCGCCGAAGAACACCGTGCTGACACCGATGTCCGCCGACCCGAGCACCTTGCGGGCGAATCCGATCTCGGCGATGGCCAGGCCCGGGTAGCCCGCCAGCGAGACGGCAGCCGAATCCCCGGTCCGGCCGAGTTCCGCGGCGGTGTAGGTGTTGAAGTCGCAGTACCCGCAGCGCGTCGTGCAGAACGGCACGTGCACGTAGACGCCGAACGGCCGCTCGCCCAGCCCGTCCCGCGCGGCGTCCGGCAGGGACCCGTCGGCGGGGACGGGCTCACCCTCGGGCAGCGCACCAGGCATGCCAGTTACGCTACCCGCGCCGGGTGCAGGGTTCAGACGAGCTTGACCGGGGATGCCTGATTAGAGATTCAGGCGCTTAGACTGGAGACAGTCGCGGGCACGGTAGGCACTCGGGTCGCGTTCACGGGAGGCAGTCGGTGGCAGACAACCAGTCGCAATGGCCGGCCCAGTACCCGAGGTACAGCCCGCCCGGCGGCTCCCCGGTACCGCCACCCGGTTACCATGCCCCGGCGCCGGGCTATCACGCTCCGCCCGCGGGCTACCAGGTCCAGCCGCCCGGCTACCCGATCGGCCCGGGCTACCCGGCCCAGCCGGCCGCCAGCCACGCCGCCATGCGCGCGTCCTCGGCGGACCGGGAACGCGCCGTCGACGTGCTCAAGGCCGGCTTCGCCGAGGGCCGCCTGACCCAGGACGAGTACAACGACCGGATGGGCCGGGCCTACTCCGCCCGCACCTACGGCGAGCTGATGGCGCTGACCGCCGACCTGCCGGCCGGCGTGCTGCCGGCCTGGCCCGTCCAGGCCTACCAGGCTCCGCCCGCCACCACGAACTCGATGGCCATCGCGTCCGTGGTGCTGGGCGTGGCCGAGTTCTTCACCGTGGGGCTGACCGCCATTCCCGCCGTGGTCTGCGGTCACATCGCGCGCCGCCAGATCAGGCAGACCGCGGAGCGCGGCGACGGGCTGGCCACCAGCGGGCTGGTGCTGGGGTACATGGCGATCATCTTCTGGTCGGTCCTCATCGCGGCCACGCTGGTGGGCGTGGCGATCTCGATCGCGCACAACGGCGGCCCGGCGGGGCCGCCGGGCTGAAACCTGCCCGGAACGCCGCGGAGCGCTGCCAAATGTTATTGGCACTCCTGACGCGCGTCGCGCGTCTACACTCAAGAGAGGCGTCCGCGGGAGGCTCATGTGGCATACGGTCCAGCTCAGGCATATCCGCCGCAGCCTGGCGTGTCCGAAGGCTACGGGCCCGGAGGGCTTCCGGTGCCTGCCGTCAACCCGGCCTGGCTGGCATCAAGCGCGGACCGGGAGCGGACCGTGGGCGTGCTGCGGGCCGGGTTCACCGAGGGGCGCCTGACCGAGGACGAGCTCGACGACCGCGTCGCGCTGGCCTACACGGCCCGCACCTACGAGCAGCTGTGGGCGCTGACCGCCGACCTGCCGGCCGGGGCAGTGCCTTATCCAACGGTGCCTTATCCAACGGGGCCTTATCCAACGGGGCCTTATCCGACGCAGCCGCAGGGGGCCGTGGTCCCGGTCAGCGCCGCGCCGGCCAGCAGCTGGAAGCCCGCGGCCGCGCTGATCATCACCGCGCTGATCATCTTCACGCTGGCCGCGCTGATCACCGCCGTGATCACGGCGCACACCCAGACCGTGGTCTACACGCCGCCGCTGCAGCACGTGAACCTGATGCCGGTCTTCAAGGCACAGCCCGGGATGCCGATCCTGAAGCTGGGACCGCCGCCCGCGCCGTGAGGGATCCCGCGGCACGCACCACGGACCGTTCGGCCCGAGAAATAATGCCCGGCTACCGCCTGCCCTTGTCACCAGGCTGAGTGGACAGGGCCGCGACGAAGGCCTCCTGCGGGACGTCGACCCGGCCGATGGTCTTCATCCGCCTCTTGCCTTCCTTCTGCTTCTCCAGCAGCTTGCGCTTGCGGGTGATGTCGCCGCCGTAGCACTTGGCCAGCACGTCCTTGCGCAGGGCGCGGATGTTCTCCCGGGCGATGATCCGGGCGCCGACCGCGGCCTGGATCGGGACCTCGAACTGCTGCCGGGGGATCAGTTCCTTCAGCTTGGCCGTCATCGACAGGCCGTACTCCCGGGCCTCGTCGGCGTGCACGATCTGGCTGAACGCGTCCACCGGCTGGCCCTGCAGCAGGATGTCGACCTTGACCAGGTCGGCCTGCTGCTCCCCGTCGGGCTCGTAGTCGAGCGACGCGTAGCCGCGGGTGCGCGACTTGAGCTGGTCGAAGAAGTCGAAGATGATCTCGGCCAGCGGCAGCGTGTAGCGGATCTCCACCCGGTCCGCGGACAGGTAGTCCATGCCGATCAGGGCGCCGCGGCGGCTCTGGCACAGCTCCATGATCGTGCCGATGTACTCGGACGGGGAGATGACCGTGGCCCGCACTACCGGCTCGAAGACCTTGTCGACCTTGCCCTTGCCCGGCTCCACGCCGCCGGGGAAGTCGCTGGGATTGGTCACCCGCAGTTCCTGGCCGGTGTCCATGACCACGCGGTAGACGGCGTTCGGCGAGGTCGAGATCAGCGACAGGTCGGACTCCCGCTCCAGCCGCTCGCGCACGATCTCCATGTGCAGCAGGCCCAGGAACCCGCAGCGGAACCCGAACCCGAGCGCGGTACTGGTCTCGGGCTCGTAGACCAGCGCGGCGTCGTTGAGGCGCAGCTTGTCCAGGGCGTCGCGCAGGTCCGGGTAGTCGTCGCCGTCCACCGGGTACAGGCCGGAGAACACCATCGGCTTGGGGTGGGAGTACCCGGCCAGCGGCTTGTCGGTCGGGTGGCCGGCGCTGGTCACCGTGTCGCCCACCCGGGCCTGCCTGACGTCCTTGACCCCGGTGATCAGGTAGCCCACCTCGCCGGCGGCCAGGGCCCCGCTGGGTATCGGCTCGGGTGAGATGACGCCCACCTCGAGCGTCTCGTGGACCGAGCCGGTCGACATCATCAGGCTGCGCTCGCGCTTGGACAGCCGGCCGTCGACCACCCGGACGTAGGTGACCACGCCGCGGTAGGTGTCGTAAATCGAGTCGAAGATCAGCGCGCGGGCCGGGGCGTCCGGGTCGCCGTGCGGGGCGGGGACCAGGCGGACGATCTCGTGCAGCAGATGCTCGACGCCCTCGCCGGTCTTGGCGGACACCCGGAGCACCTCGGCAGGGTCGCAGCCGATGATCCCGGCGAGCTCGCCGGCGTAGCGGTCGGGCTGCGCGGCGGGCAGGTCGATCTTGTTCAGCACCGGGATGATGCGCAGGTCGGCGTCCAGGGCCAGGTACAGGTTGGCCAGCGTCTGCGCCTCGATGCCCTGGGCGGCGTCCACCAGCAGCACCGCGCCCTCGCAGGCGGCCAGGCTGCGGGACACCTCGTAGCTGAAGTCCACGTGGCCAGGGGTGTCGATGAGGTTCAGGACGTGCTGCGTGCCGTTACTGACCCAGGGCAGCCGGACCGCCTGGCTCTTGATCGTGATGCCGCGCTCGCGCTCGATGTCCATCCGGTCCAGGTACTGCGCGCGCATCTGGCGCCCCTCGACCACGCCGGTGAGCTGCAGCATCCGGTCGGCCAGCGTCGACTTGCCGTGGTCGATGTGGGCGATGATGCAGAAGTTCCTGATCATGGCCTGGTCGGTGTGGCCAGGGCCAGGGCTGGTAGGTGACACGCACGTCCGTTCGGGTTACTCGCCGCCACGCGGCCTCGGGTATTCGCCTGGGTGTTCCATGATCCCACGTCAGGCGGGCTGCCCGGGTTGGGGCAGCGGGGCTCGCGGTTTGAGTGTAGGGCCTCGGCTCGGATAAGCTTCTGCGTCGCGTCACGCTTCTGCGTCGCGTCACCTCAGCCCACTTCTATAAGGACTCCCACGCGTGGCGAACATAAAGTCTCAGATCAAGCGCAACAAGCAGAACGAGAAGGCGCGCCAGCGGAACAAGGCCGTCAAGTCCTCGCTGCGCACGTCGGTCCGCAAGTTCCGTGAGGCCGCGGACGGCGGCGACGCCAGCGAGGCCGAGGAGGCGCTGCGCGCCGCCTGCCGGCAGCTGGACAAGGCGGCCAGCAAGGGCGTCATCCACAAGAACCAGGCCGCGAACCGCAAGTCCGCGATCGCCAGGCGCTACGCCGAGATCCAGCAGGCCTAGCCTCCTGTTGCGCGGCGCCCGCTTGCCGCTGTGGTGCCCGCTTGCGCTGTGGTGCCCGCTTCCGCTGTGGTGCCCGCTTGCCGCTGTGGTGCCCGTCCGCTCCCCGCTTAGGCGGCGCGGGCGGCCATTCAGGCGGCGCGGGCGGCCACGATGCGGCGGATGGCGCGTTCCAGCGCGTAGGCGGCGCTGGTCGCCTCGCCCTTGACCTGTGCGTCGGCCTCGGCCACGGCGTGCAGCGCGCGGGCGATGCCGTCCGGCTGCCAGCCGCGCAGCTGCTGCCGCACCCGGTCGATCTTCCAGGGCGGGGCGCCGACCTCGGCCGCGAGCGCGGCGGCGTTCTGCCCGCGGGGCGCCGAACCGACCCGGCCGAGCAGCCGTACCCCCTGGGCCAGCGCGCTGCAGATCAGCACGGGCGAGACGCCGGTGGCCAGGGCCCAGCGCAGCTGCTCCAGCGCCTGGGCCAGGTGCCCCTCCACGGCCCGGTCGGCCACGGTGAAACCGGTGGCCTCGGCGCGGCCGCGGTAGTAGGTGGCCACCATGGCCTCGTCCACGTGATCGCCGCCGTCGGCGCCCAGCTGGTCGCACGCGGCCGCCAGCTCGCGCAGGTCCGAGCCCACGGCGTCGAGCAGGGCGCGGGCGGCGGCATCGTCGGCTCGTTGGCCCGCCCGGCGGAATTCGGCCCGGATGAAGTCCAGCCGTTCGGCGAACCTGGTGACCTTGGGGCACTCGATCACGCGGGCCCCGGCCGACTTGATCCCGGCCAGCAGTTCCTTGCCCTTGGCCCCGCCCGGGTGGGTCAGGATGAGGGCCGCGTCCTCGGCCGGGCGGCTCGCGTAGCTGACCAGTTCGGCGGCCACTTCCTTGGCGGTGTTCTGCGCCGACCTGATCACCACCACGCATCCGCCGCCGAACAGCGACGGCGACGTCAGCGCGTCTAGCTCGCCGGGTCCCAGGGCCGCGCCGTCCAGGTCGTGGACGTCCCCGGCCTGATCGGCCTGCTCCCTCGCGGTGATCAGGTCCCGGACGGTCCGGTCGATGAGGAATTCTTCCTCGCCCACGACGATCGTGACCGGCGACGGGCCTTCCGCGGTACGCGCTGCCATGACCGCAGCATGCCATGCCGGCACCCCGGCTGCCGAACCGCGGCGCCGCGGGAGGCTTTTTCGCCGAACTCGGGACATCGGCGCGCTCACACGTTATACACATAGTGCATCCGATTAGATGCCGTAAGTAATCAGCCTCCCTGAGCAACTTCCCCGGCAACCCCGAGCAACCCCCCGAGCACGAAGGAGCTTCCCATGCCAACGTCGATGTGATCTGCGACAACGCGATATCAGGGGCCGGGTACGCGCCGCGGGACGCGACCAGCACGCTGCCCAGCCCGCCGCCGCCGGCGTTCGTCCGGCCGGTCGACGTGGTGTCCGGGCCGGCCGCCGGGCCGCTCAGTTACGGCAACACCTTCGACGCCCTGCGGCACAGTCCGGGATGATCGGGACCGGGATGACCTCAGCCTCAGGTGACGGGCTCGCCGCCGAGCCACACGCGGCGCGGAGCCAGGCCGTAGGACCAGACGAACGCGCCCTCGTGATCGGCGTCCCACAGCACCATGTCGGCCAGTCGGCCGCGGACCATCGCGCCCCGGTCGGGCGCCCGCAGCGCGTGCGCGCCGCCGATGGTGGCCGCCCGCAGGGCCTCCTCCACGCTCATCCCGAGGTAGGACACGGCCAGCGAGATGACCAGGGCCATCGAGGTGATCCCGGTGCCGCCCGGGGTGTGGTCCGAGCCGAGGGCGACCGTGACGCCCTTGTCGAGCAGCGCCCGGACCGGCGGCCTGGCCCCGGTCTGCAGCGCGGTGCTCGGGCACATCACGGCGGCCACGCCCGCCCGGCCGAGCGCGGCCACGTCGTCTTCGCTGGCCTCGTGCAGCAGGTCGGCGGACGCGCAGCCGAGCTCGGCGGCCAGCTGGGCGGCGCCGGTACGCGAGTCGCCGCAGGCGTGCAGCCGCGGCAGCAGGCCGGAGCGGCGGCCCGCGGACAGGATCCAGCGGGCCTCCTCCTCGGAGAACCGGCCCTCCTCGCAGAGCACGTCCACGCTGTCCGCGCCGACCGTGGCGGCGTCGGCGCTCCAGGCGGTGACCGCGTCGATGTAATCCGCGCGGCGGCCGAAGAACTCCGGCGGCACCGCGTGGGCGGCCAGGAAGGTCACGTGGACCCGCGGCATCCCGGGCTCGCCCTCCAGACCGCGCAGCATGCGGACGTCGGCCAGCTCGCCGTCCCTGGTCAGGTGGTAACCGGTCTTGGCCTCGATGGTAGTCGCCCCGGACCGCAGCCAGCGGCCCATCCGCTCCCTGACCCCGTTGCACAGCGTCCACGGGTCGGTGCCCCGGGTCACGGTCACGGTGGAAGCCACCCCGCCGCCGGCCTGGGTGATCTCCGCCACCGAGGAGCCGTTGGAACGCATGGCCAGTTCGGCCCAGCGGTTGCCCGCGTAGACCGGGTGCGTGTGGGCGTCGATCAGGCCGGGCGTGACCAGGCCGCCGCCTAGGTTCTCCACGTGGTCGACGTCGACGATGTCGTCGACCACGCCGGGGATGCGCTGGGGCAGTTCGGCGGCGGGCCCGACCCAGGCGATCCGATCATCGCCGGTCACGATGGCGGCGTTGGACAAGATCTCGGATCCGGTCCACAGACGGCCGATGTTGGTCAGCAGGCGAACAGTCACCGGCGATCCCCCCCGGGACCGGTGATCTCACGCGCCATACGCGACCACCTGCCATGCCTGGTACACGCCGGATCACCGGCGGGCACTGGACGAGCTTCGCTTGCGCACACGCCTTGCGTTGGCGCCGTGCGGGTGCGGCCACCAACATATCGATCCAGACACGGTATTGCACCGCCACCATCGCCCACAAGACTTTCGGCGAAATGGCGCACCATATCCTCAGGCGTTGTTTAGAAGTTCTTAGCCGCCGAAAAATACCCGCCAAAGGTGACCACTATCACGTCCTGATACAGACACAAGCGTCCACGTGTCGCGGTTTTCCGGGCCGCCGCGCGCCGGCTCACGCCGGCGGCACCGCCGCCGGGGCCAGCGCGGCCGCTTCCAGCTGGGCGGCCAGGGCCGGCGGGACCCGGGCCTCGAGCAGCGTGCCGTCGGCCACGTGCTCGGTGCTCAGCACCTCGCCGTCGGCGTGGGCCCGCGCCACCAGGTCGCCCCGGCGGTACGGCACGATCACCCGGACCTGCGTGTCCAGCCGCGGCAGCGCGGCCTCGATGGTGTCAGCCAGGGCGGCCAGCCCGGCGCCGGTCCGGGCCGAGACGCTGACGCTGCCGGGCTCGCGGGCCCGCAGCCCCTGCAGCACGACCGGGTCGGCGGTGTCGATCTTGTTGACCACGACCAGCTCGGGCACGTGCGCGGCGCCGATCTCGGCCAGCACGCCGCGGACCGCGGCGATCTGCGCCTCCGGCTCCGCGTCGGACCCGTCCACCACGTGCACGATGAGGTCCGCCTCGGCGGCTTCCTCCAGCGTGGACCGGAACGCCTCGACCAGCTGGTGCGGCAGGTGGCGGACGAAGCCGACGGTGTCGGTCAGCGTGTAGGCCCGCCCGGACGGGGTCTCGGCCCGCCGCACGGCGGGATCCAGGGTGGCGAACAGCGCGTCCTCGACCAGGACGCCGGCCCCGGTCAGCGCGTTGAGCAGGCTCGACTTGCCGGCATTGGTGTAGCCGGCGATCACCACGGACGGCACCTCACTACGCCGTCGCTGGCCGCGCTGGACCTTCCGCCCGGCGGCCATGCCGGTGATGTCCTTTTTCAGTCGCGAGATGCGGGTCCGCAGCCGCCGCCGGTCGGTCTCCAGCTTGGTCTCGCCGGGACCGCGGGTCCCGATCCCGCCGCCGCCGGCCACCCGGCCGCCCGCCTGCCGGGACAGCGACTCGCCCCAGCCGCGCAGCCGGGGCAGCATGTACTGCAGCTGGGCCAGCTCGACCTGGGCCTTGCCCTCCCGGCTGCGCGCGTGCTGGGCGAAGATGTCCAGGATCAGCGCGGTCCGGTCGACCACCTTGACCTTGACCACGCCCTCCAGGCGCCGCAGCTGGCTGGGGGTCAGCTCGCCGTCGCAGATCACCGTGTCGGCGCCCGCCGCGGCCACGATGCCCGCCAGCTCGTTCGCCTTGCCCGAGCCGACATAGGTGGCGGCGTCGACCCGGCTGCGCCGCTGGATCAGGCCGTCGAGAACCTCCGAACCCGCCGTCTCGGCCAGCCTGCTCAGCTCAAGCAGCGAGTTCTCCGCACTAGCCAGGCTGCCTTCGGCCCAGACCCCGATCAGCACGACCCGCTCGAGGCGCAGCGCCCGGTACTCGACCTCGCTGATGTCCTGGAGCTCGGTGGAGAGCCCGGCCACCCGCCGCAGCGCGTGCCGCTCCTCCAGGTCCATCTCCCCGGACAGGTCGGGTACGTCGGGCTGCTCACTGAAGACCGTGCTCATTTTCCTCCGAGATCCGTGGTTTGCTCGAGCTTCGCTCGTCCCCCGATGGTGCCATGCCCCGCGCGGGATTTCATTTCATTAACACCGGGGCGGGTTCATATGTGCCCGGCCGCTTCGGTTTCATTGCTGCCGAACGATCCGCGGTACTCCCAGCCGGGCAGCCTTTCCGCCTTTCCGCGGCCCGGGATGCAGTCAGGCGGGCAGCGGGGCGGCCAGCTGCCGGAAGGCCGCCTCGGTGGCGGAGCCGGGGGCGGCGCAGTAGGCGATGAGGCGCTGCCCGGTGTCGGCCACGTGCAGGACCTGGCACTCGAACTCCAGCGGCCCGGCCTGCGGGTGCAGGACGCGCTTGAGCATCGGCCCGCGCACCTCCACCTCGTGCTCCTGCCACATGTCCGCGAAGCGGGGCGAGAGCGCGAGCATCTCGGTGACCAGCTGGTCGATGGCGGCGTCACCCGGGTAGCGGGCGTAGGACGCGCGCAGGTCGGCGACCGTGGCCCGGGTAAAGCCGACGAAGTGCTCGTCGTCCCAGATGGTGTCCTGTGCTCCCCGGCGGAACGTCCAGCGGATCATGTTCCTGTCCGTGTAGCCGGACAGGTCGCCGATGAAGCAGGTGGCCAGGCCGTTCCAGGCCAGCACGTTGTAGGCCGCGTCCACCACGTAGGCCGGGGTCTCCCGCAGGCGGTCGAGCAGGTGCCTGATGCCCGGCGTGATCTCGCGGCTGGGGGCGAGCGTGGGCGGGGGCGACTGGCCGGCCATCCGGAACAGGTAGTCGCGTTCGTCGGCGGTGAGCATCAGCGCCCGGGCCAGGGCGGACAGCACCTGCCGCGACGGGTGCGGGCCGCGACCCTGCTCGAGCCGGACGTAGTAGTCCACGGACAGCCCGGCCAGCTGGGCGACCTCCTGCCGCCGCAGCCCCGGCGTCCAGCGCCGGCCCGGATCCCCGGTCTCGGGCAGCCCGGCCTGACGCGGGCTGAGGCGGGCCCGCCTGGCCCGCAGGAACGCCGCCAGGCCGGCCCGGTTGGTCGAGTTCACCCTTCCAGTCTGGCTCCTCGCCGCCGGTCGCGGCAGCGCCGAGGGTAGGACTGCTGATCCCAGCATCGGCGAGTCTCTTTTCCGTGTCGGCGGGCCCCGCCTACGGTCGATGCCATGACCACGACAATCGCCCTGGTCACCGGGGCTAACAAGGGAATCGGACTGGAGACCGCGCGGCAGCTCGGGGGGCGCGGCGCCACCGTGCTGGCCGCCGCGCGAGATGAGGAACGCGGCCGGGAGGCCGAGCGCGCGCTGCAGGCCGCGGGCGCCGATGCCCGGTTCGTCCCGCTCGACGTCACCGACCCGGGATCCGTCCAGCGCGCGGCCGACTGGATCGACCGCGAGTACGGCCGCCTGGACATCCTGGTCAACAATGCGGGAATCGCTCGCGGCAACCTGCCCAGCGAGACCGACCTGGACGCCATGCGCGAGGTCTACGAGGTCAACGTGTTCGGGGTGATCAGGGTGACCAACGCCCTGCTGCCGCTGCTGCGCCGGGCCCGGGCCGCGCGGATCGTCAACGTGTCCAGCGAGGTCGGGTCGATCACCTCGATGACCGACCCCTCCAGTCCGCTGGCGCACATGCCGGGCAGCGTGGCCTACCCGTCGTCCAAGTCAGCGCTCAACATGATCACCGCGATGTACGCCAAGGAGCTGCGCGATACGCCGGTCAAGGTCAACGCGGCCAATCCGGGCTATACGAAGACCGATCTGAACCGCAACAGCGGATTCCGTTCGGCCGCGGAAGGCGCCGAGGCGAGCGTGTACCTGGCCACCCTGCCCGAAGACGGCCCGAGCGGCATCTTGTGGGGCCACCTGTGGTCGGCCGACGGCCCCGCCGACGCCCACGGCATCCTCCCCTGGTAGCCGTTTCCCGGTTACTGCTGTTTCTGGTGGGACGCGATGCCATGGGGCGGCAGCATCCGAGGATGACTGAGTGATGTGGGTGGCAGGCGTGAACGGGGACGGGGGCGGCGGGTAAGCGGGTGAGGTCGCAGGGGCGGAACGCGGCGTGGGTGGCAGCGCGGCCGGCTTCGAAGGCGGCTCGCAGTAGGGGGCCGTCGGTGGCGAGACGGCTCACCACGGGCGAATCGGGCTCGGTGAGCAGCACCTCGATCCGCACGCCGTCCTGGCCGGGGAACGGCAGCCGCAGCAGGGCAGCGTCGGCATCGCCCTGGCCCCCGAGTCCGCCGCCCGCTAACTACGCCCGCCCCGGCATCGCCTACCGGCCCGTCACCGGCGTCAGTCCCAGCCAGGTCGCCGTCGCCTGGCCGCCCGCCAACGACGCCGACCCCGTCGTCCAGGACTTCGTCCGCTGCTGCCTGGACAACAAGCCCGGCGGGCCATGATCACGATCTACGGCTGGGGTAGCAGGCGGCGCAGGGAGGCGGGCAGGTCGCCGTCGTGGACCACGGTGAGACGGTGCGTGGCCCGGGTGATGGCCACGTACAGGTCATGGCCGCCGGCCGGGGACTGGGCGAGCAGCCCGGCCGGATCCACCAGCACTACCCGGTCGAACTCCAGCCCCTTGGACTGGCCCACGGTCAGCAGCGCGACCGGCGAGTCGAGCACCTCGGGCCGGTCGCCGGGCACCGCCGCGGGCAGGGTCCGGGCCAGCTCGCCGATCCGGCTGGTCGGCGCGATCACCGCCAGCCGTCCGCCGTCTTCCATCTCGGCCAGCTCGGCGTCGACCACTGCTGCGGCGCCGGTGGCCAGCGATGAGGGTGGGACGGAGGGGAAAGGCGAGGCGGAGGCGGAGCCGGGCGGCGCCGAGCCGGGCAGAGCCGAGCCGGGCGCGGGGACCAGGACGGGGCGGAACGGGATCCGGACCGCGCGCGGGGGGACGCCTTCCTCGCGGACCGACTCAGGCGGCTGCTCGCCAGGGACGACCGAGGCCAGCACGTCGGCGGCCACGGCCATGATCTCGGCGGGCGTCCGGTAGTTGACGCTCAGCAGTTCGGTGTGCCAGCGGCCCTTCACGTACGGGTCGAGCATCTCGGCCCAGGACCGGGCGCCGGCCGCGCTGCCCCGCTGGGCCACGTCACCGACCACCGTCATCGACCTGGTGGGGATGCGCCGCATCACCATCCGCCAGGCCATGGCGGACAGCTCCTGCGCCTCGTCCACGATCACGTGGCCGTAGGCCCAGGACGGGTCGGCCCAGGCCCGTTCGGCCGTGGTGAGCTGCTGGCCCGGGTCGCGGTTCCACTCCGCCAGCGTGGCGGCGTCCACGAAACCCTGGCCGGCCAGGCCGGTGATCTCCAGCACCTCCCGGGCGTACCGCTCCTCGGAGCGGCGTTCCCGTTCGGCGGCCCGGCGCTGCCGCTTCTCCGCCGAGTCGTCGGTACCCACCAGCTGGGTGGCCTCATCAAGCAGCGGCACGTCGGCCACGGTCCACGCCTCGGGGGCCGCCGGGCGGAGCAGCACGGACCGTTCGGCCTCAGATAGAGCCGGAGCGGCGCGGCGGAGCGCACCTTCGGTGGCCAGCAGGCCGGCCACCAGCCGCTGCGGGATCAGGAACGGCCACAGGCCGTCGAGGGCGGCCCGGACCGGGGCCTCGTCCCACAGCCGGGCCCGGGTGTAGGGCAGGTCGTCGGGGTCAAGGGGCCGGCCGAGGGCGGCGGCCTCGGCGGCGGCCAGCGCGCCGAGCATCTCGGTGACGAACAGCTTGCGGGCCGCGTTGTGCGGCCTGCGCAGGGCCCGGGCCCGGTCGCGGGCGCGCAGGCAGGTCTGCCGCGGCACGGTCATCGTCACGCTGTCGGCGGTGACCTCCAGGTCGCCGGGCGGGACCTGCTGGGCGTTGCGCACGGCCCGGCGCAGCACCTGCACCATCTTCAGGTCGCCCTTGATCACGGCGGCGGCCGGGTCGTCGTCCGGCGCGGCGCTGACGCCGGGGAACAGCTCGGCGATCGAGCTGAGCACCACGTCGGTCTCGCCCAGCGACGGCAGGACCTGGCTGATGTAGCGGAGGAAGGTGGCGTTCGGGCCGATGACCAGGACGCCGCGCCGTTCCAGCGTCCGGCGGTGGGTGTACAGCAGGTAAGCGGCCCGGTGCAGGGCCGCGACGGTCTTGCCGGTGCCGGGGCCGCCCTGGACGACCAGCACGCCCTGCAGGCCGGCCCGGATCACGCGGTCCTGTTCGGCCTGGATGGTGGCCACCACGTCGGTCATCCGGCCGGTGCGGCTGGCGGTGATGCTGGCGATCAGCATGGCCTCGCCGGACAGCGTCCTGCGGTCCGGCTCGGACATCGCGTCCAGGTCGAAGACCTCGTCGTCCACTCCGGTGACGGTTCGGTTCCTGGTGTAGATGTGACGGCGCCGGATCAGGCCGTTCGGGTCCTTGGGCGTGGCGGCGTAGAACGGGTGCGCGGCCGGCGCCCGCCAGTCGATCAGCTTGGGCTCGTGCTCGTCATCGCGCAGCCCGATCCGGCCGATGTACAGCGTGGCCGGGGCCCCGTCCGCGGCGCGGGCCTCGTGACCGTCGGTGCGGCCGAAGACCAGGCCAGCCTCTACCGCGTTGAGCTGGGCCAGCCGCCTGCCCTGTTCGGCCGCGGTGATATCACGCTCGACCCGGGCCTGGAACGTCCCGCCCGTGCCGCCGCTGCCATGGGTGACAGCCAGCGCCTCCGCGGCCCGGCCGCGGGCGGTATCCAGCAGCCGGTAAAGCATATCGACGTAGGCTTGCTCCTGGCCGACGGCACTTTCTCCACCCGCGGCGATTGATTCGGATTGGCGAGACGTCATATTTGGTGATATACTTTCTTTAGTTATTTGCTGGCCGGTAGACGCCGGATATTGAGATCAGGTAAGTTTAGCAGCTTTCGTCAATGACGTCAGTATTGAGCTGCGGGCGTAGGGCCAGGATCCACCATAGGCGCAGGTAGTGCGCTATCAGGGGGGCGCCCCGGTCGGCCCAATTGTGCGTCGGTAATTACCCGCAAAGCACTTGTGACATACACGGAAATGATTTCCTGTTTCCGGAATTGCCGCGGTACCGCCCGCGCACCCGGCGCCCAGGTCGCCGGGCCAGGTGTGATCCCGGGTGCCGACCATGTGGCGCCCGAGGGCGGCTGCCTAGGATGTAGAGGCCACGCCTGGAGGAGGAGCTCACATATGCCGGGAACCGAACGGGTCCAGATCACCGGGCCGATGGGCGATCGCTACGACGAGATCCTGACGCCGCAGGCCATCGACCTCATCGCCACCCTGCACGCCGAACTCGGCCCCCGCCGGTCGGAGCTGCTCGCGGCCCGCCGCAGCCGTCAGGCCGAGCTGTCCCGCGGCGGGATGCTCGACTTCCTGCCCGAGACGCTTCAGATCAGGGAGAACACCTCGTGGCGGGTCGCGCCGCCCGCGCCCGGCCTGGTCGACCGCCGGGTAGAGATCACCGGGCCGACCGACAAGAAGATGACAATCAACGCGCTGAACTCCGGCGCCAACGTGTGGCTGGCGGACTTCGAGGACGCCAACACCCCGCTGTGGGACAACATGATCTCCGGTCAGCTCAACCTGAAGGACGCGCTGGACCGGACCATCGACTTCACCTCGCCCGAGGGCAAGGACTACGCGCTGCGGCCCGACGGCGAGCTGGCCACGATCGTGGTCCGGCCGCGCGGCTGGCACCTGGACGAGAAGCACATCCTGGTCGACGGCGTGCGCGCTTCCGGCAGCCTGGTCGACTTCGCGCTGTACCTGGCCACCTGCGGCCAGCGCCAGCTGGATAAGGGCAAGGGGCCCTACTTCTACCTGGCCAAGAACGAGAGCCACCTCGAGGCGCGGCTGTGGAACGACGCGTTCAACCTGGCCCAGGACACGCTGGGCATCCCGCGCGGGACGATCCGGGCCACGGTGCTGATCGAGACGATCCCGGCCGCGTTCGAGATGGAGGAGATCCTCTACGAGCTGCGGGAGCACTCGGCCGGGCTGAACGCGGGCCGCTGGGACTACCTGTTCAGCATCATCAAGAAGTTCCGCACCCGGGGCAAGGAGTTCGTCCTGCCGGAGCGGAACGCGGTCACGATGACCGCCCCGTTCATGCGCGCCTACACCGAGCTGCTGGTCAAGACCTGCCACCGGCGCGGCGCGCACGCCATCGGCGGGATGGCCGCGTTCATCCCCAGCCGGCGTGACCCCGAGGTCAACGCGCAGGCCATGACCAAGGTCCGGGACGACAAGACCCGCGAGTCCGGCGACGGGTTCGACGGCTCCTGGGTGGCGCACCCGGACCTGGTGCCGCTGTGCAAGGAAGTATTCGACAGCGTGCTCGGGTCGAACCCGAACCAGCTGGACAAGACCCGGGAGGACGTCAGCGTCACCGCCGAGGACCTGCTCGCGGTGAGCAAGACGCCGGGCTCGATCACCGAGGCCGGCCTGCGGAACAACATCAGCGTCGGCCTGCAGTACCTGGCCAGCTGGCTGAACGGCAACGGTGCGGTAGGGATCTTCAACCTGATGGAGGACGCGGCCACCGCGGAGATCTCCCGGTCCCAGACCTGGCAGTGGATCCACAACGACGTGGCCCTGGCCGACGGCCCGGTGGTGACCAGGGAGCTGGTCGAGCAGCTCATCGACGAGGAGCTGAGCAAGATCCGCGCGGCGGCCGGGGAGGACTTCGACGCGGCCCAGTACGGGCAGGCCACCGCGCTGTTCACCGAGGTGGCCCTGGCCGACACCTTCGTCGACTTCCTCACCATCCCGGCCTACGAACGGATGCCGTAACGGCGTTCCTGGTCACGGGCGCGTTAAAAGGAGACAATCAGCACAGGTTTCCCGGGGTGAGGTGGTAGTTATGACGACGGCCATCCAGGCGCTCGTACCGCAGATGCAGGACATCTGCGGGCCGGGCAACGTCATCACCGATCCGCTGGAGCTGCGGACCTACGAATGTGACGGGCTGACCTCGCACCGGTCGGTGCCGGCCCTGGCGGTGCTGCCTGCGACGGCTGCTGAGACGGCCGCGGTGGTGGCCGCGTGCGCGGCGGCCCGGGTGCCGTTCGTGGCCCGGGGCAGCGGCACGGGCTTGTCCGGCGGGGCGCTGCCGCACCAGGACGGCGTGCTGATCGTGATGTCCCGGATGCGGAAGATCATCGAGATCGACCCGGTGAGCCCGGCGGGCCGTCATCGAGCCGGGCGTCACGAACCTGTCGGTAAGCAAGGCGGCGGCGCCGTTCGGCCTGTTCTACGCGCCCGACCCGTCCAGCCAGGTGGTCTGCTCGGTGGGCGGCAACGTGGCCGAGAACTCCGGCGGCGCGCACTGCCTCAAGCACGGGTTCACCGTGCACCACGTGACCGGGCTGCAGATCGTCACGCCGTCCGGCGAGCTGACCTGGCTGGGCGACGGGACCGGGGTGAGTACCGGCTACGACCTGGTCGGGGCGTTCACCGGCTCGGAGGGCACGCTGGGCGTGGTGACCAAGATCGTGGTCAAGCTGATGCCGCTGCCCCAGGTGGTGCACACGCTGCTGGCCGCGTACGCCACCACCGCCGAGGGCGGCCGGGCGGTATCCGACATCATCGCGGCCGGCGTCATGCCCGCCGCCATCGAGATGATGGACGCGCTGGCCATCGAGGCGGCCGAGGCGGCCGTGCACTGCAACTACCCGGCGGGGGCGGGCGCGGTGCTGATCGTCGAGCTCGACGGCCCGGCCGCCGAGGTCGAGGCCGAGCTTTCGCTGGTTCGCTCGATCTGCGAGAAGGCCGGCGCGACCGAGATCAGGGCGGCCGACGACCCGGCCGAACGGGCCGTGATCTGGGCCGGCCGCAAGTCCGCGTTCGCCGCGGTGGGCCGGATCAGCCCGTCGTTCATCGTGCAGGACGGCGTGGTGCCCCGGACGTCGCTGGGCGCGGTGCTGGCCCAGATCGCGTCGCTGTCGGAGGCCGCCGGGATCCGGGTGGCGAACGTGTTCCACGCCGGGGACGGGAACCTGCACCCGCTGGTGCTCTACGACGACGCCGTGCCCGGCCAGGAGGCCGCGGCCGAGGTGGTGTCCGGCCAGATCCTGGACGCGTGCCTGGAGGCCGGCGGGTCGATCACCGGCGAGCACGGCGTCGGGGTGGACAAGTCCCGGTACATGCCCAAGATGTTCAACGCCAGCGACCTGGACACCATGCAGCTGCTGCGCTGCGCGTTCGACCCGGCCAGCTTGTGCAATCCGGGCAAGGTGTTCCCCACGCCCCGGTTGTGCGGCGAGGTCCCCGGCCGCCGCCGCGCACCACATCCGGCCGTAGCGGCCGGGCAGGCGGAGATCTTCTAGTGGATACCGAACGGGCCGTGGCGCCCGCAGTCCGGGACGCGCTCGTGGCCGCCTGCCCGGTCGTGCGGGAGGCTGATGATTCGTTGGATTCGGTTGGCGGGGTCACGCCTTCATTCGTGGCCTCGCCGGGGAGCACGCAAGAGGCGTCGGCGTTGCTGGGGGCCGCGGCCGCGCATGAGCTGGCCGTGGTGCCGCGCGGCGCCGGTACCGGGCTGGGCTGGGGCGTTCCGCCCGCCGCCTGCGATCTGGTGGTGGACATGTCCGCGATGGACCAGGTGCTGGAGCACGCGGCCGGCGACCTGGTGGCGCGGGTGCAGGCCGGCGCGACCATCGGGCACCTGGCCTCGGTGCTGGCCGAGGCCGGCCAGGAGCTCGCGCTCGACGTCCCGGCCGAGGCCACGGTGGGCGGGATGGTGGCCACCGGGACGGCCGGGCCGCGCCGGCTCCGCTACGGGGCGCCGCGGGACCTGCTGATCGGGATCACGATCGTGCGGGCCGACGGGGCGGTCGCGCACTCGGGCGGCAAGGTGGTCAAGAACGTGGCCGGCTACGACCTGGGCAAGCTGTTCTCCGGCTCGCAGGGCACCCTGGGGCTGATCACCGAGGTCACGTTCCGGCTGCACCCGCGGCCGGCCGCGGTGGCCTGGGTCACCGGGGACTTCGGCCCGTCCGACCGGGCCGGGGCGGTCGCGGCGGTGGCCGGGGCGGCAGGGTCCGCGCTGGTGCCCTCGGCGGTGGAGCTGCAGTGGTCTTCTGGGCCGGGGTCGTCTGGCCCGGGCCCCGACCTGCTGCGGGTCGGGGTGCTGCTCGAGGGCACAGAGCCGGGCGTCGCTGACCGGGCCAACCAGATGTCCGGCCTGATCAGCTCGGCGGGCGGGACGCCGGTCGTGGCGCTGTCGGGCGAGCCGTTCCGCTGGTGGGACGCGGTGCCGGGGGGCGGCGCACCTGCCACTGTGGTGCGGGTGACGTTCTGGGTCAGCCGGCTGGGCGAGGTGCTCGACGCGCTGGCCGCGGCGGGCGCGGCCGCCGGAGCGCGGCCGGCGGTCAGCGGGCCGGCGCGGGCCTGCTGTACGCCTGCCTGGACGCGGGCGTGGACCACGACAGCGCGGCCCGGTTCGTCCGTGGCGTGCGCGACCGGCTGGCGGGCCCGGGGGCTGACGGCCCTCGGGGCAGCGTGGTGGTGCTGGCCGCTCCCCCGCCGGTGCTGGCGGTCGCCGGGGTCTACGGCACGGTCCCCGGGGCCGCGCTGATGCAAGCGGTCAAGGACCAGTTCGATCCCGGCCACCGCATGTTCCCCGGGCGCCTGGGAGTGAGCTGATGGACGACACCGAACACCTGCGCGGCGTGGCCAAGGACTGCGTGCACTGCGGGTTCTGCCTGCCGGCCTGTCCCACCTACCAGCTGTGGGCCGAGGAGATGGACTCCCCGCGCGGCCGGATCCACCTGGTGAACCAGATCCTGGAGGGCGCGGAGCTGACCCCGGCCGCGGCCGAGCATTTCGACCGCTGCCTGGGCTGCATGGCGTGCATGACGGCCTGCCCGTCCGGGGTGCAGTACGACCAGCTCATCGAGGCGGCCCGGGTGTGGACCGAGGATGCCAGGAACGGGACGGCGGCCGATGACGCGGGGCCTGGGTCAGGGCCCGCGGTCGCCCCGCCTCCGGATGCCTCGGCGGGACGCGCCGCGCGGCTGCGCGACCGGGCGGCGCGGGCGGCTATCTTCTCGCTGTTCCCCTACCCGGCCCGGCTGAAGGCGGCCATCAAGCCGCTGCGCGCGGCCCAGCGCACCGGGCTGGACCGCAGGCTGGCCCGCAGCAGCCTGCCGGGCCGGCTGTCGCCCGTGCTGGGGGCGGCAGTGCGCCTTGGCGCCTCCGGCGCAGGGCGGCTGGCGCCCCCGGCGGCCAGCGCGGTCCGGCTGCCGGAACGCGTGGCGGCCCGCGGGCCGCGGCGCGCGGTGGTCGGCATGCTCACCGGGTGCGTGCAGTCGGTGTTCTTCCCGCAGGTGAACGCGGCCACCGCCCGGGTGCTGGCCACCGAGGGCTGCGACGTGATCATCCCGCCGAACCAGGGCTGCTGCGGCGCGCTGTCCATGCACGCCGGCCGGGAGGCCGAGGCGATCGCCTTCGCCCGGCAGACCGTCGTCACGTTCGAGCAGGCCGGGGTGGACGCGATCGTGGTCAACTCGGCCGGCTGCGGCTCGGCCATGAAGGAGTACGAGCGGCTGCTGGGCCATCCCGGCCAGGACCTGGGCTGGGCAGCGCGGGCGGCCGCGCTGAGCAGCCGGGTCCGCGACCTGTCCGAGTTCCTGACCGAGCTGGGCCCGGTCGCGCCGCGGCGCCCGCTGCCGGTCCGGGCGGCCTACCACGACGCCTGCCACCTGGCCCACGCCCAGCGGATCACCCGCGAGCCGCGCGAACTGCTGCGCGCCATCCCCGGGCTCGAGCTGGCCGAGCTGGCCGACGCGGGGACCTGCTGCGGGTCTGCGGGCGTGTACAACCTGCTGCAGCCCGAGGCCGCCGCGGAGCTGGGCGCGCGCAAGGCGCAGTCGGTCCTGGACGCGGGCGCGCCGCTGCTCATCTCGGCCAACCCGGGCTGCACGCTGCAGATCGCCTCGGCCCTGGCCGACCGCGGCCGGCACATCGCGGTCGCGCACATCGCCGAGATCCTCGACGCCTCGCTGCGCGGCCTGCCGCCGCCGGCGTGACGCCCGGGGGGCGGCAGGCCCAGTTCAGGCGGGGGCCGGCGCTGGCCACAACGGGCGCTGGGTGCGAAAATGCTGCTATGAGCGGTAACGCAGACCACCCTGGGCGGCAGTTCGCCGCGGCCTGGCAGGCCGCCACGGACGCGGTGAGCGAATGGCGGCAGCGGGTCTCGGCCGCTACCAACGACGCGCTGAACAAGCTTGACCCCGCGCTGAAGGCCGCGGTCCAGGCCGGACGCGCGGCCATGTCCGGCGACTGGCGTGACTGCCGCTGCCCGTGCGGCACGGCGCACCCGGACGACCGGGGCGTGTGCGACGGCAAGGCGGTGATGACCCGGCGGCTCGGCGAAGCGGACGTGTCGCTGTGCGCGCCGTGCGCGGTGGCGCAGGGCGTGGCCGAGTTCTCCGGTTAGCTTCCCCGGTTAGCTTCTCGGGTCGCATTCTCCGGTTAGGCCGGGGCGCTCGCGGCGCGCTTGTCGCGGATCTGGCGCTTGATCCGGGCCAGCATGGCGGCCATGCCCCGCAGGCGCAGCGGGCTGACCAGGTCCTGCAGGCCGAGCTGGCTGGTGAACTCCGCGGGCGTGGCCAGCACCTCGTCCGCGGTGAGCCCGTCCAGCCCGGCATGCAGGATGGACGCGAAGCCCCGGGTGGTGGGCGCCTCCGGCGGCGCCTCGAAGAACAGGTGGACCATCGAGTTCGGGTCCACCTCGACGGCCAGGAACAGCGGCGACTGGCACTCCGGCACCGGCTCGAGCAGGTCGTGCTGCTCGGCGTACCGGCCGGGCAAGGCGGGCAGCTCCTCGGAGAACTCCAGCAGCAGCTGCAGCCGGTCCTGGCCCGGCATCGAGTTGAAGTCGTCCGCGATCTCCTGCAGCCGCGGGTTCAGGGCAGCCGTCACGGGCTGTCCCCGCGCCTGATCGGCACCCGCACGCTGTTGCCCCACTCGGTCCACGACCCGTCGTAGTTGCGCACGTGCGGGAAGCCGAGCAGGTGGTGGAGCACGAACCAGGTGTGGCTGGACCGCTCGCCGATGCGGCAGTACACCACCACGTCGTCGGCCGGCTCCAGCCCCGCCTCGCCCTGGTAGATCGCCTCCAGCTCGGCGCGAGTGCGGAAGGTCGCGTCCTCGGCGGCGGCCCGGGCCCACGGCACGCTCTGCGCCCCCGGGATGTGACCGCCGCGCAGGGCGCCTTCCTGCGGGTAATCGGGCATGTGCAGCAGCTCGCCGGTGTACTCCCCCGGCGACCGCACGTCGATCATCGGCTGGCCCAGGTGGTCGAGCACCTGCTCCTTGAACGCCCGGAACTGCTTGTCGTCGCGGTCGACGACCGGGTAGTCGGTCCTGGGCCGCTCCGGGATCACGGTGTCGAGCGGGCGGCCCTCGGCGATCCACTTGGCCCGGCCGCCGTCCATCAGGCGCACGTCGGGATGCCCGAACAGGGAGCACACCCACAGCGCGTAGGCCGCCCACCAGTTGTTCCGGTCGCCGTACAGCACCAGCGTGGTGTCGCGGCTGATGCCCTTCTCCGACATCAGCCGGGCGAAGCCGGGGCCCTCCACGTAGTCGCGGGTCACCGGGTCGTTCAGCTCGGTGTGCCAGTCGAGCTTGACCGCGCCCGGGATGTGGCCGGTCTCGTACAGCAGGACGTCCTCGTCGGACTCGGCCACCACCAGGCCCGGGTCGTTCAGGTGCTCGGCCACCCAGTCGGTGGAGACGATCATTTCCGGGTGCGCGTACTGGAGGAATTTAGGCGCAGAATCGTTCGGCAGTGCCACTGACAGCCTCACCTTCGCTCACGACCAGGGCCTGCCGCCGCCGCACGCGCCGCGATAAGGCCCAGAACTTTCCACCACGCAATGTAACGCAGCGGACCGGGCGCTGGCTTCCCGGTCCCTTATGGTTGGGGCGCCGGTGCCGGCAAGGGTTATTGTCGGGCCGTGGATGCTGCGGAAACCGGGGCTGCCGGCGAGCAGGGCGGGCCGGAGCGGCGGGCTACCGCCGGTCGGCGGGGTCGCCGCGCGGCGAGGCCAGGCGCCAGGAACTGCTCAGGCGCGTTACCGACGACCTGGCCGTCAACGGCCTGGTCGACTTCTCGCTCCGGCGAGCCGCGCGGGCGGCCGGCACCACGCACAAGGTGCTGCTGTATTGCTTCGACGGGGCCGATGACCTGCTCGCGCAGGCCATCTTCCAGCTGCGCGAGCGGCGCGTCGGCCGCGGGCTGGCTGCCATCGCGGCCGACCCCGGGCGGCAGAGCCTGGCGGGCCGGGTGCGTGCGGTCTGGTCGGCGCTGGCCGGGGAGGAGTCGCGGGTCCTCGACCAGGCCATCGGGCTCATGTTTGTACGACCCCGGCCGCTACGCCGAACTCGGCCGCGGCTCGTCGCAGCAGTACCTGCCGACGCTGCTGTCGATCTGCCCGCCCGACTGGCCGGAGGGGCGCAAGCTCGAGGTCGCCGAGATGATCATGGCCGTCCTGCGCGGATTCATCATCGACCGGCTGACCAGCGGGGACATCACCGGGACGGAGGCCGGGCTCGAGGCGCTGACCCGGGCGCTGGACCGGGAGGAGGCGTCCGCCGGCTAGCCGGCGTCGCCCGGTACCGCCCAGACTTCCTGGCCCGACGCCGGTGTGGGACTCTAATACGGTGCTCGACGACGACGCGGTCACTGACGCGGCGCGGCGGCGGCGAGCGGCGGAGCGCTCGCGCGAGCCGATCCGCGTCTGTTTCCTGTGAGTCGTGCGCAGGCCGTCGTTCAGTTCCCCGGCCTGGCGCTGCGGCGGGGAGGAGCGGTACTCCCGCGGACGATGAGCTTGGCCGGCATGATGACGGCCCGCTCGACTTCCTCTCCTCGCAGCAGCCCGAGGACCATCTGGCCGGCGAGCAGTCCCTGCTCACGCACCGGCTGACCTACGGTCGTCAGGTCAGTCAGCTCGGCGAGAGGATGATCATCGATTCCGATCACTGAGACATCTTCCGGTATCCGGAGCCCGGCCCGGCGCAGGGTGCGGATCGCGCCGAGGGCAACCTCGTCGGAGTGCGCGTACACGGCCGTGGGCGGCTGGCGCAGGCCCAGTAGCTGGCTCATGGCGTCGGCGCCCTGCGAGCCGCCCCAGTCCACGGTGATGGCGAGGCCGGCCTCAGTTGCTATTCCGGCGTCACTGAGGGCCGAGTAGTAGGCCTGTGAGCGACCTGAGATGGCGGGCCAGCCGGGCTGATCAGGGTCGACGGCCGCGATCATGGCGATGCGCCGGTGGCCGAGGTAGATCAGGTGGTCCATGGCTTGCCGGCCGGCCGCCTGGTCGTCGATGCAGACGTAGGGATAGGCGGCGCTCTGGCCTCCGGCGGCCACGATGCTGACGCCCATGAGCTCCAGGCGATCCTGTTCGGCCTGGGCCACGGGAAACCCGAGCACGACGACGGCGTCGACCTTGCGCCGGGCCGGAAGCCGGCTGAAAAACGCGTGCCGGTCCGCGGCGTCGCCGACGTGGTACAGGAGTACGTCAAGGTCTGCCTCGCGCAATACCGACTCCAGCGCTTCGAGCACGGCGGCGAAGAACCACCGTGAGATGTGCGGTATCACAACGGCGACCCGCCGGGTCGACCC
Organism: uncultured Actinomycetota bacterium; assembly: GCA_963808615.1. GTDB lineage: Bacteria > Actinomycetota > Actinomycetes > Streptosporangiales > Streptosporangiaceae > Palsa-504. Next base: position 414,104 of record CAWEGV010000013.1, read on the forward strand.
GCGCGACAGGCGAGACGCTTCGGGGGAGACCACGTAGGAGGCCTGCTCAGCCACGGCCAAGACCCGCGCCCGGGTAGCGGCCGCGACTCCGGGCGCGTTGCTCAGCGCCCGCGACGCTGTCGCCATCGACACGCCTGCCATGCGGGCTATATCCGCCATGTTGACCTTCTCCGACGGCCGTGACACAAGCCGATCATACACGCCGGTTGGAAGCGTTTCCTAAATATCGGTTGGAAGCGTTTCCTGCGGACTCGGCCGGTTACCGCTTGGCAAGTCCTCGGACGGACGGTGCGCAAAGCATGTGCAGATCCGCCGGCCAGGGCTGAGGCCTACCCGGAAACGGAAAGGCGTCGCGACCTGGCGGCGGGCTTGCGCGCCTGCCTGTGTCACGCCGGCCGCAACCCGAGGATCCCGTACAGCGAGAGCGGCTGCCTTCACCAGATAATCTCGCCTTGGCCAGCGCAAACTCTGCTATAGGCGGCGTGATGATCCGCTGGTGATCTCGGCTCGGGCAGCAGGCGGGTGCCGACGTACCGAGGAGCTTTCCGGCCGGCTGCACGCCTGGCCTTGCTAAGCCGCAGCCTCTAGTTGCGGCGGCGGCGAGGATCGCCTTTGCCGGGCCAGAGATGAACGGATCGAAAGCCGGGCTGGCCGAGGTCTTGACGTGCACGCCAGACGGGCTTATTTTCAATGAAAACGTTTCCTACACATTTACCGCGGCCAGCGTTGGAGCGGCCCGGACCGTGCCCGAATCTCCCGGCCAGGGCGGCGGTGCGAACCGGCCAGAGCCAGCCGAGAGCGAGGAACTCCGACCGATGCCCCTCCTGCCTGGTTACGCCGGCTCCTGGAGCTGTCGCTGCGCCCGGTTCATCGCGCCGGACAGCCGACGGCCGGGTGGTGGCGGGAGGCCGTGATCGGCCAGATCAATCCGCGATCCTTCGCCGACGCAAACGGGAACGTAGTGACAACCAGTAAGGAGTCCCGATGGCTACGGTAGACCTGGAGCAGATCAACAAGGTGTACTCGAACGGCTTTCACGCCGTGAAGGACCTGGACCTGGATGTGCGCGACGGCGAGTTCATGGTGCTGGTCGGCCCGTCCGGCTGCGGCAAGACCACCGCGCTGCGGATGGTCGCGGGGCTGGAGGACATCTCCTCCGGCACGCTGCGCATCGGCGGCAAGCCGGTCAACGACGTCACGCCGAAGGACCGGGACATCGCGATGGTGTTCCAGAACTACGCGCTGTACCCGCACATGAGCGTGCGGGACAACATCGGCTTCGCGCTCCAGCTGCGCAAGCTGCCCAAGCCGGCGATCACGGCCAAGGTGAACGAGACCGCCGAGATCCTCGGGCTGACCGAGTGGCTGGACCGCAAGCCCGGCCAGCTGTCCGGCGGGCAGCGGCAGCGGGTGGCGATGGGCCGGGCCATCGTGCGGGAGCCGTCGGTGTTCTTGATGGACGAGCCATTGAGCAACCTGGACGCCAAGCTGCGGGTGCAGATGCGGGCCGAGGTGCAGCGGATCCAGCGGCGCATCGCGGTGGCGACCATGTACGTGACCCACGACCAGGTCGAGGCGATGACGATGGGCGACCGGGTCGCGGTGATGCGCGCCGGGGTACTGCAGCAGTGCGACCACCCGCAGATGCTGTATGACCGGCCGGACAACCTGTTCGTGGCGGCGTTCATCGGCTCCCCGGCGATGAACCTGTACGAGGCGGCGGTCACCGAGGGCGCCCGGTCGTTCCGGCTCGGGTCCCAGGATATCGAGCTGCCGGACTCGGTCCGGACGGCGCATCCGGGGCTGGCTTCCTTCGCGGGCAAGAAGGTGGTCGTGGGCCTGCGGCCCGAGCACCTGCCCGCCGCCGTCAACGGCGCCGCCGGGCCGGTCCTGGCCGGCGACGTGGACCTGATCGAGGCGCTGGGATCCGAGCTCGTGGTGCACTTCACCGTCGATGCCCGCCGGGTGCGGGCCGAGGGCACGGCCAGCGCGGATGAGGAGGCAGTCACCGAGTCCGGCGAGGGCGTGGCCCGCGTCGACCCGGGCAGCCCGGTCAAGGTCGGCGAGCGGGCCAGGTTCGCCATTAAGACCGACGGCATGCAGTTCTTCGACCCCGATTCAGGATCGGCGATCTGAGCTTTCGGAGGGAGAACGGCCATGCAGCGAGACAACGATCCGCGGTCGGGTCGGAACCACCGGACTGCCGCTCATGCGTCCCCCGGAGGGGTTCCTGGGGTTTCTGAATTTCCTGAGCCCTCCGGGGCCCTTGGGGGCAGGCCGGTGCTCAGCCGCCGGTCGATGATGAAGGCGGTGGGGCTCGGGGCGGCCGCGATCGCCGGCCCCGGCCTGGTGGCCGGATGTTCCTCATCCTCCTCCGGCGGACGCACCAGCATCGTGTTCGAGGAGACCAAGCCCGAGGTCGTCGCGTACTTCAACAACCTGGTCGCGAAGTTCAACGCGAGCCAGTCGTCGGTGACCGCGATCCACGATTCTACCTCGAGCCTGATCGCGGAATTCGTGCGCGGGAATCCGCCCGACATCGACTGCGACAACTACAACCTGGTCGCGTCCATCTTCGTCGCCCGCGGCGTCCTGGCCAACCTGGCCAGCCTGCCGCAGGCCAAGACCATCGACCCGAACATCCAGGCTCTGGTTACCCAGTACGCCTCGTTCCAGGGCGAGACGAGCGTCCTGCCGTATTCGGTGGCCGCCGAGGGCGTCATCTACAACGTCGATCTGTTCGACAAGGTCGGTGTTTCTTCCGTCCCGACGACCTGGACCGAATTCCTCGCGGTGTGCGAGAAGTTCAAGTCCGCGAATATCACGCCGGTCTACCAGACCTACGGGGACACCTGGACCACGCAGCAGGGCCTGTTCGATTACACCACCGGCGGCATGATCGACGTCGCGGCGTTCTACCAGCAGCTCGCCCGCGAGGGCACCAACCTCGGTCCCAACTCGGCGGTGTCGTTCGAGAAGGATTTCACCGCGTCCTGCGAGAAGATGCTCAGCCTGACCCCGTACTTCAACTCCAGCCCGCTCGACAAGCACTACGCCGACGGCAACACGGCCTTCGCCAGCAGCCAGGCGGGCATGTACATGCAGGGACCGTGGGCCGTCGGGCTGATCCAGACGATCAATCCCAAGCTCAAGATGGGCACCTTCCCGCTGCCCGCGACCGACGACCCGTCGCAGACCAAGTGCCGGGTCAACCTCGACCTGGCCATCTGGCTGCCGCGATCGCAGGCGCCCGCCCAGCGCGCCGCGGCCATCCAGTTCCTCGACTACCTCATGCAGCCCAGCGTCCTGAACGCGTACAACCAGGCCAATCTCGCGTTCTCCCCGCTCAAGAACGCTCCCCCGCAGGCGAGCCCGATCGTCTCCGGCCTCAACCAGTACGTCCGCTCCGGCCGGTTCTACCAAGGCGCGGGAACGTACGTGCCGGTCACGATCCCGGTCGCCAACTACATCCAGGAAATGATGCTGACCGGCAACGTCAGCGGATTCACCTCGTCCATGGATGGCGCTTTCAAGCGCCTGGCCGTCCGGACCTCGGCGTGAACCCGCGTGAGCACCGGATCTAGGAGGCAGGCATGACCGCGACCGCACTTCCTTCCCCGCAGACCGCAGCCCGCGCCAGGCGGAACCCGCTCCGTATGCTGAAGAACCTTTTCTTCCCGGTGGCGCCGGCGTACCTGCTCATGATCATCCCGGCGATCGTCCTGTTCACGTTCTTCATCATCTACCCTCTGGTCCAGGGAGCGCTGTGGAGCTTCACGAACTACGTCGGGTACGGAGCCTCGAAATTCGTCGGCTTCGCCAATTACAAGGCCGCGTTCGTCGACCCGACCATCCGGGACTCCTACGGGTTCACGCTGCTATTCGCGGTCACGGCGTGCATCCTCACCAACGCGGTCGCCATGGCCCTGGCCATCGCGCTGAACTCCAGGATCAGATGGCGGACCGGGTTCCGCACGGTTTTCTTCCTGCCCATGGTCCTGTCCGGCCTGATCGTGTCCTACATCTTCACCTTCATCCTGTCCACGTCGGTCCCGATCATCGCGGGGGCGATCCATTTCGCGCCGCTGGAGTCCAGCATCCTGGCCAACCAGCACACCGCCTGGCTCGGCATCGTGTTCGTCGCGTCCTGGGTGGCCATCCCGGGCGCGATCATCATCTTCCTGGCCGGGCTGGTGTCCATCCCGTCGGAGGTGTACGAAGCCGCCTCGATCGACGGGGCGGGCGCGTGGAAGCAGTTCCAGAGGATGACCTTCCCGCTGCTCTTCGGGTTCTTCATCATCAACGCCATCTTGACGTTCAAGGCCTTCCTCAACGTGTACGACGTCGTGGTCGGCCTGACCGGCGGCGGCCCTGGCACCGCGACCACGAGCGTGGCGCTGGAAATCTTCAACGGCTTCTTCAACGGCGATTACGCCTACCAGATGGCCAACGCCATGATCTTCTTCGTCATCACGCTTCTCTTTGCGCTCTTCCAGCTAAGCGTCCTGCGGCGTCGAGGAGGGAGTTTTTAAATGGCGACCCAGGTAACTACCGCACCCGTCACCGCGCCGCGGGCCGGAGCCCGCCGTCGGCGCCGCAGGCCTGAGGGCCGGATCAACTGGGGGCTGACGATCATCATCGCGATCGTTTCCCTGATCATCCTCCTCCCGCTGTACTTCGCCATCGCCATGGCGCTGAAGTCACCGGCCCAGACCGGCACGGGCACCGGCTTCAACTTCCCCTGGCCGATTCAGTGGGGGAACTTCCGGGCCGCCTGGGACCTGACCGACTTCCCGCTGGCGTTCTCGATGAGCCTGCTGGTCACGGTGATCGCCGTGGCCGGGGAGATCCTGGTGAGTTCGCTGGCGGCGTGGTCGATCGTGCGCAACTGGAACCACTGGCAGTTCCGGGCGACGTTCGTCTACCTGATGCTCGCCCTGTTCATTCCGTTCCCGGTGGTCGCGCTGCCGCAGGTCAAGCTCACCGCCGCCATCGGCCTCGATAACCCGTTCGGCGTCGCGATCCTGCACATCATGTTCCAGCTAGCGTTCAACGTGCTGCTCTTCGCCGCTTACATCCGGTCCATCCCGGTCGAGCTGGAGGAGAGCGCGCGGATCGACGGCTGCACCACCTGGCAGACCTTCCGGAAGGTCGTGCTGCCGCTGCTGGCGCCGATCGCCGCCACCGTCGGCATCTTCGCCTTCCTGCAGTCTTGGACCGACTTCATGATGCCGCAGCTGATCACGGCGAACCCGAAGTGGCAGACCATCCCGGTCGTCCAGTACCTGTTCCAGGACCAGTTCACCACCAACTTCAACGTGGCCTTCGCGTCGTACCTGATGGCCTTGCTCCCGACCCTGGTCGTCTTCCTCATCGCCCAGCGCTGGGTCGTCAGCGGCATCATGCGCGGCTCGATCAAGTAGATGGAACAACGACCCACGGGAGAGAGTCCTGCCCACCCGAACCCGGACCGGCACGCCATGGAGATGTCACCGCGTCCTGCCGCCGCCAGCGCCGAATGGTGGCGGCAGGCGGTGGTTTACCAGATCTACCCGCGCAGCTTCGCCGACTCCGACGGGGACGGCCTGGGTGACCTCAGAGGCATCCTGTCCCGGGTCCCGTACCTGGCCTCGCTCGGCATCGATGCGGTCTGGCTCAGCCCGTTCTACCCGTCCGCCCTCGCGGACGGCGGGTACGACGTGGATGACTACCGCGAGGTCGACCCGCAGCTGGGCACGCTGGCCGACTTCGACGAGATGACGGCCAGCCTGCACGGATGCGGGATCAAGGTCATCATCGACATCGTGCCGAATCACACCTCGAACCGGCACGCCTGGTTCACCGAGGCGCTGGCCGCCCCGAAGGGGTCGCGGGCCAGGGACCGGTACATCTTCCGCGACGGGCAGGGCCGCGACGGCGCGCAGCCCCCCTCGGACTGGCCCTCGATGTTCGGCGGCCCGGCCTGGACCCGCGTCCCGGACGGCCAGTGGTACCTGCACCTGTTCGCCGCGCAGCAGCCGGACCTCAACTGGGAGAACCGTCAGGTCCGGGACGATTTCCTGACCACGCTGCGGTTCTGGTCCGACCGCGGGGTCGACGGGTTCCGCGTGGACGTGGCGCACGGCCTGGCCAAGAACCTGGCCGAGCCGCTCGAGCCGCTCGCCGTCAACGGGGACCTGGTCGACCCGACGCTCCCGCACGGGACTCATCCGCTCTGGGACCGCGACGAAGTGCACGACATCTACGCCGAATGGCGGCAGGTCTTCAACGAGTACGACCCGCCGCGGGCGGGCGTGGCGGAGGCGTGGGTGCACCCGTCCCGGCGGCCGCGGTACGCCAGCCCGGACGGGCTGGGCCAGGCCTTCAACTTCGACCTGCTCGAGGCGAACTGGAAGGCCGGCGAGTTCCTGCGGGTCATCACCGACAACCTCGCCGACGCACAGCGCCACGGCGTGTCCACCACATGGGTGCTGTCCAACCACGACGTGGTCCGGCACGCCAGCCGCTACGCGCTGCCGGCCGAGGATCATCTCAGCAGTACCACGAACGCCAAGGCGTGGCTGCTCAGCAACGGCACCTCACCCGAGCTCGATCGCGGTCTCGGCCTGCGGCGCGCCCGCGCGGCCACCCTGCTGATGCTGGCGCTGCCCGGGTCGGCATACCTGTACCAGGGAGAGGAACTCGGCCTGCACGAGGTCGCGGACATTCCGGCCGAGCGGATCGCCGATCCCGCCTTCCTGCGGTCCGGCGGTGCGGAAAAGGGCCGCGACGGATGCCGGGTCCCGCTGCCCTGGACGGCTGACGGCCCGTCGTTCGGGTTCGGGACCGATCCCGCTCACCTGCCGCAGCCGGCCTGGTTCGGCCCGCTCAGCGTCCAGGCGCAGGATCACGATCCGGCCTCGACCCTGGCCCTCTACCGGCAGGCGCTCAGCTGGCGCCGTAAGCTGCAGGCCGCGGAGAGCCTGGAGTGGATGCCAGGCACCAACGGGCAGGTGCTGCACTTCGGCCGCCCCGGCGGCTGGCGGTCGGTGACCAACTTCGGTTCCCGGCCCGTCCCGGTGCCGCGCGGGACCGTAGTCGTCGCGAGCGGTCCTCTGCAGGACGGCCTGCTGCCCGCCGACACCACCGCCTGGATCATCCCGGCAGGTCATCGTTTCCCCGGCGTCGAGGCCCGGAGGCGGCCTCGTCCGCCCTACGGATATTGGCAGAGTTAGCAGCGCGCCCCCATCTACCAGGGCCGACGTGCCCCAGCCCCAGGCGGTCGCGCTTCGAGCACGGGTACACGTGCCCCCGGCCCGGCCGCCAGCGCATGGGCACCTGACCGAGAGTGTGATGGTGTAACGCATAACCCGCTCATCGAGCAGGTTTGCGGCCGCCGGTCCGAGACCGGCCTGGTCAGAGGGCCTCACCTCGCGACTGGACGGACTGCCGGTAGCTGGCGACAAGTTCGTGGATCGCGCCCCGGGCTTCGAGGTCGATCTCCTGACCTCCGCTGAGCGTGATCGAGAACAACTGCCACTTCCGGCCAGGGGTGGCATTCATGGCGTTGATTCGCTCTAGCGGCACGTACCCGAGGTAGTCATGAACCTGATTCAGCATCGGGTCAGCGCTCCACACGTGCAAAGCGTCGGCAGACAACCCGAGTACCACTGCCGCATCCAGAGGCACCTCTGTGTCTTCGGTGATTGTGTGCGCGGCCGAACGGGCAGCGGGACGAGCAATGAAATAGTTACCGAGCGGGGTCAGCATCCGCGTAAAGCTAAGCGAGGTGGGCACGCGGGCGAACACAGCGGCGTTCAGCTGGCCGCCCTCGACCTGGTCTGCCAGCCTGTCGCTGAGTTCGCTGTCTTTCAGATGCATGGCAACCTCCTGAGTAGAGACCGGCGACACGCCAGCCCACCCCACACTGTCATATAAGCCAGGCACCGAACGGAATCGCCGATGACGAAACCTGGCGCACTGGACCGAGAGGCGGGGGATCCGGCCATGGCCGGGGACCAGTTCGTCTCGCTGGGGGCCGGTCCGCGACCAGGTTCTGGCGCCGAACATCCCCACACGCTCGCCGACCACGCCAACCCTGGCCCACTGGGACGGGCCGGCGCAGGACCCCGAGAAATCCGCGGCCAGGGATCCAAACCCGGATCCGGGACCGGCCAAGGGCCTGACGTCACAGCGGGTACGCTGCCTCAATCACGAGACGGCGCGCTGAACTGGCCGGATCGCCCGGCCCTGGTCGTGTGGGCCAGCGCGGACCGGGTGATGCCGCCCGAGCACGGCCGGCGCCTGGCCGCGCTGCTCCCGCACGGGCAGCTGATCGAGGTGGACGACAGCTACACGCTCATCCCGCTGGACCAGCCGGCCAGGTTCGCTCAGCTCGTCCGGGAGTTCACCCACGCATCGGTGACCACGTAGCGGACGGGATCAGTGCGCCGGGAGGGCCACGGTGAAGACCTCCTGGCTCTGCTGGGTGGTGATCGAGCCGATGCCGGTCAGGGCGGATCCGGACGGGGCCACCGCGGTGATCTGGTAGCTGCCGCCGGTCTGCGCGCCGGTGACCCCGCTGATCTGGGCGGGCGTCCACGTCGTGCCGCCGGCCGAAGTCCAGACCGCGATCTCCCGCTGTCCGGCCTGGCCGAACTGGCCGATGGCGGTGTAGCCGCCGCCCCGGGCGGTCAGCGCGGTGAAGGTGGCGTCCGGGCCGGGTGAGCTGAACGGCACCTGGCTCCAGCTGATGCCCTCGTCGGCCGACAGCTCGGCGAACGGCAGCACCACTCCGGCCGCGGTGGTCTCCTGGCCCAGGGCCACGACCCGGTTGCCGCTGATCGCGATCTGCTGCAGCATGGCCGAGCGAGACCCGGCCGGGAGCGGCAGGAGGATCGTCGTCCAGCTGCGGCCGTCGGTGGTGACCCAGGCGGCCGGCTTGCCGTTGTGCGACCCGACCGACACGAAGCCGTGCGGATCCGCAGCGACGGCCATTATCGTGCTGGAGCCGGTCACGTCATTCACGTCGTGCCCGCGGGTCCACGAGGTCAGGTTCGGTGACCACCACACGTCGGCCAGGCAGCCGCCGCCCGCTTTGACGATCGTGCCGACGATGATGTACCCGGCCGGGCCGGCCGCGGTGGCCACCACGGTCGGGTCGGCCAGGTCAGCGGTGATCGATCCGGGGCCGCTGGCGGCCTGCCAGTTCGCGCCGTTCGCGGAGGTGAACACCACCGGGCCGGGCGCGCCGACGGCGAGCCAGCCAGCCGGTCCGTGCGTGACGCCGGTCAGGGCCTGCGGCGCCGGCTCGGCGGAGACCTGGTTAAGGGCTGAGACCAGGGTCCAGGAGCCGCCCGAGGCCTTGCGCCAGATCGCCGGGTAGCCGTCGGCGCTGCCCACGGCGATCTGCTGGCCGCCGGCGATGGCCAGGCCGTTGACGGCCAGTTCCGGCACGGCGGCACCGGGGATGCTGGCCAGCGGGATCGGCCGGACGCTGCCCGCAGTGTTCGCCTGGAGGAAGACGGGCTGCTGGCTGACCTTGCTGGCGGTGGTGGCGCCGATGACGATGATGGTGCCGGCCGGGGCGACCGTGGCGCCGTCCACAGCCTGGCTGGCGGCGGCGCCGAGCGGCGCGGTGGGCTGCCAGGCGGTCCCGGTGCCGGTGCTGGTGTAGGCCACGAGCTGCCCGGCGGCGGTGGTGCCGGAGACCACGAAGCCGTAGTCACTGCCCTTGACCAGGTTCGGGGTCCAGCCGCCGGCTGCGTCGATGGTGGCCGCGTACTGCCACCCCTGGCCGTTCGGCGAAAAATAGACCACTCCGTCAGGGGCGCCGCTGGCCGAGCGGCCCGGACGGACCGCCACCATCCCCGACCCGTCGGCGCCCAGCCCGGTGATCGAGGAGCTCGCGCCGTGATCGGCCGGGACGTTCACGCGGGTCCAGGCCGACCCGCCGTCGGTGGTCAGCCAGGCGGCGGAGTAGGCCGCGCCGCCCTTGGCCACCGCGCCGGACATGACGGTGTCCGCGCCGCGCGTGGTGATGTAGGAGATGCTCGTGACGGTCTCGCCCGGTCCGGCCAGGCCCAGCTGGGCCGCCGTCTGACGCTGCCAGGCCAGGCCGTCGCGGGAGGTCCACAGGACGGCCTGGGTCGCGCCATGGCCGGCCGGGGCCAGGCCCGCGGCCAGGTAGCCCTGCGCGGTGCTGTTCAGCACCCACATCTGGTCGCCAGGCTGCTGCGGGGTGATGCCGTGGGTGGCGGCCAGGGTCCAGGTCGTCCCGTCCGGGCTGGTCCAGATGGCCTGCGGGCCTACCGCCAGCCAGCCTCCGGGGCCCCCGGCCAGCCGCGCCGCCGGGTAGCCCAGGGGCGGCTGCCCGCCGCCCGGGGCCCGCACCGGCGCCAGCCGCCAGCTCGCCCCGCTGGTGGTGGACACGAAGAACTGCTGCCGCACCACGCCGTCGCTGACCTGCGAGCCTATGGCCACGATCGTCGTCCCGGAGGCCACGATCCGGCCGATGCACTGGAATACGCCGCGCTGCTGCTGCCCGGGATACATGCCGATGGTCAGCGCGGACTGCGCGGTGGTGCCCTGGGCGCCGCGCTGGGCACCGGGCTGGTTGGCCGTGAGCTGGCCGAACTTCGGGCCGTGGCCGGTGAGCAGGGCGAGGGCCAGAACGGCCACCGCGACCAGCACGAGGACCGGCACCGCGATGGTCGCGGTGCGGCGGCTGAGGCGGCGTGGGCCCTGGTACACGGTGTCCGGGAGTTCGGGCTCGAGGAGCAGGGTGTCACTGGCGAGGGCCCGGTGACTGGGCGACAGCGCCGGGTCCGGCGGGCGCTCCCATAGCGGGGGCGGCCGGTCGGCGGCCAGCCAGGAATCGTGCCGGGGGTGCGGCTGCGCTTCGCTGGCTGGCTCGGTCGTGCGTTCGTCCTGAGCGCGGGGCTGGGCATTGGCTTGGGCACCGGCGAAGACGGGCGCGCCGAGCGGGATCCGCACCGGCCCAGGCCAGGCTCCGTTAACCGGCTCGGACGGGACGGGCCCGGTTCTGACGTGCCGGGCGGACGCGTTCCGCGGGGGCGGTGCCGATCCCACCGGGGTTCGCGGCGGTGGCACGGCGTTCGGCGGCAGGGTTGCGGGCGCCGGGTTGCGGTGCGCAGCGGGCGGCCGCGTGGCGGGTTTCCGGTACGGGAGCCGCTCCGCGGTCTGTGGCTGGTAGGAGCCGCCTCCGATACGGAGCTCCCACGGGATTTCCGATTCCGCCCACAGGCGGTAGGAAATCTGCCACGGCGACTGGCTGGCCGTCAGCCTCCTGGTCCGGGCGTCCGGGCGCCGGGGGTGGAAGCCGGGCCCGCCCGGGCGGCCCCGCAGGGCCCGCGTCGCGCCGACCACCGGCTCGGCCGGCAGGCTGCCCCTGGGACTCCCGGCGTCCGGGATCTGGTGGCTGTTAACCGCGCCGTGGCCGCCGGGCGGCGGTGGCGCCGCCTGCTCGGGCAGGGATGCGCCCGGCGCACTCAGGTCGGACTCGTCCAGGGACCAGGGAACCGGGGAGCCGTCCAGCTGCAGCGCGGGGGGCACGAACCATTCGCCGGTCAGGCTCTCGTCGTCGTCAGCTATGTCCTGGTCTGCGAGCGGGGCGCCAGCCGGAGCGCTGGGTTCCGCTGGCGCGTCGGCCGGGCGGTCGGCGGGCGTGCGCAGGAACCAGCCCGCGGGCGGAGCCGCACCGGGCCAGCCGTCATCCTGGTCCGCCGCATCATCAGGGGCCGGATCCGCGAGCGCTGCCTCCGCGGACTCGGGCCGGCCGGCGGATGAACCGAGCAGGCCCGGCGGCACCGACCAGGCTAGTACCGGGCGGCTTGGCCAGGCGAGGTCAGAACCGTTAGCAGGCCGCGGTTCTCCGGCTGCCGTGGGCTGGTGATGACGATTCTCACTCGATCCATCACTGTTCGTGTTCATCGTAGGCCCCAGTTCAGCCATGTTTACGACGAGATGTCATAGTCCTCGCCGATCCCTGCTATTTCGTACGGGTCATCCCGTGTCCGATGTTACCCATTGAGAGCGAAAGTGTACAGAGGGCTATTTTCTGGGCCTCTAGAAACTAGTCATTTCAGCCGTTCGAGGGATCCGGCCGGGGCCGGGGGCTGGTCTCCTGGGCCCGGATGAGGCCGTAGCCGATCGCCTGGGCGGTGGTCAGCGAGCATCCACGGCGCGCGTCGTCGCGGATCTGGTCCACCTCCCGGCCCGTAACCTCGCCCAGCCGGTAGTACAGCGTGTCGAGCATCCGGGTCAGTTGCTGCTGCCGCGCGGTGAGCGCGGTCACGGTGCCGCCGAACTGCAGCCTCGGCTCGGTGAGCAGGAACGAGGCGTTCGGGTACCCGGTCCGGCGCGGGCAGGACGCGAGCACGCCCAGGGCCGGGCCGCTGATCTCGCCGCTCACGCAGGCGTGCACCGGAACATGCAGGACATCGAGGATGCCCATGACGGTGAGGGCGGCGGGCAGTTCGGCCCGGAGGTTCTGCAGTTCGAGCCGGATGGGCTGCTGGCCCTCGGCGTCCAGGGTGAGCAGCTGCGCCGAGAGCCGGGCCGCCGCGTCGTCGTCCAGGACACCGGACGCCAGCACGATCCGCTTCTCGAGCAGCCCTTGGTACAGCCTGCTCCGCCATTCGGCCTCCGGGTCCAGCCAGACCCTGACCGGCTCGCTGATGCGACCCGGCTCATGCGGCGGGGTGGACGGCCAGTCCGGGACGGGCGGCTGGCCTGGGACGGGCGGCCTGCCGGGCCAGTCCGGATCGCCGGGTCGCGGCGGTCCTCCCGGCACGTGGGCGCGCAGTGTTCCGTGGGTCATCCGCTGGCTCCTTCCCCTTCGCCGGGCCGGCCGAGTTCCCAGGTGATCTGGCCGCCGACGGCGGCCGCGTAGCGTTCAAGCGTCGAAGCGCGGAGGTCCGCGGTACCGGACTCCAGCCGCGCCACCGCGGACTGGGAGGTGCCCATGCGGGCCGCGACCTCGGTCTGCGACAGGCCGGCCGCCTGGCGCTGTTCGGCCAGTTCGCGGACCAGCCGGCTCCGGTCCTCGGCCATCCGGGCCGCCTGCTCACCGGCCTGCCGGCGCAGCGCCATCTCGCGGAAGCCCGGCATGACCGGCAGCCCTTGGTCTTGCTCGCTGTTCATACCGTAAAGGATATCTCACATTTGAGATACTGACTGCTGGACGCGCGACTGCAGCCTCGAGTGGCGGCGTTGAGGACTGTTCATCGCCGGCTCGATTAGGCAGTCAGGTTCCGGCTCATATCAGCGGCCGCCTCGCGGGTTTCGACGCCAAGCTTGGCCAGCACGGCCGAGACGTGGTGATCGACTGTCTTGACCGAGATGAACAAGGTGCGGGCGATCTGGGCGTTGGTCCGTCGTGCGCAGACCAACTCCAGCACCTCGCATTCACGCGGAGTGAGTCCGAGCGGATGCGCCCGGGTTGCTCGGCGCGGGCCGACCGGCACCGACCGGGCGCCTATCTGGCGCAGCTTCTGGCGGGCCAGGCTGGCCGTCGCCTTGGCGCCTAGCTCATCCAGACGCCGCAGTGCGTCGCGCAATTCGTCTTCGTCGGACGAGTCAAGCAGGGCGAGCGCCGCGTCCAGGCGGCAGCCGAGCTCATCCCACGCGTGCGCAGCCGCGGCGTGCTCGCCGGATTCCTGGAGCCGGTATGGCCCGGCAACCGGACCATCGACGATCCGGTCGGAGCCGGCGCGGTCAAGCCAGCGGCGCAGCGCGCCGCGCATCCACTGGTCGATGTCGTGCACGGCATCGGCGGCCAGCTCGGCTTCGTGTCGCGCCTCGTCAACTCGGCCTTCGATCAGGTATGCCTCGGTCCGGGCGAGCCGGGTCGGTACCACGTACTGTGGCTGGCCGGTCGGTGCCGCGTTGACGATCGCGCTGTCGAGGGCGCGCCAGACCTCCGGCTCGCCACGGCGCGCATGGATCACGCCGATCAGGGTCTGCACGCAGATCTGGTTCAGTGGGGCGGCCGAGCTTTCCTCGAGCAGCTGAGCACTGATCGCCACCGCTTCGTCCCAGTGCCCGCGGTGTTCGAGTACGACGGTTCGAGTGGCACGCAGGAAATAGGAGTGCTTGTCCAGGTCGTGCTGCTCGCAGTAGGCGAGGCCGTCGCGGTAATAGTGCTCTGCTTCATCGAACCGGAACTGGTCGCACGAGATGCCGTACAGGTTGCTGTAGGCACGACCGGCCTGATTGGGCAGGTTGCGGGAGATGGCCAGCTCGAGTGAGCGGCGAATCAGTTCGACCCAGCCCGGATCGGTCGCGGACGCGGCGCAGCCCTCGGTGTTCAGTGCATCGGCGATGACGTCCGATGCGCCAAGCGAGCGGGCGAGAGCCTCCGCTCGCCGGGCCAGCTCGATCGCCTCGTCGTTCTCGTTGCGCGTCATCTTGATGGCGGCTAGCGTCGCGTACGCCCTGGCCAGCTCCCGCGTCTCGCCGAGCGGCTCGAGCGTGCTGATCGCTTCGACGGCGGCACCTACCGCTTCATCGCCCCGGCACAGATATTTCAACGTCAGCGAGTAGTGCTGCAACGACTCGCCCTCACGGCGGCGATTTTCGAGCTGCCGCCAGAGCCGTAGCGCCTGCTCGTCGGCGTCGGCCGCGGCTTGCGATCGGTCGCTCAGAGTCGCCTCCTCGGCCAGGCCCGTGTAGAGCTCGGCCCGCGCGGACGGTGCGGTATGCGCCGCCCATCGCAATGCCCGCTCGTACTGGGCCGCAGCCTCGCGATGTGAGCCGAGATCAACGGCTCGTCTCGCGGCGAGTGATGCGTGCCGGACGACTGCTTCTTCGTCACCAGCACCCTCAGCGTGAAAGGCCATGCGCGCGTCATCGCGGCTGCCGTTGACGAGCAGCGCGTTGAGGATCTCGGCGTGGATCACCGCCTGCCGATGGGCGGGGATCTCCTGCGCGATCGCCAGCCGGGCGATCTCGTGCCGGAAGCGCAGCCCGATTCCCTCGTCGACCAGCAGTCCGGAGGCACTGAGTTCGTCCAGCGCGGCTCGTCGATCGGCGAGCAGGCTCGCGTCGATCCGCAGACCCATCAGCGCGGCTGTCTCGAGGACCTGCCGGGCCGCGTCGCCGAGCCGTCCGGTACGCGAGAGGATCGCGTCACGCGCCGTCAGCGGGACTCCATGTGTCCCGGCCTCAAGCATCTCGGTGACGTAGAACGGATTGCCGCCGGCGAGCCGGTACAACTGGTCGGCGTCAAGATCGGTCCCGGCGGCCATGGTCCGGACGGCCTCGACCGACAGCGGCGGCACCTCGAGCCGACGCGTCCACCGCCTCCCGGCGAGATCGCCCAGGGCGAGACGCAGCGGGCTCGAAGGTGCCAGCCAGTCGTCCCGATAGGTGGCGATCACCAGCACCGAGGCCGCGCGTATGCGACGGGTGAGAAACCGGATCAGGTCCAGCGTCGCCTCGTCCGCCCAGTGAATGTCCTCGATCACGATCACGTCGAGCCGATCATCACCGGTGACCTGCCTCAGCAGCGCGGCGAACAGCTCGTCACGCTCGGGCCGGCCCTGGCACAGATCAGCCAGCGCGCCGCCGAGATCGCGAGCGAGGTCGAACAGCGGGGCGAGCGGGCGCGGCGTCGAGAGTCCGTCGCAGGCGCCCCATGACCAGCGGGCGTGGGGCAGGTCGCGCTGGAACCGCTCGATCAGCACCGACTTTCCGGCGCCCGCCTCACCAGCGATCAGGACGAGCCGCCCTTCACCCTGACCCGCCTCGCACGCGTACTGGCGCAGCGAGGCCAGCACCGGATCGCGCTCCAGCAGCACCATATTCAGGATCTTCTCTCAACTAGATCGAATGCGCACGGTGCCGACTGGCAGGTATCGGACGCCGCGCGGTAGTCGCCGGTCGGACAGCTCGAGCGTAAGAGCGGGGATTGCGCGGCTGCATCGGAGCCATCTCCCTAAATTACGGGCGCCGCATACCTATCTTTCCTGGCCGGCTTCGCGCGCCGCTCGGTCGAACCGGTCACTGAGGCCTGCCGTCGGGTCCGTTGCTATCGGAGCGGACGCTCGCCCACGGCGTATCGGCCGTGCTTGGCCACCTCGGGCCCAGGCCGGCCGACCGGCACCAAAGATGGGGACGCCTCCCGATGCGGTCGCCACGCCGAACGCGCTGAGCTAAGCGCATGGCCAATCGCCATCAGGTCATTGGCCACCGACGTAGTTCCAGACGAGCATCGAAGGGATCTCCCATGCAAGGAATGCTTGCGCCAACCCTGGTAGCCGGAAGGCTCGATCGTTTCCTGGCCGGGCATCCTGATGCGATCACGCCGTTCCTGGTGGTCGATCTTGATGTCGTTCGCCGCCAGTACGTCAGCTTGACCGCGGCTCTGCCGGGCACCGGGGTCTTCTACGCGGTGAAGGCCAACCCGGCGCCAGAGGTCCTCAGCCTGCTCATCAAGCTGGGTTCAAATTTCGATGTGGCTAGCCGCGGCGAGATCGAGCTGTGTCTTGGTCTCGGTGCCGATCCGGCCCGGTTGTCCTACGGCAACACGGTCAAGAAGGAGCGTGATATCGCCGCGGCATACCGATGCGGCGTCCGGCTCTTTACCGTTGACTCGCAGCCCGAGCTGGACAAGGTCCTGCGCACGGTGGCCAGCGGCACGGTTTTTGTCCGCATCGCCACCGACGGTGCCGGGGCTGATTGGCCCTTGTCACGGAAGTTTGGCTGCACGGCGGATGAGGCGGGCCAGCTGCTCCGGCAGGCGGCACGCGCAGGCCGGCAGGTCGGCATTTCATTTCACGTCGGATCGCAGCAGCGCAACCCCGGCGCCTGGGACCGGCCGCTTGGCCAGGTCGCGCAACTGGCGCAGCGGCTCGCGGACGAGGGACACGAGCTCGCCGGGGTGAACCTCGGCGGCGGGCTGCCGAGCCGGCACGTCGATCCGACCGCTGATCTCGAAACCTACAGCGAGGCGATCCGCGGGTCCGTCGCCACCCACCTCGGTCCCCGGTTCGGCGCCCTCATGATGGTCGAGCCCGGCCGCTATCTGGTCGGCGACGCGGGCGTGATCCGGACCGAGGTGGTCCAGATCGTACGCCGGGCCAGCGACCCGGGTCGCCGCTGGGTGTTCCTCGACGTAGGGCTGTTCAACGGTCTCACCGAGACCCTCGGCGAGGCGATCCGCTACCGCATCCAGGCCCCGGGCGACGGGTCAGGCACGGGATCGGTCGTGCTGGCCGGCCCGTCGTGCGACAGCGCTGACGTGCTCTACGAGACCTACCAGTACCAGCTCCCGCTCGACCTGCAGGCGGGCGATCACCTGGAGATCCTGGGCACCGGCGCGTACACGTCGTCCTATTCATCGGTCGGATTCAACGGCTTCCCCCCGCTGACGAGCTACTACCTGCCTGCCACGGCCGGATCGGGGCTGACCGCATGAACGACTACCCCCACTACGGACCTGTCGACGGCCCGGTCGTCATGATCGGGTTCGGTTCCATCGGCCGGGGAACCCTGCCGCTGATCCTCCGGCATTTCGACGTGAAGCCGGAACAGATCACCGTCGTCGCGCCCGACGACGCCAACGCCGCGATCCTCGCCAAGTACGGCGTGCAGAAGCTCACCTCGCTGCTCACCGCGGACAACTACCGTGCCGTGCTGACCCCGTTGCTGACCGCGAGAGCTGGCCGGGCATTCTGCGTCAACCTCTCCGTCGACACGTCGTCGGTGGCGATCATGGCGCTGGCCCGGGAACTTGGCGCGCTCTATATCGACACCGTCATAGAACCCTGGCCTGGCTTCTACGACGACCCGGCGGCACCGCTCGCGCAGCGCACGAACTACGCCCTGCGCCAGAGCCTGCTGGCCGAACGCCGCCGTCGGCCCGGCGGGCCGACGGCGGTCTCGGCCTGCGGGGCCAACCCGGGCATGGTCTCGTGGTTCGTCAAGCAGGCCCTGCTCGATGTGGCAGCCGCGGTCGGGCTCGGCCACGCCCGCCCCACCACTCGTACGCAGTGGGCCGAACTCATGCGCGAGTCCGGCGTCCGCGGGATCCACATCGCCGAGCGTGACACCCAGCGCGGCCGCAAGCCCAAGGCCATCGGCACATTCGTCAACACCTGGTCAGTCGACGGGTTCATCTCCGAAGGCCTGCAGCCGTCCGAGCTGGGCTGGGGCACCCACGAGAAATGGCTGCCGCCGCACGCCCGGGCACATGACGATCCGGCCGCACCGTCGATCTACCTGGGCCGCCCCGGCGCCGATACCCGGGTGCGGACCTGGTGCCCGACTGCGGGTCCCCAGTACGGCCTGTGCGTCACCCACAATGAGTCGATCTCGATCGCCGACTACTTCACGCTGACCTCCGACTCGGGTGCGGTCAGCTACCGGCCAACTTGCCACTATGCCTACCACCCGGCCGACGACGCCATGCTGTCCTGGCACGAGCTGCTCGGCAATCCCGGCCAGCCGCAGCGCAGCCACGAGATCCTCGACGAGGCAGACATCCTCGACGGCATCGACGAGCTCGGCGTGCTGCTCTACGGGCACGCCCGCAACGCCTACTGGTTCGGCTCGCGGCTGTCGGTCGAGGAGACCCGCAAGCTCGCGCCCTATCAGAACGCCACCGGCCTGCAAGTCACCTCCGCGGTGCTGGCCGGCATGGTCTGGGCGGTAGAGAACGCCGACGCCGGAATCGTCGAGGCCGACGAGATCGACTTCGCCCGTTGCTTGCAGGTGCAGAGGCCATACCTGGGCCCCGTCGAAGGCCACTTCACCACCTGGACGCCGCTGACGGGACGCTCGCCGTTGTTCCCGCAGGACACCGACCCCGGCGATCCGTGGCAGTTCAGAAATGTCCTCGTCCACTAGCCGAGCAGGGCGACGATGATCAGAAGGCTGCCGCTCGCCGCGCTGATCATCGCGTCGCTGTTCTGGGGCACAGCGGTCAGCGTGACCAAATACGCCCTGCTCGGCTTCGGTCCGATCACGCTGCTGGCCATCTCGCTGATCGCGGGAACCGCGGTGCTGTGGACGATCGTGATCCTGCGTGGCCACCGTCCGCCGCCGCCGTGGCGGCGGGCGGTGCTGCTGGGCCTGTTCGAACCGGCACTCGCCTACGCCGGCGACCTGCTCGGCCTGGCCCGGACCAGCGCCGCCAACGGCGCACTGCTATCCGGTCTGGAATCGGTCTTCATCGTCCTGCTGGCGGCCGTCTTCCTGCGCGAACGCATCACCGGCCGCATCACCGTGGCGCTCGCCCTAGCGCTGGGCGGCGTCGTGGCCCTCGAAGGCACGGGATCGTTCGCGGTGGCCGGACTCGGCGACCTGCTCGTCTTGGCCGGAGTGCTCAGCGCTGCTGCCTACACGATCGTCGCCCGAGGGATGGGGGACGAGTCCGATCCGCTAACGGTGACCGCCTACCAGTTCACCACCGCGACGATCCTCACCCTGCCTGCGGTTACCTTCGTCTGGGCCATGCACGTCGAAACCGTACCCAGCCACGTGGCCGCGAGGTTCTGGTTCGCCGCGATGTTCGTGGGAGTCATCGGCTACGCCGCGAGCTTCCTGCTCTACAACTACGCCATCGCCCGAGTGCGAGCGGCCCCGGCGAGCATTATCGTGAATCTGATTCCCGTCTTCGGGCTGGCCTGTGCCGTCGTCTGGCTGGGCGACCCACTTACCGTGGCCCGGGTTTTCGGCGCGATCCTGATCGGACTGTCCGTCACGGTCTTCACTGCCGCCGAACTCGCCGATGCCCGCAAGGCCGCCAAGGGCGGCGAACGGTCAGGCGGGGCCGGACGGGAACGGGGCTCTACGCGGCGGAGTCGGGGGGCAGGCCGGGCGGGGGAAACGAGAGGCGGGGACGGCGGGCGGCGGGACGCGGGCCGGGCGGGCGGAGCGAGGGGACGGGGACCGGCCAGCAGGCTTCGGCCCACACGGTGCGGCCGGGGTAGGCGTCAGCGTAGCCCCAGCGGCTGGTGCAGGCGGCCACCATGGCCAGGCCGCGCCCGCCCTCGGCCATCAGGTCGAGCGAGCCGGGGGCCGGCGCCGACGAACCGCCCTCGTCGGTGACCGCGACCCGGGCCACGCCGTCGCGCGGGCAGTCGACCTCGACGACGAACACGCCCCCGTTACCCGAGTCGGTGTGCTCGATCGCGTTCGCGGCCAGTTCGGACACGCACGTCATGAGGACTTCCCGGGCCGGGCAGCCGACCAGCAGCCCGGCCACGAACCGGCGCGCCTCCGGCACGGACGCGGGCACACCGCGGAAGGCACGGGACCAGCGGCCTAGAGGACTCCTGGCGCTGCGAGAAGCCGGCCGGACGCGGGGCGTCCCCAGAACCGGAAGAACCCACGTGGAGCACCGGGTAGGCACCAGTCACGGCGGGTCACCTCCTTACGGCAATAACTCCTACTGTCAGTGACGCACGAGGACGCAAAATGGTTCAATCAGGATTTGCGGCCCGGAACGGGAACGTGACGGGAACGTCAGGCGGGCCGCGCGCACATCCCCCGGAAATAGCTGGTCGAATCGATGTTTCGCACCTTTTGCCCCTTCCGTGGCGCGCGGGCCGGAGGGACACTATGGGGACAGACAGCTAAGGAGGAGTACATGGCCGCTACTTCGTCCGGAGGCCCGGGACTCACGCGATCACTGTCCATCTGGGCGGCGGTCGGACTGTCCGTGGCGCTGATGGCGCCGAGCATGGCCGCGAACATCAACCCGCAGGGAGGCGCGACCTATGCGGGCCGCGCGGTGCCGCTGACCTTCCTCATCGCGGCCGTCGGCGTGATGCTCGTGGCGTACTCCTTCGTCCGGCTGTGCCAGTACTTCCATCACTCCGGCTCGGTCTACGCGTTCGTCGGCGCGACCCTCGGACCGCGGGCGGGGGTGGTCGCGGGCTGGGGCATGCTCGGCACCTACACGTTCTACGCGGTGGTCACCGCGAGCGCGGCCGGCATCTTCGGCACCGCGTTCCTGCAGGAAATCGGGGCCTGGCCGAACCCGCCGACCTGGGCGCCGTGGATCCTGGTCGGGGTGGTCCTGGCTCTGGTGCTGTTCCTCGCGATCATCCCGGCCAGGCGCGGCGCGAGCATCCTGCTGTCGGTGGAGGGCACCACGGTCGCGCTGATCCTGATCGTCACCGTCGTGGTACTGGTCCGGCTGCTGGCCGGGAACGCGCCGGGGCACGAGCACTTCACCTTGAGCGTGTTCACGGTGGCGCCGGGGACCAAACCCAACGACCTGTTCCTCGGCGTGGTGTTCGGGTTCCTGTCGTTCGCCGGATTCGAGGCGGCCGCCACCCTGGGCGAGGAAGCCAGGCGCCCGACCCGCGACATCCCGCGCGCGATCTTCGGCGTCGCGGTGTTCGGCGGCGTCTACTTCACGGTGGTGACCGCGGTGGAGATGATGGGCTTCGGCACCAGCGCGGCCGGCGTCAAGAACTTCGTCGCCTCGCCGTCGCTACTGGGCGACCTGGGCTCCTCCTACGTGGGCCACTGGGTCGGGGATGTGATCACGCTCGGCACCACGGTCAGCGCCTTCGGCTGCTGCCTGGCCTCCACGGTCGGGGCGGCGCGGCTGATGTACGCGCTGTCCCGGGATGCCCGCGGCCCACGCGGGGTCGGGGCGAGCTCGCACTGGGGCACGCCGGCCAACGCCACCGTGGTGATCACGGCCATGTCGGCGCTGATCGTGATCATCTACGCGACGGCCTTCCACGCCACCGCGTTCGAGAGCTTCCTGTGGTCGGGCACCATCGGCACGCTGATCCTGCTGGTGGCCTACGTGCTGGCCTCGATCGGCTGCATCATGCTGGTGTTCGTCCGGCGGAAGCTCCCGGTGCCGACGTGGCAGGTCGTGATCCCGGTGGCAGGCCTGATCGTGCTGGGCTACACGCTGTACCGCAACGTGATCCCGTACCCGACCGGCGACGCCGCGTGGTTCCCCGTCGTGTCCGGGGCCTGGCTGCTGGTCGCGATCATCGCGGTCATCTTCGCGGCCGGCACGGCCCGCAAGCTCGGAGTCGCGCTGGCCGCCCGGGAGGGCATCAAGGCCCCGGGAGAGGAGCAGGCAGTGAGGTCCAGGCATGGGCTCGCGCCCGCGGGCGGCGAGGCGTCTTAGGGATGCCCGGACTGCTCGCCTGCGTCGCCGACCAGATGCTGGTCGACCATCACTGTCACGGGGTGCTGGGCCGGGACGCGGACGTGGCGACGCTGGAGTCGATGCTGACCGAGGGACCAGGTGTCCCCGGCGGGTCGGTGTTCGATTCCCAGGCCGGGTTCGCGTTCCGCCGCCTGTGCCCGCCAGTCCTGGGCCTGCCGGCGCACGCCGAAATCGCCGACTACGCGGCGCGCCGGGCCGAGATCGGCGTGACCGAGGTGAGCAAGCGGTTCCTCCAGGCGGCCGGGCTGTCCGTGCTGTGCGTGGACACCGGCTTCACCCCGGAGCCGATCACCTCTCCGGCCGAACTGGGCGGGCTGGCGGGCGCGACCGCGCACGAGATCGTGCGCCTCGAACGGGTCGCCGAGGACGTTGCGGCGGCCGGGATCGGCGCCGCGGGCTTCGCCGACGCGATGCGGTCCGCGCTGGCCACCAGGACCGCCACCGCGGTCGGCGTGAAGTCCATCGCGGCCTACCGGACCGGGCTTGACCTGGCCCCGGAACGGCCGTCCGACACCGAGGTGGCGGCCGCCGCGGGCCGCTGGCTGAGCTCGGGTTCGCTCCGGCTGGCCGACGAGACGCTGCAGCGGTTCCTCATCTGGTGCGGCGTGGACCTGCGGCTGCCGGTGCAGTTCCACGTCGGCTACGGGGACAGCGACGTCGACCTGCAGCGCTGCAACCCATTGCTGCTCACCCCGCTGCTGCGGGCCATCCAGCCGACCGGAGTGCCGGTCATGCTGCTGCACAACTACCCGTTCCACCGGGAGGCCGGCTACCTGGCCCAGGTGTTCCCGCACGTGTACGTCGATGCCGGGCTGGCCACCCACAACCTGGGCGGCCGCGCCCCCGCGCTGCTGGCCGAGGCGCTCGAGCTCGCGCCGTACGGCAAGTTCTTGTACTCCTCGGACGCGTTCGGGCTGCCGGAACTGTTCTACCTGGGCGCGATGCTGTTCCGGACCGCGCTGTCCGGCTTCTTGTCGGCCGGCTTGGCAGAAGGTCTTTATTCAGAACGGACCGTGGTGCGCCTGACCCGGATGCTCTGCGCCGACAATGCCAAGCGTGCCTACCAGCTCGCCGATCAGATGTAATGGAGGAGTGAAGCTGCTTTCGGTCAACGTCGAGCTCGGCCTGCCGCTGCCGAACGGCGTGTTCGGTGAGAACCTGACCACCGAGGGCATCGACGTCAACGCGGCCCTGATCGGCGAGCGCAGGCGGGCTGGATCAAGAGGTTCACGCTGGCCGCCATCCCCGGGGCCTGCTTCCGGGCGCTGACCATCGAGCCGGACCTGCTGCCGAAGCTGCTCGTGGCCGACGCGCTGCCGCGCGAGACGCGAGAACTGGCCCAGCGCCGGACGGCCTGACCGCCCGGTACACCCGGCAGGAGGGGCCGGGCGGGGGTTGATAGGGTGCTTGAGGCCTGAGCGGCTGGGGTCTGGACCAGTTCCGCGACTACGCGACCGCCTCGCTGAAGCTGAACAACATCGACCCCGGCAGCCCGGCCGCGGCCAAGATGCTGGGCCTGCTGCGGTACGTGGACGGCGACCTCGGTGACCCGGCCACCTACCAGGCCATGTCGGACCAGATGGGCCCGGCTAAGAAGGCGCTGTTCTATCTTGAGGTGCCGCAGGGAATCTTCGGGCGCATCGCCAAGGGCATTGCCCACGCCGGACGCGCGCAAGACAGCCGGATCATGGTCGAGAAGCCGTTCGGCAACGACGTGGCCAGCGCCCAGCAGCTGAGTGCCACCTTGCAGTCCTTCTTCCCTGAGGATGCCATCTACCGGGTCGACCACTGGCTGGGCCTGGAACCAGTGGACAGCCTCATGTTCGTCCGGTTCGCGAACACGATCATCGAGCCGCTGCTGAACCGGACCTACGTGCGGAGCGTCCAGATCACGATGGCCGAGGACTTCGACGTCGCCGACCGGGGCAGCTTCTACGACAAGACGGGCGCGATCAAGGACGTGATCCAGAACCACCTGCTGCAGGTCCTGGCCACCGTCCTGGCCGAGCCGCCGGACGGCACCGGCCTGGACTCCTGGCGGACGTCTAAGTCCGACCTCCTCGGCGCGCTGCGCCCGCTGACCCCGGAAACCACCGTCAAGGGCCAGTACCAGGGCTACCTCGACGTGACCGGGGTCGCCCCGGATTCCAAGACCGAGACCTACGCGGCGATCAGGCTGGCCGCCGACTCCTGGCGCTGGGCCGACGTGCCGATCCTGATCCGGGCCGGCAAGTGCCTGCCGCTGACTGCGACCGAGGTCACGATCGTCTTCAAGCGCCCGCCGTACGACGTCTTCGGGCTGAGCGATTCAGCTGCCCCGAACACCTTGCGCTTCCGGGTCAACCCGGACGACCGCGTCGCCTTGTCGCTGGTCGGTAAGAAGCCTGGTGTCGGCTGGCAGGCTGCCATCGAGGATCTCAAGTTCGCCGAGAGCGCGGCCTCCGACCTGCGCCCCTACGACCGGCTCATCGGCGCCGCGCTCGACGGGCAGCGCTGGTTGTTCGCCTCGGAGGCCACCGTCGAAGCGGCCTGGCGGGTCGTCGACCCGGTGCTCGGCGACGTCGTGCCTGTGCACCCCTACGCCCGCGGCAGCTGGGGTCCCGCCGAAGCCGCCGCCCTGCTCCCCGACGGCGAAACCTGGAGCGACCCGTCCTGACCGCGAAGGGTCAGGCGTGGGGGGCCGATAGGCGATAGCGGCCCGTCTACGGACAACCCGCCGTCTGCGCCGCAGGCTGATTGTTCCAGGGACCATCCAGCTATCAAACCGCGGGCCGCGGTCAGGCCGCTGTGCTACTCGAGCTGGCCCGGATAGAGGCTCCAGCATCCCTATCATCCAGGTCAGCAGACCTTTTCAGGCGTGCCGCGCGCCTGGCCGGCGATCATCGTGAAGGCCCGGGCTCGCGCATGGCCGAGCCGCTCGACGGCCGCCCGCCGTTGACGGACCGATACCAATCATCTAGCATACTGATATCAGATTTTCGTTCATATGCCCGGCCCGGCCGGGAGGGAGCGTGCGATGAGAACCAGGAAGATCGTATGGCCCAGCCTGATCCTCGCTGCCGGTGTGGTCCTGGCCGGCTGCAGCGGCACCAGCGAGCCGGCCGGGAGCACGGTGGCGAATGCCAAGGCGGCCCAGCCCGCTGGCTCGTGGCTGTATCCGAACGGCGATCTTGAGAACACGCGGGATGCGGCGGGAGCCACTATTTCGTCCGCTAACGTGGCCGGCCTGCAGCAGGCCTGGACCTTCAAGTTGGCCTCGTCATTGGTAACGTCCGGGCCAGGCTTCGGCTCGCTGGCGGCGACGCCGATCGTGGCCAATGGCGTCGTCTACCTGCAGGACCTCGGTGGCAACGTGTACGCGCTGGCGCTGGGCACCGGGAAGCTGGAGTGGGAGTACCAGGTCAGCTCGAAGATAGACGAAGGGGGCCCGAACGGCGTCGCGCTCGCGGGTGGTGTCGTGTACGGAGACACGATGACCACCGTGTTCGCGCTCAGCGCCGCCACCGGCAAAACTATCTGGGTCGACCAGGATCTGCTCAGCAATGACCAGGGCACGTTCGGCATCCAGCCGCTGGTCGCAAACGGCCGCGTCTACCTGGCCAGTTCCATCGGAACCGGGCCCACCGGCGGGATCCTGCTGGCCCTGAACGCCGCCACCGGCAAGCTGGTCTGGACATTCAACACGGTCGTCCCCAGCAATGGCGCGCAGACCCCTTACGGCTCAGGCGGCGCATGGGAGACCCCGCTGCCCGGCAGCGACGGCTCGGTGACCTTCGGCACCGGCAACCCCTATCAGTCGGCCGCTGAGGCGATCGCCCACCCTTCGCCATGGCTCTACACCGATAGCGAGGTCAATCTCGATGCCGCCACGGGCAAGCTGCGCTGGTACTACCAGGGCGTGAGCAACGACTTCATGGACCACGACATGCAGACCTCGCCGATTGCCGCGACCATCAGCGGACAGCCCGCGGTCATCGGCTCGGGCAAGCTGGGCGTGGTCTATGCGATGAACGCCAGCACCGGCAAGCTGATCTGGAAGACCCCGGTGGGCGAGCACAGCAAATCGGACAGCTACCCGCTCGAAGCGATGGAGCACAAGCTCACCCTGACGGCCCCTTACACGATCCTGCCCGGCTCCCTGGGGGGCGTGCTGTCGAACCTGGCCCTGGCGGGCAGCACCGTGTACGTGGCCACGGTCGACCAGCGGTTCACTCTGGCCAAGATGAGCTATCCGCTGGGCGGCCAGGACGGCAATGGCAGCGGCGAGATAGTGGCCCTCAACCTCACCACCGGCAAGGTCGAGTGGGACACCAAGGTGCCCGCCTACCCGCTGGGCGCCGCCACCGTCTCCAACGACCTCGTCATCACCACCCTGTACACGGGCGTCCTGATCGCGCTCGACCGCACCACCGGTGCCGTCGTCTACCAGCACAAGCTGCCCACCTCCGCCAACGCGCCCATCGCCATCGCCGGAAACTCCATCCTGGTCCCCGCGGGCGGCCCCAGCATTTTCGGGCCGAAGGGTGGCTCACCTCAGCTGGTGGTCTACACGGTTCGCTGACGGGGCCCCCACTTGCAGGTGCTGCAGGGCGTCGGTCAGCAGAGAGCTTCCCGGGCTGGCCTCGAGCCAGTGGACGCGGGGGTCGCGGCGGAACCAGGATTCCTGGCGGCGGGCGAAGCGCTTGGTGGCCTTGACCGTCTCCTCGCGCGCTTCGTCCAGGGTGAGCTCGCCGTCCAGGTGGCGGAGCAGCTGGGCGTAGCCGAGGGCACGGCTGGCCGTCTTGCCCTGGCGCAGGCCGACGGCGACCAGGGCGCGGACCTCGGCCTCGAAACCGGACTGCCACATGGCCTCGACCCGGGCCGCGATCCGCTGGTCCAGGTCCGGGCGAGGCAGGGTGAGGCCGATCTGCACCGCCGGGCGGGCGTGGCCGTAGGCGGGCATGGTGGCGGTGAACGGGCCGTCGGAGATCTCGAGCACCTCCAGGGCCCGCACGATGCGGCGGCCGTTGCTGGGCAGGATCGACCGGGCCGCGGCCGGGTCGAGCGTGGCCAGCCGGGCGTGCAGGGCCGCGGCGCCCGCCCGGTCCAGCTCATCGGAGAGCCGGTCGCGGACAGCCTGGTCCGTTCCGGGAAAATTCAGGTCATCCAGAGCGGCCCTGATGTACAGGCCTGAGCCGCCGACCAGCACGGGTACGTGGCCGCGGCCGATGATGTCGTCGATCGCGGCGCGAGCCAGCTGCTGGTAGTCGGCCACGTTGGCGGTCCTGGTCACCGGCCAGATATCGAGCAGGTGATGCGGGACGCCCTGGCGCGCGGCCTCGGGCTCCTTGGCGGTGCCGATATCCATGCCCTGGTAGAGCTGCATGGAGTCGGCGTTCACGACCTCGCCGCCGAGGGCGCGGGCCAGCCCGACGCCGAGCGCGGACTTGCCGGTGGCGGTCGCGCCGACCACGGCGATGACGTACGTGCCCATGCCCACCAGTGTGCCGTTAGCGGCGGCGCCAGCGGGCCACCAGATAGGTCACCTCGAACAGGACGGCCCGGTAGCGCAGGTCCCCGGAGAACGCGTCTCGGCCCGCCGCGCCGGCCAGGACCTGCCAGGCCGCGCGGCCGGCCACGAGCAGCCTGCTGTCCGCGCCGGGGTCGAGCGCGGCCAGCGCGGCGGCATCGGCGCCGGCCAGCGCCGTCGCCACCTGGTCGTCGTAACGGTCGGCGTCCGCGTCGACGGCGCCCGGGACGCCGCGGGCCCGGCGGCCGGGCCCGTCGCCCAGGACCAGCAGCGCGACCCGCGGCGCGAGCGCGGCCAGCCTGTTGCCCAGGTCCAGGCATCCGGCGGCGGGCGCGTCCGACGCGATCCCCCACCAGACGGCAGGCACCGGGCCATCTGCCCGGGACAGCAGCCACTTCCCCACGGTCAGGGCCAGCGGCAGCACAGGCGAGCCCGGTGAGTCCAGGGAGCCAGGCATACCATTGGGACCAGAGGTGGCAGAGGTACCAAGGGGTCGACGGCCGCCCACGGTGAACGGGATGCCGAATTCGTGCAGGCTGCCCGGTGCATCGGGCGGGTACTGGGCGGTGTGCGCGGCTCCCCCGACCACCACGACCACGTCCGGGCCGTCGCCGAGCAGGTCGGCGACGGCCCGGTGGCACGCGGTCCGCAGCCGCTCGAGCCCGGCGCCACCGGGACCTGGCGCGCCGGTCGCCGCGGGGATCAGCAACGGCGGCTGCGGGCAGACGGCCGCACCGGTCAGCATCGGGTGCCCCGCAGCGAATCAGCCGGGCGCCGTCAGCGGCTCCGGTTCAGCTTCCGGCGGTAGGCGATGGTCCCGGCCCCGGCCAGGATCGCCGCCGCGCCGAGGACGAACAGCAGGCCGTCCTGCAAGCCGGCCGTCCCGCCGCCTCCGGTGACGGGGGCCTCGGTCGGGAACGCAGAGCTCGGAGACGGCGACGGGCTGGGGCTGGGGCTAGGGCTCGGGCTGGCGCTCGGCGACGGACTGGTCGAGACGGACGTCGACGTGCTGACCGAGGGGCTGGCCGTGGCGCTCGTGCTGGCGCTGGTGGAGGAGGTAGAGGTCGACGTGGACGAGACGGTCGCGCTGACCGAGCCGCCGGACGGGGTGAACACCGACGACGGCGTCGAGCCGGACGAACAGGCCGAAACGCCGGCCGCGCCGAGAAGGACCAAGCCGCCCCAGCCGACGGCGGTGAGCCTCCCCCTGAGGGCCGGATCCGCGATCGCTGCGCGCACCTTCATTGAACCTCCTTCATGCGGGGCTTTTCCCTCTTCCCGGCCGCAGAAACCGGCGCGAGAAGGAAAGCGTGGCCGGCCAGTGGCTGCGCAGGCGACGACAATGCTAAGGCCCGCGGGCGGCACAAACGGGGAATGGCGCGCGCAACAGCGCAATATTAGGCTTGGCAGGTAGAACACCTGAAGAACACGGAGGGAGGGCGCCGGCATTGGCAAGGTGGCCGCGGATTGCCGGGTTCCGCGTAGTCGCCTCGTGGCCGGAAGGCGGTTACGCCCGACCGCCGGCCAGGATGGTGAGCCTTCCGGCCCGGCTGGCTGGGGTGGCTGGCGTGCTGCTCATCCTGGCGGGTACGGCCATCGTGGGCGTCGCGATCATGTCCCAGCGGCATGCGCCGCAGCCTTCCGCGGCCGCCGCAGGCGCCCTCGGCCCGGGGGGCCGCGGGCCCCGGCTGCAGCGCTCGGTGCCGGTATCGGTGGATATCCCGGCCATTGGCGTGAACTCGAGACTGCTGCACCTGGGGGTCAATCCCGACGGCTCGATCCAGGTGCCGTCGGTGGTCACCAGCTCCGATGAGGCGGCCTGGTACAAGTACTCGGCCACGCCCGGTCAGATCGGGTCGTCGGTCATCGAAGGCCACGTCGACAGTTATCAGGGGCCGGCCGTCTTCTTCCGGCTCGGCGCGCTGCGCCCGGGAGACGCGATCGACGTGCGGCTGGCCGACGGGATCACGGCCATTTTCCGGGTCACCGGTGTCCGCGAGTACCTCAAATCCGAATTCCCGGCGAAAGCGATATACGGCGCGACCGACTTCGCGGCCCTGCGGCTGATTACGTGCGGCGGCGCTTTCGACTACACCACCGGGCATTACCTCAGTTCCACGGTTGTATTCGCCTCACTTACCTCATCACGGCCGGCCACGGCCTAGGCTCAGGCGGGCGGCGGCAGGTCAAGCCCGGGCAGGCCGGATGACATGTTTGGTGGGGCAAATGGCAGCGGTCAGGACGGGCGGCCCAGGAACTCCACCGCCAGGCGCGGCGGTGCGCAGGCCAGCCAGCCGTCGGTGACCGCCTCCCGCAGCGCCTGCGCCGAGACCTCCGGCAACCGGATCAGGACGGCCGAGTAGCCGTCGAAGTGCGGGATCGTGAAGAAGGCCTCGGGGTGCGCGGCGAGCACGGCCTCCTTCTCGCCCAGGTCCTCGACGCGGACGGCCAGGATCGGCCCGTCCGGCGGTACCTGGTCACCGAAGCGCCTCAGGTCCGCCTTGCTGAACGGCCGCTCCCAGGCGAAGGCCTTGCTGGCCACGAACCAGGTCCGGCTGCCGTGCCGCTCGCCTTCCGTGACTTCGGGCAGCCGCAGGGCCAGCCGGGACACGTCGTCTATAGTCGCCACACCCGTACCGTACTTCGTCCCGCCAGCCGCCTGGTGCTGGCCGGCATCGCGACCAGCGGCGTGGTGCTGTCCACCCTGCGGCAGGCCGCGGACCTGGACTACCGGCTCACGGTCCTGGCCGACGGCTGCCTGGACGGCGATCCTGAGGTGCACCGGGTGCTGACCGAGAAGGTGTTTCCCCGCCAGGCCGGCGTGGTAGGCGTCGCGGAATGGATCTCGAGCCTCGGCGAGCGATGAATTGAACCTCGCTAGGAAGTCGGTACGTACAAACAGGCAGCACGGAAATGTCAGACCCCCGTGATGTACTCGGAACAGCCACCAGTCAGGAGGCCTACGATGCGGTCAGGGAAGGACCACCTCAGCATCAGCACCGCCCGGGCCGACGCGCTGTTCGCCTCGACGCTGCAGCGCTCCGACGACCCGAGCACGGCACAGATCCGCCAGGCGATCAGCACGGCCATCCGCGCCTCCGGCACACGGGGCTGCGCGGCGCAGGTCGCGCAGGCCTACGGCGAGCACCCGGAGACCGCGGTGCTGCGGATGCGCTGGGCACGGGCGGAGATCACCCGGGCGTTCGGCGGGGGCCGGCCGGAACCGGTCCGCGCGGCGCCCGGAGCAGCAGTGCCCGCTGCAACAGTGCCCGCTGCAACAGTGCCCGCTGCAACAGTGCCCGCTGCAACAGTGGCCAGGGCACCGGTACGCGGCCCGCACGCCGCGGCGGGCGGATACTTCGCGGCGTAGGGCCCCGCGGCGTCGCGCTCACCCGATCTTCGTAAGAAGATAGCGGGTGAGGAGGATGACGTCATGGGCCGCTACGCAGAGGTATATGACCGGAGCCTGGCCGACCCCGAGGGGTTCTGGGGTGAGGCGGCCAGGGACATCGACTGGGACCGGGCGCCGACGGCGGTGCTTGATGCCTCGAATCCGCCGTTCTACCGGTGGTTCCCCGACGGGGTGCTGAACACCTGCTTCAACGCGGTGGACCGGCACGTAAGGGACGGCCGGGGCGAGCAGGCCGCGCTGATCTACGACAGCCCGGTGACCGGCACCAAGCGGACGTTCAGCTACCGGGAGCTGCGGGACGAGGTGGCGCGGTTCGCCGGGCTGCTGCGCGGCCTGGGCGTGGCGCAGGGCGACCGGGTGGTCATCTACATGCCGATGATCCCGGAGGCCGTGATCGCGATGCTGGCCTGCGCCCGGATCGGCGCGGTGCACTCGGTGGTGTTCGGCGGCTTCGCGGCGGGCGAGCTGGCCAAGCGGATCGACGACGCCGCGCCGAAGGTGGTGGTCTCGGCGTCCTGCGGCATCGAGGTCAGCCGGGTGGTGGAGTACAAGCCGATGCTGGACGGCGCGATCGACCTGGCTATCCGCAAACCCGAGCACTGCGTGATCCTGCAGCGCCCGGCGGCGACCGCCACCCTGGTGCCCGGGCGCGACCTGGACTGGGCGCAGGCGGTGGCCGGCGCCGAGCCGGCCGACTGCGTCCCCGTCGCGGCCACCGACCCGCTGTACATCCTGTACACCTCGGGCACCACGGGCGGGCCGAAGGGCGTGGTCCGCGACCACGGCGGTCACGCGGTCGCGCTGCGCTGGAGCATGCCGAACATCTACGACGCCCATCCGGGCGACGTGTTCTGGGCCGCATCCGACGTGGGCTGGGTAGTCGGGCATTCCTACATCGTGTACGCCCCGCTGCTGACCGGGTGCACCACCGTCCTGTACGAGGGCAAGCCGGTGGGCACCCCGGACGCGGGCGCGTTCTGGCGGGTGGTCGCCGAGCACCGGGTCAAGGTGCTGTTCACCGCGCCGACTGCGTTCCGGGCGATCAAGAAGGAGGACCCGGACGGTACCCTGGCGCGCCAGTACGACCTGTCCGGATTCCGGTACCTGTTCCTGGCCGGCGAACGGCTGGACCCGGAGACCTACCGGTGGGCGGGCGAGCTGCTCGGCATCCCGGTCATCGACCACTGGTGGCAGACCGAGACCGGCTGGCCCATCGTGGCCGACCTGATGGGGCTGGAACCGCTGCCGACCAAGGCGGGGTCGCCCACCGTGCCGGTGCCCGGCTACGACGTGCGCATCCTGGACCCGTCCGGGACCGAGGTGCCGGCGGGCCAGACGGGCGAGATCGTGGTCCGGCTGCCGCTGCCGCCCGGATGCCTGCCCACGCTGTGGCACGACGACGACCGGTTCGTCAGCTCTTACCTGTCGCGCCACCCCGGCTGCTACACCTCGGGCGACGGCGGGTACCGCGACGAGGACGGCTACGTGTACGTCATGGGCCGCGTCGACGACGTGATCAACGTGGCCGGGCACCGGCTGTCCACCGGGCAGATGGAGGAGGTGCTGGCCAGCCATCCGGCCGTGGCCGAGTGCGCGGTCATCGGGGTGAACGACGAGCTCAAGGGCCAGGTACCGCGCGGGTTCGTGGTACTCAAGGCGGGCGTCAGCGCCGAGCCTGGCGCGCTGTCCGCGGAGCTGGTGCAGCTGATCAGGGACCGGATCGGCGCGGTCGCGGCGTTCCGCCGGGTGGACGTGGTCTCCGGCTTGCCCAAGACCAGGTCCGGCAAGATCCTGCGCAAGACCATGCGGGGCATAGCCGACGGCCAGGACGAGGCGGTACCGTCCACGATCGAGGACCCCGGGGTCCTCGACGCGCTGCGCCCCGTCCTGACCGAGCAGGCTGACTAGCGGCGGGCCGGTTCAGCTCCAGAGGCCGACCTGGTTGCCGTCCGGGTCGGTGAAGATGGCGAAGCGGCCGTAGTCGCCGGGCAGGTCGGTGGGCGGGACCAGCCGCTGGCCGCCGAGCTGCTCGGCGCGGTCCAGGTAGGCGTCCAGGTCGTCGACGCGCATGTAGATCTTCACGCCCCGCTCCCCCGGCTCGCCGGACGGGCCGATGCCGCCGCCGATGGCTCCCTCGCCGGCGCCGGTGTCGACCAGGCCGTAGCCGCCCATGGCCGGGTCGGCCATGACCTGCCAGCCGAACAGCTCGGCATAGAATTTCTGCGCCCGCTCGTGGTCCGGGCTGATCACTTCGAAGAACGCCACTGGCTGGCCCATGGTCCTGCTCCCTCGCTGTCTTCTGTAAGTTTTTGCTAACGTTAGCGAAAGCTAACTATCGTGTCAACGGGCTCCGGCGGGGCCGCCCCGGCGCGAGGGCGGCCGCGGGGATTCCGGCGGCGGCCATCGCGGCGGCCACCCATTCGGCGGCCCGGAAGCCGTCGATGAACGCGGCCGGTGAGGCGTAGCTGCCGTGGGCGGCGAAGACCGCGGCCAGGATGGCGACGCCGAACACCCCGCCCAGCGCGTTCAGCGCACGGCCGGGTCGTCGGCCCGGCTGTACTACGAGGCCCGGATGGGGCCGGGCGGCCCGCCCCGCCGCTCCACCGTGCCCACCGGCGTGGCCGTCTTCCCGGCGGAGATCGCGCCGGCCATCCGGCGGTTCGCCGAGCAGTCCGACACCATCGTGCACTGGTCGGAGTTCGACCGGGGCGGCCACTTCGCGGCCATGGAGGAGCCCGACCTGTTCGTGGCGGACGTGCGGGAGTTCTTCCGGCGGTTCCGCGGTTGACTTCTGGCCGGGTTACGTTACTATTCTCGACTGAACATTCGGTCAGTTTAATCGCGGTCGGCGCAGGTGAGGTGGGTACTAGGCATGGAAGCGGGGCCCCGGCGCGGCCGGCCCGGGCACGATCTGGAGTCTGTGCTGCGCGGCGCGGTCAAGGTGTTCAACGAGCGCGGCTACGACGGCACCAGCATGGAGGACCTGGCCCGCGAGCTCGGCATCACCAAGTCGGCCATCTATCACCACGTGACGGGCAAGGAGGAGCTGCTGCGGCTGGGCGTGGGCCGGGCGCTGGACGGGCTGTTCGCCATCCTCGATGAGGTCTCGGGGCTCAACGCGCCGGCCATGGCCCGGCTGGAGGAGCTGGCCAGACGCAGCGTGCTGCTGCTGGCCGCCGAGCTGCCGTTCGTCACCCTGCTGCTGCGGGTGCGGGGAAACACCAAGGCCGAACGCCAGGCCCTGTCGCGGCGGCGGGAGTTCGACGCCGCGGTGGCGAGCCTGGTCACGCAGGCCAGGGACGAGGGCGACCTGCGGCCCGACGTCGATCCGGCGGTCGTCGCCCGGCTGCTGTACGGGATGGTCAACTCGGTGGTGGAGTGGTACCGGCCGCGCGGCGGGGCCGGCCCGCGGAGCTGGCCGACATCATCGTGACGGTGGCGTTCGACGGCCTGCGGATCAAGCCCTGAGGCTGGGCCGCAACGGCTGCTCCAGGACGATGTACTTCTTGCCGCCGAGGGCAACGGTGCCGGAGCGGGTGAAGCCGGACTGCTCGGCGACGTGCAGGCCGACCGCGTTCCAGTCCGGGACGGTGGTGCGCAGCGCCCGGTCGGCGGCCACGGACCGGGCGTAGGCCACGGCGGCGCGGCCCAGCTCGGCACCCCAGCCCTGGCCGGCCAGGTCGGACCTGATGCCGATCGCGATGTCGAGCACGCCCGGATGGCCGCTCTCCCCCGCGGCCCGGGCGGCTTCGCCCAGGCAGCAGAACCCGAGCAGGATGTCCTGGTTATCGGCCACCGCCCAGTAGCCCTCGTCCGGCGGGAACGGTTCCAGCGCGTCGTACACCTGCCAGGCGGCGGGCTGCGGTTCGGCGGCCAGGGTCAGGCCGTCCTCGATGGTCAGCTGCCTGACGTGAAAGGGCGGGACGGGCCGGTGGCGGGAATCACGATCGGGGGGCATAGGTGCACCGTTACTGGTCGAAGTCGAGTACGACACGTTCGGCGGCCGGATGCGACTGGCAGGCCAGGGCGTACCCGGCGGCGAGGTCGGCGGGCTCCAGGGCGTAGTTGGCGTCCATCCGCACCTGGCCCTCGACGACCTTGGCCCGGCAGGTACCGCACACCCCGTTCTTGCAGGCGAAAGGGGCGTCGGCCCGGTACCGGAGGGTGGCGTCGAGGATCGAGGCGCCGTCCTCGGCAAGCCTGAAGCTCTGCGAGCGCCCGTCGAGCATGACGGTGACCGAGGCGCCGGTTTCCGGTTCCTGGTCGCGTGCGGTGGCTGCGGCGGCCCGGTCGCCGGCGGCGGGCGGCGGCGGGCCGACGAAGAACAGCTCGCGGTGGATGTGCTGCTCGCCGGCGCCGTGGGAGACCAGCACCTCGCGGGCGGCATCGGTCATGGGCAGCGGGCCGCACAGGAACCACTCGTCCACGTCGTCTGGCATCACCAGGAGGTCGAGGATACGGCTGAGGCGGTCGGCGTCCAGGCGGCCGGACAGGATCTCGACGTCGAGCGGCTCCTCGTCCAGGACGTGCACGAGCTGGAACCGGTCCGGGTAGCGGTTCTTCAGGTCCTCGAGTTCCTCCAGGAACATGATGCTGTTGATGGTGCGGTTGACGTAGACCAGGACGGCGCGGCTGGCGGGCTCGACCTCCAGGGCGGTGGCCAGGATGGACAGCACCGGGGTGATGCCGGAGCCGGCCGCGATGGCGCCGTACCGCTTGCGCTGGCCGGGGTCAAGCGCGGTGGAGAAGCTCCCGGTCGGGGTCATGATGTCGAGGCTGTCGCCGGGACGCAGGCGTTCGGCCACGTAGCTGGAGAAAACGCCGTCGGGGATGCGCTTGACGCCGATCCGCAGGCGGCCGGAGGTCGCCGCGGAGCAGATGGAGTAGTTGCGGCGCACGTCGTCACCCACCACCGGGGACCGGATGGACACGTGCTGGCCGGGGGCGAAGGCAAAGGCCTCGCGTAGTTCGGCGGGGACGTCGAAGGTGACGGCGACCGCGTCCTCGGTGAGCCGGTCGATCGAGGCCACGCGGAGCGGGTGGAACACGGAGTGCCGTCGCGCGCCAGCCGGCGCCGGCGCGATCGCCTGGCTTGACGAGGCCGCCTGGCCGGCCGGGGCCGCCATCAGATGGCCTTGAAGGAGTCGAAAGGCTCGGCGCAGGACCGGCAGGTCCACAGGGACTTGCAGGGGGTCGAGCCGAAGCGGCTGATCTCGCGGGTGTCGGCCGAGCCGCACCGCGGGCAGCGGGCCGCGAGGATGAGCGGGACCGCGCGGCCCGGGTGCGCGGCGGGCCCGGGCGGTGCGATGCCGAACTGGCGCAGCTTGGCCCGGCCGGGCTCGGTCATCCAGTCCGTCGTCCAGGGCGGGGACAGCACGGTGCGGACCCGGACCTCGGCCGCGCCGGACCGCTTCAGGGCGGCCTGCACGTCGGCCGCGATGACCGCGGTGGCGGGGCAGCCGGTGTAGGTGGGGGTGACGTCGACTTCCACCTCCGCCTCGCCGGTGACCCGCAGGTCACGGATCACGCCCAGGTCGCCGAGGGTGAGCACGGGGATCTCCGGATCCGGCACGGCCCGGGCCGCGGCCAGCAGCGCGGCGCGGCCGAGCGTGGTCTGCTGCGGTGCGGGGCTCACCAGGTCGCTCCCGGGTGCGAGCGGTGCAGGTGCTGCATCTCGGCCAGCAGGTGGCCGAGATGCTCGGTGTGCAGCCCGGCGCGGCCGCCGCGGGAGCGCCAGCCCGGCTCCGGCTGCTGCAGGGTCGCCTCGCTCAGCACCGCCGTCACGTACCGCTCCCAGGCCGGCCGGAGCGTGGCGGGATCGGCGGCGACGCCGGGCAGCCTGGCCGCCGCGTCGTCAGGGTCGAAGAGCTCGGCGACGAACGGCCAGACCTGATCAAGTCCTGCTTGCATGCGCGTCGCGGACGCGGAAGTGCCGTCGCCCAGGCGGAGCACCCACTGGGTGGCGTGGTCCCGGTGGTAGGCCACTTCCTTGACCGCCTTGCCGGCCAGCCCGGCGATGGTGGCGTCGGCGCTGTCCAGCAGGGCGGTGTAGAGCTCGTACTGATAGGCCGAGAAGACCAGCTGGCGGGCCATGGTGACGGCGAAGTCGCCGTTGCCGATCTCGGTCAGCTGCACGTTGCGGAAGTCGCGGTCATCGCGCAGGTAGGCCAGGTCGTCCTCGTCACGGCCGGCGCCCTCGACCTCGCCGGCGTAGCTGAGCAGGGTGCGCGCCTGCCCGAGCAGGTCGAGCGCGATGTTGGCCAGGGCCACGTCCTCCTCGATCTGCGGGGCGTGGGCCACCCACTCGGCCAGCCGCTGGGACAAGATGAGCGCGTCGTCGCCGAGGGCCAGCGCGTAGGCGGCCAGCGGCGGCAGCGTCCTTAGGCCGTCGCCGCTCATAGGTGCTTGGCCCCTTCGGGCACGTCGTAGAAGGTGGGATGCCGGTAGGCCTTGTCCACGGCCGGGTCGAAGAACGGGTCTTTCTCGTCGGGGCTGTTGGCCGTGATCGCGGCTGACGGCACCACCCAGATCGACACGCCCTCGCCGCGCCGGGTGTAGACGTCGCGCGCGTTGCGCAGGGCCATGGTGGCGTCCGGCGCGTGCAGGCTGCCCACGTGCTGGTGGGACAGGCCGCGGCGGGCCCGGACGAACACCTCCCACAGCGGCCAGCCTGGCTTGCTGTTTTCGTTCATGACGCTCGTGCCTCTGGCCTGGCGTGCTTGCCGGCGTAGGCCTGGGCCGCCTCGCGGACCCAGGCGCCCTCGTCGTGGGCCTGGCGGCGGCGCCGCAGGCGCTCGGCGTTGCACGGGCCGTCGCCGCGGATGACGCGGGCAAACTCGTCCCAGTCGACGGCGCCGAAGTCATAGTGGCCGCGTTCGTCGTTCCAGCGCAGATCCTCGTCGGGGATACTCAGGCCGAGGACCTCGGCCTGAGGGACGGTCATGTCGACAAAACGCTGGCGCAGCTCGTCGTTGCCGAACCGCTTGATGCCCCACGCGGTGGACTGGGCCGAGTGCGATGATTCCCCATCCGGCGGGCCGAACATCATCAGCGACGGCCACCAGTACCGGTTCACCGCGTCCTGGGCCATCGCCTTCTGGTCCGGCGTGCCGTGGGCCAGGGTGTGCAGGATCTCGAACCCCTGCCGCTGGTGGAATGACTCTTCCTTGCAGATGCGGACCATGGCCCGGGCATACGGCCCGTAGGAGCAGCGGCACAGCGGCACCTGGTTCATGATGGCCGCACCGTCCACCAGCCAGCCGATCGCGCCGACGTCGGCCCAGTTGAGGGTCGGGTAGTTGAAGATGCTCGAGTACTTCTGCCGGCCGTCGTGGAGCCGGTCGAGAAGCTCCTCGCGGTCGATGCCGAGCGTCTCGGCGGCCGAGTAGAGGTAAAGGCCGTGGCCGGCCTCGTCCTGGACCTTGGCGATCAGGATGGCCTTGCGCCGCAGGCTGGGCGCGCGGGTGATCCAGTTGCCCTCGGGCTGCATGCCGATGATCTCCGAGTGGGCATGCTGGGCGATCTGCCTGATCAGCGTCTTGCGGTACGCGTCCGGCATCCAGTCGCGGGGCTCGATGCGCTGGTCGGCCGCGATGAGCTGGTCGAAGTGAGCCTCGGCGGCCTGCCCGGCGGCGGCGCGCGCCTCGGCCGGGTCCCGGGCCTCGGCCGGGTGCCGGGATGCGCCTGAGCCGCTGGTGCCAGCGTCGTAGTTGCCGTACACGCCGCCTCCGATCTCCTGCTCCGCAGGCTACTACATTACCGAACGTTCGGTCAATAAATAGGACGTTCCTGATACCGGCCTGAGCCCAGGGTCAGGCCCATGTCGCGGGCAGTTCCGGTCGCTATACGGTCGTTTGTGCCCGCGATCATGAACACGAATCTGTCAGGCGTCGACCAGGGCCGGGGCCTTGTGGTGGTGGGCTTCCAGGTAGCGCCGGGTCATGAGCAGGGCGGCGATGCCGTCACCGACCGCCGAGCCGAGCTGCTTGGTCGACCCGGAGCGCACGTCGCCGGCGGCGAAGACGCCCGCCATGGACGTCTCCATGGTCGGGCTGGTCACCAGGAAGCCGCCTGCGTCGCGCTGCACGGAGTCGTCGAGGAAGGCGTTGTTCGGCTTCAGGCCCACGAACACGAAGGCCGCGGCGGCCGGGTACCGGTGGGTCTCGCCGCTGTCGCGGTCCTTGGTTACCACGGCGGCGAACCGGCCGTCCTTGCCGCCCTCCAGCTCCACGATGTCCACGCCGGTGCGGATGTCGAACTGCGGGTCGGACTTGACCCGTTCCTGCAGGACGGGCGAGGCGGACAGGCCGTTGCGGGTCAGCACCCTGACGCGCTTGGCGAATTCGGACAGGTGCAGCCCCTCCTCCAGCGCGGAGTTGCCGCCGCCGATGACCACGATCTCGTCCGCCCCCTTGTAGAAGGGGCCGTCGCAGGTGGCGCAGTAGTGGACGCCGGCGCCGAGGAGGTCGTCCTCGCCGGGTACGTCAAGGCGCCGGTAGGTCGACCCGGTGGCGATGATCACGGCGTGCGAGACGAGCTTCTGCCCGGAGGAGAGCTTCGTCACCAGGTCCTCGCCGTCGTGCATGACGGCGACGACCGATACCGCCGACAGCAGCTCGACCCCGTAGCGGCGGGCCTGGGCCACGAACCTGTCGGTGAGTTCGGCGCCGGAGATGCCGTCGGGGAATCCGGGGTAGTTGTCGATCCGGTCGCTGATCCCGGCCTGCCCGCCGAGCGCGCTGGCGTCCACGACCACGGCGTCGATACCCTCCCGGGCGGCGTAGATGGCAGCAGCCAGGCCGGCTGGGCCGCCGCCCACGATGACCAGGTCGTAGGCGGTGCGATGCGCCTCGAGGGTGAGGCCGATGCGGCGGGCCAGCCCCTCGTCGCTCGGGTTCACCTCGTGGGTCCCGTCGGCGTACACCACGGTGGGGATGATCTGCCCGCCGTCCTGCAGCTGCTTGAGCCGGTCGATGGCGCCGGGCTCGGTGTCGATGTCGATGTTGGTGTACCGGACTCGGTGCGCGGCCAGGAACTTCTTGACGCGCTTGCAGTGCGGGCACCAGGGCGCCCCGTACACGGTCAGGGCCGGCTCGCCCGTGTCGGTCGTTACCTGGCTCTTTGCGGCGGTCATCAGGCGCCCTCCCTCCAGCCGCCCTCAGTATCGCGCAACGGCGGTTACCGCCACACTAGGCGTATGCGGATCACGATCCGGGTCCGGCCCTGCGCAGCACGTGCCAGGAGGGGCCGTGGGTTACCTGCCGGCGATGTGGCACGACTTCGCCGTCACGGTGGCCGGCCTGGCCGGCGCGCTGAAATTTCCGGATCGCGGGAGGCGGGGGCGCCTGGCGTGTGACCGGAGCGGCTGACGGGGGCGAACGGGGCGAACGGGACCCGGCGGCCCGCGACGAGCTACAGGACACGGCCTAAACCGGCCGCGACCCGGCGGGTGGTTCAGGCCTGACCGGCCCGATCTAGCCAGCCGGCGATGCTGCGGCCCAGGGTAGGCATCGGGAGCGAGCCGTGATCCAGGACGGCGGCATGGAACTCAGGCAGCGAGAAGGCCGGGCCGAGGCGGTCGCGGGCCGTCTCGCGGAGCCGGAGGATCTCGAGCTTGCCGGTGAGATAGGCCAGCGCCTGCCCCGGCATCACGATGTACCTGTCGATCTCGTTGGCCAGGAACTCCCGCGGCATCGGGACATGGGCCGCGATGAACTCCAGGGCCTGCTCCCGGCTCCACCCGAAATGATGGATGCCGGTGTCCACCACCAGCCGGGCGGCCCGCATCAGCGAGGTGCTGATCGAGCCGAGCAGGCCGCGTTCGTCCGCGTACAGGCCGGTTTCCTCGGCCAGCTGCTCGGCGTACAGGCCCCATCCCTCGGAGAACACCGGGAGGCTGCGCTGGCGCTGCAGGGCGGGCAGCTCGGTCAGCAGCTGAAGGCGGGAAAGCTGCAGGTGGTGTCCTGGTACGGCCTCATGGAAGGCCACTACCTCGATGTCCCAGCCGGTGCCCGCGGTGGGCCGTTCGGTGTTGAACCAGAACGTCCCTGGCCGACCGCCGTCCAGGCGCGGCGGGGTGTAGTGCGGCGCGGCACCGCTGATGGCCACGACCTCGGGCATGGGCGTCACGTTGCACGGCGGCGGCAGGGGCTGCGGGAAGACCTCCCCGGCCCGGGCTTCGGCCCGTT
Source organism: uncultured Actinomycetota bacterium (assembly GCA_963808615.1). Lineage (GTDB taxonomy): Bacteria > Actinomycetota > Actinomycetes > Streptosporangiales > Streptosporangiaceae > Palsa-504. The sequence continues at coordinate 455,359 of CAWEGV010000013.1, forward strand.
TGACCGCGACCGCAGCCCCGCGAATGGACTCTTCCGGCGGCATCTTCCCGGCCGAGTCCCGGAGCGCGTCAAGTACCGCGTCCAGGCCGGATAGCCCCAGCCCGGCGCCTAGCTCGACGGCGCGCGCCTCCAGCGCGGCGATGTGGTCCAGGCCGGTCTGGTGCAGTTCCTCCGGCTGCAGCGGCAGGGTGGTGTAGATCCGGACCGACCGGGCGTAGTCCTCGGCGCCGCCGGGCAGGTAGACCAGCCCGGCCCGGTCGGACGGCCGGGCCTGCGGGAGCAGGTCCCTGACGGTGGCCACCCACCGGGCCAGGGCCGGCTTGACCACCTCGGCGGCGGCCACGCGGCGTTCGGCCTCCCAGTCCGCGGTCCGGTCCCAGCCCGGCGGCGGAACCGGGGCCAGCACCGGCGCGGGGACCGGAGCGGCCAGCACTTCCTCGGCCCAGGCGATGGCCTGCTCGACGAGCGGGGCGACGGGAAGCCGTCCCTGGGCGGCTCCGGCCCGCAGCCGTTCGCCGATCTGGTCGAGCCACTGGCCGCTGCGCCGCAGCCGGGTCAGGTAGGCCTCGGCGGCCGTCGTGTCGACCAGGACCGTCCGGGCGGCCAGCGCCATGAGGGCGGCCGGTCCCGAGTACTGCATGGCGGTGACCGTGTACTCGGCCCGGGCCAGCTGGAGAAGTTCCAGCTCCTGGACGGCCGCTTCCCTGGTGCAGTCGAGCGTGACGGCATCGGCGGGCGTGAGCGGCTCGCGGGCGATGGCGTCGGCCTCGCCGAGGAACTGCTCGACCTCGGCGCGCCAGGCGTGCCCGCCCTGCTCGCTCTCGTCCGGGACCAGGTCGTCGTAGCCCGGAATGCCGTACATGGTGGCCGCGAAGGGGTGCTCCTCGAGCCAGCGCTGATGGAAACGGTCGGCTAGGTCACGTGCTGCGGTCATGAAACCTTCCGCGGGTCGGCGATGATCGTCCTATTCAACCTGACCGGCCACTGCGGCGCGTTCCCCTCGGCGCAGGCGGTGCAGGAGTTCATGACCGACGGGCGGCGGCAGGCGCTGGCCGGCGAGCGCGACCGGGTGATCGCCAGGACCGACGTGATCGACGTCCAGCTCGTCTAGCCCGATCCGGATTAAAACCGGTGGGTGGTGGCGCCGAAGGGGTCGCCCTTGGCGTGGGCGAAGACCCGGGCGGGCGTGACGGTAAAGACCATGGCCGCACCGCCGGCCGGGTGGTTGAAGCAGCCGTCGCCGACCTCCCACTGCCATCGCCCGTCCCATTTGGCGGTGAACGCCGCGGCCAGCCGGCGCAGCGCGGCCTGGTCGGTGACCTGGACGGCGTCACCCTCGACCACCACGTCGAGGCCGCCGTCCCAGCGGTTGCACCCGGTGGTCAGGACCACGTGGGGGTTGGCGCGCAGGTTGACGGACTTCTGCTCCTCCGCACCGGTAGAAAAGCAGACCGCTCCGTCGGCCCAGGCGGCCACGACCGGGGTGACGTGCGGCCTGCCATCGGCCCGGACCGTGGTGAGCCAGAACAGTTCCGCTGCGGCCAGGACCTGGCAGGTTTCCTCCCACCCGGTCGCGGTTGCGGCCGGATCGCTGTACCGCTGGTCCAGCTTGGTCACCGGACTGGCCATGGGCTGCTCCTTTTGTCATCTGGCGGCACGTGCACCGAGTAAGACTGGCCGGGCCGCCTAGACTCATCGCAGCAGGAGGGCCAAGTTATGGACGTTTTCCTGGAGACAGAGCGGCTGGTGCTGCGCCGGTTCACCCGCGACGACGCGGACCTCCTGGCCAGCCTGGATGCCGATCCGGACGTCATGGCTTTCGTCACCGGCGGGGTGCCCACGTCCCGCGCCGAGATCGAGAGCGACTTCCTGCCTGCCTTCCTAAGCTACTACCAGCGGTATGAGGGCTTCGGGTTCTGGGCGGCCGTCGAGAAGGCCACCGGGGACTTCCTGGGCTGGTTTCATTTCCGGCCGGGGCCGGACGCCGCTCCGGGCGAGGTCGAGCTCGGTTACCGGCTGCGCAGGTCGGCCTGGGGCCGCGGTTACGCCACCGAGGGGTCGCGCGCGCTGATCCGCAAGGGCTTCACCGAGTTCGGCGTGCAGCGCGTGGTGGCGGAGACCCTGGTTGTCCACGGTGCTTCGCGGCGGGTGATGGAGAAGGCGGGCCTGACGCTGGTGCGGACCTACCACCAGCCGTGGCCGTACCCGATCGAGGGGGACGAGTTCGGCGGCGTGGAGTACGCGCTGGAGCGGGCGGACTGGCTGCGCGCGGAGCAGGCCGGCGGCCCGGCCGGTCACTGATCCGGCTGCTCGCGGGTCAGCCGGTAGAACTGCCAGGTCTCGGTCTCGATCGGGAGGGGCTCCGCGCCGGCGAAGCCGGCTTGCTGGGCGTAGCGGCGCAGGGTGGCGGGACGCATGACCGAGCCGGTGGCGGCGGTGCCCGGGTCGCCCATGGCGGAGGGCAAGCAGGACACCACGCTCCAGCCGTAGTGGTAGCGCTCAAGCTCCGGGGCGGGTGCGGTGAACTCGTTTTCGACGCGCTCGTCGGCGACGATGACCGAGCCGGACGGCCCGAGCAGGTCACCCGCCCGGCGCAGTGCGTCCACCGGCCGGGACATGTCATGCAGCCCCTCGAAGATCGTGACCAGGTCATACCGGCCGGCCCAGCCGGGTCCCGAGGCATCGGTGACGGAGAAGCTGACCCGGCCGGACAGTCCGGCCTGCTCGGCGTTGCGGCTGGCGGCGGCGATCACGTCGGCGTCCAGGTCGAAACCGTCCACCGTGACCAGCGGGTAAGCCTGGGCCATGGCAATGCTCGACCAGCCCGGCCCGCAGGCCAGGTCCGCGACGCGGGCCGGCGGTTCGCTGCGCAGCCGCTGGTCGATGTCGGCAATGGCGGGCAGCCACTGCTTGCCCAGCAGGTTGAGGTACACGGCCCGGTTGTAGTCGGCCCGGCCCTCGGGCGCCCAGGGCAGCGGGGGCGGCGCGCCGCCGGTGCGGAACGCCTCGGCCAGCTGCGGCAGCCACCGGCCGGCGCGCACGATCTCGACGCCGCTGAAGGCCCGGTAGCGGACGTGGTCGGGATCGGCCAGGACCGCGGCGTGCGCGGGCGGCAGCCGGTACCGGCGGGCCAGCGGGTCGGCGGCCGGGACGTCCACCTCCAGCAGCCCGCTAGCCGCATGATGCTCCAGCCACTCCCTGATGTACCGCTCGGTGGTGCCGGTGCGCCCGGCGAGTTCCGTCGAGGTCGCCGGGCCGTCGGCGGCCAGCGCCCGGTACAGGCCAAGCCGCTCGCCCAGGTACACGGTGAACAGCTCGAGCGCTCCGGTCAGGTCGTGGCGCAGGCGTTCGGCCAGGGCGGTCTCGGCGTCGGCCGGGCCATCCCCGCCAGCCGCGTGGTCATCGGTCACCATGCGGATCACGGTACCGCCCGCCTGCCCGGCGGGCCTTCCCGGCGATCGGCTAGGTTCGTCTCAGGGGACTCAGGGGACTCAGGGGACGCCTCTCACCTGGTTACGGCAATGACCGATACCGACGGGGGTGGCCGGACCGTGCAGCACGGACCGTTCGGCCCGATGTCTTTGCGGCGAGAGGCGAGGCAGCATGGTCCGTGAGGTGGCCCAGGTGTACCGGTCGTTCGCCCGCCAGGAGGCGCGGGGCCGGTCGGCAGCGTATGAGTCGCTGGCCGAGGCGGTAGCCGGCGATCCGGCCCTGTGCGCTTACGTCGCGTCGCTGCCGCCGGGCAAGCGCCAGCCCAACCTGGTGTTCGCGGCCGCGCGCTACCTGCTCGGCAGGCCGCCCGATCACGGCACGCTGCGCGAGCTGGTCCGCCAGTCCCGGGCGGAACTGACCGGGGTGATCATGGCCCGGCGCACGCAGACCAACGAGCCGGCCCGGTGCGCCGCGCTGCTGCCGGTCCTGGCCCGGCTGCCGCCGCCGCTGGCCCTGATCGACGTCGGCGCCAGCGCCGGGCTCACCCTGCTCCTCGACCGCTACTCCTACGACTACGGCGGCTACCGGCTCGCGGGCACCGACCCGCAGGCGCCCACCCTGCGCTGCCAGCCGCGCGGGGCGGTGCCCCTGCCGCCGCGGGTCCCCGCCGTCAGCTGGCGGGCCGGGCTGGACCTGAACCCGCTGGATGTCACCAGCGACGACGACGTTCGCTGGCTGTCCTGCCTGGTCTGGCCCGGGGAGGGCGACCGGGCCGAGCGGCTCGCGGCCGCGATCGCCGCGGCCCGCCGTGACCCGCCCGCCGTGCACCGCGGTGACCTGCTCACCGGCCTGCCGGCGCTGGCCGCCCGGGCGCCGGCCGCCGACACCCTGGTCGTCTACCACACCTCGGTGCTGTACCAGGTCGGCCCGGAGCTGCGTGAGCAGTTCATCGGGATGGTGCGGGACCTGGGCGCCACCTGGCTGTCCAGCGAGGCACCCGGCATCGTGCCCGGAACGTCCGTGCCCGCCGCCGACGGGCAGACGTGCGTCCTGGCCCAGGACGGGCACCCGGTCGCCTGCACCGACAGCCACGGGACGTGGCTGCGGTGGCTGGCCTGAGGCCGTGCCGCTCGCGGCGCGCCGCGGCGGGGTCAGGCGGCAGGGTCTGCGCGCCGAACACCGCCCCGCGGCACGCGTCGTGATGGCGGCCGCGCTGCGCGCCGGGCCGTTCGGTGCCGGTATGTTTCGTTGTTCTTCGCCCGTCGCGGCGCGGGACTCTGGAGCGTCCGCCGGGCCGTGCGGGACGGGGATGCCCAGCGTGGCCGCCTCGCCGGCCGCCGTGCCCAGCTCACGGCGCGCGGCCTCAGCGTCGCCCGGCTGCCCGCGCAGCCGGTAGGCCTGCGCCAGCCGCTGCCTGGAGGCCACGACCGCCGGCCAGTGGGCCAGTGCGAGGTTGTGCTGGACGGCCGCGGCCAGCTGATCAATGGCCCGGTCCAGGTGCCGCGAGGTCAGGGAGGCGACCCCGAGAGCGTGCTGGGCCGACCCGAAGCAGGTCACGCCGAGGCTGCCGACCATCGGCAGTCCGGCGTACGGGCGGAGCAGTTCATAGGCTGCCTCGGCCACATCGGCCTGGCCCAGCAGGTAGGCGGCCTCCACGATGCCGTCCATGGTCACGAGCCAGCTGCTGGACCGCGGCAGCCGGGCCAGGTCAGTACCGCACAGGGCACCCAGCGAACTCGAGGCCGTCTTCAGGTCGCCGCTGAGGGCGGCGGCGACGGCGAGCGCCGCGACGGCGGAGTTGTCCACCGCGCTGAGGTCCGGGGAGTTCACCTGGTCTTGCAGCGACGGCAGCAGCTCCCCGAGGCGGCCCTGATACCAGCGGATCGTGACCAGCTGGGCGCCGGACCACCATCCGTGGTCGATGTCGCCCGCGGCAGCGCCGTTCGCGGCGCAGTTGCGGGTCAGGGCTTCCGCGTGCTCCAACTGGCCCGCGCGGATGGCCAGCATCACGTCGATGGCGCTGACCACGAACGCGACGGCCAGGTGGTTCTGCTGGGCGAGGTGATCGCGCAGCTCGCCCAGGTGCCGTCCGGCGTGCGGGTCGCCCTGGGAATAGGAGTCGACCGTCTGCCACAGCAGGCCCATCAGCAGGTCGCTGCGGCGGCCGGTGCGGAAGCTGACCTTGATCAGCTCGACGGCCAGTTCCCGGCGGTGGTCGACGTCGTCGGGACCGAGCAGGCAATGATGGGCCATGCTGAGCGCCTCGGCCAGCAGCTCCGGGTCCCCGGCGGCCCGGGCGGCCGCCAGCGCGGTCAGGATGGCCTCGCTCGTGCCGTGCAGGTAATCGGCCTCCCCCGCCAGCCTGGTCCGGACGCGGAGGGCCAGGCTGGAGTGCGGGTCGAGCAGCGAGAGGACGTGCTCGAGCCGCGCCTCGAGCAGCACGGCGCCGGTCATGGTGCGGCGCTCGGATACCCACAGCCCGGCCAGGCCCAAGGCGGCCAGGGCCATGGCCCTGACGTCGCCCGCGCGCTCGGCCAGCTGGAAGGCCTGCTCGAAGTGCCGGCGGCTGGCGCTCAGGTCCCCGTCCACATACTCCGCGCGGGTCCCGTCCGCGAGCATGACCGTAAGCTCATCGGCCGGATCAGTAACGAGTTCGAGCCGACGGGTGGATGAGACGTGACCGGCCTCACTCGTCATGGACCAAATCTATTCGCGGCGATTACTACCGTCGAGGCCGGAAACCGGCTGAGCTGCCTGGTCACCGCCCAAGGATGACACCCATATATAGCCCATCTCGCCGTCTCCTGACGGCTCGGTTCTATGATCGGGGCACATCTGCAGGCGGTGGCGAGGAGGGATTCCGTGGCTGACGCCGAGGACGTCCGCCGTCTCGCGCTGGCCCTGCCGCACGTCGAGGAGATCGACAGCGACGGCTTCGACTTCCGGGTCGGGGGCAAGGGGTTTGTCTGGTCTTACCCCGAACGCAAGCCGGGCCAGCGCCGGGTGATCAGGACCGACATCGCCGTGCTGTACGTGGGTGATGAGGCCGAGAAGCAGGCCCTGCTCCTCGGCGAGCCAGAGGTCTTCTTCACCACGCCCGGGTACGACGGCTGGCCGCTGATCATGCTGCGCCTGCCTGAGGTGGACATGGAACGGCTGACCGAGCTGGTGACTGACGCCTGGCGGATGCGCGCGCCGCGGGAACTGGCCAGCGATCTCGACGATCCTGGCTGACTGGGACATGAAAGCGGCTGCGTTCGACTAGCGGAAGGCCTATGGTCCCGGGTGATGCTTGCTTACGATGTGGCCGGAACCGGTCCGGCGGTGGTCCTGCTGCATTCCACGGTGTGCGACCGGCGGATGTGGGATCCGCAGTGGCCGGTCCTGGCCGAGGCCGGCTATCGGGTGACGCGCTGCGATTTCCGCGGCTTCGGCAGTACGCCGGTCCCGCCGGGACCGTACAACGATGCCGATGACGTGCTGGACGTGGCCGACGAGCTTGGCCTCGGGCCGATCGCGCTGGTCGGTTCCTCCTACGGCGGCAAGGTAGCGCTGGGGGTCGCCGCCCGGCAGCCGGAGCGGGTCACGGCCCTGGCTCTGCTGTGTTCCGCGATGTCCGGGCATGAGCCGAGCGAGGTTCTGCGCGCCTTCTGGCAGCAGGAAGAGGAGCTCATCGAGGCCGGCGACATCGGCGGGGCCGTCGAGCTGAACGTCGCGACCTGGCTCGGGCCGGAGGCCGACGAGCCGACCCGGGAGAAGGTGCGGCAGATGCAGCGGCACGCGCTGGAGGTCCAGCTGGCCGCTCCGGAGGAGTTCGGGCCGATCGAGGCGGCCGTGGACCTGCGCGCGATCACCGCGCCCAGCCTGGTGGTGGCCGGGGCGAAGGACCTGCTGGACTTCAGGCAGATCGCGGCCGAGCTGGCCGACCTGCTGCCTGCCGGTGGCGTGCATGCCGGCCGCCTGCCGGGCGGCCGGCTGGTCGAGCTGGCCTGGGCCGGGCACCTGCCCACGCTGGAACGGCCGGAGGAACTGACCGCGATGCTGGTCGCCTTCTTGCGGGAGGCTGTCCGTCCGGCCCCGTGAGTTATGAGCGGTACGCCCGCCGGGCTGGCGGCGTGCGGGCGGATCCGGCGGTCTGACTTGTTCGTGGGATGGCGAGAGACTTCGGCGTGTCGGATCTGTGTCGAACAAGTTTTTAACTATCATGACAGGTAGACAGATTCATACGAACGGAGCGTTGTTTATGGGCGACGGGCCAGCTCACGAGACTCCCGGGCGGGACGAAGATCCCCGCCGGGAGCCCGCCGGGCTGGGCGGCGACCCGCGGTTCGACCGGGAGCCCCGGTTCGACGGGGACCGGGGGTGGCGGCTGCGGCCCTCGAGCCCGGACTGGCCCGCGGGGCAGCACCCGGCCGAGCTGCCCGACGATGAGCCGCCGTCGGAGGATGAGGATGCGTGGGCGGGCGGCGTGGACCCGGAGGACCTGGCGGTCTGGCTGGATGACGCGCAGCTGGCCGCGCTGTACGCCGAGGCGGCGCAGGTGACCGCGGATGCGGCCCGGGCCCGGGCGGTGCGGGAGCGGCTCGGCCTGACCGGCACGGAGGCCGGGGTCGCGGCCGAGGACCGCCGGGGTCCGGGGATGCCCGGGTCGGCCAAGAGCTTCCCGGGTGAGTACACCAGCCGGGCATCCGGGTTCGCGTCGGGCAAGCCGCTGGATGCCGCGGCGGGCTGCGTGAGCCTGGGCCTGTTCGCGGAGGAGGCCGCCGGGGATGATGACCGGTGCCCGGGGGCGTCCGATGATGAGCTGCTCGGGCTGATCTGCGGGTGGGACCGGGTGCAGGCCCACGCGGCGGCGCGGAAGCATGCGGCGGTGGCGGAGTTCCTGCGCCGCCGTGCCGCCCGCGGGTTCGCGCCGGAGGGGCCGGCGGCGATGCCGGCGGCGTGGGATGAGTTCGCCCCGGTCGAGCTGGCCGCGGTGCTCGGTGAGTCCCGGTGGGCAGCTGATCAGCTGCTGGACGTGGCGCATGACCTGGAAGTCAAGCTGCCCGGCACCAGGGCCGCGTTCCGGGACGGGATCATCTCCGAAGCCAAAGCGGGCATCATCGCCCGCGCCACTGCGGTGCTGGACGCCGGGGAGGCGCGGGCGGCGGAGGCGCTGGTGCTGGGCCGGGCCGGGTGGCTGACCCCGGCCGGGCTGGCCGCCGCGATCACCCGCGCCGTCATGCAGGTCGCCCCCGACAAGGCGAGGAAGCGGCGGGAGCAGGCGGCGAAGCAGGCCCGGCTGGAGCGGTGGGCGGAGGCGTCGGGGAATGCGGGGCTGGCCGGGCGGGAACTGCCGCCGGCGCAGGTGCTGGCTGCCGACCAGCGGGTGAACGCCTGGGCCCGGGAACTCCGCCAGGCCGGGGTCGAGGGGAGCATGGACGAGTTGCGTGCCCGCGCCTACCTCGACATCCTGCTCAACCGTGACTCCCGCCTGGCTGTCCGGCACGACGACCCGGACGGAGCGGACGGAGCTGACGGGCCGGGCTGGCCCGAGCCGGCCGTCCCCGGCGACCGCGGCGGCGGCGGCGTGATCCCGGCCGGGTTCGCCGGCAAGATCAACCTCACCGTCCCGGCCGCCACCCTGCTCGACCTGGCCAGCCGGCCGGGAGAGATCTCCGGGATCGGGCCGATCGACCCGGACCTGGCCCGCGACCTGGCCCGCGCTGCCGCGGCCAACCCGAAGACCACCTGGTGCGTGACCGTGACCGACCGCGACGGGCATGTCATCGGGCACGGCTGCGCCCGGCCCGCACCCCGCGACGACCGGTCCAGACGGGGCACACCCGGCGGGCCCGGGCCGCCCGGCAGGACCGGCGGGCCGCGATTCACCTTCACCCCGGACCGGCGGGCCGGACCGCCAGGCGGATACGGGACCTGGCGGCTGGCTACCGGGATCCCCGGACGGCCGGACCTGATCATCAGCCTCGGGCCGATCACCACCGACCCCTGTGATCATCGGCACCAGGCCCGCGGGCACGATCCCGGCGTGTTGCTCAAGCACCTGACCCAGATCCGGAACGCCACCTGCACCGGACCCGGATGCCGGCGGCCTTCAACACGGGCCGACTTCGAGCACAACGTGCCCTACCAGGCCGGCGGCCGCACGTGCCTGTGCAACGGCGATCCGAAGTGCCGGCACGACCACCGGCTCAAGCAGCACCCGGGATGGAAATCCGAGCACCTCGCCGACGGGACCATCCGGTGGACCATGCCCAGCGGACGGCAGCACACCACCGAACCCACCCGGTACCCGATCTAGGCGGGATGGGCCGAACGATAGGCGGGAGCGGGGGCGCGGCGGGGCGGCGGGTTGGGGCGGGACGCTAACATCGCCTCATGTCCGGACAGGCCGGGAGAGAACTCGAGGGGCAACCCGCCCGGGGGCAGACTCCGGACACCCGCCATGCCCACTCTGCTCGCGTCTACAACTACTGGCTGGGCGGCAAAACAACATTAGTCAAGTGGAATCGGGACTCCCGTACAGCGGCCGGACTGCGGTCATACAGGCACGTCATACTAGTTTTTCGAAAACTGCATGCCGCGCTGTACGCTGCTTGTTCAGTCCGTATATGGGGTTTATGCCCGGTTTTCCGGGCCGGGTTTCCTGACTCTGGCCTGACTCCGCTGGCTGGTTTCCCCTGCCTGGCCTGGGGTTTCGCCTGTTCCGGCCTGGCTTTAGCGCGTGGCCGGGGCTTGCCGGGAAGGACGCGGGTTCGCGTCGGTCATCGTCGGCTGGCCTCCGGGCGCTGGCGCTGGGCGGCAGGACCCAGATGGTGACCTCGCCGGGGGTGCCGGGCGGCAGGGCCTCGCGCAGCGGGTGACCACGCCGCGTGCGGGGCCGGCGGTCAGGTAGATGACGCGGGGGTAGCCGTCCGGGCCGGCCATGCCGGTCATGATCTGGGCGGTGCGGTCGGCGTGCTTGGCGGTCAGTTCGACCTCGATGGCCCAGACCTGCCGGCGTACGGGCTGGCCGGGATGGACGGCCACCAGATCTCCGCGTCGGGCCGGTGGGTGCCGGCGGCCGGGCCTTTGCGGCGGATGCGGCGTTCGGACTGCCACCACGCCTCGTGCTGGTCCCAGGCGGGGCTGGCCTGGGACCAGAGCCGGGCGGCCAGCACGGCGCGGATGTGTTCCAGGCGGCCCAGCGGGGGCCGGTCGGCGGACCCCCGCCGCCCTGCGGAGCTGGCAGTCCAAACGCAAGATCGCCGGCAACCGCGCCCCGGCCGGAGAGCCCGGCTAGGCTCCGGGAACCGCGCAGGCCTGATGAAGTTGACGACCCGGCGGGCGCGGAGGACGGCGAGTGCCGCGATGCCTATTAATTCCTTAGGTCTACGGCTGCCGGCGGATTACCCTTTGGCGGGTTAGCTCAAGGAGCCGGCCGTGGAACGGGTGGCAATAGATCGCGTTCAGCAGATGATCGACGACCAGGCGGCGCAGCGTTTCCCCGCGGGCGCGGTGCCGCGGCTCTTGCTGCTGCAATACGGTGACCACCCGGTGGCCGAGCCGGGAGAGCTGTATCTGCGGGTGATCTTCGGCCAGGACCGCGCGACCCCGCACACGTGGATGGATGAATACGGCGACCGGCTGGAGGACTTCCGGGCGCAGCGGCTTCCAGAGGTCAAGGGGCTTGTGTTCACCACCGATGACACCGACACCGCCGCGCGCCGCCCGGCCGGGATCATAAAGATGGACGACTTGTCCCTGCTCGATGGAGAAGAAGACGAGATTGCGCGCGGTCTCACCCCGGTGGAACGGCTCTCCTCGGATCCACGGACCTGGCCACGCTGGACGCGCTGGTTATCGCGGGCATCGCGGCTAGCCGCGCGCAGAGTGTGCGCTGGTGCCTGGCCCGCATCCGCGAGCAGCCGGCATACGCGAAGCTCAGCGAGCGGCCGCGCGAGCCCGGCGCGCTGGAAGCCCGCGCAGGCATGGACCAGGTCGTGCGGGACCAGCTGCAAAGCAGGCTCGACGCGCAGGTGAAGGAGCGCTTCCCCGGCGGCCGGGTACAGCGGGTCGCGCTGGTGCGGTACGGCGACGATCCGGGGGTCGAGCCGGGAGACCTGGTGGTCCGGGTGGTTATCGGAGAGGCCGGGGAAGACCCGTTCCTGCCTGCCTGGGAGCGGGACCATGAGGCGATGATCAGGGAACTCCCCCGTGAGGTCGCGGAGCAGGTTCCCGGAGCCAGCTACCTTGAGTTCTGCTTCGGCGGCGGCATCGGCCGCCATGGCCGGATCAGGCACCGGCTCGGCGGCTCGGCGGATGATCCTGCGGGGCGCGACCTTACCCCGGCCGGTGTCAGGGTCGGACCCGTGGACCTGGAGATGCGTGTCCGGGCGGGGAGCGGTGCCGCCGTGGGAAGCGGACTTAGCACCGGCCCGTGGGCTAGTCGGCCGTTATCGCCCGGTGGCGGCCCTCGTGGCGGTTGCTGGTCCAGCGGGCGTTCATCATTGCGCCGATGCGCTGTTCGGCGTTGGCGCTGGCGTGGATGTAGAAATGCAGCGTGGTCTCGATGCTGTCGTGGCCTAGGACCTGGCTGATGTTGGCGAGTTCGCGCGGGGCCTCGTCCAGAGCCTCGCTGGCGAACTGGTGGCGCAGGCTGTGGGTGTGCACTCCGCTGCTCTGGAGGTATTCGAGCATGCGGCCGAACCGGTTTCCTGCGGTGCTGTAGGGCATGTAGGGGGTGCCGTTCGGGCCGGGGCACAGCGACCCGTCGGGCAGTTCCTGGACCATGTCCCAGATCATGTCGGGCACGGAATGTCGCGGAAGTCTCCGGCCAGTCGCGCTCATGCTGCTGATCATCTTGCACCTGATCCCGGACGCCGACGACCCGTACGGCATCGTGACTACGCTGCTCGATGCCCTGCCCTCCGGCAGCTACCTCGTGCTCGCCCACCCAGCCAGCGACATCCTGGCCGACAGGATGGCCGAGATGACCAAGCGCGTGAACGAGCGCATGAGCGGGCCGAGGGCCACCATGCGCGACCGGGCAGCGATCACCCGCTTCTTCGGCGGCCTGGAACTAGCCGAGCCCGGCGTAGTACAGCCCCAGCAATGGCGTCCGGAGCCGGGTGTTCACAGCCCGTCGCAGGTAACGGCCTGGTGCGGGGTGGCACGCAAGCGTTAGCCGGCAGCGAGCACTGACCTTCAGCAGGTCGCGCCGGCCAGAGCCGATCTCACGATTCGGGTCCGGCCGGGCTCTTGCCGCGAGCCGGGCGGGGACCCAGGTCGCTGGCTCCCCGGCTGACGGTGATCACGCCGAGCAGTGCGGTTAGCGGGACGACCAGCGCGATGAAATCGGCGGAGGTGAGGTTGCCCAGGGCGTCCAGCGCTCCGGCGAAGCCGATGACCATCACCGCGATCACGATCAGTCCCCACCCGTGCAGGAACAGCCGCAGGGTGAAGGGGGGCGCGGTCGAAACCTCGGGCAACGCGGTCACTGACTTCGTTTCGCGGCGCTCGCTGAGGCCTTCGCGTACCCGCACGCTGACCATCAGGTTGCCCGGCTGGTCGGCGATCAGGAGCAGTTCGTCGGGATGGGCCGGATCGGGCGACTGGGACACCGAGCCGCCACCTGCCGCCCAGGTCACCATCTTCCCGTCGCCTGCGGGCCGGACGCGGTAACGGACCTGTTCGCCGGCCACTACCGTTTCCGGCCCGTCGATGACGAGCTTGGCTGACCGCGCGGCGGTAGCTACGCGGCTGGCAGGCACCTTCGTCCCGGCCTGGGCTGCTACCGCCTCCTTCGCTTCGCGGAGTTCGACCAGGGCTGCCTCGGCACTGGCATGGCCGTTGAGCGCAGGTTCCGCCGCCTCCGTTTCCCCGGCCACCACGAACTGGCGGCGGGTCAGCTGCTCGGCGAGCCGGATCTGCCTGGCGTGCACGCTCCAGGCCATGGCTACCACCGCCCCGGCGAGCCCGGACGCCCCGAGTCCGAGCAAAGCGGCGACTACGGGCTGGCTGGCGCCAGCGGCAACGGCTGAGACCATGTCGTCTCCCTGATCGGGCCGGTCGCGGTTGGGCGAGGTTCCCGGTGGTCACCGGCCCGGCCAGCCGTGACCGGGAACTCTCGTCAGCGAGCTCACGCTCGCACAGCTATTAAAACATATAATCGAACATGGTGGAACTCTGTCCTTAGCTATCGAAACGAGCTGGGGTAAAATCGCTGGCCAGGTAGCCGGGCGCTGAGCATGGGGATGGAGCATGAGGACTCCAGCGCCAAGGGCTGACCGGGCAGCCGGTGCTCGGAGCTCAGGACAACGACGTTTGATTGCTTCATCAATTGTATTTCAGTTCATCCGGTCGAGAATCTGGGCAACCAGGTCCATTGACGTATCCGGATGCAGGAAAGCGAACCTGGCCACCGTCTCACCTTCCCAGGCGGACGGCGGGATAAAGGCGATCTGATCGGTCAGCAGCTGATCCGCCCACTGGCTGTACTGGGCAGAGTCCCAGCCGCGGCGGCGGAACAGCACCACCCCGAGCTCGGGTTCGCGGATCAGCTCCAGGTTGTCCCGGCGGCGGATCTCGCCCGCGGTCTGGCGGGCCAGGTCGATCGCGGCCTCGATAGCCTCGGTGTAGGCGTCGGTCCCGTAGACCGACAGCGAGAACCACAGCGGCAGGCCGCGCGCCCGCCTGGTCAGGTGGTAGGCGTAATCGGTAGGGTTCCACTCCCCCGGCGTGTCGTGGATGACGTCGAGATACGAGGCGTCCTGCGTGTGCACCGACCGGGCCAGCGACGGCTCGCGGTACAGCAGCGCCGCGCAGTCGAACGGGGCGAACAGCCACTTGTGCGGGTCCACGATGAACGAGTCGGCGTTCTCGATGCCGTCATACTTGGCTCGCACGCTCGGCGCGAACAGGCCCGCGCCCCCGTAAGCGCCGTCGACGTGGAACCACAGGTGGTGCTCCCGGGCGACGGCGGCCACGCCCGCCAGGTCGTCGATGATGCCCGCGTTCGTGGTGCCTGAGGTGGCCACGACCGCGGCGATCGAGGCCGGATCGCCGTGGGCCTCGATCGCGGCGCGCAGGCCAGCGCCGGTCAGCCGGTGGCCGTCGGCCCGTACGATCAGCGGGTCCATCTCGCAGATGCGCAGCGTGTTGGTGATCGAGGAGTGCGCGTCCTCGCTGACCGCCACCCGCCACCGCCGCCCGGCCGAAGCCCCGGGCCCGGCCTTGCGCTTGGCCACCTCCCTGGCCACGACCAGGGCGGACAGGTTCCCGGCCGAGCCGCCGGAGACGAAGCAGCCGCCCGCGCTGGCCGGCATCCCGGCCCGGTCCGCGATCAGCCGCAGCACCTGGTTCTCGGCGTGGATGGCCCCGGCCGCCTCCAGCCAGGAGATGCCCTGGATCGACGCGCACGAGACGAGCATGTCGAACAGCAGCGCGGCCTTGGTCGGCGCGGCCGGGATGAAGCCCAGGAATCGCGGGCTGTCCGCGGAGATCACCGCGGGCGCGACGACCGAGGTGTACACGCCGAGCACCTGATCGGGGTTGTGCGGGCCGGGGCCGAGCAGGCCCTGCAGCGCCGCGTCCAGCTCGGCCGGATCCCGGGAGCCCTGGTCCAGGGGCACCGGGTCCAGCCGCAGCCGGTTCTCCGCGTAGGCGAGCACCGACCTGATCATCGACTCTGTCGTCGCATCCACACTGTGCATGGGCGCACCGTAGAGGCTCGGGACGCCGGATCGCAAGGGTCAACTGGTGACGCGCGGTGCGTCCTGTGGGGCCAGAGCGGCGGCGCGATCCAGGAGGGGCTGGCAGCGCAGGCGGCCGGCGATGTCGCGGGCCTCCTGGATGACCGCGGTGGCGGCCTCGGCGTCACCTGCGTGCGCCAGGAAATCGGCGTGGTCGAGCAGGCCGTGGGCGAGGTGGTAGGGGGTGGACTGCTCGCGCAGGCTCTTGATCGCGGCGGCGAAAGAAGCCGCAGCGTCTGTTTCTGCGTCTTCGTTTTCAGCCAGGAGCCGGGCGCGGGCCAGGTCCCGTTCGGCCCGGAGCATCGGGGCCAGGTAGCCGGGCTGGTAGGAGTCGAGCAGGGCGAGCAGGTCCCGGACGGCCGCGGTGTCGGCCAGCTCGTGCGCGCAGCGCGCGGCCAGCGGCCACGCCCAGCGCGGGGCCACGGAGCTGATCCCGAGAGCCTCGGCGTGAGCCAGGATCGCCCGGGCGTGGCGCAAGGCATCAGCCGGCTGACGGCGGGCGGTGGCGGCGAACGCCTCCAGGAGGCTGGTCAGGGCCTGATCCTGGGGGTCTTCGGTCGACCGGTAGTTCCGCAGGGCGGTGCGCATGGCCTCGGCTGTCCCGGCGTCACCACGCAGAGCAGCCAGCCAGCCGCGCTCGCAGATGACGTCCTCCATGTCCGCCAGCGCGTCGGAGTCCACCGCCTGGGTAAATTCGGCTTCGGCGGCGTCCCAGTCACCGATCTGGAGCAGCGCCTCGGCCACGTTTATGAGCGCCGCGGCCAGGGGACGTCGCTCCCCGGTGCGGCGCAGGTGACCGGCGGCGGTCCGCGCGGCGTCAGCCGCGGCGGCGGGATCGCCGGGCATCAGCGTGTCGGCCAGGTTGAGCAGCGCGCGTCCTACGGCGAAGTTGTCGCCGGCGTGGGCGGCGAGCCGCGCGCTCTCGCGGAAGTAGGAGATCGCCTGCGGCCGCCGCTCGGCCAGGAGGTGGTAAAGCCCCCTGGTCACGAAAAGCTCGGCGAGCTGGCCGGGGCCGACGCCCAGGGCTTGGCCCAGGGTAAGTGACTCCGCGCTGAGCCGGTCGGCGTCGGGTGAGCCGACGAACACCTCGAGCAGCGCAAGCCGACTCAAGGCCCACACGGTGTCGGTGTCGGGACCTACCCGCAGGACTTCCAGGGCGGCGATGAGCTGCTCACGGGCATCGGCGTGACGCCCCCAGGTGCTCAGGGCCCGGCCGACGAGAGCCTGGGCCCGCGCGGCGGCGCGGTCCTGACCGCGTCGCAGATAATGACCGCGTGCCTGCTCCGCGTACTCGACGGACACCGGATAGCTGGCGTTGACCCAGGCGGCATGCGCGGCGCGTTCCCACAATCTGGCTACGGCTTCGTCGGCAGCCTCGGGCGGGCTCAGCCTGGCGGCGGCGGCGTAGCTGGCCGCAGCCTGGGTCGGAGCGCCGGTCCGCTCGGCGCGTTCGGCGGCGCGGGTCAAGGAGGCGATGGCCTGGCCGCGGATCTCGGCGGCGTCGGGGTCGTCGGGGATGGCGTGTAGCGCGTCCAGGTAGTGCCGGGCAATCACGTCGGCGACTTCCTCGCCGTCGCCGGGGAAAGTGGCGCGCAGGTGGGCGGCTGCCTCGAGGTGGCGGGCCTTGCGGTCGCGGCGCGACAAGGTATCGTACGCGACCTGCCGCAGCATGTCCTGGGCGAACTGGTAGCTGCCCCGCTCCGGCGACAGCGGGTCGGCGGATACGCTCAGGACCTCGCGGCGGACCAGGTCGGCCAGGGCGGACCGCACGGACGGCTCGTCGCGTCCGGACACCGCGATCAGCGCCTCGGCCGGGAACGTGGTACCCAGCACGGCGGCGTCCGCGACCAGCCGCCGGGCGCCGGGGTCCAGGGCGTCGAGCCGGGCGGCCAGCAGCGCGTGCAGGCTGTCCGGCACGGCCAGCTCGCCGACGTCGCCGGTCAGCCGGTAGACCCCCTCGACCGGCTGGACGATGTCCCGGTCGATCAGCGAGCGGACGGTCTCCACGGCGAACAGCGGGACACCCTGGGCCTGACGGGTGATCTTGGACCGCGCGGCGGGCGGCATGCCTGGCACCAGCGCGTCGACCAGCAGGTCCATGGAGGCCGCGTCCAGCGGGTCCAGGGTCAGCGTGCTCCGGTTCCGGCCGGCGCCGAATCCCGGCCGGGCCTGGCCCAGCTCGGGCCGGGCGAACACCAGCACGTATACGGGCAGGTCACGCACCCAGTCGATCAGGTGGTCCAGGAAGTCCAGCAGGCCGGCATCGGCGTACTGGGCGTCCTCGACCAGCAGGATGACCGGGTTCTCGGCCGCGAGCCGCTCGAAGAACAGCCGCCAGCCGGCGAACAGCTCCTCGCGGGACAAGGCCTCACCGCCGTCGCCGGCGAACGCCACGCCGAGGAGCCGGCCCAGGCGCAGTCCGGCGTAGGCGTGTTCGGCCGGGTCGGGCACGAACCGGTCCAGGCCCGCGGCCAGCTTGGCCGCGGCGGTCTCGGGGGGGTCCTCCTCGGCGATGCCCAGCCGCTGGCGGACGATCTGGGCCAGCGCCCAGAACGCCACCCCTTCCCCGTAGGACAGGCAGCGGCCCCGGTGCCACCACACCTCGGCCGCCAGGCCGTCGGCGTACTTCTCGAACTCCCAGCCCAGCCGCGACTTGCCCACGCCAGCCGGCCCGGAGATGAGCAGCAGCCGCGGCACCCGCCGTTCGGCCGTGGCGTGGAACAAGTCCTTGACCGTGCGCAGCTCGGCGTCCCGCCCGGTCAGCGGGGCCTCCAGGCCGTCAACTCGCTGCGACCCGCCCACCGCCGAGATCACCCGGGTCGCCCGCCACAGCCGCTGCGGCTCGGCCTTGCCTTTGAGGGGCCGCTCCCCGGCGTCGGCGAAGCCGATCGCGCTGGCGGCCAGGCGCTGAGTCGGGGTGTCCGCCAGCACCGAGCCGGGTTCGGCGGCCGCCTGCACCCGGGACGCCGTGTTGACCGCGTCCCCGGCCACCATGCCCTCGCCCACGGCGCCCAGGTTGACCGCCACCTCGCCGGTCACCACCCCGGCCCGCGCGGCCAGACCGGGCAGGCCCGACTCGGTGCCCAGCTCGGCCACCGCGGCCACCAGGTCAAGCGCGGCCCGCACGGCCCGCTCCGCGTCGCCCTCGGTCGCCACCGGGGTGCCCCACACGGCCATCACCGCATCGCCGATGAACTTCTCGACCACTCCCCCGTAGCGGCCGATGACCGTCCGCGCCACCTCGAAGTACCGCGACAGCAGCTCCCTGACCGCCTCCGGGTCCCGTGATTCCGACAGCGGCGTGAACCCCACCACGTCGCAGAACAGGACCGAGCAGACCCGCCGCTCGGCGGCTGACTCGCGGCCCGGCTGGGCGGCCGGCGTGACCGGGGCCGGGGCAGGCGCGGCCTCGAACAGGGTGGCGCCACAGTAACGGCAGAAGCGCTTGCCTGGAGTCAGCGGCTTACCGCACGAGGGACACCCGCCGACGGGAGCGCCGCAGTCCCCGCAGAACAGGTCGTCTGCGTCCAGAAGCGCACCGCACCGCCCGCACCCCACCCGGCAACTCCCACGCTCGGCACGTCAACCCGGTCAAGCTCACATGTAACCGTCATTGTAGGTAGCGAGGGGCTCGCCGCGAAGTCCCCCGGACCGACTGAACCGGCTGGGGGACTGATACCGGGGTTCGTTCGGCACAAAAAACATCGGAGCGGGCGGATGTGGCGTCGCCTGCGGTCATCCGTCAGGATGGGGCTTGCCCGCGGTAATGGAGGGACAATCGTGACAAGCGCACCGGCACATCCGCTCGACCCGCTGAGCGCCGGGGAGATCCGGCAGGCGGCCGCGATCCTGCGGCGCGACCGGGGAGTCGGCGCCGGCTGGCGGTTCGCGTCGATCGACCTCAAGGAGCCAGCCAAGGACGCGCTGGCGGCAGGTCCGGTGGCGGGCGAGATGGCTGGCCGCGAGGCGATCGTGGTGTGCTGGGACCGCTCGGACGGGCGGGCCTGGCGGGCGGTGGTGTCGCTGACCGGTGACGCGGTGACGGCCTGGGAGGACCTGCCCGGCCAGCAGCCGAACATGACGGTGGACGAGTGGCACGAGTGCGACGTGATGCTGCGGGCCCACCCGGCGCTGGCCGAGGCGCTGGCCAGGCGCGGGATCACCGACCTGTCACTGGTGCTGACCGACATGTGGGCTTACGGCGCCGCGCTGGTGCCCGAACGCTACCGGGGCCTGCGGATCGGCTGGTCGGACGTGTGGTACCGGGACAGCCCGGACAGCAACCCGTACGCGCACCACGTGACCGGGCTGCACCCGGTGGTGGACCTGAACCGCATGACACTGCTGGAAATAGAAGATGCCGAGCTCTATAACAGGCCGGGTGAGCAGCCCGAGGTGAGCGGGGAGTACGTGCCGGCGCTGCTCGGGCGGCCGCTGCGCGAGGTCAAGCCGCTGGAGGTCAGCCAGCCGGAGGGGGCCGGGTTCGCCCTGGACGGCCGGCTGCTGTCCTGGCAGAACTGGCAGCTGCGGCTGGGGTTCAACTACCGCGAGGGCCTGGTGCTGCACCAGGTGGGGTTTACTGACGGCGGCCGGCTGCGGCCGGTGGCGCACCGGATGTCGTTCGCGGAGATGTTCGTGCCGTACCGGGACGCCAGCCCGGATCACTACCGGCGGACCGCGTTCGACATCGGCGAGTGGGGCCTGGGCTTCATGACCACCTCGCTGGAGCTGGGCTGCGACTGCCTGGGCGTGATCAGCTACCTGGACGCGGTGGTGCACGACTCGGCGGGCGTGCCGCGGGACATCCCCAACGCGATCTGCATCCACGAGGAGGACAGCGGCGTGCTGTGGAAGCACGTCGACGAGCGGACCGGCGCACAGGTGCGGCGCCAGCGGCGGCTGGTGGTCTCCTTCCACGTGACCGTGGCCAACTATGAGTACCTGGTGTACTGGCGGTTCTACCAGGACGGGAACATCGAGTGCGAGGTCCGGGCCACCGGGATCGTGGTCACCTCGCACGTTCCGCGGGACGGCGGCGAGCCGAGGACCGGGACCGTGGTGGACCAGGGGACTTACGCGCCGTTCCACCAGCACTTCATCGTGGCGCGGCTCGACCTGGACGTGGACGGGCCGGACAACACGGTGCACGCGGTCGAATCACGGGTCACCGGAGACGACCCCTACGGCCTGGGGCTGGAGATCGTGGACACGCCGCTGCGCACCGAAGCGGAGGGGAAGCAAGACTACGACTGGGCCACCCAGCGCGGCTGGAAGGTGGTCAACCCCGGCGTGCGGAACGGCCTGGGCACCCCGGTCGGGTACAAGCTCGTGCCGTCCGGGGCGTTCCCGCCGCTGCTCGACCCTTCGGCGCCCGCCTTCAAGCGGGCCGAGGTGATCGGGCACACGCTGTGGGTCACGCCGTACCGGGCCGACGAGCGCTGGCCGTGCGGCGACTTCCCCAACCTGAGCCTGACCGACGAGGGGCTGCCGGCCTGGACGGCCGCGAACCGGTCCATCGAGGACACCGACGTGGTGCTGTGGTACGTGTTCGGCATCCACCACATCACCCGGCCGGAGGACTGGCCGGTGATGCCGACCGACGCGGTGTCGTTCTGGCTGAAGCCGTTCGGCTTCTTCGACCGCAACCCGGCCCTGGACGTTCCGCCCAGCCCGCACCCGGGGTGCCAGGCCTAGCGTTTACAGCTCATCCGGATCGTTGCCCGGGGAGTGCTTGCCGAAGTACTTGTCGTCCTGCTGGACCCGGGCCACGTCCTCGGCGGCGGCCTCCTGGATCTCCTCGAGTTCGGGGGTCTCGTAGCTGCGGTGAACCAGGCTGGGCCGCTCCTGCTCTTCCGCGATCTCGTCCTCGTATCTGGACCAGCGGGAGCGCAGCCAGGAAAAGAAGCCCATTACCGACTCCGAATCATTGCGATGTGGGTGTACCTAGGTCTACCCCGAAGACGGAGGTCATCACCATGTCGGCGCGGGGCAGGCGCTGCCTACGATAACGCCGTGACGATGCGGGAACCGGACCGCTGGTTGCCAAGCCCCCGTATTGAAGGCGGCCCGGTCTCCGGTCACCAGGTCCCCGGCGGCCGGATCCTCGGCCGCCGGGGCGGTGACCCGCGGGGCAACGCACGGCTGACCGCCATGACCGGGACCGTGCTGCTGGTGCTGTTCGTCGCGGAGTGCCTGACCCTGCTGGACCTGGGCAACATGCTGACCCTGCACGTCTTCCTCGGGTTCTTGCTGCTCGGCCCGGTCAGCCTCAAGATCGGCTCCACGCTGTGGCGCTTCACCAGGTACTACACCCGTTCGGAGCCTTACGTGCGGAGGGGGCCGCCGCATCTGCCGCAGCGGATACTCGGGCCGTTCGTCATCCTGACCACCGTGGCCGTGCTCGGCACCGGTGTGGTCCTGGCCTTCCAGGGCCAGGGGCCGAGTGGGTGGCAGTGGCATCAGCTGCACCGCGAGGCGTTCCTGGTCTGGGTGATGGTCATCGTCCTGCACCTGGCCTCGTATGTCCCGAAGCTGCCCGGGCTGCTGGCCCGCCGTCCGGCGGGGCGGGCGCAGGCCGTGCTGGCGGCCAGCCTGACCCGCTGGCTGCTGCTGGCCGGCTCGCTGGCCGCCGGGCTGGTGCTGGCCTTGGTGAGCTACCACCTGGCGGGTAACTGGGGCGGATCGGGGAGCCTGCTGCCGTAGGCCTTCTTGCGCCGGGGCGCGCGTGGCACGATGAAATGGTGCGGGTGGAGATGAGCCGGGAGGCGGAGGAGTTCGTCCGCGGGCGGGGCGGCCAGGTGTGGGTGTGGGCTGCCCACCCGCGCGTGTGCTGCTGGGGCACGCCCGCTTACATGCACGCGGCCACCGCGCCGCCGCCGGGCCTGTCGGGGTTCCGCCCGGTTGAGGAGGCCGGCCTGCAGATCTGGTTCCGCATCTCGGGCGGCCGGGTGCCCGACGTACTGGAGATCGGCGTGCACGGCCGGCGCCATCCCCGGGTCGAGGCGTACTGGGACGGCTGCAGCTTCGCCCTTTAGGTCAGCTGCGTAGGGCCTGGGTGAAGAGCTCGAGGATGGCGGAGACGTTGCGGTCGGCGGCGTCGACCACGCCGAGGAAGCCGGCGAAGCCGTGGATCAGATGCCGTCCGGGCTGATGCGGAACTCCCACATGCCCGTGGCCGGATCACCGGTGATCAGGCCCGGATCAGGCGCTGCCCGCCGACTTCGGTGAGGAACTGGCGGTCAGGGGATCCAGACCGAGTGGTCGTGGGCGAAGTAGACCATCCGGGGATCGAATTGCTGCAGGGTGCCGATCCAGTCCGGGATGGCGGGCAGGGGCGGGCCATGGCCGTCGCGGCGGGCTTGCCAGGCGAGCCGGTCGGCGGCGTACTGGGTCGCGGTGTCGTGGCTCTGGCCCGCCACGATCACCGTCCCGTCGGCCCGGCGGACGACCAGCGACTGGTGACCGGCGGTGTGGCCCGGGGTGGGCATGAGGAAGATCCCGGGCAGCATCTCGACCGGGCCCGTCACCTGCTCGAAGCGGGTGCCCTCGAGGAGTTCGGGGAGCGTGTAGTCCCGGGTCTGGCGGGCGGCCCGGAGTTCGGTGTCCTGGACGAAGACCGGCATCGGGCCCAGCAGCGGGTTGCCGCCGCAGTGGTCGAAGTGCAGGTGGCAGTTGGCGGCCAGCCGCAGGTCGCCGATCTGCACTCCGACGGCGGCCAGCGCTTCGGCGAGCCCGGTCCGGCGCGGCCGGTAATGGGCATCGACCTCGGGGTCGGAACCCATGCCGGTGTCGAACAAGATCATCCCCTGGGGATGGCTGACCACGTAGCCCAGGCAGGGTTCGACCCGCGGGCCACCCGTCCCGGTCTCCTCCGCGGGCCGCACGAAGTAGCCGAAATCCACCCGCCGGACGGTGATGTCAGCCATTCCGTGGTTCACCACCTGGGGTGGACCTGGGCCCGGATTCGCCGGTCCAGGATGCGTTCTTCCACGCGCCAAGACTACGGGCGGCGGATCGGCTGGTCAGAGGTCAGCGCGGACGTTACGCAGGGCGGCCTGCATTTCGGCTGCCGTGGCGAAGCGATCAGCTCTGGCCGGGGCACAGGCCTTGATGAGGAACCCGGCCAGGTCAGGGGTGAGGTCGGAGCGAATCGATCTCGGGTCGGTCACCGCTACGTGGATCATGGGCACCGCATTGGGGAACGGGTGCTGACCGTCGCAGACGAGCCGGTAGAGCAGTACGCCGACGGCAAATAGGTCGGTGGAGACGTCCCAGTGCGTGAGGCCGGCGTCGGGTGGCTGATACGGCGGTGTGCCCGAGTGCGTATGCACGGGATCGCCGACCCGGGAGGCGATGTTGAAGTCGAGCAGTTTTGCTCCCCGGCGGGTAAGCATCACGTTCAGCGGCTTGATGTCGCGGTGGACCAGCCCTTTGTCCTGGAGCTCCGTCCACTCGCGCGACTCGGCTTCCGGCAAGTCGCCTGCGCGGCGTTTGGCCTCCAGCTGCTCGAGGCGCGCGGCATCAGGGTGGAAGGCGACGAGCGCGTCCAGCACGTCGAGGGCGACATCTACTGCCTCCCGGTCGCGCAGGCGCCTGGTGCCGGAGACGAACTCATCCAGGGACTCCCCGTCGATGAACTCGGTGATCAGATACCAGTCCCCCGCGTTGGTCTTGCCGGCCCAGAAGACCTTCACCACGTTGGGATGATCGATCTTCCGCAAGGCGCCGATCTCGCGGCGCACCGCCTCATCCCCGGCCGCGCTCTCGAAGAGCTTGAGTGCCCGCTCCGCACCCTCGACGTCATCGCGCACGCGGTAGACCTTCGAGAAGCTGCCCCGGCCGAGTAGCTGGAGGATCTCGAAGCGGCCATCGAGGACGTCGCCGGCCGCGTAGTCGGCAGCCCCGGCCGGTGCGGCGGCCGGTACCCCGGGCAGCTCGCTGCGTTCGGCAGAACTGAACGGGCGGGTACCGCCCCCATCCCCGGCTCCCGCGGAGCCCGCGTCCACATGCCGGATTCCGCCGACGGTATGTACCAGGCACGGATGCAGCACGTACGTGGCTACCTCGGGCGGGAAATGAAACGCCTCGACGTCGCCCATGGAATAGAACCGGCGCCGCCCGGCCTCATCGACGTACCCGAGCAGGCCGTTCTGCCACAGGACGGAGGACAGGTCGGTTGCCTTCTCGAAGTGTAGGTCCGCCACTTCCTGCAGGGCCACGAGATCTCCGCGGGAAAACCGGTCGGCGCCGATCATCCGGACGAAGGAGCGAATGTCCTCCTGCACGCCGCTGATGTAGGCCTGGGTGCTGGTGAACAGCTCGGAGTAGTCGTGCAGGGCGGCGCCGGCCGGCATCAGGTCCGAGGAGACCTGGTTGGCGCACTGGGCGAGCTGGGAATCGCCGAACCGCTTGGCGCAGCGCTGGACGACCGCCGTCAGAGCCGCCGGCGTCAGGCCCTCGTGGCCCGCATGCTTGGTCCGCAGGACCTCCTCGCTCAGCTCGTTGCCGAGCGAGATGATGTCACGCGGGATCAGCCTGGTGTGGCCGAGCAGGTAGTCCTCGATCGTTTCGTCGCCATCGGGTCCCGGCCAGTGGCCGTTGATCCCGAGCCAGTCGCGGATCGTGGGGGCGTCGGTGCCGCGCCGCATCAGCAGGGTCGGCGGCAGCCGGGCCAGTTTCTGCCCGAGCAGATAGAGCAGCGAGCCGCGGTCCCAGGTCAGGACCCGGATATGGGGTTCGTTGTAGTACCGCGGCGCATGTTCTGACCGGTATACCGACGACATGACGATGTCGCGGATGCAGATGACGACGTGCAGCCGGCCGCCCAGCCTGGGCTCGCGGAGCAGCCGCATGACCTGGTAGAACAACCCTTCCTGGCACTTCAGCCAGTACATCGGGGCGTGGCTGAACTCCTCGTCTACCGCGTCCAGGTAGAAGTAGATCGGCTTGCAGCGGCTGACCACTTCGCCCAGCAGGTCCTCCAGGTCGTCCCAGAGCGGATCGTCTAGGTACGTGGACAGCTGATGAGCGGTCTGCCGCTCGTTGACGATGTCGCGTACCTGGCTGTAGATGGACCGCGGCCGGCGGGAGTCACCGAGCAGCCGCGCGTACGACTGCTCGATCTCCTCGGCCTGGTCATCGCGCAGCTGCTGACGCAACTCGGGACGGCGCAGCAGGTGGGAGACCAGCGCCCGCATGATCGCGCGCTCCCAGATCTGCATCCACTTCTCGACCAGGACACGATCCGAGAACCACTGGCACGCCTTCACCACGACTTCGGTCTTCGGCAGGTCCTGCTGCGGCACAGCAGCGTAGACGGAGTCCTGGTGGGCCTGGAAATCCTGCAGCCGCCGCAGGTAGACCGTCTTGCCCGCGCCGAGCTTGCCGACGATGACCCGCACCATGGAGTCATTAGCGCGGGTCGCCAGGTGGCCATAAGCCGGATTACCGCCGAAGTCGACGAACTCACTGAGCACGTCCTCGATGTCGGCTCGTGACCCGTCCGGGTTCCCGAACGGTCCTACCGGGTCGAGCCGACGCCGCCTGCTAGCCATCTTTGCTCCCAGACCGCATCGTAACTGCCTAAATTAGCAAGAGCCAGGCTGGCATAGCCGCCACCGTCGCATGTCATCTCGTGACTGGCCGGAACGGCACCGCCGCTTGCTTCCGCTTGCTTCCGGGTCGCTGCCGCCGGTCCGCACTTGACCTTGCCCTGGGGGAAAGCCTCAGCATGAGGCCTGCCGGGCGTGTGCCCGGCGTAAGGCACCGTGCCCGGCATAAGGAGGCGTTGAGGTCATGGCGATCCGCGCGGTGGTATTCGACATCGGTGGAGTGCTGGAAGTTACTCCTGACCTGGGTATTACCCGGCGCTGGGCAGCCCGGCTCGGGCTGCCCGCTGGTGGCCTGGACGCGATCCGTTTCAGGAAGCCACATGGCGCCGCTCATCGGTTGCCATGTGGCTGATGATACAGTGATAACACATATAACACAAATCTGTGTTATATATGTTCATCAGGTTCCCGGGGCCGGGGGTGGAGTCGAGGCGGGGCTGGCTTAGGCTGTCGCGATGCATCTGAGCCTGGTGACGATCGTGGTCAGGGACTATGACCAGGCGATCGGCTTCTTCGTGAACACGCTCGGGTTCGAGCTGGTCGAGGACTCCCCCTCGCTGACCAACGACGGGCGTCACAAGCGGTGGGTGGTGGTCCGGCCGCCGGGTGCGGTGACCGGGCTCCTGCTAGCCCAGGCGGACGGAGAGGACCAGGCAGCGGTCGTCGGCCAGCAGGTCGCGGGGCGGGTGGGGTTCTTCCTGCACGTGGATGACTTCGACGAGGCCTGCCGCCGGATGGCGGCCGCCGGCGTCGAGTTCGTGCGGCCGCCACGGACCGAGCCCTACGGGCGCGTGACCGTGTTCCTGGACATCGCGGGCAACAGCTGGGACCTGATCGGGCCGGCCTGACGGCCGGGTCCACCGGGGGCCGGCGGCTGGGGACGCTAGCAGGCGGGCGAAAGGCGCCCGGGCATGCCGAGGGCGACGGGGACGCTGGCGGAAGGAGCAGCCGGCGCGGGTGCGGTGACAGAGGCTGCCCAGGCGTCGCCGGCCCGGGTGCGGCGGACCGACAGGGGGGCGGCGTCGGACAGCAGGTAGTGCGGGGCGCCCCGGGTGACGGTCACGGTCACGATGTCGCCGGGACGGGGGGCGAGCGGTCCAGGTCCGGACGGGTCGGAGTGCGGGGCGAAGTGGACCAGGCGGTTGTCACGGGCGCGGCCGGACATGCGGTGGGTGGCGGCGTCCTTGCGGCCCTCGCCCTCGGCTACCAGCACCTCGACGGTCGCGCCGGTCAGCTTCTGGTTCTCGGCATAGGTGGTCTCCTCGACCAGGGCCGCCAGCCGGTCGTAACGGTCCTGGACCACGTCGGCCGGCACCTGGCCGTCCATGGTGGCGGCCGGGGTGCCGGGGCGGATCGAGTACCGGAAGGTGAACGCGCCGGCGAAGCGAGCCTGGCGCACCAGGTCCAGGGTGTCCTCGAAGTCCCGGTCGGTCTCGCCGGGGAAGCCGACGATGATGTCGGTGGTGATGGCGGCGTCGGGGATGCTGGCCCGGACCCGGTCCAGGATGGCCAGGTAGCGGTCGCGGCGGTAGGCCCGGCGCATCGCCTTCAGCACCGTGTCCGAGCCGGACTGCAGCGGCATGTGCAGGCTGGGCATGACGTTCGGGGTCTGCGCCATGGCCTGGATGACGTCGTCGGTGAAGTCCCGCGGGTGCGGCGAGGTGAAGCGGACGCGCTCCAGGCCCTCGATCGCCCCGCAGCTGCGCAGCAGCTTGCCGAACGCCTGCCGGTCACCGAACTCCGCCCCGTAGGAGTTCACGTTCTGGCCGAGCAGCGTGACCTCGAGCACCCCGTCGGCGACCAGCGCGCCGATCTCGCTCAGGATGTCGCCGGGGCGGCGGTCTTTCTCCTTGCCGCGCAGGCTGGGCACGATGCAGAAGGTGCAGGTGTTGTTGCAGCCCACCGAGATGGAGACCCAGGCCGAATACGGGGACTGGCGCCGGGCGGGCAGCAGCGAGGGGAACGTCTCCAGCGTCTCGGCGAACTCGGCCTGCGCCTCGTTCCTGATCCGGGCTCGCTCGAGCAGTTCGGGCAGCGAGCCCATGTTGTGGGTGCCGTAGACCACGTCGACCCAGGGCGCGCGCTCGATGATGCGGGTGCGCTCCATCTGGGCCAGGCAGCCGCCCACGGCGATCTGCATGCCGTTCTTCTTCTGCGGCAGCAGATGGCCCAGGTTCCCGTACAGCCGGTCGGCCGCGTTCTCCCGGACAGCGCAGGTGTTGAACACGACCACGTCCGGGGTCTGGCCCTCGCCGGCGGCCTGGTAACCTGCCTCGTCGAGCAGGCCGGCCAGGCGCTCGGAGTCGTGCGCGTTCATCTGGCACCCGTAGGTGCGGATCTGGTACGTCCGGCCGGCTGCTGACACACGACCAGGATAGAGGCGGATGCGCGCGTCAGCGTCAAACGCCAGCGGTGAACTCCAGCGTCAGGTGAGCATATCGGGAACGCCGTCCGGCATGATATATCTGTAGGCAAATGATTACAGAAACGTACAACTACGGTGAATGGCCCTCCCCCATCAGCGGCGGCGACGTGGCCCGCAAGCACGTCGGGCTGGCGTTCCCGGTCGCGGCCGGGGACAGCATCTGGTGGCAGGAGATACGTCCGGAAGAAGGCGGGCGGCAGGCGGTGGTCCGCCAGGGCCCGGACGGCAGCAGGGCGGACCTGCTGCCGCTGCCGTGGAACGCCAGGACGCGGGTGCACGAGTACGGCGGCACGTCGTACCTGCCCCTGCCGGACGGCGGCTTCGTCTTCGCGAACTTCGCTGACCAGCGGCTGTATCGCGTACGGGAGAACGGGACGGGACCGGCCGAGCCGGATCCGCTGACCCCTGCCCCGGACGAGGTGGCGGCCGACCGGTTCGCCGACTTCGTGCTGGACCCGTCCGGGGACGAGGTGTGGTGCGTGCGGGAGCGGCAGGCCGGCGGCAGGATCGCGCGCGCGATCGTGGCCGTGCCGCTGGACGGCTCGGCCACCAACGGCTCGGCCGCCGAAGACGGGGGCGCCGTGCGGGTGCTGGTCATCGGGTCGGACTTCTACGCCTTCCCGGCTCCGTCGCCGGACGGCACCAAGCTGGCCTTCATCTGCTGGGATCACCCGCAGATGCCGTGGGACGGCACCGAGCTGCGGGTGGCGGTCATCGGCGAGCCGGCCCAGCAGGTGATCATGGGCGGCGAGCACGAGTCGGTGCTGACGCCGGCCTGGCGGGACGACCGCAGCCTGTACGCAGTCTCGGACCGGTCCGGCTGGTGGAACCTGTACCTGGCCGGCCTGGACGGGTCCGTCCAGGCGCTGTGCCCGCGGGAGGAGGAGTTCGCCGCGCCGCTGTGGCAGCTGGGCATGCACCCGTACGTGGTGCTCGGCGATGGCCGGATCGCCGCCAGCCACGGGGCCGGGGCGGTCCGACTGGGCGTGCTCGACCCCGGCACCGGGCAGCTGACCGATCTCGACCTGGGGTACGAGGCGTTCTCGCCGTGGCTATCTGCCTCGGGCCAGACCGTGGCCGCGATCGCGGGCGGCCCGGCGGTACCGCCCAGCGTGGTCCGGGTCAGCATCCCGGCGGCGGCCGGCCAGGCCGCTGCAGTGCGCGAGCTGCGGCGGGAAACCGACGACCTGCCCGACCGCGGCTACCTCCCGGCGCCGCGCGCGGCCCGGCTGACCGGGCCGGATGGTTCAGTCGTGCACGCCGTGGTCTATCCGCCCGCCCATCCCGCCGCGACGGCCCCCGACGGGGAGCTGCCGCCGTACATCGTCTGGGTGCACGGCGGCCCCACCGCGCACGTGATCCCCCGGCTGGACCTGGAGAAGGCGTTCTTCACCAGCCGGGGCATCGGGATCATCGACGTGAACTACGGCGGTTCCAGCGGGTACGGCCGGGCCTACCGGGAACGGCTGCGCGGGCAGTGGGGCGTCGTGGACGTGGCCGACGTGATGACCGCCGTGCTCGCGCTGGCCGAGGCGGGCGAGGCCGACGGGAAACGGCTCGGCATCCGCGGCGGGTCGGCGGGCGGCTGGACCGCGCTGGCCGCCGTGACATCCGGCATCGGGGCCGGGGGGACGCCGGAGGACGGGGTGTTCGCGGCCGCGACCTCGTACTTCGGCGTCAGTGACCTGAGGGGATTCGCCGCGCAGACGCACGACTTCGAGTCGCGCTACCTGGACGGCCTCATCGGTCCGCTGCCGGACTGCGCCGACCTGTATACCGAGCGGGCGCCGGTCGGCCACGTCAGCAAGCTGACCTGCCCCGTGCTGCTGCTGCAGGGGCTCGATGACCCGATCGTCCCGCCGGCCCAGGCCGAGTCGATCGCGGCCGATCTGGCCGCGCACCATATCCCCTACGCCTACCTGCCCTTCGAAGGGGAGTCGCATGGATTCCGCCGGGCCGAGAACATCATCACCAGCCTGGAGGCCGAACTGTCCTTCTACGGCCAGATCATGGGCTTCACCCCGCCGGGCGTGCCGCGGGTGCCGCTGACCGGCGGATAAGCGCCGGTCAGCGGGCGAATTCGGTGGCGCGGGATTCGCGCACCACGGTGATGCGGATCTGGCCGGGGTAGGTCAGCTCCTCTTCGACCTGCTTGGCGATGTCGCGCGCGATGACCTGGGCCTGGATGTCGTCGATGCGGTCCGGCTTGACCATGACCCTGATCTCGCGGCCCGCCTGCATGGCGAAGACCTTCTCGACGCCCTCATGACCGGCCGCGATCTGCTCGAGGCGCTCGAGGCGCTTGACGTACATCTCGAGCGACTCGCGCCGGGCGCCGGGCCGGCCGCCGCTGATCGCGTCCGCGGCCTGGGTCAGCACCGCCTCTACGGTGCGGACCTCGACCTCGTTGTGGTGCGCCTCGATGGCGTGCACCACATCTTCCGGCTCGCCGTAACGGCGGGCGATCTCGGCGCCGATCAGCGCGTGGCTGCCCTCGACCTCGTGGGTCAGCGCCTTGCCGATGTCGTGCAGCACCGTGCAGCGCCTGAGCAGCAGCGGGTCGATCCGCAGCTCGCTGGCCATCATGCCCGCGATGTGCGCGGACTCGACCAGGTGCCGGAGCACGTTCTGGCCGTAGGAGGTGCGGTAGCGCAGGCGGCCGAGCAGGCCGACGAGCTCCGGGTGCATGTCGGTGATGCCCAGCTCGACCAGGGCGTCCTCGCCCGCCCGCTTGCACAGCTGCTCGATCTCGGCCTTGCCGCGCTCGTAGGCGTCCTCGATGCGCTGCGGGTGAATGCGGCCGTCGGCGACGAGCCGGTCCAGGGTAAGGCGGGCGATCTCGCGCCGGACCGGGTCGAAGCAGGACAGCAGGACGGCCTCGGGCGTGTCGTCGATGATCAGGTTGACGCCGGTCACGGACTCGAAGGCCCGGATGTTGCGGCCCTCGCGGCCGATGATGCGGCCCTTCATCTCGTCGCCCGGCAGGTGCAGGACCGAGACGACCGACTCGCTGGTCTGCTCGGTGGCGACCCGCTGGATGGCGAGGGTGACGATCTTGCGGGCCCGCTTGTCGCCCTCGGATTTGGCCTCGGCCTCGATGTCCCTGACGATCAGCGCCGCTTCCCGCTTGGCCTGGTTCTCGATGGCGGCGACCAGCTCGGTCTTGGCCGCGTCGGCGGTGAGCCCGGCGACGCGCTCGAGTTCCTTCGCGCGGTCGGCGTCGCGCTGGTCGAGCTCGGCGGAGCGGCGGTCGAGGTCCTGCCTGCGGGCGGACAGTGACTGGGCGCGGTCCTCGATCCGCTTGACTTCCTCATCCAGCCGCTGCTCGCGGTCGGCCAGCCGCAGTTCGCGGCGCTCGAGGTCGCCGCGCAGCTCACGGACTTCGTCCTTGACCGCGCGGATCTCTTCTTCTACTTCGCGGCGGCCCTGGGCGGCTTGTTCGGCCTCCTCGCGGGTGCGGGCCAGGATCCCGGCCGCCTCGGCCTCGGCGCGGGCGCGGATGTGCTCGGCTTCAGCGTCGAGCTGGGCGCGGTCGGTGTCCTGGGCCTTCCCGGGGGCGAGAGCCGGGATATTCGCGGTCCGGCGCCACACCACGACCAGCGCGAACACTACCGCGAGCAACCCGATCACCATGAACGCGAGCGACAATCCGCTGCTCACGGTCACCCCTTTCCGTCCATAGCCCTCGGGGCAGCCTTGTGTTGTGCTGAACCGTGACTTCCGGTGCTGGTGTTATGCCCCCGTGCGGGCGGGCGCACGCCATGGAAGCCTGCCGGTGATCTTCCTATTAACCATGGTTACACTGCGTGTCTTCCTGCTCCTCCTCCGCTATCTCTGCGTGCAGAGTGGGACAACATCTCGCTGCCGTGAGGTTAAGGCTTGATAACCTTTTTATCAAGCAAAGGCCTTCATCGCCGCTTTCGGTGCCTTACCTGGACGAAAGGCACGGCGGCGTTTCCAGGCCTGGTCATGGGGGTCCAGACGTGGCGAGCGGTCCGTTCGCGGACGCGGTGGCCGGGTTCGCGGCCTTCTGACTACCTCGAGTTACTCGGCTGTGCCGGTTACTCGCCGGCTTCGTCTGGGTCGACGTCTGGGTCGAGGTACTGGTCGGCGTCCAGCTCGAGGGCGGCCGCGTCCTGGGCGCCTTCCTGCTCCAGGTACTCCTTGACCAGCCGGAAGACCAGGCCAGGCGGGTAGCCCTTCCTGGCCAGCGCGCCTGCGGTCCGCCTGACCCGGGTCTCGGACGGCTGGCCCCGGCTGCCCGCCATCTTCTGCTCGACCAGGCGGCGGGCGGTGGCCACCTCCTGCTCCGGGTCGAGGGTGCTGACCGCCTCGCGGATCTCCTCGTTATCGACTCCCTGCCGGCGGAGCTCGGCCGACAGCGACCTCCGGGACAGCCCGCGGCTGTAATGCCGGGATTCGACCCAGGCCCGGGCGAACGCCGCGTCGTCGATCAGGCCGACGTCGGTGAAGCGCCCGAGCACAGCCTCAGCCGCCTCGCCGGGCACGCCCTTGCGCTGCAGCGCCTGGGCGAGCTGCGCCCGGGTCCGGGGCGCAGCCGTCAGCAGCCGCAGGCAGATCTGCCTGGCCTGAGCTTCAGGGTCAGCGGCCTCAGTCTCGGCCGGTGACCCCGAAGCCCGCTTGCCAGGTGTCATCGCTGGTTACCGACTAGAGCCGTGGCAGCCGGGAAGTTAATCGACCGGAGCTTAGCGCTTCCGCCACCGTCTCCGTTGCTGGCTTTCCCAGCTGGAGCGGAGCCATTGGACGGGGCGTAATCGTGGACGAGTACGTCCTCCGCGACCAGGGTGTGCAGGTCGGCCGCCGCCACGTCGAAGGTGCGGGTGTGCCGGACAGGCAGGATCTCCCGAATCCGGCAGAACCAGAGCTGATCCGCCAGGATCTGGTGGAGGAACGGGTCATCGAGTGCGTCGGCCAGCAGCTGCAACCGGTCGCGACGCATACGCGAGGCACCGAGCACCACCTTCATACCGCCCCGTGGGTCGCCTGCGATCTCGCCGATGATCTTGGCGGCGAGCGGCGCGGTCACACCTCGCCGTTCGAGGTGGCTCAGCACGGGCTGGGCGATATCCCGGGACATGTAGATACGCTGCGATCCGCGGTACCGGCCATGCAAGGCGGCCAGTTCCCGTGTCACTACCTGACCTCGCGGTCCCCACATCGGGACTGCGCCGGCAAAGGCCGACACGTTCTCCACTCCGGAAACCCTTACCTCCCAGCACGGATATTTCCCGGATACCCGGCGACCCTTTATCAGGCCCCCACGCTGTGCGCGAGGATCACGCCGCTGAACACTGCTGCCGATGCCCCACCGAAGCAGGAGCCAGTGGACCTGCTCGGCGAGCTGCTCGGAGGTGGTCGAGAAACCGACCCGGATTCCACCGGTCTGCTCCCGGGACACGTAGCCATCGGTCTCGAAGTAGCCGAAAATGAAATTACCGACTACTTCCGCTGAGATCTCGGGTCTGAAGAGTACCGCCTGCGCTTTCTTCGCCGGCGCCAGGAAACCAAATATCCCTGCCTGGCGGCAGAGCTCGAGGACGCCGTTTTTCTCTCCTGGCCGGTGCGAAAGGGCGACATCCCCGCTTCCCGTGGGCTTCGCCTCGCAGCCCAGGGCGGCCGCGATCTTCGCCACGTCCCGCTGCAAGGATTCCGCCACGTTGATGAAGTGAACTGGCGTCTTACCGCCGACGTAGCCATCGCCGATCAGGTAGCCGAGAAGCCGGGCGTGCTCGGGCGGCATCGGCTCGTGTGAGCCGAAGCCAAGGAAGCTGCGCGGCCTCGCTACCCTGTCGCCGCATGAGAGCTCGCCCGCGAGGCACCAGCCGCGCTCGGTCAGGATCTTGTGGTCGGGCGTGACCCACAGCTCGGTGCTGTCACGCAGCCTGAGGCCGATGACTTCCTGCTCGCCCTCATCGAACCAGGACCGGATTTCGCGAACGCTTAGCGCACCGTTTTTATCGGCCGACACGACATGCACTGGAAGCTGCCCGTCGACGATCTCCTCGATGCGGTGAGTTAGCCCCGTCACCGGATCGAAGACTCGGGTCCCCTGGGCGAGGCACTTGTTCTTCACGACCTTGACACAGGTACGATTGCCGACCGATTCGGTACTGATCTCGGTCTCGGCCGGTGACCCCGAAGCCCGCTTGCCAGGTGTCATCGCTGGTTACCGACTAGACCGTGGCATCGGGGGGCGTTGTAACCGGCCGCAGGTTGGTGACCCCGTTGCCCGCCCCATTACCGGCCTTGACGGGGGCGGCGGGGGCGGGGGCGGCGGGCGTGGTTTCCGCGTCGATGCGCGGGCCCACACCCAGCTTCTCCTTGATCCGCTTCTCGATCTCGTTGGCCAGGTCCTCGTTCTCGCGCAGGAAATTACGGGCGTTCTCCTTGCCCTGACCGAGCTGATCGCCCTCGTAGGTGTACCAGGCACCCGACTTGCGCACGATCCCCTGCTCCACGCCAAGATCGATAAGACCGCCTTCGCGGCTAATTCCTATTCCATATAGGATATCCAGTTCCGCGACTTTGAAAGGAGGACTCATCTTGTTCTTTACTACTTTTATCTTCGTCCTATTACCTACTGCTTCGGTACCGTCTTTCAGAGTCTCTATTCGTCGTATATCGAGGCGAATGGTGGCGTAGAATTTAAGTGCCTTTCCGCCAGAGGTGGTCTCTGGCGAGCCGAACATGACGCCGACCTTTTCCCGCAGCTGATTAATAAAGATAGCCGTGGTCTTGGTCTGATTGAGTGCCCCGGTGATCTTGCGTAGGGCCTGGGACATGAGGCGGGCCTGGAGGCCGACATGGCTGTCGCCCATCTCGCCCTCGATCTCGGCCTTCGGGACGAGAGCGGCGACCGAGTCGATGACCACGACGTCGATAGCCCCGGAGCGGATGAGCATGTCGGCGATTTCCAGCGCCTGCTCACCGGTGTCCGGCTGCGAGACGAGCAGCGCATCAGTATCCACGCCGAGCTTCTGAGCGTAGTCCGGGTCGAGCGCGTGCTCGGCGTCGATGAACGCGGCGATGCCACCCGCCTTCTGCGCGTTCGCAACGGCGTGGAGTGCCACGGTCGTGTTGTGGGGAGCATGCGTTAGCGATGAAACTGGGCCGCGGGAGACCCCCCCCCACTCACCCCCCCCTCCCCCCCCCCCCCCCCCCCCCCCCCCCCAAAACCACCCCCCCCCCCCCCCCCCTCCCCCCCCCCTCCCCCCCCCCCCCAAAACCCCACACCCCCCCCCCCCCCCCCCCCCCCCCCCCCCCCGAAACCCCCCCCCCCACCCCCCCCCCCCCCCCCCCCCCACCCCCCCCCCCCCCCCCCCCCCCCCCCCCCCCCCCCCCCCCCCCCCCCCCCCCCCCCCCCCCCCCCCCCCCCCCCCCAAAAAAAAAACCCCCCCCCCCCCCCCCCCCCCCCCCCCCCCCCCCCCCCCCCCCCCTTTTTCCCGCTGCTCTCCGGTCCGTATATCTCGACGATGCGGCCGCGCGGGAGGCCGCCGAGGCCGAGCGCCACGTCGAGGGCGATCGAACCGGTCGGGATCACCTCGACCGGGACCCGCGTCTCCTCGCCGAGGCGCATGACCGAGCCCTTGCCGAACTGCCGCTCGATCTGCAGGAGCGCAGTCTCCAGGGCCTTGTCCCTGTCGCCCGCCCGCTCGAGGGGCCTGCTGTTTGCTGCCATTGAGGACTCCCTGCCGGGGTTAAGGGCCTGCGGGCACCTTCCCGCACCGCCCAGGTCGTCTTAGTTGTGGTCCCGCCGGCTATCCCCCGGCGGGCATCGCTGACAAGCTACGCGGGCCTACTGACATTTTCGCGAGGTGCCCGTCGTCGGGGATTTCCGTGACCGTGATCCGAGGCACCGGTGACTGGGACCACTGCCACTCGTCCACTATAGAGCGAACGTGTATTCGATCATGGGAGACACGCCGAAGACACCGAGAAATTCTGCGAAAATCCTGGCCAGGCACGGCGGCCGCTGGCTCGTCCTCGACACCCCCCTGGCCGGCTCTTACGTATTACATCCTGCGCGCAGGCAGCTGAAGACCAGCGGGACGGGCCGGGCCGCGGACGAGGCCCGCATGCTGACGAGCGCATCACTGCCTGCCTTGATGATGAAGCCCAGGTAGTAGTCCGAAACCGAGCCGTTGTCTCCTGGCGGTGTCCCGGCAGGGCAGCTCACCAGAGTCAGGCTGGTGAGCCCGGCGCTGATCGGGTCGGAGCCGCTGCTGTTATCGAAGCCGTTGAGGAACCTGAAGTATGACCGCGCACCCGGGTCGACCGTCAGGACGGCCCGCGACCCGTAGTCGACCTCGATGATCATCACGCCCACCTCGAGCTGGCCGCTGCCTCGGTGATCACCCGCTGAACCGCCGAGGCGGACGTAGCCCTGGGAGCGAGCGTAGGCAAACCAGACCGGGCCGGCCCGGAGGCTGCTGTCACGCCAGCTCGAGGCCAGCGCGCCGACGGAAGCCGGACAGGCGCCCGCCGGCGAGCCGGCCGGCGCCACTGACGGCGTTGATGAGCCTGACACGGGACTGGTGGCAGCCGGGCCGCCGGGCCGACCCACGGGCGGATTACCTGCTCGCAACGCGTGCGCAACGGGCGGTACGGTAATCGCGATTGATGCCGCCACGACCGCGCACGTGATGCCCACTCTCCGGACGTGCCGCCGGTGCCTGCGCCGGATTGCCGGTATGAGGTTGGCCGGCGCCTGTTCGCTCGCCGCCATCATGGCGGCGCGCAGCCTGCGCTCAAGGTCAGTCATCTAGCACCGCACCGTCCCCTCGTCCGGGTCTCCTGCTGGGTTCGGGCTCGGCCACCGGGCCAAGGCTGGCGCGCATGCTGGCCAGGGCCCGGGCCGCCTGCTTCTTTACCGAGCCGAGGCTGCAGCCCAGTGTGGCGGCGGTCTGTGCCTCGGTCAGATCGCAGAAGTAGCGCAGCACCAGTACCGCCCGCTGCCCGGCGGGCAGCGGGCCAAGCGCCCGCAGCAGCAGGTCCCGATCAGCGATCTGGATCGCCTGGTCGCCGGAGGCCGGCTCAACGGCGGCGGCCTGCAACTGCTCGCGGTGGCGACGGCGCTGCCGCCAGCGGTCCACCGACGCATGCACCAGCATCCGGCGCACATACGGCTCCGGATCGCCGTTTCGGCAGATCCGCCGCCAGTGGCGGTAGGCGCGTTCAAGCACGCCCTGTAGCAGGTCTTCCGCATCCGCCCGCTGCCGTCCGGTCAGCAACAGGGCCATCGTAAACAGGCGCGCCGATGAAGCATCGACGAATTCCTCGAAGGACGCACCGGCCTCCTCGGCGCCGACGACATCGCCCTGGTCATACGCGGTCATCGCGTCCCCTGCAATAAGCGGCCACATAATCTTTCCACGACGTGGCGCGGTAAAAGGTTGACGGCCGAAGCCAGGGCGTTCTGGGCCGGGCTGGTTTCGGCGTCCAGATGGCCGGGGCCGGCGCGGCTCCGCACCCGGCGGGGGCTACCATCGGCACCGGGTCGGGATGGCCGCCAGAGAGCCCACCGACCTCACTGAGACTCAGATCTAGCCGCGCGAGGAGACGTTCAGATGCCGCTCGATGAGGATGTGGTCCGGCTAGCCAAGGGCAAGAACCTCGCCGCGGTGGTGACCCTGATGCCGAGCGGGCAGCCACAGGCCCTGTTCACCTGGATTGACACCGACGGCGAGCACCTTCTGATCAACACCGAGCCGCAGCGGCAGAAGGCCAGGAACGCCGCCCGCGACCCGCGGGTCACCATCTTGATCCGCAGCGACGACTTCTATGACTGGGCCGAGATCCGCGGGCACGTGACGGAAACGGTCGGCGGCGAGGCCGCGCGCGAGCACATCGACGAACTGTCACAGCGCTACAACGGCCACGAGTACACCAATCCCATCGGACCGGCGGGCCGCGTGATCCTGAAGATCGCCCCGGACAAGGTCAAGACCTCGCACCAGCGCTAGCTGGCGTACGGGACCGATGCGCGGATCCGAGCGGGCTTCGGGCTAGCGCAGGGTTTCGGGGACGTCGAAGGTGTCGCAGACGGCCCGCCAGACCAGCTTGGTGTCTACGCCCTCAGCCAGGGCACGTTCGATGGTGCGGTCGCCGAGCTTGTCGAACACGAAGTCCTTGGCCACGCTCTGGGCGTATAGCTCGCCGAACTGCGCCCTCATCCGGTCCCAGAATGCCGTCAATCGCACGGGCCAAGGGTACTTGTCCCCCGGGGCCAGGCGAGTCGCGCGCCGGGCCGCCCGAGCAGGGCTGGCCGCACGGTCCGCAAAGCCCCATTAGTCCGATGTGTCGTTATTGATTTCGTGGGAATTACTGGAGGCGAAGGCGCACGTCGTGAGCCAGATTGTGCGCCGTCCGACCAGAGAGCCGGGCCCGGGGACCGGCCGTGGCGGGCATTGCGCGTGATGGAGGCGGATGGCATGGCCGCGCCTGCGGGGCTGAGCGGGCCAACTTCGGAACCGGCGGCCGGGGAACCGCCCGGAGCGGAGGTGACGGTTCCGCAGCAGGCGGAGGTGCCGGCCGGGGAACTGGCGACTGCAGAGGCGTCGGCCGGGGAGGCACAGGCCGGGGAACCGCCGACGGCAGAGGAGCCGGCTCGGGAGGTGCCGACCGCCGCTGCTGGGGAATCCGCGGCCGAAGGGACGGAGCCG
This sequence comes from uncultured Actinomycetota bacterium, assembly GCA_963808615.1. Classification (GTDB taxonomy): domain Bacteria; phylum Actinomycetota; class Actinomycetes; order Streptosporangiales; family Streptosporangiaceae; genus Palsa-504. Next base: position 494,240 of record CAWEGV010000013.1, read on the forward strand.
GAGCCGGGTCTCGAGGTGGCGGCAGCCGGGTATACCGGACAACGCCGCAGGACCAGTCCGCTGGCCGTCATGGCCCTAATCTTCGGCATCCTGGTGCTGGCTGTGGCGGCGCTCGTCGTGCTGGCCATCGTGACCCACGGCTTCAAGCCGAAGACCGTGGTCACGTACCGGCCGGCCGCCGTATTCCGCCTGCAGCCAGGTGATTGCATCGATTCATCGCAGAACGGCCTGGCGGTCACGATCCTGTCTTGCGCCACGCCGCACCAAGCCGAAGTGTTCGCTACGTTCAGCCTCGCGGGAAAGTCCTGGCCCGGCAGCGTGGCGGCTCAGCAGGAGGCGGGCAACGGCTGCGCGAGCCGGATCAGCGGCTACCTGAACCCGCAGCTGATCACCGCCGGCCTGAGCCAGCAGTACGTCTTCCCCGACCAGAAGGCCTGGCAGGCCGGCGTCCATACGGTGATCTGCGAGGTCAGTTCGTCGAGCGGGCCGCTGACCGGATCGGTGCGGCAGAGCGGCTAACCCTGCCGGGCGTTCCGCGCGCTGCTTGATGGCCTGGTTGAGCGCGGTGTAGTCGGTTTCGGCGGCGGCGATGGTCTTGGAGAACCGGACGAGCAGGCCGCGGAATGTCTCGCTCTGCACCAGGTGAGTCCCGTCGCCGGCTGGGGTCAGGGTAAAGGAGTGCTCGCCGCCGATGATGCCGGGCAGGCTGAGCGCCCAGCGGAGTTCGGCGCCGGGCTGGGCGACCATGACCTTGGGCCGGATCCTCATCGCGCGCCCGACGCTGGGACGGCTGGTCAGGGTGATCCGCTGGCCCGCGGTGAGGTTGCCGCTGGCCTTAGGGAACAGCGGGTTCCACTGCGGGTAGGCGGCCAGGTCGGAGAGCACGGCCCAGACCGCATCCGGCGGAGCGTCGATGTCGATGGCGACCGTCACGGTTTTCACGGCTGCGAATGCCTTCCTGTGTTCAGGGCGGCCCGGCCAGCCACTGGCCGTGCCGCATCACCGCGTGCAGGCGGAACTCATCGTCGCAGACCACCAGGTCCGCGGTCAGACCCGGGCCCAGGGCTCCGGTCCGGTGACCGAGACCTAGCACGCGAGCGGGCGTGGTGCTCGCCGCGGCGGCCACCTCGGGAACGGGCAGGCCGGCGGCAATCGCGTGAGCGACCACGCTGGCCATGGAGGCGGTCGAGCCGGCGATCGCGCCGGGCGGCGTGGCGCCACCGGCCGGGCCGGTGTCATCGGCTGGCCGGTCATCGGCTGGCCGGTCATCGGCAGGCCTGTCACCGGCCGGGCCGGGGTGGCCGGCCAGCCGGGCTACTCCCCCGGTCACGCTCACGCTCATCGAGCCCAGCCGGTAGCTGCCGTCCGGCATGCCGGCGGCGGCCATGGCGTCGGTGATCAGGACCAGGCGGCCGGGGCCCGCGGCCCGGGCCGTCAGGCGGATCGTGATGCCGTGCAGGTGCGCGCCGTCGGCGATCACCTCGCAGCTGACCTCGTCCCGGTCCAGCAGCGCGCCGGCGGCGCCCGGCTCGCGGTGATGCGGCGGGCGCATGCCGTTATACAGGTGAGTCGCGTGACTGGCGCCGGCGTCGATGGCCGCCGCCGTGACGTCGGCGGTGGCGTCGGTGTGCCCGATGGCGGCCGTCACGCCCGAGCGGACCGCTGCCTTGATCACCGCGGCCGCGCCGGGCAGTTCCGGAGCCAGCGTGATGACCCGCAGGTGGCCGCGGGCCGCGGCGTGCAGGCGCTCGAAGACGGTCACGTCGGGGGCGATCATGTGCCGCGGGTCCTGCGCGCCGCGCCGGGCCGGGGCCAGGAACGGCCCCTCCAGGTGAATCCCGGCGATGACGCCCTCGTCGGCCAGGCCGGCCAGCATGGCGGCCCGGGCTTCCAGGGTGGCCACCGGCGCGGTGACCAGGCTGGCCACCAGGCTGGTGCTGCCGCGCCGGCGGTGGAACTCCGCGGCCTGCCGGGCCTGCTCGGCGGTTCCCTCGGTGAACGACGCGCCGCCGCCGCCGTGAACGTGCATGTCGACGAAGCCGGGGAGCACCCACTGCCCGCGCAGGTCGACGGCGGCCAGCCCGGCCAGCTGGCCGCGCGGATCGCCGGCGCCGACCGCGCCGATCAGGTCGCCCGCCAGCCGGATCCAGCCGGGATTGAGCACGCCCCCGGGCGTCACGATCCGGCCGCCGGTGAGCAGGCGGCCAACGCCCGCGGCCCCGTCCGGCTCCGGCAACATCAAGCCAGGATGACAGAACGTGACAGGGCACGCGGCTGATCCGGGTCCAGGCCCTTGCACTCGGCCAGCGCGGCCGCGAGCCGCTGGACGCCGATCAGCCCGACGAGCGGGTCGCCGGCCGGGGCGATGACCGTGGCCCCGGTGCGCCGGGCGTCGGCCAGCAGGCTGGGCGGCACCTGGCCCAGGGCCCATACCACGGTGCTGGCGTCGCTGACGCTGATCGGGCCGTGCCGGTACTCCAGGGCCGGGTACGACTCGGCCCAGGTGCGTGCGGCTTCGCGCAGCTTCAGCGCGGCCTCGTCGGCCACCGCGGCGGCCCAGCCGCGGCCGAGGAAGGTGAACTCGGATCGTTGGGCCAGTCCGGGAGGGAGCGGGCGGGCCAGCTCCCGGGCGGCGTCGTCGGGCAGGGCCCGCAGGTCCTCGCCCAGGTGGGCGCGCAGCAGGACGATCGCGCTGGTGATGAAGCGGCTGGAGACCACGGACCGTTCCGCAGAAAAATCCAGAACGACCGCGGCGGTGGCCTGGCGGACGAGCGGCGAACCGGGGTCGGCGCTGACCGCCGTCGTCCTGATGCCGGGCCGGGCCCGGGCGAGCGCGTCGAGGACTTCGGTGGTGGTGCCGGTGCGCGAGATGTACACCATGTGGTCATAGCGCCTGGCGGGAGGGATCTCGGAGGCGGGGAAGGCGTCGGTCTCGCCGTGGCCGGCGGCCTCGCGCACGGTGGCGTAACAGCGGGCGACGTTGAGCGAAGAGCCGCAGCCGATCGCCGCGACCCGCTCGCCGGGGGCAGGCAGCGCAGGGGCCGCCGCGGCGGCTGCCTCGATCGCCTTGGCCCAGCATTCCGGCTGGCTGGCGATCTCGTCCGTCAGGTGGCTCATCACGGGCTCCATGAAACTTGCATGATTCTGCTCAGAAACTGCATATTACAATCAGTATAGATCATTTTTATGGACGATGAAGGCGCGCTGAGTCCGGCGGAGGCGTTCGGGTCAGGCGGTGACGACGCGGATGCCGCGTTCGGTGAAGGCGGTCAGCGTGTCTGGCGGGGCGTCGCGGTCGGTGACGATGACGTCGATCTCGCCGCTGTCGCAGACCCGGGCAAACGCGCGCTGGCCCAGCTTGGAGCCATCGGCGACGATCATCACCTGCTCGGCCCGAGTGGCCATGAGGTGATTGATGCTGGCCTCGCCCTCGTGATGCGCGGTCGCCCCGGCCCGCGGATCGAGCGCGTCGACGCCCAGGATGGCCCAGTCCAGGGTCAGCTGATCCAGCACCAGGGAGGCGAAGGGCCCGATCAGCTCGTAGGACTGGCCGCGGGTGACGCCGCCGGTGACCACGATCTTGATGTGCTGGCGGACGGCGAGCTCGTTGGCGATGTTCATGGCGTTGGTCACCACGGTGACGGCGGGCGCGCCGGTGCCGTCCTGCAGGTCCGGGCGGGTGGCCAGGGCCCGGGCTACCTCGCTGGTGGTGGTGCCGCCGTTCAGCGCCACCGCGGCGCCCGGCGCGATCAGGGCGGCGGCGGCCCGGCCGATGCGCTGCTTCTGTTCGGCGTGCCGGGCGGTCTTGTACCGCAGCGGCAGGTCGTAGGACACGTGGCCGGCGATCACGCCGCCGCGGGTCCTGGTCAGCAGCTGCTGCCGGGCCAGCTGGTCCATGTCACGGCGGATGGTGGCCTGCGACACGCCGAGGGCGTCCGCGGCCTGCGCCACGCCGAGCTGCCCGTCGCCTGGTATCAGCTCGAGCAGCGCGTTCCACCGCTCGTACCTGGACACGTCACCGTCCTCCCGGCCTACGGCGCGCGCACTAGCGTGTGCGCAATTTGCGCATTCTACCGCTAACTTGCATGACGGCTGCGCGGAAGTGCTCAGGTCCGGGGCCAGTCCGCGAACCGTTTCCGCAGGGCGCCGACGTCGTCGGGTCCCAGGCCGAAGGACGTGAAGGCCTCGTCGGGCATGCGGTCGAGCCGATGGCCGGCGGCGGCGAAGTCCCGGTCGTCCAGGCCCGGGTCCAGTCGGCGGGCGAAGCCGATCGCCTGCCCGGCGCTGTAGCGGGCCAGGACGGCGGCGGTGTCGACGTAGTCGCGCTCGTAGGAGCGGCTG